>NZ_BJYT01000001.1 GCF_007991655.1 Segetibacter aerophilus
AAGGTGCCAGGGTCCTGGTGACGTGACTTATACTGCTACCGCTACCACAACTACCGGAATCACTTATAGCCTAGACCCGACAAGTCTTGCCGCTGGCAATACCATTGACCCCGCAACGGGAACAGTAAGTTATAGTGCTACCTGGAATGGTACGACCAGAATTACCGCAAGTGCAGCCGGTTGTAATGGACCTAAAACTGCCATACATACCGTTACTGTAACGGCAACGGTCGGTACACCAGTCTTCGCGCTTGGTGCAACTTCAATTCGTTGCCAGGGAGCTACAACAGTGCCTTATACGGCAACTGCTACCACAAACACCGGTCTCACTTACACGCTCGATGCCGGCAGCATAACAGGGGGAAATACTATAAATACAGCTACAGGAGCCGTCACTTATGCAGCTACCTGGTCAGGATCATCAATAATTACAGCAACTGCAACAGGTTGTAACGGACCAGTAGCAAATACTCACACAGTTACCACCACCCCAACCGTTGGTACACCGGTATTTGTTTTAGGAAATTCTTCTACCAGGTGCCAGGGAGCAGCAACAGTCAATTATTCAGCATCAGCTACCAATACCACGGGTATTACCTATACATTAGACGCAACCAGCCGAGGCGCAGGTAATACTATTGTCGCAGCCACCGGCGACGTAACATATAGAGCAGGTTGGAGCGGAACTTCAGTTATAACTGCATCCGCTGCAGGATGTAACGGACCAATAACTGCTACGCATACCGTAACCGTAACTGCCACGGTAGGAACTCCTGCCTTTACTTTGGGCGCAAACTCAACAAGATGCCAGGGGGCAGGAAGCGTAACTTACGTTGCAACCGCCACCACAAATACCGGGATTACTTATAGTATTGACGATGCAAGCCTTGCCGCGGGTAATACTATCAATTCCGGAACTGGTGTGGTAACGTATGTTGCTTCTTATACAGGTGTTACTGTTATTACAGCTACAGCCACCGGATGTAATGGCCCAACAACTGCCACTCACTCAGAAAACGTTACCCCTACAGTTGGTTCGCCCGTGTTTGCTTCTGGTCCTACCTCGATACGCTGCCAGGGAGCAGGAACCGTTACTTACAATGCTTCGGCTTCGAATACTACCGGTATTACTTACACTATTGATGCTGCAAGTTCTACTGCGGGCAATACAATAAATGTAAATACTGGTGCCGTTGTTTTTATAGCCAGCTGGAAAGGAACGACTACGGTAACGGCCAGGGCTGCGGGATGTAACGGGCCTATAGCCAGTGTACACACAATTACCATTACTCCCACAGTTGGAACGCCTGTTTTTGCAAAAGGAGCAGCATCAACGATTTGCCAGGCGTCAGGCTCTGTTGCTTTTACAGCCTCGGCAACCAATTCTACTGGTATCACTTATAGCCTCGATGCTGCCAGCATTGGTGCTGGGAACACCATTGATGCTGCAACCGGACTGGTTACCTTTACTGCAAACTTCAACGGCACTTCACAAATTTTTGCTACGGCAACTGGTTGTAACGGCCCTTCTAGCGCAACACATACAGTTACTATTACACCTACGGTAGGTACTCCTGCGTTCGCGCTTGGTGCAACTTCTGCCCGAACAGCTGCAGCCGGAACAGTAACCTATTCGGCGTCGGCCACGACCAGCACGGGGATGTCTTATACTCTTGACGCATCTAGTATTTCGGCAGGAAATTCAATCAATTCGGTTACTGGTGCGGTAACTTTTAATGCTACCTGGAGCGGAAGTACCTATATCACTGCAACCGCAACGGGATGTAACGGTCCTTCTTTGGCAACGCATATTGTTAATATCAACCCCACACAAGTAACTACATCACTTTACTTGTCTGATCCAAACCAGGCTTTAGACAGAGTTGATCCGGTAAATACTAATGACTTAACTACCGTACAGACCACTACCTTGTCAACTGCTAATACTGTAGTTGTCTTAGACAATACGACAACCGCATCGGGACGTGGTGCCTCTGTAACCGTTCCCCATACTATTGGTACAGGTACCGATCGTTTAATGCTTGTTGGTGTTTCATACGCAAACACAAATAACCCCGCCATTCAATCAATTACCTACGGAGGAGTGCCGTTAACACTCGTAGGAACAGTAAAATCAGACGGAACGGAAACAGTTGCTATTTACCGTTTGTTAAGCCCTGCCTCGGGCTCGGCAAACGTAGTGGTTAACATGGCTCCAACGGCAATTAGTGGAGTAGTTGTAGGCGTTACATCTTACACTGGCGTAGATCAAACTACTCCATTTAGTACTTATGCTTCCACCTCCGGCACACAAAGTAATCCTTCACTATCTATACCTTCGGCTGCGAACGAATTAGTATTTGCGATAGCAGGAGCAAACGGTGCTTTAACATCGACCACTGGTACAAACATTTGGACAACAACCCAGACAAATATTAACGGTGCAGGAACCACACAGCCTGGCGCGGCAGGAAGCGCAAATGCAACATTTGGACTCTCTGGTAATTTCTCGACAAAGACATGGGTTGCGGCAGGGATTTCCATTAAACCTTCCAAAACCATTACAACTACAACTTTTACACAGGCGCCTGCTTTATGCGGTCCCTTAACGGTGAAGGCTGGCGTAATAACAGTAACTAACTATGTAGTTATTGCTAATGGAACGATGCCGACGAATCCAACCATTACTGCAAATATTTCTTATAACGGAACGACTCTTATCCAGCTTTCTAATCCTACGTATACCAGCTCGACCGGTATTTTGAGATTTGTTGGTAATCTTCCTGCTGACGTAACAATTGCTGCAGGGGAGGCAATATCACTTACTCTTACTACCACACAAGCAGGTGTAGGCTTTAAGGTAGAGTATGATAGTAAAACTGCTCCATCTAAAATTGATTTTCCTGTTTCAAGCTTTATAGGAACGAGCGGTATGGCAGTATACAAAGTTCCTAATCCCGGTGGTACTCCTATCATCAGCGAGGTAAGCGGAAATACAGTGTATGTAAGAACTACTGTAAGTGATCCTTTCGGTTTGAATGATATTACCAGCTTTACACTTGCCATTACGCCTCCGGGCACCAATATTACCCCTACTGTGGTAGCTAGTTCCGGCTGTTCTCAAACCTATGAGTATGCATGGACTACTCCAATGACTTCTGGAAATATCAACCTCGCCGCTACCGCTAAACAGGGTTTTGAAAACACCGTATCGAGTGTGCAGGCGATGAACTTTTCATTATGTTCTTCTTGTCCTCCTGTGGCAATAAATGACTCTGCAACAGGAGCAGGTGGTGCGCCACTACAAATTGATGTACTTGCAAATGACTACGATCCTAACAATAATATCAATGTCTCATCTCTCAGTGTTATAGGGGAACCTGCCAACGGTACCGTGTTTGTTTCCAAAGGCTTGCTTGTTTATGTGCCTAACGGGTCTTATGCAGGTAACGACACAATCACTTACCAAATTTGCGACAGCACAAAACCAACAGCGCTGTGTGCCACGGCACAAGTTGTTGTTACTATAAATCCCTTGTACATCGATCCTTGCTCGGAAGCAAATCTGAGTCACCTGTATTATATTACTTATCCGGAAGAGGATGTACGTAAAGCTTTGATAGCTTCCAGCGCTGCAGCGTATTTGCCATTGCCAAGTAATGATATCCGTACGATCATTAGTCTTAAAATGCCGTATCCAAGCATGATCGTTACGTGGGATCATTGGGAGGACGGGTATGAACCTGATATCTTGAATCCAATCCAAAATACAACGCAAGTGTGGGGTGACGGAAATCCTTACAATGGTATTGCCCCCGGATATTCTGATGACATCATACCTGCCGGCGGAAGTATTGTTTTCGATAATACAATGCCTGCGTTTCCTCGTAACCCTGCCAATATTTTTTATGATGGAAAAGACAAGATCGAGTCTTCTGGCCAGATTGCAGTAACACAGGTGTGCGGCGAACCTTCAAGGATAGGAGTGCAGGCGATGAAAACAAACGTAACATCCACAACCGATTTCGGCCAGGCTTTCACCATTCCCGCAGGACAGAATTTTCCAAGTAGGGATTTCGCTTATACTGCTATGTTTGTACGGTCTGCTTCTAATAATAATGTTATCAATATCGATAAGGATAACGACGGAACATTTGAAGTTACTGATACATTAAGCGAAGGCCAGTCTCTGCTTGTAAATGGAAATGTATTGTCAGGAGCTACGTTAGTGAGTACAGAGCCTGTAGGGGTAGATCTTCATTTTGGTGGTATCGATAACTTTTCTTCTAGGGAAGTACCGATTTATCCCGCAACCTGGTATTCGAATGTTTACTATACCCCGGTACCAACAACATTATCGCCTGACTCTGCTGTTGTAATGTTATACAATAGCCTTAGCCGTCCAATCAATATAACATGGACGAGGGGAAATAATACAACCGGGGTGATAAATCTACCGGCAAAAACGGTTAAACGATTCCCACTTGGCTTATCTGCAACGGCTGCTTACAAATTTACAAATCCCACTAAGGAAGCGTTCACGGCAATTGAAATCATAGACTCCTATACCCCGGGCTACACTGGTGCTGCAGGCCAAAACGATGGATCTACTTTTGATTGGGCCTTTAACCTGATTGCTGAAGCAAGACTTACCACCTTTGCCACCATTGCCTGGGGACCAGGATCAACTGATGGAACTACAAATGATAACCCGCTTTGGGTAACGCCTGCAAGTAATACCACCGTGTATGTGAGATACAATGGTGATATTCAAAATGGCACGCTTACCAGTCCTTGCGGATTGAAATATGATGTTGCTTATACTTTGAATGCTTTAAACTATAAAAAGCTTTTTGACTCAGATAATGACCAGAGTGGTTTGGCTGTTTATACTTGCGATGGAACAAAAATCGCTGCAGTCTATGGTGAAGATCCGTCTGTCGCCAATACTGCAAATCCAAGCTGGGATGTAGGTACCACCATTCAACCTTTTTGTGCCATTAAACTCATTTTTGCCAATGATGACTATGGCTATACGCTTGTTGATAAGTCAGTAACAATTCCTGTTTTGAAAAATGATGGAGCCTTCCTGGCAGTCATCAATCCTACTACAGTAACTACTACTGGATTGTTGCAACCGAAGCACGGAACAGTGACAGTAAATAGTAACGGTACCTTACTGTATACTCCTGAAGCAGGTTATGTTGGTATGGATACCTTGGAATACAATGTATGCTCAACTCCTTCACCTATAAAATGTGATGTTGCAACTGTCTTTATTAAAGTTGCATTTTGTCCTACACCCGCCAATCAGAATATTATTTCGGGAATGGTATTTCTTGACAGGAGTAAAGATGGGATAAACAATGATGGTAATATCGGTGTGCCCGGCACAAAAGTGTACCTGTACACAGATGCAAACTGTAATGCAACTATAGATGTAAACGAGCTCACGGACTCGGTGGTCGTAGACAACTCGGGTACGTATCAATTTATCACTTATCCCGAAAGAACAATTTCTGATGATTTTGATAATGGCGTTGGTGGAACCTCTTGTGCTACCGGTACTGACGGAAATATGGCGTGGGCAGGGCCGTGGACAGATAAAGGAGATCCATCTATTGGCTTTTGCGTTAGCCCAAGTCAAGGTTACACAAACACGAACGTTGAAATGGTGAAGGATGGAATAACCAATAGTTATGCAATCAGATTAAAAAATCCAAGTGCCTCTGCCACACGGGTAGTTAATCTCAGCGGAGCTTCAGCAGCATTCCTAAGCTTCTCTTATCGAAGAGCTTCTACCACGCTTACAGCAGGGCAAAATATTATTGTGCAGGCTTCTAAAGACGGAAGTGTGTTTGCAACAGTTTATACTATTTTAGGAGATGGAACGCGCGATAGTAAATATGTGAACGTCTTTAACCAGGATATCACCTCTTATGCTACCTCTAATACTTATATCCGGTTTTTAACCAATCCAGGTGTAGGTGATGCTGATACTGTTTATATAGACAACGTTTCAATCACCTATTTGAAATACCCGATCTGCTATATTACTGCAATTTCAGGTGCCTCGGTTTCGCCAAATTATTATACCACCACTATTACAAAACACAATTTTTCGGCAATCACCGGGGGAAGTTGTTTAAATCCATTCGATTTTGGTGTGGCTAAAAAGAGTCTTACTATAAATGGTACTGTGTTTCATGATGTAAATGGTGTAACAGATAATGTGGTTAATGGAACGTCGCTTGGTTCTCCTGCTGGGGCGACTCTATATGCTTACCTCGTTGACACGTTAGGGAAAGTGGCATTCAAAACAACGGTAAACGGTTCTACCGGAGCCTATAATTTTCCACTTGCTGATGTGTTTGAAAAATATAAATTAGTTATTTCTACCAGCAACGTTGCAGTATATGCTACGGCACCAGCTTCTGCTAACTTACCTGCAGGATGGGTTAGCGTAGGTGAAGCTTTTGGAACAAATAATAGTGCAGGTACAGGAAATAAAACAGGTGTTTCAACTTCTTCCATATCAGTAAATACCGGTACCCTCAATATTACGGGTGTCAACTTTGGTATAGAACAAGCGCCGAGTGCAGGTAGTGGAACCTTCACCGCCGTAAACCCAGGTAAGACAGTTAGTTTAACTGTTCCTGCAACTGCTTTTGTCAATACGGGAATTGGTAGTGACCCTACACCCGGAATCATCAAAAACATTCGTTTATCAGCCTTTCCAAATAACACCACTTCAATTACAATCAACAGCGTTACTTATACAGCTGCAACATTTCCTGCCGCGGGAGTGGTGATTACTGCTACGGTAACAGGGCAACCCACTATGCCTGTAGCTATTGACCCCGTTGACGGAACTAAAAGGGTGATTATCCCTTACTATACCGTTGACGATGCTGGTGTGCCCTCGGCAGCTACCGGATCTGTTACAATAAGGGTTTTGGCCGATCTTGATCGTGATGGTCTTGAAGATACCAAGGATATTGATGACGACAACGATGGTATACCTGATGTCGTTGAAATTTGTGGCAACGGCGCCACCTCGTTTGGTTGCCTTGCAGGCGCCACCGACCCTTCAGCCGATAACGATGACGACGGTGTATTGAATTACCAGGATTTTAAATATGGGGTACTTAATTCTAAAGGCGCTGTTGCAATACTGGATGCAGATGGCGATGGAACGCCTGACTACCTCGATAGTGATAGTGACAATGATGGCATACCAGACGTTGTTGAATCAGGTGGCGCAGATGCAGACGGCGACGGTGTTATAGATAGTTACACTGATACCGATGGAGACGGACTTTCGCAAAATGTGGACGCTAGTAGTACAGGAGCAGCCGGCTCCGGAAATGGTTTAGGTAATTGGGATGTTGATGGAGATGGAGTTTCAAATCGATTGGACCTAGATAGTGATAATGATGGTATTCCGGACATTGTAGAAGTGTCTGCCCCCGATGTTAATAATAATGGAAGAGTAGACGGCTTCTTTGATGCCAATGGTAATGGTCTCAGCGACGATTACGAAACAGTAGGTGCGTTATTAAAAACGAGCTTAGATCTGGCGGGTAATGGAAGACCGCAGAACTATCCGAACAAAAATACCGATGGAGTTGGTTTACCTAACCCTTATGACCTGGATTCAGATGGAGATGGGATAACCGATGTGATAGAAGCGGGCATGCCTGTCTCTGTAGGCGTAAGCAACGGCATGGTGTCCGGCGCCAGAACCAATGGCTGGGCAACAAGTGTCAGCTCGCTTGCAGCTTTGAACCTTAATAATACAGATTTGCGCGGACAGCCAAACTTCATGGACATCGATAGTGACGATGATGGTATATCAGATAATATAGAAGGTCAGCCGACGGGAAGTTATGTTCTTCCAACAGATGCGGATACAGATAACGATGGGTTGGCCAATGTCTACGATATCAGCATCAATAGTTATGGTGGAGCCGGTATTTCACCTTACGATCATGACTACGACGGTGACCCGGACTATATCGACTTTGATACTGACAATGATGGTGCCGCTGATATAAATGAAGCATCAAGAATCTTCAATATCGATCAATCCAATATAAATACTTTGGATACTGATGGAGATGGAATGTTGGATCAATTTGATTTTCTAAACAGCAATTCACTTACGGCAACAAATAAGTTTAAAAATGTCACAAATAGCCAGATGGGTGCAAATGGTACCTGGAGCGGACCTACTCCAAGTGGTTCTGCGGTTCAATTAATTCGTTCTTTTCCTTCCGGCGACCGTGATTGGAGAGCAAGCTACATTCTGCCATTACCCATACTTGAATTCTCTGGTATACTTGAAAAGAATGTTTCAAAATTGAAGTGGAAGGTAGAGAATGAAGAAGAGGTGAAAAACTACGTTCTCGAAAGAAGCAGAGACGGAGTTAATTTCAGTCCTATCGACCAATTCTTACCAAAGTATACGCCTTCTTCGACCTACTCTTACGACGATGATATAAGCTCGTATAGCACTGACGTGGTGTATTACCGCGTTCAGGAGATAACGAAGAATGGTCAGAAGAGTTACTCTAAGATCATCTCATTTAAAAAGACTCAGAAGGAGGCAATCACAATTAAGGTTTATCCAAATCCTGTAGTAAGCGGTTTTTCTATTACAATTTCTTCTACAGAAAACCAGCATGCAGACATTTCAATATTGGATGGAGCTGGAAAACTGGTGATGGAGAGAAATGCAGAATTGGTGAAAGGAGATAACACGATAAGAATTTCTGAAACAAGCAAAATGCCTTCAGGTTTATACATGGTAGTGATTGCAATAAAGAAGGCAGTTTACTTCGAAAAATTAATCAAGCAATAAGCCCTTCTTTTAGGAGTAACAAGCCTCGACTTACAGTAAATGTCGTTCCTTAAAAAGCTACCGTCACGGTAGCTTTTTTATTTAGGTCACATTCTAAATCGTGATGATAAACCTTCAAACCTCCGTTGATATTTCATATTTTATGCATATTCTTTCTGTAGATTTGCAACTGTTTTGTTCGACCTATTGACAAATCACCAAATTTTTATCGTCTATGCCTTTTATAGATATTCAGGATTTAAACGAGAAGGAAATCATACCAGGCTATAGAGGTCGGGCTGTTCACACCGGTACGATGACTTATATGTATTGGTCAGTAGATGAGGGGGCAGTCATTCCCTATCATGCCCACATGCATGAACAGGTAGCGAATGTTTTAAAAGGAATTTTTGAATTGACTGTTAATGGTGAAACTCAATTACTGGAACCAGGAAAAGTTGCCGTAATTCCTCCAAACGTTCGGCATGGTGGAAGGGCCATTACACCTTGCGAGTTGCTGGATGTTTTTTTACCTGAAAGAGAAGACTATAAATTTTAGACATGAACCTTAATTTGATGAATAAAACTGCGCTGGTTTGTGGTGCCTCCCAGGGACTCGGACTAGCATGTGCCGTTGAACTGGCTTCTTTGGGGGTTAGTGTCATAGTGGCAAGCCGAAGCGATGATAAGTTAAGAGCCGTAGTTAAACAATTGGACACTTCAAAAGGACAACGGCACCAGTTCCTGATCTTAGATCTTGCCCTGCCTGAGGAAGTGAAGAAGACTGTATCTGCGTTCTTGTCAAAAGGTAACGTAATACATATACTGGTAAATAATGCAGGCGGTCCACCTTCCGCAGCTATGATCGATACGGATCCGCAGGAATTGGAAAAGGCTTTTCGTACACATGTAATTAGCAGTCATGTGCTGGCTCAACTGGTAGTTCCGGGGATGGTAAAAGAAGGTTTTGGTCGAATAGTAAACATCGTATCCACCTCGGTGAAGCAGCCCATAAACGGCTTGGGAATATCGAATCTTGTAAGAGCCGCAGTGGCTAACTGGGCAAAAACGTTAGCAAATGAAATTGCTGGGTTTGGTATTACAGTCAACAATGTTTTGCCAGGTTACACGAATACCGATAGGTTGAATTATTTGTTTTCGAAACAGGCCTCGGATCAGGGGGTAACGAAGAATGATATTCTTGAAAGAACGATCGCATCCATACCAACTAAAAGGGTAGGAGAGCCTGCAGAATTTGGCGCTGCGGTTGCTTTTCTTTGTTCTCCTGCAGCTGCTTATATCAATGGAATAAATCTGCCGGTTGATGGTGGAAGGACGGGATGTCTATAACCCCTTACCACTTCAACTGTTCTGCTTCAACTTCACCCACAACGAACACACTTCCGCATACAAGTATCATGTCATCTTTATGGGCATCATCAATTGCTTGCTGAAGGGCTTTCATCACTGTTGGAAAAGCATGGCCTGACAAACCAAAGCCCGCTGCGTTTTGAGCAAGCTCCTCTTCGGGTAACGCTCTTGGTATTTGTGCCTTGGTAAAATAGTATTGCGCGTACTTAGGTAATAAGGAAAGTACAGTAGTAATTTCTTTGTCCTTCACCATGCCTATTACAATATGCAGTTTTTGAAAATTACAATGCTCCAATTGACCCGTTAACTGTTCAACCCCGTCTTCGTTGTGAGCTACATCCAAAACGGTATAAGGATGTTCGTGTATTACCTCCCATCTTCCATGAAGCCCCGTTAGTTTCCTGACATTTTTTAGTGCATGTTGAAGATGTTTTTCATTTATTTTCCATCCGGTCTTCGCAAGGAGATGAACAACTTCTAAAACAGTAAGTAGATTTTTTACCTGGTATAAGCCTGTCAGCTCGAGCATGTATTGTTTGCGTTCGTCTGTGTGTTTATCTGCAATACTTACTTCTAGCTCATGTCCTTTTTGTTGCCAGTCCGCCACCCACCTTTTTTCCGTTGCAAGGTAAAGAGGTGCATTTTGTTCCATAGCTCTGGACTCAAAAACAGGTTTCGTTTCGGGTAAAGTTTCGCCAATCACTACAGGTATGCCGCGTTTAATGATGCCTGCTTTTTCTCCTGCAATTTTTTGAAGTGTATCTCCCAACAAGTTCATGTGGTCGTACCCAATATTAGTAATAATAGCCAGCTCAGGAGTAATGATGTTCGTGCTATCAAGTCTTCCTCCTAATCCAACTTCTATCACTGCAATGTCAACCTTTTGTAGCGCAAACCAGGCAAAAGCCATAGCTACTGTGATTTCAAAAAAAGAAGGTTCAATTTCTTCAATAACAGGTTTTATCTGCTCTGTAAATTCTATTACAAATGATTCTTCAACCATTTCTCCATTTACCTTAATTCTTTCCCTGAAGTCTTTTAAATGAGGCGAAGTATACAAACCGGTCTTATAACCTGCAGTCTGCATGATAGCAGCAAGCATATGACTAGTAGATCCTTTGCCATTAGTGCCGGCTATATGTATACTCTTAAAGCTTTTTTGCGGGTTTCCTACAGCTTCACAAAGGCGAACTGTATTGGTGAGATCGCCTTTAAAAGCAGCAGCTCCTATACGGCTAAACATAGGCAGGCGATGGAACAGGTAGTCAATGGTTTGTTGATAGTTAAGCATAAAAAAACCGTAGCTGTCAAAGCTACGGGTATGAAAGATTTAATTGCAAGAATAAATAAAAGCGGCTATCCTTTTAATTTAAAATCAAATAAAATAGTACCTGACTGGTCATCTTCATCACCTGCGTTTAACTTTAATTGCAGCGCCTTGCGTGTAGCAATTGACCTGATATTTCCATTGGTCGTGGTGGTACCGCGCGGGTTGACTATTGCTGAAACTACATTTCCACCCTTGTCAACCCGGATGTCAACCGCGACTTTTGCGTTTTCATTAAAATCGTCTTCAAAAGATGGATAGCGTGTAAACCGTCGGCCGCTCAATCCACTACGAATTTGTACGCCACTGTTGCCACTGGCTGCGTTGCCTTTGTAACTATCAGAATTCGGATTGCCATTAGGACTTCCCTGGTCGCCGCGGCCACCGGCAATTCCCTGGTTTCTTACCCCATTATAAGTGTCCGCTCCGTTTCCTCCAGCGCCATTGCTGGTACCGCCTTTATAAATTGCTTTTGGTTGGGGAGGTGCAGGAGTAGGGTTGGTAACAGGTTGTGTATTGAGACGAGGCTTTACAGGAGTTGTATTAGCGACGGGCCTTTCAGTTTCTCTTGGCCTTGCAGGTACCGGTGTCGGAATAGTTTTCCTGATTACCGGTTTCGGATCTTTGTTTACTACCGGTGCTTCATCAGTTTCATTTTCATCACCCTGGATATTTTCTTCTTGTGCAACAGGCGGAGGAGCAGTAGATTTTGCAGGAGGAGAGTAAGCCTCTTCCTTAGCTGCTGCAGGTTCACCAGGTATTTGCGGAGCAACATCACCTAACCCTTCATCGCTGTTTCCCAGGTTTACTTCAATTCCTTCTTCCATTACGGGTGGAGCAATTTGTGGTAAAGTCCACTTCACAAAAAAGAAAATGATAAAGAGCAAAACACAAACAACTGTAGTGTAAGTAGCTGCTTTAATATTTTTTTCCCTGTCAAATGCCGGCGCCATGAAGTTGTAGTTAGACATACAAATATAATTATCGTGCTACCAGGTTTTTTTAATGTTGAAAATTACTCTTATAAGCAGGCCTGAATGCACAACGAGCCGATAAAAAAAGGTTAAGAATAGGGGTTAAAACTTGTTGTCACTTAGCCTTTGCAGCAGTCGATTCAATAGTTTGAAAAAGTTAGTAGTTCTCTTTTGTCATCGTTGCCAGGATAGAAACGCAAAGGCCCATAAAGGCTATTACTGCAAAAGACAAACGTAAGCTTGAAATCCCTGCTAAGACTCCAATTAAAGGTGGCCCGATAAGAAAGCCAAAAAAGCTGATGGTCGAAACGGAGGCCAGGGCTATACCGGGAGAAAGTATTTTAGATTTTCCCGCAGCACTATACACCAACGGAACTATAGAAGATACCCCTACACCAACCAATAAAAATCCAGCTACGGATGGGTAGAAAGTGGGAAAGATAACTGCTATTAGTAATCCCGACATAATGATTAATCCACTTACCTGCACTACACGTTTAAATCCGAAACGCGAGGTGAAATAGTCAGCTACGAAACGACTAATCGCCATTGTACACATGAAAGCCGTGTAGCCCGCGCCGACCAAAGAGGGCTTAGCCATAACAACCTTTTTGAAATAGATTCCGCTCCAGTCAAACATTGCTCCTTCGCAAAGCATAGAGCAAAATGCAATCAGTCCAAGTGTAAGAAACGATTTGTTAGGCATCACAAACAGTGGTGCATTCTCTTTTGCCTTTAAATCATTCGTGACCAGAAATCTGGAGGCGGCAAAAAAAATAGCAATGGCAATAGCGTTTACGACCAGGAAATGATAGGTAGGAACTACACCCAAACCCGTCATAAAAGTTCCAAGGGCAGCGCCTGAAAAACCGGCGAGACTCCATACACCATGAAAAGAGGCCATGATTGTTCTCTTATACAAAGCCTCCACGTTCACTGCCTGTGTATTGAACGAAATGTTTCCCATATTTCCCGCAAGCCCAAAAGCAAACAACGCTGCCATCAACTGAAATTTTGTTGACGCCAGTCCTAACGTGACCAATCCAAGACCGTAAATAACAGCAGCAATACAAGCAACGGTTTTACTTCCCTTTTTTGCAACTAACCACCCCGAAATAGGAAGCGATACCAGTAGCCCGACGGGGAGAGAAAATAGTACAAGGCCCAGCTCTGTTTCTGATAACCCAAGTTTAAATTGAATAGCAGGAATACGCGATGCCCAACTGGCAAACACAAATCCAAATAAAAAAAAGAATGCTGAAACAGCAATCCTGTGTGTTCTGTTAGAAGTTATTGAAGTCATTGGTCTGTTGCAAGCATTCGATTTTGTATAAAGGTTTAGTCCTGCAGTCAAAGAACTAAAACACCTCTAGTTTCAATTAATGTAAGAACGATCAGGCAGGCAACGTTAGACCATTGTAAAAATTAGTGTCAGAAAGATGCAAAGTAACGGGCTTATTTTTTATCGATGCTTTCGATCAATTTACTTGCGAAAGAAGCAACAAGACCACCAACGAGGTATAATCCAACTGTCATCAATTTTGTTTCTGATGTTCGGTTGCTTGGCGCTTCACTTAGTCCCAAAGGTTTCGGTAGATAAACTGCTCCAAACCCTGCTGCCAATCCGAGCAATGTTCCCCGCAGGATAACCTTTTTTTCATCACCAATAGATGCAGCGCTGTAATACAGTGAGTTACTGAAAATGTCACCTGCCATCGTTATTTTAAACAGGTTGTCTTCTTCCAGCACCGGTACATCTACAGCCTCGAGTGACTTGCCAATTGCTTCCATTCCCAACCGGTCCATTCTTGGTGCATTTGCATTAAATCTTCTTATTGTTTCATGGAGTAAAGTAAGCGTAAGCGCTCCTGCAAATCCTCCTCCAATAGCTGATGCTAGTTTCATCGCAATTTGTTTTGAGTAGTTGCTAAAATACAATGCCAGAGAAGAGTACGTTTAAAGCGAGGTATTTGGGAGGTTGGCATTTACAAAGGAAGACTACAGTTCGCCTTCTGCCATTGCCAATTTCAACTTTTCTATCATTGTTTGAATTTTGTAATAACACTTTGCTTTTTGCTCATCCCAGTATTGCCGGGGAAATAAGATACCTCCGGAAACTGTCTTCTCATTTTCCAACGGACCTCCAACAACGCCCATCAGCATTTAGAGCAACATGTTCAAGATCGGTAAGGTTGTATTTATAAGCGTTCTTGTGGCACCAGATAGATAAGGTAAAAATGACGTATCCCTTGCCACGGTCTCCCAGTTCTTTTATGGGTAAAAAAAGGCTCCTTTGTACGTAATAGTATTTGTTTTATCATTCGTTATCACGGTATCCTTTTCACCTTTGAAATTGTTTTCAACAAATCCTTTTGCCTTTTTATAGAAAGTGCCTGCTTCACTTCCCGGGCGGTAGACGGATTCACTAAAACTTATTTTATTCGTGTTGAGATCCATCGGCCACATGATCAAATCGCGTTGTGCTGAAGAGGTAAGTGCGAGGAGTACTACGCAACAAAAAAGCACCATTTTCTTAATTGGCAATATTGGCAACAGTTTTAAATCCAAGAATTTGAGGTTATAAAAAGCCTGGAAAAAATTATTAACATGAGGGAAAGTACGCTTGTAATCCTAAAATTTAATTATTATTTTTCGATAATCCTTCCGCTTAAGTTCGGTTCTTTGAGAAGTTCATAAATCTTTTTCCCCCAGTTTCAATGATAACTGCTCCACCACAAATGGGGCTTTTATTTTATACCGGTGAATGAAAAGTTTGATAGCCAGCATCGGAACTTCCTTCAGCATCGTTGTGTCACACTCTTCAAGAGTAGTATTTGCTTCAACTTTTTTTACCGATTGCCTTTCGGTCATCCCCGGTTTTACCTTGAAAACACGTTATTTTTAGGGCTTAATTACCGTATGAAAAAATTCTACCCGCTACCACACTCATTGAAGTCATCTCTTATTTTAACCGCTGCTATTTTCATTTCCCTTCAGCTAATTGCACAACGCGAAGGAAGAGCAATTGTAAAAGGTAAAACCTTTGATTCTTTGTCTGTTGCTCCTTTAAGCTTTTCCGGCATAAGAATTTTTAAAAGCAACGATAAAAAACTGGAACATGAAAGCGTAGCTAATGAAGCGGGTAATTTTTCAGTGGAACTTGGGTATGGCCGGTATTATGTTCAAATAGATTTTATGGGCTATAAACCTTATAAGTCTGCCGAGTTTACACTTTCAAAAGAACATGCTACTCATGATTTAGGCCCCGTCAAATTATCGTCCTCGGCAACCAGGCTGCAGGAAGTAGTTGTGCAAGCAGAGAAAAGCTCGATGATACTTTCATTGGATAAGAAAATATTTAACGTAGGAAAAGATCTTGCAAATGCCGGCGGCTCAGCCTCAGATATTCTTACCAATATTCCCTCTGTGTCCGTAGATCCCGAAGGAAATGTAAAGCTGCGCGGAAGTGATAACGTGCGGATTTTAATAGATGGAAAACCATCCGGCCTGGTAAGTTTCAAAGGAGGCAGCGGGCTTCAACAATTGCAGGCAAGCATGATTGACCGCGTTGAAATAATTACAAATCCTTCTGCACGCTACGAGGCAGAGGGCATGGCGGGCATCATCAACATTGTATTGAAGAAAGATAAACGGCAGGGTTTCAATGGTTCTTTTGAACTGACTTCCGGCTATCCGACAAATTTAGGCGGAGCTGCAAACCTTAACTACCGGCATAAAAAAGTAAACTTCTTTATTAACTATGGTATTTCCTACAGAAGGCAGCCGGGTGAAGGCTCGTTGTACCAGGAAGTCTATGGAAAGGATACCACCTCTATTTTAAAGCAAACCAATAACGGCATGCTTACCGGCTTTAGCAATAACATTCGTGGAGGTATTGACTATTATTTCAGCGAGAACAGTATTCTTACCGGCTCATATCTGTTTAGAAGAAGTGATGCCAACAGGAAGACCAACATCAGGTATGAAGATTATTTGAACAGTTTATCGAAATTGACAAATATCTCTACACGAACACAAAACGAAGATGAGGTTGAACCAAACTCTGAATATTCTCTGGTCTACAAAAAATCGTTTGGACAAAAAGGCCATGAATTAGTTGGGGAGGTTAAATTTTTGGATAATTGGGAAAGCTCGAGACAGGTATTTACGCAAAACTTTTTCCAGCCGAACGGCACAGAAAATGTTTCGAAAGCAATCCTTCAAAAATCTCCAAATGACGAATATGAAAAGCAGTATTTGTTCCAATTGGATTATACCAAGCCGCTGAGTAAAGAGGGCAAATTTGAACTTGGATTAAGAAGTAGCTTGAGAAATATGGAAAATGACTACCTGGTTACAGAGAGAAATGCTTCAGGTGAATTTGTTCCAATTGCAGGTCTTGACAATGATTTTTTCTACCGGGAAAACATAAATGCGACTTTTGGCATTTTAGCAAATAAGACTAAAAAAGTTTCGTACCAGGCGGGTCTAAGGGCTGAGTGGACCGATGTAAAAACAACCCTTGCCGAAACACACCAGGTTAACCCAAGAAGTTATATGAACTTCTTTCCAAGTGCACACGTTACCGTTGACCTTGCCAAGCAAAATGCTATCCAGCTAAGTTACAGTCGCAGGGTAAGACGCCCGGTGTATGACGACTTAAGTCCGTATATGACTTTCTCTGACAGCCGCAATTTTTTTAGTGGTAACCCTGATTTAAATCCTGAATTCAGCAACGTTTTTGAGATTGGCCACATAAAATATTTTGATAAAGGCTCCTTTTCGTCATCCGTTTATTACCGCAGTACGAAAGGAAAGATTGATCGTATCAGGAGGGTAAACGCCGCGGGAAACTCCAGCACAAGACCTGAAAATCTTCTGTCGGAAAAGGCATTTGGAACTGAATTTACCAGCGGCTATTCGCCTTATAAATGGTGGAAACTGGATTTTAATTTCAATTTCTTTCATGCTGACATAGATGGAAGCAACATTATCAGTAGCTACAAGGCAACGACTTATAGCTGGTTTGCAAGACAGACTTCACGTTTTATGTTTCCAAAGAACTTTGACGTGCAACTACGGGGAAACTATGAAGCGCCACAACAAACTGCGCAGGGTAGGAGAATGGCTCTTTATTACCTCGACCTGTCAATGAGCAAAGATGTTTTTAAAGGAAACGGAACCCTCACGTTTAATGTGCTGGATGTTTTTAATTCACGCCGTAATCGATACATCACTACCGGCCCGAACTTCTTCACAGAAGGAAATTCGCAGTCAAGAAGAAGACAAGTAAATCTTACTTTGAATTACCGTATCAAGCAATTAAAACAGGCAAAAAAAGCTACAGAGGAATAATTAGAAAAGGTCTCGCTGCGATAATTTACGGCGGGCCTTCCGCGGGGATTAGAACACTTGATACCGACCCTATAGATGCTGCAATTCGTTTTCAATGTTGGAAAAAACGATTCTGGAGTTATCTAAGTATGAGAGTAGTTCTCCATTTCTTTTGGCGGCAGGTAAAGACGACATGTCCTGGGTAGTGCGTTTTAAATTTGTTGAAATATCCTGGGCAAGGTGCTTAATCTTAGCAACAGTTTTGCGTACCGAAAGCCTGATCTCCATATCATTCATAACAATACTTGCCAGTTGTTGCAAAATTTCAAATTCAGCTTGGGTAAACGTTCTCGGCGATTTGTCAATAATGCACAACGTACCCAAATTGTAATGATCCTCTGTTTGTAGTGCTGCTGCCGCATAAAAACGTAGGCCGAACTCACCAGCCACCAACGGGTTTGCCAGTGTTCTGGGATCTTCAATTGCATTTTCGACAATGTAAGGGTCTGGTGAAAGTATAGCAGATGAACACAAACCTGGAGAGCGATGTATCTGGTTAATTGGTAGGCCGTAATGAGATTTAAACCAAATCCTGTCGGTATCGACAAGACTGATAATGGCTATCGGAACTTTAAAAATAGTTGAAGCTAATTGTGTGATTTTGTCAAAAGTGCCGTCAGCTGGGGTATCTAAAATATTGTACCTTTTCAGAACATCGATTCTTTCCCTTTCTGCCTCTGCGCTTTTTAGATCTATCATTTTGATGCCGGATATTACTCCTGGTTGTAAGGTACTATAAAAGTAAATGAGGCGCCACCTTCTTTGTTCACTTCAGCATAAATAAAACCGCCATGTGTGGTAACGATTTTGCGACAAAGCGCTAAACCAATTCCATAACCTCCGTAAGAACTTCTTTCGTTCAAGGTTTGAAAAATAGTAAAAATCTTGTCCGCATATTCCTGGTTGAAACCAATGCCATTATCTGTAATTTTTATAGAACAATAATCTTTGGACGCGTTCAGTTGCGGAAACCCTATTATCTGTTCTTTTGACAGTCTGCTTGAAGTAATAGTTATTACGGGTGGTACATTTCGTCGCGTAAATTTCAACGCATTGCCAAGTAGATTAAAAAGTAATTGATTTATTTGAAGAGGAATTGCCGCTATCGTTGGCAGCGGATCAGCGTTGATAACCGCATTCTTTTGACTAATGAGCAACTCAAAATCCATCTTAACATTGGTGAGAATCACGTTTAGGTCAACGGGTTCAAACTGCAACGTTTTTTTGGAAAGCCTTGAGTATTCGAGAAGGTCCCGTATTAGGTCAGACATTCGTTTTGCAGCAGCGTTCACCTTATCAAGATACTTTTTCAAATCTTCCTTTCGATCACGGTGCTCAAGGAGAATATTGCTGAAGATTTGGATTTTCCTAAGCGGCTCCTGCAAATCGTGTGAAGTAACATACGCAAACTGTTCAAGTTCTTCGTTTGATCTCTCAAGTCTTTCATTGGCTTCCTTCAGTTCTACCGTTCTTTCTTCCACTTGTTTTGACAGTTCTTCAGCAAAAATTTTCTGCTCGGTTATATCCTGGATAACTCCAAGCAAACGTGAAGGTGTTCCTCTATCGTACAGAATTTTTCCTTTGACCCTTACCCAACGTTGCGATCCGTCGTGGCGATTTATGCGCGCTTCATAGTCCAGTTCGCCGGATACCATTGCTTCTTCGTTAGCCCGCAACCTTATTTCGGCATCCCCAGGATGAAAAAGAGAAGTAAATTCAGAGCGCTTACGCGAATTCACTTCGAACCCCCAGATGCTACAGACCCTGGGCGACGCTGCAATTTCATCATTGAGTAAATTTATTTCGTAAGTACCAAGCGCTGCCAGCTCAATCGCAAGCCGGGCATTTTCTTCGGCATACTCAATTTTGCGTCTTGCCATTACCTGTTCCGTTACTTCTGTTGCCACCGCTATTATTCCTGATATGCTGCCGTCTCCTTCCCGGAAGGGCTCGTATACAAAATTGATATAAGTGTCCTCAATTCTACCATTTCTTGGAAGTTTGACCAGTCGTTCATTGGCAGTGAAGCGATTGCCAAAAGCAAAAACATCACTCAGTAACTTCTCAAATCCCTGGTCTTTCACTTCAGGCAGACCCTCAAAAATGGGTTTTCCTGCCATCTCGCTTTGCGACTTGCCCCACAACTCGTACATTCTATCATTGGCGATTTCTACCAAGTGGTCAGGTCCTTTAAGAACACACATTGCTACCGGCGCCTGCAAAATCATGTTCTGAAAATTGATGTCGCTTTGCTTCAATTTTTGCTTTGCCAACACCTGTTCGGTCACAGTACTTGCAAGCACTAAAACGCCGCTGATATTGCCATCTACCTCCCGATAAGGCTGATAAATGAAATTGAAATAAACCGTTTCAGTCAGCCCACTGCGCCTTTTGAAAGTAGCAGGAACTTCCACACCGTAGTGGGTATTTCCCGTTAAGTACACATCCAGCAACAGGTCATAAAATCCCTGGCCTTTCATCTCGGGCAATATTTCCAGAAAAGGTTTGTGTAGTGCATCTTTGCCCACGTTCCAAAGCTCGAAGAGGGCGGTATTAGCAACATCCAAAACCATATCTCTTCCTTTCAGAATTAAAATTGGTTCGTTTGATTGCTCAACAATATTTCTAAACCTTAAATCACTTTCTTTTTCTTTTTTTCTTGCCTCTACCTGGTCCGTCACATCATGACCAAAGGCCATCACTCCTTCTATAATTTCGTCATCGTTGCGATAGGGTGTATAGATCAGATTATAGTACCGGGTAACTAAATTACCGTTACCGTGTAAGTCTATCAAAGCAGGTGTTTCGTTACCATAAAAGGGAGCTCCCGTATCAAAAACATCTTCAAGTATCCCAAAAAAAGGCTGGCCTTCCAGTTCAGGAAACGCTTCCCTAACTGTTTTTCCTATAATATCGCGGTAGTTGAAAATTTGTAAGTAAGCATCGTTGGCAAAGGCATATCTCAGTTCTCTTCCCTTATAAATAGCAATAGGCGCGGGTGCCTGGGTAAATAGTTTGGTGAAATTGTGTGCACCAATGACGTCTTCGCTTTTCAATTCTTCAATCATTCAACAGGGGGTGTTTTAAAAATTAAAATTACCGGTTTAATCTATCTGGGGTGCGATAATGTTGTTGGAGTTAAACATAATGGAAAATAAAAGAGGTTAGATGTGATTGAACCGAGCTCTGGTGGCACCATTTATCATTGTTGCGTCGCACTCTTGTACAATTACCTAACAAGCAACCAACGCGTAAGTTGGTAGTTTAAAAGATTTTGTTTCTGTTTTAGTTATTTCGTAAAACTCAAAACGGCAAAGAAAAGAGGTAAACCCGTCCTTGCCGTTTTGAGTGAAAATTTTTTAACGGGCATGCTCTTCATTTGAGAAGCAGCCTCAGTTTTTTTAAAAAAACTTCGCCCGGCGGTTTGATTGTTTTTAACCCTAAAACCACGTTTATTAAAAATCTCCGTAGGAAAAGCCAAATTGACAAATAGCCCGGATGGAAACTTTGAAGAAGGTGAAAGCAGGGGATAGGTGAACGTTCGACAAACTACTTACCTGGAGCTTTGTAGTTTTTTGTTGCGTCATCAATTACAAGCACCCAGTCGTTTTCTTTACCCAATGTTGGCGAAGTGAACTCCATCAGCTCTTTTATCTCGCCTGTTGTTGCCTGTTGACTCGTGGCGTCTTTTGGATTAAACCACCATGCGGTCATTCGTTTTGGCAAGGCCGTAGTTTTTATTGTAATGGTTTTACCAATGGGTAAATAGATCATTGCATGACTGTTGTCTTCGGCCCGAAAGGCTTCAATGTGTTCGCCTTTGTCTCCCTGGCCTTTCACGACAATTGAATTATCGGGAATGCGGGCAAGCATTGGCCTCGACTCGATCAACCGTCTTAGAAATCCCACCTGGTAAGCACCAGGACGATCGAGCGCACTGATCCAACCACGGTCGGGATAGTTGATGGTTGCTTCACGGGCACTCATAAATTGCCACATTGCATGATGACCATAAGTTACACCACAAGCACCAGCAAAGACTGATCGATAAGTTTGTTTGCGTACGTCATAGTCGCGATAGTAACCATTGTCAGGGTTCCACTTGGGCCACGGATTAACAGGGTGGTCTTCGTAATTGGGCTCGCCGTCTAGTGTTGGTTTAGCAGGAGCATACGTCCAGTCGCGCTTCGTCAAATCCCAGGCAGCAACATCATGGCCGCCACCGTGCCCCGATTGAAACATGTTCATGTCCAACCAATCTTCCTTGTGGATCCATTGCGACGTAGAGTTCTCACCTCCGGCAGGGTGGTAGGTGATGAAGCACTGCTTGTTGGTAGCTTCTTTAATGCCCCTTGCCATCGCGCGCCATACCGGCCGCCAGTCGTTTTCGCTATTGACTGCCGGACGGTCGCCACCCAGTATCCAAATAATGTTAGGTTCTTTTTTGTAGCGGGTACCTAACCACTTGCCATAAGTATAGGCGTTGATGCTATCAAATACAACCGGGCCCTCGCCCCACATTTTGGTTACTTTGTCGCCCCATGTTGGTAATAGTCCTATAAATAAATTTCGTTGTCTTGCCATGTGTATGGCACTATCAACTACTTTAAAATACTTTTCGTTTGGTTGCGTGGGATCTAAGTTTTTCAGAGGTACTTCCCCGTATTGATTCGGTTTACGCAATCCATCAAACTCTGCCAGTGCTACTGCCTGGATAACTGAGAAACCCTTGGCGGCGCGGTTTTCGAGGTATTGTTTTATTTCGGGCAAAGTCAGCCGGTGAAACAGTTCCCATCCTGTATCACCGAGCCAGAAAAAAGGTGTCCCATCTGCAAATTGGAGGTAGCGGCCATTTTTGGTAACCTGTAAACGCCCGTGACCAAACAAGGACTGGGCGGGAACATCTTTAGTTAAAACAGTGAGAACAAGAAGGCAGGCAAATAGACGCATAGCAATTAGTTGAGGCAGAAAGTTAAGAACTTATCTTTTTGAAATAAATAATTCGAAAAGACTTTTGCAATTTGATCTTATGCCGAGGATAAGAAGTTGGGTTGGAAACATCGTGACGAGGTTTGGATGTTTTTCGAAGAGAATTAGAAAAAGTACAAGTGTGCGACGCAACGATGACTCACAACGAATAAATGCCGGGGACAAAAATATTTTACAGGAATAAATAAATCCTGGATGCTAGGTATAGCCAGCGTTTTAGGCAAGGCATAGAATTAGTGCGTAAAAGATCTAAAGTTCGATCACGTTAACTAACCACCATTTGGAAATACGGGCCTTAAAGTATCGCGCATCTGCCTTGGTTGTATGACTTATGGAACGCCGACCGAGCGCTGGCCATGGGCATTAAAAGAAGAGCCAAGCAGGCCTTTTATTCAAAAAGCCTTAGAGCTGGGAATTAATTTTTTTGATACCGCTGATGTGTATTCGTTGGGGTTAAGCGAAGAAATTTTAGGTCGTGCACTTAAAGACTTTGCTAAACGCGAAGAGGTAGTTATTGCAACAAAGGTTCACGGGCCAATGGGGCCAGGACCAAACGATAAAGGTCTATCGCGAAAGCATATAATGGACTCGATTGATGCCAGTCTTCGTCGCCTTGGTACTGACTACGTTGACCTCTACCAGATACACCGGTGGGATTATGAAGTGCCGATTGAGGAAACACTGGAGGCTTTGCATGATGTCGTTAAGATGGGTAAGGCCAGGTACATTGGTGCATCCAGCATGTTTGCGTGGCAGTTTGCACAAGCACTTTATACATCTGATCTGCATGGATGGACGCGGTTTGTAAGTATGCAGCCACAGTATAACCTGGTGTACAGGGAGGAGGAACGTGAGATGTTGCCGTTGTGTAAAGACCAGAAGATTGCAGTAATTCCATGGTCGCCACTTGCGCGAGGATTGCTGACAGGTAAACGCACAATGGGTGGTGGTGAGACAGAACGTGCCCGAACAGATGGCTTTGGAAAATCAATTTATACAAGAGAAGACGACTTCCAGATTTCTAATCTTGTAAATGAAATGGCGCAGCAAAAAGGAGTGCCAAACGCACAGATAGCTTTGGCATGGGTGCTTTCGAAATCAGTAATAACAGCGCCCATTATTGGTGCAAGTAAGCCCGGCCATTTGGAAGATGCTGTTGGTGCACTTTCAGTGAAGTTGAGTGATGAAGAAATTAAAAGTTTGGAAGATTTGTATAAGCCACATCCGGTGTTGGGGCACTCGTAAAAGTTTGCAAGGGCTTTTAGTCTTGCATCAACTAAAGCCGCTGGATTTTTATAAAACCTTAGGAAACCTGCATTTATAATTTTCAAATCCTCGTAAATTCAAGTCATAACCTCAAGCCGCTGGGCTTCGTTCTTGCAACGTGACTCCACCCGCTTGTTTCCGAAACTGCTGCGCATGTTTCGGAATGCCGTCGCTTCGCTCGGCACCCAACCGACTGATGTCACTTATGCAAGAACTGTTGTCATTAGGGTACTTTGTTCAGGCTCAGTAGAAGTATTTTCAATGGAACGTATTTCGAGGCGGCCTCATAAAAAAGGCTTGAAGAAAATTACCAGTTCGGGCGTTAAGAAATGAAATGTATAATTGGTAAAATCGTAAAACTAAACTCAAAAGTTGAGCACGTGGGTTCGGTTCTCTGGCTCCAAAATTCGCTGGCATCTTCTTTGTCCGACTCTACAGAAAGATTGTTATGAAAAGCAAAGACGCGAGGCTTCATTACCGAGAACTAAACTTCAGGGAATATGGGAAAGAAGATAGATATACAGGTGTATCAAGGTACGCAATCCTCGACGACGGCATCGTTCTGGTATTTCGTGATCGACCAGCTTACTACCTATATAGCTTTAAAAAGCCGGGACGTGTTCACGTAATAAATATGATTGAAGCTGCTATAAAAGGGGAAAAACTTAGTACTTATATTAATCGATACGTAAGAAACAGTTTCGAAGATACATGGCCACCAAATAGTAGCGGGCGAAGCTCATCTTCACCTCCTATCAACCCAATTGCACCCTTTGCATAAATCGTGCGGCCTCAGAGCCTTCGCTACAAACCTTTTATTGTTCATAACCTAACCTCACCACTACAGGGTAATGATCTGACAACCTCTTGCGAAGAATTTTATAGTCTAACACCCGAAAGACTGGTTTTACCATCACATAGTCAATTTGAAAATCAGGAAGACCTCCGTTAAAAGTTACAGCATAACCTGTGCCTTTTTCACGAAAAGCGTTTCTCATGCCTTCCATCGTGTAGTTAACGGCGTATGAAGAAGGCGTATCATTAAAATCGCCTGCAATAATAACCGGGTATCTACAAGTGTCGGCATGCTTTCTAATCATTTTCACCTGTTCACTTCTATTAATAAATGCCCGGGAAAACTTGTCCTTTACTTTAAACAAGAATTCAAATTTTCCAAGTACATCTGCGCTTCTCCATTCTTCATACTCTTCCGGTTGAAAACCTAAAGATTGGAAATGCGTATTATAGACCCTTATGATTTTGCCATTTTTATTTATATCAGTAAATATTGCCTGGTTGCCACCTGAGAACTCTGAAAAAAGAATAAAGCCACTATTTACAATAGGATATTTGGAAATCGTTGCAATTGACTGCGTAGGAAAAAGTGCAGGATTTTTTGGGCCATCATAATAGTAAGACGCATTTAAAATGGTTTTAATGGAATCAATTGTATTTAGCCCAACTCCTGAGTTATTCTGAAAGTCCTGCATGCAAAGTATGTCGGGTTGTTCGGACTGTATTAGTTGTAACATGGCAGGTTGCACATCTGTCCCTAAATCATTCGCATCCTTAAACATGTGCACGTTATAAGTCATAAACTTAAGGTGGTTACTACTTGTATCAGATTTGGACTGGACGAAGTTGGTTCCGAAGGAATTCAAAAAGATGTGGATTGTTACGAGTGCTGGAATTAAAAAAAGTAGTGATTTCTTATTTCTGTGAAAGGCTATATAAACGATAAATAATGCAAGGTGCAGCAACAGCAGGAAAGGATACATCAAGCCGAGAAAAGCAACGGTGTCAAAAGTTGCAGGATCTATATAAGGAGCAGCGGCAGCGCCTATGAGTGCAAGCGATGTTGCTACTATTGAAAACACTACCAATTTACTTAAGACCTTTCTAATAATCATTGTGGAATAAGAACGTATAAAAACCTCTTATTTGTTTTATTGATATAAAAATTAACGGCGAAATTATTAAAACACCGTGACCAATGCGAGAATTAAAAGAGAGGGGTAGTTATAGGAAACAAAAAGTTGTACAATAAGCGCCATGCCATTCTGCCTACATTTTGACTAAAGCTTTGAACATTTATCATGACAATTTCTTAAGGAGGAAAAACTGGAAAACCGGGGTAAAAATTATTGGGAAAGCGAACTGCACTAGTCTCATTCCCAAAAAAACTCCTTGCAGAACAAACACGCTTTTTGTATTTTGTATGTCCATTTTCGAGTAAATGAAAAATCGTTTTAAAAAATTAAAAACCTCTTATTATGCCTACTTACGTAATTGAAAGAGAAATTAATGGTATCGGAGATTCAAGCGCTGAGCAATTAAAAGCGATTTCCCAATCCTCCTGCAACGTGCTGAATAAATTTGGAAGTGACATAAAGTGGAACCACAGTTATGTAACCGGTGACAAGATTTACTGCGTCTACGATGCTCCAAGTGAAGAGCTTATACGCGAACATGCAAGACAAGGAGGCTTTCCGGCAAACTCAATTAGCAAAGTCGCGAGCATTATAAGCCCTGCTACTGCGGAGTAGTTTTTCAAAAAGAACGTCTCTGCGACGTCGCAACAAAACATTGGAAAGCTTCGAAATATCGTTATTTCAGTCCCGCAATTTTATGAAGATTATCACTCTTGTCATAGCTGCATTTATTTACCAAACCCTTTCCGCACAGCATGCAAGCCGTGTTGTAATAGGAGCGGGAAAAAGAGTGTCTGAAGTGCTTACTCCCGACGTGCTGTTCTTGTATAAGCAATTTAAACCAGGGCGAATACTACTTAAAGACAATGTTGCCTATAATGCTCAACTCAACTATAATTTGTTTAACGGCGAGATAATGTTTGCGTCGCCAAGTGGTGATACATTAGCTCTTAATACCGAGCAGATGTTAAATATTAAACGGGTAAGTATTGACAGCGATTCTTACGTTTACAATAAAGGTTACCTGCAAATTATCAAGGAGAATGCTTTCGGCTCTCTTGGAAGAAAGCAGCAATATTATGTTGTGTCAAGGGAAAAAATAGGGGGTTACGATCTTGCTTCCCCGGCGAGTTCTATTGACTCTTATACTTCTTTTTCTGACAGGGCTAATAGCCGCCATGACTTGGTTGTAAGAGAAAACATTTCACTTGTCTTAAAAACAGAATTCTTTATAGGCGATCCCTACAATCTTTTTTTACCAATTAATAAAAAGAACCTTGAAAAGATCTTTTTTAAGAAAAGAGACTTGCTCGATTCGTACCTAAAAGAACACGAGGTTGACTTCAAAAATGAAAAGCAGCTTACGGCATTATTTATCTACTTAACCGAAGGTTCCTAAAATCATTTTATAATCATCGCTTCGTAAGTTTTTCTTGCGAAATCGTAAGCTGCCTTAGCTGCCTCAAGCTCCTCCTTTTTAATGGCGGGGCTTTTTGTTTTCCAGCACTGGTCAACTGCATCCCGGCACCAGGCGGCGCTTTTTTGATCAACGATCGGCTTACCATCAACAATAACAAAAATGGGATTGGTATGTGCACTCGAGTTAATGCGAATGGCAACCCATGAAGATTTGGCCATTTTATAGTTGAATTTCATATCCTGCCATTTTCCATCTGCTGCAATTTGTTGCTTTTCGACTGACTCGCCGTTAACGATTAGTTCAACGTAAACGTTTCTTGATGTTCCAATTCTTGCACGTTCAATATTCCAGTAAGGAATTTGCTCAGGAGTACGCGAAGCAATATACTTTCCTGTTTCGTCCTGAACCGCGTTCAACATGGCAGCAGCTTTCACGGTAATGTTTAGAGTGGAGTTCGCCGTTACAGATAGTTCACTATTTTTTTCTCCTGCTTCCAAGTTATTGACCTTGTAATCGATTAGGTGAGCGAACCCATTAGAGACATAATTAGCACCTCGTTTGAGACAATCCATAAAACTTGCAAAGGTGACTCCGTCTTTTAGTTTGGCATAACTACGCGTCAAGCCAACTCTTTCGTCGGAAATACAAGGGAAATCGGTTTCGCCACCGATTCTCGTTCTAAAGCCACAATTCAGTGTGTGGTACCACATGTTCAACTCCCATGGTACGGGCGTGTCGCCAAGAGAATAATAATCTACTGCGCCATGTGTCACCGTAACAACATATTCATTTGCCCCTATACCATCCAGTTTGGGCATTACGTAGTTTGGAATGGCAGAGGTTGGCGTAATAGGTTCAAGCCCCCAGCCAGAATGTGCATAGGCAGTTATTCCACCTTGCTTTTTTGCCCATTGCAATACAGGCAGCGTCCAGGTTGGCCAGTCTTCAATAACTTTTGTGTTTGGATAATCATCTTCCTTCAAATTCAACAGGCAAATATGCCCGGCATGTGAAGATGGAAAACCAGACACTTCTATATCATACCTCAAAACATTATTCTTGTCTGATAATGGATTGTCCTTTCCAGTAAAATATTGCTTTTGATAATACCAGCTAGGTCCCCATGTAAGATTACTTCCTAGGTTTAAATCTTCACCTTTTATCTGCCGGAACATATCCAGCGGCTTCACTCCCTCTTCGGGACTTTCATAATGCGAACAGCCAGCTGCGTGAATGTGATGGTCTGCACTATACCAACCGAGCTTTGACAT
This sequence comes from Segetibacter aerophilus, assembly GCF_007991655.1. Classification (GTDB taxonomy): domain Bacteria; phylum Bacteroidota; class Bacteroidia; order Chitinophagales; family Chitinophagaceae; genus Segetibacter; species Segetibacter aerophilus. The sequence goes on from NZ_BJYT01000001.1 coordinate 28,786, forward strand.
GTTTACCCATCGTTTAAGTCTGAAGTTTACCGTAATTGAATCTTTATTTGCAGGAATAGTGATCTTTTGATATTGCTGTAAGTACTCAGGCCCTCTTGTATAGACCACGTCGTAAGTGCCGGGAGATAAGTAAACATACTCTCCGGAAGAACGATATACCTGGGGTTGAAAATTGAAGTCAGGATATTGATCGGTCATCGCTAATCTTCGGGCAGGCAACGGATAAATTCCGCTCAGCTTATTTATTCGTGCGATTGTATCTAAAGGCTTATTCATTCTAACGGGTTCCCAATCCCGCCACGGAAGACGCCAGGGAGTTTCTGTCCTTTCCTTTGTACGGCCGAAGCGTTCAATGTTATCAGTTATGATGAACGAAGCGATAGTTGGCGTATTATCTTCATCCTTCACATCAAAAATCATTTTGACGGCAGGTTTAATATCAAAGAGAATATTTACAGTATTTCTAAAAGCAATGTCTTGCGTTCCCTGCCCGACATTGAAACCAATTTGTGCTTCACGTTTTCCTTTGCTGCGAGTGTACAGTTGCAACACAACATATTCAAGCTCTAGTCCCGATAAATTCTGCTGCAGCGGACGGTCGCGATAAATGGCGATCTGAAGGAAACTGTTGTCCAGTTGACCTTGCGTCAATTTATTTTTCGGCAACATTCTATGAGAGAATGTGGAGGTATAAAACAAGGGGCTTGCATTTGGACTTCCAGCAGCCAGCCTTGTAACAACGTGCGCCTGGTTATTCACTTTGACGAGATAACTCTTCCAACCTTCCTGTATCAACTCTGGCTTTGCAGGACCAGCGCCCACCTTTACTCTTGCTTCCGGATTTATTTCTACCTCTGCCAGGCAAAATGGATCAAGGATTTCTTGTATGGCTTTTACAGTTTGAGTGTTATAGGGCAAATCTTTCAATTCCTGCAAACGTTTGGTCGCGTGGGCGGGCAAAGCATTACCAATATAATTAAGGGCTTCACCTATTCTTAGCGCTTGCGAAAGCAATGGTTGCGCCTCTACTTTTTCAATTAATTTCAGTCCTTGGGTTGGCTGCTCATGTTGGTGTTCGTGCTGGGCAAGTGCACCTAAACCAACCAACAGAAGAGGTACGAGAAAACAAACAATTCGTGACCTTTTTAAGAATATGATGAATTTCATAAGTTGCGGTAATTGAACATGAAATGTCAATAGAAAAATTATTTACCTCTAAATTAATCTATGTGTTCTTTACTTGATTTATTGATCGTAAGATCTCCTTTGTCGGAGCTACCTATTGCTACAATATTGTAAAAGGGAGTAGCAATCGCGAAACAAAATTTCTATGAGCCCGGCTTTTACTGATTTCAAAAAAAGTAGTAAAATTTATTAAAACCTTCACCGCCCAGTTGTTGAAACTCAAGCAAGAAAGCGTTCGTTTCAATTTCAAATTAGTAGTTTTATAAAAACAACCACTTGAAAAAATTACTCATAACACTATCATTATTTGTCCTTTTCTTTTCTGTAGCTATTGCAGCTAGATGCCAACAACCAGTGCATACAACGGTAATACTTGTCAGGCATGCAGAGAAAGATACGGTTGGAGGTAATGATCCCGTGCTGTCCGCGGTTGGCAACAAGAGGGCGGCGAGATTACAGGAGACTTTGAAGGAATATAAACCGGACGCATTTTATTCGACCAACTTTAAAAGAACAAAAGAAACCTTGTTACCATGGGCGAAAGCTGCAGGAAAGGAAATACAAGTGTATGATCCTGCAACACAAACTTCCTTGGCTGACTTGTTTAAAACTCAGCAAGGGAAGACATTGGTGGTAGTCGGCCACAGCAATACAATTCCGCAACTTGTTAATCTCATTACCGGTACCAACCAATACCAGCAACTACCCGACACTGAATACAGTAAAATCTTTATTGTTACCATTCCTAATGTAGGAAGCCCGGACGTAAAAGTTTTGACATTTTAAGTTGAAAATGGAGTCGCTTTTACCCGCCGAGATTATTTCTTTTCTTCAAAAAGAGAACGAAAATCCTTCAAAGCTCTGCTACTATCAAAAGCTAGTGGTTTGATGAAATGCGCACATATGTAAAAGTGTGCGACGCAAGAAAAGACCAATAGTAATTTTTAAGCTGGGTTCTAACAAAACCTTACTTGTCAATGCAACCTGCATTATGCAAAACAAAAAGTGCCCCGAAAATAATTCGGGACACTTTTGAAAATGATATCTCCATTCAACTGTTAGTAGCCGGGATTTTGGTCACTTGGAGCAATCTTGTCGTTATTGTCAATTTCGGCCTGTGGTATAGGAAACAATAGAAACTTGTCGGGGACATCTATACCTTTTGCTTCCTTAATAACTTGTTTGTATGTTTTAGTGCGCACAAGATCAAACCAACGTTTGTGCTCTGCAAGGAATTCATACGCTCTTTCACGGATTATTAGATCTTTAAAAGCTTGTTTTGTAGGAGCGGTTGCAATGGTAAAATCAACCGGAGAAGGTGCGGTAGGTGAATACCCGTACGCTCTTCTGTGTATCATATTAAGCCTTTCAAGTGCGAGAGCTGTGGGGCCACTAGAAACTTCGTTATCTGCTTCAGCATATACAAATAATGCATCTGGATAACGATAGATAGGGAAGTCATTGCCATGACTTGGTGCGAAACCCGCATCTTTAAATTTGCCAAACATGAGTGGTCGGTCAGCACTATTTGCAGTAATTACGCCAGAGCGATTAGGGTAAGAAGTATACACGTCGAACTGGTACCTCAAGTCATTTTTATCCCAGTCTCTTAGAAGAGGCATAGTAGGTACTCCGTAAAACGAAGAGTAACCGTTTTCGGAATAAGCACTATTAGGCATCGCATATTGTTGCGCAATCTGCGAGCCGCCATTGGCTCTTGAATATTTGAAAGAGAAAACATCCTCGCTGTGAGTCAGCACTGTCGGCCCGAATATGGTTTCAAAATCTGAAGCTACTTTAACCGGAACAAGCGAATAAACGTTTGCCTTAATTACCTCGTCTGCCTTATCACGGGCCAGCTGCCACATTTCGTTGTTCATGTAAAAGTCTGCGAGAAATACTTTTGCGGACCATTTAGTTGGACGACCAATTAAAGTTTGTTTCTCAGGTAGATTTGTTTCGGCGAATTTTAAATCCTCTATAATTAGTGCATTTACATCGGCTACCGGTGATCTTGGTATGTGAACCTGTTCAACACTTTCTGTAGGATCAGTTCTTAAGGGAACAGGCCCCCAGCTACGAACAAGGTTACGATAGGCTAATGCCCGTAAGAAACGAGCTTCTCCTAAAATCGCATTTTTATCTGCATCAGACATCGGAATAGGCGGAACATATTTTAAAACAAGATTTGCATTACGGATAGCACGGTAGAAATTTCTCCATGACGTCTCCGTTCTTCCGATATCCGAGGACGTCAGTACGTATTGGCCGATGGCAGCATAAATACCTGTACCGTACGAATAATCTTCGGCCGCGGTAAACTGGCCTCCCCAATCTGTTCCACCATATTCGTTACGGAGAGGGTTATAAATAGCATCAACCGCTGCTACGGCATCCGCCTTCGTTTTGTAAAAATTAGTGGTCGCCAACAGGCTCTCCGGTTTTTCCTGTAGCTGCTTCGTGCATGATGAGAACAGCAGAAACAGGCAAACAGTACCGGGTAATAATTTATAAAGTTTCATTGCGTAAATGTTTAATTGCTTTTAAGATTAAAGAGTCATTCTGGCTCCAATTGTATAAGTTTTAGCATTAGGGTAACCAGCGTTATCAATTCCGTTGGAAAATGAATTAGTTCCTCCACGAGTATTTATTTCAGGATCATACCATGAGTATTTTGTTGCAGTCAGTAAGTTCTGGCCGCTTACATACAATTGGAAGTTTTTGATCCACCGTACGCCAAACTTAGAAGGTTGGATGTTATATCCAAGTTGAATGTTTTTCAACCGTAAGAAAGACCCATCTTCAACAAAACGATCTGAAGCAGAGAATACAGTCTTAGTACTTAGTTTGGGATATTTTGCCGTAGGGTCAGGCTTTGATGAAGTCCAATGGTTGAAATACACATCGCTAATCTGGTTTTCTCCGAAATAGAAACTATTCGCTGCCGCGGTTTTGTTCACATTGAAAATATCGTTACCCTGAACTCCCTGGATGGAAAAGTTTAGCTCGAAATTTTTGAAGCTTGTACGCGAATTCATGTTGTAAATAAAGTCAGGGTTTGGATCGCCGATAATTGTTCTGTCAGCGTTTGTTATACCGGCTTTTCCATCAAGATCCTTGTATTTTATAGCGCCGTTTGCATCAAGGCCATCTTCAAGAAATCCGTAGAAAACGCCAACCGGAAGACCTTCTCTAACAAGGTTTACTGAAACAGAAAGTGGCTGAGGTATGGCTTCGCCGAAGACATCGCTGCCGCCGGCTAGCTTAATTGCCTTGCTTTTATTTTTAGTGAAGTTTACGCCCATTGACCATTTTACTGCCCTGGTATCTATAATCATTCCGTTTAGACCCAGTTCAATACCTCTATTTCTTATTCTTCCCACATTGCTGAGGGTGTTAGAATATCCGGCTGAAGTGGGTAATTGGATGCTGGCAAGCAAGTCACGGGTATCTTTGTTGTAATAATCGAAACTTAGACTAAGGCGGTCTCTTAACACTCCAATGTCAAATCCGAAATCAGTCTGAATGGTTGTTTCCCATTTCAACGCCGGATTAGCCAGGCTGTTATTGTTTGGAGCAAAACCAACGTAACGGGTATCACCGAAAACCGCGTTGTAAGTGGTCAGTGTATTTAGTGTCTGGTAGGGATTGATAGCGGTATTTCCCGTAACTCCCCACGATGCTCTGAATTTAAGGTCTGACATGAAATTTTGATTTTTCATAAAACCTTCGTTAATAGCTCTCCAGGCAAAAGCTGCTGATGGAAAATATCCCCACTTGTTGCCTTCTCCAAAACGTGATGAGCCGTCAGCCCTTATGCTTGCAGTTAACAGGTAAGTATTTTTAAAGGAGTAGTTGACACGACCAAGGTAAGAGATCAAAGTCCACCGGGAAGAATTACTGGAAGGCGTTCCGAAGACTGTACCTGCAGAAAGATTGTTTGTTTCAAACTGGTCAGTTAAGAAACCTGATATGTTGCCAGTACCTGCAGTTTTAACTTTATTATCCTGGTATGTAAAACCAGCCAAGGCATTTATACTGTTATCCTCGTTTATCTTCTTATTAAAGGTTAGGGTGTTTTCGTTGAGAATATTCATAAGATTGATAAACCCGATCGAAGCACTTCCTGTAGGTGTGTTATCGAGTAGGCGGGTAGAGTAAATATCCTCTCGGGTATTGGCTGATTCTATACCTATCGAAGATCTGAACATCAAGTCTTTTACCAGTTCATAATTTACAGCAGTACCGGCAAGAATATATTTCGTATTTGCTTTTTGCCGGCGCTGAGTTGAAATAGCTAATGGGTTTCTTAACTCATTAGGGCTGAATACGTAGGCACGCACATTACTGTAATTTCCATTAGCATCAAAAGGAGCGATGGTTGGTGGAGCAACCAAAACAGCAGACAAGGTGGTTCCACCTTTTTGACCGTTAATGTCTATTTGAGATAGATCGGTGTTGGTCATAACAGCGTTATAACTCAGCCTGACTTTGTCACTAACCTTTTGAGATAGGTTAGCCCTTAAAGAACCTCTCTGTAGAGCTGAACCCGCGATGATACCGTCTTGCTTTAAAAAGCTTCCTGATACTGAGTATTGCGTGCTTTCATTTCCCCCTGCTACGTTGATTGCATGGTTTTGCATTGGTGCTGTACGGAATAATTCTTTTTGCCAGTCTGTTCCAACTCCAAACGAGTCAATTTGGCCTGTTCTAAAATATGCAGGAACATTATCGTTAGCTGCACGCTCGTTTGCAACTTCAGCAAACTGCCTGGCATTCATCATTGGGATCATCTTAGTTACCTTTTGAGTTGCATAATAGCTATCAAAAGTTACTTCGCTCCTTCCAACTCTTCCTGTTTTAGTTGTAATAAGTACCACACCATTTGCACCTCTTGATCCGTAGATAGCGGTTGCAGAGGCATCTTTCAGGATCTCGATAGATTGGATGTCATTAGGATTAATAGCGTTCGGGTCACTAGTTAATGGAAAACCATCCACGACATATAGTGGTTCATTGTTACCTAACAATGAATTCGCGCCCCGTACCCGAACAGTGATAGGAGCTCCCGGAGCGCCTGAATTTTGCAGCACTTGCACGCCGGTTGTTTTACCTTGTAGTGCAAGCAATGCACCCGGAGCAGGGTATGATGTAATGTCTCTAGCTGCGACAGATGAAACAGAACCAGTCAGGTCACGCTTTCTTACTCTACCATAACCGACAACAACCACATCGTCAAGACCCGCTACTGATTTGACCAATGACACTGTTATGTTGCCACCGTTACCGACTGGAACGGTTTTAGTTTGAAAACCAACATTGGAAATTTCAAGCTTTACATTTTGATTTGGGACATTCAAAACAAATTCACCGGCACTATTTGTAGTAGTACCCTGTGTTGTTCCGGCAATTATCACTGACGCTCCGGGAACGGGTTCACCTTTGTCGTCGGTTACTTTACCAGTAATCTCAATAGGCGGTGGTGAATGTTTTTTTGCTTCGGCACTGAGGCAAAAAGCAAAGAAGAAAACAGTGGAAAAGCTGACAAGCAGCAGCTTCTGAATGAAAGGCATGGGCAAATGCAAACACCTCTGGGGTACAAACAATCTCATAAACTTTTTTTTGGTTTAAAATAATAAAATCGACTCTTGGGGGCTCACCTTTTCTCTTATTTTAGCCGTTGAGCAATTAGTAACAGGAGGGCAATTTTGGCGAAACCAATTTACATCTAACGAATTAAAAGTAAAAGAGTCTCATCATTTTCAAGCACTCTAACTAACTCTGAATAAAGAAATTACTTTTAACATAATTAGGGCATAAAGCCGATTATAAAATAAGTACTTCTAAATTTATACTATGAGAGATAAAATACTAATAATGCTGCTTATGGTATCATCAATATCTGTGAATGCCCAAACTTTTTCGGTAGAAGAGAGAAAGGTAAATGAGGTGATTATAAAAATGTTTGATGGAATTGCTGAACTTGATTTTTCTAAAATCAGCAAAAATGCAACAAAAGATATGATCGTATTGGAAAGTGGCGCAATCTGGAACCTTGATTCGCTTACAGCTCGCTTGGCTCCTTTAAAGAAAACAGATTTCAAGCGTACCAATAAACTGGATTTTATTAAGACCGAAGTAAAGGCTAATACTGCATGGGTTTACTATAACAACACAGCGGAGATGTTGATTAATGGAAAGCCAAGAAATGCCAACTGGCTTGAAAGTGCCGTGCTGGTAAAAGAAGGCAATGATTGGAAAATAAAGCTCCTACATTCAACTACAGTCAAGCCAAATAAGTAAGAGCGCCAACTCAACTGTTCTACTTCCCGAAGTGTTTCATGAAATTTTTAATAACAGAATTTATATCAGAAATGGAAATTAACATCAGCTCAAATGCGGAAGAATTAGGTAAGGCTGCAGGCACGGCGGCCGCAGAATTAATTCGCGGAGCCATCGCAGAAAAGAGAATCGCTAATATTATCTTAGCAACAGGTACCAGCCAGTTCCATACACTCCAACAACTAGTATCCGATCCGGGTATTGACTGGAGCAAAGTAGTAATGTTTCATTTGGATGAATACATCGGTCTTCCGATAACTCATCCTGCCAGTTTTCGAAAATACCTGGAGGAAAGGTTTATACTAAAAGTCGAGCCTTTAAAGGAAGTTTTTCTGATCGATGGGGAAGGCGATCCAAAAGAAGAGTGTGAGAGACTTGGCAATTTAATAACGCAATATCCCATCGATGTAGCCCTTGTTGGTATTGGTGAAAATGGTCATCTCGCTTTCAATGATCCGCCTGCTGATTTTAATACCGAAGACCCCTATTTGGTAGTTGAATTAGATGAGGCTTGCCGCCGACAACAACTAAACGAAGGATGGTTTGAGTCTCTAGATGTTGTTCCGCGTAAAGCCATTAGCATGTCGATAAATCAAATCATGAAATCTAAAAATATTATCTGCTCGGTACCCGATGAACGAAAAGCAACCGCAGTAAAAAATACAGTTGAACAAGCTGTTAGTAATCTTTACCCTGCAAGCATTCTTCAAACACATCCAGACTGCACGTTGTATCTTGATAGAGCTTCTGCCGGCGGTCTTTCAGGTACTTAGATAAGTTGATAAAGGAGTATGAAGACGATCTGTTGTTCAAAATACTCTATCCGTTCATTTACTACATTTCACATCATTAAAGAATGCTAGCTACCATATTAGGAAAGTACGGGTTAACCCCGGAAGAGTGGACGATCAAACCTTTTGGCGCAGGTCTTATAAATCATACCTGGCACTTCAAGAAAGATGATGAAGAATACATTTTGCAGCAGGTTAATATCAATGTTTTTAAGGACCCTTTCGCCATTTCAAATAATATTCGCGCTGTAGGTACTTACTTAAAGCAACATTATCCAGACTACATTTTTGTTACCCCTATACCATCTTCTAACAGCAGCGACTTAGTACAGTCTGATCAGGGGTACTTCAGGATGTTTCCATTTGTAAAAAATTCTGTTACCTATACAACATTAGAAAGCTCCGAACTGGCTTATGAAGCAGCCCAGCAGTTTGGAAGATTTTCGCACCATTTATCAGGCTTTGATGAAAGCGTTTTGCAGGAAACCATTCCTAACTTTCATAACCTCACCCTTCGTTTCAAACAGTTTGAAGACTCTTTACGCGAGGGAAATAAAGAGAGGCTTGTACAATCTTCAGATGTTATTAAGCAGTTAGAGAAGCATCACTACATCGTCGATGAGTTTGAGCAAATCAAGAAAAACCCGCAATTCAAAAAACGTGTGATGCACCATGATACAAAGATCAGCAATGTGCTTTTCGACGAGCAAAACAAAGGCTTGTGTATCATCGACCTCGACACTGTAATGCCAGGTTTTTTTATTAGTGACATCGGCGATATGATGCGGACTTACCTTGCGGCAGCAAGTGAGGAAGAGACAGATTTTTCTGCCGTTCAGGTAAGAGAAGAATACTTTGTCGCTATTGTTGAAGGTTATTTATCAGAGATGGGTAATGAGCTTACAGCGGAAGAAAAAGGCAGCTTTATATACGCGGGCAAGTTTATGATTTACATGCAGGCAATTCGCTTCCTAGCTGATCATCTAATGAACGACGTGTATTATGGTGCTACCTACGAGGGACAAAATTTTAACCGAGCTGTCAACCAATTATACCTATTGAAAAGCTTAGAAGAACAAGAACAGCATCTCATGCAAAAGGTAAAACAAAACAAACATTAGTTTTTAAGGCTCCACCACAAGAATGAGAATAATAGCTGAATGATACAGGAGTGTTTATAAAGGGAGAATTTTGTTACCAACTGAAGGGTCTCAAATGAACATTGTTGTGTCACTCACTGGTACTGTTTGTTTTTCTATTGGGCAGTAATCATCAGCCAGGTTATCGATTATAAACCTGGCTGATGATTAGAGACTTTATAATTTAACCAATGTATTTCCTCCACGTTCGAGGGAAATATCAACAGGCGTATTTTGTTTCCACATGCCTCCTGTAAAGTCGGGTACATCAACAGAACTTGACCTGTTAGCAACAGACTTTTCACTAAGAGGTGCAACGGAACTCCACAACGCAGCATCATACACATCCTGGTCAAGCGGCAAGCCGTTTCTTAAGCAATCAATCAGGCGCCAGTCCATTAAAAAATCCATTCCTCCATGTCCGCCCACTTGCTTCGCCAACTCACCTACTTTCTTCACAATTGCGGGCTGGTATTTTTCTTCCAATGATTTAAACTCCTGCTCAGTAAGCCACTTGTCGTGACTTGAAGCTATTCTTGGTGTAGGATATTTTAAAGCCGATCCTTTGGAGCCACTGATCTTATGAATCCTTGAGTATACGTTAGGCGATGTAACATCATGCTGCACCATAATCGTTCTGCCTTTATTCGTTTTAATAACCGTCGTATTCATATTACCGCGGTAAGGCTTGTTGACAAAAGGTTTATAGAACTCATCTTTTGCCGCCCGTTCTTTTGCTTCGGCCGCCATCATATTGTCGATGCTAGACATCGAAACCAGGTAGTCCATTTTATCTCCCCTGTTGATGTTCATTACCTGGCAGATAGGTCCAAGACCATGAGTTGGATACAAGTTTCCGTTTCTTCCAATATTCTCCTTCAGCCGCCACATATCATAGTAGCCGTCTTTTTTAAAATTCAGATCTAATAGGTAGTGGATATATGCTCCTTCAGTATGAATTACATCGCCAAAGAATCCCTGCCTGGCCATGTTTAGAGTCATCAGCTCAAAAAAGTCGTAGCAGCAATTTTCAAGCATCATGCAATGCTTCCTTGTCTTTTCAGAAGTTTTTACCAGCTGCCAACATTCATCTAACGTTCTTGCTGCGGGCACTTCAATTGCCACATGCTTCCCTTGCTCCATCGCGTACACGGCCTGCGGCACATGCAGAGCCCACGGTGTAGCAATGTAAATAAGGTCGATGTCTTTCCGGTCACACATCTTTTTCCATGCATCCTTATCGCCGAAATAGTGGGTTGGCTTTTGCCCGGACTTATCAATCATTTTTTGCGCTTTCAGGACGCTCTCTTCCCTTATATCGCACAGGCCCATGATAGACACCCCGCTTAGCTTAGTCATATTTGTAAGATGCGTAGGACCGCGCATACCGAGGCCAATAAAACCTACTCTCACATTTTCTATTTTAGGTGCAGCGTACCCTGACATATTAAAGCGGTCTGCAAAAAATTCGTTGGCACCCGGATTAGAAGGATGATCGCCTTCTGGTCCTTTGGAAAAACCTTTCATTACACCGCCTGCGACCCCAAGGCTTGCAAGGCTGGTGAGTTTTAAAAAATTCCGGCGATTATCTTTCATTGCTATGGCGTTTATTTTATTAATATTTTAAAAAATGCTCTAAAAACCTTTATTGTTATCCTATCACCAATTATCATTTTGTTCTACTAATTCCGGGAAACCATTTTTCTGCGTTAGTTCTATAAATTTTGTCAATAACTGTTTTCGGCAACTTTAACCCTTTGAACTCTGCATCAAATCCTGTTGAATGCATTGCTTCATCGTTTACAAAAAACTTCCAATCACGCAGCCAACTTTCGTGCACGCGCTTCTGCAATTCTGCTGTTTTTACGGGTGCACTAACTTCAAGATCTGTTGCATAAATAAGTCTATCCTGGTATTTAATAAAAAAATTACGAACCCCTTTCCAATTTGCTACCGCCTGGTATTGAAGGGCTGATAACCTTGCTGCCATATCTACCGCCATGTTAGGAAACTTGTCAAGTCTTTTTGCCAGTTCTTCTATACTCCATTCGAGGCTTCCTAAATGCGCTCCTACAAACCTCAGATCCTGATGCTTCTCCAGCATATGATCCCTTGCGCTTATTTGGTCCTCGTATGTTGGATACTCAGGATGCAAATACATATGGTACTCGGGATGCTTGCTAAAATAGTTTTGGTTGCTTTTTATAGTCATTTGATCAAGAGGCAGCCATGCATTTTTTGGTTCACCAAGATGACCAATTAAAGTGATTTTTCTTTTAGCAAGATAATCAATGATTGGATCAAATTTTTCATTGTCGATCATCACGAACTTGCCATTTTTATCCTTCAGCTCCATTCCCACGTTTTTCCAAACCTTTACTGCAATAGCGCCTTTGTCAAAAGATTCCTTCAGGTAGTTTAAAGCTTTTTGCTGCCATTCTTCACTTTCCCAATTATCTAATGAAAAGGTAGTCGCATATGCGAGTTGAGTAGGATTAGCTTTAACCAACTTCATTGCAATTCGCCTTTGCTCTTCAATAGGCGGGTAATAAGATGGGTTTACATTTACAGCAAGCAGCCGAAAGTTGTCTGCTCTGGCTTGTGCGACAAAGGTGGGATCATCAACGTTGAGGTGAACGTGGGTATCATACTTTATAACATTTAGGAAATCATCAACGGAATAAAAGTCCTTTTCGCCAGCGCCAGTGTTTAAAGCTGCTTTATTTGCAGGACTACATTGCAGTAAAAAAACTGATACTACAAGTAAACTCAGATATGGGACGAGGTTGTATAATTTCATCTTGTTATAAGAATCGATCATTTAAAAATGCTTAAGCTTGAATGGCGATATCATTAAGCTTAGCCTCATTAAATTTTAATAAAGATTTTTCTCTTATACATCCAATACAAGATCAGCCATAAAAAGAATAAAACGAGTGTGCCGTTTACCAGAGTTGAGTATGCGTCGCCAAACAAATGGTCATAAGTCTTTCCAAGATGAATATGCAGCGACTGAGAGATAACCGACCTCATCCCGCCATCGGCAAGTACGTATGCAGCAATTGAGTTCGCGCCAATTACCGTGAGAAAGAAGGACCAGCTTTTTTTGTTCTTAACATCAATGATCCAATAAAAAAAGGCAAGGAATAAAAAGCAGATACCGCCGCTAAAAATGGTCCAGGCGGGTGTCCAGATACGCTTTACGATTGGGTTAATCCCTGTTACGTGCAACAAGACTCCTGCAACAATTAATGCAATGCCGGTGGTAACAAAAAACTTTAATTTATCTCCCGATGAACTTTGCGCTTTTATAGCATCTCCAGCAAACAGGCCGATAATCATGGTTCCTAAAGTGGGTATAAAACTAAGGGTAGCATACCCGCCACCATTTCTAAGAAACGGCTTTTCCCGGGGAAAAAGGTTTAAAAACCAGCGGTCGAAGGACCAGGCCAGGTTGGTATTCTTATTCCAGTGTGCTGCAAACCCGTGTAAGTTATGCTCCCAATCCGGAGTTACTCCTGCCGCTGTGTAATCAAAGGTTGCACCTGGTAGCGGGTAGAGCGCAAAGGCTAACCAATAACTAATAAGCAGAACACTGAGTGCTGTCAACCATACCTTCCTTGAATAAAAAGAAAGCAGCACTAAAAAGGTGTATCCAAGGCCGATTTGTGTTAGAGTGTCTTCGAAGGTAAAGTTCGTTTGCTTTGCATGCATAGATCGCAGGAAGATGCCTAGAAGTATGAGGATAAGAGAACGCTTGAGCGCATGCATTAACACGCTTCCGTGCGAGGCGCCGCTATTTTTTCTGCTGGCGATAGAGAAAGGCAAGACTACGCCGACAAGAAATGTAAAAGAAGGTTGAATCATATCATGAAGAGACAACCACGTCCATTCAACATGACTTTGATTAAATGCGAGAAATTGCCAAAAAAGGTTGCCAGGAAGCTTCTCAGAAACAGTTTCGAGTGAGAGGACTTCTGCCATCATCAATAACATTACGAAGCCGCGGTAAACATCCACCGAGGCTACTCTTTTAGAAGGCATAGCCGGATTAACAGCGGCACCTGTCGCAACAGTAGAGTCGGCATGGGGTGGAAATACAGCTTCAGCAGTATTGGCCATAGTTTGTTTTTTAATACTTTATTTTTGGAGATGGCGGGCTTTCTTGCGCACCTTTTTCAATTAATAATTTTCAATATTCCTGTCATTTTGCTGCAAACCTCTGCTGCAGGTTTGAATGAATAGAAAACTAAAAGTACAAGTGAGTGACACAACGATGTTGAAAAAAGGAACAAATGCCGGTCAACAAATATTCATCTACTCCTAGTCTTTTTAGTGGCTTAAAATCTTTCTTGCGTTTCCGCCATATATTTTTTGCAGTGTCTCGTCATTCAAGTTCAAGCCGTATAAAGGCCAGTGATAACTAAACATGCGGTGTTCGTAAAAGTGTTCGTCTGCAGATTCAAGTATTCGAAAAGTAGTATTATACATCAGGTTTGTTGGGCCCATATCCGTTCCGTAGACAAGTCTGTTAGCATACTTTTCGAAGAAAGCTTTGGTATACCGGGGAATGGGTGAAAATTCTGCGTAGCGTGCAGCGATATCTGCATAGAGGTTCGGGTATAAATCGAAGAGCCGACCCAGCACACTCATGTCTGAATTTGTGTTGGCGAGGTGGCAAGCAATAAATGTAGTTCGTGGATTGTTCTTTACGGCATTTTCCAAGGTCTTTATTAATTCATCATGACCTAGTAATCCTTGCTTAGTTTGATCAACGTGCCATTTGGCAGCGTTCATTAATCCATCATTCGTCGAGTCTATTTTCTCATACATCCATTGATCTTCGGCAACGTGTATACTGATGGGCATCTTCAGTTCGGCGCACTTTTGCAACAACGGTTTCATTGCAGGATCGTCGATGTGTAGTCCATAATCAGGCGTTGGCTTTGAGTACAATTCACCTAAGCCCTTATCGCCCAATTCGCCTACACCTCTTGCACCTTTTTTATAACATCTTTCAAGTTCAGCAACTGCATGCTTTTCCCAACCGGGCTTTTCATGACCCGTATAATCAAAGCCGCACCACACCTCGAACCTGTCTTTGTAGCGTGAATACTTCTCAATTATTGAGTCTAGTCTTGCACCCGTTGAATAAGATAGAATGAGGGTTTTCGAAATATTAAGTTGATCCATCCTTTTCACCCATGCATCTACCTCCGCATCTGACTTTGGATAATCATGAGAATGAAAGTCAATCACAGGAAACTTAGCCCTTTCAATTTTTGATTGAGGCACTTTATAAATTGATGCAGGTCTGAAGCTTTTTAGCTGTAGGTTGTCCATATTCTGGGAGAGGGCGGGCAGGCAAACAACAAGCACAATCAACGACAAGAGAGAGTTGATTAGAGAAGTAAGTTTCAAGGTGAATAGTTTTATGACAGCAATCGAAAATCAATTTATGCCATTTCTGAAATCCCTCAAAAATTTAATTAAAGCTTTCCAAGAGTTATTGTATTACTATGCAACGTATTTAATGCAGCTGAAACATTAATTTAATTCAGAATAACTTTTCTTTGCCATCGCTCGTCTTTGAATTCGATTAAAGTATAATCAACAAATGAAAATAAAAAAAGCTGTTATTACTGCTGCTGCCCGAGGTGAACGATTGTACCCGGTAGCCGACACTATTCAAAAAGCCATGCTTCCGGTAATTGATATTGATGGATTGCATAAACCGGTCATCCAGATTATTGCAGAGGAAGCTTTCTCCAGTGGCATCGAAGAGATCTGTATTATTTGTGCTCCCGGTGATGGCGACCGCTATATCAATGCTTTCAATTCTTTGAAAGATAACCTCAACAACTCTTTCAAGCGAGTTGACTGGGCGAGGGCTCAAGCAGAAAAAATTGATTTCTTGTTGGGCCACATCCAGTTTGTTGAACAGAAGGAAACTTTAGGTTATGGTCACGCCGTTTATTGTGCAAAACAATTTGTTGGCAATGAACCCTTTCTTTTGTTGCTGGGCGATTACCTGTACGTATCTAACCTTTTGCAAAAGCGTTGCGCTCAGCAGTTGATAGATCTTGCTACGCAGGAGCAATGTTCTGTGTCTGCAGTTAACCCTACGATCGAGCACCAGATAACACGTTACGGAACGCTCACAGGAAAGCAATTACCAAGTCAACAGGGTGTTTACCAGATAGAAAAAATCATAGAAAAACCTTCGCTTAGTGTTGCTGAACTCGAGCTGCAAACGCCGGGTTTGCGGGTAGGTTACTATCTATGTTTCTTCGGTATGCATGTTTTTACTTCTGCTGTTTTCGAGTTGCTTGAAAAGCAAATGCAGCAACAGGCAACCAACATTTTGCTAACACCTGCATTGCAGGAACTGGCACAAAACGAAAAATATCTTGCGTTAGAAATGAAAGGAAGCCGTTACGATTTAAGTGGACGACATGGTTACCTCCGTGCTCAAGTAGCCCTCGGACTTGCGGGAGAAGCTCACAATGAAACACTCACCTCATTAGTCGAGTTACTTGCCGAAGCAAACGGAAGAAATTTTAAATAAGCAGAGGTATAAATGTTTTAAGGCAATTTTTTGGTAATCACCACTACCGCTGCAATCAACATCGTTGCGTCGCACACTTGTACTAAAGATCTTACTGGCAAGAAAGTAATTTAACCCAATTTGCTCCATCCAACAGTTCTTGCATAAGGTACATCAGTCGGTTGGGTTTTGAGCGAAGGCGAAGGAATTCAGAAACATGCGTAGCAGTTTCTGGAACAAGGGGGTGGAGTCCTGTTGCAAGAACGAAGCCCAGCGGCTCGAGCAATGCTATGAGCTAAGAACGGTTTTGAAAAACAAATACAGGTAGCTTTTATAAACTAACTGGAAATAAAACATAGAACACCCATGAATGTTTTTATAGAAACAATCACATCAACAGAAACTTCAAAACGCAATAGATCTTTTTTTGCTCTAAGCAAAAATCTATCATCAAAAGATCTGTTTAAAGCGCTGTTGGAATTAGACGGTTTTAGAAAATCAACACCCAACTTATACGATAAAGTAAGAGCAATCCTTTTCTTATATGCAGGCTTCCGGTTCTTCCTGCAGGAAGATAAAGGCACACCATCTGCAGGAAAAATACCTTACGCAGGATTTGAGGATTTACTAGCGAGACGCTTTGAACATGGCATCTCTACATTTCTAAAAGAGCTGGAAATAAACGGACCAAACGCAACCCTTTTTAGTGCATTAGCGGAAAGCTACCACCACCTTTCTTTCCAGATTTTAGCAGACCAGGTAAGAAAAAGCGTGCGATCAAGTAAGGGTAACCAGTGGATGTTTAGAGTGGGGCATGAAGAAGAGCATCCTATAAGAATTCATGAGAAATTATTAAAGCGGCAGGAAGGCTCTTTATTTTATCCCGTCTTACACGAAAATACTTCTGTAAGAATGGATCTTACCCATAGCGGCTGGTCAGACATTTTCTTTTTGGGTATGGACTATCCCGAAGGAGCAAGGGTCATTAATTTATCTATTAACCTTGGTGTATTTGGTCGTGATAAAGATATCAGGCCGCCATTACACAGTTATGTTCGTGTAATCACCGAGCCAGTTGTAAGAATAACCAGTATCGATCTAAACACCACTAAAGACATTCATGATCTTGCAGATCTGTTCAACTTTGGTAATGATTATCTAAGCCTTGTAAAAGCGGGCATTATTGCATCCGGATTAATACCGCCTTCTTTCGAAGGCACCAATCAATCTCTGCAAAATATCCTCGCTCGTATCGTTGCACCCGGGATGGGAATTGAAGTGGTCACGAAGGTGAATGACATTCCGAAAGGTTCCCGTTTTGCCGTGTCCACAAACTTGCTTGGTTCAATCATTAGCTTGCTGATGAGGGCAACAAAGCAAACGCAAAAACTTGAAGGTGGATTGGAAGAAAGTGAAAGGCGTCTCGTTGCTTCACGCGCTATACTAGGTGAATGGATTGGTGGCTCAGGCGGAGGATGGCAAGACTCAGGTGGTGTTTGGCCTGGCATAAAAGCAATCCAGGGAACTTTTGCAGGGGAAGGCGATCCCGAGTTTGGTATCAGCCGCGGAACGTTGTTGCCCAGACACAGGGTTTTGCAAGGCGAAGAAGTGCATCCCGAAATTGCTGAAAAGATTACTAAGTCACTGGTGTTAATGCATGGTGGTATGGCCTCAAATGTTGGTCCTGTGTTAGAGATGGTAACTGAAAAATATCTTCTACGTGGCGAAAAAGAATGGAGTGCTCGTCAACAGACCAACCAGATTTTTGATAACATACTTTCAGCCATCAAAGAAGGAGATATCAAAAAACTTGCAAAAAGTACCGAGGATAATTTTTTTGGTCCGATCAAGACAATTATTCCATGGGCTACTACTTACTTTACTGAGCAAATAATTGGAAAAGCAAAAAAGGAATTTGGTGAAGATTACTTTGGCTTCCTAATGTTAGGTGGCATGTCGGGTGGTGGTATGGGAATGTTTGTGAACCCGGGACAATACGAACGATATAAAGTAAGGGTACTGGACATTCTTCGCGAAACTAAAAACGAATTATCCTCCTCATTGCCTTTTGCAATGGAACCTGTCGTTTACAATTGGAGTATCAATGATAAAGGCACTTGGTCGACTTTGCATGAAGGTTCAGAAGCAATGATGCCCGAACAGTACTATGCTATTCATGTTTCTGAATTGGTTAGAAAAGATCCTGCAACTATATCTTATATCCGCCGCGCTGAAATAGATTTTTTCACTACCCTTTGCGAGCAAAACAATCTTTCTTATCCGCTACTGAGAACCATTGTAAGCAATCTTTTTAAAGTTTCTGATCCGAGCTCACAGAGCAACAGGAGCAACGAGAATGAAAAAGCCGACAAGATAAAAAGAGAGAATGGCTTTGACTATATCCAACACGAAGAACTCCGTGAAGAATTGCAAAAAGGAAGAATTGGACTTTCACGGAATCGTCTGCCGGCCGAAACATCGATTGAGGATATACAGGAAGGCGATGTTGGAGTGATGCAAAATCTTCAATTAACTACCAAAGGCGAACAAGCTATTATAGATGGAAAAGTTGCGGTTATGAGCCTTGCTGCCGGCATCGGGACACGCTGGACAAAAGGTGCTGGTGTTATCAAAGCAATCAATCCATTTGTCGAGATGGAAGGAGTGCATCGAAGCTTCCTTGAAATCCATTTGGCAAAAACGAAAAAGGTTGCGAAAAAGTACAATACTAACATTCCTCATATTGTCGCTACCAGCTACCTCACACATTCTGCAATCGATAAGAAACTAAACCAGACTAAAAACTTTGGCTATGGAGGTGGCGTATTTCTTTCAGAAGGACGATCAATTGGACAACGATATGTTCCAATGGAAAGAGACCTTCGTTTCTTATACGAAGAAATGCCGCAGGAAACGCTTGATGAAAACAAGCAAAAAGTACGCGACGCAGTTCGAACAACGATGATAGGCTGGGCAAAGTCAAAAGGCGAGGGATCAGATTATGTTGACAACATTGCCGCTCAAAGATTTTCTCCTCTTGGTCACTGGTATGAAGTTTCAAACCTGCTGCGAAACGGAACCCTTGCACGGCTCTTACAACAGCAGCCCCAAGTGCAAACAATCATGTTGCACAACATAGATACATTAGGAGCTGATGTAGATCCTGCCGCATTGGAGTATCATTTACAATCAGGAAATGTACTAACCTTTGAAGTGATAGCCAGAAGGATTGAAGACCGCGGAGGTGGATTGGCGCGTGTAAATGGACGACTGCGTTTGCTGGAAGGTTTAGCTCAGCCAAGAGAGGAAGACGAGCTTGCTTTGAGCTATTACAACTCAAACACCACCTGGATTCAAATTGATCCTTTATTGAAGTTATTTGGATTAACCCGTGAAGACCTACAAAAAGGTGATGAGGCACAACTGGCCAAAGCTGTTAGAAGTGTAGCGCATCGAATACCCACTTATGTTACAATCAAAGATGTAAAGTATCGCTGGGGTCATGGACAGGAGGACATTTACCCGGTTGCGCAAATAGAAAAGCTGTGGACCGATATGACCGCATTGACGGATCTAAAATGTGGATACCTGGTGGTACAAAGAAACCGCGGCCAACAAATGAAAGACCCGGCCCAGCTAGATTCTTGGGTGACTGATGGAAGTAAGGATTATGTAGAGGGCTTGTGCAAGTTTTAGAAAGTGACCCCGGCAAGAGTCTCATGCCGGTCTTTAATCCTGACTTGAGTTTTCCGTACGATGCAAACATTTCCTTAGAATATTTTCTTTTTTGCTTGCCCCCTGCAACAAAAAAAGGCCTCCGAAAACGAAACATCCTGTTTTCGGAATTGGTATTTCAATTAGTCTTTGTAGTACTGTGGTGAAGGACAGCGGAGCCTTGATGCTTTAAGTGTTTTCCGGCTCTTTTTTATTTCAGACGACAAAAAAGAATAAGCATGAAAACCTACTGTTGAAACCACAGTAGTACAAAAGCTAAATCAAAGAATAATGAAAGGAACGGGCTGTTATCGTTCCTTTCTTGAATTTTCTTTGGTTACTTTCTTTTTTTCAAGAAAAAGAAAGTGACAAGCTGCACATAGGACTTTTGGGAAAAAGGAATCTGTTGAACATGGGTAAGTATGCGAGCATTTGTATTTTAATTCTTCTCTAGAATATTTTCTTTTTTGCTTGCCCAAAAAAGAAACAAAAAAAGGCCTCCGAAAACGAAACAGCCCGTTTTCGGAATTGGTATTTCAAATGTGCTTTTGTAGTACTGTGGTGAAAGACAGTTGTTCCTTGATGCTTTGAATGTTTTTCAGCTCAGTTCCATTTCAAAGACAAAAAAAATAAGCATTAAATACAAATGCTGAAGCAACAGTAGTACATAGCTTAGTCCCGGAACAATTAGTCGAAGCGTATAACAAGGAGTATTAATTTTGAAAGAATGAACGAACAACATAACCCTTGGACGATTGTAAACGAAAAAGAGGTTTACAATAACCCTTGGATAAACGTTACGGAATTTGATGTACTAAATCCGGCAGGAGGAAAGGGGATTTATGGTAAAGTGCACTTTAAGAATAATGCGATAGGAATAATTGTGTTGGATGACGAGTTGAATACGTACCTCGTTGGGCAGTATCGCTTTCCATTGAACAAGTATAGCTGGGAAATACCGGAAGGGGGCGGGCCATTGGGAATAGACGCATTAGAGTCGGCTAAACGTGAATTAAAAGAAGAAACAGGGCTTGTTGCACAAGAGTGGACAAAACTTCTAGATCTACATTTATCCAATTCAGTAACTGATGAATTCGGAACAATCTTCATGGCAAGAGGCCTACAACAAGAAGAAGCAATGCCCGAGGAAACCGAGCAACTGGTTGTCAAAAAAGTTCCCTTCGATGAAGCTTATCAAATGGTTGAAAATGGTACCATCACCGACTCGATTGCAGTAGCAGCCATACTAAAAGTTAGGATCTTGCTGCTTGAAGGAAAGTTGACATAAAAAAACACGGCAGGCAACCAAGATCACTAGATTGCTTTAGGAATAGTTCTAGCACTTGAACTATTCAACAACTAACATTTCTTCTGGTTCTGATAAAGCAGTCACTACCCCACCAACAGCACCCATTGCAATAAAAGTATTTCTTGCTTTGGTGTTATTAGCAAAGCCAAAAATCCATGGGGCAGCGATGGAAAAAAGACTTACGGCGACATCGAGCGCTAAATGGGCTTTAAACGGTAGCACTTTGTACAATCCCCACTCTGCCCTCGTAAGCATAGTTGCAGCTAACACACCAACACCTACTGATCTGCAGATAGTTTGCGCCTTTGGTTCATCATCAAAACCCATAATTTCAGGTGCAGCAAACATCAAAGGAGCGTAAGCATAATCGGCAACTCCATGCATCTGGCGACTAATTGGCTTCTTCATCGTATTACGTTTTTTTTATAAGTACAATTTATAAGCCAAGGCGGAAGATGACGTGTACGGAGAGCGAAACAATTCTAACTTTTTTACAATCCATGTTTGCCACACATTTCCCTGATAAAGTGTAAACCTTTTTCAGCAATATCCCAGGGTTTTGAGTATTCGCGCCATACGCCAATGGAATTGGCAAAGTCAGGATCGTTCCTTGAAAAAGCTTCAATAGTTAGCCACCCTTTGTATTGGATATTTGCCAAACTTGAAAATGCATCATCAAAACGTACCTGGCCGTCGCCGGGTGTGCCGCGGTCATTTTCACTAATGTGAACATGAGCAAGTACAGGGGCTATAGTAGAAATCGCGCTGCTGAAATTTTTCTCTTCAATATTACCATGGTGTGTATCGAACATAGCCCGCACATTTGGAAGATCGACAGTTTTTACCAGGCGTAATAACTGTTCCATCGTATTACACAAATAGCATTCAAAACGATTTAAAGCTTCGAGTGCAAGGGTGATGTTTGCTTGCGCCGCATACTCACCTGCTGCACGCAATACTTCTGCACCCCATTGGTACTCCTGGTCCTCCGGAGCTCTTTTGGCGAAGTGTGCATGAGCCGAATGAAAAGGACCGCAAAGGATTGGTGAATTCAAATCATGAGCGCGGTCAACCGCCCATTTAATTCTGTCAAGGGCTTTGGATCTAACAGGCTGCTCGCTGCTGATGGGGTTTTCATCTTTACCAACGACCATGACAGTCGTTACTCCTAAATCCAATTCCTTTGTATAGTCTCCCATCCATTTATATGCAGCATCTCCGGGAGCACCAACAAAAAACTCCACGCCATCATAACCTATTGTTTTAAGTCGCTCAACAACAGGCTTCAGTTCATCTGAAATTACAGCTGACCAGGCCAGCACATTAAATCCTATCTTATTCATGATGAAAGATTTTAATTAGGATCGGTGAGTTTTAGTTCGTGACAATAATTGGTGAAGGCTCCGTCGGTGCTGAATATGGGGAAAAAAGTACAAGAGTGCGACGCAACGAATGATTCATAGTATTAACGAAGGTTGGCTCACAATAACACTATGACCTTTGAGTAGTTACTGCCGGTAAGGGACATTGATATCTATTTTTCCAGCCCATTTTTTAGGGATAGGTTTCCCTGCAGCCCAGTGTATCGCATTGATAACAAGATGCTGAAAAGGCTCGACAGAAAAGTCTTCGGGGTGACCAAGCGTAGTTATAAAAAACTTGCCCCCGTAACTATTCTTTCCGGTCCAGGCAACTGGTTGATCGGTTGCATCTTTTTTATCGGGATTAATAGGGTGACCCATCAAGAGCCACGTAGATCCTTTTGCAGGGTAATCGGGAAGCACTTTATACAGCCATGAACTTGCATGAAAATTATTTCCAACCCCTGTCAGAATGGGGTTTTTAGACGCCTCTGGAATAATCGAAACATCGGTAGTGGATTTATGGCCATAGTGGGTATGATTGGCTTTACCACCCCAGCCGGGGGGAGCGTTGAATGCCAGTTCACCGAAAGAGTTCCATTTTTCCAGCTCGTGACCTTTTGGGTAATTAAAAGCATGGGTGGTTGTACGAAAACCAACAACAGGTTTAGCACTTTTAAGATAGTCTTCAATATACTTTACCTGGTCGGCAGGCAACCTACGCCAGCGTAGAAAGAAGACTGCAACATCCGCCTCTTTTAAGGCTTCTAACCCGGGAATATTCTCTTCCGAATTATGGTCTGGGAACGCTTTCAAAAACTTTGTTTGAAAGCCATAATTCTTTTCCAGCTCTGCAGCAATCAACGGAAGGGTAGCTTCGCCACTGTATTCGTGGTCGCCGGTAACAAACACAATCATGGGCTTTTTAGCGCTGGCATTTTTCCTGTTTTGCGCGCAGGAGCAAAAGTTGGCAGCCAGGAAAAAGCACAGCAAAAAATATCCTATTGTAGCTCTTAATTTTTTCATTGAAGTTGTAAGATTGACAAGCTTTGTTATGCCTTCGCGATTATAAATTTGTTTTCTCCATCGGATGCTGTTTCAGTAGCTCGGGAGGCGAATAGAAGCCAGTTTTATTTTTAGTTGCCGCCCTAACCTGTTTTACACGATCCGGAGAAACTGCAGAGGCTTTGTTTCCAAAAGAGTTCCTGACGTAAGTTATTACGGCAGCCACTTCATCATCTTTAAGCATGCCGCTGAAAGGTGTCATTGGTACTTGCCCTGAGTACTTGACTCCCTGAACTTCGAGCGGTCCATACAATCCTTTTAAAACAATTTTTATCAACCTGTCCTGGTTACCCAACACCCAGTTATTTGCCGTAAGCGGTGGAAAGCCGGATGCGGTAAGGCCTTTACCGTTAGGTTGATGGCAGGTAACACAATAACCATCACGATTGTAAATAGCACGTCCTTTATTGAATAGCTCAAGGTCTTGACCTTTTAAGTCTGTTTTAGCAAATGCTTCTTTTTTCTCCGGAACCTCGCGACCGTTCAGATGTGCCAATGCTGTTTCATAAGCTGGTTCCATCCATTGATCTAGCGGCTTTTTTGCAGCTTCTGCTAATACTGCCAGACCTTTTGTTTTGTCGAGCCACGACGCAGCTACGATTGCTTCAAGTCGAACTCTACCATGAACATCGCTGGCAGCTTGTGCGAGTAGGGTAGCCTGGTCTGCTACCTGGTGCCCTGTATATCTCACAACCCTAACAGCGGCCGCTCTTGCCCGGTAATCCTTCGCCTGAAGTAATTGGCGAAGGAGTTTCTGGTCTACTTTATTCATACCCCAGGTCACCCAAAGTGCCTCAAGCAAATGATGCTCGTATTGGGGATCATTCTTGTCAAGTTTAGCCACCCAGTCGTTTACACGCGAAAGTACTTCACTAACATTGCGTCCTCTAAGTTCGCGGCGGGTACGGTAGCGGGTGCGGTATTCAGGAAGCTTCAGGTTGTTTAATAAATCGTCAATGCTGGCACCGTCAACTTTGGCGGGTGTAACCAAAGGCCTTGAAGGGTAGGTGATGCGGTAAATTCTACCTTTAGCATGATCGCGAAGAGGATCGCGGGCATTATGTTGCATGTGCCCAATCAGCACATTGTGCCAGTCGACTACGTAAAGCGAACCATCAGGGGCAAACTCCATATCAACGGGACGAAAGTTTTTGTCTTCTGATACTAACAAATCCTGCCGATGACTGCTTTTGTAACCGGTACCGTCATCGCGAAGCGTATGGTCTTTAGTACCTAAAAAGCCAATGGTATTGTTGATGAGATAGTCGCCCTGCACGTCCTCAGGAAAGTGACGGCTTGAAATAAACTCTAAACCGGAGGTTGGACGTACCATATGCTTTGCCTCCACAAGGTTTGCCGAAAGCGGTGAAAATACACCGTACCTTGATTTTACTGTACTTGGCATCATCCATCTAACATTGGGGCTCGATGTTTCTGCAAAAAAGTTTTCGCCCCAGTCGTCAAACGCAATTCCCCACGGATTAGGAATTGAAACTTGAGCAGTTCTTTCGAGTTGACGACGTTGTGGATTGTAGCGGTAGAAACCACCATTTGTAGCACGGACTGGGCCATAAGAGGTTTCAACGTTTGTATGCAGAAAAACGCCTTCACCCATATAAATTGCACCAGATGGATCTACTGTATATGCATGGTGGGCATGGTGCGTATCATGATCATCGAAACCGCTCAGTAAAATTTCCTTGCTGTCTGCTTTATCATCACCGTTAGTATCTTTTAAAAGAACAAGATTGGTTCCCTGTGAAAGATATACTCCTTCAGGAGCAAGTTCAAAACCAACCGGCAGATATAAGCCGTCGGCAAAAACAGTGGACTTATCAGCCTTACCATCTCCATTTGTATCTTCTAGAATAATGATCTTGTCGTTCGGCTTTTTATCCCCTGGTTTCCAGGCGGGATAAGTTGGCATAGTAGTTAGCCACAATCGACCCTTGTTATCAAAAGACAACTGGTTGGGTTTCGCTAAATCTGGAAATTCCTTTTCTGAAGCAAACATTTCTATTTTATATCCCGGTGCTACTTTTAGTTTACTCAGCGCTTCATCTCCATATAGGTATTCAAGGCTACCATTTTTGTCCGGGTTATAGTTTGTTTTTATCTCTGGAAGTGTAACTGTTTTCGCATCCGCCGCCGCAACATCCATTTGTTCGCCTTTGGCTGCTTTCCAGATGGCGGTATCCCTGATAGCTGTCATCTGTCTTGTCTTAACTAATTCAGTAGGATAATTGTCTTGCCCAAAAGGATTAAACCTGCGACCGTACACATGCACACCATTAGGAATTTTTATGTCGTTGTGCCACATCCAGTTTTTTTCCATTACCGCGGCATGAACCAGTTGGCGGTGAGCTTCCGCTAAGGCTGGCACTTTACCAAAAATTTGGTCTGTCAACAAAGTAGAGAACTTTGCATAGCCTGCATCAGTCAATTGAGAACCGTCAATAGTGAGCGGGTCTTTAGCTTTTTCGAACCATTCTTTGGTAGGCGTAAAAGCGTCTACAAAATGTACTTTGTTTTTGCCGGCAACTTCTCTCATAGCCTCACTGTAAAGGGCAAGGTTTATATTTTCCTGCTTGCCATTGGGCAGGTCATATTTGGCAGAAAGATTTTCGAATGCAATAGGCGATACAATAGCAAGCTGTGGTGGAGTAACCCCATTGTATTTTTGGCTTAAGGTATGTTTGATAAAAGCATCTAATTCCGCCTTATAATTTTCGAGCCCCTCTTTACCCTGGAAAGATTCGTTGTAACCGAAGAAAGCAATGATGATATCCGCCTTATGATTGCTGGTCCATTGATCAGGTGTTTCATAAAATCCCTGGCTGTCGGAAGCCCTCGCAAGTTCTGTCTGAAATTTTTCAGCTCCAGGAAAGGCCCACGGTGAAGGGCGGCCTGAATGAGGTCTGAAACCCGGCGTGTTGCCACCATCGCACATGTTGCGGATATACAGCAAACTGTCGGGATACCTCAGGTGCATTTCAGTTTCAAAGTGCCCAAATTCCATCATGCGCGACCCAAGGTTGTTGCCCACTAAAATAATATGTGATCCTTTTTTGAGTTTTAAACCCGGAGGATTGGATTGGGTGAAGTAAAAGGAGGCAAAAGCAATGGAGAGAATAATAAGGATTTGAAATACAATTCTAAGATTATCCTTTACTCGGGTAAAAAGCATTCGTTAGATTTTATAAGTAGTTATACAGAATAAGCCTGCAGGTAGAAGGAAGAAATCAAAAGAAAAATTTTTTCCTTCGCGGATGTGATGGCTTTGATATCAAATCTAAAAGTTTTACAGCTATTAACCAAAGCAGAAAAATGGCTTTAAAAACATTCAAACGAGAACAATCAAAGCAGACGCTATCATAGCAATGAAAAAATAAACTTAATTTAAGGAAGTTTATGAAGCGATACTTATTAATGACGGCCGTTAAAACCTTGTTTCCTCAATTCTACTTCAATAAAACACAATAATGATCGTCTTGATAATTTCAATAATTCTCATTGCATTTGTTTTATTTCTTTTTATCAGCCTTGGGTTACATCAACGCTTGCCTTTAGCGTTTAGCAAAATTTCTTTGCAAGACATACCTCGTCGTGCAGCTAAGAAGTATGGAGATAAAATTCTCTTTACCACTGACGTTCCCTGTTCATGGAAAGTGCCCGGGCTTAATGACATCGACAGCGGAAATAATGAATGGAGTGCAAATAAGATATACCTGACAGCCGGCTATGTTGCTGCTTTGCTGCTACAACTTAGAGTAAAGCATGGTGATAGGATAGCTATTTTTAAAAAAAATCATTTTGACATCCATGTTCTTATACTCTCCATTGTAAGGTCTGGAGGAATTGCTTGCCCTGTTAATGGAAAGTTTGACCCTGTTCATTTCTGCGCCTACACCAGCCACATTGGAGCTAAAATACTTATCGTTGATCTTGAAGCGGCCAAGCGATTGCGTAACCAAAATGCGGATATAGGGAACGTTGAAAAAATTATCATTGCAGATAAACAAACATCTAATAGCGATTTTCAAATTCCTCCTGCATGGGGAAAAAAGGGTATCCAGCTATTATGGCTACAGCAAGAGCTAGAGAAGGTAACTGCAGTTGCACCAGAAATAAGTCGAGAATTTGATGATCCTCTATACATTGTTCACTCTTCAGGAACAACAGGTTTTCCTAAGGCAGTGGTGCTACGAAACGGAAAACAATCGCATGCAGTAAAGGGATGGCTTTGTTATGTACACATTTCGAGGACGACCGACAAAGGCTACCTTGCTGTACCCAATAATCACCAAGCCGTTATCTTAACATTCAATGCTATGCTGCTGTTGGGCTTTCGGGCACATTGGTTATCTGCCTATGACCATGAGAACTTCGATGCAGAAAAAGTTATCAAAGAATTATCGGCAAAGAGATATACCGGTTTCTTTGGTTTCCCGGTTACTTATACCCAGTTGAAGGAAGTTGACTTGCGGAAATATAATTTAAGCCGCATGAGATTTTGGGGAACTACCGCAGATGCAAGTCATGAAGTTATTATGAAACATTTTGTGTCAGTAGGTAGGGCCTTTAGTATGCTTGGACTGCCATTTAAAGGATCGGTTTTTTTAGATGCGCAAGGCTCAAGTGAAGTAGGAACTCCCTCAGTAGTAAGGTATGTAACAAGGTTTACAAAGAAATTTAAACGAAGAATTGGGAAACCGGGTTCTACACCTTTTGGACCTGAAATAAGAATTATTACAAAAAAAGGAAGCGTAGCAAAGCGCGGTGGTGAACCTGGAAGGCTCGAGGTAAAAGGCAAAACTGTATTTGATTGTTATTGGAATAATTCGGATTTAACCAACAAAGCATTTACGGATAACTGGTTCTTTACAGGGGACATCTGCCGTTTTAAAAAGGATGGACATATTGTGCAATTAGACCGGGAAGTAGATGTAATTGCAACCGCAAATGGTGATGTGTACAGTTTATTAATTGAAGAAAAAATTCACAAACATCCTGCAGTTTTTGATGCTTGTGTCTATGGCGATACTCGGTCCGACGGCTACTTATTGCCTTCAATAGCAGTTGCAGTAAGGAAGGGATGTCTTATTGATAATGTAGAATTAAAAAAACAACTGAACCAACTGCTGGATAGTAATGAACAACTTTATAATTGTGATATTTTGCGTTGGCAGGATTTTCCTATTGGAGTAACCGGCAAAACTTTAAAAAGAGTATTCCGGGAAAGATCTATTGAAAAGCTAAAATTGTTACGGCAGCATGAAAATAACCCACACAGAAATTTATCGTTATAGCATTCCTATGGAACCCTTTGCAATAGCAACAGGAACCATGCGATCAGCTCAGAACGTTTTCATAAGAGTATTTACGGATGAAGGAATTTACGGCGCAGGCGAGTGCTCGGCATTCCCATATATAACAGGTGAAACACAAGAGACTTGCCTTGTTATGGCCAGAGACTTTGCGGCTTTATGGAAAGAAAAAGATGCACTGAACATTGAAGACAGGTTGAAGGAATTGGACGCCTTTGCAGCCGGTAACCCAACTATCAAAAGTGCCTTTGACATGGCCCTATATGACCTGGCAGCAAAAGTGGCAAACGTTCCGCTATACAAATATTTAGGAGGTGAAAAGCGAACTATTGAAACAGATATAACCATTGGTATCGGGCCGGTGGAAGAAATGGTTGAAAAGGCAAAACAATTTGAAGAGCAGGGAGCTAATATCTTAAAAGTAAAGATTGGTAAAAATGCATACGAGGATGTTGAAAAAATAAGTCACATCCGGCAGGCTGTAAAACCGGGAACGCTGATAAGAGTTGATGCTAACCAGGGTTGGGTATATGAAGATGCCGTATTTGCATTACAAGCTTTGGATCAATTTGACATAGAATTCTGCGAACAGCCAATGCGCACGTGGTACGACGATTATTTACCAGAGCTATGCCACAACGCAGCAGTGCACGTAATGGCCGACGAGAGCTGCTACAACCATCACGATGCAAGAAGACTGATACAAACAAAATCGTGCGACTCCATCAATATAAAATTGGCAAAGTCGGGAGGAATTGCAGGCGCGTTAAAAATCCACCAGCTTGCTGAAGAAGCAGGCATACCCTGCATGATAGGTGGTATGCTTGAAAGCCGCTTTGCTTTGACAGCAAATCTTCACTTTGCATGGGCAAACCAAAACGTGCAGTACTACGATCTCGACACTTGCTTATTGGGGCACTTAGAAGATCCTGTTGTGGGCGGTGCGACTTACGACAAATTTATTCTTGACTGCGCAGATGCTCCCGGCATAGGCGCTGATGTTGACAACGCTTTTTTGTCGCGATGCGAGCATTGGAAGGTTTAAAGGTTTTTGAATGTATATTTAATACTTAACCAAAACCAAAACGAAAGCAATATGAAAACGTACGTCGAACTATGGAAGGCCAAAGCAGCCTGGAACGATCTTTCAAAAGAAGAAAGAGGAAACTACATGAATGCACTTGGTCCGGCAATTCAACAGCTCCTCGATAATGGTGTAAAAATTATTAGCTGGGGCGTAAACGACTCGTCGACTTACAACAGGGTTGATTATGACTTTTTTGCTGTATGGACTTTCCCAAATGATGAAGCCACACAAAGCTTCGAAAAAATGGTAGAAGGTGCAGGATGGTACAATTACTTCGACCAGGTAAATGCAAAGGGAGATTCCTCCACTCCACAAGAAGTGATTGGGAAGATGATTGAGCTGTAGACCTGCAACTTACCCTTGTCAGTAAAAATGAAAGCGCCAGCAAAATGATCATTTTTAAGGTAGCGGTCCTATTCGCTTTTATCATCTAACTAACCAATCCTCTCAATATGAAAATGACATTACTCGGTCTTTCATTTTTACTTTCTACCTCAATATTTGCTCAAAAAGATTCCCTGCCTTCCGGTGTCTATAGCTGGAGCAAAGCAAATGTGCAAAAGACCAGTGGCTTCGAAAGAAGACAGGTATTAAACGGCTCTACGCTCGATCTTGTAAACCTTGAAATCCATACAACTACATTGCTCCCTGGCCAACTAAATCATCCTCCAAAAGCAAGTCCTGATGCTGAAGAACTGATCATCATAAAGGAAGGCAGCGTGAAAGTGACCATAGAAGATTCGACAAAAATTCTAGGGCCGGGAGGGCTGATTTTATTAGTAGCGGGCGATAAACAATCTATGCTTAACACTTCTGATAAGCCGGTTACTTATTATGTATTGGTGTATAGATCGAGAGACGGGCTAAACGTTGCAAGGGGAAAATCGGGAGGTGGATCTTTTATGAAAGACTGGAAAGATTTCGTAACCATCGAAACAGATAAAGGCCAATCCCGTCCGATCTTCGACAGGCCTTCCTCCATGTTTAAAAGATTCGATGTCCATGCCACTACGCTCAATCCCGGGTTCGCCAGTCATCCTCCACATACTCATCGTACCGAAGAGATCATACTAATGATAAGAGGGAATGGTGAAATGCAAATAGCAGAAACCCGTTATCCGACAGCTCCCGGCGACGTTGTCTTAGTTAATTCCAAGGTTCCTCATAATATCAAAAACGTTGGCAACGTTCAATGTAGCTATTATGCTATTCAGTGGCACAGCAACGCCGAATAGTAAAGCTGCAATCGTAGTGGTAATGTTATGTTGCTTCAATTTTTTTTATAGAACGAGCAAGCTACCTCCGTTATTCCTTTGTTGCGTCACACTCTTGTACAACCGTTCTTTATGCAGCACTCAATTCAGAAACCTTCAATCTTATCAGTTTCGCTACTATTGATATATTTTGACCATTTTTTAAATATCTTCAATAAAGCTTGAAACCTATCTTTTTTACAAAAAGAAACGCTACGAGAATTTGCTATTTGCTATATACTTTTCTTAAAACCTTTTATTGTGGAAAGAAGAAGCTTCGTAAAAACACTCGCCCTCTCCGCGGCAGGAACTGCCCTGGGTTCATCCCTTTTTGCGCGACCAGCAAAAAATCCATTAGGTGTCCAGGTATGGACAATCAGGGAGTACCTGAAAAAAGACCTTGTAGGATCGCTGGCTAAGCTAGCCAAACTAGGCTATACAGATCTTGAAGTGTTTGATTACGATGGCACCTATTGGGGCAAGAGCCCGAAAGAATTTAATAAGATTTGTAACGACCTTGGCCTGACTGTAATTAGTTCGCACTACTTCACAGGCCGCCATAACAATACCAAAGGAAGTTTAAAGAACGGGTGGGACAAAGCCGTTGACGATGCTGCAGCGATGAATATAAAATATATGATTTGCGCATGGCTGTATAAAGAAGAGCGCACTAGTATTGATCTTTATAAGGAGTTAAATGAAATGTTGAATAAAGCGGGTGAGACTTGCCGCAAAGCAAACATACAGTTTGGATATCACGGACATAATTTTGAGTTCCCTCCAATAGATGGAATTGTTCCTTACGATTACATTTTGCAAAACACAGATAAGAACAATGTAAAAATGGAGGCAGACCTATTTTGGATAACCAAGGCAGGAGTAGATCCTGTTGATTACTTCACAAAATATCCCGGCCGCTTCCCCTTATGGCATGTGAAGGATATGGAAAGAGGGTCAGAACAATTTGCTGAGGTCGGTCATGGCGTTATTGACTTTGACCGGCTTTTTGCTGCGCGAAAATTAGCAGGCCTCGAACATTGGTTTATAGAACAAGATCAGACAAGCAGGGAACCCTTTGAAAGTTTACGGATGAGCAGGGATTATGTGCTAAGCAAAAAGTACTAGCAGAGCTTTAACGTCCCAAAAATTTCGATTCGTTTATTGGTCGTATATAAGAGCACCTATGTCAGCAATAACACTCACTGTAGCTTCAGAAAAAGACAGGCAAACGATCTATAAAATCAGGCATGCTATCTACGCTAAAGAATTACATCAACATAGTATCAATGCAACCAACGAACTAAGCGATGACCTTGATGTATCCAATCATTACGTTGTTGCTAATATGGATAACGAGATCGCCGGTTTTATCAGTATTACCCCACCTGCATCAACCAAATTTTCTGTCGATAAATACTTCCAACGTTCATCCATTCCCTATCAATTTGATCAGTTCCTTTTCGAGATCCGCTTGCTTACTGTTGTTCAAAAAAATCGAAACAGCCCTATAGCTTTCGCTTTAATGTATGCTGCTTTTCGTTGGGTGCAGTCTCATGGAGGCAGAAACATTGTTGCCATTTGCCGCACCGACCTTATTGACATGTACATGAAAGCAGGGCTTACCCCAACAGGCTCGAAGGCTTCATCTGGTGAGGTAACTTATGAACTATCCCTTGCCTCTATCGACGGACTTCAACGAAAGGTTTTAAATAATCCTGGTGTTTATACAGCCCTACAAAAGCGTGTCAGCTGGCGATTGCCTTTCTTATTCTTTGCACCACCGTCCTGCTATCACGGCGGATATTTTTTTAAGGAAGTCGGAGAAAATTTGCAAACACTGGAGAAAGCAAAACAAGTAATCAACGCTGATGTATTGGATGCATGGTTTCCTCCTTCTCCTAAAGTTGTGACTGCTTTACAAACTCATCTGCCGTGGCTCATACAAACGTCTCCTCCTACTTACGCCGAAGGACTAATCGAAGTGATAGCAGAGACACGGGGAGTTTACGCGCACAACATATTGCCGGGTGCCGGTTCATCTGATTTAATCTTCTTATCACTACGAACCTTTTTAACCCACAAATCGAATGTGTTGATAATTGATCCTTGTTACGGCGAATACATGCATGTGCTTGACCATATCATTCGATGTACGGTAACTCTTTTTACATTAAGTCGTGAGGAAGGTTTTAAAGTCGATACAATCTCCTTATTAGAAGAAATAAGTAAAGGGTACGACATGGTTGTTTTAGTAAATCCAAACAGTCCGACAGGAGTACATATCCCAAAAGATCAGATGATAAAAATGCTAGTTCAAATACCCCCTTCCACGATTGTTTGGATTGACGAAACGTATGTTGAGTATGCAGGACCGGATCAATCTTTAGAACAATTTGCAATGGGAACGGAACATGTCATCATATGCAAATCAATGAGCAAAGTATATTCATTGAGCGGAGTTAGGGCGGCTTACTTGTGCTGTTCACCCCATTTTATTGAGACTCTAAAAAGTTTCACTCCACCATGGGCGGTTAGTTTGCCTGCCCAATTGGCTGCGATTGCTGCGCTTAAAGATCCAAGATACTACGAAGAAAAATATGCTGAAACACACCGTCTACGCAACCAGCTAAAAGAAGATTTAGTTGACCTGGGAATGGTTGATTTGATAGAAGGTATCGCAAACTTCATTTTATTCTATCTTCCGCTACATTCTTTAGAACCTGATATTTTTCTACAGAAATGCCAGGAGGAAAACCTGTTTCTAAGAAACGTTAGCACAATGGGCATAAGCCTGGGGAACAATGCGGTGCGCATAGCAGTTAAAGACGAAGTAACAAATGCGAAAATGATTTCGATCATTAGAAAAGTGCTTGCTTCCAACGGCCAACAAAACATTCCTGCTTCTTTTACTTACCCAATCTCTGAAGGCGTGTATAAATAACACGTACATTTCATTTTTCTATCTAAAATATTCCCATATTTACCATTCTATCACGATTGATCTTAAAATAAAATTCATATGAAAGCTTTTGATTTTAACCGCCGGAAATTTATCAAGAATGCAGCTACCAATGCTGCAGGTCTCACGATTTTTTCAGTGTTATCCAAAGACGCGCAGGCAGCAGCTAAACGTTTTTATACGAGCAGTGCGAAGGAAGACTTTTACCGTTATGAAGGAACCTCGCGTATAAAGTTTTCAGTTATCGGCATTAATCACGACCATATCTATGGAATGATAGGCGCTGTGGTAAGAGGAGGTGGAGAATTAGTTTCGTTTCATGCAAAGGAGGCTGATCTTGCAAGCGCTTTTTCTAAGAGGTTTCCACAGGCAAAGCAGGTAAGTAACGAGAAGGAAATCCTGGAAGATAAATCCATTCATCTTGTCCTAAGTTCCATCATTCCCAACGAGCGCGCGCCATTGGGTGTCCGGGTAATGCAACACGGCAAAGACTATATGGTTGATAAGCCGGGTATAACTACGTTAGAGCAACTTGCCGAAGTTCGTCGGGTGCAGAAAGCAACGAAGCGCATCTACTCCATTATGTACAGCGAACGACTAGAAAACCGAGCTACCGTAAAAGCGGGTGAACTGGTTAAAGCCGGTGCAATAGGTAAGGTTATTCAAACAATCGGGCTTGGCCCGCATAGAATGAACCCTACCAGCCGCCCTGCATGGTTCTTTGAACGCAATCGTTATGGAGGTATTATTACTGATATCGGCTCTCATCAATTTGACCAGTTCCTTTTCTTTACAGGTTCTAAAGAAGCTGAGATAGTGGCGTCGCAAATAGGAAATGTAAACCATCCTCAATACCCCGGAATTGAAGATTTTGGTGATGTTATGCTACGCGGCGATGGGGGTACAGGTTACATAAGAGTTGACTGGTTTACACCAGGTGGACTTAAATCGTGGGGCGATGGCCGCCTGACCATTTTGGGCACAGAAGGTTTTATTGAAATTCGCAAGAACGTTGATATTGCTGGACCAGAAGGCGGTAATCACCTTTACCTTGTCAACCAAAAAGAGACCAAATACATGGATTGCAATAAAGAGCCTTTGCCCTACGGCGAACAGTTGGTTGACGACGTTCTTAACCGCACTGAAACTGCCATGAGCCAGGAGCATTGTTTCCTTGCATCCGAGCTGGCATTGAAAGCACAAAAGCAGGCTCAAAGCATCAAGAAGATAAATGCATAGCCCCTAATCCTACAGGGAAGTAAAGAGGTGAACTGATTAATTCGTTGTAAATGAAAAAACTCCTATTTCTATTTGTTGTTGCCTTTCTCGCTACGTCTTTCACTCAAAAAGAAATTACGTGGGTAGCCATCGGAGATTCAATTACGTATTTGAATGAACATCCTGATGAAGCAGGAAATAGAATTACGAAGGGATATATGACAATGGTGGTTGATAAACTTCCCAACATTCACTATATCAACCAAGGTCACAACGGCTGGACGTCCGGTGGAATAGCCAATGAAATTGAAAAGCTGGGACTGGTAAAAGCAGATGTATATTCTATTTTTTTAGGCACAAATGATTGGTGGCAGGGACGCCCTTTAGGCACTATCACAGACTATAAAAATAATGCAGGAAATAACACTATCTACGGGTCTTTTCGAATTATCATAAATAAGCTTCAAACCTTGAATGCTGATGCAAAAATTATTTTAATCACTCCAATGCAACGCGGCGATTTTGTGTACTTGAAAAACATGAAAAACAACGCCTGGGGTTCGTACAAAGAAAAGAAAGGACAGACACTTGCGCAAGTAGCTGATGCTATAGCTTCCATTGGTCGCTACGAGCATTTCCCTGTTGTTGATCTTTATAAGAATAGCGGTATTAACCTAAAGAACATGGTCAAGTATGAACGCCTGAAGGACCCTGCTACCGGTCAATATAAAAACTACACTTATCCAGCTTATACGAATATTCCTTTCAATCCAGATACCGACGAGTATCCCTATCCCCTTGATGCCGTTAATATGACTTATGACGGACTTCATCCTTCTGATAAAGGTTATGCAGCAATTGCCAAAATGCTTTTGAAGGTTATGAAGAAGTATTAAGGTTAGATTGTAGACAAGTTTACTCCTAATAATACCGTTTATTGTTCGGTAATATTCTCTTACACGGAAATTTTCTGTTTCCAACTATTTAGCCTTGAAAAGCTTCGAACTGTGCACAGGTTTGGCAATGATATTGCTACTTCTTTTTATGTAATTCTTGTAGATAAAGAGTGATTTATGAGAAGGCGAGCGTCAGCTCTATATCGTGCTACTATTAATCGGTAAGTAATTACAAAGGCATTTAATCATTAACTATAAAACGCAATACAATGGAAAGTAACAGCCAGGGACAAGGTGGTAGCGGCAGCGCCGAAAATAAAGGACAAAGCAGGCAGGACCAATTAAGCAAAAGCATGAACGTGAGCTCTGATGAGAGGGAGGATATAGCAGGGCAAACTGGTTTAAAGCCAGAAGATATTGCAGATTTACAGGATGTAGGTGGAATGAGTGGTAGAGGAGATGCAGCCGGAGGCTCAGGCGATAATATGGAAAACACCGGTACCAACAAGCGTACAGATCGTTTTTAGGGAAATTCGGCTTTTTGAGAAGATACTTTGTATTTGGTTTAAACTGTAACAACTAAGAGGGATTAAGACCGGCACGATAAATTCTACTCCAACTTGCATCCCATCGAAAAGGTGCAAGGATTATTACCGAATTAATCTTATCCTAGGTATGCATTATACTGTTTTTGGACTCTTAAAGTGTACGCTTTTACCAGCTGATTTTTTTTAGCTTCAGACTTTGTCTCTGCCGTTAATCTAAGTTTTCCGTTTCCAACTATTAAGCCTGTAATCTCGCAGGTGTTCTTACGATAGTGAATTTTTTCATGATGCGGATAAAATTTATTTTCCCTAATTGTTTTTAGTAAGTCTGGAACAAGAGACTTGAAGTCTCTCATGGAGGAGAAGCTGAGGTCATCAAGGAAAGTAGTAAAGGTTATTTTATGTCTTTTAACGAGAGCCTGAAGTTGTTGAGCAGTTTTAGCAAAAGCGAGATTAGCAAGAATTGGTGAAGTGGGTGCTCCTTGTGGTAAACGTCCTTTATACGTTGTCAGTTTTGTGAGCATTCTCGCATCGTCCCATGAAAAGTTTTTTTCGGTAAAAACGCGGTGAATTTGTGTATTAGTAATGTTATCAAAAAAACTTTTTAAATCTATAGTTAAGAAGAATTTATTATGGATGTGCTGCAATGCGTTATCGATGTTATTTAGTTCTTCAACTGACCCGTAAAAGCAGTTAGGCAATTCAGCCTTTTGCAGGTGATAACATATTTCTTGTTGTATGATTTTAAGTGAAGTTACCGGGGGAGTAAGACGCCTTAGCTTTACCTCGCCCTTATCATCTAATTGAGGTCTACCAAATTTCATCTTTGGTTGTGTCTTCGAATAATAATACTTCTCGGGATTATTAATCATATGGTAAACACTACTGTTACCATGGAGGACTTCTTGTAGGCGTTGTAAGTTTTCTTCCATTTAAAAAAACAAGGGCTAGAACATGTTCGGAATGATTAATAAAGCTCGTCTTAAAATTTTCCCTGCCATTTTGAACCATTGGATCTTCGGCCTTGATAGTTTATCAATTGCCGAAATGAGGATCAATTGTTCCTTCTTTGAAAGTTTGCAATAGTGCTCTGATAGGATGTTTTCCAATCCTTGAAGCAAACGCTTCCGTGTGATTCTTTTCATCTGATAATTTTTACTGAAACGCGTAACTGCGTCCCCCGCCCATTATCGTTAGCAATTATGTTGTTTGCGCTTCAAAGAATTTTGCCCTTGTTTATTTAATTTACCCCCGCCCAATAGGGAGAGATTAATACATGCATTGCTGCATACTTATATAATAACTGCTAAATGAAAAAGAACTTACCGTTATCAAAAGACGAAATACAAATTAATAAACAGGGTAATTTTTAGGAAAAATTGTTATTAACAGAATATGAATAACTAGTGAAGTGTGCACGAGTAAAATGGGCTATCTGAAGAAACGTGAACTACGATGTGTCATAGAACGTGACGCTAATTCCCAGGTCTTTGGCAAACATTGGTTTTATGTCTTCAAAGGTTTCATTTTTGTCTTGCGTAAAAACAAACATGAAAGGGTAGGGACTTTGACCTCGACCAAAATCTACCATAGGAATAGTTGTTTCTATGAGCACTTTACCGATCATACGGCCCGTGTGAACTTTAAACCTTTTAAAAGCACTTTTTCAATTAAGCCCATTTGGTCATAGATCTTGAGTGTTCTTGCCTGCACTGCTATTGCCTTGGTCTTTTCAAAAGGATGAGAGTTTTGTTCAATAATGCGAAAGTTGATGCCAAAGCGGGCGAATTGTGCAGCCATCATTAAACCGGTAGGACCCGCACCAACATAAGGACGGAAGTATGCATGATGAGACCAAATACTCAAACCATGCGAAGCGTCATGGTGGGCTAATAAGGTCTTGTCGTTGCGGGAAACAAAGCAGTTAGCTGTTGTGGTATTTATGCTTCGATCAGTATGAGAAACAAAATTTGATAAAGGATTGAAACGACCTTGCGTTGCTTTCATTCAACTATCACGTGGCAGAAGGTTGCTTATTCAACTCTGAAAACAAATTCTTCCCTGTTGTTTATTCTATTAGTATGAAACTTATTCCCATCATTTTGGCCTTTATCACTAACAGATAGGGAATTGAAAACGTCCATGTTTAAATCAACATTTTTGTACCTGTAAGAAATGGTAGCGTTATAGGGAATAGCCTTATTTGGGCAGTCTAGTAGTAGCATGTCTTTTAAGAGTGAAAGGGAATACGTGCCTCTATAATTTGGTCTGAACCCAACTTTAAGTTTATAGCTGGATTGCCCGCATCCGTATTTATCAATTGCAGCT
This sequence comes from Segetibacter aerophilus, assembly GCF_007991655.1. Classification (GTDB taxonomy): domain Bacteria; phylum Bacteroidota; class Bacteroidia; order Chitinophagales; family Chitinophagaceae; genus Segetibacter; species Segetibacter aerophilus. The sequence goes on from NZ_BJYT01000001.1 coordinate 67,852, forward strand.
ACTGTTGTTGTCATTGAAAGCTCCCGACGAACGTTAACTCCGTTAAAAGATATAACGTCGCAGAAGCCATTAGCTGGGTTTTTTATAGCCGTTCCGAATTCAAAGTAACTGGCATGAAACGTAATACTTCCAGAGTCTGTACGAATACTTTGTTGAGTTTTTGTGTCAAATAAACTTTTGCCTGTTACTTCTGTTTCAAGCCAAATAGTGTCATTTAAAGAGTAGGCTTTTTTGAGGGGATAAATGTCAACCGGTATTTCGAAGGTGTGTACAAAGGGAGGCACCACCTCTTTCTCGCAACGAAAATTGAGTGTAAGCATTGAAAAGAGTAGGATAGTTACAACAATTAAGGGACGCCTCATATTATGCCTTTCATAAAGGGACTGTTGTAAGTTCAGAAATGCTGCGTATTTGTTTAAAGTAAAGTAACCAGAGAAAAATCAGGACAGAGGCACTGTTACTTTCATTGTTTTGATAGAGAAAAGTAACCAAAGAAAAATCAAGACGGAAAAATAACAGCCCGTTCCCGTTGTAGTTAGTGATGGGGAGTTGGTACTACTGCGGGGGTTGGGCAGTAGTTTTTCTTAAATGTTTTAATATAGGTGTAGTTAATTAAAGTGGTTTTGCTTTTCGTCATTGCAAGGAATGAAGCAATCTACTGTTGTAATATTTAGGCTGTTTATCTCTCTTAATAGCCCCCCTGCTTCGGTTACCAACTCGTGTTATTCTAATACTCGAATATCGTCCCTCTTGAGTGGTGGGAATGTATGGCATTCTTAGAATTAGTGTTGTTAACTTCAATAAAAAGTAAATCATGATTAGCATCAATGATATTCAGCACGATGATATGAGAGTAAAAATTAATCAAGCAATTCTTGAAAAATGCATTATTGAGTTTAAGTACACCAACAAGACTAAAAATAGAGAAGAGACAAGAATAGTTGAGCCATATCTATTAGGTATAAATGAACAAGGAAATCTATTTGTCAGTGGTTATTTTCGAGCGACGGAAGAACAGATAAAAAATGAGATGAAGAGTGAGCATAAGAACTTCTTAGTTGATGGAATTGAGGAAGACAGTCTTATTGTTTCATCTAAAAAGTTTGATAGTCTTAAGGTTGAACATCCTGATAAGATTTATAAAACAACCAAGACTATTGTACTTGCTGTCGCTTATTTTCCTGAGATAATTATCAAAACATACTTCAGTTAATATTAGTCTTTCAATTGAGTAAGAAGATTATTATAATCTTCATGAGAGCCAATCCAGAACCAGATAATTGTTTCGCCTTGTTTTACGCCTAATGCTCTATACGAAAGTCCAACTCGTACTGAATAAATTGCTTGTTCTTTATGTACCTGTTTGAAATGGAGGCTGGGGTGAAAGTTGTCTTGCTTCCACAGGGTATAAGCTTTTCTTGCTCTTTCCTGTATGTCTTTTGGAAGGTTGGAAAAAGCTTTTCTAAATCGTTCTGTAGTTACAGAATTCAATTACCAATCTCCTTGTTTTGTTTTGCCAGCCTTGTATTCAGCAATTGCTTCGTTAGCTAAGTTGCGTAATTGGATTTGGCTGTTCTGTAGTGTGCTTTCCCATTTAATTTCATCTTCAAGCAGTTTTGCAATCTGCTTTTGTTCTTCGTTGTCAAGTTGTTCAACTTTTGAAATTACTTCTTTCAATTCTGCAATCATATCTACACAGTTTTTTTAAAATTACGAATTAAACCGAAGAGTGTAATTTTTGCTAACTATATTCTTGATGGTACACATCATATAAGCTGGTTTACTTTTATTGGTTTAATCCGGATTAGATAATTTCAGTAATATGAATAGCGGCAAACAGACAAGTAAACAGGACTTTAGCTCGGACTTTTTAGATTTTCTAAGTATTTCTTCAGAATCCATTAGTAGGTTCGCGAAAGTGAAAGAAGTTTTTCAGGTAGAATTTCATCTCCCGGAAAATTGATTTCGTAAGGCCTGAAATAGCAAGATGCTATGTTGTAGCTGCTTATCATGGAATGATAACTCTTACAATTGTTGTTAGAAAGATATTGTAAGCTCATACTTATCTACAAGTACACTGCATTTAAATCAATTCAAGATTTGAAAAACCTTGCTGAAGATTTTAAGCCGGCAAACAAAAAGTATGGTAAAATGGCTTTAGGTGAAACCTTGCAAGAATGTTTAAAAGAAAGGATTATTGACAATCCAACCTATGACTTCTTCCTAGATATAAAAAATAGATTTAGGGACGGATTTGGACATGCTAATGCTTCAAAAATTTTAAAAGGACAGACTGGAAGATTTATTTTAGGAAAGTTCAATGATTTATTGGCAAGAGAAGTGCAAACTTTAACCTTTCAAAATATTCCTCCTCTTCATGGCGTGGCAGTTCAACAATTTGCATCAGAAAATGGTTGGGGCTATTTTGTAAGCGTTGAGAACTTGGTAAAAAGGACCTTAAGACATTACATCAATGACCTTTTTGATGTTAATATTAAGATGGTAAGCCCACTTCCATAATCCATGAATTAGAAGATGCATTTCCTGCTGCCTGAGTGTGCGACGCAACGATGACGCCCTGAAATACTTCCGCTGGCATAAAAATTACCTTGCAAATCCAACCAGTAATATTTCATCAGCAGCTCAAACAATCAACAATCCTTCGACAAGATCAGGATGACAAATGAGCTCAAGCGCTAATGGTCGTTTAGGGGCATGCCGAGGCGTTGGTAGTCTTTCCAGTTAACGTATTCGGGGGCTTTGCGTTGCTCTACCATGGTGATACAATCGGTGACGGGGCACATGAGCTTGCAGAGGTTGCAGCCTACGCATTCTTCCTCCTTGATGGTGTAGGTGTTGTAGGGGTTGCCGTAATCGAGGCGGATGCTTTGGTGGCTGGTGTCTTCGCAGGCTATGTAGCAGAGGCCGCAATGGATGCACTTGCTTTGGTCGATGTTGGCTACGATGTGGTAGTTGATGTCGAGCTCTTCCCACTTGGTGAGGGTGGGCACGCTGCGACCAATAAAATTGGCGGTGGTGGCGAAACCTTTTTCGTCCATCCAGTTGCTTAGTCCTTCGCAAAGGTCTTCGATGATGCGGAAGCCGTGTTTCATGGCGGCCGTGCATACCTGTACGCTGGTGGCGCCAAGCAGCATGAACTCTGCGGCATCTTTCCAGGTGCTGATGCCGCCGATACCGCTAACGGGAACCTGCCGGGTTACGTCGTTCTGCGCTATGGTGGTGAGGAACTTGAGGGCAATGGGTTTAACGGCGGGGCCGCAATAGCCGCCGAAAGCGCTTTGTCCGCCAACGTTGGGGTTGGGAACGAAGGTATCGAGGTCGACACCGGTAACAGATTGTATGGTGTTGATGAGCGATAGGGCGTTGGTTCCGGCTTCTACGCAGGCTTTGCCGGCGGGTACTACGCTGTGTACGTTGGGGGTTAGTTTGGTAATGACCGGTATGGTTGCAACTTCCATCACCCATTCTACCACCATTCGTGCAATTTCTGGGTCTTGACCAACAGCTGAGCCCATGCCACGTTCGTTCATTCCGTGCGGACAGCCGAAGTTGAGTTCGAGCCCATGAGCGCCGGTGTCTTCTACTTTTTTAATCAGTTCGTGCCAGCTCTGCCGGTCGTTGTCGGCCATCAGGCTCACAATCATTGCCCGGTCGGGAAACTCTCTTACTACTTCGCGGATTTCTCGGAGATTGATATCTAATGGTCGGTCGCTAATGAGTTCGATATTGTTGAAGCCCATCACCCGCTGCCCGCCATAATCTACCGATGAGTATCGACTGCTTACATTCTTTACCTGGCTTCCTAAAGTTTTCCAGACGACACCGCCCCACCCGGCTTCGAATGCTCGTAATACATTATACGCCTTATCGGTAGGTGGTGCACTCGCTAACCAATACGGGTTAGGGGAGTGGATGCCGAGGAAGTTGGTGTGTAGGGAGGCCATGTATAGTTATGAGTTTAGAGTTATGAGTTGTTTGGTGTTTTTTATTTTGGTTGTGGGCTTTTGGGTTCTTTGGGCGCCGTTATTGTGTCACTCACTGCACTTGTTTGGTCTTTGTTCAACTATTTTTGTTTGTTCATTGTTATTGATAGTGTCGAAGCAACTCCTTTCGCTCGTCATTGCGAGGAACGAAGCAATCTGATCTTCGAACTTCATCCTGTTATAGATAATAAAATTACCACTGGCTTATCTCATCCCACAAATCCTTCCATTCCGCATTTTTACTAATTATTAATTTTATCTTACTTGCTCTATTACCTGCCTTTATTCTTTTTTCTTCAGCAATCGCTTCTTCGATAGTTAAATAGTTTTCATAATAAACCAACTTGTCTAATTGGTAAGTAGCCGTAAAGCTATTTGAATATTTCTTCTCTTTATGTTCCTGTATCCTCTTAACAACGTCAGAGGTAACTCCTGTATAAAAAACTTGATTATGAAGATTAGTAAGTATGTAAATAGCTCCTCCTTTTTTCATTGTTGCTAATATTCATAAATCAGATTGCTTCGTTCCTCGCAATGACGAGCAGGTATCTGCAATAAAGCATTGTACCCTTTACCATCGTCTTTAATTTCTTGCTTTCCTCCTTGGTTCATAGTACTTAATATTCATAAATCAGATTGCTTCGTTCCTTGCAATGACAACCCAGGTATCTGCAATAAAGCATTGCAGCCTTTACTATCGCCTTTAATTTCTTGCTTTCCTTCTTGGTTCATAGTACTTAATATTCATAATTCAGATTGCTTCGTTCCTCGCAATGACGGTTGTTTTTTAATTTGTCGTTAAGCAAATATTTCATCTAATTCCTTCAAACTAATTTAAGATTATTCTTACTATCTCCCCATATGTTATTTGTAAACCTTTCACCCCAAACACTGTTTTATAAATAAAAGTAACATTATAATGTTAAGCACTTTCAGGGCTCACGCAGTCACCCTCATATTCCCACACCAATTATTCAGACAGCACCCGGCTGTTTCTGCAGGTAGAAGTGTAATTCTAATAGAAGAATTGCTGTACTTCAATCAATACAATTTCATTAAGCAAAAATTAGTGCTTCATCGGGCAAGTATGAAGTTTTATCAGTCTTACTTAGAACAAAAGCACACGGTAAATTACATAGAAGCGACAGATGAAAATTGCGACGTAAGAAAACTAATACCGGCTCTTGCAAAAGTGGGTGTAACTGAAATACATTATGTAGAAGTATCTGATTATTTGTTGGAAAGAAGGATATCAAAAGCCGCTCAAAAATATGGGATAAAAGTGATCAAGTATCAGAGTCCGAACTTCTTGAGTACGCTTTCTGACGTTGACGATTATTTCAATGAAAAGAACAGATATTTCATGACGGATTTTTATAAGTGGCAAAGGAAGTTAAGGGGAATTTTAATGGAAGGTGGTAATCAACCGGTTGGGGGTAAGTGGTCTTTTGATGAAGACAACCGGCAAAAAATACCTAAGGGAACAAGTATACCAAGGGTAACCTTTCCAGCGGAAAACAAATTTGTAACAGAAGCAAAGGATTATGTTACAAAGAATTATAGTACCAACTACGGTTCGACTACTGTTCAAGCTAATGTTCAAAAAGGATTTTTTCCTGTAACATTTGAAGAAGCAGAACAATGGTTAGAGCAGTTTTTTGAAGAACGGTTTATGCATTTTGGAGTTTATGAAGATGCTATGGTTAGCAAAGAGAACTTTCTATTTCACGGCACACTAACTCCAATGCTCAACATCGGATTACTTAATCCGCACCAAATTATTGATAGGGCTTTAGAAACTGCTGCAAAACATACTATTCCAATTAATTCGTTAGAAGGTTTTATAAGGCAAATTATGGGATGGAGAGAGTACATACATATCGTGTACATGAGAGAAGGTAGCAAGCAAAGGACTAAAAATTATTGGGGTTTTACCCGAAAGATACCTATTAGCTTCTGGAAGGGTACAACAGGGATTGTACCAGTAGATACGGTGATACAAAAGATTCTTAATGTTGGATACTGCCACCACATAGAGAGGCTAATGGTGATGGGAAACTTTATGTTGTTGTGCGAGTTTGATCCCGATGATGTTTACAAATGGTTTATGGAAATGTTTGTAGATGCATATGATTGGGTGATGGTTCCTAACACTTATGGGATGACTCAATTTTCGGACGGCGGCATCATGATGACGAAGCCGTATATAAGTAGCAGCAATTATATAATGAAGATGAGTGACTATAAAAAAGGAGATTGGCAGCTAACCTGGGACGCTTTATTTTGGCGCTTCATGCACGTACATCGGGATGTTATGGGTGCGAATAAAAGACTCTCCATGTTATTAAGGACGTATGATAATATGCCCAAAGAAAAACAACACCTTTTGATGAAAACGGCAAATGATTTTTTACAGCAGTTGGAAGAAGTGTACGAGAAAGCGGTTTAATCATGTGGCCGGTATTGGTCTAACGCTACACGAGCAAGTGTAAGCAAAAGTTGCATTGTCGGCTGCCGCCTTCTTAATTCTTATAAAAATTCTATGTTGCATCTGAGACAACACTTTTATTATAAGCGGGTTCAACAGCAACATCAACTACTCCCAAAAACTCGAGTATTCCCTTCGCTCCATCCTTCCCCGCCTGGACCGCATCAACAACCTCTTTACCACCATTCACCGCATCACCACCGGCGAAAACTTTAGCAACATTTGTACGTCCGTCTTGGGTAATTACCAACTTGCCGGATTTGTTTTCCAATTCGTTTTCTTCAACCAGTTTAGTAAACGGTGTTTGACCTGTTGCTTTGATTACCATATCTACATCTAATGTAAATGTTTCCTTTGTTTCAACAGGAGAGCGCCGGCCTGATGCATCTGGTTCTCCAAGCTCCATTACACTGCACTCAAGACTTGTTACTTTGCCTTTATGTCCGTGTATTTTTTTAGGTGCTGAAAGCCATTTTATCTTACACCCGTCTAACAACGCAATATCCATTTCATGCTGTGTGCAAGGCATTTCTGCATGTGTACGACGGTACACAATTGTTACTTCCGACGCACCCAAACGTTTAGCTTGAGTGGCTGCATCAATAGCAGTCATCCCTAAACCAATCACTGCAACCTTATCACCAACTGGAACATAACTGTAGCCTTTATCTCTTAGATTATAAATGAAATCTATTGCATCAACAACGCCTTCCAGTTCTTCTCCTTTTATACCTAAGTTTCGCGTTAGTCCAACACCGATACCAAGATAAACAGCATCGTATTGTTGCGTTAGTTCTTCGAGTGTTACGTCTTTGCCTAACTCCTGGTTATACTTTACTTCAATGCCACCTATTGATAAAATATATTCAACTTCATCTTCACAAAACTCTGGTGTTACTTTGTAGGCTGCAATTCCAAACGTCATCAATCCGCCGCCTTTGTTTTCCTTTTCATATATGGTTACATCAACCCCTTCACGACTTAAAGAATGAGCACATGATAGCCCTGCCGGGCCTGCACCAACTATGGCTACTTTCTTTCCGTTTGATTGCTTGCGTTCGAATAGTTTCCATTTGTCTTCAATAGCTTTTTCCGTGGAATAGCGTTGAAGCTTAGCGATAGGGATAGGCGGCTCCTCTAAGAAGTTATACACACATGCTCCTTCACATAACTTTTCAACAGGACAAACCTTACCACAACCTGCACCAAAGATGTTGGATGATAAAATAGTTTTAGCCGAACCTTTAATATTCTCCGTTGAAATCTGCTTGATGAACTTCGGAATATTAATGCTTGTGGGGCATGATTTCATGCAGGGGGCGTCGTAGCAGAACAGACAGCGGCTAGCTTCCACCAAGGCCGAATCGTGGCTTTCAAAAGGAGGATGAATGTCGGCGAAGTTGAGGGTGTATTGTTCAGCGCTTAAACGGTTATTAGTAATCATAGTTTAGAGTTATGAATTATGAGTTATGAGTGTTGATCATAACTCTGAACTCTTTGATTTAAAGTATCTTTCTTTAGTTGTTAAGATGATGCTTGATAAAATTCTAATTATCTCTACGCAGCTATTATTTAAGTCGTTAAAACTATTATTAGTTATATAATTACTATCCTTTAATAAACTTAACCAATAATTTGTTTCTCGAGCTTCCTTTAATGCAATCCCTAACTTATGAACAAAATCTCTTTTAGATTCACTTAATACTGCCTCGTTCACATTTGCTCCAATAGAAGTTCCAGCTCTTAGTAATTGTTTAGAAAGTACATATTCTTTCGTTTCTGATGTTAGTTGCTTATACAGTTTTATTATGTCTAATGCAAAAGCGTACGCCTTTCCTGCAATTATACTTTGTTTATTCTTTGCTTCGCTCATAATTCATAACTCTAAACTTATAACTCAAGAACACCCATAACTCATAATTCTAAACTCATAACTCTACGAGCTTCTGATACGTTTCCGGCCTTCGGTCTCTGAAGAACTGCCACGTATTTCTTACGTCTTCAATCAGATCCAGGTCTAAGTCTGCTACCAGCAATTCATCTTTATCTTCAGACGCTTCCGCTATGATTTGTCCGCGAGGATCGACGAAATAGGAGGTGCCGTAGAACCTTCCCAAGTTCCAAGGCTTCTCTTCACCAACCCGATTAATGCAGCCCATAAAGTAACCATTAGCAGCAGCATGAGCGGGTTGCTCCAACTTCCATAAGTATTGGCTTAATCCAGCTACGGTTGCCGAGGGATTGTAAACTATTTCAGCTCCATTTAAACCCAGTACTCTTGCACCATCCGGAAAATGCCGGTCGTAACAAATATATACTCCCACTTTAGCATACTGAGTTTGAAAAACAGGATAACCTAAGTTACCGGGTTTAAAGAAAAACTTTTCCCAAAACCCTGAAGTGTGCGGTATATGATTTTTGCGGTACTTTCCCAGATAAGTTCCATCAGCATCAATGACTGCAGCGGTATTATATAGAAAGCCGGCTTGTTCCTTTTCATAAATAGGAACGATGATAACCATGTTATACTTCTTCGCATAATCTGCCATCAAATCCGTAGTAGGACCGGGGCAAGTTTCTGCGGATGCATACCATGCTTTATCCTGTCCTGGACAGAAGTAAGGAGTATTAAATATCTCTTGCAAGCAGAGTATTTGTACACCTTGCTCACCTGCTTTTTCAATCAAAGGGATATGTTTCTGTAACATTGCTTCCTTTATCTCCTCAATCGTTCCTTCACCTTCTGTTTTCGGCAGCGACATTTGGATGAGGCCGGATTTTATTATGCGTGACATTTGTTGAGTTTATTTCTGTTAGCGGCAACTAAGATCCATGTACTTCCTTGTAATATTTACAAACACTACTCATTATGCACTCTTCATGTTGAGGATGTGAAGGACGGCAGGTTTCTCTGCCTAAAAACGAAATTGCCATTCCGGCTTCTCCCCATTGCGATTGAGGGATCTGTTCCATTATCTGTAGCTCAATTTTTTTTGGATCAGTACCGGTTGCAATTCCTAATCTTGGTGCCACTCGTACAACGTGCAGGTCAACCATTACACCTTCTGCCTCTGCACCTGCTTCTCTCAAAATAACATTTGCAGATTTTCTTCCGATTCCTGGCAAAGCAACCAGTTCCTCCATAGTCAGAGGTATGTTTTCATCTGCTTTAATTTGCTTGGCAATTCCAGTCAGCCATTTTACTTTATTAGCAAAATTTCTAACCTTACCTACTAAAGGAAACAGCGTATCAGTTGTTGCATTACTCAACGCTTCCATATTGGGAAAGTGCGTGAACAGTTCCGGTGCAAGCGAATTGATGTGCTTGTCGGAGTCCTGCGCTGATAAGACTACCATGACCAGAAGCTGGTAGATATTTTTATATTCGAGAGGATGTTGTCTGCCTTTGTATTTTTCAATTAGAGGAGTTATTGCATCTGCCCAATCAACTTTTTGTGACATTGTTTTTGATTTACATTTTTAAATACCTGTTTCTACAGTACTTCTATTTTTGCTATTACTTTAAATGTTTTGAGACACTTTTTTTCTCTTTACAAATTGCCCATACCCTTTATCAATTAAACACTCATTATTATCAATAGCAACTTTACCACGTAACAAAACAGTCTTCACTTTCCCCGTTACTTCCCATCCTTCATAAGCACTATAATCAGTATTCATATGATGTGTATCAACAGAAATTGTATGCTTAGTATTTGGGTCAAAGATTACAATGTCAGCATCTGAGTCAACAGCTATTGTTCCTTTCTTTGGAAACATGCCAAAAATCTTTGCAGCATTTGAACTTGTTACTTCAACATATTTATTCAAACTGATTTTCCCTTTTGCTACACCTTCACTAAATAGCAGTTCCATTCTATGTTCTATCGCCGGATGCCCGTTTGGTATTTTTGAAAAATCATCTTTACCCATGAGCTTCTGTTCCCATTTAAAAGGACAGTGATCTGTCCCAACTATTTGCACTAATCCCTGATTTATTCCTGCCCAAAGTGTTGCCTGGTCTTTCTTTTCACGAAGGGGAGGAGACATTACCCATTTAGCTCCATCAAAATCTTTTTCATATAATGAAGCATCTAATACTAAATATTGAATACATGTTTCAACAAAAACTTTTTGATTTCTTCTTGTTGCATTTCGAACGGCATTCAATGCTCCTTCACACGTTAAGTGAACGATATAACCGGGACATTCAGTGTAATTAGTCATGTCAACAAAACGCTCTGATGCTTCGGCTTCGGTTACTTCGGGTTGGGATAAGTAATGATATAAAGGTGATAACTTTCCTTCCGACCTATGCTTTTGAACAAGGTAATCAATCACATCACCATTGGTTGCATGAACTGTTACCATCCCGCCTTGTTGCTTTACTTCTTCCATTAAACCAATCATTTGTCGGTCGTCAATCATCAAAGCACCTTTATATGCCATGAAGGTTTTGAAGGACGTTATCCCTTCTTCAACCATCTCTTTTATCTCGCCTTTAGTGTTATCATTAAAATCTGTAACAGCCATGTGAAAACTATAGTCACCAACAGCATTGCCTGTTGCTCTTCCGCTCCATTCATCAAATGCTGCTCTTAATGAATTGCCTTGCTTTTGCAAAATAAAATCTATAACAGTGGTAGTGCCGCCGTATAATGCTGCTCTTGTGCCTGTTTCATAAGTGTCGCTGCTGAAGGTTCCCATAAAAGGCATTTCGAGATGCACATGCGGATCTATTCCGCCCGGAAATATCAGCATGCCTTTAGCATCAATAATTGAATCAACCTTTTCTGGCAGTTTTTTCCCTATCGCAGAAATCTTTTCGTTTTCGATTAAAATGTCAGCAACATAATCATCTGTTGCTGTTATAATTCTTCCATTCTTGATTAGCGTTGACATAAGCCGTGTCTGTTTTCTAAGTTATGGTTGTGCTTCTAGGTTTACAGGCATACTTTCATATTGTTCTTCTGTATTTGCTTCCGTTGTTCTTGTCATCAACACTCTGTAAACGATTGCTGATATTATAAATCCTGCAAACCATGCGTAACTATAAATGCCGGTAACCCATGGCCAAAAAGCATCTTTAGCTACAAGGTTTACATTAACTAAAAAACCGGGGATATTTGGAACAATACCAGCTAGCAACGCAATGATTGCTTTCGAGTTAAAGCCGTTCACGAAACTGTATTCACCTTTCAATCTATATAAGTGATCTACGTTTAGTTTTTGCTTGCGAACGAAATAATAGTCGGCTATCATTATTCCACCTATTGGTCCAAGTAGACTTGAATACCCAACCAACCAGGTAAAAATGTATCCATTAGGGTCGGCAATAAGTTTCCATGGGAAAATAAGAATACCGATAATGCCGGTTATAAATCCGCCTGTTCTGAAATTAATTTTTAAAGGAGATAGGTTGGCAAAATCGTTTGCAGGACTAACGATGTTTGCTGCAATGTTTGTTGCTAATGTTGATATAGCAACAGCAATCATCGCAATACTTACTAACAACTTACTTGAAAACTTACCTGCGAGAACCAACGGATCCCAAATAGTTTCACCATAAATAATAACGGTTGCAGATGTAACAACAACGCCAATGAAAGCAAACAAAGTCATTGATGGAGGAAGTCCTATTATTTGTCCGTTGATTTGCGCTTTTTGACTTTTAGCATAACGTGTAAAATCAGGAATGTTTAATGATAACGTTGCCCAAAAACCGACCATACCCGTAAGACCCGGAACAAAGAAATGCCAGAAGTCAGCATTAGTTGCAAACTTCGAGGGTTGACTTAATATTGGTCCTAACCCATTGCCTGCACCTATTGCCCAAAATAATAATGCTAGTGCTGCAATTGGTAGAAAGAAAGCTTTAAACACCAGTAGTTTCCTTATGCTTTCCACACCTAAGTAAACAACAAACATGTTCAGCAACCAAAACAGGAAGAAGCACAATGCTGGTCCTGTTTGCAACGTCCATGAAGCAGGAAATATTTGTGGTAAAGAATCGATAGAAGGTATCCAAAGTCGGGTCATTAAATACATTGCATAACCACCAATCCAAGCCTGTATTCCGAACCAACCACATGCAACGATCGCTCTTAAAATTGCAGGTATGTTAGCACCTCTTACGCCAAAGCTTGCCCGTGCAAACACCGGAAATGGTATTCCATATTTTGCTCCTGCATGTCCATTTAATATCATTGGAACAAGCACAATTGTATTGCCTAAAAAGATAGTAAGTATAGCTTGCCACCAATTCATTCCACCACCAATCAAACTACTTGCAAGCATGTAAGTAGGTATACACAAACTCATGCTAATCCACAAAGCTGCATAGTTCCATGTATTCCACGTTCGCTTACTTAAGGGGACCGGAGCAAGGTCTTTGCTGTAAAGGGAAGTGTTTGTCTGGGTTGTTGCTTCGTTCATGAAAAGATGTTTTATTTGTCTGAACCAGGATTTGGTGGGATTTATGGGATTAGTGGGATGAGGATGAAGGCTTTTAACTTTCCTAATAATCCTTCAAATCTTTATCAATCATGGTTTAGACATTTCTCCGTGTCTTCTGTGTATCACTCTTGTTTTTCTCTGTGGTTAAATTGTCTTTCTTTTTCGCCTCACACAACTTCCGCATCCGCAATCTTCAACGCTTCACTTATTAACTCCAACCCCTCATCAATCTGATCTTTAGTAACAATTAAGGGCGGAGCAATAAAGATGAAGCCCCATCTAACAAAAGTGTACATACCAAGTTCTTTAATCTTAGCAGCCACTTTATTCATCACAACCATTTCATCCGGTTTGGCATTGAAAGGAGCAAAGGGTTCTTTTGTCTTTCTATTCTTTACCAATTCCATACAACCTAACAATCCCTGATTCCTCCAATCTCCAATTGAAGGATGTTTAAGTTTCATCTCTTCAATGCGCTGATCTAAATATTCACCCATCTCTTTTGCATTCTCAATTAGATTATCTTCTTCATAGATATTCAACACTTCCAAAGCTGCAGCACAAGAAACAGGATGAGCAGAGTAGGTGAGGCCAAGGGCTAAAACATTATCATCATACCTGGCAGCAATCTTATCACTAACCATTAAACAACCAAAAGGAAGATAGCCACAAGTCAGCCCTTTAGCCATTGCAATCATATCCGGTACTATTCCGTGATGCTCAAATCCAAACCACTTACCAGTACGACCGAAGCCACTCATCACTTCATCAATAATTAACAATATCCCGTGCTTATTACATATTTCTCTAACAGCTTTTAAATATCCTTGAGGATACATAAAGCAACCCGATGAACCCGATTGACCCTCTAACAAAATAGCAGCAATATTTGCAGGACCTTCGTACGCAATAATGCGTTCTAAAGAAGCAATGCTATCTTTTAATAAGTTCTCGTTGCCATATTCCCAGCGATAGGCATAAGGCAAATCAAAGTGAACAAAGTTTGGAGCTTGTTGACTATCAACAGGAAGTTTACGAGGGTCGCCACTCGCAGTCATAGCACCATTAGAAGATCCATGATAAGACTGATAACGACTTAATATTTTATGACGACCAGTATATAAACGAGCAAGCTTAATTGCATTCTCAATAGAAGTAGCTCCGCATAAAGTAAAGAAAGCCTTATTCAAATCACCAGGACAAATCTCTGCTAACTTCTTACCTAAGTCGCCACGAACTTTAGTAACACAACTTGGCGTAACATAAGCTACTTGCTGCATTTGATTAACTACCGCTTGTGTTACACGTTGATCCCCATGTCCAATGTTTACATTCATTAATCCTGAAGAAAAGTCAATGTAACGTTTACCATCATAGTCATACAAGTAAACACCTTCGCCATACTTAACTGCAATAGGGTTACTACCTTTTTGTTTGCTCCATGAGAATAAAGTATAGTCGAGGTTGTTTTGAATAATTTCTTCGGTTTCAGATTTTGATGGTGCAATAGTTTTTAACATCTTTAAATATTTTATTTCTAAGAATAGCATTAAGCCCAAAGGCCTTGTTGATTGTGCAACTTACTGTTGTTGCTAATCTTCGTCCATCGGTTTAAATCCAATCATTCTCCTTTTTGATTTCGGCTGATCTAATAATCGTTTTAAGGCCTGAAAGATTATTGCGATATCCTGCTTATTTTCTTTTACATCCTTTTCCATTTGTTCCAGCTTTAGCAAAATTTCCTTATTGGTCAACAACATCTCTCATCTTTGTGAATATCCTAATTATCTGAATATGCACTTGTACTGCTATCGCACTATTCAGTACGCCTGAAAGCATAGAAACCCCTTGTTCGGTGAAAGCAAAAGGTCTTTTTCTTAATCCCATTTTTACTGAATTGGAAATCACAGTTTGTGATTTCCAATTTTCGAACTCTTTTATAGAAAGTTGAAATATGAAATCTTTAGGAAAGCGGTCTATATTTCTTTGTACTGCCTGATTCAACACGCGCGTTTCGACCCCGTACATTTCTGCTAAATCTCTATCAAGCATAACTTTTTTACCTCGTATAAGATAAATCCTGCTTATCACAGCTTCATCTGGTAAAACTAGTTTGATAGAATTTTTAACTTTTGCCATATTTTATAAGTTCAAAAATTGGATATGACATTTTGTGATATCCAATTTTTAATTTAGTCTTGAACATACTCATAATTCTGCTTCTCAGCTCATCCAATTCACGCCAGCCTCGGGGTTCCATTTTATCGTACTTTTTTTCAATTTGGTCCAAAACTCAATAGAACTTTTACCGGTAATATCGCCGACACCAAAGCGGCTTTCATTCCATCCACCAAAGCTAAAAGGTTCGCGGGGCACCGGCACACCAACATTCACACCAATCATACCTGCGCTTGCTCTTTCGATAATGTACCTGGCAACACCTCCATTTTGTGTGAACACTGATGCTGCATTTCCATAAGGGTTTGCATTTTCTATAGCCAAGGCCTCATCAACCGTATTCGTCCGCATAATACTGATTACTGGCCCGAAAATCTCTTCTTTTGCAACTGCCATGTCTGGCGTTACATGATCAATTACGGTTGGCCCGACGTATGTGCCGCCGCCTTTGCCATCGACCTTTGCGCCTCGTCCGTCCACTAATATTTTAGCGCCTTGCTGTTCAGCTTCAGTAATATATTTTTCAATTCGATCTTTACTTTCTTTATTTATTACAGCACCTAAGTTTTCTCCGGGAACAACCTTTCTTGCCTCATCGCAGATCTTATCGATAATATGATCAATTGGGCCAACGCCGACCATGGCACTGGCTGCCATACATCGTTGGCCCGCACATCCGCTCATACTAGCTACCACGTTTTGTGCAGTCATCGTTGCAATCGCATCGGGCATCACCATTAGATGGTTTTTTGCACCACCCAGTGCCAAGCATCTTTTATAATTATTGGTGGCTCTTTGGTATACCAACTTGGCAACTTTGGTGGAGCCAACGAATGAAACGGCTTCTATACCAGGGTGATCACAAATGGCTTCGACTATTTCAATATCACCATGAACGATGTTAAACACGCCATCCGGTAGACCTGCCTCTTTCAATAATTCTGCAATCCGTCCGCTACTTACCGGAACTTTTTCTGAAGGTTTTAAAATCATACAGTTGCCTAAAGCAATTGCATTGGGTATAGTCCAATTAGGAACCATACTTGGAAAATTGAAAGGAACTATTGATGCCACTACACCAAGTGGCACGTGTTCGGTTCTACACTCAATGCCCTTGCTTACTTCTAAGACTTCGCCTGTAACTATTTGCGGTAATGAGGTAGCAAACTCTGTCAATTCAATACACTTTTCAATTTCGGCAATAGCCTCGCTCATCGTTTTGCCATTCTCTTCTGAACATATTGTTGCTAACTCCTGTAGATTTTTTTCCAGTAGAAATTTATAGCGGAAAAACACTTGAACCCTTTCCTTGATAGGCGTTTTGCTCCATTTATGAAAAGCAATTCTGGCCGCTTCGACTGCATCATTTAGATCTTCTGCTGATGACATCGTTACTTCTGATAAAAGCGCTCCATCCACCGGCGAAACAACCTTGATTGTTCTGGCAGAATTTGAAGCTACAAACTGGCCGTTGATATAATTTTTAAGGGAAGGGTATTTCATGATAGGGAGAGCAGGTTTTAGTTTTGATAACTATAAACACTAAATATAAATTAATTTGAGAAAGGAGAAATGCTCTTTTGAAATTAAAAAATCCCTTTGATTTTCATTGAAAGTATATAGTTCAAAGAGGTATTGCAGGTGAAAAGGAAAGCATGTTTTCAGGACCTTTTTTTCAAATGCATGAAAGTTTAATTGGTGGATAATACTGAGTAGGTGCGATGAAAAAAGATCAAAAAGTACAAGGGAGTGACACAACGATGTTGAGGAGAGTTCTTAAGCGCGCTACCAAAAATTTTTATAAAAAGTTTTTAAGTGGCGGGGAATAAAACAGTAAAAGTGGAACCTATAGCAGGGCGACCTTCTGCATGAATAAAGCCGTTGTGACTTTCGACTACTTTTTGTACGATCGCTAGTCCAACGCCTGTTCCGGGGAATTCGCTCTGGCCATGAAGTCGTTGAAAAACTTTAAAAATTCTTTCCGCGTTTTCCTGCTCGAAACCGATGCCGTTATCCGTCACAGTGATTTCATAAAAACCTTTCGTGGTTCTATCAATTACTTTCGAAACATTCTTACAAGCGATCGCTATGACTGGCGGAACATCGCTTTTACTGTACTTTAAACCATTGCTCAACAAGTTTTGAAATAGCTGGTGAAGTTGTATAGGATCCCCTTTTATTTCGGGTAATGTGCCTATTGTAACTGATGCCTTTTTTAAAGTGATTGTGGTTTCAAGGTCATTCAAAACCTGTTGAATGACTTTTTCTAAACTAGTATTTTGAAATGTAGGTATATCGCGACTTATTTGAGAATAGGTAAGCAAATCACTTATCAGTTGGCTCATTCTGCTTGCGGCATTTTCTATGCGCTCAAACATTTTGTTTTCCTCTGTAGAAAGTGCCTGGCCTATACCTTTTCGTAATCTTTCTGAGAAATAGTTAATCTTCCTTAAAGGTTCCTGTAAATCGTGAGAGGCAGCATACGCGAATTCTTCAAGGCTTGCATTCGATTTCTTTAACTCTTCTATCGATGACTCTAATTGAACCTGCAGTTTTTTAAGCACTGTGTGATCGGTGAAGGTTACCAATACTTCGTTGCCTGCAGGAACAGTGTGTATGTTGAAATACACATCGTATCCATCCTCGTAGTGAAAATCGAATTGGTGCTCTTTTTTATTTAAGTAAGTGTCTTTATATATATCAAAAAGGCCGTTCGGTTTATAGGCAGGAAAATAAACACTGGCTAACGAGCCTACAAGATTTTCTGCTTTTTCTCCGATGTAAGTTGCTACTGCCTGGTTAACGATTGCAAATCGAAAATCCTCAATTTCGCCTTCATCATTTACAACAGGATGTAGGGTAAACATACCGGCCGATGCAGCATTAAGAACACTATTGAGTTTTTTTGCAGCAGTGGCAATTTCTTCCTGTAGTTTTTTTAATGGGGTGACGTCTAAAAAGGTTATCAATAAATCCTCGTTCCGCTTTTTAACTAACAGGTCGAGCCATGCATCTATTCCGTCTCCTACATAGTGGCTTTCAAATCTTTTTTCTGTCACCTTGCCCTCAGCTATTTCCTTATAGCTTTCAAACATTCCGTTCGCAACACTTTCAGTAAATACTTCGTTGTGCTGCCTTCCTAAAAGATCGGCGGGTTGTTTGTTAAAAAAAGTGGCTACAGTTTGGTTAACTGTTTTAAAAGTAAAATCAACAATTTCATCCTTCGTGTTTTTTACGGGAGACACTAATAAAATGCCTGTTTGAGATGAGTCAATTACATCCTGTAGGTATAGGGAGCTTTCTTCAATTTTCTGTTTGTTTTGCTTGCTTTCGGTAGTGTTGGTAAAAGTGATAACAATGCCATTGTCGCCTCGTTTTACTGCAGATACATCAAACCAACCATTTAACCTGTCGTCGTTGTAATAAACCTCTTTTCTAAGGCTTTCACCACTTTCTATTACATGCACGTACGATGCAAACGTTCCGGCTTTTTTAGCGGAGGGGAACAGGGAAAGATAACTAGCTCCTTCGGCTACCTCAGGCGTTATTCCTATCATGCGGGTAAAAGCTTTGTTTATTTTTAATACCTGCAAATCGACGATTTCTCCATGCCCATTTCTAACTGCTTCACAAGCATAAATTCCGTTGATAGAAGCTTCGAAAATGCTACCAAGCAAGTTGCTTTGTTCTTCTATTTTTAGCTCATTTTGCTTTTTGTTCGAAATATCAATGAAAGTAGAAACAACGTTATCGCCCATTTTCAACAGCGATACAATGAACCATCCATATTCTTCACCATTTTCATTTCTGAAGGTTGTTTCTATCCTTTCAGGAATACCTGTTTCAACTACCTTTTTGTGTAGTGCAAGCTGTTCGGAACCTTCAAGGTGTGGTAAGATCTCCAGCAGAGTTTTACCAATGGAATTAGGCGAAAATTTAGCAAGTTTAAAGGCCGCCTTATTGCAGTGAGTAAGGCGAAAGTTGACTACTTCACTGTCCTGGTAGATTGCCTCTAAAATCATTAGCCCATCTGCCGAGGCATCTAAAATATTTGTAAAAAGCGCAGCCTGTTTTTGTCTTTCTTTTTCTGCATCGACGAATTGTGTTCTGTCGCGGCTTACACTAATTACTCCGTCTATCGTTTTACTCCTAAGAGTGCTAAAGTGCTTGCCAAGAAATTTATTATAGAACGACTCTTCATGTGCTTTACCTGTTTGCCATACTTGGAGACATTGTTTAAAAAGGATGTTTTTATAATCATTGTCTATAAGAGAAGTAGTAAGTACCGTCTGACTCATGATAAAATCCTTATCGGCCCTAAGAAATGTACTCGAGGCATTGTTACAATATCCTATTGTAAAATCAGTAATCTCGTTATCGCTGACTAGTACCGGTTGAAACAATATTACAGACTCAGGTAATGCATCGAACAACTCAGATATTAGTAACTCTTCTCGTAAAACACTCTGCATTGGATAAAATAAGTATCGTAAAAATAACACCTTTTCGAGTGATTTGTTTTACGACATCTATTTTGACAAGACAGGCAATTTCTACTCTATTATGGACAGCAACTGTGGTAGTCTGAAAGCGAGTATACCTGCGCCTTACTTTAGTTTAGATCGCTTCTTTTGCAGTCGTTCTATATAGGATTCCATTTGAAATGCATTGGTAAGGGCCGACCCGTCAATATCGTTGTTAAAATAGATGAAAGCTTCTTTTATTGCACTGTTATTTTCAATCTCGTCAGAGATTTTTTTAAGAGTAGATAGAGCATACTTTGATTTATATAAATGAGGAACACCGTGAAACCGGTGGTATAAGGTGCTTGTATTTTGAACAACCTCATCCGGCAGCGAAGGGTGGCTCATACCACAGAAAGTAATATTATGATTTGCGAGTGTATTGTAGACTTCCTGGTTCCACCAAGTGGCATTTCTAAATTCAAGAACGTTGGTAAAGGTGGGATCCAGGTTTTGAATGATTTGTTCGAGTTTTTGTTGTTTGTAAGAAATTACTTCGGGCATTTGAAACAGTACACAACCAACTTTTTCTTTTAGCCCTTCGCGCACGGTGCCGTAAAAGTCTTCTAAGTATTTCTCTGCTTTGACAAACTTTCTATAGTGCGTAATTGCACGCGGAGCTTTGATTGAAAAGGTAAATGCATCAGGGCTTTTGTGGTACCAATTTTCCAGATACGGCAAGCGGGGGAACCGATAGAACGTGACGTTTAATTCAAGTGTTTTAAACCTGTTGTTGTAATAGTCAAACCATTTAGACTGAGCAAGCTTTTCCGGGTAAAAGATATCTTTCCAATGTTTGTAATGAAAGCCAGAACAACCTATCCACCATTTTGCCATTGTGATAGTTTGATGAAAAAGGATGCAATTATGAAACCATGTTTACAATGATAGCTATAACAAAAAAGCAAACGTTTATAGTTTGCTTTTTTGTTATAGCTGTGATCCGACAGGCGCATTAATATTTGAAGTACAAGAGTGCGACGCAAGTGAGATGATAAGAGGTAAAATGTTGGTTACCCAAAACTCCTATCACTATCATTCATCATTGTTTTTCTTCTTTTTTAGGCATTACTGCTTTGGGAGGTTCAGTATTATTTTCTTCCTTATTTTTCTTTTTACCAAATAACTTTTTGAAAAAGCCTCCTTTTTGTTCTTCTTGTTTTTCTGTTTTAACCTCTTTTGTAGCTGGAGTTTCTTCGGGTGTTGTTGTGGTAGTTGTTGCTCCTGGCTTTGCCTTTTCAACCGGGATATCACTTTCTGCTCCAATCTCTTCAGGAGGTGCATCAGGAATCAAATAATCCTCTGACGTGCCGTTTCCAACATCTTCTCCCTGGGCAGGTGCAGCTGACCTCGCATTGATCGTATTCATGTAGTCGAAAATGACATCGTTGCTCATCACCTCGGGTTTTGAGAACTTTGCCTTCCGGTCAAGTCCTAAAGTTTTATCAGCAAGTGCTTTGTTGAAGAAGTAGGCCCATATAGGCAGGGCAGCGGAAGAACCTTCACCAATGTCTCCGCTAAACCTGATGAAACGATCGTCGCATCCTACCCAGGTTCCTGCAAGCAACTGCGGAGTGTATCCCATAAACCACGCGTCGCTGTTATCATTGGTTGTACCGGTTTTACCTGCGATCTCGTTCGTTAAGCCATACTGGTCGCCCATGCTCTGACCGGTTCCATTTTTTATAACACCCTGCATCATCAATGCGACAGAATAGGCAGTTACCTCATTGATCACTTCCTTACGTTGAGCTGGCAGGAAGTTTTCGAGCACGTTTCCGTTTTTGTCTTCGATACGTGCAATCAGTAAGGGTTTAGCATTAAAGCCATGCCCGGGAAACATGCTATAACCTTGCATCATTTCATAAAGGCTCAGCTCGACAGCGCCAAGAGCCATCGAAGGGAAAGGATTTATTTTAGAAGTAAAGTTGCATTTCTTTAAAAATTCCGCAAAGCGGTTAGCAGCGTCGTTGCCATTGTTGCCCAGTTGCTTTAAGATGAACGCGGAAGCGCAGTTACGAGACCATGCGAGGGCGTTTGCCATCGGGACCGTGCGGCCTGTACAAGTTGCGCCGGTGTTGGGAACAAGGCCAAGGCTACCGAAATCCTGTTGTATATCCTGCACCATGGTGTTAGGTGTAAAGCCGCCTTCTTCAATAGCTAAACTATATAATAAAGGTTTTATCGTACTACCTACCTGGCGTTTGGTATTGAGATTAACGTGGTCAAATTTGAAAGTTTTAAAATCGATGCCGCCAACCCAGGCTTTGATCTCGCCACTTATCGGATCCATCGCCATAAACCCAGCCTGAAGCATTTGGCGATGATATTTGATAGAGTCCAAAGGAGTCATCGTGGTATCCTTTTCCCTTTTGCTGTTCCATGCAAACACCTTCATCGGGACCTTCTTGTAAAAGCTCTTCTTGATCTGTGCTTCTTCAACACCGTCTTTTTTAAGGTTTTTCCAGCGGTCACTCACCTTCATTGCAGCAAGTAAGATTGTGTCCCTGCCATTCCAAACTGTTCCTTTACGAATATTGCTTTGCGAGTTAAGAATTTTCTGCATGTAGCTGATATGCTTACTTACAGCTTCTTCTGCATATAATTGCATCCGCGGATTAATGGTTGTATAAATCCTTAAACCGTCACGGTATAGGTCGTAGTTGTCGCCATTTTGTTTCTGATGCTCTTTACACCATTTTTTCATTTCCTGACCTAAAACCATCCGGAAGTAGGGAGCTAGACCTGCTGTCTCATCCATCTTTTTATAGTTGATGACGATAGGCTTAATCTTTAGGTTAGTTGCGTGGCTCTCAGTAATATAACCGTTCGTAACCATCCGGTCTAACACTAAGTTTCTGCGGTCGAGGGCCATCTTAGCGTTTCTACGCGGGTTGTAAATAGTGGGTCCATTCACCATACCAACCAACACTGCAGCTTCCTCAATACTCAGTACGTCAGGGTCTTTCTGGAAGAAAGTTTTTGAGGCATTTCTGATACCAAAGACGTTGTCACTGAAGGGAACAGTATTAAGGTATAATGCAATGATCTCATCTTTGGTAAAATTCCTTTCAAGCTTTACAGCTATTATCCACTCTTTTATTTTTTGGATAACACGGGTGACGGGGTTTCTTGCACGGTTTCCATTAAATAAATTAAAGGCAAGCTGTTGAGTAATTGTACTTGCACCGCCATCTCTGCCGAGGTGAACAACTGCTCTTGCCAAACCGCGTCCGTCAATACCGCTATGGTTATAAAAACGTTCGTCTTCAGTTGCTACAAGCGCATTAATAACGTTCTTGCTAATGTCTTTAAAATCGACATTCGTTCTGTCTTCGAGATAGTACTTTCCCATCACAGTTCCGTCGTCTGCAATCACCTCACTTGCAAGGGAAGCACTAGGGTTCTCGAGATCCTGGATAGAAGGCATCTTTCCAAATACACCCCAGTTAGCCATTAACAACAAAAGGATAAAAGCACCTAGGCCGATAAAGACAAGGCGCCAGAATATTTTAACCGAGGTACTTGTTCGATTTTTTGTTTTGCTTGTACTATTTTTCATTAGAATGTAATATCAATAATTGCGGTAAAAGGCATGGTGATTAAGAAACTGTGCAAAGCTATAAAACAACTTACACTTTCATTTTAGAATCTGCCGGGAAGGGCTTTTTGTATTAACAGTTTGTAAGCCTCCATATCTTGTTTCGCTTTCAACACTTCAAGATTGGCGTCACTGATTACAAGGAAACTAAACTTGTCAGCTGTAAGCCAAGGGAGAATTCGGCTTTTTGCGACCGGTCGTACTTTGTCAATATAATCTAGTGCCGCATTTGCATCTGGAAACGGTCCTTGCAAAACAAGATTAAACTGTTCATTTAGTTTCACCCCTGAAATATCTATTTTCTGGTTATAATATTTTTCCCTGTTAAAACGATTGAAAGCGTTGCGGGCTTCAGTGGCGTAAACGGGGTCCACTTTATCTAAGAGAACAACGACATAATGTGGGTCGGTGGCAACAAAACTAAAGTTCTTAACTACAACCGGCGGAGGTGCAGCGACAGTGTCTTTTTTAACATTTGAAGTAGCTGGTGAAACAGCTGACTGCTTTGTAACAACAACAGAATCTTTATTTGCAGGCGGAGGCACTGTTACGATTTTTGCCGGGGCAGGAGGGGTGGCGACAGGCGGATTATTGTTGACAGGAGTAGCAGCATCTTCGTTGCGCGTCACTTCGAGCTTTGTCAGGTAATCTTCAATTTCTTTTCTTCTTTTCAAGACGTCGATCATTGTTTTGGCTCTTGCTGCCATTGGATCTTGTGCGTAAAGATTTGATAGATCTGTCAACACTTTTATTGCAGTGCTGTCCTCTTTTTGCTTAATGTAATAAATGGATTCGATGAAAAGCAATTGGGGTGTCCAGAACGATTTTCCATAAGTGCTATCCGCTACTTTCTTTTGATTTTTTGCTTCATCAAACTTACCCTCTATAAAAAGGTTGTAGATCTGCTCGTATTGTTTTGTAGCAGGACTTGCCTCAGCTTTGCTCGTATTAGCCGGAGGATTGGCAACCAGTTTTGCAAACTTGTTTTCCGGCGATGCACTTATCAATTGTTTCTTGTACTGGTCAGCTTTTAACTTGTCGCCGGTTTTCTCGTATGCGTATATGAGGTTGAATAAAGCCTCTTCTTTGTACGTGGAATTAGGAAAACGATTTAGTAAATCTTCGAATGCTAGTATTGCGGCAGGGTACTCTTCTAATTTGTTTAGGAATGTTTGACCTGAAGAAAACAGGGCCTCCATAATGCTTTTGTTGCTGGCGTCTAATTTCTCTTGTGTTGTCGGGATGTCTTGTTGCAAACCCTCGTAAGAATTATTAGCCACTTTTTGTTCTACCACGGCCTTCCCCGGTACATCATCTACGTCCGCAATTTTTTGAATCTGTCGATCCAGTGCAGATTTTCTTCTCCAGTTATCGACATTAGGTCTTTCGCCCCAGCGCGCCCTAAATTCACTAAAGCCCCGTGCCTTTGCTCCGCTGTTATAAAAATAAAAATCAGTTGACTTGTTATTGTCTGCAAAAAGATCAGGCACCTGCTTTACTGCTGCATTAATATTTGGGGCATCGTCTTCTTTTAATCCTTGTGCCTTACGCAGCAGCTTAACCTGCTTTTTAATAATAGCATCTCTTTGGTCTTGGGGTAATTTTGCAAGAGCCTGTAGACTGTCTTGCGTTAAGACTATTGTTGTGTTTTCAGCTATCGTTTTTAAGTGTGGCTTTCTCATGGTGATGCGATTTTTGTCAGCATCGCTGGTAAGCGCGTTTATATCAGTGCTATCGTAGTAGTTGTAAGCGTCTGAGTAAGAGCGGCGGTTGTAATTGAGATCGCCGAGTAACAGGAAGGATTGGCTTCTTTGGGTTGGATTGTTAACGCTATACTTTACACTATTTAAGAGATCATTCTTCGCATTGGCAAAATTGTTCCTTTCCATCTCAATACTTGCAGCAGCATAATAAATAATATCACGATAGTTTAAATACTTTTCGCGATGCGCCATCTTCAAAAGGGCGTCGATATTTTCCTGGAGGAAATCTTTTTTGTCGCTTCGATTAATGCGAATAGAGTTTAATCGTGCGTACACATCCATTACAGGATCGGTCGTATGAGAAATGCTCTTCTCGTAATATTTAACCGCTTCCTCGTTCTTGTCCGAGAGCTGGTACATCTGGGCAATCAGGTATTCCCATCGTGCTTTTTCCTGGTTGTTAGCTGCTTCATCTAAGGCCTGATTCAAATGAATTGCGGCACTGTCATACACCTGTTGTTTATAAAACCAGTAAGCCATAGCCTCGTGCAAATCCGTTTGCAACCTTTTAGGAAAGTTGGGGTCGTGCCTGAGAATTTCAATTACCCCTGAGGCTTCAGGCAATTCGTTTTTTTCAATATGATTTCTTATTTGCCAGATAAAACTTTCGTTGCGGCTTGGCGGCCTGCTGGTCAGTTTTGTCCAGATGCTGTTTTTTTCTTTTGTAGCAATACTAAATTCCCCGGTTTCATTACTGGCGTTACTACCAATTGGTTTGTCGTATCCACCAGACTCCTTAGGAGCATAAGAAAAATTCAGGTATTGAAGGGTCAGCGCAGCGGAGTCTAAGTCGTTCCTAAAAAAATACGCTTTCGCCATCAGCAGGTACATATTGTCAATCCAGCTATTGCGCAGGTCGTGCAATAGAATGCCGGCTGTACACTTGTAGATAATTGAATCTAAATCCTGTTTACTTTGTGAAGTCTGCTCTAAGGTGTAATTGTAAAAAGGTAATAACTGGGAGTAATCGTCTTTAAAAGCAATTTTTGATGAGTTAACTAATTCGTTGAGACGGTTGTTTGCGTTGAAATAATAATTGTAATGGGTTACAGTATTTTGGTAAAGTTTTCGTGGAATGGTAAATTTTTTCTCGCCTGTTTTTTCTGAGGCCAGTTTCCGATTTTCGTATTTCTTCGGTTTTTTAACTTCAATTTCAGCCCCCGGCTGTGCATGTCCAACCAGGAAGGATAAAAAGAAAGTTAGGGATATAAATAAAAAACGGATGTTATACATGTATGAGTTCCTGAGCTTAGTAATATTTATAGTAATAATGGATCTTAATGGTATTATATTTTTTTGTTCTTACAAATGCGCTCATGTTTTTTTGGGTGCTACAACAATCTTTGCAAAAGCTACCCCCTTGGTTTCGCAACAACAACTTTCAAAAAACCTTCATACCATAACGCCTTTTGAGCGCTTAAAAGTACATTTATTTTCTTTTCCCCCTTCATACGTACGGCTCAATCGCTACCTTTAACTTTTACATTACTCTATGGCTAAACTGCAGGCCAACACTTCACTCAATCAACTTCGTAACCGCTACCGCCTGGTAATTATGAATGATGATACCTATGAAGAAGTGGTAACGTTCAAATTGTCGCGGCTTAGTGTATACATCATGTTCAGCAGCATTTTCGTCATTTTGATCACCCTCACGGTGGCTCTTATTGTTTTTACGCCTTTAAAAGAATATTTACCTGGTTATGGAACCCAGCATTCGCGTCGTGAGTTGCAGGTTTTAAAAATGAAGGCAGACTCTCTCGAACAAAGCATGCGGTACAAGGATCAGTATTTACAAAACTTCAAAAAGGTGTTGACTGGCGACATTAGCGGCAAATTAGATACGACCGTTATAAAAGTTCCTAAAGAGCCTACGATTAAAGAATAATTTCTGATTTCTGGTTCACATGCCGATTATTTTTTTGGGGACAATACTTCAACGCTTTGTTGTTGCTTCCGTTGCGACGCTCCGTTTAAGCGTTTTAATCTTTTGTTGGCATTTTTCGTTTTTTGCTATTAATATGTTCATGGCTTGTTTCAAAAATCATTACCGCTTGCTACCACGTTTTGCTGATTGTCTAATTTCTAACAGTTTAAATTTTATTTTTGCCTCCCCGAAGTATGATCACCTCAACTAAAAATAGCACCACTATTATTACCGGCTTAACTACGGCTATAGCGGCCTCGCTTTGTTGTATCGCACCTCTATTAACAGTTGTAGGTGGCGCAACTGGTATGATCTCTTCGTTTTCGTGGATTGAACCTTTTAGGCCTCATTTCGTAGGATTGACAATATTCGTTTTTGCCTTTGCCTGGTATCAAAAGCTACGGCCGCAAAAGCAAGCCGACTGCGCATGCGAGGTGGGGAACAAACAATCTTTCTTGCAATCGAAGACACTTCTAAGTATTGTTACTGTCTTAGCATTTGCCATGATCCTTTTTCCTTACTATGCGGAAGCTTTCTACAAAAAGCCTCAGCAGGCACAAGGAATTACTTTAGAAACGGCTGGTTACAAGCAAGCCGTATTCACTATTAGTGGTATGACCTGCGAAGGTTGTACCGACCATGTGAATAGTAAGATCACTACAGTTAAGGGAGTAATTAATTATCAGACTTCTTATGATAAGGCAATAAGCACGGTAAAGTTTGACGGCAGCAAAACCACTATTGACAGTATAGCTGCTGCAATAAATTCCACAGGTTATAGGGTAGTCTCACAAACAATGGTAAAGAACTAAATGGAAAAACAATTAGCCTTAACTCAATAATCTCGTGTCCTGTTTGTGGTTACAAGCAGCAAGAGACCATGCCAACAGATGCTTGCGTGTTTTTCTACGAGTGTAAAAACTGCCATATAAGACTTAAACCAAAAGAGGGCCACTGCTGTGTTTTTTGTAGTTATGGTTCAGTAAAGTGTCCGCCAATACAAGAAGGAAGTTCTTGCTGTTCTTAAAACTTGAGGCGATGAAATTCTCCGGTCTGATAAAAGCTGCCCAAAAAAGATGAAAGTACAAGTGAGTGACACAACGATGTTGAAAGGAGTTACCTCGTCGATATCACAATGCTTGTAAAAATTCGTTTGTTGTTTTGAAAGTAACTTTGTCGCATAATTTTAATTGCTCACTATCCGTCCGCAGAAAAAACGCTATGAATATTGACGAGCCAAATAAGGGAAACAATAAGTTGTTGATGAAATACCTGGGGTTAGCT
The DNA here is from genome assembly GCF_007991655.1 of Segetibacter aerophilus. GTDB lineage: Bacteria > Bacteroidota > Bacteroidia > Chitinophagales > Chitinophagaceae > Segetibacter > Segetibacter aerophilus. The sequence goes on from NZ_BJYT01000001.1 coordinate 96,076, forward strand.
ACCCAACTGATGATCAGCCTTGCCCTCGCCGTTTTTATCGGTTTGAAGTTGGACAAATGGCTCTCATTTTCAACACCTTTGCTCGTATGGATTTTGCCTCTGCTGGTGTTAGTTGGCATGATTTGGCAGATAATTAAAGACACCTCAAAAAAGTAACATGTTTAATAGAAGTATACTACCACTTGTCGCCATATTTTTAATTGTGGGTGCGCTCATCCTTTTCTTCCGGAAATTTTTAGAGCAGCACGGCTGCGACTGGCAAGTACTAAGCGCCGGTAATTTGTTTATTTACCTGGTAACCGTTGTCTCCATGCATCTTTTAACAAAGGGATTAAACGCCGAAAGAACGCAGCTGTTTTTAAGAAATGCATACAGCGGTGTGTTAGTAAAGCTCTTTGCCTGTGCTATCGGAGCTTTCATTTATATTTTCGCCTCGGGGAAAAATTTAAACAGACCTGCTTTATTCGCGTGCATGGGCTTGTACCTCGTGTACACTTTCGTAGAGCTTTCAGTAGTAATGAAACAAAGTAACGCAAAGAAGAATGTCTAAAACTGAGCATCCGCTACAGGCACTGAACGATTTTTTACCTCCAAACACTTTTCTTCCTGTAGCTGCTTACCTGCAGCAGTACAAGGTGCACTTAACGATAGCCAGGGAACGCAAAAGTATCTTGGGCGACTATCGCAATGCACACAATAATCGTAACCATAGAATAAGCGTAAACGGAAACCTCAATAAATTCTCATTTCTAATTACACTCTTACATGAGCTTGCCCACCTGCTGACTTTTGAAAAATATGGCAACCGGGTTCAGTCGCACGGGCGGGAATGGAAGACGATCTTCGGGCAGTTGCTTGCGCAGTTTATAAAAAGCAAAGTATTTCCTGCAGACATTGAGCAGGAACTGTTGGCGACCCTGCACAACCCGGGAGCAAGCAGTTGCGCTGAGGAAAGCCTGATGCGCACGCTGAGAAATTACGACGCAAAAGCTGAAGGCCAAATGCTAGTTGAAGAAGTGCCACCACACGCCCTGTTTAAAATGAAAGATGGAAGGATTTTCAAAAAAGGTGAAAGGCTTAGAAAACGCTACAGATGCGAAGAAGTGGGGACAAAAAAAGTGTATTTGTTTAGTCCTGTTTTTGAGGTTGAGTTGATTTAATTATGCAATCACAGTGAACACTTTATCCATTTAAAGCTTCTTCAGCATCCACACGTCACAACCAAAGTGACCTGTGTTGCCCAAAGGGGCGTTGAGATATTCAAAGCCAAACTTTTCATACACACTTACCGCTTTTCTTAGTTCTGGCATTGTCTCAATATACACCTGTAGATAACCATAGTGCTTTGCAAATTCAAGAGATTTATCTATTAACAGCTTTCCCAAACCTTTGCCTCGTGCTGCAGGTTGTAAATACATTTTAACCAGTTCGCAAGTATCTGCGGGCAAACCTGTTGAAGGATAAATGCCTGCGCCTCCCAATATCTTACCATCCTTTTCTGCAACAAAATATATGCTGCCCGGTTCCTGGAACATTTCGTAGAGATGATCTGTAGTGTTATCAAAGAAAACCGTCCCGGGTTTATTTGCACCAAACTCGGCAAGACTTGAACGGATGATGGAAGCCAGCATATTATTATCCTTCAGCTCAATTTTTCTTATTAAAATATCATTTTCTATTTGCATGAAAACTTAGAGCTTTGATTGTTTTAAGTAGCGATTTTACAAACATGGATAAAGAGAATTACAGCTCATTTTAGAACTTTAGCAGGTCTACGATTTCCTCGAGGTATCTTTTGTCAATTTCATCGAACAGGTCATACTCCACACTGTCTACATCGAGCACTGCAACTACCTGCTTATCTTTTTTAATTGGAACTACAATCTCAGATTTAGACAAACTGCTACAAGCAATATGACCGGGAAACTTTTCTACATCGGGGACTATCAAAGTTGTTGCTTGTTGCCAGGCTGCGCCACAAACGCCCCTGCCTTTAGCTATTCTTGTGCAGGCAACCGGCCCTTGAAAAGGAGCAAGCACCAACTCGTCATTTTTCACTACATAAAAACCTACCCAAAGCCAATTGAACTGCTCTTTTAGTGCGGCCGCTACATTACCCATGTTTGCGACCACATCGGGTTCCCCGGTTAACAAACCTTCTATCTGAGGAACGAGTGCTTTGTATTGCTCTTCTTTGCTTCCTTGTATAATATTTAAATCCTCGGCCATAGTATTATTTGGCTGCAAAGATAAATTAAGTGGGCACGCCAACCTCGCTTTAAGCGGTCGTGTTTAACGAGCTTTATTTCTTTTTACTGATACGCTAAACAGCAACGAATAATTGAGTTAAAGGGTCCGCAAATAGTAAGATTTCAATTAAATATTTTACCTGGTTAAAATCCGGCTTTAATATTATCCCGTAGATACTTCAAACAAATAAAATACTAGAAATGAAAGCATTAGCTCTAAAAAAAGGGATAACATTCGCGTTTATGTTATTGATTACAGGTGCAACATTTGCACAATCAGAAAAAACAATGATGGTTGGTGGAGCAGCAATGTACCCATCAAAAAACATCGTTGAAAACGCGGTAAATAGCAAGGATCATACAACGTTGGTTGCAGCAGTAAAAGCGGCCGGTTTAGTAGAAACATTACAGAGTGCAGGACCGTTTACAGTTTTTGCACCAACTAACCAGGCGTTCAATAAACTACCTGCAGGTACAGTAGAAACTTTGCTTAAGCCAGAAAATAAAGATAAGCTGACTTCTGTGCTTACTTATCATGTTGTTGCTGGTAACATTAGCAGTTCAGCACTGATGGGTATGATTAAGAAGAATGGTGGTACGTTTAAAGCAAAAACTGTTCAGGGTGGCGAGTTAACTTTTATGATGAAAGGAAACAATATCATTGTAACAGATGAGAAAGGCGGAATGAGTAAAGTAACTATTAAGGATGTAAATCAAAGCAATGGAGTTATTCATGTAGTTGATACTGTTCTTTTACCGAAGTAAAAGTTAGCGGAGTTTTGAATGGAAGGGGGCCAGCAATGGCTCCTTTTTTATTGGTATTACTATGCAGGTTTAACTGCATTTGCTTCTTCAACTACCTCTTCCTTTTTTACTTCTGCCGGCATTTTGCCCTGTTGTTCTTCATCTTTTTCATCGCCCAGCAAAAGACCCCATGGTTTGAGGCTTTCAATTCTGTCGAATACAACCTTAGCAATAGCAATTACAGGAATTGACAAAAACATTCCCGGGATACCCCAAAACATTTCGCCAATAATAACTCCTAATAAAGTAATCAAGGCATTGATTTTAACCTTGGATCCAACAATCACGGGGAGCAGAATATTGCTGTCTATCAGGTGCATTACTACTATGGTTACCATCACCAATACGATCTTGGTTGTCGTAGCCGCGCTCCCAATGGTAATTAGCGTGCTGAGCACGAGCGAGGTAAATATTCCTATGTAAGGAATAATGTTAAACAGGCCTGTTATAAGACCCAACAACACGGCGTATTTAATACCGATAATCGAGAAAGCAATACAACAAGCTATTGCAACAATGGCCATTTCAAGTAAGAGCCCAAGGATATATTTCCGGATGATGTTTTGTACCTGTGCAACAATATCATACACTGTCTCAGAATTTTCTTCTGCAAAAACAGCCACCAAAAATTTTATAATCAGCTTGCGATAAAACAACAGGAAGAATGTGTCGATCATTACAAAAACAAGAAACAATAAAATAGACGATAGTGAAAGTACGGTAGCACCGATCATCGATGTGCTTGCCGACATCATTTTATCTGTCGCGTTGTGCACGTACCTGATTTGCTTCGCCGTGTTAATGTGAAAAGTTTTTCCTATCCACGTGTGAATGTCATCGAGGGTGGCTGCAAATTGTACTTTAAATAGAGGCCAGTCTTGCGCAAGATCAGATAGTTGAGAGCCGACAAAGTAAACAATTAGGGAAACGAATACAATCAACAGGATAACGGCCAAACCCGAAGAAGCACTTCTTGGTAGTTTGAGCCTTTTTTCCGCAAGATCTGCAACAGGCAAAAGCACGATTGAAAAGAGAAAAGAAAACAGAAGGGGTGAAAGGACTTGTTTGCCTAAAATAAAAATGTACCCTAGCGCGATCAGGCTCACGAGTATCATTGCCAGCTTAGTATAGAAGGGTGCGTTGAAGGGCTTGCTTGAAGTAGTCATTATCGATTTTGCTGTTAATTTAAATCCTATTGAAAAAGATTGATTGCTAACAAGAGGCTTGAAACGAAAAACCATGCCCCTGGCAATATGTTGAAAACAGGTATGAGATGAAACTACAAAAAACGAGGCTGCATTAAAAGTGGGTGCAAACGCACGGAGCGCGACATCCATTTTCGCATTAACAAAATCTGTTGAAAAAAGAATGAAAGCTTGAACGGAGCGCCGCAACGATGCTGATTAAATATCGAAAAGTTCAGGACAAAAAAAACCTGAAACTTTCGCTTCAGGCCTTCTTTATCCAACTAGTTGGTTGATATAATCTTTTCCTTTTTGGTATTAACGTATGGTTCGTGGTGGTCTTTATAAAACTGCTTTTTTGAGTCTCTGTAGAATGAAACCGCGCCAACCATGCTCATAAATTTTATATAGTACCAGGCGAAATCAATTTGATATGGCTTGAAACCTGAACGTGCACTTTTAGGATATAAGTGGTGATTGTTGTGCCATTCTCCTGCCACTATTCCAGGCCAGAGTTGATTGATCGACATGTCGTTTCTGTTATAATCGACACCTTCAGTACGCTTGTCCTGACCTTTTCCATGACCTTCATAGTTAAAAGTGCGAACGCCCACTGCCCAAACTCCAGCACCACCAAATAATGCACAAGCCAGACCATGACCACCAATAAGGAAAAAAACAAGATACCAGAAACCCCAGTTCAGGGCAATGCCAGCAAGGGTGCGCCAAGGGTTAGCAACGGATCCCCATTGTAGATATTGAGCGTAGGTATTTGGATTTACCCCTGTATGCTTCATGAGAACAAGGGCACGATTATAATCTGCCTCAGAAAGATTTCTATTGATAGGCTGATGATTAACATCAGCAAGAAAGCAATATAAAAAACCAGCATTTGCATTGTAAGGATCTCCGGGCTCATCTGACTTTGCGTGGTGCACATGATGGGAGAGAGCGTAAATTTCTTCAGGAATCGCTTTTAGTGTGAGGTTCTGGGTAAAGAAGCGCCAGAAATTGTTGCGGAATTTATAAGCCCTGTGCGTGCAGTATCTATGATGCCAGATAGTACCATGAGTACCCATGATGATCATACTATAAACAAACGCTGCAGCAAAACGGGGCCAGGTAAAGTATTTGAAAATAAAAAGAAAAAGAAACGGAGCCAAACAAACTACGGTTAGCCAACTAATAAAAGGAAGCCAGTTTTTCTTTGTTTTAAAGATGTTTAACCTCGAGAAAAACTCTCTTAAAATTTGACCGGGAGTAGGCTTTACTAAGTTTCCCGTAGTGTCTTTCCAACCATAGGATGGTTCTTCGAGGATGTAATCTAATAATGGCATTAGTAGTAAGAATAAATATAAATAAAGGGTCAAGCTACCTTTTTTACATTGATAAACGGTTAATTATCAGGATAATCTTTTGTTATTGCAGGATGAAATTGAGATGGTATTTCGGATAGCTCTAACACCCATTCCTTTAGATATGATTTAAAAAGGATATCTAGAAGTAACCTTTATGATAATAAAGACTGATTTTAAGTATCACCATATTCTTGCATGCTTGTTTTGATGATCAAAAAATGAAAAATGAAATACTAAAGCGATGCGCAGAACGCTTGTACAAAAAGCCTTGTTCTACATTTGCGATAGTTTTACTGCAAGGGGCAAGAGCAGCTCTTGCGATATAAATAGTAGCCCATTAAAATGCATCAACAAAAAGAACCCACATTAGGTAGCCTGATAAGTCGGGAAGTTTATATTCAGGCTTATTGTTTCATTATCATTCTTTGTTTTGTCGTATCTGGATGTGGAACGCGTAGCACTAATGATAAGCAGGTTTTCTCTTTTAATCTAACTGAAGGTGTCTCTACATTAGATCCGGCTTTTGCTAAAAGCCAGGCAACGATATGGACAAGCCATCAGCTATACAATACTTTGGTCGAAACCGACAGTAACCTCAACATTGTTCCCTCCATTGCAAAAAGTTGGGAAGTCGACAACGAGCGGTTGCTATACACTTTTCATTTACGACAAGATGTACGCTTTCATGATAACGAAGCATTTGAGGAAGGAAAGGGTAGAAGGCTAGTGGCGGAAGACGTTGTGTATAGTTTGTCGAGGATTATAAATAAATCGACGGCTAGCAGTGGCGCCTGGATTTTTAATAACCGGGTTGATAGTTTGCATCCTTTCACTACCGTTAATGACTCCACTTTTCAGCTAAAACTCCTTCGCCCTTTTCATCCCATTTTAGGCATTTTAACTATGCCCTATTGCAGCATTATTCCGAAGGAAGTGGTTGAAAAATATGGAAAAGATTTCCGCAGTCATCCATGTGGAACGGGTCCGTTTCAATTCAGGTTCTGGGAAGAAGGGCAAGCGCTTGTGTTGCATAAAAACCCTCACTACTTTGAAAAAGATGATAAAGGAAACCAACTGCCTTATCTCGACGCGGTAAAAATTTCTTTTCTCGATAGCAGGGCTACAGAATTTCTAGCTTTTCAACAAGGCCAATTAAGTTTTGTAAACGATATTGATCCGTCGTTTAAAGATGAGGTGTTGACTAAAGCAGGTGAGCTTAGGGAAGACTGGCGACAAAAAATAGTGTTGAATAAACATGCTTACCTGAATACTGAATACCTGGGCATTTTGGTAGATGAAAAAAAGGCCCAAATCAAAAGTTCTCCCCTACAAATAAAAGCAGTTCGACAGGCGATCAACAGTTCTATAAATCGCCACAAACTCATGATGTACATGCGCAACTCAATAGGCATTGCAGCTGAGGGTGGTTTTGTGCCGGCAGGACTACCGTCGAGAAATGCTGAATTGGTAAAAGGTTATCCGTACGATCCGGCAAAGGCGCGAAGGCTATTGAAAGAAGCTGGTTTTGAAAACGGAAAAAATATGCCTGCGATTACTTTGCTCACCATTCCTATATACGCAGACATTGGCAGCTTTGTGGCTAAGCAGTTGGAGGAAACGGGTATTAAAGTACAGGTTGAGGTGATTCAGAAAAGCTTATTGCTCGAGCAGACTGCCAAATCAAAAGCGCCGTTCTTTCGTGGTAGCTGGATTGCAGATTACCCTGATGCGGAAAATTACATGGCAATGTTTTATAGTAAGAATCCTGCCCCTCCAAATTATACCCGCTATAAAAATCCGGCTTTTGATGTTTTATATGAAAAATCATTACTAGAGAATAATGATAGCACCAGGTTCAGTTTATATCGGCAAATGGATCAACTTGTAATAAATGATGCTCCTGTCGTTCCGTTATTTTATGATATGGCTATTCATCTCGTTAATAAGAACGTACAGGGCATAAGACCTAATGCATTAAATCTGCTCGAACTACGATGGGTTAAGATTTCGAACAAGGAGTAGAAGGGAACTAAATTTCAAATGAACTGTCACACTAAATCAAACAAAAAAGTACCGACGCCAGCCTATAAAGACCTAATCGGTACTTAATAAAAAGGAGAGGCAGCAGTTGATTATTTAGAATTACTTGCTGTACTTGATGCTTTGTTTGTTGCTGTCCCTACAAAGTCTGTTGCAGTTTGTTTTACACTTTCGTACGCGCCTGAGGCTGCCTCTTTAATATTAGTTGTCGCATCACTTAGTTTTTCTTTCAGATTGTCTGTTAAATCTTTACCGCCCTGAACTACCTTTTCTTTTAGCTCATTTCCCTCTTCAGTAAATATACCTGCTATAACAGCTCCTATTGCCGCGCCAGCTATCGCGCCTAATAACACTTTTGGTCCCGAGTTCATAATAAATGTTTTTGTTGTTAATTCTTATAATTTGAAAAAACAGTGCCAATTGAAGTTGTCAAAGGTCTAGACCTTTCTAAGGTTATTTAAGAATAGCGACAAGTGTAGGAATAAACCTTTTAAACGTTGGAAATGTCGTCTCCAGGCTCATCGCTTTCTACAAACCGTTGTTTGTGAACTTCATTCCACAGCTCTTTTACTCAGAAGGCTCCCGTTAAAAGGTGAGGTGCAAAAAAAGAGACCTCGCACCTTATTTTTATTACTTCACCGATTACTCCCGACGTATTTTAATAAATTTACATGTTTTGGCTTGATTTTTCTTAGCTGTATCATGCGTTAAAATAAGGGGCATGAAAAAAGAAGAAATTCATCTTGGGGATATTAAACGAATACTATTTGGGCAAACACCGCCAGAGTTTATGGGTGAGGTGGCTGTGAGAACCATCCTCATTTTTATGTTGCTAATGTTAGCAGTACACCTCATGGGCAAGAGAATGTCGGGCCAGGTCACTATCGTTGAATTATCTGTCATGATTACCCTTGGTGCTATCGTGTCTCCCATAATGCAATTACCTGACAGGGGAATTGCATTTGGCGTTGTGGTGTTTGCCGTTGCCATTGTTTTTCAGCGTGGCCTTAATTACCTGGGATTTAGAAATGAAAAAATTGAAAAGCTCTCTCAAGGTGAAATGAGCTTGTTGGTAAAAGACGGTACTATGATTTTGGAAGAAATGGGGAAAACGCAAATTACCAAGCAGCAACTGTTTGCTTTAATAAGAGAAAAGAAAATTCCAAACTTAGGCGGAGTTAAACGAGCTTACCTCGAAGCGTGTGGTATTTTGAGTGTGTATGAAGCTGAAAAGGCTCATCCCGGCCTGCCGGTCTTTCCTTCCACAGATCCTGTCATTAAGGATGTTTTAGCACAATCAGAAGATTCCATTATGGCCTGTTGCAATTGCGGACATACGCAGGTGGCCAAGGAGAAAGACACGCCTTGCGAGTTTTGTAATGTCACAGAATGGACAAAAGCATATTTATCGAAATAACACCTGCATAAAAAATCATGAAGCCGGAAGAAATAAAATTTACAGATTGGTCAAGAATTCTATTGGGGCAGGTGCCGCCCGAATTCTATATTGAGTTAGCTATCCGTGGTTTTTTGGTATACTTTCTCCTAATAGTAAGTATGAGGTTTTTAGGCAAGAGAATGTCTAGCCAGATAAGTAGGGTCGAACTCGGCGCACTTGTTTCGCTTGCGTCCGCTATTGGTGTACCCTTGCTGTCACCTACTAATGGAATTTTGCCTGCCTTTATTATTGCTTTTATTATAGTTGGTCTGGTACGCCTCATATCCTACATCAGCATAAAAAGTCAAAAGTTTGAACGGGTGACACAAGGCGATCTTGATATGCTGGTGGAGGATGGTGTTATGCGAGTAAACATCATGAAGCGGGTACGGGTAACCCGCGAACGTTTATTTGCACAGCTACGCTCAGAAAACCTCAATCATTTAGGCGCTGCTAAAAGAGTTTATATGGAAGCAAACGGATCTTTTACCCTGGTAAAAAATGAAGAGAGGCAGCCGGGTCTACTGGTTTTGCCAGACTGGGATGAAGGATTTATAGACGAAAAATTAAATTGGACAGACGTGAGAATTTGTAAAGAATGCGGTGCAAAAATGCCAGAAAACAACACACGAAAAAGAAATGATGTTAGCTGCACCAATTGTGGGTCTAATGAGTGGACGAAAGCTGTGCTGGAGAAGCAATAATGTCTCCTGGAGCTTTGAAGGTTTTTGCAGGAATAATATCAAAAGAACTAAAAACACTTTAGATGAATAAACTAACGATGCTTGTACATGGCGGAGCAGGTCCTGACTCTGAATTTATTAAGAAGAATGCAGAGGCTTACAAGCAGGGATTGCGGGAGGCAGTAAACACAGGATATAGTGTTTTAGAGGCAGGTGGAAGTGCAGTAGATGCAGTGGAAGCAGCGGTGAATTATTTAGAAGACAACGCCTTGTTTAACGCCGGACGTGGTTCGGCACTAAATGAAAAGGCACAAGTTGAAATGGACGCCTCAATTATGGACGGTAAAACGATGAAGTCCGGAGGAGTGGCGATTGTAAGGAATGTAAAAAACCCTGTTACACTTGCAAGAGCCATTATGGACAAGACTAAGCACATCTATATTGGAGATATGGGCGCGCTTGAACTAGCCGGCAAGTTTGGATTGCGTGTAATGCCCGAAGCTTATTTTATCACTGATCACGCGTACGAGCAATATATAGAAGCTACTAAGGAAGAAGCGAACAGCATACAGCAAGCCGGGGAGTACCAGGTTCGAAAAAAGGAACATGGAACAGTTGGCGCAGTGGCTGTTGACAAAGATGGTAACGTTGCTGCTGCAACTTCAACAGGCGGTTTAGAGAATAAGGTACCGGGGAGAATAGGCGACAGTTCAATAACGGTTGAGACAACAGTAAAAGCAGTGTATGGAGTAAAAGAAGTAAAAAACAACATAGTGATTGCTCCTGTTGTAATTGGTACAGACGAGCAACTAAAGCAGGGCGTAGATAGCCTTCTTAAAGACTATCCCGCTATCGAAGCAATTACCAAAGATAGTATTGTGTATCTCCAGGGGAAGCTGGCCGACGACCAGGTGATGAAGCTGAAAGACGCCATTAATACACTTAAACCAAAGATGGTGGATGCAAGGCTAACATCCCGCTAATTACAGGTGTACCCCGGCTTCTTCTGTCTGACTTACCAATTGCATTTTTGTATTTCAAACACCTATCAGCTAATATCAGCTGACAGAAAATTAAAAAGATAGAACTGACTAAAAACAATTGATGGCTGAAAGACGCGGCATTTTTCAATAGTCGTCGGCAAGACAAGCGGCATGAACAAAGGCAGGGGTCGATGACTATATATATTCCTATCTTCGCCCTAATACATCCATTAACGTCCACCCAATAACAACACATGAATTCTTCCTCAATAAATATCTTGATAGCTGATGATGATAATGATGACGCCCAATTATTGTCTGAGGCAATCTTAAATATCCTTCCTTCGGGCAAATGTTCTCATGTCGTTGACGGTATAGCAGCACTAAGGCATATTAAAACCAATGTTGAACCCGACCTTGTTTTCCTTGATCTGAATATGCCCTTAAAAAATGGGATCAATTGTTTAAAGGATATCTATAATCTTGATTTGCTTCCAAACACGCCAATTGTTATTTATTCCACTTCTAAAAACATTAAAGACATAGAAGACGCCTACAAGTATGGCGCTTCGTTTTATATTGTTAAGCCTGCTTCGTTCAAAGAGTTGTGTAAAATAATTAAACTCGCTATCACCATACTAGGTAAGCCTAAAAGTGAAAGAGTTGAGAAATCGAATTTTGTTCTTAGGGAAGAAACAAAAACGGTATAATTTGTATTTGCTTTTATCCGATATGAAAAAGAGATTGCATTTCTAAACGAACAGCAACACGGGAAAGCTAGCCGCAATCGGGGCAGATCAACTAAAACTAAATGTTCTTTCGTTATCGGGCTTCTATGTCGTCGGTTGGGTCTTGTTCTTCTCCCTCTCTAATATTGCATGTACATGTTTGGTGATTGTTTCAGGCATTTCTGAATCCTCTAATATTTTGTCTACGCATCCTGTCTGTATTGCATTTGCCGGCATTTCAGGGTAAGCACATGATGCAGGATTTTGTATTATCACCATACCTCCAGCCTTATGTATATCTATAACGCCTGCAGCACCATCTATCCCACTACCGGAAAGAATTACAGCTATACTTCTGCTGGCTTTCGCTTCTGCCAGCGATTTTAAAAAGCAGTTGATAGAATAATTATAATTGGACCATTCTACGACCCGCGGCTGCAGGTAAAACTGGTCGTCTTTTATCAACAAGTAACTGTTTGAAGGAGGTACGTAAACAATGTCTCTTTCAATCAGCATCCCATCCATTGCCTCCTTAATTTCAAGCTTTGAATGCCTTTGCAAAACTTCGGTCAGCACACCTCGCTGTCCTACGGGAATATGTCTTAAAATAATGTATGTGGCGTGGTCATGCGGAACATGATCAAAGAAAGTTAATAAAGGTTCTAATCCACCTTCTGAGTAACCAATCGCCACAATAAATTTATGGTTCATAGTAAAACATTTAGATAACTGATGCAAAAATTACAAGTAGTATCGGGGGGTGAATTAAAAGTAAACCTATACCTAAGAACTAAAACCTGTTCTTCTTAAAAGGTAGGAAAAATTATGCCGTAAGTTTACAAAAGATTAAATAAAGGCACAAAAATCCCTTTAACTTATTAATACTTAGATAACTAACTTAATTAACTTTAGCGTTCTAAAAAATTACTGTACACAATGCGAAAGTTGTAACAGTAAAAATGGATAACATTAAAAAAATAAAATGAAAAAAATTGTGGTCAATTCAGCATTAGGTATTTTAATGGCAGGCGTCTTTACTTCATGCGGCAACAACAGCAGCAGTTCAGAATCAAGCAACGCTTCTGATACAACTTCCAAAGTTTCGAAAGCAGGGATACAACAATCAGATTGGGGTGAGACCGATGGTAAAAAAGTTTTTCTCTATACACTTACAAACGAGAACGGAGTACAGGTAAAAATTTCTAATTATGGCGGTACGGTTACCTCTTTCGTCACACCTACAAAAAGCGGGGCAAGTAGCAACATTGTTCTGGGCTTCGAAGAATTGTCAGGCTATCTTGCCAAGCCTCCTTACTTTGGCGCTACTGTAGGTCGCTACGGTAATCGTATCGCAAAAGGCAAGTTTACTCTCGACGGAAACACTTATACGCTTGCAACCAACAATGGTCAAAATGCTTTGCACGGTGGTCTTAAGGGATTTGATAAAGTAGTATGGGATGTTGCTCCGATAGATAGTGCTACACCTGCTCTGACCTTAAGTTATTTAAGCAAGGATGGCGAAGAGGGCTATCCTGGTAATTTGAAGGTTTCTGTAAGGTTTTCTTTATCTGACGATAATGAATTAACCATCGATTATGAAGCCGACACAGATAAAGCAACTCCTGTTAACCTTACCAATCACAGTTATTGGAATTTAACCGGCGATGCTAAAAATACTATTCTCGATCATTCGTTAAAGATTGACGCCGACAAGTATACCCCTGTTGATACGACTTTGATCCCAACAGGAGAATTGAAGCCGGTTAAGGGAACTCCTTTTGATTTTACAGAACCTCATACTGTCGGCGAGCGCATCAGCGCAGTTCCCGGAGGCTACGATCATAACTGGGTGTTGAATCACAAGATGGGTTCTATGGATCTTGTGGCTACTTTATCAGATCCTTCAACCGGAAGAAAGTTGGAAGTGTATACTACTGAACCGGGCCTTCAATTCTATTCAGGAAACTTCTTAGATGGAACTATTAAAACCAGTTTCGGTACTCCTATTCAAAAACATGCTGCGCTTTGTTTAGAAACACAGCACTTTCCTGATTCTCCTAACAGGCCAAACTTTCCTTCAACAATTTTGAAGCCGGGAGAAAAATATCATACTACGACGAAGTATAAAGTAATACTTGAAAAATAACCTAAAGGTTTGAACGAAATAAAGGCAAAAATTAAAAAATGCATGAAAGTTTTTCATGCATTTTTCATTTCCTGCCTGAGGTAAAATTTAAAAGCACAGTTCTTGCACTTCAGTTTTAAATTTGATTCTTACAAAAAAATATAACATGGAAGTACGGTTTGAAAGTTCTCCACGAGAGACAAAAAGTATGAATACACAAGAATTGAGAGATAATTTTCTAATTGAGAATTTGATGGTCGATGATGAAGTAAAACTTGTGTATTCGCATTACGATAGGGTAATCATCGGTGGAGCGAAACCGGTAACTAAAACGTTGTCTCTTGAAACACATGCCGAGCTAAGAGCCGATTTTTTTCTTGAAAGGAGGGAGATGGGAATTATTAATGTTGGTGGAAATGGAGTCGTAGAAGCAGATGGGGAGACACACAACTTATCAAGACTAGATTGTTTATATATTGGCAAGGGTGTAAAGTCCGTTACTTTTAGAAGTGAGGAAGCCGGTACTCCGGCTATTTTTTACCTGCTTTCGGCACCAGCTCATATGACTTATCCTACCAGGAAATTGTCTAAAGAGGAAGCAACGCCAACAACTATTGGAGACCCTTCAACCTCTAACAGAAGAACGATTTATAAGTACATTCATTCAGAAGGTATCAAAAGTTGTCAGCTCGTAATGGGACTAACTGTTCTCGATAAAGGCAGCGTTTGGAACACCATGCCTAGTCACACACATACTCGTAGAATGGAAGCTTATTTTTATTTTGACGTGCAGGAAGGGCAGGCCGTCTTTCATTTTATGGGAGAGCCGCAGCAGACAAGGCACTTAGTACTACAGAACAATTCCGCTATAATTTCTCCACCCTGGTCAATCCATTCCGGTTGCGGTACAGCTAACTATGGTTTCATCTGGGGCATGGCCGGGGAAAACTATAACTACACTGATATGGACCCTGTAGCCATACCTGACATTAGATAATTTAAAAACAGGTAAAGAAATTAAGACACAGGTAGGAATATTATCGCAACAGGACTGTGGTACCTTTTTGCGCGTATTCGCGTCCATCGATTCCCACACCTTTCACCATCCAGACGACCGTTTGTGTTGTTTGTTCAACGCCCTTAAAAACACCATCCCATCCTGGCAGCGGTTTTTTTGTTTCAAATAACAGTTGCCCCCAGCGGTTATAAATTCTAAAGAAATGCAGATCCTTTAAACCAATGAGTATAGGTCGTAAATAATCATTTTTACCATCCTTGTTTGGTGTAAATGCAGTGGGCACATAAATCTCTACGTTCTTAATTATTTTAACCATCTGCGTATCTACCGTGAGACATCCCGTGTTTGTCAGGAGTTCTATAGTATATAACTGTTCCTGCGATCCCTTAAAAGTGGGGGTAAAGCTTGTCGCCGTATTTAAATTGATGGCAGGTTTCCATAACACGTTCTCGCTTATCTGCCGCGCCTGTAATGTTAGAGGTGAATTACTAAGGGCATATTCTACTGCATAACTCGTTGCAGGCTTGGCAATATCAATTATAATAGGCTGCTTTTTAGTAGTGATACTACAGCCAATATCATTCTTTAATAAAGCATGGTAAGTGCCACTTGAGGATACTCTAAAAGTAGGTTGTGTAGCCCTGCTAATGGCCGCGTCATTTTTAAACCATTGTATACTATTGGTGGGATTAACATTCAGAATTGCGCTATCATTATTTCCAAAACAATAACTTTCTTTACCAAGCAGGCGAAGGGAATCATCGATTACTGAAGCGCGTACTACAACTGTATCAGTTATTCGGCACCCCCCTCCGCTGTTCATTGTTGTAACCACGTAAGACGTTGTTTTATCTGGAAAGGCCATGGGGTTAGCAACATCGGGCTTATTCAGTCCCGTTACAGGCGCCCACGTATAATGTAAGCCCGGTTTAGGTTTAATGCCTATAGGAACAGGGCTCATATTGCACGACAAAGTATCACGGCCTGCATTGGCAGTGACGGTAAGTGTGTCTTTCAATTTTGTAAACATTGTATTCGAACAGCCGTACCCGTAGTAGGGCTCAAGCTTTACGGCGATAACCGTTCCGGATGGTGGTGGCGGAGATAAATTAAGCACCTGTTGTGATCCCAGAGGAGTGGTTAGCGAGCTGTCGTACCATGCATAACTGGCATAACCATATGGCGCAGATACATTTATTGCAGTATCATCAGGACAATAAGTTGCGCCAACAAAACGCCCGCTGCATTCAGAATTTACATCTATGTACGCATATCCGAAATGTCTTCGAAAAGTACAATCAGCAGTTTTAAAAAATAGCCTGATTGTTTTGCCTGCATTACCAGACAGATCAATAGAAACAGGAGACCAGTCTTTGAACAAAACAGCAGTAGTATCGGATGAACTAGAAACCTGGAAGCCTGGCAAGGCTGTTCCCACTGCAATAAAACTATACGAAGCACAACTTATGGTAGTATTATCGGTAACGTTGGTAATCTCAATTTCCATTCTTGGTTGTTCAAACACCTGGTGATTAGGCGACTGAAATACTACAGCATAATTGTAGATAAGCGTATAAGCGTTTTCGTTTGCGGGAATAGTAAACTCGTAAGAAACTCCTTCCGCCTCACCACCTGCTTCTGTACTCCCTAATTTAATTGAATGGCCGCTTCCATTGGGGCACAGCACAGGAAATCGGCCAAAAGGGTCAACTTCATTGGTATTGTTATTGGCGTTGTACATAGTGTGATGACTATAAATGGGGCCGCTGGTAGCACCGAGGGAAATTTGATTTTGACCGCCAATTGCCGCAGTTCGACCTGTATAGCAGGTCCAGCCACTAAAAGTTCCGCTTTCAAAATCAATGTTATTCGGACAGCTTTGAGCAGTTAGTATGGATGAAGTTGAGACAAGAAATACAACTAGTAATAATACTGGCTTTACAAAAAGGTAATGGCGCTTTTCAGTATGAGATAGGTGTATCAAAAGGTGCACTCGATAAGTTTAGGCTTTTAAAGTTAAGATTATTTCAACCTCGACAGGGGGTACATAAATTAATTTTTTCCATATTGCTGATAGGGCAGTTTTAAAGGTTTGATCAAAAAGAAACACCTTTTTCATATTATAGATTATACGAAAAATAAATCGTTCAGGTTGGTTACTCCGACTGGTTTCAAGAAATAATCCTGGAGCAAGCGGTAGGCAAATTTTTGAAGTGCCGTTTATTAATCCAGATGAAATTTTAAAAACTTTGGTTGGGTGAAAAACTATTCTCCCGGGTAGTATTGTTTTTCAACGTGTTTCAATACGTCCTCTTTGTAAAACAAAACCTCTTTAAACTGCCCGTTGATGTACCCTTTTGCCTGGTCAGTATAATGTTTGTTCGAGGGATCGAATGACTGCCCCCCTGTAATAATGGATTTTGCTCTGACTCTTTTGCCAAATTCAACACAAGCTATAAAGCTATTTCCCGAAACTCCGTAACGCTTGTTTAAACCAGGCAAACGACGGGAAGCAAATGAAGGCAGTGAACCGAAAGTGGCTGCAGCCAGGCCAACAGGCATGCTGGGCTGGGCATCATCAAACTTTCCATCAGCAGGGCGTTGATATCGGTTGACTTCTCCCCAGGCTATTTTCCATGTTCCAAACCTTTTTTCGAGATCTTTTAGCGTTTCCGATAAAAGGCTCATCCTTTCGTTTGAAGTAGTGGCAGCCAACGTGGCTTGCAACTGTTCAACCGCATACGAAGCTTTGTAAGGATTTGCAACGGCGGGTGCCTTCTGCAAAAAGCGGTAACCAAATTCAATTGCGACGGTAGATGCTATGGAAGAATCAGAAGAACTTTTATTCCAGGCTCTTAAAAGTCCTATGGCTTCGCCTAATTCATTTTTCAAGGGGTGCGACGCACTTAACGCTTCGTAATCCTTCAACAACCTGGGAAGCAGGTGATCAAAGGCTGCCAGGTGATGGTTGTACCCTACTTCATTTATCATCTTATCAATGGTAAAATCCTTGGGACGGCTAAGCAAGCGTGCAGCATTTAACCCACGAAAATTTTCGCCATCAGGAGCCATATAACCTGGATAGTTTTGCTGTTTTGGACTGCTTTTTCCGGAAACCGTGAAAGGGGTAGAATTACAATTTTGAATGAACCCCGTTGCAGGATTGTAGACATGAACGATTTCATCCAAAGCGAAGAGACCTTTCCAGTCGCTGGTTGAACTGCTGCCGTCAACGGGCAAGCTATAGTCTACATTTTTATTTCTTTTAGGAACGTAGTTGCCATGCCAATAAGCAATATTTCCTTTGTTGTCTGCGAAGACTGTATTATCGGAGGTATTTGACCGCAAATCCATATTCCTTTTGAAATCATCAAATCCTTTCGCTTTCGTTCGAAGCCATGATTGCATTAAAGCTGGCAGCGAGCGATTGTTTTCTCTCAGGCTTAACCATTTTCCATCCCGGCTCCCCATGACCGGGCCATGATTGGTATAATAAGTAGTGAATGTTTGCTCGCGGAAGCCATCACCTTTTTTATATCGGATTACGACAGGTTTTGTTTTCACCGGTACCAGTTCGTTGTCGTACCTAGTAAAAATAGAGTCCCCCTTTTTTACAGTCGTCTCTATAAAAAGATCTGCAACATCAGTGGCACCTGAAGTATGCATCCAACCGCAGTTTTCGTTAAATCCCTGGAAAACAAAAAAAGTACCCCATGTTACTGCACCGTAAGCCTGCAAACCTTCTTCACTTACCATCTGTGCCTCAGATCTAAAATAAAATGTTACGTGCGGGTTAATATAGAGGATGGCATTTTTTGAGGCGGTTTTAGAAGGAGCGACCGCAAAGCCATTTGATCCCGTAGGGTCCACATCATAAAAGGGAATTTTCTTATCGATATAAGAAACAGCATTATTTTTTGCTGGATAAAGATTTTTAATGTCCTGGCTGGTAACACCGCCGTTCTGGGTAGCAGAAATACTACCATTTGTGCGAAGCAGCGCAAACCATGGTTCAAAACGCGTTAAGACTGCCGGCTTTACTTCGGGATGTTTGTAGAGATAATAATTTACTCCGTCAGCGGCAGCATCTAATAATTTATGGAGCCATGCAGGGCTCTTATGATAATCAGCAATGGCAGCGGAGGTATCATAAATCAGGCGCATTTCAAGATCGTTATACAATTGTTCTTCGCCATACACTTCAGATAACCTGCCCAACATCTCAAGGTTATTCTCTTCAACCTTTCTGAAACTTTCTTCGCACTGCGCATACAATAATCCAAACACGGCGTCTGCATCGGTCTTGCCATATACATGCGGAACACCGTAGGTATCGCGGATGATTTTTACACGTTGAGCCTCTGTTTTATATCGTTCAATTTCTGTTGGCGAAAAGGGTTGTGAGAAAGAAATAATGGGAATAAAAAACAGTGCAAATAATAGTGTCATGTAAATTTTCAATTGGTCTTCTAAAGTAATATAAATGTTCCCAAATTAATTCTGGCACAAACTGAGAGTTAACTGAACTGGTGATACAGGTATTTTACAAATATGTAGATAAGCCAAATCACCCCCGCAAACAATGCCCCGAAAATTATCACCACTGGCAGGATGACTTTCCACGCGCCCCCTTTGTGTCTGCCTTCTACATAATGCTCTCTCATCAAACGCATGTTTTTTGTGTTTGATTTAAATCCGACGTCAAACAGGTCGCCAACTAAAGGGATAGAGCCAATGATCGTGTCAATCAAAACATTTAAAATCATCCTTGCTAACACAAAGCCGCTTGCTCCATTTTTCACCATTACAAATAACATAAATGTGGAAATGCCAAAAGTGGAAAGATCTCCTGCACCTGGTATCAAACCAATAATGGCATCAAGACCAAAACGAATATTTGTTCCCGGTACTTTAAACTGGTTGTCCATTAACCTTGCAAGAAATTCAAGCTGTCTTAATTGAGGATTATTTGTAGGAAGTTGCTCGCGCATGCTGAGGTTTTAATGTTTTGATATGGTACAATTACTCAAAAATGCTTCCAACATTTAAGGGCAAAAAAACGCAAGCAAAAAGAGGTAGGAGTGACGTCTCTAAGCTTCGAAAAATTATTTCCTTCGTTCATCGCTATTTGCTAGGTTTAGTTTGCCATCATGCTTTCCTATTTATGAAATTGAAACAATTGCTTTCTTATGCTCTACTGCTGACAACGTTCCACCAATCAATTGCACAACCACCCAAGTGGATCGTTATTGCTCCCGGTGTTTGGAAAGCAGTGATTGGTAAACCGGAAGCATACAACTTACTTATTGCGTCGGGAGCTAAACCATATGCAGCGGGGTTAGCAAAAATGAGTACAGAAGTTTTTCCTTTCAACGAGGTTGACATTGCAGCTACTGTCAATGATGGTAAGACAGCTTTACGTTTTCCATTAAATAAGGAAGAGCAGTTGTATGGCTTCGGTCTAAACTTTCAAACAGTACAACAGCGGGGCAAAATCCTGCGATTGCACGTGGATCATTACGGAGGAAAAGATGATGGCCGAACGCATGCGCCGACACCTTTTTACGTCTCATCCAACGGCTATGGTGTTTTCGTTAATTCAGCGCGTTATATCGATGTATATGCAGGAAGCGCAGTTCGTAAAGACAGTAAAGATGCGCCCTCGGAAAAAGATAGGAATACTGATAAAACATGGCCCGCTCACCCTTACTCAGATGCGGTGGAAATGCTGGTACCTGCTAGCGGTGTAGAAGTATATGTCTTTGCCGGACCTACTGCTTTAGATGCCGTTAGACGTTTCAATCTTTTTAATGGAGGAGGTGTATTGCCGCCGCGTTGGGGCCTGGGATTTACACAAAGAGTAAAGTCTTTATTGACAGACGAAGAGGTAACGAAAGAGGCACAGGCTTTCGAAGAAAAAGGTTACCCGCTAGATTTTATTGGATTGGAACCCGGTTGGCAAAGCAGATCCTACCCCGGCACTTTCGAATGGGACAAGAATCGTTACCCGGATCCCAATAAGTTTGTGAACCAGATGTTGGCCAGGGGAATACGTCTCAATTTATGGATCAACCCCTATGTATCAAAATCGGCCTCTTTTTATAATTTGATCAAACCGTACACGGCTTCCCACACCGTTTGGGTAGGCGAAATCCCTGATTTTACTATTCCCGCTGCAAGGAAGATTTTCTTCGACCAATTGCAAAAAAATCAGGTAGACATTGGCGTAAGCGGTTATAAGATTGATGAGGTAGATGGCTACGATCATTACCTCTGGCCCGATGTCACCACCTTCCCGTCGAAAATAAGTGCAGAGCAAATGAGGCAGACGTACGGAATGTTGGCGATGCGCTACAGCATGCCTATGTTTCATAGCCAGAATAAAAGAACATACGGCCTGGTCAGGGCAAATAACGGAGGCGGCGTTTCGTTTCCTTATGTTATTTACAACGACTACTATAACCACGAAGATTTCATTACCGCACTCATCAATAGTGGTACTGCCGGTGTTTTATGGACACCTGAGGTGAGGGCGTCGAAGACAGCAGGGGAATGGTTAAGACGTTTTCAGACCGTAATATTTTCACCAATGGCAATGATTAATGCGTGGTCAAGCGGCACTAAACCGTGGTCCTACCCTGAGGTTGCAGAGCAAGTAAAGGAACTGGCATTGTTGCGAATGCAGATGATGCCTTACTGGTACAGTGAGTTTGCAAAATATCATTTTGAAGGAACGCCACCGTTTAGAGGAATGCATCTTGAACCTGGGTTCAGGGCTGAAGTAAAAAAGGAAGCAGGAAGCAGTAGCTTGGAAGAAAATCCTTACGCAGAGGCTGTTGCAAAAGAAATCAAGGATCAGTATATGGCTGGAGAAAACTTGCTTGTCGCACCTTTATTTACAGGACAAAAAACGCGTAAAGTAGTTTTGCCAAAGGGCAAATGGTACGACTTCTACACGGGTGCATTTGTCGGCGACGGAGAAGTGCTCACTATTGAGCCAGGACTTAATAAAATACCGGTGTATGCAAAGGATGGAGCTATAATACCTATGATGAAACCTCTGCTGCATGCTCCCAAAACCGCCCAAAAAGTTGATCTTGAAATTCGATTTTATGGCTCAAAACCTTCAAAGTACAGGCTGTATGATGATGACGGGGAAACTTTTAATTATGAAAAAGGTGAGTATAGTTTTCGCGAGTTAAAGGTTGAAAAAAATAGTGCAGGATTATTAACCGGAACAATATCAAATGCAACGGTAGGAAAGCCGAACACAGTGGGTAATGTAACATGGAAGTTTATGACACATTGGTAAACTAATTATCCTTACTGGATTAGGAAAAAAAAATCTCCTATTTCTTCGAATTACTAATCAATGAAGAATAAATCAAATGAAAAGATGGATGACTTTTACAAATCATCCATCTTTCGTTTTCGAATAAAAAAGGTTAATATCCCTGGTTTTGTGTTAGTTTATCATTTATTAAAATCTGAGGTGCTGGTATAGGTAACAACACTTCGTTTTCTGAATAAATATAGTCCTGCGCATTAAAAGCAACACCGCCTCTACTAACGGTAGGATTTGCTTTCTCCCGAGCACCATGTGCGTTCATAAACGCAACTAGCTCTGCACCAGTTTTGGTTCTCTTAAGATCAAACCACCGGTGGTTTTCGAAAGCCAATTCTACCCTCCTTTCCTGCAGCACCGCTGTTCTAAAGGCTGTTTGGTCAAGTCCGCTTAGGGGCAAAAGTCCAGCCCTCATTCGAACTCTATTGAGGTAGTTAAATGCTTCGGCCGTTGGCCCGGTTGCTTCGTTAATAGCCTCTGCCAGCATAAGCAACACATCTGCGTACCTAATAACCGGCCAATTATCATCTGTACGACCGGCAATAGTGTGGGCATGCTTATACTTAGTTACATAAGGTATTGGCACGACTGTACCATTTGTAGCAGTGTACGAGGTTTTTAAAGACACATCCTTACGTAGGTCACCTGCCTCATATGCTGCGATCATGTCATTGGTTGGTATATTACGACCAGAAGGCACAACGCTCGCATAACCTGTAATAGCTGCACCGGAAAGCCTTGGAGCGAAAATATACATGAAATTACTTTGCTCGCCCAGGTCATTGCCTCCCTGGTACTGTATCTCGAAAACAGACTCAACATTGTTTTTTTTATTTGGATCAAATACGTCAGCATAACTTGGCATCAAGCTATAGCCAAGTGGTAAGATTCCATTTAAAGTGGAGACTGCTTCAGTATACTTTTTTTGCGTCAGGTAAACTTCACCTAATAAACTTATTGCAGAGCCTTTGGTGGCACGTCCCAGTTTTGCTGCAGGTTGTTTTGCAGGCATTGAAGCAATTGCATCCTTTAAATCACTTTCTATCTGCGTATATACCTGTGCCTGCGGAACCCTTAATTGCGCAAAAGCTTCGTTGGGCGTTTCAAGCGTTTTTGTAACCACCACTACATCGCCCCAATAACGCACGAGGTCGAAATATAATAGGGCACGCAGAAATTTCAGCTCCCCTTCAGTTTGCTTTTTTGACTCATCTGTTATTTCCGAATTTGGAAGTTTTCCCAATGTATTATTTACATTGTACATAACGCTGTAGTACAAGTTCCACAAATTCGAAATTTCGCCATTTCCTGAATTCACCGTAGAAAACTCGAAAGCTTCCCAACCTGCAGCGCCACCCCGATCTAGCGGGTTTAAATCGAAAGTGGTATTGTCTGACATCATTTCTTTAAATATGTAGCTAATGTTGGTGATGCGTTGTAGCTGTCCGTAAACGCCGTTCACCGCCTGGTCCACCTGCACCTGGTCCTTAAAGAATAGTTCGGTTCCTATTCTTGTAGGGTCAGTTTTGTTCAAAAACTCTTTGCTGCACGAGGTAGAAAATAGGCAAATAATTAGAAGCCCTATAGTTATTTGATATTTCATTAGTGTAGAATTTAAAAGTTAAGTTTAGCGCCTATAGCAAATGTTCTTGGAACCGGGTAAGCCTCATCATCGTTACCACCATCAATGCTTTGTCGCTGGCTCACGTCGGGGTTATTTCCGGGATATTTAGTAAAAAGGAATGCATTAGTAACACTTATAAAAACCTTCGCGCTGCTGATACTTTTGATCTTTGGCAAAGCGTAGCCAAGGCTAATGTTTTTGATCCACAAATAACTGGCATCATATACATAACGATCACTGCTTTCCCTCGACCATTTAAAGTAATTGGTGCCTCCCTGCGAATGCACATCATTAGGATTTGAACCCGGATTTTGAGGAGACCTCCATCGGTCTTTAGCTTTATCGAGTACATTGAACACCCCATCCATATTCATTGTAGACGCTTCAATGTTCCGGTAAATTTGGAAACCCTGTGCTCCTATAAGTAATATATTGAAGTCGAACTTTTTGTAGTCCATAGCAAGCGTATGTGCCCATGTAAATTTTGGACTCGGATTACCAATTTCAACCATGTCTTTTGTATCATACGTTACTTCGCCATTACCATCAGCATCCCAAAATCTCATTCCTCCCGGGATCACGCCATCCTGCTTAGGAGCTTTATTAATCTCGTCCTGCGTATTGAAAATTCCAAGTTTTTTATACCCGTATATCATACCTATTGGGCGTCCGACTTTCTGGATATTGTAACCACCATAAAAACTGTTACCTGTGATTAACATATCATTTGGCCCCTTAATAGCCAGTATCTTGCTACGATTGAACGCTATATTAAAACTGTTACGAATGTTTAAAAGGTGAACCTTTGCACGATAGTCGACAGCAAACTCAAAACCTTTGTTCTCTACTTTGCCGATATTATCGAGGGTTGTTGTAAAGCCGGACACTGCAGGTATACTAACAGGCAATAACATGTCGTTTGTTATCTTTTTATAGTACTCGGCGGTAACAACGACCTTATTGCTGAAAAGAGATAGATCCATTCCGATATCCACCTGCCGCGACTTTTCCCACTTCAAAGCTGAATTTGCAAAAGAAGTGACGACTTTACCTGCTGCGATTGCATTGCCCAATATATAATTATCAGTACCAAGGAATGCTAAACTTGAGTAGTTACCAATATTATTATTACCCGTTTCACCAACACTGGCTCTTAGTTTTAAATCGGTTAACCAGGAAAGCTTAGGCATGAACTTTTCCTTTGTTACCCGCCAACCTATAGATGCCGCTGGAAAGGTTCCATATTTGTTTTTAACGCCGAATCTCGAACTCCCTTCTCTTCGAATTGAGGCCGAAAGCAAGTATTTATCCTCGAAGGCGTAGTTCACCCGGCCTATATAAGCTAACAAGCTCCAGCCTGCCTCAAAAGAGCTGGAAGACCTTAAAATCGCAGCTCCCAAGTACGGTACAAGATCGTCAGGGAATGTGTTACCACTTCCCGAAACGCCCCTTAATGTTTCTTCCTGCGCAGTAAAACCAGCGAGGAAATCGAGTGAATGATTTTCACCAATATTTGGGGCGTATGTCAGTAATTGATCGAGCGAATAGTTTAATAGCTGGTCGGTATTCTCATTTGCAATAGCAAGCTTTGGAGGAGCACCAGACTGGCCTGACCCTAACAGGTTGCCTATAGTAGAAGGCTGGAAAAATCTGAAGTTGTTGTAATTCAATCTTACATTGGCTGAAGACCTAAACCTTAAATTTTTTAGTAAAGCAACTTCCACAAAGCCGTTTGATAATATATCTGCTATGTTTCGCTTATTAATAACATTGTTAAGCAGGAAAACGGGGTTGGGATAACCAAAAACACCGTCAGAACCACCTATGTATGGTCTCAATTTTCCTGCGCTGTCATACATGGGCTCCCGGGGATCCATTATAAGAGTTGATCCAACAATAGCATTCCTGCCATCGGTATTTGTCAGGTTTTGCCTCGAATAAGTTGCGGCCGTATTCCATCCAACAGTTATGAATTTATTTACTTGTCCTCCAATATTAGCTCGTATAGAGAAGCGATCATAGTTTGTTTTGATTATCGCCCCTTCCTCTTTGTAGTAACCTATTGAAAGCATCGATTTGATTGGTCCGCTTCCTGATGTCATCGAAATATTATAGTCTGTGTATGGGGCATTATTATGGAGTATCTCATTGAACCAATTTGTCGAATACTTGGTTTGTTCAGGGTAACGGAAACCAATGGGCACTTCATCTATCGATGGCTCCCTGTTTTGGAAATAGCGGACATTATCCATCCACACCTCTTTCTTAAACTGGGCGAATTCAGGGCCGTTTAAAACAGTTACTCTACGGGATTTCGGAATATTCTGGACACCATAGTCAACCGAAACATTTAAACGTGTTTGCCCTTCTTTAGCACTTCTTGTAGTTATGAGTACAACCCCATTTGAACCCCTGGCACCATAGATGGCCGTAGCAGCAGCATCTTTCAATATCGAAATGCTTTCGATGTCATTGGGGTTTATATTTACTCCAGAGCTTGTTCCCATGGCAAATCCGTCAATTACATAAAGGGGTTCGCTGCCAGCACCTAACGATGAAATACCCCTTACCCTCACCTCGAATTCAGCGCCGGGACGACCATCTTTTTGTTTCACTACCACTCCCGGTGCCTGGCCTTGCAGCAACTGTGTTACACCTCTTGACGGAGCTTCACCAATGTCTGACATGTTTACTGTTGAAATTGCAGCAGTGATGTCGCGTTTCCTTTTGCTGCCGTAGCCAACTACTACCACTTCATCAAGGCCTCCGGCAGACGTGTTTAACTGCACGTCCAACTTTGTATTACTGTTTAATACAACTTCCTTAAGCGTGTATCCAACGTGTGTAAAAACAAGGGTTGATCCCTTGGCTGCGCTTAAGGTAAAAGTTCCATCGGCATTTGTAGTAGTAGCAATTTGTTTGTCCTTTATACTTACTGTTACTCCCGATAAAGGTGTGGCATTGGTGCCTGTAGTCACCTTGCCAGTAATGTCTAAATTTTGAGCGAATGCGAAATTGTTTACAAGAATAAACGCAAGGAAAAACAATAGCCTTTTAGTCCTGTAAAAGGATTGTAGATGTTTTACTTTCATAATGGCTGATTAATGGTTTGCAATTTTGTTTTGTTGTTGCAGAGGAAGCATTAGATGTGTCTATTTAAAGATAGTTGTTGTTTTTTAACAATGCAACCACCAATGATTTGAAACTATTGGTCAATGTTTAAGACTAAAAAAACTTTTTGATGCATGTTAGAATGCTATGGGCCAAACAATTTCCTCTTTGGAAACGATGTGTACCCGTATTGGTCGTTTTTCTTTGTCGCTTAGTTTTAGTTACTCAAAATGCACTACTTTTCCTTTTTTGGGAAAAATTCTAGAAAAGGGACAATAAATAGCAGCACAAATCGTTTTGACTCTATTACCGATACATTTGCCCGCTTCGAAACGGGATCTGTAAAGAAAAGAGGGGCTTCCGTTACATCCAATAAATTAGTCACTGTGACTTAGATGGCGAAGCCGTGAAAACGATTTTATTAAAACGATGATGAGTTATAGAGTATGGTCCTGTGTCTTAGTCCTAATCGTTTCTTTTCAGTTTTTGCAATCGTGTCACCCGGAAAGAAGGTTAAAAACATTGGTATATTTTAATGAGCAGGGCGACACAACGCTTTCTAAAGTTGTTCAAAGCGTAGAGCCTAGTATACAGCCTGGGGATAGGTTAAGTATTGTCGTCAGTGCTTTAAATCCAATCTCTGCCGCTCCTTACAATTTAACATCAACAACACTGGCAGGAACAACCGCTGGTTTAGCAGCTGGATATTTAGTAGAAGCCGATGGAACAATTCAATTTCCGCAACTGGGCAAATTGCAGGTTGCAGGAATGAAGAGAAAGCAGCTTGTCGATTTCCTATCTAAGATGCTTACTAAGTATGTAAACGATCCTATCGTCATTATTGAACTTCTCAATTTTAAAATTACTGTGTTGGGTGAGGTTAATCACCAGGGAACGTTTAATATTCCTGAAGGGAAGGTAACAGTTATAGATGCTATCGGGTTAGCTGGCGATCTTCCTTTTACTGCTCGTCGGGATAACATTACTATTATTAGGGAGAAAAATGGCAATAGGGAATTTGGTAAAATAAACGTTCTTTCTAAAAATGCATTTAGTTCTCCTTACTACGTACTACAACAAAACGATGTTGTGTATGTCGAACCTACAAAAGATAAAGTGGCTGCCAGCGATCAGTCTTTCATTAGAAACTTTTCTATAGCCACCTCTGTTCTTTCTGTGTTTACAACAGTAGTTGTACTGGTGATAAATACAATAAAAAAATAGCTGTCGATTAATGTCTGATACTAGTGCCTTATCGTTGTTAAAACAGGATGATAAAAAATTTAAGCTCAGCCCCAAAGAACTTATTTTTAAATACCTGATTTACCTACCCTTATTTATTATTTCTATAGGCATTTCCTTAGCAATTGCTCAATTTTATTTAAGGTACCAAATCCCATATTATAGCTCTGGTATCTCGCTGTTAGTTAAAGATGACAAAGGTTCACGAGGCAGCAGCAATGCAGACGCGCTAGAAGAAATTGTGTTGTTTAAGCCCAAGACCAATTTGATAAATGAAATTGAAATTTTAAAGTCCGCAACTTTAATGGAGCGTGTGGTGCGTAATCTTAATTTGAACGAGCAATATTCGATAGAGGGAAATTTTAAACGTACAGAAAGTTATAACAACAGGGTATTTAATTATGAGAACATCTTCCAGAAAGATACCTCTGCTGGTTTTAGCATTGTGCTTCATTTTAAAGACAAGGACCATTTTGAAGTTCAGGGATTAAATAACCAGTGGTTTTCGCCAGGACAGGTGGTGCACGGGAGCCAGGGGGACTTCAAAATAAACCTGCTAAACGAGAATGCAATTAATCCCGAATACAAATACGTCATGCAGTGGCAGCCTCCTTTTCAAACGGCAGGGGGAATTGCAGGAGGAATAAGCATAAGGCAATTAAACCCTCAAGCCAATATTTTAAGAATAGACCTGACAACAGAAATCCCTCAAAAAGGAATTGATATACTGAATGGCTTAGTTAGAGCTTATAACAATTCTACTATAGAAAATAAGAACAAGGTTATTGATAATACGGTAAGATTTATAGACAATAGGCTAGTTCTATTAACTTCCGAACTCGGTAAAGTTGAACAAGGTTTGCAGGAATTCAGGCAGAAAAATGAAATTGTCAATATCCAGAGTCAGGGCCAGATCCAATATGAAGACCTGAAGAAAACTGAGGAGGAGCTAAATCAGCAAGAGCTGCAGATAAGGTTGATAGACATGATTTATGACTATATTAAAACTCCAACAAAAAGATATAGTCTCGTTCCGTCTTCACTAGGAGTTCAAGATCCAACGTTACAAGGTTTAATCACTAGTTATAACAGATTTCAGGCAGAAAGAGAAGAGAAGCTAAAAACTATGCCTGCTGCAAATCCGGCTGTTCAAGGGCTGGAAAGCCAAATAGAAAATGCCAGGGTAGATATACTTGAAAATTTATCCAACATTAAAAAGCCCGTCGAGTCAATACGAAGACGTCTGTTTAGCGAGTATAACAGAATAAGATCTCAAATTCAGGCTGTACCGTCCAAAGAGAGGGAACTTTTGGAAATTGCTCGCCAGCAGGGAATAAAGGAAAAATTGTACCTTTTTCTATTACAGAAAAGAGAAGAGTCGGCTATCACAATGGCATCAAGTACTTCGAATGCTTCCTCTATAGATCCCGCGTCTTCCTCGTGGGCTCCTATCAGTCCTGACCGCAGTGGTACCATGCGTACTGCATTCATTATCGGTCTCCTTGTACCACTTGGCTTTATTTATTTAAAAGACATATTAAATGATAAGATTACTAATAGGACTGATATTCTAAAAGCTACTGCCATGCCAATTATCGGTGAAATCGCACATCATAAAATGGCAGATAGGGAAGTGGTAATTGGCTCGAAAGATCGTAGTATTATTTCAGAGCAATTTAGAATGGCTCGTACAAATTTGCAATATTTCATCATTGATAAAAAGAGCCCTGTAATTCTTGTTACCTCTTCAATGGCAGGAGAAGGTAAAACATTTACCTCAATGAATTTAGGCGCGGTATGGGCAGTGGCCAACAAAAAAACGGTAATACTTGAACTGGATCTACGTAAGCCAAAAATATCCCGAGCTTTAGGTCTGCTGGATAGAAAAGGGATTAGTAATTATGTAATAGGTGACGTACTAAAGCATGAATTGCCCGTTAAATTGGAAACTACTCCTAACTTATATATCGTTCCCGCAGGGCCCGTTCCTCCCAATCCTTCTGAACTTTTATTGGATGAAAAAATTGAAGAGCTATTCATATATCTAAGAGAGAATTTTGATATCATCATTATTGACTCTGCGCCTGTAGGCTTAGTTAGCGACGCAAAAGTTCTAAGTAAGTACGCAGACTCAACGGTTTTTGTTGTTCGTCAGAGATACACTCCGCGGAAGCGATTGGAAAACATTAACGACGTTTACGTTGGCAAGGCTTTTCCAAACTTGAATCTTTTAGTTAATGATGTAAAAATAGGCGGAGTGAATTCGTACTACGGTTACGGTTATGGTTACGGCTATGGCTACGGTTCGAGCTATAATTACAATCTTTCATACAATTACGGATACTCTACCGAAATGGGTAAAAAAGGTATCGTTGAGAAATTGAGAAGTCTTTTCTTCAAATAGAATTCTTAATTGTTGTCTTATTACTAATGAACCACGAGCAAAAAACAATTTATAGATTTTAGACTTTGTGTAGAATAGCCGGCATATTTGATCCATCCACTCTTACTCTTGCTAATGACATTACTGTCATGAAAGATAGTATGAAACATGGTGGACCTGACGGTGAAGGAATATATCTGGATGATAAGCTGCCTCTGGCTTTAGGACACAGAAGATTATCGTTGCTTGATCTTACCTCGGCCGGTCATCAACCTATGGCTGATGCAAACGGCAATCTTCAAATTGTTTTTAACGGAGAGATATATAATTTTCTAGAGTTAAAAAAAGAACTGACAGTTCTGGGTCATATTTTTAAGACAGCCTGTGATACGGAGGTTATCTTGAAATCGTATCTGCAGTGGGGAAAGAATTGCTTTCAAAGATTTAATGGAATGTTCGCCATGGCGATATTTGATAAGCTTACTTCACAACTGTTGCTCGCCCGAGATCATGCCGGAATAAAACCTCTCTACTATAGCATGGAAGGAGGGAAACTTTTTTTTGCATCAGAAGTGAGAGCTTTTACTGCTCTAAAACCTACGTGGAACGAAAACGAAAAGTGGAAAATATACTTCCTTACTTTTGGTCATTTGCCAGAACCTTTTACCACTCTTAAAGGAGTGATCCTGTTAGAGAAAGGAACAGTTGCCACTATAGAATTACCAACATTGTTCATACGCCAGGAGGTGTTCTGCAAGTTTTCATTCCAAAACATCATCAATACAATACCTGAAGCAGTTACTGCAATAAGGGAAACGCTGTCAAAAGCAGTAGAACGTCATTTAATATCAGATGCACCTATCGGCCTCTTTCTAAGTGGAGGAATAGACTCAAGTTTGCTCACGCTGCTATCACATAAAACCCTACAACAGAACCTTCATACAATTTCTATCATTTTTGAAGACGAAAAGTTCTCCGAGGCTAAGTATCAGAAATTAGTAATTGATAAGACAGGTGCAAAACATAGCTCCTGCCTGGTTACCGAAGAGGAGTTTGCGGCTACGTTGCCAGACATTTTGAAGGCAATGGATCAACCAAGCATTGATGGCATCAATTCTTATTTTATTTGTAAGTATGCCCATAGGTTTGGTCTTAAAGCAGTATTAAGTGGCATTGGTGCTGATGAATTATTTGGAGGGTATGAGTCGTTTTATAGAACTGAGCGTGTGCGGTTATTCAAAATGCTTCCTGCTTTTGTAATTGGTTTGACAGAGAATTTTTTCGAACAAAGAAAAAAGAAACTGTCTTTTTTAAAGCGCAAAAGTTTCCTTGGAGATTATCTTTTCAATCGTGGCTTGTACACCCCTGAAGAAACTGCATTAATACTAGGCATTTCGGTAAAATCAGTTAATGAGGCATTGGACGCAATAAAGTTCTCCGGCTTTAGAAACAACAAAATTGACAATAGAGAATTAGTAAGCTGGGGAGAACAAAACATCTACATGCAAGGTCAGTTATTGAAGGACATTGACTATATGAGCATGTGGCATGGTCTCGAGGTACGGGTGCCTTTTCTCGACAAAGAACTTGTTGAAATTGTGCATTCTATTTCCCCCTATATTAAATACGATACAAACGTAAAAAAGCATCTCCTAATAAAATCTTTTGTAGACATTCTGCCCTCAGACATTTACAATCGAAAAAAACAGGGATTTATCTTTCCTTTCAAAAAATGGATTATTCCTGTCCAAACTACTGCCCAACGTGCTCCTGAATTTATAAAGAAGTATCAGAAGTTAAAATCGGGCAAGTTGCAATGGGTGCATTACTGGGCATATTTGTTGGCTTGTCAGAAACAAACAATTAAGTACTATGATAAGGAGCTAAAAAAGATACTCTTTCTCAACTTAGGTGCATTTCGTTTTACAGGTGGAATTGAAAAATTTAACCGAGCTTTTCTTAAAGCTCTCTCAGATCTCGAAGTGGATGGAAAGTTAGTTGCCAACTGCCAGTCTGCTTACGACTATTCAGTTGACCCTCTTTACTTTGACGCAAAAAATTATAAAGGATTTAAAGGAAATAGGGTGTCATTTGTTTATTCTGCCCTGAAGGAAGCAAGAAAATACGATACTATTATTTTAGCGCACATTAATTTATCGCTAATAGGATGGGGAATTAAAAAATTGTCTCCTAAGAAAAATGTCATCTTGATTACTCATGGTATTGAAGTATGGGATCAACTTACAGGAGTAAAAAGCTATCTTATGCACAAGGCGGATAGCGTTCTAGCAGTAAGCAATTTTACTAAAGAAGCAATTGTAAAAAAACATAAGATAAGCCCGGAAAAAGTTTCAATTTTCTCGAATACAATTGACCCATACTTTTCGTACCCTCACGAGTTTAAGAAGCCAGAGTACTTGATGAAACGGTATGGGCTAAAGGAAACTGACTCAGTAATATTTACTCTAACAAGACTTTCAGCATCAGAAAAATATAAGGGTTATGACAAGGTAATAGACGTGCTTCCTTATTTAAAAAACTGTGTTCCCAATGCTAAATATATTATTGCTGGTAAAGCTGACGGAAAGGAAAGCAAAAGGTTAGTCGCTTTACAACAAGCAAATGATCTGCTCGATACAGTAATGCTTACCGGATTTATAAAAGAGGAAGAAGTAGTTGACCATTTTTTACTTGCTGATGTGTTTGTTATGCCTAGTAGAAAAGAAGGTTTTGGAATAGTTTTTATTGAGGCTATGGCATGTGGACTTCCTGTAATAGCAGGCAATAAAGATGGCAGTGGGGACGCTCTACAGCAGGGAAAACTGGGTAGGTTGATTAACCCTGACAGTGAAGCTGAAATGTTTCAGGCAATTGTAAATACGCTGCAAAAGGAAGAGAATACGATAAACGTTCGGGCCAAAAAAGTTCTTCAACAAAAAGTGAAAAAGGCTTTTGGTTACGATACGTATAAAAGAAATCTAGAAGAAATATTAGTTTGATAAAAGTGACAGAAAACTTAGCAGTAAACTTGCCGGACGAAGGAAACTGGGATATTGTAATAGAGCCGCAGGCAAACCTTTTAGACATTAAACTAAAAGATGTCTGGCAATACCGCGATCTTCTTTTTTTGTTTGTTAAAAGAGATATAACAGCACAGTATAAACAAACAATTCTTGGCCCGTTATGGCACTTCATACAGCCAGTTTTTACTACTATAGTCTTTGTGATGGTTTTTGGCAAAATTGCCAACATCCCTACTGATGGTATTGAACCTGTTTTGTTTTATATGAGTGGTATTACCATCTGGAATTATTTTTCGTCATGCCTCAACTCAACCTCTGGGACATTTGTTGCAAATGCAGGCATTTTTGGTAAAGTGTATTTTCCTCGTCTTGTGATCCCCCTAAGTACTATGATGAGTAATATGGTCAAGTTCGGCATTCAGTTTTTTTTACTTATTGTAGCTATTGGTTATTTCGGTCTAACAAACGGTAGTTTTTATTTCGGCTTTAGTTGGCTGCTTGTGCCACTTCTGGTTATTATGATGGCAGCGATGGGGCTTGGGGCAGGAAT
This sequence comes from Segetibacter aerophilus, assembly GCF_007991655.1. Lineage (GTDB taxonomy): Bacteria > Bacteroidota > Bacteroidia > Chitinophagales > Chitinophagaceae > Segetibacter > Segetibacter aerophilus. The sequence continues at coordinate 129,964 of NZ_BJYT01000001.1, forward strand.
CATTATCTCGTCACTCACCACCAAGTATCGAGACTTTACTGTACTTATTGGCTTTGCAGTCCAATTGCTTATGTATGCGACACCTGTGGCGTATCCGTTGTCTTATCTAAAAAACGAAAGTGTTATAAATGTTGTCAGATATAATCCTTTGACCCCTATTATTGAAGCTTTTCGCTTTTCTTTATTTAACAAAGGTGATTTTAACGGCTTTCAGTTGCTGTATAGTAGCATCTTTATAATAGTAGTATTATTTATCGGGCTGATTATTTTTAGTAAGGTGGAAAGAACATTTATGGATACAGTTTAGATTGTAAGTAAAGTCACGCTTTAGTATATCGAGCTCTAAACCTGATATTCCTCCGCATCTAAGAGTGTCTGCTTACTCCTTTACAGTCCCAACTTCACTCTTTTGTCAACAGTTATAAAAGTAGAAAATCTAAGTAAGCAATACCGACTTGGGCAAGTAGGCACTGGTTCATTGGCTCACGACTTGAATAGATTTTGGCATCGGATGAGAGGGAAGGAAGATCCGTATTTAAAAATCGGAGAAATAAATGACCGTTCGGTAAAAGGAAGCAGCGAATATGTATGGGCGTTAAAAGATATAAATTTCGAAGTTAAGCATGGTGAAGTGCTTGGAATTATTGGTCGGAACGGAGCAGGAAAAAGTACCTTATTAAAAATATTAAGTCGCACTACAACTCCTACAACTGGGAGTGTTAAATTAAAAGGTCGTGTTGCATCTTTACTGGAGGTAGGAACAGGCTTTCATCCTGAGCTCAGCGGCAGGGAAAATATTTTTTTAAATGGTGCTATTCTGGGAATGACTAAGCACGAGATCAAAAGCAAGTTCGATGAAATAGTTGACTTTTCTGGAGTAGATCGTTACATAGACACACCGGTAAAGCGTTACAGTAGTGGCATGTATGTGCGATTAGCCTTTGCGGTAGCTGCGTTCCTCGAGCCGGATATATTAATAATTGATGAAGTGTTGGCAGTGGGTGACGCTGAGTTTCAGAAGAAGGCGTTGGGCAAAATGAAGGATGTAAGCAACAAGGAAGGAAGAACAGTTTTGTTTGTAAGTCATAATATGACAGCAGTAGAAGCACTGTGTGAAAATGTTGTGATTATAGAAAAAGGCACCGTGAAATATACCGGACACACAATAGAAGGGATAAAGGACTACCTACGTATTGAAAGTGATAAAGGGACTTTTAAAGTAGCTACCCAGGAATTTGAGTGGCTTAATTTTTATTCCAAACCTCAATTTGATGCAAACGAAGATCTTGAATTTCAAATTGAGTTTAACAGCCGCGCCACTTATAATGAGCTTTTTGTTGATTGTGCAATTGTAAATGAGAAAGGGGATATAGTCATTCACATTAAATCTGATACCATCACTAGCCCCCATGCCGCAAGAGAAGGAAAGGTTCTAACAAATTTTTTAGTTGAATCTCCAAAACTGGTGCCTGGAAATTATTCTATCACTATTTACGCCTACAACAAAAGCGAGGTCTTGTTTTGGGGTGAGAACATTGTCGGATTTAAGATTAATTCAAAAAGCTTTTTTGGAAACAGGATGTTTATCGAAAACAACAGGGGAGTATTGCTTCCACGGATAGATGTAACTTTTCAGCAATCATAATGAGAATAAAGAATGACTATTTGAAATATTTACGTTACACCAAAAGCACGTTTTGGTCAAACTATTTATTAGAAAAAGGTGTGCCGGTCAGTGATTTTTATTATTTAAAGAAAGGTAACACTGTGCACATCAGGTCAATCGATCATTCATTTTCGCCAGGCGATTATCCCGTTTTTTTTGATGGGTATAATAAATATTGTTGGAAGTTCATCGAAAATGGTTTTCGCTTCGTATTTACCGAGAATGATTTGTTTATAGAAATCGGAGATTTGAAGATAAAGATTGATACCGTTCAGGAACTATATATAATCAATGAGGTTTTTCTTGAAAACACCTATAAAATTGAAAGCAGTTCCGACTATGTTGTATTCGATATTGGTATGAATGTCGGAATTACTTCACTATATCTTAGCAGTCTTAAAAACATAAAAGATATTTATGGATTTGAGCCTTTCAAACCAACTTTTGACTGTGCTACTGCAAATGTCGGCTACAATACTCGACATATGTCTAAGATCCATCTTAACAATTTTGGGCTCAGTAATGTTAACAGTTTTATTAACCTCGGTTACGATCCGAAGAATAAAGGCAATCTGGGAGTTAAAACTGTTGGTGTGGTTGAAAACGACGGGAAGAATGTTGAGCAGATTGAGTTAAGGAAAGCAAGCGAATGTTTACGACCGCTGGTTGATAAGCATTCTACAGACCGGTTTATTATTAAGTTGGATTGTGAAGGCAGCGAATATGACATTATCGAAAACCTTGATCAGGAGTTGATGCTTGAAAAGTTTGATGTATTTATGATCGAGTGGCATAAAATGGAGGGTTATAAGACAAGGTTAGACACTTTGATTAGTTTATTAAAAAAGAGCGGATTTGTGGTATTTGCAACAGGTAGCTTCGATCATGAAATCGGGATGATTTACGCTCTAAACAACCATTCTTTGCAACGTGAGCAATAAGAAGGTCTTTGTCTTCTACTATGAATGGGTATCGACGGAAGGTAATCACGCGGGGATGGCACATTTGGTAAAAGCATTTAAAAATAGACATCGTCAACAGGTAGTTCTCATAAAAGAAGCGCGGTATCAAAAAGAAAAAGATTCGATTATCAAGTTATGGGCAAAATACATTTGGCTTTGTTCAAACGTGCTAAAGTTACTTCTACAAGTTAAACAAAAGGACCAAATATTTTTTACTGAATATGGAGGAATTGGTTGGCAGACAAAAATTGCATCGATACTAAACCTAATCAAGCCAAGAGTTGGGTTGATTGGACTGGTTCATCTTCCTTTATCAATACTAACCGATTATTACCAAACGGAAGATAAATTGAAGAAAGTATTAAACTTGGTAAATAGTTTAATAGTGTTTGGTAGCTCTCTGGAAAAAGATTTACTCAGCTTGAACATTAAGCCAAAAGTTGTTCGAAGTTTCCACTACGTGGATCCGTATTACCTCAACGAAGACAAGGCGCAGTTGGAACGCGATGGGAAGCTCCGGGTGCTATTCATGGGCAATTTGATGAGGAACTATAAACTACTGATTTCACTGATCGGTTCGCTTGATCCCCAGACCTTTACCTTCGATGTCTGTTTGGGCAACCACAATTTGAAAGAGATATTTCAGCAATTTAAAAATGTAAATGTCTACGGGTACCTGCGGGAAAATGAGCTTTTGCAAATAATGAAAGATGCCGATATAAGTTTAAATATTTTAGAGGACACTATCGGTAGTAATGTGATAACAACTTCTTTAGCCTGCGCTTTACCATTAGTTACTAGTGATGTAGGCTCGATAAGAGATTATGCCGACGAAAGTTGTGCCTTGTTTTGTAAAAATGACACGGAATCATTTATAGCTGCTGCGAAGCATTTGCAAGAAGATTCCTTTGTCGTAAGGACGATGAGCAGACAGGCATTAGTGAAAGCAAAATCTTTTCTACTCGACGAGTCGTTAAATTTCTTCGATAATTTTTTCCATCTTAACTAGAACATATATTAAAAAATTTTCTTTAGTAGTAGGCTTCCGTAATCGTGAAGTAACAAGGATAAAAAGAGCATTAGATTCTTTAGCCCTTCAAACCTATAAACGTTTTGAATTGATTTTTATAGATTATGGAAGCGATAAAGAACTTGCCGCGGGGGTAAAAAAAGTAGTTGAGGATTATGAATTTGCTAGGTACTATTATAGTTGCAGCGAGGGATTGTTTTGGAGTCGCGCTCACGCATTAAACACTGGCATAAAAAAGGCCAGCGGTGATACTTTATTGATGTACGATATCGATCTTATTGTCGAAGCCGACTTCCTTAAAAAAATTTCTGGATTAAATTACGATAGACAATTTTACACTTTTAGCTGTTTTTATTTACCTGCGCATTTTAATCTGGAAAATAAAGACTTGACAAAAGATGGCGTACACTACGAACAGAATTATGTCGGTTTGTGTGCGGTCAAAAAGGAATTTGTATTTGATTTAGGCGGTTTCGATGAATACTTCGCAGTATGGGGTGGCGAAGACGATGATTTATATGAACGACTTAAATGGGTCGGTGTTGAAAGAGAACAAATGACGGCTTCAGATTTCAAAGTATTTCACCAATGGCATCCGAGCCAAGCACCTACTACGCCATCAACATGGTATCTCACTATGGTTGATTATTTATATTCGAAAAAAAGAAATGGGTCTAGATTAAATGAATGGGGAAAATTATACAAAGCTGAAGGTAGGGTCTGTTTAACACTTTTTAATAACCGACAATATTACTCCAAACATCGGCTGCAATTGTTAGAGAAAGAACGGTTCCTCTTTTTTAATTTGCTGATAAAAGATGTGCACGAATTGGAAGCAGGAGAAACTGCCTATTTGGAACATGAATTTCGAGCGATTAGCAAAAAGTCGAAATTCCGGTTCATTTCTAATTCAAAAAATAGTGCCACTGCTTTGAATTTAATTTCTATAGAAAAGATTAAAGATTTTTTTGAAAATTTTATTGGAGTGAACCGTAAACTTTTCAATGATTATTTTTTCTGCATCTCTGATACTAAGCTTTTGTTCATCTGTCAGAAAAAATAAGCTACGGAGAAAGAATGCTGTTATTATTTCTAAGATGTATTCAGGCATATTTCTTACTGCTGATTACAAAGAAAGAACGGCGTTCGTGTCTGGTAATACCCCAATTTCAAATTTATGGGGGCACCAAAACTTACTTTAATTCCCTAATTAAGTTTCTTACTGAAGAGAATTATCGGATAACAGTAATGCTGTCTGCTAACCAGTTAGATGACGAAATCAAAAAATTACAGTCTACTCATTCTTTTGTGATTGAAATTGTAGAATTTGATGTATGGCGGACAAGATTTCAACGTCCCCTTTTAAATAGGATTAATAAGGATTATTTGACTTATCAAATGCGGGAATTAATTTTTTTTTGGAAAGCATTAAAGACAAAGCGTGCTTCTATGCTGGTCTGCTCAATTAGCAATCCTGAAGAATTGCTATTTCTTTTTCTTTCACCAATTAGAGTTTTGTATGTGCTCCATACCGCCACGATGGATCGGATGGACAAATTCAAAAGAATCCTTCTCAACATTTGTTTAAGTAGACATAGACAAATTGTAACTGTATCAAATTTCGCTAAACGTTATGTTTTAAAAAACTGGACTGCGGGAAAGAATGGAAAATATATCCAGGTTGTACATAATTATTACCAACCGAACTTAGACTGCACTGAATTGACAACGAATGGAACCCCGGTAATTCTAACAATTGGCGGAACTGCGTCATATAAAAATCCTTTTTTTTGGACGGAGGTGTGTAAGGAAGTGGCGAGAAAATATAAAAAGCCCATTCATTTTATTTGGGCCGGAGACGGACCTTTGTTAGAAGAATGTAGAGCGAACGTGGAGGATTGCCCACAGATAAAATTTATTGGATTTGAGCGAAACGTGGAAAATTTATACAAAAATTGTTCAATATATTTTCAGCCAAGTCTTTACGAAAGTCATGGCATTGCAGTTTTGGGCGCAATGTATCATCAAAAACCATGTGTAGTTTCAAACAGAGGTGGGATGCAAGAGTCTATAACAAACAATGATACCGGTTACGTAGTTGACATAGATAATATCGATAGTGCTGTAGAAGCTTTGATATCCCTATTAAAGGATGCTAGTCTAAGTGAAGAAATGGGAAAAAAAGCCAAAAATAGGTTTGATAGACTGTTTACCATAGAACAGTGGAAAAACAAAATGGGTGTAATATTGAATTAATGATGGTTAAAAGGGCCTATTACCTATATCAAAACATCATTAGCCAATTGACTGGTGGTTCTTATGATGTCCCTTATAAACAGAAAATATTCGGTGCAGCAGAAGGTAATGATATTATTTCTCAATTGTTGACAGCAGATGAACCTTTTATGGTGTCAAGGTTTGGTTCAACTGAACTTGCAATAATTTACCATTATGAAAGATTCAAGTATAAAAAGCGGATTTTTTGGAAAGCAGATATAATAAAAGATCTCCAGGAAGGGGGCGGAGTATTTCCTCCTACAGAAGCCATATTAAAAGAATTTAGTAAGTTATACCTGGACTGCGCGGGAGACGTCGACTTGCTAGGTGTTTGGTTTAAGCCGGGTGAAAATGTTATTACCAACGGATTTTGCAAAAAGGCCAGATTAACAAAGTTGGAGGGATTAGAACCCTACTATTTTGATAATCCGTGGAGTCGTTTACTGGAAGACAAACGCGTCTTGGTTATTCATCCTTTTGAAGAATCGATAAAGTATCAGTATAACAACAAGAGGGCATTGTTATTTCCCGATAGAAATATTCTGCCACCATTTGTTTTATCCACCATAAAAGCAACACAGTCTTTTGCTTATAATCAAACTCCATTTGAAGACTGGTTTCAAGCATTAGAGTTCATGTATAAACAGATCAATGAAGTTGATTTTGATGTGGCCATTATTGGTGCCGGAGCTTATGGATTGCCTTTGGCCTCATACATCAAAAGAAAAGGAAAAAAGGCAATTCATTTGGGTGGTGCTACTCAGGTTTTATTTGGCATTAAGGGACGCAGATGGGATGAAAGATCTGAAATTTCTGCTTTATATAATGACAATTGGAAACGTCCCTACCCATCAGAGTACCCCCAAAGTGCTGAAATTGTCGAAGAAGGATGTTACTGGTAAAAATAATTTTCCTTTTCTTTCCTAATCGGCCAAAAGTTTTATGAATGGCTTTAGCATTATCATATGCTGCTATAATTCATCAAATAGAATTATAGAAACGCTTAAATATTTAACTAAGCTGGAAACGGGGGATATTTTATTTGAGGTATTGGTGATTGACAACGGAAGTACTGATGATACTAGGAACTTGGCTGCTGCTTATTTACGAAATACTAATCTTGATTATTCTATAATTACTGAACCATCAACAGGCAAGACAAACGCCCTTTTAAAAGGGTTTAATGCTTCACGCTACGACAAGATGCTTGTATGTGATGATGACGTATTACTTTGTTCTGATTACCTGCTCCTAGCAGACGAAATATTAAATGCCGATTGTAGTATTGGTCTTTTAGGTGGTAGGGGCTTACTGAAACAAGAAATACAAACACCGGAATGGTTTAAAGCCTGTGCAAATGCATTTGCAGTCGGTGATCAATCGCCGGCTTCAGGCGACATCACACTACAAAAGGGATATGTATGGGGAGCAGGCTCAGTGATTAATAAAACTGCATGGACTGACGTAAAAAAAAAAGGGTTTAGAAAGTTTTTTACAGGATTGACGGCAAATAGTAAATCAATGGCCGGTGAAGATTCAGAATTGAGCATATGGATTGTAGCTGCAGGATATAAATTGTTTTATGATGCTCGACTGATATACATCCACAATCTTAGCAACCAGCGTATTAGTTGGAAGCACATGATAGAAATGCAAATTGGCTTTGCCCGCTCGCATGTGTATTTGATTCTACTCAAAGAATTGTTAGACAACAGAAGAAATAACCTAGTTTTCGATTATGAAAGATACATATTCGCAAATTTTAAAAAGATGATTCGTTTATTGCTATCGGACTTCTTTACGATCAGGTACTTTAAATCGCTCTGGATTGCTTTAATTGAAAAAAGAGAAGGTTATATCACTACATTGGTATTGTGTCATAGATTTTACGCTGTTAAAGAGTACGTAAAGGGCAGGAGAAACCTAAGAACGATGTACGAATCAATCAACAATAATGTTATTTAGAAAAATAGTACATAAGATAGGTTCTTTACGGGGAGTATCTTTTTATTACAGAATGCGATTATGTTTCTATTATTTCACGAAGCAATTTCATTTGCCGTTTTCCCAAATGGATGAGAGTTTAAATATTTTCCTTTCAACTTATTTAATAAAGAATGATGCCTTCCTGGTTTCAGATAACTGGAGTACATACACAATCAGATACAGATTTCAAAATTCTCTGCCTTACCAATTGACATTGAGAAAGTATCCCTCCAGCGATTTCTCTGTCCGGGAACAAATATTCGGTGATCAAGAATATTTGCCTCTAACTGAATTGATAAAGAAAAGTTGTTTTCCAATTAACGAAATGAAAATAATTGATGCAGGTGGAAACATAGGCGGTACTTCTATTTTTTTTCACAATATTTTTCCTGGCGCTAAATTTATCATTGTTGAGCCTGACAATGGTAATTTTGACGTTTTGCAAAAAAATATCAAACAGAATAATTTTGGTAGCTATAAGTTAATTAAGGGTGGTCTTTGGTCGAAATGCTGTTATTTGAAAATAGATCGTGATTTTAGGGATAAAAATGACTGGTCGGTACAAGTAGTTGAGTCAGAAAAGCCAACAGATTTGTTGGGTTACGATATTGCAGGTTTAATGAAGCTTGGCAATTTTGATACTATAGACATTTTAAAAATAGATATTGAAGGGGCAGAAAAGAAGGTTTTCGACGATTTTAACTCTGTTTCCGCTTTTTTATCTAAGACACGATTTATCGCAATAGAGATTCATGATGAATATAATTGCAGAGAGCAGATAAATGATTGCCTGCTGCAAAATAATTTTATTTTTTTTACCGCAGGTGAGCTTACTATTGGGGCTAACAAATCCCTTGTTTTTAATGTCCAATCTTTTTTACCCGCTAACGCCAGCAACGAATTTGTCTGAATGAAGATTGCTTACGTTACTACTTACAATGCTTTAGACATACATAAATGGTCAGGGCTTGGTTATTACATTGCCAAAAGTATTGAGGACCAGAGTAACGAGATTGAGTACATCGGCAACTTGAATGCTAAACCTAATCTTTCATTGCGCCTTAAGTCTAAACTCTATGAAAAATTAGGGAAAAACTTTGCACTTGAAAGGGAGCCGTACATTGCGAAGCAATACGCCCGGCAAGCTGAACGGCTTGTGAAAAAAAGTAACATTTTTTTTTCGCCCGGCACAATTCCTACTGCTTTTTTACAAAGTAATAAGCCAAAGGTATTGTACACAGATGCCACGTTTGCAGGTTTGATTGATTTTTATCCTGAATTTTCTAATTTTTCTAGGGAAACTATAAAGCACGGAAATGAAATAGAGCAGGCGGCTCTGTCATCTTCAGCTATGGTTATTTTTTCGTCAAATTGGGCGGCAACCACAGCCATTGAAAGTTATAATGTGAATCCTGATAAGTTAAAAGTTGTTCCTTTTGGTGCTAACGTTGAACACAATTATGCATATGAGGATATAAAGGCAATTGTTAGGCAACGATCAACGGACGAGTGCAATATTTTGTTTTCTGGCGTTGATTGGAAAAGAAAGGGAGGGCAGTTTGCTATAGAAGTTGCAAAAAAACTAAACCAGTTAGGACTTTCTACAAAGCTTCATTTATTGGGCTTAACCAGTATACCTGATTATTCAATTCTCCCTGATTTTGTAATTAACCATGGCTTTGTAAGTAAATCCACCGAAGAGGGTAAAAAGCAAATTAACAGAATAATCACCAACAGTCATTTTTTAATTTTACCTACAAATTCGGATGCTTCTCCTTTGGCCTTAAGTGAAGCAAATTCTTTTGGGACACCTTGCGTTTGCAGTAATGTGGGAGGTATTACTACTATTATAAAAGATTACATCAATGGTAAAACTTTCCCACTTTCAGCAACTGTTGATGACTATGCGACCTATATCTATGAAGCCTTCAAAGACAATTTGCGCTACCAAGAACTTGCACTTGGGTCGTTCAACGAATACAAAGTGAGATTAAACTGGAATGTGGCTGGAGCGGAAATAAATAAGTTATTGAAAGCGCTGAACTAAAAATTAAAGAAGGAGTTTTGAGAGCTTTTTTGGTCCTGTAGCATAATATTAACCCGATTTCCTTATCAATTCTAATAATTAATATTAAAGGCATCAGCCTGCACTATGGCGATTCCCAAAATTTCTATCGTTACACCGTCCTTTAATCAAGGTCTATATATCGAAAAAACGATTTTATCTATCATTACCCAGGGCTACCCTAATCTTGAATACATAATTATTGACGGTGGAAGTACTGATAATACGATTGACATTATTAGGAAGTACGAACAGCACATCTCGTACTGGGTAAGTGAACCTGATAAAGGGCAAAGCGATGCCCTGAACAAAGGGTTGTCAAAATGCACCGGAGATATTTTCAACTGGATAAATAGTGACGACTACCTTGCTGATAACGCTCTTTTCAAAATAGCAGATTATTTTACCAAAAATGCATCAATTGATGTCGTGTGTGGATGGTGTAGTTTATTTGACGAAGAAACTTTAAAGGAGAACTTTAAACACCAGACAGAAATTTTCCCATCACTTGAAGAAACTTTGGTAGAGCAACGAATTAACCAGCCCGCGAGTTTTTACAGGCTCGGTGTTGTGAAGCAGGTTGGAGGCGTAAATCAGGCGCTTCATTACGTAATGGACCTTGACCTATGGTTTCGGTATTTGGCTGCTTACGGGCAGAAGGCTGTTTTGTTGGTAGATGATTTTTTTGCTTATTTCAGACTACACACTGCCTCTAAAACTGTTCAGTTACAGCTTAAATTCAGAGAAGAGGAAAGGTTGTTGTGGTATCATTTATTGCAGCAATTACAGGTTCAAAACACACTTACTTCTTTTTTCAGAACCTCAACAAATTATAACAACCTAATTAATTGGAATTGCCGGGCGATCAACAGGCAAAAGTTAATAAACTTTCTTTGTAAAAAGTACCTGATCGAGTTTTATAAAACAAAAAACGTCAGTGCTGCCCGCTTTGCATTTTTTAATCAATTAAAAGCTGGCAATCTTAGGTTACAGAGGAACTATGTAGGGATGTTTTATCATCTTTTTTTAAGGTTGTCATGAGAATGGTTTGAAGGAAATTCGCCAGGAGTTATTAAAATTGGAAGTTACAAGTAGGGTTGCCTTAGAGAATAAGGCGACGCAAAAAAACGCCAGCGAAACGTTTTAGGAATTGAAATAACTGTTTTCAACTGGTCAAACGAGTAAAATTTTTGGAACAAATGTGTGAGGTGAGTATAATTGTACCGTGTTATAACCAAGGAAGATATCTGCCAGAGACAATTGGTTCTGTACGTTCGCAAACTTTTTCTGATTGGGAGATCATTATCATCGACGACGGTTCCAGCGATATTGAAACCAAAGAGTTGCTTGGTAATTTAAATGAACCGAAGGTCAAAATAATACATACGGAAAATAGAGGTGTTGCGGCGGCAAGGAACACCGGAATAGAGTCAGCAAAAGGAAAGTACATTTTGCCTCTCGACGCTGACGATTTAATCGGAAAGGATTATTTAAAGGAAGCTGTTGCATGCCTTGCTGCGGACATAGAGTTAAAAGTTGTCTATTCCAATGCCAAATATTTTGGTGATGAAAAAGGATTGATCAGTTTGGAGGATTACGACCCCAAAAAAATGTTGCGGCAAAATTTGATTTTTTGCACCGCACTATTTAGGAAATCGCATTGGTTGAAATGTGGAGGTTATGACGAAGAGTTTTTGACGGGTTGGGAAGACTGGGAGTTTTGGTTGCGTTTAATTAACAGCGAAAGGCAGGTGCATAAATTGCCGGGTATTCATTTCTATTACAGGATAAAAAAGGGGTCAAGAAATGCTAACTTGCAAAATGAAAGACTTAAACATGCAGAGCAGCAGTTATATAGCAAGCATATAAAACTGTATAGGAAGTCCTATCCTAATCCTATATCTCTGATCAGAAATTACGAGAATCTTCTTTATGAACAACAACAGTTCGAGAATTATAAAAAAACCTTGCGCAGCTCATTGAGCTACCGTATTGGCAATTTTGTTTTATTGCCACTAAAATATCTAAATCGACTCAAAAAATCATCGGTATAGTTTGCCTGCAGTTTCAATCATTATTCCAAGTTGCAATCACGCTCGTTATTTGGAGCAAAGAATAGAGTCTGTTCTCTCTCAAACTTTCACCGATTTTGAACTAATTATCCTTGATGATGCAAGTAGCGACAATAGTGTGGAAATTATAAAGAGATTTACCAGGATTGATAAACGAATGTCTTTTCATCCTTCAAACAGCAACAGTGGTTCTCCGTTCGTTCAATGGAACAAAGGCGTAAGGCTTGCAAAAGCAGACCTAATATGGATTGCTGAATCAGATGATGTCGCGGCACTTGATTTTTTAAAAGTGATGGTTGAGCAACACAATGTTAATCCCGCAATAGCCCTTGCTTTTTGTCAAAGTAATCGAATGAGTGATAAAGGCATTATATCGGGTACCTGGAAGACTTTTACGGATGATTTAAAAAGCGATAGGTTCGGCGGTGACTTTATTATGAAAGGAATAGATTTTATTCGCTATTTTCTTATTCATAAAAACGTGGTACCAAACGCCAGTGCTGTAGTGTTTAAAAAAAGTGTTTATAATGAAGTGGGAGGTGCAAATGAAAAACTAACCACAAACAGTGATTGGCTTACGTGGTTGAAAATGTTGTTAAAATCTGATCTTGCTTTTACCTCCAAACCCTTAAATAATTTCCGTTATCACTCGAAAAGTGTAATAGGAAGATTAGCAAATAGTGAAAACAAAAATTACAAAGAGCAATATGACTTAACCATGCGAAATGAGTTTGAAAAATATTGTAAAGCGGCATCCGTCACTCTTCCTGAAAGTATTGCTGATGAGAACAAGAAATACCGGTCTTTTGATTATGGAAACAAGGGAATTTATCAATGGACAAAAGGCGAAGCTTTAGATGGCTTTATAAATCTTGTTAGAGCTTCGCTGTCTCCAAAACCTACTTTTGGGTATTTTAGAAGGCTAATGAAAGGGGAGAAACAGTTTTGATTTCAATTATTATTTGTTCGATTAACCACGAGTTTTTGAAACAATTAAAACTGAATATCGAAAAAACAGTTGGATTAGCATTTGAGATAATTGCGATCGATAATAATATTGAGAAAAAGTCTATATCTGCCGTATATAACCAGGGTGCTAAAGCTGCAAATTTTGATTACTTGTGCTTCCTTCATGAGGATGTGACTATTCATAGCAAGTACTGGGGACAACGTTTAATGGAGCTATTAACAGACGAAACAGTCGGGTTGATTGGAGTATCAGGAACTGTCTATAAATCCAAGTATGCCGCTACATGGTCTGCGTGTGACCAAAGCCTGTATAGGACACACTCTATACAACATTTCACTGATCGTTTAACCCCGAAGGTTACATGTATAAATCCTGGTCAAGCTTCAACTGCAGAAGTTGTCGTAGTAGACGGTGTTTTCATGGCAACACGTAAAGACGTGTTCACGCAGTTTAAATTTGATGATAACAATTTTAAACGCTTTCATGGCTATGACCTCGATTATTCGCTACAAGTAGGTACGAAATATAAAGTGGTAGTTACTTTTGAAATTTTATTAGAACATTTATCGCCAGGGCAATTGAACAGGCAGTGGCTTGATGCATCTTTAATCCTTCACAAAAAATGGAAGAAATCTTTACCAGCGAGTATTGGGAACATAAGTAAGAAAGCAGTATCAGTCTCCGATTCCCTGGCATGTAGTCTTGTTCTTATGATGATGATCAAATACAATTGCTCAAAGCTGGGCGTCGCAAACAATTACTTCAAATTGATCACAACCTTTTTTCGTTACAACCGTTTGAAGCACTCCAAAACCGTTATTAAGTATTTATTGTCGACGTAACTTCATGACTGGGAAAATTAAAGTATACCATTTTCATAATGGAAGCGGGGGAGGGGTTTTATCAGTTATCAGTAATTTGATACAGTTTCAGCAACACCCAGAAATTGAAAACCATGTTATCTATACTATAAACAAAGACACTATACAAAGTTTTAACGCACCAGAACTGCCTGGAGTTAAGAGTGAACAGGTCTTTTATTATTCACCAAAATGGAATTTTTATTATACCTGCAGTCAGTTAGCAAGACTACTACCTGATGAAAGAGGAATTATCGTAGCACACGATTGGTTAGAGCTTGGAATGGTAAGCAATCTTGGGTTAAACAATCCGGTCGCGTTTTTCTTACATGGAAATTATGAGTATTACTTTGATCTGGCAAAAAAGCATCTGGATGTAATTGACGAGTTTATTTGTATTAGCAGACCCATCTATAACAAGCTGACAAGTTTTTTAAAGAATAGGGATACAAGTATTTTCTTAAATCATTTTCCAGTACCTGAACTAGACCCTATAGATAAAAACAATTCTATTCTAAATATTTATTTCGGCGTCCGGAGTCTTACCGATGCTAACAAGCAGTTTTTGCTTCTGCCAAAAATAGACAGGTTACTGCGAGAGAGGGGTGAAATAGTACGATGGACAATTATAGGAGCGGGAGGAGCAGAAAATGAAGTTAAGGAGCCTTTAGAATCCTTACAAAACGTTACTTATTATCCGAAATTACCAAATAATGAAATTTTAAAATTGATCGCCAGCCAGGATGTATTTGTTCTCCCATCTCAAAATGAAGGGCTCCCGGTTGCACTTGTTGAAGCAATGAAGGCTGGGGTTGTCCCCCTTATTACCGATTGGCTTGGAGCAACAGAGGATTTGGTAATTAATGGCGTATCAGGATTTTATATTGCCTTAAATGATCATGGGAGATATGCAGCTATGATATCAATGTTGCATAACGATAGAAAATTGCTAAGAAAAGTTTCTTCTACTGCAAGCGAGATAGCCAGGTTGCGCTTCGACCCTTACAAAAATACTTTTGATATTGAAGAACATTTTATAACTGTCGCTAAGGAAAAAAAGGTAAAGTCTGCCAAAAAAGTTTACGGAAGCAGGTTGGACAACAAGTATATACCGAATAGTATAACAACGTATTTCCGGCACCAATCAAAAGGAAGTTGAAATGTTACAAACCTTAAGCGAAATATTTAAACTTAAAACGATTGAAATAGACGAGAGCGGCGAAAGAATTCCGCTTCATTCACACACGTCGAAAGAGCAAGGCGAGTTCTTGCAGGATATGTTTGATCTGATTAATCCAAATACATCGTTAGAGGTAGGATTTGCGTACGGAATATCAACTTTATTTATTCTTGAAAAACATCGTCAAAATAATTCATCAGAACGATGCCATATCGTTATAGAACCTGATAGCTACTGGGGCGCAGCAGCGGTTCATAATATTCAAAAAGAAGGATTAATAAAGTATTTGGAGATAAAAAAAGATTTTTCTGATAGAATATTAACTTCCCTATACCTTCAAAACCATCGCATTCAATTTGCATATATAGATACTACAAAGAGATTTGATATTGTAATGCAGGATTTCTATTTTATTGATAAAATGACAGATGTCGGAGGCGTGGTGATTTTAGATGATTGCGGTGGAGGATGGCCAGGAATACAACGTGTAGCTAGGTATGTGAATAGTCTGCCACATTATAAACTATTAGGGAAGCATGGTCAAACCCGGCAGAGTGTAAAAAGAAGCCTCATCTTAGGACTGGCTAATATATCATTGAGGTTAGTTCCGTTAAAAGAACAACTAGTAGAAACTTCTAGTTTTAAGACTAACAAAGAGTTGGGCTTGAATTATGCCTGCCTCGCTTTCAAAAAAATATTGGAGGATGACAGAAAATGGGATTGGGACAAGTCGTTTTAATTCTTGTGTTGCAATAGCATGAAAGAAGCAGCGGTGGTTAGTATTTTGATGACGGCGTATAACAGGGAAAATTTCATCAAAGAAGCAGTAGAGAGTGTACTGTCGTCGACATTTGTCGATTACGAATTCATAATTGTTGACGACTGTTCCAGCGACAATACTTATAACATTGCGAAGGACTATGAGCAAAAAGATAGTCGTATCACGGTTTACAAAAATGAAAAGAACCTGGGTGACTATCCCAATAGGAGGTATGCCGCTTCTTTAGCGCGCGGCAAGTATATAAAGTTTGTAGACTCTGACGACGTGTTGTATCCGCATGGGTTGGAAGTAATGGTAAGAGGTATGGAGCAGTTTCCATCGGCTGGCTTTGGGATGATCTGGGGAGATACGATAAGTGAACCGTCCCCGAAACTTTATACTCCTCACGAAGCATATTATTCATATTTCTTTAACAATAGATGGATGCAGGTGGGCCCCTCGGGGGTTATTTATAAAAGAGAATGTTATGAGGCAGTCGATGGTTTTGATACATTGCCTTATATAAGCGATTTTGATCTTAATTTGAAACTTGGTGCTCGTTGGTCCGTTGTCCGTTTGCAAACAGACTTGTTTTTTTATCGTGTCCACCAGGGGCAGCAACTTGACCTCGGGCAGCAATTAAAAGGGTATCCTGTTCTTACCTACTTAATCCAGAAAAAACATCTGGAGTCGCCTTTTTGTCCCTTAACAAAAGAAGAAAAGATACAGGCTTTGCTTATGATTGACAAATTGCAGGCACGAAGATCTCTCCTTCATCTTTTAAAAAGTTTTAATTGGAGGGAGTTTAAGCTTTTAGTTGAGGCGAGTGGGTTAGGATGGGTTGGATTTAGAAAAGGTATTGTTCAAACATAATTGGTGACATGAGTTATCACAAAAGGCGAGGAAGTTGTAAAAAACAATTAAAGGTTTAAGAGCCACCTAAATTTAAGACTTCAGCATATGGACTTTGACCGCACAGAATATATTCTCGCTCCTTGCGGGTTGGAGCAGGAATTGAAAATCTTATTTCCACGCAAAAAATCTCTTACTATTTTTGAAATTGGTGCATGCGAGGGAGAGGATAGTGTCAAATATTCAAGACTTTTTCCTGAAGCGAAAATCTATGCATTCGAGCCTTTGCCTGCTAACATACCACTAATTCAACACAATTTTCTTAAGTACGGAGTTAGAAATGCTTCCTATTTCAATAAAGCACTTTCAAATAAGGAGGGACAAGCCGAATTCTATGTCTCATCTGGAAGACCAGATGAAGCCCTCGAATCAGACTGGGATTATGGCAATAAATCAAGTTCCTTGCTACAACCGGAAAAGCACCTGGAAACAGCTCCCTTTATTCAATTTAAAGACAAAATTGTAGTCGAAACAATAACACTTAAATCCTTCTGTATAGCAAATAATATCAAGGCTATTGATTTTGTTCATATGGATGTGCAAGGGGCAGAACTGATGGTGTTAGAAGGGGCAGGCGACTTTATTTCATCTATAAAAGTTATTTGGCTCGAAGTATCAAAGGTGAATTTTTATAAAAACCAGCCATTGGTGGCCGATGTTAAGAAATTTATGTCAGAGAATAATTTTGTTCTAATTAAAGATGCTGCACATGGAATACAAGGAGATCAATTATATGTATCGAAAAATTATTATTCTAACCTGAAGATTTTTTTAATAGGTAAACAGCTTTATCTAGAGTCATTGTTAACTCGTGCATTACGAAAACCAGGATTTAAGTAACAACACTCAAGTGCTTGTTTTTCACTACTATTATGCTAAAAGCTTTTAATCTCCAGATAAAGAAAGTTACTTCATTAAAGGCCGAAAAGAGGTATTACGAGAGCGTTATTAGAGGTCTTGAAGAATTAAATAAAATAAGAATCGAAGCAGATGAAACAGTCTTAAACAAGTCAATAGAAGGCCTCGTATTCTCTAAAGACCGGCCCATGCAATTGCATGCATTATTAATGTCTTATTTTAAAAGGGCATCCAATCCTGCTGCAATAACTATTTTATTTAAAGCATCAAATCAAGACTTCAGCAACGCATATAAACAATTGATGAATGAAATGGGGAGTTATGCTGTTAATTTTATTGAGGAAAGCAATTTTTATAGCCAGGTGAATGAATGGGTAAAAACTAATAAAGCGGGCAGAATATTTTTTCTCACGGACGATGCGATTATTTTAGAAGAGTTTGATATGAATGACGTATTGCAATTTAATCCGCTGTCTACAATTTTCTCCCTTACAAAAGGCACCGACCTTACTTTTTGTTTCAATCATAACCGTCCTCAAAGTCTGCCTGATTTTAAAAAGATACCAAATACTAATCATTTGGATCAATATTTCTTAGATTGGGTGTGGGAAGACATGCCTAATTCTCCTGATTGGGCCTATCCATTATCGTTGGACGGAACTTTTTTTTTAAAGAAGGAAATGGAGGTTTTAATAAGAAATATAAAGTTTAGAAATCCTAATACTTTTGAAGCGAACCTACAGGTTTTTGTACGGGCTTTTTTACCTAGAAAAGGCGCTTGTTACCCTAAAGCGAAATATGTAAACATTCCTTGTAACCTTGTTCAGACGGAGGTTAAAAACCGAACGACAACTGCTTATACCGTTGAAGAGCTTAATCGGATTTGGAATACAGGAAAGCGAATTGACATTATGAAGTTCCATCTATTAGATGCACAGTCCGCACAGACAATGAAATTTGAGTTTGCATGAGTAATGCAATGCCTTTGGTAACTATTGCTATTCCTTTTTTCAACCCCGGCTCGTATGTCATCGAAACTTTGGATAGTGTTTATAACCAAAGCTACTCCAACATTCAATTGATTTTATACAATGATGGTTCTACAGATAACTCACTTGGGTTAATACACAAATGGCTGGAGCATAAAAATGATCGGTTTAAGAACCTGGTTGTAATCGACGAGAAGGTAAACAAAGGTGTTGGTTATGGTTGCGATATCATGTTTAGAAGGAGTTCAGGCATTTATTTCCAAATGCTTGGGGCAGACGATCTGATTTATTCTGATAAGATTTCCAACCAGGTGCAGCTGTTGGATCAAAACATCGAGTGTGGGATGGTTTATGGAAATATGAACAGGATAAATGAAAATGGCAGCAATTTAGGGAAGGATTATTTTACCTGGCAACGGTTTGCAACGTTTGCAGAAGAAAATCCTCCTTCTGGCTCTATATTCAATCAACTGATACAGGAAAACTTCATTCCAGCGTCTTCTGTTTTAATTAGAAAATCTGTTATTGAAGAAGTGGGTGGATATGATTCTAAATTAAAATCAGAGGACTGGGACCTTTGGTTAAGAATAGCAAAGCGGTATAAAGTTATTGGAGTAAATGAATTGTTTGGAGCTTATCGTATTTTGCCTACCTCGGCAATGCATTCCTCAAGAAATAAAATACATGTTCTTGAATCATTAAATGAAGCATTAGTTAAACATCAGGGAATATCAAAAGGAATTGATACTGTAATAAAACGCCATTTATACAAAAACACCATTGAGATGTACCGGCTAGGGCGAATTTCAAAAAGATGGGCAAATAATTTATATACTTACAAAACGGGCATAAAGCCCCTCGTTTATTACCTTCTGATGACTTTTGGTATCATGGTAAATCAAAAGAGATAAAGTGAACGTTTGTTTATGTGTAAGCTGGTATTTTCCTAACTCGGTCGGCGGCACAGAAACATATGTTCAAGCTTTAGCAAGGTATTTACAACAAGAGGGGCATGATGTAATAGTTTTGAAGCCGGGCCATAAAGACGAGGAAAATTATTTTTATGAAGGTATTGAAATTCGAAGTTTTTTTCCAGGTACTGATTTCAAGAGGCGGATGTATTTAGGATTGCAAGCACCGGAATTAACTGATTTTGAAGAAAAACTTAAGGCAACAAGTCCGGATGTTATTCATTTTCACTCGCTGACCGGACCTTCTGGTATATCAATCTCTCATATTGAAAAGGCTCGCAAAATAGCGGCTAAAGTTTATTTTACTTTTCATCTGCCTCATCTTACCTGCGCTACTTCCACCTTTAAGTACTTGAAAAAGCACGATTGCGAAGGAGTCGCAGAGCCAAAAAAATGTGCAGAATGTTTATTTGCCCATAGCGGTTGGCCAATACCGGCAGCAAAAGCATTAGGAGCGTTTTCCACTAGCCTCAATAAAAGAAATATAAAAGTTTTAGGATATAATCCTCTTTTCACCAGGCTCGGTTCTGCTGTATGGATAGAACTTAGGAAGGAGCAGTTAGGCAAGTTGAGTTCGTTATGTGACAAGCTCATTTGCTTGTCTTCCTGGTTTTGTAAGGTCCTGAAAAAAAACGGGGTTCCAAAAGAGAAGCTTGCTCTCTTTGAACAAGGCGTTCTTATGGAAGTAGGAAAGCCTGTACGAAAAGGCAACCCACAGATAGACGTATCAGAACCTGTTAGACTGGTTTTTTTAGGAAGACTAGACCCGATAAAAGGATTATCACTTTTATTATCTGTTATTAAGGAGTTTGACGAAGAAGAATTTATTATCGACCTATATGGTCCTATAGACCAAGGCTATTGGCAGCAGCTAGAACCTTACTTTAAAAAAGGAAATATACAATACAAAGGGATTTTGAAGCGGGAGGAAATCTTACAAACGTTAAGTACCTACCATGCAATGGTAGTGCCCTCATTGGTAACAGAAATGGCGCCTCTGGTATTGCAGGAGGCTTTTGCTGCAAGTATTCCCGCTATAGCTTCAGATGTTGCCGGTAATGCAGCTTTTGTAATACCCAATGTAAATGGGTGGCTTTTTAAAAGCGGAAATACGGAATCTTTAAAAGAAGTCCTTTCATGGTTATTGAAAAATAAAAATGAATTGACGAAAGCAAGTAACAATATGTACCCCGTACGAACTATTAAAGATATCGGGGGCGAACACCTGGAGTTGTATTTGAGCTAATGAAAATACTGATTGTGATGGATCCGGGGATATTGGTGCCGCCAAAAGGGTATGGTGGACATGAGAGATTAGTCGCTTTGTTTGCAAGAGAATATCAACGGGTTGGTCATGAGGTGCATCTTTTGGTCACTGCCGGTTCCTTTGTCGAAGGTTGTATAACGCATGCGTTTGGGAAAGAGGGTTTTCCTCCAAAACATTCTGATGCCTTAAAGGCAATTCCAACTGCATGGAAATTTTTGTGGGCACATCGAAATGACTTCGATTTGATCCACAATTTTGGACGATTGGTCTACTTATTACCCGTTCTAAATAAACGGGTAAAGAAGATAATGACTTATGGAAGAGAAATAAGTAAAAGAAATATTCGGTATATAAACGAGCTTCCTTTAAATAACATCGTTTTTACAGGTTGCAGTAACAATCTTGTTTCAAGAGGTAATGTAGCCGGTAAATGGAAGACTGTTTATAATGCTATTGATTTTAATAAGTATCAGCTACAGGAAAAGACAGTTGCAGAAGCACCGTTAATTTTTTTAGGAAGGATAGAAAAAGTAAAAGGATGTCATACTGCAATTTCGATCGCAAAAGCAACAAATAATAAACTTATTATCGCAGGCAATATCTCTCCACTTGCAGATGAACAGGAATATTTTAAACAAGAAATAGAGCCCTACATCGACGGCAAACAAATTTTGCATGTGGGCCCGGTAAACGATATACAGAAAAATGGATTTTTGGGGCAGAGTAAAGCGCTGCTTTTCCCTATAGAATGGAATGAGCCTTTTGGAATAGTGATGATAGAGGCAATGGCATGCGGAACACCGGTCATTGCTTTTAACAAAGGGTCTGTTGAGGAAGTTGTTGATGAAGGGTGCACCGGTTATAAGGTAAATACTGCCGCGGAAATGAAAGACGCGGTGCATAGAATACATAATATTGATCGCCGCAATTGTCGTGAACACGCAAAGAAGAGGTTCGATGTCAAGGTAGTTTCAGCACAATATCTTTCGTTAAACAGATAATAAATGAAGTTTATAAAAAAACTAGATGGCCCTGATTTTTCAGATTATTATTATTGAATGATTATTTGTATGATGTGAGAGGCGAACAGATGTGTTACAACCGGAAGTTAGGATGAATATTTAATTTTTATAATCACATATAACCTTTTACGTATTTCAAGATTAGTAAATCCTACTCCAAAAAATATCAGCTCATCTTGACCCGGTTGGGTACAAGTTTACGAGGTTACACATCTGCTACAATAAAAAATGGTTAATGAAAGTTAATGCAGCATTTAAGGCCTCAAGGAGGTCAGGAAACATTTTATTAACGAAATAATTGAAAAAGAAAAGATCAATTCCTATTCTGTTTATCCATCTTGGTTTAACAAATGAAACATTTGGTTCAAAAACGGTAGTAATTTGAAGATCGTTTTAATTACTACAGGCCAGCCTTCTGTAAATCCACGCGTCGTAAAAGAAGCTGACGCCCTTACTTCGGCTGGCCACGATGTTATTGTCTTATTTAGTTTCTGGATACAATGGGCAAATGAAGCAGATGTTAAACTTTTAAGTCATGTAAAATGGGCTTATAAACTTATTGGTGGTAGTCCAAATAAAAATAAGGCCATTTATTTTTTTACAAGGGCTCGTTTTCTAATCTGCAAGGAATTAAATAAAAAGTTTGGAAACAAACATTGGTTCGCTGAGAGAGCGCAGGCAAGATGTTTTAATGAACTGTTGCAGGCAGCCCAGTCACTTAAGGCAACATGGTACATAGGGCACAACCTAGGGGCTTTAGCGGTGGCAGTGATAGCTGCTGAGTTCCAGGATGCATCGGCAGGCTTCGATTTCGAAGACTATCATCGTGAAGAGAATACTGATATGCTCCAGTATGAGCATCAGAGAATTGTATACCTCGAGGAAAAATACATACCGCGGCTTAATTACGTAAGCACTGCGAGCTCATTAATAACTGCAAAAGTTAAGCAACACTTTCCATTCTTCTCAAAGCCCCTGATTACCCTTTTAAATTGTTTTTCATTAGCTCAGCAACCTTCATTCAATCAGAAGGCAGATAACGATAACACTCTCAATCTTTTCTGGTTTTCTCAAACTGTCGGTACAAATCGCGGATTGGAACTGGTTTTAAATGCTTTAAAAGCCCTTAACGACGAATCTATATTTTTGACACTGGTAGGACGGTGTACAACTGAAACAAAGGAAAGTTTCCAGCGAATGGCGGGCGGGGCAAAAAGAAATATTCATTTTGCCGGAATTGTTGAACCGGTTAAGATTATTAACATTGCCGCGACGATGGACATTGGGTTAGCATTGGAACCCTCTATCCCAATAAACAGGGATATTTGTTTAACGAATAAAATTTTTACGTACCTGCTTGCTGGAAATGCTGTTATTCTTTCAGATACAAGCATGCAAAAGTTATTCAATGAAAAGTATAATATCGGTCAGTGCATTGAAGGAAATCAAGCACTATCATTGGCAGAAAAAATCAAGACTTATAAAAACAAGAAAATACTGAACGCGCAGCGTCAACACAATTATCAATTGGCACATCAACTCTTTAATTGGGAACATGAGTCAAAAAAACTACTGCAGCTGCTGTCTTGAAAACTATTCTTATCATCTCCCCGCACTTTCCTCCATCAAACCTCGCAGCGGTTCACCGTTCCCGTTTGTTTGCACAACACCTTCCTTCATTTGATTGGAACCCAATCATCCTCGCCGTACATGAAGATTTCTACGAAGAAAAATTAGACTGGAACCTGCATCAGCTTTTGCCGAGCCAACTAAGAATTGAAAAAGTAAACGCGTTTAAAACTACTAAACCCAGATTAATAGGCGATATAGGATTACGAGGTTTTTTTCAATTATATAAAAGAGCAAAGCAATTAATTGAAGACGAACATATAGACTTTTTACACATTCCTGTTCCATCATTTTATGTTTCCTTATTGGGTCGTTGGTTACATCATTCAACAGGTATAAAATATGGGATCGATTATATAGATCCTTGGGTGCATCGTTTTCCCGGATCTGATAAAATATTCTCCCGGCATTGGTTTACTACCCAAATAGCTAAATTTCTGGAGCCAATAGCCGTAAAAAAAGCTTCGTTGATTACAGGTGTTGCAGAAGGTTATTATAAAGGAGTGCAGGATAGAAACCCGGATTTGGTAGAAAAATGTGTATTTGCAGCAATGCCTTACGGTGGGGAACGGGCGGACCACGATAAGGTGGAAAGCATGCATTTGAAAACATACCTGTTCGAGAAAAAGCCTGGTAAGATACAACTGGTATATGCTGGCGCCATGCTTCCAAAAGCCTATGCACCTTTAGACCGGGTTTTTACTGCTATCGCTAATTACCTGGATATCTTCACCGACCTTGAAATCCATTTTATTGGTACCGGTAATTCTGCCAACTTTGCAACTGGTTTTAATATAAAGCCGATTGCCCAAAAATATGGTTTGTGGCAACGCGTAATTTTTGAATATCCCGCACGTATACCTTACCTCGATGTGCTTGTTCATTTAAATGCTGCAACCGGCGTGTTTATTTTAGGGAGCACAGAGCCTCATTATACACCTTCAAAAGTTTACCAGGGGGTACTATCAAAAAAGCCAATTTGGGCTGTTTTGCATGCTCAAAGTACCGCTTGTGCGGTATTGGCGCAGGCAGGGGCCGGAGTTGTTTTAGAATTTGACGGTGAAGCGGACTTAGATAAGATTTCTAAAACTCTCAGGGGGAGTTGGCAGGCTTACCAAAACTTCTCGCTTCAATACGATTTTCCTAAGGTTAATAAAACAGAATTTAAAAAGTATTCTGCCGAAAACGTGACAGCTATCCTTGCAGAAAGCATTGAAAAAGCTTCGGCGATGCAATAGAAACTGAAAGTGTCGTGATAGCTATCGGAATGTGAGGCCGTAAGACTGACGGAATCAGAAACGGTTGATGCTATGAAAAGTGATGTTGGTAACAAAAAAGAGAAACTGGTTGGATACGGGACAGCAAATGAATCTTAAAAAAAAACGCCTTGCGATAATCACTTCTCATGCTATACAGTATAACGCTCCTCTTTTTAAAGCAATGAACGAGGATAATAATTGTTTTACAATCAAGGTTTTTTATACCTGGAGTCAGTCTAATGAAAAGGTTTTCGACAAGGAGTTTGGATTTGCTTTTGATTGGGATATTCCGTTATTTGAAGGATATGATTACACGTTTGTGGAAAATTCCTCATTAGACCCCGGTACACATCATTTTAGAGGAATTATTAATCCTACATTAAATGATGAAATTGAAGACTGGAAAGCGGATGCAATGTTGGTATTCAGATGGAGCTTCGTTAGTCATCTAAAAGCAATGAGGCATTTTTATAATAAGGTACCTGTATTATTTAGAGGCGATTCGACTTTAATTGATGAACCATCTGGATATTCTTTAAAAAAAATAGTGAGGCGCCTCTTTCTGAACTGGGTTTATAGTTATGTTGACCGTGCATTGTATGTTGGTAATGCCAGTAAAAAATATTTTTTGGCACATGGAGTGAAAATGACACAGTTAATTTTTTCCCCACATGCCATCGACAATGATAGGTTTTCAAGTGAAGAATTAAACTATAGTGAAAAGGCTCAAAGCTGGCGTATGAGATTGGGTATTAGGAAAAGTGATGTTGTTTTTCTGTTCGCTGCAAAACTTACAGCAAAAAAAGACCCCGAGTTGTTAATCAAAGCTTTTCTTGCTTTATCGATGGCCAATACTTGGTTGGTAATGGTAGGCAATGGCGAATTGGAAAAGCAACTAAAGGATAAGTACTACTCTTATCCCAATATCATTTTTATTGATTTTCAAAATCAAAGTGTGATGCCTGTTGTTTACCGACTGGGTGATGTTTTTATATTACCATCAAAAGGGCCCGGAGAAACGTGGGGTTTAGCAATAAATGAGGCAATGGCTTGCAAGCGTGCGGTAATTGCCAGCGACAAATGTGGTTGCAGTGAAGACCTGATCATCAATGGCAAGAACGGTTACATTTTTCAAAGTGGGAATGAAGAAAGCCTGAAACGATCCATGGAACTGGCCGGGAAGAATTTTAAAGACTTGGGAAATAATTCGGGTAAGATGATTAATGATTGGAGCTACTCAAAGACAGTGGAGCATTTGAACACGTTCTTTGAAAATAAATAGGTTTGATGAAGAGAATCGACATTAGTGGATTAGGGGGATTAATGATACTTCTGGCTGCGTTCTCTATCGCGATGCCAAACAGTTTATACCTTTTGCTTGGCTACGCTGTTTTATTGATAATTATGGTTTTTACCTGGAGGCTTTACTTGCCTAATGTCTTTACATTCCTTATGGTATTTCATTGGGTACAGGTGGTGTCATATATTTTTTTTGTAAATAGTTCATGGCATGGTGACATGAACTTTCTTACAAAATCTTCCGCGTCAGCTCTACTATATTCCTTAACGGGCCTTATCGTGATGTCATTTGTTTTTTCTGAGGTCGCTTATAAAAACATTCAGGTTTCTATTGAGGTATTTGAAGAGGCGTTGGACAAAATAGATCCGCGCAAAGTGCTTTACCTGTATCTTATTCTATATTTCTTGTCAGGGGTATTAAGTCGTTCAGCGTTTGCATTTGGCGGATTAACGCAGGTGTTCATAAACATAGCTTTACTAAAATGGGCCGGCTTTGTATTGTTAGGTTACCTCAGTTTTAAATACAAGGAATACCGCATTTTCTTTGCAGTAGCATTTATACTTGATTTCGTCGGCGGCTTTTTCAGCTTTTTTTCGTCGTTCAAAGATGTCTTTTTTTACACTGCCGTTATTGTAATGACCTTCATCTCAAAAATTGACTTTAAAGTGAGTCTTAGATCAGTGGTAGTCGTTACATCGTTGTTTTATATGGCCGTAGTTTGGACGGTTATAAAGGGTGACTACAGAAGTTTTTTAAATGAAGGTAGCGGACAACAAGTTGTGAATGTATCCCAGGAAAGAGCTTTTGATAAATTATCAGGCTTAGTTTCATCTGTTAACAAAGAGTCTATAAATGAAGGGGTCAGGTCTTTTTTTTACCGGTTACAGTACGTGTACCATTTTGCAAAAAGCATTGACATGGTTCCTGCCAATATTCCGTACCAACATGGGGCAGTGTGGCGTGAAACTGTTGAATTTGTGGTAGTACCGCGAATGTTAAATCCGAATAAAGGTTCTTTGGATAATTCGTTGAAGGCAAGTAAGTTTACCGGTATCCAGTTTTCTGGCGCTTCGCGTGGCGTATCTTTCAGCCTCGGATATTTTGCAGACTGTTATGTTGATTTTGGCGTTCCAGGTATGTTTATAGCGCTTGCAATAATTGCATTTATTTTTGCTAAAATCTACCGTTTTTTCCTTCTTAAGGCCACTGGCAACATAGTCGTGAACTACGCCATTGTTATCGCTTTTTTCGTTCAGTTTAGTTTTTTTGAAATGGATGGTACTTTTATGTTTGGGAGACTTTTTACAAGTTTTATTGTTTTTCTCGTTCTCAAGTACACTCTCTTTTCGAAAATGGAGAAATTTATCAGCTATTAAAGTATTTTAACTGTTTCCTTTTTGTTCAATAGTAACACTTTTTGAATTTAAAGTTGGCTCATGCTTGTTATTGACACCAACGTTTAAGTTCTATTGTTCGTGGGGTCGTTTAATCACTTATGGTAGATAAGAAAAGATTGCTAATTTTCTATGATTGGTTTTTTCCTGGATTTAAAGCAGGAGGACCGATCCAGTCTTTAACCAATTTAGCAGTAGCATTAATCCCTGAATTTGACATTTACGTAATAACTAGTTGCCGTGATTTGAGCTCAAGTATTCCTTACCCAAATGTCAAGGTTGATAGTTGGAATGATGTGCAGTTAAGAGAGAATCCAAATCTGATTAAAGTTTTTTATTCGGACAAAAAGAATCTGGACAAGCAAAAGATAGCTATTTTAATAAATGAAATAACTCCTTCTGTCGTTTATCTAAACGGGATGTTTTCCTACACTTTCTTTTTGGTGCCGTTAATTGTTCTAAGAAAGTTTGATAGAGCTATAAAAATTGTTATATGCCCACGGGGAATGCTAAAAAAAGGTGCTTTATTAGGGAAAGCTTTTAAAAAGAAAGTTTACATCAAGTATTTGAAATTTTCCGGTTTGCTAAATACTAGTTATTGGCATGCCACCTCAAGAGAAGAATTATGCGACATTAATAATCAATTTCCATCTAATAAAGGAATTATCATTGCAGGCAATATTCCAAGAAAGCCTTTGAGTAGTTTTCATCCTATTGCGAAACAAGTGGGTGAACTAAAGCTTGTTTACCTGGCGCTGATTAACGAGCACAAGAATTTGCTATTATTACTTCAAATAATACAAGAAATAAAGTCCGGTATTTCGTTAGATATCTATGGACCTGTTGTTGATGAGAACTATTGGAGAAAGTGCCATCGTTTAATAGAAGAAATGCCAGGGAAAGTTCAATACAAAGGGCCCGTTGAACCGAGACTGATCCATGATGTTTTAGAAAGGAATCACGCCTTTATACTATTAACCAAAGGAGAAAATTTTGGGCATGCAATATTTGAAAGTTTTGGAGTAGGGAGACCCGTAATAACGACTCATTATACTCCGTGGCAAGCCTTGCATGAAAATGACGCTGGGTGGAATGTTAGTTTAGAGAGTAGAGATGATTGCATTAATAAAATTGACAAATTTATGCAGATGCCTCAACTGGAATACAACAAGTTTTGTCTCGGAGCTCAAACGCTAGCCAATAATTATTACAATAAGCTGCATACTAATACAGCTTATAATAAACTCTTTTCATAATTATAACTGATAGTGTTTGCGTTATCTATAGCCCCTTTCCGGGGCTTTTTCTTTTAATTTATCTTTTGAAACTAGCATTGAGAAAGGGATACAATTTCTAAGGTAAAAACTCGTTTTACTATTAACAGGAATCATTTTAAAAGACGTAGAAAAAGATGCTACACAGGATTTGTTTTTAAATATAATAGGCAATAATACTTACACCTGTAATTAAAAGAATTTAATATACAAAGCCATTAATAATATTACTTTTGAGAGAGAGGTTAAAAACATCGGCTTAAAAACTATATGAACTTAATCAAAAATGTTCTTGTTAAAAACTCTCCTTATCTATTCTTATTTAAGTTTTTAGCAGTGTTTTTCTTTCTTTATTTTTTTTTCCCATTTTATCGAGGTTTAATTGGACGGGGTGGTCAAATGTATTCTCCTTATTTTGAAAGTCATTTTAATATAATAACAAGCCTTACCAGGCTTCTTACAACTTCTGCTAACTATGTATTGGAGGGCGTCGGATTTGAAACCATACAGAAAGATTACCACTCTATAAAAATTGGATATTCGAAAGGTATTACTGTTAACCCCTCATGCCTAGGTTGGGCTGTTATGAGTTTTTGGGTAGCATTTGTGTCAGCTAACAAAGGTTCATTAAGCTACAAGTTAAAATGGGTTTTATTTGGTCTTACTTCTGTTATCTTACTAAATATTATCCGCATTGCCTTGATAGCTGTTGCTAATCATGCAAATTGGCGGACCATTACTTCCTTGGATCACCACCAAACTTTCAATGTGGCTTCTTATGTTTGTATTGCCATACTTATCGGAGGATATGTAAATGTGCAAAAAAAATATGAAAGGATCCATCGTGCAGGAGAAGTCAGTGAAATTATCGGCATACGATAATAGTTGGTACCGCCCGGGACCGAAGTGGAAATCAACTTTATGGCTTGTTGTAAATATCCTTTTCTTCGACAACGGGTTTGCAATTTTCAACGGTCTAAAATGTTCTATCCTTCGCCTATTTGGGGCGAGAGTCGGGAAAAGAGTCGTGATAAAGCCTTCAGTCAACATTAAATATCCCTGGTTTTTAAATATTGGTAATGATGTTTGGATAGGTGAAAAGGTTTGGATAGATAATTTAGGAACTGTTACCATTGGAAACAACGTTTGCATTTCTCAAGGCGCTTATTTGCTAACCGGCAACCACAATTATAGCGCACCTCTGTTTGATTTAATGATTGGTACTATTGTTCTGGAAGATGGAGTGTGGCTTGGAGCTAGATCAACTGTCTGCCCTAACGTTACCTGTAAAACTCATGCTGTTCTTGCAGTTTCGTCTGTTGCTACTAAAGATCTTGAAGCCTTTTCTGTCTACCAGGGAATACCTGCCGAAAAAATTAAAACAAGAATTATTTCTTAATTCCTCATTTGGGAAAATATTTTATCTCTTTCTGCGTTTACATATATGACTATCAGAAGGTTATTACGAAGATTAATGACCTGAAAGCTGCATAAAGCACTGATAATAATTAAGAAGCACGTTTTTTCAGTAATCTATTATAGGATAATTTTTAAAAAAGTATAATATTTCAAGTTTATGAAAGTCTCAATAATTACAGCCACTCACAATAGTGAACGTACTATTAAGGACACTATCTCCTCTGTGAAACAGCAGACTCATAAAGATGTTGAACATATTATTATTGACGGCGCCTCTACTGATAAAACAGTTAACCTACTTGATCTTTATGGTCATCAGGGCCCTAAAATTTCAGAAGTGGACCGTGGCATTTATGATGCCATGAATAAGGGAGTTTCCATGGCGGGAGGAGAGATTATTGGTATTTTAAATTCTGATGATTTTTATTCAGACAGGCATGTTATTGACAAAGTGGTCAAGGTATTTGCGATGACTGGCTGTGACGCGGTTTATGGTGATCTTGAATTCGTAGATAACAAACAGACAAATAAGGTCGTACGTAAGTGGGTCGCGGGTAGTTATAGTAAAGATTCTTTTTTAAAAGGATGGATGCCACCACACCCAACAGTTTTTATAAGGAAGGAAGTTTATGAAAAGTACGGTTTGTTCAATCTCAAGTTCAAGAGCTCTTCTGATTACGAACTGCTGCTACGATTAATGTTCGTCAAAAATATTAAAGTTCAATACATACCTACCGTATTGGTTCAAATGAGGACCGGTGGTCAAAGCAACAAGTCTTTAGGTAATCGCCTAGCCGCTCACAAAGAGGATTACATGGCGTGGTTATCAAACGGCATTTCGCCAAGATGGTACACATTAGCAATGAAACCATTAAGTAAAATAAAACAGTTTAAACTAGCAGAAAGAAAAAGCTTTGCAGATCACTTAATCTTAAATAATCTTTTGCAAGGACAAGCCAGTTCAGATAGCTTCTAAACTTTTCATAATACACTTTCAAGTTTTGGTGCTTAGATCTTTGCTTTAAACCGATACAAAGTCGTCGTCACCCATACTGCCCCCCGGTTCTATTATATCATACCCTCCTTCTATATTAGGCAACTCTTTTCCGTCTGCCGTAAAGACTCCTGATCCTTGTTCTTTTTCTTGATTTTCTCCTAACTCTTTTCTTTCGAATTCCTCACGTTCTTCCTTGTTTTTAAAGTCTTCCGTATCGTGCAGAATGACCTTCGATTTTTCTATTTCTTTGTTTGCTTCTTCCAGGTCTTTGTAGTTGTCCATATGTTATTTTTATTTTTTCTTGAAAAAGTTAAGCTGCAAAAGTAGAGCCATAGTGGAAGTTAATATATAAAGGGTGATCTAATCTGTTTGGTATTCGTACATCAATTCCTATTCATAAAATCGAACATTGCTTCGCGGTTTTCGTATGAGTTTTTTGCCATCGCTATTGGTGCCATTAGTTTATCTGTTTTAATGGCTTCCATTGCTTCAGCCAGGAAATCCGCTATTGCCATTCCTCCATGAGTTTGTGTTTTATCTGCTCGACGATCAGATCCCAATTCGGTGTCAACTGCGGGCGGCGCTATCTCAAATACTTTGACCGACGTACTTCTTAATTGATGCCGAAGAGATAAGGTAATAGAATGAATGGCAGCTTTGGTAGCACAATAAACGGGCATGAAAGCAATTGGCACAAAAGCTAAGCCTGACGAGATGTTTATAATAGCAGATTCTTCTTTCGTAGAAAGATGTTGTGCGAAGAGAGATGAAAGGTGAATAGGCGCCGTGAGGTTTGTCGCAATCTCACTATTTACCCTTTCTAGGTTAATAGGTTTAGTAAGGTCAGTCAACAATTGCAAACCAGCGTTATTAATTAAAATGTTTACTTGAGGGTAGTGGTTAATAACCCAACTTGCCAAGTTTTCCCGGCCGTTGGCTTCGGCCACGTCGCACACTTCTGTAATAATACCCTTGTGTTCCTGCTCTATTTTTGCCAGGCGTTCTTTGCGCCGGCCGCATATAATTACTGTGTTTCCCAAGCGTAAAAATTCTTCGGCAAAAGCCAGCCCAATTCCGGAGGTTCCGCCTGTGATTAGTATTGTATTTCCTGTTGTTTTCATTTTAGAAGTTCTTGTGTTAAAAAGGTCAATAGTAGCAAACGAATAGAGCGAGACAACTGCAGTGTTTTAATCATATTTGTTATCTCTTTCCGAGCTCTATGACTTCGCAATCTCTGATATCTGCGCCATCTATTACAAAACGAACTAACGTCCTAACCTTATGCCAGCCTTGTTTTCCTGCAGCCCCTGGGTTTATGTGGAGGCACTCAAACTTGTTATCGTACATGATTTTTAAGATATGAGAATGACCTGAGATGAAAATTTTGGGACGGCTTGCCGCCATTTCAGTTTTTGCCAGTGGGGTATATCTTCCCGGATAGCCTCCAATATGTATCATTAATACTTTTACATCTTCGCAAGCAAACTTTAGTACCTCAGGAAACTTGCTTCTGATGTCTTGTCCATCGATATTTCCAAATACCCC
This sequence comes from Segetibacter aerophilus, assembly GCF_007991655.1. Classification (GTDB taxonomy): domain Bacteria; phylum Bacteroidota; class Bacteroidia; order Chitinophagales; family Chitinophagaceae; genus Segetibacter; species Segetibacter aerophilus. The sequence goes on from NZ_BJYT01000001.1 coordinate 162,628, forward strand.
TCGTAAAGGTTTAAACCTCTCTATCGCCTCCGCTACTGCGATTGAACCAAAGTCCCCTCCATGCCAGATTTCATCGCACTGATCAAAGTGTTTGAAAACGGCCTCATCCAAGTAGTGGTGAGTATCAGATATCAGCCCGATTTTTTTCAATACTTATTTGTTAGATTTAAAAATTTATCCTTTTCGCAATTTCATTAATTTAGATACTTAAATTTTAGAGCCAGCATGCAACTCTATGGTATAATATTTTTTGTGTGACGATTGCTCTATCGTTGCCCATTGAAATAACGTACAAGAGTGCGACGCAATGATGTAAAATAGTAGCAATCAAGCGGGGCCAATAAAGATTTCAGATATTATAAAAAGAAGGTTTCTAAGAAAACTACATAATAAGAAAATTAATCAACTAAAAACGACAGCTTATGCTAAAAATCAGTGAACTAAAAGAAGGGGATCTTGTAATGGCGGAATATGACGGCCAGTGGAAAGAGGGCGAAATAACAAATGTTGATCGCCTTGATGGCAAGGTAGAAATTACCACTGCAGAGGACCAGGAATTTTGGTATGACGCTAAACATATTAACCCCATTCTATTAGACGAGTCTTATTTGTTTAAACTAGGTTTTCAGAAGCAAGCAAATGATGATGGCTCAATAAAATATACAAAAGGCGCATTTAGAACACTGTTGCATGAGCAGGGGAATTTTTCAAATTTTGAAATGTGGTATCGTGAAGACAAGCGGCACATTTCTCATCCTATCTACGTGCATGAGTTTCAGAATAACTACCTCGATATGACCAAAGTTCCTTTGGTAAAAGGCTAGCCAAAAATGGGGACGGGCGTGTTTGCAAAACAAATGCGCTTCGTCTTGTTTTAAACGGAACTCTTTCATTTCATCTGCGCCTGCTGTATCAACTTCTTTACAGCAGTACCCGGAGAAGTTAGCTAAAGCACTATCACTTGCGTTTTATTTTTCTATCTATTGTCGTGTTACTTCAATCGGCCTCCGCTTACTGCCAGGTATTTGGCGGCAACCCTTCCTCAATAAAATGGAACCAGATAAATACGGATACTGCAAGAGTTATTTTTCCCGTAGGATTGGAAGATGCAGGCAAAAGAGTTTCATCAATTGTTCATGAACTTCAGAAAAGTCATACCCGATCAATCGGGAGTAACCTAAGGAAAATAAATATTGTTTTACAAAACCAGTCAACAGTCTCAAACGCTTATGTTGGCCTCGGGCCTTATCGGAGCGAGTTTTATCTATTTGCTCCAACAAACTCTTTCGAGTTAGGTGCCATTAATTGGGCTGATCTTTTGTCTGTGCATGAGTACCGGCACGTAGAGCAATATAGCAACTTCAATATCGGATTGTCTAAAGTAGCCAGTGTCTTATTTGGACAGGAAGGGCAAGCTTTAGCAAACTCAGCTTCAGTGCCTGACTGGTTTTTTGAAGGTGACGCTGTGTTTAACGAAACTGCGTTAACTAGACAGGGCAGAGGAAGGCTACCTTATTTTTTCAAGGGTTACGAGTCGCTGTTTAAGCAAGACAAGCGCTACTCGTATATGAAGCTTCGCAACGGCTCTTTGACTAATTACGTTCCCGATCATTACCAGTTGGGCTACCTATTAGTGGCGTACGGCAGGGAAAAATATGGGGCTGATTTTTGGAAAAAAGTCTCTCATGATGCGGCTGCATTCAAACCGTTCATTTATCCATGGCAGGGAGCTGTAAAAAAATATGCTGGCATTGGGTACAAACAGTTTGTAGCAGAGGCGTTTGCTTTCTATCACAACATGTGGACCTTGTCTAAAGGGAAGACGGTCGATTATATTACACCCATTCACGGTAATTACATAACTGATTATAAATATCCTTACTTAAGCGCAGACAGATCTATTATTGTTTTAAAAAGGAGCTATCGCCGTATTCCTGCATTTTATAAGTTGTTGCCGAATGGAAAAGAGGAAAAAATTGGGGTAAGAGATATTTCAAACGACGATTACTTTTCTTTCAATGCAGGTAAAATTGCCTATGCTTCTTACAAAGCTGACAAGAGGTGGGGTTACCGGGAGTTTAGCGATATAAAGGTGATGGATATTAAAACAGGTAAATCTGAAAGGATAACGAATAAAGAAAGGTACGTGTCGCCTGATATTTCGCACGATGGAAAAAAAGTAATTGCTGTTGAAATGAGGACGAACCAGATGTCGGACCTGGTTGCCCTAAGCTTAAAAGGGGAGACGTTGTTCCGGTCAAAGGCTTCAAGAGGTATCGTCTACACTTATCCTAAATTCAGCGCTAATGACTCGTTTGTATACACGCCCGTAAGAAATGAAGGTGGAGAAATGGCTTTGCTTAAAATTGAATTTTCTACAGGAAAAGAGACAAAGCTCATCCCGTTTTCTGAACGCATTTTTGGCATGCCGACCGTGCAGGGCGATACCATTTTCTTTACCAGTTCTTACCGTTCAAGTGATGAAACATGGGCGTTTATCGAAAGTAAAAACAAGACTTACCGGGTTGCGGTTCATCCTACAGGTTTTTACCAGGCAGTCTATGACGCTCCCAATAAAAGGCTGATCGCTTCAAATTTTACCGCCGATGGTTACAGGCTTGCCAGTATTCGTGATACTGCACTCTTATGGCGTTCCCTTGAAAGCAAAGAAGACGCGATCCCGGATATTTATACTGTCGCGGCTCTGCAACAGGAAAAATATACTACACTCGAAAATATCTCGACAAGAAATTTCCCGGTCAAAAAGTATAGGAAAACATTCAACCTGCTAAACTTTCACAGTTGGCGTCCGGAGTACAGCGATCCCGAATTCTCAATTATGCTCCTGGGGCAAAACGTTCTTAATACGCTTCAAAGTGATTTGTATTATACTTATAACCGAAACGAAAGCAGTCACAAGGCAGGGGTAAATGCCACTTATGGCGGATGGTTTGTTCAACCTACTTTAGGAGCCAGTCAAACATGGAACCGGTCTGTCTCTTTGAATAGAACTGCGAACCCAATAAGGGACAGTATCGCAAATTACAGTGAGTTTAATGTTAATGCGGGCCTGCGGCTTCCGCTCAATTTTTCATCTGGCAAACAATACCGTTACCTTACAGCGACCGCTACTATCAATCGTCAATCCATTAGCGGAACGGGTATTTATAAAAACTTTATCCGCGATCAAAGCTTTAATTATTGGCAGGGAAGGTTACAATATTCAGGGCAGATTCAAAAAGCGGTACAACAAATCTATCCACAATGGGCGCAAACGTTTTTACTGCAGTACCGCAGTACCGTCAACAGGATAACCGCTAACCAGTTTCTTGCTTATGGCTCCCTTTTTCTCCCCGGTTTTCATATAAACCACAACATCGTTTTTACGGTTGCTTACCAACGCCGCGATACCTTGGGACAGTACCCGTTTTCAAACAATTTTCCTTTTTCGCGTGGCTATTCGGTAGTCGATTTCCCCCGCATGTTTAGGATTGGTTCGAATTATCACTTTCCACTGGTGTATCCTGATTGGGGCGTCGGTAATGTTGTTTACTTTAAACGACTTCGGGCCAATGCCTTTCACGACCTTACTAGGGTAAAAAGCCTCCGGACCGGCAACAAGTTTTTGTTCAACTTGGTGGGTGGCGAGCTATTCTTCGATACAAAATGGTGGAACCAGCAAGATGTTTCTTTCGGCATTCGCTACAGCCGCCTGCTTGATTATGGTACACTTGGCCTTAAGCAGCCAAACAAATGGGAGATCATTTTGCCGATTGGATTATTTTGATAGGTATTTTATTAATACCAGCGACAAGTCTCCGATATAACATTCTTGCGTCGCAATCCGTTCAGCTTTTAATCATTTTTGAGCTATTTTCCGAAATCATCAAAACCAATCACAAAGACACGCTTCAAAACTTAAGGAACATATAGAGAGCGTATGGTAGGTCGATGTATAACTTATCTTAATAGAGCAACTGTTCCCTTTATGACCACCTCCTTGTCTTGAATGATTCCCTTAATGAGGTACACATATGCACCCATGTCTAGAAACCTACCCTGGTAGCTGCCGTTCCAACCTTTGGTGATATCAGCAGTTCGAAAGACAGCATTCCCCCAGCGATCAAAAACAGAAAATTCCTGCAAACGAAGAGACGCACCCGGCGGAATTCGAAACACATCATTTCTTCCATCCTCATTAGGTGTAAACGCAGTAGGCATCTGGAAGCTGTGCAGCACCTTAACAATTAACTCCTTTGTAGCCGCACACCCATTTGCATCAACGACGGTTAAACTAAACGTAGTGTCAGCCTTTAGCGGAACAGTTAAGGAGGTTAACGATAGTGGCGTAAGCAATATGCCTGAAGGTTGCCACGCAACAGAAGCTGGATTGCCTGAAACAGTAGCTGCAACCTGGGCGGGTGAGCCTGACATAACAGAAACCTCTGGTGGCGAAAAGGTAATTACAGGAGTCTTTCTTACGGTGACCACTTTACGATTAGAAGGTACATTCACCGTAATTGAGCAGCCCGGGATATTTGTTGAAAGTACACAGGAAATAGTGTCGCCATTTGCAAGTTGGGTGCTTGTGAAAGTAGATGCATTGCCAGCAGCATGCCCATTAACCTGCCACTGGTACAATTTATAATCCCCTGCGTTCTGGGCGTTGGCTGAAAAGTTGAGTGCAACTCCGGAACATACATCGAGAGTTGGTGCAGCAATCACGAGGGTTGGATCTGGATAATCCCGAACCTGTATAGCCACTTTATTTGATGGTGCACTAGTGCTGGTATGACATCTCGAGTCCTGGTCAATGGTAACTGTGCAACTTATTGAATCACCATCCTTCAAGGTACTGGTGACAAGAGACGGTCCGACGTCTCCTGTTGCTTTGCCATTTATTTCCCACCTGAAAGATGGAACCGCGCCGCCGTTGGCTTTAGCCGTAAACGTAACTTCTTCGCCCCTGCAAATTTGAGTTTTGCTTGGTGATATAGTAATGTCGGGATGGATCATTGGGTAAACGTAAATAGTCATTTCAGAACTTGCAGACCTAAGCGTACCAGGGCAAGCGGGGCTTGAAATTGTTAAGACACATTCTACGCGAGAACCATTGGTTAGATTGGTAGTAGCGTATTCAGGGGTATTTGACCCGACTGGCAGTCCGTTTACTTTCCACTGGTAAGTTGGTACTGCGTTTCCGTAAGAAGCTTTTGACGTGAAGACAGTTAATTCTCCTTCGCATATAAGGGGATCGTCGTTGGCGATCGTGATAGAAGGCTTTGTGCTTTCAATTACGTGCATTGTAATCGGCTTGCTAATGACCGTAGTGTCAACACCGCATAAAGTTTTGCAACTGTATTCGCATGTAATCAAGTCTCCGTCATCGAAATCGGCAGAAGTGTAGTTGACATTGTTATTAACCCCGGCGTTTGCGTTGTTTCTTTTCCATTTGTACACGTTGTTTGTTCCTTCATTTGTAACACTGGCGTGAAAGGTTACTGTCGTACCGAGGCAAATATTATTCTGACTAGCAGTAATGGAAACCGTGGGAATGCAGGTATTATTTTGAGCAAACAAGTTACCGGTCAAAACAAGAAATATAATCACACAAAACTTCGACATAAACAGCAGGCAATTGCGGGGAAACTCTTCGCAAGTAAGGTAAGAAATATTCTAATCCATTAAAAGGGAAGGTAAAAGCTTCAAAGTTGAAGGTGCAGCTTTTGTGCTTAGCCCTAAGCTTATGCTCGCAATGTTCGTAACGTGATAGAATAACGGGTTTCTTTCACCGGTGAAATACTATGTTGCCATTCAGTTCTTGCAGGTCCTTGAATTATATAAAGAGAACGCCGATGAACCGGAAAAGAAATAACTGACCCTCGCCCTTGTTTTGCTTTGTCCTGTGGCCGCAGTCGAAAGTTGCAATCAGCCATTATTGAGATGCCTGCAATAATATCGAAAGGTGGAGCATCACGATGCCAGTTAATAACCGAACCGGGAGGATATTCCGTTACTAGCAGTTCCGCAAATTTCCCTGGTGCTAAACGGAGGTGTTTATTCACCTTGTCTACTAAAAAATCGAAAGAAGCCGGAATTTCTTTTCCTGCTGTTAAACTACCATTGTCGAAACTGTAGTCGTAACCAAAGCTGGCTACTTTTCTATTTGCCGTAAATCCCTGGAAGTTGAAATTGTGTAAGTCAATTTTTAAAACCTGCCTGTATAGTTCAATCTCCTCATCGGTAGTGATGAAATTTTGAACATAGGTAAACCCTTCAGGATAGGCAGGCTCTATGGGAAATAAAGTGTTCATGCCTCAACAAAGACAAATTCTTCGCCAGCCTTAAATGGCTGTAAAATTTATATTAGGAGAATCTGTAAACGGTAGTAAACTGATTTAAAACCTACATAATACACAAGTGACAATGTTTAGAACTATGACTTGTCTTCAATCTATTTTAGAATATATTTGACCGTTATGAAAAATAGATTTTCCTTGAAAAGAATGCAATTATTACCCTTACTGCTAATCGTTTCTATCGGTTGCAGCCAGGCTCCTGCGGGGAATGAAAAAAAGGCAGATGTTACTAATGAAAAAGGACAGCCTGCTGGCGAACCTGTGAGAAAACTTGTTGACACTGCAGCTTACGATAAAATAATTAGAGATTTAACGAATGGCGATACAACCGGCAAGTGGCCTGCAAAAGCCCCTTATCCTTTAGCAGGAGCAATACTGCCTTTTAATAGAATCGTTGCTTACTATGGTAACCTTTTTTCTAAAAAAATGGGCATTTTGGGTGAGTTACCTAAAAATCAGATGCTTGCAAAGCTTAAGGGTGAGGTAGCCAAGTGGCAGGCTGCAGATCCTTCTATACCAGTCATTCCTGCGCTGCATTACGTGGCAGTTACTGCGCAAGGAACTCCGCAAAAGGATAATATGTATCGCTACCGCATGCCTTTTAAGCAGATTGATACCATATTAAGTTGGGCGAAGGAAATTAACGGGCAGGTGTTTGTCGACATACAAGTTGCTCATAGTAACGTTAAGACGGAAGTGCCTCTTCTTGAACCATATTTAAAAATGGCAAACGTGCACCTGGGAATTGATCCGGAATTTTCTCTTAAAAATGGTGAGGTGCCAGGTAGCAAAATCGGAACTTTTAATGCTGATGATATTAATACTGCAATCGATTATCTGGCTGAATTAGTACGAAAAAATAACCTTCCTCCTAAGATTTTAGTTGTCCATCGTTTCACCCAGGGAATGGTAACAGGTTTTGATCAGATCAAAAAAGTTCCTGAAGTACAGATCGTGATGGACATGGACGGATGGGGACCGAAATTTCTTAAGAGGTCGACGTATCTCAGGTATATTAAAAAAGAGCCTGTTCAATTCACCGGCTTCAAATTGTTTTATCACAATGATACCAAAACAGGAGCAAGCCAATTGTACACGCCACAGGAACTATTGCAGTTTGTGCCAAAACCCATTTACATCCAGTACCAGTAAGAATTCATGTAGAAATATTTTAAAGGCTCTTGCAAATAGCAAGGGCTTTTTCATTTAAAGTTGATACAGCTCAGACATTTGTGTGCCTTTGCTGGTTTCATAAAGTGCCAAATCTTTTTTTAGCTAACACTGCTGCAACATCGCCTATTAACTCCTTAGACCGACGAAGCTTGTATTATCTCAAATTGAAAAAAGGGGAATAGAAAGATTGAAAGTACAAGGGAGTGACACAACGATGTTGAGGACAGTTGTATCGTCCGTCAAAAAAGTATTAAAAACAGAAAGGAGATGCGCAAGCATCCCCTTTCTGTAAAATATGTTTTATTATTTAAGCGATTACTTCATCACCTGTTTCAACCAATTTTGCGGCTGGTATAACATGCTCTTTAGTCACCTTTACTTTGCCGCGATTTGCACGGGCAACACGGGAATAAATAGAGATGTTTTTGTCGAACAGGAAGCGGAAAAGTAAGCCCGTGTAAGAAGTATGATAACCTAATGTATCGTAATACTGGTTGGCAATCTTTTTTACTTTAGGCAACCTGTTCCAGGCTACTGAAGGAAAATCGTGGTGCTCGTTGTGATAGCCCACGTTTAGATTAACTGTGTTTAGGACGCCATAATAGCTCTTGGTTTCCTGGTCGCCGTGAGTAAGATAATGCTCCTGCACCCAACGTGCACCCAGCGGATGAAGACCAACAGAAAAGAAGAAACCTGCTACAAGATAAACAACACTGTGGGCGCCAAGGAAGTATACAACGGCAGCCATAAAGCTAAATTGAACGATCCAGTTGATCACTGTCCACTTGTCCCAAATCGCAATTTCCTTTAGACGCATAGGCCTGAGTAATTGAAAAATAGGGTAGAATAACAACCAGACGGCTTTGCCGATCCTTGAGTTGTCAATTAAACGCGCCTCCCATTGAAAGGGCATATCTGCGTCTAATTCTTCCACACCCTGGAAAGAGTGGTGTTTAATATGATACTTCTGAAAAGAAACTGAACTAGGGAAAACAAGCGGCAAATTGGCCAAGATACCTGACCATGTGTTAGCCATCCTGTTCTTGAAAAGGAGATTATGTGCACATTCATGAATACAAACAAAAAGCGTGTGGCACGCGAACGCGCCAATAAGATAAGCCGCGCCAAAAACTAACCACCAATTGGCCTCTTTTAATAAGACAGCCAGAGTGATCTGTACTCCCACACACAACAGAATAACAAAGATTGTGTAGGGGTTTCTTCCTATTAACTTACGAATCTCAGGGTGCTTTGTAATAATTTCTTTTGTCCGCTGTTTGTGTGGTTCACTTTCATCGGACCACTTAAAGTTTTTTTCCAAGGCTGCTGGTGTTTGTGTTATGAAATGGGGTACAATTTAGGCCGATATTTCTATTTAGAATACAGACTAACAATAATTTAAGGAGAGGGGCTAATGAATAATTACAAATGAATAATGAATAATCTGAGCTTCTCCACTCATTATTAATTATTCATTGTTAATTGTTCATTATTCATTTTCTCAACAAGTTCAAGTGTGTTTTTGTTGGCAAGTTGGCCGCACGCGGCATCTATATCTTTACCACGGCTCCGTCTTAGGCGAGCGTTTACACGTGCTTTTGACAGATGATTCATAAACTTTTCTACGGTTTCCTCATCTGGTTTTAGAAATTTCGCGGCATCGATAGGGTTGTATTCAATAATATTTACAAGATCTGCGGGAACCTGGCGATAAATTTTTATCAGTTCGTCCGCGTCTTTTATCGAGTCATTGAAGTTTTGAAACAGGATGTATTCAAAAGTTATCTCGTTTCCGGTTTGCTTATAAAAATAGTTCAAAGCTTCAATCAACGCTTTGATGTTGTTGCTTTCGTTGATCGGCATAATCTCGTTACGCTTCACATCATTTGCCGCGTGCAAGCTCAATGCAAGATTGAAACGTACTTTATCATCGCCCAGTTGTTTGATCATTTTTGCAACCCCCGCCGTCGAAACGGTTATTCGTCTCGGGCTCATTCCCAGTCCCTCGGGTGAAGTTATTTTCTCAATGGCTTTTAGTACGTTCTTATAGTTGAGCAACGGTTCGCCCATGCCCATAAAAACAATGTTGCTAAGCTTTTTATTATACACTTTGTTGGCCTGCTGGTTCAGCAAAACAACCTCATCATAAATTTCATCGTAATCAAGATTTCGCTTGCGTTCCATGTAACCGGTGGCGCAAAACTTACAACTAAGGCTGCAACCAATCTGTGAGGAGACACAAGCAGTCTGGCGTTCATCGGCAGGTATCAAAACACCTTCAACCATATGGCCTTCCACTGTTTTAAAGCGGCTTTTTACCGTTCCGTCTTCACTGTATTGGGTAGTCTCTACCTTTAGTGCAGGTAGTGTGAAATGTTCTTGTAGTGTAGTCCTTAATTCTTTGCTCAGGTTCGTCATAGCCTCGAAACTATGGGCCTGTTTCAGCCAAAGCCATTCGTAAACTTGTTTGGCCCTGAATTTTTTCTCACCAATTTGTTCAAAGTAATTCGTCAACTCTTCTAGACTCAAGTGACGAATATTCTTTTGTGATTTCATGGCTGCAAAGGTAAGTGAGCCGCCATCTCGTGCAGGATTATAATATGTAAAGTTTTCTGAAATCGAGGAGAAATATTTGACAAAATTTATTGTAAGGCTCTTGTGGGAACAAACTTTTGAATAAATATTAAACATCGTTGTGTCACTCACTTGTACTTTAAGCTTTTTTGTCAGCCTTTTACTTAGTTACCAAATCTTTCCAACCCATTGTATCGCAAATACAAAGAGGTGAAATCCCTTTCACCTCTTTGTACAATCAGTGATTACTTATTGTCATAATAATTTCCATTGCGGCGGTTGTTGTTGCCACGGTACTCCTTTTCGTACCGTTCGTCGTTGCGGCGATTGTTGTAACGTTCATTTCGTCTTCGTTCATTCTCGTAATACGGCCTTCCTTGTCGTGATCCGTAAATCTGCCTGCCTTGGTTCGAAGGGACATTTCTAGTGGTTCCAACAATTCGTCCATTCCTGTCCAAGACTCTACCATCCCTTGTAACAATCAGGTCTCCGTTTCGCCCATTATTTGAGGGATACGTTGGATAAGGATACCTGTCAGAACCAGACGGATATTGGCGTGATTGCGGATACTGGCGTGAGTCAGGGTAGGAGCTACTGCTACAACCTATGATTGTAACTGAAGCGGCTATGATTAGAAGTAGGGGAATTTTCATATTATTTTTTACATCACAAAAGCCAATACAGTACCAGAAACTGTTCGTTTAACACCCCTTACTGTTAAAGCCGCTTCGGCCACAAACAATTATCCAAAACTTTTCTTAATTCCTAAAAATCAGTGATAATTAGCTCGGTCTGTAATACTGTTTTTTGTTCACCCTTCTTTAAATCTTTAACCATACAAGTTCCTTCGTGCAGTTCCTTGCTTCCTATTATAACCGCATAAGCAATACCTTTTTTATCTGCGTACTTAAACTGCTTATCAAACTTTGCGTTTTCATGAAACAGTTCTGCTGAAATTCCTTTATCTCTCAGCTGCTGCATCAATCCAAAAGCTGTTTTACTTTCTGCTTCGCCCAGGTTAAAAAACAACACCTTCGTCCCTGTTTGCACAGTTGCCGGAAAGAGTTTTAATTCTTCCATCACATCGTACATTCTATCGACGCCAAAGCTGATCCCAACCCCGGGTACGTTTGGCACGCCAAACAAGCCTGTGAGGTCATCATATCTTCCACCTCCACCAATACTTCCCATTTGTACGCCTTTGGCTTTCACTTCGAAAATTATCCCGGTGTAATAGTTAAGGCCGCGCGCAAGTGTAAAATCGGCGGACAATTGACCGATGACTGACGACGGAAGGAAGCTTAGTAGAAATTCTATTTCAGCAATTCCCTTTTTACCCGTTTCTATGCCTCCAATCAGATCTTGTAGTGCAAGGATCTTTTCTTCGTTACTTCCGGTTATTAAAAGATAATTCTCAATTTTCGCGATTTGGTCTGCTTGTAAACCTCTTTGAGAAAGTTCTTCCTTTACTTTCTCCATTCCAATTTTATCCAGCTTGTCTATGGCAATAGTTATATCCATCATCTTGTCTAAACCACCACACAATTCTGCTAACGCCGCCAGTATTTTCCTGCTGTTGATCCTGATTTCTACATCTATTCCGAGCTTTTTAAAAACGTTGCTGTAAATGCTTGTAAGCTCGGCCTCATTTAAAAGGCTGGTACTGCCTACCACATCGGCATCGCACTGGTAGAACTCCCGGTATCTTCCTTTCTGAGGTCGGTCCGCCCGCCACACGGGCTGAATTTGATACCGCTTAAAAGGGAGTGTGAGCTGACCAAAATTCATAGCCACATATCTTGCAAACGGAATGGTTAAGTCATAGCGGAGAGCCCGCTCGGTTAGGCCTTTTGTATTTTTTCCGTCGAGTACTTTTTCAAGCTCCTGCCGGGCTTGCAGATGCTTTGAAGGATTATCGAGGCCATTATTTAAAATCTTAAAAATGAGCTTGTCACCTTCCTCTCCGTATTTGCCCATCAGGGTGTCGAGGTTTTCCATGGCCGGTGTTTCAAGTGGTTGAAACCCGTACAATTCAAAAACAGTTCTGATTGTGTTGAAAATAAAATTTCTTTTACTGACTATCTCTGCCGAAAAATCTCTTGTCCCTTGCGGTAATGTTGCTTTCATGTGTCGCCCCAGCCCAAACGGCTTTTATTTTACTGATTATTACTTTTTGCTTTTTGCTTCAGATTTCCTTTAAAGTAAGGATTGCAATTAAACCACGTGCATACCCGCAGCGTACTTTTTAATGATGGCATCGCAAGCTTGATCGAGCGTTTCATACACTTTGCGGAAACCTTCTTCACCGCCATACCATGGATCGGGCACTATCCGGTCTTCGCCTGGATACAGTTCGTTTAAGATAAGATCGACTTTGCCGGAGTCCCAATTATTGCCACTTATTCTTTTTACATCAAGATAATTTTCGTCATCCATCACATAGATTTTGTCGAAATTTTTCATGTCCTCTTTAGTAAAATAACGACACCTTGCTTCCCCAATATCCAGCCCGTTATCAAGCGCCACCTTTTGTGAAAACTTGTGCGGCGCACAGCCTTCATTGCGTCCCAACGTTCCTGCGCTATCCACTTCCCAATCAAGGCCGGCTTTTCTTACTTTATCTTTTAATATGCCTTCTGCCAACGGACTTCTGCAAATGTTGCCCAGGCAAACCATTAAAATCTTCATGCGGCAAAGATAACTATTAGTGGATAAGTGATGAATCGAACGGAGCTGTAGCTAGCTGAAGCAAAAAGTAGATAGCCTTGCCATGAAAGTAGAAAGTCAAAAGGCAAAAGGAAAAAGTGAGGTTATTTTTGACTTTTTACTTTCTACTTTTGAATTAAACCAACTGCAATGACCGTCAACTCTATCCGCCTCGAACAGCACTTTGAGCAAATGAGTGAAATTGGAAAGCTCGGCGAAACCGGCACCAATCGTCCCACACTTTCGCCTAGCGAGAAACAAGCGTTCGAACTTGCCTCCTCCTGGATGCAAGCAGCAGGCATGACAACCAGGATTGATAACTTTGGAAATCTCATAGGAAGGCTGGAAGGAACCAAGCCAGAACTACCGGTTTTGATGATGGGCTCGCACCTAGATAGTCAACCTTATGGTGGACGGTTTGATGGTGTAGCAGGAGTGCTATGCGCTATTGAGGCCGTTACAACAATTGTCGAAAAAGGCATAAAACCCGAGCGAACTATAGAGGTGGTTTCCTTTGCTGATGAAGAGGGCTGGCGCTTTAACAAAGGTTTGTTTGGAAGCCGCGGTATTCTTGGTCGTCTTGAAGAAGGCGAATTGGACAGGGCAGACAAAGATGGGATTACCCGTCGGCAGGCACTGATAGACTTTGGCTGCGATCCCAAGAAATTTGATGACAGCTTGTACCCACCCGGCTCCATTCATTGTTTCCTTGAGCTGCATATAGAGCAGGGGCCTGTGCTTGATCTTGCCCATAAACCCATTGGTGTTGTTTCGGGCATTTCCGGTCCTTTATGGTGGACAGTAAAGCTGAAGGGAATGGCCGGCCACGCCGGATCGGTGCCCATGCCCATTCGCCAGGACGCACTTGTTGGTGCAGCTGAAATTATTCTTGCCCTTCGCCAAATCGCTACACAAATTCCTGATGCACCTACTGTTGGTACTGTAGGGACCATGAATGTTTTTCCGGCAAGTCGAAATGTCATTCCCGAAGAAGTCACTTTTACCGTTGACCTTCGTGATATTGATCTTAGTCGCCGCAACATGTATGAGGCGCAACTTCGTGAACAGATAGAAGCAATTTGTGGCAAACATCATCTTACTTATTCCATTACAGAAGACTGGAACAGTGAACCCCGCTATTGCGCGGATTGGCTCAAACAGATTATCCATGCGCAATGCAATAATCTTAACCTCGATGCTCCCGAACTTATGAGTGGACCTTTCCATGATGCTATGGCGCTAAGCTATGCTACAGATTACGCTATGATATTTGTCCGCTGTAAAGATGGTATTAGCCACAACCCACTTGAATTTGCCTCTTACAAAGATTTGGCGTTAGGTGCGGAAGTATTGTATGGGACAGTGTTGGAGGTTTTGAAGCATGAGCCTTATAATTTGTAAATTTGAAAAAAAGGTAACAATATGGACGCTATAACTATACTGAAAAACGAGTCGAATAATCACCGGGTAATGCAGATTGACCTTGACCTTCTGGGACAGAATGATGAACAACTGGAAGATGTTTATGATATTATAGCAATTGAACTTCGCAGAAATGAAGAGACAATACCTTGGGATAAGGCGAAACAACAATTACTAGATGAAGGTAAATTGTAACATATGTATTCGATCGAGGTAAAGAAATCAGCTCTTAAAGAATTAGCTCAAATCACTCTACCTTATAGTAGAAAAATTGTTGAAGCTATCGATAACCTTGCAACTAATCCAAGACCTGAAGGGGTGAAAAAGTTGAAAGGTGAGGAAGCTTTTAGAATCCGAGTGGCAGATTACCGAATAATATATACAATCGAAGATGTAATTAAAATTGTAGAAGTTCAAAGAATTAGGCATCGAAAAGATGCTTACAAAGGATAATTTTAAAGAGGAGGGGTAGTTAAAACTTTAATTTAGTTTAGATCTTTCCTTGATCATTCTTAGTAATCGCTAAAAGTCAAAAGCCGGTAATTGGTGAGAAAATAAAAGGAACAAAATGAACGCGGCCCATGTCGCTAAAATCAAAATGATTTGTTGTTTAAACATAACCATAGGATGCATTGGCGAGTTTTTTGATTTTAGCTCACCTTGTTTGTCTACATGAATGGTTTGTCTTCTTATTAAATTTCTACTTCTTCGCATGCTTTTAAAGATGATTATTTTGCCACTAATTCAAAGTTAAATTTTATAGCTATTTCGCGATAAGGTTCGTCTTCTAATTGGATACCCTTAGGGTCTCTTTAGAAAAGTAAGAAGACGTTTTAAGTACGTAGGCAAGGCTTGTATGTGAGGTATGTGACCGACGCCGGGAACTTCCACTAGTATTGAATTTTTTATAGCATTTTTTGTTTTTCTTCCAAGAGTGGGGTACTGTCCGTATTGTTTCTTTTGCTCGTCGTTCAGCAAATTTTTACCTACAACTGTTCTGTCTTCCTGCCCGATAATTAGTAGGGTAGGAGCCTGAATTTTGTCAAAGTAGTACACCACAGGTTGCTCATATATTACCTGGTAGGTAATAGCTGAGACAAGGGCATTAGTGTCTTTGTTTCCTATCATAGAAGCGTCTAATTGAGCTTGCACATATTGTTCATACTCCGGTTTCCATTCAGGATAATACGATTGCTGGTACTTTTTTAAAGATTCGTAAGTGGACTGCTTTTCGTTTTCATAAAGTTTATCGGTTGACTGATATGGAACGAAGAGACTATAATCTTCGAGGCCGATAGGGTTTTCAAGAACTAATTTCGAAACGATGGTAGGATACATTACGGCAAACCGTATCGCCAGCATTCCACCCATTGAATGGGCCACTACATTCACTTTTGTAATGCCTAAAGTATCAAGCAGCTTCTTGGTATTATTGGCCAACAATGGAAAGCTGTAGTGAATAACCGGTTTGTCAGATTTCCCCCATCCAATCTGGTCGGGCAGGACAACCCGGTATCCTTCTTTGATAAGGGCTGCTATAACATCCCGCCAATAATAACCATTAAAATTTTTTCCGTGTAGTAACAAAACGGCTTCTCCATTTGGTTTAGCGGGCGTTACATCCATATAAGCCATCCTATGATCGCGGCCTTCAATACTAACATTCAGGTAATGAACCGGGTAAGGATATGAGAGTTGTTGTGAAAATGAGTTGGATATCGCTGTCAAAAAAATTAAAAGAATAAAGAGTGTCTTCATAACGTTCATCGCTGTGTTTTAGAAAGCTATCTACACGAATATGTTCTTCAACCTTCATGCAGATTAAGTAGCGAAACATGACGCAACGATAGTGCCATGAAAATGTATTATAATGTCAGTTCTTTAAATCTTTTTGTAAGGTCAGTAAGCGATTTTTCAACACCCATTCGTTCTAACGATGAGGCGCCCACAAAGCCATGAACTTTTGTTTCATCCAGTATGATACGTACGTCTTCAGGCGTGTTTATCGGTCCTCCGTGAGCCAGGAAAAAGATATCAGGATTTACCTTCTTTCCCGCTTCCATAATTTCTTTAGTTAACGAGATCGCATTCTCCATAGTCACGGTGGCTTCTACCACACCTACCGAGCCTCCAACTGTAGTACCTACGTGTGATATAATCGCATCAGCACCCGCTTCTGCCATCAACCTTGCTTCCTCTGGTTTGGCAACATACACTATTGAAAAGAGATCCATTTTTGTTGCAAGCCTCACCATTTCAACTTCTTTAATAAAACCCATTCCCGTTTCTTCGAGCACGTTTCTAAAATGTCCATCCACGATACAATGTGTAGGAAAATTATTTACACCAGAAAATCCCATTTCCTTCACCTTCAGCAGATGATGCCACATTCTACGGCGGGGATCAGAACCATGCACACCACAAATAACAGGGATCTCATCTACCACAGGTAAGACCTCAAACTCACCAATGTTTAGCGCTTCAGCATTTGCATCACCGTATGCCATAAGACCGGCGGTGGAACCGTGGCCGGCCATTCTAAACCGCCCCGAATTATAGATGATGATTAAGTCCGCACCACCCTTCTCGATAAACTTAGCACTAATACCTGTGCCGGCGCCGGCTGCGATAATGGCTTTGTTTTGAGTCAAGGTTAACTGTAAACGATCTCTCACTTCCTGTTTACTATAAGGGTTACCTCTTCCGGTCCATTTGTTAGGCATATAAATCTTTTGTTTTTTGAAATTTTGCTTGGGGCTTAATTCTTTTCAATTATCTCTAATAATGTACTTACCAGTCTTGTTGCAAACATTGCATCGTTGATATGTGCATCTACTTCAACGACAGGTATTTTACCTATGCTATTTGCCTTGATTGTTTCAAAAAGTACTTTATCAACTTCCGGGCGGTGAAATACTCCACCTTCTATATCTATCTGCGAAACTCCTTTTACCGGTATTAAAATAACAACAGGTGTAAGTGATTTCCTTACTTTTTGTACGAGCCTTTCGCCTAGAATTTTATTCTCTTCTTCATTTGTTCTCATTAACGTAACCTCTGGTGACCAGCTATACAACTCGCGGTTTTTATAATGGGAAGGCACTGTCTCTACTCGTCCAAAATTAACCATATCCAAACATCCGGGAACAACTACTTGTGGTATGCCTAGATTGGCAGCGGCATCCATCCGGCTAGGACCAGCGCTGCAAATTCCACCACACAAATCATCAGCTAATTCAGTAGTGGTAATGTCTAGCACAGCATTAAAATACCTTTCGCTAATTAACGCCTCCATCGTTCGGCCGCCTATTCCATTTGCATGAAAAGGGAATACTTCATATCCTTTACTTTTCAACAATTCCGTGCAGAGATTCACGCAAGCGGAAGTATTGCCAAACATACTTATTGCAATCCGTCCTTTGGTTTTAGACGCTTCCTCGGCACTTACATTTGAAATGCTGCAGATACTAGCGGCAGCCTGCTTTATTAGCAACCTACTAATGCTGTTTAGGCCCGCCATGTCTACAATAGAAGGGAATAAAATGATATCACGGCTTCCAATTAAGCCTGACAAGTCTTTCCCCGTCATCGTTGATAAACAAATTTTCGGTATGCCTAATGCGATTTCCTGCATCGCCGTAATAGCGATATAAGTTCCGCCTCCTCCACCCATTGCAATAGCTCCCTTAATCTTATTTTCCTTCATTAACGCTGCAACAATTTTTGCGGCTCCCTTGCCCATCACAGTTACGGCATGTCCCCGATCACCTTTTTTTCTTAAATCTGATAATGAAAACCCTGCTTCACGAGCCACCACATCGGCATCAAAACGAATTGGAAATTTTACGTCGGATTGCATCACACCTGTGTTCATGGCAATTATACTTTCACCCTCAGCCTCAATGCAGTTATACAGAAAGGAATATTCCTCGCTTTTTGTGTCGAAACAACCCAGGATTAATATGCTACCGCCTGCTTTCAAGATGTTGATGTACGAGTTGGTTTTGAAAAAAATAACACATTAGATGTGCCATAAGAATTTGTAACGGACCGCGTTCAAAATACAATGTTCTTATATTTTCGCCATAGATTTTTAATTTAAGCAAATACCCACTCTTCCGTTTTCGAAACCAATTCTTTTGTTCTTTATAACTTTGCCGGCATGATAAAGGAATCTCAGAGCGCTGTTACAGCCGAAACGATTGGAGTATCAAAAGAAATGGCAGAGAAAACAGTGTTCCCTATACTTTTAACCATTAGTCTTTCGCATCTGCTGAACGATACTTTACAATCCTTGATTCCTTCCATCTATCCAATGGTGAAGGATACTTACGCTTTAAGTTTCTCGCAAGTTGGTTTAATAACACTTACGTTTCAACTGGCTGCATCGCTGTTACAACCGGTTGTGGGATTTTATACAGACAAAAAGCCGCAGCCCTTTTCATTAGCAGTTGGTATGTCGCTTACGATGACCGGCCTGATCGTTTTAGCCATCAACCATAGTTACCAAATTCTACTCGTTTCTGTCGCTCTCATAGGTCTCGGCTCTTCTGTTTTCCACCCCGAAGCGAGCAAGGTTGCTTATATGGCAAGTGGCGGCAGAAGAGGGCTTGCGCAGTCGATCTTCCAGGTAGGAGGGAATGCCGGCAGCGCTTTAGGTCCGTTGTTGGCGGCAGCTATCATTATTCCTTACGGACAAACGTCTATTTTATGGTTTTGCCTGCTGGCATTACTTGCCATCACTTTGCTGGTTGGCGTAGGTAAATGGTATAGCGGAAATATGCATCGTATAAAAGGGAAGCCCGGTGCTAGCGCCAAAGCCGGTCCTGTGTTGTCAAAAGGAAGAGTAACGGGTGCGGTTATCATTTTACTGGTACTGATCTTTTCAAAATATTTTTACCTGGCCTGCATCTCAAGTTATTACACCTTCTACTTGATAGATAAGTTTCACGTATCAGTTCAAAATTCACAGGTGTACCTGTTCGTATTTCTATTTTCTGTTGCCGCAGGCACTTTGTTGGGAGGGCCGCTTGGAGACAGGTTTGGCCGTAAGTATATCATCTGGTTTTCTATACTTGGTGCTGCTCCTTTTACCCTGTTGCTTCCATACGTTTCGCTGTTTTGGACTTGTGTGTTAACCGTTTTTATCGGGTTTATTCTTGCCTCGGCTTTTTCAGCCATTTTGGTTTATGCACAGGAATTAATACCGGGCAAAGTAGGAACGGTTGCCGGTTTGTTTTTTGGATTTGCTTTTGGAATGGGTGGATTGGGATCTGCCTTGTTAGGGATGCTTGCAGATCATACGAGTATTCAAAACGTTTTTAGGGTCTGTGCCTTTTTACCATTGATTGGTTTGCTTACCGGTTTGCTGCCGGATATAGGAGGAAGGAAAAGATAAAAAAAGAACCTTTTTTAGATTTTAAATAAAAAGACCTTGAGGATAAGTCAAGGTCTTTTTTTGCGTAAGTGTTTTACTCTGCACCCTTTCGTTCGACAGCATTCTCGATCACAGGGACTGTTTTTATATAGGCATAAATAGCTCGGGCTTCTTTATCAGTAAGATTGCTATACGGTATCATGGGGTACCGTAAACCGGGCTGATTAGCTGGAAGCTGGCCGAACTTGATTGCCTTTACAAATTCTTCTTCGGTCCAATTACCAATGCCGGTGCGTTTATCCATTGTAATATTCAGGGTTGAAATTGGCTTGCCCTCCATATCAAACATCTTATTTCCACCACCAAAGAACCCTTCGGATTTTGATGGGACGAGATAATCATTTTTCGCAAAGTCTTTTGAATGACATGCATAACATTCAAGCTGATAAAGGGCTATATACTCTCCGTGCTTAACAGGGTTGGTAGTATCTGGTTGAGGAATTGGTTTTTCAGGATAATCAAATGGTTTAAATGCGCCAATGTTGGTTAGAAATTTTGTAAGAAAGGAAGGATCACATTCCGGTTGTTTAGTTGGCTCCGCTTTAACCCACTCATTGTCGCTTCGAAGAAATGCAATAATAGAACTCATGTCTTCGTCTGATATATGAACGAGTTTGGGCATGTAAGGTGGCACATACTGACCGTTGGGTTTAGTGCCGGTTCTTAAGAAAGCAACGAGTTCCCCATCGGTCCATTTTCCAATACCGGCATCAGCATGACTCGTGATATTTTTAGAATAGATTTTTCCGAATTGAGTTACTTCAGTTAGTTCTCTACCGGTAAAGCGATGCGTTTGCTCATTATAATGACAACTGCGACAAAGCATAGAGGCGAGTTTTGCCCCGTTGTCGATGCGTGCCTGTGTATACTCAATTTTAACGTCGACTTTTTTAGCCTCGTACTTTGGTATTCCCCTGAACGATACTACAGCCGCAGCTAATGCAACTAAAACGATTAGTCCGCCAATGACTAGCAGAACTACTTTGAGACCTTTTTTCATAAATCAGTTTTGGTTTAGGTTTCTCTAATATAATAAAATACAGCAGAAACGGTAGGGGAGGCTTTTTGTTATCATTTGCTAATAGTCATATATGGAATTTAAAATAACAGTTGAAAAAAGCTCAATAGTAGCAAAACAGATGAACGTAGTGCGACGCAACTATGCTTGAGAATGATAAAGAGCTGGCACCAAAAAACTGCTATAAAAAATGTTTGCGTAACCAGTGAAAGACATTGTTTTTAACAGGTTTTTCAGTGAGCGATCATACCTAACCTTCGCATCCTATGTATATATTTGTGGAGGCATTTAATTCTAGAAATCAGCAAAAAATCATGACCATGAGAAAGTTATTTATACTTGGAATGTTGGTAGTGTATAGCCATGTCACAAATGCTCAAAATGCTTCTGAAAACGTTCAAACCGTTGCCGACAGTACGCCGGTTTCAACTAACATTGCTTCTTCTGAGGCCCGCCTAAATAGGTTGGAGAAAGATATGCAGTCTCTAAAAAAGGAGAATGAAATTTTGAAAAAGCAAATGAAGCAGGCTTCATCTGCATTCCCTAATGCTAAACGGAAAATTACTGTTTCAAGAGTTGGTAGTAAGCAAGTAATTGTAGAATAACTTTTTCTACCAGACCAATTCAATGCAGCCCTTTCGGCTGCATTTTTTTTGCCCTCTTATTGTTGATTTTTTTCAACTCTTTTCTAAAAATATTAAAACAACAAGCTCTACAACCCCAACTTCTTTTTTATAGATAAGTGGTGTCTTATTTGCGTTCATATTAAGAAATATTTTACTTTAAAAAATTAGTGGTAATGAAACATGTAGCAGTAAGAGTGTGGGCGATACTATTTGCCTCCATATTAGCCTTTGGATGTAGAAAAGATAAGAGTTCGGCGCCTGGTGGCGACGTAGCCACCCATCCGCTTAATAGTTCGCAAGATTTGGATGTGCTGTTGCAACAGATCGGCAATGCACGTATTGTTCTTCTGGGAGAAGCGTCTCATGGCACAGCAGAGTTTTATAACTGGCGGGCGGCTCTTTCAAAGAGACTAATGCAGGAGAAAGGATTTGATGCAATTGGGGTAGAAGGGGAGTGGGCCGACTCTTACAGAGTCAATAATTTTATTAAAGGGCCATCGAAGGATAGCCTGGCAGCAGTCAACGTCTTGAAGCAATACAATAGATGGCCGACGTGGATGTGGGGGAATTATGAAGTTGCCTCGCTAATAACATGGATGAATGGATTTAACCAGGCAAAGCCCGCGACCGAAAAAGTGGGGTTCTATGGCCTCGACGTTTACTGCATATGGGAGTCATCGCAGGAGTTAGCACCCTATCTGCAACCATTAGATGCGGACATTGCTGGTGCATCGCAACAGGTACAACAATGTTTCTCTCCTTTTAGCGCTGATGCCCAGCAGTACGGTTACGCGGTGGCAAACGCGTCTGCTAATTGCCGCTCACAAGCTACCAACCTTTGGAACTTAATTCTTGCCAAGACAGGTAATGCAACTGCTACCACTGAACCACAGTTTGTAATGCAGCAAAATGCTTTAGTGGTGAAGAATGGTGAACAGTATTATAGAACATCGGTGACCAGTTACGAGGAATCGTGGAATATAAGAGACAAGCATATGGCGCAAACAATTAGCCGATTGCTGGAGTTTATGGGACCGGATTCGAAGCTGATTGTTTGGGAGCACAATACGCATGTGGGTGATGCCCGTTATACGGACATGGCCAGCCAGGGAACAGTGAATGTGGGTCAACTGGTAAGGGAGCAGTTTGGTGAGCAAAATGTTTTTGCGGTGGGTTTTGGATCATACCAGGGATCGGTGATAGCATCAAATACATGGGGCGGTCCGATCCAAATTATGCCTGTTCCCGCTGCACCTGCGGGAAGTTGGGAAGGTTATTTACACAGTATCAGTCCCGCAAATAAAATTCTTTTATCAAGCGAATTAAGAAGTAATGGGTCATTGCAAAACTCAATCGGTCATAGAGCGATAGGAGTGGTGTATAATCCTAATAACGAACAGGGTAATTATGTGCCCTCCATTATTCCGAAACGATATGATGCCTTTGTTTTCATAGATCAAACTTCTGCGCTGCACCCCATACCCATTCAGCAACAAAACGAACCGCCTGATACTTATCCTTCAGGCTTTTAACCTTTTTAAGTGCATTTCGTCGTCATTAAAAAAATAAGAAACTGGATTTGAGTGAAACGTGAAAGACCAGCTAATAAAAAAACCGGCGACAAAAAATTGTCCCGGTTTTTCTATGTGAAAGCCTTTGTTCTTAATAAGCTTTAAACGATTCCCTAAGCTTTTTTTGTTTTTTGAAAACTGCTCTTAGGAAGTTTTGTATTAGTCTTTATGTTAGGAGTTACAGTCGGATTTTTGAACACGTCTTCTTCCATAAACGGTTGGTTTTTTACCCTCTTTCCTGTGGCGGCAAAAATAGCATTTGCTATTGCTCCACCTGTTGGAGGAAGTGCGGGTTCACCTAAGCCCGTAGGCTCTATTCCGTTGTTAACAAAATGCACTTCAACTTCAGGAATTTCTTTCATCCGGATTAACCGATAAGTATCGAAATTCTTTTGAACTGCAGCTCCGTCTTTAAAAGAAAGCTTGCTGAACATAGCGTGCCCCATTCCATCTACGATGCCTCCCATTACTTGTTGACGCGCTCCACTTAGATTTACAACCTCGCCACAGTCCGCAGCAGCATATATTTTTTTAACAACGGGTTTTCCTGCCTTCATCACTACTTCGCCAATTTGGGCTACGTAGGAACGATGTGAAAAATAAACGCTAAATCCTTGTGATGCGCCTTTTTTTGTTCCCCATCCGGCTTTCTCCGCAACCAGCTTTGTAACACCCATCATCCTGTCGATATCATATTTTACAGCGCCAACTGGTTTTTCCTTTGCTTTTTGTAAAAGGTCAAGTCTAAATTGAATTGGATCTTTCCCCGCTGCATGTGCAACTTCGTCAAAGAACGCTTGTTCTGCGAAAGCCAGAAAGTTGGTAATTGGTGCACGCCATGCACCTGTAGTAATTGGCGAAACGTGTTCAACATTATCGATTAATAAATTGTCAACAGCACCTGAAGGAAAGTTATCTTCTCTTGTAGGATTGCCGGAATTGATACCTACACCTCTTAGCTTATAACCAACAAGATTTCCTGACGCATCTAACGCCGCTTCGAAACGATAACGAACAGCAGGGCGATAGCTACCACCAGTCATATCATCCTCGCGGGTCCAGATTACTTTTACAGGGGCTTTTATCAGGCTTGATAATTCAGCAGCCTCGGTAGCATAATCAGTTTTCAACCTTCTTCCGAAACCTCCACCGAGCCGGGTAATGTTTAAAGTAATTTTATCTTCCGGTATTCCCAATAATTTCGATGTAGCCTGGCGGGCAGCACCCGGTGTTTGTGTAGGACCTACCAACTCAACTCCATCAGCACGAACGTCTGCAAAGAAGTTCATAGGCTCCATTGGGCTGTGTGATAAGAACGGACATTGATATTCGCTCTTTATAATTTTTGCCGCGTTTTTAAAGGCCGCATCAACGTCCCCGTCTTTTCGACGTACTGTTACCGTGCCTGTGTCTAATAAAGACTTGAATAATTTATCGTGATCCGCTGTACTTTCAATGTTGCCATCTTTCTCATATTCTATCTTCACCAATTTCCTCGCTTTCATTACTTCCCACGTGGATTTGCCGACGACTGCCACGTTGTTCTTAAATGTTACTACGTTAACTATTCCGGGCATAGCCTTAGCTACTGCATCGTCTACCGATTTAATTTTGGTTCCAAAAGCCGGCGGTCGTTGAAGCATTGCATACAACATTCCTTCGCGATGAAAATCCAGCCCAAACAATCCTTTGCCTGTAACAATATCTTTATTGGCAACGTTCTTTACTTCTTTGCCTATCAGCTTGAAGTCTTTCCTGTCTTTTAATTTAACGTCTTTGGGAACAGGTAGCTTTGAAGCATCCTCTGCAAGTTCTCCATATCCTAGTTTGTTCCCCGTTTTAGAATGAACTACAAATCCGTTCAGTGCAGTACATTCTTCCACAGGAACACTCCACCTTGCAGCCGCTGCGTGCATCAGCATATTCTTTGCTGTGGCCCCGGCGTTTCTAAGTAATTTCCAGGAATGCGGCACAGCGCCACTTCCTCCTGTAACCTGCCGATCAAAGCTTTTAGTGTCTAACGGGGCTTGCAGTACTTTCACTTTTGTCCAGTCTGCTTCCAACTCTTCAGCCACAATCATTGGAAAGGAGGTCATGATGTTTTGCCCTAATTCAGGATTAGGCGAAAAAATCGTGATAGTACCGTCAGTCGCAATTGACAGGTAACTATTGAAACCTACATTTCCTGCGGCTATCCCTGCTTCGTTCACAACCACCGGAGTCTCAGCTTGCGCACTAAACCAGCTAAATCCAAGCATTAAGCCACCGCCTGTCAGTCCGGTTAGTTTTAGAAATTCTCTACGACTATTTTTATTTATAGTTGACATAATTAAATTTTTGTACTTGCTAATTTAACTGCTTCCCGAATGCGATGGTATGCACCACAACGGCAAATATTGCCATGCATCGTTCCTTCTATTTCTTCCGTAGTCGGATGAGGCTTTTGTTTCAGGAGTGCTGCGGCAGTCATAATCTGACCTGCCTGGCAATATCCACACTGAGGAACATCCACTTCGTTCCAGGCCAATTGCAGAGGGTGTTCTCCTGAAGGAGACAGTCCTTCAATAGTAACAACCTTCGACGAACCTATCGACGATATAGGTAGTACACACGACCTGGTAGCTACGCCATTAAAATGTACGGTACAGGCGCCACATTGAGCAATTCCGCAACCGTATTTGGTTCCAACTAATCCCAGGTGGTCTCTTAATACCCACAACAAAGGAGTATCTTCTGCAACATCGACCTGGTGCTCTGTCCCGTTAATATTCAACTTAAATATGGCCATGACTTTATTAATTATGAATTATATATAAAAGTAGTGAAAATAGGATTTAGTTGAAACAACAAAAATGTTTGGGGACAGCTAATACTTTTCATGCTGCAATTATGGATTTATAATTAAATGGCATCTATTCATTTAATATTTAGCAACGCAATTTCTTTTTTTGGTTAAAATTTTGTTCCGTTATAAACTAAAGTAGACATACAATTACGAAGCCTTAAATGTCTTTCACGTTGCAAATAGAGTCTACAGTAAAATTATTAATATTGCGTGCATTTAAAAAAGCAGTCATGGAAAACGATTTAAGAGAGAAAAGAGTTAAAAGCTACTCAGTGATGCGATCGGTGCTTGATTACACAATGGGCATTCTATATCTTGCGGCTGCTGCCTTTTTATTCTTTGCAGAAAAGTTTGGATTTGAAATGGATAACTTTGATATCACCTTCAGATACATGTTTGGAGGAATTTGCGCACTCTATGGTGGTTGGAGAATTTATCGCGGTTTTAAGAAAGACTATTATTAATATGAAGCAATGGAAATTTTTACTGGTGATTTTATTGCTTGCAGCGTGCAATAATCAGTCTGAAAACAATAAGCCGCAACAAAACAAAACCAGCAATACTCTATACATAAGCGTTGATGAAAGTTTTCAACCTATTATTGAAGAAGAGTTAAAAGTTTTTAAATCTGCCTACCCTGATACTAAAGTAGTAGCTGAATATAAACCTGAGGCAGAATGTCTTAGAGATTTAGAAAAGGACAGCACTAAGATTGTTATTATTTCAAGAGAGTTGAACCGGGAAGAGACGAAGTTTTTTGATGGGAAAGTTGGTTTTAAACCAGAGTTTGGGCAGTTGGCGAAAGATGCGGTCACTGTTATTGTAAACTCCGAAAACCCGGACAGTTCTTTTACAGTGAACGAACTAAAGCAATTATTAGCAGGTAAAGGCAATGGTAAATTACAAGTTGCAATAGACGGCAATACTGCAACCAGTACGGTACGATATTTAAAGGACTCTCTTCTAGCCGGGGCTGCCTTTGGAAAAAATATTACGGGCGCAAAAAATAGCGAGGATTTAATTAATTACATTTCATCTACGCCATCTGCTATTGGTTTCGTGGGTATAAGCTGGATCACTAATCCACAGAGTAAACAGCAGGAAGATGCAATAGGTAAATTAAAGATGGCTTTGATAGAGTGTAAGAACTGTGAGGAGGGTACTTTTGCCCGGCCATCACAGCAAACTATAACATTTAACCAATATCCTTTGGTACGGGGATTGTATTATGTGCTCAAAGAAAACTATGCCGGTCTTGGTTCCAGATTTGTCGAATTCCTAAGTACAGAACGGGGGCAATTAATCTTTAGAAGAGCTTTACTGGTGCCTACTAAGATGAACTTTGGAAGGAGAAGAATAATTTAAAAGAAGTAAATAACAAACAACACAAAAAACAAAGAAACATGAAGAAACTTACGACCTTGTTATTAGCAGTTTTGTTATCGGGTAAATTATTACTTGCACAAACTGTTGATGAAGCAAGAAAGAGTTTATACTATGGACGAACAACTTCAGCCAGGCAAACTCTTGACAAACTGATAGCTGCAAATCCTAAAAATGCAGATGCAATTTATTGGCTTGGGCAGACATATCTGAACATGGATAGTATCGGAGGTGCAAGACAAGTGTATCAAAATGCGCTTAACAGCGGAGTAAATGATCCATTGATATGGGTTGGAATGGGACACGTAGAACTCCTCGAAGGAAAGAAAGATGCTGCACGTCAAAGGTTTGATGCGGCTATTACTGCAAGCATCAATAAGAAAAAAGAAAATCCAAATATTTTAAATGCAATTGGTCGTGCAGAAGCTGACGGTCCTGCTAATGTCGGAGACCCGGCTTTTGGTATTGACGTACTTAAAAGAGCTGCAGCGTTAGATCCAAACAATGCTGACATCTATACCAATCTTGGTATTAGTTATTTAAAACTTGGTCCTGATCAGGGTGGTAACGCTTACGAAGCTTTTGGTAACGCTTTGAGAGTAGATCCAAAAAATGCAAGAGCAAGTTATAGGTTAGGTAAAATCTTCCAGAGTCAGGGAAATAGTGAAAAATTCCTTGATTACTATAACACTGCAGCAACTGCCGATCCAAGTTTTGCGCCTGTTTATCTTGAGCTGTACGACTACTATGCAAACCGCGATGTAAACAAAGCAAAAGAGTATTTGGAGAAGTACATTGCTAACTCTGATAAAGATTGTAGCACCGACGCAGCCTATGCTGATTACCTTTTCCGCGCTGGTAAATACCAGGAGTCTTTGGATAAGGCGAAAGCTATGGAAAATGGTGGTTGTAAAAATTATCCTGGCCTAAAAGTTATCTATGCCTATGACTATGAAAGATTGGGAGACAGTTTACAGGCAAGACAAAATATTGAGTCATATTTAAGCACAGTGCCAGCTGATAAAGTAAAGCCAGCTATCTATGAATTTGCTGGAAAACTTTTGTTGAAATTTCCTGACCAATCAGCAGCAGCAACTCAATATTTAGAGAAAGCTATGAATGCTGACACGGTTCCTGCTAACAGGGTTGCTTACATCAATACTATCGCTGAGTCACTGGGTAAATCAGGTAACTATGCAGAGCAATTAAATTGGTATCGTAGACTTGCTGTAGCTAAACCTGATTTAAGTGCAAGAGATTTATATTTTATGTCTGACGCTGCATTGAGAGCAGGTAATTATGCCGCAGCTGATAGTTTTGGAGCCATGTATATCCAGAAATTCCCTGATCAACCTCAAGGTTATTCTGGTCGTGCAAAAGCAGCAATTGCAGCAGACGTAGATACTACGAAAGGTAGTGCTGTTCCTGCAGTGATGCAGTATATCCAGTACATGGAAAAGACAGATAAAGAAAAGTACAAGAACACTATCATTTCCAACTATGGATACTTAGTGTATGTGCATGCAAACGTCCAGAAAGATTACCCTGCAGCTTTAAAGGATTTAGAAGGTATTTTAGCTGTGGACCCAACAAACCAATATGCAACAGCTACTGTAGCACAGATCAAAAAAGCGATGGCCGGACCTCAAAAACAACCCGCTGCCACTCCGAAGAAATCGACTACGCCGGTAAAGAAACGAGCGTAACCAGATAGTTTAATAAAAAGAAAAGCTCCCTTTAAAAAAGGGAGCTTTTCTTTTTATTGGCCGCTCCCATAGCTTTGCAATTCTTAGATTAAAATTTTAAATCAGACGAACCGATGCCGGTAAACGAAACAAAGTACAAGGAAATAATATCAGAGCTTGCTCTTAAAAACGTGGCTCTCGTTGCCGTTAGTAAAATTCAATCCGTCGCTGATATAGGAAAGTTGTATGATCTTGGCCAAAGGGAATTTGGTGAAAACTACGTGCAGGAACTAGTTGAAAAGCAGCCTTTATTACCGGCCGATATTCGTTGGCATTTCATTGGTCATTTGCAAAGTAATAAAGTCAAATACATTGCGCCGTTTGTTCATCTGATCCAAGGCGTTGATAGTTTGAAGCTTCTTAATGAGATTAATAAACAGGCGAAGAAATTAGACAAACAGATTCATTGCTTATTGCAAGTGCACATTGCACAGGAAGAAACAAAGTTTGGTCTAGATGAAGTTGAACTTACAGAAGTTATGTCTGCCTTACACACCACTCCAACCAAACTGGCTAATGTTTTTATAGATGGGCTAATGGGTATGGCAAGCTTTAGCGACGACACAGAAAAGGTAAAGAAGGAAATGAGGTATTTGCAATCATTATTCAACAAGCATCAGACAAAGTCCGCACCGAACTGCAACTTTTCAATTCTCTCAATGGGTATGAGCGGAGACTATGAACTGGCAATACAGGAAGGCAGCAATATGGTAAGAATCGGAAGTTTACTTTTTGGTGCACGCCCTGCCAAATAGCTATCTGACCGCATCTCTTTTAGGGTCTTTCTTAATAAGCATGTACAAGACTACTCCTGCACCTATTGCCAGCAAAACTCCTATGATCCACGCCCAGTAATTAGTTTGGTATTGCTCCTCCACCGGCTGCTGAGGAGCAACTGTCTGGGAGAAAACAGCAGTCATGCATAAGATAAAAGCGGCAGTAAGAATCGGTTTCATAGCGGTTGTTTATAGAAGTAAATTTAATACAATAACTACTTTTTAGTAAAGTTGTAAGCATCGTAATCAATAAATTCATTTACCCGTAGTTCTATGGAAACAACCTTTTTATTGACAGTTTTAAATTTAACCCCAAAAAGGCCAAAACCTAGGTTGTTATATGTCAATAAGAATTCATCCTTGTCCATATAATCTAGCGTTGCTTTTAAATTGGTGTGACCTTTAAAATCTATTGATAGTCCCTTTCCCTGTGTGTCTGTTTCTATTGTCACGGGTCCGTATAGCTCGTTTTCATACGTTCCTACATAAGCAGTCAGATCAAGTGGCGGCTTTTTCCCCTGTACTCTGGCCTTCAAAGCATTTGTAGTTTTTACTGCATCGTCCAGTTCTTCTGTAAAACCGTTTAATAATGCTTTACTTCTGTTTATATATTTTACTCCCAGGTAAGCATCAAGAATCTGGTACCTCAATGCTTCGAAAAAGTTCTGGTTGTCGTTGTTTGTAAGAATGGTAATGCCTAAATTTTCTTCAGGTACAAAACAAGTGTTCGTAACAAAACCATCAGCCCCGCCTGTATGAAAATAAATTTGCTTACCATTATAATCAGCCATAAAAACACCCAAACCATAGCCCTGGAAATGGATAGGATAAACAGCTGAAGGCAGACTCCTTGTTATGGTGTTTATCTCCCGCGTCCTTCTCACAACGGGCCATTGCAAAACTCTTTTTCCTTCGTACCTCCCACTGTCTAATTGCATAAGAAGCCAGTGGCTTAAATCTTTCACGTTACTTACAATACTTCCGGCAGGCCCGAGGTTATCGACGTTGTCGTACGGTAATAGAGTCAGCTTTCCCGTGAAGCTGGTAGTATATGGTTTCGATGCATTGGCACGCTGACCAATTCCGTTGCCAAGTGTATGTGTGTTCGTCATGCCTAGCGGCACAATTAGACTGTCATAAATATAGACCTCCCAAGGCTTTCCGGTAACTACCGGAATGACCTCCCCTGCCGTAACAAAACAACTGTTGCAATAGCCATAACTCTGTCTAAAAATACCGGTAGGTTGCAGCAGCTTCATCTTATTTATGATTTGCTGTCTTCCAAGATTACTATTCCAAAAAACAAAATCTCCTTGGAAAGTTTTCGTGCCCAGTCGATGACTAAGAAGGTCGCGGATAGTAACTAAATCTGTTGTGTTTTTGTCGTACAAAGAGTAACCCTTTATGTACTTACTTACTTTGTCATCTATCGAAATCTTTTTATTGTATTCCAACTGGGAGAGGGCGGTGCCGGTAAACAATTTGCTGTTGCTCGCAATCATAAAAAGCGTGTTTTCGTCAACTGGCTCTTTCGTCTCTATATCACGCACGCCAAATCCTTTCATCACTACAGTCTTGCCATCTTTCACTATTGCAATAGAAAGCCCCGGAATGTTCCAATCCTTTAGCCCCTGGTTGATATAAGAGTCCAGGCTATCTGAAACAAAAGAAGGAGTACGTTTTTGAGCATTAAGGGTACCTATACAAAACAACCACAAACAAGTAACGATAAAATATTTTTGCATCAGGCTAAGTTAAGGCCCGAAAATACATAAAACCCGTTCGAAAATTTTTAAGAGGAATGTTGAAAGTTATGTAGTGAGCAGTACAAAAGCTGTCTGCTCCTGTTGCGTCGCACTCTTGTACACTTCTTGTTTACTCAGCTATTAATCGCCCAGCGCTTTACAAGCTTAAACAGAAGTTTACATTGAACCAATGATTCAAATCGTTGTATTATTCCTTCACCAGACCAAACCGTTTTACTACAAAAACTATTGGTAAACTATTTTTCCAATCTTTCCTTTCTCGCCTGCAAGAAATACTTGTTTTCCTTTGCTTACCATACAAACATTAAAACTTTCCAAGCTGGCTTTTTTCCACTCTTTCTGACCGTTCTCGGCATAATCTACTCCGGTGGGACCGCACGCAACAAGCGTTTTATCTTTTATAATCCGAACGCAACTCCTATACCCTAAGGGTGGCCCGACGGAAGGGGATCCCCATTTGTTGCCTGCGTCAGTAGTGTAGAAATAGTTGTCGAAATAATCCTTGGGTACCTTATAATCTCCACCAATACAGTAGATCGTTTTTTGTTTATCTGTAGCCATTGAAAACGTGCCTGCAGTTTCCTTTCCCTGCAGCAGCGGCGTGGCAACAACCTTACTTTTTTTACCCGGCCGCCCTATCATATACAAATTTGAAACTGTTCCACCTGTAACAAAGGCAAACTCAAAATCAGGGTTGTCTAAAAAGGAAATGTTTGTACCACTTGCAGAAAAAATTGCTTCGCCCGTTTGTGCCGGAGGCATCTGGTACATAGGTGCTTCCTTCCATGTTTCGCCGCCGTCAAAAGTTCTTATGATATAAAACAGTCTTCGATTGACACCTCCAAGATTTAAAGGGTCGCCTATACAGATGCCTTCCTTTTCATTTTTAAAATCCATTGGGTCGAGAAACATTCCCTCCATTGCACGTTCAAACACCTTTTTCCACGTCAATCCACCATCAATTGTTTTTACTATATAGGCAGGATTATCAACCGCCATTGCAATGGCAGTACTACTGTCAAAAGCGTCGATATCTCTAAAATCCTTTTTCTCAAAGCCCGGTACTACCATCCACTTCCATGTAGCGCCTGCATCTACAGATCTGCCAATTGTGCCATTGCTGCCACTAACCCAAATTACTTGGTCAGAAGGTATGCTCATGCCGCGTAAACTTGTGTTTGTTCCTGTCGTTAGTACCTGTACTCCCACACTTTTTTGAGCAATTATGGTAGAACTAAAAAAGGCGAAAAAAAAGAAAAGAATAATGGACATCCTCATAAAAGCAATTTGAGTAAAATTAGTTGATGCAGGTTTTAGTAAACGTTCTTTGTACCCTAAAAACATTCATTCCGTTTAAAAGGTGTAAAATAAAAAGAGGCCGTCATTTTACTGACGAGCCTCAAAAAATACCCCCCAAAGTTTAATAGCGTATTAAAATAAAATCGTGTGTTCGATCAAAGTTGCATTAGCTGCAGAGTGGATGAAATTCCGTGATATAGAAAGAAGAAGTTGTCACCCTTGGGTGACAACGATAAAATATTTTACAATAATCCTTCTTTTTTTAAATAAAGCGCTGCGTCAACTGTGTTGTCAAAGTCATGGTGAAAGAAGTCTCTCGCCTTTTTGAGAAAACGGCTGTAGTACTGGTGAAGATCGTCTATTGGTATATCTAGTAAGTCTGCCAATTGCTTTTGCTTGATGCCTGGTTCGTATGCAATTTTTCTTGCTACCTGCATTTCCTTAGGGGAGAATACTTTTAGTTTTAGAAAATGTTCAACAGCTCTCTGCAAGATTTCTCCACCTCTCTCATCAGTCTCCCCGGTTGCTGTGAAAAACTTGGGACCAAGAGGTTCGCCATTATATTCGTCGCTAATAATGGTGAACTCATGCAGGCAAGCAGTAAGCCTGTTATTAATGTCGTATTGAAAAACGGAAGAAATTTTATTGGCTAACACATAATGTCCCTTATAATGCTTCAAAGCTATAAGGCTGCTATATCTCTGCACCATAAAGTTGAGCGCGTACTTGCCAATGCAGAGCGTATTGTACAAATGCAAAGCAATCATTTGAACAGCCTTTCGCCTGCCAGGATGAATAATGTCAAGATACTTTTTCATTGAAAAATCTCTTTCACTATAGCCCAACCATCTTTCAATCCCGTACGGCTGTTCTATTTCGTAGTGTTCAAGATTTGTAATAAAAAAGAAGCGACGGCTGCCAATAGTTTCTTTTAAAGAAGCAATTTCTTTTTGCTGTTGCTCTATAGAAACGGCGTATTGTATCGGTTGAGGAGGAATAAGAGATAAGACGTGAGATTTAAAGACAGGGTAATCGAATGTAATATTCGTCTTCATAATCTTCAGCTGGGTTTAGGTTGGTAAGGTTAGATTGAAAGCTAGTCCTCGTGGTAAATATCTGAATATTTACAATATTTCGTCGATAAATTTTAAACTTAAAATTGTGGCTGATAAGTAAATATTTAAAGGGGCTACGCAAACAAAACAGGAGCCGTGAAAAATTTATCTGTTACCGCGCCTCCTATAAATTTTTTGCACAAAAAACTGCCAATTGTTAAAAAACAAAAATTTTATAGGCTCCGTTACAAATTATATTTGCGTGTTAGTCCTTTCAGAAATAATGGGAAGATGGCTGATTTTGATGGGAAGTAACAGCAGTAATTTGAAGGACACACGCCTTGATGATTAAAAAGTAAAAGTACAAGTGAGTGACACAACGAGTGTTGATAGGAGTTGGAAAGTTGGTCACGAAAAACAGTTTATGCTTTTGATAGTATTGAGCAATTAATAACAACGACGTAAACAAGAAATGGCAGAGAAAATACAACAAGGGGATTATAACGAAGACAGTATACGTAGCCTTGATTGGCGCGAGCACATCCGTTTGCGGCCTGGAATGTACATTGGTAAATTAGGCGACGGCAGCAGTCCCGATGATGGCATTTATGTAATGATAAAGGAGGTGATAGATAATTGCATCGATGAGCACACAATGGGCTACGGAAAAAACGTGGAGCTAACAATTGCTGAAAAATCAGTAACCGTAAGAGACTTCGGTCGTGGAATTCCCTTGGGTAAAGTGGTAGATGTAGTGAGTAAAATAAATACGGGGGCTAAATATGATAGTAAAGCGTTTCAGAAAAGTGTAGGCTTAAACGGGGTCGGTACGAAGGCGGTAAACGCATTAAGCACATATTTTAAAGTAACAGCTTTTCGTGACGGCCGGCAGAAAACGGCCGAGTTTCAAAACGGTGTTTTGCTAAAAGAGTCGAAGGAAAAAGACACCACAGAGCCAAATGGAACCTTAGTGACGTTTACTCCGGACGAGACCATTTTCAAGAATTATCATTTCATCAATGATTATATCGAAAACCAATTGTGGAACTATTGCTACCTGAACGCAGGACTTGTAATTAACTATAACGGCAAAAAATATGTAAGTAAAAATGGTTTGCTCGATTTGTTGCAACGACGCACGAATGCGGATGAAATTCGTTACCCGATAATGCACTTAAAAGGCGAGGATGTTGAGATCGCAATAACCCATAACAATGATTACGGTGAAGACTTGTACTCTTTTGTGAACGGGCAATACACGACCCAGGGAGGAACTCATCAGCAAGCATTTAGAGAGGCATTTGTAAAAGTTGTGCGTGACTTTTACAAGAAAGACTACGAAGCAGCAGATATACGGGGAAGCATTTGCGCCGCCATTTCCATTCGTGTGCAGGAACCTGTTTTTGAGAGCCAGACCAAGACTAAGTTGGGTTCATTAACTGTCTATGATGGTGGTCCGACCATGCGGAATTTTATGGTTGATTTTCTTAATAAAGAGCTGGACAATTACCTGCATAAAAACCCTCAAACTGCTGATGCATTAAGGAAGCGTATAGAGCAAAGCGAGCGGGAACGAAAAGAACTGGCAGGGATAAAAAAGCTGGCCAACGAGAGGGCTAAGAAAGCAAACCTGCACAACAAAAAGTTGCGTGATTGCAAGTTTCATTACAACGACGAAGCTGAAGGAAGAAATAAGGAGGAGATTATAGAGAAGCGAAATCAAACCACCGTTTTCATTACCGAAGGAGACAGCGCAAGTGGCTCAATTACAAAAAGCAGGAGAGTAGATACACAGGCTGTTTTTAGCTTGCGTGGAAAGCCTTTGAATTGCTATGGACTTACAAAGAAGGTGGTATATGAGAACGAAGAATTCAACTTGCTGCAACACGCTCTAAACATAGAGGACGGGCTTGAAGGATTGCGGTACAATAACATTGTACTAGCTACCGATGCCGACGTTGATGGAATGCACATTCGCCTGCTGATGCTTACATTCTTTTTACAGTTCTTTCCTGATCTTGTTAAGAATGGACATCTGCATATTCTAGAAACGCCACTCTTTAGAGTGCGAAATAAGAAGCAAACGATCTACTGCTACAACGAAACTGAGAAACAGGAAGCCATTAAAAAATTAGGAGAGAAGCCTGAGATTACAAGATTTAAAGGGTTGGGTGAAATAAGCCCTGAAGAGTTTGCCCGGTTTATTGGAGACGATATAAAACTGCAGCCGGTAATGTTGTTGCCGGAAACACATATTCAACAATTGCTCGAATATTATATGGGCAAGAACACGATGCAGCGTCAGGAATTTATCATTGACAATCTTAAGATTGAATTAGACCTTACAGAAGATGTAGAGCATGATATTGAAGAGGCAAAAGTCGAAGCTGTAGCAGAACATATTTCTGAAGAAGTGGCTGCTTGATAAGCAGGACCTTTAAGCTTTTAGTAGTCGTTTTAATATTCATAACTTTTGATTGGGCCGTGTTAAGATTGCCTTTTGAAAGAACCTCAGTTTTTCATGCCATTGCTGATTATGAAGCCAGCTTTTATACTGCTATCTTGCTTTAATTGCGTTACACACTTCTAGTGCTGAAAGTCATGGACAAAAGCTTGGCAAAGCTTTGAACAATTATTAATAAAGATTTAAAAAACACCATAGTTTCTGGTATGATACACGTTGTTTTTGAAGAAGCCAATATCGAAGCATTAAGAAAGAGCTTTGAATTAGACTCTGCATTGCAGGGTGAAATTGTATCGATACAAGATGACTATGCAGTCGGGCCTATTACAAATAGTTTTAGTAAAGAAGGTGCTGAAGATCGCCGTAACTGGTGGAGAGAAATTTTGAAAGACGGACACTATACTGGAATTGCAGATGACGGTCATCTAGACGATGAAAAAGAGGTTGCAGAACTAAAAATTAAACTGGCAGAAAATCCAGAGGAAGTTGTTTGGATTTGGGCGGCGCAGAACAAGCACGATGTGTCAGGTTATTATTGGTTGATGAGTCAGTTGAAAGATTTCCAGGGTAGAATTTTTATTCTGTATCTCAATAATCTTCCTTTTATCAACGAAAAGGGAAACATTTTTTATCCAACAAGTTTGTTTCAAATTCAACCAAAAGAGTTTGTAAAAGCGAAAAAGCTTGCAAGGCCAATTACTTTAAGTGAGTTTGAAATTGATCCGGATGAATGGATGAAATTGGCCCGCGAAAATAAAGGCGTCCGCTTGTTAGAAGGAGGAAAGAAGCTTGTTCAAAAAGAATATGACTACTACGATAGCGAGTTTTTGAATTTCATTCCAAAAGAGTGGACAAAGGGTTTAAAGCTTTTTCAACAGTATTACAGCAAAGTGAAAAATACCACCGGTGATGCTTACCTCTTGTGGAGATTGAAGCAATTTATTGCAGATGGAAAAGTTGAGATGCAGGGGAACATGCAAAACATGAAAGAGTTTGAAGTCCGGTTAGCAGGTGCAGAAGCTACGCAGCTCATAGAAGCAAAAGAGGCAGAAATATTATAAACGTTATATACCCAAATTATGAAAAGGGCCAGCTTAATTGTTATCGTTACGGTTTTCTTTTTCAACCAGGCTTTTGCACAATCGGTTCAAGAGAAGTTGGATGCTTATATGCAGGCTCTCACAAAATATGCTGGCTTTAATGGGTCGGTGCTGGTAGCGAAAGGCGGAGATATTTTACTCGAAAAAGGATACGGTTTTAGAAATGCCGACGCGGGTACCATCCATGACGCAAATTCTGTTTTTCAGATCGGTTCGGTTACGAAGCAGTTCACATCCAGCATTATTCTACGTCTTGCTTCCGAAGGAAAACTCTCTTTAAAAGACACACTGAGCAAATACTTCCCTGAATACCAGTATGCAAAAAAGATAACTATTGAGAATTTATTGAACCATGTCTCGGGTATTTACAATTATACTCAGAATGCTGATTTCATGCAAAATCACGTGACAGAACCTTTAAGCCAAACTTCTTTCTGGGGTATGATTAAAGACAAACCGCTCAACTTTGAACCTGGGTCAAATTATAATTATAGCAATTCCGGTTACCTCATTCTTGGTTATCTAATAGAGAAAGTAACCGGCCAACCATATGAACGTGTTGCCAGGAAATATTTGTTTGAACCTGCTGGTATGACTCATTCTGGTTTCGATTTCACGCATCTTGCTTCACCTGTCAAATCTGTTGGTTATATGGCGTTGACTAAGGACGCAAAAACTCCTGCGCCGATTGTAGATTCGACTGTTGCTTTTTCGGCTGGCGCTATTTATTCAACTGTTCACGACCTGTATAATTGGAACACGGCCTTAAACTCGGGCAAAATAATTCAAAAAAAAAATTTAGAGAAAGCTTACACACCGTATAAACAGAAGTATGGTTACGGCTTTGGTATTGACAGTGTTTTTGGCAAAAGACTAATTAGCCATGGTGGTGGTATTCATGGTTTTGTTTCTGATCTTGCTTACGTGCCTGAAGATAAAGTAAGTGTGGTACTGCTTTCTAACAAGCCCTACCAACTATCTGTTGTCGAGCGTGACCTTTTAGCCGTACTATATAACCAACCCTATAAGCTGGCAGAGGAACAAAAAGAAGGGAAAGTAGACACTGCTACTTTGAACAAATATGTGGGAGAATATGAATTAGCGTCAACTTTTAAAATTACTGTTGTCCAGGTAGGTGGCGGACTGAAAGCGCAGGCAACCGGGCAACCTCAATTCGATTTATTTGCCGAATCAGAAAATATATTTTTTTATAAGGTAGTAGAAGCAAAAATTGAATTTGTTAGAAATGGAAAAGGAGAGGTTGAAAGTTTGATACTGCATCAGAGCGGAGCAAACATTCCGGGGAAAAAAATTAAGTAATGCAGATTAAGGGCATTCATCATATCGCTATTTTGACAGACCGCTACGAGGAAAGCAAAAAGTTTTACACTGACATTCTTGGTTTCAGTATTTTGAATGAAACGTACCGTAAGGAGCGCGACAGTTACAAACTAGATTTAGCCATTGAGGGAAAATATTGCATAGAGCTGTTTTCATTCCCCGACTATAAAGAAAGAAACAGCTTTCCGGAATCAAAGGGATTGAGACACCTGGCTTTTGCGGTAAATGATGTAGCAGAATGGATTGTCTTTTTACGGAGCAATAATGTACAAGTGCAAGATGTTAGAATAGATGAGATCACGAATAAAAAATTTACTTTTTTTTACGATCCCAATGGCCAGCCGTTGGAATTGTACGAAGGTTAACATGAGAAATATAAATGACGACAGAAACAGCAAACGAACTAACTAACAATGAAAGTGGCGTAACCGGGCAGTATAAAAACTGGTTCCTCGACTATGCATCTTATGTGATTCTTGAGAGAGCTGTGCCGGCTATCGAAGACGGGTTTAAGCCAGTGCAACGCCGTATTCTTCATGCAATGAAGGAGATGGATGACGGCCGCTTTAACAAAGTAGCCAACATCATCGGGCAGAGCATGCAGTACCATCCGCACGGTGATGCTTCCATTGGGGATGCTCTGGTGAACATGGGCCAGAAAGAGTTGCTGATCGAAACCCAGGGTAATTGGGGGGATGTAAGAACGGGCGATGCTGCCGCTGCACCGAGATACATAGAAGCAAGACTCAGCAAGTTTGCTTTAGATGTTGCGTTCAATAACAAAACGACTGAATGGCAACTTAGCTACGACGGAAGAAAGAATGAGCCGGTAACGTTGCCAATGAAATTCCCGATGCTGCTTGCACAGGGAGCAGATGGTATTGCTGTCGGACTTTCTACGAAAATTCTACCTCATAATTTCTGTGAGCTGATTGAGGCGTCTATAAAATATCTGCGCGGTAAAACTTTTACGATCTATCCTGACTTTCAAACCGGAGGAATGATAGATGTCTCCAATTACAACGAAGGTAAGCGGGGAGGAAAAGTAAGGGTCAGGGCCAAGATTGATGAGTTGGATAAAAAGACACTCGTCATTCACGACGTGCCCTATGGTGTGACCGTTTCTACCTTATGTGACAGCATTGTAAAAGCGAATGATGCCGGCAAGATTAAGATTAGAAAGGTAACCGACGCTACTGCCGCTGCAGTTGAAATTATTATTGACCTCGCTGCTGGTATTTCACCTGATATCACCATTGATGCCTTGTATGCTTTTACAGATTGTGAAGTAAGTATTTCGCCTAATGCCTGTGTAATAGTTGATCAGAAGCCGCACTTTCTAACGGTACAGGACCTACTGAAAATATCAGCCGACAATACAAAGACTCTGCTTCAAAAAGAGCTTCAGATAAAGCTTGGAGAGTTGCAGGAGAAATGGCATTATACTTCTCTCGAAAAAATCTTCTTCGAAGAGAAGATTTATAA
Organism: Segetibacter aerophilus; assembly: GCF_007991655.1. Taxonomy (GTDB): domain Bacteria; phylum Bacteroidota; class Bacteroidia; order Chitinophagales; family Chitinophagaceae; genus Segetibacter; species Segetibacter aerophilus. The sequence goes on from NZ_BJYT01000001.1 coordinate 202,773, forward strand.
GGAACTGGAAAAGAAACATGAAACATGGGAGAAGGTGTTAGCAGCTATTGAAAAAGCTTTTGTTCCGTATGCAATAAAACTGCGAAGAAGTGTTACAAGGGAAGATGTACTGAAGCTTACAGAAAAACCTGTGCGGCGCATCTACCGGTTAGACATAGATGAGTTGAACGCACAGATAAAAGGTATCGAGGGCGAGATCGACCAGGTGCAATATAACCTCGAGCATCTTACCGATTATGCGGTGGCGTACTATGAAGGTTTATTGAAGAAATACGGAAAAGGCCGTGAAAGAAAAACGGAGATCAGGCAGTTCGATGTAATTACTGCAAGGTCTGTGGCCATAGCCAACACGAAAGTTTACATGAACAGGGCGGAAGGATTCGTTGGCCTCGGTCTAAAAAAAGATGAGCTGATAGCAGAGTGTAGCGAATTAGACGACATCATTGTTTTTACTAAGGCTGGCAAGATGAAAGTGGTAAGGGTTTCAGACAAAGTTTTTATTGGTAAAGACATTATTCATGCAGCTGTATTTCAAAAGAACGACGAACGTACTACGTACAACGTTATTTATGTAGATGGTGCAAGTGGGGTAAGTTTTGCCAAGCGTTTTAATGTCACCGGTATAACCCGCGATAAAGAATATGACCTTACAAAAGGCTCCGAAAAAAGCAGGGTTCATTATTTTTCCGCTAACCACAATGGCGAAGCTGAAGTAGTCAAAATCATACTAAGTCCAAACAGTGCGGCCAAGAAGAAAGAGTTTGATTTTTATTTTGAGGAGCTTGATATTAAAGGTCGCGGCAGCATGGGCAACCAGGTTACCAAACATCCCATTAAAACAGTTAGGTTTAAGGAGGCAGGCAGAAGCACTTTAACGGGAAGAAAGCTGTGGTTTGATAGTAAGTTTGGTCGACTGAATAACGAAGAAAAAGGTGAGTACCTGGGAACGTTTGAGGAGGAAAAGCTCTTGGTAATCTATGACGATGGTAATTATGAGATCACTGATACTGAGCTTACCCAAAGATTTGAACCGGAGAAGATTTTACTGATTGAAAAATTCAAGCCTGAAAAGGCAATAACTGCCGTTTATCTTGATTCAGAAAAAGGGCAGTATAACATTAAAAGGTTTAAGATCGAAACCACTTCGATTAAAACAAAATTCTTATTTATAAAAGAAGGTAAAGGAAACCGGCTTGAAGCTGTGACCTCCGATGAAGAGCCTGTATTGTTGCTGCACAACCGTATTGGTGCGCAGGCATCAACTCAAAAAATACAGATTGCAGGTTTCGTTGAAATAATGGGTTGGAAAGCTATTGGCAATAAGCTGGTCAACTATTCAAAAGATGTAGAAATGGAATGGGAAACCAAAGCCGAGGAAGGTGATGTGCAGACTAAGTTATTTTAAATTGTAGCAAGCAGTTGTTACTAAATGCGTCTTTAGTTGCGACGCTCCGTTTTGACTTTATTATCTGTATTCAGCGAGTGGCGCTAAGAAAGTCGATTGCAACTTTACCGCCAGAACGGAGCGTCGCAAGAAAAGAACGATAAAGAATTAAAGCTGGCCAACTGGGACTTCAAAAGCAAGCACTAATTGTGTCGAATTGTGTCGAACTATCTTGACTTGCTTTTAGAAGTTATATACCCGTTAAAACTAATATTCTGCCTGTTATTACTTAAAACCTGCAGAGTAGCATAGCCGTCCTGTGATACGGTTAAAAACATTTGCCTTACATCTTTTGTGTCATTTGGCAGTATAGTAATGTCCCATCCACCTTTCTTTCTTTCCTTAGTGATATAAGAAAATTTAGTCGAAGTAAAGTGAATGCCTCCTTCAGAAGGGTTCATTGGAGCTACATAAGCACGACCGAAATAAGGCAGGTCAGTAACAACAGTATCGCTGGATAGCCTTACGGCATAAGTAGTGGTAAGGTTTATATTACGACCTGTTGCCGGATAGGCGTTCTGAGCAATAAATACAAAATCTTTTGATTGTACCAGGCTTTCTATTTCTGCTATTTTTTCTTCCTTTTTATCTTTTTTTGACTCCTGCGCAAACGCGAATTGTAGCGACAGAAGGGAAGCAGCAAACAATAAAAAGAATCGATTGAGAGATATATTCAATTTCATTTTTACACTATTTTTTGCTCTAATCTTTCAAAGCATATACCAGTCAGTGATGATGAAATCTGTTTTAAGAAAGTAATAAGTTAAAGTAGATCCTCTTACCACAATGGGATGATGTGAGTAACATTTCCGGGTCTTGCTTTTTATTCACAAAGCCGCCCGGATGTCTTGATAGCCACCCTTCAAGCCGCCCGAACATTACCAAAACCTCTAATTTCGTTTATATTTACTAAGTATAGTAAACACATGGCTAATCGTATAAAGAAGAAGAGTCCGCCACCTCCCAACCCTGCTAAATTGTCGCCCGACAAGCAGGAAGATGTGACGGTAAAAGAAATTGTGAAAGATGAACGTACGTACAAAATTGCAGGTACTATTAGTCTTCTGGTCGCGCTATTTCTATTTGTCGCGCTGGCCTCTTATGCCTTTACTTGGCAGGATGATCAATCGCTGATATTTAAATTTAGCGGTGTTAAGATTTTTAGCGCGGAAGATGTTCACGTCAACAACCTGCTTGGTGTGCTTGGCGCGTATGTAGCCCATTCTTTCATTTATAAAGGATTTGGTGTCGCCTCGTTCCTTTTTTGCAGCTTCTTCTTCGTACTAGGGATAAACCTGCTATTTGGCAGGAAAGTATTTTCCCTTAAGAGAAATGCGAGGTATGTCTTCACTGGTCTTCTCGTCATCAGTGTTACCCTTGCCTTTATTTTTAGAAATAGTCATTTTAGTTATGGTGGCGCATATGGAGAATTACTTACCGGTTGGCTTATTAAGTGGATTGGTGTAGTTGGAACAGGGCTAGTGCTGCTCGTTGCCGGCTTCAGCTATTTTGTCTGGCGTTTTAATCCAACGTTCACGTGGCCCGAGAAAAAGTTGGCTGCTTTTGCAGGTACTAATGCAAGCATGGCTCCTGAACCTCAGCCGCAAACTGAAGAAGCGGATAATAATGAGTCGTATATCCTGAAACAGTATAAGAGCGATGACAATGCCGATGAGGCAAGATTATACATTGAGAAAGAAGTAGCGGTTTCAAGCAATAAGCTTAAAAAGGAAGGTAAGGGAGTAGTTGTATTAATGCCGGAAGATGATATTATGTCTGAATATCCTTTGCACGACTTGAGGTTAGTAGAGAAGGAAGAGGACGAACCAGCAAACGTTGTAAGCAAAGAGGAACCCGAAGAGGAATACCGCGAAGTAAACGACTTATTTAAGTTAGAAATAAAGGAAGTTCAGCCGGATGAAGAAGTTGAACCTGTTATAGAAATGCAGGTTGATGAGGCGGTTAAAAAGCACCCTTTTAAAACATTAGAACCGGAGGAATTTGACCTGGAAATGGAAATCAAATCTGTGCCTGTTTTTGAGGATGATGTGGTGGAAGAAGTGCAGCCCTCGAAGCGAGATCTTAAGCTTTCTCCCTATGACCCGATGCTCGACCTGAGGGACTACAAGTATCCTTCGCTCGAACTGTTAGAGACGCATGGCAGTGAGAAAATTGTACATGATCCGGTTGAGTTGGAGAACAACAAAAATCAAATTATTGCTACGCTAAAAAACTACGATATCGCTATACAGCGTATTGCTGCAACCGTAGGTCCAACAGTTACGTTGTACGAAATTGTTCCCGCCCCCGGTGTTCGTATTAGCCGTATCAAAAATCTGGAGGACGATATTGCCTTGAGCCTTGCAGCTTTAGGTATTCGTATCATCGCCCCAATTCCCGGCAAAGGAACCATAGGTATAGAGGTTCCTAACGTAACGAAGCGCGTAGTGAGCATGAAGACTTTGCTGTCATCAGAAAAGTTTCAGCACAACACGTATTCACTGCCAATTGCCATTGGTAAAAAGATTGACAACGAAAACTTTATTGTTGACCTTGCTACCATGCCTCACTTGCTAATGGCGGGTGCTACTGGGCAGGGTAAATCTGTCGGACTAAACGCAATACTGGTTTCGCTGTTGTACAAGAAACATCCGTCGCAGTTGAAGTTTGTTTTGGTGGATCCAAAGAAGGTTGAGTTGAGCATTTACAAATCCATCGAAAAACACTTCCTGGCCAGACTTCCCGGCGAAGAAGACAGCATTATCACTGACACTAAAAAGGTAGTACATACTTTAAATGCACTTTGCATTGAAATGGATAATCGCTACGACCTGTTGAAGGAAGCCGGTTGCCGTAACATAAAAGAGTACAATGATAAGTTTGTTGCCCGTCGTTTAAATCCTGAGAAAGGTCACCAGTTCCTGCCGTTCATTGTCTTGGTAGTAGACGAGTTTGCTGATCTTATTATGACTGCAGGTAAAGAAGTTGAGATGCCGATTGCCCGTCTTGCGCAGCTGGCCCGTGCTGTTGGTATCCACCTGATTATTGCAACACAACGTCCTTCTGTAAATATCATTACAGGTACTATAAAGGCAAACTTTCCTGCCCGTATTGCCTTCAAAGTTTCCAGCAAGATTGATAGCCGAACCATTTTGGACGCCGGTGGTGCTGAGCAGTTGATTGGTAAAGGTGACATGCTTATCAGCTTCAATGGGGAGATAACACGTTTGCAGTGTGCTTTTGTTGACACCCCTGAAGTGGACAGTATCACCGATTATATTGGAGATCAACGCGGCTATCCGCAAGCGTTTTTATTGCCGGAGTATGTTGACGAAAAAGAGCTTGAGAGCAAAGATTTTGACAGTGGTAGTCGGGACCCATTATTTGAAGATGCTGCTCGCCTGGTAGTAAGCAGCCAGATCGGAAGTACATCTCTTATTCAGCGCAGAATGAAACTTGGTTACAACCGTGCAGGCCGCTTAATGGACCAGCTTGAGGCTGCCGGAATTGTAGGTCCGAACCAAGGCAGCAAGGCGCGGGAAGTGCAGGTAAAAAATGAGATGGAACTCGAGGAAATCCTGGAAGGGTTTTTAAACTAGCCTCCTTTTTAGCAACATTTTTATAAGATTAGAATTAAGTCGGTATTTTTTAATACCGGCTTTTGTTTTTCATAGCTTCATCCTTGCGACGCAATCTGTTCACCAGCAAATCGTATTGCATCTTATGGGTGCATTTGCTGGTATTTCAACTTCCACTCGCACACCTTATTCCAGCTCCGTAACTCTTCATCTTTTAACAAAAGAGGTTTAAACAATTAAATGCCCTCTTTGTCTCAAAACAATAATATTGCATTTTTAAAATAGAGATTCATGAAGAAGATATACTACCTCATTATAGCCCTAACTTTTATTGCCGGTTCTGCTAGCGCCCAGAGTGATCCAAACGCTAAAAAGGTTTTAGATGCAGTAAGCGCTAAATTGAAAACTTTTAAAGGCGTCACAGCGAACTTTACCGTGGTTTCAAGGGGAGCTTCAGGAAAGGTGAATCATAGCGCTGCCGGTAAAATTTATATCAAGGGAAACAAGTACTACATCAAACAAGGAGCGACCGAAATTTTTAGCGACGGAAACAAGACCTGGAATTATAATGGCAACAATGAAGTAACAGTGACTCCCGTTGACGAAGCCGACAATGCGCTTACTCCCCAAACGCTGCTTACTAATTTTTACGACAATGATTTTACTTACAAACTTGTTTCTTCCGCAGGCACTTATAACCAGATCCAATTAATACCGATTGATAAGCGTAAAAACTACAAGCAACTGAATGTTTCTGTAGATAAGTCGAAGACGATGATCACAAAGGCGCGGGTACAGGATAGAAACAATAATACCATCGATTTTAATTTGAGCAACATTAATACTGCAGCAAATATCCCTGACAATACTTTCGTTTTCAACAAAAACAAATACAAGAAAAATATTGAAGTAATTGAATAAACTTCTTCAAAAATTACAAACTAAACCGTCTCTGTAAAGGACGGTTTTTTTAATACATCAAACTTGTATCTTGCAGTATCTCAAGTAAGTAACATGAAGCATCTGCCTTTAAGTCCCCAAATTTTTATAAAGAATAGAGAAAGGTTTGTAAAAGAATTGAAACCCGGAAGCATCGCTATTTTTAATAGTAACGACGAGGTTCCTTCGAATGGCGATGCGATTTATACCTTCGTTCAAAACAGCGATTTATACTGGCTGACTGGAATAGAGCAGGAAGACACCATGCTGATACTTTTTCCCAACAACCCCGACGAAAAATACAGGGAAGTACTTGTCTTGTTACGTCCAAATGAAACGAAAGAAAAGTGGGACGGAAAAAGATTGAGGGCAAATGAAGCAACAGAGATTTCCGGAATAAAAACAATCGTATGGTTAGATGCTATAGATGCATTGTTACAAACATGGGTACACCTGGCAGATAACGTCTATTTAAATACAAACGAAAACGATCGCAAGGGCAATTTGCTGGAAACAAGAGACTACCGTTTTGCGAAGGAATTCATGCAGCGATACCCATTACACAAATATGAACGTTCAGCAAAAATTTTAAAAGGCATTCGCGCGGTCAAAACAGCTGAAGAGATTGAGGTAATGAAGGAAGCAATCGCTGTAACCGAAAGCGCCTTTAGAAGGTTGCTCGACTTTATTCATCCTGGAGTAATGGAGTGTGAAATTGAGGCCGCAATCGTGCACGAGTTTCTAAGAAAAAGGTGCAGGGGAGTAGCTTATAACAGCATTATTGCGAGCGGCGACCGGGCGAGAACGCTACACTATGTTTTCAATAACCAGGAGTGCAAAGATGGCGAATTAGTGCTGATGGACTTCGGCGCAAACTATGGTGGATACAACGCCGACCTTACCCGTACGGTACCCGTTAACGGTAAGTTTACTCCACGCCAAAGGGAAGTGTATAATGCTTGTTTACATCTGCACAATTTTGCAAAAGGTCTTTTAAAACCTGGCATATCTATAGTTGATTATACAGACAAAGTCGGTGATGAAGCTACAAAGCAATTCATCAAGATTGGTTTGTTGAATGACGAGGATGTAAAAAATGAAGACAGGGAAAACCGGGCTTATCGCAAATATTTGTATCATGGCATTTCTCATCACCTTGGGGTAGATGTACATGACCTGGGGACAAGAGTAGAACCAATACAAGCAGGTATGGTATTTACCGTAGAACCTGGCATTTATATAGAAGAAGAAGAGATGGGAATACGAATTGAAAACAATCTTTGGATAACGGAGAATGGAAATGTCGATTTGATGGAAAACATTCCAATTACAGTCGAAGAAATAGAATACCTGATGCAGGCAAAGCCTACAGCTAAGTAAGAACCTTTTTGCCGCTATAATCGAAATATCACTAAAATAAAATCTACCCTTTCCCTGGAGTAACGTTTACACTTAATGAAACAATTACCCAACATATTTACCCTTCTCAATCTGTTTTTTGGTTGTATCGCAATCGTTTTTATTCTTCAGAATGGAATGGTTCCTGTTACCGATCAAAACGGCGAGCTAGTGCTGATGCTTCCCGAGAAAATCTATTGGGCATCTGCCTTTATAGGGATCGCCGCGGTTATAGATTTTCTTGACGGACTGGTAGCCCGAATGCTTAACCTTAGTTCTGAAATGGGGAAACAGCTGGATAGCTTGGCAGACGTCGTCAGCTTTGGTGTCGCTCCGGGAATTATCATTTACCAGTTTCTCCGCCTTGCGTATGCACAACAAGAAGATGGGATGGAAATATCCTCTCTATGGTTATTGCCCGCTTTTATTGTTCCTTGTGCGGGAGCGTTTAGACTGGGAAGATTCAATCTTGACAAAGAACAGTCTTTTGGATTTAAGGGAGTTCCCATTCCTGCCGCCGGGTTATTAATTGCATCGTTCCCTTTAATTTATTGGTATTCTAACAGTACGATCGCAATTCGTCTCATGTTAAGTCCTTGGTTTTGGTATGCCCTTATAATTGTCATAGCTTATTTAATGATTTGTACGCTTCCAATGATGGCGCTAAAGTTCAAAGGGTTAAGTTTTAAAAACGATCTTCCTAAATTTATTTTGGTAGGCATAGCTGTTGTCGCCGGAGTCATTTTTCACTGGTTAGCTGTGCCCGTTGTTTTCGTGGCTTATGTCGCGCTATCGCTCGCAATGCCCGGCTATGCACGTGGAAGTAAAGCAACAAATGAAGACTTTGCTGCAAATTCCGTTCAGTAACTTATACATTACACATTCGCCTCTATTTCCTCATTCACCTTACATTTGCAGCTTCAAATAATTTCCATGACATATAACGTTCAGATAAAAGTAATGCCGCTTAAAGATTTACTTGATCCCCAGGGAAAAGCGGTATTAGGAGGTTTGCTTAACCTTGGCTTGAAGGGAGTGGAAGAGGTAAGAATCGGCAAACACATTACTTTGCAAATTGATGCTGACAGCGAAGATGCTGCAAAACAAGTAGCCGAAGAAGCCAGTAAAAAACTGCTTGCAAACCCGGTGATGGAGTTTTACGAAATCGAAATGATTAATTAAGCAATTGCTGGATTCGAGAAAATATCAGTCGAAGCATTTTTTTTGATACCAACTGACCAACTTTACTTAACATCTTTGTGTCACTCGCTTGTACTGGTTTACCTATTTTCGGCTTTAGTTTAATTGCTAAGTTGATGCTCTGTCCTTAACCTTATTTCAGCACCAGACTCTAATGCTTTATATAGTTCCAACACCCCTTGGCAATTTAAAAGATATCACGCTTCGTTCTTTAGAAGTACTTAAGAGTGTTGATGTCATTCTTGCAGAGGATACGCGAACATCTTCTAAGTTGTTGCAGCATTACAACATCTCAAAACCTATATCGCCCTACCATCAACACAACGAACATAAGATTGCTTCACACATAGCCGATCAGCTACTTGCAGGAAAAACCTTTGCATTAATAACAGACGCCGGTACTCCCGGAATTTCTGACCCAGCATTTTTATTGGTAAGAGAATGTGCAAAGCATAATATCAAAGTAGAAACACTACCAGGTGCCACCGCATTTGTTCCAGCCCTGGTTAATAGCGGCTTGCCTATTACGCGATTTACCTTTGAAGGTTTTTTGCCCTTAAAAAAGGGAAGGCAAACATTGCTAAAAAGGCTCGCAGACGAAGATCGAACGATGGTTTTTTATGAAAGCCCAATGCGGCTCGTGAAGACGCTGACAGAGTTTATAGAATATTTCGGAGCAGAAAGGCAGTGTTGTGTTAGCAGGGAGTTAACAAAAATGTTTGAAGAAAATAAACGGGGAAGTTTGCACGAAGTTTGTCAGCACTTCAGCGAAAAAAATGTGAAGGGTGAAATAGTTATAGTGGTGCAGGGCGCACCTTAATTTATAAACAAAACAAACTTTACTTATGTTACAAAAATGGGCTTTCACTTTTGTTTTATTTCTAAGTGTATTATCTGCAAGTGCACAATTTAGAAAGATTCCCGCAGTGGTCACTGACGCTTTCAAAGCAAAGTATGCAACCGCGACGGGCGTTGAATGGAAGGATAGGCTTACCGCTTTTGAGGCTAATTTCAAAGTAGGTGAAAAAGATATGAAAGCCTCTTTTACATCTAAAGGTGAATGGTTAAAAACTGAGTCGAACTTTACGTACAACAGTTTGCCACTGGAAGTAAAAGATGGTTTTAAGAAAAGTAAGTATGCAGATTTAACTGTAACAGGTGTAATGCAAGTTGAAGAAAAGGAAAAAGGTGTCCTCTATAAAATTGCAGTAAAAAAGAATGAGTACAGCAAAAGGAACCTCGTGTTTTCTAAAACAGGACAACTGATCAGCGATAACGGAACTATAATATAATTTAAAGCAAACGATAGGTTTAAGCAAGGGATACATGAAAAGATTATTAGCAATAGTTTTATTGGTTTCTATTTACAATATAGGTTTCGGCCAACCCGACAGATGGCAACAAAGGATCAGCTACAACATTGATGTGAAAATGGATGTCGCTTCAAATAAGTTTGATGGAGTAGAAAGGATCGAATACACTAATAATTCACCTGATACTCTGAACAAAGTCTACTTCCATACTTATTGGAACGCATTTCAACCCAATAGCAGCATGGATGCGAGAAGCAGGGAATTGGGCAAAGTTGTTATTGGAGTGGATAGAAATGGCAAAGACGTGCGCGATTGGGACCCGAGAGTTAAAGACAGAATATTAAATGCAAAGCCAGACGAGATTGGTTACCAGAAAGTATTGTCTGTGAAAACTAATGGCAGACCACAAAAATTAAAAGAACACGAAACAATTCTGGAGGTCATTTTAGACAAACCAATTCTACCTAAGACAAAGGTGTCTTTTGACGTAAGCTTCCAGGCCCAGGTTCCCATACAAATTCGCCGCAGTGGAAGAGATAATGCACAGGGTGTTAAGTATAGCATGGCTCAGTGGTACCCGAAAATGGTCGAGTACGACTACCAGGGTTGGAATGCGAATCAATATATTGCCCGCGAGTTTTACGGCGTTTGGGGTGATTACAATGTAAAAATTAGTATCGACAAAAGTTACTTGGTTGCGGCTTCCGGGACGTTGCAAAATGCAAATCAAATAGGGTTTGGTTACGAAGATGAAGGAGCCAAAGTTGTAAAACCTGCAGGCAATAACCTGACATGGAATTTTGTAGCTCAAAATGTGCACGATTTTGTATGGGCAGCTGACCCGAATTATGCAATGATAAAACGACAGGTCAAGAACGGTCCACTCCTGTTTATCATTTATAAAAACGTAGACAGCTTTAGAGCGCCTTTTCAGAAATTAGCTGATACTGTTGAACTCGCTTATCCTGTGATGGCCAAAACTTTTGGGGCTTATCCGTACAAAAATTATTCTTTTATACAGGGCGGCGATGGAGGGATGGAATATCCCATGGCTACCCTCATTAAGAATGCTGGTATTGGAACTGCAGTCCATGAGTGGATGCATAGCTGGTACCAGGGCATGATGGGTACTAATGAGAGTTTACATCCCTGGATGGACGAGGGCTTTACTACTTACGCAGAAGAAAGGGTAATGGCTCAGCTAAGACAAAAGAAAGCATTTGAGCAAGATGCAAGTTATGACAGCTATTACAAGCTGGTTAAAAGCGGCTTTGCAGAACCAATGACTACTCATTCTGATCATTACAGCACTAATTATGCGTATGGTCAAAACGCTTACTCAAAGGGCGCAGTGTTTATGGCCCAGCTTGGGTACATAACCGGAGATAAAGTGCGAGACCAAATACTACATGATTATTACAGGCAATGGCGATTTAAGCATCCAAACCCAAATGATTTTATACGAGTTGCTGAAAAGGCTAGTGGCATGCAATTGCAATGGTACAGGGAATATTGGGTAAATACTACAAAGACAATTGACTACGCTATTGATAGTTTATGGGAAGATGGTGCGAAAACAAAAATTCGTATCAGAAGGATAGGAGAGATGCCAATGCCAATTGATGTGCAACTGACGTTTAAAGACGGGAGTAAAGAATTGCACTACATTCCATTAGACCTGATGCTAGGAGAGAAGCCGGTTGAAGACGCTTCTATTTCCCGAACAGTTCACCAGGAGTGGAGATGGACTCATCCAAACTACGTATTCGAAACAACTCGCAAACTCCTAGATGTAACGCAGGTGGAAATAGACCCTTCAGAACGCCTAGCGGATATAAATAAGCGGAACAATATTTTGAAAATAGCCTGGTAAATTCGTCTACTGCGGTTTCTTATTTTGGGCGAGAGTCTCAACAAATGATGCTTTCAGGCTGTTACATTGTCAACAGTAACTTTGTAAAAAACAGGAAATGGGTATTTGGAGGCAAATAGCGGAGTATTTATACATCAAAAAAAGAGATCCAAACGAGCCGAGAACACAGTGGATGAAGTATATGCATGGCATGAATCGCCTGTCTATTCTGATATTTTTAGTCGCAATAATTATTATGATTATAAGGCTGGTTATTATACCAATGTTTCGATAAGCAAAAAGTCCTTTTATTGCAGCAATAAGATGTGAGTTAAGCCATTACTTCCAGCGTAGCTCCAATTCCCCTATCAGTAATAGCGTCGCACTGAGGTTTTAAATCATCGTAGTTTCCGTTTTTTACTGCATACTTTCCTTTGGTATGTATCAACATCGCGCACTGTTCTGCCTGCTCTTCCGAATGCCCACACACCTCAACCAATGTTTCAATAACCCACTCAAAAGTATTAACCTCATCGTTCCAAACGACAATTTGAAAAAGCTTTTCGAAATCTGTTAGTACGTCTACCCCGGTTTCTTCCAGCGTTTCTGTTCCTGGCACCATATCTTCTATTTTTTGCAAAGTTATCCTTAATACATTTTCAAATTGCGGATGCTTTTATAAAATTCTCATATCGTTTAACCGCAGTCTTAAGATGACTCGGGGTTCGATTAGTATCTATAGGAGGTCTAATATTATTATAGCAAGCGTTCGGTTGTATATAAAAAACTACCTGAATTTGTTTAAAGTAAGAAGATATTTTTTCAATCAGTCTTTTACTTTGTTGCCTTTTCTACCAATTTGTACCTAGAAGTAGGTCAAGTAAAAAGTAGGTTTGGATGAAAAAGATATGCCTTTACAAATCGACGGAAAAGCCCTTATTGCAGAAGCAGTAAAAGAATATATGTGAAGCAATATTATAATAAGAAAAAAACTATCAAAAATGTTCAATACTTGCTAACACCAGTTCTAAAATACTTTTTTTATATAAACTGATAATCAATACTTTTATGATACCCCAATTTTTCTAACGAACATTAAAGCTTTATGAAAGTTATCCAAGTTATTAGCTTAATTCTTACGTTTTCGTCAGTTATTATGATTGTTTATGTTAGCGTATCAAATTATTACGCAACCAGGAAAGAGGCAAGAAAAATTTGAAACAGACATTTAACCCTTTTAACAAAGAAGCACCGTGACAGGTGCTTTTTTGATTCTGTAAGTTCCTCTAACAAAGCTGATTTGATTTCATTGTCCCAGTACTTAAAGCGAAATTTAAGGGTATTTTTTCAAGTTTTGGCCAGGAAATTAGCTAGGCTTGTACCAAGAATATAAGCCCATCCTGCTGCGAAATTTTCTTTTGCCAAATCCCGATTATCGGCAGGAAATGTTTCAAGACCTTCGTGAGTTAATGTTAGTCGAGTGCGGGTGTCTTCGGGAGAAAGTTTGAAAGTTACCAATGACCTACCTACATAGCCCTCGTACTGCCAACTGTAAACCAGTTTGCTGCCTTCAACTACTTCGACGACTTTGCATAGGTGCAAGTAGGTCCGTTCATCTTTACCACCTTTAAACGAAAATTCAAAACCTACTATTGGCTTAAATTCTTCCAGTTCAAAATACCAATGTTTCATTTGATCCTTGTCAGTGATTGCAGTCCAAACTTTATCAATGGAAGCATTGTAAGTATATTCAATTACCACCGGATCATCAGCCATCTGGATGTGTTTTTGGTATAAATAAAAAACCGGACGAACCTGGTCAGGCCGTCCGAAATAATAATTTATAGAGCTTCAAAAATTCTACACGATTGCATGCATTATTGCTCAAACCATAAAAAATCTTTCGTTCTAATTTCCGGATCGCCACTGCCACCATCAAGAGTCAATATTTCCTCAGGTCGTGTTACAATGATCTCCGGCTTGCCTTTGTAATCCAATAGTTTACCGGTCACACAAACATGCTTACCAGCATAAGTATCTTCTGGTTTTGCTGTAAAATTTTTACGGTCCTCAGGGTTTATTACAATTGTTAACTTGTTGTTAGGAGCAACTCCACCCATATTTAGCAGGGTAGGTTGTGTTTTTGAATGTTCAAGAAATCGTGTGCCTGAAACCTTATCGCAAATTGTAACAGTCTTTCCTATGTTTTTAGCAGCATCATCAAGAGATACCTTTGTTTGGGCCAAGCCGCAGACGGTGAAAAACAAGCCAGCCGTTATAAAGGGTAAAATCTTTTTCATATTAGATATTTAAAGGTTGAAAATACCAATAATTCTAATATCGTAACCTTTTCGTACATTATTTTTTGAAAAGCAAAACTAGTAATTGATGCTAACGCTAAAAAGACTCAGGCAAGTGTAAAATCAATTAAAATTAATTTCAGTTCCTGCCAAATGTAAAATGTGCTTGTCTGATTTCGGGTTAGCTTCAGAACGCGGCTATTTTTCTCCGAACACTTTTGTCAACCTCCAAGGATCTTTGGAAGTAGTTATATTATTAAATTTAATTTGGGCAGGTTTTCTTTTATAGGTATATATCCTGGTTAAACCAGTAATCTATTGCATCTGGTTTAAATAGAATGGCGAGTACATCAAACTGAATCCATTTCCATCCCGGGTGCTGGTGTTGATATTGTTCGGCAGCATCTTTTAAGTTCTTCATTTTTTGCTTATTGATGCTTTCTTCGGGGTTGCCGAATTTAGTGCTGCGCCGCGTTTTTACTTCTATAAAATGGAGAGTGTCTCCCTTTTCTGCAATAATATCGACCTCGAGGTGCCGACATCTCCAGTTTAGCTCTTTCATTTTATAACCCCGTTCCTTCAGCCATTCGAGAGCCAACCGCTCACCGGCAAAACCCGTTTCATTGTGCTCTGCCATATTGTTATTATTTTCGGCACAAGTAAATTAAGATATTAAAGTGAAACACAGAATATTCAAGCTGCAGGGGAAAGTTCAACACTATGCATGGGGTGGTTACGACTTTATTCCTGACCTGTTGGGATTTGAAAATTCAGCCAATCAACCTTGTGCAGAGTACTGGATGGGCGCTCACCCAAGTGCTTCAGGAAAGCTTGAAACAGAAGACGGTTTACAGCCGTGGTATCAGCTGATACAGCAAGAGCCGGTGGATCATCTGGGTGAAAAGGTATATGAGAAATTTGGCGAACTGCCTTATCTGCTTAAGGTGCTTGACGTGCGGGAAATGTTGTCTATACAAGTACATCCCACAAAAGAGGAAGCAAGAAAAGGCTTTGAGAGAGAGGAAGCAGAAGGCGTACCTGTAAATGCTGCTCATCGAAATTATAAAGACAAAAATCACAAGCCCGAAGTGATGGTCGCATTGGGTGAATTTTGGTTGCTGCACGGTTTTAAAAAAGAGGAAGCATTGCAACAGGTGTTGGATACCGTGCCTGAATTTAATTTTTTAAGCAAAGTGTTTGCCGACACCGGCTATTATGGCTTATATAAAATGGTGATGGAAATGCCGCAGGAAGAGTCAGACAATTTACTGATGTCTTTAGTAGAACGCGAAATCACTACTCCTCATACGAAAGATCAACCGGGTTACTGGGTTTCTAAATTGTATAACGGGGTCCTGCCTTCTGGCAATGTTGATAAGGGGTTGTTTTCGATTTACTTTTTCAATATTGTTCGGGTAGAGGAGGGCGGGGCGGTTTTCCAGGGAGCCGGAGTACCGCACGCGTATCTGGAGGGGCAGAATGTTGAGCTCATGGCCAATAGTGATAACGTGCTTAGGGGAGGTTTAACTCCGAAACATGTGGATGTACCCGAACTTCTAAAGCACATAGTATTTGAAGGAATCGAGCCAAACATTTTAAAGGGCGAAGTATCTACAACGGGAGACATAGCTTATTCTTTGCCTGTTGAAGATTTCGGAATAAGTGCTATAAAACTTGAAAACGGGCGAGAATACGTTTCCAAAAGCCGGTCGGCAGAAATTTTTCTTGTAATGAAAGGTGAAGCTCGCTGCGATAACATTAGCTGTAAAAGAGGAGAGTCATTTGTAGTGCTTCCGGGAGAGGAGTACACGATCCGAGGTATCGAAGATGTACTTTTATACAAGGCGTTCGTGCCTATTGACCGCAGCTGACAATTTTTTTCAAACTTCTGTTAATCGTATGGCCCTCGTACAAAAGTTGAAATTTTAGGCTATTTTTGCCATGAATAAGAAAATAAAAATGAACAAACAAAACAACAAATTGCTTCTTTCAGCGGGTTTATTAATTGTTGCTGCCGCATTTACCAGGATGTTTCCACACGCACCGAATTTTACAGCTGTAGGTGCAATAGCAGTTTTTGGAGGCTCAGTTATCAAAGATAAAAAGCTTGCATTCCTAATGCCGTTGGGTGCTTTGCTGCTGTCTGACGTTTGTCTTCAGTTATTTACAGAAACCAAAGGTTTTTACGGAACTACGCAGTTTTTTGTTTATGCTGCTTTCATCATTATTACGGCTCTTTCTACTTTTATGCAAAAAAGGTCTGTAACCAATATCGCTTTAGCCGCCGTTTGGAGCGGTGCTATTTTCTTTGTTCTTTCAAATATGGGCGTTTGGGCAAGCAGTAATTTTTACCCTAAGTCTTTTGCCGGGTTAAGCGCTTGTTATGCTGCTGCTATCCCATTTTATAAGAATGAGTTTTTTGGAAATTTCATCCTTAACTCAATCATGGGAAATGTCTTTTATTCAGCTCTTTTATTTACTGCCTATGCAGTAATGGAAAGAAAAACTACTATGCAAGAAGCGATCGCATAATCGCTCTCTAAATCATATTAAAAAGTACTGCCCTTGCGGCGGGATTTTTTTGTCCTTTTTTTATCTAGTCATGCAAATTCTTGCCCGTTAGTTTGGTAATAACATCCCGGTAAGTCTCCCCAACAGGAAGTTCATTATCCTTAATAAACACACTATTTTTTCTAATGGCTGAAATGCTGTCAGTGCTTACGAGATAAGACTTGTGAATGCGTATAAACTTCGCAGCTGGTAACTGTTCTTCCAAAACCCTCATTGTCATTCTTGCTACAATTGGTTTGGTCGTGCTTTTTAAATGCACTTTTATGTAATCACGAAGACTTTCTATGTATAAGATGTCATTGAAGAAAACTTTGAGCAAGCTATAATCAACGTTCAGAAAAAAATGATCAGAAGTGATCGGCGCGATGCTTTCTTTATTCTGTGTTTTTAGTTGGTACAGCTCGCTTGCTTTGTTACAAGCTTTCATAAAGCGATCGATTGCCACCGGTTTTACCAGGTAGTCCACCACATCAAGATCGTAGCTATCGAGGGCATATTGCTTATAAGCGGTTATCAATATCACCATTGGTTTTTTTGCAAGGCTTTTTATGAATTGCAAGCCCGTTAATCCCGGCATTTGAATATCAATAAAAATGAGGTCTATATTATTTTCCTGCAAAACTTTAGTAGCCTCGAAGGCATCGGTACAAGCGGCTACCAGTTTAAGGTTTGGCACCTTGCTAATGTTGTCTTCGAGCAGGGCAAGAGCCAAAGGTTCGTCGTCGACGGCTATACAGTTAAGCATTATTGTAAGTTAAGTTTTAAAGAAATACGGAACCACCCGTTTTGCCGGGTTATTAACAGCTCATGCTGGTTGCCGTACAACAAATTTAAACGGCGTGTTACGTTTGGCAGGCCTATACCCGAAGTCTTGTCTTTTACTTCTTCCGTGTCGGTATTGTACTTATTTCTTACTTCAAAAGACAGCTGCTTATTCTCGGTACGAAGGCTTATGTTTATTTCCGGATCTTCAATCATTCCAACGCCGTGTTTAAAGGCATTTTCAACAAACGGGATCAACATCATTGGTTCGATTGACAGCCAGTCTTCTTTTGCGTCAAGTGACACATTCATTTTCACTTTCGAACCGAACCGTTGTTTCTGAAGGTCTATATAGCTATGCAAGTATTCTATTTCTGTACCCAATAACACCTTTTCTTCGTCGGTTTCATAGAGCATATACTGCATCAAATTCGACAGCTTCATGATCGTTGGCTCTAACTGATCACTTTTTAATCTTGCCAAAGCCACCATGTTATTCAGAACGTTAAAAACAAAATGCGGACTTATCTGTGAACGCAAAAAAGAGAGTTCGCTTTTTAAATTTTCTTCCTGTTTTTCTTGCAGAAGGCGGTCGCTTTCGGCTTTGTCCCAGAAAAGTTTATAAGTTATACTTGCCGCAATTGTGAGAAGAAAGGTTGTCAAATTAAAACTTGCCGACATTCTGAAAACAAACTTTCTTACTTTAATTAATTCTGTAAAAAGCAGGCCGTGAAACACCATAATAACACAATAAACCGCTACCAATATAAGTATGTACTGCAGGTATTTCCTCGTGTAAATAAAACGCTCAGTTAACACAAATGCATTGAGGTAGAAAACTCCGATCCAAAAAACGCTGGTGATCAGGTTAAGATATAAAAAGCCTTCCTCGTCCGGACTTTTAGCTTTTTGCCGATCGTAGGGCGAGCGCAGCAAGTAAGGCAAAGAAAGAATCAGAACCCATGCAGCAACATGTAACGAAACGCTTAACCACTTTTTATTTATTTGAAATTTTCTCATTGTTTCATTGATACTATGTACCCGGCTTTATACTTCTATGTTACTTCCGTTGCGTCGCACCCTTTTACTTTATAGCCAATATCAGCAAGAACCCCAAAGTGAAATAGCAACCAGCCATTCACTTTTGAAGTTATATATTTTGATAAACCTCGAAGGCTTTATTCATCATTCGGAACATCCAATAACGGCGCAAGGATGGGCACATTTACTCTCTATCTCATTGGCAAGCTAAAGTAATTTGTAGCTAGCCCATCTTCAGGCGAATGCTGCAAACCTCAGAAACAACGCGGCAAACCGGAAAAAGAGTAGGAATTGGCCTAGCGTTTTTAACGCCAGGTTCAGGAGTTCGTTCACGGTTTCGAAACAATACCAATCATTTTCTCCCTTTGGCAAAATTGATGCAATTTTTGTTTAAAGCTTTCAATCCAAGTGTGGGCCTGCTTCTATTAAGCGGAAGCACACTTTGAATGATTTGGATAAAGATTTGTCCTTTTTATAAAATTGTAAAGCCTGCTGATTGGGTTACAAAAGTACAAGTGAGTGACACAACGATGTAGCCTGATGATTTACAGCTCGCTAAAAAACCTAGTCACGCTACCCGGCAAAAGCATTTTATTACTTCTCTCCAATAACTTTTCTTTGCGGTATGGATAAGAAAAAGCGTTCGGTACTGATATTGATCCTGGGTTTACTTTGTGCAATCGGGCCTTTTTCGATTGATATGTACCTTCCGGGCTTTCCGGCGATCGCTGCAAACCTGCACACATCAGTTGATTATGTTGCTTACTCACTATCAAGCTTTTTTATAGGCATTTGTATAGGTCAATTATTGTGTGGTCCTTTACTCGATCGTTTCGGCAGGAAAAAGCCATTGATCACGGGCCTCGTTTTATACATCGTTGCGTCCATTGGCTGTTCTCTGTCAAAATCCGTAGAAGTGTTGATAGCTTTTCGTTTTTTACAAGCGCTTGGCGGATGCGTGGGCATGGTAGCACCAAACGCAATTATCAGAGATGTATTTCCTGTGGAAGAAAATGCGAAAATATTCTCGTTGCTGATATTGATACTAGGCGTATCGCCGATACTTGCGCCAACAGCGGGCAGTTATATTATTGCTGCCTTTGGCTGGCCCGTGGTATTCATTGTGTTGGCGGTAGTAACAGTTTTAATCTTATTGGCAGTTATTTTCTGGTTGCCCGAAAGTAAAATGGCTGATCCGTCGTTTTCACTTCGTCCTAAACCTATTCTCACAGGTTTCGCCAACGTATTGAAAGAGCCGCAATTCTATACTTATGCTTTTGCTGGCGCAACTGCTTCTGCAGGACTATTTGCCTACCTCGCAGGATCGCCCTTTGTCTTTATGGAATTGTACGGTGTGAGTGAAAAGCAGTACGGTCTTATCTTTTCGGTAATCGCCGTCGGCCTCATTGGCAGCAGCCAGCTTAACAACGTAATCTTGAAAAAGTACAATAGCGCTCAGATAATAAGAGTGGTATTGATAACCCAATCTACAATAGGACTTCTATTAGTAGCCGGAACGGCAATGGGTCTGGTGAACGTTTATAGCAGCATATTTTTAATGTTTTTGTTTCTAAGTTGCCAGGGGTTTACTTTTCCCAACTCTGCTGCGCTGGCAATGTCACCTTTCTCAAAAGGCGCAGGAAGTGCATCTGCATTAATGGGCGCTTTACAAATGGGCTGCGGTGCTGTCGCTTCTGCGCTTGTCGGTTTATTTTTTAATGGCACTGCTTTGCCAATGGCCGCGGTAATGGCCGGTTGCAGTTTGATTGGATTAGCCATTCTCCTCATTGGCAGGAAAACAATAGAATATAAAGCACGTCCCGAAGATGTAAAAGCGGAGTGCTTAGAATTAATGGAGAAATACTAAGATTGCCTTAAGAAATCGATGCTCATTTAAGAGCGAGTTCTTAGTCCAATAACTCTACTCTCGCCACATTATTTAGGGGTAGGGTATGAGGCTCATCAAGGGTGTAACTGGTAGAGTCTTTCATATACATATGAATTTCATGACTTGTTCCTGTTCTCTGTGTTTGACCCGCCCGGGAGGTGGGATTTTTAAAATAAACAAGCCGAAGCGAGTCGACTTTATCA
This sequence comes from Segetibacter aerophilus, assembly GCF_007991655.1. GTDB lineage: Bacteria > Bacteroidota > Bacteroidia > Chitinophagales > Chitinophagaceae > Segetibacter > Segetibacter aerophilus. Next base: position 223,262 of record NZ_BJYT01000001.1, read on the forward strand.
AGCGTTACAGTCAACTGCTTTTTTGCCTTGTCTACATCAACAGAAGTAACGGTGTAAAAGTTGATGCCTGACTGCATGATGAAATATCGTTTGTTCTTTTGCGCACGTTCAATAATTCTGGGATAAGAAGAAGCGTCTGTGACAGGGCCGGAGTTATAACCAGCACTTGTGCATCCCCAAAAAGCGAATAAAATAAATGCTGCAAAAATGGTGGCGATATAAAACCTTGAGTACTTCATAGAAATTTTTTTGGTTGATGGAACTAAAATTAGTTGTTGTTATTTCTAAAATTATTGATTTTATGTTGCTGACTGCTTTGCACAATAAACAAGCACATTAGTAGAAACAATGAAAACTGGGCCAGCCGTGAAAGTTAACTTTTTAAGGCAATTTTTTATAAGGAAGTTAGGGGTAGATGTCACCGTTTTTCGTTTCTATGACTTAAATTTGGCCATAGTTTATTTCTACTCTTATCAAAAGTTTACTCATTTATCAAATCTGTCTTATTTACAAAACATTTACTAATCGCCATTTAAAAAAAACACTTGTTATATGGATAATAACTCGCAAGACCAATCGAGGAGAAATTTTATTAAAACCGGCTCACTTGCAGCCGCAGGCTTTTTTATTGTCCCCCGTCACGTTTTAGGAAGGGGATTTGTCGCTCCTAGCGATAAACTTAATATTGGTGCGATAGGCGCCGGTGGTAAAGGGCAAAGCGATATCGCTGCCTTTTTCAAATCAGGCAATGCTAACATCGTGGCACTTTGCGATGTGGATGATCGCCAGGCTGCAAAAACAAGAACTGCTTTTCCTAAAGCAACTTATTACAAAGACTACCGCGAAATGCTGGACAAGGAAAAGAAAAACATCGATGCTGTTTCTGTTTCCATTCCTGACCACGGACATGCGGTGCCAGCATTAATGGCAATGCAAATGGGTAAGCACGTGTACGTACAGAAGCCAATGACTCACGATATTTACGAAGCAAGAGTTTTGACTGAAGCAGCGCGTCGCTACAAAGTGGTAACACAAATGGGCAACCAGGGTTCTTCAGGGGATGGTGTTCGCCAGATGCAGGATTGGTACAATGCAGGATTGATCGGTGATGCCCATACCATCCGTTGTTGGACAAACCGCCCGGTGTGGCCGCAGGGTAACGGATACCCAACTACAAAAGATGAAATACCAAAGGAACTTGATTGGGAATTGTGGCTTGGTCCAACTAAGTTTCACGAATATCATACTGCGTTTGTTCCTTTCAACTGGCGCGGGTATTGGGATTTTGGAACAGGGGCATTAGGCGATATGGGTTGTCATATCATCGATCCGCCATTTAAAGTTGTTGGACTTGGTTACCCTTCGGAAGTAGAATGCAGCGTAGCTGATATCTATGAGAAAATGTGGACGCCTGCTTATCACCCTGAAAGCTGTCCGCCTGCTTCATCTATCAAAATGAAATTCCCGATGAAAAAAGGTAAACCTGATGTGAAACTAACGTGGATGGATGGTAACATCAGGCCAGAACGTCCGGAAGAATTGGGTGCAGACGAACCAATGGGTAACTCTGATGGCGGTGCGATCATAGAAGGTACTAAAGGAAAAATGATGTGTGGTTGCTATGGAGCAAATCCAACATTATTGCCTACATCAAAAACCAAAGACTACATGACTGTAAAACAAACAGTCGAAAGGGTACCTGGGGGACAGGAAGGCCACTACGCTCAATGGGTAAACGCAGCAATAGCTGGTTATGGTAAAGGCAAGACAAGCTCTAATTTTGATTATGCTGGTCCGCTTACCGAGACTGTACTTTTTGCAAATCTTGCCCTTCGTAGCTGGAACCTGAAAGATCCTACCGGAAAAACTTTCATAGGAAGAAAGAAACTTTTGTGGGATGCAGAGAACATGAAAGTGACAAATTTTGACGAAGCAAATCAATTTGTAAAAAGAGAATATCGTGAAGGATATGCATTAAAAGCATAATTGAACGAACTGATAAAAGAGTCAAAAGAGGTTGCCAGTTGGTGGCCTCTTTTGATTTATTTATATTTCTTGTTTCGGGGTTTTTGCAGTTTTGGAAAGTAATACGGTATAGATAAAATCAAAAACAAAACAGCTAAGGCCTAAGAACAAAACGAATGGCGATTTTGCTCCAAAGAGTATAGTTGGTGCAAGCGTTCCTATCATTTTTAAAACGGCAATTGCTACCGATTGCCCTTGCCTGCTTTTCCTGTTGTTAAGCATTGAAATAAATAACAGTGACATCATGAGGTTTTGTACGAAGGCTGCGTACATACCTTGAGAGTGATCTAACTCAACAGACATAAAGTACACAAACAGGTAACCAACAATAAGCCCCAGTAAAGAGTATGGATAAAACACACTTTCAGGTACGTTCTTTGGCCACTCTTTCTTTCCATACATAACGTAGGTAACCAGGATAACAACGTCAAATGCTAACCAGATCCTGTTGATTATTCCTTGTAGCCCCAACTGGTCAGGAATTAAAACGAAAGAAAAAATAAACTCCCAACCGACGTTAAATGCCAAAGCCCAAAAAGGCATACCGTAAGTCTTATCGCGAAAAGAGCGGATAATGATAAGGATATAAACTGTGGTCCAGCAAAGGCCACTAACAATAGTGAGAACTGTCTTAAGAGTTGCACCTATTTCCATGCAAGACTGGAATTTGTCATAAAATATTCACCTGTTTTCAAAACAGACCAATACCTGGCTAGTCACTTGTTCTGACTCTTTTTAAAACTAATATTCTTTGTCTTTAAAACAAATCCTGCTTAGAAAAATAATTTATTGAGCTTGAAGGTTTGATCGTTTTTAAGCTGTTTTTCTGAAGGACGTAAATGAAAAATAACTTATCAGCAAACTATAATTTATAACCCAGTCCGAATTGGATTGACGTTAAAATCCCCCTGTTGGCACTATAACTTGTAATGGTGGTTGGGAAATTATATGATAGCCAGGCAAAATACTTTTCGTGGATTACTGCGCCTGCCTGTGTATCTAACAAATACGTTGTAGTTGGCATTGTGGTTATGATTGTTTTTTGTTCGGTTGCGCTGAATTGAATATTATCAACCTGTTTGTTTTTACATAAGATTGTAATTCCACCGCCGGGAGCGATGAATAACTTGAAGTCGGACTTGTTGATAATATTATAACCAAAATGAAAACCTACTGATACCGTAGGCGAAGACTGAAACGTATTCACCTGGGCCGGATATGCAGTAGTACTATTAAAAAATGTAGTAGCAGTATGTTTGAATGCGGAAAGCTTGATTTGCGGGAACAAGAAGAATTTATGGAAGTTTCTGTTGATAGGTAGAATATAGCCGATCGCTACAACCGGTGCGGTAGTAGTAGGATATTCCTTGTTACTATACACCTGGCTTTTATCGCCTGAAAATTTCAAGGAGTTGAGGGACGCTCCGGCAAAAATTACAAAGCGGCCATTGTTAGGACCACCATCTTTCTTAAAACTGCTCTTTCCTTTATTCTGCTTGTTTACAAAAGAAGCAAGGCTTTCTTCGGTATAGATTAGTTGATCAATTTTTTCTTTGTCTGGTTCTGATGTAAATATTTCTTTCAACTGTTGCTTGTATCTCATCGATTCCCAAAAGCTATTATTGATAAGGTTGCCTTTTTGCAGTAACTCGTTGATGTTGTTATTGACAGCGTAAAACAGATTCATCCTGAGATCGTCTTTATACACGTACAATTTTAGTTGTTCGCTTGCAGCAATTTGTCTCAAAAAAGTATTTATTGTATCGTAAGTATCCGCTGTATTGCCTGTTGGTGCATTAGCAAAATCGACAGGGTTCGTCAGGCGAGTGCCGTGGTAAGAGATGTAAGTATCGTAATTATTAATCTCAAAGCTTTTGCAAGTGGCCGGAGTTAGTTGCGACGCAATACCCGTTGTGGTGGGAACAAAACTGACTCTGTCCGGATTGTTGCTCCATTGTTTATAGTTGACGAATGCACCTCTTATTGTGTCGCCAGAGAGGTTGATATAGTAACCTTTGAATTCTTTTTTTTGACTAAACGATTTTAAGGAAACGAAAAAAAATGTAACAACTAGAACAACATAACGGGAAAGCCTTGCGATTGAATTCATATAAAAGTTAAATGTGGCAACAAAACGTAAAAAACGCTTGAATAGTATTGCGAACGTACAAGAGTGCGACGCAAGAGTAGGTCAAATAAGTAAATAAAGTTGGGCACCTAAAAATTAAATAAAACTCTATTTCTTGCCGCGCCTGGTAATGGGCTTACCATACTTCTTCTTCATCTGGTCTCTGCGTGAGACCTTTTTATTAACCTTGCTGTTCTTTGCGGATTTCTCATGAAAGGATGCGCCTCGTTCTTCCTTCTTAGGCAGTTTCACCTGTATCTCTTTCATGAAGACTTTAGGCTGCTCGTCTTCGGTAAGCACTGAAGATATTTCGAGGTGCGGAGGTAGAGGCAAAGTTGTTATCTCAAATTTCATCAGGCTTTCTATTGCCGCCCTTTGCTCTTGTTCCCTTTCTGTAATAAAGCTAATGGCTACGCCTTTTTTGTCTGCGCGGCCTGTACGACCGATCCGATGAATATAATTTTCAGGAACAGGTGGAAGGTCGAAATTAATGACATGAGTAACTTCGGCAATGTCAATGCCTCGGGCAATAATGTCTGTAGCGATAATAAATTTATACGTTCCTTCCTTGAATTGTTTTACAGTATTGAAACGGTGGTTTTGTTCTTTGTTAGAATGGATAACCCCCGCAGTACCCGGGAAATTTGGTTCCAGTTGCTCGTACAGTTCATCGGCTAGTTTTTTAGAAGCTGCAAATACCAGCACTTTGGTCATCGACTCCTCTTCGGCGAGCAGTAGTTTTAGCAGGTTTACTTTTGTATAAAAGTTAGGTACTTCGTAAGCAGTTTGAATGATATTTTCGACAGGGGTTCCTGCCGGCGCCGCTTCAATTCTTACCGGGTCGTTGAAGTATTCATTCATCAGGTCTTCGACTTCCTCTATGAGAGTGGCCGAGAACAACAGGTTCTGGCGCTTGGGCGGCAGCAGGTCAAGAATATTTTTTAACTGTGTTCTAAATCCTAGGTTAAGCATTTCATCCACTTCATCTATGACTAGTTTTTTAATTGATTTCACCTTAAAAGCGCCTGCCATTGCCAGGTCAAACAGCCTACCTGGGGTTGCCACTAATACATCAAGTCCATTTTGTAGCTCTAGTTTTTGAGTATTGATATTTGCTCCTCCATACACACCAATAACATCTACACTTAAATAGGGAGTTAGCTTTTTCACAGCTTCTACCACCTGGGCAACCAGTTCGCGCGTAGGTACGACGATTAGTATTTGCGGGTCTTTTTCTTTCGAGTATTTCCAACTATTAAGAAGTGGAAGCAGGTAGGCAAAAGTTTTACCGGTTCCTGTTTGTGCTATTCCGCACACGTCAGCACCACTCATCACTACTGAAAAAACTTTTTGTTGTATAGTTGTAGGCATCGTATAGCCAAGATCTGTTAGCGCGTTTACGAGTTGTTTGTTGAGATTGAAATCCTTAAAAGTCATAGATAATAAATAGAAGCAAAGGTATGATAAGTGAAATCAAGAGAAATTGAACCAGGGTGATGTTGAATTCCGATTGAAATAAAGCAGGTAGCAAGTTTCATAAAAACAGAAAAGCTGCTTTAAATCATTTAAAGCAGCTTTCTTGTTTTGAATAAATTACCGGCAGTTAATTAAACTGGGCCGACATAAACTCAAGAAGTTTTTCATCACCCATTTTATTGGAAGTGCTTTCCTTAGCAACGGCGTTTTTAAACTGCGCGGTCTCTGACATGAAACGAATAAACTGTTCCTGTGCTGTGCCGGTTCCTGTTACATGTACTTCATCTACGTTTTGCATGTAAGAGGTAATATCTTTAAATAGTTTCTGCATCGAGCCCTGTTCTGAGTTGTTGGCCGCGTTTTCATTTGAGTTGTTATCGTCGCCGCTAACTTTAGCATGTCCAAGTACTACAAAATCCCCTGTGTCAATATTTTCTCTACCTACAATAGTTGCATGATGTGAATCCATCCAAACGCCAAATTGTTTTTTGTTCTTAGACATTTTAATTATTTAGTTGATAGGCGTCAACAACCGTACCCCATACAATTGAAATCACATTTCTGCCAACTTAAGTTATAAAACGGGAGGTTTGAGGGGTAAAGTGCCAGATGGTGATAGAAAACCTTTTTCCCGTTAACGTATCTGTAACAACTGAAGCGAGACTGATCCGATAATTTGCAGACTTATTTAAACCTATGCTGCTGCACGCAACCCGGCTCAAGTTATTTTCTCTTGTACTGTGCGTAGTATTGTCGCTTTCCGCTTCCGCCCAAAACATACAATTGTCGGTTCTCGTTTCGGATGCCGCCAGCAATAAAGTAGCGAATGCTACTGTAAGCATCAATCAGAAAAAATTTAAAACAGACTCGACCGGTAAGGGAACTTATTTCATTGTGCCGGGCACCAATAGTTTAACCGTTACCTCGGTTAACCATTATCCTTTTTCGCTTAACCTGTTTACAAACGTCGATACTGCTATCACGATCGTCCTTCAACTGCGCGCCAGTCTTCTTGGAAATGTAACCGTTACAACCAGCCGGAACGTGGTGAGAAACCAGATGGGCGTACAAACTATCAGCGCAACGCAGCTAAGAAAAATACCGGTGGTACTAGGCGAAGTTGATCCCCTAAAAACAATCACGCTACTACCCGGAATTAAGAGTGGCGGTGAGGCTAGTGCTGGCATTTATGTTCGCGGTGGTGGTCCTGATCAAAATCTTGTTTTGTTAGACGGAGTGCCTGTTTACAACCCAAACCACTTACTTGGCTTCTTTAGCATTTTTAATGGAGAAGCCGTGAAAAGTGTTGAAGTAATCAAAGGAGGTATTCCGGCAGAATACGGTGGAAGACTGAGCAGCGTTATCGCTATCGACACAAGAGATGGCAACAAAGACTCAGTAAAGGGAAGCGGTGGAATAGGATTAATATCAAGCCGAATCGCTTTAGAAGGGCCGTTGATAAAAGGTAAGTCCTCGTTTATTGTTAGCGCGCGGCGGACCTATATAGACCAGGTTGCACGGATAGTTGCAGCCAAGAAGGTCGGAGGAAACGGTTATTACTTTTACGACATTAATGCAAAAGCCGATTATTTTATCAATAGTACCAACCAGCTTGTTTTTACATTGTACACCGGCCGCGACCGGTTTTCTTTTGACAACAGCCGTACTCAACCAGTCGGCCGAAGTACTTTATTTCAGACATATTGGGGCAACACCTTAGCAGGACTTTCTTGGAGGCAGCAGCTCAACAAAAAGTTAAGTCATGAGACAGCGCTTGTCTTCAACAACTTCGCGCTTGATAGTCGCTTTGGTGCCCCCACTAGTACGTTCCTGTTCACCTCAGGTTTACAAGACAAGCAAGTGAAAACTGATTGGGTGTATAAGCGGAGCGACTGGCTCACGTTTAAAGTAGGTGGCCAATACATTAGGCATCAGTTTAAGCCTGGCGCGGGGGGCGTTACTTCCGGAATTCAGGAGTTTAAATCGCAAGTTAGCGATCAGTATGCCCGTGAAACCGCAGCTTATATCAGTTCCGATGTCAATGTAACTCCCAACCTGAATATTATTGCCGGCCTTAGATACAGCTACTGCAACCAGGTGGGGCCAACAAGAAGAGTGGTGTACGACAACGATGGCATACCGACAGGTGAAGTCCAGCAGTTTTCAAATGGACAAAGTATTGCGAAATACCATTACCCCGAACCAAGGTTGAGTGTTTTATATAAGCTTCCAAACACTGCCAGTATCAAAGCATCCTACACTCGCACGATACAATACCTTCATTTGGCTACCACAAGTGGCGCCACTTTTCCAAGCGATTTGTGGGTACCAAGCAGCGAACTTATTAAACCCTCAAATGCACAGCAGGTTTCGCTGGGTTATTTCAAAAACTTTGGCGACAATACTTACGAAGCAAGCATAGAGACTCATTACAAGGTCATGAATAACCAGATTGAATTTAGACCCGGCGCCCAGTTGTTGCTAAATCAAAACATTGAAGGAGAAATGATCTTTGGTTCAGGCAAGGCTTATGGCGTGGAATTGTTCGTTCAAAAAAAGCAAGGTAAACTGACAGGCTGGGTAGGCTATACGCTTAGTCGTGCGGAGCGAAAATTTGCGCAACTTAACCAAGGCAAATCCTTTCCTTATCGCTACGATCGTACACATGATCTTAGTATTGTTGCTAATTATCCCCTCAACGCGCGTTGGGAAGCCTCTGCCGTTTTTGTCTATGGAACCGGCAACGCTCTTACCATGCCTACCGGTCGCTTTACTTATAATCTTGGCTACAATCCTGGTGATCGAACGCCCATTTTTACTAACATCAACCAGTACAGCAAGGTGAACGATTACCGGATGGAAGCGTATCACAGAATGGACATTGCTTTCACTTATACGCCTAAACCCAACAGTACAAAACGCTTTAAAAGTAGCTGGAATTTTAGTATTTACAATTTGTACAATCGTGCTAATCCTTACTTTCTCTACCTCGAAGTAGATGATGATAAAAAAATTGTTCAGGGCAAAAAAGTGTATCTCTTTCCAACCGTACCAAGTGTAACATGGAACTTTAAATTTTAACCATGAAAAACAAATTGGTTATACAATTCATTCAAAGTATTGCTGGGTTAACAAGCAGTAATATTACTATGAAGCTTCTGTTGCGACGCTCCGTTCTAACGCAACTTTTCATAGCAGCGGTCGGCTGTTGTATTAGCCTTACAGCCTGCGAAAAAAACATCGACATTAAGATAGATAACAATGAGCCTTTGCTGGTTGTAGAAGCATATATCAACAACCAGATGCGCGACTACAACTATGTCGCACTAAGTCGCAGCCTTGATTACTTTTCAACAGACTTTCAAGGTGCGGCCGTTTCTAACGCCACGGTTACCGTAACTGAAGGTGAAATTATCAACCAGCAATATGTTTGGAACCGCTCCAGCAAAGTCCAATTACTTGAAGCCAACATACCTGCTGTACCAGCAAATTTTAGAAAGGGAGTTTATTTTGATCCGCGCTTGGTTACTAATTCGCAGGGTGCTCTTATTGGGGTACCAGGCAAGAGTTACCTGTTGGAAATCAGCGATGGTCAACAACAGTATACAGCGACTACCACTTTGCTGCCGCCGCTTCCTATCGATAGTCTTACGGTCGGCTTTTCATATCGCGATACCGATGATAACAACAAATTAAAGGCTCGAATCACCAACCATTATAAAGACCCGGATACCTTAAATAACACCCAGTTTTATTACTATCGCTTCTCCGAAAACCGAAACAACTTTGGTTGGGGCGGAATATCCAGAAGCCGGGCATTTGGAGTAGATGATGTAACTAATGGGCAGCAACTGCATTTGACTCATCCGCGCGGATTTGTGGTGGGAGACACGGTCAACTATTATATGGCAAGCGTGACCAGGGACGTCTATAATTTTTGGGATTCGTATAGCAAAGCCCGAAATAATAACGGTCCGTTTTCAACACCTGTTACCTTGATGAGCAACGTAAAAGGTGACAATGTCACGGGCTGTTTCACGGGGCTAAGTCTCACTTCTAAGACTGTTATAATCAAGTAAGTTTTGTTCAAAGACTAGTTTTGGCTTTAGAGCATTAAGTCTTTCAACCCCCTAAAATTTCCCTATCTACTTTAACGCTTTCTTACATATGACAGCATGGCAATCGGCAACAATCGGATTATGAATTGTGTTGTTAGTGCATGCAAATTTCAGATACTTTTCTTCCTACAGATATAGCAATTTCCCCTGAAAAACCTTCAAAGCTCTGGATGCCTAAAAGGGTACTTTTTACTCCGGATGCATTAGACGAACCTTTCGGCCAGAAAATACTGGAGCGGGTTAATCAGTACAACTTGCCAGTTGAAATTCTCAAGAATAACCGCGTAACAGGCTTGCGTGGAGAGACAGAAAGAGAAACTTACAAACTCGCCAAAAGCACCCTGGCTATTGTGAATGCTTCGCCGTCGGCTTTCAGGCTTCGCCCTATTCCGCCGTCTGCTGATTATCAGTTTCACCTTGCCGAAGGTTGCCCTGCGCACTGCCAGTATTGTTACCTTGCGGGAAGCTTACAAGGCCCTCCTGCTATTCGGGTTTTTGCCAATCTACCTTTGATTTTAAACAACACGCAGAACTATAAACTTCCCAATAAGATTACCTCATTTGAAGCAAGTTGTTATACCGATCCGCTAAGTATTGAACATCTTACCGGCAGTCTTGCAGAGACTATTGAGTTTTTTGGAAAACAGTCCGAAAAACATTTAAGGTTTGTTACGAAGTTTGACGCAGTTGACCCGTTGCTCCACCTGGAGCACAATGGTAATAGTCGTTGGAGAACGAGCCTAAATGCACCCTCTGTGAGCAGAAGATTGGAAGGAGGAACCGCTTCCATTTCTGCAAGAATAAAAGCTTTGAGAAAGCTTGCACTTCCAAGGCACGAGGGCGGAGGCAATTATCCTATTGGTGTTGTGCTAGCTCCGATAATGCCCATCGAAAATTGGCAGGAAGAATATGGTGTGCTCCTCGATGAGTTGAGGCATCAGCTCGATTTTCCAGTAAACCTAACCTTTGAATTAATTACCCACCGTTTTACTCCGGGTTCAAAGCAAGTGCTTACAGAATGGTACCCAAATACAAGCCTTGAAATGGATGAAGCAACGCGGGCTGAAAAGCGGAATAAGTTTGGCGGTACCAAGTATGTGTATACAAAAGATACTATGAAGGAAATGAAGCAGTTTTTCTACGGTGAGATAAACAAGAAATTTCCTGAAGCAGAGATTTTATACTGGACGTAGAGACTGGACGTCTTTAGACCAATTTGTTTAAAGTAGAAAAGCGGCTAAAAATCCTTCAATCCTCATTCCATTTTTAAAAATAAAAAAAACTTTTAATCTTGAGCTTCAGATGAATTAAGAGAAAGAAGTACAAGAGTGCAACGCAACGAAAGCTTGATAGAAGTCCTGTCCCTCGGCCCAAAAAAATTTAACTCGTGCTATTGAATAAGTTTTTGAGACGTGCAGAAGTATAGGTCTTCAGCTTTTCTTGCGTCGCACCCGTTTACATTTTCTCATTACTCAGCAGAGCCTATATTCCGTTATTATTTTTTTTGCCTGAAAAAGGTTCAAACAAACGTTAAGCTTTATTCTTACTCACGGCCTCCATCAAACCTTTTATATAGCCCCACGCAAACAACGATCCTATGGTGCTATAACCGGGAAACTCGTTGCTGTCTCCTGCCATCGTGGGCACATGGTCTGGTCTTATTGGTCCTCGGAACCCAACGTCGTAGTAAGCCTGCATCGCTTTGTACATATCGATTTGCCCTTCATCATGGAAAGTCTCGGTAAACTTCTGGCTGGGTACTTTGCCACTTAGATCCTGCACATTTCTGAAGTGAACAAAATGAATGAGCTTTTTCTTACCGAAGTATTTCACAGTCTCAGGAATATTTGCTCCCATTAAAGAGAAGTTTCCCTGGCACATCGTGATGCCATTACTAGGACTGGGATAAAGGCTCACTAAACGTTTAAAGTTGTCAACAGAAGTCATGATACGCGAAATGCCCCTGATGCTATCAACCTGCGGATCGTCAGGGTGCATCGCCAACTTCATTCCCACCTTCTCCGCCTCGGGAACAACCGCTTTCAAAAAATACTCGAGGTTCTTCCAAAGGGTTTCCTTTGATACCTCGCCATACTGGGTGAGTGGCGCATTCTTGATAGCTTCGTAATCAAAAGCGGTCATCAACGCACCACCACGTCCCGGCCTGGCGTTGTCAGTTCTATACCACCCAATTGCCGGCATCCAATTGTAGCAGATCGTATCGATACCGGCCTTCGACATACTCTGCATGAAAGTGATGAAGTTGGCAATTTCTTCATCCCGCCCTTCAAGACCTAGTTTTGTTTTCTCGCCCAAAGACGGAGGACCTTCTACCACGTTAAAGTTCAATCCCACTTTACTCCACGCCTCTTTTACAGCGATCACCGATTTTTCTTCAAAGGGCTTTGCCGTGTCCAATCCAACCATCTTAGTATTAATACCTCCCACCGCGCCAAATACATTCATTTGTTTTAGTAAAGCAATCTTTCTTTCATTCATACCGCTGAAGTACGCTTCGCTTGCCTGCATGCCTGCGTCTTTAGCGAGGTTTGATACCCCAGGTCCAACTCTTTCTTCTTTATTCACCGAAATAGGATTAGCGATAGATGTGGTAAGTCCACCAATAGATGCGGCCGCGGCAAGGGAAGCGCCTTTTTTAAGGAAGTCTCTGCGATTATCTTTCATGCTACTTAGGATTAATGGGAAGGGATTCTTGTTTAGAGGAATATGAGTTAGAGGTTCAGAAATGGCAATGGAAATTAGACAAATTTTTGAAAGATATCTTGACTTCGTTTGTGCATGTAGTCCCCACCTATTTCTTTCAGAGGAGAGAATAGAACAAGAGGGGATCTATGAACTAAAAAAGCCTTCCGAAGAAGGCTTTAAATAAATGCTGTGATTATTTGTAGATTAAGCTTTGCTTGCGTCTTTGTTGGTAGCTGAAACAGCAGTTTGTTCTTCCTGTTTTTTGATTACTGGCTGGTTTGAAGCTTTCACTTCTCCGTCTAATGTCTTTACTATAACTGTTGTTTTTATACTTGTTGGAAGGCTTACATAGGCTGCACCAAAATCATTGGTAGAAACAATTGATAACAAGTTGTCATCATTATCAAAAATTACGATACTTGTTTTTTTAGGAAAGTCACTTATCCAGATGTTAGTCTTAGTTTCGTTTGCTACTACCGCAATGCGGCTTTGTGGAGTTGTGTTCTGAGCCGAAGCAGTAAGGCAAAGGCTAGTTAAAAGAAAGAAAGCAACTAGTAAAAAACTGTTCCGGAAATATGCATATAATGAAGTCATAATTTTTATTTTTCAGGAACCTGTATGGCAACCGGCATGCCAACAGAATTTTTTTCTTTCACTTTTCTTTCAATCTAGAGGATCGGAATTGAATTTTTTTTCTTAAAAATGATGTCCTTTTTGGCTAGTGAATTACCTGAAGAGGTTAAGGCAACAGAATAACACGTACTGCTGCATGGCGGCAACACAATGATTAAAGACTACCTCAAGCTTAACACATGGAGATGAAAAGGTATTTGCAACGTGCTATTAATCAGCTATTTCCTGGCAAAGTTCTATTAATACGCCATTTGTTTCTTTCGGGTGCAGGAAGCAGATCAGTTTGTTATCTGCTCCTTTTTTAGGCGTTTCGTTGAGTATTATAAATCCTTCTTTTTCTAACCTTGCCATTTCTTCAAAAATATTTTCAACAGCGAAAGCTATGTGATGAATCCCTTCACCTTTTTTTTCGATGAACTTAGCAATTACTCCGTTTTCGTCAAAACTTTCCAATAATTCTACTTTCGTTTCCCCTTTTTGGAAAAATGCCGTTTTTACCTTCTCACTTTCGACAACCTCAATTTTATAGCAGTTAGAATTTAGCATCCTGGTAAAAAGAGGAATGGAATTATTAAAGTCTTTAACAGCAATTCCGATATGTTCTACTTTCATCATATACGCTAATTATAAAAAATTGATAATGTCTTTCGATTTGAGGAAAAACGCCCTATAGCCAGTTTGGCTTCACAAATTTATAGTTCAAATAGTGTTACTTTTGCATTAATAAGATTAGAAGAAAATAGAGTACTATGTTGAAATTACCGGTTTATTTAGATAACAATGCTACGACGCCATGCGATCCCAGAGTAGTCGAGGCGATGATCCCATATTTTACCGAGAACTTCGGAAACGCTGCAAGCCGTAACCATCCCTTTGGTTGGGCTGCAGAAGAAGCTGTTGACTATGCGCGCGAACAAGTGGCTAAATTAATAGGAGCGGACCCAAAAGAGATCATTTTTACAAGTGGTGCAACTGAAGGGGACAATCTCGCTATTAAAGGTGTTTATGAAATGTATGCTAGCAAGGGTAATCACATTATTACAGCAACTACAGAACATAAGGCTGTACTGGATACTTGCAAGCATATAGAAAAACTAGGCGGTGAGGTGACGTATCTCCAGGTGAAGCGTGATGGTTTAATTGATCTTGCTGAGCTTGAAGCTGCCATCAAACCAACCACCATCTTAATTTCAATTATGTATGGTAACAACGAAATAGGTGTTGTTCAGCCTGTTCGTGAAATAAGTGCCATTGCTAAAAGACATGGGGTGTTATTTTTTACTGATGGTGTACAGGCTGTAGGTAAAATTCCTGTAGATGTGATAAAAGACGGTATAGACTTAATGGCTTTTACAGCACACAAGATGTATGGCCCTAAAGGTATCGGTGCTTTATATGTTCGACGTAAAAACCCTCGTGTAAAAGTTACTGCGCAGATGGATGGCGGCGGACATGAAAGGGGAATGCGAAGCGGTACTTTAAATGTTCCAGGTATTGTTGGTTTTGGTAAAGCAGCCGAACTGGCTCGTCTTGAAATGGACCAGGATGCAAAAAGATTGAGTGGTCTGAGAGACAAACTTGAAAGCGAATTATTAAAACTGGAAGAGGCCTATGTGAACGGTAATCGTGAGCATCGTCTTCCTCATGTTACCAATATTTCCTTTAAGCATGTAGAAGGTGAAGGGTTACTAATGGGCTTCAATAAAAACATTGCTTTAAGCTCAGGTTCGGCTTGTACTTCCGCCTCTCTTGAACCAAGTTACGTTTTAAAAGCGTTGGGTTTGGGAGACGATCTGGCACATAGTTCGCTGCGATTTGGATTAGGCAGATTTACAACAGAAGAACAGATAGACTATACGATTGAACAAGTAAGTAAAACGGTATTGAAGCTTCGCGAGATGAGCCCTTTGTGGGAGATGTACAAAGAGGGTATTGACCTTAATTCAATTGAGTGGGCGGCACATTAAGTGAACTTTGTGACTGGTGAATTTGTTGAAAGCGTAATTAATAAAAACAATATAAATTCTCAACTTAAACTAGTTGGGGCAAAATAAAAAGATATGGCATATTCAGATAAAGTAATAGATCACTATCAAAATCCTAAGAACGTTGGTACTTTGGATAAAGCAAGTAAGAGCGTCGGTACTGGTCTCGTTGGTGCACCCGAGTGCGGAGACGTTATGCGTCTACAAATAGAAGTTGATGACGAGACAGGTGTAATCAGGGACGCAAAGTTTAAAACTTTCGGTTGTGGTTCTGCGATCGCATCATCCTCTTTGGCTACAGAATGGTTAAAGGGTAAAACAGTTGACCAGGCTTTGGCTATCGATAACATGGCAATTGTTGAAGAATTAAATCTTCCTCCTGTTAAGATTCACTGTTCAGTGTTGGCTGAAGATGCTATCAAAGCAGCTATCAATGATTATCGAGTGAAAAATGGCATGGAGCAAATTAAGTTCGAAGAAAGCATTGTTCACTAAGAGACGAAAAAGTGATTAGGTTGCGGCTAGGACCTGTTGAGCAATTGGGAAGATGCATGAATAATATAGTTAGAGCTGAAAGCTTGCGGCTTGGAGCTTCAAGCAAGCAGCTCTTAAAAAAGCTGGTGTATGATTTACGTAAGTGATAAGGCAAAAGTTAAGGTTGACAACCTGATGAGAGATGCCGAAATAAAAGGAGATGATTATTTTCTCAGAGTTTCAGTGGTTGGTGGAGGCTGTTCGGGATTAAGTTATAAACTTGATTTTGACAACGAAAAGAAGCCAATGGACCAGGAGTTTGAAGATAATGGAGTGAAGGTGGTTACTGATTTAAAAAGTTTTTTGTACCTGGTAAATACGACGCTTGATTTTTCTGATGGATTGAACGGGAAAGGATTTTATTTCAGCAATCCTAATGCAAGTCGAAGTTGTGGATGCGGAGAAAGTTTCGCGGTATAAATGCAAATAATATTATTGTAAAAAGAGCCGGCACTTAAATGTCGGCTTTTTGTTTTTTGCCAGCACGCGTGCTGATTTAACCAAAAAAATAAACCCTGCAAAGAGCAGGGTTATAGCAGTTTGGTTTTGAGTGCCAGCTAAGCGCTCCTAAGTAAGCAGATAGTTTTGGTTGCAAAACAATAAAAAAACCGTAAAAACTAAACCTAATACAACTACTTGAGACATGGGCATTTTATATACTGCTGCACAAGGTTTGAAAGATTCTAGGCATTTAATGGATTTTTAATAAAAGCGACAAAATTTAGTCAAAACGGAAATTCTAAATACGTCTCGCTAGTGCGTGTTTTATTTTCTTTAATTTGCCGGCAAATAATAAGATAAAAATGGCAACTACTAAAATTACAGTTAATAACAACGGATCTCTAAGAGTAGAAGGTGATTTTGAGATTGTTGATAAAAACGGGAATGTATACGATCTTAATGGACGTGAACTTGTATCAATCTGCCGGTGCGGCCTTTCCATGAATAAACCATTTTGCGATGGTTCTCATAAGGGACATTTCGAACATGATGCAGTTGCTTTTGCACTTCCTCCAAAGAAAACATTGTAGGATTTACGGCAATGTAACTGCCATAACTAATCGTTAAACCACTTCTGTTCGTAAAAATGCCAGCTCTTAAAGCTGGTATTTTTATTATATATAAAGCTTTTAAGGAGGAAGAGGAGAAGCGAGGTTGGCAGTAATCGATAAACTTCATTTATTTTGTATTTCTTTCTACTCTAAACTTACCAATGGCTTCATAAGCTGCTTTACGGGCGCGGTTAATCCCCCCTAAAGGTTGATTTTCTTTGTGGCAGTGCCACGGCGAATAAGTAAGATTTTCGCCAAGAGTGTTTACTTCAGGTGTATCAAATTCCTGTTTTAGTATTTCGATCGTGGCCACTTTGTGCCAGGGCGATTTCCATTCTACACAGACATCTTCCATTGGCATCTTTACAGGATCTTCCTGAAGCTGAATTTTAAAGTCATAATAAACAGAGCCGGCAGACAGGTCCTGCTTCATTCGGTTGCGCAGAAAATTCTTGTCCTTCAGATCAGTTGCAGGCTCAAGGTTTTCTGTAGCAGGGAACGCCCCATACTTAACTGCTTGGTCAGGTTTCCCTAATCTAAACGGGCTTACGCTGTAATATTTCAACGAAAACATGTTACGGGTTTTTTTCTGACTTTGTAGTGTACGATAAAGGGTCATCCAGTTTATAGGATTGAGGGCAAACAAAACGAGTCCCATCGTTCCATTACATACGGCCCGCACATTTCTCACTACATCCTTTACGTTAGGAGACATGAGAATAGGATAACTTACCATTAGGAAGTCCTGCGATTGAGGAAACCAGTGATCTTGAACAAGCATCTCGCCTGGAACATCTAAAAGTTTAATTGCCATCCCCCGCAAATCTGGCTTCTTGTCGTCAACCACTGTAACACTACCATTAGAAATACGTATCCATGCGTCGTAACTTTTGCCAGGAACGAGAAAGCCATATTGATAATTTTTCGGAAGATCTGGCAGAACAGTAAAAGTTGCTTTGACGCAGCCATGCATTTTTGCGTGAAACTGTCTCAAGGTTTTTCCCGGAGGGAAGTCGCGGTTGAGCCTTTTAATTACGATATCAATTATCTTTTGTGTGTCTTGTTCTTCATTCGGTTCGAAATACTCTTTTCCAATTTCAAGCATTTGTGATTTTACAGACATGATAAGTATTTAAGTGCTCTGATGCCGGGCATGAAAAAATAAGCTCCACCTTTTACTGTTACAAATTCAGGAACGTCGGTGAACCTTTTTCGAAGGGTTTTGTCGGGAATGGTAAAAGTGCCCGTTGTTTTGTGGTCAGAAGGGTAATGGTGATTTCCAATTATAGGATCGCGCTCATCGTGAAGGCCATTGAACTTTGGATTATTAACCCAGGCATTTTGAATAAATTCAAATTGCCGCCCGAGATCAGCATTAAAACAGATGAAATGCAGTCCCCGCTCTCCCTGGATATCTTTTACCTGTAGGATATCCTGTGGTTTCATTTCTTCCGTTACTGGTTGCCCGTACGACCGACCTCGCCGTAGAATGCGATGTTTGTTCGCTACTTTCATGGAAGCCAGGCGATCCATATCCAAAGCGTCACGTGGGTGTGATCTTCTTATATGTGATGCAAAAGGGCAACGGAGGCCTAGCTCATCTACTGAACGATAGTCAAACTTATTGTCGTTGTTGTGGTCTTTAATCTCCTCGTCAGGACATACAATTACTGGTGCTCCCCCTGGCCAACGGCCAACCATTTTCGCAGCCAGTTTTACCATCTCTTTAGCATCACTTTCGCCATTTTCTTTTTGCGTGCTTTTTTGCATGTAGTTCCAAAACAGTTCCACGTCCTGCTTCAGTTGCCTGAATACCATATAACTTCCATTCTTGCCCAAGTCATATTTTCCCAGCTTTGCCTTTGATGGAGGCAGGCATTCTGCAGCGTCTTTGTCGCCGGCAGTTGGGGTAGGCGTGTATTGGTTGTATTCATTCTTATAACCTAAAATAAATTCTCCCGTTGAAACCATGTTTTCAGGTTCGTCTTGCCTGCTCAGACCTTTAATAGTCGGCTGTGATATTCCGTCTTGGAAACCGAAGTGCTCTTTTCGTTCGTAAAGAACGCTAGTGTCTAATTTTGTTACTTCAGATAATCCATATCGTCCCAACTGTGCAATGTGTTTATCCTGCAGATTTTGTAATGCTCCCGCATCAGTCGCATAAAGCATTAATAAAATGTGCACCTCATCAGTATTCTTGCCGCCCCATTCCCAATTGTCTGGTGCACTTTCTCCAAAATCGCCTAAAAAAAGCTGTTTGTGTTTGGTTATCATTCCATCTTCAAATTCAAGAGGGAACGTGTCAAGAACTTGCTTATTTAAACCGAGCGCTGCCATTGCATTAAAGGTCAAAGCAATATTTAATGCAAGCTCCGGTTTTCTTTCTTCACCGGAGGTGATTTCAGGAGATACAACATGGAGCCATTTCTTAGCCAAAGTAGGATCGCTTATTCGAAGCAACAGGAACGCAGCCGCGGGAAGGTTTGAATAACCTCGTATAATGATGCCCTGAATATCTTTAAGTTCCAAGATTTCCATACTGTTTTATCTTAAAGTTTTTAGGTTGGATTTACTTTCAACGATTTTTGCATGATTTGCTGAATAACGAAAAATCTGTTCACGAGTGCGACGCAACAATGTTGTAAGTAGCACGGCAGGTATGGCTCAAAAATTATTGTTTTTTATTATGTTTGGCCAGCTTCAAACGTTCTTTTAGGCATTGTTGTGTCACTCACTTGTGCTCCCGCCTCTTTATTCCGCGTCTGCCTACTGTTGATGTTTTTAAACTTGCCTTGCGCAGATTGAACCTGCCCGCGGGCTACAACAAACTCAACCAGTGTGCTGCTTCTTTTTCGTTCATACTTCCATATAAACCATCTCTTATTTTCGAATTATTAAAGATGTTTTTTACTGAAACCTCTTTATTGGCAGTGTACCAAACATTGGTAATAGTCTGAAACTTTCTCGCCCAATTCATAAAGCCGTTCGCATCGTCCGCCCCGCCATAAATCATCAACCGGGTTTTGGGGTAGCCGACCGTATGACAAAACATTAAAGAGAGTTGTTTGCCGGCAATGTTTATAAAATCTCGCAGGTAGCTTTCCGAGTTTCCATCAAAATTGCTCAGAAAGATCATTTGCTTACCGTCATTAACAATAACCCATCGGGCGAAATGAACTGTAGGAATACCTGACAGTTTTCCCTTGCTGTATATATAAGGAGCTAAAAAGTTAGTCATGTTCAATAAGAACATCATTGTTTTTAGACGGATAACTCCAGGCTTAATGTTACCCATTGCTGAGAATTGAGCTTGCACAGGGCTTGTCTCCCGTTCAACTAATTCCCGGATATGGTTCTTGTCTAATTCGTAAGAAACATTTTTTTCTGTGATTTCTGTTAATAGTATAAGAAACAACCAGGCAATCACAAATGGAATGATAAGGGGTAGCAGCACAACCAGAGCGATGCAAACGAAAGCGAGCTTAATGTAGAAGCCTAGTTCGGATAGAATAAATGGTTTTGGAGCTCGTTTTTTTGCCCAGCTTAGAGTGGGATTATTGTGTACGAACTCAATCACCTTCTTCCTGATGTAGACCGGTCCTTTGTCTCTAAGAGCAGATTGTTGAGAGTCAATAAAGCTTTCAATCTGGTCTCGCAACTCATTTTCCTGTCTCACCTGCAAAACAGTTCGGTGGCCAATACCCACATAAAAAACTGCATTTTCCACCGTTTTTAGTTCCAGGTATCGACGCAGAGCTTCCCTGTTATAAGCAATGTTTTCAGGAAAGTCTTCGCAGAAGGAAAACATTTTCCATAGGCCATCACCTGCAACGGTTACTAGTTCTTCCAAATGATTTTTGTAAGGCTGGTCGTAGTTCGTTGTAAAAATGAGGTAAGGCGCAACGTTGTTTCCAAGAGCGTCCGTGCTCTCATTAAATACCACAAAACGGGCAAAATGAATGCTTGTAATTTTTTTGAATGGTATAATTGAATTTGTCTCAACGTCCTCGGCTACGATTTGCTCACAAAGAGCAATCGCATCCTGCTTCATACCGGGTTTTATGTGGGCAAGAACAGATAACGCGCCGTGCTTGGTCATATTTGTTTTAGAAATGATTTAGAAGGAGGGTAGTTTTGATTTTACGTAGATATCGAAAAGAGAGCCCGAAAAGTACTTTCCAAACTGGGCCATTATTTTAACCTCTTCGATTTTAGATTTTGCATGTAACACCTTCATAGTAGTCATCTGTTTTGCAAAGTCTGCTGTTTCAATAACCAGGATACCTTTGCCTAAAACAGGTGATGTTTCATCGTTACCGTCATGTACTGTTATAAAAAGAGTGCAGGTGTCTTTCCACATGTCAAAACCTTTATCGTCCCGTACTACTTTGTAACCGTAGAAATAATAGTTTTTACATTCTTCTGAATGCATCAACATGCTATACTTCATTAGTTTAGTTGGTACGTCCGCTACCTCATCTACAAATAAATTGAAAACGCCATCACTAATCGTGAGCGGTTTGGATGACAGTGCCGGAGCCTTCACAACACCTTCAAGCTGTGCCTTATGATTTTTGTCTTTCAGCATTGTTTCCACGTCATTCGAGGTTACAGTGAGCGTGAATTCAAATGCAGATCCGCTTTCCTTACCCAGCTTTTCTCCGATGTCGAAACTTGCTGTCTCGTTAGTCGAGAAGTAACCTTTCATTGTTTCTGTAAACTGGATACCCGGTTTACGTTCATTGTTTGGTAAAACAACGTCTTTGTAACTGTAGTCTATGGTAAAACCATAATCGGCAGCCATTAATTCACAACTTCTTTCCGCCAGGGCAGAGATTGTTATTAAAGGATTTACTCCCAACGGCAATGGTATAATAGCGCCATCTGAAATGTACAGTCCCTTGTGAACCTCAGTGCCTGTATTTGAAGAAAAAACTTCTCCTTTATGATTGACAACTCCTTTCTCTGCATCATCACCCATTACACATCCACCGAGAGGATGGACCGTCATCAGGTCGTAATTCAACAACTTTGTCCATGTTGGGTTCACCACGTATTCACCACCTATTGCTTCTGTTGCTTCGCGCAATTTTTTATCTACATCTGTAAAAATGGGTTGTTTGCCAACGCCCTTCCAGGTAATCTTTAAATGATCGTCTTCAAGACTCATTTTTCCATTTCCATCATCATGTGCCATTACGAGGAAAGCTTGTGTATGTTCTACCGCTCCGTGATGAGGTCCTCTTACCATACTATCTAATTCGCGGGCCTTTTTCTTTGCAAAATCAACAATACCGTCGGCGTGTTCTTTGCCAAAAAGCTTTGATATTGCTAACATGGATGGTGTGATTGCCGGAGCTACTGCACCCGGCACGTTGCCGTCTTCTATAACAATTCCTGCTTCGAGTACAGGTTGTTCGCGTAGGTCAATTACCGAAGTAATGCATGGGCCAACAGGATCAAGACTTCCCGGAGCATGAGGGCCAAAGCCAACGGTATTTACTCGCTCGTCGCAGTTGTATCCAAACCCGAGAACATCGCCGTTCCCCGTGAATCGTTCTCCGACTTTATTAGAGGTTGTTAAGCCTCTTTCTTTAGATCGGAGTAAGATTTCTGTGCTACCCAAAGAACCTGCCCCGATGACAACAATATCGGCAGTAACAAAAAGTTCGGGAGCACCGAATATCTCGCTGTTGGCTGTTTGTATTTTATAATGAACACTCCATTTACCATTTGCTCCTCTTGATATATACTTGACCGACACCTCAGTAAATATTTCCGCTCCATGGTTCTTTGCATCAGGCAGGTAGTTCATTAGTGTAGTATTCTTCGCCCCGTAATTGCAACCGGTCATGCAATCGCCACATAGCTTACACTCATACTGGTCCTGTCCCGCATTATTTTTACCATCTTTAAAAGTTACATTGATATCAAGATACTTTGCTGTTTGTCCCATGCCTGCTGCTGACTTTTTCATTGCCTCAGCTTTGGGTAATTTTGGCCAACCGTTTTGACCTTCCGGATAGGGGTTTGGCTGCAACATATGCTTTGCCCTCGCAATATTTCTCCAATAAGAATCTGGGTCTTGTCTTATAGCAGTGGGCCACTCTGCATGTTCCAGTACTCTTTTCTCGGGAACGAGTGAAACATTTGCATTCACCAGAGATGTTCCGCCTAAGCCACAACCCTTGAATACACTTATATCATCGTTCATATGGAAATCATATAAGCCCGTTTTAGAACCAATGTGTTTCCCCTTGGTACTAAACTGCATTTCTTTTAGTGCCTGCACATTTGTTCTTGGATATTCCCCCGGTAAAAATTCTTTTCCTCTTTCAAGCAGGCAAACTTTTTTACCTCCTCTCGAAAGACGAGAAGCAGCAATGCTTGCACCGTATCCTGAGCCAATTACAACTACATCATAATGGTTTTTAATATCTCCTATTGGTGAAGACAATCGTTTGAAATTCATAAAATGTTTTATTGAGGATTTTCAGGAAAATAATAAAGTAGAGAAATATTTATTGCTTCTTATTTGTCTTAATTAAAAAGCTTGATACAAAGACTAGGGATATCCGAGGGAGAAGGAGCGGACTGGTAAAGAGATTAAAGAAGTGGGTGTGGTAATCCGGAAAGACGGTAGTGGCTTCATTAGTTTTGGCATTGAGAATAGCAGTTATATAAATAAGGTCACCTACAAGTATAGAAAAACAAATTCGTTATTCATAATTTTCAAAGGAGATATTTCATTGAGGAGCTTGACTGCAAAAACAAAAAAGTAGCAAAATAAAAAAAGCCATACTTAAGTATGGCCCGGTTAATTTTTATAAAATATTGAAATAAGGCTAAAAGGTTTTTTAAACTACATCGTCTGAAGTTGTCTTCGTAACAGTAACTCTGTCCGTACGACTTGCAGTGGTTGCACTATCGCCACGACCACGTAGTAATGCAACCAGCAGTAAAATAAAGACGGCCGCTCCAACCACCCAAACCCATGGTGAAGCATACCAATCACTCGACTCAGAAGTAACTGAGACTGACTTTGTAGTAGTGCTTGAACCCGAAGCTGAACTGCCATCTTGCGCCCAAAGAATAGTTTGAAAGAAGGCAATCATTAGCAAGGAAAGAAATGGCTTTAGCATCAAACCTTTTGAAATCTTTTTCATAATAATTTTTTTGTGGTTGATTAAAAAAATTTTGTTTTCCAATTCCATTTCGATTGCTTCAACAACTAAGCCAACTTAAATTTCAATAATATTTTCGTTTGATGAAAACGCTATTAAAAACATGTAAAGCTTATGGCAACAATAAGCAACTAAAGGGTAAAAAAAACGGCAGCTATTAGTCAATAGCTGCCGCTGTAAGTATCGTTGAAGTTTCTTATTCTTTCACTGTTGTATTCACCGCCGGTTTTTCATATTTCCATTCTTCTCTTACAAGTGTGTGTTTGATTGGATACACTTCATCACAAGTGTTACCGTCGTACAACCGGCCGTTTTTCATTACATACTTGATAGTGTTTGTATTCTTTATGTTGTCTAATGGATTTTTATCAAGAATGATTAAATCTGCTAGTTTACCAGTTTCTAAACTTCCAAGGTCTTTATCAAGACCAAGTCCTGTAGCCCCTAAGATGGTTGCCACTCTTAATGCATCGTGTGGCTTCATTCCTCCTGATTGCATTGCCCAAACTTCCCAATGATATCCTAAGCCTTGAAGCTGACCGTGACTTCCTATTCCTGCAAGACCGTTATTTTCAACCAAAGATTTCATTGATTTTGCGTGCTTTTGAAAAACGTGTTCTTCATCCATAAACCAGCTTCCACGTCTTCTTGTTTTTTCTGCCAGTTCCTCGTAAGGAGTAAAATATTGCAGCTTCGCGTCATGATAGGGCTTCTCTGTTTCGTAGAAATAGTTTTCCGCCCACGGGCCTCCGTAAGACACCAGCAAAGTGGGTGTTACTGTCATTTTCGCTTCAGCAATTGTTTTTACAACATCTTTATATAAAGGATAAATGGGGATGGAATGTTCGTGCCCCGGATAGCCATCAAGCAGGTTTGTGAGGTTTAATTTTATATCAAGACCCCCTTCTGTCGTAGGCATAAGGCGCTGGTTTTTTGCCGCCATTATAATCCATTGTCTTTGCTGCCGGTTTCCGGTCAGGTACATTTTTATATAGTTGGTATGGAAGTACTTGCTGTATTGCTTCAGGATACTTTCGGCCTGGGCTGAGTCTTTTATGTTGTAGGCCCAGTATCCAACTCCAGGACCGGTAGAATACACACGAGGACCTTCCATCATACCTGCATCTACCATGTCAGCATAAGTTAGTACATCGGTCGTCGCTGTTTGAGGATCACGGGTAGTGGTAATGCCATAAGCAAGGTTTGCAGCATAGATCCAGATTTGGTTTTTGTGCAAACCCCATTGCGGCCACATGTGCGAGTGTACATCAACAAAGCCGGGAATGATAGTCTTTCCAGCAGCATCAATTACCTGGGCAGTTGCCGGAGCGTTTAGCGAGCCAGTTTTACCAATTGCTTTTATGCGGTTATTTTCTACCAGTATATCTCCGTTTTCGATAATCTCTTCTTTATTCATTGTTATTATCCGGGCACCCTTAATTAACACCGCGCCTTTTGGGATATCTTTTGTGTAGTAGACTTTAACCTGGTTTTCTTCTGCCTTATATTTTGGGTCTTCTTTTGGTTTCAGGTCTTTTTTGAGTGAGTCTATTTTTGCAATTATCCTGTTTGATTTCATCGTGTCTCCCCGAAGCCCGAGCGAGTCAGCTTTCCTCCTGTCTTCAATTTTTTTTGCAACTCTCAGACTGTCTTCAAACGCTTCGGCTCTATCAACATCATATACAAAGTGCCCGTTGCCCAAACTAAAATGTATCTTTTTACCATTAGCTTCCCAGTTTGCAAATTCACCTCCTAAGTCTGTAACCTTTCTTGCAGGAAACTGTGCACTTGCAGGATCTGCCAAAGAAATATTAACTGGTTTGCCCGTTCTCGGAATGTTAACCATGTAAATCTCGTTGCTTACTTGTGCCAGAACACGACCTCCTTCAGGAGACATGGTAATTTGATCAGCGGTATTGGGTTTTACTTCAGGCTCCGTTACTAAATTTTCAGGAAGCAGGCAATTGTCTGATGCAGCAGAATATTTGGAAGAACGTTCAGCAAAGCCATAAGGTGTAATGCCCGTGATATGGGCGATTGTTTTTTCATCTGTCCCGTTCCATTGTATAGACAGGAGGTCCCCGGTGCTGTTGTTTAAATAGATGCGGTCTTGGCCCTTCACGAAATGCGGGTTACTTCTGCCACGAGAGTTATCGATCACTTTTATGTCTCCTCCTGCAGCAGGTATCCAGCAGATTTCATCTTGAGACATATTAAAGCCAGGCCCAACAGCCTCTTTGAATTGCTCTTTCGTACTCCGTTCGAAAACAATCTTATCGCCTTCGTTATTAAATATGGGGTTAAGATAAACGCCGGGCTCTTTGTTAAGCTTTTGAAGAACTGCTTTTCCCGTCGTATTTACTTTTATCAAGTCGCCACCCTTTGGCGCCCAGGTAATAAACACAATCGATTTTCCGTCTCTTGACCATGCAGGTTGTGCTTCAGTAAATTCGTTTGTTGTTAAACGCCTTGGAGTACCAGTCGGATAGTCCATCACATATAGCCTGTTCAACACTGTAAAAGCTAGTCTCTTTCCATCAGGCGATGGAACAGCATCGCGAATTTGGGTAGCCAAAGTTTTCAGGGTATCACTTACAGGATATTGAAACATCACTTTTGGACCTAACTCCATCTGCAGGTTTACAGTAAAAGGGATTTCTTTTTGTGTTGAACCATCAACGGGTATTGAGTACATTTTGCCGCCGTAAGAAGCAAGTAGCGCTTTACTATCCGGAGTAAAAGCCATCCCTGGTAACACACCCATCGTGGCAATTGATTCCTGGTCATCCCGTTGGACCGGGTATGCCAGCCACTTCTCATCTCCCGACTGAAGGTTGCGCAGGATGAGACCGGTTTTGTCTTCGTACCTGCTACCATATACCATCCATTTTCCATCTTTTGATACTGCGGGCGTAAATGCAGAACCATACCTGGAGGTGATAGTTGCTGTCTTTGCATTCTCCCGGTCGTACTGGCCCAACTCGTATTGTGGCAATTGCGCATTATAGTTCCATGAACCCGTTCTTCGGGAATAATAAATATATCTGCCGTCTGCACTTACAACAGGATCTATTGTTTTTATGTTTGGAGCATCTGTCAGTTGAGCCCCACTACCACCATTTTTGTGGATCATATACAACTGCTGGATGCGTCTTCCCTTACAATAAACAATGTATTCCCCGTCGGGTGTCCAGGTCGCATTGGCGAAATCCTGGCTCTTCTCTTTCGTTAGTTGTACGGTGTCTTTCTTTTCGAAGTCGATATACCAGATATTCTCAGAACCGCTCCTGTCAGAGATAAAAAGCAGTCGTTTCCCGTCGGGGCTAAATCGTGGATGAGACTCAAAAGAAATTCCCTTCATTACGGACGTTGCCGTGCCCCCTGCGACAGGTATTGTAAAAATGTCTCCCATCATATCAAAGACAATGGTTTGGCCATCCGGACTAATGTCAAGTGATGTCCATGTGCCCTCGGACGTGGTGAAATTGATTTTACGTTGAGGCTTTAATGGTAGCCCTTTGACCGTCTCATAGATTATGGTGTCTTTTTTAACGGTGTCTTTAAAGATAGGTGCAATCTTTTCAAAGGGCTTAAATGATGCACGCGACTGCATAAAGAACATTACGGTAAGCGCACTTACAACAAGTGCAAATAGTTTCAAGTGTTTCATGTACGATTTAAAGATTTGGGTAAAGCAAAGAGGCAAGTAATTGTTCGAGAGAAATCTGAGCTAAATATAGTGCGGACAATTTAAGCTTTAAAGGTTTTTGGTTTAATTTTTACCAAAGCCCATATGTTAGCTATTTGAAGAAATTGTTGGTGCTTACAAACGGATTCTTGTTGCGCACGTTAATTGAAAAACTGGTTTTGCCTTATGCCTGTAGTCTATAATTTGGGTCGGTTACCGCTCTACTTTTTCATACTTCTTCTTATCTCTGTTATAACATTGCTATTACTTTTCTTATTCTTAGTTTTGAATTTATGTGGATTATTTGCACGAAGGAATGGCGGCAGTTCTTTAGCAGCCTTACCGGTTATATTGCCATTATTCTTTTTCTGTTGTTAATGGGCTTATTCTTATTTGTGTTTCCTGACTCAAGTATTCTTGACTTTGGGTATGCGACTTTAGACAACTTTTTTAGCCTTGCTCCTTATATCATGCTTTTTCTTGTGCCTACCATTACCATGCGAAGCCTGGCGGA
Source organism: Segetibacter aerophilus (assembly GCF_007991655.1). Classification (GTDB taxonomy): domain Bacteria; phylum Bacteroidota; class Bacteroidia; order Chitinophagales; family Chitinophagaceae; genus Segetibacter; species Segetibacter aerophilus. The sequence goes on from NZ_BJYT01000001.1 coordinate 251,305, forward strand.
TGAATACAAAAGTGGCACGTTCGAAATCTTAAAAACGTTGCCGCTAAGTCCTTCTAAAATTGTTTGGGGCAAGTATTTTGGCTGCCTCCTGGTAGTAGCGATGGCTTTGCTTCCAACAGTTATTTACGCAGTCAGTATCCAGCAATTAAGTTCGAAAGGAGGGATTGATGTTGGTAGCACTGTAGGCAGTTACATTGGTTTATTGATGTTAGGAGCGGTTTATACTGCGGTTGGTATTTGTACCAGCAGTTTTACTAATAACACGGTTGTCGCTTTTATCCTTGCGGCGTTTGTTTGTTTTCTGCTGTATAGTGGATTTACTGCAGTTAGTAAACTTCCTGTGTTTGCTAATGGTGCTGATTATTATATCGGAATGTTAGGTATCGATTTTCATTATAAAAGTATCAGCAGGGGCGTAATCGATACGAGGGATGTGCTTTATTTTCTAGCTGTGATTTTCTTGTTTTTGCTAATTACCCAGAGAAATATAGGGAGGAGGTAGACCCCAAGCTCGTGAAGGGGTAAACAGCAAACTTTGGGCTTTAACGGCGGAGCGTTAGTTTAAAGTTGGGTGGTTTTTTTGGCAGCGATCGTTTATAAAAACGCTACTTTTTTTTACACGTGGTAGTGAGGTCGGTGAATAAAGAATTAAAAGTACAAGGGAGTGACACAACGATGCTTAATTGAAATTGGGTAGCCGGGTATAAAAAAAGATTGGAAAAAATAATAAAATGGGCGAAAAATTATTGAAGAATAAATGGTGGTGGTTGTGGCTTTCAATGCTCTTTGTGGCGGTGATCTACGTGGCTTCGTTGACACATTTTAGAATTGACCTCACGAGGGAAAAGCGATTTTCTCTAAGTAACTCTACTAAGCGGGTTTTGAGAGAATTGGATGAGCCGGTGATGATTGATGTTTACCTCACAGGTGATTTGAGCGCGGGTTTTAAAAAGCTGAGCGTGGCGAGCGACGAGCTGCTAAGTGAGTTTAAAGAATATGCAAAGGGCAACTTACAGTACCGTTTTATAAGGCCGGGAGAAGGTTTGCCCGATACGTTGCGTTACCAGGTTTATGACAGTTTGGTAAAAATGGGCATTAAAACATTCAACAACCAGGTGACGGCTAGAGAGGGTGAAGAGAAAACTGAGCGGTTAATTTTTCCTGCGGCTACCGTGATGTACGGTGGACGTCAGCTTCCTGTTGACCTAACGAGCGGAAAGAGCGGAATGGATGAAGAAAGTACGCTGAACTACAGCGAGGCTCTACTTGAATTTAAGTTTGCTGACGCGATAGATAAGCTAACGAGAAAGGAGTTTCCGATAGTTGCTTACGCCGCAGGGAATGGCGAACCATTGCCTCCGAACGGAAAGATTAAGGACCTGTTTGTAACGATGAGCAAGAACTATAGGTTTGGGGTGATCGATGTCAGATCGGGCAGACTAGACGCTGATACCATTAATGCGCTCCTGATTGTAAAACCTGCTGAAGCATTTACGGATGCTGAAAAGTTGAAAATAGACCAATACGTAATGCACGGTGGAAACGTAATCTGGTTTGTAGATAAGTTGTATGCAGAAATGGATAGTCTGCTCCGTGCTCAATCCGACTTTGTCGCTTTCGATAAAAACCTGAACCTCGATGATATCTTATTTAAATATGGCGTTCGGATAAACGGCGACCTGGTGCAGGATTTAAAATCAGCGAAACAACCATTGGTGGTTGGCCAGGTAGGAAATCAGCCACAAATACAACGCTTGCCCTTTCCGTACTACCCGCTGCTCAGTTCGCCATCTACCCATCCCATTGCCAAAAATTTAGACGATGTGCTGAGTATTTTTCCGGGGTCGATTGATACTGTAAAGGCTAGCGGAATAAAAAAGACAATCTTGTTGGCAAGCGATACTAACAGTCGATCTCTAAGTACACCTGCTATCGTTAGTCTCCAGTCCGTGAAGAATGAAGAAGATTTGAGGCGGTTTACAAAAAGCTATATCCCCATTGCGGTTTTACTTGAAGGAAAATTTACGTCCCTATTTGCTAATAGACTGACCAACGAATTACGGGACTCGCTCGCAATGTCTACTACGAAACCTTTTTTGCCTGTTTCTAGCAAAGAGGGAAAACAGATTGTCGTGAGCGATGGAGACATCGTAACCAATGTAGTTACCGAAAGTGAAGGCGCTTTGCCAATGGGAGTGCAGCAGTACGAGAATTATCCTTTTGCAAACAAAGAGTTTCTGATGAATGCTGTAGACTACCTCGTAAATCCCAACGGTGTATTGGAAAGCCGTAGCAAGGATTTTACGCTGAGATTGTTAGACAAGGAGAAAATCACCAATCAGAAGACGTTGTGGCAGCTGATAAATATCGGGTTGCCCATTTTAATTGTGTTGTTATTTGGTTGGATATATCAATTGAAACGAAAAAGAGATTTCGCCGCGTAGCTTCAAGCTTTGAAGCTTCTATTGGCCTTTTTCTTATTTCCATTAATTTCCTTTATAGCGCGGGGCGCCTCTCGAATTGTCTCTTTGCGTTCCAATTATTCGACTTGTTTCTTGAGATTTCAGTCCGGCTTTTCAATGTATTTTTGTCGCTCATATATATTTTTCAATGTCAGTCAATCAGATCACCTATTTAACTTTCGTCATTGTTTTAGTTGCTGCCTTGGTGCTTGATTTGGGTTTGCTGAGTAAAAAAAATACCACGATCACTATTAAGAAAGCCTTGTTTCAGACAGCCTTCTGGATTGCTTTGTCGCTGGCTTTTTTTGGTTTTCTATGGATCGAGAAAAGTAGCATTGTTGCTGCGAAATTCATCACGGCGTACTTAATGGAGTGGAGCCTGAGCATTGACAACATTTTTGTTTTCATCCTTATTTTTTCTTTTTTCAACGTGAAGGAGTCCGATGCCGGGCGAGCCTTACTCATAGGTATTCTGTTGGCCATCGTTTTTAGAATTCTATTCATCGCTTTGGGTATCGAACTTATCGATCGCTTTCATTGGATTATGTATTTTTTCGGGGCATTCCTTATTTATACAGGGTTCAAGCTCTTTTTTCAAAACGAGGAGGAGGAATACCACCCTGAAAACAGCAAAGTGTACCTTTTTATGCGCAAGATGTTCCGCCTTACAGACGCAGAACCTAAGGGACGTTTCATCATTAAATCAAAAGGGAAAATATTTTTTACGGTCTTAAGCATGGTGGTGGTAATGCTTGCTGCTACAGACATTGTTTTTGCGCTCGATAGCATTCCTACTGTGGTGTCACTGGTGCGTGAAAGTCCTGATGTTCCTTTTTCGGCTGATGATATATTGGTTATCTATTCGTCTAATATTTTTGCAGTGTTAGGCTTAAGAAGCCTGTTTTTTTTACTAAGGGGGGCCGTGGATAAATTCAGCTACTTACAACAAGGTATAGCTGTAGTACTGGTTTTTATTGGTGTAAAAATGTTGATTGAATATTTCGACATTCATATATCTATTTATATCTCCCTGGCTGTGATTGTGGTTTGTCTTGTTTCGGCCATACTTTTCTCCATGTATAGAAACAAGAAAAGTCGCAGCGGCGTTTCCGAAAATTTGTAATACAGTCTAATATTTTGCGACTTGCCATATTCAATTCAAGAAATATCCGGGGTTATAAGCGACGATGCAATAATCGCAGACGCTGCTACTACAATTGAGTTCCTGCTTATCGACAGCCGGCGTTTGGTCTTTCCTGAATCTACCTTGTTTTTTGCCCTAAGTAGCCCAAGAAGAAACGGTGAAACGTTTATTGAAGAACTGTATAAATCGGGCGTTAAAAGCTTTATAGTGTCACGAAATTTTGATGCATCCAACTTTACCACCGCCAATTTTTTATTTGTTGATGATCCGCTGAGAGCACTGCAAAAGTTAGCCGCATTTCATAGGAAGCAATTTCAAATACCTGTTGTTGGCATCACCGGAAGCAATGGTAAAACGATTGTCAAAGAATGGTTGTACCAGCTGTTGCAAGATGACTATAACATTGTTAGAAGCCCAAAGAGTTACAATTCACAGATTGGAGTTCCGCTAAGTGTTTGGCAACTAAATGAGACACATACGCTTGCCATTTTTGAAGCGGGTATTTCAGAGGTCGGAGAAATGGATGCGCTCGAAGAAATCATTCAACCAACCATCGGCATCCTCACAAATGTTGGTGCTGCTCATAGTGCCGGTTTTGCGAGTAAAGAGCAAAAAGTAAAAGAAAAACTGAAGCTCTTTCACCGCGCTTATACAATTGTTTCCAACAACCAGGATACTGTTATTAACTCGGTAATTTCTCAAAGAAAAAAGGAAGATCTTTTTATCTGGGGAAGTGGCGACGCAGACCTCAAAATTGTTGACATCGAAAAAACTGCTAAGCAAAGTGTTATAGCAGCAATTTATAGTGGTAGAACGGTTTCGATTTCAATTCCCTTTACAGATAATGCCTCAGTTGAAAATGCAATTACCTGTTGGTCTTTGCTGTTGTACTTACACGTAGACGAGGAGGTAATCAAGAAGCGGATGCTTCGGCTGCAGTCGGTCGAAATGCGGCTGCAACTTAAGCGGGGAATCAATAATTGTTCAATAATCAATGATAGTTACAGCAATGACTTAAGCAGTCTTAGAATGGCACTTGAGTTTCTACACCAGCAGGCAGGCAACCAAGCTACCACCGTTATTCTTTCCGACCTCGGTGACACGTCAAGTTCTGACGAACAGTATCAAAAAGTGTTGCAGGCCCTTTTGCAACATAAAGTCCAGAAGTTTATTGGGATAGGCTCAAGGTTACTTGCCTTGCAGTCCTTTTTTCAAGATGCCATTCCTCAATCTTTCTTTTATAATTCAGTAGAGTCGTTTATTCACCAGTTTCTTAATATTCGTTTTCGGGATGAGGTGATATTATTGAAGGGCGCGAGGTCTTTCGAGTTTGAACAAATAAACCTGCTTTTTGAACAAAAGGTTCATCAAACAGTACTCGAAGTAAACCTGTCGGCCATGGCGCATAACCTGAAGGAATATCAACGGTATGTTCAGCCAACAACCAAAGTAATGGCAATGGTGAAAGCGTTTAGTTATGGCAGCGGCAGCGCAGAAGTGGCAAGCGTATTACAGTTCCACAAAGTCGATTACCTGGCTGTAGCTTACGCCGATGAAGGAGTGGAGCTTCGCAAAGCAGGCATACATATGCCGATTATGGTAATGAACCCGGAGGTGATTACTTTTCAATCGCTGGTTGAGTACAACCTCGAACCGGAAATGTATTCTTTCGCAATTTCTAAAGCCTTTAATGATTACCTGCAAAAAGAAGGTCTGCAGCAATTTCCTGTTCATATTAAAATCGATACAGGCATGCACAGGCTCGGCTTCGAGGTGGAAGATATAGATGATCTAATTCGCTTTCTGACGGCAAATCCACGATTAGTAGTAAAGAGTGTTTTCAGTCACCTTGTTGCTAGCGAGAACACGGCACACGATGCATTTACACAGCACCAGGCTGAGGTTTTTTTGCAGGTATGTGAGCAAATAAAGAACGCAATCGGCTATTCTTTTATCCGCCACATTTCAAATTCAGCCGCCATTTTTCGTTATCCTCAATACCAGTTTGAATTGGTTCGGTTAGGTATCGGGTTATACGGGGTTGATAGTAGTGCTGAAAAGGTATTATCACTACAACCTGTAGCTACATTACGTTCAACAATTGCACAAATTCGTGCGGTGAAAAAAGGCGAAACTGTGGGTTATAGTCGCAGAGGTTTGGTAACGCGCGATAGTTTGATAGCAACCATCCGGATTGGTTATGCAGACGGTTTCAACAGGAGATTTGGAAATGGTGTTGGCCACGTATTTATCAAAGGAACGCTTGCCCCTGTAATCGGCAGCGTGTGCATGGACATGACGATGATTGACATCACCGACGTACAGGGTGTAACTGAGGGAGACGTGGTTGAAATTTTTGGTACAAACCTGCCTATAGAAAAACTGGCTCAGTTGTGCGATACCATTCCTTACGAGATTATGACGAGTGTGAGCCAGCGTGTTAAACGGGAGTATTATCAAGAATAGTTTTGTGACAAGCTATAGAAATATTATTCAACATCCTTGTGTCACTCCCTTCAGCCGCATTTTTTCAATTCAAGCTATTTCCCACCAATTTTTGTTCTGTAATTATTCTCATTTCTTCTTCAATTCTTTAAGTCTTTATAGCAGGCTGGTCTCGGGAAGAAAAAAGAGCAATGCTAAGATTTCGGCTTTTTAACTGTACATTTCATTAGCCATAGTCAAGCAATGAATTCAGACAAAATCTTCTTTAGTTACTCGAGAACAGATGCCTCAGATTTTTCATTAAGACTTGCGCTTGATCTTAAAAAGGAGGGCTTTAATATTTGGATTGATCAGAAAGATATTAGGGCAGGATCAGAGTGGGATCTTGAAATTGAAAAGGCATTGGAGACATGTGATTGTCTGTTGTTTGTTCAATCAACAAAATCAGTAACGTCTGCAAATGTTTTAAATGAAGTCTACTATGCACTTGACCAAAATAAGAGAGTAATACCACTACCCATTCATACTTGTAAAACCCCTTTTAGGATAAAGCGATTAAACTATATTGATTTTACTTCCGACTATGATGCCGGTTTAGCTATGCTAATAAATGAGCTAAGGAGTGAACCAATTGAAGATATACACGAACATCAGGAAGAAGATAAGTTTAAAAGGTTTTCAAAGCTTTTATTCTCTAAGACCTCGAAAATTGTTATGTCCGTTTTTTTACTAGTTATTATTTCAGTCTTTTTCTATACAAAAACTAAAAAACCAGTAAGCAGGTCTAATGAAGAAATTAAAAATACACTAGAGAACTTTGCAGGTAACTATACGTTAGTTGATGTTAAACCCGATGCAAGATTAAAAAGAGGGTATCTTAAAATTGAAAAGGCAGAGGAGAAAAAAGTTAAGATCCGCACCAACTTTCAGTTCTACTATTTCCGAACAAACGACACCGCCTTTTTCGATATTTTAAATGGATTTGCAGAGTGCGCATCATGCGAATTAAAAGATGAAATGCGTTTTGCAGATAAGAGAATTGATATTGGAGCCAATCGATATAGAATTTCAAAGATAGCAGAGCGGGGAAAAAAGCTAGGAGACACTACTTTTAGTGCGGGCTATAATAGTGCCATTCCTGCTTCTGTAATCCTACATATAATTGATAGAGACACTCTTAACATTAAAGTGACCTTGTCTGTTTCTACTCCTATTTCCGGAGACTTTGTGGTTGACCCTTTTATCTACACATTCACCTTTAAAAGAAATGATGATTAAAAGGTTTAAACCTTTCTCTTAGATGTGTCGCAAGCGGAGGTCGTTATTATTCCGGATCTTTTGGATTACCAGTCAAAGGATTAATCGTTCCTTCTTCTTCAAGTGGCTCTTTAGGATCAAAAAAACCTTTTAACTCTGTAATCTGTGGATCGGTCTTATTCGTTTCTATCCTTTTGGCGTCTCTTTGTTCTTTGTCATCTGCAGACTGTTCTTTTGAATTTGTTGATAAGCTCATAATAATTTGTTTTATGACTAAACAACAAAAGGGGTAAGTAAAGGTTCAAATGTCAAATACCCATTATGTGAGGCTGCCGTTCCTTTCCATCTTATTTTGAATTCATTTGTTCACCTCCGTTTTCCTGCGAACGCGGCGTATACATTTCCTGCATTTTATCCATTGTGCTTAAAAGATTTTCAGTCATGCTCTTTTCCATCAACATCGCTTCTGCTTTATTTCCTTCTAACGAATTGTAGAAACGAATCTGCTGGGTAAGATCCTTTTTTATTGACCCACTTACCGTTTGCACAAGGTCTTTAGCGTCGGCCCTATAGCATGCCTCTAAAAATGCCAAAGAGTTCCGGTTATGCATATTGCCTGTACTGATATGGCCATAGGGGAAATTGTATTCAGGCATCATTTTATCTGCCTTGTGTAAAAATTTTCTTGCTTCTTCTTTCCTGCCTTTTGCGCTTAAGTCAAAAGCGAGTTCTGCATAGGAGCTGCGGATAGCAATCAACTGACGCCGGTTAGGTTCATCAAAATAAACACCCGGAATATTTGCGTTACCACTTGCAAATTTGTTCATCAGCTTATCCGCCATCCAATCAGTATTAATGTTGTCGCCTTCTACAGGAACAAACCGATACGCCATTCCATCTTTTCTCAAGTATCGACCAAACCCTAACTCGTCATACTGTGTAGTGAAATAAATTGGCCGTTTCCATTTATTTGCCGCAATAACATTCAAAACTGCAAGGTCATTTTTCATCAAAATATCTTTCGGAATATCAAACCTTACCTCACTCGCCACAGTGTCTTTTGCATTTACTGTTCCATTTTGTTTTACAAGATTAACATCAACTGGTATAGACACTTTATGAACCGGGAAAGTATTGATCATATCACTGCCGCCGGCAGGCATCATCTTACTTTGGTCATCGCTTCCAACATAATTCTTTAGCAGGTCGTACAGATCGAAATACTGGTTGTTATTTATTCCCGGTAATGGTCGGTAACGGATATAGTCTCTTTTGCGACCCTGTATCTGTTCGGGTCCCCAGATCAAATCCACCGGCTCACTCTGGTTAATCTTATACCGCATTTGATTTATGTACCAATCCGTTCCTGCCAATGGATTAATCACCACCCTTACATCCGGACGAATGCCCTCGACCTCCTGTGCATACCAGAGCGGGTAGGTGTCATTATCTCCCCCGGTAAAAAGAATAGCATTAGGCGCGCAACTTTCCAGGTAGTCTTTTGCTGAATCTCTTGCCAGTTGCTTCTTACTACGATCATGGTCATCCCACTCCTGCGCGCCCATTAGCACAGGCACTGCAAGCAGGCAAACTAAAGTTGCGAGATTCGTTGCAAGGGTTCGACTCAGCTTTTGCGACAGCCATGCTATAACAGGTAAAACACCTAAACCTATCCAAACAGCGAAGGCGTAAAATGAACCGACATAAGCGTAATCCCTTTCCCGTGGTTGGTAGCCCGGCTGATTCAAATAGATCACGACAGCAAAACCTGTAAAAAAGAAGAGAATAAATACTACGTTGAAATCTTTCCCTGATCTTCTATATTGATAAACCAGTCCGGCGGCTCCAAGTAAAAATGGGAGCAGGAACAGCTTGTTGTGTGCTTTATTATTTTTACTGCTGTCGGGCATCAGGCTTTGATCGCCATACAAAAGGTTATCAATTAAAGGGATGCCGGTAATCCAATTTCCGTCTCTTACGTTTGCAGGAAACATTCCTTGTACATCATTTTGCCTTCCCGAAAAGTTCCACATGAAATAGCGGAAATACATCCAATAAGTTTGATAGCTCACAAAGAATTTCAGGTTATCACTAAAGTCAGGATCTCTTTCAAAAGTGCCGTCCGTGTTCTTGCCAATATTTAAAAATTGAGCATAGTAGTCCCTGTGATTTTGGTCGTTGCTTGCATCCCAAACCCGGGGAAAAAGCATCATTTGGTTTTCGTCGTACACGTAATGTCCATCCTTTCCATTCTCTGCATATTTGTTTTTTGTTTTGATATACTTCGTCGAAGTTTCTTTAAAATCTATCGGATCTGCTGTAAACTTTTGACCGTACAACAACGGAAAATCTCCGTATTGCTCCCTGCTTAAATATCCCTGCAAACTCAAGGGGTTATCTACATTAAACATATCAACAGCAGGGTCGGCATTACTACGAATCATTGTCGTGATGTATGTGCTATACCCAATCAGCATGAAGACAAACGACCAGAGGCCCAAACCAACGAAGCTGTAGTTTTTCTTTTTTGCCCACCTCAGCCCATACACGATCAACCCGGCAAGCAAAACAAAAAAAGCAATAAAGCCACTGAAAAAAGGCCATCCAAGGTTATTCACGAAAAACACATCAAAAGAGCCGGCCCAGTTAATCGTGAATTGGATAACAGCTTTTTGAACAATACCAGTGATGATGCAGCCAACAACAAAAGCTATGAGGGCGCCTTTCTTTGTCGGCTTGTATCGCTTGTAATAATACACCATTACAATGGCGGGAATGGTCAACAGGTTAAGTAAGTGAACGCCGATGGAGAGGCCAATCATAAAGGCGATGAAGATGATCCATCTGTCAGCACTGATGCCAGTTTGGGTTTCATTGTCTACTGCATGTTCCCATTTTAGTATTGCCCAAAAAACAATGGCCGTAAAAACTGAGCTTAGTGCATATACTTCCCCTTCCACGGCGGAAAACCAGAACGAATCGCTGAATGTATAAGCCAGCGCACCTACTGCGCCTGCAGCCATAACCGCAATTACATCGCTACTTTGTAGAGCTTGTTTTCCCTGATGAATAATTTTTTTCGCGAAATGAGTAATCGTCCAAAAAAGGAAGAGAATAGTAAAGCCGCTCATTAATGCACTCATCACGTTTACAGCTTTTGCGGCAGTATTTGGATTATCGCCAAAAATGATAATAAAGAAACGTCCAAGCAATACAAACAATGGTGCTCCCGGTGGATGAGGAACCTGCAATTTATAAGCGGTGCTCACGAGTTCTCCGCAGTCCCACAAACTTCCACCAGCCTCAGTTGTTAGCAGGTACACGGTGCAAGCAATCATACAAACAACCCACCCTGTAATGTTATTAATACGACTATAATTCATTGTGTTTATTGTATTTTTTTAGGCAATAGATTTCCTTATCCAGCAGTGAAAGTTGTTGCTGGAGAGTTTTTTGATCAAAAAATAAGATGGTAGTTACCCGCTCTTTAATTTAGGTTTCATCGCGAAACAGTTAGAATTGTAGTTGTAGGTTTCAGGCAATAGGAATGCTATTAGACATCGTTGTGTCACTCACTTTTACATTTTATGTTAACTCACCTTTTAGAGCTGTAATGTTTCATAGTAAGGCGAAATCACCTGTTGAACAAGCTTTTAGTAAGCATGATTCTTCAAACAGAATTTATATTTCTTAAAGCTGCTCTTTAACTTTCGATTAGATGAAAGTTTGTATGGCTGAAGAAGTATAGAAGCGACTTTCGTTCTCCATATTCATCGCGCGATCTAAGGAATAGAATCGATTGAGCTTTGGGTCATTGCCGTAGCTACGAATTGAAATAGCGTCCTTTCTTTTTATAGCTGCAATACCTGGTTCCAGGTTTATTTTTACTTCAATTGAGAAGCTGTTCGCCACCGACGCCGTGTCAATCATAAACCTGATTGCGTTGCTCTTTAAATTGATATAGCCGTTCTTTTCCAAAAGACTCTTTAGCCTGTCTTTCTCATTTTGAATAAGTGTAAGGTTAAGTAGTTCGCCCGGCTTTAATAACGACTTATCCTTTTCTTGTACCACGATTGCTTTCACCTTTTCGTCAGGGATAGAATAGGTAAGTGTGCTTAAAGTAAAAGTCTCAGTAGTAACACTTGCTACTTTATCTGTTTTAGGGGCAACTTCTTTGCTATTCCTAAAGGCAAGCAACAACACAACTACCATGGGAACGAGCAATGAAAATTTTAATAAGTGCAGCTGAGATGTTTTTGATTTATTCATCATTATAATCCTGGTCTTCAGAGAAGAAAACTTCAAACTGCTTGCAATAGATGAAGGGATTTCGCCTGTAACTTTTAGCAACAGGTACTGGTAGCTTTTTCTGTCCACACCCCTTGTTACTACCGCATCATCTGCAATAAATTCAAGGTTTTCCCTTACCGCTTTTTTTATCATCCATGCAAACGGGTTATACCAGTTGAGAACGCAAATGATCTCGAGCACTAGCATGTCTAACGAGTGTTTCTCCTGCACATGAATTCGCTCATGTTTTAAGATGTCATGAAGTTCTTTCTCGCTATAGTTATTGACGTTTATAAAGATGTTATCTAAAAAAGAAAACGGGAGTATTTGCTGAGGAATGTTGTAAACGATGTCATCGCCAATAGCCACCACCGTCGACTGTGCTTTGATTTTTTGAATTGAGAAAAACTGTACTAATAATCTAAAAACTAATGCAATGGAAACGAGGAGAAAAACAACAGAAACTATCTGCCAATACACCACCATACCCGCGTTATTACTTTCAGCACCAATCTCAATTGCATGAATTGATGGGATTTCATTGACAAGAGAAATAACGCTCTGCTCCTTAGGCTGTATGAATACACTCACGTTAATAAACGGCACAACTAAAGATAGCAGCGAAGACGCCAGTAGGAAGTACCTGTTCCATCTATAATAAGTCATTCTTTTCAGTAGCAACGTATAGAACAGAAAAACGATGGCGAGGCTGATAGAGACTTTTAGTGCGTATTCGAAATAGACGGGCATAATCGTTTATTTATTTTTTTTCTTCAATAAGGGCGATGATTTCTTTCAGTTCTTTCGGATTCAACTTTTTTTGTGACACAAAAAAGTTGACCATTTCTTTATAGGAGTTATTGAAATAACTCTGCACAAAACCTTGCATGAATTGTTGCTTATACTCTTCGGCTTGAACTACGGCTTTGTACAAATAAGTATTTCCCAATAAACGGCTGGTAACAAATCCTTTCTTTTCCAGGTTTTTAATGGTAGATGCAAGGGTAGTGTAAGGAGGTTTTGGGTCAGGCATTTGATCAAGAAAGACTTTCACATTTCCCTCTTGCAGATTCCAGATCACCTGCATCAACTCTTCTTCCTGCTGAGATAATTTTTCCAAGTTCGATGTTTTCGTAAAATTACGAATAGTTCGTAGATCGCAAAATTTATTTTTATTTTTTGCCCGGTGGTTTTTTCTTAAGGTGTTAGTTTGGCGTAGGGTGAATTTTTTTGGATAAGAGGAGCTTAAAAGAAATAATTGCAAAGGCTTAATTTTTGCAAAAAACTTAAAAACTAATAATTCGTATCAACATGGAATTAAGAAAATTAGGAGAGTCGGAGGTAATGGTTACACCGATGGCTTTTGGTGCATGGGCTATTGGAGGTTGGATGTGGGGTGGGGCAGAAGAGAAGGAGGCAATCGAAGCGATCAAAGCGGCGGTTACAGCTGGTATTACCACCATTGATATGGCGCCTGTTTACGGTTTTGGTCGAAGTGAAGAACTTGTCGGTAAAGCGATGAGCGGCATGGCAAGAGAGTCTTACCAGATACTTACAAAGTTTGGTATGAACTGGCAATCAGAAGAAGGTAAGTACTTTTTTGATTCTGTTGACAATGATGGCAATCCTTTTAAAATGTATAAGTGGGCGTCGAAACAGAAAATAATGCAGGAGTGTGAAGACTCTCTTCGCCGGCTAAAGACTGATTATATCGACCTCTACCAAATACATTGGCCCGATAGTACAACGCCCATTAGCGAAACATTTGAAGCTGTGCAAAGGTTGATCGAACAAGGAAAAGTAAGGGCCGCAGGAGTTTGTAACTACAATGTGCGGCAGGTAGATGAAGCCTTGAAGACAATCAAGTTGGCCTCTAACCAGGTTCCGTACTCAATGATCAACAGGGATATAGAAATGAATGTAGTTCCGCAAGCAATTGAGCACAACATGGGAATCATTGCGTACAGCCCTTTACAAAGAGGTTTGTTAACAGGGAAAATTAAACCAGGCCACCAGTTCAACGAAGGCGACACAAGAGAAGGCAACCGTTTTTATACTGACGAGAATATTGAAAGAACAAGAAAGCTGTTAGAGAAGATTACTCCCATAGCTGAACAGCATGATGCGACGATTGCACAGCTTGTGATCAATTGGACTATTCACCGTCCCGGTGTTGCGTGTGTGTTGGTAGGGGCAAGAGATGCGAAACAAGTAAATGACAATGCTCAGTGCATGAGCTTCAGCTTAACAGAAGGTGAAATGAACCAGGTAACAAATGCTGCTGATGAATTTAGCCTTGCTGAAGAAAAGGTGCTGTAATGTTGCAAACCTCGGCACAAAAAATCAGGCATTTCTTGTTGCCACTGTCCACTCACTGCTTTGTAACATCAGTAGCCGTATCACGTTTTGATTCCAATTTTTTATCCTGTTGGTTACCCTTTATTTTTGAATGGATTTCGAGTGCTGGAAAATATTGAGTAAAAAGATTAAAAGTACAAGTGAGTGACACAACGATGTTGATATATATTCAAAAGCCAAGTACAAAATAAAAATAACGAGCTATGTTAATGGAGCAAACAATGCGCTGGTATGGTCCTAACGATCCTGTAAGCCTGCAGGATATCAGGCAAGCGGGATGTACAGGAGTTGTTACGGCACTGCATCACATTCCTGTTGGCGAAATTTGGTCAACGGAAGAAATAGACAAAAGAAAAGCAGAGGTGGAGGCAGCGGGGTTGACATGGACCGTGATTGAAAGCTTGCCTGTGCATGAGGAAATCAAAAAGCAGATAGGCAACTACGCTCAATATATCGACAACTATAAACAAAGTTTACGCAATGTGGCTACCTGCGGATTAAAGGTTGTCACTTATAATTTTATGCCGATCCTCGATTGGATGCGCACCGATATCTCATATACGATGAAGGATGGTAGTAAGGCTTTGTATTTTGAGAAGGCCGCTTTTGTAGCTTTTGATCTTTATATCTTAAAACGTCCCGGTGCTGAAAAAGATTATACGCCCGAACAAATTGAAAAGGCTAAGCAACGCTTTAGTTCGATGACGGACCAGGAAAAAGATGTGCTGTATACAAATACGCTGCTTGGGCTGCCGGGTAGTGAAGAGCGTTTTACCGAAGAGCAGATCTTAGCTGCGTTGAAAACCTATGAGGGAATTGATGCGCATAAATTAAAACAGCATCTTTTTTATTTTCTTCAACAAGTTGTTCCGGTTGCTGAGGAGGTAGGTTTAAAGATGGCTATTCATCCTGATGATCCTCCTTACCCTATTTTGAGTCTGCCGAGAGTGGTGAGTACTGAACAGGATGCGCAAGAACTGTTAGCTGCGGCTCCATCTCCTGCCAACGGGTTATGTTTCTGCACCGGATCTTATGGTGTTAGAGCAGACAACGACTTGCCGGGAATGGTGAAACGCTTAGGTGATCATATTCATTTTCTTCACCTCCGCAACACACGGAGAGATGAGGAGGGGAATTTTTATGAAGCGGACCATTTGGATGGAGATGCCGATATGTACGCGGTAGTAAAGGAGATTGTAATGGTGATGCGTAAGAGAAAAGTTTCTATTCCGATGAGGCCCGATCATGGTCACCAGATGCTGGACGATTTGAGGAAGAAAACGTATCCCGGATATAGTGCCATTGGACGCCTTCGCGGACTTGCTGAATTAAGGGGATTGGAATTAGGGATTTCGAGAAGTATAACTTCTTAAATACGTTAAGTGGTTAGATTGGTAGCACTTTCTAGTTTCGTAAGAACAAAATGGTAGGCGCTATAAATCGATCTTAGTTTATCCAAATCAGTTATTCCGGTTTCAATAATTAACTCAAGGAAAGGTTTGTTT
The DNA here is from genome assembly GCF_007991655.1 of Segetibacter aerophilus. Lineage (GTDB taxonomy): Bacteria > Bacteroidota > Bacteroidia > Chitinophagales > Chitinophagaceae > Segetibacter > Segetibacter aerophilus. The sequence continues at coordinate 266,766 of NZ_BJYT01000001.1, forward strand.
TCTGCACCTGCTGAAGAATGGTGAGTAGTAATCGCGAAAGTAAAATTTTCAAGATTTTGTATAACTGTTCTTACAGATGGATCTGCAAAGACATTCCTGACTTTGTCTTTGTCATTTGTTTTTATAATTACCTTTTTATCAAATTCTTCGTAGCCAATTTCGACATCCTGCATTCCAAAAAATTTTCCAATTTCATCTGTAAAATGCTCCTGGTGTATGGCGAAACGAAAGTCTGTTGACGCATGCAAAGGAGCAGTAAACGAGGTAGTTTCGTAACCACTTTCGAAACCGCCGCCAAGATCAATATCTATATCTAAAACAATCTGCTGATTGCCGTGTTCAATTACAACCTTATACTCCAGAGGATCTGGGTTTTGGGCAAACTGGTTACTTACCTGTTGCCAAATTTCTTCTTCTGTTGTCCCCCTAACAATGTTGTCTTTGTCCATAAGAATGCTTTGTCTTTTTGTTTAAAATTAATTATTGTTTTGATTTTGTAGCTATCAGAACGAGTAAAAAACATAAGCAAGGTTCCTTCTTTTTTTAAAGCTTTTTTTGTGTAGTCGAATTTTGCTTGTAGACTTTTGAGGCTTGAAAACATCGATTCCCCATCTTTCTTCGAATGGGAATTTCTAAAGCGAAACATTGAAAGCAAAATTGTTATAAGACAAGTAATGCAATAGGTTGAAGATGAAAAATTTGATAATGTATTAAGATGGGTATATCAATTAATCTTATACGTTTCGTAATGTAGCAGAAAGTGGGACTTGGAACTGTTTTTGAAGAACAGGTAGAGGTTACAGCCAAACCAAGATCTATGACGAACAATGTTTATAAGGACGCTTATCCTGGATTGTTAGAAAAGGTTGTTTTAAGCGTGGATGATAATGAAATGAACCAGCTTGTTATTGCTAAAATAATGACTAATGCAGGAATGAAAACAGTTACTGTTCCGAACGGGGCAGAAGCAATAAAAAAATTAAAAGAAGGTCTAAAGCCGGATTTTATTTTAATGGATCTTGAGATGCCGGTGATGAACGGCATGGAAGCATCAGAATTTATTAGAAGAAATATTAGTTCTCAAATACCCATTATTATAAATTCTGGATCGGTTTCAGACGTGCAAAAATGGAGATTGAGAAGACTCGGTATAGATGAATTTTTAGAAAAGCCTTACAGCATGAAAGATGTGTTTTCCAAATTGTCTAAATACGCCGCTGTCTGCCCTGCGTAAGACCACTAGCCGCCATCATTATCGTCAGGATGCTTGGTCTGTAGATTTAGATGTACTTCCCAGCCACTATAGTTTGAAACCATCTCGACATCGGCCTGGAAGTTTTTATATCTCTTATCTTCCAACTGAAAATTTAGAGTGCTTACTGCAAACTTCAAGTCTTCGGTAGGTTTTTCCAAATTACCCTCAAATCCCACCATGCTTTTATCTATCCAACGCACCTGGCTTTTCTTTACGAGCCTGAAAACATTTTCATATACCCTGGCGGCTTCTTTATAGTCATCGCCTTTGTACATCAAACCCTGCCAGCTAGCAGTGGTGTCGGCTTTCGAATGATATTTATAGATAATGCACTCACTTGCTCCCGGCAGTTTTACCGTTGATTCATATGTTTCAGTTTCGCCTGCGCTAACCAGCGAGTTGCCTTGGATGGTTGAAAAGTTTACCCTGAAGTCAAGCACTATTTTCTCAAGTGCGTTAGAAAACTCTGGTGAGGGAAGAACTGATTTATAAAATTGAGCGTTGCAAAAATTAGCTGTAAATAATGTCAATAGTAAGACGAAGCCGCTTTTTCTCATAGTATTGGTTGAAGACGAGGATATTGATATAAACTTATTGGCAATTAAGATCAAATGTTGTTATTAAAAAGGTTGCCTGGTTACAACCTTGATAAAAAGTTTGATAACGCTCAGTTGCTGAAAGTAATTGTGAATAAATTATTTATTTACCAGTTCCTGCAATCTTCTTCCAAGAACGTTTTGTAGTTCCAAGAGTCTTTCATCTGACGAGTCCTCTATTATAAAATCAATTTTGTTTTCATTTCTTACTTCATAGTATAAATCTGTTGGAAGATCTTTTGCAAGCTCCTTATCATTAATGTGCACAACAATATTTCCATTGTTTTTTGGCCACTCTACATCTGCTTTCCTTCTTTTTTCTTCAAACTCAAAATATAGCATCATGACTTTACCGGTTGTTTTATTTATTAATTCTGCCTGCAAAATTGCGGCAATAGAAGCATTTGGTTTTCGTAGAATGGCTTAATTTTTTTTGAAGTTGGCGCTTTTTGAAATCCCGATTTTTTTCATGAAATTTTTCTTTCAAACAGCAATAAATACTAAAACTTTTGCATGAGGTAGCTGTTAGTAATAAGAAAAAAGCATATGAAAAAAGGAGACAAAGTTCATTGGAACTGGGGCAAATCGCAAGCAGAAGGAAAAATTGTTGAAAAATCAGAGAAGACAATTAAAAAGAAGATAAAGGGTACGGAAGTAAAGCGAAAAGGAAGTAAAGAAGAGCCATCCTATGTGATAAAGCAAGAGAATGGAAATGAAGTGGTTAAATCTGAAAGTGAATTGACCATGGGAAGTAAAGAAGAATAATTTTTTAGAAGTTCTTACTATTGATCTTTTTATGGAGATATTTCGAAACCAGCGAAATTGAAAATAAAAAGAGGCTGTTTCAATTAGAAACAGCCTCTTAAAACTTATTAAATATTTCACTAGTAATTCTTGTAATAAGAATATTCTTCTTTTTTATACAACGGTTTAGCAGCAGGATACAAGATGTCTTCAGCTAATTCGTAACCTTCTTCAGCGATCTTATCAAGCCTTTCCATTACACGGTGTCTTTTTGCTCTGCCAGCCAATAATACAACTAAGCCAATTACTGCTATTGATGTTATTCCTACTATAAGTATTTGCCTGTGTTTCATTCCTTTAATTTGTCGTTACAGTTATATTATCTCCTGCAAAATTAAGATTTTAAGTATTCATTCGACAGTTAACCCACTGAATTTAGCAATTGTTTTTTGACCAATTCATCAATTTGGCAAACCCCGGTTTTCGTACTTCCATCATTTACTTGCAATTAAAACACCAAGGCATTACAGGTCAATTTTTACTTGAGATTTAAAGTCTCTAAACGACTCTACTTTACTAGTTGCCCAAATAAAAAGCCCGGCCTAAACTAAGCCGGGCACGTGACTATATGGTGATAGAATTATTGGTACTGAATATAAATAGGCTTTGGCTGGAAGCTCAATACTTCCTGCGGGGAGTATAGCTGATCCGCACCTGACCTGATATCATTTTTATAAAAAATCTTAAAGCCCGTAAATTGAACAGGGTCTCTTTTTTCATATAAGAGATAAGAAGACTTTTTCAAAATCTTATCGCCCCATCCATCCATGTCCATTACAATTTGAACCTGCGGCACTCTTTTAATTCTTTGATAGTCTCTTATCATAGGATTTGTAAAGCGGTGAACCACCAGGATTTTTGGAGGAATATTGTTCTTCTTAACGATGCCAGCCAGGTAATCAATCACATAATTAATGTCGTCAGCGTTGTAAGTACCGATTACAGAACCGGGCTTTCTGCCACCCTTACCCAGCATCGCAAATTCGGGATCGACGCCTAAATGAACATTAGGCATGCTCAAATATTTCTCGAAAAGTGGAACTTCTGCAGGAAGCGTACTTAGACCCACCTGGATGTCAACAAAAGCAAGTCCGTTGATTTCGTTTGCCCAATTGATGATAGTATCAATTTGATGATAAGGCATACGCGCCCTGAATTTGCCGTCTTTCCCTGGTGCACCTTGCGCCGTTACTGCCACGTAGTGTAGTGCAGGTATTACTGGTAAACTTGTATCTGCGGCCTGCCAGTTTTTAACTTCACCTTTTAGCTTCGCAATCATTTCATCTTTCGGATATTCTCCCAGGGCGCCCATTCTTTTTGAATACAGGTTACCATAAAACGCGACGATCCTATGGTACGGCAAAATCGCACCCGGCGTAGGATAAGGAGCCTTTACCGGCCATTTTCCTGATGAATCACCATTTGCAAGTTCATGAAGTATTCTGTCATATGCAGCCGTATCAATCGGAGTCATTGACGAAAAAGGTGTAGCGTTTGAACCGGGATTTGAAGCGGAAGCAGGGGAGTTTGATACAACCGTGCCGGCTGAGTCTCCTTTTTTCTCATTAGTAGCCTGGCTATTTCCGCAACTAGTCAACAGAACTAATAAAAACGGAATAAAACTTCGATTTAGTGTCTTTCTCATATGGCCCAAATATATTTAAAAATCATTCCTCGCCTAATTAATCTGATTAAAAAACGACCTGCTCCAATAACGAAATGTGTATTTCATGTTAGTAGAAATATAGGCGCTGTCGGCTCTTTTCTGTGAAATATCAAGTACTTAAAACGATATGTGTGGACGTCTGAAATGAAAACTTATTCTTATTTTGGCTTGATTTGAAAACTTAAGAAGACAGACATGAAATCATTTTTTGCTATACTGCTCTCATTATCATCTTTCGCCGCTGGCGCGCAATTGACTAAGGCCGAAAAGAAGATTATTGACAATGTAAAAAAGCAAATGCCTCAAACGCTACAAACCCTTGAGAGGCTCGTAAATATCAACAGCGGTACACTAAACGTAGAAGGTGTAAGGAAAACAGGAGATATACTGAGGAGTGAATTTAATAAAATAGGATTTACTACAGAATGGATTTCCATGCCGGATTCGTTGAAACGAGCGGGCCACCTCGTAGCCTCACGGAAAGGAAAATACGGTAAGAAGCTTTTCTTAATTGGTCACCTCGACACGGTCTTTGAACCGGATATGCCTGCTAATCCTTACCGGGTTTTAAATGACTCTACAGCTACCGGCCAGGGAGTAAACGATATGAAAGGGGGAGACATGGTTATTCTGGCTGCGCTAAGGGCACTTAATTCTGCCGGGCTTTTAAAGAATACTACCATTACCGCATATTTCACCGGAGACGAAGAAAAGTCAGGATCACCTGTAACTGTAAGCAGGGGAGATTTTATTGCGAGAGCACAGCAGTCAGATATAGCGCTTGCTTTCGAAGGTGCAGGAGGCCTTCACTCAGTAGCTGATGCGAGACGCGGCTCCAGCGGTTGGCAGCTAAATGTATATGGAAAACAGGCGCATTCGTCTGGCGTTTTCAAAGTAGGGTATGGTGCTATTTATGAGGCTTCACGAATTGTAAATGAATTTCGCCAGCAGCTAAGCACCGAAAAATACTTAACCTTCAATCCGGGAATTTTTGTGGGAGGTTCTGAACTTAATTATGACTCTGCCGCTATTAAAGCGCAGGTTTCAGGAAAGACTAACATCATTTCTCCTGCAGCATTTGTTCAGGGAGATCTTCGTTTTTTAACCGAAGAGCAAAAAAAAGCTGCGAGGGAAAAAATGCGATTGATAGCCGCTACTAATAACCTTGCAGGTACCCAGGCAGAAATTACATTCGAGGACGGTATTCCCTCAATGGAACCGACAACAGGCAACCGTAATCTTGTACAAATACTGGATAAAGTGTCTACAGAAATGCGGGTGGGACGGGTAAGAGCTGGCGACCCGGGAGCAAGAGGTGCAGGTGACATCTCGTATGTTGCAAGATTTGTAGATGGGCTCGACGGATTAGGAGCAAGCGGTGTCGGCTCACATGCGCCGGGCGAAACGATTAACCTAAAAGAGTTTCCGGTGTTGATACAAAGAGCGGCGTTGTTTATTTATCGCCTTACCAGGAAATAGTAGCTGAGAGCGGAGCGGAGTTTAATAAACAAAGAAAACTTAAAGGAGTTCTTGATCCGCTGAACAATGTGATGTATGTGAACTGAGCGTAGCAACGATGATGCTATGAAAATAAACTGTCGGTAAAAAAAGATTACAAAAACCAGTTACAGCAACAATACCACTTCAAAAAACAATGTTTTGACAATGTTCCCTGATTATTACTTTCATCGGCAGTACTTTTACGCTTGCTTTTCTTAAAGCAACAGCTTTTTTAGAGGATATTTTTTGAATACAACGCCAGTAAAGCCGTTGACTTTCTGGAAAAATGGTAGGGAACGATGGTGCAGCTTTTGATGAACTTAGGAAAAAACTTGTAAAACGAAAGAAGACAAAAATGAAAAGAGTAGTAGTAACCGGCATGGGAGCTATAACGCCTTTGGGCAATTCTGTAAATGAGTTTTGGAAAAATATTGTCGCCGGAAAAAGTGGCGCGGCGCCCATCACCAAATTTGACACTTCTAAATTCAAGACCCGGTTTGGCTGTGAGGTTAGAGACTTTAACCCCGAGGAATATATAGACAAAAAAGAATTAAAGAAGTATGACCTGTACACGCAGTACGCCATTGCTGCCAGTGACCAGGCCATCAAAGACGCGCAACTCGATTTTACTCAAATTGAAGAAACCGAGCGATATGATATTGGTGTAATCTGGGCATCAGGAAACGGCGGTATGGCTACTTTCGAAGACCAGGTTCGCGATTTCCATTTAGGAGATGGAACGCCAAGGTTCAATCCTTATTTTATTCCCAAAATGATTGTTGATATCGCGGCAGGTGCTATCTCTATTCGTCATAAACTTCATGGCCCAAACTATTGCACCGTGTCTGCGTGTGCATCGTCTAACACGGCTATCATAAGTGCCTTTGATACTATCAGGCTTGGCAAAGCAACCATTATGGTTGCGGGCGGCTCAGAGGCCTGCATTACAACTGCTTCAGTTGGTGGTTTCAATGCCGCGCAGGCTTTATCAAAAAGAAACGAGGATCCGGAAAGAGCATCGCGGCCGTTTGATAAAGACAGGGATGGCTTTGTAATGGGTGAAGGTGCAGGCGCATTGATTCTTGAAGAATGGGAGCATGCCGTTAAGCGGGGAGCGCCAATTTATGCAGAGATGGTCGGCGGCGGTATGGCAGCAGATGCGTTTCATTTAACAGGTACTCCTCCCGATGGTTTAGGCGCTTTTGTAGGTATGAGCAAAGCCTTATCAGAAGCCGGAATCACTCCTGACAAGATTGATTATATAAATGCTCACGCTACCTCCACCGGGCTTGGCGACATTGGCGAGTTGAATGGAATTAAGAGACTTTTTCACAACGTTCGGGTTGCAATCAGCGGTACCAAATCTATGACGGGTCATTTGCTTGGTGCGGCAGGTGCCATCGAAACTATTATAAGCGTTCTGTCAACAAAGCACGACATTATTCCTGCTACTATTAACACAGAAAATTTAGATGAGGCGATACCCGAGGGTTTAGAAATAATACTAGGCAAATCAGTTCATAGACCGGTAAACTATGTGCTCAACAACACCTTTGGGTTTGGCGGACATACTGCCAGTTCTGTGTTTAAGAAGTATTCATAAGAAAACGATTTCCTCGTTTCTATTAATTGTTATAAATCTTTTTTGGTCTAGCGTAAATCCTTTAATCGACATCGTTGTGTCACTCACTTCGGCACTGTTTTCTTTATTCAGCTCAAGACAAAAACTGCTTCGGAATTATTCAAACCTAGAATGGCAGTTGCAAGCGCGGTCGTTCTAATATCTCAGTGCTTCAAACCTTTTAAAAGGAGATTCTCAGAATTGGAAAAATTTTTCAAAAATGGGAAGGATTCCACATTCCCCACTTTGAGATGTAATTGAAAATCAGGTTACTGCTAACCGGCATATTCATAGACCCATAGTGATAAACCAATATCATTATGAATACACATTCTACCCAAAGCGAAGCGTCACTAATTGAAAGTTGTATAAATGGTGACAGGAAAAGTCAGAAAAAATTATACGATTTATACTCTCCGAAACTATTTTTAATTTGCCTCAAGTATACCAAAAACCAGATGGATGCAGAAGATGTTCTGCAAGACGGTTTTGTAAAGCTGTTTACCCATCTTCACAAGTTCAAGGGCGACGGCTCCTTTGAAGGCTGGATGAGAAGAATTTTTGTAAATACATCAATTGAACAATTAAGGAGAAAAAAGTTCGAAACCAGAGATTGCGATTCTTTTGGCAACATCATACTAGACAAAGAGCCAACCGCACTCGATATCTTATATAAAAAAGACCTTATTCAAAGCTCTCAGAACCTAAGCAAAGGATACAGAACCGTTTTCGATTTGTACGCCGTGCAGGGTTTTTCTCATCAGCAGATAGCGAACAAACTCGGCATTACTGAGAGTACCAGCAAGTCTCAATTTTCAAGGGCTAAAGCCTTGCTAAGAAACGCAGTGCAGGAAAGGCAGTTGGCATAGGCAATCCGATTATTAGTCCCGCTTTAATTATTAGGCTTAAAATACCTAACTTATGTTTAATGAACGTATCCATAAGAGCATATTGGTATTACCTGGTGATTGGGTGGGGAGTCTATACCCTGTTTAATTTTTACATTAACAGTGTAGGCTATATCGACAACCTGGTCAACGCCTCGATTAATTGTTTGCTGACTGCTGTTTGTGGAATCGTCATTTCTTCTCTCTATCGATGGGCAGCCATCCGCAATGGATGGCTTGACCTTCCTTTGAAATGGCTGGTGGTAAGAGTTGTTTTGGCCGTAGTTACTATGGCGGCACTAATAACTTTCTCAAATCTCTTAATCGAGAAATATACCTTCCCTCAATTCACTCAAGATATTACCGCTATTTTGTTGACGAGGTATTTTGGTTCGTGGCTACAGGTGTTTTTTATCTACACGTTTATCTACCATCTTTTTGTCTATTACAAAAGATCTGTCGTTGCGGAAAAAGCAAAAGCGACGGCTGAGCTCGATACGCTACGACTTCAGATTAATCCTCACTTTTATTTCAATACCCTTAATAATCTTTACGGACTTGCGCTCGAAAAATCTTCAAGAACCGGAGAAGCAATTCTCAAGTTGGCGAACATCATGGAGTACGTGATCTATGATTGCCGCTCTGATTTGGTCTCTTTGGAAAAAGAGGTGAATTTCATTGAAAGCTACATCCAACTTGAGCGGCTTCGTTACGAAGATGATATGGACATCCAGTTCGATAAACAAATCAGGCACAACGATCTCTTGATCGCGCCCATGTTACTCATCCCATTTGTCGAAAACTCATTCAAGCACGGAAGCGAAAAAAGCAGTTCCGGTTTTTGGGTTACGATAAAAGCCTATCTCGAAAACAACTGCCTGTCTTTTTTGATACGTAACAGTAGCAAGCCCTCTTTGTTAAAAGGAGGAATTGGCCTTGAAAACGTTCAAAAGCGCTTACACTTTCTATACCCGGGAAAACATCATTTAGAAATTAATGATAGAGATGAAGTGTTTGAAGTAAACCTATCTATACAATTATGATGGAAACAAAATGCATCATTGTTGATGACGAACCGATTGCAAGGAGTATTCTAAAAGACTACATCAGTCGCGATGAGAGGCTTCAATTGACAGGCAGCTTCAAGTCGGCCGCAGAAGCACTTCTGCATATTCACAACCAACCCACTGACCTTATATTTCTTGATATAAAAATGCCTGGTATTTCAGGTATTGAGTTTTTGAAATCTCTCAAGACTCCGCCGATCATCATCTTTACTACCGCATTTCGCGAATATGCTACAGACGGGTTTGATTTAAATGCAATTGACTATTTGGTCAAACCTTTTTCGTCCGATCGTTTTCTACAAGCAATTAATAAAGTGGCAGAAGCTTTAAAGCATTCATCTAAAGAAGTTGAGACGGAACGAAAGGATTTTGCGACGTCGATATTTGTCAAAGACGGAACCAAGCTGATTCAAATTGGGATCGATGATATTTTGTATGTAGAAGCACTAAGAGAATACATCAAAATTGTCACCCGTACCAAAAAGTACCTCGTTCATCAGTCAATGAAAAGTGTTGAAGAAAAGCTGCCTTCTCATAATTTTATCCGCATCCATAAATCATATATCGCTGCTATTAATAAAATACATTCCATCGAAGGAAACATGATCGTTATTGGCGAACATATGCTACCTATCAGCCGACAACTAAAAGAAGAAATCATTGACAGGATTACAAAAAACCGGACAATCTGATGTAAAGCTTCGACGGTGTTATTGGTATTAATTCCATTCGTAAGAGGTTTTTTGCATTTGGTAGAATATTCTCAAGCAGGCTTCTCATCATTTCTACCTTGTATTACGATGTATCAATCACTAAAAATATTTATCATGAAAGTCTTCAAAAATCTTCTCGTTGCAATCGCGTCTGTCATTTGTGTTTCCTGCAATTATGCGAACTCAAAAGAATTATCAAAAGAAGGAACAACCAGCAACGTCCTTTCTACAAAGGAGATGCATGAGAACAGGGCCGCTCATGCTGCTACCATGCTTCCTGGTGGTAAGGTCTTTATCTCGGGTGGTTTTAAAAAAGGCCCTGATGGTTATAGTCAACTTTACAGTAAGACCTCTGAAATTTTCGATCCGCAATCTCATTCGTTCATGTTAGCTACAAGCATGAGTACTGAAAGATGTGCACATGCAGCGACAGCAATGCCAGACGGGAATGTATTGGTAACAGGAGGTAGCAACGGACATCACTTGTCAAGCGCAGAATTATACAATTCAAAGAGTGGAAAGTGGGAAGCACTTCCCGATATGAAAGCAGCGCGCTCAGGACATGACGCTATTTTACTACCCGACAACCGGGTATTAATAATAGGAGGCTCATCCAGGTCTGAAACTTTTGCTGAGCTGTTCGATTATAAGAGCAGGCAGTTTGTGCAAGTAATACCAGCGCCGATAAATCTTTCGGGTGCAGCTTCGATAATGCTAAAAAACGGAATAGTATTAATTGTCGGTGGCAGCGTCAATAACCAGCCAGTGAATAGCGGGCTGTTGTTTGACCCAAAATCAGGCACTTTTACAGAAACCGGAAAAATGAGTATTGTACGGCATAAATCTTCGATTGCCTTACTGCCCGACGGCAATGCGCTGGTAGTAGCAGGTGCGAACAACAGGGACTGGAAGGGAAAGTATAAAAGCACAGAGATCTATAACGTACAAACCAATAGTTTTTCGGCAGGACCAGAATTAAACTTTGAAAGGTTTAAACTAATGAACGCGGTGATTACCCTAAAGGACGGATCTATACTTGTTTCCGGCGGAGACAAGCACATAGAAATCCTGAAACCGGGAGCAGCTAAATTTGAAACGATAGGGGAGTTGGAGCAACCGTTGTACTATTCTACCTCAACGCTATTGAAAGACGGTAGCACACTGATCGCGGGCGGTTATGCAAACGATGTACAGGCAAGAAACAAAGCATGGATTTTTCGAAACTGAATAAATTATGAAACCGAGTTGTGGTTACCATGGCGTGATTTTGCAGCAGTCACAATAGCCGGCGACTTCGTTAATGAAATTTACCGGGGTTTCGAAGCAGATATCAGTCCGTAGTCCATTAGAGTTGGGATATTACCGGAATGAGGCGTTAATCCAGCCATAGAAAACCAGCTTCGATATTCTTTCCTGCTGTACGCACGGCCCTTTGTTCCTAAAAACAGCATCGCTGAATAGTCGGTGACAGCTAGCGGTCCGTTCATTTCATCATTTAGAAAAGCATCATGCACCCATAGCTCGCCGCCTGGATTAAGAGCCTTTGCAAATTTTATTGCAAGTTTTTCACACGTCTCGGTGGGCCAATCATGAAAGAGACTGGCAGCAAGTAAAATGTCTGCTGCAGGAAGTTCATCTTGCAGCATATCACCGGGTAAAAAAGTAATGCGCTCTTTTAATGAATTCGCTTCCTGACCCTTATTGCTGCAGAACTCGTCTAACAGTTCTGCAGCAACTTTTAAGACAGCTGGACGGTCAAAAACAATTGCACGTGAAGAAGGGTTTGCAAGAAGCCATTCGTAACTATAATACCCGGTACCTGCTGCAACGTCTAGTAAAACCCCTTTGTGTTTTGATATTTTGTTCGCCACAACAGGAGATAAATATTTCGCTCGTCCGGCTAATGCCATGGTGAAAAAACGAGCAGCCTCAGGATCATCCATTGGAGAAGGAGCGTCTTCATCTTTTACATATGACAGACCCTGGTTTGCTTCTGCAGGCCCATCATTTCGTAACCACTCAGCCATTTGTATTACACCCGGATCTTCTTTTTCTAAACCTGCATAACCAATTAAATTAACCTGACTAGCTGACGTAAGAAATTTACCTAATTCGCTAAGTTGAAGTTTCCCCTCCAAGCAAAACTCTAACAAATTCATTGCAAGTAAGGCGGGAAACAAAACCATTGCCGGCCTTTCCTTTAAGCGTAGTTTTTGTTGCAGTTCTTCAATCGATGAAGGCCCACTACTTAGTTCTTCAAAAACTTTCAGATGATGTATTGCGGCAACCAAAAGGTGAGAACTGGCTTTGGCTCTAAGGTGTCGCGTTATTGGAGCGAGATCTAACATGCGAGAAATAGTTTTTCACTTTTGATTATATCCCAGCTAAAGCGGTAACATGAGGAGAGGGTAAGTTAGCTAATCGTTGATATGGCGTTATATCTTTTCATCCATCTTTTTTACCACTTGCCTAATGACTTCCACAGCATCGATAAAGAAAGGCTTATTAATCGTTTTATATTCGTCTGTCGCCCTGTGATAATCTTTATGATCTTCTACTCCGAAGTATAGAAAAGGAATTCCTTTCTTGTTAAAAGAGCCCTGGTCGCTTTGATTGGTCCAATCATTAACTCCTTGTTTTGGATCATCATGCCCGGCAATCAATTTTAACGTTCCAAAAGATGTGGGCAAATATTCTTTAAAGCCGGGAGTTTGAAATGTGCCTGACACATACAGCTCGCCTTTTTCATTGTGACTGATCATATCCATATTGATATCGGCTTTAATATTTTCAAGGGAAACAGGAGGGCTGGCAACAAAAGCTTTTGAACCTTGAAGTCCCATTTCCTCGGCGTCAAAAGCAGCAAATACGAGAGTGTTGTTTGGCTTGTTTTTAGCAAAATAAGCAGCAAGCGACAATAGTCCTGCAGTGCCGGAAGCGTTATCGTCGGCACCATTAAAGATTTCGCCATTGATTACTCCGACATGGTCAAAATGAGCAGAGATAACAAGCACGTCTTTCTTTTTTCCCGGAATGTAGCCAACTACATTTACTCCTTGAATCTCTTCACCATTTCTGTTTTTGAATGAGAAAGGTTGGAGGTAATTCGGCGTATAAGCTTTTAGACCAAGTTTTTTAAAACGAGCCGCGACGAAAGAAGCTGCAATCCTATTTTCCGGGGTACCTGTCTTTCTACCTTTCAGGGAGTCTGACGAAAGGTATTCAACATCCTTCAAGAGCTGCGAAGAGGCGTTTTTTTGGGCATGCGAAAAAAGGGGAAAGAGTATTAATAATAGTAAATATTTCATGCGGTAAAAGTAAAGCAAAACGCTCTTGTAAGCTTCTAATAAACCTTCATTTGAAACGTTGAAAGCCACGGCCGTACTTTTATTAGATCTAATAGCGTGAATTCTTGATCTCCTTTCTTGGTCCCACCGTTTGCATGTCTATCGGCTGAAATCCCATCTTGAATACTGGTGAATTTTTCTGTAAGCTGAAGTTGAAGTGGTCGGCGTCAACAAAAAGCGGGTTGACAAAAGAAGAGTGGATGTCTTTTCCGTTTTGTTGCCATTCCTTCCATCTCCATTTATTAAAAACGATACTGTCAAGAGGCAGGGTTGGATTATAGTAAATATTATAATCGGCCTTAAACGTACTTTGAACCTTTTTAACCCCGGTTTTTTCATTTGGATGAAAATAGAAATCATAGTCTTTGTCTTCCCAGTTACCGTCGAACAATTTTCCTTCTTTCCAATAGACAATGTTGTTTTCAAAATACACGCTCTCGTGGGGATCAACACGAGTGCGGTTCACTTGCTGCAATCCTCCCAGCGCAAAAATGTTATTGCGAACGGTGAGCTCTTTTGCGTAATGAATATTATAACCGGCAAACTTGGTGTTGTAAACAATGTTGTTTTCAACTAAAATATGTGTCGAACCTTCATCATTATAAATCCCCCATCCGCCGTAGTTGTGGGAGTCTACATCATGTATAAGATTATTGCGAACAACAGTGCCGGGGGAAACGCCGAGGGTATAAACCGCGCCCATGTCTGACAACAATCCCTGCCCAATGTGATGGATGTAATTGTAGGCAACGATGTTATCGCGGCTGATACTTCTTTGGTAGCCCCATTCCCATCCAACAGAAACACCTGTATAATACCCATGATGAATGTTATTGTGAACCACCTCGTTGTTTCGTGAATGCATTAACAGCACGCCGACTGCCGACGGGAAAATAGTACCATAGTCACTGATTTCATTATCGCTAATAATATTATGGTGGGTTTGTAGTAATGGATTTTCGCCTGCTTTTGCACCATTTATTTTAAAGCCACCGGCAGCAATATTTGTGATGGTGTTATAAGTAAACTGGTTGTAAGAACATCCCTCTTCGAGGTTAAAGGTAAAGCCGCCCATATTGGTTATGGTACAATGATCGAACACACAACGTTGTGCTCCTTTTAAGTTTATAATCGCAGCTATGCCCGACGATCCCTGCGCATCATTTGTGTTTCCCGCAGGTAGTTGCACGTTCGCGTATTGGAAAATAATATTGCGGAAGTGCACATCAGTTACAGGCTTTTCAAGTGCATTTCCTTGCAAAGCCAAAAATCCAGTTGTCACCGGTGCATAGATGCCTGCTTTGTTTATATCCTCGCCCGGCAAAGGGATATAGTATAATTTCCCTTCTTTTTTATCAAGGTACCAATCTCCCGGATCCTGCAATCCTTCCCAAACATTCTCTACGACATACCGCGCTCCGTCATTATTGAAATCGTCAGTGAAAACTTTGCCGGAGGGATATTTAAAATTGACAGTATGAGTGCTATCATTTACAGATTCTATAGTGAGGTGTGTATCAGTCCAGAAATGATAGGCGATCACATCAATGTCTTGTATATTTTTCCAGTTTGATTTGATATCGCCTTGCGCAAATTCAAACCGTTTGCTCTTTGTTTGGTATCCTGCTTTTAAATCTCCATCCGGAAAACCCTTTACCCGGTAAAAACCTGTCTTTGGAAGCCTTGCCCTTTTTCGTTCTTTTCTGTTTACAAATAGTTGAATGAATGACCACTTTCCCGCTTTTACATCAGGCAGTTCTGCCACCCAAATGTTATCCTTATACTTCCTCCAGCCGGTAATTTTTTCGCCACCATTTAAGACAACTCTGTCTTTGTCATAAGCACTATAGATGACCGGGGCCAGTTGTGTTCCTCCATCTTCGGCTGTCAACAAAAGAGGTTCTTTTATTTTGTGTTCACCTTTTAGCAAATACACAAAAGTTGTGTCTGAAGGGTGTTGCTTTTTATGTGCTCGTACCACGTCACGCGCTTTTTGAAGCGTAGCGAAAGCGTGGGCAGGCGACAATCCGGAGGAGGCATCGTGTCCACTAACTGATACAAAATATTTAACCGATTGTCCTTTTGAAATATTAACTGAAACCGAAAACACTAATAAAATCATCAATTGTATAAATCGCTTCATAACGTTTTTCTTGGCTAGCTAAGATAATTAGATTAGGCAGCCCGGGGTAAACCGTGTGCACACAAAATGGAATAGACCATTTGCTTTGATATCGCTCTTACTGGAGTGTTAGATGGGTATAGAGCTTTTTTATGTAACAGGCCGTGTGCTACTATCGAGCATTGTTGTGTCACACTCTTGTACTTTAGGAATTGTGGCAGCAGGCTGCATTCGCTAAAAGACCATTAACTTATACAGGTTCTGTCACGTTGAGAAAGTGGCCATATTTGTTCATTAGCTCATCAAGCTTTTCTACCTGTTCATCAAATACTTCCAACATCCATGGTTTATGATCTATCTGCTTTGCTTGCTCTCGCGCTTCCACGTAAGCTTCTTTGTTTCCCAGGCCAAAATAGGCTTCAGCTCTGTTCACCAGGATCCAAAATTTTTGTTCATTTTCTATTGCCTTCTGGGTTGCAGCAAGCTCATTATCCTGCTGCATTACTTCTTCTTTTTCTGCTGAAGTATTCTCTGCATATTTCTTCCAGTCCTGCTCACACAGGCGAAGAGTAACCTCCCTTATTCTGTTGGCCAAAATCATGTCGGCTATCTTGTCTTGCCTTGTCTTAAACAAATTTGTGTCGACCCGAAGATTGATAAGGAAAGCAAGATTAATTGCGTTGTACCTGTTGTTGAGTAAAAAATAAGCCCGCTCATAATACTGGATGGCGTTAGCCAGGTGGTCTTCACCCTGCCCTTTGTAAAAAAGCCGCTTTTCTATTTTTGCTGCCAGCGTTACCGTTTCCGAATCGTTTGTATGCTTAAGGTCGAGGTCGTCTAAAATATCAATCGCATGATGGAGGGCAGTAAGCTTATCTGGTTTTTCTGCTTTATAAG
Source organism: Segetibacter aerophilus (assembly GCF_007991655.1). Taxonomy (GTDB): domain Bacteria; phylum Bacteroidota; class Bacteroidia; order Chitinophagales; family Chitinophagaceae; genus Segetibacter; species Segetibacter aerophilus. The sequence goes on from NZ_BJYT01000001.1 coordinate 283,241, forward strand.
TAGCCAACGCCAGGCGATGAAAAAGATATGAATTGGAAGCGATGAGTTTAGGGTCGGTTTTGCAGTTAGAAATCTTTATAGCCCTGTTTAAAAATACTTTCGCTATTTCGTATTCTTTGCTTTTTAGCGCATCTTCAGCTTCCTTCAGTATAACTGAAAGAGTTACATTATCGTCAGGGTTTTCGTCTTCATTATTTTTAATTGCTGCACCAACTTGCTGCGCCATTTCTTCGGCTTTCTGTTGCAGTTTTGGTGGAATTAATCCACTTAAAAAAGTATACACAGGACTATCAGGATCTTCTATTTTTAAAACAGTATCTAACGTGTCACTCAGTACTTTTTGAAATCGCAACACTTCCGCATAATCTATGTTTTCTCCAAGGTGACTGTATTTGGTTATGAGGATATGGTTTAAATCGAAAGGATAACACATTTGTTGTTCTGAAATTACAATCGTTGTGCGGGGTCGTAGTGCATGCCTGACCCCCAATTCATAAAAAGCATTTGCGTTGGCAGTAGAGATATCTGCAACGACTACATCGGCAGAAAGTAGCTGGCGATACATTGGCACATCAATGATGCCGCTATGCCGTATTTCATCTGCCCGCACGCACAACAATCCTTTGCTTTCAACAACGGGCTTTATGAGTTTGTGGTACGTTTCATCAAGGTTTAGCTTACGTCCCGTAGCGAGGTCTGTTTTAGTACCGAAACCCATGACAACGAAACACTTCTTTTGCTCTGGCATGTAAAAACACAGTTTATTGGAAAACAGAAATTTACATAATCGAAGGTCAAAAAGCAAGAGATAGGGGACGCCAAGACCTGCTGTGGTGGTCTGCTTAGTTGGAAGCTTTTTCTGCCGTTATTTCTTATTTTACATAATTGCCTTGATTTGCTTCAAAGCCAGGCTCCATGCGTAAAGCGTCTTTTTTGCCGAATAGAACCAGATACGTTGAAGTGAGTGACACAACGATGTTTAATAGTATTACCAAAAGCTGGTAACAAAAAACTTCGAAAAGTAGTTGAAATGGTTTGCCAATACCGATTGCTACTATTGCGCTTTTGTTGTGTCGCACTCTTGTACAAACTATCCTTGCTCGACGCTTTGCAAAAGCATTTATAGAAACAAAAGGAGGTATAAAAAATTCGGAAATTTTATAACTAATACTCGGGCAATAAGATTAAGTCGTAAATTTCAAAAGGATTCAATCTTCATCCTTACATAAACTGTCTACTATGGGTTCCGTCTCGCTGATAGTTTTAACGATTGCTGCTTTAGTCTTTTCTGCCGGAGGTATTCTCATTGGCCGACTGTTTAATAAAGGAAGCAAGAACAGTCAAAAAGGACAGGCATACGAATGCGGCATTCCTACAACCACCTCTCCCTGGAACCAGTTTAATGTTGGCTATTACTTATTCGCCCTGTTGTTCCTCATTTTTGATGTCGAGCTCGTGTTTATGTACCCGTGGGCGGTGGTTGTAAAAAAGATAGGTATTACTGCACTGTTCGAAATCCTCATTTTCGTTTTCATCTTATTCATGGGTTTTTTATACGCCCATAAAAAAGGAGCTTTAAAATGGATGTAAGAGAGCAAATACGTGAAACGAACAAAGAGTTTCCGGGACAGGTAATACCCACGCAAGGTGGCGGTATTATCGCCTCAACTTTCCATGATATTATTAACTGGGCACGCTCTAATTCTTTATGGCCACTAACTTTTGCAACTAGTTGTTGCGGTATTGAGATGATGAGCGTTGCATCTGCTAAATATGACTTTTCGCGGTTTGGTTTTGAGGTAGCCCGTGCTACGCCCCGGCAAGCAGATGTAATTATTATTGCCGGAACGATTGTAAACAAAATGGCACCGGTGCTAAAAAGATTGTACGACCAAATGGCTGATCCAAAATATGTAATAGCCATGGGTGCGTGCGCGATTAGCGGCGGCCCGTTTTTCTACAATACGTATTCGGTTGTAAAAGGTGCGGATCATATTATTCCGGTTGATGTGTATATACCCGGTTGTCCTCCACGCCCTGAAGCATTATTGCACGCCCTGATTTCTTTGCAGGAAAAGATTAAAAGTGGCTTGACAAAAGAACAGATCAAAGCTGAAACACTGCAACAATGACAAATGAAGAAGTTAAAGAGTTTGTGTTGGGAATACATCCATCTGCGGTCTTTGATGAAACAGGTGAATGGTTGAATATTCAAATCGATGCTGCGGAATGGAAGCGACTCGCAAAGCTGTTACGCAACGCGCCTTTCAACTTCGACTACCTGTTTTGTCTTACCTGCATTGATTGGAAAACATTTATGACCATGGTGTATCATTTATCATCAACGACACACAGACATACGATTGTAATTAAAGCGAAAGTTGACAGGGCTGATGCAAGAATAGAAAGTGTAGTTGATGTATGGAAGACTGCTGAATTTCATGAGAGAGAAGTGTATGATTTATTCGGAGTTCACTTCACCAACCACCCGGACTTAAGAAGATTGATATTAACGGATGATTTTGAAGGATATCCATTGAGGAAAGATTATGATGATCCGGTTAACATGATAAAGTTGTAGGAAAAGAGTAAAAAGTAAAAAGGTAAAAGTAAAAAGTAAAAATTGAGGTCCGATTTGCATGTATAGCCAGACTGAGATATTGAAAGAACCTGAGATCAATTCTTCTAATAGTGCGGAAGGTGAGCTTGTGATAAATATTGGTCCCCAGCACCCGGCTACACATGGTGTCTTGCACCTGGTTGTTACGCTAAATGGAGAAACGGTAAAAAAGGTTGAACCTCATCTTGGTTACATTCATCGCTCTATCGAAAAAATGTGCGAGAGTTTAAGCTACCGGCAATTTATTTACGTTACAAGCCGGATGGATTATCTCTCGGCCCACGTCAACAATCACGCATGCGCGATGACGGTTGAAAAAGCAATGCAAATAGAGGTTCCAACAAGGGCTCAATACATACGGGTGATTATGGATGAATTAACCCGCATTGCTTCACATGAATTGTGGTGGGGAGCATTGGCGATGGACTTAGGAGCTTTCACTCCTTTTTTCTATGCTTTTCGCGAAAGGGAAACTATTAATGACATTATGGAGCAAACATGCGGCGCAAGGCTCACAATGAATTACATGGTACCAGGCGGAGTGATGGCAGATATACATCCAAGCTTTCAACAAAAAGTAAAGGATTTTATCAAATTGTTTAAATCGAATATTGATGAGTATGATGAGCTCGTTACAGGAAGTGTCATTTTTCAAAGTCGTATGAAAGGAGTGGGTTGTCTGTCGAAAGAAGATGCTATCTCTTATGGTTGCACCGGTCCCGTTGCACGAGGAAGCGGGGTACATTGTGACATCAGAAAGATTTATCCATACGAGATCTATAAACAAGTTGAGTTTAATGAAATAATAGAGACGGCAGGAGATTCCTTTTCGCGTTACCTGGTTAGAATAAAAGAGATGAAAGAATCAATTAAGATCATAGAACAATTAATTGATAACATACCTGAAGGTGATTACCAGGCGAAAACAAAAGCCGTTTTGAAATTGCCGAAAGGTGAGTTTTATACCCGCGTAGAAACTGCAAGAGGAGAACTGGGAGTTTATATAGTAAGTGAAGGGGGGACAACGCCGTATAGGATAAAATTCAGGTCGCCCGGATTTTCAAATTTATCAGCATTAGATCATATGGTAAGAGGTAGCAAGATTGGCGATCTTATGGCAACAATGGGAACCCTGGATTTGGTAATTCCGGATATTGATAGGTGAGGGAATTAGGAATAGGAAAATTAGGAATATTTTGACTTTTGACTTTTTAATTTAAAACATGTTCAGCTTACAAGGCATAACAAGCGGAATTCAAAGCTTTCTCCATGCACGATTTAGCGCTTCGGGAGTCTTGATTTTTGAAAGTCTGATTGTGATTCTGTTAGCTACTACTTTGTTTGCTTTGCTAGGATTGGTATTGGTATGGATGGAAAGAAAAGTTGCAGCTCAAATGCAAATTCGACTTGGTCCAAATAGGGTAGGGCCAATGGGAATTTTTCAAACGTCTGCAGATACATTAAAGCTGATTTTAAAAGAAGGGTTAACACCTGATGGCGCGGATAAGCTTCTGTTCAACCTGGCTCCGTTTGTCGTTATGGTCGTTGCCATGTTATTGCTTGCGCCAATTGCTTTTGCAAAAGGTTTCCAGGTATGGGACATTAATATTGGAGTGTTGTACATAACAGCAGTTTCTTCTTTGTCAGTGATTGGAATTTTAATGGCGGGATGGGCAAGTAATAATAAATATTCATTACTAGGCGCCATGCGAAGCGGTGCACAAATAGTAAGCTATGAGTTATCAGCAGGACTATCTATTCTAACGATTGTTGTCTTAACCGGAAGTTTGCAACTAGGAGATATAATTAATGCGCAGCAAAATGGATGGTGGTTGTTTAAGGGCCATATACCGGTGATAATTGCGTTTGTAATTTTTATTATTGCAGCAACAGCCGAAACAAACAGGGCTCCATTTGATATGGCTGAAGCAGAGTCGGAATTGACTGCAGGATTTCACACAGAGTATTCGGGGATGAAGTTCGCGTTGTTTTTTCTTGCGGAATACATCAACATATTTATCGTGTGTGCTATTGCGGCAACTCTTTTTCTTGGTGGATGGATGCCATTGCATATTGGCAACTGGCAAGGCTTCAACCACCTAATGGATTACATTCCATCTTCCATCTGGTTCTTCGCCAAAACATTCGCTTTAATTTTCCTGATCATGTGGTTTAGATGGACTTTTCCAAGATTAAGAGTTGATCAATTGCTAAATTTAGAATGGAAGTATTTGTTGCCAATCAGCTTGTTCAACTTGTTATTAGTAACTGTTATTGCAATATTGGGATGGCATTTCTAAGTTTTAAGTGTAAAGTTTTAAACTCTGACCCGAGCTTTAAACGCTAAAGTTTTATGTTTCTAAAAGAATATTTATCTGACATCTATCACGCAACAAAGTCTCTTCTCACTGGCATGAAGAGAACCGGTTATTATTTTGTTCATCCGAAAGAAATAATAACCGAACAATATCCTGATAACCGGGAAACATTAAAAATGGCTGATCGGTTTAGGGGAGAAGTGATTATGCCGCACGACGCAAATAATGAACATGCTTGCACTGGCTGCACTGCCTGCGAGTTGGCCTGTCCAAACGCCACTATAAAAATTATTACAAAATTTGACGTAACACCTGAGGGCAAAAAGAAAAAGGCCCTTGACACATTTGTTTATCATCTCGAGCTTTGCACGATGTGCAACTTGTGCGTGGAGGCTTGTCCTACTGACGCGATAAAAATGGGACAAAATTTTGAACATAGCGTATACGACAGAAGTATGCTGCTTAAGAAGTTGAACAAGCCCGGATCGAAGATTAGGGAAGGGGTTGAGTAGGGTTGGGAGTTGTGAGTGATAAGTTGTAAGTGATAAGTTGTGAGTGATAAGTTCTAGTTAATAGCCTGGGTTTTTACTTTTAAATTTTGCCTTTTGCCTTTTTAATTAAACCAATCTAATGACTGCATCACAAATAATATTTTACGCCATTTCTGCTTTCATTTTAGGCGCAGGGTTATTGTCTGTCACCTCCACAAAAATTTTTCGGGCGGCTATCTGGTTATTGTTTTCGTTGGTCGGCATTGCTGGTCTGTATTTCTGGATGCAGGTTGAGTTTGTTGCTGCGGTACAAATAGTTGTATACGTTGGTGGCATCGTTGTTCTTATCATCTTCTCTATTTTCCTTACACAAGAATCGGGCAAAAAAATGCCTAAACCTTCAGCAAGGAAAACTGTCTTTTCTGTTCTGTCGGCTCTCTTTGGTTTCGGCTTTACTTATAATCTCATAAGTAAATATGGCTTCCCTATTGGCAATACAAAACCCTTTACTGTGGCAGTTAGCGATATCGGCACTCAAATGCTTAGTACTACCAACTATGGCTACATTTTGCCTTTTGAAGTGGTGAGTATGTTATTGCTTGCTTCTATGATTGGCTGTATCGTTATTGCAATGAAAACGCCGGAACAAAAACCTGGCGAACCAAAGCAAATAAAGGTAACTAACAACGAAGATGCACCGGCACCGACAGTAGTAGTTATTCCATCTGTTCCGGAACCATTAATAATTGCGGAGGTATAGTATGAATGAAGTTCCATTAACCCATATTCTTTTTGTAAGCACAGCGTTGTTCTTTATTGGCATGTATGGGTTATTTACCCGAAAAAATTTAATTACAATGCTAATGTCAATAGAGCTTTTGCTCAATAGCGTTAACATCAACTTTGTCGCGTTCAATAAGTATCTATTTCCCGATAAGTTAGACGGAGTCTTCTTTACCATTTTCATTATTACGATCGCTGCTGCTGAGGCTGCTGTTGCCATTGCTATTATTATCAACTTATATAGAAGCCATAAATCTATCGATGTGGAGGATGCAACCGAATTGAAATTTTAAATTGCTATAGCTCCACTTAAAAGGAGAGAACCGGAAAAACGACTGATATGAATTATCTTATACTAATACCTCTACTACCTTTTGCAACCTCTGTTTTACTTGGGTTGTTTGGAAGAAAGTATTTTAAGACATCTTCAGGTATCATCGCAACGGCCTCATTGCTTGCTTCCGCAATTCTTTCTCTGGTCACAGCCTATAACTATTTTTTTGTAAGTGGTAAGGTGAATGGCAGCTATCAGAAGATTATTGCCCTACAATATAATTGGCTTCAATTCTCACCAAATGTCTCTATCGATATGGGTATCATTCTCGATCCTATTTCAGTAATGATGATCGTTATTGTTACTTTCATTTCATTGATGGTGCACATTTTTAGTTGGGGTTATATGAAGGGTGAAACGAGGTTTGCAACCTACTACGCCTTTCTTTCCCTGTTTACTTTTTCAATGCTTGGATTGGTTCTTTCTTCTAACATTTTCCAGGTCTACATTTTTTGGGAGTTGGTAGGAGTGTCGTCTTATCTGCTAATAGGATTTTACTACAATAAACCTTCAGCAGTAGCTGCATCCAAAAAAGCTTTTATCGTTACGCGCTTTGCTGACTTCGGTTTTTTAATAGGTATTTTAATTATGGGATTTTATGGCGGTACCCTCGATATCTCCACCCTTATCGAACGCTTAACTTCTACTCAGTCTACAGAATTTATAAGCATTTCAACAGCTTCATTTTTAGGAATATCAGCCCTCACCTGGGGATTGACATTGGTGTTTATTGGTGGTGCTGGTAAATCGGCGATGTTTCCTTTGCACGTTTGGTTACCGGATGCGATGGAAGGGCCAACTCCTGTATCTGCGTTAATTCACGCAGCTACGATGGTCGTTGCAGGTGTTTATTTAGTCGCTCGATTGTTCCCCATCTTTTCAATGGATATCGCTGCCCTAAATATTGTAACCTGGGTAGGTGCTTCCTCCGCTTTGATTGCTGCGGTCATCGCTTGTACTCAAACCGATATCAAAAGGGTGCTGGCCTATTCTACCATGTCGCAGCTCGGCTATATGATGTTTGCTTTGGGAATAGCCAGAAATGAGGGTGAAAGCAGTGTAGGATATACCGCTTCAATGTTTCATTTGTTTACGCATGCGTTCTTTAAATCACTATTATTTCTCGGTGCAGGGGCTGTTATTCATCTCGTGCACAGCAACGATATGAAAGATATGGGCGGTTTAAGAAAGCGGATGCCTTTGACGCATCTATCGTTCTTAATTGCGTGTTTGGCAATTGCAGGGATCCCACCTTTTGCAGGGTTTTTTAGTAAAGAAGAAATATTGCTTGCCGCCTTTCAAACCAATAAAATCATCTATTTCCTTGCGCTGTTTACTGCAGCCCTTACAGCCTTTTATATGTTCAGGTTGTATTTTTCTATTTTTTGGAATAACACTTCGAAAAGCTCCAAAGTATTTGAAGCAGAGCATGGTCATGAAGGAACAATTTCTATGAAGCTGCCTTTGATAATATTGTCTGGGTGCACCCTTGTCGCAGGGTTTGTTCCTTTTTCAAAGTTTGTTACAGCAGATGGAGCTCCTCTTGAAACACACTTCAGCATAATATTTTCAATTGCTCCTGTCGTATTATCGGTTCTTGCCATTTTAATTGCAGCTAATCTTTATAAGACTCACAACGAAAAGCCCGCAAAAATTGCTGCTTCATTAGGAACCTTTTACAAGGTGGTAACAAGAAAGCTTTATATAGATGAAGCATATGTTTTTATAACTAAGAAAGTCATTTTCAACTTCCTTGGAAGACCTGCAGCATGGATTGATCGAAACATCATAGACGGTTGTGTTAATGGATTAGCCTATGTTACAGCAACAACGTCTAACGCCATAAAAGTTGTTCAATCAGGAAGGATACAAAATTACGCCTTGTATTTTTTTGGAGGTATTGCAGGATTAGCAATCGTATTTATTTATTGGTGGAAATGAATGGGCATCATCAGAATCCTGACAAAGCGAAATCGAATCTAACCTATGGTACTAGTGGCACTAAAAAGTAATTTATGAACTTATCGTTGTTGATTATTATCCCGCTACTTACCGCCGTTGGTGTCCTGTGTTGCAGGGAGTCTAAACAGGTGAGAACAATTTCACTTCTGGGTGCCATCGTGCAACTTGCATTGTCTCTTTTTTTATTATTTCAATACTCACAATCACATGTAGTCACTTCGTCGGATATGATGTTTCAGTCTAGCTATAACTGGTTTAAACCTCTTAATATTAATTACCATATTGGTGTAGATGGAATATCAATTGCGATGATCTTACTTACTGCTTGTATCGTAGTAGCAGGAGTGCTCATTTCTTGGACAACTGAAAAGCTAAGTAAGGAATATTTCTTTTTATTAATGCTACTGAGCGTTGGGGCTTATGGGTTCTTTATTTCGCTTGATTTGTTTACCCTTTTCTTTTTTCTCGAAGTGGCTGTCATACCAAAGTTTTTGTTGATCGGGATTTGGGGAAGTGGCAGAAAAGAATATAGCGCGATGAAACTCGTCTTGATGCTCATGGGAGGATCAGCTTTAGTGTTTGTCGGAATAGCAGGTTTATACTGGAACGCGAGCACTTGGGATATTTTGCAAATAGCTCAAACACCTCTTCCAATTCATATTCAGAAGATTTTTTTTCCTTTTGCTTTCATAGGCTTCGGAGTTTTTACGGCATTGTTTCCATTTCATACCTGGGTTCCTGACGGCCACTCTTCAGCGCCGACTGCTGCTTCTATGTTCCTCGCCGGGATATCTATGAAACTTGGTGGTTATGGATGTTTGCGTGTCGCTACTTATTTGATGCCTGATGCAGCGCATGCATACTCGTGGATCATTATTCTCCTTGCAACAATTGCCATCATTTATGGTGCCTTTGCTACTATGATGCAGACGGATCTAAAGTATATCAACGCGTATTCATCAGTTAGTCATTGCGGGTTTGTTTTGCTTGGTATCGGCATGCTTACAAAAACCTCCATTAATGGTGCTGTATTGCAAATGGTTTCCCATGGTTTGATGACAGCCCTTTTCTTTGCCACCATTGGTATGATCTACAGCAGAACACATACTCGTTTAGTTGCACAATTAGGCGGCCTGCTAAAGGTAACGCCTTTCATCTCTACCGTATTTGTGATTGCTGGTTTATGCTCTTTAGGACTACCGGGACTAAGTGGATTTGTCGCAGAAATGACAGTATTTATGGGCTCTTGGCAAAACCCTGATAAGTCGTATCGGCTCGCTACCATACTTGCATGTGCTTCCATCGTTGTAACGGCGGTATACATTCTGAGGGCAACAGGGAAAACAATTATGGGTCCAATAAGCAGCACTTACGAAACATTGAACGATGCGCGCTGGAATGAAAAACTCGCTGCTGGTATTTTGATTATCGGAATTGTAATAATTGGCGTAGCACCGTTTCTTATTAATCAACTAATAGGACCTGGAACAGATGAAATCGTGACCAAGGTGCTCGGTACTGTCAACCCCTAAAAACTTACAACTAGAACCTAAAACTCACAACTCACAACTTACAACTCACAACCTATTCCCTATGTCGATTGACTTCCTAATGCTACTGAAACAAGAGATGATGCTCATTGTCATCATCTTTATCCTCATGTTTTTGAAGCTGGGTAAAGACAGGAGCAATGAGAGTTATATGACCATTGTCAATGCACTGCTGCTGGCCAATGTTGTGATAGGTTTTTTTGGAAACGAGGAGGGAGTTTTGTTTGCTGAAATGTTTCGTACCAACAAACTAATGGTTCTGGAAAAAAACATTCTAAATCTTGGGATGCTAATTATTTCGATGCAATCTTTTGTTTGGCTGAAGACCCACAAACATGTTCCGGAATTTTACATACTACTGCTATCAACAATGCTTGGAATGTTCTTTATGATCTCCGCGGGCAACCTGTTGATGTTCTACCTCGGTCTCGAACTATCTACTATCCCTCTGGCTGCGGCTGCTAATTTTGATTTGGCAAAGAGACGTTCGTCAGAAGCGGCAATGAAACTTATTTTCTCTTCAGCGTTTTCGTCTTCTTTATTGTTGTTTGGGATTTCTTTAATCTACGGTACTACGGGTACCCTGATCTTCTCCCAGATACCACTGCATCTCGGTAACAATCCCTTGCAAATATTTGCATTCATTCTTTTGCTTGCCGGACTTGCCTTTAAAATATCTGTTGCTCCATTTCATTTATGGACCGCCGATGTGTACGAAGGTGCTCCTGTCGCGGTCACGTCGTTTCTTTCTGTTGTTTCGAAAGGGGCAGTGTTGTTTGTGTTTGTTTCTGTTTTGTATACAGTCTTTAAACCCTTAGCCGGCGCGTGGTATAACATGTTATTTATCTTATCATTGCTAACAATTATCATTGGTAACCTTTTTGCTATAAGACAAGACAATTTCAAACGTTTCCTTGCATTTTCTTCCATTGCGCAAGTTGGATTTATTTTAGTCGGCATAAGCGGAAGTTCAACATTTGGATCAGCATCGGTGGTCTATTTTGTCTTGATATATGTCTTCTCTAACCTTGCTGCATTTGGGGTAATCTCGCTAGTAAGTTCGATCACAGGCAATGAAAGCATCAGCAATTACAGAGGATTTTATAAAACCAATCCTGTGCTTTCATGGATCCTTACATTAGCGTTATTCTCATTGGCCGGAGTACCGCCGACAGCAGGATTTTTTGGTAAGTTTTTTCTATTATTTGCCGGGGCAGGAAAAGGCAATTATTGGTTCATAACTATTGCAGCACTAAACATGATCATCTCGTTCTACTATTATTTAAGAATTGTAAAAGCAATTTTTATGGATGAAAATGACCATCCTATTCCGCGGGTTTTAATTCCTTTGATGCCCCGTCTTGCCCTTTATACCTGTATTGCGGGGGTATTGGCTGTAGGGTTTATCAGCTATATCTACGATTATATTCATTCTTTGAGCAGGGGGATGTGAAGGTTGAATAACGAATAATGAACAGTAAATAATGAATAATGAATAATGGAAAATGAATAGTAAAAAGCTTCAAACCTTAAAGTCAAAACTTTAAACTTTAAACCCTCCCATGGCTATCAATAAAAATCATGAGTTTGAAGAATTAAACGGGGTGAAGTGTGCGATCGTTGAGAAGAATGTATCGCAAGAACGCGCAGACTTTTTAAATGATCTCCTTAAGCTAAATAAATATTCTGTCGTAAATGTTTCAAGTCCGCCACCTAAAACTGCGCCGGTTGCAGCTGCTGCTACAGGTCCGGTTGCTGAACCAGCTCCGGCACCACTAGCAACCTTTACTGTTGGGGTGACTGATGTTACTTTTAACCCTATTAATGCTGTTTTTGGTCGACTGCTAAAAACAAAAGACGGCCGCGTCGTTACGCTAGCGTACTGGCAACAAAAGGAATCGGTGGCGCATGACGAGATACCCTACTTTGAAAACAAAGCGAAGTAGTAAACAGGTTTCTTCCTTCAAATCTTTCCTCGCGAACTCAGGTTGTCTGCATCTTCAATTCTACGGGTGCAGCCTAGTTTAGGCTGAAACTATGAGATACAAGTATAAGTGAGTGACACAAGAATGCTGGGCAGAGAACGAATGCCCGTTACACAAAAAGTAACAGTAATAGAACTGAGATCGGCCAAGCTATGGCTCTTTTTACAAGTCTTTTTTCACATTTCACAATTGCCCTTTCACACCCTGCGCTCCTTATCTTTGCCGCCATTATGCATTACGTTACGGTAGAGAATTTGACGAAGGCCTATGGGATAGTGCCTCTTTTTAATAATATTTCATTTCATATAAACGAAGGTGATAAAATAGCCCTGGTGGCCAGAAACGGGGTGGGGAAGAGTACACTTCTGCGCATCCTTTCTGGTAAAGAAACTCCAGACAGCGGTACAGTTTGGATCAATAAAGATGTGACCGTCGCGTTGTTCGAGCAGGACCCAAAGTTTGATGAGAATAAAACGATACTCGAGAATATTTTCCATACAGAAAATCCTGTCATTAAGGCTATAAAAGAGTACGAAGCTGCAGTGGATGCCGCGGAGGAAGCGGCTGAGTCAGGTAAAGAAGATGACGGTCAGGCAATCAGCGACGCACTAACAAAAATGGATGATCTGGATGCGTGGTCCTTTGAAAGTAAAGTAAAGGAGATCATGGATAAATTGAATATCCATCATCTAAAACAGAATGTGGCCAGTTTAAGTGGAGGCCAGCGTAAGCGCGTTGCCCTGGCTCAAACCTTAATTGATCTCGGCTTCGAGCATCAACATACTTTGTTGATCATGGATGAACCAACCAACCACCTGGATGTGGAAATGATTGAGTGGTTGGAACATTACCTCAACGGTGAAAATGTAACGCTCTTATTGGTTACGCACGACCGTTATTTTTTAGATGCCGTTAGTGAGGAAATCTGGGAAATGGAGCGCAGTGAGTTGTATACTTATAAAGGCGACTATGCCAACTACCTGGAGAAAAAGACTGCAAGGATCGAGAGCGAGCTAAGTACAATTGATAAGGCTAAAAATACTTTTCGTAAAGAGTTGGAGTGGATGCGCAAACAACCTAAAGCGCGTACTACCAAGAGCAAGAGCAGGCAGGATAATTTTTATGAGGTAGAGGCGCAGGCCAAGAAGAAGATCGAAGATGCGCAACTTCAGTTAGAGGTGAAGATGACACGCCTGGGCGGTAAGATTGCCGAACTGAAAAAAGTGTATAAGAGCTATGGTGAGAAGGTGATTATGAAAGGCTTCGAATACACTTTCAGCAGGGGCGAACGCATAGGGGTGGTGGGTAAAAATGGGGTAGGAAAGAGCACATTTTTAAATATTCTCCAGGGAATTGAACCTGCTGATAGCGGCAAAGTAAATATCGGAGACACTGTTGTTTTTGGAAATTTTAGTCAACAAGGACTCGAATTTAAAGAGGATATGCGCGTGATAGAATATGTGAAAACTTTTGCCGAGACTTTTCCACTGGCAAAAGGTGGAAGCATGAGTGCATCGCAGTTTCTTGAACTGTTTCTTTTCCCCGGTGATAAACAATATACTTATCTAAGCAGCTTGAGTGGTGGCGAAAAGAAGCGTTTACAACTTTTGGTCATCCTTTTTATGAATCCTAATTTTCTTATCCTCGACGAGCCTACCAACGATTTGGATCTGCCTACATTAGGAGTGCTGGAGAATTTTTTAAGTGAGTTTCAGGGCTGCGTGTTGATAGTAAGTCATGACCGTTATTTTATGGATCGCCTGGTCGATCACTTGTTTGTATTTGAAGGCGATGGTGAAATAAGAGATTTTCCAGGGAACTATACTTTGTACCGCGAGTGGTTAAAAGCCAATGAGAAAAAAGGAAAAGATAAATGGGGTGAGCTGGGAAAAATGAAAAGTGAAGGAGCTAGTACTAATGTCGTTGCTGGTCCCCAGGCACAAACATCAACTAGTAATAAACAGGCGACGAATAACCAGCGAAAGCCTACTTATAACGAGAAGAAGGAATTTGAAGCTTTGGAAAAAGAGATGAAAGATTTGGAAGCTGAAAAGAAGAAACTGGAAGACAGTTTGGGAAACCTGCCCTTTGAAGAAATTTCAAAGGCAAGTATAAGAATTGGACAAATAGGAACTCTTCTGGCAGACAAAGAAATGAGGTGGTTGGAGCTAAGTGAGGTGATGTAGTAGCCCCTCCCCTAAAGGGAGAAGAGAGTAAGTAAACAAATTATTAACCTTAAAAAATGCTCCAGGGAGAAAATCAATTCAATTGTATTATACTCCCCTTTAGGGGCTGGAGGCACTTATGGAACTACTAGGCGTTGGGTCAAGAATAAATCATCCGTCTTTTGGTGTTGGTGTTGTTATAAGACTGCACAAAAGAATCTATGATGTTTGTTTTATCGAGGGAGGAATAAAGCCTGTATCAAAAGATTTTTCGGTTGAAGTAATTGAAGCTGTGGAACCGGAATACAGCGTCAGTTTTACTGAAGCTGAAGATGCACTCATAAAGATATTACGGGAGTGGAGTGATGTAACGGAAGTTGTATCAATGGGTGATAAATGGAAAAACGGAATGATGGTATTAAGACCGGCTGATAAATCATTAAAAGAAAACGAAGTTCCAATTGATGTCTTCTTCAATAAGATTGTGATGCTCCGTGATAGGCTGAGGGTGATGGAGCAAAAGATAAACGCCCACAAAATTTTGAGCAACGAAGAGAAAGTTGATTTGCAGCAATACATCACCCGTATATATGGTAGCCTTACCACTTTCAATGTGTTGTTTAAACATAAGGGTGATCAGTTTGAGGGGCAAAAAAGCTAGGGTAGAAGGACTGTTGATCATCGTAGAATTTATTGCTATTTTTTTAAATACCTTCAATTACTCTTCAAACTGCCATTTCCCTCGACTGATGCCCTCCCTTGTTTCTTCATATAAAGCAGCTTATTCCGGACTGTCGCGGCAAACGTGGTTTCTCTCGCTTGTTATTTTAATCAATCGTAGTGGAACAATGGTCGTACCGTTTATGACCATGTATGCAACACAAAAACTTCATTATAGTATTGTAGAAGCAGGTATGATCATGGCGCTGTTTGGTGCGGGTTCTATAGTCGGGGCGTTTATAGGAGGCAAGCTAACAGATGCAATAGGTTTTTATAAAATTCAGTTGTTTGCCCTGTCGGGAGGTGGATTGATGTTTATCGTACTTGGATACCTTCAGTCTTATGTACTTCTTTGTTGTGGCACATTTGTTCTCAGCCTTATAAATGAATCTTTTCGCCCGGCTCATTCAACAGCGATCGCTTTTTATAGCAAACCTGAAAACAGAACGAGGTCATATTCTCTCAACCGATTGGCTATAAATCTTGGATGGGCGTTCGGTGGAGCGCTCGGTGGCTTTCTTGCTTCGTACAACTATCATTTATTATTCTGGGTTGATGGATTAACAAATATAGCTGCGGCTGTTATGCTGTCGATTGTATTGCCCGTACCGCCAGGTCTCCAATCAACGTTGGCTAAAAACAAGACAAAGGCTAGCGACGGTATTTCGGCTTATAGAGATAAACAGTACTTGTTTTTTATCTTTCTCACCATCTTGTTTGCATTTTGCTTCTTCCAAATGTTCACCATCCTTCCAGTGTTTTTGAAGCAAAAATTAGCTTTAAACGAAAGACTGATTGGAGTGCTGATGGCTATCAACGGTCTTATCATCGCGGCCATAGAAATGGTAGTGGTTTTTAAACTGGAGGCAAAAGCCCAACCATTAAAATTCATAAAATTTGGCGTTTGGATGGTTGGTCTCTCGTACGAAGTATTCAACTTTTTGACAGGCGAATTTGCTTTGGCCTTATTTTCTATGGTGATCATAACCTTCGGTGAAATGCTTTCTATGCCGTTCATGAACTCTTATTGGATCAGCAGAAGCCAGGATCACAACCGGGGCCAATATGCAGCTTTATACACCATGGCCTGGGGTACTGCACAAATAGCAGCACCATCAGTCGGTGGATTTATCGCTGCCCGTTATAGCTTCAATACTTTATGGTGGATTGTCTTTGTAATAACGCTGGCTGCGGGAGTAGGCTACCATCAACTCGCATTGCTTTGTGCGCCAATTAAAAAATTAGGGGAATAAGGTTCAAAGTAAAATTCTGCCGTTTAAATAAATTTTCTCAGCAATTGTTTCAAAGCTTTTCCGGTTTCTAAAAAATAATTTTACATTTACTCCCGGTCTGACAAACCATTCAATTGTACGAATATGAAGTTCTGTTTCAGCTTGGTCTAATTAACCAAGACATTTTTCCTCTCTAATTCTTCGCGGCTATGCCGCTGTCATTGTATTTATTTTTAACGATCAACCAGACCTTCAAATGTCCACACAAACTATTTCTACCAAAAGAAGTTTTTCTTTCTTTTTCGAATTTATAAAACAATCAATCAAAGGCGGCCAGGAAGACTTTACCAAGGGAAGCATCCGTAGGGCTGTGTTTATGCTCGCCATCCCTATGATCCTTGAGATGTGTATGGAAAGCGTGTTTGCCGTAGTCGACATCTTCTTTGTAGGCAGACTGGGAAAAGATGCTGCAGCAACGGTTGGATTAACTGAATCTTTTTTAACCATTATCTATTCTATCGCTATTGGTCTTAGCATGGCGGCAACGGCTATGGTTGCAAGACGTGTTGGCGAAAAAAATCCCGAGGAAGCATCTAAGTCAGCTATGCAAGCCATATTGCTTGCACTTATTTTTACGGTAGCCTTATCGGTGGCGGGAGTCATCTTTGCAAAAGATATTCTTGAGTTATTAGGTGCTCCGCCTTCTGTGCTCGCTATCGGGGTACCGTATACACGAACGATGCTGGCGGGGTGTGTTGTTATCATCATGCTGTTTCTGATTAACGGTATTTTTCGTGGAGCAGGAGACGCAAGCATAGCTATGCGCAGCCTTACGATCGCTAATATTTTCAACATTATTCTTTGCCCGATTTTCATTTTTGGTTTAGGCCCCATTCCCGGATATGGCCTTGTTGGTGCCGCAATGGCGACAACTACCGGCCGCGGTATTGGTGTGTGTTACCAGGTGTATCATCTTGTAAAGGGCAAAGGGATATTGACAATTAAGCTTAGTCATCTTCTACCGGATAAAGCTATTTTGAAAACGCTAATAAACGTTGCCAGCACGGGAGCATTGCAATTTTTAATAGGTTCAGCCAGCTGGATTTTTCTTGCCCGTATCATTGCCGGCTTCGGCAGTAACGCGATTGCCGGATATACGATCGGCCTTCGTGTTCTCATGTTTTTTTTGTTGCCGGCCTGGGGATTGAGTAATGCCGCAGCTACACTAGTTGGTCAGAACCTTGGTGCAAACGAACCTGAACGTGCAGAAAAGAGCGTATGGGTTACCGGCAAATACAACATGATTTTCATGGGTATCGTTACGGTCTTTTTTATGTTTTTTGCCGGGCCTATCGTTTCGTTGGTAAATACCGACGCAGAAGTGGTTGCAGTAGGCACACAGGCATTAAGAATTATCAGTCTCGGCTATGTTTCCTACGGTATAGGAATGGTTCTAATGAACGCCTTTAACGGAGCCGGCGACAGCCGCACGCCTACATATATAAACCTTGCTGGTTTTTGGGCGCTTCAAATTCCACTTGCGTATGTGTTAGCAATTACTTTTCATCTTGGCCCGCTCGGAGTTTTCGTGGCAATATTAATTGCCGAGACCATTATCACTTTTGGAACCTTCCTTATTTTTCGAAGAGGTGCCTGGAAAAAAGTAAAAATTTAATATCTAAAAGGCTAGTTGCTTATGCAGGTTCTATTTTTTGAACCGGCATATGCTCCTTGCTCAACATTCTTGTGTCACTCACTTGTACGGTTCTGCCTTATTCCACTTTTCCAATTGGCTACTGTAGTACTAGCATCAAGCGTCAGCTTAACTAAATGAATTATTTAAACCCCTTAACTTAGCGCCCATTAAAAAAGTTAAATGGCAACAATACTGATAGTTGATGATGAAAGAGCTATTCGCAAAACCCTTACAGAAATATTGGGTTTTGAAGGATATAAAATAGAGGAAGCGGCAGACGGAGAGGAGGGTTTAAAAAAATTCCAGGCAGCCACGTATGATGTCGTATTGTGCGACATTAAAATGCCCAAAGTTGATGGTTTAGAATTCTTAAGTAAGGCAACAGCAGCAAATCCCGATGTTCCAATTATTATGATCAGCGGACATGGAACTATAGAAACAGCGGTCGAAGCGGTGAAAAAAGGAGCTTTTGATTTTATATCAAAACCACCAGACCTTAATCGGTTATTGATTACCATTCGCAATGCAATCGACAAAAACAAGCTGGTAAAAGAGGCTAAAGTCCTAAAGCGTCGCGTAAGTAAGGTGCAGGAAATGATTGGGGAAAGCGCTGCAATAAAGAAGATAAAAGAGACGATCGAAAAGGTAGCACCAACCGATGCACGGGTGATGATCACAGGTGAGAACGGAAGTGGAAAAGAGTTGGTTGCGAGGTGGCTTCATGAAAAAAGCAATCGGACAGATGGGCAGCTGGTCGAAGTGAATTGCGCCGCGATACCAAGTGAACTAATAGAGAGTGAATTGTTTGGCCACGAGAAAGGTTCCTTCACTTCCGCTATTAAACAACGAATTGGAAAGTTTGAGCAAGCTAACGGAGGCACCTTGTTCCTCGATGAAATAGGAGATATGAGTCTGAGTGCGCAGGCCAAAGTGCTGCGAGCGCTGCAGGAAGGAAAGATAACACGTGTAGGTGGTGAAAAAGAAATCGCGGTTGATGTAAGGGTAGTGGTAGCTACAAACAAAGACTTATTAAAAGAGGTAGAAAACAAAAATTTTCGCCTTGACTTATATCATCGGTTAGGCGTTATACTCATACATGTTCCTTCGTTAAATGACAGACGCGAGGATATCCCGTTGTTGGTTGCAAAGTTTCTGCATGACATTGCCGAAGACTACGGACAGGCAAAAAAAGACATTGACGCAAAAGCCCTGGACGCACTAAAAGAAAGAAACTGGACAGGAAATATTCGTGAGCTAAGAAACGTGGTGGAACGTTTGGTAATACTTTCGGGAAAGACAATTACAGCAGACGATATTACAAACTACGTAACGATGTAGTCAGAAGGCGGTAGATGGTTAACATGTGGAGTTCTCCTAGTAGTACAAATTCCACATGTTACCTACCCCCGGCTTTTTCTTATTCCTCCGTAAACTTCAAAATATCATCCATTGACTTCAACAGCCGAACGTTCGAGGGAACATGGGTTATTTGTCGCACCAGCATTCCTGACATAACTATTTTCTTCTCAGGAAACAATTTGCTGATTTCTTTCACATAATCCTGTGCATGTTTATTTGTTAGGTTGGTAACAAGATGAAACAGCATGTGGTCGAAGCTTTTGTTTTGTCTAAAAGTGTCTATAGCATCTAAAGGCACGTTGCTCCCGAAATAGGTTACCTTATTCTTGTTCTTTCTGAGTAAATAATAAATAAACTGTAAAGGCAGCTCATGATGTTCTTTCTCTGGAGCAAATAATACAATGTGTTTTTTGTTTGTTTCCTTTATTACAGGCAAACTGTCAATTGCTACGGCAAGCTTTCTTCTGATAATATTGCTTGTAAAATGCTCCTGCGCGGGAATCACATGATCCGTGAGCCATAGAACGCCAATCTTATCCTGGAAGGGATGGATGATTTTCAATATTGTATTTTCTGTGCCAACAACCTTCAAAGCTTCCTGGAATGTTCGCTCAAACCTTTCTTCATCCAGGTCGATCGATGCCTCCAGCAATTCTTTTATATAATATTCATTTCCGTTTTCAAGCGGCAGACCTTCCATCGCTTTCACCCTGATCTCATCCCCATTGAATGAAGCAATTTTAGAAATCTTAATGCCGCCATGATATAGATAGGAAATGCGTAAGATCTGCTTCAGGTTTTCATTATCATAGTAGCGGTGATTACTATCCTTTCTTTGCGGTACTGCAATGCCATAACGTTGCTCCCATATCCGCCATGTGTGAGCTTTTATTCCGCTTAGGTTTTCAATATCCTTTATTGTAAACTGGTTCATTCTGCTTATAAAGATAATTATCTCTTTTAGTCGTATCAAAATCAATTAGATGCAGTGGCGTGTTTTGTTTTTATTTAAGAAAACTTTTCAAAAACGTCCTTTGCAGCCAATTTTATAATGGTACATTTGCCACCATCAAAAACTACTTATGGGTTGGTTCATTTTTGTGATATACATAATAGGATGGCATATAGGCATGTATGGGATGTTTAAGAAAGCCGGCATTGAACCATGGAAAGCACTGATCCCCTTTTACAACACTTGGTGCATTGTTAATAAAACAAACATCCGCAAAATCTGGTTCTGGCTCCAATTTATTCCCATTGCCGGACAGTTTATTACAATATGGATCACTATCATTTTTGTAATGCATTTTGGTAGATTTTCTCTCCTTCATCATATAGCAACGGTTTTCTTCCCCTTTATTTACTTTCCCTATTTAGGCTACTCCAAAACTGAAAGATATGCGGGTCATGAGGTAGTAAAACGCTATCATAAAAGCGCCGCAAGAGAATGGATCGATGCTGCCGTGTTTGCCGTAGTAGCTGCTACCATCATAAGGACTTTTGTGTTTGAAGCTTATACGATCCCAACGGAAAGCATGGAAAAAACGTTGCTAGTAAACGACTTCCTGTTTGTAAATAAGATGAGCTATGGACCTCGCATTCCGCAAACGCCCATTTCTTTTCCGTTTGTTCACAACATCATGCCTTTTAGTACCACAATGCCTTCTTATACAACTCTTGTACAACTTCCATACAAGCGTTTGCCGGGTTTCCAGGAGGTTAAGAGGAACGACGTTGTAGTATTTAATTTCCCTGCGGGAGATACCATTATCAACCTTCCCGAATTTGGCTCGAAGGTTTTGTATTATGATGTTCTGAGAACGCAGTACAAAGGCAACAGGGACGCTTTAATGGCAGAGTATCCAATCCATGTTCACCCAATGGATAAAACTGACAATTACATTAAACGGTGTATAGCAATAGGTGGTGATACGTTACTAATTCGTGATGGCCGTGTTTTTATAAGTGGCAAAGCTTCGCCTATTCCCGTAGCATCTCAGACGGAATACATTGTTGAAACAAACGGGCAGCCTTTCAACGACGAATTTCTGCAAACTTCACTACACATTAATTCTGAAGAACCTAAAGACCAGATTTACGCTTACCAGGGGAAAGCCAATTCTTATGTTCTCAATATGACACCTTCTGAAGCGGAGTTGGTTAAAAAACAACCGAATTTTAAAAGCATTGATTTTGCCTATATAAACAATCCGGGCACGACCTTTCCGTACAGTGCAAATAATCTTTGGTCGCCCGATAACTTCGGTCCTATCTATGTTCCTGCAAAAGGAAGTACGATTACCCTGACTCCTGAAAATATTGACATTTATCGCAGGCTCATCATTACCTATGAGGGAAATAAATTGGAAGAGCGTGATGGCAAGTTTTTCATAAATGGACAACAGACCAATACCTATAAGTGCAAGTTTAACTATTATTGGATGATGGGTGACAACCGTCACCGCAGCCAGGATAGTCGTTACTGGGGTTTTGTTCCTGAGACAAATATCGTAGGTAAGGCTTCGCTGATTTGGTTTAGTTGGGAAAACGGCCCGCGTTGGAACCGTTTGTTTAAGAGCATTAAATAAAATATCTTTATTCATACCAATCCTTCCCGTTTTAGCGGGAAGGATTTTTTGTCTAAATAATTATCGATGAAGAAACAAGATTATACGTTTTCGTTTGAAGTGTACGACTCAATCGACGAACTGGAAGAGCACGATGCCTGGTTACTAAGTGAAGCCCGCCAGGTGACTCAACATGCGTACGCGCCCTATTCTCATTTCCAGGTGGGAGCTATCGCCCGACTGGATAATGGAGAAATTGTAGCTGGAAGCAACCAGGAGAATGCAAGTTTCCCTGTTGGTCTTTGTGCAGAAAGAGTGTTGCTCGCTTCAGCTGCATCTCTGTTTCCGAAGGTGCCGATAGAGACAATAGCCATCAGTTATCACAATGAAAATGGTGAAAGCAATCATCCTATTTCTCCCTGCGGTATGTGCCGTCAGAGTTTGCTCGAATACGAGTCAAGGGTGAATCATCCTATCAGGGTAATCTTAGGAGGGCTTGAAGGAAAAGTCTACATCATAGACAAAGCAGCGATGCTGCTTCCGCTCAGCTTTACCGCGGAGGATTTAAGTTCACCCGCTTAATATTCAATACTTGCCTGCGAGGGGAGCAACTCATTTTGTTGTTTAATAATGGTTTTAAAAGCCAGCGCTTTAACTGTTTTTTTGTCTCCAAAACAACCCCATAGTACAGTTACCTCCGTGTTGTCGTTAGTGAATTTCCGCGCAATACTTTCCGGAATTTTTGTCTTTTTCTCTTTTAGTGCCTGGAAAGCATATAACCGTACAATCGCGCTCTTGCTTTCTTCTGCAAGTTTTAAAAGCTGTTCTTCTGTTGCAATAGACTTCAGTTTTTCAAATAGTTCCAATTGTTTAGAGTAGGACCCGAAGTATCCGATTGAATACGATCTTTCGTACACGTCGTTCCGTGCCATCTCACCTACAACAATTT
Organism: Segetibacter aerophilus; assembly: GCF_007991655.1. GTDB lineage: Bacteria > Bacteroidota > Bacteroidia > Chitinophagales > Chitinophagaceae > Segetibacter > Segetibacter aerophilus. The sequence goes on from NZ_BJYT01000001.1 coordinate 305,972, forward strand.
TAATGGTGTCGTCTTTATTATTTTGACCAAATGAAATAAGGTGTATAAAAGTCGAAATGATAGCAAGTAATAAAATTTTAGACAGTTTCATCTTGTACCGTTTTTTTAAATGATGCATTTTAAAAAGGGATTGCATAAATTTTTTTGCTGTTTTTGAATTTCTGTATCCAAAACTTTCCAAGCTGCAGGGGGTTGTGGCATAAGTTTTTAATGAATGCGAAAAAGATATTATGGAACCTACACAGACAACAATTGGAATTTTAAATGACCTGATTGAAATTAATAATGATAGGATAATTGGCTACGAAAAAGCAATCCAGGAATTAAAAGATGGAGATGATGAATTGAAAGTTTTGTTTGCCACAATGATAGATGAAAGCAGGCAGGTAAGAATGGCCCTTGGTACAGAAGTGCAGGCATTGGGCGGAGAAATGGAATCTGGTACATCTACCACCAACAGTGGAAAAATTTACAAAGCCTGGATGGACGTAAAAGCAGTTTTCAGCGGTCACGATAGAAAAACTGTTTTAAATAATTGTGAGTTTGGTGAAGACGCAGCTCAAAAAGCCTACGATGCAGCTTTACTGTCCGAGGATTTACCGGCATATTTACGGGAAATGGTTTCTAAACAAAAGCACATTCTTAAAAGATCACACGATGAAATAAAATCTTTGCGTGACCAGGAGAGGGCTCGGTCTTAAGACAAGTTAACAGCGAATATTACTTAATAGCCAACCAGCAACACCGGTTGGCTATTTATTTTCAGGAGAGCCGGTTTCCCTCCTGTAATGGTAACGTCATCTCATTTTTCTGTAATGATATTTTCCTCCACTCCTGCGGGATTGAAAGTTATTTCAACATCAGTTTCGGGGTAAGATACACAGGTAAGTATAAGGCCATCCGCGAGATCTTTTGGCGTAAGTACATCATTGATTGTCATCTTTACACTTCCGGTTGTACACCGCGCAGTGCATGTACTGCATCTGCCTCCGCGACAACTATATGGTAGTTGGATATGATGTTTCAAGCCGACCTCAAGCATGTTGTTAGGATAAGCGACTTCAATGTGATACTTCTTATGGTGATAGTTGATAGTAACTTTGTGAGGTGTTTTGTCAGCCATAAAAGGTGGCGGTGGGGCAGTGGCAAAAAAATTTTCCCGCTTGATCAGCTCTTGACTGTATTTCATCACTTTCAATGTAAACTCAGCCATTCTCATAAATGACTCGGGTCCGCAGAGATAAAATTTTACGAAAGAGGTATGAAGGTTTTCGAGCAATATTTTTTCCAGCAGGTTATTATTTAACCTTTGCGATGGTTTCTTGTGATCTGCAGGTTGACTGAAAATTTCCTTTAAAGAAAAAGTTCCGGCGAATGTCTTTTCTAATTGTAATAACTCATTCCTGAAGATGCTATCCTTTTCACTATGACTTTGATAGATTAGCAGCACTTGAGTTTTCGGAAAATGATGAAGCAGATGTTTAATTAGAGAAAAGACCGGGGTGATGCCACTTCCTGCTGCAATAAAAACTGCCACCTGGCTTTCAGCTTTTTCAATCGTAAATCTTCCGCTTGGGGGGAGGCTCGTTACGATGTCCTTCACTTTTAATTGATCAAATAAGTAACGGCTCAGTTCCCCGTTTTCAATTCTTTTAATAGTAAAGAAAAAGTTATTATCAACACCGGGAGTAGAGCTGATGGAGTAGGAACGGCGGATCTCCTTGTTATGAAGCGTGACCAATAAAGTGAGGAACTGGCCAGCTCTGTATTCTATATTTCGTTTGTTTATTTCTTCTACAAAAAACGTCTTACTTTCTGCCGTTTCCTGTCTTATGTTAGTTATCCTTAATTGTAGATGTTCCATTGTCATTCATCTTATTAATTACCTGCTGTTCATTCAGTTCATATTTTCCTTCATCTACAGTTGCTATCTATACTGTCAATCACTCATCAAAATAAAGTCTGTACTCCATTGGCAAACTTATTTTCATGGTCAAGCAGCCATTTCTTTCTCCATAATCCTCCTGCATACCCCACCAGCGATTGATTGCTTCCAATAACCCGGTGACACGGAACAACAATGCAAACATGATTCTTTCCATTACTTGCGGCAGCGGCCCGAATGCAATTAGGATCGCCGAGACGTTTTGCAAGTGTCATATAACTAATCGTTTTTCCAAATTCTATATTCAGCAGTTCACCCCATACTTTGCTTTGAAAGTCAGTTCCTTTCTGGTGAACAGGCATATCAAATGACAGGCGCTTTCCGTTAAAGTATTCTATCAGCTCCTCTATACATTGATGTAACAAAGGGTGATCGCTAGTGGTATTTACAGGAGTGTTTTGTTCATCGATAAATGAAATCTCTGTAATGTAATGTTCGGTACCGGCTACCTTTAAAAGGCCCAAAGGAGATTGATAATATGTAAAGTTGATCTCACTCATTTAGCCTATTTTTTTTCCGTTTTCGACAGTTCTTTCCGGTTGTAGTAAAATGACGTCGTTGTTCGCATCGTACACACCAAGCACAAGACATTCGCTATAAAAATTGGCAATTTGTTTTGGAGGAAAGTTTACGACAGCGACGATCTGTTGGCCCAGCAATTGCTCTTTCGTGTAATGAGTGGTAATTTGCGCAGAGGAATGTTTTATACCCGATGGCCCAAAGTCAATCTTCAATTGATAGGCCGGCTTTCGGGCCTTTGGAAAATCGTTAACTTCGACAATTGTTCCTGTTCGAATGTTAACTTTTTCGAATTCTTCCCATGAAATCATTGAAACCAATTTTTTAAAAATCAAATCTAAACAACAAAAAGTATGAAAAGAAATGCAACTGCCGTTTGGAACGGTTCCGGTAAAGAAGGTAAAGGAACGCTTAGTACTCAAAGTACAACATTAAGCAGCACCCAATATTCTTACAAGTCACGCTTCGAAGAGGGCGTGGGAACAAATCCTGAAGAACTTATGGCAGCCGCTCACGCAGGATGTTTTACTATGAAGCTCAGTTTTGTTTTAGGCGAAGCTGGTTTTACCCCTGAAAAGATTGAAACTACGTGTGCTATCGCTCTCGAAAACGGAGTTATAACAACTTCGGAGTTAAGAGTTACTGCTACAATACCTGGTATCAGCGAAGAGGAATTTCAAAAATGCGCTGAGAATGCAAAGGAAAATTGCCCTGTAAGCAAAGCTTATAGCGCTCTAAATATTACTATGGAAGCCAAACTAGGATAAGAATTTTTGTGGAATTAGCATTGGAAGCTTTGCGATTTGTGGTTACTGCTTCCGCTGCTAATTCCACTTTAATAAATATTATCTTGCTGCTATAAACATCCTGGATGCTCTCTACAATCTTCAAAGCAGCTTTCTTAATTGTTGGACTTAACGTTATAGCTGCTTCTGCCCAAACCAGTAATATTTTTGATTCAAATTTCGTAAAGCCTCGCTGCAGGGTTATTATCGATAACGACTTTAGCGGCGATCCTGATGGGTTGTTTCAGCTGGTACATCATTTATTATCCCCCTCCGTAGACATCAGGGCTGTTATCGGCTCCCATCTAAATGCTCGTGATGGTTTCGACAACTCGAAAACACAAGCCGATAACGCGGCAAAACAAGCACTCGAAATTATAAGGTTGGTAAAACCTTCGTCTAACATACCGGTCATTGCGGGATCAAATACAGCAATGATTAATGATAGCACGCCGGTGAAAAGTGAAGCGGTACAATTCATCATCAAAGAAGCAATGCGTGCTGATACTAAAAGCCCTTTGTATGTTGTTTGTGGTGCCGGCCTTACAGAAATTGCGAGCGCAGTATTGACGCAGCCGGAGATTGCGAAAAAAATAACACTCATTTGGATCGGCGGTCCCGAATACCTCGATCTTGCTTTTCCGCCACCTAATTATTCTTCTCCCGAGTATAACCTCAACATCGATATTAATGCTGCGAAAGTAGTTTTCAATAAGTCTTCAATCTCATTGTGGCAGGTTCCAAGAAATGCCTACCGCCAGTGTTTGTTATCGTATGCGCAGCTCCTGTATAACATCAAATCAAAAGGTGAAGTTGGAAAGTACTTAGCAGGAAAAATTGAAGCTATTATGAACAGGATTGGTAAGTTCGGGTTGAACATTGGCGAGACGTACGTAATGGGTGATAGCCCTCTCGTATTGCTTACGGCTTTGCAATCTTCTTTTGAAGCTGATCCCTCGTCGAGCCGGTATGTAATAAAGCTGGCGCCGAGAATTAATGACAGAGGCGACTATGAGTTTAATGATAAGGGTCGAAACATAAGGGTATATGATTGGCTTGATACTAACCTAATGTTTAGTGACTTCTTTGCGAAGCTTTCATTGTTTTCTAGATAAGTTTACCGTAACTGTAAATTTTTTAAAAATGTCTGGTACTAGTTTGCAGGCTTTCCTCACAATTATTCTGAGCGCTTTTTTGGTTAATGTTTCTGACGCACGACCAGGCAAGCAATCACGTCCCAATATTATTTTAATTGTATCAGACGATCATGGTCGTGAAGCTGTTGGTTGTTATGGGAATAAGGTCGTGAAAACACCCAACATAGATCGACTAGCTTCTGAAGGTACCCGCTTTTCAAACGCTTTCTGCACGGTGTCAAGTTGCAGCCCAAGTCGGTCCGCTATTCTCACAGGTATGCAAAGTCATTCAAACGGAATGTACGGTTTGGAGCACCAGGAGCATCATTTCAGTTCTTTCGATAAAATTCTTTCTCTGCCGGTGTTGCTTGAAAAGGCTGGTTATCGCACAGCCCGTATTGGCAAACTGCATGTAGCTCCGGAACCTGTTTATCATTTCCAAAAAGTTTTGCAGGAGGGAGCGGTTAACAACCCCGCGTCTATCGGAAGAAGCCCGGTAGAAATGGCCGATCTTTGTAGCCCAGTGTTTAGTGAGTCTTCTGAACAACCTTTTTTTTTATATTATGCTACCGATGATCCCCATCGTAGTAACAGTGTGCTTGCGAATGGTACTCCGTTTTTTGATGGCTCCCGGCCAAATGCTTTTGGCAATCGAACGCAAGCCTATCCTATGGTCGTAGAAAACACCTTCAATCCTGCTAATGTAGTTGTACCATCTTTTTTACCTGATACCAGGGCTTGTCGCGAAGAGCTGGCGCAATATTACCAGGCAATTAGCAGGATGGACCAGGGCGTTGGTCGCCTCATTAGTAATTTAAAAGCTGCCGGTAAATATGAGCAAACGGTCATTATTTATATCTCTGATAACGGCTCACCCTTTCCTGGTTCAAAGACTAATCTTTACGAGCCTGGTATGAGGTTGCCTTGTATCGTTAAGCTACCAAATGCTAGCAGGAAAAATTTTGTAAATGATGCCATGATTTCATGGGTTGACATAACTCCAACCATTTTAGATTTCGCTGACTTTACTGGTAGTATTAAACAATTCCAGGGAAGATCTTTTAAAAACATAATAGAGCAGGAAACAGTGAAAGGATGGGATGAAGTATACGCATCGCACAGTTTTCATGAAGTGATGATGTACTACCCCATGCGGGTATTACGTGAAAGACGTTATAAGCTCATTTATAATATCGCCTGGAAATTACAGTACCCAATGGCGCTTGATCTTTACCAATCTTACACATGGCAAAGTATCACAAAAACTAAGAGCGGCAAGTTGGGACAAAGGACCGTTCAGTCTTACCTACAGCGCCCAAAGTTCGAGTTATATGATTTGGATAAGGACCCAAATGAATTGAACAACCTGGCTGATAATGTTGGTTACAAGCATGAATTAAAAAGAATGCAGGACAAGCTCAGACATTTCCAGGAAAGGACGCACGATATGTGGCTTTCGAAATGGAATTATGAATGAAATAATTTTTACGTCAACTAGCCGTAATGATACTTACTTAGGTTCGACCTGCAGTTCCTTTTCTTCAATAAAAGCATAGCAGATCATATGGCAGATATGCATATGACAATCTTCAACGCGACCGTAGTGAACGGAATCAATAGTAACGCTATGGTCGGCAAGCTCTGCTAGTTTGCCTCTTTTTGCGCCTACTAATGCAATTGAATAAACCTGGTTTTGTTTACACCATTCCACCGCTTTGACAAGGTTTGGCGAGTTACCACTTACACTCATTGTAAAAACGATGTCTCCCGGGCGTGCATAGTTTTGCAACTGGCGGAGGAAAACGTCGTCATAAGAATAGTCATTTCCTATTGCTGTTATCCAACTAACGTTGTCGTTGATTGAAAGGCAGCGAAAGCGGCGATAGGTAAAGTCAGATGCACCCTTGCCCAGGTCTGTTATAAAATGTGAAGCATTTGCTGCACTTCCTCCGTTTCCAAAAACAAAGATTTGCCTGTCTTCCCGCAATGCTCTTTGAAAAGTAGAAATAATTTTATCTACCTCTTCAACTGGTATAGACTCTAATGCATGTTTGTGATCGTTGATATAATTCTGAACAAAATCTTTCATATCGTTATCGTTTTGGTTTATGTGTTAATTGATTTCTTATAAAGTTGAGCAGCTTCTTTTGCAAGTTCAAGAGCTCCCACCGGTACAACATCTTCAACAAGCGAAGCTGTTACAATAGTTGGAGCAGGCAGCAAGGCCTTAAGAAGATAATCCGGCAGTTTTTCAATAATGGGTAATCTGAGATGGTCTTTCAGCAATGACAGACCACCACCAATAATTATGATTTCGGGATTAAAAAGATGAACGACATGCGACAAGCCAAAAGAAATATCATCGGCTACTTCGTTCAAAATTGTAATAGCATCGCCGTCTTTTTCTGCCAAAGCGGGAGTAAGAAGATAAGCTTCCGGAGCATTTGAGTTTTTAGACAATTGAGCAAGCCTGCTTTCAGGATGCGTGGCTATATGTTCCCTTACTTTTTTGTTGACCGCCCAACCCGAACACCGACTTTCGATGGTAGATCCGTTTTTGTCGAGTCGGATATGACCAATCTCAACTTCACCCGGCGTTCGCCCATGATAAATTCTTTGATTGATGACCATTCCGCCACCGATGCCACTCCCTATGGTCATATAAAAGACTGTGTTGTAATCTTTGCCGCATCCATGAATCGCTTCTGCAAGGGCTGCAGTATTTGCATCGTTGTCAATAGCCACAGGTAGGCCCAACAATTCTTGCAGCCATGTTTTTAAATTGAAATTTCCCCAGCCTTCAATTTGATGAGATAATTGAATAGCACCTGTCTTCCAATCTACCGGGCCACCAAAGCCAACTCCGATAGCTTTCACCTTATTTTCCAACAATAACTTTTCTATTCCTTCCTTAATCTGATTTTGTATTCCGGGCGCTCCTTCTTGTGGATTTATCGAATATCGAATTCTCTCTTTAATTGCTCCAAACCTATCACCGGTAACCAGTTGCAGTTTAGTGCCTCCAATTTCAATTCCGATAAAAATGTCGTCATTCGCTGCCAGCATAAACAGTATGGTAAATGGATCGCCAAATTAGAATAATAACTTGATTGACATGATCGTTTTTGAAGAAAGGCAGAAATACTTTTTAAAAGCTTAAAAGGCGTGCTTTTCGGGTAAGAACTTCCAATATCTTTTAGGCATGTGCTGTATATGAAGTTTCATGTTTTTCCTCGCGGCTATGTTTACGCTGGCAAAATATTGCTGCCATAATCTTTGATACAGTTCTTCCTTTTCGTCGGTTATAATTTCAATATTTTTTCCTTTGTTGGTTTGCTCATCAAACGACATCACAACATTTTCTACAACAGAAAGATTATAGTAGATACCATAGTTTCTGCTGCTATCGTAAATCAGCCAACGTTGATCGGCATATCGTTCTTTAAAATGTTTCTGAATAAGTGGCAACACATTAAAGTCAGGCTGACAAATGGCATAATATAAATTATCCGCAGTCAATTGAAAACGAACAAAGGCTTCCATTCGATGACTTTCGCGGTATACTCTTTTTGCTGTTTGAGCGACCTTTAAAACTGTAGCATTAGAATAATCTCTTTCGATACTTTGCTTGCTGTTGAGCGTGTATTGTACATAACTCAATAATACGTTTTCAATTCCTTTTTCTTCTGATAAAAACGTTTTGTATAACGCTGATAGGGCAGAAGTGGAAAGTTTTGCAGCAAGGCCTTTCCATACTCTTGTAAATTTTTGTTGGTCAAACTGACTCTCCCGATGTTTATTGAAAACGTTTGGCTGGAAGAGCTCTTTCTTACAAATTTCTACGTCAGCAAATTTGTATTCATACACTTCAAATACAACCGTCAGCCAACCTTCAAAAGTGCCATCGTAAGTAATGGTGACCATCTAAAACAATTTAAGTTGCGGAGAGAAGTTCGGCGTATACTTACTTGTTCCCGATTGCAAAATTCGCTCTTTGATTTGTTGAGGCATCCAATCTTTAAAACTAAAATGATCGCTTTGACAAGTAACAAAATTGCGGGCCCTGTTAACAGCGATGCCAAACTTCTTCAAATTGTCCCAACTTAATTTATTAAACTTTCGGGCAGCTACAATCTTATTAGCCGAGCTAACCCCAATCCCTGGAATACGCATGATCATAGAAAGATCTGCTTTATTAATATCAAGAGGAAACAAGTGAAGGTTGCGAAGTGCCCAGCTCAGCTTAGGATCAATATCAGTATCGAGCAAGGGGTTGTCGTAGTTTACAATTTCTTCCACCTTAAAACCGTAGAAGCGTAAAAGCCAATCAGCCTGGTATAGCCGATTCTCCCTGATCATAGGAACCGGAGTTCCGATAGCAGGAAGGCGATTATCATTGCTGATAGGAACGTACCCGGAATAATACACCCGCTTCAGTTTCATCTTCTCGTAAAACTGGTTCGCCATCCACAAAATCTGCATATCATTTTCAGGCGTTGCTCCAATCACCATTTGAGTGCTTTGTCCTGCCGGGGCAAACAACGGTGCCTTTTTAAAGAGCCTCTTTTCTTCCCGGTTTTCCTCAATTGCCCCTTTCAGGTATTTCATGGGAGCAATCATATCTTTCCGGTTCTTGTCGGGCGCTAATAACTTCAGACTTTGCTCCGTTGGCATCTCCACGTTTACGCTTAATCGATCAGCATACAAGCCTGCTTCTTTCAACAACTCATCACTTGCTCCCGGGATGGCTTTAAGATGTATGTAACCATTGAAGTTGTGCTCGTGTCTTAATTTCTTTGCAATTCGTACCAATCGTTCCATCGTATAATCAGCATTTTTAAAAATGCCTGAACTAAGGAACAATCCCTCAATATAATTCCGGCGATAAAAATTGATGGTTAAATCAACTACTTCCTGCACAGTAAAAGCCGCGCGCTTAATGTCGTTGCTTTTGCGACTTACACAGTACGCACAATCAAAAATGCAGTGGTTGGTAAGCAAAATTTTTAAGAGTGAGACGCATCGTCCATCTTCAGTGTAAGCATGACAGATACCCACGCCTTTAGAATTTCCCAATCCTTTATTTTCGTTTTTCCGACTGCTCCCGCTCGAAGAACACGATACATCATATTTGGCTGCGTCAGCAAGTATAGAAAGTTTTTCGGTTAGCCTTTCACTCATTCTAATAGTATTAGTACAAATATACTATAAATGTTAGTAAAAGGATCTAAACAAAAAGGCAATTAAATGCCTTCTTGTACTTGAAAGATTTGCTTGTCAACTTTGGAAACTTAATTCAACATTGTTGTGTCACATACTTGTACTCTGGTCTATCCGTTCCGCCAATCTAAGAATTGGGTTAGGAACATAAACTGGGCTCCATCTATAATTTTTTCAAATATTGCATATCGTCTGTTAAACTCTCTAAAGCTGAAGAAGAGTACTCTTCCTGTTCTACGAAATAATATTTCATTCCAGCTTTATCCCCGTTTTTCAACAGCTTTTTAATATCCACGCCTCCTTTTCCAAATTCAACACTATTCTTTTTTGTGAGATCCATATCTTTCAAATGCCACAGAGGAAAACGATCAGGATATTTTTCAAAGTACTTGAATGGATCATTTCCAGTTACCACTAACCAACCAAGATCCATTTCCATCTTTACCAACTTTGGATCTGTTCTATCCAGCAAAATATCATACAACACTTGTCCGTCCACTTTTTCAAACTCTTCTTCGTGGTTGTGATAACCAAAAATAAGGTTCCTTTTCTTACAATCTTCTGCCGCTTTATTAAAAATATCAGCTGTCTTTTGATAATTTTCAACCGTCTGCCCGTGCGATGGCATTGAGGAGCAAATCAAATAGGTTTGCCCGGCTTCAGCCGCATCGTCCACTGATTTTAGCCAGTCTTTATCTATTCCTACATGCCCACTTCTAACAGTCATCCCAAGATCAGATGCAATTTTTCTGATCTCCTTGGGGGCTAGTCCATAGTAATTTCCTTTTTGGCTTCTTGCCGACTCCAATTCTTTGTAGCCAATTTTCGCAAGTTTCTCTAATGTGCCTTTTGCATCAGCTAACATTTCTTTCCTTACTGAATAGAGTTGAACTCCTACATTTTTTGTTTTCCTAAATTCTGCGGGCAGCATAAAAGTACCGGCCGCAAAAGTTCCCGAAGTTTTAATGAAGTCACGTCGTGATAGCATAAGATGACAATCTTTAAGAGTTTAAATAAAAGCGACTACACGCATACCGAAAAGGTGGTTATGGTGAAGACTTGAAGTTATTGATAATTGGTAAAGTAGCGTTGAAAATTATAGTATCCCTATGTTTCTTCGACTTGGGCAATGGTATAATTTATCATTACTTCCAACGTTGTTAAACTCGGTAACTTTTCATACCTAACCTTATTTTTACCGCTTAAACAGTTTCAGAACTTTTCTATGCAGGTAACATCGGGTCTTTTGTCAAAATGTATTGTGATGTTGGTCCTGACAGCATGTAGCCTCCACGTTCTTGCTCAGCACAGTTCAGTCACCGTTATTGTTGTTGATGAAAAAAAACTCCCAATACCTTTTGCGACAGTAAGAGCAAGTCTGCCAAGCGACTCTACCAAAAGCACCCAGAAGATTACCGACAGCAGTGGTGTTGCAGTGCTTCAACTTACACCAGGCTCAAGTTACCTCTTCAAGATTTCTTCTGTTGGTTACACTCAAACCGAAAAGAACGTTATGGTCACCGGTAATAATATATTCACGGTTACAGCAAGGGCAGAGGCGAAGGCTGTCGGCTCAGTAACGGTAACCGCTACAAAACCGATTATGCGACAGGAGGATGACAAGACAATTGTAGACCCTGAAAACCTCGCGGCAAGTAGTACAAATGCTTTCGAAATACTGGAAAAGATACCAGGTTTGTATGTCGACCAGGATGGTAATGTGTATTTAAGTAGTATCACCCCCGCAAAAATTTATATTAACGGCCGCGAACAGAGAATGAGCACAACCGACATTGCCACGATGCTTAAAAGTCTGCCTCCTGGTTCTATTTTACATGTGGAAATTTTGCGGACACCATCTGCTAAATATGATGCGAGCGGTGGAGGAGGAATTGTAAATGTCGTCCTAAAAAAAGGCGTTCGAATTGGTTTGACCGGAAGTTTAAATACAGGATTTAACCAGGGTGTTTATGGAAATCAGTTTGCGGGTATAAGCCTTAATAATAGCGCGGGTAAATTAAATAGTTATATCAACGTACAGACTAGCCGGCGAAATAGTTATGATCAAATTAAAACTGATCGATTGTTTGCTGCAGACTCAATACTAAAACAAGATGCCTATACCCGGTATCCGGGTAATACCTTTTATGTGGGTGGAGGATTTGGGTATGAATTAAGTAAGAAGTGGGAGGTCACTTATGATGGTAGAATAAGCCTTAGTAATTCGAAAAATAATACCGTTAACGGATCTGAAATTTCAAAAATCAGCTCAAAGGAGGTAGTAACCAGCAACATTGCTAATGTTCAAACCGAAGCAAACAGTAGTTCCCTTTCTCAAAGTATTTCAACAAAATTCAAAATTGATAGCGCCGGTTCTGAATGGACAAATGATCTTTCATATACAGCAAACCCTAACACATCCAGCCAGAACTTCAACACAGGTTTTATTATTCCAAGCCGTTCGCCCTCTGCCGGCAATGGGGATGTCAACACAAAATTTAATTTTTTGAGCCTTGCGTCTAACGTACTGTTTAAACTTCCGAAGAAGATCGTGGTAGAAACAGGCTTTAAATCAACTTTAATCGGTTTTAAAAATAACGCGGAGTATTTCAGAAAGGTAAATGGAAGTAGTGTTGTCGATAATTTTCGCACCGCGGGTTTCAGATATAGTGAGAATATAAATTCAGGCTACTTTCAAGCTTCTAAGAACATAAAAGGAATAATCATAAAAGCGGGGGTGCGGGCAGAAAACACCAATATGGAAGGAAAACAACTGGTGCCCAAAGACACCTCTTTCAACATACACCGCACCGATCTGTTTCCTTACGTGTATGTCAGCCGGAACCTAATGACCATAATGGGCTACGAACTGAAGGGCTATCTTGTTTATCGTCGCACTATCAGCCGTCCTTCGTACGATTTATTGAACCCTTTCCCAAGATATATTGACCCTTATCTGTTTGAAACCGGTAATCCCGCCCTGAGACCTCAGTTCACGCAAAACTATGAGGCTAACATTTCGGTAAATGAAAGGCCAATCTTTGCCCTTGGAGTAAATAACACTAAAGACATTTTACGAATGTAATCTACCAGGCGGATAGCAGTAGAAGTCTTGCATATCGTACGTATGACAACCTGGGTACCAATAAGGAGATGTATTTTAGAATATTAGGGGCAATACCAGGCAAGAAGTATTTTGTTGTGGCCGGTGCCCAGTATAATCAGAATTTTTACAACGGCTTGTATGAAAGTAAACCGCTCTCGTTTAAAAGGGCCAGCTGGTCTGTTTTTACATACCAGACTTTAAAGATTACGCCGACTACTCAACTAACTCTTAACGGCTTTGCAAGGTTCAACGGGCAGCTCCAGTTTTATGAATTGAGTTCTTTTGGCGCTCTCAACCTGAGCTTAAACCAGCAGTTTCTAAACAAAAAATTAATGGTTTCTATCAGCGCCACAGATATTTTATTTACAAATAACAACAGGTTCAGTCTCAGCGAGGGAACGGTAAATGCGGCAGGTTATCGCGAGGCAGATACACGACGTGTGGGCGTAAACATCCGTTATAATTTTGGCTTCAGAAAAAAGGAGGAGAGTAATCTCTTTAATATTGAGAGCCCCGATAAGCCGAATAATCCCTAAAGGTTTAACACTTTTCAACACCAGTTTGCCCTAACAACGAAATCGACACAACTCCTTCATTGCGTGATTTATATCGCCGTTAATCATTTTAAACTAATTCCTACACTAGAAAGTCTTATTATTTTTTGCATATCGTAGAGGGAGACGGATAGGTATCTTAAGTATTTTTACGGTATATTCATACGACGTTGAATACGAATTTTAAATAATATCTAGATAATATTAGTAAGATGAAAAAGTACTTTTTCTTTATTTTATTCCTTTTCCAAACATTATTGGTTGTGGCGCAGGATGTTAAGACGGATAGCTTAAGCAAAAAGACGGTACCTGGCAGCTTTGAAGACTTACTCTCAAGAGCTGCCGACGCTGTTGTTAAAGAGGACTTTCAAACTGCCAAAGCACTATATACACAAGCAGTTGCTCTACGTCCAAGCGATCCAAGCGCTATCAGGATGCTTTACAATGTGGTCAATACCATTAAATCAATGGAAGAAATAAGACTGCATAATCTTGACTTAAAGAGAAAAGCGGATATCAACATACTTCTAAACCAGGCGCAGAATGAGGTAATGCAAAAGAATTACGACAGTGCTAAAGTGCACTATACCCAGGTACTGGCTTTAAAACCAGTTAAATCGCAGGAAGATTTTGTAAGACAGAAGCTACAAGTGATTGAGTATGCGAAGCAAAATGCTAACAACTTAGTTGCAAAAACAACGTCCACTGCAACTGCCCCAACACCAACAAACAAAGTTGTTAGCACTCCAACAAACAATAGACCTGTAACTACTCGCCCGGTTGAACAACCTAAAAAGGAAGTAAAGGTTGAAAATCCGATAGCGCAACAAAAGCAGCCTGAGGTAAAAAATCAAACTGAAGAATCAAAGAGAAAAGCGCAGGAAAATGAGAACAAAAGAATTGCTGAGGAGAATCAAAAGAAACTTGCCGCGGAGAATGAAACGAAAAGGATAGCGCAAGAAAATGAAACTAAAAGACTGGCTCAGGAAGCTGAAAACAAACGAGTTGCGCAAGAGAACGAGAATAAAAGAATAGCATTGGAGAATGAAAGAAAATTAGCACAAGAGAGAGAAAATAAACGAATTGCACAAGAAAGTGAAAACAAAAGAATTGCTGGCGAGAACGAAAAAAAGTTAGCGCAAGAGAGAGAGAATAAGAGAATAGCCCAGGAAAATGAAAGTAAAAGACTCGCTTCTGAAAACGAAAAAAAGCTTGCACAAGAAGCTGAGAACAAAAGAATTGCCCAAGAGAACGAAAATAAAAGACTAGCACAGGAAAACGAGAAAAAGTTAGCGCAGGAAAGAGAGAATAAGAGAGTGGCACAGGAGAATGAGAGTAAAAGACTTGCTCTAGAAAACGAAAAAAAATTAGCCCAGGAAGCTGAAAATAAAAGAATTGCACAGGAGAATGAAAACAAAAGACTAGCGCAAGAAAATGAAAAAAGGCTAGCACAAGAACGAGAGGATAAAAGACTGGCTCAGGAAACTGTGAGTAAAAGAGTTGCTCAGGAAAATGAGAGGAAACTGGCGCAAGAAACTGAAAATAAAAGACTTGCTTTAGAAAGAGAAAATAAAAGAATAGCACAGGAAAATGAAGCAAAAAGGTTAGCTGCCACTACAAATACAACTGGAACATTAGGTGCCGGCGAACAAAACAATGGTGATTTAAAAGGTACCGAGGTACTTACTACTACCAACGAGCTAGCGAGAAAAGAGAAGTTCAATGCTTTAATTGAAAGTGCCATCAAAGCTATTAATGCATCGGATTGGGAAAAGGCGCTAAACCTATATAATGAAGTGTTGACTTTAAACCCAACGCCTGTACAACAGAAAGCGATTTACAATGAGTTGATTGTTATCAAAAGAAATTTGGACAAGGCAAAACCTAGATCAACCGGTTCGAGCGTTGCAAGAACAGGGTCTTCAGCAAGCAACACACAGTCAGGACAAAAAGAGGGTACAGCGTCTAAGTCAACAACTTCAAAAACGTTAGATGTAGCTTCAGCTGGGGTGGACGCAAAAAAGCCTGGCCTCGTATCAAACAACTCCCAACCTCAAACTTCTACTAATGCCTTAGATGAACCTATCGCCATTCAAAGTACGGACGCGCCTGCTGAAATGGACAATAACAAAGAAAATATAGAGTTTAGTCAAAAAGTTCTAATGCAACCAGCTTCTTACAATATAGCTGATGTAAATAACGATGTGAAGCTAACCTTTCAAGGGATTTCCACGAACGGCAGAAATACATTTTTCAAATTCCTTGTTCAAAATTACAGTCCAAACGATTTTAATATTGGTACTCTGCAGATGACATACATCCCAAACTTCGGGAAATTGAAAAAACTAAATCCTCGTTATATTTCTTCCTCTGCAACTACTTCCAAAAAAGAATTTCCTTTTGTAGTTGTAACTGAGAACCAGCCGAAAATTGAGCCTAATGAAGTGTTTGTTTTTGAAATGGAAGATCAATTAAAAAAGACAAAACTTACTTTGAATATTACTGGCGATAAGTTTCTTAATAGGAGCTTATAATTCTAATGTAGAACTTTCTTCTAATTTTATGGGTCACTTATTCAACATAAAAGATGATAAGTGCGCGGTGGCGCTTGTATACAACCGACCTATGCGGAGTTTTAGCCTTACCAAGACATTAAGCAGTTTGATGACAAAGCATTCTAAATACTCTACTGAAAAAGTGTTTGGCAAGGTATTTTTATAAAAGCAACAACGGGTATTATTTTATAAAACTAAAAACTTTTCGTCATGGGTAACCTTTTGTATGTAATCGCGGTAATTTTAATTGTTGCCTGGTTATTGGGCTATTTCGCCTTCCACGTAAGCAGTGGTCTGATACACATTCTTTTAGTAGCAGCGGTTATAATCTTCCTGCTAAAACTAATTGGCGGCAACAGGAGTATCTAGTTGAAGTGAATTACAATATTTAAAGGTGTTACTTTTAGTAACCCTTTTTTTATTTTATAGAGGGGCCTATCAACATTTGCAGCTCAGTAATGTGACCAAAGTGTGTTTTCCTTTTCCTGCTTAAGCAAGCTGGGTAGTAATATCTTTACTGAGAGGTTCTACTCCCGGACCGAAATAATAAGTTAGTACTCCTTTTTTGTCTATTAAATATTTTGAGAAGTTCCATTCGGGCGCTTTATCGTTCCAACCATTTTTACCTGGGTCTGACAGCCATGCGAAAACTTCGTTTTGATTAGCCCCTTTAACTACTTCGCTTTTACTTGCGAGTAAAAATGATACACCAAAATTTACCACGCAGAAAGAGGCAATATCATTATTAGATAATTTTTCTTGTTCCTTAAAATCATTAGAAGGAAATCCGATAACTATTAACCGGTCTTTATATAATTGGTGCAATTTCTTCAAGTCGCTTAATTGATTTGTATATCCGCAATCCGATGCTGTATTTACGATTAGCATATTTTTCCCTTTAAAATCTTTAAAGGATATTTCATCTCCGTTTATTAAAGTTGCCGTAAGATCATAAAATGAGGTTTGTGGTTCTATATTGTTCCTATTCTTTTTAACACCAGCTCTCAATCCAAATATTTTTCCCGCTTCCATCAACACTGGATAAAAGCTTTTTAAGATTGTTTGTCTTGCAGTCATGCTCTAGCAATTTTAATGAGTTAACAAAAGTGTTCGTCGAGTTTGCCTCTTCAAAATCAGTTCCACCTGGCTGTATTCACAGTTATTATTTTGGTTCTTTATGTACTAAAATCCAAAAAAACCAGCCTTGAGGAAATTCTCCCCGTTAATACTCCATTATCTCAACCTTTCTAAAATCCATGGGATGACTGTTAGACTGAAGGGAAATATATCCATCCTTTACTACATCGTTTCCTGCGATGATTAATTTTTTGGCTAAAGCATTCGTGGAGTCTAAACGTGGATTTTCGTATTGAATAACTTTTTCGCCATTTACAAAATGCCTGATTTTTCCATTGTTTACATCAATTTCGGCAGTAACCCATTCTTCACCATGGAAGGTTTTTTTTATATCTGGCAATGTACAGTTGGAAGCATTTTTTTTGCCATTGACCAGGATAGTCATTCCGGAAATACAGGCTTCACCAGTAGGGCGCTCTTCTTTGCCGTTTCCTCCGTGACAATTAAATTCTAGACAAACTGGGAATGATTGTGTTAGTCCTATAGTTGATGGAGATTGGCAGTGGTACTGAATGCCTCCATCTTTAAACCCCCAGGAAGGTGCACCGGGAGTTGTGTTACCTACAAACCTATATTCTACTTTCAACCGAAAATTGGCAAATTTCTTAATATAGTATAAAGCGCCAAACCTGTTTCTGAAACTGTCGTACTTGTCGTACCGAATACTTAGAATGCCATCCTCAACTCTAAAGGTGTTGCCGAAATTTTCGCCAAGTGGAAAACCAACAATTTTGGGTTTCCAGTTATTGAGGTTTTTTCCATTAAATAGGGTAACCCATTTTTTTGCATTCTTAGTTTTCGTTGCAATATTCTTTGAACTATAGGCCTGCAATAGAAATGGCAAAACCAGCACTAGAAGTCTTAGATGTTTCATGTTGTAATGATAACTTTAAAATAGGAAACAATAAAAATTCATGAAGGTTCTAAGCCAGCGCAGCTTAAGGAAATTCGTCTTTCTTAAGAAGTAAAGCGTCACTCGTATATTAACTACCATTAACTTAGTCGCAAACTTTTCTCATGCGATTTCTCCTGGTCTTATTTCTTTTTTCCTTTGCCATTCCCGACGATATCAGTGTAGACATTATCATCAAAAACGGAAAGATTCTAGATGGTACGGGCAACTCATGGTACTATGCAGATATCGCAATAAAGGATGGAAAAATCGTTCGAATTGGAAAGTTCAAAAACCTGAAGGCTGCACAGGAAATCGATGCATCGGGCATGTTTGTATCGCCCGGTTTTATAGACGTGCATACTCATATTGAAGGTGATGAAAATGCAAATCCACTAGCAAGCAATTTTATTTATGACGGAGTAACGAGCGTTGTCACCGGGAACTGTGGATCGTCGAGTGTTGATCTTAACAGATACTTTTCTAAGCTTGACAGCGTAAAGCTTTCGATTAACGTGGCTTCTCTTATCGGGCACAATAACGTACGTAAAGCAGTGTTAGGTACAGCGAACAGGGAACCGACCGGTGAAGAATTGACCCGGATGAAAGCCCTTGTTGAAGAGGCGATGAAAGCTGGAGCTGTTGGCTTTTCCACAGGGCTTATTTATATCCCCGGTACGTATGCTAAGACTGGGGAAGTGGTTGCGTTGGCAAAGGTTGCTTCCCAATACAATGGGGTATACGCCTCACACATCAGGGACGAGGCCGACAGTGTTGCTTTTGCAATAAATGAAGCTATACAGGTTGGACGGGAAGCCAATATGCCAGTCGAAATTTCTCACTTTAAACTAAGCGGTCAACAAAATTGGGGAAGATCTGATGAAACTTTAGGTCTGGTGAAGCAAGCGAGGAACGAGGGATTGGATGTCACCATCGACCAATATCCTTACACTGCCAGCAGCACTTCGCTAAGTACTTTATTGCCTGACCGGGTTCTATCTGACGGACAGGATTCAATTAATGCAAGGTTGCAAAGACCGGAAGTAAGACAGCAGATCTCAGAATACATGATTAAAAAACTGCGTCGGCGTAAACTAAAGCATTTTAGTTACCCTGTAGTGGCATCGTTTAAAGCTGATACTTCTTATAATGGTAAAAGCATTGAGCAGGTGAACTTAATGAAAGGCCGCAAACACAAGGCGAAGGATGAAGCCGAAACGATTATGGACATGATGCAACAGGGCGGGGCAGGAATGGTGTTTCATGGAATGAGCGAAGATGATGTAAAGAATATTATGAGATATCCTTTTGACATGTTTGCATCTGATGCCAGCATCAGGGTTTTTAATAGTGGCGTACCTCACCCAAGAGGGTATGGAACAAATGCAAGGGTTTTAGCTAAATACGTAAGAGATGAAAAAGTGATCAGTCTCGAGGAGGCAATAAGGAGAATGACTTCGCTGCCCGCTCAAAAGTTCAATCTAAAAGATCGGGGATTGTTAAAGGAAGGCTTTGCAGCAGATATTCTTATTTTTAATGACAAAGAGGTACAGGATCTTTCCACATTTGATAAGCCCCATCAGTACACACAGGGTTTTAAATACGTTTTGGTAAATGGTAAGGTGTGTGTTGACAATGGTGTACAAAACACGGTAAGAAATGGAAGAACATTAAAGTCTAATACTTTTTAGACCAGTACGACAACCATAATTCTTTGGCATAAAGCCTAAGTTCAAACAGGTGATTCAGTTGCAGTGAGTGACACAACGATGTTGAATTAAGCTCTCATGCACACTAACAAAATGTCTTTCTCTTCCTTCACATTACGACAGTTTTTATCGTTTTATTACTTCTCTGCCAATTTTTCACATAAAATCCAAGTGGCATAATGATTGACACAGGTAAGACAAATTATTAAATCAAAAGGATAAATTATGGGAAAGATTATAGGCATTGACCTTGGAACCACCAATAGTTGCGTGGCCGTAATGGAAGGTAACGAGCCGGTGGTTATAGCCAACGATGAGGGACGGAGAACTACACCAAGTATCGTTGCTTTTATAAAAGACGGTGAACGTAAAGTCGGCGATCCAGCTAAGCGTCAGGCTATTACTAACCCTGCAAAAACCATCATGAGCGTTAAGCGTTTCATGGGTCATAAATTTGATGAGGTTACAACTGAAACTGGGCACTGGAGCTACAAAGTTGTAAAAGGTGACAATAATACTGTTCGTATTGACATAGATGGTCGTCAATATACTCCGCAAGAGGTAAGCGCAATGATTTTGCAGAAAATGAAAAAAACTGCAGAAGATTATCTTGGTACCGAGGTAAACGAGGCAGTTATTACTGTTCCTGCTTACTTTAACGACGCTCAGCGCCAGGCTACTAAAGAGGCTGGTGAAATTGCCGGTTTAAATGTTCGCCGTATTATAAACGAGCCTACTGCTGCGGCGCTGGCTTATGGACTTGATAAAAAACATTCAGATCAAAAGATTGCTGTATTTGACCTTGGTGGTGGTACTTTCGATATCTCTATATTGGAGTTAGGTGAGGGTGTATTTGAAGTAAAATCTACTAATGGTGATACTCACCTTGGTGGTGATGACTTTGATAAAGTGATCATGGACTGGTTGGCTGAAGAGTTTAAGAGAGATGAAAACATCGACTTGAGAAAAGACCCAATGAGCTGGCAGCGTTTGAAAGAAGCTGCTGAAAAAGCTAAAGTTGAGTTGAGTTCTTCTTCAGAAACAGAAATTAACCTCCCTTATATCACTGCAGTTGATGGCGTTCCTAAGCACCTTGTGAAGAAATTGAGCCGTGCTAAGTTTGAACAATTAAGCGACAATTTATTCCAAAGATGTTTAAAGCCTTGTGAACTTGCGTTGAAAGATGCAGGTTACAATACTTCACAAATTGACGAAGTTATTTTGGTAGGTGGTAGTACACGTATACCAAGGGTACAGGAAATCGTTGAGAAATTCTTTGGTAAAAAGCCAAACAAAGGTGTTAATCCGGATGAGGTTGTTGCAATTGGTGCTGCTATTCAAGGTGGAGTATTGACTGGTGAGGTGAAAGATGTATTGTTGCTAGATGTTACTCCGCTTAGCCTTGGTATCGAAACAATGGGTGGTGTAATGACCCGTTTGATCGAAAGCAATACAACTATTCCAACTAAGAAAACTGAAGTTTTCTCTACTGCCAGCGATAATCAGCCAGGCGTACAAATTCATGTATTGCAAGGTGAAAGACCAATGGCAAATCAAAATAAGAGCTTAGGTATGTTTAATTTGGATGGTATTCCACCAGCTCCAAGAGGCGTACCTCAGGTTGAAGTAACTTTCGATATTGACGCTAACGGTATCTTACACGTAAGCGCAAAAGATAAAGGAACCGGAAAATCTCAAAATATTCGCATCGAAGCTGGTAGCGGCTTAAGCAAAGAAGAGATTGAAAAAATGAAGAATGAGGCTAAGGCGAACGAAGCTGCTGATAAAGAAGCTCGCGACAGGGTTGAGAAAATCAACCAGGCTGATAGCTTGATCTTCCAGACTGAAAAGCAACTGAAAGAGTATGGAGATAAAATTCCTGGTGATAAAAAAGCGCCAATTGAAAGTGCCTTAAACAAATTGAAAGACGCTCACAAGTCTCAGGATATTGCTCAAATCGACTCTGCCTTAGCTGAAATGAACAATGCATGGACTGCTGCAAGCGAAGACATGTATAAAGCGACACAAGATGCAGGTGGTGGTCAACCAGGTGGTAACGGTAACGGACAACAAGGTCCAAATGCCGGAACTGGTCAAGGCGAGCATGTAACTGATGCTGAGTTTGAAGAAGTGAAATAAGAATTTGATAAGGTATATAAAAGTTGAAGGCCCATCTCTTAGAGGTGGGCTTTTTGTTTATTGGCATTTGAAGTTTCTTGGACATCGTTGTGTCACTCACTTGAACAGTTAATTTTTATTGGGCTTGTACCAAATCTGTTCCCTCGTATATTTCTAAGAGAGGAATAGATATTTGAATTGCAGCAATTAATAGAACTTGATTAATACTTTTATATTCCTCCAATTCCCAATAACCATTTCCATTTATCCTCCAGCATTCAATTGCGACATTTATTGAGTCTATCAAAATATATTCTTTAAGAGTTGGAATATCTCTATATAGCTTGAACTTATCACCCCGGTCGTAGCTTTTGGTAGAATCTGATAAAACTTCAATGAGCACTACTGGATTGAGTAAATTAAAGTTATCGTTATTTAGCGTTGCAGGTTTGCCACAAACGACGGAGACGTCAGGGTATGTGAACAGAGTATTTTCCTCATATGAACCCGCATGTCGCTACCAAAGGGACGACATCCTTTGCCTTTTAATTTGGAGTGTAGGCTGGTTAAGGTATTTACTGCAATAACATTATGGGAAAGCTTGGCCCCTGACATTGCAAATATTTCTCCCTGGAAATATTCACTTTTTTTAGTCGCCACATTTTCCATTTCAAGATATTCTGCTATCGTAAAATGCTTTTTGCCGTATGCCACGAACGGTTCTCTAATTTCCATATTACAATTTACAACTAATTAATTATTGATACCAGTAGGAGTAATGTAGACCACATGACTGCGGGAATTCAAAAGTTTACAGCCTCGAACATTGCAGATAGAGCACTGGTACGAATTATGAAAGAATAACTCCAAAAAGGAGACTCATGGAAAATATTAACCAGGAAACAGATATTACGCTTGAACATTCTACCCCGGTGGAACTGGCTATACAGGATCAATTGAATGAATATTATCACGACCAGGAAAAAATTGATGCGCGGCTTCTGGAACTCGATGCCGAGATGGATCTTGAAAGCTATATGCAGACAGAAGGTACAGCTCTAACGATCGCAGGAGTTATCCTGGCGTTAACGGTGAATAAAAAGTGGTTGGCATTGCCCCTTGCTACTTCGCTTCTTTCTCTGGCAAATATTGTAAGAGGAAGAAATCGTCCCCTCACTGTGTTTAGAAAACTCGGATTTAGAACTCGGGCTGAAATTGAGAAAGAAAGATATG
Organism: Segetibacter aerophilus; assembly: GCF_007991655.1. Classification (GTDB taxonomy): domain Bacteria; phylum Bacteroidota; class Bacteroidia; order Chitinophagales; family Chitinophagaceae; genus Segetibacter; species Segetibacter aerophilus. The sequence continues at coordinate 328,881 of NZ_BJYT01000001.1, forward strand.
CCTTGAAGGCAATCAGGGGTGATTTTAAATATTTACTTGATGTACCCAACGCAGTTTGGAATGCGGTAAATAAGTAATGGAATAAAAAGAGGCTAAAAGCAGTTGTTACATTTAGCCTCTTTTTAAAAAGTCTTCCTATTTTATCAATAGCGACAGCAACGTTTCTGTCACCTTCTGCATCTCCCTTTGATACATCCTTAAATTAATTCCTCGCTGTATCACTAATTTAAAAGTTCTTCATCTACTTGTACCATTCTCAGGTATAACGTTAGCCTATTTTGTTTCCTTCCCTAATCTGGAAACTCGTTCTACGATGGGAGGAAACGAGCTATATAAGCAAGGGTTATTTCTCAATTAAAAAAAATTAAGACAACACAACAGGTCCCGCTACTCGATCTAAAGCCTTAGAATTAAGAGCATTACGTTTTAAGTCTTTTTAGGATGAGAAATAATGGAGGTAATTATTTGGCATTTGCTATTTCAGGCATTTCTCTTGCCAAAAGGATCAAACTAATAAGTTAATAGTGAATTTAGATAATACTTCAGCTATCATTTTCGCGTTATAGACACAATATCCTATGAAAGTATTTAATAATGAAAATCAAATGGTCTACAAAAAAGTAAAAAAACGAGTTGGGATTTTAGTTATTTTTTGTTCAATAATTCTTTCTTCAACTGCGCAAAATCTTAAGTTATCGCAATATAAAGCGACACCAAGTTTCTATAATCCGGCAACTACCGGAAAAATTCATGGAACATTTAGGGCAGGCTCAATTATAAGTAACCAGAAGACAGACTCCGCTACTTTAAATCATGCTCTAATATTTGGTGATCATAAAATTGAGCAGGAGAACGGAAGTTTAGGGGTTGGGATAAGTTATTATCAAAACTTCCAAAAGGAATTTTGTCTTACCGCGAAGTACTTAAGCGCCTCTATCGCAAAGCATATTTATTTAGATGTTGAAGACCGGCACATGCTAAGTTTTGGTGCCCAGGTTACTTTTGCAAATGGTACTGTTAATGCTTCAAAAACAACTTATAGCCGGAAAATATCAGGTGGTGGATTTGACATGGCTGGAGTGCCGATATCAAAGACAGACGGCTACAAAGATTTTAATGTAGGAGTAATGTATACTTATGAAGACGAGTTGATAACAATTGAGGGTGGTGTGTCTGCCTACCACATTTTCTCACCTGTAAATAACCTGACTAGTCATCCTACTAAATTACCCCGCCGTGTATGTTTCAATATCAACACTAAAATTTTTCTTGACGAACAGAATGAGCTTCAGCTTTCCTCTATGATGTGGAAAGAAGGTTTAGGCATCACGACTAATAATCCTACCCTGGTCGAAAATACTTATAGCGCCGCATTAGAAAGATTTGTTGGTGAAACTTCTGCTCTTTATGCAGGCCTGTCTACACGTTCGCTAAACACTGTTACACCTCTTGTTGGATTTGGTTTAAACAATAACGCAATCAGGATAATGGCCAGTTACGAACAACCATTCAATAGGGCAACCTACAATGTGAGCAGGGGCGAAATTTCTATGACCCTAACATTGTAGTACTGCAACAAGCAACTCATTCAGTGTTATTTCTTTTACTTATCACTCTCTAATAATAGGTAACAAAAAATTTTCTCAATCGCATTAAACCAATAAGTTTGACACTTATTGGTTTTTTAATTTCTATCCACCAGCGAATACTTATTAATGATCATTGCTAAATAAAGAAACAAGTCAACGACGTGAGGAAGATGACCTTATTGCTGAACAGCCTCATTCTCTTATTTTGAAAATAACCTTCCATTTGTTTCAAAGTATTTATTTTTCAAGCCCAAACAAAGGTGACTACTCCAGGGCTTTTAATATAGAATCATGACTAAGAAAATTATCTATTTCCACATACTATTTCAGCTTTTCGTAATTACGACTGAGGCTAAGGACAAACAACTGGTAGATTACGTAAATACTTTGCAAGGAACGAATTCAGATTTTAGCCTTACACGAGGTAATACTTATCCAACTACAGCGCTTCCGTTTGGAATGCATACCTGGACTCCCCAGACCGGCAAAAATGGAGATGGATGGAAGTATCAGTATGCGAAGAAAACGATACGTGGATTTCAACAAGCGCACCAGTGTAGTTCTTGGACAACAGATTATTGTGTCTATTCCTTTATGCCTGTAATTGGTCGGCTAGTAGTAAATGAAAACGATAGGGCAACAAGCTTTAGTCATGAAAACGAAATCGCGAAGCCGAATTATTATAAAGTAAAATTAGATAACGGCATAGTTACCGAAATGGCGCCAACTGAAAGAGGAGCGCATCTCCGTTTTACTTTCCCTAAAGATAGTGCTGCTTATCTTGTTTTAGACGGGTACACTGGTTTGAGTGGTCTGAAAATCCACCCTGCAGAAAGGAAGATTACAGGTTACGTCAGCAACAATAAAAACAATAAGGGTAACCTGATAAAAAGTTATTTGGAAGTTGTTTTTGATAAGCCTTTTAAAAGTTATGGTACCTGGGAGAATCGAAAGAATAGCATTCAGCAAGGTAAAACGGAGGGTGAAGGAGAGGGTATTGGTCTTTACCTGCAGTTTAAAGTTGGTGAGAAGGTTCAGGCCAAAGTTGCTTCATCTTATATTAGCCAGGAGCAGGCAGGGGTTACATTAAAAGCTGAATTAGGGAGGTTTAAAGGTTTTGAAGACACAAAAGCCGCAGCGGCAGAAGTTTGGAACAAGCACCTGGGAAGAATACTGGTTGAAGGCGGTACTGAAGAAGAGCGCGCAACTTTTTATTCCTGCTTTTTCCGCGCAAGTCTTTTTTCACGGCAATTCTATGAATATGATAAAGATGGAAAGCCGTACTATTTCAGCCCCTACGACGGAAAAATTCATGAAGGCTACATGTTCACCGATACAGGTTTCTGGGATACTTTCCGAGGTCAATTTCCTTTAAATGCCTTAATGTATCCTACCATGCACGGCCGCTATATGCAGGCGTTAATTGATGCACAGGAGCAATGCGGCTGGTTGCCTTCGTGGTCTTTTCCCGGCGAAGCCGGAAGTATGATTGGCAATCATGCAATATCACTTTTAACAGATGCATGGGTAAAAGGTATCCGGACATTTGATCCTGAAAAAGCATTAAAAGCCTATTTACACGAAGCAACAAATAAGGGTCCGTGGGGACCTTCAAATGGTCGCCACGGGTTCAAAGAATATTACCAGTTAGGGTATGTTCCTTATCCTGAATACGGTGAAGCGACAGCTAAGACTCTGGAGTACGCATATGATGACTTCTGCGGCTACCAGCTGGCTAATGCTACTAAAAATATGTTTTATAAAAATATTTTTGCCCGCCAGATGTATAATTATAGAAACGTGTATGATTCGGTTACCGGGTTTATGCGAGGTCGAAAAGCGAACGGCGATTGGAATGCAAATTTTGACCCGGTAGAATGGGGCGGACCTTTTACCGAAGGCAACGCATGGCACTGGCAATGGTCAGTATTTCACGACGTGCAAGGTCTCATCGATCTGATGGGAGGTAATAAAAACTTCAATGCAAAGCTCGACTCTGTTTTTTCTTCCCCAAACAAAGTAAACGTAGGTTCTTATCGAAGTATGATTCATGAAATGACCGAAATGGTGATGGCTAACATGGGCCAATATGCTCATGGCAACCAACCCATCCAGCACATGATTTACTTATATAATTATGCGGGTGAACCATGGAAAGCACAGCAACACGTAAGGGAAGTAATGAACAAGCTATATAATTCAACCGAAAATGGGTATCCGGGAGATGAAGACCAGGGACAAACATCTTCCTGGTACGTGCTCAGTGCAATGGGTTTTTACAGTGTTTGCCCAGGTACAGACCAGTACGTAATCGGCAGCCCGGTGTTCAATAGAATAACAATCACTTTAGAAGGTGGGAAGAAATTTGTTATTGAGGCACGCGACAATAATAGAGATAATGTATACATTCAATCGGCAACTCTTAATGGTAGAAATTATAGCCGCAACTGGCTAAGCCATGGTGATATTGCAAATGGAGGTTCGTTAAACTTTATAATGGCTAACCGTCCAAAAGAGAGTAGGGGCGTGGGAGAGGAAGACAAGCCATTTTCATTAAGTAAGAAGTAAAAAAATAAGCTTACAATAAAAGCAAAGTTGAATTTCACAACAGATCAATCAATATGATAGTAAGGAAAAAAAGCAGGCTCTTTTTAGTAGTGATGTTATTGGGTTATAATAGTATTAATGCTCAAAACATTCAAAGTAGCAGCAAGGGATTCTACAAAAACGAGATGAAATCTTTACAAGCCGCTATTCAAAAAAAATTTTACGACAGTGCTTCCGGCTATTATAAGGAAGTTGTGACTCCAGAAAAAAACCATAATTTATATTCGTACCTATGGCCGATTTGTGCTATGTACCAGGCAGCCAACGAAATTGAAAAAGTCGAACCGAAGCAACACCTTCTCGAACCTATTTTAAAAATTATTAGAGATTATTACGATCCTGCTCCGCCGGCTCCCGGCTATGCATCTTACTTAATGAAATTTAAAGGTGGCGACCGCTTCTATGACGACAACCAATGGATAGGTATAACTTCTATGGATGCGGTTACCAGGTTGAAAAATAAAAAGTACCAGGCAGTTGGTAACGAAATCTATAAGTACATGATGACGGGTTATGATACCGTTTTAACTGGCGGTATTTACTGGCAGGAGAATAAGAAGATTTCTAAGAACACTTGTTCAAACGGTCCTGGAATTATTTTGGCCTTGCAGCTGTATAAGGCTACAAAGAACAAAGCTTACCTGGACACGGCGTTGCTTTTATACAATTGGGTTAACGCTCATTTAAAATCTCCTTACAGTTTATATTATGATAACATCGACATAAAGAATAAAAGAATTGGCAGAGCACAATTTTCTTACAACACAGGTACGATGCTTCAATCAAATGTGTACTTGTATGAATGTACAAAGGACAAAAAATATTTGAAGGAAGCGATTTCTATTGCCGACAGTTCACTCCCATACTTCTATGGCAATAATAAGTTTCGGGACAACTATTGGTTCAACGCGGTACTATTACGCGGCTACCAGCATCTGTTGCAATACGACAACGACAAGAAATATATCCTGGGTTTTAAAAAGTGCCTAGATAATACTTTGCAAAATGATAAGAACGAGCAGGGTTTGTTTGGAAAAACTAAACCGCGTGACCTGGTGGCACATGGAGGTTTGCTCGAAATTCTTGCACGTTATGCTCTCCTTGAAGGCAAGTACGATCTTGGAAGCATGCAATAGAAAAATTCAACCAATTACATAAACGTCCTCGATAGTTTTTACTATTGCAAAAACTATTAGAAATATATCATAACTATGAAAAGAAGATCATTTATTCAAAATACCGGTTTGGTTGGTGCTGGCTTGCTTTTAAATAAAGCTTCCGCTTTTGCGGCCACGCCTGATACTACCTTTCCTATTGTAAGAGTGCCTGCTGCATCGAGAAACTTTTCAAGTAAACTTGTTGAAAATGCGATAACCGAATTCTCAGCGAACGTAAAAAATAAAGAGCTTGCCTGGCTGTTTGCCAATTGTTTTCCCAATACACTTGATACAACTGTTTTCCATACAATCAAAAATGATGTTCCGGATACTTACGTCATCACCGGTGATATCGATGCTATGTGGCTTCGCGATAGTAGTGCGCAGGTGTGGCCGTATATGCAATTTGTCAAACAGGATAAAGAGCTAGACAGTTTGATTGCTGGCGTAATCAACAGGCAGAAAAGTTGTATTTTAAGAGACCCTTATGCTAATGCATTTTACAAAGACGAGAATAAAGAAAGTGAGTGGGCAAGAGATAGAACTACGATGAAAAAAGGTGTGCACGAAAGAAAATACGAAATCGACTCATTGTGTTATCCTATCAGGCTTGCATATTACTATTGGAAAATAACAGCTAACACGAAACCTTTTGATGAGCAATGGCAACAATCGATAAAAGCAATTTTACAGGTTTTTAAAGACCAGCAACGAAAAGAAAACTTAGGGCAATATCGGTTTCAACGTAACACCACGAATGCTACAGATACCCAACCTATGAACGGTTACGGTTATCCTGTTAAACCTGTTGGTTTAATCTGCTCGGCCTTCAGACCAAGTGATGATGCGACTTTGTATCCTTTTCTTATTCCATCTAACTTTTTTGCTGTGGTAAGTTTACGGCAGGCCGCAGAAATGATGACGGCAATTGCAAAAGATCAAGGAACAGCGAGCCAGTTATTAGCGCTTGCAACCGAAGTAGAAAGTGCCCTGAAATTACAAGCAACTGTGGATCATAAGGTTTTTGGTAAGGTGTACGCTTACGAAGTAAACGGTTACGGCAGCTACAACCTTATGGACGATGCTAACGTACCAAGCCTGCTATCCCTTCCTTATTTAGGCGCAGTAAAAAATAATGATCCAGTGTACATCAATACACGGAAGCTGGTGCTGTCAGAGACAAATCCGTTCTTTTATAAAGGCAAAGCGGGAGAAGGTGTGGGCGGCCCGCATGTCGGGAAGGATATGATTTGGCCAATGGCAATTACAATGCGAGGTCTCACTAGCAACGATAACACAGAAATCAGGAACTGTATCAACCTTTTAAGAACAACGCATGGAGACACCGGCTTTATGCATGAATCGTTTCATAAGGATGATCCCAAAAAATTCTCACGGAAATGGTTCGCCTGGGCTAACACTCTTTTTGGGGAGTTTTTATGGAAAACGTATAAAGAAAAGCCACAGCTGCTTTCATAAGAAAACTTTATCAAGTGTAATTGGTTCCCGAAAAACTCTCCTTCCGATTAAGTTCTTAAGTAAGTGATTTACCAGGCAAATGGACCGTTGGTAAAGAATGCAAAGGCGTTTATAAATTGGCGTAAAGTCACAATGGTTTACCGAAAACAATGTAACTGTAAGCAAAACATAACTCATCGTTTTTGTGCACAACTTTGATCAAAATTGATTCAGGGAAAATGAATTTTTATTACATTGTTTTCCTATATATTTACAAAGCATTAACAGTACAATAAACATCGTCATAGCTTGGATGAAGTTCAATTTTGAAGGCCTTAGGCCGTTCTTCCAAAACAATTTAAAAAATATGCTTATGAATAAAACTACTACAAACAACTACACTCTTTAAGATCTGAATTCTAGAAAACTTACTCTTTCGACTAACTAAAACTTGCATTATGAAAATTGACTGCTACACTCTACTTGAGAAATTAGCAAAAAAGGCGACATGGCGTCAAGTAATTACGCCGCCCAAAATCTTTCTATTCCTTTTTCTTCTTACTTCCTTCATTGGAAAAGCTCAGACAACTACTGTAACGGGTAATGTTTCTGACTCAACAGGCAAACCGCTACAAGGTGTAACCGTTGCTACTGACCGCTCAAAAAGAAATGCTGTTACCAACGAAAATGGCAGTTTTTCTATCAATACTACTACAGCAGACAGAGCTCTTCTATTTACCTATGTTGGAATGAAACCGTTTACTCAGGCAATTTCAGCCGGCGGATCTTATAATATTACTTTAATGCCAGATATCACTGGTTTAAACGATGTAGTAGTGGTTGGTTATGGTACAAAGACCAAGCAATCAATAACAGGTGCCATTTCTACCGTAACCGCTAAGGATCTGGATCGTGTGCACGCAGGTGCTACTGTAAGTTCTGGGTTAGCAGGTAAAATAGCGGGTGTTACTTTTAGAATGGCAGAAGGGCGCCCAGGCGCTGGTGCGAATGTTCAAATTCGTAACATGGGTGAGCCGCTATTTGTTATAGATGGTATTCAGCAGGATGCCGGTCAGTTTAACAATCTTGCTCCGAACGATATAGAAAGCATTTCAGTACTAAAGGATGGTTCCGCCGCCATTTATGGGGTTCGTGCTGCCAACGGGGTTGTTTTGGTAACTACAAAAAAGGGTAGGATTAATCAGGGTACCAGAATTAATATTGATGCTTACGCAGGAGGTCAGAGTTGGACAAGGTTTCCGACTGTCACAAATAACTCGTACGACTACGCACGGTTCAGGGCGGAATCAGAAATGAATTCAAACGGCAAAACTTCTTATACACAAGCAGAACTGGATAAATGGAAAGCAGGAACAGACCCCGCTTATAGAAGTTTTAACTGGAAGGATTTTATTGTTAAAAACGGTGCCCCTCAAAACTCTGTCAACATAAACCTAACAGGTGGATCTGATAAAGTAAATTATTATTTATCTGCCACCAACTTGCACCAGACTTCTGTGTTGGGCAGAGAATTTAAGTTTAACAGGACAAACATTCAATCGAATGTTACTGCACAGGTTAACAAAAGGCTTAAAGTAGGCGTGCAAATAAATGGGCGGATTGAAACACGGGAAAACCCGGGATTGCCAGGCACTGACGACTATAATAATGCAAGACAAGCTATTTATAGAAACCTCCCTACTCTCAGGCCTTATGCTAACGACAATCCTGATTACCTGGCAGATAATGGTAATAGAACTGAAGTCAACTGGGCCTATCTTAATTATAAGATCGCCGGTAGGTACAAAGAGGACTGGCGTGTAATGCAAACAAATTTCGACGCTGAATATCAAATTCCAGGTATTAAAGGACTTACTGCAAGAGGTGTATACTCCTACTATATTGCGGACAAGCTATTAAATAACCATGAATACACTTACGATGCTTATACCTATAGGCCTGCAACAGGAGTGTATGAACGTACCAACGGAAGTACAAATCCATGGAGAGAGCGCGAACAGATAAAACAAATAAATACTACCGTACAAGGGCAGTTAAATTACAACAACACTTTTGGGGAGCACACAGTAGGCGCAACCGTTGTTGCAGAGAGATTGAAAACTACTCGCCTTAGAAACTGGATACACGCTTCTCCTACTACGAATGCTTTACCACTTATTTATTTTCCTACTGCAGACCAGTACCAGGACAGTGATGACAGAACAGCACGTATTGGTTATGTAGGCCGTATAAATTACAGCTATGCAAATAGGTACTATTTAGAAGCAGCCGCAAGAAGGGACGCATCATATCTGTTTCCACCTCAACACCGTGTTGGTTACTTTCCCAACATTTCTGCAGGATGGAGAATAACACAGGAGCCATTTGCTCAAAAAATTATAGGTGCCAAGTCTATACTAAGTGAACTGAAAATAAGAGGTAACTATGGTGTATTAGGTGATGATAGAAATCCAAGCAATGCAAGCCAGCCTTTGGTTCGTGAGTTTGGATATCTTGAAGGATATAACTATAACTCCGGTACTGCCATTTTCGGCGGAAATGCAGTTGTAGGTTCTGCCGATGCTGGAGTACCTATTACCAATTTGAGTTGGTTAAAAAGTAAGGTAACGGATATTGGACTTGATTACGGATTTTTCAATAATAAGCTGTCGGGAACATTTGACTATTTCTATCGTAAACGTACTGGTTTAATTGCTTCCAAATCTGATGTTGTACTTCCATCTGAAATAGGATATGCATTACCAGCAGAAAATCTTAATAGTGATGCTCAGTTCGGTGGGGAAATGTCTATAGCTTACAACGGTACTTTGGCGAAAAAAGTCAATTTTAACGTGGGGGGAAATTTTGGTTATGCCCGCGGTAAAACATTAGACTTTTACAAACCTAGATTTACCAACTCCTGGGATCAATACCGAAACTCAGGTGTAGACCGTTACAGGAATATAAATTGGGGATACGTGGCTGACGGACAATTTACATCACAGGAACAAATCAATAATTACCCGGTTAATATTGATGGAAAGGGAAACAGCACGTTACTACCTGGTGACCTAATTTATAAAGATCAGAACGGGGATGGCAAAATCGACCAGTATGATCAGCGTCCCATAGGCTCTGGGTTAGGAACACAACCATATATCAATTTTGGATTTACTGTGGGTGCTAATTACAAAAACTTTGATTTCCACGCCGACTTTTCAGGTGCATCCGGTTATACCTGGAATCAAAACTGGGAGACAAGATGGGCTTTCCAAAATGACGGAAATTTTAATACCATATTTGAAGACAGGTGGCATCATGCAGACATTTATGATGTAACCAGCCCTTGGATCCCGGGTAAATACCCTGCAAACAGGTATAATGTTGGTCCAAGTCACATTGATTATGAAGTGCAAGGAAATCGGAATTCTACTTTCTGGTTGCATGACGTGACTTATGTTAGACTTAGAACGCTCGAGTTAGGGTACACGATACCACCTACTATTTTACGTCGGGCTGGTGTTCAAGGCTTTCGTTTATATCTAAATGCATACAACTTAATCTCCTTTGATAACTTGAAACAGTTCGGTGTTGACCCGGAAATAAGTGATGACAATGGTCTTCAGCATCCTCAATCTAAGGTTATCAATGTGGGTGTTCATATTTCCCTATAACATTATTTTTAATATATTTTCAATGAAAAGAAATATTCTAATATTACTCATAGCCCTTCTTACAGGACTTGGGTCATGCAAAAAAGACAGTGAGTTTTTAAATATTACCCCTACGTCCATATTAAACAATGAACAAGCCTTTTCTGATCCTGCACAAGTAGTATCAATTCTCGCCAATCTATACACGCGACAGGCCGATTTTTCAAGCTTTAATTCGGGTTGGACTTCTTTTGCTGATTTTGGTGAAAGCTTTCCTTCCGATGCAGGTAGTTATGGTATTGTGCAAAGTAATCAATGGAATTATGACGCATGGAATTCATATAACTATGGATATATCAGGGAACTTAATCTCTTTATCCAAAGGGATAGCGCGGCAAAGACTTTATCCGCACCGGACAAAGCAAGGTTTATGGCTGAAGGCCGGTTTCTTCGTGCTAACTATTACTTTGAGATGGCGAAAAGAATGGGGGGAGTGCCTTTAATCTTAGAACCATTGCTGTATGATTTCAGCGGAGACCCCACTTATCTTCAGAGACCAAGAGCAAAAGAATCAGAGGTATACGATTTTGTGATAAGTGAAGCGGAAGCTATCAAAAATTTGCTGCCTGCAACTGCAAACGAAAAATCAAGGGCTACCAGGGGAGCTGCACTGGCGATGGAAGCACGGGCAGCACTATATGCAGGTTCAATTGCAAAATACGGAGCAAATACTCCTTTAGTTTCTCTTCCGGGTGCGGAAGTTGGAATTCCATTTAGTAAAGGAAATGAGTATTATGTAATTGCTCTTCGCGCGGCGAAAGAGATTATAGATGGAAAAGATGGATATGCGTTGTATCAGCGAAAAGCAGACCTCGCTGAAAATTTCGCGCAACTATTTTTGGACAAGGATAATACAAATACCGAATCTATCCTAATAGAGGATTACAAGGTAAAAACGTCTAAAGTGCATGGTTTTACAACCAATAACCAGCCTTTTTCTTCAGGAGAAGAGTCTGCGAACGGAGATGCGGGACGTTTGAATCCTTCCCTAAACTTGGTAGAATCCTTTGAAAAGCTGGACAATACTTATGCTCCACTTCCCTATAGAGATGCATCAGGCAATCCTATCTATTACAATAATCCAATTGATATTTTTGCAGGACGGGACGCTCGTTTAGCCGGTACTGTTATGTTGCCTGGATCTTCTTTTAAAGGGCAGCCTTTAGACATCTGGGCCGGCTACAAATTGGCCGACGGTTCGGTTCTTACAAACCAGGATGCAAGCAAGCTCGTGCCTTTACCTGGTACTACCACACCTGTACAGGTATTAGGTAAAGATGGTCCGTATGATGGAAATGAGAAAAGAACTCAAAGCGGTTTCTACCTTCGTAAATATCTTGATCCAACACCTGGTGCAGGATCCAGAGGTACAAATAGTGGAGTAGCGTTTATAAGATACAGGTACGCAGAAGTTCTACTAAATGCTGCGGAAGCTGCTTTTGAATTAGGACAGACTGCTGATGCTGCTAAATATATGAATATGGTTAGAGCAAGGGCGGGACTTACCATTCCATTAACCGCTGCTGACGTTACTTTCAATAAAATTGTTCATGAGCGCAGAGTTGAACTTGCTTTTGAAGGACATTACTTGTTCGATATGAAGCGTTGGAGACTTGCACATATTGTCTGGGACGGACAACAAATGACAGTTTCTGACCTCCTAAGTAATATAGGTGTAGCAACAAAAAGAAATACGCAACCGTATGGCTTTTGGCCTTACAAGTATTATAATCCAGGAAATCCAAATAATGGAAAATGGCTCTATGATATTGTTTTACCTAGTAAAGTAACAGGAACACTTAGATTTCGTCTCGGTAATTATTATTCTCAAATCAGCGACGCCATTACCAGTGCAAATCCTAAGATTGTAAAGCAACCTAACCAATAATTGTTTTAATTGTAAAATATAGAACATGAAAATTTATTATACAGTAGCCATTGCCTTTATCGCAATGACAGCTTTATCTTGTAAAAAAGATAACTATACCCCACCTTCTCGGGCACTAACAGGAAAGCTGGTTTACAAAGGAGAGCCATTACAGTTACAGTACAACCAGGTTGGTTACGAGTTGTACCAATACGGTTTCGGGCTAGTAGGAGCAATAGGTCAGTTTTTCACACAGGAGGGAAATTTTTCTTCTGTGCTATTTCCTGGCGATTATAAACTTACTGTTACCAATGGTTCTGTCCCATTTATTTGGAATAAAACTGCTGCAGGCAAACCAGACTCTATAGGAATAAGTCTGAACGAGAACAAGAATCTTAATATTGAGGTTACACCCTACTATATGATTAGGACGCCTCAATTATCAGCAAGCGGTGGTAAAGTAAAGGCAACTTTTAAAGTCGAGAAGGTTGTGACAGATATTGCCTCAGCCAAAGACATTGACAAAGTGGTACTCCTGATAAATAAAACAGCGTTTGTTTCTGATGACGGAAATGAGAGAATTGCATCAACGAATTTAGCCGGCACTGCTATCACCGATCCAAATAACATTAGTATGGAGGTTCCTATCCCTACAATCGTTCCGGCGCAGAATTATGTGTTTGCACGTGTTGGATTAAGAATCAAAAATTTGAATAGTTATATTTTCTCCCCGGTGCAGAAGATTACTTTTTAGACGAACATGCGAATTAGAAAACCAGGAAGCGTATTACTTTAAAAATCTTATTGATCATTTTTTATAAGTTAAAAAGGCCATTTTCAATGTTTGATAAAATGGCCTTTTTTAAATTATTGTCTTTCTAACTTATTTAGAAAAGGACTTCCTGACTACATCTTTACTTGGCGAGAAGATGTACGGCCTTCTCCATCTTACGAAAAGATCCTGTCCTTGCTTCACATTAATTGAGTATAATATTCATTCTTATGCATAGTATTCCTTTAGTATTCAAATTTCCGGCTAAAAGATTTTTACCTTTTCTCCTGATCATCTTTAGCCTGGTGCTATTTCAATGTAAAGTAAACTCTGCCGCAAGCGGAAATAGTAAGGCGAAAAGTATTAAAGTCCTTATTGTAGGCGGCGGCAGCTCACACGACTTCAATCGATGGTATAAGCAAGCAGATGCTGCGACACTTGAAAGAGATGGATTTGCTACGGTAACATACACTTCTAACACAGACTCTATTCTCAATTTCTTGCCTAATGCGGACGTACTGTATCTAAGCAACAACCAGCCAATAGCCAATCCTGCTGTTAGGCGAGCCATCTTCAATCATGTTAATGCTGGAAAAGGATTGGTTCTTGCACATGCCGCTCTGTGGTATAATTGGAAAGACTGGCCCGAGTATAATCTACAGCTGGTAAGCGGAGGATCGAGGGGGCACAATAAATACGGACCCTTCGATGTAACGGTCATCAATCAAAATCATCCTGTTACTAAAGGGATTTCAGGCAAGTTTAATTTAAAGGATGAGCTATATTATTATATACCTGACGCTGCCGGTCCTGGCATCGACGTATTGGCAAATGCAAGCAGTGAAGGGTCGGATAAGATTTATCCTTCTGTTTTTGTAATAAAAAATCCGAAAGCACGGATTGTAGGTATAGCATTGGGACATGATGCAGAGTCACATGATATTGCTCCTTATCAAACCATTTTAAAGAATGCAATTAAATGGGTAGCTCGAAAATAATTTTTCTTGTCCCCAAATACAGCTTAACGATTGCTATTAAAAAGTAAAACAATGAATGAAAAAATAACAGTGGTCATTGTAGGAATGGGCTTTGGCAAAGAGTTTATTCCCATTTACCAAAACCATCCTAACATCAAGGCGGTCGGTATCTGTACCCGCAATCAAAATACACTTGATGAGTTGGCCGCGAAATTTAATCTTGACAAAAATCTTTGTTTTCAAAATTTTGAAGACGTTCCTCTAAGAGCTGATGTAGATGCAATACATGTCGTTACACCTGTTCCTGATCACGCAAGAATGGTGCTTGCCTCTTTAAATGCAAACAAACACACGGCCTGCACCATACCGATGGCAACATCGGTGGAAGATTGCAAAGCTATTGTTGAAGCAAAAAGAAAAGCCAGGAAGGTGTATATGATGATGGAAACAGCTTTGTATACACGCGAATTTTTATATGGATTGCATCTTGCAGAAACGGGTCAACTCGGAAGAATACAATTTGTAAGAGGATCTCACATACAGGATATGAGTATGGAAGGTTGGGGCGAATACTGGAAAGGCTTTCCTCCAATGTGGAATGGAACTCATGCAATTTCACCTCTTTTAAGAATCAATAACACAAAGGCTGAAACTGTTGTTTGCCATGGATCAGGAAGGTTAAGCGACGATTTGGCAAGCAGGTATGGATCACCTTTCGCTGTAGAGACAGCAACATTTACTCTAAAGAACTCTGATGTGGTTGCTGAAGCGACGAGATCCCTCTTTGACGTCGTAAGGCAGTACAGGGAGAGTTATGATGTATACGGTACAAAAATGTCTTTTGAATGGGAGCAGTTGCAGGATGAAAGTCATGTGATTTTTGACGGCGGTGAAAACGCAAGAAGAATTGATGTTCCAGATACTGACGCGCTATTAATTCCTGAAATAGCACATTTTACCAAAAGAGAAAAAATAGACGATCCGAACCACGTTTCGTTTTTGCAAGGAGCAGGGCACGGCGGATCGCATCCGCATTTAGTACAAGAGTTTTTAGCAGCAATTGTTGAAAATCGTAACTCGGCTGTTGACGCCGATGTTGCGGCTAATTACACTTGTGCCGGTATCTGCGCGCACGAATCAGCAATGAACAATGGTAAAAGGATTAATATTCCTGATTTTGAATTATAGGGTCTATTTTCTTTAAAGCTCGTATCGATATAGAGGTACACAGGAATATCTTCTTCCAAAACTAGTACGAATCTTCAACCTGGTGTAACTACTTTCAACCCGATTCTCTATTTGCTTACTTTATCTAATAGTAGAAAAGTAAAGGGAAATAAGACGGGTTGCAAGAGTAGTCACATCCAATTTAATATTTAATAAAATGAGGAAAGCTACTGTGATATTGGTTGCCACCTTCTGGCTATTGAGCGGATGCTCAAATAAAGTGCGGCTTGGTAAAACCAATGCCAATTCCAATACAACCAACAACGATAACGCTGCAGCGAGTGTCGGTTCTTTAACTGCAAGTTCAACGAAAAAGGTCGCGAATACAAACCTTAAAAATCCAAGAAGGGGCGAAGTGCTGTTTTTAGGGAATCTTGAAAAACACCATGATGCAGGAAAATATGCTCCGTGGCTTGCTATCTCTTTATTTAAGATTGGTATCAACGTCACGTATACAACCGAAATGAATGATTTGAATACCGAAAACCTGAATAAGTATGACGGTCTGATCATTTATTCAAATCATGATAGTATATCTCCTGCACAGGAAGCCGCTTTAAAAAGTTTTGTCGAAGGAGGAAAGGGGCTTGTACCCATCCATTGCGCAGCGGGTTGTTTTAGAAATTCGGAGTGGTATATTAAAGCGGTAGGTGCCCAATACCAGTCAGAGACTACGGGCAATTTTACGGCAAATATTGTAAATGCCAATAACCCTGTTATGCAGGGTTTGTCTGAGTTTGATACCTGGGATGAGAAGTATATCCACCAAAAAATTAATAGCGACAAGACAGTACTGATGGAACGCGTGGATGGCGCTACAAGAGAGCCATGGACATGGATTCGCAAGCAAGGAAAAGGCCGTGTTTTTTATACTGCGTACGGTCACAATGATAGCACATGGACCAAGGCAGGCTTTATGAAATTGGTTAACAACGGAGTGCTATGGGCAATCGGAGATGATGTGAAGGACCAGATAGCAAGACTAAATCGGCCGAACGTAAGTATTTACAGCCCTGAGATTGAGGGCGATTTTACAAAACGTCATATTGTTCCCAAAATGCAGGAGGCCCTGAGCCCCGAAAATTCAATGAAGCTCACACAGGTGCCGGTTGATTTTGAGGTGAAGCTGTTTGCAAGTGAGCCTGATATAACCAATCCTATCGCGATGTCGTGGGACGAAAAAGGTCGTTTGTGGATCGTTGAGTCGGTAGATTACCCCAACACGTTTCTAGAAACTGACGGTGCTGCCAACGACCGTATTAAAATTTGCGAGGATACTGATGGTGATGGTAAGGCTGATAAATTCACTGTTTTTGCAGATAAGCTAAATATACCTACAAGTATGGTCTTTGCAAATGGTGGTGTGATCGTTTCAATGGCTCCATACTTCGTTTTTCTGAAAGATACCAACGGCGACGATAAAGCAGATATTCGTGAAAATGTCATGACCGGATGGGATAAAGGAGATACACACTTCGGTCCATCTAACCTTCAATATGGGTTTGATAATAAAATTTGGGGAGTAGTAGGGTCAGGCTTTAATGGAACTACTAAAGATGGCAAGACCTTGAATTTTAGAACGGGAGTATATCATGTAAAACCTGATGGAACAGACTTCGAATTTCTTGCAAACACAAGTAACAACACCTGGGGTTTAGGTTTTTCTGAAGATAACAATGTCTTTATATCTACCGCGAATAATACACATAGTGCCTACTATTCAATGTCTGGAAAGTATATGCAACGTGCACTGCCAAACGCCTCGTCTGATGCGGCTAATACGACACCGTCTATTTTGCCGGTGCAAAAAATCGATGGTCATTATGATGCGCATACTATGACACCAAATATCCGCCAGGTTGATGTTGTCGGCGGGTTTACTTCTGCAGCAGGCCATCATTTGTATACTGCCAGAAGTTTCCCAAAAGAGTATTGGAACCGGATGGCTTTTGTTTGTGAGCCTACCGTAAGACTTCTTCATAATGCTTTGATAGAACCAAAAGGTGCAGGTTTTGTCGAAAAAGATAAATGGAATTTAATGGCCAGCTCCGACGAATGGTTTGGCCCCGTACAGGCAGAGGTAGGACCTGACGGAGCCGTGTGGGTCGCAGACTGGTACAACTTCATCATTCAACACAATGTATTTGTAGAAAGGCAGGCGCCATCTGAAATGGTGTTGCCGTTTAAAGAGCAGCCTCGAGGCCAGGGAAATGCCTTTATCAGTCCATTAAGGGATATTAGCTATGGACGTATTTACCGGGTTATTTACAAAAATGCTAAGCCTGTCACTGCTTTAAAATTATCAAAAGATGATTTGCCTAACCTGTTAGCAGCGCTTCAGAACGAGAATATGTTTTGGCGAATGACTGCTCAGCGTCTTATCGTCGAATCGAAAAATATGCAGGCGCTGCCTTTTTTGTATAACATTATAAATAATCAAAAAGTCGATGAGGTTGGTTTAAACAGCCCTACTGTTCATGCTTTGTGGACGCTCCACGGACTTGGAGTATTAGACGGTTCAAATGCAGAGGCTTTACAAGTTGTTGTAAAGGCTTTATCTCATCCCGCAGCCGGGGTTAGAAAAGCAGCGGTAGAGGTTTTGCCAAAAACTCAACAATCTATCGAAATCATTCAAAGTAGTAACTTAATAAATGATCCTAATTTAA
The DNA here is from genome assembly GCF_007991655.1 of Segetibacter aerophilus. GTDB lineage: Bacteria > Bacteroidota > Bacteroidia > Chitinophagales > Chitinophagaceae > Segetibacter > Segetibacter aerophilus. Next base: position 346,914 of record NZ_BJYT01000001.1, read on the forward strand.
ATACGCGGCTTGCAGCTATTAAAGCAATCATTACTATGCCCGCTTCCTCTAAGCTGGGTGAGTTAATATTTGCAGCATCTCTTAGACCAGAAAATGGAGACGATGAGTGGATCGCTAAAGCTTTACTTGCAGCAGCGATCACACATGAAGATGGATTTCGTGCCGCCGCTTTAAAAGCTCCGCCGGCTTCTCCGGAGCTAGGACAATCAAGTTTTACGGACAGGATCAGCAAGGCATTAAGCAACGAAATTTATACGCTCCCTCGAAGAGGAGCAATGCAATACTCGCCTGATGTAGCCGGAAAAGAGATCATCATAAAAGGCACCGTTTCAAAGCAGGAACAACGTGAATTACAGGGAGTGATTTTAGCCCAGGGAGGGAAAACTGCAGGTTATGGAATTTATATTCAGAATGGCAAATTAACGATGGTAGTAAAGCAAGATGGACAAAACTTCACCGCAACATCAGAGACAGCTGTACCTGATAAATTTGATTTTCTCGCAACCCTTTCTGGCAATGGCGAGATTGGTCTTAGTATTGACGGGAACGAAGTTGCGCACGCGAAAGCACCTTCGCTATTTAAGCAAAACTTGCTACAAAACGTTCGTACTTCCCAGGACTTTAATACGGAGGATAAGATGGGTGTGTATGAAGGCACCTACGGTTTAACAGGCAACCTGCAGACCGCCACAATAGAATTGAAGAGGCCTTCTAAAACCAACCTCAACTCTTCTACGCCGAGCGCTAAAAATTCAACTACTCCTACGGGAAAGGTAACTACTACGAAAACGTTGCCTTCAATAGAGATCAATTTAAAAGTTGTTCCAAACGTAATGAAGTATAGCAAAACACTTCTAACGGTTAAGGCAGGGCAAAAGGTTACCATCAATCTTGAAAACCCTGATGTAATGCAGCATAACATGGTGATCATAAAACCAGGAACCACGCAAAAAGTAGGCGCGGCGGCAGATGCACTTGCAGCAGATCCTAAAGGTGCAGACAAACAATACGTGCCCCGAATTCCTGAGGTGTTACAATTTATAAAACTCCTTGGACCAGGGGAAGATGGAACCATGCAATTTGTTGCTCCGACAACTCCCGGTGATTATCCGTTTATCTGTACTTTTCCCGGACATTGGAGAATTATGAATGGAATTTTACGGGTAACGAAATAAGGCAACAAAAAGATCATTTGTGTAGATTGTCAAGGTTTCCTTTTACAATGCTTATATAGTTACAATGAACTAAAATCAATAAGGAGGGAAGTCGTTTATGGTCAGCATCAGTTTTAGTTCCAACTTAATAAAAATGACAAAAGCAATTAAAACACTTTGCTATACTTTAATGGCTCTCGCAATAGTAGCAAGGTCAGCAGGGCAAAAGGCTGAAGTATTAAGCCGCATCTCCAACAGTGGTACGAACAAGTTTTACCTCACCAATAAAGCACCTCTCCAAAATCAATATTTCGTAAAACTTCCTGTTGCCAGTATTAAACCGGGAGGTTGGGTAAAAAAGGCGCTAGAACTACAGAAAGAAGGTCTGACAGGCAATCTTGGTGAGATCAGCATTTGGCTTTCGAAAAAAGACAACGCGTGGTTGAATAAAGAAGGCAAGGGTAAATACGGCTGGGAAGAATTGCCATACTGGCTAAAAGGGTACGGCAACATTGGTTATGTTTTGAATGATCAGAAGATGATCAGCGAAGCAAAATTTTGGATAGATGCAGTACTGAATAATCAAAGAGACAACGGAGACTTTGGTCCGGCGGTGGAGAAGGGCGCGGGAAAGCGAGACCTGTGGACGAACATGCCAATGCTCTGGTGCCTGCAGTCTTATTACGAATATTCAAAAGACCCACGAGTTATTAAGTTGATGACGAAGTACTTCAAGTGGCAACTGACCATTCCTGATAATAAATTTCTCGAAGATTATTGGGAGAAAAGCCGTGGTGGGGATAACCTTTCAAGTGTCTATTGGCTATACAATCAAACGGGAGAGAAATTTTTATTGGAGCTGGCGACAAAAATTGATAAAAACACTGCAAACTGGCGGCAGGAAAACAATCTTCCAAACTGGCACAACGTAAACATTGCGCAGAGTTTCCGCGAGCCTGCGCAATATTTCCAGCAAAGCAATAACCAGGCGGATCTGAAGGCAACCTACAATAATTTCAAATTAGTAAGAGACCTGTATGGGCAAGTTCCGGGAGGGATGTTTGGCTCAGATGAAAACGCGAGAAAAGGATACGACGATCCAAGGCAGGCAATTGAGACCTGTGGAATGGTAGAGCAAATTACTTCTGATAATATGTTGCTTGGCATTACCGGCGATCCTCTCTGGGCAGAAAATGCAGAAGACATAGCCTTCAATACTTTTTCGGCGGCCTTTACTCCCAATTATAAAGCGCTTCGATATTTAACCGCCCCTAACATGGCTATCAGCGATAGTAAAAATCATGCTCCCGGCATCGATAACAACGGCCCTTTCTTAATGATGAATCCTTTTAGCAGCCGTTGCTGCCAGCACAATCACGCCGCCGGTTGGGTTTATTATTCTGAAAATAGCTGGATGGCAACTCCTGATAATGGCTTAGCTGCTCAATTGTATTTTGAAAACTCAGTTAGTGCGAAAGTGGGTGACGGTACAAAGGTTAGAATTGTTCAAATCACCCGGTATCCTTTTGAAGACCAGGTTGCTTTTACTGTGAATACTCCAAAAGCTGTCACGTTCCCTTTATACCTCCGTGTTCCTGCCTGGTGTAAAAAAGCATCTGTCAAAATAAACGGAAGAACGTTGGCTCTTGAAGCAGATCGCACGGGCTATATCAAGCTAACCAACAACTGGAAGAATGGTGACAAAGTCTTACTGGAGTTACCAATGGAGTTAGAGATCAGGAAATGGGAAAAGAACAAAAATAGTGTTAGCGTAGATTATGGACCGTTGACTTATTCTTTAAGGATTAAGGAAGATTATGTTCAGAAAGATAGCAAGGAAACTGCTATCGGAGATTCAAGATGGCAGGAGGGTGCGGACCCCAAGAAGTGGCCGTCTTATGAAATTCTTCCCGGGTCGGAATGGAATTATGGACTATTGATAGATGAACAAAACCCCCGAAATTCCTTTAAAGTAGTAAAGAAAAAGTGGCCGGTGAATAATAACCCTTTTACCAATGCTACCGCGCCAATAGAAATTATAGCGACCGGAAAAAAGATACCTGCATGGGGGATTGACAAGTACGGATTGGTTGCCGTATTACCTCAAAGCCCTGTGATAACTGAAGAGCCCGTAACCACTTTAACCCTGGTGCCAATGGGAGGAGCGCGTTTGAGAATATCAGCCTTCCCTGTGGTCAAGTAGAACTTTTCAAGCCTCAACACCATAGAAAATTTTTTTCATGAGGGATTTTTCTACAAGCCTTATTTATCATCCTTCGCATTTCTAAAACGTACCATCAGCTAACGCTAAAATCGTATGCGCTATACTACTCTCTTTTTACTATTTCTTCTGTCCGCTTCATGTTCGCGTAGCCAGGTTAGGGTAGACCTTTCCGGTTACAATACAAAGAGTCCGGCAAAGGTGGTGGTAAGCGGAAATCTAATCACTGTAAGTTGGCCAGTGGGTAAAACAGAACATGCCAGATTATTGCTCGATCTCGAAAAAGGCAAGCCATTGGTTAAAACTATAGAATCAACTAATAAGGGAACATTTAAAAAAATTGCCCAAAACCTAGATCCGGCTTTTGTATTAACGGTGGGTAAAAGAGACCTTGTCTCCCAAAACGGCTGGAATATCTTCTTTGATAAAGTTCCTGATAAGCCACACCAGTCTTACACTGTTGACTTCGACAAAAGAAGCGCTTCAGTTGTAACCTCCGGTTCTCAAACGGTCGTGCGTATTTCTAATATGCAATCGGCTTCTTTTAAAGGTGCACTGGAAATTACTTTCTATAATGGCAGTCCTCTTTTCAATGTAGCTGCGGTACTTGCTACAAATGTTGATTCGACGGCTATCGTGTACGATGCAGGGCTGGTGAGTAAAACGCCTGTATGGAAGAACATCGTTTGGTCTGATACCAAAAATCAACTTCAATCAGCTACTGCTAACCAATCTGATACCAGCCGAAATCTTGAAGTGAAGTATCGCACAGTGGTAGGCGAAAGTGGACAGGGTAGCCTTGCAGTGTTTCCTGCTCCGCACCAATATTTTTATCCTCTTGACGAAGCGTTCAATCTCAAATTTGTTTGGTACGGCAGTAATTACCGGAAGATGATTCCCGACTTTGGTTTAGGTATAAGGCAAGACTTGTACGGTGACAGGCGTTACGTTCCGTGGTTCAACGCGCCCCCTAAAACGAACCAACGGCTAAATTTCTTCTGCCTTATAAGTACTGAAAAAGGGGGCAGGGCTTTAGAAGAGGTTAAGAAGTTTACACACAACGACGCCTACGTCACTTTGCCTGGCTACAAAACCATGTCGAGCCATTTTCATAATGAATTTATCATGAGCGTGGTGTTAAAAGGAAAGCCAATACCCGAGAAGCCAAACTTTGTTTCTGTCTTTAAAAACACCGGCGTTGACATTGTTCATCTTGGCGAGTTTCATTATACCGCCCATCCAAAGGGACCGGATGAACAAAGGCTGACAGAATTAAAAGCGTTATTTGACCAATGTAAAAGACTATCCGACAGTAAATTTCTCTTATTGCCCGGAGAAGAGCCGAACGAGTTTTTTGGTGGCCACTGGATGCAATTCTTCCCAAAGCCCGTTTACTGGATTATGTCGAGAAAACCGGAGATGCCTTTCGTAACGAACGATCCAAAGTATGGCAAAGTGTACCGGGTCAATAACAAAGAAGAAATGCTGAATTTGCTTCAGACGGAGAAAGGACTTGCATGGACCGCACACGCACGAACAAAAGGATCTACGGGCTTCCCAGATAAATATAAAGACGAAGCATTTTTTAAATCAGACCGTTTTATGGGAGCTGCATGGAAAGCGATTCCCGGCGATTTATCATTGCCGACTTTAAGCCGGCGTGTTTTCGATTTGATGGATGATATGAATAACTGGGGCTTACAAAAACATGTTATTGCAGAGGCAGATTTGTTTTCGATCGAACCCGAGAATGAGCTGTATGCACATCTTAACGTCAACTACCTACAGCTGGATAAACTGCCTGAATTCGAAAAGGGATGGCAGCCAATATTAACGGCTATGGAAAAGGGCCGCTTCTTTTCAAGTACCGGAGAAATTCTGTTTCCTGCATTTACGGTTAATGGAAAAGGAGCAGGTGAAACAGTGCAGTTAGATGCTACCGGAAAAGCATCGATTGCCGTCAACATCAACTGGACCTTCCCTTTAAATTTTGTCGAAATCATTTCAGGCGATGGTAAACAAGTCTTTAGAAAAAGGATTAACCTTAACCACACGACATCTTTCGGAAAACAAAAATTTACATTTCCTGTAAACGTGAAAAATATGAAGTGGGTGCGGCTTGAAGCGTGGGATGTAGCAGTAAACGGTGCGTTCACGCAATCAGTTTGGCTAAAATAAAGTGTAACTTTAGAAAGCGCTTTCATCAAAAATTCGAAACACTCAATAAAACAAACAAAGTATGAAACACGTGTTCGTGGCTGTTTGTCTGCTTGTCTCGATAAACTCACTTCGCGCTCAAGAGAACGGGTACACCGCGCCCATTAACCCTTACGTTTTTCCAACCTTTGTAGAGGGTACAGCTAAGCAAAAATCAGGTGAGGTCAACAAAGCCTTATTCAATTATAATACAGTAACCGAGGAAATGATCTTTGACCAGGGCGGTAAACAACTAGCTTTAGACAAGATAGAAAATATTGACACAGTATATATTGAGGATCGAAAGTTTATACCTTTTGGAAACGTATTTTACGAAGTTGCAACAACCGGGAAGATACCCTTGTTTATACAGCATAAAATGCAACTCATACCTCCGGGAAACAACAGCGGATTGGTGGCTCTTCACAAACTGCCGCCGTCACAAATATTAGCGAAATAAGAGCTGCTGGTATGGTCTATAGACTAAAGCTTCCCGACGATTATAAAACAATAGACAAGACTGTTTACTGGTTAAGGAAGAACAATAATTACTACATTATTAAGTCAGAAAAAAACACAGAGGACTTGTTTCCTGACAGGGCGGAGGCGATAAAAAAGTTTGTAAAAGAAAATAAAGTAGATTTCAAAAACGCGCAGGATTTGATCAAGGTTATTCAATTTTGCAATCAATAGGAGAGGGGTTTTATGAAATATAAAAGTAAGTTTTTCTGACCGGGCATTTCAGCGTTGCGAATCTTTTCTTGCGTCGCACTCTTTTACTGAGTAGCTACGATCAGCTAACCTTTTACCTCACCCATTTTCAACATCCACTTAAGTATCACAAGCATTGTGAAGTCGTCACTCTTTTCTCCATACTTCGCATCCGCATACTTTTACGAAGTTTTAAGAGAAATATATAAAACAGAGAAAAATATTACATTGCGTCTTATTAATTTCAGATAATGAAGTGTGGGATAATGCTAACGAGTCGCTTTAAATTTTTATCAATTTTTTTATTTCTTGCTCTAAAAGGATTTACTCAAAATACTACTAATACCCTGTTCCGTTTATTACCCTCATCACAAACGGGCGTTGGCTTTGCTAATACAATTACGGAAAGTGACAGCTTGAACATTCTCAATCAAGCCAATATATACAATGGCGGTGGCGTGGGAATCGGCGACTTCAACAACGACGGACTTCCTGATATTTATTTTGCCGGCAATATGGTTTCTAACCGCTTGTATATAAACAAGGGCTCGCTGAAATTTGAGGATGTCACCACAGCAGCAGGTGTTGATGGGGCAGGAAGATGGTGTACTGGTGTTTCAGTAATAGACATCAATAATGATGGTTTGTTAGACATCTATGTCTGTGCTTCGTTCCTTAAAAACAATGTCACCGGTCGCACCAATCTTTTATACGTCAACCAGGGAGTAAATAAGGAAGGCGTTCCGACCTTTAAAGAATCTGCTGCAGCCTATGGCATTGCTGATACCGGCTTTAGTACCCAGGCGTACTTTTTCGATTATGATAAAGACGGAGATTTGGACATGTACCTCGTCACAAACGAAATTTATGATCCTAAAACACCCATTAAGTTCCGGCCCAAAGTAACAGACGGAACTGCAGCCAACACCGATCGTTTATATCGAAATAATGGGAATGGAACTTTTAAGAATGTTTCAAAAGAAGCAGGTATTTTAATAGAAGGGTGGGGCCATGCCGCCTGCATTACCGACATCAATCTCGACGGATGGCCAGACATATACGTAGCAAACGATTTTGTTTCAAATGACCTTTGTTACATAAATAATAAAAACGGGACTTTTACGAATCGGCTCGGGGAATACTTCAAACACACTGGTTGGAACGCAATGGGAACTGACGCGGTCGACATCAACAACGACGGCTTTGTCGATCTGATATCACTCGAGATGCTTCCTGAAACAAACATGCGCAAGAAGCGCATGCTAAGCGGTAACGAATACTACAACTATACAAACAACGAAAAGTACGGCTATGAGCATCAGTATGTGCGCAACGTGCTTCAAATAAATAGCGGCAACATTCCCGGCTCTCATCCCATATTTAATGATGTTGGCTATATGGCTGGGGTTTACCAGACGGACTGGAGTTGGTGTCCTCTCGTCGCTGATTTCGATAATGATGGACTGCGCGACCTCATTATCTCCAACGGCTTACCACGTGATGTAACGGATCTTGACTATATCACCTACAACAATGGCCAGGGAGGCATCGGCGGCAAGTACACACTTTCTATGACAGATTCTTTGCCTGTCGTAAAACTCGCCAATTATGCCTTCAAAAATACGGACGGGCTTTCCTTTCAAAATACCACTGCAACCTGGGGACTAGACAAGGCGGCGTTTTCAAATGGTGCTGCTTACGCCGACCTCGATAACGACGGCGATCTTGATATTGTTATCAATAATATCAATGACGAAGCTTTCCTTTATGAAAATACTGCAAACAGTAACGGCCAGCGAGGCTTGTCTCATACGTTGACTGTAAAGATTGAAGGCCAGGATAAAAACATTAACGGCATCGGTACAACTCTTAAGGCTTACTACGCGGGAAAGCAGCAGTTCTACGAGCATCAGCCTGCTCGTGGTTACCTTTCAACAGATGACTACCGCGCTCATTTTGGCCTCGGCTCAGCTACTGTAGTTGACTCTATCAGGGTAGTATGGCCGAATGGTAAAACACAATTGCTTACTAGCGTCGGTGTCGACAAGACAATTACCGTTTCTGGTAAAGACGCTTCTAATTTAGATAAAGCTCCTTCGCTAAATACCAGCGTACCTCTTTTCACCAACGCTTCCTCGAAGTACGGAATAAAGTTCAAGCCAAAAGAAAGAGACTTTGTCGATTATAATATTCAACCTACCATTCCTCATAAACTTAGTCAATACGGTCCGGGCATTGCCGTCGGTGATATAGACAATAATGGTTTTGAAGATTTTTATGTTGGCGGAACATCGGGTAACCCCGGCGTTTTCTTTATGCAAGACGCACTTGGTAAGTTCGCGCTTGACTCTACGCGATTTTTACAGAAAGAAGATCGTTTGTATGAAGACATGGGCGTTCTCTTGTTTGATGTGGACAATGACAAAGACCTTGACTTATATATCGTAAGTGGTAGTTATGAAATTCCGCCGAACCATCCAATCAGTAACGACCGGTTGTTTTTAAATAATGGTAAAGGTAGGTTTGTAAAAAACGTCGGTGCGCTGCCTAAAGACTCCACTAACGGATCGTGCGTGCGGGCTGCAGATATTGACGGTGATGGAGATCTTGATCTTTTTGTGGGAGGTCGGGTAGTTTCAGGCTCTTATCCCGTTACACCGAAGAGCTTAATTCTTAAAAACGACGCCGGTAAGTTCACTGATGTTACCTCAGCATATTGTCCTGAACTGCAGTATGCTGGAATGATTACAGATGGCTTATGGAGTGACTTTGACAACGACGGTAAAGTAGATCTTATCGTTGCTGGAGAATGGATGCCGGTAACCGTGTTTAAGAACACCGGCAAAGGCCTTGTCAAGGTGACCAACACGGGATTAGAAAACCATCTCGGCTGGTGGAACAGCCTGGCAGCCGGCGATTTTGACAACGATGGCGACATAGATTACATAGCTGGTAACCTTGGTCTAAACACAAATTATAAAGCGTCGGTTTCAGAACCTATTACCATACTAGCAAAAGATCTCGACAACAATGGCTCTTTAGATGCCATGGTTTTTTGTTATTTAAAAGCAGAGGACGGTACGACGAAGCCTTATCCCATGGCTACTAAGGATGATATGGTAAGCCAGTTAGTGTCTACGCGTAAAAAATACCCGACCTATAAAGCGTACGCAGTAGCAACAATGGATGATTTTTGGAGTACTAAGGACAGGCAGGACGCTATTGTAATGCGGGCCAACGACATGGCTTCCTCTTTTATTCAAAACGAAGGAAACGGCCATTTTTCAATCAAACCTCTACCGTTCCAGGCGCAGGCTGCTCCGGTGTATGGGATGGTGGCTGAAGACTTTGACAACGACGGAAACCTGGATGTAATGATGGTGGGCAACGACTTCGGAATAGAACCTTACAGCGGTCGACACGATGCATTTATGGGCCTTTATTTAAAAGGTGATGGAAGAGGAAACTTTAGCCATCTCACACCTGCCGAGAGCGGATTTTTTGTAAAAGGGGATGCAAAAGGACTGGCACAAATTCATACAGCAAAAAACGAAGATTTACTGATAGCTACACAAAACCAGGACAGCCTGATTGCTTTCTCAAAAAACCCTTTAAAGACTTCAGTAGTTTCTAAATGGGTCAGCTTACGCCCTGATGATTGTGCTGCAGAGTTTGTATACAAAGACGGTACAAGACGAAAGGTTGAGTTTTATTACGGATCAACTTATTTGTCCCAATCATCAAGGAAGATTCCTTTTGCAAAAGGGTTGGAGAAAATGACAATTATCAATTTCAAAGGCCTAAAAAGGGAAGTGCTATGAAAGTAGTAGTTGTAATACTTTTTACAATTGCCCTTGCAGGTTCTACTTTGGACGCCTGTGCAAGATCTTGGAAAGAGAAAACCGAAAACGCGGTTTACTTACATCGTGCGATTAAAGAGGTCACAGATGTGATGGTGCATGATATATATTCTCCGCCTGTTGCCTGCCGCACGTATGCTTACGTTTGCATTGCTGCATACGAATCCATTATTCCACAGAACAACGAACGGTATCGCAGTTTTGCCGGCCAATTACATCAACTTACTTCGCTTCCGAAACCAACTGCCGCAGATTATAGTCCGTCACTTGCTGCCGTTCAGGCAATCCTTACCGTGGGTAAAGCATTGGTCGTTTCAGAAGAGAAAATTGAAGCATTTAAAGCCAAACTCCTGCAAGAATTTAAGGATGACGGGATACCTGAAGATGTCTTTAATAACTCTATTGCTTACGGTCAGAAAGTGGCAGATCATATTCTTAAATGGGCAGGGCAGGATAACTATAAGCAGACTCGCACCTTTGCAAAGTACGCAGTAACTGACGACCCGGCCACCTGGAAACCTACACCTCCTGCATACATAAAAGCCATAGAACCTCACTGGAATAAAATCAGAACTTTTGTTATTGACTCGGCTGCTCAATTCAAGCCTTTACCGCCAACCCCTTTTTCATTCAGCAAAAAAAGTAAGTTTTACCAGGAGGCGGTGGCTGTACAGATGATAGGTTTAAAGCTTTCTAAAGAACAAAATGAAATAGCCAATTTTTGGGACTGCAATCCTTTTAAAATGAATGTGAGAGGACATGTAATGTTTGCTACAAAAAAGATTTCTCCTGGTGGTCACTGGATTAATATAACAAGATTGGCTTGCAGGAAAGCAAATGCAGACCTGGCTAAATCAGCGGAGGTGTATGCTAGTCTTGCTATCACGCTTGCCGATTGTTTTATTAGTTGCTGGGATGAAAAGTATAGAAGTAAAGTTATTCGGCCCGAAACCTACATCAACCAGTACATCGACGCTCAGTGGGTTCCTTTGCTTCAAACGCCTCCCTTTCCTGAATATACAAGCGGGCATAGCGTGGTCTCTGCTGCCGCCTCAGTGGTACTTTCAAGGTTTTTTGGTGCAAATTTCTCTTACACTGATTCGACTGAGTTTGAGTTTGGATTGCCTGCGCGAAATTTTACTTCTTTTCAAAACGCTGCAGAAGAAGCAGCGATAAGTCGATTTTATGGAGGCATACATTATATGCCTTCCATTACCAATGGCTTACTTGAAGGAAAAAAAATAGGATTATTTGTAAGTCGGAAATTAAGAACAAGAACCGATGAACAGGCTGTCCTAAAGGAGAAAGTGGCGAAGTAGTACTTGTGCCTTGCGCTGTTTTAGATTACTTCCCAACTTTAGAATAGTAGTCTATAAATAAAAAAGCAGAGGCCAATAATCTCTTCAATAAATATTACCACTACACCTATAAAAACTTTTTTCATTACTGTTTTTTATTCTGGGAAAAATCCACGATCTGGACACTTACTTGTAAAGATGCCTTTGTTGCCGATTAAGTTGCAATTAAATGATAAGAGTAGATAGAGGTTTGATTTTTAAAAGCTTCAATTTCTGCCATAAGACTTCTCTCGTTACCATTATACACTTGCTGTGGACGCACATTCTTAACAAAGAAAAATAATTGAAAAAATTTAAGGAAGCGTTGGGTAATCTAAAAAATTAGTTTAGCTTTGAATTTCAAAGTACTTTTAGTACCACAAATATTTATAAGATGCAGCAACCAATCATTACGAAATTTTCTTCGGCTCTGTACAAAAGCATAAAAGATGAATGGAAGTAATATTTATATTTTTTTGCCGCTATACTTTGAAATTCAAAGCACTTTAAACTACAGCAACTTTTATAATTTAAACAAGCAATCTTATGACACACTCTGGTAATTCAACATCTCATCTCAATGAAGCTTCGTTAGTTAAGCGCATGCTGGTCGGCGCAGGCATTGGTTTATTACTGATCTCACTTTTTCTGTTTCCAGCAGGAAAACCCAACCCTGAATGGGGGAGGTTCTGGATGATAAGGCCGCTGATTATTGTTCCATTAGCGGGAGCAATGGGAGGGTTGTGTAACTGCTTTATTCTTCAGTTTCACAAACGGGTTGGGGTAAATAAGGCGCTTGCTATCATCATAAGCGTAATTGTATTTATTGTTGGATTATGGCTCGGAACCGTTTTAGGATTAGACGGAACAATGTGGGACTAAGCCCGTGATCATAGTAATACTATTTAAAACAAGTATAAGCAATACACAATGAGAGACGAGATACTCAAATATAAAGATGACCCAAAGCAGCTCGAGAAGCTGTTTAGAACCAATAAGACGCTTTTTAAAAAAGAGTTCAATGCCCAATACGACGAACTTAAAGGCAACACTTTGGCTGATTTTTGGAATGAAAGGCTGAATCATGAAAATGATGAGATTAGCTGGGGCTCGGGGAAAGAACTATTATTTGTGCTCGTCGCTTGCCTGGTGGCAGGTATCATTGCCAAGCTACCCGCACTTTTCAACTTGCAAGAAGAAGATTTTTACCGGAGAAATGTTGGTTTTATCATATTCCCTGTATTGTCAGCATACTTTGCCTGGAAGAATAATTTGTCGCTCGGTAAAAGTCTTTTTATTGCCGTAGCATTCCTTGCCAGCTCTGTTTTTATCAATTTTCTTCCCAACGAAAACAAGAGCGACACACTAATTTTATCGTGTATTCACTTGCTATTATTTTTATGGTCGGTACTTGGTTTTGCATTTGTTGGTGGGTCGCGCAATGACAATGAGAAGCGGCTTGGTTTCTTAAAGTTTAATGGTGATCTCGTAGTCATGACGGCCCTCATTCTAATCGCCGGCGGCATTATGACCGGCATTACTATCGGTCTGTTTTCGCTAATAGGTTTCAATATCGAGAAAGTATATTTCGAGTATGTTGGAATTTTCGGTCTTGCTTCCGCACCTATTGTAGGCACTTACCTTACGCAAACCAACCCGCAGCTCGTTGGTAGAGTTTCTCCTGTGATCGCCAAAATTTTCAGCCCTTTAGTATTAGTGATGCTGGTAATTTACCTGGTTGCGATGATCTACTCCCAAAAAGATCCATACAACGACCGTGAATTTTTACTTGTTTTTAATGCCCTATTACTTGGTGTGATGGCAATTATTTTCTTTTCCATCGCAGAAGGATCAAAGACAACTAAAAGCCAAACAGAGACTTGGATACTTTTCTTTCTTTCTATTGTAACAATCGTTGTTAACGGCATAGCATTGTCTGCCATCTTATTTCGGATTACAGATGGAGGAATTACTCCAAACAGGGCGGCAGTGTTAGGTGGCAACGTGTTAATTCTAATTAATCTTTTATTGGTAACAGGGCAACTGTACCGTGTACTTTCTAAAAAGGCTCCAATTGATGGGGTTGGGAAAGTAATAGCATCTTACCTGCCCGTCTACATTGTGTGGGCTGTAATCGTAACCTTCATATTCCCGCTGATTTTTGGGTTTAAATAGACAGGTGTTTAAAGTCAAGAGCAGATATATGCGTGCTATCAAGTAACACTTAAAGCTTTGTCCCGTAGAGTTGTAGTACTTTTTAACAAGTGATCTGCAGGACCACTCTTATTACTCTAAAATCAATAAAATTTAATCGGGAATAAGTTCCACTAACGAACGTTTGTTTATCTGTTGCTGCCACAATTTTAAACATAATGGCGCAATACTTCCTGCCATTTATGCGTTGTTGAATACCAAAAGGCATGAAAATCAGGAAAAAAGGTGTTGAATTTTAACGGCATGTCCTTTGTCAATGGTAGGCAAATCCTTAAAATAAATTTGGATGAAATGATGATGCTGCCATTTTTTTTAATTAAAAATATGGTTTATGAAGAAGGTTATTTTGATGTTAGTAGTTTTTCTAATTAGTGGTGCTGCAACTTTATATGGCAAAAAAATAAGACAAATTATTTTTGAAAAGCCCCAAAATAAGACGGTTCGTTTTTTAGTGTTTGCAGGCACTGATTATTCTGCTCCCATTTACAAAAAAGAAAAAGCTACGGTGTCCCTAACTATTTCACGGCTTACAAATGGCAAGGAAGAGATAGTTTGGCAGGAAGTTTTGGATAAAGGAAGCGTGCGAAATTTTCCTAACTATTCCAATGCGATGTACAGAGAGGTTTGTGTACACAACGTATTCGACAATAGAGAAACTTTAGTCGCTTACTATACGGTTTCTTATGCCTCCAGAAAATCACAGATGTCCTACGTTCAAGGGGAGGCCTTACCACAGGGTTCGGCATTAGATACTTTACAAGTTAAAATTTAATTCTTGTCATTAGGCCAAAGTAGTTGCTACAAAAACTTCTGCTGAAACAGTGCCAGTACTATCCGCTCCAGTTACTTTTAAATCTTTCTGATCTAGTCAGTTTCAAACTATTGGCAGTAGGATTTTAAAAGTAGCTCCTTCTCCGGGATTGCTTTCAGCAGCAATGTACCCGTTATGATTTTCCACCACTCTTTTCACAATGGCTAAGCCAACGCCTGAGCCGCTGTATTCCGCTTTTCCGTGCAGCCTTTGAAACATTCTAAAAATTCGCTCGGCATATTCTTGTTGAAACCCGATACCGTTATCCTGCACCTTGATTAGGTGATACCTATGATTTTTCTTTTCTAAGGGAAGGTCAAACGACGACGTTTCACCTGTTACGATCTCAGCAGTCACGGTAATGTGTGGCGTTATATTATTCTGACTATACTTTAGAGCATTTTGAATGAGATTATGAAAAAGCTGTTGTAGCTGCCTTTTATGTCCGTCAACTATTGGTAACTCTCCAATTTCAACAAATGCACCTTTTTCTTCAATAGCAATTTCCAAATCATGAATTACTGTCTCCAATTTCTTATTAAGGTCAACTTTTTCAAGCAAGTCAATACCCATACTTATTTGAGAGTAATCTAAAAGATCGTCTATCAACAAACTCATTCTATGAGTTGCATCTTCTACCCGGTCAAACAAATTTTGCTGTTCATTACTTAGAGAACTGAAACTTGATTTCAGCCGGCTATAAAATACTTGCATTTTTCTCACAGGTTCTTTCAAATCGTGCGAGGCGGCATGTGCAAACTCTTCGAGATTTGCATTAGATCGTTTCAGTTCTTCTATATGTTTTTCCAGTTGAAACTGAGCGGTTTTAAGGGGAGTGTGATCAGTAAAAGTAACCAGCACTTCCTCACCGACCTTGGTACTCATTAGGTCGAGGTATAAGTCATGTCCGTCTACGTTATAATGTATGTCCTGCCGCTGTGTTTCTCCAGTTATAAAAGTCTTCTTATACATTTCAAACGTCCCATTGCCTATATATCCGGGAAACCATGTACTGCCTAATGCTCCAGCTAGTACTTCGGGAGTTTGCCCTACGTATGCTGCAAAGTTTGCGTTGGTAATTACAAAACGAAAATCTACGATTTCACGAGCGTCATTATAAACGGGTGAAAAAGTAAACATACCAGATTGTGCAGCATTAAAAACAGCAGCTAGCCTCTTAACTGTCTGCCTGATTTCCAGTTCCGCTTTTTTAATGGTAGTTACGTCGGTAAAAACATTAATCAGGCTATCCTCGTTCATCTTAGCAACAGATAATTCGAGCCATTTCTCTGTAGGCTCAAAATAATATTGCATGATAAAGGGCTCGCCTGTTGTAAGGGTCTCAAGGGCTTTTTTGAAAATTGGGCTCGTTAAAATATTAGGATCATTTTCGGAAATTTTGTTGTCAAGCATCTGGTCTAAGGGCATACCTACATACTTCTCAGACATTGCATTAGCTATGATCGTTCTTCCATCAATCACATCACCCGAATCATTACGAATTACTTCGGTTACCGTTATGCCACTAGGCGAGTATTTCATAATGTTATCCAGTAAGTTCCGTTGCTCTTCAATTTGCAGGCTCGCTAACTTTTGTTCGGTGATGTCGCGAATTGTAACTACCACAGTTTCCTTATCAGTAGGAACAATCACATAGTCATACCAGTTACTAATACCAGTTGTTACAAAATGTGTTACATCATGTACTGGTCTACCTGTTTCAAGAACTTCACAAAAAAGCTGGAAAAAGCCGTTTGTTTTATTCTCCGGAATTATTGCCAACATGGAAGCTCCAATAACTTCTTCTGAAGAAAGCTGCAGGGGGGCAGTGATGTTTTTGTTCGCGAACAAGTAACGGAAATCAACAATTTCTTCTTCACTATTACGGACTGCTTTTAGCGCGTAGATGCCGTTAAAGGAGGCATTTAGAATACTATCTACTAATAGTTTTTGCTGTTCCAGGTCAGCAGTTCGTTCTTCCACTCTTTGCTGTAATGTGCTTTCACTTTGTTCCAGCTTTTTTCTGGTAAGGGCTTGCTCCGTTACGTTGTGAGCTACGCAAAATATACTGCTGATTTCTGCAGCTGAAGCATTTTCGTAATAGGGTTTGAAAACCAAATCGAAATAGCGCAGTTCCCTTACTTCGTTAATCAACAAGGTGGCAGGGAAGGCTGCAATAGAATAAGGCTTACCTGTCAACCTAACGTTTTCTAATATCGCAATTAATCCCTGCGAGTCTGCTTCGGGTAGTGCTTCAAGTATGGGTTTTCCTATGATGGCAGAAGTTCGGCCAAGAAAAAGTAGCATGTTTTCGTTGGCAAAATCGAATATATAATCAGGGCCGCGAACAATACAGATTGCTACGGGAGCTTGCGTAAACAAATGACGAAGGTGCTGCTCTCGATTTTTAATCCTTTCAGTTGCAAGTACTTTTTCTGTTGTTTCAGTAACCACACAAAACACCCCTCCGACTTCTCCTGACGAAAGAAAAACGGGGCTGTGGGAGTAGGTAAAATAAGCAGCCTCAACGTAACCATGCCTGTTAATTTCCAGCAGTTGATCTTCTGCCAGTGTAGCCTGTTTTTTATCAAACACTTCTTTAACCATGGGCTTTACTTCTGCCCATACTTCACTCCATACTTCATGTCCTTTGCCTCCTAATGCCTGCGGATGTTTTTTACCTGCAATTGGCAAATAGGCATCGTTGTAAAACATAACGGTATCTTCTCCCCACCACAGAAACATTGGGAAGCGTGAAGCCAACAGCAGACTAATTGTATTACGTAAAGTCTCAGGCCAGGTGTCAGGTAAACCAAGGGGCGAAGTGCTCCAATCCTTCGAACGCATAAGTGCGCCCACCTCACCTCCGCCATTTAAATTCATCAGCCAATCAGATCCTGTTACTTGCATTAATACAACGATTACTGTTAAATTCAAATGTAGAGATATTATGTATCCCATCATTAAAAAACAGCAAGTCGCATCCTATATCAAGCGTAAAAATGGCGCATTTTATCAAGGTAAGGCTACGTGTAACCTCTATGAAGTTTTAAGTATTTTGAGGCACCTTTTCGTTTTTCTAAATAATGGTACCAGAAGATCGATAGCTAGATGTATTTCAACCACCACTCTTTATGCTTTGCTTTATACTGACCGAACCACTTGCAAGGCCTGTATAAAATGGCTACGACACCTACCCAAATTAAATAAATAGCAGAAAGAGGTAGACCGGTCTGTAACCCTTTAGGTCTGCCAAATGTTCCTGAAGCAAACTCCATCTGGTCTAAATGAACGCCTTGTAAAAGCAGGATACCTAACAGGATAAAATGAATGAGGAAAAAGTGAACAAGAAAATAAAATAGCGGCACTTTTCCGTAGACAGAAAGCACATCTGTTAACCTGCCTTTTGCCCCTTCGGACAAGGCAAGAAACAAGAACATAGTGCCTAAAGTGATGAGGCAGAAAACCAGGGATGGCGGATACTTAGTAACATTCATAAAAGATAAAAATGTAAAGACTGCATTTTTTTGTGAGGACCAAGGAACTGAGTCGCCGTACACATTTATAAAACGAACAAGAACAAACAACAAAATAGCAGCACTTCCAATTTTTAAAAACAGTGTTTTTCTTCTCGGTTCGGGCAATTCAAAAAACCTTCCTAATGCAAAGCCTGCAAGCATAATACCCAGCCATGGTATAGGAGGATAAGCCATCACAAATACTCTATTAGAAAAGGGAAATGCAGCAGGTGCAAAGAAAGGCGTAAGTACCTTTTTTAGTAAAGATGTTTCCCCTAAAGGAATAATAGGAGAGAGGTTATGTAAAAAGATAATAGCCAGCCCGATAATGGCAATGGTGCGTAATGATAACTTCAGCAACAATGAAAGAATGATAAAGCCTACGCCAATGGTAGCAATTACTTCGAAAATGAGCGTATGGTAACCAACGTCGAAGAACAACCCTAAGTTGACAACAAGAAATTCAAGCAATACCAGGTATAAGCCACGCTTTAAAAGAAAGTTCCTGCTCTTTACCAGGTTGTTGTCTTTGCGGAAAGAAAGGTATGCGGATGTGCCTGCAAGAAAAACGAATGTGGGAGCACATAAGTAAGTAATCCAACGGGTGAAGAATAAAACAGGAGTCGTGGTGGCTAAATTTGTAGGACTTTCGGCAATGGAATCTACATGTATCAGGTCACGAACATGATCAAGAGCCATAATTATCATTACCAGTCCTCTTGTAAAATCTATACTATTAATTCGTTTCATATTTACTACTTAGTTCTAAAAAGATTTGGCGGATAGGTAGGGTTAGCTAGGTACTTTCTGTCGTCGTATTATCCCAACTGTAATAGTTATGTTCGTTATCCAATAAAGAACCCGCCGCGGGGTAGAGCCTGTTTCCAATACTATTCTCTTTGCTTGTTTCTAGCGTTAGTCCACAAGCGTTTGTTGACTTGCAAAGTTCTTTTGCCCTCTCGATCAGTTTTTTCGAATACCCGTTACCTCTGTGATGCTCGTCCACATACAAATCGTTTAACAGCCATAACCTTCGCATGCGAGTCGATGAAAACAGCGGATATAGCTGAACAAATCCGACGGCGACATTTTCTTTGCTAAAACAAATAAATATTTCAGATTCATTATTTGTAATGCGCGAAAAGAGAAACTTTCTTGCGTTTTCAAGGTCCGAAGCTTTTTTATAGAATATTCTGTAATTATCAAATAAGGTTGCTAAAACTTCCAAATCTTCTATTGATGCTTTTCTTATTTCCGCCATCGTATTAATTTTTGCGCCGCTTTAAATGTTTACTTATAACAAATGAAATTGTAAGTGAATTTATTTTTGTGAATATGAAAAAGATTTTTTTGTCGGATAAATAAGCAGGGTGTTTTTTACCGTTACTAAATCTGCCATGTCCGTTTCTTGTTGATCATTCATCTCTGATTTAAGCGCTTTCATTTTAGTGCGATACTCCAGTTCGTCTTTGTAAAAACTAATTTGCACCAATAGATTTTTATCCTGGAAAACAGGCAAAGCTGGAAAATCATTTATAGATGTTTCGCTCACCCAAAACGAAGTATTTTCAATATTGGCTTTGCTTAACATATAGCTATACTGCTTCTTAACAAACTCGATCAATTTATCAAGCTTAGTGTTAGAAATATAGAAGTCAATAACAGCAAAGCCTTTTTGTCTTCCAAACCAGTTGGAATTGAAGCTTGCTTCGTTCGTACTGTCTGATATATTCAACGGCTTTAAAAGGTGTACGTTGTCGTTGTTTAGTATCATCGAATTAGCTGTACTTCTATTTTGCTTCCAAATGATACTTGTATAAAAATCGTTCAAAGCTTTGTTTCTTGATGCCATGCTTTCGAAGCCCCTGATCCAAAAAAAGTGGTTTTCAGCACCCTTCACCTTATACTGACCCAGCGTGCAACTACCTGCTTCTTGCTGTGAAATGATAAAATTGGCCTCAAACAAATTTGTGAAGTTTTCTCTTTGGCCAGGCCGCAAAAGATAGTTCCGTAGTTCTATCACTGCTAAGTTCTTATTGGCACTTAGTTCGTTCCTCAATTGACCAAACGTGATGAATGGGTAAACAATCAGCGTTAACAAAAGGGCCTTTTTCCAAATCTTCATTGTATTTGTTTTATTAGAAATTGTAAGCAATTCATCTCGCAATAAGACGAGTTAAAGCTATTTGTACAAGCCATTTTTACCGCTTTATATTTCATGTTTTTTGACATGATTTACTTTACTTTCAATGTTTATTATGGCAAAAGAACTTGTAAATAAAGGTTTGGATGATTTTAACTGGAAAATCTTACAGGAGCTACAAATGAATGCTCGCATTACGATTGTAGAAATTGGAAAAAGAATTGGTTTGTCTGCACCGGCAGTAGCGGAACGGATTAAGAAATTGGAAGAAGAAGGTTACATAAAAGGTTACCGAACGGTTGTTGATTATGATAAGTTAGGTCTAAGTGTGCCCGTACTTATACACTATAAAGCGACAAAGATTTCTCATAGCGACATGATAAAAATGGTAGATAAAATGCCGGAAGTAATGGAGTGGTATGGCATTACTGGTACCCATTGTTCTATGCTAAAAGTCATCGTCGCCTCAACAAAAGAATTAGAAAATATTATAGAGCGGTTGCAGGAATTTGGAGAAACAAGTACGTCAATAATTTTGTCAAGCAATACTGATGCGAAGGTGGTGAGCAAGAAGTGACCAGTCTCAATCGCGCCGCATTAATATAGTACCATTTCTAGACCGGTAGTAATACATGGAAAGTCGATCCCTGACCAGACACACTATTGGCCCAAATGCGGCCATAATGATTTTCTACCACTTTTCGCGCAATTGACAAACCAACGCCAGTGCCTTCATAATCTTGTTTTCTATGCAATCGCTGAAATATCCCAAAGATTTGTTCTGCGAATTTCTGTTCGAATCCAATTCCGTTATCACTAACTTTTATCTCGTAAAAAGAACGCTCCTGCTGTTCCTGCAACTCAACAAACGGCAACTCATGGCCCATAACCATTTCGCATGTGATGGAAATTTCAGGCGCAATATTCGGCTTGCTGTACTTTAAAGCATTACTGACAAGATTTTGAAAAAGCTGTTGAAGTTGCCGGCGATATCCTTTAACTATGGGCAACTTAGTTGTTGTGATGCGGGCCTGCTTTTCTTCAATCAGAATTTCCAGATCTGCCAGAATATTTTCCAGTTTCTTATTCAAATCAACGTCTTCCATTTCTAAGGGCCGTTCGCTTACATGAGAGAACATCAAAAGGTCGTCCACTAAAAGGCCCATACGCTCCGTTGCTTTTTCCATGCGTTCAAACATTCGCATTTCACTCTCGCTCATTCGTTCTCCCAAGCTGTTTTTCAAACGGCCAGCAAATACGATCACCTTACGTATTGGCTCTTTCATATCATGAGATGCAGCATAAGCAAACTCCTCGAGGTTCGCGTTTGAACGGGCAAGCTCCCGGTTGGTTTTAACCAGTGAATCGTTCGCCTTAGCTAATTCCTCCGTTCGCTTCAGTACGAGGTCCTCTATCTTTTTCCGTGCTATCACTTGTTCAGTCACATCTGTCACCATTGCCATCACTCCTGAAATAGAATTATCCAGTTCACGAATGGCTTCATAACTAAAATTGATGAAAACAGTTTCTACTCTTCCATTACGTGGTAAACTTACAGGCTGCTCTCTTCCACGGTAAGGTTCACCAGTGGTAAGTACGTGAGTCATCAGTTCTTCATATCCTTCATTTCTAGCTTCGGCTACCGCCTCAAATAAAGGTGTTCCGATCACGCCCTCCCGCGCTACTCCCCATAGCTCAAACATCTTTTCGTTGGCTACTTCGACGACAAAATCAGACCCTCGTAAAATACACATAGCAACTGGCGCCTGTAAGATGATATTGCGGAGGCTTTGTTCACTCTCCTTAAGTTTTCGTGTGGCCAATACCTTTTCCGTAGTTTCAGTACAGGCACAAAAAACACCGGCTATACCGCCCCGTTCGTCCGAAATAGGACTATAGGAAAAAGTAAAATAACTCTCCTCCAGGTAGCCAAGTCTATTGATATATAGCAACTGGTCTTCTGCCCAATTGGATTCCCCTTGTTTCTGAACCCGGAGCGCCAAGGGCCCCACGACATCCCATATTTCGGACCACACTTTTGATCCCGGGGCTCCCAATGCATTCGGATGTTTTTTGCCTAGAATAGCCCTGTACGGGTCGTTATAAATAGTTGTTTCTTCAGGGCCCCACCATATAAACATTGGAAATTGCGAGTTAAGAAGTATGCTGATTGCAGCGCGTAAATTTGCTTCCCAACATTCCGGTGATCCAAGCGGTGTATCACTCCAGTCCTTAGCACGAATAAGTTCACCCATTTCGCCACCACCTCTGAGAAAAGGAAAGGTTTCTGCTTCTTTTGCTGCCATTCTAAAAATCAAATTAACTGATAAGATCAAAAATATCCCCAGAGATTGGTTGAAAGAAATTTAATTCAAACGTTAGGGGGTTTCAGTTCTTAGTTATACTCCAGGGCCTTGTACGTTTTAAAAAGAATGTTGACTCTCTTGTAGGAGTAGGTGCATTTAAACGACTACTTCATTTTGCGTCGGCACAGGCAAAAATAAATCGAGCTTATTCTGGCGGCTTATAAATGAGTGATAGTGTTGGTCAAGAGGCTTCGTCACATTTCGTCTGCACTTGGACCATATAACCCCGGAACCGGAACATCGAGCAAACGTAGGTAAACTGCTATTTGCCCGCGGTGATGAAAAAGATGGTTCATGGCCATTGAACGAACGGCTATCATACGGGGTATAGTAGCAAACACATGCTCGCCACTACGCAATGTAAAATTCGCCTGCATTTTCTCATCGCTTGTATTTTGCAGAGTTTGCACAACTTCGTCCAATTTCTGTTGAAAAACTGTCATCAGTTCCTCAGGCGTATTTGCATGCGAAGATTTGTAATGCCCTTTAGCAAAATCAAATTCATGCAGGGTTAGGATAGAATTTAGAAATGCCGGTAATTCGGCCACATGCGAAGCAAGGCGGCCCAAAGTCATTGATTTAGCATGAGGCTTCCAGTCGAATTTACCTTCGGGAACTCTCTCCAATATTCTTTTGGTAGATGCAGCTTCATATTGTAGTTCGGCAATAAAAGATTGATTGAGCATATGATGTGGTTGATTAATAATTTCTTCATCAATGTGTTCAAATGTAGCAGTTAATAGTTCGACTGATACATAGATTACAACATCTTTTTTCTCAAAATTCCCAGCTTCCTATAACGCCGCTGTGGTGCGCTTTACAATAACAAGGGGGCCGCAGGTTTACGGTAGTATTCCGGCAGCCCCCATAGTTATCGCTAAAACTTAAAGAGGATGTGTAGAAAAGATCGGCGAAATATTAAGCATATTTTGAACTTTGCGTTGAAGGATGTGGTAACTCTTTAACCGCTTTATTGATCAATTGACACCAGTAATCAGCTCTTCTTTTTATCTCCATCAGATTTTGCATTCCGTCTTTGTATTCATATAAAACCAGGTTCTTTTTTTGCTGTTCATCAATTAACGTTAATTCAAGTTGCAACTTGCTCACCTGCTTGTCAACGAGCACTGATTTGCCTTTTCTTTGCTCGTAGATACTGTTGTCTTCTGTGGTCACTTTTATCGTTTTTACTTGCCACAAGTCTATTAAAACAACTTCTTCTTTTTCGTTGCCAAAGTCGATATACAGGAGAATGAAGTTCACCTTATCAACCGCTAATAGATAATTGTTTATCGTTTCCTGCAGTAATAATTGAAGTTTGTTTTTCCAAACAACATCAGCCAATAGAATTTTTTGTTGGGCGGTTTTTTTATTTTGCCCCCTTTTGTGTAATAATATAAACAGGATAATAAATAGGAAGATCGCGCCTAAAATGATGGCGGTTATAAACAATGTTTCGTTCATGATAATATATTTTTTGCTGTGTTTACAACGGTTTAGATAATAGAGGTACTACAATGGTTTTTCACATTGTGATAATTAAATAGAAATAAGTATTTGTATTACTACCAGAAGGAATGATAGGGGTAAATTATTAGTAGCGCCCTATCAGTAGCTATGTGATGAACGATGCAATCGTCAGTTGCGTTAATGTGTCGTGCTGAGTAGTATGCAATGAACGATAAAAAGAAGCCATCTAGAAAATGACGCGCTTCTACTGATGTAGAAACGTGGCGGTGTTGTGAGCGTAAGATTTCACTAGTATTATGTAGAACTCCCTGCTTTAATTCGTGGCTCTTTGTTGAGTAATTTCCTGCTACATCATTTGTGCTATGAACGTTTGGATTACTTGCTTCCGCTTTCGAGACTATCTCATTCCCAACATGTTTGTAGATGTGCGTATTGCCTCTAACAAAAAAGGCGAAAGTGAAAAGTAATATAGTTAATGATAAACGCACTGCTGGTACTAATTAATTGATGTTTTATTTAAGATCTCTATTGCTATAAAATGTCCTTCTCCACTTTTTCTTCCCCCTGTAAGTAATGTTCATGCAGCTGCACTTTCGATTGTTTGGGTTTATGCATTTTCATCTGTAAAACGTCCACAGCTAAAGAAAATGCAATAGCAAAATAAATATATCCTTTAGGGATATTGAAGTTAAGCCCTTCACCAATTAAAGAAACGCCAATTAGCAACAGGAAGCTCAAAGCGAGCATTTTAAAAGCAGGGTGCTTATTTATAAAAGCGCTTATAGGTTCAGAAGCAAAAAGCATAATGCCTACTGTTATTATAACTGCTGCATACATGATCCATAGTTCATTTACCATACCTACTGCGGTTATTATGCTGTCTACAGAAAACACTAAGTCTAGTATTAAAATTTGAATGATTGTACTCTTAAAGGAAGTCGCCTTTAACGATGTAGACGCATCGCCTTCCTCGCCTTCGATCTTATGATAGATTTCTGAGGATGATTTATAGAGCAGAAATAGGCCTCCGAGAATTAGGATAACGTCTTTACTTGATATGCTGTTTCCGAAAATGCTAAACAATTCGCCTTGTAGTTTTAATATAATTGAAATGATGGTAAGCAGCGCCAGTCTTAGAACCATTGCTAACATAATCCCAAGACGCCTTGCCTTCTTCTGTTGATGTGCCGGAAGCTTTGCGGCAATAATCGAAATGAAAATGATGTTATCAAGACCTAGAACTACTTCCAATAATATCAATGTTACTAAAGCAATTATCTGTTCCATATTGATTGATTTGTTATCAAAGAAATAGTTGATTCTATTCTTTGTGACGTTATGCTTCTATAGTTGTAAAAGGTTTACCGCCAGCCGCAGTGTCCCATTCTACTTCTTTACTTTGATCTAAAACAACTCGTTTTTTTTGTTTACGGAATAAGGAAGTAACCACAAGCAGCGGTAGTGTTATGAATAAAACGGGATACAATTTTGGATTATGAACAAATGCTGTTTTTAAAATGATAGCATTTATAAAAACCAGCACTAAAAGAAATGATTTAGTGAAAACAGACGTTTTTTTGTCCTGGCTATTTCTTTTTGAATTATGTGACATGATAATTTATTTTGAGTTTTTTAAAAAAGAGGCTGCACAATCTTCAAAGTAATTTTCGGCCTTTGAAGTGGCAGCCTTCGATTGGGGGATATCACCTACTTCAGGCCCTTTCTTTCATGTGGACCGGCAATAATTTCGAAAGATCTCTTTGCCACTTTTTTGCTTGTGTCTCCAGTTGCTCTACACCGCCTTGTTGTTGCTTCTTCGCGTCGTACAAGCGAAGTGAAACTGTACGGTTCTTAAAAACAAGGTTTAAAAAAATACTCTTTAAAAAGTGATGAAGTTTCTTTGACTTCAGTTCTCCCGGTGCAATTCCGCTATATTCTTTTTTTACGCTGCAAGCTTGCAAATCATTCAAGTCTATAATTAAACAAGAAGTAGTGCCAGGTGTTTTTGCCGCGTACAAAAGCTTTCTTTTTAAGACATCCAAAGCCATAATATTAGCACCAACTTCGTCGTGGCTTGAAAAGTGAAGACTTCTTTTTTTTGCGAATTTTGTTAAGTTCCAAAGCTTCTTTATCCTGCTATTCAAATACCCGTATAGAGGTACTATAATCGTTCTCATTTTGAATGTTTTATTACAATAACAACTATGAATTATTTCCGCTCTCGAAATGAACAGTAACCATTAATCGAATAGAACGCAATACGATATAACAAGAAATATTGCGGCAAGCCTTAAGAAAATGGCTTTATAAAATCCTTATGAGTTGTGTTATTGAGAAACGAAACCCTATTTTGATTTCGAGACATAGTATTTCAATTTCAATGTAAAAACTGAAAAGAAAGTTACTTCCCCACGCCCGGAAGAATATGTTTAGGCGGGGGTAATAGTTTTAAAGGCTTTGAAGCTGGAGTAGTAATACATTCCGGAATTAAAAGGAAGGAACTCTGTAAACGAACAGGTAAAACAATCGCGCATATCAAGTACAGTATGGTACTTGTTGAACGTTGAAGAAATCATATTTAGCGTCTTACCCGACATGAAACAAACTTAAGCAATTATAATTAATCAAATGGTTAAAAAAGACAGTGATAGCAATGCATTTCATCTTTTGTGAATCTGTAAAAATTGCTGGTGCTGCAACCATTTAACGCTTTAAAGCTTTTGACGACAATAATACCCAAACGTAGAAAGTTTATACTCCGATCGCTCTACAAAAGCCTATCTTCCCAAGAATGACGAATAAAATACCAGAAGGTACCAGTAACAAACGATCCGGTATTTCAAGAAAAAGAACGACGGCCACAAAAGATTCTCTTCATCACCTTGCTTTCGACCATTCTTTGCAGCCAAATATTATCTTTTTAGTAAGTAGCGGGAAGGTAATAACAGCCAATGCTGCTGCGTGCAAACTATTGGGATACTCAAATTTGGAACTCGTAAATAAAAGCAGAAGTGCTATTTTTTCGGCCGGCGAAAACAGCTTCAAAAAGATGCTAAAGCAAAGAACCGCCAATGGGCATTCTACCGCCTTTGTTACGGCAATAAATAAAGAGGGTCGCAGCCTGCCGTGTCAAATCACTTCTGCCGTATTTATGGATAATGGCGCTGAAAAAGCAATTACTACAATTGTTGACTTGAGCCAAAGCATTCTTAAGCAAAAAAATATTGATGTAAAAAAGGACGAAATCGTTGCTGCTAACATTGTTATAGCTCAAACCAAATCAGACGTAAGGCTGGCTGAGAATAACGAATGGATAAAGTATATAGCAAAGAACTCGTACGATGTAATGTGGGACTGGGATATTGAGTCAGGTGAAATTTATGTAGGAGATAGTGTTGTAGAAGTGTTTGGGTATAAAGTGGAAAACAATCTCGTGAAATTTGAAGATTTAAGACGGTGTCTTTTGCCAAGGGAAAAAGATGTTGTTGAGAAAAAGTTGCAACAAATCCTCGCTTCA
The DNA here is from genome assembly GCF_007991655.1 of Segetibacter aerophilus. Lineage (GTDB taxonomy): Bacteria > Bacteroidota > Bacteroidia > Chitinophagales > Chitinophagaceae > Segetibacter > Segetibacter aerophilus. Next base: position 374,432 of record NZ_BJYT01000001.1, read on the forward strand.
GATAGCAAAAGTTGGAAAGACTCATTCACAATGAAACGACTGGATGGTTCTATAGCATTAACCACGTGCAGAGCCAGCATTGTGAGAGATGAAGACCATAAAGCTGTACGCATGATCGGTGCTTTACACGACGTAAGCAGGCTGCAGGAACTCGAGAATAAATTAGAAGAGCAGAAAGATATTCTTCACGAAGCTAAGGCTGGCCTGGATGTACTCTGGGACTGGAATATTGTGACCGATGAAATATGCATAGGTGAAGGTTTTAATGAATTATTAGGTTATTTAGACGAAAGCAATAATGTCAATAGAACTGACTGGCGTAACTATTTACATCCCGATGATAGAAGATCCGTTGAACTAGGATTGCAAAATGTAGTTGTTTCATCTTACGGGCATTGGGAACATACATTTCGGCTTATACGTTCTGATGGCTCCACTGCAAAAGTATTTAATAGGGGAAGTATCTTCAGAAGGGCTAATGAAACAGCCTATCGTATGGTTGGAGTTATAAGAGATATCAGTCCCTATAATGAAAGAAAGAGTATAGACTCCGGATTGGGTGAAGACAAGAAAAGCAAACTGGTGGAAAAAATAAAAGGCATTGTTTTTAAACTGGTGCATTATTCCCACGACAAGCTTGTAACAAATCTCTCAAACTATCTGAGTACTAAACTCCAATACGATTATACTTATTTGGCAAACGTATTTTCAGAAGTGGAAGGACTTTCTATACAGCAGTATATTATCAATCAAAAGATTGAGCGGGTTAAAGATTTGCTTCAAGCTGATGAATTTTCACTAACTGAAATTGCCTCAAAACTTCAGTATAGCAGCGTAGCCCACTTATCAAATCAATTTAAAAAAGTTACTGCTACTACTCCCACTGAATATAAAAGACTGAAGGGGAAGTAGTAGAAATTGAATTGTTTTAACATGTGTGAATGTTGTAACCTTTTGATACTACAGTGTAACAATCGAAGTTGATGCCTCCTCGTTTAATTGTTATGTCTAATACTCGGACATGACAATTAAATGAAATTTATGAAAAAACAAACGCTCGCTATTACGAGTAATCTTTTACAGCTAATTAAAGGTTATTCTAACATCTACAACAAATCGTTTCTGATATTATTACTCCTGGTTGTTGTTGCAGGATGTAAAAAAGTTATGGAGGAAGCAGGAACTTCGGGCGTATGCCCTATAGTTATTTCTGCAAGCCCTAAAGATCTTTCAGAAGGTACAATTCTTAGCAGTAAGGTAAGTGCTACGTTTAATGAGGGTATGAATCCTTCAACTATTAATGCTAAAACTTTCACATTAACACAAGGCACTACCCCTATTGCAGGTGTCATTACCTACACAGGTACAACTGCAACATTTTCTCCGACAAGTAATCTTACACCGGCTACAACTTACACCGGCACTATCACTGCAGGTGTAGAGGATGTCGCAGGCAATGCAATGATCAGTAATTATGTATGGAGTTTTACCACAGGCTCAGGTCCTGATATTATAGCACCTACTGTTACTGCTACCGACCCCATTAATGCAGCAACCGGCGTTGCACTTAACAAAAACATTTCAGCTACTTTCAGCGAAGCGATGGACTCTTTGTCTGCAACCTCAGCCTTTAGCCTTACAAATACAACTGGCGGTGGCACAGCGGTAAACGGAGCGGTTACTTATACAGGAACAACTGCTGTTTTTTCTCCTTTAGGTAACCTTTTGCCTAATACCACTTACACGGCTACTATTACTACAATTGCAAAAGATATTGCTGGCAATAGCCTTGTAGGCAGTTATGTATGGAGCTTTACAACAGGTATTTTAGCAGACGTTATTGCACCAACTGTAATTTCAACAGTTCCGGCAAATGCAGCTACAGGTGTAGCCTTCAATACAAAAGTTTCAGCCACCTTCAGTGAAGCTATGGACCCTTCTACTTTAAATGCCACAACCTTTACGGTACAGCAGGGAACAACAGCGATCACAGGCTTTGTAACATATGTAGGAACAACCGCAACTTTCTCACCATCGGCTAACCTGTTACCTAATTCAGTGTACACTGGTACAATCACTACAGGCGCAAAAGACCTTGCAGGAAATTCTCTTGCAACAAATTATACTTGGAGCTTTACAACAGGTGCTGCAGCTGATATAGTAAGACCAACAGTAATCTCTACAGACCCTGCTAATAATGCTACGAATGTATTAATTGATAAAAAAGTTGCTGCAAACTTTAGTGAAGCAATGGATCCTTTATCAATCAACACGGCAACGTTTATATTAAAAAATGGCGCTGCAATTGTACCGGGAACGGTTACTTACTCAGGTATAAAAGCTTCTTTTTCACCTGTCGCTAATTTAAACCCCAACACTATTTATACAGCGACAATAACCGCGGGCGCAAAAGACCTCGCAGGAAATACATTATTATCTAACCATGTGTGGAGTTTCACTACACAGGCTCCGGTATTAGTGACTCCCTCAATAGGTAGTGCTTCTCTTTTCGGAATATTTGGTGGCAGTGCAGGTATAACGAACCAGGGATTAAATACGGTGATTAACAACGGAAGTATTGGTACAACTGGTGCATCTACTTTAATAACCGGCTTCCATGATGGAACAACAGGTGATATCTATACTGAAACGCCTTTAAACGTAGGAGATGTAAAAGGTAGAATTTATACAGCTCCTCCAACTCCTGGTAACGCCACTTCGTTTGCAGTAGCAACTAAGGGTCTTTCTGATGCGACCATCGCTTACCTTAGTATTTCGCCTGCTTCTAAGCCAGGCGGTACTGATCCAGGCGCCGGTGAATTGGGGGGATTAACCCTTGCACCCGGAATTTATAAATCTGCAAGCGGCACTTTCAAAATCACAAACGGAAACCTTACACTTGATGCTAAAGGCGATCCTAACGCTGTCTGGGTATTCCAAACTGCGGCAGGCTTAACAGTAGGTGTTGCCGGACCACAAGGTGCACGAAGTGTAAACCTGATCAACGGTGCCTTACCTCAAAATGTATTCTGGTACGTCGGCAGCGCGGCTACCATTAACGGTGCAGGCGGCGGTGTTATGGTCGGAACCATCATTGCTTCTGCAGGCGTTACATTCTCTACCGCTGGCAATGCTGTTCAAACAGTATTAAACGGCAGGGCACTTTCTCTGAACGCTTCAGTTACACTGGTAAACACAACTATCAATGTTCCTTAGATAAAAATTACCTGTTGTTTGCTTAAGATGAACTCTGGTTACAAACATCTGTTTTTCAATCAAGCATCGTTGTGTCACTCACTGGTACACTTGTACTGAGAGGCAACAATCAAAGCGAATTCTTAAGCAAACAACATTTCAAAAACAACCTGTAGGGGATCGAAAAAGTTATCCCAACCCTTGTTTTGGCTTCACAACAAAAATAAAATATTTAATAAAAAACATTCTATGACACATTATACAGCAAATAAGAAATTTGCTTTCCTGTTCCTCTCTCTAATGATTGCCGGCGTGGCTGGTAATGCGCAAAAAACAAAGCGGGTACAACCAAAATGGTGGTTTGGCGAATCAGGGGCTGCAAACTTTAATACTTACCGTGGTACCACACAAATGCTAAACAGTAACCTAACGGTTCCTACTGCATTTCATAAAGGAGATGGCATTAAACCTTACGCATCTTTACTAACTGAATACCGTCCAAATAAAGTACTGGGAGGTATGCTAAACATAGCATACGACAACCGGGGCGGAAGCTTCGACAGTGTGATGGCCCCTTGTAATTGCGGAGCAAATTTATCAACAGATCTTAGTTACATCTCTATTGAGCCAAGTATTCGTATAGCACCGTTTTCATCTGCATTTTATATATTTGGCGGACCAACTATAGGCATCAATATAAGCAAGGGCTTTTCTTATATCCAAGCCAAACAAACGGATAAAAGAGGCGATTGGAGCGATGTCCGTAAAACAGTCCTCTCAGCCCAGGCAGGTGCCGGTATTGATATTCCAATTTCAGCAAGAGCAAGTGCAACCCAGTGGACCCTTTCACCATTTGCATCTTTTCAAACAAATTTTGGCCAGGCGCCTCGTGCTATAGGATCATGGTGTTTATACACCGTTCGTACCGGAATCGCACTTAAATTTGGAACAGCCAAAAAAGCAGCCGCTGCAAAAACTACATCAGAACCAGTAAACGTTCCTGTAGTCGCTCCGGAAAAAGAAATACAGTTCTCGGTTAGAGCGCCTAAAGTGGTTCCCTTAAATCGTCGAGTGAAAGAAACTTTTGCGCTTCGTAACTCAGTATTTTTTAACCAGGGTTCTTCTGAAATACCTGCGCGTTATACCGCATTAAGCCGCACCCAGGCAAATGCATTTCACGAAGACCAATTGCAGCAAGACCAGCCAAATAATTTAAACAATGGCCGTTCGGTAAGGCAGTTAGAAGTCTATCATAACATTCTAAATATAATAGGTGATCGCCTTCGGGCAAATCCCGGTACTACAATAGCATTAAGCGGAGCATCAGATAAAAATCCTAAAGAAGGAAAATTGATGGCTGACAATGTGAAACAATACTTAGTATCAACTTTTGGTATCGATGCTTCGAGAATAAGTACAGAAGGAAGAGACAAGCCGGTTATTCCTTCAGAACAACCAGGTGCAACAAAAGAACTTGGTTTATTACGTGAAGGAGATCGCAGGGTAGATATTGTAAGTACCTCACCTGAATTATTATTGCAGGTTGGCGGGGTTGCTTCACCATTTTTAAAGCCTGTACAAATTACAGCAGTACAACAAGATCCACTTGATAGCTATGTTCTTTTCAATGCAACAGGAGCTGATGAATTATTGAAATCATGGAATGTGGAAGTTACAGATGAGCAAGGAACAGTTCAGCATTATGGACCTTTTACAAAAGACCAGGGATCTGTTTCAGGCAAAACGATTTTAGGAAACAATTCTCAAGGCAACTACAAAATAGTAATGCTTGGAGAAACCAAAAGCGGCCGTGCTGTAAAGAAAGAAAGCTCAGTTAGCCTGGTGAAAATGGATGATCCTAAACAAGAAGGTTTGCGTTACAGCATCCTGTTTGATTTTGATAAATCAAAAACAATTGCTTCTTATGCGAAGTTTCTTACTGATATTGTAACACCTCTTATTCCTGAAAACGGAACGGTTATTATTCATGGTCATACAGATATTATTGGCGACGAGAAATACAACAATGCGCTTTCTTCTGAAAGAGCCAATAGTGCACAGAAAATCATTGAAAGTGCTTTGTCGAAAGCTGGTAAGAAAGGTGTAAGTTTTCAAACCTTAGGCTTTGGTGAGGATGCAGCAAATGCACCTTTCGAAAACAATCTTCCTGAAGAGCGTTTCTATAACAGAACAGTCATTATTGATATTGTTCCTTTTAAGTAAAAAGCTTACAAAATCAATCAAACTAAAGGAGACAGGCATTGACGCCTGTCTCTTTTAGTTTTTTCAGTATGTACGTGCTGTGATAAAGCTGTCTTTAGTTTAACTGTTTAAAAATTCTTTCTCATCTGAAGCCTGATCCAGCAGGGCCAGATCTTTTGGCTACAGCATTCTTTGCCGCACCTGCTATTTGTACATCCTTATTTTTGTGCAATGGAAAATGTGAGCATTATATTGATACTATTGTTCGGTATCACTTTTTTAGGGTTATTGAGTAAACGCTACAACTTCCCGTTTCCTATTGTGCTGGTTTTGTCGGGCGTTTGCATCAGCCTGATTCCCGGACTACCCGTGGTTTTGCTGGATCCTACTATTGTATTTATTCTTTTTCTGCCACCGCTACTATATGCTGCTGCCTGGAATACCAGCTGGCACAACTTCAAAGCTTCTGTAAGACCTATCACTTTTGCCGCCGTTGGACTGGTATTTTTTACGACCGCATTAGTTGCATTGACCGCACACTTGCTAATACCGGGCGTAACCTGGCCACTTGCTTTTCTAATTGGCGCCATAGTTTCCCCGCCCGATGCAGTTGCTGCCACATCACTTACCAAAGGTTTAGGGCTGCACCCGAAGTTGATCACGATACTCGAAGGTGAAAGCCTCGTAAATGATGCGAGCGGTTTGATCGCTTATAAGTATGCCCTCGCTGCTATTGCTGCAGGAAACTTTTTCTTTTGGCAAGCGGGGCTGAACTTTATAATTGTAGTGGGTGCAGGTATAGGCATCGGCTTGTTGATTGGCTACCTTTTATACGTGATCCATAAAAAATTTGTTTGTGACTCTGTTATCGAAGTAACACTTACCATTCTTGCTCCCTTTGCCTCATACCTACTTGCCGAACACTTTCATTTTTCAGGTGTGCTTGCTGTCGTTACTACAGGGCTATACCTGTCTTTCCGTTCAGGACAAATATTTACAAATGAGAGTAGGATAATGACTTACTCTGTTTGGGAAGTGGTCGTATTTATATTAAACAGCCTTATTTTCATTTTACTTGGCCTGCAGCTACGAAGCGTAATGGAAGGTATAAAGGAATATCCTTCGGGGGCGTTGGCACTCTATGGAATCGTATTAAGTGCGGTAGTGATCCTGGTAAGATTTATATGGGTTTTGCCAGCTGCAATGCACCGTTTGTATATCACTAAAAACACCGTAAAGAAGGAGCAGTTTGACCGCCGTAATATGGTTGTCTTTGGTTGGGCAGGAATGCGGGGAGTAGTGTCTATGGCGGCAGCTTTGGCATTACCACTTACCATTCAGAACAACGTACTCTTCCCCCATAGGAACCTGGTCATTTATCTTACCTTCTGCGTTATCTTATCTACCCTTATACTGCTCGGTTTTACCCTGCCATGGATTATTAAAAAATTAAAAATCCCCCAGTATTCTATTGCTGCAGAGGAATATGAAGTAAGAACCAATGTAGTAGCCGAAACAATATCGCATATAGAAGAGAACCTTTCCTTATTACCTGATGAACTGCTCAATAACATTAAAAGTAAGTACGAAGTAAAATACAACCGGCTGCAAAAAACAGACTTACCCTCCAATTATTTCGGGCAAGGAAAAACGCTTGCAGGAAACATTTTTAATGAATTTACCAAATTACAATTAGACCTGATAGGTGTCGAACGACAGGTGATTGAGCGCCTACATTTGCAGGGAAAGACAAGTGATGAAATACTGAGAAAGCTTGAGAAAGAACTTGACCTGGAAGAAACGCGGTTACAGTTAGAAATGTATCATTAATTGCAAGGTCATCCACAAAGGCAGTCTTAGGTACGATCAATTCAAACCCCCTTAATTTAGCTTGCGTTATAAAGGCAATTGGCTGTTTTTGTTGATCAAGTACGATATTGTTTAAAACAGTTAATTTTCCGCTTCAAAAATTCTTACCCTTAATTTTTTGATACTCAAATCTTAATATCGCCAAATGAGAAAGGTAGCCTTCATCTTTTTATTGTTCCTTGATTCCGTAATCTATTCGCAAAACAATCAAACCTTGAAGCTTTGGTATAACAAGCCTGCAGGCAAAACATGGGAGAACGCTTTACCTATTGGAAACGGCAGATTAGGTGCCATGATTTATGGTAATGTTGAAAAAGAAACGATACAGTTAAACGAGCATACCGTTTGGAGCGGCAGTCCAAACCGTAACGATAATCTGTTGGCCATTGACTCTTTAGCTGCTATCCGCCAGCTGATATTTGAAGGCAAACAAAAAGATGCTGAAAGATTGGCCAACAGAGTCATCATTACTAAGAAATCGCACGGACAAAAATTTGAACCGGTTGGTAGCCTGCAACTTACTTTTAGCGGCCATGATAATTTCTCAAACTATGGTCGGGAACTAGATATAAAAAGAGCGGTAACGAAAACTTCGTATACCGTGGGAGACGTGACCTACACCAGGGAAGCACTCGCTTCATTTCCCGACCGGGTCATTGCCATGCGGTTGACGGCAAGCAAACCTGGGAGCATTTCATTTACTGCTTCTTTTACTACGCCTCAAAAAAGAGCAACAATCAAAACAACAGCATCTAAAGAACTCACCATTTTTGGTACTACTTCTGATCACGAAACGGTGAAAGGAATGTTGAATTACAAGGGTATTGTACGAATGAAGCCGGAAGGAGGTGCGCTTACAGCAAATGATACCTCTGTTACAATCAGCAATGCGAATGCAGTAACGGTGTATATTTCTATAGCAACCAACTTTAATAATTATCATGATATTACCGGTGATGAAAATGTAAGAGCAGCAGGCTATCTCGATAAAGCATTTCCGAAATCTTTCGCTACTATTTTACCGGCTCACGTGGCAGCTTATCAAAAATATTTTAACAGGGTACGATTAGATCTTGGAACTGCTGCAACCACTAATCTTCCTACAGACGAAAGGTTGAAAGCCTTTAATTCAACGAACGATCCACAGTTTGTAAGTCTCTATTACCAGTATGGCCGCTACCTGCTGATTTCTTCATCTCAACCTGGTGGCCAGGCGGCGAACCTCCAGGGGATATGGAATGATAAACTCAATGCGCCATGGGATAGCAAATACACCATCAACATCAATGCAGAGATGAACTATTGGCCCGCCGAAAAAACGAACCTTGCAGAGTTGCACGAACCGTTTCTTACAATGGTAAAAGAAATGTCTGAGACGGGGCAACAGACAGCAAAAGAAATGTATGGCGCAAGAGGTTGGATGGCACATCACAACACGGATATGTGGCGGGCAACAGGGGCTGTAGATGGAGCTACTTATGGCGTCTGGAATAACGGCGGTGGCTGGACAAGTCAACATCTTTGGGAACATTACCTTTACGGCGGCGACAAATCTTACCTCGCTTCAGTTTACCCCACATTGAAAGGCGCTGCCCGGTTTTATGCTGATTTCCTGGTAGAACATCCCAAGTATCATTGGCTGGTGCTTTGCCCGGACGAGTCGCCTGAAAATGCACCGAAAGCACACCAGAATTCTGCTTTAGATGCGGGAGTAACCATGTCAAACCAAATCGTTTTTGATGTGTTCAGTACTGCAATTAATGCCGCTCAAATTTTAAATAAAGACAAGACTTTTGTTGATACTCTAAAGAATATGCGTAGCCGTTTGGCGCCTATGCATGTTGGACAGTACAGCCAGTTACAGGAATGGTTGGATGATGTGGACGATCCAAAAGATAATCACCGCCATATCTCTCATCTATACGGGTTGTTTCCTTCAAATCAAATTTCTCCGTATCGCACGCCCGAATTATACAATGCATCGAGGAATACTTTGATCCAAAGAGGCGATGTATCCACCGGCTGGAGTATGGGTTGGAAGGTAAATTGGTGGGCTAGAATGCTAGATGGTAACCATGCATATAAGCTTATTCAAAATCAGCTTTCCCCTGTCGGTACTAACCCGGGTGGAGGCGGAACCTATAACAACCTTTTTGATGCCCATGCGCCTTTCCAGATTGATGGCAATTTCGGCTGTACGTCGGGAATCACGGAAATGCTGATGCAAAGTGCCGACGGTGCGCTGCATTTGCTTCCGGCGCTTCCGGACGTTTGGCAAAAAGGTAACATTAGCGGAATAAGGGCAAGGGGCGGCTTTGAAGTGGTGAGGCTTGAATGGCGCGACGCCAAATTGGTAAAGGTGGTTGTGCGCTCAAATCTTGGAGGAAACCTGCGTTTGCGCGTTCCAAATGCATTAAAAGTAAGCGGGGCAGGTTCATTAAAAAAAGCAACCGGCACAAATGCAAATCCTTTTTACAAGACAGAAGAAACAGCCACGCCAATTGTATCACCTAATGCTACCAATACACCTTTGCAATTAAAAGAAACGTTATTGTACGACCTGCCAACGCAAAGTGGAAAAGTATATACGCTGGTCGCAGGATAATAGGGTTGTTAAAGGGAATGGACGTTTTTAATAGGAAAAAGATTTTTGACGAATATTTGAAGTGTTGTTTTTATACAAGTCGACTAGGTAACAAGCTTTTAAAAAAGCCGCTATAAAAAGATACAGCACAAGTGAGTGACACAACCGCACCCCGGCTAAAGAACAAATGCTGGTTTCCAAAAAATAACCATCTTATGGCAGCAGCCTTCAAAATGAACATTTGTTTCTATAATTTGAGCAAGTGAGTGACTAAAAGAAAATACATTGCTATAGTTTTACTTGCTTATAACAAATATGCTGTAGAAATGTACCGTAAGATTTTAGCAATTGCCTGTGTCTCTCTCCTGACTTTACAAAAAGAAATAAAGGCCCAAAAAACATCCAAAGTAGTAAAAGCTGCGACGACAGACGTTAGAAGCGCTGACTCTTCAACCTATTATACCCAGGTTAGAACCTATGTAAACCCCGTATTGCCTGGCGATCATCCGGATCCCACTTTGCTTAAAGTTGGCGACGACTTTTATCATTGTGGCTCAAGTTTTCATTTCACACCGTATTTACCAATTTATCATTCTAAAGACCTAGTGCATTGGGAAGTAATTAGCAGGGTTGTGCCGCCATCAAAAGCAGGTTTTGTTACCGATAAGCCTTCTGCCGGAATTTGGCAGGGCGCCATCACCCACTTTTATGATTCTTACTGGATTTATTTCTCCGCTAACGGCCAGTGGTTTTCAAAAGCAACTTCCCCGAAAGGACCATGGACAGACCCGGTACAGGTAAAAGGCAACCCAAAAACAGGCCCGCTTGGTTACGATAATTCAATCTTTGTGGACGATGATGGCAAACCCTACATGGTGATAAAGAACGGGCAAAAAACAAATCGTATCCAGGCACTTGGTAGAGATGGGCAACTGACCGACACTGTTATTAATCTTGATTGGGTAAATGCAAAGCTGCAATACAGCTGGGCTGAAGGTCCTGTAATGTCTAAACGTAACGGCTATTACTATTATTTCCCGGCAGGTGATGTAACCGGTGGGCAATATGTCTTACGTGGCACTGAGCTTTCTGCCGACTCTACCAAGTGGGAGAGACTAGGCGATTTTTTCAAGCCCATCACAGATCCGGAAGCCGGCTTCCGCCGACCGAATCATATCGGAGCCCCGGTTCAACTTGCCGATGGAACATGGTGGACTATTGGGCAGAGTTACGAAAGAGTAAGAGAAGACGATTGGTATGGTACAGGCCGCCAAACCGGATTGTACCAGGTACCTTGGGAAGGCAACCGCCCGTGGGGAATGGCGCCGACAACTGCACCGGTAGAAAGACCAAATCTGCCGCAATCAGGTATTTTATGGCGTAGTGCGCAGTCTGATTATTTTGATTCAGATTCTCTAAACCTGGACTGGCATTTCTTAAATCGAAAAGCTGCTTCAAAATATTCTCTTTCGGCGAGAAAAGGATGGATACGACTGGTTCCTGATACAGCGATGGCTCACCTGGTTCAAAAAGAAACAGATCATTATTATTCTGCCGTTACCCGGGTCGATTTTAATGCTACGGATACGGCTTCGAAAGCGGGCCTTTATCTGACTAATGGAAATCAAAAAGTCTCGGTACAGCTGTATAGCGGGTATAATGGTAGCAAAAAGATTATTTTCAAACTAGACTCAGCTGTCCGTAGTATCGCTAATACTTTTGGTAATAATGTGTGGCTAAAAATAGAAAGAAACGAACACGAGCTCACGGCTTACTGCAGCTCTGATGGAAACAAGTGGATCGCAGTAGGCACTCCAATCAGTGCTGTTAGCCTCGATAAAGAGCATCCCAATTACAACTCGTGGGTGGGAACGAGCGTGGGTTTATTTGCTGAAGGCAAGCCCGCTGATTTTGACCGGTTCGTTTGTAAAGATGGATTTTCATTTCTTCCTGCGGCCGGCTATAGTAATTATTTTGGTGTCAAGAAAATTAAGCATACTGCGGGAAAGGCTGTGACAAACACTTCTGCAAATGGGGGTTGGTTTATGATATCTGGGGTAGATTTAGGCAGGGATAAGAACGTTGCTTCTCAAGTTGAAGTTTCAGCTTCGTCAAAAACACCAGCGAAGCTTGAAGTATGGTTAGACGATTTAACGAACGGCAAGCTGATAGCTACTATAAATGTTAGTGCAACGGGCGGAGAAGGTAGCTGGAAGGCATTTACTAAGGCGGTCAAAAATGTTTCTGGTCATCACGACCTATTTATAAAATTTCCGACAGGAAGTTCTCAAGAGCTTTTTATAAAAACCATTCGCTTTCAAAAGTGAATGTCATCATTTAGTTTATAATTTAAATCGTAGCCATATGAAGCTTAAATCTTCAGTTCTTGTTTTAGCAACTACATTTTGTAGTGCAGTTTGTTTTGCACAAACTCAGCCTACGCCCCTGGAGGACTTCAAGCCCTCTTTATTTAACCAGCCTTTCCAGGATTATCCGCAGGTAAACTCGCAGGGGTATGTGCGATTTCGTATAGTAGCTCCTCAGTCGGACAGTGTAAGAGTTACTCTTGGTTTAGGTGGGCAAGGTGGAACAAGATTGACAAAAGGAGCGGATGGTGTCTTTACAGGTACAACCGCTGGCCCAATGGACGAAGGTTTTCATTACTACCACCTGGTAATTGATGGGGGAATTTTTAATGATCCCGGAACAGCAAATTTCTATGGCTCACAACGTTGGGAAAGCGGTGTCGAAATCCCGGCCAGAGACCAGGATTTTTATGCACTTAAAGATGTTCCGCACGGCCATGTGCAACAGATTCTTTTCCCTTCAAAAAGCACTAACACATCACGTGTTGCCAATGTGTATACTCCTCCCGGATATGAAAAAGGCAACACTAAATACCCCGTATTATACCTGCAACATGGTTGGGGAGAAAATGAAACTTCATGGGCCATTCAAGGCAAGGCTAATTTGATTATGGATAACATGATTGCAGAAGGTAGAATAAAACCATTTATTGTGGTTATGACCTATGGTATGACTAATACCGGTGGTAGACCGGGTGGCGCCCCTCGTCCCGCAGCTCCGGCTGGTGGTGCTCCTGCCGCTGGTGCAACTCCTCCTACTGCCGGTGCGGCTGGTGCTCCTGCTCCACGTCCTGCCGGTGGCGGTATGGGCGCACCCGGTGTGGTGCCTAATGGTGTAACTGCTGGTGAACCTACTGGTGTTGGCGCCTTTCAGACTGTTTTACTTGATGAGCTAATACCTTATGTTGACTCACATTTCCGCACTATGGCTAACCGAAATAATCGTGCGATGGCAGGACTTTCAATGGGAGGTTTTGAAACACACACGATAACATTAGCTAAACCTGACGTGTTTGGTTATTGGGGCTTGTTAAGCGGTGGCAATTACAACCCCACTGAACTACAGGGAAAAACTAAGCCGAAACACATTTTTATTAGCTATGGTAGTAAAGAAACAAACGGAGCGAATGCGCTTCCAAAAGTTGAAGCTGATTTGAAAGCTGCCGGCTATAACGTTACTACCTATGTTTCTCAAGGTACAGCACATGAGTTTCAGACATGGCGCCGTAGCTTGTATGTACTTGCTCCTATGTTGTTCAAAGATTAGCAAGGTGAGGTTCGAAAGGGATTTGTCAAAAATAGAAAACATCTCAAAAAAGCTTTAAACCATTCACCCTGATAGTACAAATGAAAAAATTAATAATTGTCCTTTTTGTCTTTATTGCATCTGTCTTTAATGGTTACTCGCAAGACCTCGTTAAACAAGCTCCAGCCCATTTCGATTCCCTTCACGCTGATATTCCCCGTGGGAAAATCAACACAATTACCTACACATCTACTACCGTCGGGACAAGTAGGAGAGCGATTATTTATACACCTCCCGGCTATACCAAAAAGAAGAAATATCCTGTTCTGTACTTGTTACATGGCATCGGAGGCGATGAAAAGGAATGGCTAAACGGTGGCAAGCCACAGGTTATTTTAGACAACCTCTATGCGGAGAATAAGCTGGAACCGATGATAGTGGTTATGCCCAATGGCAGAGCCATGAAAGATGATCGGGCAACGGGAAACGTCATGGCGCCTGACAAGGTACAGGCATTTGCTACATTTGAAAAAGATTTATTAAATGATTTAATCCCCCATGTTGAAAAGACCTTTCCGGTTTTAAAAGACCGTGAGCATCGTGCTATTGCCGGGCTTTCTATGGGTGGCGGCCAGTCGTTAAACTTTGGGCTTGGCAACCTCGATAAATTTGCCTGGGTTGGCGGTTTTTCTTCCGCCCCAAATACTAAAAAGCCGGAAGAATTAATTCCAGATCCTGAAGCTGCAAAGCAAAAATTAAAACTGCTTTGGATTTCCTGCGGCGATAACGATGGTCTCCTTTCCTTTAGTAAACGCACCCATGATTACCTCTACGAAAAGGGCGTTCCGCATGTTTACTACATTGAACCGGGGGTACACGACTTTAAGGTTTGGAAGAACGGTTTATACATGTTTTCGCAATTTTTGTTTAAGCCTGTAGATGCTTCTTCATTCTCTAAGTATACTGTTCTCGGTACGCCAGCTGCTACCAATATTCGCTCAGCGAAATTTCCACAGATATTACCAGACAATCGTGTCATGTTCCGGATAAAGGCACCGGATGCGCAGAAAGTGCAAATCGATTTAGGCAGGAAGTACGATATGGCAAAAGACACCGGCGGGTATTGGAATGTAACAACCGATTCCATAAGTGAAGGGTTTCACTATTATTCCCTATTAATCGATGGTGTCGCCGTTGCAGACCCTGCAAGCGAAAGTTTTTATGGTATGAGTCGTATGGCCAGCGGCATCGAGATACCTTTTGCTGGCGGCGGTTATTATGCACTTAAAGATGTTCCTCACGGCGATGTACGCATCAAGCGTTACTATTCAACTGCTACCAATTCGTGGCGTCGCTTCTTTATGTATACTCCTCCTGGTTACGATGCTAATACAAATCAAAAGTATCCGGTGTTGTACATATTGCATGGTGGCGGAGAAGATGAAAGAGGATGGGCGGCCCAGGGAAAAACGGATTTAATTTTAGATAACCTGCTTGCAGAAGGAAAAGCGAAGCCGATGCTGGTGGTAATGATGGATGGAAATATAAGTGGAGGCGGAATGGCAGGATTTGGCGAGCCTTCATTACGAATGTTCGAAAACGAATTAAAGAATGCGGTTATTCAATATGTTGAAAAAAACTTCAGGACTGAGACCGATGCTAAGAACAGGGCGTTAGTCGGTTTATCATTGGGCGGTTTACAAACCCTTTATGCAGGAATAAAGAATACTCCATTATTTTCTTATCTCGGCGTATTCAGCTCTGGGTGGTTTGCCAATCAACCTGCCCTTTCTAATCCCCAATATGATTTTATGAAGGCTAATGCTGCGGCCATAAATAGTAATTTAAAATCATTGTGGGTGGCAATGGGCGGCAAAGAAGATATTGCTTACAACAACTGTAAAGTCATGTTGGCGAAGTTTGATGAAATGGGTATCAAGTACACTTACAGCGAATATCCGGGCGGACATGCCTGGCCGGTATGGAGAAACAATCTGTACAATTTTGCTCAACTGCTGTTTAAATAAACCCTCTTTCCAAGACCCCGTTATCTATAACTGATCGTACTTTAAATGTTTTTTATTGCAAAAGCAATTTTCAAGAAAAAAGGCATTAGAAACACAAGCCACAAAAAAGGAATGATAAGAAAATTAATCTTCGTCTTCGCAGTATTCTTTGTGCAAGCTTTAGATGCTCAGCAAAATCTAGCACGTAACCCGATCCTCTATGCTGACGTTCCTGACATGTCGATGGTGCGTGTTGGCGATACTTATTACATGAGCAGTACCACAATGCATATGAGCCCCGGTTTGCCCATCATGAAATCGAACGACTTGGTAAACTGGAAGTTGGTAAGCTATGCTTATGATACGTTGGTTAGTAATGATGAAATGAACCTTAATAACGGTAAGTCCACTTATGGAAGAGGCTCATGGGCTAGCAGTTTACGCTATCATAATGGCACCTATTATGTTTCCACGTTTGCAGCAACAAGTGGTAAAACACATATTTATTCAACAAAAGATATCGAAAAAGGTCCCTGGAAGGCTCAGTCGTTTAAACCATCTTATCATGACCATTCCTTGTTTTTCGATGATGATGGTAAAGTGTACCTAATATGGGGCGCTGGTAAATTGAGTATCGTTGAATTAAAGGATGATTTCTCTGGCGTAAAAACTGGGACGGAACAAGTGCTGATTGAGAATGCAAGTGCGCCATCAGGCAACGGAGGTCTGGCCGCAGAAGGCTCGCAATTATTTAAGGTAAATGGAAAATATTATCTCTTTAATATCACCTGGCCAAGAGGAGGGATGCGTACTGTTGTTATCCATCGTGCTGATAAAATTACCGGTCCCTGGGAGGGGAGAATTGGGCTTCAGGATTTGGGTGTAGCACAAGGTGGTTTGATTAACACGCCTAAGGGTGAATGGTATGCCTACCTGTTTCGTGATAATGGTGCTGTTGGTCGTATTCCTTATCTAGTTCCAGTGAAATGGGAAGACGGATGGCCTGTATTGGGAGTGAATGGAAAAGTGCCTGAAACACTTGATCTTCCTGCAAACAAGTCCTTGATACCAGGCATTATCGCATCTGACGAATTCACCCTAAAAAAAGGCCAAACTACACTACCCCAAGTTTGGCAGTGGAACCATAATCCGGATAACAGGCTTTGGTCACTTTCACAACGAAAAGGTTTTCTCCGACTCACAACCGGAAGACTTGATACCTCTTTTCTACTAGCAAGAAATACTCTAACGCAACGGACTATTGGACCTGTTTGTTCCGGTTCTACCATGCTCGACATATCAAATATGAAAGATGGTGATTTCGCAGGCTTGTGTTTGTTGCAAAAAAATTATGGGCTTGTTGGGGTAAGAGTGGAGGGAGATAAAAAATCAGTTGTTATGATCAATGCAACTGCTGGAAAGCCCATAGAAGCAGCGGTTGTCCCGTTCATCGAAAAGGCCATTTATTTCAAAGCCGAATGTGACTTCACTAATAAAAAAGATGTTGCGGACTTCTTCTACAGCTTCGACGGAAAAGATTGGAAAACGATAGGCACCCAGTTAAAGATGTCGTATACACTCCCTCACTTTATGGGTTACCGTTTTGGCCTGTTTAACTACGCCACCAAAAACACTGGCGGTTTTGCCGATTTTGATTTCTTTCGTATCAGTGACCAGATTATCAATAAAAGTCCAGGTTTATAATAGACCGCTTGAGACTTTTAAGTGTAACCCTATTCCAATTTAAAGGAGTAAGATATTATCGACTCTGTTGTACTGCTATTTGCCTTGCAGTTTAATCTCTTATCAATAAACCCGCTGGTATTTTGCTTTCAGCAGAAGGAAAGGAGAAACCCAATAATTTAGAAACAGCCGGTGCTATATCCCTTACATTCATAACCGGTATCACACCGCCTTTTTTTATGCCAGGACCGAACGCCACAAAACCTGTTTGTATTTCATGAAAATCAGGGAAATAACCGTGAGCACCACCTTTACCTCGCTTTGTTGCATCACCGGTAGCCGCATTGCCAAATGAGGCTCCGTTTTCACCTGTTAAAGCTAAAGCCACTTCAGGATTTGCCCCTGCTGCATCTAACTGCCTACGGTCGATAATCTTAAATAATTTTTTCTCTTCTTCCGGTAATTTTGAAAGCATTTCCTTTACCTGGTCGAGCGTTTTCGAATCGTTTTTATCTTTCAGATACAAGTATGCAGAACCGCCTACTGTATAGAACTGAGCTTTCCAGTCATCTTTTTTAATATCGGTCAAAAGGCCTGCCTTCGCGAGCCAAACATTCGGACTTACATTTGTTTTTACATCCACAAACCCATGGTCTCCTGTCACGATCAAAACCGTATTGTTCCAGATGCCCTCCTCTTTTAAAGCGTTTATAACAATCCCAACAGCCTGGTCTGCGTCTTTAACGGCTGCCTTCAACACATCCCCTTCACGTCCTTCCTGGTGTTCTATGTGGTCCACCCAAAAAAAGTGAATCGTCATCAGGTTCGGTTTATCTTTCTTAATCACATACGCTGCTATTTTAGCTACATTTTCATCTTTTCCCCATTCAACTTTTTCGGCACCATTAAACACTTCCTTTTTTATTGTATTTACAAAGCCTTCAGGTTTGCTGTATTGTTCGCGAACTCCTTCTCCCATACTGCCGATGTCAGGAATGTTATACGAAACGGGTGCGTCAGCAGAAACAGGCCAGAACAGTGCTGTAGCTTTCAAGCCCTTGGCCTGTGCCGCTCCCCACAGAGTGGGCGTCTTTATTTGACTTGTATTCCAGTATATCTTCCCGGTTGAACCAGTAGGTTCAAACATGTTGTTGTAATAGATACTATGTTTTACCGGTTGAACCCCTGTTACAATGGTGGTATGCGAAGGATACGTCATTGATGGAAAAACACTATTCATGCCTTTAGTATGGGCACCATCTTTCATCAAACCACGAATATTTGGCGCATCCCACTTTTCATCGAGGTAAAAATCCGGGCGGAAGCCATCGATGGTTATCAGGATAACATGTTTCACCTGCTGCGAACGCAACTGCAAAACAAGAAAGGAAACAAGAAATAAAAGAGAAGCCTTTTTCATTGTTGTTGGGTTATAGATTATGTTTTATACAAATGGCAGAAAGACAATTTAGTACTTTAATCCATTACCTAAAAAAGCTGATGGTGTGTTCTGCGGAACGCTTAAATATTTTTTGGGATAAGAGTAAAAAATGCGTCTTGAAGATACTTCATAAATTTACTTTGGGTTCGTCGATCTAGTAAATACTTTAATAGTTGCAGTAAACGTAAATATCAATACCTTATAAGCCTTAATCATAATCAAAATGAAAATAAGAATATTATTAAGTCTCGCATTTGTGGTGACATTTGGACTTGGTTTCGCGTTCAAGTCGTTCATGACAAAAGAAGACCCAGAACAGCCTTCCATAAGAAAAGCAACGGGTATCGGAGGGATCTTCTTTAAGTGTAAGGATCCTAAAAAAATGAGAGAATGGTATCAAACTCATCTTGGTTTAAGCACCAATCAATACGGGGCTGTTTTTGAGTGGAGGCAAGGTGAAGACACTACAAAAAAAGGTTTCAGCCAATGGAGCCCGTTTTCTGAAAAAACGAAATACTTCGAACCTTCAACAAAAGACTTTATGATCAACTATAGAGTGGAAAATTTGGAAGGGCTCGTTGAACAGCTTAGAAAAGACAGTGTATTAGTAGTGGATAAAATTGAAACGGTTGAGTACGGAAAGTTTGTTCATGTGATGGATATAGAAGGTAACAAGATCGAACTATGGGAGCCAAATGATTTAGAATTTGAAAAGCTCGGTAAAAAAATAGGCGCCAGGACTACCAAATAACTTAGGATAAGATTAAGGCTAAGCCGCTTTGAAAACAAAAAAATGGCATCTTCAAAGAAACTATTAAGAACTTGTCCCACAGGACACAAATATTATAAAAGTAGCGATTGCCCTAGCTGCCCGGTTTGTGAAGAGGAACGCAAGCCCGAAGAGAGTTTTCTTTCTCTACTTGTAGCACCCGCAAGACGAGCACTAGAAAATAAAGGGATAACAACGTTGCAGCAGCTTTGCAAATTCACCGAAAAAGAAATCTTACAGCTACATGGAATGGGACCAAGCACAATTCCAAAATTGAAAAAAGTTTTAAGCGAAAATGGATTAGACTTTAAAACGAAAAAATCATGAAAATGTCTGGCTGTTTGAATACAAACTTTTACAGCTGCCCTAGGTCGGACCTTAAATCAACGGAGCTTCCTTTAGGCTAAATACAATTATTGCATGAAAAACATTTATACTAAAGCATGTACAAATTGTTCCTGCACTACTCGTCATTTTACTGATTGCATTGCTTGTATTTGTTTTTAAAAAAACTTCTTTCTTCTTGTGTTCCCTGGCAGTTACATCTTAACGGCTTATCAATTGTTCTCTATCGTTGAGCAACTTTTATTAACTACGCCAGACATTCTTCTCCGTTAAATCTCTTTAATCACAAGAAAGAAAATTTTGACATTAAAATATTTTCCTCTTTCTTTGGGGCCTTGGAAAATATTTTTTATAAATTATTTTCCAGACAGAGCAGATGAAGCAACAGATTTTACAGACATCACTTAACCAGTTCTTGAAATATGGCATTCGTAAAATGTCTATTCAAAAGCTGGTTGAGCCGTTAGGTATATCAACAAAAACAGTTTACAAGTACTTCAAAAACAAGGAGGACCTATTAGAAGAAGCGCTGCATCTTTATTATGCTCAGCAATACCAGCTGTTAGAGAATTATGCTGCTGCCCAAAACCCGGCTCACCTTCTTTTTGATGTATGGTTTACAGCGATAGAACAATCTAGTAATGTCAACACTGTTTTTTTTCGGGACTTGCATTACTACTATCCCGATCTGGAAAAAAAAATAGAAGTAATTATCGGTAAAAAATTCGACAAACAATTCATCGGAATAATAGGGAAGGGGATACAGGAAGATATTTTTAGAGGCGACGTAGAACCGCAAATTGCGATGGAAGGGGTTTATGTTTTATACAATGCGATTGCTAAGAATGAACAATTTAAAGTTAAGGGGCATTCTACCCTTGATATATTATCAAACACCATTGGATTAACTATCAGGGGTATGTGCACAGCAAAAGGGTTGGAAGATCTAGATAGTCATATCCAAAGCGTTATAGAGTCAGGAGGCGTCAAGGTATTCCAGGAAACAATGGTGTTGTCATAATCGAATAACCGTCCAGCCTTATGTATTAGCTATATTTTATTTAATTAGAAATTTTCAATTTTTAAACATTCAGAAATACAAACAAGATCATGAAAAAGTTAAGTGCATTATTCGCAGGTTTATTTTTCCTACTTCTATCATTTAATGCTAAGGCACAAACACCAGCTGCAAAAGATTATTACGCTGGCAAATGGGATATAGTATTAGAGGGATTACCTCAGGGAGATCCCAGGATGATTGTAAGTCTCGAACGTAAAGATGGTAAGCTAACAGGTTCTATTATGGACTCTACAAAAAAAGAAATTGCGAAGATTAGTAAAGTAGAAGAAACAGATAAATCAGTGACAGTTTACTTTACTGCCCAAGAGTACGACGTCAACCTTCAGATAAATAAGAAAGATGAAGACAACGTAACAGTAAGTCTCCTTGGAATGTTTGAGGGGAAAGGTGTGCGTGTTAAGGAAACAAAATAAGCGAGCCATAAGGTATTGCAATAAGAAAGGTCTTTGCTCCCTGATGCTTTGCAAAAATCTCTTTCAACATTAAGTCCACTGAATCTCAGTGGACTTTTATTTTGCCTTGAAGTACTGCGTGAGATCAAGAGCTACTTACTTGCACATGTATACTAAAGTGCCACACGAAAAGATTCTACATCAGTAGAATTATTAGGTAGCCGTGTAGCGCCAATACTTAGAAAATAAGAAATTGCATTCGTGATCTAAAAGCCGTTCAACAACCGGTCGACAGGTTCAATCAATTCAATAATAAAATAGTGGGTGATGAGAATGAAAGACAATGCAGCAAGCACAAGAAGAAATTTTCGGTGGTACATGAGGTATCTGCACAATAAAGTCGGGTTTTTTATTGTTGGCCTTGTAATCATTTACGGCTTGACGGGTCTTTTACAAACCTATCGATATACTAACTTACTGAAGCATGATGTGGTTCATGAAAAGCAACTGGAAACCGGTTTAGCAGCCTCTGGTATAGGTGCGGGTTTAAGGATGCCAAACTTTAAGGTTGATAGGATAGAGGGAAAGATCATGTATTTCAAAGATGGCTCTTACAATGTTGAGACGGGAATGGCAAAATATGTTACCAAAGAATGGTACTCCTGGTTAATTCCTTTTGTGCAACTACATACAACGTCAACGGAAACCCGCGTACATTATTTCACTGTACTCTTTGGCGTTGCCTTGCTTTTTATGTCAGTCTCCGCTTTTTGGATGTTTAAGCCCGGAACAAAACCTTTTAGTTCAGGTGTTTGGCTAACTGTTGCTGGCATAATAGCATCAATCATTTTGTTGCTTATGAAATGAAGGTGGTTAGCGTAAAACTTTAAGAAGAGCTTTAAATGTTTTTGAGGCAAAAAAAGGATTAGTCTAAAATGCGTCTTTACCTCTACTTTGTTGCAACGTAATTATCAACTTGCTTAAAGCTTCCTTCCGTACCGTAAAATTTATTACTAAAGTTTACGAACCCATGTCTGTTATGACTATAAATAAAAAATATCCTTTAATCTTCTTAAAGGATATTCTTCGTGTTATTCTTATTATTTAAAATACCTGTCTATTTTATTGAAACAGGCACTTCGAGTTTCTCCCACTTTAAAACAATGCCCTTGCCGTTTACCTGGTACAACAAACTTTCTTCCATAGAAGAAGTTACCTGGGGTTTAACGTTCACAACTAATACGTCTTTATCTGCTTTGCGGGTAGTTTCTCCTGACCTCTCTATTCCCCATTGCCCCGTTTGAGAGTTGAAGATAAACTGCCATTCTTTTTCACCTGGCAGTGCGTACAAGCTGTATTTTCCTGCAGCAAGTTTTTTTCCTTCGACCATTACATCTTTGTCAGTTTCAAATATTGTTGCCTCATTAGCACCTGCGCGCCAGACTTTGCCGTAGGGTACGAGTCCGCCCCAAATGTTTCTTCCTTTAACTGCGGGGCTGCTGTAGGTGATTGTTATGTTTGCTTCACCAATTTTACCTGTTGCTGTCATCTTTGGACTTTGCCTCGCTCCGCCCTGCGCGTTCGAGCTTAAAAATCCAGCTGTAAGAAGAAATGCGGTAAGCAATAAGCAGGGAAATAATTTTAGTTTCATAATCATTTTTATTTAATGATTAAATATAACAGCTTTTACCAAAACTTTCTAGCTAGAGCTTTTATTTATAAGAGCGACAACTTTGCGGCATTTAACCTGGAGTTCCTTTTCCTTCGACTAATAGCGGCAACAAACTTCCTTTGATATAACGGTCCCACGCTTTAGTGCAATTATTAAAACATTCAATTTCGGGCACGAGGCCGATGTGCCTAAAGTCAATCCTGGTTTTGTCGTTCTCACGGGAAATTTCAAAACTAATTTTAGTGTTCGTCCATTCCTGCTTGTCTTTAATAAAATTGAGCTTGCTATCAGTTACCAGCCACACAACTTTTTCGCCGGGAACCACTTCAACTAACTTTTGTTTTGAGTAGTGAACGTCGCCGAACCGAACGGTGAATTCATCGCCCGTTTTTTGCGAGCTGCCTTCCAGGTTTTTAGTCCACCATTCCGTTACATTGTTGATACATTCAAAGGCTTCATGAGCAGTAGCATCAACGGTTATGCTTGTATGAAAATCTTGTTCTTGCATAATTTTATTTTTTGAAAGGTGAACCTATTTATAGTGATTAATAGATACCTCGTAGTCCTTATCGCTTTGGGAAAGATGGATTTGCTTTTACCTCTTCGATCTGTTGTGTATGCCTGTTGCTATGACCGGCAATTAATAAAATAAGTTGATAAGCATCGTAGGTGCCAATGGGTAACGCGGATATATGCGCCCGCAAGTCTTCGTTGCTCGTTTTTACAAAAGCTACCAGTTTCTCTCGGTTCTCTTTGAATGACGCGACTGCTTCAGCAGCAGTTTTGTAAGGAGCATTCGCCGGCTCCAGTGCCTCAAAAGTTTTTGATTTGTGCGCTCTGTCTTTTACCGCACCCACCAGTTGTTCGTCTGTCATTTTAACCTCTGCTCTTTTTTCACTGTTAGCCGGCTGCTTTAGCGACTCTGTTACCATTGCCCAAAGATTTGTTTCCGCTACCGCAATGTGCTCTAAGCATTCTTCAATGCTCCATTTTTCCGGCGCAGGTTTAAATTTCAACTGCGCTTCACTCAAATTTTTCACTGCGTCAAAAACACCTTGCTCGGTCTCGTTTAAAAACTTTGTCGCGTAGTTCCTTTCCTGCTGTGTTAATCTGCCTTTTTCAACTTCGGAAACCGCTGTGGCATTTGCTGTTGTCATGGTTATAATTTTTAGTTGTCTTGCAGTTTTTTGCTGAGCATGGCTTGCATGAGAGGCAAGGCTTAGCGCTGCTACAAATAAGGAGGTTACTCTTCTCATAATTGATTATCGATTTTTAGGAAAACGGTGTTTTTTTGTCCATACTGTAATGCTACTATCATCATCGATGTGTCACTCACTTTTACTACCTGTTCTTTTTTCAGCTAGCTCTATTCGGAGAGCGCAATTAAAAAACGAGGCACTGTTTCCAGGGATTGAAATTCTTTGTCAGACAAAACTATTGTCTAAATGTTTCTTTGCCGGGGTGTTAAATGGACTTTCTAACGGGTTGATTTGGACAAAGGTTGTATCTATCTTTGTAGGACCGGAGGCTAGAATAATCGCTGTGGTAAAAGTTGCCTGACGTTATGCAGATGAAGTGATTGCGACGCAACAATGACTCCACGGAGCTGTAGGGCTGGAAAACAAATATTCAACATATTACAAAGAGTGCCCCGAAACGTTCAAAACAATTCTAATGAAACATCTTACCATAGTAGTCCCCGACGGAGAAGGCAACAACCTAAGCAGCATAGTAGGAGCTTACAAAATATTTTCAAGGGCTAATTCGTATCGAAAGGAATCGGGCAAAAGAGAATTGTTTACAATTGAACTGGCAGGTATTTCAGAGCAAGTGGAATATTATGATGGCCTGTTTTCCGTGAAGCCTCATAGAAATATTTCAGAGATAAATAAGACAGACCTGGTTATTATTCCTTCTTTAAACCATAACTATGAGCAAGCCGTAAAGGAAAATCAATTGCTGATTGACTGGATTGAAAAACAATATAAACACGGCGCTGAAATCGCAAGTATATGTACCGGTGCATTCATGCTGGCAGCAGCAGGTTTGGTTGACGGAAAAAGTTGTTCTACACATTGGGCCGTCGCTGAAAGTTTTAGAAGCATGTTTCCAAAAGTGAATTTGCAAACTGATAAATTAATTACCGACGAAAATGGAATTTATACGAATGGGGGCGCTTACTCTTTCCTGAATCTAATCATCTACTTAGTCGAAAAATATTATGACAGGCAAACGGCAATCTTTTGTTCCAAGGTTTTCCAAATTGAAATGGACAGGCAAAGCCAGTCGACATTTATAATATTTAAAGGGCAAAAATTGCATGGGGATGAAATGGTGAAAGATGCGCAGGCGTACATTGAAAGTAAGCTGCATGAAAAAATATCTGTAGAAGATTTATCAGCAAAATTTTCGGTAGGCAGGAGAAATTTTGATAGAAGGTTTATTAAGGCTACAGGAAATACACCTGGTGAATATTCGCAAAGGGTAAAAATTGAATCAGCTAAAAAAGCATTTGAAACGAGTCGCAAAACGGTTAACGAAGTAATGTACGAAGTTGGGTATTCGGATGTGAAAGCGTTTCGCGAAGTATTTAGAAAGATAACAGGAATGTCGCCCTTAGACTATAGAAGCAAATACAATAAGGAGGCGATGGCAGGATAGAGGAGTAGACGATTTCAGCTTATGTCTGTTAATTGGATGACCTTGTCATCTAAAAAAGTAAAGACTGATTTTCCTTTTAGATGTAATTCTTGAACGCCTTTCAGTCCGTTAAGAAAGTCCATGTCGAATTTGTTGTAGGCCTCATGTAGTTCTTGATTGTACTTTCTCTGCCTCCATGTAAAACTTCTTTTAGACTTTTTACAAATTCGTTGGTAGAAAGGTGCGTTCTGTCTATTGTTTTTCAATCATTACTCTTGATCCAAGAAAAATGCTGAGGGAGTCTTTTACACGGGTCGAATCAGAAGGTCTTATTCTTACGGGTAAGAACAACCGGTACCGCACTACATCTCCAATATGTGTAGTATCGTATTTACTGTTGTGGTTGTAGGAATGCAATTGAACCGTTCTTCTATGAGCCCTTTCTTTTGAGGTAGTTATTTCAAAAATCATTTTATAGTTAGCAGAATCGGTGGCAGAAGTTGCGTTATTAATACCTGAAGCGGTAGGTGTATTTGATGAAGAGATTGCTGTTGTGATGGGTGTTGAAGTGTCAATTCCTGTCTGTGGTATTGTATCAATGGATCCCTGCTGCTGCTCGTTGTTGTTTGACACTTGCCTTTTTGAGAGCAGGTTCGATACTCCCCAACCGATACCTCCTAATGCTGCCAGTGCCGCTATTACGATAAGTATAACAGCAACTACTCTTCCTGCATTTGATTGAGATCGCACCGGGTAATTGTGATCAGCATTTTCTCTTTTAGGATTTAGTTCTTCTTTTACCGGTAAAAAATTACCTGGTGTAAATTCAAACGTACCCTGGTTATTTTTGCTGAGTGTGCCTACGCCTTCAATTGTATAGGGCTTACCTAAATTAATAAACTGCCTGATGTTGGATAAATAAGACTCAAGGTCGGAGCGGATTAAAGGCTGTATTTTATGAAGCTTTCTTACCAAATAAGTAATTACATCTTCATCTGTTTCGCACTTTGGATTATAAGTAAATGAAAGTCCTTCTATCGGGTAATAAATCTCTTTTTCCAGCTCACTCGGTACGCTCACTTTGCTATCTAAAGTGAAAGTTCCTATTCCTTCAAGCCTCAATGTTTTGTTTTCATAGAGAAATGCGGCCAGTTGGTCATCAAATTTCACTAGTATTAATTTAGGGTTTGCAAACTTAATAATTTTGGAAAGGAAAGCCTGATCCTTTCCAAAAGACGGCATTTAAAAGCACCTGCAATGTACCTTTTTTGATGTTACCTTTACCGCATGCTCACTGAAGAGGAAGAAAAATTTTTAAGCTATTGGGAAAAGAACCGGGAAAAAGATAAGAGCCCTTTAAAGCATTTATGGATTGGGTTACCCCTGGCTCTTTTAATATGCATTGGCGTAATCCTCAATTATATTTCGGGATGGTATACGAGGGCAATGATGGTTGCGAATGGTCGCTCCACTCCGCTGGTATTAATTTTTGCTTTCATTCTTATCATCGTTTTCTGTACCGTCTTTTTCAAACAACACCGGTGGGAAATGAATGAGCAGCGATACACGGAATTGTCTTACAAGAAGAAATCCCAAAATTCTTCGACGACTATGCAGCAAGACGATCAAATAAACAGTCAAGTAAGCAACTAAGAAAGTATTTAATCAAAAGATTTAATGAAGAAGTTACTGTTGACTGTTTGGATTACTGCTTTGTTTTTTTCCGGCTGTACAAAAAAAGAAGGATGTATGCCCGTATCTCCGCAATCTGAAGAATTGCAAATAACAAGCTATGCAAGCACAAATGGAATGGATGTAGTAAAGCATGGTACAGGCATGTATTATCAAATTCTCGATGGTGGTATGGGTGTAACGCCCACAGCAAATTCTACTGTAACTGCTACTTATACTGGAAAGCTTCTCAACGGCACTGTCTTCGATTCTCGAACCGCAAGCTTCCCGTTGTCAGGAGTGATCGAAGGATGGCAAATTGGAATCCCTCTAATTAAAAAAGGCGGTAAAATTAAACTCATCATTCCCTCGTCTTATGCGTATGGTTGCAATGGCAGTCCGGGAGCAAATATTCCTCCTAACGCTGTTTTGTTTTTTGATATTAATCTTGTAGACGTTAAGTGATAAAATACTTATAAACACAAATAGCGAAGGACCTCCTTCGCTATTTGTGTTTATATTATCTAATAAACTTTTTCTAATAATGCCATCTTACAAAAGCTTCCATGGCAGAGTATTGGGTCATGCCCAACTGGGCGTATAAGTTTGCGGTGTTTTTGTTTCGTTCTTCAGCTCGTTGCCAAAATTCGCGGCTGTCACTTCCCTGAAATGGCACCATGTCTTTTTGGGATTGATGAATAAAAATGCCAAACCTTTTCTTCATCAACTGATCGGGACTCATTGGGATCGCCATTTCAATTTCAGAAATCCCCCATTCCTGCCAGGCGCCTTTGTACAACCAGATCCAACAATCACTAACCCACTCTTCACCTTTTTCCTTTAGTCGACGCATACTTTCAAATATTATGTCGAGGCAAACTTTATGTGTGCCATGAGGATCGGCAAGATCTCCAGCACAAAATACCTGGTGCGGCTTTATTTTCTGTAAGAGTGCAATTGTTATTTGCACATCTTCTTCAGCCATCGGCTTTTTTTCTATTGTGCCTGTCTCATAAAAAGGGAGGTTGAGAAAGTGCGCCCGGTCATCAGTAAGACCTGCATATCGACACGTAGCTTTTGCTTCACATCTCCTGATCAAACCTTTAATTGCCCTGATCTCGGGAGTATCTCTTTCATTTTTCCTTTTATGTGCCAAAAACATTTGTGCTGAAGACAATAACTCTTTGCTGGTCTTGTTGTCGATGCCAAACATATCTTCGAAGCCCACGGCGAAGTCGAGAAAGCGAGTTACAAACTCATCCGTCACTGCAATGTTTCCACTGGTTTGATAGCCCACGTGCACCTCGTGACCCTGATCCACCAGGCGCATAAATGTGCCGCCCATGCTGATAATGTCATCATCAGGATGGGGAGAAAAAATAAGGCAACGCTTGGGCTGAATATCACTTCTTTCCGGGTGCCCGGGAATTACTGAGTTTGGCTTACCACCTGGCCACCCAGTGATAGTGTCGCGAAGCATATAAAATACCTGTAGGTTTATTTCATAAGCATCGCCTTTTTCTACCAGCAAATCGCCAAGGCCGTTTTCGTTATAGTCGTGGCTGGTGAGACTTAGCACCGGTTTTTTCGTTTTAAGAGCAAGGTTGACTACAGCTTTTTTAATGCTTGCTGGTGTCCATTCTATTTCACCAGTAAGCCATGGAGATTTGAATCTTGTCAGTTCTGTAGCAGCAGTTTCATCGATCACGAAAGTGCAGTCGTTGTGCTGTTGCAGAAAACTTGCCGGCACATGTTCAGTCACATCCCCTTCGACGGTTTGAGCAATTATCGGTGCTTTCATTCCCCAGGCCATAAGAAATATTTTCTTTGCCTTTAGGATTGTGCTTAGTCCCATCGTGATAGCAAGCCGTGGCACCTGTGAGATGTTTTGAAAATCTCTTGCATTTGCTATCCGCGTACTGTTATCAAGTGTAATTAATCTTGTTCTTGAAAAAATACTTGATCCTGGCTCATTAAAACCTATGTGACCGTTATTACCAATACCCAATATTTGTACATCAATTCCACCTTTTGAATCTATTAGTTGTTCGTATGCCTGGCAGTGCTTTTTTATTTCTTCTTTAGGCAATTCTCCGTCAGGTATAAAGATGTTTGAGTGATCAATGTCTATGTGATCAAACAACTGCCGATGCATGAAGCTGAAGTAGCTTTGAAATGCCTCTTTCTCTATGGGGTAGTATTCATCGAGGTTAAAGGTTATGACGTTTTTAAAGCTTAAACCCTCTTCCCGGTGAAGACGTACCAATTCTTTGTAGAGGCTGATAGGAGTAGAACCTGTAGCAAGCCCGATGACTATTGACTTTCCGTTTTGTTGAGATTCCCTGATTTTTTCTGCGATCTCGTACGCTACATATGCAGAACCTTCTTTGGGGGTTGAAAAAATCTTAACCGGTATCTTCTCAAAGCTATCTGTCAGATCGACGTTCAATCTTGGATTGGGCATGCAAGGTTAGTTTTAATGGTAATAGTTGTAATCGTTATGTGGGCGAAAGGGAAGCACGAATGTATAAAAAAATAGAGACGAAAACCGGGACGAATAACAAATGAACATGCTATACATTAGAAAATTATTAGAAGCACGAGTAGATCATAAAAAATCTACAGGTACAAGAGTGTGACACAACGATGATTCAAAAAGAAACAAAAGGCGGGTCAACATTACACTTCAGTTAGCTGCCTTTCATCCATCGAGTACTTAGCTGTTCTTGCTTATCGCTGGTACCCTTAGCGATTTTTTCAATTTTTATCCATGGATCTTCTGTAAGTGTAATAGTCGTTTTAATCGGATTATTGCGGTGCAGGTAGGTTAGGACTATTTTATCACCAATTTTGTGTTTGGCGATAATTTCATTAACAGTGGTTATTCCTTTCAATCTTTTTCCATCGACGTCAACTAGAATGTCATCCACATCTAAACCTGCGTTGTACAAAGGAGTATTTCGGATAGTATTTCTCGAAATGGTTAAACCGTTTTCTGTACTATCAAAATTTACCCGGCCAAGGGAAGCTTTGCCCGCATTTGCAGGGTTAATAGAATAACCGGCAGCAGCAAACAATTTTTTATAATCAATCGCTTCATGACCATAGACATACTTTTTAAAAAAGTCATTTGCGTAACTGACGTTGGTAACTGCAGCAAGCGCATTTTGAACATCAGGTATGGTATAAGGAACTTCAGTTTTGCCATGCTTCTTCCAAAGTTCCTTCATCACATCGTCCTGCGATTTATTGAAGCGGTTGCGGAGTTCGAGGTCAAGCGCTAATGCAATTGCACCGCCGTATGAATAGTAGGAGGTGAACATGTTAGGATAATTGGTGCGATCTATTGAGACACCGGCATCTACAAAAACAGCTCGCTGGCTATTTTCAATGGGGGTATATAACTGACCACCTGGAGTATTGGTTTTTGCGTTTACCAAACCACTCATGTTGCTAATGAAATCCGAGTCGTGCATCACTCCAGCGCGTACTTGTAAAAGGCTTCCATAATACTGCGTAAACCCTTCTGCCACCCATAGCGCCCCACTCATATTGCTTTTTTCGAAGTTGAAAGGTTCAAGACTTTTAGGCCTGATACGCTCCACGTTCCAGCAATGAAAGAATTCATGTGCGAAGACACCTAACAGGTCGTCACTTCCATCGAAATCCGCAGGGATAGTTATCATTGTAGAGTTGCGATGCTCCATCCCGTCGCCATGCACAAAGGGATTGATGCTGGCAATAAAAGTATACGTCCCATAATCATACGCAGGTAATTCTCCGAATACGTTTTTTGCAGCAATTACAATTTGCTTCACTTTTTCAGTGAAACTATCAATAGATGCTTCAGTTCCTTCGGCCTCAAGCGCAAGTCTAAATTTATAGGGCTTATTATCGGTGTTGGTTACCGTCCACTCGCGCCAGTGCAGGTTGCCAACCTTCGTTGGAGCATCCATAAAATATTGAAGATTTGGCGCAGTAAAAGTCAGCGGATCAGATGTTGATTTTAGCTGCGTCGCAATTTTCCAACTCGCTACCGGTACTGCAAACTGTATGGTTATTGGTGCCGCTTCAAGTCCTTTGACCCACATAAAAGATGCAGGCATATTTAGGTGATATCCCGAAATGTCTATACTTGCATAAGTACCATCAGCATAGTTGCCAAACAGGG
The DNA here is from genome assembly GCF_007991655.1 of Segetibacter aerophilus. Lineage (GTDB taxonomy): Bacteria > Bacteroidota > Bacteroidia > Chitinophagales > Chitinophagaceae > Segetibacter > Segetibacter aerophilus. The sequence continues at coordinate 405,765 of NZ_BJYT01000001.1, forward strand.
TATAGGTAAGCTTTACGGTTCCTTTGTGGCCAGTTACCCTATACACGTCCGCGTCGTCTTTATCTACCTTCAGAGGTTTGCCCGCTGCACTGTACGCCATCACGTTGTACACGTTTTTCCCAAACTCATGTTTCGCATAACGGCCCGGGGAGGAGCGACTCATTCTGAAAATTGCAGAAGACCCCGTAAGTCCGTCGGCCACTATAGTGATCTCTGCCTCATGGTGTACTGCGTTAGGAGCGGAGAACTGGTAGCGGAGGTGTTGAGAAATAGCGGACAATGAAATAAAACAGCATAGAAACCAGCAAAATAATTTTCTCATTATTATTTTAATAAGCGCGAAAATTACTGCTTTTGACTGATTTGTTATTTGGGCTTTTTATGGTACCGGCAATTTTGCTTCGATCGAACATCGTTGCGTCGCATTTCGTTCATCTGTAGTTTCTCCTTTCAACTTTTTTCAAAGTTTGTAGGAACAACCACGCTGAGGTAGCTACTAAAAACCTATTAGCCAGCAAAATGACAGGAGTTATAATTCCTTTCCACCCTTCGATTGCTTCAATGCATCAGCCAAATTTTCTCCTCCTTTTATGGCAAAATCCAATGTTCTTATCGGGTATGGAATACTTATGCCATTTTCATCGAAAGCTTTTTTTATCAGCATGATCGCTTCGCTTGTTCCCTGCCAAAAAATGGGTTGTTCTGTTGAATTGATCCAAACCTGTAAAGTGAAGTTGATAGAGCTTTCTGCAAACTCAGTGTAAAAGAGCGTGGCCGGCGTTTCCGGATCAAGCACGGTCATATTTTTTACTGCCTGTAACGCCACCTGTTTTACTTTATCCAGGTTATCTCCGTAAGAAACTCCTACAGTAAGATCGATCCTTCTTTTACCGGAGCGTGTAAAATTTTCAAGGCTGTTTTGAAAGATTTCTTTATTCGGTACGATCACCAGCTGACCCTGAAATGTTTGTATGATCGTATCTCTCATATTGATGGTAATTACTTTACCCATGATGTCCTTGGACTTTACAAGGTCACCAATTACCAGCGGTCTTCTGATAGATAGTAAAATGCCGGCCATAAAGTTCGCCGCGATATCCTGGAAGGCAAAGGCAAGGGCAATACCGGCGATACCTGCACCGGCTAAAATGGAGGTGACTGCCTTATCAAGATGTAAAACGCTTAAGGCAACAAAAAGGGTTATACCGATTACAACAATATAAACAAAAGACGAAAACAGGTTTGTAATTGTATCATGTTGGGTAAACCTGTGGAAGATCTTTTGAGCCAGTTTCCTGATAAGCTTTGCTACGTAAAATCCCAATACGATTAATAAGGAGGCAATAATAATATTGGGTAAAAGTCTTACAAGCTCGCGTAGCCAGATGAGCAGCTTTGTTTCTATTAGGTGATATGCTTTGTTAATATCCATACAACTATTTTGTCTATCTCCTTTTGCGTTGGCGGGTATCGGCTAACTAGTTCTTGTTGAACAAATAGTTTTATTGTATTTCCTCTATTTCCCTTTTTGTCAAATTGCCCCAAAAATGCTTGTAACCTTCCACGTCAATTTTTTCAACTGTAGATTGCATGGTAGGAGCTACTTGTTTAAGTGCCTCTAATAATACCGGGTAAGGCCGATAGCCCGTAAGCATGATCGCAGACTTGCCGCTAGTTCGTATAATTAAGGTTGGGGTGCGGGTTATATTCCGGTTTTGCGATTCCCGCCAGTCGGGACGAAATGCTTCAAGGCCGTTATCATTAGTCAAATTATTGGCGAACTTGTCGAGATCGATACTGCCCCGGAAGTTATTTGAAAGAGTTTTTGCAACCTGCAGCAGAACATCTTGTTTTGCTATGTTCTGACCTTGTAGCATTACCGCTTCCCTCAACAGTCTCAAATATTTAACGGCTGCATCTTGCGATTGCAGTTCTACAGCTTTAACTGCAATGCATGCAGGATAAGAAGATGCAGGCGGGTCTTCAACCCAAATTCTACTATTCATCGGCATGCCTGAAGTCTCGCTTGCTTCCATCCAGACGGGTCCCATTTGCTGCGGCCTGGTGACAGAATAAACAGAATCAGAATAGTTTTTCCAACTTGGCAAAAGACCAGTCATCACGTTCCTAAAAACTATTTGATTCCGAAACTGATATTGCAATTTGCGCCACTGCGGCTCAAAAGCCCAACTCCAACAACAAAGCGGATCAGTGTAAAAAATTATTTCTACACGATCCGCTTTGTTTTCTTCACCCTGCACTATGTTTCTTACCTCTTGTTCTTGTTGTTGTAAATTCATCAAATTTCTAAGTTCGCTTTTTCCATACTAACACCAAGGTCATCTTCGCCCAAAGGTTTGTTCCATTGTTGTGGACCGATAGGGGCAGCAGTATTGACAATTTCGCTGCGCATTTTGCCCAGGTCAATCTCCAGCTGGTTGTTTTGATCTACAGTGCTGCTGGCACCCACGGGAGACTGATCGAGCAGGCTATTTGTTTGCAGTACATGCTTTATCGGGTCTTCAATATATTGCCATGTTTCACCTAATTGCGTGCTTTCTCCCTGGTTCCATGGACCGCGAATAGCATTGCCGCTTGACATGTTGAAGTATAGGTTGCTGTATCTTGGATCAGCTTGCAAAACTCCCATTGGAAAGTTTGGTTTAATAGTCGCCAAAGCAGCCTCGAACATTTGGTAGTGCGCTACTTCTCTTGTCATAAGGAAGCGTAAAGTTTCTTGCACGTAGGGATCGTCAGTAAACTGCAGCAGGTATTCGTACACCATTTTTGCACGCGTTTCGGCTGCAATGTCCGAGCGCAAATCAGAGGTTAGATCACCTTGCGCATCACCATTGATATATGCAGCAGTCCATGGAACGCCCTGGCTGTTTGTATATGCCGGTCCGCCGCCTGTTGCTACAAAAAATTGAGGTGCTACCATCGCCTGGTGAATCATATTTTCTTTAGCAGCCTTGCCATCAAGCAACTGCATAATCTCTGAAGTCTCTGCTGCTTTTTTCAAATCTCCATTTACACCCGTTAATAGCATTTGTATAGTTGCGCCCACTATTTCGAGGTGACTAAACTCTTCAGTAGCAATATCCATTAGTAAATCATATTTGTCAGGATAAGGATTCTTAGCTCCAAAAGCCTGGACAAAATATCGTAGTGCGGCAGCAAGTTCTCCGTTCGCTCCACCAAATTGTTCTAATAGCAATGTAGCAAACGCAGGATCGGGTTTCGAGACCCTAGCATTGAATTGTAAATCTTTTACGTGGTAAAACATAAGAATAAAATTTATAGTATAAAAGTTCAAGAGTCAGCAAAACCATGCCATTGCATAGGTTAGAGATTTGGGGAAAGGTTTCCTTTGTAGAGGAATGTAACCCAACGTTCGTCCGACAAAAATTCTAAGAATTGAGCCATTTTTTGCGGTCAATATGCATTGCATTAATGTTGCATCCATTTATTTTCACAAAACTTAGGCGATAATGCAAGAGACAAAAGAAAAAGCTGGATTAACTAGTTTGCATTTATGGGTAATGACAATTGCAACGGGCTTAGTTGTAGCCAATATTTATTATAATCAGCCTTTGCTAGCCGACATTTCGAAAGACTTTAATGTTTCAGAAGCAGAAGGTGGAATACTAGCCATGCTTACACAAGTTGGGTACGCAGCAGGAATGCTTTTCTGCGTACCGTTAGGAGATATGCTTAAAAGAAAGCAATTAATAATGGCAGTTTTTGTGATTGATATTATCGCGCTTTTGTTAGCAGCCTGGTCGCCTACAATACACATTTTAATGTTGGCTAGTTTTTTAATTGGGGCGTTTTCTATCATTCCCCAATTAATTATCCCAATGGCCGCTCATCTTTCGTTGCCGGAACGGAGAGGCAAGACGATCGGTTTTGTTATGAGTGGATTATTAATAGGTATTTTGTTATCACGTACCGTAAGCGGCTATGTCGGTGCACACCTCGGATGGAGAGCAATGTTTTGGATTGCTGCTGGTTTGATGGTTATTCTGGCAGCAAGTCTTTACTTCCTATTGCCAGAAGTTTACCCCGAATACAAAGGAAACTATAAGCAGTTGATGACATCTTTAATTTCAATCACGAAAGAAGAGCCAATACTTAGAATTGCTGCAATACGGGGGGCGTTGTGTTTTGCAGGTTTCGCCGGCTTTTGGAGTACATTAGCATTTCTGCTACGTCAACCACAGTTTAATGCAGGAAGTGAGGTTGCCGGTGCATTTGGTTTAGTGGGTGCATTTGGAGCGTTGGCCGCATCACAAATGGGCAAATTTAGTGATCGGGGAAACGGGCATCAACTGATCGCTATCAGTATCGGAATCGTGATCGTTTCATTTATAATTTTTGGTTTTTCAGGTAGTAGTATAGCGGGGTTGATAATCGGTGTCATTCTAATGGATATGGGGGTACAAGGTGCACATATCTCCAACCAGGCTGCTATTTTTTCAATTCGACCAGAAGCGCGAAACCGAATGAATACAGTGTATATGGTTACTTATTTTATTGGCGGTGCCCTCGGTACATTGCTTGCAACACAAGCATGGGAAATCTATCACTGGAAAGGTGTTGTCGCCATGGGCTTAGTAGTATCAGTTATAGCACTGTTAATTCATTGGTATTATAGACCTGCAGTTGTGGTAAGCGAACCCGTTGTTTAAACCTTTTTACTGCTTAAAAGTCAGAAGAGATAATCCTACTGATCAACTAGTTTTTAAATATCCTATCAGCCCCCCCCCACCAATATCTACGAATGCTAATTGTCTGCGTACTGTTTTAAACACTACGCAGATTTTTTTTGCAACCCATCGTCTCTTTCAAGCTTTTAATCTTTTCAACAGGCATTTACAATAAAGCCATTTTTGTTGCCGTCGTTAATTTCGATAATGGAATGGCATATAATCTGTGGCACTATTTATTCATGAAATAAAAAAATTAAAAAGGCAAGTAATGAAGTTGGGTATTCAATGAATGGGAGAGTAGTTCCTTTCAAACTTTATTAACTTCCTTTGTAGTCTTTAATTGTTAATCACAAAAAATACTTTTTATGTTGGTAGAAAATAATGCAATCGATGCGACTGAAGAATTTGTAGCCGATGAAAGGTTTGCTTCCGCAGAATCAATAGAACCCGAAACAGATCCAAAGCAGAAACCTGAAGTTGAGCCAGAGCAGTTACCTAAAGAAGATCCCGGACAAGCAGATCCAGATACAGAAGAAGATGACGACGATGATGAAGATCCTTTTACAGAAACAGAAATTGGTGACGATCCCGATGAAATAGAAAAGAAGACGACCATCTTTTAAAGCGGAAAAAATAATTTGTAAACTTTTACAAGATGGTTTTCAGATCATAGAACTCGCTTTTTCGGGTATGCTGGTTCCTTTTAAATTCATCAAATAACTTCCATAGTTTAAAACTCAAATGTTAGTGGATTTTTTGCAGCGGTTCATAAAATCTAAACTTGCTGTTTATTGTATAGTTACATTTTTTCTTGTAACGAGCGCCAGTTCATCCTATTCACAGAGCGGCTGTACCGATCCATACGCTAATAATTACAATGCTGCAGCTACCACTAATAACGGTAGCTGCACTTATAATACGACAAACTATAGGCCGTCTGTAAAACTTCGCCAACTCAGCAAAATCTTAAATGAAAGCAGTGGGTTACAGATGGCAGGTAATTCTCTTTGGAGTTGTAATGACGGAGGAGGGGCGGCTGCCATTTATAGGATCGATACTGCATCTGGTAATGTACTGCAAACTGTTAATCTGGAAGATGCAACAAATGTGGATTGGGAAGAACTTTCTTTCGACGGCACTTTTTTTTATGTCGGAGATTTTGGCAATAACGTAAATGGAGCAAGAACCGACTTGAAGATTTATAAATTTGCTTTCAGTGATATACCTGACTATTCAACCAAGCCGCTTGCAACTATTCCTAAAGAAAAGATTGAGATTATCTCTTTTCGATATTCTGATCAATTAATGCCCAAAGCTTCAGCTACAAATAATACAAGATACGATTGTGAAGCAATGGTTGTAGATAGCGGTAAAATTCATTTGTTTAGCAAGAATTGGGTTGACTTAAGTACAACCCACTACATACTCAATAGCACTGCAGCGGGCTCGTATGTAGCCGATTCTGTAGAGACGATGCCAACGGGTTATGTTGTAACGGGGGCAAGCAAATCACCCGGGCAGGATATAATAGTTTTGTTAGGATATTTTCCCAAAGCTCCCGGAAAACACTTTATGCATATACTGAGCGGGTATAGCGGTGGTACTTATTTCAATGGAAACAAAAGAAAACTTAATCTACCTGACGCATTACAAATGGGCCAGGCAGAAGGTATCACATTCACGAACGGTAGCTACGGGTATATTAGCAATGAAAGGTTAAGTGCTGGTCCGTTTACTATTCAACAAAAATTACGTTCTTTCGATATTAGCAATTTTGTCACTATTTCCTCTAAAGCTTCAGCGTCTGCTCGCTGAATTTCTACATTGTTTTACCTTACCGTTATCGAATAACTAGAAGCAGCGGCCATCTTTCCAATTGATTTACTAAATGCTTCATATCGGTTTTGAATGAGTAGCTCTTCAACTTCTTTTACAGAATTTTCGCTTACTGAAATTAATAAACCTCCATTGGTTTGAGGATCGGCTAGCAGGTGAATAGCCTGCTGTTGATTGATGGAATCTGCAAACGTTACCTTGTTACTTATGCTATTCCAGTTTCGGTTTGTTGCGCCGGGTACGACTTTCTTTTCCAGGTATTCTAAAGCCCCATCTATAATTGGTAATCTGGCATATTCGATTTCAGCCATCAGCTTGCTTCCCTCCGCCATCTCTGTTAAATGCCCGAGTAAGCCAAAGCCCGTTATATCGGTCATCGCATTTACACCTTCTATCTTACCCAATTTTTCACCAAGAGAGTTTAATTGAGTTAGTTGCTTCAACAGTTGGGTAAAGTGCGCTTCAGATATCAATTCTCTTTTTTGAGCGGTGGATAAAATGCCTACACCTAACTTCTTAGTGACAAAGAGCAAGTCACCTTCTTTGGCTGTATTGTTTTGCTTAAGGTTTTCAAGATTAACCATGCCCGTTACCGCCAAACCAAAGATCGGTTCGGGAGCATCAATACTATGACCGCCCGCGAGCGGTATTCCTGCCTCAGCACAAACAGCCCGGCTTCCTTCAAGCACCTTCTGGGCGACTGATGCCGGTAATTTATCTATCGGCCAACCCAATATCGCTATAGCCATAATTGGTTTGCCACCCATCGCGTACACATCACTAATAGCGTTGGCTGAGGCGATCCTCCCAAAATCGAACGGATCGTTTACAATGGGCATAAAAAAGTCGGTAGTGCTTATCACCGCAGTGCCATTGCCAAGATCATATACGGCAGCATCGTCTTTACTATGATTACCAACTAGCAAATTTTTATTATCGGGAAAGGCAAATTGGCTGTTTAGTATTTCCTCTAAAACACCTGGAGCTATTTTGCAGCCGCATCCACCGCCATGAGAGTATTGAGTAAGTTTTATATTGTCAGGCATTAACTTTTTCTATTTGATGCGCAAAAATAAGCTTTGCATTTTTTACGGCATCTACCGTTTCACAATCAATGTTATTTAAGAGGTCGTTTAGATTTTCGCGGCTATGCAAACCTTTCAGGTATTGCTTATCGTAGTATTTCAGAAGAATTCTAAAACATTCAACGAGGTTGTCTTCAACCAGGTAATTAAGCGCTGTTTTTGTTTCGAGGCCGCCCAGCCTTTTTTGAATTCGAATAATAGCACCTGCAATTTCCTGTTTATCGCCTTTACCATAACCAGAGACGATGTGTTTCAATCTTTCCTCAAATGGAATATCTAAAAAGTAGACGGGCTTGTTTCTCATCTTTTTAAAGAAGGTGGATGGAATATTCACCAAACCAATTCGTTGACTTTCATCCTCGAGCCAGATGGAAGATGAAACGTTGTTTGTTCCAGCTTCATGAACTTCATCAATACTCCCCGCGTTCATTATTCTGCAATTATCAACAGCGTTCTTAAGTTCGAGTGCCAATAAGTTTTCGAACATCTCCTGGCTCGGTTGGGTAGGCATTCCAATATTTCCAAAAGCAGAACCCTTATGCTTTGCCAAATCTTCAAGATCGATGATTGTTGCGTTCTGTTGTTTCAATTCCTGCAAAGCGTAGGTCTTGCCGCTACCTGTATATCCGCCCAAAATCTTTATCGGATAATCATTCTCAAATTGTTGTAAGCCCCAAAGCCGGAAAGCCTTATAACCTCCGATAATGGTGTACACTTTAAAACCATACATATCTAATAACCAACTCACGCCGCCACTTCTCATACCGCCGCGCCAGCAATGAACAACAACTGTTTTAGATGATGTACCTCTTTGTTCGCCAACTAGTCTTTCGACAAATTCGACCATTTCCACCATCTTTTTTCCAAAAATGGCAAGACCCAATTTAATAGCTTGTTGCTTACTTTGTTGTTTGTAAGCCGTGCCTACAACCTTTCGTTCTTCGTTATTAAACAATGGCATCGAAACCGCGCCCGGAATATGAGCATGCGCAAATTCTCCCTCTGACCTTACGTCGATTATGGGGTGTTGAAAATCTAAGGACAAAAAAGTTTCGATGTCAATTCGAGTAACAGCCATTTCTACATATTGAGGTGTAATATTAGTACTTCTTACAAACCACTCATAAGGAATAAGGTTTTCTTTACAATTAGAACAGGTAGACAAACGCCTCTTTAAATCTGATTACCTTTTGGTGTTGCCAACAGCAAACATCTAATCAACATTGTTGTGTCACTCACTTGTACTGGTAAATTTACTTGCACCTTTTTAACTGCGACTGCATTCTCTTCTTTATAAAATTATAGTTGCAATTATTTAAAGTATTCCCCAATTTTATTCTTAGTTGAATAAGCACTTCTTTTGCCATATTTATTTGTAATTAGGTTTTTGGTCTTAGAAAGAGTTAAACTAAGCCGAATAGTAAAATGAAAGTTTAAGAGTGCGACGCAACAATGTTCAATAGAATCATTAGCTGAATTCAAAAAAATACCTACCCGAACATGGCTATTACAAAGTGATCGGAGACGGTTAACTAGAAATTTATGTATAGAAAAATACACTTTGCCATACTTGTTGCCTTTCCTTTTTTCTTTGGTTGTGTTCCCTTAACTGAGGTACATAATTATGCCGCTTCTTCGGTAGAGGCACTGAATAAATACAACAGCATTGATTATACTTATAAAGATTATTGTCACCAGGACTGCGAACTGCAGCAATTGAGAATTGGGGAGATTAGACCAAACTTCGTATGCAACTGCCAGGAGGCGGCAGCGAGCGCAGATGACGCGATGCAAAAAATACGACTTACAATTACGGCATACCTGGAAGCAGTAGCTCAGCTGAGCAATAACAGCGAGTTTTCTTACGACGTTTCAGGGTTAACCGGCGCGCTGCAAAAAAGTCCACTATTACGACTAACTGATGAACAAGTTTCGATTTCAACAAAGGCCGGAAACTTTATTGCGACGGCAGCAACGAGCTTTTATCGCAAGAAGAAATTGAAGCAGTATTTGACTGAGGCAGACAGTATCTTCCAGCAATTGACTGAGACGTTTATTTATCTCATTGACAACAGACTACGGGCTCAACTAAAGTTCGAATACGATGCGCGCCTTCCTAATATCAAACAAATGCTTGACAACGCGACGGACCGCGGGTTGAAACAAATTTTGGTAAAGCAATACCTGGATGAAAAAGCTTACTTCGACAAACACAACGGCTTAATCGATAATTATGTAGCCCTACTAAAATCGGTGCAAAAAGGTTATCGTGATTTGTACATCCATCGTTATAATCTTAAAGATGTAAACACAAAAGAAGTGTTACAGAAGCATCTCCAGGACCTGCAATATTTAGCCTCTAGTCTCCGATAAAAAATTATTAAACGGTAATTATGGTTAATCCAAATACACAACAGGTATTTATGCTGGCCGATTATTTTGGAAGCCTGGCTAATGCTGTTGGAGAATACATAGATTTCAATAAGGGAAACATGAGTGTTTCGGAGAGAAACAGCTTATACGACATAGAGATAGACCTGGCACGAGTAGGCGGTGAGATAAATATGATTGGCGTTAACCTTGTTTTCGAGGACGTTAAAGAGATGCTAGATCAACTGGAAATTATAACTCATGGAGTAAAAAAAGCAGTAAAAAAAGCGTTAGCTGTACAAGATGCTATCAACATTGCATCTAAGCTGGTAACTATAGGAACGGCGATCATTTCTAAGAACCCGAAAGCGATTGTACAAAGCACAATTGATTTTGGAAAAAGCCTAAATATAAAAATGTAGATATAGGGGGCGGCGAAACTCTCTGCTGTAACAGTTCTTAATTGGAGTGAAAAATAGAGTAGGAGGGGTTAAATATGTCTAGATAAATTTCTCTTTTTTTTTAAAATTTACGCTAGTTGGCTGTATAGGAGCTATGTCTTTCGCAAAACGAACAATGGGCATTTTTAAAACTTCACCCGCATAATCAACCGGTAAATCTTTCAGTGTATAAGTTTTTATACTCCGCTTGAATTTTCCTTCTAGACTTGTTTTCGTTTCGACATAAAAATTATCAATCTGAAAAAGTTGGTAATTTGAGTCCTGGTCAATTTTCTCAGAAATCTTTTTTGCATCAAAAATCATTTGAACCTTTTGGCGGTCTTCTAATATTTTGAAATCATCAACAGTCATGCTTTCCCTTTTCTTACCAGTAGGAAGAATAATGCCATTTTTTATCAAGTGATAATTATCCAAATTTTTTTGGAGAAGTGGGGAAATAAGTTTACGAAAGGATGATTTCTTTAGATAAAATCCTCAAAAAAGTATCATATATGTTTAAATTTTTATGTATATTTTAGCGCTCTTACGTGTTCGCAACTGTACCTGTTTGAGCCCATTTAACTAGAAGTAAAATGATCACCATTTAAGATGATGGAATCGATAAGAAGAAAATTTTTTATAGTTTTTAAAAATTCCTGTTTTTAAAGGCCCGCGGAAATAGCAGTTGTAGAATTTCTGGATGGAATGAAAATAGCAAAGGGATACAAAAATGATAAAATGGAATTTAAGCCTTTGGAAAATACATCTCAACTAGAGAAGATTGGAGAAGCAACGGGAACAAATATTATTTTCAAGCATAATACAACTTGCCCAATTAGCAAAAGTGTAAAGCAGAAGTTAGAACAGGAGGGAGATTTACTACCACCAAACACACCGGTCTTTATACTTGACTTGCTTTCGCATCGCGATATCTCTAACGAGGTTGCTGAAAGATTTGATGTACCTCATCAATCTCCCCAGCTATTGTTGATTAAGGACGGGAAGTCGATATACGACGAAGCCCTCTATGATATTTCCGCTAAAGGAGTGGCCGACGCATTGGAAACAAGTCGGTAAAACATTAACTAAAAAAGAGAGGTATAATTTTTTTAGAATAGTTAGAAAGTAACATTAGTTAATAAATAAAAATTTTATGTCACAAAAAGTAAAAGTTTCAGAAGTTGTAGTTCTAGCCGGACTGGCCGCATTTGCTTATTGGAGATATTCAAAAATGACAGTCCACGAAAAAGAAAAAGTCTATTCTGACATAAAAGAAATTGGAGAGAAAGTAATTAAGGAATTGTTGCCTGAGGGTATCAAAGGTCTTTTGCCATCTTTTGCAAAAAGCTAGGCTAATTCATTTCAACTCAAGAAAAAAATATTTGCTGCAGTAGCAGTTGTATTCCTATTACATAGAAAGATGGTTTAACTACCATCTTTTTGTTGTTTTAAGAATTGTTTAATTGGGGTATACACTGAGTCCGGAAATGTGTATAAGCCAAAATGATCCCCTTTCATTATAGCAAAAGGCTCGTCGGGAGCATTGACAATAATATCTGTTTTTGAATGAATTCTTAAATCCGGAATGACTGACGGAGGTTGACTAATTGGATTATAAACAACCATTAACTGTTTTGCTACAATTGATTTATCACTTCTTTCAAGCTTGTCAAAAATAGTAAGCAATACGTGTTTGGAAGGTTGTTTGTAATACAGCAGCGATAAAAGAAATCGAACGAAGCGGTTAAAACCCCATCCCTTCTTAGCAAACCAGTAAAGTAGATTGAGATTCGGTAACACTTTTATTACCTTTTTCCTGTCTGTCCACCCTGCAATTTGTACAATTTTGCACCCAACAACTTCTTTAATCCACAGAGCAACCCAGGCACCCAAAGAATGTCCTATAACAACATCTTCTGCTTTGATGCCAAATCTTTTAACCAGGTGAGTTGCGTACACCAACGTTGTTAAGTCTTTTTCCGGTACTTCACTCAATAAAGTCCAATTATCTAAAAAGATTTTTTCTCCGGCAATCACGTTTTCTATCTTGTCGAAAATGAATTTCTCTTCGCCTAACCCGGGAATAAAAAATACACGCATGTAACTGGTTTAAAAAGGAGTAATTCTACTTTGTAATTTTTAAGAACACTTTCGTTCTTTCATTATAAAGGTAGAGACTGAAGATAAAAGCGTGCCCACATAATCCGCCACCTTCTTCACCGTTACTTCGCTCCAAAATATCAGCAGTCTTACTAAGCAACATTTTCAGGCGTTTTTGGTATTTGGCCTATATTTATTTTTTCGTTGTCATCAAGAACTTTTCTTGAAAAATTAGTTCCGTTATATCCAAAAGACTAATTATTCTTATCAATAAATAATAATATGAGAAAAGCAATAGTTCTACTGCTTTTTGTTTTTATTCAGTTAGCCTTGTTCTCACAAACGCACCTTGACAGCATTTTACCTGTCAGAGGTTTCTGTATTGCTGCGCCAAAGCCGAGGGGAGTCGATTCATTTACAAAATTCATCGTTGAAGAACTCGCTCCCCGAAAGGTGAATACCCTTATTCTTCGTATCGATTTCAATTACGAGTATAAAAGCCACGCTGAACTAGTAGACACATTAGCACTTAGTAAAAGTGAGATAAGAAAGCTGGTGAATGCCTGCAAGAAAAATAACATAACACTTATTCCACAACTCAATCTTTTAGGGCATCAATTGTGGGCAAGCCATACCAACAAACTGCTTCAGGTTTACCCTCAATTTGATGAAACACCACATGTAAAGATGCCGGAAAAGTACGAATGGCCAAATCCTGACAATTTGTATTGCAAGAGCTATTGTCCCCTTCATCCCGGTATCCACCAGATTGTATTTGATTTAGTCGATGAGATTTGCGAGGTATTTGAAACCAATGCTTTTCATGCCGGCATGGACGAGGTGTTTTACATCGGGGACGACAGGTGTGTAAGGTGCCAGGGAAAAGACAAAGCCGAATTATTTGCAGGGGAAGTGCGTGTTTTGAACGATCATTTAGCACAGAAAAAACGGCAGCTTTGGATTTGGGGAGATAGACTTTTGGATGGTAAAACGACCGGAATTGGAATGTGGGAAGGTAGCTTTAATAATACTCACAGAGCAATAGATATGATTCCGAAAGATGTAGTAATCTGTGACTGGCATTATGAGCGGGCTGACAAAACGCCTGTCCATTTTTCTATGAAAGGGCTTAATGTAATTACTTGTCCGTGGCGAACGCCTGCTCTCGCTATCGAGCAAACGGAGGATATGGTACGTTTTAGAAAACAATCTTCGAAAGCAATGCAGGAAAAATTCAATGGGCTAATGCAAACCGTTTGGTCAGATGCAGCAACATTTTTAGATGGTTTTTATCAGTTTAAGAAAGATGAAAAAGTGGTGATAATACGCCATGGAGCTGCTTTAGGAGGATGTATGAAAAAATAAATAGCTTATAGAATATTACTGTTATAGTTAAAAACCGTATTGAAAGGTGGGAAGAACTATAGAAATAATCGAATCAAAAATTAAGTATGTCAAATTTTAAATATTTATTGTTTTGCTTGCACCTCTTTAAGTTTTTTTATAATAATTTCAGCAAATAATACTGATAAAGGTATTTTTGCGTTTAGTACAGACCCGAACCATTAAAATTATTAGCGAAAGAAAATTATACGAAATGTTGCATTTATTAAAGGTTATCGACTTGTCTTATTCCGTGTAATTACTGTCCAATTATGAATAGCCGGTCAACCAACCTTTTCAGGTTTTCATTTGCTGTTTTCGATTTATTGTGCCTCAACATAATACATTTTGTACTTATGTTGTTGATGCAGAATGTACCTGTTCAAAAAGAATACATCACGTTATTTTTAATTAACAATGGCGCATGGGTTCTATGCGCTTATATTACTGCACTCTACATAGGCAAACAGAATAGTACCGATAATTTCTTTAAACGTTCTGTCGTTTCATTTTTCCTTTTTTCAGGGATCTCCTTATTTAGCATTTTTCTTTACAACTTTAGTTTTTCGAGGCTATTTGTAGTACTTGTATTTATAGGTTTCGGAACGACAGTTCTTATAAGCCGCACCCTCTATGTCGGCGCGGCGTATTACTTAAGAAAGCAATACCCTCTGAATAAGAAGGTGATTGTAATAGGACATAACGAGTTGTCAAAAAGGTTGGTTGAAAATTTTACGCGCTACTACAAGTCCATCTCTGTAGCCGGATTTTTTGAGGATGACGAGTATGAACCTGCAAGCGCTAGCATTCCGATGCTTGGAAGAATAAACGATAGTGTTCAGTACGCGATCGAAAACAATATCTCTGAAATTTATTCAACTGTTTCTCCCGAGCGGAATTTTTATATCTATGAATTGGCGCAATTAGCAGAAACTAATTTTATTCGTTTTAAGTTTGTTCCAGACTTTCGGATGTTTATCAACCGAAAGGTTCACATAGACTTCGCAAGAAATATTCCTGTTCTTTCTCTCCGCACAGAGCCATTAGAAAACGTCGACAGTCAGATCAAGAAAAGAAGCTTCGACATCATTTTCAGCACATTTGTTATTTTCTTCCTTTTATCCTGGTTGGTTCCGTTTATTGCAATACTTATTAAATTAGAGTCAAGAGGCCCCGTTTTCTTTACTCAGCTTCGGTCGGGAAAAAATAATAATCCTTTTTTGTGTTATAAGTTTAGAAGTCTAAAGGTGAACCACGAAGCGCATCACAAACAGGTAACTCGAAACGACGATAGATTTACCAGAATTGGAAGCTTTTTACGTAAATCGAACATTGATGAATTGCCACAGTTCTTCAATGTTTTTAGAGGAGAGATGTCAGTAGTAGGTCCTCGCCCTCATATGTTGAAGCATACTGAAGAATATTCACAAATGTTAAATCACTACATGATTAGGCACTATGTGAAACCAGGAGTAACCGGCTGGGCTCAAATTAATGGCTATAGGGGCGAGATAAAAAAGAAGAAAGATCTTCGGGGTAGAATAGAACACGATATATGGTACATGGAGAATTGGACAATGTGGCTTGACTTAAGGATAATCGTATTAACAGTTTACAAAAGTATACGCGGAGATAAAAATGCTTTCTAAAATAATAGCCCGATTGCAACAGTAGTATTGTTGTAGTCGTCTAATACACACCGATTTGCCATTTAAATTAAAATGTAAAGAAACAATTCTATGAAAATTGTTATTGTTGGAACTGGTTACGTTGGACTTGTAACTGGAGCCTGTCTTTCAGAGGTGGGCGTCGATGTAGTTTGCGTTGATGTAAATCAGGAAAAAATCGATAACCTTAAAAAGGGCATACTCCCGATCTTTGAGCCGGGTTTAGATACCATTGTAAAAAGCAACTACAGTAAGGGCCGTCTAAGTTTCAGCACAAATTTATCTGAGGCTGTGAAGGACGCACAAGTAGCTTTTATCGCCGTTGGTACCCCCCCGGGCGAAGATGGAAGCGCCGATTTGAAATACGTGTTGCAGGTCGCTAATACAATAGGAAGTTGTATTGACGATTATATCATCGTTGTAACTAAAAGTACTGTTCCGGTCGGCACCGCGAAAAAAGTTAAATCTGGAATTGCGTCAGCTTTAGAAAAAAGAGGCGTCCAAATAGATTTTGATGTTGCATCTAATCCCGAATTTTTAAAAGAAGGAGCTGCGGTCGAAGATTTTCTGAAGCCTGACCGGATTGTCATCGGCGTAGAATCCGACCGGGCAAAAGAAGTACTTAGCAGGTTGTACCACCCATTCTTATTGAACTCTCACCCGGTTCTGTTTATGGATATTCCTTCGGCAGAAATGACCAAATATGCAGCAAATGCAATGTTAGCGACCAAAATATCTTTTATGAATGACATTGCTAATTTATGTGAACTAGTAGGTGCAAACGTAAATGAAGTACGAAAAGGGATTGGCTCAGATCCTCGTATAGGAAATCGTTTTATTTATCCGGGAATAGGGTATGGTGGTTCTTGCTTTCCAAAGGACGTAAAAGCATTATTTCACACTTCTGATGATTACGGCTATAATATGCGAATATTAAAAGCAGTAGACGCAGTAAATGATGATCAAAAGCATATAATTTTTAGAAAGATTGAGCAACATTTTCAGGGTAATTTAAAGGGGAAAGTTTTTGCCTTATGGGGCCTGTCTTTCAAGCCTAACACAGACGATATGCGTGAAGCTCCGTCATTAGTACTTATCCAATCCCTACTTCAGGCGGGAGCAAAAGTTCATGCATATGATCCGGTAGCCATGGATGAAGCTGCGCACATGGTTGATGACCAGGTAATTTTCACCAGGGGCGCTATAGATGCTGTAAAAGGAGCGGATGCACTTGTTTTAGTAACTGAGTGGGCTGAATTCCGTTTACCCGACTGGACCAAAGTAAAATCAATTATGAATGGGCAAGTGATTTTTGACGGTCGTAATATTTATGATTCTTCACAAGTTACAGAAGCGGGTTTCTCTTATTATGGAATTGGTGTACAGCCGTCAAAATTATAAGATATGAAGAAAAGAATACTAATAACGGGAGCAGCAGGATTTTTAGGCTCCCACTTATGTGATCGTTTTATAAAAGAAGGGTTTCACGTAATAGCAATGGATAACCTTATTACGGGAGACTTGAAAAATATTGAGCATCTTTTCCCTTTAGAGAACTTTGAATTTCATCACCATGATGTATCTAAATTCATTCATGTTCCAGGAAAATTAGATTACATATTACATTTTGCTTCGCCGGCGAGCCCGATAGATTATCTAAAAATTCCTATCCAAACACTAAAGGTCGGTTCATTGGGTACCCATAATTGCATGGGTTTGGCAAAAGATAAAAAGGCGAGGATACTAGTGGCTTCTACTAGCGAAGTCTATGGAGATCCACTTGTACATCCTCAAACTGAAGATTATTGGGGTAATGTAAACCCTGTCGGACCAAGAGGTGTATACGACGAAGCAAAGCGTTTTCAGGAAGCAATTACAATGGCCTATCACACCTTTCATCAGGTAGAAACACGGATAATTCGCATCTTTAATACATATGGGCCCCGAATGAGATTAAACGATGGCCGTGCTTTGCCTGCGTTTATTGGCCAGGCGCTGAGAGGAGAGAATTTAACAGTATTTGGTGACGGCTCACAGACGAGGTCTTTTTGTTATGTGGATGATCTGGTAGAAGGCATCTATCGATTACTTATGAGTGATTACGCAAGCCCTGTAAATATTGGAAATCCTGATGAAATTACTCTAAAGGAATTTGCAGAAGAAGTTCTCAAGTTGACTGAGTCTAATGTCGAAATTGTATTTAAACCACTGCCAGTCGACGATCCAAAGCAAAGACGTCCTGATATCACAAGGGCAAAGGAAATCCTTGGGTGGCAACCAAGAGTTTCGAGGTCAGAAGGATTGAAAATGACATATGACTATTTTAAAAACTTGTCAAACGAAGAACTATACAAGACTCCGAAAGAATTTGTAAGTAAATAAATTAGGTATAATAGGATAAATAAGAGATAATCATTGAAAGTAAAAAGCAAAAGAAGCGAATTCGCTTCTTTTGCTTTTTGCACCTGCCCTCTTACTACGGGTAATGCTATTTTATGTGGTTGGAGGTTTTAGGTTTTAAGATACAAATTATCAAAATTTTTAAAACAAGATTTTGCTGGCTGAGCAGTTATAGATATTATGATTAGAGAAAAGTAGTCTTTAACGAAAAAGAAGAAATTGTTTAATATCACGGCGAATTTGCAAATCTTTTACAACTTTCAGCAATAATTCTTTTTAAAATGTTGGATGATAATATGTAACCTCTTACCTTTGCGCTCCCAAATCAGATTAACGAAGGCAATAAAAACTATTTTTGAACCTATTAATTGGAAAAACTGGGGATAGATTATGTCTCAAAGAATCAGAATCAAACTACAATCTTACGATCACAACCTGGTAGACAAATCTGCCGAGAAAATTGTGAAGACAGTTCGGAGCACTGGAGCAGTGGTTACAGGTCCTATTCCTTTACCAACGCAAAAGAAAATTTTCACCGTACTACGTTCACCACACGTTAACAAAAAAGCAAGAGAGCAGTTTCAACTGTGTACACACAAAAGATTGCTTGACATCTATACTTCTTCTTCTAGAACTGTTGATGCTCTAAGTAAGCTTGACTTGCCTTCAGGCGTTGAAGTTGAAATCAAGGCATAAGTTGCCTTCCTAATAGGAAAAAACTAAGTTCTTAAAATATCATCTCTCAATTGTAGGATTACAAAAAAAGAGCGCTGATAAAATAAACAAAAAAATCCTCATCTCTTTTAAAGAGATGAGGGGACATATGAACAAGCCCTTCGAGGTTTGTTTACCATCGGTACTTCCTCTCTCGCAAGTGAGACACATTGGAAAAGGTCGATGGCAAACGGGGATTGAATTACGCACAGCGTAATGTCCTTGCAACATCGGAGGCTAAAACAAAATAACAATGAAAGGTATTATTGGCAAAAAGATTGGGATGACCAGTATCTTCGGCACCGATGGAAAGCAAACAGCTTGTACCATTATCGAAGCTGGTCCCTGCACAGTAACCCAGGTTAAAACTGCGGATACTGATGGTTACACTTCCACTCAGATCGCTTATGGCGACAAAAAAGAAAAGAACTCCACTAAGGCCGAGATCAATCACTTCGCAAAGGCCAACACTACAGCTAAACGTGTAGTAAAAGAATTCAGAGATTACTCATTAAACAAATCATTAGGAGATACTATTACCGTTGATATTTTCACTGAAGGTGAAAGT
Organism: Segetibacter aerophilus; assembly: GCF_007991655.1. GTDB lineage: Bacteria > Bacteroidota > Bacteroidia > Chitinophagales > Chitinophagaceae > Segetibacter > Segetibacter aerophilus. The sequence continues at coordinate 425,040 of NZ_BJYT01000001.1, forward strand.
GTTGAAGTAGTTGGTACTACCAAGGGTAAAGGTTTCCAGGGTGTTGTCAAGCGTCATGGTTTCCATGGTGTGGGTGAAGCTTCTCACGGTCAACACGATCGCCAGAGAGCTCCCGGTTCTGTTGGTGGATCATCTTATCCTTCACGTGTATTTAAAGGTATGCGCATGGCCGGCCGCATGGGTCAGGACAGAGTAAAAGTGAAGGGTTTGAAAATTGTGAAAATTTTCCCTGAAAAGAATTATTTATTAATCAGTGGTTCTGTTCCCGGCCACAATGGTTCCATCGTTTTAATACAGAAATAATCATGCAAATAGACGTTTTAAATATACAAGGTCAACCAACCGGCCGTTCTGTAGAATTACCGGAAGAAATTTTTGGTGCAGAACCTAATAACCACGTGATCTACCTGGCCGTTAAACAATATTTAGCAGCTCAGCGTCAAGGTACTCACAAAGTTAAAACACGTGCTGAGGTGCAAGGTGCAAGCCGCAAACTTCACAAACAAAAAGGTACTGGTGGAGCTCGTAAAGGTAACATCCGTAACCCTTTATATAAAGGTGGTGGTACCATCTTTGGACCAAAACCACATAGCTACGATATTAAGCTGAACCGTAAGGTGAAAGATCTTGCTAAGATCAGCGCACTTTCTCATAAAGCGAAAGACAATGCAATTGTTGTTGTTGAGGATATCAATATGGATACTCCTAAAACAAAACAATTTCTAAATATCATGGGTACACTAAATGTGTCCGATAAGAAGACTTTGTTTGTTGTTCCTGAATATAATGAGACGTTGCATTTAAGCAGCCGTAATATTCCAAATGCAGCAGCAGTTTTATTAAGCGATGTAAACACTTATGAAATTGTAAATGCAGACGTGCTAGTACTTACCGAAAGCGCTGCTAAGATTTTTGTTGATGACGAAGCTGCAGTAGCTGAAGCATAATTAAAGATGCTAATTAAGAAATTTTCAAATTAAGAATAATGAAACTCACAGAAGTTTTAGTTAAGCCGATACTTACAGAAAAAGCAAATCTTCAGCAAGATAAGCTGAGAAGATATGCTTTCAGAGTTGGTCGTAAGGCAAACAAGCTGGAAATTAAGAAAGCGGTTGAAGAGTTTTACGGTGTTACAGTTATCAATGTAAATACTGCTGTAGTACCGGGCAAAAATAAAACTCGTTATACAAAAGCTGGTTTTGTAAAAGGTCAAAAACCTGCTTACAAAAAAGCACTTGTTACCGTAGCAGATGGTGAAACGATAGACTTATACGGAAACATCTAGTCATAATAATTAATAGTTGGCGACGCTGATAAGTTCGCAAAAACAGATAAGATGGCACTAAGAAAATACAAACCGACGACAGCAGGTACCAGATGGAGAATTGGTAATGCCTATGCTGAAATTACAACTGACACACCTGAAAAGAGTTTGTTGGATGTTAAGACCCGTACTGGTGGTAGAAACTTCCAGGGTAGAAGAGCAATGCGTTACATTGGGGGCGGTCACAAAAAGATGTATCGTATCATTGACTTCAAGAGAGATAAGAAAAACATTCCTGCTACTGTTGCAAGCATTGAGTACGATCCAAACCGTACAGCATTCATCGCTTTGCTTAACTACGTAGATGGAGAAAAAAGATATATAATAGCTCCACAAGGATTACAGGTTGGTGCAACTGTTTTAAGTGGCGATACTGTAGCTCCTGATTTAGGAAATGCACTTCAAATGAAAAACATGCCGCTAGGTACTGTTGTTCACAATATTGAAATGCAACCTGGACAAGGTGGTAAGCTGGTAAGAAGTGCTGGTGGATCTGCACAGTTAAGTAACAAGGAAGAAAGATATGCTGTACTTAAAATGCCAAGTGGTGAGTTACGAAAAGTATTGATCAATTGTTACGCTACTGTAGGTGTTGTTAGTAACAGTGACCATAGTTTGCAAAGCATGGGTAAAGCTGGTCGTAATGTATGGAAAGGTATCAGGCCACGTACAAGAGGTGTAGCTATGAACCCGGTAGATCACCCAATGGGTGGCGGTGAAGGTAGAGCATCTGGTGGACAACCTCGTAGCAGAACCGGTCAATACTCAAGAGGTTTGAAAACAAGAACTAAGGGTAAAGCAAGCGATAAACTGATTATTCAGAGAAGCAACGGTAAGAAACTAGCAAAATAAGATTTTCACAATAATAATTTAACTCATTAACTAATATGGGTCGTTCAATTAAAAAAGGTCCTTACGTAGCAGCTAAACTGGAAGGTAAAGTGCTTGCTATAAATGATGGTACCGCTAAGAAATCTGTTATTAAAACATGGTCTCGCCGCTCTACCATCACCCCGGATTTTGTGGGACATACATTCGCTGTACACAACGGTAACAAATTTATTCCTGTTTATGTAACGGAATTTATGGTAGGCCATAAATTAGGTGAATTTGCCCCAACCCGCAACTTCAAAGGACACTCTAACAAGAAGCAATAAAACATAGTTACCAGTTACGGTTTCCGGTTAACGGCGACTAGTAACGGGAAACTGGAAACTTATAAAAAATGGAAGCAGTAGCAAAATTGATGAATTATCCGACTTCTCCCCGCAAAATGCGTTTGCTGGCAGATCTTATCCGTGGAATGGCGGTTGAAAATGCCATAGCTACTTTGGAGCATCATCCAAAGCATCCGGCTACACCACTGGGGAAGTTGTTGAAAAGTGCAATTAATAACTGGGAGCAGAAGAATGAAGGCACAAGTGCTGCAGATGCTAACCTGGTTGTAAAAACAATTTTTGTTGATGGAGCCCGTACTTTACGTCGTATGCGTCCTGCACCACAGGGCCGTGGATACAGAATTCGTAAGCGCAGTAACCACGTAACGATTATTGTCGATACTAAAACAAATGAAGTGTCAAAGAACGTTTATGGTTCTAATGACAGGGCTTCTAAAAACAATCATTCGTAAAACTTATATAACCAAAATATGGGTCAGAAAACAAATCCTATTGGTCTAAGGTTAGGTATCATCAAAGGTTGGGAAAGTAACTGGTATGGTAATCACAGAGATTACGCAGGTAAACTTATCGAGGACCATAAGATCAGAACATACCTTACTGCACGTATCAATAAAGGTGGTATAGCCAAAATTGTGATCGAGCGTACTTTAGGAAAGTTGATTATAACTATTCATACATCTAAACCAGGTATCATCATTGGTAAAGGTGGTGGAGAAGTTGATAGAATTAAAGAAGAGCTTAAAAAGCTTACTAATAAAGAAGACGTTCAAATTAATATTCTTGAGATCCGTCGTCCTGAGTTGGATGCAAATATTGTAGGAGATACAATTGCACGCCAAATCGAGAACCGTATCAATTTTAAAAGAGCTATTAAAATGTCTATCGCTTCTGCACTTCGTATGGGTGCCGAAGGCATCAAGGTAAAAGTAAGCGGCCGTTTAGGTGGTGCTGAAATTGCCCGTAGCGAGGAAATCAAGCAGGGCCGTACTCCATTACATACTTTACGTATGGATATTGACTACGCAAGTGTTTTCGCTCAAACAGTTTATGGAAAGATCGGTATTAAAGTATGGATCTGTAAAGGTGAAGTATTAGGTAAGAGAGAGTTGAATCCGAACTTCGTTGGTGGTAAAGATGGTGGCGAAAGAAGAGATGGCGGTGGAGATAACAGGAGAGGAGATGACAGAGGTGGATTTAGAGGTGGAGACAGAAGAGACAACCGTGGCGGTGGTGGAGATAACCGTGGTGGCGGTGGAAGAGATAACCGTGGCGGCGGTGGCGGATACCAGGGCCAGGGCGGTGGAAGAAGATAATCTCTTTAATGCAAGGGAGGCATAAAAAACAATTTATTGAAACATTCGGGTTCAGGCTAAAACTTGAAACCTGAAACTTGAAACTTGAAACTATATAAAAGATGTTACAGCCGAAAAGAACGAAGCACAGAAAAATGCAGAAAGGCCGGATGAAAGGTGACACGAAGCGTGGAGCTACTTTATCTTTTGGCTCTTTTGGTTTGAAAGCATTAGACTCTGTTTGGTTAACTAACCGCCAGATCGAATCTGCACGTCAGGCAATGACCCGTTCAATGAAACGTGAAGGTAATGTTTGGATACGCATTTTCCCTGACAAGGTAATTACTCATAAGCCTGCTGAGGTAAGGATGGGTAAAGGTAAAGGTAACCCTGAATATTGGGCTGCTGTGGTACAACCAGGACGTATTATTTTTGAAGCCGATGGTGTATCTGAAGAAGTGGCTAAAGCAGCATTTGCTCTTGCCGCACAAAAGCTTCCTATTCAAACTAAGTTCGTAGTTCGTCGAGAATTACAAGCTTAATCACAACAAAAAAAGTTTTAGCAATGGCTAATAAGAAATTCGAATTTAATAAAGGTCTGAAAGATTTGAACGAAAATGATCTTAAGGCCCGCATCCAGGAAGATGAGCTTCGATTGAAGAAGCTTGAATTTGCCCACGCAATTTCTCCGCTGGAAAACCCTATGAGTATTCGTGCCTTAAGAAGGGACGTTGCCCGTTTGAAAACAGAATTAAAGAATAGAGCGTTAGGCGTCTAACCCATAATAAACATTACAATGTTAGAAAGAAATTTGCGTAAAATCAGGATCGGGGTGGTTAGTAGTAACAAGATGGATAAGACCATTGTAGTTGCCGCTGAAAGAAAAGTAAAGCACCCCATTTACGGTAAATTCGTAAAGAAAACTACGAAGTTCCATGCCCACGATGAGAAGAACGAATGCAGCATTGGAGATACTGTAAAGATCATGGAAACTCGTCCTCTTAGCAAAACTAAGCGTTGGAGACTAGTTGAGGTTGTTGAAAAAGTGAAGTAAGAACAATAAGCCGCAGGCTGTTAGCTTCAAGCTATAAGCAATATTAGCGGATCAAGCTTTTAGCTAAATAGCTACAAGCCTCTGAAAAAGATTAAGTCAAAAATTTGTTTATTGGCTATTAGCAGCAGCTAATAGCTTAAAGCTAAAAGCTAATAAAATGATTCAGCAGGAAAGTAGATTGAACGTAGCTGATAACAGCGGTGCAAAAGAAGTTTTGTGTATTCGTGTGTTAGGTAACTCCGGTCAGGACTACGCAAGAATTGGTGACAAGATTGTTGTTACTGTTAAAGATGCAATGCCGGCTGCCGGCGTTAAAAAAGGAACTGTTTCAAAAGCGGTTATTGTTCGTACAAAAAATAAATTGCGTCGCAAAGATGGTTCATACATCCGTTTTGATGATAACGCAGTCGTATTGTTGAACAACTCCGATGAGCCAAGAGGTACCCGGATTTTCGGGCCTGTTGCTAGAGAATTGAGAGATAAGGGATATATGAAAATTATCTCCTTGGCTCCGGAAGTTTTATAATAAGTATAACGAGAAATTAGAGACCGGCTTGATTGCTAATGATTACTTTCGCGCCTCGTTTTTCTCGTTTTATAGTGTAGAAGGGTGTTTTAGGGTACAAATGAGTGACACAACAGGAGCAGAAAAAAGAAACAAAGCAGGCTGACAAATAGAAATAGTTGCGGAGCCGGAAATTTCGCAAATAAGCAATAAGCATAAAAAAACAAACAAAGTGAACAACAGATTTAAACCTAAATACAACATCAAAAAGGGCGACCAAGTGGTGATAATCGCCGGTGATGACAAAGACCTGAAAAAACCACGTACGGTTTTAGAGGTAATTCTTGAAAAAGGTCGTGTTGTAGTTGAGGGAGCAAATATCATTACTAAGCACACTAAGCCTAGTGCGCAAAACACTAAGGGTGGTTTGGTAAAAAGAGAAGCTTCTATAAACATCAGTAATGTGATGTTGTGGGATGCTAAAGCTGGCGCTGCTACTAAAGTTAAGCGTGATCGCCAAGAGGGTAAATTAGTTCGTATTGCAAAAAAATCAGGGGAGGTAATTAAATAATGGCTACCACTACTTATAAACCGAGATTGGCAGACAAGTACACGGCTGAAGTTGTACCTGCTTTAATGAAAAAATTTGGATACACGTCTATCATGCAGGCTCCTAAGCTGCTGAAGATTTGCCTTAACCGTGGTGTTAACGGCGCTGTATCTGACAAGAAACTAGTTGATGTTGCTGTGGATGAGCTTACTACCATTTCTGGTCAGAAGGCTGTTGCCACAATGTCAAAAAAGGACATCTCTAATTTCAAGTTAAGAAAGAACATGCCTATCGGCGCAAGGGTTACTCTGCGTGGAGTTAAGATGTATGAATTTCTTGACAGGTTTGTTTCTGTATCACTACCTCGCGTTCGTGACTTTAAAGGTGTTAACGACAAGGCTTTTGATGGTCGTGGGAACTACACACTTGGAATTACCGAGCAAATCATTTTCCCTGAAATCGATATTGATAAAGTAAACAGGATCACCGGTATGGATATCACTTTTGTGACATCAGCTCATACTAATGAGGAAGCTTACGAATTATTGAAAGAATTGGGGATGCCATTTAAAAACGCAAAAAAAGAAAATCAATAATATAGATTATGGCAAAAGAATCTGTAAAAGCTAGGCAAAGAAAGAGGGAGAAAATGGTGGCCAAGTTTGCTGAAAAAAGAACCGCTCTTAAAGCAGCTGGTGATTATGCAGGACTGGACTTACTTCCAAAAAATGCTTCTCCGGTTCGTTTGAAAAACCGTTGCCAGCTGACAGGCCGTCCAAGAGGTTACGTAGGCTACTTCGGACTATCAAGAAACGTGTTTCGAGATATGGCTTTAGGTGGCAAAATTCCCGGCGTAACTAAAGCAAGCTGGTAAGATAGATAGTTGACAGTTGTCGCATGACAATTGGCAGAGATATCAAGGATATCGCATTGTAACAACATTATAAATTTTTCAATTACACATAAACAATGGTAACTGATCCTATAGCAGATTTTCTAACCAGGGTTCGTAATGCTCAGATGGCAAATCACAGGATTGTTGAAATTCCTGCTAGCAATCTGAAGAAACGAATTACTGAGATTTTGTACGATAAAGGATATATTCTTAAGTATAAATTCGAAGATGATAACAAGCAAGGGGTTATTAAGATAGCCTTGAAATACGATGCTAACACTAAAGTACCTGCTATCCGCAGTCTTGAAAGAGTTAGTCGTCCGGGTCTACGTACATATTCAAAGCCAGCAGACTTCGAAAGAGTTCAGAACGGTTTAGGTATCGCAATCATTTCTACCTCAAAAGGTGTAATGACTGATAAAGAAGCTAAAGCACAAAATGTGGGTGGAGAAGTTCTTTGCCACATTTATTAATATAGTTGCATTTTGAAAGAACCGGAAATGGTCTTCAAATTTGTTTAAAGAAAGGTTGATGTGATAATTTAAGTTCTCTATACGGTAACTGAACACTGTCAGCTTACATTTCCAAATTATTAATTCTCAAATTTTTAAATTATGTCTCGTATAGGTAAACAACCAGTTGCTCTCGCAAGTGGTGTAACGCTTACAGTTGGTGCGGATAATACCATCACTGTAAAAGGACCAAAAGGAACATTGACCCAAGCTATTGATAGAGATATCAAAGTTGAGGTGAATGGCAACGACGTTTTGGTGACTCGTCCTACTGACCAGATCCGTCATCGTGCAATGCACGGTTTGTATCGCTCTTTAATCAGCAACATGGTTAAAGGTGTTAGTACAGGATTTACAAAACAACTTGAACTAGTTGGTGTCGGTTACAAAGCAACTAACACTGGAAATACACTTGACCTCTCCTTAGGTTATTCTCACAACATTATTTTTGATGTTCCTTCTGAAATTAAAGTTGCTACTGAAACTTTAAAAGGTCAAAATCCGAAGATCAATTTAGAGGGTAGTGATAACCAACTATTAGGTGCTGTCGCGGCTAAAATTCGCAGTCTTCGTAAGCCTGAACCTTACAAGGGAAAGGGTGTTAGATACTCTGATGAATTCATCCGTAGAAAAGCTGGTAAGGCGGCTGGTAAATAGTAGTCCGCTAGCCCCAAAGGGGGAACTGAAAAAGCATTTAAATATATTGATAATACGCTCCCTGCTCCCCTTTAGGTGTCAGGGGCTTCTCCCGGCAGTATCGGGAAATAAATAAAATAACAATGGACAAATTAATAAAAAGGCAAAAGATCAGGTATCGCGTTCGTAAGAAGGTGTCTGGTACTGCAACAAAGCCACGTCTTTCTGTTTTCAGAAGTAATTCTGAGATTTATGCTCAGCTGATTGATGATACTACAGGAACCACGCTGGCTGCTGCTTCGTCAAGAGAAAAGGATATTGCTGCACAAACTGCTCCTAAAGTAGAGAAAAGCAAAATGGTTGGAGCTGCTATCGCCCGTAAAGCAACTGCACTTGGTCTTACCACATGCGTTTTCGATAGAGGTGGTAATCTTTATCATGGTAGGGTCAAAGCTGTAGCTGATGGTGCAAGAGAAGGTGGACTTCAATTCTAATTAAGAAAATGGCTCAATGGCTAAATTGCTCAATGTAAAGCCAGGGAGTGAATTATAAAAGCAGATTGAGCAATTTTCGAATTTTCAAATTTTCATATTAAAATGTCAAAAGCAATCTTAAATAAAGTAAAAGGCGCTGACCTTGAACTTAAAGAAAAAGTAGTAGCCATCAATCGTGTGGTTAAAACTACCAAAGGTGGCCGTACTTTTAGTTTCTCTGCTCTTGTGGTAGTGGGTAACGGTGCTGGTGTTGTTGGTCATGGTTTGGGTAAGGCTAAAGAAGTACAGGAAGCTATTACAAAAGGTATTGAGGATGCTAAGAAGAATTTGATTAAAGTTCCAATTATGCATGGTACTATTCCTCATGAGCAACTTGCAAAAGAAGGTGCTGCATATGTATTGATTAAGCCTGCCGCCCATGGTACTGGTGTACTTGCAGGTGGTAGCATGCGCGCTGTACTTGAAAGCGCTGGCCTCACAGACGTGTTGGCGAAAAGCCTTGGTTCTGCAAATCCGCACAACGTGGTTAAAGCTACTTTTAAGGCTTTGGCTCTTTTAAGAGAACCGATCCAGGTGGCAAGAACAAGAAACATTAGTTTAAAGAAAGTATTTAGTGCATAAAACAAGTCGCTAGTCATTAAACACTTAAACCAATACGTAGAGATACTCCTTGTTTAATTATTGGATGACTAAATGACCAAATGACTTTATCATGAAAAGAATTAAAATTACGCTTGTAAAAAGTGTTATCGACAGGCCAGAGACAGCTAAAAGAACTGTCGCTGCATTAGGTATCAAAAAGCTAAACGGAAGTGTAGAAGTAGAAGCAACTCCGCAAATTTTAGGAATGGTAAGAAGGGTTGCTCATCTTTTGAAAGTTGAAGATGTTCAGGCCACTGAAACTACTCCGGCGGTAGCAGCAGTATAGTTTTCTAAAAGTATTAGGCACTCCTAATACTAGGATCAATATTAACAGTATTAAGGAAAAGCGAGGGGAATCAACCCCGTAAGTAAAAATTAAATAAGATGAAATTACATGAATTAAGGCCTGCTAAAGGTGCAACGCACAAAGAAAAAAGAATTGGCCGTGGTGAAGCGTCCGGTAAAGGTGGAACTTCTACAAAAGGTAACAAAGGTGGACAGAGCCGCGCAGGTTATAAAAGCAAAATGGCCCATGAAGGGGGCCAGATGCCAATTCAACGTCGTATACCTAAACGGGGCTTTAAAAATCCACATCGTGTCGAATACAAAGTTCTTAATCTTGGACAGATAGACCACATCGTTGAGAAGTACGGTTTCACTGAAATTAGTGCTGAAAACTTATATGTAAATGGTCTAATAAACCAGACTGATCTTGTAAAAATATTAGGAAATGGTGAGCTTAAGAGTGTAGTAACTTTTAGAGTGAACGCAATAAGTGAGAAAGCTAAAGCAGCTGTAGAAGCCGCAGGCGGAACAGTTGAAATTGTTAAGTAATTTTAGCGATATTTGCCAGACGCATCTGTGATGCGTCTTTTTTGGCTTTAGAGAGATTAACACCTACAACTCAATTTAACAAGTGAAAAAATTCATTCAAACTCTTAAGAATATTTGGTCTATAGACGAACTACGTAGTAAAATTGTTGTTACGCTTGCCTTACTGTTTACGTATCGTTTAGGAACTCATATAGTATTGCCTGGCATAAACCCTAACCTCTTGGCAAATGCGCAAGCAAATGCTTCTCAAAACGGATTATTGGGATTGTTCGATACTTTTGCTGGTGGTGCCTTTTCACAGGCATCTATTCTTGCCTTAGGTATTATGCCATACATCTCTGCTTCGATTTTTATGCAGCTGATGACTATTTTAGTTCCGCAGCTACAGAAGGTCCAGAAGGAAGGTGAAAGTGGCCAGAAGAAAATTAACCAGTGGACACGTTACCTGACTGTAATTGTTACAGCTTTCCAGGCAAGTGCTTATGTTGCTTACTTAAACGGTCCTGGTTATGCAGAAGCAATTATTCCCGCTTTCAAAGCATACTTCGCTATTTCAACTATTGTTACTCTAACTGCAGGTACTTTGTTTGTAATGTGGTTAGGTGAAAAAATACAGGATAAGGGGTTAGGTAACGGTACCTCTATCATCATCATGGTCGGTATCCTTTCTCGTTTTCCGCAAGCTCTTATCCAGGAATTTGGTGCTAAGCAAACCAGAGGTGGTGGCGGTTTATTGATCTTCTTGATTGAGATTGCCATTCTCATTGCGATCATTATGGGAATTATTATCCTTGTTCAAGGGGTTCGTAAAATACCTGTAAACTATGCGAAGCAAATTGTCGGAAACCGCCAGTTTGGAGGCGCAAGACAATTCTTACCTATGAAGGTTAATATGGCTGGTGTAATGCCAATCATCTTTGCCCAGGCTATTATGTTTTTGCCTACTTTATTCTCTTTTACCGAAAGCGGAAAAGGTATTGCGAAAGTCTTTGGAGACCACAGTAACTTTTGGTACATGGTAGTCTACGCTGTTATGGTAATTGCATTTACATTCTTGTATACAGCTTTAATTTTTAATCCAAAGCAAATGGGTGAGGATTTGAAGCGTAACAATGGATTTATTCCCGGTGTTAAGCCTGGACAGCCAACATCTGATTACATTGGATCCATTATGGATAAGATTACCTTACCAGGTGCTATTTTCTTGGCTTTGGTGGGGATCCTTCCCGGTTTCGCTCAAAGGTTGGGAGTAACATCAAGCTTCTCTTCATTCTTCGGCGGGACATCCTTACTCATTATGGTAGCTGTTATTCTCGATACTCTTCAACAAATTGAAACTCATTTAATGATGAGACAATATGATGGATTGATGGACAGCGGCCGCATTCAGGGAAGACAGCAGTTAACTACGACAGCATCTGTTTAGCTTAATAAGAAATTCAATTTAAAAACCTGTTAGGATTTCCTGGCAGGTTTATTTTTTACATGTCGAGAATAAGAAATATGGTCTTTTACAAAACAGAGGCGGAAATAGCTTTAATGAGAGAAAGTTGCCTGCTTGTGGGAAAGGTAATAGCTGAAGTGGCTAAATTTTTAAAAGCAGGAGTTACAACAATGCAAGCTAATAATATAGCTGAACAGGTTATTCGCGACAATAAAGCCGTTCCCAATTTTCTAAATTATCGTGGTTATCCATACACTGCTTGTATCTCGGTTAACGATGCCGTTGTGCATGGATTTCCTACTCACGACGTTCTAAAGGAAGGCGATATCGTTTCTGTTGATTTGGGAGTTTTCAAAAACGGGTTTCATGGTGATAGTGCTTATACTTTTGCTATCGGAAATCCGGGTGAGGAGATTTTGAAGTTGATGAAAATCACGAAAGAATCTTTATATAAGGGAATTGAAAAAGCGCATCATGGTAATAGAATTGGCGATATCGCTTTTGCTATACAGGATTATACGGAGAGAGTTAACGGTTACGGCGTCGTAAGAGAATTGGTGGGACACGGGTTGGGAAGAAGTTTGCACGAAGACCCGCAGGTTCCTAATTTCGGTAAAAGAGGTAATGGACCAAAGTTGAAAGAAGGGATGGTATTAGCTATTGAGCCGATGATCAACTTAGGGGTTAAGGAAGTTTTTTATGACGACGACGGGTGGACAGTTCGTACAAAAGATCATAAGGCTTCAGCCCATTATGAACACAACGTTTGCATAAGAAAAGGAAAGGCGGACATTCTTTCGTCTTTCAAGGAAATCGAGGAAGCCGAAAAAGCAAACTCCAATTTGTGCTCCGAATACTATTAAATGTGAAACCTTCTTACTGAAGGTTTTTATCTTTTCAGGATATTTTTTGTTCCGGCCATAAATGCTCTTATCAACATCGTTGTGTCACTCACTTGTACTGTTGGAATAATATCAGCTGCAACTGACGCCGTACGATTCTTTTTCGCAATAATAATACAGGCCTTAAACTTACATCGGACGAGTTAAAATAATATTGTCACTAAAGGATTAACTAAATTAATGAGCAAGTTGATAGTGATCGGTGGGGGAGCAGCAGGTTTTTTTTGTGCGATTAATGCGGCACGTTTAAACCCTAGCCTCCAGGTTACAATTGTTGAAAAGACAAGCAAACTACTTGCTAAAGTACGGGTGAGCGGTGGCGGAAGGTGTAATGTTACTCATGCCTGCTTTCAAATACCAGCGCTTGTAAAAAAGTATCCAAGAGGTACTAATCTTCTTAAGAAGAGTTTTCACCAATTCAATACGGCTCATTGCGTTTCATGGTTCGAAGAGAGAGGCGTAAAGTTGAAAACTGAAGCAGACAATAGGATGTTTTCGATTACAGACAGTTCTCAAACTATTATAGATTGTCTTCTAAGAGAGGCAAGTAAATATAAAGTTGAGATCCTGATGAATAGGGAAGTGAAACAATTGGCAAGAGTAAACGATGAATGGCAGCTGGTGTGTTCGGACAACTCCCTAATTACGGCAGATTATGTCTGTGTCGCATGTGGTGGATATCCAAAAAGCGCAATGTTCGAATGGCTAACACGGCTGGGACATTCTATCGAAGAACCTGTTCCTTCATTGTTCACTTTCAATATACCCAACAACCCTATAACGAAACTTATGGGTGTATCTGTTGAACAGGCAACGGTAAAGATTGTAGGTAGTAAACTATCAGATGAAGGGCCACTGCTTGTTACTCATTGGGGAATGAGCGGACCTGCGATTTTAAAGTTGTCAGCGTGGGGAGCAAGAGAACTTGCCAATAAAAATTATCACTTTAATATTCTCGTTAATTGGTTAAGTAGTTACAACGAGCAAACTTTACGCGATCAATGGCAATTATTAAGAAATGAAAAATCTGCCCAAAAAATTGGAAACCGTAACCCTTTTAATTTGCCATCTCGCTTGTGGATTTACTTGTTGAACGAGAGCGGGATAAATGAAGAGATTCGATGGGCAGATCTGCCGGGAAAAGAACAAAACAAACTCATTAAAAACTTAACAGCCCAGGAATTTGAAGTAAAAGGCAAAACTACCTTCAAAGAAGAGTTTGTTACTTGCGGAGGAATAAAACTGAGTGAAGTAGACGCAAATACGATGCAAAGCAAAATAGTCCCTAACGTATACTTTGCTGGCGAAATTTTAGACGTCGACGGAATCACTGGAGGCTTCAATTTCCAGCATGCCTGGACAAGTGGATGGATAGCTGCAAAGGCAATAGCAGAACCAGAGTAGCAGTCAAACTCTCAAACCCATTCTGAACTACGATCTCTTCTGGTGCTTATAAGCCTTCATATATTTTCCAATTGCCTCAAGTTCATCCTTAGAGATTTCGTTTTTTTTAAATGAAGGCATTACCCCTAAACCATGTCTCACCTGGAATTTCTTTATAAAGGAAGGAGCGGGGTTCCAGTTGATATCGGGGCCAAGGCCACCTTCGCCTCCTGGGTGACATTTTTGACAGTACTCGTTGTAGAGCACTTGCCCTTTTGCAACCTCGGTGGTTTTTGGTTCAAAGGTTCCTACCAAAGGTTCGCTTCTTCTGAGAGCGCAACCGGCAAAAACGCCAATGCAAATAAATCTTGCAATACTTTTCAGGTAAGTCTTCATAAGCCCTCCTTTGTTATTTTCCAGATCATTCCTGTTTTGGCTTGAGGTAGCTGAAGTTTTTTTGTAGATTTTACAATGCCAAAGTCAACTATATAAAGCGACGTCCCTGAAGGGTCGAACTTTACAGATAATGGTCTTTCAAGACCACCGCTTTTTCGTTTAGAAGCTGGTCCGTTTTTATGTCCTCTGTTCACTGCAAAATCCTCAATTACCCCATTGTTTACATTTACTCGCACTATTTTAAATCCAACCGGCGACATTACCTTTCCCACTTCCGGAGCCATGTCTCCAAATTGTGCAACAAACGCTTCGCCTTGATAACCAAAACTGCTATTCTTTGAAAAGTCAAATCCATTAGAAGACGAGTGTACAGCAAAAATTGCAGTTGGCTTTGGAGGTGTGTTTGGATATTTTGCTAATAGAGGTTCTAACTTCTTTTTACCTGGTGCATGAAACTCTTCATCATTGACAATAGATTTCCCCGCTGAAAAGTCAGGCCATCCGTACCATAGTCCATCCTTTATCTCCCACAAAACATCGCCCGCGCCCCATACTGGCCTGCTACCGCGATCATCATATGCGTTTTCTGTTACAAACAATTTTCCTGTAGGAGAAACAGCAAGCCCGTAGGGATTTCTAAATCCCCATGCGACAACTTCGGGGTTGCCACCGGAAACAGGTATTCGAAGTATTGACCCTGTGCAGGGACATGCTCCTTTAATAACCTGGCCACTTGCTGTTGAAGTTCCAAAAGGAGAGAAAGCACCGGTTGTCGTTGTATCTTCTTTGGCAGTTGTCAAAACATTTGGGCTACCAAAATTTTTTCCGGCTAGTGTGATGTCTGCACAGGGTATGTCATGAAAAGTATTTTTTCTTAGAAGCCATCCATATAGTGCATTATCAGGTCCAACGACTCCAGAATTAGTGGCAGTACCTAGCCCAAAATAAATGTAGCCATCTTTAATAACTGGCCCGTTTGTATGATGATCTCCCATCGTGGGCAGATTGCTGATGAGGGGAGTAATTTTTCCATCCATTGATATTCTCAATATTTTACCGCCTTCCAGCACCCCGCCTTCTGCTACATAAAAGTTGCCTTGGTAAAAGGTGATTCCGGTCCACGGACCATTGTTAGTACCGGTTGCAATTGTTGTAGTATTGCCGCCTTTGTTTATTCGCAATAACTTCGGCAAGTTGAATACTTCGCCATAAGAGTAACCCGCTTCAACTACATACAAATTTCCATCGCCATCAAACGCAACAGCACTTGGAAACGTTAGGCCAGTTGTTACAGGTTCTATTTTATATCCTTTAGGCAACGCGATGTCCGCGGCGTTAACCTGTCTTGCTTGGACAGTTTTTATTTGCCCGCCCCCCGTAGACTTCCTCATTTTATAGCAGGAGGAAAATCCTAACATAGTAACACTGACAATAAGTAATGGAAGCCACCTCATGTAAAAAAGTTTCTGATTTTAAGACCTAAAATATTTATACCAGATGTACGAAAACTTAAATATGTGCGGTTTTCGAAATTGAAATTTCCACCCAATGTTTCTTATTGAAGCAGCGGTAGCTTCGATATTAAAAAAAGAGACCACCTCTTTACGAGATGGTCTCTTTTGAAAAATGCAACTGCTAATTTTATTGAATGAATATATTCTGGGTTAGACTTTCACTTTCGGAACGCAAAGTAATTCTGTAAATGCCTTTCGTTACGTTAGTAGGTAGCTGAATTTGTTTGTTGAGGTAGCCGTCAATTTTTATACTTGAGTTCTGTAAAGTTTGTCCTAAAGGATTTACGATTAACAATTTGTACATTCCTGAAGCCAGGTTGTTTACTTGTACATTTAGGGCATTGCCTATTTGTTGAATTTTGAATTTTGCCGCAATATTCGTTTTAACTGTTAAAATATTACTCAGCTCTTTTCTATCCTTCTCAATAATTGCCAGCCTATAGTAATTGTTTCCCTGTAAAGGATTGTTATCAGTAAAGCTATATTGAGAGTTGATGCCTGAATTGTTCCGGGCAGGAACAGTAGCGATAGTCGAAAACTGAATACCATTACCTGAGCGTTTCACTTCGTATCCTTCAATATTTGTCTCTTGCGCGACGCTCCAATTTAACTGTACTTTTTCTTGCAGAGGGGAAGCTTTAAAGTCCTTAAGAACTACAGGCAAAGCAGTGCTTGAGTTGTAGGTATAAAACGATTTGATAGTGTAAGGCTGGGTGCTACCAATTCTTGCAGTGCCATTGTAGCCTGTAAACGGATCTCCAAATCCTTCTGCAGAACGAGACACGGTGTTACCATCAATATAAGTTCCTACGAAATTTAGACGAATGGTTTGCCCGGGAGTCAACCCTAGCTCAGATTTTGAAAATCCTTTGCCATAAGAGTTGCCTACCGCATTTATTGCAAACGTGTTACCTTCTATCATCACATAGCTAAGGAAAAGAAATTGAAATGAATAAATTTTTCCCCCGGTTTTGTCAAAAGCTATTGCAAAATCAGGAGTAAAATTGGTTGGAAAATTTAATACAGGATTTTCAGTTCCACCCTGAGCCATTGTAGCCTTGCTATACTTATCTATCGAACCGAAACTAGAAAGTTGGCTTGTGCTGGTTATACCAGCTGTAGAAAACGTGTCGATATAAAGTACAAGAACACTATCAAAAGTGCCGGTTCCTTTATTTAAATAGATGGAAAAAGAATCCGGTGTGTTTATAACATTTAAAGTTCCTTTACCAACTGCACCTCCAAAGTCCGACTTACCATTTCCCTGGAATACGGTTGTTTGAGCGAATGTAGATGCTGAAATAAATACCAGAATAGCGAGTAAAAATTGTTTCATGGGTCTCTAAAGTTTAAGAATTAATAATAAGAAGTGTCGACTACAAATTAGGACAAATAAAAGACTTAAGAGCCCGGTGTATTAAGATTTTTTTCACATAGTTATTCCCTGACACCTAGTAGATAGCGTGCAAATATGGAGTTCCCCCCTATTATGAGGCAACACTGTTTTTTATAAAAGAAATTGAACAACAATGAAGACAATTCTCTTGATTAAAGAGCCAAAAACAATAAATTGCTTAAATGATAGCACAGGTCATAGCCTATTTCAATAGCATTTGTAGCATGCCTGCGGAGTTGGTGGCTGATCTTGAAAGGTTGGTTGAAATAAAGGAATTGAAGAAAGATGATTTTCTGTTGAAGGCAGGCAAAATCTCCAACCACGCTTCATGGATTTTAAAGGGTTTAGTAAGGAGTTTTTATCTGAAGGATACAGAAGAAATTACTACCAAGTTTTTATGGGAGGGAGCGACGGTCACTTCAGTGTATAGCTTTTATTCACGTAAGCCTGGTAATGAAAACATCGTTGCTCTCGAAGACACCACTCTTGCAATGTTGCGCTTTGATGATTTGCAATATTTATATAAAAACCATCCTGTCTTCAATTACATTGGAAGGGTTATCACCGAGCAGTACTTGTATATGCTCGAGATTGAAGTGTACAACCTCAGAAAGCAAAAGGCTGAAGACCGGTACCAATTTATCGTAAAGCACCTTCCAGACCTCCTACAGCGCGTGCCTCTTAAATATCTCGCCACTTATCTGGGAATGAACCTCGAAACATTAAGCCGCATTAGGGCAAAGCGATAAACCTCTTCGGGCCTTTTTTTGATAAAAGTCAAATTCCTTTTGTCGTTTCTTGAAATTGACTTTTGTCAAACGTTTTCCAACTAATCATCTTTTCCTTTGAGAGATAATAAATAGCTGTATGAAAACTCTTCAAGTAGTAACGTTCGCCATCCTGGTGCTTGGTTTAGTAACAACTAATAGTTTTGCCGGTAACGATAAAGGCTTAGCTTTCTATCTTTTGATGCCTTATTTAATTATGATTATTATCGCACTTTATAGAAACTGTAAGTATCCAACAGGTGCGTCACATATTTCGCTTTTCATAGCTGCTTCTTCGGTTTGTTGGTTAACAGGCAGGGAATATTACAATGCTATTTATCATCCCGCCTCCTCTACCGCAGGCTTAACATTTCTGGTAATGCCGGTAATGTCAGTTGTCTTGTTTCTCGGTGTGTACGCCATAGCTTTTGCCTTGTTAGGGCTAAGACAACAAAAATTTGAAGCAAGTATTATAAGTGTCACCTCTTTTAGAAACGTGTTGTTATTAATTGGTCTACTAATTTGTTTGTTGCTTTATCGCTCATGCAGATACAGTAACACAAAAAGAAGCACCTCTTATGAGGGAAGAGACTTTTTATCTGGAGACATTACAAAGGCAAAAAAGCTAGGTCTTTTTGTTAAGGAATTAAATTACAAAGTTGACAAATTTAGCGGGTCAATAAACTTTCATCCATACGTAGAAAAAGGTTTTATATATGGGGAGGACAGCACAGAAATCGAATCTTTAAGAAACACTGATTACCCTTATACTCTGGGGTTTCAAAGACATGCTGTAAAAGATGCAGTAATTGTAATAAGTAAAGAACGGCCCATCCACGTTAATTATTACGGACAATACCTTTTGCAAAAGCCCCAATTTGTCGATACTTTTTATTTTGACATAAAGAGTTCTGGTGTCACATTAGGGACAATAAAAGTTTGGGACTAAACCTATAACTATTGACCCATTTGCAGAAGTATTAGTTGTTTTATTGTTATGTCCGCACGACCTTGTCTTATTGTTACTTGAGCTTTAAACATTTCTAACATAAAAATTAAAAAATGAACAATTTGCTTGAAACTCGCGAAGGCGGCGCGCTTGTAGTTAAGGTTGCCTCGCAGGAAGAGTTTGATAAAATTCACCAGTTCAACCATGAGACTTTTGCGGATGAAATACCGCAGCACGAAAAAAGAGAAGATGGTAAGTTGGTCGATGCTTTTCATGAAAAGAATACTTATATAGTTGCCTTAGAGGGTGAAGAGTTGGTAGGGATGGTATGTTATAATGCAATACGTCCGTTTTCGTTGGACAAAAAGATGGACAACCTTGACTCTTTTTTGCCTCCCCACCATAACCTGGTTGAAATAAGACTTTTTGCAGTGAAGAAAAATAAACGCAAGCAAGGGATCGCCATTGCTATGCTAAAGCACTTAATTCCCTCTTTAGTAGCAAAAGGATATGATCTTGGAGTTATATCTGCGAGCTTAAAAGAACTAGAGCTCTATCACAATATCGGTGCTGTTCCTTTTGGTTCGTTGGTTGGAACAAAGGACGTTCCTTATCAGCCCCTTTATTTTCACATCAATAATTTAAAAGGTGCTTTTAAAGTGGAGGGTAAATAAATGTGAACCACTTATTGCAATTAAGTGCTTTCATCATCCTAATTAATTTGTCATGAATTCTCAAACTGTAAATGTTAGTACGGGTCCTGTGCAGATTTCGAAGCAAGTACAAAAGGCGTTTGCTGCTTCTCCAATCTCTCACCGATCAAAGGAATTTCGACATCTGTATAATGATAGCACCGAATTTTTATGCGAGCGATTCAATGCCCAGAAAACGTACCTACTATCTGGTAGTGGAACTGTAGCAAACGAGGCAATGATCTGGCAGATTAAACTGTTAGGGGGCAAAGGTTTAATCCTTTCCAACGGAGAATTTGGTGAGCGTCTAATAAGGCAGGCATCGAGGGCATCATTACAATTTATTGAATACGCTTTGGCCTGGGGAGAAGTATTTGAACTGCAGACTTTGGAAAATGAGATCGAGAAAAATAAGATTGAATGGATCTTGTTCTGCCACTGCGAAACTTCCACAGGAGTTCTCAACGATTTTGACTCCATTACTGAAATATGCGTCCGCAATAATTGTCGTTGTTTTGTTGATTGCATGAGTACGATCGGCACCGTTCCGCTCGATCTGTCTCGTGTTGCTATGGCTACTGCATCTTCAGGAAAAGGTCTTGCATCCATTCCTGGTCTTGCAATTATTTTTTGCAACAACACAGTCGTTTCATCAGAACAAATTCCTGTTTACTTCGATCTTGGTATGTATGATAAAAAAGATGGAATACCCTTTACCCTTTCGTCTAACCTCCTTAAAGCCCTCCAGATTTCTGCCCGTCAAAAGCTTCAAAGTAATCAGTTTGAATTGATAGATGAATATGCAGGAAGTTGCTTCGATTTGTTGAAGGAAAAATGTTTGCTATCTTTTAATGAGTCCCGTTCTAAGGTTTTTACTGTTGTTCAACCTGGCAATACTTCCACTGATTTGGTTGTTGGATTAAGGCAGAAAAATATCATTGTCAGTCACGAAAGCGAATATCTCAAGCTAAGAAAGTGGTTCCAATTAGCTTTCTTCGGTTACTATAAGGAGGTGCAGCTTGATAGGGTATTTAAGACTTTACAAAAAGTGCTCAATTGCCCTATTTAGTCCAATTGTTGGCAGACCAATTATACAAGATTAAATACACGTAATTACTTTGTAACCACACTCGCTACTGGTTGTGCTATTAGCCTTGCAGGCTGCTGCTGTACCTTAACCGCATTAAAAGGGGTTTGAATAATATTTCCATCAGGAAGTTCAGCGAGATAACCTTTGGCGTTTACTGCCAGCGGAACCAGCTCTGTATTCGCTTTTATTAGAATTCCCTGTGCAGTCTTTTGTGCCTTTAAAAGCTTTAAAGAACCAGACAAACTTTTAGCCGGAACTGCAGGCGCTGTTTTGATAGTGCGATTTACAAACGGCAATGGATTAACAGGACCATCAGAAGTATACACCCCAAAATGAAGATGAGACGGGGTATGTATGGCGTTGCCTGTGTTGCCAACCAATCCTACTACCTCACCTTGTTTCACCAACTTTCCTTCCTGAACCAATTGTTTATCGAGGTGCGCATAGTAAAGAAAAGTGTTTTTATCTTTTACTTTCAGCCAAACCGTTTTGCCACCTAATCCACCTTCTCTTACCCCGGTAATCACCCCGTCTGCACCAGCAACAGCAGAAGTGAGTTTAGGAGCGAAAATGTCAATGCCTTCATGCGATCTTTTACCTGCATCCCGATTATCTCCCCAATAACTTCCAATACTAGCCTTGCCACCAGACACCGGAAAACCAAGTGAAGGGCCTACTGAAATGGAAAGGGTATAGTCGCCGCTGTTAAACAATTGCGGCTGTAGTCGTAAGATATATGAACCAGTTTCTTCGATGTCAAAACTAAACTGCGTAGCACTTGTATCGGCCGAGAGCAGGCGCGAAGTTTTTTCGTTTTGCTTAAAAAGGTCCGCAAATATTACAAAGCGTCCAGCTGTCTTTTTAGTAAGATCGAACGTTATGCGTTCACCGAATTTACCCTCAAACTCCAACGCCAATGCTCCCGGTCTATCGGAATGGAAGTGTCCATTTTGCCTGTATGGAAGTTGAATTGCCTGGGCATCTTCCAAAGCCCTTTTAGAAAGTGCAAGCCACTGACGTCCCTCCGGGGTTTCGTCGAGGTGACGGTCTTCAAGCTTTTCCGCATATTTTTCGTGCGGTGTTTTAGCTGCGAAAATATTTTTAACTGATTTACAGGAAGTGCCAAGAAGGACAATCACTGCGAGGTAGGATAGAAATTTTTTCATACGATTTACCCTTCCTAGCAAAGCTAAAGCCGAAGAAAGTGAATAAAAGATTAATGTATTCGAAAGAGTCTTAGTAAATTCCTAAAGGATAGGAGAGACTACACTTGAAAGGTTACAAGCTTTAAGTTGGTAAATCTCGAATTACCCGGACTGGTAACCGGAAACAGGTTTGAATGAATTTATCGTGAAAAAGATAAAATTAAAAAGAGCCTTAAATCAAGGCCCTTTCGTTGTTCTCATGTGCTAATCCTAAAACGCGCCTTCGCCTCGTAACTATAATCGTTCTTGAAAAAACTGACTTTCGACGCTACAACTTATCTCTTAAACATAAACCCAACATTCACCATAAGGTTTCTGCTTCTATAATTTTCTTCGTCCCGACTTACATTAGTAAGTCCGTGCAGGTAGTTAGTCGAGAGGTAAAAGCCGCTATTATGACGAATAGCCAAAAGGGCACCTGCACTTGTTTCGAAACGTCTAAACCCTGCTCTGTCATTTTCTTCTGACTTGAAAGCATCCGCCGTGCCTGTGGTTTCCATCGCTGGTGTTCCCGGTGCATTAACTACATACATAGCTTTTACTTTACCGCTTAATCCGTACCCAAATGATGGCCCTGCTCCAACCATTATACTAAACGATCTTACGTTTAAAGTGTAAGCCAGGTTCAAAGGCATTTCAAGATAATCAAGCTTGGTCTCTAACGATGAAAAATAGGTATTCATTCCACCAGGTGTTGTATTAGCTTGCAAATAAAGACTGGCGCCTTTCTGCAGATATCCCAGGGAAGTATGAATTAGCAGATGTTTTGTAACAGGAAGTTCGGCGACAGCCATTGCGCCTTTAAGTGTTCTTATGTCTTTTGTAAAACTCTTAAAGTTTGTGCTTTTAATATCTGCGGTACCCTGGTTTACGGATACTTGCACTCCGTATCGAATTTGAGTGAATGCAATAGACGTGATGAAAGAACATGTAAGCAGTACAATTGCCTTTTTCATTTTTTGGTGTTTAGGTTAATTTTTCTGCAAAAAAAGGATGAAAAGGGTTACACCTCTACCACACGTTTATGTGATTATTATAAACGGTTGATAGGTAGTTTTAAGACGCAAAGCGGAAAATGGGAGTTTCCCTAAATAATAGAAAAAACAAATCCAAGTCTTTTTAAAAGAGCGGAGATTATATAAAATACTTCTCTAGAAAGTATTTCTAATCTTAATATTTACAATGCTTTTTTTATTTGCCGAATCCTTATGCTACGATAAGTTTTTCATGATCCCCGGCCATCAACAACAATTGGTGTCTGAATAAAAGGCAGCAGCTTTCAATTTCAAGCGTTTTGTTTTCTAGTACAGTTACATAAGGAGCATCACCATGAATGTGACAAGTAATGGTTTCAAGCTTTTCCTTTAATTTATCAGGAGCCATTTTCTAATTTTTCTTTTTAAAACGAATTAAGGCGCAAATTATTTCTTGTTTTTGAATTTCAAATAGTTATATCAAATTAATATGTTCAAGCCATCTAGTACCGTTAGGTCTAAAATGTCAACAGTTGACAATAAAAGGCAGGGAAAGTAGCAATACTTAAACAAAAAGATCCCGATTTCACTCCATTACAGCTTTAAACATAATGTGAAGCCTTTTTGCGCGTTATAATAATATGAACGTACGAATGCTTATTCTTATTTGCCTTTTAGTTATGACTGTAGGCGGGCAAGCTCAAAAACCGCTTACTTCGGATGAATTATTTAAAGCTGCACGGAATGCTGCTTTCGAAGAAAAGGATGATAACAAGGCAAAACAATTGGCGATGCAAGCGCTCATTCAAAGCCCTCAGTATTCCGAAATCCAGGTGTTCCTGGGAAGATTGTACAGTTGGCATAAACAGTACGATACTGCGATATATCATTATCAAAAAGTGTTGGCGTACGCTCCGGCGAACGAAGAAGCAAGCATAGCTTATACAGATCTTGAATACTGGAATGATAATTACGACAGAGCTCTTTCAATTTGTAAAGATGGATTAACCGCCAATCCAACTTCAGCTGATCTGTTGCTTCGCAAAGCGAAAATTTTGAATGCGTTGAAACAATATAAAGAGGCGTCGGAAATTACTAACAAGCTTTTAAAATCAAACAAACACAACACAGCGGCACTGGCATTGGCTTTATCTCTAAGAGATGCGGCCGTAGCAAATAAAATAGGCGTGAGCTACGAGTATACTTATTTCGACAAACAATTCAGTCAAGACTGGCATTTAGGTAGTATTGGTTATAGCAGGTATACAAAGATGGGTTCTGTTTCCGCTAACGTTAACTATGCAAACCGTTTCGGTAACAGTGGGTGGCAGGGTGAAGTGGACGCTTATCCTCGTATAAGCAAGACTTTTTATAGTTATGTAAGTGTTGGGTACTCGCCTGGCGAAACCGTGTTTCCGACTTATCGGGCAGGCTTCTCTTTATATGCAAATCTTCCCCGAAGTTATGAGGCAGAGGCAGGCATTCGCTATTTAAATTTCGGTAGCTCTACCTACATATACACTTTGTACCTCGGCAAGTATTACAGTAACTTTTTGTTTGGCGGTCGCACTTATATTACTCCGGCTACCGGTGGTGCATCGCAGTCTTACAGCGTGCTGGCAAGATATTATTTCAAAGGCGCTGACGACTATATCGGTCTTACTGCCGGATCAGGCATCTCTCCTGATGACCGTTCAACCAGTATTCAATACAACAATAAAAGCAAACTTACCTCGAGGCAGGCTTCCCTATCTTTTAATCATAATCTTACAAAAGTCAACATCATTTCTCTAAAAGCCGGCTGGATCAATCAACAGTATAAAACAGACGAAACCGGCAACCAGGTTAATCTTTCTATAGGGTTACAACGAAGGTTTTAAAAAAGGGATGCTGGAAATGGTTAATTTGAACAATAGAAATTCAAGGGCTATGGTGCTAACATTTGAACAGTTCTGATGTGCACCAGATGCTTTTGCGACAATTATACTATTTGAACAAATACCACGGGAAAATGATGAAACAAACAATTCTTCGTCGAGACTTTATAAGGACAACAACAATTGCTGGCATTGGAGCCGCTGTTTTAAACAATCTGCCTCGTTCATTTGGCAGAAGTGTATTGCAAAATGAAATGCGTGTAGGTATTATAGGTCTCGATACCTCCCATAGCGTGGCCTTTACCAAGTCGTTGAATACTCCCGGCAAGGCTGCAGAATTACAAGGGTTTAAGGTAGTAGCCGCTTACCCAAAAGGAAGCAACGATATAGAGTCGTCAGTTAAAAGAATTCCTGGTTATATAGAAGATGTGAAAAAGCTGGGTGTAGAGATTGTTGGATCAGAAGAAGAGTTGCTAAAAAAAGTGGATGTTGTTTTATTGGAGACCAACGACGGAAGACCTCACCTCGAACAAGCTTTAAAGGTTATTAAGGCAAAAAAGCCTTTTTTTATAGATAAGCCTGTAGCAGCATCTTTAAGCGACGTGATTTCTATTTATGAAAGTGCTAAGCGGAATAATGTCCCAATATTTTCATCTTCTTCCCTGCGATATATGGAAAGCGTGCAAGACGTTGTCAAAGGAAAAGCAGGCGCTGTATTAGGTGCCGATACTTTCAGTCCGGCTACTTTAGAAAAAACTCATCCGGATCTTTTCTGGTACGGCATTCACGGCGTTGAGATTTTATTTTCGGTGATGGGTACCGGTTGCAGCGAAGTAAGACGGGTTCATACAAACAATACAGACATTGTTATTGGTACCTGGAAAGACGGGAGGGTAGGCACCTTTCGGGGGACCCGGACGGGTACCCATGACTACGGCGGAACAGCTTACGGCGAGAAAGGGAATATTACTTTGGGACCATTCAAAGGCTATGACAATTTATTAGTGCAAATCTTAGAATTCTTTAAAACCGGCAAGGCGCCTGTGGTGCCGGAAGAAACCTTGGAAATCTACGCCTTCATGGAAGCTGCTGACGAAAGCAAACGGAAAAGCGGCGCGACTGTTAGTATAGAATCAGTGATTCAAAAAGCTACAAAGAGATAGCCTCCCCAGAACTTCAGCTTCTTCAATTTCTGGTTAACTCAATTTCTTAGTATTCAATTGCCTCTGCGTTTTAAAACCTAACTTTTTGTAAAATGGATTTAGTGGCTGTGTCTGTAATGTAAATTTGTGGTTGAAAAACACACACCCATGAAAATAAATACTTCGATGCGTTTACTTACGACAGCCAGCCTTTTTGTTGTAAGTATAGTTTATGCGGGTCCAGGAAAAAACGACCCAAAAGTTTCAAAGTACGTCGACAAGTCAAACATGGATTTGTCAGTAAAGCCGGGCGATAATTTTTACCAATATGTAAATGGTAACTGGATAAAAAACAACCCGGTACCTGCTAGTAAAACCCGTTGGGGAAGTTTTGATGTTTTACGCGAAGAAAGCTCGCAACGGCTAAGAACACTGTTGGATGAATCGGCGAAGAACACCGGCAAAGACAGGAAGACGCAAATGATCGGCGACTTTTATGCGAGTGGCATGGACAGTGCTGCTATAGAAGCTGCAGGCATCATTGGTATCAAAGCAGATCTTGACCGCATTTCTGACATTAAAAACCTGCAGGCTGCTCTTACCGAAGTGGCTATGTTAAGAACAATGGGTTACAGCAGTCCCATCTTCCGTTTCGGAGTACAACAGGACAGAAAAAATGTAGATCAATACATCCCCCAGGTAAACCAGGGAGGAACAACTTTACCTGATCGCGATTACTACCTCAAGAACGATCCGCGTAGCATGCGCATCCGTGAGGCTTACAAAACTTACTTGCAACAGTTATTTTCACTAGCGGGCGAAGAACCCGTGAAAGCCGCTGCAAGTGCGGATGCAGTAATGCGTATAGAGACAGCGCTTGCTAAAGTGCAATACAGTCGTGTTGAGCAACGTGATCCTTATAAAACCTATAACAAGTTTGCAATTAAAGACCTCAATGCTTTAACTCCCGACATGAATTGGAACAACCTATTTGTTCAAATGAAGGTTCAGGCGGGTGATAGTGTTTTGGTTGATAACCCGGCATTTTTAAAAACTGCTGATTTATTGTTAGGCGTGCTTCCCCTAAACGATTGGAAAAGCTACCTGCGTTGGTCGGTCCTAAAAAGCAGCGCGCCTTATTTAACGACTCCTTTTGTAGAAGCTAATTTTAAGTTCACACAAGTCCTTTCTGGTCAAAAAGAGCAAACTCCAAGATGGCAAAGAATTGCTGGCTTAGTGGATGCTTCGTTGGGAGAGATGTTAGGCCAGCTGTACGTCGAAAGGTATTTCAAGCCCGAGGCTAAGCAAAGAATGGTTGATCTTGTAAATAACTTGCAAACAAGCTTCGAGGAAAGAATTAAGCGCCTTGACTGGATGAGCGAAGCCACCAAGAAAAGAGGTATCGAAAAACTACATGCCTTCACTAAAAAGATCGCTTATCCTGATAAGTGGAAAGAATATGAAGGTCTGAACGTTTCGAGGAAAGATTTTATAGGCAACGTTCGCAGGGCCGACATGTGGGAGTATAATGATATGATTAACCACATGGGTAAGCCTGTCGATCGTACACGTTGGGGTATGACGCCGCCGACTATCAACGCTTATTATAGCCCTGTAAATAACGAGATTGTTTTTCCAGCCGCTATTCTGCAATCGCCTTTCTTCGATTTTGGTGCTGATGATGCGATTAACTATGGAGGTATTGGTGCTGTCATAGGACATGAAATGACTCACGGTTTCGACGACCAGGGCCGCCAGTATGCAGCCACCGGAAAACTGGAAGATTGGTGGACAAAAGAAGACGCTGATAAATTTAAAACCAAGGCTGACCAGGTTGTAAATCTTTACAACAGTTTTACCGTGCTGGATACAATGCACTTAAATGGAAGACTGACGCTTGGTGAAAATCTCGCAGACCTTGGTGGTTTAAGCATGGCTTATGATGCTTTCACGAAGACAAAACAATTTAAAGAGAATCAGAAAATAGATGGATTTACGCCAGCACAGCGCTTCTTCTTAAGCTGGGCGCAGGTGTGGCGCAGCAACACTGTTCCTGAAACGCAGGCTCAGTTGGTGCTAACTGATCCTCATTCACCAGGCATGTACCGTGCTAACGGTGCCGTTATGAATATTGATGCGTGGTACACGGCATTCAACGTACAACCTGGAGATAAGATGTTTATTCCGAAGGAAAAAAGAACCTATATCTGGTAGTAACAAAAAGTATCGTTCAATAAAAAGGTCCACATTTTTGTGGACCTTTTTTATTGACTAAGCATTTGTTTTTTATAGCATCATCGTTGTGTCACTCCCTTGTGCCTTTATCAAAATTGCATCGCTGTGGCCTTCATGCAATTTTAAATATTTGTAAAGTAAGCACGCGGTGCTATCGAATATTTTAGAAATAACAATGGCCGATGCGTAAACATCAGCCACCATAATTAGAGAGATAAAAGATTACTTAGAAGATCCTTTTGATGGAGCCTCTACCTTTTGTTTAACCTTAACTCCTTTATACCTTTTATTCTGCTTTTTCCTGAAAGTGTTCGCGACCTTCTGACCAGGAGTAGATGTTTTTTTCACTTTGGTTTTTTCGACCGTTTGTGCTATTGACGATGTTGGTAAAGCAAAAGCACTTGCAAAGGATACGAGTAATAGAAAAATGATTTTTTTCATAAATTAAATTTCCAATTATTCACAAATAATCATGCCAATAAATCAACAAGAAACTAAGAATGAAAGTGTTACACCGATCACGAGCGCGATTTGCCGGTCAAGTAGCAGTTAAGAATAGCATGAAAAAATTACAGAGTTGATGGGTTAATCAGTTGTAGTGCTGTAAAAATTTATAGGCCCGGTTAAACATAAAGAAAATTATTAGCATAAAGCAGTTACTTGTCTCGACATGTAAGCGGAGGATTTATACCATTAGTATAAAAGAATGGAAGGGGTTTGAGAATATTTATTAATTATGTAAATTAATACCTCCTTTACAACCCTAACTATCTAATAGAATGAAGGCCGTTCGACCCACAATTTTCTGTTGCTTTTTGTTTATCGGTACCATCTTGTCGGCTCAGAAAGTGGACAGTGTAAGATTTTTTGTTGATGAGCCCCCACTCAACGTTACCCTTACTACAGACATGGGAAAACTAATGAGCGAAAAGATGAAAGGCGAACTTTTAAAAGCAACCTTCTCAACTAAACTTTACGATAGCACTGTGGTAGACGAAGAAATTCGAATCAACGCGAGAGGTGTCTACCGCAGAAAATATTGCTACATCCCGCCGATGCGTTTAAGTTTCCTAAATACTTCTTCGTCGAGGCTCCGTTCGCTTAAAGCTTTAAAAATGGTTTCTGGCTGCACCATTAACAAGCAGGCAGAACAACTATTGTTGAAAGAATATCTCGTCTATAAAATTCACAATCTGCTTACCCCTAAAAGTTTTCTTGCCAGGTTAGCCAAAGTAACCTACAGGGATAGCAAAGGCAAAAAGAAGCCTTTTACTCAGTACGCATTCTTTCTCGAGAATGTTGATGCTATGGCAAAAAGAAATCATTGTAAAGAGTGGAAGAGCGGTCCAGTAAATTATAATATGCTTGAGCGCGAAGAAACAACTATGATGTTTGTCTTTCAATATATGATTGGCAATACCGATTGGGGCCTCACAAACAATCACAACCTGAAAATAATCTATGGTAAAAAGGATACCAGTACAACGCCTTTTGCAGTTCCTTACGATTTCGATTATTCAGGGTTGGTAAATGCCGAATATGCTGTTCCTAACGAAGAGTTAGGTATAACCAATGTAGTGCAGCGGTTATACCGGGGCTTTCCAAGATCGACTATGGAGTTGCAGGCTGTTTTCGATGTTTTTAACAGGCAAAAGGAAAAAATCTATAATGTCATCTCAGACTTCGAGCTGCTTGACAAGCGCAACAAAAAAGAAATGCTTGCGTACCTCGACGACTTTTATAAAACCATTAGTCAAAAATGGGAGGTGCAGTCCATCTTCATTAAGAATGCCCGGCAGCAATAAGGGGAACTGGTCTTAGGGCTGCAAAGAATTACGACGGCACAAGTGTGCGACTCAACAAAAGCAAAATAGAAAAGTGTAGCCGGGTTAATAAATAACCAACTACACTTAGGAAATTTATAAGCATTAAATATTCAGGTTATAAGTTCCCCTGTATTGTCTTTTTACAAACTGATTTGCCGGTTCAAAATTGGTGATGCGTTGATTTTCTCCATCCCACAATAATTGTTTTCGACCCGGGTAAGTGATTTCACCTTTCGAATTTTTTTCCTGGTAGTTGTAACTCTTCACGGCAAGATTACCCATCAAAACGGTTTCAGTAAGTGGACCGCTTTTGTCAAAAGACGAACTCGTGTATGTGCCGTAACCCTTCTTGCAGGCATTTACCCACTGCGTTTGGTGCCCTTCGGTACCACGCTCAACAAAAGGATATTTCGACCCAGGCAAAGTAGTTTCTTTCATTCTTTTAGTTGGTAGCAAAGTTGGATTTCTACCAAACAGGCCCGCCATCAGTTTGCCTTTCGTTCCTTCGAAAATAATTCCACCATCCCATTCTCCCATTTGCTCAACGGGCATTAGTTCGTCCGGTCTTCTTGGTTTTATACCGCCATCATACCAAACGAGTTCTACAGGTCCCATTGTTTTTCGGGCAGGAAACTTAATATAGGTAACCGACGAAGGTGGATAGCTGTCGGTGTAAACCTCCTCTTTAAAAAAGCCGCTAAACACAGAACCAACGCTGCACGAAACGGCAACCGGGTATCCAAGATTTAGGGCACGATATGGAACATCAATAAAATGGCAACCCATGTCACCCAACGAGCCGGTACCAAAGTCTGTCCAGCCACGCCAGATGGCAGGCAAATAAATCGGGTTAAAGTCGCGATACGGAGCAGTGCCTAACCACAAATCCCAGTCAACCTCTTTTGGTATATCAAACTTACCCGTTGGCGTTGGTATTCCCTGTGGCCACGTAGGACGATTGGTCCAGACATGCACCGTATGCACGTCGCCGATTACACCTTGTTGTATCCATGTTTCTACTTTGCGCGTATCGTCGCCACTACTGCCCTGGTTACCCATTTGAGTGACAATTTTATATTTTGCTGCAGCCTTGGTCAGTACCCTTGCCTCGTAAATGTCATGGGTTAGCGGCTTCTCACAATACACGTGCTTACCCAATTGCATCGCAGCGAGTGCAATGGGTGCATGCATATGATCAGGCGTAGTAATTATTACAGCATCAATGTTCTTGTGCTCCTTATCAAGTAGCGTTCGATAGTCTTTATAATAAGGTGCGTTTGGCCATTTTGCCCTTGCCTTCACGGCCATGCGATCATCTACATCGCATAGTGCAGCAATGTTCTCTGCACCATTGTTCCATGCGTAGGGTAGGTTTACTTCTGCCTTTCCACCCGCGCCAATACCCGCAATATTTAGTTTGTCACTAGGGGCAACGAAACCTCTTCCCAAAACGTGGCGAGGCACAATGTAAAAGCCTGCTGCAGTAAGTGCAGTGTTTTTAATAAAGCTCCGTCGGCTGTTATTGTTATTCATTTTTAAGCAATTGTTAGAGCGTGAATGAGTGTTATAAATGTAAGAATTTTTATCCTTGGAAAGCTTGAATATAAAGCCTGGTTTAGTGCAAATAAATCTTTTATGGGCCCAGCAGTGGCTCCTCAATCTATCATTCGTTGCGTCGCACACTTGTACTTTTTGTTTAGATGCATCTTTTGAAAAAACTATAATCTACGTTTCCTTTTGATTAACTTTCTCAGGGGTACTAAAAAGTAGGTTTATAGAACTCGTGCAACACCCTTCTATCCAATTTATGAAAAAATGAAAAGATTGAATAAAACGTTCAAAGCTTTAGTTTCAGTAACTACAAAAAGAGTCGCTGATAAAGTAGAGATTACAATAAAAGACAATGGTATAGGCATACCACAGAAAGCAGTTGATAAAGTTTTTCAACCATTCTTTACAACAAAACCAACAGGGCAGGGAACGGGGTTAGGATTGTCGTTAAGCTATGATATTATAAAGGCGCATGGTGGAGAGCTCCAAGTGGAAAGTAAAGAAGGCCTAGGGGCAGAGTTTATTATTCAATTGCCAATTATCTGAACAGGGATTTGTGAGAAGGGCGTACATCCCATTTATCTCATAAATCCCATAAATCCCCGTTCAAACAACTTATGATCTTGTAGAAGCGCATAGAGTCGAATTGAACATGAAGACAAAGGGAGGGCATTCTTAATTCAATTATCAGTAAAACTCGGCTTTTTATGAGATACAATTTTTTGCATATTCTCATCATACTAATTGCCAACAATGCTTTTGCACAATTTGTAGACTCAGCTAAAGCCAGGCAAATGTTTGCTACAAGTGTTAGTGATTCTACAACCTTGATTTCGCATTTGTACCTATCAAAGATTTTTATCGATATAAACAATGACAGCAGTATTAGCCATGCTCGACAAGCTTACCAGTTAGCATTAAAATTAAAGTCAAAGAGTTATCAGGCTCAGTCTCTAGATTTGATGGGCGCCGTGCTTTTAAGAAGAGGTAATTTAGATCAATCTCTTGATTATTTACTTCAATCTAATTCAATTTTGAGTTCCTTAAACGATATTCATTTCCTAAAAATTAACAACAGAAATATTGCTGGTGTTTATAAAAGTTTGAATGATTATGATAGAGCAAGGGGGTACTATTTATCTGGATTAAATATTCCGCTTTCAGGAGACTCAACTGCTCGAAGCTGGCTACTTATGGACATCGGTGATTTGTACCTGCAAATGGGTAAGTTAGACTCGGCCCTTTACTACACAAAAAAATCCATCGATATTATATCTCTGCTATCTGATCGGGTCGGTAATAAGTATCTGCCTGTTGCTCTACTTACTTTAGGGAAAATTCTAGAAAAAAAAGGTAATGTGTATGAAGCACAACAAAAATATCGGCAAGCTGTAGAAGTAGGACTAAAGTTTCATAATCTACAAGCCGCCGCCGAAAATTATATAGCTATTGCACATTTATTTAAAAAAAGCGGTAAGACAGACTCTTCGTTTATCTATGCGAAAAAAGCTTTTGATATAGCAATTAAAGTAAATAATCCAAAATCTATTGCGGTAGCAAGTTCATTTTTGAAAGATTACTATAGAAGTAAAAATAATTTTGACAGTGCTTTTTTATACCAAGAAATTGGAAGCGCAGCTAAAGACAGTTTATTAAGTCTTGAAAAGATAAGGCAAATACAAAATCTATCTTTTAAAGAACGATTGCAACAACAAGCAATACAAGACGCAAAAAACGAACTAAGGAACAGGGTAAAAGTATATAGTCTTGTTGCAGGATTAGTTATACTTATAGGAGCAGCTTTGTTTCTTTATAGAAACAATCGGCAAAAGCAGAAAGCGAATGCTTTACTGAAATTTCAAAAAGAACGAACTGAACGGGCATATGAGCAATTAAAGGCTACTCAAGTTCAACTCATTCAATCAGAAAAAATGGCATCTCTTGGAGAACTAACAGCAGGCATCGCCCACGAGATCCAAAACCCTTTAAACTTCATTAACAATTTCTCAGACTTCAATACAGAATTGATAGAAGAGTTAGAACAAGAGGCAGACAAAGGAAATCTTGTTGAACTGAAATCAATAGCAAATGACATTAAAGAAAACGAACGAAAAATCAACCATCACGGCAAGCGAGCTGATGCAATAGTAAAAGGCATGCTCCAACATTCTCGTGCAAACACGGGCAAAAAAGAACCAACTGATATTAACGCTTTAGCCGATGAATATCTACGACTAAGCTATCATGGCTTAAGAGCAAAAGACAGAGACTTCAATGCAGACTTTACAACAAACTTTGATGCACAAGTAGGTAAGATCGACGTTGTTCCCCAAGACATAGGAAGAGTTTTATTGAACGTATACAACAACGCTTTTTTTGCAGTTTTTGAAAAAATGAAAAGATCGGATAAAACGTTCAAACCTTTAGTTTCAGTAACGACAAAAAGAGTCGCTGATAAAGTAGAGATTACAATAAAAGACAATGGCATAGGCATACCACAGAAAGTAGTAGATAAAATCTTTCAACCATTCTTTACCACAAAGCCAACAGGGCAGGGAACAGGACTTGGCTTATCATTAAGCTACGACATTGTAAAAACACATAGTGGAGAGATAACAGTGGAAAGTACTGAGGGCGACGGAACTACCTTTATCATAACCATTCCAACAACTTAATATGGAAATTCAACAGGTAGGGTTGCTGTTAGAAAAAAATGCGGAACTAGAAAAAGTGTTAGCCGCAAAAAACCGGGAGTTGGAAATAGAAGCGGCATTGGAACGGGTGCGATCAAGGGCCATGGCTATGCACCATAGTCATGAATTAGCAGAAGCGGCAAACTTGTTATTTCTACAGGTCCAAACATTAGGTTTGCCTGTTTTAAGTTGCGGTTATAATATTTGGGAAAGGAATGAGACTATTTGCATGGCATGGATGAGTGATCAAAGCGGCTTAATTCAACAACCTTTTAAAATACCGCTAACAGAAAGTCCGGCCTTTATCAAGTTTTATAATTCTAAACAAAGAGGTGAAGAATTTTACACTGAGGAAGTACGCGGAGAAGCCTTGGCTGCTCATTATCGGTACATGATTACACTTCCGGGCTTTGAAAAAATCGTAAAAGGATTTGAAAAAGCTGGATTTACACTCCCCACTTCTCAAGTTAACAACGTCGTAAATTTTTCACACGGCAACTTGGTTTTTATTACCTACCAACCTACTCCCGAGGCTCATGATATTTTTAAACGTTTTGGAAAAGTTTTTGATCAAACCTATACACGTTTTCTTGACCTACAGAAAGCTGAAGCGCAAACCAAGGCTGCTCAAATTGAGCTTGGTCTGGAGCGTATAAGGACGAGGGCCATGGCGATGCAGAAATCGGATGAACTGGCCGAGGCAGCGAAGCTCCTTTACAATGAGTTGAGAGCGCTCAACATTAACCCCGTCTCATGCGGATACATGTTTGTGAATGAAGAACAACAAACACAAACAGCGTGGGTTACTTTGCCAGATGGAACCCTATTGCCTGATTATATCGTTTTCCCCTTATCAGGTGATCAGACTTTAAACGACCGATATAATGCCTGGAAGCAAAAAGAGCCGCTTCACAAGGCCAGGTTAGAAGGCGAGGAAAACAAAGAACATCATCGTTTTTTAGCCTCACAGGTACCCGCGGATATTTCAGCAAACATTTTTGCCCACATTCCAGACAACATCGTTTTTTACAGCGCTAACTTTTCAGCCGGCTATTTGATGATCATTGCCGCAGAATCATTTTCTTCTGAAGACGAACAAACCATCATACGCTTTGCAAAAGTTTTTGAAATAACCTACACCCGTTTCCTTGATCTGCAAAAGGCGGAAGCACAAGTAAGAGAAGCGCGAATTGAGGCAGCGTTGGAACGCGTTCGTTCGAAGGCGTTGGCAATGCACAAAAGCGATGACCTTCAGCAAGCGGCAGTAACGCTTTTTAACGAGCTTGAAAAAATCGAACCGCAAATCCTGCGTTGCGGTATTGCTATTCTTGACCCAATGAGGCCAAGAGCTGATGTTTGGATTGCGGTAAAAGGAAAGGAAGGAAATGCAATTCAAGTTTCTGGCAGTGAGCCGCTAGACACCCATCCCATGCTTCTTAACGCATACGAAGCATGGAAGCGGCAGGAAGACTATTCTCATCAGCTTCAGGGGGACGAGTTAATGCAGTATTATAATTCTATGGCTGTAAATACATTTCAAGCAACAGTTTCAGAAAGCCACAGCAGCAGCAATTTGGCCTACGGGCAGCGTTATTTCAACGCGGTGTTCACCCACGGATCCCTTTTCGTTTTTTTTAACCAATCTGGTTCAGAAGCAGTAGTTGCATTGGTGAAGCGTTTTGTTAATGTATTTGACCTGGCTTATAAGCGTTTTTTAGATTTGGAAAATGTCGAGGCGCAAGCAAGAGAAGCACAAATCCAACTGGCTCTAGAACGGGTAAGGGCAAGAACAATGGCGATGCAGAAAAGTGATGAACTTACTGATGTGGCGGCGTTACTGTTCAGGCAAGTAAGTGATCTTGGAATAAAGACTTGGACGACCGGTTTCAATGTTTGGAGTGAAGACAATAACTTTTATACCGACTATATCACAAATCCGCAAGGTGGGTTTATGGATCCATACGTTATCGACGCGAGCATAATGCCGATTTCTATTAAGTTGCGTAACGCCAAAATAAGGGGCGAAGAATTTTTTGTTAATTCTGAAGAAGGAGAGGCTCTTGCAGAGGTCTATCGTGAATTAGCGAAGTTTGGAAAAGATCAATTTAAGGGAGTATTGGAAAGCGGGTTTGAGTTTC
Organism: Segetibacter aerophilus; assembly: GCF_007991655.1. GTDB lineage: Bacteria > Bacteroidota > Bacteroidia > Chitinophagales > Chitinophagaceae > Segetibacter > Segetibacter aerophilus. Next base: position 461,133 of record NZ_BJYT01000001.1, read on the forward strand.
CAACGAGTCAATATGAACACTTTGTCTTCGGGTCGAAGGTTAGCCTCATCTTCATTACGTATGAGCCGGTACCTAAAGCACACGATATTTTTAGGCGGTTTGGAAAAGTTTTCGAACAGACTTACACCCGCTTTCTGGATCTGCAGAAAGCAGAGGCGCAGGCAAGAGAGGCCAGAATTGAGTTGGCATTAGAAAGAGTTAGAGCAAGAACGATGGCAATGCAGAAAAGCACTGAGCTACTTGAAATATCGTCTTTGCTTTTTGAACAAGTAAAAGAATTGGGAGTAACGGCTATACAAAATTCTATTGGAATCGTTAACGAGGAAGCCGGTTTTGTTGAATTATCTACAACTATTTATGGCAGTCATTTACTACGTACGCTTAATGTGCCAATCAATGATCCTTTTTTGATGGTTAAAGCAGTTGCTGCATGGAAAGCAAAACAGACTTCATTAACACTCAAGTTTGAAGGACAGGAATTAAAGAACTACAATGAATTACGAAACAGTTTTTACGAAAAGAAAGTAAATTTTCCTGAAGACTGCTGGTTTGTTTATATCAATTTCTTTTCAAAGGGATGGCTTTCGTTTTCTTCCGATAGAGAGGTATCCGGTGATATTCTCGTAGTACTAAGAAGATTTGCGGCTGTCTTTGAACAGACTTATATCCGTTTCCTCGATTTGCAAAAAGCAGAGGCGCATGCACGGGAGGCCCAAATAGAAGCGGCTATGGAACGGCTGCGAACAAAAGCGATGACCATGCAAACCTCTGGTGAGCTCGCTACTGTTGTTAAGTCATTGTATATCGAGTTGAAAAGACTTGACGAGTCACTGAACAGGGCTTTTATTATGATGTTTGATGAGCAAACTGGAGGTGTAACCTGGTGGATGGCAGGTGATGATGAGGCTTTAACAGAACAGGCCTACCGCATCCCTTATAGCAACAACCCGCCGCAACTCGCCTACCTAAAGGGTTGGAAAGAACGGCAGGAAAAGTGGCTGTACGTGATGGAAGGAAACGAAAAGAAAGAGTGGGATGCATTTCTTTTCAATGAAACCGAACTATCCACCTTACCGCCTATTGTTATTCAATTTATGAAGTCGTTTGAAAAAATCTACTTATCCGCATCCTTCAATAGTTTCGGATGCCTGACGACGGGCAGTGTTCAATCGCTTAGTAGTGAGTCCTTCGATATTTTGGTTCGATTTTCTAAAGTTTTCGATCTTAGTTACACCCGATCCCTCGATTTAAAACAGGCGGAAGCGCAGGTGAAAGAAGCAAAAATAGAAGCTGCCCTTGAAAAGATAAGAAGCAGTTCGTTGACTATGCACCATTCTAACGAACTGGTAAGTGTTATTGGCGTGATGTTCGAAAAATTGAAAGAGTTAGACGTACTACTTGGTACTGTTGCTATATGGCTGTTTAACAAAGCAACGATGGATTCCATTTTTTGGGTAGGTAATGATTGGCAACAGCCTGCTATGGTTCATCTTCCGTACGATGAGCAATTAATGAAAGAAGACACTAATTATAAAGATGGTTGGGAGGCCTGGCTTAGTGGTGAGAGCTTCATAAATAAAGAGTATAGTAAACAACAAAAAGATAGATATTTCGAGTACGTACTGGCCCACAACGACCTCGTAGCCATTCCTCCTGCAGCAAGAGAGATGCTTATTCAAGCGAACAAATATATTGCTTGCTTACTGGTAGAAAAACATTCTGCCTTGTATTTTGATTGCTGGCACGGGGCAACATATAACGAAGAAAGTGTCGAGATACTGAAAAGAGTTGCTAAAGTCTTTGAGCAAGCCTATGTACGGTTCCTTGATCTGCAGAAAGCAGAAGCACTTGCTGTACGGGCTGAGCAAGACCTGGCAGAAATAAAAGCAGCGAGGAAAAAAGCAGAAGAGACACTGGTTGAACTAAAGTCGACGCAGGCTCAACTTATACAGGCTGAAAAGATGGCTTCACTTGGAGAGCTGACTGCCGGCATCGCTCACGAAATCCAGAACCCCTTAAACTTCGTCAACAACTTTTCAGAAATCAACAAAGAACTTCTTGAAGAACTAAAAAGCGAATTGAACGAAGGAGATAAAGAAAATGCAATTTCGATTGCGAATGATGTTATAAATAATGAACAAAAAATAAATGAACATGGTCGCCGGGCGGATGCCATTGTGAAAGGCATGCTCCAGCATTCGCGTGCAAACGCAGGCAAAAAAGAACCAACAGACATTAATGCTTTAGCAGATGAATATTTGCGCCTAAGTTATCATGGCTTAAGAGCTAAAGACAAAAACTTTAATGCGGACTTCACAACAGATCTTGATGACAACGTAGGTACAATAAAAGTGGTTCCGCAAGACATTGGAAGAGTTTTGCTCAATCTATACAACAACGCTTTTTATGCAGTTTTTGAAAAAATGAAAAGGTTGGATAAAACGTTCAAACCTTTAGTTTCAGTGGCCACAAAAAGAGTTGATAATAAAGTAGAAATTATTATAAAAGACAATGGTATCGGTATTCCTGAAAAAGTAGTAGATAAAATTTTTCAACCATTCTTTACAACTAAGCCAACAGGGCAGGGGACGGGGTTAGGCTTGTCATTGAGCTATGATATTATAAAGGCACATGGCGGTGAATTGAAAGTGGAGACAGAAGAAGGAAAAAGCGCAATTTTCATTATTGAGCTACCAATATAATTTGAGCAAATTTCCAAAAAACTGAAAAACTCGTATTGCAAGCATCTTAGGTATTATTTACAGAACCAAATTAATAAGACCTATTATGCCGAGAAGCTCTTGAGGCTATGAAAAAATAGGGTACAAGGGAGTGACACAACTTAAGATGCGCAACGCATTCTTTGCTCATACAAAAAGAGAAATAAAAATTTGTGGTTTAAGTAAACGGCTTTTCATTATTTTAACGCAAATTTTTATACGGATCTTTCCGATGCTGCTGAGCTAAATATCTATAACCCCTTATGTCAGGAGAACTCATACTTGCTTTTTTTCTTGTCAGGTACTTTCGACAATCTCAGCCTGATTCTTCGCCTTTTAAGAAATGGGATAAACAGCTTTTACAGACGATGTATGTAATTGCTGCTCTTGGGGTTCTTGATCTGGTTGTATTTAAAAATTCTGTCCTTAACTGGGTAGCACATTTTTTTCTTTTAGGTGCCATTGGTATTGCTTATGTTCTGCCTGAACTTCGATTTTTTAGGAACACAGTCATTGCTGTTTTACCCTTTGCCATCGTATCTTTTTTAACGGACGTGGTGGGTTTAATTCATACGCCTTTCTTTCAGAAGATTGAGGACTATTTCGAGATTATACAGATTTGTACAGTTGCCTGGATGATAGCCATGTTGATTGGCGTAAACAAGCAAAGGAAAGCGCTTGAAAAAGAACGGCAAAAGAGAGAGATTGAAGAGGAACAGAACAGGTTCATAGCAGCTCGTAGAGCGGAACTTGAAACAATGGTTGCAGCCAGAACATCGGAGCTACTAACGCAAAAAGAAGAACTTGAGCATGCACTAATGGAACTACGCGAGACCCAGGTGCAGCTAATACAAAAAGAAAAAATGGCATCGTTAGGAGAACTGACTGCAGGTATCGCACATGAAATTCAAAACCCTCTGAATTTTGTCAATAATTTCTCTGAAGTAAATAAAGAACTGTTGGATGAAATGGAGCACGAAGTCGACAAGGGCAATATGGCTGAGGTGAAGGAGATCATGAAGGACATTAAGGAGAATGAAATAAAGATCAGCCAACACGGTAAGCGAGCGGATGCAATTGTAAAAGGAATGTTGCAGCACTCCCGGTTAAGCTCAGGAAAAAAGGAGCCAACAGACATAAATGCTTTAGCAGACGAATATTTAAGATTGAGTTACCACGGTCTTCGCGCTAAAGACAAAAGTTTCAATGCAACTTTTAAAACGGATTTTGATGAATCGATAAAAGAAATAGAAGTTATTCCACAAGATATTGGGCGTGTTTTGTTGAACTTAATAAACAACGCTTTTTACTCGGTGAACGAAAAGAAGAAAGCGTGGAGTCAAACCCCTAACACTGATAGGTATGACCCAATTGTTTATGTTGCTACAAAAAGGCTGGATGGTAAGGTGCAAATTTGTGTAAAGGATAATGGAATGGGAATTCCGCAAAAAGTGCTTGATAAAATTTATCAGCCTTTCTTTACAACCAAGCCAGCGGGACAGGGTACGGGTCTTGGTCTGTCGCTTAGCTACGAAATTTTGAAAGCACATGGAGGCGAGTTGAGAGTAGAAACCAGGGAAGGTGAGTTTGCGCAATTCATAATGGAACTGCCCTTTGCATCAGTTGATAAGGTATAAATAAAAACGTATATTGATATTATGAAAATATTAGTTGTAGATGATGAGCAAGACATGCAGACTTTGTTTCAGCAAAGGTTTAGAAAAGAAATAAAAGAGGGCCTTGCCAACTTTGCTTTTGCTAATTCGGGCGAGGCAGCATTGCAGTACCTTCAGCAACATCATCACGAGGCAGTATTAATTCTCTCTGACATTAATATGCCGGGGATGAGTGGACTAGAATTGCTTCAGCATATCAAACAGAAATACGCTACACCTCCACCTGTAGTCATGATGATTACAGCGTACGGAGATAGCGAGAATTATAATACAGCTATGCAATTGGGAGCAGACGATTTCCTGACCAAGCCGATCGATTTTCAACTTTTAAAGGAAAAATTAAAAATTAAGGTTAATGGCTAAAATATTAGTTGCGGATGATGAAGTCGATCTTGAAATGCTCATAAAGCAAAAGTTTCGCCGGCAGATTAGAGAAAGCAAATACGAGTTCATTTTTGCTTTGAACGGAAATGAAGCCTTAACGAAGATGCAACAGCACTCTGATGTGGAAGTCGTGCTAACTGATATTAACATGCCTGAGATGGACGGCCTCACACTTCTTACAAAATTAAATGAGGTAAGCCCCTTGGTAAAGACTGTGATGGTATCAGCCTATGGAGATATGGAAAATATTCGCACCGCTATGAATCGCGGAGCCTTCGATTTCGTTTGCAAACCCGTCAACTTCCAGGATCTTGAACTAACCATAGAAAAAACAATCTTACATGTAGCACAGTTGCGCGAAACTTTAAACGCGATAAAAGAAAACAACATTCTTAGGATGTATGTAGACGAGAATGTTTTAAAGTTCATGAGTGGTACCGAGTACGAAAAAAGCTTATTGCAAAACGAAACGGTTGAGGCAACAGTTGCTTTCATTGATATCTGCAGCTTCACTTCAATGACCGAGAAGGAGCCGCCAAATGAAGTGGTTACCCTTCTTAACAACTACTTCGACGTGATGGTAAAGGAGATCATTGGCCAAAAAGGATACATAGATAAATTTATCGGGGATGCAATCATGGCGGTTTTTAGAGGAGATTACCATTTAGACAGGGCTATAGAAGCTTGTCTTGCAGTGCGAAAGCAGATCGAAAGTATACCTCCCCAACCGGGAAAATCTTATACGCCTAAGGTATCAATAGGCGTAAACAGCGGCGAAGTAATTTCAGGTAACATCGGTTCAGCAGATCTCAGGCGCCTCGATTATACAGTTATCGGCGATGTTGTCAATACCGCACAAAGGTTGCAGTCTATTGCTCAGGCGGGGCAGATTGTAATCAACCACAATTCGTACGAAAAGATAAAGGAGTCTTTTAACTGTGAAAAAATAGGTGAGGTTAGCCTAAAAAATAAAGCAAAGCAGGAGGTCGTGTACCAGGTGATGAACTAAAATTTTATTCTTGTTCTAACCAGCTTTCAATCTGTTCCCGACATCGTTGTGTCACTCACTTCGACTATAACTATTTTCTGTACTTCTTCCAGCCAGTGTGATAACCGCCTAGATATGGGAGAGATTTCTCCATTTTCAAAAAATCTCCTTATTTTCCTTCAAACCTTTCTGAAATCTTAATCTCAGTTCGGCGAATTAATAATAGAACATCCACCTTTTCGTTTATGAAAAGAAAATTCAGTTAAACCTATTTTGACCATTACTAATTATCTATGAAAAAAGTTCTACTGCTTGTCGTTGTAATCTTGTTAACGCATTTCTGCGTTTTAGCCCAAACTGATACTTCTTTTTTATATTTCAATAAAAGCTGGAAGAGTTGTAATAAAGACACGGCCTTTTATTATGCCACCATTTATAAAGATGGCAACGTTTGGAGTAGGAAAGATTATTGGATGAAAGGAAATATTTTGCAGATGGAGGGCTCTTACCTGAAGAAAGATTGCAAAACTGAAGATGGATTATTTAAATGGTATAGGGAGAACGGAACCTTAATAAATATAAAACTCTATGAAAAAGGAAATACAAATAACATAACGATTTATTACGAAGACGGTAAAAAGAGGGCTACGGCTTTTTATAAGAAAAACGTTCAAACTAACGCTATTGGTTGGGACGAAAATGGACAAGAAATTCCGGATTTTGTTTTTGAGAGAGAAGCAAAATTTCCCGGAGGACTTATTGGTTGGCGAACGTATCTTGAAAAGAACTTAAATAGTAATGTTGCCGCTGATGCAAATGCACCTGTTGGTGCTTATACTGTCAAGGTTCAATTTATCGTGAATAAAGAAGGTGCAATAGAAAACGTGCACGCGATTTCTGTTCCTGAAAAATGTGTTCAATGCGGAGTGGAAGCAATCAGGGTTATAAGCAATGGACCAAGCTGGGAGCCGGCGATACAATATAACAGACGAGTAATTTACCAGGCACTCCAGTACGTAAGTTTCCAGGTAGCAGAAGAGAAGAAAGGGGGATCGTAGCACTGTTGATGCCTCAAAACAGGGCTATGGAAAGCTCCGTAAAGATTTGCCGTAGAAGGGTGTGACACAACTATGCTCCATAGCATTTAAATCGCTGGACAGAACAAAATTTTAAAATTTTCCATAAAAGCAAAAAGCCCTTCAAAATGATCGAAGGGCTTTTTCTTTATAATGCTGCTTTTGTCTTAGCAATTGTATTTCTACTCCAAGGTGTGCGTTCTCTTCTTTGAACGCTATTATGCCTCGGTGTTGCCACGGACCTGTTGATGTTATTAGGATGTGCGGTAATCATTTTGCCTTTGCTGCTATGATAAGGCTGGTCTTCTATGATAGGAATATTTTTAGCTATCAGCTTATTAATATCCTTCAGGTAAGCCCTTTCTTCAGCGTCTACAAACGATAACGCAATTCCACTTGCACCGGCACGACCTGTACGGCCAATACGGTGAACATAGTTTTCAGCTACGTTTGGCAAGTCGAAGTTGATTACGTGCGTAAGCGCATCGATATCAATGCCCCTGGACGCAATATCTGTCGCAACAAGCACTCTCAATTCGCCTGTTTTAAACCTTGACAAAGCACGTTGCCTTGCAGTCTGTGACTTTTCTCCGTGAATGGCATCAGCATAGATATCTGCACGATTAAGAAACTTGGCAACTTTATCAGCGCCATGTTTAGTCCTCGTGAATACCAACACATTTTTGATATTTGAATCCTGCAAAATATGCAGCAGCAGAGACGGCTTGTTTTCTTTTTCTACAAGATAAACTGCTTGTTCAACCTTTTCTGCAGTAGAAGAAACTGGCGTCACTTCGACTTTTACAGGGTTTTCTAAAATGGTATCTGCAAGGGAAGCTATTTCTCTTGGCATAGTCGCGGAGAAAAACAACGTTTGTCTTTTTGTTGGCAACTTTGCTATCACCTTTTTTACGTCATGGATGAAACCCATGTCAAGCATACGGTCTGCTTCATCTAACACGAACATATCTATGTTCTGTAGGTTGATGTGTCTTTGATCCATCAGGTCAAGCAAGCGACCCGGTGTGGCGATCAAAATATCGATACCGTACCTTAATGCATTTACCTGTGGCACTTGAGAAACGCCACCAAAAACAACAAGGTGACTAAGTCCCGTATACTCACCATATGCCATAAAGCTTTCGCCAATTTGTATAGCTAGTTCACGAGTTGGAGTAAGTATGAGTGCCTTTATTTGCTTTGGACCTCGTTGTGCAGCTTTCTGCTGATGCAATATTTGCAAAATTGGAATGGCAAAGGCCGCGGTTTTACCGGTACCGGTTTGAGCACAACCCAAAAGGTCTCTGCGGTCTAAAACAACGGGAATAGATTTTTCCTGGATAGGAGTAGGATTGGTATATCCTTCGGTTTTGAGCGCCTTTAAAATGGGCTCAATCAAATTTAAATTTTCGAATAACAATTGAAAATAATTTATAAAAAAGTAATTACAACCTTCCAAATTGTATGTGAAGATTGATTGAATATTCTGCTCATTGTAAATGACCAGATGAATGCTTTAAAGAGAAGGAAGATTATCGGGTCTGCTAGTCAGAGAGTATATGAATGGTGCAAATGTAAGGGAGAAATATGAAAAGAAATGGTAAAGGTTAAACATTGATTTATTTAAGCGATTGAAGCTGAATGCTTTTGTTGGTCGTATGACTGATAATGCCCGGAAATAAAAAAAGGTGTAGGGATCGTTTAACCCTACACCTTTTACCTAACACCGAAAAATTCCTATCCTTTAGTAAGCTTCATAGTTTCAGGATCCCAGTTCACAATTTTCTTTTGAAAATAGCTGTCGTTACAAGCAAGGGCAGGAGCTGCTGCACGAAAGCCGAATGTGGCATCTTCTACCACCGGCTTTCCTGTTCGCATGCTGTCAAAGAAATTAGTGATGTGCTGTAAATGCTCATTAAATCCCTGCGGATTTTTGTATTCGATGTCCGGCTTTGTTGGGCGTTTCCTCTCTTCGGGAGTCCATTTCTTATTGTATTCCTCCTGCAAAGCATCCTGCATTGCTTTTGGATACGTACCTACTGCATCGTATCCACCAAAGCCTGGCGCTTTAGCCATAATGCTATGGTGAACTTTCAATCCGCCGCCGTTTATTTCAATAGTTCCTTCTTCGCCAGTAAATTTTATCATTTCCTGGCCACCTGTTCCGCTTACAAAATTTACCTGCAATGTGAGTTCGAACGCGGGATGTTCTGCTGTTTCCGGATATTGCATGATCCCAGTCATTACATCTGGTACGTTACGGCCGTCCTTCCAGTAAGACAACTGGCCTGCAGAGAAGATTTTTGTAGGACCTTTTGATCCTGTAATTACGTGCGTGCCTGACAGCAAGTGAACAAAAAGGTCTCCTGCAACGCCAGTCCCAAATTCTTTATAGTTCCGCCACCAGAAGAACTTCTTGGGATCGAAAGGGATTTTACCCATTCCGGCGATATATGCATCCCAGTCAACAGTCTCAGGGGATGCATTGTTAGGCATTGTATATTCCCATGCACCTATTGCATCCTGTCGGTCGTACACTGCATTTACCATATTTAGTTTACCTATCTCTCCTGATTTGTACAACTCGCGGGCCTTGTCATACACCAAACTGCTAACACGTTGGCTTCCGACTTGCATTGTTTTACCGCTTGCTTTTTGCGCTGCAATCACCCCCGCGCCTTCACTTATCTTATGCACCATAGGCTTTTCGCAATACACTGCCTTGCCCTGCCGCAAGGCGTCTTTGGTAATGCGTGCATGATAATGGTCGCTGGTAACGATCAAAACAGCATCAATATCTTTTCGATTGAGAATTTCGCGATAGTCCCTTGTAGTAAAAAGGTCTTTACCATATACTTCTTTAGCTCGTTCCAGCCTTCCGGTGTAAAGATCTGCTGCTGCAACCAATTCCACCCCCGGTACTTTCAAAGCCTGCCTCACATCATTATTGCCTTGGATCCCCAAACCTATAAGACCAATTTTTATCTGGTCGTTGGGGGATATTCTCTTTTCATATTGCAAAATGCGCTCTTCTGCCTTCTCCCTGGCAGCGAGACTCGAAAGTGGACTTGAAGCAAGAAATAATCCTGTTGCCCCAATTTGTTCAAGAAATTTTCTACGTGAGGAATGACTTTGTTTTGACATGCAATTCGTTTTTACAACACTAAATGATTTTTGAAAAAAGTACGTTAGAAATTTGAAGTTAAGGAATATGAATAAATGAAAAGTGAAATGAATAAATTATTGAAATCACACCAGTTTCCTTTTTGTAAGAAGGCAGCGTTGCCTCTTTTTCACCTGAGCGTTTTTTTCCTTCTGGTAGTTTTAACCTTTTTAGGACATATTTAAATAAGGTGCTCATCAAATCCAAGTTTGACTAGTTTTTCAAAAGCTTCCCAGATATCGCCAGGTATTGGTTGATAGATTTGAAAGCCTTTTTCCGCATAAATTTTTATTCGCTGCAAATCACCAATCATTATGTGAATTACTTTTTCCATTGAAATTTCATCGTTGGGATAGTCGCGAAAAGATATTTGTGGAGACGTGACGATCAACTTCTTGTCGGGCCAGTGCTTTTTAAAAGTCGCAAAGCTTCTTCTTTCCATGTATGGCTTCTGTACTACGATAAATGACTGTGGCTCGAGGTTGTGCCGCTCGAGTAGTTGCCGGGTAAAAAGAATATTCTCTCCTGTGTTTGTTGATTTGTTTTCTATTAAAATTCTTTCTTGCGGAACTCCCATTTCGATTGCGATTTTTGCAAACTTGTCTGCCTCCGTTTCTGTCCACATGTCTTCAGTCAAACGGCCAAGTCCGCCAGAAAAAATTAGTAATGGGGCCCACTGTTGCAGGTAAAGCGCGGCTGCTCTTACCGCAACTCTTACATCATGACTTCCCAGGACAAGTATACAATCTGCCTTTTCAAGGCTATTATTTACATGGTGATAATCCCAAACTTTTTGTGCGAGTGCGATCACTTCTTCTGTCATCATAGTAGACGAAAATAAGGGTAATACGGTATTTGTTGTCGTTGGGCAACGATTAAGATTTGAGTTGATTCTTTTTGTAACAGTGATGTAGATAAAGGCGCTTTTATTGCTCAATAAAAAAAGAAAGTACAAGTGTGCGACGCAACAAAAGTTGAAAGTGGTAAAAATGCCGGGTAAAAAATATTTACTTCAACACGAATGCTGTGTAGATTGCACATTAAGTATTTGGAAGGATAGGTAGAAAAATAAATAATTGGAGGTTAAAATACTTTTGCCCCTCTTTTAGGTAACAAACCAATCTTTACAACTACAGATAATTTCTGAAAACAAAAGTAAATTAATGATGAAAAAAACGATGACGCTTGGCCTTGTTTTGGCTTCTTTCTTCAATGCTATCAGCCAGGGCTCAACGCCCGTGGTATCTGTATTACCCCAACCGGCTTCGGTACAAACCGGCGCTGGAAATTTTCTACTAAAAAAGACAACCGCAATTGAAGCGTCTGCTACAGATGCAGATGCAAGAAGGGTTGCCGGCTATCTTGCAAAAAAATTATCTACTGCTACCGGTTTTTCAATTCCGGTAAAAACGGCCACTTCTGGTTCAAACCTTGCCGCGAACATTCGATTGATTTTGTCTGCTGACACAACCTTGGGGATAGAAGGTTACAAATTGAGTGTTGTTCCGAATTCTGTAACAATTACTGCTTATAAACCTGCCGGGCTCTTTTACGGAATGCAAACTCTTGTGCAATTGTTTCCCAAGGAGATCGAAGGTAGTGCCGTGGCAAAAAACGTAAGTTGGACCGTACCTGCGACAACTATCACTGATAAACCGCGCTTTGGCTGGAGAGGACTAATGTTTGATGTCAGCCGCCACTTTTTTACTAAGCAGGATGTGAAGGATTACATTGACCAAATGGTCCGTTTCAAATTTAACCTGCTCCACTTACACCTGACTGATGATGAAGGCTGGAGAATACAGATAGAAGGCCTTCCGAGGTTGACGGAAGTTGGTGCATGGAATGTAAAAAAGGTCGGTTATTTTGGAACCTTTTCTCCACCAACGCCGGACGAGCCAAAGGATTATGGAGGATTTTATACGCAGGCTGATATTAAAGAAATCGTTCAATATGCAAAGGAACGATTTGTAAATATTCTGCCTGAAGTGGATGTTCCTGGTCATAGCCTTGCCGCTGTAGTTGCTTATCCTGAACTTTCTTGTACCCCTGGCGCCGATAAATACCAGGTAAGATCAGGCGAGGTAATTATGGACTGGTCTCACGGTGCACCACCCATTGCTCTTATCGACAATACGCTTTGCCCTGCGAACGAAAAGGTGTATGAATTCATGGATAAGGTAATGACTCAGGTTGCGGCCCTTTTCCCATTTGAATACATCCACGTGGGTGGCGACGAGTGCCCTAAAAACTTTTGGGAGAAAAGCGATGCGATAAAGGGTTTGATGGCCAAAGAAGGTTTAAAGAATATGGAAGAGGTGCAAAGCTATTTTGAAAAGAGACTTGAGAAGATTGTTGAATCAAAAGGTAAAAAGTTTCTTGGTTGGGATGAAATTTTAGAAGGCGGACTTGCACCAAGTGCAGCAGTAATGAGCTGGCGCGGCATGAAGGGTGGGATAGAAGCAGCGAAGATGAAACATGAAGTAGTAATGAGCCCAACGAATTATGCTTACATCGATTATATGCAAGGCGATCCAATCGTCGAGCCACGAGTGTATGCAACCCTTCGCTTAAATGACGCCTATAAGTTTGAAGCTGTTCCTGAAGGAGTGGATCCGATTTATATAAAAGGTGGCCAGGCGAATTTGTGGACAGAACAGGTTTACAACATGCGTCATGCGCAGTATATGACGTGGCCGCGCGGTCTTGCTATTTCAGAGGCGCTTTGGTCTCCTAAACAAAGCAGGGATTGGAACAAGTTTTACCCTCGGGTAGAAAACCAGTTTAAACGTTTTGATGTGGCAGAAGTGAAGTATGCCCCGAGTGTATACGACCCAGCTTTCAAAGTTTCTAAAGGAGCCGATAGTCTTTTGCATATTGAGTTAAGTACAGAAATACCTGACCTCGATATCTACTACACTTTTGATAATTCTTTTCCCGACAGATTTTATCCTAAATATTCTACTGCAATCACCCCGCCGAAAGATGCTGTAATGCTTAGAGTAATTACTTACAGAGGCAAAGAACCTAAAGGAAGAATGATTACAATGCCTATCGCGGAACTGCAAACGAGGGCAACACCAAGAAGAAGGTAAGGCTCGTTATAAAACACGAAAGCCATCCAGTATTTGGATGGCTTTCGCGTTTTATAGATTTTCCCTCTAAAACTATTTATAGCCCCATTTTCTCATAATGGCTAAATCCTCCTTGCAATCGTCTAAAGGGTTACGTCCCTGGTAAGATTCCTGTTCGATAATCAGGTATTTTGATCCACCGGCTTTTTTTACAAAGTCGAGGTTCGCTTTTAGGTTGATAATGCCTTTCCCAAGAATTGTACTTTCATACTTTTCACCTGAGCCAGCGCTTTTTATTTCATCCTTTACATGTAGTGACTCAAATCTTCCGGGATGTTTTCTCAAAACATCTTCAGTCTTAGCCCCGCCGTTATACAGGTTGCCCATATCCAACTGGTGTATAACTAAAGCAGGGTCGGTATTCTTAAGAATGATATCGTACAGCATCATGCCGTTCATCTTTTCGCTAAACTCAAAATCGTGGTTGTGATAGCCGAATTTCATGCCTGACTTTTTACACAACTCCCCGCTTTTATTAAACACTTCCATGTAGCGCAAAGTGTCGTCGTAGGTTTTGCGAAGGCTTGCATCGAGCCATGGACTTATTACGTAAGACTGACCCAAAATGGCTGCATCTTCAACCGTTTGTTTCCAGGAATCTGAAAACTCTTTCTTCTGGCTGTCCCAGTGCTGCGGTCCCATCACCGTATGACCGCTTGGCATTTTTAAGCCAAGGTCATCCAGCACTTTTTTAAATTCTGTTGGCGTCCACCCGTACAATTTCCTATTTACATAGTTGGCGTGTTCAACATGGGTGTAGCCCATCTCACGAAGTTGTTTTAGTGTAGCCAACGGGTCTTTTTTCATATCGTCTCTTACACTGTACAGTTGTATTCCAACTATCTGTTTTGTTTTTTTTGCTGCAAAAGCTTCGTTACCAAAAGCCATTGCGCCAGCAGCAACAAGAGAACTGTTTTTCAGGAAAGCACGGCGTGTAGTATTCATACTATATAATTAAAGTGGAAAAGAAAGATGTTTACGATTTGTTGGAAGAAGATTAAATCTATGATTTTTAAAGCATTTTAAAAAAGTCGATAAAAACCTTCAAAGTAGAAGAAACCTATTTATTCTTCCTGTTGTTCTTTCTCGAGCCATACAACATGTTGCTCTGCTTTATGAGGTTCCCCGATAATGTCTCCATACAAATCAGGTCTTCTGGCTTTTTTATATCGGTAACCTCCGGCGTCAATTAATTTTTGTGGGTTGATTACAGCCGTTGCAATGTCATCTCCCAATGTTCTGCATTCTGCTATAACGTCACCGAAAGGATCGATGATCATAGAACAACCATTTTTCAACTGGTCGTCATCCATGCCAATAGGGTTAGAAAATACAACATAGGCTGCGTTATCATATGCTCTTGCAGGTAGCCATTTCATCAGCCAGCCACGGCCTTTCATTCCGTCAAATTCAAGTCTCAGAGAAGTTGGATCGTTCTCCCTATTCTCCCACAGCTTAGGATCAACAAAACCAGCTCCCGGCCTGGGCGAAGGAGTGCACATGGTAACATGAGGCATAAAAATAATGTCGGCACCAAGCAAATTTGTTGCACGTACGTTTTCAATTACATTACTATCATAGCAGATTAGAATTCCACACTTCCACCCCGCGATTTCAAATACCGTATAAGAGTTCCCAGGTGTCAAATGAGGATTGATAAAAGGATGCAACTTCCTGTGCTTTGCAACGAGCCCGTTTTTATCAACGCACACATATGCTTTGTATAATTTGTCTTCTTTGTCTTTTTCGAAAAGCCCTGCTAGAACAGTAATATCATGTTTGCCTGCAATTTCGGTAAGCCTTTGTATGCTTTCTCCGCCGGGAATTAGTTCAGCAAGTTCAATCATTTGCTCTTTGCTTAAATGCCGCGCAAAAGTGTACCCGGTAATGGAGCACTCATGAAAAGCAACAGCAGTTGCCCCTTGCTGTGCGGCCTTTTCGGCCAGCTTTTCGATCGTGTCTAAGTTGTACGCTTTGTCCCCGCTTTTATTTTCAAACTGGGCAGTGGCAATCTTTATGTTATTCATAAAATCTATTGTTTGTTTTAGTTGGAAACCAGAAATCGGAAATTCATTTATATCGCTCCCTTAACAAGGTCATCATGTACACATTCACTTCCCATTGATCAACGATTGGTTGTTTGGTATAAGGAAGCAAAGGCATGTAGGGCGGCGCTCCAAATTCGGAAGTTATTGTAAATATTTCGCGGTTATTTTTTCGCTGCAATTCTATCACTTTGTCCCAACAATCTAAATGTTGCTGTAAAGCTTCATTCCATTCTGGCGCTCTTGGATCTGTGATTTGTGGCCCTTCGATAAATCCCACTCTAGAATGTATATGCTCAGTTCTCGAGATAGCCAGTTCTACAGCTTCGACCTGGTCGTGCAAGTACGTTTCAGCAGTATTAAACCAGTGAGATATATCTAAAGTGATCTTTAAATCTTCAATTTTTTGAAGGTATGTTTCTGTAATGTGAGCAGCGAAACTAAACTTCCCTCTATGTGTTTCATGTATAACCGGTACCCCTGTTTCTTCAGCTATATTTTTGGCTAAATCAATAAGCTGCTTGTTTTGCTCGAAAGTAAAATAATCCTTTCCCGTTTGGGTATTGATGAAAAGAGGTTTGGCTTCAGCAAGCGAACGAAGCCTCCATTCAAACTCCTTATAATGTTCTTCAAATGTTGGATTAATTGTTTCCCAATGTTGTCCAATAAATTCAAGTCCAAAACTTTTAATCTCACTCAGTATTTCTTCTTTTTCTTTTTGGTCCGTAGGTAAACTTGCTTCTATTCCATCATAGCCCGCATCTTTTACATTTGTCAAAAAAGTCTTCCACAGAGTAAGTTCTTGCCCCCAGCGGGGACAGAAAAATAAAAGTTTCATCAATAAATTTTACTTGCCTAAATTTAATTAATTCGATTTATTTTAAATTTTCTACTTCAACGATTGTGTATGCTAACGCCCGCTCAAATTAGTCAATATCATCACGACGGCTATCTTGTTCTAAAAAATTTTTGCAGCAAAGAGGAAATTGACAAACTGTATGCAGTTGCACTCGAAGATGGCGCTATGAAGAAAAACGCTTTAGATCTCAATGACCAGGCAGGCAAAAAAACAAAGTTATCTCTTTGGTTTACTCCAGGAAATGATGTGTTTGGTTATCTCACCCGAAGCAATAAAGTAATACAATCAATTGCACCATTGCTAGACAGTGATGCACCTGTTTGCCACTTTCATTCTAAGTTGATGCAAAAGGAACCTAGAGTTGGCGGCGCGTGGGAATGGCACCAGGACTATGGCTATTGGTATAAGAACCAATTCATGTTTCCTGACCAGCTAATAAGTATTATGGTTGCATTAACAGAGGCTAATAAAGAAAACGGATGCTTGCAGGTAATCAGGGGTTCTCATAAACTAGGCAGGGTCAACCATGGTTTTGCAGGTGAGCAAGTTGGCGCTGACGCCGTGATGGTGGAGAATGCATTGCAAACAATGGAACTGGTTTATGTAGAGCTAGAGCCGGGTGATGCCCTTATATTTCATAGTAATATTCTGCATCGCTCAGAAGCAAATTTGTCTGACCGTCCGCGTTGGTCGGTTATATCGTGCTATTGCTCGCAATCTAACATTGCCTACAACGAAACATCTACATCGTGGAAAGTGCCGGTAGATATAGTGCCTGACGAAGCGATTTTAACATGGGAAGCAGAGTCACTGTCTAATGCAGATTTTCTTAAAAAAGAAGATGATCCGGCTTTGAAAGAAACTGGCTGGGAAAAGGAAGTTGCGGTAAAATAGTTAAGGCTCTACAGTTTATATTAAATAAAAAAACAATAATGAAAAAAACAGTACTTCTCTTTTGCATTGCAGTTTCAGTTGCATGCACGCTAACAGCCCAAAAGACAACTAAAATTTTTAATGGCAAGGATTTAACAGGCTGGACAATTCATGGAACCGAGAAATGGTATGTTGAAGATGGTGAGCTGATTTGTGAAAGCGGACCTGATAAAGAGTACGGTTATTTGTCGACCAATAAGAATTACAAAAATTTCGTTCTCGAAGTGAAGTTTAAGCAGGAGGCTAATGGCAACAGTGGGGTATTTATCAGGTCGGGCATCCAGGGTACAAAGATTAGTGGCTGGCAGGTTGAAGTCGCTCCTGCAAATCAACACACCGGTGGTATTTATGAATCTTACGGAAGAAATTGGTTAATACAGCCAAAGCCTGAAGATGAGAAGTATTTAAAACAAGGCAGCTGGAACAAAATGAAAATCAGGGCAGTTGGTGATGAAGTAACTACGTGGCTCAACGGCCACCAGATGGTTTATCTTAAAGACGAAAAAATCGGAAAGGGTGAGGGGTTTATTGCGCTACAAATTCATAGCGGTGGCGGTATAAAAGTACGGTGGAAGGACTTGAAGATAAAGGAGATGTAGGTAGAGCGTTTTTAGTTTCCAGCTTTGTGTTTTGAGTTGTTCGTTACAACTCTTGTATTGAAAGCTCAAACTTAATTGAGGATATTTTTGGAACCAACATTAGTAATGCTAATCATCAGTGTTGTGTCACTCACTTGTACTTTCAATCTTTTTTGATCGGAAATCGCCGATGTGGCAATTTCTCTGGTTCATTTTTTAGCTCCCTTTTTATTGTAACAAAATGTGTTAGTCAATTAAAATATCATAGACAATGCAGGTAAGAGATTTAAGTGAAGTTCATGAGCAGGTCGCGAACCTGTTTCCGTGGCCCGAAAAGGCAGCGGACTGGGATCAGTACAGGCTGTCGAAAGACCAAATCGAATTTTTTAATGAGAACGGCTACCTGCCGGGGATAAAATTGCTGAATGACGAGCAGCTTGAAATATTAAGAAGCGAATTGTTTCAGTTGGTAGATCCTGCGCTTCATGACAACTCTTTGTTCTACGAGTATAACAGCAACGAGTCCACTGATCCACAAACAATTTTGTTTCATGCTTTGGGCGAGTGGCGTATTACAGAAGGACTGCACGACGTGCTCTGGAATCCAGCCTTTGTAATGGCTGCAAGTCAGTTGTTAGGAGATAAGCCCGTAAGGTTTTGGCACGACCAAATTTTTTATAAGCCTGCAAAAAAGGGTGGGGTTGTTGCGTGGCACCAGGACTACTCGTACTGGACTCGCACCAAGCCAGTTGCACACATCACCTGCTGGTGTTCGCTCGACGACGCGACGGAAGAAAACGGATGTTTACAATACATCCCCGGAAGCCAGCGGTGGGGTCTGTTGCCAAAGACTCATTTGGCTGGCGATCTTCATGGTATCCGTGAGTTTTTAACGGAAGAGCAGCAGCAGCAGTTTGACAAAGCAAAGGCAGTTCCTGTAAAGGCTGGCGAGGCAATTTTTCATCATTCACTTACCATGCATTGCTCTGGTGAAAACAGGAGCACAAGACCCAGGAGAGCATTTGTAATAAATGCTTTTGCAGACGGAGTTATTTCAGACTCTGATGAACCACTATTGCAGGGTGTACCAGTTGTGCCCAAAGGAAATAGGATGGAGGGGCAATTTTTCCCGCTGTTGTTTAAAGGCATCTAATGCCTGCAACTCTAACAACTAAGAAACTTAACCAATGAAGAAAGTTAGATGGGGAATATTAAGCACGGCAAAGATTGGTCGCGAAAAAGTTATTCCCGGAATGCAGGCTAGCGCCTTTTGTGATATTGCTGCAATTGCATCAAGAAACATCGAAGATGCGCAGGCAGTTGCAAATAAATTGGGTATATCAAAAGCTTATGGCTCTTATGAAGCATTACTAGACGATCAGGATATAGATGCGGTCTACATTCCTCTGCCTAACCAACTTCATGTGCCATGGGCGCTAAAAGCTTTGGAAGCAAATAAGCATGTTTTATGCGAAAAGCCGATTGGTTTAACTGCTGCAGAGGCGCAACAATTATTAAAAGCAGTAGGGCAGAAACTTCACCTCAAGGTGATGGAGGCTTTTATGTATCGCTTTCACCCCCAGTGGCAGTATGCGAAGGAGATGGTGATGGAGGGGAAGATCGGTGACCTCAAAACAATTCAATCTTTTTTTTCATATTACAACGACGATCCTAATAACATCCGCAATCAGAAGGAAGCAGGCGGAGGCGGGCTGATGGATATCGGTTGTTATTGTATCTCTCTTTCACGATTTATTTTTGACAAGGAGCCTGCGCGGGTAATGGGTAAAGTAGAATATGACAAGAACTTCGGTGTGGACCAAATGGCGTCGGGCGTGTTAGACTTTGGTTTCGGCACTTCCACCTTTACCTGTTCTACACAGTTAACACCTTTTCAGCGCGTCAATATTTTAGGTACAACAGTCGGTATTGAAATAGAGATTCCTTTCAATGCTCCAACTGATGCACCCACGAAAGTTTGGGTTCATTCTAAGCAGGGAAAAAAAGAAATCATTTTTGATATTGCCAATCAATATACCCTGCAGGGTGATTTGTTTTCGCAAGCTATTCTTAATGATACCCCTGTTCCTACACCCCTTGAAGATGCAGTCAATAATATGAAAGCTATTGAAGCGATATTTGAAAGTTCAGACAAAGGACGATGGATTGAACTAGGGTAGGTTTGATCCTTTTTCCGGCCTTTTTTCCATAAAGAGAAAATGTTGAAGAGTGCGACGCAACAAAAGGCGCATTGATAGACATGGCCGGGTTACAAATTGTCTTACGCGTTTGCCATAAACCCTCTTGTAGTTTGCATCTTTTTGTATGTCTTTTTTTATGTTAGCTAACTGAAATAAGCAAAGTACATTCGCTTTTTTTAGGTAACGGTTGCTGTACCACAAAGAGTTGTTTTACTAATTTTACTATTGATGAAGAGGAAAGGTTTTATTCTTTTATGGATGTTTTTTGCTTTTTCGAAAGTTTCGTTTGCCCAAAACAAGGCGGTTGTTTTAGAAAACGTATGGAACAATGATTTGAATAATTACAACCCCAAAGAGTATATCGATAAGTTGTACGAGGTGCTAAAGGCAAAACTGCAGGTGAAAGATTTTATAGCAGATGTGCGCACACTAACATCCACAAAGAAAGATCGGAACTGGGATAAAAATGTGATAGAACAACTTAAAGCAAAAAAGGCGGCGGGCGAAAATGCTTACTTCATTGCCATCGCTAGCGAGCTAAGGCTTCCGGCTTTTAACCTGGGAAAATTTCTTTTTAAGAAACCTCCCCGAAGTTCTAAACTAACTTTTACGCTGCACGTGTTCGACACAACCGGTACCGAGATAATTGGAGACACTATTGTTAACAGGGGCTGCCTCGTGAGAACATTTGATGAGGAAAAAGGCAGCAAATTCTTTTATACGGATTACGATAATTTTATGTCAGACATGCAGTGCCACCTCGATGTGCTGCGGAAGTCGATACAAGACAAACCTCTCGCTAAAAAGCAAAAGCGATACTTGGAAACTAAATAGTCTACTTAGAACATCCTGCACACGTCTCCTTCTACTTTGGATCTTTACATGCACTAATTACTGCGGGAAGAAAAGTATTCGGATCGAGTTCATTTCCCTTTTCGAGTGCCAGGCGAACCACTACCAATTTCTCTGAAGGTATTACCCAAACGTACTGGCCTTCGTAGCCCTGGCACCGAAAACAATCATCAGGGACAAGGGGATATTTTTTCGGGGCATGAATAGTCGCTTTGTTCAACCACCATTGGGCTCCGTAACTTCCTTCCTTTTTGGTGGTTTTTGCGGTAGTTGGAGTAGTCGTAAAGTTTACCCAGCCCACGGGTAAAATTCTTTCGCCATTCCAAACTCCGTCCTGTAAATAGAGCAGACCAAATTTTGCCCAGTCTAAAGCAGTGGCAAAACAATAAGAGGATGCGGCAAACGTGCCTCCTGCATCGACTTCTAAAACCGTATCATTCATTCCAATTTTATGAAACAATTGTTCATAGGGGAAACGGTAGTAGTTTGCTTCACCAACCACCTGCCGGATGATATAAGAGAGAATATTCGTCGAGCCGCTTGAATAGTAGAATTTGGAACCGGGAGGGTGTTGTAGTTTTTTGTGCAGCGCAAACCTGCCCATTTCTTTTTCACGGTACAACATGTTTGTTGCATCGCTAGGAGCAGCATAGTATTCCCACCAATTTAAACCGCTACTCATTTGCAGCAGGTTGGCGATGGTAATGTTTCGTCTTTCATCGTTTTTCCATTCTTTAATAGGAGCCGGCGCGTCGATTTGAAGTTTGTTTTGTTTAACTAGAATTCCTATTAAAGCACTTGTGATACTTTTAGCCATTGACCATCCGGCTAGTTTTGACTGTCGTGAAAATCCATTTGCATATCTCTCTGCGATTATTTCTCCTTCATACAGTACCACAACGGCTCGCGTTCCTCTTTCGCCTTCGGCATCGTCGAAAGCTTCATCCAATGCTGCGTTTAATTGTTTAGTGTTGATGCCAGCGTTAACAGTTGTTTTTGACGAAATTCCATTTGCCCAGTTTTCAGAACTACTATTTATTACAGGTCTTGGTTCGATTGTACTCGCCTGTTCAATCAGCTCTTGTTCGTTAACTCCAATCATTAAAGTCGCACCAAGTCCCTCTCTATAAATGGCTTTCCTTTTTGCCATTCCCCTGACTGTACCTGTTACAGATTTCTCTTGCTTGTCTATCGTATACCTTCCCAGGTTTAGAGGAAAAGCGCCTAATTCTTTTTGAATGATATCATTAGGAAGTCTTCCGCAAAGGAAAATATTCGAGCAAATTGTTTTAGCTCCATAGCCACTTATGATAGGAAACACTTTTGTTATCACGAAAAATCCAATTAGAAAAAGCAAGAACAAAAGCACGATATAGAGCAGCATGAAGTGTAGATGTGTGGATGAAAGTTACTGTCTTTCACGCTTAACTGAAACGATGCATCAGCCTTAATTTAAGAAAAGGCAAATGCAAGTTGAGAGGTTACTGAGGTGTGCTCAAACTTTAATTTGCCGCTGGTCGCGTTGTGAATATGATAGACTGGAGTTTCTTCGAAGCGCGAGGCTACAACAATTTTCACACCTTTAGCGTGCTCGTCAAATAACCTTTGTACAAGCAGAGGACAATTGTTATTTTTTGAAAGGTGAGAAAGGATGAGGTGAGTCATGAAAGCAGGCCGGTGTTGCGTAAAGAGTTCGACTGCTTGCCTGTTACTTAAATGACCGTGACCCCCGCTTATTCGCTTCTTAAGGAAGTAGGGATAGCCTCCGGACTCGAGCATCAATTCGTCGAAATTGGATTCGAGAAAAGCTGCATGACAATTTTTAAAGTGCCTGATTAGATTTTTACAGGGAGTGCCAATGTCTGTGAAAACGCCCACTTTTACTTTGTTGTATTCAATCACAAAGCTGTACGGGTCACATGCATCGTGACATTTTGAAAAGGCTGTAATGGCAAGGTCGCCAATGTAGACAGGTTGCTCGGGTGAGAAAGATTTTACCAAATGCTGTTCGAGGGAGAAGTTGCATTGTAGGAGTGTAGGCTCTGTTATGTAAACAGGAAATTGGTATTTCTTTACGAGCGAACATAATCCCTTAATGTGATCGGTGTGTTCGTGAGATACAAAAACCGCTTTTATCTTTTGAATATTCAAATCCAGCCGCTTCATTCTTTTTTCAATTTCCCTGCAAGAAATGCCCGCGTCTACTAAGACGGCTTCGTTTTGATTGCCGACATAGTAGCAATTGCCATTGCTGCCTGAGTTGAGGGAAGTGATGAATAAAGACATAACAAAGCAAAGAAAGCAGGTTTTCGTGAATTAGTCAGCAAGTGAAGCCGCTTTTATGACGGGTGTTAAAAAGTAATTTTTAATTCTTGCCAACTGGGTGTTATCAACAAGGAAAAAGGGCAAGCTTACGTATTCTTGATATGGATTCGTGGCTTTGAATGACTGAGAAATTTACAGGCATACGTGGAATAACTTCTTATCAACTGCTTAGCATGACAACTGCATTTTTGTTGCTTCAATTTTTTAATCAACCTTTGAAATGGAAACTGAAGTTGCAGGTGAACAGCCGTAAAAGTGTGCGACGCAACACTGTTGAGAAACGCATTTATGCCGGAAACAGAAAAATGATAGAAAAACATCAATAGCTAGAATATATGCCGAACAGAGACGAAAAAATTTTGGTAGTAGGTGCATGCGGACAAATAGGAGTAGAGTTGACATTGCAACTTAGAAAGATACATGGCGAGGGAGTGGTGATAGCGAGTGATTTAAGGGAAGAGCATCCATTATTGAAAGGGACCGGTCCGTACGTTTCTTTGGACATAATGAATAAGGAGACTTTTCACGTGCTTGTTCTAAGATACAATATCACGCAGGTGTATTTGCTTGCAGCCATCCTGAGTGCCACGGGTGAAAAGAATCCAACGCTTGCATGGCATATTAATATGCAAAGTCTGCTCAATGTATTAGAGGTGGCGAAAGAAGAAAACCTTGCAAAAATTTACTGGCCCAGTAGTATTGCTGTTTTTGGCCCTAATTCACCAAAAGACAATACTCCACAACATACCATTATTGAACCTTCAACCGTATATGGTATTAGCAAATACGCCGGAGAGCGGTGGTGCGAATATTATTTCAACCGCTACAAAATTGACGTACGGGGCTTAAGATATCCCGGGTTAATAAGTTACAAATCGCAACCCGGGGGAGGTACCACCGATTACGCTATTGAAATTTTTCATGACGCTTTAAGCAGCGGCCAATACACCTCTTTCTTAAAGGAAGATACCTACCTGCCCATGATGTACATGCCCGATGCCATCCGTGCAACCATTGAGTTAATGGAAGCGGATGCTTCTAAAATAACCATTCGCTCTTCATACAACATTGGCGCAATGAGTTTTTCACCGGGGGAAATTGCTGCTGAAATAAAAAAGCATGTCCCTGAATTCAGTATTAATTATAAGCCAGACAGTCGCCAAAATATTGCAGATAGCTGGCCAAAAAATATTGATGACAGTGATGCAAAAAATGATTGGGGCTGGAAGCCTGAATTTGGGATAGAAAGGATGACAGAAGATATGTTGAGAAACTTGCAGAAATAAATATAAAAGAGCATCGTAACAGATGCTCTTCTATATTTTATTAAACCTATTTACGAAATTGCTTAGAACCTGATACCAAGGTTAATTCCTAAGCCTCTTACTCCGGCCATCGATCCGGAAGTAGTAATGGTAGCGCCGGTGCTGGTTACTGTAGATTTGATAGAAGTAAATGCCACGTCTATACTTTCAAGTTCCTCACGTAGAGAGCGCTGTTCTGATTCACTTAGTGCTGTTTGAGCTATGAAGTTACCGTTAGCACTTCCAATACTTCCGCCTACAATCCACCAGTCTAGGTATAAACGTTTATGTAAAGTGAAGCTGCTTCCTAACATTAGTCCCCCCGTTGTTGCATTAAGTGAACCGGTAAATACAAGGTCTCTTTTTGCATTGGTTGAAGTAGTATAAGTGATCGGTCCCTGTAGATTATAACGGCCAAATCTTCCGTAAGGTGCAAGATAAAATCCATGAAATGCGCCTCTTTTGCCCACGTAATACCTTACCTCAGGAGTGAAAATAGAAGTGCCGAGTTTAAAGTCTCCTATCTTAATGTCAGGATCATCGATCTGGTTTTCGATAAAAGATTTAAAGGCAATATTCGAGGTTGGGATCTTACTATAGCCCAAAGCAACCGTAAACCTTTTTCCAATCTGCCTTTCGTATTGAAGACCGAAGCCTTTGCCGACGAACGAGGACAGATTTACCTTAACCATGTTCTTCCCTTCCAACATCTGTGACTGCGCCGGCAGGTAAATTACAAACGCCAGAAGTGATAGTATAGACCTTACATTCATGTTATTGTTTTTTATAGACTAGCAACTTTAACGCCAATAGGCCTTATAATATTATGCCGGTACCTGCAATGTCGGCTACAGTTTTATTTTCTAAAATAGCCAGGGAGGCGTCTCTAACCTGCAACATTACCCTGTTGAGACCACAGTAATTTTCGTCGCAGTTTTTGCACTTGGTGTAGAAGTGAAGGCTTACGCAAGGCAGTAGAGAAATGGGACCATCCATTAATCGCATCACTGTCGCCAGTTTAATGTCAGCCGGGTTCTTTGCAAAAAGATAGCCTCCTCCTTTTCCTTTTTTGCTGTCTAGTATTCCCGCTTTTTTTAATTGTAGTAGAATGTTTTCCAGGAATTTTAGCGGGATTGTTTTTTGCTCTGATATTTCTGCAATCAAAATAGGCCTTTGCTTATCCTGTTGTGCCATATACATTAATGCTTTAAAAGCATATTGTGTCTTCATTGAAAGCATAGAACCGGGTTTAATGAAATTAAAATTAGTGTTATTAATTATTACGTTTTGGATAAACCTTATTTCTACAGACTAGGTATGCAGTCTACTTTTGCGTCCAGATGAAAGGTAATTACAACAGCATCGCTCCTTTTTATGACTTTCTTTCGAAAGCGGTTTTTGGTACTGCTATTGTAAATGCCCAACAATTTTTAATACAAACGATCCCACCGAAAAGTATAGTATTAATTGTTGGAGGAGGAACAGGTTGGATCCTGGAAGAAATTTGCAAAGTGCATGCAGAAGGATTACAGATCGTGTATGTAGAACCATCAGAAAAAATGGTAGCCATATCAAAGAAGAGAAATGCAGGCGGAAATAAGGTGAGTTTTATTAACGAAGCTATCCAAGACGCTGCACCCAACAACAAATTTGATGTAGTAATAACTCCCTTTCTTTTTGATAACTTTTTACCGCCAACAGCGCAATGGGTTTTTGAGAAAATAGATCGGCTTTTGGTACCGGAAGGGTCATGGTTGTTTGCAGATTTTCAACTGGTAAGAAAGAGTGCGTGGTGGCAGTTTATCATGCTAAAGATTATGTATCTCTTCTTCCGCATTGTGTGCAGAATAGAAGCTAATCATTTGCCTGACACAGATGTATTGTTTGATCAACACGAATATAAATTGATCCGCTCTCAAACTTTTTTCAAGAATTTTATCTGTTCTTTTACCTATAGAAAATCAAAGGCGATTTATGCTACCTGACTAAAATTTTATTCCACCCGGTAATACATGTCCAACGCAAAGCATCAAAAAGAGAAGCTTTTTATCTGGGCGATAAAATTTTGAAAAAGATCATATTGAGAAAAAGCATAGCCAAATATTACAAGTAATCCGATACCTGCTATCGCTCCAAACAGGTGAGCAGAATGGTTAATACTACCGCCACCTTTTCTGTCAAGATAGACTGTTACTCCTAGATATAAAAAGCCAAAAATAAAACCCGGGATACCGATAGGAATAAACAGAAGGCTGAGTTTAACCAGGGGGTTCAAAAAGATACCTGCAAATATTACGGCTGACACTGCACCACTTGCCCCTAAACTTCTATAGGAATAATCGTTCTTGTGTTTACTAAAAGTCGGCAACAGGCAAAGAAACTGCGAGATGACATATAGGGCCACGTACAGTATCGGTCCTAAAGAGCCAAAGAGGTATTTGAAGTTCTCTTCAACTAAGCCGCCAAAGCTATAAAGCGAAAACATATTAAAAAGCAAGTGCGGGGGATCAGCATGTATGAGTGCACACGAAAAAAACCGGTACCACTGATTTTGATTGGTAATTGCAGGCGGATAAAAAATCATTTGTTCTGTAACCCTTGGATTGGAGAAAGCTGAAAAGGAAATGACAGAAGTTATAATAACGATGATTAAAGTAATGTTCATACGGGCGGCAAGTTAAAGAATTATTCGTGATGGTATTTTTCGTTCCGAATGATCGTACACGCCCGATAAACCTGCTCCGCCAACATCAATCTCACCAATTGATGCGGGAAAACAAGCGGAGAAAGTGACCATATAAAATTTGCTCTTGCCTTCACCTGCTCATCTACGCCGAATGCGCCACCAATTAAGAAGACGAGATTTTTTGTGCTGTTATTTCCCCGCGACTCTATCATCGCTGCCACTTGCGGCGAATTAATTTCTTTCCCTTTTTCATCCAGCAGAACCAGGTAGTCGTCCTTTTGCAAGCCGGTTAAAATTGTTTGCGCTTCATTCTTCTTTATATCGCCTTCCAAAGAATTTGTCGTTTGTCGAGCCGGAGAAACTATTTTCCATTCCACAGGGTAATATTTCGAGATCCTTTTTGTAAAATCTTCTACCCCCTCCTTTACGTAGCTTTCATGTACTTTTCCCACTGACCATAATTGAATTTTCATAAGCCGAAGTTAATTTGCAGGGCACTCAATTTTGATGGGACAAAGAAATAAATTGCACAATTACATTTGCTAATGCCACGGTTGTTAATCATACTCGTTTTCTTATTTACTTCTGCTGCGCAGGCTCAAAATCAACATGAGCGTTTTTTTGAAATTGCAAAGAATAGCGGGTTTGGACTAAATGGAGCAGATTTTTTCCAAAACAATAAAATGAACTTTTACGATGTCAAGTACCTAAAAATCGACATCACTGTACAACCTAAGAGCAAATTCATTACGGCTAATTGCAGTTACAAAGTTTTGGTAAGCCAGGCTTTAGACACTTTCGCCATTGAATTTAAACAAAACATGGAGCTCGACTCGGTGTATCTAAATAATACCAAAGCAGCTTTTACCCGAGCCAATGATCATATTTACGTTCCGTTGCAACCTGTCGCAACAGCGGGAACTTTGCTTAATCTTTCTTTTTATTACAAGGGAAATGTTGCTGCAGGTTTTTTCGCGGGAACAGATGCAAACGGCCTTGATTATTCCGCGAGTCTTTCAGAGGCTTTCCAGGCTCGTGAATGGTTTCCGGCTAAGCAGCTTTTAAATGACAAAATTGATTCTACCGATATTTGGATTACTACGGGCAGCGCTTTTAAATCCGGTTCAAACGGGCTTTTAAAAACAGTCATTGACTTGCCCGGCAATTTGAAGCAATACAGGTGGTCTTGTCGCTATCCCTTAAGTTACTACATGCCGAGTGTTGCCGTTGGAAACTACCTTGAATATAACAATTACGCAAAACCTGCCTCAATAGCTCCAGACTCTATCTTGGTTCAGAACCTGGTCTACAACAGCGTGCCTTATTTTAACCAGGTCAAACCGCAACTCGACAAGACGCCCCGCTTCATTGAAAAGTTCAGCGAGCTGTTCGGTATCTATCCTTTCTATAGAGAAAAGTATGGCCATTCCCAGGCAGACATTGGTGGGGGAATGGAGCATGCAACAATGACAACGATAAAAAATTTCGAAGAACAATTGGTTGCCCACGAGCTGGCTCACCAGTGGTTTGGTGATAATGTTACCTGCGCCTCATGGAATGACATTTGGGTGAATGAGAGTTTTGCTACCTACAGTCAATACCTGGCTGTCGAATACCTGCCGGCTCTTTTTCCAACCACGGCGGCCAAGACCATGGCTGACTTTCACAGCAACGCAATGTCTTCTCCCGCCGGCAGTGTCTATGTTCCGCCTGCTGATAGTTATAATGAAGGAAGAATTTTTAGTTACAGGCTAACCTATGCAAAGGGAGCGACCGCACTTCATAACCTTCGTTTCGAGATGCAAAACGATACCCTGTTTTTTAATACGCTTAAAAGATATCAGCAACAGTTTGCCAATTCTTTTGCAACCACAGCTGATTTTAAAGCAGTTGCAGAACAGGTTAGTGGCAAGAACCTGACTAATTTTTTCAATCAAAAAATCTATGGTGAAGGGTACCCGATTTATGATGTTACCTACTTAAAGCATGGAAACGACAGTCTTGTTTTGCAAGTGCATCAGACTACATCAGCACCTGCTACAACCCCTTTTTTTTCTGGTTTAATGGAGTACAAGATTTTATCGGCGCAGGGCGATACAACAATCAGATTAAATCAAACTGCTCCCGATCAAACCTTTTCTATTTTTTATCCTAAAAAGCCTAATGGCGTAATTGTAGATCCAAATAACTGGGTGTTAGACGGGGTAGGGACTATTAAAGAAGGAGTGTCTACGCAGCCTACTTCGAATGATTTTATAACTGTTTTTCCAAATCCGGTAAAAGACAATATATCTATTCGGCTACCCGTAAATAGGTATAGTTTGATCAGGGTGATTGATGTAAACGGAAGGCTTCTTGCTAATTATACAATACCTGCCGGAACTACTTTGTTCAAACAAAACCTCCATCTTCCAACCGGCATTTACTTCCTTTATTTTTTCGGAAGCAACCGATCTGATGTTCGCAAAATATTGGTAAGTGGAAGATAAAAAGTAAGTATAGGGATTTGGTATCAAGCTTAAGTACTCACCTCGGCGTTCGTTGCGTCGCACACTGCAGCTTTGGGTGATTTTATCACCGTTTTCCGTTTCCCTAAAATTACAAATGAGGTCACAAAAAAGACGTGTGCGCCTTTGCCTTCTTTGCCTGTAAACTTCGCTCAGAACGTATCTAAGCGATTAAGCAAGTGTAGCCCTCAGGAAAAGAAAATTCTAAGTTGGAGGTTTGTTCAAAAATACCAAACACTGTACTTCCGGAACCGGTCATCGAAGCATATAGGGCTCCTTTTTCGTACAGTTGTTCCTTTAAGTTTTTTATTGCAGGGTATAGATCGAAAACTGTTTTCTCAAAATCATTTACCAGCTCGTTTTTCCAAGTAGGTATTGGTTGCTTTATAATCTCGCTAACGCTCTTTAGTGGTCGGGCGGGCGTTAGCCTGGCAAAAGCTTCCTTGGTTGACACATGTATTCCAGGGTTAACCAACACAATTTTATATGACGCCAGATCTAATTCAACACGCGTCAGATTTTCTCCCCGTCCTGTAGCAAAGCAAGGTTTATTAATTATGAAAAACGGGCAATCGCTGCCTAATTGTAGCGCGTAGCTGATAAGTTTTTCTTCGGAAAGCTGTAGCTGAAAATGCTTGTTAAGCATGTTAAGCATAAAAGCACCGTCTGCGCTTCCTCCACCTAAACCTGCACCCATGGGAATGGCTTTGTGCAAATGAATAGTAACAGCAGGCAAATCAGGAAAATCTTTCTTTAGAAGATGATAAGCTTTTACACAAAGATTATCGTCGATCGCACCGTTAACGGGCAAGCCGGTTGTCTGAAAACTAAAATCTTGAGATGGGATAATCTCCAAAGCATCTTTTATAGCAACAGGGTAAAAGACAGTTTCCAGGCTGTGGTATCCATCAGCTCTTTTGCCAATAACCTGTAAGCCTAAGTTGATTTTACAATTCGGAAAAAGAACCACGATTTATTTGATTAGAAGGATTACAGAAAGTAGAACCGGGATTTATTGAATTAGAAGGATTGATGGGAAATAGAATGATAAAAGAATCTGAAAATTGAAACATTTTGTAGGAGTGGAGCTGAAGCCTGTTTTAACTTCTAAAGATGAACGGAGCGTCGCAACGGTGCTGCTATGAAAACAAATGCGGGAAACCCTAGTAGCTTTACTAAAAAATAAAATCTTCCTTACAATTCAAACAAACCCGTGAATCGTAGTTGTATCACTTCTTCCTCTTATTCAATTCGTCTCTGATAGAAATAGCTCTTATATAATCTTCCTGTTCAAGTACTTCGTTTAGCAGCGTATTTAATTCTTCGATACTCAGGCCGCTAAGATCATCACGACTTCCCGGCTCAGCGGTAGTAGAGACAGAAGATTTTTTCTTGGTAGCGCCAGAGTCTTCCATCAATATACCCGCGCTTTCAAGTATATGATCATAGGTGTAAACAGGACATCCAAAGCGAACGGCCAAAGCTAAAGCGTCGCTCGTACGACTATCTATTTCTATCGTGTCGTGCTCATTGATGCAAACCAATTTAGAATAAAAAATTCCTTCCTGAAGATCACTGATTACTATTTCCTGTAGGTCTACGTTGAAAGCATTCATGAAGTTTTTGAGCAAGTCGTGAGTTAATGGGCGGCTTGGTTGCATTCTCTCGAGCGCTACTGCAATTGCCTGCGCCTCAAATCCTCCAATAACTATCGGTAACCGGCGAAGTCCATTTACTTCGCCTAACACTACCGCATATGAATGCGTCTGAGTTATGCTATGTGACAATGCTACAATTTCCAGTTCTATTTTCTTCATACCTGCTATTCTTCAGAATGTAAATTATGCGCAAATGTAAAGATTTAGGATTTCATATTTTTGTATCTCGTCAATTGATATTGAATTTTTATAGAATAAGGTTTTTTCGCGCAAAGAATTAAAGCTCAGTTAACAATTAATAACCTCTGCTGATAGTTTGTTACATTTGCGCTCTTTAAATTGTAATCCTTTTATGATCAATGTTTCTTTTCCTGATGGTGCAATAAGGCAGTATGAAAATGGTAGTTCGGCTATGGATATTGCAAAATCGATCAGCGAAGGACTTGCCCGCAAAGTGTTAGCGGCAAAGGTGGACGGACAGGTCTGGGATCTATCAAGGCCCATTGATCACGATGTGTCTTTGCAACTGTTAACCTGGAACGAAATAGAAGGAAAATCCACCTTCTGGCATTCGTCTGCGCATTTAATGGCGGAAGCTTTAGAAGCAGTTTTTCCCGGAGTAAAACTTGGGATTGGCCCAGCCATAGAAAAAGGATTTTATTACGACATCGACTTAGGGGACAGGCAAATAACAGAAGAAGATTTACGAAAGCTCGAGGTGAAGATGGCTGAGTTGGCAAAAACGAATTCTGTTTATCAAAGGAAGGAAGTAAGTAAAGCTGATGCAGTAGAGTACTTTACCCAAAAGGGCGACGAATATAAATTGGAATTGATCGACGGTCTCAATGATGGAGAGATCACTTTTTATACCCAGGGAAATTTTACTGACTTGTGTCGTGGACCGCATATCCCTAACACTGGTTTTATAAAAGCTATTAAGCTTACAAACATAGCCGGGGCTTATTGGCGTGGCGATGAAAAACGTAAAATGCTTACGCGCATTTATGGTGTAACATTTCCGAACCAGAAGGAACTGGATGAGTACGTCACTTTGCTTGAAGAGGCAAAGAAAAGAGATCACCGCAAACTTGGGAAGGAGCTGGAGTTATTTACGTTTTCCGAGAGAGTAGGATTAGGTCTGCCATTGTGGCTTCCAAAAGGGGCGATGTTAAGAGAAAGCCTGCAACAGTTTTTACAGAAGGCTCAAATCGAGACAGGCTATCTTCCGGTAATCACTCCTCACATTGGCCATAAAAATTTGTATGTCACAAGTGGTCACTACGAAAAATACGGCAAAGACAGCTTTCAGCCGATTAGGACTCCGCAGGAAGGAGAGGAATTTTTTCTGAAGCCAATGAACTGCCCGCATCATTGCGAGATTTACAAAGCTGTTCCAAGAAGTTATAAAGATTTACCGCTTCGGCTCGCCGAATTTGGTACAGTTTATCGTTATGAGCAACACGGCGAATTACACGGACTAACTCGCGTACGCGGTTTTACACAAGACGATGCTCACTTGTTTTGCAGGCCCGACCAGGTGAACGATGAGTTTAAGAAGGTGATAGACCTTGTTCTATATGTTTTTAAGTCGTTAAGCTTTAAAGATTATACGGCACAAATTTCATTAAGAGATAAAGAAGACAGATCTAAATACATAGGGACAGATGAGAACTGGGAGATTGCAGAACAAGCAATTATTGAGGCTTCTGCCGAAAAAGGACTGTCAACTGTGATAGAATATGGAGAAGCTGCGTTTTATGGCCCAAAACTTGACTTCATGGTGAAGGATGCCATCGGACGTAAATGGCAGCTAGGCACAATCCAGGTCGATTACAATTTGCCTGAAAGGTTCGACCTGACATATATAGGTGAAGACAACGCGAAACATCGGCCGGTAATGATCCACCGGGCACCGTTTGGTTCAATGGAGCGTTTCATAGCAGTGTTAATTGAGCACTGTGCTGGGAAGTTTCCACTGTGGCTTGCACCAACCCAGGCGGTAATATTACCTATAAGCGATAAGTTTATTGAATATGCTGAAGAAGTAAAAAGCAGACTTAAAAAGTCTGATATAAGAGTGGAGGTAGATGAGCGAAACGAAAAGATAGGCCGAAAAATCAGGGAAGCGGAAATGAATAAAGTTCCTTACATGTTGGTGGTCGGAGAAAAAGAAGTAGCAGAAGGTAAAGTAGCACTAAGGAAACAGGCGAAAGGCGATTTAGGAACAAAAACGGTAGATGAAGCAATTGAATTTTTGAAAGAAGAAATAGATAGTAAAAGAGCTTTCGATTAATTTGTTATTTTTACTTATATGAGATAAGAGGATTAGAATGAATGATTTTTGAATTAATTTTAAAAAAAACAAAAAATAAATAGTAACCAAAAAAAGATTAATGGCAGTAAACCCGGGTTTTTTTAGGGGACGTAACCCAAATTTTCGGAAAGAGCAACAACAGGAACATCGGACCAACAGGATGATCCGGATACCTGAAGTGAGATTGGTAGGAGAAGGAATTGAGCCAGGTGTTTATCCTACAGAGAAGGCTTTAGCAATGGCTGAGGCACAAGGTCTTGATTTAGTTGAGATTTCTCCAAACGCAGTTCCACCTGTTTGTAGAATTATTGACTACAAAAAGTTTTTGTACGAGAAGAAGCGCAAGGAGAAGGAGATGAAGGCGAACTCGAAGCAGAGCGAGGTGAAGGAAATTCGTTTTACACCAAGTACAGATGAACACGATTTTGACTTTAAGTGTAAACATGCTGAAAAGTTTTTAAAGGAAGGTGACAAGGTGAAAGCATACGTTCAGTTTAAAGGACGTGCAATTATGTTCAAAGACCGTGGCGAACTACTTCTTTTAAAGTTTGCGGAACGTTTAGCGGAGACTGGAGTTTTGGAAGGAATGCCTAAAATGGAAGGTAAAAGAATGCTGGTCATTTTTGCACCAAAGGGCCAGAAGAAAAACAAGTAAAATTTTCTAAAATATAGTAACGAACAGTAGACGATCTCTACTGTTTTTTTTGCGCCCATTATTTCCGTAGGCTTCGTCCTTAGCCGATTTGTTTAATTTTTATTAAAAATTTTTATAAAGTGTTTGTACAGAAAGTGCCTATGATTTATCTTCGCATATTCTATTATCCATCTAAAAAACCTTCTAATATGAACATTCATTTCAACTTCCACGGTTCGACTTATAAAGCGGGCCTGGCAAAACAAGGAGATAACAAATTGGAGGTGTTAATTAAGGATGATGTTTTAGAAAAGCAATTTGGCCATTCTCTTCCATTCTTCATTGAAAACAAGTCGATAAACTTTGATACTTTCAATCGCTCACATTCCGACTTGTACGCGTTGAATTCTTCTATATCGAAAGCTATTGTTGAACAGTGCTCGGAAATTTTAGATTCGTCTAATTAATTGTTTCCTTTTTAAATATCTCCTTAATAAAAAAAGCGTATAGCAATTATTAAAACTGCTATACCCTTTTTTTATGTTATTGTTTTTATTAGTTGACTCCCATCTCCTGGTAAGACTCGATAGGCTCACAAGTGCAAATCAAATTCCTATCTCCGTAAGTGTTGTTTACACGACTTATAGCTGGCCAGAATTTGTTGTGCCGTAAGTAATCAAGAGGAAACGCAGCTTGTGAACGACTGTATGAATGGCTCCAATTATCAGCAGTAATTACCTGCAAACTGTGAGGGGCGTTTTTTAATACGTTGTCAATCTTATCCGCACTGCCTTTTTCAATTGCCACGATTTCTTCATGAATATTAATCAACGCATTACAAAATCGATCTAGTTCAGTTTTGGGTTCACTCTCTGTTGGCTCAATCATGATTGTTCCGGCAACAGGGAAACTTAAAGTAGGAGCGTGGAAGCCATAATCCATTAAACGTTTTGCAACATCTTCTGCTTCAATCCCAAGGCTTTTAAATGGACGGAGGTCAACAATAAATTCATGGGCGCAAGTATTGTTCTTGCCACTATATAAAATTTTATAGTGTCCTTCGAGCCTTGCCTTCATGTAGTTCGCATTTAAAATAGCATATTCAGTTGCCTTTCTCAACCCTTCTGCTCCCAGCAGTTTGATGTAAGCGTAACTAATCAGCAAAATACTTGCAGACCCATAAGGAGCGGCGCTTACTGCATTGGCGCTACTTCCTTTATGGATGTTTACGTGCCCCGGTAAGAAAGGTGCAAGTTTATCATTCACGCAGATCGGTCCCATTCCGGGTCCGCCACCGCCATGGGGGATTGCAAAGGTCTTGTGTAGGTTAAGGTGACAAACGTCAGCTCCAATAAACCCCGGGGCAGTTAAGCCTACCTGCGCATTCATGTTAGCGCCATCCATATAAACCATTCCTCCATTCTCATGAATGATGTTACAAATCTCACGAATACTTTCTTCGAATACCCCGTGGGTGCTCGGGTACGTAACCATTAAGCCTGCCAGGACATCTTTATATTTTTCGGCGTTCTTTCTTAAATCTTCCACGTCAATATTTCCAGCTTCGTCACATTTTGTAACTACAACTTTAAATCCAGCCATCACTGCACTTGCAGGGTTTGTTCCATGTGCAGAAATAGGGATGAGTATTACGTTTCTGTGGGCGTCGTTCCTGTCTTCATGATAGTCGCGGATCGCCAGCAAACCGGCGTACTCTCCTTGTGCACCACTGTTCGGCTGTAATGACGTAGCTGCAAAGCCGGTAATATTACTAAGCCATTTTTCCAATTCAATCACTATTTGATGGTAACCTTGCCACTGATCTGTTGGCGCAAAAGGATGCATTTTTGAAAATTCAGGCCAGCTTACAGGAATAAGTTCTGTAGCCGAATTTAATTTCATTGTACAACTACCCAAGGGGATCATTGAATTGTCAAGACTGAGGTCTTTGTTTTCCAAAGACTTTAAATAACGCATCATCTCCGTCTCGCTGTGGTGCGTATTGAAAACCGGATGCAAAAGAAAAGTAGACGTACGAGTCAGAGACGTTGGAATATTTTCAAGGTGGTCATTGTATTCAAACATAACTCCCGCATCTCCCATCCCTTTGATCTCGGCAAACAGGTGGAGTATATCAAGCACGTCACATTGCGCGGTTGTTTCATCTATTGCTATTCCAACAAAACCATCGTTAAAATAATGAAAGTTGATTTGCTGCGCTTCAGCGAGGTTACGTATTGCAGCAACATCATCCACTTTTACTTTTATCGTATCAAAGTAGTGCCTGTTCACCTGTTCGAAGCCCATCTCAACAAGCTCATTGCTGAGAGAATTTGCAAGAAGACTAACGCGCTTCGCAATGTTTTTCAATCCTTCTGGTCCATGATAAACCGCATACATTGCAGCCATGTTTGCAAGCAAAGCTTGAGCAGTACAAATATTGCTGGTTGCTTTTTCACGACGGATATGTTGTTCGCGGGTCTGCAACGCCATACGCAAAGCCCTGTTACCTTCAGTGTCAATGCTTACACCTATTATGCGTCCTGGAATAACCCTTTTAAATTCATCCTTAGTAGCAAAGAAGGCTGCATGTGGTCCGCCAAATCCCATGGGTACTCCAAAGCGCTGGCTTGAACCAATTGCTACATCAGCACCCAATTCTCCCGGGGGGGTCAATAATGTAAGAGCAAGCAAATCAGTAGCGGCAACGACTTTCGCATCTACGGCGCGAGCTTTTTCGAAAAAGCTTCGATAGTCTTCAACGGCACCATCACTATTTGGATATTGAACAATTACACCAAAAAATGTTTCATCCAGTACCGCAGTTTTAAAGTCACCTGTTACCAACTCTACCTTAATCGGAGTGGCACGGGTAAGAAGCACATCCCTCGTTTGAGCAAACACGTTTTGATCAACAAAAAATCTAGGGGCGGTTATCTTATCGCCCTTATTCTTGTTGTTAAACAACATAGCCATTGCTTCCGCGGCAGCAGTTCCTTCATCAAGCAATGATGCATTGGCAATTGGTAACGCTGTCAGGTCACTAACCATCGTTTGAAAGTTCAAAAGACTTTCCAAACGTCCCTGGGCAATTTCTGCCTGGTAGGGCGTGTATTGTGTGTACCAACCTGGATTTTCAAAAAGATTTCGAAGGATGACAGTTGGGGTAATGGTGTCGTAGTAACCTTGTCCTATATAGTTTCTAAAGACTTTATTTTTCGATGCTGTTTTCCTAAGTTCTTTTAAATATTCATGTTCGCTTACCGGGCCTGCAACATCTAAAGCACCTGCAAGTCGAATATCTTTCGGCACTGTTTTCTCTACCAGTTCATCAAGTGTTGCCACCCCGATGGTTTGCAACATTTCTACGGTCTCTTGTTCACTCGGTCCAATATGTCTTTCCTGAAATTCCCTTGCCTGTTGTTCAAATAAGTTCATATACTGGTTATAATGTTTGTATTATAGTAGTTGTTTTGTTGCCTGCTTTTCCCATGTATGTAACATCGTTGTGTCACTCACTTTTACGGTAACTCTTTACGCTGCTTTTCTTAATGTTTAAAATAAACACAGGCGGCTACTAAAGGTTTGATCAGGCAAATTAGTTGATTGCATACTTGTCTTGTTACCCGGTAAATAGGCAAGAAAAAAAGATTTGCAAATTTAGGGTGATGGGGCCAGATTTCCAGAAGCGCGAGAGTTAGTGACCAGCGGCCACTTCTATTTAACATCCCCTTTTTTCTGTTAAGCTAGCCCCTTTTGTATTTCTTGAAGCTTCAATACAATCATTTATAAAAACCCTTACCTTTTAAAGGCTTACTTTTGTGGATTAATTAAAGTAGGAAAACGCATCCCCAAATGCTTTTTGCTTAGGTCACAATTCATGAAAGTAGGTTTTGTAAACATATTTGGAAAGCCAAATGCTGGTAAGAGCACACTCTTAAATGCTTTGATAGGTGAGAAAATGGCTATAGTTAGTCATAAAGTACAAACGACACGGCATCGCATCAAGGCTTTTTTAAACAAGGAATGGGAATACCAAATAATTTTCTCCGATACTCCCGGCATTATTGAGCCAAAGTACAAGCTCCACGAAAAAATGATGAAGGCTGTAAAAAGCAGTCTTGAGGATGCAGACGTTGCGCTCTTATTGGTTGAGATAAATGACAACTGGGAGGAGGCCGACAAAATCTTCTCGTCATTGAAGCTCAAAGTTCCGTGCATTGTTATTACGTCAAAAACTGATCTGGCTAAAGATAATAGGGAGGAAGAGGCGAAGGCCTTCTTTTCATCTAAATCATATTGCAAAGAATGGATTGGGATTTCTGTAACAGCAGGGAAGAATGTCGACAAATTGCTGGAACTGATCTTGAAGTATCTTAAAGAAGGCCAACCTTTTTATGATGAGGAAGATTTGACTGATTTACCAACAAAATTCTTTGTAGGCGAAATTGTCAGAGAAAAAATCTTTGAATTATTTGAGCAGGAGATTCCATACGACACGACAGTAATGGTGAATGAGTTTAAAGAAAAAACTAGCCTTATAAAAATACAGGCAGACATCATCGTTCAGCGTGAAAGTCAAAAGGCGATTATTTTAGGCGAAGGCGGAAAAATGATAAAACAAGTTGGAAGCCTGGCAAGAAAAGACATTGAAGAATTTTTAGGACAAAAGATCTTTTTAGAATTGTTTGTGAAGGTGAAAAATAAGTGGCGCGATGATGATTTTAAGCTGAGGGAATACGGGTATAATTCTTAATAATGAATAGTGAATAATGAATAGTGAAGGAAGAATTCGTTGTTCAATGCTCGTTACAGGTACAAGGGAGTGACACAACGATGTTGAGAAATGGACGGGGGCTTTTGTCAAAAAATTAATAACAAAATCTTTCCCGGTTGGGTAAGAATTAAAAACAACAGCCTTGTAAGGGCTTAGGGTCTTATGGTATTTACAGTAGCAATAGTTGGACGCCCGAATGTGGGTAAGAGTACATTTTTTAATCGTCTGCTTGAGCAGAGAAAGGCAATTGTGGACGATGTGAGTGGTGTGACCCGCGATCGCCAATATGGTGTAACGGAGTGGATCGGTAAATCTTTTAATGTCATTGACACGGGTGGTTTTGTGGCCAATACTTCTGACATTTTTGAGACAGAAATTCGTAAACAGGTAAAAATTGCGATAGAAGAAGCGAACGCCATCATTTTTATGGTGGACGTAACAACAGGAATAACGGATCTTGATCAATCAGTAGCCGATCTTTTAAGACGCAGCACAAAACCTGTTTTTTTATGTGTAAACAAAGTTGATAACAGCGAGCGCATGCTTGAAGCAACAGAGTTTTATAGTCTTGGTTTTGAAAAGATTTTTTTTGTTAGCAGCATAAGCGGCAGCGGAACAGGAGAAATTTTAGATGCTGTAGCTGAATTAATAACTCCCGAAGCTTCGGAAGACGCGCTTGAGAAGAATGACTTACCAAAGTTTGCAATCATCGGGCAACCGAATGTGGGAAAATCTTCTTTGCTCAATGCATTAGTAGGGCAGGAGCGAACCATTGTAAGTGACATTGCAGGTACTACCCGCGATACGATCCATACGCACTACAACATGTTTCAAAAGGAGTTCATCCTTATTGACACGGCCGGTATCCGTCGCAAGACAAAGGTGAATGAAGACCTTGAATTTTATTCTGTCATCCGGGCTATCCGCGCTATGGATGAAGCTGATGTTTGTCTGTTACTGCTAGATGCTTCGAGTGGTATAACAGCCCAGGACTTAAACATCTTTAGCCTTGCTGTTAAAAAGGGCAAGGGAATAGTTGTGCTTGTAAACAAATGGGACCTGATAGAAAAAGAAACTAATTCAGCCCGGGATTACGAAAAGAGGTTGAAAGAGAAACTAGCTCCATTTACTGATGTGCCCATTATCTTCATATCGGTGAAGGAGAAAACCCGGATTATGAAGGCGATGGAAGTAGCGCTGGAGGTGTATGAAAATAAGACGCAAAAAGTACAAACGTCAAAGTTGAACGATATTATGCTGAAAGCTGTTGAAGCTTATCACGCCCCGGTTGTGAGAGGAAATGCAGTTACCATAAAATATGTGACTCAACTTCCAACGCACGTTCCTTCGTTTGCATTTTTTACAAATTACCCTGATGATATACGAGCTCCTTATAAGAACTACCTCGAAAATCAACTAAGGCAAAACTTTAAATTCACAGGTGTTCCTATTAGAATTTTCTTTAGGAAAAAGTAGGTGGCAAAAAAATTGCTAATCATTCTA
The DNA here is from genome assembly GCF_007991655.1 of Segetibacter aerophilus. Taxonomy (GTDB): domain Bacteria; phylum Bacteroidota; class Bacteroidia; order Chitinophagales; family Chitinophagaceae; genus Segetibacter; species Segetibacter aerophilus. The sequence goes on from NZ_BJYT01000001.1 coordinate 501,450, forward strand.
ATATTATTATCCTACTTATTTAAAAATTGTTTCATGAAAAAAATATTGTCAATCATTCTTGTAGCCGCCACGTTAACGGCTTGTGGCGGAGGAGAAAGTAGCGAATCGACTACTAACGTTGGGGAGGATAGCTTGAAGAAGGCTTTCGATAGCGTGCAACAGACTGGGGATACTACTGCACTAAATCGTGTGATGGGTGATTCTACATCTGCCAGCGGCACTCATGGTGCGGGTTCAGGCTCGAGAGTAGGCGGCGGTAAATCTGCAGGTCCACAAAAGCAAGGTGGCAAATAAGGTGGATAAATAGCTGGAGAAATACTTTAACCTTCCTGTCAAAAGGAGGGTTTTTTATTGAAACCTTAAAGAGGACTCTTCTAGCCTTTTTAATAAAACAAGCCTTAACAGCTTTTGTATTCTCAACACAGATGACACCAGAACGTAGAGAAAAATTGTTGGCGGTACTACAAAAGAGACAAATCAACCTTACGGTGGTTTTGGAAAACGTTTTTGATCCACATAACGAGTCGGCAGTGATGCGTACCTGTGATTCTGTTGGTATACAAGACATTTTTATCATCAACAACAGGAAACCTCCAAAACGGGCATGGGGTTTTAGAAGTGGTGGCAGCGCAAAGAAGTGGCTTACTGTTCATGAGTTTACACATGCTGAGGAATGCTTTAAGGAATTAAGAACGAGGTATAATAAAATATTAACAACGCACCTAGGTACCGATTCCGTAAGTCTTTATGATATTGATTTTACAAATAGTATCGCTTTGGTCTTTGGCAATGAACGCTTTGGAGTAAGTGACGAAGCAAGGGCTTTATCGGATGGGAATTTTGTAATTCCTCAGATGGGCATTGTTCAAAGCTTAAACATTTCTGTGGCATGTGCTGTCAGCCTTTACGAAGCGTATAGACAAAAGGAGCAGGCCGGTCATTATCAGCGGCAAAATTTGCCTGACGATCAATTGCACACGCTTTTAAACGAATGGGGTTTTAAACAACAGGACATCCCTGAAAGGGAAGAAAATTAAGTATATGAAAAAAGCTATTTTTTTAGTTGCCTTTATTGCAAGTGTGGTATCAATAAATGCTAGCGCACAGAAAGCTTCATCAACGCAGATTAAAAAGGTAACAGCAAAGGAAGTTAAAAAGATGATCGACAATAGTACAGGTCCTATGATTGTTAATTTCTGGGCTACATGGTGCGGTCCGTGCATCAGAGAAATCCCTTGGTTTGATAGTATTATGACTAAGAAGAATTCGCCTGTTAAGCTCGTCTTAGTAAGTGTTGATTTTAAATCAGAATATTCAAAACTGGCTGCGTTTGTAAAAAAGCACGGCTATAAAGGTGAAGTGTTGTTCCTGGACGAAATAGATGCTGACAAATACACGGCGGCGATTGAGCCGAAATGGAAGGGTGCAATTCCTGCGTCAATATTTGTAAACAATGCTACTAAGTACTACCAGGTCTTTCTGGAGCAAATCCCAAAGCAACGATTTGAAATGGAGCTGGATAAGTTGGCGAAATAAGGTGCGAGATGTGAGCTTTAAGCTGCTAGCTTATCGAAGCGAGGTTTATTCAATTTCGTAAAAAATTCCGAAGAAAAACATCAAGCTCGAAGCTCCGCAGCTACTAGCTTATCGCTTCTCTTACGTTGCTTTTCCCTTCAACTCCCAATGGTCTTTGAAGATTTTTCCTTCGCGGTCTTTTTTCAACGTCCGTCCGTAGCGTTCACCTTTGATTGTGCCTTGTTCTGTTTTTTTACCTATAAACAACAGGACTGCGTTTCCTTCGTCATCCGTTTTAAATGAGAGGTCGTAGCCTTTGTATTTCATTTCCACAAACGAGGAGGGTTCAAACTTTTTAGATAGTTTTTTCTGTAAGTCTTCACCTAAAGCCATAGCCGCTTATTTTATTAAGTTAAGGTTTGATGCTTTCTGAGGCCTTTTTTATACTTCTGTGAATTAGTTTGATTGCAACGTCAGGTCCCTCGTTGCCGAGCGGGTTAAAAACGTCTTCACTTACCTGGTTATAGGAAGCAAAGAAATTGACAATCTCTTTGACAAGACCTTCAGGAAGATCATCAATATTGTTGGCGGAGGAATACATTCGCGAATGTAGTTGAACCGCAATCACCCTGTCGTTTCGAACCTTTTCGCCATCTTCTTCCTGCTCTACTTTTATTATTCCAAGCACTTTACTTTCTACAAGACAGCCTGGAAAAGTAGGCGCGTCGGTAAGAACAAGAATATCCATGGGGTCCCCGTCTTCGGCGATGGTTGATGGAATGAAACCAAAATCAAAAGGAAATACCATACCCGCAGGTAAAGCCCTCTTTAGTTTGATGATGTCATTCTCCTCGTCGTACACATACTTGTTTCTACTTCCTTTTGGAGTTTCTACAATGGCGTTAATGTGATCAGTTCCTTCTATGAACGGTTCCGGTATTTTCATGCCTTACCAGTTCAAAAGTTATACCGATGACTTTTGCTACTATTTATTGGTTTAAGAAAAATGTGCGAAAAAAGGTGCTCAACGAGCTGCTGTATAAGTGAGTGACACAACAATGTCAGGTGAAGAACAAATGGAGATTAAAAAAGAGACTAACTAAAAAGCTTTACTTTTTCCTCAAGCCAATAAAAGTCTTCATTGTCTTGTAATCGATCAAACGGAATCCATTGACTATCGCTAGACTCTTCCTCACAAATAGCTAGTACCTGCGGCGTGGCACATTTAAAAAGAAATCGAAGGTCGTGATGAATGTGAGCAGGTTCTTGTTTGCGGGGATTTTCAGGAATGTGATGACTATCGACATCAAAAATTTTGGGAGAGAGCAATTCAAGATTGTCTGGCGCCAGGCCGGTTTCTTCAAAGGCTTCACGAAGAGCGGCGGATTGTAGAGAAGTGTCTGTGCTGTCAACATGACCTCCCGGCTGGAGCCAACGATTGAGTGACTTATGCTTAAGCAATAGAACGCTGGATGCATCCTGGTTTACGATAAAGGCGCTGGTAGTAATGTGGCCGTGAAAGTTTTTCCGGTCAATCAAATCGTGCCCTTCATGTTCCTTCAAAAATTGACCAAGTTGACTTACCTCTTCTTTTTCGTTTGGAAATTCTTCAAGATATATATCAATCAGTCCTAAAATTTCTTCTTTCGACTCCATTAAAAATAGTTGATCAATGACCGCTTTTACTTTAGTAGTTGCAGGCATACAGGCATAGACACTTTAATTTGTTCGCCTGTTTCCTGAAGCATGCCGGTTTGTTTATTTCTTTTAAAAATTACAATGTTGTCGCTGTCCTGGTTAGCTGCCAATAAATAGTTTCCGGAAGGGTCAATAATGAAATGACGCGGAGCTTTGCCTAGCGTGGACTGATAACCTTTTAACTGCAATTTTCCATTTGCAGGATTAACTGAGAAAATGGCTATATTATTTTCCTGGCCCCGGTTAGAGGCGTATAGGAACTTGCCATCGGGAGATAAGTCAACCTCCGCACTACCGGGCTGGCCTTTGAAGTCAGCTGGATGCGTGGCAATAGTTTGTATAGAAGTAAGCTTTCCGTTGCTATAGTTGTAAGCTCCGACCGTACCGCTCATTTCCTCTATGACATAGGCAAACTTTCCATTTGGATGAAAGGTGATGTGACGAGGCCCATTGCCCGGGTTAACTTGAACGAATGGGGTAGGTGCAGGGCTAAGCGGTTTGGCAGCCGATGTATTAAATTTATAGACGACTACTTTATCGGTTCCTAAATCTGGTGCAAATAAATAATCGCCCGTAGGGCTAAAAACAGTTTCGTGCACGTGCGGTTTTTCCTGGCGTTGTTTGTTTACGCTGCTTCCCTCATGTTGAATGGATTGACTAAAAGGATTTAAGGAACCATCATTATTGACCGGAAAAACAGCCAAACTACCGCCACCATAATTTGCCACTGTGACCCATTTATTGTTTTTACTAACTGCTACATGACACGGTCCGTCGCCACCCGTTAGTTGTTGATTTACTAAGGACAATTTGCCGGTACTTTTATCAAAAGCATATGAACTGACCTTGGAAGGATTTTTTCCACCTGTTTCACTTACCGCATATATGTGCTTTTTATCAGGAGCGATGGCGATGAAAGATGGATTTGCTGCACTGTCAGTATTGCTCACCCACTCAGCTTTTCCGGTGGTTGTATTGAAGCGATAAACGTAAATTCCCTTACTACCTTTTTGAGTGTATGTTCCTACAAGTAAATAATAGTCCTGGGCAGAACAACAGAAGGATAAAAACAAGAAGGCGGCAAGGAGGCAATGGCGCATAAAACAATTAATTAAGTGATAGTTAGAAGCCAAATATAAAGAATAGAAAGTAAAACGGAATTGTCAATCGGTTGGTTGACACCCTTTTGAATGATGCTTGTAGTGAGTGTAGATAAACGGAGCGCCGCAGCTATGCCGCTACAAGTGATAGAGCTTGTTACAACAAAAAAGGTCAGCTTTATTAGCTGACCAAAAATCATTTATGTTAGGAGTTTATTTAATTATAGTCTCGGCAAATCTTTCCATCTCTTCCAATTGCGGACTGCATTGCAATAAAAACAAATCAACGCCCGCCCTTTCGAATTCACCAATTTTATCTTGTAACTGTGCAGGTGTTCCTGTTAGTCCGCTGCGTAAGCCACGGTTGGAAACTGAATAATCATACAACGACGGCTTTTTTTCTAACTGCGTTCCCGACAGCCACTGCTGATAATTATTGTAACCGGGAGAGCCAGGATTGACATTTGTGATGCGCTCAATTTCGGCTTTAACTTCTGCTTCGGTGTGGCGAACAATGCTGTATGCTGCTACTCCAAACTGCATTGGGGGTAAGCCTTTTTTATCGCGTCTTTCGCTCAGGTCTCTAATTCTTGCTGCAATTCCTTCGGGCGAATCACCATGCATAACGTACGCATCACATTGCGATGCAATCAGCTCTTTAGCTGCTTCAGACTCTCCACCTGCATAAATTTTTGGTCTCGGTTTGGATAGAGGTTTTGGCTGTAATACATTATTATTTACGTTGTAGTACTTGCCCGAGAAACTAAAATTATCCTGCTTCCAAACGTTATCAATTACTGTGAGCCATTCTGCAGTTCTTGCGTAGCGGTCGTCGTGTTGTTCGAAGTGTACACCATATTTCTCCGCTTCATCTTTCCACCAGGAAGAAACGACGTTTAATGAGAGTCGTCCATTACTAATATGGTCAATATTCGCCGCCTGCTTTGCAAGCAAAGCTGGATTGTGAAAGGTAGGACGAACGGCGACCATCAACTCCAACTTGTTTGTAACTGCAGCAACAGCAGCAGCAGTTGACCAGGCATCAAGCGAAGGAGCATTTTCGCCTTTGATATCGTTTAGGTTTAATTCAGCAATCAATGAAAGATCGTAACCAAGTTCCTCGCTTCGGATAGCAAGTTTTTTTACATATTCCCAGGATGCCTCCATTTGCTCATCTTCCACGTTTCTCAGCCATCCGCCAAAGACAGGCATCCAATATCCGTACTGCATAAGTTTGTTTTATAGCTGTTCTGCTGTTTCCAATACCGGGGCAACCTCGGCCTTTGCTTCTAAGAAATCAACCAGCTTTTTGTGTGGATTAAACCCGATCACATTTACTGCATCCGCCACAAAATTCGACAAGGCGTTTACATCGTAGTACAATATTTCGCCGTCCCTGTCATCGATGATGTACTCAATTCCGCCAACGTCAATTCCGCTCTTTTCCATAATTGTTTCAACAGTGTCAATTACTTCTTGCGGCGGCGTGTAAGCTTCTACCTTCAAACCGTTTTTTGGAGCGTCTACTGCGCATGCATTTCTGACAAGTTCTGTCCCAGCTGTAGTCTGGCAAATATCCGCAGGGCAGAGGTTAAAGCTTTCTCCTGATGTATATACTTTAATAGCATAAAGATATTTTCCGCCTAAAGTTTCCACACGGGTAATGTATCCTCCGCGAGCAGGAATAAATTCCTGAACAAGCGCAGTATGGTCAATACCAAGATCAATTGTATTGTTGTCGACTGCTTGCTGGAGATCTGCAGGAGTATTGTATTTCGTAATGCCCGCACCACTTCCTCCGATGTTAGCTTTTACAACCACCGGAAAACGTAAACCTTTTGAAGCTTCCACTGCACGGCTTGCATGGTTTATTACATGCGCTTTTGGAAACTTAATTCCTAAAGACTGCATTAAAGTAAGTTGTTGAGCTTTAGACGTTTCATAGGTAAAAGCTTTAAAACCGTTAATCACCTTTACACCCAGAGTCTCCAGGTGTTTTAGGTAGTTCAGCGTATAATAAACTCCCTGGACACCATCGCGCAAATATGCTGACGGACTCATCCGATTAAAGAACAAACTTACTTGCGGCTTTTCTTCTTCTATCGCAAAAAAATGATAGCGGGGGTCTTGTTGTTCGTAGCGGATTCCGCGCTCAGAAAGTTCGTTCATAAGGGGTTTAAACCAATCGGGATGCTCGTGGTAGATTATGAATGGATGCATAATGGTCGCTGTTTTTCGTTCGGCAAATGTAGAAGAAAAACGAGGTTCAACTGAACAATAGTTGTTTTGAGAAGGGGGAGAGAAGGGCGATTTATTTATTATGATTTTTACATTTTTAAAAAATGCGTTAATCTCATCTAAAGCTCGAGCCGCTGGGCTTCGTTCTTGCAACGGGACTCCACCCGCTTGTTTCAAAAACTGCTTCGGATGTTTTTGAATTCCTTCGCCTTGGCTTGGAGCCCAACCGGCTGATGTCCCTTGTGCAAGAACTGTTGTCATAAAAGAGATATGGGTAAATTTTTCTTACGCTGACAAGCTTTTTTAAACTTAATTGTCTTTATTGTTTTGCCACGAGCGGAGGTACGTTGTGCAGCTCCCGTTGTGTCACTCACTTGTACAAAATCTCTACCGGCATCTGCTCCGCTTTCTTAGCAATATGAAGCTTTTTGAGCACAAAAATGTCAATTAAACAAATCCACGTTAGAAAGAATAGGAAGGTGATTTTTTGAACAACAGGCAGGTATTTTAATAACCCTGCTGAATAGTATAGGATGTTATTTACAATGATCAGTAACAGGTTGAAAAGGCCCATCACAAAAAGTGGGTAGGATCTCTTTTTGTATAACCCTGCATAAGTACCGGCAAGGGCAATCAACCCAAAACCACCTGCGACATTGATTACAGCATCATGAAAACTGGTAAATAAAAACATTGTAATCGTCATGGAAGCGATACCGGAAAAAGTAATCAACCTTCGGATAGATTTTGAGAAATTAATTCTGCGGGCAAATAAAAACCAAAAAACGGCAAGCGTAGCACATAGTATAAACATTGCTGTCATAGCATAAGGGCGTGCAGAATTTACTGCGCCATTTATAGCATTCTCATCTAAAAGATTACACCAATAATTGTGGAGCCAGCTAAAGCCTTTGGACTGTTTATTTTCCTGGTAACCGCCAGGATAGAGTAAAGTGGAAACGATATAAAGAATACTAAAAACTAGAACACCAAATGTGGGCAGGAGGATAGTAAAGTGTTTTGTTTGACTTGTTTTGGTGGTCAATTTATTAGAGTTGTATGAACAGTACAGAAAGGTAAAAATTCTTAAAGATTAAAATAAAGCGTCTTAAATTATTAATCTTACGATCGATACTTATAATGGTTTGAAGAAGCTATTTTTTTGCAATCAATCAACCTGTCAACTTCACACTCGTATGTTCATGATAAATGTAGTTCAAACGTTTCCATTAACACCTGATTTAGTAAATGTTATCAAACCGTGCCCCTCGCTTTGTTTATCCACAGTAGTGCATCACTCAATCCTTTCGCTAAACGTAATCTTACCTTTATCTATCTTTTAAGTTGGGTTAATTGTGTTGTTATTTTCTTCTGTTTTGGAAAGTCGAATAAAGAATTGATCTGTACAAGGGAGTGACACAACAATGTTGAAAAAAGGTAAAATGCGGGTTCAAATAAAACTAATCATGCACCTTTTTCTTAAATACCTGGTAGCGAAGACTTTTGCTTTTTATTAAGATTGACAATTGTAATATTTATAGAAATATTCCAAATTAACCCAGAGCTATGATCGCAATAGTTAAGAGAAGTTTGTGCGCAGCAGCGCTTGTTTTGGCGGTACACAGCCATCCTTTAGCACAGGCTACGCAGGCTAATATTGATCCTGATGCTAACTTTAAGCTGGCAAAAGAACTTTACCAGAAAGAACAATTTAGCCTTGCTTATCCATTATTTAAAAATATTTCATTTGCTCATTCTCCAAATAGTAAGCTTCCTGTAAGTACGCAGCTTGAAGCAAAATATTATACAATTGTATGTGGGCTTAAGTTAAATGAAAGTACCTCTGAAGGCGCTGCAAAAGAATTTATAGAATCTGAGCATAATGCACCCCGCATTCAAATGCTAAGTTACCAGTTAGGCGAGTACTATTATCGTCAGCAAAAGTTTGCGGAGTCGCTGACTTACTATGAAAAAGCGGGGATTGACAATTTAAGTAATCGGGAGATTGCGGAGATGCAATTTCACCAGGCATACTCTTATTTTACCCTAGAGCAGTTTGATAAAGCGAAGCCGCTTTTCAATTCCATCCGCCAAATTTCCTCTGACCCAAATTACCTGGATGCTAACTACTACTTTGGTTTCATATCTTTTTACGAAAAGAACTACCCTCTAGCACTCGAAGCTTTTCGTAAGGTAGAAAACCAGCCGACTTACCAAAAAATAGTACCTTATTATATTGCTGAAATTTTGTACTTCAACGGAGAGAAAGACAAAGCAATCGCTTATGGTGAAGAGAAATTAAATAGTGGGGGACAGTACTATGATTTGCAATTAAGGCAGTTGATTGGTCACGCTTACTTTGAAAAAAAGAATTACCAGAAGGCGCTGCCTTACTTGCAGGAATACAATACAAAAGCAGGGAAGGTTAGTCGCGAAGATTTGTATGAGATTTCCTACACTTATTACGAAACCAACCAACTGCCGAAAGCAATTGCAGGTTTTAAAGAGCTGGGAGGAAAAGAAGATTCTCTTGCGCAAAACAGTATGTACCTGTTAGCAGATGCTTATTTAAAAACAGGGCAGAAAGTAAATGCAAGAAGCGCCTTTTTGTTTTGCGCTTCTAATAGCAGCAATCCGGTTCAGAAAGAAATTTCTCTTTTTAATTACGCCAAGCTTTCTTTTGATTTAGGCTACCAGGATATTGCGTCCAGCGAGTTGCAAAGCTTTATAAATACGTATCCGAGGTCTACGTATTTGCCGGAGGCAAAAGAGTTGCTTGTAAATGTTTTGGCCAATACCAATAACTACAAAGACGCGCTTACCTTATATGAAAGCTTGCCTGGGAAGAGTGAAACGGTAAAAAAAGTATATCCAAAAATTATTTATGGGAGAGCAGTTGAACTTATCAACGAACAACAATTAGATAAAGCGGATGCTTTGCTGGATGAAGTAATCAAAGCTCCTTACAATACAACACAGTTGCCTTTTGCTTATTTCTGGAAAGGTGAAATAGCATATCGCAATAAGAAGGTAGACCAGGCGATTGAGTATCTGAGTAACTATCTAAAAAATCCTGTATCAGGAGGCGAGGTGAATGTAACCAACGCGCGTTATGACCTCGGCCATGCAAATTTGCAAAAAGAAAATTACAGGCAGGCTCTCGGTTATTTTGAGCAGGTTACAAAACGTGTAGACAGGAATTCAACACCGGTGGAGCAGGATGCGTATTTAAGAAGTGCAGATGCGCAGTTTATGAATCGCAACTACCGCCAGGCTCAAACGATGTACGAAACTGTGATCAACAACAACCTTGCGTCTGCCGATTACGCCTTGTATCAAAAAGCAATTATCTCCGGCGCTGCAAATAGGAACACAGACAAGATTAAGGAGCTGCAGTCTTTAGAACAACGTTATCCAGGGTCTTCACTAATACCAGATGCAAATCTTGAAATTGCAAATACTTACCTGGCAGCAGAAGATTACAGATCGGCAATAACTCCACTGAATAAGATAGTTAAAAACAAGAATGCTACTTCGTTACACCCACAGGGTTACCTAAAGTTGGGTGTTGCTTATTTTAACCTGGATAATAACCAGGAGGCCCTCGCTAGCTTTAAAACTTTAATCTCTTCTTTTCCCAACTCTGCTGAAAGCGATGCGGCTGTAGAGTACGTTCGTGACATATTTGTCTCTGAACAAAAGCCTTCAGAATACGTCGCTTTTATGAAAGCAAACGGTAAGGATGTAAGTTATACAGAAGCTGACTCGCTAACTTATGCTTCCGCAGAAACAAGGTTTAATAACAACGATCAGCAAAACGCGCTGAACGGTTTCAAGGATTACTTAAACAAGTTTCCTAACGGACGTTATTCTATTGATGCTAATTATAAAGTCGCAGAAATTTATAATGGCAAAAAAGATTATCCTAACGCCTTGATCGGTTATACTTATGTAGCCTCTAAAGCGCCTAATAAATTTGCCGAGAAAAGTGTTTTGCAGGCAGCAAGGATAAATTTTTTCGAGTTGAAAAATTACGAGGATGCAGAACTTTATTTCACCCAATTGAAAGGATTGGCTACTCAACCTGATATTCAGTTGGAAGCGATGAGAGGTTTGCTTCGTTCGCAATACCGGTTAAACCAATGGAAAGATGCTGTTCCAAATGCACAGGAACTATTAACCCAAAAAGGCGTTGCGACTGATGATAAAATGATGGCGAATATGGTGATAGCAAAAAGTCACCAGGCTAATAAAGATATTGATGCTGCTACGTCTGCTTACCGTACCGTAATTGCTTTAGGTAAGTCAGAATTTGCTGCTGAGGCTCGTTACCAACTCGCCTTTATTGCGTTCCAGCAGAATAAGTATGCAGAAGCTGAAAAGGCTGCTTTCGAAGTAGTCAACAAAGCAGGTTCTTATGAGTATTGGACAACCAAATCTTACATTCTTTTAGGCGACATATACTTTAAACAGAAAGATTATTTCAACGCAGAAGCTACACTAAAGAGTGTGTCAGAAAATGCAACGATACCAGAATTAAAACAGGAAGCACAACAAAAACTCGATGCAGTGATTGCTGAAAAAAATGCTAATAGTAAAGTGGCCAAACAATAATCAACAAGACTCATGAAAAAATTACTTCTAATATTATTCTCGATTGTTTCATTGTCTTCTGTGCATGCGCAAAAAGATACTACCAAGAAAACAGTTGTGGTAACGTCTGCTTATAAACCTGTTTTAAAACCTGCTGCTAAAATCAACTTTAGTGCAGCTGTTCCTTCTGCCGATTCTTCAAGGCCTCCTTTAACCTACAATGTGCCTGCCCAAAATTTGTTTTTTTCTTACCAGCCCGCGGCTTTGAAGCCCCTTGCACTTTCTATCGACACATCTTTTTCCTGGGAAAATTCAAATTTTGTAAAACTAGGTGTGGGTAGTTATACTACTCCTTTTGCCCAACTTGGTTTGTCGTTCGGAGACGGAAGAACTTCGCTCGTAAATGTGCATGCCAGGCATATCTCACAAAAAGGAAGCCTTCCCTTACAGCAATACAGCCGTACCAACGCCGACGTTTCCGGAATTTTTAGCGGCAAGGGTAATATTGAATGGCATGGAAAAGCAGGGGTTGATTTAAGTAATCAATATTATTATGGATATAGTCCGGATACCTTAAAATACAGCAAGGATAGTCTGAAACAACGGTTCAAGACTCTCAGTGCGATGATAGGATTTAGGAATAAGGAAGTGAACAGTTATGGCATAACCTATGATCCAACTTTGTCAGTAAATTTCTTTGCAGATAACAGGAAAGGCAAAGAGGCAAATCTTGTTTTGAATGCCCCGGTTACTAAGACATTCAATGAAGACCTTGCATTTAATGTTGAGTTTACTGCAGACATCACGAGCTATCACACTTATAGCAGTAGAAAAATTACAAACAACCTATACTACTTATCTCCTTCGGTAGGATTTAAGAAACCAACATTTAGCGTGAATGCAGGCATCACTCCATCCTGGGATAACAAGGAGTTTAAGCTGCTTCCCAATTTTACTGCCCTTATTAAAATGCAGGATGAAAGATTTGTTTTGCAAGGGGGGTGGATCGGTTATTATCAGAAAAACACTTTTCAATCTCTGGCTGCATTCAATCCATGGATAGCCCAACCTAATACACTTTTAAATACCCGTATCATTGAGTCTTATGCTGGCTTTAAAGGTTCGGCTGGAAGTCATTTTACATTCAATGCAAAATTGTCTGCTTTAAAGTATACCAACGCTGCACTTTTCACCAACGATTTTGTTGATGGTAAAACTTTTCAAACGGTGTACGAGCCCAGCATGAGAGCACTAAAAATTCATGGCGAAGCAGGTTACACAGCCCAGGAGAAATTTAGCTTTCTTGGAGGAATAACAATTAGTAAATATTCTGCTTTGAAAGAAAATTCTAAAGCCTGGGGATTAGTACCGTTGGAACTTACGGGTGCTTTGAGATGGCAGGTTTTGAAAGATCTTCAATTTAAATCCGATGTGTTTTTATGGGATGGGGCTCAATTCGTAACAAAGGGCGGCGTAACTACTAAGCCAAAAAGTGCGTATGATTTAAATGCAGGTGTTGAATTTACTATTATGCCGAAGCTGAATTTATGGTTGCAGTTTAATAACATTCTGAATAATAAATACCAACGCTGGAACCAGTACCAGGTGTTAGGATTTAATGTAATCGGAGGAATAGTATATTCGTTCTCCCAACCAGGAAAATAAAATGCTACAGACCTTATACAAGTATCTAATCCTACATAAAAAAGCGACCATCGCAGGCATAGGAACCTTTAGTGTTCATCGTACACCTGCGTCTCTCGACTTTGCTAATAAAGCGTTTATTGCTCCTGTTAATAGGTTCGAATTTGATAACGATGAAGCCGCTGAGGATAAAAATCTTTACTCCTTTATTTCAAAAGAGCATACAATCGAAGAGCGTGAAGCTATGGATACTTTTGGTGCGTTTTCTCGTAATCTCAAAGAGAATCTTCAAACACAAGGCGCAGTAGAACTGCCCAGGCTTGGGTCATTGACGAGAGATGTAGCGGGAAAAATAACCTTTCGACCAGTTGATCCAATTGCTTCTTTTTATCCTAATGTTCCCATAGAAACAACTTCAAACGAAGTGTTGAAAAAAGAGCCGGTCGCAGTCGAAGTGGAAGAAGAAGAGGTCCATGCCGAGGCGGAAATAGAGACAGAAGAGGTTAAAAGTAATTTAACTAAAAAAGAATACTGGTGGATCTTCGCCGTCGTGCTTGCTATTGCGGCTATAGCCGCAATCGTTTATTATTATAACGAGAATGGAAGTTTGAGATAATCAGCGCGGTAAGAAGACGTTTATATTTTCGATGGCCCTTAATTAGTTTTTTTATTGGTTTACCAACCTACTCTCCCGATTTTTCTTTCGTTGCGACGCTCCGTTCATCTATTGTAATTCCAATTGGGCTTTAAAAGAAATAAGTGATAGTAACATTAAAACTATCACTTGTTATTCTTTATCATCAACAATAATGAGGGATAGCTCATGAATACAGCGAGATCGTATATTATACCTTTTTGACTAATCTCTTGCATATTCAATCAAACCTCTGGTGCTAGTTGTTGCACTGTCCCAAAGCGTACCAAAGGATTATAAAAATGAGTATAGTACTAAAACATCCACCGCCTAATTTTTTTGCACCATAACCAGCTAATAGCCCTCTAAATAAATTGTTCATGTTTTTCTATTTTTAGAATAAGACTTAAAAATTGTGCCATCAGAAATTTAACGAGCGAAGAATAAGCTAGTAAACTTCGAGAGGACTATTAGGTTAGCTAATCATTTTTATTTTTTTATTTCGCGTACTATGATCAACTCAAAAGATCCATTGCATGGTAAAACGTTAGAGACAATCTTAACTGAACTGGTTAATTTGTACGGGTGGGAAGAACTCGGCAAAATCATTAAGATCAACTGTTTTAATAGTAACCCCAGCATTAAATCGAGCCTTACTTTTCTTAGGAAAACATTGTGGGCGCGCAAGAAAGTGGAGGAACTATACGTTAACTCTTTTAGCTAACAACGCTGCCCTAAAAAAGACGGCATCTCTTTTCTGACAATATGGGATTATTACAGGAAGTTTGTACCTCTAAATAATTCTTAGCCTGCAAGTTTTCCTACGGGAAAACGATAATTTAATTTTGATGAAGAAAGTAGTTTTACTTATTGCGATTATTTTTTGTTTCAGTTCTGCATATTCTCAGCAAAAAACACTTACCGAAAACTTTTTAAATAATGTAGGAGATACCGTAGTTGTTGTAGGGAAAATTTATGGCGGTGCTTTTCTTATTCACGTAAAAACAAAACCCACTTTCTTAAACCTTGGCGACACTAGCCCAACCCATAGGCTCATCATAAGAATTGAACCGGAGGACAGAGACAAGTTCCCGTCTCCCCCTGAAACTTTTTTTCTAAACAAAATAATCCAGGTTAGAGGAAAATTGCAAGAGTATAAGGGATCAGCCCTCATACAAGTATCAGAACCTTCAATGATAAAAACAGAATTTTCGGCTGGCTTAAATAGTAAAGCAGACACAGCTACATCCGGTGGTTATATTGGTATAGGTGCCATAAAAACAACTGATTTTTCTCCTAAGATTACTTCTTCTTTAAGGCTGATTGTTCCTGACTCCATTCTGCAAACGACCTGGATAAAAAGTGTCGCAGAAAAAGCGGCCGAAGAAAAGAAACGAAATGTTCATGTTGTGCAAAAAAATATCGATCTAAGAACAGCACCTACAAGTGACGCACCGTTAATAGCCCAACTAAAACCCGGGATGCTGGTATCGGTTCTATACACTTCTAAAAAGTGGAGTTATGTAAGTATTGGTTCAGTAGATGGATTCAATAATGTCAACGGTTTTATCAAGCATAAAAGATTTAAGCATTTAAGGAAGTTGCCGGTCCAAGAATAGTTTGCCGTTTTTTGAATTTGTACCTGTTTTGTTTCAAACCTTCTATCACTTTTTAAATAGTTCAAGTGACTACTTTAACCATTTCTTTTAATTGCATCAACTAGTTTTATTAGGTGAATTCAATACTTAAACAAACTCTTACGTTTATCATTCTACTTTTCATCACGCTTAGCGGGATGGCTCAGAGAAAAATGATTAATGGTGTGTTACGAGATAGTACAACTCTTTTTCCTATCGCAGCTGGAACTATAACAAATAGTGCAACTGGTAAAACGGTTAAGACCGATAATGTTGGTTTCTTTAAATTGGAAGCAGGTGCAAACGATTTCATTTACGCTTCTGCAAAGTCTTATCGATTCGATACATTGAAGTATTCACTGATGTTCACAGATACCATTACCATTTATCTACCATTTTCCGGCAACGTGCTTCCTGTGGTTACAGTGAAGGGACAGTACACGCGGTACCAACTTGACAGCATCGAGCGAAAAAAAGCTTTTGAAGAAAACAGGGGAACAGTTTTAAAAACACTTTCAACTGATCACCCTTCAGGTTTCGGGCTGACGTTCAACCTGGATAATGTTTTTAAGAAAAAATACCGCAACCAGAAGGGTGAGGAAAGAGTTTTTAGCATTCTTGAAAAAAGCGCTTATGTCGACTACAGGTTCTCTCCAAACCTTGTTGCTTACTATACAGGTTATAAAGGCGAAAAGCTTAGAACGTTTATGAACCTTTATTCTCCATCTTTCGAATGGTTGAGGCAACATCCAACGAACGAAGATGTGCTGTACTATATTAATGACAAGCTGAAAATTTTTAAGGCAAAAGGTTCGAAATAATTTTGAACTAAAGGTCAACGGAAAGCCTTCTTACCTATTTTTTTATACCGCAACTCTTAGATCAGATCCTCCAAATACGGACGTATTTCTAAAACACTGCTCTATTCATTGTTTCAGCGTTTAACACGCTATTTACAAATTTCCTCAGAATCGCTTCAGAAGTGGATAGTAAGATTGTATAGTAATTAAATCTAAACTTAAAATTTTTGAAAGCCATGACATCAAAACAATTAGTAGCAGTAGTTCTAATTAGCGCAGCTACTTCAGTTGGAAGTGTTTTGGGAGTTAGCAAATATCAGCAACAACAACTTGCATCTAATCTTCCTGAAACAACTTCTATTTTTCAAAATGCCCGCTATACCGGGGAAAGTGCGGTAGGCGGACCAGTAGTTGACTTTGAAAAGGCAGCTACAAAAGCAGCTCCGGCTGTAGTTCACATTAAAGTTCGTATTAAGCCGAAGCAGGTTGCAGCAGGTCCGGAAGACGTGCAGGACAATCCGTTTAAGGATTTCTTCGGTGATGGTTTTGGAGACATGTTTGGTGGAAGAGGAGGATCTCGTCCATCGCCTGAACAAAGAGGATCAGGATCTGGTGTCGCTATTAGTGCTGATGGTTATATTGTAACCAACAACCACGTAGTTGACAAAGCGGATGAAATTGTTGTGACCCTTAACAACAAAAAAGATTACAAGGCAAAAGTGATCGGAAAGGATCCAAGTACAGATTTAGCCGTTATTAAAATTGAGGCCAATAATCTTCCATACCTCACGTTTGCAAACTCTGATGACGTTCACCTTGGACAGTGGGTTTTGGCAATTGGTTATCCTCTAAACCTTGAAACTACCGTTACCTCTGGTATCGTTAGTGCAAAGTCAAGAAGCATTGGAGTTAACAGCCGTAACAGTAGCTCTCCGATTGAATCTTTTATTCAAACCGATGCTGCAGTTAACCCGGGAAACAGTGGCGGTGCGTTAGTAAATACTGATGGTGACGTGATTGGTATCAACAGTGCGATTGCTTCTCCAACAGGTTCTTATGCAGGTTATGCTTATGCTATTCCTTCAAACCTTGTCAAAAAGGTTGTGAATGACATCGTAAAATATGGTGCTACTAAAAGGGCTTACCTCGGCATCATGTACGGCAACGACCAGATGAGTGAAGAGGATCGTGCAAAGAATAATGTGAAAGAAGGTGACGGTGTCTTTGTAATGGACGTTGCTAAAGGTAGTGCGGCAGATGAAGCAGGTGTGCAAAAAGGTGACTTCGTAACCAAAGTAAACGGACAAACCATCAACTCTGGTAGCGAAATGGTGGAGAAAATTGCTTCACTACATCCTGGTGATAAAATCTCTTTGACTTACCAGCACAACGGTGTAGAGAAAACTGCAACTGCAACCTTAAAAGGAACTTCAGGTACTTATGCAAGCATCAAGCAACAAGTGGTTGAGCAACTTGGTGCAAGTTTCGAAGAACTTGACAAGAGCAAAGCTGCACAGTTACGCCTTTCAAATGGTGTTGTTGTGAAAGATCTTGGACAAGGAATCTTAACCGAACAAACAAGAATTAAAGCAGGTTTTATTATTACTAAAGTGAATAATACAAGAATTAATACTATTGATGAATTAAAGGCTGCTTTGAAAAATGCCGGAAATAGTGCGATCATCAGTGGAGTGTATCCGCAACAACCGCAGACTGAATATCAATACGCTTTAAACGATCTAAACGGACAGGAATAGTGAGGAGTGAATAGTGAATAGTGAATAGTGAATAGTGAATAGTGAGTATTGAAAATGAATAGTGAACAATGAATAGTGAATAGTGGGAAGAGTGAGCATTGAAAATCGAGGCGATCAAGGGTAATTCTCATTATTCATTTTTCATTAAAAAATTTCATTTCGTTGTTTAGGTTTAGTTAGCCCCGTCTGGTAGCAGGCGGGGTTTTTTATGCGGTATGTATAATTTCGGCAAAAAGTTTATGCAATGAAAATTTTGATAATAGAAGATGAAATTGCTTTGCAACAATCAATTCAAAAATATCTTGAACACCAGGGATATGTTTGCGAAACGGCGAGCGACTTTAAAGCAGGATTAGAAAAAGTTAGATCCTTCAACTATGACTGTGTTTTGGTAGATATAGGCTTGCCATACGGAAGTGGGCTAGACATTGTAAAAGAGCTGAAAGAAATTGAGTCGAAATCAGGTATCATTATTATTTCGGCAAAAAATGCTTTGGAAGATAAATTGAAAGGACTCGAATATGGCTCTGATGATTATCTCACGAAACCTTTTCATTTGTCCGAATTAAATGCCCGTGTAAACGCGATCCTTCGTCGTAGAAATTTTGGGGGAAGCAAGATTATACAATTTGAGGAAATCAAAATAAACCCTGACGGACAGCAAGTCTTTGTAAATAACAAACCTATAGAATTAACGGAAAAGGAATACCAGTTGCTTGAATACTTCATAGCAAATCAGCGACGTGTTTTAACAAAGGCAGCGATAGCAGAGCACATTTGGGGCGATGAATATGAGCAGGTAAGTAACTACGATTTCATTTATACTCACATAAAAAATCTTCGGAAAAAACTGGTAGATGCAGGTTGCGAAGACTATATAAAAACAGTGTACGGAACTGGATATCGTTTTACAGAAAACCAATAACGCCTGGAAGCTTTAATTGATTTTAGCATAAATAATCAAAAACTTCAAAATCACCCCATCTTCCTGTTTCTTACATACACCAGGATAATATTATTTTTTCCAGTGTTTCTTTCGTCTATTTCAAATCTATTCAGGTTTTTAATTAAAGGAACAAGCTTTTTAAAGCCATAGTTGCGGGGATCAAAGTCCGGTTGTCTTTTTAAAATAAGGTTTCCAAGGTCTCCTAAAAATGTCCATCCTTCTTCGTCAGCAAGGTCGTTGATGCTGTCTTCAATTAATTTTACAAGGTCCGTATCAACCTTCTCAATGGGTTCTATTTCAGTTTTAACTGGTACTACGTCAGGTGCTTCCGGCTTTGGTTTTTTCCTTGATCTCGATTTTTTCGGTTCTGGCTTTTCTGACTTTTTCAAGGGAGCTGCATCTGCCTTTAAAATTTCGATATAGATGAATTTATCGCAAGCCGAAATAAAAGGCACAGGGGTTTTCTTTTCACCAATGCCAAACACCTTCATGCCCGCTTCTCTAAGTCTTATTGCCAGTCTTGTAAAATCGCTATCGCTGGAGACAATACAAAAACCGTCTACCCGGCCTGAATATAAAATGTCCATCGCTTCAATGATCATTGCCGAATCAGTGGCATTTTTCCCGGAGGTGTAACTGTACTGTTGTACCGGTGTTATTGCACTTTCCAAAAGCACACCTTTCCATCCGGAAACTGTCGGCTTTGTCCAGTCCGCATAAATCCTTTTAAATGTTGGCGTCCCGTATTTGGCAATCTCCTCCAACATCTCTTTAATGTTACTATATGGAACATTGTCTGCGTCTATTAATACAGCAAGCCTTAAATCTTTAATGGTCTCCATAACGCAAATTACACTTTATACAGTTATTCGATTATGCACATAATTTTAATCTAAATAGATTGAACACTATAGAGCGCTGCATTACAAGGAGGCGACTAAAACCGCATTATTATTCGGGAGTTTGTACTATGAACAGCGATTTTAATTGATTTGACAGTAGATTTTCAAAAAGGAGAATAATTTTATTATCATTTTTTTATTTCTTAATATTAACAGAGCGTTTTAAAAATCCTGTTTTGGGAAATCTAAAACGAGGTGTTGTATCATTCGAAAAGCTAAAACTAAACTTGCCATATGAGTTCTGCCAAACGTACCTTACCCGGGCTTCTGTGCCTGTGTGTTATTTTGGGTTATCATCCCTTTTGTGAAGCACAAACAAACATTTCTTCTGGCAATCACAAAATCACTAATCAATCTGTTCAAAGCGGGGAAAGCAAAAAATCCTTTGTAGACGAATTGCAAAGGAAGGAGCAGGTAAGTACCGATGCAAATGCTTCTACGCAAGAGTTCCGTCAGGAACCCGTTAGAGGAAAAGTCACGTCAACAAAAGACGACACACCGCTTGCAGGTGCAACAATTACAGTTAAGGGAAAAAACCGGTCAGTAGTTTCAGATGCTAACGGAAATTTTCAGATTAACGCCGTAAGGGGAGATGTGCTATTAGTTGAGTATGTTAACCACGAACCAAAGGAAGTATCTGTAAGTGGTCAGTCTGTAGGGTCAGTTTCTCTGACGCAAAAGGAAACCAACATAGGGGAGGTTGTAGTAACTGCTTTAGGCATAACGAGGCAGTCGCGCAGTATCGGATATTCGGCGACTAACGTGAAGGCTGATGAACTTACAGTTAATCGTACCCCTAACCTTATGAATGCACTGCAAGGAAAGGTTGCAGGTGTAAATATTAGTGGAATGGGAACAGGACCTGCAGGTACATCCAAAATTCGTATAAGAGGACAGTCCTCTATTTCAGGGCAGAACAATCCGTTGATTGTAATAAATGGAATTCCCGTTGATAATACCAATTTCGGAACCAATCCAAATAATACGGGCTCCGACAATTCAATCGGAGTGAGGGGCGGAGGAAATACTTCTGATGGTGGAGACGGGCTGTCAAGCATCAACCCAGATGATATAGAAAGCATGACCATTCTTAAAGGTGCACCCGCGGCAGCGTTGTACGGATCACGCGCACAAAATGGTGTCATTATGATTACCACCAAAACACGTGGTGCTGGTAAGGGTCTTGGTGTATCTTATAATATTAACTACACAAACGACAAGCCATTAGATTTTACAGACTATCAATACGAGTATGGTCAGGGGGAATTGGGTGTTCGTCCTACGAGTGCAAATCCAACTTCCGGGCAATGGTCATTTGGTGAAAAGTTTCAACCGGGAATGACACAGGTATTATTCAACAACCTTGTTGTTCCATACGAGCCTGTCTATAACAGGATTAGCAAGTTTTTTAGACATGGACAAAATCTTACAAATACTGTAACGCTAGAAACAAGCGATGAAAAAGGAGGGATACATCTTTCTCTCGGTAATATGGATAGTAAGGGAATTGTTCCAAATAATTCGTTTAACCGTAAGACAATAAACCTTGGATTTAACTATAAACTTTCAAACCAGTTTAGTTTTTCCGGTAACGCCAACTATTCCAGAGAGACTAATAAAAATCCGCCTAATATAGCAAACCAGGACAATTCAATTCCTACATCTATTTACAACCTCGCGAACTCAATGCCCCTTGAGGTATTGGACGCAAACAAATACAATGCGCAGGGAAATGAATATATCTATTCCCGTTTTATGAATAGAACAAATCCGTACTGGGTATTGGCGGAACAATTTCAAAACATTAGACGCGACAGGATCTTTGGAAACCTCTCAGCTAAGTATGATATATTGCCTGGCTTGTATATCCAGGGACGTATAGGACAAGACTTCTGGACACGCGACCAGGATTATAACAACTTCCCTACAGGTCATGCCTCAAGGGGACCGGCTCCGGCCGGTTTTGTAAACGGGGTGTATACCCAGGAGGCCAGGAGGTTTAGAGAATTCAATGCAGATGTTTTAGTTTCTGGTAGTCGCACGTTTGGAAAAGTTGGCGTAAACGTTACCGCAGGGGCTAATCAAATGCGGAGAAGATCTGATTTAAACAGTGTGCAGGTAACAGACTTCGTAATCCGTGGACTCTACACCGTACAAAATGGAAGAGCGAAGGATCCTCTTTATGATCTGTCTCAAAGAGGCGTTAACTCAGTCTATGGTTCCGCTGAATTTTCTTTCAATCGCGCCTTTTATTTAAATGGAACACTTCGCAATGATTGGTTTTCGACTTTGTCTGAACAGAACCGCAGCATCATATATCCATCTGTCACAGCCAGCTATGTCTTTTCCGAACACTTTCAGCCGCAGTGGTTGTCGTTCGGAAAGCTAAGAGTAGGGTATGCCGAAGTAGGAAGTGATACCGATGTACCACCTTATGCAAACCTCTTGTTTTACGGCATCAACTCTAATTTACTTCCTAATCCGGCTGGAGCACCCCAGCCTGTTGGCGGACCTAATGGAACAACAGTTCCAAATGCTAACTTAAGGCCAATGCGTATCTCTGAAGCCGAAGTGGGTCTTGAACTAAAAATGTTTAACAGCAGGGTAAATCTGGACGTCGCAGCATACCGCAAAATAACCACCGATCAGATTGTACAAGCTCAAATCTCCGATGCCTCCGGTTTTGTTGATACACGTATTAACAGCGGCCGAAGCAGAAATTTAGGGATTGAAGGTCTTTTAAATCTTGTGCCCTTTAAAACAAGAAATTTTACATGGGAGTTTACTGCAAACACTTCTTATAACATAACCAAAGTATTAAGCCTTAAAACCGATGTACCCGGTGAAAGAATTACAGTGGGTACACACGTGTTTAATGGTGAGCTAAGACAAATTGTGGGAATGGAAATGGGGCAAATTGCAGGCTTTGGTTATTTAAGGGATGACAAGGGTAATAAAGTTTTTGGGTCTAACGGACTTCCGCTAAGAACGCCGGACCTGGTAAATTTTGGAAGTGCATTGCCAAAGTGGGTTGGAGGTTTTGCCAATTCATTTAACTACAGGGGAATTTCATTAGCCGTTTTAATTGATTATAAGCTTGGAAATAAAATGTTGTCCGGAACCAACTTCAATTTAGTTCGTCACGGACTTCATAAGATGACGCTTCAAGGAAGAGAAGGCGGGGTAGTAGGTGAAGGGGTAAACGTGAGCGGAGGCAAAAACACTATTGTCGCCCCTGTTCAAACTTATTGGGAAGTGGTACGTTCCCAAGCGCTTATCGAACCAGTTGTATACAACGGAGGTTATTGGAAATTACGCCAAATATCTTTAGGCTACGATTTTAGTAAATACCTCCCTTCAAATCTGTTTGTAAAAGGGGTACGTTTAAACTTTGTAGCTAACAATGTTTTAATCTTGAAAAAGTGGATTGACAATATAGATCCTGAAACTTTTGGTTACACCTCTGATAACCTCGTTGGAATGGAATCAACCGGCCTTCCTTCAACAAGGAGTATGGGTTTGAACTTAAATATTAAATTTTAATAAGACAGAACTATGAAAAGTATATCTCAGGTTACGCTCCTTATAGCTTTACTGTTTTTTGCTACTTCTTGTGAAAAAGGTTTAAGTGAGTTGAATGAAAACAAGACAAGCGCCACTGCTATAGACCCGGTGTTTCAACTTAACAATGCTATTGTTAATGCTTCGTTTCCTTCTGCAACAACGCTCAATTATGAGCTGCCTATTGTACAACAGCTTGTGACGCCAAATTCTGGTATAATTAGCGGAGGAAACTACAACCAGGATAATCGCGATAATACCCAGGTTTTGTGGCAGAATTATTATCGGAACGTGATACGCAATACCAGGGACGTAATCGTTAGAACAAAAGACTTACCTGCCAGAAGTAATCTAATGAATATGGCAAGAATAATACAGGCAATGGCTTTCATGACACTTACCGACACTTATGGCAATATCCCTTATACAGAGGGTGGCTTAGGTTATATCTCGCAAACATTTTTACCTAAATATGATCAGCAACAAGATATCTATCCCAAACTAATTACTGAGCTTACTGAAGCGTCTGCTGCTCTAAATGCTGGTGGAACAGTAGAAACGGGAGATGTATTGTACGGCGGCAACATTGCGCAATGGAAAAAATTTGGTTACTCTTTGCTGTTACGGGCAGGTATGAGGTTGACTAAAGTTGATCCGACAAAAGCCCAGCAAGTTGCCCAAGCTGCATTTGCAGGAGGCGTTATTCTTTCAAATACTGATAATGCTTACCTGAGAACTACTAACGATTACCAGGCAAATCTTAGCGCCACTCTCAATTCTACTGAAGCAGCCAATTACTATCTCACAGAACCTTTTGTAAATTTTCTAAAAAGTACGAATGACCCCCGATTGTCGTCAATAGCGATAAGATACGTAGGTGCTACATCCGGCCCGGAACAAGTTCCTGCTGTTGGATCCACTGATCCTGCCAAACAAATAGGCATGCCGATGGGCTACGACAATGGAACAATAAAAGCAGTCGCTACGAGCAAAGGTCTTGCAAGCTTTTATGAATTTAGCCAGCTCGATCGAAGGAGAATGGCGAAGCTAACTGCGCCGGTTTACTTCGTAACGGCCGGTCAGACAAACCTATTGCTTGCAGAAGCTGCACAAAGAGGTTGGATTACAAGCGGTACCGCCGCCGATTATTATAAGACAGGAATACGTTCTCATATGGAACAGCTTGCTACTTACGATGCCGGTTCTGCCATTGCGCCTTCTGCTATTGCAGAATATGTGAATGCAAATCCTTTAAACCCTGCCAGGGCGTTGGAGCAAATAAACTCTCAGTACTGGGTCGCTTCATTTTTAAACGGTCCTGAAACATGGGCGAATTTCAGGAGAAGTGGATTTCCGGTACTAACCCCAAATCCTTATCCGGGAAAGACTATTTCAGGTGCTTTCATCAGGCGGCTTACTTATCCTAATTCTGAAATTTCTGTGAACCCCGAAAACCTTAAAGCTGCTGTTGCTTCTCAGGGCGCCGATAATTTAGATACAAGGGTATGGTGGGATAAGTAATGGAGTTATTACGTAAATGAGAATTAAGCTAAAAAACTTTCAAACTGTGTTTCTGGTCTCATGGCTTATACATATGATTCACGCGTAAAAACTACTGGTGTTCTTATTTAATCTCATTGTATCACATCTTTTGCAATTCTGATTTTAACTGCTGTAAAGGCTTAAAGTAATTCACTAAAAAATTGTCTTCATTCTTCGATAATATTGAACTGCTTTTTTAATTTTTAAAATTAATATTCCAAAATCGACATGACTCCATCTCAAAAATTTCTGACGAAGCTTGGTCTTAAAGACCCTGAAATTATTGAACCGGCTCAGCAAAATCCAGTAGAGGAAAATAGCCGACGTTCTTTTTTTAAAAAATCAACTTTAGGCGGTATCGCTTTAGGTAGTTCCTTTTTGTTTACGCCAATTGAAGATGTGATTGCGCAAACAACGGGAGGTGTAAAACGCTTCGGGGCTCCTTCCGACTTAAAGATCACCGATGTCCGTTATGCTGTTACAACCGTTTTAGGGCGTACTGCTATGCTTCGTATTGATACTAACCAAGGTATTTATGGCCTTGGAGAAGTACGAGATGGAGCGGACGAGCGATATGCTTTGATGCTTAAGAGTCGTATTCTCGGCCTTAATCCCTGTAATGTTGAAATGATTTTTAAAGCTATCAAACAGTTTGGCGGACCCTCAAGGCAGGCAGGTGGAGTATGCGGCGTAGAGATGGCTCTATGGGATCTTTGCGGTAAAGCATATAATGTACCTGCCTGGCAGTTGCTAGGTGGACGCTATCGCGATAAAGTGAGATTGTATGCTGATACACCTGAGTCAAATTCTCCGGAAGAACAAAAGAAATTGATGAATTTTCGGATCAACGACCAGGGGTATACATGGCTTAAGATGGACCTTGGAATTGGTGAGCTGAAAGACATGCCCGGTGGATTAGTTAACTCTCAATTTTGGATGAATGAGCAGAAGAACCTTCAGCAGTGGGGAACTAACAATTACATGGCCTATGGAAATACAAGGCATCCATTTACACAGATACAAATTACTGAGAAAGGTTTAGACGGACTGGCGAAATTGGTAGACAATGTGAGAGGCATGTTAGGTTATGACATTCCGCTTTCAACTGACCACTATGGTCACTTTGATTTAAACAACGGAATAAGGCTGGGCAAGAAGCTCGAGCAGTATCGCCTAGCATGGATGGAGGATGTAGTGCCCTGGGATTATACAGAGCAATGGAAAACGTTGTCTACAGCACTCGAAACGCCAATGCTTACGGGCGAAGATATTTATCTTCTCTCCGGCTTTAAACCGTTAATTGACTCTCGCGCCGTTGACATTATTCATCCTGACCTGGCTTCTTCTGGAGGGCTTCTGGAGACGAAGCGTATTGGAGATTATGCAGAAGAATACGGCATCGCTATGGCGATGCACCAGGCTGGTACTCCTATTTCATTTATGGCTAATGTGCATTGTGCTGCGGCTACGCAAAACTTTCTCGCACTAGAGCACCATTCAATTGATCTGCCGTGGTGGGAGAGCCTTGTAAAAACGACCGACGGAAGACAATTGATAACAAAGGGATTTGCCAATGTACCTCTTACAGCCCCGGGATTGGGAATTGATTTGAACGAGGATGTAATCAAGCAACATCTTCATGCGACTGATAAAAGCTATTTCGCTCCCACACCACAATGGAACGACAGGCGCTCTCACGACAGGATTTTCAGTTAATTGAGCAGAGATTAAGATAAACCGTGTTTATCTGTGTAGTGAAATAAAAGGTCTTCCTTAGTTGGGAGACCTTTTGATTTTACCCATAGGCCCGCCAGTTACGATTAGTCTTTCTATAGCTTTTTAGTGTACTATTGTATTTTTCGTATGTCACGATTTTATTCCCATGTAAACACTGCTAAAAGTATTCTCGGCACTTATAGTGGACAAGTTCCTTTTAGCGTCTTTTTGAAAGCCTTTTTTGCAAAGGAGAAAAAGTTTGGAAGCCGTGATAGAAAAAATATTTCCAGCTTTTGCTATAGTTATTTTCGTCTGGGATATGCATTCAAAGAGCAAAGTATAGATGAAAGATTGATGACTGCGTTATTCTTATCGACTGATGTTTCTATCGAATGGTTGCAAAAAGAAAAGCCTGAATGGGTTGCCTCGATAGCACTTTCTTTAAAGGAGAAGATTAGAGTAATTGGCTTAAACCTAAAAACTGTTTTTCCTTTTGCAGACGAGCTATCACAAGGGATAGACCTACTGCAGTTCAATCTATCGTTTCTTATTCAACCGGATCTTTTTGTGAGGGTGAGGCCGGGAAAAATGGAAGCGGTGGAAACTAAACTTCATAATAGTCAGATTAATTTTAGTCGAGTAAATGAAAGCTGTCTTGCTTTTGCAAACGGAACTAAGCTTGATGACGTTTTAGAAATCAACAAAGAGGCTGTTATACAAGACCTGAATTCACAAAGGGTTGCTGAATTTTTTCCAATGAAGGAGCGGCAGTCTTGGAGTGTTTGGGATTGTTGTGCGGCTAGCGGTGGCAAAGCCATCATGGCTCACGACTACATTGCTGGTATGCATCTCACCGTTTCAGATATTCGGCAAACCATTATTCAAAACCTTCATAGTCGTTTCAAAGAAGCAGGAATAAGACAGTATAAATCGTTTGTTGCTGATCTCGTAAATCCCGAAAGTCTTCAGTCTTCACTACAGGACTTAAAGTTTGATTTGATTATTTGCGACGCTCCTTGTTCGGGTTCCGGCACCTGGAGCCGTACGCCTGAAGAGATGGTTTTCTTTAAGCAGGAGGAAATAACTAGATATAGCAATCTTCAAAAAAGTATCGCCACAAATACTATTCGCTATTTAAATAAAGGTGGGTATTTGTTATATATCACCTGCTCAGTTTTTAAAAAAGAAAATGAAGAAGTCGTTGATTTTCTACAACAGGCTGCCGGACTGGAATTGATAAAAATGGAACTACTGAAAGGGTATGATGTAAAAGCAGATACAATGTTTTCAGCACTGTTTAAATTATAATGATGGTATAAAGTACCTGTCGACTTTAAATAGAAAGTACAAGAGTGCGACGCAACATAAGATGATTAGTAATCCTATTGCGGGGCTCCGCAATATTATCCTTTAAATAATCGTAAAGTTCGTTTTTGAGTTTTGCCGACGTATTGAATAAAATATACTCCGGGAGGGAGTTTTTGTGCATTATTAAAACGGATGGTCAGGTTTTCGTTTTGAGTGATTTGGGTAGCAATAGTCTCAATTACACTTCCTTTCGGATCTATAAGACGCAGGCTAATTTCTCCGGTTTCCTGGCCTTTTATGAAAACTGTAAAATCGTGAGAAGAGGGATTTGCGAAGGCAACAAGCCAATCCTTATCAAAAATGTTTCCCTTTTGCACGGGGAGAGTACGGGTCGTTGTACTGTCGAAATATTTTACAACATAAAGGCCAGATGGGAGATTTCCGAGATTTGAAAACGCGGCATTGTACACCTCTTCTTTTTCACCGTTGATGTTTTGTGTTGCTATAACCTGCCCACCCGCACTCGACAATGTCAGTGTTACAGGTCCATTTATTCTCGCAATAAATTTTACAACAACCTCAGTCGTAAAAGGATTTGGTGTAGCGAAGAGCCACTCATTTCCATAAAGAGCGATATTCTCGTCGTGTTTTAGGGACAGGTATGCTAAGCGGAAATTGGGGATACCGTAGCCGTAGCGGTCATCAGGAGTAGCGTACTTATCTGAGCTTTTATAAACTGCACTAAGGATATTCATATTGCTAACCCGCGGGAACGCTTGCCAAAGACAGGCTATTAAACCTGCAACATTGGGGTTAGAAAAAGATGTTCCGTTGCCCGTTGTTGGTTGGTTGTTTAAACCCGCTATCACTGTACCTGCACCCACTGATACAATGTTTGTCTTTATCTTGCCCGGGTATCCATAGCTGCTAAAGCCGGCGATTACTCCTGTAGAGTTTACTGCTCCTACCGTACAAACGCTGTCCACATCTGCGGGGAACGAAATGTATTTCCAGTTGCCAGCGCCTTCGTTTCCTGCGCTTACCGATACAATCATTCCCTTTTTTACCGCTATTGCTGCGCCTTGGGAAACCATTGTTGTGTTCTTATAAAAGTCAGCATAGCTGTGATTTAAAGAAGGGTCATCGAAAGTGGTATAACCGAGCGATGTAGAGATGAGGTCAGTTCCGGCGCTGTCCGCAAATTCTGCTCCGGCTACCCAATTGTGTTCTTCGATAGGATATTCGGTTTCGGCGTTTTCTGTTCTGATTAGCCAATAATTTGCTTTCGGCGCTGTACCTACCATTCTGCCGGGCCAGTTTGCAGATAGAATGCTGAGACAGTACATTCCATGCGAGTCATCTTCATCGACGCTGTTATCAAAAGCCACGAAATCACGCTCACCTAAAACCTGCCGATTGTTTCGAATGCTATCAAAAGCGGTAATGGTTTTATACTGAAGAAAGCCCCCATCTAGCACGGCTATCTGCATGCTTTCTCCGTGAAAGCCTTTGTTGTGCAAGAATTCGCCCTCGTGAATATGTACCTGTTGGTAGTTGCTCCCGTAATCATAGGCATTTGCCGCAGTTTCAGCTAAGCGATTTGCCTGGGGTAGGAGCGGAGTGCTTGGTGGATCTTTGAATTTATTATTAAGAGTAATGTTAGCGCTTCGGAACCCAACCCCTCGCGTTGATTTTACAAACGAGAAAGATTTGATTTTGCTTAATGCATTCTGATCTGTTGTTTCAATCAATACCTGGTTTAACCATTTAGAGGTGCTTAGAATGGTAACTCCTCCTGACTGCCTGATGCTGTCTATGTACCTGGAAGAAACCGGAAGGTCAATACTGTCGACAGGGATGTTATAACGCGAACGTCTTTGAATGGCTCGTACGGAGAGATACTGCAAAGGATTATTTAAGTTGAATGTATTACCTCCTTTATCCTTTAATTGGATAATCAATTTTGGAAATTGGGCATTGACTTGTAGAACTGAGGAAATGAACAGAAGCGAAATAATAAAATTTCTCATGCACCAAATTTATCTATCTGGAAAGAACAGAAAGCAGGCCAAATATGTTCAAACTAACTCCGGTTCTAATTATGGCTTATAAGACGAAGTTTTATTCCATAACTGCCATCCTCATATTTTGCAGGTGGGGGAGTTGTTTGCCATGTCCAATGTAAAAACTCCTTGTAAATCATTCCAACACCTTTTGCATATACCTCTGTACCTAAATTTCTTTGCTGATAATTCTTAGGGTCAAAAGGTCCCGGAGGAGTTGTTTCGTCTTGTTGAAAAACAGTAACGGTATTGTCGAAAGTGGTATTAAAAGCTTTAAAAGGTTGTCCAAAATTTTTGTATTCATATTGCCATTCGTCAAGGTAACCCACAGTGGTGTTTAGCGATTTCGTGTCGATATAAGAATGGCCCTTCCAGGTGTACCCCTCAGAAATTGGCGCATGCAATTTTATAAACCTCAGGTTGTTGTCTATATACTCTACGTTTTCGTGAGTAGGTGTAGCCACGAAAGTAGCCAGTGACTGCCATGGTTTTAAACCGGCAGTATCCCTGATAAATCTAAAAATGCGGTAAGAAAGCCGGCCCTGATTATCTGTAAAAGTAGACTCAACAGAGTCTTTTGCCTGGAAGCTTTTTACTGCAAGGGAAGATCCGAACGATGCAAGAACTGTAGAGTCTAGCCTGTATAAAAAGGTCTTTCCGACAGCAAGAGGATAGTATTCGTTTATGTTGCCTGCGTCTAACGTTTCAGTTTCTTTTTTACATCCTACCACCATCAGCAAAAACAACGCAAGAAATAAATTCAATAATTTTTTCATTCAGATAAATTCAACTGTAAGATAAATACTTTCTTAACCCGCCAACTCTTGCAGACGTTAAAACCAACACTGCAGCCTCCTTGCCCTTTGCTCCAATTCAAAGCACACCTCATAATAACGTTACTATTTACTTGGCATTGTGCTTTACCTGTCAATCAAATTATCATCACCCTTTTATGTTATTTAAGCACATTTTCAATAACAGCAAAAAGCTTAAATATTCCCTGTCCTAAAATATTCTTTAAAAAATAGTAACTGGTACTTTAAGGCTTCTCTCCAATAATCCCAATCATGTTTTCCGGGCCTTTCGGTATAATCGTGAGGGATTTTTAGTTGTAACATTTTTGCATGGGTTCTCCTGCTCATATCGATAATGCGATCCTCAGTTCCACAATCAATAATAATAGCAAGCGAGTCCTTTGGGTATTTTTCTACCACATTTACTACTGACCAGTCAAGGTATTGTTGCTTGTTAATCGTGGTGTCACCTAATCTTTTTTCCACATCGTAACCTCTTGTTATCCTGCTGATGTCCAATGCGCCACTCATGCTTCCGCATGCGCCAAAAAGGTCGGCGTGCCTAAAGCCAAGAAACAATCCACCATGGCCGCCCATGCTAAGACCGGTAATCGCCCGTCCTTTACGGTTCTTGATAGTGTGATAAACAGAATCGATATAAGCTGGAATTTCAACGCCAACATTAGTCTCGTAATGCATCGTTAAATCTATAGGGCTATCAAAATACCAGCTACTAAAAGCTCCATCGGGACAAACAATCATCAGCTGGTGTTCGTCGGAAAGTTTTTGTAGTTCTGCGTCTTGTTGCGCCCAGTCACTATATTTTCCACTATAGCCATGAAGCAGGTAAACGACAGGAAAAGCAGGGCCAGTTTTCTTATAATTTGTTGGAGTAACCACTACACATTTTACGTTTTTGAACATGCTGTTGCTGTAAATGCTGATGGTATCAACAGAGGCAGACGAGCAGAATGAAAAGGTAGCAAAGATGGTGAGGAGTAAGAGTTGTTTCATATTGCTGGATTTTTGGTTAAAAATAAATAATGCATCGCAAAAGCTGAAAGTAAGAATCTAGAAAGGAACTCTTTGCAAAGCCATTTGAAGAGCTACGGCCAAAACTCCTCCGCTTAAAAATAAAATATATTCCCGCCTGTTGACTTTAAAAATATTGATGCACACAAATGTTAGCAGCAGTATAGCAAGCACAACCAAAAGTTGACCTGCTTCGATACCGATAACAAAACCAATTATTTTAAGAATGATTTTACCCGTTCCCGAAAAACCTATGAAAAAGCTTGTAAAGGTGAAGCCGTGTATGAGCCCAAATAGCAGGGCGAGGAAATAAACGGGAGGGTATTTGTGGCGGTACACAAATTTCTTGACGAACAGGTTGCTGATGGCAGCAACAATAATCGAAAATGGAATTAGAAACTGTAGCCATCTTGCCGACACCTGGAAAATATCGAAGACACTTATGGTCATGGTAATTGCATGGCCTATGGTAAAAGCGGTAATTAATATCACTACTTTTTTCCAGTCGGTAAACAGGTAGCGAACACATAGTGCGGTAACCAACAGGATATGATCAAGGCCTCTGAAATCCGTGATATGATGCCAGCCTGCATTAAAATACTTTATTAAATCATGCATAGGTTGTCGCTGCTTTTGCAAGCGTTAGCGAGGCAAATTAAGCAATTAAAAGAATTGGCAATATTGGAAACGGCTCACTTAAACATCACCATAGGCCCGGTACTAATGATGTTTTTGATATGATTATTCGCTTTCCCCAAAAAGCGGATGGTATGTTAATTGTACCCTTTATATAAAATATTCTGTATGAGTAAAGACCAAAATGGAACGTTTCACCCTGGAAAAGGCAAGCCGTCAGGGGCGAATAAAGAGGAGGGATTAGGGTTTCAAGCAACGCCTCCGGAGAAAATGGAAGAATATCTTGAGATCACAGATAGGTATACTGACGGAGCAGATCAATTGGCCGAAGACGTTCCCGTTCGACATCCAAACCGAAACACCAGCAAAGGTGAAACAACTAAAACCGGCGAAAACTATAACCAATAAATAATGGCACTAAGCAAGCGTGAAAGTAAAGACAACCCAGTTACCCAGGATGAACCTGCAACGCTACCGGGACCTTTACAAGGCGAGGAGGAATTAAAAGATTACAGTAAGGATGAAGGCGATGACTTAATTGACAACATGCCTGACAGTCATCCTGAGCCTAGCCCAACAGCAAGCAGTTAACGATAAAAGCATCTCAATCAAGTAGTAGTTACGGTATGTTAACGAGTTGGCATACCAATTTTAATTAGTCATTTAAAAAGTAGATTATGGCAAAACAAACCATGGGAAAAGACGATAACGGTGTATTTCATCCGGGAAAAGGAAAACCATCAGGAGTAAATAAAGAAGAGAGCGGTGCCGGAATACAAGCAACGCCACCTGAAAAAATGGATGAATACCTGGAGGTTACAGAAAAATATTTTGTAAATGATGATGAGCTAGATCCTTCTGTGCCTGTTAGACATCCTAACCGCAACACTTCAAAAGGCGAAGACAGGTATAAAAACGGGGAGAATAAAGAAGAAACGAATAAGAGCAACAACCAAACTTTTACCGAGGAAAGAGCGCCCGTAGTTGCCGAGCAATTGCCGGGAGTTCTGACAAGGGAGCGGTTTAAAGAATTAGCAGATTACAAAGCTGATTATTGCATTTCTATTTTCCTCGGTTCACACTCCTCAGGTGTAGAAGTAAATGAACATTTTGACCCTATTAATTTCAAAAACCAGTTACAGGAAGTTAGCCGTCGGCTGAGTGATAAAGGACACGACCAGGCGTTTATAGAGCGTTTGCTCGAGCCAGGTTTCGAACTGGTACGCGACAACGACTTTTGGACAGAACTATCGCCAGGCCTGGCAGTGTTTATCGCAGACGGATTTTTTAAATACATAAAGATGCCGGTAGTGCCTACTGAAGAGTTGGTGATAGAGCCATCTTTTTATGTAACGCCACTAATACCAATAATGGCCAGCACCGAATATTTTTATCTGTTGGTTATTAGTAAGCAATGTGCAAAGCTGTTTAAGGCTGACGCATGGGGTATGCAGATAGTTCCGGTTGAAGGGCTACCACAAAGTATCGAAGAGGTGAAAAGAGTTTCAGGGCTCGATGCAACAACTTATCGAAGCAGTGAATCTGGACGAAGGGCACCAGCTGTAAGTTTGCCTGGTTCAGTTCATGGCGGAGGTGGAGGTAACCCCGATGGAAAAGACAACATGCTTGTGTACTTCGAAGCAGTTGACGACCTGCTGTGGGATAAGGTATTACACAAGGAAAATGCACCGCTTCTACTCGCGGCGGTGGAGTATGAAATTCCGATTTATAAGAGCGCTTGCGATTATCACAACATTTGGCCTGTTGCCTTGACGGGTAATTACGAGCGTGCACAAACTCATGAGCTATACCAGGAAGCAAAAAAGGTAATGCAACCTTATTTTGACCAAAGGGTCAATAAGGCGCTAGAGCTTTATATGAACAATTCAGCTAATGGTAAAACTTCGTCCATTGCTGCTGACATCATACCTGCTACTTATTACTCCCAGGTTTCTCATTTATTTGTTTGTAAAGGCGAACACATCTGGGGCACTTTCGATGAGATGAACATGCAGCTTCAATTTCACGACACACCTGATGAAGATGGCGAAGACCTGCTCGATAATGCAGTTGAAAAGACGCTTGCAAACGGTGGAGAGGTATTTTTATTAGAGAAAGAAAAAATGCCGGTCGAGAGTCAACTGGCAGCAATCATGAGGTTTTAAAAGCTAGAGGTTTAAAGCTTTTAAAGAGGATTTTGAGGGAAATAGAAATAATCCTGGTTTTAATGAAAAAAGCAGCACTCGTACGGGTGCTGCTTTTTTTTGTGTACAAGCTGCATTGCTACTATGTAGCTTTTGTTGCGTCGCACACGTGTGCATTGATTCCCATTCGGCTCTAACTTCAACGGTAAATCAAAGCATAAAAAAAAACCTCCCGTTTTTGTACGAGAGGTTTCTTCGATAATTATTATTCTACAGTTGCCTTGAGGCATTTCCGTCTGAGTCTAGCTCGACAACTTCATAGCCTAACTTCTGTATTCCGGGTAAGATTGTTTTTTTATCTCCCACCAAAACAATGTTCATCTTATCAGGATTTAGGTATTTCTTAATAATAGCATCCATATCGTTTTTAGTGATTGTCTTTCTTATTTCACTTTGCTGCTTTACAAAATCAGCAGGAAGATTGTACTCTAGAATACGACTGATGAAAGTTGCTTTTTGGAAACCTGTTTCATAGTTGCGCGCATCACTTTGGCCGATTGAATTTACCATAAATGAAATCTCTTCAGGCTTTACACCTGTAGTGGCATATTCTTTCAATTCGCGCATTACTTCACTTAAGGCGCTGTCTGTAGCGTTTGCTCTTATTCCGCTGCTAAAAGAAAAAGTACCTGTATACTTAGTTGCATCGAAGCCACTGCGTGCACCATAGGTCCAGCCTTTGTCTTCACGCAAGTTTAGGTTCAAGCGGCTGTTGAAACCTCCACCCAATGGATAGTTTGTAAGGTAAGAACGGTAGTATTCTCCCGTGGCATCATAAGGAGTTGCGGTTACATAACCGACCCTGAATTCTGTTTGAGCTGCATTCGGAACATCTACCAAATAAACCTTTGTTTTTGCTACATCAATTCCTTTTGCAGGAACCGTTGGCAGGGTAACAGGTTTGTTAGGAAGTTTATTCAAGAATGCAAGCTGCGGAAGAATTTCGTTCTCTTTTATATCACCAACGATCACTACCCGTGCATCTGCAGATGAAATGTAATTGCTGTAATAGTTTTTCACATCATCCAGCGTTATGTTTTTAACGGTTTCCATAGTTCCTTGGACCGGGTAAGACCAAAGGCTTGATGGCCCAAAGTTTATTTTATTGTATACCTGGCTCGCTATTAACGCAGGTTGGCTTTTAGCATTTCGAATACTCTCCGTTAGTTGATTCTTATTACGATTGAAGTCGTCTTCATTGAAGAGCGGTCTCAACATGCGCTCTTCGAGTAACTGCAGCGTTTTAGCCAAATTCTTTTTCAGGGATTGAACAGAAAAGATAGTAGCGTCGTCTGAAGTGGAAATATCGATGCTACTTCCCAACTTATCCAGCTCAATGCTCATTTGCTCGCTGGTAAAGTTTTTTGTGTCCTCTTCCATCATGCCTGTGAAAAGGTTTGCAAGACCAGCTTTGGTTAGATCTGTCGCTTCAGCCAAACGTCCACCCTTTAAAGCAATACGAAGGGTAACTACGGGTATCTCATTATTTTCTGCACCTATTACCTGTACATTATTTGCCAGCGTTTTCTTCCAATAAGGTGGCACATTTACAACGGGGTTAGGACCGCTTGGAGGAACGGCTTTACGGTTAAAATTATCTTTAGGCTTGCTATACTTTAGACCTGCATAGCCATAATCCGGTTTTTTATAACCGGTAGTATCGACGGTATAATTGTCTGCAGCTGCCCTCATATTTTCCTGTCCCTTTGGTAACACACTTAGTATAACTGCACCTTTGCCTTTGATGTATTGATTATATACCCTCATTACATCTGCTTTTGTAACCTTGCGGTACATCTCCAGTTCCTTACCAATTTTGTTAGGTGTGCCGGTGAAAGTTTGGTAAGCTGCAAGTTGATTTACTTTACCATTTACACTTGCCAGGCTGTTAATTAGCTGTGCTTCTACAGAGTTTTTAAATTTCTCCAAGTCATCATCTGTTATGCCGCGTGTTTCAAATTCTGCAATTGATTGCCGTACGACCTTTTCCATATCCGCTAACGACTTGCCAGGAAAAGGGATAACCCTAATGCTAAATTCGCCCGTTAACTCTGTTTGTTGATTGAAAGAAGATGCCTGGCGCGCTAACTGCGTTTTCACCATGTTCTTATATAAAATGGAATTGCGTCCTTGTCCTAATATTTCAGCAAGACAATCCAAAGCAGGTCCATCGGGATGAAAGTTTGGAACAGAAACAAACGTCATTTGCAATAATGGCGTCCTAGCATAATTGTCTATATAACTTGTATACCTGTCTTTTGCAATCTTTACAGGGTCCAGTTTTGTTGGCGTTACTTTTGGCCCTGCGGGAATAGGTCCGAAATATTTTTCAACCATTTTGACTACATCTTTAGCCGCTACATCACCACCAATTGTAAGCGTTGCGTTGTTGGGGCCGTACCAGCGAAGAAAGAAGTTCTTTAAGTCGTTTACGTTACTACGGTTCAAATCTTCGATATAGCCAATGGTCATCCACGAGTACGGGTGACCGTAAGGATACAAGGTCTTAGAAGTTACTTCACCTGCAAGTCCGTATGGGCGGTTGTCATAGTTCTGCCCACGTTCATTTTTAACTGTAGACCGTTGTACTTCAAACTTTTTTTGGGTTACTGCATCAAGCAAAAAGCCCATGCGGTCTGCTTCAAGCCAAAGCATTTTTTCAAGCTGGTTACTTGGTACAGTTTCGTAATAATTCGTACGGTCACGGTTAGTACTGCCGTTTAATGTTCCGCCTGATTCTGTAATCAGCTTAAAATGCTGCTCGTCAGCCACGTTATCGCTTCCCTGAAACATCATGTGTTCGAAGAAATGCGCAAAGCCTGATTTACCAATTTCTTCCCGGGCAGAACCTACGTGATAAGTTACATCAACGTGTACAACGGGATCGGAATGGTCTTCGTGAACCACCAGCGTAAGGCCGTTTGGTAACACATATTTTTCGTAGGGGATAACAATTTCATCTCCTTTTTTGGTCACTTTTTCTACCAATTTTGCCTGGGCAAAAAGAATTGCAGGGCAAAAGGCTACAATACTTAATAGGATTAGGGGCTTTCTCATGTACACATTTTTATTAAAAAATAATTCGCAATCTATCAAATAACTTTTACTAAAAACCTTTTCATCGATGTTTTCGCCTAGTATTAAATTTTTTTTAGCGCTATCCCCTGGCACTTTGCAGAACACCTCACAAGCAGTAGCTATGTGCGATCAATTCTCTTCTGTTTTACCATATTCTTCTAAATCACGAAATTCTTACGTCTGACATTTAGGAAAAAATCACAACGAATACTTGCATTTTATAGATATGTTTTTCATTTTTATAAAGTAACGAGAGATGGAATAGAACGGGCTTAGCCAGGAAAGCTGCACTCACATTTAAATCACTTCTTTTTTATACCAATCAACTATGCTTTAAATTTTTGCTCAAAGATTGGAAGCGTAGATCATAATTTTTATAGCCATTAATCACTAACAAATCCCGTTATGCTTTCCATCGATTTTTCTATTGATTTGCACTGTCATCCCACCTTAAAACCAATAGGTCATTCTTCGGGCACACAGTCTATTGACCCTGCTAATAAAAGTAGTTTGTGGTTTTATGATCCACCAAAATTGTCTGAAAAACTTTTAAACCAGGTATTGAGTGTCACCAAGTTTTCGCAGGCTAACCTTACTGCTTGCGCCTATGGAAAGGTTTGGGTAATTGTAGTTGCATTAGGTACAATAGAAAAGTGGTTCTTCAATAATAAGTTGGGTACCGGCATTATCGCTGATGTGCTTGAAGATTTTGCAACGCAAGTGGGAGCACATCGTATAAACGAGATACAAGGGATTCAAAACTACTTTAAAGATTTATTGAAGGAGTTTATCTACCTGGAGCAAGCCCATGGAATGATTGTAGATATTGATGGCAATCGATATGCTTATGAGATTGTTCACAATTTTAAAGAGCTGAAGGCGCTGGCTGAGCAAAACGAAGCGGAGTTAAATTTAAACGACGACGATAAAGTAATTCGAATAGCCATCATTCCTTCAGTGGAAGGAATGCATGTGCTGAATGGAGGATTAGATCCCGCCCGCAGTCCTGCCAATATAAAAGCTAATCCTGCTGAGATTAAAGCAAATGCGCAAGCTTTAAAAAATCATCCTCACCGGCCATGGTTCGTAGCTTTCACCCATCACTTCTATAACGAGTTGTGCGGTCATTCTGAAAGTTTAAAAGGTCTTATTGCAAAGAACTGCGACCAGCACCTTGGCCTTGACACCGGCTTCACTCCACTTGGTAAAGAAGTGTTGAATATGTTGCTTGACAACTCAGGAGGAAAGCGGATACTGGTAGATATTAAACACCTCAGTCCGCTTGCACGAAGACAGTTTTTTGAAATGCGCAAAAATCAGTACACTGATATACCCGTGATTATTAGTCATGGTGTCTGCAATGGTTTGCCAACCATGGGTGCTACCCATTCTCAATATCCTGAACTGGGAAGTACGTTCAACGATAAGGAGATTAATTTTTATGATGATGAGATTATCGATATGGTCAAATCAAATGGCATCATGGGGCTGCAGTTGGATGAACGAAGGGTTGCTAACGATGAGACAATCAAGGGCACAAAACATTCTTTTTTCAGGAACAAGATTATGCACTACAGAAGTGAGTTAGTATGGAAACAAATTCAGTATGTAGCCGAGTTGTTAGACGCGAACGATTTATTTGCGTGGGGCAACCTTGCAATCGGATCAGATTATGATGGTATCGTTGATCCTCTCAATAGCTTTTGGACCGTAGAACAATATCCTGATCTGAAATCATTTCTTGAAAGGCACGCCTTCAACTACATGCAAAATAATAGCGGCAGGTTAAAGAATAATTTCAATAAAATAAAGTCCGACGTTATTGTTCAGAACATCTTCCAGACAAATGCGTGGAAGTTTTTTGAAAGGTGGTTTTAAGGACAAATTGCCTGTTTTGAAAAAATACCCTTAAAAAGATCCATACTGATTTCTCGTTGAACCGAGCGTGGCAACGATGTCTCTTTATCTTGATACTGCGGGTAAAAAAAGATGACAGTTGTTGGTTGACAGATGACAGAATAAAATGATGGCAGTTGCTGGTTGACAGATGACAGAATAAAAATATGGCAGTTCTTGGTTGGCGGTTGACAGAGTTAAATATTATCCTTCGCCTCTTAAAACCTCTAATGGACTTCTCTTTAATACTCCCCGGATGTTTATTAAACCAATTGCAACAGTTAGTAAACAGATTAAAGCAAACACAATTATAAGTGGGAGAGGGTTGATGGTGAAGACAGTTTTAAAAGTATATTTTGCCAGCGCCCACGAAGCAAATAGTGATAGTACAATTCCCGTTAAGGACGCCAATGCGCCGAGGAAAAAATATTCGAGGGCGGTAATGGTGAGGATCTGCCGTCTGCTTGCGCCCAGGGTCCGAAGAAGTACACTTTCCTGTATTCGCTGGTATTTGCTAATTAGCACAGATGCAATTAAAACGATTAATCCAGTGATGATACTAAAGCCGGCCATGAAACGGATGACAAAACCAATCTTTCCGAGAATGTCATCAAGGGTTTTTAGTACGAGGCCAAGATCGATAATAGATACGTTAGGAAAGCTTTTTACCATCGCCTGCTGAAAACGGGCAGAAGCTTCCTCCGATGTTACCCGGGTAAGTAACACATTAAATTGCGGCGCATCTTCCAGCACACCTTTGGGAAACACGACAAGGAAATTTGTTTGAACACGGCTCCAGTCAACTTCGCGAAAGCTGCCGATAATTGTTGAAACCATGGCGCCTTGTACATTGAAGACCATCGTGTCGCCAATCTTTAGTTTTTGTCGCCTTGCCCAACCATCTTCAACGGAAATGTAAATTGTTTGATTGGAGGGACTAACGGTAGGACGCCACGTCCCTGCCGTAAGCTTTTCGGAGGCGGTTAGTCCATCGCGGTAGGTCACCCGGTACTCTCTTGTAAAAGCTCCCCGTCGTAGTCCGCTGTCTTTACCATTAGTGGTTCCTGCAGTTCTTCCATTAATGGATTCGAGGCGCATGTTTACGATGGGTACCTGTTGCAGCACAGGCAAATGATATTCTTTTGTGAGTGCTGTCACGGGCTCCTTTTGTGCACTTTGTATATCAAACAAAACCATATTGGGTTGGTTGCCACTCGAGGCCAATGATATGCGGCTAAGCAAGATGGATTGAATGGAAAATAGGGTGCAGATAAAAAAAGTACCGAGGCCGATAGAAACAATCAGGATAATAGTTTGGTTATTTGGACGATATAGATTTGCAAGGCCTTGCCGCCATAAATAGCTCCATGATGATGGAAAGAACTTTCTTACAAACCACATGGTCAGTTGTGCAATGGCGGTGAGAATTCCAAAAGCTACTAATATCCCTATCGTAAAGAAGACGGCTTCTTTCCAGTCTCGCAATTGTTGCCTCGTAAAGAAAAATATGAATAAAAGAATTAAACCGTAAACCGGCCACTT
This sequence comes from Segetibacter aerophilus, assembly GCF_007991655.1. Lineage (GTDB taxonomy): Bacteria > Bacteroidota > Bacteroidia > Chitinophagales > Chitinophagaceae > Segetibacter > Segetibacter aerophilus. Next base: position 542,286 of record NZ_BJYT01000001.1, read on the forward strand.
CGCTTTATCGCGCTTTGCAGTGCTATCGGTGAAGGAGAGACGAAGTGTATTAAGCGGCGAAATCTTTCGTAAAGACACCAGCGGCAATAACGCAAACAGTACGGAGATAAAAATTCCTAGAAGGAGCCCCTGACCGATTGCTGACCACGAGATGGAAGTGGTTATTTCAACGGGAATAACATCTTTTAAAACAACCGGAAGAAATTGTTGAATGACCGTTCCAATGACGGCGCCGAGAGTGGAGCCGATCAAACCTATCCCGAAAATTTGTATGAGGTAGATTAAAAAAGCTTGCATCGATTTTACTCCAAGACATCGGAGTATTGCAATGGAGCCTACTTTTTCTTTCATGTAAATGTGAATGGCACTTGCGACACCAATGCAACCGAGCAATAGGGCGATAAAGCCAACAAGAGATAGGAATTTAGTGAGATCGCTAAACGACCTTCCTGTATTTTCTTTTTGATTTTCGATTGTATTGTAATTGTAACCTTCCCTGTCAAGGCGCGGCTCCAGCGTTTTTACAAGCTGCTCTATGTTTACAGGTTTGTCATACTTGTAATAATATTTGTAGTTAATCCGGCTCCCTTTCTGCGACAAGCCAGTCGCATCCAAATAACTAAGCGGAATATATACAGTTGGTGCAACAGAGGCTGAGATACCTGTTTGCCCCGGTGCTTTAAGTAGCGCCCCCGCAATCACAAATGACAGTTGACCAATTTTTACACTGTCACCGACCTTCGCATTGTATTGTAACAGGAGTGTCTTATCAACTAAAGCTGATTGAGTATTTCTAAATGATGCGCCCGCTGCAACCGGCGTTGTTTCTAATGCACCATAGTACGGGAAGTCTCCTTTGAGTGCTTTTATTTGCACAAGCCTTGTGCCCTGCGTTTTTGGGAAATAGACCATGGAGGCAAAAGACCGTTCTTCAGACTTTCGGTCACCTAAAGAGTCCAGCAGTGTTTTCATGGTTGGCTCAACTGCCTTGCTTGTTGAAATTTCAAGATCAGCGCCTATTAAACCTGCTGCCTGTGCATCGATATCCTTTCTTAGATTATCTCCCAAAGAATAAATTGCCACCAACGCTGCAATACCTAAAATGATGGAAGAGACAAACAATAACAACCGAGAGAAGTTGCGACGGCTATCTCTCCAGGCCATTAGAAAAAGCCAGCCCCCCGCCCTAAAGGGAGCTTTGGCACCATCAATTTTGTAATTACTCATGCTATAAGCAGTTTTGTCTTTTCAATTAATAAATCCTACTCTCTTCTACCTTTAGGGTTGGGGCTCATGCCTACTCTCTTCTCGCTTTAGGGCCGGGGCTAATGCTGACTTTCTTCTCCCTTTAGGGTTGGGGCTTGCGGTTCGTCAGCCACTATTTTTCCGCCTTTGATTCTTATAATTCTTTTTGTTTTGGAGGCGAGATCGTTGTCGTGCGTTACGAGTACGAGTGTAGTACCCGCTTCTTTGTTCAACCCAAAAATTAAGTCGATCACTTTTTCACTTGTTTCCGCATCGAGACTTCCTGTCGGTTCGTCGGCAAACAGTATTCGAGGTTTGTTTGAAAAGGCTCGCGCAAGTGATACTCTTTGTTGCTCGCCGCCGCTAAGCTGAGCGGGGTAATGATGAGCCCGGTCTGCGAGACCGACTTTTTCAAGTAAGTCCATTGCGATGGGTTTTATTTTCCGTTCGCCTCTTAGTTCCATTGGGACCATCACATTTTCCAGGGCAGTTAACGTTGGCATTAGCTGGAAGTTTTGAAAGATGAATCCCACATATTGATTGCGAACCTGCGCACGCTGATCTTCGCTTAAATCATCCAGCTTTACGTTGTGCAACTGTATGCTGCCCGTGCTTGACCTATCCAAGCCTGCACATAATCCAAGTAGTGTTGTTTTACCACTTCCTGATGGACCAACGATCGACATGGTCGTACCGCTTTCCACTGAAAAGTTGATGTTGTCTAACACAGTCAACGTACGGCCTGTACTTTGATAGGTTTTGCTTACATTTTGTATATCTAGAATAATCACCTTTATGTTTTTAATTTGCTGAAGTAGATTAAAAGTAAACGATTAATTGCCAAGCGGATGTTGGTAGTTTGAAGGATAAAGAGTTAAATTTTCAAAGTAGCTAAATATGATTTCAATACATCGCCTCTCAGGGTTTGTTGTTTTAAGTGCAATCTTTTCTTTCATGCTGCTCAATTTGACTTGTACAAATGGAGACAAAAGTGAAAGGCCTGCAGAACAGCAGGAAACAAACACAGCAGCAACGACTGCAAATGAACCGGTGAAAACAATTCTCTTCTTTGGCAATAGTCTTACTGCCGGGTATGGTTTAGATCCTACTGAGTCGTTCCCTTCAATTGTTCAGCAAAAAATAGACTCAGCACATCTTACTTTTAAAGTGGTAAATGCCGGGGTAAGCGGTGAAACGTCTGCCGGCGGAAACGGGCGAATAGACTGGATTTTAAAGCAACCTGTAGACGTGTTTGTATTGGAGCTGGGTGGAAATGATGGACTTCGTGGTATACCTGTTGATGAAACAAAGAGAAACCTACAGGCAATTATTAATAAAGTAAAAAACAAATACCCCCAGGCGAAACTAGTTCTTGCCGGAATGCAAATACCTCCAAGCATGGGACAGGAGTATTCGCTGAAATTCAGAAACCTGTTTCCCGAGTTGGCTAAGAAAAATGACATGACCCTCGTTCCCTTTTTACTCAAAGGGGTTGGAGGGATCAGGGAACTAAACCAGCAGGACGGCATTCATCCTACTGCAACAGGTGCTAAAATACTTGCTCAAAATGTCTGGAACGTAATGGAACCTGTGCTACGGAAGCTCAGCGATAGTTAATACTAAGAACGCTAAACCTGGTCACGAAAACTTGGTGAAACAGGTTTAGCCTTGAAAGCTAATTATGGTATTAGAACTCTAGTGACACTGAATGGTAACACGGGCGGAGTAGTCCCTCCGCGGCGATTAAGTTGTCCATTAACGACTAAAAAATAATTACCTGCTTTTGCAATCGTCGTATTGAATAAAAGGTTGGTACCAAATCCGCTGCCGACGGTACCCTGGCTATAATCAGCATTTAGAGTAACCGGAAATATAAGGTTAGTTGCGTTTCGCGATACATACAGTGTATTGCCTTCCAGGTACTGACCATCACCTGAAGTAACCGGGGTGTTTAAGGTTATCTCGTTTATTGCTTTTGTTGTTTTATCAATTCTGTACAATTTGCCTGAGCCTGACACAACAATGATTAAGTATTTATTGTCTGGTGTGGCAACGATACCGTTAGCGTTTGTTCCTGTTGCTGTGTAGGGAATTTGAGCATCGGTAAACGTGAGCCATTCTTCCATATTGCCCGGCGTACTTTCCGTAACACTCGTTCTGTAAATTTTTCTAACTCTTGAATCGGTGAAATAAATATGGGTATTATCATAGATGCAATCATTAATAAAGCCTGATCCAAACAGTGCTTGTGTATCCCAGCTTTTGATTAATGTTCCATTTAAGTTTAAAACCTGTATTTTATTATCAGGCCCGCCACATACCCAAAGCCGTTGCATTTGGTCGATTTTAAGTCCTGTAGCAGCTTTCCGGTTTTGAGCAGCACCAGTTGCAAAAATTCTGGCTGCACCGGTTTCTACATTTACTTCCAGGAGATCACCACTGCTAACACTTCCAGTATAAAAGTTGCCGGTTTGTTCGTTGTATGCTATCCCTTCCGGAAATAACGTGTCAATGGGTAAGGCATAAGTTTCTTTGGCCACATTTATTTGCTGTTCGTCTTTTGAACACGATACTGCTAAGCTTGCTATTAAAATAGCTACAAGTATTTTGTTGATCATAGAAAAAGTTTATATCAGGTAACATAAAAAAAGTGCCAGCGGCAAGTGCTTTAGGAACAATTTTCCATCGTTTTGGTTTTATCATTAACTTATATCCTTTGCCGAACCAACCTAACTTTTGCTTGTTAAAACCTTTATATGAAAAGTTTAATTCTATACGCAATCATCGGTATTCTTAGTTGTTCCGTCGGTTGTACGAATGCGCAGGTAAAAGCTGATAAAAAGTCTTCTGATACTTTATATACGTATCGTGCTGCAAGCTCAGGAGGTATTGGAAAATTCTACCTGGGAAGGGAGATTGCTTATGTAATGGGTGCATCAAATTCATCCTGGTTGGATAGAAACAGTCGTCCACAGGAAGAGAATACACAGCTTGCCATCGACAAGATTGATGTGCCCGCAACAGCTGTAATCGCTGATATAGGTGCCGGTACCGGCTACTATACTTTTAAGCTTGCTCCTAAAGTTCCGAAGGGAAAAGTGTACGCTGTAGAAATCCAGGATGAAATGATAGAGATAGTAAAGGAACGTGCAAAGAAAATGAACGTTACAAATGTGGAGGTGATTAAGGGAGGCTTCTCATCACCTAACCTTCCTGAAAATTCAGTTGATCTTGCTATTATGGTCGACGTCTATCACGAATTTGAATACCCGGTTGAAATGCTGCAGGCAATAAGAAAGTCTTTAAAGAAAGATGGCAAGCTATTGCTGATTGAATATAAAGGCGAAGACCCGGAAGTGGCAATAAGACCATTGCATAAAACAACCGTTGCGCAGTTGAGAAAAGAGTTGGGAGCAAACGGTTTTAAGCTCGACTACAACGGACAATTTATGCCGATCCAGCACTTTTTACTTTTTAAGAAAACAGAGTAAAAATGTTTGAAAGCTAACAGGTGCGATTACTAAAAAAGGCTAGCATGGTTGCTATGAAAAACTGCACTTGAACCGAGCGTGGCAAGAATGATTCATAGAATTCCATCTGCTAGCGACCCAAAGATTCATTGATCAAAATGCAGTGTTGCTTTTAACTAAACGTAGTACAAACGTTTTTCTCCTCAATTCCTTTTTTGTTTTTCCATACGTTACCTTTGCGGCCGAATAAAGTTGACAGTTGTTAGTCGATCGATGACAGCAGATTTAGCCTCATGATTTTGACTTTTAACTTTTGCCTTTTGACTTACAACATGAAATACGAAAAAGAAATAAACCGCCGCAAAACGTTTGCGATTATCAGTCACCCGGACGCCGGTAAGACTACATTGACTGAAAAGTTTTTGTTGTTTGGTGGTGCGATACAAACTGCGGGTGCGGTTAAGAGCAATAAAATAAAGAAGCATGCGACCAGCGACTTTATGGAGATCGAGCGCCAGAGAGGTATCTCTGTAGCCACCTCTGTGATGAGCTTTGAGTACAAAGACATGCTGATAAATCTGTTGGACACACCGGGTCACAAAGACTTTGCTGAAGATACCTACCGCACACTGACTGCTGTCGACAGCGTGGTGTTGGTAGTTGATAGTGTAAATGGAGTGGAGGAACAAACTCGCCGGCTAATGGAAGTTTGCCGCATGCGTGATACCCCTGTAATTGTTTTCATTAACAAGATGGATAGAGACGGTAAGAACCGTTTTGATTTGCTGGAGGAAATTGAAAACGAATTGAAGATTTCGCTTCACCCGATGACGTGGCCGATAAACCAGGGTAAGGACTTTAAGGGCGTTTATAATCTGCATGATAAGAACCTCGTACTGTTTACTGCAAGCACGAAAGGTGGAGATGAAAATACGGTCGAGATCAAAGACGTGGCTGACAAAATACTCGAAGAAAAAGTAGGAGAGAGAGACGCTGAAACCTTGCGTGAAGATGTTGAGTTGATCGATGGGGTTTATGGAGAATTAAAAGCTGGGGATTACTTGTCTGGTAAAATTGCACCTGTTTTCTTCGGTAGTGCGGTTAACAATTTTGGCGTGAAAGAATTGCTCGATACATTCATTCGTATTGCGCCAACTCCACGTGACAGGCAAACAAATGCACGTGCAGTTAGTGTTGCTGAACCAAAGTTTAGTGGCTTTATTTTTAAGATCCACGCTAACCTTGATCCAAAACACCGGGACAGGATTGCATTCTTGCGGGTATGTAGCGGCAAGTTTGAAAGGAACAAATATTTCCACCATGTCCGGATCGATAAAGATGTTCGTTTCAGCAATCCTTATAGTTTTTTAGCAAGAGATAAAGAGGTGGTCGATGAAGCTTTTCCCGGCGACGTAGTGGGGCTTTTTGATACAGGGAACTTCAAAATTGGTGATACACTTACTGAAGGGGAGGATTTTTATTTTACCGGTATTCCGACTTTCTCTCCTGAAATCTTCAAAGAGGTCGTTAACAAAGACCCGATGAAAACCAAGCAGCTTGAGAAGGGTTTGATGCAGTTAACGGATGAAGGTGTTGCACAGTTGTTCACACAGTTCGGAGGTACTAAAAAGATTATTGGTTGTGTTGGAGAATTGCAGTTTGAAGTAATTCAATACCGCCTGTTGCATGAGTATGGTGCGTCTGTTCAGTTTAACCACCTGCCTTTTTATAAAGCCTGCTGGCTTACTTCTAAAGATCCTAAGAAGTTGGAAGACTTTGCCCGCTTTAAGTTAGCTAATACCGGCGAAGACAAAGATGGCAACATGGTGTACCTCGCAAATAGTGAGTGGTTTTTGAATACCGAGATGCAAAACAATCCTGATATTCAGTTTCACTTTACAAGCGAGATACACAAGTAAAGCGTTCAATTGCGCATTGGTAGTTTTGAAGTTTTCCTTCTTTTTTTTGTTCAAAGCGTCAACGATTAATAGTAGCTGCTTTAACTGAAAACGTACACATTGAAAGTAAAATACTGGTCATTTAATCTTCCTTTCAAATACCCTTTTACTATATCAAAAGGTACGAAGATGCATCAGCCGACGTTCGTAGTAGAGTTGTCTCTTGGTTCATTTACCGGTTACGGCGAGGCGCCTGCAATCAGTTATTACAACATACCTGTTGAAAAGATGATCGCTGACCTCGAAAGCAAAAAGCCTTTTGTTGAGAAATTCGCGCTCACTGATCCCTCACGTTACTGGCACTATTTACACCACCTGTTTCCTCAAAATCCTTTTTTGGTTTGTGCGCTCGATATTGCTGCATGGGATCTATGGGGAAAGATGAAGGGACAGCCATTGTATCAAATGTGGAATACATCTCCTGGTACATCACCTCTTACAGACTACACAATAGGAATTGGCACTATTGAAAACATGGTTGCTAAGATGAAGGAGAAGCCATGGCCCGTGTATAAAATCAAATTGGGAACGGCTGAAGACATTGCTATAATGGAAGCTTTGCGACAGCACACAACTGCTGTTTTTAGAGTCGATGCTAATGCAGGATGGACAACAGAGGAAGCACTCGAAAAAATACCACTTCTTGAAAAGTTGGGTGTTGAATTGGTTGAGCAACCGCTGGCGAAAGACAACTGGGAAGGGATGAAAATCCTGTTTGAGAAATCGTCGCTGCCGTTGTTAGCGGATGAAAGCTGCGTGTTTGAACAAGACGTGGAAACGTGCTTTAAACATTTTCATGGGATAAATATCAAACTGACGAAATGCAGCGGGATTACACCAGCACGACGAATGATTACGAAAGCAAGAGAATTAAACATGAAAGTCATGGTGGGCTCAATGAACGAGTCTACTATTGGTTCAGCAGCGATAGCTCATCTTATGCCCGAAGTTGATTACGCAGATGCAGATGGCCCACTACTGCTAAGCGAAGATCTCGCAACAGGACTTATCTACAATTATGGAAAGGTAGAAATCCTACCTTCTCCCGGGCTCGGTATAACTACTACTTTTTAAGCTTATACCTCAAGCTTTACTTTAAAGAAAATAAATTCCTTTTTTGGGATACGCCTTAGTGTTTTTTGGAAAAAAACTAAGGCAATGATTAGTTAAAGTGTTGATTCTCAGTACTTGTCCTTTTCGGCATCAATATAGTAAAACTGGAACTGCACCTAAACTAATTACTATGAATAAAACTTATACTCCTGAAGGCCAATTGATAGAAAATTGCATAAAGGGGGAAAGAAAAAGCCAAAAAGAATTGTACGATTTGTACTCGTCTAAAATGTATTCTATCTGCCTGCGATATTCGAAGAACCAAATGGATGCCGAGGATATTCTCCAGGAAGGTTTTGTTAAGCTATTTAATAACTTAAGTAGGTTCAGGGGTGAAGGATCGTTTGACGGCTGGGTACGCAGGATTTTTGTAAACACAGCTATCGAGCACATCCGGCGGAAAAGCTTGAATACCTCGGTAGGTGAAGGGTTGGAAAATACTATCGCAGACCGGCATCACAATGCGCTTGACAGGTTGTACGAAAAAGACATCATCAACAGTTCTCTCACATTAAGTGACGGCTATCGCACTGTCTTCAACCTATATGCTATCGATGGGTATTCCCATAAAGAAATTGCCAGCAAGCTGGGTATTACAGAAAGTACAAGCAAGTCGCAGTTTTCGCGAGCCAAAGCGTTATTAAGAAATATTATCCAAAACAAATCAAACAAAAAAAAGACTGCCGTTGGAACATAAATTTACTTTTTAAATCTTTAGAAGAAAGTCCCGAAAGGGGCTTTTTTCATTTTAGCCAACGAGTGAGTTTTCTCCCCCTTGTATTACATCCTCCATAATCTTTCCTTTATTTATATCTCGCGGAATTGGAAAGGAAATAATAATATCTTCATCAATATTATTACAATACTTATTTGCAACAGATGGATAGAAAGATAAAACGACAGGTTAAAACAGGATTTGCTTTTGCAATTCTATTAGTACTGTTGGTGGGTTTAATATCTCTAATCATTTTCGAGAAGCAGTTCCGCCAAGGGGAGTTGGTGAAGCATACCTACCAGGTCATTAACCAACTTCAATCTATACAAAGCATCCTGATCGACATGGAAACGGGACGCCGTGGATTTAGGAGTACTAATGAAAAAAAGTTTCTTCAACCATACACTGAAGGTTTAAATCAAATACAACCAACTTTAGCTGATTTACAAAATTTAATAAAAGACAATCTTCAACAAACACAAAAAGCACAGAGCTTAAAGAATTCAGTGAATGACTTGTTGAAATATTGGAACAATCTCGGCGAGGACGCAAGTACTTATACAAGACAAAGAATTGTTGAGATAACAACGTTTGAAAAGAGTAAGATGGACGGGATAAGGCAGCAACTATTGGAAATGGAAACGGTTGAAAAAGAGCTGCTGCGCCACAGGGAAATAGAGGATAATAATTCGGTAAGCAATGCAAAATGGGCCCTGGTAATTGGAATACTGTTGATACTGGGGATCGTGATTATTTTAATAAACCAGATACTTCGCGAGTTCAATAGCAGGAGGAAAGTCGAGGAAGATTTACTGAGCAATAACAAAGAGTTGTCAGTTGTCAACGAGGAGAGCGCTGAAAGAAACTGGCTGTTGCAAGGCTTAGCAAGAGTAAACGACATATTGCAGGGACATCTTGATGTTGCAGCTTTATCGCAACTGGTATTAGACACAGTAATCAAATATTTGGAATTAAAAGCTGGAGCATTTTATGTGTATGACGAAGAGAGCAAAAAGATCATTCTCACAGCTTCTTACGCTTTACCTAACTCTGCCAAAAAAGAATATGATTTACATGAAGGCCTGGTTGGCCAGGCTGCTGTAGAAAAAGAACCCATTATTATATCAGATATTCCTCCTAAGTATGCTACCATCGACAGCGCTACTGTAAGGCTCGAGCCTGTTCATGCTATCTATGCTTCTTTGTTTCATAACAACGAGCTGAAGGGAATTGTAGAGGTACTTTCATTTGAACGTATTCCCAATGAGTCCCTGCAGTTCTTGAAGCTGATTAGTAACAACATTGCTGTGGCCTTACATGGAGTAAAAGAAAGAGAAAAAGTACAGCGCTTGTTAGAACAGGTTCAACGACAAAAAGAAGTACTCGAACACCAACAGGAAGAGCTAAGGCAAACGAACGAAGAACTTACTGTGCAGGCAGAAGTGCTGCAATCTTCAGAAGAAGAGTTAAGGGTGCAGGAAGAAGAATTAAGGCAGATCAACGCCGAACTAAAAGAAAAGAACAACGCTATCGAAAAAGCAGGACAGTCGCTTTCGCGAAAAGCGAAAGAACTTGAGGAGTCGAGTAAATATAAATCAGAGTTCTTGGCAAACATGTCGCATGAATTACGCACTCCGCTAAATAGTGTCCTAATTCTTGCAAAGCTGCTATCGCAGAACAAAGATCAAAACCTTACAGAGAAGCAAGTTGCTCATGCGAAAATTATTCACAAGTCGGGCTCTGATCTCCTGGAGTTGATAAACGACATTTTAGACCTGTCGAAAATCGAGGCTGGAAAAGTTGATCTGCATGTCGAGAATGTTTCAGTAAAAAGTATTGCAACAGATTTAGATCAGTTGTTTGCTGTCGTTGCTGAAGAAAAAGGTATCAAATACTTGGTTGAAATACAAAACGGAGTTCCTGAACAAATAAAAACGGACAAGCAAAAAGTTGAACAAGTTCTAAGAAATCTTCTTTCAAATGCTTTCAAGTTTACTCCTCGAAATGGCCACGTCAAGCTACTTTTTGATAAGGTAATGGAAGACAACAAAGAATACTTGTTGATGTCTGTAACGGATAGCGGAATTGGTATTCCAGCCTCAAAGCAACAAGTTATTTTCGAAGCTTTTCAACAGGCAGACGGTTCTACAAACAGAAAATATGGGGGAACTGGTCTGGGCCTTTCTATCACAAAAGAATTGATGCGAATCCTAAAAGGGAAGCTTTCCATTGAAAGCCAGGAGCATAAGGGGAGCAACTTCCGTGTACTTATTCCCTTGGATTATGGTGATGCCGACAATTCTCTCAGCATAGCTAAAAGCCAATCAAACCCGGTTAAAACTGACATCAAAGTAGTTGAACAAACAGTTATACCGGATGAAAGAAAGAACCTGGCAAAAGAAGACAGGGTAATGCTAATAATTGAAGACGATAGAGACTTTGCTATCATCATCCGTGAGTTTGCAAAATCAAATGGCTATAAAGCTATTATTGCATTGTCGGGTGACGAAGGTTTGTATTGCGCAAAAAAATATCATCCTTCTGCTGTTATCTTAGATATGAAGTTACCGGGCATTCATGGTGCGACATTGTTGAAGATGTTTAAAGATGATGAGCAGTTGAAAAATATTCCCGTCCATGTTATTTCCGGGTCAGATGAAACGGACCTGCTTACTTCCGGCGCCCTCGCTTTTTTAAAGAAGCCAGTCAAAAAGGAAGACCTGAATAACGCTTTCACCCTTATAAGCGAGTATTTGAATTCTTCTGTGAAAAGGGTGCTCATTTTTTCAAGAGATAATTTGACTGAAGAAGTAGGAACCACGTTAACGAACGAAAAAAATTACGACGTTGTATGTGACTCTGCCACTTCGTTGCAGGAGGGAATTGAAAAGCTGGACAAAACCAAGTATGACTGCATTATAGCAGATATTGGTGCAAACATAGAAGAAGGCATTGCGAAATTATCAGAACTGAATGAACATTTATTGCCGGAACATATTCCCACAATTATCTATCTGGATAGCGATATCACGAGTGCCAATGAATTAGAAATGAAAAGGATTGCAGATGTTGTCGTCAGAAAATCTTCGTCAAGTAATAAAAGATTGTTGGACGAACTGGAGCTGTTTTTATACAAAGTGCAGGAGAAGAAAACGGTACCTCAAAACAAGTTGCAAAAATCGGTAGATCTTGAAGTGACACTTCAAGACAAGCGGGTTTTGCTCGTAGATGATGATATGCGCAACGTCTTCGCGCTAAGTGCCGCCCTCGAGCGTCAACATATGGAAATTATTACTGCAAATGACGGCAAAGAAGCGCTACAGGTATTGAAAGACGATAAAGACATTGACATTGTTTTGATGGACATCATGATGCCTGAGATGGATGGTTACGAGGCCATGAGAATTATTCGGCAGGAGATGAAGCTTACACGCCTTCCCCTGATAGCACTAACCGCAAAAGCCATGGCCGGAGACCGTGAAAAATGTTTGGCGGCAGGTGCTTCTGATTATATTTCGAAACCTGTAGATATTCATAAACTTGTATCATTAATGAGAGTTTGGCTTTCTTAGTATGTCCGAAAGAACAAGTGATATAAGTGACGAGGAAATTGAAGAGATTTTACACCTGGTGTACCACCAGTACGGCTACGATTTTACTAACTACTCCCGCGCTTCGATGCAACGGCGCATTACCAGGTTTATAGATTCATCCGGTTACAGAAATATCGATAATTTAAAAAAACATCTCGGAAACGATAAAAGTGTGTTTGATCTTTTCCTGCAAAAAATTACGGTAAATGTTACCGAGATGTTTCGCGACCCTGAGTTTTATAAAGTCATTCGAACGCAGATCATTCCCGCCATTGCGTCTTATCCAACCATTAAAATTTGGCATGCAGGCTGTTCATCAGGTGAAGAGGTTTTTTCTATGGCCATACTTCTGCACGAGGCCGGTTTGCTCAACCGTTCGAAAATCTATGCTACTGATATAAATCCTCACAATATTGAAAAAGCGAAAATTGGAATCTTGCCGCTGGATGTGATGAAAGAGTATGTCGCAAATTATATTCAGGCCGGTGGTGAGCGGGACTTTGCTTCTTATTATACCGCCGGGTACGATCATGCAATTATCAGGAAAGACCTTCGATCAAACATTGTTTTTTCGCAGCATAACCTTGTTACTGACCAGGTTTTCAATGAATTTCAATTGATTTTCTGTAGAAACGTAATGATTTATTTCAATCGTGCTTTGCAAAACAAGATTATACACCTCTTCTACAACAGCCTTTCAACATTCGGTTACCTGGCGTTAGGTATTAAGGAGTCACTTCTGTTTTCGGATCTGAAAAGCAAATTTGATGTTGTCAGTAGCCAGGAAAAAATTTTTAGGAGAACACGATAAAGTGGGTATCTGATTGGCATCTTATAGCCCGGTTTATACTTTCATTATTTTTTGGCCGACTTTAGTATTTCTCCTAAACGTCGTTGCGTCGCACACTTGTACAGAAGTTTTATAAGCATCAGACACAGAACTTTTGAATTATCTTCTTTCAAACTGTTCCTTCCAATTTCCGTTAACCCATTCCATTAACTTTACCCGCAAAAACAACACTATTTGAAGAGCCCGGACAATATAAAGCTGATTGTGATTGGAGGTTCCGCCGGAAGTTTCCCGGTATTATTGCACTTGATAAAAATGCTACCTGAAGACTTTTTCATCCCTATCCTCATTGTTATCCACCGGCAGCGAAATGTGTTGAGCGAGTTTACCAGGATTGTTGCAGAAGCAAATAAAAATAAAAAGATCCTGGAGCCAGACGACAAAGAGTTGATAGAAAATTCGTGCATTTATATCGCCCCGCAAAACTATCATACTTTGCTTGAAAAGGATTACTCCTTTAGCCTCGACTATTCTGAAGTTGTAAAATTTAGTCGTCCATCTATTGACGTTACTTTTGAAAGTGCTGCCCACGTTTACAAAGAACATTTGCTTGCAGTTCTTTTAAGTGGTGCAAATAATGATGGCACCAGTGGCTTACAGGCTGTCACTAAAAATAGCGGTCGTGCTATCGTACAAGATCCTTCAACTGCCGAATTCGCTGCGATGCCCTCTTCTGCAATAGCCAGCATAGCAAATGTTGTTGTACTCGATGCTAGCGGAATTTCAGACTACATAAATAGCTTAAACAGTAAATAAACAACTGATACATGAGTTCAAACCTTACAAGAGAATTTAGAGTTCTTTTAGTTGATGACCGACCGGAAAACCTCGTATTGTTGCAGGAGATACTCGAGAAAGACAATAGAACATTCATCACCGCATCATCCGGAAATGATGCTCTTAAAACTGTTTGGAAAGATCCTTCTATAGGCCTTATCATGCTGGATGTGCAGATGCCTGAAATGGATGGATTTGAAGTGGCCAGGATGTTGAAGTCAAACGCAAAAACCAGGGACATTGCTATCATTTTTGTAACTGCCATTAACAAAGATGAGCAATATGTAATGCAAGGCTTTAGTGAAGGTGCAGTTGATTACTTGCAAAAGCCGCTTGATATTAATGTCACGAAAGCAAAAGTGAACGTTTTTGAGAAGCTATATTTTTATCAGCAGGAGTTAAAAGAGTCTTTGGCAGAGATAGAGAAAGTAAACCGGCAGCTCGAGAAGTTCGTGTACATGGTTTCGCATGATCTAAAATCTCCGTTAGCTTCCATTATCACTATGATGTCTTCTTTAAAGGGAAATTCAACAATAGAAAGTGATCCCCTGACTTCTCAAAAGATAGACTTGGTTTACATGGCTTCAAACCATCTTTCTGACATGATCAGTGCCATTCTCGAATATTCAAAGCAGAGTTATACACAGCAGACCATTGAAGAAGTGGATGTTTCTGAATTAGTTAACCAGACGGCATTCTTACTTTTTCCGCCGCCGCATATAAAGATTAAGGTCGCTGAGAACCTACCGGTTATTCTTACGAGAAAAATTAAACTACAGCAGGTTTTTCAAAATCTACTCAGCAATGCAATCAAGTATAATGATAAGCCTGAAGGCTTCATAGAAGTGGATGCAGTTGAAAAAGAAGAGTTTTATATTTTTTCTATAAGGGATAACGGGCCTGGTATGGCAAGGGATGATTCTGACAGAATTTTTAAATTGTTTGAAACAGGAACAAACGCCTCAAATAAAGATAGCAGCACTGGAGTGGGACTCAATATTTTGAAAGTTTTAGTAGAGGAACAGGGTGGTAAGATTTGGGTAGAGTCAGTTAAGGGAGAAGGCAGTACTTTTTATTTCGAATGGCGGAAATAGCTAACTCGTTCGCTCTTGATAAACGGGCTGGCATACTTTAAGTAGCACCATAAGTATAACTCAAACTAAAGAAATGCAAGAAAAACAATACCCATTTTTTATTAAAAGCACGGTAGTTCTTTTTGGACTTATCCTGCTTACTTATTCATTAATTAACCTAAGAGATATACTTGTACCGGTCGCTTTCTCAGTCATCATCGCCATTCTGCTTAACCCTTTGGTAAACAAGTTTAAGGGCTACAAGATTTCTCATGTGTTTTCTATTATTATAGCGATGTTGATTGCAATAGTTATTATTGCTGCAATACTTTACTTTCTCTCTTCTCAGATAGCAGGTTTCGGTGAAAACATTCCGCTTTTAAAAACAAAGTTTGCTGCTTTGAGCCACCAGTTACAGGAGTATGTGCAAGCAAAATTTGGAATTGCTATTGGCAAGCAGGTGCAATTATTAAATGATGCGCTTAACAGCAGTAAAGCCATGGTGGGGCAGACGGTGGGGACTGCATTGGGAACGCTTGCAGTCATTTTCTTACTTCCGGTATATACTTTCCTGTTGCTTTTTTACAAGGCACTGATACTAAATTTTCTTTATGAAGTCTTTGCTGAAGAGAATACAAAGCAAGTAGGCGACATCTTGAGCCAGACAAAAACAGCGATACAGAGTTATATGGTAGGGCTGCTATTAGAAGCGCTTATAGTGGCAGTTTTAAATTCAACAGCTTTGATGATTTTAGGAATAGATTATGCGATTCTGTTAGGAGTTCTCGGCGCGATACTAAACATGATCCCTTATTTGGGAGGTATTATCGCTATTGCTTTGCCGGTCTTGATGGCAACCGTTACGAAAGACGGGTTCTCGTCACAGCTTGGAATTATAATTGCCTATGCCATCATTCAGTTTATAGACAACAACATATTGGTACCACGGATCGTATCGTCTAAAGTGCAGATCAACGCGTTGTTTTCAATAATAGTGGTATTGTTGGGAGGAGCTTTATGGGGAGTGCCAGGTATGTTTCTTTCAATCCCTGCGGTAGCTATTGTAAAAATTATCTTTGATAGAATTGATGATTTGAAACCATGGGGAAAATTGCTCGGAGATGAAGTACCTACCCGCCACAAAGGACAAATTTGGATACGTCGTAGAAAGAAGCCGTCAGTTGCAGAAAAGATTGTTGAATAACATCTAACACTTTTAATGATTTTGGGAGAGAAAACACAAATCAGCGATATCTAAACATCGCCTTTAAAATATACATCCTTCATTTTTTCGTAACGTCCCTGGCCGGAGCGTTTGAAGTATATTCTTAAGAACGTAGCTTCAAACGCTACAGGCTCTTTAGTAAGATACTCGTCAGCAAGTATTTTCATGGCTGCAAAGTCTTGTCTTGTAAATCCGCACCAACCGCGTCCTAGTGTTAGATGAGGATGGAACGACTGGTTTTGCTGTTGCCTGTTGTCGGCTTGTTCATAAGGTTGTATGGCCGGAATGAGTGCGCTATGTAATGTTGTAAGAGGTGCCGATTGTACACTGATAAATAAAACACGAGTACCGAAGTTCCCAGTTCCAGGCAAAGAGATAGGGAAGGGTTGAAAGGAATTGCAGGTGTTTTCAATTGCATCCAGCCATGCTGTTTCGTTCAATACTGTTACCGGCGGCTGCAAGGTGATGTGTGGCTCCAGCCTGTTATCTCCAAACTGCTTCTGAATATTTACAACAGTTTCACAAATATCATCGGGAGGAACAAGTCCAATAAAATGTTTCATAGCGCTTTATGAATTTTCGAAAAAATCAGTTGAAATACTTGAAAGCGTTGTTAGAGGGAGTATCTTTTTTAATGTCGATGAAAGAAAAACTAGTTGCAGTGAGTGACAACGATGCCGAATAAAGAAGTAATGCGCGCATAAAAAAAGTAATTATACACTTCTTTCATCTACAATAATAATTGCCGTTCGAGGCTGGCAACTTTATTTCTTTGCCTTCTTTGCGGCTGCTTTTTTTGCAGGCGCTTTCTTAGGTACCTTATCGCCTTCTTGCCTTGCTTCAGACAATCCAATCGCTATAGCTTGTTTGCGACTCGTGACCTTTTTTCCTGTTCCTGTCTTGAGCTTTCCTTCTTTCATTTCATGCATCACTTCCTCCACTTTTTCGCCTGCTTCCTTAGAATACTTTGCCATGGTATTGAGGTTATTTAGGTTAAAATTTAAAATGATTAAAAAAATATACCAGCGGAAGAAAGCCTGCTTTTTCAAAAACGAACCTTAAAGAAATCTAAAAAAACTTTATAAAGATTAAAACTAGCATAAATCATTTCTCGTAGGTTGAAGAGGAAGGCAGATAACCTTTTGAAAAAACATTTAATAATAAAAACACCGTTATGACAAAGAACACGGCTTTATTTGAAAACAAAATAGTAGCGGACCGCGACTCTGGTTTTGCTAATATGTCGAGAAGGAAATTCTTAAACTACGCAGGAGCGTCTACCGGGTTAGTATTACTTGCAGCATGCAGCAAAAATGATAACAACGGAGTAGATCTTGGCAGTGGCGATACCGGTATTTTAAACTATGCTTATGCATTAGAGCAACTGGAAGCAGCCTTCTACATCCAGGTAGCAAAGACATTTTATACCGGCATCACTGAAGACGAAAAAGCTTTGTTGACCGACATTCGCGATCATGAAGTAGCTCACCGCGAATTTTTCAAAGCAGCCCTTGGTGGTAGTGCAATACAAGCGCTTGAAGTTGATTTTAGTTCAATAAATTTTGCTGACCGTACGAGTGTTTTAGGAACTGCTAAGGCTTTTGAAGATTTAGGAGTCTCGGCTTATAACGGCGCCGGTCCTTTATTTCAATCTGCTGCATTCCTAACATTGGCTGGAAAGATCGTTTCTGTAGAAGCGCGCCATGCAGCCTTAATACGCGACCGTATTTCTAATGGTTCATTTGTAGCCGCCGATGTAGTGGATATGACAACAGGTCTTGAAAAGTCAAGAACGCCTGCACAAGTATTAAGCATTGCCGGAACATACATAAAAACTCAAATCAACGCAAGTAATTTACCTTCTTAAAATTGTACAATTATGAACTTACAAAATATAATAAAAGAAATAGAAACTGTAGATCCGGAGTTTCACGAAAGAGTTAGCCCGCGTCGCGAGGCGATTAAAAGCCTGACAGGATTTGGTAAAAAGATAGCCCTCGGAGCCTTGCCTCTTGCAATGGGAAGTTTATTTACAAAGGCTTATGGTCAAACACAACCAACTGCTATCAACGATATTTTAAACTTTGCACTAACACTCGAATATCTTGAAGCTGAGTTTTATACCAGGGGTGTAACTGCTCACGGAACCTTACTTGCAGGAACTCCTGCAATTGGTGCACTAACTACCATCCGCAATGATGAAACTAACCACGTTACGTTTTTAAAATCTGTGTTGGGTGCTGCGGCCGTTGCTAAACCTAATTTTGACTTTACTGCAAAGGGTACTTTCCCGGATCCATTTCTTCCAACAAACTATGCAGTGTTTTTAGCACTTGCGCAAGCTTTTGAAGATACTGGTGTACGTGCTTACAAAGGGCAGGCTCCTTTTCTTATGAGTAATAAAACTGTATTGGGTGCCGCGCTTAACATACACTCAGTAGAAGCAAGACATGCATCACATATCAGGCAGATGCGTAAAGCTAATGGCGATACTACACTGAAGCCCTGGATTACAGGAAACAGTCGTGGATCAATTCCTGCAGCAGCGCAAGCTGTGTATAATGGAGAAGAGTTAGAAACACAAGCAAATGTGAAGATTTCAGGAATGGTTGTAGACGGCATAACCATATCAACCGCAGCCGCAACGGAAGCATTTGATGAGCCGTTGAGCTATACTGATGCGCTTAATATCGCGAAGCTGTTTTTGGCATAAATGAATTTATAGTAACAGTAGTTTTATAGGGTAATCGGTAAAAAAGAGGCTTACTTTCAAGTACAGCCTCTTTTTGATTCGGGTACTATATGGTAGTTGGAAAGCGGTTTACATTCTTATAGTAAATATAAACGGCCGGTTCTTTTCCCATTGCTGTAAACCACTGCTGGCAATAGGGCGCCATCCAGATAGAATCTCCTTTTTTGATTGGGTACCATTGATGATCCAGCATGTACACTCCCTGGCCTTGCAAGTACATAAGACCATGCTCCATAATATGCGTTTCTACCATAGGAAGATGGCCACCGGAGTCGTAAGTAAAAATATTGACAGCCATATCAAAAGAAAGATCGGCAGGAAGCAATACCTGCAACCTCAGTGCGGGATCGCCTAAATAGCTTGGACCTTCTACCGTAGCGGCATCGCCAAAAAGGACCGCAGGAATATCATAGTCATCAAGCTTTTCATACACTTTATGAAATGTAAGAATTTGGGTACCTTGTTCGGGCTCGTCAAACAGGTAACTTGTGTTTATTGGAACGTACACAAAGTGCCCTTGTGTTAATGCTTTTTCTTCACCATTAACTGTTGCTGTACATTGACCTTTTACTATGTAAAAAAATATCTGCGAGGCTTTTGTAGCGCCTTTAAGTTTGCCGTCTTTATTTAACGTGATTAGTGTCTGGCAAAGACGAGCGCCCATCTGCTCATTAATAATAACGTTCACTGTACAATCCGTCCATCCCGGAACGTTGCTGTTGATATACCCATCGGGACTTATCACCGCATGATTACTTTTTACAACTGATCTTGTCAGCGCAGATATTTCCATTTATTGATTGTACTTTTTAATTAGGTTTTGAATAAAGTTATCAGATATTTTCACAGTCGCTTCGATATCTTTTAATTCAACATCTTCAAGAGGATTATGGCTGATACCCTTAAAGCACCTGACAAATAACATAGCAACAGGAGCAATTGCAGAAATAGGTACAGCGTCATGACCAGCTCCACTAACGAGTGCAATGGTTTGAATGTTTTCTTGTGCAATTGCCTGAGATAGTAAATCAACCAGGTTACTATCACAAGTAACTGGAGCAGTCTTTTGTATAAGATCCCACTCTGACCTTATGTTGCGTTCCTCACTGATTTTCTTACATAAGTTTTGTAAATGTTTGCTTGACTTGTTAAGAATATTTTCATCAGCACTTCTTACGTCAAGACTACAAATCACTTCACCGGGAATAACGTTGCTTGCAGCGTTTATGATGTTCAGCTTTCCAACAGTTGCTACAATGTTTTCTTTGTTTTCGAGTGCATATTTTTCTGTTTCGATAATAAATTCGGCCGCACAACACAAGGCGTCGTTTCGCATATTCATCGGCACTGTGCCAGCGTGACCCGCCAACCCTTTAAAAGTTATTTCTATCCTTTGTTGTCCGGCAATGGAAGTAACGACAGCCGTTGAAATGTTTTTTTCATAAAGGACAGGTCCTTGCTCTATGTGTATTTCGAAATAACCCAGACAGTCTTCACTTTTAATAGCATCTTTTTCAAGATTGCAAATATCCCCGTCCATTGTTGCAATTGCTTCCCTCAGCGTTATTGCTGAAGGGTCTTTCTTCTCTAAAAGATCAACATCAAACGAACCGGCCACCACTTTGCTTCCTAAATATGTGGTGTGAAAGCGAACGCCTTCTTCATCACTGAATGCTATCAATTCTAAATCAAATGGCAGGATTGTTTTTGTTTTAATTAATTGTTCTATTAGGTCAAGACCCATAGTAACACCTAAAGGGCCGTCCCATTTTCCAGCGTTGACAACGGTATCAATGTGAGAAGCAATAACAAATGTTTTTGCATCTGCTTGATTGCATAATAGCTTTCCTCTCACATTTCCTATGCTGTCTATTTTTGTTGCAAGACCGGCTTCCTTCATCCAAAACTCAACTTTGTTTCTGCCTTCTATAAAAGCCTTTGTGCCAAATGTTCTTGTTATACCGTTTTGATCTTCACTGATGGCTGCCAGTTCATCTATCCTCGCGACAATCCTCTGAGCTCGTTCTAAGTATGCTTCCATCAGTTATCTTGTTATGATTGTACCTTGATTTAGTCCAATGAATTTTCCTTTGTCAAAAACCTTTTTTCCTGCCAAATATGTCTGCTCGACAACCCCGTATAATTCCTCATTTAAGTAAGGAGTCATTTTATGTTTATGTTGAATAATTTCTTCCATCACAACAAACTTTTGCTCAGCGTCCCAAACCACAAGGTCCGCATCGAATCCCTTAGCAATTTTTCCTTTCGTTGCCTGTTTGCCAATGAGCACCGATGGTTTTTCACACAGCCATTTTGCGATGTCGCTTATTAGTGCTGACCTTTCTTTTGCTACACTCCACAATACAGGTAATGCAAATTGAAGCGATGCTATCCCGCCCCATGCTTTCATAAAGTCACCTGTTATTAATTGCTTCATTTCCGGTGGAGCAGGGGAGTGGTCTGTTGCTACGAAGTCAATCACACCATCTTTCAAAGCCTGCCATAATAAGTCATTGTTTTCTTTTTCTCTTATAGGGGGCGCGCATTTAAATTGCGTCTCTCCGTCGTGGATTTGTTCTGCAGAAAAGTATAAATAATGCTGCCCTGTTTCAACTGTTAACGGTAAGCCTCTTTCTTTTGCTTTTTTTATTTGTTCTACAGAATTGGATGACGATAAATGAACGATATGTGTGCGGCAACCGAATTCTTCACAGAGCCGTATCATCAATACGATGGCGTCATCTTCCCATTTCTTTGGTCGCGAAGAAAGATAATTTTTGTACGAGCGAGGATGGACATTCTCAAACTGTTCAGCGCTAGTTAACTCGCAATGTACTAACAGGGGTAATTTGTATTTAGCAATTATCGGCATTGCTTTCGTTAAATCATCTTCTGTCACATTTGGAAAATCATCAATGCCCGAATGTGTAAGAAAAGCTTTAAACCCCAGCACACCTTTTTCAATCAATCCTTCAATTTCCCCATCATTTCCCGGGACGATACCGCCCCAAAAGCCAACGTTGGTATGCAGGTTTTTATTTGCCGCGGTTAGTTTTTCTTCAAAAGCTTTTACCGTTGTGGTGACAGGTGAGGAGTTTAGTGGCATGTCAACCAGTGTTGTTAATCCACCCGCGATGGCTGCTTTTGTGGCTGTTTCAAATCCTTCCCAGTCTGTTCTTCCTGGTTCGTTAATGTGCACGTGTGGATCAATCAAACCCGCCATCAGTATTTTATTTCCAACGTCAACGAAATCTGAGTTTGTATGATTTGGCAGCTTCGTTACGACGTCTTCTATCACTCCATTTTTAATTAAAACAAATGCTTCCTTAACTCCATCTTCATAAACCACATTTTTACTTTTGATAACTAAGTCGTACATGTTATTGCGACGCATTTTTATTAATGGCGATGCAAATAAAAGTAGAATTATATTTCTAAATTGGGCTGTTTTAGTGAGAACCAAACTAACTGATTATGAAATACAAACTGGTGCAAGATGCTTATGGGAAGAATGCAATTAACCTGTCAAAAGTAACGAGGCACGAGGCATATCACGAGTTCAGGCAGATTTCAGTAAATGTATCGTTGCAGGGAGATTTTGAAACAGTGTATACGCAGGGAAATAACAGGAAAATACTTCCTACTGATACTCAGAAAAATACCGTGTATGCTTTAGCTAAAGATCACTTTGTTTCATCTATAGAAGACTTTGCAATACATCTCGCCAATCATTTCTTTTCTAATAATCCGCAAGTCTCACAGACCACTATTGAAATTACAGAGCATTTATATAGCCGTATGTCCTTCGACGGATCAGAACATCCGCATACATATCAAAGTAAGGGAAATGAAAAGCATGTTACGACAGTTGTACAAGACGCACATAAAACAAGTGTGACGTCAGGCATTAAAGGTTTACTGATATTGAAAACAACAAATTCAGCTTTTACAGATTATATAAAGGACCGGTATACGACACTGAAAGAAACAACAGACAGAATTTTTGCAACAGAGTGTGAAGCGACATGGGTATACAATTCTTATAAATTAAATTTTGCAGAATTATTTGAAAAGGTTCGAAACGCTTGTTTAAGAACCTTTGCTTTTCACAACAGCTTATCTGTTCAGCAGACATTATATGCAATGGGTGAGGCCGTCTTAGAAGAAAACCCTGAAATAAAAGAGATTAGCCTGATTATGCCAAACAAGCATCATATACCTTTTAACCTCCAGCAATTTGGTATGGAAAATGATAATGAAATTTTTATTGCAACTGATGAACCATTTGGATATATAACAGGAACGATTACAAGAGAGGAAGAAAATTGACAGTCACTTTAAAACTTCATTTTTGACTTGTATAATTTGCGCCGCAATACTAATCGCAATCTCTTCAGGTGTTTGGCTGTTGATAGGTAGACCAACTGGAGCGTAAATCTTTTTCAATAATTCTTCATTGATACCCTCTTTCCTATAATCCGAAAACATTTTTTCAATCTTTTTTTTGCTGCCAAGTAAACCAAAGAACTTAAAGTTTTTATCCATTAGCGACCTCACAACAATGTCATCAGTTCTGTACCCAACTGTCATCACTACAACGTAGCTACCTTCTCCTGGTGGAATGAATGTTTTTAATTCAGGATAGCTGTTGACGACAGTTTTTTGATGAGCATAACTATTGTCTAAAAAGGTTTTCAAATTCTCTCTGTCGTCATATAAATGAATATAAAAGTCCATCTCCGCCATAATCTTTGATAGGGCCAATGCGCAATGACCGGAGCCGACTACGTGGAGATTGTTTTTGAAACCGATTTGTTCCTCGTATATCCAGTCTTCTAATAACTCACTTTGAACGACAAAAAAACTTCCCACATCATCAGGAACTTCGTGAGAAAAATTGATTCCATTTTGTGATAGTTTAAGAGTTCCGGGCTTATTATTTTGTAAACAGCTTATTATTTGATTGATTGCTTCATAATCCTCTTCCTTTATCCTGTACAATAGGTTGCTTTGTTCGCCGGAGCAAATCATTCCACTTTGAAATAATAGTGATGCTTTATCATGTATTTGCTTAAAGATTTTGTTATAGTATTCATCAGCTTTCAGCTTCTCCTTAGCCATCTCAACAAATTTATGCTCCATTATTCCTCCTCCAATAGACCCCTGTAGTTCACCTCTTGCATTTACTGCCATAAAAAAACCCGCCCTGCCCGGGCTGCTGCCAAAACTCTCAAGAACATACAATAACATTACGGGAACGCCTTCGCCCAGGCTTCGACTAATTAATTGCCACACTTGTAACTGCTTCTTCATCTTTTCGCTTGATCTCCTTTGATAATGGCTGGGGATTTGAATACAAGGCTAATAAAGTTTTTTCAGGGGTCATTGGGGCGTTAAAAGGAATATGGGCTAAAGGATTAAAAGCTTTGATTGCATTTCGCAAAGCAAAGTAGGTGCCGATGCCATACATAAAAGGGGGTTCACCAACAGCCTTCGAACGAAAGATGGCAAGATTATCTTTATCACTTTGAAGGAAATCGATAGAGATTTCTTTAGGAGCAGAATAAATATCAGGGACCTTATAAGTGGATAAAGCGTTTGATCTTAACTTACCTTCTTTGTCGTAAATGATTTCCTCCATTGTCATCCACCCAATGCCTTGTACTATGCCACCTTCGATTTGCCCAATATCAATTGCAGGATTCATGCTGGTACCAAAATCATGTACAACCTTCACAGCGTCAATTTCATAAATACCGCGGAGGCAATCAACAGTTACCACAGTTACTGCAGTGCCATATACATGATAGCTGAATGCATGACCTTTTTCTTTCGCTTTATCAAAATAAATTTCCGGCGTCGCATAGTTTGCATGTTCCGATATTCCAACCCTTTTAAGGTGTGCCGTATTAACCAGCTTTTTCCAATCTAAATCTGATTGTACATTATTTACAAAAACGTATTCATCCTTTAGTTCAATCAAATTTTCGTCAACACCTAATTCTTCTGCAGCCACCTTTTTAAGTCGTTCCAGGATTCGGGTACAAGCTAAATAAGTGGCTTTACCATTCAAATCAGCCGTAGCACTTGCAGCTGACGGAGAGGTATTTGCGATGCGTGAGGTGCTGGTAGTTTGTACTTTCACTCTATCTGGATGTATCGAAAAAACTATTGCAGCTACCTGCAATATTTTTGTGTTCACGCCTTGCCCCATCTCAACTGCTCCCGTGCTTACACTAACGCTGCCATCAAAGTATACGTGAACCAGCGACCTTGCCTGGTTCATGGCAGTATTGGTAAAAGAGATGCCAAAACAGACTGGCATTAGCGCAAGGCCTTTTTTATAAATTTGATTTTTACTATTAAAATCCTTTATTCCTTCTCTTATCGAATTGACTTCGTAAAGTTGTTCCGCCTTCTTCCAACATTCTGCAGCTTCACTTACTGCCTTTTGACCAAATGGAAATTCGTCGCCTGTTTTAATCAAATTCTTCTTTTGAATAACAGCTGAATCTATACCGAGAGTATCAGCAGCTTTTGCGATTGCTGACTCTATTACAAACATCGATTGCGGTCCACCGAAGCCGCGGAATGCAGTGTTGGGTGGCAAGTGGGTACGACAACTATAAGCAGTTGCTTTTACGTTTGGAATGAAATAGGAATTGGTGCAGTGCAGTAACGTTCGCTCCATTATAGCCGGAGATAAATCGGCAGCCGCGCCTGCGTTCTGATAAAAGGTAGCCTCGTAAGCGACCATCTTCAGGTCCTTATCAAAACCGATTTTGTAGTCAGAAGAATATGGATGGCGTTTGCCTGTCATAGCCATGTCTTCCATTCTGTGCAGCGAATATTTTACGGGCTTTCTCAAGCGGTGTGCTGCAAGTGCGCACAATGCCGCCCATGTATTTGCCTGGTCTTCTTTACCACCAAACCCACCGCCCAATCGCGTTACCTCTACTTCAACCAAGTGCATTGGTAAACCTGTAACTCTGCATGATGCCCTTTGCACCGCTGTTGGTCCTTGAGTTGACGAGTAGACTTTCAGCGCACCATTTTCCTGAGGTATAACATACGCTCCCTGTGTTTCTATGTATAGATGTTCCTGGCCGTTTGTTTCAGCAATTCCTTCAAAAATATATTCACACGCTTGCCATGCAGTATCAACATTTCCCAATGAAAAAGTTCTTGGCGGCACAATTAATTCGCCTCTTGCCTTTGCCTCTCTCGGATCTGTAATTACAGGTAGCGGTTCAATATCTATTGTGATCGTCTTCACTGCTGCCCGCGCTGCGTCATCTGATTGTGCCACGACAAAAGCGACAGGCATGCCGCAAAAGTCAACTTCATGTTCTGCAAGAAGAGGCTCATCCGGAATAATTCCACCAATTTGGTTTTCGCCTGTTACATCTTTCGCAGTAAAAACTTTAATGACGCCTGGCATCTGTTCTGCAACACTTATGTTCAAACTTCTGATAATGCCGTGAGCAATTGGAGACCCGAAAGCAGCACCAAACAGCGTTCCCTGTAGTAGTGGAATATCATCTAAATAAATAGATTTACCTCTTGTATGTGTTTTTGAATCTATGTTCTTCATGTTTTATTTTTAGTACCGGCCTCGCTATTTCAACCTGTCTTTTCTTGCGTCCACTCTTGTACAGGTTATTCTTTTTCATCAAGAGCTATGTGACAAGAGCAACTTCTTTACTTGTAGGTGTGGGAACAAGGCTATAAAATGCGCTTTGATTAATTGACCTAATAATAAACGTTTGTACCCAGAAGTTCCTCTTGCATCACTAATTGGGGAGATTTCTGATTGAGCAATATCTATTGCATCATTGATAACCTCTTCAGTTACTGCTCTACCTCTTAAAAATTCAGATGTTTGTTCCAAAAGCTTTGGTATTGGTCCAACACCACCTGCCGAGAGATGTGCTTCCGTTATTGTCCCATCAACTACCGTTAATTGAATAGCTGTATTTACACTTGCAATATCTAAATGCGTTCGTTTGCTTACTTTTTCGAAGTTGAAAAAAGTGTTTTTTCCTGGCAATTCAAACCAGATTTGTTCAATGAATTCTTCTGGTCTTTTGTCGAGCGTTTTATATCCTTTGTATAATTTATGCAATGGTAATTCTCTCGTTTTATTTCCATCACTTAATACCAATGTCGCATTCAAGGCTAAAAAGAAAATGGTAAAATCACCGATGGGCGAAGCATTGATAAAATTACCGGCAATGGTTGCCATGTTGCGAATAGGCGTTGACGAAATCAGCTTTACCTGCTTATTGAAATTTGGAAAATACTGTCGCATAACCTCTGAACCTTGCAAATCAGTTACAGTTGCAGAGGGACCTACGAAACATTTATTGCCTGTTTTCCTAATACCCTTTAAAACATCTTTATTGTACAAAAAACGAACGTTTGCTTCTTTCAGCTCTTCTGGCTTTTGAACATACAGATCTGTTCCACCACCTGCAAATTGTGCGGTTGAAGCTGGTTGATTTAATTCACCATTCAACGCTAGCGATAACTTTTGCAATCGCTCTTTTATGCTTGCAAAATAACCGGGTAGTATGTTGTTAGCTGTCACAAATTCTACAGCCTCTTGGTTACCTTTTTGTTGCATTAATTCAGTAATCTTT
This sequence comes from Segetibacter aerophilus, assembly GCF_007991655.1. Classification (GTDB taxonomy): domain Bacteria; phylum Bacteroidota; class Bacteroidia; order Chitinophagales; family Chitinophagaceae; genus Segetibacter; species Segetibacter aerophilus. The sequence goes on from NZ_BJYT01000001.1 coordinate 569,699, forward strand.
CCTGCTGCACGTTCAATTGATTTGTAGCCGGTACAACGGCAGATGTTTCCATCGATGGCAGCAACAGCGTTCTGTTGGTTCGCATCTTGATCGCTTAAACAAAATCCGGCTAATGACATTACAAACCCTGGCGTACAAAATCCACATTGGGTGGCTGAAGCATCTGCCATGCACTGCTGAATAGGATTAAGATCATCCATATTGATACCTTCAACAGTAACAACATGTTTCCCATGAATATTGCCTAAAGGCGTAAGGCACGAAGTAAAAGAACGATACTGCAATTCGCCATTTTCCAAATCTCCAACCAACACAGTACACGCGCCGCAATCGCCTTCACGGCAGCCTATTTTTGTGCCCATTAAGTGCTGGTTATACCTGATGAAATCAAGGAGCAAACTGCCCGCAGGTCTGTCGGTATTAATCTCGTTGTTATTAAGGATAAAGTTTATCAAATGCTTTCTATTGCTTATTTTAAAATTAGCATAACTAAGTCAATAAAACGTCAGTCGATTGTTAAGGGGAGATTATTTAAAACCGTCGGTAGGAGTCTACTATTTGCAACAAGCTGGTAATGATTTTTGTAATCTTACAATCTCCAGCTGTTGTTTAACTTGCACAAAATGATTTTATGGATTTTGGGAAAATTTCTTTAGAAACATTAAAAGCTGCGGACCTTTCACTGCCGGCAGATCGGGGCTGGAATAAAAATGTTCTGAGTGGTGAAAAAGTAGACGAACCTAAGATTTACGTGGGGTGTGCAAAGTGGGGGCGAACCGAATGGGTAGATAAAATTTATCCTGAAGGGACTAAGGAAGCAAAGTTTCTTGATCATTATGTAGAGCATTATAATAGTATTGAACTGAACGCCACTCATTATAAAACGTATCCGCCTTCATCTATACAAAAGTGGGCAGACAAGGCAGATGGAAAGGACTTTATTTTTTGTCCAAAAGTTCCGCAGACAATTAGCCACTATAGTTCGTTTGTAGATATTGAGGATAAAACAAACGCTTTCCTTGAAGGCATCTATGCCTTTGGTAAACATTTAGGTCCCATCTTTCTACAGGTTAGCGATCGTTTTACTCCTAAAAGAAAAGATGCTTTATTGAAATATCTTGAAAGCCTTCCCAAAGATCTGCAGTTCTTTTTGGAGGTTAGAAATCCTGATTGGTTTAGCAGCAAAGCAGAAACTGAGTCCTTGCTCTCCATACTTAAGCAGTTGAACGTCGGATATATTATAACTGATACTGCGGGCCGACGTGATTGTGTTCATATGTATTTAAGTGTTCCAAAAGCATTTGTTCGTTTTGTTGGAAACAGTCTTGATCCAACCGATTATGCCCGTATTGATGATTGGGTTGAACGGATAAAATATTGGTTGGATAACGGATTGAAGGAGTTATACTTTTTCATGCATATGCACGATGAGACCTACTCACCTGAGTTGTCTTCCTACCTGGTACAAAAGCTAAATACTCATTGTGGGTTATCGTTAAAGGAACCATTGTTTATTTCGGAATTGGCAACAGATAGAATAAAAAAAGAGCCGGTAGTTGGTTCTAAAACCGGGAAAGAAAAAAAAGATGGCCAGGAGGAGCTTTTCTAGTTTGAACATCTACAAAAAGGCTGCTTAGAGTGATACCAGTACAAGGGTGTGACACAACAATGCTGATAAAGGTTGTTGTGCTGATACCCCAATTATCTTTTATATAAGTTATTGTTGTCAACAGAATTCGTCATTATAGATTGAAAACGAGGTAGCATAACATTTGTATCCTTTTATGTAAAAATTATAAATGGCAAAGAATGTAAGGATCAAATCAACAGAAGTGCTGTCAGATAATTTCTTCCCGTTAAAGAAGGTGAAGTACGAAGTTGAAACCAATAAAGGATCTGTTGAAGAGGTGTCTCGTGAAGTATATCTTTCAGCAAATGGAGCGACTGTTTTATTATATAACAGGGAGAAAAGTACGGTTGTTCTTACCCGACAGTTTCGCCTGCCAGCGTTTTTAAATAACCATCCCTCGGGGATGATGATAGAAACCTGCGCGGGAATTGTAGAAGATAATGAGGACCCATCAGAGGGGATTGTCAGAGAAATAGAAGAAGAGACCGGCTACAAAGTAGAGAAGGTGAAAAAGATTTTTGAGTTGTATAGCACACCTGGTTCTGTTGCAGAAATAATACACTATTACGTAGCAGAATATGACCCTAAGCAGAAAGTAGGTAATGGGGGAGGTTTAGAGGAAGAAAAGGAAGAGATAGACGTGATTGAGCTTCCTTTTGAGGATGCTTTTATTAAAATTCAGTCAGGAGAAATAAAGGATGCAAAAACAGTGATACTGTTACAGTACGCCCGGCTCTACTTATTGCAGGAGGAAAAGGTGTTTGATTTGTTGTAAACGCAAAAGAGGTTGTTAAACGTCGAAACTAAGTTTAAACGTTGCGAGACGCAAACCTGCTGTCAAATTCAAAAGGTTCTACCTCAGTAATGGTTACCTCATTTATTGCAGCATGCAAAGGGTTGATCAGGTAATTTGAATCTCCGGGAACAACTGCAGAAGGCACCCGTAAAGCAAGATATTTTAAACCGGCAGCGAACTGGTCGCCAATTTTCTGGGTGCTATCGGAGTGAGGGTTAGAACGCCAGTCCGTGGGCATGTCTGCTTCCACCAGTTCAAGTATATCTGCAGTGTCAGGAATTTGAATACTGATCAAGAAATAATCTTTGGGTATTATGCCAAGAGGAATATGCATCGAAATTTCAGCAAAAGCTAAAGCGCGTGATTGACTGGTATAAAGCAGGGCGGTTCCTTTACTGTTCCATCGCCCCCCGTATAGTTCTGCCCCTTTCCCCGAAAGGTCGCGGTGGTACTTGCCTTTACTTAGTCTGTAAACAATCATGCTAAAATACCATGTTCTATTCTCCCTAACTCATCACGCACCATGCTAATACCGAATTTTGTATCAAGTAGATCTTTTGGTGTTCTACCACCCAATGAAATTGATTTAGAATTTAACCAAACATCAAAATTGTCTTTATCACCAAATACCTCAACTCCATAGGTGTAGAGCATGCTTACTTCGACAATTCTCTCTGATTGAATAGGTTGAAAAGATTTTTTTTCCTTTTGATTTCGTTGGATAGTTCGTTCGGAGAGCTGCAGATAGTTCGCCCACTCAGTTAGAGAGAAAGGAGTATCAACTACAATTTTACTAAAGTCTTTATAAGAGATGCCATTTCGTACAATATCAATAATGGTCAAAAGATCTTTGTCGTCTGCAGATTTATATGAAAAGAACATTTCTGGTTGCCTTTTTGTTTGTACTTCTGCCATAACCAAAGGTTTATGTTGAGCTTCTTTACCATTACTCTTAGCAGTAGTCTTGACGGTTGTTTTAATAGCAGCATCTCTATTCATATTAAAATTTTGTACGAATTTAGGTAATTTGTCGTAAAAAAGGCGACAACTGTCTAAAAATATTGAAACTATTTTCAATTAAAAAATAAGCAGCCAATTCTTAAACTTTTTTCCTCACCGGTAAGGTTAAGATGCCGAGTTCGAGTATCCTCACTAATGCATTGCCTCCGCCGGGTTAATCTTATTGCCCTTATTTCCTTTTACCATCAACACAAATGGAATGCAAATAAGAAACATCACACCGAGGTACAGGAAAGCATCCATGTATGATAAAACGGCGGCTTGTTTGGTCACCATGTAATCCAACGATTTATAACCCGACTCCAAGGCGCGCTCAGGGGAAATTCCTTTGTTCATAAAGCTATGTTGCATTCCCGCTACTCTTTGTTGGACGAGGGGGTTGTTGATGTCTAGCTTACTCACCAGGTCGTTTCGGTGAGTCATGTTTTGACGGGCCAAAAAAGTAGTGATGGTAGCTACTCCAAATGAACCTCCCAGCTGTCGCATCATACCAGTAAATGCAGCGCCCTGGCCGATTTGCTGACCCTTTAGTGTGGAAAGAGAAAGAGTTGTAATCGGGATAAACAGCATACCCATACCGATACCACGAACAATCAACATCCAGAAGAATGCATCTTTGCTTGTATCGGGCGTAATAATTTTATATCCCCAAAAACTATAGGCAAAAAACAAGAGCATTCCCAGTGCGACAAGGTATTGTTGCGGCACGCCGCGCTGTAGTAACTGACCTATAATCGGCATCATAAAGGCTGTGGTCAATGCCGCCGGTATCATTAGCATACCTGATTGAGTAGCGGTCCAGCCCAATGTTGATTGAGTGTAAAGCGGCACAATGAAAGTGGAGCCATATAAGCCGAATCCTAAAATGAATGATAAAATGGTTCCGACCCTTAGGTTACCGTTTTTTAATACTCTCAGCTCCACGATCGGGTTTCTAAAAGTCAGCTCCCGCCATATAAAAAAGAAGAAACCAAAAACAGCCAACACCGCACAGACGGTGATGCTTAAGCTTTCAAACCAATCTTCGTCTTGCCCTCTTTCCAATACGAATTGTAACGAACCAACTGCCAGCGCTAACAGGCCAATGCCCGCCCAATCAACGTCTTTAGCCGCGCTCTTTTCACCATACTTGGGGCTTCTCACAAATTGAAGCGTAAGCAACGTGGCAATAATACCGATCGGAATATTTATGTAAAATATAAAAGGCCATGAAAAATTGTCCGTAATATAACCTCCTAGCGGTGGTCCCAATGTAGGACCAATAATCACCCCGAGCCCATAAATTGCCTGCGCCATTCCGCGTTTTTCGACTGGGTAACTTTCGGTTATAATGGTTTGCGATGTAACCAGTAACGCACCGCCTCCAACACCTTGCAAAAACCTGAAAATTACGAGCTCAAGGATACCATTTGCATTACCACAAAGAAAGGAGCAGACTGTAAAAAGTATGATTGAAGCAGCAAAATAATTACTTCGTCCAAACTGTTGAGAAAGCCAGCTCGTCATGGGAACGACAATTACGTTACCGATTGCATATGCTGTGATTACCCATCCAACTTCAGTCATGGTAGCGCCAAGGTTACCGCGCATATCGTTCAAAGCAACGTTTACAATAGTGCTGTCTACAATCTCTAACAAGGCACAGAGTATAGCTGTTATTGTTATAATCACACGCCTCGATCCATACTCAACCAACGAATTCGCCTGTTGCATAAAATATTATTATAAAAAATTTATTTTGTTTTACTACAGAAGTTTTTAGCTAGTCGCCATTGTATTGCTGTTCAACATCGTTGCGTCGCACACTTGTACTTTAAACAATATTTGGCAAAAAACCGCCAGGCCGATAAACGCACCTCAAGTCGCTTCGTTCAAACAACCGCATTACTGCTGCATAAAGATTCCAAGTACAAGTGAGTGACACAACAGGAGATGAAGAAAGTTCTGCAGCTGGCACCCACTCTCTTAAACGCAATACCTTCCAGAATTTAATCCAAATGCACGTCAACATCAACGTTCATTCCCGGTCTTAATTGTTTAAGCAGCGTATCATTTGGTTGAGCAAACTCAATTCTTACCGGAAGCCGCTGAACTACTTTCACGAAGTTTCCTGAAGCGTTATCAGGAGGCAATAGAGCAAAGCGGGCGCCCGTAGCCGGTGAAAAAGATGAAAGCTTCGCTTCAAAATCATGACCTGGAAAAGCATCAACATGCACAATCACTTTTTGACCAATACGCATCCTGTCAAACTGAGTTTCTTTGAAGTTCGCAACCACCCATAGGTCGTCGTTAAGTACGATGCTGAACAAAGATTGACCAGCTTGTAGAAACTGACCTGGTTGTACGTTCACTTTAGAAACCAGGCCATCTGCGGGAGCAGTAATTACTGCATAAGACAGGTTCAACTTTGCTTCATCCACATCGACCTGGCGCTGTTTAATAACAGAACTGGCCACCCTTATTTGTGAAGCTGTTGCGCCGCTTTGAGAAGAAATTGCATTGCTCTGAGAAGACGCCTCTTTTCTTTGTTCCTGCAAGATTCGAATTTGTTTCTCAGCAGTTTGCTTGGCTGCTAATGCCTGCTCATATTGTTGCTGGGTGATAGAGTGATCTTTGATAAGATTAGCATAGCGATCAAAATCCTGACTTGCTCTTGTCAAGTTTATTCTAGCCACTTCGATCTGGGCATCAATTGTACCTATAGAAGCCTGCACAGGCGCTATATTAGATTGAGCTGCAGATGTTGAAGTTCTTGCTACACCCAGGTTGCTTTGAGCGGTTGCTAAAGCGGCCTCAGCTTGTTCGATTTTGAGTTTCAAATCTCTCTGATCTAAGATTAACAGCGTATCTCCTTTGTGTACCCGTTGGTTATCTTTAACCCTTACCTCGTCAACGTAGCCTGATACTCTCGGTATAACAGGACTAATGTTAGACTCTACCTGGGCATCGTCTGTTTCTTCATGATGCTGGCCATGGATGTATTTTGACGTTCCAAACCAACCGCCCGCAACAATCAGTAATAATAAAATGATCGGGAAAACCTTGCTACGCTTCGGCTTGGCTACAGTTGTAGTGGTAACAGTTTCCTTTTTTAAGTTTGCTTGAGTGTCCATATAAATTAATTGTGCTAGTTTTTTATTTAGTTTCTGTTTTGTTGAGTAAGAGGCCTGCGGTCTGCAGCAATTTGTTGTACGCTACCGAAGCATCAGCTTTTGCAAATGCAGCGTTTAACCGGGCTTGCAGTTGTGCTACATCAGCATCAAGTAGGTCTGTTGTGGTTGCCAACTGGTTTTGGAATTTATTTCTTACGATCTTAAAATTCTCTTCCGCTTGTGCGATTGCTGTTTGGTATACTTCAATTTTTTTTCTTGAAGACAGGTAGTTTTGATAAGCCTGGTTCACTTCCAAACGCACGTTATCGTTCAATATTTCCTCACTTGCCTCAACCTGTTTTTCTCTCGCTTTGGCTTGCTCAACCTGCGAATTTTTCCACAGAGATGACAAACTGTATTGTACACCTACACCTACGTTCACTGCATTCGTAACAGTAAATACATTGGGAATGTCTGCGGCAACATAGCCACCAGTAACTGCAACCGATGGAAAGCTTCCTCCTTTCGCAGCTTTTACACCTGTGTTTGCAGCTTTCTTACGCAACGCTAATGCAGCAATGTCTTTCCGGTTTTGCGTGCTTAATTGTACATATTCTTCGACAGGTTTCAACTGTACGTCTGACAATTGAAGATCTGTTTCATTAACCGTCAACACTGTTGTATCTGGTAAACCTAACATTAGGTTCATGTTTATGTTTGCAAGTCGCCAGTTGTTTTCCGCATCTAATAATGAAAGCTCCGTATTCGATTGTTGCAACTGCGCTTTCAACAAGTCATTCCTTGGAAGGATGCCGTTTTTTTCAAGGTTTGAAAAATCCTTTACTCTCTGGCGGGCTCCTTGTAAGCTTTCATTGACAAGTTCAACTGCGGCTCTTGACTTATATAGATTATCAAACGCATTAATGGTATTTAGCACAACTGCTTCGCGGTCGTTGTCAGCATCGAGCTTTGCAGCTTCTTCGAGATATTTAGATGATTCTATTCCATATCTAATTCTCAATCCCGAATAAATGGGTAAGGATGCATTGAGCATACCATAAATAGCTGACGAAGGTTTGCCTGCGCTCTCCTGCGGTGTTCCCAACGTTCCCGAGCCACCGGAACTATTGGTAGACTTACTTTGAACGTTTATATTAGGATTATTCAAACGGAGGTAAGAGCCCGATGCTTTAATCTCGGGTAGCTTGCGCTCCAGAGCTTCTCTCATTGATGCCGTAGCCTCTTCTATTCTTGCTTTGCTGCCTTTTAGTTGTTTGCTATTCTTAATGCTCAGGTCGATAGCTTCCTTCAGTGTTATCACTCTACCTTGCTGTGCGAGTAGTTGGTCTGGATTTGTAAAAACTGCAGTTAACAGTATTACAAATGCTAATAGAAATTTATGCTTCATAGTTCAATAGTGCTTTAAATAAGAATTTTATGTGAATGCTTAATTTTTGCTTGATTTGCTCAAAAAACTGGTCCTGCGGAACATTTTGTAGATCGTTAAACTCCTGGTAGTACTCAAGTGTGAGCATTGTTTGGGTGATGCAGCCAATAAGGGTATTCATCAGCAGCAAGACATCTACCTTTTTTTTGAATTCCTTTTTTTGCTGCCCGTCTTTTATAAGTTTGGTAATCGACTCGATGTTTCTCTTCTTCATCTCACCAATGAGCTTTATGATTGCCGGGTTTTTGTTAATAACCTGCTCACACATCATAATTTTAAAAAATTGCTGCTTTTGCATTACCCTTTCAATATAAGAATCTACCAGGCTCTCCATTTTCTGCAAAGAGCTCATCTGTTCATTATGCAACAGACTTTCTATCTGCATATTGATATCTTCTGATCTTCTCGAAAAAAGGGCTTCCATTAATTTTTCCTTTGACCCGAAATAGTACGAAATCATCGCAATGTTGACTCCTGCTTCATCTGCAATGTCTCTTACCGATGTACCATCAAACCCATTGGAAGAAAACAGACGTTCAGCAGTCGTTAAAATTTGTATCTGTTTGTCGCTATAATTCATAATTCTGAATTGGAGCTGCAAAATTAAACAAACGTTTAATTTAAATCAAACATTTGTTTAATTTTTTTTTTTTGGGGACTTTTTCGTTAACGCTTTAATAACATTTTGAAGTTTTTAAGTGTTGCGTAGGTGCAAGCAGGTATATCAATTGCTTCATGATGGCTGTGGAAATAATCAACATTTGTCTTCTTTGCGGACGCCAGTTGGCAGAACCTTCGAACAAACACCATTTAATTCCTGTAAGCAAGGGCGGCAAAAACACGCCTACTATTCTATTACATAAAATCTGCCATGATAAAATACACGCTGTCTTTACGGAGAATGAATTGAAGCGCGAGTACAACACGATCGAGCGTTTGCAGCAACGGGAAGAGATCAGCAGCTTTATTAAGTGGGTGCGGAAAAAGGAACCCGAGTTCTATGATAAATCTGTTAAGACGAAAAGTAGAAGGCTGAAATAAAACAGCCTCTACCATTACAATGGCTGAGGCTGAGAATAATAAGTTTTATCACTAGCTGCTCTTTGATGAGTTGCAGAAAACTGAGGTTCTACTTTATTTGTCTGTATGGCTTCTTTGTTCTTGAAGTTTTGAATCACCTGCCGGAAAAACTGCACCAGGTCCTCTACATGGGTATCAAACATAAACACCTGTCGCTGGCTCCAGGTGTTTTCCCTTAAGCACGACATCAAAGTTTTGTTTCTCATCAATCTACCTAGTTCTTCCATATCGTCGAATAAAAGTCCTATCTCCAGCTTCTTAACCACTGATTGGATGGCTACGATATGTTCTGCATTGTCTCTTTGTAACATTGGGACTCCGGCAAGTGCAAGGGTAGCCATCCTTGCAGGAATATTGAGATCATCCCAATTAGAACGTTTGACTTCGCCCCTGTTCTCACTTTGAAAGAAATGAAGCCATCCTGCGTCATATTGCGAAAACTCTTTGACCCAATTTTCCTGGTCAACGTTTGGATGAATGTGAAGGAAACCCGGAGCCATCAACTGCGTTTTTTCAATCCACTGCTTCCATTGGCCATGTGTAAAGTCGCCGTAAAAGTGGACGTGAATTTTTTGGGCAGCTAGTTCTACAACAGTATGAGGATGTAACCCAATAGGTCTGCCTGGTACAACTGTGTGAAATTCTCCAGGAGTGCTTTCTGACAATAGTTTCGATTGAGGTTGATCAAACCAATCTTTTTTTGGCAAATCTCCATCTAGCACATAATCGAGTGAATGCTTCTCTTTAGTGATGAAATCATCCAACCACCATTTCATCTCTTCGCTCGTATAAATGCGGCCATCAGCCTTGTTGTAAAGCTCAATCATTTCATTCCAGGTGCCCTTTTCCAAACAAATAAAAGGACCTTCTTTAAAATGCCACACAAATGGAATCCCTGTATTTGCTTTTAAAACTTCATGACAAAGCGGAACCGCCTGCCAATTTAGTAAAGCGTATATCACATCAGGTTTGATCCTTTTTATCTCCTCTTCCCAATTTTCCTTAGAAATATCTTCAACGTGATCAAATGGGAGAGGACCGACGTAGTTATACCAATAAGGCTCCTCCATCCACAAGCCGAACAGTTTATGGCCTTGTTCTTCAAGTGCTAAAACTCGTTCTGCGTTATATGCAAGCTCACCAACCAGTAAGATTTTTAGACCATTTTCTTTTAGCGGAGTAGATACTCTTTCCCGGTAGGGCGCATAACGCTCTACCTCGTTCATAAAATTGCCTTTGGTAGTATGGTAGATCAGGGGCTCGCCAATATTATAATAAGACCTGAAAGTATTGATGCCGCCAATGGGCTCCTGCATTATCTTGTACCGCTGATTCGGATGGTCGACCCACTCGCAAGTAAGTTGGTTTGTAAGCACCCTTTCACCTTGTAGTTTGTTCCAGAACAAACGGTTCAGGTCGTCGCTTTCCAGCTCTTTTCTATCCAGCCAGCGCTCCTCCGTTTTTCTATGCATCACCTGTACAAGTTGTAGCCATTCATCGTTCACAACACCTTTAGCACTCCTGTTATAATGGTGACGAATGGACGAATATGCTAAAACAGCTCCTTCATTTTGCTCAAGTACATCAAGTAAAGATTGCAGGTGATCAACATATATAACATCGTCTGAAGGAAGATAAGTTATGTAAGAACCAAAGGCAATGGACATCCCAAAATTCAAACAAGCACCTAAGCCTTTGTTATACTTGTTTCTATAATATCTAATTCTTTTATCCTGCAAAAAGGGTTGAACAGTTTCTTCGGTATTATCAGGAGAGCCATCATTTATGATGATCAACTCCCAGTCAGTAAAAGACTGCTCGAGTAAGGATGCGATTGCACGACGAATAAATAACTCGTGTTTATAAGTAGGCATTATTACTGAAACAGCCGGATTTTTCATCTCCATATGATTTTGCTTAATTCTTCTTTTAGTTTGCCAGCCTTTGTTCTTTATTGATCTTTTGTTGTGTCACTCACTTGTACAGCCGTTTTTATAGCAGCAGGCATATCTCGAATCCCTTTTCTCTATGAAGTTGGTTTCACTATACTATCTTCCCTAAAGCCTAAATGATTACTTGTTTAGATTTCCAGGAATTCTGGTGCATTCACCTTTCTATCAGGGACAGTGGTTTCCAATTCCTGGTGATACACGCCGCTGGGAATAATTGCACACCCGCCGTATTTCTTCATCACCCGTAACTGGGCCAGTACGTCTTCTCCGCAATGTTTATCAGGCAATTCTTTCCAAAACGAAAAACCGCCTACTTCTCTCAACATATCGGTGTTGTACATTACACATCCACCAACCCAGGCAATTTTATAGGGCATAGGATTACCAGGAGTAGCGTTGAATTTTTGTTCAATGTGATAAATGTTCGCGGCATTGTGTACCCGGTATCTTTCCCATTCCCGGCTTTTTGGGACAATGGTTTCTGGTGTTATCTCTCCCTCCCAAAATTCTATTTCCTGCTGGTGCGGGCGGATGTCGTTTTTATAGCTCAAACCTATAACGGCACATCCAACGAAACCGATAGAATATTTTTCTAGCATCTCCTTCATATTTTTAACAACGAACGGATCGAGGATCAAATCGTCGTCCAAAAACAGGCTGTACTTCGACGAAGAATGATCTAATAAAAACTGGCGTTGCTGAGCCATCCCTTTGGGCGGAAGATTTTTAAGAATGGCAACAGGCGATCCTTTTATTTCGAGTAATCTTTTTATGGTCTGTAATGTTGCGTCGGTTTCTAACGCATCATCAGCAGATTGATCAGCTATTACAATATTGAAGTTGGTTTCCGTCTGGTAGTATAGACTTGTAAGTGTAACAGCTAGCGCTTTTACTCTTTTATATGTAGGAATTAAAATAGTAATATCCATAACCGTGATAAGGTCATTTATTAAATTAGAAACAAAAGTTTTTATACATCATTTTCACTTTAGAGAATTTATCCATAAAAACTAAAGATGCATTTACAGGTGCCGATAAACGAAATGCGACGCAACAATTATGCTATACAATCTGGGGCCCGTGCGCCAATAAATTTATATTGCTCTTAGCAACCGATGCCAACTATTCCGGTACTTTACTTTTTAGCCAATAGCTTACAATATCAATAAGTGACTGTTTCAATTCGCTAAAACTGCTGTCTTTTAGGAAGATACCGTTTACGCCTAAATCATAAGCTTTTTGAACCTGCTGGTTCGACATTGCAGATGACCAAAAAACAAAGGGAATACTGGTGTACCTGGTATTCTCCCGTTGCAGCAATTGTTCTTTTAATTCAAATCCATCCATTTTCGGCAGGTTAACATCGGAAAGAATAAGAAAGGGAACAACCTTTTTATCTTCTAAAAACTTGAGAACTTCTTCACCATTCTTAAAAAATAACAACGGGTTTTTATAGTCCAATTCTTTCCAAACGTCTTCTATAAATTCCTTGTCGTCGCCATCGTCGTCTACTATTAAAATCGGTTGGGTGTTCATGGATAGGTGTTATGCAATCTTCGTTGCTTTTAGTTTAGCTGTGCCTTCGAAAGATCCTTCGATGAAACTTCAATTTCCACTTCGTGATTAATGTCTCGAATTTTATTAATAATGTGTGTTGTGGAATGTTCTTCTATATAAGGAACGATTTTAACCTCGCATCGAAGCTTCTCCAGCAAGGGCGCCTCTGGTATAGAAGTTTCAGTATAGTTTCCTCCTTTTACAAAAACGTCAGGGTGAACTTCTTTGATCAACTCTACGGGGCTTTCGTCTTCGAAGGCAACGAGGTAGTCCACGCTTTGTAGGCCGGCCAGCACAGTTATTCGATCTTCCAAATTATTGATGGGCCTTTCAGGGCCTTTCAGTTTTCTAATGCTATTATCATTATTTACCCCTACAATTAACACATCGCCTGCTTCACGAGCTTTGTTTAGCAGGGCAATATGTCCCTTGTGAATGATATCAAAACAGCCGTTTGTAAAAACGATCTTTTTACCCTGTTTTTTCAAATCCTTCAATATTTCCAATAACTGCCCTGTTTGAGTAATGTATTTAGGAACAGCGGTGAAGTAGGCTTTTAACTCAATATTAGAACAGCCGACGGTGCCTTCTTTTTGCACTACAACGGCTGCTGCAGCTGCGGCTATTTGTGCCGCAACTTCACCTTTTACTTTCGAGGCCAGTGACAATGTGAGGGCGCTTATGAAAGTATCGCCAGCGCCAATAGCTCTCTTATGATCCTGGGGAACTGCCAGAATTCTGTATGCTGATTTTCCTTTTTCAAGAAATAAAACGCCATCCACATCGAGCGTTACAGCCACCTTATTTGCACCTGTTATGTCGTGTAGTTTCTTGCTATACTCAAGCACCTGGTCGGCCCGGTTGTAACTAGCTTTTTCGATTTGCAGCAGCTTAATTGTTTCTTCATAGTTCGGCTTTACTGCATCCGGCTTTAATGTTTTAAACCTGCTTAAGTCTCTTGCGTCAGCAACAAGAATTTTATGCCCCTGTGACTGTAATTCTTTCAAGCCATCAATAATTCCACATGTAATAACACCGAAACCATAATCAGAAACAATGATGGCGTCTAAAGTTGGATGCAACGAGGTTATATGCTGAAGCATCTCGCTTTCACAAATTTTGGTAATAGGAGAGGTAGTGCCTTCGTCAATTCGCATCAGCTGGTGCGAAGCAGATGTAATCCTTTTCTTTGCAATAGTCACCCTTCCTTTATCGCGCAAAATATAGTCCGTATGTACCTTATGTTTTTTTAGCACTTCCATCAGTTCACGCGAACTGGAGTCTTTTCCAACAACCGTAAGAAAGTAAGTATCTGCACCAAGTGCTGCAACATTAATAGCCGTGTTAGCAGCCCCTCCGCATTGATGTTCCTGCTCGTCTACATTAAACACAAGAACAGGTGCCTCACGACTTACCCGGTCAGGAGCACCTTTTACATATGTGTCTAAAATAGCATCACCAATTACCAGAACTTTCATGTTCTTGAAATTCCCGATGATGTCGCTCAATTTCTCTTTCATGAGTTGTTTTTTTAAAGTTGACAGATGTTGGATGACAGTTGACAGAATTTGAACCTTTTTCTGTCAACTGTCATCTGCACCCATCATCTCCTCTACGGCCAGGAAGTCTCTGTCATTGGCACTACCATTACTTCGGGTATCACAGAAGTCGCTGGCATGCACAATACAAATTTTACAGTATCTGCTACTTCTTTAGGATCCTGCAACACGTTTAACGGAGTATCTGGAAAACGCTCCAGGATGAACGGTGTTTGCATACCACCTGCAACCACTGCTGTAACTTTTATCTTGTCTTTTCTAAGTTCTGCATGTAAAGCATGGCTAAGGCCTAACAACCCCCATTTACTTGCATGATAAGCGGATGCATTTGGCCATGCTCTTTTAGAAGCAGTTGACGCAATGTTCACAATATGACCTGCACCATTAGATTTAAAATGAGCATAAATAGCCTTCGATACGTTGAATGGTCCTACAAGGTTTACATCAATTACCTGCTGAAATTGATTATTACTTATTTCATCAATAGCCAACGTATAATCTATACCTGCGTTATTTATAACCGCATCGATTTTTTTGTATTTGTCAATTATCTTATTGATAACCTCTTCCACGTTATTCACGTCTGCCACGTTCATTTGAAAACCTTCAATCTGTCCGCCAGTGCCTTTAATTTCTTCTGTAATTTTTGTAAGGTTGTCGGGTTTTACGTCTACTGGTATTACAGTAGCTCCATCCGCTGCAAGTGATCTGCAGATTGCGGCTCCTAATCCTTGTCCCCCGCCTGTTACCAGTATAACTTTTCCATTTACAGTGCTCATAATTCTCTTTTGAGTTGTTTGTTTTGTTTTTAAAATTTATGTCTATAAAATTTTTTAAGCAACCCTGTATAACCTGTTCTTTTTGGCAGAAGCCTGGCTGATTACTTTCTCAAAAGTGTTTAGCCAATCCTGCTTGAAACGCTCTATATTAAATCTTTCATTGGCATATGCTTGTGCGCCCCTTCCCAGTTCCATCGCCTTTTCGTGGTCGTCTAAAAGCATCTGCATCTTTTCGATCAGAAAGTCAACATCCGTATGTACATATCCTGAGTAATCGTTCTTTACTGTAACCACCATTTCAGTAGTGGCCAGTCCGACAACAGGTACTCCGGTCATCATAGCTTCACAGACCGAAAGGCCAAGACTCGTATACCTAATCGGATTAAAGAAGAAGCGGTATTTTGCTATAAACGATGAAAGCTCCCTGTTATTAATTTCTCCTAATCCACCGGCATCCTCCGAAAACATTCCTACTATATCCAACGGAATTTTTTCGCTTACTTTTCTAAACACGTCATAACCTAATCGTCTGCCTCTTTTTACTATTCCATTAATTACTACGATCCCCTTGTTAAGTTCGCCGGTATACTGCACCTGTTTATCAACTATTACACCATGGTCAATTACAGTAGATGGAGTTTGATTATTATCCCACATCAGGTTATTAAAATGGGTGACGTGAACCAGTAACATGTTTGCATCGTCCACAACATGCTTCGTATCGGTCGGCACTTCCCGAGGCGGGTCATGCTCTAGATAAATTTTAGGCAACGCCCTTTGCTCTTCGCTCAGTATGGTATATTGATCTTCGAGATAATTCTTTTTTGACTGAAACAAGATGCAGTCAAACTCAATGTTTTTTACATCCTCGGCCGGAACGTCAATCACATTATCACCCCAGGGAAAGCTTGGTGTTCTGCCACCATAACCTTCTTCTGTGCTGTTTTTCTTGGGTAAGTAAAAAGTGCAGGAAGTCTGTGTCAGGTAGTACAAATAACTTCCGTGAATGTGCCATGTTAATACTCGTAATGGTTTCATAAGTCCGATGTTCTAGTGTAGTTTTAGTGATGTAGTCAATTTTATTATTCTTATTCAGCCGGCTCCGTATCTCTCTTCAGCTTCTCTTGCGTCGCACACTTGTACTTTATCTTTTTATTCTTCTTAGTTTGTGCTTTTTCAAAGGCTTTTTTACTTTTTGCCAATAATTTTCCCGCAACGCTACTAGCAGACAAAAGCGTCGAAACGACTTTCAACTGCTAATCGCGTTCATCTCAACAGTTCGAATGTTGGTACTTTTATCAATGCTGTTTTCTTGTGGAAGCAAACCATCGACTGCCTTGAGAACTTGTTCAATTGAAATGTCTCTTGTAAAAGAAACCGGGTGATCACAGCTTTCAGTTTGCGGTTCAAAAGGATAAGGATCATTGGGCACAATACCACAAATGGGACACTCCATTTTCCAGGAAATCAAAGGGCGATGAATAGTTCGCGTAAGCGGTCCCCAGTTAATAAGGTTAGGAGCCCAATAAAAACCAATCGTAGGAGTGTTGACTGCTCTTGCCAAATGAAGCGGGCCCGTATCGGCCGCGATCATTACTGCTGCTTGCGATAACAAGGCAGAAAGTCCGCCCAAACTAAAATTACCACAAGCATTCACAGCGGTGTAATTCATTGTATCAATTATATCGTCTATTACCTGCCTGTCTTCGGCAGCTCCAGTAAAGACAACTTCCAAATTTCGTTGTCTAAGGGCATCGGCAAGCCCTCCATAATTTTCTAGAGGCCACATGCGCCTGGTATCCATTGCAACCGGGTGAAGAACAATAAAAGGCTGATTTTGCAAGGTTGACAAAAAGCTCTTTACTTCATCTCTGTCTGTCGCTAAAACCTGAAGCTCTGGTTCTAGTGAAGGGGTTTCGGCTCCTACCAGTTTTACCACCTCTAGAAACCGGATTACCTCACTTTGATAATAGTAATAGTCTATAGATCTGTCTAGCTTTTCGGCTTTTTCACAGGTCAGTCCAACCGTTAATCTTGCTCCAAATTGTTTGATGAAAGGATTTGCCGAAATGCCATTTCCCTGGAAGTTCAAAACAACATCAAAATGCTCATTTCGCATTTGCGCCAAAAATGCATCAATTTCATTCAAATCTTCCGCTTCACCTGCTTCATTTCTAATGCCTTTTTTTACAGGCACAACAACGACCCGGTCAATTGGCGAACGACCCTTCGCTAAGAATTGCTGATGCCATGACTTACCTAGAAGAACAATTTCTGCGTTGGGATAGGTTGTGCGTAACGCTTTTAAAGCGGGAAGTGTAACGATAAAATCTCCTAAAGCATTTGCCCTTAAAACTGCTATTTTCTGTACGTTTTTTAATTTGTCTTCGGATTGCAACATTTTCTTCTAAGTCTTCATTTTATCCTTTCGTAACTCATTCATTATAAGAAAAATATTATGCCTTGCTGCCTCATGCGTTGTGGTAACGCCAACTACTGTTATTAATATAAAATAAAATAGATTTCTTTTTACTAAAAAGGATTGTAGAGAAAATTTCTCATTTCTCCACGCGAAATTTGAACAACGGAAGGCCTATGCAAACGCCTCTATAAATTTCTTTCTTCTGTAAAATTTATTAAAAAAGTATTACTTCGCCTTTTTAAAGCATGGCTAAAAATTTTTAAACCAAGCTGAAATTCTTAATACCAATTTTTTAATGAACGAAAATTTCGAAACCACCCTTTCTTCAAATGAAACTGCTGAAATGCTTCCTTTTAAAGGTGTCATCTTCGACATGGATGGAACTTTATTAGAAAGTACTGAGGCAGATTACAGGGCATGGGAGAAGGTGTTTAATGATTACAACCAGGAACTTCCTTTTGAGAAATATGCACCGATGCTGGGCGTTAAAAGCGCAGACGTTATAAAAAACGAAATTGGCTTTAGTGACGAACAGGATATCAAAAGAATACTCAAAGAGAAGTTTGATTATTTTGTTGAGTATGTAAATGAAAATCCTATTAAACCTGTATTTGCTGCAGAGACCTTTTTAAAGAGCCTCGATCAATACAGCGTAAAAGTTGCACTCGCTACCAGTTCAAGAAAAGAAAAGATGCAGATGGTTTTAGAGCAACTAAACTTCCTTCAATATTTCGACGCAGTCGTTACCGGTAACGAGGTGACTCACGGTAAGCCAGCCCCTGATATATTTCTTCTTGCAGCAGAAAGGCTCGGACTTAGACCTGAAGATTGTATGGTTATTGAAGATGGACCGATTGGAGTATCTGCCGCAAAAAGTGCAAACATGAAATGTGTAGCTATTACTGAAACACACAATGCAGAACAACTATATGCTGCCGACCTCATTATCGACACCTACGAACATGCAGACATAAAAGACATCACCAGCAGATTGATAGCTGTTTTATAAATTTATAAGACCACCTTAACCAGAAAAAATTATAACATGACAATAAAAAGTGTTTTCGATCACGCTACAGAAATTCCTAAGAACTATACCTGCTTTGGACCCAATGTTAATCCACCTCTTTTCATAGATGAAGTGCCGGAGGAAGCCAAAAGTCTTGTCCTGATTTTTGAAGATTTGAATTCAGCTCCCCTGTGGACGCACTGGATGTTATTCAACATTCCTGTTACAACGACGGAGATAAAAGAAGGCGAAGTTCCTCAAGGTGCTGTGGAAGGTTTGGCAAATAATCACACACATGGTTACGAAGGCCCTTGCCCAAAGTATTTTGAAGGAATACATCACTACCGTTACCGGCTGTTTGCGCTGGGTATTGAATTAGATCTACCTGCAGCTAGCGAGAGAGATATAGTTGAGCAACAAATGGAAGGACATGTAGTTGCGAAGGCTGACCTCGAAGGAATTTGCAACTCAAACTCGCCAATGTTTGCGTAATTATAAATAGAACTGCTTCTAACCAGGCAAAGTGTTGTCCTCAAAAAGTACAGCACTTTGCCTGGTTTTTTCTATAGTATTCTCTGCAGTAGCCCGCACTAGCTGGTTTCAGTCTATTTTGAAATCCATCCATAAAACATTCAAACTCTTCTACAACTCGGTTAAAGTTGATGAAACGTTTGCACACAAAGTGAGTGAGCGTTTGCTAAGAGTACTAAAGTTTTCACGGAAGACCTTTATAATGAGTTGTATTATAATAATTACTACTATGGTCTGAAATATGATCAGCAGACAGTGATGATAAAGAAGATAGCCGTTTTAAGAGCCAATGCCCTTGGCGATTACATTTTTGTTTTACCTGCTTTGCAGGCACTTAGAGAAACATTTGCAGATGCAGAAATTGTTTTGTTGGGGAGACAATGGCACAAAGAATATTTAGCCATGCGTCCCGGACCGGTAGATCGGGTAGTGGTAGTTCCTTTATACCCCGGTATCAGCGAGCGAGAAGGTTACATTCCTGATGAAGAGGAGTTGTCAAAGTTTTTTTCAGAAATGCAGAATGAAAGTTTTGACCTTGCTTTTCAGTTACATGGGGGCGGCCGCAACTCTAATCCTTTCTTGCTAAGACTGGGTGCTAAAACTACCGTTGGCCTTAAGACACCTGATGCTGCAGCGCTTGATATCAATGTGCCTTATGTTTATTACTTCAACGAGACCATGAGATATCTTGAAGTGGTGGGTCGGGTAGGTGCTAAAACAAGAAACATTCAACCGTCAATTTCGGTAATAGAAAAGGATATTGAGGAGGCAAGGCAGGTAGTTAAAAATCCAGCTGCGAAACCGGTCGCTATCATTCATCCCGGCGCAAGTGATATCAGGAGACGTTGGCCGGGAGAAAATTTTGCAAGAATTGCAGATCATCTTGCTGAACTTGGTTTTCATGTTTGCATAACCGGTCTTGCCTGGGAACGGGAGATTGTAGACGCTGTTATAAACAATGTAGTTTATAAAGACTGTGTTCAGGATCTCTCCGACAAGCTATCGCTCGGTGGAACGACCGGCTTGTTATCATTTGCTGATATAATCATATCAAACGATACCGGTCCTTTGCACGTTGCCAGGGCTTTGCAAAAACCTTCTGTCGGCATTTTCTGGTGCGCGAATATTATCAACGCGGCTCCTATGACAACCACCCTCAATCGAAACCTCTTATCGTGGACTTTAAATTGTCCTTTATGTGATCTGTCGTCTTTTAAATTTAATGAAACAGCAAGCACTTGTGACCACAATACTTCTATGGTTGCCGATGTGACTATTGAAGAAGTAAAGGAGGCAATCGATGAAGTCTTAGACACAGCATTGTCGGTTCAAATGAATGTTGCGTAGCAGAAAAAGACAAAAGAAAAAGAACGCATTACTTCTCTCAGCATCGCCTCTTTTATTTTTTTTGCTTTTTATTAAACCAACTCCAATTACCTTTGTTTAACAATTTTGTCAAACATAACTGTAAATGCCGGTTAAAGACTGTAAGACGGAGCAATTGATTAAGGATACGGCTAAACGTATTTTTATTACTGAGGGTAAAATGTCGGCAACCACGCAAGACATTGCGGATGCGGCTGGGGTTAACCGAACTTTGTTGCATTATTATTTCCGCTCGCGGGATGTATTGTTCAATATGGTTTTTAAAGAAGCGCTTACAAAATTGAGAGAGCGTTTACACGAAGTACTAGGCTCTGGCCTGCCTTTTAAAATGAAAGTCGAGAACCTTGTAAATGTGTTTTACGAAGAGCTAATCAAATCGCCTTACTTAGAAACTTTCATTGCACTCCATCTGAATCAACACCCTGACAAGTACGAGGAAATGTTTACAGGCTTACCGGGCGGGAAGGAGCGTTTGAAAAATTTTCTCAAAGAAATTCAATCAGAAATGGAAAAAGGAAGCATTGCCGAGATGAAGCCTTTGAACTTTTTTATTAACCTTTTTGCTTTGATGGCATATCCATTTGTAGCAAGACCTATTTATCTGAAGATGTTTGATCTGACTGACCAGGGCTACAATAAGATTTTACTTGAGCGTAAAAAGAACATTATTTCAATGCTTTTTTTAAAATAGATATATTTTTTAAAGCAATAAACATATTAATCTGGTTTGATATTTAGAGATGCACCGGACTTACGTTAATTTTTATTCATTATGAGAAAAAGAGTACACCTTGTTTCAGTTCCATTACTATCATCTATAATACTCCTTCTTGGGTCTTGTGGAGGAAACAAAGACCAAAAACCTGGGGCGGCACCCGGAGGCGCTGCCGGTGCACTGGCAAATCAGATAAAAGATTATCCTGTACTAACTGTTGCCACCCGAACCACTACGCTGTTTTCAGATTATCCTGCAACGGTTCAGGGACAGCAAAACATCGAGATCAGACCAAAGATCGATGGCTACATTCAAACAATTTATGTCGACGAAGGTGCTACTGTTAGAAGGGGACAACCTCTTTTTCGTATTAGTGCTCCGCAGTACGAACAACAAGTTAGAACAGCGCAGGCCGACATTAAAATTGCACAGGCAAATGTAAATGCCGCCCAAATGCAGGTAAACAAGGTGCGACCGCTGGTGGAAAAGAATATTATAAGCCGCTACGAGTTAGAGTCCGCTGAATACACTATGCAGGCTCGCCAGGCAGAACTTGCCCAGGCAAGAGCTACACTCGCAAATGCAAGAACAAATTTGGGGTATACTTCAATCACCAGCCCGGTAAATGGAGTTGTTGGTACTATACCTTATAAAATTGGTAGCCTTGTTAGCAGTAACACGGTTCAACCTCTCACCACTGTTTCAAATATTGGAAATATATACGCTTATTTTTCAATCAACGAGAAACAAGCCCTTGATTTTGCACATGCCAGTCCCGGCACAACATTAAAGCAACGGCTTGAGCGCATTCCGCCTGTTACGCTTATGCTTTCAACTGGTTCAGAATTTCCGCAAAAAGGTAGAATAGAAACAGCGAGTGGTTTAATTAACACAGAAACCGGATCAGTAAGCGTTAGGGCTACTTTCCCAAATCCCGGAAACATAGTTAGAAGTGGTAGCAGCGGTGTTGTAAGAATTCCTCGTACGGTTGATTCTGCGATCCTTATTCCGCAGAAGGCCACATTCGAAATACAGGGAAAGAAATTCGTGTACGTAGTTGAAAGCACAGGAACCGTAAGAAGTGCTGAGATAAAGGTGATGGAAACAGGAAATGGGCAATATTTTGTGGTTTTGGAAGGAGTAAGACCTGGTGAGAAGGTAGTACTGGAAGGGGTGGCAAGTTTGAAGGAAGGCGCCCCAATTAAACCAAGAGAAATAAATGCAGACAGCGTTTACCAGGCGTTATTGAAATAAGGTTTTTTAAAGCGTAAATGATGTGAAGTGAAGAGATGAGATGAGTTAACGATAGAGGGAGTTTTCGGCAGCCAACAGTAGTGCTACTATTTTCTTCGTTGCGTCGCACACTTGTACTTTCCTCTATCACGCAACTCTTCAAAATTCAACTGTTTTGTCTTTTCCAACAGTAAAGGATCAAACTATTTCATGGATCGAAGAACACGATACGCCTGGAAAAACAATAATCGAATTACAATACATTATACCTCAAATATTTTATGCTAAGAAGATTTATAGAAAGGCCGGTGTTGTCAACGGTGATATCAATTATCATCGTCATGCTCGGCATCTTAGGGCTAACGTCGTTGCCGATTTCCCAGTACCCCGATATTGCGCCACCAACTGTACAGGTGTCAGCATCCTACCAGGGAGCAAACGCAGACGTGGTATTAAACAGCGTCGTCGTTCCCCTCGAGGAGCAAATCAACGGTGTGGAGAACATGACTTACATGACTTCAACGGCAGGTAACGATGGTACTGCCAACATTACCGTCAATTTCAAGCTAGGAACAAACCCTGATCTTGCCGCAGTAAACGTTCAAAACCGCGTATCGCGCGCGACCAGTTTATTGCCGGCAGAAGTAACCCGTGCAGGTGTAACCACCGTAAAAAGACAAAGTAGCAACCTTGTTATTTTTTCGCTTTACAGCGACGTGCCTGCTTACGACCAAACGTTTTTGCAAAACTACGCGACCATCAACCTGATCCCCCAAATTAAACGTATTCCCGGTGTTGGTGACGCCACTGTATTTGGCCAAATGGAATATTCGATGCGTATATGGCTAAAGCCAGATGTGATGGCTTCCTATGGACTTGTGCCATCGGACATCAATGCTGCCCTGGCTGAACAAAACGTCGAAGCAGCGCCCGGCCAATTCGGCGAACAGGGGCAACAGTCTTTTCAATATACCATTAAATACCGCGGTCGGCTTAAAAACTCTAACGAGTTTGGAGACATCGTGATCCGGTCAGTTGGCAACGGACAACTACTGCGTTTAAGAGACATTGCGAGAATTGAATTAGGTGCTCTTAGTTATTCAAGTACAACTAAAACAAACGGAAAACAATCTATCGGTGTTGCCATTGCGCAGACAGCAGGTTCTAATGCAAAAGAGGTTATCGAAGGAACGCTGGGTGTGCTAAATAATGCTTCCAAATCTTTTCCTGCCGGTGTGCATTACGTAAATCTTATTAACGTAAACGACTTCCTCGATGCGTCTATCGAAAAGGTAATTCATACCCTGATAGAAGCATTCATTCTTGTATTTGTTGTGGTGTTTGTTTTCCTGCAGGATTTTCGTTCAACACTTATTCCTGCTATCGCAGTTCCTGTTGCGATTGTAGGTACTTTCTTTTTCCTTGGCGTTTTCGGATTTACCATTAATCTGCTTACACTGTTTGCCATGGTGCTCGCAATTGGTATCGTAGTGGACGACGCAATTGTAGTAGTCGAAGCGGTCCATGCTAAATTAGACCAGGGGTATAAGTCTGCACGAAAAGCCACGATAGATGCAATGAGCGAAATATCGGGAGCGATTGTGTCAATTACGCTGGTGATGGCAGCCGTGTTTATTCCGGTAAGTTTTATCACAGGGTCAGCTGGCGTGTTTTATAAACAATTTGGACTTACCCTAGCTATTGCAATCATTCTGTCTGCTGTTAACGCCCTTACACTGAGCCCTGCTTTATGTGCTATTTTTCTGAAGCCGCACGAAGAAGGACATAAGAAAAAGAATTTCATTCAACGTTTTTATACAGCCTTTAATACAGCTTTTGAAACCACGACGCAGAAGTACAAAAAATCAGTTTCGTTTCTGGCGAGAAAGAAATACCTGGCAATTGGTGGGATCTTACTTTTTAGCGGCATTTTCTACTTTCTCCTCGAAAAAACTCCGTCAGGTTTTGTTCCAAATGAAGACATGGGAACTATTATGTCAGACATCAGTTTGCCTCCGGGTGCTTCTATGGAGCGTACCGACCAGGTAACACTTGAAGTAGCCAAAGCTGCCCAAACAATGCCGGAAGTTGAAAACATTTTACGCATTACGGGAAGAGGAATGCTTAGTGGAACAGGTAGTAATTACGGAATGGTGATTATGCGTTTGCGGAATTGGAGCGAACGGACCAATAAAGGCCAGGATGTGCAAGCGCTGATCGGTAAAATGTTTGCAAAAACTGGTAATGTAAGAGATGCGAAAGTTATCTTCTTTGCGCCTCCAACCATACAGGGTTTCGGAACTACAGGTGGCTTCGAATTTCAATTGCAAGATAGGAGCGGGGGCGACCTAAGTAAGTTTACTAAAGTAAGCAACGACTTCCTGGGAGCTTTAAATCAACGTCCGGAAATACAGTTTGCTTCCACGTCGTTTAACCCTAATTTTCCTCAATACCAGATCAATGTAAATGTAGCCAGGGTGAAGGAAGCGGGTCTGACAGTAAATGATGTATTAGGAACAATGCAGGGTTATTATGGCGGCGTTTACGCATCCAACTTCAACCAGTTTGGTAAGCAGTACCGGGTTATGTACCAGGCCGAACCTTCTTTTAGGGCCAACCCCGAAGGGATGAACAACATTTATGTGAGAAATTCCAACGGAACAATGGCCCCTATCTCTGAATTTGTATCGCTGGACAGGGTATATGGTCCACAAGCGATCTCACGGTTTAACCTGTTTACTTCTATCGGGGTCAATGGATCTCCTAAGCCCGGTTTTAGTTCGGGTGATGCTATTCGTGCCGTTCAGGAAGTGGCTGCCCAAACTTTACCGGCTGGTTATGGCTACGAATTCTCGGGAATTACCCGCGAAGAGATTTCGGCGGGGGGACAAACAGTTTTCATTTTTGCGTTGGTTCTGTTGTTTGTCTATTTCCTGTTGAGTGCCCAGTACGAAAGCTACATCCTGCCGTTTGCGGTATTGCTGTCGTTGCCGATTGGTTTGGCCGGAGCCTTTATTTTCGCCCAATTATTTGGAGTCAATAACAATATTTATTTGCAAATCACGCTGATCATGCTGGTCGGTTTGCTGGCAAAAAATGCAATCCTGATAGTGGAGTTTGCCGTTGAGCGAAGGCGAAGAGGAATGTCAATTGTAGAGTCTGCATTAGAAGGTGCGCAGGCACGCTTGCGGCCGATCCTAATGACCTCATTTGCCTTTATTCTTGGACTTGTTCCGCTAATGCTATCAAGTGGTGCAGGGGCAACAGGCAACAGATCGATAGGTACAGGTGCAGTGGGCGGTATGCTGATCGGAACCATTTTTGGTGTTTTCGTAATTCCGGTCTTATTTATCATCTTCCAAACGCTGCAGGAAAAAATAAGCCCGTTAAAAATGGAACCACTTGCCGAAGAAGACGGTGTAGGCGCAGGAGCACAATTAGAATCGGCAACACACTGACAAAACGATTAAAGAAAGAATCAATAAGAAAAGCTTTGTTGACAAACAGTAAACCGTAATGGAACATTGTTGTGTCACTCTTTTGTACTTTTTACAATGATTGAGCCGTGGGAGAGAAGGAATGGGCAGGAGGAATTGTAATAAAAATATCCGATGCACAACTAGAGAAAGGCTGAGAAAATTAATTCGTACAAGAGTGCGACGCAACGATGCTTAACCAGGGTGAAATTGTTTGCGACAAAAAAATTGCATAAAAAAGTGGTTAACAGAATAACTATGAACACAAAGAATTTGAGATATTTTTTTATCATTTCCCTTACGGCACTTGCTATAGAGTCGTGCAAAGTCACGCAAACCTACCAGGCCCCTGACGTAAACACTACGAACCTTTTTCGGGATGTAAATACAACTGATACCAATTCGCTCGCTAACCTTCGCTGGAACGAGGTGTTTACTGATACCACTTTGCAGCGGCTGATACGCGAGGGAATTGCAAATAATATTGACCTGCAAACTGCCTATACACGAATAACACAGGCAGAAGCTTATTTTGAGCAGAGCCGGGCAGCCTTTTTACCGACATTAAATGCGAATGCTGGCGTTACGAGATCCAAGTTTTCTGCGGGACAGGGTTTTGGTGCAAGACCTTCCATCACCTCTTATCAACTCGGTGCTTCATCAAGCTGGGAGGCCGATATTTGGGGACGACTTGGTAGCAGCCGAAGAGCGAACCTCGCCAACCTCTTGCAATCGCAGGCAGCGGCAAGAGCGGTTCAAACAGGCGTGGTAAGTAGTATTGCCAATTTTTATTTTACACTGCTAGCTTTGGATCAGCAACTATTAATTACTGAGCAAACTGTTTCTAACTGGGACACAACGGTTACAACAATGCGGGCCTTGAAAGAAGCTGCAAGGGTTACAGAAGCTGCAGTTGTGCAAAGCGAGGCGCAACGGTATGCCGCAGAAGTAACCATTCCTGATCTTAAACAAAGTATTCGGGAAACTGAAAATACGCTTAGTATCATTCTCGGCCATGCACCCACGAGCATTTTTCGTGGTAATCTTTTGCAACAGGCAACGTTACCAATGTTAACAACAGGCGTGCCGGCGCAACTACTGGCAAACCGTCCCGATGTGCAGCAGGCCGAGTTTGCTTACAGAAATGCCTTTGAGCTCACCAATGTGGCCCGTGCTGCATTTTACCCTGCTTTGGTTATTAACGGGTCTGCCGGTTTTGCAAGTCTTACCTTATGGGACATCGTAAACCCCACTTCGATTGCCGCCAGTGTTGGCGCGGCAATAACCCAACCTATTTTTAATCGCCGGCTTAACCGAACTAACCTTGTTGTAGCCCGTGCACAGCAGGACGCTAGTTTTTTAAATTTTAGAAATGCTTTGCTAAATGCAGGGCAGGAAGTTTCAAATGCCGTATCGCTGAATCAAGCAGCATTGGAAAAAGTTACTATTCGCTCAAACCAAATAGATGCCTTGGAAAGGTCGGTTCAATATTCACAGGAATTGCTTCGCAATGGTTTTGCAACTTATACCGAGGTCATCCAGGCAAGGCAGTCTCTGTTGCAAGCCCAATTAGGACGGGTTAACGACAGGCTGCAGCAGTTCCAGGCAACTGTTGACTTATATCGTTCACTTGGGGGTGGATGGAGATAAGAGACATATAAAATATAAAACAGCAAAGGCCGGAATTTCTTCCGGCCTTTGCTGTTTATGGGTAGTTTTTTATTGATAGCTGTATTCTATCCGTCCCAGCATTTCTTTTTGTTTATTGAAAACTACCTCTTTTTGTTTCATACCATCATCGTTATATAAATACTTCCAAACAAGGTAGTTTCCATTCCCCTTCTGCGTTTGTGTCATCTGCACAATATGCCCTTTGCTATCATACTCAAACATATAGTCAGGTAGCATTGCCTTGGCTTTCCTGTTGTACCGAACTACATCCGTCAACAGTTTTTTAGGGTTGTAGTAATAATAGTAGGTCTCCGTAGTTCGATTGTTTTTCGACCATTTTTCTTCTGCAACGTTATCCTGCTCATCAAAAACAAAAGTCACCAAAGTTGTATCGGTCTTGTTCCTGATCTTCAGCATTCTTTCGGGTAAACCTCTTTCGTTGTAAGTCCAGTTATGAATTTCTGAACTTGTAAACGTGCCATCAAAATCTACACTGTTCGTATTCGTCGACACTAATTTTCCTGTGTTGTCGTATTCATAGTTAACCGTGTTGATGGCGTTTCTGCTGCTATCCACTGTTTTTACAACCCTGTTGTTTGAATAATAACTGATGAAAAAAGATTCGGTACTTCCGATAGTGGCTGATCGCGTAGTAATTTTTTGACCATCGTTCGTAATGGTTTGCTCCAGCACAAAATCTTTAGAAGGCTCGCTTCCTTCAAAGCTGGTTGCATTAATTCGTTTGTATTGGAAAGCCCTTAGCAGTTTGTATTGTTGATTGGTTTGCTTGGTACCGACAATATCGAGATAATAATATTGGGCATTTAGACAAGTAGATAAAAAAAGGAAAAGGCCAATGAATGAAAAGCTTTTCATAAGTAACTTTTGAACCTCTCAAAATTAAACGGTGAGATGTTAAGGAAAAAACATTGATTTGCCTGCTTGCAAATGAGAGAGTTGTTGTAAGTTTTTTTATTCAATCTTTAACAGGTACAATTGTATTCAAAGTAAGCCTATCAAACCTTGTAGGTGCTTTCTTTGCAAAAACAATTTCTCAATCTAAGGTGCAGTGTTTGCAATTATAGTAGCGAATGAGCATTCGAATTCCTATTAAAAATAAATTATGTCTTTAGAAGCAAGCTTTTTGAAACTGGTGTCGGTGATGGATGAGTTGCGCGAGAAATGTCCGTGGGATAAAAAGCAAACAATAGAAACTTTACGACCGTTGACAATTGAAGAAACGTATGAACTGACCGATGCTATAACGGAAGGCGACTGGAAGGGAATAAAGGAGGAATTAGGCGATATTATGCTGCACCTGGTATTTTACGCTAAGATAGGAGCCGAGCAACAACAGTTTACTTTGCAGGATGTATTGGAAGGTATCAGCGAAAAGCTGATCAGGCGGCATCCACATATCTATGGTAATGTTTCTGTAGACAACGATGAGGATGTAAAAAAGAACTGGGAACAAATAAAGATGCAGGAGGGAAAGAAATCGGTGTTGAGCGGTGTTCCCAAGTCGTTGCCTGCAGTTGTCAAAGCAATCCGTATACAAGATAAAGCGCGGCAGGTTGGTTTTGAATGGGAGAACAAAGAAGATGTTTGGAAAAAGGTTGAAGAGGAAATACAGGAACTACATGAAGCGGTTGCGGAAAATGACCAGGAACACATAGAAGAAGAGTTTGGAGACGTGATGTTTAGCCTGATAAATTATGCACGTTTTTTGCAGATCGACGCGGAAGGCGTTTTAGAAAAGACTAATAAGAAATTTATTTCCCGCTTTACAATGATGGAGGAAGCTGCTACAGCGCAAGGTGCTACCCTTGCTGAAATGTCTCTTGTAGAAATGGATGCTCTCTGGAACCAGATTAAACGTAACAAACCCAAGTGATAGAAATTATAAAAAAAAGCTTTTACAGAAATGGTTACCTCTTAATCATCGCTGCATGGCTATATACCATTTCTTTTATTTTTTCCAATTATTGGTTTTATACATCTTCCCCCGAAAGAGTTCAAAAGAAGCTGGAATCATTCATAGCTAAAAGCGAAAAGAAATTTGAAAAGTTTGCGACCGACACAGCGGTAATAAGTGCCATTCTAAACAACCAGTATAAGCCTGAGGCAATTGTTCGTGATATAAGGGAAGATGTTGCATTTTTTGTCTACAGCCGAAACGACGTTGGTAGTTTCTTACTCGACTATTGGAACAACAATAAAGTACTTCCTGGTACAAAGGACTTACTTAGGAGCGATGGTAAACATTACGTCTCTTACGACAACGGCAGGTTTGAGTTTGTAAAAAAGACAATCTTATTAAAAGGCAAGGAAATAATAGTTGCCGGAGTGATCCCGCTTCATTGGGATTATTTCTTCAAAAATAAATACTTACAGTCCGGTTACCCGACGTTGGGAGATATTGAGAACAGGTACCAACTCGTAGACACAGGTGCGCAATTCTATGTGAAAAATGGCGAAGGAAGAGTACTGTTTGGTTTGAAGGAAAGGGATAAGGAAAAGGAAAAAAGGATAAATGAAGGAAGCCCTGGTGTTTGGTCCATTTCGTTAAGAGTTATCGCAATTATTTTTGTGTTGATCTTTCTAAATGTTTGCGCGCTCGATATTGTAAATAAGAGAGGTTGGGTTCAAGGACTTGCATTTGTTACGGCATCCATTCTTCTTTTGCGATTGCCGAGTTATAAATTCCCATTTCCATTTAAGTTTAGGAACCTTGACTTGTTCGATCCGTTTGTATACGGTTCGAATAGTATACATCCGTCGCTGGGAGATTTGCTTATAAACATCATTTTACTTTTTTGGATTGTAAGCTTTATAAAAGTTGCTGCACTAAAAAATTTCAGAGATGTACCTGATATAAGAGGAAGAAAGGGTTGGAACGTTACGTTTCTGTCATCGATCTTTTTAGTCGCGCTGTCTTTTCTTGCAGCAGAGCTTATCCGAAGTTTAATAATGGATTCACAGATTTCTTTTGATGTAACTGATTTTTTCAGGCTGAATATTTATACGATTATAAGTTTCATAATTCTCGGGTTGATTGTTTTAACCTTTTTTCAGTTTAGCCATTTCGCGTTGCTGTTTATCAACAAATGTCTTGATTGTCCTGATTATGCAAAGTATCTTTTTGTAGCTATTGCGGGATTCTTATACCTGTCAATTCATCTTAACAGTAGCTCCGCACCCAGCAACTTATTTGTGCTGATTTGGCTACTTGCATATATAAGAATAATGGATTATAGGAAAGAAGATATTTACATTCCTATCCTTCGTTCTTCCTTCTTTTTGATCTGGCTGATATTCTTTGCCGCAAGTATTTCCGGGTTAATTATCTATCAAAATCATTTCAAAGAGTTAGAAAAACAAAAGCAGGTAGCGGAGACGGTGGCTGAAGAAGCTGACCCTATGGCCCAGACTGTGATGGGCATCGGTATTACCAATATTGACGATGAATTTTTAACGGCTAACTATAAACGTTTTAACTACGACAATTCAAATAAGGTTATTAAAGACAGTCTTATTATCGAAAATTTTTCAACATTCTTAAATCGATACGATACCCGTTTATATACGTTTGACAATAACTTTCACCCTTTATACAATGAAGACTCTAGCACCTATGGCTCACTGAACACACTGATTGGGAGAGGTAAGAGAACGACCTACAGCGATTTGTTTTATTTTGAAAATGCTTTTTATAGTTTCAGTTTTTTATACAAAAAAGAGATAAAAGACTCTCTTCAAAATACCTTGGGATACTTTTTCGTTGTGGCCGAGCCGAAAAAATATAAGAACCAGGCGCTCTATCCCGAGTTGTTTAAACAAGTGAAGAATGCCGAACTTGATCTTGATCGAACGTATGCCGTGTACAGCAAGGGAAGGTTGATTAGTAGTGTAGGCGATTATAATTTCCTGTCTTACATACCGAAAAATTTGCTTTTAAGACAGGAGTATAAACAACAACGTAAGGGTGATTTTGATGAACTTTGGTACAATGCAGGAAACAATAAAATGGTGATAATTGTTAAGAAGGCTTCCTTTTTTATAGAGTCCATTACTTTGTTTGCGTACCTGTTTGGCTCTTTTCTTTTTATCATTGTTTTGTTTCAAACTGGTCGCTTTCTTATCAGGTATAAGTTTAGTTATAAAGGTTTGAAGAATGGATTAAAGCTAAATTTCAGGCACCAGATACAAAGTGCTATTATTTTCATCAGCATATTTTCATTTCTCGTTATTGGCATAGCCACCATTTCTTTTTACATCACAAGATTTAAACACACCAATGAAGAAAGGCTTGTAAAAGCAATTAAAACACTTGGAGATGAAATTGAAACACAAGTTGCAAACCGCAGCATTTTCGATGATGCTATTCAGATCTATGAACTTGGTGCGGCCAGTGAACTTGAAAAAACTTTTAAAGAGATTACAGAGATACACAACGTAGATGCTAACTTCTTTGACCTCAACGGAAACTTAAAAGTCTCTACCCAGCCCTACATGTATAATAAGGGGATTTTAAGTAGAATGATGGATCCTGCCGCTTATTATAGCCTTCACAACAATAATGAAATACAGGTGATACAGGAGGAAAAGGTGAGCAATTTTGCTTATCTCAGTGTGTACATTCCGATCAAAGATGAAAATGGCGAGTTGTATGCTTACCTCAATGTTCCCTATTTAAATACTCAAAGGGAACTGAACCAGGAAATTTCAAATTTCCTTGTAACACTGATTGTTTTAAACGCTTTCATTTTTGTAATAGCGGGTGCAATCTCGGTATTGTTAACTAACCGGATCACGAGCTCGTTTGCGCTCATCGGCAGCAAGATGAAGGAGATCAATCTTGGCAAAGCGAACGAAGAAATTTCATGGAACGCAAATGACGAGATAGGCACTTTGGTTAATGAATACAATAAAATGGTTCGCAAACTTGAAGACAGCGCAAAGGCATTGGCAAAAAGCGAAAGGGAAGGGGCGTGGCGCGAAATGGCGCGGCAAGTAGCGCACGAAATAAAAAATCCACTTACCCCTATGAAGCTAAGCATACAATATATGCAACGAGCTATAAAAGAGAAAAATCCTAATAGCCAGGTGATGGTTGAAACTGTCTCGGCTACGTTGGTTGAACAAATAGACCAGCTTGCAAAGATTGCTTCTGACTTTTCTCAGTTTGCGAATATTGGCAATGTAAAGATTGAAAGCTTCGACGTCAACGAAATCCTTAAGTCTTTGATCAATTTGTACGGTGCCAACGAACGAGTAGAAATTCATTTCAATCATCCTGCACAAGAAGCAATGATTAGTGCAGACCGCACACAGATCAACAGGCTTTTTACCAACCTTTTTCAAAATGCGATAGAAGCCTCAGACGGGCAGGAAGTAATAGAGATTAAGGTAAATGAATCGATCAACGCAAATAAATTGCAGGTTGATATAATTGATCATGGTATTGGAATACCGGAAGAAAAATGTAAGAACATTTTTACCCCAAACTTTACTACAAAGTCTTCAGGAACCGGGCTCGGCTTAGCCATGTGTAAGGGAATAGTTGAAAAAGCAAATGGCCGAATTTGGTTTGACACCGAAGTAGGAAAAGGAACAACGTTTCATGTATTGCTACCCTTGGTGGGTTTCCCGGAAAATTAAAGCCAACATAAGAGCAGAAGAATTTTTGCTCCTCTTATGTTGGCTTCTTAAAAATAGGCTCTTGGTTAACTAGCCTCGTTTCCGGCAAGAGTGCCCCGATCGTCGAGCTTGTTGTATTCACTGTTGTCTTCCTGGCCGCGTTGTTCCTCAACATCTTGCTCGTTTGAGTTCGCTTGCCTGCTTCCCCTGATGTGCCCGTTATTATCTTGCACTTCAAACCTTTTTGTATCTACCGGGCTCACCTTTGTTGTGTCTATATCTGCGTTGTTTCTTGTCTCCATAACTTTTAATTTAAATTGTATTGAAAGTGTTAATCAAAACCCTTGCCGTCTTATGTTGATTTTTCTATATACAAGTAATGATTTTTTTACAGAGCTGTCAATCTTCTTTCAACATCGTTGTGTCACTCACTTGTACTTGTAGATACACCATTAAACCGTTGCGATATTTATTTGGAGTATTCAAGGTGTTTGCAATGAAAACGATGAATAATGTTGTACAGTAAAAGTGAGTGACACAACAAAAGATGCGCAGGAAACCTACTGCTCGTACCACAAAAAACTCGTTGGTACAATTAAAAAAGCCTGGTGAAAAATCACCAGGCTCGCATTTAAATCTAAAATTATTATCTAATAAGGCTTTGCTTCTGTAGCCATGTTTTCGGCCTGTTTAACTGCTTCATGTTTTTGAGCATCACTTCCGGGAGCAGGCTGTCCGTTTCCGTTCTTACTCATCTCTTTTTCTTTCTTCAGCATTTCAGAAACTTTCTTAATTCCGTCCGCAACACGCTGTCCATACTCAGGGTCACACTTAGTGCAAAGTTCTATCATTTTATCCTGGATCACTTTCGCAGCCGGTGCCAACGCATTTGACAAGTTTGAAATAAGGTCATCCTTTTCCCAATCTTCATGCATGCGATATCTTTCCCCTGCCTGCTTGAAATCGTTTGTTCTGTCAATTTTTTGACGAACCAGGCTTGCAGAATAAGATGGCGTATGGTCTTTACCTGCAGGTGTTGCTTCCTTTAAACCACCTAAACTTGAAGGCTCATAGTTTACGTGAGGATTTAAACCCGGAACAAGGTCCTGGTGATAAGCCATTTGTCCATCTCTTTGGTTAGTTGCCACTTTCTTTATTGGAGCATTAATAGGTAATTGCAAGTAGTTTGCACCTACCCTATAACGCTGCGTGTCAGAATAAGAGAAGGTTCGGCCCTGCAACATTTTGTCATCAGAAAAGTCCAAACCATCAACCAATACACCTGTACCAAAAGCAGATTGCTCAACTTCAGCAAAGAAGTTTAGAGGGTTTCTGTTTAAAGTCATTTTGCCCACAGGATACCATGGAAACTGGTCTTGCGGCCACAACTTAGTATCATCCAACGGATCAAAATCAAGTTCAGGATGTTCGCCATCTTCCATTATCTGCACGTTCAATTCCCACTGGGGATATTCACCTCTTTCAATTGCCTCGTAAAGGTCTTGTGTGGCGTGGTTGAAATTTTTGCCTTGTATTTCCTGAGCTTGCGCCTGCGTAAGATTTTTGATCCCTTGCAACGGCTCCCAGTGATATTTCACCAATACTCCTACACCATCTGCGTTAACCCACTTGTAGGTATTTACTCCCGAACCTTGCATCTGCCTGTAGTTGGCCGGTATACCCCATGGTGAAAACAGGAAGGTAACCATGTGCATCGCCTCAGGCGTATTGCTGATGAAATCAAAAATGCGCTCGCCACTCTGAATGTTGGTTACAGGATCTGGCTTTTGAGAGTGAATAAG
This sequence comes from Segetibacter aerophilus, assembly GCF_007991655.1. Lineage (GTDB taxonomy): Bacteria > Bacteroidota > Bacteroidia > Chitinophagales > Chitinophagaceae > Segetibacter > Segetibacter aerophilus. Next base: position 604,496 of record NZ_BJYT01000001.1, read on the forward strand.
GTCAGGAAATTTTATAGCGTCACGTATAAAAAACACTTTCAGATTGTTTCCAACAAGATCCCAGTTGCCATCTTCAGTATAAAATTTAACGGCAAAACCGCGTGGATCTCTTAATGTCTCAGGAGAATGAATACCATGTCCTACTGTCGAAAACCGTACAAATACCGGAGTCTGTTTTCCTTTTTCCTGGAAAAGTTTAGCACGCGTATATTTTGAAACAGGTTCATTTCCTACCGTTCCGTAAGCTTCAAAAACTCCGTGGGCGCCTGAACCCCGTGCATGCACTACTCTTTCAGGGATACGCTCACGATCGAAATGAGACATCTTTTCTAAAAACTGGTAATTTTCTAAAGTCGCAGGACCGCGATTACCAACGGTACGAAGACTTTGATTATTAGATACGGGATGTCCCTGGCGGGTTGTTAGAATATCAGAGCTATTAGACGGTTCGTTGCCTGAACTGCCGTTGCTTTGAGATTGGTTTTGTTTACCATTTTCTGCTGGTATCATTCTTTAAAAATTTAAAAGGTGAAACATGTGCTTAACTACAACATTTCGATTAAAAGGTTCATAATCATTATTACATGTAAAAACAATTGCCGGAATATATGGGCCGCAAATAAAATACCGTTCTTCCGTTGCGCTGACCGCAAAGTTATCAATTTCAATTAAAAATAGAATCGTATCTCAAAGGTTTGAACGATTTACAGGCAATATTTCCGTCTATAGAAAACTACATTCTTTCCGGGACTGGAATACCTAATAAACCCATGGCTATTTTAATTGTACGCGCCGTTAATACTGCTAATTGCAGGCGCAGTTCTTTTTTCTCTTCAGTTTCTGCGTTCGCGATGGAATGTTCTGTGTAGAATGAATTGAACGTTTTCGCGAGGTTAAATACATAGATAGCAATTTTGGAAGGGTCATGGTCATTTCCTGCTTCTTCTATAACCGTGGTAAATTGTTCTAAACTAATAATGATATCCTTCTCTAGCCGTAGCAAATCCGGAGAAAGGGGTAGTGCTTTAGGCATCTCCTTTCTTAGAATGCTTTTTATACGTGCATGCGTATATTGAACGAATGGTCCTGTAAAGCCTTGTAATTCGATGCTTTCCTCAGGGTTAAAAATCATTTTCTTTTTTGGATCTACCCTTAAGAGAAAAAATTTCAAAGCGCCCAATCCAATCGTCTCGTATAGCTCGGTCAATTCAGCTTCAGTAAATCCTTCCGTTTTACCCTGTTCTTTGGTTTTCTGTTTTGCGATTTCAATCATCGTGTCAACCAAATCATCAGCGTCTACAACGGTGCCTTCGCGGCTCTTCATTTTTCCTGTTGGAAGTTCTACCATTCCGTAGCTCAGGTGAGTGATACCATTGGCGTATGGAGCACCCAGTTTTTGAAGGATCAGCTTTAGCACTTTCAAGTGATAATTCTGCTCGTCGCCTACCACATAAATGCTTTCATCAATACCATATTCCTTATACTTCAACTGGGCCAGTCCAAGATCTTGTGTGATGTAGACTGACGTTCCATCCCTGCGTAAAACCAGTTTTTCATCGAGGCCATCTGCTGTCAGATCAATCCACACGCTTCCATCGTCTTTCCTAAATAAAACTCCTTTTTGCAGGCCCTCTTCAACAATATCTTTTCCTAAAAGATAGAGATCGCTTTCGTAGTAAATTTTATCAAAATCGCTGCCTATTCTTTCGTAGGTTTTATCGAAGCCCGCATACACCCAGCTGTTCATTTTCCTCCATAACGCAAGAATTTCTTCGTCGCCTTGTTCCCATTTAAGAAGCATCTGTTTTGCTTCTTTCATGATGGGTGTATTGTTACGGGCTATTTCAATTAACTGGCTCTTTATCTCGTTGTATTTCTCTTTGTTCTGGCTACGCTCTGCGTGCTCCAAAGCATCCACCAACAACATTATTTTATTTTCTTCCTCTTTGGTAAACCCCTCAAGTTCCCTGCTTTCTAACTGATCGTACACGTTTGCCGCTTCAGCTTTTAAGTCTTCTTCAAATCTTACATAATAGTCTCCCACGAGATGATCACCTTTCTTTCCTGTCGATTCAGGAGTTGCTCCCTTTGCATGTTTTTGCCATGCAATCATGCTTTTGCAAATATGTATTCCACGGTCATTTACGATGCATGTTTTTATTACTTCGTTACCTGAAGCCTTTAAAATTGCTGCGGTGCTCCAACCCAAAAAGTTGTTTCTCAGGTGACCAAGATGTAAAGGTTTGTTGGTGTTCGGAGATGAATACTCCACCATAACTTTTTTGTTCTTTGCCGGCGATTTGCCAAAGGTTTCGTTAGCAAATTCCTGGTGCAAAAAGTCGGTCCAGTAAGCAGGTGCAATGGATAAGTTAAGAAAACCTTTAATGACGTTGTGTCCGACAAATAAACCAGGATTAGCTTCTACAATAAACTTACCTAGTTCCTTGCCAAGTGCTTCAGGCGATTTCTTTAATTGCTTTACAAATGCAAATAACACAATGGTATATTCACCTTCAAACTCAGGCTTTGTTGCATTTACCAGTATTTGGTTTTCATCTATCTTGAAGTTATACAATGCAGTTATAGCTACAGCCGCAACCTGTTTTATCTTAGAAACAACACTCATTCTTTTTAACGCTTTGGGCGCCAAAAGTACAATTTACAACGCTTATCTTCGCGCCCCATTTAGTACGACCGGATAATGAATAATTTCTTGCTTAACATTATTGATTTTTTCTATCCCTTGTTTAGAAAGCTCATGCCTTTGCAGACCTTTCGCTATGCAGCGTGCGGGGGTGCGAACACCATACTGGACATTTTTCTTTTTAGTGTTTTTGAAAACAGGTTCAAGCAAAACGGGGTAATGCATTTTCAATATTTTGCTATTAGTCCACACATTGCAGCAATGATTGCTGCGTTTTGCATCACTTTTCCGATTGGGTTTTATTACAGCAGATACCTTGTTTTTAGCGAGAGTAATTTGCGCGGAAGAGTGCAGCTCATCAGGTACTTTTCTATGGTGTTGGCATGCATTGCTCTTAACTATATGTTCTTGAAATTCTTTATTGAGCAGTTGCACATCAATGCCATTATCTCCAAAATAATCACGACTGCTTTTGTTGTAACATTCAGTTACCTCAGCCAAAAGCATTTTACTTTCAAAACAAAAAAGATAAAGCATCATACGCTGCACTAGCTTTTTCTGTTGAGTATATTGAAAAGTGTTTATTCGCCTATTTATTTAGATCGATAGCCCTTTTGATCGTATTACTTTTCGTGGTAGCATGTTTGCATAAATCCTCAAAAGGATAAGAATGGCTAAAGCTGAAGTGCAACTTTCTTCTATACTTGACAATGACTTCTACAAGTTTACGATGCAGCATGGCGTGGTTAATTTATTTCCGAAGGCGAAAGCGCGTTATGAATTTATCAACCGGGGAAAACACCGTTTCCCTGATGGTTTTGCCTCGCAACTTAGGGCGAGCGTAGATGCAATGGCAGGGTTGAAACTTACATTAGAGGAAAAAGAATATTTAGCCACCACCTGCCCCTATCTTGATCCTACTTATCTCGATTTTTTACAAGGCTATTGTTATAATCCTGGGGAAGTGGTTATTGAGCAGGCGGGTGACAACGTTCATATTTTCTTAGAGGGGTATTGGTACAGAACCATTCTTTGGGAAATCCCGCTACTGGCCCTCGTGTCAGAACTATATTATAAAATGACCGGCGAGCAACGCAACAATGACGAGGATGTAATAGAGGTAACCAAAGAAAAAATTGAAAAGTACAATACACTAGGCGTAACAGTCGCAGAGTTTGGGACCCGGCGGAGACATTCGTACCAGGTGCATAAGTTGGTAATGCAGGCGCTTAAACAATATGGGCAAAGCTCTTTTGTCGGTTCAAGCAATGTACATTTTGCGATGATAAATCGCGTAAAGCCAATAGGCACACATGCCCACGAATGGTTTATGTTTCATGCAGCTAAGTATGGATTTAAAATGGCGAATTCTTTAGGTCTTGACAATTGGGTGAAGGTCTATAGAGGCGATCTGGGTATTGCGCTTTCTGATACCTACACTACAAAAGTCTTCTATGACCAGTTCGATAGAATGTTTGCGAAACTCTTTGACGGGGTAAGACACGACAGTGGAGACCCTATTGAATTTGCACAACAAACAATAGCACACTATCAAAAGCTAGGGATAGACCCCATGTCTAAAACGATCATTTTTTCCGATGCTTTGAATTACGAAAAAGTAGCCCGGATAGCAGAATTTTGTAGAGAGAAAATCGGTATGTCTTTCGGGATTGGTACAAATCTTACCAACGATGTTGGTTTAAAGCCAATGAACATAGTAATCAAAATGGTGGAGGCCTTTCCCGACGGGGGAGAGTGGACATCTGTAGTAAAACTCTCAGACGAACGGGGCAAATACACTGGAGATGAAAAGATGATCCACCTCGCAAAAACTATTTTAAACATTCCCGAATAAGGATCGAAGCGGCATAGTTTTTTAACTACTCCATAGAACAACAGATACTAAAATGGCAAGTATGGATAATAATAATCCGGCTGAAATGAGTAATGAGGATCTTGAAAAAGATATGCAACAAAGGAACGATGAAGATGGTAAAGGCAACCAGGAGCACGTGCAAAAAAGTACTGCAACAGAAGGGGAGTTGTTGACACCTGCTACCGACCCGGCATCGGCACCGAAAATAGATGCTTCAGGATTTATCGTTGATGAAAACGCGCATGTAGGAAATATGCCTGATCCCGAAGCTTTAGATAGTTGGGAGAGCAACGACGACGACCCTAATAAGTTGTCAAGCTAGCAGGCTGACATAGCTTTTAATTATCGGTGTTGAGGTATATCAACACCTTTTAATTTTCTATACATTTCTGTTGCGTACAAATCGGTCATACCTGATATAAGGTCAAAAGCATTGAGTACTTTTTCATAAGGCGAATTTGTCTCTTCAAATTCTCGAAACTGTACCGGGAACAGCTTTAACACTTTCTCGTCTTTATGATTCGGTTTCTTCTTCAACAATGCGGGAACGAATAAACTAAGCAATTCAGACATTACATTATAGCCCGCTATTTCAATTTCCAACACTGTGTCATGATTATAAATCTTCTCGTTTGAGATTCTCATCACTTCTTTTAACGCGCCATAGCGGTTTTCTATATTATCAAGCAAAGTATCATTGAATGTTCCGTCCAGTATTTGTTGCCTGTTCTCCCAAAACACTTCGGCTGCTTTTGTGGTTAGAAGATTTATTGCTCTTGCCCTGAGGAAGCTAATTTTTTCATTCACGTCACCGATTTTGTTGTAAATCTCCTCTGTCCTCTTTTTAAAATCTTGCTCGTCATTCAGGCAATTAATTACGTTAAAGAACGAATGGCTTACCAAATCATGAGAGAGAATACCAAGCCTGTTAGCATCTTCCATATCAATAATGCTGTAACAAATGTCATCAGCAGCTTCCACCAAATAAACAAAAGGATGACGTTTATACATCACTGTTTCACCTTCTTCCCGGTGCATCCCTAATTTTTCAGCAATCGAATGAATAGCATCAGCTTCAGACAAAAAGAAGCCAAATTTCTTTCTGTGCTTAAATTGTTTATTTATACCTGTGGCTTCGCAAGGATACTTTAGAATGGATGCAATTGTCGTGTAAGTAAGCCCTAGTCCTGCGGTCAATCTACCTTTAAAAACGTGGGTTAGTATTCTAATTGCATTTGCATTGCCTTCAAAGTTTGATATATCGGCCCACTCTCTTTTACTAAAGAACTTTTCAAGTGGTTTTTCATCAATAAGCAAATTAGCATTATCAATAAAATAGGCCGAAATAGCTTTCTCGCCCGAGTGACCAAATGCAGGATTACCGATGTCATGTGCAAGGCAGCCCGCAGCTATTACATTCGCCAACTCGTATCTATAGAACTCGTAACTATCGCTCGATCTATCAGCAATCTCTTTACTAAGTCTTTCTCCTACCATGCTACCCAACGATCGTCCGACACTGGCAACTTCCAGGGAATGCGTAAGACGGTTGTGCACAAAAGTGCTCCCGGGTAGGGGAAATACCTGCGTTTTATTCTGCAATCTTCTGAAGGCTGATGAAAATATGATTCGATCAAAATCTTTTTGAAACCCCGATCTCGGTCCGGCAGATTCTTTTTGTTGCCCTATACGTTGCGTTGTAAAAATTGTCTCCCAATTCATTCTTTAAAATTAAACTTCAATAACACTTAGTAGCGGCTGCAAAAGTCCATCAATAATTTTTAAAAGAATAATTCTAAAACAGCTCTGTTAAAAGCTTCCTCGCTTGGTCTGATAGGTAAACTAATTTCTTACCCCCTTTGTATTATATATCTTTGGCGCCGTTAAAATATTTAGGAGTGCAGGTATCCGAGAAGTTTTCATTACATCAACAAACGCTGTGGCTGTCACCCGATCGCTGCATTTACTGGGAAGAACAAAATGTGCTCATCGTGTCTGATCTTCATTTTGGAAAAACTGGTCATTTTCGTAAGTCAGGCATAGCCGTTCCTCAGAATGTTTACAAAGAGGATATGCAGAGATTGATGGCCCAGTTACAATTTTACAAGCCCGAGCAGTTATTGGTAGTGGGCGATTTGTTTCATAGCGTGTTAAACAAGGAACTGGATCTATTTAAAAAATGGAGAAGTGATTTTAGCGCCCTTCATATTCAGCTCGTGAAAGGCAACCACGACATCCTAAAAAGAGAGTGGTATGCTGACTCAAATATTTCTGTTTCAGATCTACATTATCACCTTGCAAATTTTTGTTTTGTGCATGACATTAGCGAAGCTTGCGGCCCGTCCGATGATGTTCACTATTACTTCAGCGGTCATATCCATCCGTGCGTGCTGCTAAAGGGGCTTGCAAAACAAAAGGTCTCTTTGCCGTGTTATTATTTTGCTGAAAACTTTGCAGTGATACCGGCGTTTTCAAAATTTACCGGAACGGCATTGATAGATCGAAAGTCGGCCGACAACGTTTTTGCTATTATACCTTCCAACTTTTCAAAAGGTCAACAAGGTGCAGTTGTGAAAGTGTAACGTGTATGTGAGGAACGGACCTTTATAAGGGTGTTTTGTGAAACTCGCATAAGTCCTTCTGGAATCGTTCGTTGCGTCGCATTCTTCAGCCCTAGAACGGTATGGAACAAAAAAGGCCTTAAATTAAGAATCGACAAATATTAGTGACATCATCAAGATAGCCTATTCTCCGATTTATTCTCATCCGTTGCCTGAAGGTCACCGCTTTCCAATGCTAAAGTATGAGTTAATTCCCGGGCAGTTGTTGCACGAGGGCTCCATTACCCCTGATAATATTTTTGCGTCAGCACCCTGCAGTGAAGAAATCATTTTGCTTACTCACTCGCCGGAATACCTGGACAAACTAGTCAATCAACAATTGACTGCTTCCGAACAAAGAAGGATAGGGTTTCCTCAATCGCCAGCGCTGACAGAAAGAGAACTTATTATTACGCAAGGAACAATCGATTGTTGTCATTATGCTTTTGAAACTGGTGTTGCCTTAAATGTGGCCGGTGGAACCCATCATGCATTTGCAAATAAGGGAGAAGGATTTTGCATGTTGAATGACCAGGGAGTTGCATCAAATTATTTACTCCACAACAACCTGGCTAGCAAAATTCTTATTATTGACTTAGACGTTCACCAGGGTAACGGTACCGCTAAGCTTTTCGAAAATGAGCCCCGCGTTTTTACTTTTAGCATGCATGGCCAACAGAATTATCCTTTTCATAAAGAACAATCAGACCTTGATATTCCACTTGCAGATGGGATAGGCGATGTGCAATACTTAAACATCTTATCAGAAACTTTGCCGCAGCTAATTAACCAGGTAAGACCAAATTTTTGTTTTTACCAATCCGGTGTAGATATTCTTGAAACAGACAAGTTTGGTAAATTAAAAGTGACCCTACAAGGATGTAAACAGAGAGATGAAATGGTGCTTTCGCTGGCAAAAAAACACGCCATTCCTTGTGTGGTTTCAATGGGTGGCGGTTATTCTCCTGATATTAAAAATATTGTCGAGGCGCATTGCAATACTTTTAGGACAGCTTTTGACATTTACGGTTAACCCTGATTTTGTCGCTATCATTGTCTTAGTAGGCAACCCTGCTTCATATTTACTGTCTTGAATGGAAATATTATTTTATTAATACTTTTTCTACCTTAGAAAAGACTTTAGCGCGTATCGACTACATCTTGAATTAGAAACTTTAGTAGGATTCAATAATATCATTTCAACCAGAACCAACATGGATATCAATGGATACAAGTGGCATTTTTTTATAGCTCATGCTTCTGCAGATGCTGCTGTCGCGGAATCTTTACGTGCTCTTTTGGCGCCTCACTGTAAAGTTTTTCTAGATAATTATTGTCTTCTTCTCGGCGATAGCTGGGAGGAGGAATTGCCTGCGGCACAAAGAAATTCTTTGATAACAGTTGTGCTGGTTTCTTCTAACACCGGGAAAGCGTATTATCAAAATGAGGAGATTGCAGGAGCTATTGATATGGCTCGTGAGGATAAAGATAAGCACCGTGTGGTTCCTGTTTTTTTAGAAGAGCCGTCTGATATTGTTGCTATTCCTTATGGCCTGCGGTCAAAGCATCGATTAGATCTTTTCAACATGGATGGTTTACCGGCTGTCTCGCGGCGTTTGCTTGAACTATTGGACAAGTTAAAGGAGCAGCAAAATTTTGTAATTGATAACCATGAAAAGGATTTGAACGACAAATCTCAAAAAGCAAAAACATCGGATCACAACAATGAATGGAATGTTAATAGTGAAACCGGCGTTCCAGAAGATTATAATAAGCAGCCGAACAACAACCCAATAAACCAATCGCAGTTTACTCAATATCCTCAACCTGGTCCGCCGCCTTTTACTGCTAACATGGCCAATAGCTATGTGATGAGATGCGTTTTTGTGAACGATCCTAACGCATATTATGTTACCAATAGCAATGCGATTGTAATGGTGAATCCATACGGGCAAGCAATGCAGGTAGGCCGAAGAATACCACCTATTTTTCCTAACCTGGCGTGGATGTATCAAACAGCTTCTTCCATGTACGGGGTAACATTCCAGGGATATATTTTCGCCACATTTCCTAATGGTCAAACGCTGCAGATTGGATACGTAACCAACCCTTAATCCGTTTAATTCATCTGCTGGCTAATTGGATCGCTCAATGTTCGTTTGGAAAGTATAGGAACTTGAGTGACCGATATAGTGGGTTAAAAAGCTGAGTTAACTCGACAAGTACAAGAGAGCGACACAACAATGCGATGGTTAGTCTGCCGACCCAAGAAACATTGTTGAGCGTTGCAATACTTTAGAACTGCTTTTGACATTCTTTTTAAACAATTTTTAATTACATTTTTCGAATTTGTAAAATCCTGCCGTTGCAATTCTTCCTTTAAAAAACTTTTTTTGTAGACAATTCTATACTACTTGAAATGCTTTGTATGGATAAGCTTGTCTATGATATTGGAATGCACATAGGTCAGGACACAAGGTATTATTTGAAAAAGGGATTTAGAGTTTTAGCGATTGAAGCCAATCCGGAGCTGGTTGAAGAAGCTAGAAAGAACCTTTGTAAATACACAGCTTCAGGCCAGTTAATTATACTAAATGTCTGTATTGCCCAATCTGAAGGTGTGCGGCCGTTCTACAAAAACCTCAGATGTTCGGAGTGGAGTTCATTTGATAAATCAATAGGTTCAAGAAATGAGACGAGGTATGAGGTCTTGAATGTTGAGTGTATCACAACCAAAAAATTGTTCGAAACTTACGGCATGCCATATTATTTGAAGATTGACATTGAAGGATATGACTACATGTGCTTGTTAGACATTCCCGACAACGGCAACAAACCTCAGTACGTCTCTTGTGAAGCCTGCCACCTGGAATGGCTTGATATCTTGAAATCGAAAGGTTATCAAAAATTCAAATTAATCAGTCAAGGAGATAACTTTATTCAGATTGATTTAGATAAGGAGAAAAAATTTTATTACCCAAAGTATCAGGTTGTCCGAAATGGCATTAAGTTGAGACTGCAAAGATTTATATCATTTAAGCATTTGTATGGCTCCTCGGGTCCATTCGGGGACGACACCAAAGGAGAGTGGAAATCTTATGAGCAAGTAAAAAGCTTATTTGAAAAGTACAATTGTACACAATCAGCAAAACCTCTCAATAACGTCAGCTGGTTTGATTTCCATGCTTCACTTTAAAACGGAAACTATGCATTAAGCATGTTGAGTTCAGCCTTAATTAACTTGACAATAATTATCCTACTTTTCTAATTGTGCCTGCATTTTCTTTATTCTGTCCTCGAGCTTTTCGCTGCTCATATTTTCACGCATGCTATCTACTTTCACCGGGAAACAAAAAGGGGTAAGTTGAGTGGGCCACTTTAAAATGATGTTCGACTTTTGTATCCGCTCGAGCATATTTCGCAACCGCATCTCTTCCATTTGTTGTTCCATCACTTCGTTGTACGACTGGCGAAGCAAGAGGTTCTTATTGTCGTATTCTGTAAATACATTAAAGATCAAAGAGGCCGAAGATTGCAGGTGCCGTGCTTTCTTTTGCTCGCCAGGGTATCCTGTAAAAATCAACCCTCCAATTACCCCAATGTCTCGAAACTTTCGCCGCGCCATTTCTGTAGAGTTTACGCTTCGCTGAATGTCTGCAAACAAATTGTCAGTAGAAAAAAGTTCATACACGTTGACATCGTCTACGGGAATAGGTTGATCGCTCAGCAATTCAAAACCATAGTCGTTCATAGCAATTGAAAAAGTGATAGGCGTAATACGGCTGACGCGATAGGCTAAAATTGCTGCCATCGCCTCGTGCACTAATCGTCCCTCAAACGGATAAACGAATAAGTGGTAACCTTCTTTAGTCTCGATCTGCTCTATCAATAACTCATTTTCTTTTGGAACGTGAGAAAGCTTTTGTTGCAGGTCGAACAAAGGTTTAAGGGCTTTTAATTCGACATCGCTGGAAGTCAGGGCGGAATTGAATTTTCTTCTAAGCATCATACCCAGGTTGGATGAGAGCGGCATTCTTCCGCCGTCCCAACTCGGTACGATTGCTTTTGAAGCATTCGATTTTCGAACGAGTGCTGTCATCTCCTTTACCATCACAAACTCAAGGTTTCGACCTGCGAGCGTAAATACATTTCCAGGTTCAAGCCTCGAGATAAATGTCTCCTCAATCACACCAACGTAGCCGCCAGAAATAAACTTTACTTTCATCATTGGGCTGCTAACGATCGTTCCAATATGCATACGATGGCGCATGGCTATTCTTCGGTTTTTTATCCGGTAAACTCCATCTTCGCCTACTTCAACTTTTTTATATTCGTCGTATTGAAGCAGGGCATCGCCACCATTTACGATCGTATGTAAGACCTGTTGCCACTCTGCATCAGTAATATCAGCGTAGCAATAGGTGCGTTTTACTTCTTCAAAAATATCATCAGGTTTAAAGCCTTCACCTACCGCCAGTGTACATAAATATTGAATGAGGACATCGAAACATAACATTCGCGGTTCCCGACTTTCTATGATATTTTCATCCATAGCTTGCTTTAGCGCCGCAGCCTCTACCAACTCTAAAGAATGCGTTGGTAGAAAATAAATCTTACTCACTTTACCTGGCTGATGACCGCTACGGCCAGCGCGTTGTAAAAAACGGGCAACGCCTTTGGGAGATCCAACCTGGATGACGGTTTCGACAGGACGGAAGTCGACGCCTAGATCCAGGCTTGCAGTGCAAACAACAGCTTTTAGTTTGGTGGTATGTAACGCTTCTTCCACCCATAACCGAATTTCCTGTTCGATGCTTCCGTGGTGGAGCGCAATGGCACCTGCGAGATCGGGAGCAATTTCTAAAATCTTCTGGTACCAACGTTCGCTCATGCCGCGGGTATTGATAAAAACAAGGGTAGTATTGTTAGCGCGAATAATGTCTACCGCCTGCTGTGCGAGGTTTAACCCCAGGTGACCTGCCCATGGAAATTTTTCAATTTCTTCGGGAATAACTGATTCGATTGCGATGTCTTTTCGCAGGTTTGCTTTAACGATAACAGGTGATAGTAGTGGCGTAATAGTATTTGACCGGTCAGAGGTAATCAACGGGGCAAGCAATACATCCCTCGCTTGTTCAAGATTTCCAATTGTCGCGCTTATACCCCAAAGTGATAGAGGTAAAGCTGTAGATTGTTCCGCAAGTTTTTGCCTAAGACCGACTATTCTTGAAACTGCTAACTCTACCTGAACACCCCGTTTGCTTCCGAGGAGTTCGTGCCATTCATCCACTGCAATTATTTGCAGTGTTGAAAATGTTCCCGGGTAGTCTTTCTGGCCTAGTAGCAAATGAAGACTTTCAGGCGTAATAATCAAGGCTTCCGGCATATTTCGTTTTTGCTTTTGCCTTTCATTTACGTCTGTATCTCCATTCCTGATTCCAATCTGCCAATTCATTCCAAGTTCCTCGATAACTTCTTCCATTGCGCGGGCAATGTCTTTTCCCAGGGCTCTTAGCGGAGTTACCCAAAGCAGTTGCAAGCCATTTTTTTTCTTTGTTTTATAGCTTTTAGGATTCTGATTGATGAAATTGATGATTGCTCCAAGAAAGACAGAGAAGGTTTTACCGAAACCAGTGGGTGCATTAACGAGGCCGCTGTTTCCCGCTTGTATTTCCTGCCACGCCTGAACCTGGAATTCAAAAGGCTTCATTTTTTTTGAAGCCAGCCAAGTCTTGATTACTTTATATCCGGGTGTTTTTTCGAGCATTAATGCTGTTGGTTGTTCTTGTAACGGGAAGCTGATCGGTGAGCGGTAAAGATAAGTTGAAGTTATTATGGAGGAGTTGTATTAGCATAGCATAAACAGTTTCAAAGCTTTGAAGCATTATCGAAGAGATTTGTTGAAACGAGAAAATGTGTAAGTAGGTCGCTCATTTACCATACACCTCCAACATCTTTTTCAAGTCCTCCAAAGTGTTGATTTCGTCAGCTTTTTTGTCCTTACGCCAGCGATTGATTCGTGGAAAACGGAGTGCTACGCCGCTCTTGTGGCGGTTGCTCGCAGCTATGCCTTCGAATGCAATTTCGAAAACCAGTTCAGGTTTTACAGTTCTTACAGGACCAAACTTTTCTATTGCGTTTCGTTTTACAAATGAATCAACTTCAGTAAACTCTTTATCCGTTAACCCGCTGTAGGCTCTTGTAAATGGTACCAGCTTTTCTCCGTCTCTCACCGCAAACGTATATGCGGTGTATAAATTACTTCTTCTGCCAGAACCCTTTTCGGCATAGATCATTACACAGTCAATAACCAGTGGTTCGATCTTCCATTTCCACCAATCGCCTGTCTTTCGGCCTACCTGGTAGATGCTCGACTTTCGTTTGATCATAAAACCTTCAGCACCCATTTCTCTTGAAGTTTTTCTCAACGCGGTTAGTTCATCCCACTTATTGAACTCTACAACAGGCGAAAGAATGATGGTTGGTGTAGTGAGAGGTTCTATTAATATTTCCAATTGCTTTCGCCTTTCAGTTAGCGGGCGGTTCCGCCAGTCTTCGTGGTTGTACTCTAAAAGGTCGTACGCAAAAAAGGTGATGGGGGTCTCCTGCAGATTTTTCTTTGTTACATTTTTTCTCCCAATTCTTGTTTGTAATAAAGCAAAAGGGAGCGGTTTTTTGTCAATACTAGGAATGATCTCTCCGTCTAAAACAGTTCCGTCAGGCAATACATCTTTTAGTGAATGGTATTCAGGAAACTTGTCTGTCATCAGTTCTTCCCCTCGACTCCAGACAAACAGTGCATTATTGCGTTTGATCATTTGGCCACGAATGCCGTCCCACTTCCATTCAACCTGCCACTCGGCCGTATCGCCCAGAGTTTCAGGATCTTCATCCAACGCGTAGGCGAGATAAAACGGGTAGGGTTTTGAATAATCCGTAATTGTTGGACTTTCGTTTAAAAGCTCTGCAAAGGTTGTAGTTGATGGGTCCCAGTTGCCACTTATACGATGCGCGATAACTGAAGCTTCAAGGCTGGTGAATTTAGCCAAGGAATTCACCATCATTTTTTGAGAAACGCCAATTCGAAATGCGCCGGTGATGAGTTTATTAAAAACAAATCGCTCATTTTGATTCATTTGTTTCCAGCTGTCGAGGATAAATTCTTTTTTTATCGTTTCATCCTGCTTTTCAATGTGCCGAAAAGTATCAATATAAAAGTGTAAAGGTTTTGTTTCGACTGATCTGTTTGTTGTTACTGTTTCGGGTAATAGTAATGAGATAGTTTCAGCAAGATCACCAACGGTGTGGTAGCTTTCTCCAAACAGCCATCCAGGTAAACCCGCAACTTCAACACACCAGGTAATTAGCTGCGTTGTATTTACTGCGCGTTTAGGTTTTCTACCACTGAATAAAGCGATTACCCAAACTTTATCTCTATCGTCTGCTTCTGAAAAATATTGAACGAGTGCTTCAAGTTTATCAGTTGTTTTTGTGCTTGTACCTAAAACTCTCACCAAATCAGCAAAACCTCCCAAGCCTGTAGAAGACGAAGGATGATCTCTTTCATTGTCTTCGACAACAAGTTTTTCGATATCGTTTGCAAAATCACTCATCTTCCGCGAGTTTTTCGACGTCCTCAATTCCAGCCGCTGAAGGTGTTAGTCCTTCTTCTTCGTCGTTGCCGTATTCTGTTTTAACTTCTCCTGCTTCAATTCCCAATTCATTTAGGTACCTGCTAAACGTTGCCTGGAATCCATGTGTTACAAATACCTTCTCTGCGCCGGTTGCTTTTACCGCCTGCAACAATCCGGGCCAATCTGCGTGATCGCTCATTGCGAAACCTGCATCTACGTTTCTTCGTCGTGCGTTTCCGCGTACCTGCATCCATCCACTACAAACCCCAACAACATAATTTGGAAACCGTTTCATCCATGAGCTTCCGTCGGCACTAGGTGGAGCAACTACCACGCTTCCGGCCAATTCCTCTTTTGTAGTTTCATAAGTAACGCGATGAACTGTAGGCAGTTTCCATCCTGCTTTAAGCAGTGCTTCGTGTACGTTGTAAATCGCGCCATGCACGTAAATTTTTTCTGTCACTTCTGCGATTGCCTGTATTACTCGTTGTGCCTTACCTAAGCTATAAGCAGTAATTACGCTTGTTTTTTTGTCGGCTGTATTTTGTTGAATCCAGCTTTGAATGTCTTTGTTAATCTGTTCCGGTGACTTCCATTTATAGATTGGCAGGCCAAAAGTTGACTCGGTTATAAAAGTATTGCACCGCACTGCTTCGAATTGTCCGCTAAGGCCATCGTTGACTACCTTGTAGTCTCCACTAACAACCCACACCTCTCCGTTATACTCCAGCCGTATTTGCGAGGAGCCAATGACATGACCAGCGGGATGGAAAGAGATTTTTACACCGTTCATAAAAATCGTTTCACCCCATTCTACGGTTTGATATGGATTGTCGCCTAACCTTAGTTGAAGTATTGGTTTTGTGAAGCTATGGCACAGGTAAGATTGAGATCCCCAGCGAGCATGATCGCTGTGGCCGTGTGTAATTAATGCCTTGTCGACAGGCTTCCATGGGTCAATGTAAAACTGGCCTTGAGGACAACATAAACCTTTATCTGAAAATTCGATTAATGGCATTAATAGTTCATTAGCAATTGCTCATAACAGAAAAAACTCTGCCATTGTTCGCCTCATCCCCGGCCGTTCTCCTCGCGGAGAAGGGGGAAATACGATTTGAAAAGGCATATAAATGAAGGTGCCACACGGGTGAGGTGTGGCATTGTTGGTATTGGTATTTTAAAAAGATGAATAGTTACTTGTTGTACAAGGGAGTGACACAACGATGTTAGGTATAGATCCAATTAGTGGCTACAAAAGAAACTTCCAGATTAAAGAAGCTACTCCGTAAATACATGTTGCGATAAAAATTCCTTTGGCTGTTTGATCTAGGCGTTTATTAATATATAAGGTGAAAATTGCTGCGTTGGCTACAAGAGAAACACTTACCAAAGCAGTCAGCAGGGTTCGTTGTACAAGGATAATATGAACAAATTCGCCGAAGGACATTACACTTTTGAACTGAATGAAGTAGTACAACAGCATGCCAACTATAGGAGCTATAAAGCCCAGGATGATACCTAACTTGAGGTCGTCTTTTAGCATTAAGTAAGATTGAATGTTTTTTCAAGCTTTTCTTTCAGCTTGTAATTAGTAAGGTCGAACTGCACAGGCACTACGCTTGCGTAATTATGGTTGAGGGCCCACACGTCGGTGTCGCGGCCTTTGTCGAAATTGACAAACTCGCCGGTCAGCCAATAATACTTTTTGCCGGTTGGGTCGGTACGCTCGGCGAAGTCTTCTTCGTACTTCGCATAAGCCTGGCGACAGATCTTTAGACCCTTCAGTTGTTCGACTGTTACAGCGGGAAAATTTACGTTTAAGCAAAGATGCTTGTCGATCGCTTTAGTGGTAAGAATTTGCTCTACAATCAAGCGGGCGTACTTTTTAGCACCGGTAAAATCAGCTTCAAGACTGTAGTCAAGTAAAGAGAAACCTACACTTGGAATGCTTTCAATAGCTGCTTCCAGGGCGGCCGACATTGTCCCTGAGTAAATAACATTAATGGAATGATTGGCGCCATGGTTTACGCCGCTGAGACAAATATCAGGCTTACGGTGAAGGATTTTATCTACAGCAAGTTTTACACAGTCAACTGGAGTGCCGTTGCACGAGTAAGCTTCTATGTTATCGCCAAACTGGTTGACCTGCACCATACGGAGAGGGGTACCGATCGTAATAGCATGACCCATTCCGCTCTGAGCTTTGTCAGGCGCTATAACCACTATTTTGCCCAAATCTTTTACTGCATCAACCAGCGCTGCAATACCAGGTGCTGTAACGCCATCATCGTTAGTAATAAGTATAATAGGTTCCTCTTTTGAAGACCGTTGGCGAACTGCCGGTGTACTTTTCTTTGACTCTTTTGCGGCTTTTACCTTTGTATCCTGCTGGGGCTGTTCTGGTCCTCGGCCGGGTTTTAATTTGGTTGAAGTATTAGCTTGCAGTTCTTCATTTTCTACAGTGTCCTTTTTAGCTTTTGCCATATATTCTTTACTTAACGGTGCAAAAGTCATTATAAATATATTGCTTCCAAAAAAATGTTTTTGCTAAGCTAATATTATTAGTAATTTGCAGCTAAACAAATTAGCCTTGTTATGTCTCAAGCCGGAAAAAATTTGAAATACCTTAGGAAACTAAGAGGGTGGACCCAGGAAGAATTTGCCAATAAACTGAAAATTAAACGTTCACTTTTAGGTGCATATGAAGAGGAGCGGGCTGAGCCAAAACTAGAGGTGCTCGAGATTATTAGCGGCATTTTTAAAATAACATTGGACGAGTTGTTATTGAAAGATGTAGCTAATGCTAAGGGTAGCACTTACATGGAAAAACGAAGGCAATTGAAGATGTCTTCAAATGTTGCTGAGATACAATTTGTACCTGTTAAAGCTGCGGCCGGATACTTGGCAGGTTATGCCGATCCAGATTTTATTGATGAGTTGAATACGTTTACGCTGCCAATGTTAGGTGCAGGTAGCTACCGCGCGTTTGAAATAATTGGAGATAGTATGTTGCCTACTCAAAGCGGATCTGTGATTGTTGGTGAGAAGCTGGAAAATATCGAGGATGTAAAAACAAGCAATACTTACATCGTGGTTTCGCGAAATGAAGGTATTGTATATAAAAGGGTGTTGAAGAATAACCGCAGCAAAACGAAGGTTACGCTGGTGAGCGATAATCCCCTGTACGAGCCTTACCAGGTAAACGCTGATGAAATAGTTGAATTATGGCAAGCGCAGATGATCATTTCAAAGGCGAACGTGCAGCAGCGCTGGGACGTAAATCAATTGGCTAGCCTGGTTAATAATTTACAGGAACAGGTAAGCAGCATGAAGAAAAAACTGAATTAGGAATTGAGTTTTCAGCAATTCGTGGCTTAAGATACCAGTGTTGAAGTTGTTTCAACTGATATCGATATTGTACTTATTTAATAATCCTAACACGTCTGGTAAAGAAAACTTTGCTTTTTTGACTTTATTCTGTTCCGGGTCGAACGCATAGTTTTTAGCTGTTCTTAAATCAGCTTTTTCTAAAATTGTTTGCACAAACACTGCATCAGCTAGATCACAGTGTTTGAATATTGCAGCGGTTAGGTCTGCTTCTGCGAAATCCACTTGCTTCAAACTGCAATCGCTAAAAACTGCTTTTTTCATCTTCTTTTTGTAAAATGAAGAATAGTCGAGTTGACAATTTTCAAAGGTCGCAGAGAATAAAAAGTCGTTGCAAACGCTGAAGTCGAGACCCATCAGCTTACAGTTTAGAAACCTGATGTTTTTTATTCCTGTATTTGCTAAAACTGCCAAAGAAAGGTTTGAACCTTTAAACAGGCAATCCATAAAATTAATATTACTTAGATTAGTTTTAGAGAAGTTGCAGTTGATGAATTCGCACTCCGTGAATTCTTTTACCGTTAATTGCTTTTCTTCATAATTGAGGTTTTCAAATGTTTGATCTTCTTGAACAGGGCCTTCCAAAATTGTAGTTTTAAAGTTTTAGATATAGAAAAGACAGTTTGAATAAAATCCTTAGCAAGTGATGAAGAATGGACTACAGCAAAAGTGAGTGACACAACGATGTTGAGGTATGGACAAAAGCCGGTAACAAAAAGATTTAATGAAAAGTGGTCCGCTCCATTAGAAAAGAGCCGTTGACTACATTAAAGTTTTTACCAGTTACTGTATCAACGGCCTGGAAATTAAAGGTGCCTTCAAGGGTATATAATAACTCCTTCGCTTCGAACGTTCCTTTTTTAATGTTAAGCGTTCCTTTGAACTTATCGTTGGTGTAGTATCTTTTCTGGTCAAGGGGATTTGTGTAGTAAGCTTTGTTTGCATTATCGAGCACATAAGTCCCGTCTTTAATGCTATCGCTTTTGACTATAAAACCGGCTCCTTCGTAAATCTTCGAGACGTTGATGGTCAAAACGGAGTCGCCTTTAAAAGTGCAATCGAACACGTTACTATTAATGCCAACTTCATCATTAATAATGGTTTCCTTGCCATTAATACTGTACTTAAAATAACCGCCCAACAGTTTACGGTTTTGATCTTTTTCGCAGCTATTTAGAAAAAAAGCAATAATTATTAATGAGGAGAGGAGATATTTCATACTCGTACGATTTCTTGAAAGTAAAGTCATTTCTGCTGTGGAAAACATGAAAATATCCACACCTGTTTAATAAGTAATGCAAGTAAAGCATTGAGTCAGGCATCTCAAACAGCATTTGGATCAATAACTTTTAATTAAGAAAGATGGTTAATCATAATTTTCAACGATTAAAATAACAAATCGTAACATTCTAAACAGTTTTTACGAAAGGGAAATGTGGGTGCACATCGTTATTTTTGCGGCAATATGAAGAATATCAGGAATTTTTGCATCATCGCCCACATTGATCACGGAAAGAGTACGCTTGCTGACCGGCTTTTAGAATTCACACATACGATCAGCGACCGTGACATGCAGGCGCAGGTGCTGGATGATATGGACCTGGAACGTGAGAAGGGAATTACCATTAAAAGTCACGCAATACAAATAACTTATCCCTTTAAAGGCGAGACGTATACACTCAATCTTATTGATACCCCGGGGCACGTAGATTTTAGTTACGAGGTAAGCCGTGCCCTTGCAGCTTGTGAGGGAGCGCTACTACTCGTCGATGCATCCCAGGGAATTCAGGCCCAGACCATAAGTAATCTTTACCTGGCTATTGATAACAATTTGGAGATCATTCCCGTAATCAATAAAATTGATATGGACGGGGCTATGATTGAAGAAGTAAAGGATCAGATTGTCGAGCTCATTGGGTGCAAGCCTGAAACTATTTTGCTGGCTAGCGCTAAAAGCGGAATAGGTATTGAAGGAATTCTTGCTGCTATTATTGAACGCATTCCTGCTCCGTCTGGTAATGTTGATGCTCCCTTGCAGGCACTTATTTTCGACAGCGTTTTCAATAGCTTCAGAGGAATTATCATCTACTATCGTATTATGAATGGTAGCCTCAAAAAAGGCGATAAAATACAATTTGCCAGTACAAGAACTGATTACTTTGCCGACGAAGTGGGTGTACTGAAGCTTACAATGACAGCGAAAGACGAAGTGAAGACGGGCGATGTGGGATATATAATAACGGGCATCAAGAATGCGAAGGAAGTAAAAGTGGGCGATACCATCACTTTGGCAAATAATCCCGCCGAAATGATTAAAGGGTTTGAGGAAGTAAAACCAATGGTTTTTGCCGGCATCTTCCCGGTAGAAACAGATGCTTTTGAAGAGTTGCGAGATTGCATGGATAAGCTTCAGCTAAACGATGCTTCTCTCACCTTCGAACTCGAAACATCTCAAGCGCTTGGTTTCGGTTTCCGCTGCGGCTTTTTAGGTATGTTGCACATGGAAATTATCCAGGAGCGGCTGGAGAGGGAGTTTAACCAGACCGTAATTACTACAGTTCCCAACGTTAGCTTTATTGCACATACTTCGAAGGGCGACACCATTACAGTAAATAATCCAACTGAGATGCCTGACCCGACAAAGTTGGAGTCGATTGAGGAGCCTTTTATCAAAGCGCAAATTGTTACTCACGCCGATTATATTGGCAACATTATGACGCTCTGTCTGGGTAAACGCGGTATTATCATTAACCAAAGCTACCTCACCTCAACCCGTGTTGAACTTACGTTTGAATTGCCGCTTACCGAGATCGTTTTTGACTTCTATGATAAATTAAAAAGCTCGACTCGTGGTTACGCCTCGTTCGATTATCATCCGATTGGCTATCGCGAAAGTGACATTGTGAAAATGGACATTCTGCTCAATTCAGAGAAAGTAGATGCATTGAGTGCTTTGATACACCGCGGCCGTGCGCAGGATTTTGGAAGAAAGCTTTGCGAAAAGTTGAAAGAGTTGTTGCCGCGCCAGCAGTTTCAAATTGTTATCCAGGCAGCCATCGGAGCTAAAATTGTTGCTCGCGAAAACATCAGTGCGATGCGTAAAGATGTTACTGCAAAGTGTTACGGAGGTGATATTAGCCGTAAACGGAAATTACTTGAAAAGCAAAAAGAGGGTAAAAAACGTATGAAGCAGATAGGCAATGTTGAAGTTCCGCAAGAAGCGTTCCTGGCGGTGTTAAAGCTTGACTAATTAGACATCAACGCCTAGTTTTTAAAGTAATTTTTTTACTTAGTAATCACAATCTATATTTGCCGCATGAATTTAAAGGTGCACAAACTTCATCATCATTCCTTGCCTTAGGGTAAGCCGTTGTTGTATTGTGCACTCACTATAAAACATTAAAGGGCTTACTTCGGTAAGCCTTTTTTTGTACCCATCCCAACCTGTCCTAAAGAGGAAAGAAGGAAGAACGGGTACTAATAATTAATCATTAAAGTTCCTCCGTTACGGAGGATAGGAGGTTAAATCATGGTTCTTAGAATCGCTATTCAGAAATCGGGTCGATTGAACGAAGACAGTATGAAGCTGTTGAAAGAGTGCGGTATTGATATCGCTAACGGAGTAAACAAGCTAAGAACCGAAGCAAGCAATTTTCCTATAGAGGTCTATTTTTTAAGAGACGACGACATACCGCAGTACGTAGAAGATGAAGTTGCCGACATAGGTTTTGTGGGAGAAAATGTTGTGTACGAAAAAAATAAGAAAGTAGAAGTTGTAGAACAATTGGGGTTTGGAAAATGTAGATTAAGTATAGCTGTTAGCAGGAATGAAGTGTACAACGATGTTTCCTATTTGCATGGTAAAAGGATTGCTACCACTTACCCTGTAATAGTAAGGAAGTTTATGGAGGAACAAGGTGTAGATGCTGAGATCCACGAGATCAGTGGAAGTGTTGAGATAGCTCCGGGCATTGGTTTGGCCCATGCGATTTGCGACCTTGTCAGCAGCGGTTCTACTCTTTTTATGAACGGTTTGAAAGAAGTAGAAACTGTTTTAAAGTCACAGGCAGTTTTAATAAAAAGCAGTCATTTAAACGAAGAGAAGCAGCGCTTGCTTGACAAATTGTTGTTTAGAATAAAGGCGGTAAAAAGGTCAAAAAATAATAAGTACATTTTATTAAACGCACCAAACGATAAGCTGTCTGAGATTATTGGTTTGCTTCCCGGAATGAAAAGCCCGACCGTTTTGCCGCTGGCAGAAAGTGGTTGGAGCAGCGTGCATAGCGTGCTGAAGGAAAGTGATTTTTGGGAAATCATTGAAAAATTAAAGGAAGCAGGCGCGCAGGGAATCTTAGTGGTGCCTATCGAGAAGATGATCATTTAGAACGGGATTTACAGCATTTTTTGGATTGGCTGGAAGAATAGAGAGCAAAAGCGGCCTTCCATTTTTTCCGCGACTTCTGCGCTTTCTGTGAGAGATGGTGCACGCTCAGGAAAGCTTTATAGAAGAAATGATGAACGGATTGCGACGCAACGATGATGCTACTGGTATAAAAAGAAGGATAATAGAAAACAGAATGGAAGAGTTTAGAATTATAGATTATGATGAAAGTATGCTCGACGAAATGATGCAATTGTTTTATGATACCGTGCATACAGTAAACGCGCGCGATTACAGACAGGATCAATTGAACGGATGGGCGCCGGAGAACTCTGACAAGAGATTTTGGCAAGAGCGACTAAAGAAAAATGTGTGTAAGGTTGCCTTCATAAAAGATAAAATGGTTGGCTTTACAGAGTTGGTAGACGACGGCCACGTCGACACATTATACGTCCACAAAGACTTTCAGCGCCAGAAAATTGCAGCAAACCTCATAGAAGAAATACTGCACATAGCCGAAGAAAGAAATTACCGGGTGTTGACAACGGAAGCAAGTATAACAGCAAAATCTTTTTTTGAAGCCTACGGTTTTAGGGTTACCCGCATAAAGAAGAAGCTTTATAATGGTAAGGATTTTACGAATTATAAAATGACTAAAGAGCTGTAAAATATGTTAGTGTTGTATGAGTATCCTGAGAAGAAAGCTTGGAAAAAGCTTCTCTTAAGACCGGTACTGGATAATTCTTCTTTGGAAGCTAGTGTTGCAAACATCGTAAAAGAAGTAAAGAAAAGCGGCGATGAGGCAGTGCGGCGATTTACATCGATGTTTGATAAGGTAAGCGTGAGCAACTTTAAAGTGAGCGCGGAAGAAATAAGCGAAGCCTGCGATCTTGTTGACGATAATTTAAAAAACGCGATTCTGCAGGCCAAAGAGAATATCGAAAAATTTCATCGGGCTCAATTGAAGATGGAAGAACGGGTAGAAACGATGCCCGGCGTACAATGTTGGAGGAAATCAGTACCGATTGAGAAAGTAGGTCTATATATTCCAGGCGGCTCCGCTCCTTTATTCTCTACTATTTTAATGCTGGGAATTCCTGCTAAAATGGTCGGTTGTAAAGAAATTATCTTATGCTCACCTCCCAATAAAGAAGGCAAATTACATCCCGCCATATTATATGCAGCACATCTTGTTGGGGTTACTCAAATATTTAAAGCTGGTGGAGCCCAGGGAATTGCTGCGCTAGCTTTCGGAACTGCTACCATTCCCCAGGTGTATAAAATTTTTGGTCCAGGAAACCAATATGTTACCTGCGCTAAGCAGTTGGTTCAAAAAGATGGGGTGGCAATTGATATGCCTGCGGGGCCAAGTGAAGTAGCCGTGCTAGCCGATGACACGGCTAATGCAGCTTTCGTTGCCGCTGATCTCTTATCACAAGCGGAGCACGGTAACGATAGTCAGGCAATTCTAGTTACTACATCGGCTGCGTTAGCATCTGAGACGAAAGTTGAAGTAGAAAGACAGCTGGCGGTTTTGCCGAGAAAAAACATTGCAACGATAGCTATTCAAAACAGCAAAATATTTTTAGTTAAAACAATAAGGGAAGGAATTGAATTGATTAACGAATATGCTCCGGAACACCTTATTATCAGTTGTGCAGATGATGAGAAAATTGGGGACGAAATTATCAATGCTGGTTCTATTTTTCTTGGAAATTATTCGCCCGAAAGCGTTGGAGATTACGCAAGCGGTACGAATCATACTTTGCCTACCAATGGCTATGCAAAAGCTTACAGCGGTGTAAGTGTTGATTCTTTTGTAAAGAAGATAACTTATCAAAAATTGTCCAAAGTAGGACTGGAAGGTATCGGTGGAACGGTAGAAATTATGGCGGAAGCAGAGGGACTGCAGGCCCATAAAAACGCGGTTTCGATCAGGCTTTGTAACTAGTACTGAAATCGATTTTTACTTTCGATCTTTTTCACCCCAATATCTAAATACAACAAATACTGTCCATGTTTGATTTAAATAAACTTGTTCGCGAAAACATAAAAAGCCTCACCCCTTATTCCTCAGCAAGAGATGAATTTAGCGGTGAAGCAAAAGTATTTTTAGATGCAAATGAAAACGCATTAGGGTCGCCTTTGACGAAATGGTACAACCGATACCCGGATCCTCACCAGGTGAAGGTTAAAGAAGCCCTTTCAGTGGTAAAGTCAGTTGAAGCATCGAAGATTTTTTTAGGTAATGGAAGTGATGAGTGTGTTGACCTTTTATATCGCTGTTTTTGTAATCCCGGTAAAGACAATGTAATAATATGTCCTCCCACATACGGTATGTACGAGGTAAGTGCTAACATCAATGACATCGAAATCAAAAAAGCGCCGTTGCTTGACGATTTCCAACTTGACCTTGTTCATCTTGAAAATTTAGTAAACGAAAACACTAAACTCATCTGGATCTGTTCGCCCAATAATCCGACTGCGAATTCTATGAATAGGGAAGACGTCGAAACTATCCTCAATAACTTCAATGGGTTGGTAGTGGTAGATGAAGCCTATATTAATTTTTCAAGGCAAAAATCTTTCATACAAGAACTTAAAGACTATCCAAACCTGGTCGTCCTTCAAACTTTTAGTAAAGCCTGGGGACTTGCCGGCCTTCGGCTAGGAATGGCATTTGCGTCAGAAGAGATTATTGAAATTTTAAACCGCGTTAAGCCGCCCTATAACGTAAACCAGGTAACGCAAGAATTAGCGCTTAAGGCTTTGGAAGAAGTGGGGCAGGTGAACGATATGATTAAAGAACTTGTGCAAATGCGGGTTGCGCTAAAAGGGGTATTTGAGAAAATTCCGTTTGTGAAAAAAGTCTATCCTTCTGATGCAAACTTTCTGCTGGTAAAAGTGGATAATGCAAAAGAAATTTATCATTATTTATTGACCCGCGGAATTGTGGTAAGAGATAGAAGCAATGTTCAGTTATGCGAAAATTGCCTGAGAATTACTGTTGGCACCGAAGAAGAAAATACGGAACTAATCGAGGCAATGGCGGACTGGTTTGTTGCAAATAAGCCGGTAAATGCCTAAAATGAAAGTTGCCTTTTTGCAGAAGTCTTCACTTAAAATCTAATCCATACTCGATAGTTCGGTGTCTAACTTCGTATACTGCTGAGCAATTTAGTTGTGTTCGTTCTAAATTTGTTCCATGCGAAAATTAAGTATGGATGAATTGGGGCGTAAGTCAATAGAGGAGTTTAAACAGGCTTCAAAAACTCCTGTAATAGCAGTGCTTGATAACATAAGAAGCATGCATAATGTGGGAAGTGTTTTTAGAACTGCAGATGCCTTTTTAATCGATGCCATTTTTTTATGTGGATATACTCCTCAACCTCCTCATAGAGATATCAATAAGACTGCTCTTGGAGCAACAGAGTCTGTCGACTGGATTTATTTTGCAGCCGCTACCGACGCTATACGCGAATTAAAAAATAGAGGTTATAAAGTATTGGCGGTAGAGCAAACTGAAGGAAGTATGTCTCTTGAAAAATTTTCAGTAAAAACAGATGATAAGATTGCAGTTGTATTTGGCAATGAAGTGGAAGGAGTACAAAACGAGGTACTGCAATTAATAGACGGAAGCCTCGAAATTCCTCAGCTGGGCATGAAACATTCCCTCAATATTTCTGTAGCTGCAGGAATAGTACTTTGGGAAATTGTGAGAACAAGAATTTAGGGCAAAATACATTCAAACTATACGGAGGTAACCTTAATCTTCCAGCAGGTTGCTTAAGCTCATCAGTTCTTTATACTTGTAATCGTATTTTGGATTCTTAAAGCACTTCGCTAATTCTTCAAGTTGTATTTGAATAATACGTTTGTGAGAAAGTGGTTTGAAATAAAACGGAGTTATAGGAACGGAGATGCGTTTGAAGTAGGCCTCCATGTCTTTGTGTGAAAAGATCTGCCCGTTAATGGCGTCTATATAAAAATGAATTTTTTGCTGCGGATTAGGATCGACTAATTGGTCGTAATCATTGTGAAAATAGGCAAGGATAAACTGGCGTGGAATATTGATAGCTTTTACGTTTATATCAAGCAATTCGCATAAGAGCAAATATAAAACGCCGTTACTTAGCGCATTTCCTTTTTTACTTTCTATTACTTTATGAATGAAGAAATCGTCTGGGTTGTTATATCCCATTTCAACCCCTTTTAAATTGTAGTAATTATAGACAATACTCGAAATCACATTGGCCTGTTCCAGCGAAGTAAGAAAGCTGTTCAGCTCCAGCCAAACGTTTCTGCGAATTCTTTCCAGCTCCTGTAGAACGGGTGCCGTGGCAAGTTCGGGGTATTGAAATTTGGCGACGAGTAGCGACCCAAAAAGCAGGTCATGATAAGGATTATTTTTCCAGTCGGTGAAGTCTTTATTAAGATCAATAAAATGAAGTTTGTGAATGAGCAGTTCTATGCGCTCTTGTACCTCCTCACTTAAAGTGTTTTCCCAGAGATTTTCAAGATTTGGTATAATGCCCCGGCCGTAATGGACAATTCGGTTTGAGACGGTTGAAAAAACCTCTTGGTCCGGATCGTCGATCAAGGAAAATAAAGCAGAAATTTCCCGGGTTTCATTCATATTAAATCTTGTAAAAAGCCATTTTAATTTTAATTCATTTGAAACCTAAATCCTATTCAAACTAAGTTAATTTTTGTGAAACTCTTCGCTACAAGTTATTCAACACATGTTAATTACTCTCGAGTGGTTGCTAACAAAATTGTATAAAAACCTGTACCTCTAATAAGACCAATAAAAATGAATTAAAGCTGTATAATAGATGCCACATTTTTAAAAAAATTTGAACGGGAATGTTTAAAAAAAAGATGCTAAGTATGGAACATGAACAGCACATGGCATCCGTTCAGGTTACAGCTTTCTTATGCTTGAGGACAATTCTTTCGCTCGAGGCGCAAGTCTAGTTGCTTATGTACTTTACAAACGAGCGTTTTGCGATTGGCAAAAGGGTTTCCTCGAGAGGATAAGCCAAGTCGGTTTGAATGTTATACACTGCCGGGTTGGGTAGGTCACGGCGGTTTTTTATCAATTCACCTTTTATATTTTCGGGGGAATTACTCACCGTTCTATCCCACTTATGGATGTAATCTGTGCGGATGCCGCGGTACTTCTCATCGTGTTTTTCGAAAAAGGTCAGGCGATATTGGTAAACTACAATTGCGTTGTACTTGCCATCTTTCAAAAATAAATATCCCTCATTTACATCTAGGGGTACAAGGCCAACGGGCTCTATGCTCATCTTGGTTTCAACAAATTCATAAATCTCCGCTCCAGTCTTAATGGTACTTTTTATCTTGTTTGCTGAGTAGTGAATAATGTCTTCCAGTTCTTTCATCAACTCATCATCTTCAATCATTTGCTCGTAAGCAAATTGAAGTTTTTGAATGTTGATATCTGTGAGTTGTTTGGGAAAGTGCTCCTGCAGAAATTTCTTATTTTCTCTGAAGGATATGATGTTATTGTAATGAAAGATGACATCGGCAAGTTGCGGGTACAACTTGTTTTCGTTGAAGTATTTATTGACCTCGTTGAGGTATGCTAGAAGCGTATATTTCTTTAGTTCAAAATCTATATATCCTTCCGTAAACCACGTTTCAGACAAAGTTTTCATCTCCGCTAAATTTTGTTTATCAAATATAACGTTTGACGTAGAAATTGAGATAAAGGTTAAAGCTATAACCGACTTTAACATCCACATGCATTAAAATCTTATGCCATTTGGTTGCTTGTACGATGTTTAGTTCTCACTGCTATTTTCGAATGAAAAATTGTCGCCGTTAAATAAACCCTTATCGCTGAGTTTAAGATGCGGTATTACCAGGAGAGCCATAAAAGAAAGTGTCATGAATGGAGCAGACAATTTCGATCCAAGGCTTTTCGCCACGGTGTCAAGTGCTGTGTACTCACTCGCAATCTCGTACCCATCTTTATTGCTCATCAACCCCCCAACAGGCAAAGCGATAACCTTAGATGCTGTCTTAGAAACACAACTAACACCACCACGTGCTTCGATGACTAGATTTGCTGCTTTACTTATGCTTTCGTCATCTACACCGGTTACAATAATGTTATGACTATCGTGCGCTACGGAGGATGCAATTGCCCCCTCTTTCAAACCGAAATTTTTGATCCATCCTTTCGCTATGACAGCTTTTTGATAACGGTTGATGACTGCAATTTTGAGAATGTCTTCTTTTACATTGCTAGTTAAACGTCCACCTTCTGTCACTAGGAGAGAGGAGGATACAAGAATTTTGTTTGTGATTAGTTGACCGTCCAGCGCTTCAATCACCGCTACCTTATGCTCATCAGCAACAGGATCTAAGACTTGAAAATTTTCGGGAATTGTAAAATCACATTCAAAATGATTGATACTACCGAAAGGAACAGATTTGATTTTTGTAACCCCATTTTCTGCAACCAGGACACCGCCGATGTAGGTAGCAATTATATCAAAATTTGTTAGGTCTTTTGCAATTATAAAATCTGCAGGATCACCTTCTTTTAGTAAGCCTACATCTAACTTATAATGTTGGACTGGATTGATGCATGCCGCCCGCAATACCTTAAAAACATCAACTCCTTTAGCTATGGCTCTGGCACACAGTTTATTTATATGACCTTCAACCAGGCTATCAGGATGTTTATCATCGCTGCAAAACATTATGTTGGAAGAATGTTCATTTAAAAGATCGACAAGTGCATCGAAATTTTTAGCGGCGCTACCTTCTCTTATCAGAATCTTCATTCCAAGCTTGAGCTTATCGAGCGCCTCTTCTGCAGTAAAACACTCGTGATCCGTGCTAATGCCCGCTTCAATATATTTCTTAGCATCTTCTCCTCTTAAGCCAGGAGCATGTCCATCCACCGGCTTGTTGTGTGTATGTGAAGCAGCTATCTTTTTCATTACTTCATCATCTCCAAACAATACCCCTGGAAAGTTCATCATTTCGCTGAGGTATTTTATTTCTTTCCGTTCCAGCAGTTTTTCTACAGCAGTAGAATCTAGTGCTGCGCCTGCCGTTTCGAAGGTGGTAGCAGGCACACAACTTGGTGCACCGAAATTGAATTTGAATGGAACCTGGTTGCCATTATCTATCATGTATTCTACACCTTCAATCCCACAAACATTTGCAATTTCATGAGGGTCGCTGACAGTGGCAACGGTACCATGTACAACTGCAAGTCTTGCAAACTCAGAAGGTATTAACATGCTGCTTTCGATATGTACGTGGCTATCTATAAACCCGGGAAGGATAAAGGTCTGAAGCGTGTCATCAGCATCAATTTCTTTAATGTTTTTTATAATTCCCCCCGCAATCTCAATCTGAGCTGCAAAAATTCTCTTTTTCGGTATATCAACGATTTTGCCTTTTATGAAAAACTGTTCATTATCATCCATACTTAAAAGTTGTTTTATGCGAATCAAACAAAACTACTTCTTTGTGTACAGACTTACTTTTTCAAAACGGTTTGAACAGGTGGGAGAAGATAGGGTGGGGTATAACAAAAAAGCTTCCTGGAAAGGAGGCTTTTCATTAGGACATTAAAAAACGTCGGGCATTAAATAAATATTGGATGTGGTTACAAGGTTAGAACGGCCACAAAACAAATGTCCACCTTTGAAACTGCAACTATTGCCCATATTAGTTTAAGTGATAACCGAAAAAGACAGTAAAATAAATAGAGCAGCAAAAGCAAACAGAAAGCATCAAAATAGTTCGACATTTGAAATGACTGGACAAGCTTTCGCATTTGCAATATTTATTCGCACTTTATTTGTCTTTACATTATTCAGCTTTAAAATTCTTTTATAACCAATAGTCGTTGCCGATGCAACCCGTTTCCATTGGTTGTCATCCCACACGTCTACATTGAAAGATTTAACTCTTTGTCCTAACCGGATGTATTCCTGCACCAGGATATATTTCAGAGGTTGAATTTTATTTAAGGTGATTTCAAGTGATCCGCTTACTACTTTATCATCGGTTGCCCAATACGTGTCTTTTTTCCCATCAGTTACTTTTGAAGGCGAGTACGCCACATCATTTCCTCTAAAAGAACTTGCTTCAACTTTCGCATTTTTTGCCACATTGGTTTTGAATTCACTATCCAATAACTTCTTAAAACCTTGTAAAGACTTTACATCGTTTTCATGAAATAAGCCACGTTGATCAGGAGGCACATTTAGTAATAAGGTAGAGCCACGACCCACTGTTGTAAGATAAATATTGAACAAGGTTTGCGGAGATTTTACAAGCGTATCTTCCTGCGGGTGATAGAACCATCCTTTCCTGATTGATACGTCTACTTCAGAGGGCACCCATTTAGTTCCGTTTTCAGAACCTGTGTTTAGTAATCTTTCTATGTTTGGTTTGCCTGCATACAATGTATCATTTGTGATAGTGTTCCAATTTGTTTCTCCGGCTGTGCCTCTTTCGTTTCCGCACCAACGCAAATCAGGGCCGGCATCGCTAAAAAAAAGTACGTTAGGTTGAATGCTGCAAACGATGTCCAGTGTTTTTGGCCAATCATAATAAGTCGCACCATTTATCTTACGCGTTTCGTTAGCTCCACCATAAAAACCATTTCCGCCGTTTGCGCCATCAAACCACATTTCGAAGATGGAGCCATAGTTTGTAAACAATTCTTTTAATTGATTGCGGTAGTAATCAACATATGGAGGTCGGCCATATTCAGGGTGATTTCTGTCCCAGGGAGAAAGATAGACGCCGAACTTCAAACCCGCTTTTTTGCATGCATCAGAGACATCCCTTACCACATCTCCTTTGCCATTTTTCCAGGGACTGTTTTTTACTGAATGTTCTGTGTGCTTACTTGGCCAAAGACAAAAGCCGTCATGATGTTTACACGTAAGAATAGCCCCTTTAAAGCCTGCCTCTTTCAACGTTTTTACCCACTGTGTCGCGTCAAGCGAAGAAGGATTGAAGATGGAATTACTTTCATTACCAAAACCCCATTCAAGGCCTGTAAAAGTGTTGGTGGTAAAATGAATAAATGCATTCATTTCCATCTCGTGCCATCCCATTTGCTTCTCAGAAGGCAACGGGAATAAAGGTGCAGGCGGAGCGACTTTGTTAACGGGTTTAAGCGGATTGAAACCAAACAGTAAGACGGCCAATGCGATTATTGCTGAAGCAAGAATTCCTCTTTTCATTAAATTAGTTTCAGATAGATTGAAAGTAAATATCTGCTTAATTAATGAATTGAGGAATGCCTAACGCTAGTAATTACCCGTTAAGCTAAGCTTCTGTTTTCTCTACTGCCGTAGTTTTTGCCGGCTTCACTGTTTTTAGATATTTATAGATTGCCTTGAGTTCATCATCTTTCATTCTCTTAAATGTATTCCATGGCATTTCGCTGTGAGGTGTTACTTCTCCCATTCTAAATCGCTTTATAAACATATCCTGTGTCCAGCCATAAATGCGACTACTTGGATGGGGCGTAAGATTTGGTGGTGTTAAAGCAGGGTAGCCGTCTTTCTTTATCGGGCTGCCACCTGCAAAAGGTTCACCGATTGGTTTGCCTTTAATGTCTCTTTTAGTATGGCAGCCGCCGCAATTAGCGAGGTTGTGTACAAGGTATCTTCCGTAGGCAGCAGTTGTATCAGCTGTAACTTTTTGCGGCACATCTTCACTTGGACCTACCGGCTTGACCATAAATGCATTAACGACTTTGCCAATGGCATTTAACTCGTGTTTTGGAACTTCATTTCTTACCGGCTTCTGAGTACGCAGAAATGAAATGATAGCTGTCATATCTTCATCACTAATGTTGTGAAAAGGCATAAAGTCGAAAACAGCCGTGCCATCACGATGCACCCCATAACGTAAGATCCTTGCGATTTCCGCATCTGTAAATTTGCCGATCCCGGTTTCCTTATCGGGAGTTATGTTTTTTGTATAAATGTTTCCCAGCGGCAAGGCAAATAGTTTGCCGCCACTTAGAGGCACATCCTGGCCAAGTTGCATCAGTGAGTCCACATTTGCTTTGCTGTGACAGTCGGCACAATGTGCAATATCAAAAACGAGGTGTTTTCCCCGGGCAATTACTGCCATATCGATAGTTGCTTTTATAGCAGGGTAAGGTGCTGTAAACTTTTTATGTTGGCTCGTTGCTGTTACGATCGCTATTCCACCTACGATAGTTAATATTATCAGCACGGTCCACTTTAATATCTTTTTCATTGTGATTCCTTTTTTATAAATACCAGTTTCACTGATTTTTATAACTACAAAGCTGTTTCTATCGAGAAACAATGTAAAGTACCAGTTGAGTGAGCGGCTATTTTTTCAGATGGGTTGCAGATATGATTTAAGAAAGGAATATTGGAGGCCTTCATTCATCTTACTTTCCGGTATTATTTTACACCAAGTATTCTAAACCCGACTGCTTCGAAGACTTCATTACATTTGTTTGCAACAGAGTAATAATTATGGTGCAGAAAAAGCAAGGGCTTGATATAATAAATGAGGTGTTGGAGGAGTGCATACTTGCATATCCCGTTTCATCATTTGTAATCAGTTTATACAAGCAATACCGCGAACGGGGAAGTCTTAGTAAAAAACAATTACAGGGATTGCACAGCAAGGCTTCTAAAATAAAGGATATTTCTCCGGGCAAGCTAGCGACTGTAGAGGCGATCATGAATAAAATGCCGACCAGGGAAAAATCTGAACTTCCCGCGCCAAAACCAATGGTTGAAAAGGAAGAAAGCACAGGACAAATGATTGAAGAGGTTTTGGCAAAGTACCCGCAGCACAAGAGAGTATTGTTCTTTAAGTCGAAGTATGAAAACAATGAGGTGCTGTCTCCCTTAGAGATTGGAGAATTAAAGAAGTTCAAGCAGCTAATTAAATAATAGCTGCCTCCGTTTTTCGCTGGTATGCCAATTGCACTAACTAAACCTTTAAACTAAACAACATGAAAAATATTTTAATTTTTGCGGGCATTGCCGGCATCGTTTCAGCAATAGCCATCTATTTCGTTTCCGAAAGTGCTAAATCTTCGTCAGAGGATAGTTACGTAACGAACAACGATATTGAAGCTTACGATTATATCGAGAATACAGGACGACCAACGATAGTGTAAGGAGATTACAAAGCAACATTTTAACCCGCACTTAGCTGCGGGTTTTTTTTGGCCATTTTAAAGTTGAGACTGCCGAAGCGAAAAGATTTTCCTGTATTTAGAAGGCGTCATTGCTTTCACTTTCAGGAACTGCTTGTTGAAATTGGCGATCGTACTAAATCCACTTTCATAGCTGGCGCCTTCTATAGTAATGCTGGTATTATCTGTAAGTAGTTTGCACGCGTATCCAATCCTAACTTCATTAAGAAAATCGATATACCTTTTTCTTGTGCTTTTTTTAAAGTAGTTACAAAATGCCGGGATACTCATATCTGCTAACCTTGCTATTGTAGACAACTGGATAGGCTCTCTAAAGTTTTCCATTGTGTAATGAAAAATACGATCAATCCGTTCCCTGTTTTTGTTATTTACCTCTTTGACTTCCTGGGTGGAAAGGGTGTCAAACTCTTCTTTTTTAGCAAGTAAATCCAGGCATTCACACAGCGTAATTATTCTTCTAAACCCTTTTTCCTTTTCAAGAGTTCCAATAAGGGTATTCATTACTTCTTTACTTTTTCCTTTTATTTTCAATCCATGTAAAGAAGTTTTTAGGAGATGGAGCACTTCTTTGCTTTCAGGTAAATTCAAAAATTCATTGCCCCAGAAATCTTGCTTAAAGTGTACTACAATAGCGCTTGTAATAACATCGCCACTTTTCTTAAAAGTATGCGGAAGGTTAGCCCCTAGAAAAAAAACATCACCCACTTCGAATTCACCCACATAGTTCCCGATAAAACTAAGACCCGCACCTTCTGTAAAAAGGATCAGTTCATACTCGATGTGCTGGTGCCAGTTGACCTCAAAATTGGGTGTACGATGAGTGCGTGCAACAAAAGAAGTATTGTCACTAAGCGGAAGTTGTTCAACGAGTGGCTTCATAGTACAATATTAAGTAAGAAGGGTATTTGCAAACTACTTTTCGATTAAAATAGTTTAGGTAATAAATAAAAAAGTAGTAGAAGAGTATTGTAATTCAATCTAATTTGCAGCCCGTTGCAATACTGTAAAGCTTGCCAGTTCCATAAATCTCCGCTTTCATATATGCAATTAATAAGTAAACAACTTTGTTTTATTATTAATCCAGGTAACCATGTTATTATTAGGTATTGACGTTGGTACATCTTCTATTAAAGTTTCAGTGGTCGATTCTCAGACTCAACAATGTGTCGCTTCCGCCCAGTTTCCTGATACGGAGACAGAGATAAAATCAGTTCAACCGGGTTGGGCCGAGCAGTCAGCAGAAATGTGGTGGGAACATGTGCAACAAGCCATTAAACGACTGGGCTCAACTAATGACATAAATCTCATTGATGTAGGCGCGATTGGTATAGCTTACCAGATGCATGGGTTGGTAGTCGTAGACAAAGACCAGACAGTGCTTCGCGATTCAATCATCTGGTGCGACAGCCGTGCAGTTCCTTTTGGTGAGAAAGCTTTCCAGGCAATCGGCGAACAAAATTCCTTATCGCACCTGCTAAACTCACCCGGTAATTTTACAGCAGCTAAATTGGGTTGGGTGAAGGAAAATGAACCTGCAGTTTATAGCTCTATAAATAAGGTGATGCTCCCCGGCGATTATATAGCCATGAAGCTAACAGGTGAAGTCACCACCAGCTCCTCTGCACTGTCTGAAGGTGTTTTTTGGGATTTTCAAAAAGACGGTTTATCTGATGATGTCATGAATCATTTTAAATTCGACTCGTCATTCATCCCACGTGTAAATCCTGTGTTTTCTGAGCACGGTCATCTTCAAAAGGAGGTGGCAGCATCATTGGGTTTACAGCAGGGGATACCTGTAACATATAAAGCGGGTGACCAGCCCAACAATGCTTTATCGTTAAACGTACTAAATCCCGGTGAGGTCGCTGCGACTGCCGGCACTTCGGGTGTTATTTATGGTGTAAGCGACCAGTTGGCGTACGATAAACAATCTCGTGTAAACACTTTTGCGCATGTAAATCATGCAAGCGATGAGAAGCGTCTGGGCGTGCTGCTGTGTATCAACGGAACGGGTATCTTGAACCGTTGGGTTCGCGACAATATTGCTCCTGACATGTCTTACAAAAAGATAGATGAGGCTGCTTTA
Source organism: Segetibacter aerophilus (assembly GCF_007991655.1). Lineage (GTDB taxonomy): Bacteria > Bacteroidota > Bacteroidia > Chitinophagales > Chitinophagaceae > Segetibacter > Segetibacter aerophilus. Next base: position 640,328 of record NZ_BJYT01000001.1, read on the forward strand.
AAAGTAGCGCCGGGAAGTAACAGTTTGTATATTCTTCCTTTTGGAAATGGTGCTGAAAGAATGCTAAACAATAAAATAATCGGCTGCCACTTTCACGGCATCGACCTGAATATTCATACCCGTGCACACATATTTCGCGCGGCACAGGAAGGCATTGCTTTTGCTTTCAGGTATGGTCTGGACATTATGCGTGAAAATGGTATGAACCCTACTATTATCAGGGCGGGACGTTCGAATATGTTTTTAAGTCAATTGTTTACAGAGGCTTTTGTGAACGCCACGGGTGTGCCTGTTGAGTTGTATGAAAGCGATGGAAGCGTAGGTGCAGCCATCGGCGCAGGAATTGGGGCGAAGGCTTTTGCCAATGAACAGGAAGCATTTAGTAAAATGAAACCCTTGCAGTTGGTAGAGCCGAACAACCAGGATACTTATAATACCCTGTACCAAGAATGGAAAAAAGTTTTGGAGATGCATTTGAATAAGTAGGGTTTAAGGTGTAGGGTTTAGGGTGTAAAGTGTAGGGTTTAGGGCGTGTAGTATGTAGCAGGCAGCTTTAAGCTCTTAGCGATCAGCTTGCACCGGTCTTGAGTTCTTTATTCAATATCGTTGTGTCACTCACTGCGACAGTTTGTTCTTTTTTGAGGTTTTAATTCAAAAAGCGTAAAAGGCAGTAGGTCTAAAAATAATGGTAAAGGTGCGGGGCGAATTTAGGACGCAGAGGGAGATTGAAGTAAGGTAATGGGGGTTACCAAAACGGAAGAATCTGACTTGATCTAATTTTGCCCTGACCTTACCAGGTTATAGGTGAAAGGCCGGAAAAAAGTTGAAGAGTGCGACGCAAGAGAGTTTAATAGCATTGTAAAAGCTGGCTACGTAACTCCTTTTCAACTTGTTAAAGAACCGGTCAACATTAAATAACGGAAACAGAAATTCGACATTGTAAAAGCTCACAGCCTGCAAGGTTTAAACCTTTTTCAATAACATTCTTTCAATAAAACAAAAACAGATAGCTATGTCAGTCTTAATTGGTCAAAAAGAGTTTTTTCCCGGTATTCAACAGATTAAATACGAAGGACCTGAAAGCGATAATCCAATGGCTTTTCGCTGGTACGATGAAAACAAAATGATCGCAGGCAAAACAATGAAAGAGTACCTGAAGTTTTCTTGTGCGTACTGGCATTCGTTCTGCTACGATGGCGCCGATCCCTTTGGCGGTGCTACGTTCGTTCATCCTTGGAATGAAAAAGGGGATGCAGTTGAAAGGGCAAAAGACAAAATGGATGCAGCCTTTGAATTTATGACCAAGTTAGGCCTCGACTATTATTGTTTTCACGATCTTGATGTAGTAGACTATACAAACGATGTTGTAGAATACGAGCGTCGCTTGCAGGCGATGGTGGAGTATGCAAAAGAAAAGCAGTCAAAGACAGGTATCAAATTGTTGTGGGGCACAGCTAATGTATTCTCTCATCGCCGTTATATGAACGGAGCATCGACCAATCCTGATTTCCATGTGCTTGCACATGCAGCCACGCAAGTGAAAGGTGCCCTTGATGCAACCATTGCGCTTGGAGGCGAAAACTATGTTTTTTGGGGAGGTAGAGAAGGTTATATGAGCCTGCTTAACACTAACATGAAGAGAGAGCAGGAACACTTAGCCAGGTTTTTACATACTGCAAAAGACTACGCTAGGAAACAAGGTTTTAAAGGCACTTTTTTCATAGAGCCTAAACCAATGGAGCCAACAAAACACCAATACGATTACGATGCTGCAACTGTTGTTGGCTTTTTGCGCCAACATGGTTTAGCCGATGATTTTAAAATTAACCTCGAGGTAAACCACGCTACTTTGGCCGGTCATACTTTTGCTCACGAGGTGCAGGTAGCGGCTGATGCAGGTATGTTAGGTTCAATGGATGCTAACCGTGGGGACTATCAAAATGGATGGGACACGGACCAGTTTCCAAACAGTGTAGAAGAGTTGACTGAGGCAATGTTGATCGTATTGGAAGCAGGTGGATTGCAAGGTGGCGGTGTAAATTTCGACGCCCGCATTCGCAGAAATTCAACTGATCCCGCAGATCTTTTTTATGGTCACATTGGCGGTATGGATGTATTTGCAAAAGCACTCATCAGTGCTGAAACAATTCTAAATAAATCAGAGTATAAGAAAATCCGTGCAGACCGTTACGCTTCCTTTGACAGCGGTAAAGGCGCCGAGTTCGAAAACGGTCAATTGTCCTTGGAAGATTTAAGACAATATGCCATCGAAAACGGCGAGCCTGAAGTAAGAAGTGGAAGACAAGAGTATCTTGAAAATTTAGTAAACAGGTATATTTAACTGCAGCATAATAAGAGCAAGATAGGAGCTTAAGGCTTTCTGTCTTGCTCTTATTTACTTCTTCGCATGAAGATTTTTCTCCGGTATTGCAGCCTCTTTGTGTTAGCAACTTATATCTTGGCAGAACCACTTATTTAATGACTGAAACAATAAGACAGGTAAATAAAAACTTTCAATTCATGAAATGCTTTGCAGGTCTTCTGGTACTACTTTTTTGTTCGTCTGGTTTAAGTGCTCAACAAGTTGATATTAAAATTCCTGCTCATGATCCTGTCATGATTAAGCAAGACAATACCTATTATATGTTTTGCACCGGTTTGGGAATTTCGGTGTATTCATCAACAGATATGAAGAGCTGGAAGCGAAGAAATTCCGTTTTTTCTAAACCTCCTGAATGGGCTGTCAGAGCTGTTCCTGGTTTTAAAGGACATGTGTGGGCGCCTGATATCAGCTACCGCAACGGTAAGTACTATTTGTATTATGCCGTTTCTGCTTTTGGAAAAAACACTTCCTGTATCGGTGTAGCTGTCAACGCTACGCTTGATAGCACTTCTGCAAATTTTGAATGGAAAGACCTTGGAAAAGTTATACAGTCAGTTCCGGGGAGAGATATGTGGAACGCAATTGACCCAAATCTCTTGGTAGATGAAAACAATACACCCTGGTTAGCTTTCGGTTCCTTCTGGGAAGGAATGAAAATGGTTAAGCTGAACGCTGAAATGACTGCTTTAGCACAACCCGAAGAATGGTACACAATTGCGAGAAGACCAAGAGATTTTTCAGCTAGAGACTCCTCGCCGGGCAACGCAGCAATTGAAGCTCCCTTCATTTTTAAAAAAGATAAATATTACTACCTTTTTGTTTCGTGGGATTACTGTTGTCGTGCTGAGAAAAGCGATTATAAAGTGGTAGTAGGTCGTAGTGAAAATGCGACGGGTCCTTTCCTCGATAAAACCGGCAAAAGTATGTTTATGGGCGGCGGCTCTTTAGTACTTGAAGGTGATAACAAACTATGGTACGGCGCTGGCCACAACTCAGCATATACATTTGATGAGAAAGATTACATTATATACCATGGTTATGATGCACAAGACAAAGGCCGTTCAAAGCTAATGATCCGGAATCTAAAGTGGAGCGACGGCTGGCCGGAAGTGCAAGCGGACTAGGACTTTTTCATGGACTTATTGGCTTTAGACAAAAATGAGTGTTTTTTTATTCAAAGCTTGAAGGAACTTCGGCGACGATGAAGGATTTGTAGAGCATCTAAACTTATTTGTATTATTGTAACCTTTTAAAAACGATTAACTGCTTTCATTAATAAAGAAACAAATCACGCTATGAAATTTTTTATCGACACTGCTAATCTTGCCCAAATCAAAGAGGCCAACGAGCTTGGAATACTTGATGGGGTTACCACGAATCCATCCTTAATGGCCAAAGAAGGAATACGCGGCCAGGAAGCAATTAACCAGCATTACAAAACCATTTGTGAAATGGTTGATGGAGACATCAGTGCCGAAGTGCTGACAACTGAATTTGCAACGATCGTTGAAGAAGGTAAAAAGTTAGCGGCGCTGCATCCAAACATTGTGGTGAAAGTGCCAATGATCAAAGAAGGAGTAAAAGCAATTAAGTGGTTTACCGATAATGGAATAAGAACCAACTGCACATTAATATTCTCTGCCGGCCAGGCTATCCTTGCTGCCAAAGCAGGAGCCACCTACATTTCTCCATTTCTCGGTCGGATAGATGACAGTGGCTGGGATGGTATGCAACTGATAGAACAGATAGCCCAAATCTTCGCAATTCAACAATATAAAACTGAAATCTTAGCGGCTTCCATCAGGTCTCCAAATCATATTATACAAGCTGCCCAAGCCGGAGCGCATGTTTGTACCTGCCCGCTTGAACCCATTCTTGGTTTATTAAAGCACCCGCTTACTGATATTGGACTTGCTAAATTTTTAGAAGACGCTAAAAAAATGTAATTAAACTTATGGAAATACAAGATTTAAAAAACGTAGGCGCGCAGGTAAGAAGAGATATCGTACGCCAAGTGCATTCATCTCAATCCGGTCATCCCGGTGGATCATTAGGATGTACTGATATGGTCGTTGCTCTTTATTTCAGGGAGATGAAGATTAACGAAAATAAAAATGCCGAAGGATTTCTTCAGTTTGTAAGAGAAGGAATTGGCGAAGATCTTTTCTTCCTTTCAAACGGTCATATTTCTCCCTTGTTTTATTCGGTACTTGCGAGGAGGGGATATTTTCCTGTTAGCGAGATGAGTACTTTTAGAAAGATTAACTCTCGTCTGCAGGGCCATCCTGCTACGCATGAACATCTTCCCGGTATTCGTGTAGCCTCCGGTTCTTTAGGACAAGGTTTGTCTGTAGCATGTGGAGCAGCTTATGCGAAAAGATTAAGAAAAGACGACCGCTTTGTATATGTGATGATGGGCGACGGCGAGCAACAGGAAGGACAGGTTTGGGAAGCAGTGCAATTTGCGCCCCATCATAAACTAGATAATCTGATCGCCATTATTGACTGGAACGGACAACAAATTGACGGACCTACAGAAGTGGTAATGAACAACCTGGATTTGAAAGCTAAATACGAGGCCTTTGGTTGGGATACCGTTGACCTGGATAATGGTAACAACATGGAGCACGTGGTTGAGTCTTTAAAACAAGCGAAAGCAAAAACGGGAAAGGGTAAGCCCGTTGTTATTCTGATGAGAACAGGAATGGGTTATGGGGTAGATTATATGATGGGAACTCACAAATGGCATGGCGCCGCACCTAATGATGATCAACTTCTTGTTGCATTAAATCAACTGCCCGTGACGTTGGGAGACTATTAAGGAAGTAAAAATTAATAAGGAAAAAGGAAAAATTCCGCCACTTTTTTTACTTTTTACTTTTGACTTTTTCCTGCTCATTTCATTAAAACCGTTACACTTCAACAAATGAAAAAATACACATTTACAGATAAGAAAGATACCCGTTCAGGTTTTGGGGCAGGCATTGCAGAACTAGGAAGATCAAATCCTAAAGTGATTGCGCTGTGTGCTGACCTGGTCGCATCTTTAAAATTGGATACGTTTATTAAAGAAAATCCTGAGCGTTTTATACAAGTTGGTATTGCCGAAGCTAATATGATTGGTGTTTCTGCCGGTCTTGCCCTCAGTGGATACATTCCTTACGCAACTACGTTTGCAAATTTCGGTTCCGGTCGTGTTTATGACCAGATTAGGCAGAGCGTTGCTTATTCAGGTACTAATGTGAAAATTTGCGTGTCTCATGCAGGTCTTACTTTAGGCGAAGATGGGGCAACTCACCAAATTCTTGAAGACCTAGCTATGATGCGTGCAATGCCCGAGATGACTGTTATCAATCCCTGCGATTATAACCAGACCAAAGCAGCAACCATCGCTATCGCTGATTATAACGGTCCCGTCTATCTTCGTTTTGGCCGACCAGTTATGCCCATTTTTACTGCTGATGATCAGAAGTTTGAAATTGGAAAAGCATGGACAGTAAATGAAGGAAAGGATGTGAGCATCTTTGCTACAGGTCATCTTGTTTGGGAAGCCATTCTCGCAGGAGAAATTCTTGAGCAGGAAGGGATCGATGCGGAGATCATAAACATACATACGATAAAGCCACTAGACAACGAAGCTATCCTTAAGTCAGCGTCTAAAACAAGATGCGTTGTAACTGCCGAAGAACATCAACTCAACGGCGGACTGGGAGATGCAGTTTGCCAATTACTAAGCAGAAATATGCCGACACCGGTTGAAATGATTGGCGTAAACAATTCTTTTGGCGAAAGCGGTACTCCTGCTCAGTTGATGGAAAAGTACGGCTTGAATGCAAAAAGCATTGTGGAGTCTGTTCGTAAAGTGATAGCGAGAAAATAAGGGCGGGGAGTTGCTGACTTCACAACTTTAAACTCAATACCACCAATGTTGCCGCTCAGCTTAAATTTATTCTTATGATTGCTTCAGAACAATATGTAATTGGTGTTGACTATGGTTCAGACTCAGTAAGAACCATTATCGTTGATGCAGCTAACGGCAATGAAGTCGCTGCTTCTGTTTATTACTATCCGCGTTGGAAACAACAACTCTATTGCAATGCTTCCCTCAACAGGTTTCGTCAGCATCCTTTGGACTATGTCGAAGGGTTGGAAGAAACAGTCAAGCGATGCATTGTTCAGGCAGGAGCAGAGGTAGCTGCAAAAGTGAAAGCAATTTCCGTCGATACGACTGGTTCAACGCCTGTGGCTGTTGATAAAACCGGAACACCACTTGCCTTAATTCCAGGTTTCGAAGAAAATCCAAACGCCATGTTCGTACTATGGAAAGATCATACTTCTGTAAACGAGGCAGCCGAGATCAACGCCCATGCGACAAGGTTTGAAACAAATTACCTGCAATTTGTAGGAGGCATTTATTCTTCAGAATGGTTCTGGGCAAAACTCTTGCACATTCTTCGGGAGGACGAAGCTGTGAGAAACAACATATATTCTTTCGTAGAACACTGCGATTGGATTCCTTTTTTATTAACGGGCGGAAACGATATCCATCAGATGAAGAGGGGAGTTTGCTCGGCGGGCCACAAAATATTGTGGGCAAAAGAGTGGAATGGACTTCCGCCGAATGAATGGTTCTCCGCCTTAGATCCTTTATTAGATGGTTTTACTGCAAAGCTTTTCAAAGATACTTACACCTCCGACAAAGCTGCCGGAACGATAAGCAAAGAATGGGCTGAACGTTTAGGTTTACCTGCTGATGTAGTTATAGGCGTAGGCGCTTTTGATGCACACATGGGAGCGGTAGGCGGACAAATTGAACCCTACCATTTAAGCAAGGTCATGGGAACATCCACCTGCGATATGTTAGTTGCACCAACCAACGAAGTAGAGGGCAAATTAATTAAAGGCATTTGTGGCCAGGTACCGGGATCTATTATTCCAGACATGATGGGAATGGAGGCAGGACAATCAGCTTTTGGTGATGCTTATGCCTGGTTTAAAAATGTGCTCATGTGGCCTTTACAGAATATTCTCTCAAAATCCTCCATAGTAAGCGCAGACGTGGTAAAGCAATTGGTAGATGAAACTGCGGAAAAGATTATTCCTGAACTGAGCAGGCAGGCAGCAAATTTACCTCTTCTTGAAGATGATGAGTTGGCCATCGATTGGTTCAATGGAAGACGTACACCTGATGCTAACCAGGCACTAAAAGGTGCCATTTCAGGACTGGCGTTGGGAAGCGATGCTGCAAAAATTTTTCGTGCAATTGTTGAAGCAACGTGTTTTGGCGCTAAAGCCATTGTAGATCGCTTTAATGATCAAGGCGTTCCTGTAAAAGGTTTGATCGGGATGGGAGGTGTAGCGAAGAAGTCACCTTTTATCATGCAAATGATGGCAGATGTAATGAACATGCCAATTAGAATACATAAGTCAGAACAAACGTGTGCTCTTGGCGCCGCCATGTTTGCAGCAACTGCAGCAGGTCTTTTCGCCAAAGTAGAAGACGCTATGGATGCTATGGGGCAGGGTTTCGACGCGGAATATCATCCTGATCAGGCTAACGTTGCCATTTATAAGAAGCGTTACGAGAAGTATAAGCAGCTTGGCGGATTCCTGGAACAGCAACCGAATATGCGTGAAAGCAAAGCAGAATATCAAGATATAGTCGCTACAGCATAACTAGTAATTACGGACAATGACGAAAAGATACTCTTGAGCAGTTAGAAGATTTAATTGATACAATCATTTCAGAAGCTAGAAAAGGCGATGAAAAAATTACTGTTAAGTTGGAAAGGCAATTGAAAATGGAAGGCCGGTTGTAACTTATCTAGCTTTCATGGAAGGATAACTACAAAGACAGGTTTGTCAATACAATAGCATGAGCAAATACAAGCAAATACGGGAAGAAGCATACGAGGCAAACATGCAGCTTCCAAAGTTGGGGTTAGTACTTTTTACATTCGGAAATGTTAGTGCTGCTGATCGTGAGCTAGGGGTGTTCGCTATTAAGCCAAGTGGTGTTCCTTACGAAGAATTGTCTCCCAAAAAAATGGTGATCGTAGACTTTGAAGGAGTAACAGTAGAAGGCAAACTCCGTCCATCTTCTGATACACTGACCCATGCTGTTTTGTACAAGCATTGGGAAAAAGTTGGAGGCATTGTTCATACACACTCAACGTATGCTACAGCCTGGGCACAAACACTGCGAAGCATACCCAATTACGGAACTACACATGCTGATCATACCACCGTAGATATTCCCTGCGCTCCACCCATGAGCGACGAAATGATACAAGGCAATTATGAGTATGAAACCGGTTTTCAAATAATGAATTGTCTCGCCGAAAAAGGTTTTAGCTACGAAGAGGTCGAAATGATTTTGGTGGGAAACCATGCGCCCTTTACCTGGGGTAAAACTCCAGCTAAGGCAGTTTACAACAGCGCAGTTCTCGAGAATATTGCTCACATGGCCTATCTGAGCGAACAGATAAGACCTCACAATCCAAAAATGAAAGATGCACTTATTAAGAAACATTTTGAGAGAAAGCACGGCCCTGATTCTTATTATGGACAATAAAAGTATTCGTTATTGCAAGGAGGAACGACGAAGCAATCTGCTTTAAAAATGGAAGTAGTTCTGGCTCAGATGTCGGATTGCTTTGTTCCTCGCATTGACAGACGACAGTACAAGTGTGCGACGCAACAATGACACTATGAAAAACTAAAGCAGTGAAACAAAAAGAATTTACTAACGACAACTAAGTATTAATGATAGATTTAAAACAACTGGAAATTTGGTTCGTAACTGGCAGCCAACATCTTTACGGAGAAGAAACACTTAGGCAGGTTGCTGAACATTCTCAAACCATCGCTACCTCTCTAAATAGTGCTACTCAAATTCCTGTCACGGTTGTTTTTAAACCGACTGTAAAAACAACAGAAGAAATCTACGGTATCTGCCAGGAAGCTGACGTGGCTACAAATTGTATCGGCATCGTGGCCTGGATGCATACTTTCTCTCCTGCTAAAATGTGGATCGGAGGTTTGAAGATTTTGAAGAAGCCTTTACTACATCTGCATACCCAGTTCAATAGAGATATTCCCTGGGGCGAGATTGATATGGACTTTATGAACCTGAACCAAAGTGCTCATGGAGATCGTGAGTTTGGCTTTATCATGACGCGTATGCGCATCAATCGTAAAGTGGTTGTTGGTCATTGGGAAGATGAGCAGGCCCGTGAACAAATAGGTGCATGGGCAAGAGCAGCTGCTGGTTGGAACGATTGGCAGGGTGCAAAGTTTGTTCGCTTCGGAGACAACATGCGGTATGTAGCGGTGACCGAAGGGGATAAAGTTGAAGCAGAAATGAAGTTCGGGTTTTCAGTAAATACACATGGGATTGGAGACTTGGTAAAAGTGATTGATGAAGTAAGCGACGCAGATGTACAGACCCTTATTGAAGAATATAACGACCGGTACAAACTTGCGGCTAACTTAAGAAAAGGAGCCGAAGGCCATCAGTCTTTGATAGAAGCGGCAAAGATAGAAATCGGCCTACGAACGTTTTTGCAGCAGGGTGACTTTAAAGGTTTTTCGGACACTTTTGAAGATCTACACGGAATGGTTCAACTACCCGGAATAGCTGCACAACGCTTAATGGCGCAAGGTTATGGATTTGCCGGCGAAGGCGATTGGAAGACTGCAGCTTTGGTTCGGGCAATGAAAGTGATGGGAGCGGGGCTTCCGGGAGCAAATTCTTTTATGGAAGATTACACTTATCATTTCGATCCGGCTAACCCGATGGTGTTAGGTTCTCATATGCTTGAAGTGGACGAGTCGTTGGCGGAAGGTGAAATATCTATTGAAGTACATCCTTTAGGAATTGGTGGAAAAGCAGACCCTGTTCGGATGGTATTCAACTCAGGTGCTGGTCCGGCATTAAACGCCTCCATTGTTGATATGGGAAATCGTTTTAGATTGATCGTCAACGAAGTGGAAGCTGTGAAAGCGCCGCATGATTTACCTAAGCTTCCTGTAGCTCGTGTACTTTGGAAACCACTTCCGGATATGAAGACGGGATGTGCTGCCTGGATTTATGCGGGCGGTGCTCATCATACCGGTTACAGCCAAAATCTTACAGCTGAGCATATGGAAGACTTTGCTTCTTTTGCGGGCATCGAATATGTGCTGATTGGAAAAGATACTAACCTCCTTCAACTCAAGAATGAGCTCCGCTGGAGTGAAGTTTATTACCAGATAAATAAATCTTAGAAATAATTGACAACGTAGTAATTTAACGTTTTTTAAAAAATAAATAAGTTTTAACCCCGCAGTCTGCTTATGAAAAATGGCTTAACTAACCTGGACATTGCCGTATTTGTTATTTACTTTATAATCGTTTCGGCTTATGGCTACAGCATTTACAGAAAACGTAAAAAAGATGAACATGATGCCAAAGCTTACTTTCTTGCTGAAGGCACATTAACGTGGTGGGCGATCGGTGCTTCACTGATTGCATCAAATATTTCTGCAGAACAATTTATTGGAATGAGCGGCGAAGGCTTTTTCCTTGGTATTGCGGTAGCTGCCTACGAATGGCTTGCAGCTGTAGCACTTATTATCGTGGCTGTATGGTTTATCCCGGTTTACCTCAAGAACCATATCTATACGATGCCTCAATTCCTAAAAACGAGGTATAATGAATCCGTGGCTTTGATCATGGCAATTTTTTGGCTGTTCCTTTATGTGTTTGTTAACCTGACATCTATCTTATACCTCGGGGCTGTAGCCATTAACGGACTTGCCGGAGGTGAATACCTCCATGTGATCATGCTTGGGCTAGCCATTTTTGCCTTGTTAATCTCCCTCGGAGGTATGAAGGTTGTTGCCTATACAGACGTTATCCAGGTAGCGGTTTTGATCGTCGGAGGATTAGTCACTTCTTATATTGCTTTGTCTGTAGTTGGTGATACTTATAATGGTCCCGGAAGCGGCGCGATTGCTGGTTTTAAAACCCTCCTTAACAATGCTCCTGAGCATTTTAAAATGATCATTCCAAAACCTAACGCTGCTTCCAATCAAAACGACATCAATAAATATCTGACGTTTCCTGGCCTTGCATCTTATGCTGCCGGTATCTGGATCATCAACCTGAACTACTGGGGTTGTAACCAGTACATCACGCAAAGAGCATTGGGAGCCGATTTGCAAACAGCAAGAAACGGAATTTTATTTGCGGGTTTTTTAAAGCTAATGATGCCGCTAATTGTAATGCTACCTGGTATTGCTGCTTTCGTGTTGTATAAAGACGGGCACTTACCTCAATTGGTCGGCGGAAAAGATGGAGCTTATTCTGCGGTACTTACTTTTCTTCCAACAGGCTTAAAGGGTTTGTCTGTTGCGGCTTTAACGGCTGCTATCGTTGCCTCGCTTGCCGGTAAAGTAAATAGTATCTCTACCATTTATACTTTGGACATACACAAGAAATATTTTGGTAAAGAATCCGATGAAAGGAAGCTGGTTTATATAGGAAGAGCGGCAGTGTTTATAGCAATGATCGTAGCTGTAATATTTACATGGGGAGACGTATTAGGCATTGGTGGTACTGGTGGATTTACGTTTATCCAGAAGTATACTGGCTTCTTTAGTCCGGGCGTGTTTGCCATGTTTTTCTTAGGTATGTTTTGGAAAAGGACAACAGGAGCAGCAGCGGTGGTAGGTGTAATACTAGGCTTTTTGCTCTCCGTCTTTTTCAACGAATTAGCTCCCGGAATTACTGGTCACGATACATTCTTATATACTGCATATCCAAACGGTAAGGGCGGATGGGAAATTCCTTTCCACATTTGCATGGGTCTATCATTCTTTTTTACAATGATAGTAATGATTGCTATTAGCCTGACTGGTCCAAAAATTAATCCTAAAGCGTTTGAGTTAGACACTACTATGTTCAAACTCAAACCCCAAACACTTGCAATAATTGTTGTTATATTGCTGTTGATCGCGGCATTGTACATCCGGTTCTGGTAATAGATAATTATTTGAATACACTAAAGAGGTCGGCATTTGCCGGCCTCTTTTATTTGTATCAACCGTCAAATTTGTTTTGCTGCTGAAGGAATTTTATGGGTTCAACTAATAGCAACTTTCAGCTTCGGTTGTGTCGCACACTGGTACATTTCGACAACTAGCAGCTTTTGCTTTCATAGCTATCCTATCTATTTCTGCAATTAAAAAAAAGCTCATTTTTCCTTCAAACTAAAAATCATCGCTGTCTTTGGGTTCTAATAGTTTGTATCTTTTGGGTATAAAATTGCAAAAACAGCAACAATAGCTCCACAGGTAAAAGAGTCTAGCCGAGGATATAATTAAGGGCACTCCGCTGGCACAATATGTGAAACCCGTAACAATAAATTAAAAATATTAGTTATGAGTGCAGCAGAAAATACAAATATGCAAAACCCGGTTGATCAGTTTGATAAGCCACCTTTTCCTGACCAAAAGCAACAGCCACCTGGTACAGAAAGCGAGATGACGCCACAGGCAGATCATGGTGAAAATTCTTACAAAGGCTCAGGTAAATTGACGGGAAGGAAAGCAATCATCACAGGTGGAGACTCAGGTATTGGCCGTGCAGTAGCCATTGCCTTTGCTCGTGAAGGAGCAGACGTCCTGATATCTTACTTGAATGAGCATGAAGACGCAAAAGAGACAGCAAGGCACATCGAGGAAGCAGGCAGGAAAGCCGTTCTGGTACCCGGTGATATACAAAGCGAGGAGCATTGCAAAAACATCGTAAACAAGGCTTTGGAAGAATTTGGGCAATTAGACATTTTAGTAAATAATGCTGCTTACCAAATGTCACATGAATCATTGCAAGAGATTACAAGCGAGGAGATAGACCGAACATTTAGAACAAACATTTTTGCCATGTATTATTTGTGCAAAGCAGCGGAGCCACATCTGAAACCAGGAAGTACGGTGGTGAATACTACTTCGGTAAACGCATACAAACCTTCGCCCGGTTTACTTGCTTATGCACCTACAAAAGGAGCCATTCAAAACTTTACCGCAGCTTTGGGTCAATTGTGGGCAGAAAAGGGAATTCGCGTAAACTGCGTTGCTCCCGGCCCAATTTGGACTCCTTTAATACCTTCTACAATGCCTGCCGAAAAGGTTAAAAGCTTCGGACAGGACGTTCCTTTAGGACGCGCAGGTCAACCGGCAGAACTTGCTCCGGCTTATGTTCTACTAGCTTCGCAAGACTCAAGCTACATGACAAGTTCAACAATCCAGGTTACCGGCGGTACTCCAACAATTTAGTCTGGCTTAATAAACGAAAAAGCTCTTGTAAGAAGATTACAAGAGCTTTTCTATTATCATCCTATCTCAGATTATTTACAACGACTTATTTTCCCTTGCTTTTTGCATAGGAGTTATTCCTGAAGATTGTCCACGTCCCGCGCCTTGTTTTAGTTTAAACAGTTCAAAACGGGTAGGAGGTGTAGCAGTCGCACCCCACCTGTTGTTTGTCTCATCGATATCTGCAGTCTCCTTTAGTGGATCAAGAAGAATAGAGGCCACTTCTTTATCTTTCATAAAGGACTTCCCCACCTGTTTTTCATTCAGCCTCCATATCTGTGCAGGTATGCGCTCAATTTCTTTAGTGCCGTCTTTATAAGTCCATTCTACTATTATTGGCATTACCAAACCACCTTTGTTCGTGAACGTAAGCTGGTAAAAATATTTGCTTCCAAACTTTGCTTTTGCTGCTTCATCCAACGGCTCAAACCGACCAGGAACAGGTACTGCGTATTTTGCTGAGTCGTATGTTTTCATCCCACGGCCATAACTCCAATAAAAATCACGCAAAGATGTATCTACGTCCGTATAGTAATGAATGCTTGTATCCTGGCGATTCCTGATTTTAGAGATGTCTTCAAATTCATTTAGAATTGGTTTTGCCAACGCTACCATTGCTGTCGAATCTCCACTTTTTGGTACTGCGTTCAGGTTAGGCCGCATGTACTTCACACTGTCAAGCGAGATGTCTGTCACATCGGTACTGTAAAACCATCCACGCCAAAACCAGTCAAGGTCTTCACCGCTCGCATCTTCCATAGTCCTGAAGAAATCAGCAGGCGTAGGATGTTTGAACGCCCAACGGCGGGCGTATTGCTGGAAAGCATAATCAAACAATTTTCGTCCCATGATAGTCTCACGCAAAATGTTTAAACCTGTGGCAGGTTTTGCATAGGCGTTTGGTCCAAAGCCAATAATATTTTCTGAGTTGGTCATGATTGGCTCCAACTGGTCTTTCGGCAATTTCATATAATCTGTAATAGCCCAGGCTGGCCCGCGGCGACTTGGAAACTTATTATCGAACATTTCTTCAGTCAGGTATTGAACAAAAGTATTCAGCCCTTCATCCATCCAGGTCCACTGACGCTCGTCGCTGTTGACGATCATTGGAAAAAAATTATGACCAACCTCATGGATGATTACACCGATCATTCCGTTTTTGGTTTGTTCAGAATAGTTGCCGTCTTTATCAGTTCTGCCATTATTAAAACAAATCATTGGGTATTCCATACCATTACTAGCCTCCACGCTTTGTGCGACAGGATATGTGTATGGTATACTAAAATGAGAATAAGTCTTTACCGTATGAGCTACCACTTTTGTTGAATACCTGCGCCATAAAGCGTAAGCCTCTTTACCATAAAAGCTCATGCACATAATTTTCTTTCCTTCTACTGTAGTCGGCATTCCATCCCACACAAACTTGCGGGAAGATGTCCACGCGAAGTCACGTACATCTTTGGCTGCAAATAACCACGTCTTGGTTGCGCTAGATTTTTTTATTTCTCTTTCTTTTGCTTCCGCCAGCGTTACAATTTCTACGGGTTCTTTGGCAGTCTGCGCTTTTTGCCACCTTGCAAGTTGAGCGGCTGATAACACCTGTGCGTAATTCTGGCACTCACCCGTAGCACCTACTACGTGGTCAGCAGGAACAGTCATCTGAACTTTATAATTGCCGAAGGTTAATGCAAACTCACCACGTCCTGCAAACTGGTGGTTTTGCCATCCTTGGAAATCACTGTAAACGCAAAGGCGCGGAAACCACTGAGACATCGTAAATAAGTAATCTTTGGTATCGGGGAAAAACTCGTAACCTCCACGTCCTCCCTGTACCATCCGATCACTGATGTTGTAGTTCCAATCGATGGAGAAAACGAATTTTTGCCCAGCTTTTAATGGTGTTGGTAATTCAACCCGCATCATCGTTTTGTTGACTAAGTAGGTCAGCGGCTTTCCGGCTACGTCTGTAATTTTTGTGATGTTTATTCCAAATCCGTTGTCTTTATTAGGATCTTCTAAAGCAGCCAGGGCCTGGGTAGTTACCTGCGATGAAAGACGATTGCTGCTTTGATAGCCCGCGTTTTTAATTGAGCTGTGCTCATTTTCATCCAACTGAAGCCACAGATAAGATAAAACATCAGGCGAGTTGTTGTAATAGGTGAGCGTTTCGCTTCCGGTAAGTCGAAGGCTCTTTTCATTCAGCGTCGCTTTTATATCATAGTCACAGCGCTGTTGCCAGTAACGATTTCCAGGCGCACCACTTGCGGTTCTATATTCATTTGGAGTGGGAAGAACGGTACCTAATTGCTCAAATTTATTAGCGTGATTAGATCCGGGATTGTTTTCGGTGTTTTGTGCGTGAGCCGAATGAAATAGTCCCCCGGCAAAAAGTAATAAAAAAAATCTTTTCATCTGTTATTGTTAAGGTGTTTTATGACGGAAATCTATCTACAGCCATTTTCAATGATACAAGTAAAATCGCCGCTGATATTGAAAGGATCCAATATTTGCGATTGACTTTTAGATTAAAAATAAAAACATAGGCAAGCAAGAGAAGGGCCACTACTACTATAATCTGACCTGCTTCTAAACCCAGGTTAAATGACAGTAGCGACCATCCTAAACTCTGGTCTTTGGCAAGCATAAATTTTAGGGCGTTTGCAAAACCCAACCCGTGAATTAGCCCAAAAAACATGGCAAAAATATAATTTACTTGTAAGCTTTTTAAGGTAGTTGTTGGTTTAATAATATTTGCAGCCGCCGTAATAAAAATTGTACAAGGTATCAAGAATTCAACTATGTCAGACGGGATCGTAAGAATATTTAGCGTGCTCAAGGCGAGGGTGATAGAGTGACCGATGGTGAATGCAGTGACCAAAATCAGTACACGCTTCCATTCCTGCAAAGTGTACACAACAGTTAGTGCTAAAATAAAGAGTTGATGATCCAGGGCGTCGAGACTGATAACGTGTTCCCACCCAATCGTAAAATAAAAACCAAAATTACTCATTCGTTAAAAAATATCTTTTACGATAAAGGGTTCAAAATAAAACAGAGTTTTGTAAACCATTAAAGATTTTTACGATGCCCTCGATCTTTTATAAGTTCCTTTTTATCTCTTTAACTAGTAGCCTGCTTTTTAGTAATCCGACAAATGCCTTCAAATTTCATCCATTCTATGTAAGTGTTACTGAAATGAACTACAATGAAAAGTCGAAGTCTTTTGAGGTAAGCTGTAAAATGTTTGCCGAAGATATTGAAGAGGTGTTGAAACAAAATTATAAAACCGCGGTCGATTTGGGCAACGATAAGTTGCAGTCTCAAAACAACAATCTGATGAATGATTATCTGGCAAAGCACATTTCATTCAACATCAACTCCAAAGCTTTGAACTTTAAATTCGTTGGATTTGAAAAAGAAAAAGAATCGGTTTATTGTTACCTCGAAGTTGTGAACGTGCCTGCCATTAAAAAACTTTCTGTAACAAATTCAATCCTATACGATTTTAAAAAAGAGCAGATAAACATCATCCATGTTCTTGTTAATGGTAAGCGGGAAAGTACCAAAATTGATTACCCTCAAAACCAGGCTAATTTTAATTTCTAGTTACAAAAGCGCCACTTGCTATTCTTTTTTGAAGGAATGTTATATTGTCTGCCTTAGAATCTCTTCCTAACATCGTTGTGTCACACCCTTATACAGCCAATCTTTATTGAACTCCGTTAGTGGACAGAATCAATCTTTTTGAGGCAAAATTTCAAGAATTCGAAATCCATATAATATGGTGGAGTCAACATGGTAATGCAGGTCACTAAGCCTTAGTACAGATGACTCAAAAGATTTCTAACAGTTTATGCAACAGCTCTTGCTGTCAAACGCATGGGCTGCATTTTCCAGTAAGTGAGAGAACGCCACAACCATTCAAATGGGCCAAAGCGGTAATATCGCATCCAGATATAGGAGAAGATCATTTGAAAGATCCACACTGCGCCTACAATATAATATAGCTGGTGAAACTTAAGTTGGTTATAGTATCCCAGCCCGTAGCCGTGGAATATTAATGTGCAGATAATGCTTTGCATGAGGTAATTAGTAAAAGCCATTTGACCAACATTGGCTAGTACTTTCATCAACCGGGGAAGAATCTGGCTCCTGTATATTAACATTAAAAGACTTGCATGTCCTAGTGATAAAAGAAGCCGCCGTAAATCGTACAGTGCGCCATGCGGAACGCGGTGAGCATCTAAATACCGGCCTATATCTGTAACTGCGACTCCTTTGCTAAAAAATATCCAGCCAATCGGTATTCCAATTCCGTACCCCACTAATAATAGCAGGCCGTAAGAAGAGGTAGTAAGTTTGTTGGAGAAAAATCCTAATCTAAATAGTGCCATCCCAATGAACATCATACCGAGCATATCAGGCCAAAAGTGATAGGTGATCATTGTTTCCAAACTACCGTTTCTATCTGCGAAATGTGTAAAAACGGTTGCGTATCCACCACGCCTTTCTGATACGTTTTCAGCCGTCCTCTCCATGTCCGGCTTCCTGTTCTTCTCAATTTCCTCCCATGCTGCTTTGGCCGATTTTTGCTTTTCTGTTAGCTTTTGATGAGATTTTTCAGCGGCGATTGCTTTAACATATTCAAGTCTCTTTTCTCTGAATTCGGCGTAACCCATCTGTTGTTTAAAATGGCCTGTTGCAAAACAAGCGAGTCCTATTAGAAACAACCATTTAGGCGCTGTTTTTCTAAAAGGGTATAATAACATTCCGAACAAGCCGTAATAAAACAGGATGTCTCCTTCCCATAGTAACACATACGCATTTAATACACCAAATAATACCAGCCATAACAGGCGGCGGTAATAATATTCCGCCACACTTGCACCGCCTTCTACTTCTTTTTTGCTCAGGGTAAAAAGCACCATTCCCGCTCCAAACAACATAGAGAACAAGCCGCGCATGGTACCATCAAAAAAGGAAGTAACGATGGCCAGCGTATAATAATCGGCAGTGTTGTGAGGACCATTTATGATATTATAAAAAGCACTTCCGTCAATACCAAACCCCGGAATATTCATTAAAAGAATACCTAATAATGCAAAACCCCTGACCATGTCTATCGTTTGTATCCGCTCACTTGCTCCAACCGGTCGAGGCTTTAGTTTTGGTAAGGCGACAGTCTCATCCGGGCTAATGGAAGCGTCGAGAGGTAGAGTAGTTGTTGCGCTATAGCCGGTAGTGGTAATCATAAAAAGAGTTTATATGATATTAAGTAAGAGCAGGAATAATAACTTCGGTATTAGTCGAAGTGTTCTTCCTTATAGGTAGCCATTTGCCATAAGTCATACAACGCCAGAGCCATTCCGCAGGACCCAATTCAAATCTCTGTAACCAGAAGATGCTAAATACAATCTGTACAATCCAGATTTCACCTGCTAAAAAGTACAATTCGTGTTGCTCTAGCTTGCCGTAGTAGCCCATACCGTAGCCGGTAAAAAATACGCTGCAAATAATGCTTTGCAATAAATAGTTAGTGAGCGCAAGCCGGCCAACGGAAGCGACGGCTTTCAAAAAAGAGGATAACCTTGTTATAACAGCAAGAAACATTACAAGAGCGGCGTAGCCAACGGTCATTAGTAACTTTTCAAGTGGAAAGAGGATGTTATAGGGGAATAGATTTTTGACGACGTACTTGGTATAATCTGCAATAGAGACACTGTAGTAATGCAGTCGAAACCACCCTAAAAGTATTCCCACTGCGAAACCTGCAAGTGCGATGAGCAAGTACTGCTTCCGGGATAGTTTATTTTCGAAAAACCCAAACTTGAGAAGAGCCATTCCAAACAGCATCATACTTGCTACTTCCCACACGCCCGTCTGAAACATCCATTGCGATTCGCGGTTTTGGGTTGCGGGTAAAACGTGGCTCCAGAGGTCTGCAAAGGAAGTGGTTTGCATCTCCTTGTTTTCGCCTTCATCTTTTTTGGGGTCATACTTCGTGTTCTTCAACAATCCTTCCCACGCCTGTTTGTCGGCCTTTTGTTTTTTTGATAAACTATCCTTTTTTACCTGTGCAATCGCTTTATTATCTCCCTTTATTGCAGTGATTGCACGTGCCCTCGCAGATGAGTCGCGGCTTAGTTTCTTTTCAAAAGCTATAACTGCGGTGTACTTGTTATAAGCCTTTTTATCATCCGAATACTTCCAGTAATTTTTGCCGCAAAAGATAACCGTGGTGATCATGGCCGCAATAAGAAGTCCTTTGGAAGACAGTCTAACAAAGGGAAATAGTAATATTCCAACGATGGCTAAATGATAAAGTATGTCTCCCGACCACAAGAACAACAGGGCATTCAACAAGCCAAAGCCTAAAAGCCACATCTGTCTTCTAATAAAAAGGTCTGGTACTGATAGCTTATTTTGTTGATTGGGTCTAGATAAATACAGCACTACTCCCGCTCCGAAAACCAGGGAGATAAGGGCAATCATCTTGCCTTCAATTAACAATTTAACGAGGGAAAATAAACGATAATTATCGCTGTTGGGATGCTCTAGTATTTGGAGTTGACGGTTGTTACCTAACCCACCAAAGATCCAAATGCTAACAAGTAAACCACCTAATAGCGCTATCGCCCTAAGTACATCTAAAGGTTGAATTCGTTCCGGCTTTCGTGGAGTTCCCTCTGCATTTATTGCGATATCAGGAGTTTCCTGATCCGGGGTAGCCAAATTGAGATTAGGTGTGGACATACCGTTCGTTTTAGGGTGGCAGAAGTATACATAAGAAAAATACAATAACATTTTTTCATATGCAACTGGCGGAAGTACCCAAGGTTGTTATACTCTGCGTGAATACCCTATAAATACTCAAGGGGAAGCGGCAAGAAAAATAGAAAAGCTGGGGCACCAAAACAACGCTGCCTTGGTTTGTTGGGGAACTAAGATTGACTGTACAAGAGTGTGACACAACGATGTCGATGAGTGATACAACATTGGCTAACACAATTTCTTTTGGAACCTCATTTAGACAATCATCTTAACTAAGTATTTCGGCGACAGGTTTCAATGATTTTTAAACCTTTTCCTTAAATATCAATAGACATTGAAAAAGTTGTATTCTAACCGAATGAATAATCCGTTTGGCGCTGTACGTAGATATGTGCTGCTTAGTTGTTGCCGGTATCCTACGTCTATTCTTGCTACGCTATTAAATATCAGCTGTACAGATGGAGTCACGTCCATATAATATTTCCCTGATCCTATATTGTATTGATTAAGGAGTTCAAGCATCAGGTTCACGTTGGTTTGTTTGTAATCGGTATACTCTTTCGGCAACAATAACTTACCAGCAGACAAGGTATAGTTGACCGCTTTGCTGTTGTTACTACCATAGGGGTATTTGTTGTGGCTACCGTTATCCGCTGCCTTTAAAAACGACACGGCGGATGATAGGGCTACCTTATGTAGTAATTGGGTTGCGACTATTCCTGTTTCAAACCCGGTGTTGCGGCCGTATAAATTAATTTCTTCCTGGTCGATATGGCTGTTATTAAAGCTGTACCGACCAAAAACTGCCATCCGAAAATGCTTCTGAATATCGTCATTACTCAAAAATCTATACTTCATATAAATGCTGCCGCCCTCCGTTGCCAGTCCACCGTTTCGATTACTCAGAAAGGCGTCTCCATGTACCATTATCTTCTTTGAAACACCTACCATTATTTCAGGCACCAGATTATAATTTGTACTGGAACGGGCCTGTTGCTTCATGATGAAATTATTCATTCTTAAGCCTATGCTTTTTGCTGCCATATTACTTGCAGGCTCGGTAAAAACATAAAGCTCCTGTGTCATGACCGTCATAGAAAATAACAGCATCGCTATTAATAGTTTCGCCCTCATTTGAGAAAAAATTAAAAGGGTTTTATGTATGGTAAAACCCTTTGAAAAATTAGATAGTTACGTTGTAAACGCCCCTTGCAGGAGACGTTGTGGCTAAGGTAATCTTCTTCGATTCTTTTCCGGAGACGAAGCCTTTGTTAACTATTCTAACTTCGGTGTTGCCGTTTAAGTTTTGGTCCCTGGCGTTAAGGATATAAAACGTTTTATCGCCCACCTTTACCGGCTGGCTTGTTTTTGCCTGGATGTTATTGAAGTTAATGGCGGCAACAAAGTTTGCGACTGTAAAGCCTGCGTCTTCTACCTTTTTTTTCAATTGATCGAAATCTACTTTAGCACTTGGCTTAAAGGTTATTTCAAAAGTGGAAGTTTTAATGTTTGGTTTTACGTTGTCAACAAAGTCAATTGATTTTAAAGACTTGTTGATTGAATTACTGCACATACTACAGGTCAGGCCGCTTGCCTGGATAGATACCTTCGTTACTTGTGCGGTTGCTGAAAATGAAATTATAGTAGCTATTAAAAAGAAGAACGTTTTCATGATTAGTGTTTAAATGATTAATGAGAATAGAACATAGCAATGGGAAACCACTTGCTAAACGTTTGATCATTTCAAATCTATATTCTGAAAACGCAGTAAAGTACACAAAGAGAAGTGCCGGAAGAATTAGGTGGAGAATTATTATAAATTGCCGATGCAAGTGTCGTACTAGAAAGAGTGTCAGCAGCTATTGTATACTGCTTCTCCACGATGGCAAAAGCAGGAGCGGAGCTTATTTCATTAATAGCCTGCTGATGGTTATCGTTAACCTTGATCACCTTAAGCTCGTCTTTGCAGCAGTCTTCGCTTGTCTGCATGCCACATTTAGTACAGCCATCTTTTTTTACAAAGTCAACAGAAAAAACTTTTCCCATGCAATAATGCGTATGGAGAGTAGCGCCTGTCGTGGTGACTAAGTAAATGAAGGTTAATATGGTAACAAAAAACTTTTTCACGTTCGTGTTCTATTTTATAGAACCATTTTTTCTTCCAAATATTGCTTAAATAAAGCTTCAAAGGAAAGAACAAAGTTAGTATTTATAAGGCGAAAAGAAATTCCTGCCGGCTTTATAACATTTCCTTTTTTTGCCATTATTTCCTTTAAAGTTAGCGGCGTGGGTATTATTTAAATTGCCTACCAACAAGACTTTACTTTGATTATTTTTATTTGCCTTTCGATTTTAAAACAAGAACTATAAAGGCACTTCTACTTCCCTAATTTCAAATTCAAAATACCAGCAAATGACATACTCGTCGCGTACAAAGAGGCAAGCAAAAAACACATCAGCGCGAGTTTTAAACCCAGCTTCACTCCTGAAATTTCTTTGTACATAAGACCACTAAAGGTCAGCGCATAATAGGTCATAAAACCAGTCATGAATAAAATAAGCGAGTAGTCTGTTGAATCAGTAATTAGAAATTTTAGAAGGGAAAACAGGTGAATTAATACGAGCAAAACATTTAGTTGGGCTGCGAGATATGTATTAACCAAAACATTCTCCCAAAAATTAAAACGAGTCTTTTTAAAGACCAGCCATGTACAAAGGCTAACTATAGGGATCATCAAAAAAATAAAGACACTTTGATAATGTGAGAAAAACGAGGAATGTTCTGCCACAACCTCACCTGTTCTTTTAAAATGGATCTGCTTAATTAGTGTCCTTATTTGATTAATTAACAAAGAACTTATTGCAGACATTAAGACTACATAGGCCAGAGGGCGAAAGAAGTTGGCGCGTTTACCGTCAAGGTATTCCTGGAGAGCTTTTGAAGGCCTCGTAATTAATTGGGAAAAAGTGTAAGGAAAGCCTTTGTCAAAATGGAGGATTGAATGGGGGATGTCGTGCAAAAAATATTGTGCATCTATCCTATGTACTTTTGCCGGTTGCCCACAGTTTGAACAAAAGTTGCCGTCAACAGGATGATCACAATTCTTACAGAGAGTAGTTGGCATCTTCAAATGTAAATTCCCTTTAGGAAAAGATGAAATTTCTTTACCGCTGGAAACTGCAATATGCTTCGATAGAAACTAAGGTTTCAATCTATTCAATAAGCTTTCCTTCTTTATTCAAAAGTGTAAAAAATTTGTCTAAACTTGCTCCTGTTGCCTGCTCAAAAGCAGCTTTCATATCTGCCGGTTGAGGGTGTTTAAACTTCCAAAGCGAGAAGTAATGCCTGAAGGCTGAGTCCACTTTTTCACGACCAATCGAAGACTCTAGCAGGTGCATCCATTCAGCAGCTTTTACGTAGGCCGTTAATCCGTAGTCTTCACTACTCGAGTAGCTAGCAGACGGAGTTTCTACAGGAGATTGAATTGGTATCGTCATCATCACGCGGTACACTGACGCCTGGAAAGTTCCTTCATCAAGTTTTTTAAGGGCCGCTGGTATCCTGTCTCCAAAAATTGCATTAGATCTATACTTCTCAGCTTCGTACCTGAACTGGTAATAGCTATTCATTCCTTCATCCATCCATGGGTGTATTCTCTCATTAGAACCAAGCATGCTCATGAACCAATTATGTCCTACCTCATGTGCAATAACGGCGTCCAAAGTTTGGGGCTTAGCATCGGGACTGGTAATAAGTGTTACCGTAGGGTATTCCATACCACCACTTGAATTGTTTTTCGGTCCTTCTACAGCCTGTACTGTTGGATAAGCGTATTCACCAATCCAGGCACTATAATGCTTCACCGCATCTTTTACATAATCGATACTGTTTGCCCATTGGGTGTTGCTGTTGTTATGATGGAAGGTATATGCGTCTATCACTTTCCCTGACTGCAAACTCAAAGTATCATATTCAATAATAAAACCCTTATCTGCAAACCATGCAAAGTCCGGAACACTATCAGCATAATAATTCAATGTTTTAGTTTCTGCAGCAGATGTAGGCACATAAAGTTTTGGCTCTTTGCCCGCCTTATTTGCAGTATTGAAAGCGCCGATCGTTTTATATAAAGCTGCCTCGGAGGGGGTTTGCAAAATACCGGTAGCGCTAACGATATACTGTGAGGGTAAAGTAATGTTTACATTGTAAGAGGCATATTCACTGTAAAACTCGCCCATGTCGAGATAGGGCATCTCGTGCCAACCGTCTTTATCAAATACAGCTGGTTTAGGGTACCATTGACACACCATAAATTCTCCGTCTGCAAAACCTGATCGCGAAAAATAGGAGGGAAGCTGTACTTTAAATGGAGTAGCTATGGTAGCAGAGTCACCAGGTTGCAAAGGCTTTGGTAATACAACTTTAATAACGTCGATATACTGAGCATTTGGATGAGGCTCAATCATAGCTTTAGAACCGTTGACCGTAAATGCAAGATTGCTGATATAGCCTGTAGTTGGCTGTTTTAGTTTTTCCTTTCGTTGAGCGTCGCTTTTAATTTGTTGAAAAAGCGCAGTCGACTGGTTTTTGTATGCATTGGGGTAAATATGAAACCAGATATAAGAAAGGGATTGAGGCGAATTGTTTTTGTAGACAATCGTTTCAGAGCCTGTGACAGAATTCTCTTTGTCGTTTAATTGTGCTTTTATGTTGTACCGAAGATATTGCTGCCAATAATTACTTTGAACGTTTTGAGCAGATGAATGAAAATATACAAATAGGATAAAACCGAAGACTAATTTTTGCATCTGCGAAAATAAAGCAATTACTGCAAGCTGCAGGATTGCGCGGGCTGTTAAAGGCATGTCAATTAAGAAAGCGTTTAAACTAAACAACCTGCTTTCGCACCCTATTACGCACTCACTTGACTTGAGAAAGATTGGACCTTTAAGCTCCTTTCAATTTCTTTACTTCTTCGGTTAGTTTAGGCAAGATTTCGAATACATCGCCGACAACCCCATAATCTGCGGCTTTAAAAAACGGTGCTTCGGCGTCCTTATTTATAACCACAATTACTTTGCTTCTATTTACACCAGCGAGGTGCTGAATGGCTCCTGAAATACCCGCCGCTACATACAAGTTTGGAGCAATCGCAATACCTGTTTGTCCAACGTGCTCGTGATGCGGACGCCAGTTTGCGTCAGCAACAGGACGGCTACAAGCGAGGGCGGCGTCTAAGGCATGAGCGAGGTCTTCAACAATTCCCCAGTTTTCAGGGCCCTTTAGTCCACGTCCGCCGCTTACTACGCGGGTAGCTTCGGTTAATGGAATTTCACCTGTTACTTTATCTGTTGATGTTACTTTTACTTTCGGTGCATCTACTGCCACGTTAACTGAAACCACCTCTGCAGTTCCTTCGCCGGCTACTGCTTTAAAAGCATTCATATTTAGTGAGATGATCTTGATGTCTGTATTTAAAGACACGTTAGCGAACGCTTTTCCGCTGAACACGACTTTTTTAACCACAAACCCATTTGTTGTGTCGGGTAAGCTTACAGCTGCAGGAACCATAGCTGCTTTTAGGCGTGCAGATAATCTTCCCGCTATTGCACGTCCGGTGTTGTTATGAGCTAACACCAACACTGTTGCACCCGTTGACTGTACAACTTCGGTAATTACTTTAGTATACACTTGTGCATCAAAAACATTCAAAGCTTCGGTAGCAACCTGGTGCACTTTTTTTACGCCATATTTTCCCAACGCGGCAAGGTCGCTTGTTGGTGTTCCAAGTACCAAAGCTTCTGCGGTTGTTCCCAACTGCTCTGCCAGTTTAGCTCCGTATGAAAGTGCTTCAAAAGCTGTTTTCTTAAACTGGCCATCGGTTTGATCTGCAAATATTAAAACCATATGTACGCCTCCATCTCCCAAACGGGAAGAGTTATTTAGAAATGTTTTCAAAAAATGTTTATAAAAGAACTTCCGGTTGAAGTGTGGGACGCAACAATGTTTAAGTTAGGCTAAGTGCTGGTCACATAGACTTCTTATTCCGACGGCTATATGACCTTAGCTTCTTCATGTAGCAGCCTTACGAGCTCAGCCATATTATCGGGGCTAATCATTTTAACGCCCGCTTTTGGCGGCGGCAATTCGAAGCTACTGATGCTCGTTAATTCATCCGCTTCGACCGGTTCAACCACTTTCAACGGCTTCGTTCTGGCAGACATGATCCCGCGCATATTTGGAATTCGCGCTTCAGCCATTCCTTTTTGGCAGCTTACAACAAGCGGAACAGGTACCTCGTTTACTTCTTCGCCGCCTTCTATCTCGCGTGTAACCGTTGCCGTGTTGCCGTTGATTTCAAATTTAGTAGCCAGCGAAATGTAAGGAAGATCGAGCAGCTCAGCTACCATAGCACCAATCGAAGAACCATTGTAATCGATCGTTTCTTTACCTGTAAAAATAAGGTCGTAGCCTCCCGTTTTTGCAACTGCGGCAATTTGCGACGCTACATAAAAACTGTCCTGCAGTTTAGTCGCATTTACCCGGATCGCTTCGTCGCCTCCAAGTGCCAGCGCTTTGCGAATAATAGGGTCTGCATCGGCTCCGCCAGCCATAACAAGGTGCAGCGTAGTTGATGCGTCTTTTTCTTTTAATTCGATTGCCCTTACTAAAGCATACCACTCATCGTAGGGATTGAGGATCCATTGAACGCCGCTTTCTTCAAACTGAGTATTACCATTTTTGAAAGCTATTTTTGCGGTGGTGTCAGGCGTCTTGCTAATACAGACCAGGATTTTCATGCAAACACGTTTAAGTAATTAAAGTTGTTTATGCAACTAATTACTACAAATATAAGTGACCTTTATTTTCAATGAAGCTTTTAAAACAAATTATTTATAAAAATTATGGATCGGATAAATAAATTAAAAGAATACCTGAAATCTACTCCGAACGACAACTTTTTGCAGCACGCACTGGCGCTTGAATACGTGAAGATTGGCGACGATTGGGAGGCAAGAAAGTTGTTTGAAAATATTCTAAACAACGATCCGAAATATGTTGGTTCATACTATCATCTGGCTAAACTTCTCGAGCGAAATTTTGAAACCAAGCTGGCAATAGAATGGTATGAAAAAGGTATGGCTGCAACTAAAGAAGCAGGCGATCAGCATAGCTACAACGAGTTGCAGGGAGCTTACGAGGATTTGGTGTATTAAGTTCAGATCCGTCGACAATCCTGTGAGGTCTTGGGGTATAAGGTTTACAGGTTGTCAACATTAAAATTGTGATCGACATCCTTGTGTCACTCCCTTGTACTTTAAACCTTTTTTGAACTAGTTTGCCATTCCCACAACAATAGCTTCAATTGTTGAAAAGAGTCTTAGGTGACGACTTACTATAAAACTTGTTTTTTCTTTTATCTCCAAAACTATGGCTGTCGTTGCCCATAGCCTTGTTATGATTGTTTTCATTTTTTTATCGTTTTCATGCAAAAAAATAGCACAGAGATTTGCAGAAAAAGGCGAAAGTGAAGAGCGGATAACAAGTATGTGATGAGGCCTCACATATTCAATCTGAATTGTAACTTTTTGTTTTTGTTGAATGGAAAGTCAAATTCGTAAATTCGCAGCCAATACAGTATCAATGAGTGTAGAAAAAATTAAGACTGAAGAGAAGAGCCTGAACTTTCTGGAAGAGATTGTTGAAGAAGATTTAGCGAGCGGAAAATATAAGAGCATTGTTACGCGCTTTCCTCCTGAACCAAACGGTTACCTGCACATAGGTCATGCAAAAAGTATCTGCCTCAATTTCGGTCTTGCCTTAAAATATGGCGGCAAAACTAACCTCCGCTTTGATGATACCAACCCGGTAAAAGAAGATGTTGAATATGTAGACAGTATTAAGGAAGACGTAAAATGGTTGGGTTTCGAATGGTCGCAGGAATTATATGCCTCTGATTATTTTGATCAACTGTATGCATTTGCTGTAGACCTTATTAAAAAAGGACTTGCTTATGTTGATGATAGTACTCCCGAAGAAATAGCTGCGCAAAAAGGAACACCTACAGAACCTGGAAAAGGAAATGAATTTCGTAACAGAAGCATAGAGGAGAATTTAGATCTTTTTGCAAAAATGAAAGCCGGTGAGTTTCCTGATGGTGCAAAGGTGCTTAGGGCTAAGATAGATTTAGCGAGCCCAAACATGCACATGCGGGATCCGTTGATGTATCGTATAAAACATGCGCATCATCATAGAACGGGCGATGCTTGGTGCATTTACCCGATGTACGATTTTGCTCATGGACAAAGCGATAGTATCGAGCATGTGACTCATTCGATTTGTACGTTAGAATTTATTCCACACCGCGAGTTGTATGATTGGTTTATAGATAAGCTGGAAATCTTCCCAAGTCATCAATACGAATTTTCGAGGTTGAATATGACTTACACTGTCATGAGCAAGCGCAAGTTGCTACAACTGGTGGAAGAAAAGATGGTCGATGGCTGGAACGACCCAAGAATGCCGACAATAGCCGGTTTTAGAAGACGTGGTTACACGCCTGAAAGCATTCGCCTGTTTTGCGATAAGATTGGTGTGCAAAAAAGGGAGAACCTAATCGATCTCAGCCTCCTTGAATTTTGCGTGCGCGAAGATTTGAACCGGAACGCTGTACGTCGAATGGCGGTACTTGACCCGGTAAAGCTTGTTATCACAAATTATCCCGAAGGGCAGGTTGAGGAGTTGATCGGCGAGAATAACCCTGAAGCAGAGGATGGCGGAGGAACCCGGTCGATTCCTTTCTCAAAAGAGCTGTGGATAGAACGCGAAGACTTTATGGAAGAGCCTCCTAAAAAGTTTTTTCGCTTAGGAGTCGGGCTAACTGTTAGATTAAAATATGCTTACATCGTTAAATGCACCGGTTTCAAAAAGGACGATGCAGGTGACGTTACAGAAGTATACGCCGAATACATTCCTGAAAGCAGGAGTGGGCACGATACCAGCGGAATAAACGTAAAAGGAACTATCCACTGGGTAAGTGTTCAAAATGCATTGACTGCAGAAGTTAGATTATACGATCGGTTATTTAAGGTCGAAAATCCTTCAAATGAAGAAGGTGATTTTAAAGAATATATTAACCCTGATAGTCTGCAAGTGTTACCAATTGTGTTTATCGAGCCAGCTTTAGCTGAAGCTGTTCCCGGAGCGCCGTACCAGTTCTTAAGGAAGGGGTATTTTTGTTTAGATGAAAACAGTAGTTCGGATAAGTTGATTTTTAATAGAACTGTGGGCTTGAAAGACACCTGGGCCAAAGAAGTGAAAAAAGGATAATTGTTGATTCATTAAACTATTTAATTACTACAATCAGAAAAGCCGGCCTGTTAAGCCGGCTTTTCATTTATTTTACCATCTATGAATTTGTTAGAGAGTTTTGTTCAGCACCTTAAGCAATTCCCATTTATTCAGCCCAAGCAAAAACAATTACTCGCTGTTAGTGGGGGAGTAGACAGTGTTGTTCTGTGTGAATTGATGTACAAGGCAGGATATGACTTTCTAATAGCCCACTGCAATTTTCAGTTAAGAGGAGCGGAAAGTGAACGAGATGAACAATTTGTAAGAAGCCTTGGCGAAAAATATGGTAAAGGAGTTTTGGTTCAAAAATTTGAAACCGAAAGGTATGCAGCAGACAATAAAGCCTCCATTCAAGTTGCAGCAAGAAAACTAAGGTATGATTGGTTTAGGTCAATACTACATGGAGAAGAAGATGCAGCTCAGGAAAACTTCAACGCTCAATCAATCGAACAACCAGAACTCACTCCTCACAACTCAACACTCACTCCGTATAAGGCGCAACATAAGCCTCACTACATCGTAACAGCTCATCATGCAAACGACAACATCGAAACAATATTGATGAACTTTTTTAAAGGAACAGGTATCGCGGGTTTGCATGGCATATTACCTGTACAAGGAAAGATTTTCAGACCACTACTATTTGCAAAAAAGGAGGAACTTTTAGACTATGCTGATCAAAATCAATTAACGTATGTTGAAGACAGTTCAAACCTCACTGACAAATACACCAGGAACTTTTTCCGCCAGCATCTTTTTCCATTGCTAAAAGAAATTTACCCGGAAGTTGAAGACAACCTGCTGAAGAATATCGAGCGTTTTAGTGAGGCTGAAGAGTTGTACAAACAGGCAGTGGAACAGCACAAGAAGAAGCTACTTGAAGTAAAAGCAAATGAAATTCATATTCCTGTTTTGAAGCTGCAAAAAACTCCCGCGGTTTCAACTATAGTTTATGAGATTGTAAAGGATTTTGGTTTTAAGGCTATCCAGGTTTCCGAAGTTGTACGGCTTCTCGAAAGCGAAACAGGCAAATATGTTTTATCATCTTCTCACAGGGTAATTAAAAACCGTAAATGGCTTATCATTTCTCCCGTAGCAACAACGGAAGCATCCAACATTTTAATCGAAGAAAAGGATAAACAAGTAATTTTTAATGGGGGAGAATTGCTGCTAAAAACAATTAAACTAAGTAGCAGTTTTCAAATTCCATCAGACAAAACCGTTGCTGGTGTTGACCAGGGTTTAATTGTTTTTCCCCTGCTTTTGCGAAAATGGAAACAAGGTGATTATTTCTACCCCCTAGGTATGAAGAAAAAGAAAAAGTTGAGCCGCTTTTTCGGTGATCAAAAACTTTCAAAGACCGAGAAGGAAAATGTATGGGTGGTAGAGATGGATAAGAAAATCGTTTGGATTGTTGGTCACAGGATAGATGATCGATTTAAAATAACTCCATCAACAAAAGAAGTACTTGAACTGAAACTTCAACAATAAGTTGCCTTACATATCAAAGCTCCCAACTACAGCATTCCTTTCGTTATTCCATGGTCCACCTAACGCCTACCTCTGTTGTAGAACGAGTGATTTAAATTGTTGTGGTACAATTTTTTATAATACAATGAAAAGTATTTACACATCAAATTTTAAACTTTTTCTTGCTTATGAGCGCACCTTCTATCCTGGGGATTAACAGGACACAAGATGGAACTATATCAATATTTGAAGGCGGTAAACACGTTATGTCAATTCATAAAGAACGATTGACAAAACGCAAGCATCACTGGGGCAGACTAGGGGATATGAAGTTGTATAAAGATCGTATTCCTGCAGTTGACCGACCCTACGACCTTGTGGTAGAATGTTGGAGCGCTGATACCGAGATTGAAAAAAAAGAACAATACCACGAAGAGCTTAGAACGGTTCTCAACCTAAAACCCGATGCTCGTATCATCGAGATTTCTCATCACCTTTCACACTTATATAGTTGTTACGCTCCAAGCGGTTTTGATAAGTGTGCAGTTATGATTATTGACAGTGTTGGAAGCCCGGTTGAACATATTAAGTACGATTATCCCGGCAAAGAAGGCAAGGCAAATTTGTTTGAGGTCGCCTCTTATTACTATTGTGAGAATGGTGAAATCAAATGTATCAAAAAGCAACTGCACGACCGCAACCCTGAAGCTCCTCATGGATTAGGAAACTTTTACTATAAGCTAACCAATTGTTTGTTCGAAGGAGAGGGCAGCGAAGGCAAGGTAATGGGGCTGGCGGCATATGGCAACCTCGATGCACTGCACTTGCCCAACCTGGTTGTAAAGGAAGGCGAAGTGTTTATTCCTGATGAATGGCAGGAGATGTTTAAGAGCAAAGAATACGCGTATAAAGAAGAGATAAAAACTTTCCAGGAGAAAGCTGATTTTGCAGCAAAAGGCCAGGACGTTTTTGAGAAGGCTTTGATTGAAATTGCAAACTGGTTAAGCGAAGTAACAGGCACAAAGAATATTGCTTATGCAGGAGGTTGCGCTCTTAACTGTGTAGCCAATACCAAGGTATTAGAGCAAGGTTACGACTTGTTTATTCCACCCGCGCCACATGATGGGGGTTCCTCTGTTGGCTGTGCTTTATATGGCGCCATTGAGTGCTATAAAATTAAGAACGAATATAACTGGCGGCTGGATTACCTGGGTCCTGATGTGGATATTCACGAAGTAACAAAACTGCTTGAAAATTATCCAGACCTCACCATAGAAAAGCCCGAAAATCTAATAGAAGTTTGCGCCAACCATTTGTACTGGGGTAAAATTTTGTGTGTGTTTCAAAGCAATAGCGAATTCGGACCGAGAGCGTTAGGCAATCGGAGTATCGTTGCCGATACGAGGTATGCAGTAAATAAATTTTGGATCAATGCATTTATAAAAGGCCGTGAGTGGTTTCGCCCGATTGCGCCTTTTGTTTTGGAGGAAGATGTAAGCGAATATTTTAAGTTTAAAGGAAGAACGCCTTTTATGCTTTTTACTGCCTTTTTACAGGATAAGTATAAAGATAAGTTCCCCACAATCGAGCACGTCGACCATAGCGCCAGGATACAAACAGTAAGTAAGGAAGACAACGAGTTTATCTACAACCTCATGAAAAACTTCAAGGAAAAAACGGGCGTTGGTATTATCGCAAATACTTCCTTCAACGGAAAAAATGAAACGATGGTTGAGACGTTAACTGATGCAATCAACTGCTATGTTAACAATGCAATTCATTACCTGGTGGTTCCTCCATACATCATTTCAAAAAAGAATGAAGTTGCTAATCCAATGAAACTGATGAACGCAAAGGTTGCCCAATAAGTTTTGTTATGTAAGCAGGCAGTTGAGCTATAGTTGAACATTGTTGTGTCACTCACTTGTGCCGGTATTAATTCTATTCAACATGGTTGCTGCCTGCTTCTCTTCCTTTAAACAATTATCGTTATGTTTTTCCTTTAATTAAATATTTAGAAAGGTGACCATAACAAATGAATGAGCCATTGAAACTCTATATTCTTTCTCCTCATATCGATGACGCAGCGTTTGGTTTAGCGCTTACAATTTCAAAGTGCGCTAACAATAATATTCCTGTCACAATTATTAATTGTTTTACGGTTACCAAATGGACTGCAATACCGGTAGAAAATAAAGAGACAATTGCTGTAAGCCTTTTAAGAAAGTCTGAAGATGCAGCGTTTTATAAAACATTAAACGAAAACATCAAGATCGTTAATCTTGATCTTCTTGATGCTCCCCTAAGAAACGGCTATATTTTTCAAGAGCAACCTTTCCAGCAAAATGAGCTCGATTTAATAGAAGAGTTGAAAAATTTGCTTGAACAAATGGTAGACGGATTACTGCTTTGTCCCTTAGGCATAGGCAGTCATATAGATCATGCAATTTGTCGCGCTGCAGCCGTGAAGTTATATGATAAAACAGACGTTCTTTTCTATGAAGATTTGCCATACGCTAAAAGAATTTCGCATCAACAATTAGAACTTCATGTAAAAAAACTTGAAGAGGACTTAGGGGTCAGCCTGGTAAACAATACAGATGGTTTACTCAATTGCAATATAGATAAAGAGCAAGCCATAAGATTATACAAGAGCCAGATGAACGAGGAAATTTCATCCGAAATAATTGCCCATTTGAACGATCTGAAAGGAGAGAGAATCTGGAGTGAAGAAACGCTTTTAAATAAATTAAGAACGGCTTTGCAGAAATAAGAGCCAGATGATGGAGATAACTAGAAAGGAAAAGCTCACTTGCTTCAGTTTTTAGAGCAAGTGAGCTTTTTAAATGATACTATAACCCCATCCCTATACCAACTTTAAAGGATTGATTATAAGAGTTAAGATTTCTGTTTGCATCAGCTTTTGAAAGACCGTAATCATAAGATGCCATTATATTAATACCGCGACTTATTTGATATCCAATTCCACCGGTGAGGCCTAAGTCTACCTTATTAAACTGGTTTGTTGCATCCATTTTATCGTTCAACAAATTAAAGCCTAACACGCCTGCAGTAGTTGCAAGGTTTGCATTAACAAGATAAGATAGTTGTGGGCCTGCAAATATTTGAAACCCGTTGAAATTTCCTTTTACCACTACAGGAATATCTATGTACTGAGAATTAAGTTTTGCCTTTGCATTGGCGCCTAAAAACTCAACACCTTTCAAGCCTAACGCGCCTTTCATTTCGTATCCTTTTTGAGAATAATAGATGGCAGGTTCCACAGAAACTGTAGCACTAACAGGTATAGAGGCATACCCGCCAGCAAAGAAACCTTGCCTGTTGCTAGTTGTTATCATGCCATTAGTAAAGTCAAGCATGTCCTTAAGATTATTAACCGCGTCACCGCGCATACTGGAAGAAGTGACACCTGCTCTGATCCCGAAAGAAGGCTTTACCTGGGCGAGTGCAAATGTTGAAATAAGGATGGTTGTAAAAAGTAAAATTTGCTTTTTCATTTTATAGGGTGAACGTAGTTTTTCAGTCGTTCAGTTCCTGCAAAAGCAAATAGTCACCCAGATTTTATTGCAGCTAGATAAGTTTTTGTTAAAGCAAAAAGTTCATTTTCTGGAGAGGTTTGATAGCTGTCTTCCACGTAAGTAGCATTGAACAAGCCATATCAAGGTTACTATTCTTAAAACTTTATTTTTTTACCACATTGAACTGGAGCCCCGTTTCATTCAATTGCTCATGAATGTATTTTTCCCAATCCTTTTGTCTTTCCTTGTTCAGTGAATGATTGGTTTCTTCGTCGTATTGTTTTTGCATTAAATGATATTCTATTTTCTTTTCGTTGAATATCTGCTGGATTTCGTTCTTATAATTATTGGAGTACTGATAATTGTCAAACGCTGCCTTTAATCTTTTTGAGTATAGTCCTGCTATATCAAAATGTAGCTGTTCATGTTTTAATAAAGCTTCGGACTGGTATTCTTTTTTATACCACGAAAGATTTTTGTGAAAGTTTGCGAAGACATCAAAATAAAAGTCGGTCGGGCTTTTGAAGGTGTAAGTGAATTTTACTTCAGCAAAACTTTCTGCGTCAAAAACGCTGGTGTCATTAACAGGACCAGCAAAATCAAACCACTGAAGTGGTTGTTTATCATTCCAAATTATCCTGCTGTCTTGGGCAAATGAATGTGTTACAAAAGTGCTTATGCAAGCCACAATGAAAAAAGCCTTCATCTAACTTCTATTGAAATAACGTTCGTAATATTTCTATTTAAACGATAATTCAACCTGGAAAAGTATAAATGAATAACTCAAAAAGAGCGAAGTTTTACAACTTTGTCCTCCTGAGCTTCGCCATAAAAATTTGAAATTGGTTATTAAGCTAGCTGGAATGACAAGGGGTAAAAGCATTCTCTAAATGCAATTCCACCTCATTTTAACAAATTATTTTAACAAAAAACAGGAATATTAAAAAAGTGATTTAACTTTATTGCGGAAATTAACTGTCTTTATCTCGAAGGGCTGCTTCAAATAAGTAACCTTACCTGCTCCATACTATGAAAAGCCACCTGAAGGCTTTGTAATTTATTAATCACTGTTATAATTATTTCGACTATGGACAAATCTACACACAATCATGATTTAACTGAAAAGGTAACTCTGGCTATTATTGTAGCAGGAGTAATAGGCTACTGGGCCTATATTTTACTAGGACAAGGTCTCGGATAACCCGGCTAATTGCTTAGGCTCTTTTCAGTTCCAAAACCTAACCAGGCCGCAATGTTTAAAACACGTTGCGGCTTTTTTAATTCACACATACTCCGAGTTTGTTTCCAGCTAAAACAAAGGAACTTGCTGAATCTTCTACAGCTCATTCTTAAAGTTCTCTATGTTAAGTAGTTCAAAGAACTCGTTTTCTTCCAGTTCTTGAATGCATCCCGGCTGTAAATTTTTCAAAGTCAAATCTTCTATAGCAACTCTTATTAATCTTTTACACGGATGTCTTACAGCTGCAACCATTTTTCTCACCTGCCTGAACTTGCCTTCTGTAAGCTTCAGCTGTAGCCATGTATATGCTTTATATTCCGAAAACTTATAACCACCTTCGAAAAGGTTTTCAGGCTTTTCTACCAGGTCAACTTCGCAAGGAGTAGTTGTATAATCTCCACCACCCTTTACTCTTATAGTTACCCCGTTTCTTAAATTATCGAGCGTTTCTTCACTCAC
Source organism: Segetibacter aerophilus (assembly GCF_007991655.1). Lineage (GTDB taxonomy): Bacteria > Bacteroidota > Bacteroidia > Chitinophagales > Chitinophagaceae > Segetibacter > Segetibacter aerophilus. Next base: position 676,900 of record NZ_BJYT01000001.1, read on the forward strand.
CTTGTTTTCTACAAGTACCAGGTAAGTTCTTGTATGTTTTATGTCACCTTCAAATAATAACCGGGTTACTTTCTTGTTTGTTGTTAATATTAATAAGCCTTCAGAGTTAATGTCTAATCTTCCAACAGCATGAGTTCCTTCTGGAAAGTCAAACTCAAGGTCTCCAAGCAATTTTACCTTGTGCGAGCTGATAAATTGAGAAACCATATTGTATGGCTTGTTCAGGATAAAATAGCGGAAGGGTGTAAGATTTTCTGTTGGGTTTTGTTCCATTCTGCTCCAATTCAAAAAATTGCCCTTAAAGGTTTAAAGCAATTATCCTAGTTTTCTTATTTTTTCTATAATGCCTGTAGTGGAGTAGCCTTCTACTATGGGATTGATCACGACTCGCCCGCCATTTGCAATCACTTCTTTTGCGCCTATCATTTGATCTAATGTGTAGTCGCCACCTTTTACAATTACATCGGGCATTAAGGCTATAATTAGTTCATAAGGTGTGTCCTCATCAAAAAGGGTAACTGCATCGACAATAGCGAGGCTTGCTAGCAATAAAGCCCTGCTTGACTCCTTATTTACTGGCCGCTCATCACCTTTTAACCTTTTGGTGCTTGCATCCGTATTCACTCCAACAATTAAAATATCTCCTTCCCTGGCAGCTTCGCTTAAAGAGGAAATATGACCTGCATGTAAAATATCAAAGCACCCATTTGTAAATGAAATTGATTTACCTAAAAACCGCCACCTGGCAACTTGTTTTACGAGTTCTTCGCGTGTGTATATTTTAGTTGGAATTACTTCCGGCTTCTTCATATTTAATTGTTTTTTTATTGAAGTAGGGCAGAAGACCAAGGGATATAAAGCCTACCAAAATAATTATCAGAAACTGTGCAAACCATTGTAGCGTTCCGTTGGCAAATCCTATCGCAAAAGGAATTTCATGTTGTTGTAAGATTTTCGCAAGGAAGAAAGCATAGGCACCAATACCTCCAGGAGTGATAATCATTCCGATGCTTGCAAATGCCAGCGCAGATACTGCGGTTTCTAGCGATAAACCTGCTGTTCCGGCTGTAGCTGAAAAGCCTATCCATGTACCGGCCAAGTACATTGCCCAGATACCGAGGCTTGAAAATATAAAGGCCCATTTTTGCTTCAAGTCTTTTATGCTAATAATTCCCTGCCAGACACCTTTTACAATTTTTTTTGCTGTAATTATCAAAGGGAGGTTTGGATATTTTTTGAACGATAATCTAATAATAAGAATTGCAGCAATAATAATAGATACTGCAATGACAAGTTTTGAAGTATTGAAACTTCCGCTTTTGCTTATAAATAATTTTTTTAGGAGATTGGTTCCAAAGTCACCAATTACCTGAAATTGCAATGCAAAGGCCAATAAAAATACCAACACAAGACATACGAGATCAAACGCCCTTTCCGCTACAATGGTGCCAACCAGCTTTTCAGCTGGAACATGCTCGTATTTCGCAAGAATGGTGCATTTCAAAACTTCTCCCAGCCGTGGAACGGCTAAGTTTGCCAGATACCCAATCATTACGGCAAAAAAGGTGTTAGCTAACGAAGGTGTGTAGCCCATAGGCAGAATCAACATCTTCCAGCGTACAGCTCGTAGAATATGGCTTCCCAACAAAATGAAAAAAACAGGAACCATAAGCCAGTAATTAGCTGTAGAAAAAGCGGACTGGAAATCCTTCCATTTTTCAGGCGGTATTTGATGTAGACTCCACCATACAAGAAAAACCCCGAGACCAAGGAACGAGAGGTACTTTAGTATGTTGAAAAGTTTTTTTTTCATGGCGGCTAGGTGTGCAATATAGGGCAAACATCAAGAATGAAAATACCGGGGATATTCAAAAAAGTTTACTCATCTAATACCATGTTATCTATTAATCTAACATCTCCAATAGATGCGGCAATCAATGCCACCGGCTTAATCTCTTCGCTGATTGATTTTATAGGTTGTAACGTTTTTTTATCCGCAATTGATACATAATCTACTTTTGTAAACCCTGATTTTAATAAATGATTAGCCGCATAATTTTCAAGCTCAGCAAGATTGCCAATCCTATAATGCTCCTTGATATATAGCAGCATTTTTGAGATTTCTGCAGCCTGCAGTTTTTCGGTCTCATTCAGTCTAAGGTTGCGACTACTCATTGCAAGCCCTGTCGGTTCACGGTAAGTAGGTGCTGTTATAACTTCCACAGGCACATTTAATATTTCAACCAACCGTTTTATAACAATGCATTGCTGATAATCTTTCTGACCGACAATCAGTTTTTCCGGCTTCACTATATCCAGTAAGCGATGAACTACCTGGCAAACTCCCTGGAAGTGACCACGTCTAAACTTGCCTTCAAGCTGAAACTCTATCGCTCCTAATTCGTACTGCGTTGCTGTGGGAATATCGCCTGGATATATTTCTGTAACAGAGGGTAAAAATAAAATGTCGCACCCTACACTTTCAAGCAATAATATATCGCTATTAGTTGTTACAGGGTACTTACTAAAGTCTTTGAGATCGTTGAATTGGGTAGGGTTAACGAAAATGCTGCTTACTGTTACATCGCAAAGCTTCTTAGACTTTTCCATCAATGAGGTATGACCCAAATGAAGTGCGCCCATAGTCGGAACAAAACCAATCGACCGCCCCTCGTCTCTAAGTTTATTTAAGTAACCCGATAATACAGCCGCTTCTTTAAATAAGATCATTTACTCGTTTTTCGATCGCAGTAAACCTCTGTTCAGGCGATTCAGATAAAATTGATTAGTTTTGCACACTCTTTTTTAAAGGGTAAGAGTAAACCAAATTGGAATAATGTCAACAAAGAAAAGAATTTTATTTATTGCCAACGAAATGTCGCCATATTTAGAGCTGACGGAATTTGCGGAGATAGTTAACAAACTGGCAATTAAAAGTAATGACGCAGGTTTAGAGGTTCGATGCATTATGCCACGATTTGGAACAATCAATGAAAGAAGACATCGTCTTCATGAAGTTGTTCGGTTGTCGGGAATAAATGTAAGTGTAGATAACGACGATTATCCTTTACAAATTAAAGTGGCCTCTTTGCCTAACGCGCGTTTACAAGTTTACTTCCTTGATAATGAGGATTTTTTTAAGAGGAAATTTGTTTTTAATGATGAGGAAGAAAAATGGTACGATGATAATGATTTAAGAACAATTTTCTTTTGTAAAGGGGCTCTTGAAACGGTAAAGAAGTTTGGATGGCCACCGGACGTTATTCATTGTAGCGGTTGGATGACTGCCCTGGTTCCGTTATATCTGAAAACAGTCTATAAAAAAGAACCTGTCTTTGCTCACAGTAAGGTTATCTACACCCTTGGCAGTGACACGTTTGATGAAAAGCTAAGTGCAGATTTTGCTAAAAAAGCGCTTATCCATGTCAGTCTTAAAGAAAAAGACCTTGATAATTATAAAGACGGTACTAACTACGCTTTGCAAAAAGGAGCAGCCTCTTATGCTGATGCGATCTCTTTCGGAGCTGAAAATATCGACAAAAAACTAGTCGATGAATTTTCAAAAGTTAAGGGTAAAAAGGTAATCCCGTTCAAAGGGTGGGATACTGATTTAACAGAGTATTTAGAATTGTATAACGACCTTGCGTCGAAGTAAAATTAACCCTTAATATAATCTATTTCAATTAGATGCGTAAGCTTTCCAGCATAGCTATTGCTATTTTTTTCTTCATTTCAGCATGTACTAAAATTGAATCTACAACCATAGGAAGCGGGTTAATTCCACCAGTAGATGGCGTCACTACTTTAGATACTACTCTTGATGTTTTTACCAATAATTATCTTGATCCATTAGGAGACTCGGCAAAGGTTTATAAGACCGATGATCATGTAATTGGTATTATAAACACCGATCCATTATTTGGAACAACAAAGGCTTCGGCTTTTTTTGAGCTGAAACCTACGACCTACCCATTCTCGTTCCCAAATGCATCCACTTTAACTGCTGATTCGGCTGTATTGATTTTAAGTTATAAAGGTGTTTTTGGTGATACTACTATACCTCAAAACTGGGAGGTTCGTGAACTTACTGAGTCTTTAAGAGGTGATACAGTATTTAATGTTAGTAAGTCAGTTGCTACCGGCAACATACTTGGTACTAAAACAATAAATATACCGCGGCTAAAGGACTCTGTGAACTACGGTTTTGAAAATGCAAATAATCAAATACGTATTAAGCTTTCACAGACTTTGGCTAGCAGGTTAATAAGGCAGTTTGACTCGACAGCTAACACGGGAGCATACTCAAAAGATACTGTTTTTAGAGAAAATTTTAAAGGTTTTGCGGTTATGCCTGCTGCCGGTAGCGGTGGTAATGCTCTTATCCGTGTAAATTTATCTGATACCAATACTAAACTTGCGCTGTTTTACACCTTCCAGAATACTAGTGCTGCCAAAAAAGATACAGCAGTAAGTTATTTTAGGTTTAGCGACGGTACTGCAATACCTGTTTCAGGTAATGCAAATTACATCAAAAGAGATCGGACCGGTTCTCAATCTGCCCTGTTTACTACAGGCCCAACAACCAGAAACGACAGTCTTGTTTTTATTCAAACAATGCCCGGTACTTTTGCAACAATTAAAATCCCAAGGCTCCGGGAATTTCCAAACGTGCTTGTGCATAGAGCAGAGTTATTAGCTTTCCAAGCACCTGATGCAACAAGCTTAGCCTTAGTATTGACACCGCCTCGCTACTTGCTTTTAAGTAGTTATGATAGCACTAAAAAAGTTCAGATTAATATACCGAACGATTTTAGTGTTTTGTCTGGAACACCCAACATTTCTACTTTCGGTGGTTTTATAATGGAAAGAGAAGTGCCTGGCTATGGGATTGTTAAGGCATATAATTTTGACATTAGCAGGTATGTGCAAGGAATTGTATCTCGAAAAGATAGCAGCCTTACTCTTCGTTTATCTGCACCTAGCAACGACTCACTTCAATATACTCCACCTTATCCTCAGCCCAATGCTGTTTCTACTTTTTACATCACACCATCTGTAGCAAATAATCTTGCAGAAGGAAGGGTGCGCCTCGGAGGCGGAGGAATGACTAGACAAAATCAGTTGAGAATGCGTGTAAGGATAGTTTACTCCAGGATATAAGTGAAAGGTTTCAAACCTTATCTTTGCCAGCATTTTAAAAATACTAAACCAACTATGCCTTATTTATTTACCTCGGAAAGTGTTTCTGAAGGACATCCTGATAAAGTGGCTGACCAGATCAGTGATGCATTAATTGATAATTTTTTGGCTTTCGATCCGCAAAGTAAAGTTGCTTGTGAAACCTTAGTTACTACTGGCCAGGTCATTCTTGCCGGTGAAGTAAAAAGTAAAGCTTACCTCGATGTGCAGGAAATTGCACGAGGTGTAATCCGTAAGATAGGCTATACTAAGAGCGAATACATGTTTGAGGCTAATAGCTGCGGCGTTCTATCAGCCATTCACGAGCAGTCTTCAGATATTAATCAGGGGGTTGACAAGCAGGTAAAAGAGGAGCAAGGGGCTGGTGACCAGGGGATGATGTTTGGCTATGCGACTAATGAGACCGAGTCTTATATGCCTTTGGCCCTTGATCTAGCTCACAAACTTTTACTCGAATTAGCCGTATTGCGAAGAGAAAATGGCATCATCAGTTATCTTAGACCCGACGCTAAAAGCCAGGTTACGCTAGAGTACGACGACAATAATCAACCGGTAAGAATCGATGCAATTGTTATTTCCACTCAACATGATGATTTCGGTCCTGAGGAAACAATGCTTGCAAAGATTAAAAGTGATATTATTAATATTCTGATCCCGAGGGTAAAAAGTAAATACCAAAAATATAATCACCTTTTCACCAACGATATTAAATATCACATTAATCCAACGGGCAAGTTTGTTATTGGCGGACCTCATGGAGATACAGGCTTAACCGGGCGTAAAATTATTGTTGATACTTACGGCGGGAAAGGTGCTCATGGAGGCGGTGCTTTCAGTGGTAAAGATCCTTCTAAAGTTGACCGTAGTGCAGCATATGCAACTCGTCACATTGCTAAAAACCTTGTTTCTGCCGGCCTTTGTAGTGAAGTGCTGGTTCAGGTGTCTTACGCGATTGGAGTTGCTCAACCAACCAGCATCTATGTAAATACTTATGGCACTGCAAAAGTTAGTATGACGGATGGTGAAATTGCAAAGCTGGTTGAAGGAATTTTTGACATGCGTCCTTACTTTATTGAGCAGCGTTTAAAACTAAGATCACCTATTTATAGTGAAACCGCAGCTTATGGTCATATGGGTCGTGAGCCGGAAGTTAAGACTAAGCAATTTGTAACACCCGCTGGTGAAATAAAAACGATAGAAGTTGAACTGTTCACATGGGAAAAACTAGATCATGTTGAAAAGGTAAAACAAGCATTTAAGCTATCTTAAAAAAGCTAATAAAATACTTCAAACCTCTGTTCTAAAAAACAGAGGTTTTTTTGTTTCCAGCAGAAGAGCCGCGATTAAACATCGTTGCGACGCTCCGTTCTACATTTATATTACTATTGATCATTTGATGCCATTTTTTGCAATACCAAATACTTGATTTTGAGTAGCTAGTTTTCCTGGTTGAACAATGGACAATCAGTTAAAGGGAGTGACACAACGATGCTGATTTGGGTTGTAAAGATCACCCAAAAAATCTTTCTTCTTTACTGAAAACGCTTGCTGTTTGGTTCAAACTATCATTGTCTTCCTTTTCTATTTTTCAGGCCATATTTAATTTAGTCTTTACTTTGCCGTTATGAATTTTCGAAACCAGCCCCAGAAGGCAAGACCAAAAAAGAATACATTAATTGTAGGCAGAAGTAAAGTAATTGAAGCAATACAGCAAGGCAAACAATTGGAAAGAATTTACCTGGTTAGCACTATTCATGGTGAGGTTATAGATGAAATTAAAAGGCTCGCAACCGACAAGCAAATTCCCATTAATAAAGTACCTGTTGAAAAGTTAAATGGTTTTAATGTAAGCAATCACGAAGGCTGCATCGCTGTCATTTCGAAAGTGCAATACCAGGATTTGCAGGAAGTGATTTCTTATATCGTAGATAAAGGTGAAGTGCCGTTGTTTTTAATGCTGGATGGAATTACAGATGTAAGAAACATTGGGGCACTTGCAAGAACCGCTTTGTGCTGCGGGGTTCATGCCATCATTATACCCGAGAAAGGAGTGGGCGCTTTGAATGAAGATGCCATAGCAACATCGGCCGGAGCGCTGGAAAAAGTAGCGATATGCAGGGTAAACAGTTTGATGAAAGCAGTTGACGAATTGCACATGAATGGCATAAAAGTATTCGCCAGTGAAATGACTGCTGAAGAAAATCTTTTTGATGTACAATTACAAGAACCTGCAGCAATCGTAATGGGAAGCGAGGATAAGGGAATTTACCCGGCGCTAATGAAAGTTTGTGACGAACAATTCAAAATACCAATGAAAGGAAATTTTGAGTCATTAAACGTATCAGTTGCTGCGGGAATGATCTTATACGAGGCAATGAAGCAAAGAATGGAAGCTAAGTAACGAGCGGAAGTACAACTAAGTTCTGTTTAAAAATGAAGGAGATGAAAAACAAATTTTCCTTTAGAGTTATACTCAAGAGACGGGGCTGGAAACTTAAAGGCATTTAGAGCACCTAATGCTAGTTTTAAGAATTTACTTTTTGTCTTGATTTTTGTAAGATCTATATCAGGAGAAATGTAATACTGCCTGTACCTCGCGATGTCGCGTCGATCGAAAGTTATAGCACCTGTTTTATCACGTGCAACATTACTTAAAGCCCCAAACATTCCATCTGCACCATAGCCAAACGCTACACCTAACCAGGAAGGTAAGTTTGAAGCACGCATAAAAGATGTAAGATTGGCGCTTAACCAATAAGTTTGTCCGTTGTAATCTTTAATAAACTGCTGACTAAAACCGCTGCCGTATAAACTGTTAGCCCGCATTTTTAAATCACTTGAGCTATAATCCTTCTTATGGAATGAGAACTTGAATTTAATTCGTTGTTCATTCCACTGTAGCTCCTGGCCGATTAATAGACCCACTCCAAAAAAATTTGAGCCCATATCGCCCCAACTCCAACCCCATTCTGAACTGAAGCCGTCCATTGTTTCTATAATTGATTGGTAGCCTAATGCACTTAAGCCTCCAATCCACGCACTTTTTCTTCTTGACATTCCGGCCCAACGCCACATTTCCATACTTCCGTAACCTTCAATGTAAGCGCTATACGCATGTCCAACTTTATCAACCTGCTTCCACTCATTGTTGTCGTCGAAAAAATGAAAGCTGGTTTGCGGGTAGTTTTTATACCAGTCAGAATACAGTCCGATCATGGTTGCTCCATAGCCTAAGATATTTGCCGCAGCTACCATTTTCACCCGTTTTTTGTTTAAAGTAGGATTTGAAGAATCTGGAGCTACATTATATTTTGGGAAAAGTAGTGAGGGCGTAATCTGAGAAATGACAACGCTGCTGTCAGCCGTGAGTTCTTGAGCGAAAGTAGAAAAGGGAAATAAAAAAATAAGAAAGATATAAGCAGGTAACATTTGTCTTCCTCTTGCCAACCGGGTCTTCATAACTCAAACGTACGTGATAAAAATATATAAGGCTTTACTTTTGAACGCTTTAATAAGTAATTTTTTCTTAAACTTGCGCTCTTAATTAATCGGTTATTATTGTACAAACGGGTTTGAATAATTAACCTTGAATCTTTCAAACGACGCGTAATCGATTAAATTGTGAACAAGGCGTTGGTGTTGAACGGAGCGTCGCAACGATGGCAAATAAAGGCTGTAAAGCTGGTATCATAATTATGTACTTTCATTAAAAGCGTAAAAATATGGATGCTGCTATTTTAGAAAAAGCAAATGTATGGTTGAACGGAAATTATGACCAGGCGACGAAAGATGAAATCAGGCATTTGCAGGAGACTGCTCCTGACGAACTTGCTGAGTCATTTTATCGAAGCCTCGAATTCGGAACGGGAGGGCTGCGGGGAATAATGGGAGTTGGTACGAACCGGATGAATAAATATACTGTTGGCATGGCGACGCAGGGATTTGCTAACTACCTGAAAAGTGTGTATGGAACTGCAGAGATAAAAGTTGCAATTGCCCATGACTGTCGCAATAACAGCCGTTTTTTTGCTGAAACTACGGCCAATGTTTTTGCAGCAAATGGCATTAAAGTCTATCTTTTTGAGGCACTAAGACCAACACCGGAATTGTCTTACACCATTCGCCATCTTGGTTGTCAAGCCGGCGTTGTTTTGACTGCATCACATAATCCGAAAGAGTATAATGGATATAAAGCTTATTGGAACGATGGTGGACAGCTCGTGCCACCACACGATAAGAACGTAATAAAAGAAGTAGACGCCATTACCAGCGTTGATGAAGTGTTGTTTACCGGCGGAGAAGAAAATATCTCGATACTAGGTAAGGGAATGGATGACGCTTTTATTGATATGGTAAAAAGCCTCAGCATTTATCCTGATGTGATTGAAAAGCAAAAAGACCTTAAAATCGTTTATACCCCGATACACGGTACCGGCATTACGTTGATGCCACAAGTGCTCGAACGCTTCGGCTTTACCAACGTTACGATCGTTGAAGAACAGGCAACACCAGATGGCAACTTTCCCACCGTTGTTTATCCAAACCCCGAGGAAAGTGAGGCGATGAGCATTGGGCTCAAAAAAGCGAAGGAGATCGATGCAGACATTTTATTAGGCACCGATCCAGATAGCGATCGTGTAGGGATTGCAATAAAAAATACCAAAGGTGAATGGGTTTTAATGAACGGAAACCAAACCGCTGTGCTCGCCTTTAACTACATGATAGAAGCAAGGAAAGTCAAAGGAATTGCACAACCGAACGATATGGTTATTAAAACCATCGTTACTACAAATTTGATTGATGATATCGCTGCTGCAAGTGGCGTAACATGTTATAATGTACTGACCGGTTTCAAATGGATCGCGGAATTGATTACAGAAAAGTTGGGCAAGGAGAATTACATAATTGGGGGAGAAGAAAGTTATGGCCTGATGATAGGAGATAAGATCAGGGATAAAGATGCAATTTCTGCCGTCGCCATACTGTGTGAAATGGCAGCTTACCAGAAGAACCAGGGACAAAGCCTGTTTGAGAAATTGATTGATCTGTATGTGCAATATGGCTATTATAAGGAGGGACTTATTTCAATAACTAAAAAAGGGATGCGTGGAGCTGAAGAGATTGCTGAGATGATGCAAGGTTTTAGAGACAATCCTCCGGCTACCATTAATGGCTCTCCGGTAGTGCAATTGCTGGACTATCAAACCCAAGTTGGAAAAAATCTGCAAGGTGGAAATGTCTGGGATATAGAATTGCCGAAGAGTAACGTGCTTCAGTTTATTTTAGAAGATGGTTCGAAAATATCTGCTCGCCCCAGCGGCACTGAACCTAAGATCAAATTTTACTTCAGTGTAAAAACAAAGCTCGAAAGTGCTGAGAAGTTTGATGAAACAGAAAAGCAAATGGATGATAAAATAAAAGCTATTATAGCCGACATGAAATTGAAATAAATAAGAATCTGTGTCAAATAGCTTCAAAGAAGGCTGTCTAAAAAAGGCAGCCTTCTTTGATTTTAGCCCGCATGTACCAAATAGGTTTGCATCTGAAGGGAGTGACACAACGATGCTGCTATGAAAAGCAACCGTTGGAACGGAAATCAAAAAATCTATTTTAGCTTAAGCTAATCCAGTAGTAAAAACTAAGTTCAGAAAGCTTTTAAAATTTTGGACAAGGAAGCCCGTGGGAACCCGGAGTCTTTTTGATATAAATAAGAGAAATTTCTATACCGCCTCTAGACTGCGAGGCTGCTTTCAAAGAAGATGTATTCACATCGTAAGTAGCGCCCAAACGAAAATTGCTAAACTCGAGACCGATATAAGGAATTAAGGCATCGTTTAATCTTGCCCATCCACCGAAGTAAATACTTGTTGGTTTGTCGCCTTCTGCAAAAGGAACTTCGTACGCACCTCCAAACACAGTTTCAGCTGCCCCTGCCTGAATACTATACAATGCACTCAAGTGAATTGTACCATTGTTACCGACCGGAAAATATCCACCGCCATGAAACGTAGTGCGTGGATTTAGCAAGAAGAAAGTCCCTGTAAAGTGTTGCTTTGGCCTGGTTATATGGTACATTGAAATGCCTGCGTAGAAATTATTTTTATCAGTGGTACTGCCGCTGTAAAGGACTCCGGCATTTAGATCGAAATAATTATTTTTAAGAGTGGAGCTATTAAAAACTTCAGAAGTTGTACCGGTAAAACCAAAGGGCGTTAGCTGGTCTTCAAATTTAAGATCCGCAACATTCAGCAGCATATTGCTGTACGTTGCCTGAAAGCCGGCTCCGATTTGAGAAAATCCGTCCTCATCCAAACCTTTATGAAAGGCTGTTGATACTGACAAGTAATTAAACTTGAGCGCACTGTTAGCACTTTGATCAGAAAAACCCATAATGCCAACTCCCCATGTGTCTGTGGAAGAAATGCGATTGCGCAAAATGGGCATGTCAGCGGAAACGGTTGTTGTAGTGAATGCGCGATTTATGGTAGGCCATTGGTTTCTGTAATTTCCCGTGACGCGCAAGTCGCCATCAAACTTTCCTGTGAGGGCAGGGTTCAACGTTAGAGGGGATGCAAAAAACTGGGAGAAGTGAGGGTCCTGAGCCTCCACCTTGTGCAGCAAGCAAAGAAAAAATAATACTAGAAAAACTTTTGGCATTAATGGTGGTTAACTGTTTTAATAGACATATCTAATATACAACATGTTGCTTTAGCTCGACATTTTCCTGCAACTACATTTGCATTTTTGTACCAAATGCAAGATCGCCCGCATCGCCAAGGCCGGGGACGATATAGCCTTTTGCGGTTAGTTCGTCGTCTATTTCACCGCACCAGATCGTTGCATCTGGCTCCTCCATTTGTACATATTCAATTCCAACAGTACAGGCAATCGCTGCAACAATATGTATTTGTGCAGGGGCGCCGTCGTTTTTCATGAACTGTATGGTCTTAACGAGCGAAGAACCAGTGGCAAGCATAGGGTCGCTGATGATCACAATCCTTCCTTCCAAAGGCGGGCAACTCATGTACTCGAGGTTAATCTCGTAACTGCCGTCGTGCTTATGCTTACGATAGGCTGAAATAAAAGCGTTGTCAGCACGGTCAAAATAATTAAGCATACCTGTATGCATAGGTAATCCTGCTCGTAGGATTGTGGCAAGTACCGGTTGTTCTTTTAACCTTTTGCAGTTGGCAATTCCAAGGGGAGTTTGAATTTCAACTTCTTCCCATTCTAGCTGCTGGCTTATTTCGTATGCAGCTACTTCTGCTATTCTTTCCAGGTTCCGTCTGAAACGCATGCGGTCAGTTTGGATCTCAGTGCTTCTTAATTCACCTACCCAATTACTGACCAAACTATGCTGTTCGCTTAAATTAATTACCATAATAGAATTGCAGATTTCAATTGTAGATTGCGGCGTGGAAATTACAGCAAATCTGTCATTCGCCTGTTAAAATCTTAGATACAAATGTTTTATAGAGTTATCGGAATTATGAGTGGTTCTTCACTTGATGGGTTAGATATTGCTTTTGTTGAATTCGAAGAAACAGCTAGAAAATGGGGCTACGAAATTAAAGCAGCAAGTTGCCATCCTTACCCCGCAGAATGGTTTCATAAACTACAAAATGCTACACAACTTTCAGCATACGATTATCTCTTGTTGCACACTTTGTATGGCAAGTATATTGGTGAACAGGTGAATGCATTTATCGATCAGTTTGATCTGCATCACAAAGTTCAGCTGATCGCATCTCATGGTCATACAACGTTTCATTCTCCTGCAAATGGAATGACGGCCCAGTTAGGGGACGGGGCGGCAATTGCGGCTACAACCCAGATAAATGTAGTAAGCGATTTGCGTGCAATGGATGTGGCTTTTGGTGGACAAGGTGCACCAATAGTTCCGATTGGCGAGAAGCTCTTACTGGCTGACTATGCTTACTGTTTAAATCTTGGCGGAATTGCAAATTTGTCCTATAAAAGTCCAGACGGCTACATTGCATTTGACATTTGTGCGGCCAACAGAATACTTAATATGCTGGCAAAAACTGAAGGAAAAGAATTTGATGAAGGTGGGGCAATGGCTGCATCAGGAAAGGTCTATACTCCTTTATTAACAAGGCTAAATGCGTTGAATTATTATTCGCTTCCTTATCCCAAATCTCTTGCAAACGCTTTTGGTACCGATGAAGTTTTTCCGCTTGTAAACGGGTTCGAAATTTCCAATGCCGACAAGTTAAGAACGTATGTGGAGCACGTAGTGATGCAGATCGGTTACGCGATACAAAAGCTAGGCAATGACGCTGCCGGACCTTCCAATAAACTATTGGTTACAGGTGGAGGTGCTTTTAATACTTTTCTTGTGCAACGTCTTACAAAGACTTTGGAGGCTTTTAATATAGACGTTGTCGTACCTGGAGCGATGCTGGTTAACTATAAAGAGGCTCTAGTTATGGCGTTAATCGGCGTGTTGAGATGGCGCGAAGAATACAATGTGCTTGATACTGTAACCGGCGCTAGCCGTAGCAGCATTGGAGGGGCAGTGTGGATAGGGCAGGAGGCGTAAGTGAAGGTTCCCGACTACCATTTATTTGTTCGAGCTAGCTAGTATATGTGTATGTTTTGAACTTGAGCTACCAAGTGTTATTTCGCAAACAAGTCGGTAACCTTTTTTTTGACCGACCTCGTTACTCCGGTTTGTCATTGTTGCGACGCTCCGTTTATCTATTGTACTTCTATTAAACTTTCTTCAGCTGCTTACTTGCCTTACTTGTTAGGATAAGGGTTGTTATTTGAGGAAGCTGAATAAAGGAAAAATAGTATAAGAGTGTGACACAACGATGCTAGAAAATAGAGCTAAAGCCGGTATCAAAATAACTACTTTGAAGTAAAAAGTGACCTATTTCGTTTTTTGGTAAAATGCCCGTTTTTAGTTTAAACCTCTATCGCTGTTGTTTCTGCTTGTCGTAATACTTTTGCAGAATCTCTTCGATATTTTTAAAACTATTGTTCAGATAATTACTGGCGTCTTTTTCAGCAACCCATTTCAATTCAGTAATATCTTCTTCCAGTTGCGGAACCAGTTGCTGACTACCTGAAACTTTCATCGCAAACCAATGAGTTTCTTTTTCAATGTCTTTGCCTTTTTCTTTATAGTAATGCGTTGTTACTCCCACCAGTTCTCCTAGCTGAATATTTTTCAAGCCTGTTTCTTCTTCAACTTCCCGCACCGCACAGTCTTCTATTTTTTCACCTTCTTCCAGTTTGCCTTTTGGTAAATCCCATTTGCCTCTTCTAAGTTGAAACAAGACTTCGTTTTTGTCATTGCTTACAATTCCGCCACCGGCTACAATCTTAACTGCCATATCAATTTTTTAAGCAAAGAAACAACAACCTGCTTTATAGTTAGCCATACTATCTCAATCGGCTTTCGCACTAACTTCGTGCGATGACTAATAAAAATGGCGTAGCTGAAAAGTTATTACAAACCGGGGCTGTGCAACTGAGGCCTCATGAACCTTATACCTGGGCAAGCGGTTGGAAAAGCCCGATCTATTGCGACAACCGGAAAATTTTGTCTTTCCCATACATCAGGGAGTATATTAAAAGTGAGATGTGCAACGTTATATTTGAGAAGTATCCTGACGCTGATTTGATAGCTGGTGTAGCTACCGCCGGAATAGCATGGGGCGCAATGGCTGCAGATCAATTAAAATTGCCTTTCATCTATGTGCGACCTAAACCTAAAGAGCATGGCTTGGGTAACCAGATTGAGGGCGCTTTTGAAACAGGTCAAAAAACCGTTGTCGTTGAGGACTTAATATCAACAGGTAAAAGTAGTTTGCAGGTGGTTGATGTGTTGCGAAATGCAGGCGTAGACATTGTGGGAATGGTTTCAATCTTTTCGTATGGGTTTGACGCAGCAGACAAAAATTTTAAAGATGCGAAGGTCGAGTACCAGTCTTTGACTGATTACGCTACGCTAATTAACATCGGTTTAGAAAAGGGTAAAATAGAATCAGGTGCAGAAACTTTATTATTGCAATGGCGGAAAGATCCGGCTAATTGGAAGGGAGTTTAATCTTTTGAATTAAATCCAAGTCTTACAGCTGGTCACGTCCCTTCATCTGAACTGTCAAACAGAAAAATTAAAAATATAGTATGAAAAAACTCTTCCTTTTAGCCCTGATCCTTGTTGGATTTTGTGCTGCAACTTTCGCTCAAAACCGCAAGCCGGAATGGGCCACTATCAAAACCCCTAACCTTAGATGTTGGGAGTGTAAAAAAAGATTAGAAGACTATATGGCCCGCGAAATCGCACAGACCGAAAGCGGCATTATAAAAACACAAATCAATTTATTAAGCGGTACGACGCGTGTGCAATACTGGCCTGACCGGGTTAATCTCAATTATATTCAGACAGCTTTTGCAAACGCAGGCTTTGATGCAGACGATATTAAAGCAGAACCTGACAGTTATAAAAAACTTCCTCCTGCTTGTAAAAGAGTAGAAGAAGGTGGCGGACCTCAAAAAGGAAAGCCTTGCCATATGCAACCTATGTAACGCTAAAAAGCAATTAGCAAGATCTCACCCGGCCATAACAATAGCCGGGTTTTTTATTGAAGGCTAAAAATTTTTAAGATCTACGGATACTTTACCAGCACTTTTTTCGTTCGATAAATACTTTAGGGTAAATCGTGCCAACAATGAAAAAGTATTTAATGAATTTCGAATACGCAGGATTTTTGTTTTCAGCAAAAGTCTTTGTGAAACGTGAAAATAGAAAGATGCTTATTTCTACTCAAATCGTAGATAACCAATTGACGTATTTACTAGGGCAGGGGAGGTTACTGTTTTTGGAAGACAGAAACGGATTTCAGTTGTTACTTTGTAACCGCGACAGAACCTTCGAAATATTAAAGTGGGAAATAGCGCGGGAGTACGTTGATCAAATTGAGCGGGTGGAGGAAGAAGCTTTTAGTCTGTCTTAGCTTTTGGGGTATTTAATCTTCAAACCTTACAGGCCCGAATCGCTTAACTCCTTCTACTTTGCCAGGTAACACTTATATCTGCAACACGCTCAAACCTATAAACTCGCACCCGTAACCGCCAACATTGGAAACAGTCTTTTCTTTTCTTCATCGTTAGGTTGCGCGCCATACTCGCAAATTTCAAAAGCCTCGGCATTCTGTATTGTTCCGGCTTTATCTTTTCCATACCATTTTTCAAGAGACTGTCTTACTGATGGTATAATCTCTACCGCTCTTCTCTTGGCGAGCCAATCTTCCCTTTCTTGTTTTTTTGCAGGCACTTGGTCAAGAAAATGTCCTATCCATGGAAGCCACTCATACATCTGCGATTCGTGCGCATCCATTGCATGAATTTTTTGAAGATATACAGGAGTTATATCTATCGCAATATCAGGTCTGAAAGGATTAGGCTTTTGAAAGCGGTCCTGGAAGTAAAGAAAGACTGGGTTCTTTTTTAATGCCGGTGTTCCCGGTGCTACATTTGGTACTGCCACCATATACGCTGCGTCCTGCACAAGCACTCCCGTGTATCTATGGTCAGGATGATAGTCGTTTGGGCGCGGAGCAATCACTATATCTGCGTTCCATTCCCTTATCTTCTTTATAATCTGCAGCCGTACTGCCAGCGTTGGCAATAATTCGCCATCATGATTGTTAAGTACATCGTAGGTAACTCCAAATCGTTTACCTGCTTCCTGTGCTTCTGCAAACCTGCGGGTTGCTAGTGGTACGCCTTTCATTGTTTGGTGACCAGCATCTCCGTTTGTTACAGAAACAAATTTTACTGCGTATCCCATTTTTGCAAAAAGAATCGCCGTACCTCCTCCGCCCATGTCGCAGTCATCGGGGTGCGCACCAATCATAATAATTCTTAGTTTGCTTTTATCCTGTCCAAAAACATTGTAGACATTACAAATTAATAGAAGGCAAAGAGACACATATTGAGTGAAGGTTCTCATAAACAAGCTTTTGATGAAGATAAAAAATAAAAGATAGAAAAAAGGCCTTAAACAATCTCGCTTAAAGTCCATAAGAAGGCGCAGAACAATTTCGATTGCAGGAAAGCCTCTTTGGTTAGCAAGAAAAAGTGATAATAAGATAAGTCAGCCAGTCCTACCAAACATGATTAGGCCCTTTCAAAACATCTGCGATTTGTTTTCCTTTTAAAATCTTGTAAATTCAAACTAAAGTTTTTATTTTAAAAACATGATGAAGATTTTTTTAATGTTTGCAGCTAGATTGAAATACGGAGCAATATGGGTTCTTTTTACTTTAGCATTTGTTGGAGCTCGTGCGCAGATATCAGAAGCAAAAAACGACAGTGTTTTAGTAGCAATTGCACCAGCATACGACCAGGTTGGTAAGTTTCATCGTTTTTGGTTGGGAGAGAGCTACAGAAAATTATGGGCAGTGCCAGTAAAAATGCGGGTCTTTCATCTGTCGAAAGAAAAAGGAGGACTTACCATACTACAAAGAGGTGGGGGATTGCAAACTAAATCTCTGCGGCTTAAAGATCCGCGGGGAAGACAATGGGTACTTCGAACCATTCAAAAATATCCTGAAAGAGGTTTGCCCGAGAAACTAAGAAAAACAGTTGCTAAAGATATTTTGCAGGACCAGGTAGTTACAGGACATCCTTATTCGGCTTTAACGGTGCCGCCTTTTGCCAGCGCACTTGGTATACCTCATTCAAACCCTGAGATTATTTACGTAGCCGATGATCCGGGTTTGGGAGAGTATCGTGCCGATTTTGCTAACTCCGTATTGCTGTTTGAGGAAAGGGAAGCGGTAGATACCATCAGGTCTGATAATTCTGAACGCGCCCAACAGGAACTGCAAGACGATAACGATACAAGAGTTGATCAAAAATTAGTTCTGAGGGCAAGACTACTAGATATCTTAATGGGTGACTGGGACAGGCATGAAGATCAATGGAGATGGGAGAGAATAAAAGATAAAAATGGCCTTCTATATACACCCGTTCCTCGGGATCGCGATAAGGTTTATTACAATACCTCGGGTGTACTTCCGTGGTTTTTGAGTCATCAATGGTTGAAGTCGAATTTGCAGGGATTTAAAAAGGAGATCAGGGATATTGGCGGATATAATTACAACAACCGGTACTTTGATCGGTACTTTTTAAATAGTCTAAATGAAGAAGATTGGAAAGAACAGATCAAATATGTTCAAAGTAAGATCACCGACAGCCTAATAAAAAAATCAATCAGGTTACTACCCGATACCGTGTATGCGCTTTCAGGTGAAAAAATTGTAGAGACATTAATTGCCCGAAGAAACCTGCTTGAGAAAGAGGCGCTGAAATATTATAAGTTCTTATCTAAGTATGTTGATATTCCGACTTCTGATAAGCATGAAATTTTCGAATTAGAGAACAAAAGTAATGGCGAGCTTGGTGTAACGATTTACAAAACAAAGAAGGATGGAGCAAAGGAAAAAGTGATTTTTGAAAGAACCTTCAGTCCAGACGTAACGAAAGAAGTGAGGCTGTATGGTTTTGCCGGAAGGAATACTTTCGCAGTGAAAGGAACAGGTAAATCTCCAATAAAAGTAAGGTTGCTGGGAGGAGCAGATAAAGACAGCTTTTACGTGAGTAACGAGGTTCGAAACAAAAACAAGGTATTTGTCTATGATGGCATAAACAGTGAGAATGTGTTGCCAAATAGCCGTGATGCTAAAATTCGTATTTCAGCCGACACCTCTATATACAATTTCGATAAACGAGCTTTTAAGTATGATCAGTTTGGCCCTATCGTCTCCGCTATGTACAACCTTGACCAGGGAGTGCAACTTAGAGCAGGAATAATTTATGAGAAACACGGGTTTAGGAAAGATCCTTTTGCTGCGCGTCATGAACTATTTGCCAATTATTCTACTGGTCGCAAGGCCTTTATGTTTAGTTACTTTGGAGATATTAGGAGGGTTTTTGGTAAAACAGATTTATTGATTAATGTGTTGTCCAGGGGGCCGCACAACATTAGTAATTTTTATGGAGTTGGTAATGAAACACAATTTATAAAGACTGGTAATAAGGGAATTGCTTTTTATCGCAATCAATACGATTATATAAATGCCGACATAAGATTGAAACAAAACATACAACGTCATCTTAGGGTAAGTGTGGGAGTGGCGGGACAGTTTTATAATAGCAATCAGTTAAAAAATGAAAATCGTTTTTTAGAGACTTACAGCGCTACCCATCCTAACGAAAACGTTTTTAGTAAGCGCTACTATGCCGGACTTGTTGGCGGCGCTACGCTTGATACAAGAAACCGTTATATACTTCCTTTTAAAGGCGTCTACTGGTCGTCAGAAATAAGAGGAATGCAGGAGATAAAAGGGGATAAAAAAACTTATGGACGCGTTACTACTGACCTCAGCTTTTATATGCCTGTTTTAAGAGATTCTAATTTGGTAATTGTTAATCGACTGGCGGCGGGCTCAACAGTGGGCCAGCCTGCTTTCTTTCAACAGATGCAGCTAGGAGGTATACAAAATTTAAGAGGCTATCATTTTAACCGGTTTACAGGTCATTCAATGTTTTATCATAGTATACAGGCGCAGTTAAAGTTGTTTGACTTTACGTCTTACCTCGCGCCCGGAAGCGTTGGTCTTATTGGCTTCAACGACGTGGGAAGGGTATGGGCTCGTGGAGAGAAATCTAATAAATGGCATGACGGCTACGGCGGAGGATTGTATGTTGTACCGGCAGATCTTGTCTTGATACAAGTAGTAGTCGGGCATTCCATTGAAGGAACGCAACCGTACGTAACTGTCGGTATTAACTTTTAAGAAAAAAGTGCTATTTAAGTTTGATACTACCTAAGAAAAGTCGCAATAGAATTTGGGGTACAAGTGAGTGACACAACACTGTTGAAGTGAAATAATAAGTACGTTAACTTCTGGTTACATTACAATTTGTAGGGAAGAATTAAATTTGGGTGGGAGGAAGTAAATGCAATGAAAATTTATAAACAAAAGTCAAGACCGTGGATCACTGAACAACACTTTCAGTTTAATCCTTCTTTCGGGCCGTATGTTCGTTTTCTACAAAAGAAAATGGATCATTCACAGGATATCAGGGTTAAATTCTATCGATATCTCATAAAAAAATTTAACCAAACGCCTGAGCTCATCGTCCCTTTTACAGATGTAAAGATGTTGGAGCAACACGAGGAACTTATCCAACTGCTGGTAATGTCTTTGGTGCCGCTTTCTTCAAGTGTGGAGAGCCATCCTTTTGCACTTGCTTTTTTACAACCTAGTTGTTTGTTTCATTATTCAGACACCTTCAAAACAACCTTCATTGACGAACACATCGAGTTCAACACACAGGAGGATGAAGAAAGCAACCTGAGATATTTTGTGAGGCTAATATTGGAACGTTGCTACAATATTAAAACCGATGATAACCATAAGATAATTAAACAGGTTAAAAATAAAGAGGGGGATATCATCAAGCATCTCCAGATGACAGTCGAAAGTAGTTTCATTGAGGTGCATGTTAATGGAACCTTACCTCCCTATAATCCTAAGTGGGTCAAGATTATTAACTCTACCGGCAATGATTTTTTCGCTGCGTTCAAAAAGTTTCCTTCCGAGAAATTCACGGTTGAAGGTTTTTGCATGATATCGATTGAAGATGTAAGTAAAGAAATGGCAATTGCTGAGCTAAAAAATGCCATTATAAATATGCCGATGGTTTCTATTGACGAAACGGTGAACCAGGTAGAAATGGCCATAGGTGAACTGGTAAACGACTCGATGATCAGGATAGGTATTACGCCATTTTTTAAGTTAAACGGACGAATTGTTTATGATAGTTTCCTGATAACAAAAGGTGTGGGTATTTCGTCGATAGAACGGAGCATAAAAAAAGGAATCGACATAAATGAGACATATTCGAGGCTATCGGAAAATCCGGAACCTTATATATTTTCTAATATAGATAAGGACTTTGTCATAAGCAGGGCTTCGATAAATGACCTCGGCAAGCAGCAAATTAAAAATTATCTCGTGCTGCCTATTTTCACGAAGAAGGACGGACTGCTCGGTTTGTTTGAGTTAGAAAAGGAAAACATTTCTACAAAGGTCATCGACATTTTGCAACCTGCTGTTCCGCTAATACGAGATCTCTTGTACTATATGATTGAGACTTTGGACAATAATATCAATAGAATTGTAAAAGAGAAATATACTCCTTTGCAACCTTCTGTTGAGTGGAAGTTTCATGAGGCCGCATGGAATACCTTACGCAATCATGGAGATAACAAAAAAGAAGATGTTGTTGAAGATATTGTCTTCCCTGAAGTTCATCCTCTATATGGCGCTATCGATATCCGCGACTCTTCTGTTGAAAGAAATATTGCTTTAAAAAACGATTATGTAAACCAGTTGGAAGCTACCGTTCAATTGCTTGACAAAACATCGAAAGACATTTCTTTACCACTGCTGGATAGCATCAAATTTAAGTGTGAGCGTTTTATTGATTCGATTGATGATTTTATTACTACCGAAAACGAAATAGAAATCATTGAGTTTTTTGAGAATGAAGTGTTCGTCTTCTTTCGATACCTGTCGGAGCGAAACCTCGGTTATGAGAAAGAGATCGCAAACTATTTTGCAAAAACTGATAAACGTCATGGTGTTTTTAACTCCAACCTGAATGCTTATGAAATTAGTATTGAAAAAATCAATAAAAGTATAGTTGAGTACCTCGAGGAGGAAGTAAAGAAACAACAAGCGATTTATAATTTTTATTTTGAAAAGTATCGCACCGACGGAGTTGAATACAACATTTATATAGGTAAGTCGATTGTTTCAACAAAAACTTTTGATCCTATTTACTTGAAGAATTTGAAGCTGTGGCAGCTTACTACCATGGCGCATATTGCAAAGCTGAATTACGAGATGCAGGATACCTTGCCACTTTCACTTTTAACTACTCAATTAATTTTGGTTCAAACGCATCCTATAGACATTTGTTTCCGAAAAGACGAACGTCGTTTTGATGTAGAAGGTTCGAGCAATATCAGGTATGAAGTTCTTAAGAAGAGAATAGACAAATCGCGCATAAAGGGAAGTTCGGAGCGGCTTACTCAACCACATACAATTGCAATTATTTACTCAAACTCTTCTGAGGTAACTGTGTATTTGCAGCACATAAATTATTTACAAAGCAAAAAGCTGCTAACGGAAAAAGTAGAAAAATTTGAGTTGGAAGATTTGCAAGGAGTTAGCGGACTCAAAGCGCTACGTGTAGGTGTGAAATATGATTAGTTTTTATTGAATTAGTAGTAAAAATAAAAGCCCCAAAAGAATTGAACTTTGGGGCTGGTTGTTTAAAGCGAATTTGAATTTCGGCTCTTACCGTAGATTGAATGTTTTTGAATAGTATTTTCAGGACGGAAGAATATTATTATTCAACCTGAAAAAGTTGCTTGGGTCGTACTTGCGCTTAATCTGCCTCAATTTTTCGTAATTAACTCCATAAGCATTTTTGACCCTTTCGTTGTCATCACTGTCGAGGTGGTTAACATATACTCCTTTGCTAAAAGGCTCAATCTCCTTCCAAAAACTCCGAGTCCAGTTGATGTTTATCTCATCTTCTTCAGCTTCAATCCATTGGCTTATAATGTCTACATCCCATTGATCACCTCGGTGAACAAAAGCAGTTTCTTCTGCAGGAGTTATTGCTGCGGCACCTCTCATATGAAAAAATAGTACTGGTGAATAAGGTGAAGGGCGTTTCGCTACATTCCTGATAAAAATGTCGATAAGCTCATCAGAGATTTCTGTGAAATAACCCGATTTCCAATATCTCCTCATGCCAGTTGGTGTCGCAGAGTCAAAAAGGGATTGCAATTGAGTATAAGGAATCTCACTAACAAGGTCAACTATAGGAGTTCCAAACGAACGGAGCCTGGCGAGTTGTTCTTCACCTTCTTCCAATGGCCCTAACCATGTAGGTAAAATAAAGCATACAGGAAGACCATCGGGTGTAACCAGAAAACCGGTATAAGTAATGATCTCGCTTGATGTGTGACGGATATTATCCCGGTAGTATTGCAGCATTTCTTTCGCCTGGTCCATGGGGTATAATATCAAACCCGCGAGAATATTCGGACCAACAGAATGCAAACTAAACTCAAACACAGTGACAATACCGAAGTTGCCACCGCCGCCGCGAATCGCCCAAAACAAATCGGCATTATTGTCTTTATCCACTTTTAAGAGTTCACCTGAAGCAATTACAATTTCCGCTGACAAAAGATTATCGCAACTTAGGCCGTGCTTACCCATTAGGTATCCCATGCCTCCACCCAATGTTAGCCCCGCTATGCCCGTATCTGACACGGTACCACCAGTTGTTGCCAGGCCATATACCTGGGTTGCTTTATCAAGCTCCTGCCACAAAACTCCTCCCTGTGCCCGTATTTTTTTATTTTGCGAATCTACCTCGATTTCCTTCATTGCCGACAGGTCGATCATTAGTCCTCCATTGCAAACCGCGTTTCCTGCAACATTATGTCCGCCACATTTTACCGATACAAGCATGCCTTGTTTACCTGCAAATTCCACGGCAAGTTTTACGTCATCACTATTTTTACATTCGACAATTATAGCTGGTTTTCTGTCTATCATACCGTTCCATATAGTACGGGCCATATCGTATTCAACATCTCCTTCAATAAAAATTTTCCCTGCTATAAAAGGCTGTAATTCTTTTCCGACAACTTCTGCAGAGGTGCCTGCAAGAGCAACATTTTCAAAGCTCATAAAAGATTGTTTTAGGTTGAATAAATGATTATTTCCAAAATGCTTTGAGCAATATTTGTTGTAACTCTTAATTGAACTGGGGCATCTGGCTATCCTCCATGTATTTTCTTACTTGCAGTCCCATGTTTTGTTCCATAAAGCTTATCCACGTTTCATCGGTTATATCCACTGAACTTATCCAGTCTTCATCTGATGCAGACCCTCTCCAAGACAATAAAGGACTGGCATCAGGACCGGCCGGATTTCTAAAACTCTTTGTTTTACCAGCTACTATATCATTAATGACATCGGCAACGACTGATGGAGGAACGTGATTTTCGAGAGACGCCGCAAACAAAGACATAAATCTTTTTAGGTTAGGATAAAGCATCTTTTCCGGGTAAGCATTTGCTTTTCTGAAAATTGGGGTCTCGATAACTCCCGGTTCAACAACAGCGACTTTTACATTGAATGGTTTGGTTTCCTGGGCCAATGATTCGCTAAAAGCTTCCACTGCAGCTTTTGATGCGCAGTAGGCACCATGAAAATTGGAATACACTTTACCGGCAACTGAGGTTACATTTATGATAGTGCCACTTCTGCGTTCCCGCATTTTGCGCAAGACGGCTTTGATACAGCGCACTGTTCCAAAGTAATTTGTCTCCATGTCTTTTCTTATGATTTCCATAGATAGTTCTTCGACTGACCCAAAAGACCCCACTCCAGCGTTATTAATTAGCACATCAATCACGCCTTCATCAGATATCACCTTATTAACCGCAGTTTGAACAGATTCGTCATCTAAAACGTCTAATGGCAATATTCTGATTGGTAGTTTTTCTCCATCCGCAAGCTCCTGTATTTGCGGACAGTTTGCTGGTGTGCGCATTGTAGCGTATACAATGTTTCCGTTTCGAGCGAGTGTTTCGGCTGTTGCGAAACCAATGCCCGTACTACATCCCGTAATTAAAATGACTGCCATTGTTATAGATTTTAAATGAATAAGATGATTAACCGCAGCTCTAAAGGATGTATTTCGAGGGTAAGCTTACAATAGGTGGAGAGTAACAGGAATTAAGATAATTTAAATAAATGAAGTTTCATAACGACGAGCTTCTTTTGCTTGCGTCGCCTGTACTTTAAAACTTCACTTAAATTTTGATAGACTATTGTAAGCGCATGATTCTAATTTTAGGCGTAGACAAAAACTTTTTTATAGAAATTCTAGATTCTTCTCATGACTAAATGTATCCTGACAACTCTTTTGATTTCATTACTATTAGGAAAAGGTTCAATAATGGCTCAAAGTATAAGGCCTAGTGTAAAACGAATCCTTTTTCTTGGTAACAGTATTACATGGGCGGGCAACTACGTGAATGATGTGGAAGCTTACCTGAGGCTACAATTTCCCGGCAGGCAACTGGAGTTTATGAATGTTGGATTGCCAAGCGAAACAGTGTCTGGGTTGTCGGAGCCGGGACATGCTGGAGGTGCTTTCCCGAGGCCTGATCTTCATGAAAGACTTGCTCGCGTACTTGAACAGACAAAACCCGACCTGGTGTTTGCTTGTTATGGAATGAACGACGGTATCTCTATGCCATTTGATAAGGGCCGCTTTGAAAAGTTTAAGGACGGTATCAACTGGCTACATGATGAGATAGAGAAAACAGGGGCGAAAATTATTCATCTTACTCCGCCTGTTTATGATGAAGTGAGGGGTAAAAGTATCGGGTACGCTGCCGTGCTTGACCGATACTCTGATTGGCTACTTTCGATGAAGCAACAAAAAAAGTGGGAGGTTATCGACATTCATTACCCGATGAAAAAGTACCTGGTGGCACATCGACAAGTGGATAGACAATTCGGTTTAGACGGCTTTGCATTAGCACCGGATGGGGTACATCCGGGTGAAACAGGGCATTGGATCATGGCGAGAGCAATCTTGTTGTTCCTGGGATATAAGGAGGTCGCTCGTTCGCCTAGCGTAATTGAAAGTTTAAAACGCATCGAAAATGCATCGCAATATTTAAAACTGGTAGCGGAACGCCAAAACCTGATGCGTGATGCATGGCTTTCAGCAACGAAACATAAACGACCTGGCTTACCCGTTGGGCTGCCGCTAAACGAAGCGCTAACGAAATCAAACGAGTTACAAGTAAGGATAGATTCAACGGTTCGTGCAAGTGTAGGAGCTTTGAAAGGTGTACGAGGCACAAGTGCTCAATAACTTCCTTCTTGTCGGTTTAATTTAGCGTGGGGTCTTACAAATAAAGGCTGAAGCCGATTGAAAATAAACTGCACAAGGGTGTGACACAACCAAAGATGAAGCGAGAAAATTTGCTGGCAGCCAAAGAAAATAAAGCCATCCTTCGCCTTGACCATTGTATTTTTACCTCATAGAAAACAACTTAGAAAATCAAGTAAAATTTAAAAGAAAAGAATCATTCTCTTATGGAAAAAATCGAAAGCGCTAACTATGTTCAAAAGCTTTTCCTCTTTGTACTAACCATCTTTACAACGGGATTCGTTATTGCGCAGCAAAAGGCTCCTGCTTATCCCCTGATTACTCATGATCCCTATTTTAGTATTTGGTCAGTTACCGATACACTCAATGCTTCTGCTACCAGGCATTGGACTGGTACAGAACATTCTCTGCTTGGAATGCTGAAAGTGGATGGAAAAATTTATCGTTTTCTTGGTAGGGAAGACAAACCGTACAACAACTTAATTGCTACCACTGACATAGCTGACTACACAGTTAAATACACCGAGACTATCTCTGATAGTAGCTGGATGAATGTTACCTATGACGACGCTTCGTGGAAGACGGGCGCTGCCCCTTTTGGCAATAGCAACGCGGCGCAAACGAAATGGCGCAGCAAAGATTTATGGATTCGCAGAACTTTCTCTATAAATGATTTGAAGCTTAACAAGCTGTTTTTGAAAATCAATCATGATGATAATACAGAGGTGTATTTGAACGGCGATAAAATTTATAACAAGCGCGGGTGGCTGAATAAGTTTCAGTATTTCCCAATTGATGACAACGTGAAATCGAAGTTGAAAAAAGAGAATAATGTATTGGCAATTCATGTGGCGAACACAGCAGGAGGACAATGGCTGGACGCAGGTATTGTAGAAGAGCCGGAGTCGAAATCAAGTGACCTGGTACAGGAGGCTGTCCAGAAAAGTGTAGCGCTGAATGCAACTCAAACTATCTATGAATTTGTTTGTGGTAAAGCCAACCTTACCGTTACGTTTACTTCGCCTTTGTTGATGAGTAACCTTGATCTCCTATCAAGACCTATTTCTTACATTTCATACAAAGTCAAGTCGAACGATGCGAAGCCGCATGATGTAAAATTGTTTTTTAGCGCATCTACAGATATTGCCACAAATCTTCAAAACCAGGAAGTCGTTGCTCAAAACGTAAGTACCAATACTTTGTCTGTTTTAAAAGCAGGCACAGTTGAGCAACCTGTTCTTGCAAAAAAAGGCGATGATTTAAGGATCGATTGGGGATACATGTACGTTGCCACTCCTAAGACGGCAAAAGCAATCCAGTACACGTCTTCGGCTATTGCTGCCCTAAATCAACTCATTGCCAACACAACTGACGTTCCTAATACTGAGCTAACGGGCAAACACTTGTCTCTAAATACCATTATCCCTTTTGGAAAAGTTACTGCTGTCCCTAAAGAGCAATTTGTGATGTTGGGTTACGACGACATCTATTCGGTACAATATTTCAAACAGAATTTAAGACCGTGGTGGAACCGTGATTCATCAAAAAACATCATGGGCGAACTGCAGGCAGCTGCAACCGATTATAATAAGATCATAACCGCGTGCACTACGTTTAATAAGAAAATGTATAGCGATGCTGTGGCTGCAGGTGGCGACACTTATGCCCGGCTTTGTGAAATTGCTTACCGGCAGGCTATTGCCGCGCATAAACTGGTGAGAAGCCAGGACGGAGAGTTGTTGTTCTTATCAAAAGAGAACTACAGCAACGGATGCATCAATACTGTTGACGTTACTTATCCGTCTGCGCCTTTGTTTCTGTTATACAATCCTGAATTGTTGAAAGGAATGTTGAACGGAATTTTTTACTACACCGAAAGTGGACAGTATGACAAGCCGTATGCAGCCCATGACCTGGGAACTTACCCGCTGGCGAATGGTGTGGTATATGGCGAACCTATGCCGGTTGAAGAAGGTGGTAACATGCTTATACTAACTACGGCAATTGCTAAGGCAGAGGGAAATGCAGACTATGCGAAGAAACATTGGGCAACTTTAACGAGATGGGCCAATTATCTTTTAGAGGCTGGCTTCGATCCTGCTAACCAACTTTGTACCGACGACTTTGCAGGTCACCTTGCAAGGAACACCAACCTTTCAGTGAAAGCGATTGTAGGCATTGCGGGCTATGCAAACCTTGCGAAACAACTGGGCTATAATGATATTGCGAAAACGATTGGGGATAGTGCAAAATACATGGCGAGAAGATGGACCGAGTTAGCCGATGCGGGCGACCATTACAAGCTGACCTTCGATAGTGCTTTTAGCTGGAGCCAGAAGTATAATCTTGTTTGGGACAAAGTGTTGAACCTGGGAGTATTTCCCTCGGATGTGTACAACAAGGAAGTAAAGTATTACCTCACAAAGCAGAACAATTACGGCTTGCCTCTAGACAGCAGGAAAACTTATACAAAGTCCGATTGGATCGTATGGACAGCTACTCTCGCAAACAATCAGAACGATTTCAATTCTTTTATAAATCCTGTTTACCAATACGCTATAAAGACTGATACCCGGGTGCCTCTAAGCGACTGGCACGAAACAACAAACGGCCGGATGGTTGGTTTCCAGGCGCGGAGCGTGGTGGGAGGATTTTTTATAAAAATGTTGGATAGGAAATGGCAGAATAAATAGAGAGGTAAGTAAGTCGCCAAATAAAAACGATTACAATTTTCTGGAAGCCGCCTTAAAAAAAGGGCGGCTTTTTGTTTGTACCTGCCGCGTGTTTCTCCAGAAATAAGATAACCTTCGTTAAATTAGGCTCAACTACTTATATAAGGCTTAGAAGCGAGGTATGAATGTTTTAAAGAGTGATTTTCTCAAACTTAAAACTTAGTGGAGTGTCTTTTAAACTTAATCTGCTAAAGGCTTCTTTGGCTAACGGCACTTCCACTCTTTTAAAGATGACTTCTGTAGATTCCTTTTTTGTGTAGGGTTGATTTACTTTATCAAGACCAAATTTGAAGCCTGTTACTTCTTCAACAAAGTCTATACGAACCTGGTAGGGCTCGCCGGTTTTGAAGTTTTGAAAAAAGTCATTAACGGGAATTTCTCGCGCTACAGTAAAGCCTTTGATGTCCTGCTTTTTATCCACTACAAAATTGTATTTACGCAGAATGTTTTCCTGGCTCATGATGAAAGCAACCGTTGTGAGGAGATTAGCACGGTTTCTATAGACAACAATTTTAAAGAAATGACAAGGAATCTGTAGCGGCTTTCCATCAATCAGATCAATGTAAAATGGATCGCTCGTTAATAGTATCGGACCTGCAAATACAGTCACCTTTCTGCCATCCTCGCCCTCTTGCTTGGTAAACCCCTTTACAATATAATCCTCCAAACTTTTCCAGGCACCCCTGTTAAGTGTATGATGTTGGGGAAGGCAATTCGAAAATTTCATCGTTTCTTCCGCAGCCTTTTTTACTGTTGCCGTATCGCCCCATTGCGGATCCTGGAATTTGGCGATATGGCCTTTATCGAAGTCGTTGGCTGATTTGCCTTTAAAAAACTCGTACAACTCGTCACCAACCTGGCACTCTTCGTCGATGTTTGTGTCTTTCGCAAAAGTTACCCGTTCTTTAATTTGTGCATTCCACTGTGTGCCATCAATATTGGTGGCTGCGTAAAATGCGAACTTCCGGCTCTTGTTCATTACAATACTAAAATGAGTGTACTGCAGTTCGAACTCTTTTGGGTTGCTTTTTAATGGAGTTCTTAATTTTTTTTGTTGAATTGTTAGAGTTGGTAAACGAAGGTTAATGCCGGAAAGAAAATCTGTTTGATAACCATTCATAAGTGGAGGAGTTGTAACGCGTTCATTAACAATGTAAAAAATTAAAAGCAGAAGAAATAGCTTTTGGGAAAATCATTTAAAGTGCCGGCTCAACACATTTAATGTTCTACAAAAGGAACAAAGCTTTTTTAGCCATTTTTGGCTAGATGCAATAAAAGAAATAAGCGAAACAGTGGAGGCAAGGAAATAAAAAATACAAGCGCCTAACCTTATAAATTCCACCAGTAGGTCCACTTCAGTACCATCGCACGATTTCTCACAGAGAAAGGAGCAGGCAGGTAGTTATCGGTATAAACAAAGAAGATGTCAGAGGCAGGTTTGTATCTCCACTGAAAGCGTGTATTAAGGTTGATGTTGTTTTGTTGATTGTTGTACTGAACAAATGTTGTGAAGAATAATTTATTCGTCATCGTTACATCTACCCTTGGACCCACTAACCAGAAAGTATGTTGATTCCACGGCTTGGGTAAATCAATATTATTGTAGCTGGTGCTTAACGCAAGGCTTACGTACGGTTGAAACCTGTAACCTATATCTGCAGTAAGATTTAATCTTGTACCCTTTGCATAATACCCGCCATACCTGCTTGAAAACGCGTAGGTGAAAACACTTTGCGGCTTCGAGACAAAGCTTGTACCCCATGCATTCCATCGGTGTGTACTTCCACGAGCGAGGGTGTCTTTGGTAAAATTTGTAGGGTCAAAGGCCTGTAACAATTCTACATAGTCGTAAGATAGAAAAGTGGAAAACGTGCTTTGCTTTCTTGTAGTGAACGAATAATTGATGAAAGCCTCGTCATCTGTTTTTTTCAATGAAGTATTGAAGTACGAAAGATAAACGAGCTGTGGACCGTGACTTAAAATCTTACCGCCCTTTGGGAAGAAGAAATAACCTGCTGATGGGTTGATCTTCACGTAGCCTCGCCTCGGCACATAACCAACCTCAGGATTGTAATTTTTTCCTACATACTCATGCTGCCATGAGACCAGCATCTTTCTGCCCGAGTATTGTATGTTTCCGGCTTGCACAAAGTCACCACCTGAAGTGCCGGGTGTGAAAGATTTTAGAACCAGGGCTTTACCGGTGATCTTGTTATCAGATGATGCGAGGTTATATTCTAAACCAATATTGCGGTTGTAGTTCGAATAGGTAGGCTTTGTAGGATCTGCACCGGGGTGATAATTAACAGACTCCTTATTGATGAAAATAACACCAATATTAGATCTTGAAAAAACGCGTCGTTGCACAGAAGCTACAGTAAAATTTTGAGCAGGCAACCCTGTGTTATCTACTCCGCCCGTTTGCATATTCATCGCGCCAATTCTCCAGTTCTTATCAGGCTTGCCGCTTATGCGGGCACCGAAACGAATAGGCACGCCTAACCCAATTCTTCGGGAGAAAAACGGGCGAATACTTGCATAACCAAAGTTGGCAAAAAGATCGCCGTTTTCTAAAAAGAACTGCCGTCTTTCGGGAAAGAATAGTTCGAAGCGATCGAGGTTAGTAACCTGCCTGTCTACTTCTACTTGTGAAAAGTCAGGGTTAACAGTAAGGTCCAAATTCAGTGACGAAGTCAAAGCGATCTTTGCATCAACACCAACATCTTTGCGATAGGTTGAAGGAGAATTATTATCATGATTTTTTGTAGTGGCACCAAGCGCATAAGGGATTAGTGAGATGTTAGACCCGGCAGAAGGCGGTGGTTGGTCCCAAGCCAGAATGCCGGAATAGGCGAGGGAAGCAGTTGGAAATTGTCTCGGAACGGGAGCCCATGAACTTTTTTCCGACGTCTTTAAATCAAGCCTGCTAAAATTAATTCCCCACTTGCTGATGTCTTTTTTATACCGGATACTCTTGAAGGGGATAGCCAGCTCAAGAACCCATTTGTCTTTATAGTTTTTAACCGCAGACTTCCATTTATTATCCCAGTTTAAATCGACGGCGCTGCCGCCATACATCATCCCATCCCACTGCGCACCCGCTGCGTTAGTACCGAAAGCGAACCCGTTTGTCTGGTCATCAAAAGGGTCCATAAACATGAGAAAATTATCGTTCTTACCAAAGTTCCAATCATTCCTCAACGACTCTACATAGTTTGGTCCTGCAACTCCCTGGAAACATTCGGCCAGCAGGTACAAATTGTGTTCATCGTAGGCCATCCGTACCTGTGTAAGTGTTTTAGCAAAACTGGTGTCCATTGGTTGCACCATAAAAAAGTCCTTCGCGACCGCCGCATCCTGCCATGCCCGGTCATCAATCACTCCGTCAATTTTTATGGCCGAAGTAGCCTTTCGTATATCGTATTGGTAAGAGCTGTTTTTTTTCTGCCCGCTCGTGGTTGCATAAATAGTGGAGAGAAAAAGTATTACAAAAGCAGTTTTAATATTGGGCCAGGCATAGCAGTTTTTCAAAGCAAGCATATTTGATGCAAAGTACTTATTAAGTGTATTACAGGATTTAGAATGCAAAAAGTTTTTGGTGCCCTTGCGTCGAATGTTTTTGCAACATCGTTGTGTCACTCACTTGTACTAATTGTTTTTTACTCAACCTGATAGACTATATCAAGTTCCATCAATCAACAAATTGTAGAGCTACAATATGTTGCAAAAGTAGTAGTCGCTTATTAACTTTAAAACGGTCGAAATCACTTCTTATAACAATAACTGCTTACGCAAATGCTAACTGCAAACGGAACAGACAAAATGCCGAAGAAATTTTCGAGGTTGGTAAGCCTCGTTGAAAAGCAATATCAATCTATTACACCCGGAACTGGTAACATACCTTTTGGCCTAAGGATGAATGGAAGCCTGCACACGTTTGGAGACAAAGCGCCAGCCTTTACAATAAAATTAAACGATGAACAGGCAGTGGCCGCCCTTAGCACTTTGGATCAAAACACCATCGCAGAAGCTTACCTCGAAGGTAAGATAGACCTGGAAGGTGACATCATGAGAGTGCTGGCACTACGCGAGCTTTTTAATGATAAAAGAGGAATGCAATTTCTCTGGCGCTTTGTTCAGCCGATGCTCTTTGGCCAGGTTAAAAGTGACAAAAAATGGATCTCGAACCATTACGATACTGAAGAAGATTTCTTTCTTCTTTTTCTTGATAAACGACATCGGGCATATTCACAGGCAGTTTTCTTAAAGGACGAAGAGCAGCTGGAAGATGCAGTAACCCGGAAGCTTGACTTTGCTTTGGAAGCAGTAAATGCTAAACCCGGAGACAGGATACTTGACATCGGAAGCGGGTGGGGAGCTTTCGTAGAATATGCAGGCAAAAAGGGAATTAAGGTCACGTCGCTCACCATCTCGAAACGGTCCAAAGTGTATGTGCAGAAAATAATAGATCAACACAACTTGCCGTGCGAGGTTTTGCTGGAGCATTTTCTTGAACACAACCCCGGTGAACAATACGACGCCATTGTAAATTGTGGCGTTACAGAACATTTGCCTGATTATGCTTCATCGCTAAAACACTATCAAAAACTATTAAAGCCCGGAGGCCGCCTGTATTTAGATGCAAGTGCCGATAGGGTAAAACACGGGCAGGGAACGTTTATGTCAAAATATGTTTTTGAAGGAAACGCTTCACTACTTTGCCTGCACGAATATCTTTGTGAAGTTGCCAAGAGCAATTTTGAAGTTACAGGCGTATGGAACGATCGCCATAACTATTACCTCACCACAAAAGCATGGGCAGAAAGGTTAGACAGCCATCGCGAAGAAATCGAACGTCGATGGGGAAAGAAGCTCTATCGAATTTTCCAGCTTTATTTATGGGGCAGTGCCGAAGGCTTTCACTCTGGAATGATTGATGCGTACCGGGTTGTTCTTACCTTAATTTAAGTTGCAAAGCATGTAGTTTGAAATGAATTCTTTGTGGCTAATCATCTTTCTTGCGTTGCTACTACTTAGCCTTCAGACTGTATTTTTTCATCACCTTTTTACTGTTGAAATACTGGTTCAACTCTTCCTCGCTAAGGTCGTTTGTAATTTCTATTGGCACATCTATCAGCTGCATCTGGCTTTGCTTTAATTCTTCTTTAATTTTCGCTGACTTCTGCGCAAGGTTTGGATCTTTTTCTCCCACTAATGCGTTGTCTTGCAAAATGTATTCAAGCCGTTTGATCGAAGATCGCAGCAACGTTGCCTGGTTTTGCTCAGCAGGTCTGTTAGGTGCCGTAGCTTCTTTTATCGGTGACAGAACCACTCCAATGCTCGGCATAATAAGACCGGTGCGTTTTGTTTGATCATCTTTAGAGGTAGCCAAAACAGTTCCGGTAAGAGCGGCAGATGCGGCAGTAAGGTCGAAACCTGTTCGCGTACCCTTTGTTTTTTTGATTGTTTTATCCAATTGTAAAAATGTGAATTTCAACTTAAGAATGTATGAGTTCATATCGTGCACCAACATGTGGTACTGTTCTAATGCCAGTGGGTAGTTCAGTCCATTTTTCACAATGATCTTTAGTTGTGCTGTATCCTTCAGCTTAAACTTTGTCGTACCAATAAATGATACAATTACGGATTTTATTTTGCCTGTGTCAGTTTCTTTTACAAAATCATATGACGGTCCCCACTTAAATTCATCGTTGCAGTTGAAGATGGGATTAAATTCCCCTATAGGTATACTAGTTTGAGTAAGTATACTTTCAATAGGAAAATTTCCTGTCTCGCATAAGACTTTAAAACGAAGGGTATCGCCTTCATCTATCCAGATTGTTCCACTTACTGTCGGTTTTAATTTCGAAGGGATAATATCGGTATTATAAAAGACGATGGTAAAAGTAGAGTCTATTCTTTCCTTCGGATTTAAGAGGTTCTGAACGCCAAGTGTCAGCTTGTAGTTAAAATCGTATTTAAGCCTTCCGGAAAGGAAATAAGACTTATCGGCTTTGAAATATAAAATGCCGTTGTCCTTATTAATACGAACTCCGATAGGTGCGTTTCTTAAGAACCAGAAGTAGTTCGAGGGAGTTTTATTAATCTGGAACTGGTAACTCAATGTAGAGTCTACATGAATAGAAAATACAGGGTTTAAGTTGATGATGCGCAGAGAAGTATCCGGAGTTGCCAGTTCCAATGAATCTAAATTGCCGAATCGAGTAGTATCTGTTTGCCCAGAGGAAGAAAACCACGTAAATAAAAACAATAAACTAAAGCAGAAGTTTTTCATATTAACCTAATAAAAGCTGCAATGTTAAACAATAAAACAGCATCGCAACCAGCAAATCAAAATGGAAAACATGATGGGCAAAAAATTGTAAAAGGGATATAAAAGGTTTAAACTAACGCAGCCATTCATGGGCCTTTCGGACCGTCTATCTATTTTGGAACGATTTTTTAACCAGATGAGAATAAACTAAAGAGAACTAAAAATCGTTAATAGATAAAACCGATAAACTTAAGTATGGATACAACATTCAAAAATACAAAGACAAAAAAGGCATTGATTATAGAAGATGAAAGCGATATGTGTTTGCTTCTAAATATTATGCTGAGTGCAGATGAAGTTGAACTTGATCATGTAAAGAATCTTTCCTCGGCGCGGGAATATCTTAAAAGTGAAAATCCTTCCGTGGTTATACTTGATAATAAATTACCCGATGGTTTTGGAGTTGATTTTATCAGCTTTATTAAAAATAATTATCCGGCTATAAAGATTATTATGATTTCCGGGTATGATCCATCGGCAGAAGATGTTGCTCTTGACAATGGTGCTGATGTATTTCTACAAAAACCTTTTACAAAAGATCAATTGTATAAATCAATGATGGGCTTAATGAACTAAGCATCGAAGAGCGAGCTTTTTATTAAGTCCTAAATTTTGAAGAGCCCAACTGTTTTTAGCAGTTGGGCTCTTATATTTTATTTAAAACTTGCGATTACCGACTTGCGACTAGAGTCTATCCCCTTACAAATTTCGCATCTCTACTTGCGACTTATAACTTAAAACTTACGACTTACCACCACACTTACGAGCTGCAACTCAACATCGAACATCCCGCTTTTTGAGTTGCCCATTCTGGTCGTTTGGCAAAAAACTCATCAAAACGTTTAGAGTAAGGATCTTTCATTGCTTCCTGAAGTTTGACAAATAAGGTGTCATCTCCTCCTTCTAATTGTTCGATGGATTGGTGAAGCAAATAGTTTCTTAGTATAAAACGCGGGTTGTTTTTCCTCATTCTTTCAAGAGCCTCGTT
Source organism: Segetibacter aerophilus (assembly GCF_007991655.1). Classification (GTDB taxonomy): domain Bacteria; phylum Bacteroidota; class Bacteroidia; order Chitinophagales; family Chitinophagaceae; genus Segetibacter; species Segetibacter aerophilus. The sequence continues at coordinate 713,201 of NZ_BJYT01000001.1, forward strand.
CTGGGTTATGGTATTGGTTTTAATCCTTTCGACGTAAGTTTTCATAGTTGACATAAACTCATCCATTTCGTTTTGCTTTAACTCTTTATAGAAGCTTTCTTTGAAATGACCTAAATAGTCGTCGTTATCAGGATTCTCGAAAAGATCGATTAGCAATTGAAAAAAGATGGTCATATCAGGTTTGACTGTTTTTAGCATCTTTTCAAAATCCTGGATAAAAGTTGTGTCTGCCGGTCTTACTTCATCGAGCCCCATTTTATTCGCCATTATTTGGAAATACTTATTCCAGTAAAAACTATCATAGCTTTCAAGGGCTTCACGTAGTTTTTCTTCATCTTCAATCAGCGGAGCAATTGCTCCTGCGAGACATGCAAGGTTCCACTTTGCCACTGCTGCCTGTTTCCCAAAAGCATATCTTCTTCCCGGCAGGTCGGTAGTGTTAGGTGTAAAGTTTGGATCGTAATCATCCACAAAAGAATAAGGACCGTAGTCGATCGTAAGGCCAAGAATTGACATGTTATCTGTATTCATTACTCCATGCACAAACCCGACACGCAGCCATTCAACAATCATTGCCGCGGTTCTTTCGACAACTTCTTTATACCAAGTCATCACCCTGTCTTCACCTTGTATGTGTGGAAAATGACGATCAATCGTCCAGTCAACAAGTTTTGTAAGGTTGTCTACTTCTTGCCGGGCGGTTAAGATTTCGTAATTGCCAAAACGTAAAAAAGTTGGAGCAACCCGCATTACAATTGCGCCCGGTTCGTACTCTGCATTTCCATCATAAAACATATCACGCATTACCCTTTCGCCGGTAGATACAAGGCTTAACGCTCTTGTTGTAGGTACGCCCAGGTAATACATTGCCTCGCTCATCAGGTATTCTCGAACTGACGACCTCAGAACTGCTCTTCCGTCAGCCCTTCTACTATAAGGAGTAAGGCCAGGGCCCTTCAGTTGAAGCTCCCATGTCTTACCTGATGAAATTTGTCGCTCGCCTAAAGTAATAGCACGACCGTCACCTAACTGGCCGGCCCAATTACCAAATTGATGGCCGGCATAACAGGCGGCATAAGGTTGCATTGAAGGCGTTACAAGATTGCCTCCCAGGATATCTATGTCATGTTGATCAACTGGTCTTTCTATCTCCAGCTCTTTCGCCAAATCATCGCTCCACGCAAGAAGGGTTACTTTTTTAACCGGAGTAGGTTCGGCTTTACCATAGAACTTCCCCGGCGTTTGCCTGGGCCGTTTATCACCACTCTGATCTCCTTCAAAATTGTTTACAAATTCGTTCTTGAATTGTATTTCGCTTAAGTTCTGCATACGCTCGTTTTTAATTTCTATTGGCCATGGTCAATACCCGTTTAGTGCCTCAGAGGAAAAAGAGCCAAAAACTAAGCCATGGTAATCTATGTTTGAAATGGCAGCAAGCTTGTTATTTAAGGAAGGAGAATAAAAGGCAAAAAGTACAAGTGAGTGACACAACGATGCTGAATGGAACCAAAATGCCCAAAAACTAAAATACCGGGAAAGAAAAAAAGCAGCTGAAAAGATTGAAACTGCTTCTGGTTAGCCTGCTTGTTTTACGTTCTTTATCTCTGATCCATCTCTGATCTCATCCGTAGCGGTTTTGATGATTTGATCGCCTTCTTTCAGATCGCCATAAACTTCTACTTTGTCGTTTGCTTCGCGACCTTTTTTTACATCAACCCACTCGGCTTTTTGATTAGCAACCCGAACCACAAAAATCTTTTCAGCCGAAGAAACAAGCGCAGTTTTGGGTATTACAAACGTGCTGTCTTTTGCAGGGAGAGGAATATTTACCTCGGCGTACATGCCGGGTAAAAGACTTTTATCATTGTTCTCGACATCCATTTCGAGCCGTTCAGACCTGAGCTTATCGTCAAGTGCACCCGCCATACGTTTTACTTTGGCCGTAAACTTTCTTGACGGTAGCGATTTAACTGTGAAGGTTACTACATCCTGTTGGTTAAGAAGCCCGGTATAAATTTCGGGAACCGAGATAACCAACCTCAATTTTCTTTGTTGCTGCAAAACAAATAGCGGCATTTCAGAACCTTTACCGGATGGGCCCACATAGGCGCCGGGATTAACGTTACGCGCTGAAATAACACCTCCAAAAGGTGCCCTGATATCGAGGTAGCCACGAGTAGCGGCAACGGCACGAATAGCAGCTTGCGCCCCTTCCAAACGGGCCTTTTCGGAATTGACGCGGGCAAGTGCCTGGTCAAGATCGTTGGGGGAAATGGTGCCGGGGGTTTTACTTGTTTCCAACAGCCTGTTGTATGTTGCCTTGCTCGAAATATAAATTGCCTGCAGCGATTTTAGATTAGATTGAGCCTCTGACATCCGCGAATTAATTTCAGGTGCTTCCATGCTAACCAGCAATTGTCCTTGTTTTACCTCTGAACCAACATCTACATAAATCTTTTTTACAAAGCTGTTTTCTTTTGCGTAAATCTCCACTTGCTGAAATGGTATAAGTTCACCAGGTACTTGAATCGATGATGAGAGCTTGCCTTTTTGGGCGGCAACTACTTCAATAGCAGCGGCTGCAACTTCTTTTTTCTCCTCAATAGTTGTTTCCGTTTTCTCTTCTGAGGATTTACATGAAGGCATGGCAGCCACTAGCAAAGTGGCTATCAGAACAGGAAGGATATGATAAAAATTATTTCTATTGATGTGGGGCATATAAGGTAGGAATATAATGAATACTTTCTTTGTCTTCAGGATCTAACGAAACCGATTTGGTCGAAGCTTTTCCCTGAACCCAGGTGAATACAAGTGGCAGAATTATAATGGTTACAATAGTTGATGCGATCAATCCGCCAATAACTGCCCGGCCTAAGGGTGAAGCCTGGTCGCCACCTTCGCCTAAACCCAATGCCATCGGAACCATTCCAACGACCATCGCTACGCTGGTCATCAATATTGGTCGCAGCCGCAGTGCGGCAGCCTCTCTCGCTGACTCTATTGCATTGCCATTGTGCATCCGTAATTGTTCGGCATTCGTGATTAACAGGACTGAATTGGAGATAGAAACACCTACCGACATAATCATACCCATATACGATTGCAGGTTTAGCGTTGAGTTGGTCAGCAGCAGCAGTATCAACGATCCGCCAATAACGGCGGGCACGGTTGACAATACTACCAACGATACTTTAAAGGATTGGAAGTTGGCCGCCAACATCAGAAAGATAACAATGATGGCAACGATCAGTCCGTTTTGCAACCTGTCTAATGTTTCTGTCAGGGTTTGACTTAATCCTTTGGTTTCGATGGTCAGTCCCCTGGGAAGTTCACCTAAAGATTTGATAGCTTTCTCCACATCTGCAGTGGCGGTACCCAGGTCTTTGTCGTTTAAATTGGCTGTCACTGATAACAAAGGAAGTGAACCGAGTAAATCATTTTCGCCATAAGTTGTATCGGGAGTTATGGTAGCTACGTCGCGCAATACAGGGCGTGGAGAATTGCTTAAGACAGGTATTTCTCCAACATCATTTATACTTGACATTTTAAACTCCGGAACCTGCACCTGCACTGAAATTCCCTGGCTGGCCTTCTCATCGAGCCAGACATTCTTCTCTGTATAACGAGACGAGGAAGTGGAAGCCGTGAGCGAACGCGAGATATCAGAAACGCTTACTCCCAATTGTGACGCCCTGATACGATCGATGTTGATATTGATGGCAGGATACTTTGTTGACTGCGCGATTTGTGCGTCTCTCAAGTAGGGGATCCTTTTAAGCTTTTCAAGCACTTTATTCGCAAACTCCTCATTGAGCTTTTTATTTTTCCCTATCACGCGGACTTCAACAGGGGTAGGCGATCCCTGGCTGAGGATCTTATCAGTTAGTTCGATTGGTTCGAATGACACGGCCACATTGGGCAGATCCTGTTTCATCTTATTTCTGAACTTTTCTTTCAGCTCATCGAGGTTCACTTTGTAGTCTTCTGCAAGGTTTACCTGCAGCACACCTTCCTGCGAACCACTCATGAAAAGGTAGATCGGGCTCGTAGAAAACTGGCCCGGGTGGGCCCCAACAAATGCAGAAGTGACGGAAATATTTTTCTTGCCAATAAGGTCCTCAAGCAGATGCAAGGTCTTTATCATATTAAGTTCGGTGCGCTCCAACCGCGTTCCATCAGATTGTCTCAATCGTACCTGGAACTGCCGTCCATTTACTTTAGGTAAGACATCCCGACCTATGGAAAATAATAAAAATCCAGCTAGACCTATAGCCAGTACGACGTAGGTTATTACAATGGGTTTATGCAGGGGTAATATCCTGTTTAGGAAAATGAGAAATTGGTCTCTAAATCGATCAAACCTTGTGACTTTTTTATTTGAGCCATGATTCTCGATGAGTAGTTTTTTCTGGTCCCATGTATTTCTTTCAGACTCTACAGATAAATGAGATGCTACAAATTCTTCCTCATCCGTCAAGTTCCGTTGTGCTCCTGATTTGTCTGTAACCTTATGAGGTTTCTGATGCGGCTTCATTATCCAGTTCGCCATAATCGGGACAAAGGTTTGCGAAAGCAGGTAGGAGGCAATCATTGAAAAGCCAATCGCCATTGCCAGCGGTAGAAACAGGGCTCCTGGAATTCCTTTCATTGTAAATGCTGGCGCAAACACCGCAAGAATACAAAACAGGATAAGGAGTTTGGGGAAAGCAATCTCTTTACACGCGTCCCAAATAGCAAGCGCTTTGGGTTTGCCCATGTCGAAATGCTGATGAATATTTTCAATAGTGACCGTCGACTCATCAACTAAAATACCTATCGCTAAAGACAAACCACTTAGCGTCATAATGTTGATGGTCTGGTGAAACAGGTATAGGAATAAGATTCCGGTGATGATAGAAGTAGGAATGGTAAGAATAACAATTAATGCCCCGCGTTTGTCACCCAAAAACAGCAGCACCATCACGCCTGTTAAAATCGCTCCGATGGCACCCTCGGTGATCAAACTCTTTACTGAGTTAATTACATACACAGACTGATCGAACTCGTAAGAAAGCTTTACATCATCTGGCAACACATTTTGAAAACGGGGAATAGCCTTTTTTAGGTTTTGCACGACTTCCCATGTAGAAGCGTCAGCAGATTTCGTAATAGGCATGTAGATAGACCTTCTGCCGTTTACCAAAGCATAGCTCACTGTAATATCAGCTCCGTCTTCAACCGTTGCTACGTCATGTAAAAACAAATTCTGCACGCCCCCTTTGAACAGTGGAATGTCTTCAAAGTCTTTTACTTTTTTGATAGAAGTGTTGCTTGGCGTCATATAATTATAGTCGCCAATTCTCACGTTGCCTGAAGGAGTCGCCTGGTTGTTTTCCCTGATTGCCTGAACGATTTGGTCCGGAGTAAGATTATGAGCCCTCAGCAATTCAGGGTCAACTTTTATTACCACCGTTCTTACGTTACCGCCAAACGGTGCAGGGGAAATCAAACCAGGAATTGAAGTGAATGAAGACCGGACGTACACGTTCGCCATGTCCAGTAATTCATTGTTATTTCGTATCGGGCTGCTTAATACAAGTTGACCGACGGGTAGGGTAGATGCATCGAAACGGATGATAAACGGCGGCTGACTCCCGGGCGGAAAAATGGCTTGCGCCCTATTAGTGAAAGTGGAAACTTCCGCGGCAGCCTGTGCCATGTTCGTGCCTTCATAAAAAGTTAGCTTCATCAGGGTAAGCCCCTGTATATTCTTAGTTTCAATGCTTTTTACCCCGGAAACGTATAACAGCAAATTCACGTATCCCTTACCGAAATAACTTTCCATCTGGTTAGGAGTAAAGCCACCATAAGGATGTGAAATGTAGATTACAGGCAGGTTAAGATCAGGGAAAATGTCTATTTTAATATTGCGGACCGCATTGATACCAAAGAAGAATACTCCAGCTACGATTACCAGTATTGTAATAGGTTTTCTAAGCGCACTTTTAATTAATCCCATTTGTGTAAAGCCTCAGTGATCTTTTGAATGAAAAGTATTAAAATTCGTTGATAAAGATTCTAAAGTCTCCGCTTGCAGCTGCCCTAAACAACAAGGCTTGCCACACATTGTTAAAGGCAATGTCACGATCCGTCTCTGCCCGATTTAGAGAATATAAAGCTTGCGTAACATCAATAATATTTGACAGACCGTTTTTGTACAACACACTCTTCTGCAGAAAAGCTGCAGAAGCTGCATTCACTTCTATTGGTGCTTCGCGATAGTTTTCAAGAGCGTTTTGTATTTTTTGTGCTGCGAGAGTCATCTGGTTCTTCAGGCGCTGGTCCACTTCCTGGTATTCGTTTTTTAAACTCTCTGTAGTATACTTCTGTGCCAGTAACTGCTGCGCTACCCGCGAAAAGTTTGTCAGGTTCCAGGTGACGCCGACACCAAGCAAGTAGTTTGCGCGGGTTGGTCTTACCCCTTGAAAATAATCTCTTGTAAAGGCATCTTTATTAGTAGCGTTATAGTTGTAATTAAAACCAGAACCCCGGCCCTGGATGATACCAAACGTTGAAAAGGTAGGATACTTAAAGGTGTTGAAATATTTGACGCGTGCATTGCTTAAGTCAACACGGCTTAAATAATATTTCAACAGGGGGTGCTCTTCTTCCTTGAATTGACTTGCTGTATCTATCGAAGCAGGGATACGCGTAAGAAAAACAGTATCTAGTAAGAAGTCTTGCGTAGAGGTGCCAATTAAAGTGGCCAGTTCGTTAGCTTGTTCTTGCTCGTTGTCTTTTGCTCTAAGCAGTAATATTTTTGCATTTGAGACTTCAGCAATGGCGAGAGAAGAATCTACCCCAGGGTTTAAGCCATTTTTTGCGCGTGCAATAACTACGGTTGTTAGTGACTGAGCTCTTTCCAAATTTTTCTGTTGCGATAACGTCAGCCTTTGTGCTGCAAGGAGATTTAGATAAGCTGCAGAAACTCTTATTTCATGTTGAAAAAATTCTTGTTGAAAATCAGCTTCGTCTTGCGCCACTGCTGCCTTTGCCACATTTACCTTCTCGCGTGCTTTGCCAAACGAAAAAAAGTCCCAGTTGATGTTGGTCAAATACAGCGCTCCGAAGGCGGAGTTCCAGCTTTGCCGCTCTTGGGCAGGACCAGCGGGCGAGGCAGCCAATCCTCTCAATCCGTACAACACCCCGTTTTGACCATTTATAGTACCATAATCCTGTTGCGCTGAAAGGTTTAAATCCGGCAGGTTTTCTTTCCTCGCCTGTTCAACCGCTGCCAATGATGCTTTTACGTAGTTTGATTTTGCTTTTAATGTACCGTAGTTTTTGGTTGCAATATTTATAGCATCTTTTAAAGACAATCTTTGCTGGCTGTGAACTTTGAAGCTGAGGAGAGCTGTTAATGCAAGTAACAAATAACGAATTCGAATACTTCTTGCCATGAAATAAAATAAAGCATGAGTGAAGACCACAAATTTACAGGCTGGGTGACAACGAGAAAAATGATTTATTAACCAGCCTAATAAAACACTGGTAGTCTTCTTTTACTAATATGGCCAACACCCAAAAGAAAAAAAGGACCACTTAAGCTAGCGGTCTCGCAGCACAACGAGTCGCAAACCAACAACAGTTCTTGCATAGGGACATCAGCCGGTTGGGTTCCAAGCGAAGCGAAGGAATTCAAAAACATGCGAAGCAGTTTTTGAAACAAGCGGGTGGAGTCCCGTTGCAAGAACGAAGCCCAGCGGCTTGAGCGCCGAACATGTATTAAAGCTGGTTTTAAAAAATATTGAAGGGACTGTTCACAACAGTTATATCTACTCACCTTTTACCTTCGCAGAATGGATTATTTTAAGAGCCTTTCCGCATTATTACAAATCGAGAAGGAAGAAGACCGCAGATCATACAAGGAACTGACAGAAAAAATGCCGGTAGCAGAGCGAAGGGCAAACGGAATGACGTGGTACCCGGTGGCAATAAAAGATACAGAGATTGGACGCGGGGATTACCTCACGGTAGAAGTAGAGCGTACTACTCACCAAGACATTATTCACCAGCTTCGTTTCGGAATGTCAGCCGCTCTTTTTTCAAATCACGATGCAAAAAATGATAGGGTAGAAGGTACCATTACTTATATCAGTGCAAACAAACTCAAGATCTCTTTACGCACTGACGAGTTGCCCGAATGGTCCCGGAACGGAAAGCTGGGCATCGATGCTGTTTTCGACCAGAATAGTTACGACGAGATGGAGTATGCGCTCAAAATAGCGCCAGTGGTGGCAGAAAGAAAAGATGAAGGAAATCTTATAAAAATACTTACCGGGGAAAAGAAGCCTACTTCTCAAACCCTAAGCGCGCCTTTTGTCAGCACTAAGTTGAATGCTACACAAAACGCCGCTGTAATAAAAATTTTAGAGGCCAACGAACTTGCTATCGTTCATGGTCCGCCGGGTACAGGTAAAACTACCACGTTAGTACAGGCTATTAAGGCCCTAATTGATCAAGACAACAAGCAGGTTTTAGTGGTTGCACCTAGCAATGCAGCAGTCGATCTGCTTAGCGAAAAACTGTCTGATGAAGGAATGAACGTCGTGCGGGTAGGAAATCCTGCCCGGGTAAATGAACGCATGATGTCGCTTACGCTGGACAACAAAATGTCGGCACATACCAGCATTAAGGAAATCAAGCGCCTTAAAAAACAGGCGCGTGAGTTTAGAGATATGGCGCACAAATACAAGCGCAGCTTTGGATATGCAGAAAGGGAGCAACGGAAAGCCTTGTTCAACGAAGTCCGCAATATTAATAAAGAAGTAGAGCGACTCGAGCAGTATATGATAGATGATGTTATCTCTAAAGCAGAAGTTATTACGGCCACTATGGTTGGAGCAAATTATTATACCGTTCGCCAGTTAAGATACCAGACGGTCGTGATAGACGAAGCGGGGCAGGCCTTGGAACCGGCTTGTTGGATACCCATTTTGAAAGCTCAAAAAGTCGTGATGGCAGGAGACCATTGCCAGCTACCACCAACGATTAAGTCAGATGAAGCGGCAAGAAAGGGGCTGAATATTACATTGATGGAAAAGTCTGTAGACCTTCATCCGGAAGCCGTTGTACTACTAGAGGCGCAATACCGGATGCATGAAACCATTATGGGTTTTTCATCCCGTGAGTTTTATGGAGACAGGCTGAAGGCCCATCCATCAGTTGCCAACCACGTGTTGTTTCCCGGTAATCAACCGCTTGCATTTATTGATACTGCCGGTTGTGGTTTCGAGGAAAAGCTGCAGGGCACAAGCATTAGCAATCCGGAGGAAGCAAGCTTTCTGCTAAAACACCTTAATTCGTTGGTCGGCCAGTTGAAAACAATTTATAACGAAATTGATTTTCCTTCAATAGGAGTCATCTCCCCGTACAAGCACCAGGTAGAAGTGCTGAAGGAGTTGTTGCTTTCTTCAACTAAACTCCTTCAAATTGGCTCGGCACTCACCGTTAATACCATCGACAGCTTCCAGGGACAGGAGCGTGACATAATTTATATCAGCATGACGCGGAGTAATTCAGAGAGTGTCATTGGCTTTCTTTCAGATATCAGGCGGATGAATGTTGCCATGACTCGTGCACGAAAGAAACTGGTAGTCGTTGGCGATAGTGCAACTCTTTCACAACTTGATTTCTATACTGACTTTATTACATACGCGCAGGAAAAAAACTGTTACCAAAGTGCCTGGGAGTTTATGGATTAGATCAAGCAGATGCTTTTTGTTTGAGTATTTTTTGCCCTCTTTTGCTAAAACGACTAAATTGGTTCCATATGAAAAAAGTAATAATAGCGTTTGCTTTAATTGCGCTGACGAATGGCTTGCATGCACAAGGTCCAAACGAAGCGAACTACGACGAAGCAAAAGTTCCAAAATATGTCTTACCTGAAGTATTGAGAACTACTTCTAATATCGAAGTTAAAAACAAGACAACATGGGAGAGTGTAAGACGCCCTGAACTGATTAAGCTTTTCGAGGATAACATCTATGGGCAGATGCCTAAGAAATATAGCAACATCAAGTATACTGTTTCTAATAGAGACGCTAATGCAATGAATGGCAAGGCCGAACTCAAGCAGGTACTAATCGAGGTCTTCAACAACAATACATCGGTTAAGATCAACCTGGTTTTATTTGTTCCAAATGCTGCGAAAAAACCCGTCCCCGTATTTCTATTAATCAACAACCGGGGAAAGGAGAATACCGATCCTACAAGAGCTACAAAAAGCGAGTTCTGGCCCGCGGAGATGTTAATCGATAGCGGTTACGCTATCGCAGCCATTCATGTCACCGATCTTGCTCCCGACGACAAAGAGAAATATGTAAATGGCGTGCTACAATTATATCCAGACCAGTTAACTGCAGATAATGGAATGAAAGCGATTGGCGCATGGGCATGGGGAGCAAGCCGGGTAATGGACTATTTCGAAACTGATAAAGAGATCGATGCAACAAAGGTGGCGGTTGTAGGACACTCACGTGGTGGTAAAGCCTCTCTGTTTGCTGCCGCTGAGGACCAGAGGTTTGCTATGTGCATTACAAACTGCTCCGGCAATACGGGTGCGGCCTTAGCACGCAGACAGTTTGGCGAAAGAATCAACCGGATCAATGCTTCTTTTCCTCATTGGTTCAATACCAATTATAAAAAATATAATAACAATGAGAACGCGTTGCCTGTCGATCAGCATATGCTTATTGCACTTGTTGCTCCGCGTCCTCTCTACGCCACAAATGCTTCCAAAGATTTATGGGCCGATCCAACCGGCACTTTTTTGTCTTTAAAAAATGCCGAAAAGGTGTATGCCTTGTACGGGAAAAAGTCTAATCTTCCTGCCACGCCTCCCGGTATCAATCAACCCATTATTCAATCTCCATTGGCTTATCACAACAGGGAAGGTGATCATAATCTTACAGCATACGACTGGAGCAACTTCATCAGGTTTGCAAACTTTCATTACAAAAAAGGAAAATAAAGGAAAGGTTTTGGGGACCAGACAGTAAAGCTTCCTCTGGCTTTTGTTGCGTCGCACACTTGTACAGAATCAACTTATGCAGCAATTCCTCCGTCTAAACCATTAGCCATTATCAAACTGCTTTAGCCCCAAACTGCAGGAGCTTTACTTCAACAGACTTTATTACTTCTTTAAATCTGTCAAATACTTATTGTTCGTAATTTGCCAATTATTATCAATAACAGCGATTGCATGAAAAATACTATTCCCCTCTTTTGCCCTGCTAGAACGATGACTAGTTTTACTTCTACCTATTGCCAGTAAGTATTCAGCGAAAAAATAAGTGGCAAAACCAGGGATGAGTTTACTTTAATCTTTACAAATTATTCTGACTGCTAAAAGAACTAAAGTCGAAGGGGTTGGTTTAGTAACATTCTAACAGCTTATTATAGTAGACGGTAAACGGACTTAATACAGAAATTCTTTTAATTTTTACAACCATATGAGGCAAATTGAACAACTTTCTTTAGAACTTCTCAACAAAACAAAACAGGTTTATTTAATCAGGAATGTTCTGTACTTTCTCCCTGCACTTGTGTTAATTGCCGGGTTTACGCTTTTAGCAAAAAACCACCAAAATCATTCAAAGAACGCTTTGGTAATAGACGGACCAAAAAAGCCTACTTCATCCCCTGTTTTATCTCCTGAGGAAGGCATCAAGAAAATGCATGTCGAAGACGGTTTCATGGTAAAGTTAGTCGCTTCAGAACCTCTGACTACGGCACCCGTAGCTTTGAACTTTGATGAAAAAGGCCGCATTTGGGTAGTGGAAATGGAAGATTATATGCCAGATACTATAGGTACAGGCGAAGATCAACCGCTTGGTAAAGTCGCCATCCTAAGCGATAAGAACGGCGATGGTGTAATGGACGATCGAAAAGTTGTTATTGACTCTCTTGTCTTGCCACGGGCCATTTGTTTAATTGAGAACGGAATCCTCGTAGCTGAACCTCCTTACCTATGGTATTATGATTTAAAAGACGACAAGGCCATAAACAAAACGCTGGTCGATGCAAAGTATGCTGACGGCGGTAACGTAGAGCACCAACCCAACGGGTTATTTCGCGCTCTTGACAACTGGATCTACAGCGCCAAATCTGCTAAAAGGTATAGAAAGAAAGGCAGCAAGTGGTTGGTCGAAAAGACTCACTTTCGTGGTCAGTGGGGCATTACCCAAGACGACCAGGGAAGGTTGTTTTATAACACCAATTCGGAAAACTTGTTGGGCGATTACTTCAGTCCCGGCCTTGGTGCTACCAACGAACACCAACGTGCAGTATCAGGATATGTAAAGAAAATAGTAGCAGACAACCGCGTTTATCCGGTAAGACCAACTCCTGGAGTGAACCGCGGGTACCTGGAAGGAGTGCTTGATGACAGCCTTCGCCTAGTAAATTTCACGGCGGCTTGTGGTCCTGTTATTTATAACGCCGATTTGTTCGACAAAGAATATTACGGTAACGCCTTTGTTGCAGAACCGTCAGCAAACCTCATCAAACGAAATCTTTTACAGGAAGATGGTTACAGGATAGACGGGCGCGAAGCGTATGTAAAAAAGGAATTCCTTGCCAGTGAAGACGAGCGGTTCAGACCCGTAAGTTTATACGTTGGTCCTGATGGAGCAATGTATGTTGTAGACCTGTATCGGGGAATTATTCAGCACAAAACTTATTTGACTCCTTATCTTAAAAATGAGATTAAGGAAAGAAATCTTACGCAGCCCCTGTCTTGTGGTAGGATTTACAAAGTTGTTCCTGTAAATAAGAGTGGAGAGGCGGTCAAATTTTCAAAAGATGCGAACCAGTTAGTATCGCTGCTACAAAGCCCCAACGGTTGGGTACGAAACAAAGCACAACAGTTATTATTGGATGGTAAATACAAGACGGTAGCTCCTGCTTTGCGTAAAAACCTTGTTGCTGGCAACAACCCCTTAGCCCTCACTCATTCTATGTGGACGTTGGAAGGGCTTGGCCTTTTGCAACCTTCAGATGTGTTGCCGCTGCTTAAACAAACTGATCCAAAAATTCGCACGCAGGCTTTGACTGTTTTACCATCTGTTTTAAATAAAACGAATTATGTACAGTTTATGCCCGTCCTGCAAAAGATGATCAACCAGGATGATTCATTGGCTGCTCCATACATTGCTTTTCTTGCACACCACATTCAGCCATTGAGCGCCTCGGCCTCAAAGCAATTGTTATTAACGTTATCGAAAAAGTATGCTTCAAACCAATACGTCGCTGATGCAATCATTAGCAACCTACAGGATAAGGAAACTGCTTTTTACCAGGAGGCACTTCGGGTTAATCCTGATTCAAGTCTTGCTATTTTTAAGCAACTAAAAAGAGTTATGACAGACGTTGCGTGGTCGAAAAACAATAGCAACGCAGTTGATATTGCGAAACTGTATCCTAAAGGCGCTGCTTTATTTGGAACCATTTGTCAAACTTGTCATGGTAAAGATGGTAACGGCGTGCCGTCACTTGCACCACCTTTAAATAATTCGGAGTGGGTCACCGGGGACAAGAATAAATTGCTTTCGATTATATTGTACGGATTAACGGGTCCTGTAAAAGTAGCCGGTAAAGTGTACAAAGCACCTGAGATTAACGGCGATATGCCGAGCATTGGAGCAAGTAAGGAGTTTACTGATGCAGATATTGCGCAAGTTGCAAATTTTATCAGAAGCTCTTGGCTTAATAAGGCTACCGACAAGGTTACCGCGGCCGACGTAACTAATACCCGCAAACGATTTAAGAACAGGGAGAAAACTTTCACGATGGAGGAACTAGCTAAACTTCCTTAAAAGCTAGTTGAATAATATTTTTTATAGGGCCGCGCTTAAAAGTGCGGCCTTTCTTTTTGCCAGCTTTGCCTACCCTTTGATCCCTATAAATTCAAAAATTCCTTTTTATACTCAAGTGGCGTTTTGGACATGATCTCTTTAAACTGGTTGTTGAAATTTGAGAGGGTATTGAAGCCGCAGTCGTAGCAAATGTTGGAGATAGAAAGGTTCGTTTCCACCAACATTTTACACGCGTGTTTAATTCTTATCTCAGAAAGAAACCTGGAAAAGGGCTTGTTGTTGATCGCTGAAAAATAGCGGCTAAAAGAAGTCGGAGTCATGGGAAGTAACAAGGCAACATCTTCGAGAGTTACTTTTGTCCGGTAATTCTTTAGCACATATTCGTACACTAGATTTATCCTGTCGGTCTCCGACTTTTTTAATGGATTTTGATAGGTCACGGGCGATATATAATGATAATCTTTACAACCTGCCAACTGCGTAAGAATTTGTAGCAGTTGAATGATACTTTCAACTCCCTGCAGATGCAGTAGTTCCTTCATCAGCTGAACCACCCTTTCTTTCTTGTCCCCGTAGAATTCCAGCCCTTGGATCGATTTTGCAAACAGTTTCTTCAGCTGTATAAATTCGTCTTTTGCCAGTATGTCTTCGCCTAAAAAATGTTCGTTCAAATAGATTACTATACCTCTTGTCTGTAAAGTACTGCTTCGCTCAAAATACGCCTCTTCACTTCGCCAAAGATGCGGTAAGTGGGGACCTGTAAAAACCAATTCTCCCGCATTGAACAACTTTATACTGTCTCCAATGAAACGGGTTCCGGTTCCCTCGCCAACGTAGAAGAGTTGGTACTCTGAGTGAGAATGCCACGTAGGATCAAAATGTTTCTCAGCCAGTTCTTTGATAACAAAAATCTTTGTGTCAGGAATCGCTGACTTATGTAAAGCAAACTTCATGTTTTCTCTAATTCTTCTGTTTTTATTATTTATAGGAAAAGATACAGTCAGAATTTGACATAATGCGCGCATCTTTTATTAAACAATCTGACGATATTCGCTCTATTATTCTAACGAACTACAATTGTCATGAGCCCCAAAAAAAATCTCCTTCTTGTCATTTGCTGTATTATATCTATTTGTTTTATAGCAGCCACCAATAAAGCTGCTGATCCTGCCAGGCGCCTTGAGATCTTGTTTTTAGGGCATAAAAGCAAGCACCATGATTCTCAGAAATTGGCAGACATTTTAAACAAAGAATATTTTAAAGATGGCATCAACATTACTTATGCGAACGATCCAAATGAACTGAATGAAGTTAACCTGAAGAACTTCGATGGTCTGGTGTTGTACGCCAATTATGACGAAATAACAAAAGACCAGGAAAAAGCTTTGTTGGGTTTTGTGAAAGGTGGAAAGGGCTTCATTCCTCTTCATTGTGCCTCGTACTGCTTTAGAAATTCTCCCGAAGTGGTTGAGATGATTGGCGGTCAGTTTTCGACTCACAAAGTCGACTCTTTTCCTGCCGTCATTACAAAACCTGAACACGCCGTAATGAAAGGTATCAATGCTTTTTACACAAAAGATGAAACTTACGTACATACTAAAATCAGTAAAAACATCGAGGTCTTATCTGAGAGGGTTGAGGGCGAGCATCACGAACCATATACTTGGGTAAGATCTTTTGGCGACGGAAGAGTTTTTTACACTGCTTACGGTCATGATGATATAACTTTTAATAATCCTGGCTTCCTTAATTTGGTAAAGAACGGGATAATGTGGGCGGTAGGTGATAAAGCAAAGGCAAGCCTTGCTGCTTATCAAATTGCAAAGCCAACTTATACCGACGCGGTCATTCCTAATTACGAAAATCGGAATCCAGCCCCAAAGCTTCAGGCGCCTTTAAGTCCTGCGGAGTCAATGTCTTTAATGCAGGTTCCGCCGGGTTTCGAACTTCAATTGTTTGCTGCAGAGCCTGATGTGATCAACCCGATTTTTATGAATTGGGATGAGAAGGGAAGGTTGTGGGTTATAGAGACAGTGGATTATCCAAACGAAGTGAAAGAAGGTGATATAGGTGACGACCGCATAAAAATATTAGAAGATACGAATGGTGATGGCAAGGCTGACAAGTCCACGATATTTGCCGATAAATTAAACATTCCAACCAGCTTTGCATTTGCAAATGGTGGTATTATTGTCAGCAGCGCACCAAGCTTCCTGTTTTTGAAAGATACAGATGGCGATGGAAAGGCAGATGTAAGGACACCCATATTAACAGGTTGGGGTAAAGACGATACGCACGCCCAGGCTTCCAACCTGAGATATGGTTTAGATAACAAAATTTGGGGTGTTGTAGGCTACTCAGGCTTTAATGGTAAGGTAGGAGACACCGCAATGAAATTCAGTTCCGGCGTATATCGGTTTACACCTGATGGTAAAAAATTGGAGTACCTGTCAACGACGAGTAACAATACCTGGGGGCTGGGCTTCTCGGAAGATTTCGATGTGTTTATTTCAACAGCAAACAATACCCATTCTGGCTTTTATGGCATAGATAAGAAATACCTGGCAATGGGTAAGATAGATGAATCCGGAGTTGAGAAGTTGGATGCGCATTATGAGATGCACGTGGCAACAAAAAATCTAAGACAGGTAGATGTGCAGGGAGGTTTTACAGCTGCAGCAGGCCACAGTCTTTATACGGCGAGAAACTTTCCTAAAGAATATTGGAACAGGATTGCTTTTGTAAACGAGCCTACGGGACGCGTAATTCATAAGGCAATCATGAAGCAAAGTGGGGCTGGTTTTAAAGAAGACGGCGACGGATGGAACTTGTTGACAAGTGCCGACGAATGGGCCGGACCGATACAGGCAGAAGTAGGTCCTGATGGTGCGGTGTGGGTAGTTGATTGGTATGATTTCATTATTCAACACAACCCAACTCCTTCTCCCGACCGTGGCGGTTACCAGGCTAAAAACGGTAAAGGCAATGCTTACATAAATCCACTAAGAGATCATGAAAGAGGTCGTATTTATCGTATTGTAAATAAGAGTAACAGCCAACTCAATACTTTCAGTTTAAACAAAAGTGACTCTAAAAGTCTCATAGCTGCACTTTCAAACAACAACATGTTTTGGCGCACAACTGCTCAACGTCTGTTGGTTGAAAATGGAGATAAGAGCGTGCTACCGGCTTTATATAAATTAGTTAGAAATGAAAAAGCAGATGAAATAGGCATAAACCCTTCAGCCATTCACGCATTGTGGACTATGCATGGTTTAAAGGCTTTCGACGGTACAAACAAAGAAGCGCTTGATGTAGCTGTAAAAGCACTGTCTCATCCTGTTGCTGGTGTTCGACGCGCCGCTATACAAGTATTACCAAAAACACCAGCTACGTTAATGGCTCTGCAAAAAGCACGTGTTTTAGATGATGCAGACGGAAGAGTAAAGTTAGCCGCCGTGTTAGCGCTGGCAGATATGAAGCCTTCTGCTGATGTCGGTGCTGCGCTTGTAGATGTTGCCTTGAAGCCCGAAAATGAAAAAGACAATTGGTTAAAGTGGGCAATTACTGCTGCAGCTGCAAATAATCAAACTTACTTCGCGGCAGCTTTCAACAAAAAGGGAGCTGTTGCTACCACAACGAATATTGGCGAAGCATCTCTTGCTCAACGGCTGGCCATGTTGAACCGCATCACGTCTATCCCGTTGTTTGCACGTAGACCCGCAGGCTCTCCTCCTTTGGAAGCGCCGGATGTGACAAACAAGGAAATAAATATTTCGGGTGACTTACAAAAAAATGGACCTTTCCCTTACCAGGGTTTAATCGTAGCACACGGTAATCTTTTAAATGGTTACGGCGTGTTTTTAAAGGAGAATAAATTGTATTTCCAGGTTAACCAGGATAGTAAATCGTACTCTATTAATAGTGAGCCTTTACCTCCAGTCGGCAAATTTAATTTCAGGGTAACATTGCTTAAAGATGGAGCAATGGGAATTGCCATTAACAATAAACAAGTAGCAAATACACTTGCTTCAGGCTTGTTTACTACACCTCTTCAAACTGGTCTTAGGGTTGGTGTGGAAGATAAACTAGGCAGCGATAAAGTAGCAGAATATCCGGACACCTTTAGAATTCGTGGGGCGCTAACCGCTGCCAGGCTTGAGGTTTTCAGTCCCGGTTCTCCGAAAAGCGTTGCATCAACCGGAAAGCAAACAGCTTCGAAAGTTATCGTTATTAATGTGGTTAAGGATGTAATGAAATTTGATAAAACCCTGATCACTGCTAAAGCGGGCTCGGTCGTTCAAATCGTTTTCAAAAATCCTGACCACATGCAACACAACTGGGTGTTGATTAAACCTAAAACGACTGAAAAAGTAGGCGCTGCAGCTGACAAATTAGCGATGGATCCAAATGGTACAAAACTAAATTACGTTCCAAGGATACCAGAGGTATTACAAGCTACGCCATTGATAAATCCTGGATCAGAGTTCACCATCACCTTCACTGTTCCTGATGCTGCCGGAGACTATCCGTTCGTGTGTACTTTCCCCGGGCATTGGAGAATTATGAAAGGAGTTATGCGGGTAACGAAATAATTAGTTATAGAGTCTTTCGGAGTGTAACGTGTCGATTTGTAGTTGCAGTACAAGAGTGCGACGCAACAATGTTACATGGAAATCCAGAGGCTGGTATCATACATGTGCGTTCGGGAATAAAGTTTATCAAAAACAAAAAACATTATGGCATTACAGGTAAAATACGGGGTAACGACGTGGCTATGGACTTCTCCTTTTTCCACCGAAACTATTCATCCCGTCTTTTCTAAAATAAAAGGGATGGGCTTCGACGCAGTTGAAATTGCGGTCGAATATCCTGAGCTCATCGATGCCGAAGCGGTAAAGCAGGCTTTGAGCGAGTACAATTTGATCCCTGTCGTTTGTGCCGCTTTTGGCCCATCACGCGATCTTACGAGCGAGGATCCTGCTATCCACCAAAACTGTTTCAACTATATCAATGCGTGCTTCGATTTGTGCAATCATTTGGGAAGCTCTTTCCTCGCAGGCCCAATGTATTCTGCCGTGGGCAAGGCAAGAATGATACCCGAAACCCAGAGAAAACAGGAGTGGGAGCTGGCGGTAAAAAACCTCCATAAAGTATGTGAGATGGCGGGGGAGCGAAATCTGCAGATAGCATTAGAGCCGCTGAATCGTTTTGAGTCTGACCTTGTAAATACTGCGGCCGATGTCATTCGGCTTGTCAACGACATTGCTCATCCTGCCGCTAAAATAATGCTCGACGGATTTCACATGAACATTGAAGAACGTGATGTCGAACAAGCTATTATTAGTACCGGTGATAACCTGATCCATTTCCAGGTTTCAGAAAATTATAGGGGTACACCTGGAACCGGGCAGACGCGCTGGGATGCGTACCGAAAAGGATTAGAAGCGATTAATTATAAGGGGGTAGTTTCCATAGAAAGTTTTACGCCTGAAAATAAAGAACTCGCCGGCGCAGTATGCTTCTGGCACCCCATGGCCGAAAGCCAGGACAAGTTTGCTTCCGAAGGTTTGCACTTTTTGAAGGGGTTATTTGCTTAAGTCAATATTATTTGTGCAAGCTAGCAACCGCTATTATACATCGTTGCGTCGCACACTTGTACGATAGCTTACCATTCATCCTGAGCCTGGCTTATAGCTAATCTTACACTCAATACTTTGTGCCTTTTTGATACCGAAAACATAAAACCAAAAATAATAGTATGGAAAATAACAAGTTCAATGTAGCCATTGTGGGCCTCGGCTTTGGGGCAGAATTTATTCCCATTTACCAGCGTCATCCTTATGCTAACATGTACGCCATTTGTCAAAGAAATATGGAGAAACTGAACGAAGTCGGCGATGCATTTGGCATTGAGAAAAGATACAGTGACTATAACGATTTGTTGAACGATCCTAACGTTGACATTATTCATATCAACACGCCTATTCAGAGCCACGCCGAACAATCCATTGCTGCACTAAGAGCGGGTAAGCATGTAGCATGTACGGTACCAATGGCAACAACTGTAGAAGAATGCAGGCAGATAGTTGAAGCCGTGAAAGAAACGGGGCTAACCTACATGATGATGGAAACGGTGGTGTACAGCCGTGAATTTTTGTTTGTAAAAGAAATGTATGAAAAAGGTGAAATGGGTAAACTTCAATTCCTTCGCGCATCTCATCAACAGGAAATGGCGGGGTGGCCGGGCTATTGGGAAGGATTACCTCCCATGCACTATGCGACCCATTGTGTCGGACCTGTTGTGGCCCTTGCAAAAGCCGATGCAGAACACGTTTCTTGCTATGGTTCGGGAAGAATTGATGAGAATTTAATTAGTAAGTACGGCTCACCTTTCGCCATCGAAAGTTGCCATATTAAATTTAAAGACTCAGACCTTGCTGCAGAAGTTACCCGTTCATTATTTAATACTGCCCGCCAATACCGCGAGAGCTTTGATGTGTACGGATCTAAAAAATCTTTCGAATGGACTCTTGTTGAACACGAAGAGTCTGTTATACATACAGGTGAAACTCCCGAGAAAGTGAAGATCCCAGACTATGCACACTTGCTACCTGAAGAGATACAATCTTTTACAACAGGAGGAGTATACGATGCCGACAGCAAGCAGCATTTGTCTTTTATTCAAGGTTCTGGCCATGGCGGATCTCATCCTCACCTTGTAAACGAATTTCTTTCCGCTCTTCATGACAAACGAGAGCCTTTTCCAAACGCAAGACAATCAGCCAATATTACTTGTGTAGGTATTCTTGCACACGAGTCTGCCATGCAGGGAGGTAAGCAGCTTTTCTTGCCAGAATTTACATTGAGCAACACGTAATCTTGCGGTCACAGTAACGAGATAAACGGAAATGAAATCGTCTATAAATATAAGAGGCGGATACACCCATAGTGTGCCTGCCTCTTGTTTGGCGATTTTACTTTAAATTGTCGTTGAAACGTTTCCGCCACTACTAACTCAACCATCCAACATGCAACTTGCTTCCAATGAAATTACTTCCAATGTCGCAGTTAAAGGTTCTGGAAATCTCTTCGGAATTTCCTTAATAGCAGCTCTCGCCGGTTTTATTTTTGGCTTTGACACGGTAGTGATATCTGGTGCCAATCTTCCTATAAAAGAGCTTTGGCATACTTCCCCCTGGTTTCATGGATTTTTTATTATGTCCATGGCTTTATGGGGAACGGTAGTAGGAGCATTGTTCGGCGGCATTCCTACAGAAAAGTTCGGACGAAAAAAGGTGCTGTTATGGATTGGAGTACTGTTTAGTGTTTCGGCGATAGGTTCTGCGTTGGCTCCCGGCCCGTATTCTTTTTCATTCTTTCGATTTATCGGTGGTCTTGGTATCGGTGTGTCTTCAGTTGCCGCTCCGACATACATATCAGAAATTTCAACACCGGCTACAAGAGGTCGCTTGGGCGCGATGTACCAGTTTAATATCGTTTTCGGAATATTGATCGCTTTTCTTTCAAATTATTTTTTTGCAGGCGTTGGAGGAGAAGATTCTTGGAGGTGGATGCTAGGGGTAATGGCAGTTCCTTCATTAATCTATACCGTCATGGTAATAAGTATTCCTGAAAGTCCACGCTGGTTGATTGCTAAGAAAAATGACCTCGTAGCCGCGGCGACCGTATTAGCAAGATTAGGAGTTTCGAATGTTGAGGAGGTTATCTCATCCGTAACTGATAGTATCAAACACGAAACTTCTACGGGACATTCGTCAGGTTTTTTTAGCTCTAAATACCGTGCAATTGTTTGGCTCGCCTTTATGGTTGCTTTCTTTAACCAGGTCTCGGGCATAAATTTTATTCTTTATTATGCTCCTGAAATTCTTGAAAGAGCTGGCCTTGCTGCAAAGGAGTCTTTATTAAACTCTATAGCCATCGGTGGAACCAATCTTATTTTTACGTTTGTCGGTTTATATCTAATAGACAAAGCAGGTCGAAAAACATTGCTAACGATAGGCTCATTTGGATATATCCTAAGTCTCTCAATGGTTGCCTGGGCATTTTATTCACATGCAAGTCCTACTTTTTTATTGGTGTTTCTCTTGCTATTTGTTGCATCGCATGCTGTTGGACAAGGTGCCGTCATTTGGGTTTTTATATCAGAAATTTTTCCTAACAAGGTTAGAGCAACGGGACAGTCATTTGGAGCGAGCGTGCATTGGGTCTTTGCGGCAATCATCACCCTGATTAGTCCAGTTTTTCTGGACTCGGAGAATGGAATTTTTAAAGACAACCCGTGGCCAATATTTGCCTTCTTTGCACTAATGATGATTTTGCAACTGATTTGGGTATTTACAAAAGTTCCTGAAACCAAAGGTGTTTCTCTAGAGCAGCTCGAAAGGAAATTAGTAAAGGATGAATAGTTATAAAACGAATACTCCTACAAAACAAAAAACCCTTCCTTTTACAGAAGGGTTTTTTGTTTCCAAGAATTTGCCCCCAATTTCTCGTGTAACAAAGGTGTTGTTATTATTAGAACAACCCAATCACATATTCATGTGATATTTTGAACACGAGCCCTATGGGTAAAAATACGTCTACACATTGCTCTGCCTTATTCTGATAAAATTTGAAATCCATTGGAAGGCTACAAAGCCTACAAGAAAAAGTATCGAGAAGATATTCAGTGGGTCGGATGTAATAAAGGCCTGTATAATTCCTAGAACACCCAAAAGAAACATAACGGCCGAATAAATGACAAGCTTGTTTTTATTCGCCGATTCCGAGAACATAGAGCCGAGAGGAACCATCATTGCAAAACCAAATGCAGCAACCAGCAACCAGTTGGGGTTGGAGAGGGTTAGGTAGAGAATTACACCGATCAAACAAACCGCTAAACTTACACCTACGAAATCTGAACTCAGCCTTTCCCGTTTATCTAACAGGTATTTGCCGTACGGATTGAACCGAAGAAATAAATTACTTATGGGAGTAATTACCCACGTTGAAAACGCAAACAGCGCAATCAGGATCATGAAAGGAATAAGGATCGGTTGAAGACCTTCATACCTTTTAGCAAGTACATTTAATAGCCTTGTTGTAAGATAGAAACCAATAATAGCGGCCCATTGATTTTTCTTGGCCAGGTTACCCATAAAGAAAGCATACTTTAAAAAAAGACGATAAAACAAGTACTTAGCTTTCAACGCCTGCGCCATGCCTGATTGTGCATGCTGAAGGTTTGGATCATTTTTAAGTGCTTCCCTGAAATGTTCTAAAGCCTTTTTATGGTCGCCTTTTTCAAGCAGGCCCCACCCATAATTTGAGTGCGTATAAGCATTGTTTGGATCCTGGGCTAGTGCACCTTCAATAGTGCTAAAGGAGTCTTCCTTCCTATTTAATTTCAGCAATGCAGTGCTTCTGATGTTAAGCCCCAAAATATTTTCCGGGTCACGCTCAAGGGCTTCATCTGCCAGTTCTAAAGATTTTGCGTATTGTTTTCTGGTAAGCTTTATAGAAGCCCAAAGTGCAAAGTAGTCTGCTTCGTTAGGGTCGAGGCCTACCGCTGTTTGCAGATTGGCTTCTGCTTCGTTATAATTGTTCTTGCGGATCGCAACACTTGCCTTAACATAAAACAAATAAGCAGAGTCGGGGCTAAGGCCGATGGCACTATCGATCAACTCTTCCGCCTCTTTTAAGTCTTCCAGCTGCAGCTTAACCTGAGACAGCATTGCCAGTACAAACACGTTGTTAGGATCCTGGCTAAGAATGTTTCTTAGTAAAGTTCCCGCCTCGTCGTACCTGTTTTGCTGCAGCAGTATTTGTGCCCTTTGAATTAGGTTGTCAGCCATTACTATTTTTTAATTTTCATATGCGTTAAGATGTCGTCGTATAGCCCGGAGTCATTTGCAAATAAGGCAAAGTTTTTTGCCGTGGCGAACCATTCCGTTGTACTTGCCTTATGCTTTTTTATCGCATTTAGGATATCCTTTGTCGAAAGGGGTTTCGGAATGCCATCGTTGAAAGATGCTTCGAGCTTTTCCTCAATAGCAATATCAATAATAGCCTCGATGTCGGCCCCAGAATAATTTTCTATTTTAGAAGCGAGGCCTTTATAATCTATTGCTTCAATTGGCTTATTCTTTAGTTTTAGTTTCAAAATAGACTCCCGCGCTTCTGCATCTGGAGGGGGAATGAAAATGATTCGATCAAACCTGCCTGGTCTTCTAAATGCAGAGTCGAGATGCCAGGGAGTATTTGTAGCGCCAAGGATAAGAACACCATCGTTGTCGCCATCTATACCGTCCAACTCCTGCAGAAACTGGTTGATCAAATGTCTGCCGCTTGATTGTTTCATGTCGCTCCTGCTGGCTCCAAGGGCATCTATCTCGTCGAAGAATAATACACATGGTGTATTCTGCCTTGCAATCTCGAAAATGTTGTGTAGGTTCTTTTCACTATTTCCCACCCACATGTCGAGGATATCGCTAAGGCCCACACTAATAAAACGAGCATTTACCTGTCCTGCTGTTGCCTTAGCAATGTAAGTTTTGCCGCAGCCCGGAGGGCCATACAAAAGAATTCCTCCGCCGGTTTTTTTCCCGTAAGCTTTATATAGTTCCGGGTGCTGAAGTGGTCGAATAATTTTTAGCTCGATCTCTTTTTTGATTCCATTCATTCCACCGACATCATCAAAATTAATATCGGCTTTTTGAATGAAAGGTGACTCGAATTCTTCATCATCTTCATCTTCATCATCTTCCATCATTGATGCGTTCAAACGTAGTTCTTTGTCAAGTTCATCATCCCGGAAGGAAGGATTTATTGCAAGTGCCCGCTTATAAATTTCTGTTGCCTTAGAGATAGCATGTTCTTTTAAAAGTGCCTTGGCATGAAGGATAAGTACATCGAAATCGCCAGAACCGGTATGAATAAGTTCTTCCAGTATAACGTTGCACTGGGAATATTGCGCCTTAAGGAAGAACAATTTAGCCAGTCCTATTTTCGATTGATTAGTGTCAGCCATCGCCATTATTTCTTTATACTCTTTTTCAGCTTCATCAAGTTGAGAAGCTTTTAATAAAGTATCAGCAAGATGTTGTTTTAGCGGAATATTTCCGGGTGAAAATTTCAGCGCTTCTCTCAAGCTGTTTATTGTATTGTCATCCATATTTAGTAGGATTGATTTTCGTTTGAATTGGTTGTAGCATTTAAAAGCGCAATATTAGGGCTTTAAAACAGGTTACGTTTTATTTAACTAACAAAAAAGTTATTTGCAAGAGGACCGCGGCGGGGGTCAATTTAAGCTTTGCGCATTTCAACAATCCCTTATTTTTGCAGCTATGACACAAGAACAAATTAAGGAAATGAGAGACCGGGTTTTGGTCTTAAGGAGGTTTCTTTGACGTCGATAATAGACAGGCCAAAATAGATCACGACAAGCAACTTTCACTTTCTCCCGGCTTTTGGGATGATAACGCCCGTGCTACAGGGATTTTAAAAGAAATAAAACTAAGCGAGTTCTGGACAAAGCTTTACCATGCCGTAGAAACGGCAGTAGAGGATTTTGCCGTGCTCTTTGAATTTTGGAAGGCTGGCGAGGCAAGTGAGGAAGAAGCTAAAGAAGCTTATACACAAGCAATCGCGGCTATAGAAGAAGCAGAATTTAAAAGCACACTGAACGAGCCGGAAGATGAATTGACTGCCATCATGCAAATCAACCCTGGGGCTGGTGGTACCGAAAGCCAGGACTGGGCAGAAATGCTGATGAGGATGTATCGAATGTACGGCCAAAAGCAGGGCTGGAACGTGACAGAGCTTGACTTGCAGGAGGGTGATGGAGCCGGCATTAAAAGTGCTACCCTTCAATTTGAAGGAGCTTTTGCCTATGGCTTTCTGAAAGCCGAAAGTGGAGTACATCGCCTTGTGAGAATTTCTCCGTTTGATAGTAATGCGCGCCGACATACGTCTTTTGCAAGCGTTTATGTTTACCCTCTTATTGATGACACCATTGAGATTGAAGTCAACCCCAGTGATGTAGAATGGGCTTTTTTTAGAAGTGGGGGCGCAGGCGGACAAAACGTAAATAAGGTTGAAACTGCAGTACGTTTGACGCACAAACCTTCAGGCATTATAGTGGAATGCCAGCAGGCGCGTACGCAAGGCGAAAACCGTGAGAAGGCAATGAAGATGCTGAAGAGCCGGTTGCATGAAGAAGAAATGCGCAAGCGTGAAGCGATAAAAAATGCCAGCAACGCCAGTAAGAAAAAGATAGAGTGGGGTAGCCAGATCCGCTCCTATGTTTTCCATCCTTACAAAATGATTAAGGACCACAGAACCGATTACGAAGTAGGTAATGTTGGCCCCGTGATGGATGGTGACTTAGATGGATTTATTAAAGCTTACCTAATGATGCAAAAGGAAGAAGAAGCGGCAACGTAACTCCTAATCCCAGGGACTTGAAGTACTTATAAAATTTGTAAAATAAACTTTCCTACAACATATAAGTTTATAACTCCGGCCTAAAGTTATTATACTCTTGCAAGTCCCCCTTCGGGGGATTTAGGGAGTTCTGGTTTTATTCTTTTCAACCAAGTACTCCAGCCACAACGTCTTATTATATGCAGGACAGTAGAAGTAGTAGTTTATATAGCTCCAGTGAAGAAAGATTTGTTTAAAGGGAGTTGGGTATGAAAAGGCTGGTCTCGCCTGGAAGAAAAGGTACTTTTGCTGGTTGCTTTTCTCAAATTCTTCTATTGAATTCAAATCAAGTGCCGGAGCGTCGGTTTGTAGTCTAAGCAAAGACGTCCTTAAAATAATTTGATCCATAATGTTCGTACTTTGCTCTAATTCTTTCCTGATATCTGCTATCAGTTGTGGCTTGTAAACTTCAAGTTGAGGTATTTTAAAGGCACCCATCAGGCGACACAAATGATACAATAAAACTGGCGTCTTTACATAATATGGTGAGATATAAACCGGTCTCTTTTTATAGTACCTGTTTTTAACCATCTCCGTTATATAATCAATTGTAGCTGTGTCTTGGCTAACCCACCGCAAACCTTTCTCGAGCATAAAATACATAATATTACATTGAACAGAGAAGTCGAAATCGGGCGTCATTTTTAAGCCCATCCATGTGCTGTAAGCAGGTAGGTCTCTGTACCTCCTGAAAGTAGAAATTATCCTTCTGCGGCTTAGGTTGCTCACGCCAACCATCCTTTTCTTGGCAATCGCGTTTACACTGTCGTTATTGTCTGAAGTCATTAAGATCATTACCGTATCATCGGCATCTTCGCCCTGTCCAAAAACGACCTTTAAATATTTAAAGTAATAGGTGTGCGGCATGATAGGCGCATATGTTGGCCAGAAGTTATAAAACGGGTAACCGAACCTGTTCCTAAAATTTGGATAAGTTGAAGAGGCCTTCAAAACAATGTTCTTCGCAACGGCTTTAGTTTGATCATTGAGATGGGGAAGCATGTTTTTAAAGGCAAATGCGGTAATAGCCGTAAAAAAAATATTATTATCGGGTTGAAGATTATGAGGAACTCCGCCACATTCTCTCGTGCCGTAAAACATTCCCGCATAAAATTCACCATCATCTTGTTTTACCTGCATCGCAGCGATATTCCTGACTAAAGCGTCGATGAGGGTTGAGTCATTATTGGCAAAAGCGTAAAATGAAAAAGATGAAAAGAGTATGACGAAAAGTGTTTTTCTCATATTGAATTTATTGTCACAAAAAGTCTCAAACTAGCAATCTATATAATTTACAAAAAGGCTTAGGTAAGCTTTGGAAGTTTATAAGAATAATACAGCCACCTCATCATGTTTTTCGGTTTTTCCATATCGCACACCAATTGCTTTCGGGTGAGTGTTGCATAGTTTAGTGGTTTACCTAACTGCTGCTCTAACTGAATCATTTTGTCAATTACAACCATGCTCCTGCTGATGATAAGATGCATGGCGACAGCAAATTCTTCCTTCTTATGTTGTTTATAAGGAAGAGCATAAATGAGCCTGTTACATTCTTTAACTCTGTCCAGAAAAATCTCCTTCAGCTTCTTATAATCAGTACATCTATCCGGAAGGGTAGTGATGCCATCGCGAAGGTCTTTGGCCATATCGAAAAGGTCGTTGCCAAATTGCATTAAACTTCCCACATAAAACAAAACTTGCCACATTTCCTTGCTAGCGGGCTTCGCCATAATTTGGTGATAGATGATCACAGAATAGCCTCCTTTGGCATAGGTTATTCGTGTAAGTTCTTTATCGTCTATTGCGGGATCAGTTTGTTTAATAGTCTCAAGTTGTACTTCAAATACGTCTTTTGCAGCGTCCAGGTATTCGTTTCGATGCGGCACATCTGTAAGCATAAAAGATTGTATCTCCCTGGCAATATGTGCTGAAAAAGTTTTAGCATCGTAGCTTTCAGGCCGATAGGTAATTGCATTGATTGCTGCTACATCAAGCTTGTCTATATCAAATAAGTCATCTCCAACCGGCGTTAAAATTCCAAATAAGGTTGCTCTTTTTCTTTCAGCCTCTGTATAGTTTTCATGATATAAATTCTTATAGCTCGAGCAGAGAATAGTAGGAATAAACAAGCCATAATACTGACGTATTTTCTTCAATTGCTCATCCTCAAATTTGCCTGAATACTTTCTTTCTAATTCGCCGAGATAAGGGTTTAGAAAAGTACGAATGTAATCCTGTTGCTTTTTCAATTCTTTCCTGAACCTGGTAATGGTTTTTATATATGAGAGGATTATCATTAACGCATTGTGTTTCTGGAAGGTGGTAAAGATATTGGATTCGCACCATTCAAGATGGTGAGCACCGGATGCAAGTAACGCCGTTTATTATTCACCTTACTGATCACTTACCTCTTCGCTCCCTGGTGATCGCGCCTACAGCTACACTTTAGCAGGTAAGCTTTTTGCTGCAAGATTTGTAAAACGCTTATGAGAAGTAAAGCTCACATCAAAAGTCATCCAATACATCCCATATTGGTTTGTTTTCCGCTTGCATTTTATATAGGCACTTTATTGTTCGACTCTCTACGTATTATTAAAGATGACATTGCTTTCGGATTGACCGGACAGTACCTCCATTCAGCCGGAATAATTGCGGCTCTGTGCGCTGCAATTCCCGGTATCATTGATTACACCTATACGGTTCCCCCTAAAAGTTCCGCTAAGAAACGCGCAGCAACACATGGCTTTGTAAATACTTCAGTGCTCCTGATTTTTTGCATTGCTTTATACTGCAAGCATATTGATAATTTTCCACCTTACATCGTTCTGGCCATGGAGTTTATTGGAGTCGTACTAACTGGTTATGCCGGTTGGCTTGGAGGAACATTGGTTCACCGAAACCAAATTGGAATTGATGTGAGATACGCAGGAGCGGGCAAATGGCAAGAACAATATTTCGAAGAATCTACAGGTCGGTTAGAAGTGTGTGCGAGTGACGAACTGCAGGTTGACCAGATGAAACTGATCCATGCCAAAGACAAGCGAATTGTAGTTGCCCGGACGGGACACGGTTTTGTTGCTTTCGACGATCGCTGTTCTCACAAGGGTGGATCTCTTGCGGGTGGCGCCATGATTTGCGGTACCGTTCAATGTCCATGGCACGGGACACAATTTGACGTAAAGACGGGCGAGGTTAAAGCAGGGCCCGCAACAGAAAAAATTAAAACATACGAGGTTACCGAAGGCCAGGGGAAAGTGTACCTGGTTTTGTAAAACTGAAAATGATAGACCGTTCATCTGCTTCAGCAATTATTACCTCAAATAATTGTTTCCAAAATTTCTTTGTGAAGATGCTTTCGCAAGGCACTGCGGTTTTAATTAAAGTCGAGCCAAGGTCGATTCTTCTTCAATAGCTAAAGGCTGCCTTCTTAGACAGCCTTTAATAACAACCTAAATCTTCTTTCAAAAACTTTCTCCCACCCGCTCACTTCGCTGAGGCTAATGTAGCCGGAGCAATTGGTGCCGGAACAATATTATTTATTGGCTTGGTCGATTTCAGAAAACTAAAAATAGCTTTCAAATCATCATCAGAAGCCTTGGAGAAATTAGGCCAGGGCATTGGAGGAAGTAGTGGCCTTGTGTTATCCATTCCTTTATATTTTCCTTCACGCAGGGCTTTTATAAACTGCAATTCTGACCACGTACCGATTCCGCTATTGTCTGATGTTAAGTTGGCGGCATATGAAACGCCCCATGGACCAACAAAAGCTGTGAGAGTTGGGTTGAACAACATCCACGACTTAAGGTCACTCTGCCTGAAGTTTGCTAATGGCATATTTGCAGGGTGACCCGAGAGCCTTCTATCCATATCAGGCTCGGGACCATTGGGACCAAACTTCTTTGGTGAATGACAGTCATCACAGCCCATGATGGTAACAAGATATTGCCCTCGCTTTATCATGCTGTCCTTTGAAATGCTGTTACTGACGGGAACCGTTTTTGTGTCGTTTTGGCTATTGCATGAAATAATGGTTATCACACTTACGAAAAGCATAAGAGCGAAAAGGAAGACTGTTAACTTTTTCATGGTAATTAGTTTTTGGTTAATCCTGGTTGCACCTATGGTGACATTTTTTAGTGCAATACAAAAGAATAAATTAATAGAGCTTATTGCAATCACACAACTATGTGATTATAAGGAGCTGTCGAACAGGCGGTTGAAACAAGATTTTTTAAGACTAAGTTCCTTTTTGTTGATTCGAAAATAAAGCTTCAAAAAGTTGAATAGTACCGAGGAGGTAAAAGTGAGTGACACAACGATGTTCAATAAAGAAGAAATGTTTGTCCATAAGAAAACAGAAACAAAATTTGTTGCGTGGAAACAACTTATACTTCAGTCTTAAAGCTAAAGGCTTAGCAACACTTGGATAGAGATTTTGTAGAAAGGACCTTTACAGCAGTTATTTTAAATATTGGAAAGATATTGAACTAGTTGTTCAAGCTACTTTTTACATTCGTTTTCTTACTAGCATTATAATCGTTTTTTGCTTATTTTGCTTGATACTACTTAAACAATTACTACTTATATGATCAAGCTACAAGTTATCGGGAACCTCGGAAAGGATGGCGTTGTTAATAACGTGAATGGTAAAAATGTTATCAATTTCAGCGTGGCGCACACTGAAAAATTTAAAGATGCACAGGGCGTTCAGAAAGATAAAACGATTTGGGTTGAGTGTGCCTACTGGACTGATCGCACAGGGATTGCCCCTTATTTAAAGAAGGGAACACAGGTGTATGCTGAGGGGCAGCCTGATATTCGTAATTATACAACCAAAGATGGTACGCAAGGCACTTCGTTGAGTTTGCGCGTTAGTTCTGTTCAGCTATTAGGAGGCAGAAACGATAACCAGGGCGGCGACGGATCGGGAGGAAACTCTTACCAAAACCAGCAGCCTTCTTATAGTCAGCCTTCATACAATCAGTCGTCGCCGGCTACTGCATCTGCAAACGAAATTACAGAACCGATGGACGATCTTCCGTTCTAGAAGCTACTACTAAATAACCCGATTTTGAAGAGGATGGCGCTTTATTGAGCCATCCTCTTTTAATTTGCACTACGTTAATAGTTATTCATGAAAAAAACGCTCTTGGTTTTTGGTGCTTTGTCGTTAATTGTTTTGGTGGGATTTGGTCAGAGGGTAGTAGATTTTGTTAATCCTTTTATTGGCACCGGTGGACATGGTCATACCTATCCTGCCGCCACTCTGCCTTTTGGTATGGTTCAGGTTGGACCTGACAACGGATCACAAGGGTGGGATTGGAGCAGTGGCTATCATTATTCAGATACTGTCATTGCCGGTTTTAGTCATACACATTTGAGTGGTACCGGCGTTGGTGATCTTTGCGACATTTCAGTTTTGCCAATGGTAGGTACACCTGATACGGGAAGAGTAACAAGTAATTTTTCACATAAAGAAGAAAGAGCAAGCCCTGGTTTTTACGGAGTTAAACTGCGGAAGTTTAACGTGTACGCAGAGATGACCGCATCGCTCCGTGCTGCCATGCATCGTTATGCTTTCCCTGCCTCAACCAATGCTTCTATAAGATTTGATTTAGGTTTTGGCATCAATACTGATAGAACAACTGAAAGCTATTGGCGAAAGGTTGACGACAGCACTTTTGTGGGTTATAGGTTTTCTACAGGCTGGGCCAGAATTCAAAAAGTATATTTTGCCGTAAGGTTAAGTAAACCTGTAAAAAGCACGACAGTGTTTGTTGATAAAAAGCGACAGGAGACAACTGAAGCCACGGGAAAAGATATTATTGCCTTTTTAAATTTTGATACAAAATCGGGTGAAGCTATCACGATGAAAGTGGGGATCAGCTACGCAGATGTGGAAGGTGCGGTAGAAAGTATGAATGAAATACGCACCTGGGATTTTAACCTGGCAAAAAGAGGTGCTTCTGATTTATGGGAAAGAGAGCTCAGAAAGGTGCAGATTAACACGGATGATAAAAAGGTTAAGCAAATCTTTTATACTGCTTTGTACCACACATATCTTGCTCCGACCATATTTAGCGATCGTTTCGGAAATTACAAAGGCGTAAAAGGCGAGGTGTACAATGGGAAAATGGTTCTTACTACCAACTCCCTTTGGGATACATTTCGTGCAGAAAACCCATTGCTTACCATTACACAAACTGAGATGGTTCCCTCCATCGTAAACAGCTTTCTCGCGTTTTACGACCAGTACGGCTACTTGCCTGTGTGGGATTTACATTTTAATGAAACCAACACGATGACGGGCTACCACGCAGTGCCGGTGGTAGCAGATGCGATACTAAAGAACATTCGTGGATTTGATTATGAGCGGGCTTATAAAGCAATGCGGAAAAGCGTGATGCAAAACATCAGGGGAACAGAGATGTACCGGAATTTTGGATTTATACCTGCAGATAAAATGGGGCAAAGTGTTACAATGACTGCGGAGTATGCATTTGATGACTGGTGTATGTTGCAAGTAGCTAAAAAATTAAAGAAGTACACCGATACAGCTTCCTTAGCTAAAAGGGCGACCTACTGGAAAAATGTTTTCGATCCCGGATCAGGTTTCTTAAGGGCGAAAAATATGGATGGTAATTTTGTCAAACCTTTCGACCCCTCCGCGGGTGGTGGTCCTTATACTGAAGGCAATGCATGGCAGCACAGCTTTTTTGTGCCTCACGACCTCAACGGTCTTAAAAATAGTTACTCAACACCTGATGGACTTGAAAACAAACTGGATTCTCTGTTCACAGTTTCAAGCAGACAGACAGGCGAGACGCCTCCCGATGTGTCCGGATTACTAGGGCAGTATGCTCACGGAAACGAACCGAGCCATCACATTGCCTACATCTATGCCTACCTGCAAAAGCAATGGAAGTCGGCAGAGAAAGTAAGGGAAATTATGAGCAGGTTTTATGATAACAAGCCCGACGGTTTGTCGGGCAACGAAGATTGCGGGCAGATGAGTGCCTGGTACGTTTTTAGCGCTTTGGGCTTTTACCCGGTAAATCCTGTAAGTGGTGAATACGTTTTTGGTAGCCCGCTGGTAGACCAGGCGGTTATCGTATTGCCTTCAGGGAGTACTTTTCAGATTAAGGTGTTAGATAACAGCAAGGAGAATATCTACATTCAATCCATTACCTTAAACGGAAAGCCTTACACTAAAAGTTTTATAAATCACCATGACATACTGGTAGGGGGGATATTGACTATAAGAATGGGGTCGAGGCCAAACAAACTATTTGGATCGCAATTAGCAGACTTACCAAGAAGCATGTCTCTTGAAAAATAAGGTCTTCTGTTGATTGTTTTGGTTGTCCGGCAACATAACTTCTTTCAACATCGTTGTGTCACTCACTTCTACTTGTAGAACCTTATTCTGCTGCAGTGACGAGAATAACTCAAGCTAAAAAAGGAGAAGTAAAGCAGCTTATACTTTCAATAAAATTTCGATAGTTTTTAAAAATTCCCGAAATATCTTATGAGCCAAACATTTGACTACGAAAATTTATTCGACTTCGTTCTGCATGTTTTTTTGCAAATGGGTTGCAGTGAAGAGCATGCACACCTGGCCACGGAGGTTTTATTATCGGCAGATTTGCGTGGCGTCGATAGTCATGGAGTAGCTCGCTTAGGTGGATACATAAGGCTGTGGGAGGCAGGAAGAATAAATGCTACACCAACAATAAAAATAATCTATGAAACCCCCTCAACAGCAGTAGTTGACGGCGATGCAGGATTAGGATTAGTCGTAGCACCATTTGCAATGCAAGTCGCGATCGAAAAGGCGGAGAAAGCAGGAACGGGCTGGGTAAGCGTAAAAAACAGTAATCATTTTGGTATTGCAGGTTATCATGCAATGATGGCCCTTCCTCGGCAAATGATCGGGATGGCTATGACCAACGCAAGCGCCCTTGTTGCGCCAACTTTTTCTGTTGAAAGAATGCTTGGTACAAACCCGATTGCTGTCGCTATTCCCGCTAATAATGAACCCGCATTTGTCGCTGACTTTGCCACTACCACTGCATCAAATGGCAAGCTTGAGATTTTGCAGAGAAAGAACCAGGAAGCGCCGGAGGGTTGGGTGCAAGATGCGGAAGGTCATACAACTACAGATGCTAATGCCTTAAAATCCGGCGGAGCAATGCTGCCGCTTGGTGGCGACCGCGAGCACGGAAGCCATAAAGGCTACGCCCTTGGAAGTATTGTAGATATATTTTCTGCGGTTTTAAGCGGCGCCAGTTATGGTCCTTGGGCGCCCCCTTTTCCTGCATATGTACCCATGCCGGAGAATCTGCCCGGCGAGGGACTGGGACATTTTCTTGGCGCAATGCGGGTTGACGCATTTCGGCCGGCAGCAGATTTTACCGAAAACATGGATAACTGGATAAAAAGGT
Organism: Segetibacter aerophilus; assembly: GCF_007991655.1. Classification (GTDB taxonomy): domain Bacteria; phylum Bacteroidota; class Bacteroidia; order Chitinophagales; family Chitinophagaceae; genus Segetibacter; species Segetibacter aerophilus. Next base: position 747,987 of record NZ_BJYT01000001.1, read on the forward strand.
TTAAAGCTGCGAAACCTGCAGCCGGGCAGGAAAGAGTTTTAATACCTGGAGATCCCGAACGCGAGATGGAAGCCATAAGAAGAAAAGAAGGGATACCGCTGTTTGAATCCGTCGTGTCTGACTTGAAAGGAGTGGGCGATAAGATGGGAGTATTATTCCGGGGCTAGTTTAAACAACAAGTGAGATAGCATTTTTAGAATGAATGTTTTGGATGCTAAAATGTTCAAAAGGATAAAAGCTATCAATTGAACGGTTTCTCCTAATCCTTTTTTTACCTTCATTGTCTTACCTTTGGCCAACTTTTTTTAGGTACTGATTCAACCTGTTTTTCGTGTTAATCATTGGCTTACAGTTGAAGTGAGTGACACAACGATGTTTAATAGAATTACGAATGTCAGGACAAAATAAAAACACATAATATCAACTAGAATGGCAGATGTTTTTGCGAAGCTTGTAAAGGATGGAGGGCCGCTCGGCCAGCATATGGATAGGGCGCATGGCTACTTCGCCTTTCCTAAACTGGAAGGCGAACTTGGGCCAAGAATGACTTTTAGAGGAAAGGAAATGATTGTGTGGAGTTTGAATAATTATCTTGGTTTAGTCAATCATCCAGAGGTTAGAAGAGTAGATGCAGAGGCGGCCGCCATGTATGGAATGGGAAACCCCATGGGGGCAAGAATGATGAGTGGAAATACTGCGAAACACGACGAGTTGGAGAAAGTGATTAGTGCATTCGTAGGGCGGGAAGACACTATGCTTTTAAACTTCGGTTACCAGGGGATAATGAGCTGCATTGATGCACTTGTAAACCGCAGAGATGTGATTGTGTACGATGCCCAGGCACATGCTTGTATTGTTGACGGTGTGAGGTTACATGTAGGGCAGAGGTATGCGTTTAAACACAATGATATTGCTGATTGCGAAAAACAATTACAACGTGCAACAGAAGTTGCCAACAGAAACGGGGGAGGCATTTTACTGATCACTGAAGGTGTTTTCGGCATGGATGGCGAGCAGGGGAGATTGAAGGAAATCGTTGAACTGAAAAATAAATACGAGTTCAGGATATTGATTGATGATGCTCACGGTTTTGGATACATGGGCCCAAATGGTGCAGGTGCAGATTCCGCACAAGGCTGTACAGATGAAGTAGATTTATACTTTTCGACTTTTGTAAAAAGTATGGGTAGCATTGGTGCGTTTATCAGTGGACCTAAAGATGTGCTTAAGTATTTACGTTATAACACAAGAAGCCAGATTTTCGCTAAAAGTCTTCCGTTGCTAATTGTTGAAGGTATGCTTCACAGGATGGAGATGGTGAAGACAATGCCGGAACTCCGTGAGAAGCTTTGGTATAATGTAGGCCGACTACAGGAAGGTTTAAAGGCAAGAGGTTTTGATATAGGAAACACTAACTCGCCGGTTACTCCGATTTACATGAAAGGCGAACTGCCTGAAGCTACATCGATGGTGATGGACCTTCGCGAGAATTACCATATTTTCTGCTCGATTGTGGTGTACCCTGTTATTCCAAAAGGTGAAATTATCTACAGGATTATTCCTACGGCTGCCCATAGCGAGGAAGACATCGACCTTACTTTAAAAGCGTTTGAGGAAACGAAAAAGAAACTAGACTCGGGAGCTTATAAAGCAGAGAAAATTCCTGACATGGCTGAGGCGATTTAGCCCGTAGTCGGATGAGGATAGTGCGATGGTTAAAGGATAAGATACTTTAAAACACAATTAATATTTCCCCGTAAAAAGCACCCGTTGGTCGGGGAATACAATGATTAAAAAGTGGTTTACAAGAACGTCTCCTTTTGTAATACTATCTATCATAGCTGCTTTTTTATTTCTATACCAACTCATCTTTGAAAGAGGTGGACCCGATGAATGGAGAAATCCTTTATTACTCCGGCTATTACTTTTTGTTCTTTTGCTGGTTATACTTGACGTCGGTTTAAAGCACTTTATTCAAAAGAATTATTGGTTGTGGATGATCGAACTCTTCTTGTGCCTAGGTCTCTTTTACTATTGGATTGTTACTTGAAGTTTTTACAAACGGCCATTCCTTATTCACCTTTGCTTTTATAAAAAACACGATTATTCCCGCAGCAATTACGATTAATCCATACGACGCCATTTCTAATCCTGTTTTATACAAGATGAATAACCAGATAGCAATAGCAATATATACCGGTATCGGAAACAAGGGCATTTTATAAGGAAAGTCCGTCTTAACTCTTGCTTTCCTTAATAACAACAATCCTATTGCCTGTCCTATAAACTGAATTAAGATTCGCATTGCCAAAATTGCACTAATCACTTCACTGAGCCTAAAGAGCAAGCTGAAAACAAATGCAATACTTCCCAGCACCAACAACGAGACATAAGGAAAGTGTTTGGTAGGATGTACTCTTGCAAACACTTTAAAAAAAGCTCCGTCGGCCGCCGCGGCGTAAGGTATCCGGCTATAGCCAAGTGTAGCAGAAAAAACTGAAGCGAAGGCAACCCACAAAATAAGGCAGGTGATAATTTTAGCTGCTGTGCTTCCTGCGAGTTCCTTCATAAAAAGACTTAGCACAAACTCGCTTCCTTTCGCTTGTTGCCAGGGTATTACACTTACTACACTTATATTCATCAATAGGTATAAAATGGCTATTCCGCCAATTGATAAAAACATACTTCTCGGAATATTTTTTGACGGGTCTTTAATCTCTCCACCTAAATGACACACATTGTAATAACCCAAATAACTGTACACAGATTTAACGCTTGCAAAACCTATTGCTGATACGAAGGCATAGTTAATAGTTAGTCCATCGTTGATATGTCGGATAGGTGCAGTAAAGTTTCCGTAGGCAATGCCGGCACCAATAATCCAAAATAAAGTAACGATGACACCAGCCCAGAGAAAGATGCTTATTTTACCGATCGCATCTATTTTTCTATATAGCAAAAGCACGATTAAAATGACAACCGCACCACTTAACATTTTGCTTTCAATTGACGTTAACGGTACGAGGTAAGAAAAGTAAGAGGCAAATCCTATAGAAGCGGATGCAATAACAAGAGGTGCTTGTATCATGGTTTGCCACACAAATAAAAAGCTCATCATTCTACCTACACCGTTAGTTCCGTATGCCTCTTTTAGAAAGTTATAACTGCCGCCCGCTTTTGGAAAGGCTGTGCCAAGTTCGCTCCAGATCATTGCATCAATAAAAGATAAAATAGCTCCTGCTACCCAGGCATAAAGAAACCACGGTCCATTCATCATACCAATCACCATAGGCAGAGTGATGAAAGGACCAATGCCCACCATATCGATCATATTAATAGCTGTTGCTTGTACAAGCCCAAGCCGTCTTTCAAGTACTGGTGCCGCCATTGGTTATATTTGTTTTTCCAATTTTTGTGCTGCAAAGGTGCAAAGAAGAATTGACGAATTTGGTAAATAAGTATTGCAATAGAAACAACTTTGACCGTCTATAAAAAGAGGATCTGCAACTACGATAACTATAAAACATTTTATCTAAGAATATGCTTTCTAGCTATTTTATCATTGTAACTATTCTTGCTGTCATCGCTGTAGCAAGTGTACTGGTGAAGAAGTTGACGATGCCTGCAGGAATAACAGGGTTTATTGTAGGGCTATTAATATTTGCTGGCGCAGGATATACAGGAGTAATAATGCTAGCGGTATTCTTTCTATTGGGAACATCTGCAACCTCATGGGGGATGCGACAAAAGCAACGCATGGGATTAGCTGAAAGTGACAAAGGCCAACGTACGGCAGGACAGGTAATAGCAAACGGAGGCGTTGCGGCTCTCCTAGGCTTATTATCGTTTGCACTTCCTGCACTTTCATCTTTATTTACACTTATGATCGCTGCAAGCTTAGCTTCGGCAACAGCGGATACGTTGTCCTCTGAGCTTGGAAATTTGTACGGAAAGAAATTTTATAACGTCATCACTCTACAAAAAGATCGGAGAGGGTTAGATGGAGTAATCAGTTTTGAAGGCACTATACTTGGTGTACTTGGAGCGCTCTGCATCGCTCTTGTTTTCTCTGTAGGCTTTGGCTTTAGCATTAATTTCTTACTTATCATTATCGCAGGTACGACTGGCAACTTGTTCGACTCTGTGTTAGGCGCAACGCTTGAAAGAAGACATACGTTAAATAACAACGCAGTTAACTTTTTGAATACCGCCATAGCTGCAATAGCAATCTATATTTTATACTTTTTAACGAACATTAGTTAGCCTTTTTTAATACTGCTCTTTATAATTTTATTTAGGTAGAAAAGGACTTTTTAGTGAAGTATATTCTGCTTGAAATGTGGCTTGGAGATAATCAAATTAAAACTTTGAAAGGCAGTTGTATAAAGGTTTGTAGCTTTTCAATGCACTTATTGCGATACCTATATTCGGCGTAAGATGTTGTGCTTTACTAGCTTGCTGTCTTTACATTTGCTTCAGATTATTTCTGATAAAGTGCTGGTCTTTATCCTAACTACCCTCTGACACTTCTTCTGACATTGCCTGCGGAAACATTGCTACCACCATGATTGCTACCGTTAAATTTTTTTTTAACCAAAATTGAAAAACATGAAAAAGCAAATGACAAGCAGTGTGATCAAATCAATCTTCACAACTGCAATTCTAGTATCGGTGTTATTTTTAAATTCTGCCAATGCAGCAGAAGACAAGTCAGCAAAAGCAACTAGTACTACTTACGAACTTAAGTATGTTGGCCAACTTAAGGAGCAGCCAATATTTCAACTAAACATTGAAAATTCTTTGAAAGAAGAAGTTTATCTAAGACTTGAGGACGAGGTTGGAAATGTTCTTTACAACAGCAAATTCAATGACAAAAACTTCTCTAAAAACTTTCAGTTCGATGTTAGTGGAAACAGTACAACAATTAAAATGGTACTATTTTCTAAGACATCAAAACACACGCAAGTTTTCAAAATTGAAAATGTCAGACAACTGGTCGAGAACGTAGTTGTAACCAAAGTAGATTAAGTCAAAAACGGAAAATGGTTGAGAAATTATATCAACCTCCCACCACTTTTGGAATAAAAAATAAGCCTCGCGATTGCGAGGCTTATTTTTTATTCAACAAAAATATAATTATCGTTTCTGTTGATTGTTTTCTACCGGAACGGGTATCAATTCGGGCTGTTTTAAGCCAAATAAAATTGATAGAACATCTTTCACACTCATATAATTCGTTTAAAGGTTGACAATCTAATCTTTATTACCCCTACTTCATCAAGAGTGCGTGTAAATTAGTGAGAAATACCGGACAAAACTGTTAAAAAAGAAATTAGAGTTTAATATTTAGTTTTTATTCTAATAACTAGTATTGTCTTTAAATTATTGTGTTGTATAGGCATTTCTGTGCACTTTTTAAACGACTCTTATTAGGTAGCCTGCGTATCTTCTGACGCCACTTCTTTCAATAACCGATCGTTTATAACCTGCTTAAAAGCATTCTTTGGTAGCGCACCACGTTGTATCATCGGCGCTCCCTCAACTGGTATAAAAAGAAACGTAGGAATACTTTGAATACCAAACAATTCAGAAAGTTCAGGTTCTTTGTCTGTGTCTATTTTATAAATTTCTACCTTGTTATCATATTCGTCAGAAAGCTGCTCGAGCGTTGGCGCAACTGATTTACAAGGGCCACACCATTCAGCGTAAAAATCTATGACAGCAGGCAACTTACCTTTATATTTCCACTCTTCGCTATTCTGGTAGTCAAAAATTTCATCAATAAATTCTTGCTTGTTTAAATGTTTTGTAGGCATTTATTTGTTTTAAGAAAGTAAAAAATTAAAACAGGATATCTCACTAAAAAGTGGGCAAACACAGTGCCATTTATCGATCGTATATTAGTCAGAAATTCAATGTAGGGACAAGCATTGTCACTTCGTTGTAGCATCGTTGTGTCACTCACTTGTACGTTTTCAAGAATTGAGCTTTTTTAGAGTGAACATTACGTCCCTACACTTCCATCTGACTTAATCAAGACAATAACAATAACTACCAGGATTTCTTTTTCATCTTCACTATTCCAAAAATCACCATTCCGGTTGCAATCCCTGTTACGGCGATTGATGTAATGAGATTTCGTTTTCGAGGCTGTGGATCTGCAGCTAAATTCCAGCCGCCATGAATACTCGTTCCGTAATTAGCAGGGGCAAACAGATTTCCGCTTGTTTCGGGTGCAGCATCAGCTTTTTCGAGATACGCATTCACAACCTTTGCTGTAACAGATCGGGTCACAGCAGGAAGTAAGAAATGAGCAAATCTCAAGAGATGAGTTACACTTCCTATTACAACAGATTTTTTGGGACGTTGCGCAATCGACACGATTGACCTTGCTACCTTTTGTGGATCATAAACGGGCGGGGCAGGACGAAGAATTTTTCCTGAATAGTTAGCAGCATGCTGTATTCCCGGAGTATCTAAAAAGGCGGGAAAAAGGTCGCAGACATGAATGTTCCGATACTGGCTTAGCTCGCCACGCAACGCTTCTGAAAAACCTCGCAATCCAAACTTACTTGCCGAATATCCTACCCCATAAGGAACAGGAAACCACCCGCCAACTGATATATTATTAATCAACACGCCATATTGTTGCCTCTTAAAATATGGCACAACAGCATGAGCTCCGTGGATGTATCCCATCAAATTAGTCCTGATCACCTGGTCATGTATTTCAATCGGGGTTTCTGTAAACTCACCGGCGGCAAGCACGCCCGCATTATTTACCCAGACATCAATTGAACCTCCAAATTCTGCGGCAGTTGCAGCAAGGGTTTTCATTTCTTCAGCATCTGTTACGTCGGTTTTTACCGCAAGTGCTAAAGCACCCATTTCCCTGCATATTGCCTCCACTTCATCCAGTGCCTCTATATTACGGGCAGCAAGAACAATCTTAGCGCCGTGTCTTGCGAATTGTATCGCTGTCGCTCGACCTGCTCCGCTTGATGCACCTGTTATCACAATTGTTTTATCCTGAAGCGGCTTATAATTCATGGTCGCTTTTGTTGAACTTTTCATAGTTGTAGAATTAAGAATATTCGCGTAAATAAGTGTGCCAGTAGTACCGTCTCTAATCGGTGGTTCTGTTTTGGTAGCTAGTTTTAGCCTCGACAGCAACATGAAGATTATAACAAAAAGGAACTTAATAATAACGGCACTTACAGGTATCGCTATTTCGCTTTTAGATTCCCTGATTTTAGAAAAATATTTTTTCGAGATAAAAACATACGACATAGGGAAGAAGACGGCTCAGCAAACAATAAAGCTCTTATTCTTAACCGATCTCCACATCAAAAAATTTCTTGACCCGTCGTATAAGAGGCTTGCAAGAAAAATCAATGAAATGGATCCTGACCTCATTTTAATTTCCGGCGATGTGATTGACGAAGATGGAATATATGCACCGGCACACCAATTCTTCAGCATGATCCGCTACTCAATTCCCAAAGTTGCAATTATGGGAAATCATGACCATAAAAACAGGGTTAGGATAGGTACCTACCAAAAGTTATTTGATCAAAACAATTGTCAGCTACTATTGAACGAATCGAAGGCTTTTTCGATCTCAGGCAAAAGACTGATGATAACCGGGGTAGACGATTTTATCAATGGCACTCCTTCCTTTTCCAAAGCGATAAAGCATGTCGAACGAGAAGAAAATCACTTGCTTTTAGTACATAGCCCTCTCCAGCAGGAAACGATTTTGAAAGAAATGCAGCAGATCAACTCAACACGGTGTGAAGAGAAAAAATTGAATATTCAGTACATTTTTGCGGGCCATAACCATGGCGGACAGGTATGTATTTTTGGATTTGCTCCTATATTACCTAAAATGTCTGGGGACTACCTGAAAGGGTGGTATAATAAGCATGCACCTTATTTATATCTTTCAAGAGGATTTGGAACTTCGACGCTTCCTTTCCGTTTTGGGGCAAGGTCAGAGGTTACAGTCTTTTATTTAGGAGTATAGTTTGAATTGTCGAAGTACTACAAGCTCTTGCTCTTCTTCAATTTGTCTTTAAACACTTTTTCAAACTTTTCCAACTTTGGTTGGATCACGTAGCGGCAATACATCTGGTCTGAGTTTGCGTTGTAGTAATTCTGGTGATAATCTTCCGCTACATAAAAATTCTTCAAAGGTTCTACGGTAGTAACAATAGGGTTAGGCCATGCGCCTGATTTATTAAGTTCTTCTTTATACTGTTCAGAAAGCTTTTTTTGTTCGTCGTTGTGGTAAAAAACTACACTTCTGTATTGCGGACCGCGATCGTTACCCTGCTGGTTAAGCGTGGTAGGATCATGCGTTTTCCAAAAAACCTGCAACAAATCATCGAAAGTAATTTTTGACGGATCGTAGATCACCTGCGCCACTTCTACATGGCCAGTTGTTTTACTGCAAACTTGTTCGTAGGTAGGGTTTTTTATGTGACCGCCACTATAACCACTCGTAACCTTTAAAACTCCATCTAATTGCTGAAAAATTGCCTCCACACACCAGAAGCAACCAGCGCCAAAAGTTGCTGTGTCTGTTTTAATGTTTGTGGTACTCTTTAAGTTAGCGGCGTTCATGGTGGAAGACTGGTTCTGGGCGCATGAGATAAGCGTAATTGCAGCAAACAGGTTGCTTATTAAAAAATACCTCATAGTAATGGCTTTAGTTATCATCTACCAATTGTTATCTTTTTTGACGATGCTGCAAACTTAATCGAACAACTTGAAGATGAGCAGGAGGGGAATAACTCTTAACAACAGAATAGGATAATCACATTTTTTTTAACAGTGGTTTGACTTTAGACCTTTTTCCAACTCAGAACTGTAATAAGTAGGGAAGCTGATCTATGTATAAATTACAGTACCACTTTTGCCGGATGTTTATTTAATAATCTCCTTTCCAAGTAAAGTACACTTAACGATTATTTGCGGGATGAACACTTTACTTTTGCACGTTCAAAATAAAGTAAGTGCCTTATTGGGCAGAGGTTTTCTATGAAGTTATTTCCAGAATCAGCACCGGTACAATTAGAGTTTGACAAGATTAAAGCATTGCTAACCGAGCATTGCAAAAGCGAGTTTGCTAAAAAGAAGGCTGCTGACTTGCGCATCCATACGAAAAAAGAATTTATCGAGACAGAACTGCAGCAGTCGCATGAGTTCAAGCTGATAACGCTCAATGCCCAGTATTTCCCCAGCGATTATGTCCTCAATCTAACTAAAGATTTAAAATTGCTTTCTATCCCGGGTGCGGTATTAATCGGTGAGCAATTTGTTCAAATAAGAAAACTGGCTTTAAACATTCAATCTATATTTCGCTGGTTCGATAACGAGCGGAGAATTGCTTACCCCGCTCTAACCAAGGTCATTCAAGATACTTATTATGAAAAGGCTATTCTTGAGATGCTGGATGAAGTATTGGATGAGTATGGCAACGTTAAAGACAATGCAACAGACGAGTTACAGAAAATAAGGCTGAATTTATACAAGAAGCGTAACGAGCTGCGAAGAGTTTTTGAAAGGGTGGTAGCGCGCTTAAATAAATCGGGTTATGCAGCAGATATAGAAGAAAGTTTTAGTAATGGAAGAAGGGTAGTAGCAGTATTTTCCGAGTACAAAAGACAAATAAAGGGAATACTTCATGGTGAAAGTGATACACGCAAAACTGCCTATATAGAACCCGAAGAAACAATTGAGTTAAACAACGACATTTTTAGTCTAGAAAATGAAGAGAGTAAAGAAGTACAAAGAATACTAAGAAAACTTACTTCGGACCTTTCTATATACGCTGAGCTGCTTACTACTTACCATGCAATAGTAGGCGAATATGATTTCATTAAGGCAAAGGCGAAGCTGGCAATTGATATGAACGGGGAGTTGCCAACTGTAATGGATAAGGCACATATAGAACTCGTAAACGCGGTCCATCCGCTGTTATATCTCTACAATAAAAAGTCTGGTAAGACGACCATTCCATTATCCATAACTTTAAATGATAAAAACCGGATTTTGGTGATTAGCGGACCTAATGCTGGTGGGAAAACAGTTACCCTCAAAACTATTGGTCTCTTGCAAATCATGCTTCAAAGTGGTTTGCTTGTATCTGTTCATCCCACATCCCAGATGGGGATCTTCAAACAATTGATGATTCATATTGGGGACACCCAAAGTCTTGAGTTTGAGTTAAGCACCTACAGCAGCCATCTTAAAAACATGAAGCATTTTATGGAAGTGGCTAATGGCAAGACACTCTTTTTTATAGATGAATTAGGAAGTGGAAGTGATCCTAATCTTGGAGGAGCCTTCGCTGAAGTCATAATGGAAGAACTTGCTCACAAACATTCGTTTGGCATTGTCACCACCCACTACCTTAACCTGAAAGTAATGGCTAACAAGGTGCCGGGAATAATCAACGGCGCGATGGCTTTCGATGAGCAAAACCTCTTGCCTTTGTACAAACTAATTATTGGAAAGCCCGGAAGTTCATATACTTTTTCAATTGCGGAACGCATTGGTCTTTCCCCTCACTTAATTAAAAAAGCGAGGGGTTTAGTAGACGAGGACCATTTCAGCTTAGATAAATTACTCAATAGAACTGAGCAGGATTTGCGGCAGATTGAGAAAAAGGAAAGTGACTTGCACAAATTGGTTAAAGAAAATGAGCGTCTCAAAAAAGAGATGACGGTAGTGATGGATAAGGAGCGGCACCGCCAGGAAGTTGAATTGCTAAAGCAACAAAACCAGGTGAAGGAAGACCGTATCGCCTACCTAAAGGATATGGAGCGAAAGCTGAAGCAGATTTTATTAGAATGGCGAAAAGCAGAAGACAAGAGCGAGCCCATCAAGCAAATGCACAATTTGTTGTTTAAAAAGAAAGATGAGGTCGTTACAAACAAGCTGGCTAAAAAAGTACAGGGGAAGTACGAAGAAGTGGCTTCAGATATAGTGGTTGGTGCCAAAGTAAAATTGAAAAAAAATTACCAGGTAGGATCTGTCAAAGAGATAAGGGGTAAAAGAGCTATTGTGCAGGTTGGATTGCTACCGATGAGCGTAGATTTAGGAGACTTAGTTGTGGTACAGGAAAAAGGTGCGGAGGGTTAAGCATTTTTTAAGTTGCTGTCCCTTTACTTTAAATCTCTTAATATCAATGTGATGGGATAATTAAATCCATTATTTTACGTTTATTACAATTATAATCTTCAATTCGATTTATATTGCAGCATCCATCTATGATAAACAGTTTAGTTGACAGTATGGCTTCAAACAATATTTCGTTTTTGAATTTTATTGAAAAGTTATTATCTGAAACTAATACTGGATGGCTGGTGGTAGATGACAATCGCAAAATCATCAATTTCAACGGTGCGTATCACCAATTTCACAACCTCTTTAATGAATCCCGCCTAGACATAGAGACTGTTCTACGAGACGGGGACTTTAAATCTTTTCCTGATAGTTTTATCTCAAACCTAAAAAGAGTACTTAATCGCGAGACGGAGAAGGTAAAGCTGCAGATAGATTATTTAGGCAGTCTAACCTTATCGTTTTCCATTTCCATGGTTTATATCTCCAGCGACGAAGACAATTTTGAAGGAGCGCTGATAATGGTCCAGAAAAAGGAATCCAGGTCAGCGACAACCAGGAAACCGGAGAATGAAGATTTTTACAAAATACTTATCAATACCTCTACGAGTGTGTATCAGCTGACTGATGCTGCACTTGTTTTCACTTATACCAGCGGTGCGATCGAAGAAATTTTAGGCTATACTGCCGCTGAAGTTCTTGGTAAAAATGCCATCGAACTCGTACATCCCGACGACAAAGAGCATGTAAGAGATTGGCTCATTAATATTCGCAGACAACCTGAAAAACTACTTACTGCAGAATATCGCATAAAAAATAAGCAGGGTGTTTATATCTGGGTTGAGAACAATGCGCGCAATATGCTTAGCGATGCTAGCATAAAAGCCATTGTGATGAGCTTTAGGAACATTCAAACAAAAAAGGTTGCTGACGATGCACTCATTCATGCCGAACAAAGACTTTCACTACTCCTAAATAACACAGAAGAATCATTTATTCTTTTAAATAGTCGCCTGCGAATCGTTACTTATAACAAGGCCGCGCAAGAACGTTCTCCATTTTTTTATAACGTAGAGTTACAGTCGGGTATTTCTGTGCTGGATTTAATTAGCAAGAACGAAATAGCGGAGTATATCAGTTTATTTGAGCAGGTATTTAAAGGAAAGGAAATTGAAAGGGAAACCAAATTTGTAGATGCAAATAAAGTTGCACACGTCTACAGTCATACTTTCAGACCACTTTTTAATTCCCAGGAGGATATTCACGGGGTCTTTATTACCTCAACAGAAATCACTGAAAGAAAAAAACTAACTGAGGAAGTAGCTCTGCATTCCGATCGGTTGAAGACTGCACAAAAAATAGCACGTCTCGGCTATGTCGAGTTTGATCCTGCTACAAAAAACTTTTTCTGCTCCGAGCTTTTTTATGAAATATTAGGTGTTCCGGAGCTTTTGGATAACTGCCGCCAACTGTCCCTTCTTAGAAACATGGTGCACCCGGATGACAAGGAGTTGGTGAAGAAAGAAATCCAGGACGCTATTGTTCATGGCAAAGACTTCAATCTCGAATTTCGTTTCAACTCAAAAGACGGATTGACCAAAGTCATCCTTGCTATGGGTGGCTCAGAAAAAGATGAATTCGGAAAGACAGTTAAACTAAGGGTGACCCTGCAGGATATTACAGACAGCAAGATGGCTATCCTTGCCCTTCAAACGCTTGAAAGCAAATTCAAATCGTTATTCGAAAACAGTATAGACGGCGTTATTCTTTCCAAGGAAGACGGCGACATCGTTTCTGCAAACCCTGCGGTTTGTAAAATGTTAGGTTATGCTCACTCAGAGTTAATCAACGTAAAGAGCCATGACCTTCTCGACATTGATTCGTCGTTGGTTGCAAACATGGCACAGGTGCAAAAAGACACGGGATCTTATATTGGCGAATTGTTTTTAAAGCATAAAAAAGGTTATTACGTTCCCGTAGAAGTCACCTCCGTTTTAATGAAAGACGGTAATGGCAACTGTTATCTATCCACGATTATTCGTGACATAACAGACAAGAAGAAAATCGAAGGTGAGCAGAAAGCTTTGACCGAAGAATTACTGAAAAATAACCAGGATCTCCAACAGTTTTCATTCATCACTTCTCACAACTTACGGGCGCCCGTAGCAAACTTGTTGAGCTTGTTGAGTTTGTATAACAAAGACAATCCTTTGGATGAATTTAACCAGTTATTGATAGAAAAGTTTGAAGAAGCTACCCAGCAATTAAACCAGACTTTGAATGATTTAGTGAACGTTTTAGTAATTAAGTCAAACCCTAATATAGAGCGCGAAACAGTTAGCTTCACAGATGTGTTTATAGAAGTTAAGAAGAATGTAGACAATCTTTTGTACCTGCAAAAGGGAAGTATAAAAGCCAATTTTTCCCAGGTCGACCAGATACAATATAGCCGTATTCACCTGGAGAGCATTTTCTTAAATATGCTTTCAAACGCCATTAGATATAGTTCTCCTGACCGCAATCCCGAAATAAAAATTACCTCTTACAAAACAGAGGACTGGGTCATAGTTGAATTTGAAGACAACGGGCTGGGCATGGATCTCAACCGTTATCGCGACAGACTTTTCGGACTATACCAGCGTTTTCACGGACACAAAGAAGGCAAGGGGTTGGGCCTATATATGACCCGTTCGCAGGTCACGGCCATGGGAGGTAAGATTGAGGTCGAAAGTGAACCCGGAGTAGGTACGAAGTTTAAGATATTTTTTAAATTACAAGATTAGTAATGGCGAAGTTTACAGACGTGCTTTTGGTAGAAGATGACCCGATCACCATCATGGTATGCGACAGGATAATCAAAATGTCATCGTTTGCTGAAAGAGTAAAATCATGCGAAAATGGTAAGGTTGGGATAGAATACCTATCTGGCCTCGCAGCTGATTGCTCCGCCCCAACAATTATTTTTCTCGACATCAATATGCCCGTTATGAACGGCTGGGATTTTCTTGAAGAATTCGACAAAATAAAATCACGTTTCAAGTCGCTTCCCCGTATTTATCTGCTGTCTTCTACCGTCGATCCTGAAGATTATAAGAAAGCGAAAAAGTTTACGCTGGTGCAAGATTTCATCTCGAAACCTTTAAGTAAAGAAGCGCTACAAAATATAAACTAGCAATTTCTGTAGTAATGCCGGTATCAGGAATGAACTTTTTTTGATACCGGCGTTTGTATTTTTGGGCGTCATCGTTGCGACGCTCCGTTAATCGTTAGCGCTGGTTTGTACCTTTTTAGCACGATTTTCTTTTACTGCTTAAACTTGTAGTAATTTTTGTACAACAAGTTTTGAGCATTCACTTCCCCCAATTAATGCTGGCAAAATATTTACTATTTATAGAATATCTACAAAATGTCTGAAGAATGGATATTCCCATAGGTACCCAAATTCTGTATCTTTTTTTTCTTGCAATTCCTATTGCATGTATCGCGTGGACGGTGACCCACGAAGAAGTTTTTCGTGAGCCGCGTGAATTTTGCGAGAAAAAAAGCAAAGAGTGCCAGAAGCTTTTGCAACGAAAATTCTTTTACCTTTTTACCTGCGAGTACTGCTTTAGTCACTACGTCACCATATTCATGCTGGTCATCACTGGGTTCAAATTAATCTTTAATGACTGGCGCGGTTACTTAATAGCCGGTTTTTCCCTTGTCTGGATTGCAAATATTTACATGAGTTTATTTGCTCTTATACGTGTTGATTTGAAAAAAGTAAAGTTCGAAGCCAACATCAAAGAAGTTGAACATAAACGGGCCGCTGAAGAATAGTTCCTAATACTTAAAGGGTTGCTGATGCGTCCATACTTTGATATGGCCTCTTATCAATTATTATCTAACCTCCTTCTTTTCTGTCGTCTTAACTAAAGTCAGTTTTTTCTTTTACCGTACATTTATTGAAAAATACTGTGAACGAACCGAAAGTTGTTGGAACTGCTGAAGCCTTAAATCAAACGAGCGCTTATAAAACTTTGCTTACGTCTCACGACAATACCCTGATAGCAGATGAACCTATTGCAGCCGGTGGTAACAATGAAGGTCCTGCCCCTGGTGATTACCTCTGCATGTCACTCGCAGCCTGCAAGGCAATTACCTTAAGGATGTATGTACAACGCAAGCAGTGGGATGCGGGTGAAATAAGCGTGAAAGTAGATTTGGTAAGAGAAGAAAGCACTACAGGCCCTAGCCATTTTTTTTTATGCGAAGTCTCAACAACCGGCGCTCTAACAAATGAGCAAAAGGAAAGACTGCTTCAAATCGACAAAGCCTGCCCAATATCTAAACTTTTAAGCAAAGGCTCCCTGGTCACAAGCGTTATTAAATAATTGCTTGAATTCATCCGCTTAATATTTCCGCTAACTTGATTTTTTAAAATCGCCTGTTTAATTACATCCACTGTTATGAGCGAACAAACTACAGAACTTGAGAAAGAATTTGAATTGGAAAGGCTGATACTTTTTAGCGATGCTGTATTTGCCATTGCCATAACACTTTTGATTATTGAGATAAAGTTTCCTCATGTGCCTAAAGGTGCTTCTAACTCAGAGGTGCTCGCTCTGTTTACTCCAACTATCATTGGCTTCCTGGCCTTTATGTTTAGTTTCTTCTTCATTGGTCTTGTTTGGTCGCGGCACTTAAACATTTTCAAGTACTTAAGAACGTATGATAACGGTGTCATTTTTTACAACCTGCTTTTTTTATTTTTTGTTGTTTGCTTTCCATTTTCTGCATCAGGGCTGGAGCATTTCAGACCATCGTTTTTCTTACCGATGTACATCTATGCCGTAAACGTCGCCCTCGTTTTTTTGACGCAATACGCTTTGTGTAATTACATTTTCGTACGCAAAAAGGTCTTAAGTAAAAGCGGGTACGAGCCTGAGAAGAAATACATGTTACTTAAGAGCAAATACTTTGCTATCTCCATTTGTTCGGCTTTACTAATTGCTCTTACCTTGTTCATTATTTTTCCGGATTACGGATATGTGAGCTTGTCAGGTTTATATGCTTTCGCTATTATTTGGCGAATTATGAAAAAACGTCTTAAAAAGTATAAGCCCAAACCAATAGTAGAGTAGTTATTAGTATGAACTATTTAGTATTGTCTTTTGTTTTCGCCAAAGAGATGATAAAATAAAAACGTCGACTTTTCCTGATTAAACCTGCTTGATTATTTTCTATCTGACAACAGTCTTTCGTTATTTGGATTTGGTCCGATATGTTTAGGAAGATTAAGAATTTGGGCAGGCACAATAATTAAAAAGGATCACGCGGAGTATTAACAAAAACATTTAAAATGATTGTAAGATTACTTATCTCGGTTTGTTTCATTGGCATTTTAAATACGGCTTTTTCGCAGGTTGAATGGGAGCTGAATAAAGACAAAAACGGGATAAAAATATATACGGCTAAAGAGTCTACATCGAAGTATAAAGACATAAAAGTCGAAGCTGTCTTCCAGGGAACTATACAGAAATTGATGACGATTTTATTGAATGTTGGTAATACCAAAGGATGGGTGTACGGAACAAAAGACTCATACGTCATCAAGAAAATAGGTCCGAACGAAATTCTGTATTATTCTGAAACAGCTCTGCCTTGGCCCGTTAGCAACAGGGATGTCCCCATTAAAATGGTGTTGAACCCTGATGTGAAAAACAACTCATTGAAGGTGTCTGCAGCTGGGATCCCCAATGCAATTCCGGAGAAAAAAGGTATTGTTCGCATTCCTTATTTTAATGCAAGCTGGGATGTTAAGTCTGACGGGAAAAATAAATTGAACATTACTTATATCCTCAAAATGGACCCGGGTGGAAGCGTTCCTGCAGGGGTAACCAACATGTTTGTTTCAAAGGGGCCTTTCGAAACATTTAATAATCTTTCTGAGATGCTGAAAAAGTAATCCGCATAAATTTCTGTCGCAGTTGTTAGTCGATCAATGAATACTCTCAATCGTGTACGTTGTTCCGTTCATACTTGCGCTTTCGGTGGCTTTTAAATTCATCAGCTTGCTACCTAAAGGAGATTGAGGCGATAGAGCAATTACTGCTGCATCTTCTATACTCATTTTTCCAAGGGCGATGCTTATAAAGAAATAGCCTTTGTCTGTTTTTACCAGGCTTCCCAGTGTAATTTTTGCAGAGTCCCTGGCTATATCTATTTGTTCAAATGCGGCTTTTTGCTCCAGCGCGTCTTTCAGTTGTTTCCTTACATTGTCTTGTTCTATTTGCAGCATGGCTCTGCCTGTTTCATATTTGTCGCCTGCGGAACTTTTAGTTTCATTCCTGGTACTTTCAATCAAATCGGCCAGGTTTTTTTGAAGTAGCAAAACTTTGTCATTTACCATCTGTTTACCTAGTTCATACACTTTTTGCTTAAACTCCATGTTCTATTTTTCGTAAAAGTAGTATTCGTCTTTGTGACAAACTTTTTAAAACTAATAGAGTTAGACTAACCTTCGGTTAGAAGACTTGTGAAAATCTCCCGGTACCAGTTGAGACAGATTTTACCGTACAAGAGTGCGACGCAAGAATGTTGAGAACAGGTATGGTGGTGGCCCCAAAAAGAAAATGCTATTCAAAAAGTTTTTGATGATGATTAGCACCTGTAATAACGATTCATTTTCTGACCTTCGCCAGCAAGCAAATACCTGGATATGACGAAATCAATTTTTATAGCAACTACGGAACCTTATAGCGGCAAATCGATTGTGGCTCTTGGTTTGGTAAATATGTTGCTGGGCAAGACCAAACGAATTGGATACTTTAAACCGGTGATAAATGTAGACCCACTTGAAGGCAAAGACGCACATATAGAAACCGCCATCTCATATTTCAACCTCGACATAAGGTACGAAGATACGTATGCATATACGAGGGCGCAGGCACTGCGCCAAATGGAAAACGAGAGCCGCGGGAACATGATGAATTCAATTATAAGAAAGTACAAAAAGATAGAGGAAGAGTATGATTTTACTGTGATTGAGGGAAGTGATTTTTTGGGGGAAGGGACGGCTTTTGAGTTTGAACTTAACCTATCAGTTGCGAAAAATCTTGGCGCCCCGGTCATTGTCGTTAGCAACGGTGAAAATAGGAGTACAGCAGAAATTGTAAGCGCTGTTCTAAATGTAAACCGCAACTTTCTCTCCCGAGAGGTGCAGGTGCTTGCGGTGGTGGTAAATAAAGTGAAGTCGGAACAATTGGAGGACGTTCGCCAGTTACTGACTAATGCATTTAGCAACGAAACTATTGTGGCCGTAATACCCCAAAACAAGTCGCTTTCGAGCCCGAGCATGAGGGAGATCTTAGAGAACCTTGACTGCGAATTATTAATTGGCGAGCAACAATTGAGTAACCAGGTTGACAATTTTGTTATCGGCGCTATGAACGTGCCTCATTTTCTAAATCATTTGAAAGAGAACGTTCTTATTATAACTCCCGGTGATCGCGGCGATATGATTATAGCCGCTTTACAGGCAAATTTATCTGCGAGCTACCCGAAAGTAGCAGGGATCGTTTTAACGGCAGGTTACCCAACAGAGGAGCCAATTATGCGTCTTCTAAAAGGGCTGGAAACGGTTATTCCAATCATAACTGTGCAGACAGGAACATTTGAGACATCGCAACAAATAGGCGCAATAAAATCTAAAATCACGGGCGATAACACAAAGAAAATTCAATTGGCGATCAGCATTTTTGAAAAGAGTGTGGACTTGCAAGCGCTTGACCAAAAGATCGTAACATTTACTTCCGAAGGCATTACGCCACACATGTTTCAATACCAATTGACGAAGTGGGCGAAGAAGGTAATTAAACATATCGTGTTGCCGGAGGGAACTGATGAGAGAATCTTAAAGGCTACTGCTCGGCTGGTCAACGAAGAAGTCGTTACCCTTACGTTGCTTGGGGATCCTAAAGAAATTGCTTTATCCGTTAAGCGCCTTGGTTTAACGCTTGATCTTAGTCGCATCCGTATCATTAATCCGGCTCATTCTGAGTATTATGAAGACTATGTAAACACCCTGTATGAGTTGCGCAAGAATAAAAGCGTGAACATGGAAATGGCGCGCGATCTAATGACTGATGTATCATATTTTGGAACGATGATGGTTTACAAAGGTCACGCAGACGGAATGGTTTCCGGCGCTATTCACACTACCCAACATACCATTCGGCCTGCTTTGCAGTTTGTAAAAACAAAGCCGGGCATTACCGTCGTTTCTTCGGTGTTCTTTATGTGTCTTCCTGACCGTGTATCTGTTTTTGGTGATTGCGCGGTTAATCCAAACCCGACTGCTGAGCAGCTGGCAGAGATAGCCATTTCATCTGCAGCCAGTAGTCAACGTTTCGGTATAGAACCTCGTATTGCTATGTTGTCGTATTCGTCAGGATCATCAGGCGAAGGTGAAGACGTTGAAAAGGTGCGACAGGCAACTGAGATCGTCAGACAAAAGCGGCCGGACCTAAAAGTGGAAGGGCCCATACAATACGACGCTGCAGTAGACCCTACAGTGGGCAAACAAAAACTACCAAATTCTGAAGTAGCGGGGCAGGCAAGCGTGCTCATCTTCCCAGACTTGAACACAGGCAACAATACTTACAAAGCGGTCCAAAGAGAAACAGGTGCTTTGGCAATCGGGCCAATGCTGCAAGGACTTAACAAACCAGTAAACGATCTTAGCCGCGGTTGCACCGTAGATGATATCTTCAACACTGTAATCATCACTGCAATACAAGCGCAAGAGGAATAAATAATTTGAAAATGGGTAATTCGAAAATTTGAAAATTTTGCCGCAAAACTTTCCAAGTCTGGTTGCCTCACTTTCAAAAATTATCAGGTGCACGCATTGGCTTCACTCATTTTTAAAATTTCACATTGTCTCATTTTCAGATCATCTCTTTTTAATTCTTTCAATTATTCCCGATGAACATTTTTGTTATCAATAGTGGCAGCAGTTCAATAAAATACCAGTTATTTAAAATTCCTTCCGAAAAGCCGGTTTGTAGTGGTTTGCTTGAACGTATAGGATTAAGTGAATCAACGATTACCCACAAAGTTTTTATTGATAACGAAGAAAAGGTCATTAAAAAGAGACTAACCCTTCCCACTCACGAAGCGGGATTACTGGAAGTTGCTGCGTTACTTACAGATAAAAATACAGGCGTAATAAAAGAGCCGGAAGATATAGAGGTGGTGGGTCATAGGGTAGTACACGGAGGCGAAACGTTTGCTGCAACCGCGGTTATCAATGATGCGGTAAAAGAGGAAATCAAAAGGCTTTTTCCACTGGCGCCCCTTCATAACCCTGCTAATTATACCGGGATTGAAGTGGCTGAAAAGATTTTTACAAAGGCGGTCCAGGTGGCGGTTTTCGATACTGCTTTTCACCAGGCGATGCCCGAGAAGGCTTTTCGTTATGCCATTCCTCAATCTTTTTATAAAGACCTCCGCATTCGTGCCTACGGTTTTCACGGTACAAGTCATAAGTATGTGAGCCAACGCGCTGCTGAATATTTACATAACCCAAAAGCAAGAATTATTACCATTCATCTGGGTAACGGCTGCAGTATGGCCGCGGTTGATGGCGGTAAAAGCATCGACACAAGCATGGGTTTTGGTCCTTTAAGTGGCTTGGTTATGGGCACCCGTTCCGGTGATATAGATCCTTCGGTTATCTTTCATTTGGTTGATGAAGTAGGTTACGAACTCGATAAGGTAAAGGCTCTGCTAAACAAGCAAAGTGGTATGCAGGGGCTTACGGGGTTCAGCGACATGCGTGATATTTCAAAAGCAATCGCCGAAGGTGACAGGGAAGCAGAAATGGCGTACGAAATGTACGCTTATCGCATCAAAAAATATATTGGCGCCTACACGGCAGTGCTAAACGGATTGGATGCTATTGTGTTTACAGCAGGAGTAGGAGAGAACGATGAAAACGTTAGAAAACGGGCATGTGCAAACCTTGATTTCCTCGGAATAAAATTGGATGATGAGAGAAACAAAGTACCGTCCAGCGGTTTGAAGGAAATTAGTACAGAAAACTCTCCTGTGAAAATATTGGTTATTCCTACCAACGAAGAACTTGAAATTGCCCAGCAATGTTATGAGTTGTTGAGCAAGTAGTTTTTGTTTTTGGTACCAGCATTTGGAGGACTATTCTGCATTGTTGCGTCGCAATCCGTTCATCTTTCGTGCTACTATTGATCTCCTCAAAGTCGATCTTATTTAAAAATTACGGTCCCTAGTTGGCGCGTAATTTTTTGTTCTTCATCCTTGAGCACGTTATGGATTTTAATCAGGTCCATTTGCTCTTCAAATGAAGCTGCTTTCTCAATATCCCGCTGATTTTCGTCGAACATCTTTTTGATCTTCCTAAGCTTAAAGTAATTTAAACTCATCGTAACATCCTGCCTGCTCACGTCGCGGTTATTTATATTCATTCCTTCCATCTTTGAATCCCAGCGAGGACTTAATTCGTATTGCTGAATGCTAAGAAGTACAGCAAGTTTTCTTACGTTATCATTCTCATCGTACAGCAACGTTTTTGTTGACGGCTGCAGGCCCTTATAATAGTAATCCTTGTAGACCTGCAACAAACTGTCGAGGTTAGGATCTTCAATGGAATAATGCTCCAACTCTTCGAAAATAAAATCAGCCATTGTTCTTTCTTCGTCCCAAGACAACAGTCCATATTCAAGTAAGGCTCTCAATAAATTTCTTTCCTGGTATTCATCATTTATAAGCAGGGAAGATGTTTCCTCCGCCGGTACATTATTTCCAGAATCAACAGGGTAGGGATCAGGAGTATTTACCTGCCTATTTTCCTCCTTAGTAATTTTTTCACGCTTCAACTTGTTTACCAGCGTAGTAAGACCACCTTCATCAATTTTAAGAATGCCCGAACACTGCCTGATATAATCCTGCTGCTTCGTAAAATCTTCGGCCCTGTGAAATTTGCTTAAAGTTTCAGCCACCTGGTTAACAACTGCCGATTTTTTTGCGGTGTCATTCCCTGCATCCTTCAGCATCACTTCCAACTGGAATATTATAAAGTCCTTTTTATTCTCGTCTACAAACGCCCTGAAGGGTGTCGCTCCAATTTTCTTTACATAGCTATCGGGGTCCTCGTTGTCGGGTATCAGCACCAACTTCACGTTGAGACCTTCTTCCAGCGCCATATCCAAACCCCTAAGCGCCGCTTTTACTCCAGCACTATCGCCATCATAAATAATAGTGAGGTTGTTTGTATGCTTCCGTATCAATCTCAACTGATCAATAGTCAGGGAAGTACCTCCACTGGCCACCACGTTCTCTATACCAGCCTGGTGCAAGCTTACAACATCGGTATACCCTTCAACAAGCAGGCACTCATCGAACTTATTGATGGCTTGTCGCGCAAAGTAGGTACCGTACAGTATTTTACTTTTTACATACACCTCGTTTTCCGGGGTATTGATGTATTTCGGTGCCTTTTCGTTAGACTTAATAACCCTTGCTCCAAACCCTATGATCTTACCACTTTGGTTATGTATTGGAAAAATGATACGACCGCGATAGCTGTCGTAAAATGAGTCGTTCCTATTCGTCACCAACCCAGCTTTCTGCGCTACTTCAAGGCTAAACTGACTTTTTTGTAAGATTGTCACGAGGTCATCTTTCGCTTCGAGGTTGTATCCTAATTGAAATTTTTCAATGACTTCCTCTCTAAAGCCGCGGTGCTTTAAATATGAAAGGGCAGCTGATTGTCCTTCTTCGGTTTCTGTAAGATTTTTTGAGAAGTATTTTTGGGCGAAAGAATTAAGAATTAAAAGGCTTTCGGCAACCTGTTGTTGCTGTTTTACTTCCGGGCTTGTTACAGTTTCTTCGATCTCTATATTGTATCGGGCGGCAATCCATTTAAGGGCTTCGACGTAGGTATACTTTTCATGCTCCATCACAAAGCCGATTGCGTTGCCGCTTTTGCCACAACCAAAGCATTTGTAAATTTCTTTGCTGGGTGAAACCGTGAACGACGGCGATTTTTCGTTGTGAAAAGGGCAATTACCTAAATAATTTGCTCCACGCTTCTTAAGCTTTACAAATTCGCCTACGATCTCTACTATATCAATGCGGTTAGTTATCTGCTGTATCGTCTGTTGTGTAATCATTTGTAGTTATACCAAAGCGAATATCCGATTTTAAAAAAATAGCGAGGTGTAAATTCAGATTAAAACTGCGTGATCGTAGTGGTGGGTGTAGGTAGAGTGGACTTTGATTTATTAATTATGAGCTTTTAGAGGGTTTTTTCATAAACCTCGTCCCTCTGTATTCTTACTTATTGCATCTTGTTTTTATGCTATTCATTAACCCGGTTACTGTAGAAAACTTTTCTCTTTTAATACTGATACTTTAAAGTTTTTTTGACTTTGTTCTAGAATTAAAATAAAATTTTCCCAACTGTTAAGTCTTTTAAAGACAGTAACTTCTAAACATAAACAAGACCAAATGGTTTATTAATTGCAAATGATTGAATACTCAATCGATATTTCTTCTCCTTCATAAAAACAATTGTGGCTACAACTGTACATCTGACACAAAAGGAACTTTTTATGGCCTTAAAGCAAAAAGACCAAAAAGCTTTCAGCTATTTGTACGACCAATATGCTCCTTCGATATATGGGGTACTTGTAAGGGAAGTGAAGAACGAGCAGCTAGCTGCAGAAATTTTAAAAAGAACCTTTATAAATATCATTGAGGAATGCAATAACATGGATTGTATAAAACAATCCTTATTTGTCTGGTTATTGATGATGACTAAAAAAATGGCTGCCTCAAGCTTCAATGTTAACATCAATCTTTCCGGCTCATTAATGGCCAAAACAAATGTTGGCCAAAATATCAACTCAAAAGCTTCCTCTTCTTACTTTCCTGCAGGCCAATTCGTCTCGCCACTTTAGTCAAATTTTGAAAAACTTCCAGTTCTTTAGTTTGGATCTTATAGGCTGGATTTTCCAATCACCAAATCGCCGCTTTTTATAAGTGTGCCTTTATTCGGGAGTGACTTTCTCTTACAACTCAATATCAAAAGTTGATCTTTTGTTTTCCCTGGTAGTTAAATGGGATTGTGACATAGAAGCCGCCCTTGCCAACCCGGGTCGTGCCCTTCGCACCCAACGTCACTTCCTTGTTGAATAGAATACTTAGTGAGTTTTTAAATAATCCTTTCATATCTACCTGCATACTTGCCGGTAAGGTGAACTCTGCCGCCTTAGGGATCGACATCATCGTGTCAAGCACAAACTTTCCGAGATAGTTGCTATCAATATAAATATCGCAGTCTACATTTTTAAGAGTAAGCCCGAAACTGTTGGGATTTACAAATACCAGATCCATCGAAACCTTAGACGTGCTAAGCCCGAAACTTTCTACTTTGATATTTTTTACGTCTTTGTAATCGAAAGAAGTGGGCTTTTTACATGAGTAACAAGAAAGGGATAGAACAATAGCAAGAAAGGGGAGTAATCTATTCATGTCAACGTTTCGTGCAAAGTAACAATTTTAATTAATGGAAAAAGTGAAAATAGAAGGCTTGCATTCTTGCTAATACTTTTAGAATCACCGACCTTGCGGGCGGAATTAAAAGAGATAACAGTGACTAAGGATTTTAGTATAGATAATTTTAGCACTAATTGTTGTAAATCAATAATTAACGCTTGTATGCTACTATTATTATTTCTACTACTACCCATCTATAAACAGATGTATGCGCAGTCGTTTTCGTTCCATCTAAAACTCTAATAAAAATTTTTAAAAAATGGGTCTTGTAATTGATTGTCAAATATTTCCATCGATTGATTTTATTAAAAAGGGAATTGAGTCAAAACATATAATAATTGAGTCATATGAGTATTTTAAAAAATCCAGTTTTCGAAATCGTTATGTTATTGCGGGCGCAAATGGTCTCATAAATTTGACTGTTCCAGTTGCTGGAGGAAGGGAGCAAAAGAAACTAATTACCGAAGTAGAGATAGACAACACGCTTAATTGGCGCACGAAACATTGGAGAAGTATAGAGTCATCTTATAATAAAGCTCCTTTCTTTGATTACTACCGCGAGGAAATAAAAAGCCTGATATTTCTGGAAGAGGAAAAGCTTTTTAGTTTTAATATTTTTATTCTCAACTCAGTACACAAGATGCTGGGTGTTAATACTTCTGTTGGTTTTACTAAGGAGTATAAAAAGTTTTACGAAGACAATACGGATTTAAGAAACAAGTTGTTGCCTGGAAAGTTTCAGGCGAACCAAGACAATTGGCAACCGAAATATGCCCAGGTATTTCAAGACCGCCTCGGCTTCCAGCCAAACCTCAGTATTCTAGATCTACTTTTTTGTGAAGGTCCAAATTCATCAAACTTGATTGAGAGGAGTATTGTTTAAGGCGATTTGTCCGGTTCTAATTCAGGTTCTATTAAGCGTCTTAATTTCTATCTCGTTGATTATTAACGTGATTTTAGTTTTATTATTTGATTTTTTCCGACTCTTTTAGGGCAATTATAACTAATCGTTCTACTACTATTAATAAGAACCTAACCCTACCAAGCTGTAGCAGCGGTAGTTTTCCAAAAAGTCTTAATAAGCAGCCAATTTTAATCCAATTGCATCTGCATGATATGATGAATGCCGTTCTCGCCCTCTCATGATAAAACATCTTTAAAAAACTAGCCTGTTAACTATTCATTTTCTCCTTTAGGATAATTGGAATTTTACCAAGAAAAATATTCAAAGCAATCGAACGTAGCAAATGCTATAAATTTAAAAAATGAAAAGGAAAGTTGTCTTAGCTATAGTCACCAGTTTTATTTGTTTTGTTCCGTATGCACAACAGCTTCCCCATTATACTCAGTATGTACTTAATAATTTTATTTTAAACCCGGCAGTTGCGGGCATCGAGAATTATACTGACGTTAAAATCAGTCACAGGCACCAGTGGGTTGGGATTGATGGCGCGCCTGTAACTACTTACCTTACCATACACGGACCAATAAAAAAGAGTGATTATGCACGAGAGACAGCCACCGGTTTTCGTGCAGAAGGTGAAAACCCAAGAGGTAAGGCATACTGGCAGAATTATGAAAAAGCCGATCCTCATGCCGGAATTGGCCTTACTATATTAAACGACCGTACTGGACCTCTCAACCGTTTTTCAGCCTACGGAACTTATGCCTATCATATAGGAATCTCAAGTAAAACAAGTTTATCTGCCGGTATTTCTGCAGGAATAAAAAATACTACATTAAATGCCGGTAAGCTTTCCTTTGATGTGCCTGTTGACCCTGCTGTTGCAGGAAGTGGTTATCTGAATAGGTTGACGCCAGATATGAACGCGGGTATTTGGTTGTACTCAGCAGATTATTTTGCGGGACTTTCAGCTCAAAACATTATTCCCTCTAAAATAAAATTTTCAGAAGATACAGTGAAGCTAGCGGGTGGCCGACAAATACCACATATGTTCTTGACTGCTGGTTATCGTTTTTTTGTAAATGACGATGTCTCTTTTCTACCTAGTGCATTGATTAAATATGTCACTTCCACCCCGGTTAGTTTTGATGTTAATGCGAAACTTCAGTACAGGGACTTTTTATGGGTAGGAGCCAGTATGCGTTACAAGGATAGTTGGGCCGCGATGGCGGGATTAAATATTAGCAATGCCATAAACATCGGCTATTCGTATGATATTACAACTTCCCAACTAAATACAGTAAGCAGGGGTTCTCATGAGATTGTTGTAGGCTTTCTGTTGGGGAACAGGTTTGGAGACTGGTGCCCGCGAAATTTATGGTAAGTTGAACGAGGCAAAATAAAAATCCCCTATTTATGACATATAAACAGGGGATTTTCAATAATACCTAAATTTTATTGCTGGGTATTCCGGATAGCAGTTCTCATTTTTTCGAGCTCCTGCAATTTCTGTTGCTTTTCTTCCAATTCAGAAGTAAGCTTTGCTATTTTTTTATCCTGGTCCTTTATCTTGTTGTTTGCATCTTTTGCGTCTTCCGCATCTTTTACTGCTTTGTTTGCTTTCTTTTTTGCGCTTTTCGCATCTCCTAAGTCTCCGTTAGTTGCTTTTGATGCCTGGTTGCTACTTTCCATTACAGAGTTTTGAGCATCAGAAACAGCATTGGCTGCTTTTGACTGATAACCAGGAAGGTTGTTTTTAGCGATGGCTAGTTTGGATGTAAGTTCAGCAACGTTATTACTTACTTTCACGTACTCCTCGTTTAGTTTAACTGTATCTGAGGCTGTTTTGTATTTTTGAGAAAAGGCAGAAAAGCTTGTCATGACAAGGATCATAACGGGTAAGAAAAAAGTAAACTTTTTCATGTTGATTAATTGATTGTATTAAATAAGAGTCTTTGAAATAAGACCTGGAAAAGAAGAACGTATTCATTCTCAGATCTTTACTGCGCTACATAGAGCAACTATCAAGCCGCGTACTTCATTTACATCAATAAGCCTGTTATAATCGTCTAAGTTGTCAATATATTTAATAATTACCTTAAAAGGCAGAACTAAAAGAAGTAATACCGCTAAATTGGGACTTCTGACAAAAGCTTTCTAATTAAATTTACCAAAAACAGATGGGCATGTATAGGCTAGTATTGTTGTTACCACTTTTTATTGCAACCGTTGCAAAGTCTCAGGTGCTAACCGATTCAATTCTGATCGAAGGGCATTACAGAACTTTTAATTTCAATAATCCCGGCAATGAGAAAAGACCAAACCTAGTGTTTGTTATGCATGGTTCTGGTGGTAATGGAAAGGAGATGATGAATTCGGCGAAAAAGCTGGAAGTCAGTGCGAAGGCGGAACAACTGCTGCTGGTTTATCCCGACGGCTACGAACATTACTGGAACGAATGTCGCAAAGCGGCTACGTCAACCGCAAATATTGAAAACATCAACGAAAATGCTTTTTTTGACGCGATGATCAATTACTTCCAAAGTAAATATGGAATAGATAAGAAACGAGTGTTTGCAGTCGGCACATCAGGAGGAGGGCATATGGCTTATAAACTTGCGCTTACCATGCCTGAAAAATTTAAGGCTGTTACGGCTATTATTGCCAATCTTCCCGATACCAATAACCTTGATTGTGTTGAAGTAAAACGCCCAATACCGGTAATGATCATAAATGGAACAGAGGACCCTTTGAACAAATACGACGGAGGAATGATGATTTTGGGAAATGTGACACTTGGCAATGTTCGTTCTACCAACAGAACTTTTGCTTATTGGTCTACCCTTGCGGGATACACCGGAGAGCCTGTAAAAGAAAGTTTGCCTGACACGGATCCTACCGATGGTAGAACGATCGAGAGATATACCTATAGGCAAAAAGGAAAGCCGGAAGTCGTACTGCTAAAAGTAATTGGTGGTAAACATGATTATCCAAATGACATCGATGTGCACGAAGAGGCCTGGCGATTCTTCAAACGACAGTTGTAGGTTTCACCTTTTACCTGGTTCTTTACTTTACATCAAATAACAACAATTTTTCAAAATATCACTATTCAGACTAATGAACTTTATCACTAAAAGCGCAACCTACTTACTGATTTCCTTACTTGTAATTACAGGATGTAAAAAAGAGACCGAAGCCATCGACCCTGTCGCAGGAGTCGATCTTTTTGTTTCCGCCACTTCTTCAGGGAATTATACAAAAACACAAATACAGGCTTTTGCCGCGGCGGCAGGTTTAGCCAGTTATATTCCTCTTATAAAATATGATGTAGATTTTTTTAAATTCATTTATAAAACAAATTTTAAGGGTAGTCCAATACAAGTCTCCGGCCTGGTAGGTATTCCAAAAAACCTTCCGTTTATACCATCGATACTAAGTGCTCAACATGGCACAATGTTTAAGTCGACTGAGGCTCCTTCAAACTTTCCAGCTTCGTTTACGGGCTTTGAACTATTTGCGGCCGGCGGTTTTGTTACCGTCATTCCTGATCTGATTGGTTATGGAGTTTCGCAAAATATTCCTCATCCTTATTATGATCAGTTGTACTCAGGTCAAGCTGTTGTAGATATGATTAAGGCGGTTAAATATTATGTAGGGCAACAGACGATAGCGATTAGCGACCGCCTGTTTTTGTTTGGATACTCAGAAGGTGGATACGTAACAATGGCCGCACAGAAAGAAATCGAAACAAATTCTGCACACAATTTGACCCTTACTGCTGCGGCTGAAGGAGCAGGAGGGTATGACCTAAATGGGATGTTGACTGCTATTGCAGGTACCTCCTCGTATTCTGCACCCTCTTATCTCGCCTTGCTGTTAAATGGATACAATACTACCTATAACTGGAACCGCCCTTTGACAGATTTTTTCCAGCAGCCTTATGCAGATAGAATTCCAGCGCTATTGAATGGAACAAAAGATCGTGGGCAAATAGACGCACAGTTAACCGGTTCACCAACTGCTTTATTCACCCCCACTTATTATGCAAATCTGCTGAACCCTGCTGGCGAAGCTGCTTTAAAACAAAAACTTACGGCTAACAGCTTTCTTGATTGGGCACCCAAAAGCCCTACCCGTCTTTTTCATGGCACTGCGGATGAAGCCGTATTTTATCAAACCTCAGTATCGACCTTTAATAGGTTCAAAGCTGCAGGAGCCACAAAGGTCGAATTCTATACGATTCAAAATGGTACACATGAGTCAAGCGTTCAGCCGATGATAGAGAATGTCTTGCCGTGGATACAATCGCTCGATAAATAATAAGATTTCCGAAAGGGATTTTTGTAAACAAACGGGCGAGGCAAGTGTTTTGTGTTCTTCATGTAAACTTTGTAACATGATTAATAAAATTCAAACTCTTGTCGTTTTAATCAGCCTCCTTGTAGCAGGGTGTAATAATGACCAGGCAAAAAAAGAAGAGAATGCCGGTAAAGAAGATACCGTTGCCACATCTGCCGGCCAACCTGTTGATCTACCTGCACCTTTCGCTACTCCGTCAAAAACAAAATTCAGTAACGTTATTGGTTGGCCTGAAGGCAAAACTCCTATAGCACCCGAAGGTTTTACCGTTACAAAGTTTGCGGAAGACCTTAATAATCCTAGATGGATTTATGTTGCTCCAAATGGCGACATACTTGTTGCAGAAGCAAGCACCGACGCAAGTGCAATCAAAAAAGTGAAGGGCGCCATCAGCGGTAAAAACAAATCGCAAAATTTAGGAAATAGCGGTAACAAGGTTCTGTTGTTTAGAGACAAAGACGGCGATGGAAAAGTAGAGCAAAGCAGCATTTTTGCCGAAAATTTAAATAAGCCTTTCGGCATGCTCATCATCGGTAATAGTTTTTATGTTGCCAATACCGATGGGCTCATGCAATTTCCTTATCAGGCAGGCGCGCTAAAAGTCAGCGCACCGGGAAAAAAGATTCTTGATTTACCAGCTGGTGGCTATAATAATCACTGGACAAGAAACATCATTGCTAATAAAGACAATTCAAAAATTTATGTCTCTGTCGGTTCGGGCAGCAACGTTGGCGACAACGGGATGGAAAACGAGATACGGAGGGCTGATATTCTTGAGATCAATCCCGATGGTACCGGTGAAAGAATTTATGCGGCGGGTTTAAGAAATCCTGTTGGAATGGGTTGGGCTCCCGGCACTAACACCTTATGGACGGCGGTGAACGAAAGAGATGGATTGGGCGATGGACTTGTTCCCGATTATATCACCAGCGTAAAAGAAGGTGGCTTTTATGGATGGCCGTACTCTTATTATGGACAGCACGAGGACCCGCGAATGAAAGACAACCAAAATCCTGAGTTGGTTAAAAAGGCTATTGTTCCTGATGTTCCACTTGGCGCACATACTGCCTCCCTTGGTTTGGCATTTGATGAAAAAGGCGTCTTTCCGGATAAGTTTAAAGGCGCCGCATTTATAGGACAACACGGCTCTTGGAATCGGTCGGAATTTGCTGGCTACAAAGTTGTGTATGTGCCTTTTAATAATGGCAAGCCTTCCGGCCCTCCCCAGGATTTTCTGACTGGTTTTTTAACCGGTGAGGAAAATAAAGCCTATGGCCGCCCTGTTGGCATTGCCTTTACCCAAAATGGAAATATGCTTGTTGCCGACGATGCTTCTAATACGATTTGGATGGTCAGCGCCAATAAAAAATGATAGGGACGAAACGAGAAAATTTAGGCGATAAAGTTTTTTTGGAACACATTGATCTGTTGTAGTATTGCAGCTTTTTTTCAATAAAAGGAGTCTTTTAATTATTTATAATTTTTATCCTTTCCAATGAAAACTCTGCAAGTTATCCTATGAAAAAAATCTTATTTGTTTTCATATGTTTAGTGTTGTTCTGGTCCTGTGCAAAAGAGTATTCTTATGAGGGCGGTCGAAGGCGTGACACAGCCATACCGCCGCCTCTAGTAATAGTAGATACGGTTGTAAAAGATACTTCAGATGGCGCGGTAAAAGATAGTGTGAGCATCCCGGTAGAAGACACGTCATTTCTTGTAAAACATTACATCGAGAAAAGAGGAAACCAGGTCGATGAATACGATTTCAACTACGATTCAAAGGGACGTCTAATCAGCAGAATATCTACTTCGGGTAATACAAAATATGTTTATCGTTATAACTCGGACAACACCTTTACCGTGGATTATTATAAAGGGGCGATCTTAGCCAGCCGAGAGCAATACTTCCTCAATAGTCAAAACCTTGTCGATAGCATAATCCAGATTAACTATGCAACGAAAGACACGACCTCAGAAAAAAATACGTACAATAATAGCTCGTTGGTTCAGGTAAAGGAATATACTATCAAGAATGGTAGCTCAGTCCTAACAAATACTACAACCGCAGAGTACGATGCGAACGGAAATGTTACCCGGGAGTATAGTACTTACGGGAACCAGATTGCTTACCAGTATACCAACCTTCCATATAACCTAAACATAGGTCTCAATTATTTCAGCAGGAATAAAAACTTAATTCAAACTTCTACCTATAGCGGTTCACGAAATTTGGTCTTAAAGCATACTTATACTTTTGACTCACATAACCGCTTAACAAGCGAAACAGTTACAGACTCAAATGGCAACATGATTGTAACCAAAATTTATTCCTATTGATGAAAGTCGCTCGTATAGTTAGTTGGTGTAAAGTGCCGTGCTGGTTTTCAGTATGCTCTAACTTATAATATACGTGCTGATAATCTTCTTTTTTGTGGTCATCACTTAACCATGTTTTATTAATAACTTTAGCTTATAAAATATTAAGTATGACAACCAGAAGAAAATTCTTACATCAATCCGGCACCTTTGCATTGGCCTCTTTATTGTTGCCTTGTTTTAGCAAAGCAGGTCTGCTTGGGAAAGCGACGGCCTCTATAGGTCTTCAATTGTATACACTGGGAGATTTAATGACAACGGATGCAAAAGGAACCTTGCAAAAGTTGGCTGCAATTGGTTATAAAGAATTGGAAAGCGCAGGTTCGTCAAAAGGAAATTATTATGGTTTTAAGCCAAAAGAACTGGCAGCGATGATAAAAGATACAGGCATGAATTGGCGGTCAGCCCACGTTGGTGGCGCTCCTTTCAATATTGAGCAATTTATTAAATCAGCTAAAACAGCGCAAGACTCAGCCAGGATACAACGTATGACGGAGCGTTTTAAAAATATGGCTCCAACGCTCAATCTTAAAAATGATTACCAGCGTTTAGCAGACGATGCTGCAGAAGGAGGAATTAGCTATTTAGTTTGTTCAAGTATACCGGTAAGCACGCTGGATGAAATGAAGACCGCCGTGGAAGTTTTTAATAAATCAGGAGAGGCATGTAAGAAAGTAGGGGTGCAGTTTGCCTATCACAATCATACCACGGAATTTGACCAGATTGAAGGTCATCGTCCTTTCGATTATATTCTTGCGAATACAAATAAAGACCTGGTGAAAATGGAATTGGATTTAGCATGGGCAACCAAAGCGAACCAGGATCCAATAGCATTGTTTAAACAACATCCTGGCCGCTTCCCACTTTGGCACGCAAAAGATCTTGACAAGACTAATAAGAATCCGGCAGAGGTCGGCAGTGGTATTGTTGATTTTAAACGCATTTTTAGTAATGCAAAAGAATCTGGGATGAAGTACTTTTTTGTAGAACAGGATGGAGCGCCTCAACCGTTACAAAATGTTACAAATAGTTTCAATTACCTGAAAAAGCTGACAGCTTAAACTATCGGCCTTATTTCAATTTTTAGCCAGTTTTATACAATTCGCGGTTTAACTGTTTTTATGATAAAAACTGCTGAACCGCGAATTTGTTTAACCCATCTTCCTACGTTTACTGCAGCGTGCGTTTAATTCTGCGAAAGATTCCGCAGGCGCATAAATTGCCTTTTTCACATGATGCTTTGTTAGGGTTCATTGTGTTGAGAGTTACTAAAATTCAAAATTAAATTTGAAGGTTTTAATCTTTTTCGGCAACAAATCAATTCTGTAAAATATTATAATCTTCCTTTCGTTACTTGAAAAGCCGTTGCTCATCGTTTACAATTTTCGCGAACTTTTAAGAATAGAATTACAACTCTTTAGACTGATAGATTAACTTGCGCTCACAAATGAAACCAGTTGCTTTCTTTTTTCTGTTCCTACTTTCTTACCTGGCGGGTATATGTAATTATGCGCCACTAGGTGATAACAGCAGCAAAATCATTCATAGTAAGGTTTCAGGTTCTGCGGAAAATTTGTCAATTGAAAATTCAACTACTAAGCATAATTTAATACAAACCGAGAATACAGGTTTGAATGGAGAAAGAGCTTTTGAATTCAGCATCGAAGATGATGACGAGGATATCATTGAGAAGCACATATCTCTTGTCAAATACACTTTAGCGTTCTCCCACGCTTTCGCTCAATCTTATCGGAGTAGCTGCAATGCACAACATTTTCCCGTTTACAATTACATCCCCTACATAAGCTCTTGTAAATACATTGTACAAAGAGCCTTAAGACTATAATCTACTTTCACTGGTTTTGGGCTGGTGTTTAGGCACATGCGTCTTCATTGCTGGTTGCACATAAACAGCAAACGATCCCTTCGACCAGTTATCATCCACAAGTAATGAGTCTTAGGATTCCACCCTATCCATCCTTTAACATTTACCTATACTATGAACAGAATTGTTGCGCTTTTGAGCTTATGCGCATTGGTGTGCTTTGTAAGCTGTGAACAAAAGAAAGAAGTGAAGGAAGAAATTGCAAAGTATGCAGTTACTACCCCTTTAAGAGTTGACACTCTATTTGCTAAAGAATATGTTTCTCAAATAAAGTCTGTCAGAAACATTGAAATCAGGGCGCAGGAAAAAGGCTTCCTGCAAAATATTTACGTCGACGAAGGCCAGTTTGTTAGGAAGGGCCAACTGTTGTTTAGGATCATGCCTAAGGTTTACGAGGCGGAACTCTTAAAGGCCCAGGCAGAAGCAAGGGCTGCGGGAATAGAGCTGCAGAACACAAAATTATTGGCCGATAAAAATATAGTCTCTAAGAACGAGCAGGCAATGGCGCAAGCCAAAGTAGACCAGGCAAGAGCTGAAGTTGCATTAGCAAAACTTCACCTGTCGTTTACTGAAATCAGAGCACCGTTTAGCGGAACCCTCGATCGTATTCCCAAGAAGCTGGGAAGCCTGATTGATGAAGGCGAATTGTTGACAAGCCTCTCCGACAACAGCGAAATGTTTGCCTATTTCAATGTCTCCGAACCGGAATACCTCGACTACAAAGCTGACGCTAAAGCAAGCTCCAACACTAAAGTAAACTTGCTCCTGGCAAACAACCAGCCGTTGCCTTACAGCGGTGTGGTAGAAACGATAGAAGGAGAGTTTAACGGCGAGACAGGCAACATTGCATTTAGAGCAAAATTTCCGAATCCTGATAAACTTTTAAAGCATGGAGAAACCGGTAAGGTTAAAATGACGGTTCCGCTACGCGATGCCCTGATCATTCCCCAAAAAGCAACGTACGAAGTGCAGGATAAATTATACGTCTTTGTGGTTGATGCTAACAACACAGTAAGATCGAGAAACATTACTATTACCAATGAGATGCCCGATCTATATGTTGTAGGTTCCGGACTTTCAGAAAACGACCGAATCCTTTTAGAAGGGGTGCAAAAGGTAAAAGACAATGACAAGATTCAGCCCGAGTTTATCGCTCCCAAAGAAGCCATCTCCCGCCTGAAATTATACACCGAATAGAACTTCAATTTAAAAAAAATAGTCAATGTTTAGTAAGTTCATAAACAGGCCTGTCCTGTCTATTGTAATATCGCTCATTATTGTCTTCTTGGGGGTACTCACCATGCTGAAATTGCCGGTGACACAGTTCCCTTCCATTTCGCCACCCAAGGTGAATGTGACCGCAGAGTACCCTGGTGCGAATGGAGAGTTAATGACCAAAGCTGTGCTCATTCCTCTTGAAAGAGCGATTAACGGAATACCAGGAATGAAATATATGGCCTCTGATGCAGGTAACGATGGTGAGGCTACCATACAGGTAGTATTTAATCTCGGTACAGATCCTAATATAGCTGCTGTAAACGTTCAAAACAGGGTTGCCTCAGTAGTGAACAAGCTGCCGCCCCTGGTAGTACGCGAAGGCGTAAAGATCACACGGGAGGAATCAAACATGCTGATGTACATCAACCTGTACAGTAAGGATGCCCAAATGGATCAGAAGTTCCTTTTCAACTTTGCAGACATCAATATCCTTTCAGAACTCAAGCGTGTGAATGGAGTGGGGTATGCAGACATTTTAGGCAATCGGGAATATGCCATGAGAATATGGTTAAAGCCTGATCGCATGTTAGCTTATAAAATTTCTGCCGATGACGTGATGAAAGCGTTAGATGAACAGAGCCTTGAGGCATCTCCCGGTAAAACAGGTGAAAGCTCGGGTAAACGCTCCCAGGCTTTTGAATACGTGCTAAAGTATCCCGGCAGGTTTAGCGATAAGGAAGGATATGAAAATATTGTATTGAAATCGAACCCAAACGGGGAGTTGCTTAGACTAAAAGACGTGGCTACTGTGGAGTTTGGAAGCTCGATGTATGATATTTATTCTACTCTTAACGGCAAGTCGTCTGCCGCCATCGTGGTAAAACAATCCTATGGAAGTAATGCAAGCCAGGTAATTGCAGATATAAAGGCCAAGATGAAAGAGATTAAGTCAACCTCTTTTCCTAAGGGAGTGGATTACGAAATCAGTTATGACGTTTCCAAGTTCCTGGACGCTTCCATCGAGAAGGTAATACATACACTCGTGGAAGCTTTTCTCCTGGTGGGATTGGTTGTATTTCTTTTCCTGGGCGACTGGCGCTCTACGCTTATTCCTGCTATTGCCGTACCGGTATCACTTATAGGTACGTTTATGTTTATGCAGTTTTTTGGAATTACGCTAAACCTGATTACTCTTTTTGCCCTGGTACTTGCAATCGGTATTGTGGTAGATAATGCGATCGTTGTGATTGAAGCGGTACATGCTAAAATGGAAACAAAGCATTTGTCGCCGCTAAAAGCAACAAAAGAAGCTATGCATGAGATCAGTGGCGCCATCATAGCGATCACCTTTGTAATGGCTGCTGTATTTATACCTGTTGCTTTTATGTCGGGGCCTGTGGGGATATTCTACCGGCAGTTTTCCATAACAATGGCAACATCCATTATTCTATCCGGCGTGGTAGCCTTAACACTTACGCCTGCGCTCTGTGCCCTCATGTTGAAGAACAATCATGGAAAACAGAAAAAGAAAACGGCACTAGACAAGTTATTGAACGGCTTTAATAATTGGTTTAACCGGCTTTCCGGTAGGTATCAAAAATTGCTCGGTGCAATTGTTAATCGCCGGGTTATCACATTCGCCATGCTGGTCATTTTCTGCGTCGGCATCTGGGCGTTAAATTCAACCCTTCCCTCCGGTTTTATTCCGAATGAGGACCAGGGAATGTTCTATGCCGTTATTCAAACTCCTCCGGGTTCATCCCTTGAACGTACTAATCAAATTGCTGAAAAACTCCAAAAGATTGCGGAAGGGATGGAGGAAGTACAATCGGTTTCTTCCCTCGCGGGCTACGAGATTCTTACGGAAGGAACAGGAGCGAATACAGGAACCTGCCTGATCAATCTGAAGAGTTGGGAAGATCGGAAACAATCGGTTCAGGATGTTATTAAAGAGTTGGAAGAAAGAAGCAAAGAAATTACCGGGGCGACTATTGAATTCTTCCAACCACCAGCCGTGCCCGGTTATGGTGCAGCAGGCGGTTTCGAATTGCGTTTGCTCGACAAGGCAGGAAGTGGTGATTACAAGAAAATGGAAACCGTGAGCAAAGACTTTGTAAGTGCGTTGGAAAAACGTCCCGAACTAGCGTCCGTATTTACCTTTTATAGCGCCAGCTTCCCGCAGTACATGCTGAAGATCGACAATGATATCGCGCAGCAAAAGGGAGTAACCATTGAAAGTGCGATGAACACACTTTCAACACTTTTGGGCAGTAATTACGAAACCAGCTTTATTAAGTTCGGTCGCCAGTACAAGGTGATGGTGCAGGCATCGCCTGAATACAGGGCATTACCTGAAGATGTTCTAAAGCTGTATGTAAAGAATGATCACGACGAGATGGTTCCGTTTTCTGCATTTATGAAAATGGAAAAGGTGTATGGCTTGTCGGAAATCACACGACATAATATGTACAATACTGCTGAGATAAGTGGTACGTCTGCTCCCGGCTTCAGTAGCGGCGCAGCTATCAATGCTGTTGCAGAGGTAGCGAAAACCAGCCTGCCGCGAGGATTTGGAATTGATTGGGCGGGTATCTCTGCCGATGAGGTAGCTCGTGGTAATGAGGCGATTTTCATTTTCCTTATTTGTCTCGGTTTCGTATACCTGATCCTTGCTGCACAATACGAAAGCTTCATCCTTCCGCTAGCAGTTATCTTATCGCTTCCTGCCGGTGTTTTTGGTTCATTCCTATTGTTGAAGATAATGGGTCTCGAAAACAACATTTACGCACAGGTTGCACTGGTAATGCTCATCGGACTGTTAGGTAAAAATGCAGTGTTGATTGTGGAGTTTGCAGTGCAGAAACATCGTTCAGGCGAAACTGCACTAAGAGCCGCAATACAAGGTTCTGTTACAAGATTTCGTCCAATCCTAATGACATCATTCGCATTCATTGCAGGATTGATACCGCTGGTTTTTGCCCACGGTCCGGGTGCTATTGGTAACCGCACTATTGGCGCCGCGGCAGCAGGAGGTATGCTGTTCGGAACTATTTTCGGTGTTATTGTAGTGCCTGGTCTTTACTACATTTTTGCTAAAATTTCAGAAAGACATGTATTAGTTAACAATGAAGACGAAAATCCTTTAAGCGAAGAAATTGATCATCACAACGAATTTGAAAAACTTGAGCAATATGTTTAATTACAAACGATACACCGTCGGCTTCCTGGGAATGCTTGCTGCTTTTGCAAGTTGCAAGGTTCCCGAGTTGATGCAGGTATCTGAGAACAGGTCCGTTCCCGAAGCGTATATGGATAAGGGGGACACTACCAATATGTCTGCTATTCAATGGCGAACTTTTTTTACTGATAGAAACCTCGTTACCCTGATTGATACGGCATTGAAAAATAACCAGGAACTCAGAATCACAATGCAGGAAATTGAGTTGGCAAGAAATGAGATCCGGTTGAGACAAGGACCGTTACAACCAACAGTGGGAGCAAGGCTCGGAGTCGGTGTTGAAAAGGTAGGACGCTACACCAGCCAAGGTGCCGGCGATAAGTCAACGGAAATTGAGCCGGGAAAAGAAGTGCCTGATGCGTTAACAGATATTACCGCAGCTCTATATGCAAACTGGGAAGTAGACATTTGGAAAAAACTCCGCAATGCAAAGAAGGCAGCGATTACGCGCTATTTTTCAACTGTTGAAGGAAGAAATTTTGCCGTCACCAACCTCGTTGCAGAAGTCGCCACCTCTTATTATGAATTGCTGGCTTTGGATAACCAGCTAATGATAGTAAGACAAAATATTGAGCTACAGAAAAATGCACTTGGTATTGTGAAAGTTCAGAAAGAAGCGAGCAGGGTAACAGAATTGGCGGTTCAAAAATTCCAGGCGGAAGTGTTGAAATCTCAAAGCCTCGAGTTTGACCTTTTGCAAAGGATAAAAGAAACTGAAAACAGGATCAACTTTTTATCCGGACGTTATCCAAGGGAAATACCAAGAGACACAACAACTTTATTCAGCCTGGTCCCTGCAACAGTCAATAGCGGTATTCCTTCTCAACTGTTGTCTGCTCGTCCCGACATCAAGCAAGCTGAGCTTGAACTGGCAGCAGCAAAGCTGGATGTAAAAGTTGCGCGGGCAGAATTTTATCCTTCCTTCGGCATTTCTGCTGCTTTAGGTTTTCAAGCCTTTAAACCTACATACCTTGTAAAGTTTCCTGAGTCAGTATTGTACTCACTTGCAGGAGATCTTGCTGGCCCGTTGGTTAACCGCAATGCTATCCAGGCAGAATTTTACAGTGCTAACGCGCGGCAATTGCAAGCTATGTACAATTATGAGCGTACTATCCTAAATGCTTATATGGAGGTTTCAACTCAGCTTTCAAAAATCAGCAACCTTGAGAAAAGCTATAATTTAAAGTCAAGACAAGTGGATGCGCTTTCAACGTCAATTAGTATTGCTAATGACTTGTTCAAATCCTCCAGGGCGGATTACTTCGAAGTTTTAATGACACAAAGGGATGCGCTAGAGTCAAAGCTTGAATTAGTGGAAACAAAAAAAGAACAGCTAATTGCGGTGGTCAATATCTACCGTGACCTTGGAGGCGGATGGCAATAAAGAACTCTATTAAAAGGCTGGACATTTGTACCAGCCTTTTTAATTTAGCGGGTTGCGATGCAAGTCAAAGTTTTACCTAGGTTGCCACAACTATTCATCAATATATTTGTTCTCACTTCAACTTAATATATATGAACAAGAAAAATAAGCATCAATTACTTTGTACCACTTTGGTTTTGGCCGCAAGTTGTTTTTCGATCACAAACGGCGCCT
This sequence comes from Segetibacter aerophilus, assembly GCF_007991655.1. Lineage (GTDB taxonomy): Bacteria > Bacteroidota > Bacteroidia > Chitinophagales > Chitinophagaceae > Segetibacter > Segetibacter aerophilus. The sequence continues at coordinate 788,275 of NZ_BJYT01000001.1, forward strand.
TTGCCCAAGGGAAAACGGCAGTTAATCAATCAACAAAAGCAAATAAAACAGCACACATGGAAGAAACAAACGGCACCACTATTACCTTAGGCGGAAACACGATTCATACTGTTGGAAAATTACCTGCTGTAGGTACGCAGGTGAAAGATTTTACCCTAACGGCGGTCGACCTGAAGGAAAAGACCTTTTCAGACTATAAAGGTAAATATGTCATAATGAATATTTTCCCAAGCGTAAATACGGGAATCTGTTCTAAGTCTGTCAGAAAATTCAATGAAGAAGCAGCAAGTTTAAAGAACACAACTGTGCTTTGTATTTCTAAGGATCTGCCTTTTGCACAAAAAGAATTTTGTGGCGCGCAGGGAATTGATCATGTTGTAATGCTTTCTGATTTCAGAAACGACTTTGGAAATACGTACGGAGTTCAAATTAAAGACGGACCGATGAAGGGATTACTGAGTCGTGCAGTTATTGTTGTTGACCCTGAAGGTAAAATTGTGTATGAACAACAAGTGCCGGAAATAGGGCAGGAGCCAGACTACACGGCTGCAAAGGCTGCAATAAAATAAGAATTGCTTTAAATCCAATCATAGCTACCTGGTAGGATACAATTCATTTTTCAAACCCAATTAATACCACTTGTTTTTTCTTTTATCCCAGGCGGTAACGCCAATTTTAAAAGTGACCGGGTTATTAAATTGATTTGCTACTGATCCTACCAGGTATATTCCGACCTTAAATTTAGATCCCAGCTCGAAAGGCCATCTAAAAACTCTTTCTACTCCTACGAAAGTTTCTGCATACCGAAGATTGCGTTCAGGCGCAACGAGGAAACCTGCTCCCGCAACTTCTCGTAAACCAAGTTTTTTAAGCAGGGGTACTTTGTTTATAAAATACCCGTTGAATTCTTGTACAACGTGTGCCTGGTAAAAACGTTTGAACAAAGGGAAGGATGAATCAAGGGCCTGGAAGGCAGCATCAGGATTAGCAAAAAGTAGCGGGTCCCCGCGTCGCTGAAACTGGTAGTCAACAATGCGAAGATCCCTGTGATTTAGAAATGTACCTGTGTTGAAATTGTAATGAAGGATACCGAATAACCCTGTCGGCACTTCCTGTTTTATACCAACGTCCCAATAATCAAAATCTACTTTACTGCCAAAGACGCCAGGTATTCCTTTGCGATAAGTTGAATAGAATGTCGGCCACTTTGACCCCAGAATCACCTTCTCTTTTGGTTCTCTTATATACCGTTGAAAAGGCGTGTATTCTAACCTTACCCTTCCATACAGAGCATTGTAAGACTCAAACGGAATGGCTGTATTGCTACCCAATTCTTTACCGAAAAGACTATCGATAGTATTTCCTGTTTTATAATCATTAAGTGAACGGCGAAGCGCAAAATCAAGATCTGTAAACAAGAACAAACCGTTTTTAATTTCCTTGCCATGATTCACTCCAAACCCATTGTTGAGGTACATGTTGCTTCGCTTCAGCATGTTGATCCATGCATCTCCTGAAAAGATAAAATCAAAATTTCGTCGAAGGGAAAAACCATAAAAGGCCCGGGTAAAAGGATTGTACATCCTGCCGAAATTGAGTGAACCATTTATATCATGATTACGGAAACCATAACTAATATTTCCAAAGAAATGTATATTCTTACGCGACTTGTACGTTTTGAAGTAACCCACGGAGGGCGATATCCTGCTTCCGCCAAAAGCAAATGGTTGGTAAAGTCCGGGAAGTGGTGGCAGCTGCCAGGTACGTTCGAGTTCGCGATTGTATAAAGTCTGTCCATCGATAAGTAGTTTCTTATAAGTAAATCTATTGGTAACCCTATCAATCGAATCCAGGTATTGCTTTGTGTGAGTAACGCGGTAGACACTGTCTTTATATTGTATCAGCTTTATCTCTTTAGATGTTAATGGCTCTGTTCTCGCCATTTGCCAAAAAGTACTATCACGTTTGAGTGCCTCCTCTTTGGTAGCACTTACTTCTACGCCGAAATAGTTTTTGGGAAATGTCTTATGTAATTCATAGTCCTGGTAAGTAACAGTTGTTGCTCCCGATAATTTATTTTTTCCTGCTTTTGATTGATATGTGAACCGTTGCTTCGATAACAGGGGCGATGCTTGATTGTACCATTGCTCTACCTGGAAAAAATCGTACTGCGGCAAATGATATTTTGGAAATGAAAATCTCGCATGTTCAATAGTGAAACTGCTATCGTTTGTAATGATTTCACCCTCTACCGTTGCGTTGCTAACTTGTCTTGGCTTTACCGCAATGGTGTACCACTTGTAATTACCCCGCTTCTCTACTTTTAATGTTTTAAACTTATAAGCCAGTAATCCACTAAAACTCACAGGCGATAGAAACTGCGTCGTAGATAGTCCGGGAACTTTTATGAGGTTGTTATAAAAATTAAAAAAGCCTTCGGTAGTTGATACATAAAAAAAATCTTCTCTGCTTCCGTTGTTTTTTATACCGAGACGTTCTTCTTTTATTTTTTGCTCAGAAGCATAGTCAAGTTTCAGCGAAACCTCTGTCATGGCCATGCCAGCTATATCGCGATTTGCAATAAATGCCACAGAATCATTCTTAGCTTTAAACCTTTGTTTTCTTGAGGAAGAGTCTTGTTGTACTGCCTTGATATAGACGTTGCTCGACCAAGCTCCCGGGGCAGCGGTAATGCTGTCTTTTCGTCGAATTATATTCTTAATTACTTCTGTTGCCGGGTCCTTATACTTTGTTTTTATCGTAACATCCTCAAGTTGAGCTTTGTCTTCTTCAAGTATAATGTTCTGCGTATAATTCTTTGTAATGGTAACGGTTAAGACCTGCCTTTTATAACCTACGATGCTGTACACGATATCATACTTACCTTCTTCAAGCAGAAGTATATAGCTGCCATCTTCTTTGGTAGTTGTACCGCTTTGCAATTCTTTTACCTGTACACTCACAAAGGCCAGGGGTTCTCTTGCAGCATTGGTTATTGTTCCCGTTAATTTAAATTGTTGGGCGTGTAAACTGGTAAGCCCAAGAATAGATAGTATAAGAAGTAAAGTTTTAACCATGGAAGCTTTGAATACTTTAAAAGTCTGATTTTAAATCGGTAGTATTCAACAACTTCGTGTTTTTTGCTTTGCCTTAACAAGCAACAATCAACTGCATTGATAGGATGTTGCAGTACGATTTCTATTCGCCGTTCTTCCTGGTGCGTTCGTTCAACTTCTTATTGAGATTATATGCCGCACTTATCAAACCTAAATGAGTAAATGCTTGTGGGAAATTGCCAAGGTGTTCTCCTTTAAAACCAAGCTGCTCTGAGTACAGTCCGAGGTGGTTCGCGTAGCCCAACATCTTCTCGAAATAAAACCTTGCTTTCTCTAGCTGGCCAGAGCGTGACAAGCATTCAACATACCAGAAAGTACACATGCTAAAAGTACCCTCGTGACTAATAAAACCATCTGAAGCAGCGATATCAGGACGATAGCGGTATACAAGCGAATCGGACACAAGCTCCTCTTCGATTCTTTTTAAAGTCGACAACCAGCGGGGATCTTTAGGACTAATGAAACGAATTAACGGCATGAGCAAAGTAGATGCATCGACCGTTGGAGACCCAGGATACTGCATAAAGGCCTTCTTGTCTTCATTCCAGAAATCCGTATAAATACTATTGTAAATAATATCCCGTTCCCTTCTCCATTGTTCGTTTAATGGAAACGATCTCGCCTCAGCAATTTTTATAGCCCTGTCAAAAGCAACCCAACATAAAAGCCGGGAATAAAGAAAGTTTTTCTTGCCGCCTCTTACCTCCCAAATCCCCTCATCGGGTTGGTTCCAATTGCTGCTTAACCAATCGATCTGGCTTTCTAGGTTTTTCCAAAAATCATAGGAAATAGGAGTGCCGTATTTATTATAGAGATATACTGAGTCTAAGAGCTCACCGTAAATGTCCAGCTGCAACTGGCTGTACGCATTGTTGCCAATCCGTACCGGGGCCGACTTTTCGTAGCCTTCAAAATTATCCAGTGTTGTTTCTTCCAGTTGGCGGTGACCATCTATAGAATACATGATGCCTAGCTCGCTTTTGCCCATAATATCCTGGCAAAGCTTTTCAACCCATTGCATAAACTTCCCCGCTTCCTCGGTATAACCTAAACGAATAAGGGCATACATGCTAAACGATGCATCCCTGATCCAGGTATAACGATAATCCCAATTGCGACCAGATCCAATGCTTTCAGGTAAGCTAAAAGTAGGCGCAGCTATAATAGAACCATAGTTGTATGAGGTAAGCAATTTCAGCACTAATGCAGAACGGTTAACAATCTCCATCCAACGGCCCTTATAGTTAGATTGACCAATCCATTTTTTCCAATAGTTCACGGTTTGAAAAAGGCTGTCGGTTATAAACGTTTGAAAGTCTCGGTCCTGGTTATGTTCCTTGTCTACATGCTCAATAAGAAAGTCAGCAGTTTGATTTGGAGACAATGAAAAATCAGCAACAACGTCTCCATCCACAATTTGCAACACGACCGAGCTCTTTAATCTTAATACCAAACCGTCTTCGCCCTTACTTGAAAAAACGACCTCTCGATCATTTATTTTTTGCACTTCATGTGTACTTCTTCCATAGTTGAAGCGGGGCTTGCAGTTCATCTTATACTCTACATTGCCGCGTACAGTTGTTACCCGGCGTATTAATTCTTTGCCATTGAATAATTCTTCTACAGGCATGAAGTCCATGATTTCGGCAACACCATCTTCCGATAAGAAGCGGGTAAGCAACACATTTGTGTCGGGCATGTACAGCTGCTTTGTTTTCATTGTTTTGAAGAGTGGATGGAGTTCAAACTTTCCACCCTTTTCCGAATCAAGTAATGCAGCAAAGATGCTTGGAGAATCAAAATTGGGAAAGCACATAAAATCTATGCTTCCATTTAATCCTATGAGCGCAACGGTGTTTAGATCACCGACGATTCCATAATTCTCTATTGGTTGATATTGCATTCGATATTTTATTCTTGCTCATTAATTTCTAGTCTTTTGTCCGTGGATGCCTTGTTGCATGTATAACATGATTAAGACTAAGAACAAAAAAAGCACGAAAAATGATTTTTGTAAAATTTGTTGCAATAGCTGTACCGCCAGTTATTTTATTGGCAAGAATCAATAACTCAATCCTTCATTGTATTTAAACAAGCTGTAACCAGGTGCTTCTAAATTTCCCGGTACATCTTCTTTCTGATTTTTAACCGCCTCTTCTGTTCGGGGAGTAGTAAAAGGCATTTTGCCTGAGGGTTTAAACTTACCTGTAAGTATATCTAAAAGAGCATCCCTCGAAGTTCCGAATGTAGCAATCACGCCCTTGATGTTTGCCTTGTTTCCATCATTATAAATCTCATTGATGACCCATGGGTTTGTATAATTGATGGCTAGTACCGTTGGCTTTTTCTCAGTCAACTTATTAACGTAGCTGACATCTACATTGTTTCTCGACAGGGAGAGGTAAAGAGGAGAGCCGTCGGACTCAAACAACGATTTCGCTCCCGGCGTGATCCACAATACAACCAGGTCTGCTTCCTCAGGTGTACTTACAAATTCAACATTGTGGTTATTGTTTTTTGCAGCGTAAACGTTGTGCGGATTTGCACTTCCTCTCTTGGGAAAGTAGGTCTCGAAATACACTTTTGTTTTCGCTTTAAGCGGAAGAGTTTTTGATTCATTCCGCAATAGAACAATTGATTTCCGTAGCGCAACGTTTGCCCTCTCCTGGAACTTTGCATTGCCAGCAATTTTTTCAGCAGCCTCTGCATCAACATAGGCATTTTCGAAAAGGCCAAGTTCAAATTTTTCTAACAGCAATCTTCGTACAGACTCGTCAACCAATTTCGTATCAACCATACCACTCTTTACTGTTTCCAAAAGCTTCGCAGGATCAGCTGTACCAGAGTAAAGATTTACACCTGCTTCTAATGTTCTTTTATATCGCTCTATAACAGATAAGTTTTCGGCGCCCCACGGCATCATTTCGATGGGACCGGTATCGGAATTAATAACGCCTTTAAAACCAAGTTTACCCCTTAGTAAATCCTGCAATATTCTCTTGTTGTATGCATAAGCGATCTTCTCATACTCGAGATCTTTAGGTATAGAATAATAGGGCATGATGGATGAAGTGCCGGCTTTGATAGCAGCTCTAAACGGAATTAAATTGTTTTCGAACATCTTGCCCGGAAAAGTTTCATACTTACCCCAGTCAAAATGGGGATCTTGCCCGCCTTCTCCCGCGCCACCGCCGGGGAAGTGTTTAGTCGTAAGAGCCACTGAAGAAGCATTTAATTTCGGGCCTTGAAAACCTAGTACTACCTCGGTCATCATCTGAGCTACCCATTCTGCGTTTTCTCCAAAAGTTCCTTCAATACGTTGCCACCGTGGTTCGGTTGAAAGGTCTGCCATATACATGTAGCCTTTCCTTAATCCAACAGCTTTCCATTCTTGCCGCGCTATGTCGGCAAACTCTCTTACAAGTTTTAAATCACGCATAGCTGAAAGGCCCAGTTCACCCGGCCAGGTCGAAAAGGTGGTTGCCCCTACACTTAAGCCTATAGAAGCGTCTTGTGTTATATGGTTACGAGGATTAGAGGCGACAATAGCTGGAATTCCCAGGCCGTCACTTTCGCAAAGTGCTTGTAATTTATTTGCCCATTCTGCAGTTATTCTTGCACTAACATTTGCCCTGAAAATAAAATGACGGAGATGAAATTGTGTGACACCTTTTGTAGTACCGGCAACATTCATAATGGGCACGGGGAGCGGCTTGCGGGTAAATATATTATTCGTAGCAACAACGTCCTCTTCATTAAAATCACTTGTTACCTGTAGCTTGTTTTCTGATGCTTGTTGTCCACCTTCATTCTTCAAACGTGTTGTACTAATCAGCATGAAACCGACCTTCTCTTCTAATGACATTTTAGAAAGCAAGTCGGTCGCTCTCTCTTCATTTGAAAGCCTCCAATCTTCATACTTATCCAGCTTACCATTTTTATTCAGGTCTTTAAACTGAAGGGCACCAACGGTAAGAACTTTGGCGGATCTATATCCGAGTACCGGCTGTTTCATCATTACCCCTGCTTTCGGTTGGGCGATAGCAGCACTGGTTATAAATAAAGCAATTACAAGAAACTGAGGCGAAGCAATACTCATAGCAATTAGATTTATGGCAACCGTAGTATTTATAATAATTAAGAGAATACCTGTTAGATAAGAAGCTTGACGAGCTAAGATAGTAATACGAAAGCAAACAGAAACAAGCCGTGCTGCTTAAAAGAATTCCAAATGCAGACCCTTAAATTGTTACTTCCGTAGTGCCCCAGCAAGGAAATTATAGGGAGGTAGGAGGGAAATTAATTTTAAAAATAAAAGCCTATTAATTTGGTAGACTATTAATTCTCCCTTTATATTTGTGCATCAATATTTATTAAATATTGGTTTTTGGCATCGAAATCATTTAAACCTGATAATTGAAATTTTGAAAATTCTACCTTTTTCAAATTCTGCCGATACTACAAGACTAGCAGCAAAATCTGGTTGTTGCTGTTGTATGTGCTGTTGATTCCACACGACCTTGCCTGTACTTAATTTCTATTTTTAAATCATCATAACATAAATGTATTCACCAACAACAATGGCGAAAACACAAAGCATTTTTACAGCTTTGAACAAGCGGATTAGAGGTTTATTGTGTTGAGCTAATAAGAAAAAAGAGTTGAAAAAAACCGGAACCACTGCAATGGTTCCGGTGGAAATAACACAAGCCGGAGTTTGACATTACAGAAAGTGTAAAACCTTCTGCCGGGCATTGTATTGTCTAAAAAAACCAAAATAAAAGTATGCAAAAGAATTTACTTACTTCATTAAGTAAAGCCATTTTAACCTTTGAACAACGGGGCCAATCTATTTTAAAAATAGCTATAGTAACGGTCTTTTTTGTTAGTAGCAATCAATCGTTTGCACAGGACAATAAGAGCAAAACAGGTGACAACAATATTCTGCTTTTTGGAAAAGTTGTTGAAGAAAAGTCGAAAGCTCCGCTTGAAGGCGCTTCAGTTCATTTAAAAGGAACAACGCATGAAGTAATCACCGATAACCAGGGTGGATTTAAGTTTGTAACCGGGCAGAAACTGCCTGTAACCTTTATCGTTAGTTATATAGGATACCAGACAAACGAGATTACTTTCAAGGAAAACAACAACATTTTTATAGAATTAAAAGATGGTACAAATGCACTGAACGAAGTAGTTGTGGTTGGTTACGGAACCCAACGAAAAAGTGATGTAACAGGATCTGTTGCCACGGTATCTAAGAACTTATTAAGTCAGCCTGCAGCTTCCTTTGATAATCTTTTACAAGGATCAGTTCCGGGTGTGGCTGTTACACAGAGTTCAGCGCAACCTGGTAGTACCGCAACGATAAGGGTACGAGGCGGCAACTCTATCAGCTTTGGTAATGATCCATTGTATGTAATTGATGGCTTTATAGTTTACAACAACAACACCTATGCAAATACTGGTGCATCTAATGGTGTTGGTGTAAATGCATTGTCTACAATTAACCCAAGTGATATTGAATCCATTGAAGTATTGAAGGATGCCTCAGCCACTGCCATCTACGGTTCAAGAGGTGCAAATGGGGTTGTACTAATCACTACAAGAAGAGGAAAGAAGAGTGGGAGTGAAGTAAATTATAGTACATATATAGGCGTACAAAAAGTCAGGAAAAGACTTGAACTGTTAAATGCGTCTCAGTGGGCATCTTTAATAAACGATGTGAATTTTAGCGACGGTAAACCTAAAACATTTTCCGACTCTGCAATTGCAGCTTTAGGTGTTGGTTCAGATTGGCAGGATGCAGCTATAAAAAACGCCACCATTCAAAACCATGAGTTATCATTTTCAGGTGGCGACGATAAGTCCAGGTTTTTAGTTTCGGGTAACTATTATAACCAAGGCGGAACAGTAGTCAATACCGGCTTTAAAAGATACTCGGCCCGGATTAACTACGAGAGAAACATAAGCGATAAACTGAAGCTGGCGACAAATGTTTTTGGCAGTCAATCTGTAGAAGACAAACTTTTTGGAAACGCTTACAACAGCTCTAATTTTCAAAGCACTGCCTTCGCTAATCTGTTACTTCTTTCCCCTGTGGCTAAAATTTATAATGCCGATGGAAGTTATAATACAGCAAGCCCTTATTCTTCTACACCAACAAATCTTTTACAGGATATTGCAAAAACAACCAATAAAAGTTACCTCAATAGAATTCTTGGAAACCTTTCATTGGAGTATAAACTCATAAAAGAGCTAACCTTAAAAGTTACGGCGGGAGCAGACTTATTTAATGCAAGACAAAACTATTATTCTCCTTCCTTCGCCGGTTCCCCAGCAGGTAATTCAACCGGGTTTTCTACACAGGGATATGCTGCCATCGGCTCTGCAAATGCTACTACCTGGATCAATGAAAACCTGCTCACTTATGATCATTCCTTCAATAAAAAGCATTTCTTAAATATTCTTGGTGGTTATACTATTCAGCACCAGAAAGATAATGTCGCAGTAGCCGCTGCACAGAAGTTTCCGAACGATCAGACAAAATTCAACAACTTAAACTTTGCTTCGACACCAGTGCTTTCTACCTCAGATGCACATGAATCTGCAATCAATTCTTATCTCGCAAGAGTTAATTATTCTTTGCTCCATAAGTACAACCTGTCCCTATCTGCACGTGCTGATGGCTCCTCTAAACTCGGTGCAAATAACCGCTGGGGATTTTTTCCTTCCATTGGTTTTAGTTGGAACGTAGCAGAAGAGAATTTTTTGGAGAAATATTCAAAAACAATCAGCAACTTAAAACTAAGATTATCAGCAGGCAGAACCGGAAACTCTGAAGTGCCGCCTTATAGCTCACTTGCTGCACTTACACCCACCAACTATTATTTTTCAAGCACCCTGGTTACCGGAATCTCTCCAACTCAAATTGCCAATCCAGACTTGAAGTGGGAGACCACAACACAATACAATGCTGGAGTTGATGTGGGTTTGATTAGAAACCGGATCAATGTATCATTTGATGTGTATTTAAAGAGAACAACTGATCTTTTGCTGAATGTCCCTTTCCCTTTATATACCGGCTATGCAAGTTCCCTACAAAACGTCGGCAGCGTTGAGAATAAAGGTGTAGAGTTAAGCATTACTTCTGACAACCTGAAAGCTCGTAACCTCAATTGGAAATCAACTTTTGTAGTGGCCGCAAACAGGAATAAAATATTAAGTCTTGGTAACGGAACTGATTATTATTTCCCGCTTGCGCCCACAGGTTTTGTATCGCCTGTTATCGTTAAAGTAGGTTTGCCCGTTGGTACTTTCTGGGGCTACAACACCGCAGGATTATTAACTGCTAATGATCTCTCAAAAGGTACTCCTGTTTTAAACGGCGTCTCACAACAGGAAGGAGATCGCAGGTATGTGGACTACAATGGCGACGGTATTGTTAATTCAAATGATAAGCATAGTCTTGGTACGGCCCAGCCCAAGTTTACTTTTGGTTTCAACAATTCAGTTACAATCAAAAACTTCGATCTTTCTGTTTTCTTCCAGGGTTCTTATGGCAACAAGGTTTTCAACTTTTTGCAACAGAAATTAGAAATACCTACATTATCTCTCAATGCAAGTTCAACGCTGCTTGACCGCTGGACTCCACAAAATCCTACAGGAAAAATTCCAAGGGCAACCAACGCACCGGTATCACAAGTGGCTGATGTATATGTAGAAGATGCTTCTTATCTCAAACTAAAGAATCTGTCTGTAGGATATAGTTTTTCAAAAGGTCTGATTTCAAAAGTGGGAGTGAAGCAACTGCGCTTGTATGCAACTGCACAAAACCTGCTTACGCTTACTAAATACACAGGTTATGATCCTGAAGTAAACTTCTTTGATGGTGATAATACAAAACAGGGAATTGACTATGGGGCGTATCCAAGTACCAAAGCTTTTCTTGCCGGAGTAAACATCACCTTTTAGTCAGTTAATAGTCTAATTCTCCCCAACCTTTTTTGCATAAAATTTTAAGACAATGAAAAAAACATTCATTTTTCTTGCTTCGGCACTCCTTTCACTGTCGTGCAACAAGCTTGTTGAAAGTCCTGAAGCAATTATTACAAATGCTCAATTTTATAAAACCCAATCTGATGCTGTTGCAGCGGTTGCTGCTGTATATAGCTCACTCAACACAGATGCTGCAGGTGATTTTATAATCTACGGCCGAAACCTTAACCTGCTAACATCAAATGGCGCTGACGACCAGACTTTTAGCCCTTCCAATACCAACCCTGATGTAATTGCTTTGGGAACTGCTACCTATGTTGCAGCAAATGACAGGGTTAAAAAAGTATGGCAGCAACATTACTTCGGTATCAGCAGGGCAAATGTTGCAATTGACAATATTCCTGCTATTTCGTTCGATACAACTTTGCGCTCCAGACTTTTAAGAGAGGCTAAGTTTATAAGAGCGCTTCTATACTTTAATGTCGTTCGTTTTTGGGGCGATGCTCCGCTCATTCTTCATGATCCCGCAAGTATTAAGGTGGATGAATTGAAAGTGGCAAGGGCTCCAAAAGAAAAAGTATATGAGCAAATTATTGCTGACTTAACGGATGCAACCAACCTGCCTGCTACTTATGGTATCGCAGATAAGGGCAGGGCTACCAGTGGAGCGGCTCATGCGTTGCTGGCTAAAGTATATGTAACAAGACGTGATTGGCAAAATGCTTTAAAGGAAATTAATGCAGTAACTAACGGCGGTTACGGTTACGATCTTTATCCAAACTATATTGATGCTTTTCAAAAGGCAACTAAAAATGGGATAGAGCATATTTTTTCTGTTCAGTTCGAGACAAACCTGGGTGCAAAAAACAGCCAGCAATTTCTTAGTAACAACAGTTTTTCTTCGTTCAATGCAACTGTCAACCCCGGTGACAGACCGATCGACAGCACGCTTTACAATCTATTTTCTGCTGAAGACACCCGCCGTGATGTTACCTTTTATACCCGCCTTTTCAACGCCGCAACCGGTCAGTATGTAAACTTTCCTTTTGCACGTTTTGCCAAATTCATCGACTTTTCTTTGAATCCTTTAACCAACCAGGCACAAAGCGGAATTAATTATCCCGTCATTCGTTTTGCCGACATTCTATTACTAAAAGCTGAGGTGTTGAATGAACTAAATAATGGCCCTACAACTGAGGCGTATGCGGCAATCAATAGAGTTCGAAACAGGGCTAAAATTGGTAACCTGGTTTTAGGTCTGGGTCAAAGTGAATTCAGGGAAGCTGTTTTCCTGGAGCGTCGCAAAGAGTTTGTGCAGGAAGGCCAGCGGTGGTTTGACCTTTCTAGAAGAGGCGGAACTTATTTATATGATGCATTGAAAAAGTACCCCGCTAAAATAGGAGCTGCTGTGAAAGACACGCTTTATCCTATACCTCAGTCTGAGATCGAAATCAATCCTTTGCTTACTCAAAATGCTGGCTGGTAAAAGGGGATTTTTTTTGAGCCCAACAATATTATTTCAATGAAACATCGTTGCGTCGCACACTTGTACTGCACCGTCATCGCGAGAAGGAATAAACTGACCCATTGCTTATGCGAGAGAAGCTACAGCATATGAACCGTCGTCATTGCGAGGAGGAACGACTAAGCAATCTGCTCTACAAATTGGAGCACATGAAACATGAGAAATCAGATTGCTTCGTTCCTCGCAATGACGGGGAATTGTATAAGATGTTTCAAATGTTGAGCGACGAGAAACTGTACAAGTGACTGACACAACGATGTCGATAAAAGATCAACTGATTGTAAACAAAAAAATAAAAAGCTATGACAATATCAGATGTAACACTAATCACAAAAAAAATTCTCATTGGGCTCTTTCTCATCATTGTGCCCATGCTGATTTTGTTCGGGGGAATAAAACTGAGCTATAAACTGCTCACACCAAAACAACCCGCAACTACGAGCGCAGAAACAAATTTTAAAAACAAATAAATACCCGAAATCATGAAAATGGAAGCTCATGTAAAACAACGGATTTTTAAAAACGCACTGCTTAGTCTTTTTATCTATGCATTGCCCATACTGCTGATGTTTCTTAGTTTTTATATCACCGGAAAACGACCGTGGCTTGAGAAGAAACAGAAAACTGCCTCATTTTCATTTAAACCAAATAATTAATAAAAATACATATTCATCATGGTTAAGATTATTGAAGATATTTTTAAAAACCTCAACGGTTGGGGCTTTGTAGCGATCACACTAATTGTAGGTGTCGTTGAATTTTTATTCGGACTATACAAACACAAATGGAACCGCAATGAAATGCTGACCGACATCGCGTGCTTTACCTTACCTAAGCTGGTAGTAAAACCTGCAGTGGCTTGGGTTACACTACAGGTACTGCCTTTTGTATTGCCAGGTACAAAGGATACTTTAAGCTGGATACCTTTTCTATGGGGTGCTTTAATCATTGCGATCTACGACGATCTCACACAATATTGGTATCATCGCTTGCATCATGAAGTGCCTTGGTTGTGGCGTTTTCATCGTACGCATCATTCAGCAAACTATATGGGCATGGCAATGGCGGGAAGACAAAATATTATCTATACCATTTTCTTTTCGCAAACTTATTTAACCGCTGTTTTGGTGTATGTAGGTCTTGGTTATCCGGCTCTGTTTGTAAAAGGAATTAAGACTTTAATAACCTTGTCTGCACACTCAGCTATTCCGTGGGATAAGCCTTTTTACAAGTACAAATTTTTGCATCCAATTGCGTGGGTTTTAGAGCGCACGATCTCCACACCCGCCACACACCACGCACACCATGCTAACACAACTGATGACGGGGTTGGGTACTACAAAGGCAACTTTGGTAACATGTTTTTTCTGTGGGACATCATTTTTAAAACGGCATATATTACCAGGCAGTATCCAAAAGAGTATGGCATCTCACACTACGAAGGCGACCAATGGTACGCCCAGATCTTCTGGCCAATCTTAAAAAGCAAAGTGCCGGGAAGTGAACTATCTGCAGGCGGTCCGGTGGTAAGGCAAGATGTGTTTCCTGCACCATCTTTTGAAAATGAAACGTATGAGGAAGCTGAAGTAAGTAAAGAAAATATTGGTTATGAAAGTGCACCAGTATTAGCATTTGAAGCTGTAAAGAACTAACTAGTTAGGGGTTAGGAGACAAATACATCGTTGTATTAATTACTTGTTTTGATAAGTATTTAATACAACGATTTGTTTTAACGACGTGTTGCTAATGCTTTTTAATTCCTAAGGACTGTTTCTTTAAATGTGGACTTTCGAAACCTAATTTCTGCAGCCCCTGCTGTATTTCGGGACAGCTCATAAATAAGTTCCAAAGCAAACCGGTGCGGTAATTTTCCATCATTACTACAGCCGGCCCCTGGTCTATAGCCAGGTACCTTTTCGGGAACCAATTTTCCGTTTCACTAAAAGCATCGTAGAAGCCGTATTGTCCATACACTTTACTACCTAATTGTTGGTACCAGTGTTTCATCGCCTGCATGCTATAATCCGCTGTATAAGGCATCGATGATAAAGCGGCCGTAGGCGAAATAACGCCGAGATCATTATCGATACCCGGCGCATGGCCAGCATAACCTTTTACAGAATAACTTGCAGTAAGGCCCCAACTATCAGCACCGTACCCCTTGTACTTTTTGGGATTTTCGACACACCATGCCCTATTGATTAAAGTATGGTTTCTATTGTGTTCCCAGTAGTCTGCATACCGATCTTTTAGTCCTCTTGGGTCAAGACCAAGATAAGAATAATGGGACCAGAACAAAGGACCCCCATATTCTTTTGCGCCCTGGTGAGCAAGGGTTAGGGTGTAATTATATTTTGTAGTTATTGCATTAATTTTTCCGCTTTGTGCCCAGCCTTCATGATATACTCCAGCCGCTACTCCATGCGTAGGCGAGGAAGCTGCAAGCACATACATGATCAAGCATTCATTGTAACCTTTTACGGCAAAGTTCATGTCCCAACTATAGTTGGGCGACCAATGCCAGTAGAGAACATTTTGTCCTCTCGTATACCAGTTAAAATCTACCTCTTTCCACAGTTGATCTATCCTCGCGCTTAAAGCTTTTTCGGCAGCATTTCCGTTTTTGAAATATTGCCTTACTTCCAGTAAACCTTGCAGCATAAAAGAAGACTCAACGAGATCACCGCCATCATCTTTTTTACTGAAGGGTTTAACCTTGCCTGTTTCACCATAGAGCCAATGCGGCCACGCCCCATGAAACCTGTCTGCCTTTTCTAAAAAGTTAACTATCCGTTGAAGTCTTTCTAAGCCTTGTCGGCGTGTAATAAATCCCCGCTCAATCCCCACCAATATTGCCATCACGCCAAATCCACCACCACCGGTTGTTACCACACTTTGATCATTTTCGGGGTAATTTCCATCTACATGGATACGCTCCCTTGCAAGACTGCTAACAGGCTCTGCACCCTCCCAGAAATATTGAAAAGTACTTCTCTGAACATCGGTATATATCTTTTCGTATTCCGCCGGGATCTTATTGACACGGGTATTTATCTTCTTTATTTCCTGGCTCAACAGTGCGTTTCCGCAAAGCATTAGTGCTACGAGAATATATATTTTGTTCAACCTCATTCTTTGGATATGAAAAACAAAAATTAGCGAATTACAAAAAGCAGGTCGATTTTTATTGAAAGCGCTGTGTCAACAAATGCAACAGCCAAGCCCATCACCGGATATAAGTCTAGCGGCCCTGCCGTTCCAAAATATTCAGCGCGCTAATCTCTAATTCTGACAAAGCTTTATTGTAGATTCTAAATTCATCCAGCTTTCCTGTGTAGGGCAACATCCAGGGTTCGGGAGCATTAAAGGGTGCGCCTAATTGATTTTGATAAGCACCTATCACAAACTTTGTAGCGCTTTTAAAATTAAGTGCTCCCAAAGGTGTTCCGGCAGGGTCTGCTTTTCGGTCCTCTGTTCCGGGTGGCAAATCACGCTTTTGGCCATTTACAAAAAATCTCACTTTAGATGTTGCTGCGTCGTAGGTCCACACTACATGTCTCCATGCACCGTACATATCATCAGGCCGGTAGTCGACGGCGCCAAAGCCGTTCGGCTCTGCCCAATGTTCTGTGAAAGGCGCCGTATTTTTTTCAAAATGAAGTTTCATAAACATCCTGTTTGAGCTGGTATTGTTGCCTTCTATCATTACAAAGAAGTTGCCCCAAAATGATCCATCCTGCTTAGCGAGGTTAAAAACACCCTGCGCGCCGCCATCATGCTTATTTGTGTTAATCCAAAAACTGGCAGTAAAGCTTGTTAGTGTAGCAATGGGACCGGGGTTAGCATACACAATAAAGCCGTTTGTCGAACCTTGGTAGGCCTGGCCTTTACGGCCTGCAACAAAGCTGGTTGTACCAGAAGCTGTGCCACCGGTCACTGCACCTTTCGTATCGTTTACGTTTCCTTCAAAAGCAAAATGAGCCACAAGGTTTGAGGGAGAAATATCGTTGGAGTTTACAAAACCACCGGCTACAGGGGGAGGATCGCCAGCCTTAAATGTATTATCCAATTCTGCTTTGGTGCAAGCAGTAACCAGCACTGAAGTCACTATAAAAATGAGCAGGGACGCTGTGAGTGTTTTATAATTTGTGTTCATATAGAAGAATTCAATCGTTAATGATTAATACCCTGGATTTTGTTTTAGTCTACCTGCACTTAAATCGATTTGTGCTTGCGGTATCGGAAAGACTTCGTGCTTGCCATCAACAAACGCTTTGCCGTGCGCACGTAATACAGCGCCTGCTCTTCCCTGGCGAACTAGGTCCAAAAACCTGTCTTGTTCCATGCCCAGTTCGGTTCTCCGTTCTTTCCAGATGTTTGCTTGTGTTCCAACAGAAGGAGGCAGGTTAGATCGGCTGCGAACGAGATTTAATTTTGCAGTTGCTTCTCCCGCATTGTTGGTCATTGCCGCAGCTTCAGCGTAGATCAGCAGCAATTCCGCGTAGCGCATTAACCTTATATTTTTTGGCTTGGTGTCTTTGTTATTACTTACCTGGGCTGACTCTGCTATGTTACTATGATATGCCTTGTAGTTGTATCTCTCATTTTCTACACTGTCTTTCGATGGTAGACGGAAGCCATCCCAAAGTACTGTGCCAGTGCTGTTACCTGCAACTGTGGGATTGATAAAAATGATGGTAGCGTTTCTCCTGGTATCACCTGTTTCGTAGGCATTAGCCAGATCGATTGTAGGGGTGTTAAATCCGAAACCAAGGTCGTTCCAACCTCCACGTCCGCGCGGTCCTTGGCCATTGCTAAAGAGTGGGCTAACTGCATTCTCCCCTAAGTTTACACCAGTCTGCACCTCAAATATTGATTCACTGTTGTTGTTTCCACCAACACCATTTACAGGCTTTTCTCTAAAGATTGCATTGTAGTCCGGAACCAAAGAGTACCTGCCTGAAGTGATAACGGCCTGCGATAGTTCGAAGGCTTTTTGCCAGTTTTTCTGGTAGAGGTAAACTTTAGCCAGGTAGCTTTGTGCCGCTCCCTTAGTTGCTCGCCCTACCTGGCTAGCCGCATCTCCTTTTAAAGGAAGATTATCAGCAGCAAATTGAAGATCTTCAATAATCAAGGCGTAAATCTCCGCAGCAGTAGCTCTTGTTTGCAATGCATCACTGCTACCTTCACTAGCAAGCGGTGCTGTGGTTATTTTAGGAACTCCACCAAAGAACCTTACAAGATTGAAATAGTAGAGGCCCCTTAAAAACCTTGCTTCGCCTATCAGCCTGTTCTTTACAGACTGTTCGAGTGAACCTTTATTTAAAACGTCTATTGCTTTGTTCGCACTTATGATAGCAGAAAAGTGACCGCTCCAGATGTTATTAAAAATAAAGTTGTTGCTGGTATGCGTGAAATTATCAATCTCACCTGCTGCACCAAAGTCGCCTGGAGTGCTGCCTTTATCGGCGTCATCACTTGCAATATCGTTTGCCAGAACCCAAAGAAAGCCGACAGTAGTTTTATCAAAACCGCCGTAGTATAATGTACTATAAACACCGCCGACCAACTTATTGGCAGCATCAGGATCGGTAAGAGCAAGTACTTCTGTTGTTTGCCCTTGCGGGTCTACCTCTAAAAAATTTTTACTACAACCTGCTAAAAGACCAGCTATCGGTATGGCTGTTATGGCAAGTGTTTTTATGATGTTGTTCTTCATATAGTCTGTTGATTATAGTTTATTAAAATCCCACGTTCACGCCAAAAGCAAAAGTTCGTGTGGTAGGATAAATGGCTAATTCAATACCACCGTCAAGCGTACCTCCGTTGTTTATTTCAGGAGTAAATCCACTATAACTGGTGAAAGTGGCCAGGTTCTGAGCCGTAGCAAATACTCTTAAACTTTGCATACTAAACTTATCCAGCAGTCGTCGGGGAAGGGTATAACCTACAGTTAGATTGTTTATTCTAAAAAAATCTCCCTTTTCAAGGAAGTAGGTAGAGGCAGGTAGTTCGTTAAGATTAGCTCTTGGAACATTTGTATTTGTATTGCCGGGAGTCCAACGATTGTTTACTACTGAAGTTTCTATGTTATCTCTGAAATCACCACGTGCTGCTTTTTTCCCATTGTAAATCTTCCCACCTCCTGTACCATAGCCGCCAAAAGACAAGTCTAAAGCTTTAAAGCTTAATCCGCCATTTATTCCATAAGTAATATTTGGTTGATACGATCCCTGGTAAACTCTGTCATCAGCATTGATAACTTTATCCTTATTAATGTCGCGGTATCTTAAATCACCAGGTTTTGCTCCTGGCTGTGCAGACGAAGCAACTTCAGCTTCGGTTTGAAAAATGCCTTCAACTTCCCAAAGGAAAAAACTACCTATTGGCTGGCCATTATCAGATTTAGTGGTAAAGCCTTGCCCGCCTACACTTCCACTACTGAGAGCTTGCCCTCCATTAAGTTTTTCAATTCTGTTTCGGTTATAAGCCAGGTTGACGCCGAGGTTGTATCTCCAATCGCTGCCGATTCTATCTTGCCAGTTCAATGCAACCTCGACGCCTTTGTTCGTGAAAGTTGCTGCATTCGTGATGTACTCATTATTAGGATCTCCTAAAATTGCCGGAATATTTATGCGAACTAATGCGTCACTAGTTTTTCTATCGTAAAAATCTACTGTACCTGATAAACGGTTTTTTATCAGGCTAAAATCTAGTCCAACGTTTACTTCCCTTGTGACTTCCCATTTAAGACTGGGGTCAGCGAGCTCTTCGAGTCGTAGGTTAAGCACCTCCTGACCATTAAAGAAATAGGGCAGATTTACCGTTGCTAACGGAACAAACAAATTGCTTGGAATTCCATCATTACCCACTTTGCCATAGCTCGCTCTTAATTTCAGGTTATTAAAAGTTTTCTGATCACCCATAAACCCTTCGTTGCTAAGCACCCATCCTGCTCCAACGGAAGGGAAATAACCCCAACGATTATTTGCAGGCAAACGTGATGAAGCGTCAGCTCGTATCGTTCCCGTTAAAAAATACTTGTCTTTATAGTTGTAGTTTAAGCGACTTAAATAAGAGTTTCGGGTAGACCTGTCGCCATCGTTAAAGTTTCTTGCACCAATAGTGGAACCTGCGTTTAAATACCATTGATCTTTATCCTGCGGAACATCGACCCTTGATCCACCAATGCTACGCGTGCGTATATCTTCAGCCGTAATACCGGCAAGCAGGGTCAAGTTGTGGTCGCCAAATCTTTTTGCAGCTGTAGCAGTATTATCCCATACCCAACGGTTGCCTTCACTTTCTGTAACAGTCAGAGAACTCTTGTCACGCAGCTGGTTGCTACCCGAAGTCAGAAACACGTTGTCAGGACCTACGTTGGCATACTTGTACCCGTAAGAGATACTTCTAAAATTGTTTTTATCAACGCCAAAACTTGATCTTAATGTTAGCCATGTAATCGGTTTATATTCTCCAACCACATTACCTTGGAAGCGGTCCCCTTTGCCGGAGTTGTCATTTTTATCCTGGTCAAGAATTGGGTTGCCGACATTATTTGAAAGGGAAGTATTACCATACTTTCCATTCTGCTTAGCGATCACATAAGGTGCCGCACGATAAGCCACGTTAAAAGCACCAAGGTCAACATTTCGAACAGTGCTGCGACTATATGATAACAGAGTGGAGATCTTGAAATTATTAGTAATCTTATAGTCGTTGTTATTTCTTATGGTTAACCTTTTAAAATCGTTGGTTCTAATAATTCCTTCATCGCTGAGATAACCTGCACTCAAGAAATAATTCACTTTATCGCTACCACCTGCAACAGAGACGTTGTGGTTTTGAAAGAACCCTTTTTTCAAAATTTCGTTGTACCAGTCTGTGTTGCCACCTGAAGCAAGTGTCGCAGCAGTTACAATACTATCGCCACTGCCGTAGTAAACACTTGCTTCATTTACGTAGCCGGCATATTGTTTTGCCCCTGCCATGTTTACAAGTTTGGTAGCTTCTTTTACACCAAGTGTAGCATCATAGCTCACCACCATTTTTCCTGCTCTGCCCCTTTTTGTTGTAATTAGTATTACACCATTGGCCGCGCGCATACCATAGATGGCTGTTGCAGATGCATCCTTAAGAATGTCCATACTGGTGATGTCAGCAGAGTTTATATTTCTGATATCATCGCTGATAACACCATCTACTACATATAAAGGGTTAGCACCGGCGAGCATAGTGCCCGTACCTCTGATACGAATGACAGGTAACGCATTTGGATCGCCACTACTAATTACCTGCACACCGGCTACTTTGCCTTGTACCGCCTGCGTTGCAGTAAGTACAGGTTGCCTTGATAGTTCACTTCCACTTACTGATGCTACAGAACCTGTAAGGTCTCGCCTTCTTTGTGTACCATATCCTACAACGATTACCTGTTCCAGCTCCCGGTTAGATGCTGCGAGAGAAACGGTAAGGTCAGTTTGAGTTCCTACAGGTACTTCCAGATTCTGAAAGCCCACGGCCGTTACTACAAGCGTATCTGAGGGAGCTACGGTAATGGTAAATTTTCCTGCAGCGTTTGTAGAGGTTCCCCGCGACGTGCCTTTTACGGTAACACTAGCTGCGTTTACGGGAGTACCACCGGCACCCGTAACTGTTCCGGTAACAGGAGCTTGTCGAGCCATTAATGAAATAGGAAAAAAGAGAAGAAAAACAGCAAAAGTGCTGATGGTAGTCTTTAATGAAGATTGGATTAAGCCCTTTAAAAAATGATTCATTTTTGTTATTTATTGGTAAAGCAATCACAACATGTGGGTCAACAAAAGAAGTTGTCAGAAGAAATAATTACGCAGGATGAAGATGCTTTATGTGAAGCAGTAGGTATTTCATATGCAAGACATTTTTACAACAAAAAATCCTGCCAGCCAAAAATTGGAACGGATGTATAACTGTAGTTGAAGACAGCAATTCAAAGAGTTATGCTGCGTAGGAAAAGGCGATGTTGTGAATGGTACGAGCGTTGAGGGTTATGCTTTGGATAATAAGGATGTATTAAGATAAAATGATAAATATCTAGCAAAAAAACCCTGACACCAATGGTTGGAAAATACAAGCGAAAGACATCTATGCAACCGCAGTAACTTTATGGGGACGTGAGAAAGAAAGTGAAATATTGTTGTGAGTGTAGGAGCTGGCAGCACTTGCAATCAATTTAACAGTAACAAAAATGTGATCTTTGTCTATTTCTTTTGCCCATTATTTAAAAACTCTAATTTAAAAAGAGAAGGGCTTTGTCCTGTCACTTTCTTAAACTGTTTTGATAGATGAGCAGTACTACTATAATTTAACATGTTTGCTGTTTCAGTGAGAGATAAGTTTTCAAACGTTAATAGTTCTTTCGCTCGATGAATCTTTTTTTCAATCAAAAAGTGTTCAATTGTTTTTCCTTCTTGTAACCTAAATAGATTTGATAAGTAGGTATAGTTGTAATGTAACTTCTGACTTAGGTAGTCGGATAAGTTGATGGATAATTTATCTCTTTTATAAACTAATTCTATTATTAGTTTTTTGATTTTTTCTGGAAGTAGGATATGTAAGTCTGTAACTAATTCTAAATCATATTTTTGCAATTCACAACCAAAGAGAAAAATTTTTTCTGCACCTACAGTTTCTGTTAATTCAATTACTCCAGAATTTATAGACACATAAGGTATTTCAAATTTTTGTAGTAAAAGCTTCACAACTTCGGTGCAGCAAGGACAAATCATTTTTCCTACGAAGATTTTCATGTTTTCGGTTTTTATTACAAATAAGATTTTGTAATCAATTAGCAAAGCATGAACTGCATGAATATTGGAGGATCTGATGTCGAAAAAGACCCTATAATGGCTAGAAAAAATTTATTTTTCTACTGTTAATATAGTAAAAAATATCTACATATTATAGTAAAAGCTCTTAAATTATTTGAAGTAACAGATTGGATTTTAGAAGTAGGGGGGTAGCGACTACTTTCTGAAAAGCTGCTAATTATACCTTTTAAGTTGCTAGTGCTTTTTTATTAAAATAATGTTTGAAAACCTGTAAACTATGCAACAGTATACAATTAAAGTATAATATAATTTAGGTTAGATTAATTTAATATTGTTATGTTCTTTAATGATACAGAATGTTAATATCCCCCTACTTGTTAAGACAAGATCATAAGGCAAAGCATTAAATCAATTTTTACTTTGACAAAAAAGTCTGTCCATATCAATTTGATGTAGAGATTGATAGTTGGCATTTTAAAACAAACTAATTGCTTTTTATGGAAGTCAAAAAAGTAACTTTTCTAAAAGAAGAGGTTGAAAAGACTTTCGGTAGAAAAATTCTTATCGCTTCAGATTGTGACAGTTTAAGCAAGGATATCTACCGGCAGACAAATGTAAAGCTAAGTTTAAACACTCTCAGACGCTTCTTCAATTTGATAAAAAGCAAGTATCAGGTTTCTTTATTTACTTTAGATTTATTGTCCCGTTACTGCGGCTTTCCTTCCTTCTCAGAGTTAGCGAAGGATGGAGAAGCATTGCCGCAGAATAGCAATGATCCGGGATTATTGAATTTTCTAACCTTACTGTTCAGTGATTCAGATGTAAAGTGTATTAATGATGTGACGTACATTAACTTAATTCATACTACTATAGTTTATTTAGATAAGAAGCCAAATATTATTGATCAGCTTCAACGACGAATAGCAAAAACATCAAACGGGCAAATATTTTATTATGAACAGTCGATTAATATCGACAAATTGGATTCATACTATGGAGTAGGCCTGTGTTATTATTTGAACGAAAAAAGAACAGTTGAGGCCCAAATATTCGGAAACGCTCTTCTCTGTTTTCGTTACTGGCTTACAATGAATAAGGAAGGGATTAAAAAGCATCACAAAGAGGTTTTGTGTTATACTATTTATGAAAACATACCACCGTCTATAGCAGGTAGGTATTTTGCTACTCAATTGTATTTTGCAGAAGCTTTTAATAGGGAAATAAGCTCTATCCTAACTCGGGCGCGGGAATTTTATAGTTCTATAAAACCTTCAAAATTCATCTATCAAGATTTTCCGGCTTTTGAATATATACTGTCAGAAGCACTAGTACTTACCAATCAATATGATGAAGCATTGTTTTATATAAATGAAGCCATTAAAAAAAGGAATAATAAAGTCGCTCCTCATGTTGACTTAAGATTATTTGAGTCTATCTATTTAAATCAGGCAATAGCACTTGCAAATACCGGCAAAGAGGAAAAATCAATAGATATATTAGAGACAATTACTTCTATGAATTTTTACTTCTTGTCAAGAAACTTTAATCGAATCTTGTACTTCTCCTTACAGCAGACAATCAGAAAAAGAAAATCAATTGATGAGCAATTACGATACTTAGTGGAACAGACAGGATTCAAAAAGCTACTTGTTAAAAGTATGGAAACAGTAGCAGTAGTTCTACATGTCTTAATTAACGTACAGGTATTTTGTTTATCTAATAGCATAGGTTAATCTATCTGTTTAAGATTTCATGAAAGCTACTAATTGAATTAGCAGTTCATTGAAGCACGATGCCTGAAAATGCTTATTGTAGCATTATAAGGCCCGTCCCAGTTGTCTTATGCGTGTGAAATTCAACTGATATTAGAAGAAGATTACTGCAAATTTAATGAGCAAAAGTGGACAAAAAATTAGGCAAACCCTATTATATCTTAGAGAAAGAATTAGATGAATAAGAAAGATTTATAAGAGATCATTTAACTGTCGTTGAAGCGACACTTAGATTTAAGTGAGTGGACATTTTACTAGTTGCCCCCCCCAGTAGAATGGCTAGGGAAATTTCAAATTTTGACATTGCAATTTCCCATCAATTTTTTGCCAATCATTACTTTTTAAAATACCAAAACTATTAATAAATGATTAAGCATCGTTCATGCACTGCTATGCTCTTTCTATTACCCCTCTTTTTTTCTTGTGTCAACACAAGAAAGGCTACAAACTTCAATAATTTGGCTGACAGTACGATAGAGTACAAGATAGAAAACCTCGAGCCGGTAATCCAAAAAAATGACATCTTAAGCATTACCGTAAGCAGTGTTAATGCTGAAGCTACAGTGCCTTTCAATCTTTATGCTAAAACGACTTCTCAAGGGAACGTAAATGCTGGTACAGCCTCTCAAAGCAATGGTTTTTTAGTAGATCAAGACGGGACCCTACAATTTCCAATGTTAGGGAGAATAAAAGCAGCAGGCTTAACAAAAAAACAGTTGAAAAGTATTATCACGAGAGACTTAATACAAAAAAATCTTTTGTATGATCCTGTTGTTGACATCCGATATTTAAATTATAAAGTTACAGTTCTCGGTGAAGTAATACATCCATCTGTGTTTAATGTGCCAAGCGAAAAAATTACACTTCTTGAAGCCTTAGGGCTCGCAGGCGACTTAACACCTTATGCAAGACGCGACAATATTCTAATTCTCCACGAGGTCGAAGAAGGCAAGAGAGTAGCGAAGCGCATTAATCTAAATGACAATGAGTTATTGACCTCTCCATACTACTATCTTAAGTCAAATGATGTAGTATATGTTGCGGCAAATGAAGCTAAGGTTGCCAGTACCAGTACTACGAAACAATGGCTGCCGGTATTCATCAGCAGCCTCTCATTTATAGCAATTGTAGTAGATCGATTAACCAGATAATTTAAAATATAATAATGACATGGAAGCGAAAAGACCTATAATTTTAAAGAAGGAAAAAGGAGTTGTTGAGCGATTTATATACAGTTATTTGCCTTATTGGCCCCTTTTTGCCCTACTACTAGTTGTATTTTTAGTCGCTGGAAGTTTTTACTTGTACCTCACTAAACCGATCTATGAAATATCTGCTGATATACTAATTAAAGACGAGAAAAAAGGAGCTGATGAATCAAAAATACTAGATGCTCTAAATATTTATTCGTCCAATAAAATTGTTGAAAATGAAATTGAAGTTATTCAATCTAAAGAATTACTAAAAAAGGTTGTTAATAGTTTAAGTCTTTATGCCCCTGTTTTTGAGGCCACCCCTATAGCTTCCTATTCCGCTTTTACCTCCTCGCCCGTTACAGTTGAATTAGCAGACCCTGATATGATAGTAGAAGTTGTAGAAAGGATTGATTTTACTTATAACAAAATAAAAAAGACGATTGATATAGCGGGCAAGAGCTATCCTTTAGATCAATGGGTTACTACTTCTTTTGGGACAGCCAAATTTAATATTAACCGATACTTCAAAACAGCAACTACTAACAATCTATATTTTTCTCTGGTTCCTCCAAAGCAGGCTCTTAATAGCCTTATTCTAAATTTAAATGTATCTCCAATAAATAAGCTTTCGTCTGTAATTCATTTAACTATTAAAGATGAAGTGACTCAACGAGGTAAAGAAATATTAAACCTTCTTATTAGTGAATACAATCAGGCTGCAATAAATGACAAAAACCTTCTAACGTCGAATACCCTTTCATTTGTGGAGACTCGCATAAAATACGTAGTTAGAGAGCTGGACTCGATTGAAAATCAACTGCGAAAATTTAAGACTGACAAGGGAGTTGTTGATATAAGTGAACAAGGACGGCTCTACTTACAAAACGTGGGTGATAACGACCGTAAAATGACCGAGGTAAATATGGAAATGGCAATGTTAAATGAAGTTGAAAAATATGTTCAGGCCAAGGATAGCCAGATTGGTATAGTACCTTCTATAGCTGGGTTAAAAGATCCGTTGCTTGCACAATTACTACAAAGGTACTACGATGCCCAAATGCAATACGAAAGATTAAGAAAGACGATACCAGGAGGAAATCCAATAATGTTTTCGTTGAGAAATGAAATTGACAAAATGAAACCCACAATTTTGGAAAATATTCAAAATCAGCGGGTAAGCATGCAGGCAAGCAAAAGCAATTTAAGTGCAAGCACCGGCACATACAATTCCATGCTTCATTCAATTCCCGGAAAGGAAAGAGATTTATTAAATATAAGCCGACAACAAACTATAAAAAATGCCGCTTATTCATTTTTATTACAAAAGAGAGAGGAAACAGCATTGGCAAATGCCGCTACTGTTGCAGATAGTAGAATCATTGATCACCCAGAAGCATCATTCTTACCCGTCAGCCCAAAAGTGTGGCTAATATTTCTAGGGGCTTTTGCGCTTTCAATGATTTCGGGAGTAATTTTTATAAGTGGAAAAGAATTGTTAACAAACAAAATTTTATTTCGTACCGACATTGAAGCCATAACAAACGCTCCAATTGTGGCTGAAGTAATTAATGTTAAGGGGAAGAAAAAATCTTTTATCATAAATAATACTATTAAAGAGGCTGCCTCAATCGAGCAATTCCGCCATCTTAGGGCTAATCTAGGCTTAAACAACAGACAATTGGAAAATAAAAAGATACTTGTTACGTCAAGCGTTGCTTCTGAAGGGAAAACTTTTATCAGTAATAACCTTGCATTAAGTATTGCTAACTCGGGGAGAAAAGTAGTATTAATCGATTTCGACTTGAGAAATCCTAAAACTACAGGGTGGTATAAAAAATCAGTTGATAGGGGAATCGCGGACTTTTTAGAAAGAAGTGAACAAAAAATTGAAGACATTATTTACACTACCGATCACCCGAAACTCTTTTTGATACCTGCAGGAAAGTCCCGCAGTAATCCTACAGAGTTGCTGTTGAATGCAGATTTAAGTAAACTGTTTGACTATTTGATTAACATCTTCGATTTCATAATCATTGATTCTAGCCCCATTGATCCTGTTACTGATGCTTATATACTTTCTGAATATTGTAATTCCACCTTATTTGTTGTTAGGCATGATTTCACAACAAAAGCGATGGTAGAACTATTAGATGCAAGTAATAAAGTTAATGCTCTTCGCCACGTATCTATTGTTTTTAATGGAATTAAGCCAAGGGGTTTCTTAAAGAAGGGATATGGTAGTGGGTTTGGTTATGGACTCAAAAAGGTATATAGTGACAGCGTCTATGAAGGACAAAGCACGAACAGTAACGTTTAGCATTTCTTTCATTCTCCCTTAAATTTTTGGTTCTAAAATTTTTCCTTGACTACAAGCTGTAGTTAGGTTGGGCGAAGCCTGTCCTTTAAGAAAAAGATGTAATGCAGAAAAAGTTGAATGAACTGAAGGTCGATTGTTAGCAATGGCGACAGAAGTGTAAGCTCAACCAAGGGTCTGTAAATGCTTCCGCCCACAAACTGCAAAATTTTATCGAACCTTAGCCTGGCGCACCTGTAGCCCAGCTCAGCGAAGCTTATTCTTAAAAAAATACCATTTAAAAGAAAACAATTATGTTGACAAGCAAAAATTGGTTTGCTATTTATACCATGCCCAGGTGGGAAAAGAAAATAGCTGAAACATTAAGCCGGCAGGATATAACAGTTTATTGTCCTCTTAATTCGGTATTAAGACAATGGAGTGATCGTAAAAAAATAGTTCAAGAACCATTGTTTTCTTGCTATGTTTTTGTCAGGGTGGATGGGCGGGAAATGATTAAGGTTAAAGAAATTGAAGGGGTTGTTAATTTTGTAAGCTGGTCAAATAAGCCCGCCGTCATAAGAGATGTAGAGATTGAAATTATAAAGAAATTTTTAGACGAACACACCAATGTTAAATTGGAAAAGCTAGATATTGACGTGGATGATTTCGTTCGTATTGAAAGTGGATTATTAAATAAACGCGAAGGAAGTATAATTTCAATTAAGAAAAATTCTGTCACAGTCGTTCTTCCTGCTCTAGGTTACCAAATGACAGCAGAAGTTGAAAAATCTAATGTAACGGTGCTGTCAAGGACGCCAAGAACTGGCGCACAAAGACAAGTGTCTAGGTTAACTTGAATATTTGCTTACTCTTTCCATATTCTTTCCAAGGCAATCAATAGTTGAGATTGTTCTTCAAAATTTAAACAATCTAAAATCATTAAGATGAAGATATTAGTTACGGGAAGTGCCGGCTTTATCGGCTTTCATTTAAGCATTGCATTGTTGAAGAAAGGACATGAAGTAGTTGGTTTGGATAATTTAAACAACTACTATGACGTCGACCTAAAGTATGCGCGTTTAATTGAAACTGGAATTGATCCTACAGAGATTGCTTGGAATAAAGAAGTGCGAAGCATCAAATATAACCTCTACAAGTTTATTAAATTAAACCTCGAAGACAAAAGGGAGTTAATGGCATTTTGTAAAAAGAATAATTTTGATGTTGTTATAAATCTTGCAGCACAAGCAGGAGTGCGCTATTCAATTTTAAATCCCGACGCTTATATACAATCTAACCTTGTAGGCTTTCTTAATCTGTTGGAGGTCTGTCGACATAATAAGGTTAAGCATTTAATTTACGCGAGTTCTTCTAGCGTCTATGGTTTAAATGAACAAATACCGTTTTCAGTAGAACATAGCACCAATCATCCCGTTTCACTCTATGCTGCCACGAAAAAAGCCAATGAATTAATGGCCCATTCTTACAGCTACTTATATAAACTGCCTACAACCGGGTTACGTTTTTTTACAGTGTATGGGCCATGGGGCCGTCCAGACATGGCATATTTCCTTTTTGCTGATTCTATAATGGCAGAAAAACCTATTCAAGTCTTTAATTATGGTAAAATGAAAAGAGACTTTACTTATATCGATGATATAATAGAAGGCATAATTAACGTGCTTGAAAAACCTGCTACCTCGTGCAAAAAGTGGAATGGAAAACAGCCGCATGCGTCTTCATCCATTGCCCCATATTGCGTTTACAATATCGGAAATAATAAGCCTGTAGAGTTAATGATTTTTATAAAGGAGCTGGAAAAAAATATAGGCAAAAAAGCAAGAATAGAAATGAAAGGAATGCAGCCGGGTGATGTAATAGCCACTTGGGCAGATGTAGATGATTTAATAAAAAAATTCAATTATAAGCCTAACACAACAATACAAAGCGGATTAAAGAAATTTACAGACTGGTATAAAGGCTATTATTCAATTAAGGAACTATCCCAACTAAGGGTGGAAACAGTATAAAAATTAAAATACGATAAGACGTTGTTATTTAACTTTTGTTAGTCTGCTTGAATTACCAGAGTGACTTTTGCAATAGAAGAATTCCTGAAAGTTTAGAAAATCATATTTATATGAAGCCAAAATCTTTTATTCAGCGCTTTTTGATTTCTACTTTAGGCTTTTCAAGATATCTCTACCTAGTATCCACATATAGGATCACTACATTTGGTTTAGGCAAAGGACAAGATGATTTCAGATATTTCGTTTCCCTTATCCCGGAAAAAGGACATATACTTGATATTGGTGCAAATATTGGCGTATTAACGCACTTTCTGTCCAGAAGCAAGAAAAGCGCAACTATTCATTCGTTTGAGCCTACCCCATTTAATTATGCTAACCTAAAAAAGGTGGTAAATAGGTTTAAACTTACAAACACTCGAACATATAATATTGGTCTCGGTGATAGTTCTTCTAGTGTAGATATGATCATACCAATTATAAACAAAGTAAAAAAGCATGCTCGTTGTCAAGTTTTTGACGAGGAGTCTATTTACAGTGAGGGTGAGAGATTTAAAATTAACGTTGATACATTAGATAACATTTCTTTCTTTCGGAATTTTGAAAATAAAGTATCCGCAATTAAAATAGACGTGGAGAATTATGAATATTTTGTATTCAAAGGGGCTATCAACCTAATTAGAAATCACAGACCTATTATATTTTGTGAAATTTTCCCTTCAGACCGAAAGTTGAAACTTATAGCTTTCATTGAAAGTCTCAATTACAATATCAAGGTTCTCACAAATAATCGTTTGGTTGATTTTGATTCTTATGCCAACTTAAATGTAAACTGCTTCTTCATGCCAGCTGAAGATGGTGTGCTAAAAAAGGCTATATAAAAGCAAAAGACTTTCCCTGGTTTGCGCTTTTAAATTCTTGTTCTATTGTTCCATAGATAAATTCTATACTTAATGTTGCAAGACAAACTCGCCCGTAGCACTTTTTCGGGGTTCATTTATTTGCTTTCTGCTAGTGGCATCCAGGTGTTTTTGAAAATAGGTGTATTAGCAATTTTAGCTCGAATTATAAGCCCAAGGGATTTTGGTTTGGCTGGTATAGCTATAATTATAGTTGAGTTCTCAAAGTTATTTACACAGATGGGCGTAGGTCCCGCTATAGTACAACGAAAGGAATTGGAAGATAGGCACCTTACAACTGGCTTCACGCTTTCCTTATGTATGGGTGTTCTTTTTGCTGGGTTCTTATTTCTAGCAGCTAGCACATTAGAAGTCTTTTTTAGGATGGAGGGCCTCGCACCTGTACTGCAGGCTATTTCAGTAGTTTTCTTTGTCGACTCGACTACTCTCATAGGCCAGGCACAACTACAGCGTAACATGAAGTTTAAACTTCTTGCTGCCTTGGAGGTCATGTCTTATGCTATTGGCTACGGCGCAGTTGGTATAAGCTTAGGATATTTAGGCATGGGCGTATGGGCCTTGGTTATTGCAAATATATCTCAAGCAGTTTTATACGCCGCTTTAGTGATGATTGTTCAACCATTCTCAAAGCGACCGGGATTTAACTATAATGCATTCAAAGAATTAATACATTTTGGAGCGGGTCATACGCTTGCAAGAATAGGAAACTACTTAGCCATTCAAGGTGATAATCTGGTTGTTGGACGAACACTTGGGGCAGCTTCATTAGGTATTTATGGACGTGCCTATCAATTCATGGTTATGCCTTCAAGTCTTTTCGGGAATACGCTAGATAAAGTATTATTCCCTGCAATGTCAAAAGTGCAGGATGATAAACAAAAGCTAGTAAAAGCGTATTTAACTGGAACAAGCCTTATTGCATTGATTGCAATTCCTATTAGTGTATTATTTGTATTTCTAGCTCCTGAAATTATACTCTCATTACTCGGACCTCAATGGAAGGAAGTAATAGATCCATTTAGAATACTTGCTTGTAGTCTCCTATTTAGAATGAGTTATAAAATGAGTGACTCTTTGGCTAGAGCAACTGGTGCCGTTTACAAAAGAGCATGGAGACAGTTGTTATACGCGGGAGCAGTATTCTTAAGCTCATATATAGGACACTTTTGGGGTCTTAATGGGGTAGCGTGGGGTGTAGCACTGACTTTAGTAGGCAATTTCTTCATGATGAGTCAATTAAGCAATAAGCTCATTGGTAGTACTTGGCTCGATCTGGCTAAGGCTCACACTCATGGAGTTCTTTTAGGAATAACGACGGGTGTCTTTAGCTATTTCATTGTGAATATAAGCAGGCAATTCAACGCCTTCTATATAACTCTACTGTGTACTGGAATCGGAGTAATTGTTTTATTGTGTTTAGTCATTTGGGCATTCCCAAGTTTTTTTATTAGGAATGATCACAAAGCGTTGGTAGAAAAACTTATTCTAAAACGGTTTAAAAAAATATCTCTTGAAGTTATATGAATCAAACTGTTAATACTCTAAACTCGACCACGATTATTTCTTCAAGTAATCTGTTGGTTCACAAAGTACCATTAATTCATACTCTTATAACGGCATTTCATTCTTATGAAATCAGCTATTGCCATTGGAAAAGTAATGAACATCTCGATGCATCAATGAAAGCAGATACGGATCTTGATATACTCTTTGATGAAAAACAAAAAGACGAACTGGAGGTTCTGCTGATGGAGTTAGGCTTTAAAAAATTTGTTTCGATTAGACAAAAACAGTACAAAGATATAGAAGACTTTATAGGGCTGGATTTACATTCAGGCAAAGTAGTCCATCTGCATTTGCATTACAAGTTAACCTTGGGCGAACCTTATTTAAAAAGCTATCAACTTGATTTGCACAAAAAGATTTTGGAAAGTAGAGTTTGGGATGATGAATTTGGTATTTACCGTTCTGATCCTAACACGGAGCTAATACTACTCTATATAAGAGAGGCTTTGAAAATGAGGAATAGGGACATGGTTAAGATGTATCTGAAAAACAAAATATACTATTCTGAAAATCTTATCAGGGAATATAATTGGTTGAAACGGCGTTGTTCAAGCGAGGATATAAAAACAATACTGAAAGGAATGTTTACTAATTACCTGCCCGTTTTTTTTATTGTCTTTGGCAATTTTAATCGCATTGAAACGCTTAAGTTATCTGTAATAATTAAAAAAGAATTTAGGAAAAACAGGCAATTCTTGCCGCTAGGTGCTCTTGCTAGACGGTGGTACAGAGAAATATGTGTGAAGTCGTATAAAAAAACATCCAAGTTTCTTAATCGGCCAATTATGTCACACAGAATTAATCCACGTGGTGGTCTTATTGTTGGAGTTGTGGGAGCAGACGGATCGGGTAAATCAACAGTTACTGCAAACCTGTATAACACGTTCGAAAAAAAACTGGATGTTTACAAAATTTATTTCGGTAGGGGAGTTGGAAGAGTGTCTTTACCAAGAAAGATACTTCTAGGCTTTAAAAAATTTTTTGTACAAAATCCATCCAAAAAGCAGCTTGAAAAATCAGCCCAAAGCGTTGCAGATCCAAGAAAAGGATTTATTGCAAATGTTTACAAATGTTTAGAGGCACTTCTTGTGGCGAACGAAAAACGACGCAATATAGCCTTAATGCAGGCTGCTAGAAAAAAGGGAATGCTTGTAATATGTGACAGATTCCCGCAGAATCAAGTGATGGCTTATAACGATGGTCCTCTCCTTCATCATCTTTCTACATCACGTAATATCATCCTTAGGGCCATTGCTAAAAAAGAAGCGAGTATATATGCATTGGCAGAGGCTAATCCTCCTGACCTATTGTTTAAGTTGATTGCTAATGCAGAAGTAGTAGAAGCTCGCAAGCCAGGAGAACATTCTCTAGAAACTCTCGAAAAAAAAATAGCAGGTTTTAAAAACATGGAAATTTCAGGTAAATGCAAAGTTGTTAGTATAGATGCTGCCCGACCTCTAGAAGAGGTGCTCTTCATTGCTAAAAAGGAAATATGGGCTTCTTATCTCTGATAAATTTACAGGAATGCATAACAGTACTAAAATTACAGAAACGCCTCAGGGAAGAAAGCCTTTGAGACAAAAAGCTTACACAATTGAATTTGTAGGTCCTCCTGGGGCAGGTAAAACTTCGAGTTGCAAATGCTTATCCGCCTTGTTGGAAAGTAACGGTTATACTGTATGTAAATGGCAGGATGTGAAGGATTACATAAGGAAAATGGCCTTTACTAAAAAATGTCTTTTGGTGCTAAAGCTCGTCTTATTCAGAGGTCAATCTTTAATGCTCTATACAACTTTGTTAGCCAGTAACAGTATATACAGCAGAAATTCAATTTACAGATACATTAGGTTAACACTTTTTGACCTTGCCCTTAAACAGCTACTAAAGAAAGAAAAAATAGATGTTGTGTTGCTTGATCAGTGGACTATTCAAGAGATGTGGTCAGCAACCATATTTAGGGCAAAGTCATATAGCAGTATAAGTAAAAGTTTATCGAAATTTTATTTCAGTACCGATATTATTTTCTATTTCGATGTTGACATAAACACTGCAGTAGAAAGAATAGAAATGCGTCCTACAAAGACTAGCAGGTTTGATCGAATGACCCGAGAGAAAAGGACGCAAGAATTGGAAAAATACAACTCTTACTTGTTCCAGCTTTTCGAAAGTTCTGACTGCACCCAGAAACACTTGTTTTCGGGCCACGATAGTCCCGAAAAAAACGCAGTCCTAATTGCTGAGCATTGTAAAATGAATTGCCAATTTAACTAAAACTCCTGTATGATATTAATTGTTTTAGCGGTTCTTTTAATAGTAGCTTTTTTAATTGATACTAAGCCATTTCCATACCTGCTGATGTTATACTTTGTCTTTTACGACATGTTTGATGGTTTTTATAAAGACGAAAAAATTTTTTCTGCATTACGTTATTTAGTACCCTTAACGCTTATACTATTCTACATTATAAAGTATAGAATAGTAAAGCATATCGAATTTATTTTTGTCGCTTTAGTATCTTATCTCTTTTTGTTATGGTTGTTAAATGCTGGAGATCAGATTGTGACGGCCAAAAGTGTCTTGCCAGTTATTATAACCTTGTTGATGATACCTGTAGGGATGCATTTGGGTATGAGTAATAACGTAATTGGGGAGTTTAAGAAGTATAACCGGTTACTGTTAATTGCGCTGCCTTTATATATAGTTTATGCAAATAAAGTAGGTATTGCCGGGTTTTACTCTGATGCCTTCTCTACTGGTTTTCTAATTACTTCGAGATTGTATGTCATTCCCATTATTGTTTTTTTAGCTATTCATTATGCTCTTACTGACAAAGAAGAAAACAGGATTATTCAAGTAGTTGACATATCATTTATTCTTATTAATACTTGTATGCTGTTGTTGAGCACGAGGCGAACTACATTATTAATGCTTGCTGCAGCAATAATGATATATGCGCTTTTTAATAAGAAGTTATTTCTAAAGATGTTGATGCTCGTTTTTATCTTAATATCCGCTTTAATAATCAGCTTCCCCCTTTATCAGGAACGGCTCATGGGGCAGCTTGAGAAAAGGGAGCGCATAGAAAACTTAAATAGCTTGGAGGAGGAAGGAAGATATTTAGAAACCTTTTACCTTATTGATTATCATAAAAAGAATAGGGATGTCGCTGAAATACTGTTTGGCGTCAATTTATTCGATACTTATGATTTTGGTACCAGATATTTTGGTAGAGATAGGCCTATCCACAGTGATATTAATATGATAATTTTTAGCACAGGATTAGTAGGGCTGTTTCTTTTCATATTGTTTTTCAGTCACTACTTCTTAAATGGAAATAGTCTAATAACCCAAGAAAACAAGAAGCTGTTTTACCCTCTGATAGTTAATTTTTTGATAGTTCTAGTACCTGGGCGATTCATTGGAACACTCACTTTTCCACCACTTCTTATGTTGTTATTAGCGGCTCTGAAATATAATGAATACTATATTGAAGCATCCCATGCCGAAGAAAATGAGCAGCCTGTACTCTACACGTATTAGCTCAACCAAGGCATTTCTTATAGAGAACTAGACTCTGGTAAATATCCATTTTTCTATTAAAATTTTACTTTATGTGCGGAATAGTCGGTAGTATAAATAACGATCTATCTAACGAGGTGGTGCAGCTTACTTGTCATCGAGGCCCAGATGAATTCGGATTGAAAAAAATTTTAATTGGCTCCTTTTCAGTTCAATTATTTCATCACCGTTTGTCTATACTAGATCTTAGTAACAACGGAAGCCAGCCAATGACCTCTTCGGATGGACAAGGAATTATTATTTTTAATGGAGAAATT
Source organism: Segetibacter aerophilus (assembly GCF_007991655.1). GTDB lineage: Bacteria > Bacteroidota > Bacteroidia > Chitinophagales > Chitinophagaceae > Segetibacter > Segetibacter aerophilus. The sequence goes on from NZ_BJYT01000001.1 coordinate 824,333, forward strand.
TATAATCACCTCCAGCTTCGCGATACTCTTAAAAATGTTCATTTTAAAGGTCACTCAGATACAGAAACTCTTGTAAACTTTTGCCGCAAAGAGTGTACACACCACTCATTGTCAAAACTCAATGGCATTTTCGGTTTTGCCTATCTAGATATTACCAACAAAAAAATATTTCTGGCAAGAGACCGGTTTGGTATAAAGCCGCTGTATTATCACTTTAAAGGTAATCAGCTGCTTTTCTCCTCAGAGATAAGAACTATCATAAGCGAGGTTGAGCCGCGATATTCTATTGGCGTAATAACAACTGCACTTCAAATTCGTCATGTCCCCGCACCCCAGACATTGTTAAAAGATATATTTAAAGTTGAGCCAGGGCAATTAATCACCATTGATTTAGATGACACATTTTCAATTTCTAAAAGCTATTATGCTGATCTGCCAAGAAAAAAACGATTATTTGATGGCACTAAAAAACGATTGGTTGTTGAATATGGACAACTACTTGAAAAAGCTGTGGAAAGACAATTGCTTTCCGATGTTGAAGTAGGCGTTTTTCTTAGTGGAGGTGTTGACTCTTCGCTTATAGCTGCGATTGCAAAAACAAAAGTGGAAAATATTAAAGGTTTTACTGTAGGCTTCGACGATAAATTACTTGATGAGCGGGCAAGCGCCAGTGAAACTGCAAGCTACCTCAACATTGAGCATTATACGGAAGAAGTGAAGTTCGATAATTTCTTTGAAGAGTTTGAGCATATTGTAAACATAATAGAAGAACCGGCAGATACAGGTTCTATATTTCCAATGTATGCATTATCTAAGCTCGCCGCATCAAAAGTAAAGGTAGTTCTGAGTGGACAAGGTGCCGATGAACCGTTAGGAGGTTATAATAAGTATAAAGCCTTACCTGCCGTTGATTTTTTAGTTAAAGCTCCTGTTTTACCTCGTCTTTTCGGTTATTGTGCCAAGTACATCAAACACCGGGATCTTCGAAGAATTTTTTCCTCTGTAGGATCTTCAAGCAACCTCGATGCTTATTTTGAATTTAATAGCCTTTTCGGAAATCATGCTCTACATGAGCTAATGAATAAAAATGAAATTGAAAGTGTGTCTTCTAAGTATTACTCAGCTCTAAGGAATTACCATACTGTTTTAAAAAGTAAAAATAATCTTCCCCTTCGTCGAAGTGACCTCTTTCCCTATCTTGATACAAGGACAAAATTGCCAGAAACGCTCCTTAATTACACTGATAAAATTACGATGCATTTTGGATTAGAATGTCGTGTTCCTATGCTTGATAACGATTTGGTTGAATTCATCGAATCATTGCCGAGGAAATATAGATACAGCTATAGGAATGGTAAAATCATTCACAAAGAGTTCGCCCGGAATTACCTTCCCGAAGAAATGGTCAACCGTAAAAAGTTAGCTTTCCACGGTCCTTCTAAAGATTATATTAGAAGGAAATCAGCAGAAATCAAAGTATGGCTTATCCAAAATGATAACAGATTTTTCTGGAGAATATTTAATAAGGACGCAATAATTAAACTTGTTGATGAGCATGCATTGTTTGGAAATAGGGAAAAGGAAATTATTCTAATAATAAGCACCATTTTATTGACTAGTAAACAACGTACTACTTCTCATGCCAATAAAAGTCTTCTAAATATTATTGATATAGCTACCTGTCTGGGTGCTTGCGCGGAATACTTTTAGAGTTGATAATAATCAGAGTATTAAAAGTTTTAAAAACCAAAAGAATGCCTATGAAAGTCTTTTTTGTCTGCGGTGGTAATATTAAAAATTTTGAAATTGTTCCTTTCATCAAAGAACAAGGTGAATCATTAAAAGAGCAGGGAATTGATGTTGATTACTTTCCGGTTGTAGGAAAGGGTTTTTGGGGTTATTTAAAAGCGGGAATGAAAATTAGAAGGCACTGCAAGAAAAATAGGTATGATTTAATACATGCTCACTATACATATTCCGGTTGGGCAGCAGTAATTGGCTCAGGAAAAATTCCGGTTGTTTTATCCCTACTAGGTTCTGATGCTTATGGAAATTTTATAGGCGTCAACAAAGTCAGTCTTAGTAGTAGATTTTCAACTCTTTCAACATGGTTGATACAACCTTTTGTAAGAGAGATTATTTCTAAATCGAAGAACATAGAGAAATATGTGTATCTAAAGCATAAGTCAAATTTAATTCCAAATGGAATTAATAAGCGCAAGTTCAATCCTAAAACGATAAACGGAACTTGTCGCTGCCCAAACAAGAAGAGAAATGTACTTTTTTTAGGCAATAAGAAAGATGTTAGGAAGAATTATTCGCTTGCAGAAGCTGCAGTTGCAAAATTACCGTTTTCTAATGTTGAACTTATAAATCCTTATCCAATAGCACATAGCGAAGTACCGCTTTATCTAGCTAAGGCAGATGTTATTGTGGTTCCATCGTTAATGGAAGGCTCACCAAACATAGTAAAAGAAGCGATGGCTTGCAACTGCCCTATCGTCGCAACAGACATAGGAGATGTTAGATGGGTGTTGGGAAATACAGAGGGGTGTTATATATCCAGTTTCGATGTTGATGAGTTCTCTGAAAGAATTAAGGAAGCTTTAATTTTTTCAGAAACTGTTGGACGAACTAAAGGCCGGGAGCAAATTTTAAAACTTGGTTTAGACTCAGAAACTATTGCGAAGCAAATTATTGAGGTATATAAAAAAGCAGTAAGCTAATGGCTGTGGATAACTAAAGCTCCTAAGATTTCTTTATTAATTTCTTATCGCCAGGGCATTTGATAACGACCAACTACTATTAGGGCTAAAATGAATAGTCAAAAATAACCAGGCTGCTACCTACACGTTTTAATGAAGGATGCTCCGTATTTCGCACTTTAAAGTTGGATGCTAAATAATAACCGGTAGGATCCATCGTACTTCTTATTATCTCTGTGCATGACAACGGACGTAGTTGCCGTAACTGCAACCCAATTAATAATATGGTTAATAATTAAAACTAATGTTATGGGCATACTTGTAAGGAAACGTAAAGAAAAGGTCTTGATTGATATTAAACATCCTGCTCAACTTAACCTGTTTAAAGGACTATCGAAACAGTTAAAAGATGAAAATTGGGACGTTACGATTTGCTACCTGAAAAGAGGCAAACTACCGAAAATTATAGAATCTGAGTATGCCGGATTTAATACAATTCCCGTCGGCAGTAGCAGGGGCAGTAAGTTCTCGATCCTGTGGAATGGCAATGTGAGGCGAATGTTTACTTTTTTAGATCTTATTAGGAAAAACAGATATGATATTTGTGTAGCTGCAAGTAGCATTCCTCTTGCTATGGCTTGCAAACTTTCAGGAACCCCTATCATTCAATTTTATGATGATCCTGAAAGAAAGAAAGTCAATAGCTTAAATGAGAGATTTTCGAGTCAAATGTTTTTCCCCCCAATAGTGGAGAAAACTAACAAGACGTCGATTTTTAATTGTTTAAAAGAATGGAGTTACCTGAGTCCAAAAAGATTTAAGCCCAATCCGTCAATACTTGCCAAGTATAATCTTACCCCCTACCAATATGTTTTCATTAGAGAAGTAAGTAATAAATCCTTCAATTACTATAACCAGGAGGACGCAATTATTTGCTCCTTCTGTAAGAAAATAGACGCAAATACTAAGGTGGTTTTATCATTAGAAGATAAAAACTATGCTACTAAGTTTCCAAAATCGTGGATCATCCTGGAGGAGCCAGTCGAAGACATACACTCTTTAATTTATTATTCCAGGTTAGTAGTTTCTTCGGGAGATAGTATGGCACGCGAAGGTGCAATGCTAGGTATCCAAAGTGTTTATTGCGGCATAAGAAAAATGAAAGCGAATGAACTGCTTATCGAACAAGGTATACTCAAGCATTTGCCAGGTGAAGAAGCGGTGACATGTATTAATCAAACAATCGACCAACCCTTTAATAACACTCGGCAGATAGAAGTTAGAAGACGGCTACTTGAAACATGGGATGATATGAACGAATTTATGAGGCATCAAATTAATCAATATAAACTTGTAATAAAATGAGAATTTCAATTTTTGGATTAGGATACGTTGGATGTGTAAGTTTGGGATGTCTTGCTAGAAATGGTCACGATGTTATAGGAGTTGATGTAAGTTCTTTTAAGGTAGAACTTATTAATAGCGGAAAGCCGACAATTTTAGAAAAGGACATTGATGTTATAATCAAAGATGGATATGAGAGAGGTCGAATATCTGCTACAACGTGTGCGGATGAGGCGGTAAATAATACTGATTTAAGTATAATTTGTGTGGGTACGCCATCATCTCCTCATGGCCATTTAGATCTTTCATACATTTATAAAACAGCAGAGCAAGTAGGCAAGGCGATTCAGAAAAAGGAAACCTTTCATACTATTGTTATAAGAAGCACTGTTATGCCCGGAACAAATCAGAAGGTTGGGGAAATTGTGGAAGAAATTTCAGGAAAGAAAAGAGGAGCTGATTTTTCTGTAGTATCAAATCCCGAATTTTTAAGAGAAGGTTTTGCAATCAAGGATTATTATCATCCTTCAATTACTGTTATAGGCGGAGACCATAACTATGCAATCAAAAAAGTAGCGTCTATCTACCAGGGTTTAGATGCGCCTATAGAAATTACGGACATTAAAATTGCAGAGATCATTAAGTATGTAAACAACTCTTATCATGCCTTAAAAATAGCTTTTGCTAATGAGGTAGGAAATGTTTGTAAAGCTGTTTCGATTGACTCTCACAAGGTAATGGAGTTGTTTTGTAAGGATACACGGTTAAATATATCAACTTCTTATTTTAAGCCCGGGTTCGCTTATGGAGGTTCTTGTCTCCCAAAAGACTTAAAAGGGTTTTTGACATTAGGGCATGATAATTACCTAAATACTCCTGTTTTGAGATGTATAAATAATTCAAATGAGAATCAAAAGAAGATAGCTTTCGAAATGGTAGAAAAGACTGGTAAAAGAAATGTTTGTTTTATAGGGCTAAGCTTTAAAGAAGGCACAGACGACTTGCGGTACAGCCCTTCAGTTGATCTGGCAGAAATGCTTATTGGCAAAGGTTATTATGTTACTATCTACGATGAAAATGTTCGTCTTTCCAAACTAATAGGTGCTAACAAAGCCTATATAAATGAACGCTTGCCCCATCTATCTTCGTTAATAAGTAACGATCTTAACATGGCAATAAAACAGAATGACGTAGTTGTTATAAATCACAAGAACTTTGATGCATCTACATATGGGCATCTATTAAAGGAAAAACATGCTGTTATTGACCTGGTTCGTATAAATGAAATTGAGTGTCTACCAAATTATGAAGGTTTGTGTTGGTAACTCATTGCATTCTTTCAATGCCCGTATTTCAGAATTCCAATTGCTGTAGCCTTAATCGCCTTAGAGTATTTATTTATCCTGCTATCAAGCCTTTCTTGCAAAGTCTTTTAATTTTCCCAGTTATTTAGAAAGATCCTTTTGCTCCCCTTTTTAATTGTTGTTATTATAACTATCTAAGCAACATTTTTTTTACAGAACTAGCTTTGATTACGCACCTGGTTACCGGCAATTTTTAGTTCTTTAAAATATTCTTAGAATATTCTCCTAACCTATAACAATTAACCTTAAAAATTATTCTTTGACAATCCTTTAATTTATGTTTTATGATTACCTTAAAAATAAAAACCCCGTTTTATTTTAAAGAGGATGTCCTAACAATCATTACGGCCTTTTTTATATCTGTTTTCTTTTTTTGGCAATTTAACTTTTCAAGAGTTGAATGCATTATTCTATCCTGTTTTATTTTTTTATGGGCTTTATTAGAACATATAAGAAAAGTTTATTTTTCGAGAGTGAATAATGCAATTAGTAAGTGGACGACTAATTATATAAAGGCGTATGGCTTATTTGTAGCAACGATACTGTTGTTCTATATGTTAATTCCGATCCCCTTTGTAAATAAAAAGGGAATAGCAGCTATAGCAATTGGTATTCCCCTCCTTGATATTCTAGTTTATTCTGCATTTATTAGTTTCAAAGCTTTCGTAGGAAAAACTAAGGAACAGGTAAAGTATACTTTAATTGCAGGTACAGGAACTGTAGCAAAAATTGTTGAAGAACAGCTTTACTCACGTCACGTCGGCAGCCATCAAATTAAAGGCTTTATAAATTGCACGAATAGGGAGGCTTGTACAGTAGGCCAGGAAAAGATAGTGAGTAATTTAAAGAGTATTCAGCAATATTTACAAGAAAATCGGGTTGACGAGATTGTGATTGCTTTACCTATCGAACATACAAAAAAAATACAAAATATCATTTCTGCTGCCGATTATCATGGCATTCGAGTAAAGTATGTGTTTGATTACAAACATATTTTTGGAAGAAATTGTAGGTTAACACGATTGGGTCAAATTGACGCAATAAATGTGCGTCAATTACCAGTGGAGGGGCTACTAGCTTCTTTTAGTAAAACTTTTTTTGACAGAACGTTTTCAGCCTTGGTTTTACTTTTTTTGTCTCCACTGTTTATAATTCTTTCTATCCTAATCAAACTTGAGTCTCCCGGACCAGTGTTTTATTGCCCAATGAGGATAGGAAGAGCGGGTAAGCCTTTTAGAGTATTCAAATTTAGAAGTATGCGTCAGAACGATCCTATTTCAGGCGGTACTTTGTCGACTGAAAAAGATGATGCAAGAATTACCAAACTGGGCAAAATAATAAGAAAATATAGTTTGGATGAGCTGCCGCAATTCCTGAACGTGTTGTTAGGAGATATGAGTGTAGTAGGTCCAAGGCCGCACAGACAATTTCTTAATAAACAACTTCAGCAGTGCGTTTATCTCTATATGGTTAGACACTATGTAAAACCAGGCATAACAGGGTGGGCTCAAGTTAATGGTTGGAGAGGTCCAACTGATACTGAACAACAAAAAAATGAACGAACACGCCACGATTTATGGTATATAGAAAATTGGTCTTTTTTACTGGATCTAAAGATTATCTTCCTCACTGTTTTTAGCAGCAAGGTTCATAGTAATGCTTTTTAGATTCTCCCTCTCCACAACGGAAAAAATCAACCACTTCTTTTAAGCTGCTAGACATTTTCACTACTAGTAGCCCGTCTACGATGGACTGGAAAAACAAAATCTAAGAAAATATAAAATCATGCTTATAATTTAAAATAGTAGCCATGAAAAAACTTATCCTCATCTTACTACTGGTGATTTCTAAATTTGAATTAGCTGCTCAAACAGTATTTCCATTTGGCTCTTCCTGGAAGTACCTCGATAACGGCTCAAACCAAGGGTCAGCATGGACTGGTCTCGACTATGACGATAGCAACTGGAAGAGTGGTAATGGAGAATTGGGGTATGGGGATGGGGATGAAAGTACAGTAATAAGCTTTGGTTCTAACCCAAGAAAAAAACACATAACTACTTACTTCAGAAGGTTAGAACGCTGTTCAGATCCTTCTTTTTTTTCTTCCTTTTTATCGGAAATAAAAAGGGACGATGGGGTGGTGGTATATTTAAATGGTGTAGAAATTTTTCGTGACAATATGCCGTCTGGCCCTATCTCTTATAACACGTTTGCCGCGTCACTTAGTAATGAACGTAACAATATTAGAAGCTTTACTACAAGTGCCTCATTGGTTTTAAAAGGAATCAATGTTATTGCTGTTGAAATTCATCAATTTACCCATAGCAGTGATGACATCAGTTTTGATATGCGTGTAACTGCTAATCCTGCAGTAGCCGATCCTACCTCAATTCCTTTTGGCTCTTGGTGGAAGTACCTTGACGATGGGTCCAATCAAGGCACTTCCTGGACCGGAATATCTTTTTCAGATGCAAGTTGGAAAAGCGGACCGGCTACACTTGGTTATGGAAATAGAAATGAAAGTACGGTTGTAAGTTTTGGGCCCGATGCTAACAACAAACATATTACTACTTATTTTAGACGCACTATTTCGTTGCAAAATCCCGAAGCTTTCAAAAAATATAGTTTTAGCGTAAAGAGGGATGATGGAGTAGTAGTGTATATAAACAGTAAAGAAGTTTATCGTAATAACATGCCTTCAGGCCCTATATCTTATACAACTCTTGCACTTGGTTCTGTTGACGAAAACGGTTTGCTTCGAACCTTCAACGTTAACGCGTCTGCCTTTACAACAGGTATTAACGTAGTTGCTGTAGAAATTCATCAATCAAATCCTACCAGTACTGATATAGCTTTCGACTTAAGCCTAGAAGGATTTGTAGAACCACCTGAACAGGCCAGGATTACTAGTGGGCCTTTTATTGAAAAAATAACTGAGACAACAGCCAATATTAGATGGACAACAAATCTGGCTACTGATTCTAAAGCTGAAGCGGGTACAATCTATGGCAATTATATAATTTCTGCCACTGAAAATAATATTGCAACTGAACATCAACTACAGGTGACCGGATTAGTAAAAAATACCAAATACTATTATCGTGTCGGTGCAAGTACAACCGGGTGGCTGTTAGGCAGTGTGTTAGACTTCTTTACAACAGCTTCCACTGATCAGACTTCCCGAAGCTCTAACATAAATGTACCCTTTGCTAAAATTGTTGGACAAAACACGGGATCAGACATCAGGGATGTAGATATTAAATTAATAAAAGATGAGGCGATTCAAGTCGTTCCCTCTTTAATTAAAAAAGGAGAAAGTGTGAAAATTAGTGCAAATACAAGCGAAATAGTTGACGCCATTCTGCTTGATACGAATGGACGTTTAATTCACTCAATTAAATTCTCAAACACTACTTACCTTGATACGAACGACTTACCTACTGGCATTTATTTTATAGCCTTTAGAAATAAAAGCAAAGTTAGGACGCACAAGTTTGCGGTTGCAAACTAAATACTTAGACCTGTCGTTTTGATGTTTGTGAATTCTATCCTCAGAAAACTACAATTGATTTTCTCACACATCTCGGAGTTGCGAAATTGGCACGAGCATGTTGCGGACTATTATTAGATAACTTAGGACTTTGAAACAAGACGCTCATTTTTGCTCAAAATAGTAAGATGTAAACTCGCTACTTCTGAGCTTTCTGCAATTGGTGAGCAAAAAAGGACAAAAAGTTAATACGAGAAATAGATAGCTTTCTTTTTAGAAAAGTTAGTTACTTCTTGTCTGAACAATCCTAATGCACATTCTCCAATTTGCCTGCTTGTGTCCATGATGCATAATAGCATAATGCTTTTTTTCTGTTAGCGGAAGCTGGAATTGTCATAGTATTTTTTAAATACCGGATATCCATAAGGAAGAAGTATTCTATAACTACTGCTGAGGCAAATACTTTCCCTTAGGAACGTTAACTGCTAAATTTCCGGCCGATACTATAGCACTTACTAATCTTTCTTCTATCAACGACTCCAGTTCTCTTGCACTCATCTCTAAAACGTCCTCTTATGAAGAAGGCTATTCTTACTTCGCTGTGTTTTACACTAATGTCTTTTTCTTTCGCTCAATTTGCCGTTACACCGTTATCATCAATACCAATAGCGAGTAGTACTGGTCAGGTACCACAAGCAAAAGTTTGGACATACGCAAGTAAGCATTGGTGTATTCTGGCAAGTGCCGACGGTTTAAATGTATGGCGATTAGATGGTACGGTATGGGTTAAAATTTTAAACCTTGCCTCCGGGAGTTCTGCAAAGCCAGATGTAAAAGTGGTAGGCAATGTTGCTCATATTTTTGTTTACAAAGGCACAACTTCGGTATTGTATTCAATAGAATATGATGTTGCCACCGGTAAATACAAAAATTGGGCGCAAAGAACTTCGCGGGTGGAAATATCACTAGATGCAGGGATTCAAACAGGCACAATTGATATAGATGGAACAGGTAAAATGTGGCTGGCGTCCGATGCAAAAACAACTGTGAACGTGCGTTGGAGTGCTCCACCTTACTCTACATGGAGTGCACCTATTTCTATAGGTGCAGGGGTACTAGACTCAGATTTATGTGCAGTAGTGGCGTTACCAGGCAAAATAGGTCTTCTATGGTCCAACCAAGCTACAAAGAAGTTCTTATTTAGAACCCATTCTGATACAGATCCCCCTTCTACCTGGTCTGCTGAGGAGACGCCTGGCTATGACCCATCGCTACTAAACATTGGAAAGGGTTTGGCTAACAATTTTATTAACACAAAAGCTGCTCCTGACGGTAAGTTGTTTTGCGCCATTAAAACAAACTATAATACTCCGAATCAAATACAAAACGGCCTTTTGGTTAGGCAGGCAAATGGATCATGGGATCCTGTTTATGCCGTTACATTAAACGAAGGAACAACACCTATTGTTCTTTTAAACCCGGCTATTAATAAGGTGAAAGTTGTTTACACCGCTAGTAATGGAAATATCGTTTATAGAGAATCGTCTACATCTTCTATTTCTTTTGGTCCTGCAAATGTACTTATCAGTGGCGTTTATGATAATTCTACAAGTGTAAAAGAGACCTACGGTTCTGATGGTGTTGTGGTCCTTGCTTCAAACGCTACCCAGGCGGTAGGTATACTGGGATATGATAACCAAAATGTA
>NZ_BJYT01000002.1 GCF_007991655.1 Segetibacter aerophilus
GTTGCTTCGCTCGGCACCCAACCGGCTGATGTCACTTATGCAAGAACTGTTGTCAGATAATATGCAATCCGCACAGTTCTAGTTCAAAAAATAGGAATGAGTTATTGCGTTGTTGAAAAAAGGTATCATCTATTCTATGAAAAGCAAAACTGAAACTTTGTACTCTATGTGCCTGTGTGGTGAAAATACTTGTTTAAATGCTCTTAACTCGCATGACTAAAGCAGCCTACAAGATCATACAGTACAAGTGAGTGACACAACGATGTTGATTAGAAATTCTAATGATGTCGCAAAACACTCAATAAAAACCAGCAAGGATTGCTGCTAAAGGAGCAACTATTTGAAGAGTTATTTTCCAACAGATGCAGTAGGCAAAGTATAACGGCCGGCAGCGCGGTAACGAGGTTTCCAATAGGAGTCATTGAGGTCGCTCACCATTACTCCGCCACTTGTAGCAGCATGCACAAACTTGTTGTTAAGCATGTACACACCAACATGTGACATGTCGTTTCCACGGCCGGTATTGAAAAAAACAAGATCGCCTTCTTCGAGATCTTCGAGATTTATATGCTGGCTCGACTTATACTGTTCCTGCGCAGTGCGCGGAATATTTACACTGTATACATCCTGCATAATGATATGGGTGAAAGCAGAGCAGTCGATACAATCTTTTGTGCTGCCGCCCATGCAATAGCTTGTTCCGTACCACTCATCTATTAGCTTAAGAAGGTTAACGTTGGTAAGCTTTTCTACATTAGCATCTAAAAGAATGGCGTACTTCAACTGCAGCCAATCAGCTCTTTCAATGTCACCTGCATTCGCTATAGGTCGTACGTATTGATTATAACTGTCCCGTTGCTTTTTACGTTTATCTAAAGAGGGCATTGCAGGACCCATCGCGTGCTTAGAAGTAACTACCTGGCCTGGGTTAACCGAAATATTATCGAGGAACTTTACTTTTTTAGCGTTGGATTTCTGAGAAGGCTTGGTGGCTGTAGAACTGTCGCGAGATGATAGTGATTTCAGTTGAGCGCAGCTACTTAAAAGCACTGCGTACAAAAGGGTATATATCAGCTGTTTTACATTCATATTAGGTGCGGCAAAGTAAGCGACTAAAAAAGCAAAAACAAAGGCTTTTTGCTTTTTTTTAACGGCTAGTTAACCCCATCTGTGGATAAGAATGGAGTGAACTCTTACCCTCGGTAACGATATTTGTGGGTCACTATTGTAGTGCTGTAAGTAGTAAGTTGTAAGTGTTAAGTTATAAGTAATTCGCTTCTCAACTTAACTTGGCTGATACAACTTATCACTTACAACTTACCACTTATTACTCGATATTATGTCCAAATTTTCTCACCTCCACGTTCATACCCAGTTCAGTTTATTGGATGGAGCGGCAAGTATAAAAAGCCTCTATCAAAAAGCAATTGATGATGATATGCCTGCGCTTGCCATTACCGATCATGGTAATATGTTTGGTGCTTTTGAATTCGTGGCGGAAGCTTATAAACATAAAAATGATGATGGTACTTTAAAGGTGAAACCAGTTGTAGGTTGTGAGTTTTATGTAGTGGAGAACAGGCATAAAAGAGCGTTCACCAAAGAACAAAAAGATCAGCGCTACCACCAGGTGCTTTTGGCCAAAAACAAAAAAGGCTACGATAATCTTTTAAAGCTTACATCACTTGGTTACCAGGAAGGGATGTATAGCAAGTACCCCCGTATTGATAAGGAATTATTGGCGCAATATCATGAAGGATTGATTGCTACTACCTGTTGCCTCGGTGCCTATGTGCCTCAAACAATCCTTTGTGATAGCGAGGATGCTGCAGAAAAGGAATTCAAGTGGTGGCTCGACATGTTTGGGGAAGATTATTATATCGAGATTCAGCGACATGGAATGAAAGAGCAGGACAAGGTGAATGAGTGTTTAGTAAAGTGGGCGATCAAGCACAATGTAAAGGTGATCGCCAGTAATGACAGCCACTATACGGACCAGGAAGATTACAATGCACACGACATTTTGCTTTGTATCAATACTGGCGAAAAACAATCTACCCCGGGTTTTGATGATTTTGCAAACGATGAAATCCAGGTAAAAAATCGTCGGTTCAAGTTTCCGAACGACCAGTTTTATTTTAAGAAGACAGGGGAGATGAAGGAACTCTTTAAAGACATTCCTCAAGCCATTGATAATACCAACGAGATAGTTGGCAAGATTGAATTGCTTAACCTGAAGAAAGATATCCTGCTTCCAAATTTCCCTATTCCAAAAGAGTTTCAGCAGCACGATAACAGTAACCTGAACCAGTGGGAATACCTGCACTACCTGACGTACGAAGGTGCAAGAAAAAGATACAGTGAAATAACTGAAGAGGTTCGTGAACGATTGGACTTCGAGTTGTTTACCATTAAGACAATGGGCTTTGCCGGTTACTTTCTTATTGTGTCTGACTTCATTAAAGCTGGTCGTGAGCTGGGTGTATTTGTTGGACCGGGTCGTGGTTCTGCCGCCGGTTCGGTGGTGGCTTATTGTGTCGGTATTACCAATATAGATCCCCTTAAATACAACTTACTATTCGAGCGTTTTCTTAACCCGGATCGTAAGAGCATGCCGGATATCGATACCGACTTTGATGACGACGGCAGGCAGAAAGTAATTGACTATGTTGTTCAGAAATATGGTAAGAACCAGGTAGCACAAATTGTAACCTTTGGTACAATGGCGGCCAAGATGAGCATTAAAGATGTGGCTCGTGTGCTTGACCTTCCGCTGGCTGAAAGTAACATGCTGGCAAAACTCGTTCCTGATAAGCCGGGAACGAATTTGAACAGGGTTCTCTTTGCTCCGCTAACGATTAAAGAAGGACCAAAATCTCTCGAAGAAAAAGAAGGCCTTAATCCTGAAGATGTAGACAATGTAAAGAAGCTTCGTGAAATATATGCGGGTCAAAACCTGCAGGCACAGGTACTGAAGGAAGCTGCGCGTTTGGAAGGGTCTGTTCGAAATACAGGACTTCATGCCGCAGGTATCATCATTGCGCCTGACGATCTGAAAAATATTATTCCGGTAGCTACATCAAAAGATTCTGATCTTTTGGTGACACAGATTGCAGGAAACGTAATTGAAGAAGCGGGTGTAATTAAGATGGACTTCCTCGGCTTGAAAACCCTTTCAATCTTAAAAACTGCACTTGAGCTAATCAAACAAAATCATGGAGTTGAGATAGAGATAGATGAAATTCCTTTGGATGATGAGGCAACGTACCAGTTGTATCAAAAAGGTGAAACCAATGCGACGTTTCAGTTCGAGAGCCCCGGAATGCAGAAGCACTTGCGTGATCTGAAGCCGGATAAATTTGCTGATCTTATTGCAATGAACGCCTTGTATCGGCCCGGTCCGATGGCTTACATTCCTGATTATGTAGAGCGTAAGCACGGCCGCCAGGAGATCACCTACGACGTGCCTGACATGGCTGAGTACCTTGAGGAAACCTACGGTATCACGGTGTACCAGGAGCAGGTGATGCTGCTATCGCAAAAGCTCGCCGGATTTAGTAAAGGCGACGCGGACGTGTTGCGTAAAGCAATGGGTAAAAAGCAGATTGCGATCCTTAATAAAATGAAGGAGCAGTTTATGGAAGGGGCTACTAAGAAAGGTCATCCTGCCGATAAACTGAATAAGATTTGGAACGACTGGGAAGCATTTGCCCAATACGCATTCAACAAATCGCACTCCACCTGCTATGCCTTTGTGGCTTACCAGACAGCTTACCTAAAGGCTCACTATCCCAGCGAATACATGGCTGGCGTGCTTAACCATGCCGGTAACATTGAGAAGATTACTTTCTTCATGGAAGAGTGTAAGCGCATGGGATTAAAGGTGCTCGGTCCGGATATCAACGAATCGCAAAAAGGTTTTGCCGTAAACAAAAAAGGCGAGATCCGTTTTGGTTTTATGGGATTGAAAGGTGCAGGCGAAAATGCGATTGAATACATACTCGAAGAAAGAAAGAAGAACGGCCCATACACCAGCATCTTCGACATGATCAAACGTGTCAACCTGCGTGCTGCCAATAAAAAATCTTTAGAATCTCTGGCTTATAGCGGCGCCTTTGATTGCTTCACCGAATATCATCGTGCCCAATATTTTGGTTGCCTTAAAGACACTAATACAACAGGTCTGGACGTGATAGTACAGTTTGGCCAACGCTACCAGGCGCAGGCGCAAAGTACCAGCAACAGCCTGTTTGGTGATATGGTACAAATGGATATTCCCATCCCTCAATTGCCTAAGGTAGAACCATGGCCGTTGACTGAATTACTCGATCACGAAAAAGATGTGACGGGTATGTTTATGAGTGGTCACCCGTTAGACAATTATAAGTTTGAAATGAAGCATTATGGCTTCACTCCGATTGCAGAGTTTTGCGATGTAAAGGAAGCTCCGCAATTATCTCCCAAAAAGAATAAGCCTTTTAAATTAGCAGGTCTCGTAATAGACTCACAGCATCGCGTTACCAAAACAGGTCGCAACTTCGGCGTTCTTTGTATCGAAGATTTCAGCGGCAAGGTCGAGATTATGTTGTGGAGCGACGATTATGTAAAATTCCAAAACTACCTCGAAAAGGGTAAAAGCGTGCTAGTGCAGGGCGAGTTCAAAACCCGCTTCAACCAGGACCAATACGAGTTTAAAGTAACGGCTATCAACCTACTCGAAATCACGAAAGCGAGCTTTACGAAACAGCTCATTCTCGATGTTCCTACCAAAGTCATCAATTCTGACTTTATTGATTTCTTCGATAAAAACGTTAAAAGCTACCCTGGCAAAACGTCTATTAAGTTTAATATTATAGAGCCGAAAGATAACTTGAAGTTGAGTTTGTATACATTGTCTTCCGGTGTGACAATGAATGATGAGATTGTGCATTGGCTGGAGGAGAATAAGGATGTGGATGTGTCGGTAGTGGTGGCGTAGGAAGGGTTTAAGGGGGAAGGCGTAAGGTTTAAGGTGTGTTGCAACACGTAATACGGATATTAAGGTGAAGGCTGCCATTGAGACGTTTTCCTTACACCTTATACCCTAAACCTTAAACCTCCGTTTCTGTGGGCCGGCTGGAGTCCTACTATTAGACATCCTTGCGTCCCACTCTTATACGGCAATAATTCTGTTGGTCGATTTTATCGTTAAATTTGAGTACGAAAAATTATAGATATGAGTGTAGCGCAAATGAAATTAGAAGCCATCAACAAGATCACGACTTTGGCAAGTGAAAAAATTCTGCAAAATGTTTTGAAGCTACTGGAAAGTGCAGATGAAAAGGAACCCGTAAACCTAAGTCAAAATTATGACGCAATTAAAGAACATTACGGGGTGGTTTTGCAAAAACTTGCACAATGATTTCTTTAGAGGATATCCTAGAATTACATAACAAATCAATCATTGATTTTGGCGGTTCTTATGGAGTAAGAGACCAGGGCTTACTAGAATCTGCAATTGCCGTCCTTTTCAAACTTTTGCGGGGAAAGACTTGTACCCTACTATTATTGAAAAAGCAGCAGCACTTGGAGAAAGCCTCATTATAAATCACCCTTTCGTAGACGGTAATAAAAGAACAGGTATGCTTGCTATGGCGAGTTTATTAATAAGCTACCACTACCGTTTCACCGCCACCTCCGATAACTTCTACCGTTTGAAAAGATAGTGGAGTGGTTGAAAGATAATAGTGAAAGGAATTTCAATTAAGCAAAGCTAAGCCAAAAGCCCGCAGGCTTTAGTAAAGGTGACGCCGACGTGCTGCGTAAGGCAATGAGTAAAAAGCAGATCGCCGTGCTGAACAAGATGAAAGCGCAGTTCATGGAAGGCGCACAAAAGAAAGGTCACCCTGCCGACAAGCTGGAAAAGATCTGGACCGACTGGGAAGCCTTTGCCCAATACGCCTTCAACAAATCGCACTCTACCTGTTATGCCTTTGTTGCTTACCAGACCGCTTATCTGAAAGCCCACTACCCCAGCGAATACATGGCAGGCGTACTCAACCACGCCGGCAACATCGAAAAGATCACTTTCTTTATGGAAGAGTGTAAGCGCATGGGCTTGCACGTACTCGGACCAGATATCAACGAGAGCCAGAAAGGCTTTGCCGTAAACAAGAAAGGCGAGATCCGCTTCGGCATGATGGGATTGAAAGGCGTAGGCGAAGCAGCCATCGAATGTATTTTGGAAGAACGCAGAAAGAACGGCCCTTACACTTCCATCTTCGACCTTGTAAAGCGTGTAAGCCTTCGTGCGGTCAATAAGCGTTTAATGGAAAGTCTTGCTTACAGCGGCGCTTTCGATTGCTTTAAAGAATACCACCGTGCACAATATTTCGGTTGTGCCAAAGACACTACGGCTACAGGTTTAGATATCATTGTTCAGTTTGGACAGCGCTACCAGGCGCAGGCACAAACCAGCAGCAACAGCCTGTTTGGCGATATGGTTTCCATCGATATTCCAACCCCTCAATTGCCTAAGGTGCCCGAGTGGACACTCACCGAAAAGCTCGACCACGAGAAAGATGTAACCGGTATGTTCATGAGCGGTCACCCGTTAGACCATTTTAAGTTCGAGCTGCGGCATTACGGCTTCACACCTATCGACGAGTTTGCGCAGGTAAAGGAAGCCCCTCACCTCTCTCCCAAAAAGAACAAGCCCTTCAAACTTGCCGGGCTGGTGGTAGATGCACAACAACGTGTAACCAAAACCGGTCGCAACTTTGGTGTGTTGGCTATCGAAGATTTCAGCGGCAAGACCGAGCTCATGCTATGGAGCGACGATTACGTTAAGTTCCAGAACTACCTCGACAAAGGCAAGAGCATCATGGTGCAGGGCGAATTCAAAAGCCGCTTCAACAGCGAGCAATACGAGTTCAAAGTCACCAGCATCAACCTGCTCGAAGTAACAAAGCAAAACTTCACAAAGCAGCTCATCCTCGATGTACCCACCCGCATCATCAACTCCGACTTCGTAGATTTCTTCGACAAAAACATAAAGGCGTATCCGGGTAAAACATCTATTAAATTCAACATCAACGACTCTGCACATAACGTAAAAATCGGCCTGTATACGCTGGAAAAAGGTGTAACGATGAATGATGAGATCATAGGTTGGTTAGAAGAGAATAAAGATGTGGACGTGCAGGTGGTGGTGGCGTAGGTGGTGTCGAAAGGCGTTCGTCACTGCGACGAGGAACGAGGAAGCAATTTCCTAAATAAACAGGTGAAGCTACTTAATAAGTAGTTGCTGTTGTTATGGTAAGGTAAGGGATAATTATGGTAGTGCGAAGCCAGTGCTATAAAGCATATTGGACCTACAAAATTTTTATTTTAATGAATATAACATAGCTTAAAAAGTGTATATTACCTTCTGATTGTTGTTTTACAAAAATAGAATGGTGGATATCAGATTTAGAATAAAACTATTTATGACAAGGGGGGTGTTCAATCAATAGCCTAACTACCTGATTATAAATTCTGGGACGCGTTCTGATAGAATCCAAAATCTGTTCTAACTGAAAGCTTTAATCCTATAAAAGGAGTTGAAAAAAGGCGCGCGGGAATAAACTTAATCACTCAAATCGTCCAGATGATCTTCATTAGTTATAGCAAAGATGACATTCAATGGCGGGAAAGAATTACTAAACACCTAAGGGAAAATGAAATCATTTACAACCGCAAAATTACTTTTCAAGACTCCAACATAACGTCTGGGGAAGACTTCCAGGAAGCTATTGATTCTCATTTGGCCACTGCCACGGTCGTGATACTTTTGGTGAGCAGCAGTTATTTGGGATCAGAATACATCAAGCGTTACGAATTGGATCCCCTGTTGAAACGAAGGGATGTGAAGATCTACTGGTTTCTCTTGTCCTCCTGCCTTTGGGATAAAACCGGTCTTGCTAACCTGCAATGTGCTAATACGGTGCAAGGGGAGCGCATTGTTAGCTTAAATGAGCTATACCAAAACGGCAAAGAGGAAGAAATCAATAAAATCCTATCGACAAAATGTCGCGAAATATTTGAATATGCGTCCGACAAGGGCAAAAATTTCATTCGTACCCCGAAGGAGTTTATCTATAAATGTAATCGAAAAGTCGAGTCGCAGTTTTTTCAAATGGTATATACGGAAAGGTTTACCGAAAAAGAGTTATTAGCGTACTCGATTATTGGCGACAAAGAAGACAGTCTGAACAACCTTCACAACGCGATCAAACTAAAGGTTCTTGTTAACGACTACAAGAACTATGAGATTCACGACATATTGATGCCAGGTATTGATGTCAACACTTATTTCACTCCAGAGCAAAACTTGTACTTGTTTAAGAAACAATTTTTGAATTCCCTGAGTATTGCGTATGACGTTAGTAAAGTTAAGCAATGGTCAATAGATCAAGTTTTGCAGCAATTGAAAAAACGACTAAATAAGCAGGGCCCTAAACAGGTTTACTTCATTTCCATCAAAATTGAAAGTACAGCTTTCCAAGCAGAAGCTTTTGTTCAGATGTTGAAATGGCTTAATTGCCATATGCTTTGTAATCAAGAATCAAGGTACCAACTAAAAATTTTTTACCTCTTCACTTTTGAAAAGAGCAACGATCAAAACTGTGATCAACAGGTGGTTGATTTTTTAGGAAATTATTGCAAAAACACACGGGTTGAAAAAGTTCTGAAGGGCGAAGAAGATTTGATTGCATACCCAAAAGAATGTTTACCCCTGATATTTTTAGGTGAACATCGGTTAGCAGATCAAAAATCGTTGATTGATTGGTATGAACAGGACTATAAACAATGGCTAGAGTCAAAAAACATAGAGATTGATGACGACATGGACAATAACTTTGAAGTTGTGAAGAAGAAAATATTTAGTGCAGCGCAACAAGCAAAAATGAGGATTGTCGAAAAAAATCTTACTAGCTTTTTAAAATATTGATTGTCTTATGAAAGTTGACGATTTTAAAATCGCATTTGGTCATTATGATAACCATCCGCAGTATTATTACCTTAGTGAAAACAATCCTTTAAAAGCAACAATTCTCTTGGCTTTAAAATTAGGAAAGCCGCTGTTGATAACAGGCGAGCCTGGTACTGGCAAAACTCAGTTGGCGCATTGGGCATCCTGGTACCTAAGTGCCCAAACAGATGAAAGCCTGACCCCCTTTTTGCCAAGCCCTTTTATCTTCCACACCAAAACCACATCTCTCGGCAAAGACTTATTTTATCAGTACGATGCTATTTCTCATTTTCAGGACAAAGAGGGCAAAAAGAGAGTAGCTGAATTTATTTCATTCTCCGCAATGGGCCTTGCCATCGCCCAAACTGAGGGATTGCGTAATTTTTCGAGGAAGTATCAGATAGATGGTGTTCGCAATATGCTCGCATTAGCAGAGGAACCGCACAGTTCTGTTCTCTTAATTGATGAAATTGATAAAGCACCCTGAGATTTTACGAACGATTTGCTGCACGAGATTGAAAATAACCGTTTTTACATTCCTGAAGTCGAACAGGAAATTACTCGCAGCACGGACCGTAAGGCCAGGATCCTGGTGATTCTCACCAGCAATAGTGAGAAAAATCTTCCCGATGCGTTTTTGCGAAGATGTCTCTTTTATAATGTTGACTTTCCCTCGGAAGATGAGTTGGTGAAAATCGTTACAAACCGCCTTAGTCCATTCTTAACTGAAATTGAAATAGGATCTCAAATTGATTTTGCAGACCAATACCGACGTGTCCTTAAAATTTTTCAGGCCATCCGGGATCGTTCTGTGGTGAAACCCCCTTCAACAAGTGAATTGTTGGATTGGGTAAAGGTATTGCATCTTGAAGGGCTTATTCATAATAATTTTGATGAAAGAAACGCCCAGTTTCTTCCGCCTGAACAAAAAAAAGCTCTGCAATTGAGCCTATACACTTTGATTAAAACAAAAGAAGACCTGGAAGAAGTGGAAGATTTCTTACAGCTAAAATAGCTACATGGCTACCAAGCAACATTATCCTTTTCCGTTAGGCGAGCTGCTACATTTACTCAAAACCAATGGATATGATGTTTCAATTGAACACATCCTTCACCTCCAATCGATTTTTTTAACCTCATCAGTTCAGAAAATACAATCAGGGGAATTAAAATTTATTTTAGCTCCCCTTCTTGCGAAAAATGAAGAAGAACAAGCGAATATCTACCGTCTTGTTGATGATTATATTGTAGCAAAAACAAGAGAAACTGAGACGGCCGCGGTGTCCTTATGGAAAAAATTATTTAGCAGAAAGTATCTGCTGCGTGTGAAATTTGCAACTTTAACATTGGTTGTGATCACTGCCATAATATTTTACTTTGTTCAAAGCGCAGATAAACAAAAAAAAGAGATTACACTACCGGATAAAACCGATACAAAAAAGCCAGGTAACCTGGCAGATACCTTGCCAAAAGATAACAGAGCCGACGTATTGCCTGATAAACCTACCACACCCGTTTCGAAGGAAACGCCTATCGAATTCAAACACGAAATCATATATGAACAACCAATCACACTCCAAAGAAGAAATATAAATCTCCAGATTTCGGGGCTGCTTGGGATTTTGATCGCGGCTGTCCTATACCATATAATCTTCTACGAACAAAGGAAATTGATGGAACGCGAGGAAAGAAAGAAAGAGGTTGAAACACCAGATAGGAATGACGATCGTTGGGCCAGTAGTAACTACGACGATGAGGACGAACGGTTGGTGAAGGAACTGGAGCCTGCCAATTTAAGCTTTCCGCCTAAAAATTACCTAATTCAACGTACGAGGGAATTTAGGCGTATTAAAACAGCGCTTAAAAAGCCAGTAATGATTGAAGGCCGAGCCTTAAATATACCAAAAAGCATTTACTCAAGTACTCGAAAAGCAGGATTTTTGAGCTTACTCTACGATGAACACATCGAGGAGCGACAATTTGTAGTATTCATCGAGGGTAAAAAGGAAGGCCACCTTACTCAACTCTTCGATTATTTAATTCATTTCTTACAAGCCGAAAAGGTTCTAATTCGAAAATTTTACTTTACTAATGACATTAAGACACTTTCAGACGACACTGGAAAATGGCAATCTCTACACGAACTATCAATACAATCGAACGGTACTCACCTTTTGATATTGGGAAGTGGCAGAAGTTTGTTTACTGATGAATTTGAATTGAAAACAAATGTACTTGGGTTGCTTACTAGCTGGCCTCAAAAATATATTATTACACCTACCCCACTGAAAGACTGGTCGTACATGGAGGACCAATTAAATCAGCACGAGTTTCAAATAATTCCTGCAGAGATTGAAGCAATTGAGTTATTGACAACGGCGATGCTTGAGCTATCTTTTGTTCCTCGAAAAAAAATAGTTCGTAAAATAAGAGCGCTTTATTCTACGGCAAAATTTGATTTTTATTCTTCTGATGAAATACGAAATTATTTAGACGATAACGTTTTATTTCAATTTGTTTGCTCTTTAGCAGTGTATCCGAAGCTTGATTGGAATCTAACTCTGGCCCTTTTAGCTGCTTTCGGAGAGACTTGGCCTCAGGAGAGGAAAGGGGAGATATTTCATTACAATGCCCTATTGAAAATTGCCCGAATTCCCTGGTTACAAGACACTAAACTTGAACAATCCTTGCGGCTTCAGTTACTCAACTGCTTAGAACCGGATAACGAAGTTCTTGCCCGTGATACTATAATGAACCTTTTAAAAGACATTCAAGCCGAGGTACCAAAGCAATCTTTAGCATATACAGAATTAGACGTTCAACTAACTTTAAATCGCTTTTTTCTCTTTGCACATGATGAATGGAAATATAAAACTTTTAGTTATACCAAGAAAATGATTTCCGGGTATTGGGAGAACCTAAAAGAATGGGCATTGAAGGAGCGAGTCGAAAAGCAACTATCGGGGATCATGCCGCCAAACGCAGTTGGTAAACCCCAAACTATTAATGAATACATGCTCGAAGAAAGAGAAATTGAAGTGCAACATTTAAAGGTTTCGAAAGCCTATGTTTTACTGCTACCAAGTTTACTTCTTTATATACTGTTCTCCATTTTCAAACCTCATGCTGTTTATGATCTTGAGTTAGAAAGAGTAACGTTTCAAGTGGTTATCCAAAAAAATCCACTCTGTCAAAAGCAGTTTGACCACTTGGAAATCAACTCCGACCAAGTAACTTCTGTACCATTACAGAAAAATGCTGCTTCTGAAAACATTAATATCGAAGATGTAGATCCTGAAAGTCCAATTACATTGAAGTTGATTGACAAAGACAACAATCCTTACAATTTAGAGATTCCAGCGAATTATCATGTAGTTACACTCAAGCTTGATTGTAATTAAATTTCTGTATCGCAGGATTGTACTTATCTTGTTAAAGTAGATGTTTCCACTCAAGTATTGTGGCAGTGAAATAATCAGCGATATTGTCGTTCCTACTCATTGGAATTGCAAAAATTAGAGCGTTTAAACTAAAAAAGCAGAATATGTTCAAAAATCCGTTCTCGTTTTACGGACGTATCGGAAGAACTGAATATGCAATTAGCTTTATTATTTATGTAGTTTTCGCAGTAATTGTGAATGAAATTATGCAATCAGGTTCCGGTACTTCTGTTATTGGACTTGCATATATTCCTATGCTTTGGTTTTTTTGGGCGCAGGGTACCAAAAGGTGCCACGACTTAGGTAATAGCGGATGGTGGCAACTTGTACCTTTTTATGTTTTGTGGCTTTTATTTGCGGCCGGTGCGTCAGGAGCAAATGAATATGGTGAAAGCTTTCAAGGAGCATCTGAAACCTATCCCATTCTTGATGAAACCGCCGCTACGAAAAATATGAAAATTGAAGATGCTGATTCTATTTCTGATACAGTTAATAAAAGGCTCACAGAAGTAGAAAATCAGAGCTACAAGGATAACTTGATAGAACTAAATGGCCTTATTAAGATGCAACAAAAAAAAACGTTTGGAGGTAAAGTGACAAAAGAAATAGAAGGCCTTTTAAATGAATTGGCTCGCAGTAAGCAAGAAGGAATAGTCTTAATTAATTGTTATTCTGCCTTGTTCAAGAAAGACCTTATCAATGATCTAGAAAAAATGAATAATAGTTATGACGGTATTAGACAAAACGTTTCTTTTTTATTGATTTAGATATCATAACTGCTACTTACCCGCACCATAGAAAATGAACGTTTTTAGTTGGACTCATTTTCTCCGTTGTGTGTGTTTCGGTAGCCGTGCCGTTTTTTCCGTTGTCTGCCTTCCTTCGAGCGAAAGAGTTGCACCATATCATCATCCGAGCGGCCGCATGCATAGATGAGCATAGAACTAAAGCCTAAACTACCTCGTCCTGCTGGGGTCTCTTTTACCCTCTAGTTGTTCGCGGTGTTCCCCAAGTCACCTCAAACATAAAATCAATGTTGTTCGTAGAACAATTAGTAGCAAGAGCTCAACTGAATAGAAACATTTCTTAATAAAAATTATCGGGAGGTTTTAATCTTGACCAGTAAGACTGTATCAGTTCCGTACACCTCGTGTTCGGTAGCGCACACAAGAAAAAGGGACATCGCACGTAAAGCATTAACAGCTAAATCATAACAGCGTTGGCACAATCTCAGTAGTAAAGCGCAGTAACTATAGATAGTCCTACTAAACGTTAGTCGATCGTCAAGACTCTACAAACCAAAACAACCATCTTATGTTCAGGAATTTTTTTAAAGTAGCCGTTCGTAATCTTTCCAAGAACAAGTTCTTCACGATATTAAACGTCATTGGCCTGGCTTTCGGCATGTCACTTAGCCTGTTGTTCATTGCCTTTCTTTCTTTTCTGTCGCGGTTCGACGATTTTCATTCTAATAAGGACCGCATTTACAGGGTAACATCTCAATTACTCGATAAGAAGGAAAATCCCAAGTACGCCTCAGCTCCGGCCCATCTTGCTGAAAACCTACATGATTTTAGCGGGGTGGAAAAAGTTGTACGTATTCATAGATCCTTGTATGGTGAGGCCTCTTATGGCGACAAGAAGATTGGGGTAAGTGGCTATTTTGCCGATCCCGGCTTTTTCGAAATGTTCAATTTCCCCTTACTAAAAGGAAGTAAAGCAACAGCGCTTGGCAATCCAAACAGCATTGTGCTTACGGAAACGGAGGCAAAAATAATTTTCGACGATAAGGAGCCTATGGGGGAAATGATAAATATACCAGGCTATGGTAGTTTTTTGGTTACGGGTATTTGTAAAGACCTGCCCAAAAACAGCCATATGTATTTTTCGGCAATAGTCTCCTACTCAACTATTGTAGGTCACCCAAAGTCTGTTTTTCTCGACAAGAAGGAAGGCTGGAAATCGTATAAAGGCTCTTTTGTTTATATGCTTCTTCGCAAAGATGCGAACACAGGTAACTTAGAACGCTTTCTTAATAACGTAGCAAAAGAACGATATGCCCGGGAAAAAAGTAAGGTTACTTTCAAGCTCCAGCCTCTTGATCAAATTACCCCCGGCTCTGAAGACATGTTGGACCCCATCGGTTCTAACTGGAGTTACCTGGAGATATTGGTTACCGGTTTAATAACACTGATTGTATTGGTGCCAGCCTGTGCCAACTATGTCAACCTTTCTATTGCACAATCGTTGGAGCGAATGAAAGAGATTGGGGTGAGAAAGGTAATGGGCGGGCGAAAGAAGCAAATCATTTTGCAGTTTATCGTAGAAGCTACGACCATTGTGTTAGTGGCGTTAATGCTTTCATATTTGATTTATGAAGTAGTACGAAAAGATATTTTAATGTCGATGATCGAAACTACCCCATTAGATCTAACGCCTACATGGGAAACTTTTGTTGGCTTCTTTGTATT
This sequence comes from Segetibacter aerophilus, assembly GCF_007991655.1. GTDB lineage: Bacteria > Bacteroidota > Bacteroidia > Chitinophagales > Chitinophagaceae > Segetibacter > Segetibacter aerophilus. The sequence goes on from NZ_BJYT01000002.1 coordinate 14,904, forward strand.
TGCATTGCTGGTAGGCGCCGTTTCAGGTTTTGTTCCTGCACTCTATTTCTCAAAGCTTTCGCCAATTGTTGCATTAAAAGGTAAAGAAGTAAAAACGAGTGGCCGGTCGTTCTTCCGCAAGTTTGCATTGACGACTCAGTTTGTAATTTCTCTTGGCTTTATCATGGCAGTGGTTATTATGATGCGGCAGTATCAATATTCCGTTAACTATAACCTTGGATTTGAGCAAGAACAGGTTCTCGATGTTGAGCTCCAAAACATCAATCAGCAAATATTTAAAACCGAGTTTGAGAAGGTGCCCGGGGTCAATCGAATCTCCATGTCGTCGCATGTTTTAGGACTTGGGACTGCTTCTAAACGATACATAAAGACCAAAGGGGAGTTTGATTCCATAGCAGTAACCTCAATGTCTGTGGATGAAGCCTTTATTTCGAACATGAAGTTAACTTTGCTGGCAGGTAGAGATTTTGGCCAGGATAAATCGGAGAACTCGAGGTTCATTATCGTGAATGAAGAGTTTGTGAAAGCGTTACATCTTACAGAGCCTTCTACCGCTATCAATAGAATGATCACCCTGAATGATAGTAGCGAATTCCGCATTGCAGGTGTGTTGAAGAGTTTTCACTATGCCGGACTTGAAGATGTTATTGCTCCTTTCTTTTTTGAATATAACCCGGATAAATTCACTTACGCAAATATAAAGCTGGAAGGCAAGGATGCCTTGGGTAGCCTCATCGATATGGAAAAGCTATGGAAGAAAATAGGCGGGCAGGGAAAATTCACTGCGCAATTATTTTCGGAACAGATCAAAGACGCTTACAGTTTCTATATTATGATCATGAAGCTTTGGGGCTTCCTGGGCCTGTTGGCGATTACCGTGGCATGTCTTGGTTTGTTAGGCACGGTATCGTTCACCAACAAAAAACGCTTCAAAGAAATAGGTGTAAGAAAGGTATTAGGTGCAAGTGCTAAAAGCCTCGTAATTCTTTTGTCAAAAGATTTTGTTTTCTTGATGGCTATAGCCAGCGTTATTACCATACCAGTTATTTACTTCCTCTTCAACGAGATGTTGGCAAACACCCAGCACTACAGTATAACAATCGGGTTGTTTGAGGTAATTGTTAGCCTGGTAATTATGTTGATTTTGGGGCTTGCAACTATTCTGTCGCAAACGCTAAAAGCAGCAAATGCTAACCCTGTAGAGAATTTAAGAACAGAATGAAATACGGGGACTGGTGATATCAGCGATATTACTTTCGTCCTTTGCCTTTTTTGCCTTGCAGGTGTTCTTCACCTGCAAATACAGCCGAGCAACGAGCGTTGGTGAACAACATCAACAGCTCTGGAAAAGGTTGTTAATGCTGAATATATAGTCATCTAAATTGCACTTAGGAGGCAGTCTGTCTTCAAACAAAAGCTCCGGTACGTTCACTATAGTCCTGTCGTTGCAGGACTATGTCGTTTTCCTGAAGACTATAAATATTCTTCCGCTTCTTTTTACAAGAAAGGAACTAGTGAATGGGACTTATAACGCACTATAATGACTAAGCAAATTTTGTTGATGAAGAACACCAACAAAGGTGGAAAATACTGGTAACATAATCGTTTGTATACATGCGAAAAAAAGTACTTTTTTAATTATCTTGTTAGTGATTCTCAGAACCTGGTCCTGTCTAATTCTGAAGGAATTCTTTAAAACCTTCAATCCTTGAAAAGCTGCAGCTACCTATCCCGTTAATTGGCGCTTTTACACACCTTCTATATTTACTAACATCTAAAAAATTAAGACTATGAAATTTATGTTGAGCTGGCGTCTGCACCAGGAAAAAAGGCAGGCAGCACTTAAAGGATTTTCTGAAATGACAGCTGCAGATGATGCAGCCGATATGGGAGATAATATTCGGCTAATAGGTCGCTGGCATGACGTAGCAGGGGGGACTGGCGTTGCCATTTTCGAGTCGGATGACGCTATTGCTATATCAAAGTGGGCTCTCAACTGGATTCCAGTTCTAGACGCGGTTGTTACCCCGGTTCTTGATGATGAAGAGACAAGAGCACTTGGCAAAACAAGAAGCTAAATATCTTGAAAGTAAATTTCACCTTGTTGTGTTCCTCTTAGCCTCGCCGCTGCAGGTGTTCTTTTTTTTTGCCGTTGTTGGTCTTCCTCGGCTTGGCCGTTGCAAGGTGTTGTCACCTGTAACCGTAGAGGAGGCAGAGATGAACATAGCACTAAGGTCAATCTTCCAGCGCTACTGTCGCTGTTGACTATGCCAAACCACAGTAAATTAAAAGAAGCCTTCATTTCTTAATCACTTGCTTGATTGCCGCTGCTGTCAGACGAATTATCGTTGCTATCGCTTGACAAATCAGAATTATCATCCCATGAGTCGCCCGCACCAGCACCACCAAAATCTCCGCCTCCGAAACCATTAAAGTCAGGGGTGCTTTCTGCATCATTATCTGCCGCATAGCTGGTTTCGGTGGTGGAGCTTGTAACTATGAATACTACTACTTCCTGAGATCCTATTTATTTCATGTGGCCGTAGGGAAGAGGCAGTTGCTGGTGGTATTACAATCTCGATACTTCTTATATAATTGAATATTCTCCTAATAAAAAGAGCTATTTGAATTAAGAATTTCACCGTAATAAATTTCATCGGTAATCTACCAACTTATATTCAAAATGACGCTACTGTAAAGAACACTGCATTTTTTGCCTCTGCGGTATAATAACTAGGCAGATTTTGTTGGTGAAGAACGCTAACCAAGGCGGAAAACACCTCTGCCGGGCTAACAAATGAAATGTGATTAGGCTTCTTTGTTTATTGTAACTTAGATATCAAGCATAAAGCATGACGATACTAAAATTAAAAATTCTCTCAATCGACCTGGACCAACTGGTAAACTTTCTAATTGAAGAAATAACTTTCATGTATGAAAATCACAGTATTGACATGTCCGTCTTGATGTATGAAGATTTTAATTATAGCACTATGACGACGCAGTTAGACATGATGATTTTAAAGAAAGAAGAAGATCGCATTCTTATTGACATTATAGCCGGGGCAGGAAGGACAGGCTTTTTTCTAACGGACAACAGCACGGAAGAAAAATATACCCTCAAAGCAGATAAAATTCTAGTTAAATATGCGGAGGAACATAAATTAGTCGTTGAGCGCCTAGAGCAGCGCTAAAAATGTTTTTCAGAAGCCTTTGCAGGTTTCTCACCTGCAAATACAGCCGAACAAAGTGCTGTTGGTGAAGAACGTAACGCAGGCGCATAGCTTGTAGTATGCTGTGGTCTTCAACGCCCAACCAAGTGCCAGCCAGAAAAATGTTTTACTGTGGCGCAATTTGGACCTCCGTCTTTGGCTGTTCCGGGAACTTTAGTTTCGAGAATAAGAAAAGAATTAGCGAGTATTTGTTTAACCGTCTCTGATGAAATGTCTCTTAATGGAATTTTTAATCGTCGCGTCCACGGAGAATTAAATTGCCCTGCAGCAGTTCCAATGTCTACATAAATAAAGCGTTCGTTCACTGGTCCGTGAACATACGGCCCCGTAAAATTATAAGAAGACGTTTTTCCGTCCTTCACCAAAATTGTAAACTCAAAGACCAGGTCGTTCTCACTTGATCTTTGTTTTAAAATTGTTTCATATTTGTTTCCACTGCCTTTTTGAATTCCAAAGTCTACTTCCGGGGGTGGACTTTCCAATATGATTCTTACAGCTAATTCCTCCTTCATTTTAATAGTATTAAAGCTACACGTTTCACAAATATTTTACTGCTGCCATACTCAGTTCGAAGCATGTTTATAACCAAGATAAGTACAAGCAGATGACTTTTCAAGAGTGAATTTATGGTAAAAGAAAAGCGTTTAAAACCAGCTGGTTTTTTTGGATTAGAGGCAAGCATGTTCCATGTGATATTGCAAGTACAGAGGCTACGTATGAAGAAGTATAATTATGGTTCGTGAAGTGTATTACTGATGAGAGTAAAAGACTTAAGGAATTTCACGAAAAAGTACTAGAAAGCTTTAAAGTAAAGGCTAGTCAGATTGCAACTACCTGATTGGAGAAAGGAGCGCTTTTAACTGGCATTGATTGATCAAGCAACTACAACTGCAAAAGAGTGCGACGCAACGGAAGCTTAATAGAAATCCAGCCAACTGCTCCCAAAAATTCTTTTAAATAGTACGTACCATCAACTTAATAATTTTCGCCTGCCTGTGACCGTCTTCCTTGTAGAACCTGTCACTCATCCAACATTACTTCACTTTAATGTTATCTCCTGTTTCTTCGTTCTCTTCTTTCTTTTTCTGCTCCTGGTATTTTAACGAACCAGTTTCATCTTCCACTTCTATCTGCTTTACCCATACTGCATACTGATTCGGCTTAATAAGTCCCCCATATGTAGCAGCATAGGCCTTAGTGAATTCAGCACCAAAATAAAGGATGATGGAAGAATAATAAACCCATAGCATAAGTATAACAAATGACCCTGCTGTGCCATAGGCGGTACTAACGTTGCTTGAACCGATGTAAAATGTGATCCCGAACTTTCCAAGCATAAAAAGCCCAGCTGTCACCATGGCGCCTGTAATAACATCCTTCCATTTTATTTTCGCATCGGGCAATACTTTGAAAATAATGGCAAAAAGAAGTGTTACTATCCCAAAGGTGATAAGCAAATTAAAGATGTAAATAAGAAGCAAGGCTATGTCGGGAAAGATATGTATGAGGCGGTTGCTTAGTGCTTCTACCAAGCCGGTAACAACCAAGGACACCAGTAATAAAAAGCCTATACTGACAACAATTGAAAAAGAAAGAAGGCGGTCAACCACTATTTTCAACCATCCTTTTTCTGGTTTTGGTTTTAGCCCCCAGATGGTATTGATGGTGTCTTGAATTTCAGCAAATACCGTGGTGGCCCCTATGAGCAATGTAATGATCCCAATAATACCTGTAACAGGACCTTTTCCGCTGAGCGATGCACTCCGGATAATTTCTTGTATTTGAGCAGCGGTGGTAGCACCTACCAGGCCCTTTATCTGTCCGAATATGGTCCCTTCCACGGCCTCCCTTCCCCAAAAGAGATCGGCGAAAAAAATAATAACGATCAGCATTGGGCCGATAGAGAACACTGTAAAATAAGCCAGGGCACCACTAAGCTTCACTACTTTATCATCCATAAATCCGGTGAACGCATCTTTTACCAGACCCCAAACGCCTTTCCAGGTTAGTTTCTTTTTCATTATGCAAAAATCATTATGACTTATACTGCAACTGCCGTAGCTGCTTCATCGAAAAAATGTTCTAACGATCATTACGACTGAAGTTTCACTTTTAAGATATTTCCATTGCCTTTTTTGCCCTCATTAGAAATAAACAGTTCACCCGCTGCATTGAAAGTAATTCCTTCGGGTTGTGTAAAATCTCTACCACTAAACTGCACGAGAGATCTGACTTTTTCCTGGCTATCTAGAATTAAAAGTTTAGGATCTGTTCCTTCTGTTATATAAAGATCTCCATTGGTAGGGTGTATGGCTAAAGCGGACGGTTTAAAGCTTTGCTTCTTCTTTTTAGCCCCGTCCTCAAATAAAGAATTATTTAGGTCTATGGAATAAACGGGGGTGCTTGCCAGTTGTTTATTCTTTAGGTCGAACGAATAAATTCCCTTTCTGCTTCCACCTGCTTCTTCCCCTTTATAGGCAAGTAGCAACCGGTTGTTCACCTTATCGTAGCAAAGCGCTTCAACATCGTTTTTAGCATTCAGGTAAGTCTTATGCTCCTTTACTAAAGGTTTGGCTTCCTCAAGACCCGATACTTCGTACACTGTTCCGCTACTGTTTACTACATAGGCATTCGTGCCAACCACCGCTATACCTTCATAATCTCCCGGGCCTGCAAATGGTATTTGTCTTTCAATCTTTTTATCGGCGGTGTTATAAATAAAAATTGTACCTAACTCATCCTGTACACAGGCAAATGAACTACCGTGCATGTAACTTATGTCAGATATTTCAGAAAGCACTTCGGGCATGATATATTTTTCTTCAATAAGATAGGAGGCAGAAGTGCTTGCTTCTACATTCTCATCGTTCTTTTTATCCTTATTATCTTTCTTGTCCTTCTTATCCTTTGTGTCTTTTTTATCGTCCAATTTCTCATTGTTCCAAAACCTCAGATCAAGCCTATTATTAGTAGTACTTTGATAAGCCAAAAGTCCTAACACCAATAGTGCAATAATTAATAGAATAATCAGCGGAACTTTCATATTAGTAGTTTAACGGTGATTGTTGTCAAAATATCATTCCATGAACTTATCCCTATTCATAACCTTGCCTAGGTTATTATCAATAATGGAAGAGGCCTGGTTTTCTAAATAAAAATAATACTAAACCAGGTTCCGTAAATTTTCACTTAGCATCAGGTAGCATTTGAATTCAACATAGTGTGGCAGTATAATGTTTTGCCGTTACGCATGGTGAGTCATCTGCGACTGTAGGAGGCAATGAAGAGCTTATTTCGCCCTTGTTGGTATTCCTCGCAGCCTTACCAATTGCCTTTGCTAGTATTCCTTCACCTTGCTTTTAATTTATATGATTCGAACAAATCTTTTTCTGTGTGTTTAGACTCAAGCTTTGTTGTTATTCCTCCAATACCTTTATAACATGACATCATTTCTACGTTCGCTATTTATTTTACTGTTAATCCTGCCTTTGATTGCAAAAGTGAAGGCGCAAACATCTGTCGGTATGAAATCAAAAATGACTACTGTGACTTTAAGACTAAAGCCTAAAGAGGATCTTAAGGTCACGCTGGAAAAGTTTGTAAAAACAAACAAAATAAAAGCGGCTTGTATCATCACATGTGCAGGCAGCCTTGATGTTGCATCTATTCGGTTTGCTAATTTGTCCAATGCTACAAGGGTTCCCGGCAAGCTTGAAATAGTATCGCTAACGGGCACGCTGGCTGAGTCTGGATCACACATTCATATCTCCGTTAGTGACAGTAGCGGTAAAACAACCGGGGGGCATCTTCAGGATGGGTCTCTCATTTATACCACAGCAGAAATAGTAATAGGCATACTGCCTGACGTGGAGTTTAGCAGAGAGGCAGATCCAGCTTACGGTTATAAGGAGTTAATTGTAAAGCCAAAACCAAAGTCTGTTAGTCATTAAGCTTCTGGGCTAAATGAATTTTTGACCATAGAATTGTTTAAAGTATTTGTTCCGAAATGGATCTACTTGTAATTAAAAACTTTATTTCGTCTATAACGTGCTATCAATGCAGGGCAACGCAATAACAAGGAATTAACTGTTTCAAGAAATCTTGTAATGTTTTATATTAGAGGTAAGAGTTCCTAATCCGCTTGATTGGTAGTGCTCTTCTATTACCTGCTTAAATTCTTTCCGTGATAAAATTTGCGTTGATTTCGATTGCACTCCTGACCCAACCATTGTTTGCCCAAACAATCGGCGTGAAAGCAGGGCTAGCATTCGCTACCTATTCTGCCGTTAGTAATCGTGAAGCCAATCCTGCTGTGCCACGAACCATAAATAATACCTCATACAGGACCGGGCTTACCATCGGGGGCAGCGCCGACTTCCGGTTAGCCCAAAAACTCTTTCTTCGAACTGGTGTCGAAATGGTGATAAAGGGTGGACTGGAAGAGGGTACTTACACCTTCAACGGCACATCTTCTCCTTACCGACAAACCAACAACTTTGTCGGGTTCGATATCCCTATCCAGTTACTCTATAAAACAAAAGGAAGCGGAGCACCGCGGTTTATTTTAGGTGCGGGCCTTGTTCCCAGTTTACTTATCGAGAGCGGATTGAACCGGGGTGATTTAGGGCTGGGTGTGTTGGCCGGGTACGAGCTGAGCACAGGTGTGAATGTTAACCTTGCTTACAATGAAGGGTTAGTTGACGTGGCTACCCATTCTTTTGATTATAAGAGTTTAAAAAACCGCCACCTTGCTCTTACCATTGGGTATAGCTTCAAACAAAAAGACATTGCTGAGCGAAGTGTGTTTAAAACGATCAGGCAACAAACCACATCGGCTTCGAGGCCTGCAAGCGCCTTTTATGCAGAACTCGCGGGGCCCGGATTTCTGTCTTTCAATTATGACAGACGGCTTACCAAATCCTTTAAAGGACCTGGTATCCGTGCCGGCTTTGGAATCATTTTCAATTTTAATGATGTAGGGTTTACCGTGCCGGTTGCGTTAAATTACCTGTTGGGTGATAAAGCTCATTTCCTGGAACTGGCTGCCGGCAGTAGCTTTTATCATATCAAAGAAACAAACCAGGATGCCCCGTTTAATTTTTTAAAAACAAGCTTTCTGGCTCCCTTTGCCTGGCTCGGGTACAGGTACCAGCCCGTAGAAAGAAAATTTGTTTTTCGCGCGGGTTTTACAAAATTTATCGGTGTTCGTATGCCTAAGTTCCTGGATTTACCACATCCTTCTTTATCATTCGGTTATTCAATCAAATAAATGGAAGATAATATCTGCATCGGCTGTTGTTGTGATTAATCAGTAGTTGGATGATGTTTAGCTTCTTTACACGAACGTGATATAATTTATACAGCCTATTTTACTGCAATGTCTTAACCGGTACTTTTTGATTGCTACTAGAGGTCGTCGGTGTATAGTCTTATGAAAAGTATTGTGTCGGCCTACAACGTCTTCTATTTAGCATTCACAGAACTTTTCCATCTTTGATACGCAACATTCCGTCGCCCAGCATGGTATATCGATAACGGTAATCCTTGTTTTACTCCACGTGCTGAAGTACTTTTAAAAGACTAAAAAAAATAGCAATGATTAAATTTTACTGTAGAACGGGTATATCGCTTCTTTCCTTCATTTTTCTTTTATCTGCTACAAAGGCTCAAACCTCTATCACACCTGCGACAGCACTAAGTCATTATTTAAATAATGGCGACAAGTCGTATGAATGGAAGATCAGGGATTCTTCTACAATTGACAATGTAACAGTATACGGTTTACTGCTCACTTCTCAGAAATGGCGCGAGTATACATGGACGCATCAATTGAGCATACTAGTACCTAATGAAATTAAATATGATGGTGCCTTGTTATTTATTACGGGTGGTAGTATTAACAAAGAAGGGTTACCTAACTGGAGCGGTAAAGACGATGCGCTGATACAATCTTTTAGTACAATAGCTCAAAAAAACAACGCTGTTGTTGCCGTTTTAAGGCAAGCACCCAATCAGCCACTTTATGATAACCTTACTGAGGATGCTTTGATCTCTTTTACCCTACATAACTTCCAAAAAGATGGAGACTATTCATGGCCGTTGCTCTTTCCGATGGTTAAAAGTGCCACCCGTGCAATGGATGCAGTGCAGGAATTTACGAAACATAAGCGGGCGCATACTATCAACCGTTTTGTTGTATCTGGGGCTTCGAAACGTGGTTGGACAACATGGCTTACAGGTGCGAGTGACAAACGTGTTACTGCCATCGCGCCTATGGTTATTGACATGCTAAACATGCCTGTAAGTATGAATTACCAGGTGAAAGTCTGGAACGATTACAGTATCCAGATTGAAGATTACGTGAAGCTTGGTATTGTACAAAACATGGGGAATGAAAAGGGAAAAGCACTTGTTACCATGATAGATCCTTATTCTTACCGTAAAAAGTTGACGATGCCTAAAATGATTTTTATGGGCACCAACGATGAGTACTGGCCCATCGATAATATCAAGAATTACTACGATAGTATTCCCGGTACTAACCTCATTCATTATATACCCAACGTTGGTCATAGTATGGGAGACAAGCAAGAGGCAATGATGAACCTGAACGCATTTTTTGGCATGACAATTAACCATACAAGTTATCCCGTATGTTCCTGGAAGGCCACCAATAGTAGCAAAGGTCTACAACTAACTATTAATGCAACCGCAAGTAAGCTGACTGATGTGATCATCTGGACTGCTGACTCAAAGGATATGGACTTCCGTAATGATAAATGGACCTCTAAAAGTTTGGGTATAAAAAACACATCCACAGTGAAAGCGTTAGAAGCTTATCCTGAAAACGGCTACCGTGCTTTTTATTTGAACTTAAAATACAAAGATGCTAATGGCGGTGAATACGCAGAGAGTACAAGAGTATTTATGACCGATAATAAGAAAGTTCTTTAAACCTTTTTGCGGCATTTTTTATTTTAGGGCAAACACCAAAAGCTTTTTTTACTCGCTACATGATGTTGAGAGTTGTTGCTGTAGAACAGTAACAAAGACTCTAAAGTAACATGTGAAGTGATCAATAAAATAAAGCACCTATTGTAGGACCTGCCTTCTACAAATAGGTGCTACAAAATTCATCAAATGAAGTCTTGCTTTATTTCAAAACTTTAATTACTTGCTGCAGCCATTGCCTCCATGTCCTCGGCAGTTGGGCCGTAAATTGAAGGATTTCGAACTCCCATGCTTCTATAGTACGTACTTAACTGCCCGCGGTGGTGGATGATGTCGAACATGAACATCCAAAAGATGTTCATCATTGGATAAGCAAATACTTTATTGCCGTTGACGCGGAACTCAACAATTTGATCGTCCCAGGTTTTGTCATCTACAGACTGCAATTTTTCCATCAGGAGCTTAGCATATTTCTCAAAATAAGAAGCAGCCTCATCAATGCTTTCAAAGGTTTTTCCGTTCTCCTCATTGGCAATAGAAGTATCTACCGCATTGCAAATCGCTTCAGCATGAGAAAGCATGTGCCCGATAATTTCTGACGCTGATCTTGCCTTCGAATGGCATCTGTAATCTAGTTTGCTCATATCTGTGGGCAGTCCTCTTACGGCAGCAAGCGTTCTTTCCATTTCTGCTCCCCAGGTTTTAATAAAAAATTCTTTGTTTGTCATTTTCTTTGAAATTTAAATTGTGATGGTATAGAAAATTCCTTTTGTGTTAAGGTGTTAATAGGGTGCAATGCAGTAAGCCGGTTTGTTACTTCCTGGCTTTATGTTGTCTTAAATAGTACCAGGCATTTAGATAAAGCAATGTTTGTAGTCCTCACCTTGGCTTAGCCGGTCCTCGCAAATTCTGAAAACTTAAATTGTAGAAGCAAATTATGTAGTCCTTACTTCGGGTCCCTTCATCCATACACTATATCGTGTAAATAGTGTGAGCAGAACATCCTCCGTCAGAAAGGGAGATTTGAGTTCAGCTTATAAATATAGGCAGGAGATTTATCTTTGTCAAGACGTGTTACTTTAAATCAATATTGCGTTATCGCATCGGATTAAGGATATAGATTGAAAATATTTTAGTTGATTAACTTCCTCGTGTCAGCTTCAGTAAGGGAAACGCGCTAATAAGTGTCGAGGCAACTACTACCGCAGCAATGTGCGACGCAACGGCAGCTAAATAGCAATTCGAATGAACTGGTTCAAAAGCTTTCGAGACAAAACAGCGAAGAACTATGACTGTTCTTCACTCATAATATAAAAAGGAATAGTTGTCTTTAGCTGCATTTTTCACTACAAGATTACTGTCGGCTTGAGGTGTTAGCTCCTCAATTCGCCCTCAATAATTTTCTACCCGCCAACATCAGCTCGGTTTTCCTCCCTTATGCAGAATGTTTTTTTGGATTAACATTTATGGTTAAACGCATATAACTACTTCTACGACTGGTTCTTATAATATTCCTGTTATTGGTTCAAATATTATTTCTCCGGCAGATATGGAATGAATGACCATTATTGATGAAGAGGCACGATTTAGGAATTAAGCGAGTAAAAATATTACACCTTATTCTATGGAGTACTCTAGCGGGGCAGGGAAACACGAGGCGGTTTCTAAACAGGGAGCTGAAGCGCCTGTAATAAAAATAGATGCGATTTATAACGGTTTGGAGTATCTCGTTGAATTGGTAAAGCAGATCCGTCCTGCCCGTGCTTCTAATTATAAAGAGGCCGAGCTTAAATTTCGAGCACTCTTTTACCAGCTGCAAACAGACAGAAATTCTTTGCTTTCGTTGCAAAAAGCCCTGTTGTCGCAGCTCTTAAACAGCAGCTTTGTTCCTGCCCTTGTAGAAAGTGGTTTGCCGGCTTGGAGGGGATTTATGCACGAGTTAGGCAAAAAAATAAAATACAAAATATTACCTCCTCTCTTGGAGCCAAAAAATTTTCTATACGTCATCAATCATGTCTTTTACAAACACGATGATCATATTTGGGTGCAGCGCATTGACAAGCAATTATGGATCGAATTCTTTAAGTTATTAGGTATTGAGTTGAATGTAAAGAATGAAATTATACTGCAGCAGTTGAATGAAGCCCTGCATATTTTAGATCAGCGAGCTGTTACACTTGGCTTGGAGAAAGAAGTGATGGGCAGCTACCTCAACATTAATTACCAGGAGTATTCTTTCTTTCTGCTTGACGAGGCGGTACAAAATTATTTGATTTCATATACCGGCAAAAAACCATCGGATGACATTACAGAAGCAGTTACCAAAATAGTTGATGCTGTAAGAATTTGCAAACAAAGGTTGGATGATGTAAGTCATCGACGCATTAAAAATGGTACGAGTCTTTCGCAAACCTATATTCTGACACGAATAGAACAACACCTTGAAAGAATACTCTTGATTGCGGACCTGCTTGATCGTGACAATTCTTTTGATGAAGACAGGTTTTTAGATTATTTTATAAGAGTGGTTACTTTCGAAAAGAAAAAAAACAGTATTCGCGAATTCCTCAGCACAAACCTTGCTTTTCTTGCTTTTAAGATAACGGAACATGGTGGTAACAGGGGTAAAAAATACATTACGGCTACGCGTAAGGAATACTGGTCGATGATAAAATCTTCAATGGGTGGCGGGTTTATAGTATCGTTCACTGCACTAATAAAAAATCTTATAACTAAGGTTCCTCTGCCTCCCTTTTGGCTCGGCTTTACATATAGTATTAATTATGCGTTGGGTTTTCAGTTAATGCACGAGACACACACTACACTCGCCACGAAGCAACCTGCTTATACAGCCTCAGCAATTGCAGCTTCTGTTGATTATTTCAAAGAATATCAAAAGTCGGGACTATATATGATTGCTATTACTGTTGCGCGTACTGCACGTACCCAGCTTGCATCATTCTTTGGAAATCTCATAGTTGTTTTTCCACTCTCGTATGGTCTGGCTGCTTTATACCACTTAATCACAGGCCACTATCTGCTCGACAATAAGGAAGCCGTTCATATGCTTAAGGAACAACATCCCTTTATGAGCCTTTCCATTTTGTATGCATGTTTTACCGGTGTCGCTTTATTTTTAAGCGGCTTGATAGGTGGTTATATAGAAAATGGAATTCATTATGGAAACGTGGCAGAACGACTTAAAAATAGCCCTAAGTTAAAGAACTCGTTATCTCCCAAGACGCTTGAAAAAATAACAGGGTATGTTGATAATAATATGGGTGCCTTAGTTGGCAACGTAGCACTTGGATTTTTCCTTGGAATGGCAGGTTTCTTTGGAAAGATTTTTGGCCTTCCATTCGATATAAGACACATTACTATATCCTCCGGGAACGCAGCAATGGCTTATTATACCACAGGGAATACTCCCGGAATTACTTTTTTGCTTACTGTTTTTGCCGGCATTTTGCTGATCGGATTATTTAATTTCCTCGTAAGCTTTGCGCTTGCATTTTATGTAGCTGTACGAAGTCGTGGTGTGCGTTTAAAAGACTACCCGGGATTAGCGGCAGTAGTTACAAAATACTTCTTAAAGTTCCCTTTAGAGTTTTTCTACCCGCCTAAGTCTGAAATGAAAAAAAACCTCGATTAGCGAAAAGTTGGTAAAAGGGCATTTTGATAATTTAAATCAGGACTTTATGAGGGCAGACACCAAGCATTAAATCGAAAAAAATTTTATTGTAGGGCCTGCTGCTTGTTCAACATAGACTCTTAATATTTGCAACAAGGGTAAAAAATCCTTGCTCCTGTATGCCTGGAGGCTTTAAGAGGTTTAGAGCTTTTTTGCCCCTTTTTGTATTTACTAGACAAGCCTCCGCAAATATTCTTATTTGCGACAGTTATCTCACATCCACTTTTACATTTCTAAACATATAAGTATTGTCGCTAACTCTAAGTGCCTTGCCACTGGCAGTAGTCACATTCCTCAGTGTAACTTCCTTAGTGATCACGTAGGGGAATTTCTCCTTATAAGATTCGGAAGTCATTTCAGGATTAAAATTGGCGAAAATAGCTGGCCCCTGGTAATTCTCAGGATGGTTGGAGTCGTCGATACGGAGGTTTTCAATAATGATTCGCTCAGGCATGTAGCAGGTGTAACCGAAATCGTGCTGCCCTGAATAAGATCCACCAATGAGGGAAGCGCTGGTAGGTCTGCCATTCGCAGGTACAAAAATGCAGTTGCGAATCACGAAGGTACCCTGCCATGTGCTGCCGTAGTCGGACCGGAGATTAACGAGTGTACTACCACGAATAGTGCTATTCTCGACCGTCAAAGTGCCGCTGCCAATAGCGTTGTTGCCCATATGTCCAAGCGTCGAGTTTCGAATGGTAGCATTGGCTACTCCCATATGAGCATCGAAGCGTGAAAAGACACAACTATCATACAGCATATTCTTACAGTAGTTTGACCCCAGGATGCCCCAATATGTGCGGTCATTGATATCATTTGTCTGGCTGCAATTAATGAAGGATACATTTAGGGCGCGATTGGCAGATAGATCATAAGTGCCCATTGTTACCGGTTTGCCTGCAGCACCAATAGTACTGTAGGTTTTGTGGCCGGTTAGTATAGTGTTCCTGATGGTGACGTAAGCGCAGTCGCCAATATTAAGGAAGCCTCCGTAGGGCGCTCCCTGGTCTCCTTCGCCGGTAATACGATGTTCTACACCATCAATAATAACATTAGAGCGTCTGATCGCGATGTTTCGGCTGTAATAGGTATACTTTGATTCCGCCTTATTTGCAATGGTAGTGAAACGTCCCCCTTTGATCGTTAAAGGTTTTTCATCGATGGGAAGGGCACTGATTTTTGTAATCTGCTCGAAGTCCCAAATGATGGGAGCATTCATATCCACCTTTCCGTTTTTATCCACCATGAAAATATCGGTCTGAGCTGCTCCATTGTTTTGGTTCAGTCCGAACCGGATGTAGCGCTTCACCTGCGAATTTGTTACTGTAACCAAACAAGGCCCGGGCAAGGAAGCGTCAATCTTTTCCTGGTTCCGCTTAAGAGTAGACACTCCTTTTAACTCGAACGCTTCAAGACTGGAACTGATCACGAAAACTGAGGCATTAATATTCTGCACTTCGGTATCGTCAATGATGAAGGATGCCTTTCCAAAATCTGTATTAGTGCGGATGACAGCGGTGCGCTCCTTACCACTAATGTAGTAGGTAGCACCCTCGTTCGCTTTTACCGACAGGCCTTGCTGATTTGCGAAAGCGTGGGCGCCGGCAATAGCATTAATATCATCGGTCTTTCCATCACCACGAGCCCCAAAGTCGCTATACAGAATCCATCCTCTTCTTTTGAATTTACTCACATCATTTTGTGAGACGTTCACCTGTAGCTGCCCGTTTTCATTGGTACTTACCTGGGTTTTCTGATTTAGGGTCGTTATGATAACCTTATCTATAGGCTTTTCGCTCTGCCCCGTTGCCGAGATTGCCCCAAAGAATAGGATGAATAGGAAGGTGCCTTTGAATGGTAGTTTTGGTGAGGGTAGGAGTTCAAGCAAGTTCTTCATATGGCAATAAGTGTGTCAGCAGTTTTTGTTCTGCGTTACAGGCCTTCGAAATTATTCCTTTTTTTGTCTGAACTAATATTGATTCTGTGGTGCGTCTGTATTGTTGAATCAAACCCAAGACAATGGTCAAAATTGAAAAACTTTCTAGAAATGTAGCTGCTTTTTATGTTATGAATCGAACGTCAGTAAGGGCCGGGGAAAAAATAAAAAGTACAAGAGAGTGACACAACAATGCTTAATAGATTTCTACAGTTTGTCACCCAGAACTAAAAACATTACGAAGCCCAAAGTGATGGCTACAATAGACAACGACAATAAAACCAGAGAAAGTTGAGGGGGCCAATTAGAATAAACATATGTAAAAAAATACACAACTGATACGATCACTCGCATCTGCCTTTTTCTTTTAGTGCATTGTTAGAGCTTCAATAATAAATAATGCTTCTTTTTATTTCCGGTAAGGGTACTCTTCTGGAAAGCAGCTATTTGCGCCTCCAAAAGCGCCACGTATTCGACGATTTTTTTTTTATACTCTTTTAAGTAATGATGGAAAAAAGATTGAAACCAGTTTTTGTTTAAAACTGGCATGTGTTTTCCATTAGATGTTAAAACATTAGGCGTGTGGAGATAGGTGTAGTAATGAGGGGATGATGTATGGGGGGAAGCTATTTCTTCACTTGCAGCGCTTAAAACTCCTCATAAGAATATACCTGGTCTTACCGCAAGTATTCTTCTTTATCACTAAAAATTCAACCAACACAAAAAAGGCTTCGTGAACTCTTTCGATAAGGAAGGGTGCTAGTAATATATTGGACGAAACCGGGAGACAATAGTGTTAGTAAAAAATAAGATTTTATGGAAAAGGAAATAGCGATTTGGGGTGGAGTGGAATGCACCGTAAACAGGGTAGGAGAGCAGTATTTTGATCAATCAGAATATTCAGGGCATTATAACAGGGGAACAAATGATATTGATCTGATTGGTTCCTTAGGTATTAAAATGCTGCGGTACCCCGTACTTTGGGAAAAGCACCAGCCAATAAAAGATGGTGCAATAGATTGGAGCTTTATAGAAAAGAATTTAGAAAGGCTAAGAGAACTGGAGATTGTGCCTATTGCAGGACTTGTTCATCATGGAAGCGGCCCGCGACACGTAAATTTTTTTGATGGTAGTTTCGAAAAAGGGTTGGCAGAATATGCCAGGCTTGTGATAGAAAAGTTTCCTTGGTTAGAGTATTTTACTCCTGTCAACGAACCTTTAACCACTGCAAGATTCTGTGGACTATACGGCCATTGGTATCCACATGGTACCAGCGATTACAGCTTTTATAAAGTATTGCTGAGCGAGTGTAAAGCAACGGTAATGGCGATGCAGGAAATCAGGAAGTTTAAGCCTAATGCAAAGCTTATACAAACGGAGGACCTTGGTAAGAGTTACAGCACGCCTCTACTTGCATACCAGGCCGAGTTCGAAAACCAACGTCGTTGGATATCGTATGACCTCCTCTGCGGTAAAGTAAACGAGCAACATCCCATGTGGGAACCCTTGGTTGAGGCAGGAATAAGTGAAAGTGAAATTCTTTATTTTACTGAAAATAATTGTGTTCCACATGTGGCTGGTTTCAATTACTACATCACTTCCGAACGCTATCTCGACCATGAGATGAACAAGTATCCTGAACAATATCATGGAGGTAACGGCAAACATACATATGCTGATATAGAGATTGTAAAAGTGCCGCTGAAACAAGAAAACGGCCTGTCTGTATTATTGCATGAAGCGTGGGAACACTTACAAATACCACTAGCGATTACAGAATGTCATCTCCATAGTACCCGCGAAGACCAGATGCGCTGGTTCAACACGGTATGGAAGACGGTTAACAAGGTAAAAGACGAAGGGGTTGACATAAGAGCCATTACTGCATGGGCAATATTTGGATTAACCGGTTGGAATAAATTGGTGACAGAACCATGGGGCGTATATGAGCCGGGCGTGTTCAACGTTAGTTCAAACTGCCCGAGGCCCACGGCCTTAGCCCGTTTTATTCAGGAGCTAACGCAACATAAAGTTTACTACCATCCGGTATTAGATAATGAAGGCTGGTGGCAGCGGGCAAACAGGCAACAATACGGTGTAAAAAAGGTGGTTCAAATGAAGAGGAAAAAGCTGGCTAATTGTAGTCCACTACTCATACTCGGCCACGATACTTTGGCAACTGCCTTTGCCCGCATTTGTGAGGACCGCAACATTCATCACCTGTTAATTAGCAGTACCGAGCTCAATACTAACGACGAGCAAACGGTGGAGCAGGTAATAAGGGAGTTAAAGCCGTGGAGCATAGTGGATGCGTCAGGTTACTTTCAACTTGATGAGGCAGAGTCAGATATAGAAGCATGTCTCAACACGAACTGCAACGGCCCCGTCTTGCTCTCTTCCATTTGCAAGAAACACAACATTCGGTTCCTTACATTTTCGACGGACCAGGTTTTTAACGGCGCAAAGGATGGCGCGTATACAGAAAGTGATGTTGTCGACCCATTAAATATCTATGGGTTAAGCAAGGCGCTGGCGGAGGAGAAGATTAGGGCAAACAATCCTAACGCATTGATTATTCGAACAGGTAATTTCTTTGGCCCGTGGGATCAAGCGAACTTTGTTTCGACAACGCTTGCAGAGTTACGAGAAGGCCGTACAATAACTGCCGCGGACGATGTAACCATTTCGCCTGGCTATGTGCCTGACCTCGTACATGAGTCTCTCGATCTTTTGCTGGACTGTGCACAAGGGATTTACCACGTAAGCAATAGTGGAAAAACATCATGGGCAAATTTTGCTACGCTTATAGCAATGATGGCAGGTTATGATACTTCGCTCGTACAAGGCGTTTCGATAGATCAAATGGGATATTTAGCTCCCCGACCTCAGAATAGTCTATTGGAAAGTGAAAAGGGTATCAAACTTCCATCATTTGAAACTGCATTGCAGCACTATTTTGAAGCCTACGGAAGCAATTATCAAACTGGTATTGCTGTGTAACAATGTATTGCCAGGTTGAGCTGTGCTGTGAAGAAATCCCGGTTAGTATTTACGCTGTAATAGCGATTGCTTGAACGTTAGAAGCAGACCAGCAGACCCGGTACTATTAATCTTTTTTGGCATATTTTATGAATTTGCTTTAAAGTACTTAAACAAGTTTCAATGTTTCAATCCAACAAAATATTGTATGAGTGTTTTGAAAAAAACAGCTCTGTGTATGAGTGTGTAATTTCTCCAAACCAAGAGGGCGATGAGTATAAAGAGTCGGACGTACAATTTCATGTTATCTTAAAACCACCGTATGAAAATGAGTATTTAATTTTTCAACTATATTCTACCGGTGACGGCCACTGGTGTCCCGATAAAAAAAAGCTGATTGATCCCTGGGTGGCAGATGCAATAGGGAGAATTATTGTTGAAAATTTCTAAGCGGTACCCCCTCCCGTTTTCCTTTATTAATCCACTCAAGTACGTTACATCGTTCTAACAATTACAAAAGCTTAGTGCTTTCCTTAACGACTTCTTGCCTGCTCCGCATTCATATTCCCTATTTATATTCATCCACCGAAGCTTATCGAACCTACTCTTCTCTTTTAGCAAAATAGTAAGGACGACTAAAGGCGTAGAAATTGCTTTAAACCTTTCATGCAGAAAAACTGTATAAGACATAAAGTGTTTTAAAAATACTATGCGAAGTAGCTCGAGGAACATATTGCTGGCAAACACAGTTTCATTAATACTAGTGTTGTTTTCCAACTTCGTTGGCGGATCAGGAAAGTTTATAAACAAAACAGTCGGTGAGATAAGCAACAAATACGATACACTTTTTACGCCGGCCGGATACGCCTTTATCATCTGGTCTTTAATATTCCTACTATCTATTTGCTTTTGCATTTATCAATGGTACTTGTTCAGGAAGGGTGATCCGAAAAATATTATTGCGCGCACTAGTTACTGGTTCACGCTAAGTAATGTGATGAATATGCTCTGGCTGTTTTGCTGGCTCAACGAGTGGCTTGGACTTTCTGTAATTGTAATAGTGCTGCTTTTAATCTGCCTCTGTGTTCTTACCGTTCGCCTTCGACTTGAACTAGATGACGACCCTGTACAAATCATATTTTTTGTATGGTGGCCAATCACAGTTTACCTGGGCTGGATCATGGTAGCTACCATAGCTTGTGTTGCAGCGTGGCTGGTCTCTATTGGTTTTCAAGGTGGCTTTGTTGCCCCAGAAACGTGGACGATCACCATGATCGTTATTGCCACTGCTCTGTTCCTTTACCTAATCCGAAAACGGAATCTAAGAGAAGCTTCACTGGTAGGAGTGTGGGCTTTTATTGCAATTGCAATTAAACAATGGCAGGTACATCAAACTATTTCTATAACTGCGATAACTGCATCAATTGTTTTATTAGTAGCCGCCACTATTCATGGTTATAAAAACAGGGAAACCAGTCCTGTTGCAAAGCTCCAGCGGGGTGAATGGTGATGATAGTTGAGTTAGATGATCTTAAAATGAGTGCCCTTTATTGAACTCCTACCTTTTCGAAAGCATACTTTCCTTTTATATGATTGTTGAAGTAAATTCCTTTGGAACCGGAAGTAATCATCGCCCTATACGTTTCTTCGGGAACATCTTTATAATTATATACTAGTCCGGAAACAAACGTGATTGTTAGCGTTTTTGTTTCAGCGCTATAGCTTGATTTTAAAATGACTGTTGATGGCATTGCGCACGTTTGTTATCACTTATTAAATCGTTTTAAAAACTGTACCAAAAGAACCAATTAAAAGCTGCGAAGTGTTCGTGTTTCCGAGGCATAAAAGCGGAATGCATTTATTCTTTGTTGCCTTCCTCCCGAAGTTTTAGTTTAAATGATTTTGGGCCAAAAAAGTACTTAATAGAAGAAATGCGAATTGAACCTCTTGCACATCCAAGCTTAGTTTGCTAACTTTTAGTCTTCTTACCTATAATTTTTTATATGAGAAAAATGCCCATATTACTGACGGTAATTGCTGCATTCATTTCTGCTGCAGCTTTTAAAAAGGCACAGTTAAAAGAAGTTGATACTCCTCAAACTATTCAAAGTATACTTCGACAGAAAGCCTTTAGTATCAGATGCTCTCCCTTATATATTCCGACAGGCGAAGACATGATACCGGCATTATCAGGTTGGGGTAATTACTCATGGAAGATCACAACAGCTTCCGACAGCGCGCAGTTTTATTTCGACCAGGGGATCAATATGTATTATGCCTTTCATATTATAGAATCAAGGGCGTCATTTCAGAAAGCAATTTATTTCGATTCTACCTGCGCAATGGCCTGGTGGGGTAAGGCTTTAGCGTTTGGACCGAACATAAATGACTTTGGTTACCAGCGGCCTTCTGAAGCTTATTCTTCAGCAGTTAAGGCAAAGCAGCTTTCCAGCAATTGCCTGCAACTCGAAAAGGATTTGATTGATGCTATCGCAGTTCGATATAGTAGGGATACAGCAACAGATCAGTCTAAACTGAATGTTTTTTATAGAGATGAGATGGCTAAAGTTTATAAAGCGCACAGCAGCAATGTTGATGTAAATGCGTTGTATGCTGATGCGCTAATGTTGTTGCATCCGTGGGATTTATATGACCACAATTACCAGCCTAAAAAATGGACGCCCGAACTAGTACAGGTGATAAAACAAGCTCTTACTTTAAATGCAAAACACCCTGGCGCTAATCATTATTTTATTCATGCAGTTGAAGCTTCTTCAAGGCCAGCCGATGCTCTAAGGAGTGCCGAGTTACTGTCGGAAAGCATGCCCAGTGTTTCGCATATTACGCATATGCCTTCCCACATTTTTATTCGTACAGGGTACTATAACAAAGGCATCCAGGTAAATGATAAAGCGGTTGAAGGTTATGCTAAATACAGCGCATCGTTTGCACCAACTACTGAAAATATTGCATTGTATAGTTTACACAATTTGCATATGAAATTGAATTGTGCACAAATGGCGGGGAATTATAAAGAGGCGATGGATGGATCGAAAGAACTATCAAAGCAAATTCCGGCGTTTTATCTAACCATACCCGGTGCACTGGGAAACCTCGTACAATACCTCGATCAATCAAAGCTTTTTACTGATGTCAGGTTTGGAAAATGGGACGAAATTTTAACCACCTCCATTGTAGACTCTTTGCCCTATACAGGACTATTGCAGCAGTTTGCAAGAGGAGTAGCGTTTGCAAGAAAAAATAAATTATCAGAAGCTCGAGCATCGTTAATAGCACTGCAGTTGAAGATGAAAAATGAAACATTAAAAGAGCCTCTTGTCCCCTTTAATTCAGCTTATAGCTCTGCTGTAATTGCCGAGCAATTGCTAATGGGCATAATAGCGGAAGAGCAGCACGATTATACAACTGCCATAACTCATTTTCAACTGGCCGTAGATGCTGAAGATAAACTGATCTATAATGAACCAAGAGATTGGTTACTGCCCTCAAGACAGTATTTAGGAAATGTATTGCTTAAAGCAAAAAAGTATACAATGGCGGAGGAAGTTTTTAAAAAAGACCTTTCTATAAATCCCAACAACGGCTGGTCGTTGACTGGTTTGAAGACCGTCTATACGTCAACTCGTAATGCTGCCGCATTGGCGAGCACAAATGCAAGACTCAAAAATGCATGGCTGATAAAAGACACAGAAATTAAACAGGCAGTTTTTTAAAGGAAGCTTTCAGATTGAAAAGTAGGAGTTAATACACCTTGAATGTTAGGTATTGAACTGCCTGATAAATTATATTCCTCCCGTTTGAAAGGCTGGCGTCCAATGTGGCATTTCACAGTTTATGTAATATAAAAAACTTGCTCCCCTGCTTGTCAATTTTTTTAAAACTAGTTTCATGTCTTTAAGCCCTTACTTCAACTGCCGTAAGAAACGAAATGATGCAGAGTCTGCCACCAATTTATCAACACCACTTTTGCTATCTGTGACAAACTTAATCCCCATGATAGCAGTCTTACGGGGTGCTACTTTGTCGGGAGAATTGTGGGTATGAAAAACATAAGATAATTGCTCTTTACTGCCTTTAAAGATATCGCCATGACCGCTTCCTTTTTGGCCGGTAACAGAACGGTGGATGATAGGATTACTTTCGTATTTCTTCCATGGACCCAAAGGTGTTGCACTTGTGGCGTAGCCTACTGCATAATCAATACTTCTAAAGTCGTTGGCGCTATAGATGAGGTAATAAAGGGACTTATGTTTTATAACTGTAGGGCCTTCAGTTACTGACCATTTATCCTTGGCCGTGTTTTCCCACTGCGTGTCCGCTTCTATACAAAGCTTTGCTGTTTCATTCTTTTGGGATAGCATATCGTCACTCATCTCCGCAACATAAATTCTATTACCTCCATTTGCAACAACCACGTAGTACATATACTTTTTGCCATCATCATCTATAAAAATAAAGGGATCGATTTGTTTCGTGTCTTCAGCTATAGGCTTCAAAATGGTGGATGAAAAAGGACCTAAAGGGCCGCTTCCTGCAGCTATACCAATATGCTCATTAGCGGCATATGTTATGTAAACTTGATTGTTATACCTCAATACCTGCGGCGCCCAAAATTGTGCAGTTCCAAAAGCATCTCCTTTACGAAGGGCGTAGCCTTCCTTTTCACCAACTGGTCCTTTCCATGTTTTTAGATTTTTCGAAGAATACACCGCAAAACCTTCATTGTATCGCACTCCTCCTGTTCCGTACAAGTAGTAGGTTCCTTTGTCGTAGAATATTGTAGGGTCAGCGATGTACAAATATTCTTCGTCTCCGATAAGTTGTTGTTTTGTTGGAATAGTTCCTCTGGAACAATAACCGAACACAACAGCTATCAATGGTAATAGGTAAAGGTTTTTGTTTTTCAGTGTATTCAAATACATGAATGAGTTGTTTGAAGCTTTTGAAGCAGTTTATTCTATAAGACGATAAAGATATTTTCAAACTACTGTCATACCAATTCGCATTATTCATTCCGGAGGTAGTGAAAGTTCTTTACCGCCGATCTCCTCATCCTCTGAAATACTCTTTTACCTTTGGGTCATCTTCCACAAACAAGTATCACACATGAGAATGAAAGTATTGTCAATTGTCTTTTTCGCGATCAGCACGACAACTTATGCGCAAACAAATAGAAGTACACTTGTACCGCCAGCTCTATCGGCGATTAAAGAAGGTGACTTAAAAAAGGATCTGTATGAAATGGCGAGTGATCATTTTGCAGGAAGAGAAGCCGGAACCCTCGATGAATTAAAGGTGTCGATGTGGTGGGCAGAAAAATTGCGCGCCGCAGGTTTGAAACCGGTAGGAGAGGACGGCACCTATTTTCAGTTCTTTTCCTTAAAACGAAATCGCATTGCAGCGAACTCAAGTGTTGTTATAGGCAACGACTCTTTGCAACTATGGAAAAATGTGTTGGTAGCCATCACTACGCCTGCAAAGGTTTCAGCACCGGTTGTTTTTGTTAGCAATGGTGCAAAAGCAGATCTTGATAAAGCCGATGTAAAGGGTAAAGCTGTGGCAATACAAGCCTCGCCTGAAGGAATTAATCTGGATGTGTCTTTATGGGAAAGACGATACATGGGCTACGTGTTGAATAAATTTAGAACAGACTTGATTAATCGTGGTGCTGCCGCTATTATTTTGATTACAGATGAACGTGGAGAACAAAGCTGGAACCAGGTATTGCCTGCGATGCAAAGAGGTCTGTATGACATTGAGGGCGGACCAAACACAGTTGCCGCTTCCAGTATTCCTGTCTTCTGGTTGCATGGAAGCGATATTAATCGTGTTAAGAACGAAGGGGCTATGTTAAATGCTACTATTAACATTGAACATTTTGAATACCCTTCAGTAAACATTATAGGTAAAATTGAGGGCAGCGATAAGGAGCTTTCTAAGGAATATGTTTTGTTCAGCGGACACCAGGATCATGATGGCGTTCGATTGGCTTACGGCACCGATTCTATTTATAACGGTGCAGATGATAACGCCACGGTCAGTGTTGCCTTGCTGGCAATCGCACGTGCATTCAAAGCAAATCCGGGAAAACGGTCAGCGTTATTTGTATGGCATGGAGCCGAAGAGCGCGGGCTGCTTGGTTCTAAGTGGTACGCTTCGCATCCCACCGTTCCTAAGACGTCTATTGTTGCTGTTTTAAACGGTGATATGATCGGGCGGAATAACCCCGATAGTGCTGCTTTGTTGGGAGCTCAAGCGCCTCATAAAAATTCTACTGAGTTGGTCAATATGGCTATGCAGTCAAACAATGAAGGTTCGAAATTTAAACTGGATACTTTATGGGATAAGCCCACACATGTTGAAGGTTGGTACTTCCGAAGCGATCATTTGCCTTATGCCCGTGCCGGTTATCCTGCTATTTTCTTTACCACGCTCTTGCATCCTGACTATCATACACCTATGGATGAAGCGTCAAGAATTGATTACGCGAAGTTGAAAAGGATGACTGATTGGATGTATCGAACAGGTTGGAAAGTAGCCAATACAAACAAACGTCCTGCTGTTGAGCCTGGGTTTAAATTAGAGCGATAGCCTACACATCCATCGCAACCATGTTCGTTTTTTGTTCTGATTTCCTTCGGTTGCTTACATGTTTTTCTTTTATGATTTCGCTCATTGTTTTTCCATAAACTTTACTTTCTACCCACGATATAATGTCGAGGTAGGCGAATGAGCGAGTCTCAAATCGGCTTTTTTCGTACTGTTTTATGTTATTAAGAAACTTTACAAACTCAGGCTGCAGCTTTCTCCTTGAGATATGAAAGGTGCTGCGCAAAAACTTGAACATCTCCTCTTCGATAACGGTAAGATTTTGCATTTTCGCCATGAAGCGTACAACAGACTTTATGAGGTACTCAATAATGTCAAAGTTCCCTAACTCAAAATGAGCCATCAGGTGCACGAGTCGGGCGTAGCACTGCAGGTCGTTTCTTAAATCTGCATTGGTGTTTATGATCTTTTGAAGGTAGTCGATCGAGGTACTGTAATCGCCGTTGCCAAAGTACAAAGTGGCAATCTTATAATTAAACACCAGCACACGATGAGGGTCGATGAACAATGCATATTCGTGCAGCTTTTCTTCTATATACGGCACCAGTGACAGGCCTTCCTTAAACGTGCCCATCATAAAATGCTGGTTAAGTTTAGAGCTGTATATGTAGACAAAAGTCTGAATGCGGAAATTGTCGTGGTGCATAGATGGATCAGTCGCAGCAAACTTTTCGAACTCCTGTAAGGTGATATCGAACTTTTTAAAATTTCGCAAGTCGAAATGTGCATTTAGCAGGTTATGCATTCCTTTTATGTAGTGGCCGGTCTCTACGCTAATCATAAATTCCTGCTCATTAAAAAGGTCTACCCACTTCTGTGTATAACGATAATACATGAGAAAATCCTGGCGAATAAACGCGTACCAGCAATAGCTCTGGCAGAGGTATAATTTTTCGTAGAAACCGGTTAGCTTATGTGCATCGGCCGGAAGATTTTCAGTAAAAAACTTCTTGACCCCTGTTTCGTCTTCTTCGTTTCTTGCATGACCGTTTTTAATATACCAGCTATATAATTGCAAGGCGAGATTAGAAAGTTGTGTGATAACTCTTCTTCTATCATTTATCTCGTTTGCCTCGGCCGTCAATCTGTCTGCACGGTCCTGCATACTGCGTGTGATGTGCAGTGTTTCAATCTTCTTTTCTAATGATATAACCTGTATTAAAAAACTGTCTTGGTTAAATGAGCGAGCCAGTTCTTTTATCCGTTCTAATATTTTTAGGCTTTGGAGGTATAAACCTTTATTGTATAGAATCCGCGCATAGTCTAATTGCTCGTGTAGTTGAAGATCTATGTTTTCGCTTGTTTTCAGTAAACGTAAGCTGGCAAGTACCTGCTTGTACAAATGGGTTTTTAAATTAGACAGTTGTGGCTTTTCTATGGAAGGAAGTCTTTTTAGGAGGAGTTTCTCATCATATTCGTGAAGTTTATCAAGTGCATCAAACAGTTGGATAATTTTCAGGTCTTCTTTGGCTGAACTTCTTTTAATATAAAGTTTAAAATTTCTTTTCTCTGCTTTTTCGAGTGAGTGTATGAGTTGAAATAAAGTATCGGAATATCGGTTGGGCATCATTTAATAATTATAGTGAAACGTCGTACTGGCAAAGCTTTTAACAACTTTCTTAACCTTCTTGCCATGATAAAACAACAACTAAGATGTTTTATCTGACGTAAAAACACGAGCTACATTTGTAGCACAAGAAAGGAAAATAACACTTTTTCTTCTTGTTAAAGAACTAAGCTGTAACAGTCAGCGCAAATATAAAGTATTCGAAGATTTTCATATGGCAAGCAATCGTTAGAGGCCGCCCCGTTTCCACGGGGAGGCCATTTTTTTTTAGTTAAAATTTAGATTTTGGGGGAAGTATTTTCTTGCCGACAATTAAACTTCAGGCAACATTCGTTGTGTCACTCACTTGTACAGATATTCTTTTATCAGCTTTTTACAAACGCGTATATTATTTCCGCCGCGTTCGCTGAGGCGTTACCACCCTTTGACAAAAGATTTTTCAATCGGCTATAATCTTCCTGCAGCTGCTGTTGCTTTAAAGGATTTTGAAGCAGATTTCTTAATTCTTCAATACAATTCTCGGTTGTCATTTCATCCTGTATCAGTTCTTTGACTACAGGCTTATTCATTATCAGGTTAACGAGCGAGATATACTTTACTTTAATTACTCTTTTTGCAATTTGGTACGAGAGGGGATTGCCTTTGTAGCAGACTACCTGGGGTACTTCAAACAACGCAGTTTCTAAAGTTGCAGTGCCACTTGTTACAAGCGCAGCGGTTGCGCAATTGAGGAGGTCATAAGTTTTTCCTGCTAATGCCGAGACATTTGTATAAGGTGCAAGGAAAGGCTTGTAAAAGGCATCTTCCTGACCCGGTGCTTTTGCTACAATAAAATGGTATTCTGGAAATGCTTTACTTACCTCCAGCATTACCGGTAGCTTCTTGTTAATCTCCTGTTTACGGCTGCCGGGAAGTAGAGCGATTATTTTCTCTCCTCCTAGTGGTGTTGTATGAGTGGCTTTAAAATTTTCTATCACCTCTACCAGCGGGTGGCCCACGTACTCGACTTTGTATTCCCACTTGCTGTAAAAGTCTTTCTCAAAAGGCAAAATCACCAGCATTTTATCTACATACTTTTTGATGGTATGAACTCGATTTTCCTTCCAGGCCCATATCTGCGGTGATATGTAATAAACCGTTTTTATCCCTGTTTTTTTCGCCCACTCAGCAATACGAATGTTGAAGCCGGGGTAGTCAATCAGTATTAAAATATCAGGTTGAAACGACTGGATATCCTGCTTGCAGAATTTGATGTTTTTAAGAATGGTTTGCAAATTCATGATAACTTCTACAAACCCCATAAATGCAAGGTCTTTGTAATCTTTTACAAGCGTAGCACCCGCTGCCTCCATCATTTGCCCTCCCCAACAGCGGATGTCAGCTGATTGATCGAGTTGATGTAATTGCTTAATTAAGTTGCTACCGTGCAGGTCGCCGCTCGCCTCGCCGGCGATGATGTAGTATTTCATTTTTTTGTGCTACAGTATTAACGGTTGCAAATTACTGTAATAAAAAAAACTAATTGTGAGGCGATCAGTATTGACTGGGCTCAATAAAGATTTACCGCAAAAGAGAGTGACACAACGATATTGAATGAAGTTCAAATCATGACAACAAAAATTACCAGCAATTAAAAAATTGCTATAATAATGTTACAAAGCTTGGGAGTAGGTAGCTTTTGCTAAATGATACTTTTAACGTTTCCACCCTGCTTTTTAATAAAGTACAATTTTCTGTTTTCAAGAAAGTCAGGCTTTACGCTCGTACTTTTCAGGCGCACGGGCTCTAACATAAACTGGTTGAAAAGTGTGAAGCTTTTATCAGACAAATTATTGACCAGGTTATTTCTGTGTTTATCCAGCAGCTTCGTAAAATGGTAGATCATCTCAAAACCTTTAAAGACCATGTCGCTTGGCCGACTGTAGTATTTGTCTTTATATCTTTTGTTAATCAAAGAGCTTAAACTTTGATTTTGCGAGTAATACAAAAACGGGGTGGAAAACACAATTTCTATATTGCCGTACTTGGGTTTGTCGAGTTCTTTAATGTTATCCCATGTGGGCATGCCAATAGTGGTTGTGCGGTAACTATCATTAAGGCTAAGTGACTCAACAACGTTTAACCCAAACCTTTCAAGCGGAGACGCTACAAAGACAACATTGTTTTTTGTACTGTCAAGATTGTTTTGCAACAGGTTAATATTTGAAAAGGCATCATCAACAGTTACCCATTTCAGTTTCAACGGCCCTGGACGTGCGGACTTATTTAACGTCGTAAAGTAATTTTTCACGTAATCCTCCGTTGCTCCTTTTCTAGTTACTGCGATAATATTTTGAGAGCCATAATACCGCTGCATGTGCTTGTACAAACCTTGCAAATGGGCCTGAAAGGAAGAGTTTAACACTACAAAAAAAGGATTTTGACTAACGCCCACATAGTTGGGATAAGTGGCAGATATAAGAGGTATGTTTTTATTTAACGCCTGATCCGCGAATAACTTCAGTTCTGCAGTGTTAGTGATTGCAGCAATGATAAGACCTACATTGTTTAACTCAGACGATCTCAACAATGCACTCAGCGATTTACTATTCTGCTTCAGGTCGTAAATAGAAATTTCCACCTTTGCTCCTTCGGCGTTTAAGCTATCAATCGCCATCATTACTCCATTGTAAAACTCCAACCCGGGCAGGACATTTTTAGGGAGATTTTCTTTATCGAGAATATAGGAAGTGCCATTAAAAACATCATCAGCATACAAAGGAATGAATACTGCTACTTTCACAGGTTTCGACGTATCATAATACTGACTATGAGATTGTGCAACAATACAAAGAGTAGAAATAGTAAGTAAAACGAAACGATAAAAGCTGGACATTAATAAAAATAATTTTTTGATGTTTTGCAAAATTGGTGCCTATTCCCATTCGATTGTAGCAGGTGGTTTACTGCTAATGTCGTAGACCACGCGGTTGATGCCTCTCACATTATTAATAATTTCATTGGATATGTGAGCGAGGAAATCGTAAGGCAGGTGTGCCCAGTCAGCAGTCATTCCGTCGACTGAGGTTACCGCACGCAGTGCTAGCGTATGCTCGTACGTTCGTTCGTCGCCCATAACACCTACACTTTTTATAGGTAACAGAATGGAGCCCGCCTGCCAAATGCTGGAGTAGAGCTTATTTTCTTTCAGCGCCCTTACGTAAATGTCATCCGCATCCTGTAAAAGTTTAACTTTTTCAGCAGTCACTTCGCCTAAGATTCGTATGGCCAAACCAGGACCCGGAAACGGGTGGCGGAATAACTGGTCGTGCGGAATTTCTAGTTCAAGGCCAACTTTTCGTACCTCGTCTTTAAAAAGGTATTTGAGAGGTTCGATTAATTTCAGGTGCATTTTCTCAGGCAGTCCACCAACATTGTGGTGAGATTTGATAGTGGCCGAAGGACCATGCACACTTACACTTTCTATCACATCCGGGTATATAGTTCCTTGTCCGAGAAAACTGATATTAGTAAGATCTGATGCTTCCTGCTGAAAAACATCTATAAATAGTTTGCCTATTGCTTTCCTTTTCTCTTCGGGATCGACTTTGTCTTTTAGCGCGTCGTAAAACAATTGTTTTCTGTCAACGCCTCTTACATTTAGACCAATTTCTTTATATGTGTCCAGTACTTGTTGAAATTCGTTTTTCCTTAAAACACCGTTGTCTACAAAAATTCCATGCAGGCGATCTCCAATTGCACGGCTGATAAGAGTAGCAGCGACGGTGCTGTCCACGCCACCACTAAGGGCCATAATAACTTGCCCGTCGCCAACTTGTTGTTTAATGGCTTCAATCGCTTCGTGCACAAATGCATTAGGAGTCCAGTCTTGGGTGCAACCACAAACATTCACAAGGAAGTTGTAGATTATTTTTTTCCCCTCGGTTGAATGATAGACTTCCGGATGAAACTGAAGTGCATGTAGTGGATGGCCATCATCCGCTTTTTTTCTGAATGCGGCAACTGGTATTGAATCTGTGGTTGCTAAAATTTCGAAATCTTCAGGCAGAGAAAGGATAGTATCTCCATGACTCATCCAAACTTGTGAATGGCTCGAAATGCCTTCAAGCAAAACGTCGTGCTGTTGCTGAATTTGCAACTGAGCCCTTCCATATTCTCTTTTATTGCTTTTTTCAACTCTGCCTCCAAATTGTTTTGCAGCTAGCTGGGCACCATAGCAAACCCCAAGTACAGGTAGTTGTTCATTAAAAGATCTTACGTCGACTACCGGCGCGTTTTCTTCATTTACAGAAAACGGTGAGCCACTAAGAATAACACCTTTTATAGAAGAATCGAAAACAAAAGGTTTGTAGTACGGAACAATTTCGCAGTATACGTTAGCCTCACGCACTGCACGGGCAATAAGCTGGGTGTACTGGCTGCCAAAATCAAGAATGAGAATTTTTTCGCTCATAAGAATAAAAATAACCTTGCGGTCAAGACTAAAAGTTCGTGCGAAGGTAATTTATTTTACTAGCTGTTAGACCTGCGGGACTTAGGGTACCTGCGGCAATAGAAGCTACCGTTGATAAAGGGTATGCAGATGAAGTGATTGCGACGCAACAACGCAGCTATAGCAAACGAATGCAGGTATTAAAAAAAGTGTAGCTCGCTGTTTTTCCGTTTAGCGGAAATATGTCTTTTAATTATTCAAACTCTTAAATCATTTATCTAATTTTCGTGCTACAAACTAATTGATATGAAAAAAGGAATTTACGCTGCTTTTGTTGCAGCAATGCTTTTTGGCTCCTGTATAAATATGGGAGAACGGGTTAAGGGAAGTGGTAACATAAAAAGTGAAAACCGACAGGTTGGTGAGGCCAGGAAGATAAAAGTTATGGGCGACATGGACGTGTACATAGAGCAGGGACCAACGTCGTTAAAGATAGAAGGCGACGATAACATACTTCAATACATAGAAACGGTGATGGATGATAATTGGCTTGAAATTAAAACCAGGGATAATATAAACATCAGTACAAACGAGCCGATAAAGGTTTATGTAACTACGCCCGAGATTACAGACCTTAATGTTAGTGGTAGTGGTAATATTAAAAGCAATTCGAAGTTTTCTACCGACAATAACACTTCTTTTAGCATCTCCGGAAGTGGCGACATTACTGCAAATATTAATGCTCCGAAAGTTGAAACACATATTTCAGGAAGTGGCAACCTTCACATTGCAGGAGAGACAAAGGATGTTGAAATTCATATTTCAGGAAGTGGAAATTATGACGGGGGCGATCTGAAAGCAGAAAATGCTGAAGTGTCAATCGCGGGATCAGGAGATGCCAACCTGTTTGTCGATAACAGGTTAAAAGCGTCTGTTGCAGGAAGTGGAAACGTGAAGTATAAAGGCAATGCGACTGTCGATTCTCATATCGCCGGAAGTGGTTCTGTTAATAGGAGTCAATAGGCTTAAAAGTTTACAATTTTTTAAAAAGGCTGTTTTTGCATCCTTTTTTTATTTGGGGCTAAATAGGCTTTATGTCAATTCGGGATGTACTTAAACATTGTTGTTGAACCCGGCTTTGTTGCTGCTATTAAGCGCACATTGCGTCGCACTCTTGTACTTTTTGTGTCAATTCTGCAGTAGCGAGTAGTAAGCTAAACGGTTTATAATTGTCGGTAAACAGGATATCTCATATGTTCAGGCTCATAATACGGCGAGTTTTTATAAACAAAATTCAACTGGGCATTTGCTGAGGCTGCAAACGCGGGATCATTTTTCTTTTTCTCTTCCAGTTGTTGTTTTAATTCAGGGTGCTGCTTTAAGTATTGTGCGGCTACATCTTCCCAGCGGTAATTGCTATAGCCTTCCTTTTGCTGCAACACTGCATCAAAGAAATTCCATGAAAAAAAGCTATCATCACCGGTAGGTTCAAGCATTTCTACGAGATATCTTTTAGCAGCCTGATTTGTATTAATAACATAATCACCCTTTAAAAATCTCATCGCAACATTCTTAGTGCTTACCACCACGTCGCTGTTCTTATGATGTTTTTCGTAAGGTCTTGCAGCACTTTTATAATCTTCAATTCTATATGTTTCGACTTCAATCGACGTGTCTTTATTTAATCGCGCCATTTGAACCTTATTCAACTTTAAAATATCTACTACTTCGTGCCATCCTTGCGGAATGATGTAAGCCTTTGGAGCCGAAACAATATTTACACCTCTAAAATAATCGTAGAACTTAACTTCCTTCTCAAAAGGCTTTGAGTGATCGTAGTACAATCTCTGCTGGCCAGTGACCTCACTTGTTTTGTAAGAAGCAGCATATCCTTTAAAATGGATCGTGTCGCACCTGCTACTATCCACCACCCATCGTAACGGGAACTGTGTTTGTTGCAAAACTGCTTTTTCAGCAGACCTTTTAGCTTTCAACAATTCCGGGGCCTTTTTCGAACTTTCCTCAATCATTGCTACCATCAATGCGTAAGTGGATTCAACTCTTTGCTTAAACGGCTTTAGCATATGAGTTTCAGGAACAAAACCTATTGTTTGAAACAAACTTGTATAGCCAGAACTATATCTTGGAGGATCGTAAAAAGCAACCCATCCTTTTTCAGGACTTCCGTCTTCAAAATTTACATACGGGCACATGAGCCATGATTTCTTCTCCATGTTTTTAAACAGTGCTGGCTCAAAAGTAGAATGAAGAAACTCACCGACGGTTCCTCCTAATTTGTTATGCTGCGTTGTAAGCAAGGTCATTGTATGTTGGTAATCGGCACCATCACTTACATGATTATCAATAAAAATGGTTGGCTTTAGAAGATGAAATATAGTTGCAAAAGCGCGTGCGTTACGCGAGTCGTTCTTTGTGAAATCTCGATTTAAGTCGAGGTTCTGTGCGTTTCCCCTAAAGCCATAGCTTCCAGGTCCGTCCTGGTTAACCCTTGAAAAGCTGTTCCGGTCAAGTGCTCCGCCGATGTTATATACTGCAATAAATGCTATGGCAATATTTTCGGGAGCATTAATTTTTCCTGTAGCCAGGTCCCTGGCCAACATCATACTCGCATCTATTCCGTCAGGTTCGCCCGGGTGAATGCCATTATTAACCAGTATGATCACTTTTTCTTTTTGCCATTTTTCGATGTCGAAGTTGTTATCCTTTGAAAATAAAACCAGGTGCAGCGGGTAGCCCGCATCTGTTACATTAATTTTTTTGATTAAAATCGAATTAAAATTTCCGTCAAGCTTTTCATAATATTTTATACATTCGGAGTAAGTTGTGGTCTGTCTTCCTTGTGTTGTTTCAAATGTTGTAGTTAGTCTTTGTGACTTCGATTGTAGTGTAAGTAATAATATAGCTACAATTAAGAAAGTTTTTTTCATTAATTTGTCCTTATAATTTTATTAAAAGAAATGGAGTTAAATCATAGAATTCTTTTAGCGGAAGATGAGCCGAAGTTAGGGCAAATCGTTCAGGAAGAACTTACACGAGAGGGATACCAAACGGATGTAGCGTATGATGGACTTGTTGCAGAAAAACTGTTTAAAGAACACCAATATTCTTTGGTGCTGCTTGATGTTAATCTTCCCTATAAAAACGGTTTAGCCCTATGCAAAGAATTTCGGGAAGCAAAAAAAAGCATTCCTATTATTATGCTGACATCACTTGGCGAGATAAGCGACAAGATGGACGCGTTTAATCTAGGTGCTGATGACTACATTGTAAAGCCCTTTCATTTCAACGAACTTTTTGCGAGGATCAAAGTGTTTCTGAAAAGATCAGAACCTGGTGCGGAGCCAACAGACAAATTAAATATCTCGAACCTGGAAATTGATTTACTTAACAAGACCGTGGTTCGTGGAGAAACCAATATTAACTTAACCGCCAAGGAATTTGCATTACTTGCACTGCTTGCCAAATCAAAAGGCAAGGTGATTTCAAAACAGGATATTCTCGAAAAAGTTTGGGGACTTAGCTTCGATACAGGCACCAATACTATTGAAGTTTATATAAGCTTTTTGAGAAATAAGATAGACAAGCCTTTCGATACTAAGCTTATTCATACCAAGCCGGGTTTTGGCTATTTTGTAAAGGAGTTGTAAAAAGTTTCGAACTACCAGGCATAAGAGTTTATCAAATGACAATAAAAAAATCCCGCATTAGCGGGATTAATTATAGATGATATTGATAGAAATGCAAGTACTAAGCTGCCTTAGTTACCGGTACTTTTCTGGCTAGTTTTCTTTTTAAGTTAGATGCTTTGTTTTTATGAATAACTCCGCGCTTGGCTAATTTATCAATCATAGAAACCACATCAGGCATTTTCTCGGTAAACGCTCCTGGTTCAGTAATTTCTTTTATATCGCGAATAGCGTTACGGGTTGTTTTACCATAGTAACGGTTACGATCTCTACGTTTTGCCGCCTGGCGCACATCTTTCTTTGTAGCTTTATGGTTTGCCATAATTTTCTTTTTAAGGACGGCGAAGGTAGCAGTAAGTAATAAGAATTACAAATTTTTATTACCATTATTTGCATTTTCTTACCATTTACATACAACCAAAAGAGCATGGTTGTACACCACGCTCTCTTGGTTTTGTTCAAAAATTTTCTCTATTGAATAACGATCTTTTTTGTCCAGCTTGCTTTCTCATCAGCAATAGTTAAGACATAAACTCCCGTTGAGCGAACCCCTGGTATGAACACATTCATCAGACCTGATCCTTGCTGTGATACTGTAGTTGGTATTGCACGACCTTCAGCATTAAGCAGTCTTACGCTAACCTTACCCTTTAAATCACCTTCAACTTTAATAGAATTTCCCGTCAATGGATTGGGGTAAACCTTTATTTCAGATGATGTCGGGGTAACGCGGGCGTTTGCTGCACTGCATCCGGTATTTACTAAGACTGAAGCAACGTTAGTATAAGCAACGGCTGCACAAGTAGTACTTCTAACCATCAAACGGAAATACATGTTTACAGGGGAAGCATTCGGTTGGTATTCCGAAGTAGTTGCGCCGGTAATATTACTCCATGCTCCACTTGTACTGGTAGAGGTTTGCCATTGGTAAGTAACCGCCCCGTCAGTATAATGGCAATTGGTCATCAACCTAATCTTTTCTGGAGCCTGGTTCAAACAAACTAGCTGTGTAGCAGTGCCAATTACGCCTGGTTCGATAGGCGGATACACAAATATTTCAACGGCATTACTAAATCCAAGATTGCCACAATCATCATACACTCTTCTTCTGTAGGTAGTGTTCTCGTTAATTGGGCCGGGAGTATAGCTAGCTGAAGTTTCCCCTGCAATCATTTGCCATGAACCGCCTTGTAGCATTTCCCAACGATAATGAAGGCTGCTTCCACCTCCACATGCATCCAAAACACTTTTGATTGTACCAGGCGCTGTACCTGCACAGGTAATGAAAGGACCGTCAACCAGGCCAGCATGCAATTTTACCATTACCGGCAAATCATATATGACTTCATTTGAAGTGGCTGTACGAATTACACCACCACAAGCATCTGTTACCACTCTACGGAAATAAGTTCTTGCTGTTATGTTAACAGGCTGGTAGGTTTCTTCATTTGCACCAGCAATATTTATCCAGTCACCACCTTCCTTCTTCATTTGCCATTGATATAAAGGATTTTCTCCGTAACCGGAAACACCAGAGATACTTTCAATCAAACCAGCAGCAGAACCTGCACAAACAATATGTGAAGATTTTATAGCGATACTGCCGGGCACTAATGCTGCCGTGTGGTATTCAATGGTGAAAGGATCGCTGTAAGCAAAGTCTCCTACTGCATCAATAACTTTTCTTCTGTACTGAGTGCTTTGGCTAATGCTTTCTGGTTGATAGCCTTCAGATGTAGCTCCAGATATTACTTTCCATAAACCTGCTGTAATTGCTTTTGTTTCCCAGGTATAAGTGTATGGAGGGACCCCGCCTGTAACTTTCATATTACCTCCGTCAATTGCACCCGGCTTATGACCTGGGAAAACGCACTGTGAACCACCAAGGTGACATGGATCAATTGGAGGCGCAGTGTTTAAATATACCTCTACTACATAAGTGTACTTAGTGGCAAGGCAATTATTATCAGTCACCGCTCTTCTGTAATAAGCAGATTTAGTAAGTGCAGGTGGCTGATAACTTACTGCAACCTGTGAAGGAATGGTTGCCCATGGCCCTACAGCAAGATCTGCATTTTCCCAGGCAATAGTATAAGAACCCGTACCGCCGGAAGGATCGGCAACTGACTTCAGCGGAACAGGTGTTCTTCCGGAACGAATAGTCTGAGACGTTGGTTCTATATCTCCGGCGATAAGTGCTGGTCGTATATCTATTGTCACTTCGTTAGACGCAACGCTTCTTTTGTTTGCACCACATTGGTCTATCGCCAATCTTCTAAACGTGGTTTTTTCTGTTATTGGTTCAGGTGTAAAACTTGCCCGTATTTGTCCAACGAAGTCTTTCCATCCCCCTGAAGAAGTGTTCATGTACTGCCACTGGTAATACAATCCCTCCCCATAACCGGTAGGAGAGCCTGTACTTGAAATTTCAGCAGGAGAGGAGCCAAGACATGCCACGTTGCTGGCTGCCTTAATTGAACCACCTGTAAGTGGAGTTTCAACCATTGTTATTTTTTCTGATCCTGTATATGCAATGCTGCCTGCTGCATCGGTAACTTTTTTACGGAAATAAGTAGATTGTGTCAAAGGCCCTACTTCGTATACCCCGCCTGATTGGTTTGGAATGATAACAAAATTTTTATCGTCCGTGCTTGATTGCCACTCTACCTTATAAGGGGGAACACCACCAGTAGGAGCATTATTTGTTGTCAGCCGTATGGGAGTTGTTAGAGGATAATCCTTATAAAAACAACTAGAGTTTAAGGTGTAAGTACCGGGCAGAAGGGGCGCATTAACCACGAAAATTGTTGCTACCGAAGTTGCTGCAGTGGTATAACATCTTAGATCTGTAGCTATTCTTTTATAAAAGGTTGTTTGGGTTAAAGGCCCTGGAGAATAATCTGCTGAAGTGGCTCCTGCAATGTTGGTAAAAGTTGCATTCTCGTATAGCGACGATTGCCACTGATAAGAAAAACTACCACTGCCTCCACTGGGGGCGCTCCCTGAAGTTATTGTTGAAGGTGTTGCTCCAGCCGTAATTGTTTGAGACTTGGGACTAATCAATCCTGATATAACATCGGGAGCGGTTAATAAAGTAACAATATTCGAATAAGCTTTATTACCGCAATTATCATTTGAAACGCGGCGGAAAGAAGTTGTCTTGAAAATATGTGTTGCAGTAAAGTTCTGCGTACTGGCATCATTTATAGTGGTCCACCCGCTGTTGGCCTCATTTCTTTCCCACGAGTAAGTGATTATTCCTACATCTGCTCCAGGCACCTGGTTTCCTTCAATCAGTCCACCAGGCTCGCCCTGGCAAATGGTTGTTTTTGTTGCTGCTACAATTTTTCCTCCTTCAGGTGTTATCCTGATAACAGAAGTAATACCAGAAGTGTCAACGCAAGATCCGGTAGTAATGTACACCCTATAAGCTCCGAGATTATTAACTGCATAAGTAGCGCCGGTAGCTCCGGGAATACTCATAAAAGGGCCCCCTGCATTGGTTTGAACCTGCCATTGAAAAGTGTAACCTGAAATTGCAGGCTCTGCTGCCAGTGAGATTGATGAGCCACTACAAAGGTTGAGGACAGAACCATTGGTAACTTTTGCAGTGAAGTCTTCACACTTTGCTGCTGATTTCTGTGCGCTCAGGGAGTAGCTGAATAATGTTGAGCAAAGAAAAGCAAGCATGTAAACCCATCTTCTGGAAGTAAACATTGTTTTCATAATTGATATTTAAATTTTAAGGAACTACGTTCTTACATAGTTTGGAGGAAATAATAGGCATTTTGCTTTTCGACAAAAGATTGGATGGTAGCATTTGTAGAATGCTACAGAAGATTTTCAGAAATAAATGGAGTAAAGTGTTGCGATAGAATATTTGGAAGAATCAAATTCTGGTGCAATAAAGTAAGAAGTAAAATGTATTGGAAATGTTGCTTAGCGCTAATCCAAGAACCTGTTTTTTAATTCGGGGGAAGCAATCCAACAACTTTCTTTTTTGCCAAACCACTTGTATCGGTTACGGGCAATAAAGTTGTAAACAGTGTTCCTGATAAAAGCGGGGATGATTGAAAAAATATACAGTAAGGGCCATGCTCCTGACAGCTGCTTAACAACTCTTAGCGCTGCTGAAGATTTTGTGTAGATAGTTTCGTTTTCAAGTAGTATGAAAGAATCGAAGCCTGTTGTTGGAAGGTGATACTGGTTCAGCAAATTTTGCCCGAAAGAAGATTGTAACGAGGCAAATTTAAAACAGGCGTTTTTATCTCTTTTTATAACAAACTGCACGGCATTGCTGCAGAGATTGCAAACACCATCAAACAAAATAACGGGATGCTGATCGTTGTTTATAAGAGGCATAAAAAAGGCCAGATTGATCTGGCCAGCAAAGTTAACGCTATTTGTATCTTATAAGAAGCTGTGCAATTGCAGCTGAAGATGAGCAAAAGAGGCAGTGTGCGACGCAACAGTTGTCTAATATTGTTTTGATGCACATCACATAAAAGCCCTATTTAAGATTATGATACACCTTTTGAACGTCTTCATCCTGCTCCAACCTGTCTACTAATTCTAGTACCTCCTTCGCCTGTTCCTCGGGAAGTTCAACAGTTGTTGTCGGAATTCGGGTAAGCTCTGACGATATGGGCGTAATGCCCTTGTCTTCAAGTGCTTTTGCCATAGTTCCAAAATCGTCGTATTCTGTTCTTAAGACAATGTTGCCTTCTTCGTCTTCGCCTATTTCCTGCAAACCATGATCAATCATATCAAGCTCAAGTTCTTCGAGATCCTGGCCTTCATTTTTTATTTTGAATTCGCCCATCCGGTGAAAAGTAAACGCAACCGAACCGCTGGTACCAAGACTGCCATCGCCTTTTCTAAAATGCATTCTCACGTTTGCAACAGTACGAGTGGGATTGTCAGTTGCGGTCTCCACCAGCACTGCAATCCCATGAGGGGCGTAACCTTCATAAATCACTTCCTCATAGTTGGTCATGTCTTTACCCTGCGCTCTTTTTATCGCAGCTTCCACGCGGTCTTTGGGCATGCCTACACCTTTGGCATTAGCAAAACACCTGCGCAAAGCAGGGTTAGTTGCAGGGTCTGGGCCGCCAGCCTTTACAGCAATCGCGATCTCTTTTCCAATACGGGTAAATTGTTTAGCCATGCGATCCCAACGTGCAAACATGGTCGACTTCCGAACTTCAAATATTCTTCCCATAATTATGAATTCACTTTTGATAATTTTTTTTCTGGATTTGCTTTTTCTCTTTACCGGGCTTTCGTTGTGTCACTCACTTGTACTGCCATTCTTTGTTCATCAAACGTTAAGTA
This sequence comes from Segetibacter aerophilus, assembly GCF_007991655.1. Lineage (GTDB taxonomy): Bacteria > Bacteroidota > Bacteroidia > Chitinophagales > Chitinophagaceae > Segetibacter > Segetibacter aerophilus. The sequence goes on from NZ_BJYT01000002.1 coordinate 55,364, forward strand.
GTTGAAGAGTGCGACGCAAGAAAAGAATGATTAAGGATCCTAAGCTGGGTACCAAGAGTCTTCAATTGAAATGTGGCAAATTTAAGAGAACCGAATCAGCCCGCCAACCTAAAAATAAGAAGCCTTTCTGCTGTTTACAGAAAGGCTTCTTATTTTATTCAAACTGTATTTAAATTCTTTCCTCTAGAGGATTGGCTGGTTCGTGATCGTCTATTGGTTCGGGCCTTCCAAGCCTGTTAGCAAATACAAAAAAGTGAACCAATGCAAATACGATCGAGATATAAAGCAAGGTTCTGTCTTCGTCAAAGCCGACACCATACTGATGCAGAAGACCTGCAACAATTAGTAGAGCAGCTAAAACAAGACCTGTATAACGGGCCACTTTCATGCCTTTTCTTGTGGTAGTACCGTTACCCAAATGACTGTTTTTCGCTCCATAGGCCAAGTAAATATCCATCCCGATTAGCATCCAAACCAGGAGACGTATCCATGTATCCATCGGCAAGAATGCCATCATGAACAGACACGTAAAGACTCCGAGAATAGGAACCAAAGGAACTAACGGCGTTTTAAATGCTCTTGGTATTTCAGGCATCTTTCTGCGCATTACCCAAATACCTATACAAACAAGAATGAACGCAAACAGGGTTCCAATACTGGTCATCTCTCCAACTACTCTTGCAGGAACGAATGCTGCAAAGAGGCTTACGAATAGCATAAACAATAGATTGTTCTTTGCAGGGGTTTGTGTTGTAGGATTAACAGTAGAGAAAATTTTAGGGATTAATCCATCTTTACTCATGCTGAAGAAAACGCGGCTCTGTCCCATTAACATAACAAGTATAACGGAAGAGTAGCCTGCAAGTATAGCGACAATAATCGCACGGTTTAACCATGGATAATCAGGCGTTATAACACCGGCAGCGTTTGTCGTACCCATCTTGTCGATGGCAAGTGCAACTGGCGCAATACCATCTTTACCGGCAAAAGTTGAATAACTAGTTACCCCGGTCATAACATGGGCGAACAATATATATAGTACGGTACAAATTGCCAGGGACCCTAATATTCCCCAAGGCATGTCTTTCTTCGGATTTTTTGCTTCCTGCGCTGCCGTACTTACTGCATCAAAACCTATATAAGCAAAGAACACTATGGCAGCTGATCTGATAATTCCACTAAATCCAAATTCGCCAAACTTGCCCGTATTATCAGGGATGTACGGATTGTAGTTATCGTTGTTTATGTATTTCCAGCCTAGAAAGATGAATACTAATACAACCGCCACTTTTAATGCAACGATGATTGCGTTAACCAGTGCACTTTCTTTAGTTCCCTTTATTAGTAGTAAACTCATTAAAACTATAATGAAGACAGCAGGAAGATTAATGATGCCTCCATCCCAAGGGCCGAGGGTTAAAGAGACTGGTAGATGGACATCAAATCCTTCTAAAAATTTTATAAGATATCGGCTCCAGCTGATGCCTACGGTTGCTGCACCTACTGCGTATTCTAACACAAGATCCCATCCAATAATCCAGGCGATGAATTCTCCCATGGTCGCATATGAGTAAGTATAAGCACTGCCCGCAACCGGTATCATCGACGCAAATTCTGCATAACAAAGACCAGCGAACAAACAGCCAAAAGCGGCAACAACAAAAGAGATAGTAATAGCCGGACCTGCATGGTTAGCAGCAGCCATACCTGTAATTGAAAATAATCCGGCACCAATGATTGCTCCTATTCCTAGTGCTACAAGTCCACCTGCGCCTAATGTTCGTTTAAGGGTGTGAGTACCTGTTTCCTGCGCTTCATTTAGTAACACATTCATTGGTTTTCTTACAAACAGACTCATAATGATATTTTAGTTATAGGTTTTATTTAGCCGGAAAAATAGCGATTTATTTAAAAGCAACTTTAAATATTTAAGAAGTTTAGGCATGAAAGTCAAGGTTCTGCATCATCTCTAAACAATAAAACCTCGCCATGGTTAATAGTGTCGAAATTTCGAATTTTGATATCAAATATTTTAATATGAATTGTGGGGTTGACGGCTCAATAAATTTTATTGCTATTAACCATTTTGCATTTAATCGCGTTTAGGTATAAGTACTATATTGCACCACTAACAAACTGCCTTTAATGCTTAATGCCTCGCCGCAGCCTAAAAGTAACCTTACTCTTTATATTTTGATTGCTATGGCTCTTGGCATCTGTACCGGTTACCTTATTAACCGTTATTCGCCAATTGAAACGAGAGCTACTTTCTCCACCAATATAAAAATCTTAACTACTGTATTTCTACGGCTTGTGCAAATGATCATTGCCCCTTTGGTGTTTTCAACTCTGGTGGTTGGTATCGCTAAACTGGGAGATTTGAAGACGGTTGGTAGAGTTGGTGGCAAGTCACTACTTTGGTTCGTGACTGCATCTCTTGTTTCGCTTCTGTTGGGACTGGTGCTGGTAAATTTTTTCAAGCCAGGAGAAGGTATTCACCTTGGTACTCCAAACGCAGATGCAGCGAAAGACCTAATAGGAAAAACAACAGGTTTCTCGCTTCAAAACTTTGTGGAGCATGTGGTTCCTAAAAGTGTGTTCGAGGCAATGGCTGGAAACGAAATACTGCAACTGGTAGTCTTCAGCATTTTCTTTGGCGTAGCGACAGCGGCCATTGGTGATTATGGAAAAATTGTAATCAGAGGTTTAGATGCTGTTGCTCATGTTATATTAAAGATGGTCACCTATGTGATGAACTTTGCACCTCTCGGAGTATTTGGGGCTATCTCTGCCGTCATTGCTACGAACGGATTGGAAATATTTAAGTTTTACGGGCTCTACTTTAGTGAGTTTATTTTAGGAATTGTATTGCTGTGGGTGGTACTGTTAAGCGTAGGGTTTTTGGTGTTAGGTAAAAGACTTCCCGCCCTACTACGACGAATTTCCGGTCCGCTCTTAATTGCCTTTAGCACTACCAGCAGTGAAGCTGTATTTCCTAAGCTAACCGAGGAATTGGAGAGGTTTGGTTGTAAAGATAAAATTGTCGCTTTTGTACTCCCGCTAGGATATTCTTTCAATCTCGACGGCAGCATGATGTACATGACCTTTGCCAGTGTTGCCATTGCCCAAGCTTATGGCGTGCATCTCGATTTGGGCACACAAATAACTATGCTGTTAGTACTCATGCTTACAAGTAAAGGCATTGCTGGTGTACCAAGAGCTTCGCTGGTAGTGGTTACTGCAACCCTGGCAATGTTTAAAATACCGGCTGAAGGAATTGCTTTGATCCTACCAATAGACCACTTTTGCGACATGTTTCGCACTGGTACAAATGTTTTAGGAAACACATTGGCTACCACAGTCGTAAGTAAGTGGGAGAATTCTTTAGAAAATAATTAATCTAGCTAGCATGGATAAAGGTTTTGTACAGCAATTTATTGAGTGGATCATACACAACGGTGGACTGTATGTACTTCTACTGGTAATTTTTGCTGAAACAGGTTTGTTTGTTGGTTTCTTTCTTCCGGGTGACTCCCTGTTGTTTGCCGCCGGCATTTATGTGCAGGATTTATCCAAGGCATTTTATGGAGTACATTTCAGCGTCATTGTTATTTTAGTAACAATAGCTTCTATTTTAGGGAACATGGTAGGCTACTGGTTTGGTTACAAATACGGCTCTCAGTTGTTTGAAAGGAAAGACTCGTTTCTTTTTAGAAAAAAGCATTTGTTGCGCGCCAAAGAATTTTACGAGAAGTACGGTAAGGCAACAATTTTTATAGCAAAGTTCCTTCCTATTCTGCGGACCTTTGCACCTATTGTGGCAGGAATTGTAAAAATGGAAAAACCCGCTTTTACTCTCTACAATATTCTGGGCAGCGCTGCCTGGGTTTTGTCAATGATGCTCGGAGGGTACTATTTGCAGCGTTGGGTAGAAACTCAGTTTCACTTTAGCTTGAAAGACCATATCGAGGCGATCGCCATAGTCATCATTCTTATAACAACTCTACCTGTTTTATTTAAATTGTTCTTTGGTAAAAAGGACGAAGGAGTTGCTGCTTCGGAAGATTTGATAAAAGACATGGGTAAAGACAAAAAATTGTTATGAGCCAACACGAAAATGCCAGGGCAGGCTTGTTTTCGATTCCTGTACTCGTGGCTGCCCTTGGTTACTTTGTAGATATTTATGACTTGCTCCTTTTTGGAATTATCCGTAAAACAAGCCTGACTTCTTTAGGCCTATCGGAACGTGAGGTATTAACGAGTGGTGAATTCATCATTAGTATACAAATGATTGGCCTGTTGCTTGGCGGAATTTTATGGGGTGTGATGGGTGATAAGAAGGGCAGGCTAAGCGTTCTATTTGGATCAATTATTTTATACTCTCTTGCGAATATTGCTAATGGAATGGTTCATACTGTCAATCAGTATGCTTTGCTGCGCTTCATTGCCGGAGTGGGTTTAGCAGGAGAACTAGGTGCAGGGATCACATTGGTTTCTGAATTATTACCTAAAGAAAAGCGAGGCCTCGGTACCTCTATGGTTGCAGGCTTTGGTCTTACTGGCGCTGTAGTCGCTTATTTTATTTCCAAACAATTCGATTGGCGCATATGCTACTATATAGGTGGCGGCATGGGGCTGCTGCTATTACTTCTTCGTATTAGTGTTTTCGAAAGTAATATGTTTAACCAGGTGAAGGAAATGAATGTTAGCCGCGGAAACTTCTTCATGTTTTTTACTGATAAGGAGAGATTTTTTAAGTACATGAAATGCATTCTAATTGGCTTGCCGACCTGGTATGTAATAGGGGTTATGGTATCCTTTTCTGACCAATTTGGAAAAAACATGGCTATATCAGAGCCGATCGATCCGGGAAGGGCAATCATGTTTGCTTACGTTGGTATTTCGCTGGGGGACATCGCTATCGGTTTCGTTAGCCAGGCCCTAAAAAGCCGCAGAAAAGCGCTTTTTATATTCTATATTATGACGATGATTTGCATGGCTCTCTTCTTTATGCAAAACGGCTCATCTGCACTCACCATGTACCTGATTTGTGCTTGCCTCGGTTTTTCCACCGGCTTTTGGGCCATCTTTGTTACCATGGCAGCCGAACAGTTCGGAACTAATCTACGAGCTACGGCCGCAACCACTGTCCCCAACATGGTTCGAGGCGCTTTGCCTTTAATGATCTTGTTGTTTAAATTTCTCCGTGAAAAATCCGGCTTTATAACCGGAGGCATAATCACTGCCGTAATCATCATGATCATTACCCTCATCGCCGCTTACTTCACCCGGGAGACTTTCGGAAAAGATCTGATGTACGTGGAGTAGCTTTGTTCCTAAGAGGATTTTGATATTACGCATCTGTTCTTTTCTCAACATCGTTGCGACGCTCCGTTCGACTTAATGAATTTCAACAACTCTTCCAACCTCCGAACTTAAAGCTTATAATTTCGCCTCTTTATAGAATAGGTTGAATAAAGATCAATAGTAAAAGTGAGTGACACAACGATGCTGAAAAAGGAAGTTATGTCGGCTTCCCTACATGTCTTCCACCTGGAACACCCTTAACTTCGCGCGATGAAATTTTTAATTATTCGGTTTTCTTCGATAGGAGATATTGTACTTACGACCCCCGTTATCAGAGGTCTGAAGCTACAGGTGGAAGGTGCAGAGGTACATTACCTTACAAAAAATAGTTTTAAGGGAATAGTTGAAAGCAATCCGTACATAGATAAAGTGCACGTGTTAGAAGAGGATTTTGACGGGATGATAAATAAACTAAGCAAAGAGGCGTTTGACCATATTATAGACTTACATCACAACCTTCGTACGTTGAAGGTGAAGAAGGCACTTAGTAAAGTGCCTGCCTTTTCGTTTAATAAATTGAATATAAAGAAGTGGCTGCTTACTGCTCTTAAAATTAACTTGTTGCCGCCTATTCATATTGTCGATCGTTATCTTGAAGCAGTTGAGTCTTTTGGGGTTAAAAATGATGGAAAGGGGTTAGACTATTTTATTCCCGTGCAAGACAAGGTACCGGATCATGATATACCTGCCGCTCAATCTCTTGGTTATACGGGTATTGTTATAGGCGCTGCTCACAACACAAAAAAGTTGCCCCTGTATAAACTGAAAGAGTTGTGCACAAAAATTAATCATCCGATCGTACTTCTTGGCGGCCCTGAAGACAGGGCAATTGGTGACGAGATTGCTTCTATCGATCCAATTAAAATTTACAATTCCTGCGGAAAATTTAACCTGAACGAAAGTGCAGATCTTGTTAGACGAGCAAAGGTTATTGTAACACACGACACAGGTTTGATGCATATTGCTGCTGCTTTCAAAAAACCGATAATTAGTGTTTGGGGTAATACCGTCCCTGCCTTTGGGATGACCCCGTACTTTGGTAACACCAATGTCGAACACGTCCTTTTTGAAATAAAAAAACTATGGTGTCGGCCTTGCAGCAAAATTGGTTACAGTAAGTGTCCGCTTGGTCATTTCAAGTGCATGGAAAAACATAACATGTCGGAGGTGGCAGTGAAAGCAGAAGGGAAATTCTAATTAGCAGGAGATTAGTGAAGTGGTTCGAGCTTGAGCAGTTAGATTAGTCAGTAACGGGTGGGAGAGAGACTAATTCTAATCTTAATTCCACATAGAACGCAGGATATTTATTTAAGTAGAGAAAGTATAAAACAAAGAGGCCATGCAAGTGCACCGCCTCTTTTTGTTTTACCTGAAATTTTTATTATCCCTCGGATAAGTATTGTGCATAGCAGTATCCTTCTTCCCCTGCATCTGTTCTTACCAGGTACCATTGGTCGTTAGTTTTACTGACTATTGTTACCGTTTCACCATGCGCGGCTTTTCCTACGATCGGTTGATCTGTACCAGGTCCCTTTCTTACGTTTAGGTTAGATGATTGCGTTGTGACTGTTGCTTTTGAACCCGCCGACATTGCGGAAACATTGACGTTCATAATTACATCGGCCGCTCTAAAATCGGGATCAATCTTATTATAAATGTTCCAAAGGTTATCTTTTACCTGCCCGCTTGGCGCTTCGCCGTCAATGTATAACACGTTGTCTTGTTCCCTAACCTGTAAATTTTGAACACCTGCCGCAGCGGCTGCATCTATCAGCTCTTTATATTTTTCTTGTAATGCCATAAAATGTTTCCTCCGCTTATTTAATAGTTAACTGGTTGTTGATTTTCTTTGGTCGTAGAGACTGTAAACTTTGCATTAAATTCTGCAGCCTGCTTCTTTGAATTTCACCTGTAAGTGTTATTTCTCCATTGTTAACGGTTGCATTCACCCCGGGATAATCCTTGGTTGCATCTTTTGCCCCTGTTGTCAACGCGTCGTCTGCTGAGATCTCTACCGGAGCTGGAGCCGACTGAATTGGGGTTGTAGCCGTAGTATCTACATCAGTTGTTGCGTGATTGTCCTTCTTTCCTTTACAAGAGGTAACGAAAATGCTTGTTGAGAACAGTAGTCCAACAGCAAGTAATTTGATTTTTGAATAGTGCATAATTTGGTTTGATTTAATAAGTATTACCGATTAAAAAATAAGAAACGAGGCTTCCTGCGACTGACATAATACAAGCTAGTATGATTGCCGTTGTGAACGAAGCGACCTCAAAACCTGAAAAGAATTTATCAGCTATTTTTATAACTATAGCAAGTACAATAAGCCTGACAAAGAATGAAAGCAGGAAAAATGTAAACAGGTTCAATGGAAATCTTAGTAAGGCACCTATTGTTGCATTTAATATTCCGATTACCAGTGCAACTAAAACTGCAGTACCAAAACTTCTTATTTTAACTGTAGTCATCAGTTTAGAGGCAAGCAATAAGATTGCTGCATTGATCAGTAATTGTAAGATCCAGTTCATATTTATTATTTAATTGTTGATAATTTTGTTTTTAGAATCCTCCCCCAAAAATCCTTGAAAGCAGGCCGCCGGATCTACGGTATCCGCCACCGCCGCCATTTAGCATTGAGAAGATAGAACCTAAACCTCCCCCAAGTAATCCTCCTCCGCCACCAAACATTCCTCCTCCGCCACCGAACATGCCGCCGCCACTATTTCCAAACATGCCACCTCCGCCGCCAAACATACCACCCCCACGGTTTCTGTTCAGTCCGCCGGTAACCATTCTCGCCAATAGCATCGGGGCCGCGACGCCAATAAGTCCTTTTAGTAATCCGCCGCCCTTAATGCCGGCGCTTTGTAATTTATCTTTCAATCCAAGTGATGATAAGAAATCCGTTTTCTCGGGCTCTAGGGCGCCAGCAAGTGTGTTGATGTTTTGAGAACCTGGTTGAGTGGCTGTATTAGCTGTTGAAGTATTAATAGCTTTATCAGTAAAATGATCTAAGAGTGAAAACTGTTCCTTATTCACCCCTAAATAATCAGCCATCTTTTGAATGTTCTGTTTCTCATCGTCTGTGTATTCGCCATCTGCCTTTGCAAAGGCGATTAAATCGGTGACAAGAGAAAACTTCAGCTCGCTTGTTTTTAAAACATCCAAACAACGTTTTGCGTCTTCATCTGATATTTCCTGTGCGGCGCTTATAACCGCTTCTTTTTGTTCTTGTGAAAGATTTGCAGCATCGGCAAGCTGGCTTAAGTAATCAATTTCTTCTTCCGTTGCCTGCCGGTCAGCAGTTGCAATAGATGCAATGGCACCGAGATAGGCTCCCTTCTCTGTATCACTTGAGCCTTGTAGTATTGTTTGTGAAGTTTCCATTTTTAAAGATTTGACTGATAGATTTAAAATTTTCGTGCCAATCGACAAAAACGGTTGTTTTTTTAACGGCTTGGGTGGATGGAGTTGGAAGAAATTTTCAAGTTGATTTGCCGCAGCTGTTTATGGTTGCTGTAAGCCTCTAAGGGCTGAATAAAGGACGTCAGTAAAAGTGTGCGACGCAAGAAAAGATTCTTAAGGTTTAGCAGCCCGGCTAATAGAAAAATAAAAAGCCCCAACAGGAAAATCCGTTGAGGCTTGAATATGAAAAAGTTTTCTGTTTTTAATTTGGTGCTACAAAGTCTTTAAAACATCGTTCATGTTTCTGACTGCGTCTGCACTCTTACTAAAAGTAGTCTGTTCCTGTTCATTTAGTTTATAATCGATGATCTTCTCCCATCCATTTCTACCGATAATAACCGGTACGCCCAAGCAAATATCGCTTTGCCCATATTCGCCATTTACGCTGACCGAACAAGAGAACAAACGTTTCTCGTCGCGAACGATGCTTTCAACCAAAGCAGCAACCGCAGCACCGGGAGCATACCATGCACTAGTACCTAAAAGCTTGGTTAACGTAGCGCCACCAACCATCGTGTCTGCTACTATCTTCTGTTGTTGTTCCTGGCTTAAAAATTCTGTCACCGGTACGCTGTTCCAGGTAGCATAACGAATTAACGGGATCATAGTAGTGTCGCCATGACCACCTACAACAATCGCGTTAAGGTCGTTTGGACTGCAACCCAAAGCCTGGCTTAAATAACATTTAAAACGAGCACTATCAAGAATGCCACCCATACCAATAATGCGCTCTTTAGGTACGCCGCTGCTGGTAAGAGTGAGGTATGTCATCGTATCCATTGGGTTGGAAACAACGATGATAATTGCGTTGGGAGAATATTTTAAAAGATTTTCTGTTACACCTTTTACGATAGAAGCATTGGTGCCGATGAGTTCTTCGCGAGTCATGCCTGGCTTACGCGGCAAACCAGAAGTGATTACCACAACGTCGCTATCAGCAGTTTTAGAATAGTCGTTTGTGGAACCGGTAATGCGAGTGTCAAAACCAAATAATGCTGCGGTCTGCATCATATCGAGTGCTTTGCCTTCTGCAATTCCCTCTTTAATGTCGAGCAAGACTAGCTCAGATGCAAGTTCTTTACGGGCAATATTATCGGCACTGGTAGCACCTACGGCACCTGCACCTACTACAGTAATTTTCATCGTAACAATCAATTTTTGGTAAGAAATAATTTGAGGTGTAAAGGTAGGGTAGAAGGCAAAAGCTTTTATATTGTTATTTGAGATTTAAAATGAGCCAGGTTAAGGGACGATAGTGAATTTAAAAACAGGAGATACGTGTTTTGAGAAAGTAATAAAAAGCTCCTAAAATGATTAAAAGCTCAGTTACTTCTTTATCTCTACTCCTTTCCAAAAAGCGACATAATCTTTTATTTGATTTGCTGCCTGCTTTGGACTGGGGTAGAACCACGCTGCGTCTTTGTTTTTAGTTCCATTTACTTCCAGGGAATAATAAGACGCCTCGCCTTTCCACGCACAGGTAGTATGTGTACTTGAGTTCTTAAAGAATTTTCTATTCAGTGAATCTGGAGGGAAGTAATGGTTGTTTTCAACAACGATTGTGTTATCGCTTTCAGCTAAGATTTCGTTTTTCCAAATTGCCTGCATAGAATGAGTTTGTAACGGTTTATAAAAATTGTTTGTTAAGTGAACTTGACTCATTACGTTCTTAACGTCCTATTGTTTACCCGAATGGGGGATAAAGGTCTAAAAACATCCAAAGCTAAAAACGTCTGTATAGATTGTTAAGGGCAATTAGGAAGTACTGCTCTAAATCGTTGCTAGTAAAGGAATAATTTTTGAGGTAATTAAGAAGAACTATTTTTATAAAAGATGCGCCCGGACTATCCACATAAACTCTTCTTTACCAGGCATAATTACTATGTCTGCCTAATGCAGGCGCTTGCAATTGACACGGCATTGTGAGTTTCTTATTCAATTGATGTAGCATTCGTTCCGTGTGCTACAATTATTTAACTAAAAAAACGAATTGCCATGTCAACCATTTCTTTAGAAAAAAGAGTTATTGAAAATAATGCTGATTTTCTCCCTTTGCAGGGAACGGATTATGTAGAATTTTACGTGGGAAACGCTAAGCAGGCCGCTCATTATTACATGAGCGCTTTTGGTTTCCAGGCCATTGCTTACGCCGGCCCCGAGACAGGGATAAAGGATAGGGCTAGTTATGTAGTACGTCAAAACAAACTCACTTTTGTGCTCACTACACCTATTCGCTCAGGTAATCCAATAGCCGATCATGTTTATAAACATGGTGATGGTGTAAAGCATTTAGCTCTCATGGTCGACAATGCAACTGATGCGTGGGATCAGACAACTTTTCGGGGTGCTGAAAGCTATGTGGAGCCGCATCGACTGCAAGATGAAAACGGTGAAGTTGTTATGAGCGGAGTAAAAATTTACGGAGATACAGCTCATTTGTTTATCGAAAGAAAAAATTATAACGGCGTCTTTATGCCAGGTTATCGTGCCTGGAGTCTTCCTCATTTTCAACCCACTGATACAGGCTTGCTGTACGTAGATCATTGCGTTGGGAATGTCGGTCGGAACCGGATGAACCAGTGGGTTAAGTTTTACGAAGAAGTGATGGGATTCAAGAATATTCTCACTTTTGATGATGAAGATATTTCTACCGAATATTCCGCGCTCATGAGTAAGGTAATGAGTAATGGAAACGGTTTTGTAAAGTTTCCGATAAACGAGCCGGCAGAAGGAAAGAGGAAATCGCAGGTGGAGGAATACCTTGAATTTTATGATGGCGAAGGTGTACAACACGTAGCAATGGCTACACACGACATCGTAAAAACAGTACGAGACTTAATGAGTCGCGGAGTTGAATTTTTAAAAGTTCCAAATACTTACTATGATGATTTGCTCGATCGTGTTGGACACATAGATGAAGACCTTGAACCTCTAAAAGAATTAGGTATTTTAGTTGACAGGGATAATGAAGGTTACCTGCTTCAGTTGTTTTCCAAACCTGTTCAAGACAGACCGACGCTTTTCTTTGAAATCATACAAAGAAAGGGAGCAAAGAGCTTTGGAAAAGGTAACTTTAAAGCCCTCTTCGAAGCAATTGAAAGAGAGCAGGAAGCGAGAGGGAATTTGTAAGTTGTAGCTGAAAGCCGTTTGCAGAACGAAATAATAAAATAGAATGAATACTGTAACCTTGGACAAGAAGAAATATGTAATTGCCGCCGCCGTATTTGGAAGAATCTGGGTTATAGGTGCATCAATTATAAGAAAAAGTATATGGTAGCTTTTTTAAGTTTAGAAAATGAAATAATCATATGTGATTTTGTTGTTGCAAAGCTCCTTCGCTGATGTTTTTGCTATGGTTTAGAACTACATCCTTTTCACCTTCAACACCGTTTGCCATGCCATACTATTATTCCCTGGGACAGAAACCGCAAAAACGCCACACCCAGTTCCGAAAACCTGATGGTTCATTATACTCAGAAGAACTATTTTCTACAGAAGGTTTTTCAAACGATTATTCTCTTTTATATCATGTTTATCCGCCCACTCAAATTATAAGAACAGAAAACCCTGTCGATGTAGCACCAAGGATTGCAGAAGAAAAAATGCTGAAGCATCGAAGTTTTGAAGGCTTTAATATTAAACCGGCCGCTGACTTTTTAGAAAGTCGTATTCCTGTTTTAGTTAACAATGATGTTCATATTGTTTTAGCGTCTCCGCAAAAAAGCCTGCTAGATTATTATTACAAAAATGCTGATGCAGATGAGTTGATTTTCGTGCATGAAGGAACCGGCACGTTAAAGACCATGTATGGTGATCTCCCGTTTTCTTATGGCGATTACCTCATCATTCCTCGCGGCACTATTTACCAGGTGGATTTCAATACAGCACACAATCGACTGTTCATAGTTGAGTCTTTCAGCCCTATACGTTTCCCTCGAAAGTACCTGAGTAAGTACGGTCAGTTATTGGAGCATTCTCCTTATTTTGAGAGAGACCTCCGCCCGCCGCAGAATTTGCAAACACATACTGAAAAAGGAGATTTTTTGGTACGAACAAAGAAGAAAGGCGTACTGTACAATATTCATTATGCAGGTCATCCTTTCGATGTAATTGGTTGGGATGGCTGTTGCTATCCCTATGCGTTTTCCATTCACGACTTTGAACCAATAACCGGCCGGGTACATCAGCCGCCGCCCGTTCATCAAACGTTCGAGGCGAATAATTTTGTCGTCTGTTCTTTTGTTCCGCGACTATTCGATTATCACCCCCTGTCAATTCCTGCTCCCTATAATCATAGTAATATTGACAGTGACGAGGTTTTGTACTACGTCGACGGCGATTTTATGAGCCGCAAAAATGTAACCCGAGGAATGATCACCCTTCATCCTGCAGGCATTCCACACGGCCCTCATCCCGGAACTGTTGAAAAGAGTATTGGAGCAAAAGAGACCAAAGAGTTGGCAGTTATGGTCGACACTTTTCACCCCCTTATGCTTACACAACAAGCGATAGAAATTGAGAAGCCGGGTTATACAGAAAGCTGGATAGAATAATTCGGGATCTGGTTAAAAGAGATCTTTTTTTACCTGGCAATTGTGCTACTATTTCACATTCGTTGCGTCGCACTCTTGTACTTTTCATTTTTAGTCAACAAGGTGGAACAGTATTCGTATCTGTAACAAAACAACCAGGTGCTACTTACTTTTCATGTTTGAAGCACTGTTTTTCTAAAACCCAAAAAAGCCATCACATGAAACTAGTTTCTTACTTCAAATCGGGTCACGACCAGTTGGCATTGTTGCATGACGAGTACTTGTACGATACAAACAGCTTATCGCCTGATTTGCCAGCTAACATGGCTGACTTTTTAAAGAACTGGGATAAAAATTATCAAACGGCTTTACAGGCTGTAACGGCATTGCGAGAAGGTTCGCCTTATTCCGGAAATATTATTCCGTATAACAGCGTTCAGTTGTTAGCTCCTGTTCCGCTTCCAACTTCGCTAAGAGATGCGTATGCTTTTCGACAACATGTCGCTGCCGCACGCAGAAACCGTAAGGTTGATATGATTCCTGAATTCGATCAATATCCAATCTTTTATTTTTCCAACCATCGTAGCGTTGAAGGGCCCGGAGACGTAATGTGTATGCCTGATCATTTAGAGAAACTTGACTTTGAGCTGGAGGCTGCAATCGTCATCAACAAAAAAGGAAAAAACATAAAAGCAGAAGACGCTGATCAATATATAGCCGGGCTAATGATCATGAATGACCTAAGTGCCCGGCGGTTGCAAATGGAAGAAATGCTACTCAATTTAGGACCGGCAAAAGGAAAAGATTTTGCCACTACCACAGGCCCATGGCTTGTGACGCTTAACGAACTGAAAGAATTTGAAGCGCCTGCAAAACCAAACCACATTGGCAAAAACTGGAACCTAAAAATGACTTGCAAAGTCAACGGCAAACAAGTTAGTGAAGGTAACCTCGCCGACATGGATTGGACTTTTGCCGAAATTATCGAACGTGCTTCTTATGGTGTTGACCTTTATCCCGGCGATATCATTGGCAGTGGCACAGTCGGTACGGGTTGTTTCCTCGAACTAAACGGAACGGGCAAATTGAAAGACAGCAGTTACCAGGAACAGTGGCTAAGTAACGGCGATAAGGTAGAGATGGAGATAGCCCACTTAGGAATATTGCAAAACACCATTATCGCTGAAGAAACTGACTGGAGTATTCTTAAAAGAAAACATGTAAGTAGTTAAACGTTGCTGATGAAATTTGATTTAAAGGATTTAACTACGGTAGAAAAGCAGTATTATTTGCAGCATGTTGTTGCTCCGCGACCCATTTGTTTTGCCTCAACCATCGATAAAGAAGGGAATGTCAATCTTAGTCCTTTCAGCTTTTTTAATATGTTTTCTTCCAATCCGCCAATTGTTATTTTTTCTCCTTCGCGGCGGGTAAGAGACAACACAACTAAGCACACTTTACAAAATGTAATGGAAGTGCCTGAGGTAGTAATTAATATCGTTTCTTACAATATGGTACAACAAACTTCCTTAGCAAGTTGTGAGTTTGCTAAAGGGGTGGATGAGTTTACAAAAGTAGGTTTTACAAAAGAGCAGGCGACTATGGTAGCACCGCCCATGGTTAAAGAAAGCAAAGCAAAACTTGAATGCAAAGTGCTTGAAATAAAATCTTTAGGCACAGAAAGTGGCGCAGGAAATTTGGTTATTTGTGAAGTGGTCTACTTGCATATAGAGGATAGTTTACTGACAGCAGAAAAAAAGTTTGATCAAACAAGATTTGAACTGGTAGCACGATTAGGGGGTGATTGGTATTGTAAAGTTTCAAAAGAAAATTTGTTCATAGTACCTAAACCGAATGCACTTATAGGAATTGGAATAGATGCCCTTCCCGAAAGTATTCGCAC
This sequence comes from Segetibacter aerophilus, assembly GCF_007991655.1. Lineage (GTDB taxonomy): Bacteria > Bacteroidota > Bacteroidia > Chitinophagales > Chitinophagaceae > Segetibacter > Segetibacter aerophilus. The sequence goes on from NZ_BJYT01000002.1 coordinate 70,632, forward strand.
CAGTAAAATTCTTACCGGTAATCATTTGGGAATGCTTGCAAACGTGCAACGAGTTCCTTCGCCAGATTTGGCTTTTTCAAATAAACACCTTGAAAACCTCGATACTAAATCGGATGAAGATCAGCCGAACTATGAAGTAAAAAAGCATCAATATGCCGCACGACTATTGGATGAAAATAAGGTTGATGAGGCTTGGCAGGTTTTGATAAGTTAGTTCTGGCGTTCAGTAACTTTGGCCATTAGTCAACTATTCTTGATTTATGTAAGATTGCTTCTATTAGTATACGGTTAGTTTCTACGGAGTATGCAATTAGCCAAACATTGTAATAAATGCACTGTAGATGTAGTTTGTTTAGAGCAGCGTTGTTACATAGTCTAATCCCAGTGTTATTTGACAATTTCTTTTCTAAAAATGCTTCATACTTTTTGAGCCACCTTAGTCCTGCCCCAGTGGTATTAGTAGTCTCGGTGAAATTGACGAGTTGTATCAATGTTTCAAATGCATCAGATGTATAATTAATCTGCATTGAAACTTTCCCTGATTTGTTGATGCGCGTTTTGTAAGGAGATCATTCCGCTTTTCCTACTCTTTTCTATTAGGAGATTTACCTGATCGTTAGTGAGAGGTTTTCCGGGAAGATGAGGCGCATCACTCTCGTCGACTACCGAAAGCTTTAAATTATTTTGTTTTGCAAACTCCAGCAACTTATCTACGTCGCCCCGATGATTATTTTCTAATTGTAAAAGCATAAATAAAGATAGGAAATCTCAAAACACCTTATCTTGATCTTGACGTTTTTGATTTAAGTAGGGAGTGCAGTGCAGCTGAAGTTTGGCGCGAATGAAACGACTGCCGATATAAAAGATACCGTACAAGGGAGTGACACAACCGGAGCATCATGAAAGAACGAATGCAGGCTACACAAAAATCCTTTAAAATTGCTTATGATTAGCATCGTCATTCCTACCTATAACGAGGCTGATAATATTGCCCGGCTTGTTTCTTACCTGGCAGGAAACTGCAACAAAAATGCTTGTGAGATCATTGTGTCCGATGGTGGAAGTACTGATGATACGTTAAGCATTGCGCAATCTGCGGGAGCAAAAGCTGTGTTATCTGTAAATAAAGGCCGGGCCGCACAAATGAATTTTGGAGCGTTTATCGCGCAAGGAGATATTTTATATTTTATTCATGCCGATACTTTTCCCCCGGTAACTTTTGCAAAAGATATTGAGCAAGCCGTATCTGATGGTTATGCTTTTGGACGCTATCGAACCGCTTTTGCCAGCAAAAAAGCCGTTCTAAAAATCAATGCCTTTTTTACCCGCTTTGATTGGTTCGTTTGTTATGGTGGAGACCAAACCTTGTTTATGACTAAATCGGCTTTTAATGCTGTAAAAGGCTTTAATGAACAAATGCTCATAATGGAGGATTACGACATTGTCACGAGGGCAAAAGAGATGGGCAGGTACAAAATCTTGGCAAAAAATGCACTTGTTTCAGCCCGGAAATATGATACCAATAGTTGGCTGAAAGTACAGTGGGCTAACAGAACAATTGTGAAGATGTATAAAGACGGTCGTTCGCAGCAAGAAATGGTCAGTAAATACAAGGAATTGCTGGTGTATAGATAAGAAGAAATCTTATGGACTTTCACCCTCGTACATAATTTCATATCCAGGCGTATGAAAAATTTGATTACAGGTATTCAACAGGTTGGCATTGGAGTTACAAATGCCGACGAAGCGAAGTATTTGTATAAAGATTTGTTCGGCATGAACGTCCTGATCTTTGATGATTATGCGGAAGCGTCTCTTATGACCAAGTATACTGGGAGCCAGGTACATAAACGCCATGCAATACTTTCCATGAATTTGTTTGGCGGCGGCGGGTTCGAAATATGGCAGTTTACTTCAAGAACGCCTCGGCAGCAAAGTGAGCATCGGTTCGGCGATCTTGGAATATTTGCAACAAGAATAAAATCTAAAAATGTTGCGGCTGCGCATGAACATTTTAAAAACATTGCTTCAGTAACTATTTCTGATTTGTTTGCCAGTCCTGATGATCGGCTGCATTTTTGGCTTAAAGACCCTTACGGAAATCACTTTAATATTGTTGAAGGTGACGAATGGTTTAAGTCTGGAAAGAGTATTTGTGGTGGAGTAGTGGGTGCAGTAATCGGCGTGTCAGATATGAAGAAAGCTCTCCGTTTTTATCAAGGTGTATTAGGCATTGATGAAGTCATTTATAGTGGCACCGCTCCGGCAATTGACCTCCCATTTATACAACAGCAGGGCCAGCAGTTTAAGCGCGTTTTATTGAAAAAGCAACTGGCCAATAAGGGGGCGTTTAGTAAACTTCTGGGAAGCGTGCAAATTGAATTGGTCGAGGCGTTGAACTTTACTCCAAAGAAAATTTACGAGGATCGGTTTTGGGGCGACTGTGGTTTTATCCATCTTTGTTTCGACGTATTACATATGGACCTGCTTAAAGAAAGATCGCTCGCACTTGGATATAATTTTAGCGTTGACAGCGCCAATTCTTTTTCGATGGGTTCTTCGGCCGGAAGATTTTGTTATGCAGAAGACCCTGACGGAACATTGATAGAGCTGGTCGAAACACACAAAGTTCCTATACTTAAAAAGCTAAACCTGAGCCTGAATTTAAAAGCGCGAAAAAGTGAAGCCCCGTTACCTGACTGGATGATAGGGATGCTTGCTTTGAACAAGGTTAAATAGTCGGCGTTTTTATTTTTGTATTATCCTTTTGAACAAGCCACGCCACTTCTTTCAACATTGTTGTGTCACTCACTTATACTTTTGGTTATTAAATCAGCAATGTCCAAAGCTTATTTAATTTTCAAAAACTAAGCTTTGTATCTCTTTTCTTTCGGTTGTGGACAAGTTGTAAAAGTTGATCGTGCGTTCTAAAGCATCTAGCCATATCAAAACGATCAGGGCTAAAGTTGGCAGTAAAATAAGGGCTAGGGGGAAGGTGATACTACCAAAGAAAACCGCCACCACCAGGGAAATAATAACAGTATAGAGAGGGTAGATAAGAATTGAGGCTCCAAACAGCGCTGAATGATAAAAGACTGTTCCTCGAGTCTTCTTCTTTATAAATCTCACAAGAGGAATGTACAAAGGCAAGTGGAGCAATAATCCCACTGACGCCGGTATAAAAAGTACAAGAAGAATCGAAACTGACTTTATAAAATCGACACTGGTGAACGCAACTTGCTTGGTGCCTCTCAACTTATTGATTGATAGTTTTGACCTTTTTTGAAGAAAGATTTGTTTTTCCTTTAAAGCTGCTATCAGCTGTGTTTTACTTTTTTTAAACAAGAAAAAGTTTGATAATAAAAAAGTGATCACTCCTTGATCATTTTCTTCCAGTACCAGCCCCTTTTTTAACCTTGAATAAATCAATTTATTTAATTCAATAATTTGCTCTCCTTCGGATTTTTCTGATAGAATTTCACTGCGTTCTATTGCTCGTCCAAAACGAATAATCACATTTTTTCTAAAACGGCAAAAAGAACTATAATTTAATGAAACCGGCAGCACACGAAAGTCGTCGCCCATTTTTATTTCCTTCCAGGCATTTAAAGCAATGCGGGCAGTTCCCTTTTTTAATGGCCTGAGCTTCCACTGGTTTAAACAGAGCCCTTCAGAAAAGATCAATACTATTCCACCTTCCTTCAAGATTTCTGTGCACCTTTCAAAAGTGGTGTCGTTTAGCGCCAGGTATTCTTTTCCTTCGCTTAAACGATAGATAGGGATCACCTTTAGCGCACCTAATAATCTTTTTGCAAACGGATTTTTAAATGCATCGCCACGTGCTAAAAAATGAATTGGTTGTTTAAAATGAGAACCAATTACAAGTGCATCTAAAAAAGAGTTTGGGTGATTGCATGCAATCAACAAAGGGCCTTCTTTGTTTAGTGAAAGCCTATTTTCGAAGACAATTTTTCTGAAGAAAATCAATAGTCCCCATCTCACTAAATATTTTACCAAGCTGTAAAGCACTGAAAACAATTGATTTGTAAAATGAAAGTACTGAAATTGTTGGGTTAGTATAAAGGGAACAAATAATAGGGCCGCCAATTCTTATTGCAATGCAATTGTTACTCGAGGCAACCCTTGTCTTTAAATTACGACTGTATAATCGGCACGGTTTTGTAGTATCGCTTATTGTTGTGGCTGTACGAAAATTGTAGTATGATCAATTTAAGAGAGCTGATACCGTTAAGTCAAATTGTATTGGTTTGTATTTTCTCGCTAATCTTTCTCCTAAAATTTATTCTGTTCTTCAAATATGAGAAGGAATGGAACTCTATTACTTTCTTCCATTTTACAAAAATTCAATTGAAAATGACGGTAAGTAAAGAGTTGAGGAAACGAAGAAAGTATCAAAACACTCTGACCAAACTTATGTTGATTTTGATGCTGTTTATAGGAATTACCTCTGCTTTTTATCTGCTCATCAGGGACTAACCTTTTTCTCCTTTTTTACTTTTTACCCATTAAATGCTCAAAGTAAATCTTCTCAGATTTATCTTACCGTAGCCATTATTTTTACAGGTATTCTTGCCACTCAACAATTGCCCCATGAATAAAACGAAGGTTATTTTTTTAATCGCCTGTACAATTTGCTTCGGTTTTCTTTTAAAGCTTAGCGCGCAGGAGACTCAGATGAGCACGTATTGTAATCCCGTTAATCTCGATTACACTTACATGATTTACAATGCTGATAAAAATATTTCTTATCGTTCGGGCGCTGATCCTGCAGTGGTGAAGTTTAGAGGAGAGTATTATATGTTTGTCACCCGTTCGTTAGGTTATTGGCATTCTACTGACCTGCTTAGATGGACGTTTATCACTCCTGAAAAATGGTATTTCCAGGGATCGAACGCTCCCGCCGCTCACAACTACAAAGACTCAGTTTTATATGTTGCCGGTGATCCTTCTGGTTCTATGAGTGTGTTATATACTGACAATCCTAAAAAAGGAGATTGGAAAGCTGTACCCTCAATTTTAAATGATTTACAGGATCCTGATTTATTTATTGATGATGATGGGAAGGCTTATATGTTCTGGGGCTCATCAAACGTGTTTCCGATAAGGGCGAAAGTATTGGATAAGAACCATCGCTTTAGTGCATCTGATTCTACCTATCAATTGTTTAGTCTTGACATGAAAAAGCACGGGTGGGAGCGGTTCGGAGAAAACCATTCTGATACTGTCCTTGGGGGCTATATGGAAGGGGCGTGGCTGACGAAGCACAACAATAAGTATTACATGCAATATGGCGCTCCCGGTACTGAGTTTAATGTATATGCTGACGGAGTTTACATGAGTGACTCGGTTCTTGGCCCTTATCGGTATGCACCTAATAATCCTGTTTTTTATAAGCCCGGAGGTTTTTCAAACGGGGCAGGTCATGGAAGTACAGTTGTTGGTTCATCAAATACCTATTGGCATTTTGCCTCTGCTGCTGTAAATATAAACGTGGGATGGGAGAGACGGATCTGCATGTACCCGGCCTGGTTTGATAAGGATGGTTTGATGTATTCTAATACTTCGTTTGGCGACTATCCGCACCATGCGCCTACCGTTGCCGGTAAGATGGGTCAATTTACCGGCTGGATGCTGCTGTCTTATAACAAGCCGGTAAAAGCTTCGTCTTCAATGGAGAAATTTCCTGCTACGGTTACTACCGACGAAAATGTAAAAACCTTTTGGGTAGCGGAAAAAAATGACGACCAACAATGGCTGGAGATCGACCTCGAAAAACCGGGGAAGGTGTATGCAGTACAGGTGAACTATCACGATTATAAATCCGACTTGTACGGCCGCGTTCCAAACTTGTACCATCGCTATACAATTGAAGGTTCTTTAGATGGAAAAAACTGGAGCAATTTAGTTGACCGCAGCAATAGTTTTAAGGATGTTCCAAATGATTATGTGGAGTTGGGAACACCACAGATAGTACGCTACGTTCGATACAAAAATATTAATGTCCCTATGACTAATCTGTCCATCTCTGATTTACGGATTTTCGGAATCGGGCAGGGAAAGGTGCCAACTGTTGTAAAGAACTTTTCAGTGAAACGACATACTGATAGAAGAGATGCAATGATTACCTGGGAACCTCAACCAGGGGCACAAGGATATAATATTTTGTGGGGTATTGCTCCTGATAAAATTTACAGCTCGTGGATGGTATACGGAAAGAATTCTTTGAACTTGAAAGCCCTTACAACTGATCAGCAATATTACTTTTCTATCGAAGCATTCAATGAGAATGGAGTTTCGCAAAGAGCGAAGGTTTTGGAGGTTAAATAGATGCCTTTGCATTTGACCGTTTAAAATTTCTAACTTTTTTGCTCAAGCCGCAAGGCTTCGTTATTGCAACAGGACTCCACCCGCTTGTTTCAAAAACTGCTACGCATGTTTTTGAATGCTTTCGCTTCGCTCAGCACCCAACCGGCCGATGTCCCTTATGCAATAACTGTTGTCTGTTTGCCGAATTTCGCATCGGGGTCTCTACCTTTTTTTATTTCTGCAAATTTTCAAAATTGCCTTAAAAAGTTATAAACCTCTTACCGAGAGGCATCCTTCTCCCCGAGGAGAAGGAACGAGGATGAGGCCTCCACTGCAAAGTGAAGTTTTACAAAACCACACAAACTCCCGTTCCCCAAACCTCCCTCCGTACAAGTGTGCGACGCAACAATGCTGCCCATACTACTTTCGCTGGCTCCATAAAAAAAGCCCCTGCAAATGCAGAGGCTTCAAAGTATTAAAATAGCTACTATAGATTTTTCAACAGCTCATTTCCAAAAATGACATAATCATCATTTTTTCCTTCCCTGGCTAGTTCGACAGTTTTTTGAGCGCTCAATTTTGCAGCAGCTTTGTTGCCCATGTCTTTTTCAATTCTGGCTTTTGTCAGGTACATATAATAAGCTTTAGGATTTTCAGCTATTGCTTTATTAATGTTTTCCAACGCTTTCGGATAGTTTTTCTCGTACTCATAATAATAACCAGCAGCTTGTTGATATGGCTTCTTGTCACCTTTTAAAGCGGCTTCTAACTGGGTACGAATACGATCTTTAATGTTTGTGGTAATCGGAACTATTACAGCTGTATTACCCCATATCATTTGCAACTCGCAACTCTCATTTTTTACTTCACTAAAAAGCATAGTAAAAGTTTCAAGGGTTTCGCCGATGGTAGCAGCTGGTGCTTTTAAGCGTACCACATCATCATTTTCCTTAAAGCCATCCTGGCCCGGATAAGCAGTTCCTTTGCTAAACACAACATCCCATTGGCCCGCAGCTGGAATAGTATAAATAACATAACGGCCACTGTCTAAAGTCTTACCGCCGATGGTAACCTTGTCGGTAAAACGAATTCTTGTTGCTGCATTTGCACCGGTTCTCCAGGGTTTACCATAAGGAGCGAGCTCGGTTTTTTCACCAAACAACTGGCGACCTTTAATACCCGGACGGCTGTAGGTAAGTTCAATTCTACCCATGCCAAAGTCCTGGATAATTGTCTGGGTAGTGCTGGCGGCAGGCATCGAAACCTGCCCTTTTACATTGGCTGTAAACAATGAAACAGCAGTTAAGCCGATAAGAAAAAATTTATTCATAATGGTAATTTTTGCAAACGTAAGGTAACTAGAAGTAAGAATTTAGTTTAGAACGCAATTATAACTTTTACTTTTTTATCGTTCTTTTTATTATTCCAACGAGGTCCGTTGCGTAAAATTTGGGCGGCTTTTTCAGAGATCGCTTTGTCAGTTCCAGGTGATGCTTTGATATTAACTGGTTGTCCTTTCGTGTCGATTGAAAATTCTAAAACAATGTCTTCATCAAAGCCCTCATGCTGTTCCGTTGCTTTCAGGCTGTCAATCTGCTGGTTCAGGTATTGTTTAAAATTTTTCCAGCCACCTATCGGTTCTGCCGCAACAGATGTATCCACTTGCACAGAGGCGACTACATTTTTTTTCTTCTTCAACTGGTCACTTACCACCATCTCAGATAATGATAATTCCTCGTCCCGCAAAGCAATCTTATTGTCTGGCTTGTTACTCCTTAATTTGGCAATTTTAGGTGCGTAGCCGGGGGAAATAACATTGACATCTAAAACACTGTCAGAAGCTTTTAGGCTAAAATTCCCATTACCGTCTGACACTGTAGCTGCATTGCCGTTATTGCTTTTGATGGCAGCAAAAGGCAAGGGTTCACCTGCTTTATCTACGACCGTTCCCTTGAATTCGTTTTGAGCAAGCCCACGTTGGAGTTTCATCATTTCAGGCGCAGCAGCATTTTGATTGGCAGTTGGTGCCAATGATGCTATGGCCTGGTTTGTTTCTTCAGCTTTACCGGCATCAATTTTTGTTTCTCGGCGATCTAATAATTCTTCTCCGTCAGAATGAATAATTGGAGAGCCATTTTTCTTATTCGCTAAAAGCTCCTTTTTATTCAAAGGCGCTGCGCTTGCCAGAGAATGATCAGCAGGGCGGAGACTATCTTTTTCAAAAGGAAGAGTGGATGGTGTAGAAGCCGCTACCTGTTCCTCGTTTTCTGAAACGCTACTATTATTTACGACCGAATAGGTAATTGCTCCGGCTGAAATAATTACTAAAATAATAGCAGCGATTTTCCACCATTCGGTAGTGCTCGATGGTAGCGGAACCACTTTGGCTTCTTCGTGGCTAGCTGTTAACCGCTGCTCTATTTCAGCCAGGTGTTCCCGAGCAAGTGTAGGATCACTGGCCGAAAATCCTTCCAACGCGTCAGCAAGGAAGGGGTCGTTCATAAGGGCTTTTTCAAATTCATGCATTTCCTGCCGCGACATTTTTTGTTGCAGGTATCGTTGAATTTCAGCGTGATTATATGACGGGGTATCAGCCATTGTCTTCCATACAAATTTTCAGGTTTCTTCTTCCGTTTTGCACCAGGCTTCTCACCTTGTTCCAATCAAACCCGGTGATGGCCGTAATCTCGTTATAGCATTTGTTCTCGAGGTAGAACAAGCGCACGGTCCGTCTTTGTTCTTCATTCAGTTTCTCCATACAACCGCCGAGCTTGTCTAACTGTCGTTCTTTTTCAAATACGTTTTCAAGATGCGAAAAGTCTTTAGATTGCATAATTTCAGAGTCAAAATCAACAGTAGCCGCCTTTTTATTCTTCCTGATCTGCATCAGGCAATGATTTTTTGTCACTGCATACAGCCAGCTTTTAAAATTGTCAATCGCGTGGACCTTTACTTTTTCAACAAGTTCCTGGTAGATATTCATCACCGCATCTTTAGCAGCATCCTGGTCGCCCAAATATTTTACGGACGTAGCGTAAACGAGGTCGTAATAGCGGAGAAATAACTGTGCAAAAATATCTTGCTGCTGGTTCTGCTGGTATAGCTCCAGCAACTCCGCGTCAGAAAGGGGAGAAGTACGTATGCTCTTTAATATTCCCATGTACAATTGCGGTCGAATGTAAGAAAAAACAAAGAGAGAAGCCAGATTAGGTAGCCGGCCTGATACCTTCTTTCAACATTCGTTGCGTCGCACTCTTGTACTAGAAATCTTCGCTCAGCTTTTACCTGCATTGGCAATTTTCTTTTTAACCTGATTTTGTTCGTGGATTAAAAGCAGGGTGAAATTGTTGCAAAGTACTCCTGAGAAAATCGCGATCGAGATGTGTGTAAATCTCAGTTGTAGTAATGCTTTCATGACCCAGCATTTCCTGCACCGCTCGTAGGTCAGCACCACCTTCAACGAGGTGAGTTGCGAAAGAATGCCTGAACGTGTGGGGTGAGATAACTTTTGTAATACCTGCTTTTTTGACCAGGTCTTTAATGATGTAAAATATCATGATCCTTGACAATTGACCGCCTCGCTTGTTCACAAATAAAATGTCTTCACTACCTTTTTTTATCGGTACATGAACCCGAATGTTGTCTTTGTAGAGCTTTATGTATTTGATAGCGTCAGTGCCAATCGGAACAAGCCTTTCTTTATTTCCTTTACCAATAACGCGTACGAAACCAACATCTAAATAGAGACAGCTAATCTGGAGGTTTACAATTTCGCTTACACGTAATCCACAGCTATACATTGTTTCGAGAATAGCCTTGTTGCGGCCGCCCTCCGGCTTACTTTGATCGATTTGACCAATTATCTTTTCAATTTCATCAAAGCTTAAAATATCAGGTAAACTTCTTTTCAGTTTAGGAGCTTCCAACAACGCTGTCGGGTCGGTAGTTACCACGTCTTCAATTAAGCAATATTTGTAGAAGCCTTTTATGCCTGAGATTGTTCTCGCTTGCGTGGAAGCAGTCATTCCCAATTCGCCTACCCACTTTAAAAATTTCTGCAACAATTTCAGGTCGACCTCGGCAGGAGAAATCTTTTCATCGGTTGCTATCAAAAAAGAAGTGAGCTTGTCGATGTCTCTCAAATAAGCTTCCACTGAATTATCACTCAACGATTTTTCGAGTTGTAAGTAAGCTTTAAAACCTTTTTTGTACGAATCCCACATCTTGACGCTACCCCAGTTATGTTGAGAACGCAAAGTAAGGTTTAAATGAATTTTAAAGTCTTTCGCTGAAACGCTAAATGCTAAAGAGGGCGGAGCGAAGGTTATAAACGACGACAGGGAAATAGATGAAAAATAAAAAGGAACAATCACCATAAGTCGATTGTTCCTTTAAAAAGAAACGTCTTTTATTTTCTGGTGAAACCATTTTTCATCTGTAAAACATTCAAAGTAGCCGCATAGGTAATTTGAATCGCAGCTACGCCGTCCTCATGGCTTTTAAAGCCTCACTCCAACGCTCCAGTTCCTTAAGCATGACTTCTGCAGATTTTGTTACTGTCTCATTGGGTACAAAAATTCCGTTGTTATCAATATGGTTTGCAAAAAACGGAATATTCACCTGGTCAACCACGGGCATCATGTGAACTGCTGTAAGAACCTGCTTCAGCATTTGCGTCGAACGAAGACCGCCTGAAACGCCGCCATAGCTTACAAAAGCAACGGGCTTATTCATCCATTCGTTGTATAGGTAATCAATAGCGTTTTTTATAGGGGCAGGGAACCCGAAATTATATTCTGCTAATACGATAATAAATGCATCTGCAGTACGAATTGTCTCGCTCCACTTTTTTGTATGCTCATGCTGGTACTTTTGAAGACGCGGATGATAAGGCTCATCCATGAAGGGTAAATTGATTTCAGCCAGGTCAAGTAATTCAATAGCGTACTTGTTATTCTGCTTAGCCAAGCCAGTGATCCAATTTGCGACAGAAATTCCTTTTCTTCCTTCCCTTGTGGTTGATGTAATTATCTTAATGTTGTTCATGGTTACTTCGATTGAGTTGGTTCTTACTTTTGATTGACGGGAGTTTCTATAACAAGAAAGTGGGCGCCGGCGTCACAGTGAATAGGCACTGTGCCTGTTTCCCAAACACCAATCGCATCCCGTTCATTGATGTCTGTACCATCTACGTTTATTTTTCCTTCAATAGAAAAAATGAACAAGCATTTGTTGGCCGGATTTAAGTTGTAAACCACTTCCTGTGCGGTATCAAAATGTCCAAGAGAGAACTTTGCATTTTGATTTATCCAGCAATGTTCCAGGCCTTCTTCGTTCGATAGGATCGTCTTAAGCTGGTTCATCCTTTTTTCTTTTGGAAAGCTCCGTACCTGGTATCTCGGGGCGATGTTTTGCAGCTTGGGCAAAATCCATATCTGCAAAAAATTTACATCCTCTTCACCAATGTTGTATTCTTCGTGTCGTAGTCCCGTGCCTGCGCTCATAATTTGCACACCACCTTCTTCAATTGTAGTACTGTAGCCTAACGAGTCGATGTGGTTCATCTTCCCCTTAAGCAACACAGAAATGATTTCCATATTTACGTGAGGGTGAATACCGAAACCTTTGCCCGGTTCAACATAATCGTCGTTAAAAGCGAACAGGGTTCCAAATGCGCTTTTTACAGGATTGTAATAGTCGCTGAAGCTGAAATAAAAATTGCTCTTTAACCAGCCAATGTCTTTAATGCCTCTTTCGTCTTTCCTAAATACTTGTGATTTCATACGTGCGGTTTTATAAACTATTTTGGATACACCCTGATTAGAGTTGATTTTTCTTATTTGCTTTTAGCGGCTACGCTTTAAAAACGAGCTTGTTTGAACGCTCAATTTCGTCTTCATTGATGGTATGGCCCATATTGTTGTACACCTTTTCTGTCACAGCTGCATTCATGTTCCTCAAAGTGATAGTTGTAGCATTCACCCTTGCAACAGGAACGTGGGGGTCAGGATTACTGGTGCCGATAAAAATGGGAGTGCCTTCGAAATCTCCTTTGTAATTTTCGCTATAAATCTTGTCGCCGATCAATCCACCGGTAAAGGCAGCTACACCTCCATATCTTTTTGCATTTCGGGCAACGAATTCTAGCGCTAAGCAAGCACCCTGTGAAAAGCCGCAGAAATAAATATTTTCTAAAGGAACACCTTTGGCCAGTACATCATCAACTAATTCTTCAATAAGTTTTAATGCTGATGAAAGCCATGGTTCATTTTGAGATGGGGGCACTAAAAAGGAATAAGGATACCAGGTATTGTTAGTTGCTTCGGGAGCAAGCAATGAAAATTCTTTCACATGTAGGTGTGTCGCGAACCCTAAGATATCTTCAGCACTTCCACCTCTGCCATGTAGCATGACAAGCACTTTGCTTGTTGCCGTTACCGGCTTGCCTGCTGCGACTATATTTTTTTGATGCATGATTATTTGTAATTATTCAATTTTATAAATGCTGCCAGGATGATGAATAGAAGATCTACAAGTTGAAGTGAGTGACACAACAATGTCGAAGGAAGTTCCAATCGTTTAGTTCATTTCACAACATCCAATCACTCATGACTTGCTATTGTAGCACGGGTAACACTTTTTCTATTTGTTTTCTATCGTTCTCATACTGTTTAGGAAGTTTTAAAGATGTTCCCAGTTCACTCAGCGGTTCGTCCCTGGTGAAACCAGGGTTGTCTGTAGCTAATTCAAATAACACACCACCTGGTTCCCTGAAGTACAATGAGAAGAAATAATCCCGGTCTATTTTGGGAGTGATGTGAAGACCTTTACTTGCTATCTTCTCCCTGAACTCCATTAAGATGTTGTCGTCTTTTACCCGAAAAGCCACATGATGATTAGTGCCGGCCGCACTTCTGCCCTGAGCCAGATTTGGTGCTTCTATAATGTCGACTATAGATGCGTTTTCTATTGCATCGGTCACAAACCTGTAGCGGTTGCCTTCTTGCTTAAGCAATTTGTAACCAAAGACGTCGGTAAGGACGGCGGCAGTAGGAGTTACATTTCGTAGCGTTAAGGTAATGCTATGAAAACCTTTTGTAGCTACATCTGCCTTTACATCACTCGTTTCCCAGGCCTTTCTATTATCGGCATTAGGTGAAACAACCAGATCAACTTGTAAACCGTCAGGGTCCTGGAATGGAAGAAACTGTTCGTCAAACCTTTGCTCTACAGTTCCTTGTTTTACATTGAACTTTTTAAAGCGATCAGCCCAAAAATCGAGGCTCCCAGCTGGAACTGAGTAGCCTATGTTTGTTGCCATGCCACTACCTGCATGACCTTGGCCTATACCTTCCCATGGGAAGAATGTTAAGATACTTCCGGGAGTGCCTTGCTCGTCACCAAAGTAAAAATGATAGGTACCAGGATCATCAAAATTTACTGTCTTTTTTACCAGCCTGAGCCCTAATACTTTTGTGTAGAAATTGTAATTACGCTGAGCGCTGCCAGCTATTGCTGTTATGTGGTGAAGACCTAATATTCTGTTTTCCATAAATCTTAATTAAGCTTGTTTATTAATTAAACCTCTACATCCATTTTATCTTTTACCGCTAGCTGATAATTACAGCTGCTGTAAACGGGGTATCGATGTATTGGTTCTATTTGATAAAGCAAAGCTACTACGGTGGGGATGGCTTATACATTGAGCTAGCGCAATAAATTAATGTGACATAGATCACCTTATTTACGCGCCGCTACTTGTTTGCGTATACGACTGAGTGTTTCTCTTGAGACTCCAACGTACGACGCAATCATATGTTGAGGTACACGCTGTACGCATTCAGGGTAAGTGGCAAGAAATCGATTGTACTTTTCTTCTGCACTTTCAGCCAATGACTGCATCAGTCTTTTTTGTGTTGCCACAAGGTGGTTCTGAATAATAATTCTGAAGTAGTGTTCGAGTTGGGGGATTTCTTTCATTGCCTGCTCCCACGAAGGTTTTGTTATAAGTAGCAGCTCAACGTCCTCTAGCGCGTCGATGTTTAAAAAGGAGGGTTCGTTCGTCAGGTAGCTCGACAAGTCTGCCATCCACCAACCTTCTGAAGCAAATTGCAAAATGTGTTCGTTGCCCTTTTCATCAACAGTATATGAACGCAAGAGTCCCTTGTCAACAAACGCCTGGTACTTGCAAACATCACCCTCCTGCAACAAATATTGCCGCTTCCTCAGTTTCTTTAGAACAAAGAAAGTTTTTAGGTGATCAAACTGATTTTCATCAATTTTTGAAAAGGCCCTTATTTTGTTATAAAGTAGGTCGAACATTCGAAAGCATTGGTATGTGAAGTTAGGGTAAGACTCAAAAAACTGGCTTGCTGCAAGAGCACGCCGTATACAATCTTCGCACTTTTAAACATCATCGCCGATTTCCATTTCTGTTTACCGCCAATCGTCCACGTGATACATTAATACTTACGGCGATAAGATTTTAATGAATAGTTTCGTAGAAGGTTGTTTATACTTGCAGCAATTTTCAAAGAACTTTCTTAAACATGAGCGAAGTAAAAAGATGTTTAATTATCGATGATGATCCGGACGACCAGGAGATATTTATGATGTGCGTGAAAAACCTGGACAACAGCATCGACTGTAAAACCTCCGGCGATGGCGTAGAGGCAATCGCACTACTTGGCTCCGACGGGGAAGTTGCGCCAGATTACATTTTTATTGATGTCAATATGCCAAGAATGAATGGCATTGAGTGTTTAACGGAAATTAGAAAAATTGAAAAATTAAACGACACAAGAATATTCATGTATTCAACTACAGCAGAAGAAAAGAGGGTGAATGAAAGCAAAAAACTTGGAGCAGAAGATTTCATTGTCAAGCCAATAAGAATGTCGGAACTGAAGGAAAAGCTTCGTCATATTTTTCAATCTTCAGTAGAATAATTCGTAACAATAATAATATGGGTGTGGGAGAAAACCGGTTGGAACTAAGGAGCATTGCAACCCAGGGCAACCTTTATCGAAGGATGATCGAGGAAATTCAGGATTATGCCATTATTGTTTTGGATAAAAATGGTTTTATCCAAAACTGGAACAAAGGAGCTGAAAAAATTAAACAATACTCGGAACAGGAAATCATCGGAAAGCATTTTAGTATTTTTTATTTACCGGAGGATTTTAAAGACAATTTGCCTCAAAGGTTATTGAAGCGAGCTGAAGATACTGGGGTGGCAAGCCAGGAAGGTTGGAGAAAACGAAAAGACGGATCTAGGTTTTGGGGAAGTATCACCATTACCGCAATACATGACGAGAACAAGAATGTTATTGGCTTTTGTAAGGTTACAAGGGACTTAACGGATAGAAAAGAGGCGGAAGACAACCTGCGAATAAGCGAGGAGCGGTACCATCAAATGATTGCTGAAGTACAGGATTATGCTATCATATTATTGAGTGTTGATGGGGTTATTGAAAATTGGAACGCGGGCGCTGAAAAGATAAAAGGGTACTCAAGCGAAGAAATTATTGGCCGCAGCTTTCAAATTTTTTATACAAGTGAGGATCGGGAAAAAGGATTGCCCTGGCATCTCTTATCGACGGCAAAAGAAGCTGGCCGGGCAGTGCACGAAGGTTGGCGCGTAAGGAAGAACGGGTCTAAATTCTGGGGTAGTATCACCATCACTGCTTTGCATAACAAGAGCGGCACAGTGATAGGATTTTCGAAAGTAACACGTGATCTTACTCAACAAAAAATTGCAGAAGAAAAACTAGCTGAATATACTGCTGAACTTGAAATACAAAATAGTGAACTGGAGCAATTTGCCTATGTTGCCTCTCACGATTTACAAGAGCCTCTTCGCAAAATCCAGACCTTCTCGGACTTGATAAAAGAGAATTTTGACGACAGGGAATTTGCAGAGAAGTATCTTAATAAATTAGACTTATCAGCGAAGCGGATGTCGGAACTGGTTCGTTCGTTATTAAACTATAGCCGTCTCTCGAAAGACAAACCGGATGTTACTGAAGTGGATCTAAATGCGGTGCTCCGGGAAGTAAAGCTGGATTTCGAGCTTTTAATTGAGGAAAAAAGGGCTACAATCGCCAATGAACCTTTACCTAAAGTACAGGGTAATCATATGCAGTTGGGACAGTTGTTTTCTAACCTTATCAGTAATTCGCTTAAGTTCTCAAAAGAAGCCCCTTGCATTACTATAGATTCTAAAATCGTTGAAAGGAGTCAGATTACGAATGCTCCAAAAAATCTTACTAACGGTGTATACTGTTTGATCCAGTTTAAAGACAACGGCATCGGCTTTGAAAAACAGTACCGCGACAAAATATTTTCTCTCTTTCAAAGGCTGCATGGCAAACAGCATTATGCAGGAACAGGTATTGGTCTCGCTCTTTGCAAAAAAATTGTAGAAAACCATAACGGATTTATAAGTGCTGAAGGCGAGTTAGGTAAAGGGGCGGTATTCTATGTCTATTTACCCGTTGTAGATTTAAGGTGAAGCTGTGCTAAGGCAAAACAAACGGAAGCCGGCGAATTTTTCTTGCTACATACCCATTCTCTCCATTAATTCCTTAAAACCAATCACTTGTTCGTTTTTACACAGTTAATTACAGTATTGTATAAGTTTTAGCACATCTGCTTGTTTTGATTTTTTTAACTTAGCTAAATGCAAAACAAAAATGTGCGCTCTCTGTCCACGTTTAATAATGAGCTAAAGTTGAAAGGCTTCAATGTTTTTCAAATCGAAAGTGATGGTGGAGCTATTCGGCTATACAGCAGGAAGGACTTTTACAAAATTTGCCTGACTACAGGAAAAAGTAAAATCCACTATTCCGATAAAAGTTTTGAGCAGGAAGGCAGTATTTTGTTTTTTGGCAATCCGAACATTCCTTATTCCTGGGAGACAATCTCCACTACTTATGTAGGTTATACAGTTCTTTTTTCAGAAGACTTTTTCAAAGCATCCGACCGTTCAGAAAGCTTGCAGAATTCTCCCTTGTTTAAGATAGGTGGTACACCGGTTTTAAAAATTGACGAACAGCAGAGGGAGTTTCTAAACACCATCTTCCGAAAGATGATTGAGGAACAAAAGAGTGATTACACCTACAAAGACGACCTTATACGTAACTACATCAACCTAATTATTCATGAAGCGTTGAAACTGCAGCCTTCAGAACATTACGACCAACACAAAAATGCGGCAACACGTCTCACTTCTGTTTTCCTTGAACTTTTAGAAAGGCAATTTCCTGTTGAGAGCGCAGATCATCCGTTGCGATTAAAAACAGCACAAGATTATGCAAAGCATCTCAACGTGCATGTAAACTATCTCAACCGGGCAGTGAAGGAAGTAACCGGTAAGTCAACAACAACGCATATAACCGAACGGATTGTGAGCGAAGCCAAAGCTCTGCTACAGCATACGGCCTGGAATATTGCAGACATTGCTTATGCTCTTGGCTTTGAATACACTACCTACTTTAATAATTTTTTCAAAAGGCTTACAGGGACTAATCCAAAGACGTTAAGGTTACAGGAAGTTTGAAATTCTTAAGTATTGGTTTGATTATCGTTACCGGTTCGGCTAAAGGGTAGGGTAGCTTTGCGGGATGTTATTAAATCAGTACAAAAAAGGTATTTTTGAACGGCTCCAGAATGGCGAACCTATCTCAGCTAAAGACCCGGAAGCCTTCCAGCTACGGGATGCTTCTTTTGCCACCAAGAAGTTATTGGTTCAGCTAAATAATTCTTCTAATGCTGTAGAAATTCGCGACTTACTAAGTCAAATTACAGGTTCAGAAATTGACGAAAGCGTTGCCGTTTTCACACCGCTTTATATCAACTACGGGAAGAATACGAAAATTGGCAAGAACGTCTTTATCAACTTTGATTGTGTTTTCCTTGACCTTGGTGGAATTACCATCGAAGACGATGTATTGATTGCTCCTAACGTTAAGTTGTTATCGGAAGGACATCCAATTAATCCCAATGACAGACAATCACTTGTTCCCGGACACATTCACGTTAAGAAAAATGCATGGATCGGTGCAGGCGTAACCATACTGCCCGGAGTTACTATTGGTGAAAATGCAGTGGTGGCTGCAGGTGCTGTAGTATCTAAGGATGTTGATGCAAATAGTGTTGTTGGTGGCGTTCCAGCCAGGCACATCAAAAACATTTGAATCAGTAAAAGAGCATTATGAAACCAGTAATGACATTCTTAGCTTGTTTAATCTGCATCCAGGTTTTTGCTTGCTGCAATAAAACTAACGAGGTGACAAGCATTTCCAATAACGTTTTAAATACTGACAGTATGAAACTAAAAATAATCATCGGCGCAAATGCTTTCACTGCAACACTTTATAACAACGCAACTGTAACCGCATTTAAGAAAAAGTTGCCGATGGCGATTAACATGAAAGAACTGAACGGTAATGAAAAGTATTTTGACTTGCCGGCAAATCTATCTGCTAATGCTTCAAACCCAGGCACTATTCAAGCAGGGGATTTAATGTTATACGGCTCAAACACTTTAGTGCTTTTTTACAAAACATTTTCAACAAGGTATAACTACACCACGCTTGCACGAATTGAAAATCCTACAGGGTTAGCAACTGCATTAGGTTCAGGTAATAAAACAGTAAAGTTTGAAATAGGATAGCAATTATATTAAAGAATACAAAAACAATAATAATGAAACAAATAGCAATTATAGCAGTCCTGTGGATTGCGATGTTCGGTCAGGCTTATTCCCAAAAAAGTCAAGAAAGTAATAGTATGAATAATTCAGAACAAAAAGAACAGTACACCTTTCAGTTAAGTGATAAGGTGAAAAGACAAGCAGTAACATTTAAGAACCGTTATGGTATTACCGTGTCGGGTGATTTGTATACACCAAAAAATATAGGTAATCAAAAACTTGCAGCTATCATACTAAGCGGACCGTTCGGTGCAGTAAAAGAACAGTCATCAGGTTTTTATGCAAACCAAATGGCATCCAGAGGTTTTGTAGCATTAGCATTTGACCCTTCATTTACAGGTGAAAGTGACGGAGATGTTCGCAACGTTGGCTCACCGGAGATTTTTACAGAAGACTTTAGTGCAGCGGTAGATTATATTGGGTTGCTACCATCAGTTGACCGCAACCGCATCGGCGCTATAGGTATTTGTGGTTTGGCAGGTATGGCAATTACAGCCGCTACAAGCGATAGCCGTATCAAAGCGGTAGCTACCACTTCTATGTATGATATGTCACGTAGCATTAGCCGCAGCTATAAAGACAACTATACTTTGGAACAGCGTAAAAAGGTGGTTGATTATTTAAGCCAACAACGTTGGGCAGATGTAGAAACGGGTAAAGCTGCATTAGGTTTACATGAAGTTCCGTTTGATGAAAAGGGAAATATCGTTAAAGGAAATCGCGTACTTCCTGATACACTACCGGCTAATCCAAACCCTGTTTTAGCTGCTTTCTTTAACTATTACAGAACACCACGAGGTTTTCATCCAAGGTCAATCAACTCCGTAGCTGCATGGACAGCTACAACACCAATGCCTTTCTTCAGTTTTCCTATGATGTCAAACCTTGAGTTGCTTTCACCACGTCCAATTATGCTGATTGCAGGAGAAAATGCACACTCACGTTACTATTCAGAAGACATTTACAAATTAGCATCAGAGCCTAAAGAGTTGGTGATTGTACCAGGTGCAGACCACGTTGATTTGTATGATAGGTTAGATAAAATTCCTTTTGATAATTTAACAGCATTCTTTAACCAACATTTGAACCAGGTCAAGTTGAACAAATTAGCAAAGGTCAATGAACCACATTCAGCAGAAACTAATTTGTCAACACATTAAACAATGGTAGTATGAAAATATTAATGATAACCGCAATTGCTTCTATGGCATTGCTAACAATTAGTTGTATGGAAAATAAATCAGAAAACAAGTCAACCGAGTTCCAAGCTATTTTTCCCAAAGGTGAAAAAGGTCCTGCTGAACACTTTACAGGCGCTGCCTTTAACACCCCATTGGTTGCAGATGACAGTATCTATAACACGGTTATAGGAAACGTTTATTTTGAACCGGGAGCAAGGAGCAATTGGCATACACATCCATCAGGTCAGATACTGATTATAACAGATGGTGTTGGATACTATCAGGAAAAAGGGCAGCTGCGGCGAACAATGAAAAAAGGTGATTTAATAAAATGTCCACCGAATGTATTGCATTGGCATGGTGCAAGCCCTGATACCGGTGTGCAACAGATGTATATTTTACCTAAGACAGAAAAAGGTATTGTTACCTGGTTACAAAAAGTGAGGGATGAGGAATACAATAGCAGTAATTAAGAAGTAAAAAAATAGAGTTATGGAAAATAATATAAAAGGTAAAGTAGTAATAATTACAGGAGCAAGTAGTGGTATGGGTGAAGCGGCTGCAAAACATTTGTCAGCGCTTGGAGCAACTGTAGTACTCGGAGCAAGAAGAGCCGACAGAATTGAAAAGTTGGCAAAGGAAATCGTTGACGACGGTGGTAAAGCACTTGCCTTTGCTGTAGATGTAACACAGCGTGACCAGGTAAAGAAACTGGTGGATGCAGCTGTTGAACAATTTGGACGTGTAGACGTCTTGCTTAACAATACTGGTATTATGCCGCTATCGCTAATGGAGAGCCTCCATCTTGATGAATGGGATAAGATGATCGATGTGAACATTAAAGGTGTTCTCAATGGCATTGCGGCCGTTCTCCCTTACATGAAAGAGCAGAAGTCAGGACAAATTATCAACACATCTTCTGTAGCAGGTCATAAAGTATTTAGCGGCTCTGCGGTTTATTCTGCTACCAAATTTGCCGTTCGTGCATTGACAGAAGGCTTACGCATGGAAGTGAATCCTTACAATATCCGCACAACAATTGTTTGTCCCGGTGCTGTTAAAACAGAGTTGCTGGAGCATATCACAGATGCAAACGTTCGGCAGGCAAACGAAGATTATGTGGGAGCCGTTGGAATTAGTTCTGACAGTTTTGCTCGTGTGGTGGCTTTTGCGATCAGCCAGCCCGAGGATGTAGACATCAATGAAATTATTTTCCGTCCGACATCGCAGGAACTTTAAAAGAGGTCGAGTTTATAGCGGTAATGCTTTATTCAAATAAAAAATTATTGTATGCAAAAACGTACGTTAGGAACCGGAGGTCTTGAAGTCGCGGCACTTGGATTGGGCTGTATGGGTATGAGCTTTGGTTACACCCCACTTCCGGATAGAAGCGAAATGATAAGCTTAATCCGCAAAGCGGTTGAAAAAGGCGTGACCTTCTTTGATACGGCTGAAGTGTATGGCCCCTTCACCAATGAGGAACTGGTTGGTAAAGCATTGGAGCCATTCAAAGGACGGGTAGTTATTGCAACGAAATTTGGCTGGAAAGCTGCAGCTGATGGAAAGTGGTCTGAATTGGACAGCCGTCCTGAAAACATTAGGAAAGTGGCAGAAGAAAGTTTAAAACGATTAAAGACGGATGTCATTGATTTGTTCTATCAACACCGGGTAGATTTGAATGTACCGATTGAAGATGTTGCAGGAGCAGTGAAAGACTTAATTCAGGAAGGGAAAGTAAAACACTTTGGTTTATCTGAAGCTGGTGCTGAAACCATTAGAAAAGCACATGCAATACAACCAGTAGCAGCTTTGCAAAGCAAGTACTCTTTGTGGCACAGAAAACCCGAAGAGGATGTAATACCGGTACTCGAAGAATTAGGCATCGGCTTCGTTCCGTTCAGCCCTTTAGGCAAGGTTTCCTAACCGGCAAAATAGATGAAAGCACTCAATTTGATAAAGGCGATTTTCGCAACACCCTGCCACGCTTTCAAGAGGAAAACCGCAAAGCCAATCAGGCAATGGTAGAACTACTTAGCACAATTGCCACACAGAAAGACGCTACACCGGCACAGGTAGCATTGGCTTGGCTCCTGGCGCAGAAACCTTGGATTGTCCCCATTCCCGGTACAACGAAGCTCAACCGTTTGGAAGAAAACTTAGGTGCGGTAAATGTTGAACTGACCGGCGAAGACCTACAACAGATAAACGCGGCTGCTTCTCATATCACCGTACATGGTGAGAGGTACACAGAAGCTGGCGAAAAGCTAACGGGTCGGTAAACGTGCATCTAGTAAATCTTTAAGGAGGTATAAAATGGCAAAACATGAAGAAGTTAAAAACGGTATCATATTTCCCTCAGGTGAGAAAAATCCTTATGGACAATATTTTGTAGGACAAAGTTACCTGGCGACATTGGTTGCTGACCCCAAAGTAGGTGTTTCCATTAGCAATGTAACTTTTGAACCTGGTTGCAGAAATAACTGGCATATTCATCGTGATGGTTATCAAATCTTGCTGGTAACCGGTGGTGAAGGATTGTATCAGCAGGAAGGAGAAAAGGCACAACTTTTAAGAGCCGGTGATGTAATTGTTACCCATGATGGCATTAAGCACTGGCACGGAGCAACAAAAGATAGTTGGTTTGAACATATCGCCATCACTGCCGGTAAGCCAGAATGGTTGGAACCTGTTGACGACATAACGTATGCTAAACTATAAATTGAAATTAAAAGCATAGGGTCTGGGCAAGATTGAAACTCATTGCTTATCCCGTATCGCAAGCTTTGTTTTTAAAAAATACAAGCGACAATAAGTTACAATGTGACGCTATGCCTGAAATGTTTAAAGACCCAATTGCTCGTGAAACCACTAAATAGAGTCCTTTCAAGCTTTGAGTGTTTATGATGACGTTTTTTCAAATAAACAATTTTCTTCAGTACATTTTTCCTATCTGCCATTTCGTTAAACACAGTCTCGTTGGTTTTGGAACAGATTTGAATTCGATAATCATTGGTTTGATTTTCATAACTGGCCTCAAATTGGCTAAAATACCTTTGATACCCGGGCATACATTAATTTCTTAAACCTCGATATAGATGCAAGTGTTCATATTACTCCAGGTTATATCAGCCAATAAAAAATAATTAATTATGGCAAAAAAAGGTTCTGGTCAGAATCAAGCTGAAGAAAATTATCTGAATGAAAGTCGACGAAACTTTTTTAAACAATCTTCGTTGCTTACAGCACTTGCTGTTACGCCGCCTGCTTTCTTAAAAGCGGCTGAAGAGGGTTTGGATGAAAAGGCAGCAGGCTACTTCGAAAAAATGCCGTTAGCTATCCAAATAAATGGTGTTAATCACGATCTATCGGTTGAACCTCGTACCACTCTGCTCGACTTAATTCGGGAGCAATTGGCATTACCGGGAACTAAGAAAGGTTGTGACCACGGACAGTGCGGTGCATGTACTGTACATGTTAATGGCAACCGGGTTCTGTCTTGTTTAACACTTGCAGTGACGGCAGAAGGAAAAAAAGTTACGACTATCGAGGGATTAGCCGATGGGGAAAAACTGCATCCAATGCAGGAGGCATTTATAAAATACGATGGGTTTCAATGTGGTTATTGCACGCCCGGCCAGATCATGTCAGGTATTGCCTGTATTCGTGAAGGTCACGCAAACTCCGACGATGAGATCCGCGAATATATGAGCGGGAACATTTGTCGTTGTGGCGCTTATCCCAACATTGTCAAAGCTATTGCAGATGTAAAAAAGGGAGGGCAAACGTTATGATAAACTTTGATTACGTCCGTGTTTCCACAATAAAAGCCGCAGTAGATGCAATAGTGAAGGATAATAATTCCCTCTGGCTCGCCGGCGGTACCAACCTCGTGGATTTAATGAAAAAAGGTGTGATGACTCCGCAAAAGCTGGTAGACATTAACAACCTTCCGCTAAAGGAAATAAAAAAAGAAGGCAACAAACTGATTATAGGCGCACTTGCGCTAAACAGTACAGTGGCCGACAATGAATTGGTA
This sequence comes from Segetibacter aerophilus, assembly GCF_007991655.1. Classification (GTDB taxonomy): domain Bacteria; phylum Bacteroidota; class Bacteroidia; order Chitinophagales; family Chitinophagaceae; genus Segetibacter; species Segetibacter aerophilus. Next base: position 94,891 of record NZ_BJYT01000002.1, read on the forward strand.
CGCAAGGAACAACCTCTGCTTGCCCTGGCAGTGCAAGCGGGTGCTTCGGCACAATTACGCAACATGGCAACGGTTGGTGGAAACATGATGCAGCGTACCCGCTGTCCATATTTTTACAATACTGATATGCCGTGCAACAAACGTGAACCGGGAACAGGTTGTGGTGCATTAAAAGGATTTAATAGGATGCACGCGATATTTACTGATACTGAAAAGTGCATTGCTGTTCATCCCAGCGATATGAGCGTAGGCCTTGTTGCGTTGGATGCAACTGTACTTCTGTCTGGTCCAAGAGGTGATCGTCGTATTCCTTTCCAAAATTTTCACCGCCTGCCAGGAAACTTGCCTCAAAAGGACAATACGTTGGAAAGGGGAGAATTGATAGTTGCAGTTGAAATACCGGAAAACAAATTGAATAAGCACGTGCATTATCTAAAAGTGCGCGACCGAACTTCTTATGCCTTTGCATTGGTTTCTGCAGCGGTAGCCGTAGATCTAGAAGGAAGTACTATTAAAGACATTCGGCTGGCCTTAGGGGGAGTGGCGCATAAGCCCTGGAGGCTTACTGAAGTAGAGAATTTTTTAAAAGGAAAGGCTGCAACCGAAGTAAATTATAAACAAGCAGCAGCACTGGCAATTAGAGGTGCCAAAGGATTCGGCCTTAATAACTTCAAACTAAAATTAGCACCAAACACTCTTGTGGAAGCTTTAAAAACTGCAACAGGAAAATCATAATATTCTTTTATGGAAAAAGACAAAGCACCAGATCGTATCGATCGTGTAGATGCCAGGGCTAAAGTAACGGGCACTGCATCTTATGCAGCAGATCACAAAATACAAAACACAGTATATGGCCTCCTGGTGGGCAGTACTGTTGCAAAAGGTCGTATCAAAAGCATCGATACAAAAGCTGCCGAAAAAGCATCTGGAGTTCTCGCAGTTCTTACCTATTTCAACACCCCTAAACTGCCCGGTTACACTACAGGAAAAGATCCTTCAAAACCGCCAACTGGGGGACAACCTCTGCGGTTCTTTGCTACCAATGAAATTTTTTATTATGACCAGGCCATTGCGCTTGTCGTCGCCGATACTTATGAACGTGTTCTTCATGCAGCAAAATTGGTGAAGGCCCAATACGAGAAAGCAACACACAAAACGAGTTTAGAAGATAACCTGGCAACCGCTAAAGTTCCAACAGGGCCGCGCCAGGAAGATTACACGCGAGGCGAAGCAGACAGTTATAAAAACGCACCCGTTAAAATAGAGCAGGAATATTATCACCCGGTAGAAGTGCACAACCCGATGGAACTTGGATCCATCGTAGCTTTTTGGGAAGGCGCGGAAAAGGTAACGGTTTATACAAAAACACAAGGTGTACAAGCGACGCAAAAATCGATTAGTGACGCATTTAAATTGCCTTTGGGAAATGTAACTGTTCATGCCCGACATATTGGTGGAGCGTTTGGGATGGGATTGCGAACCTGGCCGTATGAAATTGCAGCAGTGATGGCGGCTAAAAAAGTAGGCAAACCGCTGAAGCTAGTTTTACATCGGGAGCAGATGTTTACCAATGTAGGCTACCGCCCTGCAACAAAGCAAAAGATCGGACTGGGTGCAACAGCAGACGGTAAATTAATTGGTCTCACACATGAGGCCACCGGAAATACCTCTGCATACGAAGAATTTACAGAAGCAACTGTAAATATTTCCCGGTTTATGTATGCCTGTCCTAACGTTACTACCCGTTACCGCCTTGTACCACTAAACGTTTGCACCCCCATTTGGATGCGTGGGCCAGGCGAAGCCACGGGTGCATTTGCCTTAGAGTCAGCGATGGATGAATTGGCGCATGCGTTAAAATTAGATCCCGTTGAATTCCGCGTTCGCAATCATGCAGACAGCGACCCGGAAAAGAACCTGCCGTGGTCAAGCAAATATTTAAAGGAGTGCTATGAGATGGGTGCCGAGCGGATCGGGTGGAAAAACCGGAAATTGCAGCCGAGGACTAATCAAGACGGCGACTGGCTTGTTGGATATGGAATGGGTGCTGGATCGTTTGGAGCGATGCGTTGGGTAGCGTCTGTAAAAGGCATATTGCAACCAGAAGGTAAGCTACGCTTACAATGTTCGGTTAACGATATGGGCCCTGGCACTGCTACCATGATGACAGCCGTTGCTGCCGATATTATGGGTTTGCCTCCTGGCAGAATTATTATAGAAATGGGCAGTACGGGTTTACCTCCCGGACCGATGCAAGGTGGTTCAAATGTTACCGCAACGGTAGGTTCGGCAGTACACGATGTCTGTTTTGCAATGAAAGAACAAATAGCAGCACTCGCCAGCAAAGCAGGTTCGGTATTTAGCAAAGCGAACTCGCAGCAATTAAAAGCGGAAGACCTTCTTTTTTCAGAAAACGGGCTGTCATTAAAAAGCGACACGTCAGTTAGATTAAGCTACAGCGAGTTTTTTAAACAAAACGGGTTGCCTGCGGTGGAAGTTACCAAAGAGTCTAAAGGAACTGAACAGCCTTACTCCAGCTATTCGTTTTCCGTGCATTTTGTGAAATTGAGAGTTCATCCGGCAACTGGCAGAATTAAGATTGATCACGTAGTTTCTTGTGCTGACGCTGGCACCATCGTTAGTCCTAAAACATCGGAAAGCCAAATGATCGGCGGTGCTGTTGGAGGTATTGGTATGGCACTGATGGAAGACATGGTAATTGACCAACGCTTCGGCAGGCCTATTAACAACAACTTAGCTGATTACCACGTTCCTGTTAATGCCGACATCCCTACCGTAGACGTTTTATTCGTTAACAAAAAAGATCCAATTATCGGTCCTATGGGTTCAAAGGGTCTTGGCGAAATTGCTCTGGTAGGAGTAGCACCCGCCATTGCGAATGCTGTTTTCAATGCTACCGGAAAACGCCTTCGTGAACTACCTATAACAAGGGATAAGTTATTAGAGGTCTGAAAAGGATGATAGAGGAATAAGTTTCGGTGACGATATAATGTTTCGAGTTAGCCATAATATTACCATTTTATGGTTTGTCCATTAGTGCTGGAAGACCGCGGGCACAATATGCAAAATTAAACTTGTTGGAATTGATAACAGGCTTAAAAAGGCAATATGGAAATGGGGCGACAAGTATGAAAATTGAAATCATCTCTACTCTTTCTCAATTACCAGGCAGACAGTATAGGGAAGCAACAAGTATTGCAAATAAAAAAGCACTTAGCAGTTTTACCTGTCTAAGTGCTTTTTCTGTGTGGGAGCACACGGGTTCGAACCGCGGACCCTCTGCTTGTAAGGCAGATGCTCTAAACCAACTGAGCTATGCTCCCTTTTCTTTTATCCCTACTCCTTTCGTTTTGGGAGTGCAAATATAGGGATGAACCTTATTGAAAAACAAAAATTATCTAGAAAATATTTTTAAAAAAACCTTGTTGCTGCAGTGTTCCAGAGGGTCCGTGTTTCGAACCCATATGCTCACTATTATTCAACTTTCACTTTATTTCCTCAATCTTTTAAATTTCAAAACCCAAGATAAAATTGTATCAAAACACGTCTTGTTCAAATTAATTTCCCTCTGAATGCACTTAATGATGCACCAATTCCTTTCATCTTTTATCAATCATGTACCTATCTCCATGTGTTTCTTGACGTTTTAGGCTGCCATGAAATTCCTAAGTGTTTGGACAATATAATTGTGCTGTCGGTTAGATAACCTATTTCATAATTAAAAAAAAACAAAACAACATGAGTCAGCCAAACTATTCAGTATCTCTATTTTGGGATAAAAGAGCCGTGGATCAAAAAACAAAGATGTCACGGGTGATGCTTACAGTTAATCTTCAGGCCAAACAATTTCGAATCTCGTTAAAGCTGAGGTCTACAAAAGAAGACTTTGATAAAGCGATTTCATCAGCAAGGGCTTTAAATACTGAAACAAAGTTTTTGAGAACAGAGATTAATGAATATGTGACAAAAGCGGAAACTATTCTAGAAAGGCTGATTAACCCTTCACAAGAAAGCTTCTCACGCTTATTCAAATCAAATACAGATTTATTAACTAGTACTAAAACAAGCATTACGCCTTTCTTTCAAATGAAAATTTTGGAATTGCACAAAGAGGAGCGCTTCTCACAAAAGGTTAATTCTAAGCTTGCTTTATCGTCTTTGCTAAAGTATAAGGCTGTTATTTATTTTGAGGAAATCGATGTAAAATTTTTGAAGGGCTACACTGAGTTTATGGTTAATAGTGGAAAGACAATAACTACTGCTAATTTTTATTTACGTGCCTTGCGTACTGTATTCGCAGACGTTGTAAAATCAGGAATTGTAGCTGAGAAATATTTTCCGTTTAGAGGGTATATAATGAGTTCCCGTGTGCGTTCTAAATCCGTTTTATATCCTGAACAATTGAAAGCTTTACTCAATTATCCTACTGTTGGCAAACGGGAAACTCGGGCAAAAGCTTATTTCTTTTTTTGCTACCTGACAAATGGCTGCAATTTTCGGGACGTTGCTATGTTGAAGTGGAAAAATGTTCAAGGCAATATGATAATTTTTGTCCGTCATAAAACCCGGCATACTACCCAATCAGAAAAAGAAATAAAAGTGTACATGCATGACCTCTCAAAAGAGATTATAAAAAAATGGGGGAACGTATCTACAAAGCCTGATGAATATATTTTCCCTGTTTGTAAGAAAGGAATGACGGAGGAACAAATGAATAAAGCAATAATAAGGTATAAAAGAATCTCAAATAAGTTCTTAGCTCCTATCGGCAAGAAGCTCGGTTTTGAAGTCCACTTGTGTTTAAACCTAGCTAGACATTCTTTTGCTACAAAAATGAAAATTGATGGAGTGGCTGTTACTGCTATTTCGGACGCTTTAGGACACACCACCACCACCACAACCGAACATTATATGAAGTCCCTACCTGATGAATATATTAAAGAGATGTCTTCAAACCTTTTAAAGTTTGCGCCAGCAGATAAATTGCTTGTCATTTAGTTCACTGTTTACTAATAGCAGGAAATTTGTAAGAATGACTTTTGTCATTCTTTTTCTAACTAAGCATCTCCTCGTTTGTCGCTGCCTTTCCTTGGATCTAAGCTAAGAATGGAATGACCGCTGAGCAAATCAATAATGCTATCAAAGGTATAAAAGAGTTTCAAATAAGATGTTAGCACCGATAGGGAAGGAGCTAGGTTTTGAAGTTCATCTGTTCTAGCATTTAGCTCGCCATTCATTTGCTAACAAGATGAAATTGGATAATGTGAATGTGTCGGCAATATCAGATGCAATGGGTCATACCAATACTGCTACTACTGAAAATTATTTGCATAGTCTTCCTGATTTTTATGTGAAAGAGATGTCTTCAAGTCTTTTAGAATTTGAACCAGCAAATAAAATGCTTGTGATTTAATTGATTGTTGAGGTGTTAGCAGGAAGTTTTCAAGAATGGCTTTTGTCATTCTTTTTCTAACTTCAGTCTATCAGCTTCGTGTTTCAGCACCCTTGAAAGAATTTGCACAATTAGTAGTTGCCTCAAAAACTTCACTGTTAAACATGTCTGTATATTTAACTGTTATGGTAAAAAATTGTATCCTTTGTAAAATCTTTGTAGCCTCAACTGAAAATATAGCCTTATGTTCTGGTTCTTGTGTATCATAATACACTTCGATTAGGTCGGTAGACTTATCCCTTCCGAGATTAAAACTATCACCTACTATATCGCCGGTAGCAGTAAAGTTAATGGCAATAGGTACTGCTAAAGCAGCTTTTATATTCGTATAACTTTTGTTGCTTGAGCTATCGTTCACTACTATTTCCTTAATGACAGCAACACCTAATCCATCATTTTTCAATCTAATATACAATTCCTTATAACCATTCCTTAGCTCAAAATCAAGGAAAGGCCTTACGGACCTATTAATATTTTTTGTTTCTTTTTCCTTGTCATACTTATTTACTTCATTAGCAATAAATGCAACTAAGCCTAAATTAGCTATTCCTATGACTATACTGAAAATACCAGTTATATATGTTGCGAAAGAAGCCCAATCTTCTATTTTTTTTGAGATAGGGTAATTATAAAAATTTAAAGTGAAGATTATGAGAAAGATTATTAGAAGAATAGTAAATATGGCCAACAAACGCCATGTATATTGTAGAAACTTCTTCATCTTGTAATACTATATGTGACAAATCTGAAAATCTTTTTTGCTAAATTACTATTAGACATAAACTTATAACAACGTATGACCCCTATACAAGCTCTTATTTTCTAATTTCTTTATTTACTCTGCTGATAACCTTTTTATTATACCATTTAAGTATAAATATTAAAAATTGGTTTATTAGTAGTATCATCTATTTTGGTTATTTCGTATTCTCTAAAACCAATCCAGTCTAATTTATTGTCTTTGTTCAGATACCAAACGAGCGGTCTTATACCTTCGTTTGGAATTAACTCTGTACTTAAATGAATCACCATTCCTTCAAAAGTGCTACTGTCTTTTTTATTTTTAAATGTCGCTTTAAAAGGTTGCATATATTTTCCGGCAATATAACTATCATTTCAACCCTATAGTAAAAAATTATAGGTATGTTATCGGTCAGATTAAAACATTTAAATTGCTGTTCGTTCTCCTATTTATTATCTCCCTGTAAATATTAGCCCTAATGGACAAAATTTGTTTTAATAATAATGCCTATAAGTGATAATGGAAATTATGAAGTAGGTCAGTTTAAAAGGGTTTACGATTTTATAATTAAGCCAGCATGTGAACTAGCAGGTTTTAAACCAACTAGGGCGGATGATGTATTAAACACCAATTATATTGCTTTAGATATTGTGAAAAACATCATTCAAGCAGATATGGCACTGTGTGATTTAAGTGGTAGAAATCCAAATGTTATGTACGAGTTAGGTATACGGCAAGCATTTAATAAACCAGTTACACTAATTAAAGATTTAATAACTGAAAGGATTTTTGATATATCAGGATTCAGGGATGTTTCCTATGATGAATCTTTGCGTGTTGATACTGTTCAAACAAACTTTGAAGTTATAGCTGATACAATTAAAAATACTTATGAAACGGCTGGGCAAGAAATAAACTCATTAGTAAGTTTGTTAGGTATCGAACCAGCAAAAATTGAAAATAGTGTTCAAATTTCTCCTGATACAGAGATAATAATGAATGCAATCAAGAGTTTACAAGTAAGATTTGAAGAGCTAAGAGTTCAATCTAATTATCCCATTGTCAATGATACACCCAAACATGGTACTGATATAAATAATATCATAAGTTATAATCCCAGGCACACCTACCCGCTTGATGAACTTGCTAAAATTAAAGTTGGAGATAAAATTTTACATGAAAAGTTTGGAACAGGAACAGTTACAAAAATGCAAGGCTCTTATAATAATCCCATAACCACCATATTTTTCGGCGATGGAGATGAAAAGAAAGTAATGCTAAATTATGCAAAGTTCACTCTTATATAGTACCTCTATAAAGTTTAGCACATTCATTAATCAGTCTTATAACTGATAACACTACCCTGAATACTACTCCTGATATCTATCCTTTATGTAGTTTGAAATTGTTAATGCGGGCAGTTTTTGATGTTTTTAAAACCGAATGTTGGTTGCATTATTTACTAATCTTGCATTTTCTGCATTTCTTGCATTTTACCAATCGACGTGCAAATAATGCAACTAATGCAAATCCAGATGTTAAGGAGTAAGTTTAACGGACAAGTTAATCGGTTCTGATTATTGAACTGTTTACTCTGAAGCAATTTCGCCGTTCTATCGCCGGCGGGATTTTCAGCTTTATGCAGTAGTGGTATTCGTTGTTATGTAGTTTCCCTACTGTTCTAAAGCTCATTAAAGATATTCTGTTTAAATTACTTGATTAAGCCACTATTGCATCAAGCTGTTGTTACCAGCAGTATTATCTGTTTTGAGATAAGTAGTGATGAATAGCATAAAGAGCTTCAATGCAATGTTCTCCCCAATGATTATCGTAACCAAACTTGAACTGAAAAATTGCATTTTCCATTGCTCCTATTTCAGATTTGTCATGCAAAATCAAAGCTTCTTTCAGGTCTTTATATATGTCACCTAAATCATCGACCAAGTCACCTGTACCCGTCTCCGCTAAATTATTAAGGTCAACTGGATTTAGAACAGCCCAATAGTAACTGAAAGGTACTCGATTAGCAATAAGCTGTAGTTGTGCCTTCATTTCTTTGTCGTCAAGTTTTACATCAAACTCTGTATCTGTTTCAAGCTGAACTGATGGAAGATTTCGACCAAGATTATAAAGTGTCAGCAGATGATATTGTGTTGCAATTAGAAATTCCTTTTCTGCATCAGCAGTGCCTTTCTCAATAAACAGGCAGAAGTTCTCTGCACATTCAACAAAGGATTTAAACTCTTTTGTTCTAAGAATTTCGTCAATTGGTAAAGGTTTAGTGTCTGTCACAAATATTGCTGGTAACGATTAGGTATTTATGCAGGTGTGGTATTGGCAGCACTCCTGCTGATTGAAAAAATACTGATGCCGTGATATTCGTCCCCCCAATTTATAACGTCCTGCCACACTTGCATAGGATACTCTGTTACCAGCAGTACTTCCTGTTTCACTCAAAACCGATGGCAAAAAAGGTAAGAACTTTGCAATGTACTAAGCGGAATGTTACATTAGAATACTACCTATTGTATAATGTCCGTGTTCTTTATATTTTAATTCATTATCAACCTGAACGATAACTACTTGGTAAGTTATGCGACCTACAGTGTTTAGAATTTGCAAATCACGCATTGTTGCATTGTATTGCTTTTGAATTTCTTCGTTCGTTAATTTAATAATCGCACGATACACTAAGTTCTTAGTGTTGTTATTTATTGTGTCAATAATCGGAAATATTTCATTTTTCAGTCCCGTGTCTTTTGAAAACATTTCATCTTCCTCACTATATAAAGAAATTTGAAGCTTGGGAAATTCTTCTTTTAACCAAATGTCATGTTTTTCTTTAGTTAGATAGTTCATACTGAATTTCTTTTAGTTCTCAACATTTTTAGTTTATTCACGGTTTCGGATGTTCGGAAGACGTTAAATTTAATAACTCAAATCAACTTTATTTTGCACGGACTTCAAACTTATTGATGCTTCAGCATAATTATGGAAAACGAAACAATCTGCCTTATTAATTTTATCGTATCGAAAATCATAGACTTTATCCATACTGTTATTTCTTTTGAAAAAATTTAATTGGTTGTCAATTAGACGATACTTTTTATCGTTAGAATAATCTTCAATTTCTTGTATAGGTGTACAGTAATTAAAATTTACTATTTCACCTCCTGCTGAAGGGGGATAGCTTCGGGTAAAGTTTATAACTACATATGCAAATTTTGCAGAGTTTTGTTGATAAAGAACTTCCTTAGCTTCGTTCGCTTTGCTTTTACTTAATTCCTCTTTAAGGTCTCTGACCGTATAAGAATAATTATCTATTATGCTTTGAAGGTTTCTGTTTGCGGCTCTTAAGCTATCAATTGTTATGTCTTTCTGTTTTACAGTCTCAACATTGCATGAAATTGAAACACAAATAATGATGAACCACAAAATATTTTTCATTTTTCCTTTCTTAAACTAAAAAATTAAAAACTCCAATCCTCTCAGCTTTAAGAATGCGTTGTTGAGATGTTTTATATATCGATGTTTTTGTTCTGTGGTCATTTTATCCTTATTAATATTTAGGTAAATGGATTTATCATCCGATTTACGAGTAAAAACAATAAAATCCTCGCCGCTGTTGCTTCCTACGTCCATTATTAAATCAAGGTCCTCTAATGTTTCAGCCTTTTTTAGAGAAAATTCATATGCCATTGACACTGGTATATTATTCATCCGTCTATAGTTTTTAAGCTCTATAGTAAATGCTGTTTCAGAAATCGGGAACGTCGGTTTAATCTTGCTATTATTTTCCCACAAGACTACGCTTGTTAAACTTGAAACAATCCAATCTTTTGTTTGCCGTATTGTATATTCTTTTTTAAATGGCGTTACTTGAGTAAAAACGTTACTGAATAAGCAAGTAAAAATTGTGAGCAGAATTATTTTTTTCATAATTAATGTTTAGTCCCTAAGAAGTAAGATAAATTAAAATTGCTACTCCCTTTATTGTTATTTGGGTGTGTCCAAAAGTATTGCTGGTAACGTTTTTCAGCTTTATGCAGTAGTGGTATTTGTTGTTCTACTGTCTACTACTGTTGTTAAGCTCATTAAAGATATTCTGTTAATGTTATTCCTATAGCCACTATTGCATAAAAGCTGTTGTTAGTGGCTGTATTGGACACTCGCCCAAAGCTCAAGCAATTGCTTTTTGTTTTTATTCATTAAAGATGCCAACCATTTTTTTTGTTCTTCATCCGTTTGGTTATCATAAAATTTCTTTAAAAGCAAGTTTGCACTTTTCTGGTCTTCCAACATAATAAGATTTGTTGCCTTGTTGCCGAGCAACATCTCATAATCTCTATTCTCCGTATTCATCGTGTCCAACACACGATTACAGATTTCCAAAGACTTCTTGAAGTAGACTGAAGAAGCAACGGTGTCACTAACCCGTTCATACAAAATGCCACCTGTCAAATAAAGGTCGTGTGCTGAAGGACGGAGTTGAAGCAATTTATTAACGGTAAAGATAGCCTTGTCATACTGTTTGAGCTGATTATAAAATATCAATTTGTTGTAATGTCCAAGGAAATAATTGCTATCAACCGTAGTTGCTTTATCAAGTAGGGAAATTGCTTTGCGTGAGCTATCGGGAATTTGTATGTAAGCAACGAGTGTCATTGCTTGATAGTTTAGCTGAACGGCAGCAGGGTGAACTTTGGACTTTAAGGCGCCTTGTCCACATGAACAAAATCCAATTAATAAGAAAGCAGTTAAAAATTTCAGGGTCATCATAATATGGCCACTAACGTTAAAGTGTTTATGAAGTTGTGGCAATGGAAAAACATTCAGTCACAATTAACCCAAAAAGCAAAATAGGGATTTATAGCTGAACACTGATTTACTCCCCAGACTAATACTCATTACCCACTGCGCTTTTATCTATTGAACAAAGTAAACTTTTGCTATTTTGTTATTTTCTATATGATAAATTGCCGTTGCTTCCACTTTTGTTTTTCCTATGCCCGAGACACTTTCTTTGTCGATAATAATATTGCCTTGAATTATCCTCTCTTTTATTTCACAATGTAAATTGGATAAATTATTAAACATTTCGCTATATTCTTTTCTCATGTTTTCTTTTCCCTTCCCTATCAATTTTTGGGGAAATTCATACAATTCGACGCCTTCCGAATAAGGTTCTAAAAAAGCATCTATATTTCTTGCATTGTAAGCATTTAGTTGTCTTTGTACCAACGCCAATGGTGTTTCCTTCACCAACGTGTCCGGGTTTATCGCATAGCCCTTATTAAATACTAAATTAATTTTAGTAAGATTTTCCAGATTGTCTATAGGGTTGGAGTTTAGCAGAACCATATCCGCCTTTTTGCCAATAGAGATACTGCCTATATTGTTTTTGTTATTAAATATTTTTGCCGGATTAATTGTAGCTGACTGAAGAATTTGCCAATTGGTTAGTCCACTTTTTTGCATGGCTTTAAGTTCGCTCAGAAATGATGTAGCATGTTGTGTACCTATATTGCCAGCATTGGTGCCTGCTACTATTGTTACTCCTGCATCAATCATCTTTTTAAGGTTTATCATTCTAATGGAGTCTGCACGGGCAGAAGTAGAAATGCTTTTTGGAGAATTAATCCATTGCTTGATACGATTTACATAGGCAGTATCGGGTAAATTCTTTAGGTCGTCCAGGGAACCGATTTGCCTTGGATTTGATTTAGTTAAATCGTAAAAAGAGTAATTGCTTTTTGTCCAAATGTGTTATCATATCCAGCAGCAGCGATTAATGTAGGACAAAGGATAACATTTTTTGTTTTCAGTAATTTGATAAAGTTATCTGAGACTACTTCATCTTCCACATCATGTACCAGATAATCACATCCGCTTTCTACCGCAAGTTGTGCTGTAATTCTTTCTGTTGCATGTACTGCTACTTTCAAGTTGTTTTTATGCGATTCTTCAACGATTGCTCTCACAATAGGTTCATATTTTTTTGCACTCGCTTCAATACTATCAGGGCTTACGATGTACCATATTTTTATAAAGTCAGGATGAAAAGGCAATTGCTCCAGTACCATTTTTCTTGCATCTTCTATTGAAGTAAACAATTTAAAGGGCTCGTCATTTTGCAAGTTTTTAAAAACATTTGGCTAATATGAAGTAAGCAAAGGACCTGTCATATAAATCGTAGGTGAATAATTTTTATTCACAAATGAATCTCTTTGTTTAAGAAAGCTATAAGTTGCTCCCACATCAATTACAGATGTTATTCCCATTTGCATATAACGTCGCAGTAAATCTTCCATGTTACTATGAACCCAATCCATTTCCTTTTCATAGGAACTATATTTACGAAGGTCGAGCCCATCGGGTCTTGTGTATAAACCTCCACTTTGAAAAAAATGTACATGTGCATCTGTTAAACCCGGAATTAAATATTTCCCCACACCCTCAATTATTTTTGCATCAGCCGGGATTTTTATTTTACCAATAGGTTTGATTGCCGAAATAATATTATTTGTTACAACAACCGTTTGGCCGGGTATTAGTTTTTTGTTTATCACATCCACAACATTTACATTGGCAACATATGTTTGGCTAAATGTTGTAAAACCAAACATGGTCGCAAAAAGTAGAAATGATATTTTATTTTTCATAAAAATTATTTCAATGGTTGAAAGGTCTTTCGGTCTCTATAGCATTACCGCACTAACCAGTATTTCCGATAGTTTGTAGTTAAAAAATGTTTACTGCCAACTCAGTTCATTATTTATGCTGAGGTTTGAAAGTGGTTCCTCGGCGAACAAAAGACGTAGTGATTTACTTCCTGATTGCTCCAAAGTCCAGCCCCCACTATTGGCAATAACTCTTGTTGGCAGTAGTTCGTGGTAGTGCCGTTTATAATTTGTTTACTCCTTCTATAATACTGAAAGGAGACATGGTTGGTATTATGCGTGATAACTTCAGACCTGCTTTATCAAACAATACACTGTATTCTTCTTTAGTTCTTTCACAGCCAGGTAAAAATTGCAACATTTGTAAATCAAGAAACTTTGCAGGTGATGGTTCATTGCCTTCGGGTACTACCATCTCTACCACTAATACCTTTCCATTCTCAGCCATTACTTTCTCGCAATTTTGAAGAATGGTAATACATTGCTCATCATTCCAGTCGTGAATAATATGTTTCATAATGTAAGCGTTAGCACCTGCGGGTACAGATGTAAAAAAATCCCCACCTATCGTTTCGCATCTGTCTGTTACATCGTGTTCCTTTAAAAGTTTTTCTGCTTCTGTGACGATAGCAGGTGTATCATACAAAACTCCTTTAACGTTGCTGAATTTAGCAAGGATAGAAGCTAATAGAAAACCATGTCCGCCACCGACATCTACTAATTTTGCAAGGGGAGAAAAATCATAGGCATTAACCACAGCAACACTTGAAAAAGCACTATTGCTAGTCATTGCATCATTAAAAACTTTCCCAGCCTTTTCGTTACTCCAGAAATAATCAAACGAAGACATACCAAATACTTTTTCAAAGGAAGGCTTGCCTGTTTTAACACTGTATGGAAGTTCTGCCCATGTCTGATATTGCCAATCACACGCTATCATTTCGGCAAAAGCCCGCAAACTTCCGGGGGCATCACTCCGTAATGGTTCAGCTAAAGGGGTTAACGAAAATTTTTTTTCATTGTCTTCAGCATACACCCCTACGCTTGCACAAGCCCGTAACACTCGATAAAGTGAACGTGCGTGAACACCAGTTTCCTGTGCCAACTCCTCTGAAGTTTTTGCCCCATCCTTTAATAAGTCAGCAATTTTTAATTCGGCAGTGACTCCTATTGCACGTGATGCGGCAAAACCAAATAGCATTCCCATTAATTGCACGGGAGGTGGAAGTTCATGAGTCATATTAATTTGTTTTTTATGAAGCCTAATAAATTACTAACTCCCTTTTATTCAAAAAGATATTACTAAAGTCTTAAATCTGCAAGTTGTTTTAATTAAATAATTCTCGCGACTATACCTACACACTTAAGAGTAGCACAACGAGTTAAAAGGGTGGTATTATTATGAGTACAGGTGATACATTATCTACTTTCCTAAGACTTCAAGGGTTAATATTAACCTCACTGAGAATACAAGCCAAAGCCCTCTAGTAGACCTCCTGACTATGAGATGGATACAGGTTTTAACATCCAAAAGCAATTACCCCATTAAAAACGAACCATAAATGTAGAAAGCGGAATAGCTGTGAATGTAAGGCATTAATCAATGCACTTTTTGCCATAGAAAGTACTCGAGGTGATTGAAAGAATACGACGAGGAAGTGTTCGTCCGCCTAATTTGTAAGGTCCTATCTCTGCTTTTATTTCAATCTAAAAATTTTAATAATCCGAGTACAGTTTTTACAAAAGCGGATTAATGTTCGCTCTGCTATTGTAAATTTTTATCTCGTTCGATTAAGCTATTCTTCCTTGCAGCTATTATTTCTTCAGCCGGAGCAATAACAATTTCATAAACCTTTTCTATAATTTCTTTCTCATCCTTATATAAAACAGGTTTCAGTACCCAAGGATACCGAAGAGATGCTTCAAACATGGATGTTATTATGCAGTTAGCTTCACAAATTGAAACAATAGGTATTGATGGTAAATTCGGAATGATAAAACTTAGTTCATGCATAATCATTGTAGCGTCTGTTAGGTCTGCAATAATAAATCTGCTCATGTGAGCTAATAATGAAATAATTTCTGTTATATCCCTTAGCTGAGGTTTTTGAAAATCAAAAAGTAAAGGGATATAATTATGCTTTCGTAGTGCATCCCTTAAGGCATCTAAAATAACTTTCCTTTCAGGTGTAAACCTGCCAAGTATCAAAATAGATTTAGAAGTAATTGTGTCAACAATATTTTTTATGCCACCACCACTAAGTAATAAATGTATAACCACTGCAGTCTCAATGCTGTCCACAGCGAAAGTATTTCCAGTTTTAGGGTCACCCAAATACAAATTTCTTTGTTGCGCATTGTCTAATTTAGCGTCCCAGATTGACACACCAAAAACTTGGCACTGTTCTAAAAATGTTCCAGTCAAGTTCGCCTCATTCATATTGGCGTGACTAAAATCGGCTTTATTAAAAAGAGCATTTTTGAAGTTTGCTCGAGTGAGGTCTGCATGAATAAAGTCAGTTTCATTTCCCTCAGAGCTTTCTAAATTTACATCTTCAAGTATAGCGTTGGTAAAATCTGCATGATGAAGAATTGCTCCTCGTAAGTTTGCTCCACGCAGGTTAGCTCTCCTAAGAATAGAAAATGATAAATCTATATACTCCAAGTTCTTCTTTTCAAGATTAGCACCCTCAAGGTTTGGATGTATGCTTTCGTTTTCCTTACGCCAGGAATTCCAACTTTTTACTCCTTTATTAATGATAGGCGTGTGATTTTTAATAATACTTGATATTGCATGTATAAGGACCTGAAATTTGGCTTTCCAAAAACTGTTGTTGATTTCATAACCCTTATAAAGAGCAATTTTTTGGATTGACTGTGGGAGTTCAGAAATGTTTGGAAAGTTAGCTCCATCCACCAATAACGGAATCAGAGGTACTTCATTTTTAATCGCAAGCTCAATTTCTAAGCACACAATATCATCCTTTTCATCCAAACGCCTCCTTTTAAAACTGTTTTCGAGCCAATTTTCTCCAATGAGTATTATTACAACTGCCGACCTTGGAATTACTCTTTTTACCCAGCTGCGTAATTCTTCAACGGTTGCATCAACTTCTATATCAAATAAAACATTTTCAGCTCCATATTCTTTTTTCAAATAATCAAACAATCTGCCTGCATAGCCGCCGGTGTCTTTTCTTCTATAAGAGATAAAAATTTCCTGTGACATTACAGCCTGAGTTAAAGTTTCTAATGTATGCGCAAAACACTGCACAACTTGCTACGTACCTTTTTATTACAAGAATTATAAATTTTTATAGTAAGTGGAACAAAAGATACAGCTGAAATATTTAAATGCGTAATCGAACAGAGGAATGTTCGGTTTTAAAAACGTTCACCTTTTGTCAACAAGTCCGATGGAACTTATTTGCAGCACATTAAGCAAAACTCTTTACAGGATTAAAGGTTCATTTTAAATGCAACCAGCATAATGGTTACAAGTAATACTTTATCTACTTTGAAAAAGACTTCAAAAGTTAATATTAACCCTACCAGAGCTACAAGCGAAAGTCCTGCTAGTAGAGCTCTTGATTATGAGATGGACAAAGGTTTCAACCTCCAATAGCAACTTGTTGACTCTGAATGCATAATTGATGAATGAGAGAGGCATAAGTCAGAATAGAATGCACTTTTCAATGCACTTTTTTTGCCATAGAAGTACTCCTGCCGGTTGAATAAAGTTGATGCTGTTATAGGCTTCCGCCTGATTTACGATGTTCGGCCACACTAGCATAAATACCCTTGTTGCCGGCCGTTAAGTCATCGTTTGGTCTCGGACTTTAGGACATATTCGCTTTCAAACGTTGTTTTGTTGCTCAGTCAAGCTTTGCCAGTTGTCTGGCAGTTTGAATTCTATTTTTTCGGCTATCGCCACTTCACTTGTTGGTATGCCTAATCGTTGTTTTATTTTGTTTATTTCTCCAAAAAGGAAATACAAAGCTTGTTGATGCTGGTTTATTGCCTGTTGGTGTTGTTGCAGCGTTGCGTATAATGCTTGAAGAGCTTGTTGTGTTTGTGGGTCCATAATTTTAAATTTAATTATTAAAAGATACTCACATTGTCCGTTAATTTTATTAATGACGAAGTTTGAGAATAGAGGTTCCCTGTTAAATAAGGGCACGTAGACTTCTTTACTAAATGCATTTGATAAGACCTCATCTACCCGCAGCCATACCTGCAATTGTAGCACTTGCATTAACCAATACAAAGGATATTACCAAAAGTATTAAATCCGCAAGTTATTCATTAAGATAATTTTGACGCCAAAATGTTCCTAGTTTAAGAGTAGCTCAACGAGTGAAAAAGGTTGACATTATTATAAGTTCAATTGATACTTTGTCTGCTTTCAAAAGACTGCAAGGTTAATTTTAACCTTAGTCGAAGTACAAGCAAAAGTTTGCTGATAGACCTCCTGATTATGAGCATCGACATCATCTTCCTTATTGAATTGATTTTTAAAGGAAAAGTATTATTTGGTTTTCTTGTAAAAGGATTGTTAGGTTAAGCTTTTCAATTCCCAATGCATTTAATGATGCACTGTTCTTTGATTTTCATATTTAAAGCCGACATGCTTTCTGCTAATTTTATGTTTTAAATAGCCCCTTTCGTAGCTAACTACCATTAATAACTCCCAACACTATTAACCGTTTTCGTTCATTGACAGCATACCGCTACTTTCTCGAGTCCACTCATTACGAATGAGTCCGTTTATATAGTTTTCTTTTCCTAATGTCTTAAAAAAAATCTGGAATTTATAAGAGTTTATAGACTGGCATCAACAGGATTAGAGTTTTATTTCTTCAATTTATTTTGCCCGAATATTAAGCAACAATCCTCAGTATCTCCAGTCATCCTAGATATTTGTAATACGATTTTGATTGGCCTTGTCATCCCTTAACAGGTCTAAACAGGCATAAAAGTAAGTCCTGTAGTGTATGGTAAATTCACTTTTTTCTTTTTATAAGTTTGCCCACTTTGGTCGTTAGGGTGTAGCTGCATATGCCAATAGTTCATGTCCTGTTATGATGTATAATTAATGTGGTGTCGTCGAGAAGACTTCCTAGCAAAGTTAAAATCTCTATGAAGTTGTGGCAATTGGAAAAACGTCAGGTACGATAAACCAAAAAAGCAAAATAGTGATTTATAATTAAAGGTTTAACCTACGGCCACAGTTTCATAAACACCCAATTTGCCCGCTGGCTTTCATCCTTTCAACTTAAGGCTTTTTTCCTTTCATTTTAATAGCTTTCAATTTATTTTCCGCTAAAGTCGCAAGATGTGGCGCACTGTATATGTACTCTAAAATAGCAGAAGTTAAAGCCCTTACTATGGGAATTTCCTTTTCACTAAGTTCTCCAATTCCAGCATGAGCTCCGATATTCCCAAAATCTTTTAACCCGCTTGCAACTTTTACAAGCTTTTCAGGAATTTCATTGTTGTCTGCTAAGTCTTTAAGCATTAAAGCTAACGTAGCACCGTTTGCTTTTCTATCTAAACAAACCAATTCTAAAAGTCTTCTAAGTAAAATGGCATAGGCATTTACATCTATAGTCTTAATTTTATCGGCAGCACGAAGAGTGCTTGCTATGTTGTCTGGAAGTCCAATAGGGAAGTTGTTTTCTTGCGGAAACAAGATTTCATAATTGATTTCGTCGTCGCTTTCTATGCCATCATGCCAGCCGTAAGAGACCACATTTACCCTTTTACAAGCAGGGCATTCTAACACACTATAGATGGTCCCACCTTCACCCATAGGTCCATAATCGGGGTCTTCGTAAACTTCTGTATCATTAACGCTACCAATAATTCTCATGTGGGAAATATTATTACAATGTCCACATGAAGTAAGTTTTGAAAGATTATCAGACATTATTGATTTTGAAATTTTAAGCTTACAGGCAAGGTTTAAGTGTTTATCAAGTTTTGGCATTCGTAAACATCAGGTTCAATTAACCACAAAAGCAAAATAGCGATTTATAGTTGGATGGTTAAAGTGGGGTGGCAGTTTTATAAACACTCATGTTCTTAGCTGTAGCCTTATTCTTTGCGTTTCGGGCCGTCTTTAACCTATTAATGTACTTTAAAACTCCACTTAGCTTTAATACGGTTGATGTAGAAGCCTATCACGTTGCTTTTCCAGGTCTTTAATTCTATTATCAGTCATACTCAAAAATTTTTAGGAAATTTATCATTGGGCGGCTTAGCACCATTGGCAATACTCCTGTTCGTCGTTCGTACTTCTAATTCAATGCGTCAGGTATATCTTTATCAATGAAACCTGTCACTTCATCTTGTGTTGGGTTTTCGACTTTGGATAGTCGAATTGACTGCCTTTTAATTGTGTCCTCAAATATATTTCTAACTGCTCTCGCATTTGATGTAAAAAGTCCTGAGTCGTAATAACGGTCAATTAAATATTCTATTTTGTATTTTGCACCTTCAGTTAGTTTATTGTGATAGTCCGCTACCATTTTGTGAAATATTTGAGTAAGTTCTTCCTTTAAGTAATCCTCAAAATGTAGTGTCTTCGAAAATCTTGACTTTAAACCAGGATTTGAAGTGAGAAGGTCTTCCATCTCTTTTGGGTAACCGGCAATAACTATAACAATTTTTTCTCTATTATCTTCCATTAATTTCAAAAGAGTTTCAACTGCTTCATTCCCAAAATCATTTCCTGTTTTGAAAAGTGAATATGCCTCGTCAATAAAAAGAATTCCACCTAAAGCGCTTTCAAACACCTTTTGTGTTTTTGGAGCAGTATGTCCGATATATTGTCCAACAAGGTCGCCTCTGCTCACTTCAACAACCCTATTTGAAGCCAAAAGACCGATATCGTAATATATTTGCCCTAATAGTCTTGCTACCGTAGTTTTCCCTGTTCCGGGATTACCTGTAAAAACGATATGCAATGTAGACGGTGTAACAGGTAAGCCTAATTCAATTCTTTTTTTTCTAAATCGAGCTAAAGTTTTCAACTCTTCTATTTCAAGCTTTATCTTGTCCAACCCGATTAGATTTGAAAGTTCAATTTGTTCATCTGACTGCTCGCTTTTATCATTCACTTCAAACTTGGGTTGTTCTTTATTCGGTTGTTTATTTTTTTTTTAATTTTCAGTTTCGCTTGTAAAAAATATGCTTCTAACTCATCTTTCGTTGCAACAATAAAATTGCTCGTCATTATGTCTAACATAAAAAGAGCTTCCAGAAAAATGTCTTCAAATCTTGGGAATAATTCATAATAAGAATCAAGTAATTCAAACGTCTTGCTTGTACCTGCTTTACTTGTTTTTCTTCTAACATAACTTATGTCATAACTTTGCTTTGTAGTTGTTGTGAGATAAGATTTAATTTTTTTTAAGGTGAAAGATTCAAGTCCGAAATTAACAGTAAATCGAAATCCCTTATGAATTAAACTAACGACGTCATTTAAAACTAGCTTGTTATTTATAAACGCAACGGATTGATACACAACGTAGTTGGTTTCTTCATCTTCAGATTGCAAATACACGAATACCAACTTTAGAGTGTAATCCTCGGGTTCAAAATCTATGGCTAGCTCCAACTCCTCAAAATCCTTTCTTTTATAGTCATTTTCGCTAGTAGTATAAACGGTTATAAAAGTTATTTTATCTATTTTTTTAAACCTATGACTTAAAACAGCAGGTACCCCTTTATACTCTAGTAATAATTTTGGCATTTTCCAAGTTATATCTTTTACTGAGATGCGAACGAGAAGTATTGATGTGCTGGACTAATTTCAAACGGTCTACCCCGTTCCGCCCTCTATTGGCAATAGTCCTGTTGGCGGTTGCGTTTTCGGACACTTGCACAAACATGATTGTTGGCAGCAATTTTATCAAGACGTTTCCTGGTCTTGTTAGGTTAAAATCTCGAAATAAACTACTCTTCATAGTGCTTTCGTTTGTAAACAAAACTAAATTAACCTGACAAAGTTGAATGAAGCCCTTAACGGGATAGTGGAATTAGTACAACAAATTAAAAATCTGCCTACAAGAGAATGGGTAAGAGGTTATACTTTTCCTACTTACGAAAAGCTTTAAGGTTAATTTTAACCTTCTTATATTTCAAAGCTAACTCCTGCTGGTAGACCTCCTGATTATGAGATGGACAAATTTTTTATGCTACAACAGTAATTGTTTTATTAAAGAGGCAAAATCAGCAATTGAAAGCATAATAAATAGAATGAAATGTACTTTTCAATGCACTCTATTAAAGCAGAATAATAATTTAAAGTTGAATTCATTACGTCCCACACAATTTTAAAACACACTGTTAGCGGCATGTGGCTTTGGAGTGGAAGCTATTTGCATTCAATCATAAAGCCAATAATACTTCATTTTATTGTGGGCAATTTGTGACCGGAGTTTTGCTATTTCAAGTTCGTACTGTAAAATAACACCTCTGTTCATTCCTCTTGCAATGTCCATGCGTAGTTCGTATTGTAATCTTTCTCTTTTTACTTCAAGTTCAGTATTCATTTTTAGCACGCTCAACTCGGATGAACTATCGTATTCATCTTTATAATTTGTTGCTTTGAAAAATAAACTATCAATATTTATTCTTACAGGCTGCAAATTTATTGCATACAGAAAAGCTTTCTCTCTTCGCTCTTTGCTTTGGCTGGGTGATTTGATAAGTATGTTGTAATCAAGGTTGTAAACTTTTGTGCTTGTGTCTGGCTTACCCGCCTCCTGAAGTAAAAATTCATAATGGCGTCTTGTTTTCATTATCCTGTGAGATAATTCGACAATTAAAGGATTGCTGTGTGTTAATCTTGCACTTTCTCTCAAATCTCTCAACCTATCCAAATGTTCCTTTAAAAAATCTGCGTTGTACGTATGTATTCCGCTCAGGGAACCAAGGGAATATCTAATACTATCTACTTTGATATATTCAATGTCTTTGTATTGTTGACTTTTAAGGTTCTCAACTGCCTCTTTCAACTTTTCTTCAGTTGTGGGAGCTTTACAACCAATAATTGAGATGATAACAGTTGCAATTATTAAGGACTCTATCAATTAATTGAGACTTTAGAAATTTTGAATTGCTATTGCCGCCAACGAACACATATTTATGAAGGTGTGCGAGTGGTAGCACTTCTGCTGATTGAAAAAACTGATGCCGTGATATTCGTCCGCCTGGTTTATAACATCCTGCGGCACTTGCATAAATACCATTGTTGCGCGTTCGTGTAAGTCAATTCGCCATTTCCTTTTTTTCGATAATGAATTCAACTTTTAATTTGCTATACTTTGTGTTGCATGCCTGACAAAGGAGAAAATTAATATTTCCTTGTGCAATGAATTTAACGTTCAAGTCTTCGCCCTTTGTGTCTGAAACTCTAAGTCCCACTTGTCGAGCTTTTTCAAAGAAGTCTTCATCAGCTTTCACCATATACCAAAACCCGTAATTGTTTGTTCCCTTTTTTAGAACTTTAAAAGTATTGTCGGGCTTTTCAAGCCTGTTTACAAATTCTTTGCTTTCTTGTTCATTATTAACCATTTCAGTCCCACATTTGTAACAAAAAATCTCATCCTTCTCTAAATGACCTACTTTGTTTTTAACTTTCCAATCAAGACCCGGTTGCATGTTCCAATTTCTTTCTATTAATTCATTGTGTTTTTTTTCTAGGGATTTTTGAGAGCAACAACTTCCACATAAATTGCAAACATAAGGTCCGTATTTTTCATAATGGTCTCTGGGTTGATGTTTCGTATAGTTGCACCTTGCGGTATCCCTCGAATCAATTAAATTGTCGCATCTACTTTTTATTGCTGTTTTTTTACCACCTAAGCAATGATTTAGATAAACTGTCTGTTTGTTGTCGCATTGCTGGTTTGAGCAAATAAAGTTTGAGATGCGATAATAACTATAATATCCCTCTTTGTTAGGTTTTAAGATATGATTGCATGAACGACAGTTGAGATGTTTTAAATAGATGTTTATTTTGTTTAATAATCCCAAAAAATCGAAATATCCTTTTTTGTCAAAATGAATATTTAAAATTGAAAAGAAATTAGCTAAAGTGTAGTCGTTATAGTGTCTCGGCAGTTGGAGTGCTTGATTTGCAGCGTAACAACTTCCACCTCTGCACCACCAACAATTATGTTTGTAGGTTCTATCTCTTCCATCTTCATTAAATCTAACACCTTCGCAAAATTCCACGTTTCTTGGGATAGGAATTTGTTTTAATGATACTATTGATTTGCCACCTTCTTCTGTTTCTCTTGTTTCATTTGGGATACTTCTTCCGTTACATTTTTCAAAAAACCCATTTAGTGATAACAAAGAAGCTGTGTCATTTTCAATATGTTTAGTTAGGATTGAGAAGATTGACTCTTCATTTAAAAAGCTTCCGCCTCTGACGCTTTCAATGGAAGCTAAAATTATATTACAAGAAAAATCTAATTGAAACTTTTTTCCTTCCGAAAAAGAATAGGTCGAATTTTTCAATGCTGCTATTTTCTCATAAGAGATATTATCGGCATTCTTCGACAGTAAATAAAATAGCTTTCTAATAAAATTCTGTTGGTCAGGAGTATTTAGAAAAATAAAGTTTGATTGATAAATACCGTAGTCTTCTTTGTGGATTAAGTCGGAAAGCCAAAGTTTAAGCTTTATGTAATCAGCGGAAACTTCGTAAAAAAATGATATGAGTAATTCACCAACGGCTTTATCTATTTCCCTAACAAAACTTACAAGAATTTTATATACTTTGGTTGATTCCTCTAAATTCATTTTTTCAGTACCGAATACTTCAATTATTAGAAACATAAACTCTTTTTGCACTTCAACTTGCTTTTCAAGTTGCAAAAAAGCCATTAAATTTTTCAACGATGCAAATAGGTTGTTCCTATTTATATAGCTTTCAAAAAAAGCAGTTTTGCTTAATCTGTTTAGTTTCGCGTATATTTTTTCTTGAATGTTTCTTTTTTGTTTTACAAAGTAATTCCTGATGAGTGTTAAGTCGGGTTCCAACTTAATTACATTTTCAAGCCACAACTGAACGCTGTACTCATCTGGTGTTATTTCTTCAACGTGCTTTGCAATTATTTCGCCTAGGTGGTCTTTTGTGATAACATCTTCGAAAAGCTTATTGATTGAATGTACTTTGTCCGTAAAGTTTTTATACTCTATATCGCTGGAAATACTTTTTTGTGAGGCTAACTCTTGCTCAATTATAAATGTCACACAATGGCTTGGTAAGGCTTTTAAAATTGCTTTCCTAAAGTAAAAGTCCTTTAGTTGAGAAAATTGCAGAATTAAAAAGTCTGTGTCAGATTTGAATTGTGATAATAGAGTAACATTTTTTGCTTCTAATGTACCTTCCTTTTTTCGAGAAGGTGTGAACTGAAAAGCAACTTTATCATTGTCGTTAATTGGCGGTGTTTTTATTTTGGAGATATGAACAAAGTAGTCTTGTCCATTAAATATACTTTTAACAAAGCCAAAACCTTTGTCATTATCAAAAAATTTAATTTCTCCTATTTGCCAATCTTGGTCTGTCATTAAGTGGTTTGTCTAATTATGGAATGGTCCGTTACTTGACGCCCAGCTCTCTAATATATGCACCTTTTTGTTCTATTAATGGTTATTTTTAAATGGAATAAAAGATACTTCTGAAATATTTTAACGGCAACTGGATATAGGAATGTATGATATGAAGAACCGTTGCCGTGATTAGCAAGTCCAAATAAACTTTTTCCAGAAGTATATAAAGCAAAATTTGTTTTTAGGATTGAAGGTTCATCTAAATACCTGGGCACAATGGTTAGAGTTCATACTTTATCTACTTTTGAAAGACTTGAAGGTCAATATTGTCCTCTACTAAAACCGCAGTGCAAACTCCTATTAGTAGACCTCCTGATTATGAGATGGAAAAAGGTTTCAACCTCCAATAGCAATTGCCTCATGAGATACGGATAATTGGATATAGAAAGCAGTATAATTTAGAGCGAAATGCACTTTTCAATGTACTTTATTATAGCAAAATAGGGCTATGTTGCCAAATGCTCCAACTTCCTGCCCCAATAACGCCAAACGGTTGATTATGGGCCGTTTTGCTTCTGTCGCACGTAGGGTTTAAGTAAAAGAAACATACTGTTCAGTTGTTGAATTTATTTCTTATGATTTTGTACTCGGTCTTACCAATTTTAAAACCTGATTTACACAAGCAAAAGTTACAATCAAGAATACAAGACCTAATATTACCTGCACTATATTACCACTTATCCCTATGAGATAAATACTATAAAAATAACCGAAGGAAATAATTATAGACACTAATGCAGTTAAAACTAGTAATATGAGAACAATTCTTTTCGACGGCGAAATTTTATTTTCGATTTCTTTTGTTACTTGACTTTCAGTTTCTCTACGTTTTTTACTAAATCGAAAAATCAGCGCAGCAACAAAAAAGGGAATAACATAAATTCCAATAGCTGCACCGATAGTATTGCCGATTCCATAACTATTACTATTAACGGTGCTTCCTTCTGGTGCTTGCAATGACAAAAACATAAAATGAGCAACAATAAAAATTCCTGCGCCGGCAAAGAAAGCTGACCAATATTTCTTAAGGAGGAATAAACTTAAAAGCGCAATTACAAATGCTACAAATAATTCCATATTGGTAGATTACATGTTTTCTTCAAACACAAGGCTTTCGATTACTCTGTCAATTCGTTTATCTTCTTCGCTTGTCCAAAATACTGAAGGCATTGATATTGTTAAGTTATAAAGTAGTCCTTTTTTAAAGCAGCTTATGTGTTTGTATTTATAAGCAACAATCTTTGTCTGGCTTCTAGCATTTGCTGAAAAGGTAGCAATGGAAGCTGGGAAGTTGTTCAAATAGCCTTTTACTATTTTGTAGTGTTGCAGTTCCATGTTCATTGCTCTGCAAATCTGTATTGCGTTCTTCTTATCCTCTTGAAGTTGCTTGTCTGTAATCTCCCCATCCTTTAATTTGAGGCTTGGATAGTCGCTAACTAAAACTAAAAATGATTTTCCGCTGTCTGATTGCACACTCTTGATAACTGTTAGCTTACTATCACCTTTTCTGATTTCCCAATTGTCAATAAAGCGAATGCGGAAAGAGTATTTTGTGTTACGATATAATGAACCTTCAATCTTAGCATTAGAAGAAGATTTGTCTGTATCTGTAGGATTAGCTTTCACCCACTCTTGATAAGTTGGTTTTGAAGAACGAACTGTTACCCCTTGATTAGGAAGTGGATTGAGTAAAGTTGTCTTTTTAGCAAGTTCTCGAAATAAGCTTTTACTTTGGTTAAAGATTGCAGATGCTTTCGTGTCATTTTGACTTCCAACAAAATAATTTAAGACCATTAGTCCTTTGTTAGAGTACATGTAATAGTGGAACGAGTAAGAATAATACCCTTCTGTTTCTGTTTTTACAAGTATTTCAGCACCTTCAAAATTGTCAAACTGTAATCTTTGAATTGCTTTTACCTCCCCTTTATTCATCATCTTTTTTAATTGAGAAGTTGACATGGCGAATTCAAATTGCTCTTTATTTAATAGTGAAGGGGTTGGAATTAAAATAAGATTTGAAATTATTGCAGAACCATCCTTATTAGAAGAAGTGAAATTTTTAACGGTCCTTGTATCGTTAATAACTTTCTGAGTCCAACTACAAGGGTAAAACATTTTTATTTTCATCCCTATGGATTTGCCCGAACCGTCTGTAGTATAAGTGCAATACTTTTCTGCCTTAGATTGTTTACACTGAAGAAGCAAGATTGCTAATAATAGGTAGTATCTCCGTAGCATTGTCATTTCCTTAAAAAGTATTTAATCGGTTTATAAATTCCATACACAATTAAAACAGGAATAATATAGGTATCCACTCTGAAAGACTTGGCAGTCCAATAAAGAAGGTCATATTTTTATCTTTAAGGTTTAAATTGTTTTGCAAAGAATCAGGGTGTGTCCAAAAATGAGCATAACATCAAAGTGTTTTTCAAGTTGTGGCAAAAAAACGTCGTATTCATTAACCACAACAGAAAAATAGCAATTTAAATGGAATCGGTAGCACTGTATAGTTTAATAAACACGGCAAACTTCTGGGGATTGAATACAAAATATAATCAGCAGCTAGACAAGCTCTTTAAGGCAGGCAATAACCTCTACAACTAAATCTAACGTTATCTTATACAAATTACTTCTATTAATAACTATAATTATTTAAACAGACAGAGACACTACAAATTCAGCATATTCACCTTCCTTGGATTCTACTTTTAATTCACCTCCGTTTGCCTTAATAATGTCATAGCTTAATGATAATCCTAAACCTGTTCCTTGTCCTGTTGGCTTCGTCGTAAAAAAGGGTTGATAGATTTTATTCAATAGGGTTGTTGGTATACCCGTACCATTATCTTTTATGGATAACAGTACTCTATTTTCTTCCTTTTTTGTTTTAACCCAGATAGTCGGTTTATAGCTTCCGTTCAGTTGGATCTTCTTTTCTGCAAGAGAATAAAATGCATTGTTGTATAGGTTAAGCAAAACTCTTCCGATGTCCTGTGGTGGCAACTCAACTTTTTCAATATTTTCATCATATTCTGTAATTACATTTGCATAGAATGCTTTGTCTTTCGCTCTTAAACCATGATAACTTAATTGTAGGTATTCATCCGTTAAAGCATTGATGTCAACCAACTGCTTTTCCCCTCTTGTCGCTCTGCTATGTTCCAACATACTTTTAACAATTGAATCAGCTCTCTTGCCGTGATGCACCACTTTTTGTAAGTTACCTTTTGCTTCATCAGCAACACTTATTGCTTCCTCCATTTTCCCTGCCCTGATTTCTTCTTTTAGCTCATCCATCAAGTCGCAGCTGAACTCTGAAAAGTTATTGATGAAGTTTAGCGGATTTTGTATCTCGTGTGCAATGCCTGCGGTCATTTCACCTAAGGAAGCCATCTTTGCCGCTTGAATGAGCTGAGCCTGAGTATTTTTAAGTGCATCCAATGTTTTTTCCAATAAAATTTTTTGAGCAGCTATCTCCTGTTTTTGTTCTTCCAGTAAAAGATAAGCCTTTTGTTTGTTCCTATAGGATACTACAAAATGTATGATGAACCCAAATAATAAAGCAATGACAGCCGTCCCTGCTAGTACAAAAAACACAACGGCAGATGAATTAATATTTATGATTTGAGGCATTACTTATTTTATTCGCTTTGCTAACTTTAAGATAGTTTAAATAGATTGCTCCGGAATACAGCAAGTAAAGCAATCCACTGATGATTAGATTGGCTGTATATATAATAATTGGTGGCCTCTCCAGTTGGTAGACTTTCAAACTGTGAAATCCCCATATCAAAATACTAAAGGCATAATAAAATAGTACCGCGGAGTTAAACCAAAAGATGCTTTCGGTAAAGAGATTTTGGTATTCAGACGTTCTTCTTATTTCATTAAATAAGCTAAGCGCAAGTAGCACCAGCATCAAGCTTTCTAAAATAATAACATTAGTGTCTGAAGTCTTAATATTTTGGAAAAAACTCAAATTAATTATCTCAGCTAAAATCAATAGCAGCAAACAGCTACTCAAAATATAACTCCATTTCTTTTGTGAAAAATAATACCGATAAATAACAACGTAAAAGAAGAACTCGACAACCGTAAAGACATGGTAAACCATGCTGTTATTTAATTTTAAAGTAGTAGAAACAAACTTGGCTATACATTCATTAATGAAGGTGATAACAATTAAAACTGCCAGCCACTTCAAAGGTCGTTCTACAAATTTGAATAATCCGATTGCTACTAGGGAAGCAAGGATTAGACAACTATAATAAAAGGAATGGTAGAAATTAGCAAACATTGCTGTTATTGTTCAGAAGCACCAAAAGGTGGGCAGGACTCAGCCTTATCAAAAATTGAGGCATCAGCGTAAGCTTTCCCCGTTTTTTTATCAGTTCCAGCAGCAGTATTCATTAATTTATCATCTTTAAGACCGACAGCAATGATGTGCATTTTTGCATGCTTATCCCTCCCACTTCCTTCTTCTCCTTTTTTCCCAAAATAAAAAACAACTTGGTCTGCTTTTGCGCTGTCCCCATTCCCATAATGGTTGTGGTTTATAATTTCATCTAGATGCGCTGCATCAATAACGAAGCCTTCTAATTTTTGATTTTTGGTAGCACCACTTCCGTCCCGACCATTGTGTTTGACCATCCATGCCTTATCAAAGCCTGTCAAATATTCTGTTTTCATTGCCTTCGCATCATCCCATGTTATTGGCTCACTATTTAATTCAAATTTTACAACAATGTCAGTGCTAGCCAGGCCATCAGATGGTGCGTTTGATTCAGTTGTTGTGGTGGCTGTCTTCTTATCATTTTGATTACACGCTACGATGGAACTAGAAGTAATTACAAAAGTTCCAATAACAAGCAAGAGGTCTCTTTTAATACTCATAAATAGTTGTTTTTTGGTTTACAGTATAATGCTCGTATAAGATATGTTCAAAATGTTTTTTTCCAAAGCATTATTTATAGAATTTGGATATTATTTCATGTTTATTTATGAATCCTTGTGTAGATTTTGGCTATGCTTTTCGACTTGAGCTCTTACGGCTTTGCCGGGTGGAAAGCAGACGCTTTAGTAGAACCTATAGGGAAGGAGTTTGGTTTTGAAGTTCACCCATATCTGCATCAAACCGATTTTATTGCAGCTGGACACTTACACCACTTATGTTTGCAGTACACTTATTTCTCCTGTCCATATTTTGCAGCTTGTTAAAGCCCTGCTGCGATAAAAAGGTAAGCGCTCAAGACTTTGGCTCGACTATCAAAATACCGAATCTCTTTCCCTTATACAGTTTCAATTGAGCTCGTCAATTTATGTACGATAATGACATTTCTAAGCTGGATTGACTATAAGCAAAAATCTCATACTGCCTAATACTAATCGGTAAGCTTTCTATTGTGTACTCATTCGCGATTATAGTAAAGAAGTTTCCATTTTTTCTTTCTGACCGCTTTTCATTAATGAACATTCTCCATTCAGATTCTACCCAACCAGAAAGCAGATATTGAGGATTTGAACAAATAACAATCATATGTTTTGAATATTCAATTGCCTCATCAATTCGTCTCATAAATTCTGAACTCCCAAGTTTTGGCAAACTTACTTCCGATAAGAATACTGTTTTACTTTTTGATGTGAGGTAGTCGTACAGTTTTTTTGCTATTTCAAAGTCTGCAGACTTATGGCAAATAAAAACATCGTATTTAAATCGCTCTGTTTCAAATACTGACTTTCGTGCCTTTCTTACATGCTTGTCTATAGGATGAAGTGAAATAATTTTGTTAATCCATTCAAATGCTGCTTGTGTGTCGGGTGATTTTACACGCGAAGCAGTTTCATTCATTAGGTATTCTAATCCTTTTTCATCCGCAGCCTCAATTTCAATTTGGAGGATTGTAGCATCGTTGTTGGTTTCAATATTTTTTAGGTAGAACTTGTGATTAGAATAGTAAACTCTTAAAGCATTTAAAAAAGTGATTTTGTGATTGAACGGTCTGGCTGATTGAATCGCAGAATTAACTGAAATATTTGCTGAGGTAGCAACGGCACTTCTTAAATATGCACCGTCTGCTATTTGCTCCCACATTCCATACTCAAATTTATTTATATCATCTCTTGTTCCATTTGTCAACATTACAGGAAGTATTTTCAAGACTAACGACCTGTAGTCATCTAACGGCGGTACCAGTTTCCCGCCATAGATTTTTTGAAAATCCTCGTCCCAGCAGCTATCCCGATTAATGAAGTTCAAATCATTTTCAATCAAATTAGAGATGCCAGAAAGTTCGGACTGCATGTTAAGCAAAGTGAGGGTTAAGAGAGGTTAAGTCTACGAAAAAAAGGTATCTTTAATAATTAAGTTGCAATTCCACTAACTGAAAGTACTTTCTTAGTTGTTCCCACTTATCTGCTCATAGCGGAATTACTTTCAAAAAAAGATATTACTAAAGTTTTAAAGCTGCAAATTGCTATAACGAAATTTTTCAGGAATTTTGCGTCTATCATAGAAGCAACACAACAAATTAAAAGGTAGCGGGCAACATGATGGCTGAATGCAATGCCTTGTCAACTGCCAAAAAACTGCAAGGGTCGATATTAATCTTACTCCAAGGGAGACAGCTGTTAGTAGACCTCCTGATTATAAGATGGACAAAATTTAGATTCTACAATTGCAATTACTTGGTTTAGGGAACGGAATTTAAGACTGTGAGCGGAATACTTGAGAATACAAATGCACTTTTCAATGCACTTTTTTAAGAGGAATAACTACTCATATTAAGTTGCTTGCTTAACGTCCAGCGACAATTTTATAAAGCATTGTTGTACGTTCGCCCTTCTCTCGGGTGTGTCACTACAATGAATGAGGTCACTACAATGAATGAGTCCAATGAAGTAGGGTGTGTCGCAAGAAGCGTAGGACAAGTCGGCTCTTTGCAAGGCTAGCTTTTTGTGTTTTGCAATTATGCCTTTCTTGATGGTTTGGCGAATTGATGTGTATAATTCAACCACACCCTCTTTCATTCTTCTACAGTCTCGGTGTTGTCTTTATTTTTTAATGAAGCATTAAAAAGTGAGGGAATTAGTTCGTCAATTTCTTTTGAAATTAAAACCTGAAGGTCCTTAATTTCTGTAATGCTTTTAAGTTTAGAAACAATACTTCTTTGTTCTTGAATTGTCGGCAAAGGTATTTGGTAATTGAGAACATTATGCGGACGAATTGAAGCGTAGTTTGTTGAACCTTTTGCAATGACCTGTTCCAAAAACCATGGCTGTTTTAAGCAGTATTCTAAAAATTGACTATCTAACATTTCATGGTCAATTTCATATAAAAAATAATGGCTACTTACAATTGAGCTATCTAAATCAGAAGGGATAATCCCGTAACCTCCAAAACGAGCATCCATTTCTGCAAATATCACGTCGCCTTCCTTACATAATTGTTGTTCCTTAGTTTTAATCTCAAATCCAGTTTTTTCACTTCTTAGAACAACACCCAATGCTTTGGTTTGCACTCGACAAAGTTTATATTTGGTGAACTCATCTATGACTATAAACTTCTTTCGTTGAGTTATCACATTTCCTAATTCAACCCATCTGCAATTATTGAATTCGCTAACGTCGTGGACTAGGCCATTTTGCATTTCTTTTAATCGTTCTGCTACAATTTGCCCTCGCTCAAAAATCGAATCAAACAGCTCTATCGGCGGCCGGTATCTAATTGTGTCTTTCCTGTTTGGGTTTTTTATATCAAGGTTGACACTTAAAAGCTTACCCGTTTCATCTTCTGAAATAATTTCTTCCCTGGCTACTTTCCAAGCATTTTCATTTTCAATTCTGTTATCCCACCAAATTTTTAATTCACTAAATTCATCGTTCTGTAGTGGTTTTGTTTTGCTATATTTCTTTTTGGCCACGGGTGGAAAAACTTCGTAATACCAAATGGCTTCTGTTGGTCCGCCTTGTTGAAAAAATAATAGATTAGATGGAATGTCAGTATATGGAGCAAAAACACCTTCGCCTAATCTAACAATTGAGTGCAAATTAAATTCATCTAGAAGCTGCTTCTTAATCCTTGCAGCAACTCCTTCTGCAAAAAGAGTTCCGTTTGGAACAACAACAGCAGCCCTTCCTCCTTTTTCATTTGGTTTCGTTCGTTTCAGCTTCCTCATAATAAGCTGTAGAAATAGTAATGCCGTTTCAGCAGTTTTTTTATCGTCAGGGAAGTTATTTAATATCCCTCTTTCTTCTTCGCCACCAAACGGTGGATTTGTAACAATAATATCAACCCTTTCATTATTGCTAATGTCTCGTAAAGGAAATCGTAAACTATTCCCGCTATCTATATTTGGGTACTCCAGGCCGTGAAGGAGCAAATTCATTTGGCAAAGAAGATATGGTAGCGATTTTGCTTCACCCCCAATTATTGATTTTGTCTGTAATACATTCCGTTGTTCAACTGTCTTAGCCTGTTTTTTCAGATAGTCAAATGCTTCTACTAAAAAGCCCCCAGTTCCACTTGCCGGGTCAAGAATAGTCTCACCAATTTTCGGATTAAGCATTTCGACCATAAATTTCACTACAGGACGCGGCGTGTAAAATTCACCTGCATCACCGCTTGCATCTCTCATTTCTTTTAGAATGCTTTCGTATAAATGGGAAAGAGTATTAATTTCTTCGTTGTTGGTAAAATGAATTTCATCAATTTTATCAATGACTTCACGAAGAAGATAACCGTTATTCATTCGATTAGTAACACCCTTGAAAACAGTTGCAATAACATCTTTTCGCTCTATTCCTGTTTCACTTTGTAAGCTGCGCAAGTAATAAAACAATCCTGTCGTTTCGTTCCCGCCAGCTAGTTTTACTTTCTCATTGCTTATAAAACCTAGCAAGTCGGCGCCTGTTAAGTTCTTATCTTTTGCCCAATCTCTCCAACGATACGGATTTTCAATAGCTGCTTTGTAATTTTTTCCTTCTAACTCCGCATTCACCTCCTGTAATTGCTCGTTATCGTCAAGGAATTTTAAAAACATTATCCACGTGAGCATAGGCAAACGGTCTGCATCACCGTTCATGCCTTTATCCTTACGCATAATTTTTCTGCAACTCTTAATAATGCCTGAAAGTCTTTGTGCTGTTGTTTCCTGTTTTAATGCTTTTGGTTTTGTCGATTTTGCCATAAGTTAATTATGCTGCCTCAGTATAAAGTAGCGTTTGTAAACCTTCAATTGCTTTTTTGTAATTTGTCATACCTCCAAACGATGCAATTATTTCCATCGTATTGCCTTCTTTTGTAAAAGGGTCAACGGAAATAATGTCGGGTCTTATCTGGTTTAGTCCATATTCCACATACTTTTCTAAAATCATTTGCAATACATGCTGCGCTTTCTCACTGTAATTTATAAAGAAGTCAGGTTTGTTCTTTTTCAATAGGTCAGCCCGTTGCTTTCTTGTTTTGGGCTTTAGATTGTATGCCACAAAACATAAAAGGTCGAAGGGGTCTAATTCTTTTTGATTAGTAACTTCCATTAGCTGCTCCACAGAAATGCCAAAATCTTCTAGCTGCTCAACAATTTGTTTTCTTTCTTCTAGATTGTCCCAGTGACTTTTAAAGTCATTAGCGCTGGGAAACATTATTGAAACTTTCTCTCTCACATATTGGGCTAACTGAACTGTTACCAAACGTCCGGTAAGAGGGTCAATAATCTGAATGCTTTCAGCAGCAATACCTATCTCGCCTTCCACCACATAAAATTTTCTACGTCTTAGTGGGCTATCCGGCGGATAACCGTCGTCATAATCTTCATCGTCGGTTGTCGGCTCCCAATCAGAAAAATCGCCTTGGTCGCTTCCTGCAATAGTAATCTGCCCTTCTGAATTGCCTTCGTCGTCTATTTCTTCTTCTGTAATTAGTGGCGGCTCACCGTCGAACTCAGGGTCAGCAAAATTCCGGGTGGCGCTTCCTGTATAATCAAGAATAGTAAAAAACAGCTTCTGTTTATCGTCTCTTACCCTTGTGCCTCTTCCGATAATCTGTTTGAACTCCGTCACTGAATTTACCATGCGAAAAAGCACAATGTTCTTGCAAGTAGGTACGTCAACACCTGTAGTCATTAACCGTGACGTTGTCACGACTACCGGAATAGGTTCGTCTATATCCATAAACCTACCTAGATACCCTTTTCCTACATCGCCTTCCTCTGAAACAATACGTACTGCGTACTCTGGATATTGACGAGCAAGGTCTGCATTTAGATTGCTAATTTCCCTACGAAAATGGTCTGCATGTTCCTGGTCAACACAAAACACAATCGTTTTATCAAATCTTCCATTTTTTAACATGAAGTTGCAGAGATGTTTGGCAACGGCTTTAGTTCTTGGAAGTATTGAAAGTGTATTTTCAAAATCAGGAGTTGTGTAAACGCCATCTGGAATTAATTCTCCGTTTGCATCTCTTTGTCCTTCATGTGGTCTGAAGCCTGTTGCGTCAATTTCTGTCACAATGCGATGAACAATGTAAGGCGCTAAGAAACCGTCCTCAATGCCTTGCCCTAAACTATATGTATAAAGTGGGTTACCGAAATAAGCGTAAGTATCTTTATTGTCGTCCCTTAAAGGAGTTGCTGTTAAGCCTAATTGAACTGACGTGTTGAAATAAGATAAAATAGTTCTCCAATTACTGTCATTTGATGAACTACCTCTGTGGCACTCATCAATCACAATTAAATCAAAGAAATTTCTTGGCACATTTCTGAAAGCACCCACTTTGCTATTGTCTTCTGCTAACGATTGATAAGTAGAAAAATATATTTCTCTGCTACTTGGCAAGCCTTCTTCGGGAACTAAACATCTTGCGTCACCGAATAAAGCAAAATCTTTTGCATGAGGGTCAGTAACTAAAACACTTCTGTCCGCAAGAAACAACACTTTAGGTCTGC
This sequence comes from Segetibacter aerophilus, assembly GCF_007991655.1. Lineage (GTDB taxonomy): Bacteria > Bacteroidota > Bacteroidia > Chitinophagales > Chitinophagaceae > Segetibacter > Segetibacter aerophilus. The sequence goes on from NZ_BJYT01000002.1 coordinate 130,360, forward strand.
GATGTTCGCCTTTGGTGTTCCAGCGATTACTCCAAAGTTTGTGGATGATTTGAAAGGCAATCGTTGTTTTTCCTGTGCCTGTTGCAAGCGTGAGCAATGCTCTACGTTTGCCTTCTAATATTGCTTTCACTGCCCTGTTAATGGCAATCTGTTGGTAATAGCGAATTTCTTTTCCAGGTGTAGTAACAAAAGGCTTTAAGAATGTTTCTTGTATTTCCGGCTTTACTCGTTCAACTACATTTAATCTATTCCAAAGTTCTTGAGCATTTGGAAATTTTTGAATTTTGGTTTCCAATCCGGTGATAAAATCAAATTCATGAATTTCGGTTCCGTTTGTTGCATAAGCAAACTTTATTCCAAGGATTCGAGCATAGTCTTTTGCTTGCTGCATACCTTCGGCTGCTGTTTTATAATGTCGCTTTGCTTCAACTACGGCAATCAAAAAGTTTTGAGAATAACGAAGAAGATAGTCCGCTTTCTTAGCTTTTTTTCTTCGTCCAATTCTACCAATCACAATAATTTTTCCAGCAGTAAATGGTCGCTGCTCTAAGATTTGCTCGTCTGTCCAACTGCTTTCATCTTTTAGTTTTGGTAAAACAAATTTGCGGCAAGTGTCTGCCTCACTGTCGTTTTCAATTATGCGAATTATTGGTTCTGCCATTTGCGAAAATGAATAAGGCGAAAAATACGAAGTATTGTTTTATAAATGTTTGTGTTGTTGTTATGTTTCGCTATTGATAATTAGAATTTTGTCAGGTTTGGTGCGTTTGGCTATGCGATGGCATTTTTAGCTCTCTGCAAGGGGGGGTGAATCTGGCTTTTGTGTGCCTGCCAACGTGCTAGAGATAACGTGAGTTGGGCCGAACGGGTGTGTTCTGTAAATCTTTTTCTACTTTCTATTTCAGAAGATTAAAACTACGTTGTTGCTATCATCTACTAATCTTGCATTTTCTGCATTTCTTGTCTTGTAAGTGCAGAAAGTGCAAATTGTGCAGACACTGTAACGGTGGTTTAAGCGGTGGTAATTGAAAAACGTCAACGTCATTAACCACAAAAGCAAAATAATGATTTAAAGTCGAATGCTTAACGTCCCCCGACAATTTTGTAAACACACTGTGGAAGCAGGTTTATTCTTCACGTAGGTACCAAGCTGTTTTCAGAACAAAATCTATAAGCCTTGTTTTGTCAAATCTCCAGCATGATAATCCTTTAATGTCCCAATAGAATGATTCTTCTTGGCTCATATTTGTGGTGGTTCTATGTTCCAATTACTCGTTCTTCCGTGTTTATGAATAAAATCCTCAATGGCAATGCTAATTCGGATGTTATCATCACAATGAAATAAATTATACAGCGCTAAGAAAAACTTTCCAACTTCTTCTACTATTTTTGTTTGGTTGAAGTTCAATCTGTCGTCTAACACTGCTTCTTTGAAATACTGTAAATGGTCGTTATAATCACTTTCCGCGATGTTTTCTATGCCATTAACCTTGAACATTCTTTTCAACTTCTCTTTCATCTTGCTTAAATGATATAGGCTGTGCTTAACGTAGTTCGATTGAATATTTATTAATTCGGCAAAAGAGGTTTCAATTCTTATTTCATATGGCGAGATGTGCTTGTCGTAAAAGCATCTCTCGTATAAAAACGCTTTAAATAATTTTCCTGCTTCTGTGAATTTTTTGAACGCGCCCGGGTTGTTCTCATAGGAGCCTGAAAACTGAAGTGCTAATTCAAAGAGAGAGAGCTGGGATGTATTGTATAGAGGCGATGTAAAGTGTGTATTAATGTATTCATTTAGATGGATGAAAAATAGGTTGTACGCATTCTCATTATGAAACTAAACTTCTGTCTTATCTTCTGTTATGTGATAGAGATTTGGACTAATTAAGGTTAGCGCAACGTGAAAATTTTCTTCAATCAATAAACGTATATCCATTGTTGTACTGCTCACTTGTCGGTATGACTTCCCTGGAAATCAAATTCTGCTCTTTCAATTTTGCTCAAAATCTCTCGTGCTATTGACAGGTACGCTTTTAAATATCTATCGCTATCTCCGATAGTCGTAGGTATGAGAATATTTGTCTCAGATAATTGACTTAGATAAGAGACAATCTTTGATTTCTCAAAAGCTAAAGCGGCAACTTCTGTATACAGATTATTTTCTGCAACATCAATCACAAGAAGGTTATCAAAAAACTCAATATTCGGTTTTCCAATAAATTTATCAGCAGGGTTGGGATGAACTTTATTAGCAAAATAATCATTAGCTGCACAACCATCCCAATCTGCAGTCAGGTACTTCTGGCAAAACTCGCTGTTTCGCTGCTCTTGTCTTTGTTGTTTCGTAAGTTTCATAAAAAAAATTGCTGGCAAAGGTTTTCAGCTTTATGCAGTAGTGGTATTCATTGAGCTACTGTTACTACCAACCCCAAAGCTCATTAAAGATTTTTTGGTTAACGTGTTACTAAAGCCACTATTGCCTAAAGCTGCTGTTGGGCGTATTTAAGGGTATAACTAATTTATCCAATATTTTTTTCTACCCAGCTCTATTGCCTTCGTCTTTCCGCCATATTGCCTATGCAATGTTACCTGCCGTTTTTTTTGTCCATGGTAAAAAAGTCGTCTATATTAATTGAGTTCGACGAAAACTTTTCTCCAACTGTCGTTGAAACAAGAGCACTCAAGGTTACCGCTTGACCTTTAAAAGGACGTAGTTGTTCAATGAATCCTCGTTTAAGTTCATACATCACTTGATATTGTTCGCCATATTCCATTTTCTTCGGAAAGGCAATAGGCTGCATTGGCTCAACCATGTGAAAGGAATCTGCATTACCAAGCAAAGGTTTGCTTAGGGTAAAATAGGGGCCATTAAAATATCTATGGCCATTTATTGTATTAGTAACAGTAACTCCGATATTCAAACTGGTTATCCCTTGATATTCGCTATACTGAATGTAGGTTGATAAATACACATTCCCTTTTGGTTCATTTTTTTCTGGTAACGGAATGTTAGGTTCCGCACCTAATTTCTTTATGATATTAGAAGCCAATTCTTCTGGTGACATGTTTCTTATATCCAAATGGCCAATAGTGGACCGAATGCCATCAAGCTCGGTGTCGTCCAATTTTACCGGTAAAATATATTCTTCTTTGTTTTCGATGGCTCGAGCGATTGCCGTTCTAACCTCATATTGTGTCCATATCTTCTCCTTATAGTGCTGCGAGATAAAGGGTATAAAGTATTGTGATTGCCTCCGATAAATATAATCAAAGTGAATACCCAAGTCCTTACCCCAAAGGTCTACCTGTTCAAATCTATCATAAAAAACTGTTATGCCGTGAGCCTTGAGTAATTCAGCTACCTTTTCGACATAAGCTCTGTCTTCTCCAGCAAAAGATAGTGCAACTTGAAATTTATACTCCATAAATTATAGTTGATAATTAAGGCATTGCTCCTACTATCAGGAGTTTGCAAAATAGCTGGTAATATTTTTCAGCTTAACATTGTGCTAAAGCCTATTAAAGATATTCTGTTTAAAGTTATTCCTCAACCTACTGTCTGCGTGAAGCTGTTGTTAGCAGTAGCCTTTTGACCATTCTGCTATTAGATTCGACATAACATTTATATGCTCATTGTAAAGTGCTCTTGGATGATGGGAGTCAATATAAAGCATCTTATTGTCCTGCCAGCAGTATCTGTCTAATCCGGGTATTAAAAATCCGTTTTTGTAATCCAAGTCGAAATAATCAAGGAAAAGATAAAGAGTGTTCCCACCTATGATAACGTTTGGCTTTATATTACTAATTTGTTCGTGTAAAACATGCGAACATTCTTTGTATGCTTTTTTCAAAGCAGGATGGACATTTTTACTTGTATGCTCACCGGGATGTTTCATAACATTCAGGTATGAGATGTACCTTAAAAACTCTAAATCGTATTCCGGTTCTCTCATTGCGTTAAATGAAATCTCCTCAAATACTTTTTTTGTTAATTTTGCAATATTCCTCCAAGTCGGATGCGAGAACCGAGCAGGTTCAGAATTTATCCATTTTCTACTATCCCAATTCCATTTTCCCCAACCGCCATCATCATAAGGCTCCCAAAGAATCCATGTCATTTTTATTTTGCAACTACTGTAAAAATTGTCATTTATAACACCGTCTAGAATTATCGTGTTAGCTTCATCTGAGTTGTAACAGCTTTTAATTTGATTCTCAAGATTCACACGGCTTTTCTTTAAAGGTTACTGCTAAGTTTGAAGTGTTATGAAGTTGTGGCATTTGAAAAACATGAAGGTGAATTAACCGCAAAAGCAAAATAGAAAATTTAAGTTGCAGGCCTAGAATATTTCCTGATTCAAAAAGAGCTTATTGTACCGCCAATTATCCCCACTTGAAGCCTAAGTGTTGTGCACATGTAGGTCCAACTGCTGCACTAATTGAACGTTTATCAGATATTGGTAGACCGCAGTTACTGCAATTTCCAGTTACACTTCCATAATAAACTAATTCCTTTTGAGGGTCATTAACAAAGCGTAGTAATAATTCAAAAACTGACCTGTTAGTAGTTGCATCATTAATAGGGCAAATCTTTCCGTTTTTATAAATTCGGGCCAGTTTTACTTCATCAGTTTCTATAACTAAAGTGTCATAATCATAAACCCTTTTTATAAAACGTATTCTGTCTGTTGTTGTCACTGAAAACTTTTCGTCTCCTTTTGTTTTAGTCGTTTCTTTAAATTCTGTAACTTCCTCGTAGTAAAAGTTGATAGAATATTTAATACCGCTTTTGTCAATTAATCTTAGAGATGGCCGTTGTTGCTGGCTTTTGAGATTATCAAAAAGTTGGAAAGCTTTATGAGTAGTCTTAACTCCGATAGGTAAAGGAGGAAGTGTCAACAAAAACGATACAGTATTAAGGTCTGTTTCTTCTATTGTTTTCATTGCATAAACATGCCCTGCGAATGTGTCAGCAGGTAAACTTTTTTTTAGTTGACTTCGTTTCCAAACTTGTCTTGCCTGACCATTTAAAAGTCCACCGCAAATTCCCACGGCTTCTAAGTCGGTGAACAAGGTATCAATTGTCCTGTGCTCATAAGTAATTCTGCGTGCAGCTCTTTTGTCAAGTGGCACAAACTCTGCAATTAGATTTAGAGGCTGTGACATAAGGGTAAGTACATTTTCATTGTTTATTCAGGTGCTAAATTGGAAGCACTATTGGCCCATAAGTTAAAATATGTATTATTATTTATAAATACAATAGAACTACGATGCGGCGACGTAGGGATGAAACATTTGTTACTAAAGTACACATCCAAATGATACGATGGTGACCTAGGAGGTACCTAAATTTAAAGAGGCTTTAAGAGAGGTGAAAGAGTATCACAGCTCCTATTCCTGCCCTCCTTGCTATCCTTCTGTTAATTTCTACGTTTTTTACAAGTTTCACGGCTTTTCAAAGCTTTTATCAGTTTTTATAGTCTGCCTAATAACTATTTTGTCAAAAGGAGAAACCTAAGTGCTTGGACAATAGTATTGTGCTATAGATGGGCCATCTAACCCATCAACAAACAAAAAATTTATGAAACAGCAAAACTTCTCAGTCTCACCTTTTTGGGATAGCAGAGCACTTGATTCAAAAACAAAGCTTTCCCGTATCATGGTAACTGTAAACATTGCAGGCCAATCACAATTTAGAATTTCAGTAAAATTGAAATCAACAAAGGAAGATTTTGAAAAAGCAACATCTTCTGCAAGGGTTCTGTCTGATGCAGCAAAAATGATTCGGAAAGACTTGAACGATTATTTGCAAAAAGCTGAAATAATTTTAGAGCGTCTTCAAAATCCAACAAAAGAGACATTTACACGCTTGTTCAAATCTTCAACAGACTTATTTCTATCCAGTAAAACTGACATAAGGATTTTGTTTGAGCAAAAAGTAGCTGATTTACACAAGGAAAGGTTTTCATCTTCATCAAATTGTAAGCTTGCTATCACTTCCCTCCACAAATACAAATCACCCTTATACTTCGAAGATATCGACACAAAATTTTTGAAGGGTTATGTTCAATGGATGATAAGTCAGGGAAATTCAATAACTACCGCTCAAATTTACCTCCGGCAACTACGCTCTGTTTTTAATGATGCAATTAAGGCCGGCTATATCTCTGAAAGGCATTACCCTTTTAAAGGGTTTTCAATGGGCGGTAAGGTTAAGTCTAAATCTGTTTTATATCCTGTTCAATTGAAAGAATTGCTAGCTTATAAGACTGCTGGAATTAGGGAAACAAGGGCGAAGGCTTATTTCTTCTTTTGTTACCTATCGAACGGAATGAACTTCCGTGATTTAGCAATGTTGAAGTGGAAAAATGTTCACGGCAACATGATAACATTTGTAAGACATAAAACAAGGAACACTACAACTAATGGGCAAAAAGAGATAAAGGTGTACCTGCATGATTTATCAAAAGCTATCATCAAAGAGTGGGGAAATAAAAACACGCAGCCAGATGATTTTGTTTTTCCTATTTGTGATAATAAGATGTCTGCTGAACACATTGATAAAACAATTACTCGGTACAAAAGAATATCAAACAAATTTTTAGCACCAATAGGGAAGAAGCTAGGCTTTGAAGTTCATTTATGTCTTAACCTTGCGCGCCACTCATTTGCAACGAAATTGAAGATTGATAACAAGGTATCACTTGCGGCTATTAGTGACGCAATGGGACATACAACCACCACAACCACTATGCATTATATGAAATCTCTACCGGATGAGATGATTAAAGAGATGTCATTACACCTTCTAGAATTCGACCCGCAGAAAAAATGAGGAAAATTATTGGGGTTTTTACTAATCTGTTTTGCAACCTGCCCATTACGTTTCTTATTAAGGAGGTCCGATTAATTTCAAACGGTCGATTCCTCTTCTTAAGAATTCCACCATTTCAGTTATTTGTTCCTCTTCATCTATGATAAATTTGGCTACTTCTTTATAATGCCAATAATTATAGCCATGTCCCATATCTTCAAAATACCAGGTCTTCAACTTTTTCTTAAAGAAGTTATTAATTGCTGTAGCTTGTTTATTTCTCTCGGTCTTCGGGATATAAATTCTTACCGCTAGTTCTACTTCTTCCTGCCACCAATAGAATCCTGCTTCTATGCTATAAGTTTGAATGCCATCTTTCAATATGCTGCAATAGTTGTTGTACCGTTTTTCAGCGAGCCGCGTGCTTCGTGAAGAATCCTTCGAAAATTTTCCTATATTTTTTTCAAAAATGTTCTTTATCCCATCTAAAACCTCATCCATTTTTTTTATTGTACTTGCAATAGATGAAAGGTTTACTAAATCCTGATAATGAAAGTTTTTTGAATCGGCCATATCTTTCTCTTTTAGATATTGTTGCAACTGTCTTGTAATTTGTTGTTCGCTTCCGCCAATAATGTCAAAGACGTCTGCCCATTTTATTTGTTGAAATTTAATTCGAGTTTCCTCAATCTCCTTGCAATCGTAGTATTTAGTGAGATAAACTAAATGTTTTTTAAAAGCTACTTTTTCGACCAAAATGTTGCGATAATCATTCAACTGATTAGGCCTTTCAAGATGTTCGATTTTACACTCAATTAGAATAATTGTATTAGATTGGTTTAAAACAATTTCTATGTCAGGTCTTCCGTAATTGTATATAGGCTGTGTCTTTACACAGTAATCGTCTTCGTGATTAATACCAAGTAATATTAAAAAGTTGGTAAAGAATGACTTGTCTTCCTGCAGACAGAAAGCAAAAATTTCAATAATAAAGTTCTCATTCGAATCTTTATTCTCTCTTTGCCTATATGAATATATTCTGTCAAAAATTGAAGTGGTCAAAGCTGTTCGATTGATAATAACAATTCCCCTATAAAAATCATTAAAAGCTGCCTGCTACACGTAAATTAGTCCAATTGTCTGAAATTTATTCATTTCCGCAATCCCTCCTATCCAATATACATCCACTTGAGCACATCGCTTTTTTCCTGCTGTATTTTTACCACGTTGTTTTCCAGTCGCATTTCCTACCCCTAATTCACAATTAAAAGTGCTGCACCTTTTATCGCTTAATACTAAAATGGTCATCCCCTACAGGTTCAGACATGTCTCTCCACATTGCTTATTTTTTTAAAATACAAGTAGAGCAAACGGTTGTTTTTGAGTTATTTTGATTAAACACTTTTTAAGCAACTATTTCATCAGTTTCACTTTGCGAGTCCTTAGCTGGGAAAAAAATGGTAAGCTTGTAGTTATCTCAAAGGTGTAAAGTAAGCCTTCATAACCCAACTTACCTGCCTTTATAATGCACTTTCCAATGCACTTGCAAAGACCATATCAGTTTAAAAAGCCTAGAAACGGTTAAGACACTTACTGCCATTGGCTTCCATATCAATCAACTATTCCTGTTAGCAGGAGGCATCACCTGATTACAAATCAGATGTGCTATTTTTTGGAATTTGTTTCTTAAAAAAACTTCTATCATCAGTCGGTGTTATCAGAACTTCTTATTCCACTTTGGAAGCCTTTTCTCCTTTTCAAAGTATGTCTGAAGAAGGCATGATTCAACATAAACTGGACTATGAATTAAGTCGTTGTAATGTGTAACATACCAGCAAACCTCGAGGCTTTCAATATTATCCATTTTCATTTGCAGTGGAAGTGAAACGTGCCTTTTCATATTTCCAAATTGATGCCCGTTTACAATTCTCCCCCAAATTCCACCAGAGCCTGTCTTTCTTATTGAAATTTTTCCGTCGTTTGCAATGTGACCCGAGCAGCCAATATAAATGAGTGTCTTTTGTGTTGTTACATCGTAGAAGAGATAAATGCCGGCCTTAGTATTTGGAGCATTACAAACTGTTTTCAGATTTTGATTTAGGCTAAAGTGAAAACTACCGCTACTTTCATACTTCTTTAATATTTCCTCCATACTAAAAGTTTTACATCACAGGCTTTTTTATCAGTACGCTATTTTCTTCACTTTGATTCTCTAGCCAGCTTTCCAAAGACTTCACAAACCTTGCCGTTAAATCATCACTTTGGTTACTGAGATAATCAGCAACATCAGTAAAGGAAATAATGTTGTTTGCGTTGCGGGAATTGGTAGGTTGAATGTAAACAACAGTAATTTCATAATCTTTACTCGTGTTTCTGCAAACATCCTTATCCAGTGACAACCAGCCAATCTTTGATAGTAAGGCAATAAGGTTGTTGTACTTCCTTTTTTGAATGGTAGCACTATAAATTTGAATGATACCGTTCATTAACGCTGGAATGTTGATTTCCTTTGCTTTCTGCAAATACAAATCTTGTTTCTCACGCCGCGAAGTTTGGTCGGTCTTCAACTCAATAAAATAGACCTTTTTCGCTTCTTCGCAAACAGCAACATAATCAATCTTTACAGATAGGTTTACGCTTTCATTTTCTTCTAAAATGCCACCAATCCTTATAGGGAATTCAGGAACAATAAAATCAATGCCGTCACCAAATTTTTTCTTAATTATTGTATCAAGGTAGATAGCGAAAAAAATGTCTGCTCGTCTTTCAAGTTGATAGGCCGGCAAATTTCTCCATTCGTCCAGCAATGAAAAAAGTTTATCAATAAGAGGCTTTGGGTTTAACGCATTATCCACGGATGTTTTTTTAAAATGAAAATTAGACTTCTTTTTCTCGCCACAAATTATTTTCCGGCTATTCGAATATACTTTTCCTCGGACATCCTCCTAGCCGCACTAATCGGTTACTTACTCCTAAATCTTAAAAACTATCGGTAATGGGAATATTTAAAATATAAACAATGAAGATATATTTTGATATTATACTTGGAGGAAGTAAAGAAGAAGTGGCCATTCAATTTTTGTTTTGGGAAAAGTGGCGCTATAAGATAAAATGGGAGCTTAAAGACTTGCAGGAGCAAATAGAAGCAGATGAAAAAAACGGAGTGATATTAGTTTCAAAGCAAGAAACATTTATAATTGAGGTGAGAGGTTTTTCAGATGAATTGAGAGATGAAATTTACAAAAAACTAACGCCACTACTTAAAGACAACAAAGCAGAAAGCGGAAGATTGAGTGCCGGCAGTTTAAGCGATAAGATAATAGCAGAGGCACGGCTTTGACTTCCTGCTAGTGCTATTTTTTTTAGGGGGTTCTGGTAATGAGAAACAAGCATTTCACACATAAGATTTTATTAATAAAATAGTTCTAAAAGAAGTTCTTCCGGATTTGGTTTTAAAACCCAGACAACTAACTTTATTCAAGTGGTAACATAAACATTTATTGGAAAATTTGAAAGGATAGGTAGGTTATTATTGTAGCTAATGATAACTGAATAAAAATTTTTAGAACGAAAGTTCAGGCCGGATTTTAAGTGGAGCTACACACTTAATTTCTGGCCATTTTTATATTATGAATGATAAGTTATTATAACGATGGATTGAAAAAAGTAGTAGGTGACGAAAAAATTTCATTCGACATTCTTCAGAGCTTGATAAAAGCAAATCCAAATACAGAACTAATTGAACAGTTACATTCAGAAGCTTATAAGAGTGAAAGGTATGTGGCTATGAAAAAACAATTGCCTTGCGTCAAACCTCATGGAATTTTTGATATTATACCAACGAAAAATAAAAAGGGTGAAGTAATCAACACCGCAGTTTTAAAACAACTATCGGGCTATTTGTACTTTGATATTGATAAAAATAAAATTGAGTGTGAGGTGGAACTTTATAAAGAATTTATTCTGCAAGAATATGCAGATAAAATTTGTATGCTTGGCAAATCAGTTGGTGGGAGAGGTGTATTTTTTTTAGTTAAAGCTACTGGTATTACAAAAGAAAACTTCAATGAAGTACATCAATATTTTAGAGAGATTGTTTTTAAGAAATTACCAATAGATACAGAAGCATTAGGTATAGCCAGAAATTTTATTATTCCGATGGATGAAAAGCTATATATAGATAAAAGTATAGAAGTAGATGTAAGTGATTGTAAAATAAATAATGAAAATAATAAAAAGGGTATCAAACAGTATAAAAAGAAAGAAGAAGAGCGAGGTTGTATAGTGCGTGATACCCTTACATCTTTTATAACCATTGATATTTTATTAAAGAAGCTTAGGTTTAAAACAGCAGTTGATGTAGGTGATGCTGATTATATAATAAAGCCGGTGGAGTTTGTGCAGATGTTTGTACCAAAAGTAATCACAGATGGCAAGAAGCATAAGACATTCAGGAGTATGATAAATCACCTGATGTTTCTCAATCCTGACATCACATTATTCGAGGTTCACTCTTATATAAATTTTATCAATCAAAATTTTACAAATGATAGCCCAATGGGCAGAACTGAAATGATGCGGACGGTTGCTGCGGAGTTTGAAAGGATAACTGAAACAGGAGAGAAGTTTGTAAAAACAAGAATTAAAAAAGTTCACACAAATTCAAAGCTTAGTGGTAAGGACAGGAACATAATTGCTAATCAGCAAAACGGGAAGTTGAGAAAAGATAACTCGTTTGAAATTATTGAAGCCTCGATTGAAGTTTTAATTGCTATGGAAATGGAAGTTACACCGATAGAAATTTTCAAAACAGCGAAGGGCAACATCTCACTGCCGACAATTAAGAGGCATTACAAAACCGTATTAGAACAAATTGAAATGAAAAAACAAGCTGAAATAAAAACAGCTACAAAAGCCAAAATAGTTAATAAACAAAACAATACACTGTACGCCATACAGGGTAATAGTAAGCGTGTAAGTGATAGAGATCTACATGATATGACAGACGAAGAGTTGGGAATAGTTCCATGGGATGTGCTGAGAACAAAAGAAACTATTTTTAAAAGCCAGATTGATTTGCACAAAGAGTATGGAGCGAATAGAACGGCCGCTATCAAACTTCTTGAAAAAAATACTGAACGCAGTGTAAGCTTTAGATTTATTTTTTAAAGCTCGATATTTCCGTAGTGTGTTTTTTTTCGGTTAGCGATAACTCTATTCAGGGAATATATCTATAGCCGTTCTTTCTTTCAAACTCTTCTTCCCATTCCTTTTGTAATCGTTCATTTTCTTTTTGTAATCGTTCATTTTCCTTTTCTGCTAAATCTTCATAGTATTGTTCACCAATGTAATACAGCTTTCCTTTCGCTGGCTCGACACAGTGAATTAGGATAAACAAGAGGTCTTCAAGTTCCCGTGCTATATCTAGCTCCCAATACTTATAATCATTAGGTCGAAATAGAAGATTGAAGATTTTAGTCCATTCTACTTTACTTTCGTCCGTTTTTAAATTTTTGAACCACTCTTTGTCAGCGTAGCAACTGTTACCAAATTCATCTGGCAACCACTGCGCTATTTTTGAAAAAAATGCCTGAACAGATTTTTTTTCTATTTTAAAAATCTCACTTAAGTCCTGTGAAGATTTACGGGCAGGGTTATCGAGAAAATAAAAGTGCGTTTTCTTATCTTTTTGCCATCGCTTCCATTTCAAAGTTAATGGGTCTTCATCATCATCTTCGTCGAATTCACCTTCTTTTATTTGATACTCGTCGCTTTCTAAAAACTTCATGTAAGTTGTTTGAGCATCAACAAGCATAGCAATTGCTTTATTTAACGGAATGCGCTGGCTATGAAACGCAGTGTTTGCTGTAAGCGGATAATTGGTGCCACATTCGGCACATTTTCGGTCATATTCCTTTTTCCCGTTTTTTGAATCAGTACTTCCACACTTTAAACATTTAAAGCCTTTTATTCTATAAAATCGAGTGCTTATTTCTTCTTCTGTAAATGAATATTCCATGATGGCTAGTTAAGTATTTATGTAGTCATCAAGTTTCGTTCCGTTGATTAGCAGTTAATCCTTCAACTACCCCAAAAGCAGCACCTCTTTTTAACTTTGTATTACCTGGTGTGTCTGGACGATAACTGGTTGTTAATCATCAATTTATACAAAATATTTTTTGTTTATTTGATAGTATAGTTGTACTTTTACAGTATAAGAAAAAGAGATAGAAGAGCGGAAAAAGCGATTGAATTTTCTGGTCGATAACCACGTAAAAAAAACATATATGATAAAAGAAAAAACAACAAAAGCAGCAACAATGAAATCAGTAATCGAAAAACACTTTTTCACCATCAGTGGAAGGCAATTGCAAGGTTACTACAGTCATCCTTCTGAAAACTTCAATGAAGTACATGCACAACTTGATGCACTGCAAGACGATTTGAAAGCAGCGCGCTTCAAACCAAAAGCAATGATTAACTGTACAGGGGGCGATGTTATTGTCTACACGGATGATAACGAAAGGGTGCAAATCAAGTACCATGATGAAAAAGATAAAAGTTGTGGTATCGAGTTTGAATTTGTTAAGAACTTTCAATTAAGAACAGTGGTGCATTCTTTTTGGTATCTCGACGAAGCTGCTAAAAAAGCACAACTGGAAATAGAGAACCCCTTCTATTCTTAATAATTCCCACACACGCATTTGCCTGAACAGCCGCCTTATGGACATGGTTGAACACGGGCGGTAATATGTATTTGCGGTTGTTCAAAAGCCCCAACTTACAATGGGCAAGCAATCAACTTAAAAATGAAAAAAGTTGAGATGGTAGAATATTGAATCGATTTTTTAAAAAATTAAAAAAATAATATGATAAGGATTAGTAATAACAATGGAGAACGAACTCCAAAGGAATTTATTGACATACTAAACAGTTTGATGGAATTATTGATAGAAAGGTATCCAAAACTAAATTTTAGTTGGGGAGATACACGTGGGGGAAGTGGACTTGATGAAGGAGATGAACACCTATTGGTGTTTGACTGGGATGGACGGCTATACAACTATTATTGTTGGATTGACATTAATATAAACTTAGATGCAAGGGTTTATAACATAATCAAAACTCGAATTGGTTTCGACGAAGAAACTGAATTAAAAATCCACCCTTTGCACTCAGAAGTCTGCTGGGATATTTATGATTTTTTGGAGGAAGCTGGCCAAGTGAAAAATGCAAGTGCTTCAACTTTTATAACAAATTAAAACAACTAATTATCACAAGCGCTGCTGTTGTCAAGAAGCAGCACTCTGATGTTTATCAGAAAGCAAATTACGATAGTAAATAAAAAATGGAGGCTAAAAAAAAAGCTGGCAAAAAACAAAAGCAAGGCGATTAGTAAAGATGCGATAATGAAAATAGGAGCTTTTAAACTAATTAAACAATCATCAAGCAAAAGGGCGGTGAAAGTGGCCGCCCTTCTGTCAAATTTTTAACTTAACTAAATGACAAAAATAGCTATCGGATGCAACAAGCTTCCAATAAAGAAAACCGGCAATATTACCATAAGCAGGAAATTTTTTCCTGCTGAAGCTCTCAATTTAAATCACCCACTGTTTCAAAAGCTTGAAATTACAGCGTCGGAATTTTATATAAAAGAGGCTGAATTCTTTGACTATTACGATATACCTGTAGTGGTAACTGATAAAGAAAACGGTGAATCGTATGTTCTATCCAATATTGAATCAGTGCAAGCCGCAATTGCCAATAAGGTTGAAAAAATCGAAGTGGCATTTGCAGAAGGTTTAGACCTGGCTGACGGTCCAAGGTTTATGAATTTCGGGTTGCACATAAAAAAGTTGAGTAAGTATCAGAAGTTTGAATTGGTTATGTACTTACGAGGTTATCTCCAGGAAAATTTAAATGGGCAGGCATGGGCAAAAACAATCGAAGGACATATACTTCAAAAATTGGCAACAATTTTAAATTGCAGTCATGAAACAATTAAGCTATGGCAAAATTATAATAAGGAAAGTAATCCCTACAAAAAGCAAATAAAAGCTAAGTTTAAAGAAGTAGCAGACGAACCTGAACCTACAAAGCATGACCCTGAACCTTCACTGCCGAATCCAATTGAAGCTCCAAAAACGAATGAGGAAGGAAACGGAAATATTAGAAAGGAAGAAGCTTTACCGGAAGAGGAAAAGCCTTTAGGTTCTTTAAATAATGCCGATGCGGAATTTAACGAGAAATACGAAGAGCAAGAAAAGATAAGCTATTCTGCCCAAACCCATGCTGTTCTTGTAAAGCCAAAAATTAAACTGAAAGATTTTCAAATAACCTTCGAAAATGATGTACCAACTATCATCTTTAAAGGCAAACCACTATCTCTTCAATTTGAAATTGAGGAAGAACCTAATTCATTAACTTATACGTTGAAGGATAAGTATGGCAAAAGCTGCATTACTGTAATTGCTAACCGCATAAAAGAATTTTTCTTATATGCGTTACTGCAGCGAGATGATTTGTTTGAAGCAGAAACGGAAAGTAAAAATTCTTCAACCTGTTGGCTTTAGGAAATAATTACGGTTAGAAATAACCCTATCAATAACTATAAAAAGAAATATTATGGGACGGCGAAAGAAACCATTTTCAATATTTGATGACCCAAGGGAGTTTATAGGGAGGTTATACAATATGCACGAGACTGAGCAATATATGCGGTATATGAAATTTCAATTGGAGTATCTAATTCTATTTACTAGCAATTGCAATAATAGAGAACGCTATCTCCCTGAAAGAATAAGATTTAAGATGAATGAACTTGCAATTGAAATGCAAGAAGTAATCGATGATATTGAAAATATAGAACCGATTAACCTTGATGAAATATTCGGTTAGACACCATACAGGAATAGCTATAAACAAACATTAAGTAAAAGGGTGGTGAAAGGGGCCGCCCTGATGCTTAACAAAACAAGTAACAACTTATGGAAATAGACAATAATGGCAATTTTAAAGAAGGCTTGTCTGAAATTGCTAAAAGGATGGAACAAGGAGGCATTAACAGCGCAAAGACGCAAGCATTCGTTTCTTTAGGAAACAGATTGACAAGGTGCTTCAAATTCCTGGCGAGTTATTAATCAGAGAATTTCCAAGGTTAGAAGCGTTTTCATAGCCCGTCACTTTACGAGAAATCCAAGGATACGCTGGTATAATCAAAAACACATCATAACAACAGCTAAGGCGCAGTGGCTTTTGTTCAAACTATGCGCTAAAGTTTTCTGAACTGGAATCTGATGTACCTGCAAAAGATGCATTGTAGTTGTTTCATTTTGATGTTCAAAAAACAGGTAAAGCGTCCTTGATGCATGTTAGGGGCATTGCTTTGTCTGTAAATTTTTAAACATATAAAACAAGAAATATGGCGAATGAACTTGATGGATTGGTGGAATATATTAGCACAAAGATTATAAAGAAGTGGCAGGACGAGGAAAGGTATTGCACTTTCAATTTCGCACACAAAAACGGAAGCTATCTTTTCTTAATTTTCAAATATGATGACTGGACTGGTGAAGGTGTAACTCCAGATGGGATGATGATTTTGATGTTCGCTTTTGAAGTGACACTCAAAAGAATCTCACTGATACCATTGCCGTTGGGTGATGAACAAATGAGTGGCTATAATTATGATATGCGACCGTATGATGACGCAGAAATTTGTCCTGCATTCGGCTTTGAAATATTGAAGGATACGTACCAACACTTTAACCATTACCATGCAGGAAAGAAAATTTTAAAACAGATTCATAGCGAGCTTTTACTACAGCTCCGCAAGGTGTGGTTAAACAATATTTACTTAGAAGTTTCAAGGGATTATTAATTCTAATGGGTGTGCTTAAAATGCTCAGCTGTTGATTTATCATGGATGTAAAGTTTCTTAACTATTAGAATGGAATCATATGTTGATACCATTGTACACCAGCGTTATACACATGAAAAAGTGGTTTAAAAAACTTTTAGAATGGAGCAAAAGCAGCGAAAAGTATACGCATTATGTGGTATATTCGTAATAGGAAAAAAGGGTAATAAAAGCCCCATTATTTTTTCTTATTCTGTAAGGTCATTGTCAGCAAAAAGCAACAATCCTAGGTGACCTGGATGCTTGAAGTTTTAGGGTAACAGCAAGTGTCAAAAACAATTTTTATTGATGTAAGGGTAATGGACGCATTTGCCTGAGCGGGTAGGAATGCACATGATTGTAACGCGGCAATTATAAGCATTTCAACCTGTTCAAAGACCGACTTACCGGCACGCCCATCAACTTTAAAAAATGAAAAAAGTTGAGATGGTAGAATTATGTCTTTTAATTTTTAAACACCTGTTAATCAGGCAACTGCTGATAAGTTAGTTCCGCAATTGATGCAGGTTAATGGCAAAAGATTTTTGAGCGTTGAGCCGCAACTAGATGCAGTGTACCTCAGAGCTGAATGGATACCTGCTATTGATTGGGTTATTGTTGGTGGTGAAAGCGGGCATGGAAGAAGACCCTATGATGCAGATTGGGGAAGGATGTTGAGAGACCAGTGCAAAGAGGCAGGGATTCCTTTCTTCATGAAACAAATTGATAAGGTGCTGCAAATTCCTCGCGATTTATTAATCATGGAATTTCCAAGGGTTGAGGCTTGTGCTTAAAGGAAATGTCGTAAATGTTAATTATGGTGCGGTCTTCAAAAGCTGCACCTTTTTTATTTAAGGAAGCCTCTAGTAAAAAGTTACTTAGTCCGACAGCCAGTACTTATCATTGTTCTGTTGCTGATATGCAACGGTCTTTTATTCGGATTTTCTAAAAGCTGTTTTGACAGGATTAGACCTAAAACAAATTGTTGATGAAAACAGGTATAGGTTTAAATTGATGATTGCAACATCAGAACCAAAAACAAAGCCAGCCTGCTTAAAAGGTAATTAGGATGCCACTCATTGAAGTGGTATTCCTGTCTTGGTAATCTTTCAGTAGATTTACTATTATGGCCAATGAGAACAAAGAGCAAACGGCAAAAGAACTGTTGCCATATGTAGGTTCATTTATGATATTTCTTGGCGTTACTCGTCTTTATTTTTACTACTTGATGTACGGAATAAAGATTGTAAATTTTCTAGACTTCTCGGAAATTCTTACGTCGTTTTTAGGTGTTATAGTTCCTTTTATAGTTTCAGGGTTTGTTGGTTTTTTTATGGGTTTTATGCAGCGCAACAAGGTAAGTGACGAAAGAAAAATAGCTTTAGCAGAACAAGCTACAGCTAATGTTAGCATTTCAAAAATGTGCTTAATTACTTTTCAGCAGACTAAAAAGGTAATGTTGATATCTCTAATATTTGGAGTGACATTCGCAATTGTATATTACCTCAAATTTCAAAAGATTGAATGGTCAATTCTGTTACAGGCCCCGGGATTTGCAATCCTAATGTTTGTTATTGTATTTATTCACAATTCCGTCGCACATCAACACAACCGTCTTAATTCTTCAAATGAAAGTAGAAGAAACTTCGGATTATTACTAGTAGGAATGGGATTAGTTATTTATACCATTTTTGACGCAACGGCTGACGCTGAAAAAGTACGTGATAAAAAAACCAACATAGGAACGGAAGTATTACTTACTGATAGCACGACTATTGTATCAGATAGTTTCAATTACTATATTGGAAAGACTCAGAACTTCCTATTTATACATCATGAAAAAAAAATTTGCAACAGACGTTATACCTATGGAAAGAGTTAAACAAATAACTTTTAAATGAGTAGAAAAAGAAAATGCAGATTGAAGGGTTAGGATTATCACTTTGGATGGTCTTTTATTAGTGCAGCTAAAACGGGAAAATATTTAGCCAGCCATTTTAGACAGTTAAACCAGAACTGATACCAAAGGAGTTTATCTTTCTTTTCTTTTGGCTTATCCTTTGACGGCTCCTGCTGCTGATTGTCTAGCTCAGGCTGTTTTTGTTCCGAAAGGAAGAAGTTATTAACTGTAATTTGCTGAATAATGGTTGTATGACCGTTGGTGTTGTTTGTAACCATGAGTAAGATTTAATGATAAAAATTGAAGAAATACAGACTTAAAGTCATTTCTGTTGACAATCAAAGTTTGTTTCCATCATTTTCGAAGTCCATTAAATCTTAGTATTCTTATTGGTGGGACTCCAGCTTCAGTTTGGAAATATTGTACCTAACGGCACGTTCTAATTATTTCTTAAGTAAAATTACACGACCCGTACAATCTCACAAAATTAATTTTAAGGATTGGAAGGTGGGTATGGGAAACATTGTTGGTTAAAAAAACAAAAAATTGTTTTAGAGTCAATTCCTTATAAACAGTGGTACCAAGCAATAACATGATAGCCGAAATGTTCTGCCAAAACTTCCCACCCAACACTTCCGGCATTTGTATCAAACACCCATCCATCAGCAAACACACTATATCTCAATCTGCCATAATAGAAACGGTTGATGTAGAGATGAAACATTGTACTATTTCCAGAACCTGACACGTGACTCAACTCACCAACATATATTTTGCCGTTAAATTCAAAAGTGATTGGAATTGTCATAGCGACAAATCTATTGCTAAAGATTTTAGTAAATAATTCAATGTCTGTTTCAGTATCTTTACTTCCATGAAAAAATTACTTCTGATAACCAGTTTTGCTTTCACAGCGAGCGTTTCTTTTGCACAGACCAAAATCTCTGTTGATAGTGTCAAAGCCTATATAGGAAAGACGGTAACAGTATGTTCTAGGGTGTATGGAGTAAAGGAGCTTGAAAAAGTAAACTTTGTCAATATTGGCGGTGCTTATCCTAATTCGCCTTTGACAGTAGTAATATTTGCAAAGGATAAAAATGCGTTCAAATCATTGCCCGAATATGATAACAAAAACGTTTGTGTGACAGGGAAGGTTGAAGATTATAAAGGCAAACCTCAGATAGTTATTACTAAGCCAGATGAAATTGTAGTAGAGTAAATAAAAAAGCGATACTACATGAACGGTGAAAGACGACCACTTGCAATAAAATTTTTATGTATCACAGGATTTATAGGCATGGGATGGGGATTAATTGTCCTGTTTACTCCTGCCGCTAGACATCTTGAAAGATGGTATTTTATAGCTCTGTCTATTTCTTTTTTTGTGGGCTTTGTAAGTACCGTTGGCCTTTGGCAGATGAGAAAGTGGGGCTTCTATTTATATTTAACCTTATTCCTTGCAAATAATATTCTTCTGTATTCGATGCACATGTGGAAGGCCTCAAATACTGTAATCCCTTTAATTTCAATATTTATAATGGCTTACTATTTGAAAAGAATGGATTGAGTGATTCAAGTAAATAATGAAGACAAAATAAGTTAGCAACCAAGTCAAAGAGATAATTATTTCTTTTTGAAGCTGAATAAATTTGAAACCTTTTCAATCATCCATATTAGAGTTATAAAGAAGTGGCCTATGAGATACCCTGCATATCCTTCTGCATGCTTTGCCTGTTGCATAATAAAAGATTTTTATCTAAGCTACTCAGCGAACAAACGGACAGTATATGCTATATGAAGTTTTAATCTTTATTTAAGCAGGGTAACACAATAAACTATGGCAAGAGCTACAATTGCTACTTTGCTTTTTTCCTTCCTTATAAAACTTAGAGTCGGGCGGCAGTATTAGTGCTAGCTCGTTCTTGTTTTCGTTTTTGAAGTTCTGCAATAAGCTACTTTTCAACGAGCATCCAAAATCTTTTTAGAGGTAGTTCCGCCTTCATTTCATCAGAAAAATTTTCATAGTACTTAAAGATGTTTTCGATGATATCATTTGCCGACCAAAGTCTAATGAAGAAGAAATCTTCTCTGGCCTCTTGTAGTACCTTATGGTTAAAGCCGCTCCACGATACTAACAGACCTAACTCTGACTTAACTTTTCTCATAACTCCTTGAAGCTCTCGAAGCGTTTTTACGTCAACTTGTGCGGTTGTTGATTTTATTTGAACACATATGCGTGGATGGTCAAATCCAAGTCCACCTGATGCAGCTAGAATATCCAAACCTCCATCAGGTCCAGGAGGAGATACTTGAGTTATGTAGCCCTGTGCAATTAATATCTGGTCAACAAGTTTTGCAAATACATGTCCTTTAAAATTCCGGTCAATCAATTTAATAATTTGGTCTTTAGCAAATTGCTCTACATCAAACTCTTCTTCTGTTTCCTCAATTAGGGGCGTATCAATTTTAGTAGAACGCTTTTTGCCCTCAACTAGCGCAATAACTCTTTCAGCTGCTTGTACCCTAGAAACTTGGCTTATTGTTAATAAGGACCCGAAAGAATACAGTATGTCTTGGTCAAATTCTGCTCTAGGAATTGTTTTTAGCCACTTAACTGGTCGAAGATGTACAGTATCGGGTGCTACTTTTTGATATTTATATTCCCCAATTATTTTACCAATATAAATAGAAGGTTGAGTTTTTGACGGAAGTGCAACAATATCCCCTAAAGCAATCTCATTTGCAAATCGCCATATTTGTCCTGCATTAATTCCAGCTTTTACATTGCTTGCTTCTTTATAAATAATTTGATATTCTTTAAATAGCTCTTCTCTACTTTTGAATGTTTTCAAATCAGGCATTTCATTCCAAGCAATTGTAATTACAGAATTGTCTACACACGTTTGCTCCTGTTCGCCATATTTTCCTGCTCTTACTGTCCAAAGCTTCATTGATTAGATTTATTAGTGATTGTAAATTGGTCACTTCGTTGTTTACCATGGTTTAAATGTAATTAGTTATTAGGGAGAAAGTAATATTTGTAGTGAGTTTAAGAAGTTGCCGGAGAAGATTGCAGCAGAAGAAAGTGATTAGTGGAGAAATGAGTAGTACCAGCTTTCAGAATGAGACAATAATGTTGTGCTAGTCATTATTAATCAAAAACAACACATCATGCAAACAAACACAGAAGTTGCAAATGAAGCAACAACAGCAAAGCCGGCAGTTGAAATCTCAAAAGTTGAACCACCACAAAAGGAAGTTGAACAATCACCAGTAGTTAAAAAGGATGAAACTCTTTTAGCCGAAAAGGGAAAAAAGGCTGCTGCTAAAAAACTGGAACAAGCACCAGAAGTTAAAACTTCATCATTTA
This sequence comes from Segetibacter aerophilus, assembly GCF_007991655.1. Taxonomy (GTDB): domain Bacteria; phylum Bacteroidota; class Bacteroidia; order Chitinophagales; family Chitinophagaceae; genus Segetibacter; species Segetibacter aerophilus. Next base: position 152,345 of record NZ_BJYT01000002.1, read on the forward strand.
AAGAGTTGGACAGCAAAAAAGTTAAATCGCTTGAAGCAAAAGTAAAAGCTATTGAAGGTGTGAAAGAAGTTTCCATGACACCGAAGGCAAAAAAGCTGGTTATGTTGATTGCATTAAACAAAAAAGAAGATGATGCAGTATATCAGCAGGTAATTGAAATTGCCTCAAACAACAACTTTAAAGTAGGCCGCTCATACTACATTGATGAAGTTCTAACAGTTAATCTTATGCAGAATTAAAAATAATAAATGATTCTTTGGAACTGCCTTGCATTTGTTCAGGGCTTTTCTAACTGAATGATAACTAGCGTGTCAAAGATGCCGCCATAACGTTTTGAATTATTACAGGTGATGAAATATGCATTAATCAACGGTTTGTTCCAAAAAACACATGGCATCTAGATGATGAAGTGAATTTTTAAGGTTACAGATTTAACTGATATATTTATTAATAGTTACGATTTATAGCGCAGTTATGATTGGATTAATGTTTACTCTTTTAATTTTTGTTATCCTTTTGCTTTATAGTCAAATGAAGGATAAGGATTCCAGGTTGAAACTGCAAACAGAACACCATGATAGAATACTTGCAAACCAAGAACTTCATGCCCCTAGGAGATTATTACGAAGGCAGTTCAAAGGTTATCTTGAGAATGTGTTTCACAATTTCCCTGTTGTGGGGATAGGCGTTTTTAAGCGAATGCTAACACGAGATTTTCCGCATTATACATCAATCAGAAACTCAAACTCTGATTTATATTCCGACCTTTTGATATTTGGAATAATTGATGAAACCGTCGACGGTATAGTTAAAGGGTGGGCATATGAAGATGACTAGTTTAAATTATAATAGGTACATCTCAGAAATAATAATAACACAATTTGCCCTGCTAGGTTCAGGCATTTGTCACTCAATCATGGCTGCAGTGTCACAAATGCCCCATATTCCACTTAAATAGATGCAGTGACACATTGCATTAAAGAAGCTGCTCTTGCAATAGCAACCGCCTATTGACACCATCATTCCAGCTGGTTAATAATAAGTAACATGAAAACTTAAAACGTCCACCAATCAATCTCGAAGCTGACCTGGACCTAGAGTCGACTTTAATTCTTCAATAGACATCCCCTCCTTTTGCCTATGCAACATTGCGTGACAGTTTGGGCAAACAGGTCTCAGGTCGGTTATCGGGTCAACCCTATAGCTTTTTCCAATTTTTGAAATATGATTTATGTGATGAACGTGAATAAAATCCTTACCAATATCGCCATACACTTTTGCAAAATTGAATCGACAGACAAAACAAGAAAGTCCATATTTCTCTATGCAAGCTTTTCGAGCATGAGGACTTCTTTCATAAACAGTTTGAGTGACCTGATAAGGCACTCCTTCAGAATAAGTTATTGGGTTATTATTTGGTAAAAATGGATTATGTCGAATATTAGCGGAGTTGAAAAAGTTAAACCACACTTCTTCAAGCTTATCGACAAGTTCTGGTTTGACTGATATTCCCGATGATTGGGGAGACCAGTGTTGATTTGCTAGTTCACCTGCTTTTAAAATATCAAATGATAAAATATCTTCCATATAGGGATTTAATAGATTGTCAAATTTTAAGTCTACATGAAGAGTTTCTTTACTGGGGTCTTGAATACTTTTTTTAAGGTAAGGTTCTCTAACTATCGTCCCTGAGCCTATAATTCCTTTAACGTTAGTATCTAACGCTTTAATGTCTGTTCCCAGTTTAACCAAAAAAAATCTGTCTTCTAACATTATTGATTTAGTCTGTCCACAACTCCAATCTTCGACATAGGTAGTACCTGTTCCATACACTTTTTGAATGTTGCTTTCCAGTTCGTCCCATGGCCAAAATTGGGGGTTCCATGCAAAAAGATACGTGTTCCTATTTCTATTGCCTTCTAAAATTGCGTTTTCGACTTCAACAGGTGAGCTAGGTAACTCATGATGGATTAAAGATTCTTCTGCTATTTGTTCGGAAGCTATTGCCGCCGGTTGTTCCCGTGCCATTGCATTATTCACGGAAAAAGGAAAGTTCGCTTCCCTCATCTGACTCCCTAAAATGTAAAGAAATGTATGTGCGTCAAGCAGTGTTGCTTTAGCATCTTTAGTTTTTAAAAAATCTCTTACTTGTTTAGTAATATTTATAAACGCTGAGTAATTGTCCCATGACGCTCGTCCACTTGTTTTAAATTCAGGAAGGCCAATGAGAACAAATATTTCATCAAATCTTTCCTGGGTAATAGGCAAGTATAAATCTCTGTGTTTTGTAAAATAGAAATAAGCTATCAGCTGATAGGATAAGCCAATATTCAAAAACTCTTCAAACGCTTGACTGTCTTTTATCTTGTTCTTAAAGAAATTAAAAAGGGTGTTTTCGAGAGCAGTATTGGGAGCGAGCTTTTTAAAATCATCTCTTTTACGCCAATCAATAAGATTATTCTTATGCCAATTATATTGATTGACCGGCTTCGCAGAAATTGCATTCAGCACTTTCTCTTGTATTCTGCCTGTTCCTACGTCTTCCGGCTTCCACCATTGTTGCTGTAAACTCTCCTTCGCCTTCTCTTGAACTTCATACTTATAGTTTTCGTCTTTATTTACAAAAGCCGAAGATTTGAAGGTTATAAAACTCTCTCCTTTTTCCTCTTTTAAAAAACGAACAAAGTCTGCAAATAAGCTTTCTAGTATTTCAGTATCAACTGTCATTTAAAATTATTTTAGTCCTTTCCTTTTTATGCGCGAAATATTATTAAAAAGGCGTTTAATAGCAATTTAATATTATAAAGCTCCTTGAATAATTATCATTCACCAGTACTCTGATTTTTGAGGACTAGGCGATGCAATTTCATATTTCTTTCTTCATTTTAAAGCAGTTTTTCCTGCAAGCTCTCTTGATGTAATAGTGATAAGGAGGTTACTAATTAATATGAAAAGCTGTTTCAATCCTTTCTATAAACTATAAATAGTAATAGTAATACGGTTAAAAATAAAAATAGGTATTGGAGAATGTTTTAATTTTAAACGGTACCAAGTTTATGGGTAGTAGAGTTCTATTCAATGAAGTGACAATGCGAGAAATAAAAAATGTTTATTTAGGATTACCATTTGATTTCGTAGAAAAGGTGTATTGGATTGATGATGAGTTTAGAACAAATGCTTTGTCCCATGAAGAAGGTGGATTTGACATTGTAGTAGAATATCACACGGGAGAAATATTTGGGTATAACAGAGTTAAAATTCCTGCTAAATACGTGGAAGCAATATTCTATGCTAAATTTTTAAAGTTAAAGCAACTTCCAACGCCAGCTAAACATGATTTTTTAAAATCAAAAGTTTCAAAAATATTCGCTAGGAAACACGGGGATGAGAAAAAATATGGAGTTCAGCGTTTTAAAGAAGTTTGGAATTCAGGAAATCCTACACAAAACATAACTGAAGCGTTAAAAAATTAATCAAAATTGAACTAAGAGATAATAGACCTCGTGTCTGGAAACCGGAGGCAACAATTGCTTTAATGAAAAGGACAGAAGGTGAAATTTCAGAGGACGGTTTAACGGTCACTTTTAAGAATTTGTGCAAGGAACTGGCAGAATTTAACGATAAGCCGATAGAATTAAGGGGCAAGGGGCCACTAATTAGAGTGTGTATTGCAAAAGCGACATGTGATAGCGAAGATGAGAAAATAAAAAAGGGAGACTTAAAAGTTCAATGTTTTTCCTAGCGGTTAGTGCCATTAAAATTAATGCTTATGCATACTTACGCCCTACCGGTTCCGGAATTAATAAGTTCTACGAGATGAACAACGGAGATGTTATTCATGAGTTGCAAATTCTGGCAGCCCATCCAAATCCAACACCCGAATCAAGATGCTTACTGAAAAGTGTTCCGCTGTAGGCGGCAGTTAGCCTTGCTTTACCTTGGTCTACAAAGCTTTCCACTATTGCAATTAAAAACCAAAAGAGTAAACAAGCCCAGTGAAAGGCCGGCAAGTGGTAGTAAGGTTTAAAAATATTTTCAGGTTTGGTAACAATAATGCACTTCCTAATTGACCATCGAAATAAAAAAGCTCCCAATCTCTTGGAAGCCTTATTGCTATTGTATCTTATTTATTATTTCTTAAAAGGCATTTTCTCATTGTAAGGCAGATGCTCTAAACCAACTGAGCTATGCTCCCAACTTTTTATCCCTCACTATCGAGTTGCCTCATTTCGTTTTGGGAGTGCAAATATAGGAGCCGTTTTTATTTCAACAAAAAAATCTTCTCTTTTTACAAAAAACGTAAACATAGATTTTACTGGGAGTTTTTAGCCATGATAGTATTGATGTTTCGCATGCCTTTTTTCAATTAGTCAATAAAGTTGGCAATAAGGTCGCCAAGAAAAAATCTGCTTTATTGATAAGGCTTAATGACCGCCACTAACCTTTACATCATAATCAATTCCCTGGCTTTTCAAGATAGCTTTAGCACGTATCGCATAGAATGCGAGATAGGCAAAACATGCAACACCAACAAAGTAAGAGAATTGGATGCCCAACAAACTATCATCGGCTAGATATCCTTGTAGTAAGCTGATTACACCGCCACCCATGATCATCATGATTAAATAATTGGATCCTTCACCGGTGTGCTTGCCAAGACCTGCTATAGCCAAAGTATAAATACATGGCCATAACGTAGAGCAGAAAAGACCGACGCTGGTAAAAGCATAAACGCTGGTTAGTCCTGTCGAAAAAATTCCGATTAGTAATGCAATAATTGCGAAAGCTGAAAATATAAAAAGTTGGGAGGCCGGATTGCCCTTGCTCAAAAAGTCGCCTATTATCAAAGCAATAATAATTAAGCTATAAATGTAAAAAGGAGTGATATCGTGATTAGCAAGCTTATTAATAAGAAGGAAAACACCAAACGCAAGGTAAGGCATCAAAAAACGCAGGACTGATTTTAAGCTATTGCTAATATTGAATGCACCTACAGAAGATGTCCACCTGCCCATCATTAAACTGGCCCAATACAACGAAATAAAGGGAGCTATGCTTTCAGTTGGAAATGGAGCACCTCCATCTGTTTTTACATGCTGTTTCATAAACTCTGGTAGATTGCTTGCCGTAGATACTTCTACTCCCACATAAATGAAGATCGCCACCATACCCAACGCCAATTGTCCATAGCTTAAAGAACTCTTTCGAACCTTCGCAACAACGGGATCAGCGATATCAGTTGGTGTGGAAACAATTTTAGTATCATCTTCAGAAACAATCTTATTTGGAATAGAAGAAAACTTAAAAATCAAAGCAACCACAAGGAACAGCCCACCCAAAATTAAGTAAGGAGTTTTCACTGCGCCGATATCAGCAATTTTTGCGGTGTCACTAGTTACTGAACCAAAGATGGCAATGCTAACCAGAACAGGACCTATGGTTGTTCCAAAATTATTTACACCACCTGCAAGGCTCAATCTCTGAGAACCTGTTCGTGGATCACCCATGATTACAGCGAGCGGGTTGGCGGCAGTCTGTTGCAAAGAATAACCTAGTCCGATAATGAATAATCCAGCAATCAATAAAGTAAACGATGCAGTTTCAGCTGCAGGATAAAAAAGTAATGCACCGATAGTAGAAATTATTAATCCTAGCGCTATGCCGTTCTTGTAGCCGATTTTATTTAAAATGTCTCCGCCAATTGTTTTACTGATTATCAAATATAGAATAGCCCCAATAGTGTAGGCAAAGTAAAAAGCGAAAGAAATCATCTGCGATTGCCATTGTTCAAGCTGCAATTTTTCTTTAAAAACCGGGATTAAGATATCATTACTGGCAGCAACAAAGCCCCAAAAAAAGAAGACAGAAATCAAAGTTCCAAACTGAGACCATTTCGTTTGTTGATGCATAGCAATCAATGTGTAAGGTTAGAAAATAAGGGTTCAAAATAAAGACAAATTATTTATCGGGCACATTTATTTTAGTACGATTATTAGAAGCTTTTTTTAAATAATTATTTATATGTTTACTTAAAGGAAAGCGATTGTCTGATAAAATTCGATTACCAATTTTAAAAACTGTGAATGGACATTCTACACGTTAGTGCCGAGTGTTACCCAATAGCGAAAGCAGGTGGTTTGGGTGATGTAGTCGGTGCTTTGCCAAAGTATCAAAATGGTTTGGGACATGTTGCAAAGGTGGTGATGCCTATGTATCAAACAAAGTTTCTGCATAGCAATGAGTGGGATATAGAATTCAAAGGAAACACTAACCTTGGCTCGCGCAATTTTGACTATACAATCATCAGGGAAAGGACGAATAAACTTGGTTACGAACTTTTTCTGGTAGACATCTACGGGCTGTTAGACAGAGAAAGGATCTATGGTTACGATGATGATGTAGAACGCTTCGCTGCTTTTCAAATTGCGGTTGTGCATTGGCTTACATACGCGCCATCTAAAAAGCCTGATATAGTTCATTGCCACGATCACCAGGCTGGTCTTATTCCTTTTATGATGCGGTACTGCTACGACTTTAACTGGTCAGTGGGACATTTAAAAACAGTGCTTACAATTCATAATGCACAGTACCAGGGATGGATCGGGTGGGACAAGAGCTATTATATTCCTTCTTATGATCGTTGGAAGCATGGAATGCTCGATTGGCAGAATAATATTAATTCTTTGGCTAGTGGAATAAAATGTGCTGATAAGGTCACAACTGTCAGCCGGAGTTACTTGGAAGAATTAAGATATGCAGCAAATGGCTTGGAAAATCTTTTCGAATATGAGCGCGGCAAATGTGTGGGTATCTTAAACGGAATAGATACAGATGTGTGGAATCCTGCAACCGACACCTATATCGATAACCGGTTCTCGCTGGAAAATGTTGCAGAAGGAAAGTTATTGAACAAACAGATTTTGTGCGACCAGTTCAACTTCAATATCAACAATCCGCTCATCGTTTTTATTGGCCGATTAGTGGGGGAAAAGGCTGCCGATATTTTACCTGATAGTATTCTCGCCTCAATTTATAGTTTACAACATAACGTCTCCTTCCTAATACTTGGAAGCGGCGAACACGATGTAGAATGGCGGTTGAATAGCCTTACTTCTCAGTTTCCCGGAAATTATAACGCAGTGATAGGTTACAATGAGAAGTTAAGTCACCAAATGTACGCTGGCGCAGATTTTTTGTTGATGCCAAGCAGGGTAGAACCATGCGGTTTGAACCAAATGTATGCAATGCGTTATGGAACGGTTCCAATCGTGAGGAGTACAGGAGGTTTACGAGATACAGTAATAGATATGGGTGATGAGGGGGGCTACGGAATACGTTTTATTCATCCTTCAGTGGGTGATGTCATTCATTCAATCCACCGTGCAGCAGCTGTCTATAAAGAAACTGATACGCTTAATACCATGCGGTCTAGGATGATGCAAATTGATAATAGTTGGGATAACAGCGCACAGCAATATATTGATGTGTACCAAAATTTATAAACCATTTTTAAAAACTAACGATAAACAATATGGATAGTCAATCAAAATCAGTGGTGGCGGTCATACTGGGCGGAGGCGCCGGTACAAGATTACATCCCTTAACTGCAAGCCGTAGTAAACCTGCTGTACCTATTGCCGGTAAATACCGTTTGGTTGATATACCAATCAGTAACTGTATCAATAGTGGCATCAGTAGAATGTTTGTATTAACACAATACAACTCTGCATCCCTTAACAGGCACATTAAGAATACTTACTTGTTCAGTGCTTTCAGTACTGGCTTTGTAGATATACTTGCTGCCGAACAAACTCCCGACAATCCAAGCTGGTACCAGGGAACAGCGGATGCAGTTCGTCAGTCACTTCGCCACTTACAGACTTTTGATTTTGAATATGTCCTGATTCTAAGCGGTGACCAGTTGTACCAGATGGACTTCTGCGAGATGATTGATCACCATAAAAAGACAGGCGCAGATATTTCTATCGCTACTATCCCAGTACCTGCTCGTGAAGCAAGTGAATTTGGTATTCTTAAGGCTGATGATAATCACATGATTACTTCGTTTATTGAGAAGCCCAAGCAAGATTTGTTGCCTGACTGGATAAGTGATACCGGCGAAGAAATGAAAACTGAAGGCCGCCTTTACCTTGCATCCATGGGCATCTATGTGTTCAGCCGCAAGCTGCTTTTTGAGCTGCTTGAAGACAAGATGAAAGATGCGACAGATTTCGGAAAGCAAATACTTCCTCAATCAATAGGCACTTACAAAGTCGCGAGCTACCAATACGAAGGTTATTGGACCGACATAGGAAACATTTATTCTTTTTATGAGGCTAACCTTGCGCTTACTGATGCGCTTCCTCCGTTTAACCTGTTCGATAATACCAACACTGTCTACACTCGGGCCCGCATGCTTCCACCGGCTAAATTTACAGGTAGCACGCTGGAGAAATCGATCGTTGCAGAAGGTTCAATTATACATGCAAGCAATATCAGAGGAAGTGTGGTGGGCATTCGTTCAAGAATTGGCGAGGAGACTGAAATAATTGATAGCTACCTTATGGGTAATGATTATTATGAAACGCTTGCCCAGTTATTAGCCAATGAAGAAAAAGGAGTTCCTGCGGTCGGCATTGGGCAAAGGTGTCATATAGAGCATGCTATTATTGACAAGAATTGTCGCATAGGTAACGACGTCAGGATTATTGGCGGAAACAAACTAGCGAATACGGAACATGAATTGTACACTGTGAAAGATGAAATTGTTGTAGTTAAGAAAAACGCAGTTTTGCCAGACGGTTTTACTATAGGGGCAGATCTAACGTAGTTTCTGTTGCTGGAGTTTTGCCTTCTTAGTTTTATAATACCGACGGTTGCATTTCATGGCTTCATTGTTGCGTCGCAATCCTTTTATCAGTATATCTATAGGAGCTATCGGTAGTATATAAAATTGTCTTTGTCTCTATATAACTATTGCAACATTACTTATCTCAATAAATTTTAAAACATCCTGCAAAGGATGTTTTTTTGCTACTTTTATTAATTATGTAAGAATTACACATTAACGTAACAACCCAACGACTGCTATGGCCCTTGTAACTACCGACACACTTGCCCCAAAAAACAGAAGACCAAAGCTTACCATTTCAGAGATTTTCAATATGAGTTTTGGATTTCTTGGTATCCAGTTTGGCTTTGCTTTACAAAATGCTAACGTTAGCAGAATTTTTCAAACCCTTGGTGCAAAAGTCGATGATATTCCCATCTTATGGATTGCTGCTCCTCTGACCGGTTTACTCGTTCAACCAATTATAGGTTATATCAGCGACCGTACCTGGCATCCCTACTGGGGACGCCGACGGCCTTTTTTCTTTATAGGTTCTATACTTGCCTCCATTGCCTTATTCCTAATGCCTAATTCGACAGTGCTTTGGATGGCTGCAATATTATTGTGGGCTTTAGATGCTTCGATCAATATTTCGATGGAGCCTTTTAGAGCTTATGTCGGCGACAAGCTTGGCAGTAATCAAAGAACGACCGGTTTTGCAATGCAAACTTTTTTTATAGGCGTAGGTGCAGTTGTTGCGTCCTTGCTTCCCTACTTTTTTACCAATGTCTTGCACATCAGTAATACTGCCCCTGAAGGTATTATTCCTGATTCAGTTAAATATTCATTTTACGTCGGTGGCGTTGTTTTCTTCGCCGCCGTCGCGTGGACAGTGTTTTCTACCAAAGAGCTTCCCCCTGACGATATTAACGAATGGAGAAAAGAGATGCGGGAAAGCAAAGGAATGTTTAGAGGGTTTACAGAAATCTTACGTGGTTTTACTGTCATGCCTCCAACAATGCTACAGCTGGCAATTGTACAATTCTTTACCTGGCTTGCCCTGTTTTCTATGTGGATTTATACAACATCCGCCGTTGCTCAAAACGCATTTAATTCAACTGATACTACTTCAAAGGCTTACCAGGACGCGGCAGATTGGGTGGGGGTTATGTTTATGGTCTATAATGGAGTATCAGCTATTACGGCCTTTTTGCTTCCCATGATAGCTGAAAAAACGGGCAGAAAGTATACACACATGATCTGCCTCGTTATTGGAGGTATCGGCCTTATTTCAATGCTTTTTATAAAAGACAAAAATTTATTATTGCTTCCGATGGTGGGTATTGGTCTTGCGTGGTCATCAACCTTAACAATGCCGTATGCAATTCTGGCCGGTGCACTGCCTGCCCAGAAGATGGGCTTTTATATGGGCGTATTTAATTTCTTCATCGTGATCCCTCAGATTTTGGCTGCTGCTATTTTGGGATTTTTTGTTAGAATATTATTTAACAATCAAAGTATATACGCACTTGTGGTAGGCGGTGTAGCAATGGTATTAGCCGGATTGCTGAATATATTGGTTAAAGACAAAGACGAGTAAAATTTTATGAAAAAAGTAATAATGGTATTGCCCCTAGCAATACTTCACCTGATAGGTTTTGCGCAAGTAGATGTTTATCCTTCACATTGGTGGACAGGAATGAAGAACTCCAAACTGCAACTGATGATTCATTCACCCAACATTGGAAAGGGAAGCACTGTTACTATCAAGCATTCTGGGGTATTTATCGAGAAAGTGAATAAAGTAGAAAGTCCCAATTATCTTTTTGTTGATCTGAATATTAGTTCGGCTGCAAAGCCCGGCAGTTTCAAGTTGCAAATTCAAAACCAGGGTAAAGCTGTTACCCTTAGTTATGAATTGAAACAAAGGAGACTCGGTAATGGACAACAGTTTGCGCAGGGCGTAAACTCGTCCGATTTTGTCTACCTGCTGATGCCTGACAGGTTTAGCAATGGCGATGAAAGCAATGACCGCATTACGGGCATGAAAGACCAGACGCTCAACCGCGATTCTATGTACCACAGGCACGGCGGGGATCTTCAAGGGGTTATTAATCATCTCGATTATTTGCAACAACTTGGGGTAACTACAGTGTGGATGACGCCTGTACTTGAAAACGATATGCCTAACAGAACAGAGCATGGCTATGCATTTACAAACCATTATAAAATAGAACCTCGTTTTGGTGGAGAAACTGCCTATAAATCTTTAAGTAATGCGCTGCATAAACGCGGAATGAAACTGGTACAGGATGCGGTGTATAACCATGTCGGCATTCATCACTTTACGGTAGTCGATCCACCTATGAAAGATTGGCTTCATCAATGGCCAAGATTTACAAGACCGAACTATAAAGACCAAACCTTATTTGATCCTTACGTGGCAGAGATCGATCGCAAGCAACAAGCGGATGGCTGGTTTACCCGGGAGATGCCCGATTTGAATCAGTCAAATCCCTACGTTGCAAATTATCTTATTCAACATGCGATTTACTCTGTCGAAGAGTTTGGTGTAGATGGATGGAGGATTGACACCTATATCTATTGCGATTTAGATTTTATGAATCGTTGCAATAAAGCTTTATCAGATGAATTTCCAAAAGTGACAGAATTTGGTGAGGTCTGGGTAACGGGAACTGTAAATGAAGCTTATTTCACTCGGAACAATTTAACTACCTCTTTTAAAAGTAACCTAAAAGGGGTGACCGATTTTCAAACGCTTTTTCAAGGTATTCTGCCTGCATTAAAAGACGGTAATGCTAACAGCCTTTACCAGACTTTAAGTAATGATATCCTTTACAAAAACCCGATGATGAATGTTATCTTCCTCGATAACCACGACATGACGCGCTTTCTATCTCAGGTCAACGAAGACGAGGAGAAATTGAAATCTGCTATCGCCTGGTTGCTTACTTGCCGCGGCATTCCGCAGTTGTACTATGGAACAGAAATTTTAATGAAGGGAGTTTCTAATCCTGATGGCCTGGTTCGTTCCGATTTTTTAGGAGGCTGGAAAGAGGATAAGAAAAACAAGTTTACGGAAGCAGGTAGAACAGATAAAGAGAATGAAGTGCACGATTGGACAATGAAGCTCGCAAATTTTAGAAAAAGTTCTTCCGCCATTAAGACTGGCAAGATGACTCAATACGTGCCACAGGACGGACTGTATGTTTACTTTCGGTATGATGCAAGCCAAACCGTGATGTGCATTATGAACACTGGTAAGACTAACCGCTCAATAGATTTTACAAGGTATGTTGAACGGACCAAAGGCTTTAGCAAGGCAAGGTCGGTAACAGATTCAACCGAAATTAATTTGAATGACAAAGTCAATATGCCTTCGAATAAGATGTGGGTACTTGAATTAATCCGATAAAGGACTCGCTGCATGAAGTAACTATAGATGAAACGAGCGTGGCAAGAATGCTGACTGAAGGGTTGGTGCCGGCTACAAAAGAATCCACAAAACGATTTGATTTGTTCCTATTTACGCGATCTCTTGCTTAGGGTGCAAAATACTGCCTCGAGTACTTACTTGATCTTGTAAAAAGTTATTAATTGTTTCAAACGAGCCTTCTTTTTTTAAGTCTGTTATCAGCTCATGCAGTCTATCAACTAACCTATTGCCTGAATGTCTTTTTACATACCCCGGCAGTTTGTAACTACTTATATCTGTGAATTCCCAGGGGTGAAAATAAAGATTTAAGTAGCCATATTTTGCCAGAGAATTTAAGGCAAGTTTCCGATAAATAAAATATGGGAAGTTTTTAAAGGCAAGCCAAAACAAAGGGATTCTTAAAACAGGCGAAACCGAACAAGGCAGACGATATACTTCTTGCTCAGTGTAAAGGGTTTTAGGCAGGTGGGTATTATTGTATTTTCCGGGGATGAACGTTGGATTAATCGAAGAGTCGTACCCGTAACCAGCTTCTCTAACCAGCGCCATGCTGACCGGTCTCATTCGTGGCATTCTTAGCCCAAAAACGTTTTTTCCCGTAATTTCCTCCAAAGTAGATTTTGATAGTTGAAGGTCTTCTTTTTTAAAATGAGAGTGGTGATACGTGTGGGAAGCTATTTCATGTTCAAGAGCCAAGGCTTTTAATTGTTCCCTGTTTTCAAGTGCATAGGCAGCGGTAGTAAATATGGTAACAGGAATTTTGTGGAGATCTAAAACTTCCGTAACTGCCGTCATCCCTTTCCTTCCAACAATCAATTGTTCTTCCCACGATAAATTTGCGCCATATTCATTAGGGATATCAAACTCTTCAAGATCAAACGTTAATAACACCCGTTGGCTGTGCATATGGTTGCGCTTTAGCAGGAAAGTAACTGCTTTTGTTCATCTTAACTATGCGAAAGAAATTTTTTCCTTCTGCTAACAGAATTTTCCAACCCATGCTTGAAAATTTAATACCGTTTTTTAGGTTTAGTTCAAGGACGGCTATACCTAGTTTCTGTTTGTTAGCAAGTACTAAAAATTCTGTATCAACGAGGAAGCGGTTGATCGTGGTTTGCAAAAAAAGGTTTTTTCCTTTTTTATTAAATCCTTTAAGTCCTGATTGAGCATCGCCAAGAGAAAGTTTGAGTAAGTGTTTGTTCATTGCGATACAAGCCTTCGAGATCAGTTTTCTTTTTAAAGGAGTGGCAACATAATATTCGGCTTTTCTCTTGCCGGTTACAATTTCGTTGCCGGAAATAAGTAGTGCATAAACGTTCCTGATATCTTTTGATTCATATGGAAAATCAAGGTCAGTAGTAATCACAACGGGAGCCGAAGCTGCAGCTACGCCTGTTCTTAAGGCGAAACCTTTTCCCATATTTTCTTGATAAGAAATAAATTTTACGTTGCTTTCAGATTGTTGTATTACGTCGAATAGGCTTAGGAGATGTTCGTTTTCACATCCGTCATTTACTATAATGTATTGGATAGAGATCGAATAATTAAACTCAATATCTATTAATTGCATGTTTTCCTTTAAGCTTTTTTCCCAGCCGGGCTTTGGCTTAAACATAGGCAGCACTATCGTTAAATCATACTTGTTGTGCATACAAAAAGGTGTTTTACAGTTTGAAAAAGCCGAACTTTATTTTATTCCAAATCCATTCGTTGCTACTAATATAACCCTTAAACCTTGTTTTTCTCGGCAAAACACTGATTATAATCGGCAAAATATCTAATAAAAATATACATTGAAATTAAAATGGCAAGAAAAACCTTAAATATTTATGAAAGGTGGGTGCTTACGATGAAGGGTTATTAGTCTCAGTACTTCGATCAATCCTACACGATAAATAGACCTCGTGAAGTTGGATAGGTCATTTATTTTTACTTTCAATTTTGCATTGCACAACAAACTACCTGCAGTTTTGAATGGATAAAAAGTCGACACATACTATTTTGGTGGTTTGCTTTGTATTGCTAACTGTTCAATCAGTTCAAGCGCAGGAGACAAAAAATCTGCCCAGGAAGAAAAGCACCTTTTTTAATAGAATTTTCAACCGTGTTAAAAGCTCAGTCACCGTCTCGCCTCCTGATACTACTCAAAAGGCACCTGTAACCAATGCCAAAAGTGTTGTACCATTTATAGAATACCAGGGCAAAGTGATACGTTCGGTAATAACACAGGAACTGGGCTTTGAAAGACTGATTTCTGATACAACCAATTTTATCAATCATTATGGATCGCGGATTTTAAATGCTTTGCATACTAATACCTACGATTGGGTAATAAGGCATAACCTGTTTATTAAAAAAGGAAGCAAGCTTAATCCGTACCTGCTGTCTGATAACGAACGGTATTTAAGATCACTGGAATTTATACAAGATGCAAGGGTTGTAGTAAAGCCTGTTAAGGGCACAACAGACTCTGTCGATGTTTTTGTAATTACAAAGGACCTCTTTAGTATAACTGGGTCGTTGAACTTCAGCGGTGTCGACAGGCAAAGAGTGACAGCCGGGGAAAGTAATCTTGCAGGTGCAGGTCAAAAAGTTCAGATAACAGCTTTGCATGACGTCAATAGGTCTCCAAAGTTTGGCTATGATTTTATGTATTCGAAAAATAGTATCCTGCACAGTTTTATCACGGGCACCTTGGGATATAGCCGGATAAATAATGATCGTACGGGAAGGGACAATGTTTCCTCTTTTTATTTGCAACTTAGTAGACCACTCGTCTCACCTTATTCTCATTTTGCCGGCGGGCTTGATCTCCGGTTCAATCAATCTTATAATTTATACAATATACCCGATAGTCTTTTTTACAATTATAAAAATGCTTCTATTGACATTTGGACCGGTTATAGTATTGGATTGAAGAGGTTGCTTAAAAATAATAATAGCCGCAACCGAACATTCATTGCTGCCCGTTACATAAAAAATGAGTTTGGACAAAAACCGTTTCAAATAGGTGAAAGCTTCAATAATCTTTTTAATAATCAACGGGCTTTTCTTGGCGAAATCACTTTCTTCAAACAAGAGTTTTACAAAACAAATTACATCTATGGATTTGGGACTACCGAGGATGTGCCCTACGGGTACAACATTGCGCTAACGGCAGGCTGGTACAAGCAGTTAGAACTTTCGCGACCTTATTTTGGAATAAACGCAAATAAGTATATCGCTACAGAGAAAGGAAAGTTCATGCAAATATTTATACGATCAGGCTTTTTTTTAAACAGGGGAATGTTCGAAGATGCAAGCATCTTAGCGGGCGGCAGTTTGTATAGCCGGTTGTACTTGTTCAGCCATTTTAAAATGCGCCAGTACCTGAAGTACAGTTATACACGGCTTTATAATCGCGTCGTGTACGATCCACTAAGAATTGATAATTCGCTTGGCTTAAAATATTTCAACGCTGACTCTGTTAGAGGTTCTCAAAGGATGAGCTTGTACGCCGAGACTTTTTTCTTTGCTAAATACAAACTGCTTGGTTTTCAATTGGCGCCATTTGTGTTCGGCGATGCATCGTTGCTAACAGGGCAAAACGGCCACTTTCTAAAGTCTGATCTTTATACAGGTGTAGGTGCTGGAATAAGAGCAAGGAACGTGAACCTGATATTTTCTACGGCAGAGCTTAGAGCTATCTATTTCCCCCGTAAGGCCCAGGATATGCAGGCTTTTCAAATTTCCTTCTATGGTGATATTAGGTTTAGGTACAACACTAATTATATAAGGCCGCCTGATATCATCCAACTGAACAATGAAGATTCAAACAGTTTTTATTAGTGGCTGAATAAAGCACTTAAGTACACGAGTGCGACGCAACAAAAGCTAAAAGGCTGTTTCTTATGCCCGGTTTTAAAGAATTTACAGCGTTACTTTAAAGCCTCCCATCAGCCATCTTTTAGGCATTTGAGAACCTAATAAGTCACTGTACTGTTTGTCAAATAAATTATCTGCCTGGGTAAAAATGCTTACTTTATTTCTATAGACAAAAGCTTGAAGCTGCGCATTTAAAACAAAATAATCTGTAGAAATATCTGCGTTAATTGCTGTGGAGGTTTGAGGTGTACGTTGTTTATACAGGCCGTTTAGGCTGAAAGAAAAACGATTAACAGTATAACGAATATTGAAATTAGCAAGGTATTTGGCGTGGGATGAAAGATAGAAAGAGGGCGTTGTATTATTGCTTTTACTGTCGATCCATGTAAAGCCAAACGTAGCCCATAGCTGCTGGTTGTCTTGAAATTTTTTACTGTATTGTATATCTAACTCTGCCCCTGTTGAATTTACTTGCCCGATGTTTTGCGCTAATGCATAAGTGCCGGTAGGAGAGAGGTTCTCTTTCCTTGGCATAGCAGCATAAGGTGTGGTGACATAATCTATCAATTTAGTAAAGCGTTGCTGGAAGATGGTCGCTGAAAGCTTCAGATTTTTCAACCCGAAAAAGTCTGCCCCGGCTTCGTAACTAAACGAGTTTTCAGAAGCGAGATCTGGGTTGCCGATACTGCCACTTTGGACAAAAGATTTATTGTAATTATTGAAACGCTCAGTAAAATCTGCGTCTCGTGTTGTTCGACCAGCGCTACCTCGAAGTTGCCAGTATGGAAGTTTATAGGACACATTTAGCTGTGGGACAAATTGCCATCCACTCCGTTCATTCCACTCAACGCGTATAGCAGGACTTACAGTGGCGTGAGTGCCAATCTTTTCATCAACAATTAAAAAACTTCCAGCCTGGTTGAGTGTATGATCGCCCCGGTCATTCGAAGTCATTTGTTTATTAACCCATTGGCTACCTGTTGTTATAGTAGTGTTGCTTGCAGCAAGCCATTTGTATATTGCCAACCCTTGAAGCAGGTTGCTCTTATTTAGATTAGGAGTGCCAACGGAGTTAAACTGGTATTGATCTTTTACGGCCTTATATCCTAGATTGACAGAAAAGCTTTGGTGCTCTTTTTCAAATGCCAGTTTTAACTGGTTCCAGAAAGTAGACACTTTTTCGTTAGCCGTGTCTGACCTAAAGGTTGTGTAGAAATTCTGAGCAGCGAAGTCACGTCTGTCAAAGGAGCTTCGATAAGAAATGTTCCAGTAAGGATCCAGGTAATGATTGATAGAAACAGATGCAGAGGTGTTGTGCAAATAACCACGCGTACCTCTCTGTTGCTGGCCGGATGCATTGTTACTGATAATGCCGCCCGAGACTGCTGTATTTCCATTTTGATAGAAACCACCAAATTGGCCGTTAAGAAGACCGAATTGTCCGGCCGTTCCTTGTGCAATAAGTTGCTTTGACTTTTGGCCTGTTTTTGCTGCAAAAGATTTTGTAATGATTTGTATCACTCCGCCGACAGCTTCTGAACCATAGATCGCTGAAGACGCTCCCTTCAGAACTTCGATCCTGTCAATTTCTGCGGGGGCAATGGGGATGTAGCTATTAAAGTGTCCCGTGTTTGGATCATTTATTCTAATACCATCCAAAATGACAAGCACCTGTTGAAAGGTGCCGCCTCGCAGTACAATATCACTTTGTGCTCCCATGGGCCCGCGCATTTGCACTTCTAGTCCTGGCAGGTAGCGCAGTAGTTCATCGACAGAATTAACAGGTAGCTTAGAAAATTGATCTCCCTTTATAACAATAATATTTCGGCCGGTTACAGAAGAAGAAACGGGATGCAGAGATGCAGTCACAGTAATTGGGTCTAACTCAATTTCCGTCTCCTGAGCATGAAGAGTTGTTGCACATAACCATGTTAATCCGACCGCGCTTAATAATTTGATTGCTTTCATTATAATAAGTAATCCGCTTTTGAAACACGGAAAGAAGCTGCCTTTTTAAAGGCTGCAAATATGAGAACAATTTTGTAGCCTTAGTGATTTTTTATAAAGCTATTTACTACTCAAGGCGCATCCAGACTTCATAGCATGATGTGACCGAATTGAGCCTAATCATGTTCATTCTATTTTAAAAATAGCAGCAAAATTTAATAATAAAGGCTATTCTTGTCTAGCTTACTGCTTCCATGCTTTAACTTACGTCTCTAAAAATTATCAAATGAAAAAGATTGCTTCTTTATTGATGGGCTTCGTTTTGTTAGTATCTACTTCTTTTGGTCAGGCAAAACAAGAGACTAAGAAAACTGAGAAAACGACCACTTCCACTTCTGCCACTAAGATGAAAAAAGATGGTACGGCCGACAAGCGTTTTAAAGAAAATAAAACTTCTACTACTGCTACAGTAAAAGGGCCGACAAAGAAAGACGGCACACCTGATAAACGTTATAAGAAAAATAAAGGATAGAAACCTTTGAAAATAGCATTGTACAGCCTGGAATGTTTTCAGGCTGTTTTTATTTAAATTCGAATATTAAGCGGGTATGCTCTCATTCAAATCTCTGCGGCTGTTGGCCAAATTATTGAAGAGAACTATAAAAAATACTTTATGTGCCAGTTCAGCATTGCATTTTCGGGAGACGCGGAAAGTCTTATAAAAAGAGCCAAACAACAAATAGAACAAGCAGGTGGAAGTCTTTTAGGAGATGCAACTCAAGGTAGTTTTCAAGGCCAAACGCCTATAGGTTCAATCGAAGGGTCTTATAACGTAGAAGGACAAAAAATTTCTTTAAACATCACGAAAAAGCCCTTTCTGTTGTCCTGCTCGAGAATAGAAAAAGAATTAAGTGCTGTTATGCAGTAGACTTTAATCCAGGTGTTGTTGTGAAAGTGGCATGTGTTACGAACCCATTGCATACATCACAATATTCACCCCAAACTTAGTATTGTCCTCAGCCAAAAAACGCTTGTTCCTAAAGTCATAATCCCATTCGCAGCCGTAGTCTTTATTGCTATATAGAACCGCAATTCTGCCATTTATTTCAATTGCTTTCAGGTAATCATGCACCAAATCATCGCCCCAGCCATTCAATTCAAACGAAGTTGTTGGTGGACCTTTCTCAAAAGTGAAAAATGAATTATAGAGATGATGTTTGTTAGAGATTTTTTTTAAGGCCTGTGCTCCAAACAACGATGACATTTGTGCTTCGAATGATTTTGCAAAAAGGCCATCAATATCGTGGTTACAATCGTCAACGAAAACAAACCCCCCGTTTTGAATGTATTTTTTAAAGTGCCCGCTTTCCTGCGCGTCAAATTGCACCAATTTATGTCCGCTTAAATAACAAAAAGGAGATTGAAAAAGATCATTGCTACTTAGGTCAATAACTTTTTCCTGCAGTGCGACCGGTATGGTTGTGTATTCTATAAGAGAGTTCAATATGTTTGATGGCATTCGCTGGTCAGTATTCCAATCGCCTGACCGGTATCTTAGTCTCGTAAACGTAAATTTAGCTCTCCCCATTCTCAAGATTTAGTTATCAGTTTTGTTCTCATTGTTGCCGACACTATTTTTTTCGCTTCGCTTTTTGCCCTAATTTCCCGCTTCCCACAAAACGATATTTATCATTAAAAATACTGCTTTGGAAGTATCAGAAAGCACTTTACAAGATTTATTGAATAAACTCTCATCTTTAAAAACTGAGATACAAAAGGTGATTGTGGGGCAGGATGTTATTCTCGACGAAATTATTGTTGCCCTGCTGGCTGGCGGTCATTGTTTGCTTGAAGGTGTTCCCGGACTTGCAAAAACCCTAATGGTCCGCACGCTTTCGCAAGCACTTCATCTTTCGTTTCGACGCATTCAATTTACGCCCGATTTGATGCCAACCGATATCGTCGGCACCGAGATATTGGAAGAAGATCACGCAACCGGAAAACGCTTTTTCAAATTTAATGAGGGTCCCTTGTTTGCCAACATCGTACTCGCAGATGAGATCAACCGTACTCCGCCCAAGACACAAGCGGCGTTGCTAGAAGCGATGCAGGAATTCGAAGTGACTTACGGCGGAAAAACCTATCCACTCGATCGCCCTTTTTTCATACTTGCTACCCAAAACCCGATAGAGCAGGCCGGTACTTACCCGCTTCCCGAAGCGCAGCTTGACAGGTTTTTATTATACATCAAAATCGGCTATCCGACTGCAGAGGAAGAAATAAATATTCTTAGTAGCACAACAGGAAACAAAAAGGCCGCTATCAATCCAATTTTAGGCGGAGAGGATATAAGACAATTACAAGGGTTTGTCAGAGACGTAAGCATCAATGACGAGCTTGTACAATTTGTTTCCTCCCTCATTCGGGCTACCCGTCCCGATACTTCACCTGTTGCTTACGTTAAAGAATGGGTTAGATGGGGAAGCGGTCCACGTGCGGGACAGGCGCTCATATTAACTGCCAAAGCAAGAGCGCTGCTAAAAGGTCGGTACGCAGTTATTATGGAAGACCTGCAAGCGATGGCTTACCCTGTTCTTCGCCACCGGGTATTGATGAATTTTAAAGCCGAAGCTGAGAATATCACATCAGATGAAGTAACGGCTACGCTGCTTAAAACAATTGAACGGCCCAAAGGAAGGCTGCAATAATTATCAGCCTAGTTAACTTGTAGGCGTTGTTGTGAGATTTAGGAATGGGTTTTTGTGTCATCAGCTTTTGAACAAAGATGAATCTTTGGTTGCGACGCTCCTTTCAACTTGCCTGCCCCGGAGGGGCTACCTGTTTGTAGATTAATTTGAAAAACATAATGCTTGCCCCTTAGGGGCTACCCTTTATATCACTTCAAATTTTTAAATCATATGCCGAACACATACACACAGTTATACATCCATTGTGTTTTTGCAGTTAAATTTCGACAGGCAACCTTACATCCTGAATGGGAAGAAAGATTGCATATATACATTGCCGGGATTGTTAAAAACAATGGTCATAAACTAATTGCAATAAATTCAGTTGCGGACCATCTTCATTTATTTATGGGACTTAATCCCAAACAGTCCATTTCAGATATTATGAGATTGGTCAAAGGAGATAGTTCTGAATTTGTAAACAAACAAATACTGACAAAAAAAAAGTTCAATTGGCAGGAAGGATTTGGTGCTTTTAGTAACAGCCGTTCGCAAATAGACGATGTTGTTCATTATATACAAAATCAGAAAGAACATCACCTAAAAAGAACATTCAAAGAAGAGTATATCAAAATGCTGAAAGACTATGAAGTTGAATATGATGAGAAGTATATTTTTCAGGAATTAATGAATTGAAAAAAGGGTAACCCCTACGGGGCATAGAACTAAAATTGACTGATCATGTGCTACAAACTGGTAGCCCTTACAGGGCAATTGTAATCGCAATCATTTTGACATGTTAAGCTAACATAAAATGAGGCGTCTTATTGATCCCAAATATTAATGTCTATCAAAATGCTACAAAAAGGTAGCCCTTACAGGGCAATTGATATTTTTTTGTTTCATCCCGTCATGGACTTTTAATAGAAATGACTTGGGGTGCATCAATGGAACCGTTTCTTAGATGCCACTTCGGGGCTACCTGTCTGTAGAAAGAGCAATAATAGAGATAAATTGCCCCGGAGGGCCTACCCTTGTAAATTGAAGTTGTTATGAGCAGATTATTAGATCCTAAAATATTGATGTCTATAAAAGACCTGCAGCTGGCTGCTAAAACTACCGTTGACGGTTTTATGGCTGGCATCCACAACAGCAACGTGAAGGGGGTAGGGATGGAGTTTAGCCAGTACCGCAGTTACCAGGCAGGCGATGATCTACGCAGGCTTGATTGGAAAATGTTTGCCAGGTCAGACCGATACTACATTCGTGAGTCAGAAATTGAAACGAGCGTTTCAGTCCGGTTTTTAATAGATGCAAGCGCATCGATCAATCATGTTGACGCAGGCTTTACAAAAATAGAGTACGCACGATATCTTGCTGCTTCACTTGCATATATGGCAAGTATGCAAGGTGATGCAATTGGGCTCTACGTGTTTCAAAACAATCATTTATTTTCTTTGCCATCACGCCAGGATCACCAGCATTTGTCGAGAATTTTTTACCAGCTTGAAAAGATAGACCCGGCAGGCAGCTTTACAGATCCTATTAATTATAAAAGCATTTTTAGCAGTTCAGATAAAAAAGAACTGTTTGTTTTTATCACCGACTATTATCAACAGAATGGAGAGATCACGAAGTTGTTGCAATCGCTAGCGACCAACAAGCATGAGATCATTGTATTTCACCTGATGGGTAAAAATGAAATCGATCTTGACTTTAAAGGTTATACTGCTTTGGAAGATCTTGAAACAGGGAAGACTATAAAGGTAGATCCCACGTCTTCAAGAAACCTGTACAAAGAAAGACTCAACAAGTACCTCGCAGATGTAAGAAGTGAGTTGCTCAACATGGGTGTTTTTTACGAATTAATAACAATGGATGAACCTTTAGAGAAAGCTTTAAAAGATTTCCTGAACCGTCGAAATAAATTAAGAGGATAAGCATTGCTTCAATATGTACAATCAATATGGCTATGGGCAAGTGCTGGTATAATTGTACCTGTAGTCATCCATTTATGGAATGTAAAGCAAGGCAAAACATTAAAGGTTGGCAGTATTGCTTTTTTTACTGAAAGTGCAAAGTCGCATGCGAAAAGTTTTAAACTATCCGAGCTATGGCTACTGGTGTTACGCTGCCTTTTAATAATAGTTTTAGCCATGTTAATCGCTAAACCTTTTTATGAAAAACAGTTGAATTCCTCCAAAGAAAAAGGTTGGTTGCTGATTGATAAAAATCACGTGCAGGAAGTATACGCCAGGTATAAAACTCCAATTGACACACTAATCAAATCTGGTTATACTTTTCATTATTTCAATCCGAGTTTCGAAGAACCGAAATTTGAGGACGTGATGAAAACAGCGAAAGACTCTGCAGTTTCTGAGCAGGTCTCATATTGGACGCTACTAAAAGTATTGGATCAAAAGATGCCTTCAAAACTTCCTGTTCATCTTTTTACAGATAACCTCGCAAAACATTTTACCGGAAGCCGGCCCGAAGTTTCACTACAACTGAAGTGGAATGTTTATTCGCCAAAGGATACAATTTCGTCATGGATAGAAAAGGCTTATAAAACAACCAACGACAGTATTCGATTGGTAGTTGGACATGGCACTTCCACTGGCACTTACTTTACTTATCAAAACGTTTCAAAAACATCTAACAATAAATTTCGGGTTCAGCAAATAGGTAAAAAGTTGTTGGTGTCCTTTAACGATACTTCCAAAATCTTTGTTGCCAAACCAGTTGAAGTCGATACTTCAACTCTCGCCATTACAATCTTCACAGACCAGTTTGCTACAGATGCTACTTATGTGCAAGCAGCGGTCAATGCAGTAAAAGACTTTACAAAATATAAGATAAACGTATCCGTAGTGGATGAAGTGGAGAAAATTGCTCCTTCTTTCACTTGGCTGTTCTGGCTTTCAGAAAAAGTGATACCTGCATCATTCCGTAGAAACAATGTTTTTATCTATGAAAAAGGAAAAATTGAAAATACCCGAACAAATATTATAACCGGGGACAATGAAAATGTAAGTACAGCTGGAGACATAACTTTATTTAGGTCCATTAAAATTGATTCAAAAACCTCAAATGGATTAGTGCCGGTTTGGAAGAACGGATTTGGAGAAACGATATTAGGTGTTGAAAGAAAAGAGGCTTCGATCTATCATTTCTATAGCCGCATCAACCCTCAATGGAACGATTTGCCATGGAGCCATAAATTTCCTCAAATCATTTATCGTCTCTTATTTGATAGTTCTGCAAATTCAAATCAACCTATCGAAGTAGATAGAAGAGTAATGGATGTTTCACAAATTCAACCGGTAATAGTTCCGGAAGAAGGATTAGTTTCTAAACAAGAACTTGTTACAAGAAAAGACTTATCAAAACTTTTTTGGATTCTTGCTTTGGCCTTGTTTCTTATCGAAAGAATGCTCTCATTCAAAACGAAAAGGGAGGAAGCTTATGGATGAGTCAAGACGTGGTAGCATCATCAAAACATTGCAGAGAAGGTGGAATCAGCAAAGCTTAGTTGCTTATCTCATCCTGTCATTTGCTGTAACCTGCGTCGCTTCAACTATTGTTATCGAACTTTTTGATGCACCTTTTTTCATTGTACCAGTTGTCTTGATAACTGTTCTTGTTCTTTTGTTTTTTGGGGTTGTAAGAAAATTTACTGAGCAAGATGTAGCTCTATTTTTAAATCGAGCCTTTCCCGAATTCGAAGAAAGCAGCCATCTTCTGCTGAAACCATATGATAGTTTAAACCTGCTTGAGAGGCTGCAGGTTTCCAAGGTTGAGAGCAGGATGGTAGCTACATATCCAACTCCTGCAGTTGTAAAAAGAAAACTTAAGACGGCCTTTATTTTACTTACAGCAGGAGTATTATTAAGCGTTGGTCTTTTAACCCTTCCAGCCGAATCATTCCAAAAAATATCCAAAGCAGGCTTAGTAGGAAATTCTATAAATCCAGGCAAACGTGAAACAAAACCTGCGGAAGTAACAGATGCCAAAGTAATCATTGATCCACCCGCTTACACAGGAAAAAGTACACGGGAACAAGATCGATTTAATGTTGTAGCAGAGCAGGATGCGATGATAACATGGAATATTGCAACAACCACCCGGGTAAAAGAAGTGCAACTAATTTTTAATGATAAAGTTGTACTGCACTTACAACCTGTAGACAAAGGTTTCACGAAGTGGTCGGGTAGAAGACAAGTTAAAAGCGCAGGTTTTTACCAGGTTAAGATTGCTAACAGTCTTTCTGAGTTATACCAGGTGGAAATGATAAAAGATCAACCACCTGTTATAATCGTTCAAGCACCACAGCCAAATACTGTTATTGAATATGGACAGCCGCAAAAAGTCTTAATAAATGTTGCCTTGACTGATGATTATGGGATTGAAAATACTTTCATCAATGCTACCACTGCAAGCGGAAGCGGCGAAGCTGTAAAGTTTAAAGAACAACAAATTCCTTTTGCAAATTTTTCAGCAGGAAACAAACAGTACCAGTTACAAAAGCAGGTTGACCTTGCAGCGTTAGGAATGCAACCAGGCGATGAATTGTATTTTTATGTAAACGCAAGAGACAATTATCGCCAGGAAAAACGGAGTGACGTATACATCGTAAGAATGGAAGATACAACGCAGCTCATGAGTATGGAAGGATTGGTAAATGGTGTTGATTTGAAGCCGGAATTTTTTAGAAGTCAGCGACAAATTATAATTGAGACAGAGCAATTGCTTAAAGACAGGGACACGATTAGTGTGGAAAGTTTTAACAAAAAGAGCAGTGATTTAGGAGTAGATCAAAAATTACTTCGGCTTCGATATGGTAAGTTTTTAGGTGAAGAAAATGAAACTGAAATTGGCGGAGATCATGAACACGACGAAGCAGGAAATACTGATGGTGCAAATGCTGGCAATGCAGACAAAATTTTAGACCAGTACTCACATAAACACGACAATGCTGAAGACGCCACTTTCTTTGATGCAAAAACAAAGAAGCAATTATTAGCCACATTGTCAGAAATGTGGAAAGCCGAACTGCAGCTTCGAACCCTCAAGCCTAAAGCAGCATTACCTTTTGAATACAAAGCACTACGACTGCTAAAAAACCTTCAACAACAGACAAGAGCTTATGTGGGCAAAACAGGATCTAAGACAACACCCTTAAAACCCGAAATCAGGTTGACGGGAGACTTAGCGAAAGTGGAACAGCCGGTCGTTGAGCAACAGTTCGAACAAAAAGCAGATCCTGTTACAACACTTAGGAAAGCGCTGGGCATTTTGGAGTTGGCAAGAAGTAAAGAAACATTGCAAAGGACTTCGATAGAAATACTCGAACAGGCAAGTATGTTGTTAAGTACAAAAGCAGCATCAGAACCTTCAAACTACCTTGCTTCTTTAGAAGCTTTAAAAAGAATTTTGAAAAAGAACTACAAGGCTAGCGATGTAAACCTTGCAGGAAGCGCTTTTCAAAAAATGATTCGTTCGGTTTCAGCAATTCCCCAGCAATCTAAAGCGTCTCCTGATATGAAGTTGTCGCAACGCTATTTTCTGAATCTAAAGCGGCAAAATGATTGATTGGAATTACGTTGTGATTGGCCTTAGCCTGTTCCTGCTTTTCTTCCTGATTCGGAAGGAAGTAAGGCGAAGCAATAGGGCAAGATTAGGGTGGCGTTTAATTGCAACAATACTTGCAGTGATCAGTTTCGCTTGCCTGGCTTTACCCATTACCTACAACCACACTGAAGCTGTAGGTGTAACTAAAGAGGCTGTTCTTCTGACTGATGGTTTTAGCCGTGATTCGGTAAATAAATTCATCAGTCAAAATAATGCTGTTCCTGTATTAACTACTAATAAAAATCTATCTGACGCAGCTAAGTTCAATGCTGTTTTTGTACCCGACATAAGTTTACTTTCTCGCACATATAGCGACATTACTACTTTCCATGTCTTTGGGTATGGAATGTCCAAGGACGAATTACAGCACATAAAAAAGGGGTCTGTAATTTTTCATCCAACTAAACTTTCTGCCGGAATTTCATCCATTAGCTGGAATCAGAAAATGAAGACAGGGGAGAAGCTTTTTATCCAGGGACGTGTTGAAAATTCTACTTCCGGTAAGTTGAAAATTGTTTTAAAAAGTTTCAATGCTACGCTTGATTCTGTCGCCCTTGCAAATGGTAATAACCAACGATTTGAACTCACTACAATTCCGAAACATGGCGGTCGTGCAGTATACTCAATTGTTTTTTTGTCAGGAAAAGACACAATCGAAAAAGAATTGGTTCCAGTGCAGATAGAGCAAGGGGCAGCGTTGAAAGTGCTGATGCTGGCTGCTACGCCTGATTTTGAAAACAGGTTTTTAAAAGATCGTCTCGGAGAAAAGGGCTATAAAGTAGTGGCCAGAACTACCATTAGTAAAAACAAGTTTAGAAAAGATTATCTCAATACGTCCCCGCTCCCTGTTGATCGAATTACCACTTCACTGCTCAATAATTTTGATATAGCCATTGCCGATGCCGCAGCATTACAGGCCTTGTCAAAAACTGAACAGGCAACATTGCAAGGGCAGGTAGCTTTGGGACGTATGGGCCTAATTGTAAAAGTAGACAGTGGTATGCAAAGCTCATCTTTTTATGGGCGTCGTTTTCCTTTGGTAGCACAGGCTGGCAATCAGGATCAAAACATACAGTTGAAACTTAGCGATACTTCCAGTAAGTTGCCTGCCCTGGCAATAGAAAATCCTATATTTATTCGAAGCGTTTACGGCACTCAACCTGTTGTGATGGATAAGCAAAACAGGGTTTTTGCTAACAGCACATTGATGGGAGCAGGCAAGATTATACTAACGACAATAACGAATACTTTTAGCTGGGCACTGTCCGGTTATCAAAATGAATACGATCAATATTGGTCAGAGCTTTTGAACAAGGCAGCACCTAAAAAAACTGCCTCAGAGGTTTGGGGCATTTCGCCTGCTTTTCCTGCAATCAATCAACCTGCACAATTACAGGTCGAGACAAGTAATGCCGGAGTTCCGCATGGGCAAATTGGTGAAGCTTCAGTTTTTCTTAAAGCCCATTCCGATTTGCCGTTTCGATGGGAGGGGACTTATTATCCAACGTCAGTTGGATGGCGAACCGGTGTTCAAATGGATGGTGTTCGTTTTTATTGGTATGCCTATAACAAACAGGACTGGACAAAGGTAAGGGCTGCCGAAACGTTAGAAGCGACTAGACAATTTGTGACCGAAAATGGAAACACTGTAAAAGCGAGTGAAAAAGTGTTGCAAACCACAAAAGCTGAATTTCCTAAGATTGTCTTTTTTATGCTATTTCTATTATTTGCCGGTTATTTATGGGTTGAGAATAAATTTTGATTTTCCTGGAAACGGTTTAGATTTTAAATTAGCTTCGCCTCGAAAGCTACTGCTGCCAATAGGTTTGCAGATGAAGTGATTGCGACGCAACGATGCTGCCCCGGAAACTGATGCTGGTATCCCCGAAAAAAACCGCCAAAACTTAGCTGAATTTTAAACAGCATTTTTTAGTAAAATTTTAAACGAGTAATATTTTGAACAGAAAAGACTTTCTAAAAATGTCTGCGTTGACGGCAGGCGGATTTGTGCTTCCAAAATCTTTTCTCTTTGGTAATCCTGTTGATGCAATGGAATTATTGAACGAAGGAATGGATGTAGGCATGAAAAAGCAACTTTCAGATGCGGCGCTCACTGCTGCACGAGCAAAGGGCGCTTCTTATGCTGATGTTCGGATTGGTCGCTACTTAAATCAATTTGTATCTACAAGGGAAAAGAGGGTGCAGGGAATTGCTAATACTGAATCTTTTGGTGTTGGTATTCGTGTGATCGCTAATGGTTGCTGGGGCTTTGCGGCATCAAATAACGTAACCAAAGAAAACATTGCGAAAACGGCTGAAAGAGCTGTTGCGGTTGCAAAGGCAAATTCGAAAATCCAGGCAAATACAGTGCAGCTTGCTCCTCAAAAAGGGTATGGCGAAGTGGCGTGGAAATCACCGATTGAAAAAAATGCTTTTGAAGTTCCGGTAAAAGATAAGGTTGATCTTTTGATGACTGTCAACAGCGCTGCAATGGCAGGTGGTGCAAACTTTGTAAACTCTGCGATCCTTGCTGTTAACGAGCAAAAGTATTTTGCATCAACTGATGGTTCTTATATAGACCAGGATGTTCATCGACTGTTCCCAACTTTTACAGTAACCAAAATTGATAAAGCTTCGGGTAAGTTTGAAACTCGTAAGTCGCTTAGTTCACCAGTTGGAATGGGCTATGAATACCTAACTCCGCTGCCTAATACTAAAGTTCAAGGCATTGTTACCCGTTACAAAGACCGCTATGATATTTTAGAAGATGTAAAAAATGCTACAGCCGATGTTGATCAAAAACTGAAAGCTAAAACTGTGGAGCCGGGTAAGTATGACCTCGTGCTTGATCCCTCACACCTTTGGTTGACGATACATGAATCTGTTGCTCACCCGACAGAATTGGATCGTGTGCTCGGCTACGAAGCGAACTACGCTGGAACAAGCTTTTTGACCTTAGATAAGTGGCAATCGAAAAACTTTAAATTCGGAAGTGACATCGTAAATATTCATGCTGATAAACTGCAAAAAGGTTCATTAGGCGCAGTTGGTTACGATGATGAAGGTGTGAAAACAAAAGAGTGGGAGATCATCAAAGATGGAATTTTAGTGAACTACCAGGCGATTCGTGACCAGGCTCACATCATTGGGTTGAAAGAATCACAGGGTTGTTGCTATGCACAGACGTGGGCCGACGTTCAATTTCAAAGAATGCCAAATGTGTCTTTGGTACCAGGCAAAGCGAAGTTGAGTGTAGATGATATGATAAAAAATGTTGAGAAAGGAATTTACATTATTGGTGATGGGTCGTTCTCAATTGATCAGCAGCGGTACAACTTCCAGTTCGGCGGACAAACATTTTACGAGATCAAAAACGGTAAAATTGCGGGTATGTTGAAGGACGTTGCCTACCAGGCAAACACCCGTGAATTCTGGAATAGTTGCGTAGCAATTGCCGACGAAAGTGATTACAGGTTAGGTGGAGCATTCAACGATGGAAAGGGACAACCTGCCCAATCAAATGCGGTTTCTCACGGTAGCTCTACCACCCGTTTTAATGGAGTAAATGTTATTAATACAGCAAGAAAAATCTAGTAAATAATTATGGCTATTTTAAATAAAGAAGAAGCGCAGGCACTCCTAAAAAAAGTGGTTGCTTTTTCAAAAGCAGATGAGTGCGAAGTGAGCCTTACCGGTTCTGAAGGTGGAAACATTCGTTATGCACGCAATGCTATTTCGACATCCGGCGATATCAGCACGCTGAGCCTGGGAGTAACTTCCACTTATGGTAAGAAATCGGGTACGGCCACCATTAATGAATTCGACGATAAGTCTCTTGAAAAGGTCGTTAGGCGGTCAGAAGAGCTTGCGCAGCTGGCTCCTGAAAATCCCGAGTATATGCCTTTGTTAGGTCCGGCCACTTTTAAGGAATCTATCACCTATGTTCCCGCAACTGCCGCCATGACCCCTGAAAGCAGGGCAGACGCTGTAGCTAAAAGTATAAACGTTGCCAAAGAAGCAAAGCTGGAGGCTGCAGGCTATCTTGAAAACACAACCGGTTTCAGGGCTGTTGCAAATTCAAAAGGTTTGTTTGCTTATAACAATGATACCGATGTTATTTTCACCATCACCACACGTAATGAAGCCGGAACAGCTTCCGGTTATGCTGCTAAAGGGTACAACGATGTGACGAAATTGGATACGTTCACGGCAACAAAAACTGCTGCTTCAAAAGCGAATGGATCACTCGGTGCAAAGGCTATCGAGCCGGGAAAATATACAGTTATTCTTGAGCCCGTTGCCGCCGTTTACATGCTCGAAAATATGTTTCGTGGCCTGGATGCCCGTAGTGCTGACGAAGGCAGAAGCTTCATGAGCAAACCAGGTGGTGGTAATCGCAAGGGCGAAAAATTAATGGATGATAAAGTTACTATTTACTCAGATCCATTTAATCCTGAATTGCCTGCTGGTACCTGGAACGGCGAAGGTTTTCCATTAGAAAAAATGAACTGGATTGATAAAGGGGTAGTAAAAAATCTTTCTTATTCTCAATATTGGGCGAAGCAAAAAGGTGTAAAACCCGTTCCATTTCCTTCCAATATTATCATGGAAGGTGGCACCGCTACAACTGAAGAATTAATCAAGAGCACCGAGAGGGGAATTCTCGTTTCACGCCTATGGTACATTCGTATGGTAGACCCTCAAACGTTGCTGCTCACAGGATTGACAAGAGATGGAACTTTTTATATAGAAAATGGTCAGATTAAATACCCGGTAAAGAATTTCCGCTTCAACGAAAGCCCTGTAATCATGCTGAATAATGTAGAAGCATTAGGCAAACCCGAACGGACAATCAGCGTAGAGTCGTACCGCAGTTATTTGATTCCACCGATGAAAATAAGAGACTTTACATTCACGTCTTTATCGGACGCTGTTTAAAATTTTTACCCATCTGCTATTGATTGTTTCCGCTTTGAAGCTTTCAATAGCAGATTTTTATTTTGGGCCAAGCTGAAGTAGACGATTAAGCATTGTTGCGTCGCACACTTGTACTGTTGTATTAAAAGGACCCACCTTCCAATTCCACAAAACATCTTAAATTTGAGGTATGCAAGTACAAGTAGATATCGGTTTTGAGCAGTTGCTTAAAATAGTAAAGACTTTACCTTCTGCACAGTTGATGCAATTGAAAGCAGAGATTGAAAAAGAAGCTAAAGGTGCGGACGCAATCGATTTAGAAGCTTTGCTTTTAAATGGACCTACTGCCACTAAAAAGCAGTTGGAAACAATAGCCAAAAATAGGAAAGCCATCAACGAATGGAGAACAATATAATTCTTGTTGATACTTCCATCCTTATAGATTATTATCGTAAAACTGACAAGCTTAATTCTGCCTGGATCGCTTTATTAAAACGGGGTTATAGTTTCAGCATTTCAGCGATAACAAAGTATGAAGTTTATTCTGGAGCTACGGAAAGCCAGCTACAATTTTGGTCCTCAATATTTCATGCTATTCCAGTTATTGGTTTCGATGAAGCTTCGGTTGACACTGCTGTTAAAATAAATAGTGCTTTAAAAAAGAAGCGAAAGCAAATAGACATTGCTGATTTATTTATTGCAGCAACAGCAGTAACTCATCATTTACCTCTTGCAACTTTAAATAGAAAGCATTTTGATAGGATTGAAGCTCTTGATATTGTAAACTAACCCACTCCAGCAACCGAACCTTTAAAGCTATTAGCATGTCGACCGGCGCCGTGTGAAATGACTTGTACTTAATTCCACTAATGTTTTTATTATGAAAAGAAGAGACTTCCTTCAATATACCAGCCTCGGTTTAGGTGCCGCTTTTGCATCAAATATTCCTGTTTTCGGTAACATCGTTTCACCTGAACAATTCTTAGAACCTGTAGATACAAGGCTTAAAAAGCAGATTGCTGATATGGTTCTTACAGCAGCAAAATCAAGGGGTGCTTCTTATGCAGACGTAAGAATTGGTAGGTACATGAGGCAATACATTATCACCCGTGAAAAAAACGTAGAAAGCATAACCAATAGCGAGTCGTACGGCATTGGAATTAGGGTATTGGCAAATGGAAGCTGGGGTTTTGCAGCGACAGATAAAATGGATAACGAGAGTATTTTGAAGGCAACAACAATAGCTGTTGATATGGCTAAAGTAAATGCCAAACTACTTTCCGAGCCTGTAAAACTTGCACTGCAAAAAGGGTATGGAGAAGTCAGTTGGAAAACACCGATCGAAAAAAATGCTTTTGAAATTCCGATAAAAGATAAGGTTGATCTCCTGCTGACGGCTAACGGTATTGCAATGGCAAATGGCGCAACTTATATAAACAACGCAATGTATTTAATCAACGAACAGAAGTATTTCGCTTCTACCGACGGATCATATATAGACCAGGATGTACACCGCATTTGGCCAACTTTTACCGTTACAAAAACGGATACGAAAACGGGCAAGTTTGAAACACGCAACTCGTTAAGCTCACCCATGGGCATGGGCTACGAATACCTGATTCCAAGGGAGCAAGACAAGATGAAGGGCCTGGTAACGGTTTACAACAAAAGGTATGACATGCTCGAGGATGTAAAGGCTGCAACCTTGCAGGTAGATGAAAAGCTAAAGGCAAAACCCGTTGAGCCAGGCAAATATGATTTAGTGCTTGATCCAACTAACTTGTTTCTTACCATACATGAATCTGTTGGTCACCCTACAGAGTTGGACCGGGTTTTAGGTTACGAAGCCAATTATGCCGGAACAAGCTTTTTGACATTAGATAAATGGGAATCAAAAAAATTTAAATTCGGAAGCAAGCTTGTAAACTTCAAAGCAGACAAAACTGATCCAGGAACTTTAGGCGCAGTAGGTTACGATGATGAAGGCGTTAAGACGAAAGAATGGGACATTATTAAAGATGGTATACTTGTAAGCTATCAGACAACAAGAGACCAGGCTCATATCATTGGACTAAACGAATCGCAGGGATGCAGTTATGCTGAAAGCTGGAATAGTGTTCAGTTTCAAAGAATGCCTAACGTTTCACTAGAGCCTGGCAAATCTCCATTAAAGCCTGCAGATATGATTAAAAACATTGAAAAAGGTTTATACATGCTGGGGCGTAACTCGTACTCTATCGACCAGCAGAGATACAACTTCCAATTCAGCAGCCAGCTTTGCTACGAGATTATTAATGGCAAAATCACAGGCATGGTAAAGGGCGCCGCTTACCAGGCTAACACACAAGAGTTTTGGAATTCATGTACTGCTATTTGTGATAAAAGTGACTATCGCCTCGGTGGTTCTTTCTTCGACGGAAAAGGTCAACCGTCACAGGTGAGTGCTGTGTCCCACGGATGTTCGACTACAAGGTTTAATGGGGTGAGCGTCATAAATACGGGAAGGAAGATTTAATCGTTTATTCTTCTATTTCTGAAAAACAGCAAATTCCCGTCTTAAAGCTTCAAACCTTCGTACGACAGGTAAGAAGTGCCTTTCAACGTAAGAGCTGCGCACGGCTGAATAAAGAAAATACAAGTACAAGTGAGTGACACAACGATGCTCAATCAGCTTGTTCTGCTTGCTAAAAGAGTGCCTTATCCACTGCCATTTATCCCTTTATTTTTCCTGCGATAAATTTCCAAAAACTCTTCTGGTGAATTTATTTAACTTACTATCCATATCTTCTTCATAACTCTAAACCAACACAATTTTGAAAAGAAGAGAATTCCTTAACCTTGCCGGCCTGGGCATTGGTG
The DNA here is from genome assembly GCF_007991655.1 of Segetibacter aerophilus. Lineage (GTDB taxonomy): Bacteria > Bacteroidota > Bacteroidia > Chitinophagales > Chitinophagaceae > Segetibacter > Segetibacter aerophilus. The sequence goes on from NZ_BJYT01000002.1 coordinate 186,537, forward strand.
GCGCAATGTTTACTAACATCCCTATAATTGGCCACGCTGTTCCGCTCGAAACCCAGTGGAGTCCTGCCGATACTGCGAAGAAAAAACAAATGGCAGATATTGCTTTGAATGCAGCAAAATCAAAGGGTGCTACTTACACCGACGTAAGAATTGGGCGGTATTTAAATCAATACGTTGTTACCAGGGAAGATAAAGTTCAAAACATCGTTAATACCGAGTCTTACGGCATGGGTATAAGAGTCATTGCAAATGGTAGTTGGGGTTTTGCCGCCACCGATAAACTCGATACCGATAACATTGCAAAAACTGCTCAGCAGGCAGTTGATATCGCAAAAGAAAATTCAAGGCTTTTGACGGAGCCGGTAAGACTGGCACCGCAAAAAGGTTACGGCGAAGTTTCGTGGAAATCGCCAATAGAGAAAAATGCATTCGATGTACCAATAAAGGAAAAAGTAGACCTGTTGCTAGGCGTGAATGATGCGGCGATGAAAGGCGGTGCCAATTATGTGAATTCTATACTCTTCCTCGTAAATGAGCAGAAGTATTTTGCGTCTACAGACGGATCTTACATTGACCAGGACATCCACCGTATCTGGCCAACTTTTACCATTACTAAAATTGACGCCACCACTGGCAAGTTTGAAACTCGCAATTCACTTAGTGCCCCTGTAGGTATGGGGTATGAATATCTCATGCCTCGTGCCCAGGATAAGATACAAGGTGGAGTTACCACACTATACAAAGGTCGTTATGATATGCTCGAGGATGTAAAAGCCGGCACGGCGCAGGTAACCCAAAAACAAAAAGCCAAATCAGTAGAAGCCGGAAAATATGACCTTGTACTTGACCCAACTAATCTCTGGCTTACCATACACGAATCTGTCGGTCACCCTTCTGAACTGGATCGTGTACTTGGTTACGAAGCAAATTATGCCGGAACAAGTTTTTTAACCTTGGACAAATGGGAATCGAAGAAATTCAAATTTGGAAGTGAACAGGTTAACATCGTAGCAGACAAAACGCAAAAAGGCTCGCTGGGTGCAGTTGGATATGACGATGAAGGCGTGAGTACAAAACAATGGAATATCATAGACAAAGGCATACTTGTAAACTATCAAACCATCAGGGACCAGGCGCACATTCTAGGGCTGAATGAGTCACAGGGATGTTGTTATGCAGACAACTGGAGCGATGTACAATTTCAGCGAATGCCCAATATCTCTCTAAAACCAGGCAAAGCTGGAACAAGCCCTGCTGACATCATTAAGAATGTTGAAAAGGGAATTTATATTGTTGGCGATAGTTCGTATTCTATTGACCAACAGAGATACAACTTCCAGTTTAGCGGCCAGTTGTTCTACGAGATAAAAAACGGTAAAATAGCCGGGATGCTAAAAGATGTCGCTTATCAATCGAACACACAAGAGTTTTGGAACTCATGTACTGCAATTGCAGATGAAAGAGATTATCGTTTAGGTGGCTCTTTCTTCGATGGAAAGGGACAACCGGGGCAAGTTAGCGCAGTCTCTCATGGTTCTTCCACAGCCCGGTTTAATGGAGTTAACGTTATTAATACAGCCCGAAAAATCTAAATATGCCAATACTAACTAAAGATGAAGCGCAGGCACTCATGAAAAAAGTGATTGCCTTATCAAAAGCTGACGAAATAGAAGTAAACTTAACTGGTTCCGATGGCGGAAATATTAGGTATGCACGCAATGCAGTTTCTACTAGTGGCGGTGTAAGCCAGAATAACTTAGTAATACAATCTTCCTTTGGAAAAAAGATGGGGACGACTACCATAAACGAATTTGATGATAGTTCACTTGAAAAAGCGGTGAGGCGTTCGGAAGAGGTGGCAAGGCTGGCACCTGACAATCCTGAGTTTGTTCCAAACCTTGGCCCACAGACTTATCTTGAATCTAAAACCTTCGTACCTGAGACCGCAGCTATCACGCCTAAACTCCGTGCAGATGCGGTGGCTCAAAGTCTACAAATTGCAAAGGAAAACAATCTTGTAGCTGCAGGCTTTATGGAAAACAGTGCCGGCTTCTCTTCTATGATGAACTCAAGCGGTTTGTTTGCTTATAACACATCGACCAATGTAAATTTTAATGTCACACTACGCACAGCAGACAGCAAAGGCTCCGGCTATGCCTCAAAAGGATTTAATGATATTACTAAACTGGACGTAGCGGCGGCAACAAAATTTGCTGCACAAAAAGCTTCAGGATCGGCTAATGCAAAAGCAATCGAACCAGGAAAATACACCGTGATACTAGAACCTTCAGCAGCCATTGTTTTATTGGAATCAATGTTTTTTGCGATGGACGCAAGAAGTGCGGATGAAGGCAGAAGTTTTTTAAGCAAGCCGGGCGGAAAAACAAAGCTTGGTGAAAAAATGGTGGATGAAAGGGTTACAATTTATTCTGATCCACAACATCCTGACCTGCCAACAAGTACCTGGAATGGTGATGGTCGACCACAGGAAAAAATTGCATGGATTGAAAAAGGGGTAATGAAGAATTTATATTATTCCCGGTACTGGGCGCAGCAGAAAAAAGTAAAAGCCGTTCCATCACCTGACGCAGTGATAATGGAAGGTGGAACCGCATCACTTGAAGACTTAATAAAAGGTACCGAAAAAGGAATCCTGGTGACACGTCTATGGTATATTAGAAATGTGGATCCTCAGACACTTTTGTACACAGGCCTGACTCGGGACGGAACTTTTTATATAGAAAATGGGCAGATTAAATTTCCAATTAAGAATTTCCGTTTTAATGAAAGTCCTATCATAATGCTCAATAACCTTGAAGCCTTAGGAAAGCCTGAACGTACAGTAAGCGGAGAGTCGGGTATCCATGCTCTAATTCCGCCAATGAAAATCCGTGATTTTACATTTACCTCTTTGTCAGATGCTGTGTAAAAAACGTTTAAAGTAAGGGCGTCATTTTTCTTAATCTTGTGGCGGAAATTATAATAACGAAGTAAATACTTAATCGAACTAATTAGGTATTTGCTTTTGTTTTTTGATGCTATTTGTTATAAAAGTACAAGAGAGTGACACAACGATGATCAGGAGAATTACAAAAGCCAGGGCAAATATCAGGGAATAAAATAGTACGTAAGACTAGGATAAAGTGATAGCCACATCTGAAGGTTTGGTAGGTAGAATAATTGTAAACGCAGTTCCTTCGCCTGGCTCACTGGTTACGGATATATAGCCGTGGTGGTTGTCAATTATCTTCTTACACAGCGCAAGGCCTATACCAGTCCCAGGGTATTCCTGCTTACCGTGAAGTCTTTGAAAAACTGTAAATATTTTTTCGGCATACTGCTGTTCGAAACCTATTCCATTGTCTTTAACAGTCAGTTGAACGTACTTGCCGTTAACATCAAAACCATTTAGTGCTTTCGCTTCCGCGTCATCCATTGGGCGAGATGATATCGAAATCTGGGGATTTCTGCTTGAAAACTTGATAGAGTTACTAATAAGATTCATAAACAGCTGAGACAGTTGTAGACGATTGCCATGCAAGACAGGCAGCTTATCAACCTTAATGTTTGCTTCTCTTTCAACGATGGTTAATTCTAAGTCGCTTCTTATATTTTCTACCACTTCGTTCAAATCGACTTCTTCAAACTCTCCTTTTTCGTTGGATAAGCGGCTATAGTTTAAAACAGCCTTGATTAAATCAGTCATTCTAACAGCAGAGGAAATAATTTTTGACAAGTAGTTTCTGATTGCTTCTTTATCATTCAGGTTTTTCTCAAGCAGTTGTGAAAAGGTTTGAATTTTTCGCAACGGTTCCTGCAAGTCGTGCGATGCAACGAAAGCAAATTGCTCCAGGTCGAGGTTCGATTTCTCGAGCTCTTTATTCACAAGCATTAGTTTCTCATGTGCCTTACTAATTTCAGTAATGTCGTGCCCGATAACTAACACGCGATACACGTTGTGATCTTTGTCGAGCAGGGGAATAAAATAATTTTGCAATACCCTGTCAGAAATGTTCGAATTGTAGTGATCGTCAAGCAGCATTTCACCTTTTTCGAAGGTATTTTGTAAATGGCGATACATAACAGAAGTCTTTAGTTGGGGGAAGACTTCGAGTATGTTCTTTCCAATCACATTCTTCTCTTCTAGCCCATAGACTTCTCTGCCATATTTGTTAAGGGTCACATATCTTAACTCTTTGTCAAATACAGCAATAATATCAACAGAGGAGTCAATTATTGTTTCTTCGAATTCGCTCTTAAGTTTCAACTCAATATTTGCCTGCTCTAATTCATTTGTACGTTCGTTGACCTTTAATTCCAGTCCTTGATTCAAGAAAGTGATTTCTTCATTTTGCCTTTCTATTTCGGTGAGCATCTGGTTGAAAGCATCAGTCAACAAACCTAACTCGTCGTTATCAAATTTTTGCGCGCGAACTGTATAGTCGTGCTTCTCTGAAATGTCGCGGGCTGTACTCGCCAAAGCAAGGATAGGTTTGGCGATTTTTTTTTGTAATTGGCGCGAAAGCAGATAAGCAACGAAAATAGATAAAGCTATCACCAGTAAAGCAATAAGTCCGTAGCGCTGAAACCTCGTGTAAATAGCATCCATATCCGAGCGGATATATAAGGCACCGAGAACTTTGCCATCCTCTTTTACTGCTACAAAGCCCTGCAGGAAATCGCCACTATACTTAAAACCAGGCTCTCCCGGACGTATGGGAAGATTATACTTTGGAAATGTTGCCGGGTACCTTGCAAAAAGATTCCCTTTTTTATCGTACAAGCTTGCTGCAACAATATGCTTCTCAGCTTTAAGCGCCTCTAAAGTTTGGGCAGCAACTTTAGCATCATCGAAAGCAAGTGGGGCGGTGCTGTTTGCCGCAACAATCTCACTCAAAGTGGTAAGCCTTTCTCTACTAGCCTCGCGATAGGTAAAAAATTCATAGGCAAAAAAGCCGATACAGGTCAACAGCAACACTACACCACTCGTTATTAAAACAAGCCGCATCAGCTTCTTCTGTATAGACGAGTAGTTTTCTTTCATATGCTATCTTACAATATCTGCAACCTGCAACAATTTTGAGCTTATACTTAAATCCGCTTCTTTTGAAGCTGACAAATTTATCTGCAGTTTTACCTTATTCTCTTTTGTCATAAAACGAATTATTCCGCCCATTGTTGCGAAATCAGGAATGTCACTTACGGTTAAAATATTTTTGCTTGGCAGCGCAGGTAGTATTTCCTTCAGCTTGTCACTTTCTTTATTGCTAATAAAAAGTATGTGGCAGTTCTTAATGTCTTTGACATTTTGATATCGTTGCACAGCAATAGGATGGCCTTTTACTTTTTCTTCAAAAACAACTGTATCTAATACAGGCCCGAATGGATCTTCTCCTAAAACGCCGATTACAAACGGTGCTTCTGCATTTTGATAAGCGCTTGGCGGCCACTCCACGAACTGGGTAAAGTTGTACAGAAAAACCGCCTTAGTGTTATAATCACGCGACGTTTGAGACTGGGATGGAGATATAAATATCAACAAGAGAAGCGCGACGAGAGCTGCCTTAAAAGTCTTTCTTGCGTAAGGGTAGTTGGTATTTATTGGATTACTTTTCAAAATTTACTTGTGGGTTTTTCAAACAACGCAAAAAAAATTTCGAGCCCTATACAATTGTGTGCATGATTAGTGAGAGCAATTATTGATTCTAAAAAGGCAGGCAATGGTATTAGAAAAGATAAAGATAAGAGGTGAAGTATAAAGAAAAAAGTTCCTTTTCGGAATTGAAAAATGCGGCATATCGGGTTAGTTGTAACATGACTGGTTGGGAATTAATAGAAGGAGTTTTATCCAATCATTATTGCTGCTATTATGCTTTACTTGCGTCGCACTCTTGTACAGTTTGAAAGATGGCGGCAAAGTCCTTTTCAAACACGCTCACATCGTCTAGTGAAAATTACGTGTCATATTTTTTGCATTCTGAAGCTGCGAAATATCTTCACCTAATTTCATGCTTACTTGTCTCCCCGAACTTTGATACAAATGATTGCCATCGGAGTAAGCGTATTTGTCTGAGTCTTCGATATAATTTATATAAGCTGCTTTTTTCCTTTTTGCCAAATCACTTATCAAAACATCAAAACCAGGAACTAAGTGATCATCCATGTTTCTAAGACTTTCGTGTATTGGAAGTCTTACGAGGTAAACTGTTCCGTGTTGGCTTAATAGATCAATTGTTTTTTCGAGGTAAGAAAACCGTAACGATGAAAAATGATAGTAAGGAGCGAAATTTAACTGGTACTCGTTTATCCTTGTTTGCAACCTTGCTTTTGCTGACGCTGAGTCCATATCCACTTTTACTTCAAGCCATCCGTCTTTGTGTAACAAGGTCGAAGGCTCCCGCAAGACGTTTTTAACCTGGTCAATGTAGATTGAAAAAAGCGGTTTCGCATAAGAGTGGATCAAATAATCAACATTCGGATAAGTGCTGTTTATCTTTTTAGTTGTAGCAAGGCAGAGCTTGTTCTCTTCAAAAGCAGCGGAGTCATTAGGATCTTTAGTTTTTGATGAAATACTCCATGGGTCAACAGCAATAATATAAATCCCATCTTTTGTCGATTCGTCTAATTTTCTTTTGATTGCTTCAAAGTAAACAGGTCCGAAAGGGGAGTGGGCCAACGTGAATGCATAATTAAAAAGGCTAGTGCTAAAACCGTTTTGGTGTAGTGCGCTATCAATTACAGTTGGTTGCAATCCTTGTGCAGCGCGTGAAGTACCGAGGATAAGGTTTGCCTGTTTAGGTGTAGCAAACCGAAGATAGAAAGGATCGGTTGTACCATCAGCAAGAAAGAATGAAAGCACGATTGAGCATATTGGCAATATTGAAAAAAGCACTGTATTTCTTATAAACCTGCTCATGCTAAAATTGAAAGTATATGAACTGAGCCTCTTTACCTGTAAAGAGAAAAATAGCAATTACCAATGCATAATAAAAAGACCACCTGAGCATCTTCGGATATTTGATTCCAACTTTTTCTATGGCATAGTTATGCTCGCGACCTTGCCACTCTACGAGTAAGAACAATAGTATTAAAACGGGCAGTGCAAGCCCAACTTTGTATAACAAAAAATTGAAAGTTTCCTCGTAAGCAGATATTGCAAATAAACCTCTAAACAAGCTTTTGATATAGCGGAATGCATGAGTGATACTTTCTGCCCTGAAAAAAATCCAGGCAAAAACAGTGAGCGAAAAAGTAAAAAGTATCTTTCTGAAATCTTTTAGAGAAGGCCATGAACTTCCCTTTGCAACGATCTTTACATGATGCCTGTTTTTGTTGGATAAAATGAGCGGCATTATATACAGCGCGTTTAAAAATCCCCATGCAAGGAACGTCGAGTTTGCTCCATGCCAAAAGCCACTGACTAAAAAGATAATAAAAGTGTTTACCACTTTTTTCCATGTTCCTACTTTGCTACCGCCAAGAGGTATGTATAAATAATCTTTAAACCACGACGACAACGAGATATGCCACCGGCGCCAGAACTCTGCAATGTCGCGTGAGAAGTAAGGGAAGGCAAAGTTTCGTAATAATTCAAATCCTAACAGTCGTGCAGTACCTAAAGCAATGTCGGAATAACCCGAGAAATCTCCATAAATCTGGAAAGCAAAAAGGATAGCACCCAGTAATAAAGTTGTACCTGAATAATCGCCGGAATTGTTGAAGATTATATTCGCAAACTCAGCGCAGTTATCTGCAATGACTACTTTTTTAAACAGTCCCCATAAAATTTGCCGCCAACCATCGACTGCTTTTGAATAGTCGAACTTCCGTTTATTTTCTACCTGCGGCAGAAGATGTGTTGCGCGTTCAATTGGTCCGGCAACAAGCAGTGGAAAGAAGCTTACGAACAACGAATAGTTCACCCAGTTTCGGGTGGGTATTATTTTACGGTTGTAAATATCAAAGACATAAGAAAGCCCATGAAAAGTGTAAAAGGAAATTCCAACAGGGAGAATTATCCTGAGGGTTTCAAAGTGGGGTTTGAAACCACCTGCTCGTAAAAGCGAAGCAAAAGAATTAGTGAAAAAATTATAGTATTTAAAGAAACCTAAAAAGCTAAGGTTGACAATTACACTTATTGCCAGCCACGTTTTTTTCGTTCTTGCTGATTCTGCCTCATAAATCTTTAAACCTGTCATATAGTCAAGAAAGGTTGAAAACACGAGGAGAAAAAGAAAGCGCCAATCCCAACAACTGTAAAAAAAGTAACTGGCTATAAGCAGGAATTGATTTTGTAACTGAACCGACCGTTTTGCAACAAACCAATACACAATAAATACTACTGGTAGAAAAATAGCAAAGGGTATTGAGTTAAAAAACATTCCTGTTAGCGTTTCTTATTTTCTTGTTCAATCACGTTTAAAGTACGGTAATAACGATTAAATGCGCGGTAAGGTATAATGCTTTTGAAATGCGGTTACAATTTAGAGGCAATTCAGTAATAGTTGCTGTGGAGTTAAGGAGCCGGTAACACGTCCCGAACGCGTGTACTTCTCAAAAAGAATTGCTTATGAAATGTTGGGGTGATTAGGATGAGTAGCCGCTCAACCGGCAGGTAACTGCTGAAGTGTGCGACGCAACGAATGCTTATTGAAGGGAGATTGCCCGCAACCAAAACCTTCTCCAGGCAGCTCAATTTTTACCCAAACAATTCACAGCTTTTATCCTTAAAGGACGATATTTGCAGAATTATTAGTACGATTGTTTTACTGCAAAATATCAATTTAAATGAAGGACTTTTCATACATCACTAACTCGCATCCGGCATATATCGAGAACTTATACAACGACTTTGTTAACAACCCTGAAAGTGTTGATCCTGAGATGCGCAAGTTTTTTGAAGGGTTCGACTTTGCTGTGAGTAAGGTTACTCCGGCAACAAATGGCCAGGCGAACGGACAAGCGCTTAATGGCAAACCAGTGGACACGCAAAGCCTGCAAAAGGAGTTTAGCGTGTTTCAATTAATCAGGGCCTACAGGAAAAAAGGCCATCTGGTTGCGAAAACTAACCCAATTCGTGAGCGAAAAGATCGCAGGGCGAACTTACAATTGTCCAACTTTGGTTTAAGTGATGCTGATCTTAATACAACTTTTGAAGCCGGCAAATTCATAGGTAAACCTAATGCAGCTTTGAAGGATATTATCGACCATTTACAAAAATCGTATACTGCCTCTGTCGGCGTTGAGTACTCCGGCATGAACGACCAGGAAAGGATTGAATGGCTGGGCAACGAGATTGAAAATGAGTTTCATAAGCCGTTTTCTACAGAAGATAAAAAATGCATTCTCGAGAAGCTGAACCAGGGGGTGATGTTCGAGAAGTTTCTCCATACTAAATATGTTGGACAAAAGAGATTCTCGCTGGAAGGCGGTGAAACAACTATCGCCGCCCTTGACGCAATCATTAATACGTCTGCAGAGTTAGGTGTACAGGAAGTCGTAATTGGTATGGCGCATCGTGGACGTTTAAATGTTCTAGCAAATATTCTCGGTAAAACGTACGAACAGATTTTTTCTGAGTTTGAAGGAACCTCTACTCCTGATACGACTATGGGGAGTGGTGATGTGAAATACCATATGGGCTACCGCGGAGAGCATACGACCAAAGAAGGTAAAAAAGTAAACCTTCAGTTGTGTCCCAACCCATCTCACCTTGAGGCAGTTGATCCGGTTGTAGTTGGCTTTGCCAGAAGTAAAGCGGACGTTATTTATGAAAGTGATTACGACAAAATATTACCAATTCTTATTCATGGCGATGCTTCCGTAGCAGGGCAGGGCATCGTGTATGAGGTTGTTCAGATGAGCGGCTTGAAAGGTTATTATACAGGTGGTACAATTCACTTTGTAATTAATAACCAGATTGGTTTTACCACCGATTTTGATGATGCCCGTACAGCTGATTATTCTACTTCGATAGCAGCCATGATACAAGCGCCGGTTTTACATGTAAATGGCGATGATCCCGAGGCAGTGGTGAAGTGCGTAAACATAGCAACGAGGTTTAGGCAGAAGTTCAACACCGACGTTTTTATCGATATGGTTTGTTATCGCCGTCATGGTCACAACGAAGGTGATGATCCAAAGTACACCCAGCCGAAATTGTATGCTTTAATTGAAAAGCATGCAAATCCAAGGGAAGTATATAACCAGAAATTGATTGAGAACGGTTCGATAGATGCGGAACTTGCAAAGGAAATGGAGAAGAAATTCTGGAGCGACCTGCAGGAGCGACTGGACGATATAAAGCAAAACCCACTTCCATACAAGTACCAGAAACCTGAGCTATGGTGGCAGGATCTGCGGAAAGCTACAAAAGAAGATTTTGACAAATCGCCTGTAACTGCCATTACCGAAGAACAGTTCAAAACTGTTTTTGATAGTCTGATGAAATGGCCTGAAGGTTTCCAGCCTTTGCGTAAGGTGGAAAAACTGGTGCAGGATAAAGTGAAGTTATTTGAGAATGAGAACATGGTTGACTGGGCGACAGGGGAGCTGTTGGCATATGGAAGTCTGTTACTAGATGGAAACGATGTAAGAATGAGCGGGCAGGATGTTAGAAGAGGAACTTTTTCTCACCGACATGCGGTACTAAGAGATGAAAATACAGATGAGAGTTATAACAGGTTAAGTAGGATTCCGGGTGCTGAAGGAAAGTTTAGGATCTATAATTCCTTCCTAAGTGAGTTTGGGGTCTTAGGTTTTGAATATGGTTACTCGATCGCTAATCCTAATACGCTTGTTTTATGGGAAGGGCAGTTTGGAGACTTCTTCAATACGGCACAACCTATGGTTGATCAGTTCATCTCAAGCGGCGAAACTAAGTGGAGGCAAATGAGTGGCCTTGTAATGCTGTTACCTCATGGCTACGAAGGCCAGGGACCGGAGCATAGCAGCGGGCGCATGGAACGCTTCCTGCAAATGTCAGCCGAGCTAAACTGGATTGTTGCTGATATCACTACGGCAGCAAACTTTTTCCACGCTTTGCGTCGCCAGCTGGCATGGCCGTTCCGCAAGCCTTTAATTGTATTTACCCCAAAAGCAAACCTTCGCCATCCCGGTAGCTATAGCAAGATGGGCGAGCTGACTAACGGATCATTCAAAGAAGTTATTGATGACTCTTTTGTGGAAAATGCAGAAGAGGTGAAAAAAGTTCTATTCTGCAGCGGCAAGATTTACTTTGACCTGGCTGAACGCCAACAAAAAGAAAATCATCGCGATGTAGCAATTGTTCGGCTCGAACAGATCTATCCCTTACCGATGAAGCAACTGGAGCAATTGTATAAGAAATACAACAAAGCGACCTGGTTCTGGGTGCAGGAAGAACCGATGAACATGGGCGCTGCGAGCTTCTTGCAAATGAATTTGAAAGGTATCAACTACGGCGTTATAAGCAGGCAACCAAGTGCATCAACCGCAACCGGCTATGCGAAAGTGCACGCACAGGAGCAAAAGGAAATTGTAGATACTGCGTTTTCAATTTAAGTGCGCAACCGTGGCTACGAAAATTTAATTGCGATTAATCTAAATAATGAAAAAGGAGACTAAAATATTAGTCTCCTTTTTAGATAAATAGTAAGAAGTTAGTTTTTCAAAAAGTCTGCTTGCTGAAGCACTGTACAATGTTTTTTATAATAGGAGTATCAGTAATAAAATGATGATAATAATTGCTGCAGTTGAAAGATAGATGCCTCCTTTGCCTATCGCCTTAGCTTCCTGGTTCAAACTTTTTAATTCATTCTTAAGCTCTTTTCTTTCGTCCTTAGTAAGAGAGGATTTATCCATGTTTTTAATTTCCTCTACACGTTGTTTCATTTCAAGATAACGTGCTTCTTTTTGTTCCGCTGTCATGTTCTCAATAGCTGCAGAAAAAGGCTTTTTGTCTTTTGCACTGGCGTTGAAAGTATTTAAAGACAATAGCATTACAAGAGCTGCCACAAAAATTTTTTTCATAATTAAAGTTTTAAATGAATTAAATAAAGACAATAATGGTATCTCGTTTAATAATCGTTTAGGGAAGAAAACAGATACTTCAGCTAATTTGAAATAAGTCATTTTAAAACAGCAAACCTTTAAACCTCAATTGGCTCAACTAAAGTACCCGCTGTTTTGACTTGACTTACTCCGTTAGCGACTCATAAAAATTTTAGGCCAGCTGGTTATTTTCTAATAAAAGCCCCCACATCCTGAAGGTATTTTTGAAAAGTATAATAGACCGGCACATTGCTATGGCCTGCACCGGTTATCAGGTGTGCTTCTTTATCATTTGCAGCCCCGCCGTAATTTTTATAAACAAGCTCTCCTTGCGTTTTTACATTCAGGAAATCATCGTTCGTTCCATGGATCCACATAAAAGGCTGTTTGACGTTTTTGATTAGGTCAGCGTTATTTATTTTTAAGTCGGTGAAGAATGAACCAGGCAGGGCGAGTGCGGATGCATCCTGTACCAACGCTTCAGAAGATGCTATGGGAGCTTCGAGTACCAGTTTTGAAGGTCTTAGACTGCGAGGTTCTGCGGCGAGTTTGGTAGCAGGAATACTTCCCATGCTAAATCCGTATATAATTAACCGCTCTCCGGATAAGCCCTTCGATTTCAACCATTGCAACCCCGCATCTACATCTGTAATCAGGGCGCTTTCTGACGATTTACCTTCTGATAAGCCATAACCTCTGTAGTCAATCATTAATACTCCGTACCTGTTTTTGCTGCTGGTGTTGGCAAGGAGTTGAGCCCTGGGCCAATAGAAGTCCATATGGTCTTTATTGCCATGGCAATACACGATGACTGTGTCAGAGGAGATTCTAGTTGTGTCGCCAATATACACGGCGTAAATCTTGGTGCTGCTTGCCTCATCTGCTCCTTTCGATTGCAGGGTAAAAAGGTTAACCCGGTTAGTTGGGATGCTATAATTTGCGTCGAGGGTAAAATCGACCTCGCCCTTGTAATTGTTTAGTTGGTAATGATCGATCTTATGCACGTTTGCATTAAACAAGTTGTCGTCGAGGCGAGCGCAACCGGCGAAGCAAAACGTGACAATTATGACGGAAAGAATAAAAATATTTCTAGAAATCATCTGCTAAAATTTTCTTGTACAACCTATATAAATTCCAAAGGCACCATGAGATCCGAAGGGCGTCTTGTAGTCAACAATGCTCGTGTTGTTGGCAATGTTAGGAGCTATCACTTTCAACTCAATATTATAATTCCACTTATTGCGAACGAAAGTTTCGCCGATCATTGGGTTAAAAAGCCAGTGATGTTCCTGCTCCTGGTCGTACACTCGTTTTCCTGCTAATTCAAACCAGTTTGAGATCCCTACATAGAAGAAATTTCTCTTGTTATTATAATCCCAGAAAGCATTGATATCAACTTGCGGATACACTTTTGATGCATCTTTATTTCTGTAGATGATATTCGCAACGGGGCTTACGCTAACTCCCGGCCAGACTCCTTTTTGCTGCAGCAGTTGCTTTGTTAAGCCCAACTCGACCTGCGCATTTCCGTATACGAGAGAAGTGATATTTAGCGCACCAAACCCGGTAAGGGTACTGTCAATTCCATATCCGTAGGTGGCAGTAACAAAGGGCATTGGTATCGTCAGCTTGCTATAACTAATGAGGGCACCCCCAAGTGAGAGATTTACGGCCTGTTGTTTTTTTGCCAGTGGTTTTACAAACCGGGTTGGCGCACAAGAAGTGATTGTTATGATAATAAGGCTAGCTAGTATGGTTTCTCGCATAAATTGGAGTGAAGTTTTTTAGGAACTAAAGGCAGGAAGGATGGCTGTAGACAGACGCATATTTCTTTATAGTTTCAATGTTATTACAAGATATATATTAATTGGAAAATAACATTTTCTCGTTTTGACCTCCCCAGAAATTGTAATAGATGGGATTGAACGATAAAGTAGAACAAATGCTTTTTTAGCAGAAGTAGCAAAAAGGGCAAAAAAAGCTTAATAGTAGTGGATTAGATGAACGTATTGCGACGCAACAATGTATCATGGGAGATATACTGTTTGTAACCTAAAAACCAATAGAAGTAGTGCGATGGGTAGGAGTAGTTGAAATTGCAGCAAGCGTATTTATTGCTCCGTTAATCTCAAACGTTGCGCCTTCCTCAAAACCTTTAAAGTCAGGCGTAAGGCGGATAGATATTAATTTCAGTTTGTCCCCTTCCCGCTGAACCGACAGATAGTGAAACAGGGGTTTATAGTTGGCCGAGAGGTCGGCAAGCAAGCCTTGCCCTTGCTTAAGCGGTTGATGCAATCCACCGCCGCCGCCGATTACGAAAAAGTCTTTCCCCTGTTGTTGAAAATGCTCGAAGTTGTGACTGTGGCCAGAAAGAAATAACCGGCTCTTGCGGGACTGCATAAAAAAAGGAACGAACTTTTCCCTGACAGAAATGGAGGAACTAACAATTTTGCTGTTGGTATACGGCGAGTGGTGACAACCGGTGATGATGAAACGTATAGAAGGATCTTCGTCTAATTTTTCCAGGGTCTGTTTATACCAACCCATCTGATCTGCATCTTCTGCGGTAGTTAACGAGTTGAAGTTGGAGTTAAGCAAGATGACAGCAACGGAGTCCGTAATGTCGAGCGAACCGGTTTTGTTGTGCTTAGGGAATCTTACCTGGAACTTCTTCTGTCCCTTACCTGACTGGCCCAACACTTCGTGGTTGCCTAACGCAGCGTTTACTTTTATGCCCTTACTGCGTAGTCTTTTAAGATAGGCATCCATCGGTTTCCATTGCCTATTACTCGAGCCTAAAGACACCACATCGCCTAGCAGGTAAACAGCAGCGGGGTTGCGGGTTACCATGTTATTAAAAATGTTCTTTGTTGCTGCACGATTGTTATTCGACCTAAGCACAAGCGTTTCTATCCACATAGGAGCTTGCGTGTCACTTGCAAAAACAATTTCTTTGCTAACGTTTGCTGTATCTGTTTCCTGCGCCCATATCGACATCGAAAGCAAGCAGGTGAAAATTGATATGATGGACTTAAACAGCATTTTTTGAGGGATCATCAATGCATGAAGTGAGCTAAATGCTAATGCCCGTTGTATTTATGATTTTTTGATTTAAGATTTATTCTATTGATTTCATCAAAAGTAAAAAGCTACCATTTCAGAAACTTCCATGACGCTTGCAACTGCAAACCAAATGATCCTCGTATTGTTTCCGCCGCATACAACCACTTCGCCTCAGCCCCTAAAGAAATTGCTTTTGAAAGGGGTGCTGTATATGCAGCAGCTGCCATCCAACCTGTACTTACCTTATTTGATTCTGCGGTACCGGCATAATTCAAATTAGATTTAAGAATGTAAAAACCTGGTCCTGCAAAAAGATTAAAATGTTTTTTTACCGACACAGAAAACTCTAACAAAAGAGGAATAGCATCAAGCGACACTTTGCCCATATTGCCATTAGCATCCGTGAGTTGATAAGAGTAAAAAGTCATATAACCTGATTCAAATCCAGCTTTTAAACGATGGTCTGGTTTCCACATTATTCTTGCAGTAGTTACAGGGTTAATCCTGGCGAGTTTTGGTTTGAGATAAGCAGGAGCACCGGTGTTCGAAGGGAAGTAACCAGCACCACCACTGAGATATAAAATAAAGGAATACTTTTTCGTTCTACCTGTTTGTGAAGTTACCTCATCTTCCTGCCCGAAGCTTTTGAAGCATGTTAAAAACAGTAAAAAATAGAGCAGTAGTATTTTATTGTTTAGCATAATAATAGTAGGCAACTGAGGATGGATAATTAGATAAAATGCCGTCGAACTTTCCCTGCAAAAAATATTTGTTGATGTTATCAGGAACGTCAAGTGTCCAAACAAAAGCTTTTCGCCCAGCGGCGTGAACTCTTTCGACCTCTTCATTTTGCAATCCTAAAGTCCATCTTGGAGCCCATATTCGTGCATTTGTTGTAGCGACATCCTGGGGAGTTAGTTCAACCACAGAAGGTATGTTTTGATAACCGGGTAGCTTCAGGAAATTTTTCAATACTTCCTCATCCGGTATTCCTATTGTGATGGAAAGATTGCGACCAACGGCAGCGGCTTTCTGAAGATATTCGACCTGTATATCACGCTCTTTCTGCATTGATCCTGTAAACTTGGTGTCGAGCCACACATACCTTAAAGAGGTATTATACACGACAGCATCTAAAGCCTCCCGGAGAGTTGGTATTCGTTCACCTTTTATTAGCCTCACTAACCCGTTTAACTGCGCATAACTGTAATTTTCTATTGGCCCTATCATGCCATTCTTTTGGATCAATCTTTCGTTTATAGTAGCATCGTGATATAAAACCGGAACGCCATCACTTGTAAATCTCACGTCTATTTCAATACCTGTTGCCCCAAACCTCGACGCCATTTTAATGATTTCGACTGTGTTTTCTGACGCAGGCAATAAATCAGACGTACGGCCGCCCCCACGGTGAGCAACTATCTCTAGTGGAGTGGCTTTATATAATGGTCGCTTGTACTGCAGGGTAATTGTTCGGTCAGGAGCAACGTCGCCTGTTCCAAACGTACCGGTTATAGTAGTTTCGGGGTTGGTACCCGGGGTTGAAGAATTTAATAGATATTCAACACCACTACTTTTATTAATTGTAAATCTTGCTACGCCCGTTTCGGTGTTAAGCATGTTACGCCAATATCCGTTTAACAAGATTGTGCTATCGAGACGCTTTCCCTCGCAAATAATATAGACTACCTGCTTTTCACAAAACATTGATAGGTGATAAGTTGTATCTCTGCCATTTGCAGTGTAACTCCATTTTAAAGCAGTTGATGGACCAAACACATCTGTTGCGTCGGCGATAGAATAAACGCCTTCCAACTTGTTGCGGGTATTGTTGTTTAAAGAAGTTCCATTGGGTGAGTTAAACAGATCCCATTTGGTATCGGGAACAGGGGCGTCGTAGTTCTTCTTGCATGAAAAAATAAGAATGCACAACAGGACGGTAAAACACGGTTTTATCATAGAATAAGGCCGATTATTAATTGAGGGAAAAAAATGTTACGATCAAAACTTTCAAATGCTGGCCAGGTTTGCCAGAAGAAGTCTGTGTAAAGGGCCCTGAAACCAAGGGTAAGATTTCGTTTGCCGTAAAAGGGTTGTTCGAGTGCAATAGTATAAGATGAACCACTGAAAACCCGGTAGTCAGTTGTTACCCGCTCATTGCCTGCATACGTCTTTATATTAAAATTCATGATCGCATCAGCTCTTAGAGAAAGCAGCACTTGCTTATTAAATCTATAACCAATGGCAACGTTTGGTATGTTTTGCCAACCACTGCCTCTTGACTTAAATCCAGCAAAATTTACAAACCCAAACCAGTAGCCCACATCGTTCCCCGCGCCCACAGAAACCCTGTTATTAAGTTCTGTAGTCCATCTCGCACCCACCGTTGCCAGGTTTTGCAATACCTGGAAAGACAACCTTCCATCAAGATTTACTTTGTTGCCTATTTTTCTGATCACATGTAAATCACCGGCAGGAACCCGGTAATGTAATTCCTCTGTGATATCGTAGGGCAAAGTCGTAGCCGTAACACCAATGGAAGTTGTCCATTTATTGTTCATGGGATGCGGAAAATAAATGAACTTTTGCTGGTCAATGGGAAGGTCCTGTGCTTTTGCGTTCGGTTTAAAAACACACAAACAAACAATTGTATAAAGTGCGACAGGTGTTTTTTTTCGTAGAAAGGTTATCATCAAAATACTAACGCTTATTTAAGATCAATTGATATAAGGAAAGCAACCTACACATAAAGCAATTAGATTATGTCGCTGCTATATTGTAGAAATAAACTGCACTTTCCTCAAGCTTAATGTTTTATGCAAAAAATAAGCCTTGCTACATAAACGCAACAATAGGTAGAATGCAAAAGGCCTGATCACGATGACCAGGCCTTTTGCATTGGGACTACTCTTTTTTAAACTTTTATTTTTAGAGACTCCAGGTATGTCTTTGTTATGTTACCGCATTGCACAGGTGTCTTCTCTTTATCAGGAACTGCGTCTAACTCAACTACACCCCATCCCTTAAACTTTAATTTGTCTAAAGCTTTAAAGAAAGCGGGCAGGTCAACTTTACCCTGGCCTAACTCTACAAATGTGTAGGCTCGGGAATCACCGGCAGCAGCAGGGTGCACATCTTTTAGGTGGAGCGTATGAATGCGATCGTGATAAGTATTGAACGCCGTTACAGGATCCCCGCCACCCTGGAAATAGTGAGCGATATCGAGCAAGAAGAGTACGTTTTTGTTGTCACAATTATCAAGGATGATTTTCACCTCCTCCGGCTTTTGGCCCAGTTGGCCCATATGGTTGTGATAGTTGGTTTGCACCCCGATATCCTGTGTACGTTTTCCAATTTCATTTATCAACTTTCCAAACTTCACGAGGTCTTCTGTAGTTGGGTCTCCCACTTTTGGTCTTGACGAATTGGTGACCTGTATATTAGAACCACCGAGGGCTTTTACAAATGTAGCATTGGCGACATGACTGTCTATAACGGCCTGGTCGTTGCCTGTATTGATATTGGCATTGCCGCTCGAAAACATAGGTAAATTCAATTTATACTGTTCAAGTAAAGCCTTGATTTCACCAGGTTTCGTTCCGTAGTCTTTCACTACATTCGACCTTAGTTGTATGCCTTTAAATCCTAAACCTGAAATGTCTTTAATAGCCTGCACATCGTTGCCGCCCCAGGTAATTGCAGAATACGCAAGCTTCATATCAGGAACCAGGTTTGCAAAGTCGCTTGCAGTAAAAAAGGAGGAAACAGATAGCCCGCCAACAGCTAAACCAACATTTGAAATAAATTTTCTACGTGACAAGTGTGACATCGTTATTCTACTTTTAAACGTGTAATTAAAAATGATTTCTTACAAATAGGGATTGAAAAATACAGCTATTTTCTTAGGTTATTACACTGCAGAAAAAAATGTGAAAGAGGTTTGAACGATTATAAAGGCGTTTTTAGAAAACGCTATAATATTGGTAAGAGAAAATATTAAACAGTGGAAAGGGAGTAGCTACTAACGGTGGCGAAACATTTCAAATAAGGTTATGCAAATTGAAATGTACATTGGCGTAGGGCAAGTTTAAATGTTTTTAAAGAAGAAATGGTTCTAATGCAAAGAGTAATCATTGAAATCATCACCCCACATTACTTTTAGCAGCTTTTCACCTTTTTCGGCGGCTGTCTTTTGCTTTTGAAGTTCCAGCTCCAGCTCTAAAATTCTTTCTCTCAATTTCTCTACTATATCTTGTTTCGGGCCCTCAAAACTGTTTGTATCATTTTTTGAATAGCTGTTAGAAACAGGCTGGTCACGCTCAACGCTTAGTTCCATTTTTCCTTTTTATTTGGCAATCGTTAACTTAAAGTACGGCATGAAAAACAATCCCTTCCAATTTCTTCTTTTAGCACAAATGTTACCTAAAATCTATTATAATTAATCTTAATGTTCTAGAAATCAAATATTTGCAATAATAGTAGATTTCATTCTTACTCTCTAAAAAATATAAAAAAAGGGTTTCTGCACCAGAGGAAGACTAAGAACCAGCACCTCAGGTTGCACGCGTTAGGGTAAGCGAGTGAAAATGAAAAACATGAATACCAGTTCTAATAGCATTAGAAGCACTGGAATTTCATGGAAATGAAATAGTAGTATTTTCGTTTAGGATAAACCTTTATTGAAATATTCTGTTTCTTATCGCTAGTTTATATACCTTTTAAAAAAAATTGAATGATTATGAAAAAGATTTTGTTTGTTTCACTTGTTGCTACGACTCTTCTGACAAGTGTAAATGGTTTTTCACAAGACGATAAATCAAAAAGACCTAGTCCGCCAGCGACAGCTACAGCAACTACTGCAACCGGAAATAGAATTGCAATAAATTATAGTCAGCCGAGTGTTAAAGGAAGAACAGTTGGAAAGGATATTGCGCCTTATGGAAAGGTTTGGAGGACAGGAGCAAATGAGGCAACTGTCTTTGAAATATCTAAGGATGCTAAAATTGAGGGTAAATATCCTTTAAAGGCAGGAAAGTATGGCTTGTATAGTTTGCCAGGTGAAAAAAAGTGGACAGTTATTTTTAATAAAACATGGAACCAGTGGGGTACGGTTTATTCAGAAGCGGAGGATGCGCTCCGTGTTGAGCTAGACACAAAAAAAGCTCCCCAGTTTACAGAAAAAATGACCTTTCAGGTAGGTAAAGATGGAACCGTCAACTTGATGTGGGGAGATAAAGCAGTTAGTTTTACAGTTAAGTAGATTTCTAAAAGAAAATAAAAAGCTCCGTAAAAACTACGGAGCTTTTTTATATATGGAATATCTCTTCAGGCCTTTCCATCCATTAAATTAAGGTGTATACAAGCTTCCTCCTTTTGCAAATAAGCGATCTATCTTTCTTTCTATCGCCGGATCTTTTTCAACAGCCGGAGCATGATGAGGTTTTATCCGTGCATCGATGATCAAAGGCCCGTAGCAACCCCAGTGTTTATTAGTCGAAAATTCATTAAAGCCATAAATATCATGCGAAGGATTGCATCGTGTGTAAGCAACCCAAAGATAATTATTGAGCGTTGCTGAAACAAAGTTGCTATCATCACAAACTACAAGAAACGGCGCCTGAGACAGCTCAGTTGCTTTATCAGTCAATTGATCTTTTAACAACTGCATTTCCTGCTGGGCACTTTCATAAGTTGAAAACTTGGTTGTTTGGATGGAAACAACTCCCGGCATACAGAGCTGTGGATTTTGAAAGCTTTGGAGATTTTGTAATACATCCGGCACTTCTTTACAAAGTTCTCTTTTGATCTCCCCATAAGCAGCAAAAACTACTTTGCTTCCACTGTTTAAACCTGTTCCGGAATAATCTAAAGTATCAATAGTGGTGTTGGTGTAGAAATGAACATCACGGCTGAGGTCAATTCGTTGAAGCAAGTACTCCATAAATTCCTTTATATGGTGTGTCTTTAACTGGTTCGAATCGTCCCCAGTAATAAATAGAAACTTTGCCAGACTGAGTTGGCCGGTACCGAGAATGTGATTGGCAATCGTAAGAATTTCAGCTGGCTGTTTTGCCGGCATATAAGGAGTATATCTCTCACTGCCTATCGCAAGCAATAAAGGATGAACTCCGGCAGCATCCACAGCATGCACTTCTTTAAGCCCTGGTATTTCATTCGGAATTGCATCTCCTGTTATCTCATGTATAAGTTGTCCAAAACTGGTGTCTTCTTGCGGAGGACGACCCACGACGGTAAAGGGCCAAATAGCATTTTTCCTTGCGTACACCTTTCGTACACGCATCAAAGGGAATGAATGGGTAAGGCTATAATAACCGAGATGGTCACCAAAAGGTCCTTCCGGTTTGTTTTCGTTCGGATACACTTCCCCGGTGATAACAAAATCGGCGTCGGTGCTTATGCAAAATCCATTAACGTAAGAATACCTGAAACGTCTAGCCCCCAGTACACCGGCAAAAGTCATTTCGCTGATTCCTTCGGGTAGAGGCATAACGGCAGATAGGGTGTGGGAGGGAGGTCCGCCTACAAAGCAGCTCACTTTAAGTGGAAGTCCTTTTTTATTTGCCTTAGTTTGATGAATGCCAATCCCCCTGTGCAACTGGTAATGAAGGCCAATTTCTTTATTCAGTTCATATTCATTCCCTGTCAATTGAATGCGGTACATTCCAAGATTTGCATTCATAATGCCCGGCTTATCCAGATCTTCTGTATACACTTGGGGCAAGGTCACAAACGCACCACCATCTTTTGGCCAGTGTTGAATGAGGGGCAAGTCAGAGATGTGTATCTCTTCGCCAAGAACCGGCTTTACCAGCGGATTTTTTAATGGCAGCGCTTTTAACGCTGCTAATCCTGTCTTTATATTTTTAAACGGCTGCCTGATTGCTTTTATCGGGTCGTTCTTTAACTCAACCAGCTTTTGAACAGAAGCGAGCGTATCCCTGAAAATGAATTTGCTCCTTTCCAGGGTTCCAAAAATATTTGATGCAGCCCTGAATTTTGATCCTTTCACCCTTTCAAACAACAAAGCAGGTCCACCTGCTTCGTGTACCCGTAAATGAATTGCTGCCATTTCAAGATGTGGATCTACTTCTTCTTTAATCCTTGCCAGGTGATTGTTTTTCTCGAGGTCAACCAGACATTGTTCTAGAGAGCGATAGGTCATAGCATGCAAAGGTAAGCTGCAAAGATTAGTCGGTTGCTGTGGTATTGGATGCCGGTGAAAAGCTTCAAGCTATAAGCTATAAGCTGCAAGCCACAAGTTTCAAGCAGCAAGTAGCTGAAACAACAGAACATAGTGACTCATAGCTCGCAGCTATCAGCTCGCGGCTTTCTTCCCTACCTTTGCAGTATGACAAAACTTAGTGTAAACATCAACAAATTTGCGACGTTACGCAACAGTCGTGGGGGTGATAATCCTAATGTCTTGAAGGCGGCACTTGATGCGGAAAGGTTTGGAGCGGATGGCGTAACTGTTCATCCCAGGCCAGATGAAAGGCACATTCGGTATAGTGATGTGCGGGAGATAAAAAAGGCCATTAAAACTGAGTTTAATATTGAAGGAAATCCTCAGGAGCAAAAGTTCGTTGACCTCGTTCTCGAAGTGCGTCCGCACCAGGTGACGCTTGTACCGGATGCGCTTGTGCAGATCACCTCTAATCATGGGTGGGACACTATTGCTAATAAAGATTATTTGGTGAACATTATTTCTGTATTTAAGAATGCAGGTATTCGCACTTCCATTTTTGTTGATCCGGATGTAGCTATGATTGAAGGCGCAAAAGCAAGTGGAACAGATAGAATTGAACTGTATACGGAGGGGTATGCAAAACACTTTTTTGAAGATAAAGAAGCGGCCATTAGGCCATACGTCGAAGCTGCAAAAGTGGCAAATGAATTAGGTTTAGGGATGAATGCGGGGCATGACCTCGACTTGCAAAACCTGCGTTATTTTGTTCAACACATCCCCGGTCTGCTAGAAGTCTCTATCGGCCACGCCCTTGTTTGTGACGCTATTTACCTTGGATATGAAAACGCGGTGCAGATGTATAAAAGGCAATTGCAATAGCCTTTGAATAATTATAGAGAGTGGCAAATTTCTCTACTTACTGTCAGGTCACATTTGTCCATGCTGATTTTTTTACCCGGGTTCGAGAACGTTGTTGATCATTGAACGAAAAATTTCGATTAAATACTTTCACAAATCTAAAATGCACGGTTATTGTATAAAACATTTTTGATATATAATACTAATTAAAAAATCAAAAATGAAGAAAGCAATTTACACAGCATTTTTGCTGACAGGAGTGGTTTTAGGGTGTAGTAAAAGTGATACGGAACTTAATAACACCGATCGGACATTTGCCATGCAGGCCAGCATAAGTAACAGCGCGGAAGTAGACGCCGGAACGCTTGCAGCAACAAAGCAACAAATGCAGAGGTGAAGAAATTTGCGCAGTTTATGGTGGCTGAACACACTTTAGCTCAGACCGATTTGAAGAACTTAGGCACTAGCGTTGGGATTGCTGTGAAAGACACAATTGATCCGCCTCACGTCGCTTTAAAAAGTTTATTGGTGAGTACACCTGCCGGACGTGCTTTTGATTCAATCTATATTTATTCTCAGGTGGCAGATCATGATGCGACGATAGCAAATTTTCAAACAGAGCAGAGCAACGGAAGTCATCGTGATGTGGTGAGTTATGCCAACAATTATCTTCCGCATATTCAAATGCACCGTCAAAGTGCTGACAGTATTTCGAGAGGTTTCTTTAGACGATAATTTCTATTAACCTAAAGAAATGCTGGGAAGTAGTATGCTTTCCAGCATTTTTATTTCCATACTTTTCCCTCGGTGAATTCCTATAAAGTCATCTTCGGCTGTCTAAAACTCCGGCTCAAATGGAACAAAATTTGCGTTTTTGTCCTCGGAAATTGTTTTACGAGTTAAACTAAATCTATATGAAAAAGATGAATAGTAAACTGAGGAACATTCTTCTGGCAAATGCAGTTTTGCTTGCGTTCAATCCATCTATCGCCCAAACTTCTAAGGATACTGTGAAAGCTGGTCATGCCGGTGACGGGATGGTTGTGAACCCCGGCAAGGTAGACGACGGAATGGCTGTAAAACCGGCTAGTCCGCACGATGGAATGTCTGTATTGTCTGATACAGCTTTCTTAAGTAAAAATATTATGGACAACAGGATGGAAATAAGGCTGTCGAAATTGGGTCAGGCAAAGGGCACTTCTCCTGCCGTTAAAAAAGCTGCGTCTGTAATGATTACCGATCATACGGCTATACTGAATGATTTAATGAAAGTAGCCTCGGCGGGAGGCGTAAGTGGAAAAGAAAATCAGAACGAGATGACAATGCCTAGTCTACCCGAAGGAAAAGAATTTGATGCAAACTGGGCAGGACAGATGTTATTGATGCACGAAGCTAAAATTGCAGAACTGGAAAGTTTTATCGGGTTAACAAAAAATGCCACATTAAAAGCAGTAGTAATGAGGGCCATCCCGAAAATAAAATCGCATAGAGAACTATTGCTAAAAATTCCAGGAGCGAAGGAAAAATCAAAAGTGACGAACACTGTTTAAAGATCAATAATGCTTAGATACGTACAATGTAAAAGGGGCTGATCAAACAGCCCCTTTTGCATTGTACGATATTTATAAAATAGCTCTTAAAATGCTTAAACCTACACTTCTGCTGTAGCCTTACTCACTTCCCTGTAGACAAAGGAACCGCAAACATGGCGACGTGCAAACCTGCCGGGTGTATCTGCATTCACCAGCTTTATGTAGAGTGCTCTTGGAACATCAAAGTATTCGTAGCAGTTTCCTTCGGCATAAGTAATGTTGAGGTTACCGCCTTTATAATTCAGATCAACGATGGTAGATGAAGTGATAATGTTGGTATAGCTTTCTAGAGCTTCGGCATGTGTTTCGGGAGAAATGCTTACCAAAAAATGATACGCCTCAATCACCTTTTTACTTTTTTCCTGGGCTTCTTCCTGCTCACTTCCCTCCTGGAATTTATCGGGATGGCATTCTTTCATTGCATTCCTGTAAACCTGCTTTAACTCTTTTAGACCTGCTTTTTCGTCAACCCCTAATAATTTTCTATAGCCAAGAATCTTCTTCAATTTTCAAAATTTTTGCAATGGTACAACCTTTTAGCGGCTAAACTCTAATTACTGCTCCTTATAACAATATCATAGCAATTCTTCTGTAGTTGACAACAGTACCAGGTAGGATTGTGCTAGAAAGTTGAGAGAAGTACTGCCAGTTGAACGGTGTGACACAACGATGTCCAGTAGAGTTATATGGCCGGTTCAAGAAAAGGATACTTATTGATCATTAAGAAGCAGCCGCAGTTACGTTTATATTTTTCTTAAAACATCCTGATTGAAATTATAGCTGCAGGAATAAGCGTTTACTTTGCGAAATTTTGAAGGCGTTTATTGCCACGCTCTTTCATCTGTTGTACCAATAAATTTGAATTCATGCTTACACAATCGCCTTATATTTTATATTCAGATGGAGAGGGAAATATTTTTGAAGACACGTCTTTATATGTAACTGGAAGAACCGGTTGGGACGCGATGCCGGTACCGGAAGACGAATGGATGGAACTGCCTGAAGGAGGCCAGTTGTATGAATTGCCCGGACGACGTGGTATTGGTATCGATGTAAAAACGGGCGAAATGCGTTTGTGCCAAAAGGGTTGGGCTGTGGCAGCATTTATTCCACCGGCTCACACAGGTTTTTATCTGGCCGCGTACGAAACTGCGCCTGACGCTCCAACACTTCCCCTTTTTTGTTATACCGCGGCCGGTTGGTTGGATGAAAAATTTTTTGTTCCCTGCATTCGTATTGAGCAAGACATCAGGCAGGATTGCAAAGGGTATGATGAGGTGGTGGTAGAGCAGGGCGTAAAGAAAGCGCTTGAAGCTTACCCTCATAATCGTCTCGTTGAGCATCTTGCCAACAACTGTGCGCTTACTTATAAATGTCCTGCTGCAAGAAATTATTTTCTTGGTCGCTGGGAATGCCCCATACCATCTTCCCCCGCGTGTAATGCCAATTGTGTCGGGTGTATTTCATTTCAGCCTGAAGATGAGACAATTGTTTCTACGCAGGATCGCTTAACGTTTAAGCCTTCGGCTGAGGAAATTGTAGAATACACAGTGCCTCACCTCGAAAGTGCGCCTTACCCAATAGTCAGCTTCGGACAGGGTTGTGAGGGAGAGCCGTTGCTGATGTGGCAGACGATACGTGAAGCGATTATTGAAATCAGGAAGCATACTTCAAGGGGTAGTATTAACATCAATACAAATGGATCTAAACCTGATGCCGTTCGTGAGCTTTGTAAAGTGGGCCTAGATAGCATTCGGGTTAGTTTAAACAGTGTGCGTAAACATATTTACGAGCCGTACTATTGCCCTAATAACTATGCTTTTGAAGATATCATTGAAAGCCTAAAAGTGGTAAACGGCTTCGGTGGCTGGACGAGCATTAATTACTTTGTTTTCCCTGGGATGACAGATAGTGTAGACGAATATGAAGCGCTTAGAAAAGTGATCAGGGAGACGGGTCTTAAAATGATACAGTGGCGCAATTTCAACATTGATCCTGACTGGTACCTTGGAAAAATAAACGTTGCAGACACAGGCGAATTCTTAGGTGTAAAGCAACTGCTCGAGTTGATACAGGAAGAATTTCCTGATTTAAAATACGGTTATTTCAACCCGCCAATAGAACGCATCAAGGGAAACTTTACAATGGACTTTGCGCATAAATAAGCAAATAATGAATAATGAATAATGAATAATGAATAGTGAAAAATAAGTCGCCCTAATTATTAATTATTCATTATTCATTCTTCATTGCCCTACCATGACTACTACACTCATCCTTCTTTGCCTTGCAGCTTTTTCGGCCGGCTTTATTGATGCGATAGTCGGCGGGGGTGGATTGGTGCAAACGCCGGCCGGTTTGGTGTTGCTGCCTTTACTTCCTGTTTCTACTGTAATCGGCACTTTAAAAATTCCCGCCTTTAGTGGAACCTTCCTGGCCGCTATCCAGTATTTGCAAAAGGTGAAAATCAATTGGAAATTGGTCGTTACTATGGTTGTTTTGGCTTTCTGTTCGGCAATGGCTGGCTCTTATTGTTTAACTAAAGTTGACAATTATTTCATGAAGCCATTACTGCTTGTAATTTTGGTATTTGTCGCCGCCTACACCTACACCAAAAAGAACTTTGGCATACACGCTGAAAAAGATCACTCTTTCAATCAACAATTATTCTATTCTATCGCCACCAGCGTCGTACTTGGTTTTTACGATGGCTTTGTTGGTCCGGGCACGGGTAGTTTTTTAGTGCTTGCTTTTATCACCTTACTAGGTTTTGATTTTCTTAAGTCAAGCGCTCATGCGAAGATGGTTAACCTGGCTACCAACTTTGGATCAATATTATTTTTTGCGGGCAGCGGTCGCATCATTTTCGCCATTGCTATTCCTATGGCTATCTGCAACGCACTCGGCGGAGCACTTGGTGCAAGGCTGGCCATTGTAAAAGGCAATAAGTTTATCCGCGTATTCTTTCTTGTCATCGTTGTCGGAACCATCCTGCGTTTTGCCTATGATGTGTTTTTTAAGCGAACGTAGCTTTCACTCTTTTTACTTGCAATTACAAAAAATGTCTTAATCCCCGCTGTAGCTAGCTTGGGATGTTTTTGCGAGTATTATTTGAATCCTGTAAAAAGAAAAATTATTTCTCCAGCATTTGCTCCCTCTGAATCTTTTGTTGCGTCGCACACTTGTACCCAGGAATTTCACTGAACAACATCAGCGTAACAAATACGTTTTAACGATATTGGCTTTCGTTAATCGATTAAGATTTGTATTGTTCAACCATGCTTTCAATGAAAAAAGACCTGTTTGTTTCAAAAAGAAAAAATTGAAATCGGCATGAAATTTATAATCTTACAACTGCGAAATATAAAAGTCTAAAAAGATCTGTCACTGAGAAAAAATATAACTATGGGATTATTTGATACTATGTTTAACGATGTTCCGCAAGAAAAAAAGTATGAGCCGCAAGACGTACGCGAGGCGTATGCAGTAGTCCTTTACTGTTGTGCAAATGCCGAAGGAAATATAGGTGACGAAGAAGTAGTGTTTATAGATTCTTTATTTTTAACGATGAGTATTTTCCAGGAGCATGATGGCGCCGACTACTTGCAGATTGCAGAAAAGGTGTATAGTAGTTATACTGTAGATCAACTTTTGGAAGGCAGTTTCCTTTTCATTAAAGATGAGCAACATGCGCAGCTCTTTTGTTATTGCTGCGACGTCTTTTTAGCCGACGGAGTAGTAACCGACGATGAGAAGAAAATTCTTGAAAAAATTGCTTCACTGGCAAAAATCGACGAGGAGACATCGAAAAAGATAGTTGAAGTAGCAATTATCAGAAACGTAAAAGACACCTAGATTTGTTCGAACCTACTTATCAAATTTAATAAAAGGGCTTTTCATAAGAAACCAGAAGGTTTGCTTCTTTTCTTCATCAAATTCTTTTAATCCATAAACTATCGGTTGGGGAGGATAAGCCTTATAAGTTCCAAACATTCTATCCCAAATAATAAAAATGTCTGCAAAATTTGAGTCAGTATAAAACTGCTCTTGTGCATGATGCAGCTTGTGAAAGTTGGGAGTAACTATCAATTTTCCAAGAATACTATCTATCGCTTTGGGAAAACTAACGTTGGTATGTTGAGCAATCATACATGGTGTTAGAATGATATAATAAAAGCCAAGTGTAATTGTATCGATTCCAAAAACAGCTGTGGCTACAATAACCCAGGTAGCTCCAACAAAAACATCAAGAGGATGATGTCTGAAGTAGGTAGACGCATCCAGGTGTGTGTCACTATGATGCACCCGATGCAGACGCCACAACAATGCAGATCGATGAGAGAGCCGGTGAGACCAATACAAGGTGAAGTCGATACAAAAAACTCCAAGAACTATTTTCGCCCCAAAAGGAATGTTGAATTGATTCAATAAACCAATATAATGGCTGTTTATCCAATTAACCGAATAAACCTGTAGCAGGGCAACACAGTAACTTGCACCAATCAAAAGAAGGTAACACAGAACATTATTAAAAAGGTGATCGAGTCGGTTAGTGGCTTTATTAGCGGTAGTTTGAAAGTTTTCTATAATGTAGAAAAAAGCAATTAAAGCAATGATGATATAGTTGAAAGGAAGGGCAATAAGCTTCTGTATGAATTGTTCCATAAATGCGACGGGCCTTACGATTAGGAGAATTTATTACGTCAATATTTTTTAAACAACGGCGCAGTATGAAGCAGGCTTCTCCACTTTGGTCGCACTAAAATTTACCCGCTTGTCTTCCCGGTTATACAAATAGATCAACAAGAGTATAAGCAGGTAGGCAGCGACATTAAACATGTCGTGATGATCCATGTGTGTGCTTTGAGGCCACTTATTCTGAAGAGCTAACATTAGGATTGCAATTCTACAACAGTTGATAACCCAAATAAGAATCACTCCCGCAAAACACCACAAAAATTTTCTCTTTAAAGAGCTTCGGTCAGCGACTATGAAAGCTATCCAAAAACTCATAACTCCAAAACCCAAACATTCATAAGAAAGAAAAACGCTCGCCCCCTTAGGTGCAAAAATGTTATTACCCGTTATGCTTGCTTTTACGCCAAATACGCTATCAATGAAACTAGCCGCTTTTAAGATAGAAGTTGTTAGCCACGAGATGTAGTTTAAATACTTATCGAAAAAAGGAACGTAAAAGTTTTTGGGATCAGTAAGTCCCCAGTATATCAGGTTGAAGTAATACAGGGACAACAATAAAACAAGAAACTTAACAAAGTAGGAGAGATCGAAATAGCCGGAAACTTGTTTACCTAACGGTCTAAAAGAATTCATTGTATTGGATTTATTAGAATTTAAAGCCTGCTAGAAATAATGTGAACGTTTAAATTAATCATTACAATAGCAGGCTTTATAAATGGCAAGCGGCCCTAAATTATTTTACATCCTCGGCTTGCATCTTATCATTCTTTCTTTTTTGATAAGCTTTTTTAGATGCATAGCCTATCCCTGCAGCAACAAGCAAAGAAAGTCCGCCATCAAAGGGAGCATTAACTGGTGGCTCACGAACAATAATATCACCTGCTATACTAAGAAAAGGGATGCAGGCAACACAAACAAAAGTGAACGCAAGAAACAAAAATCTGGATTTCATCATTGTAGTTTTGGTTAAGAAATAGTATTTCGATTTAGAGAATAAGTAAGTTCAAGATTAGCGTCATAGAAGCTGGATAAAGAATGTTTTATGTAGTAGGACTATCTTTATTAGCACCGAAAAGGAATTAAGACAGTTGTACACGCCGTTTGTTAGACGTAGCTGTTTTTTTGGAGGTTGCAGCTAAACACAAAGAAACCCTTAGACGCGAATCAGCATACTTTTGATAAGTGGGAAAAGCGCTTAAAAAATAAAGAAGAATTTGTAGACCTTTAATATTCTAACATTAACGCAAATGATTTCGCCGGAACAATTTAAAGAATTAGCTCTTTCGTTCCCTGACACAGCCGCGGCGCCACACTTTGACCGCACAGCGTTTAAAATAATTGGCAAACGAATATTTACCACGTTACATGAAAGAAGCCACACAGCTAATTTCAAGTTCTCACCTGCCGATCAATCTGTCTATACTTTAATTGATAAAAATGCAATTTATCCTGTTAACAATAAGTGGGGATTGCAAGGTTGGACAACTTTCGAATTAGATAAAATAGATAGTCAACTTGCATTGGAGGCTTTAGCAACAGCCTATGAAGAAGCACTGCAAAGTTCTTCAAAAAGAAAGTCTTGATAAAGTATCTATTAAGGCGAGAGAGCATACAATTCATCTTGCCTGAGGAGATTTTAATCAATAATTTCCCTTTCGTGCAAAAAGCTTGTTCGACAAAACGGTCAAAAGGGGAGAGCAGGCTAAAATGGGAGTGGGGGTAGGAATTTATACAGATGGAGTAATAGCGGCAGGATCATTTCAAGAAGTAATCTATTTATTAAATGGCCCTGCCTTACATATACTATCGCATCCTTGTTAACTGGTTCAATAGACGCAGCTTTTCTTTCACCTGCTTCAATTCATACCTAAGCTCACTAAATTTATCTAGTGTACAATCGCTTAATAATTTTTCGCAAGTATTCTTCCTCTGTAATAGCTGTTCGCGGTCATCATGGCGGTCCTGAGATTGTTCGTTCATAGTTTGTTTATTTTTTTATGCTATTTTTTCAAATAAATCTACACAATACAACAAAGCGAATTTAGTTATAATATTTAGTTTCTGGCCTTCGCTTCAGATATAGTTTTCTTTATCTATAACTAAAAAAATGTTATTTTATTTTCCGTTTTCGAATATGAGGCAAAAGAAACAGGAAAGCTTCTATTAACGGGCAGTTGAATGGTCTCGAAAGCTGCTTTTTTTAGTATTGCTTTTACCTATCCTTTCGTTATTGTAATCCTTTGATTAGTGGTAGATGAGAGATGATCAAAAGTGAGAGATCCGCGCGTATTGCTCTTGATAACCGGCCTTTGTTTTGGGTCGATGGTAACTGTATAAAAAGAATTAGGTGCTAATTGATTTATGGTATAGGTAATGTTACTTTTCTTCTTTCCAGGTGTGTTCTGTATCCAATCCATCTCGTCAGCGCTCCATGTTTTTAATTCAACTTTAAGTTCGCCTCCGGTTTTTGCAATAAAAGAAGGGGCAGACGTATTACCATTAAAATAAAAAAGCTGATTGCCAAGGCTGGAAAAACCAAAGTCTTTATCACTCGTAATCTTAAATCTACCGTTTGAAACCGTATACTTTTTTAGGTCAAGGTCTATCAATAATTTCTGGCCTTGGTAGTTATATTTCAGTTGTGTTCCGGCAAGTTGACTGGTAATATGAGGATTTAGGTAGAACCTGTTATACAAAGGATTTATACCATAAATTGCGTGGTACAACCCAACAACAGAAAGACTATTTCCGGAAAGGATATCATCTCCTAAGCCATCTTGTTTTTTGCGGCCGTACCGCTGGTAAGCAAGTCCATCTTTAGCGTACCTGTCCATTACATTAGTTACATATTTCAATGCCAGTTCAGGTTTGTAATCTGCGTAAGCTTTTACACCGACAGCTCCCCAGGACAAAAACAGGTCGCCATTTTCGTAAGAAGGAAAAGGGTATTGCGTCTCTCTGCCTTCGCCGTCCGCATAGCTCGACATTGTTAGCGGCCAGAAGAAAAGATTTTCTTTTTTCATCTGTGTCTCGATATCGTCGAGGATTGTTTTAACTCTAGCATCATCGTCACAAATACCATAAGCAATAGCCATAAAATTCACGGGAGTAACCATGTTTCTACCATGAACGCTTTTGTCTTTATCTAACCAGTGCACGTAGCATTTCTTCTCATCATCCCAAAAACCTCCTTCTGTTGTTGACTTATTAAAACTTGTTTTCAGCTTTGCTGCAAAGTCCTGGTATTGTTGGGCTTTTACTGTATTTCCAAGTTCGCGTTCTACGATTGTCCATTTAGTAAGAGCATGATACAACTTGGCGTTTACAAAGGCGTTTTCATAAGCGGCCCAAATAATGTCGATCCAATCGCTGCCTCTTTTTTCTTTGTAACTATCGGTCATCATTTCCACCAAGCCATCTTTGTCGCTGTCCCTGTTGATGATCCAATCCAAAGCTTTTTCGCAAGAACGTTGATGTGTCTTTACCCAGGCCCTGTCACCAGTCTGGTCGAACAAGTCAGCGACATTCGTAACCAGGTCCGGATTTGAGTCCATTAAAAATCCCCACTGTGCTTCATAAAATCCTTTGTCCGTCACTTGCCCGGGCATAATGTCAACATTGTTGTAAGCCCACCGTGCCCAGACCCGACCGTCACGCTTTATAGCGTTGTCGCGATAGTAATCGAGACATTCTTTATAGCCTTGCAAATATGTGTTGTCATTAATGGCGAGACCCATTTGAGCGATGTACTGCTCATGTAAACAGATCGGCCCATAGGGTGTGTGCCAACTGTTTCCCCCAAAATGTTTTGCGTCAATTACACCAATTCTTGCAACGGTATTTAAAACTGAACTTACCTGTTCACCGTTTACTCCTACGAATTTTCCGCGATCGAATTCTTTATTAAAATCAAAATAAGAAAGTGTTACACATTGAGATGTTTTGCCCGCGGCAATATTGAAAGCAGACCAAACATCGGTTCTTTGTCGAATAAATCTTTTGCGGTTAGTGCCACTGTCAAACCGGGGAATCATCTCTCCATCGGAGACGGTAATTGCATACTTCAAATGGTCGTCATTTGTTCTGCTATACTTCATTGCAACTTGCTTTCCCGCGGCATCAACTGACACCTTTAGACCGTTACCTGTTTTACTATTCCAAAATCTTGACGAGTTCGTATGCACGCCGTACGTACAAAGCTTTTCGTTAAAAAGGTAAAACCAAGCTAATCCACCATAACCCTGGTAAGCACCTTCCCATGTATTGATATTATTGAAATTGAAAGAAGGCAGTGCTACTTCTTCTACCAGTGCAGGCTTTGAGAAAGTTCTCTCAACATCCATCTTAATGTCGTTGTCCCTAATAATAAACTTCCAGGTTTCGCTAATTATCAGGTCATTATTTCCATATGAAACATTGCTAACTCTTACCGTATTTTCTGTAACAGCTAGTGCAGGCGATGAATTTGTATGGAGGGAAGAATAAGTAGTCGAAGCAGTTCTCACTTCAGAATAAATACCTGCATTTCCATCTATTACTTTTTGACCGTTAACTTCTAAAGCTGAGACATTTGCTTTTTGATTGTAATCAAGTGTGAGTTTTATTTTTCGGTTTCCAAACGTGATCGTTTTGTTTTTAGCACTATTGACTATTACGGTTTGAGCAAAATTGATGTTCAAAACATGCAAACTAACAACACACAGAAAAATTCTAAAAGCAAGTGTCCTCCTTATAAGCATCTTGGCAAATAGTTTTAAAATCGTCTATTATTTTTTGACAGCGCTGTAAATAAGAGGATTTTGTTTCTCGTCGTTTAATGGATCGCCAATCTTGAGGTTTGCGATCTGTTCGTCACTTAAAATGTTTTGTGTTCCATTATAAGTATTGCCATCGGGCATGTAGGCGCAAGTCATAGCGCGACGAAGACCAGGGGTCATATTTGCATGCGCACCGTGAATGGTTAAACCATTGTGAAAAGAACAGCTACCCGCTTTCATAGGTGCGGCAACCGACTTACTTTTTCTAAACTCAGGATATGTCGTAAAGATCGCTCCCATGTTTTTGCCAATTCCGCGGTTATCAAAAGTCGTTTTTTGATAAGAACCAGGTATAAAAAAGAGGCATCCATTTTCATAAGTAGCATCATCGAGAGCCACCCAAATAGACAACGCCTTCCTATCGCTGAAGGACCAATATGGCGTATCAAGGTGCCACGAAGTTGGGTTTGCCCAAGGCTTTTTTATCAGCGCCTGGTCATGCCAAATTCGTATTCCATCCACTCCAGCCAATTGCGCGGCCATCTTACCAAGCCTTTCATCCAACATCAACGTTGCCATCTTTTCATTATCCTGCCACAGGTTGATCAATTGGTCAAACACATTATCGTAGTAGCTCTTGTCGGCGTCGTCGCCTTTGCCATATACTTCTTTACGATCAGGCATTTTGTTGCCGTTTCTTTTTGCAACAGCTTCATCTAAAGCCGTACGCCAAAATGCTAGTTCTTCGGGAGATAGAAAGTCTTCAATAACTACAAAACCATCGTTTTGGTATTTCGCAATCTGCTCTTGTGAAAGCTCACTTTTCATACAGCAATTTTATCGTTAGAATTAGTTAACCACTTCAAATCTAGTAGATAATCTTGTTGAAGCCCTGGGGAAAATGAAATTAGTTTTTCCTCTTTTTTCAAATAGGTGCAAATAGTAAACAAAGTACTAACTGCTCTTTTCTGCTGCGAAAGCACTGTTAATTTGAGAAGATAATTTTTCTAATGTCAAAAATGTTAATACTTTTGCTAACACTGTTAGGAAAACGATTAAAGAAGATAATGGGAATTACTGAAAGAAAAATAAGGCAAAAAGAAGTGGTTCGCTCATCCATATTAAAGGCTGCATGGCAGCTCGTAATAGAGGAAGGATGGCAAGCCTTATCTATTCGCAAAATTGCCGAGGCCATTGAATACAGTGTTCCTGTTATCTATGATCATTTCGCAAATAAGGAAGCAATTTTGCTTGAGCTAACCAAGCAGGGTTTCCAGATTTTAAATAATGAATTGGTCAAAGCTAAAAAACGGTCAACAGATCCGGAGAAGCAAATTGAAGCTATGGCTTATTCTTACTGGGAGTTTGCCTTCGACCATAAGGCTTATTACCAGGTAATGTACGGGCTCGGCATGCCTTCGTGCGAAACAGTACACCAGATAAGCGAGCTAAGCACTTTTACTGAACTAGTTATGCAACCTATTAAAGATCTCATCGCGGGAAGCAAGACGCCAAATGCAGACGCTTTTTTAAAACTTCATACATTCTGGTCAATGCTGCATGGTCTGATCTCAATTAACATGATGACTAATGATAACAGTAAAGAGAAACTGAACCAGATGGTGTTGCAAGATTTTATTGCCGGCTTTATCTCAGGAATAAAAGGTTAGGCATTTTTTTTGCCTAGTTACCTAACAGTGTTAGTAAAAATAGTAGTAATAGAAAAAACAGAAATATATGAAACTGATAGATGCCTTAAACTGGCGTTATGCCACGAAAAGAATGAATGGAGAAAAAGTACCGCAGGAAAAAATTGACCGGATACTGGAAGCGACGAGCTTATCAGCTTCTTCAATGGGGCTGCAGCCGTATACCATTCTTTCAATTACAAACGAAGACGTAAAAAAGAAAATTCAACCCGCTGCCTATAATCAACCTCAAATTGTTGAAAGCTCTCACTTGCTTGTTTTTGCTGCCTGGAACGATGTAACCGAAGCACAGGTGGACGAGTATCTGAGAAACATCGCCACAACAAGAAGTGTAAGTGAAGAAAGCCTTGCAGGATTTAGAGCCTCTTTAATGAATATCGTAAATGGTAGAAGTAAAGAGCAGAAATATGAGTGGGCAGCGCGACAAGCATATGTCGCTTTTGGCACTGCTATAACTGCTGCCGCCATTGAAGAGGTGGATGCAACACCAATGGAAGGTTTTCAACCTGAATTGGTTGACGAAATTCTTGGCCTGAAAGAAAAAGGTTTGCGCAGTGTAACCATTCTTGCCATCGGTTATCGCGATACCAATAACGATTTGCTTGCAAGTGCTAAAAAGGTTCGTAGGAACATTGATCAGCTGATTTTGAAAGTGGCGTAAACAGATGTAAAAACATTCGTAATTAAAATAAAACAACTAACATTATTATGGCAACAACAAAATGGTCGCTAGACCCAACACACAGCGAAATTGGTTTTAAGATTAAGCATTTGATGATTTCAAATGTTTCGGGCAACTTCAACAAATTTGATGTGCAGGTAGAAACAAATGGCGACAATTTCGAGAACGCAAATGTCACCGCAAATATTGACGTCGCATCAATCAACACAAATAATGAGCAGCGTGATGCACACCTTCGCAATGCTGATTTTTTTGAAGTTGAGAAACATCCCGAGATAACGTTTACATCTACCAAAGTAGAAAGAGTAGACGATGATACTTTTAACCTTTATGGCAATCTAATAATAAAAGAAACAACTAAACCGGTGAAGCTTTCAGTAGAATACAGCGGCGTTGCTAAGGACCCATGGGGGAATGTAAAAGCCGGCTTTACTATCAATGGTAAAATTAACCGCAAAGATTTTGGCATTAACTATAATGCGGTTTTAGAAACAGGTGGTGTTATGCTAGGCGAAGAATTGAAAGTGAATGGTGAAATTCAATTGGTAAAACAAGCGGAACTTCAACCTGCTTAGTTTGTAAAACAACAACCAGGATTTCGATCAAGAGAAATTATTAGTTGAGTTGTAAGAACCATTTAGCAGTAGGAACCATCCTACTAAAAAGATTATTATGAAAGTAGAAATATGGTCAGATGTTGTTTGTCCCTTTTGCTACATAGGCAAACGAAAATTTGAGAAAGCCCTTGAAGGATTTGATGCAAAAGAGCAGGTAGAAATTGTATGGCGAAGCTTTCAACTTGATCCTGAAATGGAACCTGTACCAGGACAATCGGTACATGAATATTTGGGAAAACGAAAAGGCGTCACCGCAAAAGAAGGTAAGCAAATGAATGATTCTATGGCAGCAATGGCCAAAGAGGTAGGGCTTGAGTACAACTTTGATCAAGCCGTTATTACAAATACTTTAGACGCACATCGCTTGCTTCATTTTGCAAAAACCAAAGGGGTTCAAAACGAAATGAAAGAACGTTTGTTCAAGGCCTATTATACGGAAGGTGAAAATATTGGGGATCTTAAAGCACTCGTGCGACTAGGTGAGGATGTAGGATTAAATCCAAACGATGTTAGGGAGGTTTTGAAAAGCGGTGCGTATGCGGTAGATGTCAGGCATGACCAATATGAAGCAAACCAGGTAGGTGCACGAGGTGTTCCCTTCTTTGTCTTTAATAATAGGTATGCAGTTTCTGGCGCCCAACCCTCTCATGTTTTTTCACAAGTCCTGGACAAAGTTTGGGAGGAAGAAAAGCCGCTTGTATTAAGCGCAGAAGGAGAAGGCTTTTGCACCGTTGATGGCGTGTGCAGCTAACAAATTGTAAGAAAAGGTTGACAAGTGCTGCAAGTGTTTACAGGTAGATATAAGATTCAAATAATTGGAAAAAAGAAAATAGGCTGTAAAAACATTAAAAGCTGATACTATCATTTGAAAGAAGAATTGTAATAGAGTAAACAATCAGTATGGAAACACGTGCGTAAGCACAACATTCTTGTTACAGCGCTTGCACCTAGTACGGTGGTAACAGATCTTGCATATAGCGCTGATCTTATAAAAGGTGATCCGGAACGAGTGATGCATGCTGAAGATTTTGATGAATTAATTATTGCTCAACTGAAATTAAATTGCAGGTATTTGTGAAAGAGGCTAGATATTTTCGACTAATCCATAAAACAAAAAAATGAAAATTGTAGTAATTGGTGCTTCGGGCACTATTGGAAAAGCGGTAGTGCAGTTGCTGAAAGAAAAAGGCCACGAAGTTGTAGGGGCATCGAGGTCTTCTGAGCCTTCAGTTGATTTTACAGATAGTTCATCAATTGATCGTTTTTACGAAACTATTGGTGAAGTAGATGCCATTGTAACTGCAGCCGGTGATGCGGCGTTTGTTGCATTAGAAAAATTGGATGATGCACAGATACAGTTATCACTACACAGCAAGTTGATGGGCCAAATTAATATGGTTCGTAAAGGACTGTCAAAGCTTCGTCCTAATGGAGCATTTGTAATTACCGGTGGTATACTTGCTTATACGCCCTGGCCCCAAACTTCTATGATTACAATGGTTAACCTGGGTTTGGAAGGATTTGCTAAAGCAGCCGCACTGGACTTAACTGAAGGTCGAAGAATAGTAGTTGTTCATCCGCCGTGGGTAGCTGAAACGGCAACCGCTTTAGGTATGGATGCTACACCTTGGCCTAATGCAGCGAAAGTAGCTGAAGCTTACCTTGCTGCAGTCGAAGGAAATCAAAACGGAGTTCCCGTTTTTGTAGAAGGATATGATCCAACGCAGGCGGTTCAATAATCTACGCTCTTCCTAAAATAATTCGTCGGGCAGTTCGAATGATCGTATAGGCTTCAACTGCGAAGCTGAAGCATCTCAATGATATTCAGACGAAGTGATTGCGACGCAACAATGATCAATAGAAAACCTAAGCTGGTATTTATAAATTTCAAGGCGGGATAAAAATTGAATACACTTCATTTTTATCCCGCCTTAATTTTTATATAGAAAAATCTTCGGTTCTATCATTTCCCTCGGTAAGCCATTTACATTTGCACCATTAGGCCTCATACGGGTTATTTCAAGAAACATACATGCAAGAACTTCAATACCGCGATGCAGCAATACAAGACTTACCGGTTATTGTAGACATTTACAATTCGACGATTGCATCGAGGATGGTTACTGCGGATGTAGAGCCTGTGACGGTTGAAAGCAGGGTAGCATGGTTTGAAAAACACACACCAGGTGCAAGGCCTCTTTGGATAATTGAAGACGGCAGCAATTCAGTTGTTGGATGGGCAGGCTTTCAATCTTTTTATGGCAGATCTGCTTATAATGCAACTGTAGAGATCAGCATTTATCTTGCACCTGCTCAGAGAGGAAAAGGGTTGGGAAGGCAGGTGCTACAACATTGCATAAAAGTTTCGCCTGCGTACGGCGTTAAAACACTTCTTGGTTTTATTTTCGCCCACAATCAGCCAAGTTTAAAATTATTCTACAGCGAGGGATTTAAAGATTGGGGCACCCTGCCAAATGTAGCGATCCTTGATGGAGTTGAACGGACGCTAAAGATCCTCGGTAAACGTGTTGGCTAAGCTTTTTTTCCAAATCTCTCCCGTTATATCTCCTCAATTCACTATCTCTGACTCGCTCGATTTCCACCTCTGGAGGTTTCAATGTTTTTCTTACCTTTTTTATATACTTCCATACAATAATTCATGCAGATTATAGTTTCTTAAAGTAGTGTTAGAAAAGCTGAAATTTTTATGTAAAGATGTCTAGACATATTTTTTTGCAGGAACTTTGCGAAATAAATTCCACAATAAAATAAGCAAAAAGGATTAAAAAGGACCAGATAGGATTTAAAGCTGTAGTAGAAATGAAAATAAAATCGTGCCAGAAGTAGAAGTGATAGACAGGTTGCAAAAATTTTTTTCAAGCTTTTATTTGTTAACGACCGCCTCTATATACTAAAATCTAGTAGAAGAATAACCAATTTTACATACCCGATTACTGCACTTAATCCAATCCACCTTAGAATTACTATTACCAAAACTATGAAACTTCGTCCCACAACATCGTTAAGTGACCAGCAGGTGCAATCCGGTTTAAACTATTTTATTCACGAAGGCCTGGCAGCCGAAGCAATGGCTACTTTCACAGGAGGAACTTTCCTGGTGGCAATGGCTGTTCTATTGAAAGCCTCGAATTTCCAAATAGGTTTGCTCGCAGCTTTACCTACACTTACAAACGTTTTTCAGTTACTCTCCATATGGCTCGTGCAGAAATATAAAAACCGCCGGGCGATAAGCGTCATTTGTTCTTTCTTCGCCAGAGTACCTTTATTTATTATCGGCTTTCTGCCTTTGTTGTTTTCGCATGGTACCAGCATCAGCGCGCTGTTGTTCTTTTTATTTTTTCATTACTTCTTCACTTCTGTGTCAGGAGCAAGTTGGAACTCATGGATAAAAGACCTGGTGCCTGAAAAAATACTTGGGAGCTATTTCTCAAGAAAAGCAAGAATTACTCAAATTTTAAATGTAACGCTCAGCCTTGCTGTAGCAATGTTTATCGACTATATAAAGTCTCACTTCCCCCAGTTTGAATTAACTGCATATGCAGGAATGTTCATTGTAGGCGGGGTGATGGGAATGATTGGGGTATATTTTTTATCCCGAGCGCCGGAACCAAAAACAACCCTTCAGGATCAAAAGTTATTTGATCTTTTGAGCAAGCCGCTAAAAGATGTGAACTTTAGAAACCTGCTTACGTTTCATTCGTTTTATGCTTTTGCTACAAGCCTTGCACTTCCATTTTTTGTAGTGTACATGATGAAGACCGTCGGGTTGTCTTTTGCATGGATCATTTTTCTTGGGCTGGTTGCTAAGTTTGGAAGCATCTTCTCATTGAAATTTTGGGGCACGTTCTCGGATAAGTATAGCAACAAAACTATTATTAGTATTTGCGCGCCTACGTTTATTACGTGCATCCTTAGCTGGACGTTCGTTGCAATGACTTCAAACCACGTCGTATCTATCGCGCTTTTGTTTGTTATTCATCTGGTCAGTGGAATTTCGGCCGCAGGTATTGACCTTGCAATAGGCAACCTCGCAATGAAACTTGCGCCAAAAAACGAAGCGATTTCATACATATCAGCAAGGAATATTGTAGTGGCATTATTTGCTGCTGCGGGACCAATTGCCGGTGGTTTAATGGCAGACTTTTTTGCTACTCACCACCTTACCTGGAACATTGAATGGCAAGGACCAGCAGGCATATCGACGTTTAATCTCCTTGAATTACAGAATTGGAACTTCTTTTTTGTGATCAGTGCTATACTTGCTTTGCTATCTATGCGGCTTGTTAAAAGAATTAAGGAGCAAGGCGAAGTACAAAAAGAAATGGTTACCATTGTCATGAGAAAAAGTGTAACAAGAGGCCTTCGTAAAAACATGAGTGGTGAAGCTATAAAAGATCGAATCAACAACCCCATCATCATTCCGGCTATTAAAAAACGTATGTTAACATATAAGCTTTGGAGAGAGGTTAAAAATACTGCATAACCCTTGCAAAAGGGATGTGATCAACAAGACGAGTGGCAGAAATGTCACTCGTTTTCTTTTGTTAGATTTTGATGCTAGCTGACAACGTGCACCCAACATTGTTGTGTCACTCACTTTTACTTATGTACTTTTTTTTGCGCGATAAAAACTCAAGCCATTTGCTGGAACAAGCTCCTAGCCAACTCCAATTAAAAAAAGTTTGCAGAGGAAAAAAATTAATCGTAATATCACGATATAATTATGGGAGTAACAAAATCGCACGAGTTTGGAGTTAAAGAAAATCAGCTTGCAAAATATGCTAAGGCATTAGCACATCCTGCCCGTGTGGCTATCTTGAACCTTCTTGCAAAAAGAAAAGCCTGCATCTGTGGCGACATAGTAGATGAGTTGCCTTTGTCTCAAAGTACTGTTTCGCAACACTTGAAAGAACTGAAAGAGGCGGGCCTTATAAAAGGTGATATCGAAGGAGCTAAAGTTTGTTATTGCATTGATGAAAAAGAATGGAAGGCGGCGCAGGTGCAGCTTAACAAGTTCTTTGACAATTTGCAATCAGGCGCTAAATGTTGCTGATTTTTTTTGGCTTAATTGATCGCATTTTTACGATAAGTACTAAAACCCAAATGAACACAGATTTCACAAACCTGAAAAGTAATTAACAATAAAACTATCTATCATGAACACACAAGACAATGTAAAAGAACTGGTACGGCAGAAGTATTCAGAGATTGCTTTGCAAGACAAGGAGACAAATGAGTCTTCCTGCTGTGGGTCAGGATGTTGCAGTACCGAGGTTTACAACATAATGGCAGATGATTATACAAACCTGGAGGGTTACAATGCCGCTGCTGATTTAGGTTTGGGATGCGGGTTGCCGACGCAATTTGCGAAAATTAAAAAGGGGGATGTTGTAATTGATTTAGGTAGCGGTGCAGGTAACGATGTTTTTATTGCAAGAAATGAAACTGGCGAAACGGGCAAACTTATCGGGATAGATTTTACACCAGCGATGATAGAAAGAGCAAGAACAAACGCCGAAGCTAGAGGCGTTCATAACGCTGAGTTCAGGCAGGGAGATATTGAGAAAATACCCGTTACTTCAAACATTGCAGATGTTATTGTCAGTAATTGCGTGCTTAATCTTGTGCCTAACAAAGACGGAGTCTTTAAAGAAATATTCAGAGTATTAAAACCTGGAGGACATTTTAGTATTTCGGATGTTGTGTTGGAAGGCGAGTTGCCAAAGGAAATAAAAGATGCTGCAGAAATGTATGCAGGGTGTATAGCAGGCGCGATTCAAAAACAAGACTACCTGAACTTAATTGCAGCAAATGGATTTGTAAACATTACTGTTCAGAAAGACAAGGCGATTGTTGTTCCTGATGATATTTTAAGCAGTTATTTGTCTACCAGGCAAATTGAAGAATTCAAGCAAACGAGAACAGGTATTCGAAGTGTTACTGTGTATGCAGAGAAACCTGCAGCGGAAAAAGAAGCTTGTTGCGGTCCTTCATGTTGTAATTAATGTTTTATTATCATGATCACTTTTAAGAACATGCTTCCTGCTGATTGGTTTGCTGTGAAAGAAATATATGAAGAAGGAATTGCAACGGGAGATGCTACATTTCAACAATTAGCACCACTGTGGGAAGAGTGGAATTCGAATCATTTGCAGCATAGCAGGATAGTCGCGATAGAAGAAGGCGTCGTGGTGGGATGGGTAGCACTTACACCGGTATCAGGCAGGCAAGTATATGCAGGCGTTGCAGAAGTAAGCGTGTATGTAAGCGACAAAGCAAGAGGTAAAGGAATCGGAAAACAGTTGTTACAAAAACTTGTGGATGAAAGCGAGGCAAATAATATCTGGACGCTGCAGGCAAGTATTTTTAGAGAAAATATTGCAAGCATAAAAATGCACCAAGCCTGTGGATTTAAGATTATTGGCTACAGGGAACGAATAGGGCAAATGAAAGGTGTTTGGCGCGATACTATTTTATTTGAAAGAAGGAGCA
This sequence comes from Segetibacter aerophilus, assembly GCF_007991655.1. GTDB lineage: Bacteria > Bacteroidota > Bacteroidia > Chitinophagales > Chitinophagaceae > Segetibacter > Segetibacter aerophilus. The sequence goes on from NZ_BJYT01000002.1 coordinate 230,263, forward strand.
AGAAAGTAGGCGTTAACTAACGACAAGTTATTTTACCAGGAAATCTATTTCCGCTAAATGGTAAAAGACATCATTTACTGTTTAAAGTATGAAGAGAATTTTAGTGTTGTGCATAGGTAACAGTTGCCGCAGCCAGATAGCAGAAGGTTATTTACGATATTTCGCGAAAGGCAGAGCCGAAGTTTTTAGTGCAGGTGTAGAGACTCACGGAGTTAATCCGAGAGCTGTTGCTACGATGAAAGAAGATGGCATTGAGATTTCTCATCATACCTCAAACAATGTAGAAGAATACAAGCGTATACCTTTCGATTATATCATTACTGTTTGCAACAATGCAAAAGAGCGGTGTCCCTTTTTTCCGTCAAATGCACAAAAGTTTCATCGGGATTTTCCTGATCCTGCTAAAGCAATTGGAACGGAGGATGAAATCTCAAGCGAGTTTAGAAGGGTAAGGGAGATGATAAAAGATTATTGTAGAAAGTTCGTCGAGGATAATCTCGATATCTGATGTTGTGGCAACCGGCTTTAGTGACTGCTCCTTATTGAATTGTCTGTACAAGAGTGCGACGCAACGATGTTTAATAGAATTTTGAAGTTTGGCAAATAATCCTGCAAAACATTGATAGTACTGCGTTATAAATATCAGGAATTACAGTGACGATGTTGTGAGGCCTACTTTTTATAAACTTAGTAAATGATAATTCATAATTTGCAATCCAATTTTAAAAATTCTTAATAATGAAAAAGTACAAAGCCGGGGTAGTTTTCGGTGAAGAACTCGAAGCTCTTTTGAAAGATGCGAAGGAAAATCAATTTGCCCTGCCAGCAGTAAATTGCATCGGCACAAATTCGATTAATGCTACACTTGAAACAGCGGCTAAAGTTAATTCTCCTGTTATTATTCAATTTTCAAATAGCGGTGCCCAATTTATAGCCGGTAAAGGGATGCCCAACGACAACCTGCAGGCAAACATATCCGGTGCTATTTCTGGTGCATTGCACATTCACAATGTTGCTAAGTACTATGGTGTTCCTGTAGTGGTTCATACGGACCATGCTGCAAAAAAATGGCTTCCATGGATCAGCGGTTTGATTGATGCCGGCGAACAATTTCATAAAGAAAAAGGCCAGCCAATGTTCAGCTCTCACATGCTCGATTTGTCAGAGGAACCATTGGAAGAAAATATTGAGACATCGGTTCAGTTTTTTAAGAGAATGGCGCCATTGGGAATGGCTATAGAAATTGAATTGGGTGTTACAGGTGGTGAAGAAGATGGCGTTGATAACAGTGATGTTGAAAATGAAAAACTATATACACAGCCAAGAGAAGTGGCTCATGCTTTCCAGGAACTTCGCGAAGTAGGTAGCCTATTTACTGTGGCAGCAGCTTTTGGTAACGTGCACGGTGTGTATAGCCCGGGTAACGTAGAGCTAAGGCCTGAGATTTTGAGGAACAGTCAGCAATACATCCAGGAACATTTCAATACCCAGGAAAAGCCTGTATTCTTCGTATTTCATGGTGGAAGTGGCTCGCCTCAAAACCAGATTCGTGAAGCGATTAGTTATGGCGCGATCAAGATGAACATTGATACCGACATGCAGTGGGCTTTTTGGGAAGGTGTTTTAAATAATTACAAAAAGAATGAAGGCTATTTGCAAGGCCAGTTGGGTAATGCAGAGGGAGCAGATAAACCGAACAAAAAATATTACGACCCTCGCGTGTGGTTACGTAAAGGTGAAGAAACATTCATTAAAAGGCTTGAAGTAGCTTTTGATGATTTGAATTGCATTAATAGAAATGCGTAAAGAAGTTTAAGGTTTTGAGTTTAAAGTTTGCCGTTTCGGTTTTGATGAACTTTAAACTTTAAACTTTAGACTTTAAACTTTTCAACTATTTTCAGATTTAAAACTTTTGCTAATGCCAAATAGGGTCGATCAATACGCTATTGGAATTGATATTGGTGGAACGGGTACTAAGTATGGTTTGGTAAACCATCGTGGTGATATTTCATACAGGGGAAGTAATATTCGCACCAACGAATATGACGATGTGAATGATTTTGTGGATGATTTGTATAAAGAGCTAAAGCCTTCAATTGATGCCGTTGGAATAGAAAATATTAAAGGCATTGGAGTTGGTGCGCCTAACGGAAACGTGTATACAGGTACGATTGACTTTGCTCCTAATCTACCCTGGCGGGGAGTTATTCCGCTGGCAAAAATGATATCGGATAAATTCGGTCTACCTTGTTCACTAACCAACGATGCTAACGCAGCTGCAGTTGGAGAAATGATGTACGGCGCGGCGCGTGGGATGAGAGATTTTATTGTCATTACGCTCGGTACCGGTGTTGGAAGCGGTATTGTTTCTAATGGAATGTTGATTTACGGTCATGATGGTTTTGCCGGTGAACTGGGGCATACGATTATAAGACCTGGTGGACGTAAACACGAAGGCACCGGTGCTCACGGATCTTTAGAAAGTTATGCTTCTGCGACCGGTATAGTTTTAACGGCGAAGGAAATGTTGCAGCAAACAGATAAACCTACTCTACTTCGCAATTACCCTCTTGAGCAAATTGACTCGAAGCTAGTGTATGAATGCGCAATGCAGGGAGATGAAATTGCGCAGGAAGTGTACCGTTTTACAGGGCAAATTTTAGGAGAGTCGCTTGCTAATTTTATAATGTTTTCTTCACCTGAAGCCATTATTTTATTTGGGGGAGTCATAAAAGCAGGCAGTCTTATTTTGGATCCTACAAAGGAGCACATGGAAAAAAACCTGCTCAATATTTTTCAGAACAAAGTAAAACTTGTTTTAAGTGAGTTGAAGGAAGCAGATGCTGCTATTTTAGGTGCTAGCGCATTAGTGTGGGAAAAAAGAGAAGTGTAAGAGTATTTTAGAAAAGCGGAAAATTAGTTTGATAATACTTAAGGGCAGAGGATAACATCTTCTGCCCTTATCATTTATATAAGTACCTCCAAACTTTTTAGACCCGAAATGAAAGGCGTTTTTCACACTACAGCACAACAAGCGTTTCTTTATCTTTATAAAAATTAAAAAATATTATGGCCGCTAATAATACTAACGATTTTAATGAAAAGGCCTCTGCCATCACCACCGCTAATATTGACAAATCTATACCAGCTTCAACGCAGTTAAAGTACGAAGAGATACACTTCGTTGACACTACAAAGTCCGTCTGGAACTATTCTTTATTTTCTGAAGATGATATAAAAAACTTTCAAAGTGGCACTCACTATTCTGCTTACAATAAGTTTGGAAACAAGCAATTAGAGGTCCTGCAAAAAACAGGAACTTACTTTGCCGTTTGGGCGCCTAATGCCACATTCATATCTGTTATAGGGCACTTCAATAATTGGGATAAAAGATCACACCCTCTTTTTGTGCGGTTGGATAAGTCGGGCATCTGGGAAGGCTTCATTCCCGGTGTTCTTGAGGGTGAAGCTTACAAGTACCACATACATGGTTTCAATGGAGCTATTTTAGACAAGGGCGATCCTTATGCGCACTACTGGGAAAAACGTCCTTACACTGCATCTATTACTAGAAACGTCGAATACAAATGGACAGATGAAAAGTGGATGAAGAAGAGAGCCCGTCATAACGCGTTAACTTCTGCATGGTCGGTGTATGAAGTGCATCTCGCGAGTTGGATGCGGCCTTCCAAATATGATGAGGAGAGTTATAACACGTATGCACAGATAACCGAGCGCCTTGTTCCATATGTAAAGGAGATGGGTTTTACGCATGTGGAGTTGATGCCGGTAATGGAGCATCCGTTTGACGGTAGCTGGGGTTACCAGGGAACGGGATACTACGCACCAACTAGTCGCTTCGGTACTCCGCAGGATTTTGCAGCAATGGTAGATGCGTTTCATCATGCAGGTATCGGTGTTATTTTAGATTGGGTTCCCTCGCATTTTCCTTATGACTCACACGGCTTGTACATGTTCGATGGTACACATACTTATGAGTATGCAGACCGCCGTAAAGGATTTCACCCGGACTGGAACTCATACATTTTCAACTACAAAAGGGGAGAGGTAAAATCGTTTTTAATAAGTAACGCACGGTTTTGGTTTGAGAAATTTCATATCGACGGAATAAGAGTCGATGCTGTTTCCTCTATGTTAAGGCTCGACTACAGTCGCAAAGAAGGAGAGTGGGAGCCCAACGAGTTTGGCGGAAATGGAAATCTTGAGGCTATTGCTTTTATCAAAGATTTGAATGAAACTATTTATCGTGATTTTCCGGACGTACAAACAATTGCTGAAGAATCAACCGATTGGCCTGGTATATCAAGACCCACCTTTGCAGGTGGAATTGGGTTTGGAATGAAATGGATGATGGGCTGGATGCATGATACCTTAAACTATTTCAAGCGCGATCAGTTTGGTAGGCCTTACCACCAGGACCAGATTACTTTTAGCATGGCTTATTTCTACGACGAAAACTTCATGTTACCGATTAGCCACGATGAAGTGGTGCACGGCAAAAGTCCAATGATTTATAAAATGCCGGGAGATGAATGGCAGAAGTTTGCAAACCTTCGGTTGTTGTACACCTACATGTACACTCACCCGGGGGCAAAATTACTCTTCATGGGGAGCGAGTTTGGCCAGACAAAAGAGTGGGATTATAAGAGCGAATTGCAGTGGGACCTGCTAAGCCACGAACCTCATCGTCTGCTACAGCACTGCGTGAGAGATCTAAACCTTTTATACAGTAAGGAGCCGTCTCTGCACGAGAAGCAATTCGAAGTAGGCGGATTTGAATGGGTTGATTTAAACCATCGGAATGAGTGCATTATTGTTTATAGGAGAATCGGTTTGAACCCGAAAGACGAAATAATTGTATTCTTAAACATGCTTCCACAGCCCCGCTTGGATTTTGAGGTGACCGTAAAGGGCAAAAAGAGCTGGGAAGAGGTGTTTAACAGCGATGCAACGAAATATTATGGAACCGGGGACGTTTATAATCCTAAAGTAAGAACTGAGATTATAAGCAAAGAAGACGACACACTCAAACTCACGCTAAACTTACCCCCACTTGCGGGAATTGTTTTGCGGTAAGGTGAAAAGAGCTCTTTTTTAGGAAATTTCTGGGCTTGCCTTTTTGACATTTTAAACCATATTCCAAGTATTTCTAACATGAAGAAAATTTTTATTACAGCTTTATTTGTTGGATACTCGCTAGCAGGTTTTTGTTTTAATGTTGACGATAGTGCTACATTTTACGTGAAAAAGGCAATTGAATTAAACCGGGCGCATAAAGTTTGGGAAGCTGATAAGAGCTTTCAAAAGGCTGTTAGTTTTGATCCTGCTAACGTAGAAACCCGTATGGAATACGGCAATTATTTAGTAGAGCAGCGCAAATACTTTCCCGCAATAGAGCAGTTCGCCAAAGTGCTTGAAGCAAACATCAATAATCCTCTCGCTCTTCAGAAGATGACAGAGTTAAGCTTTCAACTAAACCGCTGGAATGATGCGGTGATGTATGGAAAAAAAATGTCACAAAATGGTAACAGCAAAGATTTAAAATACATAATTGGCAAAAGCTATTATGAGCTTGAGAACTACGGACAGGCACAGTCTTATTTAAACCTGGCGCTGGCCGAAAATCAGCGCGATTTGAAATCGGTAAGTTTGTTAGGCAAGGTTTTAATTGAGTTAAGCAATTATAAAGAGGCAGTTGCGGTGTACAATAAAACGCTTGATATTGATCCTAACAATAGTAACCTGTTGTATGAGTTGGGGTTGCTGTACTACACGATGAATGAAGAGAAAACTGCAGTTACCTATTTTGAAAAAGCTGCGGAAAAAGGATACAAACTAGATCTCGATTATTATGAAAATTTAGGTCTTGCTTATCTTGATAATGATTTAAGCAAAGGCGTTGAAACGCTAAGCAAAGTTTTGGAAAGTAAGCCCGGTAATCCTGAAATTTTGTTCCAAATTGCACAAGCCTACTATAAAGTTCAAAAGTACCAGGATGCGGCCGAAACCTATTATAAGGTTTACCAAAACGACCCTACAAACAGCCGTGCTTTGTACATGACCGGTGTTGCATTTCAGAAAAAAGGTGATAAGACAAGAGGAATAGAATTGTGCGAGAAGGCTATACAAATGGATCCAAACCTGGCGCAATTAAAATCGCAGAAGTTCGCATTTTAGCATAACGAACAATAAATTTTTAGAAAGAGCAGTTGATATGTCAGCTGCTCTTTTTTGTTTTTTTGACAAAGGTTGCCTCGCCAAAAAGAAGTTAACGTCTCTTCGTCCTTTGCTTTTCAAGGAAGGCTTCGAACTCAGGTAGAGTAAAACTGCTTAGATTATTTTTTGCTGTTAGTCCTGCCTTTTGAGCAACCAGTACACCATACTTAATATCTTCAAAAGCATCTACTGCATGTGCATCCGGATCAATAGATATCAGCACACCCTTCGCTAAGGCGTTTGGTATTTGTCGCCAATCCATATCAAGTCGGCGAGAGTGGGCATTAAGCTCAATCACTACATTACGTTCCGCACAAGCGGCTATTATTTTATCATGGTTAACGGGGTAACCGTTCCGGCTTAATAACAGACGGCCAGTCATGTGTCCTAAAATGGTTGTGTACGGATTTGAGATAGCCTTTAAAAGCCTCGCCATTGCTTTCTCTTCCGTCATCTTAAGATTTGAGTGTACCGAAGTTATCACAAGGTCGAACGAGGACAGGACGTCCTCAGGATAATCCAGGTTTCCGTCATTGAGGATATCCGACTCTATGCTTTTAAATATCTTGAACGGCTTATATTTTTCGTTGAGTTCGTCTATCAGTTGATGCTGCGCTTTTATGCGGTTAGGGTAAAGGCCGTTGGCATAAAAAGCAGATTGAGAATGGTCGCTAATGACGAGGTATTCAATGCCTTTTGCAATTGCTCCTTTGGCCATGGCCTCTATAGTATCTCCTCCATCGCTCCAGTCGCTATGGGTATGAATGATGCCCCGAATATCTCCAGGTTGGATAACATCAGGCAAATTGTTATTCTCCGCCAATTCAAGTATTGAACTCGTCTCACGTAAGAATGGAGGAATAAACGGCAAGCTGTTTTTTTCAAATAGTTGATCTTCCTGTGTAAGACCTCCATCTAAGGGTAGCCCGTACTTTTCTTTCCAGGCAGCGAAAAATTCAGGCGAACTGTTTCTTTCAAAAAGTGTGGGAACAAAAGTTTTTTCATCTGTTTGATGAAATTCCATCGTCACGTTTTCAGCGCCTTTTGCCCATAAAATTTCACCTGTTATGTTGGTTTCGTATTCTTCTTCTTTGAAGAAAGTTTCTAGTTTTTCAAGTGGTGCATCAGTAACCCATTCAAGTTTGTGTATCACTTCTGCATGCCTTTTTAAATCTCCTGTTATTTCAAACCTTGTTCCCTCAAAATCTCTTTTTAACCGTTCCGTAAATTGTGCAGCAAAAGGTTCAATCTGGCTGTACAGGTAACTTCCCTTGCATGCCATTAAAAACTGAATTGCTTCCTGAATATTTTGCTGGCTCTTCGCTCCAAAGCCTTTGTAGAGCAACAGCCTGTTTTCTTCACAAGCGTATAGCAATTCACCCATGCTTTCAATACCTAATTCTTTCCAAATCGTGGCAATCTTTTTTGGTCCGAGGCCTTTTATTTTGAGTAATTCAAATATGCCTGCCGGCGTTTTTAGAATGTATTCATCCAACGCTGAAAGTCTTCCCGTTTGCAGTTGCTCAAGAATCTTTTTCCCGGTAGCCTGTCCAATTCCTTTTAGGGCAAACATCTTTTCCTCGGGCAAACCCGACAATTGCATTGGAAGTTTATCGATAGTAAACGCAGCAGAAGAGTACGATTTTGCTTTAAAGCTATCGTCGCCATGAATATCTATTAGTTTAGCAAGTAGTGAGAAGTTATCGGCAATTGCGCTATTATCCATATTGTCTTTTTATCACGGGCTAAGTTAAAAAAGCAAACCCCCGAAAAGGAGGGTTTGTATATAATTTATTGTAATGAAAACTTTAGAAGAAGTCCTTTAATTGATCATGTTGCATCAGGTCGTCAAGGCCTTCTGTAGTCAAGGGCTTATTGATAAAGTCTATCACAATCTCGTACCTGTTGGCTCTTGAAAAGTCTTCCGGATTTACTGTTGAAGAAATAATCACCACTTTAGTGTCAGGTAACCGGTCCGCATATTTCATCAGGTAATCTTCCAGGAAATCCCACCCGTTCATAACGGGCATGTTCAGATCGAGAAAAATAAGTTGAGGAGGATCCTGCTTTTCAGATTTATTGGTTTTAGAAAAATAGGCTGAAAACCATGCTAACCCTTCCCTCCCATTTTTAGCTGTAAAAACTTCTGCAGCGAAACCTGCTTTCTTTATTACCATCTCGCACAATACAAGCGTAATCTGGTCATCATCTATACACAAAACCTTATTTATCATTCAACTAGTTTTTAAAGGTGATGATGAATGTAGTTCCCTTGTCAACCTCACTTTCAACATTTATTTCCCCTCCCATAACGCGGATTTGTGAGTTCACAATATATAGACCCAAACCCTTGCTGTCAGCATGATCGTGAAACCGTTGGTAAAGCCCAAATATACGGTCCTTATACCTATGCAGGTCGATGCCAAGTCCATTGTCGGAAAAATATAGAATCACCTCATCTGCTGTTTTTTTTGTTCTGACTTTTATTTCAAGGGGCCGATCAGGAGAGCTATACTTAACTGCATTTGTAACAAGATTCAAGAGAATGCTTTCAAGGTAAGTTTTGTTGAAAAGGACTTCGTAAGCCTCGTCGAAATCAGTAATTACTGTTGTCTGTTTTTTCTCTATCGCGGTTTGAACAGAATGAAGAACTCTTTCAAAAACCTTCCTAATGTCGAGCTCTTCTTTTTTTGCGTTTACATTATTTTTTATAATGAGAACATTTAGAAGATCATTCACTGTTTCATTTAACTGAAGCGTGCATTCCTCGAAGTTTTGCAGTAACAAAAGGTTCATAGGATCAGTAATTAATGACGTATCTAGCAGCTTAATGATGCCTAACAAATTTGAAAGCGGGGCTCTTAAATTGTGAGAGGTGATATAAGAAAATTGCCGCAGGTCGCTGTTGTTTTGTGTTAGTTCCTCTATCAACATTTCTTTCTCCATCTCATTCCTCTTCTGCGCAGTGATGTTTTGAGAGGCAATCAAAATCTTATTTATACTTCCCGAAGTTTCGTACAAGGGCACCGCACTAATCATGTAACTCAGGTCTTCATAACTTGTTTCGAACACTGCGTTTTCTCCATTAAAAACCTTTATAAGATGGTCTCTTACTTTTTCTTTTATGGGAGAATGGAAGTGAGAGGTGTAGTCGGTGTTTTCGAAGTACGACGCCTCTACATTTTTTATATGGAATTCTTTTCCTGCGGTGTAGAGGATAGTGAAATCTTTGTCTAAAATAGCTACTGCACCATTAGGAAAGTTTTCTGAAATCGTGCGAAACATTTGTTCACTTTCCCTTAGTTGCTCCTTTGCCCTGTTTGTTTCTGTAACATCGTGTATGACTGCAAGACACGCTCTTTTCCCCTCAATTAAAATTTCATGGGTGCGCATCTCAATGTCAATAATTTCCTCGTTCTTTTTCTGGTGCTGAATATCTAAAATGAGGTTACGACTTTTCCTGACGGTGGGAGAAAAATCAATAGTAGGTTCACGACGAGGTCTTAAATCGTGTATGGTCATACTAAGAAATTCTCTTTCGCTATAGCCATAATGTTCTATAGCCGCCTCATTAACCATTAAAATTCTATCCCCATCAATCTCATAAGCACAAATCGGTAATGGATTATTATTGAAAAGAAACTTATACTGTTCTTCCGATTTTTTCAAGTGCTCGTGAATCTTACTTCGCTCTATTCCATAGTTGATACTCTTGGCCAACACTGCAGGATTGCTATCATCTTTCACAATAAAATCCTGGGCACCGACTTTTAAAATTTCAAGCGCCACTTCTGTATCGCCAAGGCCGGTTAAAATGATAACAGGCACCTGTGGGAACCTGGAGTTAATCGTGTGAAAAGAACTAATGCCCATTCCATCGGGTAGAGTAAGGTCTAGTAGAATAACATCAATGTTTTCTTTTTCTAAAAAACCAATTCCTTTCTTTAAAGTATCACCATGGAAAATGTGTGCTGTAGGAAATGATTCTTCAAGGTATTCGCTAACCAGGAGGTAATCTCCCGGGTTATCTTCTATTACAAGTATTTGAAGTGCTGATTGTCGCATTTTAATCTTTTGTTGGTAGTTTGACTATAGTTATCCAGAAATCCTCGATCATTCGTACAACTTCAAAAAACTTATTAAAGTCAACAGGCTTTGTAATAAAGCAATTAGCATAATTATTATAAGAGTCTACAACATCTAGCTCAGAAGAAGAGGTGGTAAGCATTACCACGGGGATTTTCTTTAAAAGAGGATTGTTCTTTAAATAGTGTAAAACTTCCTTTCCGTCAACTTTAGGTAAATTAATATCTAGCAGTATCAGGTCCGGAAGAATGTCTTCATCATCGAGACCTGCATTTACAAAGCGGATTGCTTCTTCGCCATCCTTAGCAACCGAAACTTTGTTTTTTATTTTAGCATCTGAGAGTGCTTCTTTTGTAAGAACAATGTCTCCTTCATTGTCCTCAACAAGTAAAATATGAATGTCTTTCATAGACAGTTATTTGGATTTTGGTAAAGTAAAATAAAATGTGCTTCCCTCGCCCATTGTAGATGCTACCCAAATTTTTCCACCATGTTTGTCAACGATTTTTTTACAAATTGCTAATCCTATTCCTGTTCCTGAATACTCGTCACGGTTGTGAAGCCTTTGAAATATGATAAAAATTTTATGAAAAAATCTAGGATCAATTCCAATCCCATTATCACTTATGGCAAATTTATAGAATGATTGTTCTTCCTCGTAAGAAATGTCAATAACAGGCGGGGTTTCGTTTTTCCGGTATTTGCATGCGTTGCCTACAAGGTTCTGAAACAGTTGTAGAATTTGAGTCTTATTGCCTTTTATAACGGGCAAGGTTTGAGCCTTTATTGTGCCATTTGTCTCGTGCAGCAGATTTTTATACGTGACCATCAAATCATTCAATACCTCGTTCAGATCAACTTCTTCTACCTCTGCTTTACTTGAGTTAACGCGGGAGTATTCAAGCAAATCCAGGATCAGGCGCTTCATTCTCTCTGCACCGTCTACTGCGTAGTTGATATACTCGTGGGCCTTGTTATCAAGTTTGTCTTTGTATCTTTTTTCAAGTAACTGCAGAAAGCTGCTTACCATTCTTAATGGTTCTTGCAGATCGTGAGATGCTACGTAAGCAAATCTTTCTAACTCGGTATTTGACTCTGCCAGTTCCGTTGCTCTTTTTTCAAGCGAGTTATTCAGATTCTGAAGCATTATTTCGTGAGACTTTCGTTCGGTGAGATCCTGCATGGCACCGATCATTCTCACAGGTTTATTTTGCTCGTTGAAAATAATATAACCACGGTCATTGATATACTTATAAGTATTACCTGCCCTCATTCGATATTCATCCTCCCATCTTGGAATGAGGTTTTCTAAATGATAGCTGATCTTTTGCTCCACCCTTTCTTTGTCTTCAGGATGAAGATTACTGGACCACCAGTTGAATTTCGTTGCCTCGGCCGGATCTGCTAAATCGAACATCTTCGACACTCCCTCGTTCCAGGTAATTTTATTCGTTTGCAGATCCCAGTCCCAGATAGCATCAAAAGTTGCCTGGCTTAAAAAAGTAATTCTCTCATTGCTTTTTCTTAATTCTTGTTCTGCGATTGTTTGTTCTGTTCGGTCAATCGATAAAACGAGTTTAGCCTGTTTGCCCAGGTATTCAATTCGGTTAGAACTTATCTCGGCATAAAAACTTTCTCCATTTTTCTTTTTATGTATCCATAGTTCTTTTGGAAGTTGTTCAGGAAAATCTTCCTGCGCTAAAGAGTCGCTGTCTCTATCAGTTTCTTCATCAGCAAGGATATCTTTAAAGTTCATCGTTAAAAACTCGTCGCGCGTGTAGCCGTACTGCCGAATCGCTGCATCATTTACTTCAAGGAACATCAAAGACTCGGTGTCATATATATAGATCGGAACGGAGTGATGGTAAAAGAGAATTTTATATTTTTCTTCCGACGCTATTAGGTTGGCCTCACTCAGTTTTTTCTCGGTAGCATCTCTTGCGATACTATAAAATCTCTTATCCGTTTCTTCCCATTTTGAGGACCATACCAGGTGGGCAATAGAACCATCTTTACGGTAAAAGCGATTTTCGAAGTTTGTTGTTCCTATACCGTTTTTAATATTGATAGATGCACTCGTAGAGCTTTCCGCGTCTTCTTCATGCACATAGTCCAGAAAGCTTTTACCAATAAACTCCTTTGCGCTAAAACCTAAAATCTCTTTGCACGCAGCACTTACATAAGTAAATTTTCCATTCTCATCTATGGCGCAAATCATATCCAGCGAAGAGTCAAGTATTTTTTTAAGCCTTCCAAGAATAAGATTAAGCCTTCTTTCATCTCTGCTAAATGGCTTTTCAGTTTGAACCTTTACCGATGGTTTTTTAACGTAGGCGTTAACACCAACAAAAGTTCCATTTTCTATTCGGGGTGTGTTCACAATTTTAACAGCTACTTTTCTGCCTTTTTTGTCTAGTAATCCAAATTTATATTCGAGAGACTTTCCAGCCAAGGCATCAGCAGCAAGGCTTTTTAAAGCGGGGACATCTGTGTCAATTGCATATGAAAGTAAAGAGGTACCGGCCAAATCTTCGCAGGTGTAAGAGAGCAAATCTGCGAATGCCTTATTTGCATTTGTCAAATTACCACTAAGGTCGAAGGAAAAAAAAGGTTGAGAAGTATTCTCAAATAAAGACTTAGGGCTTTCTCCATCCGACTCACTTTCTTTTGGTGACAGTTTGGATTGAATACCCAACAGTTCCATGCCTTGCAATGTCTCATCTTCATCCCTGATACAACAGACGCTCCATTTAATGGTAATAATGTCTTTTTCTAGTTCGATTGGGGCCGTAACTACTGTAACACAGTCTATTTCTTTTTGCGCTGAAGCAAAAGCCAGGGCAAGTTTTTCCTGGTATTTTTCGCTGAAATAGTTTGTAAACAAAGTTCCGGGTTGGAATGCAAGAGAGGCAATGTGGGAGTATTTGCTGTTAGCTGTTTTTACCTTTAATCCATCGTCTAAAAGAATAAAAAAGCAGTTAAGACTCTTTAAAAGTTTGTCAGAGACACTAAAGCGATTCATAGAATTGTGATATGCATGAAGGTAGGTATTACTTTATGATTGTTTAACCCATCCTTTATTTCTTTCCGAACTAATAGTTGTATTCTTCAGGTTTACACTCTATGAACCAATGATGCTCTAAAAACACGCGCAATAATTGATTCAAGTAGGTTAAATCAGGAAGTCTCTACTTTTTTAAATGATCCCAAATTACCTGGTAAACCTCTGTAGCATTAACCGTCTTGTTAAGGCCGAATGCTGGATTTGTAATTAAGACTGGATGAAAATCAACCGGTACTTGTATGTTTCCATGTGAACCCTTTATCAGCGTTGCATCCAGCGGAATTACATCCATTACGTACCTAAATCCTGCTTTTTTGCGAAGTAGTTTATATCCTGCTCGTGCCTTTGAAGTCATAAACATTTCCACCGGATCATAACCTGGTTTTTTATGGATGTCAACTACACGTGCATAATCAGGTGCTACTGCATCATCAAGCCAGAAGTAATAAGTGAACCAACTTTTTTCAGCTGCCATCAATACAAACTCACCTGCCCTTTCGTGGTTAATATGGTAATCTGCCTGCGCTTGCCTGTCAAGTACGAGCGATATTCCCGGAACTTTTTCAAGGAGTTTTTTAACCTTTTCTGTAACCGAAGGATCGTTTATATAAACGTGCGCAACCTGGTGGTCTGCTACGACAAAAGCTTTTGACGCTCCTGGATCCAACAATTCGAGTCCTCTTTCAATGCGAATTTGTAAAAGGTCATTTTCTCTGAATAACCTGTTTAAATGTATTGGAGTAGTTACCGGAGCTATGCCATATTCAGACAACAGAATAATAGAGGCATTTTTCTTCTCATAAAAAGTAACCAGCTTCTCAACGACGCTGTCAATCTCCTGTAATTCTTTACTGATTTTAGAAAAGTCAGGACCGAACTTTTGAAGACAATAATCTAAATGAGGCAAGTATATTAAAGTGAGGGTAGGATCGTACTTATCATCTGTTAGTATAGATGCATCTGCAATCCATTCTGTTGATTTGATATTAGCCCCCGGTCCCCAGAATTGAAATAAAGGGAACTGTCCTAGTTTCTGCTGCAATTCGTCTCTTAGCTCGGCAGGGTGGGAGTAGCAATCCGGCATCTTGCGTCCGTCAGCAAGATAGTTAGGTCGTGGCGTAACGGAATAGTCAGAAGATGTGTACATATTGTACCACCAGAACATAGTTGAGCAAGTAAAATTTGGATCTTCTTTTTTTGCCCGTTCCCAAATTTTTTCTGCATGAACCAATTTGTTTGATTGCTTCCAAAACTTAACCTCGCAATCTTCACGGTCGTACCAACCGTTTCCTACTATTCCATGTTCTGAGGGCCACTTGCCTGTGAGATAGGTACATTGAACCGTAGTAGTTACTGCAGGTAAAACCGGATCAATCGTTGTTAGCTGCTGTTTTGAAATGTATTGTTTTATGAACGGCGTAAACTCTCCAATCACACTAGAGGACAAGCCTACAATATCGATGACAACAGTTTTATTCATATGCTACTAATGTTACAGCGAAAGTTGGTTACTTACCCACTTTAGCTCTCTTATAATAGATTGATCAATTGGTAATTTTAAAGACTCCGGAAGTACTTCCCATGTATAAGTCTCAACCTCGAGATGATTGGTAAAGGGATTAGATTTCTGAATTTCAAGAACCTGAACAATATCACTTTGAGTTGAGGCTAACAATCCAAATTCTTGTAGAAAAACCGGTACGTGAAAATGAGCCCGCCATTCATTCACGGTAGAATTTTCTGCATCCGCTAAAGCCTCGGGAAGATCGCGATAGCGAACGAAGCCGCCCTCTTTTTTGTGAGCAATAACCTGGTGTAAATAAGTTGCTTCGTTGAAAGTTGAAAAGGCTTCTTTAATTTTTGAACGCTCTGGAATATCATCACTCATCCCTGCTTTTAATGCGGCGCTTATTTGGATTTTGCCTACATGAATTCCTTCGGCTGTCAATTGCTTTATTATTTCTGCATGGGGCTCGTAGCCGATTGCGAAATGACAAACATCGTAGCACAAACAGATATGCTTCTTTATCATTTTTTCTGCCTCATCATGGGATACGTTATATTTTAATGCAATCCTTTTAATGCCCGCATTCAGCAAATAATTTTGAAACCACTCAAAAAATTCTTTGCCTGTTTCCAGGATACCATCGGGTTCAGGTTCTATATCAAGATGTAAAGTTTTTCCGGTGGAGTTGTGAATATTAATTAAGTGTTCTGCAATTTCAAGAATATGGTTTGTTGCCAGTTCTTTAGCCAAACCCAAAGCATCATCAGATGGGAACCAGTAGCGGTAACTAAGGGGAGAGGTAGAAACACCACCGTCAAGATCTTCAGGAAGCAATTCTGCAAGGATATCAAAAAGGCGCTTAGTATAATCGAGACGATCGGTGGTAGTCCAATCTGGCGCATGCACATGGTCCTTAACAACGGTATGATGAAAGCCACCAAACGGGAAACCATTCATCGTAAAAACATACGCATTGTTCTGCAGTAACCATTCTTTGAAAATTGCTAATTCTTCTTTTTGCGAAAGCTCAACACTAGCGACGTTTGACAATCTTAATCCGATACCTAAAGGAGCTTCAGGGGAAAGCTCGCTTTTAATTTTTGGGAAATTTTGTTTTAAGGCAGCAAAATGATCAAACCAGTTTTCTCCTGCATGTATGTTTGTGCAATAAGTTAAATGACCGCCGATCGTTTTCATATTTTGCCTGGCAACTTTTACTTGTTGTTTCTAAGAATTAAGCCTTTTCGAGGTTGAGCGCTTTTAATTGTTCCGAAGCTTTTTTCACCAAATGCCAATCCATTTCATTTACCTCTTTTCCTTTTCCGATAGCTGTAAGCAAAGTAATTGTAAGACGGCCGCCCAGATGTTCACGAAATTCGTCCAGGCCAAGTAATAAGGGACTATTTTCTTCATGCACTTCCATCATCGGGTGAGTTATATCGAAGCCTAGATTGATAAGTAAATTAATAATTCGTCTTACCTCATCTGCAGAAATGTCTCCTTTAAGTCCTGAATAAACGCTGTCTAATGCGATGCCCATTGCCACGGCCTCACCGTGCATTACTTCGAAGTTTGTTAACTGCTCTAGTTTGTGAGCACTCCAATGGCCAAAGTCTAAGGGCCGGGCAGAGCCGGTTTCAAAAGGATCTCCACTGCGAATGTGTTGAAGATGAAGTTCAGCACAGCGCTTAATGAGATAATTCATTGTAGGAAGATCTCTCTTTGAAAGATCGAAAGCATGCAGTTCGAGCCAATTAAAAAACTCAGCATCTTTTATCAAAGCCACTTTTACTGCTTCAGACATACCTGACCGCCAATCACGATCAGTGAGTGTTGTTAGAAACTGGTCATCATTAAAGACAGCTACCGGTGGAGCAAATGTGCCCATGAAGTTTTTCTTGTTTTTGAAATTCACTCCATTTTTCACTCCAACCCCGGAGTCATTTTGAGACAATACAGTGGTAGGTATCCTAATGTGTTTTACACCTCTATGAGCCACAGCTGCCGACAAGCCCGCCATGTCAAGCACCGAACCTCCGCCAATTGCGGCCAGGTAGGAATGACGGTCGATACCGAAATCATTTACAGTATTTATCAGGAACTCGTTGTAGTATGAATGATTTTTTACCTTTTCTCCCCCGGGAACTAAAACAATGTTTTCAGCAAGCTTTACAGTTTTGAAATGATCAAAATAAGCATTGATTTTATCTACAAGACCCGGATGACTTTGCGCAACTCCTTCATCAAGCACGAACAGTATTTTCTGTTGCATGCCTTCAATTTGTCTTTCCTTGAAAAAGTCCTCTAAAAGGGTGTTAGTAGTATCGAATAGTCCACTGGTAAAATGTACTCTGTATTCAAATTTGACTGAAAACGACTGTTCTAAATAATCATGCATGATGCAATGTAGTCTGCCGGTTAATGGCTTTTTAAATTTGTTGGGGTAATACTTATAAGCAAAGGTATATAAGCATTGATTTTAAGGATGCAAATATATCAGGTAACTGCAAATAGTCGTCCCAGTTTTAGCGACAGGGGTAATAAAATAACAATTACAATAGCAAGATAAAGGGCTCCGAAAGCTGCAGCCCAGGCGGCGTTCATAAGTATTAAAGCTAAAACGCCTGCTTTTACAGCTTTGCCTATGTTTCTTCCGACAGGTTCTTTAATAGCAGTTAGCAAAGGTTTGAAAATCATCCAGGCAAAGGGCAAAACAAAAACAAGGGTGAACAGTAGGTTGCCTTTCAGAAAGGAGTAGTTTAGGATGGCAGTTAAAACAATAGCGTATAAAAGTGCGGCGGTATAGAGGGTGGCTTTACTTCCACCGTGCACTTCGCCTCTGCTAATCATTGTTATGGATGCGATATAAATGATAGGGATAATGGCTAAAAGCCAATGGCCCTGTAGTGCAAGTGGAATGATGCTTATTCCTAATAAAAGATTTAAACCTCTGCATAGTCCCATGTTGACCGGCCCTAGCAGCCGATGATGTTTTCCTAATTTGTCGTATACAAGCGCTGACACCGTAATGCAAAAAGCCAGTAAGCCGGCGATAACGCTAACAAGAAAAGCAAGGATAATACCTGCAGCCAGTAAAACAATTCCCAGAGTGGCTGCTTCTTTTTTTGTAATAAGTCCGCTGGGAATTGGACGTTCGGGGCGTTCAACCCTGTCTAGTTCAGCATCAAAAACGTCATTGAAAACTACACCACCTCCGTATAAACCAATGGTGGACAGACACAACAAGACAACAGGAACGAGGTTTTGAAGTTGATTGGTTTGATGTAGAAAATAGCCTGAAATAGCAACACCAGCTAAGACATCGGCAATGGATGTAACAATGTTAGCAGGTCGCATTAACCGTAAATAGCCTGATGTTTTGTTCACTATAGTTGAAAGCTGTTTGGAATAAGAAAAGCGCTTTTAATATTCAGACTGAAGCTGCTTGAGGCGTTGCCGATAAACGGAATGCGACGCAACGATGCAGGTGTAAGAACGAATGTTTGTAACCAACATTTTCTCTTAACTGATAATGATAGATGCCTTGTCAATGCGTGGCTGTTGACCTCCACGTAACACCGTGTTGCCTTCGAACTTCACTGACTGGTCGATATTCTTAATTGACACAAAATCTTCCTCATTTATCTGCCCGCTCTTACCGAAAGCCGTGATGGCATTTTGGTAGGTAACCAAATGAATGTCGTGATTGCTGATGCCACGTTGCTTCATTAAGGCGGCAGTTTTGGGGACCGCAAGTGGGTCGCTGATGCCCCAGTCTGCAGCGGAGTTAATCATGATTCGTTCTGAGCCGTATTGTTTTACAATCTCAACCATCCGCTCGTTACCCATTTTTGTGAAAGGGTAGATGGTGAAGGCCGTCCAAAAACCGCGATCAAGGACTTCTTTTACTGTTTCTTCGTTGTTGTGGTCAACCACAACCATATCAGGACTTAATCCATGCTCAATAGCAATGTCCATGCTTCTGCGCGTGCCCCTTTTCTTGTCTCTATGAGGCGTATGAATTTGGACGGGAAGTCCTGCATCTTTCGCCAGTTCCAATTGCTGGCGGTAATATTTTTCTTCGGCTGCGGTCTGGTCGTCAAAGCCAATTTCACCTATACCCACGACGCCTTCTTTCATTATAAATAACGGAAGGATTTCCATTACCTGCTCTGCAAGAGTTTCGTTATTTGCTTCGCGAGAGTTGAGGCCTATTGTGCAATAATGTTTTATGCCAAATTGAGATGAGCGAAATCTTTCCCAGCCGATAAGGCTGCTATAATAATCGCGGAAACTATCGATTCCTGTTCTTGGCTGCCCGAGCCAAAAAGCCGGCTCTATCAGTGCGACTACGCCTGCATCGTACATCGCCTGGTAATCGTCGGTAGTACGCGAGGTCATGTGCACGTGTGGGTCAAAAAAACGCATTCCTTTGATACCTTCTAAATCAACAGGCGTTGAGGCATCTGTCGAATTTCTGTTCTCACCGTCATTAGAACTGCAACACATATGGCAGAGATAAATAAGTTAATAAATGGGAACTATAAAGTGTTCCAGTTAAGTGTATTTTCTGTTATAGCCTTTTTCAAATCCGGTTCTTTTTCAACCAACTGCTTTGCGGGCTTGTAAGCACTGAAATAACAAGCAAGTGCGGCTGCCTTTCTCTCAGAGGTTTCACTGTTTTTGAAAGCTTTTTCCAGGTTACTGAAATTACTTTCATTTATAAAAGGTGATACGAGCCGCCACAACTGGGGGTTAACCAGGCGGTGCGCAGCCCAGCGCTCATTGGCATAATCAATTAAGATAGATGCCAATTCTTCATTTGCTCTTTCGTCTAAACCAATAATTCTCTTTACATCTTTATCGGTAAAAAAAGCTTTCATCACCAGTTGGTTCCAAGCTTGCTCACTTAAATATTGATAAGGATAAGGATTGTTGTACATGATTGCTTCCAGCACAACACCAATATTACTTCTGATGCCTTCGCTGCATTGCTTTTGCCAATCTTCAGCATAATTAAAAGCTGGCAAAGCAGAGTAGAGGGCGACTTGTTCGTTCATTTCTGCTGCCCTAAAAAGATTTTCTAACTTCTTAAAGTAGATTTCCTTGTCTGACGAATTTACTTGCAATAATATCCAAACCCTGCAAAGTCTGTCGATGGTCCAGTCATTAATGTTAAATTCAGGATGTATTTGTTTTAATTTTTCTTGTTCCCCCGGAAGCACCTTAATTAATTGCCTGCCTGTTTTACGCGGAACTGCTACAAAAGCAAGGTTTAATTGTAAAGCGTTTTTCTCTTCTTGTACCTGCGAAGCCTTTTCCTGCAGCCAGCTGTTAATGTCAGAGGATACATTGTATTGTAAAATATCGCCAAATACTTCTTTTAAAAAGTCGCCTTTATTCTGCTGCATATCAGGAATGAAGATTATTAACGGCAAAATAGTTAATAGCCAAAGCGGCACTTATTATAATGAGACCAAAAAATTCTCTCGTCTTTTCAATATACGGTTTAGTCGCCTGCATGCTCTCTACAATACTGGGCTTATTGTATTTCATGATCCAATCTCTGACCCCGTCTTTGGCAAAAAAAAGTTTGATAGCATACACAATGTAGAATGTGATAGCAATAAGGTAGATAAGCGGGTAATATAGATGAAAAGCTGCCAGCCCACAGCAGATGGCTGCAACCATGTAAATAGGTACCCAAAGCCAGGAGTCGTTGTCGTTGAGATTTACATAAGCGAATAAAATAAAAGCTATACAAAAGAAGCCGTTTAAAATACTTAGAAACATGGGATTTTATTTAGCAATCATTACAGGATAATTTCTAAAGCAAAAATAGAATGTAATAGTGAGAAATATTCTTTCAACGTTCCAACTTTTGAAAGTAACGGACGGACGAGTAATACAATTATAATTGTCATCAATTTCAGAATTTGTTTTGTTTACAGATCAATTAACACTTATACCACTTCCGGGGCTTCTACTTGTGTACTTCTACTCTTGTACTTCCAAATTGTAATTAACCTGGTACTATTATAATATTTTATAAAAAATATTTAGGACCGAGGTGCAGCAAAACAGTCTAAAAAGAAATCTTAAACTGAGGCTTCTAATAACCATTCTTCAAAATTTTTAAAAAGCCATGCTTTAGATCAAATAAAGTATCAAGACAGTTTGAGAAATTGGTTTATAACAAAAAAAAGTTAAAGAAATACCAACAATAATTTAAAAAGTACATGTACTTTTAACACAATAAACTCTACTGCTATATGAAAGAAATTAAACTCTTACTATGCCTTGTTATTCTGGTATGTGTGTCTGTATTCTCTTTTGGGCAATCCAGAACGGTTACGGGACAGGTGACAGATAGTAAGGATAATTCTCCACTTGTTGATGCGACAGTTTCAGTTGTCGGAAAATCAGTCAGCACAAAAACGAAAGCAGATGGAAGTTTTTCCATCAATGTACCTTCAGGTTCTAACCAATTAAGGATTACCTATATTGGTTTCCAGGACCAAACGGTAAGCATTACCGGAAGTAATGTCACCATTTCTATGGCTGCATCAACAGAAAATCTTACCGATGTTGTTGTAGTAGGTTATGGTACTGCAAGAAGAAAAGACCTTACAGGCTCTGTCGCTTCTGTAAAAGAGAAAGATTTTAATAAGGGTGTTTTTACATCACCTGACCAGTTGATCCAGGGTAAAGCTGCAGGCGTATTGGTCATCAACAATACCGGACAACCCGGCGGTTCTACAACAGTAAGAATCCGCGGGGCCTCTTCTATCAGATCCGGAAACCAGCCATTATTTGTCGTAGATGGCGTGCCTCTATCAGGCGGTTCTGCCCGTCCCGGTGGAGCTGGTTCAGGTTCTTATGGTAATGATGCCGGAAATCCTTTGAACTTTATAAATCCTAGTGACATTGCCGGTATCGAGATATTAAAAGACGCCTCTGCGACTGCAATTTATGGCTCCCGCGGCGCAAACGGCGTTGTATTAATTACTACTAAGAGAGGCAAATCAGGCGCTCCTCAAGTAGATGCAAGTGCTTCAACCAGTGTTAGTTCTCTTATTAAAACATTGAAAGTGTTGAATGGGGATGAATACAGAGCTGCATTGAAGGATTACGGGCTTACAAGCGGAGATTTTGGAGGCAACGTTAATGCTTTTGATGCCATTACCCGTAAAGGTATTACTCAAAATTACAGCACAGCAATAGGCGGTGGTACTGAAAATGGACGATATAGAATATCCGCTGGTTACCTTAATCAGCAGGGCATTATTAAAACTTCTAATTTAAAAAAGTTTACCGCTAATCTTACCAGTAATTTCAGGTTCTTAGAAAGTAAAAAATTAGGCCTTGATATAAACATATTGGTTAGTCAAACTGATGAGCAAATTGCACCTATTTCAGCTTTTGTTGGTTTTGAAGGTAATCTCATTTCGCAAGCCTTACAGTGGAATCCTACTCATCCATTAATAAAACCCGGGACTGACTCAGCCTGGATCGACCCCCTTGCCGGAGAAACGACCATTAATCCTCTTGCCCAACTAAGATACTTTGATGATAGAGCGAAGGTAAATTCTATCATAGCCAGTATATCGCCCTCGTATAAAATTACAAAGGATCTTGAGTATAAGTTTCTTTATAGCGTTAACAGGCAGGTGGGAGTAAGACGAGGTCAGGTAAACCGGTTATTAAATGCTTCGGGGATTGTTAACAGAGGTGCCGCTTTTATAAGCAACTCGGAGCAAACGAATACTCAAATAACTAATACACTCAATTATAATAAGCAGCTTACTTCTGATTTTAATCTAAATGCTGTGGTAGGACACGAATGGCTCACCTTCGACTCAAGAGGAAATTCTTTAAACGGTCAGGATTTTACCAATGTAGGGTTGAATTATTATGATTACATCGGATATTCTGCTCAAAACACCCGCGGAATTGGTTCCTCTGCCTCACCTACAACTGAGTTACAGTCTTACTTTGGCAGGGCGATAATTAATTATAAAGACAGGTACTTGATAACCGGAACATTCAGGGCAGATGGCTCTACGCGGTTCGGAGAGAACAATAAGTACGGTTATTTTCCCTCAGTAGGAGTAGCGTGGAACGCTTCCAGCGAAAACTTTTTAAAGAACAATACTTTTATAAACAATCTTAAGGTGCGTGCCAGTTGGGGTAAAACGGGTAACCAGGAGTTTCCTTCCGGAGCTTCGTTAAACAGGTTTGGATTTGGTCAGCAATCTATTTCCCGGGCAGCTTTTGGAAACCCAGACCTGAAGTGGGAGACCTCAACAACAACAAACGCTGGTATAGACTTTAGTATCCTGGGGAATAGGATCTTTGGATCGGTAGATTATTTTTATAAAAAGACTACCGACGTTTTATTTGAACAAACTATTGCGCAACCTGCGCCTTCGGGAAGAATATGGATTAACCTTCCCGGATATGTTCTAAATAAAGGGGTTGAAATCTCATTAACTGGCTCAGTACTTCAAAGCAAGGATTTAAACTGGAACATTGGTGGTAATGCTTCTTTTCTGCAAAATGATGTGCAAGGTTTAAAAGGTTTCTATGAAACTGGTGTATTAAGAGGACAAGGTTTTTCTGATGTAAGAGGTCAGCGTCTTATAAACGGACAACCATTGAATGTCTGGTATTTAAGAAGATTCGAAGGAATTGATAAAACGACAGGGCAAAGTATATATACGGATGGGGGTAATACCCTTTTCTACTCTGGCAGTCCAAATCCAAAAATGTTGTTAGGGTTGACAACTGACTTCAATTATAAAAAGTTAACCGCTACCGTTAACATGAACGGAACTTTTGGACATTACTTGTTTAACAACACAGCAGCCTCAGTGTTAGGCATTGGAAACCTGGGAACAAGGAATATTGCCAAAAACCTAGTAGGAACAGGTATCAAAGAAGCCGTCTCTAATGCTCCATCCCCATCTACCCGTAACCTCGAAAAAGGGAATTATATTAAAATGGCTAACGCAACCATTAGTTATAGAATCGGGAATATTGGAAACAGTATCAGGAATTTAAATATTTCGTTAACAGGCCAAAACCTGTTTGTAATAACCAAGTACAGCGGATTTGATCCTGAAGTAAATACAGATGCCGGTCTTGACGGCATACCTTCATTGGGGGTTGAATATATTCCTTACCCTTCTGCAAGAACATTCCTTTTAGGGTTAAACTTCTCTTTATAATTTAAAAAATGATGGCTATGAAATATATAAAATTATTCTTTTGTTTTTTCTTAACGCTACTAGTCTTTTCTTGTACCAAGCTGGAAGAGAACTTCCGGAGTCAACTTGAAGAAAGTAACTCCGGTACAATCTCTGCTGCTCAATTATTAATTAGTGCATATAATTCTCTTAATACCTTTCAAAACGGCAATATCTGGCATGTTAACCAGCATACTACCGATGAAACAATAGCTCCAACACGGGGTCCGGATTGGGATGACAATGGCCAATGGAGAGCGCTGCACGCACACACATGGAACGCTGACCAGGGCCAGATAAGAAATGCCTTTAATGATTTACTAAGTGCACAGTTTGCCGCCTCAAATGTACTCCAATTCAACCCCACGCCTCAGCAAGCTGCAGAAGCGAGATTTATCAGGGCATTATCAATGTATATGGTACTTGACGGTTGGGGACAAGTGCCTTACAGAGAAAATCTGACCGACTACAGAATAACACCCACGACATTGAAAGGCACTGAGGCGACAGACCTTATTATTTCTGAATTAACCAGCATTATTTCTACCCTTCCTGAGAATAGTGAAGCTTACGTTGCAAACAAAAATGCAGCCCGTGCTTTATTAATGAAAGTTTATTTAAACAAGGGAGCGTACGTTAATCGGGCTGCACCGACTTTCGACGCGGCAGATATGACAAAGGTAATTTCACTTGCTGATGAAATAATCGGAAGCAATAAGTACTCGTTGGATGATAATTTCTTTGACAACTTTGCTCCTGACAATAACACTAAATCCGCAGAAAATATTTATACCCTTTATAATCAAAATGGCGACCGCGGTGGTGGAGTTGCAAATTCAGCAATCCAGGGCTTTCATTATAATATGAGTCCCAGAGGCAATAATGGATTTTCAACACTATCTGATTTCTATGACAAGTTTGAGGCAACAGATCAACGAAGAGGTATTTATTATAATTATGCTGCAGGGCTACCTAACCCTGGCAAAAGGATAAACGTTGGGTTTCTGGAAGGGCAACAGTACAATTTGACTACTGACGCTCCTTTGCAAGATAGGAAAGGCAACCCTTTAATCTTTTTCCGGGAGGTGAAAATTAGAGAAACGGACCCAAATATGCTGGAAAGAACAGGTATCAGGGTAGTTAAATATCCCTACGACTATCCTCATCTAAATCAACAGAGCGATAACGATTGGGCAATCTTCAGGTACGCCGATGTACTGTTAATGAAGGCGGAAGCTCAACTTCGTTCAGGAAATACAGCGGGTCCTTTGGTAATTGTAAATAGTGTACGTCAGAAAAGAGGTGCTACTCCAATGGCTTCTGTTGATCTCGCTAAGTTGCTGGATGAACGTGGCCGCGAAATGTATTGGGAAGGATGGAGAAGACAGGATTTGATCCGTTACGGAAAATTTTTGCAGCCTTGGCAAGAAAAACCAGCTGATGATCCTAAAAACCTATTATTTCCAATCCCCAGTTCCCAACTTGCAGTTAACCCAAACCTAACTCAAAACCCTGGCTATTAAATAACGAACTAAATTTTAAAAATAAAAAGGTCATGTAATAGTGACCTTTTTTCGTTTTGTACTGAATGGTTGCTTTCGATAAAAGGTTAAGTGCCGCTAGAACAGGAATGCAGACAAAGGAAACTTTTACCACTTTTACATGCGGAACTGGTAGGTGTTGTACAAACAATACAATCGGCTAGTTGGAGAAGTAATAGAAAACTTTAAATAGATTTGACACGGAAGAAAGATCAACAATAATTTACGGATAATGTGATTGCGCCGCAACGATGACACCATGAAAACTAACGTTGGTATAAAAAAAAATACAGGAAGCTTAATAATCCATGCTTTTGTAAAAGATATTAGAAAGAGGTTTTTCAGGACTATTAAAAATAGAAACCGCTTCATTATACATTCAATACTGGTAATTTCATTTTGTATTTCATGTAAATCTAAACCCGCTGTTCCGCCAATGTTTGCAGTGCTGGATAACAACAGAACGGGTCTTAACTTCTCCAACCAACTTACCGCAACGGACACTTTCAACATGTTGAAGTACATGTACTTTTATAATGGTGCTGGAGTGGGTGCAGGCGATTTTAATAATGATGGAAAGATCGATTTATTTTTCTCTTCGAACCAAGGCAACAATAGTCTGTATTTGAACACAGGAGAGTTGCATTTTAAGGATGTTACTGATGAAGCGGAAATACCAAAAGAAAATGCGTGGAACTCAGGCGTTTCTATTGTAGACATAAATAATGATGGTTTTCTTGACATTTATATCTCCAGGGTCGGAAAGTATGAGATTCTAAATAGCAGAAACGAATTGTTGATTTGCAAAGGGATTAATAAAAACGGAATTCCACAGTATGTTGATAAAGCACATGAATATGGCCTTGATTTTTCAGGCTTTAGCACACAAGCGGCTTTTCTTGATTATGACATGGACGGTGACCTCGATATGTTTTTATTAAACCATTCTGTTCACGAAAACGGGTCATTTCGCCCGAGAAAAGATTTTATCGGCACATACAGTGAGTTGTCTGGAGATAGGATGTTTCGTAATGACGGAAATCGTTTTACAGATGTTACTCATTATACAGGAATTAACAGTTCTGCCATTAGTTATGGATTAGGAGTAGTCGTAGCAGATATTAACCTTGATGGCTATCCTGATATGTATATAGGAAACGATTTTCATGAAAATGACTATTTATACATTAATCAGAAAAACAGCACTTTTAAAGAAGAAATTAATAATGAAATAATGCACACCAGCAAGTTTACGATGGGTGTAGATGCTGCTGATGTTAATAATGATGGCTACCCTGAAATTATTTCCGTGGATATGTTGCCATCAGATCCTCACGTTTTAAAAAGCTCTTTTGGAGAAAATGAATATGATATCTATAACCTTAAGATAAAGCATGGTTATAATTACCAGTATACACGTAACAACTTTCAATTCAACCGAAAGAATGCAATGTTTAGTGAGATAGGTTTGTATTCTGGAATTGCTGCCACTGATTGGTCATGGGCTCCTTTATGGGTTGATTTTGATAATGATGGCCTTAAAGACCTGTTTATTTCTAACGGAATACCAAAGCGGATGAATGACATTGATTATGTCAATTTTATTTCTGACCAGGAAGTACAACAAAAGATACAGGACAAAAAAATTTATGGAAACGATGCGACACTCATGAATGAGTTTCCTAAAATAAAAATACCAAATAAGTTTTTTAAAAACACGGGACAGCTACTGTTCTCTGATATGGAACAAAATATCAGTAACGATAGATCCACTTATTCGAATGGTGCTGTTTATGCTGATTTTGATAATGACGGAGATTTGGATATAGTTGTAAATAACATAGATGAGCCCGCACTGTTATATGAGAATAAAAATAATAATTTACACCAGAAAAAAGCGCTCGAAATAGCTTTAAAGGGAGATGTAAAAAATATTAATGGAGTTGGAGCTAAAGTGATTGTTTATGCAGATAAAGGCATTCGGATTTATGAAAAAAATGCAGTACATGGCTTCCTTTCAAGTATGGAAATACCTATGCACATAGGCCTTGATAAAACTACTATAGATTCTATTTTTCTTGTTTGGCCCGATAATACCTATCAGTCTATACAAATTCCCGGCGATACATCTTTACTTAAGCTGACCTATCGGACTAACTTACCCCAATTTGATTACAGCAAAATTACTTCTTTTAAAAAGCCTGAAAGTTTTCCTATGGCGGATATTACCGCTGCTACGGGGCTTACTTTTAAACATGAAGAAAATTCTTTTAACGAATTCGACCGCGAACCTTTAATACCGCACATGCTATCCACTGAAGGGCCGGGGCTAGCAGTAGCTGACATCAATCATGACGGACTTGACGATGTCTTTATCGGTTCTTCGAAAGGAAAAAAGAGCGCGGTTTTTATTCAAAATAAGCAGGCAAAATTTAATAAAATAGATATACCTGTTTTAGATAATGATAGTACCTATGAAGATGTAGATGCTTGCTGGACAGATGTAAATAACGATGGCAATACAGATCTTGTCGTGGCAAGTGGGGGAAACGAATATTATGGCGAGGATAAATATTTAAGTCCCCGTGTTTATCTAAACGATGGAAAGGCACATTTTACTGTTTTGAATAATGCTTTTAATCATTTGTTCGTTAATGCTTCCACAATTGCTCCATGTGATTTTAATGGTGATGGATTTATTGATTTGTTTATCGGTGGACGTTCTGTCCCTATGAGTTATGGTGAAGTTCCTCACTCGTATCTTTTGCTCAACGATAAAACCGGCAGGTTCAAAGACATTACTTCTTTTTATGCAAAAGAATTGCATGATGTAGGATTTGTGACACACGGTATATGGCTCGATTTGGATAAAGACGGCGACAAAGACCTGGTTCTCTCACTTGAATGGGACCGTATTATTGCATTCATCAATGAAAAGGGAAGTTTTAGAAAGAAGTTATTAACCGAAAAGAAAGGATGGTGGAATTTTATTACCCCTTGTGATATTGATAATGATGGAGATATTGACCTAATAGCAGGTAATCTAGGTCGAAACAGCAGGTTAAAAGCTTCCGAAAAAGAAGAGGTAAAGCTTTACTATAACGATTTTGATGAAAATGAAAGAAAGGAACAGGTGCTGACATATTATCTAAACGGAAAAGAAATTCCTTTCGCGAACAAAGCGGAATTAGAAAAGCAAATGCCTTTTCTTAAGAAGAAATTCCTGTATGCAAGAGATTTTGCTGACGCCTCACTTGGTGAGATTTTTTCTGATCAAAAACTGAGTGAAGCCAATCTTTTTACTGCAAATTATTTATCCAACGCTGTTCTTATGAATGATGGAAAGATGGCTTTTAAGATTCAGGATTTACCATGGAATGCCCAGTTTTCTTCTTACCGCGACGCAGCCGTTGTCAATGCGAACGGAGATAATCTTCCCGACATTCTGCTGGTTGGTAATTACTATGAAAGCAACGTTGAAATGGGAAGATATGACGCTGATTTTGGCACGCTGTTGTTAAACAAAGGCGCGGGTACTTTTGCAGTCGAAAGCTTTAATGGCGTAAAAGTAAAAGGTCAGGTTCGAAACATTTCTTCAATTAATATAGCAAAAAAGGAAGCATATATCTTAGCAAGAAATAACGATAGTACGATGATTATTAGTTTCAAAGACAGCCGCAGGTAGTTGGTGATCTTACGTAACAGTTATTTATAGTAACAATAAAAAGAGGTATTTTTTTTCAGACCTACCGCTCCTCTGTATCTAGCATTCTTGCGTGGCACTCTTGTACAGTTTATTCTATATGCACTTGCCGAACACCTTATTTTATTACACAATAGGAATGTATATTTTAGTAATCCATTTAGTACTGTCTGTTTCTTTAGACCTGTCTGTAATCAGTGATTGCCAATCAATAACACGACTTGAGAGATTGTAATCCTTCATATACATGTTTAACTCTTTGTACGCTTTTTTGATGTTTTGAACGCCTCCTTTTACTTCTGTTGTTAATGTTTTGTCTTTATCAGACATCAATATTTTAAAAGCAATATTACCATTGTCAGGAAGAACTTTATTTGTCGGAATGGCTACCATTGTTGTATACTCAATGCTATCGTTAGTGGTAACGTTTAGCATGGGATAGTTTGTTTTACTGGCTCCCCGGCTTTCAATATATTTTTTTAGAGTTTCAACTAAATTGTAAATTTCTGTTGTTGAAGGATAATGGGTTGTGGTTAGTTTAGCTGCAACTAAAAAAGTGTCTTTTACTGTAGTCCTTTGAATATTGCACGCATAAACTCTCTGTTCGTTTTCACTAAAAGATTTTAGGCTATCAAGTATTACCCGCATATTGTTTTTAATCCTTTTAGCCTGCTGATAGCTTAAAATTTTATTCAGAGGATTATTGCCTGTTGTTAAGGTGCTTTCCCATTTTACAGCAATTGAGTCAGGAGCAATTGGTGTTAATATAATATCCCCTGTAAACGCCTTATTTCCCATCACCATGTTTACTTCTATTGCGTTGTAGAGTTTTTTCGTTAGCTCGTAATTATACCCATTGAATGAAAAATAGCCTTTTCGAAGATCCTCTTTTATTTGAGATGGCCACCACTTTGTCCAATTGTTTTGGTCTGATAGATTTCTGAATGTGGCGTTTTCATTTGCCTTCATTATAGATATTGAGGAAACTGATAATTGCCCTGGTATTAAAATGAAAGTAGCTATAGAGGAGAGTGCTACAATTATAAGTAACCCCACCATGATTTTTCTCATAAAAAAATAAATTGAACAAATGATGCAAAGTAATGCAAGAGCATCTTTACCATGACATTTCCTAGTAAAAGTTTAACGGTAGTATTATTATTTGATAAACTAATAGTGCATTTTTTAATAGCTACTTCTTTCAATTCAGGATTCGTTGTGCCTTCTATTCTTTTATTACTGGTTCATGTTACTGATTAAAAATAATTGCTAATGCTTATTACAGTGTCCGAAAGCCCTTTGCCGGTAATGGCTCAGCTATTGCCGGTATTTGGTATCCTAGCAAATGATCTAAACAAGGATGGCAGACAGGATCTTTTTCTTGCTGGAAACTTCTTTGGCCTGAAGCCTCAAACCGGCCGTTTTGATGCTTCTTATGGTAGTACTTTTTTGGGTGCTGGGGGCAATACCTTTAACTATGTACATCCGGCAATAAGTGGATTGTTAGTGAAAGGTGAAGCGCGGGATATTGCGACAATAAGAGGCGCCAATGGGGCAGAGTATATAGCTGTAGCAATCAACAACGACAAACTGTGTTTATTTAAAAGAAAAAGTAATCGATAGAGAAATCTAAGACGTCGAGCATTAACCGGACGACGCTCGAATGGTTAGACATTTTAGTTCTGTATAAATTGAATGGACATGATACAAGTGGAATATTGTAGAAA
This sequence comes from Segetibacter aerophilus, assembly GCF_007991655.1. GTDB lineage: Bacteria > Bacteroidota > Bacteroidia > Chitinophagales > Chitinophagaceae > Segetibacter > Segetibacter aerophilus. The sequence goes on from NZ_BJYT01000002.1 coordinate 261,376, forward strand.
TTATTTGTAATAATGTTATTCGGTAAATCATAACTTTCAACTTTAATTTCAACGATTATTTAAAATTTCCTTTTATGCCTGCCTTTCATTCAAAGTGTGTTTTCTCCCGCATTCGCCTTGCGAATGCAACTTATAAAATCACAAGTGCTGCCTTGGATATCGATTAGAGTGAATTTCGAAAATTTCCATTGTTTCCACGTAAGTTTTTCAAACAATAAAACTATTTACATCATTAATTATAATCAATTTGAAACACATGAAGTTTCCATTTTCTTGTTTTCCGCCGGGATTGAAACGAGTGACTAATGCAAAGGCAATTCTACTTTTTGCCGGCGCTTTCGGTTACAATGTTTTAGCAGCGCAAACTACTTTACCGCTTACAGACCTTTCCTTTTTTAAAAGCCCCGGCTCTACCTGGAAACTTGCCGGAGATGTAAAGGGAGATCTTGAAAAAAACGGAGTGCTCACTCTGACCCCGGGAACCGGGGTGCTTGCAAACATCACTGATTTCAATAATCCCGGGCAAGACCTTGTGTCGAACATGCAGCATGGCGACGTCGATCTTGAGCTGGACTACATGATGGCTAAAGGCTCTAACTCGGGAATTTATTTGCAAGGCCGTTATGAGATTCAATTGTTAGATAGCTGGGGAGTAGTAAACCCTAAAGCGGGCGACAATGGAGGAATTTACGAGCGTTGGAATGAAGGAAAGCCAGAGGGGCAAAAGGGATATGAAGGACACGCTCCAAGGCAGAATGCGAGCCGCGCACCAGGTTTATGGCAACACATTAAAATATCTTTTCAGGCACCACGCGTAAATAGTAATGGACTAAAGCTGGAGGGCGCAAAAATCTTACGTGTAGAGTTGAACGGTGTTTCTATACAAGAGAATGTCGAACTGTCGGGCCCTACAAGAGGTGCGTTAGGCAATGATGAAGTAGCCTCAGGGCCTTTGCGTCTGCAGGGAGATCACGGCTCTGTTGCCTTTAGAAACATTAAACTAACAACTTATGATAAGCCTCGCCCTGAATTAATTGACTTGAAGTATAAAGTGTATAAAGGAAAGTTTGAAACGCAACCTGATTTTAAAAAGTTGCCTCCTGATGCTGAGGGTTCTTCTGTAATTCTTTCGTCTAATATTAGTAAGCTAGAGAATGAGTTTACGATAGTTTATACAGGTACGCTTAGAGTTAAAGAGGCTGGTGATTACAATTTCAATCTAAGTCTTTTGGCGGGCCGCGGGTCCATGACCATTAATAACAATGTGGCAGTAAATGTAGGCCAGCAGAGGGGGCGGGGAAAAGTGACTTTGCCTGCTGGCGACCTTCCGTTTCAGCTTATTTATTCAAAAATCTTCGATTTTGCTAAACCCGCTTTAGGCCTTGCTATTGCCGGTCCTGGAATAAGAGAATACCTGATTAGTGACGCCAATGTGGCTTCCGGTGATCCGATTGATCCTATCTTAATAAATGCACCCGTTAACACCATCCTTCGCAGCTTCATGGATGTTGACACAGTACGAGTAACGCATGCTGTAAATGTTGGAAGTCCATCAGAGGTTAATTACACCTATGACCTGGACAAAGGGATGATTGTGCAGGCATGGCGTGGACGGTTTCTGGATGCGACACCTATGTGGCATTCGAGAGGCGACGGGTCGTCAAGACCTTCGGGCTCGTTACTAAAATTTGGAAAGCCGATTATGGCTTTACAAACGCTGAGCTCTCCTACGGCATCCTGGTCGTTTGATACTGCAGGCACTGGTTATCGTCCAAAGGGATACATTCTTGATGCTAGTGACCGACCCACTTTTCGCTACCAGATTTACAACGCAATGGTAAACGACGTAACGAGGATAATGGATAAAAACGAAGGCCTTCACCGCGAGATATCTGTGGTTGGAGCTGTTCCAAACTTGTATATGCGACTAGCTGAAGGTTTTAAAATCGAAACATCCGCCGAAAATCTTTACCTCGTAAATGACAAATCATACTATTTAAGAATAGATGATAGTGGAACAGGTAAGGCAATAATAAGAGACTCTAATGGGCATAAAGAATTGTTGGTGCCTGTTCAAAGTAAAATAAGTTATTCTATCCTTTTTTAAAATATAGTAAAAATGATTCGTTTTAATAAGAAGAATGTCTTCAGTAAAATGCTCCCTGTTGTGTTGCTGACGCTGGCAATATCAGGACTGAAGACTGAAGGATGGGCACAGGCAGAAAGTGCTAAAGAAGAAGATTACTTCAAAATAATGAGGGTGCCAGCACCGGAAGGTATTATACTCGAAGTAGGCGGTCTTTGTACGTTGCCTAATGGAGACGTAGGCGTCACGACGAGGCGCGGCGACGTGTTTATTGTGGAAAATCCGACAAGCCAACGTCCGTACTTTAGAAAATTTGCAAGTGGCATGCACGAAGTCTTGGGACTGGTGTATAAAGAGGGTGCATTGTATTGTGCCCAACGGGGAGAGCTAACAAAACTGGTTGATACAGATATGGATGGTAAAGCGGATGTATACGAAACAGTGTATGCATGGCCGGTATCCGGAAATTACCATGAATATAGTTTCGGACCAAAGCTAGCGCCGGACGGTTCTTTCTTTGTGACACTGAATTTAGGCTTTCCCGAGGATTGGTGGCACCCAAGAAGTTTTGTGCCATGGAGAGGTTGGGCGCTTAATATTAAGGAGGATGGCAGCATGGAGCCATGGGCAACCGGTCTGCGTTCTCCCTGTGGCATAAGCATGATAGACGGTGAGTTGTGGTATACCGATAACCAGGGCGACTGGGTAGGGTCCGGCAGCTTGAAGCCAATAAGAAAAGGCGCTTTTCTAGGTCATCCTGCCGGTCTGGTTTGGGCTAATTTACCAAACTCACCTGTAAAGGTTAAGCAGGAGCAGATATTGTCGAAAATAAATCCGAGGTTGGATGTAGATAAAGAGGGCCGTCCTGTTAAGCCAGCAAATATCGTGAACGAACAGTTTATGACGCAAGCGGATATGAAGCAATTCGTACCTGAACTGCAGGCAGCTGCTGTATGGCTGCCCCACGGTATTCTAGGAATTTCCAATTCTGAAATCGTAAAAATACCGGAAGGTTCTTTTGGACCTTTTGCCGGACAGCTGTTGGTTGGTGACCAGGGGCAAAGTATTATTGATCGCGTCTTTATGGAAAAAGTTAACGGCGAATACCAGGGAGCTTCATGGGCATTTCGAAGTGGCTTTCAATCAGGTATCGTTCGTTTGGCGTGGGCGAAAGACGGGTCATTAATGGTTGGTGAAACAAATCGCGGCTGGGGATCAGCAGGCGAAGCCACAGAAGGACTTCAGCGACTTGTTTGGAACAATTCAATTCCATTTGAAATGAGAGCAGTTCGTGCAATGCCTGATGGATTTGAAATTGAGTTCACGAAACCTGCCGATCAGAAAACAGCAGAAGATATAGCTTCTTATTCGGTAGAAAGTTATACTTATAAATATCATGCAGTCTACGGCAGTCCTCCTGTAAATACGGAAAAGTGTACGATTACTGGCGTAAAGGTGTCAGATGATGGAATGAAGGCAAGAATAGTAGTTAGTAACCTCCGTAAAAATTTCATCCATACAATTACGATTAACGGCGTTCAGGATAAAGAAACTTTTTTTTCACTGGTTCACCCGGTAGCTTATTACACCTTGAATAATATCCCTGAGGGTAAAAAACTGCTTCCAAGTGAAGTAAGTACAAAGAACTCGGGCAAGGGTGGGAAGGGTTCTTCACTTCCTTCAAAAAGTACCGTCCCTGTCCGCTACAAAAATACAAAAGGCGCGGCTGCAAATCCTGCCACCTCTGACCAGACACCCACTACAGCAACGCCAGTTTCATCAAAAACAAAAGCAACGAAAGCTCCATCATTTGCAGAAGTTAAAAATCTGCTGCAAAAGAACACTTGTCTCGCTTGTCACAATCCTGATACAAGACAAGTAGGTCCTGCCTACAAGGATGTTGCAAAACGTAAGTATACCGTTGCTCAAATCATAGATTTAATTCATAATCCAAAGCCAGAGCATTGGCCTGATTATTCAACGCCAATGCCTCCGATGCCGCAGGTGCCAAATGCGGAGGCACGTAAAATTGCAGAGTGGATTAACTCTTTGAATAAGTCGAAGTAAAAAGGGCAAAAATAGTTTTTCGACAAAATAACAATGAACAGTTTTATAGTTTTTAAACACAAAATGGAAATGAAACAATTTCTAATCTTAGCACTTCTCCTACCAGGTTTAACTCTTACCTCCGCGGCCCAAGAGCCCCAGAGAGCTAAGCCTGAGGAAACGGAATATTATTCGCCGGTACCTCCCGTAGTTACACCCGGTGCAGGTTTTAGTGATGCGCCATCTGACGCGATCATCTTATTTGATGGGAAGAATTTGGATCAATGGATTAATTCAAAAGACTCAACTGCAGCGAAATGGACGCTTGGCGATAATGCGATGACGGTAAATAAAAGTGTAGGCGACATTCAAACCCGCAGTTCTTTCACGGATTATCAACTCCATATCGAATACCGTATTCCCTCTAACATTACCGGTTCCGGGCAGGCCCGTGGTAATAGCGGAATCTTCTTAGCAGCACTTCCATGGGGAGCCGGTGGATACGAACTGCAGGTGCTGGACAACTATAAAAATACCACCTACGTAAACGGGCAGGTAGGAAGCATGTATAAGCAGGCTGTTCCATTAGCCAACGCTTCGAAGAAGCCGGGTGAGTGGCAGACGTACGACGTAGTTTGGGTTGCACCGAAGTTCGACGATCATGGCATTTTGAAATCGATGGCAAGGGTTACAGTTTTTCACAACGGCGTGCTTGTACAAAACAACACATCGCTGCTGGGTGATACTCCTTATATCGGTCAACCCTCTTATAGAAAACATGGCGCAGCACCAATTAAGTTACAATCGCATGGAGACAAGAGCGAGCCAATTAGTTATAGAAATATTTGGTTGAGACTTTTGTAAGAATTGAAGACATATTTCATAAATCGAAGAAAAGCTGTTACAGATGTGGCAGCTTTTCTTCTTGAAGGCAATTGTCTAAGAAGCTGGTTATATAGTTCTGACAATTTTGCGTCAGCATCAACAGCACAAGTTGCTGGCCGGGGCAAACAAATATTTGATTTTTTGGTTTTTGTATTTAAAAACATTTGAAGTACCGTTCCTTAAAACTTAACCCGAATGCACATAAAATCACGCCTTTTACTTTTTTGTCTTTTTAATCTCCTGCTGAAAACCGGTAGTGCCCAAGACACCTGGACCATTAAGGCATCATCAATAAATCCTTCTAACTACTTTGGAGAAACGGTGGCAAACGGAATGATTGGCATTGTCTCTTCTCCTGAGCCCTTTAAAGTAAAAGACATTGTTTTAAACGGTGCATTCGATTTATATGGCCGCGGCAGGGTTAGCAATATTCTGAAGACTTTCAATTTCGTAAACATGTACCTGGAAGTGGATGGTGCAAGAATAGAAAATTTTGGCCAGGTTCAAAACGTACAGCAGGTGCTTGACATGAAACACGCTAATATGACAACTACTTTCAGTTATGGTGATAAAGCAACTGTCAGTTATACTCATTATTCTTTGCGCCACCTGCCTTACACTGCTTTGGTTGATGTGACAATTGTTGCAAAAAAAGATATTGAGATAACTCCGGCAAGCGTAATGGAGGCACCAGATATGCTGAAGGATGTACAGAACTATTACAACGAAATTGACCGGCCTCACATTCGTATATCCTTACTCACTTCGACAGCTAAAAGCCCTACAGGAAAATTGTTAATGGCTGCATCAAACAGTTTTTTGTTTGATGAACAACATGGAAGCGAGCCTTCGGTCATTCATGAAATGTGGGATAACAACATGCACCTGTTGAAATTTAAAAAGAAATTGAAAGCAGGTCAAACATATCATTTTGCTGTCGTTGGTTCGGCTATTACTTCTGCTCATCATGATGATCCATTAAACGAAGCCGAACGCCTAACCATTTTTGCAAAGCTTGAGGGACGAGACCGATTGCTTCAATTTCATAATAAGGCATGGGACGAACTTTGGAAAAGCGATATAATTATACAGGGAGACGATGCTTCCCAACGTGAAGTGCGAAGTATGATTTACCATTTATATTCCTTTGCAAGAGAAGGCACAGCTTATAGTTTATCTCCGATGGGCCTCAGTGGTCTTGGTTATAATGGTCATGCTTTTTGGGACACAGAACTGTGGATGTATCCTTCTTTGCTATTACTTCAACCAGGGATAGCAAAGTCTTTACTTGAGTACAGGTACCAACGTTTACAAACTGCAAAGCACAACGCTTTTTCACATGGCTATAAAGGCGCCATGTTTCCGTGGGAGAGTGCCGCTAGTGGTAACGAGGAAACACCCGTTTGGGCGCTTAGTGGACCTTTTGAGCATCACATCACTGCTGACGTCGCGATAGCCACCTGGAACTATTATTCCGTTACTCACGATAAGGAATGGTTACGAGAGAGAGGTTACCCGTTGCTAAAAGAAACGGCAGACTTTTGGGCCAGCCGGGTAGAAAGAAACGGCCCCGGAAAATACGAAATTAAAAATGTGGTGGCAGCAGATGAATGGGCTGAAAACGTAGACAATAATGCCTTTACGAATGCCGCTGCAAAAGCAAATTTAAAGTATGCGACGGATGCAGCTACTATACTTGGTCTTACACCTGATCCGGATTGGATGAATGTTTATAAAAATATTCCTATTCTAAAATTTGCAGATGGCGTAACAAAAGAACATGAAGCATACAGAGGTGAAAAGATTAAGCAAGCTGATGTAAACCTGCTAGCTTATCCATTGAAAGAAATCACAGACCCTGGAGCCGTTAGAAGAGACCTTGAATATTATGAACCTAGAGTAGGTGAGGGGCCAGCTATGACCCATGCCATTTTTACTATTTTGCACGAACGTTTGGGAAATCCGGAAAAGGCTTTCAAAGCTTTTAAAGTAGGATATACTCCTAATATGCGTCCACCTTTTGGTGTCATTGCCGAAACAGCGACAGGTAACAACCCTTATTTCGCAACAGGAGCTGGCGGAATGATTCAGGCGATGCTAAACGGATTTGGAGGACTTGAAATAACACCCGGAGGTATTGTGCGGTTGCCAACAAAGCTGCCTCCTCACTGGAAGTCTTTACAATTAACAGGAATTGGTCCGGAGAAAAAAACATTCATCGTAAAGTAAAATGTACATGGACCAAGTTTCCGGGCAGATCGTCTTAAAAATTTTTAATACTTTTTGCCCGTAACTGTAGAATAAGTATTTTTCCTAAAGATTTGTGAAACAACTTGCTGCCATATTATTGATTTCTATTTTCCTCTTTAATCTTTTTGGTTATAGGCTACTCTTCAATTACGCTCAACAGCAATCGGACACGAGACTTGAAGCATCATTTGATAAGAACGATTTTAATGAAGCTGAGCTTGTCGCCATAAAAATTCCTCTTTCTCTTCCTTACCTAAACAACCAGCAAAACTTTGAGCGGGTGGATGGCGAGATTACCGTAAAAGGTAAAATTTACAAGTATGTAAAAAGGAAGATTGCTGATGGCAACCTGGTTTTGTTATGCTTGCCCGATAATAATAAAATGAGGATTGAGTCTGCCAAGCACGACTTTTTCAAAAATACAAATGACATCGCGCAAAACGACAATTCTAAAAAGTCGAACAATTCAAAAGGATTTTTTAAAAACCTTGTTGGAGAGTATGATTGTCATACAAGCATTTCAGCGCCTGCAATTTTAATTTTAAGTAACCGCATTTATTCTATAAAGGAACAGTTAAGCTGCCTTCCTTCTTCACCCCATTCTTCCCCTGAGCAGCCGCCCGAGCTGACGTTGCTATAAAGGCACACATTATACTTGTTTGGCAGGTCGATCTTATTATCATGATAATTTAAACCTGGCTTGATCAACTTTCTACTGCTTGCTGCATTTTGCTTTGTTTCCAAAAATGTGCTCGAATCCTTTAAAGGGAAACTTAGTAACATTGGAAAGAGCTTCCCTTAGAAACCGCAGAGAAAATCCAGAGAAAGTTGAAGTGTGCGACGCAACGATGTTGCCCTTATTGATACCGTTGGCAACAAAAAAATTTTAAAAGAATTCATCGTATTTAAAGACCTTATGAGGATAATTCTTTTCGTTGTAATATTTATGGTTCTGCTACAGGCATGCAAGAATTCAGGAGAATATGCAAAGGTTACACACGACCCTCTCCTGTATAGCAAGACTGTTAAAAAGCTCAATGACATAGTGCTGGAAAACAATTTTCCCCCGATGATTGCTGCGCGTAATTACGCCTACGCCAATATTGCCGCTTACGAAGTAATAGCTGCCGGGGATAAAAGTTATCCATCTCTTGCCGGGCAAATACATGGTCTTACAACTATACCCAAACCTGTCGCGCCAAACAAAGTAGACTTTCCGTTTGCAGCTTTGCTGTCATTTTGCAAAGTCGGCAACGCCGTTACTTTTCCTGAGGGTAGTATGGATGTTTACGTGAATGAATTGAAAAAAAAGGCAAAAGATGCGGGAATGCCTTCGGATATTTTTGAAGGCAGCGTAAGCTATGCCAGTCTGGTTGCTGACAGCATTATGAGCTGGAGCAAAAAAGACAACTACGCCAAAATACGTAGTTCAAGCAAATTTACGGTTACGAACGAGGATGGCAGGTGGATACCAACGCCGCCCATGTATGCCCAGGCCGTTGAGCCGCACTGGATGGAAGTAAGAACCCTTGTGCTTGATTCTTGTTCTCAATTTAAACCTGTTCGTCCGCCTAAGTACGACCCAAAAAACATTTCGAGTACTTTCTACAATGCGATGATGCTGGTGAAGAAGGCAGTTGACAGCCTTACTCCCGAACAAAAGCACATGGCGGATTTTTGGGATGACAATTCTTTTAAATTAAATGTAAACGGTCACGTAATGTATGCCACTAAGAAGTTTTCTCCCGGCGGCCATTGGATGAACATTGTAGGTATCATAGCAGCAAACAAAAAATCAGATTTTAATACGACCGTTTCGGCCTATGCTCAAACGTCTATTGCTTTGTTTGATGCATTCATTAGCTGTTGGGACGAGAAATTCAGAAGCAATTATATCAGGCCCGAAACTGCAATTAACAAGTACGTCGATCCTGAATGGCAGCCATATATTCAAACTCCACCGTTTCCTGAATATACTAGTGGACACGCAGTTATTTCAGCAGCCGCAGCAGAGGTGATGACTCATTACTTTGGAGATAACATCAACTACACCGATACTTCTGAGCTCGAATTTGGTATACCCAGTCGTTCATTTGAATCTGTTCGTGCAGCAGCAAACGAAGCGGGAATGTCAAGAGTATTTGGAGGAATCCATTTCAAACACTCCTGCGAAGTTGGGCGCGACATGGGCATTAAGGTTGGAGAACTGGTTTTACAACGTCTTAAAATGAAGGACCTTAAAAAAGGTTTCTTGGCAAAAAACTAAACTAACACAAACGATCAAAACATAAAGATTATGAAAAAAAAATTATCTATACTAATTACTTCTTTCTCTATCATATTTACTGCGAATCAAGCGAGTGCACAAGGTTGTGTGGCTATTCGCAGCACCGGGGGATATTGCAGCATGCAACAAGCTGACAGCAGCAAATGGCAGCTCAGCATTAATAACAGGTACTTTAAATCTTTTAGGCACTTTGTCGGAACTGATGAACAAAAGCAAAGAATGGAATTGGGTACTGAAGTAATCAATCATTCAACAGCTACTGATATTGCTATTACCCGCAAGCTCAATTCAAGATGGTCGCTTATGTTAGATATGCCCATTCTTTCTAACGCAAGGTCTTCGTTATATGAGCACGCAAACTTGGGTAGAAACACAACACATTCATTTGGTCTTGGTGACATGCGTATTGCTCTATACAGTTGGTTATGGAACCCTGAAAAATTGTATAAAGGAAACATACAAGTTGGCTTGGGTATTAAATTGCCAACAGGTGCTTACAATTACCAGGACTACTTCAAGGTAACAGATAGTACAAAGAGATTAGGACCTGTTGACCAATCGATTCAACTAGGTGATGGTGGAACAGGATTGACTCTTGAAATAAACGGCTTCTATAATGTAACCCATTCTGTAGGGCTCTATGGTAACTTTTATTACCTAAGCAATCCAAGAGAACAAAACGGCGTATCTACTGCAAGAGGTGGTACTCCATCTGCAACTGCAGTATTCAACGGCAGTGATGTGATGAGCGTTCCTGACCAAATGATGATAAGGGCAGGTGTAAATTACATGATACATCGCCTGACTGTTTCTGCAGGTCTGCGTGAAGAAGTGTTACCGGTGTATGACTTAATCGGGGGAAGCAATGGCTTTAGAAGGCCAGGTAGAATTTTGACAGTTGAGCCCGGTATTACTTATAGCCTGCCTAAGGTTAGTCTCTTTGCTTATGTGCCTACGGCTCTTTCACGCAACCGTACTCAAAGTGTACCAGACAAAATATCAACTGCTCGTACAGGAAAGTTCACTCAGGGCGACGCTGCTTTTGCTGACTACAGTATAAATGTTGGTGCTTCTTTCAAGTTTTAAATCTTTTCGGATCATTTTTCGATTTTAACCAAACTTAATACTCACTTATATGAGAATTATATCCAAGGGCAAGCTTCCTGCTTCCCTTATAATACTTCTTTGCATCCTTTCTTTTAAACAACTGCAAGCTCAAACTGATATTGATGCTATAATGATGGCAAAAAGAAATATCTGTGTTGGGCCGGCTTACAGCTATAGCAGTTGGACAAATTACTGGGAAGGCACTTATAAAAGGGACAACCGCAACCTTGGAAGAGTTAGTACGCAGATGTTTGCAGTAATGGGGAATTACGGAATTACGAATAACCTAAACGTTTTGTTTTCTGTTCCATATGTAAAGACAAAGGCGTCAGAAGGAACCATGCGAGGAATGGAAGGCTTCCAGGATTTGTCGCTTTGGTTGAAGTGGAGAGCGCTAAAAATAAAAATGGACAAAGGAACTTTCTCCCTCTTTGGTATTACCGGTTTATCTGTTCCACTATCTAACTATGTAGCCGACTATCTGCCCTTGTCTATTGGTTTGCATAATAAGAGCCTTTCCGCAAGGGTAATGGCGGACTATCAAACAGGAAAGTTTTTTGTAACGGGATCCGGCACTTACACCAGGAGAAGTAATGTTAGCGTAGACCGTACATCCTACTACACTACTGATGCCCATCTTACTAACCAGGTGGAAATGCCAGATGTTGCTTCTGCTAACTTCAGAACCGGGCTTAGAAGTAAGTATCTTATAGCAGAGGTAGTACTGGCCAACATGACAACTCTTGGTGGTTTTGATATAAGAAGAAACGACATGCCTTTTCCCTCCAACAAAATGATTGCAACTACGGCCGGTGTTAATATGAAATATACAGTTGAGAAAGTACGTGGCCTGGAGTTAACTGCGGGCGCCAACCAGGTGATAGCAGGCAGAAATGTCGGACGCGCATTAACGGTAAACGGAGGGGTTTTCTATATTATCGATTTTTCTTACAAGACAAAAAAAGTTATTTCTAATACTCAAGCCCTTTAGTATGAAAAGAGTTATTCTCCCTATCACAATACTGGTAGTAGCATCTACCTTACTATACACCTCCTGCTCAAAAGCTGTAAAGGGCCGTACTGACGATATACCCGCCCTAAGCCCATCAAATAATGATCTAAACGCAGGAACCTGGAAAACAATTTTATTATCGAAGCCCAACCAGTTCGACGTCGCTGCACCTGTGGCTACTAATTCTCCCGGCTATGTTGGAGAGTTAAATGAGATCAAAGGACTCCAGCAAAATTTATCAGATGACCAAAAGAACAGCATTAGTTATTGGAGCGCCGGTTGTGTGCTGCGCTGGAATGAAATATTAAGAGAATTGGTAGCAAAACACAATTTGCCTCCTTACCAAAATGAAGATGGTTCCTATCCCTTACCCAACGCAGCTAACCCATTTTCATATCCTGAGTTTCCATTTTCCAATCCACCTTATGCTGCTCGTGCTTATGCTTACATTAGTGCTGCTCAATATGACGCATTGGTAGCAGCATGGCATTACAAAAAGGTATATAACAGGGCTGCTCCTTATAAATTTGATCCTTCGATCAAAACATTGGTTCCAACAAGTGATCTGCCTTCTTACCCATCTGAAGATGCAGTGGTTGCCGGTGTAATGGCTGAAATGATGAAACTGTTTTTCCCTACCGAAGTAGCGTATATAGAACAAAGGGCAGCGGAAGCCACAAAAAGCCGTATGATGGCAGGTGCTAATGTTCGTAGTGAAATTGCCGCCGGAGAAGCTTTGGGAAGAGCTGTAGCACAAGCCTTTGCTGCACGCGGCAGAACTGATAATACTGGTAAAGCAGTTGGAACACAGGCAGATTGGTCGAAGCTGGAAATGGACTGTATAGCGAAAGGCGAAAAGCCTTGGTTAAGTCTTGAAACCCCTATCAGGCCGCCCATGCTTCCGTTTTATGGAAAAGTAAAGGCCTTCTTATTTGACTCTGCCACATGCGTCGCCCTTCGCCCGGGCCCACCGCCTGCAACAGGTAGTGACTTAATGAAAAAAGAAACAGAAGAAATTTATCAGTTTGTAAAGAATCCTTCGAGAGAACAAATAAGGATCGTTCATTATTGGGCTGATGGAGCTGGTACTTACACTCCTCCCGGTCATTGGAATGCGATAGCCGCAGAAGATTTTATACCAAGAAATTATAGTGAAATTCGATGGGCGCGTAACCTGGCATTATTGAACATGGCGCTAATGGATGCTGCAATTGTATGCTGGGAAACGAAGTACTATTATTTTAATCCACGACCCTCCCAAATGAACCCGGCTATAAAAACCATTACCGGCATCCCTAATTTTCCCGCTTATATTTCAGGTCATTCAACTTTCAGCGGAGCGGCAGCTGAAGTTCTGGGTTATATGATTCCCGAGAGATCCGCTGCTTACCAAAGCTTGGCACAGGAAGCATCAGTATCGAGAATGTATGGTGGCATACACTACAGAAGCGATTGTGAAGCCGGGCTTGTAACTGGTAAAAAGGTCGGCCTTTTCGCTGTTTCAAGGGCCCGGACCGATGGTGCTGACTAGTATCTTTTTAACCTTCTTTATATTCACTGCCTCCTGCGAAAACAGGAGGCAATTTTTTTAAGTGTTCGAATGAAGGGGTTAAAAAAATCGTATCAATAAAGTTTGTTTGGAGGATAGCTTTTCCTTTCACTGCAATAATGTAGATTAGTCTCTTAACCTTTGTATATGAGAAAACTTTTTCTGTCGTCCTTCCTCGTGATCTCGCTTACTTCATTTGCCCAGAACGATGCACGAAGAGCTAAGGTAGCAAGCGCTGCCGGTCAGCTTGAGCAAAAGGTTATCGCTTGGCGCCGCGACTTTCATGAACACCCCGAGCTTGGTAATAATGAAATTCGAACTGCTGACATCATCGCAAAGCATCTGAAATCGCTTGGAATTGAAGTGAAAACAGGCGTCGCAAAAACCGGCGTTATCGGAATATTAAAGGGCGGCAAGCCTGGTCCTGTTGTCGCCCTAAGGGCCGACATGGATGGACTTCCGGTGATAGAAAGAACGCCCGTTCCTTTCGCCTCGAAAGTGAAAGCGACTTACAATGGCCAGGAAGTAGGAGTGATGCACGCATGTGGACACGATACGCACGTAGCCATCCTTATGGGAGTAGCCCGGCTTCTTTTATCGATGAAAAATGATTTAAAGGGAACGGTGAAGTTTATTTTTCAACCTGCAGAAGAAGGTGCCCCCGCAGGCGAAACGGGAGGAGCTGAACGTATGATAAAGGAAGGTGCACTTGAAAATCCAACGGTTAATGTAATATTTGGCTTACACATCAATTCGCAGACAGAGGTTGGAAAAATTACTTATCGCCCGGGGGGAACTATGGCAAGTGTAAACGATATGAAGATTACTGTAAAGGGACGATCTGCACACGGCGCTTATCCATGGTCATCAATTGATCCGATAGTTGTTTCGGCTCAGATCATTAACAACTTACAGTCAATCGTCAGCCGTAATTTAAATGTAACTGAAAACGCCGGTGTGGTAACAATCGGTACCATTCACGGAGGTAATCGCTCTAACATCATTCCTGAGCAGGTCGAAATGATGGGAACAGTAAGAACGCTAAGTGCCGCAGATGAGAAAATGTTTGTTGAACGAATTAAGCAGGTAGTTACCAAGACGGCCGAAAGTGCCGGCGCCACCGCTGAAGTTCTCATTCCATATTCAAACCATTACCCTGTTACCTTCAATAATATTGCTTTGACCGAAAAAATGCTACCGTCTTTACAGAAGACAGCGGGTACCGAAAATGTGCAGTTAAAGGCTGCAGTTACAGGTGCTGAAGACTTTTCTTTCTTCCAGGAAAAAGTACCGGGGCTTTTCTTCTTCCTTGGCGGTATGCCCAAGGGCGCCAATCCGTTAACCGCGCCATCTCACCATACTCCTGATTTTTTTATAGATGATAGCGGGCTGCTGTTGGGAGTAAAGGCACTAGCAAACCTTACCCTGGATTATATGGAGATGCCGGCCAGGTAACAACCTTTTTGATACCGTTTCTTACAGAAGCAAATATGTCATTTGAAGATATCGCTGCTTAAATGTTTGAAAGCTTCCATTGCGCCCATGTACTCACACGTGCGAGCACCAGCTTTGTTAGCGTTGTACATGATTTGCCGCCATTCATCTAACAGCATAGCCTTGATTCCGGTAAGTGTTTTATCGCTTAACTGGTGTAGCACAGCGCCAACAAAGGCATCGCCGGCACCGGTAGTATCTACAGGTTTAACTACAATGCTCTCTATGATATGAGTCGTGTTATTAAATCCCAGCATAGTCCCTTCTTTACCAAGAGTGATGGCAAACACACCATCCGTTTTTTGAAGCAGCGCGTGGGCTGCATCTTTCACCGTAAGTTTACCCGTTAACAACATGGCTTCCTCATCGCTTAGTTTGAAAAAGTGACAGCTTTTTAGAAAATTCCAGGATTGGTCGATAAAGCTTTGCTGGTTGTGCTGAAACAGCAGGTTTCTGTAGTTTGGATCAAAACTGATGAAAATCTCCTGCTGCAGACATTTTTGCAGCAAGCCCTGGTAAGCCGCCTGAAGTGGGCCAGGTAAAAAAGCGGTTGCCGATCCAAAATGAACTATAGAGAATGAGCCAAGATCAATGTCTTCGATTTCCTGTCTTTTTAACTGTCCGTCAGCTCCGCGGTTAAAATAAAAATCTCTTTCCCCGTTTTCCATCAGAGATACAAAAGCGAAAGTGGTAAAGTTGTTTTCATCTTTAAGCATCCATGCAGTACCAACGCCAAACGATTTCATTACATCAACTAAGTGATGCCCGAAAGGATCAGCGCCAATTTTTGCTGCAAGTTCAACTTTGCCTCCAAGTGCAGCAATTGCAGCGGCAACATTAGCGGGTGCACCGCCCGCTTTTTTTAAAAAATGTTGACCTTCTACCAGGGAGGTTCCAACGTCGGTGCAGATCATATCAATCAGCGCCTCGCCAATGCAAAGAATTTTCATATGGTTGTTTTTGTTACCGGCATCAAACCGTTATTGGGTCTTTTGTTGTGTCACTCACTTGTACCTTTTATGCTTTATTCAACAAAAATTCATGTTATATGATTCCTCTCATCGTTATGCGCGCATCGCGGTTGATGCAGAAAACTCAGGCACAAGAGTGCGACGCAACGATGTCTAATAAAACTTTTAATGTCGGGTAAAAAGAAAAAACCCAGTTGATTAGAGATTTTAGCTTTACAGCAAAAACCGTTAATAAACATTGTTTTTAAGGGTAACTAAAAAGCCGATAATCCTGTTAGCAACCGCATCGTCTCTATACAAGCTATGACCCAAGCCCTCAGTTATCATAAATTCACAGTGTGGTAGATCGAGCTCCGTCAAATGCTTCATGTCTTCGTAAGGAGTAATGCGATCTTTTATGTCATGCAACCAAAGTGTCGGTACGGAGATAGATTTAATCGCTCTCGAAACCGAATACCACGAAGGAGGCTGCCCTCCAATTTGCACGATTAGTTTTTCCATTTCCCGCCTCACTGCCGGGCTTATTTTTAAGTGGCGGCAAAAGTCATTTACAGATCGGGTCGTTTCTGTAGCAGGTGCAATTAGAATCAGCCTTTTTGGAAGATCCTCTTTCATTTCTTCAATAGCTAGCGTTACCGCTATTCCTCCAAAAGAGTGAGCCATCAAACCACTAAAAGGCCTGTAGGAGTGGATAACCTTTTGGATCATTTCTTTGTACAGCAGTGCATTAATGGTTCTGCCTGTACTTAATCCATGCGCCGGCGCATCGAAAGCATACACTTCAAAGCCCTGATTTAACAGCGGATCAATATATCGCTCGAACCGGTAACTATTGCTATCAAAGCCGTGGCAGATCAAAACCTTGTGACCGTTCGGAACTTTAGGTTTCCACGAAAAGCCATGTATATCGTGCTGTTCGAAAGCGAAAGACAATTTTTCCGCGTGTGTAAAAACAGCTGGCGCTTCATAGGTTTTCCTTGTGGAGTAAGGTGTACAAAACAACTGGAAAGCAGACCTTGCAGCTCTTGCCGGAGATGCCAGCTCTAATACTTTAATCTTAGTGATATAATATGCAAGGAAGATTCTTTGTGTTAATTTCATCAGTTGTAATTAATTCAAATTTAGATGAAAGTTGTTATTATAGGTTCCGGAAATGTTGCAACAGTACTGGGCAAAAAAATACTTAGATCAGAACACGAGATAATACAGGTAGCAAGCAGAAGCGCTCCTCAGGTCGAAGCGCTAGCTGCTTCTTTACACACTAAATACACAACCGATTTATCGAACATTAATCGTTCGGCCGATATTTATATAGTTGCTGTTTCTGACGCAGCTATTAGTTCTGTTGCTTTACAATTAGAATTGGGCGATAAATTGGTTGTACATACTGCAGCTGCTGTATCTAAAGATGTATTGGCTCAAACATCAAACTTTTACGGAGTTCTATATCCGGTTCAAACGCTAAAAAAGGAGGTAATTACAACACCTGCAATCCCAATTCTAATTGATGGTAATAGCAATGAGACAAAAGAACTACTAACACAATTTGCCAAAGGGTGGGCTGATGATGTGTCTATAGCAAACGATGAGGAGAGATTACAACTGCACGTTGCGGCTGTGTTCGCCAACAATTTTACTAATCATTTGATTGCAGTTGCGGAACAACTCTGCGATAAAAACTCAATTCAGTTCAACCTTTTGAAGCCCTTAATCAAAGAAACAATAGCAAGAATAGAAGGACATAGGGCAGAGGATGTACAAACAGGTCCAGCCATTAGGAAAGATTTTGGAACAATTGCCAAACATGAAAAAGTGCTTGAAAAACATCCAAAGGCTCTCGGCCTATATAAAGCCGTTACTAGTAGCATTATTCGGTTCTACCATTTAGACAAAGAGTAGGATTAATAGGATGTGACTAAGTTATAAAACTAAAAGAGGCTGCTTTCTAAGGCAGCCTCTTTTAGTTTAAATGTTTCTAGCAAGTTTTTATTGTCTGCTAAAAGTTTCTTGTAAAACAGTACTGTTTGTTTTTACAACCAGTTTATACATTCCTTTAGAAAGCTTGCTAACGTTTACGAAATTATTAAGTAAAGTTGAAGCTGACTGTTTGTGTACAATCCTTCCGCTGAAATCAATTATAGAAATCTCAGCTTTTTGATTATTATTAGCCAAACCTGATACAGTAAATCCTAATGTACCATTTACAACAGGGTTAGCCAGTAAGTTAAGAGCCGCTTTCGTTTGAGAATAGTTGATACGGATAATAGATGAGTAGGTTACTGTTCCTTGTAAATCAACCATTTTCAATCTGTACAATATGAACTCTTTAGTACCAATTGCAGGCATATCGTCAAAACGATATTTAGCTGATGTACTTCCGCCAGTTGCAGCAACGGTGCCTTTCTTAATCCATTCGCCTGTTTCCTGGTTAAACTGCTCTACTTCATAATTCTTCACATTAACCTCCTGCGCAGATTCCCATATTAACGCTACCGTGTTACGGTCTTTGTAGCCGTTGAAGTAAGCCAATTTCACTGGTAGAACCAAGTCTCCAAGTTGGGCACGTATTTCTCCCGCAGGATAATTAGTAGTATGAATGTTCAAGTAAGAGAAACCATTGATAATTGAGTCAGCCAATGTTGCAGAAATAACTGTATCTACAGGGCCGGTAACTGTACCAGATGTTGTTCCAGGAACGAAATACAATTGAATTGAAACTGGACCGTTAGTTCCGGCAGCTCCTCTGTGAATGTGTGAGTTTGTTATACCACTTGTTAAACCTGAATAATTTGCAGTTACATAAATTTTCCTCGTCGCTTTATCAAGTAAAACTGTAGTGGTACCTGTACCTGATGATACTACTGCAGGAGTAGCGACAGACTGTGCGGCAGAAAATCTACCTGTGATATATTCTGTTTGTCCACTGGTAGACGGCAACAATTGTGCTCTTATTTCCCCGTTAGGAAAAGTGGTAGAATGAACGTTCACGTAAGTGTTACCTGCAAGAAGATCTGTTTCCTGAGCTTCTGTAATTGTTATTGATGCGGTCAATGTTCCCATTGTGCCTCCTGTGTTTGTAACATCATATAATACAGGTGCAGTAGTGGTTGGTGTTGCAGGGCCATGAATATGAGAGCCGCTTATGGTAGCAGATAACCTCTGGTAATCCCCGGTCAACTCTAGCAAATTAGTAACTGTGTTATACCTGACAATGACAGTTCCTCTGGCTGGTGACGTATTTGCCGGTACTTCTTTAGCTCCATTAAGCGCGCCTGCAAAGTAACGAAGCTCGCTTAGCATAGATAGTTGTCCTCTAACTTCTCCATTGCTATAAGTGCCAGTGTGAATATCTACGTAAACGTTTCCATTAACATAAAGATCAACATCAGCTGCTGTAAGCTGTTTTATTGTGTTTAGTGTTCCAGAGGTACTAGGACTATAATTTATTGTAGTAAGAGATGCACCACTGGTATTAGGCGCACCGTTGTGCAAGTCTGCAAAATTAGCTGCCGCTGTAAGGTTATTGTAACTACCTGTTAAATATAGCCGATTGGTTGATTTATCTATAATTGAATAAACATTACCGCTTGCAACAGAGCCATTAGGAGGATCTGCTTGGGCACCTTGTAGTCTTGATGAGAAAAATAGAGTCTGCCCGTCAGCAGTAACCGTCAATTGCGCTCTTATTTCACCTGCAGGGAAGGCACTTGTATGTACATCAGTATACATATTTCCAGCAAGCAAGTCTGTTTCCTGTGCAGCTGTTAAAACTTGTGAACCCATCAGCGTTCCATCTGTTCCACCTGAATTCGCTAATGTCATTACAATAGGTCCATCGACATTAATGCCTCCTGTATGTATGTGAGCACTAGAGACTGGAGCGGACAAGCCACGGTAATTACCAAAGTGCTGTAGTACTTTAGTTGTTGTGTTGTATTTGACGATTATTATCCCACTTCCACTAGAAGAGGAGGGGGTCGCAACTTGCCCTGCATTTAGCTGGCCTCTCAAATACCGCATTTGAGCATTCGCCGCAATAGTGACGATTAAGAGTAGACTGAGTGTAAAAATTTTTCTCATTTGTACATTTTTTTGAAAGTGATTAACAATCGTTAACACAAAGATTGAATAAAGATTAATGGTGTTTTAATAGAATTTTAATTTTGTAAAAATAATATTAAAGGTGAAAAAAGTCGGAACTAAGCAGTATTGTATTGGAAGTGTTAGGTTATAAAAATTAGGATTATTTAAAAAAAGGTTAAACATGCGGACAAAAATAGGTAATTAGGGTACAACAAATTCAACTAGACCGATTATTTTTTTAACCAATATCAGTCGTAGGACGATAGATTTATTGGACAATGTTTTTCTCTTTTTCAATGCCTGGAGTTGTAAAAAAGTTAGTACTAAGGTGAATACGGGTTGCGGGGAACTGTTCAAAAAACACTCTTTTAATGTTTTTATAAGTAATTTTTCAAATTCCAATAGTTTGCTCGAAACTATTAGATGTTCTTTGTGGTTTAGAAATGAGCTAGTGTATCCAATTTTTCCGATGCTTTTGAATTTCAATGAATTTAGCCACTGTTTTCTAATACTTTTGCAGGCAAAGAAGGAATATGTACACAATTAAATTCAGGTTTGAGGAGAAAGGACGTGAACCGGTGACCTTGTCAAATATAGAACCTGATCAAAGTATACTGGAGGTTGCATTATTAAACGATATAGAGCTTCATCATAATTGCGGTGGTGTATGCGCATGCAGTACCTGCCATGTTTACATCAATAAAGGCGAAGACTATCTTGAAGAGCTAAGTGACAAAGAAGAGGACTTTATTGATCGCGCCGTAAACCCACGAATCAACTCCCGGCTTGGATGCCAGTGTGTATTGTTAGAAGGTGACGGAGAAGTAGAAGTCACTTTACCTGACCAAACCCAATTTCTTGGAGAATAACCTTTAAAGCTTCCCCGATTAAAAATCAATTAACTTAAATTTCTATGGCTCAATATGAACCGCCAATCAACTGGAACGACTACGAAGACATTGCACTTAAATTGTATGAGCGCTTCGGTGATGCATTTAACGAAGGGAAAATTTATAGAATTCGTTTCACTGATTTACTTGAGTATGTTCTACAGATCCCAAACTTTCACGGTACCCGGGAACAGAGTACAGAAGGGCACTTGGAAATGATCCAAAGTTCATGGGTGTACGAATGGAGAGATAACCAGAAGTAGTTGCACGCGTTTCACTAGTCATTGTATGATTCACCTGAGATATTTTAGTTTAATCATTCATGTTCATATTTAGGCGAAGTACAAGTGAGTGACACAACAGATGTTTTATTGAAAATATAAAAGCTTGTTACAAAAGGTTAAAACTATCGTAGCACGTTGACTGCTACATCTTCTGCTCTTTTTTTAGAATTCCAATTGACTTATATGAAGCTTCTTGAAAAGTTTAAAGCAGTTACAACATTTGTTTTTGATGTAGACGGGGTGCTGACAGATGGAACTCTAACTGTTTTACCTCGAGGTGTTATGGCGAGGAAGATGAATGTAAAGGATGGATATGCTTTGCAACTTGCCGTTAAGAGAGGTTATGAGATAGTAGTGATCTCCGGCGGAGCATCGGAAGAGGTTGCTGATCGCCTGCACAAACTGGGTGTTTCGGAAGTTTTTATGAGGGTAACAGATAAGGCAGACGTGTTGAAAAATTATCTTCAAAAAAAAGGTCTTCGCTGGGATGAAGTATTGTTTATGGGTGATGATATTCCCGATTTGGTTGTAATGAAAAAAGTCGGGTTTGCGTGCTGTCCCGCTGATGCAGTTCAGGAGATTAAGGAAATTTCCGCCTACATCTCTCCGTTAAATGGCGGTTTTGGTTGTGGACGGGATGTAATTGAAAAGGTTTTGAAGATGAGGGGAAACTGGAACGAGGACGCTCACATACCGTCTGCCTAAATAAATATCTCGTTTAAGGTTCAATTATTATTTTGTGTGTAAATCAATATTGGCTTGAGACTTACTCCTGCATTTCTACGGCTCGTTCGATGGCCGAATTTATTATTTTTTGCACTTACTCAAATCCTTTTTGTGTATTGCATTATTCACCCAATTATGTTTGCCGGCGGTGCCGTTCCTAACATAAAAGGGGTGTATTGCCTGCTGTTGGTTTTGTCTTACGTGCTTATTTATGCAGAAGGATATGT
Organism: Segetibacter aerophilus; assembly: GCF_007991655.1. GTDB lineage: Bacteria > Bacteroidota > Bacteroidia > Chitinophagales > Chitinophagaceae > Segetibacter > Segetibacter aerophilus. Next base: position 283,273 of record NZ_BJYT01000002.1, read on the forward strand.
CATCAACGATTACTTTGACCTTAATATAGACCAGATAAATAAACCGGATAAAGTAGTCGTCGAAAAAATTATTTCACGTAGGTGGGTTATCTTTTGGCATGTCATTCTTAGTGTGTTTGGAGTTGCTTTAGGATTCTACATCGACTGGAAAACAGACGTGCGTTTCCTTGGATTGTTAAATATGGGTATTGTCGGACTCTTGTTTGTCTATTCGATTTCGCTGAAGAAAAAGCTATTGGTCGGAAATATTCTCGTTTCCGTTTTAACTGCATGGGCTATTCTTGTGATTACTTTTTGTGAGACTTCCAACCTTTTACACCTTGATGTTTCCGGTTCTTATACCCAAAAGATAACGCGGATTTCATTTCTCTACACTGCTTTTGCGTTTGTAATTTCTTTAATAAGAGAAGTAGTAAAAGATATGGAAGACGTAGATGGCGATAGACGATATGGTTGTAACACCATGCCAATTGCCTGGGGTATTCAATCTACAAAGGTCTTTGTTTCTGTATGGCTTGTCGTATTGATCGCCATGCTGCTTGTAGTACAGTTTTATGTGCTTATTTTGAATTGGTGGTGGAGTGCCGCATACTCTCTTGTGCTGATTATCGTTCCTTTAATCTATATCTTCAAATTACTGGTTAGTGCAAAGACCAGTAAAGATTACCATCACTTGAGTACACTTATTAAGATGGTAATGTTTGCAGGCATTCTATCAATGCTGTTCTTTCGCATCTATTTACGCTAATTACCGCCAAACTCATTTAAAATCGGCATTTGGAATAGATTTGCACATGCAAAAAATTATACTTGCGTCGCAATCTCCCCGAAGAAAGCAATTATTAGAGTGGGCAGAAATTCCATTTGAAATTGTGGTAAAGAGCACAGAAGAAACATACCCCGAAGATTTACCTATAGAAGAAATTCCGATACACATTGCCAGGCAAAAAGCGATTGTGGTGACTGAAACAATTACTAAAATGGTAAAGCTTTCGCAAGAACCAAAAATTATTCTTGCGGCAGACACGGTAGTAGTACTTGGCGATAAGATAATTGGGAAGCCTGTAGACAGGCAAGACGCAATTGACATACTTATATCTCTTTCAGGGAATTTGCACAGAGTGATAACAGGGGTGGTAATTCAGCAGGGCGATCAGGAAATCGCTTTTTCCGATATTACTTCCGTTCAGTTTCATGAGCTAACGAAACAACAAATAGAATTTTATGTCGATAAATACAAGCCCTACGATAAGGCAGGCGCTTATGCTATCCAGGAATGGATAGGAGTTGTTGGAATAAAATCTGTGTCGGGAGATTTCTACAATGTAATGGGACTGCCTGTGAGTAGGGTGGTTCAAGAACTAGAAAAGTTGAAACGAAAAGAACTAAAGGAGTAAGAGTTACACTTTTGCAGTTATCATAATATAAAATTATATTTAGATAATAGGCATTTATGAATGAGCGCTTACTTCAATACATTTGGCAATTTCAATACTTTAATAAAACTGCATTGAAGGTAGAGCAGGGACAAGAGTTGACCATTATTCATCCCGGCACCTACAATACTCACCAAGGGCCTGACTTTCTTGATGGAAAAGTAACTATCGGAAATACAACCTGGGCAGGTAACATCGAAATTCATATAAATTCTTCTGATTGGATAAAGCATACGCACGGTAATGATATAAATTATTCAAACGTTATTCTTCACGTCGTCTGGAACAATGATGGCGATATAGCTTATTACAACGGCTCAATCCTTCCTACACTTGAGTTACATAATCTCGTCTCGAAGTTATTATTAGATAGGTTTAGAGATCTAATGGCCCGAAAAGCTTTTGTACCATGCGAAGCCTACCTGCCAGTATTTAACGAAATGAAATGGACGGCGTGGAAAGAACGGATGATAATAGAAAGATTGCAGCGAAAGTCGGCTTTTGTATTAGAGCTTTTGAAAGAAGCTAAAAATCACTGGGAAGAAGTTTTTTGGTGGATGCTAGCAAGAAACTTTGGAATTAGGGTAAATGCAGACATCTTTGAAGCAATTGCTAAAAGTCTTCCTTTAAACATTGTCGGTAGGCACAAAAATCAAATTCATCAACTAGAAGGTTTTTTACTGGGACAAGCGGGTCTCCTTAATCACGAATTTTCGGAAGACTATCCCAACCTTTTGAAGAAAGAATATCTTTTTTACCAGAAGAAATACCAGTTAAAGCGGGTTTTTATTAAACCGTTTTTTCTTAGGATGAGACCAGCCAATTTTCCAACTATAAGATTAGCTCAGTTGGCGATGCTGGTTCATAAGTCCTCTCATCTTTTTTCAAAAATAAAAGAGACTGATTCTGTTACAGAGATAAAGAAGTTGCTGAACGTGACAGCAAATGATTACTGGCATTACCATTATTTACTTGATGAGCCGGGTGATTATCATCCAAAACAGCTGGGTAAGCAGATGGTGGAAAATATCATTATCAATACTGTGACACCTGTCTTGTTTGCCTATGGTTTATTAAACGGCGACACTCTTCTCAAAGACAAAGCGCTCGAGTGGCTGGCAGAACTCTCCCCTGAAAAAAATAGCATTACACAAACATGGACTTCGTTTGGTGTAACTAGCAATAGTGCTTTGGAAAGCCAGGCACTAATCGAGCTTAAAAATAGTTATTGCAATAAAAAGAGATGTTTGGAATGTGCTGTAGGGAACAGCATTTTAAAAGGGCACGAACTCATTAGAAGTTACTAGATAAATTTCGACAAAAGAAAATAGGCACCTACAAACCTCCTAACCTTCTACCACTTAAATTCTACATCCTTTTTCAAGTCCGGGTGGAGGCTTTCAAACACGGGACAAGTCATCGCTGCTCTTTCAATAATCGCACGCTGTTTTTCATCGGTTTCTAAACTTTTAGGAAAATTTATGACAACTTTTATTTCGCCGATTCTGCGTGGGTTAGCAACCATAATTTTTGTTACATCTATCTGTGTTCCTTCCAGGTCTATTTTCATATCTCTTGCCTTGATTCCCATGATAGTTAGCATGCAATTTCCCAATGCTGTAGCCACAAGATCAGTTGGTGAAAAACGCTCTCCTTTGCCTTGGTTATCAGTAGGTGCATCGGTTTCTATAACCGTTCCACTTTGCAAATGAGTGGCAACTGTTCTTAAATTTCCTTCGTATATTATATGGGATGTCATTGATTGCGATTTTGCATTAAATTTACAGGTATCAAATCAAATGAAAGTGAAGAATATAGTTTTAGTGGCAATCTCTACCCTTATTGTTACGGTTAGTTACAGTCAGGCTAAGGATTTGAAACAACAGAAAAAAGCAGAGAAAAGAGAGCAAATAAACCGCATGATTAGCCAGGAGGAAGAGGGGGCAATCATATTTCAAAAACAAACTGTATTTGGGGTTAAGTTAAATACAGATGGTTACGGAATGTTTTTAGAAATGGGCCGAATGAAAACTGCAAGAAAGGCAAATTTATACAGCCTTGAAATAGGTGAAAGAAAACATTCAAAGGAGGAGAAACTTTCTACCATTACTGGTACCTATTTGAGTAATCCCTACATCTACGGAAAAATAAATAACTTTTATTACGCCAAACTTGGCTACGCACAACAACGTTTAATAGGCAACAAAGGAAACAAAAATGGAGTTGCAGTTTCAGCGATTTATGGTGGAGGTCTAAGCGCGGGTTTATTAAAACCGTATTATTTAAAAGTGGCTGGTCGCCAAGGCAACTCGACAACCGATGTTAAATACAATAACAACGACTCTATTTTCTTAGACAACCCTGGTTATGTACTCGGCTCCTCTGGTTTTTCAAAAGGTTTTGGAGAAATTAAATTCACACCGGGATTGTATGCAAAGACAGCACTTCGCTTCGATTACGGTCGCTATAACGAGTTAGTCAGCGCTATTGAAGTTGGTATAAACCTTGAGTTTTATAGCAAGAAGATGCGGTGGATGTTAGAGCAAAAACAAAAGCAGATGTTTTTTCAGGCATACGCGGCAATTGAATTTGGAAAGAGGAAGTAGCGAGGCAACTTGCAAAAAGTTCTAGTTGGTTTAATAGAAAATAAAGGTGTTCTTTTTCCCTGCGTTTCACCAGCCTCAACATCGTTGTGTCACTCACTTGTACTTTCCACTCTTTGATGTGCTTTTTGCCAAATTTCCTTAGACTCCAATTGGATTCTAGCTTTTTTACGGTTGAAATATAAGACCTTTGCTGCCTCGTACTTGCCAGTACAAAGAATTCAAGTAAGACAATTATCATTATTAATCTCATTGGTACTCCATGATAGAATTACCTGTAGTAGCGAAGATCGATCCTGCAAATTCAAAGATTAAAAAACCTGATTGGCTTAGGGTTAAGCTGCCAATCGGCGAAAGCTATAAACATGTTCGTGGCCTCGTTGACACGCATAAGCTTCACACAATTTGTGAGAGTGGCAATTGCCCTAATATGGGTGAGTGCTGGGGCGAGGGAACAGCTACATTTATGATCCTGGGTAATACCTGCACGCGTAGTTGTGGCTTTTGTGCGGTGGCAACCGGTCGTCCTGACCCTGTTGATTGGGATGAGCCGCAAAGGGTTGCGGAAGCAATCAATTTGATGAGGGTGAAACATGCTGTTTTAACCAGTGTAGATCGTGACGAGCTGAAAGACGGAGGTTCAATAATTTGGTATAATACAATTAAAGCCGTTAAAACCTTAAATCCTGAAACCACTTTAGAAACCTTAATACCTGACTTTAAAGGATATGCTGACCAGGTGCAAAGAATAATTGATGCAGCACCCGACGTAGTAAGCCATAATATGGAAACGGTTGAAAGGTTAAGCCGCCAGGTTAGAATCCAGGCTAAGTATCGAAGAAGTCTCGAAGTACTTCGTATGTTGAAGGAGGGAGGGATGAGAACAAAAACCGGTATTATGTTAGGGCTGGGCGAAAAAAAGGACGAGGTTGTCCAAAGCATGCAGGATCTTGTAGCGGTAGGTGTAGACGTACTCACCCTCGGTCAGTACTTGCAACCAACTAAAAAACATTTACCAGTTGAAAGATTTGTTCATCCTAATGAGTTCGCTGAACTAAGGGAGATCGGGTACGAACTAGGATTTGATTATGTAGAGAGCGGACCGCTCGTACGTTCTTCATACCACAGTGAAAAGCATGTTATCAAAGGTTATGGCCGCAAAAAGTATGAGGAAGAAAAAGAGATGATGTTGGCTTAAGTAACGTTTCAAGTAATATTTGAAAAAGCGGTAGATCCCTAGATCTATCGCTTTTTTATTTTGTGCTTTATCGTTGTTGAAAGCTTTAAACCTTTGGAGCACAGTTTTATTAAGACGTCAAACTAAAATGAGTATTTGCCGGAATTTAAGTTTGGTGCCTAAAAAGCTCAATAGTAAGGTGCGGTTGAAGTGAGTGACACAACGATGTTGAGTAGAAATTCGAGGTTTATCCCCAAAAAATTAATTCATCTGTAACGCCGGGAGGCGATAAGTCTGTCCATCGTACACGAACAACTCGTCTATTTCAAAAGTCCAGTATTTAAAGAGGGGAGACTTGCGGAGATACTCTCTCACTTCATCCTTGCTTTCAGCAGTCATCATTATCCAGCTACGATAGCTTTCCATACTAACGGCGTAGGAGTCAATAATGCCTTTATTAATTAAGTAATTAATGTAGGTGCGATGCGGAGGAACCAAAGTCATAAATTGATCATCCATAAAAAAGTTTATGGTGACAATAAATTTTTTAAGGTTTGAGTCCTCCATTTTGTAATGAATTATATTCTCCAATCTACGATTTGATTAACCCAATCTTTATTGTAAGGGGCGTTAATTTTAATATAATTATCAGTGTAGCCTTCCATCATTCCACTTTTTGAATTTGCTTCAAAAAGAACTTTTCTTGTTTCGCCAATATGGCGTCTCGTATGCTCGCTCATCTTCATATAACTGAGGTTACGAAGCTTCTTGTTTCTTTCATTTCTCACCTGAATTGGTACAATCTCTTTCATCTCTACAGCTAAGGTGTTAGGTCTTTCGCTGTACGTAAAAACATGCAGGTAAGAAATATCAAGATCATGTAAAAACTCAAATGTCTCAGTAAAGTGTCCGTCGGTCTCTCCCGGAAAGCCTACAATTACGTCCACTCCTATAGCACAATGCGGCATTAGCGTCTTTATCAGCTTTACTCTTTCTGCATACAGTTCTCTTTTGTACCGTCTTCTCATTAAACCAAGAATAGTATTGCTGCCACTCTGTAGCGGAATATGAAAATGAGGCATGAATTTGTCGCTATTTGCTACCAACTCAATAATCTCGTTTGTTAGCAAATTTGGTTCGATGGAAGAGATCCGATAGCGTTCAATTCCTTCAATTTTTTCCAAAGCCTTAACCAGCTCCAAAAAGTTTTCATCATGTTTTTTGTTTCCATCCGGCCCTTTACCGAAATCGCCCAAATTCACTCCCGTTAGAACTATTTCTTTAACACCTGTACTTGCTATCTTGTTTATATTATTGACAACATTCTCAACATTATCGCTGCGGCTTTTGCCTCGAGCCATTGGAATTGTGCAGAAGGAACAATTATAATCGCACCCGTCCTGAACCTTCAGAAACGTACGTGTTCTATCGTTTATAGAAAAAGATGTATTGAAACCCGTCACTTCCGAAATGTCGCAGCTGCAAATTTTTGCACTGTCATTTTTAGTTAACTCCCGCAGATGTTCAGCAATGTTAAATTTTTCTGCAGCTCCCAAAACAAGGTCCACACCCTCAATTTCAGCAATTTCTTTAGACTTTAGTTGCGCATAACAACCTGTTACTACCACCAAACTTTCAGGAGCTTTACGCTGAATGCGTCGAACTAATTGACGACATTCTTTGTCAGCGTTATCGGTAACGGAACAAGTGTTAATGACATACACGTCCGCCTTGTCATCAAATTCTTTCTTTTCAAAACCTTCGTTTTCAAGTAACCTTGATAGGGTAGAAGTTTCTGAAAAGTTGAGTTTGCAACCTAGCGTGTGAAATGCAACTGAACGTTTTTCCATAAGCGGGCAAAGATAGTGCAAGTGCAGAATTAAGGTGGACGTTAAAGAAGACCAGACACAGGGTAAGACTGTTTTATGTTTTTAAAGCTGGTGATTTAACTTTCGCTTATGAAACTGAAGAAAATACTTCCTGTGCTGCTATTAGCTATAATGGCGGTAATGGCGATTTCAATGAGAAGGTGTAATACTACCAGCACCAATAGTAGTCAAACCAGTCCATCACAAAGGAGAACGCCCCCTGTTTCCAATTCAAGAAAACCCCTCGAAAAAGATGTAAACTTCGACCGGAATACAACAAATCTATATTTTACAAAACACGCCAAGTGTCGCATGAAGTGCAGGCACATAACACAGCAGGAAGTAAAAGACATTTTATCGAAAGGAACGGTGAACTATAACAAAAGCGATTTGCAAGATCCGAAAGGGCCAACATATGCAGTGGAAGGAATGACCGATGATCGCCAACATGTGAGAATTATTTTCGCCCCCAAACAACAACATCTAACAGTAGTAACAGTGATAGATCTGGATGAAGAATATAAATGCAATTGTACGTAAGCATTGTTCGAAACTTAAGTGGTTGCTTTCAACTGGGCTATTGCACCAATCGGATCAGCAGACTTAAAAACAGTACTGCCCGCAATCAACACATCAGCGCCAGCTTCAACAATCGTGGCTGCATTTTCAAGCGTTACACCGCCGTCAATTTCAATCAGCACCTTCAAGCCTCGTTCGTCAATTATTCTACGCAACTGTCTTATTTTTTCAAGGGTAAACTCAATAAATTTTTGTCCACCAAAACCCGGGTCTACACTCATTAAGTTTACTACATCAATATCATGAAGAATGTCGCTTAAAAAACATATGGGCGTATGTGGATTCACGGCAACGCCAGCCTTCATCCCCAGGCTTTTAATTTGTTCTATATTCCGATGGAGGTGAGGGCACGCTTCTATATGTACCGATAAAATATCTGCACCAGCGTTCTTAAAAGCTTCAATATACTTTTCAGGTTCTACAATCATCAGGTGTACGTCGCAGACCTTTGTAGTTGTTTTTCTTATCTGTTCAATTACTGGCAACCCAAAACTAATGTTGGGAACAAACCTTCCATCCATTACATCCAGATGAAACCATTCAGCCTCACTCTTATTTAGCATAGTACATTCATCAGCAAGGTGTAAAAAGTCAGCAGCTAGTAATGAAGGAGCGATAATGGGCATGGTGGATGATTAATTGTCTTATTGTAGAACTAGTATGTTGGAGATGACTTGCGCGTTTTGAAACTTTTGAACATTGTTTTCGTAATTGAAGAAACAATAATACAATCAACAGAGCCTAATTACTCCAATCTCTTAACTGCCTCTGCAGCTTCTTTCAATTGTTTATCGAGACCTAAAGATCGTTTATAGTCTATCAGGGCTTCTTGCTTATTTCCAATCGCTTCATTGCATTTAGCTTTCCAATAATAGGCATCTGCATAAGTTTTGTTCACACTTAAAGCAGTCTCAAAAACATTCAAAGCCTTGGGATAATTTTTACTGTCGTAATAGATAAATCCTTTCTCCATATAGGCTTCCATCAATGTATAGTTGTCGTTAATTGCCTTATCAAATAATTGCAGCGCTTGTTTTTTATCCCCAACTCTCGCAAAGTACACACCTGCGATAAAATTACAAGTAGCATCAGCTTCTCTCCCAAGACCCATTGCCATTACGTTTTTGCATATCATCAAGGCTTTTGCATTTCTCGTTTCGGCAAATAGGTTTGCGAGACTTAATTGCGATTCGACAGAAGGATATATACTTAACGCCCTCTCATAGCTCCGTATGGCTCCAACCGTATCTTTACTATCTTCCTGTAATTGCCCTTTTGTAAACCATAAACCATTGTTGACACTATCCCTTTTTATGAGGCTATCTGTTTGGATAATCGCTTCCTCATACATGTGCAGGCTATCATAGGTATTAATGAGTTTCATTCTTAGTCCCGCGCTATCAGGGTGTTCTTTAACTCTTTCAGTCAGGTCGCCTATCACTTTGAGTTGGGCCTCACTCACGGGACTTATTTTCTTGTCATCTCCATTACATGAAACAATGAAAGAAGCTACAGCGAAAATGAAAAGAGATTTTTTCATTCGACAAAAATAAATGCGTCAGCCTGCTTTCAACATAAATTTTAAAAAGCAGTGAAATTGCAACAATCTTTTAATAAACATTCTAACCTTAATGAAGCAGCGCCATTCTTATTATGATATGTAAATAGAATTTCTCCTTGTAATCGAAATGCAAACTGTTGAAAGTCTTTAAACCCTAATTTTGGCGAAATTTAAATATCTAGTTATGTACCAGGGTCTACTGCATTTGCACAATGTTGGTCGTTGGGTTGTTATCATTTTATTATTGACTGCACTTATAAAGGCAATATCAGGTTTGTCTGGAGACAAACCTTTTACATCGGGTGACAAAAAAGTAGGATTATTCTTAATGATCGCTGCACACATAATGCTGCTAATTGGTTTATACCAATGGTTTGCCGGACCGTGGGGCTTACAAAATATACAGAGTAAAGGAATGAAGGCAATCATGCAAGACAATGTGTTTAGATTTTGGGCCGTCGAGCACATTACCGGAATGCTCATTGCAATCATTTTGATAACGATTGGGAAGGGTTCCGCTAAGAAAAACATCAGCGATAAGGCAAAGCACAGGCGCTCGTTCTGGTTTTATTTTATTGCCTTAGTAATCATTCTTGCTACAGTTCCCTGGCCGTTTAGGGAAGTAGCCAGACCGCTGTTCCCAGGTATGCAGTAGTTTTTAAAACGTAGTGAATGATTCTGTACCAGGCAGAATAAACACGCGCAGCAGTTGTTGCGTCGCACTCTTGTACTTTAATTGTTTATTCAGCCATTTTCATTTTTTAGCCTTTTTGCTATAGCTCAGAAACTGCAACAACAGCAGCAAATTGAAGGAGATTTACGAAGTGCTCACAACCTTTTTCTTCTTGTTCTTTTTTGCCAAAATAAGTTGACAAGTGAAGAAATAAACACGCCTATTAAAATGCCCGAAATAAGAGAAACTTCCATTGCCCTACCTCCCCTTGAGTAAGTAGATCGTATCATTAAAACAATTATTGTAACTGCAAGGGTGAGAAACCAAAAGGACAAAATGTTTTGTCTGGGTACCGAGCTTTTTGGTAGTTTCCATATAATAAATGCAATTACCACTGCACCGGCAATACTATTTACGTCCCAGTAAATGGGATAGTAGTCCATCGGCTCTTCTATCAGTCGGACGCTTCGATGTAAAAATTTATCCCAGAATAGGTGAGATACGATACCTATCAACAAAGACGTAAAAATGATGAGAAGCTTTTCCTTATAGTAGATCGTTGTCTCCGGTCTTCTGAACTTGTTAACTCTACTTCTTATAATTCGCGGTAAGCTATCGATCAATTCGTTCTTTACAATTCTATTATAGGTAACATAAAGTAGAATTGATACCGGCAGATTGAACCAAAAAACTCCCAGCCAAGTATGACTATAGTTGCTTTGTTGTTGGAAGTTAGCAAAGTATTCAAAGTCAGGGGTAATACTTCCAATGGTAAGCGCGGTTACCGAAAACTTTCTTTTGTCTATGTATGTAAGCGGTAGAACAACCGCAGGATGTGAAAAGGTAAAGGGCACTGTGTTGGTTTGAAAAATTCCGGCAAAAATGAAGATATAAATTCATTTATTATGATTCCGTTTTTCGTTTATCAATTCAACACATTTCCAACAAAGCTTTGGTGTATGTCTAGTAAAGCAAAATCAGTAGACTTATTTATAAAGAAGTAAGTAAGGTGGAATCTAGCGCCTTTAAGACTCTAAAAATTAAAATTATTTGATTTACTTTTAGTGAAAGCTTTTAGACCAAAAACCGTTGTTTGGAAAACAAGACCTATGAAGAGAGCTATCTCATTTTTGGTTTAATCTATTTTGAAAAAAAGAATGCTAAAGCCAGATGAAAAAGCAGTTTAAAAAAGTTGCATCTAAAAAAAGATTGCTGGTTGTTGCACTGGTTATTGTTTTAGTATTTGTTCTCAATCCTTTTTTCATATTAAATTCTTACGCCGGCGATGCACCTTTAGCTGCCTCGGGCGAAGCACCACTTTCAACTGCATCTAATTCTTTCTGGCTTTGGAATTTTTTAGCGCGCCTTCATCCGCTAACGGTACACTTTCCGGTAAGTCTCCTTCTGTTTGCGGCTATTTTAGAATTATTCACGCTTAAAAATTTTCATTCTAAACTAAGACCGGGAATAAATATACTGCTGGCAGCAGGAGTTGCTACAGCAACTGTTTCAATTATATTTGGCTTGCTCCTTGGTCGGGGTGGAGACTATAACGAAGACACGTTAAGCCTGCATCAATGGACCGGTATTTCCACTGCTACATTGGGTGCTGTTGCACTATTTCTTCTTTTTAAGATATCACGAAATAACGAGCTCAAATTAATCAAACCCTACCGCGCAATACTCATCGTTTCTGCAATTGGGGTTTGTGTCGCAGGCCACCTTGGGGCTGCATTGACACATGGCAGCGATTATCTTTCATCTACACTTCCATGGAGCAAAGACTATGAAGCTACGCCTGTAAAAAACGTAGATTTTGCTTCCTACAAAAATGATACTGTAAAACTTAGTAAGCAGGAGGAGCAGGAATTAAACATGCAGGTAAAGACCATTTTGGCCCATAATTGCTATAAGTGCCACGGACCTGAAAAGATAAAAGGCGAGTTGCGTTTGGATAGCAAAAAAATGATTTTTAAGGGAGGTGAAGATGGGCCGGTGATTGTTGCAGGAGACCCCTTAAAAAGCGATTTGTTCAGACGAATTAGCTTGCCGGCAAATCACAAAGATGTAATGCCTTCAAAAGGAAAAAAATTATCTGAGGGAGATATTGCCACCATAAAATTTTGGATCCAAAAAGGTGCACCTTATTCTGAGGGAAAGAATGAGGAGACCAATTATCGCGTTGCTAAATTAGAACCTAGAAACCCATCGCTTCCCCAGGCTTCCACGGACTTGCAAAATCCAATCGATCTATGGGTAAACGAGTACTTTAAAAAGAATAAAATAAGCTGGACTGCTGTAGTTGATGATAGAACTTATCTGAAGAGGATTTACCTCGACATACTTGGGTTGCTTCCCTCTCCTGAAGACTTAAATAATTTCGCAAGAGATCCAAGACCGGATAAAAGATCAGTGTGGGTAAGGCAACTTTTGAACAGGAATGATGATTATGCAATGAATTGGTTGACATTCTGGAACGATGCCTTGCGCAACGATTACACGGGGACTGGGTATATTACAGGAGGGCGCTTTGATATTTCCAACTGGCTGTATAATTCTTTAAAGACTAACAAGTCTTATAATCAATTCGTAAAAGAGTTGGTAAGTCCGGGCAAAGATTCGAGAGGGTTTATTGCAGGTATTAAATGGCGTGGAGTAATCAACGCAAGCCAGCGAACCGAGATGCAGGCAGCTCAGAACGTTTCGCAGGTCTTTTTTGGTTTGAACTTAAAGTGTGCTTCCTGCCATAATAGTTTTATAAGCGATTGGAAGCTGGATGATGCCTATGGTTTCGCTAATATATTCGCAGATTCTTCTCTTGAAATAAATCGTTGTGATAAGCCTTCGGGTAAGTTTACTAGTGCCAGACTGCTCTGGAAAGAACTGGGAACTATCAACAGCACAGCCGCCGCGGCTATAAAACAGCAGCAACTTGCGGAGTTGATGACAAAGCCTGCAGATGGACGTTTGTATCGTACCCTCGTAAATCGAATATGGGCGCAAATGATGGGACGAGGTATTGTTGAACCAGTAGATTTAATGGATAACGAACCGTGGAGCCAGGACTTGCTCGATTGGTTGGCTTTTAATTTTGAGCAGCGGGGAGCTGATATAAAAGAACTGATCTTTCTAATTGCTACATCTAAAACATACCAATTGCCTTCTGTTGGTTTTAAAGAACCAAACCAGTTGTTTGCAAAAGATTACAAGTTTAAAGGAATGTTGAAGCGGCGGTTAAGTGCGGAGCAATTCGCTGATGCCGTCAGTTCTATTGTAGCGCCCATGTATCCTGATTCACTGGTAAAGTTTGTTCCTTTTATTGAGACTCCTGCGGAGAAAAGTGTAGAGGCGAAACCCGTTGAGAAAAAAGCTGCGCCTACTCTAACCCCTGCTCAAAAAGCAGCAGCAGATAAGATAGCTGCGGAAAAAAGGAAAGCTGCAAAAAAATTGGCTGAAGAAAGAGCAGAGGCGGGGCGATTAGTTGCTTACAAGTTGTTTACAAACAAATCCATTCTTCTTTATCCTCGCGCATCTTTAGTAATCAATAACAAATTCCTTACGGCACTGGGCAGGCCTAACAGGGAAACTGTATCTACCAGCCGGGAGTCGCAGGCGAATTTATTGCAGGCATTAGAGTTAACGAATGGTGACCGGTTTAATGCTACTTTAAAAACAGGAGCAGAAAATTGGAAGAGGAAATACGGAAATGGAGATGTGTTAATTAAAGAGATGTACAGGAAAACTTTGGGACGTGAACCACAACAAAAGGAGTTTGCAGTCGCTAAAAAAATGCTTGGACCAACGCCGGGTACAGAAAGCATTCAAGATCTATTCTGGTCAATTTTGTTGCTTCCTGAATTCCAGATAATATACTAGGTCTTGTAGAGGTCGAACTGATGAATAATTTATCCAAAAAAGAAAAATTGTCGAAAAAAGAATGAAAGTAAAAGGGTGCGACGCAACGATGTTAAGCAATGTTTTACCGCTCGCTACAAAAGGCCAATACTACTTATTCCCTTTTCGATCTAAATAAGATCTTATGGCTACGAATTGGAACCGAAGAGATTTTTTAAAGAATACGAGCGCAGCAACGCTTGCTGCCATGGCTGCTGGTACCCCCATGACCAGCTTGTTAACCTCGTGCAACAGTAAGAGAAATAATGCAAAGGCCGATTCTGTTATTTTGCTTTGGATGGCTGGAGGCATGGCGCACACAGACACTTTTGATCCTAAAAGATATACTCCCTTCACAACTGGCATGGATGCAAATAGTGTCCTAAGCACCTTTAAACCAGTGCCTACTGTTCTTGATGGAATTTCTTTTTCCGAAGGGCTACAGTCAATAGGGAAGGTGATGGATAAGGGAACTTTGATAAGATCATATGTAGCGGCAGACATGGGTTTTATTTTGCATTCCCGCCACCAGTACCATTGGCATACCTGCTACAAGCCGCCTCAGTCTGTTGCGGCTCCGCACCTAGGAGCCTGGATTGCAAAAGAATTAGGGCCTAAAAACCCGGTTATACCTGCTTTTATTGACATTGGCCAACGCTTGACTTTAGGTGAGGGAGAGGAATTGAAAGCTTTTCATAGCGCCGGCTTCTTGGGAAATGAATACGGACCTTTTATGATACCTGATCCCTCTGCAGGTCTCGATAGCGTAAAGCCTCCGGTTGGGATGTCGTACGAAAGATTTGAGAAGCGCAACCAGTTATATAAGGAGTTGGTGAACCAGAGTCCGTTAGGTGAATATGGCAGCGACTATCAAAAGGAATCGCTCCAGAGATCGATGGAGCAAGCGTATATACTTCTGAATTCTCCCGAAGCAAAAGCGTTTGACTTAACGAAAGAACCTAAAGAAAGCTATGACATTTATAATACCGGCAAATTTGGATTGGGATGTTTAATGGCTCGCCGACTAGTGGAGCAGGGTGCAAGGTTTATTAGTGTAACAACAGAGTATGAACCTTTTAAGGGATGGGATACCCATGAGAACGGGAACACGAGGGCTAAGGAGATGAAACAACTAATAGATGCGCCGGTAGCTCAATTGGTAAAAGATCTTGATCGCTCAGGTCATCTTGATCGCACTATTGTAATTCTCGCAAGTGAATTTAGCCGTGACATGATGGTGGAAGGTCGCCCGGATTTAAAGGTGCAGGAGCAGGTTCAACAACCGGATGTCATACAGGACATAAAGAACTACGGTATGCACAGGCATTTTACTGATGGATGTTCGGTTCTAATGTTTGGAGGGGGAATTAAAAAAGGACATGTGTATGGGAAAACTGCCGATGAACGTCCTTGTAAAACAATTGAAAGTCCTATCGTCATCGATCAAATTCATCAATCGATTTATCACGCTCTTGGCATTGCTGAAGATGCGCATTATGTGATTGAGAAACGTCCATTCTACACTACACAAGACGGGCTTGGTAAAGCTGAGCTGAAACTGTTCTCGTAATGACGTGCTCGTATCGGTTGACAAATTTCCTTCATCCTTTCAACTTTACACGGTCTGATATTTTATTAAACTTAGGTAGGCCTTTATCCTGTCTTTAATTCTTTTTACCGATCTATTGGGGCAGTTCGAAATTTCAAAATTACTTTTGCCGGCCTGTTAATGCTTTTTTAAGGTTAATTCTTTTTAATGATAAGATTTCTACTTTCTGCCATTTTTGGCTTAATAATCTCCTTTTCTTCTTTTGCCCAACAAACCAGGACAATCACGGGTACTGTTACTGATACAGCAGGTGCGGCATTAAACGATGTGTATGTAAAACTGCTTGCAGGAAAAGACAGCATTACCACAACGACCAATGCAAGTGGTGTCTTTCACTTTGCAAAAGTTGCCTTTTCTAATTTTACTTTAAGCGTAACAAGGATAGGCTTTCAAACATTTTCACACAATTATTCAATAACAGCAAAAGACAATAACACCTACACTGTTGAGACTATAAGATTGGCTACACAAGATAATCGTCTAACGGATGTGGTAGTGGTTGCAATCAATCCTGTAATTGTAAAAGAAGATACCGTTGAGTATAAAGCAAGCGCATATAAAGTGAGGGAAGGCGCACCGGTGGAGGACGTGATAAAAAAACTACCGGGTGTAACCGTTGACAAAGACGGCAAGGTAACAGCACAAGGGAAGGCGGTGGCAAGGATTAGGGTAAATGGTAAGGACTATTTTGGAGGCGATGTACAAACTGCTACACAAAACTTGCCCGCCGATATGATCGAAAACATCCAGATCATAGATGACTATGGTGACAGGGCAAATGTGACAGGTATAAAGGAGGGAGAGCCGGAAAAGATCTTAAACATAACTATTCAAAAAGGTAAGAACAAAGGCAACTTTGGTAATGCAACACTCGGTGCCGGTACCCAAAGCCGTTATGTTGCCAGATTATCTGCAAACAACTTTAATGAAGACCGTCAAATCTCTGTCTTAGGTTCAGTTAATAACACGAACGCCAATATTTTTAACTTCAACGGAGGAGGAAGGGGTGGCGGTGCCAGGGGCGCGAACTTTGGTGGTGCTGAACGAACAATAGGCGGAGACGGTATCAACATTGTAAAATCGCTCGGTTTAAACTACAGAAATAAATGGGGTAAAAAGATTACCTCATATGGTAGCTACAGTTTCTCAGGCAACAGTAATTATCTGACCGGCACTTCTTTTCAACAAGATTTCAATCCTAAAAATATCAGTACTACCGGTCGCAGCAGTACGAACAATACCAGCAATAGCAATCATAGGGTCACCTGGAATGTTGAGTACAATATGGATACTGCGAACTTTTTCAAGATCTCGCCTTATTTCTCATACGGCACTTCTCAAAATAGTGGCAAGAGTATCTCTGAAATTAGCAGGCAGAAGTATTACACCCTAAACAATAGCGTCTACTCCAATAACTCGACTTCACCATCCGGGGGTACTGAGTTTTTCTTCAATCATAAGTTTGGAAAACGCGGGAGAAACTTTAGCTTAAACACCAACATTGACTACTCAGAACGAAGCCAGGATAGAAATTCGAATAACAATTATCATGACATTGACTCGACGATGCCGAATTACCTGGTGAAGGATAGCAACCGGGTACAATTTATTGTAAACGAAAGCCGTAATACAACTACTAACGTGCGCATATCTTACGCAGAACCTATATCTAAATTTTCATCTGTTGAGGTGAGTTATAACAGGAACAATTCTGTTACGCAGAGCCTGAAAAACGTGGATGACGTCGATCCAATCTTTGGTGGAAAAGTGAGAAACTTAAAGCAGAGTAACGACTATAACTACGGGTTCACGACCAACCGCTATGGCATTAGCCTTCGAACATTCAAGCAGAAATACAATTATGTGCTTGGCTTTGTTGCCCAGCCTACTAACCTAACTGGTAATGATCTGGGACGAAAAATAACCACGACCAATCGCAACTTTTACATTATTCCAAATGCAAGATTCGTTTACAATTTTGCCCGTAGTAACAACCTTACCATTACATATGGTGGAGGAAGCCGAGAGCCTAATTTTCTACAGTTGCAGCCAATTAGTGATAGTACTAACCTGAGGAACATTGTTATTGGAAACCCGAATCTGAAGGCTGAATTTACTAACAGGTTAGGAGCACAATACAATAAGGTGGGAATACTAACAGGCACTTCTTTTTTTGCAAACGTATCTTTCGATCAGTCGCAGAACAGGATAGTTACAGCACGCTTCAACGATCCCAGGGGAACGGGGAGAACGATTACCTATCTAAACACGAACGGTTTTTATGGTTTCAACGGAAACTTTGCGTTTACAAAGCCATTCGCCCAACGCAAGTTTTACGCAACCATTAGCACCTCTGCAAGTTTTGACAACAACATTTCTTACACAGACAATTTCAGGAATAATGGGCAGAACTGGGTTATACGACCAGGAGCACGCCTTCGTCTCGAT
Source organism: Segetibacter aerophilus (assembly GCF_007991655.1). GTDB lineage: Bacteria > Bacteroidota > Bacteroidia > Chitinophagales > Chitinophagaceae > Segetibacter > Segetibacter aerophilus. The sequence goes on from NZ_BJYT01000002.1 coordinate 301,121, forward strand.
CTTGAAAATATAATTGACGTTGATGTCAACTCAAACTACAACATCAACAAAACGGTTACTCAGTATATTGATACGGCTATCTCTACCCAGGTTAAATCTTTAACCATCGGCCTGAATGGTAAAAATTATTTCTTTAAGAACTGGACAATTGGCTACGACCTTACGAAGATTATGAATAGTGGTTATCTGAACACTAAGAATTCAAATCCTACGTTGCTGAATATGTTTGCCGAACGCAGGTTCTTAAAAAACAACAAGGCTACTATTCGCCTGCAGGCCTTTGATCTTTTCAATCAAAACACAGGCATCTCAAGGGATGTAAATGGTACGACAGTCACCGATGTTCAAAATAACCGGTTGGGTCGATACCTGCTGTTGACGTTTAATATCAGGCTGCAAAAATTTACGGGGAAGGCCCTACAGCGCTACCAGGAGAGCAGGGGTGGAAATCGCTAGGCCTCCGGCGTATATAATTTATACGGTATTAGACCTTTTTGTAGCCAGCCAATCTTTTCATAGCATCATCGTTGCTACGCTCAGTTCAACTGTCAGTAAATCAGTCAGCCTATCAAGCTTTGTGATGATTGCTTTTACAGCGCGTTTCGTTTGTTGCTAGCGAAGGAGATAGAAGGCAGGTAACAGTTTGAGATGGAGCTATAAAAAAAATGGCTCCTCCGTAGAAACGGAGCAGCCTCTAACGATTGCTTGCCATATGAAAATCTTAAATATCTTGATCGGCTAAAAGCCTCTTAATTTCTTGTTCTTGTAATAGCGTGTTATCAATTAGTAATGATATCCTGTTATTATTCCTCAAAAGTAAAAGCTTCTATCAAGCGTTTTAATCTAATAATTGGTTATTTAATTATCGCTAATTCCTTCGGAATCTCTTAAAACCCTTGCTGGTAGTGTATTTTCTACACATTCCTCTATTATCGCCAAGCTTAAAAAAAACTTAATAGATTATGAATCATTAGCGAATTTTCGTGCAGTTTACTTTCTCATTTTCTATTCGAGCTTAATTTATGGCGTTCACGGAGATTGTCGCGCTCGATCGGTGGCCAATACAAATGGTGATGCCGTTGCCCGCCGTTGTTGGTTGCTTAACCAACAGCTAGTTTTCACTATGCTGCCACAACTAGGTGTACGCTAATTAAGCTCAATAAAGATTTGTAGTAAAAGGGAGTGACACAACGATGTTGACTAATATTTAAATGCTTGCTCCAAAAAAATTACAAATCATTACTGCTTACAATAGCAATCCTTTAAGAAACATGTAAGCAAAACTGAAATAGATAATTAAGCCGGTCACGTCAACAAGGGTAGCAACGAATGGTGCAGAAGAAACCGCGGGATCAAAGCCTAGTTTCTTTAAAAGCATCGGCAACATAGATCCACTTAGAGTTCCCCATAAGACAACTCCAACTAACGATAGGCCGACGGTTAAAGCTATGGGAGCCCAATGTTCTCCATAGATGTGAGAAAACTGTTGCCATATTAAAATTCTTATGAAACCGATTACTCCTAATATAGATCCAAGCATTACCCCGCTTAACAATTCCCGTTTCATAACCCGCCACCATTCCTCAACCGTTATTTCGCCTACCGCCATTGCCTGTATAATAAGTGTAGATGCCTGTGATCCGCTGTTGCCACCACTTGATATAATTAAAGGGATAAAAAGTGCAAGAACTGTTGCCTTTGCTATCTCATCTTCAAAATAACGCATAACAGTAGCTGTTAGCATTTCACCAATAAACAATACAACCAGCCAACCTATTCTTTTTCGAAAGAGTTTTAGCAACGGCATTTCAAGGTAAGGTTCATCGAGGGCAGCAGTACCTCCCATCTTTTGCATGTCTTCGCTGAACTCTTCTGTGGCCACCCAAAGAATATCGTCAATAGTAATGATGCCCAGTAAAACATTGTTATCATCAACTACCGGAAGGGCATAACGATTGTTCATTTTAAAGACCTGGTTGGCGTGCTCCTGGTCGTCTTTTGCATTTAGAGCAATTACTCTTCCATCCATCAGTTCATTTACCAGGGTGTTAGGTGCTGCAAGAATAAATTCCTTTATTCTCAGGTCATCCATCAACTGCCCCTTGTCGTTGATCACATAGATAACATCGATGGTTTCTGTGTTCTTGGCAAATTTTCTAATGATTTGAAAAACCTCTTCCACCGTATTGTGTTCATATACATACACGTAATCCGGTGTCATCAAACGGCCTACACTATCCTCGGGATAACCAAGTAAAGAAAGTGTAACCAACCTTTCTTCAGGATCGAGAAGTTTTATTAAATCTCTTAAAACCTCTTTAGGCAAGTCTTCCAAAAAGTCCGTACGGTCATCGGCCTGCAACTCATTTAGTAACTCAGCAGTTTTAAAGGAAGGAAGCTGCGATACAATGCTTTTTTGCGTTGGGAAGTCTAAAATCTTAAAAGTACTGGCAGCGCGATGTATAGATAAATTAGCAATGATTTGAGATTCGTAGTCAGGATATTCGTTTATTAGGTCGGCGACATCTGCAATATTCTGATCATCTAAAAATTCCCGGATGGCTAATTTGTCCTCAGTTGCTATCAATTGTTCAAACTGTTCCTGTATACTTTGCTCTTCAATATTCTCAATTGCCATGGCTGCAAATTAAGTATTTTGAAAGCTTAAATTTTATTACTGTGTTTCAATTTCTTTAACTTGCCCGCAAGAATTTAATATGCTGTTACCCCACCTTGTTATTGCACCTTCCGAAAATCGTGGAAGGGGTGTTTTTACAACTAAAAATATTCCTGCAAATACAGTTATTGAAATTTCTCCTATTATAGAATTGTCTCCCAAAGACCGAAAGCAGATTGAGGGTACGAAGCTTTTTCACTACATTTTTGAATGGGGCAAAAGTAAGCGCAAAGCTGCAGTGGCACTTGGTTACGTATCTATGTACAACCACTCTTTTCAGCCAAATTGCGAATACGAAATGGACTATGAAAATGGCAATATGACTGTGCGTACGATTAAACCAGTAAGAAAAGGAGAGGAGCTGTGCTTTAGTTACAATGGAGATCCTAATGACCAATCGCCCTTGTGGTTTAAGACAGTATAAGGGGTCGGAAATCGCAAGTTGTTGTCGAAAGTCGCTAGGTTTAGCTTCCTGATCACAGATGCTTCATTGCTTCTTTTTGGCTTAATGGCGCGAGTTCGTGTTCGTTTACAAATATTCTTACCCACTGTGGATTTGACTTTGCGTATTCTCTTAACACCCAGCCAATCGCTTTTTGTATAAAAAATTCTTTCGACGAAGCAAGCTGGAATATGTAGGAGGAGAGTAGCGTACAGTCTGTGTCGTTTTTATAAGATTTTTGAAACAACAAACTGCTTCTTTGAAGCCAAATATTTTCCGAAGTGTTCCATTCCCCGGTTATACTTTTAATAGATTCAGGGAAGGTTCTAAAATAGCTACCTGCGCAATCATAGGCCAACGGATCTACGGTATCCCACCAGCTTTTCGTTGTGATTAAGTACTCAATTATTTCTATTGTTTGCTCGTCCCAAAGCTTTTTGTAGTGCAACAATGTTTCCAATCCGCAATACTGAAACTCTCGTTCCGCTAATCCCCACAATTCTTTTACAATAGCAACTAAGTCGTGACTATCTTTTATGACGTGCTGCTTAAGATGTATTTTAAATATCTCCCGCCTTTCAGGTGTTGGAATTCCTAAAAATTCAAATTGATTTTTTAGGTACGCTTTCATTGCTACAGCTTTCTTAGCATCTTTAATTTCATTCAGTTCAGCTGCTAAAAATGTGTTGTAAGGATGCATGATGCAGTAAGAGTTATTTTAAGTTTACAGGCAGTTGGTTAAGCTGGTAGCATTGTTGCGACGCTCCGTTCAACTTCAGTTCATTGTTTTAATGTTTTTTGTAGAGAATTTCTAAATAGCAATATTGGGAAGTGTAATGTTCAAATTAAGAGGAAATTGGTGAAAATAAAAGAGGTTATCTTTTGGATAACCTCTGGTAACAATCAAGAATAAGTTCTATTAGGAATTAGCAGCAGCCAAAGCATTTTTGCGAATGATATTTAGTGCAGCCCCTGCCTTAAACCACTCAATCTGTTGTTCGTTATAAGTATGGTTTACTATGATGCTTTCAGAAGATCCGTCCGCATGATGCAACACAAGCGTTAACGGTGTGCCGGGTGCGAAGTGATTTAATCCCTCAATGTCAATAGTGTCATCTTCAAGAATTTTTTCATAGTCCTCTTTGTGCGCAAAGGTCAAAGCCAACATACCTTGCTTCTTCAGGTTTGTTTCATGAATACGGGCGAAAGATTTTACCAGGATCGCACGTACACCAAGATGACGTGGTTCCATGGCAGCATGCTCTCTTGAAGATCCTTCACCGTAGTTTTCATCACCTACGACAATGCTTCCTAAACCTGCAGCTTTATAAGCTCGTGCAGTTGCAGGCACTGGTCCGTATTCTCCGGTCAACTGGTTTTTAACTTTATCAGTGCTATCATTGAAATAGTTTAAAGCACCAATCAGCATGTTGTTTGAAATGTTGTCAAGATGTCCCCTGAACTTCAACCATGGACCAGCCATAGAGATGTGGTCAGTAGTACATTTTCCTCTTGCTTTTATTAACAGGCGCAAACCTTTAATATCAGTTCCTTCCCATGCAGGAAACGGTTCGAGTAACTGAAGGCGCTGAGAGTCGGGACTGACCAAAACCTGCACATTACTTGGATCTTCTGCCGGAGCCTGATAGCCTGGATCTTCTACAGAAAAGCCTTTTGGAGGTAACTCGTATCCTTTAGGTTCATCTAACTTAACCTGCTCTCCATCTTCATTTAATAAAGTGTCGGTTAACGGGTTGAAAGTAAGATCGCCTGCGAGTGCAAAGGCGGTAACAATTTCAGGAGAGGCGACAAACGCATGTGTGCCGGGAAAGCTATCGTTACGCTTTGCAAAATTCCGGTTGAAAGAAGTGATGATAGAGTTTTTACGGGTAGGATCATCAATATGACGGGCCCACTGTCCGATACACGGACCGCAGGCGTTAGCTAATACAAGTCCGCCCATATTGTCGTAGGCTTTTAACCAACCATCTTTTTCTACAGTATATCTTACCAACTCACTACCGGGAGAAATTGTAAACTCAGCTTTTGCTTTCAGGTTTTTGTCTACAGCCTGTTGAGCAATTGATGCAGAACGGCTAATGTCTTCATAAGAACTGTTAGTGCAAGATCCAATCAATGCTACTTCCAGTTTCTCAGGCCAGTTGTTTGCTTTTACCGCTTCAGCAAAACGGCTGATAGGCCATGCTAAGTCAGGAGTATAAGGGCCATTTACATGTGGCTCCAGTTCATTTAGATTTATTTCTATGACCTCGTCATAGTACTTTTTGGGAGCAGCAATAACCTGCGTATCAGCACGAAGATGTTCTTTTATGCCATCCGCCAATTCAGCTATGTCAGCCCTATCTGTTGATTTCAAATAAGCGCTCATTCTATCGTCGTATCCAAAAATTGAACAGGTAGCTCCAATTTCAGCACCCATATTGCAAATAGTTGCTTTACCCGTTGCGCTGATTGCGTCAGCACCTTCACCAAAATATTCGACGATCGCACCTGTTCCACCTTTTACGGTAAGGATACCTGCAACTTTAAGAATAATATCTTTAGGAGCGGTCCAGCCACTCATCTTACCAGTAAGTTTAACACCTATTAATTTAGGCCATTTAAGTTCCCATGCAAGACCTGCCATCACATCGCTCGCATCAGCTCCACCTACACCAATGGCGACCATTCCTAACCCACCGGCATTAGGCGTATGACTGTCGGTACCAATCATCATTCCCCCGGGGAAAGCATAGTTTTCTAAAACAACCTGGTGAATAATGCCTGCACCGGGTTTCCAGAAACCAAGGCCATATTTATTACAAACGGAGGCTAAAAATTCGTAAACTTCTTTATTCGTATTTAATGCGGTATGTAAGTCTTCAGCTGCTCCTGTTTTCGCCTGTATCAGGTGATCACAGTGAACAGTACTAGGCACAGCAACCTGAGGACGACCTGCTTGCATAAATTGCAGCAAAGCCATTTGGGCAGTGGCATCTTGCATGGCAACACGGTCTGGAGCAAAATCTACGTAATGGACACCACGCTCAAAATTTTCCAGCTTCATATCCGTATGCAAATGTGCAAAGAGTATTTTTTCTGCGAGGGTTAGTGGTCTTCCGACCGCCGTGCGCGCTGCTTCAATTTTGCCGGGAAGTTCTTCGTAGACTTTTCTAATCATTTCTATGTCAAATGCCATGTCTAAAGATGATTTTAAGGTGTGAAAAAAAAGTTCAGCAAAATTACGTCAAAACTACTCTCAAGCGAAATAGATTTCTATCTCCGTGATTATTAATTTCTCTAAATTGCAGGGCAGATCTGAATACGGCAAAGGATTAAAAACTCATGCTATGAAAAGTGTAAGGGAAATAATAGAGGTACATGCATTTGGTGTTTGCTCAGCCATAGGAGAGAAGATGGGAATAGCATCTACAAGAATCCGTATGTGGTTTATTTATATCTCCTTCTTGACCTTAGGTTCCCCCCTGATTATCTATATGGTTCTTGCCTTCTGGATTAATATCAAAAACTATATTTACTCCGCGAAAAGAAATCCTTTACGTTATTTGTAGCAAAATTAAGTGCGTTGGTAAAAATTGAATTTGATCATACAGACTATGCTGAGTTATTAGACTACTACGCAGCAGCATTTAAAACAAAAGTAAAGAACAATAAACTCGAATTACCTTCAGATGTAGGTACAGGCTTTATAAAACTTATTGAACTTCCTAATGGCCTCCAGGGCCTTGTTTCTGATTACACAGTGAGTCAGGATATGCTGCTCACCCGCTCAAAAATTAATAAGGATTATTTTACTCTACGCTTCGACGAAGTCATCATTCCAGATGCTGCTGCTATCGACACAGTAGACGCGTCAATGCCTGAAATAAATCCTGTTCGCTCTGCTGTGTTTTTAGGAAGTACAAAGTTTGACTGGATGTTTCTTAGCACAAAAGGAACACGGGTGAAGGGCGTAAATATTTTATTTAGTAAAGAGTGGCTTGAGCAATTTTTAGAAGTAGAAAGCGTTGGAGACTTAATAAAGAAGTACCTGAGTTTGAAGATGAGCGCGTTTAATTACGAGCCCATGGATATGGAGTATAAGAGAATTCTGGCTGAAATAGTTGAAACTAACGTTGACCCGGCTTTTGAAACATTGATTATCCAGAATAGAGTAATGCTCTTGCTTGAGAGGTTTTTTACGAGGATCTATTACAAGATGAGTGATATGCACTTCGACGTGAAGCTGAGCAACGAGGATATCAACCGGCTAAAGATGATAGAAAAGGAGCTTGTTAAAGACTTTTCAATTGAACCTCCGGGAATAACTAAACTTGCCAGGCTAGCTGCGATGAGCCCTAGTAAACTTAAAAACAGTTTCAAAGAGATTTATGGTTTGCCGGTGTATCAATATTTTCAGAAGCACCGGATGAACAAGGCAAAGGCGATGCTGCTGAGCAGAAAGTATTCGGTAAGAGAAGTAGGTATAGAACTGGGCTACAGCAACCTAAGTAATTTCGCCAAGGCTTTCAAAAAATCATTTGACCAGTTGCCGAGCGATCTTTTGGACAGGTAAAGTGATAGTTGATAGAGATAAAAAAATCTGTTGAAATATAGAACTTGTTTAAAATTTATTGAAAGCTGTAGCATTAAACGACGTTGCAAAGAGATCTGCAGACGAAGTGCTTGCGACGCAACGATGCCGCCACATTTTTTAATGCTGGTACCGGGAAATAAGTTTTAAAAAGCGTCTTAAAAGAATAGTTCACTACTAGTAAAAATCCTATATGCAGTTGGAAAAGCCAGACTTTGTTGAGTTATTGCATTTGCTTGCCCCAGATTTTAAAGCGAGGGTTGCAAACAACCAGATTGCTGTAAACGCCCAGATTGGAAAGGGGTATTGTTGGGCAGAAAAACTTCCTTCGGGGATCACTATTTTAGTTTCTGATACATGCCTAAAAGAAAGTGTAGTTGTAGAACGACCAGAAGGAGAAGAGCATTATTTTACCCTGCAGTTCAACGAAGAAGCGGCCGACGAAACTGACGTAGCCACCAAACCTCGTCGCAACGTGGAAGAGTTTGAGTCGTTCGTGAAACTAAGTCACACCCTCATTCCCGAGACTTTTGTATTTCCAAAAACTAAACGATTGCGGTCGGTAAAGTTTTTTTTCAACAAAGAACATTTGTCGACACTTGTGGGCAAGCAGGCTTTTGAAGAGGTGCTTAGCCAATACTTTCCCGTGGTGATGAGTACTGAGAACCTCGAGCCAATTGCGACCGAATATCGTGTAATGCTGGATGACCTTTGGACTGATAAATTGAACCAGCCGCTAAGGTTGAACTACATTCAGAACAGGGTGCTGTTATTATTGGAAAAGTACATTGTGAAGTTGTACGAGCGAAGAGATCTGAAAGGAAAAAAAGTGAAGCGAAGTGACGATGAGACGCTACGGCTGATGAAAGTCGAAGCTTTGCTGGTGAAGAACTTTGCTGTTGCCCCGCCTACCATCGATGAGCTTTCAAGGATTTCAGCCATGAGTCCAACAAAACTTAAAAATGATTTTAAAGCTCTTTACGGTTTACCTATCTACGAGTATTACCAAAAAAACCGAATCCTAAAGGCTAAGTCTTTATTGGTACTTGCGAAATACACTATTAAGGAAGTTGGTATCAGGGTAGGATATTCAAACCTCAGCCATTTTGCAAATACTTTTAAAAAAGAGTTTGGTTACCTGCCAAGTGAAATCGCGGCAAAAGATGGGGTGTTAGTTTATAGTAAATAAACCTGGTTTGTTGTACAGAAATGTGGTCTTAAAGGTTTAGACCTTTTGGAGGCATATTCTTGTACCGACTAAAGTCTCTCAAGCTTTTATAAACCTTAACCACATATTATTCTGGTTGATAAACAATCCTTACTACGGCATTTTTCTGTTCGGTTGAAGTAACGAAGAGCTCGTATCGTTGAGTGCCTGCTGTAACAATCATCAGGGCAGTATTTGGAGGGATAGAACCAAGGTTTTCTGCCACCATAACAAATTCGTGAACCGCTGTACCTTCATCAGCCTTTATTGTAAAACTGATGGGTTTATCGGTAAGGGTCTTATTTGAAACAATCAATTGGTTATTGTGGTAAACAGTTATCCGGTCGCCATCAATCTCTCCGTTATCGTATAAATCTATTTTAAACTCTTTCGCGCGGGTAGTAATTGTTTTTACAATTTCATTTTCCCTGCTTTTTAAGATTTCAGGCTTTGGAATATTTTTAATAACAGGAGGCTTTATGGCTTCAGCCGGCTGTTCCTTTTTTGGAATCACGACGGTTTCTGGCGCAGAAGGAAGCGTTTTTCTTTCTGGTTTTGGTATTAGGTTTTGTTCAGCACCAGGTTTTATCGCAGGCTTTTTAGGAGCGGGAGCTTTTGCAAGAGAAGGCTTGTTTGAACTTGGAGCCTTAACTGCGGCAGACTTAGTTCTTTTCTTCAACTCATTTTCCCGCTTGATAACAAATTCCTCTTTATAAAAATCGCTTGTAGGCTTTTTTTCCAAGTACACTTTACCAGTGCCACAATCGCCTTTGTCATTCGCATTACGACTTGAATAGGTTCCCGTCAAAGTTTCAAGCTCACCCATTTTATTATATTCCAGGTAACAAGTCATGAGGCATGGTTCGCTCTTCTCGGTAATCTTTAAGTCCACCAACTTCAGCTCGTTCAAAATAATATTATTGGTCTTTGTTGTATTGATGCCTTTGGCTTCGGCCTTACCGTAGAAGACGGTTGTTTTGTAGGAGTAGGTTACTCCATTCAAAGCGTCATTTGGCAACTGTGCTAGTTGTACTTCGAAACGATAGCGGTCTTCAATAAAGCCAAAAGAGTTTGAAACGAAATACCCTTTCCAGATGCCGGTAACGTTATTCTTAGCACTCGACTCTGTCGACACATCGTCCGTAACAGAGCTTAAGTTGCTCTTGTTTGCATTTGGACTACCCTGCTTTTTGCTGTTTAAAGTAGTTCCTTTTTTAGGCGGGTAACTACTTTTATTTTTTGAAGTTAGACCCAACTTTTGGGTACTCTTTGTTTGAGCAACCAGTGAATTTATAGTAAGGAGTAAAATTGAAAACAGAGTAAAAATTAACTTCATAAAACAAATGTAACCTGCATTGCGCAATTAGGGTATAAAGAACAGTTAAGGTTTATAGTCCGAATAAATGAAATCTGTTTTAGAAAAAGAACAGGCAGCGTTGGTTGTTACGGAGTATCAAAAACTTGCATTCGGGTAGGGATTTCGGATTTGACCAACTTACATTCCCAGCCTTTTGTTTTTAGAATATTGTAAATGTTCTGGTGCTTCCATGGCTCCATGTAAGGATGTGTTACGATGGAAAAATCAAGGTCATGAAGACTTTTAAGGGAGAGCTCAAAAAATGAATAAGTCTTATTATTGTTGTTTTGCATGGCAAGAAACCGGAACTCTTCCTCATGCTTGTAACTAAGGTCCTTTAGAAAACCTTTAAAACGATGACCTGCATTTTTTAAACCCGAATCGTTAGGGTCAAAAGGAGAGATCTTGAAGTACTCTACCTTTCCATGAACCAACAAATCAAAGTCTTGATTCTCTAAGTTGCGGCAAGATTCTATGATGGTGTTACAAAGACCGTCGGGATTAAATTTTAGAGCAACACTGTCTTTATTAGAATAGGTATCCCACATCGCCAGCGACTCTCTTACTCCGACATACCAGCAACTTGCGAAATAAGTTTTTTGAATTTCCTCGAGGTTACTTTTAAAACGTTCTTTTACTTCCTGCTTTTCTTCAGTCAGCTGTTCTTTGCTTTTCTTTGATAATCCTTCGTCCTTTTCTTTTTCCTGGTCCAATGCGTCCAGGAATTCTTTGTCGTGAAGATGCTTTTCTGTTATTCCTTCCAGCGGATCAAAAAAACTATTAAGTGGAGAAAAGAAAATATTTTCTGAATTCAGGAAATAGATGAGGCGGTGAAGATCCATATACCGCCATAAAAACTGGTCGTCCTGGAAGCTGTAGTCTTTGTTCTTTTCAATTTGCATAGCCTAAGAATACTCCCCGAAAACCTTCCTCAAAACATCCGAAATCTCACCAAGAGTACAATAATGCTCAACTGCATTTATCACAAACGGCATAAGGTTTCTTCCATCAGTAGCAGCATTCGAAATATCTGCGAGACATTGTTTGGCTACTTGTTCGGTTCTACGGGCTTTTAAACTTTTTAATTTTTCTGTCTGAACTGCTCTTATGCTATCATCAATTTTAAAGCCATTTGTATTATTTGTTTCTTTTATATGAAACTTATTTACGCCGACAATTATTTTTTCCCCTGTTTCAATATTTCGTTGATATTCGTAAGCACTTTTAGCTATTTCGTCCTGGATAAATCCCTGTTCGATGGCATCTACACTTCCGCCTAATCCATCTATTTGTTCTATCAGTTCCCACGCCTGTTGCTCAACTTCATTTGTTAGGTTTTCAACAAAATAAGAGCCTGCCAAAGGGTCGGCTGTATCTACAATGCCACTTTCAAAACCTACAATTTGCTGCGTTCGTAGTGCTGTTCGCGCCGCCTCTTCAGTTGGCAAATTCAATGCTTCATCATAGCCGTTTGTATGTAGACTTTGAGTACCACCAAGTACAGCCGCTAATGTTTGGATAGTTACACGGCTGATATTGTTTAAAGGTTGTTGTGCAGTTAAAGTACTTCCCCCGGTTTGAGTGTGAAAACGTAGCATCATTGCTTTCGGATCTGTCGCCCCAAGGTCCTTCATCATTACTGCCCACATTTTTCTTGCTGCCCTGAATTTGGCAACCTCCTCAAAAAGGTTGTTGTGAGCATTGAAGAAAAAAGAAAGCCTTTTTCCAAAAACGTTAATATCTAAACCCTTGTCCAACGCAGCTTTTACATACGCTTTTCCATTGCTTAAGGTAAAAGCAATTTCCTGTACAGCCGTACTGCCGGCTTCCCGGATGTGGTAACCTGAAATAGAGATTGTGTTCCACTTTGGCAACTCTTTGCTGCACCATTCAAAGATGTCTGTAATGATTCGCATGCTGGGCTTAGGCGGATAAATGTATGTGCCCCTTGCAGCGTATTCTTTCAGAATGTCGTTTTGAATTGTTCCCGTAATCTTTGAAAGATCTGCACCCTGTTTCTTGGCCAGCGCCACATAGAAAGCCAGCAGAATAAAACCCGTTGCATTAATCGTCATTGAAGTACTTACCTCTTCCAATTTGATATTGTCAAACAGGATTTCCATGTCTTCCAGGCTGTCAATTGCAACACCCACTTTTCCCACTTCACCCTCGGATAAAGCATGATCACTATCATAACCAATCTGTGTAGGTAAATCAAAAGCAACGCTAAGTCCGCTCACTCCTTGTGACAGCAAATAGTGATAGCGTTTATTGCTTTCTTCAGCAGTTGAAAAGCCGGCATATTGACGCATGGTCCAAAGACGACCCCGATACATGTCGGGTTGAACACCACGGGTGTACGGGAAAGAACCGGGAAGCTCAGAGAGATTAGATGACGGAAGATCAGAGGCGGTGTAAACTGGTTTTATTTCGATGCCAGAGTCAGTGTATTTTTTTTCAGTGCTCATTTTAGCGATCATGTCCCCACTAGGGGTTGGGATTACAACAGTTTCTTGGCCTCATAACTCAACACCTCACTTACCACTTCATGAAGCTGTCCTTTTTTATCAGTCATTAAGTATTCAAGTAGCAACTTATTCAGATCAAGACCAGTGGCGTTGGGAGGGAGCGCACTTGCAAGCTGGTTAATTACCAGCATGTTCTGTTCCTTTAGATTTTTAAGTGCATTCCATGCTTCGGGAGAAACGTATATCTGTTGCGTAATGTTATAGTCAAATTCTTCTTTCACGCCCCTCGTAAGCAACATTTGCATTTCTCTTGCGCTCACTCCATTTTGATTTACCCTGCTAATTAGGTTGGGCAGGGCGATCCTGTCAACCAACAATGTCAATCTTTCATACGCCTGCAAACGCATTGTTCTTGTTGATGCATCCAGGTTTTCTCCATCTTCCGCTTTCCCATTTTTCTTCTTGTCCTTCATCAGCACAAAAGCAACTAGTATTCCTATCAGCAATACAATAATTGTTATCAAAACTGCAGTTGAATTCTCCATTCGGTGTCTTTTGGCAAAAATACAGGAAAGGCTGTCTTTTTATTGAAAGCTATAATAGTTAACGTTTTCCTGCATTCGAAAGTGGAGCGGATGGTCACAAATTTGATTATTAGTATTTTTGTAAAAAAGAAACTATGCAAACAGCAATTGATACACCGGTTACCTTAACAGCAGGAGCTGTAGCAGAATTGAAAAAGCTGATAAACGAGCCAGGATTTGATAATAGTCAATATTTAAGAGTAGGAGTGAAGGGTGGCGGATGTAGCGGAATGACGTATGTCTTAGGATTTGATCAAAAGCAGGATAACGATGATGAATTCGAAATAGAAGGAATTCGTTGCGTAATGTCTCGCTCTCATGAGATCTATTTGATGGGGATGGAAGTTGATTTTCAGGGTGGGTTAAATAGCCGCGGTTTTACTTTTAGTAATCCTAACGCAAGTAAGACTTGTGGTTGCGGAACCTCGTTCGCGGTTTAGTCACACTCTTGTTGAATAAACAGAAAAGCAGACTTTTGGGTCTGCTTTTCTTATGTTGCCAACATTTGTTATTTGTGGATCTCCGGTTGTGTCACTCACTTGTACTATTTTTTGTATAGCAGCATTTTTCAAGCGAGCAGTGTTTCACTTTGTTCTTTCTCCATCAACTAATCTCCAAATCCCTAACGGGTTGTCATCTTTTAGTTCTGCCGGTAACAAGCTTTTAGGGAAATTTTGGTAACATACGGGTCGCGTAAAACGATGAATGGCCAGTGTACCAACTGACGTTGTTCTGCTATCAGTTGTTGCCGGGAAGGGGCCGCCGTGCACCATTGAATGACATACTTCGACACCCGTTGGATATCCGTTTAGTAGTAGTCTGCCAACCTTCTGTTCCAGAATATTTATAAGTTCGGTGTACTCTTGTAAGTCTTCTTCGGTTCCAAGAATGGTGGCAGTTATATGTCCACCTAGTTTCTCGGCAGCTTGTAAAAGCTGCTGTTTGTTGTCCGCTGTAACAGCCAACGTTGAAGGTCCAAAAACCTCTTCTTCTAATTCATGTTTTTCGAGAAATAAGGCTGCTTTGGAGTGCAGCAGATATGCTGTCCCTCTCACACCTTCACCTTCATTTAGCCCGGCAGCCAAAATCTCAACCCCAGCGATATTTTTTAGTCTCTCAATCCCTTTTTGAAAATTATTTCGGATCCCTTCGGTAAGCATTACTCCTGCTGGAGTTTCATTTAATTGTTTTGAGAGATCATTTCTAAAATTATTTTCATCTTGCGATTGCTCCGTAAACACCAATCCCGGATTGGTACAAAATTGTCCTACTCCAAGTGTTACAGATGCTGCTAAGTCCTGGGCGATCTTTTCTCTCCTTTCTTTTAATACACCTGGAAGAATGAAGACAGGGTTTGTGCTGCCCATTTCTGCATACACCGGAATTGGTTGCGGTCTTTTATTGGCTTCATCAAACAAGGCCTTTCCACCAACAAATGAACCTGTAAATCCAATCGCTTTAATTAACGGGTGTCGAACAAGCGCCATTCCGACTTCTGTGCTTCTACCGTTTACCATCGAAAAAGTTCCATCCGGCATTCCAGTTTTTTGAGCTGCCCTTTGTATAGCCAAACCCACCAACTCGCTGGTACCGGGATGAGCAGGATGAGCTTTGAAGACAACAGGACAGCCAGCAGCTAACGCCGAAACTGTATCGCCTCCTGCAACCGAAAATGCTAGCGGAAAGTTCGAAGCACCAAAAACGCCGACCGGTCCCAAAGCTTTTTGCATGGCGCGAATGTCAGCTTTAGGAAGTGGTTTTCGTTCAGGATCTGCATTGTCTATTCGTGCATCCACCCATGATCCTTCACGTAGTAACTGTGCAAACAATTTTAATTGTCCGACGGTTCTTCCCCGTTCTCCGGTAATTCTTGCTTCAGGTAAGCCGCTTTCTTCACACGCCCGAATTATTAGGTTCTCTATAGCAAGAATTTCTTCAGCAATTGCGTCCAGGAAAGCAGCCTTTTCCTTACCAGATTTGTTTCGGTATTGCTGAAAAGCTTTGCTTGCTTTTTCTATGGCTTCATTTATTTCAGCAGGAGAAGCTTCGTAAAAGGCCGGTTCTATCCTTTTGCCGTTTGAAGGATTTTCGCCATAAAATGTTGCTTGGCCTGATTGGGAAAGTGTATTTCCTATGATATTTTTTCCTGTAAGGTTCATATTATTTGACGGTGTTAACTAGTGTGCCAATGTGTTGAATGGTAATGCGAATCTCGTCATCTTTTTTGAGGGTGAAATCGCTTGAAGGTACAATTCCTGTCCCGGTCATGACCAGGCAACCATATGGAAACGAGGTTTCGCGGTAGAGATAGGAAACCAGTTCCTCAAACTTTCGCTTAATCTGATCGATGCCTACTTCTCCCTCGAATACTACTTTGCCTTCACGCAGTATCTGCATTTGAATTTGCGTGTCTGCCGGTAAAGGTTTGTCGGTCACATAAATACAAGGTCCGACAGCCGCACTTGCATCATAAGATTTTGCCTGCGGAAGGTATAAAGGATTTTCGCCTTCAATACTCCGTGAGCTTATATCGTTGCCGACTGTATAACCAATTATTTTTCCCGAAGAGGTTACTGCCAAGGTGAGTTCCGGTTCGGGTACATCCCAAGTGGAGTCTTTACGGATAGCCACTTTATCTCCATGGCCAACTGTACGATAAGCCGTTGCTTTAAAAAATATCTCAGGTCGTTCAGCCTCGTAAACTCTTGCATAAAAATCAGCTCCGCCCGAGTCCTTAGATTCTTCCTGTCTACCCACTTTGCTTTTACAATAAGTTACGCCGCACGCCCAGATCTCCTGGCTTTGAATAGGTGCCTGTATTTCTGATGTGATTAAATTTTTTGCTTCGGAGCTGGCACTCAATTCTTTTGTTGCTTTTTCCAATTTCGAATAAAGACTATCATCATTTACGTAGCTGTCCCAATCTTCGTTGTCAACCAAATAATAGTTCTCTTCGTTTTCTATAACTATTCCTTTTTTTGTTTTGTACAATTTCATGATCAATTTTTACTAAGTATAAAATTATGTTTTGTGATATAGTTAATGACAGTTTTTAATGCTTGTTTTCTACTTTTTAATACCATCTATCGACTTAGCAAAACCTGAAAAAAGATCAATAAAAGGTTTAAAGTACACGTGAGTGACACAACGATGATGACATGAAAAGCAACTGCCTGGCATCGAAAAATAATAGTACTCTAATCACTTGCGATAGAACTTTAGACGAAAAAGGGAACATTTGGAATTGCATACTTTTTCATTCCCTCCTCATTTATTTCGACGCCGATGCCCGGCTTGTCGGAAACGGTCATGAAACTATTTTCAACCCATTTTCCATCATAGGTAATAATTTCTTTGAACATTGGGTCGGTATGAAAATAAGACTGCCACTCGAGGATTAAGAAATTTGGAACAGAGGCACAGACATGGGCCGATGCCATAGCGCCAAGGAACGACGCCACCATGTGCGGGGCAAAAGGAACGTAATATAAATTAGCGAGGTTAGCAACGCGTTGTCCTTCGCCCAGACCACCCACCTTCTGCAAGTCAGGCATTACGATATCAACCGCTCCAATTTCAAGCAATCTTCTGAAGCCATAAGCGAGGTAATGATTTTCACCGGCGCAAATTGGCGTGCTGGTAGACTCTGTGATGAGTTTGTAAGCTTCAACATTTTCTGCAGGAATGGGTTCCTCGAGCCACATCAGATTAAGTGGTTCAAGTAGACTGGCAACATGCTGACCAGTTACTGCATCATAGCGGCCATGCATGTCGACGCATATGTCAACATTAGGTCCTACGGCCTGTCGCGCTGCAGTGATTTGATCAACCATTCGCTTTAGTTCTGCAGGGCTGGCCGTCCAGTTATACTGGTCATATTTATTGGGGTCCTGTGCCTGGTCGAGATCGAACTTTAATGCATTGAAACCCATTTTAACTGCTTTGGTAGCAGCATCTGCAAAATCTTTTGGAACGGGCAGGTTGCGTTGATAGAGGGCTGTGTCGCAGTACACCCGTACTTTATCACGGAATTTTCCACCTAGTAACTGATAGATCGGTAATCCAAGTGCTTTACCAGTAAGATCCCATAAAGCAGTTTCAATAGCAGACAGAACAGCGATGTACATACCGGATTGCGCGCCTTGGAAAAAACCGCCCTTGCGGATGTCTTCAAATAGCCGGTGCACGTTTAGGGGGCTTTTGCCGATCAGCCTTCGACCGAAGTCTTTTACCAGGTAATAAGTGCCTGGTATGGCATCAACACCTTCGCCACAACCCCAAATACTTTGGTTGGTATAAATTTTTACAAACAAGCTGCCCTTGATGTAGCCACACTTGATATCAGTAATTTTTAAATCAGATGGGGGAGAACTTATGGGAGTTTTTTCCACCGCGTTTTCGATTCCACGTCCAAAAGTAGCTATAGGTGCTATGGGAGCAAAGGCAGCAGCAATTGCAGCTTTCGATAAAAAAGATCTTCTGGAGTTTGAAGTTGACATGTAAAAGGTTTTAAGAATGAGTTGTAAGTTGTGAGTCGTAAGTGGTCAGCTGTGAGTGATGAGGGGTAAGCGGTGGTCGGTACTTCCCACTACTGACAACTCACAACTCACTCTTCTTACCAGGTGCGGTCTTTAAGTAATTCCTGTATCTGCTCTTTGGGAACGGGAAGCTCGTTGATATGGTCGTTTAGCCATTTAGAGAAATCTTTCTCTATTTCGTCGCTCCACTTCGCGTCGATTTGTCCTGCTGAGTACTTGCCTTCTCGTAGTCTTAAATGTCCAAACATGTCTCGCAGCCTTACAACCTCTGAGGTCTTTACCACTTTCTCTGCTAAATGAGGTGGAATAAAACTCACAATACCTTGCTTGCCCAGCACAATATCGCCAGGCATTACGGTAACTGTACGAATACGGGTAGGTTGATTAATACCAATGATCATTGTATTTAAATCTCCGGGAGGGTTGTGGTAGGAGGGATCATAACTGCTGTAGAAGGAGGTAAACCCACCTATCTCTTTTAAGCCTTCAATATCTCTTAGCGCCCCGTCGTACACAATACCATTTCCTGACTTTGCGTAGATAGCGTTTCCTACATTGTCCCCTATCGTCGGACCATTTCGGTGTGCTCCAAACTGGTCGGCTACGTATACATCGCCTTTTACCAACAGATCTACAGGCCAGCTGTTTTGACCCTTTTTTCCAGCTTTTTTCCCTCGGGCATCAATAGCTCCCCAAACATCCGGACGTGCAGGCATGAAGGTGGCGGTAACGGCGCGCCCTACTAGCACACTATCGGGGTTAATTAGTTGCCAGCCCTCTGCTACCTGGTAGCCGTACCCAGCGTTTTTCATTACAGCCCAGGCTTCTTCCTGGCTTACGCTTTTCATGCGCTTAACAATATTGTCCGGTACTTTGGGTCTGCCGTCCGGGAAGCGTTCACCCTTCCATTCGGGGGTTAAGAAAATCAGTTCTTCTTTTGATATTTGTTGAGATTGTACGTCGCTGCGAATAATCCACAACAGGAAAATAAATAAGAGAAATTTTAATCGTGACATAGATTACAGTTAGAGTAATTGGTAATTATTGAACTTGTAACTTTTCGCCCTGGGTTGTTTTAATTTCCGTCTCTTCATCCTTCGGCACCCTGTTGTGCCACCAGCTTGAAACAGATGAGCCGGTGATGTTCATCATCGGTCCGAAGATGGCAGGTGCTAATCCGACGGTAGCGATTTTTCCCATTGTTAGTGCTAGTCCTGAGGCGAGACCTGCATTCTGCATTCCTACTTCAAGTGCAATCGTTCTGCAGTCACGTTCAGGAAACTTAAGCACTCGCGCAGACCAATAGCCGAGGAAAAAGCCAGCGGAGTTATGAATGAAGGTGGCGATAATTAGCAGGCCACCCACTTTTAAAAGATTGTCCCTTCCGGCGGCTACCATCACTGTAAGAATTAAGGCGATGCCAACCATAGACAGGATTGGCATTGCTTTATCCAGCCAACTAAATTTTCCATGCACCAGGTAGTGAAAAAGGAGGCCTGCTACAATTGGTATAATAACAATTTTAGTAATGTCCCACACCATTGCCCAAAAGTGTATTTCAACAAAGCTACCCCCTAAAAGATTCATTAATAAAGGAGTAAGGAAAGGAGCAAGCAGGGTTGAGATGGTAGTAACAGAAACAGAAAGAGCAAGGTTGGCCCGGGCCAGGTAAGACATTACGTTTGAAGCCAGACCACTAGGACAGCATCCCACTAGAATAATTCCTGCGCCTATTTCCCCGGGGAAGTTGAAAAGACTTGCAATGGTAAAACCGATCAAAGGCATAATTGTGTAATGGCAGACGATGCCTACAATAATTCCTTTTGGCATACTTAATACCTGTGCAAAGTCTTTAAGGCTCAGTTCGGTTCCCATACCAAACATAATAATTTGAAGTAAAGGAACAATGAGGGCAGAAAGCTTGAAAGTACCAATAGTAACAAAGTACTGCGGGTAGTACATTGCGAGGCTAACTACTGCAAGAATGATAACTGTAAATGATAAACCCTTTAAAAATTTGTTTCCTCTAAATGCAATGGCAAGCGTTGTAAAAAATAACATTAGCAGCAGGCCGGCGGAATTAGTAAAGCGGAGTATTGTAACAATAATATAGGCAATCAAAAACAATCCCGCCAACAGATAAAATATACTATAGGGTGATCTCCTGGTAGAAGTCATAAGCAAGCTATGGTTTGTATATGCATGACTAAGATAACAATTGTTAGATTGACAGAAAGGCTTTTAATTTTTTGTCGTTCTGTAATTTCTTATTTGCTATGCAACGGCTTTAAGTGAAGAATAGCAAAACTGGAAAAAAGATGAATAGCGTAAAAAAGTTGAACGAATTGCGACGCAACGATGCTTCAATGAAGTTGTAGTGCGGGTACCAAGAGCAACTAATGGTGCCTAGGTTTGAAGCAATTAGAGGCAAGTTTTAGGAAAACAGAAATATTTGGCAACCATACACTATTTGTTAGGGGAGGCGCCTTTAAAACAGCATTTCAAATAGGAGCATAAAAAAAGAGAGCCGCACTATCATGCAGCTCTCTTTGAAGTTTACATTATATATCTTAAACCACTCTCGCTCTTACAGGCGCAGCTTTAGGCGCAACTGTATCGGCTTGTCCTAATGGTTTGTCTTTAGCAAAATCCATCAATATTGGTGCGGCAACAAAAATCGAAGAGTAAGTACCTGTAACAACACCTATCAACATTGCGAAAGCAAATCCCCGCGTTACTTCACCACCAAAGATGAAGAGTGATAGGATCGTTAGGAACACAGTTAACGAGGTCATTATAGTACGGCTTAATGTTTCGTTGATCGCTTTGTTTATGATTGTTCCTTTGTCAGTATTTTTCATCAAACGGCTGTCTTCACGAATACGGTCAAATACAATAACCGTATCATTCATCGAGAAACCAATTACTGTTAGAATAGCAGCAATGAAGTGTTGATCGATTTCTAAAGGGAAAGGAACGACACCTTTTAAGAAACTAAATACGGCTAATGTTACAAATACGTCGTGCAACAATGCTATAATAGTTCCCAATGAATATCTCCAATCACGGAAACGAAGGAAGATATACAAACAGATAGCTAACAGAGAAACGATTGTAGCTGTTTTAGCACCTGTTTTCAAGTCATCAGAAATGGTTGGTAAAACTGTTTGCGAAGCTTTTTTATAACGAGTATCAAATTCGCGATAGGTTAGTCCCTGCGGTAGGTAACTCTTCAAACCATTGAACAACTTAAGTTCGACAAGAGAGTCAATGTTGCTACCGGGTTCTTTGATTTTGTAAGACGTGGTGATATTCCATTGACGGTTGTTACCAATACTTTTAACGACAGGGTATTCGCCATATTCCTGTTTCAAAGTATTCATTAGCGCATCGTGTTCTACCGGCCTGTCAAACTGGACAGTGTAGCTACGACCACCACTAAACTCAACACCTTCGTCGAAACCGTTGAAAAACGAACCAATACCAAGCAGGGCTACAACAATAGAAATACCATAAGCAATTTTGCGATATTCAATAAATTTAAAAGCAGCATGCTTGAAGATTTTTTTGCTTATTCCCGTAAAATATTCAAAGTGACGGTTCTTATTAGTGTACCAGTCAGATACTAGTCTTGAAATCAGGATACCACAAAACAATGAAAGAAGGATACCTAGAATTTGAGTTGTAGCGAAGCCTAGCACGGGTCCTAATCCGAAGTAGAACAGAATTAATGCAGTCATTAAAACTGTCACGTGCGCATCAAGTACGGGCGCATAAGAACGCTTGTAACCATCGTTAACAGCCAACTGGTAATTTTTACCGCGGGTAAGTTCTTCTTTAATTCTCTCGAATATAATTACGTTAGTATCGACGGCAAGACCAATGGTAAGTACAAGACCTGCAATACCCGCAGCAGTCAATGATGCACCTAAGGCAGCCAAAATACCAATGGTAAACAATAGGTTTAAGATTAGGGCGATGTTAGCAACCCATCCTGCTGTATTAAAGTAAATAAGCATCAGGGCGAAAATGATAATAAATGCAACGATAAAGGCTGTGGTACCGCCACGAACAGCATCTTGTCCGAGCGTTGGTCCGACAACTTGCTCCTGAACAATCTTTGCAGGAGCGGGAAGTTTACCACTCTTTAAGATGTCTGCTAAGTCTTGCGCTTCTGTAAGGGAGAAACTTCCGGTAATTTCTGAGCTACCATTAGGAATAACACCGTTTACAAAAGGTGCACTATAAACGAGATTATCCATTACAATTGCAATTGGCTTACCAATGTTATCGCCGGTCATTTTAGCCCAGATCCTTTCACCGACTTTGTCCATGGTCATCTTGATAGCAACGCGGCCTCTTTCATCAAAGTCTTGACGAGAGTCACTTACGTGCTCACCTTCAAGTTTAGCCAGAGCTCCACCGCCTTCAACAGTTTTGACTGCGTAAACAGGTAAAATACCTGCTGCTTTAGGATCTTCAGATTCTGGCTTTCCAAACATCCAAACAAGGTTAGCAGGAAACTTGCTTTTAACTGCTTCCATCTGCATGTAGCTGTTGAAAGTGCCGGTATCTTTTGTTTGTATGTAACCAATTGCAGCAGGAAACTGCGTTTGCCCATCTTTGCCCTGTTGCGGCTGAATAAGCTGCATGATGGAACTGATAGGATTTTGATTTTTTACAGTTGCCGCATTAGGAGTGCTAACTGTTTTAGCAGTATCAAGTTCGCTTATTCTAGCTACTTTGGTAGTATCAACGTTGGTTGTTTTAACTGCAGAAGCAGTGTCAGTTTTAGCGACCGTAGTATCCTTCGTGCCATTTAAAACAGCGGCCAACGATTTTTCTGCAGCCTGGTATGAAGGATAGATATCACCGATATTATACACTTCAAAAAACTGCAGGTTAGCAGTTGCTTGTAAGTATTTTCTAACTCTTTCAGGATCCGCAACGCCTGGTAGTTCGACAGTAATTATTCCCTTATTTTCATCAAGGTTGATGTTTGAAGAGGTAACTCCAAACTTATCAATACGGGTACGAAGAATGTTGAAAGTATTTTTTACCGCGCCTTTCGCCTCTCCACGTATATAATCCATTACCGCATTGTCGCTACTTTGGTAGGTAATACGTTTGTTGCTGGTAGCGGCGAATATTGAAGCAAGGTTTCCGTTAGGATTTAGTTTCTTATATTCCTCTGCAAACAACGTAATATAGTCCGCTCCACTGTTTGCTTTTCTTGCGTTAGCCGCATCCAACGCTTTGTTGAAATTTGCGTCACGGTTATAACCAGACAAAGATTTGATAAGACCGTCTAAACCCACTTCCATCGTTACGTTCATTCCACCTTGCAAATCCAAACCATAGGTTAACTCCTGGTCTTTTGCATACTGATAAGTACCCAAACCAAACACAATCTTTTCGCTTTTTGTGCTATCCAGCAAGCGTTGAAGACGGCTTCTTTTGAGGTTGTTAAGCGTGTCACCATATAAAGACTGGAGCTCTTTGTTTCCGGGGTATTTTTTCTCAGGAGATGGGAAATTAGCACTAAGCCATTTCGCAGCTCTTTCTTCCATTTTGTTTTCATGGTTGTGGACGAACCAAGTAAAACTAAGTTGGTACAAGCAAATCAAGATTAACGCAATCGCGAAAATCTTTACCAAACCTTTCAGTTGCATACTAGTAAGGGTTTACAATTTTTTAGTCCCGATTTTTTCGGGAGGCAAAGATAATGGTTTGAAGGTTAAAAAGATACACAAAAAGGCCTTTCCAGAAACTACTAATAATAACTTCTTTATCAACCATTTGAAGCAAAATTTTCGTTCATTTTTTTGATGCTCCGGCAACTTTTAACGAATCTATGTGAGCAAAAAAAGCTACTAGATTTTATAGGGAGTAGAAATTTTTACACACAAATTATGCGATCCGGTTTTGCACGAAGTTTCAGGTAAAACGAGGTAATTTTGGAAAAATTGTGGACGTGCAAAAGGTGAAGGTTGATGATTATTGAAGTAAAAATGCAGGTACCAATTTAAAAAAGGATGCTCCTCCAGATGATGTACAAAAGTGTGACGCAAGGATGTCAGGGTCTGTTCTAGAAGCTCGGTACCAAATTGAATAACAAAAGTAAGATTGTAAACAATAACATGAGTCAGCAAACAACTATTCAAACCGTATTAGATTATCCGCTGGTTCCGGTATTTTATAATTCAAGTGCTGATGTAAGTTTCGGTGTTTTTAATGCCTGTTATTCAGGGGGAATAAGGACTTTTGAATTTACGAATCGGGGAGTAAATGCTTTGGAAACCTTTAAACTACTCAAAAGCCACCTTCCCAATTATCCAGGATATATAATAGGTGCAGGAACCGTTTTGAAAGATGCAGACGCAGAAGCTTTTATTGAAGCTGGCGCCTCTTTTATTGTCTCTCCCTGTTTTATCGAAACGGTGTCTGATGTTTGTTATCAAAATAAAATTCCTTACATGCCTGGTTGTATGACCGTTAAAGAAGTTTTTTACGCCACAGAAGCAGGCTGCGAGGTAATTAAAGTTTTTCCTGGAGAGGTGTTGGGAACTTCTTTTGTGAAAGCCGTAAAGGCGGTATTACCAAATGTAAAGCTAATGATCACAGGAGGAGTATCTCCAACTCGGGAAAGTATACGATCATGGTTTGACGCAGGCGCTAGTGCAGTTGGTCTAGGTTCGCAACTATTTAAAGCGGATTTGCTGGAAAGAGGAAATTACAAAGCGTTTGAAGAATCTGTTGCTGATTGCTTCGGCTATTTAAGATAACAGGCACGCCATTACAGCTAAAATTTTGCAATTTCTACTTAGAGAAAATATACTTTAATATTTCTTTTTACCTTGTTTTCCGTTACCTTCGCACCCGCTTTGTAAAAAATGTAAAAGTTTTTGAAGAGCAGACATTACCCACACGGCTCCATAAGAGTCCCGTCAGTTCGGGAACGCCAGCAGGGTGTAATCATCAAGATTATTAAATGCCAAAGGTTAAAACAAACTCAAGCGCAAAAAAAAGGTTCAAAGTAACCGGATCAGGAGAAATTACTTTCCAGAAGGCTTTCAAACGTCACATTTTGACTAAAAAATCTACAAAGCGTAAGCGTTCTCTTCGTCAAAAAGGAATGGTAGCACCAGCTAATCTGCACTTTGTAAAACGTTTACTCGGTCTTAAGTAGGTCGTAGTTCCTCCAACATTGGAGACTCAAGAAAGAAAATCTCATTAAAAAAACTGTTCCGGAAAACGGAATCCAAATTTGAAAATTTATGCCACGTTCTAAAAATGCGGTAGCATCGAGAGCCAGAAGAAAGAAAATTCTCGACCAGGCTAAAGGTTACTATGGTAAGCGTAAAAACGTTTATACGGTAGCAAAGAATATTGTTGAAAAGGGTATGACTTATAGTTATGTAGGTCGTAAACTTAAAAAGCGTGAATACCGCACTTTGTGGATTGCACGTATCAACGCTGCTGTTAGAGCAGAAGGGATGACTTACAGCGAATTTATCAATGCTTTATCCGTTAAAGGAATTGATATCAATCGTAAAGTTTTGGCTGATATCGCTATGAACGAACCAGCGTCTTTCACAGCTTTGGTTGCTTCAGTAAAGTAATTAACAGCACGAAAAATAATTTTAACTACCGGGAGCACTATTCGCTCCCGGTTTTTTATTTTTATTATAATGCAATCAATTAATTTTACCAATTATTCTGTTTCATTCAATTTAAAAGAAGGTCCTATATACATCAATGAATAATTCTTACACCGACCTGGTGAAGCAAACCTTCCACTTTCCCCAAGAAGGATTTCATTTAGAAAACAACTACCTGCAATACAATAACCTTGACATCAAAGCCTTGATAGACAAGTACGGTACGCCGCTTAAGTTAACCTACCTGCCTAAGATTGGTATGCAGATTAATAAGGCGAAGCAGATGTTTGCGAATGCCTTTAAAAAGCATAAGTATGAAGGTGCCTACAACTATTGCTATTGTACAAAAAGCTCTCATTTTTCCTTTGTAGTTGAAGAGACCTTAAAGCATAATATTCACCTTGAAACCTCTTATGCTTACGATATCGAGATAATTAAAAAACTCTATCAAAGAAAGAAAATCACAAAGGATACTTTTATCATTTGCAATGGTTACAAACAAAAAAACTACACAAAGCGTATTGCCAATTTATTGAATACTGGTTTTAAGAATGTATTTCCTGTTCTGGATAATGTGGAAGAATTGGATGCTTATAGAAAATCAGTGAAAGTGCCCTTCAAATTGGGTATTCGTGTGGCAGCTGAAGAAGAGCCATCATTTCCTTTTTATACATCACGTTTAGGAATAAGGCCGAAAGATATCCTTGAGTTTTATGTTGATCATATAGAAGGCTATGAAGACAAGTTCACTTTAAAAATGCTTCATATCTTTTTGAATAAAGGCATCAAGGACGACATATATTATTGGAGTGAATTAAACAAAGTCATCAATCTTTATTGCCAGTTAAAAAAGATTTGTCCTGAACTTGATAGTATAAATATTGGTGGCGGTTTCCCGATTAAACATTCGTTGGGCTTCGATTACGATTACCAGTTTATGATCAACGAAATTGTCGGAAATATTAAAAAGGCCTGTAAAAATGCCAAAGTACCAATGCCGAATATTTTCACCGAGTTTGGAAGTTTTACCGTTGGTGAAAGCATGGCGCATATCTACAGCGTATTAGGTCAAAAAGTGCAGAATGACAGGGAGAACTGGTACATGATTGACTCATCCTTCATTACAACATTGCCTGATACATGGGGCATCGGGGAGAAGTTCCTCATGTTGCCCATAAATAAGTGGGATGAAGAATATCACCGTGTGGTTTTAGGCGGTATCACGTGTGACAGTCACGACTATTATGATAGTGAAGAACACATTAATGAAGTGTTTCTGCCGAAGTTAGCGGGTGAAGAGCCTTTGTATGTTGGCTTCTTTCATACTGGCGCTTACCAGGATCAGATCAGCGGTTACGGAGGTATCAAACACTGTTTAATTCCAAGTCCAAAGCATATTATTGTTGGGCACGATAAAGACGGTAAGCTAAAAGATTGGGTGTACGCAAAGGAGCAGACGGCCCAGAGCATGTTAAAGATCCTTGGCTATATGTAATCTTGATAAAAATATATTTTGAAAGCCACCTTTTTGGTGGCTTTTTTAGTTATGCCATAACTCCCTATTTGCATCACAAGCTTGACCCTCAATCGCTTTTTAGGCGTTCGTTGTGAGATTTATTTTGGCTACCAACAGCAACAAAATAAAGAACATCCTTGCCACGCTCGGTTCAACAACAGCTCCTTTGTGGAGGTTCCATTAATCTTTACGTAGGCGTAGCTTTTGCTTGTACAGTTTCAGTTATTCTTATTATTAACACAGAAATTATTAATGATTATGATGGTCGAAATTCTAGGTAAGGTTCAGTATGTATATGAATTGAACAATTCAATTGGTGTAGTCGGTGGCAGGTTGTATGTTTTTTTAAAACAACATGTACGTGAA
This sequence comes from Segetibacter aerophilus, assembly GCF_007991655.1. Classification (GTDB taxonomy): domain Bacteria; phylum Bacteroidota; class Bacteroidia; order Chitinophagales; family Chitinophagaceae; genus Segetibacter; species Segetibacter aerophilus. The sequence goes on from NZ_BJYT01000002.1 coordinate 328,531, forward strand.
GGGAAGGCTTATTATGAATACCTCGGTTCTATGTTTTCAACGTTGCAAGATAATACTACGGCGTTTATGAGTGCCTTTCTTGATATCGCAACTCATTACGCCTTGCCTGCTGCGCCACAGGCGGAGTTAATGGAAATAAAGCAAGCTTTAGATAAAAATGACCGGGGATTGGAATTCGAAGGAAAGGCTTCGGTATAAAGGATTGTCCCTACATTTAGAATATGAGAAAATACTTTTTTGTTACAGCTTGCCTGTTGTTTAGCCTTCAAGGGTTCAGTCAAACTCCTACTGATTCAGTTAAGATGGTAGTCAACAAGTTGTTTGCCGCCATGAAAAACGGTGATAGTTTAATGCTTACTCAATGTTTTGCCGACAGTGCTATTATGCAGACAATAGCCAAAAACAAAGAAGGCAAAGTTTCTATACGAAATGAAGATTTTCATGATTTCGCGAAGCAGATTTCAAAATTGCCAAAAGGTGATGCAGACGAACGGATAACTTATGATATGGTGAAAGTTGATGCTGACCTGGCAATTGTATGGACGCCTTACCAATTCTATTACAAGGGAAACTTTAGTCATTGCGGCGTAAACTCTTTCCATCTTGTTAGAATAAACGGTCAATGGAAAATTCAGTATTTAATTGATACCAGGAGAAAGGATAATTGTATTTAGAATGAGGATTGTTGGTTTTTTAATTATATGGTATAAAAGGTTGAAACTATCGATGTACTATGTTTTTGTCGATTTTTCGATTTCTGTTAATTTCCCATACAAAGTAGGTAAGTGCTACTATCAGCATCAGGTAAAAAGCCGCCAATTTTATACAAATTTTCATCCAATCGTTTTGATTGATGTCGCTGTAAAAATCGAAGTTGCGGTCGAAGGAATAGAAATCTTTAACGTAATTCAGCTTGCCATCTTGTACGCCAGTGCCGGGATGTAAATAACAAAGGTTTGCATTGTTTCTATTGTAGTACGAATGCCAGTAGCTGAGACTATCATACCTAACTTCCTTTAAACTATTTCCCTCAAAGGTGTAAGCAGATTTGTTGTTGAAACTGTTTACATGAGCCATTTTGTAAACGTCAGCAGCGTTATAAAAACGAATAGTGTCATGAGGCATGTAAGCATTGCTTACGCCATCGCATAAAACCCACTGCTGTTTTTCGCGTAGGTTAACTTCATTATAATAATGCACTCCATATTGCCAATTACCTGCAGGACCCGAAAAAGTTATCACGCGGCTGGGCAAACCGAGCAGGTTACATAAGTAATGTATCATGACTGAATAGTTTCCGCAGTCGAGATTTATTTTGTTCTGCATTGCGTACTTCAGTTGGTCATAAGCCGGCTGCATAGAAACCGTAGAAGCTTTTATTCCATTTTTATTCGGTCGAAGTTTTGAGATTAGTCTGCATACTTCAACTAACCTGGCTGAGTCTGTTAATGCAGAAAATGCTGAGGTATTTTCAGCCAGTAACTCGTTCCCATTTTCAACTTCATTTGAATTGAGAGAAGATATCCCTCTTGTCCACAGGTTGTAGTCCGAAACTTTTATTTGTGGCCCTGGAAGGTTACAGTAGATAAACTCGTTTGTAAAGTTCCCGTCGGTGTTTTGAGAGTGATCTATTTGTAAAGTAATTTCTAATTGATTCGTATCAGCAGGAATTAATTGATAAGAATGAATGTTTTTTAAAAGTGGAATATGAAGCTGTTTGTTGTCTGAACTAATCAAGCCGGCGTTAGTAATTTCATCAACAATAAGTCTGTAGTTGGTTGCAGGAAGCTTTAGAGAAAATAAAAGAGCGAGAGTATCATTGTTGAACTGCACATTTTCAAGATACAATGTAGAGTCGGTTACATACAGTTGACTGTACGATTTAAAAGGAAAGTATTTAAAGCCTTTATTTCTATTTACAAGTATATATACATTGATAAATAACAATACCGTTATCAGACTTAGAAATAGAAATCTATACTTTTTCAAGTGTAATTAAGGTAGTTAGGAAAAGAGTTCAATAAAGGTTTATATTAGAAGTGAGTGACACAACGAAGTTGCTATGAAAACAAATGTCGGAACACAAAAAAGTTTAGAACGCGGGTTATTCGTAAAAAATAGGTTTAACTGTAAAACCGGCCTTTCTCAATAAATTGATAACTCCGTTTTCGCCACCAAGATGGCCTGCACCAAAGGCGAAAAACGTGGGCCGCTTCTTTGCTTCCTCCCCAATGACAGGAATCCAGTTGTGGTTACGATCGCTTAAAAGGATATCTGTGTATTCGCCAAAGTTTTCTTGTTTGTTGGTCAATATATTCATCTTGTCTATGTCTTTCTTCTTATACACGTCGAGCATTTCATGGAACTCAATCTTTGCGCTGTCTATATTTAAGAGTGTCTTTACAAGCATGTCTGACTGTACTTTGTAGGGGATTTTTTCAAACACATCAATTTGGTCCTGCAGCTTTTCCAAACCTTTTACTTCTATTGTTTTTTCTTTAGCCATTGTTTGAAAAACACTTTCCCAGCTAACAGGTGTACAGCCTAATAAGGAAGGATAGATCATAGACATAACCAACATGGGCTTGGCAGTATTAAGCATTTTTAAAGGCATTCCCGTAGATGTTGTAAAAATAGAGTTTGCCTTTTCAAATTTATTACCCATTAGTTTTTCAAGGGTGGATGAGTCTTTCATCTGCATTCCCGCCATCATCTCTGTCATCATGTTAGGGTCATCCATATCAATTTCCAGGTATAGCTCTGATGTTGAGTTAAACTTTTCTTTTACCATCTCCGGCATTTTCAATTCACCTGAACACATTAAGTGTATAGTGCCAAAAAGGTAAGACGGCTTTGTGATGCCCTTTCCTGAAACCTGCCACAGCAAAGTTTTTTCTTTAGGAGCTTGCGCTATTGTAGTGAGAGAAGTGAATAGCGACAATAAGATGAGTGCAGCTTTTTGCATGACCATATTTGTTTGTAAAGTACAACAGTAAATTATATGAAATCAGGGAGGTGGAAATGTTATAAAAAAATAAACCCGGTGTAAAAACACCGGGTTTCACAAAACCAAAACCAACTGCTATGAAACAATCTTTATTATACTGTATTAAACTGCTTTCTGTAAGAAAGGTTTAATCGATTATTGAATTGAAATTTGTTTAGGCGAATTTTTAACTTCTTCTTTTTTAGGAAGATAAACTTTCAAAATACCGTTCTCATATTTTGCCTCGATTCCATCTGCATTCACCTTGTCACTTAGCGTAAATGAACGCTTGAAGCTTTGGTATGACCATTCTCTTCTAACAGACCTAACCTCTTTGGCTTCAGTTTGTTCTTTCTTCTCGTAGCTAACGGTTAGCAAACCATTCTCAACATTGATTTTAAAATCTTCTTTGTTTCTTCCGGGAACATTAAACTGAAGGTCGTATCCCTCTGAAGTTTCGTTGATGTTCACTGGTGCTGTTGTATTATTGGTTATATCATTTCCCCATGTTGTTGGAAATGCGTTGAATAGCTCCTCAAAAACGTTGTTTAAGTTTTTGGCCGCGGGGTAAGACTTTGTAAGTATCATAATTTGTATTTTTTATTTGTTTGACTACCCTAGATCAAACCACGTTCCTTTCAATAAAAAAATTTCAAAAAGTCAGCAATTGTACTAAATGCATGACATTAAGTCTTATTTCTTTCGTTTGTACTGACATAATTACCATTAACATTCCTTTTTCGAATATTAATTGCATTTCTACGTATTTTTGTAGCTCATAAATATCAACTCACATCTAAACAAAAATAAATGTATCCTGAAGAAATAGTATTACCAATGAAAGCCGAGCTAACCGATAATGGCTTTGAAGATTTAGATACACCTGAGCTTGTAGATGAGTATGTAAACAAAGAGGGAACTACGTTGGTAATGATTAATAGTGTATGTGGTTGTAGCGCGGGTTCAGCACGTCCCGGAGTTTTAATGGCTGTCGCTAATGCAACTAAAAAGCCTGAAAACTTAACAACGACTTTCGCTGGTTTCGATACTGCAGCAATTCAAAGAGTGCGTGAGCATTTAATGCCTTATCCACCGTCTTCTCCGGCAATTGCATTATTTAAGAATGGTGAATTGGTTCATTTTATAGAAAGACATATGATAGAAGGTCGTCCGGCTCAAATGATCGCACGTAACCTTATTGCAGCCTTTGAAGAACATTGCTAGTAGCAATTAAAGATATATAAGTTTTCATCCGGGCTTATTTGCCTTTGCCGTGGATGGGTTAGTAAATACCCTCCTCCATTTCAATGGGGGAGGTTTTTATTTATAGCAACATTCGCTATAAGTTATTACTGGCAAATTCTCTTTAACATTGCACTTTTATACTTTCCCAGAACCGAATTACTATCAATGTATCCCAATTTATACTACGCTTTTAAAGACTTGTTTGGAGTTGAATGGACAGGTCTTAAACTCATTAATTCTTTTGGTTTTTTTGTAGCCTTGTCTTTCATGGGAGCTGCACTTGTATTGACCGCTGAATTAAAAAGGAAAACAAGAGAAGGACTACTTCCTTACAAAGAAGAAAAAGTTCTCGTTGGCCAGCCTGCATCTGCAGTAGAGCTTCTCATAAATTTTATTCTTGGTTTTTTGATGGGTTTTAAATTGATCGGTGCTTTTTTAGATCGCGATAAACTAGTGGACACCCAAACATATATCCTCTCAGGCCAGGGTAACTGGGGCGCCGGCATTTTTATGGGACTTCTATTTGCCTTTCTGAAATGGCAAGAAAAAAACAAAACGAAACTCGCAAAGCCTGAAGAAAGATTGGTAAAAATATGGCCTCATGAAAGGGTAGGAGATATGATTGTCTATGCGTTTGTATTTGGCTTTTTGGGTGCTAAGATTTTTCATAATCTTGAAAATATAAATGACCTGGTGAGAGATCCCATAGGTTCTCTTATATCATTTAGCGGATTAACTTTTTACGGTGGATTAATTTGCGCTACGATTGCTATTTGGAGGTATTGTCGAAAACACAACCTAAAACCAATACATGTTGCTGACTGTTTCGCACCTGCTATGATGCTCGCTTATGGCCTTGGTCGTATCGGCTGCCAGGTTGCGGGAGATGGTGACTGGGGTATCGTAAATGTGCACCCTAAACCTTTTTCGTGGTTGCCAGATTGGGCGTGGGCTTATACCTACCCACATAATGTAGTAAGCGAAGGAGTCCGCATTCCGGACTGTGTTGGCCAATATTGCGCGCAACTACCACAGGCAGTTTTTCCGACACCATTATATGAGATTATCGCATGTCTGCTACTATTTGCCTTTTTATGGAGTATTCGCAAAAACGTTAAAACTCCCGGTGTCCTAACAGCCATTTATCTCATAGTAAATGGAGTGGAAAGGTTCTGTATTGAATTAATAAGAGTAAATACCAAGTACCATTTCTTCGGAATAAGCCCGACACAAGCGGAGTTGATTGCAACTTTTCTGGTAATAAGTGGTATTGTTTTACTGGTAATTTTCACAAACAAAAACAAGCGCCAACTGCACACGACTTAATAAAATCCTTATTGCTATTATATTATTATCCAGTACCAGCCGGATAGCTCGTGTCTGGCATCGTTGCGTCGCAATCCGTTCATCGTTTGTAGCATTATTTGGCTTTCCGCAAAAGTTGCTCAAAAATGTTCTTTGCAAGGAGCTAGTAATATCCCTTTAGGCTTTTCGTATTTGCTTGAAGTAATTAATTAAACCATTTGTAGAAGAGTCGTGGTCTTTAACTTCATCCTGGTTCTCAAGTTCGGGAAGTATTTTGCTGGCTAGTTGTTTACCAAGCTCAACTCCCCATTGGTCAAAGCTAAAAATGTTCCATAAAATTCCCTGAACAAAGATTTTATGTTCATACATTGCTATCAAGCTTCCAAGAGTTCCGGGAGTTATTTGTGTAATTAAGAAAGAGTTTGTAGGCTTATTTCCCTTAAAGGTTTTAAACTTCAACAGTTTCTTAATTTCTTCTTTGGTTTTACCGGCTTTCACTAATTCGGCAGTTACCTCTTCTTCAGTTTTTCCATTCATCAGAGCTTCTGTCTGTGCAAAAAAATTGCTTAACAGTTTTACATGATGATCACCGATAGGGTTGTGGCTGATAGCAGGAGCAATAAAATCGCAGGGAATAATTAAAGTGCCCTGGTGAATGAGCTGGTAAAAAGCATGCTGTCCGTTTGTGCCTGCCTCACCCCAAATAACTGGCCCGGTAGAGTAGTTGACCTCGTAAGCGTTTCTGTCAACGCTTTTTCCATTGCTTTCCATATTTCCCTGTTGAAAGTATGCAGCAAAACGGTGCATGTATTGATCGTACGGCAAAATGGCTTCGCTTTGTGCTCCAAAGAAGTTGGTGTACCAGGCGCCAATAAGAGCCATTATTACCGGGATATTCGTCGCGAACTTCTCAGTTCTAAAATGTTCATCCACCAGGTAGGCACCTTTCAGCAACTCTTCGAAGTTTTCGTATCCTATAGTTAATGCAATAGAAAGACCTATAGCGCTCCAAAGTGAATATCTTCCTCCAACCCAATCCCAGAAGACAAACATGTTTTCTGGTGCAATTCCAAACGATACTACTTCTTTTTCATTTGTACTTAAAGCAACAAAATGTTTAGCGACATGTGCGTCATCTACTGCTGTCTTCAAAAACCAATCTCTTGCAGTATGCGCATTGGTCATCGTTTCCTGGGTAGTAAAAGTCTTTGAGGCTATAAGAAACAACGTTTCCTCGGGAGTTACTTTTTTAAGTGTTTCGGCTATGTGAGTCCCATCTACGTTGCTGACGAAGTAAGGTTGAATGCCTTCTTTCCAATACGGTTTCAGCGCCTCAGTTACCATCACTGGTCCAAGATCGCTGCCACCAATCCCAATATTGACTATAAATTTTATGTTTTTGCCTGAATATCCCTTCCATTCACCTGAGTGCACTTTTGCTGTGAAAGCTTTCATATGCGCTCGCACTTTTTCTACTTCAGGCATCACGTTTTGGCCATCACAATTGTAGGGCATGTCCGAGAAATTCCGTAATGCAACATGTAAGACAGATCTGTTTTCGGTCTCGTTTATTTTTTCTCCGTTGAACATTGCCTGGATACCCTCTTTCACCTGGCATTCCTCAGCAAGTTGAAATAATAGTTGAAGTGTTTTATTGTTAATAATATTTTTCGAGTAATCAAACAAAATATTATTGAACGAAGTAGAAAACTTTTTAAAACGTTCCGCGTCAGCAGCGAATAATTTGCGAAGATGTGTGCGCTGCATTTCTTCATCGTAATGTCTTTTCAACAGAAGCCATGCCTGCGTATTAGTTGGGTTATTTTTTGGAAACATTGTTTCGCTTGTGTTTTTTCTTCGTTTAAAACTGCTGTCAATACTTAAAGTTGCTCGATCACTTTAATTGTTTTTGATACCATTTCTTTCGTTACGTCCAAATGTAAAACAATTCTCACCTGCGTCTTTGAAATTGCAGTAACTCTTATTTCATTTTCCCGCATCTTTTCGACAAACTCAACAGGGTGTATTCTTCCACTTACTTCAAAAATAATGATGTTGGTTTCGACTGGCAGAATAACGGCAACAAAGTCCTTTTTTGCTAATGCAGCAGCAATCAGGCGCGCATGTTCGTGATCCTCTTCAAGCCGGGCTATATTATTTTCCAGCGCGTAAATTCCGGCGGCGGCTAGATATCCCGCCTGCCTCATCCCCCCACCAAAAACTTTCCTGATCCTTCTTGCTCTTTTAATTAAGTCTTTTGTTCCCAGTAAAACGCTTCCGATAGGTGTACCTAAACCTTTGCTTAAACAGATTGAAATGCTGTCGAAGATTTGACCATATTCTTCAGGCTTTTCATTTTTTGCAACAATCGCATTAAATAATCGAGCCCCATCGAGGTGCAATGCAAGATTGTTTTTAAAACACACTTCCCTAATATTCTTTAATTCAGTTAAGTTGTAACAACTCCCACCACCGCGATTAGCGGTATTTTCCAGGCTAATCAGGCTTGTTCGGGGTTTATGAATATCGTCTGGGTTAATTGAGTCGGCAACCTGCTCTGCTGTCAACCTTCCATTATCACCAAGTACAGCACGAACAGAACTGGCAGAATTTAGGGCTATTCCACCACCCTCGTAAATATACACATGGGACATGTGGTCGCAAATAACTTCATCTCCCGGCACTGTATGACACTTTATGGCAATTTGGTTGGTCATTGTACCACTAGGACAAAAAATCGCCGATTCCATTCCAAACATTTCAGCCAACATCTTTTCTAGCCTGTTAACTGTAGGATCTTCTCCATACACATCATCACCAACTTCCGCTTTGAACATCGCCTCCAACATTCCTGGTGAAGGTTTGGTAAAGGTGTCTGATCTGTAATCAATCATAAGCCGCGAAATTAAGAGAATAAGAAGTTATTGTGAAGGTGGGGGTATGCTTTTTGAATAATATTTTTAAATAATGTGCGCATTGATAAGTAAGGGAACACGTTCACGTGACGATAATTGTTTCTCCCAATACCGAAGTCGTGGGATTAGAAAAAGTAAAAAATAAGTTTAAAATAGGGTGAGATCAGGTTAATTTATAGACAAAACAGGTACGTTTCTTCACAAAAGCTGGTAAAAATCAATGTTGAAACGTAACTTTGCTCCACTTAGAGACGTCTATTATACTACAATGAACTTCTATGATCTTTAAGGTGTTATAATTCTAAAATAATATTTACAGTATGAGGCAACTCAAAATTGCGACCCAGATTACCAACCGTGACTCCCAGGCGGTAGAAAAATACCTTCAGGAGATCTCGAAGATACCCATGATTACTCCTGAAGAGGAAACGATCTTGGCGCAAAAAATAAAAATGGGGGACCAGAGGGCATTGGAGCGATTGACTACTGCTAATCTCCGTTTCGTTGTATCTGTTGCTAAACAGTATCAACACCAGGGATTGTCGTTAAGTGATTTAATAAATGAAGGAAACCTGGGTTTAATTAAAGCAGCTCAGCGTTTTGACGAAACAAAAGGATTTAAATTTATTTCCTACGCTGTATGGTGGATACGTCAATCGATATTACAGGCATTGGCCGAACAAGGTCGTCTTGTGCGCTTACCTCAAAATAAGATTGGTACTTATAACAAAGCGAACAAGGCTTATATGGCTTTTGAGCAGGAGCATGAAAGAGAACCTAGCACGGAAGAACTTGCGGATATTCTTGAAATGAGTGAGACAGAAATTAATAACATTTTTCAAAGCAACACTCGTCATACATCTTTAGATGCTCCAGTACACGAGGCAGAAGATGTGGCTATGGGTGACCTGCTTGAAGGTGGCGATGATACTGACGATGATGTAATGAAGGATAGCCTTAGAGAAGAGATTCGTCGGGTACTTAAATCGTTATCACCAAGAGAAGCTGAAATTGTTAATGCTTACTTTGGTCTTGATGGGGAGAATGGCGTTACTATTGAACAAATTGGACAAAAATACGATTTGACTAAAGAGCGTATCCGCCAGATCAAGGAAAGAGCGATTAAACGTTTACAAAAGGCGCGTTATAGCAATGCGCTTAAAGCTTACTTAGGTTAATAATTATAGCTTAAATTATTAGAGCCGCTTCTTTTTGAAGCGGCTCTTTTGTTTATAGCCGTTAGCCGGTCGCAGATCAGTAAAGATTATAATAAAAAAAGCAGCCGAATTGGCTGCTTCAAAGAATTTTATTAAAGATTTTACTGGCCCGTACTATTGCCATTTTGAATTAACTGCATTAATTCATCCAGCTTAGGTTCCAGGATAATTTCAGTACGACGATTTTTTCCTCGTCCTTCCGCAGTAGAGTTACTATCTACAGGAACGTACTTACTTCTACCGCTGGCAGTTACACGCGTAGGATCAACTTTATAAGTATCGGTGAGAATTCGAACTATTGCTGTAGAACGGCCTACACTGAGCGCCCAGTTGTCTTCGAACTTACCTCTCATAGGTATAGAGTCGGTGTGACCTTCTATATTGACATTTATGTTTGGGTTCGAGTTTAAAACATCTGCAAGTTTGCCTAATGCCTGTTTACCTTTTGGATTAACTACTGCACTACCAGACGGAAACAAGAGGTTCTCCTGTAAGCTTACATACACCTTCCCGTTTTTTGTTGATACTGTAAGTTCATTAGAATTAAAGCCAACCAATGCGTCGGTAATTTTAGACCGCAGCAACTCGGTATTTTTCTTTTGCTGATCTATTAGTGATTGCAATTGCTCGAGCCGTCGTTGTTGATCCGCTATTTGCTCCTGACTCATATTTAAACGCGAAGAAGCATCCTGTAAACGGCTCGTTGCTTCTTTACGGGTTGCTTCTAATTGTTGTTGCAAAGCTGTTCTTCTACTTTCTAAATCACTAAGATTACCTTCTAGTTTGCTGATTCTATTTGCAAATTGAGTACTATCTGACCGAAGCTTATCGATTGTTTCTTCGGCCGACAAAAGTTGTCTTTTTGGCACACACGAACTGGTAAATAATATTAAAACGGTCAGCAACGTAAGTAATGAGTTTAGATTTTTTAGCATAAGGTTAAGTTTTTAAAAAAAGAGAAATTACCATGCCAACATTTCTTACTATATAATGACAATCAACTATATAAGAAGAAATTAGACCATTTCGACCAAGGATTTTAAAGGCAAGATTAGTCGCGTTTCGTATTCGTGACATACTGAATATATTGCAACTGGTTTTCCTAGCACGCAACCTGCCGACTTTGCCGCATCCTATTAAGTTTATTGACAGAAATGGCAGAAAAAGATGACTAATCACTTAGGCACTTTTTGTGCAATTAAGTGCGCAACGTTTGTTTACTTAAGAGTCTTAGGTCTTGCCGTAGAAAGCTCCACGCCTTTACACTTTGTTATCTATTTTTGGTAACTTTTTTAAAAACCAGGTGTTTAGGTTTAAAGCATTCTTGCATTTTATAACAAGCACCAAGAGCAAAATATTTAGAGAAAAATGGAAAATAATACGGAAAAGGTTCAATGCTTAATAATAGGTTCTGGACCTGCAGGATACACCGCAGCCATATACGCGGCTAGGGCCAATTTAAAACCGGTTTTATATCAAGGCATTCAACCAGGAGGACAGCTAACAATTACTACAGAGGTTGAAAACTATCCCGGCTATCCCGAAGGTATTCAAGGGCCGGACATGATGATCAATTTTGAGAAACAGGCGACCCGTATGGGGGCAGACATTAGGTACGGTCTTGCAACCAAAGTAGATTTTATGGAGGCTCCGTATAAAGTATGGATTGATGACGAAAAACTTATAGTGGCAGACACTGTCATCATTAGCACGGGTGCTTCAGCCAAATGGCTTGGCCTTGAAAGCGAACAGCGTTTAAACGGATACGGCGTAAGCGCCTGCGCAGTTTGCGACGGGTTCTTTTTCAAAGGAAAGGAAGTAGCTATTGTAGGTGCAGGCGACACGGCGGCTGAAGAAGCTTTATACCTGTCCAAACTCTGCAGTAAAGTTCACATGCTTATAAGACGCGACCAAATGAGGGCTTCAAAGATTATGCAGGACCGCGTATTGAAAGCTCCTAATATCGAGGTTCATTGGAACTCATCTACCGAAGAGGTTTTGGGCGAAACTAAAGTAGAAGGAGTTAGAATAAAAAATCATCAAACGGGAGAAGTGACTGATTTACAATTAAGTGCTTTTTTTGTTGCTATCGGACATACTCCAAACAGTGATATTTTTAAAGGTTGGGTAGAAATGGATGATAGTGGATACCTGCTAACTATACCTGGCACTTCTAAAACAAATGTAGATGGCGTCTTCGCCGCTGGTGACGTGCAGGACAAGCACTACCGCCAGGCAGTAACGGCAGCAGGTAGTGGATGTATGGCAGCTCTTGATGCAGAAAAATATTTAATGATGAAAGGTGAGCTGTAGTTCAGTCTGTTAGTTTATTAATTAATTCAGGAACGCCTGCTTTATATAAGGGAATAGTAATGGTGATTTTACCAATATTAGATTATTCCTTCTATTTCATCAAAAGCTATAAAAAGACTTTTTCCTGCTACTTTTCTATTTAATCAATCAACTATAGTGCATGGAGGCAGTAATGCAAATCGAGCTACAAAAAATAAGACTGTACGGCTACCACGGGTTCGATGCAGGTGAAGAAATAGTAGGAGGAGAATACGAAGTAAATATCCTAACTAGTTATATACCAGTAGATATAGTAATTAACAAGATTGAAGAGACCATAGATTATACTGTTTTATTAGAAGTGGTAAAGCAAAGAATGGAAAGGCCAACGCTGCTTTTAGAAACGTTGGCAACAGAGATTGCTAGTGAAATAATTGCAAAATTTTCAATAGTTACAGCGGTGGAGATTTCAATTTATAAATTGCATCCGCCGATAGAAAATTTCCAGGGATCAGTGGGAGTTACTTATAAAGTAAAAAGATAAATAACAGTAAATGAAAAGGTTATTAGTTATAGCGTTTATATTTTTAGCAGGAAAAGTAGTTGCTCAAGATGTTGAAGTGCTACTAAAGGAGGCTTCCAATCTTGAACGGTCATTGAAGGATGAGCAGGCACTGGATAAATACAAGAGCGTTCTTTTAACTGATCCTTCTAATCTTCAATCACTTGTTAGAGCCAGCGAAATAAGTTCTTCTGTTGGCGGTAGGCAAGTTGATAAGAAAGCAAGGCAGGAGTACTACGAGCGGGCAAGAGAGTATGCAGACAAGGCTGTTGCCCTTAATGCAAATAGTGCAGATGCTAATTATGTGAGGGCAGTGGCAGCAAGCAAATTAAGTGAGGTTGAAACAGAAAATAAGAAGCTAGCAAATGACATAAAGGAGGTAAAGTTATATGCTGATAAAGCGCTTGCAATTGATCCTAACCATGGCAAGGCAAATTATGTTTTGGGCAAATTTAACTTCGATATGGCCACTTTTCCATGGGCAAAAAAGGCTGCGCTAAAAGTTTTGTTCGGTGGTATTCCTGATGCTTCCCTCGAAAACGCTTTTAAGTACATGGAAAAGTGCAAAGTGCTGGAACCTTATTATGTTTTGAATTTTCTCGACCTTGCAAAGGCATACAAATACGACAACCAGCCTTCGAAAGCAATCCCGGTACTTAATCAGATGGTAAAGCTTCCAACCCGCACTCCCGATGATGTGGCAATAAAAGCAGAAGGTAAAAAAATGCTTTCAGAAATGCAGTAATGTAGATAAAACGCTTATCACGGCGAGGGCATATTTTTTTAGTATAATTGCACTCGCAATTTCAAATTGATGCCAAATAAGCGTTTTAGTATTTTTAGTTCTGAAGTTTTTGCCGTTGAAGAAGGTGATCAACTAATTATTGAGATTGCAAATTCTCACGTTGCATGCCTAGTAACAAAAGACAATAAAAGAGTTATTGCAGCGTGTGAGCTTTTCACTTTTGCCGAAGGAGAAGCCGAAAAGTTAGACCAGCTTTTTACCGACATTTCTCGCGACTCCAAAATTTTATCGTCTACTCCCGCTTCCGCTAAAATTTTTATAAACAACGAGTTTTGTGTACCTGTTCCTATTTTTAAGTTTAGTAAAGAAATAGCCCCGGAATATTTAAACCTTGTGTACGGCGAAGACTTTTCTTCGAAAATCAATTTCCAACATGTACCCGTTGAACCGGGCATGATGAACGTGTATCGAGTGAATGAAGACCTTTACAATTACTTAGATAAACGTTTTAATAAAGCTACTTTTCATCATTCTTACACAAATATCATCAGGAGAGTTACGAGCAGTGCCGCTCTTGTCTCCGATGAGTTTATTGCCGTACAATTTTACGATACTTTCCTAATTGCAGCCGTAATGAAGAACGGCGTTCTGCAACTAATACAAACTTTTGCTTATGAAACTCCTGAAGACGTCTTGTACTATTTGTTGAATATCACTCAACGGTTTGAGCTTTTCAGTGAAACGCTTACAATTAAGATTTCAGGAATGATAGACCTCGATTTTAAATTGTATCGCGAACTGATCACCTACTTTAAAAAGGTGATTGTAGAAAACGAGACTGTGCCTGCTTCAATACCCGAGCTGGGCGAGCACCCGCTTCACTATTTCACACCATTTTTCAACCTTGCATTATGAGAATAATATCAGGTGAATTTCGAGGAAGGAAAATTAACCCTCCCGCAAACATGCCTCATACAAGGCCGACAACGGATATAGCAAAAGAAGGTTTATTTAATATTCTGCAACATCGCGTTGATCTTGAAGGAATAAAGACGCTCGATTTGTTTGGCGGTACAGGTAGCATTAGTTATGAACTTGCTTCAAGAGGTGCCGGCGATCTTACCATTATTGAGAAAGATGCAGCAATGCACGATTTTATAAAGAAGAACCTCGAGATGCTAAAGGTTGAAAATTATAAAGTACTTCGTCTCGATGTATTTTCTTACCTATCGACGTGTAACGAGCAATTTGATTTCATTTTTGCCGGCCCTCCGTATGCGCTGGGAACGATAGATGAATTACCTAAAATAATCACTAACAAAAAGTTAATCGCACCAGGTGGTTATTTTGTTCTCGAACATACGCCGCGTAATGATTATGAAAAATTTCGGGGCTTCAGTTTTCAGCGAAACTACGGTTCTACCATTTTTTCGTTTTTTACAAATGGGGTCGAAAAAGATGCAAAGGGCGAGGCTTTGGGGAATTAGGAGTTAAGCGTGCTTTAGTTTTACTGCTGTCTTTTTAAGCAACTAAAGATGTTTTTGAAACCATAGATCTGTTCCGTGATTTTACATCGTTGCGTCGCATTTCATTCAACTATACATCTTTGGACGGCACTTTTTAAAGCGAGTATTAGTTTACTTTCTTTTTAGCAGAACTTATTAAAAGATCAATAAAAGAGTTACTGCCGAAGTGCTTGCGACGCAACGATGATGCTATGAAACTTAAAAGCTCGTATAGCAAAACTTACCGTTATTATAAAAAACAGTCGTAATTAGTTCAAATGCTGAAACAGGACTTAAGGAAAATTTATAAGGAGAAAAGAACCGCTTTGCCGACAACGGAGAGAATGAAGTTGGATGATTTACTATTAATCCAGCTGCAAAACCTTGCTTTTGAAAGTAGCATAGAGGTACTTCTAAGTTATTGGCCGCTGGAGCAACATTGCGAGATGAATACTCTTTTATACACCCGCTATCTTGAACACGCCATTCCTGGTTTAAAGGTTACGTTTCCACTGGTCGATATGGAGACAAAACAAATGCAGGCGATCCTGGTGCATGAGGAAACAGATTTTGTAGAAAACGAATATGGTATACCCGAACCTGAAGAAGGCGATGAAATTACGGCTGAAGAAATAGACCTTGTATTTGTTCCTTTACTGGCCTTTGATGAAGAGGGTTTTAGGGTGGGCTATGGTAAGGGCTTTTATGACAGGTTTTTACAAAAATGCCGAAATGATGTAATTACTGTTGGCTTCTCCTACTTCGATCCGGTGGACAAAATAGAGGATAGAAATCAATATGATGTACCTTTAAATTTCTGTATCACTCCTTCAAGAATTTATGAATTTTAATTTCTACCTGCTTAAGTCTGTTAGAATTCTACTTTTTCCTTTCTCGTTACTTTATGGATTGGTCGTTATCATCCGAAACTATTTATTTGATAAAAAAATAATCAAGTCCGTTTCATTTAATCTGCCAATTATAGGCGTTGGCAACCTGTCTGTTGGCGGCACAGGTAAGTCACCAATGGTAGAATACCTCATTCGAATGCTGCAGGACAAATATCAAATAGCCACCTTGAGCAGGGGGTATAAAAGAAAAACAAAAGGGTACACACTGGCTCATGCCGAAACTACTGCACTTGAAATAGGAGATGAGCCTATGCAGTTCTATAGCAAGTTTCCTTCGGTGGCAGTTGCTGTTGGTGAGGAAAGAATAGTGGCAATACCCCAACTGCTTCACGACCGACCCGAAACTCAGGTTATCATACTGGATGATTCTTTTCAACACCGAAGTATTCATCCCGGTTTCAATATCTTGTTAACTGAGTGCGGCGATTTATTTACGCGCGATTTTTTTTTGCCCACAGGTGATTTAAGAGATCAGAAATCATCTTACAAAAGAGCCAACGTTATTGTTGTCACTAAATGCCCTCCTGAAATTTCTATGGAGCAAGCGGAAAGGATCAAAGAGGAAATACGGCCCTTGCCGAACCAGCATGTTTTATTTTCAACTATACAGTATACAGATCTTTATCACATTGTTACAAAAGAAAAAAAGAGGCTTTCACTAGAAGACGAAGTGCTGCTTGTTTGCGGCATCGCGAATCCTACACCATTGAAAAATTACCTCGTACAGCAGTCAAAGACTTATTACCAGTTGTCTTTTTCTGACCACCACATTTTTACTATTGATGATCTCAATGAAGTGAGAAAAAAGTTTGAAGAAATTCAGGCAACTCAAAAAATGATTGTTACTACCGAAAAAGATGCGGTGAGGCTAATGAAATTCAAAGATGAACTGAAAGAAATGCCAATGTATGTGTTGCCTATACAGCACCGTTTTCTTTTTGGCAGGGGCACACAATTTGATGAAATTGTAAATACTTTTATAGAAACCTTTCAAGACAATAAAAAACATGAGCAAAAAAGATAAGTCCTCAAGAGGAAAGAAACACGATTCGGATCTTGCGAAAGGGGTACTGGAAATAACACGAAGCGGGGTAGGATATGTAGTAACAGATAGTGAGGGTGGAGATATTTTTGTTCGTCCAAATGACTTTAATACTGCTTTAAACGGTGATACCGTTCGCGTGAAAGTGGTACGAGAAAATTTAAATAATGGCAAAAGAGAGGGACGTGTTACAGAAGTTGTAAGCCGTAAACAAAGTGAGTTTATTGGGCACATACAGGTTAGCTCAAACTTTGCCTTTTTTATTCCCGACTCCGATAAGCCGATGCCTGATCTTTATATACCACTTGATAAATTGAATGGTGCAAAAGATAAGGACAGGGTACTGGCAAAAATTACTAAGTGGGATACAACTAATAAAAAGCCTGAAGGTGAGATTGTTCAGGTGTTGTTGGCTGAGCAAGAGAGCGACATTGCTATGAAAGGCATCCTCGTGGAAAATGGTTTCCCGTTGGTTTTTGAGGACGATGTAATGGAAGAGGCATTGAGATTACCTGACGTGATATCTGCCTCCGAAATCAAGAAACGTAAAGACATGAGGGATGTACTTACGTTTACTATCGACCCCGTTGATGCGCGAGACTTTGATGATGCCATCTCAATAAAAAAATTGAAGATCGACTTGTATGAGATCGGCGTTCATATAGCTGATGTAAGTCATTATGTAACTCCCGGATCTATTCTGGACGATGACGCTTATCAAAGAGCAACCTCGGTATATCTTCCTGACCGGGTTAACCCAATGTTGCCGGAAAGAATTTCAAACGAATTGTGTTCACTGCGGCCAAAGGAAGATAAACTAACTTTTTCTGCAGTTTTTCAGATTAACCTAAAAGGTAACGTAAAAGACTTCTGGTTAGGAAGAACAGTTATTCATAGCGATCACCGATATACTTATGAAGATGTGCAGGAGATCATCGAAAAAAAAGAAGGTTTATACAGCGAAGAAGTTTTGTTGCTGAATGATCTTGCACAAGGGTTTAGAGCCGCAAGATTTAGTGATGGTGCCATCAACTTCTCATCTACTGAGGTTCGTTTTAAGTTGGATGAAAAGGGTAAGCCCATTGGTATCGTTGTGAAGGAAAGTAAGGAAGCGCACCAGTTGATAGAAGAGTTCATGCTGCTGGCTAATAAAACAGTCGCTCAGTATGTCTCGAAGGTAAAAGTGAACAAGAAGGAAGTGCCTTTTCCATATCGAATACATGATGTTCCTGATGAGCAGAAGTTGACTCCGTTTATAGCTTTTGCAGCTAAATATGGCCATAAGTTCGATACCTCTACCCCTGAAAAAATAGCTTCCAGTTTCAACCAGATGTTGGAAGATGTGAAAGGAAAGCCTGAACAACATGTTCTTGAGTCGCTCGGTATTCGTACCATGGCTAAGGCTGTTTATTCTGCTGATAATATCGGCCACTATGGTTTGGCTTTCGAGCATTATTGCCACTTTACTTCTCCCATCCGTCGTTATCCCGATGTAATGGTGCATAGAGTTTTGGAGAGTTGCCTTGAAGGTGCTCCTGTTTTTGACAAAAAGATGGAAGAGAAGTGCAAGCACTGCAGCGAGATGGAACGCAGTGCCATGGATTGTGAACGAGCTGGAAATAAATACAAGCAAGTCGAGTTTTTAAAAGAACATATTGGAGAGGAATTCTTAGGTGTGATCAGCGGAGTATCGGGATTTGGGTTTTGGGTCGAAACTGTTGAACACAAGTGTGAAGGATTGGTGTCGATAACAGGTCTTTCCGATTACGATGATTTCCGTTTGATTGAATCAGAATACAGTCTTGTTGGGCGTAGAAGTGGACGCAAATTCAGGATGGGCGACAAGGTATATATCAAAGTTGTATCTGCTAATTTGGCGAAGCGTCAGTTGGATTTTGATTGGGTTTTGAAACCTGAAGTTGACGAAAAGCTAAACGAGGAAACGGTAGTAAAACCAGTGCCCACGCGCACCAGAAGCAAAGCCAAAGGCAGCGAAAAGAAAAAGCGGAAGATTGAGTAGTGATAGTTGTAGGTAGTCAAGTAAATAACACTATTAAGATCTCATTGCATAGCACGCTGGTACTTTGCATCTTTTTGCAGCTTTTTCTGCTTTTTAAATAAAGACCGTAAAAAGTTCTTTAGCTTATTCTATAAAAAGCTACATCTTGTTATTTAACAGTTTAGGTACTGCGTGCTCATAAGCGCTGCAATAAAAAGTTGCAGTACAAGGGAGTGACACAACGAACGCTCATTACGAACAAATGCTTGTTTCATAAAAAATATACACTTTCGGGGTGTCTATAACGTGACTATTTTTTTGCCACTATATTTGCCCACACAGAAAAGCTTATGATGCATTCGTTCGGAGAGCTTGTTACAAAATTTACTTCTTATTTCAATGTTCGTCATTTTCCAATGGCACCGTCTACTCTCTATGATCCTTGTGAATACTTTTTAGGATTAGGTGGCAAAAGGATAAGACCTGTAATGTGTTTAATGGGCAACGAATTGTTCGATAAGATTACTCCTGATGCGTACCATGTCGCAAATGCCATTGAGCTTTTTCACAACTTCACACTGATACATGATGATATAATGGACAAGGCGCCGCTTCGCCGCGGAATGCAAACTGTACATACAAAATTCGACGAGCCGACGGCATTACTAAGTGGCGACGTGATGATGATACAGGCTTACGAATACATTAATAAGGTCAGGACAAATACAATTCATAGAATTCTTACACTTTTCAACAAGACGGCTGCACAGGTTTGCGAAGGACAACAACTGGACATGGATTTTGAAAAGAAAGAGACAGTTGATTTGGATGATTACATTGAAATGATCGGATTAAAAACGTCGGTGCTAATGGCGGCTAGTCTTCAACTTGGTGCCATCTTAGGTGGCGCAGGAGATAGCAACGCAAAACATTTATACGAATTTGGATTAAACCTCGGAATAGCCTTCCAGGTACAAGATGATTACCTCGATGCCTTTGGTGACCCTGAAAAATTTGGGAAGCAGGTAGGTGGAGATATAGTTGCTAATAAAAAAACCTTCTTATTAATTCATGCCTTAGATGTAGCGACGGGAGCGCAAAAAGAAGAGCTGCAGAATTTGCTAAAACAAAATGAGGATGACAAAGTGGAAAAAGTACTAGCTATTTATAGAAGCTGCGGAGTGGATGAATGGGCAAGAAGCCTCAAAGAAAAATATGTAACTGTAGCCTTTCAACATCTTGAAGACATTGCAGTTTTATCAGTACGGAAAAAGCCTTTAAAAGAACTTACCTCTTTTCTTGTTCAAAGAGATTTTTGATTGTCTGCCATTGAAAAAAAATCACCTTCATAATTTATAACTCTATCAAAAAAATCTGTTCATGGCAAATCCATTGCTCCGGAAAAAATCAATAGATAAGATTTTAGCAGATGCTGAAGCGGGATTGCATGATGGTCATGGAATGCTGAATAAAGTATTGGGAGTAAAGGATCTTACCCTTATGGGTATTGCTGCAGTAATAGGGGCGGGCATTTTCAGTAGCATTGGTAAAGCGTGTTTTGATGGTGGACCCGGAGTTATTTTCCTGTACATTTTTACTGCCATTGCTTGTGGCTTTGCTGCTTTGTGTTATGCTGAGTTTGCATCAACCGTTCCTGTTTCGGGGAGCGCCTATACTTATTCATACGTTGCCTTCGGCGAAATCTTTGCCTGGATTATTGGGTGGGATTTGTTAATGGAATATGCCATCGGAAACATTGCGGTAGCCATTTCGTGGAGCGACTATTTCACAGGCTTGCTTGATAAAGCTGGTATTCACATTCCGTCGTGGCTCACCATGGATTACACTACAGCCCATGCAGGATTTGATGAAGCAACGGGACTACTTTCGAGTGGACAGGCACTAGCCTCTATTGATCCGGCGATGTCAAATAAATACGACGCATGGCTGCATGCTCCACAACTTTTTGGAATGCATGTGATAATGGACCTGCCCGCTTTAATGATCGTTGCCCTTATTACTTATATCGTTTTTATAGGCATACAGGAATCTAAATCTGCGAGCAACATTATGGTAATTATAAAGCTTGCTGTTATTTTCCTTGTCATTGTTTTAGGTGCTTATTATGTGCAGCCACAGAACTGGAGCCCTTTTACACCAAATGGTATTTCAGGAATTTTGAAGGGTGTTTCAGCGGTATTCTTTGCCTATATAGGCTTCGATGCAATTTCTACAACTGCTGAAGAATGTAAAAATCCACAACGAGATCTTCCGCGTGGAATGATCTACTCGCTGATCATCTGCACCATTTTATATGTGCTGCTTGCTTTGGTGCTGACAGGCATGGTTCATTACACAACGCTAAACGTAGGTGATCCACTCGCTTTGATTTTTGAAGCAAGAGGACTGAAATGGATCTCTGGAATTGTTGGCGTTAGCGCTATCATTGCCACCGCAAGCGTGTTACTTATTTTCCAATTAGGACAACCTAGAATTTGGATGAGCATGAGTCGCGATGGACTGCTTCCAAAAATCTTCTCGCGGCTTCATCCTGTTTATAAGACTCCGTCATTCTCCACAATTCTAACTGGTTGTGTAGTTGCAATCCCTGCCCTTTTCCTAAACCTGGATGTTGTGCTTGCTTTAACAAGTATCGGAACTTTATTTGCGTTCGTGCTCGTTTGCGGCGGAGTGCTGGTTTTGCAAAAAAGAAAGAAGCAGGCTGCTTCAAAATTTAAAGTGCCGTATGTAAATGGTAAGCTGATTGTTCCGGCAGTTTTTATCATTTCTGTGGCATTGGTTGTTTTGTATGCACCAGCTCATTTTGTAAATATTTTTTCGAAAGAAGGTTTTCCAATGTTACTGTTTTGGATTGTTGCATTGTTGGTAAGCATCTTTTCATTTAAACATTCATTTTCGTTAATACCTGTACTTGGATTAATTAGTTGTTTTTATTTAATGGCACAGGAGAGTCATACCAACTGGCTACGTTTTTTGATCTGGTTAGCCGTTGGCTTGATTGTTTACTTCAGTTATGGAATTCGTAAAAGCAAGCTTGCTTTAAATACTGTATAAAATGGATAATATTTTAGATTACGTGAAAAAGAAATGGAAGCAATTGACCGCTTTCTCAAACAAAGAAGAAATTAAGGAGCAACTGTGGGAAGAGATTCTTTATCGTTATTCTGAGCAACACAGGCATTATCATAACTTAACTCACATCGCTTTTTTATATAGCTTATGTGATCAACATCTCGATAGAATCTTAAATCCTGCAGTTACAGGTTTTGCTATTTTATATCATGATATCGTGTACGATACATATCGTCCTGATAACGAAGAGCAGAGTGCTGCGCTGGCAGAAAGTCACCTGAAGCAATTGAATGTAAATTCAAGGATAATTGAAAATATCAAAACATTTATAATAGCTACCAAAGATCACAAAGTGCCACAAGGATTTGCTTTGAAAAATGATCTTGGTTTATTTCTTGATTTTGATATCGCGATTCTTGGAGCAGAGGCTGAAACGTACAAAGCTTACAGTGAAAAAATACGCCAGGAATATTTAAAGTATCCCGATGACGTGTACAAAGCCGGCCGGAAACAAGCGCTTCAAAAAGTGCTTGAATCCGAGAAGATCTTTATAACAAATGACTTTGTAGAAACGATGGAAGAGACGGCTCGTAAAAACATTAATAGCGAAGTAGGACAGTTGTAACCTCCAACATCGTACTGAGACTTGCGCACCGGTCGAAATATTCTACCACTCAATTTATCATTCTAGGAGACCGCCTTTTTCGAGGCGGTTTTCTTAGCTGCAGTTTTCTTTGCAGCTGTTTTTTTGGCCGCTGCCTTTTTTGAAAACGCACCCGGCACTTGTGCCTCAATCATTTTCTTGACCTCATCGAGAGAGATGGTTGAAAGTTCTTCTGCAGTGTATTTTCCTTTCTCTCCTTTGCCAACTACTTTCAACATTTTTTTGCCAAATTTGATGAAAGGACCCCAACGGCCATTTTCAATTGATATTTTTTCAGATGGCCAGTGCTGTATGTAACGGTTGGCTTCTTTCTCTAATTTTTTCTCTATCAGTTGCTCGCAATCTTTTTGAGTCAGCTCATCAAAGTTGTAGCCCTTTGGAACATTTATGAACAAATCCTGCCATTTGATAAAAGGACCAAATCGTCCTTTCCCTTTTGTCACCGGCTTATCTTCATACATCCCGATAGGAGCATCTGCTACCTGCTTTCCACCAATCACCTCAATAGCACGTTCCATATCTACCGTTAAAGGGTCTTCACCTCGTGGTAATGATATAAATTCATCACCCCACCGTACATATGGTCCAAACCTTCCAACGTTTACGGCCACTTCTTTACCTTCATATTCACCTAACACCAATGGAAGCTTAAATAACTCCATGGCCTCATCCATGGTAATTGTTTCGATGCTTTGGTCAGCTTTTAATTTCGCAAACCGAGGTTTTTCTTCTTCGACATTTGACTCGCCGATTTGTACCATCGGACCGAAACGGCCCATCCTCGCAACAACTCTTTTTCCTGTTTCAGCCTCCGCGCCTAAAATCCTTTCGCCTTTAGCCCTTTCAGCCGTTTCAAGTGTTATTTCAATATTGTTATGAAAAGGTTTGTAGAAACCATCAATCATATTGCTCCACTTCATCTTGCCATCAGCTATCTCATCAAATTCTTCTTCTATCTGTGCGGTGAAGCCATAGTCCATTACACTTTTAAAGTGCTGCTTCAGAAAATCTGTTACAACCATTCCCAGGTCCGTTGGAAATAACTTCGACTTTTCAGCACCCGTATTTTCAACAACCACTTCCTTTTGTACCGAGTTGTCTTTTTTCAGCTTTAAAACATTTACCTCTCTTTTCACACCTTCCTTATCACGCTTCTCAACATAGTTACGCTTCATAATTGTGGTGATGGTAGGAGCGTAGGTAGAAGGTCGGCCTATTCCTAACTCTTCCAGCTTTTTCACCAAAGACGCTTCAGTATATCTTGGCGCCGGACGGGTAAATCTTTGTGTTGCCCGCATTTCTCTAAAGTCAAGAACTTGTGCAACTCTTAGTGGCGGAAGTACCCCTTCGCCATCTTCTTCGCCATCCTCGTCATCCTTGCCTTCATTATATACTTTCAAAAAACCATCAAACTTCATTACCTCGCCTGTTGCAGTAAGGTTATCCCTGTTTGTCGAAATATTGATTTTTGCAATTGTTTTCTCAAAAGCTGCATCAGCCATTTGAGAGGCAATGGTGCGTCGCCAAATCAGTTCATACAAGCGTCGTCCCTCTTCATCGTCCACCGAATGGTTTTCCATATAGGTTGGACGAATAGCTTCGTGTGCTTCCTGAGCGCTTGCATTTTTATTTTTGTATTCTCTCGCCTGGTAATACTTATCCCCGTAACTACTTTTGATTTCCGCCTGGATGGCGTTCATGGCAGTTTCACTTAAGTTGATGCTGTCGGTACGCATGTAAGTGATCTTACCACTTTCATATAAACGTTGTGCTATCAACATTGTCTTACTTACGCTATAGCCAAGTTTACGGCTAGCTTCCTGTTGTAGGGTAGAGGTGGTAAACGGCGCAGCGGGCGAACGTTTTGCCGGCTTAACGGTTACATCGGTTACTTTGTATTCTGCATCTTTACAGCTCTCTAAAAATTGTAGTGCAAACTCTTGTTGTAAAATTTTTCCGGGGCCTTCAGCTTTAAAGGTTACTTGTTTACCGTTTATATCATTTGCAGAAAATAGCGGTTCAATTTTATAGCTGCTCTCCGTTGCAAAATTGTTGATCTCTCTTTCACGTTCAACAACCAACCTTACGGCAACGCTTTGCACACGGCCTGCACTTAGGCTACGTTGCATTCCTATTTTACGCCATAGTACAGGGCTCAGTTCAAAACCGACAAGCCTGTCTAAAACCCTGCGAGCCTGTTGAGCATTCACAAGGTCCATATTAATAAAGCGGGGATTTTGAACAGCCTTTCTTATCGCGGGAGCGGTAATTTCATGAAAAACAATTCGCTTTGTACTCTTAGGATCAAGGCCTAGTTCTTCCGCAAGGTGCCAGCTAATGCTTTCTCCTTCGCGGTCCTCATCCGATGCAAGCCAAACCTCTTTGGCTTTTTTGGCAAGTTGTTTCAGTTCTTTTACAACTTTCTGCTTTTCCTCAGGAACTTTATATCGCGGCTGGTAGTTGTTGTTCAGGTCGATACCCATGTCATCTTTTTCAAGATCCCTGATATGGCCGTAACAACTTTTTACTTCAAAGTCATTTCCCAGTATTTTCTCAATCGTCTTCGCTTTAGCCGGAGACTCCACTATTAATAAATTCTTACTCATTCTGGTTTTTTAAGGTTTTGGATACGGGCTGTAAACCTTTTTTCAGCATCGTTGTGTCACTCACTTTTACTAATAATTACATATGCAGCAACTAGCTTTGACTGTTGCAATATTACAGCATAAGTTGAAATAGCAAAATAATTGATACGTTCGACAATAGTTTTAACCAGCATTTACAGGTGGTTAATTAACCTTTAAACTACCCCCTTTCCGCGGAAGTAGTAAAAAGACTTTGATGGTTGCCGTGACCACAGTAATAGTAAGCTACAGAACATAAAAAACCGAACTCTTATTGTCTGCAGAAATAATTATTCAAGAAAGGTTTAAAGCTTTAACTGCCGATTGTTCCATTTTGCTAAAAGGACGGTAGTAATTTTAAGCCAGAGTTAAATATTAGCTTTTTATCATAAACCTATGCAATTTGTCAAAACTAAGCGCAGGCATACTAGCTTATAACGTATCACCAAAAGGAGAATTAAAAGTTCTGCTGGTACACCCCGGAGGACCGTTCTGGAAGAATAAAGATGAAGGTGCCTGGAGCATCCCGAAAGGTGAATACTTAGAAGGGGAGGATGCCTTACTAGCAGCAAAAAGAGAATTTACCGAGGAGACCGGAAATGTTTTGCCGGATAGTGAATGTATACCGCTGCAACCTCTAAAAATTAAATCAGGAAAAGTGATTACGGCATGGGCGACAAAAGCAGCATTTGATCTTGCATTTATAAAGAGCAATGAGTTTGAAATGGAATGGCCGCCACGTTCAGGAAAGAAGCAATTATTTCCTGAAGTAGACAAAGCCGGATGGTTCACGATGGATGAAGCACGAGTAAAAATCAACGCCGGACAAATGACTTTTTTGGATCAACTAATTGCTATAACCAGCCAGTAGGAAAGTTCTATTTTATAATACCGCCAATCAAATCCTTTCATGGATTACCTCGAAAAGCTAATTACAGAGATTGAGCTTCATTCGCCTAAGCGAATTAGAGAATGTTTTGAAAACGGCATTCATCCCAATGATCGTTATAATGACAGGCCGCTTATTGAGGAACTGATAAGTGAGTATCCAAGAGGTCCAAAGTTTAAGGAGCGTGTTAGAGTCTTTGTCGACTATGGATTAGATTTCGAAGACAAAGCCTTACTAAGTGTGCTGTTAGACGACCCCAACGCACTAAGCAATGAGTTAGGTGATAACAGGGATCTGGTAGAAAAAAGGTATTCTCTACGATGTGACTTTACGCCTTTGTTTGAAGCTACGCTGCTGCACATTTGTGCTGAGTTTAATCATGTTTCTTGTGCAGATGTTCTTGTTAGTCATGGCGCTGATGTAAACGCTGCAGCAGGCGTCGACGAATATGGCTTCGGCGGTCAGACTCCTGTCTTTCATACCGTAAATCAAAACGAAAATCTTTGTGTAGATGCTATGAATTTCCTTCTTTCAAAAGGTGCTGATCTCGAAATAACAGTTAAAGGATTAAGGTGGGGGAAAGGTTATGAATGGGAAACGTTTATTCCTGCGGTCAACCCAATTAGCTATGCAATGATGGGACTACTTCCGCAGTTTCAACGGAATGAAGTTTTAATTTATGAAGTGGTATCTATACTCATGAAGACTGCTTATGGCATTGATTATTCGCGGCCTAATGTTCCTAACTTATACATAAGAAAATGATCAATTAAGAAAAACGAATGCAAGACACTGTATACGAAACTAAGTTTGAAGAAAGCCAGTCCTTCCGGCAAAAAGGGTTGTTCGTTGTTTACTTTATTTTGCTGGCCCTTCTTGGACTGTTTATTTATGCGGATGTTCAACAGATAATTTTAGATCGCCCTTTTGGCAGCAAGCCTGCTCCAATTGTTGTGCTGGTGTTTATCACATTTTTTATACTGGCATTGCTCGTGCTATTTTATGTGGCTAGGCTCCAGACAATTATTTCGGAGGAAGGCGTAAAGTTTAGGTGGGTTCCGTTTCAGAGAGCATTTTCGCATTATACATGGGAGAATATAATAAAGGCTGAAATAATAAAGTACGGGTTTGTAGGGTACGGATTAAGGCTCACCTCTTACGGAACTGTCCACAATGTAGCGGGAAATAAAGGACTGCAGTTAACTTTAAAATCAGGAGGGCGCGTCGTTTTAGGAACACAAAAGCCTGTACAGTTAGAAGCTTTTTTACAGCAAATTGACAAATTGCCAAAAGACTATTCTGAGAGATTGTCGGGGTAATTATAGTGAGACTGAAGTTTAGAGTAGCACAAATGTAAAAGTGCTTGCGACGCAACAATGATGCTTGTGAATTGATGCTGGTATTGAAAGACAAACAATAGTTGATGCTCTCTTTGCTAGTATCCCCAGGGATTATTCATTTTCCTCGAGTTCAGTTTTCATCTCTTCTGAAATCGTGACCAAAACTTTATCTATACGATTACCATCCATATCCATAATCTCTAGGCGGAAGCCGTTCCATTCTAATGTTTCCCCGGTTTCTGGGATAGTGCGCAACTGGTGAAGAATGAAACCGGCAAGTGTATTAAAGTCGTGCTCGCCTTCGTTCATATATTCCGTTTTTTCAAAACGGCTTAGAAAATCGTAAAAAGGAATTTGAGCATCTATTAAATAGGTGCCGTCTTCTCTTTCAGTGATTTCGTAGTCATCCTCATCTGTCGGTCCAATGTCACCGACAATCGCCTCAAGAATGTCGTTTAAAGTCATCATTCCTTCCACGCTACCGTACTCGTCAACAATAAAACACGAAGTCGCCTGCACCTGCTTAAACTTTTCCAACACCTGGTAGACAGAGTTATTCTCAGGCACAAATAAACCGGGCTTCATCAGGTCTTTCAGTAAAATGTTGTCGTCCGCCAACATGATGTCTTTAATAGAAATGATGCCCTTAATATTATCTATTACGCCCTCGCACAGCGGGTAGCTTGTATGTACCACCTCGCGCATTTTCTGCTTGATGTCTGCTACCTTGCAGTTGACATCCATCCAAACAATATCACTCCTATGGGTCATCAGAGATGTGATGTTGCGGTCACCAAGATGAAAAACCCTTTCGATGATTTCCTGCTCCTTTTCTTCGATAGCGCCGGTTTCAGTTCCTTCATTTATGATCGCTTTTATTTCCTCTTCGGTAACTGTCGTGTCGTTTGGCGTCGTCTTAAAAAGCTTTGAAATGAGATCAGTGCTTTTGCTTAAAAACCAGACAAAAGGATACGCTACTTTAGAAATAAGCTGCATTGGCGTTGCTACCCATTTAGCAATGGCTTCAGGCCTCGACAAACCAATTCTTTTAGCCGTTAGTTCGCTTATAAGTGACAAATAGGTAATACAAAAAACAACGATCACGGTTGCAATTGAGCCTTGGTAGGGATTGAGTGCGGGAAAGCCTTTTAGGAATTCAATAAGTGAATTTTTAATATTATCCCCTGAAAAAATACCCGTTAAAATTGACATTAAAGTGATGCCTATCTGTACAGTAGAGAGAAAATTATCCGGATGATTTGCAAGACGCAGTGCTTTTTTTGCGTTGACATCGCCTTTGTTTGCCTGTACCTCAAGTCTCGTTTTGCGCGATGATACAACCGCAATCTCAGCCATCGCAAATACCCCGTTCAATAAGATTAATCCAAGAATTATAAAAACTTCCGTCATTTTATTTTGTTGCTGCAAATCTACGCATTCGCGTGTGTTATATATCATATTATAAAAAGCACGCCAATGAAACTCAGGCAGATTTCACCAAATAAACTATATTTGCGCCCTTTATGGCAAACGCAAAAAGAATAGCAGTTATAGGTGCCGGCCCTGCTGGGTTAACTGCTGCTTACCTCTTAAGTAAGGCAAACCAGGATGTGGTCGTTTTTGAGAAAGATCCAAAATATGTGGGTGGAATCTCGAGGACCGAGTCTTACAAAGGATACAATTTCGATATCGGTGGACATCGTTTTTTTTCTAAATCAAAGGAAGTAGAAGACTTCTGGACAGAGATTTTAGGTGACGAGTTAATTGACAGGCCAAGAAGTTCAAGAATTTTCTACAACAACAAATTCTTTTCTTATCCTCTTGAGGGAATGGAAGCCTTAACAAAATTGGGTATTTTTGAGTCTGCGCTTTGCGTGCTTAGTTATTTAAAAGCTAAAGCGTTTCCTATTAAAGACCCTAAGAATTTCGAGGAATGGGTAAGTAACCAATTCGGTAAAAGACTTTTTAACATCTTTTTTAAAACTTACACAGAAAAAGTTTGGGGTACACCTTGTACTGAGATTTCTGCTGACTGGGCAGCTCAGCGTATTAAAGGTTTATCACTGTCGTCTGCAATTAAAAACGCTCTTTTCAAGCCTAAGAATACAAGTGGAAATAAAGATAAAGTGATCAAAACTTTGATTGATACTTTCCGTTATCCAAAGAATGGTCCCGGTATGATGTGGGAAGAGTGTGTAAGGAAAATTCAGGGAATGGGCAACGAAGTTCGTATGAACACCGGCGTTTCTTCTGTTGAGTATGCAGCTGGTAACTGGAGTGTAAATCTTACTGATGGAACTACAGAAACAGGTTTTGATTATGTGATTTCATCTGCTCCTATAAGAGAATTTATACCAACGCTTAATCCTAAGGTTTCTCCAAAAGCCCTTAAAGCTTCACAGGATCTTAAGTATAGGGACTTCTTAACTGTTGTACTTATAATGAAGGATAGGAACGTATTTTCTGACAACTGGATTTATATTCACGATCCATCCGTTACTGTTGGTCGTGTCCAAAACTTTAAATCATGGAGTCCTTATATGATCCCTGACCCCAGCATGGCTTGTTATGGTCTCGAGTACTTTTGTTTTGAAGGTGATGGTCTTTGGACAAGCAGCAACGAAGCCTTGCTTGAATTAGGTAAGAAGGAATTTCAAAAGATTGGTTTAGGTAAAGCTGAAGATGTTGTTGATGGATATGTTGTTCGTCAGCCAAAAGCTTATCCTGTTTATGATGACGTTTATAAAGACAACGTAGATGTCATAAAAGATGAACTAAAAAGTTATCCCGGTCTTTACCTTGTTGGTAGAAACGGGATGCACAAATACAACAACCAGGATCATAGCATGATGACTGCTATGCTTGCTGCAAAAAATATAGAAGCGGGCCAGGAGCTATTTGACCTGTGGAATGTAAACGGCGACGCAGAATACCATGAGAGTGGCGACAGAGGTGCTGAAGAGGGTGGAAGATTGGTCCCCGGAAAAGTCGAGAAGAGCAGCAGCGTTCCTGCTAAATAAAAATTTGCAAATATTATTTTTATAAAAAGACCAGCGACAATGCTGGTCTTTTTTTATGGTACTAACTCGGGTTTAACCAGCAGCATCGCTGCGACGCATTTCGTTCATCTTTTGTTTCCTACTTTACTTTCATAACCACAACTTGTCTCAGCTTCAATGGTACTTGTCTTTTTCGAAGAGGTTTTTTTAACCGGAAAAACAAAAGTTGCTCGTAATTCACCAAACCTTAATGATGCCGTGGTCGTGCGGGTAGAGGGTAATATTCAGGGTTATTGTGTCGGGAAGTTGGGGGAGCTTAAGATAACCGGTTGAATTATTAGCACTGTCAAACTTCTCTAATTCTTCTTTTCTCATTGCTATAGAAATGCTTCTTTGTGGTACCTCATTGAATCCAAACTGGTAGGGAAACTTACTGTTGGTTAAAGGCTTAATTCCAGTAGAAAGAAACTTGCCGTACTTATAACCTTTCTCTATATAGGGATGAAAGTTGTAGAGCTTTCCGGAAAAACTGTCCACTTTGAAATTTAATTCCTTTACAAAAACACCTAGTTCTTTTGACTCCTCCATGTGAGTCGTCCTACTTCTATATTTTCTTTCACCGTTCTCAATGTAAGAACTAATAATTAAGGCAACATACATTACGGTATAAAAAGAAATGACTACAAATACAATGGTTATCAATATTGCTGTAATCATCTTCATATTTCTTCTCAGTTAATGTTATTCTTTTTTCTTGCTGAGGAACTCATCAGTAAAGTGAGCCATTCTTTTTGGTTCCGTAAACTTTTCATCATTGTACGTTTTTGATGCTCCACGTGGAATGGAGAGCGACGACCATTTATCGTTCAAAAGCATCTTACCAATAAACACAATTTGTCCGACATGATAAGGGTAGTGAGCCAGTTGCCTGTTGATTGCTTCGGTAACTGTGTGGCCCATATTTCTTATATAGATAACGGTATCGAAATTATCCTCGGTAATGGAATTTAGGGCAACGAACAAACAAATCCAGCCATCCTCCCAACGCTGCATCATTTCATTCCTGTCTTTGATATCATTTTCAAATTCAGACTCGCGGTTGCGCCATTCCTTCTCTCCATCGGTTGTAAGAAAGTCGGTCCAGCGGGAAAGCATGTTTCCTGATAGGTGTTTAACTATGGTGGCTATGCTGTTACTTTCTTCGTTGTATTGCCAAAAAAGCTGCTCATCCGATAATTGGCTGAAAGTCTTCTCGCCGAGTAGCTTATAAAACTCAAATTGCTTTCTCGCACTTTCTATAAATTCAGTTATCATGGTTACTATTTTTGGTTTCGTCATAAACAGTCAATTACATGTTGCGACCGCCTCTCACGATTTTGCTATTTTATTTCTTACGCTCCAATATTTGTAACGTCTTATTGTCTTTTTCCCCATTGTAAAACTTGTCTAATACTTGCTGAAAGACGTCATTGGTGTTTAGTGAATTAAACAAGGTCATAGATGATTGTAGCTTCATATCATCGGGACTTCCAAATATGGCGTGTGCGTCATTTGAATTGAGTTTTAATAGCTCGTTACAGATTTCTAAGAGCCTGCTTCCTAGCACTGGGTGCGATAAAAATTCCCTGGCTTCCGCCATGTCTTTTATACCGTACAACTTTGAAGTCTCGCTGAATCCTAGTCCCTCAACTTGCGGGAAAATGTACCACATCCAATGGCTTCGTTTTCTACCATTTTTTATTTCTAATAAGGCTCTTTTATAATCTCCTTCCTGGGCATCTACGAATCTTTTCAGGCTGGCTTCTTTATTCATGATTTTGATTTTCTATTTAAAAAACGTTCATACTAACGCCAAGTCCAACCATCATTCAAAGGCTACAAGCAAAAGAACAATGTGGTTGCAGAAAGAATCCAACGATGAACGAAATGCGTCGCAAGGATGTGTCACAAAGAACCAATGCCTGTACCACTATCGACTACAAATTTCGTTTCTTTCTCACTAATATTAAAGCCATTTTCTCCAGTTCCTGGTCTCTCTTTTTAGGGTTTAGAAAACGGCCCGTCAACATGCTGATGTGGAAGTATCCGAACTCTTTCAGCACATTAAACTGGTAGCCTTTTTCTGCAAGAAGCGGTAACGTATTTGTTGAAGTATAAAAAGCGGCGGCACTATCTTTCCCGATAAAATTATTCACGTCCTTCACGCTATCAACATACTGTACAAATCCTGGCGAATAGAATTCGAAGGAGTATGACCAGGCATTTAAGGTTGCCGCTCTTGCGTTGATCTTATTGTTGGTCAAATATTTTCCGGCCATCATACCTGCCTGGTATTGCAAAAGGCGGGGATAAAAAAAGTTAAACAGGAACAGGAAAAGAACAACTGTAATTGCACTACTTACAGCAATTAGTTTATTAAGATCAGGCCTTGTAAAAAGTAAAACGATTGACAGTAGGACTGCTCCAGAGATAAAGGAAACTACTATTGGATTGCCCATTTTTGAGTACCAGGCAAGCAGGGTTACAGCTATGGTAGCAATTACTAGTAGCGTTGTTTGCAAGACAGTTAATCGCCAAAAAGTAATGTCTTTAATAATAGATACCAGGTAAGCAGCGGTGATAATGGAGAAGTGAGGAAACAGGATAACGATATAATGTGGCAGCTGAAAACGAGACAGGGAAAAAAGAAGAAAAGTAACCAGTCCGCTACCGTAAACGATCCACCTTAAAGCTGCATTCTTATCCTCATTCCGTCTCTTCACGAGGCTATAAACAGCTATGTATAGAACGATTGACCAAGGCAAAAAAGCCCAAAGTGTAGTATGTAGAAAAAAAGAAGGATCGCCGTGACCTTTGATGGGGCCTGTATTAAAAAAACGGCCGAACTGGCTATCCCAAAAAAAGAAATGCAGGCCGGAAACGTTTGTTCTTCCAAACACAATCTTTTCGGGGTGAAGATCAAATTGGTTGTAAAGGCTGTATAATTCGGGGGTGATAAATAACAGGATTAATACGATCATCACCCACCAACGATAGTTAATAAATTCTTTCCATTTTTTAATAATGATCCAATAAACAATGAAACCTGCACCAATTGTGATCAATACGAAAATGCCCTTCGTCATGATTGCACATGCGGCGGTAAAGGCCGCTAAAATGATGTGCAGCCACTTGTGTGTCAGGTCCGCTTTATAAATATAATAGATCGACGCGATGATGAGCGTGGTTAAATAAGGCTCTGCCCGAACATCAAAATTGTTGAGCAAACCATGCAGTGAAAAGACATAAATGATGACTGTGATCTTGGCTGTATACGAGTTATATAACTTCGAGGCTAGTTGATAAGTAAACCAAATGCCACCCAGCCAAAAGATAAATGCAGGTAGTTTATAAGCAAACGCAGTAATGCCAAATATTTTAAAACTAAGGGCGCTAATCCAAAACGGAAAATGGGGCTTGTCAAGCCAATCGTGACCATCTCCAAACAGGTTCATCCAATCACCTGTTAGCGCTATGTGCTTGGAAATGGTAGCGTATAGAGCTCCGTCAGGTTCCAATATGTCAATCAATAAACCATTGGCATTGATTAGAATTCCGGCAAATAAAAAATAAGGGAAATATTTCTCAAAAGCTTTCATAGTCAAACACCGGAATTTTGAACATCAGCTTTAATTGAGTCTATCTGTGCCATCCTTTTACGAAAGACGTATGACGAAAGGAAGCCTGTTGCTGTACCTAGTAGCGCTCCGACAATTACATCGCCCGGAAAATGTACGCCTACATAAACCTGGGCGTAGCAGATGATAAAGGCCCACACCCACAGCCAGAACCACTTTTGATTGACTGTATCTTCTATCACCATAAACCAGAAAGTTGCCAGGCCGAAATGATTAGCAGCATGCGAAGAGGGCATCCCAAATATGCCACCACAGCCAGCAAGATTGTTGATGCTAAATACTAGAGTAGGATCCTGGCAGGGGCGGAGCCTTTGAACAAAAGGCTTGATAAGGCTGGCACTTGTAAAATCGGTAATGGCAAAAGTTACGAGGGACAACGCAATTATGGGCAAAAGGTATTTTCGACAGTTAAAATAAAAGAAGAGGAGGAAGAATAAATATAGAGGTATCCACGTGTATTGATTACGTAATAACAGCATTATGTCATTAAGCGCGCCTAACGATAGTCTTTTATTTATCAGGTAAAACAAAGCCTTGTCTGCTTCCTTCAGGCTTCCTAATATTTGCATATGTATCAATTGTGGGTCAAAGATAAGTAGCTGCAACGTTCCTATATTTTCAATTACCGAAGCAGCACTTTCCCTTGAAAATTGTTCTTTAGTTAGTATATTTATTATGTAAAAATTAGTTTATGAAACTTCTTGCCTTACTCATCATCCTCACGGGATCTTCAGCCGCTGTAAACGCACAGTCTGGTAATTTCTTGAAAAGGAAGCCTTGGGAAGAAGCCAAACTAAGGATGCTTTTACGTGATACGCTAAGTAAGATAAATCCTGTTCCTAACTATAAATCGGTTATGCCTCAACAAATTAAAAACGGTGTTTACCAAATTCCTATAACCGGTGTGTATATTGGTGAAAATGGAAAAGGGGATGAGATTTATGCAATGCAACCTGATAACATGCCATGCCTTGTTCCGGGTAAAAGTTTTGCTTCTGACATGCCTGTATTAGGAATGGAAAAGCTGGACAAGAGCAATCTTCCTTTGCTTAAAAAGGGTGATAAAAAACCGGGCGAATAAGGCTGTTGATAAATTTGTTGATTCGGTAAAACACTAGTAAAAAGTTTAAAAGGGCGCCTGTCATCGGTGCCTTTTTCATGCGGTTAATTTCGGGGTTCATGAAAAACCTCGTGTTCTAACTTTTTCTCAATTCTTTTATCAGGAATAAACCAGATGATGGCGACTACAGAGTATAGGGCGAAACCGATAAGGGGATGTACAAACGTGAGAAGTATAGCGCTTAAGTAAATAGCTACAGAAATCTTTCCCTTTTTACCATCTCCAACAGCTTCACCTAGAGGAGAGTCTTTGCCATGTATGCGAATTAAGGTACTTGAAAGTATTGAATAAGATATTGCATTCATGAGTAAGACAAATCCATATAGGGTTACCGGCCACTGGGCAAAGTGATTTTCACCCATCCAACTTGTTACGAAAGGTATCAGCGACAGCCAGAACAGTAAGTGTAGGTTCATCCAAAGAATTTTCCCGTTCACCGACTTTACAGCAGACATCATGTGATGGTGATTGTTCCAATAAATACCTACATAAACAAAGCTGAGAACATAACTGATAAATATCGGGACCATTGGTTTGAGGGCGGCGAGGTCAGCACTATGAGGTACTTTCATCTCCAGCACCATAATGGTGATAATGATTGCAATTACTCCGTCGCTAAATGCTTCAAGACGTCCTTTGTGCATACAGTTGTAATGGTTTTAAAAAACAATATAGTATTAATCTTTTTAGCATCAATTCAATGGCACGTTTTACAATCACAACTATATAAACTCAATGCTTACCTATAACTATAATAAGTAGCACCTAAATTTCATAAATTGTACCGGTACACATGTACATCTCTGAAACAATAATAAAAACTTATGAAAAGATTTACCCCGCTTTGCTTTGTATTAGCACTGTCAGCGCCCCTTTTCCTGTCAGCACAGGATGAAAAAATTGATTTAAATGCCATACAGAAAATAAGACAAGAGGAGGCGCAAAGGTCAAAAGTAATGGACATTGCCTTTCACCTTACCGACGTTAATGGACCACGCCTTACAGTGTCTCCCGGTTTTACAAAGGCTGCTAATTATGCTATCCAGCAATTGAAAAGCTGGGGATTAACGGATGCCACTCTTGATCCGTGGGGAGAGTTTGGAAAGGGTTGGGAACTGCAACGATCTTATGTTGCTATGAGCGCTCCTTATTATAAGTCTGTGATTGCTTTACCTAAAGCATGGTGTAGTGGCACAAATGGTTTGCAAAATGCAGAAGTAATTGTTGTGTCTGCCAAAGACTCTGCTTCATTGGATGTGTATAGAGGCAAGCTCGCCGGAAAGATTATTATAATGGATAGAAGCGAGGATTATAA
This sequence comes from Segetibacter aerophilus, assembly GCF_007991655.1. Classification (GTDB taxonomy): domain Bacteria; phylum Bacteroidota; class Bacteroidia; order Chitinophagales; family Chitinophagaceae; genus Segetibacter; species Segetibacter aerophilus. The sequence continues at coordinate 364,976 of NZ_BJYT01000002.1, forward strand.
ACAGAGCTTTTCTGCAGACGCTACACGGTATGATGCCGATGCATTACAAAAAATGGCAGAAGCAAAACCAGGCAGACCAGGTCCTCCCGACTCTGCAGCAATGAGGGCGCGAAGGGAGCAATTTGCACAATTGCGAATACAGGCAACATTGCCTAATATCATTAAAACTATCGCCAAAGCGGAAGGAGCCGTAGCGATCCTTAGTACGAATAGTCGCAGTCACGACGGAACCGTTTTCGTGCAGGGCGGCGGCGGCTTTAAAGCATCAGATCCTGAAAATTTCCTTGACCTTGCTATGGCTTATGAAGATTATATGAGCATGCTTCGTCTTGCAAAATCAGGCACACCTGTAAAAATGGAAGTTGATGTAAAAACAAAGTTTACAACAAATGATACCAAAGGTTACAACGTTATTGCAGAGATAAAAGGATCTGATAAAAATCTGAAAGACGAGGTAGTAATGTTGGGCGGCCACCTCGACAGCTGGCATGGCGGAACCGGTGCAACAGACAATGCATCAGGTTGCGCTATTATGATGGAAGCGGTAAGACTGATACAGGCTACAGGAGTTAAACCTAAGCGTACCATTCGTATTGCGCTATGGAGCGGTGAAGAAGAAGGGTTGTTTGGCTCCAGAGGTTATGTAAAAAAGACTTTTGGCGATCCGGCAACTATGCAGCTCCTTCCTGCACACACAAAGTTTTCAAGCTACTTTAATGTTGATAATGGTACAGGTAAAATCAGGGGCGTGTATTTACAGGGCAACGAGAATGTAAAAAACATTTTTGCATCATGGCTTCAACCTTTTAAAGACTCTGGAGCCAGCACCATCACTGTAAACAATACGGGCGGTACGGATCACCTGTCTTTTGATGCGGTTGGTTTACCCGGTTTTCAATTTATTCAAGACCCTATTGAATACAACACCCGTACTCACCATAGCAATATGGATACTTACGATCACCTTATTGAGAATGATCTAAAAAATTCCGCTGCAATTGTAGCTGCGTTCGTGTACAATGCTGCCATGCGTGATGAGAAACTTCCCAGGAAAGAATTGCCAAAAGTTGGCGGCAATCAAAGGGGCTTTTAAATAGTAAACAAGAAGCCGACGTTTTAGTCGGCTTCTTGTTTTACCTCATTATTTTTTGTTGTCCAGGCGATATATTTCTTCCAAACATTGTTGCGTCGCACACTTGTACCGTATTTCTTTCATGGGCGGTTTGTGAAGTATGCCTTAGCTGACTTTTTAACTCCAGTCTTCTATTCTTTGTCCTTTGCTTTCTCTGCTTCTTTTGCACCCTTTTTTATCGGATCAAAAGTAGTGTCGTCGTCGTCATCTGTGCTTGCTGATCCACCCTTTTCTCCAGGCTGAGTCAGACTACCTTTTTCCCTGTCATCTTCACTGCCACTACCCATACCACCTTCCGAAGCACTGGAGCCGCCAGTGTTTGTAATTACTAGTTTTCCTGTGCCCGTTACCTGGGCCTCGGTTGGTAGCAGATCATTTTCCGCAATAGCTACATCCTCTGTTTCTGGTGATAATACTGGTAAAGTAATTCCTTCTATAGTTAACATAAAGCCTCCTACTATTAATGATAAATGAATGATTTTTAGTGTTGGTTAAATTATCATGCCATTTGAAGTATAAGACCTTGGTGTCTTTATAATAGTAAACGGCTGCGTGAGCCGTCATTTTTCTACCATCGCTTTTAAACTCATAGCATCATCAAATGCGGTCCCCATAGTATTATTAAGGTATGCGTACACATCTTTGCCCTGTTCAAGACATGCCCGCATTTTCTCTGCTTGTTCCTGCAAGAATTCAACACTATAACTCCCTCTGTAATTACCCGTTGGACCGTGAAAGCGGAAGTAAATAAATTTATCTGACACGAGGGGTTGCAAAACTTTTGACTTGGGCATGTCATGCAAAACGAGTGATGCATCAATGCTTTTTAGCAATTCATAGCCTTCACCGACATACCATGTTTCGCTTCTGAGTTCAACAGCTTTTCTCCATACATTATCACTATCAACTTCCTGGACCTTTAATAAAATTTGCTCCACTTCATTGTAAAACTCCAAAGTAATACTGCCGGGAAATTGGATAAGTAAACACCCTTTTTTATCTCCAATACGCTCCGCTGCTTTTAAAAACAGGGGTATGTTTTCGAGGTCTACTTTTAGTTTTTTTATATGGGTAATTTCCTTCCAGAGCTTGATGGTTAGTTGGAAGTTTTGGGACACTTCTGCAGCCCATCTTTCAAAAGTAGACGTCATGGGAAGTTTATGAAAGGTGCTGTTGATCTCCAGCGTATTGAACAATGAACTGTAGTAGCTCAGGCGACTGCTTTGTTGAAACTCAGGAGGAAAAGATTCTTTTGTTCCAGGCACCACTATTCCACTTGTTCCTATTCTAAAAGTACCTCTCTCCGGACTGTTCATAGTATTGACATTTCTGACCTAGATTTTGCAATAACGAGAAATGAGCAGAATGAAATACATGGATGGGTCCACTCCCTTACCTCAAGCGCCAACACACTGTCTTTTAAGCTTTAATCTTACCAAACGTAACTTTCAAGTTGGCTTTCCAACCTTTATTGAAGCGTTCCAAAGGCTTTTCCTATTAGGACACCCGACTCCAGTACAATAATTCATGCTTTTTGCAGCCAGGGGACAACTGCTTCTTCCGCCTTTGCCTCTAATAAAAATGTAGGTGCCAGGGCAGCACCTACAGAGCCAATGGTAGTATTTTTCAAAAACGAGCGGCGTTTGTTGATCTCTTCATTTGCAATAATCATTACGGGAAATCTGCTAGACCGTTTGAGATTTTAAGGCGTGCCTTCGGTAACATCATCATTACTGTCGCTACCAAGGCTGTAACTCGCGTTTTCTTCGTCACCTTGTCCTAAAGCATCGTTGTCGAGGTCTTCCTCGTTTGTTGCAGTGTCTAAATCTCCACCTCCAACGTCTGTTGCAAGACTTCCTTCATTCAATACGTCTCCCTCGTCATCTGTGTTATCTAATTCCGCCTGCCGCAACAATGGATCGTCTTCGTCGGGCATATCTTCATCAGCCCTTTTCAACATTGTTTGTTCTGTTTCCGAAACGTCCGCTTCGGTTCCCATCACCAGGTCTGTATCTTCATCACCCTCATCATCGCCGAAAAGACCAAGTCCTTCTTCATCGTCTGATGAAATAGTGGTGTCCTGCATTTCGCCAATATTTGGAACTACAATATTTTCCTGGCCTGGAATATCACTAACATCGGGAAGATCAATAATGACAGTTTCAGACTTCATCTTTTCTTCATCCTGTGGCGAATCATGAATGTCATCTGCCAACATACTCTTCATGGACTTATTTGCACTCCTGTTATTGGTAGCATCATTTTGCGCTGCTTCATTGTCGTTGGTACTCATAATCTAATTTAGCACAACGAGTAAAAAACTTATGCCACTCTAAGCAACCTTTATGTTCACTTCTGCCTGCACTTCCTCAATTAAATCCTGGCACTGCAGGAGGGCCTCGGCATAAGGTTCATATAAAACTCTTGCCGGCGGTTTGTTTTCTCTTAACTCAGCATCCCACAAACCCGCATTGTGCCAGGGCGTTAGATGATCCCAATCTGGCCTGTCAATAATAGGATAAAGACAGATACCATAAAAAGGAACTCCCTCCTCTATCACTGCGGCCGTTTCTTCGGCGATCATATTTATCCAATCGGGGCGGTCTTCTTTTGGATGACTGGTTTCTGTCAGCGCTATTGGCTTCTGGTAGCGTTCATATATTTCCATGAACAAATTTCTAAGCGGAACAAAACGCGGATCACCATTTTCATTCTTCCATTGCAGCGGCTGCCAGATATCAATTTCCCATTGGTTCTGGTAGTAATAGTTCACGCCAACAATATCGAGGAAGTGTGGTTGTCCGCCCAGTTCGGGGCTCACGTAGCCGCACAACATGTCAACCGCCTGGTATTGGTAATTATGCCACACACGAGCCTCTTCGATACGTTCAGGTCGCGCATTTAGTTCGGGAACCGCATTGATCAGCGGTTCTGTGGTGAGTATTTTTATTGAGGGATCTGCTTCTTTCAAAGCAGCTGTACCTTCTACATAAGCTCGCATCAGAGCATACTTAACCTGCCAGCCGTAATTGACACAGTAGGGAGAAGTTCCACACCTGTCTCCGCCCAACCACGACAGAAAACTTACTTCATTTATAGGTGTAACGATCAGGGTGCCGTGAGGATCAAAGTCACGGTACATTTTTACAAACGCCTTGCAAAGAGCAGCAAATCGTCTTGCGAACATTGGATGCAGGGGAGTAAGGTCATCGGGAAAGCCGAAATGACAAATATCCCAAACCTGTTGTATTCCGTTTGCTTTTCCGCGCTCGAGCATAAATTTTACAGTGCTCCAGTCATACTGGTAAGGGCGTTTTTCTACCTGGCTCCACCGAATACCTTCACGAACGGTTCGAATATTAAAGGGTGCTAGCGACTGGTAGTCATCATCGATCATCTGAAGATGACCTGTTTCGTTTAAAAAATCAACCCGGTCACCGAAAGCATTTAGCTTGTCTGTGCATTCGTAACCAGCCATCCAAAAAGAACTGAAAGGGTTAGTAGACATACAGTATTTAAGGCAGCGCCATAATTTTTATTAATATCAAAATTTGGTAAACAGCAACACCGGCAAAAGTAATTACTTATCAAATTTAGTATGTTATAACTTTTGTAAGTGTTGCTTGTAAGAGTCAAAAGGTACCAGGGACGTAAAATCAGAAGCGTTATTAGCTCGTTGCTTTTCTTGACAATAATTGCGCGGCCACATCTTTTCCACTTTTAAGCGCAGCTTCTACTGTACCCATTTCCGGTCCGTCATACAAAGCTTCTCCGGCAAAAAATAGCGTGTCTTCAACCGGCTCTAACAAAATTTTTCTGGCTGTTGCAGTGTGTAAAGTAGAGTAGGAGTAGGAACCTTTTGTGAATGGGTCAATAGTCCAATTGAAAACTTTCGACCATTCTAAATTGTTCTTTAACTCGTGGATATCGACTTGAAAAATTTCTTGCAAGGAATAAAGACTTTTTGATAAAATTTCTTCATCGGTTTCATCTTTCATTTGATCTGCTTTCGGTCCAGACAGCCATCCTGTTAATAGTGGCGTATCGTTCGGATGCTGCGTCCACCATGTAGGAATTGATTGGTCAGAAAAAGCCATATGCAAATTTGAAAGATCGGTATCAGCCTGTTTTTTTAGAAGGGCTTCTTTAAAAAATCCTTTCTCAAACTTGAGCAAAATCTTGATCACCGATCCAAAGCCCATTTGCAAAGCAGCCTCTGTTTTTGCTGAAAGTTTTGGTATGTAATTAATAGCACCTTTTGCGTCTTTGTCAGCTGTCCAAACGCCTAGCGGCACCGTGACGAGTGCATTACCCGCAGTATAAGTTTCTCCCAATTCGTCAACAATTTCTACCTCACCTTTTTGCCACCTGATTTCTTTAACTATGGTAGACAGCTTAAGAATTGTTCCTGCTTTACGGCTTGCCTCTGCCAACCATTTTATCAAATTTCCATATCCTCCTATCGACCTGTATTGCTGCTCATCTTCGCTTGTCAGTTCCTCTAAAAAAGACCTTGCGCTGGTTTTTGAAATCTCTCCAGAATAATATCCTTCTACGTACGAGGTAAGAGAATATCTTAAATCCTGGTATTTTTCGCTTTTAAAAAATTTGCCCAAAAATGTTTCAATGCTGATATCTTCTTCAATCTCTTTTAACCTTTTAATCACTGTTTCTGCATGTTGAAAAAATTCTGTTTCCCGGCTCCACCTACCCTTTGTTACTTGCCACATTTCCCCTGTTAATTCCTGCTTTTCTATTCCCGCTTCTTTTAATAAATCCAGCGTCACTTCCAGGTTTCCGTGAATAAATTCAGCACCTCCTTCTTTACCGTTATACTCGTAAATACGCCCACCTAAACGTTCTCTTGCTTCTAACACACATACTTGTAAACCTGCACTTGACAGCTGTTTCGCAGCCATCAATCCTGCAGCCCCTGCTCCAACAATAATTACGTCCATGGCGCAATAATCTTCAAAAGAATTGGAAAGAACAAGGATTAAACTTTCAAACAGGTTTTTCTTACGCAGTTCCACCTTCCATAGGTTTAAACAAATAATGGCAAGATTTCGCAAAAACCATTTTATAGTTTTAGCAGCTCGTTATATTATTAATACTATAATTGTTGTTTAAAAGTGCCAGCTTTATCAGTTTAAAAAAAGTCATCAAGAATGAAAATTGTCTCTCTTACTATCATTGCTTTTTATGTATCTGTTTCAGTTTTTTGTCAATCGCGACAAGACATTCAATGGTCAAAAAATGGCAACAGCTTTTATAACATTGAAGCCAGTTCAATTGCAGAAATTCAGCTTCCTTCTTTCACTAAAAAAACCATTGTTGAAGCAGCGAGCCTTGTCCCAAAAGGTCAAAGCAAAGGGTTGAATGTCCGGAGCTTTTCTTTTAGCGACGATGGCAAAAAAGTCTTGATTTTTACGAATACGAAAAAAGTCTGGCGTAGAGATACGAGGGGAGATTATTGGGTTCTGGATATGAACAATAAGGGGCTTGTGCAATTAGGTAAAGGCCGTCCCACATCTTCATTGATGTTTGCGAAAATATCTCCAGACGGTACTAAGGCAGCCTATGTAAGTGAACACAATATTTATGTAGAAGATCTCGGGACGAATAAAATAACGCAATTAACCAAAGACGGAACGCTAAGGTTAATCAACGGAACTTTTGATTGGGCATACGAAGAGGAATTTGATTGCAGGGACGGATTTCGCTGGAGCCCCGATAGTAAGAACATTGCTTACTGGCAAATTGATGCAACTAAAATCAAGAACTTTTTGCTGATTGATAATACCGATTCTTTATACTCTTTTACAAAACCTGTTGAGTATCCAAAAGTTGGTCAAAATCCTTCGCCGGCAAGAATCGGTGTTGTAAACGTGGCTACTGCAAAAACTACCTGGATGACTCTGCCCGGCGATCCTGTACAACATTATATTCCCCGAATGGAGTGGGCAGCGAATAACTCGCAAGTCATTCTGGAGCAATTAAACAGGAAGCAAAACGAGGCGAAAATTTTTCTCTGTAATATAGCAACCGGTGCTTCAAACGCTATCTATACCGAGCAGGATAAGGCCTGGATAGATGTCAAAAGCAGGTGGAGCGAAGACCCAACCGGCTGGGAATGGATCAATGGGGGAAAAGAGTTTTTATGGATTTCTGAAAAAGACGGCTGGAGGCACATCTATAGAATGGGACGCGATGGTAAGGAGACAAAAATCACCAAGGGCAATTATGACATGATTAGCCTAGAGGCAATTGACGAGAAGAATGGCACTGTTTACATCATGGCTTCACCCAATAACGCTACACAGCAATATTTGTATAAAGTCTCTTTAAGTGGCGAGGGTGATGCCGAACTATTATCCCCCGGTTCTGAAAAAGGAACTCATGCTTATAACATCTCACCAGCTGCTACATATGCTAGTCATTATTTTTCTAACCTTTCAGGAGAATGGGTGGCAGATTGGGTAAGCCTTCCCAATCATTCTAGTTTTGTTACCAACGGAAAATCCGAGGCACGAAGCGCTGGATCAAGTGTCCCTGAAATGTTCCAGGTAACTACCGAGGACAATGTTACCATGGACGGATGGATGATAAAACCGAAGAATTTCGATAGTACGAAAAAATATCCCGTTCTGTTCCAGGTATATTCTGAGCCGGCTTCGATGACGGTAAGAGATGCGAGAGGAAGTGCGGGAACCTTTTTGTATTCAGGCGACATGGCTGCTGATGGTTACATACAAATTGGTCTTGATGGTCGTGGTACGCCTGCTCCTAAAGGCGCGGCTTGGCGCAAAGCAATTTATCGAAAAATAGGTATGGTGAATATTCGTGACCAGGCGATGGCGGCCAGGAAAATAAGCAACTGGAACTTTGTCGATACCAGCCGCATCGCAGTTTGGGGATGGAGCGGTGGTGGCTCCACTACTTTAAACCTTTTGTTTCAATATCCTGAAATATACAAAACTGGAATCTCGATTGCGCCTGTCGCAAACCAGTTATTGTACGACAATATTTACCAGGAACGCTATATGGGTCTGCCGCAGGAAAACATGGAGGACTACGTCAACGGGTCGCCTGTTTCGCATGCAAAAAATCTTCGTGGAAACCTGCTTGTCATTCACGGTACAGGTGACGATAATGTGCATTACCAGGGAACCGAGATTTTGATAAACGAACTGGTAAAACAGGGAAAGAATTTTCAGATGATGAGTTATCCAAACCGTACCCATAGTATTTCGGAAGGCGAGGGCACAAGGCGACATTTATCAAACTTATTTACTACTTATCTAAAAGAACATTGCCCTGGGGGTGCGAGGTAAGCAGAAGGGCTTTTTCTAACCAACATTAGTTTTCATAGCATCATCGTTGCGACGCTCCATTCGTCTGCAGGAATTCTATTTTGCTTTTTGTATGTTTTGCTACGAATTATCATTCAACATCAACTAACTGCTAAGCTCTTTGTTGGCTGTGGTAGATGGTATTTTGAGAAAAGGAGCGTGAGTAAAAAAGGAGTGACCTCCCAATAAGGTATTCTCATAAAAAAGACATCGGTCAAAAGAAAAATGATAGATGCGATAATTAGAAAACAGTCATACTTTTTTGTAAAAAAACCAATAGCAAAAGACAGTTCGAGAATGGTGGCTGCCAAGTATAACGAGTAGCTAATGTAAGTGTGGCTAATTAGCCAATAAATGAATGATGCATACCACGAATGGGGTGAGGATGCCAGATACTCTTTATGCTGAAACAACAAAATGCCACTCATTTGTTCGATACTAAAAATGCCTCCCTGAACAAACTTCCAGGCAGCAGCAGAAGCAAAAAAGAACAGGAAGAAATAGCGGAGGGCATGCAGAATAAAATAAAAGCTTCTTAGCTCTGTGCACATTAGTAAAAATGGGAAAAGCAACCATGCTATGAAGCCTTCAATGCTGCTCGTGGGATACAAGGTGTAGCATTGGATGTAAATGAAATTTACTATCATCATCACAACTGCTACAGCACTAGCAACTCTTACATTTTTTTTGAAAGCCAGCAAGTACAAGAGTGGCATCGAATAGAATAGAACATCAAAAACAATCCAGCCGGAGGGATTGTCTAGCAGTGATTGATGTAAGCCCGTTTCCATGATTATCCATGTAAACAAGTCGAACCTATTATTAAATAAAAACGGTTTGACCTGGAAGAGAAGGAGGCCATTCCAAATTTTGTAAAACATCAATAGGTAAAATAGTATGCAGTAGGCATAGATGATTTGCTTCCTATGTTGTTCGGTTAACGGCATAGCTGGGACAGCGGAATGAAGGAAGGCGTAGCCTCCAGCTTATTTGAACGAAGTTCATAATTACGATAAGTTACAGCGAGAGATTCTGTCTTCTGATTCGTCACGGCCTCGAGGTAATTCTTATACCAGTTTTCAAATTGTTCGTAGTTGCAAGATTGAATAAAGTGCGCTTCGGTTGAGTTGATCTGCATCTTATTTAGCAACCGTTGTATTTGTGATTTATATAGTGCATTGCTGCTTTTTATGCCTGCGTAAAACTGTAACGGCACCATAATCTTATCCCACTCAGTGGCCGAAAAATTTCTCCCCTCGAGTCTTTTCCCATTTAGCTCAACTTCAAAAACGTTGTAGTTCTTCTGTATAGCAATTTTCTCGCTGTACATCCCGTAGTTATAAAAAGGCGTGCTGACAATGCCCCATATAAGAATTACAAACAGTTGCCCGCATATAAAAATGATGACCAGTGCAGACAGTAATCGGTTATGTGTTTGCAATTCCCTCAAGAACATAAAAAATGCGGAGATGTTACTCCCCGCATAGTTACAAAAATTATGTTCAGTGCCTATAAATAATTCAGGTTGGTTTCAGGGGTTAGCGTCAACAGCGTTTGATACATAAGTTTAATAGTGTTTTCTATATCGCTTCTATGCAGCATCTCGACGGTTGTGTGCATATACCGCAAAGGAATTGATATTAGCACCGATGGACAGCCGTCGTTTGCATAAGCAAAGCTATCTGTATCAGTTCCGGTGCTGCGGCTAATGGCTCTTAACTGCACCGGTATTTCAGATTTTTGTGCAACTTCCTGCACGAGGGTCAAAAGTTTATTGTGCACTGCTGGTCCATAAGCAAGTGAAGGTCCCTTCCCACAAGCGCAATCGCCTTCTATCATCTTATTGATCATTGGCGTCGTTGTATCGTGGGTAACGTCTGTTATGATGGCTACGTTTGGTTTTATACGACGTGCAATCATCTCAGCACCGCGAAGACCTATTTCTTCCTGCACAGCATTTACGACGTAAAGCGAATAGGGAAGTTGGACGTTGTTTTCTTTCAGTAAACGCGCTACTTCGGCAATCATAAAACCACCCACCCTATTATCCATTGCACGGCAGATGTAGTGATCGTAAGAAAGCTCTTCAAAACCTTCATCGTACGTTACAACGGCGCCGATATGAATTCCAAGATCTTCGACTTCTTTTTTATTTCTTGCACCGCAGTCAAGCCAAAGGCTTTCAACTTTTGGTTGAGGTTCTTTTTGTTCAGGATTAGAAAGACGGGTGTGAATAGCGGGCCACCCAAATACAGCCTTTATAGGTCCGTTTTTGCCGTGGATGATTACCCGCTTGCTTGGAGCGATCTGGTGGTCGACACCACCATTTCTTTTTAAATAAATAAGGCCAGCATCGGTGATATAGTTTACAAACCAACTTATTTCGTCGGCGTGCGCCTCGATCACGACTTTAAAAGGCTGATTAGGATTTATGATACCAACTGCGGTTCCATAAGGGTCAACTAATTGTTCGTCAATGTAGGGTTGCAAATAATCCAGCCAAATTCTTTGACCACCCGATTCAAATCCTACAGGCGAAGGATTATTCAAATAGTTACGCAGGAAGGAATGAGATGCTTCAGTCAATATTGTTTCCTGGCTCTTCTTTTCTTTTTTTGATTTCGACATTATTACTTTTTTATTAATAGGATGCTTGTTATTCCGCAGAAAGCTTTCAAAAATACCAGGCCGTCAACCGCCGCAAGATAATATAAAACTTTTCGCCCCTGCCGATACCGAAGGATAATTAAAACGAGTAAGATATAGGGGATAAGCTGAATAGAGGTTTGCAAAAAGGAGAAGTTCTGCTGCCTTTGAAAAAGAAAAAATACGACAAGGTTTATGAGTACTAGGGGTAAGACAATAAAGCGAATGGTCTTTTTAACGCCAAAGATTACAGGATAAGTTTTTAGGTGATAATAAGAATCTGTCCGATAATCCTTGATATCAAAAATGATAGCATTGATAGAAAAAAAGAGGAAATTCTGCAGGCACAACAATGCGAGCGGAACTAATGGCGCATGCAAACTTTCATTTCTCTGCACCTGCCAGATAATTAAAGGATAAATGGTTACCCATCCGGCCCAGGTTAACCCTACAACAAAAGGTTTCATCCATCCAACCTGCCTGATCTTGGTAAGTCTTAAGGCCTTTGGGGTAAACGTGTACCATGCAGCAGCTATGGGAAAAGCCGAGATTAATAAAAACTGGCTCGGCGATAATGAAAGTAGCCTATGAACATTTACGCTTAAAAGGAAAATAAGGGAAGAAACAGTTAAAACAATAGCAACTATAAGCGCAGTTTTTATGGTAGAAAGATGATTGAGGTACCAACGGCTGCGCTCGTTGAAGGTTTTAGATCTTACACTTCGTGCATAGATCATCGTATAATAAATGATCGTACACAAAAAGATCAGAAAATAAAACGGGAAAATATTTAAAGAGAGATGATTGAGCAAATTGGTTTCAATACAAAGAGCTACGGCACAAACGCCCAAGTATATATTACCATAAAAAAAAGCGTTTATAAATTTGCTAATCAATAGCCTTTATTTAGAGATCACAACTTGTTCGCTTACAACTGTATCGCTTTTATTCTTTGCTTTATCCTGTATCCAAAATTTGAATGTTGCTGTGTCATTCCTGTTCACACAGCTCGAGTGAGTTATGGGAGGACAGTCAAGGTTCAGACCGTAAGAATAACATACTTGAATGTCGCCCTGCAAATTTTTCGTTCCTGTGAAGTCGGGCATTCTATATTTAGAAATAAAGCCTCCTGATGGACATCCTTTCACAATTTCCTGTACCCACAAACTATCCTGCAGATCTCCTTCGGCATCAGTTACGCCAAGAGTGAATGTCAAAGTTTCATTGCTGTTTAAAAACTTAGTGTTGACTTTTTTATATGTTAATTGTGGTTTGGTCGCATATTTATCTTTCCCGCATCCCGCCAAAATGCCCAACGCAAAAATTGTAACCAATATCTTTGTACTCATGATTTTCTTTTACATTCCAAATTTAGCTAAAACGATTGATGCATAAGCAGTAGTGAAAGAGATTGTTAACAATATTTTGTCAGTGTCTCCCGACACTTTTAAAGCACGTGCACTCGCCCAATTTCGATTTCAATATCAGCAAAATCTCGTCTACAAAAAATGGGTAGACGCCTTACAAGTTGAAGTTGAAAACGTGACCGAACTTTCCCAAATCCCTTTTTTACCGGTTTCTTTTTTCAAAACAGATAAAGTAATTACCGGAAACTTTGCCCCCCAAATTATATTCGAAAGCAGTGGTACGACCGGGACCGTCAACAGCAGGCATTTTGTGAAAGATCTTAATATATATACGGAAAGTTTTACAGAAGGTTTCCGCACGTTTTATGGAGACCCAAAGGACTGGTGTATTATTGGCTTGCTTCCCTCTTACCTTGAAAGAGATGGGTCATCTTTAATAATGATGGTGAAGGAGCTGATAGAACTTTCCGGGCTTACAGAAAGTGGTTTTTATTTGAATGAATTCTATAAGTTGTCGAAGGTTTTGCAAGATCTTGAAACCCGTCAGCAAAAGACGTTGCTCATTGGTGTCACCTTCGCCCTGCTTGATTTAGCAGAACAGTTTCCGATGGAACTCAAGCACACCACGATCATGGAAACTGGTGGTATGAAAGGGCGGCGAAGGGAAATGGTAAGAGAAGAAGTTCATGGCCTTTTACAGCAACAATTAAAGGTTCCTGCCGTCCACTCTGAGTATGGGATGACGGAGCTTTTATCGCAAGGGTATTCTTTGGGCGGCGGTATTTTTAATACCGTTTCATGGATGAAGGTCCTGGTAAGAGACGAAGATGACCCGCTACTGATAACGGATAAGGGACGTGGATTGATTAATGTGATTGACCTCGCTAATATTTACAGCTGCAGTTTTATTGCGACTGATGATGTAGGGCGACTATCCGAAGACGGTAGTTTTGAGGTATTGGGCCGAAGAGACAACAGCGACATCAGGGGATGTAGCTTGATGGTTATGTAAAGTATTTTGTTGCCTTTGTTCCAGGCGGTGTATTTCCGGATCGTCATTGTTGCGTCGCAGTACGTTCATCTATTGGTTTTTCAATTTGGAAAAAGCACCCTTATTTCCTCAATAGCTTCAACATCTCCAATATTAGCATTGCCGAATTTTCAGCCGCTGTCTTCCCATACTTTTTGAAATCCAGCACCGCAGTGTCGTCAGCGGAATCAGAAAGCGACCTGATAATGATAAACGGCACTTTCTCCTGGTAACAAATCTGGGCAACTGCTGCGCCTTCCATTTCAACAGCATCAGAATTGTACTCTTTTTGTAGCTGTTGGTTCAATTTTGTGTCAGCTAAAAAAACATCTCCTGTAATGATTGTTCCTGTGATGATCTGCGGTTTGTATTCTCCTATCGATTGTAGTTGTATGTCTTTGGCAGCCACCTTGCTTATTGCAACCAGTCCTGAATCTGCCGGAAAGAAAATGGGATTGTCGGTAAAGACGTAAGGGTTTTTCGTAGGCACTCGCAGCATGCCTTCCGGCATTCTCCCGCCATAGTCATGATGGGCAACCAGCTGTCCAACAACAATATCTCCCGGGTGTAGTGTTGGGTTCATTGCACCGGCTATTCCTGTAAATAGGAGTTGTTTGGGCCTAAAATGTTCAAGTAATAAGGTGGTTGTCAATGCAGCGTTCACTTTGCCGATACCCGACAAGAGTGCGACGCAACGATGAAAAATAGAACTACCTATGCCGGGACAAAGAAAACATTCTTATAGACCGTTATATGGGCTTAAATTTAAAATTGTATGAATTGTTTTTATTATGTCTTTAGCTAATCCACGGGCTGTTTTACAAAATATTTTTGGCTACGATTCCTTTAGACACAATCAACAGGAAATAGTTGAGCACGTGCTTGCAGGAAACGATGCTGTGGTGCTAATGCCTACAGGCGGAGGGAAAAGTTTGTGTTACCAGGTGCCAGCGTTGTGTTTAGAAGGAGTAACCGTTGTCGTGAGCCCTTTGATTGCCCTGATGAAAGACCAGGTAGACGCACTGGTTGTAAATGGGATAAAGGCGGCGTTTTTAAATAGCTCGCAAAGCACTAATGAGCAAGCAGCTATCTTTCAGCAGTTAAAGTTGAACCAGCTTAAACTGCTATACCTGGCTCCGGAACGCTTGATGGGAAAGGAAACCCAGTTTATCAATTTTCTGCAGCAAATAAACGTTTCCCTTTTTGCTATTGATGAGGCGCATTGCATCTCTCAATGGGGCCATGACTTCAGACCAGAATACCTCGTGTTGGGACAGCTTAAGCAGAGGTTTCCTTCTATTCCGATCATAGCCCTTACAGCGACTGCGGACGCGCTTACTCAAAAAGATATCATTGATAAACTACATTTTGATGCTGTAAGGGTTTTTGAAAACAGTTTCAATCGCCCGAACATCTGGTATTACGTAAAGCCTAAAAAAAATTATTATGAAGCGCTGATTAGCTATCTCAAACAACATAGCAAAGACAGTGGAATTATCTATTGTTTAAGCAGGACGTCTACTGAAAAACTTGCCGAAGATTTAAAAGCCGATGGCTTTAATGCAGCCGCTTATCATGCTGGCCTCGATAAAAGTGTAAAGGACGACAGACAGGAAAAGTTTTTGAAAGATGAGATCAACATTATCGTTGCGACCATAGCTTTTGGTATGGGGATTAATAAAAGCAATGTGAGGTTTGTGGTGCATGTTGACCTGCCAAAAAACATAGAAGGCTATTACCAGGAAACGGGGCGGGCTGGGAGAGATGGGCTACATAGCGAAGCGGTTTTATTTTATGGAGCAGGCGATGTGATAAAGTTGAAACGTTTTGCCGAGGTTGAAGGAAATGAGGCGCAAACGAAAATTATGCTTCAAAAGCTTGATAAGATGAGTAAGTTCTGCGAAACAAAAACGTGCAGAAGAAAATATTTACTCAATTATTTTGGTGATGAAGCGCCTGACTATTGCGGCAGTTGTGATGTCTGTTTGAATAAACCTGTTTTAAAGGATACTACCATTATTGCCCAGAAAATTCTGAGCGCAGTTGTACGGTTGAAAGAAAGTTTTGGAATGCGGTACGTAGTGGATGTTTTAAGGGGAAGTAACAACGAGAAGATGCGTGCCGATCATAAGGCGTTGAGCGTTTACGGCATTGGTAAAGATGTCTCAAAAGAGGAGTGGTTGCATTATACAAAGGAGTTGATTGACTATGAGTACCTGGTGCAATCCGACGGGCAATACCCGGTTTTACAATTAACGGAAAAGGGTAGGGCCGTACTCTTTCAAAAAGAAAAGGTGTACTTGTCAGCACCGGTCAGCATTGAAATTGCCCACGAACCGGAAATATACCAGCAGCATTCTTACGAAAAAGAGCTTTTCGAAAACCTGAAACTATTGCGTAACAAAATAGCCCGGGAGGAGAATGTGCCGTCTTATATCATCTTTAGCGACAGCACTTTGCTTGACCTGGCAACATATCTTCCCATCACTTCAAGCGATCTTTTAAAGATTTCAGGGTTTGGAGCTTTTAAGGCAGAAAAATACGGACGGGCATTTTTAGAGATGGTACAAGATTATTGTATTGCGTATAAGTTGCAGAGTCGTATCAATTTAAAACAGCCGAAGCGCGAGCGGAAACAATCAACGTCGAGTACTGAACGGGCGTCTGATACCAAACGCGTGACATTTGAGATGTTTAAAGAAGGTAAAACGATTGCTGAAATTGCAGAGGAAAGAAACTTGTCTGCCATGACTATTGAAACTCATTTAAGCTTTTATATTTCGAAACAAGAGCTTCAAATAGATGATCTGGTGGAAAGGAGTAAGCGGATAGCGATACAAAAATCAGCAGAAAAGTTTGGAAGAAATAGTTTGAAGGTTTTAAAAGAAAGTCTGCCTGAAGAGATTGGATACGGAGATATCAGAATGGTATTAGCTGCAATGGACGCGAATGAATAGCGTACCTTTTCTTACCATTTTTACACGTTTACAGAACGAATGTTTTTAACCAAAAAAATTTACTTTCAACAAATAAAGCTTGCATATGTCATCAACAAATGTTCCTGGTAACGCGGTAGTAATAGACGAGTCTGTCGATGGTGTTGAAAAAGATGTAAACGACTCGAGGCCAAAAACATTTTGGTCTGGGCTTACAGAAGATTGGTGGGCCGTAATTATAGGAGGAATTATCATTGCCGCTATCCTTGCCTTTGCGATAGCATCACCTGGTTTTAAATTTACCACGCCGGTTTATCAATGGGCTAATACCAACGATCTCGTTACCAAAGTATTTACTATAAATAACCTTTTGATGATAGCTGGAATAGGTGTTGCCTTCATGATT
The DNA here is from genome assembly GCF_007991655.1 of Segetibacter aerophilus. Taxonomy (GTDB): domain Bacteria; phylum Bacteroidota; class Bacteroidia; order Chitinophagales; family Chitinophagaceae; genus Segetibacter; species Segetibacter aerophilus. The sequence goes on from NZ_BJYT01000002.1 coordinate 381,845, forward strand.
ATTTCATCTGTATCAATTTCCTTGTCTGGAGGAAATGCCCCAAAATTCGTTAAAGGCTTTGCTTTAGTATTTGTGCTGGGCATTCTTTCGCTTATCGTAGCCGGGAATAAAACCATTAATTATTACGGTATAGAGTACGTTGTTTTTGCGCTCTTTTCAGGCTTGCTAATTGGGAATTTGACCACCCTGCCCGACTGGTTGAAAGAGGCCGCTCGTTCTGAATTTTTTATCAAAACAGGATTGGTGATTTTAGGAACGAGTATCTTGTTTACTGATATTATCCAGGCAGGGATACCGGGCATTTTACAGGCGGTTGTGGTGGTGTCAACAGTTTGGTTCTTTTCGATGTGGTTATCGAGATTGCTCAAAGTAGATGATGAGTTTGGGGTGATATTGGCGTCTGCTGTTTCCATTTGCGGTGTCTCGGCGGCTATCGTTGCAGCTGGTGCAATCAATGGCGATAAAAAGAAGCTGTCGTATGTTACCTCTTTGGTGTTGCTAGTTGCTATCCCTATGCTCATTATTATGCCTTATGTTATTCGTTCGTTAGGCTTGTCGGATATTGTAGCAGGAGCTTGGCTCGGAGGAACTTTAGATACCACCGCGTCGGTAACGGCTGCTGCACAATTAGTTGGTCCGTTAGCAATCAAGGCTGGTGTGATTGTCAAGTTTTCTCAGAATGTATTAATTGGGGTTGCCGCTATTTTTATTGCAGCGTGGTGGACTCTAAAAAAAGATCCTTCGGCAAAAGCTTCTACTGAAGGCAAAGGGGTGTCGATAGTCTGGGAGCGTTTTCCAAAGTTCGTATTGGGTTTTTTGGCTGCTTCGCTGCTGTTCTCGTTTCTTGTTCCTACCGGTACAACCAAACAAGTGGCCGGCATGCTTAATAGCCTCCGCACGGTGTGGTTTGCACTTGCTTTTGTAGCGATTGGTTTAGAAGCAAGATTTGCTGACCTGGTCAAAATTCAAGGTGGCAGACCTGCACTTACCTTTATCCTTGCGCAGCTCTTCAATATTGCGTGGACCCTTTTGTGGGCCTACTTGTTATTTGGAGGAGTGTTGTTTCCTGCACCCGATATCAAGTAGTTGCAGACAGGGCAGAAGTAAACTTAGTGGACTAGCTTCAGGCTGCAGAACCAGAAATTTTCATGCAAGGTCTTTTCTTCCACGACGACGCTTAACCGGTTGTTGAAGAGGGGGCAATCCAGAACGAGGGTGTGATATTCTCCGTTTTCTCCGCATGCATCTATGCCTAAAGCCTCCAATTCATCAACTAAGGTTGGGGTAATTATTCGACCTAGAAATCTTTCTCCCATTGTTTCATTGCAACTCACAATCATCGTTTCAATTCCACTCGCAAGCATTTCATCTACGAGCTTTCGACGGTCTTGCTTCCATAGCGGCAGTACGGCTTGGATGCCTGCTTTTGCGCAAACCATTTCTTCCCAATCGCGGTGGCCTTGTAAGTCGATATCTCCAAAAACAGCGTACTGCAATTGGTACTCTTTTGTAAGCAGAACTAAAGCGCTTACAAATTTCGATTCGTAGTCTTGCCAGCTACTTGGAAATAAATACATGGGTAAGCCTGCTCGCTCTGCCTGGGCTTTTAAGATCGCAGAAGGGATGCCATGGCTTCTTGAAATTTTGCCATGTTCGTTCAATACGTTCAATAAAGCTTTTGGTTGATAGCCTTGCTTCATCGCGTGCATTAAAGCAAAGCAACTGTCTTTTCCACCGCTCCAACTGCAGGTAGTATTCATGCTTAGTTTGAATGTTTTTTAGGTGAATTTTCTTTTGCCGAAAGAATTGAAAAAGTACAAGAGTGCGACGCAACAATGATTCTACAAAGACTTGAAGCCGGAACAATAAATCCTATCCATTTGCTAAATCGCGCTCATAACCTTCATCGATCAGGAGGTTGGTGCCGTCTGCAGCAGTCGTTGCAAGCACATCGCAGCGATTGTTTAGCGGGTTATCGGCGTGCCCTTTTACCCACTGGAAGGTAATCTGGTAATCTTTAGCAAGATTGTAAAAACGGGTCCATAAATCTTTGTTCTTCTTGCCGCCGGCGAAGTTGGTCTTCATCCATTTATCGAGCCATTTCAGCTGGACGGCTTTTACAATGTATTGACTGTCGGTATAAATCGTTAGAGGAATATTTTTTTTGGTAAGGCTCTCAAGCGCGGTAATTACACCAAGCAGCTCCATGCGGTTGTTGGTTGTTTTGCGATAACCCGCGGAAAGTTCTTTGAGTTTATCGCCCCACATCAATATCGCACCATAACCGCCGGGACCCGGATTACCGCGACTTGATCCATCCGTATAAATGATTAGTTGGTGTCCGTTGGTTGACATAGTTACAGGTAAAATTCGCCTTTTAAATATAGAACGGCATTGCCTGCCATCGTCACCCTTTCGCCTTTGTCTTCACAAAATAATTCGCCTTCACGCGACGACAATTGCTTTGCTGTCAAAGTTGTTTTATTTAATTCTTTTGCCCAATAGGGAATAAGATTGCAATGCGCCGAGCCGGTGACAGGGTCTTCGCCAATAACAGAATTTGGTACAAAAAAGCGTGAAACAAAGTCGACTTCTTTCGCAGCTGCGGTAATGATTACTCCGATGGTGTCTAGCCGATTTAGATAATTGAAATCAGGAACGATCTGCTTTATTAGTGCTTCATCTTCATACACTAAAAAGTAGTCTCTTGACTTTAATACTTTGAGAGGAGGAAAGTTGATACCCTTTAACAAAGCTTCAGGCGCATGACAAGGCTGCGGCATTCTGCTTGGAAAGTTTAGTTCAATCAATTCATTTTTTTTTCTCACTTCAAGCATCCCACTTTTAGTTTGAAACTTTATGACCTCTTTTTCAAAATGCAGATAATTGAAAAGAACAAAAGCGGTAGCAAGCGTTGCGTGACCACAGAGGTCTATTTCGTACTCAGGAGTGAACCAACGGAGATGAAAGCCTTCGCCCTCTTTTACGAAAAAAGCTGTCTCACTAAGGTTGTTTTCTGCTGCGAGTTTTTGCATTACTTCATCCGGCAACCAGGATTCTAACGGACAAACAGCGGCGGGGTTTCCACCAAAAAGTTTGCTTGTAAATGCATCGACCTGGAATATGCTAAGAGGGTTAGACATGTTGCTTGCTTTAGTTGGCAAAAGAACAGTAAAATTACATGAGAAAAACTTTTTTACATGCCTGCTTATGGCTATCAGACTTGTAGTAGTCCCAAATTAAAGTCCGCCATGTGAGGTTGATGGTTCGCTGCGGCTATTCCTTCTGAAATTACTTTTCGGGTGTCTAACGGGTCAATAATTTCATCCACCCATAAGCGAGCGGCGGCGTAGTAAGCACTTGTTTGCTTCTCGTATTGACCTTTTAGCTTGCTTAATAATTGTTGTTCCGCCTCTGGCGTTACTTCCTGGCCTTTCGCTTTCAAACCTGCAACCTGTATTTGCAACATAGTTTTCGCTGCCTGTTCTCCGCCCATTACAGCTATTCTTGCTGTTGGCCATGCGTAGATAAAACGTGGATCGTATGCTTTGCCGCACATTGCATAATTGCCCGCACCATAACTATTACCGATAACAATAGAAATTTTAGGTACGACAGAATTTGCTACTGCGTTTACCATCTTAGCCCCATCCTTAATGATACCTGAATGCTCGCTTCTGCTGCCCACCATAAAGCCGGTAACGTCGTGTAGGAAAACAAGGGGGATCTTCTTTTGGTTACAATTCATGATGAACCTCGCAGCTTTGTCGGCGCTGTCATTGTAAATCACGCCGCCCATTTGTAACTCACCTTTTTTGTTCTTTATTACCAGGCGCTGGTTCGCAACAATACCTACTGCCCAACCGTCAATTCTTGCATAGCCACAAAGAATTGTTTTGCCGTAGTGTTCTTTGAATTGTTCGAATTCGCTGTTGTCGACTAGCCGCTCGATTATTTCGAGCATGTTGTAAGGCTTTACGTTGCCCTGTGGAAACATACCATAGATTTCTCTTGGTTCTTTTTTTGGTAGGATGGGAGTCTCGCGATTAAATCCTGCTGTTTTGGGAAAGGCAAGTTTGCTGATAATGCGTTTCACCTGGTCGAGGCATTCCTGTTCTGTTGCAAATTTATAATCTGCTATTCCGCTTAGCTCATTGTGTGTTGAAGCGCCACCCAACGTTTCGGCATCGACTTCTTCACCAACGGCCGCTTTTACGAGATAGGGACCGGCGAGATAAATGCTGCCGTTACCCTCAACCATCAGCGTTTCATCGCTCATGATTGGCAGGTAGGCTCCGCCCGCGACACATGCGCCCATTACCGCAGCAATTTGCGTGATACCCATGGCGCTCATGCGCGCATTGTTTCTGAAAATTCTTCCAAAGTGCTCTTTGTCAGGAAAAATTTCGTCCTGCATGGGGAGAAAGACACCTGCGCTATCGACGAGGTAAATGACAGGGAGATTGTTTTCCATAGCAATTTCCTGCATTCTTAAATTTTTCTTACCGGTGATGGGAAACCAGGCGCCTGCCTTCACCGTTTGATCGTTTGCAATGATCACACACTGCCTGCCACTTATGTAGCCAAGTCCTGATACCGTTCCTCCTGCAGGGCATCCGCCTTGTTCCTCATACATTTCAAAACCTGCAAAAGATCCTATTTCAATGAACGGCTTTTCTGGATCAACGAGGTAAGAGATGCGCTCCCTGGCCGTTAATTTATTTTTTTCGTGTTGTTTTTCAATTGATTTTGCTCCACCCCCTGCCTTTATTTTTTCGTACCGTTGGCTCTTAATACTTACCGCCATTTTAAGGGCGTCTTCGTTTTTATTGAATTCCAGGTTCATAATAAGTGTGTTGGAAACAAAGATAGGTTAGTGAAATATTGTTACCTGTAATAGGCCCGCACTAAGCATTAGTTCAGCCTCTTCTGTAACCGAAGCCTGTAGGCGTTCATAGCAGTTCTGCCCAACTTAGTTATAAGGCGATAATTTACGATTGCTCCAACTGGTGCTCCGATCACCGGAACTAATTGGGCCATTTTTGCTAAATCTATATAGTCGCGGTATTCCTGTTGAAAGGTGCGCCAGTCAAACTCGTGAATATCCTCCGGCAACTGTTTGCTGATATTTTCCCAATCACGAATCTTCTCATAAATCTCTTTTCTCCTTTGATCGCTGCAAAACGCCAATTGAAAAATATATAGCAGGTACAACCTTTCGCGATAGTCATCCGTGTCGAAGCCGTAAACGGAGGCAATTTCAAAAAGCAGTTTTATTTTGATCCCTAACAACAGCGGAAAATCAGCAAGGCCTAGTAGTATTCCTCCGGCCCCGGTTATCCCGCCTTCAGCTGCAGCAGTATGCTTGTAGAATTTGATTTTTTCAAGTACCACGGCTTCACGCAATTCAAGACTACCTTCTGTTCGCGCGCTTGCTGTAGTGACTTTCGATCCAAAAAGTACTACTCTAAACATTTGCTTGATTGCCGTCGTAATAGCACTATGAACCTTTTCCGGAATAATTCTATTTATTCTGTCTTGTATTCGTTTTGACAGCCGGTTGAAATAGCCAGGGCGCCGCAACATAGCCCTTTGCCAGATGGATACTTCCCTATAAACCTTTAAGTCATAATCATTCATTGGAATTTTTTTAAGAAGGCATTTATCAGTTTAAATGTTTTAACTGGTTAAAACTTAAATCCAGTAATTCGAAACGGTCTGCGGCATTGGGAAGTGAATAATGCCACCATTCGGTACTTAATGATACAAACCCAAACTTCTCCATCGTTGTTTTTAAAAGTGCCCTATTATCTAAAACTTCCTTGGATAAATTATTGTAGCCGTGATGAGCTTTTTCAGAAAAGTCGTCAAAAGCAGTAGGCATCGCAAGTTCTTCCCCTGTCGAAATTTTAACCAACGTTACGTCAACAGCAGCGCCCCTGTTATGTCCACTTCCTTTTGTAGGATTCGCTGTGTAACGTTCGTCGTGTACAACTTTCCACATCTTTTTTGTTACCTGGTAAGGTCGGTAAGCATCGTACACTTTCAGCCCCAACCCCGCCTTGTTCAGTTGTTCGTTTATCTTTTTTAACAAAATAGCTACAGGCAATCGCGCATAGGCAGTAGCTTCAGTATATAAAACACGACCGGTGAAATTATTTTTTGTCGCGTATTTTAAGTCAATAACTAACTGAGAAATAAAAGGTTGAAGCAATATTAGTCTTTTTGAAGAATCGCTTGATGTACTATTTTTATAGCTTGCAACGTTATTAATGACGGGCGGTAAAATAGAGCTGCGAGAGGTGCTAAAAACCTGTGAACAGGCTATGTGAGATGAAGTTATAACAATAAAAAAGATGGGGAAAAGAAAGTTTACCCTATTTTCGTGCCGTATTCGCATTACTGGTATTTTATTTTTGAAACTACTAAAACTGCACAAACTTGAAAAAACTCTTATTCATTTTGATGCTTATTCCGGTCTTCGGGATGGCTCAGGAAAGTTCCAAGAACGATGGAAAGCAGCTTAACGGTGTAGCAACAATTTACGCGAAACGGTTCCAGGGATTAAGAACAGCAACCGGCGAAGTCTTCAAACATACGAACTTAACTGCGGCAAGTAACAACTTCAAAATTAACACCTGGGTTAAAGTAACCAACCTTGTAAATCTCAAATCAGTTATCGTTCGCATCAATGATAGGATGCATCCCCGCATGGCAAAAATGGGAAGGGTAGTAGACCTTACGCAAGCTGCGGCAAGATTACTGGGCGGCTTTGATGGGATGGTAAAAGTCAAGGTCGAAGAGATTGCAGCAATTCTCCCCTCAGACGATTAACACTTTCGAAAATTTATTTTATTTCATTATTCATGAGATCGAAAACAGGAAATGTCAAGTATTACTTGTTCTTGTTTTCGATCTTAGTGTATTTAAGGGTATCTGCACAGGAACAACATAGTTTTTTAAGGGAATTGCCACCTGTTCCTCCAACAGTATCAGTTGCTTCTACACTTCCCGTTTCCTTTAATTCTTATCTTATTTCATTCAAAGTTTATCAGACATCCTTTGATGTTCTTTTGCCTGTCTCTGATACAGTTCGAAAGAAAGACAAGGACGGTGACGGAGTAGTCGACTCATTAGATAAATGTCCTGATGAGAAAGGCGCAGTACAGTATGACGGCTGCCCTATTCCAGATTCGGATAATGACGGCATTGCCGACGATACCGATAACTGCCCTACAGTTGCAGGCTTGGTCAAGTACAAAGGGTGCCCTGCACCTGATAAGGATGGAGATAAAATTAACGACGAAGATGACCAGTGTTCCAGCGAACCGGGAGTAGCGCGCTATGGCGGCTGCCCTGTTGGTGACAAGGACGGTGACGGAGTAAATGATGATGACGACAAGTGCATCAACCAACCTGGAACTTCGAAAAATGAAGGTTGCCCGGAAAACAAAAAGAGCCGGGCCACAGTCACTCCCGAGAAGAAGAAGAAGAAATAACTCACGGTTTAGCTTGTCGAATTAACGGGCAGCAGCAATTTTGGGAGGCCTTTTCCAACTTGTTAAAAGAACCCCTGCAATTACAAGCGCTGTCCCTATAATTTGCTCAGTAAAAATCTTCTCCCCTAAAAAGTAATGGGCTTGTATAATTGTTGAAACGGGACCGATGGCAGAAATAATAGCTACATTATTAGCACCAATTCTTTTCAATCCATTAGATACAAAAAACGAAGGAATTACAGTGGCTACAATAGCTAGCAATAACCCATAGTACCAAAGACCTGCACCAGAATGCAGGGTTTGAATATTTCCCGTAATTGTAAAATGAACGAAAATACCTGCGGTTGCAGCGAGCATCGCATACGCGGTAAACTTGGCGGAACCGATATAAGGAATAATTTTTCCACTACCGGCAATGTAAATTGAGTAAGTGACGGCGCATACAAACACTAAAAAGCTGCCTAAGTAAAAGTTAGGATTGCTGGTATCAATGTGAAGTTCACCGTAATATGCAATGGCAATTCCTATATAGGTAAGTAGAAGCGCTACTTTCTGTCCGCCGGACATTTTCTGCTTAAAGAAATAAACATTGATTAATACTGCAAAGGTTGGGTATAAGAAAAGTATTAATCTCTCAAGACCTGCAGAGATATATTGAAGGCCAATGAAATCAAAAAGGCTTGATAGATAGTAGCCAAATAAGCCCAGAATGATTACATACATCCATTGCCTGCTATTCATCTTTGTGTTGCCTTTTTGGTTGCTGGTTATAAAAGCTGCAACTAGGTAAAAAGGCAGTGAAAAGACCATCCTTAATGTAAGTAAAGTAAGGGCATCGATGTGTATGGCATTAAAAGCCATTTTTACTATAATAGCCTTGGTAGAAAATAAAATAGACCCACAGAGAGTGATTAGAAATCCCGCTAATGTTATCTTGTTATTTAGTTTTGGTGCATCCATTATAATCAAGCCCCGGTAAACTTGTGTAGTACCAGGGCTTCGAAACTTTTTACTTTTTAGGATTAAAACGAACGAGTTTCTCTCATAACTCGTTTTGGTAAATTTCTACACAGCTACATTAAAGTCTCTCAACGCGTCATTCAAACTCGTCTTTAGGTCCGTACTCGGCTTACGTTTACCGATAATTAAAGCACAGCTAACATTGTATTCTCCTGCGGGAAACTTTTTAGTGTATGTTCCGGGGATGACTACGCTTCGCGCTGGTACACGCCCTTTATATTCAATTGGCTCGCTTCCACTTACATCAATTATTTTTGTGGATTGGGTTAATACTACGTTCGCACCAAGCACAACTTCTTTTTCAAGCATTACACCTTCTACAACAATGGATCGGCTACCAAGAAAACAACCATCTTCTACGATCACCGGGCTTGCCTGCAATGGCTCTAACACACCACCTATACCTACGCCGCCACTTAAGTGAACGTCTTTGCCAATTTGCGCACAGCTTCCAACTGTGGCCCAGGTGTCTACCATCGTGCCTTCATCTACATAAGCACCTATGTTTACATAGCTTGGCATTAGAACAACATTCTTTGCAAGAAAAGCACCGTAGCGCGCAACAGCATGTGGAACTGCACGAACGCCCAATTCTTTATAGTTGCTTTTCAATTTCATCTTATCGTAAAACTCAAACGGCGGTAAAGTGTACGTTTCCATTTGTTGAATGCCGAAGTACATCAAAATCGCTTGCTTTACCCACTCATTTACTACCCATCCGTTTTCTCCGGGCGTTGCAACTCTTAACCGGCCTTTGTCAACTTCTTCTATAACTTCTCTTACCGCCTGCTCGTATTGCGGTTGTTTTAAAAGCTCCCTCTTACCAAAGGCTTCCTGTATTAAGGATTGTAATTGCATGATGAAATTTTTTGCGAAATTAATGGGTTAGAGAAAAAGATTGTGTTATTGCGAAAAATAGAACGTTGCTCAAAATGATTTAAACCCTTCCAGTACTTTCGGATTTTTATTTGAAAATTTAAATGCTTCCACAAGTGAGATGTTTTTGGTAGCCTGTTCAATAGCATAATGAACCCATCCTTTTTCTGAAGGTCTTGGGGCGTTGTACCCGATAACCCTCATCTCTTTGTTTAATAACAGGTAAGTGGGAAAGGCAATTTCGTAGCGTCTTAACAAGTTGATTTTTTGAGGGCGATTGCGTGCATAAAACAAGTGCACTCCTTGCATCTCCTGTTCCTGTATCATCTTTTTCCAATCCGGCTTTCTGTTAATTTCTTCTATGCAAATACTTACGAAAACAATGTTTGTGTCTTTTTTGAAATATTCCTGCAAGGCTTTTGAATAAGGAACTTCGTGTAGGCAGGGAGGACAGGTAGTAAACCAGAAATCAACATACACTGTTTTTCCGGTAAACGAAGAGATTTTGATAAGTGCTCCACTGGTATCTTCCAGTTCAAGCTCCGGAAAGGGCTGGTTGTATAAGTAGCTATAAACAGCAATGAGCGAATCGTAGCGGCGGTGTTGCTTTTGACAAAAGCAGCTGGAGGAAACGATGGTTAAAATGAGGATGACTACAAAAGACTTCATTTCTGCAATTATAGTACATCTGGTACAACCAATCCAATTTCGTATAAGTTTGCAAAGGGACAACTAAGGTTTGAAGCATTTGAGAGGTGAAATTAGTATTGCGGTAAAAGTGAGTGACACAACAATGTTCAATAGTTTTTCAAAAGCTGCTACAAACCAAAAACAACCTTAAAGAAACGTCAGAATGAAAATAGCTTTTGATGCTAAAAGAGCTTACCAAAATGCAACCGGTCTCGGGCATTACAGCCGGTCTCTTATTTCATCGCTGGCTTCTTTGTATCCTGAAAATGATTATTTTTTGTGTGCTCCAAAGGTGACCGATCGATATGATGTCGATGCTTTTCCGAATGTTTTAAATATTACTCCGACAGGATTTGTCTCTAAAAAATTTAAGTCATTGTGGCGAAGTAACCTGGTTAAACAGGATTTGAAGAAAATCGGCATTGACCTGTATCATGGATTAAGCCACGAGATACCTGTAGGTATACAGGAAACAGGCATACGTTCAGTGGTTACAATTCATGATTTAATTTTCGAACGAAACCCGGAGCAATACAACAAACTCGACGTACAAATCTACCGGCAGAAGTTTCGCTACGCTTGCAGGAACGCTGATAAGATTATCGCAATTAGCAGGCAGACTAAAGATGACATAATCAATTTTTACAAGATACCCGAGGAGAAGATTAGCATTTGCTATCAAAGTTGTAATCCTGCATTTGCCACTACTGTCTCGCCCGAAGAAAAAAACCGTGTGAGGAAGTATTATGATTTGCCTGAGAACTTTTTCCTCTATGTTGGTTCTATCATAGAAAGAAAAAACCTTTTAAATACGTGCAAAGCTATGCACGTTCTGAAAGCCCAGCTGGATATTCCTTTGGTTGTGATAGGAGAGGGCAACGATTATAAAAAGCTGGTGAAAGAATATATTTCAAAACACCAATTGGAAAAGGACGTCATCTTTCTTTCTGATTCATATGTGGCCAAAAGCTCTGCAACGTTTCGATCTTCGCTGGATTTTCCGGCTATTTACCAACTTTCACAAGCGCTCATTTACCCCTCTTTTTTCGAGGGTTTTGGTATTCCGGTTCTAGAGGCGTTGTGGTCCAGAACGCCGGTCATTACCTCCAATACTTCCTGTTTGCCGGAGACGGGCGGTGATGCTGCCTACTATGTCGACCCACACTCGCCTGATGAAATAGCTGCGGCAATGTTGCGGTTAGTAAACGATAAAAAGCTGGTGGAGGAAATGAAACTTAAAGGTTGGGCGCATGCGCAAAATTTTACTGCTGAAAAATGTGCCGCCCGGGTAATGCAGGTTTACCTTCGCACCTAAATGACAGATTTTTCAGAAGATATTGAAGAGGCATTAAAAATTCTACATGTAGGTGGAGTTATATTATACCCTACCGATACAATTTGGGGATTGGGTTGCGATGCCACAAACTCTAAAGCAGTGCAGCGATTGATACAGCTTAAGGGGAAGCCTCAACAAAAAGGATTAATTGTTCTACTGGCGTCTGAAAGAGATGTCTTACAATACACTGCTAACCCTGACCTGCAGGTTTTTGATCACCTTGCCACAACCACCAAACCAACCACGGTAATTTACGAACACGGATTAGGCGTTGCAGAAGAAGTGCTAAATGAAGATGGGAGTATTGCTATTAGACTCGTTAAAGAGGACTTTTGCCGGCATCTTTTAAAAAGGTTTAAAAAGCCCATCGTTTCCACTTCGGCTAATATTCATGGTCAACCGTCTCCTCAAAGTTTCAATCATATTTCAGCAGAAATAAAAAGTGGGGTAGGGTATGTAGTAAAATATCGGCAGAGTGAGGAATTTAATGCCTCAGCTTCGGCAATAATAAAGTGGAAGAATGGAAAGTGTTTAACAATCCGCAATTAAAACCTTCCCATATTTAAATATTTTTAAATCTACTATGATCAGTTCGGAGGTGGCAGAGTAATTGTTCTTAATTACCGAAACCATCAAAACCAATTAGATCATGACCCAAGTCACTCTTTCAGTACCCCAGGAAAAGCTGCCGGTGTTAACTGAATTCCTAAATACTGTAGGTATTGAAAATAGAAATCTACAAAGCCGTCCTTCAAAATATTCTTACAGAAGAGTATCAAACTCAGTGAAAAATTCAGCAAACTATTTATTTAAAAAATATTTTAGCTGGGAATATTACAGCAACGAGTTAGAGTTTGAATAGGGGACATTTATATATTCTATGTAACCTTTTGGCCGAGCTTGAAAGGTTGTGTCGCATTCATTCCACTCACATAAACAATTATATTTGCCGCAATCATGTACATAGATTGTTCGGCTAAGGAATTGTTTGTTCTAAAGAAAATTTCCAACGCTGCTGAAGAGTTGGGAATGCAAGCGTTTATTATTGGAGGTTTCGTACGCGATAAAATTATTGGGCGTCCCAGTAAAGATGTAGATGTTGTATGCCTTGGTGATGGAATCTTGCTGGCGGAAAAAGTTGCACAGCGGTTTTCTCCCAAACCTGTCGTTGCGTTTTTTAAAAATTTTGGTACTGCCCAGATCAAGTTAGAGGACTTAGAAATTGAATTTGTCGGTGCACGTAAAGAAAGCTACAGCTCTGACAGCAGAAATCCCGTTGTAGAGCCGGGAACAATAGAAGAGGATCAAAATCGTAGGGACTTTACCATCAATACCCTCGCTATCAGTCTTAACAAGCAAGATTACGGATCACTTATAGATCCCTTTAATGGTCTTGCAGATATTGAGGCGAAAAACATCCAAACCCCATTAGAACCCGTTCAGACTTTCATCGACGATCCGTTGCGCATGATGCGCGCGATCCGTTTTGCCACCCAACTCCAGTTTGAAATAACCAAAACTACCTTCCAGGCTATAAAAGATAATAAAGAGAGAATCAGAATTGTTTCGCAAGAGAGAATTACGGATGAGCTGAATAAAATAATGGCTACTGCTAAGCCGTCAGTTGGCTGGCATCTATTATTTACTTCAGGCCTGTTGAGCATTATCTTCCCCCAAATGGTCGACCTCGCCGGCGCACAGTACATCGACGGCAAGGGACATAAAGACAATTTTTACCACACTTTGCAGGTCATCGATAATATTTGTAAGCATACCGACGACTTGTGGTTGCGATGGGCCGCACTATTACACGACATTGGCAAACCTGCTACTAAAAGGTTCGAAGAAGGACACGGTTGGACATTCCATGGACATGAAATGGTAGGAGCGCGAATGGTTCCGAAAATATTCAACAAGCTAAAGTTGCCAATGAATGAAAAGATGAGGTTCGTACAAAAACTTGTTGAACTGCATCTACGACCTATCAGCCTGACGAAAGAAAACATTACAGATAGTGCAATTCGCCGCCTGCTTTTCGATGCCGGTGAAGACATCGACGCGCTTATGTTATTATGCAACGCAGACATAACCAGTAAAAATAAGTTCAAAGTAAAACGGTACCTCGCGAACTTTGAAATGGTAAAAAAGCGGATGGAAGAAGTGGAGGAGCAGGATAAAGTCCGCAATTGGCAACCACCGATAACAGGCGAATTAATTATGGAAACCTTTGGATTGAAGCCAGGTAGAAACGTAGGAATAATCAAAGATGCCATCCGTGAAGCAATTTTAGATGGCGTTATCCCGAACAATTATGAAGACGCTTTCCAGTTTATGTTGTTAAAAGGCAAAGAGCTTAACCTTGCTCCAATATCCTGATTTCCTAAAATGAGTATGGTAAGAAGTTTGCACTTGCATTTGGACAATGTATCATTTGGTAGAAATAAGTTTGTAACCAGCAATGGACGATCAATGAACATCGTTGCGTCGCACACTTTTACGGAATAAAAAAATCAGCAGAGTGTTTTGGTTAAGTTGTGACCATCCCTTGATGGTTGCATAGAACACATTTACATAGTAGTGTACAACCAGATATTGAAAGAGAAAAAATTATTTATTTTCATTTACCCGTTAGCTTTAACGACTAAAATAAAGGACAAATAAAATGGCGGTTTTAAAATTCAGGGCTTATTATGAAGAGGATGAAAGCGTGTATCGTGATATCGTTGTAAAACATACTCAGACATTTGCCGACCTTCATAGTGCTATTTTAAAAGCTTATGAGTTCGATAATAAACATGCTGCTACATTCTATCGTAGCAACGATAACTGGCAACGTGGAAGAGAAATTTCTTTGCAGAAGTATGATAAAGAGTACAAGGCAGAACCCCTGATCATGTCGGAAACGACGATCGGCTCAGAAATAAAAGATCCTAATCAGAAATTTATATACACGTATGACTTCGTAAAAGGCTGGACGTTTTTAGTCGAGCTAATTAATGTGAGCAAAGAAGAAAGTCCAAAAACTTCGTATCCGTCTACAGCTCGCTCGGAAGGCATCGGCCCTGCTCAATACGGTACTAAGAGTCTACTCGGTGATAAGTTTGTAGATATTGAAGAGAAATACGATCTAAGTGCAGGGGCAGAAGGTTTCGGACGGGAAGGGGTAAGCGACACCGGCGTAGATGCTGAAGAAACTGAAGACGAAACGTTTACCGACGAGTCGGAAGGTGGCACCCACGAGGAAGAGTATTAATTGGATAAGCTTACTCCTTCAACCAATCTTATAGTTTACACTACTGCATTTTTACTTTGCACCAAAACACAGTTATCATTATTTGTGGGCCAACAGCAGTTGGTAAAACTGCCGCAGCCGTACAACTCGCACAAGAATTACAAACACAAATTATCTCTGCAGACTCCCGGCAGTGTTTTAGGGAATTAAATATTGCTGTAGCAAAACCTTCAAAGGAGGAACTTGATACTATTCATCATTATTTTATCAATTCTCATAGTATTCACGAAGAGGTAAATGCAGGTGTATTCGAAAAGTATGCACTGGAAGCTGCGGAAAGAATTTTTGAAAATCGACCCATTGGGGTAATGGTCGGAGGCACCGGTTTATACATTAAGGCATTTACCGAAGGAATGGATGAAATGCCTTTTGTCGATCCCCTGATACGACACGAAATACAGCAGTCTTACCAGGAAAAAGGCCTTGAATATTTACAGCAACAAGTAGTAAGACACGACCCCACATTTTGGGCGGTTGCCGAACAAGAGAACCCGCAGCGGCTTATGCGTGCTTTGGAAATTGTGTTGTCTTCGGGAAAATCAATAACTGCTTTCAGACAGGGATTGAAGGAAAGTAGATCTTTCAATATTGTAAAAATTGGACTCGAAATTCCTCGGGAGCGATTATACTACCAAATAAATAAAAGGGTTGATTTGATGATAAAAAATGGACTCGTTGATGAAGCGTCTCAACTCCTGCCTCAACGAAACATAAATGCATTGCAAACCGTTGGCTACAGAGAACTTTTCGATTTTTTTGATGGGCACGTTTCGCTTCAACAGGCTGTTGAAAACATAAAAACCAATACCCGCCGTTATGCTAAAAGGCAGTTAACCTGGTTCAAAAAAGATCCGGAAATAAAATGGCTAGACCCTGGAAGTGACCATCTACTTCAAATGATTTTAGAGCAGATTCCTCATAATGTTTAATTCCTTTTTTAAAAATTAACCCACGGGAAGTGAGGTTAGTTAAGTTTGCTATATGACTACATTCTTTTCAAATGACAGCAGAATTATAATCACCTGTAATAAACGTTTATCTCCTTACCTACAGCAAGAAGTAACTGAACTAGGCTTTACCCCGGTTCGAACTTTTTCAACAGGTATTGAATTAAAAGGGACAATCAACGACTGTATCAAGCTCAACCTAAACTTACGTTGTGCCAGCCAGGTATTGTATTCATTGAAAGAGTTTCAAGCAAACGGACCAGACGATGTATACAAGGAGCTGTCATCAATAGAATGGGAAAAAATAATCGCAGCGGATGGACACTTTTCTGTCACAAGTAACGTTGACCATCCGAGCATCAGGACGTCTTTATTTGCCAACGTAAAAGTCAAGGACGCAATCGTAGATCGAATGAGAGACAACACAGGAAGCCGTCCTAATTCAGGGCCGGAACTAGACAAAACTGTAGTTCATTTATTTTGGCGTGAAGAATTAGCAGAAATATTTTTAGACACTTCGGGAGAAACACTTGCAAAACATGGATACCGTAAAATTCCCGGAAAGGCGCCAATGCTTGAAGCGCTCGCCGCGGCAACCTTGGTTGCTACCAAATGGGATAGAGTTTCTCCATTTATAAATCCAATGTGCGGCTCCTCAACAATTGCTATAGAAGCGGCATTACTTGCAACCAATCGAGCTCCAGGCCTTTTTAGAGCCAATTATGCTTTTATGCATATCGTAGGTTATGATAAAGGTGTGTACGAACACGAAAGGCAACTACTTTTTGCACAAATCAAAGACCTTAGCGAACTGACAATCATAGCTTCTGATATAAGTGCTGATGCAATAAACATTTCAAAAATAAACGCTGCTGCGGCCGGCGTTGAGCACTATATTGAGTTTACCGTTGGTGACTTTGAAACCACCGAGGTGCCTGAAGTTGAAGGTGGTGTTGTTTTCTTTAATCCCGAGTACGGTGAAAGGCTGGGAGTGGAAATCGAGCTAGAGAAGACATATTCCCGAATCGGAGATTTTATGAAAAAAAAGTGCAAAGGATACACAGGTTACATTTTTACCGGTAACCTCGATCTCGCTAAAAAGATTGGTTTAAAAGCTAAACGAAGGATTGAATTTTATACAAGCAAAATCGATTGCAGGTTATTGGAATATGAACTGTATTCAGGCACTCGTAGAACTGATGTATAGAGAATTAACAAGCGCTTCTGCAACAACCCCTGGTGAATCTTATTGCAATTGAGGGTCGTTGAATGTATCGCCTTGTTTTAAATCTCCGGTTTGGTAACCCTTTTTAAACCAATACATCCGTTGAGCAGAAGTGCCATGTGTAAAAGCGTCGGGAACGACCTGCCCCTGTGATTGCTGTTGAAGGCGATCATCTCCAATGGCGTTAGCGGCTGTAAGTGCTTCGTTAATATCGCCGGGTTCTATAATGTTTTTCATTTGCTGTGCGTGATGCGCCCATACGCCCGCATAAAAATCAGCTTGAAGTTCTAGTTTTACAGACAATTTATTTCCTTCTCTTTCGCCCCCTCTTTGTTGCAGCGAGTGTACTTTATCAGATGTTCCCATTAGGTTCTGTATATGATGCCCTACTTCGTGAGCTATTACGTACGCCATTGCAAAATCACCGGGAGCGCCAAAACGTTGCTTTAATTCTCTAAAAAAAGCCAGGTCTATATATACTTTTTCGTCACCGGGGCAATAGAACGGACCGACAGCAGCACTTGCAGAACCGCAAGCTGACTGTACCGCATTCGAAAATAAAACAAGTCTCGGTTTCTTATATCCGTCTAGCATATCTCCCCAAACATCTTCTGTATCCTTCAATACTACAGAAACAAATTGTGCAAGTGTATCGTCTGCTGCAGCATTATTAGGATCGTACTGTTTCCCCTGTGTTGTCTGGTTTTGGCCAGGCAAAACATCAGGCATGTTGGAAGGGTTGCCACCTAAAAAGGAATAAAGCAAATAGATAATAAGACCACCAATACCTCCACCGACTGCCATTCCTCCGCCAGACATTCCACGGCGATCTTCTACGTTTCCACTTCCTTCCCTGCCTCTCCAAAGCATAAAAAATAGTTTTAGGGTAAATTAATTTTAAACAGCAGAAGATGTTCAATTGTTATGCCACAACAAATAAGATTAATATGACAAATATCAATGAGGCTGAATTGATTAGTAACTGAAATAAAAAGAAAAAGCGCTCCGCTAATGCGAGCGCCTCTTTAAAAGTTTTGTAGTACTTATAGTTTGAAACCAACAGTCATCACAACATTTCCACGCGTATTTTGCTGCGTAGCAAAAGTGTTTGGTTTATCAGTTAAACGATACGGGAAGTTTACGTCTTTAGTTATGTTATGAACATAAGTGAGATCGATAAACATTCCATGATTGCGATAACCAAGTCCACCAGTGCCTTGAACGATGCTTGACTTTATTTGCTCGCTACCGGGAGCGGTTTGAGTTTTGTATGGATTTGAATAATACGCGCCGCCCAATCTAAACATGATGGTATGCAACTTCAATTCTCCACCTAACCTATAATTCAAAGCTCCTTTATACTGCTGATTAATTATTGTTTTAATCTGGCTGTAGTATTGCTGATCTTCTGTTGTTATGGTTTGACCATCAGCCCTAAAGTTTGAACCGCTATAGCCAACGTATTCAACATCTGCAGTTATAAAAGCCCTTTGTTTACGCGTGTCGTTAATTTCTCTAAAAACATACGACGCACTCATAATTAATTTCAAAGGAGATGTAGCAGTGTACTTGGTAACACCCTGTTGCCCATTAGTGAATAAACCAGAGCTTGCGCTAAGCTGACCATACCTTGTATATTTTTCGGAATTGGTTGTGATACCCGCACTTTCTTTGTCGGTCAGACTGTAGTAAGTTGGCGTTTGCACCGATAATCCTAAGCGTATATATTCAACAGGTTTGAAGATAACACCCAGCTTTGCATTAATACCAAATCCTTTTGTTGATAAGGTGTCATCGTGCTGAAAAAAGTTGAAGTTATTGTTTGGATCAGTGGTGGGATCAGATTCTCTAAAATTGGTAATACGTTGATAGTTCACAATCGGAAAACCAAGGCTACCACCAACATAAAATTTATCATCCATATTTGCTGCATAGCCCAACGCCAATTCATAAATTCCCCCTTTAGTTGTGACTGTCTTCTGTTGAGTTAGCCCAATACCTTTTTCTAAAAGAAATTCAGGTAACGCTTTTATCACACTTATAGAATCAGCGCCATTCGGATTTTTAACTTTAAACACATCTACCAGGTATGTGTAAATAGCAGGGTAAGATCCAAAAGCATAACGTGGGTTAT
This sequence comes from Segetibacter aerophilus, assembly GCF_007991655.1. GTDB lineage: Bacteria > Bacteroidota > Bacteroidia > Chitinophagales > Chitinophagaceae > Segetibacter > Segetibacter aerophilus. The sequence goes on from NZ_BJYT01000002.1 coordinate 400,864, forward strand.
TAAGTGTTCCACCTATATCGATGTTATTGGCTGAAATCTCTTCAGCATATTGCTCAGCGAAACTACTTTGACTGTTCGTGCCTTTGTAGGTTATGGCATTATTGAAATTTGCTGTTTGATTAATGCCTATACTGAAGGCCTGGCTTGTCCATTTACTATATGGATTGTTGAAACCAATAACAAGTCCGGTGGTGCCTAAATCAAAACCTGATTTTTTAGCTGCTGCTGCAGTACCTCTAAAATCTGCTTTGTTATTATTAAAATTAAAACCCGGACTTAATACAATTTCTCGTGTTTTGTACAAACCCAATCCTGCCGGGTTTACAAAAAGAGAATTTATATCGCCTCCAAGTGATCCCATCGCTCCACCTATTGCCATGTTACGGGCAGAACCATGTTGTGGGAAATAGCTGTAACGTAAAATATCTTCAGGAGCTTGCGAGAAGGACGACAAAAGCCAAAAGGCTGAGCAAACGGTTAGTAGAAACTTTTTCATGGTATTTATGATTTAAAAAACCGTATTCAGAAGAATACGGTTTTTATTTATAGAATTGTAATGGCTCTTAAATGTATTTAAGAAGCTATTACCTTGGAGGCCGTGACACTCCGCCACCACTTGAACTTCCTGAAGAAGAGCTTCCGGAAGAAGATGATGACGATGAAGAAGACGACGAAGGTGTGTAAGTTCTTTGCGGTGCACTGTAAGTGTTAGTATTATTTTCGTTACTGTATGAACGAGCGTTTTCATTTGCAGAGAACACGCGCTTCAAAGTATTGCCAACTCCCTGGTTACTACGGTTAGTGTTACTGTTGGAATTATTGTAAAGACCATTTCTATAACCGTTTAGGTTAGGCCTGCTTACAGAAGGTGAAATGACTCTCGCCGGGTTCTTACTAATGTAAGAGGATCCATAAGAATTGTATCCATACTGAGGGTAATAAAGGCCGATGTTATTATAGCGATTATAATAGCCAAAGCTGCCATTGATGTAAGGATGGTAAAAGGTTGAATAAGGACTATACCAGTTATTCCAGACATACGAGTTATAGACATTGTTCCTGTAATAGTCGTAGTTATAATTGTAAGAAGGAACATAGCGGCTATCGTTCCAATATGTATAATCATCAATGCCCGCCCAACGATCTCTATTCCTGATTTTCATCCGAAGATATTGGTCGTCTTCTGAAGCCACATAGTCTTCGTACCTATCTCTGTTAACTGTCTTCTTTTGTACTCCTTCTCTTGCTGGGGAATAGTACACATCATCTGGGGTTTGACTTGCCTTGTAGGCTGATGAACAACTGGTTATAACAGCAGCCATCAAACCATAAAGTAGAATTTTGTATCTCATGGCAAAGGGTTTTTTAAAATTTTTATCTAATGTGAAGTTATTACTTTTGCGGCTATTGTATCTGCCTGATTATACTCAAACATTATTCCAAATGTTAAAAGTATGAGGTGCTTTTGTTAAGGTAAGAATAAAACTGATTTTATGGGTAAAGAAATAGCGTCGAGGAGTGAAGATTACTCGCAATGGTATAACGATTTGATAATTAAAGGAGGCCTTGCAGACTACAGCGCGGTAAGGGGTTGTATGGTTATTAAACCTTACGGATTTGCATTATGGGAGAACATGCGCGATGTGCTTGACAAGATGTTTAAAGATACGGGCCACCAAAACGCTTATTTTCCGCTTTTCGTGCCTAAAAGTCTATTTGAAAAAGAAGAAGAAAATGCTGAAGGCTTTGCAAAAGAGTGTGCAGTTGTAACCCATTATCGCTTGAAACTCAATCCCGAAAAAAAGGGTTCTTTGATGGTTGACCCAGACAGCAAACTCGAGGAAGAACTGGTTATTCGTCCTACAAGCGAAGCGATTATTTGGAACACATATAAAGGGTGGATTCAAAGTTACCGTGATCTGCCGTTGCTAATTAACCAATGGGCTAATGTGGTACGATGGGAGATGCGAACCCGGTTGTTTTTAAGAACAGCTGAGTTTCTTTGGCAGGAGGGTCATACAGCACACGCTACAGCAAATGAGGCGATTGCAGAAACAAAGCAAATGCTGGAGGTATACGCTACGTTTGCTGAAGAGTTTATGGCAATGCCTGTAATCAAAGGTGTAAAAAGCCCAAATGAAAGATTTGCGGGAGCAATTGATACTTATTGCATCGAGGCTTTGATGCAGGATGGGAAAGCACTGCAAGCTGGTACTTCGCACTTTTTAGGGCAGAATTTTGCAAAAGCCTTTGATGTAAAATTTAGCGATAAAGAAAATAAGCTGGACTACGTATGGGCTACAAGTTGGGGAGTAAGTACGAGATTAATTGGTGCCCTGGTAATGGCTCACAGTGACGACGATGGATTAATTCTGCCTCCAAAACTAGCTCCGATCCAAGTCGTTATTGTTCCAATTTACAAAGGCGACGAACAGAAAAAGGCGATCGATGAGAAAGTTAGCGGGATTGTAAGCGAACTGAAGCAAAAGGGAATCAGGGTCAAATATGATGATAACGAAAACTCAAGGCCAGGCTGGAAGTTTGCCGAATACGAATTAAAAGGAGTGCCCCTTCGTATCGGTATAGGAGCACGAGATTTGGCAAATAATGTTGTGGAGCTAGCTCGTCGCGATACAAAAGAGAAAAAAAGCTATTCAATGGAAGGACTTACTGATAGCATTGCAGACTTATTAGATGAAATTCAAAAAAGCATCTATAATAAGGCAAACTCTTTCCGTGAGCAAAATATTACTAACGCTGATAGTTGGGAAGAATTTGTAAGATTGCTTGATGAAAAAGCGGGATTTATTTCAGCGCATTGGGATGGAACAGGTGAAACAGAAGATAAAATAAAAGAACTGACGAAAGCCACTATCCGCTGCATCCCACTGAATAATCCGCAGGAAGAAGGAAAATGCATTCTTACTGGCCAACCTTCTAATGAAAGGGTTTTATTTGCAAGAGCCTACTGAGTCCATTTTAATTTTTATAAAGAAGCTGTCAGTTTTTCCCTGGCGGCTTTTGCTTTCAATATGATTTCTTTTCGATTCTTGGAGCGTGATTGAACTTCCTTCCGCATTTCTAATCTTCTTTTTAATTCTTCATCCCTTAATGTTGTTTTACTACTTTTGCGCGCGAAAGAGGAATAGATTAAAGCAAAAATCTATACAAATAATTCTTACCTCGAACAGTAATTAAAATAGTATCAGGAATGATAAGTGTAAAAAATGTAACACTTGCGTACGGCAAAAGAGTGTTGTTTGATGAGGTTAATCTAAACTTCATTAAAGGCAATTGTTATGGGGTTATTGGGGCAAACGGCGCAGGAAAATCAACCTTTCTTAAAATATTAAGTGGTGAGATCGAACCTAATAAAGGAAGTATTGAGATAACTCCCGGGGAGCGCCTCGCTATTTTGAAGCAAAACCAATTTGCTTTCGAAGAAGAAACGGTTATCAATACAGTCATGATGGGCCACCAGAAGATGTGGGAGATTATGCATGAAAGAGATGCCATCTACGCAAAAGAAGATTTTACCGAAGCAGATGGAATGCGGGCAGGTGAATTAGAAGGAGAATTTGGTGAAATGGGTGGATACGAAGCAGAAAGCAGTGCCGGAACATTGTTAAGCAGTCTTGATGTAAAGGAAGAATATCACAACAGTTTAATGCGAGACATTCCAGGTAACCTTAAAGTAAGGGTATTGCTGGCACAGGCACTTTTTGGAAACCCGGACATTTTACTTTTAGATGAACCTACGAATGGTTTAGACATTGAAACAATCGGATGGCTTGAAAATTTCCTCGCCGATTATCAAAATATTGTACTTGTCGTAAGTCACGACCGTCACTTTTTGGATACCGTTTGTACGCACGTTGCTGATGTCGATCGTGCGAAGATTAAGATTTATACCGGTAACTACACCTTCTGGTATGAGAGTAGCCAATTGATGGCTCGCCAGATGAGTGACAAGAATAAAAAGAACGAAGAAAAGCGGAAAGATCTACTTGACTTTATCGCGCGATTTAGTGCAAATGCTTCTAAGAGTAAGCAGGCAACTTCGCGTAAAAAAGCCTTGGAGAAACTTACTATTGAGGAAATTGAACCTAGTAATCGTAAGTACCCAGGAATTATTTTCCAGCAGCAGCGCGAGGTTGGTAACCAGATTTTAAACGTTGAAAACCTTAGTAAAGCTGTTGATGGACGTAAGCTATTTGATAAGGTTAGTTTCAGCATTAGCAAAAATGACAAGATTGCGTTCATCAGCAAAGACCCGCTAGCCGTCACCAGCTTTTTTGAAATTATTAATAGTGCTGTTAAACCTGACAATGGCAAATTTGAGTGGGGCACGACTGTGACAACAGCCTATTTGCCATTAGAGAATAATGAATACTTTCAGAACGATTTGAACCTGATGGATTGGCTTCGTCAATACGTTCCGTCCTACGTTACGGATGTAGATGAACCTTTTTTAAGAGGTTTTTTGGGAAAGATGTTGTTCACCGGTGACGAGATCATGAAAAAGACCAAGGTGCTAAGCGGGGGTGAAAAAGTACGCTGTATGATCAGTAGAATGATGCTTCAGAATCCAAACGTAATTGTCCTGGATCAGCCAACCAATCACCTTGACCTCGAAAGCATTCAATCCTTTAACGAAAGCTGTACGAACTTTAAGGGAATAGTATTATTAACCAGCCATGACCATACATTTATTCAAACCGTGGCCAACCGGATCATCGAACTTACTCCCAAAGGTATTATCGATCGATTGATGACTTTCGACGAATATGTCGAAGACGAGAGAGTTAAAGGTTTGAGAGAGGAAATGTACAAGTAGCAGTATTCTTATAGTATAACTTAAGCCACCTTTTCGGGTGGCTTTTTATTTGAGGGTGAATTATTGCAGGTAGAAAAAATGTACGTATAAAATTTTTTTTCTTGTAGTAAAGCTTTAATTTTGGTAAAAATGTGAGACATGGACAATAAGATAACATTAAGTTTCGATGCTAATATTATCAATAAAGCAAAGGAGTATGCCGAAGCAAATAATATAAGTGTGTCTCGCCTCGTCGAGTTTCTATTACAAAAAGTAACCACATCCGGTTATCATTCTCTCGAAGATTATCCTATTTCCGACTGGGTTAGCCAGGTTGCAGAAGGCGAGGCTACTTATCAAACTAAAAAAAGAAGCAATAAGTCTTTAAAGGACGAGTACTTCGCTTCGAAAAAATAATGAGAGTATTTGTAGATGCCAATATACTGGTATCAGTGTTGAATAAGGAATATCCTCTTTTCACCTACACTTCCCGTATTTTAAGTCTTGCAGATACCTCACACTACCAAATCTTTACCTCGCCTGTTTGCCTTGCTATTGCATATTATTTTGCAGAAAAAAAATATAAGGCAAAAGTTGCGAAACAAAAGATCCTAGTGCTTAGTGAACATATTCAAATCACTACGACTGATGCTTCGTCAGTGAAACAAACGCTGCAAAATGCTTCAGTTAAAGATTTTGAAGACGGACTACAGTACTATAGCGCTCTCAATAGTAAGTGTGTTTGTATTGTAACTGAAGACGTTCACGATTTTTACTTTTCTGATATCGAGGTGCTGAATAGTGATGGCTTTTTTCTGAAGTATATGTCGCGATCAAAATAAGGACGCTTTGTGTACGAGCTGCAAATCTTGGTTGAACCATTGTTGCGACGCATTTCGTTCATCTTTTGATTTTCGATTTAACTTCGCCCTTGAGTAAAATCGTCACGTTCAACAATCCCAAGCAGCTATATTCGTTTATATTTTATCTTAATTAATCATCTCAAAACAACCTGCTATCATTATAGAATAAATTTTACTTTGAAGTTTTCAATTGACCCTCACAAAATATATAGCGGTTTTTCTCTTTGGATTTTTACTGGCGCAAACTGTAAAGGCGCAGCCCTATAAGTACTCTAACCTTAGAAGTAAAAGGATTCCCGTTGTGTCACCCTTTACTGTCGATAGTCTCAGCATCGTTCCTAACACTTTTTTTATTAAAAATTTTGATACTTCTTATTACCTGTTAGATGCAGTAAACGCTACGGTTACTTTTAAAAAAGATTTAGCTGTTGATAGTATTGACATTTTTTACCGTGTATTTCCATATAGGCTAAATGCCGTCTCCAGGAGATTTACCTACGATAGTGTAATGAACAATTTCAAAGCACAAACGGGGCCAATGGGCAGAGGCAACCGTCCGGCAGGTACCGGCAGCAGTAGCTTGTTTGATTTCGGCACAATGAATTATAATGGAAGTTTTGGTCGCGCCTTGAGTTTTGGAAATAGCCAGGATGTAGTGGTGAACTCGCAGTTTAATTTACAATTAAGTGGATATCTAGGCGACAGCATTCACGTAGCTGCTGCTATCACAGACAATAATATCCCAATCCAACCGGACGGTACAACTCAACAACTCAACGAGTTTGACAGGGTCTGGCTTCAGTTCAAAAAAAATGCGTCGGAAGTAAATCTTGGAGATATCGACCTTCGTCAAAACAAATCTTACTTTCTCAATTTCTACCAACGATTGCAAGGCATCTCTTATAGTACCACATCAAAATTGGGTAAAAACAGTTCAAACAATATTCTACTCAGCGGAGCTATTGCTAAGGGTAAATTCACCAGGAATATTTTCCAGGGGCAAGAAGGAAACCAAGGCCCGTACAGGCTCAGGGGAGTCAATAACGAGATTTTTTTTATTGTTTTAGCGGGCACTGAAAGGGTTTTTGTTGACGGGCAAATGTTGCAACGAGGCGAAGACCAGGACTATGTTATCAATTATAATACGGCAGAGGTCACTTTTACCTCTCGCCGGATGATTACCAAGGACAGTCGTATACAGGTGGAGTTTGAGTATGCCGAGAGAAGTTTTTTAAACTCGATGTTATACGGTGCCGACGAGGTAATTATAAATAAAAAGCTGAGGATCAACATCGCTGCGTACAGTAATGCTGACGCCAAAAATTCTCCTATAAATCAAACCCTCGATCAAAAGCAGCGACAGTTTTTAAACAATATCGGAGATAGTATTCAAAATGCTTTTTACCCGACAGCTTCTTTAGACTCTTTTTCTACGAGCAAAATATTATATGCTGAAGTAGACACGCTCGTTGCAGGAGCCAAACAGAGGATCTATGTTTATTCTACCAGCAGGGATAGCGCTAAATTTAATTTAGGCTTTATTGAAGTGGGCCAGGGCAAAGGAAATTACATACCTGATTTTAATGGTGCAAATGGTAAAGTGTACAGATGGATACAACCATTAAACGGAGCGTTGCAGGGAAACTTTGAACCTGCAACATACCTCGTCACTCCAAAAAGACAACAGTTGATTACCGTCGGAGCAGTATACGAGCTCAACTCCAAAACAACCATTTCTTCTGAGTTCGCCACCAGCAACTACGACGTAAACGCACTGTCAACAAGGGACAAGCGCGACGACAAAGGATTTGCAGGTAGAATTAGCATGGGGCGAATTATGGATTTTAGAAATAGAGGCGGAAAAACGTTTCAACTAAGAGCGAATGGAGGCTACGAAGTAGTAGATAAAAACTTTCATCCGGTTGAACGATTAAGGACAGTCGAGTTTTATCGGGACTGGGGCTTAGAATACCAACCTGCTCTTGCTACTGAGCAACTTCCTTTTGCAAATATTGAATTGTCTGACTCTGCTAATAACAGTTTCAAGTTTCAATCATCGGCTTACTTGAGGAGTGACGGATATAAAGGTTTACGACAACTATTGGTGCATGAGCAGAAAATTGGGGGCTGGCAATTAAAGGACGTTTTTAACCTTACAAATATTAATTCTATCCAAAAGAGGGGCTTTTTTCTTCGACCGTCAATTGACATTAGCAAAGTACTTCCTAAACTCAAAAACTATGTGGTAGGTGGATCATATGCAGTAGAGCATAATGAGATCCACGATAGAAAAACGGATAGTGTTTCTGCACTAAGTTTTGCATTTACTACGGTTTCCGCCTACGTTAAGTCGGACCAGTTAAAAGATAATAGGTGGGGGATAACATATTTTACAAGGAGTGATAAAGTACCCTATAGAAAAAACCTGGAACAAGTTGACCGCAGCCACAACATAACGGTAAGTACAGAGTTATTAGCAAACTCACATCACCAGTTTCGCCTAAATGCCACATACCGCCAATTGCAGGTAGTCAATAAACGGCTCTCTAATCTTCAACCTGAGAATAGCATTTTGGGACGCGCTGAATATTTCATAAACGAGTTTAAAGGTTTTGCGGTTGGCAATGTTTTATACGAAGTCGGGGCAGGGCAGGAGCAAAGGAGAGACTTTAGTTATATCGAAGTGCCGGCAGGGCGTGGGGAGTATGCATGGAACGATTACAATAAAGATGGCGTACCGCAATTGAATGAATTTGAAATTGCGCTCTTTCCTGACCAGGCAAAATTCATCCGCGTTTTTACTCCAACTAACCAATTTGTAAAAGCTAACTACACCCAGTTCAATTATAATTTCTCCTTAAACCCAAGAACGCTATCTGCAGGTTTTAGAAATAAAAAGCTGGGAAATTTTATAGGACGGATAAATTTTCAATCATCTCTTCAATTAGCCAAGAAGGAGTTAGCTACCGGCTCTCTTGTTTTCAATCCTTTTAAAGGCGCTATCAATGATACTTCTCTGCTTACGTTAAGCAACATTTTTTCGAACACTGTTTCTTTTAATAGGTTTAGCACGAAGTGGGGGATTGATGTGAGCAACATTGCCAACTCCAACAAAGCGTTGCTGACTTATGGCTTTGAGAGTCGCCGCTTAGAAGAGTGGAGTCTTAGAGGACGATGGAACCCGGCGAAGCAGTACTCTTTTGAGATTATTCAAAAAGCGGGAAACAATTCTTTGTTTACACCAAAATTTGATAATCGCAATTATTTCATTCAAACCGTCAACACAGAACCTAAGCTTACGTACACAAGCGGAACTAATTACCGCTTGTCAACCAGTTACCTTTTTAACCAGAAAAAAAATAAGGCTGTGTATGGTGGAGAGAAATCTGTGAGTAATTCTCTTAATCTGGAGGGCAAGTTTAATTCGGTAAATAATACCAGCTTTTCAGGAAAGTTTACCTACACGAAGATTGATTACTTGGGTGCCGCCAACACAACGGTCAGCTATATTATGTTGGATGCCTTGTTGCCCGGCAAAAACCTGTTATGGAATTTTGACTTAACGAAAAGGCTTGGGAATAATCTCGAACTTAGTTTTCAATATGAAGGAAGGAAACCAGCTGAAACAAGAACGATTCACATTGGGCATGCTTCGCTAAGGGCAATTCTTTAAACGTTGTCTTCAACTTTCCAACCGCTAGGAGTAAAACTGAGCGCTCTCTCACCTGAAGATGAATAGAAATCTGCAAGTTGCAGTGAGTGACACAACGATGTTGAGAAGGGTTATAGCGGTCGCTAAATATCAATCTTTTTAATAAACCTTTAAAAATGGTTCAAAGTAAAAAGGCAGGAGAAGATTACTCCCCCTGCCTTTTGTTATATTTTTTTAAATCGGGACTATCCGAACAATCCACCTTTTTTTAAAGTCTTTGTGCCTTCACCAATTTTAAAACCGTTGTGGTAAACTTCGATTTTATATTGACCTAGCTGGTATTTAGCCTCTTGCTTCCAGTCGAAGCTAACAGCAGATCTTTTACCTTGCTCGTAAGGAATATTTACTTTGTTTGTATAGGTTTTTGTTCCTTCCTCGCGGGTATCAAATGTACCGCTTCCACTTGCCATAGTTACAGGGCGACCATCAGGTGCAGTAACTGCAACATAAAGCTCTTTGTTACCTGTTGTAGCAATTCTGTTTTCATCTACATCAAAAGAAATTCTAAGCAAGTCAACTCTTTTTGCAGTTGTGGTCTCCTTTTCTTTACCATTACCTTTTACGCGCAATGGAGTAATGTTCAAATTACTTGCATGAAGTGTAGATGCTACATCTTCAACTTGTTGACGAGCTGTTTCAGTATTTGAAAGGTTTTCCTCTAACTGGCTTTTCTCAGTTGACAGTTGTTGCTTTTCGCTGTTTAGTCTTCTGTTTGAACTAGCTAAAGTTTGATTTTCACCCTTCAGTCTCTGAATTTCGGCATACATATCATCAATACGCATGTTCAGTTGGTTGATCAAACCTCTTGCCCTGTCCAACTCGGCTGCAGTTGCATTTTTGCGCCCGGTAATTGAAGTGATTTGTTTCTTCAAATTGTTGATCTCACTTTGTCTTTCTGTCAAAGCCCCTTGCAACTGGGTGTTATTACCAGTGGCAGAATCTAATCTTGCTAACGCCTCGTTGTACTGATTTTGAACTTCGTTACGAGCAGAGTCAACGTTTGAATATTGCGTCTGCAATTGATTAATAGATTCATTAGATTTACTTTTATCGTAAATAATGTATCCCCAGGTAGCCAACAATGCAGCAATCAAAACTCCGTAAATTATTTTACGGTCATCTCTTCTTTTAGGCGTTGGCTGCTGTGGGTTTGTTGCAGAGTATTCAGGATTGTAGCTCATAGTTTTTGATGGTTTACTTTTAAATAATAAAGAAGATTTTGAATAATATACAAGCGCTATTTGATTTGTTCTTACTTGACATTGAAACTGTACCCCAATACCCTGATCACACTTCGTTGCCACAGGAAGGGGCTAAACTTTTTTTCGACAAAATTTCAAAAACAGTGCCAGAAAACTTCGATAGCGAAGAAGTTTATAAACAGAAGGCTGGAATATTCGCAGAATTTGGAAAGATCATATGTATATCCACAGGCTTTTTTCACAATGATGCTAACGGCAATACGTATTTGAAAATAAAAAGTATTTACGGCGATGACGAGGTAAGCATATTGAAGCAGTTTGTTGAGTTGACAGATAAGTTCTGTAAACACAAACCGAAGTTTCAGTTTGCCGGTCATAACATTCGCGAATTCGATGTTCCTTATATATGCCGGAGGATGGTGATAAACCAGATACCACTACCAGCCTGCTTACATATTTACGGCGCTAAGCCATGGGAAATTTGTATGAGTGATACAATGCAATGGTGGAAATTCGGGGATTATAAAAATTACACCTCACTTCATTTATTGGCTTCAATACTGGGCGTTCCTACATCGAAAGATGATATCGATGGCAGCATGGTGCAAGATGTTTACTACAAAGAAAAAAATATTAAACGGATTGTAAGCTACTGTGAAAAAGATGTAGTTGTTGTAGCGAGGATCATTCAAAGATTTAAAAATCTCCCTTTGATCGAGCAGGAAAATATTGTTTTTGTTGATTAGTCGAAACGAGGAAATTGCCTTAAAAATAACAAAAGCTTCAAATGGTTTACAGACTTACACCATGGTTGACGATAGTGGTTTTGGCATAGTTTTTTAACCCTTTCCATAAAATGTAATACTATGGATAAGTTAGAGTTTAAAGGAGACATCAATGAGTTTAAGGGGAAATTAAAACAAGCTCATGGTGGTTTAACGGATGACGATCTTGAATACGAAGAAGGAAAGGATGATGAATTTTTTGGAAGGTTGCAACAAAAACTTGGAAAAACAAAAGATGAAGTTGTAGCCTGGATCAGGTCATTAGGATAATATAAATTGAAGGTTATGTAAGGGATAGGTTTTAGAAGCCTGTCCCTTTTTTTGTCTCTAAAACTATTCGCCACTAACCCTAAAAGCCATAGCCATACCCGTAATCTACATTTCTAGTTAGTAAAAGGTGTTTCACGTTGTGCCCGTGTCAAGCAATAGCAATATTTCAATTTGGGTACCGTTCTAGCTCTTTAAACACCCACTTTTGATGAGAGCTCTACAAAAAATTGCATTAGGATCAACTTTTTTCTTCGCATCGCTTCTAGTTGCAACACAATCGAACGCACAAATAAAAGCTGCTTTTTCTCCAAACAAAAGCACGGTTAGTTGTTCTACTGAACCTATTTCTTTTTCCGATAATTCAACCGGCAATCCTACATCATGGAAATGGAATTTTGGAGATCAGTCGACTTCAGAAAGTGCCAATCCAAGTCACCAGTATTCAAAGCCGGGAAGATATACGGTGAGTTTAGTTGTAAAAGATGCACTACAACAAAGTGATGAGTTTACTTCTACTGTAGTCGTTTTGGGACCAACTGTTCGGTATACAAAAACCTTCGATAGCGCCTGTTCAACGATTAATATAAAATTTAGCTCGAAGGCAACAGGTTTAGGACCTCTAACGTATAGTTGGGACTTTGGTGATGGGAAGGCTAGTTCTTCCATCAGTTCAAACGTAACCCATTCTTATAAAGGGGCTTCAAGCTACTTCGTAAATCTTACAGTAAAAGACACGAGCGGTTGTACGGCAAAAGCGAGCGAAACCCTTGGTTTTGGTTGTGTGACTCCTGTGCCACCAACTACTCCGGGCGCAATGGTAGCATCAAGAGAATGTACTGACCAGTTTGGTTGGACGAACTATTATGCAGACAATAACACGCCAGCAGATACGAAGGATGACGTTCTCCTTTTGTCAATCCGTAAAAACGGCAACAATATCGGAAAGATCGGGGATGGTACTTTCAGCGTAAAAGTAGCAGCGACGGAAAAGGCAGGAAGTTCAGGAGCTATTCTTCTCAATACACCGTCTATTTCTAACCCGAGCGGCTATTATGTGATGAACAGGTATTGGGTTGTACAACCAACGACGCAGCCTACTTCTCCTGTTGGTGTTCGTTTTTACTTCAACAACCAGGATATGGCGGATATTAACGGATCTTATCCTACACACGATGCCGAATTTCAACAGCTGATTTTTTATAAAACAAAAGATGGCAATCCTGATCCTTCGACAAGCTTATCAGGCGTTACCGATCTAACATCAATTTTTCCGGGTTCTGAACCAGATGAAACTCATTGGACTTATAATTATATCGGAGCAGGATCGTATGCAGCAGAATTTAATGTCACAAATCTTTCGGGTGGTGGAAGTGGGGGCGTAACACAAAACAATGAAACACTTCCAGTAAAACTGGTATCGTTTACCGGTAAGCCAGAAGGTGGTGGAGTTAAATTGAATTGGACTGTGTCATCAGAAATCGGTTTAGATAGATATGATGTTGAAGCGAGCGAAGACGGTAGAACGTTCTTCGGTATAGGCAAGGTAAAAGCGAGAGGATCCTTAACATCAAAAAGTAACTATAGTTTTAATGATGACAAAGTGAACGCGGCAAAAGCAAAGTTTTATAAATTGGTTATGGTGGATAAAGACGGAAGAACAAGTTCTAGCGAGGTAATTAAAATTGCACTTTCTGATGTAGGAACTACGCTTTCCGTTTATCCGGTACCTGCCAATAATTATTTGACAATAGTCCCTAAAAACATAGTCAATAAAGCTTTCACAGCGGAGGTCTATAATTCACTTGGATTAAAAGTTTGGCACCTTAATAAAACTACTTCTGGTGGCTCTATACAGGTAAACACTTCTAACTTACCAAATGGTAGGTATAAGACAATCATCTTTACAAATAGTGAAAAGATTGGTGAGGCAAATTTTGTAATTCTTCGGTAAGGTTTAGAACAATTGGGGCAGGTTTTCAAAAACCAGGAATAGAGCATTTTCTCTTTCCTGGTTTTTTCTTTTTTACCATAGGTCCATCAAGCGCTCTTCTCATTATTTCATGCTGTTGTCGAGTACCCGTTATTTTAAATTGTAACCCATTTTAAATAGTGAATATCTTCTGTAACGATGTTGACAAATATTTCTAATGGCCTATTTGAAATGAAGGGGATTTAAGTATTTTTAATTTATGGAAGCACACTATGAAACCCTTTCGACTATTTATGAAATTGTAAAATCTGACCCCTCTCCACATACGTATTTGTGTACTCCTCACCAGATAATTTTAAGTCAACCCCACGACTGGTTGTCTATCCAGAAACATCTTGAGTTTTTAGCAGCGGAAAAGCTTGTTATTATCAAGCAACTTGATAAAATAGCTATATCGATTACTGCCGCAGGAATTGTAAAAGCTAAGGCTCTAAAAAATAATTTCGTTAATAACAATTTCTCGTTTCAAAATGAGGCAAACCAGTTTTCGCCTTCTAAATTGAAACCCCTCTAACTATATAAGACGACGGACAAGTTGCATCTTTAATGCCCCTTTTTATCGCAGTAATTTCTTAAAGAAGGGAACTAATTCTTTAGCCAATATTGCATGGTCTTCTACGCTTGGGTGTCCACTACAGCCATGTGGTTGCATAGGTTGAAAAAAGTATGTCGCCACTTTTTTATCCGCAGGATGTGAGCCATTAATTCTTTCTTTTACCGTAATGAGGCATCTCTGAAGGATTGCCCTTGAGTTTCCGTTAACCATAGCACTACTAAGCAAAGCAATTTGAGCCTTTGGGTATTTTGATTTTACCAATTCAACAAACTTTACATACCTATTTACAAACTCACTACTATCAAAAGGCAAGCGCTTCTTGATGCCATCACCATTGCTAAAGTCGTTAGTGCCTAAAGCAATACTTACCACTTGTGGGGTAAATAAGGCAAAGTTCCATTGCCGCTGGCTTTTATCCTGGAAGTCTACTTTCTCATATACCTGCGGCATAGTTGGAGAGTCGCTGTTCCAGTTGCGATACATTCCGATACCGCTAACACTGCTTAAGATAAAACCAGTGCCCAATAATCTTGCTACTCTTGGTCCGTAAGCCATGTAGGCGTTGTGCTGGTCGTGGTATTGGCCATTGCCGCAAGGAACTTCGGATGCATCTGCAGCAGCACCGCAAGTGATACTATTACCGATAAATTCTATTAATGGAGCCTTGGTTTCTTCAACAGGCTTTAAATTGTCACCTGCTATTTTTCGAATAAATATTCCACCGGTATGTGCTTCCGTCGCTTTGTAAATCCATACTGTGTGGCGCCCATTTGTTTGCGCTGTGATAGATATAGGATCGGTAGAGCTACCTGTAATTTTTATCCTTTTCTGATACTGTCCATCCAGTTCGTATTGCAGGTAGTTATGACCTTGCTTATTCTGAATGGAAGCATCAATACTACATTCAGTTCCGTCGAAACTAAAACCGAAATGCACAGCGGAACTAATCAATTCAAGGCCCTGTTCGTTGTTTATAGAATACCTGCCATAAACCTTCAAAGCTGAAGGGTCTAAAGTGTTCTTGTTACTGCTTATTTGGAAGAGGCACAGCCAAAGCATAGAAGGCAAAAAACTATGGCAACGTTATTTCTTGCTCGTATCATATTTCAAATTATAATCTTGTTATGCAAGATTAGGAAAATTTCGAGCCCATTGAATCAAGACTTTTTGATACAACCTCTTTGCACTAAAGCCTCGTTGAGCATGTCATTAAAAGCCTGCTTTTCACTTTTGGAAGCCAGTTGATTTTTCATTATATCATCCAGGCTGGTATGAATACTATCAGCAAGCAAAAGACTTTGTTTCAACATTATCTCCTTCTGTTGGTTAAAAGCAATGAGTCTTGATTGTAGCCTTGTTGTATCTGCCTGCTTACTTCTTTGCATCAGCGTGTCTTGTGTAAAACGGAGTTGATTCGCCAGTTCAAATCTTTGTTCTCTTAACGTCATTGCCCTGCATTCTAAATCAGCAAATTTGTTAACAAGCACCTTTACATTAGTCTTTTCGTCTTTGCAGGAAAAAGCAGTTAATAATGTTGTTAGTAGTAAAAAACGTTGGATGGCTTTCATAAATATTACTGGTAATACTAACGAATGTTTTTAGGCCAATTAAGCGAATTGATAACAAAGCTTCCCACTGCACGTCCTTGTTCTAATCCTTTGACGTTATCCTCTGCGTAATGAATTCCGCCGTACAAACGGGAGTTCGCACATTCCTCAGCCATCTCATTGAAATTGTTGTAGTGGCGAGCAGCAAAACCGTATTGCAATTGGCTATAGTCGGTAAAGTTGTAGTCGCCGCTTCCGTTGGTAAACATTTCGTTAAACACTTTTGAGCCAGCACCAATTTCAACAGAATGTCCCGAAGTAAATGCAGGAAAGGCCGGGGTGCCAATAACAGTAGCAAAAGAAGGGTCGATGTATTGCTTGATATAGCTTACAGGCCTGATTAGAACTGATTTGTACTTTAATTTCCAGCAAGAGACGAAGGCATCGTTTTCGGCTATACACAATTTTGCATACGCGACTGATGACTTTTCCAGCGTTGCATTATTCTCTTCTAATAACTGCGTAATGATGTTAAACGTATGGCCAGTCGGAGTACACGTATTAAAAGGATCATCAGACCAGTATTTTGTTATTTCAACCTGTTGAGGGGTGTTGCGTTTTACCTGGTTGTAAACTTCTAAAGCTCCTTTATAAAAATCAGATGTTGGGCTTGTAGAGAATTGTGTAGGTTGATATAGTTGAGTGTTTGCTGTACTTGCTTGGATAAACGGACGATTGTTGCCCCAATACGGACTGATGGGATGCAACGTAGCATTTGTAGGTACCCAGCATGAAGGATCAGGAGGCATATTATAAGGCAATTGAAACGGATCTAAATACGCTTCGTGCCCACCATCGTTCAATGAATAATTGTAGATAGCTTCTGCAACCTGCTTTCCAAATTGTATTGATCGGCTAACCATTTCGGGAGTAGAGCCCACAGACATTTCTTTCAAATTTGCCTGTTCAGTGCTGTCTATGGAAGCTGCGTTAACAGCGGTTATTTTTTTAGAAAACATTTTCCTCATCATATCTGCTGTTGCAGCGTTTGATGCGATGCCCCAGTTGCAAGGAAGATTTTGTGGTAACTGCGGAATATCGCTGGCAGCTAACCCGTTTAATTGTCCCCCTAGGCTTTGTGCACCTGGGATACCTTTTACAACTGCTTCATAATTTGCAATCCCAACATATCCATAGGCGCGTGCTACTTCAGGAGGAAAGAAGCCGGGAGTGGATTTAGAGATTTTACAAAGTAAGGTGAAGTAATTGCGGACGTATTTGCCTGAGTAAGTATAAGTGGCCCCTGCTGAATACTCATCGTTGCCATAGTATTCTTTTGTACACGCAGAGAAAATAAATAACAATAATAGACAGGGTAAAAGTTTTTTCATAATAGAATATTAATACCCTTATGACTGCTTTTACTTTGGTGAGGTTGCACGTTGCAAGGCATTTACCTGCTTATGAAAATTCGTTTTAAAAACACTTAAACCTTCAGGCTATTAATAAAATATTCAGATAAAAACTTGTAGTAGATCTAATGAAAATTGTTGTTGAAAAACCTGTAAGCACTCTTCTACAAAAGCTGCCTTTTTAAGTGAAAGTACAAGTGAGTGACACAAGGATGTTTAGTAAAGAACAAATGTTTGTACACAAAAAAGCTCCAACTTTTGTGTCAGAGCTTTTGGTTAAAACTTATTAAAAAAGCTTTTTAATAAACTTCCTGTTTGGTTAATAATGGCCGCGAATGATTGGTTTTATTTTCTCATCATACAAGCTGCGCAGCTTACCATGTACGTCTTGCGGCAAGCGGGGCAGAGCCGATGCAGCTACATTGCTTTCGACCTGCGAAACCTTTGAAGCACCGGGTATAACAGTGGTCACCTCAGGATGATCAAGTATCCACCTGATAGACCACTGGGCCATCCGATCATCGGGTAATAAATTTTTTATTTCGCGTGACAATTCTACACCTTTTGAAAACTCGATACCTGAGAATGTTTCGCCTGCATTAAATGCATCTCCATTAGCATTAAAGTTGCGGTGATCTTTTTCTTCAAACTTCGTATGCTCATTAAATTTGCCTGTTAATAAGCCGCTGGCAAGAGGTACGCGAACGATTAGGGCTACATCTTTTTCCTTCGCTTTCGCGAATATTTCATCTGCAACATGTTGCCTGAAAAGGTTGAAAATAATTTGTAAAGAAGCCAATCCTTCCTGCTCGAGGCAGAGCAGTGCTTCTTCACTGGTCTCCACGCTTACACCCCAATGAGCTATATACTTTTCGGTTTGCAACTTGCGCAGGTGATTAAACACTTCTCCCTTGCGCAACTCCTCAGTTGGAATGCAATGCAGTTGCTCAAGAAACAATTGCGGAACGTCAAGATTCTCTAAAGAACTTTCTACCTGGCGCTTCATGCCATCATAAGAAAAATTTGCAGGCCAGCCAAAACCTTCGTCGCTCCTTCGACCAAGCTTCGTGGCAACGTACAGGCTCTCGTTGACTGTTTTTTTAAATCTGCCAATTACTTTTTCGCTGATGCCCATCCCATATACGTCGGCGGTATCAATGAAATTGCCGCCCGCCTTAACAAATGCCTGCAAGATTGTAAATGCTTCTTCATCATTTACAACTCCCCAATCTGCGCTTCCCAATTGCCAGGTGCCAAGACCAACCTCTGATATCTTTGTTCCTCTAAACGAACGGTACTGCATGATTTTATTTTAAAATTAGAAATTGAATTAATACTTAAACGACAACCAATATATCTTCGTCACAACTTCAACATCATGAGACATTTCTCCACCCGATGCTTTGCCATCACTTTACTGTTCACCCAACAAGCAAAAAAATTATTCCTTTTACTTTCTATACTAGCCGGTTTTGTTGTTTCATTTTCCCAATCGATAACAGTAAGCGATCGCATTAAGTTGAACCAACTAGGCTTTTATACCAATGCTCCTAAAGTCGCAGTTATCACCAGGGAAACAAACAGTCAACGTTTCTTTATTACAAATACAAACCTAAAGGATACTTTGTTCAGAGGAAATTTGGGCATTGAAATGCAATCAAAAAATTCATCTACCAAAACAAAAATTGCCGATTTTTCTTCATTTCATACTCCCGGAACTTATGTCGTGTTTGTTCCGGGTATTGGTCACTCTTATGTTTTTGAGGTTCGTCAAAACGTAAATCATTCAGCCGCAGTTGCAGGTTTGAAGGGTTATTATTTCCAAAGAGTTTCGATGCCGCTCGAAGAGAAGTATGCAGGTAAGTGGCATCGTTCAGCCGGTCATGCAGATAATGCTGTTTTTATCCATCCTTCGGCTGCAAGCAAAGAACGTCCTGAAGGAACTAAAATAGCTACTCCGGGTGGATGGTATGATGCAGGAGACTACAATAAATACATTGTAAATAGCGGTATCACGATGGGAACGATGTTGTCAGCCTATGAAGATTTTGCGGCCTATTTTGATACATTGAAAACAAACATTCCTGAGAGCAACGACCAGGTTCCCGATCTATTAAACGAGCTGATCTACAACCTCCGTTGGATGCTGACAATGCAGGATCCAAACGATGGAGGAGTGTATAACAAATGCACGAACGCCTCTTTTGATGGAATGGTAATGCCGGGGATAACATCAGCGCCTCGCTACGTTGTTAAGAAAGGAACGGGTGCCACACTCGACTTTGCTGCAGTAACTGCACAGGCAGGGCGGATCTTAAAAAAGTTTCAGAAGCAACTACCTGGTTTAGCTGATAGTTGTATGAGGGCCTCGGTAAAAGCATGGCAGTGGTCGGAGAGTAACCCGGCCATGGAGTACAATCAAAATGCAAACAACCAAAAGTATGAGCCGAAAATAACAACCGGAGGTTACGGTGACCGATCGTTTACTGATGAGTGGACATGGGCCGCAGCGGAATTGTTTACAACAACTGGAGACAAGAAGTACTACGACGTTTATATAAAGCAGAAGAAAGACAGCATTTCTTTACCGTCATGGGCCAGTGTAGAGTTGCTTGGCCATTACACATTAGCACGTTTTCAAAAGAAATTACCTGCTTATGTTCAAAGCAATGTTCAAGGAGTTTCAGCTCAAATAACCAGGTTAGCAGATCGATATATTTCAAACGTTTCAAGTAATGCCTTTCGGACAATAATGGGTCAGTCGGCAAGAGATTTTAACTGGGGAAGCAATTCAAATGCAGCAAACCAGGGCATTGTTTTAATCAATGCCTACCTGCTTACTAAAGACAAAAAATATATCGACAATGCGCTCACCAATCTCGATTATATTCTTGGACGAAATGCCACCGGCTACTCTTTTCTTTCGGGTGTCGGCAGTAAGTCCATCATGTATCCTCATCACCGGCCGTCAGTGGCTGATGGAGTTACAGAACCTGTCCCCGGCTTGTTATCTGGCGGACCAAATCCCGGAAAGCAGGATAAGTGTGCCGGCTACGAATTTTCTGAACCCGAAACTACTTTTCTTGACCAGGATTGTTCCTATTCAACCAACGAAATAGCCATCAATTGGAACTCGCCTTTTGTTTATTTATCGAATGCAATTGAGGCTTTGCAATACAACGTAAATTATAGTAGCAGGAAGTAATTTTTGGGCCGGCATTTTTTAAATTGAATCTTCTGTTGCGTCGCACACTTGTACTTTTTAATCTTTATTAAGCTTGACTCTAGATTATATAAAGCGGAAGTTAAGTCCAGTTCCACCATTATCAGTTGTTCCCGGCTATGCTGCAAAACGGGACGTGCTACAATTTCTGTTGATGGTACAACCACACAGTTTACTATAAAGTTTGGTTTTCACATAATGGTCGAAAGATATTTATCTGTAAGATCATTAGACGATCGGGATGAAAGTACGTAGACAATGGGATTAAGATTTCGCTTTAAATTTCTCCGCGCTCGCCGTCAGGATCAAATAATATTACATTTGGTTGGCAAGTAATATATCATGAAAATGAAAAATATAACAGCCTTATTGTTAATCTTCTTGTCTCTCCAGGTAGGGGCGCAAGTTGTAAAAAGGCTTGAAAAATTAAATTCTCCCGCAGGGCAAGGATCACCGGTAAACGGGCACAATCCCAACAGCTTTACGCTCGCTTCTACTGTCAGAACAAGTGCGGGGGTTTACAAAACAGACGGTACTTTAGTTAGAACGCTTTGGAGTGGTATGACGAAACCGGCAGGAACTTACGCGGTCAAATGGGACGGTACAGATGATCTCTTTAATACATTACCTATAGATGAATACAATGTAAAGGTGCTCAGCAACCATGTTTCCTACGATTGGCAGGGCGTAATAGGCAACACTTCAACCTTTCAGACGGGCAATAGAGTGCATAGATCACTTGATCCAGCTATTGGGATAGTAGTTGTAAACAACAAGGCTTATTACTGTGTCGGGTATGGTGAGGGTGAGAGTGGCAATGGAATGTTTGCGCTAAATAACATACAGGAAAAAAACAACCCAATGCCCTTTGAAACGTCGGGGCAAAATAGCGACTTCATGGCAACTGATGGAACCATGATTTATTGGGCGGGGTACGACGCCTTTCAACCCCATCATTCTTTCGTTTTTGCAACTAAGGTAAACGACAGGAGTGAAGTGAAGTTTTCGAAGGGTATAAATACCCCTGTTAAATATGCTCACACTTATGCAAGTGCAATTGGTTATCGAGATGATGCGAACGGAAAAATATCAGGGCTTGCAGTAAGTAGTGGCTATATTTTTATTTGCAGGAAAACACTTAACGAAGTGTTGGTACTGAACAAAGTAACGGGGGCTGTAGCCCAAAGGCTTACTTATACTACACCATCGGCAATAACCATATCTAATACAACATTGTGGCTCTGTACTGGCACGAACACTGTTTCTAAGTACACAATCAAATCAGACGGATCTCTGACAGCTTCGGGTACAGTTATAGACGGTTTTATTTCGCCTATAACAATGGCTAATAACGGTAACATTGTTGCCCTCGTCGATGGTGGAAGCAGCCAACAAATAAAAGCCTTTGATGTAAATAGTGGCCGCGCTTTGTGGACCCTTGGGCAGGTTGGAGGTCATATTAGTTCACCAGTGGTGGCAAATGATAGATTTGGCTTCTGGAAATTTGACCCCGAAAATGCTTCAAAGCAAGGTTTTGGCGCAGTAGCTTTTGCTCCTGATGGTTCTTTTTGGGTGTGTGATCCTGCTAATTATAAGATTGCTCATTTTGCCGCCAATCGAACATACATAGAAGGCATTCTATATACCGGCCGGTCCTACAGTCTTGCCGTTGACGTTGTAAATCATACCAGGGTGATTAATAGCATGCACGAGTACAAGGTAGATTACACGAGTCCTATTAAAAGTAGTTGGACCTACAAGTATAATTGGCAGGGCAATGTCACAAGTAACTACGACATGCTTTATCAAATAAGACACATGGCGACTTTGAGTAATGGTAGAACATATGCAATGATGAAACGTAAGTCAGATGGTAGAGCCGAACTAGTAGAGCTTGATCCGGCAACGGGCATTAGATATACAGGACTTATTTTTTCGAGTACAGCCAAAATATATGCAGATGGTTCAATTGGTGAAATGCAAAATAGTGGTGTAAATGAAAGGCAGTATTTTAAGAAGAGAACACTTATAGAATTTGTTGGTAGAGACCCTGTTTATAGTGGCGCAACGACAATTGCAACTCACACAAACACAGCTAGAAACGAACCAAGAAATGCAAGCATAAACATATACCCGACTGAAATCACATCTTCTGGCATTCTTACGCTTTATAAAGGTGGAAGAACGGTTGGCGAAACAAGCAGCTATCACCTGGGAGGTTTGGATGTGAGTACAGAAGCAGTAAAATGGAAAACTGCACTACCGACGTTCGATGAATATCAAGGGCCTTTCCCTCACAACGGCGACTTTGAGGTGGGTAACTTTGGTGGAAATGATGGCGGTCAAGGCGATGCGGCTATGGCAATTGAGAAGAGCATTTTCACTCACTATTACGGTGAGTTCTGGAAAAATGGGCAGACTAATATCTTCAATCATTATTATGAAAACGGGCTCTTTGTAGGACAATTTGGAACAACTTCGGATGATGTTACAGAAAAAGCTGCAGCCGGGATGGCTGGTAATGCTTTTTCGCCGGTAGTAGTAAAAGTTGGACAAGATTATTATATATATCATAATGACGAAAGTTATCATGGCGGCACACACCGTTGGAAGATAAGCGGCCTCAATACCGTAACTCTACAAACAATTCCTATTACAAGTAACTTTGTAAGAACAAGCGAAACTCCTGCTTTGCCCGGTGTTGATTTAATGGCGGGATTGCCCTATCGAAGTGTACTGCCAGGAAGAGTTGGCGCAATAACACGGACACCCGCAACAGAAACGAGGCGTTGGCAGGTAAAAACAAATTCTTTTACTTATCAAAAGCGTAATAGCTACGATGTGTATTTTGAGTATTCCGAAACAAATAAGTCAAACAGCACGATTGATTTTAATTTGGGTAAGAACTCAAGCTTGGCAAATTGGAGCATTACCGGAGAAATCTCTTACGCAGGAGCAGGCGCTAACTCCCCGGATAACAATGGAACTAATCAATACCTCGATGTTTTAGATAATGCCGGAAAAATAATTGTAAGAATTTACAGAAAAATTAGCTACACAAATTTCTACACCACTCAGTATGCGAACAATACCGCCATACTATCCCAGCCTGACGAGGTATCACGAAAGTTCACATCTCATCTGCAGCCGATTAAGATTGCAAAATCAGGAGGCAATATAATAGTAACCTACGCAGGACAGCGAGCAGTCAGGGTTGCCGCTTTCGATCCAACAGCAGACATTCGGAGCCCGGCAAAATTACAAGTGAAATGCACCAACGATGGAGGGGGGCAAGGCAAGAAAGGATCACTTCACCAGTTCAGATTTTTCACTAACTAGCTAAGCCAGACCAGGTAAAGTTTAAAGACTATTAAACGTGGTTTCACGTGTTGTTACAGAAGTATATGTTTTGTTTCAAAATAACTATGTCTGGTTCTGGGCTTATACCAATTAACATCACCGAAACGAGACCTAATAACTAAAAAAAGGTTTGAACAAAAAAGAAGACAATTATGCTGAAGCGTAATAATTTAATCCAATGAGCGAAAAAGAGGCAAAGAAAGAATTCATTAATTTTAGAACAGAATTATAAGAATCCATTTATTTCTCCTGCCTAAATAAAACTATGGCTTCAAGAAAGTATAGACCTATTGTGATGAACCGGAATAAAAAGCCGGCCAGAACATACACTATTTTAAAAAGGGTGTTGGTGGTAACAGCTATACTTGCCTTCATCGAAGTCATTATATTGGTTGTCATGCACTTTAAGAACGGAAATAAAGAGGCTGCAAAAGTTGAGGAAAAAACGAATGACGTTACTGGGGAAGCTGAAAAAGACACATTCAGAGTCGCAGACAAAAATGTACCTACAATAGTTCCGGAAAACAAACCAGCGGCAGTTGCAGCTAAAAAAAATTCTATTAATAAAAGAAAAATTAGTGTCGAAAACATTCAAACCTTGACCTCCAGGCCAAAGAAAGATTCCACCGTTCTTTCAGTTGCTACAGCTGAAAGAACGGTGGAAGTTAAGGAAGTCAGCGACGAAAAAATGTTAGAAATACTTACTGAGATCAGGCAGGAAAAAACGGAGAGTGGTATTGCTGTTAAATGTGTTTCGATACAAATAGTAAATCGCATAAACGCCGACAATGGTCACAAAATTGCCAAGTTCCTGAGAGAAAACGGCTACGTCATTTCAGGAAGGGAAGTAGTCAAAGGAACCCAAAATGGAATAAAATTAACCTCTGTGGGACCGTGCCTTAAATTATCAATAGGAGCGTTGTAGTCTTAATGCCTACGTATAGAGGTTATCAAATCCAAAATCATATAAAGCTTCCCAAATTTTTCGATTCCCTCAAGATCGTCTTAGCATTCACTAGGGCGATTAGTACGCGAGGCCAGTTATCTTACTTCTCATTTCGTCCAGCTCGTGTATTCTTTTTTGTTTTTTTTCAAGTTGTGAAGTCAGCTTCTTAATCTTGTTGTTTTGATCCTTTATTTTCTCTTCTGCTTTCTTGACATCCTCTGCTTCGTCTACCGCTTTATTGGCTTTTTTCTTGGCTTTTTTCGCATCATTTAAATCTCCGGCAGTAGCTCTGTTTGCCTCCTCACTGCTTTCAATTGCTGCACGCTGGGCCTGGATATTTTCCGACGCAACTTTTTCCTGAAGATTTGGCAACTCATTTTTTGCTTCGGCTAGCTTTAAATTAAGATCAGCAATGTCTTTATTAACTTCAGCGTACTCTTTGTTTAGTTTAAGTGTGTCTTCCGCTTTTTTGTATTTCTGAGAAGAAGCCTGTAGGCTTAGTCCTAAGGTCAGGCATAATAAGGCAACAATCTGGTAGACTTTCGTTTTCATAAATTTTGTTTTTATCATGTAGTAAAAGGCCTATTAAAACATCATGCCTTTCTACAAATAAAGCAAAAGTTGTTCCCACAATCTGCACCAGTCAATGCCCGTGCAAGAACCGATAGAACTTTAGGTTTTTGTTTGATTTGTGATTGATTTCGCCTTAAAAAATCTAATTCAATCAAGAGCTGAGGCGAAAATTTCACTTAGGGAGTAAGTAGCTTCGCTCAATCATTCTTAGATGAACCACTCCAATCTTATTTCCATTTGTGCCGGTGTCTAATCTGTGTAGCACCCGATTACGCTATCTGTATTAGTTTGCCTTTTTTAAAGTGCATTTTTTGCTATTAGCAATATTTTTTTGCCAGGACGAACTGCTTTTAGACTACTTCAAATTATAACACCTACTAGCTATCTTCGTAACTAGCCGAAGTTGTTGAATGGGTACAAGAGTGCGACGCAACAATGTTGAAAAAGCACTAAAGACGATAACAAAAACACTTAATAAACTTGACTATGAGAAAATTCACTTGTCTCTTAATTGTTTCCTGCGTTTGCTCAATGCTTCAAGCACAAACCGGAAAGGTCATGGACAACCTTTCTTTGAAAAGTAAGATTTTGAACATGGATCGGAAGTTTGCGATCTATCTTCCTCCTGATTATGAAACATCGCAGCGGAGTTATCCTGTTTTATACCTGCTTCATGGCGGCGGAGATGATCATACAGGCTGGGTGCAATTTGGCGAAGTGCTAAATATTGCTGATAAAGCTATAAAGGAAGGATCTGCCACGCCAATGATTATTGTAATGCCCGATGCGAACACGGGCAAGCGCGGTTTTGAAAATGACGTAACTAATAAATGGCGGTACGAAGATTTTTTCTTCCAGGAGTTTATGCCCTACGTAGAAAAGACTTATAGAATTAAAGGAGAAAAGAAGTTCAGGGCAATTTCCGGGCTTTCAATGGGCGGCGGCGGCACATTTACTTATGCATTACACCATCCTGAGTTGTTCTCATCTGCCTGCCCTTTAAGGGCAGCTACAGGACCGCTGTCGATAGAAGAAGCAAAAACACGTTTTGCCCAAGCTAATCCTCAGCTTGCTGATACAACCATCACTTCATATTTTAAAAGACAAAGTGTTTTGTCGTTGATAAACAATGTTCCTGATAGTATGAAAAAAGCGGTGCGTTGGTATATTGACATTGGCGACGACGATTTCTTGTATGAAGGAAACAACCTGGTGCACATAGCTATGAGAAAAAAGGAAATTCCTCACGAATTTCGTACGCGCGATGGAGCACACAACTGGACTTACTGGCGCGCTTCGCTAGTCGATGTGCTTGAATTTATTTCCCGCAGCTTTCACCAATTTTAGCTAGTCCAAGTGCAACATTTGAGGGCAAAAATTTGCGGCAAGTTTCATTTGTAGGGTAAACAAAGCGCATACAATTTGCACTTATTCTTCGGTGGAGGAATTTCTTGCGCTAATTTTGAACGCAGATAGGCACGTTAGTACGGACAAAAATTAAATGTATGAAAGCTATTATATTGAACGAAGCAGGTGGTACTGAGAATCTTGTAGTCACGGAAATACCAATGCCGGTTGTAAAGGAAGGTGAAGTGTTGGTGAAAGTAAAAGCGATCAGCATAAATCCGGTAGATATAAAAACACGAAAAGGGCTGGCCCTGTACAATAAATTAAAGGAAGAAGGTCCTGTTATTTTGGGTTGGGATATTGCGGGCGAAGTTGTAGAAGTGGGCCCCGGCGTAACCAACCTTGAAGAAGGTGATGAGGTTTTTGGAATGGTAAACTTTCCGGGTCACGGAAAGGCTTATGCCGAATATGTAGCGGCTCCGGCAAATCATCTTGCGGAAATGTCGGAGTTACTTACTCCACAAGAGGCTGTAGCAGGTACGCTTGCGGCGTTAACTGCGTGGCAGGTACTAATTGACCAGGCAAATGTACAGCCGGGCGAAAAGGTGTTGATCCATGCAGCTGCTGGTGGGGTAGGGCATTTCGCAGTACAAATTGCAAAGTATCTTGGCGCGTTCGTGGTAGGTACGGCTTCCGATGCCAATTATGATTTTGTGAAAGAGCTTGGTGCCGACGAATTTGTCGATTATACACAAGGAGCATTTGAAGATGCGATCCAAGATGTAGACGTTGTGTTTGATACAGTTGGAGGATCAAACCCGCTTCGTTCTCTCAAGATCTTAAAAGATGGTGGTAGGCTTGTCGCTATCGCGGGAGGAATAACAGATGAATTAACTCAGTTAGCAGAGAAAAGGAACATAAAGGCGATAGCTTATCTCGTTCATTCAAACGGTGATGATATGGAACAGATTGCTGAGCTGCTTGAAGCAGGTACCCTGAAATCCCACGTATCTCAAGAATATTCTTTTGACCAAATAGCTGAAGCGCATAAACAAATTGAAACAGGAAAAACCAGGGGTAAAGTGGTAATTGTATTGTAAGAGAAAGTAGCTTCCAGGCTGCAAGAAACTCTTAAACTTCTGGGCTTTCTTTTCTAAAGAAAAAGCGTTTCCTATTTTTGCCACACAATTTTGCCTGCAATGCAAGCAGGTCCATCTAGAATGGAACATTTACGAACCTTTTTTCAAAAAAAGGAAATAGTGGATGTCTGAAAATGTAAATGAACTATGGCAGTATTACATAACAGAGTTTCGCAAAAGGAGCTAAAAGAACGTTTATACCAGGAGCCCGAGCCTCGCACTACAGTAAGCTTTTACCAGTACCATCCACTTCAAAATCCCCAGGAGTTTAGAGATGAGTTATACAAACGCCTTGATCCTTTGAAAGTTTTTGGTCGTATTTATGTCGCTAAAGAAGGGATCAATGCACAGGTAAGTGTACCTGCTTCCAACTTTGAGGCTTTTAAAAACTTTTTGTATTCGTACACTTTCCTCGACGGAATAAGATTAAACATTGCGGTAGATGATGACGGAAAGTCCTTCTGGGTCTTAAAAATAAAGGTGCGCGAAAAAATTGTTGCCGACGGCATCGAAGATCCCGAGTTTAGTATGGAGCGAAAAGGCAAGTACGTGAATGCACAACAAATGAATGACTTGCTCCAGGATGAAGACACAATAGTTGTCGACATGCGCAACCATTACGAATACGAGGTAGGTCATTTTGTAAAAGCTTTAGAGGTTCCGAGCGATACTTTTAGAGAACAATTGCCTATGGCCGTAGAGCTGTTAAAAGATAAAAAAGATAAGAACATTATCATGTATTGCACGGGAGGAATACGTTGCGAAAAAGCAAGTGCGTACATGCTTCACAATGGTTTCAACAATGTTTTTCATTTGGAAGGCGGCATCATCAACTATGCAAAAGAGGTTAAGACAAACGAATTAGAAAGCAGGTTTATAGGTAAGAATTTCGTTTTTGATAACAGGCTGGGCGAGCGAATAACGGAAGATGTAATTGCAAAATGTCATCAATGTGGTAAGCCTGCCGATACGCACACAAACTGTAAGAATGACTCTTGTCACCTGCTGTTTATACAGTGCGATGATTGCGCAAAAAAGTACGATGGCTGCTGCACGGTGGAATGCCAGACAGTTTATAATCTTCCTTTAGAAGAGCAACGCAAACTGCGTGAAGGCAAGCAAAACGGGATCATGGTTTTCAATAAATCTAAGCAGCGGTTGAGACCGCGGTTAGACGAATTAACTTTTGTTTCTTCAGAACCTACAAATTGATCTGCTATATTTGCCGCTTTAATAGTACCCTTAATATCATTTAACAAAAAACCTCCTTTAGACAGGAGGTTTTTTAGTTACTATAAGTTCCATTTTGTCGGTGTCTCTTGCCCTCATACGTTCGTACTTTGAATAAATATTGGCCCTAAATGGGAAACAGGCAGATTTGGGAAAGTGTCTTATACGGTTATCCTTTTACCTTAAACACTTATGTTGTTGTTAGAAACAGTCCTTTCTTTGTTATGTTATCAACAACGATCCAAAAAAGGGAAGGCGTCCCGGATTGAAGAATAACAAAAGAATCCGCAACCCAATTAACTTATCCAACATCCTTAACCAAGACCCCCTAACTATGAACGTTTTTACTCAGGCAACCGACAACCAACTCGTACAATCATTTCAGCAGGGCAACAACAACGCACTTGAAGTATTGGTGAACCGTCACAAAGACAAGATTTTTACTTCGATCAACATTTTAGTGAAAGACAAGTACCTGGCTGAAGATTTATTCCAGGATGTTTTTATCAAAATCATTGATACGCTTAGGAAGAACAACTACAATGAAGAAGGAAAGTTTTTGCCTTGGGCAGTACGTATCGCACACAATCTTTGTGTTGATCATTTCAGGAAAGTTAAACGTACACCAACTATCACTACAAGCGATGACACTGATATTTTTGAGGTGATCAACGTAGGAGCGGATAGCGCTGATAAAGGAATTATGAAAAGTCAAAGTCACGATAGAGTTCGCCAACTATTAGACTTGTTACCTGAAGAGCAGAGAGAAGTTATTGTACTTCGTCATTATGCTGATCTTAGTTTTAAGGAGATTGCAACTATGACCAACTGTAGCATTAATACTGCATTAGGACGTATGCGTTATGGTTTGCTGAGCATGAGAAAAATGATGATTGAAAAACAAATGTCTTTATAATAAAACTGGTTCTATATCTAAAAAGCTTCGTACCCAAGTTGTATCCATTACACAAAAAGCCTCCGAGAAATCGGAGGTTTTTTAATTTATGTGAAAAGAGTATCAAAAAAGTCCAAACTACCGAAGCACTTTTGAGCGCTTTTGAAGTTGGAGCAACGGCTGCGTCTTTTGATAAAGTACAAGTGAGTGACACAACAAAAGCTGAGTAGAGAGTAATTGCCTGCTAAAAATTTACACCTCAAACATATAGAAGGGAAGTGTATAGCCAGCTTTTTGTAAAATGGGTTTGGCTACGTTGAAAACTTTTACACCTCCGGCAGCCTCACCTTCCAACGTACCGACGTGGGCATGGCCATGAAAAGCAGCGATCACACCACGCCGGGCAAGGGGCTCGGCCAATCGCGAAGATCCCAGAAATGGGAAAATAGCTTCAGGCTCACCCACTACAGTCGCCTTAATGGGAGAATAATGTAACACTGCAATTTTTTTTATTGTAGGATAGTCGCCATCGAGACGTGCAAGTGCGCGGTCTAAATGCAGAGCTTCGTCGACAGCTTCCTGCACAAACGCTTTCATAGCACCTTCACCAAACATTGAGAGCATATGATTATCGAAGCCTCCGCCGAAACCTTTTACCCCGGCGAAACCAACGCCTGCAACTACCACAGACTCTCCATTTAAGATGTGTACTTTTTCGTTCTGCACAATTTGCCTGATCAATTTATGCCGGCCTTTTTCATAATCGTGGTTACCTAAAACCCCAACAACAGGCACTGTACAAGATTTCAATTCTTCGGACAATACCTGCGCTTCGACCTCGTCGCCGGTATCAGTAAGGTCTCCACAAATCAGTACCACGTCAGCTTGCTTAGATATTTCTTTAAACCAGTTAACCCATTTTCCTTTGTCAGTTTCCTTTACATGAATATCAGCAACTGCTGCTATTCGTGTTCTTTTCGTTTCTTCCATACTAAGTGGTTTTAATGGTGGAAACTTTATAGTTCCATTCTTTGATATCTGTAGAATATTGTGTCTGGTCAACGATAGGTCCGCGGCATACTTTCTCAACGGCAGCGGGTATGTCGTACTGTTCGTTTGCCCTGTATATCAACTCGTCAAACAGCCACTTTGGAACGATTTCACGATAGTCAGACGGATACACAAACTGGAACATAACGATCTGCGCGAGCAGCAGATGCCAATGTTGATCCATGCGAAAAAGCAGGTGTTTCCAGTTGATCTTCTGACCATATTTCAGCATGATGTGGTTGATGTCAGCGCCATCAAATCGTTCCCTGTTTTGTACATACAATTTGCACCAAATCAATTCTTCTGGCGGAATCATTCGAACCTGTTTGCCAACAAATTCGCACGGTACGGCCCTTTGATACCAGGTTTCATCCACACGACAAATGTTATTGACCGTATCGAAAATGATGTCAATAAAATACTCTCCTTTAAACACTTTTGCCAGCCACCGTACATCTGTCAGTTCGGTTCGGTATCCTTTTTCTGCAAAGAATTTTAGGATTTTAGGATATTCACTTGACTTGCAAAAAACATCCAAATCTTTGGTATCCCTGTAAATCCCGGTGTAGTGAAACATGGCAAATGCACCGCCCAACATATATTTTGCGCCGCTTTCTTCCAACAGATCCAGTGCTTCTTTATAAAATTCCTGGGCTTCTCTTTTCTGCTCTTCCGTCTCTATCATAAATATGGCTTTGTGATGTATGCAGAATAAAAGAACGTGCCACGAGTTCCTGTTGTCATTGCCGGGAGGGGAGGCAACAAAAGGTTAAATCTCCTAACACAAAATCAATCTTATTACCTTTGCCGCTCGTTATGAAAGCAAGAACACTTAAAAGGGATAAGGTCAATATTATTACACTTGGTTGCAGCAAAAACATGGTTGACAGTGAGGTTCTAAGTGGTCAGCTGAAGGCTAATGAAGTGGACGTAGTTCATGAGAGCGGCAAGAGAGACCATAATATTGTTATTGTAAATACTTGCGGATTTATAGATAAAGCCAAAGAAGAAAGTATCAATACGATTTTAGACCAGGTCAATCTGAAGAAAAAAGGCAAGCTTGATAAAGTGTATGTAACGGGCTGTTTGAGCGAAAGGTATAAGCAAAATTTGGAGGAGGAGATTCCTGAGGTGGATGCTTATTTTGGAACAATGGAGCTTCCCCAGATACTTAAGAAATTTGACATTGATTATAAGGCGGAACTGGTTGGCGAACGTTTGCTGAGCACGCCATCCCATTATGCTTATCTAAAAATTAGTGAGGGTTGTAACCGAACCTGCTCTTTTTGTGCAATCCCTTTAATGCGCGGAAACCACGTTAGTAAACCTATAGAACAATTGGTGGCTGAAGCCGAAGGGCTCGTGAAACGTGGCGTAAAAGAGGTAATGCTGATAGCGCAAGAACTGACTTACTATGGATTAGATCTTTATAAAAAACGCGAATTACCAAAATTGTTACATGCGCTTGCAGACGTAAAAGGCCTCGAATGGATTAGGCTGCATTACGCCTATCCCAGCAAGTTCCCAATGGAGATATTGGATGTGATAAGAGAACGAGACAACATCTGCAAGTACATAGATATGCCGCTTCAGCATGCGAGTAACAATATGTTGAAGTCGATGCGCAGGCAGATAACGAGGGAAGAGATGACCCAGTTGGTGCATGATATTCGTGAGCGCGTTCCCGGTATTTGTTTGCGTACTACCTTGATTACGGGCTACCCGGGAGAAACCGAAGCTGATGTAGAAGAGCTGAAAGGTTTTTTACAGGAGACACGGTTTGATCGGGTTGGTATTTTTACCTACAGCCATGAAGAAAATACTAGCGCTTACGATTTAGTTAATGATGTTCCTGCAGAAGAGAAAGAACGCCGGGCACAGGACATCATGGAAGTTCAACAAGAAATAAGTCTTGAGAAGAACCAGGAAAAGGTAGGTAAAACATTCAAAGTATTAATTGATAAAAGAGAGTCTGGCCGGTATCTCGGCCGAACAGAATTTGATAGTGTGGAGGTGGATAACGAAGTAGTGATTAACACAACGAAGCGTTTAGCTATAGGTGAGTTTGTAAACGTAAAAATCACTAAAGCTTACGATTATGATCTCGAAGGTGAAGTGGTTGAGGAAGGAATAATTGAAAAAATTAAAAGCCTTTTTTAAAAAAGGCTTTTTTGTTTGAGCCCCAACTTTGGTTAATAAATATTTTCTGATTTCGAGCAATCATTTTAGAAGCCACCTTAGGTCGTACTAATTTTTTTGCGTGATAATAATTGACAACGCCTCATTGATAATCGCTTAAATTGCAGCCCAATAAATCTGAATGGAAGCTAGCTGTGAATATATAAGTTACGAGAGCACGGGTTATTTTTCGAGGATGATGATTGACTATGTGAAGAGCGATGAAAAATTAAAACCTTTTTACAAACATCCTGTTTCCTTAGACGGAATTCAGGCTTCCATTGAAGCAAGAAATCAATTTGATACGCCCCGCGATCTTCTTGTTACAGAACTAAGAAAACAATACAGTGACCTCCCGTTAAGTCAGAGCCAGGAGCAGAATTTAGGACTTTTATTAAAAAGCAACACTTTCACTATTTGTACCGCTCATCAGCCAAACATCTTTACAGGTCCACTCTTTTTTATCTATAAGATTTTGCATACTATAAAGCTTGCAAATCATTTAAATAGTCAAATTCCTAATAGCAACTTCGTGCCGGTGTATTACATGGGGAGCGAGGATGCAGATTTGGATGAACTAGGTCACATCTATCTCGATGGTGAAAAGCTGGAGTGGGAAACGAAACAAACAGGTGCTGTTGGAAGAATGAAGGTCGACAAGCTGCTTATAAAACTATTAGATAGAATAGCCGGACAAGTTGAAGTAGCCCCATTTGGAAAAGAACTGGTCTTGCTATTTAAAGAGGCTTATAAAGAAGGAGTTTCAATTCAACAAGCAACCTTACACTTGGTAAACGAACTATTTAAAGACTTTGGTCTTGTAGTGCTGATACCCGATAACGCTGAATTAAAAAGACAATTTCAACCAATTGTAAAAAGGGAATTAATCGAACAATTTTCACATCAGGTAGTTGAAAAAACAACTGAACAATTAGGCGAACATTATAAAGTCCAGGCGAGTGGAAGAGAAATTAATTTGTTCTACCTGACGGAAACTAAAAGAGAGCGGATAGAGAAAGACGGGGTCGGATATAAAGTCGAAGGTCTTGGCTTAGCATGGAACCACAAAGAAATGATGGAAGAGCTGAACAATCACCCCGAAAGGTTCAGCGCAAATGTTATTTTACGTGGTCTGTTCCAGGAAAGTATTTTACCGAATATTGCTTTTATAGGAGGAGGGGGAGAAATTGCTTACTGGCTTGAATTAAAGCAGTTATTCGAAAATTGCAATGTTCCTTACCCGTTATTAATTATTCGTAATTCTTTTTTGCTGACTGAAGAAAAAGACAGGGAAGCTGCTGACAGGCTTGGTTTTGAAACAACAGATTTATTCCAGGCAACAGAAAAACTGGTAAATACGCTTGTCACCAGGGAAAGTTCCCTTCAGCTTAGCCTTGGCCAGGAGAAAGAACAACTTCGAAGCTTTTACGGGCAATTATCAGAAATTGCCAATAAAATAGATCCTACACTTTCACAACATACTGTGGCATTACAAACTAAAGCGCTGGAAAAAGTAGAAGCGCTTGAAAGGAAAATGCTGCGGGCGGAGAAAAGAAAATTTGAAGCTCAACAAAGGCAAATAT
This sequence comes from Segetibacter aerophilus, assembly GCF_007991655.1. Taxonomy (GTDB): domain Bacteria; phylum Bacteroidota; class Bacteroidia; order Chitinophagales; family Chitinophagaceae; genus Segetibacter; species Segetibacter aerophilus. The sequence continues at coordinate 435,541 of NZ_BJYT01000002.1, forward strand.
CAAAACTTAGAAATCAACTTTTTCCATCGAATAGCCTCCAGGAAAGGCAGGAAAACTTTTCTCTTTTTTACGGGAAGTACGGTAGACAGTTGTTACAAAAAATGTATGATGCATCCCTTAGCCTGGAGCAGGAGTTCGGCATCATTGAGCTTTTGGACAAGTAGAGATTGCGACTTGCTTCTGTTGTTATAGTCTGCTCTTTTGTATAATTCCACCAGCGATCACATCATCACCTTCATAAAAAACAGCGCTTTGTCCGGGAGCAATTCCTTTTACGTTTTCGTAAAAATTCACCCGTAAACCTTCGTTCTCTGGATATAGATTACATAAACTTCCTGCGTCTTTGTACCTTATTTTCCCAATGGCTTCCATCCCCGGTGTAATGGTATCGTACTTTCCCATATTCAATTTGATCACCAACATAGAGCTTTCATCCAGGTCTTCTGCATCGCCTAAAACTACGGTGTTGCTTTCGGGAATTATTTGAGTCACAAACACAGGTCTGCCCATCGCTATTTCAAGACCTTTTCTTTGACCAATTGTATAGAAAGGATAGCCTTTGTGTTTCCCTAAAATTTTTCCTTCCTTGTTTACGAAATTTCCTCCGGCCACTCGGTCTTCAAGTCCTTCAACTTTTCTTTTCAAGAAACCGCGATAATCATTATCGGGTACAAAGCAAATTTCGTAGCTCTCACTTTTTTTGGCAAGCTCAGGGTAACCCATGTCGTGCGCCATTTGCCTGATTTCTGATTTATGGTATACTCCTAAAGGCATAATAGTGCGGCTTAACAGTTCTTGGTCGAGGCCCCATAGCACATAGCTTTGATCTTTAGTAGCGTCTTTACCTTTGCTGATTACATACCTATTGTTGTCGTGCAAATGAACTTTTGCATAGTGCCCGGTCGCAATATATTCGCAGTCTAACGCATTAGCTCTTTTCAATAAAGCGCGCCACTTGATGTGAGTATTGCACATGACGCAAGGGTTGGGTGTGCGACCCGCGAGATATTCGTCAACGAAATTTTCTACTACAAAACCTCCAAACTCTTCACGAATATCTAATATAAAATGAGGGAAGCCATTATGTACGGCTGCGGCGCGTGCGTCGTTGAAACTGTCAAGATTGCAACAACCAGTTTCCTTTTTACTGTTTCCCGCGCTGGCATAATCCCACGTTTTCATGGTAATACCCACAACTTCGTAACCCTCGTGGTGCAGCATGAGAGCCGTAACGGTACTGTCGATACCGCCACTCATTGCCACCAAAACTTTTCCCTTACGGCTCATTTCTGAAATATTTTAGCGGCCAAAATTACGCAAACATTCCGGAGGGTTTGAAGGTGTACGGTCACGACAGTGCAATAAAGCGGGTTTTAAGAAATAATTCTGAAAGCAGGTAAAAAGGTTAAAACCATAGTCTTAGAGATATTTGAATACGGTCTGCCTGTATTCTTCAAGGTCCGCCTCTGTGGTTAGTTCATCGAAATTTTCTAATCTTCCATCTGAATACTTCCTGGTGAGTATGACGGTTCCTCCCTGGATGACAACGCTTTTTGCCCTTGTAAACATCTGCTCGAGTTCAACTGTACTTGTTGTCATTTGAAGGTCTTCCACTTCGTTTACGTTAATTATAAATTCTGTCATTTCTTATATTTTGTGAGAAGCGCAAAAAGTTTTTTTGGCACCTACGGCAAATTGTTTTTGTTTTTTTTATGCTATCTACAACTAAAACTAAAGGCCCCTGCTGGACTAAAGGATAAACGAATTGCGACGCAACGATGCTGCTATAAAAAACTTATGCCCGTACCAAAAGAATGCTTTCTAAAAAACGAACCGATACGTTATTCAGAAGATCGCCTACTTTAATTTATCTCTTCTTTCTTTTAACTCCCTCCATGTGGTCAATATGATGCCTTCTTTTTTGAGAGCAGCTTTGAAAATTGGGTCTGTCATCGCAAGCAAGTCTCCTTTGCGAACGGGGCCGCTATTGCTGATATAAGGAAAGACGGAGGTCGGGGCGGTACAATGCATTATCATCATTGTAACTCCAGGTTTCAACGATTTTATTGCCAAAATGTATTTTTCGGTCTTAAAAGCCTGGATCTTTTTGTCATCATTGCTGATGTTATCAGGAATTTTCCAATCGTAGCTTTCGTTGTGCAAATCGTCTAAAACTGGTAAGCCCGCCGACCAAAGCATCTTTCCGATTTGCCTTAGTTGTTGCACTTGCGAGTCCGGAGATTTCATTTCACTTTGTATCAAAGTATTGTGCCCTCCCGGTAACATTACGGGAATTTGCTTTTCGATACCAACCTTCACATACCTTTCTAAGAATGCAGGCGTGGCAAAAAGAGTTCCCATATGAGAATCTAAATGCGTCGGGATAAAACCCATTGTAACTGCCCGGTCAATTTGCGCCCGGATTTCTTTTTCTACTTCATCTGCTGATGCGTGTTTCACTACGTCGGCAACTCCACGCCACAGATTACCTTCTGTATCAGTTAAACCTAGTACTTCAGTCTTGCCCGCCAACGGCACCCACCTGTAATCTTTCCATTCAGAGGTAAGCGTAAGGTGCAACCCTGCATCTAAATTTTTGTGCTCCTGCCAATAATGAACAAAGGCAGGCACCCACGGACAAGGCATCATCACGCTACACGAATTGGCAACGCCTTTAGTTATTGCCGCAATGGTGCCTTCATTTGAGTCGAAGCTCATGCCCGCATCATCCACATGTAGAATGAGGACTTTGGCCCCTTTCGGGTAACCCAATTTAACTGCATAGGTGCTGTCGATGGTTTGGGCGTTGCAGAAGGTTGAACAAAAGAAAAGTAGAAAGAAAAACTTCATAAGCAAGGTTTTGAGACTGGTTATTACACGTGGGTGTAGTAGAAATAATTTTGTGTTTGAAAGTAATAAAAAAAGCCATCAAGTTCTTTGATGGCTTTTTGCTCTGCTGCAAATTAGATTAAGAGATATTGATTAATCGAGCTGGTTTTTGTTTTACTTCTTCACGTTTAGGGATGATTAAGTGAAGAACACCATTTTCGTATTTAGCTTGGATGTTATCGGCGTCAACAGCTTCCCTGGATAATTGAAAACTCCTTTGGAAAGTTTGATAACTGAATTCTTTCCTGGTCCACCGCTCACCATCTTTGTCTTGGTTTTCGTGTTTCAGCTCTGAGCTTATGGTTAGTACGTTGTTGTTTAATTCAACTTTAAAATCTTCTTTTTTCATTCCGGGCGCAGCCATTTCAACTTCGAAAGTTTCAGCAGTCTCTTTTACGTTTACAGCTGGAACTGTAGTACCGGCCATTGAAAAGTTAGAATTGTTCCAATCAAATAAATCCCTGGTAAAGAAGTCGTCAAATAATCCAGGCAAAGAGTTAATCAGGTTTCCGTTTCTTTTTGCGAGTGTCATAGTAGCCTCCTTTTGAATATTTATTTAATTAAGGTTTACGACAGCAATAAATCAAGCAAAATGCCAGCGCTTTTCCTGCTGTAATTTTTTCAGAAAAGAAGGATGCGATGTCAGTTTGAAGGAAAAAATGGCAAGAATGGGTATTTGCTTAATTGCTTTAAATCAGTTTACTCTTCTTTAAGAATCTACTATTTAAAAGTATAGAAGAGGCCGACAGCCCGGTAACAAATCCCAACCAAATACCCGATGCACCCATATGTAAATTAAAGGAAAGAAAATAGCCGACCGGAATTCCAATTAACCAATAAGCAATGGCAACAAAAGCAGTGGGCATTCTCACATCTTTCATTCCTCTTAATAGCCCGACACCTATTGATTGGGTTGCATCCGAGATTTGAAATAGAGCTGCGAACACAAGCAACGAAGATGAAACAGCAGCAACTTCAGCATTATTTGTAAATAGGGAAGGCAGTTGATTTTTTAGTAGAATAAACAGAACAGCGCAGATGAAGCCATAAATGAGCCCTCCTGAAATAGTACTAACTCCGATGCTTCTTAATAATCCTTTTTCATTTCTTCCGAAAGCATTGGCAACCCGAATAGATCCGCCTAAAGACAGACCAGCTGCAGCCATAAAAGTGGCCGTAGCGAGGTTAAGCGCAATTTGATGAGCAGCTTGTGACGTGGCACCTAACCAACCAATCATGATTCCTGAGACAGAAAAAGCGGCGACTTCCATTCCGTAAATAAGACTGGTTGGTACGCCTAAATGCAGAAGTTCCTTCCAGGTTTTTACATTTACCTTCCACGCTTGTCTCCTAATAGCTATATAAGGCTGAAAAATACGATGCCGCCACACAATGATGATTAAGATAATGGCAATTAACCACCTTGTAATTAAAGTGCCCAAACCTGCGCCGGCTAATTCCATTCTTGGAAATCCAAATCTCCCATAAATGAATATCCAGTTTAAAAAAGCATTAATAGGTAAAGACAGCAGTGATAAAGTCATGGCTGTTTTAGTGTATTCAAGGCCATCGCAAAACTGTTTTACAGAAGCAAACATTAACATTGGGATAAGTGACCATGCAAGCAGTTTGTAAAATGGAACGGCTAGAGCAGCGACATTTTTATCCTGCCCAAGGTGAAACAAAAGATGGTTTGAAGAAATTAAAGTAACGGCAATCAGGATGGCGACAAGGGTTGAAAGAAGGAAGCCGTTGTATAAAACCTTTGATGCCTCGTGAATATTTTTCTGTCCGTTTGCTATCGCGGTAAGCGGCGACATTGCGATAGCTATACCCATCCCCAGAACCTGCGCAATCGAAATTATATTTATAACAAGGGAAGATGCAGCCAACTGTTTGTAGTCAACAGCGCCGATCATCGCGCTATCAATTAATCCTAATCCAACCTGCGAAATATTACTAATAATGAGCGGTGCCGAGATCTTTATGGTCCTTGAAAACTCTTTAAACATGGACGGCAAAAGTAAGATTTCAACTTAGAAAAGAAGTAGTAGTTCAATAAGTAGAATTCAACGCCAAAGCCCGGACAAGTCAGGAAATCAAGTCATCTTCCCCCAAACTGCTTCTACTATTTTAATTGCGTTACTTCTGCTATTAAACACGTTTTCAAGCAGTTGCTTTCTTGTTTGTATTTCTTCTGTGGGAAAAGGATTGTCGTAAAGTTCAGTTATAGCATTTTTAAACTCCTGCTCGGTAGAAGCAATATTGCATGCTGCTTCAAGACCTGTTCCTTCTATAGTTGCTTCATTTACAAGGCAATGGCGTCCATTGTATAAAGCATTTAATAACTTCAGTTTAATACCTGTTGAGTTGTAAGACGGTATGATATTAATGTGAGCTTTAGTAATAAGGTCCTGCATTTCCTGCTCGCCGGGGTTAGCAATTAAGCACGTAGAATTCTTACTATGTGCAAGCTTTATAAGATTTTGGGGTGGATTTTTTCCTGCGACTACAAATGGTATTGCTAAGTCGTTGAAGACTTTTTCTAACAGCCATATGGCAGCTTGCTCATTTTCAGCCACGCTTAAATCTCCATGGTATAAGCAAAAGGAGCCTTTACCGTCTCTGTTGTCCAATTTCCAATCGGGAAGAAATAACGGAACAAACGTCGCGTTTTTACATCCTAATTTTTTAAAAAGATCCGCATCCCTTTCAGTTACAGTAAGAAAAGTGGCTTTATTAACAATCTTTTTTTCGTAGCGCTTCAGCAAATAGCTCTCCCATAGCATATAAAGCTTTTTAGCGGCCGACTTTGTAAAACATGCCAAGTGCCTGTAATAAACATGCTCTACGTTGTGTAAGCGGACAAAGCATTTTCGCTGCGTGAACCTTTTATCGTTTAAGAGGTAAGTGCAATGTATCCCTTCCATCAAGATAGGATAGTTGTCTTTGCTCAAGCTTTCAAGCAATTTCTTACTATTTCTGCTTTTAACTATAAACGGGTAACTTATTGATAATGACCGCAGTCCTTTTTCTCGTTGATAATAATTGACCGATGCGCAATACTTATTAAGAGTGGGCTGTTCACCTCTACCGTATTCGAAGCAATGCAAGTGTATTTTCACTCCATTTTGCTGTAGTGCAGAAAGCTTATAAAAAAGATCGAAGACACCACCATAATTAACTGGGTATGGAACGTTTAGGCAAACTATGTGAAGGTGCTTATCCATGTTATTGTTAACCGATCATTGGTTCTTTTATCGCCATCCTTGCGTCGCACTCTTGTACATTTTAGCGTTGCCGCGACTTGGCCTACAGCAATTTCCTTACGTACTCAAACTGTTATCTTCAAATTATAATAAAACTTAGCTGAAAAGTCTCTCGTAAAAATCCAGCAATATTTTTTCTTCGTTTTGCCAGTTTAAATCTTCTCTTGCGATCAGGCAGTTGTTACGGAGAGTATTGTAGTAAACGTCGTCATCAAGCACATTGTTTAAAGCGTGGGCTATTGTAGCAGGGCTAGTATCACTAATGAGACTAGCGACGTTGTATTGCTCGTTGAGTATTTTGTACTGCGGATAGTTAACACAAACTTGGGGAACACCAGCCATTATATAATCAAAAAACCGGTTAGCTAGCGATTGGTATTGGTTCAATCCTGTGCCCTCAAATAACATAACGGCTACGCGAGCAGTAGGTGTAATTTTTTTTAGCTCATCTGGTGGAACCATTCCCAGAAGTTCTACTTTCTCTTCAACTCCTTCTTTTTTAATCAGTTCTATAACCTGATTAAAAAAATTTCCGTCCCCGCAAATGATCATTTTTGCATCTACATCTTTCATCGCTGGAATCAGGGTCTCAAAACTTCTTCCTTCATTAACTGCCCCCTGGTAAATTATAAGACGATCTTCTTTTCCATCGACCTCAGCTTTCATCAGTTTAGGTAAATTTCTTACTACCCCATATTCAACTCTATATTTCCTTGCCAGTTCTGCAGCAATAAACTCGTTTACAGTATATCCATGTGTAAATTTTGGTACTGCAAACCGTTCTATCTTTAACCAGGCCTTTTGAATTGTTGGTCGTATTACAATTTCTTTTAGCTCTGTAAACAATTCATGAGCGTCGTATACTCTCTTCTTTTTTCGTAATACGGAGGCAAAGTAATTTGGAATAATTGTGTCAAGATCAATACTTACGTAACAGTCAGTGGAAATAAATAAAAGATGTAGAAATAGTCTTAAGTTAAACTCGAGGTACATCAACTTGCCCGTTGAAAAAAAACAAGAAAGCCTGTTTTGTTTGTAGGGTTCTTCTTTAAGTCGTAGGGATCGTGCTAATCTTCTGCCTACCAAATTAACATGATAGCCTCCACTTGATAAGGAACTGCAAATACGTTGCATTCGTTGATCATAAGTAAGGTCATTAATAACTGTGAAGGTGAGGCTTCTCAATGCTGTAGGTTAAAGGCAAATATAGCATTGAACTTGTCAAATGAAGGGAGTCTTTGATCAGTCGAAGAAATGAAATAATTCGGAGGAAATGGGCTAATTATATATGGCAATTAGATTCTCTAATACGTTGGGGTCCGAGTTAAAGCTTAAACTTTGGTGCACACTGAACCCAGAGAAACTTTTCCATAACTAATTAAACCTTTGTTTCAGGTCCACGATTTTTTACTTTTTCTTCTTTTTCATCGAAACTAAATGCAAGAGGTCCATTTCCCGCTATTAAAAAATATACTAGTAAGAGAAGTACTAATATAGAAATTATTAAGCCCGAGTAAGGCCGAAGAACGTCATGAGAAAAATTGACAAAAATAATAGCACCTAATAATATTGGTATTTGTATAAGGCAAGCAAATCTGGTAAAAGCACCTAGAGCAAGAAAGATACCACCAAGAATGTGGGCGAAAACGATATAATGCCCAAGCATTACAGTAAAGAACGAACCGTAGGAGAGATGACTGGAAATTAGCTCATTCATTATTCCCATATTGCGGAGGAAGTCTATTCCTTTATAACAAAGAAAAATTCCTAATCCGATACGAACTATATCTACCCATTTTGGATGGTGAGTATCGCCCCAATGTTCAAGACGTTCTATAGTGTTCATGGTAGTAATTTTTTATTTAGTAAGAGCTACTACTAATTTACTTCGATTTTCTTTCAATTCAAACACTTCTAACGCTTTGACACCTACAAATAATTACCAAAAAATTGATTTTATAATTTCGGCTTTTTATAATATTACCATACTTTTGCAGCCAATTAGAAGAAAATAAAAAATTGGTGTCTATTTAAAAATTTCGAGATGTCTTTAACAACTGAAAAAAAAGCAAGCATTTTTACTGAATTTGGTGGGGAAGCAAAAAATACTGGTTCTATTGAAGGTCAGGTAGCTTTATTAACTGAACGTATCAGCCAGATTTCAAAACATTTACAGGCAAATAAAAAAGATTTTTCTACGCATCGCGGTTTGATGCAACTTGTAGGTAGGCGTAAGAGCTTACTCACTTATTTGCAAAGGCACAATCTGCAAGGTTATCGCGGATTGATCGAGAAACTTGGCTTAAGAAAATAATTTTTTCCTCATGATATTAGCTATTCCCAACTGATTACAATCACGGTTGGGAATAGTTTTTTGTGATTGTACCAATTGGTCAATCATTTTATTTTTAACCGGAACCTCAGCGATTTGTCCCTCCTTATTGCACCTCCTGTTGCTCCGTACTCAAACATTGTAAATCTATATGTTATCCCAACCTATTAACGTTACTTTCGATATTGGTGGCGGACGCGAAGTCACAATTGAAACAGGAAAACTTGCCCGACAAGCCGACGGTGCTGTCACCGTTCGCCAAGGAAACTGCATTTTATTGGCTACGGTTGTAGCAAATCGCGAAGCCCGGGAAGGACAAGACTTCTTTCCTTTGTCCGTTGACTACCAAGAGAAATTTGCGTCTGCAGGACGCATTCCTGGATCTTTCTTCAAGAGAGAAGCACGCTTGAACGATTATGAAATTTTAACCAGTCGACTGATTGACCGTTCACTTCGTCCTTTATTTCCTGAAGATTATTTTTGCGAGGTGCAGGTGTTGGTTAGTCTAATTTCCAGCGATCCTGAAGTGATGCCCGATTCGTTAGCTTGTCTTGCTGCCTCGTCTGCATTAGCTGTTTCTGATATTCCCATTAAAGAAATTATTAGCCAGGCAAAAATTGCTAAGGTAGATGGCCAAATTGTTATTAATCCTACCCGTTCAGAGTTGGAAAAAGCAGACTTCGAGTTTATCATAGCTGCCACTGATAAAAACCTGATGATGGTTGAAGGTGAAGCGAAAGAATGTTCAGAAGAAGATCTCGTCAGTGCGTTACAGACTGCTCATGACTCGATTAGAGTTCATATTAAGGCGCAACAGGAGCTGAGGAGCAAAGTTGGCGTACCTGGAGTAAGGGAATATGCTAAGCCAGAGCAAAGCGAAGAAATCAAGCAAAAAGTAATTGATTTTGCAAAAGACAGAATTGGAATTATTGCAAGAAGCGGTTCTAGCAAACATGCAAGAAGTGAGGCTTTTACAACAATTAAAAATGAACTAGTTGCAAGTTTAGGTGAAGAAGCAACTGACCTGCAAAAAAAGCTAGCAAAAAAGTATTACGCCGATCTTCAGTGGGAGGAAGTAAGAAACATGATGCTTGAAGATAGGATCAGGTTAGATGGTCGTGGTCTTGAAGACGTTCGTGTGTTAACAATGGAAGTTGATCCATTGCCAACCCCGCACGGTTCAGCACTGTTTACAAGGGGTGAAACTCAGTCTCTTACAACAGTTACTTTTGGTACAAAGCTCGACGAGCTTTTAATAGAAAGTGCTGCAAAATCTGATTATAGCAATTTCATTTTGCACTATAATTTCCCTCCTTTCTCAACAGGTGAAGTAAAGATGATGAGAGGTGTAGGACGTCGCGAAGTGGGTCATGGTAATCTTGCTATGCGTAGTTTGAAACAAATGATGCCGGGCAACGACTATCCTTATACTGTTCGCGTGGTAAGCGATATTCTTGAAAGTAACGGTTCATCATCTATGGCTACTGTTTGTGCTGGTTCGCTTGCATTAATGGATGCTGGTGTCCCTCTTCAAAAGCATGTTAGTGGCGTTGCCATGGGACTAATAACCCGTGAAGATGGTAAATATGCAATCCTTACAGATATTTTAGGTGACGAGGATCATCTCGGTGATATGGATTTTAAAGTTACCGGTACCCGTGATGGAATTTGTGGTGTTCAAATGGATATTAAGGTTGACGGATTAAGCATGGAAGTAATGACGCAGGCACTTCAACAAGCTCGTCGCGGTCGTTTACATATACTAGATGCAATGTATGCTTGCATGCCTGCCGCCCGTCCTGATGTTAAACCACATGCTCCAAGAATGGAGAAGTTGTTTATCGACAAGGAATTTATCGGCGCTGTTATCGGGCCGCAGGGTAAAGTGATACAGGAAATTCAACGTGAAACAGGTACTACCATTAATCTCGAAGAAGTTGGAAACGTAGGTGAAGTAAGTATATTCTCGCCAGTAAAAGAAGGTCTTGATAAAGCTGTTGCATGGATCAAAAGTATTGTTGCAGTGCCCGCTGTCGGCGATGTGTACGAGGCAACAGTAAAGGGTATCAAGGAATTCGGTGCTTTTGTTGAGTTTATGCCAGGCAAACAAGGTTTATTGCACATTAGTGAAATAAGCTGGAAACGTTTGGAAACAATGGAAGGTGTTTTGAATGAAGGCGACGTGGTAAAAGTGAAATTGATTGGACTTGACCCTAAAACAGGAAAGTTCAAGTTGAGCCGTAAGGCGCTTATGCCTAAACCGGATTTTCAACCGAGAGAGCAGCAACAGGACAGAAGACCTAGTTCTGACAATAACAGGGGATGATTAATTAATTGAATTATAAGTACAAAATGGCCTGTTTAACAGGTCATTTTTGCTTTATTATAGTTTGAATGTTTTGCGGTCTTTTTTTGCAGACAGTAGAATATAGTTTTTACATCGTTGTGTCACACTCTTGTACTGTTAAATTTCTACGCAACTTATCTACACCTGTTATTAACTCCTCTATTGTCTCAGGTACATTGAATTTTAATTTTGATATAGAGCTTTTATAATTAAAAGATTGCAAAATGACACAAAAAAATTTGGCAGAAGCTGCACCCGTTATGAGCGTAGGAGTTCGGGTAAAATCAACTGAGAGGCCTTGTCCTAACTGCGATGCTGTTCTTGTCGGGAACGACGATGAACAATGCTATGAATGCTTTAACTGCGGTTACATAGATTGCGGCGACGACAATTGACAATAGTTGGCAGTTCCATCTTATGTAGTTGAACTGTAAAACTTCTACAAAAAATCAGCAAAACAAATGAAGCATAAAGTCGTGCAGTCAATAATTTTTTCAGTCATTGTTGTTGCATGCAACAGTTGTGCTATCCGTCAAAAAGCCTTCAAAAACATTCAAACCTCTATGATTACAGCAGGTTCTAAAGAAGAGCTAATTCAAGACAAGAAAAGCAGGCGGAAAGAATTGTATGGGTTGCTTGGCAGGCTTCCAGACAGAAACAGACCGATATTCGTAAAGCTGATTTCAAGAGAGGAGACTGATGAGATGACGATCGAAAAGCTGTTGTTTGATATTAACGGTGAAGAGCTTGTTCCCGCTTATTTCACCAAACCTAAAAATACTATAGGGAAAGTACCTGTAATCTTATTTAATCATTCTCATTTTGGACAATACGAGGTTGGCAAAGATGAATTTGTAAAGGGTAGGAACGAGATGCAAAAACCTCCTTATGCTTTGGCGCTAGCTCGCGCCGGTTACGCTGGTTTATGCCTTGACATGTGGGGCTTCGGCGAACGGCATGGAAAAGCAGAGGCTGATATTTTCAAAGAAATGTTATGGAAAGGCCAGGTTATGTTCGGCATGATGGTCTATGATAACCTGAGGGCTTTGGATTATTTAACGACAAGGGACGATGTTAATACTAAACGAATCGGTACAATAGGTATGTCTATGGGAAGCACCATGTCCTGGTGGCTCGCTGCACTAGATGATCGCATTAAAGTTTGTATTGACCTCTGCTGCTTAACCGACTACCAGGAATTAATAGCAGAAAAAGGACTGGCATTGCATGGTATTTATTACTATGTTCCAGACTTACTAAATCATTTTACTACGTCCCAAATAAATGGCCTTATTTCTCCCAGGCCTCACTTTGGCCTAGCTGGCAAGCTAGACCCGTTAACTCCGCTAAAAGGATTGGAAAAAATTGACCGTAACTTAAAAGAAATCTATAAGCACGACGGAGCTTCAGACGCATGGCAGTTGAAACTATACAATGTCGGACACCTGGAAACAGCCGAGATGCGAAAGGATATAATGGATTTTTTTAAACAGTGGCTGTAGCAGAAACTATCAAATAAAGGGAAGCAGAGACTTCTAGCTACCTCTATTGGCACCGGTTGACCTGACCTTTTTAGTAACTGCTGCAGGCTTTGCCGAGCTTTTGATAAATTTTGAACCTTTTCCCTGTTCTTTTAGATTTTTGTTTCCCTGGGTTTCGCTCTTTTTGTTGTTTGTTGGTAATGACATGTTTATCTTTTTAGATTCAACAAATATAACTTTTTCAGCCGCATCATCAAAAGGGTAGTTGTTCAATTTGTCCCCGAGTTTATCTAACATTGTTCTTGAAAATTATTGAAAATAACAAGTTATTTAACTGGGGGAAGTGTGGCAAGCACTGTGGAAAGGAGATCAACAAGGAGAAATGTAGGTTGTAAAAAAAACAGGCTGTCGGTTTACTGATACATCTCCAGATACCGGCGGCCTGTAAGAAAGGGAGCATTTGTCTTGAAACTATTTCTCCGGCTTCGTACTTACTACCCATTTAATAATTGAAGTCCGTGATTTGTTCCACGCCCTCCCGGGCATTGTCACCATCGAAAAGCTTTTCCTGATTTCCTATTTTAACGCAAAAAGTAACTCGGGTTGAAAAGCTAGCTACAAACAAACTTGTAATCTGTTTGGCGGAAAAACCGATTTTTAAACTAATGTAAAATGAATGAGAAAAAGTATACTTAAAGGTAGATGGTTATCCCAAAAAAGTCAAGAGAGAAAAGGCGGGATTTATCAACATTTCACATAACTAAAATCGTGTTCCAGCATAAAAGCCGGATCGGTAGTAAAAACTGACGCAGCTAGAATAAAGGCGAGAATTAGATGAAACAGTAGGTCTTATTAAATTAAACCTGTTTACTTAGAACAGTCTTGCTATTTGCGGTGAAGTATTGCCATAACCACATAATGCTGAATGAGGGAATGAAGTCGGAGAAAGGCAGTATTTCTTCAACGAAATTAAAAATTCCTCCAAAAGTGCCTTTTAAACCACCGAACATCTTATAAAAAACAAAAGCGGATATGGGTGCAAAAACAAGATCTGACAATTCGCCTAATCCTGGAATTGCAAAAGATGCATAGCCGAGTAAATCCATCAGGATGCAAAGGATTAGGGAAGGTTGTTGTTTACTCATTTCTTCTTTTTTTATTAGTTAAAGCAAACAGCTTACCAGTTTTAATAAAGAAGAATTCGACGAGTTTATCCTGAAATTTTGTAGAAGAGAGATAAGTGATTAGATGGGTAGAGGATTTCTTCTTGATGGTACAACAATGCTCTCATCTTCACTTAAATAAACAAAGAAGTCATATAACTCGTATATATCCCCTGGAACTTTTGCACCGCCATTTTCGCTATTGCGTTCGTATGGCCCAAGTATCTGCCCGTTGTATTTAATTTCTGAAAGCTTTTGCTCTAGTGTCAACGTTTTAAAATTATCAATGTCCATACGATTAAAAGACTTTTACAGTTTGTTATTTAGATTTTACGATGTCTACCGTCGCTGCAAATATATACGATCTACTCATTTGATTGCTATAACATAAATTCTTGGGAGGAAAATAAAAAGCACTAAAAAACGCCGCTAACACTATGGAATATTATGTGATAAAAATTGAAAATTGAAACAATGTTTTCTTATATTTAGATTAATAATAAAATTGCTTCTATGAGAACAGTCGCCCAAATACTTGCACGAAAAGGTATCACAGTTATAACTGTTGAACCTAACACCCCTGTCATTGATGCTTTAAGAACAATGGCTGATAAAAATATCGGCTCTGTCGTAGTGATGGAAGGGAAAGCTTTTAAAGGGATTATGACCGAAAGAGATTATTCGAGAAAAGTAATATTAAAAGGGCGGTCTTCTGATGATACTACTGTGTCAGATATCATGTCTTCATCTTTTCCTGTTATTACGCCAAAAGACTCAATTGAGCATTGTATGAAACTCTTATCTGCACATCACTTACGCTATCTGCCTGTAATGGAAAACGAGGAATTAGCTGGGATTATATCTATAAACGATGTGGTAACAGAAACTATTCTTAGCCAATACGAGACAATTTCGCACCTGCAGAACTATATACAATCTTAAGGTTGTAGGAGTTGGTAATAATATTCAATCAAATTGTAACAACTGCTTGCCTGGCGATGATGAATTGAATTAACTCATCTATCGTTAAGTCTGCACGGGTAATTGCGTCATTTATATCATCACGTGAAACGTTCGCTGCAAATGCTTTATCCTTTAAACGTTTTTTTACTCCTTTTACGTCCATACCATCATAAGCGTTAGGACGCATTAAAGAGTAAGCATGAATCAATCCGCTTAATTCATCAAACGCAAATAACATTTTATCCATTTTAGTTTCCGGCTCAACACCAAAATGTAGCGGGCCGTGAGAAGCGATAGCCCGAAGGATTTCTGGGTCTACGTTTCTAGTTTCCAGTTCTTCTATAATTTTTTTGCAATGCTGGTCGGGCCATTGATCCCAGTCTGCATCATGCAGTAACCCGGCCATTTCCCAACGCCACTGGTCGTGTTCACCAAGTTGCTCTTTTTCTTCTGCCCAATCATGCATCAACCTGGCAACTTGTTTCATATGCAGTTTCAGTCGCTCGTTTAAAACCCACTGATTTAGCAGCAGCTCTGCATCTTGTCTTGACAGCACCTTTCCCTTGTTAGCAGGATTTCCGAAACTTGTTCTACCTAATAATAAACTCATAAATTCAAAATTAGGTCATTAGTAAAATATCAAATAAGGTCAAGAAAAGATTAAAACCACTAACGGACTTCTTAAAAGAAAAAGCTAATGAAGGTGGCATGAAATTATTGACCTAAGTAAAAATGCGATCCATGAAAAAGATTTATTTTCTTATAACTGGCCTTCTCGTTTTATCAGGCGCTTGTTATTCGCAAGCGGAAAAAAACACTGGCAAAGATACCTCGACACAGAGTGAATATATTCCCATTGAAGGGAGGAGTGAAGCCGGGGTGCCTAAAGAATTACAGGGAACATGGGTATTGACCTCAGGCATACAAAAGTTAAAAGCAAGTGCCCCTGCCGGAACAAAGAAACTAGCACCGGGTACAGAGATCAGGCGCGATAGTGTAACCACGACAACAACAGTAAACGGGGAAACACATACGACCACAGAAGTGAACATAGAAAGAATGGCTACGCCGGTAAAACAGATTACTCCTCCTCAAAAAGACAACTTGCACAAAGCTGAAAAACCAAGCATCAGCTTTTATGGGGCAAACGAAACATTCTCAGGCTTTACCGGTTGCAACAAATACTCGGGCCGTTATAGAATTACAGGAAATAAGATACTATTGCTAAACGGAGCTGCTTCGACTAAAATGGTGTGTTTAGGGGAGTATGATGAACAGGATTATTTAAACAGCTTGAAGAGAATAAACGCTTTCAGAGCAAATAACGGAAAATTGGAATTACTAAATGGAAACGACGTTGTACTTACATTCTCAAGGAAGTAGAATTTAAGAATTCGCTTAAAGATTTTCCACTAAGTACCCTTGATATACTTTTCCCTGATAGCCTTGAACTCTGAACCTTGCTTCCATTGTGGCATGGTCGACTCCATTGATAATCTTTTGCCAACTTGAAAAAGTAGTTTCAAATCTTCAAGTCCTCCTGCAAGGGTCCATGTTTTAGGATCGTATTGGTCAGATGGCCGATGATAATGTTGGAGTATGTATTCGTCTTGCCGCTGCTTACCATAGAGGGGCCCTTTACCCTCTACATCTATACCTGCTGAAGTATATAAAGCCGGTACACCAACTTTTGCAAAGTTGAAATGATCCGACCTAAAGTAACTACCTGCCTCGGGGCGTGCCTCAAAAGAAATGTATCGACCTGCTTTTTCTGCAGCGTCCTTAAGGTAATCTTCTAATTCTGACTGACCTGCTCCAACTACAATAATGTCTTTGGTCTTTTCAAATGCATTCAATCCGTCCATATTAATATTGGCAACTGTTTTAGCTGTAGGATAAACTGGGTTTTGAGCATAATAAGCCGAACCCCATAGACCTTGCTCCTCTGCTGTTACACTAAGAAATACAATTGTTCTTTCTGGCTTTGTTGTAAGCCTCTTGAAAACTCTTGCAAGTTCAAGAAGGCCGGCAGTTGCGCTTGCGTTATCATGGGCGCCGTTGTAAATAGAATCCCCTTTCTCGTCCGGTTTGCCAATCCCCAAATGATCCCAATGAGCAGAGTAAATAATGTATTCGTTCGGCCTTTTTGTGCCGGTAATTTTTGCAATGACATTATGAGATTGGTTATAGTTAGCCTTTACTTCGAGGCTAGCTGAGATTTTCACATTAAGTGAAACAGGTTTAAAACCCGCAATATCAGCTTTGGCAAAAAGAGTAGAATCATTACCAGAAGCTGCAAGTAACTTCTTAGCAGCATCAGCTGATACCCAACCAATCATGTCGCAATTTTTTTCATTCTTCCCGCGATTATCTAAGTGAAGCCTGGTTGTGTTCCAATTATTTTGTACAACCGAGAAAGGATAACTAGCACCGGCAGTGTTATGTACAATCAAACATCCTTTGGCTCCTTGCCGAGCTGCCTCCTCAAACTTGTAAGTCCATCTACCGTAGTAGGTCATGGTCTTTCCCTTGAAAAGTGTTGTGTCACCGCTGTTAAATGCAGGGTCGTTGACAAGAACCAGCACTACTTTATTTTTTACATCGAGCCCCGCATAGTCGTTCCAATTATACTCAGGGGCGACAACGCCGTAGCCTGCAAAAACAAGTTCGCTGTTCTCTAACGAGATTTTTGGATCAGCTTTATCCGTCCAGATAACATAGTCTACAAATCCCTTCAAAGTAAAATTGCTGTTAGAAGAACTTACCTGCATTTCAGGTGAAGCTTTAGTGGCAATGTTTACCATGGGTACATCCTGGAAATAGCTACTTCCATTTCCCGGTTCTAAACCGAGCCTCTTAAACTGATCTCTTAAGTAATTAATTGTTTTTGTCTCCGACTTCGTAAAAGGCTTTCTTCCCTCGAATTCATCCGAAGCTAGCACCTTAATGTGTTTTATAATGCTGTCAGTTTTGAAAGTAGATAGCCCTTCATTACTATTAATCTTTTGACCATGTATTTTCAAGGATAGTAAAACAAGCAGGAAGGGAAAAAGCAGAACAATTATTTGTCTCTGCTGCCCAGGTTTTATTTCTGATTTCTTTGAAGAAGATTGAAACATAAAAAAGTATATTTCTTAAAAAGTATAACGAAAAGGAAAATAAGTATTTAATAAGATACAAGTCAAATCTAATTATTCGTTTAAGTATAAAAAAGTAGAAATCTTAGTGCCTGCATGGCATACCTATTGTATACAAGTCAAAAGAAAAAAACAAATGAAAAAAGTAGCCGGATCTGTTTTATTGTTAGTGCTAATTATAAGTGCGATTACAAGTTGCAAGAAAATTATAAATTCTGTATTCCCGGGTGTAGATGTAGATGTTCCGGAAGTGGTCTTTACCGTTCCTGCACCGCCTCCCTTACCTCCCGGTTTCCCTGTACCAACAAGCGAGCAAGCCATTGGCTCGTTATCACAAAGTTTTAATTTAGACAGTGCAGTTAAGGCAAAGACAAACGGACAGTTTGGTGCAGGAGATGTTACATCAGTGAAGATAAAACAGATCATCTTCAATATGTCTAATGCCGATGAGCTTAATAACTTTTCAAACTTCGAAAGCGCCCGCTTCACCTTTGCGTCTAACGCTAGTCAAAATACCCCTGAAATAGAAGTGGCGTCTCTGACTTTCCCTCAAACAAACACCTCCGTTGTAACTTACACTGCCCCTGATAATGCTCCTGAACTTAGGCCTTATTTAAACGGAACCAAGCTTACGTATAATGTTTATGGTAAACTTAGAAGATATACTACAAAGGCAATTTCAATAAGCGTAAAGGTTACCATGAAGGTTAAATAACATACTCATTCACACCCATTGCTCATACCATCATTCACTACATTATGAATTGCGACAATGATTTTTACGTCCGCTTTGATAAGACTTTTGTTAAGGTGAAGCCTTTTTGCGAAAGCAGCAATATGCACTACAAGGTGTATTTACAAGAACAGGAGGTAAAGTTATTGAAGTTCATCGATGAGGCCGGCACAACCCACTGGCACGAGACAGGTAAAGGTGAGTCTAATTTAGCTACTGAATTAGGCAAACTTATAGAAGAGCAGCAAAAAGAGTTACTGCCTTAAGATTTCTATCCATGTTCTTTTTTTTAAATACACCCTCGTAGCTCTCCACTAATCTTCTTTAATACTTCGAATGAAAGCTATTGTAATTCGTGAATTTGGGTCAGCTGATGTCTTGCGACTTGGCGACAAGCCTATTCCGAAACCAGCTTCAGAAGAGGTGTTGATCAAAGTGTTTGCAGCAGGCGTGAACAGGCCTGATGTTGCGCAGCGAAAAGGCTCATATCCTCCGCCTCCCGGTGCGCCCGTCGATGTTCCCGGGCTTGAGGTCGCGGGGGTGATAGAAGAAGTAGGCCCGGCAGTGACACGGTGGAAAAAAGGAGATGCTGTATGCGCACTTATTGCTGGAGGTGGCTATGCAGAATATGCCCTAGCAAATGCAGGTCATTGCTTGCCTGTTCCCGGTGATTGCACTTTTGCTGAAGCCTGTTCTTTCCCCGAAACTGTTTTTACCGTCTGGCACAATGTATTTCAACGTGGTCAACTAAAACGAGGCGAACGTTTTCTCGTACATGGTGGAAGTAGTGGAATCGGCATTACTGCCATTCAGTTGGCTAAAGCATTTGGCTCTACAGTATATGCTACCGCGGGCTCAAATGAAAAATGTGATGCCTGTATTTCACTTGGCGCAGAACGATGCATTAATTATAAAAAAGAGGATTTTGAAGAAGCCCTTAAAAGTGAAGGCGCAGATGTAATACTTGATATGATAGGAGGGGATTATATTCCAAAAAACATTCGCCTTCTAAAAACGGAAGGGCGCCTCGTTTTTATAAATGCAATGAAAGGAGGCGAATCTGCTTTCAATGTTTCGGATATCATGCGCCGTCGTTTAACCATTACAGGTAGCACCCTTCGAAATCGGGAGCCGGAGTTTAAAACACAGCTTGCGGCAGAAATTGAAAAAAATGTGTGGCCGCTGATTGAGAGCAAAAAGCTGAGACCAGTTATTTATAAGCAGTTCCCCCTTGAAAATGCTGCACAAGCACACCAGTTAATAGAAAGCAGTGAACACATTGGGAAGATTGTTTTGATCAATAAATGATTTGCAACGTTTTATCTTTTTTCGAAATCTCCTTAAAATTCATTCAATCCTTTCATCGCGGTTCTAACCTAATCCCAATACATCTTTCATATTGAAAATTCCTTTCTTTCCGACTACGAATTCTGCAGCCTTCACTGCACCTCCTGCAAAGCCAATACGGTTATGAGCTGTATGAATGATTTCAATATCGTCAATTGCTGAAGTATATTTTACTTTATGGGTACCAGGTGCGGGGTCAACTCTGTCACTAATTATCACCAAATCTTCTTTGCTATTGCTTTGCTCATTAACCCAATTCTTTTTTCTTTTAACGTTCTGCAGGATTTGTTCGGCAAGCGTAATGGCGGTACCACTGGGTGCATCCTTTTTTTGTGTGTGATGGATCTCTTCCATTACAACATCATACTCACCATATTCTTTCATCAAACTCGATAGATAACTGTTTAATTCAAAAAACAGGTTAACTCCAATACTATAGTTACTTGCATACACAAGGCTTCCACCTCTATCGTTGCAAAGCTTTTTTATGTCCTCCCATTTATTCAACCAACCCGTTGAGCCAGACACTACAGGCACTCCTGCGTTAATACATTTCTCTAAATTTTCCACCGCGCTTTCAGGACCGGTAAATTCTATTGCAACGTCAGCCCTTTGCAAATTCTCCGGCATCATTTCTTCTACGTTGTCAATATTTATTTTTAGTACAATCTCATGCCCTTTCTTTACTGCTATTTCTTCAATAGCATGACCCATTTTACCGTAGCCGATTAGTGCAATTTTCATGAACGATGTTTACAGCGTTTTTGATTTTAACCCTCTAAAATGTTGATAGTAGAAGTTGAATGCTAAGGGATCAAAGATACCTTATGTGTAGGAGATTTAAATCCAAGAACAAGGCTAAAGCCTTTTGCATTTTTATTAATGACAGGATTTATTTTAAGAGACAAGTCTTCACTTACATCAAATTCTTTTAGATGTCCAAACACAGTTGCGTCAACAATATTAAGCCCCCATGTAAGTATGAAGTATAGAGTTGAATAGTCCCTGTCGCGGCGGTAAGAATTACGGTAGAATTGAAGCGACGTTGTCGCCAACGGTTGAAGTTTGGGGTTTATTTGCAGGGAATCTTGTGGACGATTAACGCGGATGTCATAAGCATCTCTAGTGCGTTTATACCACATGTTATTAAAAATCCAAAAACCAGCCATGGTTCCAATTGCCGCGTATACGATGGGAATTTTCCAGTACTCCCTGTTATAAGCCTGTCCCCACCCTGGTAAAATAAGTGAACGTAATGTGGCTGTACCAGGATTGTGTTTGGAGGCAGTTTTAATAGTATCCTTATTTACAATCTTTATGGAAGTATCTCTTGTAAATGCCGGATTTTTAGTTTGTGTAGTCGAGTCTGTACGAATAACAGTTGGATTACCTGTCTGTGCATAAGCACTATAGGCAATGAACGAAATAAGAAATAATATTAGTCTCCTTACACCTGTCATAATAACTTGTCCCAACCTTTAAGAAGTCGGCACATTCATTTGCTCTAAAATTTTGTTCAATTCCTGCAGCGAATAATAATCTATGCTAATGCTTCCAAAACCGTTTTTGTTGTGTGCCAGTTTCACTTTTGTTGCAAAATGAGAAGCAAGGTTATCTTCGATCCGCTTGTAGGCGGGAGGCAATGTTGGTTTTGCAGAAGGTTTGGCACTTTTTTCCTCGTTTTTGTATAATTGCCTAACGAGCTCTTCCGTTTGTCTTACGCTTAATCCTTTTTCTTTTATCTCGTTGTAGATGAATAGCTGTCGGTCGACTGTGTCTACGTTTACCAGGGCTCTTGCGTGTCCCATGCTTAAACTTCCATTTCTTACCGAAAGCTGAATGTCTGGTGGAAGTTTTAGCAAGCGGATATAGTTAGTAACAGTACTTCTTTCTTTTCCCATTCTTTCGGCGACCTGCTCTTGCGTATAGTCAAGTTCTTCCATCATACGTTTGTAACTGAGGGCAACTTCGATTGCGTTCAGATCTTCACGTTGCAGATTTTCTAAAAGAGCAAGCTCCAGTAATTGCTGATCGTTTGCATGCCTTACATACGCCGGAATGTCTTTAAGTCCGGCAAGCTTGCCGGCTCTCCATCTTCTTTCGCCACTAATTAGCTGGTACTTTCCACCTTCAAGCTGAGTAACAGTAATGGGTTGAATGATATCGTGCAGCTTAATAGAAGCTGCCAGTTCGTTTAACGCCTGCTCATCAAAGTCGCGGCGCGGCTGCTTTGGATTGATAGATATTTTATCCATCGCAATCCTGTTGATGCCGGTAACATTTTCAACTACCGGCGCTTTTAAAGTGCCTGCAGTCGTCTTTAAATCTGAGTCTATATTTTGTAAAAGACTCCTGATTCCTTTTCCTAGAGCGTCTTTTTTATTGGGCTGATTCATGGTCGTTTCGTGTTTGGAAGAAGGTTGGAGGTTTTGGTTTCAGGTTTAGGGTTTGAGTTGAAGTTGCTGTACGAGCTCAATAAAGAGTTTCAGTACAAGGGTGCGACGCAACGGCTGTAGAAACTGGGCGTAAATGCCAGGCTAAAAAAATCTTACAGACAGTCAACCCAAACTTTTAACCCAAACTCCGCACTTAAACCTTGATCAGTCTAACATCCTTTCTTCCTGGGTAATGCGTGTAAGATCGTTTTTTTGTAATATTTCTTTGGCGAGATTGAGATAATTAACAGCTCCTTTACTATCAGCATCGTATAAAATTACCGGCTTTCCAAAGCTGGGAGCTTCACTTAATCTTGTATTTCTATGGATGATGGTGCTGAAAACCATTTCATCAAAATGTCGTCTCACCTCGCTCACAACCTGGTTGCAAAGGCGAAGTCGTCCATCGTACATGGTCATTAAAATGCCTTCAATCTGCAAACCGGGGTTTAGCCGGTTTTGAACAATTTTAATAGTATTTAATAATTTGCCCAAACCTTCGAGCGCAAAAAATTCGCACTGAACAGGAACGATTACACTGTCGGCCGCAACCAAAGCATTGACAGTGATCAGGCCAAGAGAAGGGGAGCAGTCAATTACTATAAAATCATATTGATCCTTAACCGACTGAAGTAAATGCTTCATTACATTCTCGCGGTTTGGATAATTGATCATTTCTATCTCGGCGCCAACAAGGTCGATGTGTGAAGGGATAACGTCTAAAAAAGGGATCTCGCTCTTTAAAATTACGTCTTGTGAAGAAGTATTGTTGACCATGCAATCGTACAGACTGCTTGTTATGTTATGTAAATCAAAACCAACGCCGGTGGTGCTGTTCGCTTGTGGGTCTGCATCTACCAATAATGTCTTATACTCTAAAACAGCAAAACTTGCCGCCAAATTAATAGCAGAAGTTGTTTTACCAACTCCGCCTTTTTGATTTGCCACACCGATAATTCTTCCCATTTCAGTTATTCTCGTGTTCTCTTTTTGAAAGGTTACTTATAATTCGATTGTCTGTCCAATTTCAGGCAATAGTAGTGTTTTTCCCTCAGCCTTAAAAGCAGCGATCGCTTTTTCAGTATCGATTTTAATAAATCCGAAAGTATTGTAGTGTACTCCAACTACCACATGGCACTTTACAAAGTCAGCAGCAATTATAGCATCTTTTACGTCCATTGTGAAGTTGTCGCCAATAGGTAAAATGCAGAAGTTAAGTTGCGCCCATTTAGGAATTAACTGCATATCGAGCGTTAGGGCGGTATCTCCTGCGTAATAAAAGTTTTCCTCGGGCGTCATAAAAAGGAAGCCAAGAGGGTTGCCACCATAAGAGCCATCCGGCAAGCCGCCGCTGTGATGAGCTACAACACATTTAACGGTTCCGAAATCGAAGGACCACTTTCCACCTGTGTTCATTGGGTGAGTATTTTCGACACCTTGTTTCTTTAGCCACTCCGCCACCTCATAGCCACAAACAACTTGTGCCCTGGTGCGTTTTGCGATGGTGGCGCAATCAGCAATATGGTCACTATGTCCGTGAGAAACAAAAATATAATCTGCCTCAATAGTATTGATATCTATACTTTTTGCCAGTTCGTTTGGGGTGATAAAAGGGTCGAATAAAATGGTTTTACCCCCAATTTCTACTGAAAAACAAGCGTGTCCGAAACTTGTTAAAAGCATGTTCTACTTTTTAAGTTAATTGTTACTAAAGTTATTTTTCTAGAATGCCAGCGGTAAATTATGAATGTACGACTACAGTAATTAGTGGCTTCCATTGCCCTACTCTCTTATTCAAGAGTGCCGCAAAAATACGGCATACTTAAACAAATTGCTTTATAAACAGTTAATAGCTCACTCGAAGTTTTCAACACTTGATGATTAAGAGTACGACCCACTTCACTTTACTTTGCAAAAAATAAGGATATGCGCAACCGGAGTAGTTGGTGGATTATTATTGTCATTATGCTAATGCTTGACCTGTATGTTTTCCAGGTGCTGAAAGCACTGGCATCAGGAGCAAGCGAAAAAACGAGACTTGTTATCTACGTCGTTTACTGGGCGCTTTCGGTTTCATCTATTGCTTTCCTGTTATTGCTGCCTTATTTAAATACCGAAAGTTGGCCAAAAAACGTTAGAAATTATCTTTTTGCCACTATTGCCGGTCTCTTTATCGCAAAATTATTGGCGACTATATTTTTTCTGATTGATGATATCAGGAGAGGAATTACCTGGGTGTTAAGCAAAATGTTCCCTGAAAACATTGATAGTACCAACAACAATGCGGCATGGAATATGAGTCGCTCTGCATTTCTTAGCTGGTTAGGTGTAGGCGTTGGTGGTACCTTCTTAACGAGCTTTATTTATGGCTTTAGCAATAAATACAATTATGATATACAAAGAGTAAAGCTTTCATATAACAATTTGCCGGCTGGATTTAAAGGCCTCAAAATTGTTCAAATCAGCGATGTACACTCAGGCAGTTTCGCGAACAAGGCAGCTGTAAGTCGAGGCATCGATATGATTCTTAAGGAAAACGCTGACATCATACTTTTCACAGGAGACCTGGTAAACGACGTTTCCACTGAGATGCACAACTATATTGATGTCTTCAACAGGCTAAAAGCGCCCCTTGGTGTTTATAGTACGTTAGGCAATCACGACTATGGAGATTATGTTGAATGGCCTTCGTTACAGGCAAAGAAAGAAAACCTTGAGAAACTGAAAGGTATTCACAGGCAAATGGGATGGCGTTTGTTGATGAATGAGCACGTGGCCCTTGAAAGAAATGGAGATAGCATAGCTTTATTGGGTATAGAAAATTGGAGTGCACTAAAACGATTTCCGAAACATGGCAAAATGGAACTGGCTCATGCAGGTACAGAAAAATATCCGTTTAAAATTTTAATGAGTCACGACCCGACACATTGGGATGCAGAAGTACGGCCTAAATACGGCGATATTGATCTGGCTTTGGCCGGCCATACTCACGGGATGCAGTTTGGCCTTGAGACTCCTTTTTTTAAATGGAGCCCCGTTCAATGGGTTTACCGGCAATGGGCGGGATTGTACGAGGAAGGAAATCAGAAACTATATGTAAACCGGGGCTATGGTTTTCTCGGCTATCCCGGTCGTGTAGGTATTATGCCGGAAATCACAGTGATTGAGCTGGTCTAGTTTAAATTGTTTTGTAAAAAATCATTTATCAGCTATTGACATATTTAGGGCAGATTCTTTAAACCAGGAAAAATCATTCTCACGATTTCAGCCCGAAATTTGAACGGTTTTGTGTGGACACACGTATCTACTAACAATTACTTAAACAGCTCGTCTGGAAATATTACGAAAATAGGGCGAAGTTAAAAGTCTGTCGTTACCTTGTTAACCAACCGTTCCTGTTAGTTGCCAATAAGCAGAATGATATCTTAAGTGCATGAAAAATAAAACTATACTAATACTTGTCTTGCTATTTTTTTGCACTTTAACGCATGCGCAGAGTGTAAAAAATGAAGACAAGATAGATCCGGTTTTCAGGTTGCTTCTTTCGGGTGAAAACACAAAAACCATATCCGCAAATAAAAAGTGTGTACCCGGCAAGCGGCGGACTAAAGGAACCATTGAAAAAAGAGAGATTAAGGGGAAACTTTATGATTGCATAGTTTATACAAAAAATGCTAAAGCTTTAAAAGATAAAGGAATAGTGGTAGGTTCAACACTGCCAACTTTTGTAACTGCCAGGGTCTCTTTACAGCAAATTGAGCAACTGGCAGCAATGGACGAAGTGACCTATATCGAAGCGTCAAAAACAAATTATTCACACTAGAAGAAAACGGCTTATAAATCCGTTTCTGCATCCAGTAGCAGACAGTAGTTAACAACTCCGAGAGCATGAAGACATTTATTTTTAAACACCCAAGTCAGCATAATTCTGGTTATTTTCCTAATTTGAAAACGCCGGTTTTTTATGTAATTCTATTAATGGCGCAGTTGTCAGCATTTGGGCAAAGCCGGCAGGATTACAAGATTGACCCTGTTTATAGATTTCTCATTGAAGCTGCAAAATCGAAAACTTCCGATATTAATAGCTTGCCTGCTTTTGTAAAAAGGGTCCGCCCAACAAAAGGTTTTTCCTTCCCTAATTCAACCATCGAAGAGCGATACGAGTGCATCGTATACACTAGAAATGCAAAGGAGTTATCTGATAGCGGGATAGTGTTCAATTCGGTTCTACCCACTTTCGCTACTGCTTGGGCTACGTTAGATCAAATTAGCAAAATGGCCGCACTGCCGCAGGTTTTATATGTAGAGGCACCACAAACCTTGCATAAAGTAAATGATTTAGTAGTGGGCAGTTCCGGTGCATCTTTATTACACCAGGGAAAGTTGAACAACACGGTTTACAAAGGAAAGAATGTTTTGGTGGCAATTTTTGATTCCGGGATAGATTGGAAACATTTGGACTTTAGAAATCCTGACGATACTACCAAAAGTCGGATACTACGAATTTGGGATCAAACGATAACAGCAACGTCAGGCGAAACACCTCCTACTGGCTTTAGTTATGGTGTCGAATACACGCAAACCCAAATCAATAATGAGATCGACGGAACGCCGGCAAATTTTGTAAGGGAGAGAGACACCGATGGTCATGGTACTCACGTGGCTGGTACGGCAGTTGGAAACGGGCGCGCACTGCCATCAAGAAAATACGCGGGAATGGCGCCGGAGTCAGATATTATTGTAATAAAAGGAGGTGACAGCACATTTGATGACAACAGGATTATTGATGCGCTCACTTATCTTAAAACACTGTCAACTACTTTAGGAAAACCGGTTGTAGTAAATCTAAGTTCCGGCAGTTTGTTTGGTCCGCATGATGGAACTCGTCCCGTAGAACAAGCCATTGATAATTTTACAGCATCAGCACCTGGAAGGGCTGTGGCAGTTTCTGCGGGTAACGACGGCGGCACCAACAGACACAATCAATTGAATTTAGGTGCTAACCTTTCCGCGACCGTCACTTTCAATGCAACGGCTATTACATCAGGCACCGACGTATTTTCTTATGTAATTTATGCTAACACTAATGCTGCTATCAACGCCACCTTTACGACACCGGGAGGAGGTTCTGTAACAGCATTGGCAGGACAATCTGTAAGTGGTAGTATTCTGAATAATAATTTCACTGTTTTCCTTACTAATAGTATCGACAATAACAATAACAACCGTTACATACAGGTAAGGGTGGAAAGAAGCGGCTCTAACACCAGCTCTGCTGCCGGAACTTACTCGTTAAATCTTACCAATTTGACCGCTACTACCTTGAAGATGGATGGTTGGTTATACAGGTTGAATTCGGCTTTCAGTCCCACTGTTTTGGTAAACGGAGATAACGACTACATGATCAGCTCCCCTGGAAATGCTGCCTCTGCAATTACAGTTGCATCTTATGTTGCTAGAAACGCGTGGTACACCGCCTCTAATACTTCCCTTGGATACACGAGAGAAAGAGAGGACAGCATATCGTCCTTCAGTTCGCGCGGTCCCAGGAGGGACAATGTTCTAAAGCCTGAGATTTCAGCCGACGGGCAGGGAGTAATTTCGAGTTTATCATCCACTATAACTAAACTAGACTCTAGTACTGTTATAGAGAAAGGTCTTTATTTTCTTAACCAGGGAACCAGCATGGCAACACCTGCAGTTTCGGGCGCATTGGCCCTGTTACTGCAAGCAAATACCGCAGCAACTGCTCCTCAATTGAAAACTTTGATAACTTCTACAGCCGCTAAGGGAGGGATGACAGAACTAACTGGACCGACACCTAATCCTACCTGGGGCTATGGTAAGTTGGATGTTTTCAAAGCAGCTTCCTTGTTGTTCAATTGCGGTCCTGCCGAACGAAGGACTTACAAATACGACTCGTCTACCAGGAATTCAGAGCAGACTGGATTTAAACGAACAACGGAAAGAATTGGAGTTAGGTTTAGTCCTGACATATCAGGAAAATTAGGCGGAGTGTATTATCAAACATTAGGATTTTCAACAAGTATAATAATTGAAATCCGAAGTAGTAATGCAGGAAATCCCGGGAGTTTGTTGGGAACATTAAGTATTCCTTCAAACCTTATTCAAAAGTATTCATGGAATTACTATGACGTCAGCACCCTTAATGTGACAGTTACAAGTGGTGTAGACTATTTTGTAGTTATCTATAGAGATCCTGCAAGTAGCGAAGATTGGAGCGTAGGAGCAGAAAGATTGTTTCTTGACAATAGGTCGCTTACTTCAACTAACAATGGATCAAGCTGGAGTATCGTAAATGCTGATTTTAAGATTCGGTCTGTAGTGTATAACAATCTTCAATCATCAGGTGCTATTGCTACTGCTACTTCGGCCGATACGAGAAATATCATCAGCAGTAACAGGTTTATAAACGCGAACTGCCAGTTAATTGCACAGGTAATTCCCGCCGGCCTTAATCCTGTTACGGGTTCTATAACAAGCCGTGTATGGCTAGAAGGTTCTGTTCCTCGCTCTGGTGCACTTCCTTACGTATCACGTCACTATCAAATAACACCGGCTATTGGTACAGCTACTACAGCCAGCGTTACCTTATACTTTACCCAGGCAGAGTTTACTGCCTATAATAATGATCCCGCAAGCGTTTTAGATTTACCTGCTAATCCCACCGACGTCACAGGAAAAGCCAATTTGAGGGTTGTAAAATATTTCGGAACAAGCAGTGATAATACCGGCTTACCTGCTACGTACACGGGAAGCCCAACTATTATAGATCCGGCCGACGGGGACATTGTTTGGAACGCAGAACTAAATCGATGGGAAGTAACGTTTGATGTAACGGGTTTTGGTGGCTTTGTTGTACAAACAAACACTGCGACCACTACGCCTGGCCTCATCGAATATTTTAGGGGTGTTAATCAAGGCGCAACCAATGTTGTAAGTTGGAAGGTTAATTGCACTGGTGTCAATACAAATTTTGATGTTGAACGAAGCAGCAACGGAATCGATTTCAATTCTATTGGAACTATAAGCTCTTCTCTTGACCGCTGTTTACAACCGTTTAGTCTCGAAGACCCTTCTCCGCTTAATGGTAATAATTACTATCGTTTAAAAGTTACCACTGGCGGTAGTTCGGTTTATTCAGACTTAGTTCAACTACAAAATAATAGTCAACCTGTAACTAAACTCTATCCTACCATTTTTGCCAGAGGTTCAAGTGTGAATGTAAGGTTTACAGGTACCAAAGGCAGCCTGGTTGTTTATGATGCAGTAGGGCGACAAGTATTTAGAAGGGTACTGGTTAATGGTCTTCAAAGCATCAATGTAAGATTGGCGAGTAGTGGCGTTTATTTTTATACTATCACGGATGACAACACCGTTATTGTAACAGATAAGATTGTTGTTCAATAGAACTTTGCATAAATTTTTATAATGATAAGACTGAAGAAAAAACCTTCTTCTTGTTAAAGTGCTACTAATAACATTCAGGCTCAATTAGTAATGGAAGTGGCAAAAGTTTCTGGCATAACAATTGAACTTTCGAGGAAAAAACCCAAAGAATATGAAAAAGGTAGCCGGATTTTTTGTTGCACTGTTTACTATGATAGGTGCAGCTAATGCCCAAAAATTTAACTTCGGTGGCAAGCTTGGATCTAACTTAACAAAGATCTCAGGAAAGGCTTTTAAAGAAGGATACGAACTTGGATATCATGTAGGCGCTTTTGCTGAAATTGATGTGACGCGCAAGTGGGGTATTCAACCAGAAGTTTTATGGAATCAAAGCAATACCAAGCCTAGTTCTAATTTTGGGGATATTACTGGCAACTGGCAGGAAAATACAAAAGATATACAATTAAACTATCTCACTATTCCGGTATTACTTCGCTATAATGTAGGCAGTCTTCTGACACTCAACCTTGGTCCACAGTTTGGCATTTTATTAAATAAAAACGAATCGCTTTGGAGCAATGGTAAAGAAGCTTTCAAAAGCGGTGATTTTTCTCTAACAGGGGGTGCAACGGTAAATTTAAAAATGATTCGGGTTTACGGCCGTTATAATGTTGGCCTCAACAACCTCAACGATGTTGGTACTCAAGACAAGTGGAAAAGTCAGCAAGTTCAGATGGGTGTTGGTATTAGTTTATAGAACTATTGATAATATTATTTTTTCAGCATTGTCTTACGGCAATGCTTTTTTATGTCAGTTTGTTACCTTCAACAACTTTTTATTCAAGTGGCATTAATATTGAAAGTTCTAATACCGCTCTTCCAATATTTTAAATGATGTTCGGTAGCGACAATTTGTCTACTAAAAATTAACTATGATTCAGAAGAATTACTTTTTACATCCTGAAGATGATACTGACTTTATTCCGATAATTCCTATAAATGAACACGAGAACGAAAGCGATAAAATAACTGATGTTCCTGATAATCTTCCCGTTCTTCCTTTACGAAACACCGTTCTTTTCCCTGGGGTAGTTTTGCCAATAACAGTTGGACGCGATAAAAGCATCAAAGCTGTAAATGACTCTTACAAAACAAACAAATTAATAGGGGTACTTGCACAAAAAGATAGTACGATAGAAGATCCGGAAGTAAAGGATTTGTGCCTGATTGGAACGATAGCCAAGATAGTGAAGTTGATAAAGATGCCGGATGGCGGAACGACTATTATCATCCAGGGCAAGAAGCGCTTTTTTCTGGAGGAGATAACAACAGAAGATCCCTACTTTAAAGCAAAAGTAAAGCTGCTTGATGAAGACGTTATACCGGTTGACGAAGACTTTGGAGCTTACGTAAGCAACATCAAAGATGTAGCGAGCCAGATAGTCTCCATGTCTCCGAACATTCCCACAGAAGCTTCCATCATTTTAAAGAATATAGAAAACCCTTCTTTTTTAATCAATTTCGTTAGTAGTAATCTGAATAGCGAGATTGGTGAAAAACAAAGGTTGCTTGAAACTGAAGATGTAAAAGCAAGAGCTGAAGAGCTGATGCAGATCTTACAAAAAGAACTACAATTTGCTGAGTTAAAAAATAAGGTTACCAATAAGACTCGAACTGAACTAGACAAGCAGCAGCGTGAATATTTTTTACAGCAACAGTTGAAAAGTATTAAAGAGGAGCTAGGTGGCGATTTAAACGATCGGGAACTTGCTGAAATGCGCAAGAAAGGTGAGGGCAAGAAATGGCCGCAAGCTGCTAAGAACCTTTTTAAGAGCAGTATCGAAAAGTTGGAAAGAATGCATCCCAGCACTCCTGATTATTCCGTTGTCTACAATCATCTCGATCTTCTGCTTGATCTTCCATGGGAAGAATATACCAAAGACAGTTATGACCTGAAGAAAGCTAAACAGGTACTTGATAACGACCATTATGGAATGACCAAAATCAAAGAAAGGATTTTGGAATATTTGGCTGTGCTCAAGTTAAAGGGGGATATGAAAAGCCCGATACTTTGTTTTATCGGCCCTCCAGGTATTGGTAAAACCTCTCTTGGTCGCAGCATTGCAAATGCAGTTGAAAGAAAATATGTCCGTCTCAGCCTTGGTGGCCTTCATGATGAAAGTGAATTAAGGGGACACAGGAAAACGTACATAGGCGCAATGCCTGGTAGAATCATTCAAAGTATCCGAAAGGTAAAAAGTAGCAATCCGGTTATTATTCTTGATGAAATTGATAAAGTTGGAAGTGATCAGCGCGGCGATCCAAGCAGTGCATTGTTAGAAATTTTAGATCCTGAACAGAACAATACATTCTACGACAACTACCTGGAACTGGAATATGATTTAAGCAAAGTGCTATTCATAGCTACTGCTAATAACATCAATCAAATTCAACCTGCGCTAAGAGATAGATTAGAAATAATTGATTTAAGTGGTTATGCAATTGAAGAAAAAGTGCAGATCGCTAAAGTGCATTTATTACCAAAGCAGTTCGAGGCTCATGGCTTAAAAAACGGAAGCTTTAAAATAGGAGACAAAGTTTTAGAAAAAATCATTGAAACCTATACCCGTGAAAGTGGCGTTCGTGAGCTGGATAGGCAGATAGCATCTATCATGCGTTACCAGGCCAAAGAGATGGCTGTCAAGGGCAAGGTGAAAGCAACGCTTACCATTCAGGATGTAGAGAAGATTTTGGGCTCAGCAAAATATAGCAATGAAATCTATAAAACTATCAACCTTCCCGGCGTAGCCGTGGGTCTTGCATGGACGTATGTTGGCGGCGACATTTTGTTTATTGAAACCATTTTAAGCGATGGCAAACCTAACCTTACACTTACGGGCAACCTCGGCAACGTGATGAAAGAAAGCGCATCCACTGCATTGAGCTACCTGCAGGCAAACGCTAAGAAATTTAATATCGACCCCGAACTTTTTCAGAAGAAAACTATTCATGTGCACGTGCCGGAGGGAGCTGTTCCAAAGGATGGGCCTAGCGCGGGCATAACCATGTTTACGTCGTTAGCAAGTGCCTTCTCGGGCAGGAAAGTAAAGCCTTTCTTAGCTATGACGGGCGAGATAACGCTCAGGGGACAAGTCCTTCCGGTAGGAGGTATCAAGGAGAAAGTCTTAGCAGCCAAACGCTCAGGATTGAAAGAAATTATTTTGTGTTGGCAGAATGAAAAAGATGTAAACGAAATCGATGCGGAATTTATAAAAGGCGTGAACTTTCACTACGTGAAAAATATGCAGCAGGTGCTTGACCTTGCCCTAACCCAATAAAATTTGACCATTGGATATTGAGCATCGGTATTAACTATTGAGTTGTTACTATGATGTTCAATATTCAATACTTAAATTCCCTCTAATGCTACTCTTAGAAGATTAACGATTACTCCTGTAAACCTTCTATTCAATCAATTTACCTTTGGCCGTCTAATTTTTAAAATGGCCGCTAATATTACCGAAAGTTGGGAAAAGCAATCCGCTGATCATCAGAAGCAGTACAAGCAATTTTTGCAAAGGGCCGATAAAAACAAGGTTTTAAAAAGGCTGCCGGACCTGAACGAAGAAGCGTTTGAGAAAATTGATTGCTTGCAGTGCGGCAACTGTTGCAAGGGCTATTCGCCCAGGTTTAAAACCACTGACATAAAGAGAATAAGTAAGCGCCTTAAAATGAAAGAAGGCGACTTTATAAACACTTATTTAAACCTGGACGGTGATGGAGACTACGTTGCTAAAACTGCGCCTTGCCCTTTTCTAGGTGTAGATAATTATTGTAGTATCTATGAAGACCGGCCCAGTGACTGCTCAAGGTTTCCCTATACCGACGAAGACGTGTTACTAAAAAGGCAGCAGTTGACCCTTAAGAATTCTACCTTTTGCCCGATTGTTCATTTTGTTCTTGAGAAGCTGATTGCCGAGAAATAACTAAGCCGACAATTTTTGTTGCGCCTCGATTTTATCTTTTGCGAGTTGATTTTTCAATTCGTCTAATCCTGCAAACTTCACTTCCCCTCTAAGATATGCGCAGACAGAGACGCGCATTTTCTGTCCGTAGACATCTTGGTCGAAGTCGAATATATTTATTTCAATAGTTCTTGTTGATCCGTCCACAGTGGGCCTCACCCCAATGTTCATCATTCCTCCATGTATAGTGGTCGTGCCTTCAATTTTTAATTTTACCGCATAAACACCATTTCCCGGTACTAACTTTTCCTCCTCTTCAATAGCCAGGTTAGCAGTAGGGTAGCCGATTGTTCTTCCCAGTTTATTTCCTACAACCACTTTCCCCTCAAAGAAATACTGATATCCCAGAAAATTATTGGCCGTATTTACATCGCTTTTAAATAAGGCCTCGCGAATTTTAGTTGAGCTAATAATTATTTCATTTAACACGTGTTCAGGAATTTCCTTCACCTCGTAACCGAACCTTTCCCCTAATTTTTCAAGCAAATGATAATCGCCTGACCTGTTCTTCCCGAACTTATGATCGTAGCCAATAATAATGATTTGAGGCGCAAATTTCTTTACAAGAAAATTGGTAACATATTCCTCCGCTGTTTGATTTGCAAAGGCATCATCAAAAGCGACAACAACCAAATGATCAATTCCTAATTTATCTAATAGCTCAATTTTTTCCGGTAGCGTGTTCAGTATTTTAACGTCAGTCTTTCCTTGTGCTACTACTTTGCGTGGATGGGGGTGGAAAGTAATGATAACAGTTTCTCCGTTGTTGGAGGCCGCGTGTTGTTTAAGCAGTTTTATTATTTGCTGGTGACCTAAGTGAACACCGTCGAAAGTGCCAATGGTAATAACAGCGTTTTTAAACTTCGGCAGTTTGTCTAAATCTCTGTGAACCTGTATCATAATTATCGCGCAAAGCTAAGAGAAAGTGACGAGTTACAGAGACTATGAGCCGACGCTAAACACCTCTTACCAGTTGACATTAGCGCATGTGCTAATAGAGAAGGGTAACCGGTAACTAAAGCTCTTCTCCCGTACATTTGCAGCCAACTAAATCGTTTTTGTCAAATGTCTTTATATTCTCAACGGGGGGTTTCTGCACAAAAAGAGGAAGTACACGCTGCTACAAAACATCTTGACCAGGGCTTGTTCCCAAACGCGTTTTGTAAGATTTATAAAGACTTTCTTGGAAACGATGAAAAGTGGGTGAACCTCATGCATGCCGATGGCGCGGGTACTAAGAGCATTTTGGCGTACTTGTACTGGAAAGAGACAGGAGACATCAGCGTGTGGAAAGGAATAGCACAGGATGCGGTTGTAATGAATATTGACGATTTGCTTTGCGTAGGTATTTATGACAATTTCCTGTTTTCATCAACAATTGATCGAAACAAACAACACATACCGGGGGAGGTCCTCCAAGTAATTATAAATGGTACACAACAAATTTTTGATTGGTTAAAAACATTCGGGATAAATATTCATTACCTGGGTGGAGAAACCGCTGATGTAGGAGACGTTGTTCGTACGATAGCCGTCAATGGAACGATGACGGCAAGATGGCCTAAAGCTAAACTTATAACAAACGACAAAATACAACCCGGCGATGTCATTGTAGGACTGGCAAGTTCAGGACAAGCTTCCTATGAAAGTGAATACAATAGCGGCATTGGTAGCAATGGTTTAACCAGCGCCCGCCACGATGTGCTCAATAAAAGTTACGCTAAAGATTATCCGCAGACGTACGAGCCGTATTTGAATGAGGACGTTGTTTACATAGGCAAGCACGGGCTAGAAGATGCAATCGATGTAGCCGGGGTAAAAACAAATATTGGAAAACTCATCCTTAGTCCTACCCGCACTTATGCACCGGTTCTCAAGCAGTTGTTAGAGGAGAAATTCGATGACATCCATGGCCTTGTGCATTGCAGTGGCGGAGGTCAGACAAAGTGTATGAAATATCTTCCCGGCAATATGAGGATTGTAAAAGACAACCTGTTTGAGCCGCCTGTTATCTTTAATATCATTCAGCAAGCGTCGAAGGCTACCTACAACGAAATGTACCAGGTTTTCAATATGGGCCATAGATTAGAAATCTTCACTCCACAAGACAAGGCTGGTGACATCATTTCAATAGCCACACAGTTTGGTATTGAGGCTAAAGTAATCGGCAGGGCAGAAGAGTCTGATAAAAAAGAGCTTGTGTTAAAGGGAAACTTTGGAGAACTTTTGTTTTAGCGATATGCTTTGTAGCCGGCACTAAAACTCCCTTCAACATCGTTGTGTCACACACTTGTACTTTCGATCTTTTTATCGGCTTTTTTCATAATTAGCTAATAGAACATTTGAATAAAAACGACAGCACATTTTGGAGCTTCCGCATTTTAATTTATAGGTAATCAACATTAACAGCTTTTTTCCCCACTGATAAATATTATTGTTAGGCAGTACTGCCTCGAAACAATATTTTTGTGACAACAACAATAATTTCAATGGCTGAATCTATAGTTTCATTATCTGACGTTAAAATCTTCCAGGGTGAAAATTTGATTTTACAGGATGTCAACATCAATGTAAATAAGGGTGAGTTTGTATACCTCGTAGGAAAAACCGGTACAGGTAAAAGTAGTTTGCTAAAAACGTTGTATGGTGACCTTCCTTTAAAAGAAGGAAATGGGATGGTAGCAGGTTATAATTTACGCCAAATGAACTGGAAAAAGGTTCCTTTTTTGCGTCGGTCTTTAGGCGTTGTCTTCCAGGACTTTCAGCTATTAACTGATCGGAACGTTCATGAAAATTTAAAGTTCGTGCTTAAAGCCACTGGCTGGAAGGACAATAAGTTGATGGAAGAAAAGATAAATGACGTTTTAGATAAAGTCGGTCTACGAAGCAAAGGATTTAAAATGCCGTTTGAAATGAGCGGAGGAGAACAGCAAAGAGTTGATATAGCCAGGGCGTTGTTGAATTCACCTAAACTTGTTCTAGCCGACGAACCTACAGGTAACCTCGACCCGGAAACAAGCGATGAAATTATGCAGCTTCTATTCCAGATCGCTAAAGATTTTAATACCTCAGTTATCATGGCAACCCACGACTATATCGTCATCAATCGTTATCCTGCCCGCATGCTGAAAACAGAAAGAGGACATGTGTACGATAGCGCTTCAGTAACTTCTACTTATTAAGCCTTTCTTTAAAATAAAAAAGCGGAATTGTCATCACAATTCCGCTTTTTTTCGATTCAGTATAAGAAATTATTGATAGTAGCTTATTTGCACAGGAAACTTAGGATCTATAATACCCAGATAAGACGCGGCTGAATTACTGATGCGCAACAAAAGACCATTGTTTTCTTTCATATCGGGCATGCTGCCTAACACTTTCGCATAAACAACCTTATTCTCGGTTGAGGCGATTTTTACGATTGTTCCGGGAGCTACATCATTCATCAAAACGTAATATTTTTTATCCTGCCACCCGCTGGTTGATTTAAATGTAGCTGCTTCACCACTTTTATTGCTTATTGATTTTTGCCCTGCTTCCGTGGTAAAAACATTTGCAAAGACACCTTCAATAGAACCGACACTACTTGTCGCCGAATAACTATATACTTCTGGTTTTTTGACATCCTCTGCTTTTGTTTGTGTCGCCTCTTTAACTGGCGCTTCTTTAGTTAGCGTATTTGCCAATGTTTCAGTTTGTTTAACCGGCTCCTGTTTTATAGCAGGTACGGGCTCCTTTTTTTCAGGCGCAGTAGTTTGTGCAGATGCCATAGACACTTCCTCTTTTTTCGGTTCAGGCACAACTTGCTTTACCTCTGCGACAGGTTCTTGCTTAACAACTGGCTGATTAACCGCAGGAGTAGCTGCAACTCTGGAAGCGCCTGAAGATGACGACATTTTTAAGTGACCGACAACAAGTGGGGTACCAGGAGCAATATTATCGGAACTAAGGTTATTCCACTGTTTAATTGATTGCGCAGAAACATTAAGGTCAGCACCAATTTTAGAAAGTGTTTCGCTCTTTCCTACTATATGGGTCAACGGAACGTTTTCTCCAGAAGTTCCATTTAAGTCAAGGTTTTGGGCATTTAGAGGGATTTTTATCCGTTGTCCAATTGCAAGCCCTTTCTCCATTACAACGTTATTAAATGAAGCAATAGATTTTGCAGGTTGGTTGTATAGCCGGCCAATGCTATAAAAATTTTCTTTAGGAGCAACTGTATGAGTGATGTATAAATTTGGAGCACTTCCTTCGACTGTCAGGTTTTGACTTTGTGCAGCCAACGTCAAACAAACAAAGGAAAAAATGACAATGATTTTTTTCATAATAAATGGGTTTTCAGAGTAAGAAATAGCCATTAAAGTGACGGCCAAAGTTAAGCTTTTAAAATTCTCCAGTTAGGAGGGTAGTAGTTATTAACACGGTTGGGCAAAACTTTCATCCAGCCTAAATTAATATCCCCAAAGCGGCAAATGGTCCATCCTTTTTTCTCATTTTCAAAGACTAAATCCTGTCTTCGTAAGTACTTCAGCGCATCCTCTTTTGCCAAATTAACAGCAGGAATATCATTAGACAATAAATGAGATAAAGCAAGTTCGTGATGGGGTATAAGGTCTTTTCCTTTTACCGTTCCAATTGCTACTCCCGATTTTCTCACGTTTAAAGTGTTGGAGATTGTTGCAATTTCTTCTTCCCATTTTTTTAAAGAAGCTATTACAATCTCTTTCTGATCGCTGATTAGGTAATCATCGAAATTCTTGAGAAAAGGCTTAACTATCGATTGAATTTGTTTCGGTGCAACTGCTACCTTATTATGATAACCATAGAAATTATCTACCGGATTTGTTTGCCTAAAACATGCAATGAAAAAACCCTCTCCCTGCACCTTGTCGGGATAAAAACGATAACCTGTCGCAGCATTCTTTTTAGAGATAGTTTCTACAATGGCCCATGAGGGATCTATGTTAATCTTCACGGGTTGCAGCTGAAATTGGTTAATTATCCAGTCGCATATTTCCTCATCTTCCTGCATACTGTAACTGCAGGTGCTATAAATTAAAAATCCACCTTCCTTTAGTGAACCTATCGTATCTGTAAGAATGCGTTGCTGTCTCAGGCTACACATCTCTACATTGGCTTCGCTCCATTCGTTTATTGCGGCTACGTCTTTTCTAAACAACCCACTGCCACTGCAAGGTGCATCAACCACCATCAAATCAAAATAGCCGGGAAGTTTCTTAAAATCTTTGGGGTCGTTATTAGTAACAATCACATGATCGCTGCCCCACTTACTGATGTTTTCTGAAAGCATTCCAACCCGCGTTTTTATCACCTCGTTAGAGACAATGAAGCTTCCAGGTAAAGCCGCAGCTAGCAAAGTACTCTTGCCGCCGGGCGCGGCGCAAAGATCTAAAACTCGTTTAGGCGGAGCTTGGTTTCTGTAAATCTCTTTTACAATATGGTCAACAAACATGCTGCTTGCTTCCTGCGCGTAATATGCACCGCCATGAAAAACAGGGTCTAAAGTAAATGAAGGCCTTGCCGATAAATACCTTCCGCTTCCGCACCATGGGACAGTGTTTGCGACAGGTAAATCATTTGTAGCAGGCGTCGGTTTTAACGGGTTTAAGCGTATTGATGTAACCTGTTCCGTGTTCTCATGAACATCAGTAAACTTGTCCTTTTCGAAACCGGGCAAGCCGGCAAGAGAGTCAATAAAACTTTGTGGTAAGACCTGTTGCAAAACTTTACTTATGTTTTAGATGATGCAAATATCAGGCTTATGCGAGATTGAATAGGAAGAGTATTTTTTATAACCAAGGTTCTAAAACCTGATACTAAAGTGCTGTGCAACCTTCTGTTCTTTTCGGAAAAAAACCAATCCTATAAAAAAAAGGTCGATTGTAAGCGTTACCGAAGGATGATTTTTTATATGACTCCACGCAGCTTCCATTCCCTCGCTCCAATGAATATCATCAAAGACGAACACGGAGCTCTCCGATGCTTTTGACAGTAATTGTTCAAAATATTCAATCGTTGGTTCTTTCCGATGGTTACCATCAATAAATAAAATATCGACTTTATCAATTTTGGTAAGAAAAGGCTTCAAAGTATCATCGAAGCTACCTTCTATCAATTCTATATTTTCTAATGAAAGTTGTGTGAAGTTTTGCTTTGCTACTTCAGCAACTTGCCTGGCGCCTTCAAAGGTGTACACCTTGCCTTTCAAATTTCCGGAAGCAAGATAGCTCGTGGTTATACCGAGCGAGGTTCCTAATTCAACAATTGTATTCGCCTTATAATAGTCAACCATTCTAAACATCAACTGCCCATATTTTTTTGGTTTTAAAGCTGAACGGGCGATGCTGCTAATTCTTCTTTGTTTACTTTTTGTTATTGCAGAACCAGCGCCAAAATCTTCTATTGTAAGAACTCTTTTATCTGCCAGTAGTTGGTGCCTTAGTTCCTCTAATTCCTGGTAGGCATAAAATGTACGGCGGTCATTTAAGACATTGGTTATAAAATCAAAAACAAATGGTGAATGAACGCCGTGGCCTTTGCCATTGGAAGCAGTGAGATAATAAGAGAGGTACTTTGAAGCGAGTTTAACGGCTGAGTACATAGTACCGTGAATTCGATTTGAGATTGATGTAGGGAAGAAAAAGGTTTGCAGTTAACTATTTGAAGGGAGCTTTTTAGTCTCTTTCCCAAACTTCAAATGAATAATCGAATTTGTGTTTTTCATCTGCAAAACAATCTCTTTTAGAAATCAATTTCCACTTTTTTTCTTCGATCTCAGGGAAATGAGCGTCGCCATCTAAAATTGTATGAATCCTGGTCATGTAAATCCTATCCGCTTTTTTGATTGCGTCTTTAAATATTTCACCTCCTCCAATTACAAAGACTTCTTTACTGTCGGCATCTTTAGCAACAAATAGTGCATCACTCAAATTGTTTACTACCACTGCGCCTTCGGGTTTCCAGTTGGTCTGCCTGGTGATGACAATGTTTGTTCTTCCGGCTAAAGGCTCAGTCATTGACTGAAAAGTTTTTCTTCCCATAATAACCGGCAT
Organism: Segetibacter aerophilus; assembly: GCF_007991655.1. Classification (GTDB taxonomy): domain Bacteria; phylum Bacteroidota; class Bacteroidia; order Chitinophagales; family Chitinophagaceae; genus Segetibacter; species Segetibacter aerophilus. The sequence continues at coordinate 476,145 of NZ_BJYT01000002.1, forward strand.
ACCCCACGTGGTATTTTTGAAATACTTCATATCGTTTGGTAAACGCCATGGCAGATCATTGTTTTTTCCAATCACGTTATTTGTTGTGGCGGCTACTATTAGGGAGAGCGACATGATGTTGTTTTTGCTTCACGCCGTTAGCTACCGGCTGCAAGCTTTTAATGATTAATTGTTTATTTCCTGTTTTACCCAAAACTCTTTTACCTGTATAATTTTTGCTCAATAAAACCTTAAACTCTTACACTGCTACCGCAGCCTTAATATGGGGATGGTATTCGTAATTTTCTAAGGAAAAATCTTCAAAACTAAAACTGAAAATATCCTTTACATTAGGATTAATTTTCATCATAGGCAAAGCATAGGGCGTTCTACTAAGCTGCAACTTCACTTGCTCAAGATGATTGGTGTAAATATGAACATCTCCGAAAGTATGGATGAAATCTCCATAGTCGAGATCACAAACATTGGCAATCATCATGGTCAATAAAGCGTAGGAGGCAATATTAAAAGGAACGCCTAAAAAAACGTCCGCACTTCTCTGGTATAGCTGACAAGAAAGTTTACCTCTTGTTTCTCCTTTTTCGGCGTTTGCAGGGGCAACATAAAACTGGAAAAGTGCGTGACATGGCATGAGCGCCATCTCGGACAGTTCTCCAACATTCCAGGCGCTTACGATCATTCTGCGGCTGTCAGGATTGTTTTTAATTTGGTTAATTACCTCTGAAATTTGATCAATTACTTTGCCGTCTGCACCTTCCCAACTTCTCCATTGTTTACCATAGACCGGGCCCAGTTCTCCATCTTCATTCGCCCACTCATTCCATATTCTTACTCCGTTATCATTGAGGTATCTAATATTTGTGTCACCGTTTAAAAACCAAAGCAACTCGTACACAATACTTTTTAAGTGAAGTTTTTTCGTCGTCACCATGGGAAAGCCTTCAGAAAGATTGAAGCGTATCTGGTAGCCAAATACACTAATCGTTCCTGTGCCAGTCCTGTCGGTTTTTGTTACGCCGTTATCTAATATGTGTTGAAGAAGTTGATGATACTGCTGCATGGCCGCAAATTACGCATAAGCGGCTGTAACCGTAAAGGCCATAGTGTGTAATGGGGAGAAATCTAAAATCAATTGTGGAAAAAGCTAAATAGTAATGGATAGATGAACGGACTGCGACGCAACAATGAGTAACCAGGGATCAAATGCCGGGAACAAAACAACTTACTTTTGCTTTCTTCGCTTCAATTCTTTTTTTATTAAAGCGAGTTCTCTGCCTGTTTGTCCACTAACACTGCTATTTTCTTGAGCCCGACGCATGAGGTAGGGGATCACATCGGTAATGGGGCCAAAGGGTAAATATTTGCTTACAGACAAACCTGCCTTTGCAAGGTTGAAAGTAATGTGATCGCTCATGCCATACAACTGCGAGAAATGAATGTACGGATGATTGAATGGTATCCCTTTTTCCTCCATTAGTTGTACGGCAGTTAAGTTGCTTTTCTCGTTGTGGGTTGCCACTATACATGCAACGTTGTCGACGTTAGAAATACAGAATTCTACTGCAGCGTCGTAATCATTGTCGGTACTTTGCTTATCGGGTTGAATAGGTGATTGCACACCTTTTGATGCTGCGCGTGATCTTTCCTTTTCCATGTAAGCGCCGCGTACCAGTTTAACTGCAAGTTTGAATTTCTTTTGTTGCGCTATGCGGTAAGAGAGCTTTAAAAAGTCTAAACGGTCGTGTCGGTATAATTGAATCGTATTGTAAACAATGGGTTTTTCTTTGTTGAAAATCTCCATCATTTCAATCGTTAACCGGTCAACCGGATCCTGGATCCAGCTTTCTTCGGCATCGACTAATACGCCTACATTTTTCTCCGCTGCAATACTACAAATACGAAACATCCTGTCTCTAACGCGTTGCCATTCATCTATCTCAGCTTCATTATCGTGTATCCCTGATCGCAAGCGGGGAGCTTCATGAAGTCTTTCAAGTAACTTGAAACGGGCAAAACCTGTAACCTTTATACTGATGTAAGGAATGTTATCACGGGTAGCGGCATAATTAATTACTCTAATAAATTCTTCTGTTGCATGCTCAAAACTGGCTTCTCCCTGTTTGCCTTCTACACCGTAATCAAGAATAACATTTACACCATATTTTTTCAGCACATCACCAACAACGCCTGTTTCTTCAAGCGTTTCACCACCTACAAATTGCTTAAAGATTGTTTTGCGTATCCATCCTCTTACAGGCAAGCCTGTTTTCATTGCAAATGGAGTGAGCCTTACACCTGCATTTACTACCCATTGAAAACCCATTGACGAAAAAAGAAAACGAGCCATCTTCAGCTCCTTGTCTGTTTTGTAGGCAAATGCATTTTCACTATTGTCAAATGAGATATTCATAGAATTACACCAAATTTCGCAACGAATATCGGTAGAGCTTGCAGAAGTAAAAAATTATGGAAGTATAAAGGGCTTTCGCTTTTACCAGTCAATTTTAATTCTTTATCTCTTCATCCGATAAGTTGCTTTCTTTTTGCGATATCAACGTGCGTCACTAATACTTTGTTGTATAAAGATCGATAGTTTTAATTGATTAATTTTTTGCATTTGTAAAATCATCCTTTAAAGGTTTCAAAGTACAAGGAGGGGCAGTTATTGTTTTACTTAAGTTACTTTTCCGACGAATGTTGTTTTTTGCCGGTTTGAAAGATTGCAGTTTACCTTCGCAAAAATTTTTTTAATGGAAGGACGGAAAGCGAGTGAAAGTTTTATCATCATGAATGAACTGGTGTTGCCGAACGACACCAATACTTTCGGAAACCTGATGGGGGGAAGACTTATGTATTGGATGGATATTGCTGCGAGCATGGCTGCTGCGAGACACTGTAACTTTCCTTGCATGACAGCAAGCGTAGATAACCTTAGTTTTAAAAATGCTATAAAGCTTGGAAATGTAGTTCATATTGAAGCTAAGATTACCAGGGCTTTTAATACATCAATGGAGATCCATTTAAAAGTATGGGGCGAAGATATGTTGCACCAATACCGGTATGAAAGCAACGAAGCCTACTTTACGTTTGTGGCTCTCGATCCGACAGGAAAGCCAAGATCGGTACCTCCGGTGATTACAGAAACAGAACAGGAAAAACAACTGTTTGATGGTGCGTTGAGAAGAAGACAGCTTAGATTAATTCTCGGTGGAAAAATGAAACCAGATGATGCTAATGAACTGAAAGCTTTATTTATAAAAGAGTAGTATTTACGTTATTTGTGGAATTTGTAATTGTGCTCTTAAAAGCTTCAAACTATCATTTATCTGCCGCAGTAATCGCGTGGTGCTTTCCCTTTAACATAAACCTTTTGCTTTGTTCGATTGCATCCATTACCTGCTCTAAAATTGCGTCAACAGGTTTGTCATAATCTATTACCAAAGGTTCCTTGAACCGAACCGATAACAGTGATCCTTTCTTTTTAAAAGCAAGTCCTTTTTTATTAAAAGCCCTCCAAAAACCGTTGATGACGACAGGAACAACTATAGGTTTGTGGTTTTTGATAATGTAAGCAGTACCTTTTCTTGCAGGGGCAAAAGGCTTTGTTGTTCCCTGGGGAAAAGTAATTACCCAACTATCGGCAAGGGCCCTTTGTATTTTTCGTGTGTCAGAAGGGTCGAGGCCGCGGCGAACCTCTTTGCCCTCCGCGCGCCATGTCCGTTTTACTGTAAGCGCCCCACCCAACGCAAAAAAGCGACTTATCCAACTACCTTTCATTGTTTCCTCGGCGGCCACATAATAAACATTGGTGAAGGGATTTAGCAAATACACCGGAAAGCCAAGCTTGTTATGTCTACGCCACTTTACGGCACAAAAAATATGGAGAAAAGTAATTACATCTGCGAAATAGGTCTGATGATTACTTACAAAAAGAACGTTGCCTTTAGGAAGGTTTTCAATATGTTCTGTTCCTTCGATTTTCAGCTTATTTATCATTGCCAGCATTGGGTACGATACTACACCTACCATTGCGTACAACACTGATCTAAATAGCCTTATATTTTTAAATTTATCAACGACTGAACTCATTATAGTTATTTAGCCAAGCAATTAGAGCGAGTGCAAAATAAGGAATGTAAATGCAATGTTAAGACCAGAGTAAATTAATTTTTATTTTGTGTAATCGTTGAAAATATTACTCCTTTAAAAAAATAAAACTATGAAAAGAATATTTAGTTGTTTGATCGCTGTGTTTAGTTTGATAAGTATTAATGCCATAAGCCAGGAACCAATAAAGCAGAGAACGATCAACGTATCAGGAGTAGCTGAAATGGAAGTTGTTCCAGACGAAATTTACGTACAGGTAGATCTGCGCGAGTATGATAAAAAAGGTGGAGGCAAGGTGGACATAGATGCAATAAAAAATAACTTCCTTAAAGCAGCCTTAAGCATTGGAGTAAATGAAAGCGATATAAGTGTACAAGGCTACCAGGGTTGGGATGGCAACTTGTGGATTTATAGAAAGAACAAAAAAAAGAACCCTGACCTAAAAGCAAGCATCACATACCAGGTAAAATTAGCCACAACAAAAAAAATGGATGAACTGGTGCAAAAGCTCGACGACGAGGCCACACAGAATTTCTTTATCTCCCGAGTAAGCCACAGCAAATTGCAAGAGTTCAAAAAGCAATTAAAAGTGCAGGCTGTAAAAGCTGCAAGGGACAAGGCAATCTATCTAGCCGATGCCATCAATGAAAAGGCGGGTGAAGCCATTTCGATAAATGAACCTAATGAAATAAGCTCTTACCCCCAGCCGATGTATGCTAACAGGATGATGAAAGCAGAAGCGGCCAGTGCAGCGGATGGTGAGCAAGCACCGAATATTGATTTTAAAAAGATAAAGCTTCAATTTGAAGTCAATGCAACTTTTGCACTGAAATAATGTGTTAGTAACACCGCCTTAGCTTCTTTTAATTCCCCTAGAATTATTATAAGAATTGCTAATACTATCTTTGCCGGCTTAAAATACCCGATGAATTTAAATACAGTGATTTTTGATATGGATGGTTTGCTGATAGATAGCGAACCGTTGTGGACGCTTGCGGCGGCAGAAGTTTTCGAAACTTATGGAAAAAGGCTAACTCCCGCAGATTTTGCATCAACTACGGGTTTGCGTACAAGCGAATTCGTTGCATGGTGGTTGCGTGACTATAAATTCGATGATACTGAGCTTGAAAAGGTAGCCACAAGAATTGTGGAACTGGTAACGAGGAAGATCAGGCTGGAAGGGAAAGCTATGCCGGGCATGCAATACATTTTCGACTTCTTTCAGAGCAGGGGATATAAGGTAGGTCTCGCAACGTCTTCGCCTATGAGTGTTGCGGATACTATTATCGATATGCTTGGAATCGAAAAATATTTGGGAGCAAAAACCTCTGCTGAGAAGCTCGAATATGGCAAGCCCCATCCGCAGGTGTATCTTGATTGTGCAAAGGCTTTACAATCTTCTCCACTTGAATGTATTTGTTTTGAGGACTCGGTCAACGGTATGATTGCTGCAAAAGCAGCTAGAATGAAATGTGTGGTTGTTCCTACCTACTCGCAGCAGAAAGATGAAAAGTGGAGTATCGCTGATCTAAAAATTTCTTCATTGAAAAACTTCAGTGAGTTACATATAAACCTTCTTTAAAAATATATCGGTAAATCATTGAAAGTAAAAGGCCCTCTTTTTGAGGGCCTTTTGATGTTCATAGGGATTATTAATTCAAGATCTCCAGTTAAGTAAACTAATACTAATTATGCCTGATGATCATTTTCTCTTTAAAACTTCCTTCGGCGGCAACAACATTTACAATGTAAAAACCAATGGGCGATTTAGTGAGATTGAAAGGTATTACCATTTGTTTGGCATCAACCAACACTGGCTTGCTTGCAACGTTTTTTCCGCTTGCATCTAAAATCCTGATGTCAACTTTTCCTGTAAAACCATTTAGTATGACATTGAAGTTGCCATTTGATGGATTAGGCGTTACACGAACTCTTTCACTTGGTAGTTCAACACTCACTGATGGTTTAGCTGCTTCGTTTACCACCTTAACTGATACTTTAGCTGAAGCAGTACAGCCAGCAGCGTCTTTCACAGTAACAACATATTCAGTTGAATTTTTAGGGCTAACGATGGCATTAGCGCGGTCATTTTCGCTTACAGACTCAGTGCCTTTCCATGTATACGTTACGTCGCCTGAACCACCTGTTGCTACAGCACGTAGAGTAGTAGCTTCTTCTCCGTTAGAACGGTTTAATGTTTCGTTAGACGCCTCTGCTGTTACTGACAGATTGTATTCTTTTATTTCAAACTGAGTTGACACTTCGCAACCTACAGCGTCTTTTACAATTGTTGTATAAAGGCCGGGGGCAGCTTTTTTAAGGTTACTGCCGGTTGAACCATTGCTCCAGTTATATGTGTAAGGTGCAACACCACCTGCAACTGTAAGGTTAATAGAACCGATTTTGATATCACAACCAGGTTGGGTAACGTTAGATGTTACTTCAAGCTTTGTTTCTGGTTCTTTTAGACTGATCTCGGTTTTCACCGCGCAACCTGCTGCATCTTTAATTGTAACAGTATATCTTCCCGCAGTCACATCACCTAAATCCTGAGTTGTAGCTCCATTGCTCCACAAGTAAGTATAGATCCCTTTCCCACCTGTAACCTCTAAGTCTATCAATCCTGTTTTAGAGTCTTTACAAAGAATGTTGTATCCGTTTGTTTCAGCACTTCTTACACTTGCTTCCAATTTTGCGGGGTATGCCAGGGTAACCTCGCCAGAAGTAACCTCGCAACCTGTCTCTTTATCTTTTACTGTCAGTGTATATTTTCCTTCACCCACGTTCATCAAATTAGCGCCGGTTGAACCATTGCTCCATGTATAAGAAAGCTTACTAGTATTACCTGTTACTGTCGCTAATATGCTTCCAGTTCTATTGTTAAAACAACCAGGGTTTTTAGGTTCAAGCGCAATTTTTAAGTTACAGCCAGGTTGAGCAGACGTGGAAGTTGATTGTTCTCCGGTAGTATTTGTGTTACGTGACGCGGCGGTTAACATAAATCCGGCATCAATATTAAGGTTACTTACATTCCCAGATAAAACGACTTCAACATAACCCTTTGCATCAATATCGCTGTCTATATTATTAGGACCTGCATGTATAGTTGTCGGAGACCAGTACTGCACGTACTCTTCTGTTGCAGGAAGTTTAAAAGTTAATTTGTACTTTCCTGGGCCTAAACGCTGGAAATCATAATATCCGTTCGTGTCTACAGAAGGGTGCTTCAAATCATCATAAGGCGCAGTTTGTGTTTCTATTTTACTTCCGTCAGGCAATTCAAGAGTAACAGAAGCTCCGTTAATCCCTTTCTCTCCAGCATCCTGAATACCATTACCATTATCATCCTTCCAAACAAAATTACCAATCCAGAGGTTACCACATAGAGCGAGGTCTAATGTAAGATTGTTATCTGCTCCGTCTCCATCGTAAGTCGGTTCGGTACCTGCTTTTAACGTAATTACATTAGAGTAAATCTCTTCACCCATTTCAGCAGTTACAGGTCGTACTGCATTGTTATCATTATCAACATTATTGTCAGGATCTAAAGTGGATGCTCTGAATAGACCATTTGAAAGATTTGGACTTCTTGAATAACCAGTTAATATGGTAATAGAGGTGTAATATTGACCTTCAGGTAAATTGCTGAATTCATAAAATCCCTTGTTATCAGTTTTAGTGGTAGCTACTTGCAAGCCGAAAGTTGGGTTGGTATTGATGTCACTATCTACTGCTACCCCATCTTTCACACGGTACAATTTTACATCTATACCTGGAATGCCATATTCTTTTTTATCCTTAACCCCGTTTCCGTTCCAGTCGTTCCATACGTAATTACCTATTGAGAGGTTATCTGCTTTTGTAATGCAAATGCCGTCGAGAGCTACAAAGAACAGTCCTTTTTGGGGATCTTGGATAGAGAAAGTAACTGATTTGGTGTTTGAGGGAACGATATAACTACCACAGATCTGCGTCCAATCAAAAGTTACGCGGCCTTCGCCAATTTGTACTCCATTTGCATACACCCCTAAAATGTAATTTGCTCCGTCTCCAAGGTTTTTTAACAGTGTTACGTTTGCACAAAAGTTATAAGTTGCTCCAGGCTTCACATCTATTGTGGTAAAATAAACCCTGTCAGTTTCTGTGTTGCTGGTATGAGCCGCAAGGAAAGAGTTACCTGAACGAGGTTGTATATTAAGATAACCTCCACCGCCAAGCTGACCCACATTTTGTACGATTTGATAAGAGCCATTTCTTGGTAAACCCTCGTATAAGTCTGAATTTTTTCCGGACACATTTTCAAAACCCTCAAAAGTCATTGCACCAGGACAACTGCCCGGAGGTGTGGTCGTTGTAGTTTTAGGTTTGAAACCTGCATCAATAGTAAAGTTACTTGCGCTTACAAGCGTTACTTTAACCGATCCGTTTACAGGGTCACTATCTTTTTCATCATTTGTTCCTGCGTTTGCGGGGCTTGAAGTATAATCAACCGGTGTAGTGAAAGTGATAGTATAAGTGCCTGGACCAAGATTTTTGAAATCATAGTAGCCATCGTATTTGGCGACGTCAGCATTGTGGCTTGGATTATAATTAAGGGTTTTAGTAGTAGCGGTGCGACCGTCCTGGAAAGTAATGGTAACAATAGCATCATTTATACCGCGTTCACCATCCTCCTGGATACCGTTGCCGTTTTTATCATTCCAAACGTAATCGCCAATAAAATAATTACCACACTGTGCAAGGTCAAAGGTAAGATTGCCGTTTGCGTCATCACCGTCGGTACTAGGTTCCTGTCCGGAAGTAAGAGTAATGGCATTGGTATACAAAACACCTTTACCTGCTTCGTTATCTCCGATAAGGTTCACTAAATTGTTATCCTCGTCTATATTGTTATCGGGGTCAGAACTTGTTGCCTGGGTTGAGGTATTAGGGCTTTGTGAAAATCCCAAAAGAACAGGCATAGAAGCTATGTACCTCCCCTCTGTAAGATTAGTAAAAAAGTATCTACCATTTGCATCAGAGGTAGTTGTTTTGATAGCTGCTCCATCAGGCTTATTATCACCGTTGTTATCTGGGTATAAACTGATAGTAGCGCCAGGGATGCCTGGCTCGTTAGCATCACGGTGACCATCCCCGTCAAAATCATTCCAAACCTGGTTGCCTAAAGTAAGGTTAGTTGCCACACGTTTTTTGCAAAATCCTGCATCAATACTGTTATTAGTTTGGGCAGATGTAAGGGTTACTGATACACTTCCGTTTATAGGGTCACTGTCTTTTTCTTCATTTTTCCCCTGGTTAGCAGGCGATGGACTAAAACCAGCAGGAGTAGAAAAGCTAATGGTATATGTTCCGGCAGCAAGACCAGTAAATTGGTATTTACCTGATGCATTTGTGGTTGTAGTTGTTGAGAAACCATTTGCCCCTGCAATAGCTACAATAACATTAGCCAGACCACTTTCATTTGCATCCTGAATACCATCTTGATTTATATCGTTCCAAACAAAATCACCGATAATTCCTTTGTTAGGTGATACGCAGCTTACAAGTGGTTCAGAGTCTTTACCTGTTTTGCTTGGGCTCGCATGTAATCCTGAAATTACTGGTATAACCGATCCTTCAAATGAAGATAGATTAGCAACTGTAACCTCGTACCACACGTCAAAGTCCCATCCCGCGTATTTAGAATTGGTTATGGCGTAACTACCATTAGCATTGGGAGAATTTACTGTAAGAATGTTATCATCATTTGAGTGCCAGTAGTTTTTGAAGTTTTCACTGATTGAAGTTTTTACTTTCAAAATTTCTCCTGCATTGCCTGCAAGCATTTCTCCGTCGTTAGAAGTAACGCCGGTAGTTCCATAATGATTAGGATATAAAGGATTATTACTGTTTAGACTAAAATAATCTATTTTAAATTCAAGCACTTTAGCTCCTGACCTACTTAACAAAGCCAATTGAAGCATGTCAGATGTAACAAGATGATTGAATTTGTGGTTGTCGCCAGGCCAGCCAACAACGCCAGTACCATAAGAGTTATCAACAAACGTTTTTGCTAGCGTTGTTCGGATAGTAACAGTTTTGTCTGCATTGTAAGTAACTGTTGAGTTTGCAAAAACAATCCCTGATTTGGTTGCGTCGGGACTTACAAAACAAAAATTAGTGGAGCTTTGGGCGAAGCCACTGATAAAACCCAGTTGCATTAATACCAAAAACAATAGCCTGGTAAAAATTTTCATAGTCTTGGAATTTTAAATAAAAAAAGATTTTCAGAAATAATTAGATCCGCAGGTTTATTAAAAACCGGTTTGCATTACGCAAAAATTTGGATAGGGGAGGATTAATTGCAGCTTGCCGTAGTAATGGCTTTAGCGCAACGGTAATATGATGAATGCAAGATTGAATAGGTTGCAAACAGCCCCTTTCTTTCAGATTTTATTTGCTATCCGTTTATTATTCGTGACCGTATCAAGTTTTATTTGAATGACTACATGTTTTTAAAATTTTTACTTTTTGATTTGTGCCGGCTTTCTAACTATGTACACCATTCTTACCTCGCATCATTCGTCAGCACATTCTTGTGTATCTGCGGGTTCAATTTTTCGAATCATTGACTTATAAGCAATTTATAAAACAAAGCTGCCCTCGTTTTTCAAGGGCAGCTTACTCTGATTTAAGGAGTTGATCTTATTTAACCAGTATCATTTGCTGGTTGTAAACGTGGTAGTTAAAAAGTAACTGAACGTTATATTTTCCTGCATTTAATTTTCCGAAATCGGTAAATGTGATCGTATTTGCTCCATTCCTCAACGTTATGTTTTTGGTTGTAATTAAGTGGCCCAGGCCATCTGTGATTCTTACAATGCCTGCCCCGGATGCTGTAGCATCTACCTTCACTGTTACGTAGTCACTCGTTGGGTTAGGGAAAACAGAGATTGAGGTAGTTCCGACAGCATCTGTATTTACCATGTTGCTAATCCTGGCGCCAGCCATCACTAAACCAAAGTCTAGAGAAAGATTGCTGTTGTTATCAGAGCCATCGTTGATTGGCTCGTCACCTGCTGAAAGAGTGATGAAGTTGCTTCTAACTTCGCCGCTTACGGTTCTTACACCATTGTTGTCATTATTCTTATTGTCATCAGCATTTGCGTTGTTAATTGTTCCAAGTGTATACGTGCTACCGGTAGTTACACCAACAATGTATTTGCCTGCAGCAAGGTTACTGAATAGATAAGTACCTTCTTCATCAGTCATAACAGTTGAGAGAGCGGCTCCATCAGGTACGTTATTACCATCATCATCTGCATACAATTTTACAGTCAATCCACTTATTCCTGGTTCGCTTAATTCTTTTATACCGTTGCCGTTTAAATCACTAAACACCAGATTTCCTACGCTGAGATTTATGCAGGTTGCAACAGGTGGCGGAGTAAACTTCGTAAATCCTGCATCAATGGTAAAGTCACTTTGATTGGCTTCAAGAGTAACTAACACAGGCGCTCCGTTTACAGGATCACTATCCTTTGCATCATTAGAGCCAGCATTAGCGGGGCTTGCATTAAATCCCGCAGGAGTAGCAAAGGTTATTTTATAAGTACCCGGGCCGAGATTAGGAAAGTTGTAATAACCGTCATAATGCGGAGCATTTGAGTTATTTGCAGCGTTGTAAGTTCCGGTGTTAGTGGTGGAAGTTATTCCGTCAGGGAAAGTGATAGTAACCTCTACTCCGTTTAAACCTGGTTCACTAGCCTCCTGAATACCATTTCCATTTAGATCGTTCCGAACAAAATCACCGATATAACCATTACCACATTCTGCAAGATCGAAAGTGAGGTTGCCGTTACCGTCATCGCCATCTGTTGTAGGCTCATCGCCTGCAGAAAGGGTGATAGCATTTGTGTACAATATTCCACCCGGACCATTTGGTCCAATCAACCTTACCAACTTGTTTACATCGTCAATATTCAAATCAGGAAACGGGCTGATCTCCTGGGTAGAAGAATTAGGGCTTTGCTGGTAACCCGGCAAAATAGGCATTGAAGCGATGTATCTGCCAGGAGCCAAGTCAGAAAAAAGATAGCGGCCCTGTGCATCAGATGTGGTAGTCTTAAAAGCAGCGCCATCGGGCAAGTTGTCTGAGTTGTTATCAGTATATAAACTGATAGCGGCACCGGCAATGGAAGGTTCGTTTAAATCCCTTTTGCCATCTCCGTCAAAGTCGTTCCATATCTGGTTGCCTAGTTTCAGGTTGGAAGTTGTAGCGCATGGGGTAGAAATCAATTTTATATCATCAATATATAAAGTGTTTTCAAAACTGCTACCGGGAAGATGACAGCCTATAAACCGATATCGGACAGAGGAGTTGAAAAACTCGCTGGGTACCTGAAGGCTCACATCACTCCATTGGTTGGTACCATAGGAGTTAATAAGTTCCGAGGCGGATTTCTTCATGATAGGCGTCCAGGTCGAACCATTATCCTTCGATAGAAGCACGAATAAATAGAAGTAAGTATTGGCCGGATTAACGTTTAGATTAAATATTTTAAAATTGAACGTGGCAGCTGTTGCGCATGGAAGGTTAACTATTGGACCTGTAGCCCTGTTAGTAGACTCGTCAGTAAGATTTGTAGTGGTGTTATTCTGCAATCGCAACGCAAAAGGACCGGAAAAGTGTTGCTTGTTATCGACCGCAATAACAGAACGCGCATCAGACGTATAGCCAATCCATTTTCCTATCGACTCATAAAAGCCGGTATTCATGGGCGTAGTATAAGTAGCATTAAACGCAGCTGGGAAAGTTTCAGTGCTAATAACAGTTTGTCCAAAAGAAGTAAGAAAAACAGGGGTAAGAAGAAGCAATAACACACCACGTGTAAAAATTTTCATTGGGTAATTTTTTAAAGATGTAGATAAAAGTGTAGCTCCAGGTAAAAAGAGCTTGCTTTTCAGGGGATGGATTATTAGAAACTGAACGGATTAAATAGAAATAACGCTCTTCTATTTTTGACGGTAGAATCAAAAGTGGAATAAACTTTTAACAAAACAAGAAACATCTCAAATAATAGTAAAAAGATTTGGGGAGTGCTGGCCGCAAGAGGAAATACTGTCGAAGTGAGTGACACAACGATGGCGCTATGAAATACGAAAGCTGGGCAAGAAAAATATTTCGTTTACTTACTTTTCAAAACGATACCCTCGCAAAAACTCTGCAATTCCTATTCTTTTTTTGCCCTCAAGCTGAACGTCCAGAGCGTGGATGTAACCGTCGACACAAGCAAACTTTAGAAAAGTCTTGCCGTCTGTTTCGTACTGGCCGGCAGTCATGTTAGTATTGACCTTTTCCTTGCCGCTTTGATAAATCTTCAAAATCTTTCCATTTAGGTGCGTGAGTGCGCCGGGGTAGGGGGACAAGCCTCTTACCAGGTTATACACCTCGTCACAGGTCTTATTCCAGTTAATCGTGCAAGTTTCCGTGTAAAGCTTTGGTGCATGTTTTAGTTCCCCGGTAAACTGCTCGAGCGCTTTTGATTGCGCCGTCTCCTGCAGCGAGCCGTCTTCAATTCCCTTCACTGTCTCTACCAGTAAATTTGCCCCGATTTCTTTCATTATATCGTGCAACTGGCCGGTGGTGTCATTCTCGCCTATCAGTATTTTTTCCTGCAACAAAAGATCTCCTGTATCAATCTCTTGCTGTAGTTTAAAAGTAGTTACGCCCGTTTGTTTTTCACCGTTGATAATGGCCCAATTAATGGGAGCGGCACCACGGTATTGCGGTAAAAGTGACGCATGAAGATTGATAGTGCCTAGAGGCGGCATTTTCCAAACAACTTCAGGTAGCATGCGAAAGGCAACCACAACCTGGAGGTCGGCGTTCAGGGCTTTTAATTCTGCAAGAAATTCCGGGTTCTTAAGTTTCAGTGGCTGAAGGATATGCAAACCTTTTTCAACTGCATATTTTTTTACCGCGCTTTCAGTCATTTTCATTCCTCTGCCTGCAGGTTTATCAGGTGCGGTGATTACTCCTACAATGTTAAATCCTGCTTCCACCAATGCATTTAGTGAGGCAACCGCAAACTCCGGTGTTCCCATAAAGACAATCTTTAAACCATTGCGTTCTGTTAGTGGAGAGGTATAATTTTCTGACATGCGTAAATGTAAAGAGATGAAGTTTTTTAAATTAGCTTGGTAAATTTTCTTTTAGGAAATTAGGTGGCCTCAAAATCAGGATACATCAAATACTTTTTTCTTTTCTTTTTAAAAGCTTCCAGTTTTGGTTGCCAGCTTGCCCTTATTTCCTTTTCAGATTTCCCGTCTATTATCTGTTGCATTAGTTCTGCATTGCCCGCAAGTTTATTAAAGAAAAAGTCTGCAGGTTTCGGATTCGCCTTGCTTGCCTTCAGGAAAAAATTCGCTTTATCAGGAAACAATTTGTAGGCGTTCAACAAATATTTTAGTTGGATTTTGTTATCTATCTGTTGCAGTATTTGCTCGTTCGTTCCTGACAGATTCCAGCCGTAGCAAAGTTGGTCTTTCAGCTTTGGACTATTTGAGCCCGCATTTGCTACAGGGGTAAAAGCGTATAAATTTTTTGGTAACGAAGGATGGCCAAAAATCTGGAATGGCTTGTCGGTGCCTCGTCCTTCATTCAATGCAGTTCCTTCAAAAAAGCAGGTGGAAGGGTACCAATAAATGGAGCCCGCGTCAGGCAAGTTGGGTGAAGGCTTTATGGGCAAAATATACTTGCTTTTATGAGTATAGTTGCGGCATTTGATAACGGTTATGTTCAATCCATTGCCTTTTCTTTTAGCGGTGTCAGAAGCATTGTTTACAATTCTCATCATCCAAGATGCCATTATATTTTTATCAAATAGTCCTTCCCCTACAAGAAAATTCGCGTATTCTCCAATGGTCATTCCGTACACCACAGGCACAGGTTGCATACCTATAAAACTCTTAAAAGCAGTGTCAAGCACAGGGCCGTCGACATAAAATCCGTTTGGATTTGGACGATCTAAAATGATGAGGGGTTTATCAAACTCCATCGCGCTTTCTATAAAGTCCTGCAACGAAGAAATGTATGTATAGAACCGCACCCCCACATCCTGTATATCAAAAAGCAGGACGTCCACGTTTGCCAGGTCTTCTTCAGAAGGCTTTCTTTTTGATCCGTACAACGAGATAACAGGAATACCGGTTTTTGCATCCGTGTAATTATCAACATGCGCCCCTGCGTTTGCGTCTCCTCTGAAGCCGTGTTCTGGACCAAAAATTTTGCTGATAGTAATGCCCAATTTTTTGAGAGTGTCAACCAAATGAGTGTTGTTGATGGTAGCCGTATTGTTTGCAAAAATGGCAACTCTCTTGCCTTTTAGCAAGGGCAAATATTCACTTACCTGGTAGGCGCCAGGCAGAATTTTTTTAGCTGGCGAAGTAGCAGGTGAAAGCTTTGCAGTGCTTTGCTTAGTCTTTTGAGCAGACGTAATTATCATGCAAAAAAGGCTGATAACTAAAGGCAAAGATGCTTTTTTCATGGTTCCTGTTTGTATAAGTAATCATCAAATTTAATTTGACAATTCTTTTTTAAACAGTTTATTTTGGCCCGCATTTCCTTTGCGTTTTCTGAGCTTGCTTTTTAGGGATATGTAGAATTCCAGTGGCAAGATTGTTGTGCGGAAAAAGATATAGTAAGGTTTTTACAATTAAACAGTAACAATATGGAACAAGTAAAAAATGGTGACACTGTCAGGGTTCACTATCACGGAAAATTAAATGATGGCACTACTTTCGACAGTAGCGAAGGCCGCGAACCACTTGAATTTGAGGTAGGTAGCGGCAACGTTATTGCGGGTTTTGATAGTGGCGTGACCGGTATGCAGGTAGGAGAGAAGAAGACCATAAACATTCCGGTAGACGAAGCTTATGGACAGAAACAAGACGACCTTTTGATGGAGTTCCCTCTCGACCGTTTTCCTGCAGATATGCAGCCAGAGGTAGGTATGCAGTTAAACATGAGTAACGGTGCAGGACAAAATTTTCCCGTAGTGATAAGGGAAGTTCGTGAGGACTCAGTCGTGCTGGATGCAAATCATCCCCTGGCTGGCGAAGAACTAACTTTTGATCTTGAACTGGTAGAAATTAAGGGTGGAAAAAGTCCACTTATAATAATGCCTTAGACATTTCTGAAAATACTGATAGTAGGTTGGCCACTGTTGTTGCCAACCTTTTTTTTGTGACAAACTTTAGCCCTCCATTTGACATCGTTGTGTCACTCACTTGTACAATACATTGTTCATTCGCCAAAAAAGCATCTGTACGCTAATAGTTCCTCCACTATAATCACCTCCTTTCTCTTCCTTTATTTAACCACCAACCCAACCAGATGCCCGTTAGTCCCCATGCGGCTAATAAGTCAATTAATTCGGGCCTTATCACGTCCCATGGTGTCTGCAACCAAATGTTGCTATTATAGTAGACGAAGATGAAAATCAAAATGGCAAGGCCGATAGTTTTGAGAAAGATAGTTGCAAATGATCCGCGGTTTTTGCCAAGGAGCCAGATAAAAATCAGTACGGATAGAAAGGCTGTTGTAAAACTGCGAATAGCAGACATGCCCATGTTTGACTTATCAGCAGTATGATAGGTGACGATTGCAAAAGGCTTTCCCTGTCTCCCCTCATCGAATTTTGCCATTTCTTCCTGCGAGGATTTGGGGTTGCTCCTGGGAACGAGGTATTGTCCATCTTCTTTAAACATACCGGCAAGAGCCTGAATAACCTTTTCCTGGTTCTCAACTTGTCTGTAAGCCGACTCCTGGTGATGCATAAACATGTGGGAAACTGCTTGCCACCCAAATAAGATAATAGCGCCAACGATAGCACCTATAATTGCCTTTTTCATATGGGGAATTTAAAGACAATTTAATAATTAACTCGCTGAAAATCAAAAGAAGACTAGATGGCTGACGATTGGTATCTTTTTAAAAAAAGAAACGCAAAAACCGCAATCGCCACAACGAATAAAAGCGGGCAAAGCAATGAACCTTCGAAGCCAAAGGGACCCCCGGTCCAAACTTCCGGGCCTGTAACTGTTTGCTGAAGTATGCTGGTAAGTTTTAAACCACTAACGTCGTATCCTAATACTGGTCCCTGGAAATAATTCCATGCAAAGTGGAAGCAGATACCAAACCAAAGGTTCTTCGTAAAAATGTAATTCAGGCCTAATAAGAGCCCGGCTAAAAGAATATTTACGATGGCAAAAACAGTGACATCGGGATTTGTCTGGTGAAACAGGGCGAACAAAATAGAGGATATAGCCAGGGCTAACCATTTATTTATTGACTGCAAAAGATTGTTCAGAATATACCCACGAAACAACAATTCTTCAACAAAAGCAACAACAATCATCATCACGACTTCTAGCAATAATGGGTTTATATCGAAGGTTGCTGAAAGGAAAGAAATATAGCCGGTGGCAACCAAAATTAGCGAGCCAATACCCAGTATGGCAAGTGCACCAAAGAATCCAAGTCCTGCTTCGTTGCTGTAACCATTCCATTTAAATCCCAGGCTTTCGAAAGATTGTCTATCTACAAACTTTCTCATAAGCCAGGTAACAATGAAAATTGAAAGACCCATTAGGCCATATAAAATCCCAAAGTTTAAAATGCTTGCATCACTGCTCTCGGTACCCACTTTAAACTGATTCATGATTTCATCCCCAAACACCGTGAAAGCATACACAACTAATGAAACAACGATGATGTATATCAAAGCTCTGATCCATCCTTGTTTGATTATTGGCGTACGCGTTGCTTCCATCAAAATGTATTTATAAGATTAGTAATACAAGGATAAGTAAGTTTATTCTTTGTACCAACAGTTATTGATTCGGGATGCAGCCCACTTATTACTTTGAATGAAATACATGCACCTTCCGGAATTTTCAAACATTCAATTTATTTACTTTAAAGCATAAGGAATTGATGCGGTGCCATGAAAAGATGGGGTACAGGTGAGTGACACAACAGAGGCGAAACGAAAGACGAATGCCGGGTATAAAAAATTTAAAAACTCGAGGTTGACATGTTTTAAAAGCTTGAATTGATTAAGCTAATTTGCCAAAAAAAACTATCATGTTTGATACATACGAATACACTTGTGTTGAAAGATTTTTGCGTTACGTTCAGATCGACACTAAAAGTGATCCTCAAAGTTCTACTTCACCTTCAACAGAAAAGCAAAGAAACTTAAGTAAAGTTTTAGTTGAAGAATTAATAGCCATGGGTGTGGAAGATGCCTATGTAGATGAGTTTGGGTACGTGTATGCTACCATCCAATCTAATACAGATAAGAAAGTTCCGGTGGTTTGTTTTTGTAGTCATGTAGATACTGCACCCGACTGTAGTGGCACAAATGTGAAACCTATTTTGCACAAAAATTACGATGGAAAAGACATTGTACTGCCTGATGATGCAACCCAGGTTTTGAGCGTAAATGACTGTAAATATCTGGCAGAACATGCGGGTGATAGCATTATAACTGCAAGCGGAGCAACGTTGTTAGGCGCTGATGATAAAGCAGGGGTTGCGGAAATAATGGACTTTGCTAACTTCCTCATGACACATCCGGAGGTGAAGCATGGTGCAATAAGAATACTATTTACACCGGATGAAGAAATCGGCAAAGGAACAGCTAAACTGGATATGAGTAAACTTGCTGCCGACTTTGGATACACGTTGGATGGAGGCGAATTGGGTACATTGGAAGATGAAACTTTCAGTGCAGATGCCGCCGTTATAACTGTACATGGCGTAATTGCCCATCCCGGTTACGCAAAAAATACTTTGGTTAACGCACTTAAAATAGCAGGAGAAATATTGGCGGCACTGCCAAAAGATGAATTCAGTCCTGAGACAACAGAAAAACGCCAGGGATTTGTGCATCCGGTTCGGGTAGATGGACTGGCTGAAAAAGCCACAATTGAATTTATCGTTCGCGATTTTACCAGAGATGGATTACAGGCAAATGCGGCGAGGCTTCGAAGTATTGCTGAACAAGTTTTGAAGCAGCATCCTAAAGCAAGAATGGAATTCAATGTGACGGAGCAGTATAGAAATATGAAAGAGATAATAGAGCAACATCCGCAAGTTGTTGATTTTGCAGAAGAGGCTTACAGGAGAAGTAATGTTGGGGTTCGTAAGCAAAGTATTCGTGGCGGTACAGATGGGAGTAGGCTAAATTTTATGGGTTTGCCCTGCCCCAATTTATTTACGGGCATGCAAGCAATTCATAGCAAAAAAGAATGGATAGGAGTGAGAGATATGAAGAAAGCTGTTGAGGTAATGGTGAACCTTGTACAGGTTTGGGCCGAAAAGAGCTGATAATTGCAATTACTAATAAAGTTCGATTTTGTATCTTTATTATATGTCTCAACCCGCTGTTAAACATATCACTGACCAGGAATACCTTGCTTTTGAGCGCACGTCGCAGGAAAGGCATGAGTTCTATCGCGGCGAAATTTTTTTAATGAGCGGCGCTTCTTTTAAACACAATATAATTGAAGATAATCTTCGGGTTATTATAGGAGGATTTTTAAAAGGCAAAAAATGCAGGTCGTTTGGCAGCAATTTGCGTATCCATATTCCAAAGAATACTTTATACACTTATCCTGATATTTTAATCGTTTGTGACAAACCCGTCTTTGTAGATAATGAATTTGATACGCTCCTCAATCCTGCAGTCATTATCGAAATTTTATCTCCGTCTACAGGCAACTATGATCGTGGAGCTAAATTCGATTTGTACCGCGAGATTGAATCGTTGAAGGAATATATTCTTATTGATTCTACCTCCACTCATTGTATCCATTACTTGAAAAATGCTGATCTAACGTGGACTTTGTCTGAAGCTAAAAACCTGGCAGATACATTTGAGGTTACTGCAATCGCCCTGCAATTGCAGTTATCGGACGTATATGCAGGAGTCGAATAAATGCTTTTACACCTTCGTCGTTTCCATCAATCTAAAACAGCCGGCTTTCATTGTAGCAAATTTTTCCGTTTGCAATACTATTATAATTACATTTACCCGTTAACCTCATACATCACTTAAAAACAAATAATTATTATGGAGACCTTGTTTTCTTATTGGTGGTTAATTATTATTCTCATTATTATTTTTAGCGGCCTTGTTACTGTAACCCAGGGAACAGTTGCCGTAATAATCATGTTTGGAAAATACCGCCGCATTCTTCGTCCGGGACTTGGTTTTAAGATCCCTTTGCTCGAACAGATTTATAAGCGGGTGAGTATTCAAAACAGATCAGTAGAACTGGAGTTCCAGGCTGTAACAGTTGACCAGGCAAACGTCTATTTCAAATGCATGTTGTTGTACTCTGTACAAAATGAAAATGAGGAAACCATTAAAAGAGTGGCCTTTAAATTCATTAGCGAAAAAGATTTAATGCAGGCACTAATCCGAACAGTTGAGGGTTCGATACGGGCTTTTGTAGCTACAAAAAGACAGGCAGAAATTCTTTTACTTCGCCGCGAAATTATCGAGTTTGTTAAAGAGCAGATTGACCGTTCTTTGGAAGACTGGGGTTATCATTTGCAGGATTTACAGGTGAACGATATAAGGTTTGATCAGCAGATCATGGACAGTATGAGTAGGGTTGTAGCAAGTAATAACCTGAAAGCTGCTGCTGAAAACGAAGGCCAGGCCTTATTGATTACAAAAACAAAAGGCGCCGAAGCAGAAGGTAACGCAATAAAGATCGCGGCCGAAGCTGAAAGAGAAGCCGCTCGTTTACGTGGTCAGGGTGTTGCGCTGTTCCGGGAGGAAGTTGCAAAAGGTATGAGCCAGGCTGCAGAACAAATGAAGCAAGCTAACCTTGATACGAATGTTATCCTTTTTAGTATGTGGACAGAAGCTGTAAAGAACTTTGCAGAATATGGAAAAGGAAATATGCTGTTTCTTGATGGCAGTCCGTCAGGTATGGAAAATACAATGAAACAGATTATGGGTATGGTAAAACAGAGTTCAGACAAGAACTAAACTATATGCTCATTTGTGTAAAAGCGCCGGCATTTTCCGGCGCTTTTTTCTTTTTATACACATAGATTAATTATGATAAAAGTGTATAATAGTTTTACTGGTGAGAGGTGATGCAGTCGAAGTAAAAAATAAAAAGTAAAAATTAAAAAGGAAGAGGTCTCTTTTTTTTCCTTTTGCCTTTTTACTTATCGTACTGAGCGAAGTGATACTTCGCAATTAATAAACTGCAAAACTTTAACAGCACCGCAAGCAGCAGGATGAAATCAAAGCGATTACATTCGTTCAACTGTTACTTAACATATTTATCCTTAAAAGTGCAATTGTAGTTTTTACATTTTCACTCGAAAACAACTCTAAAGAATGATGTGGTTATTACTTCAGATTAATACACAACTAGCAGACTCTACAGCCACCGTGGCAGCGGCAACAACAGCTCCTGCACAAATTTCTTTGTGGAGTTTATTAGACAAGGGCGGTTTTATAATGTATCCTTTGTACCTGCTGTTGGTAGGAGCAATCTTCGTTTTTTTCGAACGGTTAATCGCTATCAGGAAAGCAAGCAAGATCGAGGATAATTTTATGAGTATGATCCGCGACAACATTATGACTGGTAATCTTTCCGCAGCCCGCACGCTTGCAAAAAATACCAACAACCCTGTTGCAAGAATTATTGACAAAGGCATTCAGCGAATTGGTAAGCCTATTGACGCAATTGAGAAAAGCATGGAAAATGTTGGAAAGCTTGAAATGTATAAAATGGAGAGAAACCTTAGCATCCTTTCCCTCATTGCGGGTATTGCGCCGATGTTTGGCTTCCTTGGTACTATCGTAGGTATGATACAGTTGTTTTATGGTATCGCCAGCACTGGTAACTTTACTTTGAACGACATAGCCGGTGGTATCTATGTAAAAATGATTACTTCTGGTACTGGTCTGATCATCGGTTTACTTGCATACATTGGTCACAATGTTTTGACTGCACAAATAGATAAAACAGCCAATAAAATGGAAGTCGCCAGCTCAGATTTTATTGATGTACTTCAGGAGCCGACGAGGTAGGGTTGTTAGGTTTAACGTGTAATGTATAGGGTGTAAGGTTTAAGGCTTTTGAGACCTTCTTTCGTAATTCTTATTAAACATTGTTGCGACGCTCCGTTCAACTGTTTCATGTTTGTTGAAGCGAGGTTGGAAGTCTGAAAGAGGTCTAAGGTATTAGCAACATTGAGGATATACTGTTTTAAATATTGTTTTTTACAATGAACATTCGTAGCAAATTTAGAAGACATCCCGAAGTGCACACTGGCGCACTGAACGATATATTGTTTATCCTTTTATTGTTTTTCCTTATTGTATCTACTTTGGCTAATCCCAATGTTATTAAAGTTTCAAATCCGAAAGCGAAAAGTGACACTAAGTCTAAGCAGACAGTAGTGGTGACGGTTGACAAGGATCAGAACATCTACCTTGGGCAGCGACAGATCGGTATGGATCAATTGGAAACAGACTTAAGAGCTTACTTGGCAAAAGACACTACTACAAAAGCTTCTGTTGTTATAAATGGAGACAGTACTTCTCACCTCGGAACTGCAATTAAAGTAATGCAGGTTATAAAGAGGCTGGGTGCTACGCCGGTAATGGCTGTTGATAATAATGGGGTGAAGTAAGTGTTATCAAAGTCGTTGAAGACGTTATGGTCCAGTCGCCTTTACCATTCTATCTTTGCCTTGCATATCTTTTTTAAGGATCACTTCTGTGAAACCACTTCCTTTAAACAGATTAACTACATCTTTTCCTAACGCTTCATTAATTTCGACATACACACTTCCTTCGGTTTTTAGATGTGCCTTCGCAAATTTTACTATTGCTTTATAAAATAAAAGTGCGTCTTCATTAGGAACAAATAAAGCAATTGTGGGCTCGAACTTCAACACGTTATTACGCATTGAGTTTTGCTCGCTCTGTTTTACATATGGTGGATTGCTGACAATAATATTATACTTGCCTAATTGGTTCCATTCTTCCTCATTTAAAAAATCAAGGTGAAGAAAATCAACAAGAACCTTTTGTTCAATCGAATTTAAAATAGCTACCTGTAAAGCGTCGCCAGAGACATCAATCGCTGAAACTGCTACTTCCGGTATTTTTTTTCTGACAGCAATAGGTATACATCCACTACCTGTGCCAATATCAAATAGAGAAATCTCTTTATTACCTGTTTTTTTTATGTCGGTTAATATCCATTCTACCAGCTCTTCCGTTTCGGGCCTTGGAATTAGTACGTTTTCATTAACTCTCAATCTCATCTCCATAAACCACGCTTCTCCCAACACGTATTGAATGGGTCTGTCCTGTAATAATTCACTTGTTATTTTTTCAATCTGTACTTGTTGATCCTGAGATACGGGAATGTCTTTGTACAAGATCCTGTCAATTTTTCGTTGCCCTGTCACGTGTTCTATTACCATATCAGCAATATTTGCTGCCTCCCGGGTTTCGTATACCTCGTATAACTGTGTTAGCAATTGTTGGTAGGCGAGCTGTATAGTCATACTGCAATGCTACTGTTTTTTTAAATTACTTTTGCAGCCTTTCAGCTATGCAAAAACACGAATTATACATGAGCCTTTGCCTTCAACTGGCAAGATTGGGAGCAGGGCATGTTGCGCCTAATCCTATGGTAGGTGCTGTGTTGGTGTATGAGGACAGGATCATCGGGGAGGGATATCACCAGCAATATGGAAAGGCGCACGCTGAAGTTAATTGTATAAACAGTGTAAGAGATGAGGATAAGGGTTTGATTGAAAATTCGGTAATGTATGTATCATTAGAACCTTGTGCACACTTTGGAAAGACACCACCTTGCGCGGATTTAATCATCAAACATAAAATCAAAACTGTCGTCGTCGGAGGCAGAGATCCTTTTGAGCAAGTGGATGGAAAAGGAATCGAGAAACTTGAAAATGCGAGGATCGAAGTAATTAAAGGTGTTTTAGAAAATGATTGTAAAAGCTTGAATCAAAGGTTCTTTACTTTTCATACTAAGAAACGTCCCCACATCATTTTAAAATGGGCACAAAGTAAAAATCATAGAATTGCAAATGCAGATTTTTCAAGGGTTTTAATCAGTAATGGTTATAGCAATCGCCTGGTGCATAAGTGGCGGAGTGAAGAGGCGGCAATTATGGTTGGAACAAATACTGCGTTACAAGATGACCCCGCTCTTAATACCAGGAACTGGACAGGACCATCACCTACGAGACTGGTAGTTGATATGAACTTGAGGTTACCATCTACTTTAAAGGTTTTTGATGGAAATCAAAAAACAATCATTTTTAATGGCGTAAAGAACGAGGAGTTGCAAAACGTAACTTATTATAAAATAGAAAAAGAGCCTTCATTTGTACAATCATTATTAAACGCCTGTTATAAACTTAATATTCAAAGCATTTTAATTGAAGGCGGAAACAAATTGGCCGAGTCGTTCATCAATGAAAACGCATGGGATGAAGCACGGGTAATAGAAAACACACAACTAATTATCGATAATGGTTTGCGTGCACCGCTTCTGTCAAACCATCAACTCGTTTCTTCGGATGCAATTTCAACAGACGTTATTTCTTATTATAAAAATCTCCACAACAAACTTTAAAAAGCTTGCAGCTTGCAGCGAGCAGCTTGTCGCTCCCCATGATTGACTCCTCACATTATCATACTATTGAAAAGCCCTCAACTGCTGAATACAAAGAACGTGGAAGCAAGTTTTTGGCTTATGCTTATCCAATACGTTCGGTTGAAGATTTTAAGAAGTATTTGCAGCTTTTGAAGAAAGAACATCCTAAAGCTGTACATCACTGTTTTGCATATAGACTAGGGTTAGACGGAAATAATTTTAGGGTAAGTGACGACGGAGAACCTTCGGGAACAGCGGGCAAACAAATACTAGGGCAGATAGACAGCAAGCAAATAGTAAACGTGTTGGTAGTAGTAGTGCGGTATTTTGGCGGGACACTACTGGGAGTACCAGGATTAATAAACGCTTATAAAACGGCAACCGCTCTTGCACTTCAACTAACTCCAGTTATACAAAAGCAGGTACTGGTAAATTATACTTTACAGTTTGACTATACGAAAATGAACGACGTAATGATCATTGTCCGCCAATTTGGGTGTGAAGTTATAAAGCAGGAAAGCCAGTTATTTTGTTCACTCGAAATAGGCGTACCTAAAGCCAGGATTAACGAAGTTGAGTTTAAGTTGAAAGAATTGCAGTCGGTAGAGGTTCGGGCTATTTGATTTTTGCAGCTTAAATCATTCAAACTATAACTACTAACCATGTTGGGTCAAGTTCCTTTCTAAGTATGTGTCTCAACTGAAGCGTTTGCTTACCACCAGTTCTTTACTTCCTGCACTGTAGTGATAAAATCCCTCGCCGGATTTTATGCCTTTGAAACCGGCAGTTACCATATTGACCAGCAAGGGACAGGGCGCATACTTCTGATTACCAAATCCCTCGTACAGCACGTTGAGAATACTAAGGCAAACATCCAGACCAATAAAATCTGCGAGTTGCAGCGGACCCATCGGATGTGCCATCCCAAGTTTCATCACTGTATCTATTTCTGTTACTCCAGCAACCCCTTCGTACAAGCTGTAAATCGCTTCATTTATCATTGGCATTAGTATACGGTTAGCAACAAAACCGGGGTAATCGATCACTACGCACGGGACTTTACCTAGTGTTTTACTCAGTTCAACTATGGTATTTGTTACTTCCTGTTTGGTAGAATAACCTGTTATGATCTCCACCAGTTTCATTAGTGGTACTGGGTTCATAAAATGCATCCCAATAATTTGTTCAGGCCTTTTGGTTGCTGCAGCTATTTTAGTTATGGAAATTGATGAGGTATTGCTGGCAAGTATGCAATTAGCAGGAGCAAGTTCGTCGAGTTGCTTAAAAATGTTCAGCTTCAAATCAACATTTTCGGTTGCTGCTTCTACTACCAGCTCAGCATCTTTGACACCTTCGGCTATAGAGGTTGATGAGGCAAGGTTGTTTAAAGCAGTTTTTTTTGCTTCTTCCGTAAGGGTGCCTTTTGATATTTGCCTGTCGAGGTTTTTACTAATAGTCTGTAAAGCTTTTTCAAGTTGCTCCTGCGATACATCAATCAATTTTACAGTAAAGCCGTTTTGGGCAAATACGTGTGCTATGCCGTTGCCCATAGTGCCGGCGCCTATGACAGAAATATTTTGCATGATCTAAGCTTTAAATGATTTAAGGTTGAAAATTGAAAATAGGAAAATTGACCTCTTGAACGGGATTTTTTTACCATCTAAAAATTCCTACACTACTGTACACTTATACTAATCTTGACGTTTAGTTTTAAATATTTTTTGGTCGGTTTCCTGTTCTTCCAGAAAAGGTTGTACGATAAATCGGAACCTCTTAGATAGTTACTGATGTCGGGGGTGTTGGCGGGAGTAACTGTAATGGAGTCAGAATAAGTTTCAGGAAAATTTATGGTAGTAATGTCGGTTGAAGCTGTGTCGGTATAAATGCGCATGCGGGCGGTTTCAAAATTAGAAAGGTTGGTACTTTCATCTGCGTTTAAAGCTTTAATAACCATTTTTTTGATTTTTACAAAATGCACTGCATCTGCTCCAAAAGTATTCGCTGTGTTTGCCTTGATCGTACTATCCATATTGATATGCGTCTTCAGTGCACCAACAGGAATTTCTTTATCAGTTACAATTGGCAGGGGAGGAACTGTTAGATTTATATCAGGAATATTGACATTAAATGCCGGCAGAAGCTTTTGCTTAATCTCGTTGCAAGTACAGCTTACAAACAGCATTAAAATAAGTAGAACAGCACCCGCATTTTTCATCGTTGACTCCTTTGCTCTTTAATTTGCAATAGCTATACCATAAAGACGGTAGTAACAATTTAAGCTGTTGGCGGAAAAGGTAAGTTTTAGTTTTAAAGTAGCTGCTATACAATTTGATGTACAAGGGAGTGACACAACGAAAGTAGCAAGACGAACAAATGCCGGCTACAAAAAAAGACTTTAATCAGTATAATAAGTCTTTATCTTCTTTAGCATGTTTTCGTAATGCGAGCCTTTCCAGTACACTTTTCCGCAGCCCTTGCATTGATAAAACTCATTGAAATACTCTTTTGTTTTTGGAGGCAGTTGTAACAGTATATTTTCTTTCTCCACTGGTTCTATAATGCCATTACAATCAATGCACCTTTTAAATGGATGGATGCTCTCAGCAAGATTATAGCGGCCAATAACTTCTGACAGCTGTTCCTGTATGAGTTGCGACCTCAGCCAGTATCCCCATTTTATTTTCTTGTGTTTCAGTAGTCCTATATCCCGGGTAAGTACAACACAGTTTTCCCTTTGTGCAATGTCCGCTACTTGTTGATCGTTCCAATTGTTTTCGTAAAAGGTGTCGATGCCGAGCATTCGCAATTCGCGGGCAAGTTTACCCAAGTGAACATCTGCAATAAAACTAACAGGATTGGGTAGGGGAGGGATAACAGAGTCCGTTGAAAGGCTGGCAATATTTACGACGGGAAAAACATCTGCACGATCATTTCTGCGTAGCGTGTAGGAAAAATCAACGGGAGCGCCGTTGACAATAATTTCATTTACTTCCGTATGAGGAATTCCGTTCGCTTCAATTGCATCTTTAATGGACGGGCTGCCATTAAACCAATATTCGATGTTGGAGTTTACGAGCAGGTGAAAGGAAATCACTGAGGGAATTGTAAAAACGAAAAACCGCAGCGTTTTCCATAATAATAATCGTAGTTAGAAAGGCTACCTAGTACTCTATTCCATTTTGGCTAACGATCTCTTGTTTGTGTTTGTCGATCGTATCTAAAACTTTCTCAGGAGTAATTTCTGTGGTAAGGTCGTCGTAGTCGTGATTGTTCGCTTCTTCAATATTCAATTTTCGTCCAATTTCTGAAACCAGCGTCAGCAGCCTTGTTATTTCGTGTTCGGCAAGTAGACTCACCTGTAAGTCGAGGTTAGCTCTTTTATCGGCCAGCTTATTCATCCGGTTTTGGCGGATCAATACAAAAGTTGATAAAAAGATAGCTTCTACAGAAGCTATTGTACTCAACCCTGTAAAGCCTGGGTCAATTGGTTTTATGCTTGTTAAACCCGCATTCCAAATTACATAGAGACCAAAAAGAATGAGGTGGATGTATACAAAACGCATTGAACCGGTAAACCCGGTAATCTTGTCTGCTATATGTTCGTCGCGGGTTTTTTCTTTTTCTTCGTTTTGCCTAAGTTTTACTAGCTCCTTAATGTTGCGATCCATCACTCCAGCCATCTCTTTATTTGAGACATCTGAATTATTATTTTGATCTCCCATACAATATGAATTTAATTATAGGAACAAAACGGTCGTAAAAGTGTTCATTTTGAACCCACACCTTTAACTTTTAACGGCACTGTGTACACTGCCTGGGAAGCAGTAATGAACAATTGATCTTTATTTTTTCCGCCGATACAAACATTTGCGGACCATTTTTCAGGAATATCTATGTGTTCAATTTTCTTTCCGTTTTTATCATATACAGTCACACCGTTGCCTGAGAGATAGATGTTTCCTTTTTTATCAATTGTCATTCCATCGGAACCTTGTTCGGCGAAAACCTCCCGGTTGCTTAATGAACCGTCTTTTTCAATTTTGTATTTATAAGTTTTATTGCCACCAATGTCTGCTACATACAAAGTCTTTCCATTGGGGGAACCAATTATACCATTTGGCTTTTTGATAGTTGAATCAACGGGAATGGGCTGGGTGGCATTTTTAGGAAGATAATACACTCGTTCAGCCGCTATACGTTCCCCTGGCCTCGTCCACCAAGGCCGTTTGTATAAGGGATCGGTAAAATAAAGACCGCCTTTGGGGTGAACCCATACGTCGTTCGGTCCATTTAGTAATTGTCCTTTAAAATCAGACATCAAAACCGTTACTTTCTTTTGCGGGTCTATTGACCACATTTCGTTTCGTTCATCTGCGCACGAAATCAAATTTCCCTTTTTGTCAAAATACATTCCGTTAGAACGGCCTGTCTTATCCATGAATAAGGAGAGGTTTCCTTCTGTATCGTACTTCCATATTTTATCGTTGGGTTGGTCGGTAAAATAAATATCTCCTTTTTTGTCTGCTGTCGGACCCTCAGTAAAAGAAAACTGTTTTGAAATTAATTTTGGTGTAGCACCGTCAGCTACAATCTTTGTTTCCTTGTTATTTTTCAAGGTGTCTGAATTTTGAAAACACCAACCATCAATCGAAATAGACATCGAAGCAAGGATGCAAGGGAGAAAAAAGAACTGGTAGCGATATTTCATTGCAAGAATTTTACTAGTAAAAAGGTTGATACCTATAAGCCAGGCGTTATTGTCTTTTCTTTAATGCCATCTTTATAAAAGCTAGCAACAGTAATACTACTACTTTTAGGAACTGTTGCTACGACGAACGGTGTCTGTTCATAAGTCCTACCAGCGGAGGTGTCTGCTATTGAGTAATAAATTCTTAGTTCGTTGCCTGCTATTGCTGCTTTTTGTATGTATGGAGAAACAACTTTTTGGGTTGGTTTAAAGATGATGGCAACAACAGACTGGCTCGAAAAATCTGGGACAACAGCAGTTCCGGGTGAAGCCTTGGTCATGTAAAACATCTTCTCGAATTCATTCTGATTTCGAATGAAGGCATAGCTAACATCGTCCTTAAACGTCTGCTGAGGATTTAATAAATAGTTATACAAAGTGACAAATCCGATAGTTGAAGAAGTAGCTTGCCGGGGACCACTACAAGCAATAATGGTTGAAATATAACAAGCTACTACTATCAATCTTTTTACGGCCATTCTGCTCAATTTAAAAAATCTCTGCAAACTAACGCTAACCTATTCCGAGCAACTCAACGTCAAATATTAAAGTACTGTTTGGACCGATAACAGCGCCGGTTTGTCTTTCGCCATAAGCAAGGGAAGGATGCAAAAACAACCTGTACTTGCTGCCGACAGACATTAATTGAAGCGCTTCTGTCCATCCTTTAATAACCATATTTAAAGGGAAAGTTGCAGGTTGCCCTCTTTGCACCGAGCTATCGAAAATAGTTCCATCTATCAAAGTACCATGATAATGACATTTTACTTTGTCTGTAGCTTTCGGCTTCGGGCCGCTTCCTTCAGTTAAGACTTCATATTGCAGACCGCTTGCAGTAGTGTGCACCGCGTCTCTTTTCTTATTCTCTTCAAGAAAATCTTCGCCTGCTTTTAAGTTAGCAGAAAGCTTGTCGCCTTTGGCCTGGTTAAGTTTATCGAATAGTGACATAGTTGATTTTTTAGAGGGTGCAATGTATCGAAAAACCTTTGTTGGAAGTTTGAGAAGGGGGTTATATTTTAGTTGAAACTAATGTGAGTGAATTTTAGAAGATTAATTTTTCTAACATCTATAATTGTATTTGTAATTGTAATCGGTACAACGGGCTTCATGTATATTGAAAATTATAGTTTTCTTGATGCCCTGTATATGACCATTATAACTATTAGTACAATAGGATATAATGAAGTTCATCACCTAAGCAATGCCGGCCGTATATTCAACATTCTGCTGATTGGGTCAAGCCTTACCACAACCGCATTTGCCATTACAATGTTGACCCGATATGTGGTAGATGGAGAAATTAATCTTTACTTTAAACATCGCCGAATGAATACAGCAATTAATAGTCTGGAGAACCATGTAATTCTTTGTGGTTACGGACGCAATGGAAAACAGGCGGCCGCCACGCTGTGCCAGCATAAGGTGCAGTTTGTGGTGATAGAAATAAACGTTGATCGAATAGAGGAAGATATTTTGCACGGAAAAAAGCTGCTGTATGTTAAGGGGAATGCAACGGAAGATGAAACGCTGATACGTGCGGGGATAAAAAGGGCTAAGGCATTAATTACTGCTTTACCTGCTGACGCCGACAACGTGTTTATAGTGCTAACAGCACGCACAGCTAACAGCAAAATTCAAATTATCAGTCGCGCGTCGCATGCGAGTTCAGCGCCGAAACTGAGAAAGGCGGGAGCTGATAATGTTATCCTTCCTGATAAAATCGGCGGTATGCACATGGCAACGCTGGTTACTAAACCTGATGTAATAGAATTTATAGATTACCTCTCCAGCGCTGATGGAGAGTCAATTCATCTTGAAGCAGTCGGATACGAAGTATTGCCAACTGATCTGAAAGATAAATCGCTCCATGAAATAATGGCCTGGCGCAAAACTGGTGTAAATTGTTTAGGCGTGAAAAGTGCGGAAGGAAAATTTGTGATCAATCCACCGGAGGCAACGGCGATAACGGTGGGCATGAAGGTAATTATACTTGGAACTAAGGAACAAATACAGGCGATGAAAGGAAATGTGGAGGCTAGTAGAACTATCACTAAAACGAACTGATAAGTAATAATGAGTTATAGCAAACCCGTAGAAATAAGATGGAGTGATCTTGATCCAAATTTTCATGTAAAACACTCGGCCTATTATGATTTTGGTGCGTACGTGAGAATGAGTTTGTTAACAGAGGTAGGTCTTAGTACAGAGGTATTGATGCAACACCAGCTAGGACCGATCTTGTTTAGAGAAGAATGTTTATTTAAAAGAGAAATTCAATTTCAAGACAAGGTTTCCATCAATGTTGTTTTAAAGCAATGTACTGCTACCTATAGTCGCTGGACAATGCAACATGAAATAATTAAAAACGGGGATACGGTTGCAGCAATCGTTACCGTTGATGGGGCCTGGATGGACATTGTAAAACGTAAACTAACAGTCCCACCTGACTTTATCATATCGGTTATGGATAAAATACCAAGAGCTGAAGATTTTAGATTAATTGAAAGAAAGTCTTGAAATGGTCGATAGTAGTAATTCAATTGATAAGGTAGTAGGTAGCACAAGCGCAGCAATGCCGCTAGCTCTGTGGATTACACTTTTCCAAAAACCCTGTACCCAATAAGCCCAACTACCTCTTTCAAATAAGTACTCCAGCTAAAGATGGTGCCGACTGCAGGAACGAAATAATCGGCAAAATCAAACTTACTCTCAAAAACATAATAATTACAGGGGAAGGGAATAACAGAAAGTCCTGCTTTCCTAAAAACTCTTTCTGCCCTTGGAATATGCATAGCTGAAGTAACTAAAACAAAGGGAGGATGTAGACGTAAAGAGTCAATAATTCTTTTCGAGAACAGGGCGTTTTCGAACGTAGACTTTGAAGCATTTTCAACCAAAATGTCGCCAGCAGGAATACCAAGCTCAATCATTTTCTTGTACTGGAAATCTGCATCTCTCGGCTGGTTAGGCCCATTGCTTCCCCCGCTGACAATGATCCTTTTTATCTTTCCGGTTTTATATAAGATGCACGTTTCAATAAAACGGTCCGAAGACATGTTGAAATAGCCTCTCCCATATTTATCAAAACTCGAACTGCCGCCTAATACAATTCCCGCTTCATACGGTGCCCTATTGACCAGGTCTACCGGCTTTGGCTGCCATGCGTTAACTAACGTGACATAGATGTACTCATTGCCAAAAAATAAGATCATCAGCACTACTGTTACAATAAGCCTTTTTTTAATGGTTTTTGATTTTGTAAGAAATATCCAAATCAAAAAAAAGATGATCCAGTTTTGGGGAGCTATGAGAAAGTATGCAAGTTTTGAAATGAGGTTATACATTCCGGGGCTTTAAAAAGAAAGTAAGGTTTTAGGCTCAACTACACAGAACGTCTTTAAGTGGTAAATATGATGCGCGATGAATGAAATCTATAAGAGTGCGACGCAAGAATGCACCATAGAAATATGAAGTTGGTAAAAAAAAATTTTTAGTGGTATCGTTAACCCTCTTCGGGAACGAGAATATTTAGTTGGCCCGGAAGTATTTGGGCCGACACTTCTTTCACTTTGCCTATGTATTCGCCATCTACCTGGAAGTGTACTTTTCTACTTGTGTGTATGCGAACAGCCTCAGCATGTATAACTTCTATTTTTTTAGGATCAAGCGTTTTCGGTGTGATCCATCTTTTTAACAGCGTTCCAATACCAATATGTTTGATGATTACGACTTCAAAAAGACCATCGTATAAATCTCCATTAGGGTTAATGACAGCACCCGTTCCGTACTTACTTGCATTGGCTAATACAACCATAAATGCATCCCTCTTTATCTCGCCCTCTTTTGATTTTATGATCACACGAATATTCTGGGTATTAAAAAGAACCCTGAGCGCAACCTTCGCGTAGCCCAGTTTGCCCCGCATATTTCCCTCTTCAAAATATTTTACAAGGCGGGCATTTAACCCGATATCACTCAAGTGGAGGCAAAGTTGATTATTAATCGAGATCGCATCAGCTTTTTTGACCCGGCCATTTTCTATAATTTTTAAAGCTTGATCGACAGCTTCGGGAATATTTAATTCTCTCGCCATACCATTAGCAGAGCCTGCCGGAACAATCCCCAAAATAATATCTGTACCTATAATTTTTTTGGCAACCATGCTTACGGTTCCATCACCGCCGACAGCAACTACTATCTGTGGTTTAAACTTCTCAATGTGTTTCTCCAAACACTGCGCATTATTTTTGTCGCTTATTAAAAAGAGATCAATTTTATGTGGAAGTGCCACGAAGTATTTTTCGATGGCGTCCTGGTGATCTTTTTTGTCTTTCCCGCCTGAGATTGGATTGACAACAAACAAGATTGTAGTTATTGTTGTTTGAGTCATTTTGTGTTAATTTTCATAGTTTAGTCATTATGCCAATTGCTCCACCTACAGCCAAGATTTCTTTTTTTGATCGATTAGAAAAGAAGTTACTTAATATATTCAGACTCACCAACGAGCCGGTGGTAAAAGTATATCATGGATACGGAAATGTATCACAAATGATTGTCTTTGGCCATGTTTTTAGTTTAAGTCCTTTGCCTCGCAAAAGATACAGAAAGAATTTTTGGACGAATACATTTGCCTTACTCAGGTCCTTTATGGTAGTTCGGATAGCCGATGCAAATGTGCGAATGGTGTGGGGAGGAACTGTATGTGAAACTACGACTGCAAAAGATGGTTTCTTTCGTTTCGAATGGAAGCACCAGGCGGCAATGGCTCCCGGTAGTTATAAGATACAGGTGCAATATTATTCAAAGGAAACCAATGCAGTATTTGCTACAGGTATTGGCTCTGTTATCATCCCTTTCGTAAACCAGTACTCGTTTATCTCGGATATCGACGATACATTTTTGGTTTCACATTCTTCCAACATAAGGAAGCGTTTGTACGTGCTGCTCACCAAGAACGCTCACAGCCGCAAACCTTTTGAAGGCGTTGTTAGCCACTACAAACTCCTCGCGCTTGCACAGACTACTGTCACCAATCCCAATCCTTTTTTTTATGTCTCCAGCAGCGAGTGGAACTTATATGATTTCATAAAAGAGTTTACACGAAAAAATGAACTACCCGAAGGTGTCTTCCTTTTGAGCCAGATAAAAAGACTTGCAGAAGTTTGGAAGACAGGTGCTACAAAGCACAGTACGAAGTTTATGCGTATCGCACGTATTTTCGAAGCATATCCAACACAAAGGTTTGTGTTGTTAGGCGATGACTCTCAGCAAGACCCTATAATTTATGCCGGTATTGTTACGCATTTTCCTGGTCGTGTAATTAGCGTATACCTCCGGCACGTGTATGAGAAAAACCTGACGAACGTAAAAGAGGAAATTAGAAAGATAGAGGCGGCCGGGGTACAAGTTTGTCACTTTGTGCATAGTAAAGAGGCGATTGAACATTCTTATCGGATTGGTTTGATCCAAAAAAATGAGGAGCATACTACGTCGCAGGTGTCAGTGTAATGAGGAAGATTTTTTTAGCCTGCATACCCTCCCTCTTCAACATCGTTGTGTCACACTCTTATACCGTATCTCACTTTTCAACAATTACACTTTCGAAACTCTTCTCAATTCCTTCTGGTTCTTATCTTCTACATGCGACTTTAAAAACGTGATGCTTAGATTCAGTTCGAAGCCTATCAATAAGATCAATGAGTTTAGGTAAATAAGGAGCATAAAAATCAAGATTGTTCCAAGCGAGCCATACACTTTGTTGTAGTTGTTGAAATGGTTCACCCAAAAAGAAAATGCATACGTAGTAGCGATCATAAGGAAAGTTGCAAGAACAGACCCGGGAGTTACCAACGGCCATCTTTTTTTAACCGAAGGAGCATATTTGTAAATAAACGAAATGGAGTAAAAAAACAGTGTAACCGTGAAAATCCATCGCAGGATTGCTATCCATAAAACATCTGAACCTTTCAGTTTTAGCCATTTGATAATATGGTCAAATAGAATTCCCTGGCCTATCAGCAATAAGATTGTCCCCATTAGTAGTCCTAAAACAACTATGGTGAGCCTGATTGCTTTTATTCTTTTGCGTATAAAATTTCTTCTACGGTGTTGCTGATATATGGCATTGTCAAAAGTTCGAATGATACTTAGCATGGCATTGGAAGCGTAAAAAATTACCAGCACAAAACCAAAAGACATTAAACCTACGCGCGGCGTATTAAGGAAGTCCTGCAAAAAGCTATTTACGAAATTGTATGAGTTTTGATTAGGCGTTATACTTCTTGTTAATCGAAGCAATTCTTTTGTAAACTGCTTTGATATAGGCATATAGGGGATGAGTGTAAAAATGCATATCAACACGGCTGGAATGGCCATCGCAAAGTCAAACGATATAGACTTTGCCCTGTTATTAAGTCCTGATTTTTTTATTTGCTCAATAAAAAAAACAAAAGCATCATACAAAGGCACACCATGAAAACCTGGAAGAATAATTTTTTTACTGGTACGGCCAATAAATGAGGCAGGTTTCGATTGTATTATTATCCGTTCAAGCTTTGTCACATCGCACTTTTGGCAGCATTCTGTTTTCTCAAAATCAATTCATCGAGCGCTTTCTGGTATTCCTTTGCATGTTGTAAATGCTCAGCATAGTTAGTGCTAAAGGTATGGTGACCGGAGAAATCACTTTTGGCGACAAAGAACATATAATCTGTTTTAGGGGAATTTAAAACAGCATCAATCGTCTTTGATGAAGGGGTACAAATTGGCCCGGGAGGCAGTCCCCTGTTTCGGTAAGTATTATAAGGAGAAACTACCTGGAGATGTTTCTCATAAATTCTTTTCAGGCTAAAATCGTTTAAAGCAAATTTAATGGTCGGGTCTGCACCAAGAGGCATCCCGGATCTAAACCTGTTTATATACACACTGGCAACATTTCCCTTCTCATCCTGTTGATTGGTTTCTTCCTCCACAATCGAAGCAATGGTATAAATTTGATCAGGAGTAAAACCTAATTTTTCAGCTTTATCCAATCGATTATTTTTCTTCCAAAAGCTTTCGCTTTCACTTTTAAGCCTTCTGAAAATTTTGCTCGGTGAAGTATTCCAGTACAATGTGTAAGTGTTAGGTATGACGATCGTCATGAACGTATTCTCATTTACTTCCAACTTAGCCGCACTATCAGGATTATTAATAAACTCGCTGACCTCGCTCGAGTCAGCTTCGAAATTTTTCGCAATAGTTGAGGCAAGATCTCCTTTTGTTCTAAGTTTATTAATAACGAGCTTAACAGCGGTTTGCCTGTTATTTCTTAGCATTCTTGTTATGTTCAAAAGGCTTTCACCTTTTTTTATTTCAAATCTTCCTGGCTTTAACCGTTTCCAAACGCCTGTTTTCCCAGCCAGTAGCTCAAACAATCCCGGGTGTTTTATCAAGTCATGCTCCTTGATATAGTTCATCACCGAGGCTTCATCAGATTTGCCTGTGTAAACCAGCAAGTATTTCTTGTTTTCATTAAAAGCCGTTGCGCTTCCCATTACCATGTACGCAGCAACTCCTGCTACCAAAACAAATAAAATAAAAAGGAGAATGAGGATTTTTTTCATAACGAAAGCTGAACTAAAATAAATAAAAAGCCCCGTCAACATTGAGACAGGGCAAATATATTAAAAGAGGTTGTTAACCTTTATTTTGTTTGACTCGAAGCTGGCGGCGCTGTTTGTTGTGGTGTAGTTGGTACAGCTTGCCTTGATGGAGAGGTTCCCTGGCTTGTGTTGATTTTATTTAAGATATCGTTGTCATTGCTACCAGCACTGCTAGTCATAAAAAAAGTAGAGAAGATGCATAGCAAAGCTATCAGTATCGAAAAGATCCACGTTCCTTTTTCAAGTACATCGTTCGTTTGTTTTACGCCCATAAACTGGTTGTTAAAACCTGCTATACTTCCTGAAAGTCCACCACCTTTTGGATTTTGAACTAAAATGATAAAACCAAGGATTACACTAGCCAGCACTATTAGAATTAGAAATAAAATTGTCATCTCAGAAACCTTTTAATTTTTTTATTTTGTCGGCAAAGTAAGCGCTTTTGTGGGGATTCAAAAAACTTAATTTGTTATACAATTCGATCGCTTTATCCTTTTTTCCTTGTTTCTCCAGCACCGACGCCATAGCCTCTGTAACCACCTCGCGAACTGTATTTGATGAATCTGCAATCTGTTGAATGTCTGCTTCAGTCTCTGTTCGATTGATAGCTTCCGTTGCATCTTCAGGTCCCAATTTCTTCATGTGCCGTAACCATTGGGTAAACTTTTTCAGATTTTGCCCCAATTGATCCTGCGGGTTTTGATCGAGTTCGAGCTTAATGCCCTGCGAAGCGAAATAGTCAATTGTGTAATATGGGTCAATCGCGATGGTAGCGTTCTTGGTATCGGCGTCAGCCTCTTCGCTTGAAGCATCGAGCATTGCTTTAATATTTTGAAACATCCGGTCATGCTCATCATCCACAGTTTGATCTTTTTGCAAGCCATTTCCTGTTTCCTCTAAAAATTTCTCAGTGAATTCATCAGTCCCATGAGTCACTCCTGCCATTTCTTCTTCGAGCTCGATGACTTCCAATTCAGTTGCGGGGGAAAGATGTTCTTCTAAAACTGATGCCGTTTGTTCAGCAGCTTGGGTTCCATTAAATAGAGTGGTAGATTCTTCAGAAATATTTTCATCTACCTTATCCTCCGTTACAGCAGTTGCGTTTTCTGGTATTTCGGTCGGGGCTTCCAATACTTCATTTCCTTCGGCTACTTTAAATGTATTTGGAGCAATTTCTTGATCTGGTTGATTTTCTAATTCTAAAGGCTGAGGTGTTTCAATCGTTTCTATAGGGCTCTCAGGTAAGGTTTGCTCTACATTTTCCCCGGCCGCAGTTTCCTCCGTTAATTGATATTCCAGCCAATAGGGGTTCGAGAAATATAAGGCCGTCTTTTGAACCTGTAATAAATACTCTTGCTCGTTTTCGTCTTTTAGCTTTTTTGCCAATAAAAACTGCGTAACGGGAAAATAGGGACTCTCTGCTACAAGTCTTTGTAGATCATCAACTGTTACCGCATCTAAGTGATTAGCGCCAGTGAGGTAGTTTAGAACTTTTTCAGAGGTTTTGTTCATTCGGTGAAAATACAATTACCTACCAATTGGAGAATATGCGGTTGAAAATTTCATCGCTTAGATTTCGAAGGATTTCATCACGAAGCTGGTTCTCTGCTTGTTGCCGGGTTAGGTTAGCCGAAAAGTCAAAATTTCTACTCACATCATATTCCTCTGTTTTAGCTGTGAGTGTATTTCGAAAAACAATATGAACTCCTATTGTAAGACGGTTGGTTGCAGCTTGCTGGCTGGAAATACCTGCAGTCGTAATATTGTTTTCAGAAATGTAGCCGCTGATCTGGTAGTGAGCGTCGTCGTTATTAGTTCTTGTAAGCCTTGTTTGCCCGGTAATTTTTTGTTCTACCCTGTCTCTTAACTGCGGCGCAAGTTGCGGATCAACATACCTTGCTTTGTTTTCGATCATGCCAATCTTTACAGTTTTTACTTCGGGAGGAATGCTTACATCTTTAAAGGAATATACGTGGCACGACGCAAACAGTGTTATTAGAATTGATGAAAAAAGAATTACAAGTTTCTGCTTCGCTGCTGTGACAGAGTATATAGTTTGAATTTTCATTTTCTAATTTCTTGTGTGAAAAACGTTTAAACTGGGCGTCAAGGTAGAGGATTTGAGAAAACTTCGTTGCTATGAAAAACATAAAGTATAAGTGAGTGACACAACGAAGGTGAGAGAAGCATTAATGCCTGCTATCTAAATAGAACAACGCTCTACTGCTGCAACTGGTTCTTACATCACTCGTCAATGTCGTACTCTTTTAACTTCCGGTACAAGGTGCGTTCACTTATGCCAAGATCACTCGCTGCATCTTTTCTTTTGCCCTTATGCTTTTTCAAAGCTTTAATGATCAACTCTTTTTCCTTATCCATAATGTTCAAAGATTCTTCCACCTCTTCGTGGTGATGTATATCGTCGAAAATTACCGGCTGCGGATGATTTATAACGTTGGATTGAATAGCAGGTTGCTGGTGCTGCGGGTGATGTTGCGGGTGTTGTTGATAATCGCCGTTTACAGGGCTATAATCGTGCAGCAAAGACTCGCGGGCAAAAGCAACGGCTGCATTTGATGACGAAGGGTTTTGCAGCATTTCGAGAAACATTTTCTTCAACTCTGTCACATCCTTCTTCATGTCGAAGAACAGCTTGTATAAGATTTCCCGCTCGTTAGCAAATTCGTGCGCGGGCGAAGTGCCATTATAAGTGCTTGCTAAAACGGGAAGCCTGTTAATGTTTGACTCCGGCAAAAATTGTCTCAGCTGTTTCGCAGTAATTAATTTTTCTGTCGTCAATACAGAAATCTGTTCTGCAATGTTCTTTAGCTCCCGCACATTACCTTTCCAAGGGTAGTTAACCAATAGCGTTTTTGCCTCTTCATCCAATTGTACCGGGGTTGTTTTATACTTTTCGGCAAAGTCTATTACAAACTTTCTAAAC
Source organism: Segetibacter aerophilus (assembly GCF_007991655.1). Classification (GTDB taxonomy): domain Bacteria; phylum Bacteroidota; class Bacteroidia; order Chitinophagales; family Chitinophagaceae; genus Segetibacter; species Segetibacter aerophilus. Next base: position 516,307 of record NZ_BJYT01000002.1, read on the forward strand.
AATAAGATGATGTCTTCCTGCCTGTCTCTTAGTGCCGGCACCCTGATAGGCACGGTACTTAAGCGATAATACAAATCCTCCCGGAACTTTCCGGTCTGGGTAAATTCGAGCAATTCGCGATTCGTTGCGGCGATTACTCTCACATCGGTCTTCTGAACTTTAGACGAACCAACCCTGATAAATTCGCCCGTTTCCAATACCCGGAGAAGCCGGGCTTGTGTACCTATTGGCATTTCGCCAATCTCATCCAGGAAAATAGTTCCACCGCTCACCGTCTCGAAGTAGCCTTTGCGACTATCAACGGCACCCGTAAAAGATCCTTTTTCGTGCCCGAACAACTCGGAGTCAATAGTTCCCTCCGGAATGGCGCCACAGTTAACAGCTATAAAAGAATTGTGTTTTCTTGATGAAAGCGCATGGATGATATGTGAAAAGGCTTCTTTACCAACGCCACTCTCACCTACAATCAGCACGCTTAAATCCGTTGAAGCCACTTGTACAGCAACACTTAATGCATGATTTAAAGCCGCGCTATTTCCTATAATTCCAAACCTATTTTTAATTACTTGAAGATCCATTATGTCCGTTTAAATAAAAAAATTCCTCTCTTATACTTACCTGTTAAGTTGTTGAATTGCTTTAAAGCTTTGTAGAAGAAAAAAGTCTAAAGTGGCATAGAAGAAAAAACAACGTATGTTTTTTTGGCAAAATTTCAGCTGATCTTTATTCTACGATTTCACCTAGTAACGTAGCTCCTGTAGCACTCGTTATCTTTACATTCACATAGTCGCCCTTGTTTACGTTATAGCTTGCTTTGGGAAATACGACTACTTTATTTTGACTGCTCTTGCCAGCCCAGTCGTTCTCACTTTTCTTAGAGTTGCCTTCGATAAGTACTTTAAAAGTTTTACCGATATCGGCAAAGTTGCTGTGCTGAGATAACCTGTTTTGAAGCTTTACAATTTCGTTTAGCCTTCTCTTTTTTACTTCTAAGGGAATGTCGTCTGTGAAGCGTCGAGCCGCAAGTGTTCCGGGTCTTTCGCTATAAAAGAACATATAGCTCATGTCATATTTACTGTACTCGATAATCGAAAGTGTATCCTGGTGATCTTCTTCTGTTTCGGTGCAAAAGCCGGCAATTATATCGCTGGTGATACTACAATCAGGCATTATTTCTCTTATTCTATCAACCTTTGCCATATACCATTCCCGGGTGTAGGTGCGATTCATCAACTGCAACATTCTTGTGCTGCCACTTTGAACAGGTAGATGGATGTATTTACAAATGTTCTCGTATCTAGCCATTGTAAATAGAACTTCATCTGTAATATCTTTCGGATGAGAGGTGCTAAACCGGACGCGTAATAAAGGGCTAATGTTGGCAACCATTTCGAGTAGTTTCGCAAAAGTTACAACCATGTCTTTCTGTTCGTCCACCCAATAGTAGCTATCAACATTTTGCCCGAGAAGCGTTACTTCCCTGTAGCCATTGTCAAATAAGTCCTTGCATTCATTTATAATACTAAAAGCATCACGACTGCGTTCACGTCCCCGAGTAAACGGCACCACGCAAAAGCTGCACATATTGTTGCAACCACGCATAATACTTACAAAGGAGTTGACGCCGTTGCTATCAAGACGAATAGGGGCGATGTCCCCATAAGTTTCTTCGCGGCTTAATAGAACATTCACGCCTTTTTGACCCGATTCTGCATCCTGTATCAAAGCAGGCAGGGTTCGGTAAGCATCAGGGCCAATGACAAGATCTACCAGTTTTTCCTCTTCAAGCAGTTTGCCTTTCAATCTTTCCGCCATGCACCCCAATATTCCTACAAGCATTCCGCGCTTTGCCTGTTTAGCCTTTTTAAATTCAGTCAATCTTTTTCTGACAGTTGCCTCAGCTTTTTCCCTGATAGAACATGTATTGACCAGAACCAAATCAGCCTCTTCAAAATTCTTAGTCGCCCCAAAACCTTCGTTACTTAATATTGAAGCAACAATTTCACTATCCGCGAAATTCATCGCGCAACCATAGCTCTCTATATAAAACTTCTTTTTATAAATATTAGGCTCTATAGCAATTGGAGCAAAAGGTTCACCCTGACGATCCTCATCATGAACTTTGTCTATTAATTCAAGGGTTTCCATGAAACAAAAAATTAGGCCGCAAAAATAGGATTATTAAGGGAAAATGCCAGTTTGGCAGAGAAGTATTTTAATATTTTCACTTTTTGTAAATCGACATTTGACGTTTCTACTATGAACGTTTTTTGACCGGTTTTCTAAAAAGGAATAATGCTACTTGTAGGTATAGAAAGGTGATTGAGGTTGTTAGAAACCTGCTACTTTATACTCAAGATAAGGTTTGTAAGGGTTTGGAGTTGGGCAACAAATATACCTTCGGCATCGTTGCGACGCTCCGTTTGACTTGTAGTAATTCTATTGTAAGGATTTGTTAGTCCAGGTTTCTTGCCTCACTCCCTATATACATGGCAAAGGCGGCAAGAGCAGTATCTTTTAAGATATTTACAAACGCCATAGTTTTCATGTCTGCGTCAGCGGCACCAATGTAATTGGGAACATGTATTGATAGAACGAAAATGACAAGCAATGCAGCGAGAACATAGCCTGCAGCCTGCACAAACTTATGGGCAATGAAAGCAAACCCGGTAAGAATAAACGCTAAACCCACTATGTAAACCAACAATTTTTTTCCGGGTAGAAAGTCGGGTACGAAAACAATTAAATTATCGGGTCTCATGAAATGGTAGATGCCGAATAGTATCATTATAACGCCTAATATAATTACCGCAATACGAGAGATGGAGTGCTGTGTCATATGGCTGGTTTTAGTACTATTAAGGTACTCCTTTTGTCCGACTTGTTCAAATAAAAGAATTTGTAAACGCTTAGCAGTCAGAGATTTTACTACCTCCATTTTGGCCCCCGTTATAATCAGCGGAAAAAGGTATCGATGAAAATTCAGTGAAAATTTAAAACGTCGAAGTGTTGAAGAAATTAAGCGGTGTATGAGAAAGAAGTACATATAAATCGCTTGAAACTTCTTTTGCTTTTTTTCAATAATACTGTGCTTGAACTTTTCGCAAATCGACTGTTTGTAGTAGTATTTGTTGTTACCTTCAAACTTTTAGCAATTATATATCCATCGTTAATATAGTAGAAATGAACAGACGACATTTTTTAAAAAACGGATCTTTTGCGGGACTGACTTTGCCGGCAATGCTAACAGGAACGGCGCAAGCAGCAGCCATGAATGAGAGTGTAGAAAGTGCCTCAACTGGCTTTGCCTTAAAAGACAATGACCTGGTAGAAGTAACTATTGATGAGTTGCAGCAAAAAATGCAAAGTGGAAGTTTAACTTCAAAGGCTATAACAAAAGGCTATCTAAAAAGAATTGAAGATATAGACAAAAAAGGGCCTGCAATAAATAGTGTGATCGAAGTAAACCCTGATGCAGTTGCTATCGCGGAAGCGATGGATGCCGAACGTAAAGCAGGCAAAGTAAGAGGGCCGCTTCACGGCATACCAGTTCTAATCAAAGATAATATTGACACCGGTGATAAAATGATGACTACGGCCGGATCGCTTGCACTGGTAGGAAACAGGGCATCCAAAGATGCATTTATAGTGAAGCAACTTCGTGAGGCGGGTGCAGTTATTTTGGGCAAAACCAATTTGAGCGAGTTCGCCAACTTTCGTTCATCAAGATCTACAAGCGCATGGAGCAGTAGGGGAGGGCAAACCAAATGTCCTTATATTTTAAATAGAAATCCGTCCGGCTCAAGTGCCGGTTCAGGTTCGGCGTCTGCAGCCAGCCTTTGCGCTGTTGCTATTGGCACTGAAACGAACGGTTCTATTGTTAGTCCTGCGTCTACCAACGGGCTTGTAGGCTTTAAACCAACTGTTGGCTTGTGGAGCCGTTCAGGAATTATACCTATTTCTGCCACCCAGGATACAGCCGGTCCAATGACAAGAACTGTTAGAGATGCTGCTATCTTGTTATCTGCGCTTACCGGTGTAGACTCAGCCGACGCTGTTACTAAACAGAGCCAGGGAAAATCACAAAAAGACTATACAAAATATTTGGACGTTGAAGGATTAAAAGGAAAACGTATTGGAGTAGAAACGTTTTTCCTACGGGGAAATGCCAAAGTAGTTGGACTGTTCAACAAAGCAATCAGTTTACTTAAAGAAAAGGGGGCAACTATTGTTGAGGTGGAGTTGCTGAAACTAACTCGTCCGTTAGGAGAAGCCAGCTACGAAGTACTGCAATATGAATTTAAAGATGGACTTAACAAATATCTAGCTACGGCAAATGCACCCGTTAAATCTTTAAAGCAGGTGATTGAATACAACAACAAGAACGAAGCAATTGCAATGCCTTTTTTTAAACAGGAAACACTTATCAGTTCAGAAGCTAAAGCAGGGCTTGATACCAAAGAGTATACTGAAGCATTGGAAAAGTCAACTTCATCTCGAAAAATTATGGACGAACTTTTCCAACAAAATAAGTTGGACGCTATCTGCGGCATTACCAGTGGTCCGGCTGGGTGCATCGATATTATCAATGGTGATTATAGTACCGGCTTTTCTTTTTCATCGCCTGCTGCCATGGCTGGTTATCCGCATATAACTGTTCCGATGGGTTTTGTGCATGAGCTTCCTGTTGGCTTTTCAATTTGTGGAACGGCTTACCAAGAAGGTGAGGTTCTGAGTATAGCGTATGCTTTTGAGCAAGCTACAAAAGTGAGAAAAGCACCGAAGTATCTGCCCAGTATTGGTTAATCGTAATCGGTAGTTTAAGCTGATTTAATTTAACCAAGAATGAAAATAAATTCTAAGGGCTTTCAGTGTTTACGTCTTACCGTTAGTATTAATGTTTTTAGGCTGTAATTATTAAAACGAAAAATAAGTCGTCGCAGAAAAATGGGCCTTGAAACATCTAAAGTGGTGTTTCGTCGCTAACTATAACATGGTGATGAACGTCGAGCTACTTTAGCAGCGACAAGTTTTGGTTTAAGTAAACCTGCAACTGATAAGAGCCGCGTTTCTACGTGGCTCTTATTCTTTTAAACAGTTCTCGTTACGGTTAGCGGTTCTCATACCGTTATCGTTGGTTTGTCTATTTGATGATGGGTAAGATAATTTTGCTGCTACGCGTTTTATTATGAAAAATGTTGATAGTTGCCTTTTGGAAGTCAGATTCTTTAGCATGATAAATATCAACGAAGTTTTGAGGATTACGGTCAGCTAAAGGAAACCAACTACTTTGGATTTGGATCATAATACGGTGACCTTTCTTGAACATATGAGCTATGTCCCCAAGCTTATATTTGACCTCGTCAATTTTACCCGGTGTGAAAGCTTCAGGTTTTTCGTAGCTTTTTCTAAACCGCCCCCTAAAAATTTCTCCATGTACCAGCATCTGGTAGCCGCCCATTGGATACTTGTTTTCCGGGTCCTTGTCAGAATAAATATCTACAGGAGTGTAAGAAAGGTAATCGGGAAAAACATCTATTAGTTTTACAACAAAGTCTGCATCAGTAGTTGAAATGCTGGTTATTAAATCGGCTACTACATTTCCGGCAACGGTAACGGCTTCATTTAAAGTGTCTGTTTGAAAAACCAGTACATCAGGTCTTCTCGAGGCAAAACGCTGGTCGTCCGTCATATAATTACGGCTACGGTTGAAGTGGACATCTTCGGTGTAAGGTACCGGCTTCGAAGGATCACTCATATAATTTGAAACGCCGTTTGCACTGGTTGGCGGTGTCCAACTAAGTTTTCCGTTGTCGTGCAGGTAAAGTGCCTTGTCTTGTTTTTCTGCAGGAGGCCATTGCGGAAACTCCCTCCATTCATTTGCACCTGTAATGAAAATGTTTGCTTCCTTAATTTTAGAAATATCTCCCTTCCCCTTCAAATAATAATTAAAGAACGGCACTTCGATATTCTGCTGGTACCATGTGGAAGTATTGCTACCAAATTCAACATTGCCTAAATGTGTTCCATTGCTATTGGCCCACTGACCGTGATACCATGGACCCATTACCAGCTTATTGAAATCTTTTTCCTTATTGTTTTCTTCCGCGGCTTTATAAGCGTTCCAGGCGCCCCAGTTATCTTCCGCATCAAACAGTCCTCCTACCCATAACATGGCAGGCTTTAAGTTGCTGGTTGCAATTCTAGCATCTCGTGCTTTCCAGAAGGTATCGTAGTTGGGGTGGCTCATGAGATCTTTCCAAAATGCAACGGAGTCTCCGAGTAGCTTGGTAAGGTTTGATAGAGTGCCCGTGGAAAGGTAGAAATGGTAGTTGTCATGAATAGGATAGCCGACATTGTTGGCAGGTATGGCGGTAGGTTTTGGATGAGGCTGGCCAAAACCAGAACCGAGGGCAGAGTAAAAATCGAAAGCATCCATTTGAAAAAAAGCACCATTGTGATGAAAGTCGTCGCCAATAAACCAGTTGGTCACAGGCGCCTGAGGGCTAACCGCTTTTAAAGCAGGATGATTACTGGCAGCAGCCATCGTAGAATAAAACCCCGGGTATGAAACACCAAAGACACCAACGTTTCCATTGTTGTTTTCGAGGTTTTTTATTAACCAGTCAATGGTATCGTAAGCATCGGACGCTTCATCAATCTCGCCGGCTTTTTTAACCGCCTTAAAGGGACGAACATTTACAAAGCTTCCCTCGCTCATCCATCTGCCACGAACATCTTGTTTTATAACAATGTAACCTTCCCTTGCATAGTTTTTCTTATAGCTGTTCCAATACGTTTCGTCGAATTTATAGGCGCCGTAAGGTGCGCATGAATAAGGTGTCCTGGTTATTAGTATCGGATGTTTCTCACCTTTATCAGTAGGAATGTATACAGAGGTAAAAAGTTTTACTCCGTCTCTCATGGGGATTGACACTTCTTTTTTGGTGTAATGTTGCGCAAACCAAAGGGAGTCTTCCTGTTGTGCGAAAATGAAAAATGGCAAGAAAATCATTGAAAGTAGGAGCCGTTGTTTCATAAATTTCTATTGAGTGTGTGAGCTTCTATAAAACTAAATGTAAAAGTTGCTATGTAAATAACAATAATCCACGCAGATGTTGTGTTTAATAAACGAATGCTGTTTTCTCATACGCTGATTTCTCTTGACAGTAAAAGACTTTTAAACATTAGTTCTAAAAACATGGAATCAATATTGCAGGCTTGTAAAAACATTTTTAAAAACCATCTTTAAGACGTTTTTTTTAATTAATGAATTGATATAGAGTAGCTTTAGTTAGCAAATACTGAAGAAAGCTGCCGTGTAATAAAAAGTTGAACGGAGCGTCGCAACAAATGTTGAAATAATATTTAAACGCCGGCAACATAAAAATTTCAAGCAGGTACAAACCATTTTGCGCTAAGCGAGTATATAATAAAAACACCTATTTTTTGAAGCATGGAAGCAGTTCATCCTAACTATAGTACGTCGAAAAGCAAAGAAGAAGTTTTTGCGGAAGATAATTTTGTAAACCCCTTGCCCAGGGCCGTCGTAAGACAAAATGCCCCAATACTTCTTGACGGCGAATGGAAGTTTTCGTTGGATGCAGATGACAAGGGTTTAGTAGAGGCGTGGCACCTAGGGCATGACTACCAGGATAAGGCGCATTGGCCAGGATCGATAGAGGAACATATAGCAGCAGCGAAAGGGCAGCAAGCTGTAAAAGCATGGCAGGATAAAGTGGTGGCATGGTATGAACGGGAGTTTCCCTTGCCGGTACGTGCAAACGGAAATGGGGCAGAGCATGCAATGCTTCAACTGACGTTTGGCGCTTGCGGATACGAGACCCAGGTATGGCTGAATGGTCTTCCCCTAAAAACAATCGAAGGCGAATTAGTGCATGTAGGAGAATACACCTCTTTTTCATACGAACTACCCGAAGAAGCTTTGCAACCAGTTAACCGATTAACGGTGCGGATTGCCGATACTATGGACGCAGATACCACACGGGGTAAGCAGGAGTCGCACGTGTATAAAAGAGGGGGTATTTGGTATCAAACATACACAGGAGCTGTTCGTAGTATTTGGTTGGAAACAGTTGAGCGTAATCGGCTCCGCTCGCGCGTTGGAGTAGTTTCTATCGTGGAAGATAATCTCGTACGGTTCAATCTGACCACAAGAATTCATGATCCGGGAGACTATGTTATTCGGCTTAAAATATATAACCGCAAACAAGATTCGCCTGATCCAATTGCAACAGATGAATTTCCGCTTAGGTTGGAAGCCGGGCAAAAAAGACAGCGGGTAGTGATTGAAATTCCTGATGCGAAGTTGTGGTCAACAGAACAGCCGCATTTGTACCGCCTGGTTGCAGAGCTGATAAATTCTAAAGGTGAAATAGCAGAAATTGAAACTTATTTTGGCCTCCGTAAAATTGAGGCGAGAGGCTGCTGCATCTACCTCAATAACAAGCCCGTTTATCTTGATGGAATTTTGTACCAGCCGGGCGAAGCAAGCTATGAGCAGATAAAAAAGCACATGTTTGCTATGAAGGAATTGGGGTGCAATTTGGTAAGAATTCATATCGCTGGAGTAGATCCGAGGATCTATAACCTGGCAGATAAAATGGGAATGCTTCTTTGGGTAGAAGTGCCTAGTCCACACCGGTCAAATTTTAAAAGCCGCGAAAACCACCGTGATGAATTGATGAGAATGCTCGCATTGATCGGCACACATCCTTCAGTAATTATATGGAGTTTGTATAATGAAGATTGGGGTGCGCAGGACATCGCTACAAATCCTGATACAAGGCAGTATATTATGGATATGTACCACTATATGCAATTGGCTCATCCACAGTTTTTGGTTGTGGATAACGACGGGTGGCAGCATATTTCTTATGAGGGGCGCTTAAAGTCTGATTTGCTTACAGCCCATTTATACACTCCTGATGTACAGCGCTGGCGTGACATGCTTGATCAGTTGGTATCAGGACAAATGGTTGGAGTTGCGGCTTTTCCATTGGTAGTCGGCGATCCGTTTTTCTATCGCAACCAGGTACCGTTAGTTGTAAGCGAATGGGGCGGCTTTGGTTTCGTGGAATACGGCGGACCACAGGATGACAAGGAGCGTGCAGAGCAAATACGGTTGTTTAAAGATGAATTAAGAAAACGACCTATAGCCGGAGATGTGTACACACAGGCAACCAATATTGAAGATGAGAGAAATGGATTGATAGACGCAGAAACTGGTGCTTTAAATGTGCCGGCCGGGCTGCTCTCAAGTGTTAAGAGATGAGGAAGTAAGGCAGTTTAAGAACAGTTGTACAAGGAATCTGCTGTCTGATTAAAAGCTACCGATTATTATTCTCGTGCAAGTTCCTGCACGCTTAATTTGAATACCATAAACTTCTTTTGCAATCACTTCTCGTCCTGCGATTGAGAAGTGTTTGCTTTTGAGGTATGTTTCAATTTGAGAAAGAGTTCGTTTGCTATAACCTTGCTCTGTAATATGCATCTGGACACAATTTGCGCTAATTCTATTTTTTGCCTTAAAAGTATTAATTCTAAAGACGAGCCGCTGCAGCTCGGATTGAGTAAATAGCTTCACTTTCCGCGGTTTCTTAACTACCTCAGATTTTTTTGCTTTTACCGGAGTGTCTGCCTTATCAATTTTTTTTTTCGCTTCCTGTTTAAGAACTTTTGCAGTGTCTGCTTTCTTAGGAGTATCGATTACGACGGCTATTTTCTTAATAGTGTCTTCCTTTTTTGGCGGAATTATAGGCGGAGGCAGGGGAGTAGTATCAACGTTTTCCAGGTGTTTTTCCTGAAGGATGATTTTTGGGGTGTCAGTTGTTGCACGATGTATCAATGTGTCGTTCACCTTTGGCGCTAATTTCTTTTCGCCACCGGGTTTAAACACATCACTCAGGATCAAGATGCTGCCAATCAATCCCAACAATATAGTTAAAAATGCAAGCCTCGCTACCCACTTAATCATACATAGTTGTATTAAAAAATAACCTTCATTTAGAAAAATGAAAAAAGCAGCTTTTAACTAAATACCCGCCGCTGTCATACGGTCATAGATTTTTTAAAACAGATTTAAAATATCCCGTGACTTCTACTGATTTTTCGTTAGGTAATGGTTGTAACACTCGTTAAGATAGAACCGAGAGATGTAATGTTGCACGTTGAGAACAAAATTGATAGTTTTCTAAAAACTAAAATTTGTCTAACAATCGTAATTCTGATATAGAAATCAAATACGATATTAAAATTGTACCATAAACAAAAACAATCCTTTTCACGATTAGGAAAAGGATTGTTTTTAGTGAAAGTTTATTATTTACCCTCAGGCATCAACACAATTTTTGTAAGGTTGTCAAAGTTGAAATACTTGTTTGCCAATTCCTTTGTTCTTTCAACCGTTAGCTTTCTAACCATTACAGGATCCTGTAAAATAGTTAGCGGGTCTTCATTGCGATAATATTTGCTCTGCAAATTGTACAGCCAATAATTGTTTTCTTTTACGCCTGTCTCCATACCGCGGGTATCTTCAGCTATCACCTTTTCTACATTCGTTTGACTTCCACCGTCGGCCTTCATTTTTTTAACTTCTTCCAACACAAGCCCTGAAAGTTTTTCTACGTTCTCCGGCGCACAGCCAAATGAAATGGTAACGCTGTAACTGTTGATGGGCTCGCGATTAATATTGGCACCTACACCCACACCATACACGCCGCCCTGGTCTTCACGTAAAATTTCTCGCAGTCTTATTTCAAGCACCTTCGCAACCTGGTCGAGCTGAGTAGCTTCGAGATCACTATACTCCGTAGTACCTGTAAAGGTTAAGCGAACCGAACTCTTAGGGTCTTTGCCTTTCGTAATTACTTTATTAACAACGCCGGTAGGAAAACGAACGCCGACATCCCTCCACGTTTCTTTCCTATTGGTTGAAGGAAGAGAAGCAATATAAGTTTCGATATAGGGTTTAAGGCTATCAACTTTAAAGTTTCCAACAAAAGTGAAAATGAAATCACTCGCGTCTGCAAAGCGATCCTGGTAAACTGAAAAGGCTTTATCTAGTTTTATTTCCCCTACCCTGTCAAGAGACAGTGGTTTTCTTCGAGGGTGATAATTTCCCATAATGTAACTAACAGAATCTCCGAAAACAGAGTTTGGATCTTTTCCCTTGTTAGCGAGTGAAGCAGACAACTGTTGCTTCAGCACCTCGAACATAGAACTGTCTTTTCGTGGTTGGGTAAAATAGCCGTAAATAAGTTGAAAGGCTGTAGCAAGATCTTTAGGTGTTGTACTGCCACTGATACCTTCAGAATATGACCCGATAGAAGGAGCTATTGAAACTTGTTTGCCTGTCAGGGCTTTTTGTAAACTCATCACGTCGTAGTTGCCTGTTCCTCCGTAAAGAGCGATCGTTGTAGCGTTGGATGCAGAGAGATAATCACTATCGCTATACAGAGAAGAGCCTCCTTTGCTAATGGCAGAGATGAGGATCTCGTCGTTTTTAAAATCAGTTGGCTTCAAGATTACTTTCGCACCATTCGAAAGTGTTAGCTCTGTTACGCCTAGTTCATTTACTTCCTTTTCGTCAACTATTTTTCCTGCCACTGGTGCTTTTGCCAGGAAAGAACCTTTCATCACTTTATCTTCATATGCTTTCAAGGTTCCCTGTTTTTTATTTACCAACGCAAGTAATTCAGCCTGACTTACAAGGTTATCTTTTTCAGCTTCAGGTGCCAATACGATGATCGCGCGGTCGGTTGGTTTAATCCATTTGGTAAGCAAAACATTTACTTCTGATAACTTAATGCCGGGAACGAATTGCTTATACATTCCATATTCCTTTTCTATCCCGGGGATTGGTTCATTGGTGAGAAAGTTCCTGATTAGTTCTTCAATCAGTTCAGCAGACTTCGTCTTGTTACGCTCGTTGAAGCTATTTTCCATCGAGGATAAAATCGCAACTTTCGCTCTTTCCAGTTCACTTTGTGTAAACCCGTTTTGGCGAACTCTTTCATTCTCTTGCAATACCGTTTCAGTTGATCTTGCGATGGCTTTGCCATCTTTTGCAACAGCCATAAGCGTTAATGCATCTTTGTCACCTATCAGTTTTCCATAGCTGCTACCGCCGAATAAAAATGGGGCATCAGGTTTTTGTGCAAGCTCCTGCAGGCGGCTGCTCATCATTGAATTGAACAGGCCGTGTACGATAGAAGTGCGATACTCCAGGTCTGTTTGAGGCTCACGTAGAGATGGTTGTTTGTAAAACATCATCACCTGGTTATAAGCCTGCTCAGGATCTGTAAGAATAATTGTTTGAGTTTCTTTCTGTGACGGAACTCCATATTTAATCCGCGGCTTGGGATTTAGCGGACCGCGAATACCTGCAAAATGTTGTTTTATCAGTTGCTCTACCTCAGCCACATTTACGTCGCCAACAACCACTACTGCCTGCAGGTCTGGCCTGTACCAATCTTTATAAAACTGTTTTACTGTTTCGTATTTGAATGTGTCAAGGTTGGCTTTGGTGCCGATCGGATTGCGCGTCGCGTACCTTGAGCCTTTAAGTAAAACGGGATAAAACTTAGTTCTTAATCGCTCGTCTGCTCCCTGGCCCAATCTCCATTCTTCGACTACAACACCTCTTTCTTTATCTATCTCGCTATTTTCAAACGTTACATTATGGGCCCAATCTTCCAAAATCTGAAAACCTTTCTTAAAAACCATTTGGCTATCAGTAGGAAGCTGCAGCATATAAATGGTTTCATCGTACGAAGTAGAGGCATTTAAGTCAGCGCCAAAGTTCACCCCACTCTTTTCGAGAAAATCAACCAGTTCCTGCTTCTTAAAATTCTTTGTTCCGTTAAAAGCCATGTGCTCTGTAAAATGAGCAAGGCCAACTTGCTGATCGGTTTCAAGTATAGAACCTGCTTTTACTACGAGGCGTAATTCTGCCCTGTTTTTTGGTTCCTGGTTTTTTCGGATATAATAGGTGAGACCATTTGCTAGTTTACCAATTTTTACATTGGGCGAAACGCCAAGTTTTTTAGGAGCAGCAGTTTGTGCATTTATCGATAGACTTTGTAAAATGAGAAGAAAGCAAACAAAAACCCTGGCTGGTTGAAACCTCATATAAGAAGATGTTTAGCCTGCTAAGTAAACTTATTGTTTCAACCTTATCAAAAAATCAATAAAAATTTAGTTTTTCTGTAACCAGCAAATGAATAAGAATTGGACATCGTTGTGTCACTCTCTTGTACTCCCAAAGCAAGGCGCAGCAAGCTTCGTATTTGAGAAGATGAATTAACCTTTTAAGAAAATAGTGCCCTAATTGTTCTATTCCTTCACTCCCACATAAACCGTTGCTGAACCGTTGGGTTCCTCTTCAGTCTTCTCTTGGTATACTTCGAAGTCTGTAGAATATTGCCTGTTTAGTTCCTTGTCCCTGTTCCATATTTCCTTCCAGGTATCAACAATGGCAGCAGGCATTTCACCTTTAACTTCAAAAGCAATGTAAGATGCGGCACCGATCTCATGTCCTACAAGTCCCCTAGGAAGATTATCAATAGAGGCTACACTATGACCAAGTATGGTCGTGTATGCTGAGGTATAATCCGAATCGTAATTAGTATAAACAGCGTAAATATTGTTGTTGACTTTGCCAGGTATTTTTGAAGAAATGTTTTCAGAATAAAACCTGTTCCAGAGATTCATTAAATCAGTAGAAGACTGCCGATCCTGGTTAGTTGTGCGAACGGAAATGCCTGCTACTTTGAAGCTTTTTAACTGAACTTTTTTAGCCATGAATAATTGTTTTAGGGTTAAAAATAAAACGTGGTATGTTTAGCTTACCCTACCGCCTCGTCATTTTTACTTTCTACTTTTTCATTCTGTTTTGTAACCAACTCTGTAAAACTTCTTGCAGCATTTGTGAAATCGGATGGCATCAAAATAACAGTTGTAGTATTGTTATCTATTCCAATTTCTGAAAGCATTTGCATACGCCTTAGCTCTAAGGCTATCGGGCTTCCTTCCATTTGTTTGGCTCCCTGGGTTAGTTTGATGGATGCTTCCAGCTCTGCTTCCGCTTTTATAATGCGCGCACGTTTTTCCCGAATCGCTTCCGCTTCCCTTGCCATAGCCCGCTGCATGGCTTCAGGAATTTCGACATCTTTCATTTCCACCATTTCTATCTTAATTCCCCATGGTTCGGTTGAACTATCTACTATCTTCTGCAATGTGTTATTGATTTGCTCACGCTCTTTCAGCACTTCATCAAGAATGTGTTGTCCTATTATATTTCGTAAGGCTGTAACAGAAAATTGATAGACAGCTTTATTATAATCGGCAACCTTTATAATTGCTTTCTCGGGGTCCGTTACTCTAAACCAAAGCACTGCATTTACTTTAATCGTAACGCTGTCTTTTGTAATGGTTTCCTGTTGCTCAAGGTCAACTGTTCTTACGCGCATATCTATTGTTCTGCGCTTTTCAATGAATGGTATAATCCAAAATAACCCGGGACCTTTTATTGCTTTGAATCTTCCAAGCCTGAATACGATTGATCGCTCATACTCTTGTGCAATACATATTCCCATGGCCAGAAGAACAAGAATGATAACTACAGGGATTAGTAAGTTGAGGTTCATGTGTTTTAATTAAGGTAATTTGAATGGGATGAAGTAGCCCCGAGTTGATGGTTGTAAAATCAACTTACAATTTCCTTCCCGTTATTGCAACATAGCCGGGTATAGTAAGAAAGGTAGCTTTTTTAAAGGAACCAAAGCCGGCTTCTTTTTGCCACCCAATGATCTCTTTTAGACTCCATGTACCTGATGTGCTGCTGAGGGCAAAAAAGAAATCTCCAAGAGCGCTTAACATGTCTCCGTTATATTTTGCCTCATCTGATCTTAAGACTTCCAGTATTGTAAAAGTGCCACCCGGCTGTAAGGAATCGTATACTTTTTGGGCCACCAATTTATTTTCCTCTGCAGTAAAATGATGAGCAACACTGGCCATTACAACCGCATTGTATTGCTCTTTGCCTATATCTTCCTCAAGCACATTGCCTGCTCTGTGCACGACCTTGTTGCCCATGTTATAAGTTTTTAAAATAGGCGCAGCTTTTTCGACAGCAGAAGGAAGATCAAGGATGGTGGAAGTGAGTGCGGGGTATCGTTTACATAAAGCAACAGAATACAAACCGTGCGAGCCGCCGATGTCAAGCATTCGGGTTGCACCGGGTGGAACGGGGATTTTTCTAACTGCCTCTTTTGATGTGGCTGAAGCAGCTGCTTCCATTGCTTTTTGGTAATAAAACCATTCATCTTCGGTAAGTGTTTCGTGGTACTGCAACCCTTTGCCCGTTTCCAGGAAACTGCCTACATGATCCATCCACTTTACACAAACCCTGTTATCAAAAACCATTAACCAGTATAGAGAATGTGGGCTGTCTTTAAGTATCCATTTTTTTGATTTGGCCGTCAGGCAAAACAGCTTCTTAATTTGCTTTACTAAACCCATTGTTGCTAAAACACCTAGTAAACTTTTAACGGGTTTCGCATTAAGATTACATGAAGCGCAAATTTCTTCAAGCGAAATTCTTCGATGCCCAATAGCTTCAAAAACGCCTTTGTCTACGGCCTCCAGTAAAAACTTACTCATCATAAAACCAAAGTGCGAATAAGCGAGTGGGGTAGGCACGAGGCCGGCTTTCAAGGCAATCCATTCAAGAGGCGTCTGGGCAGTAGGTGAAAATTTCATGGTGAATGATTAGTAAAAACCTGATCTAAAAGATCCGGCCATCTTACTTGTGCTTTTATGGTAAAGAAAGAAAAACCACCAAAAAGGGTTGAAAGTAACGTCAAGAACAAATAATGGTTGACAGAACGGAATTCATATTCGCCGAAGAGAATAAAACAACTTTCGTCGAAAAAAACAGGTAGTTCGTCGCTAGGTACAAAAAGTTGGTGTTCGAACATTATATATTTGTTCCGGCAAGCATTCCTTTGTTAAAGATATGAATGCTACGAGCTGCGTTTCTACGCGGCTCTTTTTATTGCGGAGAAAATCAAAAGGGTAACAGTGTCTCAAACGATGATCAAGAATAGTTTTCGATCTAGCGAAATTGGGTCAAATAAGGTCTTAACTAAGAATGCATTGTATTAGTTGCCAAGAAGTTCGTACTTGGTTTTTGGTCTTTTGGCCTCAAGCCAATTAAACCCACGAACTCTCATCTCACTACTATTTACTTGTCGTATCGGCGAAATGGTCCCTTGTAGGTTGCGCAGAAAAGTAACTTTATAGGGCTTCTTCTCCCGAAATACAACATCGATTACGTCCGATGTAGAACGATTTGCCCCAATGAAACCTCCTTGTTCATCAGCAGTATAGTAAATGTTTTCTGCGTTGCCTTTAGCCCTTACGAAATCAATGTTTCCATCTTTAAAAATGCCGTCGATTGTATTGCCCTTGAACTGGTTGTATAAATCTTTTTCGACCTTGTTTATCGCTAAGCCATTTTCGAAAGCATAGAACCTTTTCGGCTTTTTGTTTTCTGTAAACAGATAGATGGTATCTCCCACGACCTGGTTTTCCTGCGACCACACAACAGGGTTTTTGAAAAACCTAAAAGTTGAATCTCGAAAACTATAGAATAAACTATCGCCAACAGCTTGTAAACTATCACTAAAAACCTTTACGTTGAAGTAGGCCTCGAAGAACCTGTTGCTGTTGCTGTCAGCCGGATTTTTAGTTTGTTTAGTAGTTATAGTATCGGTTATGTTTGGTACCCGTCTAAATTTCTCGAGTTCGGTCAGCTTACCCGAATACAATGTATCAGCCGTAACATAAATGGTGTCGTTCTTTTGCTGAATAATCATCAGGGGTTTTTGAGTAGCCAGGATACTCCCTGTATTATTATTTGACTTCATGTTGTTCGCCAGAACCGCAAACTTGTTCGCGGTATCCTTACTTTTATATACAACACTTCCTTGCGCTTCCCCAAAATGAGTTGCTTCATCAAAGGCAAGATCATCAGCAGTAAGGGTGTAGTCTTTATCATCAACAACAGGCCGCTTACCGAAAACAGCTTTTTTGTTTTTCATGTCGTAAAAGCCTTCGGAAGTGTTTACTGTTCTGGTACCTGTTTTGATTTTAGTAGGCACGGTAAAACGCGCGATCTGAGTATAGGTATTGTAAAGAAGCGTATCAGTATTCACCTTGTACTGGGGATCGTTAAGAAAAACTTTCTTTTTGAAGTACATGTCCCGGGTATCACCATAATAATAGCCTTCAGTACTGGTAAGCACAGTAGTTCCATCTACAACTTTGCCTCCTTTTAAATAAGTGCCAATGTGGGTGAATGTATTGTACTCCAGCTCGTCAGTCGTCAACACCGCTCTTCCGTCTGTTAGCCTTACCTTCCTTTTAAGAAAAGCAGTCTTTTCGTTGCCCAGGTATTTTAAGTATTGAGAGTAGGTATGAACGCTATCTGCATCATTAATGTGAATGTTTCCAAAAGCTTCCACGATATTTGCTGCCTGGTTAAGAACAGCGCTGTCGCAGTAAATTAAGGTTAGATCTTGTTTCATCTTCACGTGCCCAGCCAAGGAAATAAAGTCACCTATTCCTTCAACCTTTGTAAAGTTGTAACGATCAGCCTCGAATTCAAGTCTCTTGCCTTTAGAGGTATCAGTTGGAAGTGGCACCTGTACTTGTGCTGATACAGAATGAGAGAAAATTATTAAAGTAAAAAGAAATATAGAGTAAAAAAAAAGCTGTTTTATCATTTCATTGTCACAGCCGCAATGGTATCTTTTATCGGCAGGGGTGAAGTTAAATATTCCTTTTTGCCTTTGCCGCCAAAAATAGAAATGCTAACATACCTTTTAGGATTGACACGAATATCATCCATCAATATATTAAGGCTCCTGGTAGTGTTGGCGAGGTTATCATAGAGTTGATTGTCGTTTAACAATCTACCCATAGAACCTTCTTTGCTATCTATTTTTTCTACCGCAGTATTCAATCTTTCTATAGTACCTCTTAGTTGACCAATAGTGCCGTCAATGTCTACGTTAGATAAGTTCTTGGTAGACTTTTCGAGATTAGCCATAGTTGCATTTATCTTTTCGTTATTGCCTGCAAGATTAGAAGTAAAGGTGTTCAAGTTACCCATTGATTTGCCTAACGCCCCGGTTTGCTGGTTCATCATTGACTGTAATGCCAGGGAGGAAATAGCAAGACTAGCGGTAACGCGATTTATATTACTAGCGACGTCGCGCATGTTGTTTTTTGTCATTGGGTCAAAGATGCCGTTCACGTTTCTAAGAACAGAGTCTAATGTTTGTAAGGTGAGTCTCACTTGGTCAACGACAGGAGTAAGCTTTGCTGTAACAGTGCCTATCATACCAGGATTATCGAGTGTAGGTATAGTGTCGTGATTTTTTAAGTAAACTCTGCTATCACCGCGGCTTATATCCATACTTGCCGAACCGAGAGGATTATCTTTTATAGAGGCTATTGAGTTAACCGGGATGTTAACGTCTTTAGCTAATTTAATAGATATAATAATGGTGTCGATATTCTTGTTTGCTTCCTCCAACTCGTATACGCTGCCTATTTGCAAACCATTAATATAAACAGGGTTTGAAATCATTATCCCTTTGGTCTGCTTTACTTTAGCATAGATGAAATTGCCGGTTTTGAAGAGACTTTTTCCCTTAAGAAAATTAAACCCTAGTATTAAAAGTGTAATAGCCAACGCCGTAAGTGCACCAACCTTCGTTTCATTATTAATCTTCATGGAGTATGCTTTAAATTAAACCGCTTTAGGGGTTAAAATGACTATAATTGCAAAAGTCATGCTAAGGCAAAAGTAGCGATTAAAAGCATGTTTGTAAATAGGTTAAACTATTTCTTTACCTGTTGATTTTCAATAGAGTATTTGTAACGTTTAAGGGCTTGAACAATACAACGGACAATTTCATTCTGACCGTCATTGCTGTTTAGATACTCTTCTTCACCCGGATTACTAATAAAGCCCGTTTCAACCAGGATGCTGGGCATGGCAACAGCCTGCAGTACCCAAATTCCGACCTGTCTTTGCTGTGCCTGGCGACTTATTCTACCAACTTTTTTAAATTCTTCCTCAACAGTTAAAGCAAGGTTAGCGCTTCGGTTGAAGTACTGTTGAGTTTTTAAAGAATATAAAATCATCCGGTCAGGAGAATTTGTATCGAAGTCTTTTACAAAATTTGCAGTAGCGCTGTCGAGATATAGTGATTCGTTCTCACGCATTGCTTTTTCTTTCAAAGCATTTTTGTTCGCTCCCCAAATGTATGTCTCGGTTCCTTTAGCTGGGTTCGGTGTTGTATAGTTTCGGTACTGAGGAATTTTACGTGTATGTTTTTTCTTCCTTTTTCCTTTACCTGTATAATAGGTTTCGGTTTTATAACCGGCAAGTTCAGTATGCTTTATAGGCGGAGCACTATTGCAATGGATACTGATAAATAAATCTCCTTTGTTGAAGTTGGCAATATTTGCTTTTGTGGGAGGAGACTGGTAAATGTCTGAAGTACGCGTGAGAACCACATCTAACTCCGGCATTTGAGATTGAATAAGTTTGCCCAATTTGAGCGCTACCCCAAGCGAGATATCTTTCTCTTTAGAATACTTACCTCCAGCACCTACGTCGTGGCCACCGTGGCCCGCGTCGATAATTATTTTTTTTAATTTGGCTTTTTGAACTGGTTTAAAGCCTGACAAGAAAGTTGATTGAAGACACAATAAAAACAGGCCGACACTCAATATCGATTTACTCTTCATAATAATACTTTCACTGTTTCTTAAATACTTTGAAGGAAGCAGCCAGTAGTTACAAAAATAACAGGTCTTGTTCTTATTAAACTTCTTTATGATACAGCGTGAAGAAGTTGTGGGATGGTAGAAGTATTTATTAACATCTTAGAAGAAAATATGTTGGTTTATGAAAACCCATTCGTTTTCATTCAAACTAAAGCAAGGTCTCCACAGAATTAAAATTGTCGGACGAGCGTGGACGAGATTATAACTGCAAGAATATTAAGGCTTGGTAATATTGACATTTGGAGGATCGGGAATTACACCTGAACCTGTTTCAAGCAATTGCTTGTATCTAAGTACTGCTCTCATGATAGCATAGCTAATCTCATTCTGTCCTTTCTCGCTATTCATGTAATCTTCTTCTTCGAAGTTGCATATAAAGCCTGTCTCTACTAATATGCTCGGCATGTTAGTCGCTTGCAAAACCCAAATGCCTTCATTGTTTCTTTGCTTTACACCATAGCTATTACGGCCCTCTTTCTTAAATTCTTCCTCAACAAATGTGGCAATGGCAAGGCTTTGATCGAAGTACTTTTTTGTTCTTAAAGACGCAAGGATTTTTGCATCCGGAGATTCAGCGAACATTCCGGATGAGTCTTTTTCACCAAATTGATCCTCACCATCTCTTGATCCAACCGCATTTTGTTTTTGGTCATATTTGTTCACAGCCCATATATACGTTTCGGTGCCGGATCTATCGCAAGAGAGTTTATAAGATTTGTAGATGGGGACTGTACGGGTTTTTTCTACCCTTCTTTTTTTGCGGCCTTTGCCAACAGTTACTGTATAAGTCTCTTCTCTGTATCCTTCTATTTTTCGTTGATATCTTGGCTCTAAATCGTTTACATGAATTGAGATAAAAAGGTCGCCGTGATTTTCATTAGCAAAGTTCGCTCTCCATCTATTCGCGACATTCTTGTCTTTTAAGCCACCAGGAAGATTTTCATCAGTGCGTGTGAGAAGAATATTACAATCGGGTAAAACTTCTTTAAGCCTTTCGCTAAGTTTCAACGCCATTGCAAGAGTTAATTGTGATTCGTAGCTGTACTTACCTTCCGCGTTACTATTTGGAAGTCCATGACCAGCATCAATAACTATTGTTTTGAGTGTTTGTTTTTTATTTGGTTTAACCGGGTCTGTTGCAAAAGAGAATAAAACTGGGAGAATAGAAAAACAGAGAATAACTATGAAAAATCTTTTAATCATACTTAAGGGTCCTTTGAATTTTTGTCATTTTCAATTGGGTTAATCTTCACACATCCTTAATGCTTTAACCATTAAATTTGCCGCACTACTTATGAGCAATCGATGTAAAGTTAGAGCAAAAAAAAAATTAGCATTTGGGCTAATTGCTATTGTTTTCATAATAACGCTCAAAGTAAATGCAAAACAAAAACAAAGTAATCTTCAATTTTTTTCTTATTCTACAATCGTCGACTCACCTCCTCCAATTAAACGTCCTAAGAAAGTAGATAGTATATTAAAAGCAAATACTTCTATAAAAGATACATTAGCTGTTAATGATACCACTAGAAAAGATAGCGTTGTAAAGACTATAGACACACTTAATGTCAAGCTTTCAAAGGACTCTCTTGATGCACCGGTAACTTATTCTGCTGAAGATAGTGGTGTCTTAATCATTCCAACTAAGGAATTCATTTTGTATGGAAAGGCAAATGCAAAGTACACAGACGTGGAAGTATCTGCATCCACTATAAATCTTAACCAGGAAAAGCAATTGCTTACAGCATTTGGGTCAACAGATACAACAGGCAATCCTTTAAATAAGCCAAAGCTTGTGCAGGGCGACATGACGAGTGTCAGTGATACAATCTGGTATAATACCCGTTCTCAAAAAGGGTTAACAAAAGGCACAAACCTTCAGCAGGGTGAAATGTATGTGTATGCTCAAACGGTAAAGAAGATTAATAACAATACTATATACGCATGGCGCGGACGCTTTACTACGTGTAACCTTGATACACCTCACTTCGCTTTTCGTACGCGCAAGATGAAGATGATTACAAACAAGATTGCAGTGTCGGGGCCGGCCTCTCCGGAGTTTGAAGGCGTACCTGTTCCGATTGGAATTCCCTTTGGGATCTATCCCTTAAATCGCGGACGGCATTCGGGTCTGCTTCCACCTCAGTTTGCATCAAATGAGCAGTACGGTTTGGGGCTTGAAGGTTTAGGATTTTACAAAGTGTTAAGCGATAATTTCGATGCGACCGTTAGGGGTAATATTTATAGTTATGGAGGCTGGAATGCAAACCTGTCCTCGAGATATATAAAACGATATAAATACACCGGTAATCTAAACATTGCCATACAAAATACTAAGATCTTAAATAGCGGCGGCTATAGTAAAGAGGAGTTTACAAAGAGCAAAAGTTTTATGATTAACTGGAGCCATTCCCGCGATACAAAAGCAAGCCCGGGCTCAAGCTTTTCTGCAAACGTAAATGCAGGAAGTACAAAGTTTAATAGGTACGTTTCTAACAACTCCTTACAAAACTTTCAAAATAGCTTAAGCTCATCTATTGCATACAGCCGCGATTGGAGTGGGAAATACAACCTTACAGTTAGTGCCAACCACAGCCAAAACAATAATCTTCGTTTAGTTAATCTTACGCTTCCAACAGCAAGTTTTAACGTGTTGACTATCTACCCGTTTCAGAAAAGAGAA
The DNA here is from genome assembly GCF_007991655.1 of Segetibacter aerophilus. Classification (GTDB taxonomy): domain Bacteria; phylum Bacteroidota; class Bacteroidia; order Chitinophagales; family Chitinophagaceae; genus Segetibacter; species Segetibacter aerophilus. The sequence goes on from NZ_BJYT01000002.1 coordinate 538,877, forward strand.
TCAGTTGGAACACCAAAATGGTATGAAAAATTGGGCGTTGGGTATACGGGTAATTTTCAAAACCAGGTTTCTTTTTATGACTCAGCTTTCAGTCTACGGCGCATGATAGATACTGCTCAGTATGGAGCGACACATTCAGTTCCTATCACACTTTCATTGCCGCAGATGGGACCGATACAATTATCACCCAGTATTTCTTACCAGGAAAACTGGTATGGACAGAAAGTTGTTCAGCACTGGGATAGTGCAAGGAATAAAGTTGATACCAGTATTTCAAGGGGTATTTATACAGCAAGACAAATGCAGATGTCTCTCTCGGCTAGCACCAGGGTTTTCGGAACTTACCAATTTAGCAAGACGAGTAAAGTTCAGGCAATAAGGCATGAGATCAGGCCTACGTTGAGTTTGAATTATCGCCCTGATATGCAGAAGCAATATTATTATGATTTGCAAGTTGACTCGGCAAAACATTTTCAACGTGTCTCTCAATTTGCCGGTGGCATTATCTCTCCTTTTGGTGAAGGTAGATCTGGTAGCATTGGTTTTGGTATAGATAATACGCTTGAAATGAAGGTGCTAAATCGTAAAAGGGAGAAAGACGACAAGGATACAAATGATGAAGACTCCGCTGCTGGTACAAAAAAGATAAGGCTTTTAGATGGATTCGGTTTTAATGGCTCTTATAATCTTATTCCATCTTTAAACGATAGTTTTCCTTTATCTAACATTAGCATTTATGCCAGAAGTACTCTATTTGAAAAAATAAATATTACTGCAAATGCTAACCTTGACCCCTACCAGGTGGATGAATTTGGGTTCCGTCGCGCAAGACTAATGCTGGCAGATAATAAGCTCCATCCGGGAAGAATTACCAATGCGAGTATTGCAGTTTCTACATCGTTTCAAAGTAAAAGTAAAGATGGTAAGACTGATAAGGAACGGATACCCAATGACGACTTCATGACGCCAGACGAACAACAACGTCAGTTGGAGTATGTAAGAAGTAATCCTGCTGAATATACAGACTTCAATATACCATGGAGCTTGCAGCTTTCATACTCGCTTAGTTATACAAAGCAATTGGGTAGCAATTACAGGCAAGAATCAAGAGTGTACTCAAATTTGAGTGTGAATGGGGACTTTAGTTTAACTCCCCGCTGGAAGATTGGTGGCAATACTTATTACGATTTTACAACCAGCAAAATTCAAACGCTAAGCATGTTTATCAGCCGTGAAATGCATTGCTGGCAAATGTCAATTAATCTTACCCCGGTTGGTTTATACCGTTCGTTTAACATCACTATTAATCCTAAGTCGGGTATTCTTCGTGATCTTAAAATTAACAGGTCGAGATTTTTCTACCAGTAAAGGTCCCTGCTCCTTTATGCATTCTTTTCGAGATAATAATCCCACATCATTTTAAACACCTTTTCGCGTAATTCCTTGCTGGTAATATTCTCTGAACTTACTGCAGGTAAAAAGTGCATTTGAAGCTGGTGAGGGCGCATGTAAAATTTTTTTTCGGGTGGAAGCACAGTGCGCGTATGAAAGATAAGTGTAGGTATGATTTCCTTTTGGGCAGCAATAGCAAGTTTGAAAGCTCCATCATGAAAAGACTTTAAAGGGTCAGACGTGCGGTTCCTTGTTCCTTCGGGATAAATAACCATGTGCAGTCCTTGCGCCAATACTTTCTTCATGTCTTCGAAACTTTTACGCCGACTGGCATCACTATTTCTGTCGACCAACACTGTTCCTCTAATATAAACCCAACCAAAAACCGGTGCTTTTGTAAAAGACTTTTTACCAATTGTTTTATTGGCTCCAGGCACATAAGGAGTGGTTACCGGAACATCCATTAAAGAATTATGATTTGATACGACCACATAATTTTTTCCTTTCTTAAAATTTTCCTTACCAACTACTTTCAAAGGTGAGCCGATCAACGCTAACCACACATTCATCCATACTTTAGTTACCTGGCGATATGCTTCGGTTCCCCTAGGTTCCTTTATTAGAAAAGTTATGAGTACAGGAATAATGATGATAAGTAACGTAACACTAAAAGTAAGTATGCCCCAGAAAGCCCAGATAGCCCCTAAAATATTTTTAATGATTTTCATTATATAACGATTAAACATTCAAACTAATCGAGCATCCAGTCAATAGGATCAAGGCCTTGTTTAACGAGATAATTGTTTGTTTTACTGAAATGTTTACAACCAAAAAAGCCATTGTGTGCACTAAGTGGTGAAGGGTGGGCCGCCTTTAAAGCAAGATGTTTTGTTTCATCAATAAGTACTTGCTTGTCCTGTGCAAATTTTCCCCACAGTAAAAAAACCACTCCTTCTTTTTCTTGGGATATTTTGTTGATGACTGCATTGGTGAAATCCATCCACCCAATTTTTGCATGACTTGCAGCTTCATTAGCCCTAACGGTGAGCACTGCATTTAAAAGTAATACTCCTTGCGTCGCCCATTTAGTAAGGTTACCGGTTTTTGGAATAGGCATACCAATGTCACTATGAAGTTCTTTGAAAATATTAATCAATGATGGGGGAGGGGCGACTCCATCAGGAACGGAAAAACTAAGGCCGTGAGCCTGGCCGTAGCCATGATAGGGATCCTGTCCCAGTAAAACTACTTTTACAGAACCGAAAGGAGTTGTGTTAAAAGCATTGAAAATAAGAGACCCGGGCGGGTATATTATTTTTCCCTGTGCCTTTTCAGTCTTTATATAGGTAACGGCTTGTTGAAAATATGGCTTTGAAAACTCATCGATTAAAACATCCTTCCAGCCTCCTTCTATTTTCACATCCATTTTACTGAATTTTCGTTTGGCTGCAAACTAATAAAAAATTACTTTTGCCACCGCTTAAATCGGTAGCGGTATGGTCTGGTAGCTCAGTTGGATAGAGCAACTGCCTTCTAAGCAGTAGGTCATTGGTTCGAATCCAATCCGGATCACCAAAGTAAGGATTACGACTTTGTAATCCTTACTTCTCTTTATCTAAGCTTACATCCGCCACTTGATTTTCAATTACTTATAACAAAAGCTCTTAGGCCCGTCTTCCTATCTTTATAAAGCATGACATATTCTTAATCGACTAAAAAATCGACTAAATTATGTTACTGCCATTAAAACTCATCTGCGACCCTAAAAAGATTCGTCGCGATGGTTCAACTCTAATTTATATTCAATATTGCTTCAGTGCAGAAAGACGAACTCTGCTAAATACCGAAATCAGTATACCTGCAACTTTTTGGAATAAGAAAAAGTTATGTATTTCGAAAGACCTGCCTGTAGTTCACGGTGATGCAACGGGTTTGAATGAAGACTTAAAAAGAATGTATAGGATTGCCGAGGATATTATTTCCTATGCAATCAGAAACAAAATTGAAGACGTCGGCAATTTTGTGAAGAAAATTTTTCATCCCCATTTTAATACACATACTCTGGAGAGCTTAAAAGCAGCAATAATAGTTGAAAGCTTTAAGCAAAAAGAAATAAATAAAGATTTATTTTTTCAAATAGACGAATACATAGAATCTAAAAAAAGAAAGGTTTGCAAAGGAATGCTAGGTGTGTACGGGCAACTAAAAGGCCGACTAAGAGCGTTTGAAAGCTTTAGGAAGCGCCCTATAACTTTTGATTGTATGGATTATAATTTCTATGACGACTTCATTGAATTTCTGACCTTTCATTACGAGCATAAAAGGAGACAAGAAGTGCATTATGGATTAAAGGTTAATACAATAGGGCAAACTATTAAGCAATTTAGAATATTTATTAAGGACAGGGTCAGGCGAAAAATTATTGCTCCAATTGATTTGACAGATTTTAAAATATCAGAAGAGGAAGCTGATGCTATTTACCTTTCACATGAAGAGATAGGTAAAATCTACAGAACCGATTTGTCCGCACATCCTTATTTAGCAGTGTATCGTGATCTGTTTGTGTTAGCCTGCCTGACCGGTCTAAGGTTTTCTGATTTGTCAATACTTACGCCTGACGATTTGCGAAATGACCTCTTATATAAAAAGCAGGAGAAATCGGAGCACTGGGTTGTAATCCCTTTAAGGAAAGAAGCAAAGATTATTTTTTCCAAACAATTTAAAGAGAAGATTCCCAAACTTACTAATCCAGAATTTAACAGGCACATAAAAACAATTGGAAAACTTGCTGGCATAAATGAACGAATTAGATTTTCCTATAAAAAAGGCAATAAAAATATTGAAGTTGTTAAACCGAAGTATGAGTGGATCACATCTCATACTGCAAGAAGATCATTTTGCACAAATGAGTTTTTAGCAGGAACGCCAGTTAAGCTTGTTATGAAGATAAGCGGTCACAAAAAAGAAATACATTTTTATAAATACATAAGAATTACGCCTGAAGAAGCAGCTCAGAAAATAAAAGAATTATGGGAAGAAAGGGGAGGCATGGAAATGTTCAGAACTGAATTAAATGCAGTATAAATAACAATCCGAAGAGGTTTTTTTAGAAGACTAATAAAAAAAATGCTGACGCTATGATGATCAGTTAAGGTACCAAAATGATCAGCCCAAGCACAGGAATATTGTTGTGTAAAACTCCAAATAAAGTAGTTGTCAAGTACGCCTTGAAGAATGTAAACATTCCTTGCTGTTACCCAGTACCAGTTAACGGAAGTAATACCGGAAAATTTAAAAGGGGGAATTACCTTCGATAGAAGATTTAGAAAGAGAGTTAACGGCTGAATAGGGAGTAGTTTACAAATTTGATGGCTCTACTTCTCCTAACTTATTACGGAAATTTTTACCTTTAAAAAAAAGGAAAAGTGATGAAAGATTCGATGCAAAAGATAGTTTCTTTTATAACCTTTGATTTCGCTTTTGACAGAAATTGTCTTACTGAACAATTTAATGCAACTCAAGCTTTATACCAAAGCAATATCCCATTTTGGAGTACAAATTCAACAAGGCAAAAAGTAATAGGTAGGTATTGGTTTGAACTCGTACTTACTCACTTTGGTTTTCTTTTTGGACTTCCTGCTTTGCTGTTTCTTATGACCTCAGCTCACTTTGAAAATGCCCAGATAATAATAATTTTCCTGGCAGCATTGATTACATTCTCAACATTAATGCTATTTGTTTATTGGCCCGGCTTCTATAATTCTTTTCTTCCTCAGCTTGAAACGATCAAGGAAATTCATGAACGCAAACAACTTGAACAATTAGAAAAATGCAAAAGAGCACAATTTTCAAATCCAGCGCTTGTTCTTATTTATTATGTCTTTGATAAATTAAGTGGTAATAATTCTCTTCAATGTAATGATCGTTATGCTGAACTACTAATGAAGTTGTTTGGAGTTGACCAAGGAAGCATTAAAAAGAATTTAGAGTTGTTCCTTGGTAAGAAAAAGAATTTATCGGAAAGAAAGTACACAGAAATCAGTAACAGGTTTGAGGAAGCCAGAAGCTTTTTTGAGGAGTTACAGTTTAAGGAAGCACAACAGATACTAGGTCAACTTGAGCAAAAGTTTACAGCCCACTAAACCACCCCACCCTTTATTTATTCCATCTTTTTCTACAAGGCAGTTTTAAAAATTTGCCATTGCTTTTATTCCCCGTCTAATATTTTCCTCAAGAGTTAGAACACTTTCGACGTTTATAAGTCGTGATGACTTATAATTAATCCTACTTGCTTTTTTTCCACTGGCAAATAAAAAGATCAAAACCGGCTTCCTTTATTCCCCCCGCCGCAAAAAAATCCCCTTCTTTTTATTTTTCCACAATATAAGTATACTTAACTTCTTTTCGCTTGCCTGCCAAGG
>NZ_BJYT01000003.1 GCF_007991655.1 Segetibacter aerophilus
GAATGTGTAACGAATCTATTTCTGAAAAAGAGTAATGCGGAAGTATGAACAGGCTATTAAATAATAGTATTGGTGCTTTTTTCTCCGACACTACAAGTACGTTTGCTTTCTGCGTAGCATTAAATAAATAAAACGGAGCCATCAGGTCAAACATCTCTGTTCCTTCGTTATCGGCAACAATAATGACCGTCTTTTTTGTGCTGTCAAGCACAGGCTTTGACCATGCTAAATTATTGCTGCCTTTATAGACTTTTATCTTTTGTGAGAAGACTTGCGGAAGTGAAAAGTAGAGTACTATGCTAAGAACCAGCAATGCTATGATGATGGTTAGCACCGGTTTTTTAATCTTTTTCATAATCGTAATATTTTTGTTTTGGTATTGTAAAGATGCAAACCTTGGTAGTGTTTTTTAGGACGCCGTTGTGTCAAAAAAGGACAAGTAACTGTGGTACTAATTGAGGATATTATACAGCGATAGAAAAGAAAAAGGTGCATGTTAGTGCACCTTTTTCTTTTAACATCCCTGCTTCATCGACGTTGAGTTTTTAAAGACTACGTCAGTGGTGCACCTGTTGCAATTAGTTACTACCGCATGAGCAGCTTTCGCATGTACAAACTTCACATGTACAATTTGCATTACCACAGGTTTTACTTGTTTGGCTTTGGCTTGTTAAGCCGATTGACTTTTTCATAATTTTTTGTTTTGATTATAAGTCAAAGATAGATTCGTGGTAGAGGGTTGGCGTTACACAATTATTGATAAGAGTTACAAGATTTTGGGTTTGTGTATATCATTAACAGCAGAACAAAAAGATGACAGCGGAGGAGTGTTATCTATTGAATCGTCCTGAAAATTCTAATAAAAAATTTCTGCTTTCTGAAAAACACAGTGAAAAAGGTCAAAACCTACAAGACGAGGATTTCGAGCGAATAAGAATTAGGCCGCGTAAATATTTAAAGTAGTAGGGTGGAGGAATCACGAGCGTTGCAATTGCACAGAAAGGACAACCAGGAACACGAAAAGACTATTGTTAGAAAAGTTTCTTCCCCTCTTTAAGTCTCTTGCCTCGCATTAACGCTTCGATGTAATAATAGTCTGCGTAACTAAGAGGCACGTCGACTTCGCTGTTTTGTGCTTTTGAACCGGTGCTGTGCAACAAAAGGAAACCATAACTTTCGCCTGGCTTCGACCTGTAACTGTTGGTAAGGTTTTCGACTATCTTATCTGCAGCGTCTTTATACTTTTTGCCATTTTTACTATAAGTGCTTAATTCATACAAGGCAGCAGCCATGATGGATGCTGCTGAAGCGTCTCTTGGTTCATTGGGAATACCTGGAGCATTGAAGTCATAGTAAGGAATAAGGTCTTCAGGCAAGTTTGGATGTTTTAAGATATAGTCAGCAATTCCTTCGGCATGGGTTAAGTAGGCTTTGTCCTTCGTTTCACGATAGCACATCGTATATCCGTAAAGGCCCCAGCTTTGCCCACGTGTCCATGCTGACTCATCGCTGTAACCTTGGTGGGTTGTTTTTTGTAACACCTTGCCTGTTGCGGTATCATAATCAACAACATGATAAGAGCTAAAATCCGGGCGATAATGATTTTTCATGGTTGTGTTAGCATGGCTGACCGCAATTTTGTAAAACGATTGATCTCCTGTAAGCTTCGATACTTCAAACAACAACTCCAGGTTCATCATATTATCGATGATCACAGGGTATTTCCATTTAGTACGATTATCCCACGATTTAATAACGCCTGTAGTCGGATTAAAGCGCGTAGACAAAGTCTTGGCCGCCTGAATGATGACCTCTTTGTAATACGCATCTTTTGTAAGTCTATAACCATTACCAAAACTGCAATAGATTTTAAAACCCATATCATGCGTTCCCGCATTTGTTTTTTCTCTTTCAATGTTTGCTGTATACTTTTCCGCCTCAGCTTTCCATTCTTTTTTTCCTGTATACTCATACAAGTACCAAAGCTCACCGGGAAAAAACGCACTTGTCCAGTCCCTTGAAGGAACAAGTTTCAACTTACCATCTTCTAACGTTCTGGGCGAAACAAGTTCTGCATTACCACCTTTTGCCTTAGGTATTTCGGTCAGCATTACCTGTGTTTGCTTTTCTGCATCTGCAAACACTTTTGGTAAACTTATTTTCTGAGCCTTAGAAACAGAGAACGATGCTATCAATAATGCGCTTGCTACAATTTTATTTATCATTTCTATTTATTTACCGATACATTTTTCTTATCAGTTGTTTATTAAAACCAAATCAAGGGATTTCTTACCGGAAGGTTTCTAATTACCTCATCCACTTTCGGGTCATGCTCTAGTTTTTTCCATGTTTGCAGCCATTGACTATTATTATAAGCATTCGCACCAAAAACAAGAAAAGGTTGTGCAACAGGCCATTCAGACCAGTACATCACGTCGGGCTTTAAAGGCCACTTGCTTTTATTGGCAACATAAGGATGCAGGTATTCAATTCCCTTCTTAACCGACTTTCCGTCCGCGGTGGTAGAAGTATATAAGTTGTCTTGTGGAGTTGAAAGGATTTGGCAAATGGTTGTCATTGCATCGAGATTAAAAATGGAATAGCCGTACGGTTTTGTCCGCTTTAACTCTCTTGAGAAACTTCCATCTTTATCCATCTGATTTGGCAGTAAGACGGTTTTATATCGGCTGCTGCAAAAATCCATTACCTGCTTGTTGCCCGTAAACTTTGCAAAGCTTGCCACTTGCATTACCCAGCAGGTTCCGTGATTATTCTCCGCATTCATTTCATCTTTACCGTATTTGTGGGTCATCAACCACGTAATGTATTCCCCGAACCAGTTCTTAATCCCTGCTAATGCGTTTCTATCCATTTCTGTCGAAGCTTCCATTGCCAGTAAGCCCTGCACCACTTCCATTAGTTGAATGGTGTCTATTATGCCAATTCCCCTTCCGGTAAACCTGCCTTTGATTGCTTGCGCATACAAGAGGTTCGGGTTCATTAGGGTTTCCTTATTTACAAACCAGGCTTTACAATGCTTCATTGATTGCAACACGTACTTGTTGTCTCCGCTAATTTTGTAGGCAGAAGCGAGGGCACCTACAATTCGGCTAAGGCGAATCATTGCAAGGCGATGGGCGACAAAATTGTCAGGATTAGTGATCCCATCTTTTTGAATGTAAGGGCTATCGGCACTTGCAGGATTAGGCCACCAATAGTCTCCTTCGCTAAAAAAATCATGTTTGCCTCCTGCGCTTCGTGGAGACGAATGGGCCGTTACGGTTTCAGGTTCCTGAGTCATTGCCCATTCAGCTTCCTTCATTATGTGTTTGCGTAAAACGTCTGTTACTTCCTTTACTATAGGGGATGTAGAGGTTTGAACGTTTTTATGCAATGAATGGCAGGAAGCGAAAAGGATCACTATTATGCAAGTAGTGGCGGATATTATTTTTGATCGGTATTTATTTCTATCGCTATTCATCATTGTTTTCTAACGGTTTTTTTGGTGCCAGCAGTGGTTTTGCAGTTTGCAAAAAGAGACGAATAAAGATCATTAGTACAAGAGTGCGACGCAAGAAAAGCTTAATAGTGTTACTTCGGTCCGGCTCAAAAAAAATCCTGGCTTTTATCGTCTTGCTGCAAATTCTAAAACAGCACTTTGTCCTGCGTATCCTTCTGTTGGTAAATCTATTTGAATCGTACTTACTCTGCTTTGACTATTATAACCCGAACGCCAGTTTGTGCCTGAAACTTCTATCGGCAATGTTACTTTTAGCTGCAATGATTTTAATTTTTGGGTGGGATCGGACACTGCCATTCTTTCAATGGAATTGACGCCCATTTTAACCAGGACAATACAAGGGCTTTCGACCGTTAAACTAACATTGCCATTTATTTTGATTGTTCCAGGCTGATAAAAAACTACCTGGGTTACGTTTAAAAGCTTGTTCTGAACAGCTTGTATTTCAGGCGTGTTTGATAGAATTATCACTCCTGACTTTGCAAGGTATCCATTAGCGAGAGTTGGCGTGATCCCGGGAACAACCATATAGGCATAACTGGCAGAAGCAGGTTTTTGACCATGATTTAACCAGAGCGTAAAAAGATCTTTTTTTACAGTTTCAGTGGAAGCAGAAGCCTGGTGAGTAATGTCGCGCCAGCTACCGGTAGCAGTGGTATTGCTAAGGTTTACTGAAACGGGAGTTGGGAACAAGTAGGCAACGCTATCATGCATTACCCAAGAAACCCCTTTTAAATCGTGCTGCCCGCGTTCGAGTGTTTTTGTGCCGGCTGCAGATTTTACAACCACGCCTTTGTTTAGTAAGCACTGGTTAAGTGTAGTCGCAACAGGGTACTCCGCTTCTGAGTTGATGCCTGCTCCTAAACAAACATATTCTTGGTCGAAGAAAAACCAGGACTTACGCCCCTTCAATGGATCGTGAACACTTTTAAAATCGAAAGCGGTGGCACCAAATTGTCCATCACTTGCAGCGCCAACAAACTCGCTCTTTCCTTTCTTTGCAATTTGATTAGGAGGCGGGAGAGAAGGTTTTTGAACTACCGTAGTGCCGGGTATCTTTTGCCAGTCCCAGACAGGAAAAACATCAGCATACTCTTTACCCGTACGTAGAAGAAAGTTACCGCCATCCGCTAGGTGATGCATTTTTAATCCCTCCTCGTTGTAGGGTTCTTCCATGTTGTTTTGCCGTGAGGAATGCATGCGAACAGACGCGTAATAGTTTTTGCGCTGATGCGCGAAATACGATGAGTGCCAGAAATATTTATCCCAGGTAAGGTCAGGCTTCAATTCGCCTTTCCGCACTTTTACAAGGTATTCAAGGTCATTCTTCCTATAGTCTGAAGACAACATTAAATTTTCGGCTATCTCGGTACCGGCAGCATGGGCGACTTCACCTTTCCTACTTAAATCGCGGTTCCTTGCGCCGGGATCGGGATAGATACCATAAGCCATACATTTACTTATTCCGTCAACATAATAATCGATCAATAATTTCAAAGCTTCCTTCGGCAGCGTGTATTTTGTTCCCGCAGTTTTTACCGTCCAATAGCTAAAGGCACTTACGTAGTTTGTGCCATAAGTATGTATGGATGTAACGTTATCTACGCGGTGATGAAACCCCATATCAGGATTAATGCCGCGAGCTGGAGTAAGTACAATTTGGTCTGCCATTACTTTCAGCGCATTTGCCAGAATGCCTTCATCTTTTTTGAAAAGTCCTTGTTTACAAACCATGCCGGCAATCGGTACGAAGTCGCCGCCTGCCCTGGCGCCAACACCGGTTAAGCTTGCACGACCAGCAATTCGGGCTCCCTCTGTTTTTTGCTTGTCAGTTAAATCGGGGTCCATTACCAGTAAAGTATTGATCATCCAATTAGGTGTTCCCATTTCATTCCACCACCAATTCTCGCAGATAAAGTCATGAGCGATCCAAAAATCAAGCGCTGCAGAAACGGTCTTTTTTACATCAGCATTGTTCTTAAATGCTGAACCTGTTTTTCGAAAGGCTCTGGCTAAATCAAGCATATTTTCAAGATGAATTCTATGCTCAAAGCCGGTCTTGGTTGTGTCTTTATAGTTAATGCCCGGCCAGCTTCCATCGGGTTGGATAGTGCTAACTAATTTCTTGATTTCATCAACGTTTACCTCGGGCGCTAGCAAGTCGTCAATAATTCTTTTCCGGATTGTTTCCAGGTCTTCATTTGCAACAATCGTATTTGTCTTCTTATGACCCGTAACTACTCCTTTGTTTATTCTTGCCGGCGGAATTTTAAATGATGAGATTGTCAGAACAACAAAAGCAATTGCCAATAGATGGGGCAATTGTGCAAACGAAATCAGTGTACTTAGAACTGAGGCGACTTTCTTCATATGGTATAAATACAAGTGATTATAAAATTGTTACTACGCCGTTTGCGACAGCAGGTAATGTAAATGAGATCCCGTCTTTTGTGCTTGTAACCGGAAGTCCTTTCTTCCTGCCTTTTTCTGTTAAGGTAACTGTTTTTGCAGAGGAAGCTTTTACGGTGATAGTCGTTGGCTGGTTACAGGTTACAGTTAATTTATTGCCGTTGATAGTTACATTAGCTGAACCTGCAGGTTGGTTAGAAATGACTGAATATCGCCCGTGCGAAATTTCCTTACCCTCGCCTAAGTATAGATATTTCAGGTCACCTTTTTCTGTATTGATTACTCCAAAGCTCCCCACGAACTTCCAATTATCTTTCACCTGCAATTGATCCGCTTTCAGTGATTGAAGGATGATCTGCTGACTGCCGTTCTTACTATAAACCTTTATAGCACTAAAATCTCCTTTGGGAGATAAGTCCAAATTTTCAATTTTCTCAACTGTATAATTATTGGCTCCATTGAAAGGTTCAAAGACTGCAATGAAAGGGCGTTTCCATGCTTCACCTTCTTGCCGGGCGATGATAGTTGGAGTGGGCATTGTTCGGTAAGGAAGGTCAGCTGTTCCCGACTGTGGCGCGCTGCCGGAGAAGAACTCCCGGTTGTGCTCACCCCCAAATAATACCTGCATGTATTTGTTGTCACCCCGTTCGTTTAAACTGAATAATGCAGTTACACCATTTGGTGTTTTTCCTGTCGTTTTATAGTCTTGTATTAACCTGAAGCCGGGAGGATCAAGCGGTTCTTTGCTAATAGGGAAGTTGGCTGGAGTTAATTGAATAGGCTTTCTGTTTTCATCCAACAGATGAAGGCTATTTCCAATATTGTGATAGATATACTCGTTGCTTTTTGGATGAGCTGAGCGATAAATGTCTACATAATAGCCGGATGTAGGCGACGTACGAATAATCGCTAAAGTTCTTTGTTGTGCTGTTTTAGTGGAGATATCAGTGTAACGCGTATCAGTAAACGAACAGTAAGGAGAGACGGCTTCTTTTTCAGCCCTTGGCTCCATGGCGGCTAGTTTTATTTCACCCATCCGTTTTGTTCCACCTCCTCCTTTAAAAAAAGGAACGGAGCTTGAAATGCCACCTGCAGTTACTGTATTATGTGCGGCCCATTGGGCATAATAATTCACGTGCATCGGTGCTTCGTACGTGATGCCTTTTCCCGGGTCAATGCCCATAACTCCTCCGGCTCCATATAACTCTAACGACATCCCGTTTGCATGATTGTGATTATATGTTGCTCCTTGTACCAGGTACATTAGGCCAGTCTCTCTATCTGTTCCATTGCGTTGTAAGTAACACTTGGCAAAATCCAGTTCGCCGCTTCGGGGCCACGTATAAGTGGTAGTACTGTTCGTTGGTACTTCCGCGAGATAAGTTAATAGTCCGAGGTAGTCCGATGCGTCTCTTCGATACCCTTTCTTTTGTATCATAACAGCCATCGCTGCTGTTAGCTGCGCTGCTATTGGATTGCTATATTTTTTTGCCATCAGCATACCTAATTCAAGACACTCAGGACTTTGAGATACAGGACCAGTGTCGCCAATGGATGGAGCACTAAAGTTGGGAAAAGAGTATTTTAATAAAACATAGGAAGATTGTAATAATGCAGGATGTTTTCCAAAAACATTATAACCGTTGTTTTCCATGGCGACTGCGGAAATGAGGAGGCTGCTGACAGGAAAATTATGATAACCGCCTGGTTCTTTCCAGTGACCATCAGGAGTGAGCCACTTGGTTACTACAGAAGGCATTGCAAGATGACCACACTGATCATTGACGGTGTCTTTGTTTAGATAGAAATCAAGATAATAATCGCGGCGTTGTTTGTTTTCGAGAGACAAAGCGGCAAAGACCATAGCCGGTGCCTGGGCAGCAAACCAATTGTTGTTTACGTATCCACGAAAAGTCATAGTTGCAGCAATCTTTTCGAACACCGGTTCAAACCACGTCGTTTCGTATTTCTTCGCCCGAATAAAATCATACAAAAAATCGTAAATAAGCGGCATGGGTTCATAATGTCCATCACCCAAAGTTTGGATAGAAAGGAAGCCGGTGCGACAAGGGCCCTCAATCGGATTCTGATAGGAAGCTCCATGAGCCCATTGTGTTAAGATGTCTGCTGCAAACTTTGCATACTCTTCTTTTCCGGTTAACCAGTATATAATCGCTGCATCTAACGCCAGGTTATTTATTCTTCCATTGATGTTTTCAACAAAGGTTTGCGGGTTAGCCCATTCTTTTTTTCCTCCCGGTGCATTGCTTTGCAGAAGCATAGTCTTAGAAGTATCGTAGGGAGTAAGTTCTTCTATGGAAGGTGCTTTATAACTGTAACCATCTTTTGTTATTGGTGGCCTCTTGTGCGGCGATACTCTTATTGTTGGAAAGGGCGCGTCGCCAGCATAGCGGACTAAAGCTGTTCCGTCTTCATCGGAAAAAAATTGGGTGTAGCGCTTTCCCGGTACGCGGTTCATCAGGTATCGGCTTAGGATCCACTCAGGGTCTGTTTTGTGCCTTTCTACATATGGGTCGACAGAAGACTTCATTCTGTCGAAGACTTTCTTTGCCCATACCTGCTTATTGATCTTTTCTAAAATCGCTTGTTTATCCTGTGACTTAACGAGAATATGAGGATGACTATCCTGCGCATTGATTGTCGCTGCATTGACAACCATAATGAATAGCAGCAAGAACCTCGCAACTACTTTATAACCTATTACACCGGCTGGCTTCATTTTCATGCTTGAATACATTTTGCTAAAAAAGGAAAATCATTGGTTTTTAGTGCAAACTACGACGAGCTGAAACCAGTACAATTGTACAAGAGTGCGACGCAAGTAAAGCATCATCAAGGTTATGTGGCTTGGATACAAATTTTCTTTTTGTAAGCCAACATTCGTTTTTCTATGTGGCCCCGGTTGTGTCACTCCCTTGTACAGTTTTTTTTCATAGCTACTCACTAGAGAACTGGTTAGAGCGGTAAGCAATTTTCGAAGGCATTGCTCTTTGTTATTTGCCTCCCCATTTTTCCAATGGCTGTATGGGTGCAATAGTCTGCTTCTCATTTCCTTCGGGAATGAGCGCTACTGAAATTGCCGTCTTAGCATTAGAAGGAAGCTTTACTTCAAAACCAACGAGGGTTGTTCCGGGATTGGGCGCATCATAATCATGAGGAGGATCTGTAGACCACGTTTTCATTGTGACCGTTGCTGGCTCCTGCACCTTTAGAAGCAATTTCTTTCCATTTTTTGTAAGCTCTGCTGTATTAGCACCTGTTATTTTCACTTCGGCAGGGGTAAGCATTGTCCAACGCAACGTTGTTTCTGAGGGAAGCGTTTCCACTTCATCGCGAACCACTACATATTTTTGATCTACAATCCCAACTCCTCGAACTGACTTAGCCACAGAACCCTGATAAACGGCAGACATGTCGGTAACTGCATTCATAAAAGCAGGCTTGTTTGATGAACTTGTTATCGCTGCATGCCCCGTCACTCTTTGATGCTGCCCGTTAAAAGTTAGGGTGTTATGTACAAGATTGGTTAACCGAAATACGGTCCAACGCTGTGCGTCCTGGGTTCTGCCAAATAATTGTATCCCTCTCGATTCGAGGGATTCATATTCCTGGCTGCCAAAGTCCATCGCCCATCTTACTCCATTCGCATCCATTATAAATGAACCTACATCCATATGCGCATGGTTAACTGAGACCGAGCCGCCTTTCATTGCCACATAAATTCCATTGGTATCTGTCCAGGAAGTACGCATTAGTGCAACCGGATTTTTTCCCTGTGCTACCCACACGGTAGATTTAGGCGGCGTTATCTTATCTATACTCATTCCTCCACCCCAAAGCATGATGGCAGGCAGCAAGCGGTCTCTTACATGCCGTTTTGAGTCTTCATTCATTAACCTTTGGCGCTCTACCCACAATACAGAAGGATCTTTAATCTTGTTGGCAAACCAAAACATTGCAGGATGAAGACCACCTTCAGATCCTGCATCAGAATAATTAAATGGTTTTCCGGTGGAACCGGTCATGTTTTCCATAAAGCCAGCGGTTTTTAAAAAGCCGGGTTGACTGTTTAAGCCAAAGTCCTTTCCGAAAGCTTTTTCAATGGCGCTGTTAAACATTACATTAAAGCTGGTCCCGTAACCCCAATAACCGTAACCTTCAGGGTAAGCACCATCAGGACCGTAATCTTTCATCGCCAGCACAATCGTCTCAATAGCTCTATTGATAATTTGCTTCGACAGCTGAGGCTGATCCTCGTAAATGGCCATAGCTCCATAAGTCATTCCGGCATTACAGACCTGGTTCCAGTTGTGCTCTGCCTTCAGCCAGCTATTGTACTTTGAATCAAGAGACGGTTCAATCCCTTTCTTTAAAATTGCCTCCCTTATGGTCGCTCTCGAATTTGCAGACAATCCATTAAACAACCAATCGTAACCAATTGAAACCGCCATGGTCATCTCAGCAACATCTAAAAAATGGGTAGGGTTCCAGTCAGTAAAAGCTGATATGGCCAACATTTCCTTTTCCGCCCTGTCAAGATATTTTTGCTGTTGGGTCATGCGGTAGGCGTAGGAAAGCATGAATAACCTTCGCAAGGCTTCTCTTGATTTATCCAATAATCTCCGGCCTATCTGAATTCTTTTTATAGGCTCGAGGGCTATTATATTATCGCTCTCATTTATAATAGCCAGGTGAAGTTTATTCCAGGTTTTGTCACCGTCAATGTTTTTCTTAATAGCAGCTTCTTCTCCTTTTAGCATTAAGATTCTTGGATGCTCAGGGAATTTGACATTAGGACCAAGATGATCAACCTGGGCGAATACACCCGTTGTCGCTAACATTAATGCAAGGATGGTTACAAATCGTTTCTGTGTTTTCATATAGCTACAAATGGTAATTAAATTGAAGGAGGATTTGAAACTTGCGCATCCAGATATTCAAAGACACGCAGGGGAAAATTAAGAATTTGTAAGGCAGGTTTTGAATTTGGGGACTCTTTTCATGGCATCAACTTAGACTTTTAGCAATTAACAATAATTAGATAAAAAACACTTAAAGCTTCTTTCAATTACGCAGCTATTAAAAGATAATCTGCGATAAGTGCATGTGTACGGCGGTGTAATTCGAAATGATCTACAATGAATAGTAAAAATAAGGAGTCGCTTTTATTTAGGATTAGGAACCCATGCAGCTTTTTCTCCTTTCCAAACCCATTTCATATTTTTTCCTGACATTTCCTGGGCAGGAGCGCTTTTTCTGTAAGCCTTCCACATGGCGGTAACAAACGGATCAGTGGTAGTGGTTTCAGCAGCAGGACGGGGATAATTACCACGGGCACTTTTGTATGGATCGTCTTCACGCATCCAGCGATCGATATAATCAAAATGGGCATCGTGCCCCCAAAGCTTTATAGCTTTCAAATACCTTGCAGCTAAGGCAGTACCCGTCCATGCAACAGCATTACAGCAGGTACGATAACTCTCCGATGTTTTGTCCCACTTCTCCCATTGGTCTGGCGATTTTTCTTCGTACGGATCTCTTTTACCATGATGCATGATCATCTGCCACAACACATCCTGACCAAACCAGCCTTTGCCATAATAGGTCTGGGTGTCTTCATGAAAAACAGCAGTTTCCGGAATTTGCGAAATTGCCGGATTATTAAGCATAGTACTGGCAAAGAGTATAGGCCATTTTCTTCCGCTCGAATGTCCGCCGCCTTCATTCCAATATCCACCCACCTTTGCGATGCCGTATAGGTCTATCCCACGTTGTATTAATTCTATCGTCAGTTTTTCCTTTCTTGCTTTTGGTACGTCGAGCATAACCATTAAACTTGCCATCGACACCAGCCGCGCATGTTCGCGGCCATAATTAGGGCCATTCTCGTTCGGGACTAATTCCTGTTGTTCCCAACTCATGAGGTGATCAATCCAGGGTCGCTGAAAGTAGCGTTCAAATTCTTCCCACGACGGTACCTCTCCAACTGGTGCAAGCTTTGGAAGCAAGTCCCATTTAATGTCTTTCGCTAAGAAAACAGGCTTTTCCGTTCCTGCATATGGAGGCCGAAAGGCGCCCTCAGGAGGAGCATCTTGCAAGCAGGTAAGTACAGCTGCAGCTTTCATCACATTTTGGCACTTCTTTTCATTTTCCCACATAATGTTTTTACAAAAGTTGTCAACGGGAAGAGTAGTGTTACTTTCAGATGATATGAGCGAAAGATTTGGAGTGAGTAATAGTGGAAGGCTGACCGAGTTGTTTTTACGAAATGAACCGCTTCTTGAGTCATAGCCGTGGGTCGTTCCGGCTTTAAGTACGATCATTGAGCCATTGCGCATAGTGGTATCCAGTTTCAGGCTGGTATCGTTCCATCTATTGATGCTGATATTAAAATTCTCAGGACGAACCGGACCTGGTGCAGGTGTAATCTTCAAGATAGTTACCGGACCTACTACCCACCAATCTCCTGTAATAAATTGACCTGTTTTTGCTGGTTTGTCAAAAGTCCATGTAATTCCGTATTGGCTGACTTCTTTTCGATTTTCAATTTTTACCGCCTGTGCTACAATGTATCCGGGAAAGAACAACAAGATGAATTGGGCTAAAAAAAGGTGTCTTTTTTTCATAAGGGGCAACGATGAAACGTATTGAATAATCGAATGTAAATGAAGACAAAAAAATATGCGTTTATTTATTTCCTTTCGAAAATTTTGAATTGGTCCTAGTAAAATCTCTAAATAAGTAGTTGGAATAGGTTGGAAGAAATGGAATTATTGTAGCTCGGTTTGTCTAAAGTGAGAAAAAAGTACAAGAGTGCGACGCAACGAAAGCACAATAGCAGCAATCCTGATTGGTTAAGGAAAAAAACAATTTGAGTTTTTGAGAAAAGACTGCTCTTTTGTTGCAAACCTTGGTTTTCCAATTCTGCTTTTCTTGCGTCGCACTCGTGTGCTAAAAAACCAACTGCAGCAAGAGACACTTCTGGGATTTGAAAAAAGTCAGATACGCGCACATTTACCCGGTCACGGCTTTTCAAGTCTTTATACTTGAGCCTTAGAAGTTAAGGCCAAATCAGGGATCAGCTAACCAAGGAGGATGGAAAAATCATGATCGGAAAAGAAAAAAAAATTAAAACTTTTTTTTGCTAAATACTTAGTTAATTGCGCGAATTATGACCAGAATTAGTAGTGCCATGCATCGTTTTCACACGCTAACATGTCCGAACTATTACAAATGGTTTTAACAAAAGACGATTATTTAATTTCTTAACCGGGCTTAGCTATATGAAAAAAGCCTCCAAAGTTTTGTTTACATCACTTTTCATGTTTAAAGAATTTTCTGATTTTTTCCGTGTTGCGGATGCTACTCAATTCAACCCTAACTACCTCGCATCATTTCAAGCTAATATTTACCAGGACAACGCTAGTCTTTTATTCGATCTCTGCGATGACCTACGAGTCGTTACCGCAAGAGATGGGCTGCATAAGCATTTCGTTTAAAGCAAAGTATTATAACAAGACAAGATTTAGTGATCAGAATAGTAAATAGTTCAATTAAACCTCAAACATAAAACCGTATGAAATTTTCTACACAAGCGGGGAACATGCTTCATGTATGGCCCCGTCTGAAAACGCTGCTGGTTGTTGATATACAACTTCCTTTCGTGCGCGTTGATACCCGAAAAGCGATGAAGCGGATTAACCTCACATTCGCATTATTGTTTTTCGCGTTCGTTCAAATGAGCTTCGCAGTCCCCATTACCGGAAGGGTAACTGATGAGACAGGAAGCCCGCTTTCGGGAGTAAGTGTTACACTTAAGGGAACTTCAACCGGTGCCTCCACAACCGCTGATGGAAAATACAGTATCAATGTGCCCGATTTGAATGGTACCCTTACATTCAGCTTTGTAGGTTATACCGCGCAGGACGTGCCAGTAAACGGTAGAAATTCAATTGATGTTAGACTAGCGGCAGGCGCCAACACCCTAAACGACGTTGTAGTTGTGGGATATGGCCGTCAGAAGAAGGTGAATTTGGTTGGTTCTGTTTCGCAGGTGAATGTCGACGAAAAACTAACTAACCGTGCGGTTCCAAACGTTTCATCAGCATTGTCAGGCCTTGTTCCGGGTTTGTCTGCAATACAATCATCAGGGATGGCGGGAAACAACTCTGCCAGCTTAATTATACGCGGCCTGGGTACAGTAAATAATGCAGGCCCGCTGGTCGTTGTAGATGGTATGCCTGATGTTGATATAAACCGTATCAACATGAATGACATTGAAACCATTTCTGTTTTAAAAGACGCAACCTCAGCATCCGTTTATGGTTCACGTGCTGCGAACGGGGTAATATTAATTACAACAAGAACGGGTAAAGGAAAAAAGCCGTCTATCACTTTCAGTAGTAATAGTTCGTTAACCACGCCGACGAAGGGAATGAAGTTTATGGCCGATTATCCGCGTGCTTTAACTCTTCACCAGCGCAGGGCTTTTGTAAACACCCTTGCCGGAAATCAAACTTTTAGAAATGGTACAATCGACCAATGGATGGCTTTGGGGAAGGTTGACCCGGTGGCTTATCCAAATACAGACTGGTTTGATGTGATTATGCGGAATGGGACTTTTCAAAACTATAACCTTGCTGCAAGTGGCGGTAACGAGTCTTCAAATTTCTTTGCTTCAATTGGGTTGAAAGATGAAAAAGGGTTACAGATAAACAACAATTTCAAGCAGTACAATGCAAGGTTCAATTTTGACTATAAGGTTAGGAAAAACATGAACGTAGGTGTTAGGTTTACGGGCAACTGGTCTAACTACCAGTACGCACTGGCTGAAGGTTTTACGGACCCCGATCCAAATAATACTGCAGGAACCGACATGCAATATGCTATTGCCGGCATCCTTCCTTATGATCCTAAGTCAGGATATTTCGGAGGCGTACAAGCTTATGGTGAAGATCCGCAGGCATATAATCCATACACACTTTACATTAATAACCTCAACCACACAAATCGCCAGGAAGTAAACACCAGCATGTATTACGATTGGTCGCCTATTGAAGGATTGACAGGGCGGATTGATTATGCACTAAATTATTATAACGATTTTCGTTGGGACGCTGCTACTCCTAACCAGGCGTATAATTTCCAGACAAAGTCTTTTGGTAGCCGTACGTACGTAGGCCAAAATGCCGGTATAACCAATCAAACCAGGACAGGGTACAAAACATTGATGAACGCCCGGTTGAACTACATCAAGAAATTTAACCAGGATCATGAAATCGGTGTCTTATTTGTTTATAGTGAGGAGTACTGGAATGATCGTTTCCAGTCAAGTTCAAGAAATGATCGGTTCAATCCTTCTCTAACTGAAATTGATGCAGCACTAACTATCAACCAATCTACCGGTGGAAACTCAAGTAGTGAAGGCCTTCGTTCTTACATTGGCCGTTTAAACTATACAGCTTTCAACAAATACTTGTTAGAGGCAAATTTCCGTTCAGATGGTTCATCTAAGTTTCTTGAAGGCAGCAGGTTTGGATTTTTTCCTTCAGTTGCATTAGGATGGCGTTTTACTGAAGAAAAGTTTATTCGCTCTGTTACTGAGAAGTTCTTAAACAGCGGAAAGCTGCGGGTGTCCTATGGCAGCCTGGGTAATAACAGTTCAGTAGGGCGGTATGAGCAACTCGAGACATTAGGACTTGTGCCTTATGTAACCAACACCAACATACAAGTAGGTTTTGGAAATAGTAAAATGATCAACAGGTTCCTCTCATGGGAGACTAGTACTGTGCTTAACGCAGGTCTCGATTTAACCTTCCTGAACAACCGCTTAACAGCTACATTGGATTACTATGACAGGCTTACTTCGGGCATGATACGTCCTTCGCAAATGTCAATTTTGCTTACCGGGGCATACAACGCTCCCAGGACTAATATTGGAGATCTCAGAAACCGCGGTGTTGAAGGAGACTTTTCATGGAGAGACAGGATAGGAAAATTTCAGTACGGCGCAAGTTTGAATGTGTCTTATAACAGAAGTACACTTGAAAAATGGAATGAGTTTATTGGAAGAGGCGCAACTTTTGGAAATAATCAAATATTTGTAGGAATGCCGTTTGACTTTGTTTATGCTTATGAAACAGATGGCATAGCACAAACATGGCAGGACGTGTATAACCATGTTCCTCAAGGTATAGCTCCCGGTGACATCATGAGAAAGGACTTAAATGGTGACGGAAGAATTACGGGCGATGATAGAAAAGCTTATCCAAACCTTCAAACTAACAGACCTACAACGTCTTTTGCCCTAAACCTAAATGGTTCATGGAAAGGCTTTGACCTTGCTGTACTTCTTCAGGGTTCTGCAGGCCGGAAAGATTTCTGGCTCACCGCTTACAATAATATGAACTTTGGAACCCAGCGTTATGCTTCTACCTGGGATCTTTACCAAAACACCTGGTCTCCTGAGAACCGTTTAGGCCCATGGCCAAGATTAGGAGGCCCTGGTAGTAATCGTGATGAGTCGATTTTCTGGTTAGACGACATGAGTTTTTTACGCTTCAAAAACATCCAGTTGGGGTATACCGTTCCCTCAAAAATGTTGAGAAGAATAGGCGTCACAAATCTTCATATTGTCGGTTCTGCCGAAAACCTTGGTACCCTAACCTCCTACAGAGGTCTTGACCCGGAAAAGCAAGGCGACAACAATAACTTATACCCCATAAATAAATCGTATTCGATTGCAGTTAATCTTAGTTTCTAAAATGATATTGAAAATGAAAAAAGATAAATTAACCCCCAAAATACTATTGATAGGCGTTGTCTCTACAATGGCGCTGTTGTTCAGCTCGTGCAGAAAAGAACTGCTTGATCAGCCGGCTACTACAGAATTAAAAACCGAGCTTTTCTGGAAAACAGAAGCCGATGCTACTACCGCCCTGATGGGTGCTTATTCTGCAACCAGGGCTGTGTTTGATCGTGATTACTATTTCGACGGCCATGGAGAATACACGAGGGTTCGCGGTACAAGTACTACGAGCGGAAATATTTTAAGAGGAGATGCTTACAACGGAGGCAACTACGATCCTTCAGGATATGGAGCTGGTTTTGATAAATACTACCGTTATCTCTACGGTGCAGTCAACAGGGCGAATTACGTGATTGAAAATGTAAATAACCTCCTTCTTCCATCAGCTACAGGCAACTCACGTACTAACCTTGAAGCGATTGTTGGAGAGGCGCGCCTGCTAAGAGGCATGACTTATTTTCGCCTCATCTCTATGTGGGGTCATGTTCCTTATCTCGGGCATGTTGTATCAGAAAATGCAGAAGTATCAGAACTGCCACGAATTCCAATAGAACAAGTGAAGGATTCAATAATGGCTGACTTTACCTATGCTTTGGATAAACTACCTGCAAAACCGGTAGCTTTTGGACGCGTTGGTCAACCTGCTGCATTAGCATTCAGAGGCAAGCTGCAACTTTTCTGGGGTAGCTGGAAGAAAAACGGTTGGCCTGAGCTAGAAGGCTTTAAGCAAAACACTGCTGAGGCAACCACTGCTTTTACTGCCGCCGCTTCAGATTTCAAAAAGGTAATAGAGGATTACGGATTGACTCTCTATAAAAATGGAGATCCAGGTCAGATCGATGCGCTTGGCAAAGCCGATATTCTTCCTAACTATTACGAGTTGTTCACTCCGAAAGCAAACGGATTGGGTAATACAGAATTGATAATGGCTTTCACCCACATGGGCACACCTGCAAATCCTTCGCAGGGTGAAGAATTGATGCGTGACTTTTCAGGCCGTACCATCGAAGGTTCTCAATGCTGGGTTGCACCGAGATACGAAATAGCTGATCGCTATCAACTGTTGACAACCGGTGATTTCGCACCTCCGATGTTGCGGATGAATCCAACAGTGCCTGCATCAGGGAACGTAGCCCGAACTACAGTGAACTCTGCGGTTAATCCAAACTCATACGCAAACAGAGATTACAGGATGAAGTCGACCATTGTTTGGGATTATGAAATGATCCTTGGTTTGACATCTTTAAAATCTACAGGCTATGCTCCGTTTATTTATCAAACATGGGCCGCGCCGGTTACTATTAACGGAACTACCTATTTAAGTTATAATACTGATGGAACAAACTCAGGATATGTCTTCCGCAAATTTGTAAGGAACTATGAAGGGCTGGGTCGTAGTGAAGGCGATTTTGCCTGGCCGGTAATACGCCTTGCAGATGTGTACCTGATGTATGCAGAAGCAACAAACGAAGTAAGCGGCCCACAGGCGGATGCAATTGCATTGGTAAATAGAATTCGTCGCCGGGGTAACCTGCCTGCTTTGCAAGCATCAAAAACCGCTGGTAAGCAAGCGTTCTTTGATGCTATCGAACAGGAGCGTATTGTGGAATTAGTAGCCGAAGGACACCGTGGATTTGATCTTCGCAGGTGGAGGGCAATCGAAAGAGTTTGGGGAGGTCCGGGCAGTGCAGGAGTATGGCGCCGCGATACCTGGGGTGCTGACCAACAACGTTACTATCAAAATACCTCTGACAGAACGTATCAGCAAAACTATATTTTTAGAATTCCACCAAGTGAGCGTGACCGCAATCCTAATCTTACACAAAACACACCGTGGTTATAATTCAAAGACCTGAATTGCCTAAAACAATAAAAACACTAATAATTTCAGCGATGGATAAATATTTGAAAATACTTTTTTCATTCCTAATGGTTGTAGCCTTTGCCGCTTGTTCGAAGGATGCACCAATAGATGAAGACGGATTGCTGGTTACAGCAAGGGCGGAATGCTTTGTAAGCAATTTTGAGTTGTTGGGAACTGATTTTGTTACCGTGAGGTCAAAGACTGCGGTCATTGATACAACGGCGCAAACGATAAATGTTGAAGTACTTTTTGGCACTGATCTGAAAAATGTTTATCCCCAATTTTCCTTAGCTACAGACTGCAAGCTGGAGCCAAAGATTGTGGGTAAAATGGATTTTTCAGACATAGCCAACCCGAAAACATTCACTGTTGTTTCCGGTAACCGACAAATAAGAAAGCCTTATAAAGTGATAGTAAAATATCAATAACCGTTCACTCAATAAAATAATTTGTCATGCGACATAAATTTCAATTTCTTAATTATTCAATATTTCTGGTCTCGTTTTCTTTTATAATTTTTACAAGCTGTAAAAAAGAAGAAGGGTATGCAATACCGGATCCTGCAACCCAACTTTCTAACGATTGCATCAAAAGAACCCTTGGTCCTAACATTGTTAGTTTGCCTATAGAATTTGCTTATGCTATGGCTCTCCCTAAGAGCAAAGGCAAAATCGTTTCTGCACAAGTGGAAGCCTCCATTGCAGGTGCAACAGGAACCTACCTTGAGAATAATTCATACTACACGAATGCAAGTGGTGTTGATGTACCCGTACGTGTAGGTTCACCTTCGGTTAACAAAGACAACCTCACATCTGTTGCATTTAATGTAGACACTAATGCAGCTACCCTTCGCTATTTCTATGTTGTGCCGGAAGAAGCCCGTGGTAAAGCGGTTTCATTTACTTTTTCTGCAAGCAGCAGCGATGGGGCGACAGTGAGTTATAAGATGGGACCTTACACCATTTCAAAAATGGACATTAAGCGTACTTTCAGAGTTAGCAATAATAACGATAGCAGCTATATATCCATAGCTGATATGGCAGTGTACAATAAGAATACCGTTGCGGCCAATGCTGGTAAGATTGATCTTATTTATTTGTACAGGGCAACTCCTGCTGCATTTACACACGCATTTGTTTCTCCTGCCGCCGATGCCCAATATCTTCCGGGCATTACACTTCCTGCTGGTGTTAACAGAAATACCAAAATCAGGAAAGTCTTTAATCTGCAGGATTTCAATTTAGCGCGAATAAACGTGGGTGTTTTTATAGATGACCAGGACTTCCAGGAAATAAACCTTTCAGATGAGCCGAACTATGCAATTGGTCTAAAAGCAGAAGCCGGCACCTGGGTTGAAACGGCCGATGGAAAGTATAGGGCTTATATCTTTTTGAATTCTGTCAACAATAATGGAAGTGCTGTAATCAGCATGCTGCGTTACCCGCTTCAATAGTTTTTGTAATTTTCCCAAAAGGTATTTACTAATCTCTTGCATTAGTAAATACCTTTTTTGTTTTTGAGAATTTCGTTGCGTGGATAGTTGTGCCTTATGTAACCGATGAGATAGAACAGCCTTGTTCTTTGGTACCGAAATCATCCCATGACTAAAATAATTGCTCTTTGAACCTTTCTGGCACACTTTCCGTTTTTAAGGAATATTAATCTTTTACATCATGGAAACTACAGTACCCGGATTTATACTACATCGCGATTTTATAACCACTGCAATGGAAGATGAATTAATGAACGAAATAGATAGTCAGAAATGGGTTGTCGACTACGATAGAAGGCTACAATATTATGGTTACAGAAATGAATTGGAAAAACCTTATGACCTGGTAGCTTTCCCTGTTCCCATGCCCCCGTTGATGCAACAATTATCAGAGCAAATAGTAGAGCGCCACATACTAACTACCCAACCAGACCAGGTTATCATTAATGAATATTTACCCGGACAAGGAATCAGACCGCATAAAGACAGGAACTACTTCGAAAACCAAATCTGTGGTATTAACCTGGGAAGCGGTTGTATCATGCGATTTCTGAAGGGTGCAGATGTGGTAGATATAGAGGTTCCAAGGCGCTCATTATATGTAATGCAGGATGAAGTACGATATAAGTGGAAACACGCAATACCACCACGCAAAAAAGACATTATTGACGGAACCGTGCAACATCGAGATAGAAGGTGGTCGATTACCTATCGCAAGGTAAAAATGAACAAGGTTAAACCAATAAGTCCTGAGGGTAAGGTAGCAGGAATGCTAAGAGATATTTATGGTGTAAATGTTTAAATAGACCTTCGACTAATTACATGAAAGTTAGAGACGAGGTTTATCAATACTATTTCTATTTTATCCAGGAAAGAATGAGGATTTTTTGGAGGAGATACGAAGGGGAGGAGACTCATTTAACCAATGATCCTATTCTCGCAATGTATAAGTTCACGAATGTTTATCGTGCGCAAGACAGGGT
Organism: Segetibacter aerophilus; assembly: GCF_007991655.1. Lineage (GTDB taxonomy): Bacteria > Bacteroidota > Bacteroidia > Chitinophagales > Chitinophagaceae > Segetibacter > Segetibacter aerophilus. The sequence goes on from NZ_BJYT01000003.1 coordinate 21,097, forward strand.
GAGCCAATACCTCATAAGACATGTCATCTCCGAAAAAGAACATCGATTTTCAGACATAGATAATCTTCTTAGAATTATAGTCTTCAAAATCTTCAATAACGTAAATACCTGGGAATATCTTGAGCACAAACTTGGGGAAATAAGCATTGAAACGTTTGATGTTGACTGGATAACTGCTTTATTAGACGAGCGGATAAAGCAGGTCGCAATTTTCAGTCCTGCTTATATGATGACTGGTTCTCATGCTAGGTATAACATGTATGCAAGAAAGCATGAGAAATGGCTACGTATGGTAGAGAAGGAGCTACTACTCGGGAACGGTTTCGAAAAGATTGTTGAAGCAAAATCGTTAGAAGAAGTATACAACATTATGTTGCAATGTTCTTTTATCGGTGAGTTCTTAGCGTTTCAATATGCGATTGATTTTAATTATTCTTCTGTGATCAACTTCGACGAAAACTCATTTGTGAAAGCAGGCATCGGTGCAATACGAGGGATAAAGAAATGTTTTTCAGATATCGGCCGCTATACATTTGAGGATTGCATTAAATACACCCAAGACCATTTTGATAGCTACCAACAGAAATACGGGTTTAACGATTTTAAGAACCTTTTTGGAAGACAACCAAAATTAATAGATCTGCAAAATTGCTTTTGTGAAACCGATAAATACTTACGGGTCAAAATGCCTGAGCTCCTAGTTGGAAATAAGAGGATCAAACAAAAGTTTGACCAGCCAAAGGAGAAGATTGAATATCTATTTCCGGAGAAGTGGGGGATAAATCGTTACCTCAATCAGTGTCTTTAGAATAGGAGGAGGGATTAACTACACAGAACCACCAGAGGAGAAAGCACAAAGAAGCCACCGAAACCCATTCCTTTCCCCGTTCCTTATTAAACTGTATTGCTACTGTGGCTTCAACATTTGTTTTTCATATCTGTTCCGTTCAAGACCTTTGACAACGATAACAGATAGTCTAAGTGAAATAAAACATTTTCTTCCTCTTCCGACCTCATAGAAAAGGCGTTAAAAAAATTAGTAGGACAGGCGTTAAGAAATGAAATAGATGTTACTCGCGCTTGGCTTTATTCTTTGCCCGTAAGTCCTGCAAATGCTTGATAATATTCTCTCGTTGTGACTTATTTCATTTTAGCCTGTTCTACTAATTTTTAGCCTTTTCTATGGAGTCTTGATTTTTTTGTTTCTTTTTTTATCAAGAAAAAAAGAAAAACAAAACACAATCAATATAACGTGGGCAACTGGCCTCTTTTGACATAGGATATAGTAGATGATCCTTAACTTACGACATCGAAACACCTTTGCCAATTCCTCCTTTATCTTTATCCTCATGGAACCCACAAACCAACCGAAGCCACCCAAAATACCATTTACCTCTTACCAGAAGTTCGCCATCTTCATTCTTGCCGTCACACAATTTTCCGTCGTGCTCGACTTCATGATCATGGCACCATTAGGCGACCTGTTGATGAAAGTGTTATCGATGAAACCTTCACAATTTGGTTCAGCAGTTTCAGGTTATGCTTTTAGTGCAGGTATAGCAGGACTGTTAACAGCAGGCTTTGCTGACAGGTTCGATCGTAAAAAATTATTGCTATTCTTCTACATTGGTTTCATTGCAGGTACCATTCTTTGCGCCCTTGCAAACTCCTATCATACTTTGCTTGCAGCACGCATCATCACGGGATTGTTTGGTGGAGTCATCGGTTCAATTTCCCTGGCTATTGTTGCCGACCTGTTCGAGATACATCAACGTGGTCGTGTTATGGGGTTTGTGCAAATGGGTTTCGGCGCGAGCCAGGTGCTAGGCATTCCTATCGGGCTATATCTTGCTAACAACTTAGGATGGCGGGCACCCTTTTGGCTTGTAGTAAGTATGGGTACGTTGATAGCAATCATGATCATTGCAAAACTAAAACCGGTAACCGCTCACCTTGCAGCACAGCGCAATAGTTCACCGCTTCGCCACTTACTAACCACCGTGTCAAAAAGAAATTATCGGATAGGCTTTTTAGCAACCGCCTTTCTGTCTATAGGCGGATTTATGATGATGCCTTTTAGTAGTGCCTTCGCCGTCAACAACCTCGGAGTGACACATCAGCAATTGCCCTTATTGTTTATGGTTTCCGGATGCAGTTCTCTCCTTATTATGCCGGTTATAGGTCGCATTGCCGACCGCATAGACAAGTTTACTTTATATGCTATTGCATCGGCATGGATGATCGTTGTGGTTGTTGTCTACACTAATATGTCAGTAACACCGCTGTGGATAGTGATGGTCGTAAATGTATTGATGATGATGGGAATACTAAGTCGGATGGTTCCGGCCGTTGCATTAACAACAGCCATACCTGATCTTGCAGACCGTGGAGCATTCATGAGTATCAATTCATCATTACAACAAATAGCGGGCGGCGTAGCAGCCGCAGCTGCAGGAATGATCGTACAACAAAAAACCGAGTTCAGTCCACTTGAACATTATGATACGGTTGGCTATGTAATGGTATGTATTTCCATAATAAGTGTGATCCTTCTGTATCGCGTAAGCTTGATGGTAAAGAAAAAATTGGGTGAGAAAAAAGTATAAGAAATTCTTTTGCTGCACCGGCTTTAGTTCCTTGATTAAGCATCGTTGTGTCACTCACTTGTACGTTCACCTATCCTTCGTCATTGCGAGGAACGAAGCAATCTGCTTTCCTTAATTGAACCTGTTACACAGCTATCCGTACGTCTTTAACTACAAAAATGAATGAAAAGCCGGACTGGGTCAGGAATTCAAAGAAACTTAGATGGAACGCAGAGTATATGCCTTCTGCTAAATGTTCAATCGGTAGCAAACCACCTTTTCCTAACAATAATCTCTTTGCATTAGACCGGGGCGTCGGTTTTCCAAATACTAACACAATCCGGGCTTTCATTTGCTTCCGTAGTTATCTTGCGGAACACTACGGAGAGCATGGGCTTTAATGCTGATGCCTTACCCCTCGCTTAATCATAAAGTAATTAACCGGTAAAGCTGCAATGAAACCTATTATTAAGCCAGCAATCATGCCTAGCCAAAATATGCCATCGGAAAGTTGTGCTTCCATTACTCCGGGAATAAAAACCTGCGTAAGCACTTCAAAAGCTTCCATTATTGCTATACTAAGCCCTTCCGCAACCAATACAATTTTTATTGATTCTGAAAAAGAAATGCCCTTTCTTATAAGCGGAATGATGCCCAAACCAAAACCAAAGACGAAGCCTAAAACAATAGCCAAAATCATCGAGTTTATCATAGAGAGGCCGAAGTAAGTTGCTATAGCTATTCCTACTACTTCTCCAATTCCACAACCAAGCAGACAATGCAGTGTTGCGCTGATTGCTAATTTCATGTTTTCGTTCCTGCTGATTATTCGAGCAGGCGTATGCAAATGCTCGTGGTGATGAGTGTGTTCCATAACTGTATTTTTTATAATACAAAGCTATCGATCGATAAAGCGTGCACTGTTACAGAATTATGGATAAGATTTATAATATTTTAAGATTGATAAGAAAGCCCTCTAAAAGGCAGCTGTGAAGGTTGGTAAGCGCACGTTGGTTCTCTGAATACCAGACAAAGTCTGTGTTATAATTTGACTTTATAGTCGCCCATCGGAATACAACGGAGAGCCGGCGAAATGGACTGCATGTTGGTCTCTTATTTTATATCCATTATCTCTCACAGAGGCAAAGGTTTGTATTAAAATTCAGTTATTTCTATAAATCAGGGAAATTGGTTTTCCAAATACCAGACGCAGTCTGGGTTATCATTTGCCTCCGTAGTCGTCCTTCGGAACACTACGGAGAGCCCGGGGAAACCAGTGGGGAACACAGCTATCCGTATGTCTTTGACTACGGATTTTGAATGAAAAGCCGGACTGTGTCCGGAATTCAAAGAATGTTAGATGGGAC
>NZ_BJYT01000004.1 GCF_007991655.1 Segetibacter aerophilus
AACACAGCTATCCGTATGTCTTTGACTACGGATTTTGAATGAAAAGCCGGACTGTGTCCGGAATTCAAAGAATGTTAGATGGGACGGAAAGTATATGCTGCTGTTAAATGTTCAATCGGTAGCAGACCGCCTTCTCGTTGGTCAGAGGTTTGTATTAAAATTCAGCCATTTTGATAAAACAGCAATATTGGTTTTCCAAATACCAGACGCAGTCGGGGTCATCATTTACCTCGGTAGTCGCCCTGCGGAACGCTACGCAGAGCCGAGGGGAAACTAGCGGGAAACACTACGGAGAGCAGGGGAATGCTGTTGGTAAAGAGCACTAACAGCCGCGCCAATTACTAGAACATCTCTGAGCTACCTATTCTAAATAATTGATGTGACCAGCTCTTTCATCTGCTTTAGCGTCACGTCTTTTTCCAACAAATTAATTTCATTATGCGACTGTTGGGATATCTTCTCGTTAAGTATTTTTACTTTTTGTAACATGGGTAGTATATACTTCATGAAATGCTTGAAGTGTTCTGATATATCCTGGTAACCTGATGCGAACTTATAACCGGGCTTTCCTGACTGACTCACGATGAAAAGACCTTGGTATCTTAAATCTCTTACTAACATTCTCAATTTTAGTGTTGTGAAATCAGGGTAAAAGACTTGTAAGTATGTCAACAGTTCATTCGTAGAAACAAAGCGATTTTTGTTGATTTCGCTTTGGAATGATAAATAATCTAAAAAACGCACTACTGAAGGAAAAACACAGCTATCCGTATGTCTTTGACTACGGATTTTGAATGAAAAGCCGGACTGTGTCCGGAATTCAAAGAATGTCAGATGGGACAGAGAGTATATGCTGCTGTTAAATGTTCAATCGGTAGCAGACCGCCTTCTCGGTGGTCAGAGGTTTGTATTAAAATTCAGCCATTTTCATAAAACAGGGAAATTGGTTTTCTAAATACCAGACGCAGCCTTGGTTATCATTTGCCTCCGTAGTCGTCCTTCGGAACTCTATGGTGAGCCGTGAACCTGTTACACAGCTATCCGTATGTCTTTGACTACGGATTTTGAATGAAAAGCCGGACTGTGTCCGGAATTCAAAGAATGCTAGATGGGGCGGAGAGTATACGCTGCTGTTAAATGGTCAATCGGTAGCAGACCGCCTACTTCATGATAGTAATCTCTTGCACTACTTAATAAGTACTCCTCTGCCTTTTCTACTATGCCAGCTTTTACTGGGTTGTTGTGCATGTAGTTCAATTTATCTAATGTGAATTCAACCGTCTCCAACAGAATTGGATGGTTGTCCTGTTGCCAGAATTGATATTGCTTATTCCTGCTGTTCTTTTCCCCCGCTTTCTTAAAAATCCATAACATCCAATTCTTCCTGCTTTCCTGTTTGTTATTTTCAATAGTCGTTATTATCTCCTTTGAAGTAAACTTTTTGAAGTCTCTTAAAATATCGGAGAGATTACCGTTCGCTGTACTTATGATCAAGTGAATATGGTTACTCATTATACACCAGCCATGTAGTCTTAATTCTTTGTTGTTGATGCAATACAATAAACTTTGAATTGCAATATCAGCATATGTTCTTCTTGTAAAAACATCTACCCATTCAACTACACCAAATGTTATAAAATGAACTGCATGTTGGTCTCTTATTTTATAGCCATCATCTTTCATTGTGCTTCGGGGTTTGTATCAAAATACACACATTTTGATAAAACAGGGAAATTGGTTTTCGAAATGCCAGACGCAGTATGGGTTATCATTTGCCTCCGTAGTCGTCCTTCGGAACACTACGGAGAGCCGGGTCTCTTATCTTATATCCATTATTTCTCACCGTGGTCAGAGGTTTGTATTAAAATTCAGCAACTTTAATAAAACAGGGAAATTGGTTTTCTAAATACCAGACGCAGTCCGGGTCATCATTTGCCTCCATAGTTGTCCTTCGGAACACTACGGAGAGCCGGGGTATTAAAATTCAGCGATTTTAATAAAACAGGGAATTGGTTTTTCAAATACCAGACGCAGTCTGGGTTATCATTTGCCTCCGTAGTCGTCCTTCGGAACACTACGGAGAGCCCGGGGAGTGACACAACAATCTTTAATAGTTGCAAAAATTTTTGCTACCAAAAAAATAATCCGAACACGAAGACGCAACATGAAGAAGCCGCCTCCTTCACATGCATACTTTTCTTCACCATCTCTTTTTGTCGTGCTCGTATTCTTAAGCAGGCAAGTAAATTTCAAACGTTGAACCTAAACCGGGTTCACTTTTTACTTTTATAAACCCGTTGTGGTTCTCCACTACTTTTTTAGCAATGGACAATCCTACACCAGTTCCGCTATACTCTGCCTTACCATGCAGTCGTGTAAACATCTGGAAAATTTTGTCCGCATATTCGGGCTCGAAGCCGATGCCATTGTCCTTTACCGCAATGAGGTAGTACGCCTTCTCATTTTCCGTCACGTCGCTGCTTGTAATTGTAATGTGCGGCGCCACATCGCTCTTGCTGTATTTCAGGGCATTGCTAACCAGGTTTTGAAATAGTTGCTGTATTTGTCTCCTGAACCCGTTTACGGTGGGAAGCTTTTCGACATTTATAACGGCTTTCTTCTCTGCTATATTCAATTCCAAATCTTCCAGTACGCGTTGCACCTTTTGGTTCAGATCAATACTTTCCGTTTCGTGTGGTCGATGGCTTACGTGGGAGTAAAGTAGTAAATCATCTATCAGGTTCCCCATGCGTTGCGCAGCATTTTGAATACGGTTAAACGATTGGGTTTCTGTTTCGGTGAGTTTGCTACTTAACTGCTCTTTTAAACGTTGCGTGAAGAATTGAATTTTCCGCACCGGCTCTTTAAGATCGTGTGAGGCAGCATGCGCAAATTCTTCAAGGTTCTGGTTAGAACGTTGCAGTTCTTTGTTGATTTGCTGCAAGCCTTCGTTTGCCTTAGCTAATTCCCTTGTGCGTTCTTCTACTACCGCTTCTATTTTTTGGATAGCTAATACTTTATCAGTGATGTCGAGCACCGAACCAATAAAGCGAACGGGCTGATCATTCTGATTGAAGTACACCTTGCCTTTTGCCCTTACCCATCTTACCACCCCATCTTCAGCACCAACGGTGCGGTATTCTACATCATAATCACCATTATAAATGGATTTGATAAACAGGTTGTCAATTACTTTTATAATTCGTTCCCTGTCATCGGCGTGAAGTCCCTCCACAAAATCTTTTCCATATGTAACTGCATTGTGATGGCTGATACCAAAAAGCGTTCGGCAGCGATCATCCCAATGCATTGTTCCTGCTTCCAAATCCATATCAAAAGTTCCCAGTTCCGCTGCTTCTTTCGATAGCCTGACTTGCTCTAATGCTGTCTGCAATTGTTGCTGACCCAGTTTATTTTCAGTGATATCTGTACAGGCAGCAATGTAGCCAACAAATTTACCAGCAACATCGAACCGTGGAACTCCATGAGCCAAGAGCCAACGGCTTTGACCTTGTTTATTATGTACCCGAAACTCACCACTGAACGAGCTCTTAATAGCAAAGGCATCTTGAAATATTGAAACAAACTTCTCTTTGTCGTCGGGGTTGATTAAGTCGGTCCAGTTGCCTTGTAACAATTCCATCGACAACTTACCGGTAAATTCTGTCCAGGCTTTGTTGTAATAGCTTATAGCGCCGTTTTCATCTCCCACGGTTATTAATACAGGTGTGCTTTCCGCCATTGTTCTAAACTTCGCTTCGCTTTCCTCTGCATTTTGCCGGGCTTTTACCTGTTCTGTAACGTCGTGCGATATTGTAAATACACCCGTCGGTTTTAAATTATTATTGCTGTAATACGGCTGATAAACCAAATTAAAGTAGTGCATCTCCTCCCTGCCATTAACATAGGAAGCCACCGGCACTTCATGCGCAAAAAAAGGCTCCCCAGAATTACGCACCTGGTCAAAGAGTTCAATAATGCCTTGTCCAGCTAATTCCGGAACCGCTTGCAGAACTGGTTTGCCAATAATTTCCGGACCTTTTCCCCAAAGTTTAAAGGCTTCTTTATTCGCCAGTTCCAACACGTAGTCATCTCCATTTACCAGCCCCACTACCATAGGAGCCTCCATAAATAAACCAAAGGCTTTTTCAATGCCCACTACCTCTACTTCTCGTTTCCCCGCTTTAATCAGCGCGGTAATTTCTTCGGAGCTATGGATAATGTATACCAACTCGCCATCAGGCGCAAAGACGGGGCGGTTCTCTGCCTTCCAATACCGCTCAACATACTGGCCATTCTCATCCATTACATCATACCGCTGGGTGGCCAACTGATGGGACTCCTTATGAGTTATCACATGCAGAAGGGATGTAAGCAAGTTCGACTGCCCTGTGTCATTTTCGTCTTGGGGGTTAGAAGGAAAGGCTTCGAAAAGGTCCTTTCCTACCAATTTCTCTCTTGTTAAACCTACTACATCCAGTAAGCCATCGGTTACAGCAAGGATGGTGAAGTGCGGCGCATTGTTTTGCAAGAGATAACTAATGCCGGGAAGGGCATTGAAAAGAGCCTTGTAATATTGCTCGGGTATCTGAAATAAAGTAATTGACTCTTTGCTCATAAGGATGAGAATGAAGATATGAATTACCGTTTGACAAACATGTACTTAAAGTTAGATAACAGTAGTTGATGCGAAGCCGTAGAGGCATTAAAGTATAATTTACAATACGGTCCTTAGTCAAAATACTAAAACGTGCTACCAGCAACCTTGCTCAAGCAATTACAACAGTACAAGTAAGTGATACAACGATGCTTAATAGTAGCACAAATGCAGGCTACAAAAAAAGTGCTATCATAAAAGATCTAACACTAAGAAAGTGTATTCATACTTTTCTTCACCATCTGTTTGTGCTTTCCTCCGTATTCGCTTAGTGCTTGTAGCATTCAACCCCGGGCTTCAGGATATTCGGTCAATTCGTGCTCCCCCACCACAGGTGAGCCGCTAAATAGGTTCGGGCGTTCAATGCCGTTTAGTTCCAAATCTTTTAATTCTGTCGAAAGCGGTTTTGAAGAAAGTCAGAGATCGGCGCGGTAGGTATGATCCTTTAAAGCACAGCAAGTAACTTTGCAAAATTAAAAATCATTAGTATGGAATTAGGTGTTGGAATGTTTGGCGATCTGCACATCAATAGTAGGGGTGAGATACAACCTGCACAACAGCGGTTGCAGGAAATAATAGAGGAGATCAAATTGATGGATGAAGTAGGTCTTGACTTTTTTGGTATAGGTGAGCATCATCGCCCTGACTATGCAGTGTCGACGCCTGAAATTATATTGGCTGCAGCAGCAACGGTAACGAAGAACATAAAACTCGGAAGCGCTGTTTCTGTGTTGAGTTCGTCTGATCCTGTCCGATTGTATCAAAGTTTTGCTACTGTTGACCTCATTAGTAATGGACGTGCCGAGCTAATGGTAGGCCGTGGAAGTTTTACAGAGTCGTTTCCCTTATTTGGATACGACTTGCAACATTACAACGAGTTGTTCGAGGAAAAACTGGAGCTGCTGTTGCAGATAAATAAGCAGCCCAACGTTACATGGAAAGGGAAGTTCCGCGCCGCATTAGAGAACCAGCAGGTGTTACCACGTGCAGTAAATGATGCCTTGAATATTTGGGTTGCAGTTGGTGGTACACCCGAGTCGGTAGTTAGAGCTGCAAAGCATAACCTGCCTGTGATCTTTGCGATCATTGGTGGTAATCCTGCTCAGTTCAAGCCACTGTTCGATTATTACAAACAAGCGCTTGATCATTTTGGTCATAGCACAGAAGCACTCCAAGTAGGTGTGCATATACACGCATTTTTCGGTGAGAATAGCAGGCAAATTGCGGACGACTACTATCCAACGTACTCCACCCAGATGAACAGGGTTGGCAGGCAAAGGGGATGGCCCGCATATACCAAACAACAGTTTGAACAGGGGCGTTCACCACAAGGTCATCTGATTATCGGTGACGCTAATGAAGCTGTTGATAAGATACTTCATATGCATGCGATGTTTGGTCTTACCCGCTTCTCAGCACACATGGATGTTGGTGGACCATCACATGAAACGATGATGAAATCCATCGAAATCTTTGGGACAAAGATTGCACCGAAGGTGAGAGAAGCGTTACGGAAGTAGAGCCTCGTCATTTGCGAGGTACGAAGCAATCCGCTATTACTCCTGTGGCTTCGACATCTGTTTTTTATGCTTGTTCTTTTTTAGACGCTGCAATCGCCATTTCCAACCAATATTAAAATATCAGTCTTGCAATCGATCAAGTACCATTATCAACGAGTCAAAGGTTTTCTAAGCAACCTTTATTACCTGGAATTTATTGCCAGCTCTCCGCTACTCATTCTTTTATGCCATAAGTAATAAGACACGATTCCCGGAAGTATCCATATTGCCATTGTAAGCATCATTGGATCAAACTTGCCCGCAGCAGCAATGCTTGAGTAAATAGCTCCGGCGAGGTCAAAAAACAAACCTGCATACGCCCATTCTTTTATTCTATCTAAATTTGGAATTAGAATAACAATAGATCCAATCAACTTTGCGATGCTGAGAAATTGTATAAAGTAGATCGGATAACCGAGAAAGTCATGCATTAGTTGAATTGCCTGCTGCGAAGGTTGAAGGCCACCAACAGACGAGAATATCATTAATGCTGAAAAAAGGATAGTACATATCCAATAGGTGAGGTTTGAAGCTTTTGTTGTCATTTTTTTTGGTTTTAGTAAAACAATGCGCTACCACTTGTTTCAGCTATGTGATGCTCGTAGTAGCTATTACAAAAATAATAGTGCAGGTAAAAATTGTCGCGGTGGCATTACGACATTCTTAGGTATTAATGCGGCAAAGTAAAGATGATCATCAGTATTTTAGCTGGGCTTACTTTGAAGCTTTTTAACGGCATAAGTTTGCATTGCAAAGAGAGACTGATTAACATCGGTGTAGAAAAAGATTAGGCGTTAGTAAGATTTTCGCATGTTATTATCCTCCATATTTCTGTATTGTACATTCCATGTTAACAAGTGTAAACAGCAAACTGCTTTATCAATATTTTTAATTCCATGATTGTTCATCTTATAGACGGTACATACGAACTATTCAGGCACTTCTATGGTCTTCGCCGTTTCAATAAGGGCAATGACAAACCAATGGGAGCCGTAGTAGGTGTATTGCATGGAATATTAGAAAAGATCGAGAAAGGTGCCACACATATTGGCGTCGCAACCGATCACGTTATTGAATCATTTCGCAATAAACTTTGGAGCGACTATAAAACGGGAGCAGGCATTGATCCAGTCTTGTTTGCACAATTCCATCCGCTGGAAGAAGCCTTGGCGTTGATGGGTGTGGTGGTTTGGCCAATGATTGAGCTCGAAGCAGATGATGCCTTGGCCTCTGCTGCACACCTTGCTGCGGCGGATCGAGCGGTTGAGAAAGTATGTATCTGGACACCGGACAAAGACCTTGCGCAGTGCGTGCAGGAAGACCGGGTTGTGCAGATGGATAGCAGGGCTAAAGTGATCAGAGATGCTGATGCAATCGTCAAAAAATTTGGTGTTATACCAATACTCATTCCCGATTATCTCGCGCTTGTTGGCGACAGCGCGGACGGTTATCCGGGTATCTCCGGTATTGGCAAGACTGGTGCGGCGAGGCTGTTGAACCAATACGGGCCGATTGAAAGTTTTCCGAAGGCGGTGCTGGGAACACAACATGAAAAAGCTTTGTTGTTCAAACGTATAGCCACTCTTAAAACAGATGAACAACTTTTTAAGAATGTTGCTGAACTGCGCTGGCCAGGACCTACACCGGCTTTCGCTGACTTTGCAACAAAAATTGGTGAGCCGGCTTTAGTTAAACGAGCCACCGCAGCGGCGCGAGAGTTTATTCAACCTATCTAAGAGGCTTTGAAAAATTTGTTTGCTGGTTTCTATTAGTTCATTCTGCACAAGCAAATGCAACGGCAGCTTTTGCATGAATTACTGTTGTATCAAAAGTTTCTACTTTCACTTTGCATCCTTTAAGCAAAATAGGAATTTCAGTGCACGCATAAATGATTCCTTCTGCTCCCTCTTGTATTACGTCCTCAATAATCTGTAAATATTTTTCTTTTGTCTCTTCTGTGAAAATGTCCCTTGTTAGCTCTGTAAATATGGAGTTATGAATAAACTCTTTGTCTGCTTCCCGTGGCAAGATTGTTCGAATTCCACCAAGAGCCAGCTTGTCCTTAAAGAACGGTTTGTCCATCACAAACCTGGTTCCCAGCAGCGCAACTTTTTTTACTTTCCGGGTCTCTATTTCCTTTGCGGTTTCCTCTGCAATATGTATCAAGGGTAACTTGACAGCTTGTTCAACAACGTCTGCAATAAGGTGTGGGGTATTAGCGCATATAACAATACATTCTGCTCCGGCACCTTCAAGTTTCCGAGCTATGTCAGAAAACCGTGCAGCAATTTCATTCCAATTGTCTATGTCCATCAAGTTCTTGAACTCCTGGAAGTTTACAGAGTAAAGAATAATTCGGGCAGCATTTGAGCCGCCCAGTTTTTCATTGGTTAACTGGTTGATTAATTTATAATAATCAATTGTCGAAACCCAGCTTGTACCTCCTATTAATCCTATAGTTTTCATTGATCTCAGAATTTGCATTTATTAAAAACGTTGTAGAAATTGATACCTAAGTGACCCTACTAAAAAACGAAAGTTACTACCTTCGCTTCATTGTACAGGAGCCATTTCCTGGTGGTGCCGACTGTTTCAGTCTCCAATATTCAACTGAAGTTATGGGGTCAGCTATAGTTGCGATAATATCTTTTTGCGTGCAGTTTTATTTTTATAGCGACGAAACAGAGAGAACTTTTACATACACCGATAGCAACGTTCGTAACGGAAATTTCAAATACAAACAATAGGATATGTGGTGGATCTATGCTTTAACATCAGCCTTCTTTGCAGCCCTGACAGCCATATTTGCAAAAGTTGGTATCAAGGGAGTTGATACCGATTTGGCAACAGCCATACGGACGGTAGTAATTTTAATTCTTGCTTGGGGCATCGCTTTTTTCAGAGGCGGCGCTTATACCATGCACGCCTTAACAAAACCAAATATTATTTTTCTATGCCTGTCTGGTGTTGCAACAGGTCTTTCATGGATATTTTATTTTAAAGCGTTGCAAATTGGCAAAGTATCACAAGTTGCCCCGGTAGATAAAATGAGTGTGGCAATAGCTATTATATTGTCTGTCGCATTTTTAGGAGAACCACTAACTATTAAGACTGCTTTAGGAGCGTTGATGATTATAGGTGGAACCATAGTTTTAATATTTTAGGGGCATTTTTCCTTGTTGTCCTAAACACCGTCATTATAAAATTGATTGCTATGCAGGAAACCCGTAACAGTATTAACAACATTTGGGGCGAAAGAACTCCTTATCGTGGTAAATGGCCCGTGCGTGTAGACCAACGAGTATGCGAAGAGCCGGATAAATGGGTTCAGTCAGCATGTGTGCTTTGTTCAAATGGTTGTGGCATCGATATAGGAGTTAAGGATGGGAAGATGGTTGGTGTGCGCGGCCGAAAAGAAGATGTTGTCAACTTTGGAAGACTTGGCCCGAAGGGTTTGCATGGATGGGTTGCAAACAACAGTAAAGATCGGTTGACCAAACCTTTGATAAGGAAAAATGGTAAGTTGGAAGAAGCAAGCTGGGATGAAGCAATGGAACTGATCGTAAAAAAATCAAAGGAAATCATAGAGAAACAAACAAGCCTTGGAATCGGCTTTTATACATCCGGTCAACTTTTCTTAGAGGAATATTATACACTTGGCGTTTTAGGTAAAGCCGGTTTAGGTACCCCGCATATGGATGGCAACACACGTCTTTGTACGGCTACCGCCGCCGCAGCCCTGAAAATTTCGTTTGGCTCCGATGGACAACCTGGCTCTTATTCTGACCTCGATACCACTGACTGTATTTTGCATTTTGGTCATAATATCGCCTCACAACAAACTGTTCTGTGGATGAGGATCCTTGATCGCCTTGCAGGACCTAACCCACCCAAGATTATCGTTATCGATCCCAGGAAAACATTCACTGCAGAAAAGGCAACGGTGCATCTAGCCCCAAAACCGGGTACAAATGTTCCGGTAATGAACGGATTGCTTAATCTGATAATTGAAGCGGGTCATATCAACAAAGAATACATAAATGCTCATACGGTTGGATTTGAAGATTTAAAAAAAATCGTTTCAAAATGGCCACCTGAAAGGGTTGAAGAGGTAACCGGCGTACCTGCTTCAAAGTTGCGTGAAGCAGCCCATATTTTAGGAACGACAAAGTCATTGGTGTCAAGTGTATTGCAGGGAGTATATCAATCGATGCAGGCGACAGCAGCTGCAGTTCAAATCAATAATCTACACCTTATACGCGGGCTGATAGGAATTGAGGGGTCTGGCATTTACCAGATGAACGGACAGCCTACTTCACAAAACACAAGAGAGTGTGGAGCAGACGGAGACTTGCCTGGATTTAGAAATTGGGGTAATAAAGAACACGTGCAACAACTAGCTGATTTGTGGAATGTAGAATTAGATAAGATACCACATTGGTCTCCTCCAACCCATGCAATGCAAATATGGAGATTTGCTGAGACAGGTTCAATAAAGATGCTTTGGATAAGTGGTACAAACCCGGCCGTCTCAATGCCTGAACTGTCGCGGGTTAGAAAAATTTTACAAAAAGAAGATTTGTTTGTGATAGCACAAGATGCATTTCACACGGAAACAACGAGGTATGCAGATGTGGTGCTTCCTGCTGCGATATGGGGTGAAAAAACAGGTTGCTATACCAATGTTGGACGAACAGTACATATCTCACATAAGGCCATTGAGCCTCCCGGGGAAGCAAAATCAGACCTGGACATTTTTATTGATTACAGCAGGCGAATGGGTTTTAAGGATAAAGACGGCACCGGTCTAATAAAATGGAATACGGCCGAAGAAGCTTTCGAAGCCTGGAAAGAATGTACAAGGGGAAGACCTTGTGATTATACAGGCATGAGTTACGCAAAGCTTACAGGCGGTGCTGGCATTCAGTGGCCCTGCAATGAAAAGTATCCTGATGGAACACCGCACATTTATACAGATGGTGTGTTTAATACTGCTTCCGACTATTGTGAAGCTTATGGTCATGATTTTGATACAGGAGCTGCGGTAACTGAAGAAGAATACAAGGCGATAGATCCAAAAGGAAAAGCATTCTTAAAAGGTGCAGACTATGTTCCACCCCATGAAGTGCCTGATGAAGAATATCCCCTGTGGCTTACTACCGGTAGGCTCGTTTATCATTTTCATACCCGAACTAAAACAGGAAGATCTAAGGATTTACAGGATGCAGCACCGGATGGATATGTACAAATTTCCGAACAGGATGCAACAAAGTATGGCATTGCAGAAGGTGACATGCTCGAGGTTACATCAAGGCGTGGAAAGGTAGTTGAACCTGCTAAGATTGGAGGTATTGAGCCGGGCACTGTCTTCATTCCTTTTCATTACGGTAGTTGGGATAACGACGACCGCCCACGGGCAGCAAATGAACTTACCATTACAGAATGGGACGCAGTAAGTAAGCAACCACACTTTAAATATGCTGCTGTAAAAATCAATAAGACAAACGGCTTCTTGCATAAAGTAAGTGACGTGTTTGATACTATTAAAGATAAATTTAAACAGGAGGAAGCTTGATATGCATATAGGAAAATATATTGATTTAGTTCATAGAACTGAAGAGGATCTCGTAAAAGCTTTTAAGCTGGTAGCGAATGCACATGGAGATGAAGTAGATGTTTACCAAACCTGCATGTTGTTATCCTCTTGGTCACAAAAGCTGGCGGATGAGATCGAAGTCTTTGCGAAAAAATATAAGGAAGAAAGAGATGAGGAACCAGACAGGCTGACTCAGACGCTACTAAAAAAAACTCGAAAAGGCGGAATGGCGTTATTGAGAGACCTACATGATTTGTATTTGATTGTAAGTGAGGTAGAGGTTTGCTGCACCATTCTAAAACAAGGTGCAACAGGGCTGCGAGACAAGGAATTAGTAGCAAGCTGTGAAGAAGTCGAACGGCAGACCAAAAGGCAATTGTCATGGTTAACAACACGAATGAAATCAGCAGCGCCACAAACTTTGATTGTGGCGGAATGAGAACTATACACCTAATAGCCTCTTTCTGTTAATCTTTTGGTCTCTAACTATCTCCACAAACATCTATTCCTATGCCACCAGAAAGTGATAAAACTGAATGCCCCTAACTACCATAGTCCTTGTATTTTCCATGTTGCCGTCTTGCAACTTTTTTAGGCTTCACGTAACGCGAAGAGCCAGTAACCTTATACATTCATCGATTAATTTTATAAAATGAAATTTTCACTAAATCGATCGATAGAGATTCTGGAACGAACCCCTCTTGTTCTTCAAAATTTACTAATCGGTCTCTCTGAGGAATGGACGCTGAACAACGAAGGAGAGGATACCTGGAGTCCATACGACGTGATAGGGCATTTAATTCATGGAGATGAAACAGACTGGCTGCCAAGAGCAGAGATAATTCTCTATGGAAGCGAAAAACAGTTTCACCCCTTCGATAGGTTTGCTCAATTTGACAATAGCAAAGGGAAAACTTTGCAACAACTTTTGGATGAGTTTAGGCAGATTAGAAATACCAATATAATAAAGTTGAAAGGCTTGAATATTACTGGACAGGACCTGCAAAAAACTGGAGTGCATCCTACGTTTGGTGAAGTGACACTATCCGAATTACTTTCTACCTGGGTAGTGCACGATCTTGATCACATTTCACAAATAGCGCGGGTAATGGCAAAGCAATACAAAAACGAAGTCGGGCCGTGGGTGGCATTTTTAAAAATATTAAAACAATGAACCAAATGTTTGAAACCTTTGCTGAGGTTTGAATGAAATGAGTCAATAATTGGGTTTACGCAAAATCGGTTTCCAGTTAACTTTTATTTTGAAAAAATAGTTGTCAATGAAGATCAGACTCCAATAAATTGAGTTAGGCGTCGAAGACCGTGTCAAAAGCAAAGATTTCTATAACTCGATCTTGGGACTTGATAGTGTAGTTGATCAGCAAAATTTAAATGTTTTAAAACAGGAGTTGCGGGATAGACTTTAATAATTCAACACATCTTGCACCTAAGGCTATTGTGACAAGTTTTATAACGGACAACCGGCAAGAGGGTATTGAGCACCTCACTGCAGATGGAATTTCTTTTCAGGGTCCTAAAAAGTTTCACTTGGAATGATACAATAGAGTTTATTGACCAGAATGGCCACGTTTTACGAGTAAACCAACCAGGGGACACATCACCCTCTTGGTTAGCAGTATAAATTTTTGATACTGTTATCTATAAGTCACTAACTCCATTACCTCATTTACTGTCTACAAAGAATGTAAACGATTTTTTTTTCTCTTAAGGTGAATATATGAGATTTGATGCGCTGTTGACGTTCTTCACCAACAGGCCTTAGCCCAACAAAAGTTTTCAGTTGAAGAACTTCTGCAAGGGCGCTGCTGGGAACACCATGAAAGTAATTTTCTGTACTTAGCTGAAGTAGTACAATAAACCTTTTGTTGCGTCGCACACTTGTACTGTTGTAAGTATGATCGCCCGGACTACTGCCACTTTCATTTCAACTGGTGATTCTTTAGGAAGACATACTTAAACTTGCCGTACCAATCCAACCTGCAGAAAACCGAATAGATATTCAGAGTACCTCTTATCTATAATTAAGTAACCTACGTGCACCATCGGAATCTAGATTCGTACACCAAAACTAAAAAATATGAATCCAAACAAAGCTTTATGGGAAAAGGGCGACTTTACCCAACTTGCCCAAACGATGCGCGAAAGCGGCACTAAACTGGTCTCTACATTCAATATAACGAAAGACCTCGACGTTCTTGATCTTGGCTGTGGCGATGGCACTACCGCTATACCAGCAGCCAAACTCGGCGCAAGGGTTTTGGGTGTAGACATTGCACGAAACCTGGTAGAGGCAGGAAACAAGCGGGCGAAAGAAGAAGGACTTACCAACTGCACTTTCCAGGAGGGTGATGCCTGCGATTTAAACGAATTGAAGGACGCTTCCTTCGATCTCGTCGTAAGTATTTTCGGTGCAATGTTTGCGCCCAAACCTTTTGATGTTGCCAAAGAAATGGTGAGGGTTACCAGGCCTGGTGGACGAATAATAATGGGAAACTGGATACCCGGAGATCCAACTCTTGTAGCGCAAATACTAAAAATTTGCTCTGCTTACACTCCTCCTCCGCCTGAAGGTTTTGTCAGTCCTATGCTATGGGGTGTAGAGAGTAATGTTATTGAACGGTTCGGTGCGGCAGGTGTGTCAAGAGAAAAAATATCATGCGTGAGAGAGACTTACACGTTCACATCTTCCTACCCACCTTTGCACTTTGTAGACAAATTTAAAAACTACTATGGGCCAACGATGAATGCTTTTGAAGCTGCCGAAAAAAATGGCAAAGCTGCAGAACTGCAACGCGAATTGGAAGAACTTTTTGTGAGTCAAAATAAAGGTGGATCAGAAGCAACATCTATTCCTGCGACTTTCTTAAAGGTAACTGTTAATCGATAAATCTTGCAAGGGTCAAGTGTCGAAGCCAAAGTAGTACCCCGGCCTAATGGGAAAGTTTTCGTCCTGTTGCATCCGTTTTTAAGCTGCAAACCACTTTGCAGCTTTACTTATTTTTAATATATTGTTCTTAATTCATCTGACCAGTTTACTCGTGCTATGCCAATCTATATGGACGCCCATATCATCTCCGGAGTAAAGGCAAAAGACGTTGCCGAAGCACACACCAAAGACCTCATACACCAGCACGAATATGGATGTAAATGCATGACTTATTGGACCGATGAGGAGCGTGAAAAGGTGTTCTGCCTAATTGAAGCTCCGGATAAAGATGCAGTTAGGGAGCTTCATAAAAAATCTCACGGGTTAATACCTAATAAAATCATAGAGGTCAGCAGCAAAGTTGTACAATCATTTTTGGGCAGGTTATATGATCCCGAGGATGTGGAGTCAAACGACGAGGGACTGAAAATTTTTAATGACTCTTCTTTCAGGATTCTGCTTGTGGTAAAAATTATTGATTCGATTTTGCTTCAGCATGAGTTGGGCAGCGTTAAGGCAAATGAGTTGCTGTTGCGGTTGAGGAGTGTGGTTAAAAAAAGTTTATCGACTTGTGGAGGTTCATCCGTCGAATATGCAGGAGCTGAATTTGTTGTTTCATTTACCTCTGCAGCCACAGCAATCAGCTGTGCCTCCTCCATTACCGAGAACTTGACGCCCGAGGATGTTGGATTGCTCGATCTGAAAATAGCGATAAATGCAGGCGACCCTATTGAAAAGAGTAACAAGTTATTTGGAGATGTAATACAACAGGCCGCTAACATGTGTATGCTCCAGGGCAGCTTTCGTGTTGCAGTTTGCTCATCAATAAAAGATTTGGTTGCTAATACTGACATTCAAAACAAGAAGGAGAAATTTCGAACATTGTCACCACATGACGAAAGTTTACTCCGGTCGCTATTTAGCAAGTTGGAAGAGAACTTTGGTAATTGCAATTTTGATATTGCAGACTATGGCAAGGCGATGGCAATGAGTATGTCGCAGCTGTACAGGAAGACATTGGAGCTAACCGGAATGTCGCCTAACCAACTTTTGAAAGATTACAGGCTCGCTAAGGCAAAAGAATTAATGAAGCAGAAACCTTATTCTATTTCTCAAATAAGTTTTGATACTGGCTTTACCAGTCCTTCTTATTTTACCAAGTGTTTCAAATTGAAATACGGCCTCCTGCCAAAAGCTTACCTCGATATGCTACAGTAATCGTTCTTTCCGTTGCACGAATATTACTATTTAAAGAACGAATTTTTACACCCCATTTTCTATTTATTGACTGATTTGTAATACCACCCCCGCTTGCTGCGATTATACCTTTATATCATCTTAAAACCAAAATTTATAAAGTTTATGAAGACAGTAAAAGCAATCTCCTGCTGTATGATTATAGCCCTTGTATTAGTTGGCTATACTTCATTTGCACAACAATTAACAACTAAAAAAAATTTAAAAATCAACAAATCAACAGTGATGAAAACATATGTAATTGAAAGAGAAATACCCAACGCAGGTAAGTTAACTGCTGAAGAATTGAAGGCAATCGCGCAAAAATCAAATTCAGTATTAAAAGAGATGGGTCCTCAAATTGAGTGGCAACAAAGCTATGTGACCGGTAATAAAATTTATTGTGTTTACAAAGCGCCGAATGAAGAACTGATAAAGGAGCATGCAAGGAAAGGAGGATTTCCTGCAAACTCAGTTAGTGAGGTGGCAAACATGATAAATCCGGCAACTGCAAGCCATTAAGCGGATAGCTCACTACTGGTAAAAACAGCCTTATGGCTGTTTTTGGTTTTTCAGGATGCTGGGTTTTAAGCCGATGCAAAGTGTTATACACGATATGGTGCGTGAACCATATGCAGAATAAATCACTGTTGCGTCTGTTCCAGTTTCCCTTATTAGATCAAGCCAGGCATCGCGATAGGATATACAATAAGGCAGACAAAAGGCGCGTTGTAAGGAAGTACAAATTCTTATATTGCCTTTTTAATCTACAGCTTTAACAATGAGAATTTTATCTCTTTTTGTGCTTTTTGCGTTTGCATTTATCAGCCTTTCAGCCCAAACAGATTCCACTAACACGTCTCCTGCTAAGACATCTTCCATACCACTTGATACAAGTGGTATGGCTAAGGTGTATGTGATTAGGTCAACAGGTCATTTAGGGAGTGCCATAAATCTGCGGATGGTGGTAAATGACATCATGATGTGCAAAGTAAAAAATAATCATTACGCGGTTGTTTTTGTAAAGCCCGGCACTCATATGTTCAATGCTACTACTTGGGATAAACCAGGAACACCTCAAAAGTTTGCTTTGAAGATGCCGGTAGAGGCAGGAAAAACTTATTACATGACCATGCACATGAAGCAAAAGTTTATGGGAGTCGAGATATTTCTTGAGGAAGTAACTTATAACACTGCTTCTCCACTGATTGCCAAGTATAAGCAGGATGAATGTGATTAGTCAAACAACTTATATGAATTTTAAAAAAGATTTTCTGTACAAGATAGGAGTACTTCTTCCCTTATAATCTAGTTCGTTCGAGGGATGTGCCCAATTCGGGAGTTGCTATAATCTTCATTTAAGTCTGATTTTAATGGTTAATAACGCGAGGCTTAATCTACATCAAACATAAATCGCCCTAATAACTTATATCTGATTATTAGGGGGTGTGATTAGGCGCGAACCAATGATGCACTATTGAACCATCAAATGGTTCAAAAAACAAGAAGATATAAAAAAAGGCACTGATTATCAGTGCCTTTACAGTGACCGCGTCAGGATTCAAACTATATCTTCAAATGCTTATCCAGCAAGGATTTCAGAAGAACTTGTTATCATAGGTAACCGGTTAGGTCACCTATAAATCTCATCAAAATTAGTTAAAAAAATTTCATTTAAAATTCGGCTTTCTAATGTTTTTTGGCTCGAATTTGAACTTGAGGTTGACATTGCCTGCATAAGGTTGCCAACAGGAGTGGAATCATTTCAACATCAAAATCCTTCAGCTTTTTGTAAGTGGACGTGGAAGGATCAAAGGAAAAAATAACACCCTTAGTGCTGTATGGGTTTTCATCATTATAGTCGCTCCCTCCCGGTGGGGCCATGGCATATTGGGTGCCGATTGTTCCGGTTTTTTGTCACGCCAGGACATAACCATCTACTGGGCTAGTGATGCCCTTCAAGGTAAGGGTTCGCTTTTGCGCATCGGGAAATTGATCTTTTACCTGGTTGAATACCTCTTGCGTTACCATGATTTCACCGATGCCCGCTGCTCCCTGCAGTCTGGAGGTTAAGTTAACCACCGGACCAATGGCGGTAAAATCTTTGTAAGTGGTACCCACTTCCCCGATGTAGCATTCCCCCGTATGGATGCCGATGCCCACACCTAGGGTGTGGAGGTCAGCAAGGCCAATTTCTGCTTTCAGATGTTCACAGTCTTGCTGTAGTTGAACGGCGGCTCGCACGGCATTGTGGACATGCTCTTGGCGGATGAGGGGAAAATTGAATATGGCGAGCACCGCATCGCCAATGAATTTGTTTACCACCCCATCTCTTTCCCAAACGGCGGCCGAACAGCGGTCGTAAAAAAGGTGGAGCAGTTCATTCAGTTTGCTGGCTTCTATTTGCTGCGACAAATCCGTATACCCCCGAATATCGGCAAAGAGGATGGTCGTGGGAACAGGTATTTGTTTGTGCTTCATAATCTTGGCAAAATTAGTCTCGCAAAAGGTGCACATATTAGGATGCATCTTGCTTTTCTTGATGCCAAAAGTCTTAAAAAGGAAAGCCAAAGGACCGCGGATGGCAGTCGGCATATGCATGTGTTCCCAGCAGCCTTGGCAAAGTATGGTTTCTTTCATTTTGCGCGTAGAGCCCTGATGTAGGCTCTAATTAAATATAGCTTTATTTTACAATTACATTGCCTTATTTTATCATTAATACCGGTTGTCCAATCCTTCTGTAACCCCGCTCATGTACCAGTTCTACTCTATTTATTCCTTAATATTCCATTTTTAGTACTTGTTTTAGGCATATAAAAATGTTTTATAACACAAAAAGAAAGGAATTCGGCCCTGAACTACTAAAGGCGTATGACCTTTGAAATCAACTATAATAATTCTCTAACCTTAGCAAATTAACTGTTCATCAAAATCGTTACATCTCAAATTTAAACCTCTAGATTCTAAAAGGAAAAGGATTTATTTTCTCTTACTCTTACTTTGCCAGGCGCAGCACTGCTTCCCGCAATCTGTCAATATCCCCTATGGTGTTATAAAAGGCTAGCGAAGGGCGTACAGAGCTGTTAAGGCCAAAGCGGCGCAGGGCTGGTTGAGCGCAATGATGGCCTGCCCGCACGGCGATTCCTTCCCTATCAAGCAGCTGACCAATATGCTGCGTTTGGTAGCGAGGCATGATAAAGGAGAGAGCACCGGCGCGATGACGCGGGTTACCAATTAGTTGAAGTCCGGGAATATTACCCAGGGAAGCTACCAGGTACTCCATCAGCTCATTTTCATGGCGGTGAATGTTCTCTAGCCCGATCCCCTGCACATAATCTATTGCTGCTCCTAGTCCTACGGCATCTGCAATGCTGGGCGTTCCTGCTTCAAAGCGTGCGGGAACGCCATTGAAAGATGTCTCCTCGAAAGATACCTGGTCAATCATGTTGCCACCACCCTGCCACGGGATCATTTGCTCGAGGTGTTCAAGCTTCCCGTAAACGGCACCAATTCCAGTAGGTGCAAACAGCTTATGGCCCGAAAAAACAAAAAAGTCGGCGTCCAGCGCCTGCACGTCGATGGGTATATGTTGAACAGACTGCGCTCCATCCACTACAAAGGGAACACCGCGCCGGTGTGCCGTTGCAATCATCTCCGCCAGAGGTACTACTGTTCCCAATGCATTCGATACATGGCCCACCGCCACTAGGCGCGTTCGTGGACTAAACAGCCGCTCGTACTCCCCAAGCATGAGATCCCCCTCGTTATTGACAGGAATAACCTTAAGGTGTGCGCCCCGCTCACGGGCTAGCATTTGCCAGGGCACGATGTTAGCGTGGTGTTCGAGTTCGCTAAGGATTATCTCATCGCCTGAAGAGATACGTTGCCGACCAAAGGTGTTTGCAATGAGGTTAATGCCTTCTGTAGTGCCCCGTACCAACAGAATTTCCTGTTTGGAGCCGGCACCTATAAAGTGGCGAATCTTATCACGGGCTCCCTCGTAGGCATCCGTAGCGCGCGCTGCCAAAGTGTGGGCGCCGCGGTGAATATTAGAGTAGTCGCGCTCATAGAAACGTGCCAGTGCATCGATGACCGATTGTGGCTTATGAGTGGTCGCGGCATTATCGAGCCAGACCAGGGGTTCTCCGTTCACCGTTTGTTGCAGCGCTGGGAAATCCCGCCGCACAGTCTCTGGGTGGAACATTCTATACGACGACCAGTCTCTATTGTCTTTCTGTACGTTTAGAGGATTGGTAGGTTTGACTGCACGCGCTGCTGCCATTGTCTCGAAGTAATACCCTCCTATTTCCTGTGAGGTTGTATAGCAACGGCTGTAGAAGTCCTTAACCTTATCAGTACTACTAAAGGCTTCAGTCTGCTCAGAACCGTTGAGAAAGTAAAAATCCGTCTGGGGTAGTGCTTGCTCCAGGAGGGAATGTTGGGACGGGGGCCCAATATCAGGGGCAATACTCCGACCTCTTTGCCAATGTCCTGCTGACATCTCATGATCAATACTATCTCCGAATCCTGCTTGTACGACTCCCGGAAGGTGTAGCGATGAGATTGGCTGCTCTTCGCCCTTATGCTGCATCGGAAGCGCAGGTTGGTGCTCAGCAGTGCCTTCGCGATAGAATTTGTTAGCAAGCTGTTGCATCATGTCCTGGCCGGACATTTCATCTAGTGGGTTAAAAGAAGGTTGTTTGTTCATTGCATGAGGCGTTAGGTGACTTTATATCCGGATCGAAATTAATAGTCATAGTAGTGGCGAACCTGAACATTTTCCATTACCGCCAGAGCGTCGCTGGTTAGTACGGCACAGGAGAAGTAGAGCGTTAGCAGGTAATTTTTGTGCGCATCTGGGGATATGCCATTGAACTCTACATTGAGGCTTGGCGACTTCTCGTTGTGAATACCTGATTGGTGTAAGCCAACTACCCCCTGTTCTTTTTCGCCAACCCTCATCAGCAAGATGTTTGTTGTTCCTAATGGTTGTTTGTTGTGTCCATCGCCAATTAAAAGCTTATCAGTAGGAATGATAGGAACACCGCGCCAGGTAATTACGGGAGAGCCCATTAAATTGATTGTTGGCGGTGGCACCCCACGGCGCGTACATTCTCTTCCGAAAGCAGCAATGGCTTTGGGATGGGCCAGGAAGAAAGCAGGTTTTTTCCAAACTAAACTAAGCATCTGATCCATATCATCAGGTGTAGGGGAGCCTTTGCGTGGCTGAATACGCATGGTGGGGGCCACCTGTGAAAGCAGACCAAAATTAGGATTGTTGATCATTTCCCACTCCTGCGTTTCTTTTAACTCTTCAATCATCAGCCGCATCTGTTCTTCAATCTGATTGAAGGGTTCATTGTAGATGTCTGCAATGCGTGTGGGCACTTTCAGAATCGATTGAATGATGCTGAGTGGGTATTCACGCGGGTTTTCTTCGTATTCTATAAAGCTGGATGGAATGGTACGTACACCTTCATAATCGCGCTCAAGGAATGACCTCGCCTCACCCGCCTCATTGTGCCGGAGGTTTTGCTGTTTCCGCTCTGATAGGGTATGCTCAAGGTTCTCTTGAATGGAAGGCAACTCTTCTGTGAGTTTTAGGAACTTTGTACGCTCCATGACAAACACAGTCGTAGGCATTAGTGCAACCACCGTCGCCATTCGTGGCTTGTTTTCGAGCAGGGCCATCTCTCCAAAGTGGTCTCCGCTACTCAACACATTGAGCACCAGTTTTTCTCCGTGGGGACCTGCCTGGTTAACCTCAACTTTTCCGTCTGCAATGAGGAAAAAGGTATCCCCTGCTTCACCTTCGCTGAATAGTACGCTATCTATTGCATAGTGTTTGGTCATAAACATGCCAGTAATACTGGTAAGCTGATCTGGGAGCAAACCACTAAAAATTTTTAACTTAGACAACTGCTCAGGCTCTAGCTTTAGCTTTCCATTTCCGTTGCTTTTGGTGTTAGTATGGGAAAAATAAAGCCGCTCTTCTGGTCGCACCACAACTTTCCGCTCATTCACGCGGTATGTTCCTGCTCTCACCTGCACCCAAGGCAGCAGCTTCAACAGCCATCGAGGCGTGATTGAAGCCATCTGTGGAGCTGATTTAGTTGTGGTGGTCAACTGACGGGCAGACTGAATCGATAAAGTCTGCGGGTTTGAAGATTCAATCATTGCTTTAATTGTTTTTTATTGATAAAGATGACATATGTGTTGGCCTCATTTTTCGGTTTCGAGATGCAGCAATCCGACATTGAGCCTTTATATCAATCGGGTATACAGCCGTCTTGCAAAGAGTGTAATCCGACACAGACCAGCATCTGTCGACGATGAGATCGTCTATTTCTTTATAATCATCTGATATATTAAGTTTAAGCTTCAAGCAATCATTAACTAAGCTTAAGACTAATTCTTTTAAATTCATATATTCTGGCATATCACTCTTTGTACCAATGGTTTCTAGAATTTGATGCTCGATTTAATCTTCATGATTAGAGAAGGATTATATGTTTGGTTATGTGTTCCATAAAGTATATAGAGTTTTGTTTTTCGAATAGTGATTTCTCGCCTGCGTAGTCTTACTAAAACAAAGATTGAAGATATGCCAATGCGTTGAAAAGCTATTACATCCGCTAATATTTGCATATCAAAATAGGCGATCATTAGTCCAAAGATTTAAATACACAAAAGGCTTAATACTCTAAGGTTTTCATACTTTATAAATTACCTTTTTGGAAAAGATTTATTTCGTTAATAACATAAAAAGCGAGAATACATGAGTCTTAAAACACCTGAGTGGTAGTAATTTTTAGGGAATTCTGTGGAAATTAAATGCACAACTATAGTATAAAACTATCAGTAATTCAACTAATACTATTAATGGGAAATCTACACGGACACTCATAAATTTAATGAAAATCAGTTATAAAGATTTAATTTCGAATTCCCTTTTTATGACGATGTTTCTGTTCTAATCTGTATTTAAGTTTGACCTGCTATTTTTTGACAGTCAACAGGACGACGTTAGTAAGCTGCTGGCTTTTGCTAAACAAAATCACCTGCAGTTGTCGCTAATTGATGAGAGTGATGAATATCATCTTCCCGGCAAGCCGCTGGATGAAAGAGAAATCAATGAACTAACTGAAAGTAGTCGAAACAGTGGTATTATCTCCGATGGAGGATGCGTACAATTTGCTTAGTAAAAAATATAATGCAGGTTAATTATACCAAAAGAGCGTTTGTAAATTAACGCAGCTGATAAATTTTATTGAAGCTTCTAATACCAAAGGTGCAGGGCTGCGATGATTGAATCGTTACGAATCATTTTTAGAGAAGGAATTTTTAAAACCACGGGAGGTGCGCTTTTGTAATAACGCAACTTTTAACCAATTAGGCCTCCGCTGTATATAGTTTAATGATTGGTTAATTGCATTTTCAATAAACAAAGATTCTATACTCATAGAGGCTATATTACATCGCTCCAGAATTATTGATTAGAACTTCACACCTTTACCTGCTCTCCTTCGCTTTTGCCTTTAATTCTTCCGCATCTCTTTCTTTTTCACCCGCAAGACGAAGTAGTTTTGTTTGTTCTGCTAATCGATCTTCCTGCTGTATTGTTGTTTGTCTTAAGGAATCAGGATTAAAGTTATAAGAGCTATCAATGTAGTATAACAGTCTTACCAGATTTTTACCTCCACTCATCTTCAATGCCCGATATTTAATATCGTTTGCCTCGAATTGCTTTGTGCTGTTGTAGGTATTCATACAGGTTATTAACAGCACGACTAAACAGATAAATAACGCTAAGGAAATCCTCAAGCTTTTATTTAAATGCAAATGGTATGTAACACTATTTTTTACATGTTCGTCTCTTTTTAAAATGTATGAGTCGAGTCTTTCCCAAATTTCATTTAACCTTTCATTACTTATCCTAACTTTTGCTGCAATCATACTTAATTCGGATTTGAATGCCTCAAGTTTAATCAATGTGCTCCGCGGTACTTCATCATCTATTGGCATAGTTTGCTGCTTTAATAAAGCAATCTCAATAGCCTCAAGTTTATCTACAATAGCTTGCAATACTACCTCGCTCATCACAAATCATTTTTAAATTATAAACGAAACCCCTTCGATTTCTTTTTGCGTTTCTTAATCAAAAATTGGTTATGCCCCTGTTCTCTATTCACTTCTGGCTCCGCTAGTTCTTTTATCAGATCACTTTGCTTTAAAGGAAGACCTTCATATTTAGGAGGCCGAATGATACTAGGAGCAGCAACCTTTTGCTGTACTTGTTTAGCTTGTTGTTGCTGCAATGTTCTCTGCAAATTCTTGATGGAAAAGTTTCTATCCACTTCACTGCCCTTGTATTTATAATCTCCCAACTTAAAACTAATTCCCTGCAACTCACTTGTCTGACCTTTGTATTTATATAATGTTTCGATGCCTTGTTTTTGTAATTGATCTTTCAGGTCGTCCAAATTTTTGCACTGACAAATGGTTGAAGAAACAGCCTGGTAAATAGAATACTTGATACTGTCTTTTTCGTTTAATTTTTCCAGGTGAGTGAGGCTTAAGTTTTTGTTGACCGCTTCTTTTAACTCATACTTTTTTGTTAGTTGTTGCGCCACTTTCTTACCCTTCAATCCTATCCAATTATCTTTGATTGTTTGTCCTTGATTGTTTACCAAATTTGCAATTACATGTAAGTGTAGATGTTCTTTATCTATGTGTTTTGTAATCGCAAATTGTGTGTTGGTTATACCTAATTTTTCTAGGTATTCCCTCGCTATCTTAGCCATTTTTTCATCGTCAATTTTCTCGCTTGAATAGAAACTTAGAATGGCATGAAAAACAACTTTATTTAGTGAGGGTCTTAACGCCCGCTGCTCTTCAAAATCCGATGCCATAAGTTTATAATCATGTCCGCGTACACCTTCAACATCTAATACTTTCGACCTGGTTTGATTAGAACAAACATATTTACAAACGCCGCTAAAAGAACTTCCTATAACCACTTTACTAATCATTTTTTGAACCGTTTTAAAAGTTCGTCAAATTCATTTCTATAAGTCTCAAATACTAACAATGCTTTCAACGCCCCTTCTCTATGAGCTTTCATTGTTAACTGATTTAAGTTGTTAGCAATGCCTAAGGCAGCCCTGACAAATTGCCTTTCTTCTTCACTTAATCTTGCAACTACTTGTCCGTTCAGAGCCATTTCCCGGATGTAAACACTAATGCCTAATCCTGCTTTAGAAGCCTTTTGTTTTACCACAAAATGTTCAAGCTTTGATAGTCGTACCCCTGTCACAGTATCTTTTTTTATAGACTGCTTAGGTCGTCCTCCACTGTGTTTGATTTGTTCTTCGTCACTTTTCATGATCATCAATTTTCTTATGCGACCAACGGGATGCAGAAGCAAGCCAGCGTTTTTGTGCAACAAAAACACCGCTTGCTTCTCCAAGACATTATAAGCGCCTGTACTGCCTGGACACAAGTTTTTCCTCCTTGCATAATTTGACAATACACTCGTTCAGATTTTAATAACCTTTATAAAATTTGCTCTAATCCATAAATTTTACTGATCTTTTTTTCGCAAGTAAGGTGCACTTTCTACCTGCATTATCATGATTAAGGTATAAGTGAACCTGATAATGTTTTTCCATCAATAGCAGACTTCTTTCAAAGAATGAAGGAGAATTAAGTATCAGAAAATTTGTCAGTGGCTGAAGTTGTTCTTGATGCAATACCTGGTAGCTTAAGTAATCGAAAAAGTCTTCAAAAACGCTGATGTTATTTGCCCTGTTGTCGATGTGTGTAACCCATTTGGGAGTGCTGCTTCCTTTAAAATATTTACTCCTTAACCCGTAGCCTCCAGCACTATTTTTAAAGCCAATTGCTTAATAAATTGTTTCATTAAAACTGTAAGAAACTTCGCCGCAATACCGGTTGGCAACATTCCCGGCAATCAAATTTTTTCGTAAGTATCGGCAAAGTAAAGAGTCCGCAATTGGTTGCTTCGAGGCTACTATTTTAATAGCGGCTTCCGACGCATCCCCTTCACTTAAAACAATATTTTCAGGGCTATAAGTTTGTACAAATTCAAACCCTTTTTCATCATGATTTTGCGGTGAAAAAGAGAAAGTTTTTGAAGTGCTTTAACTAATTTGCAGTTAAAATAAAGCATTGTAAAATCAACCACGTTGCCACCTTTTCGGAGGCTGTAATCGTACCATACGCTTTTTGTCTTATTTACTTTAAAAGAGGAAAATCTTTCGACTCTCAATGGACTTGAATACCAGTAGTCTTCAATGCTTTTTTTGCCACGTTCACATCCTAATGAATATAGATACTTAACCAAATCTATTTTGTTTGCTTCTGGGCAATTCATAGTGTCACTTTTGTATGATTACAAGGAAGCTATAGATCATTCAAACTAAGTGGAGATATTACTGCGGCTTATTGGTCTTCCCAGCTTCGAGTAAATGTTGTATTTCTTCGTAATCGTAATAATGAACGCCACCTATTTTAGTGTAGGGGATAACACCGGATGACTTCGGTGTCTGTAAAGTACCAGGAGAAATTTTAAGTAGTCTTCTCACTTCATAAGACTTAAGCCACTTTTTTGTTGTAATACCTGTTGCTGGCTTCAATGCCCTCAATAACTCTTCTAACAATTGCTTTTTGAAATCCTCTAAATCATCGACAGTTATAAGTTGATGAGCAAAGATTTTTTTAGGATAAGTATCCTCTGCTGTTTTTCGGAATGCTCTTTCCATAACACCTCATTTTTAATTTCTTGTTATCACATCAAGTGCTGCTAATTCAGGTTTTAAATAATTTCGACACACTAATATCTAGATTGACAGGAATTAGTTAGTCTAAATTGTAATAACTCCTTCGATCTGATTTATAAGCCTGTGACTATTTAAAACACTTTATATTATAACGAAATTAGATAGTAGCTGTGGCCCAAACAATCCTGTTCAAATTTTAGACAGGATCGTTCTTTTTAGAACCTGTCCATCTTGCCTGCTACGTGTCAATTTTTAGCAGCACAAACAGTAGGAACGCAAAGGAAGACGAAGCAATTTGTAAATTATTGGCAGCGGGTGACTTTGCTGTGCTGAAATGAATGCAGGACGTCGTGTAGCGTTAATGGAACTCAGTGAATATTGTATCGTTGGTATTGCAAAATATCCGCCGAGTGATGGGTTTGTATGCTTGCCAGTGGGAAGCCATGAAACGAAGCATCAGGATAGCTACGAACGTGGTGTAATGTTAGCGAAACGAATGTTTTTTAATACTGATGTAGAATCAAAAGAGGCTGCCTCGAACAAATGAAACAACCTTTTTTGTAATTGCTAATATAAAAAGCAAACCCTGTTTGCACCGCAACGATTACTTCGGTAACTCAGACTTTCCCGTAATGGCAATTCTGTTCCATGCATTAATGGTTACAATTGCCATAATTACCTGCGACAAATAAGCCTCGTCAAACAACGCCGCAGCCCTGTTGTACGTTTCATTTGTTACGCCCCTTTTACTAATCAACGTAACCTCTTCCGTTAAAGCAAGTATTGCTTGTTCTTCGGGGGTAAACAGACCTGATTCCTTCCATGCATTTAGCAGAAAAATACGTTGTGCGGTTTCGCCATCATGGAGTGCTTCTGTGGTATGCATGTCAAGGCAATAGGCGCAGCCGTTAATTTGCGATGCTCTTATTTTAATAAGATGCATCATTGTTTTGCTGACAGTCGAAGTTGCCAAATAACCTACCAGTGCATACATGGCCTTGTATGCCTGAGGTTGCACCTGCTGAATGTTAACTCTTTTTTCCATTGTGTTATCTTTTTTTGATGACACAAAGTTGCTATAGCGACCTCCGAAAAAACTTAAGCTGGTTTAAGAAATGGTTTCTTCCTCAATTCACTCAGGTACTCTGGCGTGATGCCTAAATAAGAAGCTAGCAGGTATTGCGGGATACGCTGAATAAACTCGGGAAAACTGTTGTTGAAATGGTGGTAACGCTGCTCTTTCGAAAAGTCGTACAGGTACTTAATTCGCCGCTGCGCTGCCGCAGATTCACGCTGGTGTATGTAACGGAAATACTTTTCCAAATGCGGCAGCTGTTGCATCAACCTTTCATAATCGTAATGTTTAATTGCCAATACTTGTGTAGGTTCAACCGCCTGTATATAAAACTCTGTCGGCTCCTGTTTCAGGAAGCTAAAATAATCTGTAAGCCACCAGTTCTCCAGCGCGAAGTGTGTGGTTTGTTCTACCCCGGTATCCTTTACAAAAAACATTCGCAGGCACCCCTTGGCAACAAAATAAAGGCACTTACAAACACCACCCTCATTTACCAGGTTTTGCTTCTTTCGCAGGTTAATAGTTTCAAAACAAGCAGCAATGGATAGCCGCTCATCTTCACTAACCGCTACAAACTTCGACAGGTGTTTTAATAATGCTTCCATTTCATATTTTCGGTATCTAAATTATGAAGCTATCGGGTAATAGATTAAAAAGAATTTGGTACCCAGCCGTAGAACAAATATGTAACAGCCGTCGCGTCGCACTCTTGTACTTACAGAATTCCATTGCACAACACATTGTGTTAGCATTTTTAGTTTCACCCTTCAGCCTTTGCAGGTGTTACTCATAGGAAATTGGTTTATAGGGTATTAATTTAAAAGCAAACGAAAAAGAAGAGAGTTTTGTGTGTTGGCTGTGCATTATGCCATAGCGTTTTGGCTGCTTACTCTGGCTAAATTTGCATTTATTCTTCCGCCGGATCGCAATTAACTTTGCGGAAATTTTATTTGATATTGATTTTGAATTCTGAGGACGCCTTAAAAAATGCTGATTTTTTCTAAACTAGCATCAAATTAGCAACCTTATTTTCTTTAGCTGCCTATCCTTCGTAATCATCCTTCTACAGCCTTGATAATTTCCGCTCTAATATATCCATATCCACACTTACTTTATTCTCGAGAACCTTAGCATAAATTTGAGTAGTTGTAATTTTTGAATGCCCCAGCATATTGCTTACTGTTTCAATAGGTACACCATTAGTAAGTGTGATTGTTGTAGCAAACGTATGGCGAGCCATATGAAAAGTTAAGTTCTTCTTGATTCCACATACGTCAGCGATTTCCTTTAAATAAGCATTCGTTTTAATATTGCTTATTACAGGCAAAAGCTTGCCCCTATTTGAGCTTTGCGAATCGTTTTTATATTTTTCAATTATTTGAAGTGCTTTTGGTAACAAGGGAATGTTTGATTTTTCATTTGTCTTTTCGCGGAAAGTGTAAATCCATTTTTTGCTGTCGATTCCAACTACTAAATTGTCAGTAGTTAGTTTTTCCACATCAACATATGCTAAGCCGGTATAACATGAAAAAATAAAAATATCCTTCACCTTTTCAAGGCGATCTAATTCAAAAATTTTCTTTTCAATAGCATCCAATTCTATGGGCGTTAGAAAGGTTCTATGCGTCTTTTCCGCTGTTGTCGCAAAAGCTATAAAGGGATCTTTGTCAAGCCAGTTTTTACTTATCGCTTTGGTCACAATTTTTCGAATGCGCTGAATATGTTTAATGACCGCATTTGTACCACATCCCCAGTTTCTCCGTGCATAGCTGTCAAACTCCCTCAAAAAGTTTTCGTCTAATTCCTTAAAAGCAATATCTGGACGACTATATTTTTTTACCAGGAATTCTTTTAAATGCCCTAATGTCACTCGCCAGTTTTTAATAGTTCCAATTGAAAAATCTATAGTAACTCTTGCCTCCATTTCCGCTAAGTATTCTGAAAAAGATAAAACAAGTGTCCTTTGCTTATGCACCGAACCCAATAATTCATCTTTAATATCATCGGCACTTAGAATTTTCCCTTTTTCAATCAAACGGTTGTAAACTTCTCTTGCACGATGCTCAAATGTTTCAATTGTTTGATTAAGTCTCTTACTGTCTTGAAAAGCACTTTTTAGTCTCCCTTTAGCTGCATTCCATTTTAGAGGATCTACAAATGTTTTTGTTGAAATCTCCGCTCGTTTTCCATCCAATGTTATTCTTAGATAAACAGGAGCTAAGCTGTCCTTGTTTGCTTTATCTCTTCTAATGTAAGAGAGTAGCGAAAATGTGTGGTTCTGTGTCATACGTTTCAATTTTTGGTATCTTTTTCATTTAAAAACGATCTAAAAAGCCCTTTTAAACTTTTAACTTAAATAACCTGAAACGCAATGCTGGTAAGGCTTTGACTGCGATTCGATACCTAAATTTATTCTTTAAGAATAGGTATCCGAATAGGGCACCAGCAGTTTGATATTATTTGAATAGTTTTGAACGGGTTAAAAACACAAAAGCCAGCAAATCAATGATTTAGCTGGCTTTTAATATGTTTTGAATTACTACCTGGTGACCGCGTTAGGATTCAAACCTAAAACCTTCTGATCCGTAGGCCAGTCGTCTTATTGTTTCTTTTTCTGAAACCCAGTCTGGTAGCGGCTTTCATTTTTTGGGTATGTTCTGATTGCTTTTAAAAGTGGTAACGTTTGGTAACGAAAATGGTAACGCCTATAAACTCGGCTTTGGCGCTTGCTCTTTAATCATTCTAAGCCCTTCTTCAATCAACTGCACTGCGCCTAGTTGTGCCCCTTGTTTGGCTTTTTGGTTTGTAAGGCCACATAAGTAGTCCATGGTAGTACTGTGCATCTTACAGACCTTCAGCAGCTGCTCAATAGTAAAGCTGCGTGTGCCGTTCTTATAACCGTTAAGGTTCGTCTGCAGGATTCCAATATGCTCGCACCACTCTTTGTCACTGCCCCCGAACTCCTTTTTCATTAGTTCCAGTGCCCGGGTGTTCCAGACAGGAACTTTAGCAGTTGGCTTAGATAGCTTATTTATCAATTTGATTAGATTTATTATATTTGATTTTCTTTGAAAAAAAATATGTTTTATGACTACTTATGAACTAGCATTAGTTAATGTAGAACTCTTGAAAATTGCTTTAGCAATAGGAAAATCGAGTGGCGCAAACTCTGCTACTTTAGAGACTACCCTAACTAACTTCCATAAACTTAAAGAGCTACTTGCTATTTAGTCAACTCTCTTCAATGCTAATGGAGCAATATTTTCTCTTCTGATATCTTTAGTTATAGGATGTATGAAAATGCATCTCGCATATCCATCGCTATTTATAACCTCTACTGTTAATTTCTGGTAGTGCGTCGAGGTATCAGATTTTAGTCTTACAATGTCCCCTGGCTTTAATGTTTCTTGCGTCATGTTACTTATAGTTTGTTGGTTTTTGTTACGGTTACTCTACTTCTTATCATCAATTTGTTTAATTCTAGACTCAACTCCCGGCAGATTTTTCATATCCGGAAAGAGGTTCTTCACATCTTCCGGCGCCGCTAGGGCGGGAATGACTTCCGCCCCTTTTGAAATTTCTTCTGCAAGAAGTTTTACTGACAGCTTCAACCTATTTATCTGGTCAGGATCAGAGTCCCCAGTTTTAAAATATTCGTGATAAAGGTGCACGGCCTCTGCATCAATTAACATTTGCGTGGTTTGTTGTTGCACTTTTATCATGAGCTCCTTCTGATCATTCTGTAAATCTTGTTGGCGGACTAATTGTTCTATATACCTACTTTCTTGATATTTTTTATTCGCCACTGCAGCGGACCAAGTAAGACCTCCAATTAAAGAAACTGCAGTCAGGCTTCCAACATATACTTTCATCCAAATAGATCCATTTTCTACTCCTTCGATAACGACTTGCCCGTTAATTGTACTATTAATAATTGCCTGCGAAAGAATTTTATCGAAAACATCGGATGTTTTAGAAAGGTCCTTAAAATCACTTATCGGCGGTAACTTTATCAGTATATCTTCAGCTTTCGGTTCACCAGCAATTTTTGCTAACTCAACGTACAAAGCGTCGACCAACTTTGATAGGGAAACTAACGCATCTTTAAACTCTCCGGAACTCTTTTCGTGCAAAAGTCCGCCAGTTAATGTTAAGTTGTACTTACTGAAGGTGGTGACGAATTCATGAAAGGCATCAATTTGTTGGATCAAATCAAGAGCCTTCAAAAACTCGTCGTGGTCAAGTATTACGCGTGTTTTCACCCCGTTATCGACGACACTACCTAATTCAACCCTATCAACTATTTTTTTTACTAGCTGGAGCCGCTCAACTTTTTCGAAAAGAGTCATAATTTTTTTGCTGTTGTTTCGTTGTTTGAAATTCTTAATCCCATTGTATGACCTAGGCTAAGTGCTTTTAATGAAGCAGTTCGCTGTACGTAGTTACATTTATCTAAGGCTTACACCCTACGCCGACGTATACGCTACTAAAAAAGTATAAACGCCCTTAGTAGCATCAAGCGTAAGATTTGTTGAAATGATTTGAGCGCCACTTGATAAAAGAGCCTGGTAATCTGCCGCCACAAAAGCTATTGTACCGGTAACGTAATGCACCCTTTGCATAGTCTTAATTTGGTTTTTTGAGGGTTAAGAAAGGATCAATCACTTTAGAAACCTCGGCTGCTTCTTTGTCTTCTTGTGGACTTTAGCTTTAAACTTTGGCTTTGGCTGTTCCTGTTTTGATCCATAATAATTGTTGTTAATCACTTTAGTAACGTGTGTTGCCGCTTTTGAATCTTCCTTGGGAGTAGCCGGGTTTAAGTCAGGAAAAACAGTAATGAGAAAAGCAAGGAATCCATAGAACGCTCCTGCATCCTTTGGAATTAGCAGATTAAAAAGGGCGATTAATCCGGGATGGATTTTAATTACCTCTTCTTTAAACTTCTCAGCGGGGTATTTTTCATCGTACGCTTTTTTCGTCAACAATTCAAATTCATAAATTACCTCTTTTGTAAATTCTGGCGCTGATAGAATGTTGGCAATTTGGCCTTTATCAAATTTGAGCTCACCTTCAATAAACCTAGCCATACCACCGCACCCTGGCTTTTTACAACTTATAAAATTATTTGACATTGAGACAGTCAATCCATCTATATAGATGGACGGGCTGTCGAAAACAAGACCACACTTAATACACTTTGCTAGCATTCCTTTTTGTTTGTTCAGCTCAAAATAAGGCTGTTACTGAAAACTTACGTTTTTTACCATATAAATAATTATTAGAAGATAAGCCACTACCATGCAGAACATTTTAAGCCGGTAAAAGACTTGGATCGTTCGGCTAGTTCCCATGGGAGCAGGAGTGTCCGGGTCTTGTTCTGTTTCAGGTTTTGTTTTTAACCTTTCGATTACCTCACCACGCTTTTTGAGATAATAGCTAGTCCATAACTCGCCAGCGATTAAGTATTGCAGTAGATCGAACAGAGCTGATGCCCCGAGGAAAATAAGCGCAGGAATTAACCTTTTGTCGAGAACATCACTTCCGCCAATAGTCTTTTTAAAAAGCCAAACGATCCCAATTCCTGCCAAGGTTATTTGGCGGCTGATTTCGCTTGCCTTCCCCGTGTAGGTGTCGATTACTTCGGTGTATTTACTCAGTTTCATTCGCCGTCTTTTGGACTTATGTATTTAGGCCCCGTCCAGTCATTTACGTCATTTCGGTATGCGTCATCTCGCTCGCTCCAGTCGGGGTCTTTTCGTTTTTTAATAAGAAAATTATCGTCGTCCCCGGGTTCGCTGCTCACTCTTGGATAATCTTCGTCAATACAAGCGGGGTCTTCAGGAAAAGAAGGAATTAAATCACTTTCTTCAGCTTCAGGAATAAAACCGTCGTTCGTTAGGGAGGTTTCATCTTTCTCTGCCGGCTCTTGGCCATCTGGATGTGTATGTGCCATATACTGCGTTTTTTAATGAACGATTTTGTTGCTTACTCTTAGAAATGAAGAAATGAACAGCACTCTTTTCATAATTATTTCACTTTAATCTCAATTTGTTTTGCCGGTTTTGGTGACCAGTTCAATATGCTTCGCCTATGCAGCCACACTTCTAACACGTCATCTCCGTCAAGGATCTCTTGCGGGTATTTTTCTTCATTCTCTGCTATTATAATCCATTGGGGAATACTCCAAGCAAAGTCTTCGTCAAGTGGGACCCGGCGTTCTCTCACGATCGCCCTTCGAAATAGAATTCTCCGATCTTTTGTTACGAATACGTATAAATTGAAATTTCCAGATTCGAAATAATCCAAAAAGCTTACTTGAGTAGCAAGTATGAAATCTCCTTTTCGAAACGTCGGCTCCATTTCATCTCCTCCAACTTCAAAATACCTCCAGATCGCGCCTTTCGGTTTTATTCCGGGTAATATTGGGAATTTGGGGAATTGTTCTATCCTCCGCTCAGAAGCGACTGCGTCCGCGTACTTACGATGTTTAGGGGTAGTGATAAGCGGGACTTGAAGCAAAATGTCTACGTCTTTTCCGCCGCGTATCACTGTGTCGTGTTCGTAAGATCCATGGCGGACAATTTCTGGAGGTTCAGGTTCATGAAGTTCATTAGAGTTTTCCTTCAACATTTTACCTTTGCCCGTTAATAAATAGTTTCTATTTATTTCAGGATATGCCTTTATAATTTTTTCAGACAGTTCGGAGGATATATTTTTTATTTTTCCTTTTTCAATGTCATACAGATTTTGGCTTCTTGGCAGACCTATAGCCTTAGCTAAAGAATTTTTAGTCTTGTTTGTATGTGCTAGTAATTCAGAGAGTATATCGGCAGCGGACTTCATTCAGTATTACTGTATTTTTCTGTAGTTTCGGTTAAAATCTAATTACATGCGAAATATTAAGGCTTGGTTAGACCGTCTACCAATCATACCCTTTGTGCTGTGTTGCATTTGTATAGAGCTCGCAACCATATCCATTTCGCTTTCATCGTCCATTCATCAGACTAAACAAATCGTTAATCATTGCTGTAGCCACTCCAATTGCTGCAATTAAAACCAATCTTTTATGTGGCGTTTAATCAAAGAATGGATTTCTGTATTGCGACCTGACTGGCAGTTTCCCTTCTTCATTGCTATTTTTGCTATGCTTTTTGCTATTTTCGAAACACTCGAGGATATCCTTCATGTTTTAGAAAAGCTCTTACTTAAGAACTAGCTATTTACATTTGATTTCTATATAAGCCACCCATAGACCCAGCAGCGTAAGAGCTGTTCCAATAGTCCATTTACCTACATCCCACCCGGTTTTTCTAAGCTCTTTCCATCTAGCCTTCTTCGCCTTTGTTGTTTCTCCCTTAAACCCACCTTCCTCTTTAAACACCCTCCCTTCATCTGTGATACGAACACCGAAGGTTTCCTTGTCCCCTACAATTGAGGTATCAGGAGGAATTCTGCCATTTGTAAATCTGCTGTAACCCTTTGCACTCAAATAGATATATAAATCTTTTAGCGTCTCATAATTTTCATTGCTGTCATAAATCACGTAGACTTCACCATCATTTCTCAAAAACGAAAGTGCGCTATCTTTTTCTTCGTCGCAAAACATTTATCGTGTAAAGGTTACATATTGTAAAAATTATTATTCAGAAAAACTGAATAATTTACTTGTTTTATTCAGTAATACTGTATTTCTTTGTTATACAATCACTGAAAGTCAAAAACGGTATAACATGAGCAAGGAGCAACAACTCAACGAACAATTAAAACAGCTGAATGACCACCAGAATTTAAAAGGCCGTTTTGAATTGGTTCACCTTTTAGCTCAATCTTTTAACCTTGTTGCTTCCACCTCTTTTAATTTCAGTGGCCACGATGCCGGCGAGGTCGCGGTAACATCAAAAAGACTTCTTACCTGTATCGACCAGCTAACTTCTTTAAAAAACGAAATGGTACTGGATGAAGCACAACACAATCTGCATGGCGATATTCTGCCGCAAGCAAGAGAGCACGTTGATCAATGACCGCTAGAATAACAAAAGAAACAGTTCCATAATTAAACAACGGCTCAACGAGACTCACTGTATCACCAACCGAGAAATCTTCTTCCATTTAAATAACCATTATGTCAGACAAATCTAATAAAACAATATCAGTTGTAGAGCTAAGGTCTACAATTAAACAGCAGCTTGTAGATGTGGCTAAAAAACTTGATAGCCATGATCGTATGCAAATAGCCATCAACTTAAAAATTGACCTCGTAACCGTGAAAAGATATATGGATGGTAAGCTTGAAGACATACGGAGATTAGAGTTAGCCGAGCAGATTTTAAACGAGGCAGAAGGCATCGCTGAGGCTAAAAGTTGTTCTGCTGTCACAACGTAAAACTCACGCTCCAAAAGTTAATTATCCTTTTACAAATCCCTATAAAACTCACAAGATGCAAACATCACCTGAATTCTTTTTTGTAAAGAACACAAAGTTTGTTGTAGCCGTTGCGCCACAGAAAGAAGAGCTTGAAAACCTCATCCCTTCTCACGCATATTATCAAAAGCTGAACGGTGAGTTAGTGAGAGCTGAAAAGCTCGACGGGTATTACCCAAAGAGCATACTAGTACCGGTACCAAAAGAAAGTATTTACATAAACTAACCCTTTTAAAACACACTATGCCTGAAACATCGATAAGCAACGTTGAGCTGTTAGTAGACGGCGAAGAAGTTAGCCTCAGAGACTTTATAAAGACTAACGTGATAGACGACGTGCAAGTATCTCTTGAAGAGCTTAACGCTGTTCTTAACCTGAAAGTAGGCAAGCTGGTCTGTCTTGGGCTAGCCGATGTTCAGCGAGTAAAATAATTAGTCCCCCATTCCTTATAAATCCAATATCCCTTTTAAAGAGCCTATCCATTGAGAGACACAACTATTATTTCACAACCTAAAAATGAAATGTAATGTGTTTGATTTTGAAGGCCGCAACGATGCCGGGGTTAAAAAAGCGTATAACGCTTTCGGCCGAGCCAATTAAGATTACAGAGGATAGCGTACTATTCCAGTACCTGATGGACGGGAGGCTAAGGTTCTTAAGCCTTTACAAAGGGGAGGAGGCCGCGCTATTTTTTTATGAACGCGGTATCATCTGCGACTATGAAGGACTTGGCAAGCGGCTAAAAATGTACAAGAAGAAGATACACTGCCGCGAGGATAAAACCGGTACGCCAGTGATGTGGGAGAGCCAGGTGGAATTCACATGGGAGGATGTGCTTATGCTTCATGGCTACGAGATAGTTGATATCGCGGCCAACTGGGAGTACGAGATCACGGGGAGGATTGCGGGTTTTATTCCTTACCGGCCCAAGGCAATTATTCGCGATATGGATAGGCGCGACAACTACAAACCACTACCAGGACAATCACAAGTAATAGCAGCTTAAAAATTCATCTTATGCGTGTTATCTGCATCGAGAACGGCCCTTTACCTAACTCAGCGGGAGTTGTACACACAGCGCCAATGCTGGTAGAAGGAACGCCTTATGAAGTAATAAAGTTCAATGAATCATCCTACGAGTTGCGGGAGATCGCAACGCCAGAAAATTACTCGGGCTTCAATATCAAACGCTTCATTCCCTGCTCCGACATTGACGAAATACACCTGGAGAAGAAAAAGAAAGCTTCCATTTCTAAACTGTTCTCATTTCTTAAATAATGGACAATACCGCCATATACAACGAATTGCTAAGTCTGGAGGCTTCGGCCCGAGTGCTAGCGGAAAAAGCCGAAAGGTTAAGACTGAAATTGCCGGGCAGCTCTCTGCCAGGCAATCAAAAAACGCGTGGCGGGTTAAGTGACGAGGAAAAAGTAAAACTGATTGCCAAGAGGCAAAAAAGATTAAAACACTCAAAATGATAGTAGTTATCGCGCTCTTTGGTTGGCTTATTCTTTCGTTCGTTGTCGGCATTTTATTGGGGATGTGTATAGTGGAGAATGCCCACGAGGATATGAAGCAGGAGGCAACAGACTTTTATAAATCTGAAGAATCAGAACTTCTTTTCTAGCTGAAACAACCGAGCGACAGGCCCTGGTACTTACCGAAATTGGTTGCAAACAATAGTAGGAAGTAGCGCGAAAAAAGTCAGGCAGCTAAAATTTGTTTTTATAGGGTTTTGGATAATGAGCCAGCTGTGTTTCAACACAGGGGCTTTCTTTAAAAAACTTCCTTCTTATGCAAGAAAATATAGTCTACGTTCAAAAGCCCGCGGACAAAAACAAATTGCTTGAGCTGCTTAATAATGTTCCCCAAAGCATTTTAGTCGCTGATGTAAAAGCGATACTCTGGCTGGATGAAGTTAGAAGAGTTGCTGAAAATCTAAAACAA
The DNA here is from genome assembly GCF_007991655.1 of Segetibacter aerophilus. Taxonomy (GTDB): domain Bacteria; phylum Bacteroidota; class Bacteroidia; order Chitinophagales; family Chitinophagaceae; genus Segetibacter; species Segetibacter aerophilus. Next base: position 38,243 of record NZ_BJYT01000004.1, read on the forward strand.
TAACGATGATCGAAATCATTTGCGCCTTTGGGTCTGTAGGAGTCTTTGTCGCGCTGTGGTGGCTGGTGGTCTTGGTATTCACCACATGGTTTTACAGGCCGAAGAAACTGAATAGAAAACCTTATTACCAACCTTCAAAAAAATAAACATGGCAAGAGCAAAATACACTTATGAGAAGACGGATGTTAAGGGTAACATCTGCCTGGTAATTACCGACGCCGATCAGGGGCAGATGTCTGTCACCAATGACATTGAAACTGTTGTGGCGAAGATATGCGAAAAGGAGGAGTTGAAGCCTGAGAAGTGCATCATTGTTTACAAAGACAGTGAGGGTGCATGGGACGGTTACGACGCGGAGCACAACCACTTTGTAAGCTTAGGGGGTGGACATTGGATGCATGCGATTAATAAGTATTTAAAAATGCTACGGGAATCAGAATAAAAAAACCTCCCGTGTACTAGACGAGAGGAATTCACACAAAAATTTAAACAGGTACAAAGGTATGAAACACGTTTTATTAAAACAATTACGCTTGCAAAACTTTAAAGGGATCCGGGAAAGGACTTTAACCTTTAATGGCAACACTAATATTCACGGAGCCAACGAAGCCGGCAAGTCCACAATTTTTGATAGCTTTTGCTGGTTGCTTTTCGGTAAGGATCAGTTTGACCGCAAGGACCACGAGATTAAGACGCTTGACAAGAACAACCAGGCAATTCACAACCTTGATCATGAAGTTGAGGCAGTGTTTTCCGTTGACGGGGTGGAAGAACGGCCCAAGCGAATTTTTAAAGAAATCTGGACCAAGAAAAGGGGAGAGGCGAAGCCAACTTTCACTGGCCACGAGACAATTTACTTCTGGAACAATGTTCCACTAAAGGCCGGCGAGTACCAAGTTAAAGTGAACAGTATTATTAACGAGGGAATGTTTAAGCTCCTTACTAATACGCTTTACTTCAACAACCTGCCATGGACCGGGCGCCGCGCCGTGTTGCTTGAGATAGCTGGGGAAATTACCAACGAACAAATATTTGACAAGATAGCTACACCAGCAGAAAGCTATAGTAAGCTGATAAGCATTTTGAATAGCGGCAAGTCAGCCGTTGAGTATAAAAAGGAGATTGGCGTCAGGAAGCTGAAGATAAAAAAGGAGCTGGAGGAAATACCAACACGTATTTCCGAGGCGGAAAGGAACAAACCTGAAACCTTCAACTTTACGGCGTTAGCCAAACAAGTTGAAGAAAAGCAGGCCGAAATTGCTTTAATAGAATCAAGTCTTTCCGACGCCGTAAAATCACAGTCAGCTGTTAACCAGGTTTTAATGGGTAAGCAGGCCAGCTTACACAAGTTGAAGTCCTCCCTTTCTGAGCTACGTTTTAAAATTAAGTCGGAGGTGCAGGCGGAGCAGAACGTCGGCGCTAATAATGTTTACCAGGCAGAGCACGCGATTACGAACCTTAATAAACTTATAGCAGAAAAGGAAGCGTTTATCTCAGGTAGGAAGTCTTTGAAATTTGTAAACTATTTGCCAGCAATTGAGATGAATAATAGCAAGCTTGAAAAGCTGCGCACAGAGTGGGCGGAGATAGACGCGCGGGAGTTTAAGTTCGACGAAACGTTGTGCGTTTGCCCTACATGCAAGCAGATGCTCCAGCAGCACGACATCGAGGTAAAGAAGCAGGAGCTGCTCGGAAACTTTAACGTTGAAAAGCTACGGCGCCTGAATGAAAAGGTAAGCCAGGGCAACAAAATAAAAGAGGACACCGCAAAAATTCAAGAAAGCATTGCTACAGTTGACGCGCATATCGCAGAGCTTGAGGAGGAAGTTGTTAATCTCAAGGCTCAGCTTCCACAGCTCAAAACCCGCCTTGATACTCTTAAACTTGTTGAGGCAAATAAAGGATCTTTCAATATAGAGGAGGCAGTAGATAAGAGGCTTGCCGCTAATGTGGATGCGATGAACATAGGGGTACAAATTGCGAACCTGGAGGCCGAAATAGAAGGCGCGAATAATAACCAGGGCAGTACTAACAACGAAGAGCTAAGGCAGCAAAAGCAGTCGCTACAATTGGAGCTTGACGGGCTTAAAGCCAAGCTGAGCAACAAGGCCATCATCGAGAAAACAGACGAAAGGATTAAGGAGCTACAAAGGCAGGAGGAGGAACTAGCGCAGCAGCTAGCGGACCTGGAGCAGACCGAGTTCGGTATTGAGAAATATAACAAGGCTAAGATGGATATTCTTGAAAGCCGGATCAATAGCCGCTTTACTTATGTAAGCTTCAAAATGTTCGAAAGGCAGATCAACGGGGGCGAGGTCGAATGTTGCGAGTGCCTTGTAAATGGTGTTCCTTTCTCAGTTGTTAATACTGCCGGAAAAATCAACGCAGGGCTGGATATTATAAATGTTCTGTGCCAGCATTACGGGGTGACTGCACCGGTCTTTATTGATAACCGTGAGTCTGTTAGCAATATCATTCCTACCCAGTCTCAGATTATAAACCTCATTGTTAACCCTGCTTACTCAGTTCTCCTTGTAGAGGCTGCTTAACTACAACTTTCTGAAAATTATTTATACAACTTCTTTCAAACTTTTTATATGGAAACGACACAAGTACAGCAGCAGCCACAAGTAAACTATAACCTTGCAACGAAGCCCGAAACCATTGTCGAAACAACCCTTCGCCGCGTTGCACAAATGCAGAACGACGGCGAGCTAAAGCTACCTCAGAACTATAGTGCCCCGAATGCGTTAAGGGCGGCATGGCTGATACTTCAGGAGGCGAAGAACATGGATAAGCGCCCGGTACTGGAGGTGTGCACTAAAGAAAGTATTGCGTACGCTTTGCTCAATATGGTGCTTCAAGGTCTTAACCCAATTAAAAGGCAGTGTTCCTTTATTGCTTACGGGAACAAGCTTAACTTACAAAGGGAGTACCAGGGAACGATTGCCATTGCAAAAAGGGTGGGACTTAAAAGCGTTGTTGCTAACGCAATTTTTGATGGTGATGAGTTTACTTATGAAGTTGGTGAGGACGGCAGGAAAAAGGTAACAAAGCACGTTCAAAGTATTGACAGCCTGGGTAACGCAATAAAGGGCGCCTACGCCATTGTTACCATGTCCGATGGTACCACAAACGTAGAGGTGATGAACATGAGGCAAATACAGCAAGCCTGGCAGCAGGGGCCAACAAAAGGCCAGTCACCTGCTCACAAAAATTTCCCTGATCAAATGGCCTGTAAAACTGTAATCGGCCGGTCCCTTAAAACCATCATTAACAGCAGCGACGATGCAGCGCTCTTTGAAGATGACGAGCCGCTTACCGACGTTCATACTGCAAACGTTCAAAACACCATTGAAGAGAACGGTAACAAAACCGAGATCGGCTTTGATGAAGATATGCACTCCTTAGATCAGGAACAACCAGCTCAAGAGCCCGAGCAACAGCCGGAAGGTCAACTTTCCCAGCAGCAAACAACGCCGGCAACAGTAGACCATGGCGGAACAAACGGAACGCAAATTAAAGCTCCGTTCTAATGGAACTAAAAATCATTGGCAGCAGCAGCGCCGGCAACTCTTACATACTTGAAAACAATAATGAGGCACTATTAATTGAGCTTGGGGTAAACTTCAAGCTCATCAAGCAGGCGTTGAATTTCAATATTAAAAAGGTAGCTGGCTGCTTGGTTACCCATAGCCACAAGGACCACTGTTGCGCTGTTGCTGACGCGATGAAGGCGGGCCTGTATGTTTACTCGACGGCCGACGAGTTTGGGGCAATGGGCGTTGAATTTAGCCACAGAGGCGTTTGTATCACTAAGAACAAATCCTTTCGTGTGGGCGGGTTCAAAGTATTGCCGTTTGATGTCAAGCACGACACCCCGGACCCTGTAGGCTTTCTTATTAATCATCCTGATTGCGGCAACGTTCTTTTCCTTACTGACACTTACTATACACCCTACACTTTTCGGGGATTGAACAATATTATTATTGAGTGCAATTACAGCCAGGAAATAATTGATCAGAAAGTAAGGGAGGGGGCTTCGCCTGAATTTTTAAGGAACAGGGTTTTAAAGTCTCACATGCATCTTGCCACCTGTAAAGATGTTTTGAAAGCAAATGACCTGAAGGCAGTTAATAACATTGTTCTGATTCATTTAAGCGACAGCAATTCCGACTCGGCGGAGTTTCAGAACGAAATAGAGAAGGTAACCGGGAAAACGGTTCACGTTGCTGATGCCGGGGTAATCATTCCTTTTAACAAAACGCCTTTTTAATTCAACCCCTAAGGCAGATAAAAATATTCTTTCTTTTTATAATCAAAATGATAATATATTTATCAAATAGATGTAAGTTTACAGCTCAAAGATTTCTTTATGTATTGAGGGATGCAAAAAGAAATTTATTTCCGGTTCATCTTTTACAAATGCCTTTGACTTCTAACATCCCTCTGTTTTTGGTCGAGGCATTTTTATTTCCACTAACCAAGGTCATAAGTACTTATGCATAGCGAAGTAGGACACCAACCGATTTTTATAATAGTAGACTTGTTCTGTGGGTTTGGTGGGACGACCACCGGCTTTGTTAATGCTAAGATTAACGGTAGTCCAATTGCAAAAGTGATTGCCTGCGTTAACCATGATCCAAAGGCAATAAAAAGCCACTGGCTTAATCATCCTGAAGTAAAACATTTCGAGGAGGACATAAGAACACTTGATCTAACTGAGCTCAAAGCCCTGGTTGAGTACCAAAGAATGCTTTATCCGGATGCATACCTTATTCTTTGGGCGTCGCTTGAGTGTACCAACTTTTCAAAAGCTAAAGGCGGGCTACCTCGTGACGCTGATAGTCGAACGCTTGCTGACCATATGCACAGGTATGTTGATGCGATTAGTCCCGATTACATAAAGATCGAAAATGTGGTAGAGTTTATGAGCTGGGGGCCGTTGGATGAAAACGGCAAGCCCTTAAGTAGGAAGAATGGCAGCGACTGGATGAGATGGAGACGCGAGATGTGTGCCCATGGTTACAATGATGAATGGAGGGAATTAAACAGCGCCGACTTTGGAGCTTACACTTCGCGTAATAGGCTTTTTGGTTGTTTTGCAAGGTACGGACTTCCTATTGTTTGGCCTGCTGCTACCCATTCAAAAAAGCCTTCCGTAAGTGGGATGTACGGCGACCTGAAAAAATGGAACGCTGTAAAGGATGTGTTAGATTTTGAAGATGAAGGGGTGAGCATTTTCAACAGGAAAAAGGACCTAAGTGAAAAGACACTTGAAAGAATTTATGCAGGCTTGATAAAGTACGTTGCTAAGGGTGACACCTCGTTTATAAGCAAGTATTATAGTGGAAGACCAGCTGCTAAGAACAAGTCAATCGACAACCCTGTTGATAGCATTACTACAGTTGACCATCGTTCTTTAGTTCAAGCCGACTTCCTTCTAAAATACAATTACATAAATGGGAAAACAGGAAGACATCACCAGCCGTCCGTTCAAGAGCCGTGTTCGGTTGTAAGCACGCAAGTAAGGCTTGGGTTGGTTCAGCCAGAATTTATTGCTTCGTACTATGGTAACGGTCACAATATATCATCTGTAGGAAGCCCGGCGCCAACCATACCAACAAAAGACAGGTGCGCACTTGTACAACCACAATACCTTATTAATTACAACTATAGTAGCCACTGCAACGATGTGAACAGCATCGCGCCAACACTTCTAACTAGAGATAAGCTCGGTCTAGTCAAACCGGAATACTTCATTGACAAGACTTACACTGGCTACCGAAATAATCAATCGATCGAAGCTCCTGCGGGTGCAATACTTCCAACGGACAAACACCGGCTAATTGAAGCTCAACCTTTCATAATGCCAACCAATTATGATAATGGTCCTAAATCAATTGAAGATCCATCACCTACAATAACAGCGAACAGGAAACATCACTACTTAATTAATCCGGCTTGGGGAGGAAACGGAGGTGATGTTGAACGGCCATGCTGTGTGATCGTAGCAAGGCAAGACAAAGCGCCATTATACTTCGTTCAGGTTGAGGCAGGCGATGTTTCAATTGCCGTTTACGAAGGAGATTCAGAAATGGCAATAAAGATAAAATCATTCATGGCCTCCTTTGGATTGGTAGATATAAAAATGAGAATGCTGCGAGTAGTTGAACTACTTAGAATACAAGGCTTCCCTGAGAACTACAAAATGACCGGTAACCAAAGTGATCATAAAAAATTTATTGGAAACAGTGTTCATCCGAAAGTTCCAAAAGCATGGGCTGAGGCACTAGGAGCGAGGATACTTGAAACTAAAAACCTAAAGGTGGCTTAAACCATGGACGACAACTTTAACGGAGGCACAAGGGGCAACCCTAAAATAGAGATGACGGAGGAAATAAGAAACTACATAATTGACAACAATGCAACAATGACAATGGCGCAAATAGGAAGGCAATTTGACGTAAGCCACTCGAAAGTGCAAAGCTGGTTTAAAGAGCTTGGCCTCAGAAAGATCCCCGTCAGCCAAACGCAAAGCCCGAAGGATTATAGCAATTCAGAAGGATTCTTTATTTGGGATAAAAACTGTGTAACGATATAAAGATGAAAGGAGCGCCTCGTTGCACCGCATGCTCAGAATTTTCCTTCTGCCTAACCACAAAGGGAAATTATGAAATGGCCGATAAGGTTAAATCGGGCGAGGGCTTATGTGACGACTGTTACGAGGCAAGGAGGACAGGGAGGGTGTTAAATGTAAAGCAGCTAGAATTATTTACATGAGTCAACACCAAGCCGAGCCGGCGTACCAGCTCCCTTACAAAAAGCCTGACAAGGAGCAACGAACTAAGCTGCTGAAGATATACGCGGCGAAGCTGTGGAGGCTTAACCAGGAGCATAGCATAGTTGAATGCCTGAATGATCTATATGAGGAGGCATACGGGAACGGCCTGCGGGATATGGATCTACTTCACAAAGCAATTGACGTAATGATCGATAAAACCATTAAATAATGACACAGGAGGACCTTCAACGCAAATACAACCTGCTCGCGCTATATGTCCTAAGAATGAGAAGTTACCAAATGAAATACTATAAGTATAAGGCCGCAAAGGATAACAAAAACATGCTACGGTACCAAGCGAAGGTTGATAAGATGCTTGCTAACGACGTGAAGGTCAAAGAGAGTAAGCAGTTGGAATTGATTTAATTTTTTTTAACCAATTGGAATTTGTTAAAAACAGCTAATGGCTTCATAAATTAATGTTATTGCAATGGAAATTTACGGCCTTACTCGACAATGGTTTGACTGGTGTTTTGAAAACCCTGAGAAGATTAACCCTAATCATTCTGCTCTATATTTCTTCATTTTAGAGCATTCTAACAGAATGGGATGGAAGGAAAAGTTTGGACTGCCAACTACTATGGCAAAAGACGCAATCGGTATTAAGTCTTACAATACCTACATAAAAACATTGAGGGATTTAGTTGAATGGGGATTTATAAAAATGATTCAGTTAAGCAAAAATCAGTATAGCTCGAACATAATCGCCCTATCAAAAAACGTCAAGGCACATAACAAAGCACTTGACAAAGCAATGATAAAGCACAGTACAAAGCAAAGTGAAAGCACAGGCGAAAGCATTGATAGTATAGATATACCTATTACCAATATACATATTACCAATATACATGAAAAGGCTTCGCCATTTAATTTTCGTACAGAATTAATTGATTTTGGATTTTATGAAAACCTGGTAGACGACTGGTTAAAAGTCAGAAAAAATAAACGGGCAACGAATACTGAAACGGCTTTTAAAAGTTTCCTCACTGAAGTTCAGAAAACCACACTCGATAAAAACGAAGTACTCCAGGTCTGCATTGAAAGAAGCTGGAGCGGCTTAAAAATCGAGTGGTTAGACAATATCAATCAAAGTTTCAAAAATGCAAGTTCAGACGGTTTCAATCGCGCAGGCTGGAGGCTTAACAAACACGAGGCGGGCATTGCCGGGGCACTTGTTGATCTTGCAGAAGACCTTAACGCCCGAGGAATACCGGATCTGTGAGCTGCAGTACCGGGATGTCCCATTCGGAAGGATGACCCAGGAAAACATCATATCCCACTCAAAAGCGCTGATAATTAAAATTTCCATCATCACGGGCTGGACCATACCTGATGACCTTGACGTTAAAAGAATTCTTTTCGATCAATTCGCCAAAAAGATTTTTGAAACGTACGCCTCGCTGAACGTGCAGGAAGTGGAATACGCAATAAGAAACAACGGTACCCAAATAAAAGACTGGGGTAAATCTATTAACCTCTCGCTCATTGACGAAGCTTTACAACCCTACCTGATTAAGCGCTCAGAAATACGAAAGCTTGAAGAAAGCAGTGACCAGCCAAAATGCTTAGCCGCCCCTATTGAACCCGTAAACTACCCGGAGCTGTTTGAAACGGTGAGAAATATATTTCTAAAAACGGGTTTAGTTGGGCTGATACCAACGCCGCTCTATGACTTCCTCGACAGCACTAAAGAGCTAGAATTAACAATGGAGGAAAAAACAGCTATCAGAGTTCATGTGGAAAAACGGCTGGTACATGAAGCGGAACAAGAAGGCCTTAAGGCTGTGAAAGAGCTGAGGCAGTTGAAAAAAGATGATCACCGCGGCTACGAGCTAAGGGTTAGAAACGAATGTAAAAAACAGGCGGTAGCAAACTATTTCATTAAGCAGAACAACATAGACAACTTTTAAATTATGGCATTCATAGCATTAGCGCCTTTTAGGCACGTGGTTGAAAAAGGCCTTTCAAAGTTTTGCCACGGCAAGTGTCAAAAAGAGCTAACTCTTTCTGATTTTCCAAAGAATCCGGGCAAGCTGTGCAAAAAGTGCACATCTGAGAGAAACAGTGAAGTTTATCATTTGAGAAAAAAAGAAACGGCTATGTTCTTCTAACCAATGCTTACCCGCTGGACCATAAAGGACATTGAAAAAGTGCAAAAGAAAGGCAAGGCCATTGTATTGCCTGGTCCTTCCACGAGTGCTCTAACAAAACGGGCCCTAATAATTCTTGATTTGAAAGGTTTCAAAGTGTGGCGGCAAAACAATGGAGGGGTGTACGATCCAACAAAAAAGGTTTTTAGGTCTGGTAGCTCAACACCTGGTATCAGTGACATTATGGGCTTTCACAAAAAGACTGCTCAAATACTTGCTTGCGAAATAAAAGCCGGGAAGGATAAGCTAAGACCGGAGCAGGTTGAGTTTCTTGAGAGCGTGAGGCAAGCTGGCGGTGTTGCGCTTGTTATTCGGAACAATGATGACTTGGAAAACTTGATAAAGCCGTAAGAAAGACATATACTACGGTTTGGGAGGTAGGGCAGAATTGTAGTTGGACCAAGCTGAATTACACTCAAAATCCTTGAAAAATTTGTGTTACCTAAGAGTAATGTATATTTAATGAAGAGCAACTTGCATTAAAATACTCTTGATGAAAACTACCGATTCTACTAACATTAATCAGGACTTTGTAACTGAGGAATTTCGACAAGCGTGGACACACTATAGGCATCTTGAAGAGGGACGAGTTAAGGCAATGAATTTTTTTTACACCGTTCTATTTGCGGTCGTTGGCCTAAGTCTTACTGTGATAAAAGATTTTGACAAAAGATATTTAACCTGGGTGCTGTTGGGAATTTTTGTTCTGTTTTTTTGCCTCAACATTTTTTCTTTATACATCTATTTAAATATAAAAAAAACAGGCTTTGTACTGAGACATTATGAAGATGTGATGCGCAGAGTAAGAATTATGATGTATGACAACTCCTATACCTACGACAGCCTGTTTAATATTAGAGATAGGCAGCATAATGTGTTGAACTTGAAAGTTTTTAGCGCACAGTACTCAGCGGAATACATTTTGATATTATTTATGTATTTAATAGATATGATCATCCTAGGACTAGTATTAAAGTATTACCCTTCTTTAAGTCTCTTGTTTTTCATGTCAATCGCATTGATCCTTGCTTTTTTGTTTATCGCTAAAACGATATTAATCTATAAGGGAAGCAAAAAAGTCACTCAAAAAAGTGACTTTGATGTATACCGGCTCAAATGATTGCTCCTAAGTACAGCCTTAGGATCATTTACGGCTGCCTACCCAGGCTGTAACAGCATAACCGAAATGATCTGCTAATTCGTTTAACTCCGGATGCGACGGGCTATCAAACACCCAACCTGCAGGAAAGGCATGTACACCGCCGTTAAATCCTTCACTTCCCTGGCTATAGGATAATGTTCCCCAGTAGTAGTTGTCAACCATCAAGTGGTAGTTGCCTAACGTGCCTGCGCCACTGAGGGGACTAAGAATCCCTTTATACTCTTTCCCTTTAAAGTCAAATACCACCCTGATGTCGTTCATATCAGCAAAATTATTTTTATTGTGCAAAGCTGCTTAAATAATACTTAAAAGATTTAATACAATAGGAATAGCCTTTATATGTTTAGACCTTACATGAAACGATTGAATTATGATAAAGTCTACACTGCCTTATCTCGGGTACTTAATCGGAGCTTTTTTTATAGTGCTGCTGTGGAGTTTTCAGCAATGCGCACGCGTTGTAACGTACTTCCGCAGATAGTTCTTCCCCCATCACTTACTAACTACCAATATTCTAATTTGAAATTAACTATATTCATACCCTCAAGTACATTGAGGTGATTTTTCTCTTTACGCCTTGCAGAAATGCAGGGCTTTTTAATTGCATAGGAAAATTCACGTCCTTATTTTTGGATATATGATTGACGACTTATCATACACCCTGGAAGAGCTACAAGCTCTAATTCCCCAAGCTAACTTTGAAGAACTGAAAGAGTTGACGTTGACGGTGCAAAAAGAAAGGCGTCTGTATAGTGCGATTAGTCTTGCTATGATATTAAAATTAATTACAAGAAGGAATGTTCAGCTAAAGCCCCCAATCAGTAAGGTGCCTTTCGTGGTCGCCCTAGTGTCTTTTTTACTTGAAACTAATTACGAATACATCTTCTGTTCATCAGTGTAATACGTCTTTCGAGATCCTGACTGTTCAACCTTTATCGGTTTTCCTGTGGGACTAACTTTTTGTCTATGGACAAGTAGAAATTCCTTTGCCTCTCCTGTTATTAAACCTGGATGTGCTTCATGTATTTTTTGAGTCGCCTCCGTTAAAACTACTTTGATTGCTTTTGCTATATCCTTGATTTTCTTATCAGGAATTGCGCTTGCGGTCGAAAACGGCGAAACTTTCGATACCCAAAGAATATCATCAGAATAACCATTGCCTATACCCCGTATTAATCCCTGATCTAGTAGCACGTTTTTCACTGTTGCTTTCCTCGAAAATATCTTCTTCAAGTATTTAAAATCCAGCTCATCCGACAAAGCATCAACTCCATCTTTATCCTGTGGGTTAAGTTTAATATGAGCATTTCGCATTCGATCAGTCAGGGCTAAGCCACTTCCATCTTCAAAATGTAACTCCACGATCGTGAACTTGTTCTCGTTTTTATCTGTAAAAGGATACAGGTCACCGGTGAGCATGAGGTGCATCCCTACCGTGGTTCCACTAGAGAGCTCAAGTCTAAATTCTTTTCCGGATCTGTAAACGTTATTAAGAATATGGCCTTCCAGGCTTTGTGATAACTCTTCCGGTGTGTCTTTTAATTTATTGCCATTCACTACAATTACTTTGGTAATTCGCTTACCTGCAAACTGAGCTTTTACATTGTGAGCAAAGACTTCTATGTCTGGTATTTCTGGCAACTGTAGGGTGTTTTGGAATTTGAGATAAAGCTAAAAGATAACTTTTAAAAAGTTGTAAGTTTATGGCCATGTCTGCAATTCAAGAACCTTTTTACCTGGCTTTTGGTGGTGTCTCAACTAAGGTAACACCCATCGTCAATGGTCTCGATATGATGTACTTAGTCGAGCTGCCTACCCGGTCAGTTATGATACAGACAGTTCCGGACGCAAGTGAAATAGACTACTGGGAGGAGATTAATATTGGTCGAACTGCTTTAGCTGAAGAAATAGGCAGGTTGATCGAAAGCAGGGATATGTAACGAGCTATAGATAAACCGGGATACGATTCATATACCACCTAAAGTCCCTTTTTTTCTTGTTTTTAGGTCCAGGCGGTCCTAGAGTAGTCTTAAAGGCCTGGAATTGCTCTTGGATAATGGAATTTTTTTTAAAGCTCTCAATCTCAAAATCATCGAACCTCACATTGTGCATACCCCAGCGAACAGCCTTATCTAACATTGGTTTTACATCGGGCGGGATAGGATCACCTTCAATTAAAGATCCTGACTTAGAGAGGTGGTCATAGATAATTGTTAAAAAGGGAGGATTAAGGCGGGATACCCTAACAGTATAAAGCCCATCTTTTTCAGCAAAATTACCGAAATGGTCAGGTTCATCTTGTTGTCGTTCGTTATCTACTTGCATATTTATTCTTGTGTTAATGATAATGGGAGAAATATTTTGTTTTGAGATATTTTTTCTAACTCCTCATGTAAATCTTTAAACCTTGTCAACTAGGCTCTTAAAGTATAACGCATGTTCCATTTGCTCGATAGCACCACCATCATTGGTCGCAACAAAAAGATATGCTTCTTTGAGACCTCGAGCTTCCCACTCTTTAATTTTAGCAAACCACTTGTCTAATCGCGAGAAGTCTTCCGATGGGAAGTAGCGAATGAAACATTTGGGAACAGTAAGGTCCAAATGCAAAGGCCAAACTGGATGGTCTAATATAAGTAAGCCTATGTTGTGATCCCTTAAAAATTTGAGTGTATCCTCATAGTCCTCGTCAAACCAATCCTTGTGGCGCAGTTCCAAAAAAAACTGCAAATCGATGGGCAAACTTTTCATGTATGTGAAAAGTTTTTCTTTTCTGGTCGGTTTTAATTTAAACTCGTCGGTAAGCGTAAGATAAATGGGTCCTAACTGTTTCTCAAATCCAGCAATACCGTCTAAAAACCACGACGTTTTGTCGTCAATGTCATGAAAGGGGCTAAGGTGACTAATTGATTGTGGAAATTTAGGGCAAAAGACAAAATCTTTATCGGCGGTTTTCGCGGCCCATTTTTCAATCGAGCTCCTTTGGTAGTATTTGTAATGAGTAACACTCATTTCGATGCCGTTAAAATGTTTTGAATACTCACTCAAATACGTAGACTCCCTAGTTCCAACGGAATACAATTTGCCAATCCACTCAGGTTTTCTCCAGTTTGTCGTCCCGTAATAGATTTTCAAATCGCTACTTTTTCCCTTTAAGACTAAAGCGTTATTTAACGGTTCAACAGGAAAGTCTTGTCTCATTGCTGCAAAAGTAACAAAGGAAAAGATGGACTGAAAGCAAGGAATATAACTAGCCGTTGTCAACCAAGTTTTTAAAGTATAAGAGTTCGTCTAGTAGTTGGACTTTATCCTCGCAATCCTGGAAAAAGAAGTAAGCTTCCTGCAGACCTTTAGCTCCCCATTCATTTAGTTTTTCAAACCACCTATCTAACCTGCTAAACTCACCGGAGGATGTATATCTAATCCAACATTTAGGAACAGTTAAGTCAAAAAGCAAAGGTCTTATTTCATTATCGCTAATTATTAATCCAACCTTGAGTCGCCTCAAACTTTCCAAGAGTTCAGTATAAGTGTTTTCTTCGAACCATTCACGATTTCTGACTTCCAAAAAAAACTGCAGATCCTTCGGCAAGGTTTCCAGATATGATAGGACTGCTTCCTTTCTTTTAGGTGAAAATCTATCGCTTACTTGAAGTAAAACGGGGCCTAAATGACCGCCAAAGGCATAAAAGCTATCTAGATACGCCTTGGTTTTATCTTCGACATCGATAAACGAACTGAAGTGACTAACAGCCTGAGGCACTTTCGGACAAAATAAAAAATCTTTCCCCTCTGCTTGTATCGTCCACTTTTCAACTTCGGCTGCACTATAAGTTTTGTGTTGGGTGGCCTGCAACTCGATACTGTTGAAATGTTCTACGTAGTGACTCAAGAACTTCGCCTCTCTTACTCCTTTTGGATATAACCTACCGACCCACTCTACTCTTCCCCAAGCGAAAGTGCCATAACGTATTTTAAGATTATTTGCCCACCCGGATAAAACTCGGGAGTTGTTAAATGGCTCCACTGGGAAGTCTTGTCTCATTAGCACGAAAGTAGGAAATGATCAAACAACCTCTTCTTCATAAACCAGTTCCGACAACCCCTCATACTGGAACCTCTCACTTGGGTCAAGCGCTGTAAGGAAGTCTTTGCGAATAGGATATACATCAATCTCCTTTGAAGGAAGTTGAAAAGTAGCAATCTCAGTAATCCGTTGTTCACTTAACCCCTCGCTGATCCATTCGTTTGCTAACTGTTCAGTCAATATCACGGGCATACGTTTTTTGGAATTATGCACCTGGGCCATTATTGAGTTAGCCACTGTGGTAATGTTAGCGCAAGTGTCTACTGTTTCACCGGTCTCTCTGTCTGTCCATGTCTGCCAAATGCCTGCTATGAGAAACACTTCTTTGTTTTTCACCGCTATATGATATGGATACTTCACCGGTGTTTTTAGTGGTTGCCCCTTTTTACCTAATGGGAATATGTGACGCCATTCATAAAACTCGGTTGCAGGAAATAAGCATCGACGGTGCAAGGCGGCATCCCGGTACATCTTTCCCGGCTTGAGCAAATCTTCGCCTTTTGCATTTAACGTCGTCATCTGCGGATGATAAACCCCTTTACTGTCCGTAAAGCCTCTCCTGTGGTTTTCTACATCTTTTCGTGTCCACCAATATTCCGGAATAAAACCCCATTCCATTTCTGCAATCGTCCATTTACAGTCGGGCTCCGGGACTACTATGTCAATCTTTTTATAGTCAAAACCGTTATGAATAGGGCTTTGATAATCTATCTCCATAGTATGGCTCTCTTCGAGCTGCCTCTCTATTTTGAGTTTTTCCATTAGCTCGTTGCGGCTGAGCTTCATTCCTTTGTAGTTACACATAGAGTTTAAAATTACAAAATTGTACCAACCCCTAAACCTTGTGCTACAAGCTCCTTTCGTTAATTTTTTTAGTTTTATTTGCTAATTAAATTAGCAAATACTAATTTTAGAATCTAAAACTTAATAGCAATGTCAAACGAAGCACCTTTTTTTCACAAGTTCATTCAGGAGAACTTTACTTATAACGACGAGCACTATAGCGTAGTAATGAGCCCGGAAATGTATCGGGATGAGGAAGGTCTGGACGGCACAGGCAATTATGTCGGCATTCTAATCAATCCAAGCTACGGGACCTTTCCTTTTAAGTTAATCCCTCGCAGACCGGGCAAATGGGAACTACATGCCTTGGAAGTAATCGAAAAAGAACTATCGGAGGAAATAGAACCGGACGAAGAACAAGCTATCACCGATGAAATACCGGCGGAGCAAATGGAACGTGCGATCGCCGAAGAAAGCCAGCTCGATCCAAACCTGTTGGTAACAGAAGAAGGGCTAATATTTGAGACGGGTGGCCAAGATCCTGGAATCATCAAATGTTTTAACGACATACTGGAAAAATATAATAAAGGCGAAAAATGATGAGTGTCGTAAAAGGGAGACTATTTGAGGAGACGCTTCGTTTGTTTGGCAGAGAGTACGCTCTTGAGGTATTCGTTATGACCTACCCCAATCAAACCAACTACTATCGCTGCATTCTTGATGACATCAAAGTGGTTGACCTATGGATAGATGACAACGGCCAATGGATCGATCTGCAGGCTGGCCATACAGAGATAAGCAAAATCATTGGAAGCAGGATTGAAGAAAAAGTATTGCCTCCTCAACTTAGCATCGCCCATTAATTAACTCATAAAAATAAATTTATGGAACAACCTATTAGTTCTTATGTGTGTAAGCGATACAAAAAACCTGTAGCGTTTAATTGTGTGGTAAATGGCAAACCTTTAATAGCTGAAGTAATTGCGGACATTGAGAATCCCTTAGAATTTACCGTTGCTATGCGTTTTAATGATGGGGTGGAGTTTGAAGCTACCGCTTTGGAGTCTGGAAAATGGTGGATTAGTGACGTACGGAAATTAGATTATATCAAAGCGGTTCAGGACGACCTGAGCAATTTCCTTTCTGTGAAGCACTACCAGTGGGATATGTTTGAAATAAGTTATAAGCATGCGCCATTGTTGGTATGGGTTGCAAAGATTGAAACCGACGAAGACGGACCTTTTAGCATCTATTATAAGGGTGATTACCGCTTTCACACGAGAAAATCAAAGCAGGGATGGGAAGCAAAGTCGGTGAGAGTAATGAACCCCGAAATTATAGATGAACGCTTAGTATCGTTTATTGGAGCGAGGTTAGAAAAGGCGGTATAGATTTATTTCAAGCTTATTGAAACCACTGTTATAGTGGTTTTTTTTATTTCTACCCCCTATTCTTTTTGATTTAATAATTATCTTTTAGATTATTTTTGTTATATGGCGGTAAAATCTTCTAAAGTTTCATCCAAGCAAAAGCGCGTCGCGGATATCACCGAAATGCTTGCTAGTGGGATGGAACGGAAGGAAATTTTGCGAAAAGTTTCTAAAACATGCAAAGTTAGCAGCCGGACAATAGATAACGAGATAAAAGAGGCCAAAGAAATACTCAAGAAGCGGCAGCTTGAAGCGGAGGAGATAAGGCTAAGGGTTAGGACCAAAATGACTGAAGATGCGGTAAAAGAGGGCTTAAAATCAGATTTGGAGCTCGAGCTTATTTTATCTCAGATCGCGTGTGCAAACGTTGAAGTAGAGGATTGGGTAAAAGGTGAAGTTGTCATGCGTTCCGTTTCTCCAATGGAAAGTATTGCTGCTATCGATAAGATTTTTAAGAAGAGAGGATCTTACGCTCCAATCAAGCAAGCCAACACCGACAAATCCGGAAACGACGTAGAACAGCCGCGTCCTTACTCCAAAGACGAGCTATTACTTATCCTTCACAAGGCCAATGGATGAGCTGCTGCCAATCAAAGCGAGCGCGTTCGTTAAGCTACCGGCACAAGCCCAGGAAGACTTGGTCGCTAGTAGGGTAGTGGCTGTTAACGACGCACTATTCCCAATTTGGGAATTGAATTACGACATCTGTTTACTATTTGGAGGCAGAGGTGGCGGGAAGAGCGAGGCTAAGTGCGATGTGTTGCTTCACGAATGCTTAACCCAGGAGTATTTCAAATGTTACTACGGCAGAAAGGTTTATGATACTGTTAGGGGCAGCTGCTTTGCAACACTCATTTACTGCATAAAAAAGAATAAGCTTACTCACCTCTTCCAATTTAGTGAGGCCGACAGTAGCAGCATGATCATCACATGCAAGGTGAACGGCAATAAGTTTATTCCTTTCGGTTCGGACAAAGCCGATAAGCTAAAATCTATTAAGGACCCGACACACATTTGGTGCGAGGAGTTTGATCAGTTTGATTTTGCCGACTTCAAAGAGCTTTACCCCACACTAAGAACAACCAGGGGAGTTAACCGCTTCTCGGCCACGTTCAATACTCACGGCGTTTACCCTGATCACTGGATCCTCAAAGTTTTCTTTTCGCATCTGTACGAGGGTATTGATAAGGGTGACGTTCAGATGATTGATATACTGAAGGGCAAGAATGTAAAAAAGGTATTTGTCAACTACACCGATAATTATTTCATTGACCGTGACGCTTACAAGCAAAACCTTTGGATTTCCTCGGCCGGTAACTTAACAGTCTTTGAAGGGGTGGCAAACGGAGCGTGGGGAATAAATTTAAACGACTCGCCTTATGCATTCGCGTTTGATAGGGCAAAGCACGTGAGCAACCCAGAAAGGGGAGTGCCGCACCCAACGATTAACAGAGGCAGGGAATTAATACTTTCTTTTGACTTCAACCGTAACCCGATGAGCTGCCTTGTCTCGCAACTGGAGGAAAACAGGTTGAACGTACTGGAGGCAATAAAGCTACCAAAGTCAGGCGTTGAGGGTATCTGCAACCACATTCTTACTTATTACCCGGGCTGCCTGTACTTGGTGACCGGGGATTACAACGGTAACAATGAAAGCTCCCTGTTTGCGGAGCAGGTGACGCACTACAAACTTATAAAGCAGTACCTCAACTTATCTGAAGGGCAAATGAAAGTGCTACCCAACCCTAAGCAAGCGAAGAATGCAACGCATGTTAACGGTGTGCTGGCTTGGTTCCCTATAACGATTCACGCCGTAAAAGCTGCCCCTTTAGTGTTTGACCTGGAAAAGGTAAAGCGACGCGCTGACGGTACCATAATGAAGGAGGACCGGGATAAGCCGGAGCAGCAGGCAGATATACTAGACTGCTTCCGCTATACCTTAAACGCGTTCCTCGACTGGTTTGACCCTTTGCTTTATTCTCAGCAACAGCAAAAGAAGGTTAACAATAACACCTACTTCCTGTTGGATGGGAAGTCAATCACCTGCACCAAAGAGGAGTACAAGGCCTCAGTAAGAAACAGCATTTTAGTTCAGGCGAACAAGTGGCTGGACGGTGGCGAGACTGATAAAGCCCAAGCAGCTTTAAAAGAGTTGCAGAGGCTTGATGCTCTATTTAAAGCCTAAACTCATGTAATGAAGGCTGTAATATGGGTGTGAATGTAAGTCAAAGCATCAGGTACATGATCAAAGACGTAATTTATTCCTCTCTTCACTGCCTCTTTCTTTCCGTCTAGCCAGAGTGGGTTAAGGTATTTGATACCGGCTTGCTGGGCTTTAGCTAAAAACCTACTAAATCCTTTTAGAGCTTTGTTTTTCGTACAGTTCTGAATATTGTTTTTTAGAAAAGTAGCTTCGGCTTTTAACTCTTGAACCGGTTCGCCCTTCTGTATTTCCTGTTCCAGCATTTTTTCCGCATACTCGTAATAGGAGTATAGGAGAAGCTGCTGGGGCAGTTTAAACGGGGCCGTATCAGCATCTTCATCCAAAATTTTCAGATCTTCGTAGAACTCTTTTTCATATTGGTTAATAAAATCTTCTTCTCGTGTTATTGCTATCTTTTGATAGCGTTGGGTTAAATCGCGCCAATTATTAAAGGCATTATAACAATATTCAATGACACCACTGCTAGTAAAATTGTTGGGATCAATTGCTGAAGCCGGACGACAACTGTAGGAGATATTAAATTTATTGTTACTGTCAAGACGCGGCTTACTAATCTCAAAGAACCACCCTGGCTTCGCTCCCTCTATATAAAATATAAATGGTTCGCTCTGCTTAAAGGTTAAATCGTCAGTATCATCGACCAGCTTTCGGAAGTTCCGAAATAAACCTTGTATATCTTCTAAAAGTTTAACAGGGTACTTGTGATATTCCATTCAGAATCAATTGTGTGGCACTAAATATAAATAAAAAAGCGGAGGCGGCTCCGAAGGGAGATACAAAGGCGGGATGGTTTTCCGGTAGAAAATAAAACCAGAGAAGATACGTAACATTAAAAAAAGCCAATCCTAACTGGATTGGCTGCTAATCATCTTTCTAGCTTTTCAACAGCGGACTTCACGTCTTTAACAGCGCTTTCTACATCATCTAAATGGGAGCATACATCTCCTAGATCGTAAGATTGGTGTAATTTTTTTATAGACTTATTAATGTCCTGTAGAACAGATAGTAGTTGTCCAAATTGATCATCAGTCATATATGAATTTAATTGTTTAGTCACTAAGGTAGAATCCCTTTAGCAATCTATAACCTTCCGTTATCAACATTTTAAGCAACACCAGCTTTATCACACCAAGAGCGTAATAATATTTTACTTATTAATCAATAAGACAATTATTTTATCAATCCGATTATTTCTTTCTACTTTTATTGGATTAACCTACTCAGTAATGCCAACAGTAAATTTTACCGTTCTCTCGAAGTCCGTTGCCATGCAAATAGACAACGGCCCAGTTGACTACATACAATCGGGAACAGATGTAGGGCTCAAAGCCCTTAGCTCAACTTCAATTGCAATTAAAGGGGTGGTATACGATATCGGTAGCACCATTTTTAAGATTGACAACGGAAGTGCTTTAACCGGAAATGCGGTTGCAATTGCTAATGCCCTTCAGGCGGTTTTTCCTAGTACCAACTCCGGCAATGGTGGCTCCGGTGCATCTGTACAACGTGCGGCAACAAAGGCAGCGGCTAACGCTCTTACCCGCGTTGCAAACTCCTTTGTAAGGGTAGCGGCAGATGAAAGTAACAACGGGGACAAATCTATGTACTTGGATGACGGTACAACATTAGAATTTCAATATACAATATCATAAAATGAAAAAGTTATTTACTCTTTTTGGTTTAATAATTTGTTTAGCGGTAAACGCTCAGACACCCGTGCTGCCTTATGTAGTACCCACAGTTGCGTCAATGAAATTGTACTACGGGAATGCGAACAGAATGTATGTTAGCGGCACAAACGAAGACTACGCTATTTGCTCGGTTTGTACGGCAGATGAGACAACCGTTTACGCAGGTGCTGGAGGCCGGAAATGGAAAAAGGTTTTATCAAGTATTCCGGCTTCTGCAATTGCGTTGACAGACACAAGCGTTTTAGACTTATCAACCTATCTAAGTAAAGCAGATAGTACTATATTTTCAAGTAAAGGATACGCCCGTAAAGTTGGTGACAGTGTGCAATCAAATCTAACTACAGGCCTTGCAACCAAGCAAACGACACTGGTAAGCGGAACTACAATTAAAACAATTAATGGTACTACTTTATTAGGTTCAGGAGACGTCGTTATATCAGGCGGTGGCGGATCAGCGGACAGCGCAACTTTCGCTACTACATATAGAGTGGATACCGCTAAAGCGAATTTAAGAACTTCTATTTCAGCAGGTGGCGGCAGTTCGAGCGGCGGCAACAATTCATTAGCTCTTTACGCTGGGTTAGGCTCCACAGTGAAAGCGGAACCTTTATACGACCTCAGTAGATTAACTTCTAACGGTGCTTTGACTTCAGGAACGGCTAGATTTATTGCAGTTTATCTGCCAACGGCACAAACCATAACAGGCGTGAGGTGGTTTCAAAATGCCGCTGGAGTATATACAGCAAACAATTATAACGGTATAGGTCTTTATAGCTACAACAAAACTATAGGTGCACTAACATTGGTTGCTTCATCCACTGATGACGGTACAATATGGCAAGCAACAACTGCTACATGGGCTTCCAAAGCGTTTTCATCTACCTATGCGGCAGCAGCAGGAGTATATTTTATTGGGGCTTTATGGAGCGCAAGTGCCACTACGACTGCACCTGATATTAAAGCAGCGGCAACGGGCTTATTTAGTACATACACTTATGATTTTACAAATGGCGCTAGAATAAGCGCTCAGTTAGCTTCTCAAACTACTTTACCTGCAAGTACAACTGCATCTGCTTTATCTGCACAAGCAACTTTACATTATTTCTCATTATACTAATATGAAAAGATTATTAGGTTTAATTCTTTTGTTTAATAATTGCTTTGCAGCAACTTATTATGTTACTAATGCAGGATCAACAGGCACAGGACTAGACAGCACAACAAATGCCTGGAGTTACGCGAAACATAATGCAACTGTTCCCGCTGCGGGAAGTATAGTACTATTTCACAGAGGTGAAACTTATGTAGGTGCGTTTGCAAGCAGGGCTGGAGTAACTTATGGGGCGTATGGGGCAGGAGTGAACCCGGTTATCACAGGGCTTACACAGCTTTCATCATGGACACAATTTTCAGGTAATATTTATGTTGCTGATTTTGATATTGGAACTACTCAATTAAATCTTGTTACTGTTGATGGTACTGTTAAGACAATGGGGCGCTACCCGAAATCCGGTTATTTATCCATTTTGGCCCACACTACCAATACATCTCTTACAAGCGCAACAGCAATTGGTTTTGATGCTACAGGCGGCGAAGCTGTAATTAGAAAAGTAAGGTACATACTGGATAGACAACCAATTACAGCACATTCAGGAAATGTTCTTACACTCGGTACAACTTCTCTTTATGGTGGCGCGGTTAGCAGGTCAATAACAAATAATAATGGATTTTTTATTCAAAATAATATCAGTTGTGTTACTCAGGATGGTGACTGGTATTATGATAAAACGAACAAGAAGTTTTATATGTATTTTACTTCTACACCTTCAGGCAGGGTAGTTAAAGTAAGTAATGTAGATAAACTTGTAACCTTTAATAGTAAAAGTGACTGTTCGTTTACGGGGTTTGACTGGGAAGGTTCAAATACACATGCTGCAAGTCTTAACGGTGGCACTAATATAACTTTTACCAACTGCAATTTTTATAAACACGGGCAAACCGCAATATACGGTAACGGAGCTACCAACTTAACTGTAACCGGAGGTGCCTTTTCATATTGTTTAAGCGGGGGAGTATGGGTTGAACAAAACGGTTCATCTTGTACTATCGATGGGGTTACAATGACTAACATAGCTTTAGTAGCCGGCTCTGCAAGATCGGGTGACGGAACGCAGCAAGCAATAAATATTAATGGCGAAACCACGACAGTAAAAAACTCTATTATAATCAAGGTGGGTTATAACGCAATTAATTTTAACGGGAGCAACGCTTTAATAGAAAAGAACTTTATTGATAGTAGCTGTCTTGTGAAGGATGATGGAGGGGCTATTTACACCTACTCAAAAGACGTGGTGGTTGCAAACAGAATTGTCCGTAACAATATCATTTTACATACCCTCGGTAATAAACTAGGCGCTGAGTCATCAGCAGGCTATGAGAATTTCGGTAAAGCTCCCGCAATTTATTTAGACGAAGGGACGAACCATACAAGCTACTATAATAACTATCTTTCAGGCGGTGAGTGGTGCGGTATATTTTTAAGCTACAGTAATGATAACAGCATAACTAACAACCTGATCTTTGATTTTCCTCAAGGGCTATCTTTTTTAGAAAATCCTTCTCAATTAGTAAGAGCTACAACAGTAACAGGCAATACCATAGTTTCAAAATCAGGCCAGCTTTCCATTTATTTTCATCAGTATGTTGCTGACGCTGTATCTAATATCGGTACCGTAAATAACAACATTTATTCAAGACCAATAGACGGTGCACCCTCTTTTACTATCGATAGGGAATACTCCGGTGGAGGTGGTGCAGTAAATTATTCTTATGCCAATTGGCTCGCTCAATCTGGGCAAGATGCAAGTTCCACCGTTTCAGCACTAACAGCAAGCAACGACAGTAAGTTAACCTTTAACTACGCTTATCCAATCGCTTCAACAGTTTTAGGATATTGGAAAGGAGTATCTAACACGACATTGAACGTGCCAGTTATACCAGCCTACACAGCCCAAGTATTAGTTCCTGTAGGGTATAAAGTATATACAAGGTCAAATAAGATTGTAACACGAAACGGAAAGTTAGTAGTCAAAGTTTTATAACAGCCGGCCTCACCCCGGTAATTTATCTTTCTGAATAAATGATAATCAAAAAGATTATATTTGTTGTATGTCATGCGGCAATTATAAAGAGGTTGAGGTGAATTACTGCCCTGATGCTTTTCTTTTTAGCGGGTATGACTACGAGGCTTATGTTCAGTGGCAGTTTAAGAACTTGAACGGGCAAGTGGTAAGAGGCGACGCGCTAACATCTGCTTTAGGTGTTTTGGAATTACCGGTTGATGGATCAGCGGGACTCACAAAAGAAATGTTCCAGCACTTCTCCGGATTTTGGGAGTTTAGAAGCTGGGGCGTTGACAGCTTGGGAAATATTGATCCCTTTGTTTTCTGCCAGGAGGGGGAGCCTTTTGACTTTCTCGTTTTCAAGTTCGCGTTTATAGATCCTTTACCCGAGCCGAACAATATCAATATCCTTTTTGAAACCTGCACGATGACATAAAACTTAAATTAGCAAGAATATATGCCCAAGTTTAGAAAGAAACCTGTAGTAATAGAAGCGATACAGTACACGGGAAAGAATCAAGCGGAGATCATATCCTTTACTGGTAATAAAGCAAAAACATTAGGGGATCAGGGTACAAGTATAATGATTCCCACTCTTGAGGGTGACATGTATGCCAACGCAGGAGATTTTATTATTAGGGGTGTTAGTGGAGAGTTCTACCCTTGCAAGCCCGATATTTTCGAGATCACTTATGAACCCGCCGACTGATGCACTCGGAGACATTCTATTACGCTCTTATCACCTCAATGAAAATTGTTTTTTTTTGGGGCAGTATGAATGAGGGGATGTTGCTATTTCCTATGAGGCGGCTAATAGATTGGATGATTGAGCCGTTGCCACCTAAAATGTTTTTATGGTTAAGAAAGCCCTTATACTCCTGTTTATTTTGTACCTCTTCTGTATATGGCTTTCTCTTTACTATGAAAACAGCAAGTTTTAGCTGGGAGTACTTGAATTTTTTGTTCTTAGTGGCTGGAATTAATTATGTCTTACAAAGCTTATTAGGTACTGAATGAAAGAAACCCTACTCTCCCTCGGCTGGACCTGCCAGCCGTGCAATTGCCCGGGTGCAAAAGGTGTAGACTGCGCTCATCCTGATCACCCTAGGGTAATGATATCAATAAGGTCTTTGGGTAAAAATCAAAACCAGTTTAGGATAATAAAAAAGTCGCTGGTTGTTGATACCGGCCTCGAGTACCAGCTAGACGATAAACTTATTTCACACGGTTTACAGTAAAACTGTTCATTATGAAAATGGATCCCAAGTTAGTGGCCTCTAAAGGCAATAACGAAAGCGAGGTTAAAGAACTTGCAAAGTTGTACAAAGTTCCAATTAAGGAGCTTCGAGCTATAATGGTGGAGGTAGGCGAAAACGGCAAGCCTGAAAGAAGCCGGGAAGAAATAACCGATGCATTAAAAGCAAAAGGTTACGCCCCTCACCCTCGAAAGCGCAAGAAGAAAGACACCGATTACTCGAAAGGGTACGACAGCAATATTGAAGCATGAACTTTATAAAAAGACTCCTTCGCCGGTCCAACTTCCCAAAGCACAAGCACGAAACAAAGCTAGCGTTTACGGTCGCTGGTCGAGACTTCTTCCAGTTTGCAGATTTCAACAATATGCCAGCACTCCGCGGGCTCAAGACCACCGTTTTCTTCGAGGAAACCAAGATGAAAACAACGCTTGAATTTCTTAAGCTGCATACTGAAGCGATCGACAGCGTACTGAACAGAAGCAAGATTGACATTTTCGCTATTAAGCAACTGAACGACCAGCTAAAGCAACGCCTGGAGATGGCGCTAGATACTGAACTGCTTTATAAAATAGCTTCCATTGTCTTCTTTGATTCTAATGAGGACATAAGGGATTACGACTTTGCCTACAACCTTAAAAAGGTAGAATTCTGGAAGAAACACAAAGGCGCTGATTTTTTTTTGTTGATGCCCTTACAACAGTTGATGCCAATTTTAGGGTCTATAAGCAGCAGTTTACCGCAGTATTCGGAGGTGGTAGAAAGTCTCAATCAAATACATTTGGACTCCATGTTACGGCTCTTGCCAACAAGCAAGACGAAACGCTTCGCAGACAAGAATTATTTTTCGTCTCTGGTGATGCCTCAAAACTAGAAGCCATTCGAAACCTCACTATTTGGGATTACCTTTTTGCACTTAATGAAAAGTTGATTACGTTTGAGAAGCAGCAAACGAAAAAATGATATTATGAATGCAATGGAATTAAGGAAAGGTAATTGGGTTCTTTCGCCTTCACCAGTACAGGTTGAAACGATAGGTTATGAAGGTATCAATATTGACTCTTTCGGAAAAACATCGTATCCTTTTGAAAAGTTAGCAGGTATTCCAATTACTCGGGAGTTATTGGAGGAAGCACATTTTATAGAAGGGGAAAAGGAGTTTCAGGGCTATATAATGAGTGTACTTGAGAGGGAAGGTAAAATGGAGATATATACGTTTGAAGACAAAACAACTCTTATTGAATTCCCTTGTCAGTATGTCCACCAGTTACAGAATTTACATTTTCATTTGATGGGGGATGAGCTACCTCAGCTCAGCTTCATCTAATAAATCTTACGAAAGGTGGTTCTTGAATACGTCTGCGTGTAATATCCCGAAACTACCTTTGTTAGGTAGTGCTCCACATATGGATGGGTATCAGCATCTAAAGAAATGCACACAGAACAATCAGTATTTTCTACAAACGTTAATCCTCCCTTTTCACCGTTGTTATATTGTTCACTAATATCCTTTATAAACTCTTTAATGCTATCACCATATACTGCTAATAAAAAAAGCCTTGTTTCAATATCACTTTTAGACAACCCGGCCAAATTGAAACAAATGTTTCGATCTCTTAGTACCGGATTATTCGGCAGTTGAAGTTCCAAACCAAGCATTAGTGACACGCCTGAAGGAACAATACCAGTTGCCCATAGTATGTTTTGGACAAGTTTAGATACATATCCTTTCGCAGTAGCAAACACCTTCTTTTTGCTTTCGTAAAAGTCAGCGACCATTAGTTTGAGAAGTTCTCTTCCTATTTCTTTCCCAATTTCTGCTAGGCCCAAAGCCACTGCAACCTCAACTGGCGTTAGTATAATTTGGAAATTATCGTTTGGACCTGCAAGCGCTCCTTGGGGCTTCACTTCAACCGCTCCAATTTCAGAAAACTTGCTATAAACCTCATCCCCATTAACAAAGCCACTAATTAATGGACCATTAGCTGAGTATATTTTGATATCCATCACTCTTAATAATATATTTAAGGATTAGGGTTAAAAGTAACGTATTAGTTACTTCTTTTTACTTTCGCGGCACTGGTACTTCTACTAGCTTTTTCGCTTTTGATGAAATCGCTTTTTCTTGTTCGCTGTGCATCTTCTAAATATTTGCTTCACAAAGACCTAAAATCAATAAGATAACATAATTATCAATAAGATTTTATATTTTTAATACTTCGAGGCGTTAAGAAAGCCTAACACAGAACACTCCCGCTATAATTTCCCGCTCGGAAATGACACAAAACATACTGGTTCAGTTTGACAGTGATACTTCCGGTATTGCCGAAGGTGCGCAAGCTTTAACGGCCCTCAGTGCAAAGGAGAAAGAACTTGTCGCCACCTTTGAAAAGGGAGTTACCCAGACCAATACAGCATTAAAAACATTTGCGGATAATGTAAAGAACGTCGACAAAGCATCTGTTGGCGCTTTCGGCACTAAAGGGCTGCAGGAGTTTCAGAAGGTGGTACAGACTGGCGCGAGTGAGATTAAAGTTCTTGATTCGGCGCTGAAACTGGCAAAGAAGAATCTCGACAATTTCAAGCCCGACAGCAAAGAATTTAAGGTACTAAATCAGGAGATCGCCAAGGGTGAAGCACTGATGAAGGCGCTAGGCGTTATCTCCCAAGGCACAAATAAAGAATTTAAAAACTTCCGTTCGGAGTTAAACGCCACCCGCTCTGCTATGCAGGAGTTGGAGGAGGCGGGGCTTGAAACGTCAGACGCTTTTCAGCAGTTAGCGGCCAGGGCCGGGCAGGTTCAGGATCAAATAGGTGACACCCAGCAAAGGATTAAGGCCCTGTCATCCGATACGGCAGGCCTTGACGCGGTTGTTGAAGGTGTGCAAGGTGTAGCGGGCGCATTTCAATTTGCCTCCGGTGTTACCGCCTTATTTGGCAATGAGAACAAAGAAGTACAGGAAGCGCTTGTGAAGCTGAACGGCATCATGGCAATTACCCAGAGCTTACAGCAGGCACAAAACTTTTTAAGGGGTCAATCGATATTGAGGTTGAGGGCTGAGGCACTGGGTAACTCAATACTTGCAGCATCAACCAGGTTAACGGCCGCCGCTTACGGGGGGCTAGGTGTAGCGGTAACGGCAACATCAACAGCTTTCAAAGTACTGAGGGCAGCAATAATAACTACCGGTATCGGTGCGGTCGTTGTCGCGATCGGTTTTCTAATTGAGAAGCTTTCCTCCCTTACCAGCACAACAAAGGATGCGAGCGAAGCGCAAAAGGCACTCAATGAAAATCTCGAGCAAGCAAACGACGCGGCCCTGCAAGCCGGCCTGGCATTCTTAGGACGCGAAGAACAAATTGAAGAAGCAAGGGCAAGAAATAGGGGCGCGTCTGAAGCACAAATACTAGCTATAACTGAAAAGTACGCAAGGCTTCGAAATGAGCAACGCGAGAAGTATTTAAAGAACAGCGGCAACCAGTATAAGATTGAGGAGGATATCGCCAACGAGAATACCAAGTTAGAAGTTGACCGGCTTGACTTTTCCACCGACGCAAATAAAAAAGCGCACGATAAAAAGATTGCTGACGACAAAAAAGCTGCTTCAGTTCGAAAGGATCTTGCACAGCGAAACGCGACAGCCTTATTTGAAATTGAGCAAAGGAGATTAAAGCAGGAAGCCGACAGCTTCAAAGAGGGCTCGGACTCCCCCGGTCTTTTATTCAACATGCGTTTTGAGGCGTTGAACAACTTTGCAAAAAAGCAGGCCGAGCTACTGGATCTGCAAAGAAGGAACGAGCTAAGTAAGGACGGGCTTACCTCTGTCGAAAGACTAAACATTGAAAAGAATTACACCGCCGAGCTGCTGAACTTGCAAAGTGACGTTAAGGCAAAGCGTCAGGGTATTGAGCAGAGTTACACTGAGTTTCTTCGTTCCAATAAGGAGGCGCAGGCCGAGGAAGATAAACGGCAGTTTGCGGCCTTGGAAGAAAACGCAAAAAGCGGTGGTGACTTTTGGTTTAATGTTATGATTGAGCAGGCAGACGCTAGAATGCGGGCAGCCGATAAGGTGAGGGCAGATGACCTCGTAAAAGAAAAAGCCCATCAAGAGGCAAAGGCCAAAATAACGCAGGCGGCCTACCAGGTGGTTTCAAACATCGCTCAAATATTCGCCCAGTCATCACAGGCAAACGTTGACGAGGAAATACAGCAAATAACGCAGCTGAAGGACCATAAGATTATAACAGCCGAGGAAGCGGATAAAAGAATCAGAACCATCCGGAGGAAGGCCGCCGCTGACGAAAAGAAGATGGCTATATTTTCCGCTTTACTTAGCCAGTCACAGGCGGTACTTGCCGTACTGGCTGATAAGACTATTCCCGCTATTATCAAACCCTTTGTAATTGCCGCCACGATCGCCTCCAGCCTTTCGCAGTTGGCGCTTATTATCTCAAGACCTCTTCCGGCATTCAAAACGGGCGTTATCGGTTTGCAAGGTCCGGGAACCGAAACCTCCGACAGCATTATTGCGAGGCTTTCTAAAAACGAGAGTGTTATCAAGGCATCAATGACGAGGAAGTGGAAGCCCGCGTTAACCGCCATAAACGAGAACAGGTTTGAAAGCTACATTGCCAACATAAAAATGCCTGAAATGAACTACGGCAATTTTTCAATGGCGAGAGTGCCCAGCGGTTGGAACTCGGGCAACTCAGCGCCAGCACTTGATTATGAAAAGCTAGGGCAAAGCGTGGCAAGGCATGTGGGTAAGGTGTCAGACATAAGCCAGCTGGACGTAAACATTGATAAAACCGGGATCCATGTGATTGCCAAAGAGGGCAGCGACAGAACGGAGTACCTCAACAATAAATACAGATTTAAACTTTAAATAAGTGACCTGGAGATTTACACTTATACACGACGGTACAGAAACGGTTATACAAGAGCCCTATGGCTGGGACAGTATGACCAAGACCGTCAGGCGTGACCTGTCTACCCACGGTGTCTTTTTCGACTTTTCAGATAATGATCTGCAGTTCGAAGAAGAGGCTTATTTTATTATAAAGGAGGAGTATATTTTAAAGGCGATTGACGGCAATATAGGTTTGAGGATAGAGTGGTTGGGCGCTTTTAATTACTGGCTTTTCTATACTGGTAAACTTGATTTTGCAAGCTACAATGAAGTGTGCGGGGAGAGCTGCTCTATAAAATGCGGGTTGCAGGCATCTGAAACCGAACTTCTGATAAAGAACAGGACGGACACATCGGTCGACCTTACCGGCAATATTGCTTACGACGGTGTCACGGTCCTTGATGACTACCCCTTTTTAGACCGTGAGGTTGATATACCGAGCAAGTCATTACTGGTTACAAGCAAGGCGAGAAATTTAACGGATAACCAGTCGATCAATTTTGCTGATGACTTCTACTGGAAGGATAACACGCTTATTACAAAAGTTTTCTTTACCGCGATCCTGCCCGGCTTCAAAAGCATTGATTACACCGAAATTGGCGACACTAACTTTTACGACCAGCCGCAGTACCTGTCAGGCGCCTTTAATAACATTCCCGCTGAGGGATCCGTTCCTTTTATTGAGCTAAAAGTGCCGCCCGGGCTTTTGTGCCAGTACGACAACTTTATTATTGACTTGGATTACCACGGCAGTGTTTCGCAGTCGGCAAGCTCCGGAGTTTATACAAAAGCAAACCTGATTATTCTTAAGCTACCTAAAGGGCTTGACGAAACGGACCCGGCCAGCTACACTTCCATTTTTAACGAGACGGCGTGGTTCAATCTTACCGGTAATGGAACAACGAGCTTCTCCAACCAAGCGAACGTCACGGTAAGCATGAACTTTGGCGACAGGCTGTACTTGTATTACTTCCTGGTAAAGAGTGACCCTTCGCATATAAGCTCATTCTTTTTCACCATGGGTGCGGGCAGCTACTGTAAAGTGACCGCAAACTCTACCTGCCCGTCATCACGAATAAAAACTTATTTCTTGCATGAAGCGGGAAGCAGGATAGTCGAGCACATTACAAACAACCAGTACAAGTTTAAGAGCGAGTATTACGGGCGCACCGACAGCGAGCCTTACGCTTACGCTAACGATGGGTGCGGCGGCCTTAGAACCCTCTCAAACGGCCTACAAATACGAAGGGCAATACTACAGGACAACACACCACCTAAAGTGTTCCTTTCATTCAAAGACTTTTTTGAAAGCCTGAGCGCGATTGACTGCATAGGGATGGGTATTGAGAACACCGACGTAAGGGTTGAGCCGATAAAGTATTTCTACAGCGATGAGATAATTTTCGTTGCTGACCTGGTAAATGAAATAAACACGACTGTTCGGAACGAGTGGAATTACAACCAGTTCAATTTCGGCTATGACAAGTTTGAGGTTGAAAGTACAAACGGGCTCGATGCCATGCATACAAAGCGGCAGTACAGGTCACCGTTGAGTAATACCGATACTAAACTCGAAAAGTTTAGTAAGGTGATCGCGGACCCCTACGCAATCGAAGTGACGAGGCGCAAATTCGGGCTATCGGATGACTGGCGCTATGATGCATCCGCTTTTCTCATTTGTTTAAAACGCAGCGCCCCTTATTCGATTTCACTTACCGGCACGTTTTACTATACGAGCTTTTATACTTCCAATGACGCAAGCGCGATCCATAAAGGCGATATACTTACAATAACAGGAAGCGGGGTAAACAGCGGAACGTTTACCGTTGACTTTGTTAGCACGTTTGGAGGCGGGACCGACACCGCAATTTATTTTGCTGAGCCCGTTACTCTTGAAGGGCCAATAACAATAGGGGTTATACTCTTGCAGGCTAGCGTAACCGTTGACCAGGGCAACATCACTACCCCGGAAAACATCTTTGACCCTGCCACAGTAATAAACTACGCAATTACGCCGGTAAGAAATGCAATGCGCTGGTTTAAGTGGTTCATACAGGGGGTGAGGGATTACGCAAACGCAAAGGCTTTGTTTAGTAGCGGGGAGGGAAACTTTGTTGCAAAGGGATTGAATAGCGGAACGTGCGTAGTTGAAGGCGAGGCAATAGCTGAGAACGCACCGATCGAGCTTGCTTCTTTCGCGGATCCCGATGACGCAAGGCCTTTTACTGTTCCTGAGAAGGTGGTGTTCAAGTACCCAATGGGATTAAATGAATTTGTTGACGTGTCAGTTGCAAAGTATGGAAAGGTGCAATACAGGAGAGCAGCAAAAGACCCGTGGAGCTACGGTTGGATTGACACGTTGAAATATTCGCCCAATGATGGAGAGGCGGAATTTACATTAATAACAAGTAAAGAGTAAAAGATGTCGCTAACAATAACAAGCCCGAAACATTCATTTGTAAACTTCAACGGAGGCCTAACCGATTTCGTTATTCCAGCTTATAAAAGCGTTGGCGTTGCTTTTCAGTTTATGATTGACGCCGCGAGCCTGGTTCCTATTGATGACGCGGTGACTGTTCAAATTGCCGACCGCTACAACGGGTTTCTTTATTCGCACGCTTCACTTGTAGCAACAAACCTTTGTGCCTGGGGAAAGCTTACGGGCCTTGTCGACGCTGACTTCCCGGGTAACGTGCTAATAGGGCCAATGGCGGGAAGCTACCCAACAAAGCAGTCGTTGTTCGATAAAATAAACCAGCAGTTTGATGTTGGCATGAGCGAGTATGTATTTCCTTACTGCTGTGTCAACGCTTTGCCTTTCATTTCGTTCACCTTTAGGAATGTAAACAATGTCAACAAGGGGGCGAGCGTAACCTACTACAAAGGGCTTATGCAAGTGACCATTACGGAGAACGCGAACAGCTTATTTACTGCAATCCCTTCTTTAACCGAGTGCTTCAAATACGCTGTGGTTCACGGCAGCGATAAAGTTTATAGTAACCTCTTTAGAAAGGAAACAAATAACAGCTACCTGACTAAAATTACCTACAGCAATAATGAGGACTTCGCCGGCTTTGGCTATCCAAATGGAACGGCAATAAATTCTGTTTGGCTGCCCGCTTATCTGTATGAACCAAAGTATCCGGAAACAAGAAAGGTTTACAGGCGAAGCGACGGAAGCTATAAAGTACAAAGCGCAAGCATTGAGAAAGAGTGGGAAATGGTAACCGATTACATGCCCCGGTCTATGCATGAAAAAATAGTAATTGCACTTGGGCACGATAACATATACCTGCTGAATAAAGAGATCGACAGCTATGTTAGCAAGAAAGACGAGTATGATATCGACTGGCAAGAAAGGGTTTTGGAAGCGCAGGCAAAGTGTAAAGTGCTGGAGCCGTTTGAGGCTAGGAATTCAAATTGTGAAAAAAGAGTAAGCTGTTAAATAATAACGTATGCCAACAATACTATCACCCGAGGAACTTAAGGCGCGTTTTTCAGGAACCAAAAAAAGCGTTGCTTGGAATGACAGCGTACTGCTATACCATAAGCTGAAGGTACACGCTGAGGGTGAAATGCCTATCCACCTGATTAAGGCAGCAAGGCCGAACGAAAGCGAAGCCGTGCGAACCTACAGGCAGAGTATTTACGAGGCAGAAACTCAAAACCCAATACAACGAGTTATTTCTGTGCTCGAGAAAATAAGGCGGTCGCCCGATTGGATGATTCGCTTTCGGGATGACATACCCGCAATGATCACCAAAGAGGAAACGCTCGAAAGCTATATCGACGGCAAGTACCCCGTTTACAAAACGCTTGAGAACTGGTTATTTGAAGAAGCTTTAAAGGCAATTGCTTTGGACGCAAACGGCGTTTGTATTGTTATGCCGCAGGACCTGAATGTAAACGGTATGGAGTACATAAAGCCCGTTGCAATGATTTTTAACGCCCCTCAAATAGTTGATTTCGTTACGGACGATTACGTTATTGTTAGAAGCGACGAATACTCCAGCAAGCTTAGCACGGACGTACAACAAACGAGGGCCCAAGCAATAGCCGGATTTACCGGCAACCCGTTTCTTGACGCCTCAAGCAGCAACCGGGTTGACCTTCCTTACTCTACTTCGGCCATGGTTTTTTATGTCGTCGACAACTACTCATATCAGAAATGGGAGGAAGTAGACGGCGGGATGTACATGCTTACGCAGCAATACGTTCACGGGCTTAACTCACTGCCGGCCTTTCAACTGCCTGGCAAGTTTCATAAGCGTATGGGAAGCAGCGTTATTAAGACAACACCGCTTAACCCTATGGTACCGCACCTCAACAAGGCCGCAAGGGAAAGTAATGACCTGGATATTGGGGTTGTAAAACATTTGCACCCGCAGAAATGGAGGATTAATAACATTCAGTGCGGAGAGTGCTCGGGTACCGGAAAGACTCTTGTTTCAGGATCTACAACGCAGTGCAAAGCTTGTAAGGGCGAGGGAGTTTCTAACGGCAGCTCCCCAGTTGATGAGATTATAATAAAGCCAGCGGCTATTGGTGAGCAGAATATCCCGGTGCCAGCGATGGGCTATGTTGAAATGAATGTTGAGATTATTAAAATTCAGAACGAAAGGATCGAGGAGCATTTATACAAAGCGCTGGCAGCGGTCAACATGGATCACCTAAGCTCAACGCCGCTTAATATTTCCGGCAAGGGTAAAGAGCTTGACCGGGATGAGATGAACAGCGTTATAAGCTGGTTTGCTGAAAGCCTTGTTTTTGTTGCTGATCATGTTTGTAAATGGGTAAATGAACTGAGGTACAAGGGCGTTGTTGCTGACGAAGTGAAGAGAAACGACATGCGGCCGATTATACCGGTCCCGGAGAAGTTCGATATCATCAATACAACCTTTCTTATTACCGAGTACAGTACGGCAAAAACAGCGGGGCTGAGCTCTACTATACTTGCCGAACTTGAAAAGGAAATTGCTCAGAAGAAGTTCTACTCTAATGATGAGGTTTCCGGATTCGTTCAAACGGTGATGGATTGTAACCCGTTGCTGGGTTTAAGTATAGAGGAAAAGAGCCTGTTGTCAGGTAGCGGGCTGGTAACAAAGGAGGACGCTATTATGAGCGTTTACATCACTGACTTTGTTAACAGGGCGCTCGAGGAAGATAAAAACTTCCTGGATAAAAGTAAGGTTGATAAGCGTAAAATACTGCTGCAGTATGCAACAGAAAAAGCGGCCTTGCTAAATACAGCGGCCACCATGGCACAAGATATTTTTGAAGGTGGTGCACCCGCTAAAAAGGAGCCAGCCGATAAGGAAGAAGGAGTTGCCGCGTGAAGTTAATCTCATACCATAGCAACCTATACCTCGACACATTCAAAGAGCACGTGGAAGAAATTAAGGCCAAAGGTTTCGATACGGTCCTTTTTTGCATCACTGAAACGGACCTTTTCTTTAACCTGGGAACATTTAAGGAATTGCGGGAATATGCAGAAGGCGAAGGGCTGAAAACGTGGGCGACATTTTGGGGGCTCACTGCTGGCGAGGCAATTTGTAGGGAGTGCGACATTGCAAAGTGGGTCCATGCGGTAAAAGAAACCGGGTTTGGGAATGTAATGATTGACGAGCCTAAGAACATGCAATCAATATCGGCGTTCTTGGATTTTAGCCACCTGTTAGACTTTCACCTTTGCCTTTGTGACAAAACATTTAGCGCATTGTCTGATTATGAGCTAACCTCTTTGCCGGTTCGAAGCCTGGGCGTTTCCTGCTACCACTGGACCGATAACTGGTATAAGATCAGGAAGAGGACGGCGGCGACCGCTGAGCGCCTGCATTGGCTAAGGCCCGAGGATAATTTTATATTTATACAAGGCTTTGATATACCTGAAGGAATGGAAAAG
The DNA here is from genome assembly GCF_007991655.1 of Segetibacter aerophilus. Lineage (GTDB taxonomy): Bacteria > Bacteroidota > Bacteroidia > Chitinophagales > Chitinophagaceae > Segetibacter > Segetibacter aerophilus. Next base: position 73,801 of record NZ_BJYT01000004.1, read on the forward strand.
CTGCCGGAAGTGGTGAAGGAAACGTGCGAGCAATACCTTATTACAAATTTTGCCTTTTGGAGTTTCAAATGTACCGCGGCCACAAGTTCAAAGAGGCCGGTTAACCATAGGCAGATTTGGGAAAGCATACAGTTTTAAAGTGGTCGAATTTGACGGGTTTAAACAAAACTATTGTAAGGATACAACACGTAGTTTTACCTTTTTTCTTCCACTCATTCTGTAAAACGTTGATAACTAAGCAGTAGTATTGGAAGAAGCTTTTACCTTTTTTGGTAAAACTACCGAAAAAACATTTTTATTGTAAGAATACAAGGCCTTTATGAGCGACATTTCAACCATACTGAAAACGATTGAGGGGGCTGTAGACAAGCTTTCCTCCCATGCTTCCGAGAAGCAGGCCGGCGTATTTAAAAAGCTGGTTGGAATGCTTAAGGCGCTTGAAACAAGGCAAGACGCTATTCTTAACAATACGAAAAACCTTAAGCTTATCAACAACATTAAGGTTGAGCTGGAAAGGATAATTGTTGACGACCGGTATAAAAAAGAAGTAAAGGAATTCGTTAGTTCTTACAATGACGTTCAGGAGGTAAGTAATAAATACTTCTCCAGCTTCGCGTCGAACTTTTCACCAAAAGCGGCACTAAACGCAATCAGGAAAACGGCGGTTGAAACTACTTTAAACGGCCTTACTGAAACAGGCATACAAGCGGGAGTGACCGAGGGAATGCGAAAGATCTTGCTCAGCAATATGACTGCCGGCGGTTCTTACGCCGATATGACCGAGCAGCTGAGAAAGTATATGCTTGCTGACGAAAATACTCCAGGCGCTTTAGAGCAGCACGTGAGAACGTTTTCAACTACAGCAATCAATCAGTACAGCGCGGAGTATAACAAGGCAGTAGCTGACGATCTAGGGCTTGAGTGGTACGTCTACACCGGGTCACTGCTTACAACCTCCCGGCCTTTTTGCATTAAGGCGGTCGAGAAAAAGTACATTCACGTGAGCGAGTTTGAAACAATACTGGAGGGTGACTTTGGGGAGTTTGGTAAAGTAGGAATAAGTAAGTCAACAGGCCTGCCCGCTGGGCTAATGAAAGGAACGGACAAAGGTAATTTAATCAGGAGGCGCGGTGGCTGGGCGTGCGGTCACCAAATGATTGCGGTTGCTGAGTTGATAGTTCCGAGAGCAAAAAAGGACTCGGTTTATTCGTCCGTCGATTATAAATTGTGGAAGATAAAGACGGCTTAAAAAACATACAACCCTTAGAAAATAATGGATAAGCTTTACCCTGAATTGGTGGAAGGTGTGACTTCTATCATTGCCCGCTCGCGCTGTCACGAAGAGGGCTTTTTACAGGACCCGAGGTTGGCGGCTAAAGAGGTTCTGAAGTATATACACGATAAGAAGCTAATGGTTGGTGAGCCGGAAAATATTGAAGCTTTAGATAGGGAGTATTAGCTTGAGTAATTCTCTTCAACTGCCTTAACTACTTCTTTATTTTCAGGCTTCGCTACGACGAATCTGCTTTGCCTGAAGGAGTACTCCTGTCCATTGGGATGACAAGGATTAGGTAACTCATAAAACACATACGCTTTTTTGCTGTCAATAGAGCTGACAACTTCTTCTTTCAATGTATATCGTTCTCCCTTTACAGGTAAGTTTTCAAATCCAGCTTTTTGCTCAGCTGTGAAAACATCATTTATACAGAGGAATTCATTCATATTGCTTAAGCGTTAGGAAGCTTCAAAAGTACATTCTTTTCTTTGTGCTCGTGGAAAATGCAGCCGAAGTTTCGGTCTGTCATTACGCTGGTATCATCGACGCTGTCAAAGTCCTGAGTAACCTTAAGCCTGTCAATTGTCATTTCGTTATTACAAGCTCCCCAGGTTGAGTGGACGAACTCCCAGTGCTCGCAGCTTTCGCAGAACTTATCAGGCATTTAATATATTTCCGTAAATGTAGGGCGCCAGTTCCTTAACTTTTACCAAATGAATCAATGTACCTATGTCAAATTGATTTTTGTATTTTGTTTTAATGGTAACCGTTAGAGAGCTTTTAACTACGTTTTGGACTCAGACAGCGTTTGTCCTTACGGGTATTTTTGCCTTAATATTTTACCTTATTAAACGCCAATATGATCTGGGGAGCAAAAAAGCAGAAATAAGGTTTAATGCTTTTTTTGAGAAAAAAATCCTTTCGCTAATGTCATTTCAGGAAGCCTATGCGAAATTCAGTGATGTTTTTGCAAATGGTCTTCCTCTCTTCTATACTCAAGATCTCAGTGACCTAGAAAAAGAAAAGGAATTAATCACAAAGTTGACTATGGAAATTTACGCCGCTCATGTTATTTTTTCAAGCAAATACCAGCAGCTCAAACTGTTCCTTAGAGAGGGCGAGCGGGAGAAGTACAGACCGATAATGAAGAATTTCCAACGCTTGTCTCAGGAGTTGGTTTTCTATTTGAAATCTGATGAGGCTAAGAAAGAGCCGGCGAAGGGTTTCGATCGCATCAGCAACTCCTATGTTTCGGATTTTAAAACAGGCGCAGACGCCCTGCGAGATATTATTGTAGAATTTCAGAAGGAGGTGGGGTATTAATAAATTTTTATTTGTTTTAAAGTCAAATGTTATGGACATATTTTCTGCTATTACTGGTGGGATAAAACTAGTTTTAGATTTCTTTAATGTAATTAGAGGAGTAAAAAAGGAAGAAAAGGATTCAAGTAAAAAGATATTTTCTCCCAAAACAATTTCAGCTATTCGGCTTCAGACAAAGTACCTCCAGCAGGATATCAAAAACCTTAAAGCGGCACTTAATAAGGACGATCCACAAGAGCTTCGAAAAGAATACGCAAACTTTATAAAGACTTTCAACGCTTTCCTTCGAAAAATTTTACAAATTGACATCCTTTTATTTGATCTATATTCGAAATCTATAGGGGGACTGCTGGCACAGTTAATGGGAAACGACTCGCGAATTTTAGAATACTTTAGTAGTTTGAAAGCTTCGCGAGATCGCTGGCAGTTAAGCGATAAAATTTCGTTCATCAAGAACTTTGAAATGTTAAAAGGCGAACTTGAGCGAATGGGGTTTGAAGGACGAGGAAGAGACGTAACGCACCCTATCTATCGCAAGGAAAAGTTGACAGCGGCACTAAACACTCTGAATAACAACTTGAACGGAGTTAATCAATATTTTGAAGACTTATTGAAAAATAACTGGACTCCCAAAGATTTATCCTGAAATGCAAGGTTCTAAAAATAGGGCCCATACAATAAGGATGTTAAGATTTGACTTTCATGGTTTTTCGAAACTATACATTTTCCTGTAGTCCCCAACCGTCCTATAACACTTACGGTTATACGAAAACCCGGCTGGTATTTGTTCCTCTAGCTCAATCTGCCCTTTTTTGTAAGTTATCATGTATCCTACATGCCGCGTAAAACCTTCATTTTCAAGAAAGGCAGTTGTAAGCTTTGCGCTGTTAGGTAGTTGAACTTGGCGCTGGCAGGAGGCAAGTAGTACGAGGGCGAGTAGTAGAGTATATTTCATAAAACTGATTCTCTTGTTAATGCAAATTCTCATGAATTTCAACCTCTTTGCCCTCTTTCAAATAAGCTTCCTTCAAAAGCCGCTCGATGGTTTTCTGGAGGCTTACAACACGCCCTTTTTCTTTTTTAAATTGGAGCTGCTTTGTATAAATTAGGTCCATTACTTTCTTATCTAAACTGTCATTTTTCAAGAGGATCGCCATAAGTGAAGTGTTATTGCTCTGTGTATTTAGCTTACAAAGTAAGTGTTTTTAGCCCTATATTAATCAAATAGATAAAATAATTATCAATAGGATTATTTTTATAGCACAATCATTCAATTATGTCAAAAGTTCTTCTCGTTACCGACTACGCGGGCGGCCTTCATATAACTCCAGTTGCTAACAAAGACTTCTACCAAAGCCGCAACAACGCGGTAAAGGACAAGCAGTTTAAGTTTAAGGAAATGGCGGAGGACGAAGCTTATAAGTTCGTTGAAAAGAACAGTGGTATTGACCCAGACTTTAAGGCTCCTAAGCAGATCAATAAAGTAATAGAGGATAAAGACGCGGAGATAAGAGAGCTAAGGGCCGCTTTGGCCGCTGCAAAAAAGGATCCTGAGGTACAGGAGCAAAGGGCAATTTTGAACGAGCTAAGCACTACGCCTACCTCAAATTCAGAGTACAGCCAAGCGGCTGCAGAACAAATTAAAGAAACTCCTGGCGCTAAGGCAAAAGGAAAATAAATAACACCGTGGGGTAGAGCAGCGGTAGCTCGGAGGCCTCATAAGCCTCAGGTTGGCGGTTCGATCCCGCTCCCCGCAACAAGTAACGTTTTAACTTAAATAGCTGTATATGCCAAAGTTCGGAGTATTATTAAATTCACTATCAGGAAAAGCCGGTATCAAACCAGACGATGAAACTTTAAAGAAGCTTCTTGCTTTTGTTGAGGTATCACAGTTTGAGCTACCTGATGAATTTGCTAACGCTCTTGAACGTAACCTGCTAACACAGGAAAGCGCGGCAGCTAACCCGGACGTTCGTTCTAAGATTTTTGCTGAAGCCTTAAACGGGGTAGACGCTGAGCTTGAAAGATCAGTTGGCGACTTTGAATTCGATGACAGCTTTAAGGGCGAATTGAAGGGCATTAAGAGCACGCACGAGAAGGTGCGCCGTATTACCGCCGGCTTGAAAGATCAGCTAAAGGCGGCCAAAGAAAAGGCCAACAAGACGGGTGACCCGAAGGACAAGGCGGAGGTTGATGTTTTAAAGAAGGAGATCGAGAACGCGAACACTCAAATGAATAATTTGAAGTTGATGCATCAGACCGAGATTGACAACCTTAAAACTGCGAACCTTAACGACAAAAAAGAGTTTACTTTAAAATCAAAATTAGCGGGCAAGCCTCTTCCAAAGAACGGGCTTCCACCTGAAATAAATATTCTTACGGCCAAGACACTGATTAGTCAGGAGATGGCAAAACAAGGTATCATTGTAACCTTTGACGAGGCCGGTAACCCGGTTCTTAAGCAAAGGAAAGACGGAGCAGATATCGACTACTTTGTAGACAACAAGAAGATCGATTATGACAACTTCGTCGACGGGGTGCTTGCATCCAACAAATTCGTACAGATAAATGACCCCAACCCCGCACCTAATCCGGGACAAGGTAACAATCCCCCGCAGCCTCAACGTAGTTTCCAAAGCAATGCCGGTGTAGTGTCAGAAATTGACGGCCAGCTTCGCGAGTTAGGAATTACAGTTTAGAGGCTACTCTCTCTAAATCTCCTTTCAACCATCATGGCAAACGGATTTGTGCCAGGACTGCTTTTAGCATCAAAGCAAGTTTACACAGGCGCGGTAGATCCATCTACCAAAATAACTCCATTGGGTTATTTAAGAATGCTATTGCGTAGAGGTATGATCACTAACGGGAACCCAAACCTTGTAAGTGCATCCATCGAAAACCAGGGTCACATTCGCAACGTGACAATTAAGTATAAGCAAAGAAGTACTGCCGGTAAAAGCGTAACTACAGACGATTGTAGCATACAGGCAACACCGGGCTACCTCGAGGCGACAATCCCATCATTGCTTTTCAGGAAAAATGGAACCTTCATTTCATACGATGAAATCAGAAAGTATGAAAACGAAGCTTCGCAGACCGTTATGGTTGGCAGACCAGCGCCACCTATGGGCATCATGCGCGAGCTGTGGGACCGTGTGATTGATAAAGGCCAGGGATTACTGCAGGACGTTGACAATGACTTGTTAACCGCTCAGGCCGCCGCTTTCGGTAAGAATGTAACTACCGGGCTTAATACTGCAAAGACAGTGAATTTTCCTTTGTCAACGGCTAGCAATCCTCTTGCCCAGGGTATGACGATGCTGATGACTGATATCATGGATAATGAAATCCCGCCTACTGATGTGGACATCGTGGGTAGCGGTTTGATCAACAACGTGTACATGCAAATGAATCTGAACACTCAGAACACGAAAGATCAAAATTACCCTAACATGTTCCCGAACCTTTACTGGGATTGGAACACGACCAGCAAGTGGGGCGCTAATCAGTTTGCAGTTTTCCAAAGAGACGCGGTTCAGTTCATCAATATCAATAAGTGGGGCGGCAATTTCGGAGGTGATAAGCTTTCTTCTTGGTTGTTTACCCTTAACCTTCCGTTGGCTGACAGCAGCAACAACAACGAGCTTTCAAGCTTCAAGTTTGACGCTCAGTTGAGGCATATTGATTGCCCTCAGGAAGTTGAGATTGACGGCGTACCAACGCAGGTTGACCGCGGTTGGGTGTTGGATTTAATGGCGAATTACAACCAGTTTAATATTCCTACTGACGCGTACAACGCTGCAGACCGTTTGACAGGCAACAACGGAACGCTTCGTTATACTGCTACCAACGCATAATGAGTTGCTTAAAAGACTATATCGGAATAGACGGCGTTATCCCAGCGGTAACGCCTCCTTCCGGTCTTTTCATTAACCGGGAGTTAACTATTCCGGTGCAGCACATAAGCAGCGTAGCAAGTACGTCGCAGATTGACCTTGCAACAGTTTGGAGCGAGGTACAGGATAAAGCAATAAAGAAGTTCATCATCAGAGTTCAACTGGGTATGCAGGAGCTTTTCAACTCTTGCGATGTAGACGAAGATTGGGTATGCGCCAACATTGAAAAGTTAGCAATGCCTTTCATTTACTACCTGGGCTCGGAGCTGATGATTGAAATAAAGCACACCAACAGAATTAACCGTTATACCACGATTGACAAGCACCGGGCCACCGAGTTAAAGTACGAATTCGACAACGAGTTCCAGGTTCAACTAAAGGCGGCTCTCACCCTTATCAATGCGGGAGAAAAAAGGGAAACGGGAAGCGTTTATACCTACGTCGAAGTGTTACCATGATCACCATTAAAACCAATATCGGCCAGGCGGTACAAGTGACCATCAAGAAACTTGAAAAGCTGGAGGATATGGATAAGCTGAACAGGGTAATTGCAACATCGGTCTTGGGTATGATGAAAACAAGGATCCACGAGAAAGGCCTCAATGCGGAAAACAAGCAAATAGGGACCTATTCAAAAGGGTACATGGTAATTCGTACCGGGTCCTTTGTAAATGCAAAGCGGGTTTCAAGAGGTGCAAACAAGGGCAGGCTAAAAGATGCCGGAGTTTTTACTGACAGGACCATAAGGCTTAGTAAAAGGGTACGGGTTTTCATTGGGGAAGATAAAGTTGAAAAAGGAAGGCCAAAGTATAACAGGACCAGCGACAATAAAGTTATCGCTTCACTTACCAGGCAGATGGAGAATGATATGAAAGTCATAGCCATCAAAAGCGGGAGTTACGGTATCGGTTACACCAACGCTTTGAACTACAACAAGAGCCAGTGGGTTGAGAAAACATATAAGCAGGAGGGCAGAATATTTTCTCTTAGCCCGGATGAAGTTGAGGCAGTTACGAACATAGCAAATCAATACGTTAAAGATGCCCTTTCTTGATGAAACAGTAGAAATACTAAATGACAGATGGGTTAATTCATTTAACTGTATCGGCGGCGAGAAGCACGCTTACGGAATTGCTGAAACGATACTGGTTGCAAAGGAAGATAATGAATCAGGGGCAATGATGAGATACCCCGGAGTGATTTGTAACACGGGTGAAGTAATGCAAATATCGATTAATGACCAGCTTGCAATACAGCTATACCATAAGATAGACAGCATTACAAACGGGATTGATACGAAAGGCGGCTTCGGTGACGAAGCCGGAAGAAATACCGAGGTGGCAAACATGAGTTTAATAGTTACCGCTTTCAGGAACCAGGTACTAAAACCGGCGCACTGGATTGAGGGAATATTGAAAAGCATACTGCCCGCTACCATGGACTTCCAAGCCGGGCAAACATCAGTGGTAAAGCCCGGAACAAGCTCTTTTGACAAGCTCGGTTTACTTGCCAGGGAGTTCTCAGAGGTTGAGCTAAACTACCCGGAAGTAATATTTTTTGAAATGAAATACAGAATAGAAAGCACATGGAAAAAAGGCTGCATAGCCCCATGTATTTAATAAAAAATCTTAAAAAAAAAAATGAAACGTTTTATCACTCCGCTGGTTTGTCTCTTATCGTTTGCCGCTATCAATGCGCAAACAAGTTCTAAAGTAACAATGCGAACAACGGCTTACAAGCTTTTTGACTACGGTCGTCAGGCGGTCGTTACTACAACCGACGCCACCCCTTTAAATATTGAAACCATTGCTATTGCAACGGGAGAAGCGGGTATTGTTGAGGTTCAGTGCGTAGGTGTTAACTCCGCTGGTACCGCAACGGTCACGGGCAGCACCATTGTAAGGTATATCAACAACGCCGGAACAATTACACTCGGCACCGCAAGCACACCCCTCGCAACAGTAACGGACGCCGGTATATCAGGAGCAACATTCGCGGTTGCTGTATCGGGTACAAACATCGTTGTAACGGTCACGGGTAAGGCATCAACTACTGTGAAGTGGAGGGCCAACACTCGAAAAGTAAGCGTGGCACCTTAAGGCTTTTTCACAACAACATTTTTTACAATAATAATTTTTTAAAAATGCCTTACATATCAACATACACAAGTTGCGACGATGGAGTAGTTGCGCCGCATTATTCGATGGGGTGCGAGGACTTGCCGGAAAAAGCAAGGATCAGACGGGGCGCTTGGATTCATTCGTCTGTCGTTGACCTAATTACTGCCGACCCTCGAAACGAGACGGTGTGGAATACGCATATTGCCACTGGCAAAGTAGTTATTCTTGCTGAGCTGTCAGGTACCATGGACGGGGGAAGCCCTAAGCTTGGCCCCGGCTTCGGTGACACAAAGGAAAGGTACCAGGGATCTGATTTCAAAGCAACGATTAAGGACGAGAACTATATTGAAAACTGGCCCCACTACCGTTCACTGGTCGGTAAGTCAAACTGGTACTTCTGCTATATCACGGGAACACAGGGCCACATTACTGGTAACCCGGTAACTGTAGCACCTAAGAACCCGATAACTGAGAACGTTGACGATAGCGTGATCTGGGAGGCAGAAATAAGCTGGTTTGAATTCTTTACCCCGGCACCTTTTAAAGCTCCTTTGGCTGTATTCGCAGCACCAATTGCACCGGCCGAGTATGACGCGCTGATTAAGTTCGACGTTTCAGCAACGCCAACTGCAGTTTCAGGCATTACGGGAGTAGCTGAAGAAATTGACGCCCAGCAAAGGCTAGAGTTCAACGCAACACCACCGGTTGTAGGCGGCGCACCGCAGACAATGGACATTGAGGTTAATGGCGAGCAAGAGGCATCATTCTCTTACTTGTCAGGCAGAAACGGTAGCTACTTCAGGTACACCGATAAGGCCGGCAATACTCACCAGGACCAGTTCATTAACGGTACTAAATCATTCTAAAATAACCTTTTAGGGCTAAGGGGAAACTATACAGGAATCCCTTTAGCCTTTGTTATTACCGCTCGCTGTAACCAATGGCAAACAATATACTACAAGGGATAAATTTTGTTGTGGCAACCGCAACGGGAACTTGGGAAAGCATCGGCCTAACTACAGCCGACACTCTTGAAGTTTACTCTTCCAGCCTCGGCAATATTGTAAGCTGGAGGCCGCATAAGTTGATAAACACCTTAAACTCCGGCGGGATCACAAAAGGGCAGGGCTACATGATAAATTCCAAGATTGAAAGAGATATGAACGTGTTTAAGCCAATGGAGGGAGGCGCGGGATTACTATTAGAAGACGGGACAGTTATACTTCCAGAAAGTTAAAAAAAGCAATGAACAAAAGACTATTAATATCGCTCAACCTCTTACTACTGTCAATCTTCTCCTTCTCGCAAGGGCAGAAGATTTCGCAGATGCCCATTTTCTACGGCAATATGAACGGGGTAATTACTCCAGTTGTTATTGGGGGGGTTAACCGAACGATTGATATTGGAAAGGCGCTCGAGGGTAATAAGCTGGTTAAGCTAAAGACACAGACCTCGTCTTACACACTTGGACTTTCGGACAGCTCAGGCGTTTTACTAAATGTTAACTCCCCCTCACCCGCAACGGTTACGGTTCCTAATAACTCCAGCGTAGCGCTTCCAATTGGAACACAGGTAAACGTAGGGCAAACAGGGGCCGGGCAATTAAGCTTCATCGCGGCGTCAGGTGTTACGATTAACACCGCAGGCGACAGCTTGAAGTTAAGAGCCATAAACTCTAAGGCCTCCCTAATAAAGATCGGCACCAACACATGGGACCTGGTGGGAGACCTTGCCACGCCGGACTTCTCGCACGTTACAAACGTGAGGCAGTTCAACGTTAAAGGCGATGGCTCAACCGTGGACGTTACGGCAATAAGGGCAGCTTTAGCGGCCACGAGGCACCCGTTTTTTCCTCGCGGCACATACATAATCAACGACGAAATAACTGTACCGGTTGGAACAGTTATAGAGGGCGAGGAGGGCACAATAATAAGGCAGACCGCGCTTAACAAAAACTCATTTATCGTACTCGGCAACACGACAATAAGGGGAGTGAGGCTCGAAGGTTTAAGCACCGGAACAGCGACCGACTACGATAAGAATAACGGCGTATTTATCAATGGCGACAACATCAAAATATCGGACTGCGTTATTACTGGCTTTCAGGCCGACGGCATACAAATAAGGAACTCTAACAATGTTTCGATTACCAATAATATTTTATACGGTAACAAGTACGGATTTTCACAAAGTACCGACATAGCTTTTTATTCAACGTCACCGAGCAAGGGCGCTATTATAACGGGCAACTACTGCCTTTCTAATAACAGCCAGGGCATTTGGTTTAACGCCAACGGTAACAACTCCGAGGCGATCATTTCCAGTAATATATGTATTACTAAGGCGGACGACGGTGTTTCAGACGTGACCATGCCAAATCTTATAAGAAGGCATGGGATTGAAACAAGTTATGGCGCTGGAACTAAGTTCCCTCTGATTGTAACAGGTAATATTTGTGGTAATACCAGGCTTTCCGGGATATACTCTCAAGGTAACCCAGCGCCTTCAGGAAGGGTAGTTATTACTAATAACAACCTTTTTAAAAACGGGCAGGAGACTGATTTTACACTTTGCCAACTAGGCGCGGGAATTTACATAAACACGCTCGGTGGCGAAGTGGTTTGTAGTAATAACCTGGTCTGGGATTATATGGGCGTGAGAGGTGGTATTACCTATAACGGAAGCTATACAAGCACTGACGTTGTAGGGGCGATAATTTCAAACAACGTAATTGAAAACTCGGGATATTTCGGAATTGATATAACTAATAAAAGCAGGAACCTTTCGGTTCAGGGGAACAAAATCACGAATTCAGCAAGAAATGATATTTCTTACGTTGGCGATGTACTGTCAAACGGCGGCGGCCTTAAAATAATCGGGAACACCTTTGTAAGAAATAATCATAACTACCAATCTGTTTTTTTAGACGCAGGAAATCAGCAAAGCCCGGGAGAGGTAACAAATAACACCTTCATAGGCGATGACGCTACAACAGCCACCGAAGCAAACGCGGCTATAAGGGCTATTCAACCTAGATGGTCAATAAAAAACAACAAGTTTAATAACTTCTATTACGGTGTATTTCTGAATCCGGAGATACAAGTAAACGGGAAGCAAAACAATTTCACCGTTGACTTTAATGAGTTTGACACTCTGCACGATGCAATCGTGATAAGAAAAGACGCCTTTAGCCCTGTTTATCCTGTATTCGGTAATGTATTTAAAAACGTAGTGAACCCCCTTTCCGGCGCTGGGTACGCGTCAGCGGCTTATATCGGAGAAAGAAACGGAACGCTAGTAAAATACTTTAACACCGCCCCGCCGACTAACGGAGCATGGCAGGTAGGCGACGAGGTGGTAAATACCGCCCCTACCTCAGCCGGAGTTAAAAGCTGGTTATGTACGACCGCGGGAACGCCAGGAGTATGGACCGCAACAATGGTTTCCACGCCCAGCCCTTCTTTACAAAACACAGTAGATGTAAGCCCCAATACAACTACCGACATCGGTTTTATAGGATCCCGCAGTAGGTACTATAATGCCTCATCGGCCGAAAACGGCCAAATCGGTACAAGTAATTCAATTCTAGGCGGAACGGCGAACAACCTTACAATTTATTCAGACACGAAAAAAATATGGCTAGGCACCGGGGGGTTCATTAGGCAGACAATAAATGAGGACGGCACCGTTGAATTTTCGCTCAATGTTTCGGGAATAGCCGCCACAGCATCAAATCATTTTGTCATCAAGTCACAGCTCGACGCAAAAACCGCGGCTTCAAATGCTGATGCCGCGAGCGCCAATGCCACGGATTTACCAAGCGCAATAACATTAATTAACGAGCTCAAGGCAATGATAAATTCGCTACAAGCGAAGCTGAGGGCTGCAACATTATTGACCCCGTGATAAAGAATATAGTTTTCCTTCTGTTGCTTTTGAGTGCGACAGCGGAAGCGCAAAAGAAGTCTGGTTCAAAGCCGACAGTTAAATCCTCAGTTGCCCTTTCCGGGGCCTACGCGAAGCGATCCGACTTGGTCGAGTACGTGAAAGCGGAGGACCTGAAGAGCTACCTTGACTCGTCACTGGTAGACGTAGTCACTGCCGACACCCTCGAGAATTACCTACAGGTATCAACCGCCAATAAGTCTTTTGCATCCACTATACACATACATAAGGACTACTTCAGTAAGCAGATTGTCTTTGCCCCGGTTCAACGTGGGTCTTACACACTAACCGCGCAGGATGACGGAAGATGGATTGATATTGACTGCCCGAAAAAGTGCACTGTAATTCTTCCCTCACCTGCATTATTCAAACCCGGGACACAGATAACAATAAGCAACATCGGGGGAACCAGGGTTGAGTTTTCACCAGTTCCGGGAGTTAGAATACTTACGGAGGGAAACGCAATTGCCCTTACGGGGTTAAATGCCATTGCCACCATAGTAGTTAAAAACGCTGACACTTACCAAATAGCCGGAAGTATTACGCCATGAAAAAGTTACTCGCCATATTATTTACGTTACAGGCTTCACTTGCCTTCGGGCAGCTGTCAAACCTAGGTGTTATTGCCGGCAGCCGTTCGCGGCCTGTTGGAGCGGTAGACACCTCGGCAAAGGCCCCGGTTACGCCGCCTGTTGACACCGTCGTGGTAACACCTCCGGGAGTTCCTACTTATACGCTGGCCTCGCCTTCAACAGTTAGCGTCGGCATATACAAGTCTGACGGGACACTGGTAAGAACTTTAGAGGCAGCTAAGGTAAAGGCCGCTGGCCCTTATAACATTGTTTGGGACGGCACCGACGACCTTTTGCAGGCCCAGCCGGTAGCACAGTACACGGCAAAAATTGCCACCAATAATATTATTTACGACTGGCAGGGCGTGATAGGTAATACCTCCACCAATCAGACGGGCGGTGATGTTCATAGATCCTTGGATCCCGCCATCGCCATGGTTATAGCGGGAACAAAAGCTTACTACGCAATCGGTTATGGAGAGGGTGAGGGCGGTAACGGTTCATTTTTGCTGAGCGACATTCAAAAGAAGTTGCTGCCAATGCCGTACGACGGTACAGGGCAAAATACCGAGATCATGGCCACCGACGGTACGAATATTTATTGGGCCGGGCATAGCAGCTTTGAACCTTCGAAATCTTTTGTATTTGCAACAAAACTCAGCGACAAAAGCGAGGTCATATTTTCTGCAGGTATTTCTTTTCAACCGCAGTTCGCCCACAACTACGCAAGCGCGATTGGTTACTTGGACCAGGACGACACTAAAATAACCGGGCTGGCGGTAAGCAGCAACTACATATTTATTTCCAAAAAGAACTTAAATCAAATCCTTGTACTAAATAAAACCACGGGAGCGGTTGCTCAAACGGTAACGTTTGGCGGTCCCGGGGCGTTGACAGTAAGCGGCTCGACCTTGTGGATAGCTTCGGGCAATGCTGCCACAAAAGCTACTATTAACGGCGACGGGACTATTACGACAACCGGCACTACATCTGCCTCAACATTTGCCGGGCCTATTCACATGAGCAATAACGGCTCTATTGTGGCCGTAATTGATGGCGGTAGCAGCCAGCAAATAAAGGCTTTTGACATAAACACGGGGGCGACGGCGTGGGTATTAGGCGACGCAAACGGGAACAATGTAAACCCAGCCGTTACAAATACCCGCTTTGCCTTTTGGAAGCGTGACCAGGAGACGGCGGCTAAGCTAGGCTACGGATCTATTGCTTTTGCCCCTGACGGTTCTTTTTGGGTTTGCGACCCGGGTAACTTCCGGATGCTGCATTACAGTTCAGCGACGGCGTACATTGAACAAATACAATACACCGGCCGCTCTTACAATCTAGCTGTTGACCTGGTTGATCACTCAAGGGTTATCAGCACAATGTTGGAGTACCAGGTCGACTACACCAGTTCAATAAAAAATAGCTGGGTTTTAAAGTATAACTGGGACGGCACGTTCAACTCAGCTTACGACCTTCTCGACAAGATTAAGCACATGCGCACCTATTCAAACGGGCGCACTTATGCTATGATGTTTCGGAAGGCCGGAGGTACTGAAATTGTGGAGCTGGACCCTGTCAACGGCATACGGTACACTGGAATAGTATTCACACACGTTGCAAAAATTTATGAAGACGGCAGCGTTGGTGAAATGCAGAACGGGGGAGTAGATGAAACACAGTATTTCAGGCGATACACTCACACCGGGTACTCAGGGGCAAACCCGACGTTTAGCTCAGCGGTATTGATTGCAATCCATACCAATACCTCAGCGAGCGAGCCTCGTAACGGTAGCATAAAGATCAACCCGGTAGAAGTTACAAGCACGGGCATACTTGCGCTTTATAAAGGAAGCAGGGTAATTGGTGAGCAAAACTCTTTTCATCTTGGCGGTTTTGACATTTCAACAGGAACGGTTAAGTGGAAAACGCAGCTATCAAATTTCGACGCATACACTGGTGACTTTCCTCGCGTAGACGCGTTTGAGGTAGGGAACTTCGGAAGCGAGCAGGGCGGGCAGGGTGACGTTGTTATCGCAAGGGACCGTTCAATATTTACTCACTATTACGGTGAGTATTGGAAGTCACCCGGGCAGACCAACATCTTTAACCATTACCTGGATAACGGCTTGCCGCTGGGCCAGTTCGGCATTACCTCAGACGAGGTTTCTCAGCCTGCAGATGTTAAGTTCGCGGGGAACGCTTTTTCTTCTGTACTTATAAAAGAGGGTAATGATTATTACATCTACCAAAATGACGAAAGCCAGCACGGTGGAACCCATAGGTGGAAGATTAGCGGCATAAGTACCATTGCTGAGCAAAGCATTACAATTCCTTCGAGTTTTGTAAGGACAAGCGAAGTTGTCACTGTTGGGTCTGACTTGATGGCCGGGCTACCGAAATTCTCATCTAATCTTCCCAATAACACAAACGGTTGGACGCGCTCTCCGGCTTCAAATGTCGGCACTGACTGGGAGGTAACAACCAGCAGACGTATATACGGGGCACGCAATAACCCGGACCTTTATATCACATGGAGCACGCCTCAAAATGCCAGTGTTACAAGGACATTAGGTAATAACACAAACGTTGCCGTTTGGAAAGTATCGGGTAAGGTTTCGTTCAATAGCACTATGCCGAGCGAGACTAATAAAATGGTCGTGAAGGTGCTTGACAACGCGGGAAAGATCATTGCCCAGTTCAACAGGGATATCAATTTTAGCGACTTTATTGTCAGGTACAAGGCAAACACAACGGAAGTCGGAACTGCTACCCGTGACCGTTATGAGTTAAGGGAAAAGAGGTCTAACGCGCTGGAGTTTACCAGGTCCGGCAATAACATTATTTATCAGTTTTCAAACTTCGCTCCGGTAACTCTGCCATTGGTAGACAACACCGCGGCAATAGGAAACCCGGCAAAGCTAGTCGTGGAGTTTCAGTATAACGGGGGCGGCATATATGGAAAGCATATTTCACTTGAAAACTTTGTTTATACAGGAAGTAACCAATAAAAGGTAAAAGCAATGGAAGGCACAAGCGTAAACATACTTACTTACATTCTTGAAGATGACGTCGAGATCCATGAAGTGATAAACGACTTGCTGAAGGCAAACGGGATTGTCAACTTTAAACTATATGACGACCCGGCGGAGTTTCTTGAAAATTTATCCGCTGATATCAACATCTGTGTTATTGACCACACCCTTAAAAGTGGCATCAACGGCATTGATGTAATTAAAGCTGTAAAGGCAAGGAACAAAAGAAGCTATGTGATCGTAATGACCGGCCAGGTAAGCTACAAGATTGTAGCGGAGTACTTGAACTTAAAGGCCGACAAATATATCGACAAAAACATCACGGACGAGGACGGTAGGTATATGTACCTCGATGAACTGATTGTATCTATTTCGGAGGGAATAAGCGAAGCCGGAAGGAGAGTCGCCTTTGCCAAGTACTTAGAGGAAACATTAGAAAAATTGTAGGGATGAAACAAGACTGGGCTGCCTTCCTAAAGGATTGGGCGAACCTTATAACCTGGATGATTGCCTTTTTTGCAATTGCCTGGAAAGGCCTGAACACCGCAGAAAAGATTTCAAATAACTGGGTGAAAGGCGCGGTCAAAATCCGGGAGGAAATCGAGGAGATTAAAAAGGAGATGAAGGAAAAGGGCAAAGAGATGGAAAGGCAGGACAGGCGATTCGAAGAACACCAAGCGGAAATATTATCTCTTAAAACGTTGGTTAAGGAGATGGGCAATAGAATGTGGGATTTCTTAAAAAACAAACACGAGTAAAAATGGAAAGTACTACCAAAGTTCAGGAAGCCTCAGTTGACGAAACGGTAAAAGGGAAAACGTCGTTCGGGCTTGATCAGATTGACAACCCAACGCCAAAGTGGGCTACAAAAGCTTTCCGGTGGTTTTTCTACATCACTAGCGTCGCGCTGTTTATAATTTCTGTTGATGATAATATTTCGGCCGCTGTTGCAAAAAACATCGGCAAGTATATATCTATTGCTCTTATGGCCGCGCATGGTTTGAAAACGTTGACCGGCGTTGATGTTGACGAAAACGAGTTTAAAAAAGCGTAGTGGACCTTTGGACAACATACTGGCCAACTCTCCAGAACTACGCTGTTCGCCTTACTAAAAACGAGGACGACGCAAAAGATCTTGTTCAAGAGGTAGCGTACAAAGTTTTAAAATACAACGTGCTTGATAAGTCTTATGAGGAGCAGGTTAAAATATGCAAGGCAACCTTGTACTATACTTTCATGGATAGCCTGAACCTAAGAAAAAAACTAGCAATTAGGCACCGTAAGTATTCGTTCCCGTTAGTACAACAAACGCCGTGCACTACTGAACTAAAGGAAGTGCTTAAAAGCCTAGATGGGGTCAATAAAAAGATGAAGGTTGCGGTACTGGCTTTTGCATACGGTTACTCTGTTAAAGAAATAAGCCAGGCAACCGGCGAAAGTTATACAAACACTCTTACACTTATTCGAAGAGGTAGAATAGCAATAAAAAGAAGTTATGGCAACGAGAAAAACATCTGATGAAAAGCCAGCAATCAAAAGGGCGCCACGTAAAAAGGCCGCTCCTAAGTTAATGGCCGAAACTCAGGCGCAAGAGGAGCCTGCTGAAGTCCAAGTACTAGAAAAGCCACGCCCGATTGAAGTTGCCAGGTCACTTTTCTATAGCGTCAGAAATAGTAAATGGGTATGGGTTATAGTTGCGGCACTCGCCGTTATAATTATTTATTTCTGCTTCCGGGCCTTCAATAAATACCAAGTCAGAAAAAGCATTGAAAAGACCGAAAGAATAAAAGCTACAACCGACCTCCTACAAAAGACCGTGGACCAAATCGTAAATCATAAAATTGACAGCCTCGAAAAGAGCTACAACGAATCCGTAAAAGATGAAAAGCAGGCAACCCATGACCGGGTGGAATACGAGGAAAAAAAAATTCCGGTAGAGAATGAAAAAATTATAAAAAAAAACGCTGAGATAAATGAAAAAGTTAATAAACCTGGTATTAGTGACGCTGATTTGTTTAAGCTCGGTGAGGAGCTCATGTCAGACGACAACCAATGACATGACAATTGATCAGTTCAGGACGGAGTACAAAAAGTTGTTGCTGAGTTTGACAGAGTGTAAAACAAAAGCCGCCTCTTTAGGGCTTCTTGTTACTGACACAATGCTGTTGCATAAAGAGGTGAACCGCAAAGAGAACGTGATCGTGAAACTACAGGAGCAACGCAACGCATGGAAAAGCGCTTACGATACTTTACAGCTGGTGAGTGTAAGTAAGGATGAAACAATTAAGGAGCAAGAGCGAACCATTAAGAAGATTGGCAAGCCGAAGCGGTGGGGATTAGGCCCGGTGGTTGGTTATGGCCTTGCCGGCGCTCTTCCAAATGTATTTGTCGGGGTTGGTGTTCAGTACTCATTTATAAGGTTATAGTATGCGGGTAACAGCAAATAAAATAATTACAAAGGTTGACCAGGTAGGGCTTGACTTCATTGCTCAGGAGGAAGGTTGCATCTTGCACCCGTACCTCGACAGCGTGAAAATTCCTACAATCGGAATCGGTTGCACCTATTACCCCGGAGGTCGGAAGGTTACAATGAGGGACCCCCCTATAACAAAGGAGCAGGCATACGCCCTATTTAAAAACGTGCTGGCTACTTACGAAAAACCGGTGTGGAGTGTTACCCGTGACGACATTACTCAAAATAATTTCAACGCCCTTGTATCGTTGACCTATAACATCGGGGTAGCAGGGTTTAAAGGATCCACATTGCTGAAACGGGTAAACAAAAGCCCTCAAGATGCATTCGGAATAAAAGAAGCTTTTTTAATGTGGAAGAACGCAGGGGGCAAGCCAGTTTTACTAAGCAGACGCAAGCGCGAAGCCGAGCTCTACTTTACATAAATTTTCTCAGTTTAATATTGCTATTTAAGTAAGCCCCCATGTTTCCACAGAGTGGCTTTTTTAGCAATTTTAATGCTTAATCTAAATCAGAGGTGAAGAAAGATTGGGAGACTGTTTTCATACACTTTGCAACGGCCTTTTTTCTGAATCAAAATAATAACCTATTTTAGCCGCGTGAAAAGAAACACATCATATTGTAGTTCGTTTAGTTGGTTTAACAAAACCAATCGGAGTACTATGTATGATACAGATTTAGGATAGAAAATAAAAAATCTTTATACAGCCCGATTGGTTCAATTACTAATCGGGTTTTTTGTTTTCACAGGGATTTAGTGTAATGGTAGCACAGCAGTCTCCAAAACTGTTCGTATAGCTTCGAAACCTGTAACCCTTGCTAATTTGGTGCAGTAGCAAAGTTGGTCTATGCAGAGGACTGAAAATCCTTTGATGTTGGTTCGATCCCAACCTGTACCACATAAGGGCAATTGGCAGAGTGGTCAAATGCAACGGTCCGCAAAACCGTCAAGTCGTAGGTTCAAATCCTACATTGCCCTCAAATTTCTATGCGAACTTATTATCGATCCCCTTTAACCTTTCTAACTGGCGCTGCTTATTATTTACGTCATATATCTTCCTGACCATCGCAGTAGTAGTGTGTCCGTTGTGACTAGCCGCGTCACTTTCACTTAATAACTCTACAGTTTCCGTGGTGTTTGAGTGCTTTAGTGAATAGAAGTCGGCGGTAATGCCTAAGGGCTGTTTTACGTGCTGCAGCCAGCGCCTTGTTATTTGGTCGCGCCTGATTGGTTTTTTACCGCCTGGCTTAAGACGCCGGTGGAATATATACTCATCCGGCTTTGATTCATTTATTAGCTCTTCCCATAAAGGCAGCACCAGCGTTTTGATTGTCCGGTACTCCTCCTTGTATTGCTTACCTTTTTTAACCAGCACTTTGAAGCGTTGTTTTTCAATATCCACATTGGCCGCTTTCACTGATAGTATTTCTGTTATCCGGGATCCGGAATGGAAGAAGATGTGAAGGAAGCGCCAGAAGTTACGGTCCTTTTTCATGATCACGTCGTTCACCTCTTGCCGTTGAGCCGGGGTCAGTGTTTCCCTTATTTTTTTAACTGTCGTTTCCTTATCCATTTCCAGCGGGTAGTTGGCCTCGCACACTTCCATCTTTTTGAGGATCTTAAAGAGCATACCCAGGTGCGCCCGGTACTGGTTGAATGTGTTTGAGGTCCAGACTCCTTTTTTGGTTTTGCCTTTCCTTTTCGAAACGACAATAATACTTTTCTTTTTAAGCTCGCCGCACTTTTCTAGTAGGAGAGTAAGATGTTTTATTCTGATTGCTGAAATAGGGAGCTGCGAGTACTTCAAAGCCTCCGCCGCTTTCTTTATATAGGCCACGATGCTACGAAGGTTGTCCATTGTTTCTTTCCCTGCCTTTACTCTTTCAAGTGCAAAGTCAAGCGCTTTTGTGAACTCCGTCGTTGTGGAAATTTGGGCCTCTGGCTCCCGGTTGAAGAACTGCTCTGTTATTGGATTGTAGAGTTGGTCAACTATCAGTGACCTTTCATTCTCCAGTAGCGCTTGGGTTGCGTCCCGCTTTTCTTTTAACGTAGCGTAGGAGTTCATCCCCTTGACAACAATTTGTTTCACCTGCCCGGTGTTATCGTCGTAAAATCTAAACTTGATTTTCCAGATAAGGTTCACGTTCGCGCGAACCGTTTTCCAATTGGAGGGGAAGACCGTGAAGTTGCCAACACGGCAATTGTTTTCTAATCTCAGCATTTTGGTAACTTTTTTGGTAACGTTACAGAAAAAATGCCGCTTGGTTAAGACTGGTAAAAAACGCTGAAAGCTTTGCTAGTATTGCCTTTCAGTTAGTGACCGCGTTAGGATTCAAACCTAAAACCTTCTGATCCGTAGTCAGATGCTCTATTCAGTTGAGCTACGCAGCCATTCCCTTTTGGGGTGGCAAATATACAAGAATTTTGTTTTCGGCAAATAGCTTCGAGAAAAAAACGGTTAAATCAATTGTAACGTCCTGCGCTTTCGTGTAACAAGTATATTTTTATGCACTAAAAGAATTCAATGCCACATGAGGCCATTTCGGTTTTTGATATGTTTAAAATAGGAGTTGGGCCTTCCAGTTCTCACACACTTGGCCCATGGAAAGCAGCGCTTCGTTGCATTGACGGTATCAAACAAAAAGGCAAGATAGAAGAGGTGGAGAAAGTCTCTGTTTTATTGTATGGATCTCTTGCTAAAACAGGTCGGGGCCATGGAACAGACATAGCTGTTTTATTAGGTTTATGCGGAGAAAATCCCGTTACTATTGATGTTAATAGCATTAATAATAAAATTGAGCAAATTTCAAGAACATTTACGTTAAACATTGCAGGTAGCAACCTAATTCAATTTAATCCTTCTGAGGATATTCATTTCTTATTTAGTGAAACGCTACCATTTCATCCCAATGCGTTGACTTTTTTAATTACCATGCTTAATGGTAAAAACTGGAGTGAGACTTACTATTCAATAGGAGGGGGATTTGTAGTCAAGGAAGGCGAGAAACAATCACAACTACAAACGGTAGACCTTCCTTTTCCAATAAATACTGCTGAAGACCTTCTTCATTGGTGTATGAAAACCGGGCTTTCAATAAGCGAAGTTGTAATGGAAAATGAAAACAGCTGGAGGCCGGAAAGTGAAACGAAAGCAGGAGTGCTACATATTTGGGAGACCATGAAAAACTGCATCTTTCACGGGTGTCATACAACGGGCACATTACCTGGAGGATTGTTCGTAAAGAGAAGAGCATTTGATTTAAATAAAAAGCTTACGATAGGTAAACCATATAACGATTACGTTTCGTGGCTACAGGCGATTAAGAAGGGCGGCGCAAACTTCCAAGTGACACTGGATTGGGTAAGTTGCTTTGCTCTTGCAGTAAACGAGGAAAATGCGGCATTTGGCAGAGTAGTAACTGCGCCCACGAATGGGGCTGCCGGCGTTATCCCTGCAGTGCTTCAATATTATATTGCGTTTTGTTGTTCTGAAGGCTTCTTAATTGATGAAGATAAGATTATACGTTTTTTACTTACGGCCGCTGAGGTAGGCAGTATTTTTAAAAAAGGTTCTACTATTTCAGCCGCAATGGGGGGATGCCAGGCCGAAATTGGGGTATCTTCTGCTATGGCTGCTGCAGGTCTAACAGAAGTAATGGGTGGCACCCAGCGACAATCCTTAATGGCGGCTGAGATTGCCATGGAACATCATCTCGGTATGACCTGCGACCCAATCGGAGGGCTCGTCCAGGTGCCTTGTATCGAACGAAACACCATGGGCGCTATCAAAGCTATTACCGCATCCCAGCTTGCGCTTCAAAGCAGTCCTGATTATGCAAAAGTATCTCTCGATAAAGTGATTGCTACCATGTGGAATACTGCGCTCGATATGAATAGTAAATACAAAGAAACGGCAGATGGTGGTTTGGCAGTGCAGCTGCCTTTAAGTTTGAGTGAGTGTTAAGAGGGTTGCCGGATGACAGTTACTAATTACTGGTTGTAGCTTTAGAGTCCGTATCAATCCGTGCTGTTACCACTCAAGTCTGAATTCTTCGGTAACATCTCCTTCGTATTTTAGTCCGTAGGTTTCTGCTGCATATTTAATAAAACCAGTAAGTTCTTCTCTTTCGATAAGATCTATAAAGCCGTCGTCATCCATATTTAGTTTGTCAAAAGCTTTTGTTACCGTTTCTATAGCTTTCCATATTTCAGATGTTTCTTTGGCCTTTGAGAGATTAAACAGGTACGTATCTAGTATTTTATCACTTTTAGCAATTCTCGTTACTGTAAACAGGTCTTCACCTTCTATCATTCTCTCTGTCCAGGTAAAGGTGGGCTTTTGTTTTACTAAGCTCTGCATCTTGTGCTTTTTAAAATTCTGTCTATATACGTCTGCAATCAATTAAAAGTATGTCTTTTGAATAATAAAATCAATATTAACTCGGGTGCTCGAAAAAGGCTGGAAAAGCAATATTTATGTTCGCGAATTGAGTACGATATAAAAAAAATTAAACATGCGGATGAATACACAAACAGTAAGTAGAAGTGAGTGACACAACAATGTTGACCAAGGAAAAAATGCCTACAACAAAACTGATTTTATAACTTTAAAAGTTGTGCTTGCTGAGGATAGACCAGCTGTAATTGAAGCTTGTTGCTTTGTTGTAGCTGTCTCTTTATTTCAGCAGAGTGATTGCCTGCAGGCTTAATATGTGTGATTAAAACTTTAAAACCCCTCATCGCTTCTTTACCTGTTAATCGGGCCAAATTTTCCATCTCCTGCATTAGCAGGGCAGGAGTGAGGTGACCAAAAAGTTGTTTCGCAGGTTGTTGGTTTGGAAATGAAACTTCTATAAAAATGCCTTTCAGTTTTTTTGTTTTAATCAATGGACTTATGGCCTCCCACAGAAAATTTAGCCTATCGGATTTCTCTGTCTCGTCGGCACCTGTATCACCCAAATAGAGTACATAGTTATCGTTACTTTGGATTAAAAACGCAGTACTTTGATAGGGACTGGAATGACTTAAGGCAAAGGCCTTTACACGCATTTGTGTTTGTTCAAGCGCTATTTCTTCACCTTCCTTAAGGTATGTGTAGTGGTACTTGTTTAATGCGGGTTTATCTCCTTGGTCTGCAAAATTCGCCCAGCTTTTCCAGGTAAAATATTTGTCTTTAATTACATCAAGACAAAATGGTAAACCGTAAATATTTTTTGCTGTATCGTCAGGAGAGTTGATGATTAAACCTGCAAGATGGTCGAGATGAGGATGAGAAATGCAATAGCCCTTAATGTTATTCTTGATAGCCCGTTCAGCTGATGTTTTAAACAGGGAAGCCTTCACCGCTTTTTCAACTCCTGTATGTACGGTTCCTGCATCGAGACAAATGAAGTCGCTACTGTTGAAGGGAGCTACGAGGTAAGCAGACAAGTTACTTTCATCACTTCCACCTTTCACACCTAAAGGAATTACTTTAAACGATTGAGCTGAAAGCTGTAAAAATAAAAACGGTAGTATTAAAAAACAGAGCTTTTGGTACATTGATGCAATGATTAAATCTAATGCTGCGAATGTAAGATTTATTGCCCGAGGTCAAATTTCGAAAACCTTCGAGAAAATATACAGGTAGTATCATTTGGTTGTCGGCAGCAGCAAGATAAAGTGACATTCTTGCGACGCTCCGTTCAACAATTAAATCATTTGTCAAGCTGAGTAATTGCAGGGCCCCAAGGCATTCTTGTTCAATAGACGTAAGTTGGTATTGAATTAGTTTTTGGGAAAATTACTAGCTTTTGAAAATGTTGTACAAAAAGGTCCTAGCTGTAAAGCTGGCTGTTGAAAACGTTACTTAAGAAATCCGAAGTCGACTACGCGCTTTACATATTTTTTATCCTGGATGACCCATGTTACTTCATAGCTTCCGCCATCTTCCCGTTTGAGCATGTAGACATAGATCTTATGACCATCCGCTGATAGATACACTTTGTTTTGGGTCTTTTGCACGCCTTTATCGTAAAATGAAAAAATAGGATTATGTAAGTCGTTGAAAGCTGTTGCGGGAATGGCTACGGTATCTTTATTAATCACGACCATTACATTGTTAATTGTAGTTCTTGGTACCTTTCCATAGTCGCCGAAGTAGGGCTTATTGTCAATTTTCACAAGGTACTTTTCTTCATAAAATCCCAGCTTGTGTTTTGCTTTATCGAAAGGAGCGGCGGTTATTTTAACCTCAATGTTGTCTCCTGCAAACGTAATATAATCAGTTCCAAAACCAGTGATCGGAAGGGTTTTTAATGGCAGCTTTCCCACGCTTTCGTCTATTCCCGCCATGCTGAAAGAAGCAATATCACTACGAATGTCCTTTTCAATAATTCTGGAAAAGAGCTCTTTTTTACTCCTGTAATCAGGATAGTCACCAGTTTGTGCAAAGGCGTTAAAACAAGCCAGTGCTAACAAAACAAATAAAACAATTCGCATGATCAATGTTAATTAAAAGTAGGCTATAAAACTACCGCTTAAAACGATTTGCCTTTGTCTTTACATCCAACGACTGCTAGAAAGTAATGTTAAGAATGAATGACTACCACTTCGGTCTTCATTGTGAAAATGAGGGAAGCGACATCCAGATAAATTAGATAAAAGTTTCATTAGCGATAGAGCAACTTCTCTTTTATTGATAGTAATTTAGCGGAGATTAACTAGACTTTTGCTATTGGCTCTGTACAATTACCACGAAGAAATACTTTATTCCAAATGAGAAACATACTATTGATAATACTCCTGTCCTCCTACTTTACTTATTGTAATTCTTCTAAAGTGGGCCAACGTACAAAAACGACCACACGCAATTCTTCATCAAATACAACTGACCCACTTAGCACCAAAAGAGGCAGCAATGAGGCTTCGAATGATACATTTGTTATTACCGGTTCACAGTATATACCAATAGAGGGTAGAAGTGAAACAGGCACAAATGCTCACCTAGAAGGAGCATGGGAACTTGATTCAATAAATGGATCTTTAGTACCGGGCAGGTCGAATATTAATGTTGAAGTTTTGACTAGCAAACTTCCTGAAGGCATCGAAATAAGGCATGACAGCACTACCAGTACTAAAACGATCAAAGGCGTTACCCATACTACTACTACAGTATTGGTAGATAAAATGGGAAGTCGTGGAAATAACATAACGCCCCCTCAAGGTGCTAATTATCACATACCCGCTAAACCCGGCATTAGTTTTTTTGGCTCTAACGAAACCGTTTCTGGCTTTACCGGTTGTAACAAATTTTCAGGTAGATATTCAATTAGTGCAAAAAATATGATTAGTCTTCGCAACGTTGCTGCGTCCACTAAAATGGTTTGTATCGGAGACTATGATGAAAACGCTTTTCTAAATGCGCTTAGAGATGTTGATTCCTTTAGATTAATCAGCGGAAGGCTAGAGTTATTAGCAGGGAAAACAGTCGTTCTTGTTTTTAATAAAAAGCCTCGATAATCGTTTAAACCTTCCTGCGATCGACAGCTATCTAAAGACAATCGATTTTACAAGATCCAGAAACTAGTAGGTCGTTTTCTCAACTTTTTCTGAAAACTGTAAGTACATGGGTAAGGCTGCGGATCCATACCATTGGTACAGTTCAGTTTCCAAAACTTTCGCCTTTATTGCCGGATCCGTTTCTAATAAAACTTTTGCTTCCGAAATTGTTTTTACATTCAGGATGAATATTCCTCGATAGCCTTTATCATTGTTTTCTAATGGTCCTGCCACAGTTAACTTCCCCTCGTTTGCAAGTCGCCTAATGTTTTGAAGATGGCCACTAAAAATACTATCAGTCTTCTTCTTGTCTGCAATCGTTACTGTCCCTGCTTTCAGTAATACCAAAACATACATTTTCATTCCGTAGTCGTCTGCTCCGAGAGAGTCGGCCAAAGCTTTGTTGAATTTCGGATTGCCCGATTGAGCTTTCGCAGCTAATGACGTTGATAGAAATACCAGCACAATTACAACCTTGAACCAATTGTTAGAATGAAAAGACATAAGCAGCACTTGAATGATGAACTGCTAATTTAATATTTATTCCTACGGAATTGGATTGATTTACAGTACTTGACTTTAAAGGTTTTCAGGCAACAAATATTATTATCTAAAAAGTCGAATTCTTAAGAACACGTACTTTCTTTTCATCACTTTTACTAAAGGGTACAAAGAAGAGGCAGATTAGAACACCGCCTCTTCTTGCAAAATTTTATAGACATTACTCTTCAGCTACCTGGAACGTTACAAACTGAATTGCCTGGTAATTTACTTTTCTGTCATTTTGAATTGCTGGCTCCCACTTAGGTCCCTTCTTTATTATTTTCACAGCTTCTGGTCCGCACGTTGGACAAGCTTTTGGAACCTCTATTGCCTGCACATTGCTAATGCCACCTTCCTTGTCAACGACAAATTGAACTTTCACTGTGTAAAAACCTGTGGGCGCTCCATCGTCTGCAGCCACGTTTGCGTTCAAATTCCTTTCAAGGTATTTCTTCCATGCTTGCATTCCACCCGGAAATCGTGCTTCCTTTTCAACTTTAAAAAATACTTTTTCATAATCTTCTTCAGGCTGTTTTTTAGGTCCTTCCACAACGCTTATGCTTTGTTCAAGGGGTGGTGCCACAAAGCTGTCGTCTTTCGTCCCATCCTGGTTTGCTAAGCCAATCCGGGTATTTTCTAATCTATCAATATCGGGAGGAGGATCTTTAACCAGGTCGTCAGTGACTATAATTGGTTTGGTAAAATGAGAAACAGCAACCGGGATAGGTTTTGATTTTGGCGGCTGAACTGGTATTGGGTCTGGTGCTTTATCGGGCTTCAGATTGTTAAGATGTAATTCAGTTATGTTGATTACTCTTTTTGGTTTATCATCTTCATTAGCAAGAACCTGGGTAAGAAAAAATACAAGACAAAACAGCGACATACCCGACATAGCCCAGGTAATTCTTTTGTCGTAAGTTTTTCTTAGTTCATAGGCTCCGTAATCTTTATTCTTGCCTTCGAAAAGAATATCAAGAAGATCTGCTTTCATGATTTTATCGACTTCCATAGTTTTGTTTTTTTTGTTTGTTAATTGAATAAACGCACAGCCCATTACTTTACTCTAGAAATAAAAATAAGGTCCGGCATTGCTTGTAGACGAGTAAATACACGTGTCCCAAAAAAAGGAACAACGTCATCATAAAATTGAGAATAACGAAAAGTAGATTATTGAGTTCCTGCAGTTGCTCTTAAGCTAAATTCGAAAATTAATGTTCTTCATTGTTTAGATACTTCTTGAGGTTTTTTCCATAAAAAGACCCAGACTATTTATGGGTGATTCGAAAAACAATCATAAAAAATGTCTGTTCTACCAGGTGGACTACTATCGCAAATCCACCACCGGAATTGGTTGGGCTTCCGGTAAATTATTCCTAGTCGTACTACTCTACAAAGAGTGGAAATCTATTTTTACCGATATCCGCTATTGCTAAAAGATTAAATAAGTTATTTGCGCCATTATGTACATTTGTTGAGCGCTTTAACGAAGAAATGTTTAGTTCACTTTAAACGAAAGACGTACTTTTAGTTCAAACAGAAAACACTTAAGTAATCATATGAAAAAAGCTTCGATTTTATTTTTCGGTTTAGTAATTGGCAGTGTGGGAAATTATTATGCTTTCTCCCAAACTAAAAAGCCTGTAAAAAAGACTACTACTACAAAAACAGTAACGACTAAGACTACCTCAGCGTCTTCTAAAGCCGATATAGACCAAGGGAAAAATCTTATTTCTAAATCAGACTGCCTTGCGTGTCACCAGGTAAAGGTGAAGGTTGTTGGACCTGCCTACAGTGCGGTAGCGGCAAAATATCCTGTGACAGATGCAAACGTTGACCAGTTAGCTGGAAAGGTTATAAAAGGTGGAGCCGGAGTCTGGGGGCCAACCCCTATGCCACCGCATGCAACCTTATCAGAAACCGATGCAAAGAAAATGGTGAGATATATTCTATCTTTAAAAGGCCAATAATTTTTAGTCGAAATATTTGTATGTTATTCCAAGCATTATTGCCCCGATTTGTCGGGGTTTTATGCTTCATAAACAATTGCTTGAATAACCCTTTTTTAAAGCATTGCCATTAATATGAAAAGAAATCTACTACATGGACTGCAAATGCTTGCAGTCCTGCTTTTAACCAGCGCGAGCGTTTTGGCAAAAACACAAAGAGTGCTTGTTTTTAGCAAAACCGCTGGCTTCAGGCATACGGCTGCTATTGCTGCAGGAAAAATAAATATACCGTTGCTTGGAACTAAGAACAATTTTGAAGTTGACACAACAGAAAATGCAGATGTATTTACGCCGGAAAATTTAAAGAAGTATGCTGTAGTTGTATTTCTGTGTACCACAGGAAATGTTTTAAACGACCAGCAGCAACAGGCTTTTCAACAGTACATTCAGTCGGGAGGCGGGTTTGTAGGGTTACATTCCGCAGCAGACACAGAGTATGACTGGCCATGGTATGGTGAACTTAATGGTGCATATTTTAAAAGCCATCCCAAGCAGCAGGAAGCTGTGTTTAATATTGTCGATCCCGATAACATTGCAACTGCCCATTTACCCAAGGTATGGAAGCGGTTTGACGAGCTGTACAATTTCAAATGGATAGGAACCGACATACATGTCCTGATTACTATTGATGAAAGCAGCTATACCGGTGGTGCAAATGGAGACAATCATCCAATGGCATGGTACCACGACTTCGATGGCGGTCGTGCTTTTTATACAGCACTTGGTCACGATAATAAATCTTACGACGATCCTCTATACTTACAACATATTCTAGGTGGGATTAAATACGCAATGGGTGTAAATCCTAAAACCTCAGCCAGACCTTCTGCCAAATAATCAATTTATTGCTTTAAATATGAAAAGAATTTTTTCGATCGTTGCATTGCTAGCCTTATCAATGCTGGTGTACACATGTACCGTTACAAAGGGTATCTCAAAAAGTAAAGCCGGTAATCCATATCCTGATCGTTCTTTTAACTCAACGCCTTCATGGACGTACCTAAGTCCTGAAGAAAGCTTGAAGACTTTCAATCTTCCTAAAGGGTACCACATGGAATTGGTTGCGAGTGAGCCAATGATAAAAGAACCGGTTGCAATTGCCTGGGACGGTAACGCAAGGATGTATGTGGCAGAAATGTTGACCTATATGCAAGATGCCGACGCAAGCAACGAAAGAATGAATGTAAGCCGTATAATGCTTTTGGAAGATACGGATAACGATGGCAAGATGGATAAGAGTAGCGTGTTTATTGACAGCCTTTTATTGCCCCGGATGATCCTGTGTGTAAACCACGAATTGCTTGTTAATGAAACAAATACAATAACCGTCAATAGTTATAAAGATACAAATGGCGATGGCAAGGCCGACGTGAAAAGAACCGTGTTTGAAAAGCCTGGTTATTCGGTCAGCGATGCGAATATGGAGCATCAGAGAAGCGGTTTAGATTGGAACCTCGACAACTATATCTACCTGACTTACGACCCGATTAGGTTCCGTTACACCACCGGAATGTTGAAGGCCGACTCAATTCCAAGTGGCACCGGTGGACAATGGGGCGTTACTCATGATAACTATGGCCGCTTATTCTTGTCGAGTGCAGGAGGAGAGAATCCGATGGTTCGGGTGCAAATAAACCCTGCTTATGGGGGGCTTGACCTGCCCGACCAGCTAAGTGACGAATTTCAACAAGTGTGGCCGATAGTGGCAACAGCCGATGTGCAGGGCGGAGCACCCCGCATGCGGCCTGATAGTACACTCAATCATTTTACGGCTTCCTGTGGGCAATCTATTTACCGTGGAAATTCGCTTCCTTCAGATCTTGTTGGTGACTACCTGGTTTGCGAGCCTGTTGCTAGAATCATACGCAGGGCAAAGGTGATTAATTTAAAAGGGAAGACAATTGTTCAAAACGCCTATTACCGCCAGGAGTTTATTGCTTCCAACGACATGTTTTTCCGCCCGGTAAATACTTATACAGGCCCTGATGGGAATTTGTACATCGTAGATATGCACCGCGGAATTATTCAACAAGGAAACTGGACAAAACCAGGATCTTATTTGCGTGGCCAGATAGATCAAAAAGGTATTGCAAAAAATGTTGGCCACGGGCGTATTTATCGCGTTGTGTACGACGGTTATAAAGAACAGCCTAAGCCAAAAATGCTGGATGAGTCGGCTAGTAAACTAGTAACATACCTGGACCATAAGAATGGTTGGTGGAGAGACAACGCACAGAAGCAGATCATTATTTTAGGAGATAAATCGGTGGTGCCTGCATTAAAACTTATAGCCTCCGGCCAGCAAGCAACTCTTGCTGAGAAGCCTTCAGCACTTGCACGAATTCACGCGTTATGGACGCTTGAAGGATTGGATGCAATAGATAAGAATACTTTATTTACGGCAATGAAAGATGAAAACCCACAGGTACGAAAAACGGCTGTGTGGATTGGTGAGGCATTTGTAAAAAAGAACGACGAGGAAATGCTGGATAAATTTGCTGACTTGAAAAATGACCCGAGCCACGATGTACGCCTCCAGCTACTATTATCATTGTACAACAGCAAGTCAAAAAAAGCTCAGGACCTTGTACAGTATCTACAATCGAAGAATTCGGATAATGATATGTACGCATCGGTGCAAAAGGCAATGGATCGCAATAACGATGTAAAAACGTATGGTGCAAGGTTGGCCTTCATGCCTGCAGATGAAAGGAAAATGATTCTAGCAGGGGCAGCTACGTTTTCTTCCCTCTGTGTAACATGCCACGGACCGGCAGGTAAAGGAATTGCGATTGCAGGAACGTTGGACTTTGCCGCTCCGCCTCTTACCTCCTCTACAAAAAGGCTTGCAGGAGATAAGACTAATTTGGTAAAAATTGTACTGCACGGATTGAGTGGTCCGATAGAGGGCAAGACATATCCTTCTATAATGCCATCGCTGGCCGCAAACTCTGATGAATGGGTTGCTTCCGTAGTAAATTATGTTAGGTACGAGTTCGGCAAAGTCAATAGCAGGCGCCGGCCTACAGATACAATTGCTCCGTTTGTAACACCGGCTGATGTAAAACTTATAAGAGAGAAAAATGCTTCCCGAAACAAGCCGTGGACATGGGAGGAATTGGATAAAATGAGTGGCGTGAGCCAGGCTAAAAATTGAAGATTTGGCTTGATCAAAAGGTAAGTATTACCTAAAATATTTAACTGGCAAGTGAAGCATCACTTGCCGGTTTTTTTTGTTTTCGATTGTCTTACTGCATGACAGTACATGACAGTTTACTTATTAGCACGACATATTTTGCAATTAATAAAAATGAAAATCTTGAACTAAGATTTCATGTTTATTTAGTAAGTTTACTTATAACGATTTTAAAAAGCTTGTCATGAAAATTATTAACTATTATCTCACTGACTCGGGGCCTCTCCAACTCACATTCTTGTACTCATCAGTTCACTAATAAAAGGCCGGATCTGTCCAGACCTCTCGCTACAAACAATCTAAGTAGCTAAACTTTTAATTTTAGTTGATTTTAAAAAACAGTCTTAAAAAGTTTTATACTTACTGTTTTAACTTTCAAAACTCAGATGTTATTTTGTTCCTGGATTTCATTACGGGACAACAAAAAACCTGTTTTAATTTATTTAAATAACCATATTAATCATGCGTAGTAAAGGGAAGTTGTCTATCAAATTATTCTTAACACTGGCCGTTGTTATTTTAGTTGGCGTTTATTCAACCACTATCAAAAAAATTGGCTTTAGTGCTCCTGAAGATGTTAATCCCAAAGTGCAGAAGCTGAAGCTTCAGCCTAACTTCAAAGCTGAACATCTGTACAGCCCTTCAGAAGCCGGCAACGGGTCATGGGTTGCTATGGCTTTCGACGATAAGGGCCGTATGATCACGTCTGACCAGTACGGGTACTTGTACCGGCTTACTATTCCTCCTGTGGGCGCCGATACAAATACAAACAAAATCAAGGTTGAAAAACTGGAGATAAAAGTTGAAGGAGATACTTCATCGAGCAAGATAAAAATGGGTTTTGCTCATGGCCTCTTGTATGCCTTCAACAGCCTTTATGTAATGGTCAATAATAACCCTACTCCTCCTGCCACAATGAACAGGGGCAGCGGTCTTTATCGTTTGCAGGATACTGATGGTGATGATCAATTTGATAAAATCACATTACTTAAAGCCCTTGTAACTCCCGGTGGAGAACACGGACCGCACAGTATCATTTTGGCCCCGGATAAACAATCAATTTATGTAGTATCGGGAAACCATACAGATGTGCCTGAAATGGATGCCTATCGCTTGCCGAAAACCTGGAAGGAAGATAATTTGTTCCCTTTAATAAAAGATCCTAACGGTCATGCAAATGACCGCTATGCTCCTGGTGGATGGATTGCAAACGTTAATCCTGATGGTTCGAAATGGGAATTGATCAGTGCCGGTTACAGAAATACTTTTGATATTGCTTTTAATGTTGATGACGAATTATTTGGTTACGACTCTGATATGGAGTGGGACTTCGGTATGCCTTGGTACAGGCCGACCCGTATTTGTCATGTAACAAGTGGAAGTGAATATGGATGGCGGACTGGCAATAGCAAGTGGTCTCCAAGTTACCCTGATAATTTGCCTCCGGTCTTAAATGTTGGCCAGGGATCACCAACCAACCTGATAAGTGTGAAGAACGCGAGGTTCCCCGAGAAATTCCGCCGCTCTCTCTTTGCCTTCGACTGGAGTTTTGGTATAATATATTCTGTTCAATTAAAACCGGACGGATCTTCTTATAAAGCTGATGCAGAGGTATTCGCTTCAGGTTCACCTTTACCTCTTACCGATGGCATTATCGGTCCTGATGGCGCTCTTTACTTTCTCACGGGCGGACGAAGACTCGACTCAGATCTTTACCGGGTTTACTATGGTGACAATACGAGTTCAAATGCACCTTTAACTTCAAATCTTACACCGGCACAAAAGCAGGCACAGAACACAAGGAAGCAATTGGAAGCATTTCACGGAAATCCTGATCCGAAAGCTATAAGTACTGCATGGCCTCAACTAAAAAACAGTGATCGTTTTATAAGGTATGCTGCACGCATCGCCGTTGAACATCAGCCGGTAGCCGAATGGCAGGAAAAAGCTTTGTCAGAAAAAGATCCTCAAATATTAACTCAAGCAATGATTGCATTGGCTCGCACCGGAGGATCTGACCTTAAAGCAAGGATGATTAACGCGTTAGCAACTATCAATTTTAGTCAGTTGCCAGAGCCTCAAAAAATAGACGTTGTAAGAGCATTTGAGTTAATAGTTTTACGCATGGGCAAACCAGAAGGTGCTGCGTATGCAAAAATGGTTGGTTACTTAAACCCGCAGTATCCAGCAAAAACAAATGAGTTGAACCGAATACTTGCTAAGGTTCTGGTAAATGTTGAGGCACCGGGAGCGGTATCTAAAACGATGGCACTTATGGCAACCGCTAAAGACGATGATAACGGGCAAAAAACCTTTACAAACTCGGCTGATCTTGTAGGTCGTAATCCCCAGTACGGTCTTGATATTGCCGGAATGCTTGCAAAAACACCTCCTGCACAAAAGATATATTATGCAACTGTTTTAAGCGAAGCTAAAACAGGGTGGACACCTGCATTAAGCGAGAAGTATTTTCAATGGTATAAGACTGCATTCACTTTTAAAGGCGGTAATAGCTATATAGGTTTTATCGACAGAGCAAGAAAGATGGCTCTTGCAAATGTGCCGAAAGACAAAGTAGAACACTACACAGCTATTTCAGGTAATGATTTATTGATCACAAATGGTAGAAGGGTTGCGGTTGTCGGAAATCCGAAGGGCCCGGGAAGAGACTGGAAAATGGAGGATGCTCTTGCTGTCGTTAATAGTGATTCGACTAACCGTGATTTTGCCAATGGTAGAATGTTATTTGGCGCGGCTCTTTGCAGCACATGCCACAGCATGAAGGGCGAGGGCGGAGGTGCGGTAGGTCCTGACCTTTCTCAGCTAGGAACCCGTTTCTCTGACAGAGATATTCTTGAATCCATCATTTTGCCAAGTAAGGTAATCTCTGATCAATATGCCGCTACCGATTTTCACATGAAAGATGGTACTACTATTACAGGAAGATTGAAGAACGAAGAGAATGGAAAGTATTACGTCTCCATGAACCCTTTTTCACCTCAGACCTTGCAAGTAATTCAAAAGAAAGATGTGGCCAACACTAATCTTTCTAATGTATCTATCATGTTTCCTGGTACAATTAATCGGTTGAACAAAGAAGAGGTAAAAGACCTGCTTGCTTACCTTAAATCCGGAGGCAATAAAAACCACGAAGTATACAAGCCGAAGGCAAATAAAGCCACGACAGCATCGGTTAAATAATGTATAGATGAACAGCGCGGTGAATAAAGATTTCGGGGCTGAAGTGAGTGACACAACGATGTTCAAAACAGATAATTAGCTATTAGCAAAAAGGTTCCAAAAAATATTAAAACCTACAACTCGTCCTATTGATTTTTTCAAAAGGTTAATTAATCGAAGTTGTATTGGTTGTCCGGGCAAATGTTTTTCATGGCGTCGTCGTTGTGTCACACACTTGTGCCGAAGTCTATATTGCAACACCTTGAAATTCTAAAAAGGAGGAACAGGTTTGTTAAATCAAAACTGGAAAGGCAAAGTATCTAATATAAAACAACTCGGCGGTATAGAAACGTCGGTGCTCGATAACGGACCCGCCAGGGGAACACGTATAGCATGGATCAATACGGGAACAGGACTGCGGTTTAAAGTGGTGCCTGATCGCGCAATGGATATAGCTGAAACTTTTTATAACCAACACAGTATAGCATGGCTTAGTCATGGCGGCATAACTGCACCTGAACCTTTTTCAAATAGTGGCTTAGACTGGTTAAAAACATTTGGCGGAGGCTTACTAACTACTTGCGGTTTAAGTCATGTTGGCGGTCCGGAAAGCGATGAGTTTGGAGAACGCGGTTTACACGGCAGGATAAGTAATATAGCGGCAGAAATAGAGTCAATTATTCAACCAGATCCGATGGTTGGAAAGATGGAGATGAGCATTACCGGAAGAATGAAAGAAACGCAGGTGCTCGGGCCAAACCTCGAATTGAAACGAACAATATCTGCAACTCTCGGTGAGGCAACTATTCGAATTCATGATGAAGTTTTAAATCGTGGAAATTCTGAAGCTCCTCATATGCTCTTGTATCATTTTAATTTCGGGTATCCGTTAGTTGAAGAGGGCACAGATATCTTGTGGGATGGCAAATGGCAAACACGGGAAGGAATTACCAATAATAAGATTTTTAAGGAAGGAAATAATTACAAGAAGTGTCCAGCTCCCTTACCTGACCATGCGGGTACAGGTGAAGAGGTAGCTATAATCGACATTACTTCAGACGCAACAGGCTGGTGTTCTTGTGGGCTTCACAATAGTCATATTGGCCTTGCGCTTTCGCTGCGTTTTAAAAAAGAACAATTGCCATGGATGATTAATTGGCAACATTGGGGTGAGGGCGAATATGTTACGGGCATAGAACCAGCGACGAATCCACTAATTGGGCAGGCAAAAGCAAGGGAAAGAAAAGAGCTTATCTTTTTGCAACCCGGAGAGACAAGATCATACGACATTGAACTGGAAATGTTAGACAGCGAGGAGCAGATCAAATTGTTCTTGAAGAAATAATGCTCGTCTCTTAAGACGTAGATTAATTGAATTTGCTGAATCTGGATTTCAATAAGTAAATGCTTGAAACCTGCAAGCACTACCATCTATCACCTAAATCTTCTACTATGTTTTCATTACCTGGAAAATAGCCACACAACAAACAAAACATTCATTCATTATTTTAAACGATTGCTTATCCATTATGAAACAATTTTTATTTCAAAAGACAAAGTATCTGTCCGTACTTTTTTTCCTTTTGTCGCTATCCATAGCGGCAGGGGCACAGACAAACCTGAAAGGCAGAATTTTAGACGACAAGGGAGCGGGCCTGTCAGGAGTATCAATCCTGGTTAAAGGTACCGGTAACGGTACGGGTACCGATGCGAATGGAAATTTCTCAATTAACGTTCCTTCAAGTAAAGCCACTTTGGTTATTTCAAGTATCGGTTTTGTAACACAGGAAATTCCTGTCGACGGTCGTAGTAATCTCGATGTTACTTTGGCCCCTGATGTAAGGTCCTTAGAAAACGTGGTGGTAATTGGTTATGGAAGCCAGTTGAGAAAGGAAGTAACCGGTGCAGTACAGACAATCAATGCGAAAGAGTTGAAAGACTTGCCTGTTTCGCAGATAGGTCAAAAACTTCAAGGGCGTTTAGCGGGTGTTCAGATTAATCAAACAACGGGCAAACCGGGACAAGGAATCAACATTAGAATTCGAGGCCAGTTGTCCGTTTCGGCTGGTAGTGATCCCTTGTATGTTGTTGACGGGTTCCCTTTAACCGGTAATATAGGTGCTATAAACCCTGATGAAATTGAAAGTATCTCCATTTTAAAAGATGCCGCTTCTACCTCTTTATATGGCTCCAGGGCAGCTAATGGTGTCGTCTTGATAACTACTAAAAAAGGAAGAAAAGGCCAGACAAGCATGGGCCTCAGCACCTACGTTGGAACGCAGCATGTACCAATGCGAGGCAGGGTTAAAATGATGGATGCCGTTGAATTTGCACAATTTAAAAAAGAGTACTACGAAGATGCAGGGCAACCTGTTCCAATTGAGTTTCAAAACCCTTCTCAATACGAAGGCAAGAACAATGACTGGTATGGTGCGCTGCTAAGAGATGCTCCTATACAAAGTTATAACCTGACACTTACTTCAAATACCGAGAAGTTGAACACCGCATTAGTTGCAGGCGTGTTTGATCAGCAGGGCGTGGTTTTGAATACCCGCTACAAAAGATACTCTCTGCGAATGAATTCTGACTATGCCATATCTGATAGGGTAAAAATAGGCTTCAACCTTGCACCTCAATATGTTTTTGATAATACACCAAGAACGGATGGCGACAGGGGAACAGGTATTCTCTTCAATGCCCTCCACACATGGCCAGTTATGCCTATTTACGACGCCAATGGACAATTGACGAAGTTTAACCAGTTCCCTGGAAGCACAGGTAACATTTTTGCCTATCCTAACTGGGTAAGAGCTGCACAGGAATTAGTAAATGAAACAAAAAATGTGAATATTATATCCAATGCTTACCTCCAATACCAGCCTATTAAAGGATTGACGCTTAAATCTACTATCAACGTAGAATACCTAAATTCGAGGTTCTTCTTTTTCAATCCTTCGACCGCTACCAATGCTATCAATGTTCCCATACCAACAACAGCAGTATCAATCAGGCAAAATACTGAAAACATAAGTTGGCTCAACGAGAACCTTGCAACGTATACGCATAGTTTTGGAGAACATAATTTTGAATTGTTAGGCGGATTTACGCAACAGAAATTTACCCAGAACGCCACCCGGATACAGGCTGATACTTATACTGATGACAGGCTTCCTACCATCCAGGGAGCATTAAACATTGCCCGTGGAGGTACAAACAACCAGGTAAACGAGTGGGGGCTTAATTCCTTTCTCTCGAGGTTAACGTATAATTTTAAAGGAAAATACCTCTTTACTGCTTCGGTTCGTACCGACGGTTCATCTCGTTTTGGGGTTAACAATCGTTGGGGTACGTTCCCTTCTGCTTCGGCAGGATGGGTTATCTCAGACGAAAACTTCCTTAGGAACTCGAAGAGAATATCTTTTGCGAAGTTGAGAGCGAGTTATGGAGTAATTGGAAACAACAATATTGGTAATTACACTCAATACGCGCTTGTTAATAATACAGTGAACGCAGTTTTTGGAAACACTGTTGCAACAGGTGCACAGGTTACCCAACTTGCTAACCCAAACCTCGGTTGGGAGACTACAAAACAAATTGATCTCGGTTTTGACCTTGGCTTATTTAACGACAGGATACAGTTCACATATGACTTCTACACAAAGAACACTACCAACTTACTGTACAGTGTTCAAATTGCGCAGGAAGCAGGATTTGGTAACTTCAATGATAACATAGGTGAAATTAAATTTTGGGGTCATGAGTTTGCTGTAACCACAAGAAATACTGAGGGTAAACTCAGGTGGACCACCAACGCGAATATCTCTTTCAACCGCAACAGGGTATTGGCTTTAGCTGAAGGGATAGATAGAGTGTACGGTTCTTTCCATATTACCAAAGTAGGGCAGCCATTTGGACAGTTTTATGGTATGGTATCAGAAGGTATGTATCTAAACCAGGCAGATCTTGATAAAAGTCCAAAAATTCCTGGCCGTTCCACTGTAGGTAGCATAAAATTAAAGGACGTAAATGGTGATGGTGTTATTACTTATGGTGGTGACTTTGACGACAGAACGATTATAGGAAGTCCATTTCCTAAGTTTACTTATGGCATCGTTAATTCTCTAACATACGGAAACTTTGATTTTAGTGTAGTAGGCTCTGGATCTTACGGCAACCAACTCTTTGTTCGTCACATTTACAGTACAGCTAACCTTGACGGTGTGTTCAATCTGTTGCAGGAGGTGAAATACCGTTTTAGATCGCCATCTAACCCGGGTAAAGGATTTTTCGGAACAACCGTTGGAGGTGGTAATGTAACCGGTATCGAGAGAGACTGGATCAATAGCCGCTTCGTGGCAGATGCTTCTTATTTTACTATTAAAAATGTTACTCTTGGCTATAACATTGGGGTTAAGAATAAAGTGTTCAAATCTGCCCGCGTGTATGCCTCTATTCAACAGCTATATACATTCACCAATTATTGGGGCGGTCCAAATCCTGAGGTTAGTTCACAGGGAGATGGTAATGGTGACGGTGGTAATCTAAGCCAGGGAGTAGACTTTTCCAGTTACCCTGTTCCACGTACCTACACTTTAGGTGTTAACCTTAATTTCTAGAAAAACTTATTATTTTTTAAACTCATTATTCCAACAAAATGACAACAAGAGTTATAATAACCTGCCTTATTGGTTTGGGGTTAACGAGCTGTTCTAAAAACCTTGAGGTAGTGCCGCAGACGTCTTTAAGTTCAGCTACCTTTTTTACCCAGGAAGCAGATTTTAAGCAGGCAGTCAATGCAGCCTATGTTCCCCTCAGAACTATTTATAATAATTTCGATTGGCTTTTGGGAGAGATGCATTCTGACAACACCTACTACTATCGCAACATACTTTTCGGCGCCACGGAACAGCAGGAGAATATTGCTGATTTCAGTTTGCCTACTTCCAACGGTCTTACTACCAACACAAACGTACGGGATGAATACCGCAACTTCTACCAGATTATTGCGCGCGCAAACCAGGTTCTTGCGACCATTGATAAGGTTGAATTTGATGCCGCTTCTAAATCTAATTTGAAGGGACAGGCCCAGTTTCTAAGAGCATTTGCCTACTTCAAACTAGTACAATACTTTGGAAAAGTTCCCCTGCACCTGACACCAGTAACCAACAGGCAGGAGGCAGCAGCTCAGCTGGCATCAGTTGATGAGCTATACAAGCAAATTGAAAGTGATGCAAAAGGCGCTGCCCAGGGATTGTTGAATAAGGCAAAGCAGGAACCCGGAAGGGCTACATCCGGAGCTGCTAAAACTTTGCTGGCTAATTTATACCTGGTTCAAAAAAGGTGGGCTGATGCCGAAGCAATTTCAAAAGAAGTGATTGCAAGTAATGAATATTCATTAATGCCTAATTATGCGGATGCTTTCTCTGGCACTAATAGCAATAAGAACAATGCGGAGTCGGTTTTTGAAGTACAGTTCCAGGAAGGATCTGCGGGTTATAATGGGAACCTGATTTATAGATTTCTTCCTCTTCCGATAACTGCAGGAGAATTGCAACCTATCACAGGAACCTCTAATCCGCAAGGACTATCTGGTGAAGGGAACAATGCACCGACGCCTGATCTCATTGCCGCTTACGAAGCAGGCGACAAAAGAAAAGATGCCTCTATTGCCTACGTAACTCTGAGCCAGAGTTTGCGTGATAATAAGGTGTATCCTTATATTAAAAAGTTTGCAGCTCCACATGCTCAGCATAATAATACAGGGAATAACTGGCCGGTTTACCGCTTCGCAGAAGTCTTATTATTTGCGGCAGAGGCATTAAATGAGCAAAGCAAGGGTGCAGAAGCCTTAACTTATTTGAATAGAGTAAGGGATCGTGCCTTTGGTGCTGGGGTTTCTCCGGTAACGGTTACAGGGCAGGTTCAACTACGCGATATTATAATGAAAGAGAGAAGAGTTGAATTGGCATTTGAAAACAAACGCTGGAATGACCTGGTAAGAACAGGCAAAGCTGTGGAGGTTATTACAGCATACGGAAACAGGGTAAAAGCAAATCCACAAGCTTATTATTATCCGGCCGGTAATGTTCCGCCTAATAACGCCTTTACCAATATAGATTTGGTTTACGGCCTTCCTGCAGATGAGGCAGCGTTAAGCCCGTATTTTTAATTCCTTTAACGACAATAATTCAAAACCAACTTTTAATGGAAACACTGGAAAAAACAAGCCTGGCATCAAAAGCACTAGAACAGGGACAGGGAATCTTAAGGCTGGCGCCGACGTGGGTTCCGCGATCGTTTTGCGTACCTGGTAGAAGAATCAAGTTACATCCGGATGATTATTACGTGCTTGGTGGTAACAGGGGAGGAATAGATGAGCGCTGGCTATCTTCCACTACACCTGCTAAAAACGGTCCTTTAACGGGAGAGCACGAAGGATTAAGTAAAGTAGTTTTCAATGATGGCAAGAGTGAAGTTCAATTGCTTTTGAAGGATGCAATTGACGAGTTGAAAGGAGAATTAATTGGTGATCGGTTGTGGAACGAACATGAGAGCTGGCCGATGTACTCAAAGTTCTTTGATAATATGGGCCCGTTACCTCATCACATTCATCACAATGATGAACATGCAGCTAAGATTGGACAATTGGGTAAGCCAGAAGCATATTACTTTCCGCCGCAACTGAATAATCATGGCGGTGATTTTCCCTATACTTTTTTTGGAGTAGCACCAGGTACCACAAAAGAGCAAATTAAAGAATGCCTAATGAATTTTACCAAAGGAGACAACAAGCTCACGAGCTACTCGCAGGCATTTCCTTTATATCCAGGCACCGGTTGGGATGTTCCTCCTGGAATGCTCCACGCCCCGGGAAGCATGTGTACTTACGAGCCGCAAAAAGCGTCCGACGTATTTGCGATGTATCAATCTTTGGTGAATGAGGCAATTATACCTGAAGAACTATTATGGAACGGAACACCGCCAGATAGAATAGGTGACTATGACCAGTTGATGGAGGTAATAGATTGGGAGCTGAATACCAGCCCAAATATTCTGGAAACGCGTTTTATGCGTCCTAAACCTGTAAAGCCTGTAAGCGAAATGGAGGCCGAAGGATACGTTGAGAATTGGGTCTGCTATCTTTCTGACGCTTTCAGCGCGAAAGAACTGACAGTTTTCCCTGGCCAGACTGTTACCATTAAAGACAGTGCTGCCTATGGCCTTATCGTTATGCAGGGGCATGGAAAAATGGGCGTGTGGGACATTGAAACTCCAGCCCTCATCCGCTATGGGCAGTTAACCAACGATGAATTTTTCGTAAGTGAAAAAACTGCTATGGAGGGTGTGAGAATAGTAAATCCGTCGACTACAGATCCGATAGTAATGTTGAAACATTTCGGTCCTGGAAATCCTGACATGGTTTTTTGATTTCTAGAAAATGATGCTCTTTTCATGCTAACTAAAACTTGATAAGGAACTTTTATTAACGACAGCCTTCTTGTAATTTTTGCCCATTGCATGAAAAACTGCAAGAGAATATTGAAACCATGGAGCAGACATAATTGAAGATATTTTCATTACTTAGTTATTTTAATCAATAGTAGATTGTAGACCATATGAACGAGAATAATTATCCCAAATTACACAACGCTACCTGGCCCGGTATAGTGGGTAAAGGAGCAGATTCAGAACCGGTAATCCCTTTTGATACCATGCTTCAAATGACCGCTGCTGCTGAGGTAGACGGGGTCAAGTTCGACGGGGTTGACTTAGGACTTCTGGATCCTCATGTAAACATCAATAGTACAGATGATGAGATTAAACAGCTTGCTGATAAGATCTCTTCCTATAACCTCAGGGTAGGCAGCCTGGTTGCGCCCATTTGGGGAGGACCCGCAATGGGCACACATGAACAGCGGGAACATTTTGTTGAAATGGTTCGTAAAGCCTGTCATTTTGGTAAGGTGCTACGTGACCTAGGAGTTCGCCCGCATGGCGTGATAAGGATTGACTCAGCGAGTTCACCGGCTGATTGGGATAAAGACCCTGAAAACAATACAAAGTTGATCGCTGAAACTTTTCAAAAGGCTTGCGATGTGGCAGCGGAGTATGGAGAGAAATTAGCTGCCGAGGGAGAAATTTGCTGGGGTGGCATGCATAGCTGGAAGACTATGATTAATACACTTGAAATGGTCAATCGTCCCAATATTGGTTTCCAGGCCGACATGTCTCATACCACTTTATACCTTTTAGGTTACAACAGGCCTGAAGATCGCATACTTCCCGAAGATTTTGATTGGAGTAATCGTGAGGCTCTCACGGACGGGATAAAAACTGTAACCAAAGCACTAAGACCGTGGACCATCGACTTCCACGTCGCACAAAACGATGGAACAGTACATGGAACGGGCTCACATGATAAGACCGGCCGCCACTGCCAGGCAACAGACCCTAATGGAAAGCTTGACATAGCAAAAGACGCCGGCTACTGGCTGCGGGATGAAAATGGTAACCTGACAAAAGCTTTCAAACACATTTGCTGGGACGGTTGCATGTTCGCCAACGAAGTGATGATGAAACAGCAAACCTGGAACGATATCCTGGCAAAAATGATTGAAGTAAGAAAACTTCATGGCTGGTATGAAGCGGAGTAGCGAAGAGTTTCCAATTACCTGTTTCCATTTACCAGATACCCCTTTGGGGAGCTTGCGGTCGTAACAGGTAGCCGGACGTCATTCCTTCAAATTCCCTTGCACTATTTTTTAAAACAATCACTTTTAAAATGAGTAAAAAAGAATTACGGATAGGTTTAGTTGGTGTTGGTTTTATGGGACGAACACATACGAACGGCTATAAGCGGGTCAGTGATTTTTTTCCCGATCTTCAAAATCGTCCTGTCTTGAAAGCCGTTTGTTCGCGCACGGCTGCAACAGTAAATGCTTTTGCAGAACAGTGGGGTTACGAGTCAGTAGAGACAGATTGGAAGTCGTTGGTGGCCCGGGATGATATCGATGCTGTTGATATTTGCACTCCCAATAATATGCATGCGGAAATTGCAATAGCCGCAGCTGAAGCAGGCAAAATGATTTTGTGCGAAAAACCTCTTTCGCGCACGCTTGAGGAAGGTCGCCAGATGGTGGATGCGATTGAGAAGGCTGGAGTGAACAATACCGTCTGGTACAACTATCGCCGCCTACCCGCTGTGACTTTGGCAAAGCAAATAGTTGCTTCAGGAAAACTTGGACGCATTTTTCATTATCGTGCTAATTTCCTGCAAGACTGGACGATTAATGCAAATGTGCCGCAGGGTGGGCAAG
Organism: Segetibacter aerophilus; assembly: GCF_007991655.1. Lineage (GTDB taxonomy): Bacteria > Bacteroidota > Bacteroidia > Chitinophagales > Chitinophagaceae > Segetibacter > Segetibacter aerophilus. The sequence goes on from NZ_BJYT01000004.1 coordinate 118,223, forward strand.
GAACGTGGCGCCTAGATGTTGATGCTGCAGGATCAGGTGTCACCGGGGATCTATTGGCTCATTGTATTGACACCGCTATCTGGTTGAACGGTTCTATTACTGATGTATCAGCCGTAACCGAAACTTTTATCAAAGAAAGAGTTCACCAGGCAACGGGAGAAATGCAAAAGGTAGGCATAGACGATGCGTGTATTTTTCACTGCCATTTTGATAATGGTTCGTTGGGGCTTTTTGAATCAACGCGGTATGCACGTGGTCACAAAGCCTTGTACACTTTTGAAATTAATGGAGAACATGCATCTGTTCGCTGGGATTTGCATGACTTGAATAAACTTGAATATTTTGATCATCGCGACGAGTCTATTGTTCGTGGTTGGCGTACTATTCATGTTACTGATGGTGATCAGCCTTATATGGATAAATGGTGGGTTCCGGGGTTATCTATTGGGTACGAACATTCATTTGTGCACCAGGTAGCGGACTTCTTAAAGAGCCTGGAAACAGGAGAGCCTTGTTCACCTACTTTCAGGGAGGCGCTTGAAACACAGAAGGTTTGCCAGGCTGTTCTTGATTCGGCTGCGGCCAAGAGTTGGAAGGGCGTGAATGAATATTAGAAGACTTTTGTTTTCAAAACGTTTCAAAATCATATTAGCGCTCAAGCCGCTGGGCTTCGTTCTTGCAACAGGACTGCTACGCTTGTTTTAAAAACTGCTACGCATGTTTTGAAATGCCTTCGCTTCGCTTGGCACTCAACTGGCTAATGTTCTTCTAGCAAGAACTGTTGTTCGATTGTTACAATGGGCAAGTCCTTTAGTTAATAAGAGAGTCTGGTTAGCTTTAAATGTTTTAAGTCCATTTATGTGGATAGCTTAAAAAGTTTTGACGGTGAGTTGAAAAGGAAAACTGAAGATGCTATTTGTACAATAGATAAACGGAGCGTCGCAAGGATGAAGCTATCGAAAACAGCTATTGACTTCTAACTAAAGATGATTTGACCTTTCCTTACTTTGAACTAAATATGAAGGTTTTTCAAAGAACCAAATAATGATGATGAAGAAAGCTTTCATACAAACTTTGATTTTAGTATTAATTGCAGGATACGGTTTTGCACAGGCACATCCAGCTACTCCAGAAAATGTAACGAAGCCACTTAAATTTATAAAGAAGCAAATTGCTTCTGAAAGCTTTGAGTCTGTAGATGTTTTCGATGTAAACAATGATAAGATTCCGGACATTGTATCCGGAGCATTCTGGTATGAAGGACCTGGTTTTTGGAAGAGAAATTACATTGGCTCGGCCAAAAGAATAGGAGAGTACTACGACGATTTTTCTACAATACCATTAGATGTCAACGGAGACGGCCGCGTTGACTTTGTAACCGGCGGATGGTTCGGCAAGGTTTTAAGCTGGCGCGAAAATCCGGGAAATACAAAAGAGTGGATGGAACACTCCATTGCGGAACCGGGTAACATAGAAACTACACGGGCATGGGATATTGATGGAGACGGTACTGTTGAAATCGTTCCCAATACGCCTAACGATCCTTTGATCATCTACCGCTTAATTAAAGACAACCAGGGAAAAGGCACCGGAAAGTTCGAAACTATCACGCTTAGCCAACTGAAGAGTGGGCACGGCTTGGGCTTTGGTGACATCAATGGTGATGGCAGAAATGATTTTATTGTAAGCACAGGTTGGCTGGAGGCTCCCGTAAATCGTTTTAAAGATAAATGGACTTTTCATGAGCAGTTCATGCTTGGTACAACGAGCATACCGGTAGTTGTTGCAGATGTAAATAAAGACGGCTTGAATGACTTAATTGCTGGTCAGGCGCACGGTTACGGGTTGGATTGGTATGAACAAAAGAGGGATAAAAGCGCTAAAACTACGTGGACAAAACATACTATTGATCCATTTAATTCCCAGTACCACACAATGGCTTGGATAGACCTGGATGGGGATGGAAAGGAAGAGTTGATCACCGGCAAACGTTACCGCGCTCATAATGGTAATGATCCTGGTGAAAATGATCCGCTGGGTGTTTATTATTTTAAATGGAACGGCGAAGCTTTTTCAAAAGGAATTGTTAGCTATGGTGAATTTGGAGAAGGCAAGGGGACAGGTTTATATTTTGCCGTAGCTGATCTTACCGGTTCAGGTAAGAAGGATATTATCGTTGCCGGCAAAGATGGGCTCTATGTGTTTTACAATAAAGGCTTCTAAAATCAAATAACAACTTATACGATGCTACAAAAAAAAAGTTCTAAAATTATTTCGCTTGCAATCATACTGGCTTCCTTTGTCTCTATGGCTCTAACCACTTCCAGTTGCAAAGTATCGGGGCAGGGGCAGCAAAGTCAAAAAGGTTTTGTGCAGATATTTGACGGAAAGTCTCTCAACGGATGGGAGGGCGACCCTACTTATTGGCGTGCAGAAAATGGAAGTTTGGTTGGGGAAATTACCCCTACAACACTTTTAAAAACCAATAATTTTATTGTATGGAAAGGAGGCAAGCCCGGAGACTTTGAGCTAACCTGCGATTTTAAAATTACTAAAGCGGGCAACAGCGGTATCAACTACAGGAGTGTTGAAGTGCCCGATGTACCACATGCGCTGAAAGGCTACCAGGCAGACATCGATGGAGCCCACCGATATACGGGTCAGAATTACGAAGAACGAGCAAGAACTACCTTGGCTTATCGTGGCGAGAAGGTGACTATTAAACCTTTTACCGAAGCAGCCACTACAGTGAGAGAGCATACAAAAAATAATGCCTGGTTAGAAAGAACAGTAACAGGGTCTTTAGGAACTTCTGATGAACTGAAAGAAAAAATTAAATCTGAAGATTGGAACACCTGCAGGATCGTAGCAAAGGGAAATCATTTGCAGCACTACATCAATGGCATCCTAATGAGTGACGTTATTGATGAGGATAAAGTAAATGGAAAATCTGACGGACTGTTAGGTGTGCAAGTACATGTTGGTCCGCCAATGAAAGTGGAGTATAGAAATATTATGCTGAAGCAATAAACCTTTTATTGGGGTTTTTCATGCAGAGGATAAAGTGGTTTTTGAACTGCTTTATTTTCTGCATTTCTTTTTTAAACTCAAGGCGTTTATTCAATCTGCATTATCTTGCCGCAATCGAAATTTATCACCAAATTGTTATAAACAGTTACAGCCGTATGAAGAAGTTATTTTCTGCTATTTTGATTTTAAGTGTTTTTTTTATCGCATGTTCATCTTCTAAAAAGTCTGCCTCAGTTACCCCGGAAACTGTGTTGAGGCCCACACCCGTTTATGAGATGCGAACCTATTTTGCCGCACCCGGAAAACTTGATGATTTGAGCGCCCGCTTCAGAAATAATACAACGCGCATTTTTTCTAAGCATGGTATGACCAATGTTGGCTATTGGATCCCAACTGAAAACCCTGAGAATAAGCTTGTGTATGTTTTATCCTATCCTAGCCGTGAGGCAAGAGAAGCGTCATGGAAAGCCTTTGGTTCCGATCCTGAGTGGCAGGCAGTAGCTAAGGCCTCAGAAGCCAATGGAAAACTGGTGGCTAAGGTAGAGAGTGTTTATATGCAGGAAACTGATTATTCACCCTCAGTAAAAGCAGAGGCGAAGTCTCCAAACCGTACGTTTGAGTTGCGCACGTACACATCTTCTGCTGGTAATCTTCAAAATCTACATGAGCGTTTTCGTAGCCACACAAAGAAGCTTTTTGAGAAACATGGAATTGCCAATATTGTATATTGGCAACCAATGCCGAAAGCAGACGGAACTAAAAGCGACATGTTAGTATACATTATCGCACACAAAGACAGAGCTACTGCCGACGCTTCATGGAAAGCTTTTCGCGAAGATCCTGAGTGGGTGAAAGTCAAAGCGGCTTCTGAAGTAAAAGGTGGTGGGTCACTTACAACCAAGGTTGAGTCTGTTTTTATGATGCCTACTGATTATTCTCCGATTAAATAAATGAATAACTTTTAGGGATAGTAGAAACGACAAGTTGATGTCTTATCAAACACCCAAAAATGTCATTATATAAAAAAGCAGAAGTAATTATTTCTGCTTTTTTATTGGGTTTCATTTCGCTACATCAACAATTTAATGAGAATTAAGAGTTTTTGAATTTCTCTATCATTTTGCTTCTTACTAAAAATGGCTAAGATTACGCTTAAATCTTCCCCAATGAAAACAATAGCTCTCTTTCTTGTCGCTTCCGTTTTTTGTAAACTGGTATTTGCTCAACAAACCGTTATTCAATACCTATCAGGAACAGACAAAGACCATACGGTAAAATGGGATTTCATGTGTACCAAAGGTCGCAATAGCGGTAAGTGGTCGACTATCCCTGTTCCGTCTTGCTGGGAGACGCAAGGATTTGGTTCTTATAATTATTCTCAAGACACACAGAACCCTGATGAGCAGGGATTGTATAAATACAATTTTAAAGTTGCGCCGCAGCACAAGGGCAAAAAGATTGTAATTGTCTTTGATGCTTCGATGACAGATACCGAGGTGAAGATAAACGGCAGATCAGCAGGCCCAATTCACCAGGGCGCCTTCTATCAGTTCAAATACGATATCACTAGCCTTGTGCAATTTGAAAAGTTCAATTTGCTTGAGGTAACAGTAAGTAAGAAATCTACAAATGCCTCTATTAATCGTGCAGAACGTAAAAGTGATTTTTGGCTGTTCGGTGGAATTTTTCGACCTGTGTATTTGGAAATTCTTCCTGCTACCGCAATAGAGAGAGTGGCGATTGATGCAAAGGCAAGTGGAGATTTTAACATGCAGGTTTTTACAAATGCCACCACTAAACAAACCGTACAAGCACAAGTGTACGATTTAAAAGGTAAGGCCGTTGACAAGCCTTTTCAACTACTAGTAGGGGATACAATGCTTCGTCATCATTTTACCAACATTCAATTATGGAATCCTGAGCAGCCGATTTTGTACAACGTCGTTGTTTCTATTAAAGATGGCGATAAAACTATTCATACTATAAAGCAACGATTTGGTTTTAGAACGGCAGAACTACGAGAACAGGACGGTTTTTATGTAAACGGGCAAAAGGTAATTTTTAAAGGCGTTTGTCGACATAGTGAGTGGCCAGAAACTGGGCGGACTTTAAGTCGTTCAGTTCACTTAATGGACATTGCTGCTATGAAGGATATGAATATGAATGCAGTCAGAATGAGTCATTACCCGCCCGATAAAGAGTTCTTAGACTTGTGCGACAGCGTTGGCTTATTTGTGTTGGATGAACTCACAGGCTGGCAGGCAGCATACGATACGACGATTGCTCGCAAGCTGGTTAAGGAACTGGTGATAAGAGATGTAAACCATCCTTCAGTAGTTATATGGGATAATGGAAATGAGGGCGGTTGGAACCGTGCGGTTGATGGAGACTACGCCTGGTATGATCCTCAGAAAAGACATGTCATTCATCCCTGGGAGCGGTTTAACGGAACTAACACGAAGCACTACCCTGATTTCAAGTACATACAAAATGAGGTGGCCAATGCTAAAGAAGTTTTTTTTCCAACTGAGTTCATGCATGGCCTTTTCGATGGCGGACATGGTGCCGCGCTGGAAGACTTCTGGAGCGAGATGACGAAGCATCCCCATTTTGCGGGCGGTTTTTTATGGGCTTTGCATGATGAGGGATTGGTACGGGCCGATTGGCACGACAGCATCGACGTAGCAGGAAACAGGGGACCAGACGGTATCGTTGGACCTCATAGAGAAAAAGAAGGAAGTTACTATACGATTAAAGAATTATGGAGCCCGGTTTACATTGACAGTAAGTCGGCAACGCAAAACTTTAAAAGCAGCTTTGAAATAGAAAATAGGTATTTCTATACGGATCTTAAGCAAGTAAAGTTCGAATGGAAATTGGTTGACTTTCAAAAACCCTGGCAAACTGGAACAAGTGTAAAGGTGCTTCAAAAAGGAACGTTGCAAGGGCCTTCGCTAGCACCAGGTCAAAAAGGTATGCTAGATCTTCCACTACCGGGAAATGCCAAAGCAGATGCGTTATACCTTACAGCTTTTACTGCAAAAGGCGATACCATTTGTACATGGAGCTGGGCGGGCAGTTCGCCAAAAACAATAGCCAATGCAATACCTACAGTCTTTTTAAAAACTGATGTTTCCGCAAAAGAAGATGCACAGGCATTGGCACTCACTTTTGATGGCCTTACTTATTATTTTGATAAAACGACCGGCTATCTTCAAAAAGTAAACAACGGCCAAAAAGAAATTTCACTGAGTGGCGGACCGGCTCTGGCTGGTAGTAGTCAAAAGCTTAGTCAATTTAAAAGTTTTAAACAAGGGGACGAATATGTCGTGAAACCAACCTATAGCGGAGACAGCTTACAGGTAACATGGACTTTCCGCAAAGGAAGACTGCCGAGGCTGGAGTATAGCTATCTCACAAAGGATACTGCCGATTATATGGGCATCACCTTCAACTACCCCGAAGAAAAAATTAAAGGCATGAAGTGGATGGGGAGAGGACCATATCATGTCTGGAAAAATCGTTTAAAAGGTCCGCAATTTGGCGTTTGGGAAAAGGCCTACAACAACACTATCACCGGCGAAAATTGGAAGTACCCCGAATTCAAAGGCTGGCACTCAGAGATGAACTGGGTGAAGTTGCAAAATGAGGAAAGCGATTTTACAATATATACCGATCAGCAAAATATTTATTTCCAAATGTTACAACCAGAAAAAGCAAAAGCGTCCGGGAACAACAATACAAATCCCGCTTTTCCCGGCAACACTATCGGTTTTATGCATGCCATTTCTGCAATAGGTACAAAGTTTCAAAAAGCGGAAGTAATGGGCCCGCAAAGCCAAAAAAATGGCCGACAAGGAAGTGTTCCGTTAACAGGAGCCTTGTATTTCGATTTTAGATAAAACGTTTAAAAAGTATTACAAGCAATAAAATAGCTACTGCAAATAGAAGTCTTCTTTGAGCTTTCTTCCATTGGCAGTAGCTATAAAAGTTTCAGCAATAATCCTACAATTTTCCTTTTTGTTTTGGCAAAGGTGGAGGAGGAGGAGGAGGCGGTGGTGGAACCTGTTCACGTTCACCGTACTTTTTTTTGCCCGAAGTCTTCGTTTTTTCCGTCTTCAAGTTTTGTTCAGACACCTTTTCATCTCCCTGGTGCCATTGTTTCGACTTGTATTCTTTCTTCTTTTCTTCTGACTCCGCAACTTCTTCATCTTTTACGATGACTGGTGGAGTGAACTTTGTTTTACTACTGCTCTTCTTTTGAGCACTCGCTGTGAGTGAGCAGAGTACAAGTGCCCCGATTGCTGCATTTTTTAAAAGTTTCATATGCGCTGTTTTCAATAAGATGCGGCGGGCGTAGCAATTCCATAGATGCTAACGGATCCTGCACTTTCACAAGTCTTTCTCCATTACATAATCATTCATATAGTAGCCGCTTCCTATATCAATATCTTCTTGCTTAATTACAAAAAACCCCTGTTTTTCGTAAAAACCTTTGGCTATGTTTTTACGGTTAACATTCAGCTGTAATTTAGTTGCACCCATACTCTTCGAGACCGTTTCGACTGTTTCAAGCAGCGTTCTTCCCAGCCCGCTTTTTTGCTCCGAGGGCAAAACGTATAACTTTTGAAGCTTGTAAATATCTTTCTCGAGGTTAGAAAAAGATGCAAAGCCGACGGGTGCATATTCTCTTAACGCAAGAAAAAAATAGTGGTGCTTTTTCATCTGATCCTCCAGTGCAGAAGGACTGTACAACTTGTCAAGCATATATGTCAGCTGGTCCCGACCTAACAAGGCCTCGTAGGCAGCAGGCCATGTTTTATTTGCTATGTCGCGGATAAATGGAATATCATTATAAGAAGCAGGTCTTATCGCTAATCCTGCAGAGGGTATTTGATTGTTCATGTAAAAATTACTTATTGTACCGGGCTTACAGTTCGTTCATAAGCAATGGTTGCGTCGCACTCTTGTACTTTTGAGTTTAAGCAACAATAGAGCGAGTGACCTTAAGCTACGACAGCAGCCGCTTGATCTCAAGGTCAATTTTGTAGTTCTCTAATTCTTCTTCTGTAATCATATCAGTCTCCTTCAGCCAATTGAGCCTTGCTATGTATTCTTCGTCAGGAGTGTTGGGGTCGAAGGTGAGGTACTTGTTTTTGATGTTGTCTTTTGTTGCTTTAATAACCAGTTCAATAAACTCCAAGACCTTTTGTTCGGAAGGAATGTTTCTATAAAAAACGAGGTTCTTGTCGCCGCCCACTAAATAAATATCATCCTGGTGCTGCTTGAAAATACTAAAGATGGCAAGACCTAACCAACAAACATAATTAACGATGAGGTTCCTCATGCCTACGTTGTGAAGAAGAAGTTCTGAAATAGTCAGGGCAACAGGAATTAGAATACATACAACAAGAAAAATCTTTCCGGGCATCGTATTGTCGGCCTGGTATTGTGTTTGAAATCCGAGTTTTTCAATCCTTACTTCGTACTTATCTATTTTGCTCGTTGATTTCGTTTCTACAAGAACCTTATCAGCGAACAACGTATGTCTTCGATAATTAAATCCTCGTTTTTGTTCCAGTACTGCAATCATTTTTTCTACTAACTTTTCTGTTTGATTAATATTTTTCTAGTGCATCCAACCAACTTCAGCTATAGTTCTGCTACCGTTTTTTTTGCTCCATATATTTCACCAGTACAAGAGTGCGACGCAACGAAAGCTTAATAGTAGTAAACTGCCGGGATACACATTTCTCCTTGGAAGGTATGTTCGCACCAGTTTTCAAATCATTCGGCTTACTTAGACCAGGTTCGCCAAACTTTCTTCTATCGTTCTGATTCTTGCCTCAGCGTCGGCCTGTTTCTTTTTTTCAAGATCCACCACTTCTGCTTTAGCATTGGCTACAAACCGCTCGTTGCTTAACTTCTTAAGTACACTCTGCAAAAAACCTTTCTGATGTTCCAGGTCTTTTAAAAGCTCGGCCTTTACTGCCTGTATATCTGCCTTTCTCTCGCTTTCAATATAAAACTTATCCTTCTCTATAGCCACCACCGTAGCATTTGCTACAGTCTCCTGCACATAGCTAATCGTTTCTGCATTTACCTGTTTTAGCAAAATGCTTTCGATTTTCCTGTAAACCTCACTATGCTCAGACTGAATAAACAGCTTAATAGTTTCTTTTGGCTTCAATTGGCTTTTATTTCGCGCGTCCCGCAACGCTGAAATTACCTGCTTCAATAATTCACCGGATGTTAAGATCTCGTGGTTTGCTTCTTTTATGGCAGAAAATTGTTTTACACATAAATCATCTTGTTTATCGCTGAGCAGATGATATATCTCTTCTGTAATAAAAGGCATGAACGGATGCAGCAATTGCATCAGTTCCTCAAAAAATTGGATTGTTTTATGGTAGACTTCATCTTCGATCGGTTGATCAAAACCAGGCTTGATCCATTCGAGGTACCAGCTACAAAAGTCGTCCCAGATGAGGGAGTAAATAACTTTTAAAGCCTCGCTTAACCTAAATTGGCTATATAGAATTTCAACGTCTGCTCTTACCTGTTGCAACCTGTTTGCAAACCAGTTGATAGCATAATTGGCGTGATCAAGATGTGCTTCGTTAGGTAGATGATCGATTTCGCCAAAAAGTTGTTTCGTCTCATCCACCAATTCAAAATTATCGTCGACAATCTCTTTGGTATCTTCAGCCATTTGCCGGCCTTCCCAGATCTTCACGAGCTTTAAGGCATTCCACAGCTTGTTATTAAAATTGCGGCCCTGCTCGAGGCTTGCCTCGTCGAACAACAAGTCATTACCTGCAGGCGAAGAAATCATGATACCGAAACGAACTGCATCGGCGCCATATTTATCAATCAGGTCTAACAGGTCGGGACTGTTGCCTAAACTTTTGCTCATTTTTCTGCCTTGCTTATCGCGCACCATACCAGTGAAGTACACGTCGCTGAAAGGCTTCACATTTTTGTAATGCATCCCTGCCATAATCATCCTGGCAACCCAGAAGAAAATAATATCCTGTCCTGTCACCAAAACGGAGGTCGGATAGTAGTAATCCACCTCTTTATTGCCAGGATCAGAAATGCCTTTAAAAACCTCCATAGGCCACAACCATGAAGAGAACCATGTATCGAGAACATCAGAGTCTTGGGTTAGCTGTAAGCTATCAGCTGCAAGCTGCAAGCTTTCCCCATCTTGTTGTTCTGCCCTTGAAGCTTGCAGCTTGAGGCTTGCAGCTTGCTCTCTTGTCTCCGCTACAAACACATTTCCTTTGTCATCGTACCATGCGGGTATTTGCTGGCCCCACCAGAGTTGGCGGCTGATGCACCAATCTTTTACATTTTCAAGCCAATATTTGTAAGTCGCTAAAAATTTTTCTCCCGGGTGTATTTTTATTTCTCCATCAAGCACAGCACGCAAAGCTGGACCCGCCATTTCTTTCATTTTCAAAAACCATTGGGTGCTGATGCGTGGTTCAACTACTACACCACTTCGTTGGCTGTATCCCAACCGGCTGGGGTATTCCTCTTCCTTTAAGAAATAGCCTTTTTCCTTCAGTTCGACCAGTACTTTTTTGCGGGCTGCAAACCGTTCTACGCCAACATAAATTTGAGCAGCTTCGCTCAGGGTTCCGTCTTCGTTTAGCGTATCTACTACTTCAAGGTTATGTTTTAAACCAAGGTTGTAGTCGTTGATGTCGTGGGCCGGGGTAACCTTTAAAGCACCGGTACCAAAAGTTGGGTCTACATATTCATCAAATATTATAGGGATGCGACGATCTATTAACGGAACAATGGCGTACTTCCCTTTCAGGTGCGCAAATCGTTCGTCGTTAGGATTTACACAAATGGCTGTGTCGCCCATGATAGTTTCCGGGCGCTGGGTCGCAATGGTAATATAGTTCTCAAATGACTGATCGCTCTCGTTTTTATCCGTCGTCTCTGCACTGGTGTCGGCCAACCGATATTTTAAATAATACAGCTTCCCAACAATGTCTTTGAACTCCACCTCTTCATCACTCAATGCAGTCTTGGCAGCAGGATCCCAATTAATCATCCTGGCTCCGCGGTACACTAGGCCCTTATTGTACAGATCTACAAACACCTTCATTACGGCTTTATAGTAATGATCGTCCATAGTAAATGTGGTACGGTCCCAGTCAACGCTGCAACCTAGCTTAGCAATTTGGCTATAGATAATACCGCCGTATTTTTCTTTCCATTCAAAGGCATACTTTAAAAATTCTTCACGGCTCAAAGTGCTTTTGTCGATGCCTTGCTCTTTCAACATTTGCACCACCTTCGCTTCTGTGGCTATACTTGCATGATCGCTTCCCGGAACCCAGCATGCATTGAAGCCACTCATCCTCGCTTTTCTAACAAGGATGTCTTGTACGGTCTCGTTGAGCGTATGGCCCATGTGTAAGACACCAGTAACATTAGGGGGAGGTATTACGACAGTATAAGAGGGCCTTCCATCAGGATGGCTGTTGAAATATTTCTTATCGGTCCAGTGTTTATACCATTTTTCTTCAGTAGCCGAAGGGATATAATTTTTACTTAGTTCCATAGTTGAATGTGTACTTCTACCGGTAGTATCCGGAAATGATCGATCGAAAAAAAATTCGGAGAGCAAATGTACTAAAACGAACTGCTGTTTGAGAAACCATTGAGGGCATAAAAAAAGGCCCTGCAACGGACCTAATAAATCGGCTTGATAACAATTTACCAGATCATCATTTTTCCGTCCCACGAGTTTACAGGGCGAAGTGAAGCGGTATTTAAATACTCAAGGTCCTTATCTTTTCTATCGTCGGTTTTATCGCGGTTAGCAATTAACAACGACCTACAACACTTAACCAAAACTTTAGCCGAGCTATTTATAAACTGACACGAAGTAGTTGCCAGAATTAAGACGAAGAATATTGAGTAAAGAAGCTTTTTCATCAGCTTTGGTTTTGTATGACTAAAATAAATATAAGTTTTATTTTACCTGTGTTAATAATTGTTAACAGGAGCAGTATAAAAGCTTTTTTCAGAAGTTAGACGTGCTGCCTTTTATTTTGTTACAGAAGTTTTTAATTTTTTTTGAAGAGTAAATCTTGTTGGCTAATCAGATTTTAATTCTACTGTAGCAAGTTTGTTTGCGTGTAATAGTGCAGAAGATTTACCCTCATGCAACCGTCTTTTTGCTAATTTTTTTGGGAAAAGTTATTGCTCCTTTTAAAATCCGCTTACCTTTAACCTTTACAATTTTGATGTTTGCAATAGTAGATATAGAAACAACCGGGGGGTATGCAAGTGGTAATTCTATCACTGAAATTGCTATTGCTGTACACGATGGGGAGCGATTGGTAGATTATTTCGAAACCCTCATCAATCCTGAAACGCCAATACCAAGATATATACAGGCACTTACCGGTATCACCAATCCAATGGTTAGCCAGGCGCCACTCTTTGAGGAAGTAGCTCCGAAGATCTATGGGCTATTACATGATAAAGTTTTTGTAGCGCATAATGTCAATTTCGATTATTCTTTTGTAAAGCATCAATTGGCGCAGTATGGGTACGAACTTGATACCAAAAAGCTGTGTACAGTTCGCCTTGCCCGGAAAGTTTTACCCGGTCATCCAAGTTATAGTTTAGGAAATCTCTGTCGTTGTTTGGAAATAGAGATTGAACAACGTCACCGCGCCGGTGGGGATACTTTGGCAACCGTTAAGTTGTTTGAATGCATTTTAAAAAATGATGTGGACGGCGAGATTAAAACCATGCTGAAGGGCAAAGCGAAAGAGCAATTTCTACCCCCGCATCTGCCCGTTGAAAAAGTTGCTAAACTACCGTCTTCACCGGGCGTCTATTACTTTCATAATTCCAAGGGCAAAATAGTCTACGTTGGTAAGGCAAAAGATTTAAAAAAACGCGTCAACAGTCATTTTTCTAATAACAAACCCGGCAAGCAGAAGCAGGACTTTTTACGCGAGATCCACAACGTTTCATTCCAGGTCTGCGGGTCCGAGCTGATGGCTTTTATACTCGAAAGCATCGAGATAAAAAGATTGTGGCCATTGTATAATCGAAGCTTGAAAGGTTTTCAGCAGACATTTGGATTATACATGTATGAAGATGGCCGAGGGTATAGAAGGTTGATTATTGAAAAAATGAAAAAGCAGCTTGAGCCACTCTACACTTTCAATCTCCTGCTCGATGGTCTTAATCTTTTGAAACAATTAATTGAGCAATTCGAACTGTGCGCGCGGTTGTGCTATGTTGATAAGACTTATGGCCCTACCCTGGCTGATCAACTTACTGCAGTTGAATACAACGAAAGAGTAAGCAGGGCTATTGAACATTTAAGAAGTTCGCTTCCAAGTTTTGCAGTTGTTGAAGATGTTGCCTTGCCTAAAAAGGAAGAAAAGCAAGGTATTATCCTAATGGAAAAGGGACGGTTTTATGGAATGGGTTACGTTCCTGCAAATACTTCCTTTACTCATATCGACGAATATAAAAAGCATGTTACGCAGTACCCCGAAAGTGAATATATACGCGGGCTAGTGTATCAATACGCAACAAAAAATCCGCATAGAAAAGTAGAGTTTGCTACCAACGTTTCTTCCATGTAAGCTAACCGCCCTGTAATTGACATTTTTATTTTTGGGGATTTTATAAAAAACACCGTCGATTTGTTTAAAGCTACAACGAGTCAACATATTTGACTTCCTAATACTTCTGCGATTTCTCCTTTTGTTTCCCCTGTAACTTCTATCATAAATTTGCCCGCTATCTTTATCGCTATTTCCTTGGTGATCTTAGTCTGCCAAAGCAAAATCTACAATGTAAGTTTATGGATGTTTTATTTCATCAGTCAGTTGCTAATTGGATTCTTATTGGGTTAGCAGCCTTTATTATTGGTCTTTCAAAATCAGGAATAAAGGGGATTGAGATGATCAACATTACCATTATGGCAATTGTGTTTGGAGGCAAGGCATCTACCGGGGTCGTATTGCCATTGCTTTGTTTTGCAGATTTGATGGCAGTCAAATATTATCATCGTCATGCACAGTGGAGTCATTTCTGGAAACTCTTACCCTGGCTTGCAATTGGAATTTTAATTGGAGTATTTGTAGGCAAAGATCTAGATGAAGCTCTATTTAGAAAGGTAATGGCAGTCATCATCATTGTTACCGTTGCATTGCTGCTTTTAATCGAAATGAGCAAGAATATTAAAATACCCGAAAATAAACTCTTTGCAGTCAGCATGGGATTGATTGCCGGGTTTACCACGATGCTAGGTAACCTTGGAGGTGCTTTTTCTAATATTTATTTCCTTGCTACCCGGATGGTCAAAAATGATTTCATTGGAACGGCGGCCTGGATATTCCTGGTAATCAATTTTTTTAAGCTGCCTTTCCAGGTGATCTATTGGCACAACATTACACTTGCTTCACTAAAAATTGACCTCTTTTTGCTGCCCATAATTATTGTTGGTTTTTTAGCAGGAGTTGCTATCGTGGCGAAAATAAAAGACAATAGTTACCGCAAAATAGTTTTTGTACTAACCGTAATTGGAGCAATATTTATTTTCTTTAAAAGGTAAGAACATGTCGAAAGCTTATTGGCTGGCAAAATTTCAAAACACAAAAAAGCATGACTTCAATCGAGTCATGCTTACTGGTTGGTTTTGATTGTTGTTTAATAAACCGGCTCTTCCCACTTGGCCAATTCATTTGCTGCTATTAATTCGCTTACATGTTTCGCACATATTTCATTCGCATTATATTTTGCAAATTCGGCTGCAAGGCGTTTTACATTTTGTTTGTAGGTGTAGTTGTTAAGTATTTCTACAATGCTTCTGCGCATCTGTCGGCGTGTAGGTCTTTCTGTTCTCAGGTTAATACCTAATTTAAAGTAACCTATCCTGGCACAAATTTCATTTTTGCCTTCATGAATTCCTGCTGCAACTAAAGGCAATTCGTTTTCGATAGCAAGCAATACTCCTCCGTAACCACCATTGCTGATATATGCGTCAGCATAAGGCATCACATCACTAAAAGGTATGAAGTCTTCGATGATGATATTGGGATGGGGATATTTTTGCCTTAACTCTTTTGTCCGCGAGCCGCCTGTTGTAACCACCACTAATACATCCGTGTCTTTAAAGGCCTCCAGTGTCGGCACAATTAATTTCTTTACATCCTTCTCTACGGTGCCTTGGGTAACCAGTATAACGTTGTCGTATTTATTTAATCTTTCATCAAACCATGGATCCTTTTTTATTGAAGGTGAAAAGGGAAGAAAAGGTCCGGCAAATTTGATGTTGCTACCCATATCACTTCTTCGATATTCGAAACCCGGTGTGCCACTTTGTAATAACAACGTTGTTTTTTTGACTAGGTAGTCAAAGATGTTTTCATTGTTATAAGACAAGTTGTTCTCTGTGGCAAGTGCCTTTAATACCTTAGTTGATTTTGCAAAAAGAAGGTTGTCTGCCAGCCATCTTAACATGCTTTGTCTCAACTTTCCGACAATTGTTTTAGATGGCGTAATGCCTAAACCAGAAGGCGGCAGGTCTTTCGAAGTTTCAGTTAGAGGAAGAATGCCAATTGATATGACTGGGATATTCATTTTCTCTTTTACAAAAGGAATTGCCGTAAAGCAACAATCAGCAATCATCAGATCAAAAGGGAAGGTGCGATAGATTCGTTTTATGTCTTCATAATATTCTGTTGAACGCTTGATGAAGAAATTGATGATATCGAAATTTACTTTGGCAACAGCAGTCTTATATTTTGCTCTTTCCGGAAAGACCTCTTCCATATTATCTCCCCGAGCGTCGAGCGCTTTGATAAAGGGAAAATGAGGAATATTGAGTTTAGTTATTTTTTCTGCATAAGTATTCGAAGTGTACCAGCGAACATCGTAACCAATACCTTTTAGATAAACTGCCAACCCGGTCAAAGGGTTCACATGACCGTCGGCCGGAACGGTAGCAAACAAGATTTTTTTTCCGTTGCTTGCTTTGCTGATGACTTCAGCTTTTACTTGATATGTATCTCGTAACATGACTTTTAGTTTCGGTTTTTTAATGAATCAAAACTATTTCTGACAATGGCGAAATGCAACTGGTTTATAGATGAAGTAGGCTTTCTTATTTATGGAATGCCATACGCCATTATAAGCGGGAAAAGGTAAATAACAATAAATTTAACAATGTATAATTTACTGATTTCGAATTAGAAAGAGAACTTACAGGAGAATTTTTTATAAAAGATGTGATTGAAAATCGCATACTTCATCTTCTTGCTGCTGGTTTTATGTTCATTTTGCAACATGTTTATGTGATGTATAAAAAATTTCGCTAAATACGATTCTTCTTTAAAAAATGTTGAAAGGAGCGTCGCAACAAGAGCTTGATTAAGTTCCGCTGCTTGCAACAAAAAAATCCCGTTATTGATGACAATAACGGGAAAGATTTTTTTAGTGTAAATACGGTAATAAGTTGTGCTATAATTCCATCAACTTACCTCGAAACGCTGAGTTACTTTTTTGGGATTAGTTTGATTAATAAACCTGGTCCTTCTGTGATAGCGTAAATAAATCCATCAGGACTTTGGGCTACAGCTCTGAAGCGACCCACATCCTGTAATAATTTTTCTTCGGTAACGTAAGTGGTACCGTCGAGTTGCACGCGAGCTATGTGGCGAAACGCAAGTGCACCGACCAACAAGTTTCCTTTCCAGCCGGGATACTTATCGCTTGTTACAATCGTCATTCCGCACGGACCAATGGACGGTACCCAGTAACGCGTTGGATTTGTAACGCCTTCCATTTCTTTGAATTGCGTTAATATAGTGCCGTCATAGTTTATTCCATAAGATGTTTTGGGCCAGCCATAATTTTTGCCTTTTTCTATCAGGTTAAGTTCGTCACCACCTTTTGGTCCGTGTTCAACAGCCCAGATACGATCAGTTGCTGCATCATACACCATCCCCTGGGGGTTGCGATGACCATACGTCCAGATGGAGCCGTGTGCGTTTTTCTGACCTACAAACGGATTGTCAGCAGGGATGCGTCCATCATCATACACCCTATGGATTTTTCCGTGGTCATTATCCAGCTCCTGCACTTTTGGTTGCGTTCCTCTTTCACCGGAACTGAAATAAAGAAAACCTTTTTTGTCAAAAACGATCCTGCTTCCAAAGTGAAAATCAGCCTTTAAAAAAGGCTTTGCCATATAAATATCCTGCTTGTCAGTCAACTGGTTTCCGGCCAATTTAAACCTCATGATAGCGGTGGTAGCACCACCTTCAACAGGCTTTGAATAAGATATATAAATCCATTTTGTTTTATTATAATCAGGATGAAGTTTTATGTCAAGTAAACCACCTTGTCCCTGGCTAAAAACCTTCGGCACGCCAACCAGTTTTTCTCCAGTAAACTTATCATTCTTAAAAACCAGTATCTCACCGGCACGTTCCGTTACAAGCATTCTTCCATCAGGAAGCCAAACCATTCCCCATGGATTAGCAAAGTCTCCATACAATTTCTCGACAGTAAATTGAGAAGAGTCTGAAGTGGGTTGTTGAGCAGAGCCGGTTTGAGTTTGGCAATTAGAAGAAAGTGACAGAACCAATAATGCAGGTAAAACGAAAGAGAGGGAGAACAAAAAAGCCTTATTCATATTTATCTTTTTGATTTATTTCAGCAAAAATATCTATAACGGCCGTTATTAGACATTTTAAGTTTTGCTAATAATTTGATTGTTTTTACAACAAACAATAATGTTTAAAGTTTATAGCGTCGCCTCATTCGCCTCTAAAAATTAAATCAAAGCTTCAATTCAGATTCAGGTGGCACTCGTTATCTTAGTAAAAGTTTATCATCTAACAAGCATCATATGAATAGCAAATCTTCGAAGCATCCTCTTTTTAAAACTCTTTTACCGTTGCTCTTTTTGTTGGCTCTTACGAGTGTAGAAGAAAGTTGGGCTCAACAGAAAACGGGCAGCTTGTCTGATCTTAGTTTCATAGAAGGTCATTGGAAGGCAACGATGAGTGATCGGACTGTGGAAGGAGAATGGATGCCGCAAGATGGCGACAACATGTTAGGCTTTATGAGGATGATGAGCGGAAACAAAGCAAGTATGTATGAGCTTCTGGCGTATGAGCAAAGCGAACAGGGGCTTGTGTCAAGAGTAAAGCACTTTAAGCCGGGCATGATAGGAATGGAGGAAAAGGAAAAATTCGACCAATACAATTTTGTCGAGGCAAGTAAGGGCAAAGTAGTTCTTCAGAAACAAGGTGAAGACTTGAGGATCATCTACGAAAAACGTTCTAACGATCAGTTCGCTATTATGCGCGGTAACTTAGCCGAAGGCAAATGGGCGTTTAAAGACCTGTTTGTTTTTAACAGGGTTAAGTAAGAAGAGGGTTGCTGCAAATTTTTTTTTTGCCATCGATAATGCTGCTATTGAACCTCGTTGCGTCGCACTCTTGTACTGATGTTTTATAAATTGAACAAGTCGTCTCTCAGCTACTATTGATGTTTTTAACAGACTTCTGCTGTAAGTCATAATAAACTAACTTACCATAATGAAAATTTTACTAATAATTGTATCGCTTTTGTTGCTTGATTCCTTTTCAACCTCTGCACAGGGAAACGATCTTTATAAGACCGCGAATGTTTTTCTGAATTCGCTGGATAACAACCAGAAAGCACAGGCTCAATATCCTTTCGACTCAGCCGAAAGATATAGGTGGCATTACGTTCCTTTAAATGATCGAAAGGGCATTTCGATAAATGAACTAAATGCTCAACAAAAAGATGCAGCAATCGCCCTGGTGAAGTCTGCTCTAAGCGAAAATGCATATAAGAAAGCAAGCCAGATAATGGCGCTTGAAACAGTGCTTAAGGCAATTGAAAACAGGCAGGAAAGCGATCACTACAGAGATCCGGGAAAATATTACTTCACACTTTTCGGAACGCCTTCTGCTTCTTCCGTATGGGGCTGGCGTCTTGATGGACATCATTTATCTTTCAGCTTCTCTTCAGAAAATAACAAGATTGTATCGGGCACGCCCGGGTTTATGGGAGCTAACCCGGCGATAGTTTTAAGCGGACCTGAAAAAGGGCTCGAAATCCTAAAAGAAGAAAATGAACTGGCCTTCGAGTTTTTGAAAGCGCTGAATGCAGAGCAGCTTGCAAAAGCAATTATCGAAACAGAAGCTCCGGGAGATATCATCACAGTCAATAGCAGGAAGGCAATGATCGACAACACTAACGGCATCGCTTTTTCAACTTTGACTGCATCGCAAAAAGCAATATTTATAAAATTGCTCAGCCTGTATATCCATCGTTATACCCGCTTGTTTGCCAACAGCATGATGCATGATATTGAGGCGGTTGGTATGGATAAATTAATCTTTGCCTGGGCCGGAAGCAAAGAAAATGGAGTAGGAAATAAAAGATACTACAGGATAAAAGGTCCGACTATCATCATAGAATATGACAACACCCAAAACAACGGAAACCACGTGCATACAGTCGTGCGTGATCTGCAACACGATTTTGGTGGAGATGCTTTATTAGAGCACTACAAGAAAAGCCACTAGCCTGAAGCTGCAGTTGTTTTTTAATGCTTTGTTTAGCTCCCTGCTCTATCTGCAAGGGTTGTTAATTTCTACAGACAATTCTTCTTTTTTTCGTACTTTTCTAACCTGTTTTAAGAAAACCGGTTCATCTAAACGACTTGCCATCATATGAATAAAAGAGTATTCATAATTATCTCAATACTGGTTGCCACTGTTGCCGGCTTCATCTTATCTTGTAATAGCAAAGGTCCTGCTGCTACTAACTCAGTGCCCGAGGTCGTCAGTTACAATTATCACATTCGTCCCATTCTATCAGATAAATGCTTTGCCTGTCACGGCCCTGATGCCAACAAGCGCAAAGCAAGTTTTAGACTCGATATTGAAGATTCTGCATTTGCGCCCTTAAAAGAGACAAAGGGTGCACTGGCAATTGTAAGAGGTAAGCCTGAACAATCGGAGTTGTATAAAAGAATTACTTCCAAAGATCCTTCGTATCTGATGCCTTCGCCTGAGTCTCATTTGGCTGTTCTTAACGATCATGAAATTGCCTTAATAAAAAAATGGATCGAACAAGGGGCGAAGTATGAAAAACACTGGGCCTTTGTTGCTCCTAAAAAGGCTGCTCTGCCTACAGTAGAAAATAAGGAATGGTGCAAGAATGAGGTCGATTTTTTTGTAGCAAAAAAAATGGAAGATCAAAACCTGCGGCCAAATGAAGAAGCTGATAAAGAGCGACTGCTCAAAAGAGTCTCCTTTGATCTCACAGGTCTTCCACCTTCTGTAGAAATGATGGATAAATTTCTTGCAGACAATAGCGCCAATGCATATGAAAAAATCGTGGATGAATTACTGAAATCACCAAGGTATGGAGAGAAGATGGCAGTTCATTGGCTCGACATTGCGCGGTATGCTGACTCTTACGGTTACCAGGATGATAATATCAGAACGCAGTGGCCTTGGCGCGACTGGCTTATTCATGCATTTAATACCAACCTTTCTTACGACAAATTCCTTACCTGGCAAATGGCAGGTGATATGCTACCTAACGCCACCAAAGAGCAGGTGCTGGCTACAGCTTTCTTTCGCAACCATAAGTACACAGAAGAGGGTGGGGTAGTGCCTGAGGAATACAGGATAGAATACATTTTAGACAAAACTAAAACATATGGCAGGGGAATCATGGGCGTGACGATTGAGTGTGCACAGTGTCATGATCATAAGTATGATCCGTTTAGTCAGAAGGATTATTATGATTTGTTTGCCTTTTTCAATAATACCAAAGAAGAAGGATATGAGGGTGATGTGTCGACTTCAAAGCCTGCTAAAAATCCTATTCTGGCTATTTCTGACTCGGATGTTCATAACATACTGTCCTATATAAACAAAAAAGATACAGGTAAGCTAACGGTATCAGTGATGGGCGAACGTGATTCTTTGCGTAAAACATTCATACTTGGACGGGGAGCATACGACAATCCAACAGTGGAAGTAATGCCTAATGCGATACCTGCAGTAATGCCTTTCGATACGGTAAAGCTAGCCCGTAACAGGCTTGGCCTTGCCCTTTGGACCACCAATAAAAGCAATCCCTTAACTGCCCGGGTTTTTGTAAATCAGATGTGGCAGGAACTCTTTGGAAGAGGTATCGTGAAAACAACAGGAGATTTCGGAATGCAGGGAGAACTACCAACTCATCCGGAATTACTTGACTGGCTTGCTGTTGACTTTATGGAAAGCGGTTGGGATATAAAAAGGCTGATGAAGAAAATAATGATGTCTGCAACTTACAGACAATCTTCAAAAGTTTCACCTGAAAAATTGAAAGAGGATCCCGAAAATATCTTGTTGTCCAGAGGTCCTCGTTATCGTGTGCCTGCTGAGTTTGTACGCGACATTGTTCTCGCTAGTAGCGGGTTGCTTAACAATACAATTGGGGGTCCAAGTGTAAAGCCATACCAGCCTCCTGGTCTTTGGGAGGGCGCAACTTCGGGCCGTGGTGTGCTGGCGAAATACGAGCAGGATCATGGACAGGATTTGTATCGGCGGGGCATGTACACGTTTATTAAGCTAACTGTGCCACCTGCTTCTATGATGATCTTTGATGCAAGTAACAGGGATCAATGCGAGGTTAAGAGATCTAAGACGAACACACCTTTGCAGGCGCTCGTGATGATGAATGATCCAACGGTGTTAGAGGCATCACGGGTATTGTCTCAAAGCCTTGTTGCAAAATCCGGTGATGCGAAAAATAATATTGTTACCGCATTTCGACTGGTCGTATGTAGAAAACCTACAGATAAAGAAACGAAGATCTTGGAAAGCTATTATGACGAGGAATTTCAATTATACCAACAAAAGAAAATGGATGCAAAAACAACCATAGCTGTGGGTGAAAGCCAGGTGAATGAAAAGATTGACGCAATAAAAACGGCAGCGTTGATGAAGACCATCCAGGCTATATATAACCTGGAGGAAACAATTACAAAAACATAATTAGTAAGGATGGGATGGAGAAGGATCTTGCTAATAAAAAGTTTGTTATGAACAAAGAATTTTTCGAGCATAGGCTGAATATGAACCGAAGGCGTTTTTTATCAAGGCTGAGTCTTGGTATAGGAAGCGCGGCCTTAGGTTCATTGCTTATTCCCGACCTGTTTCAAAGTAAAGAGGAAGAGGCCTTAATTACAGGCTTGCCGGACTTTGCGCCCAAGGCGAAAAGGATCATTTATTTGTTTCAAAACGGTGCTCCTTCGCAACTTGATTTGTTTGACTATAAGCCAATGTTGCAAACAATGCATGGCGAAGATTTACCAGCATCAATACGAATGGGGCAACGCCTAACAGGCATGACGGCAAACCAGAAAAAATTTCCTTTAGCGGGAACAACTTTTAAGTTTAGTGAATATGGGCAGGCAAGGGCTACAATAAGCGAGCTTCTACCTTACACAGCAAGCGTTGTAGATGATTTGTGCATCGTAAAAAGTATGTTCACTGAGGCGATTAATCACGATCCGGCGCTGACTTTCTTCCAAACTGGCGCGCAGGTTGGTAACAGGGCCAGCATGGGTTCGTGGCTGAGTTATGGACTTGGAAGTGAGAATAAAAACCTTCCGGCTTTTTGCGTATTGCTAAGTAAGGGAAAGGGCAACGGTCAAGGAGTTTATTCCAAATTATGGTCAAATGGTTTTTTAGATTCGATCCACCAGGGAGTACAGTTTAGCAGTGGTGAAAATCCGGTGTTATACCTCAATAATCCTGAGGGAATGGATAAAACAGACCGAAGGAGAATGTTGGATAAACTGGCCGAATTAAACCAGGAGAATTATTCAGAATTCGGTGACCCGGAAATCAGTACAAAAATTCAGCAGTACGAAATGGCCTACCGGATGCAGACCGCAGTTCCTGATATCACTGATATGAAAAAGGAGCCGGAGTCCATCATCAAAATGTACGGGGCGGAGTCCTTAGTTCCCGGGACTTTTGCCGCAAATTGTTTGTTAGCAAGGAAATTAAGTGAGAATGGTGTGCGGTTCGTTCAGTTATATCACCAAGGCTGGGATGCGCATGATAACTTACCCGGACAAATAAAAGGGCAATGCAAGGACGTTGACCAGGCTTCTGCAGCATTGATAACCGATTTAAAACAACGTGGATTATTAGATGAGACATTGGTGATATGGGGCGGAGAATTTGGCAGAACTAATTATTGCCAGGGAAAACTTGCAAAGGACAACTATGGTAGAGATCACCACCCAAGGTGTTTTACAGTGTGGATGGCGGGAGGTGGAGTCAAGCCCGGTATTGTACATGGCGAAACAGACGAGTTCGGCTATAACATTGTAAAGAACCCGGTGCACGTGCACGACTTTCACGCCACCATACTAAACCTGATGGGCCTCGATCACGAGAAATTGGTGTATAAGCACCAGGGGCGCAGGTACCGGCTTACAGACGTATCAGGCAAAGTAGTAAAAGATTTAATCGCTTAAAATATCCCGATGAAAAGAAGCTCATTTATCCGGAACACTGGTTTAGCTGCAGCAGGAATGTTTTGTGCTCCCGCCATTTTGAAAGCAAATAAGAGGGACGACCTAATGCTGGGGCAGGGTAAAAAACAATACCGCATCAACAAAGCATGGAGCCAGGTCGACTTCTCCAAGAACCCAGTCAAAGATTGCCATGAAATGGTGCAGGACAGCAAAGGGAGAATAATTCTGCTGACCAATGAAGTGAAAAACAACATTATTATCTACGATAAAAAAGGTAAGTTGATTGACACCTGGGGGCATGAGTATCCGGGCGGACATGGCTTGACGTTATTCAACGAGAACGGCCATGAAGTTTTATTTATTTGCGACAACAACCGCCACCAGGTTATTAAGACCGATCTCAAAGGAAGTGTATTGATGACATTGGATTACCCGAAAGAAACAGAAAAATATACGAAGGCGGAGGAATACATTCCAACTGAGACAGCCATTGCAGCGAACGGAGATATTTATGTGGCAGATGGCTACGGAAAAGATTTTATCATACAGTATGATCATTCGGGTAAGTACATCAGGCATTTCGGCGGCAGGGGCGATAAGGATGAAAACCTGTTGAACGCTCACGGAATATGTGTAGATAAAAGAGATAAGAAACAAACAACTTTAATTGTCACCTCCCGTCAGCAAAATGCTTTCAAGAGGTACACAATGGATGGTAAATACATCAATACTGTTCCACTACCTGGTGCATGGGTTTGTCGGCCGGTGATCAACGGAGACCATTTATATGCTGCTGTTTTAAAAAGCAGTTCCGCTCCTGATAAGCCTTCAGGTTGGGTAACGGTGTTAGATAAAAATTTTAAAGTCGTCTCTAACTTAGGAGGTACTCCCGCCGTTTATGAGAATGGTAAGCCTGGTGAAATGCACCAAAGCAGCGATGTATTTCAATATCCCCATGACGTGTGCATTGACGACGAGCAAAACATGTATGTGGCCCAATGGAACTCCGGCCACGTGTATCCTTATAAATTGGAACCGGTAGTTTGATTAGTTTAAACCCCTAAACCTACATGACCCGCTGGAAGAACGCTTTTTTCAATATCACCTTCGCACTTAATTGTTTACTCCTTTTTTTATTATTACTCAGTGATAAAATGGTGATTCCTGCATGGTTGCAGGTGGGAGGGAGGATGCATCCCTTATTGCTCCATTTTCCGATAGCACTTATTGTCTTGTACGTATTATGGATCTTATTTGCAGTCAGCAATAGTCACTACAAACAGATAGCATCCGATCTTTTACTATTATCTTCTATCACTTCTGTTATCACAGCATTGTGTGGCCTTCTCTTATCACGCGAACCGGGGTATGATCCAGACGCTTTGCAAACACACAAATGGGCAGGTTCCATCATTGCTTTTTTGCTGATTTTCTGGTACTGGATAAGTACTGCAAAAAACGTAAGCAGGTGGTTTAATATTTCGGCTTCATTTGTTATGCTGATAACAATCATAGTTGCAGGAGATTTAGGCGCAGCCATCACGCATGGAGAAAATTTTTTGATGGCACCAATAACACCTGAAAAAGAGCGAAAGACAGTTCTATTTGAAGAAGCTTTTGTTTACGCTGATGTCGTACAACCCGTATTGGAGGCTAAGTGCTTGTCTTGCCACAACAGCAAAAAAGCTAAAGGAGAGTTGGTGATGGAAACCGCGGGTTTACTATTAAAGGGTGGAAAAGATGGTAGGCTTTGGGACACAACGAAAGCAGATCTTGGTTTACTGATGCAGCGGATACATTTACCCGAAGATGAAAAGGAACATATGCCTCCTTCAGGGAAACCTCAGCTAACTGATGAGGAAATGGTGATACTCGAAAGGTGGATCAAAGGGGGAGCTGATATGAATAAAAAGGTAATTGAATTACCTCCTTCGGATACTTTAAGAACAATTGCCTACAAAAGATTAAAAGCTTTTTCAGAAGAAAAATATGACTTTACCGCTGCAAATGAAAACACTATAAAAAAGCTTAATAATACAAATCGTGTTATTTACCCCATCGCTGCGAAATCTCCTGCTCTTGTAGTTAATTTTTACAATAGTCCTTATTTTGGCAGTAAGCAATTAGCGGAACTTGCTGACATAGATCAACAGGTGGTCGAACTAAATCTTAGTAAGATGCCAGTCAAAGATGAAGATCTAAAAACGATCGCGCGCTTTACTAATTTACGTACACTTAACCTGAACTATTCTGCCATCACCGGTAATACCCTTGACCAATTAAAAAAGCTTCCACTGCTTAAAAGCCTGTCGCTAACGGGCACAGCGGTTACGGCTAAACAATTAGCAGTTTTGCAGGAGTTTCCAAAGCTGCGTTCGGTTTTTATCTGGAATACGGGAATTTCTCCAACTGCATTGGCAGCAATAAACAAACAAGGTAAAATACATTTTGAAACAGGTTTCGATGCTGCGGGAGTAGTAATGAAACTCACACCACCGATCATAGCAAATGGGGACTCAATTGTTACAAAACCTGTAGCTGTACAATTAAAACACTATGTTCCCGGAACAGCTATTCGCTATACAACTGATGGCACCGATCCTGACAGCATATCTTCTCCGATCTTTAAAAACGACTTGCAGGTACAGAAGATGTTTGAGCTAAAAACGAGGGCCGTAAAGCCGGGCTGGTATAGCAGCGATGTTGTTTCACGTTATTTTTTTACAAGTCGCTATGTTCCTGATAGCATTGAATTGCTAAAACCGGCGGACGCAAAATATAAAGCGAAGGAAGGCCGGACATTAAATGACCTGGTGAAAAGCGACCCGGGAAGGGGTTCAGGAAAATGGCTGGGCTTCAGGGATAATAATTTAGAAGCCCTACTTTTCTTCAGGCAACCAATACCAGCAACTTCCGTGATTTTAAGCACGCTACGTGACGTAAAAGGACTCATTTTCCCACCTGCCAGTGTTGAGATCTGGGGAGGGACAGATAAAAATAAATTGAAGCTATTAATGCACCTTTCGCCCAAACCTACCGTTAAGGGTGATCCTAATGACAATTTTCCCATAACGTGTGAATTTGCTCCAACTAACGTTAGCTTTATTAAAATCATAGCAAAACCTATATCCAAAATACCGGCATGGCTCAAAGATGAACGTGAAAAAGCCAAAATTGAAGAGGCCAAAATTAAAAAAGCGGAATTAGAGAAAGCAAAGAAAGAAAAGGTTAAAGGCGCAGAACCTATAGCTGAAAAGAGCAAAGATAAAAGAAGTGCAGCTGAAAAGGCTAAAGATGAAAAACCTTGGATATTTATTGATGAGGTAATGGTCAATTAAAACTTCTTACCAAGTGGTTTAACGGTTACAATAAGCCTAAATAGATAGCACCGGCCTATGTCCTTCTTAAAGAGTAGTGCCGGTGCCAATAATTTAATTCAGTATGTTTCAAACACTAACTGTGCCAGAGTTATTAGTATGCTAACGGATTTTTGTGGTATTAATTATTCTGCCTGTGAAAAAATTCTTCTTAAGGTTGGAGAAAATGTAGGGGAAAAAGGTCATTAGCTGATGGGTCGTAAAAGCAACTAATACCTGTTATTATTAAATCCCCTGTTATTATTACTTCGGTTAAAGTTGCTGTTCCTTGGCGGTTGCTCTTCTGCTTCTTTCACAACTATCTTTTTTCCGCGTGGAAGGCCGGCGCCGTCCAGTGCTTCGATCGTTTCAAGTGCTTCTGCCTTATTCTTCATTTCTACAAAACCAAAGCCTTTGGTTTTTCCCGTTGCCCTGTCCATTACAATTTTTGCAGAAATGACTTCCCCATACAATTCAAACATTTCTTTTAAATCGGTATCATCAAAATCACTGGGAAGTCCGGCTACAAAAAGCTTCATTTTATAAATTTCATGCAAATTACAATACTTGCACAACTTATGCCACCACATGTTTTATTAATTATTGCAGAGAACGGGTGGATATTAAACAAAAGCGGGTTTTTATCCTCAAAAGGTTCAAACTGTAAGAGGCTTAAAAGTGGGGAAACTAAGGTCGAAGATTTAGATTACGTTGCTAAAGGTTAGCAAGTGGATTGGGATAAGATCCAACGTTTTCTTCTTCACGTCCATCCATGCACATGAAGTCTTTTTCTACTAAAATTGAAACTGTTTTACCTTTTCCTGTATCTACCTCTGCCTCGAAACCTACCAGTTCTGTGGAGGTCCATAAATCAGCTTTTGTTTTTGGGACAGATACAGTTGTTTCATTCTGCACGAACCGGATGTTTATTTCGTCTAATTCATTTTCAGCCAATGTAAATTTTAGTTGATCCTTTTCATCACTTCCAAATTCCAGCATCTCGGAAACAGTACCTTTTTGTTGGAATTCTTTTACCTCGGGTTCTTTCAACCGGAACCTTATTTTATTGCCTGATATTCTCACTTTCATTTTATAAAAATAGTTACTTCTTAAAAAAAACCTAATTCAAATCCTTTCTAACTACCAGCGAGTCAAGTTAGACTGAAACATTTAATTTCATGAAATGAAACACTTCCTGGTAGCATTATTATTTTTCATAGTTGGGAAAGAAAGTTACAGTCAGTATACTGTTAGATTGGTTGTGAACGAGGTGGGCGCGAAGAAGCTGGATGATATTTATGTGACGGGTAATTTTAATAACTGGAACCCAAGGGATGAAAAATATAAGCTAAAGCCTTTCGGCCTTTCGCGTAGAGCTATCATTTTAAAAGACGTTGCTCCGGGAAAATATGAATTCAAGTTTACTCGTGGTGGCTTCGATAAAGTAGAGACAACTGCAAAAGGCGAAGACGTACCAAACCACGAAATCATTGTAAAGGAAGATGTAGCACAAGATTTCAATGTTCCGGGTTGGAAGGATGATTATCCTGATAAGCCTAAGCCAAATACAGCGACTGCACAAGTGAAGGTGCTTGATACAGCCTTTGTAATTCCGCAGCTTGACAGGAAGCGGAGGATTTGGGTGTACCTGCCTAAGAGCTATGCAACCGGCACAAAAAAATATCCTGTCATTTACATGCATGACGGCCAGAATTTGTTCAACGAACAAACGGCACCTTTTGGCGAATGGGGTATAGACGAAGCATTGGATACGCTTACCCGCCGAACAGGAAAAGAAGCAATTATTATTGGTGTTGATAATGGCGGCGATAAAAGAATGACGGAATACAACCCCTACGATTTTAAGAACTATGGAAAAGGAGAGGGGAGCAAATATGTCGACTTTCTTGCGCTTACTTTAAAGCCTTTTATCGACAAAAAGTTTAGGACGTTAAAAGACTCGACCCACACTTTTGTCGCCGGCAGCAGCATGGGCGGACTAATAAGTCTGTACGCCGTAATCAAATATCCAGAGGTCTTTGGAGGAGCAGGAATTTTTTCCCCTGCATTCTGGACTGCACCTGCTATTTATGATGAGGTTGCCAAAGCAGATTTGGGCAGGGCCATAAAAAGGTTTTACTTCTATGCAGGCGGAAAGGAAAGTGAGGCGATGGTTCCTGACATGGATAAGATGATTGCTACAATCGAGAAAAAGGGAAACTACGAGACCCGCCGCTTAATGAATCCACTGGGCAAACACAACGAGGCAACTTGGCGAAAAGAGTTTGTAGACTTTTACCAGTTCATTATTCGTTAGTAGCTCAGCTCAAATAATCCTATGAAAAAATTGCTTGTTCTTTTGTTGCTATCTGTGTCTTTTCGCTCGTCATCGCAGGATGTTGCCTTTGCCCGTAAGATGGTTGATACCCTTACCTCGCCTAACTTCTGGGGACGCGGTTATACCAATAATGGAATGGCTAAAGCTGCTGATTTTATCGCAAAACAATTTGCCGGCTTTGGTTTGGTTCCCATAAGCAATCAATCTTTTTTACAGGCTTTTAGTTATCCCGTTAACACTTTCCCCGGAAGAATGGCGGTTATGATCAACAACAAAAAGCTGGTGCCTGGTAAAGATTTCATTGTAACACCCGATAGTCGTAGCGTGCATGCGACTGCAAAACTCGAACAGAAAGACAGCACCCATTTCATTAATCCCAATTACCGCATTATTGTTTCTCTCGAAAATAAACTAACGTGGTCTGTAGCTCCTGCAGCAGCTGATTACACGAGTATTCAATTAGACAAGAAAGCTGCGGGCGACATTCCGTTTACCATACAGGCCGATATAGAAAGTCAACAAGTAGCTGACTTTAAAACTGCTAATGTTTGTGCCTGGGTTAAAGGAACGCGGCAGCCTGACTCTATCATTGTCATTTCTGCTCATTACGATCATCTCGGCGGCATGGGTGCGAATACTTATTTTCCGGGCGCGAATGACAACGCCAGCGGCACTTCTTTGCTGCTCGGTCTTGCCAAATACTATTCAGCCAACCCACAGCCTTTTACGATCGCGTTTATTTCTTTCGCGGGTGAGGAGGCAGGTTTGCTGGGATCAAAATACTTTATCCAACATCCACTTTTCCCTCTAAAAAATATCCGGTTCCTGTTAAACCTCGACCTTGAAGGAACGGGTGATGAGGGCATCACTGTGGTAAATGCTACCGAGTTTCCAAAGCAATTTAGTGTCCTCAATGCGGTAAATGACAGCGCTCATTATCTCACTAAAATCAAAGCCCTGGGCAAAGCTGCTAACAGCGATCATTACTGGTTTACAGAAAAAGGAGTTCCGGCTTTTTTTCTATACACGCTGGGCGGTATCAAGGCGTATCATGACGTGTTTGACAAGGCTGAGACATTGCCTTTAAACGAGTATGAAGATTTATTCAAGCTGATTGTAGCTTTCAATAACCACTTAATGAAGTGAGTTTTCATTTAAACCTGGCAGCGTTATTAATTTTTTTGACCCAGCTAATAATATCTATGTACTTCCGTTGCGTCGCACTCTTGTACATAAACGCAATCTGCAACATTTACAAACCATGCCGATTTAGCTCTAAGTTGAGAGCTGGTACTATCGAAGTAAAATGGGCATTATTTTATTTCGATCAATATTTCTGCTGACTTCAATCCTTGTGCTTTAGCTTTTAAAATCACCTTGCCTGGCTTTCCGACTGGTCGCACTATAGCCAGGCATCTTCCCCGAAAAGTGTTTCTTTGTGACTGTTTAAAACTTGCCATTTCTGCAGGATTTGCATTTCCTGTTGCTTCTATGTTTGCATTGCCAGTGATAGTAAAATATACAGGGATTGTCGCATTTGGTATCACACTTCCAGCTTCGTCAATAACTTCGGCCGTTATATAACTAAGGTCATTTCGATCAGCTTTTATTAAACTTCGATCGGCTCTCAGTCTTATTCCCGCAGGCTTTCCCGTTGTTGCCAATGTAAAGGAATCGACCTTTTTACCCTCCTCTATCCCATACGCTTTTAAAACTCCTTGTTCATACAAAATATTAAAATCGGCAGTTAGCCTGGTTTGTAACGAGACCGCTTTTTCACCGATAACCTTTCCGTTTAGTTCAACCTGAACTAAGGGGTAATTTGAGTACACGTTTACAAGCAATTCCTTTCCTTCGCTGCCTTCAAAATTCCATGTCGGATATTCATCTGGCCATCCCCACTGTGTAATAACTTCTCTGTGCCCTTGTGGTATTGGTGCATGTACCAGCATTGCCAGGTTGCTTCGCTTCCAAACAATATCTCTGTACCAGGACTGCGGTTTTTTACCTCCAATCAAATCTATATCGCCACAATAACCGTTGTACCATGGCCACTTCTTTATCACCGAAACAACCGTATCTAACTCTGCATGACCAATACCTGTTTCTCCTATGTAGTCCATGGCGGTCCAAACAAAATCTCCCAATACGTATGGATGCAGTTCTACCTGTTGCCAGTTATCAAGAGCATTTTTAGCAAATGACTCAGTGCCGACCATAACGCGGTCGGGGTGTTTTTTGTGGTCGGGCTCATACTGTTGCCACATATAGTTGTAGCCGCCTATGTCAAAAAGCCTAAAAGCGTTTTCAGTAGTATCCCACTTATAACCTTTGTTATCCCAAAAGTCACAAAGCGCTTCAGACACAGGCCTTGTTCCATCAAGCTTATAAATTTCATCTTTTAATTTTTTAGTTATGGCCAGTCCCGAAGAGTCAACTCTTTCTTTTATTTCATTACCAATACTCCAGATAATTACGGAGGGATGATTTCTATCACGTTCAACAAGAGACGTGATATCTTTTTGCCACCATTTATTAAAAAACCGGTGATAGTCTTGCGGATTTTTTGGCAACTGCCATTGATCGAATGCCTCGTCAATTACCAATAATCCCAGTCTGTCGCAGGCATTCAAAAATTCCTTAGAAGGAGGATTGTGACTGGTACGAACTGCATTGAAGCCATAAGCTTTTAACAGTTCTACCTTCTTTTCTTCTGCACGTCGTATCGCAACACTGCCTAACGGCCCGTTATCGTTGTGAACGGATCCGCCCTTCAACAACGTTTTTTTTCCATTAATTAAAAGACCTTTTGTTGCGCTGTACTCAACGGATCTCACGCCGAAGGAATTTGCGAGCTGATCTATTACCCGGTTATTTCTCCAAACCTCTGTCTCGGCTGTATATAAAGAAGGATGATCAGGTGACCACAACGAAGGGTGACTTATGTTAATAGTTTGAACGATTTCTTTTGCATTTTCTTTTTCGAGTATAAAAGTTGATTTAACTGATGAAACAATTTTGCCTGCTCTATCTTTTATTCTTGTTAGCAGTGTCGCAGGTGCTGTTCCTACATCACTAGACACAATGGTCTTGATTTTTATATCAGCAGCCTGGTCAGAAGCTTTTACTGTGCTTATAAAGACACCGTGTTCCTTCACAAAAACAGAGTTGGTTGTTGTTAGCCAAACGTTGCGATAAATGCCCGATCCGCTGTACCACCGTGTATTCTTGCCTTCGTTTCGTACCCTTACAGCAAGTACATTTTGCCGTCCATCTTTAGCAAGATGAAGATGAGGCGTAAGGTCGTAGCTAAAACCTGTATAGCCGTAAGGATGATTGCCAAGATGCTTTCCATTGATCCACACATCACAGTCCATATAAACCCCATCAAAGTAGATTGAATATTTCTTGTTGCCATTGCCGGCTGTTTTAAAGTGCTTGCGATACCATGCAGTTCCACCTACGGTATAACCTGTTGATGTACTTCCAACACTGGCTTTTGAAAAAGGTCCAATAACACTGTCTGATTGATTAGGAAGATCTTCAATGCTCCAATCATGGGGCACGTCAAGTTCACGCCATGCCTTATCATCCAAAGCTTCTTTTTCCGCATTTAAAATATCTCCCTTAAAAAACTTCCAACCTTCGTTGAAGCTTTGCCTGCGACTGTATTGACCCAGTAAAGAATTTAAGATGAAGTTTGAGAATAATATTAATCCTAAAAAGTAGCAATTTGGACGTCTCATTTTCGAAGCCTGTTATACTTTATTGATTTGTTATAAATGTAATTTATTTAGTTTCTAATTTGATGAATCGAATTTCTTCTGAAGTAAACATTATCGTATAAGAGACCTAAAAAGAGTACTATATAATTCCTCATATAATACCTTTTTAAGATTGCAACGTTGACTTTTATAAGTTATATTTGAACAGATTTGATTGACTTTTTATTATTTACGTTTATAGAAAGCTTAAGAGAGTTGTTAACGAGCTGTTTCATAATAGCACATTATCATAACGCAATGCTCTTATATGCTACTATTGCAGTTTAAAAGTCCTCTTAATCGAATACAATCCCCCAATAGTTTCAGCTATTATTCTATAAGAAGATCTAATCCACTTCATTGAAATTCCTCAAATAAGTTTTTCGTAAAACTTACTTCTTACGATTTTTTATTAATTATTCTAAAAAGGCTAAAACGCTTGTTTTATAAGCGTGCTTGGTCTTTAGGCAAAATCATGATTATCTTTTTTCGAGGACTTTCGTCTCTTTAAAGATGATCTATTAAGACTTGAGGTATGGTAATATTAATAGCTGAAGATGATCCAATGATATTAATGACCCTGGAAACTTTTTTTATCAAAGAAGGATACCAGGTAATAACAGCTAACAATGGAAGAGAGGCAATTCAAAAAATTGAAGAATATCTTCCTGATATCATTATAACAGACGTAATGATGCCCTTTTACTCCGGTCTTGAGATTATAGCCAAAATAAAAAATGGAGTTAATAAAAAAATTGCTGTAGTAGTTCTTTCAGCGATGGGGCAAGAAAGTGCTGTAAAAGAGGCTTTTGAATTAGGGGCAGATGATTACCTAACAAAGCCCTTTAGTCTTGTTGAACTTTCTCTGAGAGTTAAGCGGCTTGTAAAAGTGAAGGCACGAAACACATTATACCAATTAGATGAAAAGCTTTGACAAATAAAGCGCTTGTAGTTATTTTTTTTTAACTGGTCAACCTCTGTAAACACTCAATGCCTTCCATTTTCATTTCTTATCGCTATCCTAAAAATATTTTTTTCCGAAGTTTTTTAACCCTGGTTATTTGTCTCAACTGTTTTTTTTTAATTGCCCAAAAGAAACAGCGCCCTAACAGCACCTTCCCTAATAGTCATCTAAAGCACATAGTATTACCACACCAGACATTTAATTCAATTGGTAAAAGCTATGGCCTGACAGGAGAAGAGATTGCTGATTATAATAATCTTGAATATTACGACGGTGACGTCATTCCTAAATATCTAACCATTCCTTTAACTAAACGCAATTCTTCAATAGATAAAATCGCTTTTACTAACGAACATTTAGTGCCGCTTTTTCAAATTAAAGGAATTCCTGGAAGACTTATTCGATATAAAAAAAATGGAAATAACCCATTAATCAGGCGGGTAAACGGGTCACCGCTTTTAGTCGGATACTTACACACCAATGAAGTGAATAACGAGGTCGTTGAAACAGTTGTACCTGCTGGTATTAGACACTTTGGACAAGTTAAACAAGCTGGCAAAAAAGCTGCAATAACAGACCTAAAACCTGCAATTACAATTGCGATAGCGGTACCACAAAAAGCTCTTGCGTCAGCTGTAGTAGGGGGTGCTGATACTGTCTCAGCCATTAGGGCTGCTATTGTCCTTCCTAAGATCGTCAACTCTTCGTCGACTCTTTTGAAAGAAAAAAGACCTGCACTGGTAGAAATAAAAAAGCCTCAACCGCGCCCTGCAACCCGGGAAAGAAAAGTTCTCTTTCTTGTGGAAATTCAACTAGCTATTACCTTTTTTTTATTGGTAATTATATTTTTTGTTGCAGCATTAAGAAATAGAAAAGAGGTATTACATACTCAACTAAAGGCATCAATTCGTAAGGTGCTAATTAATGAAGTTCTCCGTGAAGAAACATTTTCAGAAAACCTAAATAGAAGTCTATCCACATCTGACTTCTTAAAAAAGCAAATGGCAAAAAAAGGAGGTCGACAATTTATAATAGATGAAATTATCAATGGACGTAAAAGTATAAAAGGCAAAGCAGGTGAAGAATTCCTTAAGCTATACGTGTCTCTTAACATGAACGATGATTCTTCTAAAAAGCTTAAAAGCAAAAACTGGAACGATGTTGTAAAAGGGATTCAGGAGTTGGCTATTATGGAGCAAAATCATAAAATGACGGAGATTTTTCATGAGATAAACAGTAGAAATGAATTAATACGAATGGAAGCGCAATGTGCATTAGTACGCCTGTCAGGCTTTGGTGGATTGTGGTTTTTAAATGTCTTAAACTATCCTATCTCTGAGTGGCAGCAAATGAAATTGTTAAGTATGCTATCTACTCTGCCTTTTTCCGACATTCCTGATTTACATCTCTTGCTTACCTCTCCCAACGAATCATCCGTCATTTTCACCCTTAAACTAATTGGTCTATTTCAACAGAGGACAATGCACGGCGAGGTGATAAAGTGCCTGGCAAATAAAAATGAGACTATTCGTTTTTTCGCCATTAAATGCTTGAAAGAGATACATAATGAGTATACAGTGGATATACTATTGAGAAAGTTTGCAACTGAGTCACGGAAAAATAAAATATCGATTGTAAAAGTTATGGGAGAAATCGGGAGCCAGGACCAGTTAGATTTTCTACTGGATGTATTATCCGTGGATGACGATACGCTAAAAATTTCTGCGGCAAAAGCATTGAGCAAACTGGGGGCAAAGGGCAACTATTTGCTTGAAGAATATTGCGGCAGGAGAGGTGGCCAGTATTCTCAAATTTTTCTTCATATAAAATCAGGGGTTTAATTATGATATGGTTTGAAATACTTGCGGGAATGCTAACCGACATCCTCTATTTTTATTGCGCCTGCATGCTGGTTTTCTACGTGCTGTTTGCCATAGTTTCAATTGGTGAAACCTTAAGGAACTATAAAAAAAATAATTCAACTGACTATTCTTTATTAGCCACCTCAGAGCTTGGTCCTTCAGTCAGCATTATAGCTCCGGCTTTTAATGAAGGAGTTGGAATAATAGACAATGTGCGTTCACTCTTATCAATGTACTATAGTAACCTTGAAATTATCATCGTCAATGATGGAAGTACGGACGACTCACTGCAAAAGTTGATAAGTGCCTATGAATTACGAAAGGTTGATTTTTTTATCGAAAAACAACTTCCGTCAAAGCATGTAAAAGGGGTCTATAAAAGTACAAATCCCGTTTATAAGAAATTGATAATAGTTGATAAAGTAAATGGTGGTAAAGCTGATGCATTGAATGCTGCCATCAACATTGCTTCAAAAGACTATATTGTTGCAATTGATGTTGATTGCATTCTGGAGCAGGATGCGCTTTTGAAGATTATCAAAACCCTTATCGATTATCCAAAAGTCAGGGTGATAGCTTCTGGGGGGGTAGTGCGAATTGCCAATTCTTGTGTGGTTGAAGATGGAAAACTAGTGAAGGTCAACTTGCCAAAGAATTACTTGGCAAGGGTTCAAACGCTCGAATATTTGCGCTCGTTTTTATTGGGCCGGATGGCGTGGACAAGATTAAATGGCCTGCTTTTAATATCTGGTGCTTTCGGTGCATTTGATAGAGAGATTGTAATCAAATGCGGTGGATATAATACGAAAACGGTGGGAGAGGACATGGAGTTAATTGTGCGAATGAGAAGATATATGGTTGAAACAAATGAACCTCACTGTGTCAAATACATCCCCGATCCTCTTTGTTGGACAGAAGCTCCATCAACTTATAAAGTTCTTGGTAGGCAGAGAAACAGGTGGATGCGCGGAACGATAGAAACATTGTTAGCACATAAAATAATTTTCTTTAACAAACGTTATGGGCTGATGGGTTACATCAGCTATCCTTACTGGTTCTTTTTTGAAATGATGGGCCCCGCTATCGAGTTTGTCGGCTTCTCGATATTTTTAACAGCAACTATTTTAGGAATAATAAAGTGGAAGTTTTTCTTTTCAATGCTTTTATTTATGATCTCGTTTGGCTGTATGTATTCGTCTTTTGCCATTCTAATGGAAGTACTAAGCTATCATCAGTATAAAAGAAGGAGTGATATTTTAAAGCTTTTATTAGTTGCCGTTACAGAGCCTTTTTTGTTCCATCCTTTTATGGTTTGGTCGAGTATTATGGGAATGGTTGATTATTTAAGAAATAAGAAAAGTTGGGGCGAAATGACAAGAAGCGGATTTAGTACAAAGACTTTAGAATTAAAACCAGGTATCGTAAATGGAGATTACAGGAAAGCTTAAAAGAATATCAGAACGATTATTTATTGCCTTACAGTCATTTGCCTTATTGTCAATTATTTGTTTATTTATAGTTCTGCTGCTCCGGTTGTTTGAACTTAATTACAATCTTTATTTCCATTCGACTAAAGTACGCTTGTTTACTCTTTATAGATCTGCTTTCCTAACCGACTTATTCTTCTGGTGTAGGTTTTGCGCCCTTCAGCTTTTAATCTTTCTTCCTCTGTTTTTTCTAAATAAAAAATTAAGCAACATAGTATTTGGAGGAATTGTCTTCATCTATCTTATTCTCCAACTATCTCTTACACTCTATTTTTCACAGGCTTTAGTGCCTTTGGGAGCCGATGTTTACGGATATTCTTTTGCAGAAATCAAGCAGACAATTGGCGCGTCCGGGCATGTATCAATGGCACTTGTTTTCGGCGTTCTTGCTTTAATTATGATCTGCGCGGCTGGTTTTTATTTCATTCCTAAAAAAATTAAAATAGGTAAAAGAGCATTGTTATTAATTGCCATAACAGCTGCTATATCTGTCACGCTCAGTTCCTTTATTGCTGTTCCCCGTGCTGCCGAAAGTTCAGAGTTTCTCAACAATCTTTCCATTAATAAAACTGGTTTCTTTTTAACTCAATCACTTGAGCATTTTTTTCCCGAAGAAACTGAAACCGATATTTATGCGGACTCCTATATCGGTGATGATGATGATAGAGAATCTTCCATAGCAAGATTTGATTATATAGATGAATCTCATTATCCTTTTCTTCATAGAGATAGTACTCATGATGTTTTATCTCCTTTCCTGCGTAAGGAAAATGGCCCCCCTAACATTGTAATACTATTGGTTGAAGGTTTAGGTAGAGCGTTCACTAATGAGGGAGCTTACCTTGGAAATTTTACTCCTTTTATCGATTCTCTGTCTAATGAAAGTATTTACTGGGAGAATTTTTTAAGTGAAGGAGGTAGGACATTTGCAGTATTGCCTTCCGTAATTGGCTCACTACCTTTTTATAAAAATGGTTTTGCAGAAGCAGGTGATAAAATGCCGCCCCATCTCTCTCTTATCAGTTTACTTAAACTAAATGGCTATCATACTTCCTTCTATTATGGTGGGGACTCGAGGTTTGACAATATGCAGCTGTTTCTTAAAAAGAGCAATATTGATAAGGTGACCGATGAGTCGAATTTTGGCCCCGGGTATGCTTTAATGCCAAAAAGTGTCAACGGATTTTCATGGGGATACGGCGACAAAGAGCTGTTCAGAAAGTATTTTAACGACCGTACAACTGCTGCGAAAAGTCCCTTCTTAGATATTGTGTTAACAGTGTCGACACACACGCCTTTTTTGGTTAATGATCAGCAACAATACCTGGATAAGTTTGAAGGGCGGCTGCAGCAACTAGGCTTTGAAGATGATAGAAAGAAGGAGTATAGAGATTATAAGTATCAATATGCAAGTATCCTTTATACTGATGATGCTATCAGAAACTTTATTAACACCTACTCTAAACGGGCTGATTTTAATAATACTATCTTCTTCATAACAGGCGATCATCGTATGCCCGAAATACCGATGGCAAGTAAAATAGACCGGTATCATGTGCCGATGTTAATATATTCTCCTCTGCTTACAAGAACTGCAAAAATCTCTTCAATCTCAACGCATTTCGATATTACGCCAAGTATATTAGCTTACATAAAAGCTAACTACCCCGTACAGTTACCTTCCCTGGTGTCATGGATGGGAAGTGGTTTAGATACGATGCGATCCTTAAATAGCAAGCATGCTTATCCATTGCTTCAAACAAAAACAGAATTGGTTGATTTTTTAGAAGGGGATATTTTATTGAACAATTTGCAGCTCTTTAAGCTGAAGCAGGGCCTGAAATCGTCTCCGGTTGAAGATGAAGCTAAGGCCGCAACAATGCTGCACTCATTTAACGAGTTTAAAAAGAAGAACGAGAGGGCTATTAACGGTGCCCCCCTTTTGCCAGACTCAATTTACAATCGTTATTTCCCTCGATAGGTACCGATTTTTTTATAATAGTTTTCAAAGATTGTCACCATTAGCGGTTGATAGAAGGTCCAAAAAAAACTGATGCTTTCTAATGTATCATCTTCGTTATATAAAAAATATTTAAAAGCAGATATCCATTTGTAATGCGATGAAGAAGCGGAGAGTGTGTTGGT
The DNA here is from genome assembly GCF_007991655.1 of Segetibacter aerophilus. GTDB lineage: Bacteria > Bacteroidota > Bacteroidia > Chitinophagales > Chitinophagaceae > Segetibacter > Segetibacter aerophilus. The sequence goes on from NZ_BJYT01000004.1 coordinate 157,762, forward strand.
AGAAGAAAAGCTTCCGGAGAAATAATAGAATTGATAGTCGTTTCCTTCGTGACTAATTATTGCCGGAATATTTGTGGGAATGTTATGCTTATTAAGTTCGTCGAGGCCTTTTTGATTAAATCCTATGTTGAAATTAGCCACTACTCTATTGATAGCAGCATCGGGTACCACTATGTCAAACCAAAACGGAAATTTGACGTTGTCTTTCAAATGAAAGTTGGTTTGCTCGCCCTTGGAAAGACTAATAAATGGCAATGGATTATCTAAGTGAACAAGGTCTTCCAAGATAACAACTTCCCCCAGGCTACTTACAAAAGCAAGCCCTGATTTTGTAAATGGCCATTTGCCGGCATTTCTAACTTTATAATTATTAACAACCCACGAAGGCAGGTCTTTGTTTTCGGAAGGATCAAAAGAATCAAAATAGCGACATGTCCATCCACTCCATTTGAATCCATATAGGTTTTCAAATTGCTTTCTAATCTCGGCAGTAGTTGGCGACTCGAGAATGTTATATTCGGAAATAACAAGTTTCTTTTTGCTTTTAACCTTTTTCAGGAAATCAATATCCTGCTGACTCATCCCCCCATAAATCATTCCTGCACCTCGCTCGGGTAAGTTGTTCTGCTCTGCCCAGTCCTTATTATAGATACCGTATGTATCCGCATAATAAGCAACATCGCAGTCGTTACTTAGCTGTTCCAATTGAGAAGAAGAAAATCGTTCGAGCCCTTTAATTTTAAATTCAGATTTTTTTGTCGGATAAAAGCCATAGTAATCGTTGCTAACGTCGTAAAGCTTTTTATGCGTTTTGCTATATTTCTCATTATTCAATACCCACGTCAGTGACAGATGTTGTCGACCCTCGCGAACTGACTCTGTTTTGTCTATAATAGCTACCACCATTTTCTTATTAGGGGTAATTAGCCATGCTACCCACATCCAAAAAGGAATTGAAATAATGGCTACAAGACAGAAAATAAGTAATTTCCTTTTCATGTTTCCTTAAAACCTAACCTGGTAGCTTATGCCTGTTGATAATTGATTGCCCTTGGTTTTAGGCCTGTACTCCTGGTTCATCCATCCCGCATCCAGGGTGAGCAAATATTTCTTTTTAAACTCGTGCCTAAATCCAATTGTAGTCTTTAGTGTTACCAGCTTATCAAATTCTTTGTTATTTAGCAAAACGGCCCCTGTTTCATCAGGGGAAATACCGCGGCCGAGCGTTATTAAGAAATAATCATCCGCACCGCCATAGTAATACCTGGTGGTAAAGTTGTAAGTATGGGAGGTGCTTTTTTCTCCAGGGGTTATGTAGGTACGGGCAGTGAATAACCAGCTTTTATAGTATTTACTTATAGCGGCGGTGTAAATTAAAGTTGCGTCAGAAAAGTATAGGTACCGGATTCCAACTTCGCCCTCCATGCTCTTTGGTAAGATACTATAAAGGGAAAAACCGCCTCGGTACTTTGCAAATACACCTACGTTAGTTGAGTAAGCTCCACTTATATAACTATAGAAGTATTTTGAAATATGTGGATAGGCATCAAGTTCATATTGTAATCCCCCCGATCTAAATCGATTAGCATAATTAAGATGTGCTCCGACGGAACCCATTTTGGTTTGCCGGCTATAGTCTATACTTGCGATGTGCCACGGATCATTAAACTGTTTATCAAAATAGTTATACTCGTACGACATCCCCAACTTGTTTTTCAAAACCTCATCTTTGTTTCTTTGCAGTAATGCTCTTGCCTCCGTATTTGTACGATCGATTTTTAAAAGTTGTTCCAATACTTCCTGCGCTTCACCCGGTCGTTTTAAAGCCCTTAATATTTTTACTTTTCTTATTAAAAGGTCTTTAGAAGTTCCATAGTAAGACAAGCCTTTATCACATACTTCTAACGCCTTAGAGTATTGGTCATTCCAATAAAGAAGATCACTGTAGCCAACATACACATCCTTGTTATCCGGTTCGTGTTCAAGAACATAGTTAAACTGGGCAACAGCGCTATCTAATTTGTCGGTCCACGTATATATTCTTCCTGCAAAAATCCTAATGTCGCTGTAATCCGGACTTTTTTTAAGGGCTTGAAAACAAAGCAGCAAAGCTGTAGCGTAATCTTTTTTATCAAAGGCAATACGACGTGCCTGCTCAAAAAGTTTATCCGAGTTTACATCAGGCTCATTGGAGATAGTCGTGTCCTGGAGGGCAGCTGTACTTTTAAGTGTTGATGTAGGGCTGCTACTGGCTGCGGGAGATATAGTGTCAGGTCGAGTGGGAGCGTTTGAAATATTTTCGTAGTCTTTTCTAATTTTCAAATAACCAACCGTTAACTGATCGCCTGCTTTCACCGTTTTGGTTGAAAGCGAATTCATCCTTTGTATCGTCGTATCCGGGATTCCATACTTTTTACTGATTGTACTTAATGGCCCGTTTTCGGTTACTCGGTGAAACACGGGAATATATTCGTGAAAAGAATTTGGCTGAAGCCGGTAAAAAAAATTAGTACGTGCTGCAGGAACTTTGATCACCTCTCCCTCCCTCAGATTAACACCAAGGCTAAGCTTATTGAACGAGGCAATTATATTGGGCGAGAGATTATAGGTTTTTGCAAGGCTCAGGAAATTCTGGCCGTGTATTACCGTATGATTAAAATACAAATTCGGAAAAGTTCCGTCTAATGAAAAGGCAGGTTGTTGAGCAAATAGGCGACAACAGGAAAATAGCAATACAACAAGTACAAATTTCTTCATCATCAACTTAACGGGTTAGCAAATTAGCGGGCGTGTCTTGTTACCTGCTGGTATTTTCGTAATACGGTCAAAACTCTAGAATACTTGATAGTTCAGCTATAAAAGTCTCGCCGAGTTAAAGATTTTGATCTTCGTACACACGAACATAATCTATAACGAACGATTGTGGAAATACTGTATCGTCAATGCCGTTTTTTCCTCCCCAACTTCCGCCTACTGCAACATTCAGGATTAAGTAGAAATTTCCATTAAAAGGCCAATGTAAAGGAGGTCGATCGGCCTTGTCGTAAAAATGAAATAGCTTATCATCTACATACCATTCTAATCTTTCTGGCGTCCAAATTAATTTGTATACATGAAAGGCATCAGAAGCACCCTCGATGTTCGTACTATTTGAGCTGGTAATAATTGCATTGCTGGTTTTATTTCTTCTCACATGAGCTGCACCTGTAATTTCTCCTGTCGTATATCCAACATTTTCTAAAATATCTATTTCTCCATCATCCGGCCATATTCTAGGCTCATTTGAGGACAGCATCCAGAAGGCGGGCCACAAGCCTCTTCCCTTTGGAATCTTAGCTCTAATTTCAATTTTACCGTATTTAAAATCTTTCTTTCCTTTTGTTACTAATCTCGCCGAAGTGTAGTTATTGCCTTCATACTTCTCCTTAATTGCTGTTATGGAAAGGCAGCCGTTCGAAACAGCAACATTCTGTTTTCGTTGTTTCGTATAATATTGTAATTCCTCATTACCCCATCCTTCACCACCCACATCGTAGCTCCACTTAGTGCTGTCTGGAAATCCCTCATAATTAAATTCGTCCTTCCATGCCAGTTTCCATTTTGGTTTTTGTTTGGCTTTGTTCAATGCAGAAAACGAAAATAATAGGTTAGATACAAAGAGTAGTGTGACCGCAAATGTTATCTTCAATGGTGCCTTTTTTCACCTGTTCTTTCGACATTTTAAAGCCAGTTTTTTAATTCTTCCAAAATAATTTTGCTGTTGTTGATGTCCACTCAGGCTCATCCCTTAAGATGTTTTTTCTATCTTATAGGTTGCTTAGTTATAGCTAGTGGTGAACGACCGCGAAAGTTTCTATCTCACCAAAGTAACCGTTCCTTTCTTTACTATTTTTTTCGATTGAGTATTTTCAATTTCAAGATAATAGACATAAGTATCTGCTGGCTGTTGCTGGTTGTTCATTTTTCCATCCCAGCCTTCGGTAGTCTCTTTCGCGGAGAAAACAGGCTGTCCCCAACGGTTGTAGACAATGAATTTAATCAGGCGATAGCCATCTGCAGCAAAGACTTTAAAGAAATCGTTTGTTCCATCGCCATTTGGAGTGAACGCAGTGGGAACGTACACGTCCCGGTAAACTTTTACCGTGGCAGTCGAAGAAGAGGTGCCGCACCCAACGGTAGAAGTTGCCGTAAGGGTGAATGCTGTGTTTTGTTTAGGGAAAGCCTTTGGTGAAACCAATTGAGCGTTGTCGAGGGAAGTTGGTGGACTCCATGAGCTATTTACTGCAGTTCCTTTAATGGAGGCATTTAATACAACGGTGTCACCAAGGACAATGGTGCGGTCAGGACCGGCATTGGCAACAGGATTTCTAAAAACGTTGATTTGAACTTCAGCTGAGTCTTTACAACCGTAAGTATTGGTAACAATTACTTTATATAAAGTAGAGTCGCGAGGCAATGCAATCGGGTTAGCTACGGCATCACTTGATAGTCCGACAGCAGGCATCCATTTGAAAGTGCCTGTGCCTGAAGCAGAAAGTTGAACGGAGTTCCCCTCACAGATTGAATAGATGCTCTGGGTCGAAATAGTGGTCGATGGAAAGACATTTAATTTAAAAGTATCTATTGAAGTACAACCAAAATAAAACGATTGTTGTAGGCGATAAATCCCGGTGTCAGCATATTTAATATTTGGAACAACGGACTTTGAATCATTGGACGAGTAACCATTCGGTCCTGTCCATTGAATGTTCAAAGCGGATGGGTCGGTTTCGGGTAAATGCAAATCCTTACTAAGACAACCGATAACATTCTGGGGTGCACGATGCGGTGGCACAGGATGAACTTCAGTATAAATCGGATTAGATACGACACGACAATTCAACGAGTTAATATTTTGTCGCTCTGCAACCGCCATACGGTACAGAATAGTGCCGATGCTTCTGCGAGGAACGGCGTAAGATAAAGTTGTTATGCCCGGCAAATCCTTCCATGTCTTGCCACTATCGAGACTGTTTTGCCACTGAACTACGGGATCTTTAAAGCCTGTTGCATAAGAACCATTAAGAATAAACGGATTGGTATAGTCTGCACAAACATTTGCAGGTTCAGTTTTACCATCAATCGTTGCTTGCACTGCTGGTCCACACATACTAAGGGTAATGTCATCCACTACAAAAGCATTTCCACAACCACGTTCAGGATCTGTCGAAAGCGTCAGCACAACCGCGTCTATATTAGGCGGAGTGGTAAAAGTCAAACCGTTCTGCTGCCAAACTCTTCCATCTCTGACAGGTAACTTTCCACTTTTTGACGTGGCTAAGACTACGCCTGAAAGTGACGAGACAGTGAAAGTAATATCCGGTAAAAGAGGTTTACCACCACAAGCCAGGTTACCCATCACATTTGCGAGCCAGGCGGAGTATTGATAAGTTGTGTTTGGGCACAAACCTGTTGCCGTATCTAAATGTATAATTACCGGGGCATGTGTAAGACCTAAAGCCCACGAGGCATTCACCAGCATATACTGTCCGTTTACATCTCGTGTGTGGTCGCCGGGCAAAATGTGCCAGGAATGTGCATCAGGAGTTTCGCCACAACCAAATATTAAAGTTCGGATAGTATATGAACCTGTGTCGAACGGGCAACCACCTACAAAGGATAGAGAAGTTTTTTCTTTGGGTACAGGTGCCTGGCGGGTACCAAACGTGACATTTACAATAGGATCTCCGGAGCTGCCATTACAGAACTGAGCTTTAAGTGCGGGTGAAATAAAAAAGATTAATAAGAACGGGACCAGGTAAATCTTCATTTTAACGTTAATCTTATTTTATATCAAAAATGCTTTAAAGCTGTGATTGTATGAATGTAAGCTAATCGCCTTAAAGACCATTCTGTGGGTTTATTTAGCTTTTTAGACTAGTTCTTAATTTAATGTGTTGCTTCTTATAACCTATTTATTATAGAAAGTAAGGGTTTTGTATATGCGGTCGCCGTGTATGGTAACACCAGTTATGGTAATCTTATAAGTAGTGGGAATGTCGCTTGTAAAGAAGCTAAGACTTACAGGTTCTTGTGTGCCGGTCAGTACGCTGCCATTCCAATAAATAGTGGAACGATTATCAACCTGCGGAATAGCCTTAACTTCTTTCAAATCATAATTAATCAGTGGAAACGATGAAGGTTTAGAAATTCCTTTTGCGAAAAAAGTTTGCAGGCCGCCCACATTGCGCCTGAAATCATCGCGGCGGTTATGACCCATGTTCACAAGTATCACTCCATTTCCGCCTCTGATACCATAGTTAGAGCCCTCGGGCCCCTTTAGGATTTCTATAAAATCTATGTCTTTTGGGTTGATACTATTTAGTGCTGCTATAACCGGGCTCTCATTAACGCCGCTCATATTCGGCGCTTGTACTCCATCAATTAGAAGCAAGGGTTCGGAGCTGGCGTCAGGTGTTTTTATTGATGTAAGACCCCCTATTACCAAAAATCGATTTAACATATGAACGCCTGAAGCATTTTGTACAATGTCGCCTACACTTCTTCTTTCATCAAGTTGATCTCCTGCAATCACCACAGATGAAGGACTCACTCTTAAAGCTTCGTTGTAGGCTACCTCTTTTTTCTTTTTTGCTTTGACGATTACTGAGTTTGCCAAATCTTTTCCTGCATAGTCAAGACTTGAATCCAAGTAGGCATTTTTATATTTACCGCTAAAAGTCGGGGTGTACGGAAAATAATTTTTCAGGGTAACAGGTGTTTTAAAGTACGGAAAGTGTAGCGGCTCTCGTTGAATGCTAATATTTTCTGTAGTGCTGTTGATATCCCGTGCGTGTATAGCGAACTCTGTGCTATCACTATAGTCAAATACGGGAAAAATAAATTTTCCTCCGGCATCCGTAGTATCAAACAAAAAAGTGCCTTTTCCGTCATTTGATATAAGTGATAAAATTTTATTTGGAGTTGCGCTTCCTTTTGTATCCACTGCTTTGCCCTTTATAAACAGCAGGCTGTCATCAGAACTGTAAGTTTGCTTAGCGTTATAACTGCCACCTTTTGGGAATGTATTGTTAACCAGAAGCATCAGGAGGTCTACCTCTTCCGCATTCATACTTCTTAATAAATTGGAAGAGGAGATATTTACCTGCTTTAAAATACTTAATGGATCAGTGATAGGTCTGTCAGCAGGAATTACAAATGCAGAATCTGTAACTGCTACAGAAAGCAGCGCGGGAATGGGCTGATGGTTAGCATCAGTAACTGAAATATTTAAAGCAACTTTTTCTCTTTTTGAAAGGGTATTCTTGAGCAGGGTAGGAGTTACTAAAACGTTGTGTTCTTTCATATAAATACTCCTTTCACTCAGCAGCTTTCCGTGGTTGTCCAGTAGATAAAATGTAGCAATTCCTTCTGGGAATTTTTGCTCCGGTATCGATACTTCATACAATCCGCGGCCAATAGCAACGTAGCACAAACTGTCTTTACTCACCCCAACTAGGTAGGTAACTACATTTTTCTTGTAGATACTATCTTCTAGTAATACTCTCAGTGTCTTGCTTCCGTTTTCCTGTTTTAAGACAGCTATTTGTCCTGCGAAAAAGTTGAAGGGTGGCAAGGGGCTGGTCGTCTGTTTTCCATTCCAGTTAAAAGAAGCTTTGTATCTTCTCAAGTAGGAAGGTGTAAATTCAAATTTGCCAAGACCGAGATTGTTAGATGTAAAGCGGGCAACAACTGTATCTCTTGAATCTTTGACAACTCCTTCGGCGGCGATCGGGTTTCCCTGTGCATCTTTTATTAAAACAGCAACGGTTGAATTTGCTCCTGTAATGATGCTGCCACCTTCGGGATAAAATTGTATTACCGGATCTCCGCTTGCCGGTGCCGTTGCTGCCGGGGATTGTTTTGTTATGACTCTACCATTGGATCCAACTACATAAACAGGTTTTACAACAGCATTGGTAGAATCTCCTTCTGCCATTTGTCTTGTATAAGCCCTTAACCAATAGTAGCCGGGGGAGATGGCCGCTGGTAAAGTAATCTTAGAATTTAGTTGTTGTCTTGCGGCATCTAACAATAGGGAGGTAATAGTGCTGTCTTTTTCGTCGACCAGGTCAACGAATAAATATTTGCTTTGCCTTGTTACTTTCTGCGAAATGGAGTTTACGAGGAAGCTTCTAAACCAGATATTTTCTCCAGCTTTAAAGATCGATTTATCAGTTTCCAGCAAAGCCTTTGGCCGGCCTTGCGTACGAATTTCAGTAATTAATTTTCCGGAAATGGAATCTAAAAAGTCTTGCAGCGGATCCTGTGCACGAGCGAAAACAGCAATGGCAAGGAATGCACACAAAAGCAGTTGTTTTTTCATTATGGCAAATATTTATAGCATCATTTTTACAACCGTTTGTTTTCGTGTCAGCCGCCCCTTAATCTTCTTAAACTTTCTTGGCGACGTGCCGCCTATCTTTCAATTACCGGTTAAACCTATACTTAAAATAGATAAGTATCAGCGAAAGGATAAAGACAATTGTGTTAGCCACTATGACCGGTCCACTTCCAATTGCAAATGCATACACAAGCCAGACGATAGTACTTAAAACTACAATTAACATCATCCAGATACTTAGGTCTCCAACACTTTTGGTTTTCCATGCTTTGTATACTTGTGGAATGAAAGTAATGGAGGTTAGAAACGAACCAAAATAACCAATGTAATCAAACCAATGAAGTTGGTAAGCAGGTATCTCAAGTAAACTGATTGACAAGTTTATCATCTTAAATGTTGCTTGGAAGCGGGTTAGGGTTATGAGAACTGATAGTGGGGGGGCCGAAGCTCCAAAAAGTTTTTTTGTGGAAGTGATTGCGACGCAACGATGTTGCTATGAAAGACCGAAGCAAGTATCGATATTTCTTTAAAAAAAAACTCCCCGAAAAGAGGAGAATTTTTAAAAGATTATTTTTCCATTTGTTCGATCACTTCGGCTGTGACGCCTGTAAAACTAAATCCCCCATCGTGAAACAGGTTTTGCATAGTAACCATTTTGGTAAGGTCACTAAATAGGGTAACGCAGTAGTTTGCGCAATCTTCAGCAGTTGCATTGCCGAGGGGACTCATTTTTTCTGCAAATGAAATAAAGCCTTCAAAACCTTTTACACCACTACCGGCCGTAGTGCGGGTAGGAGACTGGCTTACAGTGTTGATCCGCACTTTGTTCTTTTTCGCATACTGGTAGCCGAAACTTCTTGCAACACTTTCCAGCAAAGCCTTTGCGTCGGCCATCTCGTTGTAGTCGGGAAACACTCTTTGAGCGGCAATGTAAGTAAGCGCCACTACGCTTCCCCATTCGCTAATTGCATCCATCTGGTAAGCCAACTGCAACACACGATGAAAACTCATTGCTGATATGTCGAAAGTCTTATGTGTAAAATCGTAGTTTAAGGCAGTGTAATGATTGTTTTTGCGCATGTTCATACTCATACCTACGCTGTGCAATATAAAGTCAACTTGTCCTCCAAAATGTTCTATACTTTTTGTCAATAAGTTCTTTAAATCATCGTTACTGGTAACATCCGCAGGAATTACCGGGGCGTTTCCACATGTTTCTGCAAGCTTGTTTATTTCACCCATCCGTAAAGCGATAGGTGCATTTGTCAACACAATTTGTGCTCCTTCTTCATAACATTTTTCTGCAATTTTCCACGCAATCGACTGTTCATTCAATGCACCGAAAATGATACCTTTCTTTCCCTTCAATAAGTTGTATGCCATTACGAGTTGATTTTTGTTTTTATTAACAAGTGGTAAAAATAGAAATTCAATTCCTATTCTGAAAAAAGAATGTAAAATACAGCCAGGTAGAAAAAGAGTGCATAATAAAGCCTGTAGCTAACACGCCCGCAAAATATAAGATGAGGTTACCGAAAGTTCGATTAGCATAAGCTCGTTGCTTCAAGAAAGTGTGAGCAAAATAAACAGGCACAGCCACCATCAGCAGGTACAATAGAACAAACAGCTGCCAGTGAGGAACGTTCTTCATACATTTTAGATTGCTGATTTTGCGATTTTGAGAGTTGGTGATTTAGCTGTTGGAACGTTGGATAAAATCGATAAATAACTACATCTCACAATCAAAAATTCCTCTTTAGTTCATCACCATTTCTCTAGCATTCTCCAGGGCAGCTGCGGTAGGTTTTTCGCCGCTTAACATTTGTGCGATGGCGGTTATTCTTTCGTCTTGCGACAGTAGTCTAATGTTTGTTTTTATCGCATCGTCTTTTATTTCCTTGTAGACGAAAAAGTGCGCATCCGCTTTACCTGCAATCTGTGGTTGGTGTGTAATGGTGATTAATTGACGGTTTGAAGAAAGGTCTTTCATTATGAACCCAACCTGTTTTGCTGCTTCACCTGAAATGCCGGTATCGATTTCGTCGAAAATCAGGGTAGGTAAATCAATGGATTGGGCGACGAGCGATTTTATGCAAAGCATTAAGCGACTCAGTTCACCACCGCTCGCAACTTTCCGTATTGGTTCAAATCGATTGCTTTTGTTTGCATCGAAAAGAAATTCAATCGCATCGGTGCCATAAATATTTAAAGGAGCAGGCTCAACCTGTATTTTGAGTCTTGCGTTAGGCATACCTACCTGGTGCAGTAGTGCATTTACCTTTTGTTCAAGAGATGGTATTTCTTTTTTTCTCCTTGTTGAAAGTGTTTTTGCGGAGTCTTCTGCTTTTTGTAATAAAGCTTTTACTTCCTGTTCTTTTGTTGAAATAGTATCATCGATATTCAATACAGCTTCCAGTTTTTGTGATAGGTCATTTCTTATTGCTAAGAGATCGTTGGTGGTCTGAACGCCATGCTTTTTGAGCATTTTGTAACCCGCGGAAAGTCGTTCGTTTACCTGGTCAATTTTCTTCTGGTCGAAATTCGTTTGATCGTTTAAACTTTCTACTTCGTCTGCAAGGTCTTGCAATTCTATTTGCGCACTTTGAAGCCTTTGAACCAATTCAGGCAGATTTTTGTGATATCCTGAAAAAGCATTTAGTTGATTCGCCAGTATTTTAAGCTGAGGTACAATTGGTTGTTCGCTTTCCTTTAATTCAAAATATACCTTGGTTAGCGCTATTTTAATCCCTTCAGCATTTGTTAGGAGTTGAAGCTCACTTTCAAGGTTTTCAAGCTCATTTTCCGATAAACTCAATTGGTCAAGTTCATTAAAAACATATTGGTGGTAATCGAAGTCTTTTTGAAAGGTTTCCTTTTGTTTCTGCAATTGTTCAAGTTCATTCTTTTGCTTATCCCAACTGCGAAAGTTTTTTTGGTAGGTTGATAATAGCTCCGCGTTTCCTGCCAATCCATCTAGAACCTGCCGTTGAAAATCGGAATCGCCTAACTCTAGGGTATCAAATTGCTGGTGAAGGTCAACAAGAGATGACGCAAGCTCTTTTAATTGCTGAACGGTTGCGGGTGTATCATTTATAAAACCTCTCGATTTACCACTTGCAGAAATTTCTCTTCTAATGACCAATTCCTCTTCGAAATCAAATTCATTTTCAGTTAAAAATTTCTCAACTGCTTTTTTATTATCAACCGAAAAAAATCCTTCGACAAAACATTTTTTTTCCCGGTTTTGGAGAGAGGAAGTATCTGCTCTTTCGCCCAAAATAAGACTTAGAGCTCCCATTAAAATACTTTTTCCGGCGCCAGTTTCACCCGTGATGACATTTAGGGTATTTGAGAAATCGATATCAATTTCATCAATAATAGCATAGTTCTGTATGTGTAACCTGCGTAACATAAAGTAAAGATAGTTGCGATCAGCATGTTGTAAAATGAATTATCAACGGTGTGGAAAAACAGCGCTCATCAGAAAGTGTGGTTACGATTTTGACAATAGAAAACTGTAACTTTAGTCATTATGCAAGCCACTTTGCTACAAACACCTCCTCGAACCATTCTTGAAGTTTTTGAAAATCTTCCAGAAGGAACTCGATGCGAGGTAATTAATAAAGCTCTCGTAATGTCTCCTGCTCCATCTGATACTCATCAAAAAGTTCTGGGTAAAATCTTTACAAAGCTGCTCGGGTATGTAGAGGATAAAGGCTTAGGCGAATTAAGAATTGCACCGTACGATGTTTATTTCGATGAGGAAAATATTTTTCAGCCTGACTTGGTTTTTATTTCTAAAGAAAATACTTTAAAAATACAAGAACGTGGTTTCTTTGGGACGCCTGATTTAATTATAGAAGTTCTGTCTACGTCTAATGCAAACCTTGATAAAAAAGAAAAAAAGCGTGCATATGAAAAGTTTGGTGTAAGTGAATACTGGATTATAGAGCCTTTTGAAAAAGTTGTTGATGGGTTTACATTGGTTAATCAAATGTTTGTGCAATTGGAGACGAACATGGGTATTATCCAATCGAAAGTATTAGGATGTACAATTCGCTTTTAGATAAATTCTTACTCCCCTTTGCACCGGGCAATCCCAGATTTGGCCCGCTGATCTAAAGAGTCTTTATACTCATGGTCTCCCATGTCAAGACATTCCTTATAAGCAGCAATAGCAAGTGATTTTTGGTTTCGGTTTTCGTAAATATTACCCATCTGTAATGCCGCTCTTGCAGCATAATATTCAGTCCTGGTCTTTCCTAAATTGATCGCCTGCTGGTAATATTTAATGGCTTCATCGTCTCTACCCATATCGTCATAGACGCGGGCCAGCCGGTAGGTAAAGTCAAGTGCATCCTCTGGTTTTGGGAAGTCGTTTATCGTTTTTCCCTGCAATAATCCCAATGCTTCTTTTTGGTAGCCGCCATCATTTAAAATTCTTGCTTTGAGTAAAATTTCATTGGGCCACAATCCTTTTTTTGCATCTCGATAGGCTTTTTTGTCCGCATCACTTTCGGTGTTTCCGTTTTTAATTGTAAGGAGACGATAACTCTCAGCTTGCGATTTATCTCCTTTCAGGTAGTAGGCCCAGCTTATCTTCTGCGATACATCCTTTACATAAAACTTGCCTTTGTACGTATTCAAAAACTGATCGAAGTGCTTGATTGCTTCATCCAACCGCAGTTTGTGCAGTTGCACGAAACCCATCTCAAAATCCCATGCGGCAGTTTGCATGTATTCGGGTGAAATATTGCGAGCGTCGATAACCTTACCTGCATAGTCGGTCTGCTTACTATTAAGTGCGAGGTTGGTAGCGAGGTAGGTGAAAAGATGATTATTTACAACATCCAGTTTTTTTGCCTGGATTAGTTTGAAAACCTGCTCTGGTTTGTTTTCGACATAAAACATCAGGTAGCAATAGTAGAAGGTGGCCTCGCTGTTAAGAAGTTTAGCGTACGGATCATTGCTGTTGAGGAAGGACCGCATCACCTGCATGCCTTCGCTTATAGAACCTTTCATTCCAAACAAGCTTGTTAACCATTTGTAGCCTGATGGTATTGTACCTATCACTACTTCGATAGGTCCTGTAAGCATGTTGTTCGGCTGAAAGGCAGGATACTTTTCTTTGTTGTCTTTAATAAGGGAGTTTGCTTTCTTAAAGTCCCATCCTGCGCCGTAGCGTTCTCCAAATTTTATCTTTACTGCTGCCCGTTGTAAATAGGTCAAAGCCTTACTATAACGATAGAAAGGAGTATTAGCTGGCCCGGAGTCGAACGCTTCAATCCTTTTATCAAAGTTGTCTTTCCGGCCTGCGTACTCGGTGGGATCTTCGTTAAAAAATAAAGTAAAGAAGTCAATGTAGCCTTCTAATAAATCAGGGATAAGGTTTGTAGGATTTTGTTGTCTTTCCTTAGCAATTAACTCTTTGCCGGTGACTAATTTTAGTTTGATTATTTCTGTATAAGCCTCCCTGCAGGTTTGATTGAAATCGTATACTTTTTGACCGAAAGAAATTATGGAGAATAAACAAATTGTAATGGTAAATAAGGCCTTCTTCATTGGCTGTAAAGATATGAGATAAACAATGCCTACTAAAAAAGGGCATCCGTTGGATGCCCTTTTCACAATTTTATAAGTACTGATCTTATTTAGTTTCTACATTTTGGTGCAGTTCCTCATCAACAAGAATACGACCGCAGTTCTCACAAACTATAATCTTTTTATGTTGCTTGATCTCACTTTGCTTTTGTGGTGGAATGGCATTGAAACAACCACCGCAAGAATCTCTCATAACCGGAACAACAGCTAAGCCATTGCGATAATTGTTACGAATACGGTCATAAGAAAACAACAACCGCTCGTCAAGCGCAGCGCGGGCCTCACCACTAAGTTCTTTGTAGTGATTCTCTTCAATCTCCGTGTCGCCAATAATCTTTTGAAGCTCACCTTTCTTATTATTTAAAACACTGTCTTTGCTTGCAATCTGCTTTTTTGCAATATCCAGTACTTTAATTTTATCGGCAATCTCTTCGTTTGCATCCTTTATATGCTTTTCAGCAAGTTTCACTTCCAGGTGTTGCATTTCCATTTCTTTATTAATGGCTTCAAACTCCCTGTTGTTTTTTACATTCTCACTTTGCTTTTCGTACTTTTTAATAAGAGCTTCTGCTTCTTTTATTACCTCTTTTTTCTTTTCGATAAAATCAGAAATACCATTTATTTCCTCTTCAATCCGCGTCTGACGCGCGTGAAGACCTTGTATCTCATCTTCAAGATCACTCACTTCCATTGGCAATTCACCTTTCAAAATCCCAATCTCATCCAGCTTAGAATCAACTTTTTGCAACTTAACCAGCGAGCTTAATTTTTCTTCTACAGAAAAGTCCTTTACAGTAGCCATATCTTTTTTAAAAAATTTTAATAGTTATAGTTTTTCGAGGATTTACTTTTTGAAACCAGCTGAGCAACTCCGGTTGTTCGTCGTTGCGACGCACTACGTTCATCTTTTTGTGCCCTGGTTTTCCCTCTAGCAAAGCAAACAAAATCAGCTAACTCAATCAACGAAATAATTAACCGGGTTAGTCTTTACCTCACTTTTTAAGACGGCGAAGGTAGGAAATTTTGAATGTAAAACATCATGTAGCAACTCTACCGTAAATTGCTCACTTTCCCAATGCCCGATGTCTGCAAGAACCATTTTAGCTTCGGCGTCAAAAAATTCATGATACTTCACGTCACCTGTAATGTAGACATCAGCGCCGGCAGATAAAGCGTTCTTTATTAGAAAGCTTCCTGCACCGCCGCAAAGGGCAACTTTCTGTACTTCTTTCGCTACAAAAGGCGTGTGGCGGATGACTGAAAGACCAAATTGCCGTTTGACAGTTTTAAGGAAACTAGTTATTTCGATTGGTTCTGGCAAATCGCCAATCAGCCCGCTTCCAACTTCGTGGAAATAGTTGTTGAGCGCGATGATATCATAAGCCACTTCCTCGTAAGGATGTGCATCCGTCATCGCAGTAATTAACTTTTCTTTTAAGTATGCAGGAAAAATAATCTCGATTTTCTCTTCGTCATTTACCTCTCTTTTACCAACCTGCCCCGTATGCGGATTCGTTCCATGACCGGGAGTGAAGGTGCTTTTCCCTCTTATAATAAAACTGCACTCGCTGTATTTTCCGATGTTGCCGCCGCCCGCACTAAAGATGGCTTCACGCACTTGTTCCGCTTCCGCAACGGGAACAAACACGATCAGTTTCATTAGGTTGTTTTGCTTGTGCAATAACACCTTTCTGTTTTGCAGGTTTAGTTTGTCGGCCATTTTACCGTTGACACCTGTAAGTAAGTTGTCTAGATTTGTATGTATGGCGTAAATAGCGATGTCATTTTTTATGGCAGTTATGACAGCTCTCTCTACGTAACTTTTTCCGGTTAACTTCTTTAAACCAGAAAATATGATTGGATGATGAGCGACCACGAGATTGCAGCCCTTTTGCTTGGCTTCGAGTATAACTTCTTCGGTCGCATCCAAAGTACAGATGACAGCGGTACACTCCACGGAGGAGTCGCCTGCTATTAATCCGGCATTATCATAACTTTCCTGGTATGAGGAGGGAGCTAGCTCGTCGAGTACCTGGAGAACCTCTTTAATTTTCACTGTCGTTATTAATTGTTTGTTTATAGCCGCTTTGAAAAAAGATGCCAAATGATATGCTGATAAAGATTGCGACGCAACGATGATGCTATACAAGGCAACTGCTGGTATCAACCTTTTTACAAGTAATTTCTCACCTGCGCATAATCTACTGTTACAGTGGTTAATTTGTTTTTCCCGGGTAGATTTTCAATGCCTGCTCAAGACAATCCATTGCAGCACTAATCGCAGCCCGATTGAGCACATACGCTAGCCGTACTTCCTGTTTCCCCAGGCCCGGCGTGCCATAAAAACCTGTAGCGGGAGCAAGCATAAGGGTCGACTTATTGTACTCGAAATTTTCCAGCAGCCATTGGCAAAATCTGTCACTATCATCAATAGGCAACTTTGCCATTGCATAAAAAGCACCCCCAGGGTTTGGACAAAAAACACCATCCATAGCATTTAAACGTTGCACGATTAAATCTCGGCGACTCCTATACTCTTCTTTTGTGGTATTGAAGTAATCAGCAGGTAAATCAACTGCTGCCTCGCCGGCGATTTGAGCGAAACTTGGTGGACTTAAACGAGCCTGTGCAAACTTCATCGTTGCATCTAATACAGCTTTGTTTTTAGTAACAAAAGCACCTATACGCCCGCCGCATGCACTATACCTTTTGCTAATAGTATCCATGATAATCACATTGTCGTCTACATCTTGCAGGTGCATGGCACTGACCTGCTTTTCTTCGTATGTAAACTCCCGATATGCTTCATCAGAAAACAGGTAGAGGTTGTGTTTTTTAATCAGCTCTTTCAGTTGCTCCATCTCGCTTCTGCTATATGAATAACCAGTTGGATTATTGGGATTGCAAATAACAATCGCTTTTGTGCGTGAAGTAATAACCTTTTCAAAATCTTCGATAGGTGGCAGGGCAAAACCTGTTTCAATACGAGAAGTTATAGGGATGACACTTACGCCTGCTTCGACAGCAAATCCATTGTAATTGGCATAAAATGGTTCTGGAATGATAACTTCATCGCCAGCGTCGAGACATGTCATAAAGCCAAACAAAATAGCTTCGCTTCCACCTGTTGTAACAATGATCTGGTTGTAGTCAACCCCAATCCCTACTGACCTGTAGTATTGAACTAATTTCTTGCGATAGCTTTCGTTGCCCGCACTGTGACTATATTCTAAAACAGAAAAATCACTTTTTCTAACCGCATCCAACACCATCTTCGGCGTTTCAATGTCTGGTTGACCAATATTAAGGTGATAAACTTTGATCCCTTTTTTCTTGGCTGCCTCCGCATAAGGAACAAGTTTTCTAATTGGAGAAGCAGGCATCATTTCGCCTCTTTTGCTAATAGTTAACATGCCGCAAAGATAGTTGAGTGAAGTAGGATAGTAATTCGAAACAAAAAAAAAGCCACCGGGCTGGTGGCTTTATGACAAAAATGGTTTGGTAATTATTTTCCTGTTTTAGCTGTTGCTTTTGCATCAACAACTTCTCCGTCTATTGTCAACACAATAGGATCGGCAACTTTTGCAACTCTAACTGTAACTCTTTTAGTGAAGCTACCAACTGAAGCGGCATTGTAAGTGACCTTTATTTTGTTTGAAGCTCCTTTTGCAATTGCTCCTTTAGGGTACTCAGGTGTAGTACATCCGCACTCTGCAGTTGCATTTTCAATAACTACAGGTGTATTTGAAGTATTCGTAAAAGTGAACGTGTAGGTAGCAGGAACATTCTGCTTAATCTTTCCAAAACTATGTTTCACTTCCTTAAATTCAATAGGTGCTTTGCCTTGTGCAAAAACTACCGAAAGGCTTAAAACTGCAACAACTAAAAAAAGTACTTTTTTCATATTTAGAGGTATTAATAAAAAAGGTTGTCAATTAATTCGAACAACCTTTCTCTTTTAAATAATTTTATTTACTTGAAGTTTTCATTTTCTGAATGCTTGTATTGGCAGGAGCCGGAGTTTCTACTTTGTAACTAGTACCGTGAAACTTGATTTGTTTCGTCAATCCATTGTTAAAGAAAATGTCTACATATTTTTCAAATGCGCCTTCAGCATAACCACTAAATCCTAGGGTTACTTTAAAAGTTTCACCCGGGGCGTAAGTCTTTCCTTGTTCATATTTAGGCGTAGTACAACCACAACCAACTTTTACATTTTCAATCTTAATAGGCTCTGAACTGATGTTTTTGATAGCTACATCAAACTCAACTGGCTTACCGTAAGGAATTTTTCCGAAGTCATGATTTTCTTCTTTAAATTCAAGAACCTTCGCAATGTCGGCTTTAGGAGTAATTTGAGTACTCACCGCCGGCGTAGTAGCTGTAGTAGTCTGCGCATTTACAATAGCAGCAACAAATAAGCTGGTAAGAACAAGAGTAATTTTCTTCATTTGAGGAATGATTTTTAAGATTGTAAAGTTATTGTTTTTGGTAAGAAATAATGGTGCCTATTTTCTTACCCTTTCTGTTTTTAAGAATTTATTAATGGCTTTTAGTTTGGAGTAGTAACGCAAATACGACCTGTAAATTATATACAAGTTTAATAAGTTGTATTTTTTAACACAAATGCGTTTGCACCCCCATTATTTATAAGTTTGCATATGGATAATCAGCATTTAAATACTGAGATTAGCGAAGAAGTAATGTCGTATGACAGGTTTCGGCAGGAGATTTTACAGGATTACAAGATTGCAATGGAAAGCCGCGAAGCCAGTTTACTTGGTAGAAGAGAGGTGCTGACGGGGAAAGCGAAATTTGGAATATTTGGTGATGGAAAAGAGGTAGCCCAAATTGCGATGGCTAAGTTTTTTAAAAACGGGGATTTTAGATCAGGGTATTATCGTGATCAGACTTTTATGTTCTCTACAGGTCTTGCAACTATTCAACAGTTCTTTGCTCAATTATATTCTGACCCAGATATTAATAACGATCCTTTTAGTGCCGGTCGCCAGATGAATGCGCACTTTGCCACAAAGTTTGTTGACGAAGAAGGAAACTGGTTAGACCTTACCAATCTAAAAAATATATCTGCTGATATCGCTCCTACAGCCGGCCAGATGCCAAGAGCACTTGGTCTTGCCTTAGCATCAAAAACATTTCGAAATCTCGGTGACACAAAGGAGCTGGTAAATCTTAGTAACCACGGCAATGAAATTTGCTTTTGCACCATCGGCGATGCAAGTACTTCTGAAGGACATTTTTGGGAAACAGTGAATGCAGCAAGCGTGATGCAGGTTCCCTTAGCCATTTTTGTGTGGGATGACGGTTATGGCATTTCTGTGCCAAAAAAGCTTCAAACTACAAAAGGGTCAATTTCTGACGCGCTCTCCGGTTTTCAAAAAAATACCCTCACTAACGGTATCAATATTTATAAGGTAAACGGCTGGGATTACGCTGGCATGTGTGAAGTTTTTGAAGCTGCGCTGGATGAAATGCGCGAAACGCATACTCCTGCACTTTTTCACGTAGAAGAGATCACCCAACCGCAGGGCCATTCAACAAGTGGCAGCCATGAGCGTTACAAAACCCACGAAAGACTACAGTGGGAGAAGGAGTGGGATTGCATAAAGAAATTCAGGGAATGGATTATCGCCAACGGTCTTGCTGCAGAAGATGAGCTGTTTGATATAGAATCAGCAGCTAAAGAGTATGTGAGAGCCAGCAAAGCAAAAGCCTGGGAAAATTATATTGCACCAATTAAAAAGCAGGTGGCTAGAGTGGTTCAGGTGATGAATGCAGTTGCGAAACAACATCCTGTAAAATCAGAAGAGCTTAAAAAGCTAACAGCTGAACTACAAACGAATCGTGAACCACTTCGCCGGGACGTAATGAAGACTCTTGGAACAGCCTTGCAAATAATTCCTGCTAGTAAAGAAGTCAAGAGTTATTATGAAGAGTTGAAGCGCGAGAACAAGCTCATCTTCAATACGCATTTATATAACGAAGGGCCCAAATCTGCTTTAAGAATAACTGAAGTAAAAGCGACTTATGCGAATGATGCACGAATTGTAAACGGCTTTGAAATACTCAATAAGTACTTTGATGGTTTATTCGCTACTAATAAAAAAGTCATTGCCTTTGGCGAAGACGTTGGAAGAATAGGAGATGTAAACCAGGGATTTTCAGGCTTGCAGGAAAAGCACGGATCTCACCGCATCTTTGACACAGGTATTCGCGAACTTTCTATTATTGGCCAAGGGCTTGGGTTAGCGCTACGAGGACTTCGGCCCATTGCTGAAATTCAATATCTCGACTACCTGCTCTATGGCCTGCAACCGCTTGCTGACGACGTTGCCACTACACATTATAGAACCAAAGGTTTGCAAAGTTGTCCGCTAATTGTTCGCACCCGCGGCCATCGTCTCGAGGGCATTTGGCACAGTGGTTCTCCAATGGGTATGGTCATTAATGCGCTGCGCGGAATCTTCATTTGCGTTCCTCGAAATATGGTGCAGGCAGCGGGTATGTACAATACCCTGTTAGAAGGCAACGACCCTGGTTTAATGATAGAAAGCCTGAACGGTTATCGCTTGAAAGAAAAGTTGCCATCAAACCTGCTAGATCTCAGAGTGCCTCTTGGTACTCCTGAAATTCTTCGTGATGGAGAAGATGTAACTATTGTTTCCTACGGCTCCACTTTGCGCATAATAAGTGAAGCCGCAAATTCGTTGCAAAAGTTAGGTATCAGTTGCGAGATTATTGACGTGCAAACACTGGTGCCTTTTGATCGCCCGCTTACCATCCTTGCTTCCCTCAAAAAAACGAATCGTATTATTTTTATCGACGAAGACGTGCCGGGTGGGGCCGCCGCGTACATGTATAATAAAGTGCTCGAAGAACAAAACGGCTACCGCTATTTGGATGTAGCCGGAAGAACCCTAACGGCGCAGGCTCATCGTCCATCTTACGGAAGTGATGGCGATTATTTTAGTAAGCCAAATGCGGAAAATATTGTCGAAACAATCCAGCAAATGATGGCAGAGTAGTTTTAATAGTGAACATTAGCTCTTTATGCGTTATCGTTGCGACGCTCCGTTCAGCAGTAAATCTTTAATCAGCTTTTTCACTATTGACATAAACGTGCCTTATTCTGTTCTTTCATAAAAAAACCCTTGTAACTAATTTAAGCTACAAGGGTTTTTTTATACTTAAAAGTTTCAAAGTATTATTGATGTATTTCCTCAAGTACACCTTCTGCAAACTGCAATTTGAGAACTTCGCTTGTTTGCCTTCTTACTTCTGCACAAAGTTTTCCATTTGACGCCAACGATTGACCATAAGAAGGAATCATTTTCTTCAGCTTCGATTGCCATTCAGCTGTACCTGCCTTGTCTTTGAAGCAACGCTTTAAAAGATCCAACATTATAGAAACCGCCGTTGAAGCCCCGGGAGACGCGCCCAACAATGCCGCAATAGTTCCATCAGCAGAACTAACTACCTCTGTTCCAAATTCAAGCACACCACCTTCTTTTTCATCTTTTTTTATTACCTGCACCCGCTGACCTGCAATTTCTATTTCCCAATCTTCGAGCCTTGCCGCGGGCAGGTATTCGCGAAGCGCATCTAATCGATCTTCCGGCGATTGCCTTACCTGGTCGATCAGGTATTTAGTAAGAGGAATATTTTTAATTCCCGCAGATAACATAGGCCCAATGTTTCCCAATTTTATCGACATCGGCAAATCCATATACGAACCGTGCTTCAAAAACTTCGTGGAAAATCCGGCGTAAGGTCCGAAGAGTAACTCTCGTTTGCCTTCAATCATTCTTGTATCAAGGTGTGGTACCGACATTGGCGGTGCTCCCACAGAAGCTTTTCCATAAACTTTTGCATTGTGTTTTGCGATTACTTCCGGGTTTGTACAGCGCAACCATTGACCACTCACCGGGAATCCGCCGAACCCTTTTCCTTCTGGGATTTCTGATTTTATCAGCAGCGGTAACGAACCTCCGCCGGCCCCAATGAAAACAAACTTTGCTTGCAGCTTACGTCTTTGGCCTGTTACGGTGTTTTTCACGTTTATCCGCCACATGGTTTCGCCCTCGTCCTTTTCAAGGTCGCGCACCTGGTGGCTAAAATGAAGAGATACGCCGGGCTGCTTCTTTAAATGATCGAACATGCAGCGGGTAAGTGAACCAAAATTTACATCTGTTCCAATATCCATTCGTGTTGCCGCCACTTTTTCTTCAGGATCACGGCCTTCCATCACCAAGGGGATCCATTCTTCCAACTGACTTTTATCCTCGGTGTATTTCATGCCTTTAAAAAGGTGACACGATGTAAGAGCCTCATACCGTTTCCTTAAATATTCAACGTTTTTTTCCCCCCAAACAAAACTCATGTGTGGAATAGGTCGTATGAAAGAAGGCGGTACAGTAATAAAATTTTGCTGGATAAGATATGCCCAGAACTGTTTTGAAACTTCAAAAGACTCAGCGATTTTTACAGCTTTACTTGTATCAATTGATCCGTCTTCAAGCTCAGGTGTATAATTAAGTTCACAAAATGCAGAGTGACCCGTTCCTGCATTATTCCATGCATCAGAACTTTCTGCTGCGGCAACATCAAGGGTTTCAAAAATTTCTATAGTTAAATCGGGTTGCAATTGCTTTAGCAACACTCCGAGAGTTGCGCTCATTATACCGGCTCCAATCAAGACTACATCAGGATTATTTGAATTTTCATTTGTACTCATGCTATATGTTCTTATTGATGAAATGCTTTTAAACTGCAAAAGTACTTTCTACTTAAATTATGCCACTCATCGTATTGTAATAATTTGTGGTTTAATCATTTTCCATCCAAGCCACTGCTCATACATAGCGATCAAGCCTTTTTGTGGTAATTTTTGAAAAAGCGTAAAAAGGCAGTAAAATCTTTCAAACCTTACCATCCAATTATTTGATGCTATCGTCTTCCCTTGGCTCTTCTTCAGTAAACGAGTAATCTCATCCATTTATATTATTTTTTTTCTGATTAGTATTTTAAAAACCCGCGAATTATATTAGAGTTCTTTCGTTTTTATAACCAACTCGTCATGAACCCAGGAGATAATCTCAATAGAGATATTAAAACTGAGAAGGCAAATTCCTTCTACAAAAAATTCTTTCTTTTTGCAGCGTTCTGGAATGTTGGAGCTGGATTATTAGGAGTAGTCTCACTGGCGTTCAACATCAAACTGTTTTACAACGTGGTAGATTACTCTGCCGATTATCTCTTCAAAATTCACTATTACAATTTCTGGCTTTTTATACTCATCATGGGTATTGGGTTTTATTTTGTCTCGAGGGATGTAAGACAGAACTATGCAATGGCTATTGTAGGTGTCCTCGGAAAAACAGCGGCAGTAGGTGTATGGTTATATTACTATTTTTTAGGTCAGGCTACCTACATGGTATTGGTTGCCGGGGCTGGAGATATGTTACTCGTATTGGTGTTTATAGTCTACCTAAGTTTTACCCTTAAAAACTATAAAAACCCTAGTACGTTGAATCAAAAATACCAGCTATGATGAATGTTCAGGACGGATTAACCCTCCTTTTTGATACACGAGAAGATAAACTGCAGGATCTAATACAGCTATTAAATAAATTGTCGGAGAATATTGAGGCGAATGACCTGATGCCTTTTGGCAAGATGAAAAAAATCCATTTTGCGCGTTGGGTAATGATGGATGCAACGCACGACGTAGACGGAAATCCAATACCGGCTCACCTGCTTTTCGAATCTGATTACGACGGTGACGAAGCGGAACATATAAACGAGATGCTGGATGTTGGCTTGCCCGGTTTCATAAAAATATTTCGCACTTGCAAAGGATTTCCTGAAAAGGAAAATGTGACACGTGAAGAAGTATTGGTTTTCATTAATAGTCACAATGCACCAAAGACCGGTTTGTTTATTGGAGCTTGGGGTAGATCGGTTGAGCAAATCAAGCAGGAGAAAGAGTTATACTACGCGGTCGAAGATTACCTTGATGCAAACAGGGAAGCCTTAATAACTAAATCTCCCCTTGAAATACGAAATAAGGTGCGTGAATATGTTTGGAGTAAGGACGAATTCGCGTGGTCGAAAGTTCCCCCGGGTAAAAGATCTTTCAAGCAAAACTTTCAATACTACGGCTACCTCGCTTTCCTGGTCTGTTGTGCAATTATATTGCTGCCTTTTCTTTTGATCATGGTCATTACCGCATTAATAATGCTTCGCCGCAGGGAAATGAAAGAGCCAGCTACAGACCATCACCTTGATAAATCAAAAGTAAGCTTACTGCAAAAGCACGAAAAATTCAATTTACAAAACCAGTTTTCCGCCGTTGGTAATATAAAGCCGGGAACGTTTAGGCTGCGATTTTTGAAGAAGACCTTATGGATGATAAACAGGGTAAGCCGGTATGTTTTCAATAAGGGAAAGTTGGCCACCATTCCATCTATACATTTTGCAAGGTGGGTTTTTCTTGATGATCATAAACGGTTAATCTTCATTAGTAATTATGACGGAACTTCTGATCAATACCTTACTGATTTTGTAAATAAGCAGCCTGCTCCTATGTCTGCAATTTTTTGCCACATGATGGACTTCCCCAAGACCAAATGGCTTGTACTGGAAGGCGCCAGGGACATGAAGGGTTTTGTAGCATGGGCCCGAAAAAAACAAATTCCTTCCCAGGTTTGGTATAGCGCTTATAAGGACATTACCGTAAAAAATATTATTGCCAATACCAATGTTCGCATGGGTCTGTATGGCTCTATCAGCGATAAGAAAGCGCAACAATGGTTAAACCTATTATAATACTAAGATGGTCACACTAGCTAAGAAAGAAATACAGGGGTTAATACTTCGCGGCTACAGCAACTTGCCAAACGCTATCTATTTGTTACTCCAAATAACTAACGTAGAAAATGCAAAAAAATGGCTGGCAGAAATTGGTGACCAAATAACAGATGGAGACACTAAACCGCGGGAAAACGCGATGAACATTGCGTTTACGCTAGAGGGCATGAAAAAATTAGGTTTGAGCAAAAATGCCTTAAAAACCTTCTCGGGTGAATTTGAAGAAGGCATGTCAACAGAACACAAACAATTGATGTTTGGCGACTATGGTAAAAGCGATCCAAAAAACTGGGCGTGGGGAGGACCACATTGTCCTGAAGTGCACGTAATGCTGATGCTGTATACAGATACCAATGAGCGCTTGGAAACATTTAAAAAGGTAGTAATTGAACGAATAAATGCGGCGGGGATAACAATACTCGAAAAAATAGACACGTGCAGGCCTGATAATGAAAAAGAGCATTTCGGGTTTAAGGATGGTATCTCACAACCCTTCCTAGCGGAGTTGAGCGAAAAAGGACCTGCGGACGATCCGATAGCAATAGGAGAATTTATCCTTGGTTATAAGAATGAGTATGGACAGTACACGGACAGCCCGTCGATTTTACCATCTGAGGATCCTGCTAATTTGTTTCCTGTCGAACCTGAAACAAACAATAAAGATTTCGGTGCAAATGGCAGCTATCTTGTTTTTCGTCAACTGGGGCAGGATGTGAAGGCATTTTGGGATTTCGCCTATGAGAATTCGAAAGATAAAAATGGCAATTATATACACGAAGAAGCCGTTAAACTTGCATCTAAAATGGTGGGACGCTGGCCGTCCGGAACTTCCCTCGTCGATAGTCCTGAGAAGGATGACCCCTCAATGTGTGATAAAAATGATTTTCTATACCATACGCAGGATCCGCAGGGACTTGGTTGTCCGTATGGTGCCCACGTTCGCCGCAACCATCCCCGCGATTGCCTGGAAGGAATTCCTAAGGAGTCGTCTTTTATTACAAGAAAACATCGATTGCTAAGAAGGGGCCGCTCTTTTGGTGCACCTGTCGCTAAATCTATGAACCCGCAGGATATCCTTAAAACAAACGACACTGCACCTTCGGGTGCACGGGGCCTGAATTTTATTTGCTTTAATGCAGACCTTGCCCGCCAGTTTGAGTTTATTCAAAACATATGGATCAATAATCCAAAATTCCAGAGCCTGACAGATGAATTGGATCCACTGGTAGCAAACCCTTTAGGGCGGGGTAACAATAACGAAACAAACAGCTTTTCGATACAGGAGAAACCCTTCCGTAAAAGACTTCAAAATCTTCCAATGTTTGTTCACACCATGGGCGGCGCCTATTTCTTCATGCCTTCGATTTCTGCTGTCAAATACTTAGCTTCTTAGTTTGATGCTTTTCAGGATAAAAATTCTGCAGCGTTAAAAACGGCAGCATTAACGCCAATTCTTCACTCATTTAGTTATTGATCTGCGTAGATTAGTGCATTAGTAAAATTGCTATTAAAAAGGGTCAAAGCTGTAAATATAAAATTGACACTCTGCCCAGGAATTGCATCTTGGAAGCAACAGTCATACTGAAAAAATTAAGACCCTTATTCGTACTTGCTTTTGTCGATTAATAACGCCGAGTCTGCGTCTAAAAAAATATAAAACGAGGGGTGGTCGCGAAGAAAGGTTGCAGGAATTTCGGTTGAAATCTCCGCTTCAATCACCTGTTTAACGATTTCGGCTTTTCGCTTTCCGCTAACCAGCAGTACTACGTTTTTAGCGTCCAGCAGCGAAGCAATTCCCAATGTCAAACCCTTTGTCAATGATCGCTTTTCTTTAAAATATTTCTGTCCAACCTCTTGTGTCTGAGGGTGTATATCTGCTATATGTGATCTCAGTTCAGGTGACGTTCCTGGTTCGTTCATTCCAACATGACCATTCAATCCTAAACCAATAACGGCTACGTCTATACCACCATTCGCAGCTATGAAGTTCTCTACCTTATCACATTCCTTTTGTTTTTCTGGCGACCTACCATCGAAAAAACAAATGTGCTCATGAGCAATTTTTAACGGCTCAAACAACTGTTGATTTAAGTGATACCTGCAGCTGCCTTCATCGTTTTCATTCATCCTAACCCATTCATCAAGACTGACGAAGTTCCAGTCAGTAACGGAAATTTCGCCCTTTTGCACGCTAGCTACCAACTCTCTGTACAATCCCGCGGGGCTATCTCCGGAGGCAGTACAGATAAGAGGAGTTGTTTGCTCCTTCACTCGTTCATTTAAAACCGCAAACGCCTTTTTGGACATCGCTTCATAAGAATCAGATACAAATATTTTCATTGAATAAATTAAAGAAACAATTTTTGAATAAAATGCTCTTAGTAAAGCTTTTTTAAAAGCCGCTGTTGCAATAGCTACTATCTGTCAACGCCCCCACGATGTTCAATAGTTGTTATCTGCCAGGTACAAAAAATCCCACCGATAAGGTGGGATCTACTTATAAAACTTATTACTTATTACATACAACTTAAAACACTCTTAAGCTACCGCTTTTTTCACAAGCTCAGCTGCCTCGCTCAACAAAATTGCACTCTGAACTTTTAAGCCGCTTTCATCTATCAGCTTTTTAGCTTCCTCGGCGTTGGTTCCTTGCAGGCGAACGATGATAGGAATATTAATATTGCCCATCTTGTTATAAGCCTCTATAACACCCGAAGCAACACGGTCGCAACGAACAATACCTCCAAAAATGTTGATTAGAATTGCTTTTACATTTGGATCCTTCATAATAATCTTAAAACCAGCTTCAACAGTTTGTGCGTTTGCAGTACCACCTACGTCAAGGAAGTTTGCTGGTTCACCACCGGCAAGTTTTATCATATCCATAGTAGCCATTGCAAGGCCGGCACCATTTACCATACAACCAACGTTGCCATCCAACTTTACAAAATTCAGGTTATACTGACCTGCTTCTACTTCGGTAGGATCTTCTTCGTTTACATCTCTGAGATTAGCAAGATCAGCGTGACGCATTAAAGCATTCTCGTCTAAATTCATCTTGCAATCAACAGCTATGATTTTTTCATCGGCCGTTTTAAACAATGGATTTATTTCAAGCATACTGCAATCGAGACCACAATATGCACTGTATAAATTGGTAACGAACTTAACACAGTTCTTAAAGGCTTCACCACTCAGTCCAAAGTTGAAAGCAATTTTTCTTGCCTGGTAACCTTGCAAACCACCACCCGGGTAAACCCACTCTTTAAATATTTTATCAGGAGTATTATGAGCTACTTCTTCAATGTCCATTCCGCCTTCGGTGCTGTACATAATTACATTCTGACCTTTCGCGCGGTCGAGTAGTATGCTCAGGTAGAACTCTTTTACAGGGTTTGGACCAGGATAATAAACGTCCTGTGCAATCAGCACCTTACTTACTTTTTTACCTGCAGGTCCTGTTTGAATAGTAACCAAAGTGCCACCCAATATATTTTTAGCAATATTCGAAACGTCTTCAAGGCTTTTGCCTACGGCCACACCACGCTGTTCTTTCCCTTCAATTTTTCCCTTGCCACGTCCGCCTGCGTGTATTTGCGCTTTCACTACCGCAAAGTTATTGCCCGTGTCATTTTTGATTTGCCTGTATGCTTCCTCGGCAGCCATAACAGTATCTACAGCGATGCCTTCCTGTACAGGAACTTTGTATTTCTTTAGTAACTCCTTAGCCTGGTACTCATGCAAATTCATATAGCTAATTTATTTTTGACGAAGATAGTTGAATTAGAAATCGGGATTTAGAAATTGAGCATTTTTTGTTTGCTGGCGAGTTTGCGAAGTGATGCTCGTTGTAAGATATTTAATGATAATAGCTACGCTTATAATTCTAACTATCTCATAGAATTAATTCGTTGCCGCATCAGCGTTTAGTTTACCCCAGCCATAATTGCTGCTTTTGTTTGGATACCCACTTGCTGTAACGGTTAGTTTATTTATTAGCTGGTCTCTTGTATAAGAAGGGAACCGGCTCCATACAAGTGCTGCAATGCCGGAAGCTGTAGCGGTGGCTACTGACGAGCCGCCTACAACGGTTGGAACGTCTCCGCTTGTTGCTGTTGATAAAGCTTTCAGGCCGCTACTTTGCTTCTGCATTACTATTACAAAGTCGACCTGCTTCCCTTTATGACAAGCCTCACATGCTGATAAAGAAGAGAGATCTTTTACCCCGGTTACAGCCTGAACCTCATCAAGACTCGCAGGAAACATAACACCGATTAAAGTTGCAAGAAAACTTTTTGAAGTGCCTGCTGCACAGAACATGACCTTGCCTTTGCCGTAAGCATATTGGATAGCGTCTTTAATTTGTCCACTGTTAGTAATACGGGCCATGCTCATGCTTACAATCTTTACGCTTTTGTTGTCTGCGGCAAATAGATATGCGTCGCTTACTCCCTTTACTTCGTTACTGCCGTCGATATACACGTTGTTTGCAGCGCGGCAAACTATGAGGTTGCTGTTATAAGCAACGCCACATGAATTGCCGTCATTCCCTCGCGGCGCAGCAATCGTTCCGCTCATGGTAGTGCCATGCCCGCACGCGTCGTTGGTATTGCTTCCTCCGGGTAGGGTTACTATTTTTTCGATTGTGCGCTCACCCGAGTATCCCTGGTTGAATTGGCTGCCGAGGTTGTCCTGATCCGGACTCACTCCTGTATCTATCACCATTACCTTCACGCCTGTTCCTGTTGACTTAGTCCAAGCCTGGGTGATTTTGTGGTAACCAAAATTCCAAGAAACTTTTGTGTTTGGAAGAAGCGAGATGTAGTCGGAACCGGCAATGAGGGAACTGCTTCCGCTATAGCCACCACACCCAATACCTCCAAAAAGACCATCACTTTCAGAGCGTTGAGCTGGCCCTGCATCTTCTTTGTCAAATTCTTCTATCGGATCATAGCCCATCGGTTCTGCATAGCGAACAAGATTATTACGTCGTAATTGTTTTACGGTTTGCAGGCTAGAAATCTTTACATCCAATACCGGTAATTTATTTTCTTTCCATACTTCCAGTGTTTCAAATTGTATTGTTGCATTTCTTTTTTTCTCTTCATTAAATATTATTTGCATCACTTTTTCTTTAGTTGCCCGCCAGTCGCTTTTTGTAATGTCAATTGAAGATTGTCTGTTGTCGATGCTTGATTCGTTTTCAGGTATGTAGCCGATGGACATGATACTGTCACTGTTTATTAAAGCACTCCATACCATTTCGTCGGTAGCATCTTTCCAGTCAAATGATCCCTTTTCCAATAATTGTTGCTGAATGAAATGATTGATCTGTTCGTTGCTCAATGGCTGCCCTTGTTCCTGATTTGGAGTAACGGCTTGTAGTTCACTGTTTTTTTTGCAGCTGCAAATGACACATGCTATGAGGATGCATTTTAAAATTTTGGTCATAAAAATTGGTTGAAGGATTAAAGGATTAATGTATGAAGTATTAAGTGAAACTCAAAACTTGGAAGCTCGATCCACTAGTCACTTCGGGAGCTACTTCCCGGTTTAAACGTTATTTAATGTCTTTTTTGAGTATGAAAAAACCTTTTTCGTAGGGTAGTTGGCGGGCTTGTTGAGGCGTATTTACAAATCCTGTTGTATGGTTTATACGGATGGCAGTCACTTGACAGCCAACAATCTTCATGAGCTTTATAATTACGCAAATAAAATAGGTCTGCATCCAGATTGGATTGATTTTATGGGAAAGACTATTCATCCCCATTTTGATATCTGTGGACATGTGAAAAGAAGAGTACTGGCAGATGCGGCTGTAAAAAAAGTGAGTTGCAAGGAACTGGTGAGGTTATGCAAATTGAATTTCCGCCTACCAGAAAAAGATAGCGACTTGCAGGAATGGGATCTTCATCACAACAAACATTCGTTGGATTTACAGATGCCTTCAGAAAGCGAATACGAAAGAATGATAGACAACATTTTTAAAAGGACAGGAATTGAACGTTTCCGCCCTTAAATAATCTGCCCCTCAGGGAAATTAGCAAAGGAAAAAAGACCTTTAATTTTTACCTACCTTCTTTTTATAAAAGCCTTTTATTGCCTCCAAAACATTTAAACTTACGGCCCTTTGTAGGTATTGCTATATCCATTTTTATACCCTAATTTGTTTAAACAAAGACGGGTTTTCGTAACTCAACAATAATATTAAGATTACAATATCTTAATAGGTCAACTCTACTTTTGCTGCAAATTTAAAATCAAAACTAGCCGTATGTGTAAAAATCTATTCACTCTTCTATTAGTGTTATTTGGCCTTTTGTCTGCAAACGCAATAGCACAGACGACGCAAGCATCAATCTCCGGAATAGTATTGAACAATGACAAAAAACCACAGGTAGGTGCCTCGGTTACGGTTCGCAACGAATCAACAGGCTTTACTACAAAAGCTTTAACCAATGCACAAGGAGAATACACTTTTAAGGAGCTACCCCTTGGGGGACCATACACTGTAAGTGTTACTTATGTGGGGTTTGGAGAGCAAAAGATAAGCGGTTATACACTCAATCAGGGCGACGCAGTAAAGGTCAATATCAACATGCAGGTTAGGGAGAACACCCTTGAAGTGGTACAGGTTGTAGCATCAGGTTTAAAAAATAAAATAGAAAACATTGGCGCCGCTACTGCGATCTCTGCCCGTACAATGACACGGCTACCTGTTAACGGAAGAAACTTTACGACATTGATGGATCTTTCTCCATTAAGCAGGGGAGGAAACATTGCCGGCCAATTAAATTCTTCCACGAATTACACAATTGATGGTATGAATGCTAAGAACCCTACTTCCGCGGGATCAACCACAAGCCGTAGTGGTGCTCCATATTCCATTTCTATAGAAGCTGTTAGAGAATTTAAAGTAGTTACGAATCAATACGATGTTACCTATGGAAGAAGTGGAGGAGGAACTGTTAGCGCTGTAACCAAGTCAGGAACTAACACATTAAGTGGAAGCGCATTTACTTACGGCCGCGACAATCGCCTGGCCAGTAGTTATGATATCAGGGGTAATAAGCGTAATAACAATTATTCTACTTACCAGTATGGATTCTCCTTAGGCGGTCCCATTATTAAAGATAAACTACATTATTTTGTTGCGTGGGATCACCAGCAGGATAAACGTTCTTTAGTTATTGCTGATGTACAATCGCCAGCGGATGAGACAAGGTTCAACGTAACAAAAGCTACCCTTGATAATTTTGTAAGTATTGCCCGTGCCAAGTACGGAGTTTCTAACAAAGCACAGTATGGTTCATTTGATAAAAACCGCGGTTCTGATGCTGTTTTTGCCCGTCTTGATTGGCAGATCAACAGCAAAAACTTGCTAACGATTCGCGACAACTATACGAACGACCGAAATAAGTTAGGGCTGACAGATAATACGGCAATTAATCTATACGAATCAACTGGCAATGATTTCAACAGGGATAACAGTCTGCTTGCAACCTTACGTACTTCTGTTAGTTCACGCGTTACCAATGAGCTGAAAGTACAGCACCTCTACACTTTTCAGTCGAGCGAGCCCGGTGATGATCTGCCTGGGGCAAACATACCCAGGGCAATTGTAGAAAACGTTACCTCCTCAATTGGTGGAGTTACAAGGTCAACAAATATTCAGATCGGGGGTCATCGTTTCGCCCAGGAAAACTTTGATAACAACGTAGTGCAGGTGGTCGATAATTTATATTACAACACGAATAAAATTAAATACACGTTCGGGATAGACGCTATGAATACCCGTTCACATTCGAGATATGGTAGCGAGGTAAACGGGAGATTTCATTACATTAACCTTGCAGCATTTGAAAGCAATACACCTTACAGGTATTACCGCGAAGTACCTATTGTACCTGATCCAAGTGTAGTGGGCAATATCCAAAACTTTGGGGTATATGCGCAAATGCAAACTACCCTCGCACCGGGTTTAGATCTGACAGCCGGTTTGCGCTTCGATTACGCTCATTATCCTTCATCTCCTCTAAATCAGTTAGTTTTTGATGAGCTGAAATTACGAACAGACAATAAACTTAAATCTTCGGTAATACAGCCACGTTTTCAATTTACGTGGGATGTGAATGAAAAACGTACGGACTTTATTCGTTTCGGTGCCGGCATTTTTGCATCAGACATTAATAACTATGTCTTGATCAATAACCTGGTGTTTGATGGTAAGCATTCAGCTACCGTGGATGTAAGAGCCCCTAATATTCCACCTGTTGATTTCACGGCTTATCGTGCTGATCCATCGAAAATTCCCACACTAACCGACTTTCAGCTGCCTACCATCAACACAAATGGTACGGATGCGCAAGTGCCGGTAATGTATAAGGCTAACCTCTCTTATAGCCATTATTTTACCGCTAAGTTTAAAATGAGTATAACAGGTTACGCAACACTAGGTCGACACAATTATATGTATGTGGACCGTAACATGGCCGCCCAGCCTTTTTTTACATTGCCTGACGAAGACAACCGCGGCGTGTATGTGCCATTAAGCACCATGCCTGCAAACGGGGCCGGCGATTGGCTTGAAGGACGGATCAGTAAGAAACTGGGGCGCGTATTGGAATTAAATAGCCAAGGTAAGGTGAACCAGTTTGCAATAGTTGTCGATGGTACTTACCAGTACTTTAAAGATGGAGATATCTCTTTTAGTTACACTTGGAACGATACAAGGGATAATACGTCGTACAATGGTAACGTCGCCAACACGGCTACTCTTTCCTTGCAGGTGAAAGATGATCCGAGGGATTTAAGTAAAATGAGTTATTCCGATAACCAGTTCAGGCATAAGGTAGTTGTTTATGGGTCCTTACCTACATTTTATGGTGTAAGTATTGGAATTCGCTACTCCGGAATTGGTGGCACCCGTTATACTTTGTTATCGGGTGCTAACAGTAACGCAGATTTTGTTTCAGGTACAAATGACCTGGCATTTATTTTCGACCCTAATAATCCTGCTGTACCAGTGAACGTTCAAACAGGATTAACGGCAATTCTTAATAATTCTGATGCAAGCCCAAGTATCAAAAATTATATCACTAAGTACTTTGGCAAAATTGCAGAAAGGAACGGCGGCGTGAACGGTTTTTATGGCATCATCGATGTAAGGGTAAGCAAGAAATTTAAACTGTATAAAGCTCACAATCTCGAATTGTCGGCGGATGTGTTCAATGTGGCAAACGTCTTCAATAGAAACCGAGGTGTAAACAAATCTTTAGGAAATCAAAACCTCTATGCTATTGGCATACCTGCAACCAGTACAAGTCCTGCTCTTCCAGCTTTTGATGCTTCTAATAGAAGATTTAATTATAGAGTAAATACTGCTGGTATTGCAACTCCGTCAGGTGACCCTTTCCAGGTTCAAATAGGGCTCCGGTACAACTTCTAAAAGTTGTTCGCCTGAGCCTTTAATTAAAACGAGATTTTATCACATTATACATTTATTTAATTTGGCATATCTTCGTTTTCCAGTAACTACCTGAAAAAGGTGCATACTGAAGTTGACAAGAAATAATGTCGATTTTATGGAAACAACAGAACCGCTACCTTCAGGAAACCCCTTACAGCGACTGCCCGAATTAACGGAAGAAGTGTTCTTTGCTTTTCATCTGCAGATAAACAAGATGCTTTATCTCAACGAGGCGTTCGAACGCATTTGGAATATTTCCCGCGAGTCAATAGGTTCTAAGCTGAACTTGCTCCTAGAAACCGTTCATCCTGATGACAGGTCTCATGTGACATCTAGTTTTTTCAATCTCAAGGAGGATAAGCAAAAGCAAACTATCGAATTTCGAATACTGCAACCCGAAGGGAGTATCAAGTGGCTTAAGGTTGATGCGTACTTGTCGGAAAAAAGTGACAATAAAATTGTCGTCGGAACAGGTTCTGATATTACTGGGTACAAAAACTACATTGAGACCTTACATAAATTTTCGAATAAGAAGAATTCGATTCTACAAATTTTATCTCATGACCTTTTAGGACCGCTTGGAAATATTCAAATGTCTGCACTAATGCTGTCAAAATATCCGGAGATAGCAGAGAATGAGGATATTATGGAATTAATTGACCTGGTTGATAAAAACAGTAAGCGAAGTGTCACTATGATTCGAGACTTGATTAACAGGGAATTTCTTGAATCAAGCGAAACAACATTGGTTAAACAAAGGGTTGATATTGTTTTAAAAATTCAGGAGATTATTGAGCAATACAAAGATCCGCATACGGTCGCTAGGCAAACTGTCGATTTTGAAACTCCCCTCAAGAGCCTGTATGTATCTATTGATGTCTCAAAGTTTATGCAGGTCGTTAATAACCTTCTCTTGAATGCTCAGAAGTTTACTCCTGACGGAGGACATATTGTAGTGAAGCTGGAAGATCAACAGCAAACGATCATTATAAAAGTGCAGGATAATGGAATTGGAATACCAGCAGAAATGCAGCCTTTTATTTTTAACAAATTTACAAAGGCAAGAAGAATGGGTATTAAAGGTGAACCTACTACCGGACTTGGTATGTCAATTATAAAAACAATTGTAGAATGGCACGATGGCCGCATCTGGTTTGAAAGTACAGAGGGAAAGGGGACTACTTTTTATGTTGAAATACCAAAGTAAGTGATGGAGCTATTTGCTACAAAAATAAAAAAATAAAAAAGTCTGCCACTTTAGTTGCAGACTTTTTTATTTTTTCTTAATGCCAAGTAGTGGAGCTGAGCGGAGTCGAATGTTCCATATCTATCTTAAATCAGCCTTACTTAAACTTATATTAAATACTTGATTATTAATGTCTTAATTGGAATTGACGTAAATAAAGGTAAACGGAATTAAACCTAGATAAGTAAAAAATTGCTACCTTTTTTGCTACCTATTTATTTAATAAATAGTATCTTCAATGTTAAACCTAGGCTACTATGGGAACAATTCGCTACGTCCTTCGCTTAGATAAGTCTTTAAAAGATGGCACCTCTCCAGTTGATTTAATCTACCAAGTATCGGGTCAAAGAAGGTATTACAGAACTAGAATAAAACTTCATCCTTGCTCCTGGGATTCCGGAACGCAAAAAGCAGTTTATATTGATAAAAAATTGGCTAAATCATTTGCAATCGATTTTTATTCCTTGCCCGCCTTCAGTGAAGTAGAAGAAACTAACATTCATTTAAATAAACTTTCCTTAACTATTATTGAAATTGAAAAGCGTTTTGAAATGGATAGCGTTGCTTATTCTTCTGAAATGGTTGTAGAGAAGCTTAACCAGCAACAGAAACCAGCCACTAAGAAGGAGGAAGCGTCTAATATTTTGTTTGATTTTATGCAAAAATATATTGACGAGCATAAAGACATTCGTACCAGGACGAGCATTTC
Organism: Segetibacter aerophilus; assembly: GCF_007991655.1. GTDB lineage: Bacteria > Bacteroidota > Bacteroidia > Chitinophagales > Chitinophagaceae > Segetibacter > Segetibacter aerophilus. The sequence continues at coordinate 194,060 of NZ_BJYT01000004.1, forward strand.
TGTTTATAAATCAGTCAAGAACCACTTGCAGGATTATTGTAAAAGCACTGGCAAGAAAGTCACTTTCGATAATTTGGATTACAGTTTTTTTCAGTCTTTCCAGAATTTCTTATATCAAGACAGAACAGTTTTACGAGAAAAAAATGGCGAGGTAGAAAAGAAAATTATTAAAGGACTAAATAATACTACGGTAGCAAAGCAACTAAGCACAATAAAGACTTTTTTAAATTATGCTAAACAGCAGGGTGTTGAAGTCAGTGACAAGTATAAAGATTTTAAAATAAAACGTGAAAGCCTTGAGGTAATTGCACTTACGAACGAAGAGTTTGAAACACTTTTTCACATGGATCTGTCAGGCAATAAGCGACTGGCCAATGTCCGAGATGTTTTTTGTTTTGCATGTGTTACTGGTTTAAGGTATTCAGATTTATGGCAATTGAAAAGAGAGCACATAAAAAGTGAAGAAATAAGGCTTACAGTTAAGAAAACAAAAGAAATCCTCACAATACCATTAAATCTTTATTCTCGGGCAATTTTGAAGAAATATGAAGGGATGTTAAAGCCTTTACCAGTTATTTCAAATCAAAATATGAATTATGCATTAAAGGATCTTTGCAAACTTGCTTGCATTGACGAACAAATAGAGATTGTTCGTTTCAGAGGCATAAAGCGGGAAGCAATTACATATCCAAAATATGAGTTAGTTGGTGTTCATACAGGTCGAAAAACGTTTTGCACCTTGTCATTAGAAAAGGGGATGTCGGCAGAGGAAGTAATGTCAATTAGTGGCAATTTAGACTATAGAAGCTTCAAACGTTATGTGAAGGTTACAGAGCAGCGAAAAAAAGTTGTAATGGTTAAAGCCTGGGGAGGTTCTCATGAAGAAAATCAGCTAAAGGCAGTGTAATACTATTTTGACAGATCTTACTTTTTTTTCACCAGCTAAAATTTCAGTTCAACTCAAAACTATGTGCAAAAATTCAGTGCGCCTGTATTAAGGCGAGCGGTGTTTCTGTCGAACAAAAACTCATTGCTCGTTTATTACTCCCGTTGGTCGTATAAAATGTCTTATCCCAAAATTGCCTCTAATATTTTTGATGAATGCACCGCATGATATTAAGTTTTGGCCCGACCAAAACATAGCTGGCTCACACTCTCTAATTTTACTCACACTCTCAAATTTTACCTTCACTGTAATTTTACGCCTCCAATTTCAGGTGCGAGTAATATTTTGCACTTTAAGTTTCTCCGAACTTGTTAAAGGAGGCAGGTAAAATATTTATGACTGGGGCGGGTGAAAAAGAAAAAGTAGAGCAGTACCTCTCATTCCCATGTGAAAAATATCAAGGTTGTTTTACACTTGAGGAAAGCTTTGTGGCTCGGTAAGTGTAAAAACATATGAAAATCCTTTTAAATTTACTACCTTTTTTGCTCCCTATAAAAAAAATAAGAGGATAAGATATTGATTTACAATACACTTATCCTCTTAACCGTGGAGCTGAGCGGAGTCGAACCGCTGTCCAAACATATTTGCCATAAGCCTTCTACATGCTTATTCCGGAATTATTTGTCGGGAAGCAGCCGGAGCCGGACGAACCAATCACTTCCTTAGCTGTATGGTCTTACACTACAGTCACAGCCTTCCGTAGTGGCAACCCGTTTTGTTTGTTTGATTCGGCGGGGAAGCGTGGTAACAGGTCAACCTGCATTCCCGGCCATAATGGGTGCTAATTCTCTGAATTAAGCAGCCATGGCGTAAGTATTTTCGCCTTTTGTTTGTTGAGCTTTCAGATTAAAGTGCTAATAACACAACGCACTGCATGCTTATACCCACAACAACCTATGCTGTCAAAACCAGGTACAGCCCCATTGTTGTTGCGCAAATTTACTAAACATTGCTATTCCAATCGTTATCTTAACGTTTTTATTATGTTCTTACTATAGCTATGAACCAACAGAAGACACCAGGAGAAATATACAAACAACAGGTAAGTTATTATTCGGATCTCTTAAGAAAACTAAAAAGTAAACGAAGCAATATTGGTTGGTTAAGATTAGTAATAGTTCTAGCGATACTACTTCTCATTTATTCTCTTTTCTTCAAATCCTCCCTGATAACATGGATACTAGTCGCTGCAGGAATTGCTCTTTTCCTTTATGTAATTTCTATTGACGCAGATAACAATGAAAAGATAGCCGACGCTCAGCGATTGTTATTTATTAACCGGGAAGAACTGGAGATACTATCAGGAAATTATCAAAACAGGGAAGACGGCATTTCTTTTTTACCTCATGAACATCCCTATGCCGGTGACATAGATTTGTTCGGAACAGCATCTCTTTACCAATATATAAGTCGTTGCACATCGCAGCAATCGAAACAATTATTAGCGACCGCCCTGCTCCAGGCATCTGAAGAAAACGTCATAATAGATCGACAAGCGGCAGCAAAAAGCCTGGCTCCACAATGGGCGTGGCGGCAGAATCTGCAATCAACGGGTATGGCAAATCCTTTGACTTTTGCAACCGAACAAAAGATAAAGGTATGGCTGTCTATGCCTAAGCCATTAAAGCAGGCTTTGTGGAAAATATTGCCTGTTGTATTCACTGCTATCACGTTAGCCACTGTAGCAGCTTACCTTTTTGGTTGGATCAATTCTTCTGTTTTCTGGCTGCTTGTTTTTGCTTACTTTCTTTTTGCTAAATACACAAGTGCAAAAGTAATTCAGACATATACGGCACTTACAAAAATCGAAGGTGAACTAGACACGCTCTACAAGCAATTGTTGTTGGTAGAAAAGTTGCCTTGTAGTTCGCCATTATTAGACTCTTATAAAGAGATTTTAGTGTCTAAAAAGGGCGGCACTGAAGGCATTAGAGATTTAAAGGAAATACTAAAACGCTTTGATTTTCGGTTAAACCTCCTTGTGTTCTTTGTTTTAAACACGTTCTTTCTCTGGGACGTTCGGCAAACGCTAAGCCTGAATAAATGGAAAGACAAGTATGCACTGGTAGTGCCGGAATGGTTTAAAATATTACAAAACATCGAACTGGTAAATACCCTTGCAACACTTACTTTCAATCATCCTACATGGAATTTTCCAACCAATTCCAGTGAACATTTTACTTTGATAGGGGAGAACATCGGGCATCCGTTAATAGATGAAAAAAAGCGTGTTGATAATTCCTTCTCTACCAGCGGAACGGGGAAAGTAGCCATCATAACAGGTTCTAATATGGCGGGCAAAAGTACTTTTTTGCGCAGTATTGCCGTCAATCTTGTACTTGCACAATTAGGAGCGCCGGTGTGTGCAAGCACATTTGAGTTTAGCCCTGTTAAGCTTTATAGCAGTATGCGAATTGCCGATAATCTTGCAGAAAATACTTCTACTTTTTACGCCGAATTAAAGAAATTGAAAAGTATCATTGACCAGGTAAAACAACATGAAAAGGTCTTCATTTTACTCGATGAAATTCTGCGAGGCACCAATTCTCTTGATCGTCATACAGGCTCAGAGGCATTGATCCGACAATTAATAAGGGAGCAGGCTGTAGCAATAATTGCAACGCATGATGTAGAACTTGCCAATCTTTATAAAACGCAGCAAGGTGCTGCCAGCAACTATCATTTCGACGTTCAGGTTGAAGGAGAGGAATTGTACTTCGATTACAAGTTAAAGAGCGGCATTTGCCAAAGTATGAACGCATCTTTGTTGATGAAGAAGATCGGCATTGAAATGTAAAAGCTTTTTGGAGTTTATTAGATTAGGAAGAAGGTAGAAAACAGCACAGTTCCTTAAGCCCTTCCAATTACTTTCGATCTTTTTAGAACAGATTCTCTTATTTGAACAATCTCCAAAAGTCCAGACCTAAAGCATAAGCCATCAGTCCCAGAAGTAATACCATACCTACCATCTGGGCATACTCCATAAACTTATCACTTGGCTTGCGACCACTCACCATTTCCACCAAAGTAAATAAAGCATGGCCGCCATCAAGCGCCGGGATAGGCAGTATATTCATAAAGGCGAGAATAATCGAAAATATGGCTGTAAGAGTCCAAAACTTTTGCCAGTCCCATAAGCTTGGGAAAGTATTGCCGATACTGATTACACTACCCAAAGAGTCGCTTGCATTTACCTTACCCGTAAACAACTGCTTCAATCCGGTAACATAACGGTCTAAAGTTTCAAAGCATTTATTAAAGCCAACAGGAAATGATTGAGCTAGCGTATAAGTCTTTACAGTTGTTCCAAACAAAGTACCGGGCGTTCTAAAGTATATTCCTAAAGCACTCTTCTCATTAACCTTCACTTTTACGTCAACCGTATCTGTTCCCCGCAGCAATTTCATTGGGACATCAACGTTTTTCAACTTGCTTTTTTCCGCATCAAATTCATGAAAGAATTGAACAGGTTTATTATTGAAAGCAATGAGTTTATCCCCTCTTTCAACTTTACCTTGGGTGAAGGTTGCACTCTGTGCAACGGAGTCGAATATTACCGGGAAGCGAACGTCAATGAATCCTTGCAGTTTGTTTTTATTTAGTTGCTTAACTAACCCATTAGGAATTGGAATTGTTACCGACTGACCGTTCCTGTCAACCTGTAATTGTTTGGCTTCAGACAATATAATTTCAGCTTCTACAGTTTCAATGTTATCGACCGGTTTTCCGCCAATTGAGACAATTTTATCGCCGTCTTGCAGACCTATTTTTGTTGCAAGCGTGTCGGCATGTATACCGTAAGTAAGATTCTTTGCAGGTAAATATTCCTCACCCCACACATACATAATCATTATAAAAAGAGCGATAGCAAGCACAATGTTTACAACCACTCCGCCGATCATAATTATTAATCGTTGCCATGCTTTTTTGCTTCTAAACTCCCACGGCTCGGCTGGCTTTTTAAGTTGCTCTTTGTCCATGCTCTCATCTACCATTCCGGATATTTTTACATATCCTCCAAATGGTACCCACCCAAGACCATATTCGGTTTCACCTATTTTTTTCTTCCATAAACTTATTCCCGGATTGAAGAAAAGGTAGAATTTTTCTACCCTGCATTTAAACCATTTGGCGGGAAAGAAGTGGCCCATCTCATGTAGTACCACCAATATAGAAAACGATAAAATAAATTGTCCTGTTTTAACTGCTACGCTACTCCAGTCTATAGCTAATAATGTCATGTTTACCCTAATCCCCTCGGGACTTTAACCTTAAATCCGTATTCTAAGCGGAGTTAAGAATGATGAAATTTTTTTAACCGGTTTTGATGTACCTGTTGTAAGTTTTTGGAAATCAACAGTAGTTCTGTGGCTAGCATTGTTGTGTCACTCACTTGTACCGTCTGCTCATTGTTCGGCAAATAAAAACATAAACCGCGAAAGTATTACAAGTATTTACGTTAAAGGTTCGGCACGTGTAAGCCACTTTTTGCATGCTGCTAACTTACATTTGAATCAAAGACGCTGCAAAGCTTCGTGCCTCTCCATCGCTATCAAAATACTCATCTAAGGTTGGAGTTTCAATAAAAGGAATTTTGTTCATCGTTTGCTCTACCACCTCGGTCATATCCAAAAACCCGATGCGGTTGCGGAGAAAAGCATATACTGCTATCTCGTTCGCGGCATTCAAGATACTCGGCATGTTTCCACCTTTATTCAATGCTTCTATTGCCAGACCTAAATTTCTAAACGTTTTAATATCCGGTTCTTCAAAGTTTAAAGTCGAGAATGTACGGAAGTTTAAACGAGGGGAGTTATTTGCAATCCGGTTTGGAAACCCTAAGGCATACTGTATAGGCAACTTCATGTCAGGCAAACCCATTTGTGCTTTGATACTTCCATCTTCAAACTGCACCATGCTATGAATAATGCTTTGAGGGTGTATAACAACCTGGATCTGATCAGGCGCTAAATTAAAGAGCCATTTAGCCTCTATCATTTCAAGGCCTTTATTCATGAGCGTCGCACTGTCAATAGTAATCTTTGCACCCATTGTCCAGTTGGGGTGTTGTAGCGCGTGATCCCTTTTTACATTTACCAGGAAGTTAGGTTTTTTACCTCTAAACGGACCACCACTTGCAGTCAGGATCACTTTTTCTATCCGGTTTCTTGTTTCACCCACAAGGCATTGAAAAATGGCAGAATGTTCGCTGTCCACTGGAATTACAGGTACTCGTTTTTCCATTGCCTTTTTCATTACAATGTCTCCTGCAACAACCAATGTCTCTTTATTGGCGAGTGCTACAGCTTTACCTGTTTCCAATGCTTCAAGGGTTGGTTTTAAACCTGCATAACCCACAATCGCCGCCAGCATAAGGTCGTAGCAATCCATTGCAGCTACTTCTTCCAAAGCTTTTTCGCCGGCGAAAACTTTTACATCTGTTCCAGCTAAGGCCTCTTTTACTTTAAAATATTTTTTTTCGTCGCCTATTACTACAACGTTAGGGTTGAATTTTATTGCCTGCTGCACCAATAGTTCATCGTTGGTTTGGGCAGTAAGAACTTCAGCAGAAAATTTCTCAGGATTAGCCGCAATAACCTCGAGTGCTTGTGTACCGATTGAGCCTGTCGAGCCAAATATTGCTATTCTTTTTTGAGACATAAATTTTAAAATCAGGGGCGGTAAAGATATAGGAATATTAGATTTTAAAAATTGATGAGAACGGTAAGTCGTTAAAGCACCCCGTCGCTCTTATAACTTCAATCGGAATTGAAGAAGTCTTAACATTTTGGATAGGAGGGAATAGCCTAGCAGCAGACGCAATTTTATAAAGGGAGGCAGCTTAAGCAACAAATGGCGATAATTCCTCAGCAATCTTTCGATCGTTGCTTAACCTCGGTACTTTATTTTGTCCGCCAAGTTTACCAATGCTTTTCATGTAGTCGATAAACCCATTCTTTTTCACCAAAGAAATTTTGAGCTCGTCTAAGATATTTCCGGCGATCAGATCATCATAATACACATTCTTACTTCTAAGGTTTTCATCCACTTTTTTCGAAAAGGACGAAAGATCAGTGGGCAGGTTTTCAAACTCGATAAACCATTCGTGGTAACTCTTTCCTTTCGTTTGGCTTATGAAAGGTGCTACTGTAAATTCAACAATTTTAATATTTTCTTCGGTTGCAGCCTTCAACAATGCATACTCAACTTCTTCAGCAATTACGTGTTCTCCAAAAGCAGAAATAAAATGCTTGATCCTACCGGTTACGATTATTTTATACGGGTTCGTACTTATAAATTTAATTGTGTCGCCAATGTTATAACCCCACAACCCTGCATTATTGCTTATTATTAACGCGTAATTTTCACCCACCTTCACATCCTTTAATGAAAGACGATTCGGAGTTGCGTTGAAAATTTCTGCAGCAGGAATAAACTCAAAGAAAATACCTGAATTAGTATTTAACAGCAAACCGGGTTCCTTATAGTTATCCTGGAAAGCGAAAAAGCCTTCAGAAGCGGGAAAGAGTTCAATTGTATCAATCGGTTTCCCAATACTGTCTAACAGTTTTGCCTTGTAAGGTTCATAGTTTACTCCTCCCTGAACCATCACAGAAAAGTTTGGAAAAATGTCTTTGACTTTCTTTCCCGTTTTTTCGGTTAGTCGGTCAAAATACATTTGCATCCAAGGTGGAATACCGCTTATCAAGGTCATGTTTTGATTAATTGTTTCTTCAACAATCCGGTCTAGTTTCGTTTCCCATTCTTCAATACAATTTGTCTCATAACTTGGCATTTGGTTAGAGCGTAAGTATGCAGGCACATGATGATTTACTATTCCGCTCAACCTGCCTGTAGGAATACCTCCACTTAGATCTAAAACAGGAGAGCCGCTGAGAAAAATGAGTTTGCCATTTATGAAAGAATAGTTACCACTCAAGACCATATAGCAGAGTAAGGCATTCCGTGCAGTATTTATATGATTGGAGATAGAGTCTTTTGAAATAGGAATGTATTTGACTCCACTGGTCGTTCCGCTGGTCTTTGCAAAATAAATCGGCTTGCCTTTCCATAAAATGTCTGCTTCGCCTTTTTTTACTCGTTCGATAAAAGGTTTTAATTGTTCGTAATCTCTTACTGGAACAGCTTCTTTAAAGTCTTCGTAAGAAGCGACGTTGTCAAAATTGTGCTCTTTCCCAAAAGCAGTACTACTAGCTTTGGCGATTAACATTTCGAGAATTTTCTTCTGGTCATTGACAGCAGTAAGAGTTTCCTTTTTTATTTGATTGTAGATAAAAGAGGCAAATGGTTTAGCCAGAAAAGATTTTATACTCATGCATTTCCCAAAAAATAAAAGGGATGACAAAAGTATAGAAACCTCTACTAAAGCATTTATTTTTACTCTGATTCACCCTGTCCGTGAAATTTGCTGATTATTAAGAGACTTTTTAGACTTTTTTTAATTATTTCCGTTCTTTTCTAACTGCTTCTCCCTACCTTCGCGATCCTAATTTTGGAAAAGTTATGTTTGCAGTAGTAAAAATCGCAGGACAACAATTTAGAGTACAGGCTGGTCAAAGTTTGTATGTACCTCACCTGCAAGGTAAAACCGGAGATACTGTTGAGTTCAGTGATGTACTGTTAACAGGTAGCGAAGGCGATCTATCTTCAGGCGCAGGAGTGACAGCAAAAGTTACCGCGGAAATCGTAAGTGATCTTATTAAAGGCGATAAAGTAATCGCTTTTAAGATGAAAAGAAGAAAAGGTTTCCGTAAAAAGCTTGGGCACAGAACTCAGTATACTCAAATTAAAATTCAAAGCATCGCGTAATTGTCAGATTTATCGATGACGGATGAACTCCTACATCATGAAATCAGAACATTACAAAATCTCTAAATCAAAATATTATGGCTCATAAGAAAGGTGAAGGTTCCGTAAAAAACGGTCGTGACTCGCAGGCTAAACGCCTCGGTGTAAAAATATTTGGCGGTCAACCGGCTATTGCTGGTAATATTCTCATCCGTCAACGTGGTACTCAATATCATCCTGGGAAAAATGTTGGTCTTGGTAAAGACTTTACATTGTTTGCTTTAACAGACGGATTGGTAGAATTTAAGAAAGGAAGAAATGAAAGAACTACCGTATCTGTAGTTACAGAAGTTCCTTCAGAAGTACCTGTGGCTGAATAAATTTTGAGGGTTGGTATAAGTTTTTTAATTTTAATGGATATTTACTAACCATTAAATTTTAAAACATGGCAACTGCAAAAAAAGCTGCTCCTAAAAAGGCTGCCGCTAAGAAAGCTGCTGCACCTAAGAAAGCTGCTGCTCCAAAAAAAGCCGCTGCTGCTCCTAAGAAAGCTGCCGCAAAAAAAGCTGAAGCTCCAAAGAAAGCTGCTGCTAAAAAAGCCGCCGCTCCTAAGAAAGCTGCTGCTAAGAAAGCTGAGGCTCCTAAGAAGGCTGCCGCTAAAAAAGCCGCTCCTAAAAAAGCTGCTAAGAAATCATCTGAATAAGATTATTTCAATAGCTTAAATAGTTTAAAGTCCCGCTTATCGGGACTTTTTTTATGCCGCTTTAAAAAATAAAAAGAGGGATTTTAATAACAACGCCAATCAAAATGTGTGGGTAGAAAACTAATGAATTCGGTCACCTCTTGTTTCTAGCTCTTTCATTATGCCCGCTTCATATGCAAGCCATTGCTGCCACCTCGTTCTCACACGTTCTTTGTTGATATAAGTCTCGGCTAATTCAATAAACAATGTATAGTGACCTGCCTCACTTTCCATAAACCGGCGATAGAAATTACTTAGGTAAGCATCATTTAATCCCTCGCTTAGTCTTTTAAATCTTTCGCAGCTGCGGGCTTCTATCAAAGCAAAAATTAATAGTTTATCCAGGAACCTTTCATCATCACTTCCGTCCTTTTTTTGAAATGGCATTAACTTGTTTACATAGTCATCCTTGCGCTGCTTTCCAAGCGTTAGATTTCTTTTTTTCAACTCTGCTAATACAAGTCTAAAATGGCCCCATTCCTCAGTAACAATAGGAGCTAATTCTGTAACGAGTTTTTCCTTTTCCGAATAACGTTGTATTAAAGAAATACAACTGGTGGCAGCTTTTTGCTCGCAGTACGCGTGATCAGTTAAAATTTCTTCTAGCGAAATATTCGCAAGGTCAGCCCAACGAGGATCCGTTGGTAAGTGTAATCCTAGAATATTCTTTTGGTATTCAGTAACTTCTTCCATCAAGTGCCTTTTTTTCTGATTGTTCTTTTGTTTTTGGGCTGACAATTACAAGCAAAATTGTTGTGTCACTCCCTTGTACTTTAATTATTTTACTCGACCTTTTGTAACTACGTCAAATTCGCAGTTCTCCGATCTTTATTGCATTTCGGCAAATATCTATAACAATAGTTGAAGTGATTTAGGCAAGTCTGCTTTTATTGCAATTGGTGATTGCTTTTAAAAAAATGTATTTTCGATTCTTATTGTTTACTTATGAGAATTGTGCTTTTCACAATATGTGCTATTATAACAATTGTCTTAATTCTTGTCTTAAACATTCCTTTAAGTGTTAGCGGAAGTAAGACACCCCGTTTTGGTGCATTTTTAAGTCCTCAACATGGTTTCTGGCAAAATGCAGAACCAGCAGATGAAGACTTCAATGCTACCCTACATTTCTCTAATCTTAGGGGAAAGGTGCAAGTTTACTTTGACGACAGGCTAGTCCCTCATGTATATGCTGAAGATGAAAACGACGCCTACTTTGTACAAGGCTACCTGCATGCAAAGTTCAGGTTATGGCAAATGGAGTTTCAAACATATGCAGCTGCAGGCAGACTCAGCGAAATTATGGGCGAAAAGAGCGGAGGAAGTAATTTTCTTAAAATAGATCGTTTTTTTAGAAGGCTGGGAATGGTTTACGGGGCAGAGCAGTCTCTAAAAAAAATGGAAGCGGACCCAATTACAAAAAATGAAACGGACGCATATACGGCTGGAGTGAACGCCTACATCAGCGCACTAAAAACTAATCACATTCCTTTTGAATATAAACTTCTAAATTATCGGCCCGAAAAATGGACAAACCTTAAAACCCAATTATTTTTAAAGTACATGTCGTTTGATTTGGCGGGTGGTGACAACGATTTTGAAATGACAAACGCGAAGAACATTTTTTCTGCAACTGATATTGAACTCTTGTATCCAACAACCAGCGACAGTCTTGACCCTATAATTCCAAAAGGTACAATATTTCAACAGGCTACTGTTGTAGCCCATAAACCGTCTGCTGCTGACTCTGTTTATTTTCATTCAACCGACACTACTGAAACTCCCCTAATCATCAAGCCAAATAAAAATAATGGCAGTAATAATTGGGTGGTGGCAGGTAGCAAAACTAAAAGCGGGGCGCCCATTCTTTGTAATGATCCTCACCTAGGTTTAAACCTCCCATCCTTGTGGTACGAAATGCAGATATCTACCCCAACTTTTAATGCTTACGGAGTGAGTTTCCCCGGTGCGCCGTCAATCGTTATAGGGTTCAACGATAGTTGTGCCTGGGGAGTTACAAATGCTGGCCGGGATGTAAAGGACTATTATGAAATTAGCTTTAGGGATACCTCTATGCAGGAGTACATGTATAACGGTGATTGGAGAAGAACGACTTTTCGAAACGAAGTAATCAAGGTAAAAGGTCAGCAAGATGTCACGGAACGAATTGCCATGACTGCTTTTGGCCCTGTTATGTTTGACAAAAACTATTCTAATGTCTTAAAAGATGGAAAGTACTATGCATTGCGCTGGAAGGCGCATGATGCCAGCAACGAGTTGCTTACGTTCAATAAACTTAACCACGCTAGGAATTATGTGGATTATATAAAAGCCATAACCACTTTTCAAACACCGGGACAAAATTTTGTGTTTGCAACCAAAACAGGCAATATAGCGATACGTCAACAGGGCCAATTTCCTGCCAAGTGGAAAAGGCAAGGTGATTTTCTAATGCCCGGAACAGACACCGGTTATTTGTGGCAGGGCTTTATTCCTTCCCGGGAAAACCCATCAATCATTAATCCTGCACGTGGTTTTCTTAGCAGTGCCAATCAATTGGCTACTGATGCAACTTATCCTTATTATCTCGCTGGACAATTGGAGATTTATAGGGGTATTATTATCAATAGAAAACTCAGTCACATGTCTGATATAACTATTGCAAACATGCAAAGGTTGCAAACGGACAATTACAACGTGTTTGCAGAAATGGCAAAGCCGGTTTTTCTTAAGTATTTAGATCAAACGAAACTTACAGAAGATGAGTTACGTTACCTGGATAAATTTAAAAATTGGAATCTGCGAAGTGACATAAATGAAGAAGGCCCGACAGTCTTTAAGTTGTGGTGGGACAACTTTGCTCAAACCGTTTTTAGAGATGAATTTGCTCAAACCTCACTCCCTCTGAAGTGGCCAGATGAAAGTACTTTGCTTGAAGGATTGCTAAAGGACAGCACCTATAAATTTATTGATGACGTAAGTACTCCAGCCATTGAAAGTGTAAATGATATTGTTTTAAAGGCTTTCAAATCTGCATACAGTGATATGAAAATAGCCGACGCCGATAATAAACTAGCTTGGGGCAAGTTTAAGGACACCGGAATAAGGCATCTGTTGAAACTGCCTTCGATGAGCCAACTGCACCTGCCAATTGGTGGGGGTACGAATATTATTAATGCGACGTCCGGTGATCATGGGCCTAGCTGGAGAATGATAGTACAACTTACTGAAGACACAGAAGCATATGGAGTGTATCCGGGTGGCCAGAGTGGCAACCCTGGCAGTAAGTATTACGATCAATTTGTTGATAGCTGGGTTAATGGTAAGTATTTTCCTTTGTTGTTTGTAACAGCAGCAAATGCGCGCACAAATAGCAAAATGAAATGGAAGATGACTTTCTCAAAAGCATAGAAACTTTTAAGGATTATTTTAATGAAAACCCATTTTAGAAACCCGCAAAAAATTAAAAACTGAAGACTTAAAGACAAATCTTAAAACACAAATAATTAGAAAACCCGAAAGATAACAGCATTAAAACCATTTAAGTAAAGATTTCTGAAGCTTTGAATGATTTGCTGCTTCTTTTTATATAGTGCAAAAGAAGTCTTTCCTATAATTTTTTTTAGTTTTGGCGTCTTTTTATAACCTATTTCTTAAGTTTTCCCCAAAAAAGCGAAAATTATCCCCGTTTTTTTCTCTATTAAATTGCATACTCTTATCTTCGCGCTCCGAAAAATAGTATGTCGAAACAAGCACTGATTAAACAAGATGGTTCTATAGTTGAAGCCCTTTCAAATGCAATGTTCAGGGTTAAGTTGGAAAATGGTCACGAGATCATTGCTACTATCAGCGGAAAGATGAGGATGAATTATATCCGTATTCTGCCTGGAGATAAAGTTGGAGTCGAGATGAGCCCTTATGATTTGAGCAGAGGCAGAATTATTTTTAGATACAAATAAACTAGCTGTTAGCCTCGCTTATAGCTGCAAGCAATAGAAATTACTAATAAAAACAAGACATGAAAGTAAGAGCATCCATCAAAAAACGCAGCGCCGATTGTAAGATCGTGAGAAGAAAAGGAAAGCTGTACATCGTAAACAAAAAGAACCCTCGTTTTAAGCAGCGCCAAGGGTAATTATTTAGTTGGCAGTTAACAGAGAAATTGTTGACCGTCAAGACAAATTTTAAAATTAGAAATTAACATATGGCTCGTATTGCCGGTATAGATTTACCAAAAAATAAAAGAGGCGAAATAGGTCTTACCTATATTTATGGTATTGGTCTTTCAACTGCTCAGCACATTCTTGATGCGAATGGAATAGACAGGAATAAAAAAGTGAACCAATGGAATGATGAAGAGCAGACTGCTATTCGTAATACCATCAACAGCGAGATTAAAGTTGAAGGTGCTTTACGTAGTGAAGTTCAGATGAGCATTAAGCGCCTGATGGACATTGCTTCTTATCGTGGTCTTCGCCATCGTAAAGGTTTACCTCTTCGCGGTCAACGAACTCGTACTAACAGTCGTACAAGAAAAGGTAAGCGTAAGACAGTTGCCGGCAAAAAGAAAGTTGCCAAAAAATAAGTAGTTGTTAAGTTACCTGTTGCCTGTCAGCGGTACTAAACCTGCAACTGGCACCAGGTAGTTTGTAACTTATTATACAGCCGCCGGATCTCTATAATAGGAGGGAGGGGCTTTTTAAATCACAGATTACCTTAAAAAAAATTATGGCTAAAGCACCACAAAGGCAAGACAGCGCAAAAGCTGCTGCCAAAAAAAGAATCGTAAAAGTAGACGCCTATGGCGATGCACATATCAATGCTACTTTTAACAACATCATCATTAGTCTTACAAATAAAAGCGGCCAGGTAATTAGCTGGGGAAGTGCTGGTAAGATGGGTTTCAGAGGTTCTAAGAAGAACACGCCTTATGCCGCACAATTAGCTGCACAAGATGCCGCTAAGGTTGCATTAGACGCTGGTTTAAAAAGAGTAGATGTATTTGTAAAAGGACCAGGTTCTGGTAGAGAGGGTGCTATTCGTGCACTTGCTAACAGTGGTCTTGAAGTGACAATGATTAAAGACGTTACTCCTTTACCACACAATGGTTGTCGTCCTCCAAAAAAGCGTAGAGTATAAAATAAATCAAGAGTAAAAAGTCAAAAAGCAAAAGTTTTGACTTTTTCATTTTTCCTTTCTAATTATTCAAAAGCTGGTACAGGTCGAATTTTTAAGATTTTTAATGAACTGTACCGGGAACTAAAAAATCTAAATAACTAAGAACATGGCAAGGTACACTGGTCCAAAGACCAAGATTTCAAGAATGTTTGGAGAGCCTATATTAGGCAACGGAAAGTGGTTAGGGAAAAACAGCAACCCTCCGGGAATGCACGGTGCTCAGCGTAAGCGCAAAACTTTAGGTGAGTATGCATTACAGTTGAAAGAGAAGCAAAAAGCAAAATACTCTTACGGCGTGTTAGAGAAACAATTCCGCAACACATTCGTAGAGGCTGCACGTCGTAAAGGTGTAACAGGTGAGAACCTTATTAAGTTATTAGAAGCTCGTTTAGACAACACAGTTTTCCGTTTAGGTATTGCGATTAGCCGTCCTGCTGCCCGCCAGCTGGTTGCTCATAAGCATGTAACCGTAAACGGTATGGTTGTAAATGTTCCTTCTTATCAATTACAGCCTGGTGATATAATTGGTCTAAAAGAAAAGAGCGCTATCAATACTGCTGTTACTAGCAATATTCGTGGTAGGAATCCCAAGTTTGGCTGGTTAGACTGGAATGAAGCTGAAATGAAAGGGACTTTCATAGCTTATCCTGAAAGAGAAAGTGTTCCTGAGAATATCAAGGAGCAACTGATCGTGGAATTGTATAGCAAGTAAGATAGTGAGTTATGAGTAGTGAATTTCAATTGCTTTCACTTACCACTGACAACTAACTTTTCACACAAATATTAAATCAATAAATCGTCAATAAATAATGGCCATTTTAAATTTTCAGAAACCCGACAAAATCGTTTTACAGAAAGCTAATGATTTTGATGCCCAGTTTGAGTTTCGTCCTTTGGAGCCAGGTTATGGCCTTACCATTGGAAACGCACTTCGTAGAGTGTTATTGAGTTCACTGGAGGGTTATGCCATTGTAGGTATTAAGATAGAAGGAGCCGAGCATGAATTTGCTACATTGAAAGGCATCACAGAAGACGTAACCGAAATAGTATTAAATCTAAAGCAGGTTCGTTTCAAAAAGAGAGTTGACGGAGACGTTAACAACGAAAAAGTAACATTGAGCATTAAAAATCAAACCGAGTTTACTGCAGGTATGATTGGAGATGCTACACAAGCTTTTGAAGTAATGAATCCAATGTTGCTTATTTGTACCATGGATAACAGCTCTAAGCTTGATATCGAAATTACTATTGCAAAAGGTCGTGGATATGTCCCAGCTGAAGATAATAGAGTAAAAGACTCTGTTTTTGGATATATTCCTATCGATAGTATTCACACACCGATCAAAAACGTAAAGTACACTATCGAAAATACCAGGGTTGAACAAAGAACCGACTTTGAAAAACTGGTAATGGATGTCGCTACAGATGGTACTATTCATCCTGAAGAAGCTGTTAAGCAAGCTTCTCGTATTTTGATCCAGCACCTGATGATCATTACAGATGAAAACATCACTTTTGACAGCAAAGAAGAAAAGAAAGAAGACCTCGTAGATGAGCAAACATTGCAACTTCGTAAGGTTCTAAAAACTCCACTTGAAGATCTTGATCTTTCAGTTCGTGCATTCAACTGCCTTAAAGCTGCTAAGATCAACAGTTTAAGCGAATTGGTTCAATACGAACAAGAAGACCTGATGAAGTTTAGAAACTTCGGTCAAAAGTCTTTAAGTGAAATCGAACAAGTTCTGAACGAAAGAGGCCTAGGCTTCGGAATGGACCTTGGTAAATTAGGTGTAGATAAAGATGATTATTAAAAAGTAAAAAGGCAAAAGTAAAAAGTCGAAAAACAAGTTTTTAATTTTCACTTTTTACTTTTGATTTCTCACCGGTTGTAATTCCTGACACGGTACAACTCATAAAACAAAACATGTCATGCGTCACGGAGACAAAATCAACAATTTAGGCCGTAAAAAGGCCCACCGCTCAGCGTTACTTAGTAACCTCGCGGCTCAGTTAATCGCTAATAAGCGTATCACTACAACATTGGCGAAAGCAAAAGCTTTAAGAACTTATGTTGAGCCCCTTATTACAAAGGCGAAAGAAAATACTACTCACCAACGTCGTATTGTGTTCAGTTATCTTCAAGATAAAGAGTCTATCAAAGAATTATTTGATGTGGTTCGTTTGAAGGTAGAAGGTCGCCCAGGTGGTTATACACGTATCATTAAGTTAGGAGCCAGGGTAGGTGACAATGCTGAATTGGCGATGATCGAGTTGGTTGACTACAACGAGATATACGGTAAAGGCGTTGCAACTGATACTACTGAGACCGCTAAAAGAACACGTCGTGGACGTAGCAAAAAAGGTGGCGAAGGAACAGCAACTGCTGCTACTTCAACCCCTGAAGCTACGACAGCTACGGATCTTCCTGCTGCTACTGATGCAAATGCTGATGCTGCTGTTATCGACAATAACCCTGAAGAGAAAGCTGCTGAGTAATGTTAGCTTACAAAATATCAAAAGGCAAAGTCATTACGGCTTTGCCTTTTTTGTTGTTGGTAACTTTAGCATAACGTTTTTCAGGATAACAATAATTTTGGGTCGCTCTTAAGAAAGATAGCAACATGGTTGCGTCGCACAATTGTACGGCAAATATTTTTTGAACAATTTGAACAAGCACTAACTTCCAAATGAACAAACAAGCTACAGCAATTTTACTTCTTGCAGACGGAACAACTTATTACGGTAAAGCCTTTGGAAAAACCGGAACCACCACAGGTGAGATTTGTTTTAACACAGGCATGACTGGCTACCAGGAAGTGTTTACAGACCCCAGTTATTACGGGCAAATAGTTATAATGAATAATGTCCACGTGGGCAATTACGGAGTGAAGGAAAGTGACGTAGAAAGTGCGACAGTAAAAATTCAGGGACTTATCGGAAGAAATCTGGAAGAGCTTTATAGTAGGAAACAAGCCAAGGGCTCGCTTGATGAGTATTTAAAGCAAAACAATATTGTTTCTATTGAAGATGTCGATACAAGGGCCCTTGTAGCTCATGTGCGTACTAAGGGTGCGATGAATTGTATTATCTCTTCTGAAATTTTGGAAGTTGAGCAATTGAAACAGGAGCTCGCAAAGGTGCCGAGCATGGACGGGCTTGAGTTGGCTTCGAGAGTATCGACACAAGAGGCTTATGAGCAAGGCGATAAAAGCTCTCCAATAAAAATTGCAGTTATCGATTATGGCGTTAAGCAAAATATCTTGACCTGCATGACATCTAGAGGTGCACACGTAAAGGTTTTTCCTGCAACAGCTACCCTTAGTGATATGAAGAGCTTCAATCCAAATGGTTACTTTATTTCAAATGGTCCCGGCGATCCTGCGGCTATGGATTATGCAGTCGATACCTTGAAGGAGATTTTACAAGAAGACAAGCCTGTATTTGGTATTTGCTTAGGCCACCAGTTGTTAGCACTTGCCAATGACATTCCTACTTATAAGATGCATCATGGTCATAGAGGATTGAATCATCCTGTAAAAAATATTATTACAGGTTTATGTGAGATTACTACGCAAAATCATGGCTTTGGTGTAGACCCGGAAGCAGTAAAAAGCAACTCAAATATTGAGATTACCCACATTAACCTTAACGATGACAGCATCGAAGGTATTAGGATGAAAGATAAGCCTGCTTTTAGCGTTCAATACCACCCTGAAAGTTTTCCTGGCCCACACGACAGCCGGTATCTATTTGATGATTTTATTGGCATGATGAAATAACTCAAGCAGCCTCACTAAAGGGGAGGCTTTGAAAGCTATCTATATGCTATACTAAACTGCCTATCATTTTATCAATGTCTTTAAAATTCCCCTTTCAGGGGCTAGGGTTATGAAAATAGCAATCATCAACGGCCCTAATTTAAACCTGCTTGGTAAGCGAGAGCCGGAGGTATATGGTTCAAAGGATTTTGAGCAGTATTTTCTAGAACTCCAAAACAAATTCCCGGAGGTGACTTTTACTTATTATCAAAGTAATGTGGAGGGCGAGTTGATAAACAAGTTACAGGAAGTAGGTTTTAGTTATGATGGTATTGTCATGAATCCCGGCGGTTACACTCACACTTCTGTAGCCATTGGAGATGCCATAGCTGCTATCACAACTCCCGTTATTGAAGTTCATATAAGTAACATTCATGCAAGGGAAGACTTCAGAAAAATAAGTCACG
Organism: Segetibacter aerophilus; assembly: GCF_007991655.1. Classification (GTDB taxonomy): domain Bacteria; phylum Bacteroidota; class Bacteroidia; order Chitinophagales; family Chitinophagaceae; genus Segetibacter; species Segetibacter aerophilus. Next base: position 212,957 of record NZ_BJYT01000004.1, read on the forward strand.
TTTCCGCGAAATGTAAAGGCACTATTGCTGGTCTTGGATTGAAGGGATACCAGCTAGCCCTCATCAGTCTTATTGAGAAAGAGGGCACAAATAGGTAGCTACTTTCGCCTCAAACTCCAATAATCACTTTGGGACTTTAACAGCACATTTCCTATAATTAGGATAAATCCGTCTAATTTTATTCTCTCAATATCTACCAATGAAGTCGCTATTCATTTTGTTTCTAACCATCTCTTTCGCAGGCAATGCACAGTGGAAAAGCTACCGGATAACCAGTAATAACGATACCATTAATTGTGTTGATAAAAATGATTTAAAGCAAGGCAGATGGTCGATTAAAATTGAAGGTTTGCGAGGTGAACCTGGTCGCGACGAAGAAGGTGTTTTTAAAGATGGGAAAAAAGAAGGCCTTTGGAGAACTTATACGAGTATGGGTGATTTATATGCTATCGAAAACTATCGCTGGGGAAATAAAGACGGTAAGTGCCAATACTATAATATTACCGGCATAGTAAGGGAAGAAAGTTGGAAGGCGGTTAATCCCGAAAACCCCTATGATACAATAGACGTCTACGATCCTGTAGATCAGAATAAGATGCATAGGCAAATAGTAAAAATGGAAGGCTCCTCTGTGAAACATGGAACTTGGAATTTTTACGAAGACGGACTTATTAAAAGGAGCGAGAATTATTTCTTAGATAAACGGCAGGATCTTTTCAAACCAGGATTAGCAGAAGGAGAAGTTGCAAGTGACACGAAAGCCGCCAAAGCTGCGGTTAAAACCAAACCTAAAGAAGTGATGGAATTTGAGAAAAAAGTCGGTAAAAAGAAAGTTAAGGTGATTGACGGCACTACTTTTTAAAGTGCTCATCTCAGCTAATCAAAAGAGTTTTCCTGTGTTTTAGGTTAAATTATTGAATTGCTTATAATAAACTAGGGCCTCCTTTGGGAGGCTTTTTTATTGGATCTACAGGGAAATAACGAAGTGCAGGAGTGTGATAAGCTTATATCCGTCCGCAACTTAAAGACCCATATTCTATCTAAGGGCTGAGAAATTTACCATGCCTCAAATAATCCCTGCCTTTGTAAGTGTCATACCCTTGTACTGAATAACTCTATTTCGAGGATTGAGGGTAACCTTTGTTTGTTTAGGGCTGTACTAATTTTAGTTGTTGATCTTACAAATCATCGCGCCAGTTGTCATATAAATAAAAAGAAACCTGTTTCGAGGTTTCTTTTTATTTATAAAGCGTGTTTCTCTTACAAAGGATTAGTAAACATTTTTTGTGCAAGGGTAGCATCGTGACCGTAAATGTCGTCTCTGAAGTTTAAAACTCCATTCTCATCAACCCAGGCAGTGTAGTAGGTAATTAAAACAGGTATAGGTTTTTTTACCCTTACAAATTGTTCCTCACCACTATTCATCGCTTCTTCTATTCTTTCAGGTGTCCACTCCGGCTGATTTCGCAGCACATATTCCGCCATCTTCGTAGGATCACTTAGCCTGATGCATCCATGACTAAAAGCTCTTTTGTCGCTGCTGAATAGGCTTTTTGCAGGAGTATCATGAAAGTAAATATCAAAGCTGTTTGGAAACAGGAACTTTACCTTTCCCAAGGAGTTTTTGGGGCCGGGCAGTTGCCTGATATTTGGTAACCCATCTTCGCCACCTGGAACTTCTTCCATATTATTTCTTGATAGATAGTCAGGGTCATTTGCCATCGCAGGGAGAATTTCATTCTTTACAATGTTTAGGGGAACATTCCAATAAGGGCTAAATACAACCTGGTTTAAGTTACCGGTAAACATGGTGGTGTTATGACCTTCTTTTCCTACTACAACCTCCATCCTAAAAGCTTCATTTTTTCCTTCGTAAACATGCAGTATGAATTCAGGGATATTAACAAGGAGCAAATTTCCAGTCTCCGGTGTTAGCATCCAGCGCATTCTACCCATATTAATTAAAAGTTGTTCAACCCGTTTTAGTGCAGGAACATTCATTTCTTTTATCAGCGAAGCATTTACTACTCCCGTGGGTGTTAATCCGCGGCTTGCCTGGAAGGCTTTAACTGCATTTTCAAGCTGCTCATCAAATAGTTGAGAAGTATCTCCCGCAGGCAACTCTCCTGTGACTTCAAGCCTTTTTTTGATAGCTAAAATGTCTGGGGAGGAAGTGCCTTTCTTAATTGTTTTTAGCTTGCTGTTGATCGCCGGCCAGCCGCCCTTCTTAGTTATGTCGTAGTATTTTTGAAGCTGGTTTTTAAGAAGACCATAGGCAGGATTTACGTCAGCATAATACTTATTGTCTTTGTGTTTTTTAGTAAGTAGAGAGTCAGCTAAATACATTGCTTCAGCTTTTTTAAATGGAACAAACCTTTCCATTTCTTTCCTTTTAATTTCACCCTTTTGATAATTTTCTAAAATGTATTCAATAAAGTGAGAAGTAACGGAAATCTCCGTATTGATCATTGAATTGTCTCCGGCACTAACCCTCAGACTTTCCTCGCTAAGGAGGTAGTCCATTTTTTTCTTTAATTTTTTATCGTCCGAAGAGTTGTTGTGCTTATAAGTGGTCGAGTACTCGTGCAGGTTCCAAAAGCTTCTGCCTTCCTCTGTTGGTCCATCAGTAGAGAACCATGCAAACTGATAATTTCTTGCGTTGTAAAAACTTCTCATGCGCCGCGATATAGTATCATTCACTTTATTTTGGGCGATATAGTCTTCAACCGCAGCGCTGTCTAGGAAAAGATTTGAGTAGGAGTTCGATTTGTTTATGCTGTAATCTCTTTTACTAATTTTCTTCTCGGTGACTTGGTCTGTTTTTTCTTCATTTGCAGAGCCGTCTTCGTTGTTGTTATCATTATTACAGGCTACAAAAAAGTTTAATAGTAAGGCGTAGATAAGGAGTCTTTTCATATTGATTGCTTTTTTGCAAAAGCCGTGCCTCTAATACGTACTTAAGCAATTCAGCTTTAGGAGATTTTGGTCATGAAATGTTTGAAACTACCCAAACCATTGTAAGGTTATTTACCTGTTTGTATTGCAAAACCAGCTGGTGTTGAAAGTCACATTTAAGAAATGCCGCATTTATTTTACCTTGGTCACTAAGTTCAAAAGGAAATATTCTCATCATTTCACTGAAATCAACTTCGCCAGCTCCATACCACTTATACATAGCTTCTTTTGCACTCCACAGTATGCTTAGAAGTTGAAGTTGCTGACTTTCCAGCTGAGAGTTCACAAAACGTAGTTCTTCGGGGTGTAAGAATTTAAATTTTATTCTGTGAAGTCGTGGGGTTATTAATTCTACATCTATGCCTACACGTTTTGTACTACTTACAATAGCTGCAGCATAGTTACTACAATGAGAAATCGAGAAATGATAACGTTCGCTGGGAAGAAAAGGTTTTCGCGTATCAGCAATCTTGATTTCATCATTTGGAAAATCTTCAAATAAAAAGGGTAGTAGATAACGTCCGGCGAGGTGCTGTAGTTTTTTGTGCGGATGGGTAATCGGTTTATGCAAAGGCACCGCTACTTTGAAAAATTTTTCATCTTCATCAATCTCCCAAATGGCAAGGCGGGTGGTGTCGTTGATATTTTGTTGATAAAAGAGGGGCATATTACTATTTACAATATTATAGATTGCAGGCTTGCTAATAGTTGTTGATGCATAGATAGTTAATCTAAATTTTAAAGGTTTTGAGGATGCTTCATTAGTTACAAAAAGATGAATGGAGCGTCGCAACTCTGCTGAGTAAAAATAAAAAGACAGGTATATCTAGAAAATAAATTATTGCTACTTGTACTAAATGCAATTAAAAAGAGACATAGTATGATTTTATCCGACGAACGAATTTTGGAAGAAATAGATAAAGGGACAATTAAAATTGAGCCTTATGACAGGGAAAGCCTCGGAAGCAATAGTTATGATGTACACCTCGGTAAGTGGTTGGCCACCTATACTGATGCGGTGCTTGACGCAAAAAAACACAATACAATAGAATATTTTGAAATACCCGAGGACGGTTTTGTACTAGAGCCGCAGCACTTTTATTTGGGGGTTACTGATGAATATACTGAAACGCACGCGCATGTTCCTTTCTTAGAAGGGAAGTCTTCAACAGGCCGACTTGGGATTGATATACACGCCACGGCAGGTAAAGGCGACGTTGGATTTTGCGGAAATTGGACGTTGGAAATTTCTTGCAAACAGCCGGTTCGAATATATAAAGGCATGCCCATCGGCCAGCTTATTTACTTCCCCGTAGAAGGCGATGTGCAGGTGAAATACAATAATAAAACAAATGCGAAATATAGCGGTCAGCCAAATAAGCCTATAGAAAGTATGATGTGGAAGAACAGTTTTTAGACGGTTTTTAAGAAAGAGCGTGTATGTAAAGCGCGTTCAGTCTAGATTTTTCCATATTTAGCATGATACGAAATTAGCCAGCCTACAACTTCGTTGTAACTCTTTACGCCTTTCGCCTGTTGGTTTGCTTTTAGATAGCGGTCGTAGAAAATTTTGATAAGAGGCTCAAAAATATTGTCGCTTTTACGCCAGTATTCCCGCAGCTCTTGCTCGTCTTTTTTAACCAAAGTATCCAGTTGCTTATAGTTGTTTTTCGCTGCAATTGAGTCGCTTGCCCATAATTGCCGATTCGCGTAGTTAAAGAGATCGAAGTAGGCAGAATAGTGAAACAACTTGTTAGGGGAGTGGACAGCGGCCAAATAACCTACAAAATTTGCCTCACTCTCGCTTGCATATCCCAACTGATGAGCCATTTCATGGCAAGACACATAAGGAATAAGAAAGCGCGGCTGGGTTAAATTTACCTGTGCTTCACCGGTAAAGGGATTGTAATATCCAAGAAAACCAAGAAAATTGCCCATTCTTCCATACATCGATTTTTTTATTGATTTAGGGCTGTAGTTAAGGAACGGGAACGTAGCAGATGCATTTTGATAAGCAACACTGGCTTGTTCAAATACGAGATCATAGGAACCATACTTAATCTCTTCGCTACCTAATACTGCCCTGCTTTCATTTACTTTTTTTAGTAAAATTGCCGTTATTTCCTTTAAAGCGCTATCGCCGTAGTCTTGCTGACTAAGCTGAAGTTGATATGCAATGCCCGGACGATTGTAGTTCAGACCCCAGGAAAGATTGAAATAGATGTAGATAACTGAAGCGATGAAGAAAGCTTTTTTTAGATTTTCCCGATAGTCGAATTGCTTTAAGCCCTGACGAGCAATAATCTTAACAAAACGTAAAACACTCCAAAAAAGAAGTAAACCTACAACAGCATAAAAAACATCCCCGAAACTAAAAGGTATCCAGCCGAAGATGGTCCGATAAAAAGAAGAAATATAAGGGTATAAACCTTGGCTATACATTCTTTCAACCCAAAACGGGAAATAAGAAACAACCTTAATCAAAATACTGATTACCAATATTAAAGTGAAAAAAATAATGGTAGTCTTCCTGGAATTTATATATTTTTTCATATCCCGCGCCCGAAGATAATTAAGGAGTTAAACGATTGTAGTATTTTTGACTAAATAGTAGCGGTGCCCGGAAGAAAGCTATCTGCTCTTGCAATCGATCATGCATTGTTCTACTATTTTCCAAGAAAATCCTTACCTTCGCGTGCCCAAAAAATGAGTATGAGCCATAGGAGAGAATATGAGATTGCATTTGTAGGATTGAAGCCGGGGTTGCATCATTTTTCTTATGAAATAGACGATAGTTTTTTCGAGACCTTCCAACAGCAGGATTTCAAAAACTGTAAAGCTAATGTGAAGTTTACCTTAGACAAGAAGGTTGGCTTTATGCTATGCAAGTTTGATGTTGATGGCAAGGTGGAACTTATTTGTGACCGATGCGGTAATAATCTGCAGTTGCAATTATGGGATGAATTTAACCTGGTGGTGAAAATGGTTGATAATCCAGAAGTGATGAACGACCAGGAGGATGATCCCGATATTTATTATATCAGCAAGGGGGAAAGCCACTTACACCTGGAAGATTGGATTTATGAGTTTATCAACTTAAGCATTCCAATGCAACGGATGTGTAAGGAAGATGAGGTAGGCGGTCCGCAATGTAATTTGGAAGTATTGGAGAAGCTAAAGAAGATGGAAGAAGGTGCAAAAGCAGCAGAAGCCAGTGGAATTTGGAAAGGACTTGATCAATTTAAAGATTTACAATAACGTTTTTGATATTTATTAAAATTAAGAGATATGCCTAATCCTAAAAGGAGACACTCGCAACAACGCAGTGCAAAACGAAGAACACATTATAAAGCTGAGCCGGTTACGTTAAGCAAAGACTCCACAACAGGTGAACTGCATGTACGTCATCGTGCGCATGTTAGTGAAGGAAAGCTATTCTACAAGGGTAAGCTAGTTGCTGAAAAAGCGCCTTTAAAGGCTTAAACCCTCCCAATCAATACTTTTAAAATTATTCATCCCTTAATAAAGTGGATGAATAATTTTTTGTGCTTTATACTGGTTGGTCTACTTTCAGTTCTATTATTTTAATCAAAAGAGTGTCGCTTATATGAATATCGGTATAGATATGATGGGTGGAGACTTTGCGCCGCTTGAAGCGGTGAAAGGCTTGCAAACGTATTTATCTACGTCGAATTCTCGAGCCACTCTTTATTGTATAGGAAATGAAGCTGAGCTAGAGCTGCTTTTCGCAGAGTACAGTTTAGTCAGTCCTGAACTAGTGATTGTACATGCCTCACAGGTGATTGATATGGATGAGCATGCTACAAAAGCTTTCAAAGAAAAGCAAGACTCGTCGATAGCAGTAGGTTTCCGCACCCTTGCCGCAGGAAAAGTCGATGCGTTTATCAGTGCTGGTAATACGGGCGCTATGCTTGTTGGTGCTTTTTATAGTATTAAAGCCATTGCTGGCGTGCATCGTCCTGCAATAGCAAGCATAGTTCCCAAGGTAAGTGGGGCAACCGGTATTCTACTTGATGTTGGCTTGAACGCAGATTGCAAACCAGAGAATCTTAATCAATTTGCTTTATTAGGAAGCCTTTACGCGAAAGATGTTTTTGGGATAGAAAATCCAAAAGTTGGATTATTGAACGTAGGAGAGGAAGAGGGCAAAGGGAATATCCTTACGCAGGCTACTTATCCCTTATTAAAAGAAAATCGTGGCATCAATTTCATTGGAAATATTGAGGGCCGTGACGTGTTCCTGGATAAAGCAGATGTGATGATTTGTGATGGTTTTACGGGCAACATTATTTTAAAAATGGCCGAAAGCCTGTATGACGCAGCTAAAGAACGAAACATTCCTGATACGTTCATGCATCGTTTTAATTATGAAGATGTCGGGGGCACACCGGTGCTAGGTGTAGCAAAACCGATAGTAATTGGTCACGGCATTAGTAATGCTACTGCTTTTTCAAATATGATACTTCTTGCAGAAAAAATGGTTGCTTCGAATATTTGTGGCCATATCATTGATCAATTTAAGGCATAACCCTTCTTTCCTTTACACCTTCCTTTCCTTCAGCCTTAAGTCATAAAATCGTTTTCCAGGACTTATCTCGCAAAAAACGATCTACTTTGCCATGCTCTGTATGACATCGTACTTCGTAACGATGTGTAGGTTGCCACTTTCATCCTTTGCCATTACTGCGCCATTGCCCTTGGTGATTAAACTACCTAGGCGTTCAACAGGGGTATCATAAGAAACTACCGGGTAAGCAGGCTCTATAACCATTGAAATAGTAGATGTGTTAATCTCAGGATTATTAAATATTTTTTGAAACAGTCCACCCTCGCTCACTGCCCCTACCAGGCCTTCCGCGTCTATAACCGGGATATGTTCTATATCATATTTCCGCATTAGATCAACCGCTTCTGCAACTGTTTGGTTTGGTTCAACAGTTACCAGCCTTTTTGACACGCGCGTGTTGACAATGTCTTTAAAGGTTTTAACGTCGAAAAAACCTCTTTCCATCATCCACTGATCATTGTACACCTTGCCAACATAACGGCTTCCATGGTCAGAAAATATAACTACAACTAAATCATTCTTTTTAAGTTCATGTTTCAACTGCATTAGCCCTTGCAAAGCGGTTCCGGAGCTATATCCCACGAAAATTCCTTCTTCTCTAGATATCCGCCTGGCCATCACAGCTCCTTCTTTATCAGTCACTTGTTCAAAATGGTCAATAACACTCATATCATAATTAGCAGGCACGAAGTCTTCGCCAATTCCTTCGGTTATGTAGGGGTGGACTTGCTTCATATCAACCTCTCCTGTCTCAAAGTACTTTTTTAGCAAGGAGCCGTAAACATCTATAGCCCAAACCTTTATGTCTTTGTTCTTCTCTTTTAAATATTGTCCTGTTCCGGTGATAGTGCCACCAGTGCCGGTAGCAATAACAAGATGGGTAATCTTTCCTTCCGTCTGTTCCCATAGCTCCGGACCAGTGTTTTCGTAGTGCGCCTGCCTGTTTGCAAGGTTATCGTACTGGTTCATATGAAAAGAGTTCGGGATCTCTTTCGTCAATCTTTTAGCAACAGAATAATAACTTCTCGGATCTTCAGGGTCAACATTTGTAGGACAAACTATAACTTCTGCCCCAACGGCTTTTAGTATGTCTGCTTTCTCTTTCGACTGCTTATCTGTTGTGGCAAAAATGCATTTGTACCCTTTAATAACGGCGGCAAGCGCCAGACCCATTCCGGTGTTGCCGCTGGTTCCTTCAATAATGGTTCCTCCTGGTTTTATTTTTCCAGCCTTTTCAGCTTCCTCCAACATCTTTACCGCCATGCGGTCTTTAATTGAATTGCCGGGGTTAAAGTACTCGACTTTGGCAAGCACAGTACAAGGAAGTTCTTTAGTAATCTTATTGAGTTTAATAAGCGGAGTGTTGCCAATTGTTTCAAGAATGTTGTTAAACCACATAGAAGAAAAATTAATTTAGGGCAAAGGTAGGAAAGGAAAAGTGCGTTTAAGCGCTGTCAAGTAAGAAATGATAAACTGTTCATTATCTTGATACTATAAGTTTTGCTTAGAGTATTAGTAAAGGCAGAAGGGGGATAAGAATATCGAAAGGCTGTATTACCTGGTTAAATACTGTTACGCTGCAACTCTTTGCAGTATAACCTTACAAGGAATTTCTGAGGTGACTTTAACAAGATGATTTTGGTGAAGTGGAATGGATAGAAAATTACCAGGTACCAGTTGGTGTACATCTTGTCCAATAATAATTTCGCAACTTCCTTCCACGATTAGAAACCTTTCATATTCATCGTGATGTACTTCTTGCGGCGCTAATTCTTTTATCCAAACAATTGCGGTTGTTATCCGGGGAGTATAGCCAATAATGCGGGCGTAAACGTCAGAAAAACTTCCGGGCGCAAGGAAATCTGAGCGATTTAGCCACTCGTCATAATCGGAAATCTTCGAGTTTTCATTTAGTTCAGGTGGAAAAGCAGCCATCTCTCCATTTTCCATTCTGCTGATAAAATCAATGGTAGCCATTAGCATGGGCTTTATAATCGGATCAGGGGTAACGGCATTTGCCATTGCCTCCTGCTCTAAAGCTTTGCTAAATTGATCAATAGCTTCCCTCACCTCAGCATTAACAAGCATAAGCTCTTCCAGTTCCCTTACTTCATCCGGAGACGCTAACCCGAGAACATAAGATTCAATAATGCCTGACTGTATGTAGTTGCTAATATCTTTCATGCTGCTGTACCTTCTTCGCCTTCTCGCTATGATGCTGTTACGTGTTTTAAAGAATCCTTCAAATGTAAATAACGGATTTTACTTTCCTTTATATACTCGTTTAATTAACAAGTAGTTTTTTAGGTCAATGTTTTTTTAGTTAAAACGGCTCTATAGTAATAATATTTCTTTTTTACTTATTCCTTTATTATTCTCCTTTACTGCATTAACTATTCAAATTTATTGAAACTAGCGATTGCGGTTGCTATGAATAAAACGGGGAGTTCAGATATCTGCCACCTATTTTAAACTATAGTCGTTTATTTTTTCTTTTTTTCTTAGCGCTTTGAAAAATACTTTTGCTCGATTTTTATTTTCTATTACTTCCTCGTTTCATTTAGAGCAGACATGAAAAAATTTCTGATTTTTCTTTTGTTAAGCCACCAACTAATCTTTGCCCAAGACTCCGCTTCACCAACTTCAAATCTTATTATTAGCGGGATCCCTTCCATTCCCGATACAATAGCTGAAAGCATTAGACCTTATTCAGAATTCCGGAGTGGTGTTTTTTGCGACTGGCACCCAAAGCGGCAGGAAATGCTGATAAGCACAAGATTTGGAAATGTACCTCAAATACACCTGGTGAGTATGCCTCTTGGGGCGAGGAAGCAGCTCACTTTTTCTAATGAACCCATTACCAATGCCTCCTATGAACCAATTAGGGGCGATTATTTTTTATTTACAAAAGATGTAGGCGGTAATGAGTTTTCTCAGATCTACCGCTACAACCTAAGTGATGGAAGTATTGCTTTACTAACCGATGGCAAAAGATCTCAAAACGGCGGAATTGCCTGGAGCAGGAAAGGGAAACGTGTGGCCTATAGTTCGACGGCGCGAAACGGCACAGACCGCGATATTTATCTAATGGATCCATTAGACACGTCGAGCAAAAAGTTATTGCTTGAGGTGAATGGCGGTGGCTGGGCGGTAATCGATTGGTCACCCGATGACAAACAATTATTGGTTAGCGAAGAAATATCTGCGAATGAATCGCACTACTGGTTAGTGGACATTGCGACCGGCACAAAAAAAGAGTTAACCGCGCCGGGGGAAAAAGGAGTTTATTATGGCCAGGCCAAGTTCAATAAAAGTGGTACCGGCATTTATTTCCTTACCGACAAGGATAGCGAGTTCAGCAGGTTTGCATTTTTGGATCTGCTTACAAAAAACATTACTTACTACACTTCTTCTATTAATTGGGATGTAACGACTTTTGATGTTGCCGAAGACGGAAAACGAATTGCATTTATAGCCAACGAAGGTGGAATATCAAAGCTCTATTTAATAAATACCACCACTCCCTCGCAGCAGTATTTTTTAATCAGAACTATCCCTGCTGGTGTATATGCTAATTTATCTTTTCACAAAGACAGTAAACATCTTTTGGTTTCCGTAAATACTGCTCAAAATCCTGCAGACCTTTATGTGATTTCAACCTCCAACGGAAAAACAGAACGTTGGACCGAAAGTGAAATGGGTGGAATAGCACCCGGTGCTTTAAGATCTGCGGACCTGGTCAAATGGAAAAGCTTCGATGGAAAAGAGATCAGTGGGTTTTATTACAAACCTGCTGCGAAGTTTACAGGTAAGCGACCCATTATCATTAATATTCACGGAGGACCTGAAGGACAGTCTTTACCTGTTTTCCAAGGCGCAAATAATTTTTATCTAAACGAACTTGGAGTAGCAATGATCTATCCTAATGTAAGGGGATCGTCAGGTTATGGAAAGACTTTTTTGAAAGCCGATAATGGGATGAAAAGAGAAGAGTCTGTAAAAGATATTGGAGCACTGCTCGATTGGGTAGCTCAACAACCTGAATTGGATGCGAGCAGAATTATGGTAATGGGAGGAAGTTACGGAGGATATATGACTCTTGCCGTCGCCGCCAATTACAATGACAAGATCCGATGCGCGCTAGATGTTGTAGGTATTTCAAACTTCAACACATTCTTGAAAAACACCGAAAGCTATAGACGTGATTTGAGAAGGGTAGAGTATGGAGACGAGCGTGATACTGCTATGGCCGCTTATTTTGAAAAGATTGCTCCTTACAATAATTCAGATAAAATCAAAAAACCTCTTTTTATTGTTCAAGGTGGAAATGATCCACGGGTGCCTCGCACTGAGTCGGTACAGATGGCAGATAAGTTGCGCTCCGGCGGAACAACAGTATGGTATCTCGAGGCCAACGACGAGGGGCATGGTTTCAGGAAAAAGAATAATATAGATTTTCAGAGAAATGCAACAGTACTGTTTATGAAGAACTACCTGTTAGACGGTTTATAACCCTCAGGAAAGCTTTTTAGTAACGACGGTTTTAAGGTATTTAAGCAGGAAATCCAATCTTTGAAAATCTTGCACATTCAGCAAAAAATTTCTCCGGAATAGTTAGATTGGATGTGCGGACTCTTGTACTGGTCCTTTTATTCAGCAAAGAAACGGACCGCACTACTCGTTGCCCTGCTTTGGACGAAGAACCACTTGATTTAGTAGGGCAGCTCGCTGCTATGAAACAATATTTAAGCAATTAAGACAAATAGAGAAGATATCTTCAATTGTAAACTAAAGCCGTAATTAAGTTATGATAAAGAAAAATGTATTCCTTGTTCTTTCTATCGTTACTACATTATTCTCAGTACAAGTTTTCGCGCAGCCCCAACAAGCTCACCTTAGTTGGAACAGCATTAAGAAAGATGCAACGTCCAATACAATGACGATTACGTGGGCAGACAATAATCACAACAAGGGGCTGGTTAAATATGGCATCGATCAGCGGCTAACGAAGACGGAAACAGCGACTGGCAAATATTCCGACACTGCAAAAAATTACATCTACCACGCTACTTTGAAGGGTTTGCAGCCTAATACCAAATATTACTATAAATGTGGCTCGAGTGAAGGCGGATGGAGCGAACAGTTTTCCTTCACAACAGCGCCGCCTTTTGGAAGCAAATCAAAATTTGTAGTAGGCGTTTGGGGCGATACGCAGGATAATGAGTTTAATGAACAGTTTCAGAAAACAGCAGTGATTGTACAACAATTGAAAAAATCTCCTATCCAGTTCATGGTGCACATGGGCGACATTGTTGATAATGGTTCTGTTGGTAAAAAATGGAATGGACTTTTTACCACAATTCAATCTGTAGCTGCCTACGCACCTTTCATGCCTGTGACAGGTAATCACGATGTCGACAACGACTCGGCGAGCAAGGGATATCAAAAGCCGTTTCCGGTTTTTTATGATGTACTTCATTTGCCCGCAAACAACATAGACTATTCCTATAACTATGGCAACACTCACTTTGTAGCCATAAGCTCCGGCCATGCAAAGGGTGCAGAAGCGGCGGGTAATTTTACTTTTGCTCCGGGCTCACCTGAGTACCGCTGGTTGGAAGATGATTTAGCGAAAGCAAGAGCTGATAAGAACATTACCTGGATCATACTTTATATGCACCACCCGCTTTATTCATTTGGGTGGAGTCATGTTACCGGTTGGCAAAACAGGATTACGCCTTTGGTAGACAAGTATAAAGTAGATCTGTGCCTTGCAGGTCATCGCCATGTATACGAGCGCCATAAACCTATCAGGAATAATGAAGTGTTGCCGCAGACGGATGATCACGTGTATCAAAAACCGGCGGGAACAGTTTACATCACCAACGGGACTGCAGGGGGATCGCCACAGGGATTAGGTGGAAAAGACATGCCTTCCATGATTTTTACAAATACAGTGAAAGAGTATAACTACGCCATTATGACGATTGAAGGCAACACGATTAGCTACAACGTCTACAACCAGGATGGTAAAAAAATAGATTATTTTACATTAACTAAATAGAAGTATATATCCAATCAACCCACCTTATGCGACTACTTGTTCGTTTACTATTTTTTATTGTTTTACTCACTCTCAACGTTTCGGCTGTACAAGCACAGGCGACTTCTTCCGGTTGGAAACTGGCTTGGAGTGATGAGTTTAATTACTCGGGGTTACCCGACTCCACCAAATGGGGTTACGAGCAGGGATTTGTAAGGAATAATGAAAAACAGTATTATACCTATAAAAGAAAAGAGAACGCTTTTGTAGAAAACGGAGTATTAACGATTACAGCGAAAAAGGAAATTTATCCAAATAGAGATTTTAGTTCCACAAGTTCTGCATGGCAGAAGAAAGACTCGCTTGCTTCATACACTTCTGCAGCCCTTATTACACTTGGAAAGGCATCTTGGAAGTTTGGGAAGATTGAAGTTCGTGCGAAAATTCCACGGGGATTGGGAGTGTGGCCGGCTATATGGATGCTTGGTAACAATGTGAGTGAAGTTGGTTGGCCCCTAAGTGGAGAGATAGATATTATGGAGTTTGTTGGTCATGACTCATCTTCCATCCATGGTACGATGCACTATGCTGATCCTATAACCAAGAAGCACTTACAAAGTGGAAACAAGATTGTTGTTTCGCAGCCTTTTAATGATTTTCACACTTATTCTGCAGAATGGAACAATGAGGAAATGCGGTGTCTGTTTGACGGAAGAGTGTACCACACTTTTCCTCTCAATAAGGCCGGTGAAGATTTAAGTAATGCATTCCGCAAGCCATTTTACCTGTTGATTAATTTTGCGCTTGGCGGCAGTTGGGGCAAAACTATCGACGACGCTGTCTTACCTCAAAAATTTATCGTTGACTATGTTCGAGTTTATCAAAAAGAGTAAGAGCAAGGGATGGGTTTTTAAAAATTATAAAGCAATCAATTGAGCATACGTTTACTTTTTATACTGCTGTGTACTTTCATTTTTGCCGATCTCTTTTCTCAAAGTTTCAAGTTTGCATTTCTTTCAGATACTCATATTGGAGTAAAGAATGCAGATGAAGACCTGAGAAGAACTGTTGCTGATATAAATGCAGATACGTCTCTCCAATTCATCCTCATTTCGGGCGATATAACAGAGAATAGTTTTGATGAAGAAATGTGGATGGCTCAAAGCATACTCTCAAAACTGAATAAGCCCTTATATATCGTAACAGGTAATCATGATACCTACTGGTCTCCGAATGGCGGAAGAATATTTACCACGGTTTTTGGTAGTGGCCGATTCTTGTTTCAACACAAAGGATACCTTTTTATTGGTACGAACGCAGGACCAAATATGCAACATAAAGCGCCGGGACAAGTGCCTAAAGAAGACCTGGTTTGGCTGGACTCGGTGTTGAATAATTTGCAAGACAAGAACATTCCCATTGTTTATGTCAACCATTATCCCCAGGATCAATCGCAACGGAATTCATATGAAGCAATTGACAGGCTTAAGAAAAGAAATATCCAGTTGTTCCTTGTTGGACATGGTCATCAAAACAAGCAATACTTTTTTGAGGGAGTACCGGGTATAATGGGGAGAACAAATACAAGAGGAGCAGACCCGACAGGCGCGTATAACATAGTAACATTTGAAAACGGCAAAGTCACTTTTGAAGAAAGAAAGCCTTTGATCCGGACACAAAAAAAATGGGCAGAAGCGATCTTAACTCATCATCATTTTGCCACGGATACTACACGGTATCCTCGTCCTTATTATGCCATGAACGATATGTACTCGAACGTAAGAAAGCTTTGGCAGCACGAAGAGCAATATGACATTGGTAGTGGAACAGCGCTGAAAGGCAATCTTGTTATTGCGACAAGCAATGAAGGTTTTATTTATGCTTTAGACGAAAAAGACGGAGGGAGGAAATTGTCTTTCAAAACGAAAGGAAAAGTTTACAGTACGCCGACGGTTGCAGGAAATTTTGTAATTGCTCCTTGCACGGATAGCACAATCTATTGTTTAAATGCAACCACCGGAAATCTCATTTGGAAATTCAAATCTTCACGACCGTTTGTTTCTTCACCTGGTGAAAAAAATGGCGTCATATTTATCGGAAGCTCCGATGGACATTTTCGGGCAATTAATCTAAAGACGGTAAATTGAAATGGGACTTTAATGGAGTGAGAGATTTCGTGATGACGAAGCCACTACTATATAAAGGCAAGGCTTATTTTGGAAGTTGGGGTAGTGAATTTTACGCACTCAATATGTCTACAGGAAAGCTTACGTGGAAGTGGAAAGACACCTCTACTACCCGGATGTTTTCACCAGCGGGTTGTCGGCCCGTTGCAACAAATGGGAAAGTGTTCATTGTCGCGCCAGATCAATACATGACTTGTTTTGATGCAACGGACGGACATATAGTGTCGCGCTACTATGCCTAATATAAAGTTGAGAGAGTCGATGGGCTTATCAACAGACAGTTCTTTAGTTTATATAAAAACTACTGACGGAAAGCTGTTTGGAATATCAACTTCAGCGTCAGAAATGCAAACAGTTTTTAGCGTTGATTTGAAATTATCAAATGACATTTGTGCTTCCCAAATTGTCGAAAGTAAAGGGGTCATATTTGTGCCGTCTAATTCGGGAGTAGTAAATGCTATAGACGGTCGAACAAAAAAATTATTGTGGCAGCATAAAGTTTCGGATAGCATGATAAACTCGGTAATGCCAATAGCAGATAATAGACTAGTTGTGGCTACAGTTGATGGTAAGATTTGTTGTTTACAGTTTTGATAAAACCGCGTCATTTTTGTTCAAAGTAATATTTGTATTATTTTTTTTGCAGTTGGGTTTAGTTTAACAAATTGGCCGTTGTTTACTTTTTGACGATTGAAATATAAAAGTACAAGGGAGTGACACAACGATGCTTCGTTGGAAAACAAATGCTTGCAAAAAACGGGGTTCATAATTAAAAGCACAGCGGGGATTTTTAATAAAACAGGATTTGGTAACACCAGAGATATTAAAAAAGAAATTTGAAAAATATGAAAAATGAGAGGCTTTCATTGCTACTAAAATACTCTGTGATTGCGATCGTATCGACGCTAGCGGCCTGCCGGTCATCACGTACGATGAAATCGTCTGTAGTTACTGATGGTTACCACAGTTCTTACGATAATGCAACTCTGGCGGTAGACAGCAGGTCTGTGCTGATGCCCTATAACCGGTTTATAGATCCTGCTGGTACTGTTATTCGCTTTGGTAATCCCGTTTTAGAAAATCATAGTCTTGACTGCGCTCTTTTACCCGGTAATGAAATACTTGCGGTAGAAGATCGATACGGCCTTGCCTTCATTGACCTCACTACTAAAAGCATTCTTTATCACCTGGATTACGAAGGAACTTACCAAGGTTTGATGAGCACTTATTCAGGAATTAAGGTTTTAGAGGATGGGGGAAAAGTACATATTTATTGGGGTGCTTCTAATCCTGCAACAAAGGCTTCTTACATCATAGATGCTACATGGGATGGCAGAAAAGCAGTCATCAGCGACGCTTTTCTATTTCAAGGCATGGCCCCCTCTCCAATGGCGCTGCCAAATGATATAGCTATTAATAAAGAGGGCGGTGAGAATTATTTGTATGTGGTGCTTAATGGAAACAGCCAGTTGGTGAAAGTAAGGATGAGCGATAAAAAAATTATTTGGACAACTGCTACCGGGATGGCTCCTTTTGGTATTGCGCTCACTGCTTCGAAAGCATATGTAACCAACTGGGCAGGACCGGTACCAACAGATGCTTCACGCCAAACTGCAGGCGTACCGTATGCAAACGTTTATATAGACCCTCGCACAGGGGCTACTGCAATGGGTACGGTAAGTGTAATTGATCTTGAAAGCGGGAAGAAACAATCAGAAATCGAAGTAGGTCTGCATCCAAACGCGATCATCACTAATAAGGAGCGTGATTTTGTGTACGTAGCAAACGGAAACAGTGATAACATTTCCGTGATTAGCACGGCAACTGACAAGGTGGTAGATTCTATATCTGTGAGATTGGGTGGTGAAGCAACAAAGTATATTGGTGATTCTCCAAATGCATTGGCTATCGACGATAACAGCACAAGATTATACGTGTCAAATGGAATGGACAATGCGATAGCCGTGATTAGGCTTGGTTCGAAATCATCTGCGTCAGGCATAGAAAAATCTGTAGTGGAAGGCTTTATCCCAACCGAAGCATACCCGGCAGGAATGGTGTTGACAAAGGATGCCTTATACGTGGCGAACCTGGAAGGTGAAGGAGCGAGGGTTGCCTCGAAAAAGGGAATGACTATTCATGAGCAGGAAGCAACAGTATCAATTATTTCGTTGCCCGGCAAAAGTCAGTTGGCGTCTTATACAAAAAGGGTAGAAGTAGCTAACATGTTATTTAGAACAAAAATTACCCAACTATTACCGAGGAAAGAAGTTGCTCCACGGCCAGTTCCGGAGAGAATAGGAGAGCCTTCTGTTTTTAAGCATGTCGTGTACATTATAAAAGAAAACAAAACGTATGACCAGGTTTTGGGGGATATGGTCGAAGGCAATGGAAAAAAGGAGCTTTGTATCTTCGGAAACGAGGTGACGCCAAACCAGCATAAGCTTGCAAGAGAATTTATGTTGATGGATAATTTCTATGCTTCCGGAAAATCCTCTGCTGAAGGACACTCCTGGTCCACTGCTGCAATAGTTACAGATTACGTCGAAAAAAATGTTCGCGCATGGTTTAGAAGTTACCCTCATGTGCTAGCTGATGCGTTGGTTTACAACAAAGAAGGCTTTATCTGGAATAATGCTTTAGATCACGGCAAAACAGTACGGGTATATGGCGAAGCCTGCGTGCCGAGATTACCAGCCGGTTCAAACTGGACAAATATTTACCAGGCGTATGTTGAGGGTAAGCCGATTGATTTTAAAAACGAAACTACCATCTCGAGGTTGCGTCCAATACTATCAACCACGTACCCCTGTTATGAAGGTGCCAGGATCAACGACCAGTTTAGGGCAGACGATTTTGTCAGGGAGCTAAAGTCTTATGAGCAGATGCCGGGCGATCAGCTTCCCCAGTTGATGATACTCGCACTGCCGGCCGATCATACAAGTGGTACCCGCGAAGGATTTCCTACACCGAGAGCGATGGTAGCGGATAATGATCTTGCTTTAGGAAAGATAATAGATGCACTAACTAAAAGCCGGTTTTGGGACTCTACGGCAGTATTTGTAACGGAAGATGATTCGCAATCAGGATGGGATCACGTGTCACCTTATCGCACAACTGGTTTTGTATTGAGCCCTTATTCCCGCCTGGCAAAAACTGTGAAGACTAACTATAATCAAACTTGTATTATTCGCACAATAGAGCAAATTCTTGGCATCCCGCCTATGAACCTTTTCGATGCGACAGCCCTTCCTATGTTTGATTGTTTTACGGGCAATTTTGATAAAACGCCATACACGTTTTTAAAGAATAATATCCCACTCAACGAGATGAACAAAAACACCGCATCATTGAAAGGGAAGGCAAAAAAATATTCTATTTTGTCGGCTTCACCTGAGTTTGACCATATCGACGGCGGTAATGATGACCTTTTAAACAGGATTTTGTGGTTTGCCGCAAATGGCAATAAGCCTTATCCAAAACAAAACACGCTTCCAAAAAAAGAACAGAAAGACGATGATGACGATGACTAGGGAATGTAGTTCCCTCTTTCTTTTCATTTTTAAAGTATAAAAAAAAGCTATCTGATTAATACTAAAGCTGATACGAGCCAAAAATTTTGCACTAATGCAGCGAATTACGATAAAATGTTCTCTAAATACTGAAGTCTTATGTACCCGACTTCTATAATTTCGTTGCCATTTCTGCCCTAACAAAAAACGATTGCTAATGGAAATGTACCCTTTTCTTCGCGCTGCTAATTCCTCTGCGCGAGATACTCTCACCTTCTCACTTCACCAATTCCGACCCATTTTTTATTTATTAAGACTTGCTAAACAAAACAGTATGAAAAAAATTTACTATTGGCTGATGCTACTAGTCTTACTCCCTTTTGGAATATTTGCTCAAAGCAGCACCATTAAAGGCAGAGTAATTAATGCAACTAACGGTACTCCTTTGCCGGGAGTAAGTATTACCGTTAATACTACGTCAGGTCAAAGGCCTGCAACTACAACCAATGAAAACGGTGAGTATTCTATTGTAGATCCGGGTGGCGCCACTTCACTCGTTTTTACTTTTACCGGAATGGAAAGTAAAACAGAAGCGATTAAGGGACGTAATACTATTAATGTGCAAATGGCTTCCACAAGCCAGGAGCTGGAGCAGGTTATTGTCGTAGGTTATGGTACACAAAAAAGAGCAAATGCAACAGGTGCGGTTGATCAAATCAGTTCGAAAAATTTGGAAAATCGCCCAATGACTAACCTTAGCCAGGGTTTACAGGGTTTGCTACCGAATTTGAATTTGAAAATGGGGGATGGCAAGCCTACCCAATCGCC
The DNA here is from genome assembly GCF_007991655.1 of Segetibacter aerophilus. Taxonomy (GTDB): domain Bacteria; phylum Bacteroidota; class Bacteroidia; order Chitinophagales; family Chitinophagaceae; genus Segetibacter; species Segetibacter aerophilus. Next base: position 233,069 of record NZ_BJYT01000004.1, read on the forward strand.
CAGTTACAATATCAGGGGCACTACTTCAATCGGCCAGGGAGGTAGCGCGCTCGTTTTGATAGATGGCTTTGAAGGTGATCCAAGTCTGATAAATCCAAACGATATTGAAACCGTATCCATCCTCAAGGATGCAGCATCGGCTGCTATTTACGGTGCAAGGGGAGTATTTGGTGTGGTGTTAATTACTACCAAGAAAGGAGTAAAAGGTCGGACTAGTGTAACGTATTCAAACAATTATGCCATAAAAGCGCCCGTCACCAGGCCTGATTTCGTAACCGATGGTTACACGTGGGCAAAAATGTTTTCAGAGGCGTTCGTAAATGGTGATGGATCATTTCCGCAGAATGCTAATAAGACACAAAAATTTTCTCAGGCATACCTCGATGAATTTAAGAGAAGAAAAGAATCAGGGCAGCCTTATAATGAGATTGAAATAGATCCGAACACCGGTGAGTATACCTATTATGGCAGCACCGACTATTACGGAGCATTATATAAGAAAAATTTAGGCGCCTTTGAAAACAATATCTCAATAAGTGGAGGTGGTGAGAAAGCAACGTTCTTGATTTCGGGGCGAATTTTAAAGCAGGACGGTTTATTCAGGTACAATAGCGATGACTACAATACAAAAAATATCCGGGCAAGGGGTTCTATTGATGTGTTCCCCTGGTTAACAGTTGAAAACAATACAGATTATTCCACTGTAGATTATCATAACCCTATTAACGTGGGCGAAGGCGGCGGTATCTGGAGAAATATAGCCGACGAGGGACATCCCACCATGCCTTTGTTTAACCCCGATGGTTCGTTAACTTTTTCTTCAGTATATACAGTCGGAGATTTTGTATATGGGAAAAACGGTATTGATACACGTCGCGAGGTATTCAGAAACATTACCGGTTTGAGAAGTAAGTTTTTTAATAACAAGTTCCGTGTAAACGTTGATTTTACGTTTCGTAATACAGAAAATGACAGAGAACAAAGACGTGTGCAGGTTCCCTATAGTAACTTCAAGGGAGTTACTTCTTATGTTGGAACAACCACTAATGATTTAGCCTTTGATAATCGTACAACCAGGTATTGGGCAACGAATATCTATACTGAATATGAAAACCATCTGGGGGAAAATCACTATTTGAAAGCGATGGTTGGTTATAACTATGAGCAATCTACTTTTAACCGTGTTGCAATACAGCGTAACGGTCTGATTTTCGAAAATGCCACTGATCTGAACCTTGCTTTGGGACAGGCTATAACGACTGGTGGGGGGTATGAACAATGGGCTATCCTAGGAGGCTTTTCAAGACTCAATTATGCTTTTAAAGATCGTTACCTCGTTGAAATTAACGGCCGTTACGACGGCTCATCAAAATTCCCGTCCAACCAACAATATGGTTTTTTCCCATCTGTATCTGCAGGCTGGAGAATTAATAAAGAGTCATTCTGGAATGTTTCCCCAAGGGCTATTTCCGATTTAAAGCTCAGGGCTTCTTATGGATCGTTAGGTAATGGTAACATCGCATCCTATGCCTTCCAGGAGGTCTTTAACATTAGCCAGTCAGGAGTGATCTTAAACGGAGCCAGACCTCAAACCACCCGTAACCCTGCCGTGGTGCCTTCTGGCCTCACCTGGGAAACTTCTACTACCAGTAACATTGGCTTAGATGTGGCTATGTTGTCGGGCCGTTTAAGTTTTTCGGGCGATGCATATATTCGCAAAACAACAGACATGTTTACAACTGGCCTCACGCCTCCTGCTGTCTTTGGAGCAGGTACTCCAAAGGGCAACTACGCTGACCTCACTACCAGGGGTTGGGAAGCTTCCCTTACCTGGAACGACAAAATTGGCAATAGCAAAAAGCCGGTCAGGTATAACGTACGATTGACTTTATCTGACAATAAATCAACAATCGACCGGTACTTGAACCCTACCAAATTGCTAAGCGATTACTACGAAGGGCAAACGATCGGTGAGATATGGGGCTACGAAACAGAAGGTTTCTTTATTGATGCGGCAGATGTTGCTTCACATGCCAAACAAAATCCGCAAATGCGGGCTTCTCCATCCAATTTATGGTATCCGGGTGATATCAAGCTGAGAGACCTTAATAAAGATGGGTTGATTAACGTGGGGGAGAATAGAGTGGACGCGCCTGGTGATAGGAGAATTATCGGCAATTCTTCCCCAAGGTATAGTTATGCTGCAAACCTGGGTGCGGACTGGAATAATATTTCATTTTCTGTCTTTTTCCAAGGTATTGGGAAGCAACAATGGTATCCAAGTACTGAGGCAGAAATGTTTTGGGGACAATACAATCGCCCTTACAATAACATACCAAACTTCCATCTGGGAAATATGTGGACTCCGGAAAATACCAATGCGTATTTCCCAAGAACAATGTCAAGAGCTGCATCTAGCAATACGAACCGTACATTGGGTGTAGCCCAGACGCGTTACCTGCAAAATGTTGCGTATTTAAGAATGAAAAATATCCAGGTCGGCTACAACTTGCCTTCTGCATGGGTCAGCCGTATCGGTGCCCGCAGCTTAAGGGTTTATTTCTCCGGCGAGAATTTGTTCACTTATTCGCCAATGTACAAGATCGTCAAAAATACCATTGACGTAGAAAACGCTGTAGCTGCAGACCAGGACCTGAACTCTAGTAATGCTGGTGATGGTTATAATTATCCATTATTAAAGGGTTTTTCTTTTGGCATAAACCTTACCTTTTAATTTGACATTGATTGCTGCGAAAAGGCAGCTAAATATAAAATATTAGAAAGATGAAAAAACTATGTATAGGGCTTTTACTGGGTAGTTTAAGTTTTACAGCTTGTGACAAACTTGACCAGCTCCCACAATCAACCGCTTCAAAAGAGGCCGTATTCAACAACGAGAATGGCCTGAAATTGTACACGAATTCCTTTTATGGAATGGGTTTTCTTCCTAGAAACACTATCAGTCTTGAGGCTATGACAGACTACCTGGCAGTAAAAGCAGTCGATAACTTTATTCGCGAAGGAGGCTATGGCGCTAACACCAGCTCTGGATGGAGCTGGTCAGACTTAAGGAATATCAACTATTTTATTCAAAATAATAATAATCCGGCAATCCCTGAAGCTGTTCGCAACAACTACCAGGGTATCGCCCGCTATTTCAGGGCGTATTTTTACATGGACAAGGTGATTCGCTTTGGTGATGTGCCGTGGATTGGGAAACCGCTGGATATTGAAGATCCGGCCTTAACAGCTGGTCGTGATAAAAGAGAGGTTGTTATGGACTCCGTATTGGCCGATCTCAATTTTGCTACTACAAACATTCAAACTACCAATGATCCAAGCCGCACCACCATTACTAAATGGGTAGCTTATGCTTTTAAATCAAGAGTTTGTCTTTTTGAAGGGACTTATAGAAAGTACCATACAGAATTGAATTTGGTAAGTTCGGCTAACAAATGGCTTGAGGAATCGGCTTCAGCGGCTGACCAAATTATTAAAAACGGTGGTTTCTCGCTTAACACAGCAGGGGGCCCGGGAGTGTCTTACCGCCAGGTGTTTACCAGCAATACACCTTTAGCCAATGAAGTGTTGCAAGCGGCAGTTGCAGACGTTAGTCTTGGGGTATTAAGTGATGCCAATTGGTGGTATACCAGCGGAACTTATGGCGCAAAAGCAAGTTTTATCCGCACGTTCATCAACACCTATCTCAAACTAGATGGTACACCCTTTACCGACAATCCCGCCTACACCACAATGGTGTTTAAAGATGAGGTAAAGAATCGCGATCTTAGGCTGAAGCAGACGATCCGTACAGGTGATTATAAAAGGATTAGCAATGGACAACTCGTACCTGCACCGCCTGTTTTCTCTTACACTTTTACAGGGTATCAGCCAATTAAGATGACGCTTGACGATGTCTATTTCGACGCAGGCGCGTTGAACACGAACATTGTGCCTTTGTTCAGGTATGCAGAGGTATTATTAAATTATGCAGAAGCAAAAGCGGAGTTAGGCACGCTGACAAATCAAGATTGGGCACTTACGATTGGTGCACTGAGATCAAGAGCAGGTATTACGGGCGGCTTAACTACCAAGCCAACTATAGCTGATCCTTATTTAAGGACAAATTATTTTCCAAATATTAGTGACCCAACTATACTCGAAATCAGGAGGGAGCGAGGTATTGAAATGAGCCTGGAAGGACTTCGTTTCCCAGATCTGTTAAGGTGGAAAAGAGGGGAATTGATGGAAAAAGAATGGAATGGGTTTTATGTGCCGGCGCTGAACACGCCTATGGATTTAAATGAGGATGGTATTCTTGATGTAGTATTTTACCAGGGAACAAAACCTACCATAAGTGGCGTAACATCCTTTGTTGATGTTTCCCCTAAGATTGGCAGTGCAGTTAATTCGTTACAACTGAAGAACGGTACGTCGGGTGAACTGATATGGATGAATGAAGTTCAGAGAAAATGGAGCGACAAAAACTACTACTATCCAATTCCTTTGAACGATTTGCAGCGCAATCCGAACTTAAAACAAAACCCAGGCTGGAATTAAGATGAACAGAAGACTAAATTTTCAAATGATGAATGTCCGAATGTGGATGGCTGGGGCTTTTCTTATCCTCGGTTCAGTTAGCATAAGCGCTCAGAGAATTACTATTGGCACTTTTAATATTCGTTACGACAACCCTCGAGATACGGGTAATTTGTGGGTTGACAGAGCTCCCATTGTGTCAAACCTCATCCGCTTCCATGATTTTGATGTACTTGGTACGCAGGAGGGATTGCCAAATCAAGTGAACGATATCGCTGCTGCCTTGCCCGAGTACGCCCGGTATGGCAAAGGTCGCGACGATGGACAGGATGCGGGTGAACACTCTGCAATCTTTTACAAGAAGGATCGTTTCACCTTATTAAAAAGCGGTGATTTCTGGTTGTCTGAAACGCCTGACAAACCTGGTAAAGGGTGGGACGCCACTTGTTGCAACAGAATTTGCTCGTGGGTTTATCTTGAAGATAAGAAAACAAAAAAGCGATTGTACGCATTCAATGTACATTTCGATCACCAGGGAGTAGTGGCCCGCCGGGAAAGTAGCAAACTAATTCTGGCGAAAATTCAGGAAATCGCCGGCCAGGCTCCAGTTCTTTTGACTGGAGATTTGAATGGTGGAAGAGATAGCGAATGGTACCAGGCTCTGGCTACGTCCAACCTGTTAACAGATGTATTTGCAAGCACCAAGTTTCCATATGCCAACAATGCATCGTTTAACAGTTTCAGGACACCGAGAGGCAAAACAGTTATAGACCATATCTTCATGACGAAACACTTTACAGCGGTCAAATGGGGAATATTAACTGACACTTATTTCGGCAAATATCCTTCAGACCATTTTCCTGTTTTAGCAGTAGTCGAACTGAAGTAATCGACAACGTTGGTAACAGCTGAAACAATTACCTGGTTAAAGCCGGTATAAAAAGAACTAGCCGCCCCAAATGGGCGGCTAGTTCTTTTTATAGTCAGTACCAAAGTCGAAATAAATGGGAGAGGTTTCTAGTTGAAATATTTCAATACTTCCTCGCTCATTGGCTTTGTCTTGTTATGTATCACTGTAATAAGGTTTCCTTTTTCGTCTAGCAAAAACTTGGTAAAGTTCCATTTGATCGGATCTTCTATTCCCTGCTTCTTAGCCTCGTCAACGAGGTATTGGAATAGAGGAGCAATGTCATCGCCCTTTACAGAAACCTTCTCAGCCATTGGAAAAGTAACTCCGTAATTTTTCTTGCAAAACTCCTGGATTTCCGCGTTTGTTCCAGGTTCTTGTTCCCTGAAATTGTTGGCAGGGAAACCGATGATTACGAGCTTGTTTTTATATTTTTCGTAAAGCTGTTCAAGCTCGGCATACTGTGGAGTGTTACCGCATTTAGAAGCAGTATTTACAATCATTATTTTCTTTCCTTTAAACTTTGAGAAATCAATCGTTTCTCCACTTAGGCCTGTTACTTTAAAACTATAGATGGAAGAAGCGAGAAGGAAAGAAGTTAGCGCAATAAGGAGTAATGTTTTCATGATAAAATTTTTATAGATCTAAAGTTAGCTCATTTGCAACTTTTGTCAACTTGTTAATAGATCCCTAGTATTTAATGTTACTAAGAAACTTAAGACTTTCAGGAATTTGTTCGACCGACTTAGGCGACTCATCTTCTATGAAATAATATTTCACCCCTATCTTTTTTGCCTGCTTCATAATTGCTTCTATACCCACATCTCCCTTTCCCAAAACTACGTTTGTCTCATCTGGTGCGCGTCCCTCCTGGTTGCCTTTTGTTCCCGGCTCCCTGTCTTTTAAGTGAAGCATCAAGAAACGCTTTGGATATTTTTTAAGTAAGGCTACCGGATCTTGCCCGGGATGTTTTACCCAAAAGACATCCATCTCGAAGTTTACATATCGAGGGTCAGTCTTCTTAACCATATAGTCGAACATTGTTCCTTTCTCATAGGGTCTAAATTCGTAGCCGTGTGGATGATAACAAAATTTAATGCCGTTGTCAGCCAGCACTTTCCCTGCTGTGTTAAAAACGGTGATTGCCCTGTTAATTTCTTCCATTGTGAAGTTTCCTTCTTTGTGCGGTACCCATGCGCACATAACATACTTGGCTCCAAATGCCTTTGCGTTGTCTACAACTTTTTGCGGGTCTTTTTCTAATTCTTCAAATCCGGCACCTACGCTTGCCATTGTCAGGTTGTTCTGCTTAAGTAAATTTTTATACTCTTCCATAGGAAGACCATAAGAGCCACCGCCTTCTATGAGCGTTATTTTCCACTCTTTTATTTTAGCTAACGTTCCCGGTACGTCCTTTTTAAATTCGTTTCGCAGACTATACAACTGCAAACCTATGTTCTGTGCAAACAGCCCGTTCAGCGAAAGACCTAAAGCAAGGCCAACGGCAATTACCCTGCTAGTAACTTTTTTCATTTTCATATTTGTGTGTTAAGAGGTTTGAAAGTATTTAGGGATTATTTCTAAAAAAAGAAAAATTCTAAGTGCCTGGCTTGCCAAGCTATTTCTTTAATTGATCCACGATCCAGTTGTTGGTTTTTTCATTTTGTTCGGGAAAAGTCCAGTGACCCGTTTCGAGCGCAAGGAACAATTGCTTTGGAGCAGAGATAACATTATAAGCCGAATAAGTTGAGGTAGGTGGACACGTTTCATCATTAAACCCCCATGAATACATGCCCGGTACTTTCAATAACCTTGCAAAGTTGACTACGTCGTAATACTGCACCGTATTCAATTTTTCTTTCGTGTTATTGTAAGCCACATTGTTTTTTGCAAACAAGTGAGGCCACCCGCCGGCCCTTCCTTCAAGGTAGCCGGTGACATCGCTGATAGCGGGATAAAAAGAAACGAGACATTTAACACGCTTATCTAGTGCAGCCGTTACGATAGATAACGCGCCGCCCTGGCTTCCACCCGCCACTCCTAAATTCTTACCGTCATACTGGGGAAGGCTGGTTAAGAAGTCGTTGGCCCGCAGGCAACCAACGTAAACTCTTTTATAAAAATACTTGTCACGATCATCAAGGTTATAGCTTGGATAATCGTTGAGTACGCCAGCACCTAAGCTGGTGTAAACAGAAGGATCTAAATTAACAGGGATTCCGTGAATGCCGATTTCGAATGTGATAATCCCTCTTTCAGCAGTTGCGATATCTCCTCCGTAGGGTCTTACGCCAGCTCCGGGAACTCTAAGCAATGCAGGATATTTGCCCTCTTTTTTAGGAACGCTTAAAATTCCATAAAGCCTTGTACCAACACGATAGTTTTGAAGATTTACGTGGTAAACATTTACATTTTCGGTACAGCGTTCTGGTAGCAAAGTCATTCGAGCATCCATCGGGATTTTGGCCAGATCTGATTTTGCTTTATCCCAAAACTGCACGAAATCTGCAGGATTTTTTTCAGTTGGCTTAATAGCCTCAGGGTCGTAACCGGCAGTAGCAAGGTTGCGATATTCCTTATCATCCACGTAAGCAACTACGGTACAGCGAAGAAAACCAGGAGTTCTCATGGTCCCTCCGCTAACAGTGATCTTTCCATCGGCAAGATTTAATGAGTCTTTTTTAGAAGCCTCCATTTTTTCAGGCCCTATCTCGTATTTGATTTTTGCATTAGGAACGGGGTTGCCATAGCGCAAAACTGAGATTGTGAATTTTACCTCTTCCCCTGTTTTGTAAATCCAATTCGGATGGTCCGGGGCGACCAACACTTTTACCAGTTGATTAGGTGGTTGACTGTAAGCAGTCAGCTGAAGAAATACAAAGAGTAGGAAAGTAGGAAATAGAGCTTTCGATTTATTCATATGGTTTTATTTAAAGTTCCATAAATACAAAAACGTGCAAGTGTGCGACGCAACAATGTACCTTTTTATTCAGCTGTTGGTCACCAAAATCAAGTTACGTTTTCAAAAGACAACGACCAGTAACAGCTAAGCGTAGATTATATTTCAACTGGTCTTCCGGTTGCGGCTGATTTGTAAATAGCCTCAACGATCCTGATATCCCGAAGGCCTTCCTCGCCCGGTACGAGCATTGGCTTTTCCTGGATAATGGAAGTTGCGTCGTCGTCCATTTGTTTGGCTTGCTGCCAGGGAACAGTGTAAGGATGATTGATCTGACCCAACGGACTATCAGCAATTACGCCGGCATATGCCTGGTAGGGCGCAACTTTTATCTCGCCCTTGTCGCAGTTGATATTGAGATAATTGATGTTTTCTCCAAAGCTCGTTTTTATATCTACCATAATACCACCGGGAAATGCAAGGGTAGCAGTGGTAGTTTCGTCAAGGCCATTTTTATAAATCTGCGGACGATTAGTAGAGGTCTTTGCAGTCATTACACCTACAGGCTCCAAACCAGTTCCAAGTCTTGAACCTTGTATTGCGTACACACCCATGTCGTACAAAACGCCGCCGCCGAGGGCCTTGTTTTGTTTCCAATGATCAGTGCGATTCTCTACATACCCGGCGCCGCAGCTAGCTTTAAGTACTTTGCCAAGCTTATTTTGCTTTACTAATTTTCTGTATTCCTGGGTATTTGGTTCATGCTGCAGGCGGTAACCAATCGCCAGCGAGCGCTTATTCTTTTTGCAGGCATCTATCATTGCACCGCATTCGCCTGCAGATATTGCCATCGGTTTTTCACACCACACATGTTTGCCCGCATTTGCTGCGCGTATCACATACTCCTTATGCATCGACGGCGGCAGTACCACGTAGATAACATCTATGTCCGGGTTGTTTGCAACCTGGTCGAAAGTCTGGTAGTTATAAATATTCTTGTCGGGTATGTTGTACTTCTTTTTCCATGCTTCTGCTTTGGCAGGAGTGCCGGTTACGATACCGGCGAGATAGCAATTTTTTGTTTGCTGTAGCGCGGGTGCCAGCAGGTCTGTGCTATAATATCCTAAGCCTACGAGTGCTACACCCAGCTTGTCTTTTTTCTGCCTTGTGGCGGCGAGTAAAGTATTTGGAGAAAAGATTAATCCCGCGCTGGCAGCAGCAAGCGTTTTAATTACATCTCTTCTCGAAGGTGATTTTATCGAACCCAATTCTTGATTTAATATTTCCGTTTTCATACTAGATGTTTACAATTTATTCTTAGCTCTAACTATATATTTTGCAGCCTTTTTAATAACTTATTTTTTTGGGACCAGCTCTTGTTTTTCAATTAAGCATCGTTGTGTCACTCACTTGTACTTTTCGTAACGATGCATCTTTTCTTACGCTTTATTGCTTAGCCGGTTGCAATGTCGTAATATTTTAAAAGAGATAAACCGTTTTTGATAATTAAGTCGGTGAAACAACCTCTTTTAAAATGTTACTAAAGGCTTGCAACATAAAATGAAAAAGGCAGCCTCTTGCATTGAGACTGCCCCTGACATAAGTTTTATATATTAATTATTTAGCAGCAGCAGTTTCTACGGGTTGTTTTACTGCCTGCCTTGCCACAAGCTTCCATTGACCACCTGTCTTTTGCCATACAAGCAAAACGAATAAATGCGCTTCGGCAGGTTTTCCATCGTTGCTTGTTACAGCATCTAATTTGTGCCGAACAAGCGCAACGTTGTCACTTATGCTAATGGTTTGATTAGTGAGGTCCATCGTAGCAAAAGAAGATTTCTTATTCACAATATTTCCAATGAATAACTTTTTGTCCTCAATAGTACCTGAACTATGGCCGTAAGTAAGTTTATCAGAGGTTAGATTTTGTAGCGCCGTTTGATCGCCATCAATCATAGCCTTTCTTAATTTTTCTACTTGTTGGGCCACTGCCTGCTCTTCTTTAGCCTGGGCAAAGGTTAGCACTGTAGATAAAACGAGGAACAAAAACAAGCAACTCTTTTTTAGCATAACCATCATTTTTATTTTAAAATCTTTGAAAGCAATCTTATTAATCGCCTTGTAATTTACATTCTAATTTCTAAATTAACCCGCCAGAATTTCTTTTAACTATTCTGTTCGTTACCCCGTGTTTCTAGGCTACTTAAATTTTCATCTCGATCATCCACAGGTGTCCAAACGGATCTTTAATCTTAGCTTGCCTGTAGCCATAATCATAATCTTGTGCTGGTGAAATTTCTGTTGCGCCTGCTGCAATTGCCCGCGCTATAAAGGCATCCACATCCGGTACAAATAGTCCTACGGTTGTTGTCGTTCCTCCATGCCTTTCCGGGCTAAAACTGCCCAATCTAAGAGTCTCCTCGTGAAGGTGAAATACTGCTCCGTCTATTGATAACTCTGCAACGTGTATGGAACTGTCGTCGTTTAACCATTTCCTTAATTCGATGGCACCAAAGCCATTTATATAAAAATCAATATTGGTAACGCCGCTTTGTATATTAAGCTGCGGGGCGAAAGTGGTTTTTTGTGGTTCAGGCATAGCTAACTTTTTTGATTGTAAAAGAATCGTTCGTCAAAATAGTCATTCTTTCATTTTATCAAAAGCTTGCTGTAAATCTTCGATTATGTAGGTCGCTTCTTCAAGGCCGACATATAGCCTTACCATTTGATGGTCCGCAATGTTTCGATCAAATGTTAGTCGTTCCATCCCCGCTACTTTTGGTATGATTAAAGACTCGTAACCCCCCCAACTTACTGCCATTAAAATATGTTTTAGTGAGTTGCAAAAAGTTTCTATCTCGCACGCCGTTTCAGCCCTCAATACAAACGTTAGTAATCCACCGGCACCTTTCATTTGTTTTTTAGCAAGCTCATATTGATGGAAGCTTTCGTCGAGCGGATAGATTACTTTTTCAACCTTTGGATTGGATTGTAGGAATTTTATTACTTCAAGAGTTGTTGCCGAAATACGTTCTAACCTTGCCGGCAGAGTCCGTAGGCCACGCAACAAAAGCCACGCATTAAAAGGCTGGATGCCGCTTCCAATATTCAGGTATTCGCTATTGAAGATTCTTGCCATCATTTCGCTGCTGCCACTTAAAACTCCTGCAACTGTGTCGCTGTGTCCGCCAATATATTTGGTAGCAGATTGCAAAACAAGATCGATTCCAAAAGTGATAGGCTTTTGATAAATTGGCGTGCAATAACTGTTATCGCAAATAGTAACGATGTTGTGTTTTTTGGCTAGTTGCGCTACAGCTTGCAAATCCTGCAGGGAGTAGTCCCAACTGTTGGGACATTCAAGGTAAATGATGGATGTATTGGCAGTAATAGCTTTTTCAAAATTCGTAATATCGGTTCCGTCGATATAGGTTGTGGTAATGTTGAAACGAGTAAGAAATACATCGAAAGTTTTTTGAGCCCACGAGTAGGGTGCTTTAACGGAAACGATGTGGTCGCCCGTTTTTACATTGGCCAGCACAGCAGCAAAAATGGCGGCAGCTCCGCTATTGAAAACGAGACAATCTTCTGCTTCATCGAGCGCTGCAAGTTTTTTGCGAAGCATATCAACTGTGGGGTTCAAGCCACGGCTATAGAGGTAAGTTGAATATTCGTCTTTAAACGCGCTGCGCATTTCATCAACCGTTTTAAAAACGAAGTTGCTTGTCTGCATAATAGGTGGGGCGACTGCATTAAAATAAAGCGCTCGATCTTCAGCAAACTCATTTATAAGATAAGATGTATCCAAGGGAGATTTTTTAGAATGGCAAATAAATCATTTTTTTATTTATTGGGCTGGCATTTCGCCCGCAACATAACAAGTAGGAATAGATGCACAAAGATTTTCTGATGAACGAAATGCGACGCAACGATGACTCATTAAAAACAAATGGCTGTATCAAAAACAGTAATAAACCTCTAAGCCTGCTTTGATTGTTTTTGAGTGCCTTTTGTTACAAAGTATAAAATTGTAAACCCGCCCAACACGGCTAAAGCAGTAAGGGCAGTAGCTGGCCGATCGATAAAAATGCTGATGGCTACGAAAATATAAGCAGCAATAAATATCAGCGGAAGAAGAGGGTAGAGGCCAACGGTATAAATCTTTGTCTCGTCGAGATCAGCTGTTCGCTTTCTTAGAATAAAAATGGTTGCAGCGGAAGTGGCCATGCCGATACAGTCTAGAAAAATAGTAAAACCGAGGATTTCATCGAACTCTTTCGCCCAAAAAACAATCAGGATACAGATAGCTGCAAAAACGGAAAGTGAAGTCGTTAAGACATTTGTACGCTCGTTCTTTGCGCCGAAGACTTTCGGCAGCACGTTGTCTTCGCTCATTGCATACATCACTCTTGGGTTGCTCATGAGTAGTACATTTACGTACGCCAATACAGACAGAAATAAAAGGACTGATAGTATTCTGCCTGCCGCGTCTCCAAACACATGCGACGCCATAATTGCCGCAATGTTTTTTGCGCCTTTTAAATTGTCAAAACCTATTACTCTTATGTACGCATAGTTGATTGCGAGATAAAGAGTGATGATTACAAAAATGCCAATAAAGATTCCGCGGGGAATGTTTTTACGGGGATTTTCTACGTCTGCACCAAAGTTGATCGTTTGCTGGTACCCGCCATAAGTAAAAGAAACAGCGACAAGGCCAATGCCGAAAGCTTTGATATATTCAGTGAAAGCCGGGCTGGCATTTTGTAAAGTTTGAGGAATGAAATCTGCCGAAGGTGTTGCAAAAAATAGCGGTGCCATCAGCAACAGGATCATGGAGATTTTTATAACAGTAAGTACGTTTTGTGTTTTTGCACTCATCCTGAGGCCAAGCAGGTTTACACCATAAAAAACTGCAATGGAAAATATGGCGATACCTATCTGTATAAATTGAACATCTGTAGCATTAGGTGCAATTACTTTTGTTATGTACTCTGCGCCAATGAGTGCAACGCCCGCTAACGAAGCTGCATTTGAAACGAGGATGATGCAGTTGATTGCAAAGGCAATGGAAGGATGATAACAGTAAGAAAAGATTTTATAATAAGCACCGGTAACGGGAAACCGCGAACCAATTTCAGCATAAGTAAGTGCACCGCATAAAGCGACCAACCCGCCAGCGAGCCAAACAACAAAAAAAACAAAAGGAGTAGGAACTGCAGCCGCAACATTAGCTGGTGTTCTAAAAATACCCATCCCGATTACCAGGCTCACCACGATCATGGTGAAGTCAAAAATGTTGAGCTTCGTTTTAGTTTGCATGCAGTAGATTAGGCCGGTAATTTATTGATAAAAAAGCAAGTAACATTAATTCGACTAAAACTTGCTTTCGTAAAATAGTTACCGGGAAGGCCTGGAAAGACACGCAAATGAAGGACAGAAAGAACTAGCTAATTATCTGTTTGAATAAGTAATGTTATCAGATAAAAGATGTTTACTTTCTAATTTTTTAACTGTAAAAAACAGCGTGCTGACCATAAGTATTCCAGCGACAAAAGCTATTACAAAGCTAAAAAGCAGGATCGAAGCTTCGGAGTTGTTATTTTCTTCTAGCTGGGCTAGCGGTTGTTTTACAGTCATTGTATAATTATTAGAGTGGCTCAAAGTTGCCCCGCGTTAGCAAGCTTTAGTACTTCTAAAGGTTAAACCTTTAGCCTGTTCGGACATAATGCCAAATTTGGGACAAGCTCTAGAGACAGCATGCTACCAGCGAAAAGGGAAGTTTGTAAAGGAGGTAGCGGAGATAATAGATATACTTTTGCGCCGAGGAAACATTAAAGGTGCCTGGTTGTTTAAAAGCTAGTTTTAACCTTTTTCATCTATTTTTTGCAAAATCCTAAGTTGTTCATCGTATTATGAAGTATTCAAATTATGTTGGTGTAATCGTCGCTATTCTACTTATTGGCTGTTGCTTTTTACCTTGGGTATATATTGAATCTATTAAAACTACTATCACCGGCCTTCACACTGAACCGACACGCTACGGTAAACCTGGAATTCTTCATATTGCTTTTTCAGTTCTCTGCATACTATTTTTTCTAATCCCAACGTTGTGGGCGAAACGAACTAATCTTTTTGTCGGAGCATTCAACTTTGCATGGGGCATCCGCAACTTTTTAATTGTTACGCACTGCGATTTTGGAGAGTGCCCGGAGAAGCGTTTCGGCATCTATGCCATTCTCTTACTCTCCATACTAATGCTGGTCATGACCACTATTCCAAAGGTGAAGTTGAAAGAGTAGATGATTGAGGAGGTGCTCCAGATTTAAAAAATTTTCAGTATTGAACAAGCGCACAAGAGTGCGACGCAAGAGAAGATTCCTTTTATTCAAATGCGCGCTACCAAAGGTCAATGTCCTTCAATAAGTCTTGCAATCACGAAAGCTGCACTCGCTGCGAGAGCCCCGATAAACATTACTTTTAAACCTCCCTGTATCGGTGCTACACCGGTCATGGTAGATTTATAATAGCCAAAAATAAATAAGCAAATAAGAGTAATGATGGCAGAAACCTTCAAACCTTTAAGAGTGTTGTCAGTAAAAAAATAGGGCGATAGCGGCACAAGTCCACCAACGATATAAGAAAGGGCGATGTTAAAAGCGCTTTTACGGGCTCTCTTTTCATCCGGCCGCTCGAGGCCCAGTTCGTGCTTCATCATAAATTCCACCCAAACGTCTTTGTCTTTTGTAAGTTCCTGAACCGCTTTCTCCTGCACTTCTTTACTCAGTCCAAGTCCTTCAAAAAATTCTCTTACTTCTTCTTTTTCTTTTTCGGGCAAATTTTCGACTTCGTCATATTCCCGCTTAAGTTCCGCATTGTAATGATCGACCTCGGTCTGACCCGCTAAGTAGCCTCCAAGTCCCATTGCGATTGACCCTGCCGCAACTTCAGCCAGCCCTGCTATAACGATAAGACTAGTGTTGTCGACAGCGCCACTTAATCCTGCAGCGAGGGCAAACGGAACGGTTAGCCCGTCACTCATACCAATAACAATATCTCTTAAAACATCAGAACTGTTGGAATGCTCTTCGTGCGAGTAATGATCGTGCATGTAATTGGTTTGAACCTGGATAAAAACCGGCAACTAAAGATTTTTACCTATTCGAGTACTTTTAGCGACTGTTTAATAATTTGAATACAATCCAAAACCTGCTTTTTACTGATAATTAATGGAGGCGCAAACCTGATTTTATCGCCATGCGTTGGTTTTGCCAACAAACCATTTTTCATTAATTCTATACAGAGATGCCACGCAGCGTTAGGGTCAGCGTGGTTGATAACGATGGCATTTAGAAGGCCTTTTCCACGAACGAGTTGGATTGCAGGGGAGCGCAGATTCTCAAGTTCATGTCTTAAAAGCTTTCCCATATCCGCTGCATTTTGAGCCATGTTTTCGTCTTTTAAGACTTGCAAAGCTTCGATTGCAACTGCGCATGCCAGCGGATTTCCTCCGTAAGTTGAGCCATGCTCGCCTGCTTTTAGGTTGAGCATTATTTCATCGTCTGCAAGCACCGCTGAAACCGGCAAGACACCTCCACTTAAGGCTTTGCCAAGTATCAGTATATCCGGCCTTACATCTTCATGATCACATGCGAGCATTTTTCCCGTCCGGCATAAGCCGGTTTGAATTTCATCGGCAATAAATAAAACATTGTGCTCGTCACACAATTCACGAACACCTTTTAGATAACCATCGTCAGGGATCACTACACCCGCTTCTCCCTGTATAGGCTCAACCATAAAAGCTGCTACATTAGAGTCTTGGAAAGCTCTTTCGAGTTCGGTTAGATTGTTATAAGGAACCAGTTCGAAACCGGGCATATAAGGGCCAAAATTTGTGTAACTGTCAGGATCAGTCGATGAAGAGATAGCAGCGAGTGTTCGTCCCCAGAAATTATGTGTAGCAAAAACGATCTTCGCTTTATTGTCCGGAATACCCTTGTTTATATAACCCCACTTCCTAGCGAGCTTTATTGCCGTCTCGCCACCTTCGACACCAGTATTCATGGGCAACACCTTATCGTATCCGAAGTATTCTGTTATATACCTGCAGTACTCTCCTAATAAATTATTATGAAAAGCGCGGCTTGTAAGTGTTAGTTTTTGCGCTTGTTCTACTAACGCGGCAATTATTCTCGGGTGACAATGTCCCTGGTTAACTGCAGAATAACCACTTAAAAAATCGTAATATTTCTTGCCTTCAACATCCCATAAAAACACACCCTGCCCCTTTTTAAGTACAACTGGCAAAGGATGGTAATTATGTGCGCCATATTTCTCTTCCAAGTCCAGGAAATGAGCAGTATGAGAATTGGCGGTATTAATTGTCATGGTGATGATTGATTAAGAAGTGGGCGTATTGAAAAGTTAATTTTGATGCACTTGCCTTTCTTTTTTAAAATAGAGTCAATTTCTTTTGTTTCTTTTAATGAAATTAATGACATTTGCACTCCGAAAAAAAACAAATCATGGCGAGAGTATGTCAGGTAACCGGTAAGAAGCCAATCGTTGGAAATACTGTTTCTCACTCAAACATTAAGACCAAACGTCGTTTCCTTCCAAATTTACAAACAAAGCGTTTTTACTTTGTTGAAGAAGATCGTTGGATCACTTTAAAGGTTTCTTCAGAAGCTATCCGTACTATTAATAAAAACGGATTGTCTAGCGTGTTGAAGGAAATGAAAGCGAAAGGCGTTAAAATATAAACACCCATAAATTTTTATATAATGGCAAAGAAAGGTAACAGGGTACAAGTGATTATGGAATGCACTGAACACAAAAACAGTGGATTGCCAGGTACAAGCCGCTACATCACTGAAAAGAATAAAAAGAACAGCCCTGAGCGTTTGGAGTTGAAGAAATTCAACCCGATCATGAAAAAAGTAACTGTACACAAAGAAATTAAATAGTTTAAAGTTGTTGGTTTTGGGTTGCAAGTTTGCTTCAGCCCGAATCCTTAAACCTTAAACATAAAACTTATAAACATGGCAAAAGCAGCTAAAACAGCGATTAAGACTAAAGACCAAAAGGCAGCAGCAGAAGCTAAAAACTGGAGCAAGGTTATTAAGGCAGTTCGTAGCCCTAAAACTGGAGCTTACACTTTTAAAGAAGCTATCGTACACAAGGACAAGGTTAAGGATTTTTTATCCAGCAAGTAATTGTTGCCTAAGTTGGTGTTGAAATAATTAAAGCTGTCCTATGAGGGATGGCTTTTTGTATTTTACTTATCTATATTGCAAACTTTAATATTTTTTTGAAGCCCCCGTTCATCTTTTATCAGCATTGTTGCGTCGCACACTTCAACTTACAGTAATTCTAATCAACGTAAATCGTCAAGCATTTAAACTAACCACAGTATGAGTTTTTTAGGAAAGTTATTTGGAAAAAAAGAAAAGGAAAGTCTCGATCAGGGTTTGCAAAAGACCAAGGAAAATTTTTTTACCAAGATAACAAAAGCCATTGCGGGTAAAAGTACGGTTGATGAAGAGGTGCTTGACCAGTTAGAGGAAGCTCTTATTGGTGCAGATGTGGGATTAGACACAACCATAGAAATAATAAAGCGAATTGAAGACCGTGTTGCAAGGGACAAATATGTAAACACAAGCGAATTGAACTCAATCCTGCAGGACGAGATTCGGGCGATGCTTGTTGTTTCGCCAGAAAATAGTTACAAAGATTTTTCTACCCCTGCCGGTAAAAAGCCCTATGTTATTCTGGTAGTAGGCGTTAACGGAGTTGGTAAAACAACCACCATCGGTAAACTTGCTTACAACTTTACCAAGGCCGGCAAAAATGTATTGCTGGGTGCTGCAGATACCTTTAGGGCAGCTGCTGTTGACCAGCTTACAATCTGGAGCGATCGAACAGGAGTGCCTATTGTAAAACAGCCAATGGGAAGCGATCCCGGGGCAGTTGCATTTGACACGGTGCAAAGTGGCGTGGCAAGAGGAAGCGACGTCATCATCATAGATACAGCCGGACGCTTGCACAATAAAATTTACCTGATGGAAGAATTGGGAAAAATTAAGCGTGTTGTACAAAAAGTAATTCCTGATGCGCCTCATGAAGTGTTGCTGGTATTAGATGGATCGACTGGCCAAAACGCGGTGGAGCAGGCCAAACAGTTTACCGCAGCTACCGATGTTACGGCCCTCGCCATTACAAAGCTCGATGGTACTGCAAAAGGTGGAGTTGTGCTGGCAATCGCAAACCAGTTTAAAATTCCCGTTAAGTTTATTGGTGTGGGTGAAAAGATGGAGGATTTGCTGATCTTCGATAAACACGAATTCGTGGATAGCTTATTCAAACTAGAGGATTAATATAAGCCTTCTAAATATCGTTTCCCAACCTTATAATCCTAATCATTTAAGCCTGCTCTTTTTTATTGCTATTCGGCAAAAGACTAGAATAATTATTTAAACTGATGGAGCACGTTAAGGTTGGAATTCGAAACAATCTCCAGCAATTCACTTTACTTGTTATTATCACTGCTTTTATAGGTGGAATGGTTGGGATGGAAAGATCGCTTATTCCCCAGCTTGCTGAAAAGATCTTTCACCTGGCATCGAAAACTGCCATGTTTTCCTTCATAGTAGCCTTTGGAGCTACCAAAGCAATTACTAACTACTACACCGGTTTTTTTGCAAATAACTACGGCCGCAAAAATTTACTTGTTACCGGCTGGCTCTTTGCTCTTCCCATCCCCTGGATATTAATGTATGCTCCTACCTGGAATTGGATTATCGCTGCTAATATTTTACTTGGCTTAAACCAGGGCCTCGCGTGGTCAAGCACTGTAGTGATGAAAATAGATTTAGCAGAAGAAAAGAACAGGGGATTGGCAATGGGTTTAAATGAATTTGCCGGTTATTTTGCTGTAGGGCTTATCACTTTTTTGGTTGCTTATTTGGCTGCAGAATATGGATTGAGACCATACCCGTTTTTTGTAGGTGTTGTCTTTTCAATTGCAGGCTTACTTTGTAGTATATTCTTTATAAAAGATACCAGAAGCCAGATGACATTAGCAGCATCAGCCACTGACACGTCTGGCGAACTGAAAAATGTTTTTTGGGGAACAACGCTCTTAAATAAAAACTTAAGTGCAGTTACCCAGGCCGGCTTGGTTAATAATATGAATGATGGGATGATGTGGGGACTATATCCTTTGTTGTTGCACGCGAAAGGATTTTCTGTTGCACAAGTTGGTTTAGTAACGGCGATTTATCCTGCTTGTTGGGGAATTGGACAATTGTTTTCGGGGCGTTTGGGCGACTTTGTACCTAAAAAGAGGTTTCTTTTTATAGGTATGTTCCTGCAAGGCTTGACCTTATTAGTGTTGTCTACCGCTTCTGCCTTACAGTTTTTTATTGTCCTGTCGGTTGTGTTAGGATTAGGTAAGGCGACCGTGTATCCAATTTTTGCTGCCGCCATTGCCGAAAATTCTCATCCTCAGCAAAGAGCACAAAGCATTGGCATTTTTCGTTTTTGGCGAGATCTCGGTTATGCGTTAGGTGCGGTGTTAACTGGTGTTTTAGCCGATCAGTTTAGTCTTCAAGTTGCCATTATCATTGTTGGCTGTATTACATTGCTTTCAGCTTTTATTATTAAGATCCGCATGCAACTGTTAAAGGCCTGATGCAAGCAAGTATGTCAGCTGGTGATGCAAAAGTTATTTTACCCCATTTCTAAACTTCGGCTCAATGATGTTGAAAAGTTGAACGGAGCGTCGCAACGAAGGCGCTTAGAATACAAATGCCGACGGCAAAAAAAGACAATCTTTTTCGTCACACATACTTACATTTGAAAAAAAAGCTATGGACTTTGGAAATTGGAAAGTTACAGACAGCAATATCGAATGGAAAGGTGGGGGGATACATAAGTTCTCAATGCCGCTGAGCGAACTAAATGCAACCAGACAAGATAGTACAGACAATACTGTTTTTTATGATTGGATCCTTCGTGCTACCGCTGAAGATTGGTTGACTCAAAACGATCTATTCGACTTGAATTATGGGTTTGTGTATGGTATTGCAAAAGCTGGCCTCGACTTCAATTTCGAAATTTTTGATGCTACGTTAGAAGAGCAATTTGACCAGTTCGATATGGAAGATAATGAGGACTTTGAACTATAGGTAGTCCTTAAATACAAACAGCCCGAATAAAATTCAGGCTGTTTTAAATTATATCTGAGAAATTAGTACCTCTCGAAAAAGTTGAAAAAGAAGTTTCCTTCGATTTCTGCATTCTCATCACTATCACTTCCGTGAACCGCATTCTCGCCCACAGACGCTGCAAAGTTTTTACGGATCGTTCCTTCCTCAGCTTGAGCAGGATTAGTCGCTCCAATTAATTTACGAAAATCTGCAACCGCGTTTTCTTTCTCAAGAATTGCCGCCACTATTGGACCGCTACTCATAAAATCTACTAGCTCACCATAAAACGGCCTCTCTTTATGTACAGCGTAAAATTCACCCGCTTTTTCAGTTGAAAGTTTAGTCCACTTCATTGCTTTAACGGTAAATCCGGCTTTAATAATCTGGTCTAAAATAGCTCCTGTATGTCCCTTCGAAGTGGCATCAGGCTTAATCATTGTGAAAGTTCTGTTTGTCATAACCTATTTCTATTTGCTGCGCAAAAGTGCGGGGAATAGGTTAAAAAGCCTAATATTTATATTGGTTTTTGTTAAGAGTGTAAAATTATTTTGACGTTGTTAAGCAAATAATACAATTTTGCCGCCTTTCTATGCAATCTATTCAAGCCTTTTACCCTCAACTAGCTGAACCGAAAAAGGTGATTATAACCACTCACCAAAAACCTGATGGCGACGCTATGGGTTCTTCACTTGGCTTATATCACTTTTTAACGAGCCTTGGTCATTCGGTCACTGTTGTTTCACCTACTAACTGGGCAGGCTTTTTAAAATGGATGCCGGGCGTAGCTAACGTTGTTGACTTTGAAGCTTCGAAAGAGGTCGCGATAGCGTTGATCAAAGAAGCAGAACTTCTTTTTTGTCTTGATTTTAATGTGTTGCACAGAACAAAAAACATGGAACCTGTTTTAGCGGAACTGGAATGCACAAAGGTTCTTATCGATCATCATCAACAGCCGCAGGAAGAATACTTTACTTATGGAGTAAGCAATACCAATAAAAGTAGCACTTGTGAAATGGTATATGATTTTATTGTTGATAGCGGTTTTGCAGATAAGATAGATACTCACGTTGCCCAATGTTTATATACCGGCGTCATGACGGATACCGGTTCTTTCAGGTTTCCATCAACAACAGGTGATGTTCATAGGATGGTTGCCCGTCTAAAAGATACCGGCTTTAATCACACCATTGTTCATGAAAACATATATGACAGCTTTCTTGAAAACAGGGTGCGTTTTATTGGTTATGCACTGCTAAACCGAATGGAAGTATTATACGAATGCAATACGGCAATGATGTCTATTTCTAAAAATGACCTTTTGAGGTTTCGTATAAAAACTGGCGACACAGAGGGTTTAGTTAATCAGTTGTTGACCATCCAGGGAATAAAACTTGGAGCGCTGGTCATCGACCGAGACGAAGAGCGCAAGTGGAGCTTTAGAAGTAAAGGTGATTTTGATGTGAACACATTTGCCCGCACTCATTTTGAGGGCGGAGGACACTTCAACGCAGCAGGAGGTCGTACGGACGAGTCGCTTGACGCAACAGTATGGAAGTTTAAAAAAGTAATAAAACAATATCAGGAACAATTACAATAATTATAAATGAAACAAATGTTAGCGCTTGCAGCGCTTGCCGTAGTAATGGCATCGTGCAACACGAATTATGAGAAGACTAAATCGGGTCTTACTTATAAAATTATCCACGGTAAAGGAGGTGGGTCAACTTTAAAAGCGGGGATGTTTGCAAAGTTGAACATAGAATACCTGTTAAGTCCGAAAGACACTATCTTAAATAGCACTTATGGAAAAGTTCCACTTTTTACGGCTGTTGATACAAGTGCAAAAACGGCCTACTCTTTTATGGAGTTGTTGCCCAAGGTTAGACAAGGCGACAGCGTTATTTTCTCGATAAGTGTAGACAGCTTAAAATCAAAAGGTGCTATCCCGGACTACAACGAAATGTTTAAAAGGGGCGACCAGATTAAATGCAAGATGAGCATCCTGAAAACCTTTACAAATGAAAATGATATAAAGGCTGATTACGAAAAAGAAATGGCGGGAGAGAAGGATCGTGAGGTAAAAGAAATCAAGGACTATTTATCTAAAAAAGGCATTAAAGCCCAGGAAACAAAAAATGGTGCTTTTGTACAAATTGATAATGCAGGTGATGCGCAAAAAGCACAACCAGGCAAAGTTGCTACTATCATGTACAGAGGTTATTTGGTGGATGATAACAAGAGGATTTTTGATACTAATATGGACTCATCAAAAGGGCACACTGACCCGCTTGAAGTTCCTGTTGGACAAGGACAGGTAATTCCAGGATGGGAAGAGGCATTGCCTTTATTTGGTAAGGGTGGCAAAGGAAAAATATTTGTTCCGGCTATGCTTGCTTATGGCCCGCAAGGAAGCCAGGGTGCTATTCCTCCATATGCAAACCTGATTTTTGATATAGAAATAAGAGACGTAAAAGATGCGCCAAAGCAGGCAGCTCCAACTGGTCAACCCGGTGGAATGAATAATCTTACTCCTGAGCAAATTCAACAATTACAGCAGCAAATGCAACAGCAAAGAGGTCAGCAACAAGACCCTCGTCAGCAACAAGCTCCACGATAATTATACGGATATTTGAAAAATTAAAAAAGCTCCCAAAAGGGAGCTTTTTTAATTAACCTCATCCTCGTTCCTTCTCATGAGGAGAAGGATGCCTCTGTGAAGCAGTTCTGTAGTTTCCAGGTTTTCTGTACCAATAATATTTTTTTGTTACGAGCTGCAGATACTTTATTGATCATTGTTGCGTCGCACACTTCAGTTTGTAGATTTTCTTGAGCTTTTTCATTGACTACATAACTTAATGACTCCAGGAATTGTTCTTCAAATCCATTGTAATTCCGTAATCAACTTAACCGCCTCCACAGCTTCTTTCACATCGTGTACCCTTAAGATACTCGCACCATTTTGTAATGCAACCGTATTTAAAACAGTTGTTCCGTTTAAAGCTTCTTCAGCCGAAATCTCTAAAGTCTTATAAACAGTTGCCTTTCGCGAAAGACCAACTAGCAGGGGTTTTTGCAGTATTTTAAAAATTGCCAGATTTTTCAACAAAGTAAAGTTGTGGGTGATTGTTTTCGCAAAACCGAATCCCACATCTACTATTACGTCTTTAATTCCTGCAAGACGACATTCTTCTATTTTCTTAATAAAAAAATCAAGCACTTCAAGTGTCACGTCTTCATAGTTTGCAAGGCCGTTCATTGTTTGTGGTGTTCCTTTCATATGCATGGCTATATAGGGAACATTTAACGAGGCAACAGTTGCGATCATGTTATTATCAAGGCTTCCGCTGCTAATGTCATTTACTATGCATGCTCCAGCCGATACTGCTTCTGTCGCAACCCTTGAGTAATAAGTGTCAATTGAAATCATGCTTTCTGGAAAGTGATTTTTTACAGCCTCAATTGCAGGAAGCACGCGGTTTAATTCTTCTTCAACGCCGATATCCTCACTTCCTGGCCGGGTACTTTGACCACCTACATCCAGGAGGTTTGCACCAGAATCGAGCATTTTTTCTGACTGGCGTAATATCTCATCTGGCCCGGTCTTCCTGCTGCCACTGTAAAATGAGTCGGGTGTCACATTTATAATGCCCATCACTATTGGCTGATCAATTACGAGTAGTCTGCCGTTACAATTGAGGGTAAACATTCAGTCGTTTCCTTTATTTTTGGCGAAGGTACAGTAAGTCATAACTCATTGAGTTAATAAGTCTTTGAGCGAAAAAGCCAATAAGTTCGTTAATGAATTTCAGGAAAAAAGACAAACCAGCTTTATTCAAATGTGAAATAAAAAAGCTTTCCTTAACGACTAATCAACGTGCAGCTTCTTTCTGACCGACTTTTAAATGAAACAATGAACACAACGAATCAGTACGATCAGGTAGTAAATAATTGTAGGGAGATTTTTATTAAAAAGGCCCACGACTATGGCACTTCATGGCGCGTTCTCAGGATGATCTCAATAGTTGACCAAATCTTTATCAAAGCGCTGCGAATAAGAACAATACAGGAACTTAAACAGCAGCGGGTTGCCGATGACATCGCAGGAGAATTTAAAGGGATAGTGAATTATGCAGTCATTGCGCTCATACAAATTGATAAAGGCATCTTTATAGTTGAAGATCTTTCCGTAGAGGAAGCTACAAGGCTTTATGATGAGAAAACGGAGCTTGCAAAGAAATTGATGGAAGACAAAAATCACGATTATGGCGAAGCGTGGCGCGATATGAGCCAGGAAAGTTTTGTTGATTTAATCTTAGTGAAACTCCTCCGCATCAAACAAATTATTGCCAACGACGGCAAGACCCTCATCAGCGAAGGTATCGATGCAAACTTTGCTGACATTATCAACTATTCCATTTTTGCATTGATACTAATTGCTGAAGGAAAACATTAAATATGAAAATTGTAATAGCTGCTATAAGAATTATTGTAGGCGTTCTGTTTATTTTCTCAGGGCTTATCAAGGCGAACGATCCCACAGGTTTGAGTTATAAAATGCAGGAGTTTTTCGAAGTTTGGGGTATAGATTTTCTGAACGACTACACGCTTGCTTTTGCAATCATTATGAACGCTTTTGAGATTGTAGCCGGCGTTGCTGTTCTATTAGGATGGCGGATGAAGCTGTTTAGCTGGCTCTTACTGATACTTATTATCTTCTTTACTTTCTTAACCGGTTACGCTCTTTTTTCAGGAAAAATAAAAACGTGCGGTTGCTTTGGCGATTGTATTCCTTTGACAGCTATACAGTCTTTCATCAAAGATCTCATTTTGCTGGTGCTGATTATCGTAATTTTTATTGCCCGCGACGCGATTGTTCCCTTATTTAAAAATGTCGTAAGCACCTCCCTCATTGCCCTCACTGTTCTTTTCTGTATCATTTCACAGTGGTATGTTCTTACACATTTGCCTGTTGTCGATTGCCTTGCTTACAAAACGGGAAATAATATCATTGAGAAAATGAAGGTACCCGAAGGGGCAGTAAGTGATAGTTTCGCTATAAAGTTTAAATATAAAAAGGCCGGTAAGGAGGTTGTATTCGACAGCGATCATTTTCCTGACGACTTTGATGAATCTACTTATACGTTTGTCGATCGCGTACAAGAACTAGTAAGGCCGGGTACAGCGACTGCGCCAATCAACGATTTTATTTTGTACGGAGATAGCGGGGAAGATACAACGATGGCAATACTAAATCAACCGGGTTACTACGTGATGTTGTTTACTAAAGACGCAAACCAGGCAGAAAAAGATTGGAACAAAAACGCGGCACAAGTGGCCGCAACATGTTTTGAGAAAAAAATACCCTTTTTTATTGTCACGGCTACAACGGATGCAGCAAGAAGTCAGCTTAACAACGTTCAAAATGTTCAATATTTAAAATGTGATGCAACCGTTATTAAAACTGCCGGACGGGTAAACCCAACTTATGTTATAATGAAACAAGCAACGGTTGAAGGAAAGTATGCAAACGTAGATTACGAGAAAGTTATTAAACAAGTAGCGGGAAGCAGGTAGGTGGAGCTTTGTCTGTGAGCTACGATCCAACGGGGGTTGATGATTTAATTTTTTAAGAATAGAAAAAACGTCCAATAAACGTTTAAACCTGGCGGACAAAAAACTTAAAAACACGAAAAGCTAGAAGCTGGCAGCTCGCAGCTTGCAGCTTTTAAAAAATATGTTTCCCTACCTCATCAAGAAATTAATGTACGGCCTGCTTGTTTTGTTTGGTGTGGTTATATTGGTTTTCTTTTTATTCCAGGGATTTGGAGATCCGGCAAGATTAATCGTTGGGCAAACGGGCGACAGTGCTACGATGAGTAACATCAGGAAAGATTTGTATCTCGACCAGCCGAAGTGGAAGCAATTTGCACTTTACCTTAATGATGTCTCTCCGCTTAGCATACATACGAAACAAGATATCGACAACAAGAAGCTAAAGGGAATTTTTATTGGCGGCGATACGAAGTTGGGTATAAAAGTGCCGTATCTCAGGCGTTCGTACCAAAGTAAAAGAGATGTGTCACAAGTATTGCTCGATGCGCTACCCGGCACTATGCTGCTTGCCTTTTCTGCTATGCTGATTGCTACAATCATTGGTATATTGCTTGGAGTGCTGGCAGCGGTAAAGCAAAATACCTGGTGGGACACCTCTGCTATTTTTGCCAGCGTCTTAGGTATTTCCGCACCTTCATTTTTCATGGGTATTGTTATAGCCTATGTTTTTGGGTTTCTTCTTAGCCCGTATACCGGCCTCAACATGACCGGTAGTCTTTACAACATTGACCCGTTTAAAGGACGAGAATTACAATTGCAAAACCTAGTTCTTCCAGCCATAACGCTTGGCATACGACCACTTGCAATTATTACCCAGCTTACAAGAAGTGCCATGTTAGATGTTCTTGACCAGGACTTTATCCGCACTGCCTATGCGAAAGGACTAAGCAGGAGAGTGGTAATATTCAGGCATGCTTTACGAAATGCACTTAACCCGGTCATCACAGCAATCACGGGTTGGTTTGCAGAACTACTTGCCGGCGCTTTCTTTGTAGAATATATTTTTGGTTGGAAGGGAATTGGAAAAATTACAGTGGATGCCCTTGAAAAATTAGATTTTCCTGTAGTAATGGGAAGCGTACTAATTACTGCCACCTTTTTTATTGCCATAAACCTTTTGGCAGACTTGCTTTATGCGATTGTTGATCCAAGAATCAGGGCTAAATAAATAGAGCTTATATGGAGGACTTATTTCTGCAGGACATTTATATCTACCCTATTAAATCACTAGGTGGTATTTCTTTGACGCAGGCAGAAGTGCTGCCAACAGGGCTTCAATACGACCGACGGTGGATGCTCACTGATGAGAAGGGGAATTTTTTATCTCAAAGAGCTTTTGCCGAAATGGCTATGCTTCAGGTTAGCATTACATCAGATGGTTTACTAGTAAGTCATAAGAAGAGGAAACTCCAGCCACTTACCCTTCCCTTCGATAAGCATACGGGAAAGGAAGTGACAGTAAAAATTTGGGATGATGTATGTACTGCGTTAGAAGTTGGGATGGATGCGAACCGCTGGTTTTCCGAAGCTCTTGGTATGACTGCCCGCCTTGTATATATGCCCGATACTACCCGAAGACTTGTTGATAATCATTATGCATCTAACAATGAGATAGTAAGTTTTGCTGATGCCTATCCACTACTAATGATCGGTCAGTCTTCGCTGGACGATCTGAATAAGAGACTTGAAATTCCGGTTTTGATGAACCGTTTCAGACCTAACCTCGTTTTTTGTGGAGCGCAACCCTATGCAGAAGATTTATTTAAAGAGTTCAGGGTGGGAGAGGTTGCTTTCGCTGCTGTTAAGCCCTGTGCCCGATGTGTATTAACAACTGTAAACCAGGAAGACGGTGTCAAAGGGCAAGAGCCTTTAAAGACACTTGCTAGCTTTAGAACTTTTAACAACAAAATTCTCTTTGGTCAAAATTTGCTTCCAAGAAATTTAGGGCTGATAAAAACAGGCGATAATGTTGAAATTTTATCTACTTCTATTGAAACTTAGAATATTTTTGCTCTAATTATTTAACAACACATTAAAAAAACGGCGTAATTGTTTGTAGGAATATGAATGTGTCAATTAAAAATCCAGGTAACATTATGAGAAAAAAATTTTTACTCCTCTCTTTCCCTCTTTTATTAGCGATGCCGCCTATAACTACTTTGGCTGCTACAACTTCCAAAGAGATTACAGAAGCTGCTTCTGCTGTTAGCCCTGAGCCTGCAATTGGTAGTATCCAGGAAGCGTTGAAGGAGTTTAACAGCCTTTCAAGGCGAGAGAAGAAAAGTCGCTTTAAAGAAATGAAAAAAGCGATTAAGGAATTTAAAGAACAAAAAAAGGCGGGAAGCGATGTTAGTACCAACACACTTTTACTGGTACTGCTTGCGCTATTTATTCCACCTTTAGCCGTGTATCTGCATGAGGGTGAAACCAACAATCGGTTTTGGATCTCAGTATTGCTAACAATACTTGGTCTTGTGCTATTTAATTTTGGAGGAATATTGTTCTTAGGAACATTGCCTGCTATTATATATGCGCTGATCGTTATTCTGGGTAGTTAGATCTGTAAAACTTACACATAAAAAAGAACCTCCAGCTGGAGGTTCTTTTTTTATATTGATTTTTTATTTCGATTAAAACTCTTGATTATAACAAATCCATTCCCTTAGCAAAATAGGTAAAATTAAATGGAAGCACTACCCAAAAGAATTTTGGTGCAAATAGACAGAAGATAACCAACACGATAAGCGAAATGACGAAATACAGCCAATATTTTCCGGTAGATTTTGTTGTTTCCATTTGTTTGAAGTTTTAGCAAAATTAAGGGGCGGCTTAATACCGACAATAAGAATTTCAGTAAACTTAAAAACTTATACTATCAGGTTCAATAGCATCACGCCGATCAATCCCACCACTGCAATGATTGTTTCCATCATTGTCCATGAACGCAAAGTATCCTTGATGCTAAGGTTGAAGTATTCTTTGAACAACCAAAAGCCGGAGTCGTTCACATGCGAACACGCCAGGCTACCGGCACCAATTGAAAGTACCATCAAGTTAGGATTAACATGAGCCTGGGCAATAACAGGCGCAAGGATACCGGCGGTAGTCAGGCCTGCAACAGTAGCCGACCCTACACAGATCCGAATGATTGCCGCAATCAACCAAGCAAGCAAAAGCGGGTGAATGCTCACGTTGTTCAGCTGTCCCGCAATTTGCTGACTGATGCCACTATCTGTTAGCACCTGTTTCAACCCGCCGGCACTTCCGATAATTAGTAATATGCCTGCAACATCTTTTACCGAGTCTGCATACGTTGCCATCAGATCCTTCATCTTTTTTCCTTGCTGAATGCCGATCTTATAGGTGGCAAATGCAAGGGCAATCAACATCACCGTACCGGGTTCGGAAATGAAAGCAAATATCTGCTGAAGTTGAGGTGGTAGCTCTACAAGGTGAGGAATAAGCGTGGTCACCATTAAGAGAATAACTGGTAAGAGAGCCGATATAAAACTGTTGGCAGTACTTGGAAGCTGGTCATCAGTAAGCGTGTGCGGTTGGAAAGTTTGTAAAGGAACGGAATGAATATTTTTTAAAGCTCTCGAATATATGGGTCCCGCAATGATGATCGCCGGAACAGATAGGATTAATCCGTATAGAAGCGTAAATCCCATGTTGGCGTTGAACTGAACAACAAGCGCAGTGGGTGACGGATGCGGCGGTAAAAACCCAAAAGTGACCGACAAGGCCGCAAGCATTGGCAGGCCAATATATACTGCAGGCAGCTTGTATTGATAAACCACTGAAAAGATCAGAGGCACGACCAATACAAATCCCACTCCGTAGAACAACGGGATACCTATTATAAACCCGGTAACTACGAGAGCCCATTGAATATATTTTGTTCCAAAAGACTTCATCATCACTGCTGCTATCTTTTGTGCAGCACCGCTGTCTGCTACCAGCTTTCCCAGCATTGCCCCTAAGACAATAATGATAACCAGTGAGCCAAGCGTATCTCCGATGCCTTTCTGCACAGAAGCCATTATCTTATTAAAGGGAATACCAAGAAATAAACCGGCAGTAATTGAAACAACCAAAAAAGCGAGAAACGGGTTGATCTTGCCCCAGGAGATTAATAGAATAAGTCCCGCAATACAAAAGAAAATAATGATGAATGACATGCGTTAGTTTGTAAACGAAAGATATATGTTGTTTTGTAAAAAGCAGGAAAATAGTTAAGAACTACGAGGTTAGAATTACCGCCCATTTTTGAATTTATAAACTCTTTACCTCTTTTGTTATTCCTTTGTAAAAACCATTTAAGCAATGAAGATTTTGCAAGCAGAGCTTACAGATGTTGCTGCCATTTGTGCACTTGTAAACAGCGCTTACCGCGGTGATACTTCACGTAAGGGATGGACAACTGAAGCCGATTTATTAGATGGAATACGCATAGATGAGCAGATGCTTGAAGATTATATAGAACATAAAAACTCCTGTATTTTAAAATGTGTTGATGATGCAAATGCAATCATTGGGTGTGTGTATCTGAAACAGGAGCGCGAGCATTTGTATCTGGGCATGCTAACGGTTTTACCTGAATTACAAGCAAAAGGCATTGGCAAATTGTTGCTACGGGCTTCGGAAGAACGGGCAAGACAAAAAGGATGCAAAAGCATTGTAATGACTGTTATTACCAGTCGAACAGAGTTGATAGAATGGTACAAACGACATGGCTACAAAGAAACAGGTGAAAAGCAACCTTTTCCTAAAAGCGAGCGATTCGGTAAGCCAAAGCAGCCGCTTGAATTTTTGGTTATGGAAAAAAGTTTGTAGGCAGATCATTCCACCATATTTTATCAGAGATTATGATAGACTTTACAAACAAAAACGTGTTAATAACAGGAGGTTCACGCGGGATAGGGCGTGCTTGTGCTAAGTTGTTTTCAGAACTCAACGCCAATGTAATCTTCACTTATAAGTCTAACCACGAAGAAGCTGAGAAGACTTTGGCGATGTTGAACGACAAGCAAAACCATAGTATGTACCAGTTGGATATAACTAAGCCTGAGGCGATAGAGGAATTCTTTCGAGAGGTGGTTGACAAGTATCAGCGAATAGATATTTTGGTGAATAACGCTGGGGTGTATGTCGAGCATAAGATTAATGAAGTTTCTTATTTGGAATGGCAACAAAAATGGAGCGAGACACTGACTACAAACTTAATCGGCGTGAGCAACCTTTGTTATTTTGCCAGCCGGCACATGTCTGCACAAAAGCAAGGAAAGATTGTAAATATTTCTTCGCGCGGAGCTTTTCGTGGAGAACCTGATCATCCCGCCTATGCAGTTAGCAAAGCAGGACTGAACGCAATGAGTCAATCGCTGGCAGTTGCCCTAGGAAAGCATAACGTGATTGTCGGAGTAATCGCACCGGGTTTTGTAGAAACTGATATGGCAGCACCATATCTCGAAAGTGAGGCAGGCGACCTTGTCAAAAAACAGAGTCCGCTTAATCGTGTGGCAACGCCTGAAGAAGTAGCGAGAATTGTAGCTGTTTTTGCAAGCGACGGGCTAGAGTTTATGACCGGTGGAATAGTCGATTTGAATGGAGCTTCTTATTTGCGGAGTTAGTGCTGTTGCCGTTGCCAGATACTAGTTTCCCGTTACCAGATACTAGTTTGCGGTGAAGTGGTAGTAGCCTCGATTTTTATCTTCTTATTTTAATAATCCAGCAACTGTTTTTCATAGCACCAACGTTGCGACGCTCCGTTAAACTGTTGGAATTTTTAAAGCAGCATTTATCGAATTGTAGATTTTTATTGTAAAAACCTTGGTACCTCCGCGGAGAAATCAATAAATCTGTAAAGGTCATTTATATTGTTTTAAAGCAATTCCCTTCTGTCAACCGTCATCTTACAACTGTCATCCAACATCGTCATCCAACATCTGCCAACCCTACTGTATTACCACTTCTTTTATCACCTTTTCTCCTAGAGCTTCATTAACCCTTTCAATAATTTTTTCTTTCTGGTACATTAATTCCTGCTTAAGGGGACCGACGTTGGTGCGAATGAAAAGTGTATGGTTGATGATTTGAATTTTATCAGTGTACTTGGCGATCGTCTTACCCATCATTGTTTCCCAAATCTGTTCAATTTGTAAAGCCTGGATACCACTGTTTAATCGGCTCTTTTTTAGAAAAGCTTTTATTGCGTCACCTATCGAAATTTCAGACATGAGGTAAAGGTAAAAATGAAAAATGAGCGAATAGGAAAGTGTGGATAATGAACAGGCAAACTAATATCGGAACTTCCTCATTCTATTATAAAAATTGTTTTAACCATTGCTTTGCTTCCTTGTCGTCCGTAAAGTTTTTCATGGGTATTGGCGGCGCTTTGAACTTAAACAAAATAGTCATGATGAAAGATGCAAGACCGGGCTTTGAAACCATCGCCATTGCAGTATAGATTTGCGGTAATTGCTGAGAAGCAAACTTCTGTGTCTCCTTGTCAGGAATGGGAGAATTCGATAGATATATTAGAAGCGGAACTTTTTTATTGTTGGTGATACTTTTAACCAAAGCCACATTGCCTGTAATGTTTTCGACGGTTCTTTTAGGGCTCTTGGATAGTGAGACCAGGACGCCGTCATCGAGCCAGTAGTCCGCTATTTCGCCCTTGAATATTTCCCTGTCTGTAGGTGGAGTTATTATTTTCATTTCAAGCTTTTACTGTCAATTTCATTAAAAGTAAGTAAATAGACTACGAGACATTGGAAAGCAGGTCTTGTGCATCAAGGGCTGAAAGTTTTAGAAAAATAAGCTCTTCCTCCGAAGGAGACATAGGAGCAACTTGTTCTTTAAAATTAAACTTCTTTAGAAGCCGAATAGACGGTTCGTTCAGCTTGTGTGTGAAAGCTTCAATGGCCGTTAGTTGCAAAGTTTGAAATCCAAATTGTATCACTTTCGCCAGCGCTTCCTGCATTATTCCTTTTGAATGGAATGCCGGCATTAGTTCAAATCCAATCTCTGCTTTCCTATCTGTAGGCTGCTCGTTGAAATAGCAGATTGTTCCAATTAGTTTGTCACTGTTCTTCATCGTAATAGCCCAGTATTTTGCGTCATTCTTCACAACTGCCTCAGTAATTTTTTGAATAAATCCGCGTGCATCTTCCAAAGATTTACATGGCTCTCTGTCGAGATATTTGTTGACCTGCTCGTTAGACCGCAGCGCAAATATTTCTTTCTCATCTGCGATGGAAAGGGCTCTTAAAATCAAACGGTCAGTAGTTAATGTTGGAAAGGTTGTAAAAATAGTAGGCTCCATTTAGTCGATCTCGCATTTAATTTTTTGCCAATTCAGGTACTTTTTGATTTCCTGGATTCTTTAATACCGGTGCTCTATAATAGCTGTGAGCCATAAAGGAAAGGGGAATACCAATGCAAACAATTAAAATAGCCGCATTGATGATTGAGTTGACAAGATTAAACGGTCTGTTAGGTATATTAGATAAAGGAATGACAACGAGGTTCATAATTGACCAGGCAAAAAGCCCATAAACAATTCCGGTTAGAATTTTATGTTTTGATAGAAATTTCAGTCTGGGAAACAGCCAGAAGAAAAAAGCGGTAAATGAAAATGCAATGATATAATGGAAAATAAGGCCGGCGATAATCATTGTGCTTCCGCCGGTGGAAGCGGTTTTGCCAAAAACACCACTTGCTACAAATTTCAAAACGTTCAACGGGTTTGATCCGCCGGTTTTTAGATAATAATACAAGCAGGCTGAAAAGATGTCCAGGGTTCCTACAATCAATCCTGCTTTTATTATTTGGGTAGATAACCGGCTCATAAAAATTAATTATTGTAAAGCAAATTCCGACACTGCACTCCAGGTTAAATATAAGTAAAGCCTGAGGCAAACTCAAGGGCACTTTTACGATAAGACATGCCGGCTTTTAGATTATTTACAAATCACTTTCTAAAAAGGTGAAAAGTAGATGGAAGCTTTAGCTGATAAAATAGCTGGACGAAATAAGAAAAGCACAAGTGAGTGACACAACTATGTTGAGTAAAGTTTCAATGCCGGTTCAATAAAAAAACTAAAAGCGATTATGTCTGTATCATTATTTTTGACCCAATGATTATTGCCTTACAAACTCCTTCCGAAAAGTTGTTCCTGGTTTTTATCGCATTCCTCTTTGCTTCGTGTAGTGTTTTTAAGGGGACGCAAAAGGCGGGTCAAACCTTCACCAACCCTCTCTTGCCTCGTGGTGCTGATCCGTGGAATATTTATAAAGATGGCTATTACTACTACACCCAGACAATGGGTAACCGGATAGAAATCTGGAAAACAAAAAACATTTCAGAGTTAAGTACAGCGCCGCATAAAACTGTTTGGACGCCGCCGAAAGGCACGGCATGGTCAAGAAATTTATGGGCGCCCGAAATTCATTTTATCGATAACAAGTGGTATGCCTATTTTGCTGCAGACGATGGAAGAAACGTCAATCACCGGCTGTACGTGATAGAAAATAGTTCAAAGGATCCTTTGGAAGGTGAGTGGACTTTTAAGGGAAAAATTTCTGACAGCACCAACCGATGGGCGATTGACGGTTCTGTGTTCGAGCATAAAAAACAATGGTACATGACCTGGGCAGGGTGGGAGGCGCATAAGAACGGATCGCAGGATATTTACATCGCCAGGATGTCTAATCCCTGGACGATAGACGGTCCGCGGGTGCGCATTTCTGCACCTACTTTCGATTGGGAAAAATATGGAGACCTGATAGCAGACTCGGCTTCAGACAATCCACCGCACGTGGATGTGAACGAAGGGCCCGAAATCTTAAAGCACAAAGACAAACTTTTTTTGGTGTATTCGGCTAGTGCATGCTGGACAGATTATTACGGGTTGGGGATGCTGACTTTCACAGGGAAGGACGACAACCTACTCGACTCAGCTTCGTGGAGAAAATCACCCGCTTCGGTCTTTAAACAATCGTCTTTGAACAGTGTGTACGCTCCCGGCCACAATTCTTTTTTCAAATCTCCTAATGGCAAAGAGGACTGGATTTTGTACCACGCTAATCGTGCTCCCAACATGGGCTGTGGAGGAAACCGATCACCAAGAGCGCAAAAATTTACATGGAACAAAGACGGCACCCCTAATTTTGGTGAGCCTGTAAAGGAAGGCGTGCCTCTTCGCGTTCCACAATAGTTATAAATTATATAGTAAAACCGCTACCTATGAAAAAAGTAAAATATTACATGGTATTGCTAACAGCAGCAGTGTTCGCCATGTCGTCTGTATCGTCGCAAAGGCTTATTCTTCCAGGCGATTTTCCTGATCCGTCTATCATTAAAATTGGTGATACTTATTGGGCCAGCGCCACTACTTCTAACTGGATGCCCGCTTATCCCATTCTAAAATCTGCTGACATGGTTCATTGGACAACGGAGGGCTATATCTTCAATAAGTTGCCTGACTGGGCCGACTATTATTTTTGGGCCCCGGAGATAACCTACGAAAACGGGAAGGTGTACGTGTATTATGCTGCGCACAAGAAGGGCGGAAATTTGTGTCTTGGTATTGCCACGGCTGATAAACCAGAAGGACCGTACAAAGACTTAGGCCCAATGATGTGCGAGGCGGCAGGATCTATAGATGCGTTTCCTATGCGTGATGAGAACGGGAAGTTGTACCTGATCTGGAAGGAAGATGGAAACAGTGTAAAGCAACCAACGCCTATTTGGGCAATGGAAATGAAGGAAGACAGAACAGGTCTGATTGGTGAAAAACATGAATTATTTAGAAATAAAGTTGCCTGGGAAGAGAACCTCGTAGAGGGAGTGTCGATGATGAAGCACGGGGGATACTTTTACGCGTTCTATGCAGCTGCTGGCTGCTGCGGGGTTGGCTGCAACTATATTGTCGGTATTGCCCGGTCAAAGAATCTGTTAGGTCCATGGGAAAAAGATCCCGCTAACCCGGTTTTAAAAAACAACGAGCAATGGATATGTCCTGGTCATGGTACCCCTATTGAAAAAGATGGCAGGTATTACTTCCTGCATCATGCTTATGATAAAAAGACGAACGCATTTACAGGCAGGCAAGGTTTGCTGAGCGAGTTTAGGTTTACGCCGGACGGTTGGGTAAAGTTTGTAAACGTGCCCGAACCAATTGCTAAGACCGCGCCTATCATCGACGAGTTTACTGATCGTTCGTTATCTGTAAACTGGCAGTGGAGCGTGTTTCAGAAAGACATCAAATACAAGGTAAAAAAGGGCCAGCTTCAGTTGAACGCAGCCAATGTTTCTGCCGGGGCTTTTCTAGGCCAGAAGATTTATACAGGCGATTTTACCGCAACAGCTAACTTGGTTAAAAAAGGTTCAAAGTCGGCTGCAGGTATTGCAGCAATTGGAGACGATAAAAATACTTTGAGCCTGCTGTATGTAAAAGACTCGGTGCAGCTTGTGAAGCTAAAGGACGATACAACAACGGTACTGGCTTCTATGCCCGTAAAGCCAAAGCAACAAGTGAGCTTTAAAATGCAGTCATCCGGCGGGCGATATTACACTTTCTCTTTTGCAACTGATGGTGGCGCTTTTACCACCATTAATTCCAAACCTATAGACGGTCTTTTTCTGCCTCCCTGGGATAGGGCTGTTCGTGCAGGCCTTGTTTCAAAGGGAAGTGGCAAAGCAAAATTCGAGTCTTTCCAAATGATGAGCGAGTAGGTTAGACTATTTAAAATACTAATTTGATTTTTTGTTTGCTGGCTGTTGTAACGCTATGAATCATCGTTGCGTCGCACTCTTGTACTATTGATAAAATACGTAGCGAATCTGCAAAACGCGAAAATGAGTCGCAAGGCTTTAATAATATAGCCGTCCATGTAGCGATGGTATCATCGAGCTATTTCCCTTTCCTCCTGTATTGCTATAATGATTTACTTTGTCGCTGATCTTAATCTTATTGAATGAGTTACAATTATTTACCACTCGACAGAAAATGGCTGAGCTTTCAACAGGTAAAAAACCTATTGGATTATGATCAGTTAGTCTCTATAACTTTCGATGCGCACGAAAGAATATTAAAGAGCCATGAGTACATCCAAAGTATTTCGGTGGGAGAGAATAATGAGGTTTCGTCTACCAATATCGAAAATGTACAAAAAGGTGTAATTGAAAGTGATGTAATTGGATCAGGTGAGGAGGTGGCCATCGATATAGTAAAGCTGTTACTCATGCTTAAAATTAAATCACTCAGCCATGGCCAGAGCGGGGTGCAAATTGAAACTGTGAAGCGGTTGATGGAAATGTATAATAATAGCGTTTTTCCGGTTGTATATGTTGATGTAGATGGAGCACAAAAAGAAAGCAATCCTTTACTGAGCCAACTACTGATGACATTGGTCGGCAGAGGCGAGGTTTACTACAAAGGACGAAAACAATTGGCTTCATCTGTTTTCGACGAACTAAACTGGCAGCCCTTAAAATTGCAAACGGGAGAAACGTCTGCGCTAACAACGGGAACGCATTTTATCAGCGCTCATGCTTTATATGTGTTAAAGAAATCCGAGCTGCTATTAAAATTTGCAGATATAATAGCAGCTGTATCATTGAATGTAATTAGTTTTTCGACCAATAGTTTAAATGAAAAAATTAACACGGCACAACGTCACAAGGGACAGGCGGATACAGCCAAGGCGCTCAACAAATATTTGAAAGGGAGTGGGAATCTCATAGCAAAAGAGCAGAAGTCGAATGATGCTGATTTAGCTAACTTAACTATCGGGATTCATGGAGCGGCAAAGGACAGCTTTGAATATATTTTAGATGTTTTTCTAAAAGAGATAAATTCTGTAACCGAAGAACGATCCATTTTTTCACATGAAGGGTTGGTTGTAAACGGTGTTCATTCTCATCCTCAGCCTTTGATGCTTGCGCTTGATTATCTCGTTATCGCCCTAACTGGCGTAGCTAACTTATCTGTAGCTAAAATCGAACAGTTAGCGGGCGTCGAAAGCAGTCCATTGTCAGCCGTATTCCTTGCAAATATTTTGTCCAGGGCTACCGAAATATCCAGTGAAAACAGAAAACTTTCTGCCCCCTCGTCTGTTAATTTTACGTTAGCAAGTGACATAAAAAGTGGAGTAGTTTACCAGGTAGATGGCTGTAAGAAATGCTTAAAGGCTGTAGACAACCTTGAAAAGATTCTTGCTATAGAATTGGTGGCTGCAACACGTACCCGGGAATTTGAAGGATTAGATCGGACGCTTCCAGCTTTAAACGTTTTCACGAAAAGTTTTAGGGAACAGGTTTCATTGACAGAAGAAGAGGCTGGGGCAAATAACAACCTGACAAAAGCAATCCAGTTCTTACGCTCATTTAATGTATCGCTTGTATCATAGTCCATTTATTCAATCTTTTAGTTTATGTCTGTTCAATTAATTGCCGATAGTGGTGCTACCAAATGCGAATGGCATTTAGTGAGTAATGGAATAGAGAAGACAATTTTTACTACCGGTATTAGCCCTTACTTCCTGCAGGAAGAAGAAATCGTAGAGCTTTTGAAAAAGGACTTGCTGCCGCACCTGGACAATATGGTGGTAAATGAAACTTATTACTATGGGACAGGTCTTGGTAACCCTAAAAATGTGGCTACTATAGTCAGCGCTTTGAAGGCACTGCTGCCCCAAAGCAGCGTTGAGGCAAACACAGACTTGTTAGCGGCTGCGCGGGCGTTGTGTGGTAATGACAGGGGGATCGCATGCATTCTCGGTACTGGTTCAAATTCCTGTTATTATGACGGCAAGGAGATTGACAAAAATATTGCAAGCCTTGGTTATGTCTTGGGCGATGAGGGAAGCGGTGCACACCTAGGTAAGAAAGTAATACAATATTACCTCTACAATACTTTTGACGAGGACTTAAGATTTAGGTTCGATGCCCAGTTCGTAACTACGTACATGGAGATACTTGAGAATGTGTACCAAAAACCCTTTCCTAATCGATACCTCGCGGGTTTTGCCTCTTTCCTTTCTGAAAACCGTGGACATTACATGGTTGAAAATATACTGGAAGACGGACTGAACGATTTTTTCTTCAACCACCTAAACAAGTATGGCGAAAGCTGGACCTCACCCATCAACTTTGTTGGCAGCGTCGCCTTCGGATTTAAAGATGTCTTGCAGGAACTTTGTAACACCTACCAGTTAGAGTTAGGCAAAGTTTTAAAAGCTCCGATGGACGGCTTGGTAAAATTTCATTCTCAATCTTCATTTGTGTGATAACGCTTCCGTTACGCTTCACGGCGTCGTTAATTTGTTCTGGCTCACGGTATTATTTCGCCCGAAGGTTTGAATGTTTTTCCCGCTTGTTCCTCTGAATTCGAAAACCTGAAGTGTGCGACGCAAGAATGTTTAATAGCGAGCAAAAGCTGGTAACATAATAGAAATTAACTTTGCGATACAACCTTTACTGAAGTTGTCATTTTTATCATCAAAGCTCTCCTTGAGTCTACATTATTATGCCAGATTTTATTAAAGTAACAGAACAATCGTCGAAGTACAGGCACCTTGAAAAAATGTCTGTCAAAGAACTTCTAACGAATATAAATAATGAAGACAAAACAGTTCCTGCTGCTGTAGAGAAAGCCATTCCGCAGATAGAAAAACTGGTAAGCATCATATCTGATCGTATGCTGGCTGGCGGAAGACTTTTCTACCTGGGAGCCGGAACAAGCGGCAGGCTTGCGATAGTGGATGCAAGTGAATGCCCTCCAACTTTTGGCGTTCCTCATGGATTGGTGATCGCATTAATTGCCGGCAACGAAAAGGCAATAACGCAGGCAGTGGAATTTGCAGAAGACGACCTGGAGGCAGGTTGGAACGATTTGCAAAAACATTTTGTCAGTGAGAAAGATGTGGTGGTCGGCCTGGCAGCAAGCGGTGCCACGCCTTATGTAGTAGGCGCATTGGAACAATGCAAAAAAAATGGCATAAAAACAGGCTGCATTGTTTGTAATCCCAATAGCCCGGTAGCTGCTACTTCAGAGTTTCCGGTAGAAGTGATTGTGGGGCCAGAGTTTATAACGGGTAGCACCCGGATGAAAAGTGGTACTGCTCAAAAGCTGGTGCTGAACATGATTTCGACATCGGTGATGATACAACTTGGCAGGGTAGAGGACAACAGGATGGTGAACATGCAACTGACAAATGCGAAGCTAGTGGACCGGGGTGTAAAGATGGTAATGGAGCAACTGAACCTTGATGACTACGATAAAGCGAAGCAACTTTTACTACAAAATGGCAGCGTAAAAAAAGCGGTAGAAACGCGGGAATAAATTTTTCTTGCCTTTTATATAGTTGTGCAATAGTTGTAACTTTAGAGTAAACTAAAAACATCTGTATGAAAAGAAGAATTTTACCCATTATTACCATTACTGCCGTTTTACTTTCTTCACAGTCTAATGCTCAAAAAAATACTGCATTTGCTGTTACAGCCGCCAATAAGGGAAGTTTTAACTGGAATGTAATCCGGGAAATTGATTTGTCGACAGGCGAAGTAATCAGAACGCTGTATGATCCCGCCATTAACAAAAATATCAGTTATAAAGCTGCAAAGGGATCTGACCTAAAGCCCAACACTACGGTTCACTCGGCAACCGGCGCCGGGGTTGCGGCTGCAGCTTTTGATGCCTTGCACAACCGCCTTTATTTTACCAGCATGCGAGGTGATGCTTTGCAATATTTTGATCTTAGCACAAACGATCTAAACGTTGTCGTCAACAATAATCCGGCTTTCAATACCGGCATAAAGCACAACGAGGGAAACGTAATTACCCGTATGGCTTTTGGTTCTGATGGATATGGATATGCTATCTCAAATGATGGTAAAGGTTTCATTCGTTTTACAACTGATGATAAGCCAACTGTGACCAACTTAGGTGAATTAACAGATGGTAGTAAAAACGGCAAAATAAGTATCCATAGCCAGGCTACGAGCTGGGGTGGTGATATGGTCGGTGATGCTTATGGAAATTTGTATCTCGTAACTTATCGCAACCATCTTTTCAAGATCAATCCTAATACAAGAGTTGCCGATTATTTAGGTCAGTTAAAAGGTATACCCGAGCAGTTCACCAGCAACGGTGCTGTCGTAGATGATGAAGGTGAATTAATTGTAAGTAGTGCAACGGTTACCGACAATTATTATAAGGTGAATATTTCAACGCTTGATGCTACACCTATCCAAAAGAAAGAAATGACTGTCTTCAATAGTTCAGATTTAGCGAACAAAAATTTGTTGTACCAGAAGAAGGGCCTAGCTAATGTATTTAATACCATCAAAGTAAATGATGCTCTAAGTGTTTTTCCTAACCCCGTTACAAACAAGGTCTTTAATGTGCAGTTTGATAAAGTTCCTTTAGGTAGATACAACATGCTTTTGACTGATGCTTCTGGTCGCGCAGTTCTATCAAAATCATTAATTATCGCAATGAAAGGTCAGGTTGAAAGAGTAGCTCTACCACGCACAGCAGGTGGCGGAACTTATTTTGTAAAATTGGTAGGCAGCGTTGACACTGCTGCCTTTAACCAGGAAATAGTGGTGCAGTAAGTTCAGGATATTTCTAAAGTAAGGGCCGCAAAAGCGGCCCTTTTTTTGTTTCATTTTTAAGGAATATTAGTTGTTTTTTTAAGAAAGGAAATAAACATTTGCAATAAGAAAAGAGGCGATAGATTTTATGCACGATATAGAACCATATTTTAACTGGAGGCACATGTACACCGCTGAAGAAGATGAGAAATCTCCTTTTTTTGGCCGTACATACAGTGAGTTCGAATATTCCCAATCGGTTTATAATTATTACATCCATCCCCAATGGGATGAGTTTGGCAGCAAGACTTTGTATTTGAAAGTTTTGTATGCTGACTATTCAGAGAACTTTGCAATCATTGAGTTAATCGGTGAATGGAACGACGCGATTGAGAATGATATAATGACACTGAAACGCGACGTTATAGATGAAATGTTCTTTGAACATATTACCAAGTTTATTTTGATAACTGAAAATGTGCTGAACTTCCATAGCGGTGATAAAGATTATTATGAAGAATGGTTCGAAGAGGTGACTGATGAAGGTGGATGGATTGTTGCCATCAACATGCCTGAGCAAACGCAGTACGATTTCAAAAGAAAAAAGCTTAACTATTTTATTGAACTGGTTAATATTCCAAATTGGAGGGTATACAAACCGCAACATTTATTTGATAAAATTGATACCGACATTAGCAACAGGATCGGTAATGTGTAAAGCCCCGACGCAGTAATTGTAGTAAAGGCAACTTTTTATCAAAAAATGTTGTCAATACTTTCTAAATAAGGGACTGATGAAAATTAAACTTTACACTTCTATATATATACTTGCTTGTCTTGCCATAGCTACTTCCTGCAACAAAAGAAATGACTACAACGGAAATGTGGAGGTTATAAAAGAGTGGAACTTTACACTTTCTTCTTTCAACGAAAATTATGCAACACCTGCAATTGAGACCAGTGCAACTTTTCACATGGTTGCCCTTGCTGATAACAGCATCAGGTACGATGTAAAAATAGACAGCGCAGATAGAATTGTAGCAGCAAGGATAAACTTAGGAGACCCACTAACAGAAGGCAGCTTACTGATCGATCTTCCTGTAAGAATTTATAGCACATATGCCAGCGGCGTACTGCCTGGTTTAAGGGCAGGCTTAATGGATACCTTACTTAATAATGACATAGAGAAGTATATAAACATTACATCCAACAAGGCGCCTTTAGGACTTGTTCGCGGACAGCTGAACTCAGAGTTGGTCTTATCAAAGAATGTAAGTTTATCGGGAAGCGCTGTTGTTCCTTCAGTAACGACCACTACCGCCGGCACTGCCTTTCTGCGGTTAACTGCTAACAATGTTTTGTATAGTAAAATCGTCCTTACTAATAACGATCCTTCCGATCCTGTTACGATGGCCACCATAAACCAGGGCGGCTCTGCAGCAAATGGTCCTGCAATCGTAACTCTGGCATCTACTCCGCAGGATATTGGGGTTGCAAAGAAAGCTAGCGTAAATTCTTCAGTTTCTACTGCTCTTTTAAATGGTAACACCTATGTTACTTTGAGTTCTGCTCTTAAGCCGGTAGGAAAATTAAGGGGACAAATAAAGTAGCCTATTTTCCCACTCGATACTTTCAACATTTTAACTGCAATATTTCCGTTTCACTATAAATGTAAAGGCGTAGCCTTTAGTGTTAGCGGGTACAAGAAGAAACATTTTTATTGTTATTTGGAATTTCTTTTCCAGCGAAGCGAGATGTTATAAAATTGATACATTTACTTCTTTATTTCTAAACCCAATACGGACTAGGTTTAGAAAGCTGCAAAACCAAATAACCATATGAAGTATTTCAAATTCTACAGTAAGCAGGAAATATTATCTATTACCAATACACGTCGGTTTGAAACTAAGTTAGGAGAGCGACTGTTGGTTATTTCAGACCCTAATAAACTGGAAGAGTCGCTAAAAGAATCCAAAGCCAAGTTTGTAGTTTTTGGTATTCCTGAGGATATAGGAGTCAGGGCGAATTTTGGTGTTGGGGGAACAGGAACAGCATGGCAGCCTTTCTTATCTTCTTTTGTCAATATTCAAAGCAATGATTTCCTTGAAGGAAGCGAGATAATATTACTTGGAAGGTTTGACTTTACCGAAATAGAAGCATTGATAGAAACCAATGCACACAACTTTGAAGAAAAGGTAGATGCTTATCGCCATGCGGTAAATGAAGTAGATGAAGCTGTTGAGCCGTTGGTTAAACTAATCACACAGTATAATAAAATTCCCATTGTTATTGGAGGAGGCCACAATAATGCTTACCCTCTCATCAAAGGCGCTGCAAAAGGATTGTACAAATCGGGTCTCATTCCACTGGCGTCAATAAATTGCATCAACCTCGATGCTCATGCTGATTTCAGGCCTTTAGAAGGTCGACATAGCGGCAATGCTTTTTCATACGCTGAGGAAGATGGATTTCTGCAGAAGTACTGCGTTATTGGCATTCACGAAAACTACCTAACCCAAAATATCTGGATGGATGTGGTGAATAATCCTTTCATAGACTTTATAACTTATGAGGACATTTTTATCCACGAGAAGAAAAATTTTCTGGAAGCAATTGCACACGCCACAACCTTTACAGAAGACAACTACACAGGTATTGAACTTGATTTAGATTGTATAGAAAATACACTAAGTAGTGCAGCTACACCAAGTGGAGTTGAGCCATTACATGCACGCCAATTTATATCTTACGCTTCTGCAGATAGCAAGACGGCGTACTTACACATTTGTGAGGGAGCCACGAGACTTTCTGATGGAAGAAGCAGCGAAACTACCGGCAAGCTGATCGCTTATCTTGTAAGTGATTTTTTAAAGGCAAAAGAGTGAAAAAAGCTTCAAGCGTTTAGCTATAAGCCGCAAGCTTGAGCTGCGAAGCGACGATAACAAGAAACGTTCTAGGCTTGTAGCTTGAAACTAGCAGCTTAAGTCTCGAGACTCTTATCCTGCTGCCTGTGTTTCCAGTTCCATTACTTTTTCGAAAAGCGATTCGTATTCTTTGTTTAAAGATTG
Organism: Segetibacter aerophilus; assembly: GCF_007991655.1. GTDB lineage: Bacteria > Bacteroidota > Bacteroidia > Chitinophagales > Chitinophagaceae > Segetibacter > Segetibacter aerophilus. The sequence goes on from NZ_BJYT01000004.1 coordinate 277,911, forward strand.
CAACGTGTCGTGGGCTTTTCTATAGTCGTTCTCAACGAGTGCAAATTTCTTTTTGTCAGAATAATTTTCAGGGGCACCAAGCGCCTTTTCAAGCCTCGCTCTTTCATCTGAGGCTTTGCTTATTTCGGTTTCGAGAGCCATCAATCTTTTCTGTTGCTTCTGCAATTCCCTTTGCAACTCACGGTTAACAGGAGCATTACTGACAGCTTTTTCCTGCATTGGTGCTGCAGGTTTCGCTTCTTCTTTTTTTACACTTTCGGTTTTTGGTTTTCCGCCTTCACTTTTTTTATCCGCGTCAATTTTCGCCATTCGCTCGTTCCATTCAACCCATTCCTGGTAAGTGCCTTTAAATTCTTTGATCTTGTGATCAACGATTTCCCAGATCTTATTAGCAGTTTTAGAAATGAAAAAACGGTCGTGACTAACCAGGATATAACTACCGGGATATTTGTTTAGCGCTCCAGCCAATAACTCCACAGAGTGCATATCAAGGTGGTTGGTAGGTTCATCGAGCATTAAGAAGTTGGCTTTGCTTACAATTGTTTTTGCCAGGGCTACACGTGCCTTTTCACCTCCACTCAATACCTTAATTTTCTTTTCCACATCATCACCTCCAAACAAAAATCCACCTAGCAAGCTACGCAGTTCCATCTCAGTTTTCTGGCTTCCACATTCTTTCATTTCGTCAAGAATCGTGTTATTAAGGTTCAAAGCTTCTAACTGATGTTGAGCGTAAAAGCTTTCGTCTACATTGTGTCCCCACACCCTTTCTCCTTCAAAAGTTTCGGCTTCCGCCACTATCCGCAAAAGGGTAGATTTACCTTTACCATTCGCACCAATCAATGCAATCTTATCACCGCGGTCAATTTCGCCGGTAGCATTTTCGAGAATTACATTATCGCCAAATCTCTTGTTAATATGTTTTAAAGAAACCAACACGCGACCCGGTGTTTTATCCATTTGAAAGTTAATCCTGATGTCGGGACGCTCTAACTGCACATCCTCAACTACATCCAACTTATCAAGTCGCTTTTGCACACTTTGTGCTTGTGCAGCTTTACTTGCCTTAGCCTTAAAGCGCTCTATAAATCTTTCCTGCTGTCGAATGTAATCCTGCTGATTTTCATAGGCCCTTTGTTGCATGTCTATCCGGATATCTTTCTCCCGCTCGTAGTAATCGTAATTACCAGTGTAGATGTGTAACTGCCTTTGATATAATTCCACAATCTTATTCACCATTCGGTTAAGGAAAAACTTATCGTGACTGACAATAACGACGCTTCCCTTATAGTTCAACAAGTATTTTTCCAACCATTCGATCGACGGTAGGTCAAGGTGGTTAGTAGGTTCATCAAGCAATAAAACATCGGGAGCTTGTAAGATCATTTTAGCCAGCAGCACACGCATTCTCCAGCCTCCGCTGAACTGCTTATACGGTTTCTCGAGATCTTCGTTAGAAAAGCCAAGACCGTGTAAAACCTCTTCAGCTTTGTAGTGAACGTTGTATCCGTCCAACACGTCCATCTCATGTAGCGCGTCAGTATATTTTAATAAAATCTCTTCACTTTCCGGATTTGCTTCTAATTCTTTACCAAGTCTTTCAATATCTTTTTCGAGTTGTTGTACACGTTCAAATGCACCCAGTGCAACGCCTGTAATGCTTTCGTTTGTATCAAAGCTTAGCAAGTCCTGATGTAGGTAACCGATCGTCGTTTCACGTCCTTTTTCAACAGTTCCTGCTGATGGCGAATATTGACCAACTAATACTTTCAGCAAAGTAGATTTTCCGGTACCGTTGTATCCAATGAGACCAATGCGATCACCCGGTTGAATATGCCATGTTGCATCACTTACAATAACCCTTGCACCAAATTCGAACGTAACATTTTGAAGACCTAATAACATAATTACCCCAACCCGAAAAGGGTTTAAATTTTAAATTAATAAAAAAAGCTCCTCTTAATTTATTCCCGTTTTAACGGTTTTAAGGACGATTTGCAAAAGTATGGCAATGACTTTGGAAAGCAATTTCATTTACTTTTGTAAAAACGTTTTTTAACATGAGAAAATATATGGCGATTGCCGCCTTGGCTATCTTAACTTCCTGTGGTGGTTCTTCTGAAAATACTCCGGCCCAGGAAGCAAAAAAGGATGAGCCTTTAACCCAGACGAAAAACTCCTCTGATTTTAATGTAAAGTTTACTGACTTATTGAATAATTACTATCATTTAAAAGACGCTTTTGTATTATCAAATAGTGACATGGCTACTTCTTCTGCAAGTCTTTTGGTTACCAGTGCAGATGGGTTGAAATTGGATGAAGTGAAGGCTGACAGCAGTATAGTTGAGATGGCTAAAGGATATTTGCAGACTGTATCTTCTGAGGCGAAAGCGTTGGGGCAGGAGAAAGATATTGAAGCGAAGCGTAAATCATTTCAAATAATTAGCGATGCGATGTATGACCTTGTAAGAACGGTACGTTTTGACAAAGATGTAGTTTATCACCAGTTCTGCCCGATGGCTTTTAATGATGCCGGTGCCTATTGGTTAAGTGCAACAGCAGATGTTAAAAATCCTTATTTCGGTAGGAAGATGCTGACCTGCGGTGAGGTGAAAGACTCAATAGATTTTAGAGGGAAATAACCAAAAGTTTAATAATTCAATTCATAAAAAATCCTGTTTACTTACGACAGGATTTTTCATTGGTAGCATGATTATGTCACCCACATTTCCATTTAGCACTATTAATAACAAGTTTGAAAATAAAGTGTTGTCAACCTAAAATCAAAAGAGAGGGCGTGAAACACGTCCTCTCTTTTTTTAAGATCCTGAATTATTAAGCAAGGCTTACTTCTTCATTCCATCCTGTATTTTTTGAATGTGCTCCAGGTGTTTTTTTAGCACGGGAAGAGTTTTAGTAGCAAAGACTTTTACGTCTGCATCGTTTCCTTTACTTGCTTCATCTTCAAATTTGCTAACATCTTCTTTGTGGTCGTCGACCATCATTTCTACGTAAGCTTTATCGAAGTCGGCACCCTTTTTAGCCTGTAATTCATCTATGTGCTTTTGATGTTTTTCCATAGGGTGCGGAGAAACCGTTACATTCTTTTTTGCAGCAACCGCTTTAAGTTCTGCATTGGCTTTCGTGTGATCTGTAACCATCATCCGACCAAATTCTTTTACCTGCGCTGATGCCGCATTAGTAGCTGCAATTTTTCCAAGAGCAACTTCCATTAGCCCTCCACTAGCAGCTTCCATTACAAACTCGCGATCTTCGGCCATGCTGGTGTCAGAGTTGCCGCCAATCGCGGTTGTGTTTGATGCAGATGCATCAGTAGACGTGTCTGTAGTAGTACTAACGGTAGTAGATGTATCACCACTTGTTGTTGTGTCAGTGCTTGTGCCTCCACCGCATCCGGACGCGAAAGCAAGAAAGGCCATCAGGCCAAAAGGCATTATTAATTTTTTCATTATCAATGATTTAATTAACGATAATATCAAAAAAAGTATGCCAATAGGTAGCGTTAAGGTGTTTACGTTTTTGTTAAGCCTTGCGATCTATCCAGATTTATAAGGGTTAAACAAACTCAAAATTTATAAATGACTCCTGGCATAAAAGATCCCCCAACGTAATTAAAAGTGTATTCTAATTCTCCACGTTTTTTACGTGCGCCCGTTTTGGACTCCACTCGCCTGTTTCGTTTTACCACCTGTTTTGCACAGAGGTAACCCATTCCCAACGCTAATGGATAGTCGCTTGCCCAATGCACCTTGTTATTAATCATCGAGTAAGCAACTAATCCTGTAAGTGAAAATCCTACCGGTTTAATCCATTTTTTTTCAGGATAGTTTTCGGAGAAAATGGTAATAGACGACATTAGTGTTGCAAGGTGACCAGAAGGGAAAGCGTCGTAATTGGGCGTGTAATTTTGATAATCTGAGAAAGAAGGAAAAGGGTGCCATTCTCCCGCGGGCACGGTGGACTCGCTCGGATTTTGTCTTCCTGTTATTCTCTTAACTATTTGCGTACCTACACCCATCAGAATAAAAGCTTCTGCAAGTTGACTTGCAGTACTTAAAGCCCGGTAGTCATCCTTAATCTTTCCGTAAGTATATAAACCGGCACCAATTAATAAGCTTGGAAAACCTTGACCAACCTGGTAGAATGCGGTGTTTAAATTTCCAGGGAATCGAAGAAGTGCTACGTCCTTACTTCCGAGCTTTACAATCACGTTTTTGTTCTTCTCGTCAGGACTTAAATGTATCCGTCTTGAAAAATCTTCGACTCCATCTGTTATTGGCTGATCCGCGATTATTAAGAGGCCCGTACTTGCTGCTATAGCTAACAAAGGTTTAATGCTTTTTTTGCTGAAAGTTGTAGTTACGATACCTGCAGCATCTTTGGGTAAATCGGTTATGAAAGCAAATTTCTTAGGCGTTTTATAGATCAGAGTTTTCCCGTTGCCTACATCATATCGCATTTCCGTTTTGGCAACTTTGCTAGGGGGGGTAGTAGTGTCGGTTAAAATAGTAGTTTGTGCATTAACGAGAAATGAATTAAAAAAGCAAAGAAGCAGGGCAGAGAGAAAAGCTTTGTTCATCGGTAAAGAAATAGTAGAAGGCCAAATTTAGATTGAAAACAAATACTGGGAGGTTTATTAAAATATAAAAGACTCCGATACCTTTTTCCTTTGTCGTAGGCTTTTTAATTTTCCATTCGTTTCCAGTAATTTTAGCTACTAAAAGTCACTTATGGAAGTTGGAGATAAAAAGAAGGAAATTATTAATGCACTTCAATCAACTAGCGATGAACTATTAATTGAGGAAGTATATGAGTTGGTACATCCACAGGCAGGAGTAGAAGATGTTACCCTGGGCAACCTTCCTTTGGAACTTCAAACTAAAATTCTTCGAGCATTGAACGACTATAAAGACGGCCGGTATATCACCCACGAAGAGATGAAATCAAAGATGCAGCAATGGCTTTTGAAATAGTATGGTCAGCAGAAGCTGATAATGATCTCAGGCAAATTGTAAAATCCCTTAAAGAAGAATGGTCTCAACAAGTTGCAGAAAAATTTATACTAAGATCATACAACAAATTAGAACGACTGGCAGCGATACCTTCCCTTGGTCGCCCAACTTCTAAAACTGCCGTGTATATTTATAAACTTGATCGTAAGAACGCCGTTTTCTTTTCGCTTGAAGGAAAACATCTCGTGTTACTAAGTATTTACGCCTATAGCAAAGACATTAAAAAAAGTAGATTTTATTAATTATTTCCGGGCGTGTTGAAAGCTCTTCTAAAGGTTATCGACCTCACTTTCTACCGCAAGCATCTTCTTTATCTTAAGCGCGGTATGAATGAGTTCCTGCCTTTCGTTGCTTAGAATAGTAACGTGGCCCATTTTCCGTCCTGGTTTTGTTTCGCGCTTTCCGTATAAGTGCACGAAAACGTTGTCAAGTTTCAGCACATCCTGCAGCCCTTTGTAGATCGCTTTTCCGGAAAAATTTTCCTTTCCTAAAACGTTTACAATGGCCGCCGGAAGAATGGGATCCGTGTTTCCAAGAGGGTAGTTAAGTATGACCCGCCAAAGCATATCGAACTGACTACTGTAGTTCGCTTCAATTGTATGATGGCCGCTGTTATGTACACGTGGAGCAGTTTCGTTCACCCACACTTCATCATTTTTATCAATAAACATTTCGACTGCAAAAATGCCCGGGCTTTTTAATTCTTTCACTACTCTCAATGCCACCGCCTCCGCTTTCCATAATGCGTTTGGCGGGATCTGGGCCGGACTTACCTGGAAGTCAAGCAAGTTTAAAACAGGATCAAAAAACATTTCGGCGGGTGGATAGATGGCTGTCTCACCTTTTGCGTTCATGGCCACCATTAATGCTATTTCCTTTTTTATGGTGACCATTTTTTCTAAGACAGACGGCGCATCAAACCCTTTTTCGAAGTCTGCGGCTGTCCTTAAAATTTGTACTCCGCGACCGTCATAGCCTCCTTCTGCAATCTTGTGTACCGCAGGTAAAAAAGAGGTTTGTACCCGTAACTCGGAAAGACTATTTGTTACCAGGAATTCAGGAGAAGGGATCTGGCTGGCTTTATAAAACTGCTTTTGCAGTATTTTATTTTTAATCGTTTTAATAGCCGAACTATTAGGAAATACTGCCACGCCTTCGCTTTCTAATTTCTCCAGCGCACCTACATTAACCGCTTCGATTTCTATGGTAATGGCATCAAGTGTTTTGCCGAAATTGTATACGGCGTCAAAGTCCTGGATATTGCCGGTAACAAAATGATGGCACAAATGGGCAGACGGACAGTTTGGATCATTTTCCATAACAAATGTCTCAACGGGATAATTTAGTGCTGACTGTAACAACATACGACCCAATTGTCCGCCACCAAGAATGCCTACTTTCATATTACTTATTAATTACTTTCTGGAAGGCGCGAAGATACCATTCCGACTACTGTTCTAAAAATATTTTACAACGCGGAACTAATGCACATCCTACCTTTTAAATTGCACTTTTTCATACTTTAACTTTACTTTTCCCGTTAATCAACCTGTAAAGAATATTTTTGACTCCGATGAAACGTTTACTATCCTCTCTGTTTTTGGTCTTTGTTCTACAAGTTGTCTCGTCGACTGTTTTTGCCCAACCTTCTTTTATTGATTATCAACGAACCTACCCCAAAGTAGCAAATGCGCTTAGGTTAAAAGAGGATACACTAAAAAGCCAGTTCGCGAAGCAGGGACTTCCTTGGCCGGCAAAGCAGATTTACGTCCGCTCTTTCAAATATGATAGCCAGTTGGAAGTTTGGGTCCGGTACACAAACGGTCAGCCTTTCAAACTCTTCAAAACATATAAGGTCTGTGCGATGGCCGGTGCAATTGGCCCAAAGCGGATGCAGGGCGACTACCAGGTTCCTGAAGGTTTTTACTACATCAATGAATTTAATCCGAATAGCAGTTATCACTTATCGCTTGGAATTAATTATCCAAATGCTTCAGACAAGGTTTTAAGTGACTCAGCCAACCCTGGAGGTGATATTTACATTCATGGCAACTGTGTGACTATTGGCTGCATTCCTTTGCAGAACGACCAGATCGAAGAGCTGTATATTCTTGCTGCTGAGGCTAAAAATCAGGGTCAGGACTTTATTCCGGTTCATATATTTCCCATCAGGTTTAACAACAGGAAAAGTTTTGAGTACCTGGCAAAGACGACAAAAGATAACCAGGACTTGCAGCGCTTTGCAATTAAGATAAAAGAAGTGTTTGATTACTTTGAAGAAAAAAAGCGCCTTCCTCTAATTTCTATTAATAAGAAAGGTGACTACATAGTAATGTAGCCCTCAAAAATATATTTACAAGAAAGGTTGACCAACGTCAGCCTTTTTTGTTTCCCTCATGTAAGAACAACACACTTAGCAGTTTTCGTTTTCTTTGCGCATAATCCTGTTACACATGTACAAAGTTGTCTTCATATTGTATGTGATCATATTTTCCTCTTATGTACTTTTTACCCGTATACCGGATTATTTTGAAGGTGAGTTTATAAAGGGGGTTGTTTCAAAGGCTTCTTTTTCTGAAGAGACAAATGAACCGGAGTTGTTAATTGATTACCGCGTTGGAAACGAAAAGCTGCAGCACAAAACGAATAGCTGGTTTCTCACTCCTTACAAACAAGGGCAGCAAGTCACCATTATCTATAACCCCTCTGACCCTGCCGTATCGAGTATTTATGCCTTTATTGGTTATTGGATAAAATGGCAGGAATTGATTTATACCTCTGTTTTCTTTGTTATTCTTTTTCTTGCTGCAAAGTCAATTGTGGGACACGATAACTCTGGTCCTGCTAAATCACTTCCAAGAAAGCGTAAGTATGATGAGTAACGCTGGCTTACTTTTTTTGCTTTAGAGAAAAAAACAATAACAAGTTCCGTTGAAGAAACAGCTCGTGCTTCAGTTACGGTCCATAAAAAATAAGTTAGGTATGAAGACAATCTCGATGTTAGTTGTTTCAAACATTTTTATGACGTTTGCCTGGTATTGGCATTTAAAAGACAAAGGAATTCCAATATGGAAAGCCATTGTAATAAGTTGGGGAATTGCTTTTTTTGAGTACTGCCTCACAGTGCCCGCGAATCGTTTAGGGTTTGCTTCGGGATGGAATGGATTTCAATTGAAAATAATACAAGAGGTAATTACATTGATTGTTTTTAGTTTTTTCGCCGTCTTTTATCTAAAAGAGGCGTTGCATTGGAAGTACCTGGTCAGCTTTGCTTTTATCCTCGGAGCTGTTTATTTCGCCTTTAAAAAATAAGGGCATCCCTTTCGGAACGCCCCTGTAAACCATGCTTGCATAAACCATCAACTTTACCAAAAAACAAGAAACGATTTTATTTGCGATGCTTTTATTTGCTCTCTTTCAATCATAGACTACTGCATGTTTTGTAAGTTTAAAAGCAAAATGATTTTTATTTGATCGTGAGGAATATACACGAAAAAGATTGCTTTCGATCTATCCTTTATAAAGCTTCACTTCCAAAAGGTCCAGGCAAATTTCCAGTAATTGATTGACGGTTTTGTTGAAGACTGGATGTATAAAACCAGGTGCGATCTCGTTCAGAGGAACCAAGACAAAGCGACGTTCTGCCATGCGGGGATGAGGGACAACCAGGTTAGCAGTAGAAATGACCTGATTGCTATAAAACAGGATGTCAATATCTATCACCCGGGGTCCCATTTTTTCAACTCGTTCCCGACCGAGCTGCAATTCAATACTTAAAAGTTCCTGCAATAGTTCATTTGGTTTCAGCTCAGTGTTAACACAAATTACCTGGTTTAAAAAAGCTTGTTGTTCGGTAAACCCCCACGCCGCCGTTTCATAAATCGAGGATTTTTTCACAACAGCGTCAACCTTACTTTCGATGAATTGACAAGCTTTTTCGAGATAACGCAAACGATCTCCCATATTTCCACCCGTCAATAAATAGATGTCGGTCATAAAACTCATTGATTAAGCCGTTCAAATATCTTTAAATTGTGCCCTTAATCACGATTTGATAATGAGAAGTTTCTTTAAAATATTTTTTGCTTCATTGCTTGCGCTAATTGTGTTTGTGTTTATTGGAGTGTTGATTGTAATAGGTATGGTTGCGAGTGCGACATCGGGAGACAAACCCGAAGTGGGAAATAAAGCTGTGCTACTTCTTGACCTAACCAAAGAGTACAAAGAACAAAAAGCAGACGACGCTTTTAATATAATCAGAGGGAATGCCGATGAGAATGTACCAGGCCTTTACGATGTAGTTAGAATGATCGAATATGCAAAAAGCGATAGTTCTGTGAAAGGCATTTATATAAAAGCAGAAGACAACGCAAATGGTTTTGCGGGAAGTGAAGAACTTAGAAATGCACTGATAGACTTTAAAAAAAGCCACAAGTTCGTAATTGCATTTGGCGACGTTATTAGCCAGAAAGCATATTATGTTGCCAGTGCGGCCGACAAAATTTACTGTAATCCCAAAGGAACAGTTGACTGGCATGGTCTCGCAACCACCTTACTCTTCTTAAAGGGAGCACTTGATAAACTGGAAATTGAACCACAGATTTTTTACGCAGGCAAGTTTAAAAGTGCAACAGAACCTTTGCGAGCATATGAAATGACAGAGCCGAATAAGTTGCAAACGTCTGTTTACCTAAATGATTTGTACAGTCATATTTTACTTGCAGCGAGAGACAAAAGCAAACTAGATACAGCAAAGTTGCACGAACTTGCCAATAGTGGTGCCATACAGACAGCGACCGAAGCAGCTCAGTATCATCTAATCGATGGGGTGAAATACGACGACGAGGTAAAAAATGAGATCATCCAAAATATTAGAATTGAACCGACAGCGAAAATTAATTTCATTAGCCTTGGTAAGTATGCAAAGGCCGTTGATTTTACAGCCAGTTCAGGAAGCAAGATTGCAATCATTTATGCCGAAGGCGAACTCAATGATGGAAAAGGAAAGGATGGGGAAATAGGCTCGGACTTATACAGAAACCTGATTAGGAAAGCAAGACTTGACAAGAATATTAAAGCCATCGTCTTTCGCGTAAACTCGCCAGGTGGAAGTGCGTTGGCAAGTGAGGAAATCTGGCGCGAAATTACGATTGCGAAAAAAGCAAAACCAGTTATAGTAAGTTTTGGAGATGTTGCCGCTTCCGGTGGTTATTACATTTCATGTAATGCAGATAGCATTTTTGCCCAACCAAATACCATCACCGGCTCCATCGGTGTCTTTGGTATTATCCCCAACACGAAGAAGTTTATGAATAATAAGCTTGGTATTACTTTCGACGGAGTTAAAACCGGGCCTTTTGCTGATATGCCTTCTACAATCAGACCTTTGAATACTGCCGAAAAACAATTTATTCAAAATACTATTGATACCATTTATACTGCTTTCAAAGGTCGCGTGGCTGAAGGAAGAAAGTTGTCGATGCAAATTGTAGATAGCATAGCCCAAGGTCGTGTGTGGACAGGTGAAAGAGCATTGAAACTTGGTCTTGTTGATCGCCTTGGCAATATAAACGACGCTGTAAACTGTGCCGCACGTATGGCGAAACTTAATGACTTCCAATTGAAAGAATACCCCGAACAAAAAGGAGTTTTGGAAAAGTTCCTCAATAATTATTCAAACGAAGTGAAAGTAAAAACTATCAAGGAAGAGATTGGCGAAGAGCAATATTCGATCCTTCAGCAGCTAAAAAATATTCGTAAGATGGTTGCAGTTCCTCAAACCCGTTTACCTTTTGAACTTAATATAAGATAACAACTTGTTCATCAACCTTTTTAGATGTTCAGCAAAACGTTGACTCCATTAAGATAGATTTGCGCCCTCAACAGAGATTATGAAAGGAGAATACAACCAGCTAACAGCGATGCTGGCGATTACTAAGTCAAGTTTAAAAGCAATTTTACGAAGTCCTTCTACCGTTGTTTTTAGCCTTGCTTTTCCTTTGATCTTTATCCTTGTTTTTGGCTTTATAGGCGGAGGTGGTAAAGTTTCTTTTACCATAGCAGTTGACAAAAATTCTGACACAACAAATCCTGTATTTCTAGGTTTAAAAAGTGTACCTGGGATAAAAATTGCAAGCAAGTCAGATGTTGAATTAAACGAAGATTTAGAAAAGGGACGCCTGACAGCTATCGTTAATATTCAAAAAAATCTCGCTCAAAATCCTCCCTATATCATTCAGCTAAAAAGCTCCGAATCGGTCAATCCTCAAAACTTACAGGTTTTAAAATCTATTATTGGTTCCATCATTAGTAAGGTTGACGAAAAGGCATATCCTAACACTCCAACGTTTGCTACAATTAATGAGGACGTCCAAAAAATACCAGGAAGAACTTATCGCACTATAGATTTTATTTTGCCCGGTCAACTTGGCTTTTCGTTATTGAGTGCAGGGGTGTTCGGTGTAGCGTTTCTTTTTTTTAACCTTCGGCAACAACTGGTGCTCAAACGATTTTACGCCACTCCGATTCAGCGTTCTTATATTATTTTGGGTGAAGCTTTAAGCCGGGTCATATTCCAATTGTCTACTGCTGTCATCATTATTTTGATTGGTCGTTTTGCTTTCCATTATACACTCGTGCATGGACTAGAAACTTTTCTTGAGATAATGGTGCTAAGCTTTATCGCCTTAATCCTGTTTATGGGTTTCGGGTTTATTGTTAGCGGAATCGCCAAAACAGAAAGTACCATTCCGCCATTAGCCAACATCGTTACCTTACCGCAGTTTTTACTGGCAGGAACTTTCTTTCCAATAGACGTATTTCCCTCATGGCTTCAGCCTATTTGTAAAGTGCTCCCGCTAACGCACTTCAACAATGCGATGCGTAAAATTGCTTTTGAGGGTGCACATTTAAGTGATTGCCTTACCGAAATAGGAATCCTTGGCCTGTGGTCTGTTGTTGTATATGCTGTTGCTATAAAGGTTTTTAAGTGGGAATAACATGAGATTTATAAAGCTTGGATTAATTAGTATCGTTTTTCTTTTTTTGGTTATAACAGCCATATCCCTGTTGCTTCCTTCTACCGTAAACGTTTCAAGAGCCATCGACATAAGCGCACCGGCTGATTCTGTTTCTGCCAACATTAGTGATCTGTCCAGGCGGAAATATTGGTTTGCTAATTATGATTCTTCTCAAGCAATCGTTTCTAAAAATTCCTTTGGTGTAGGGGCTTCGATAAAAATTGGTAGAACAACGATTGATCTCGTCGAGGCCAAGGCTGGCAAAATAACGACGCTATGGACATCGGGTAGCAAAACCTTACACGGCGATTTTAATATTTTCAAACAGGATAGTGGAAGTCATATAACTGTGCAGTGGCATTTTAGCCAGCACGTTCCTTGGTATCCATGGGAAAAATTCGCTTCTATCGCTTCAGATAAAATTATGGGTCCGGGGATGGAGAAATCGCTTGACAACCTGAAGAAGTTGGTTGAGAAATAAATTATGCTCGCTGTCTATCAATTCTTCCAAGTACCGTCCTAAAACTTGTTCTCTTTTTTAAAGAACGAAAAACTCGTGCGTGGAATCTAAGAACGCTCTTCACTTTGACTTTACCTTTTTCCTTTTTATTTTCTCTTTCGTGCAACGGTGACAAATAATACATTGTCAACCTGCTGAATTGAAGAAATGACCGATCATTTAGCACTGGTAAAAAATTGTTTGAAAGGAAAAGCTGCAGCACAAAAGCAGCTCTATGAGGAATTTGCGCCAACTATGCTTGGTGTTTGTTACCGCTATACAAAAAGTTTACAGGATGCTGAAGATGTTCTGCAGGATGGGTTTGTCAGAGTTTTTAAATTTTTAAATCAATATAATCGGGAAGGGGAATTGGGCGCCTGGATCAGAAGGATCATGGTTAATACTGCGCTTAACTATCTTAAGAAAAGTCGAAAGTATCAGCATGAGTTATTATTTGACAAGACTGAGTTAGCCGTTATTTCTACCGATGATCCGGAGGTGCTGTTAAATACAAAGGAACTCGCAGAACTAATCAGGCAATTACCAACCGGCTACCAGGCCATCTTCAACTTACATGCAATAGAAGGTTTCTCTCATGTAGAAATTGGGCAGATGCTCGGCATCAGCGAAAACACTTCACGCTCTCAATACATGCGTGCGAGACATTTACTCATTAGCTGGATTACCAATACATCCGGAAGTAAAAACAAGGTGTATGCAAGAAAATAGATTTGAAGGAAAAGTTCGAATGCAGATGGAGGAGTTTACACTGGTTCCAACCGGTGAAGTATGGAAAGGAGTGGAGGCAAGAATTCGTAAGGAAAAAGGCAGAAGACTTCTTTTCTTTTGGCTGTTTGCTGGGCTTGTTTTAACCGGATCTGTTGTTGGCTTTTTCTTCTTCTTAAATAGTAAAAAAGATGCCGATTTGGTTCATACCTCTACAGCTCAAAAATCAATTACCAACGGTTCTTTAAGAAACCCATCCCACAGAAGTAATAATTCTCCTAGTGTAAAAAAGGTCATAACGCAAGAAAAGACGGAGCCGGAAAAAGAAATAGTACGGCAATCAATAAAGGCTACAGAAAAGAGGATAAACGGAAATCAGAGGAACGCAGGTTCTATCACAACCCCCGGAGTTTCTACCGCCAATGCACCCGAAAAGCTTTATAGGTTTAAGCCAAGCAGCAACCAAAGAAAAATCTTCAACACAAACGCATCTATAAATAATAAAAGCGCAATAAGCAGCTTACCTGTAAGCAGGATGGAAGGAAGAACGGAGTTGCCTCCTCACAAATACTTGCTTTCAGAAATTCAAAAGAAACAAAGGGGCGATACAATAGAGAAGTCAATAGTATCAACAGAGAATAACACTCCGGTAGGGGATAAGTCTTTGTTACCGGAAGAAAAAAGCCTTCCAAAAACATTCAAACAAAAAGCACTTCGAAAACTCCTTGTTGGCTTTACTCTTCAAGCTGGATTATCAGACAACATCAGAGGGATCGGATTCGGATCACAAAAAAGTTTGCTTGCTTTTGACCAGCAAAATAATGCCTCTTCGCCGTCAACATCCACGTCCTCCTCTTTCAACAGTCGGATTGCTGCTTCCACTTTGCAATATAGAAGTGGTTTCTCGTGGGGTGTTGGTGTATACGTACAGAAGGCTTTGTCAAAAAAGCTGGACTTATCTGTTGGGATGGATTATCATTTTATGACGACTAGTTCGACTGTTGGTAACAGGGTAGATTCAGCATTCAATATTTATGATACGTTATTACAAAAGTCAACTAAAGCAAATTCTTTTTATCGTGGTGGTCAAACAACTTCTTATACCAACAAATATCATCTTCTTCAAATCCCGGTAAACCTGCAGTTTCAATTAAATAAAAATATTCACCATCCACTCCAGTTCTCTTTTGGGTTATCGCCTTCGTTTTTGATCGGTTCAAATGCTTTGTATCTCAATAGGAGTACCAATAGTTATTACACTGAAAAAGATCAGTTTAGCCGTTTTTTATTGTTCGGTCAATCAGGTTTAATGTACGGCTTCAACGAGAAAGCATTTCAAATAAGCGTTGGTCCGGCACTGCAATACAACTTCAATTCATTTAGCAAACGTTCCATCAATGCACCTCAACACCTTTTGTTTACCGGTATCAAAGCAAATATTATTCTTAAATAAAACTTCTAAAACTACTTATATGAAAGCAAGACTATCTATTTGTAACCTCGCTGTCTTACTACTTACCATGACTGTTGCTTTTAATAGTTGTGTAAAGGATACGGTTTCGCGAACCTATAGCATGTACACACCCGTCTATAAAACTTCTGCAGAGGTTCGGGCTAACATAAAAAATGATGCACCACTTCCCGTTAAGAGCCCCGGGAAAATGTTTGTGCTAGGCAATTATATCTATTTAAATGAAATTGATAAAGGCATACACGTTATCGACAACTCAAACCCGGCTAACCCGGTTAATAAATATTTTATTGCCATACCCGGCAACATTGATCTTGCTGTTACCGGCACCACTCTATATGCCGATTTGTATACTGATCTTGTAACGATCGACATTAGCAGTCCCTCATCGATTGTTGTAAAAAAAATTACCGAAGGTGTTTTTCCCTTTAGAAGGTATTCAGGAAATTTTGTCGCAGACAATAGTAAGATTATTACCGATTGGATAAAAAAAGATACTACAGTTACCACCGACCTTGATACTCATTCTAACACCGGTGTACTTTACTTCGATGCCATGGCGCTTTCATCTATCAGCCCAAGTGCCTCAAATAAGGCAGCAATAGGTATTAGTGGTTCGATGGCAAGATTTACCCTGCTTAATAATTACCTGTACACTGTTACCGAAAATGCTTTGAATGTTTTTAATATTTCTCAACCTCAAAATCCCGTTTTCAGTAATAAAATAAACCTGCCCTTTGGTATTGAAACAATTTATCCTTTTAAATCCAACCTATTTATAGGCTCTCAAACAGGGATGTTGATTTACGGAATAGCCAACCCTGCGCAGCCTTTGCAAGCAGGTAGCTTTAGTCATGTACGTGTGTGTGACCCTGTTATTGCCGAGGACAACTACGCTTTTGTAACCCTTAGTTCCGGCACAAGATGCGGAGGATTTACTAACCAACTCGATGTGGTAAACATACAAGACATACAAAATCCAAAGCTTGTTAAAAGCTATCCTCTTACAAATCCGCACGGTCTCAGCAAAGACGGCAATACTCTATTTATTTGTGATGGATCAGCAGGTTTAAAGGTTTTTGATGCAACAGATGTAAACAACATAAAACTCCTGCAAACAATTGCTGGAATGGAAACCTATGACATCATTACGGTTAACGGACTTGCGATGGTTGTTGCGAAAGATGGGTTGTATGAGTTTGACTATAGCGACAAGAATAAAGTGCAACAAATCAGCAAAATTTCATACAATAAATAGAAATAAAGATGAAAGTAGTAATCGTGTTTCTCCTGTCGTTCGGTATGATTTTACCTGCGATTGCACAGGATAATTTGTTGGATAAGAAACTAAGGTTTAGCTCTATTAACCAGGTAGGTCTTCTGGTTGGTGCTAATAAAGAGTCGGCACTGGTTCAATCAATTAATGGTATAAAGAAAGATCAATGGTTTGCAGGATTTGGAGCAGGAATTGACTTTTACATAGAAAGAGGAGTGCCGCTTTTTATTGACATAAGAAGGGATTTGACGATTGGAAAGAATGCTCTTTTTTTATATGCTGATGGAGGGGTTTATGTGCCCTGGCTAAACTTTATACAAAAAGAGCGAAAGCTTAATTCGAAAGTTTCTCCCGGCGCTTATTACGATGCAGGCATTGGATGGAAACTGACAGGTAAAAACAAGCGAAGCTTTCTGCTAAGCGCCGGCTATACCTTGAAACAGGATAAAGAGGAGAAGATGATGCAAAGCTGGAATCCCATGTTCACAGGTTTTGAAAGTAATACAGAAAGCTACAGTTATAAGTATCGGCGACTTGTACTGAAAGTAGGAATACAATTGTAGTAATTAAGATGACAACCACCTATTCCACTACTGCTTTCCTGATTTTTACTAATTGAACCAATAATTCCTCGAGACTGCTCAGTTGCAACATGTTCGCTCCGTCGCTTTTTGCGCAGGAAGGATCGGGGTGAGTTTCTATAAACAACCCATGCGCGCCGGTAGCTATCGCAGCTTTTGCAATGGTTCCTATTAGTTGTGGGTTTCCTCCTGTTACGCCGGTAGTTTGATTCGGCTGCTGTAAACTATGCGTGCAGTCCATTACTACGGGCACGTTGTGAGCGGACATAATAGATATGTTTCTATAATCAACAATGAGATCCTGGTAGCCGAAAGTAGTACCTCTTTCAGTCAGCATTACTTTGTCATTTCCAGCTTTGCGTATTTTATCTACAGCAAACTTCATCGCATCACCGCTTACAAACTGTCCTTTTTTTACATTCACTATTTTGCCTGTTTCAGCAGCCGCTACCAATAAATCTGTTTGCCTGCATAAGAATGCCGGTATCTGCAGAATATCTATATATTTTGCTGCTTGAGCCGCTTCTTCATGTGCATGAATATCTGAAGTGGTCGGAAGACCAAAATGATCTCCTACTTTTTTTACAAGTTGCATAGCCGCTTCATCTCCAATACCGGTAAAGGATGAAGCGCTCGTACGATTTGCTTTTCTATAGGATGCTTTGAAAACATAAGGAATGCCGAGTTTTTTACAAATCGCATAGACATCATTTGCCACTTCCATTACTAAGTCTTCGCTTTCTACCACACACGGCCCGGCTATTAGAAAAAAGCTTTTCGGATCGTATGACTGATTTTGAAATAACTGCTGTAAAAACTCCATAGTACTATTTTAAAATTGGTCGACAAAGGTATTCTCAGGGCTCTTAATATTCCAAATTGCTTTTATTGAGGTGGTAGGTTTGAACTTATTTTATCCTGTTTTTGCTTTTATATTTAATCTTCTTAACTACAATATGATGAAAGAAAATTTGCAGGAAGCATTTGGAAATATTGACATCTACTTGTTTGATCAATTGCTTAAAGGACGTTTTGATGGATGTGAAAAAGTGTTGGATGCAGGTTGTGGGTATGGAAGAAATCTTGTCTACTTTCTTCGGAATAAATATGAGGTATACGGCATCGATCAGAATGAGGAAGCCGTTGTAGAGGTGCAAAGACTTTCAAAAGAGTTGCACCCGGAAAATCCTTTAGGAAACTTTGGGGTGGGGCCTGTTGAAGAGCTGCCATTTGAAAATAACTTTTTTGATTTGGCGATTTGCAGTGCCGTCCTACATTTTGCAAGAGATACAAATCACTTTGATAGTATGCTAAAATCGGTATGGCGCGTTTTGGCGCCGGGAGGTTTTTTGTTTGTGAGATTGGCTTCAGACATAGGTATCGAAGATTTGGTGATAGATGTAGGCAATGGGCAATATTATTTGCCCGATGGGTCAGAACGGTTTTTAGTAAATCAACAGATGCTATTAGACTATACCGAAAAGTTGAATGGCCAGCTCTTTGAGCCGATTAAGACGACCAACGTTCAAAACGTAAGATGTATGACAACGTGGTGTCTACAGAAGTTGTAGCGGCAATGGGATATATAAATGTTATGCAAAAAAAGGGTTTCAGCTTAATCTTTAAGTACTGTCTGTAGTCTGACAATAAAAAATTATGAAAAGAGTTTTTGGTTTTATAGGAGTTTGTTTGTTCACTTTTTCCGTTGGTTTTAGCCAGGATAATAAGAAGCTGCGGTCCCCACGACCTTTAGAGCAGCAAGAGATAAAAGCAGATCAACGCATTGAAAAAGAGATACAGCAAAAGCAATTATCATCAAAGCCGGAAATGTTAGAACCGTCGATTGGTAAAGATCAAACCGGTAAAGCAAGCCCCGAAAAGGCAAATAAAAAACGCAAATACGCTAAGAAGAGTTGTGCGAAAGTTAAATAGTTTTCATTCAGCCGCGGTTGGCAGGAATGCTCTAAAACGATTTATGCAGATATGGAAAAGGGTTGCAGAAAGATTGATAGTACACGCTGTGCGACGCAACAAAAGACAAATAGAACTTTATAGCCGGGTATATAAAAAAAGTCCGTACAACTTTGTACGGACTTTTTTTATACTATTATTTTTTCTGATTAATGTTTTTCTATAAACATACCCGTGAACTTATTTCTCTCCAGTTCACGGTTAAAAGGCTCGAGTTCCTGCTGTGTTCTCATCTGGCTCTGGTACTGTTGTTCACTGCTTTGCGTACTACGAAAAGCGCCCGTGCTAATGTATCTTAAAGCGCTTGCAAGAGATGGCTCAGTAACATCGCCCCATACTTTATTAACCCCGTCTGGAGCCGACTTATCAGGCGCGAAGCCATGATAGTAATCGGCATTACCTGCGCTATTTACAGTCTTGAACGAGATTGGATAGATGGAATAATTGAAGATGTCAACAGGGAAAAAACCAACAGGTTTGCCGTAGGTGGTGTCTCCAATAAGCTTCACATTTAAGTAGGGCTTTAAATTATTAATCAACAGCTCGCTCGCTGATGCTGTTCCGTGACCCACTATAAAAAACACCTGGTTAAGATTAAGGGTACCAGTGTTTGAAAAGGTTTCTGTATTGTTTTGTTCTGCAAAAGATGTGGTTCCATACCCCGACTTTTTTTGAAGCAAAGGAAACTTGCCTTGCTGCAAATTGGAGTTGAAGATGTATTTGTACATCACTTTGTTGTTTGCAGACGCAGGCGCAATGAGGTTCGCAAGCGCATCTTGAGTCGCTGTAGATCCTCCCGGATTATAGCGGAGGTCGACTATCAATTCGTTAACGCCTTGTGCCTTAAAATCGCTGAACACGTTGTTCAATTCAGTGACGGAAGGAGCGCCAAAAAATTGTTTAAAAACAAGGTAACCGACTTTTCTGCCAGCTGTATTTATAACACTCTTATGCAGAACGGAGTTGGAAGTAAAACTTGTCTTACTAAGATTAAGCGCGGCTGTGCTGCCATCGGGTTTTACAAATTCAAACGAAGCGCTATTTCCAGTTCCAAAGAAAGTCTTGTTTAAAAGGTCAATACTAGACTGCGAATAAGTAAGGCTGCTGTTATTGATCTTGTTGATATACCAGCCTCTATTTACGCCTGCCATACCCGCACTTGACTTATCAAATGCATACTCAACGTACCAACGAACAAAGTCAATCGGCTCAACCTTATCGGCAGCTGCAGCTTTTACAAAAAAGCCATAGTCGACAGCCACACCTGTTTGAAGGCCTTCTGATTCTTCTTTGGTAGTCACGAAGCTGAACCTGTCTAGCGGTTGCAGCGCACGAATTGCATTCATTTCTGCTGTAGCCGCGTCCTTGTCAGTTGCGCCGGTGTATTGTTTTGGCTTAAATACCTCGTAAGAAGGAATTACTTCCTGCCATAAATAAATCTCCTTTGTGTACAAGTACAGCGAATCTTTCAATAAATCTGACGGTGAAGTTGCTGTAGTTGTTGGATTAGTTGTAGTGGGAGTCTCTGGTGCTATTTCTTTTTTACATGAAGTAATTGAAAGAGCGAAAAGAGCTGTTATTGCTATAAGAAATGTTTTCATTGATTATATAAAATGTTGGTGCAAGTAACTTTAAAAGAACCAGTGAGATGTCTAAAAAAATGCCAATACGAGGTTGGTATTTAAAGTTTATAAATACATTAGGAAAAGGAAGGGCAATTGTAAAAACGTTAACAACCGGAGAAAAATTTCGCCCATTTACAGTGTCCTTTTTTAAAGCGGATGATTGGTTGATTGTAATCGTGAGAAATGGCGGTGGCTACTTTTAAAGTTTTTATGCCTGTTATTTGAAAGCGGATAAACAATACTTTTACAGCTTAAAATTTAAAATTGAAAATGAGAGTGAAGTATTTGAACAAGGCGCTATATGGGGTTGCTTTTTTGATGATCTCGTTGTTTTGCCTGCCAATAAAAACAATGGCGTGGGGAATGCTTGGGCACCGGATTGTTGGCGAGATAGCAAGTAACTACCTCACATCAAAAGCTAATAGAGAAATTAAGAAAATACTTGGCAACGAGAGTATTGCTATGTCGAGTAACTGGGCGGACTTTATAAAATCTGATTCTAATTATAGGTATTTAAATGAGTGGCATTATGTAAACGTTGACAAAGGGTTGAATGCTGCGCAAATGGAGTTAGCTCTACAAAAAGACACGGCAGCCAGCGCTTATACCCGCCTTAATTTTCTTATCGCTCAACTTAAAAATAAGGAGCTTCCACAAAGCGACAAGGTGATGTATTTGCGCCTTTTGATTCATATTGTCGGCGATATACATCAACCCTTTCACGTAAGCGCGACAGGTGATAGAGGTGGAAATGATATTAAGATTACCTGGTTCAATGAAGCATCAAACGCTCATCGCTTGTGGGACGAACAACTGATAGAATTGCAGCAGTTGAGTTATACAGAATATACTAAGGCAATTAATTTCTCAACTGCTATGCAGCGGAGCGATTGGCAAAAGATGCCAGTGAGTAATTGGTTTTTTGACTCTTATCGCCTAAGTGAAGTTCTTCACGAAGAATTGAAGAAGCCCGACCAGAAGCTAA
This sequence comes from Segetibacter aerophilus, assembly GCF_007991655.1. Lineage (GTDB taxonomy): Bacteria > Bacteroidota > Bacteroidia > Chitinophagales > Chitinophagaceae > Segetibacter > Segetibacter aerophilus. Next base: position 299,097 of record NZ_BJYT01000004.1, read on the forward strand.
GCTACCAGTATAATTATTCACATCTTAATACGCTAAACGAGCAGTTGCTAAAAGGCGGTATCCGGCTTGCGGCATTACTTAATGAGATATTCGGGTAAAGATGATTTGACGAACTATTTTTAATATAATAAAAAAACGCTCTGCATGTTTTGCAGAGCGTTTTATTTGCACGAAGTCATGTGGTAGCGACCACAACAACCGGGTTTCTTCTTTGAAGCCTGTTCATTGCTTTTACGAGCATAAAGATGATAATGGCAAGAATAATAAAATTGATAACCACCGTTATAAAGTTCCCCCATGCAAGCACATTTCCTAGTTTTCTCGCTTCTTCTAATGATAAAGTTGGGTTAGTTGCTTTAGCAGCTGTCACCTCAGGGGACAAGGAGAGGTAAGAATTTACAAAACCTTTTGGTCCGACAACAAGACCTGCAATCGGCATGATAATATCATTAACAAGTGAGTCAACTATTTTGGCAAAAGCAGCTCCTATAATAACTCCCACTGCCAGGTCCATTACATTGCCCTTTAAAGCAAATTCTTTGAATTCAGATGAAAAACTCATTGTAGTTAGTTTTGGTTAAGAATAAATAAATATAGCCGAAATATTTTCAGGAAAGAAGGCAGCTCTATACCTCTGTTTCAATTTAGAATCCCTGCTTACTTTCCATATGCGTCTTTAATATAAGTAGACGTAGGATTGAGAATTTTTTCTTAAGCCCACATTTGCTCTTTGTGCAAATTTTGTTGTGTCACTCACTTATACTTTCACTTTTTATATCATCTTTTTTAAGAGCGAATAAATTTTGATAAGGCATGATTATAGTGTATTTTTTCCCTATGATTTTTCGCCATCTTACTGCTTATTCAATAAACAACTCTATTACTTCCATTGCTTCTAAAGGGGCGCTTGTTCTAATTGTACTCGTAATTTTTTGTAATCCTTTTCGAGCAGTTGCCCAGCAGATTACTCCCACTAACGATGATATTGATACTACCAATAAAAAAGATTTGATAGACGTTTTTCAAAAGACTTTTAAATATACTCCCCAGAAGATCCAAAGGAGAGGCAGGAAGAAAGTTTACTTTTCCCTCATACCAACTTCGTCTGCTGTTCCCGGCGGAGGTAAAGCGCTGATCACCTCTACTTCAGCAGCTTTTTATCTTGGCAACAGAAGAAATACTTTTTTATCGAGCGTAACATTTGTTCCCTACTTAAACTTCAAGGGACGTTATTCGCTTGGCTTTAGAAATAACATTTATACCAATAAGAACAAGTGGAATATCCAGGGCGACACGCGTTTTTCTTTATACCCCGAATATGTGTATGGAACCAACCAGACCAACAACCAAAACAATCGATTGTTAATCACTTATAAATATTTCAGATTTTATCAAACACTCTTAAAACAGTTAAAACCTTACCTGTTAGCAGGTATCGGTTATAACCTCGACTATCATATCAACATACAAACGGTAGGAGATACGATTGGACTTCCTAAATTTTTGGGCTACCCTCATGGCACAGCTACAAATCAAAATTCTGTCTCTTCCGGCATCACCTTTAACCTTCTCTACGACTCAAGGAATAACTCTTTAAACCCGTTGCCTGGCGCATATCTGAACCTCATCTACCGGGTCAATCCCTATATACTTGGAAATGGCGATAACACATGGAAATCGATATACCTCGATGGCCGTAAGTACATTGAATTAACCGGGCAAAAAAGAAAAGTCCTGGCGTTATGGAGTTATGTCTGGACTGCTCTAAATAATAACGTTCCTTACCTCGATCTACCGGCCATAGGGTACGAGCCATATCAAAGATCCGGGCGGGGAATTGAGCAAAACCGCTACCGTGGTAAAAGCCTCGTTTATATGGAAGGCGAGTACCGCAGTGACTTGCGCGACGATGGGTTGCTAGGCTATGTTGTGTTTGCAAACATGACTACCACAACAGGCCCGGGAGATGGAAAATTTACAGGACCTCACCCAGCCATGGGAGCAGGACTTCGTGTAAAATTTAACAAGCGCTCAAACACCAATATAGCAATTGACTTTGGAGTAAGCCAGGGCCATTCAGCACTTACACTAAATCTTGGGGAGGTGTTTTAAGCAGTTAGTGAAGTTCCAGACGTTGCTTCCAGGGGAGAATGATTTTTATTGGAGGAAGTATCAATTAATTTGTAGTCGATTATTTCATGCTCTATAAAGTACATATCAATATCTCCTACGTTCTTAGCATAAATTTTTCCCCGATGATTACAAGCAAATCTGTCTTTTATAACTTGAAATACGGAGTTAGAAACATTTACCTTTCCCGGAGCACCGTTGCTTTCCATCCTGCTTGCGATGTTTACAGTATTGCCCCATATATCGTAAGCATATTTTTTCTTACCAACCACTCCTGCTACAACGGGCCCAACATGTATTCCCAATCTAATAGCCCAGCATTCGCGTCCTAAACTTTGGCATCGGTCGTTATAATCTTCGATATATTTCTGAATTTCCAATCCGGCTTTGACCATATTATACACGTAGTCATTATCGGTTCCTGATAAGCCCGCTGCACACATGTATGAGTCTCCAATAGTTTTAATTTTCTCCAGCCCGTATTTATCTATAATATTATCAAAGGCTATAAAGCAAGTATTGAGTTCTTCTACAAGTTCGCCAGGAGACATTTTTTCAGCAATGGCGGTGAACCCTTTAAAATCGGTAAACAAAACAGCTACTTTGTCGTAGTGCTTTGGGGTTGCATGCCCTGTCGTTTGCAATTCGGTTGCTACTTCCTGTGGAAGTATATTGAGTAATAAATTTTCAATCTGAACTTTTTGCCTGTCTAAAATTGTGTTCGTTTTTGCTTTTATCCGATAGTTTCGGTAAATAACAAATGCGATGATTAAAAGCAAAATGGCCCCAATGGCAAGGGTGTTTCTTGCAAAACGCTGGCGTTGTACTTCTGCCTCAGTCAATTTTTTATCTTTTGTAAGAAGGTTAATCTCACCTTGCTTTTTTGTCAGATCAAAGTCAAATTGAAAGTCTTTAAGTTTTTTTGCAGTTTCTACATTGTAAAGCGTGTCTTTAATATTCGCGTACTTTGACTTAAATAAATAAGCATTTGAAAAATCGCCAATCTTAGAATAAGCGAGCGCCATTTCTACATAAATTTCTTTCAACTCTATATTGGCCTGCAACTCTTCTCCTAACAGCTTTGCTTTTTGATAGTAACCTATGGAACTCTTATAATCTTTTTGTTCGCTGTATACATTTGCCATGCCTTTTAATGCACGCATTTGTTGCATTTTGTCGTTTATTTTCTTAGAAATAAACATAGCCTTAGAATGATTGATCCGAGCCATGTTATAGTCTCCTGTTTTAAGATATAACTTTCCTATTCCATTATAAGCGTAAGCAGCACTAGCAGAATTATTATTTGCCTTAAAGGCTTTATTGTAGTAGGTTAAAGCATTAAGATTATCCCCTTTATCGAAATAGGTTTCGCCAATGTTTACAGCTATTACGCCATAAGCCTCTTTGTTACCCATTTCTTCACTTACAGGCAATGCTTTCAAAAAATAGTTGATGGCCCTCGGATCTTTTTTGTTATGATAAATGCTGCCTATGTTTGCTAGCGCCGTCAGAATTCTTAACTTATCACCGGTTTCTTCAGCAATTTTCAATGACTCCAAACAATACTGAAGTGCTTTAGCATCATCCCCCTGATCGGCGTAAACACTGCCGATATTGTTTAAGAGATTCGATATTCCGATCTTATTTTTTTGCTCGCGAAAAATCTTCAATGACTGCTCATAGTAGTCAAGTGCCTCAACATGCTTCCCTTGGACTTTAGTGACAAGTCCCATGCTTTTTAGTGCATAGGCCTCCCCGATAGGAAAATGAATTCTTCGCGCCATTTCTTTTGCACGTATTGCCACGCTCAGAGATTTTGCAGGATCCTCATTAGATAATGTTTTACTTTCCTGCAATAATTTGTTTACATAAGCAGTGTCTTCTTTAGGAGCAACCTGGCCCATTGCAGGACTGATTGCAGCCACGGCAATGCACAGAAACAATTGTAACAGAGCTTTCATAATAACATTTTTAGCTTTGTAATTGAAAATGCCCTGTTTTATAGGTAAGCACTTAATCAAAGTTTGACAAATCGAAAAGTTTTAAATCCTTCGTTCGTTTTTAATTTCAAGAAGTAAACTCCCGCTTTAAGGAAGGACACATCTAAATTAATATTATTGCCCGAAATTTTCCTAATACCTTTTGCAGAAACTATCCTTCCACTTGCGTCTGTTATTACAATGTCATTTTCCAAAAGAATTCCTGTCGGAGCCTGAAGAACAAGTTGTCCGTGCGTCGGGTTAGGGAATAATGATATTTTGAAAATCTCTGGTTCTATTGCTTCAACGGCCGTTTCTATTGATTGCCGAGCCATTGCAGGTCCTGCATTACAACGATAAGAAGTTGCGCTGGCAGCTGAAGCAATCGCAGTGGTGTGAACTGAACCATCTGTACGCAAAGACCACGAAAGCTTTTTGCCGTCAAAAGGTATCTGGAAATAATTAGTTCCCGGATTAATCAGATTAGGAGCGACACCACTAAATGTTCCTTCTGCAGTAAAGTAATTGTTCCCGCTTGCGTTGTTAAACGGTATGTAAAAAGGAGTAGAATTTGAATTTGTATAAGAGAACTTAGCAATATAGTTTGTCTTTGTTCCTTGAGTTACAGTTTCTATACACTCCAACTTGGTTATTACTTTTTTAGCCGTATTGCCAGCAGGATTTACGTACAAAATACCTCGATTGAAAGTAATTTGATAATTCGGATAAGCAGGTAACAATGAAGGCATATTTGGATAAACACCTGCTATTGCACTATTGACGGAAGCAGCTGAGTAGTTAATGCCAGTGATTTGCTCTGCTCCAATCAGCCCAACTATCATAGAAGTAAATACAGGCAATGGGCCGCCTTGATTTATGTATTTTAGGTCTGCAGTTATTGAGAGCGGGGCTGGCGATATATTAGCCTTTGTGGTGACAGGAGTAGATGCCAAAGCATAATTAGCTGCGTCGTTTCCCGCTAAAACAAAGCCTGAACCAGTTACCACTTTGGCAATGCCAACATTCTTGTTATCAAAATTTTCAGTTCCGTTTATTGCACTAACAACATCAGGCGAAATGACACCAGTCAGAGCTCTGGTGTTGATAGTCGCTGTAACAGTACCGTCATAAATTTTATTGTTAGCTGTAAAGCTTGCGGTTATCGGTTTTGCAGTGATGTTTGCCAATGCTGTTGCAGTGGCGGGCTGTAAAATGTAGTTGCCGGACTGGGCACCACTCAATGTAAAGCCAATCCCACTTACTGTTTTTCCATTGCCTGCATTTTTAGTGTCAAAACTAGCAGTTCCACTTGTGCCTAATGATACATCGTCAGTGCCAACAATACCTGTCAACGTTCTTGTAGCAATAGATGCAGCTGTATTGCCATCATACACTTTATTGGAAGCGGTAAACCCTGCGGAAAGGCTTTTTGGGGTGATTGTGAAAGTGCGTGGTACATAATGTAAATTGTAGTTACTGTTTAGCGCAATTGTACCTTTTTCAATGTTGTAAGCACCAGCGTTTTGTCCTGCAACTCTTGCTAATTCACCCGAAATATGGTCAGTCCCAACAACTGAACCGGCGGTAACTTTATATGTAAGCGGTGGGTCGATTTCGCCGTAAATTTTAGTTATAGGATCAGCTGTAATCGTTATTTCTTTTGCCACTATTGTAGCAGTTCCGGAAAGATAGGTTATATCAAAATTTCCGTTTGCAAAAGTGCCGGCAATAACTTTTTGGATGCCAACATCAAGCCCGGTAATCATATTTACAGAGAACATTCCGCTTAATGATCCTTCTTGAGTTGATAAGTCTGACTCATCCACTATAATCATTGCTTTTGTATTGCTATTGCCCGTTCCTATATTGGTGTTATTGAAAGAGTAAGGGTTTGGCCATTTGAAAGAGTTAAGGTTTGCCCATTCGACAACGTAAGCGTTTGCCCTTTTGAAAGAGCCAAAAGTTCTGTGTTTGAAAGCGTAAGTGTTTGCCCGTTTGAAAGCGACAAAAGTTGACTGTTAGAGATGGATATAAGTTCACCATTGGAAAAGATAAAGACCTCTCCGCTATTGCTTAATGTAAGCGTCTGACCATTAATTAATGTATAAATGACGGAACTACCTGAAGCATTTATTTGTAAGCTTCCCAAAGGTTCCACCTGGCCATTAACGATTACGAACGGTTCTCCATTCGAAAGGGTAAGGGTTTGACCATTTGACAGAGTTAATGTTTGTCCGTTTGAGATTGTTAACGTTTGTCCATTAGAAAGGGTTAACGTCTGTCCATTAGAAAGAGTTAACGTCTGCCCGTTAAATAGAGTCGTTAACTCACTATTAGAGAGAGTTAAGGTCTGACCATTTGAAAGCGTTAAAGTCTGACCGTTTGAAAGGGTTAAAGTCTGCCCATTTGAAAGAGTCAACGTTTGACCATTAGAAAGGGTTAGCGTTTGTCCGTTAGACAGCGTTAAAGTCTGACCATTTGTAAATACTAATGTTTGAGTATTAGACAGAGTTAACGTTTGGCCGTTAAAAAGAGCTGCGAGCTCATTGTTAGCAAGCGTTAATGTCTGTCCATTAGCAAGGGTCACAACGTCTCCATTTGAAAGAGTTAAGGTCTGGCCATTTGATAGCGTTAGTGTTTGTCCGTTTGCAAGAGTTGACAGTTGGTTACTCGCGATGGCCCGCAGTTGATTGTTAGATATAGTAACCAATTCACCATTAATAAGCGTAATCAATTCACCGTTCGAAATCGTAAGTGTCTGCCCATTAGAAAGGGTTGCTAGCACCTCGCCGCTTGCGGTAACAGTGACACTCTGCACTAATTGAATTTGTCCATCTTGTCTTACGGCCAACTGTCCATTTGCCAATGCTTGAAAGTTGACATTATCAGAAGAGGTTAGTAACTCGCCGTAATTAAGAGGTACGAGACTGCCGTTGTTCGAAAGGGTTAGCGTTTGCCCATTTCCTAATGATAATAGCAATTCTCCCGTTGCATTTGTAAGCAAATCGGCGTTTAGTAGTGTTAGGGTCTGCCCGTTATAAACGGTTTGAACATGACGGTCGGCAACAATTCTACTATTAGCCAATCCTCTTAACGGACCGCCCGGATAAGCAGGAGTTAGAACCAGTGTGCGATCATTGTTTTTATAATCATTTATCGATTGAGCCGAAAGGTCGATGAGATAACGTTGCACGCCGATCTTGTCATTGGCTACTGCTGCTGTCAGAGGTATTAAACGATCGTCCTGTAGAGTAAATTTGCGGGCATTTCTAAAAGATTGATACGAAGCCATCATGCTCATGTTTGCTATATCTGGTGATGATATAGCTGGAATTACAGTATTATAACCACTTAGGACAGCTAATGCATTATCTGCTACTAGTTGTTTATGCTGTGTTCTTAGCGCTTGTACCAAAGAGTCTGGATTTGATACGGCAGTTCGATCAAAAGAATAGTCATAAGCTATTTGATTTGGGAACTGACCATACGCCATGGTAAAACTTTGAGGGGTAATGGTTAGCGGCAACTTTTGAATTTGAAGCTGTGCATCAATAAACCTGTAGTTATACTTTCCAAGCAGCAATTGATCTGCTAAATTATTAGGATCAAGAGGATTAGCGACTGTTATCGAGTATTGTCCGATACTGCTTGAATTAGTAGCCCCGGTAGAAAAGGTTAGATGATTTAATTTCAACTGGCCAGCGGATAAGCCGCTTGCAATTAACGGTTGTCCATCAACTGTTATTGTTACCTGAAAAGCAGGGTTACGCTCTCCAAATTTTCTTATAACACCCTGAACCGCTACGACCACGTTTTTCTTCGCAGTTTCAAAAAAATATCTCTTATCTGAGTAGCCGCCGTCCATGTTTCCATTTACAAGGGGTGGGTTATACACTTCAATAGCAGGGTTACCCGGATATATTGCACTTCCTGTAAATTCAGGCACGGGAGCAGTAATTTGCTCTGGACTTACGAAGGTTGTTGGCAGGGGATGTCCAGCAAAATAAATAACGGATCCAGGCTTAAAATCTTCGCCCTGAACCGACACTGTAAATGGCGCCGTTCCGGGGACAACAGCAGGCTCAACTACATGCAATTCACCTATAAATGGCAATGGATTTGCAAAGGTGCTCATGGCCGATTCTGCATTTATTAAACCCGCGCCAGCCTCTGGTGTGTAGGCGCTTCCACCCATTTGCACTGCAGTGTTTTTCAATAAAACTTTTAGCTGAGCTGGTGTAAGACTGCCAAGTGTGAACTTTTGCTTAGCTTCTTTTATTAGCGCTGCAACTGCGGCAGCATGAGGTGCAGCGGCAGATGTACCATAAAAATTCGATGTATTATCAGCCTGGGATGTACCTAAGGGCGGGGCATATCCATCAGTGTCAGGACCCATATAAACCCTCACATTGACTCCGTCAGGGGCGGTTAAATCAGGCTTTGATCGATCTACTCCATTTACCTTCGTTCCACCGACAGATGAGTAGGGTTCAACATTAAAATCAGAAGGGTTAGCCTCGAAAGCGGGGGTCTGATTATATTTAACTGCACCTACTGCTATAGCATTTGCCGAATTAGCCTGGCCAACTAAAGTAGATGCTCCTGCATAATTGTTGAACGTTAATCGGCCACGAAATACTACGAACTTAAATTTTAAATTTACAGGAGTACCTGCAGCGCCAACAATCATTATGTTGGCTGCACGGTCTTCAGTCCCGTTTACCGTAAAAGGTAAAACTTCAATTGGATCTCTTCCAATGTTCACTCTATTAAAGCCAAATAACAAATTCCCCGCATTATCCAGTAGAAAAATATCAAGATCGTTAACTGCTCCCGGCAGCTCCCCGAGAGAGTAAATTTTATCATCCCATTGTAATACGATAGTATAGTCACCCGGTTTCAATGTCACTGGTTGCAAATAATTTCCTGGGCCAAAGTTGTGAGCCAAACCGGTAAAACCACTTGGGGCAGCAATTCCGGTAAACTGTCCGTCAAATGCCTTTTTGCCAAAATTTCCTGCAGAAGAGAAATAAGTGACGTTACGATTAATTGCCACATCATCAACAGCACGCGCAATTACACCGTCTTTAAAAAAAGGCTCAGTAATGTGTGTCACATCTTCAACAATGATATCACTTTGCGCCTCTGTGGCAAGTCGCCGAATGCCAAGTGCCATATCTCCCGGACTAATAAAACCGGTTTTAAAAGCAAGACGAGCGCCTGGTGCGACATCATGAATAATGTGCATCATCGCTCTTCCCTCGTCTGAACCCCGAGTAAAATAGTCTTCTAAGATCTGGATACTATCTGCAATCGGAAGATCTCTGCCCAGGTCTTCACTTAGAGGCGCGGTGAGAGGATTAGCCGCTGCCCTGGCGTAACTATCTGACAAAACACCAATTCTTATTCCGGAGCCAGTTACATTATAACTCCTTCGCGTGATGCCGGCCCGCATTGAGCTATCACCTAAAGTTTCTGCCAGGCCTCCATTTACAAGTGGCAGGTAAAGAGGTTTTACATAATCGATATATTGAGCAATTGGTGGGAGGTTCAGCTTTAGAAGATTCTTTACGGGATAGCTTCCGGTTAAAACAAGAGAGCCACCGCCATTTGTAATGGAGTCTCTAAAGCCATAGTCTGAACCGACAAGAAGATTTCTTAGCGTTGTATATTGTCCGGCTTTAGCAATTACTTCTATTAAGATTTCGCCCGCATACTTACTTCGGTACACAAAATCTGTGTCTGATGGAGGATTTGTTGGATCATAATTTTCAAAAATAGATTCCAGTGAAGCATCTATTACATCATAAACCTTACCGCCAAGAGGAGGCGGATAATAGGGTGCAATGGAATTTTGGTTTGTCGCCAACGGAACATGATAAACAAAAACTGCTTTATCAAGATAAATATAAAATCCTGACCAAAGTGCTCCGTTTATCATAGTTGTTGTTGCACTTCCCTGTCCATAAGACGTTCCAATATATATCCCCCCATAGGGCGCCCAAACTGTTCCCTTCCAGTTACTGCCACCAGGCTGACCATCTATCGTAAAAGAATTCCTGCGTCCAGATACCCCGACACCTTGTACTTCAGTATAGATTCTTGAACCGTCGCCGCCTGCCGTTGTGGTCTGTATTTGGCCCAGTTCCGCATGTTGGAGAATAATTATGCGAATTAATCCCGTAGAAGTATTAAGAAAGTCGTAATTAAAGATATTAGGCCCACCCGTATTTAAATTTCTAATGCTGTCAAAATAGTAGTCACCTGGCCCTGCAAAAGTTACGGTTTGACCACCACTTAATTCTATAGACTTATAGCTACCGGGGCTGATGGTCGTTGTTGTGTTTATAACGCCAGAGCCGGGGTTGAAAGGGCTGATTAGAGGCATGACCGGCATCGGCACGTTTCCAAAGCTTCCTTTATATGTTCCTCCTTGGGGTGTTGGGCCGGTATAGGTATTTGCTTGAGGTATTGAAACTTGTCCTTTAACCGAATTATTTATATTTAAAGAAATGTTTCCTTGTGCTATTACGTTCTGAAAGGTATTAGTGGAAGTGTTGTTTGATACTATTGCAGGTGCAGCTGAACCTGTAAAATTATTTGCAATGATATTGCCATAGATTTGGCCAGTATCTCCAAGTGTAATTCTATGATTACTATATACGTTTCCATAAATCTGGTTGTTATAATCAAGCTGTATTAATCCCCTGCTTCCTACATTTCCACTAAACACCTTTCCGACAGAAAAAAAAGTAATTCCATAATTGCTTGAGTCCGCAGGAAGGTTATTGTTACTACCTGCAAAAAGGGAAAAATCGCTAATTTTTACCGTTTGCGGTATCACTGGAGGAGGGGCTGTATTATTGGTTTGCCCAAAAGAACTTGTTGTAATTAACAGAGCAAGGGGAAAGCAAAGGCAGTAAAGCTGCAAGTAAAGTTTTCGCATCAGAAATTATTAAAAACAAAATGATTAGGATATCCAATGACACCTGCGATGCGGAGTATTTTTACTGCAACCTTTCTTCAACTAGTCGAAACTTGCTGTAAAGATTTATCAGAATATATGTATTTAGGGGGCAAAGTCTAAAAAAGCATCGAAAATGAAAATGCAATCACTCATTCAAGATTTGAAGTGGTTGATTCGTTGGTAATATTATTGAATCTTATTATTATAAGCAACGATTTCTTTGCCAGTTTGTTCTTTTTGCCTTTTCTAATTGCGATTATACCTTTTATTTTTAAATAGCCACGAACTAACCTGGTAGTACGCAATTGCTTTTTTAGCCAGTGAGTCTGTAACACGTTCTTCTGTTGCAGAGCCTGTTGCAAAATTTGGTTTGAACTGTTTTATTTTTCTTACGGGTGACTGTATAACGAGGCGTTCATTTTCTATAAATCCAAGTCCCTGGTAAGTGCTTATGAAAGCTTTTTCTTTTCCTTCCCGCAGGTTAAAAATGTCTTGTCCTAAGAATTTGGATTTGTAACTAAAGTTGAGCATCCCAAGAATAGTAGGAGGGATGTCTATTTGAGCCACCAACCGATCGACTACCATTGGTTGCTTTATAATAGCCGGAGCATACATAAGCATTGGAATATGATAGCCTGTGACGGGTAGTTCAACACTTCCGGCACTTCCCGCGCAATGATCAGCAACAATTACAAAAATGGTGTTATTGAACCACGGTTTTGCCAAAGACTCTTTTAGAAATCTATTGATGGCATAGTCAGTATACTTTACTGCACCTTCACGAACATGATTGTCAGGAGAAATATCAATACGACCTTCAGGATAAGTAAAAGGGCGATGATTTGAGACCGTCATTATCTGAGAAAAGAAAGGCTTTCCTGTTGCATGATTTCTATCTAAAGTTCGACCTGCTAAAGTGAACAAGTCCTCATCTGCTACACCCCAAATGTTTTGATAGTGTACCTCTTCAGGTTTAAGCGCATCGCGATCAATCACATCATAATCGTTGTTACTAAAAAACTGCTTCATGTTATCGAAATAGCTATACCCACCATAGATGTATTGGGTGATGTATCCCTTCGATTTAAAAACAGTACCGAGCGAAAATAGGTTTTCATTGTTTGGACGTTTTACAATGCTTTGTCCTGATGACGGTGGTAAGCCAAGAGACAGTGACTCCAAACCTCTTACGGTTCTTGTTCCTGATGCATACAAACTTTTGAAAAAAATACTTTTGCTAACTAATGAATCCAAGTATGGAGTAATATTTTTTTCTCCTCCCAACGCTTTCATAAAATCACCGCTAAGGCTTTCGACACTTATTAAAACAACGTTGTGTTTTAGTTCAGGTTGCTCATACGTTATTTGTCTTTCTATGTTAAAAACATCATTAGTAGTAAAAGTGCTGTTCTTATTCAACAAATCCTGGCGCACTATCTTGAATGCTTCTTCGTCGGGAAGGGTTTTATAGAATTTAAAAAAGTCGAGTTCGTTGTGCCAAAAAGCATTTCCAAATTGAAAGATGCCATTGCCTGCCAGTTCATTCGCGTATTCGTTCTTACTAAAATTTCTCCATTCTTCTTTTACGCCCACATAGTTTAATAAGGTTATTAATATTAAAACAACAGCTATAACAGTGCGTGAAAAAAAAGTTGAGGGAGCATATACAGACTTCTTTATAACCGGGCGAATAAGAAGAAAGATCGCTGTGGTAACTATCAGGATAACGGCTACTATAGCGGGGATAGGATAAGACTCTTTTATGTTTCCCAATACTTCATTGGTATATACCAGGTAGTCAACGGCAATGAAGTTATAGCGCACTGAAAATTCATCCCAGAAAAACCACTCGCTAATAGCATTAAATAGTAATAGAAATATGACGAGAAAAAAATCGAAGTATAAGACACCAGTTCTCCATTTTTTTCGAAAGCTACTATCCTTAAAAAGTAGGAATATGAAAATAAGAAATCGCAGTACGATATAAGCTGCAACTCCTTTCTTCAGGTCTGCATTAAAATCTGCAGGAACCAAATTGGTAAAAAGAAAAATGCCAATAACAAGTATGTATCCGCCAATAGCAAACCATTTCCATTTACGGTCATATATCCGATCGCTCATCAACCATAGTTGCAAAACAAACGGAACAATAAGATAGGTAGACATTGCAAGATCGAAAAAGGTGCCGATTGCAAAGGAGCCGGTAATATTCTTTACGGTCCAGTCAAAGCTTTTCCCGGTTTTTAAAAGAAGCGCGATCCTTGTTAGAAACGAGATGGCAAGCACTAATGCGATGAGTAAAAAAATCGGTGAGAATCTGCATGATAAAAAATTTTTGAAGGTGGAGCGGTGTTCAATTTTTTCTGCAACTTTCGTACGAGAAGGTTCACTGTTTTCTGCCATGAAATTTGTTTCTGAAGGTGTCAAAGTTAAACTAAAAATAATGCTTCAATGTTACAGGGAAGTAACAGGTTCACAGTTATAATTATGTTTGCTTAAGGTTAGATTCAGCAAAGTGCAGCTTAGGAAATGTACTACGAAGCAACACAATCGAAAAAGAAAGTGCACCATGATTAAGAGGTTTTAATTATCTTTTTTCCAAAATATGGATCAACCAAAATTTACTGCGTTAAAACACGTTTAATAAATTAAAAACGATGCTTTCATTTTCGGAAATCAAAAGTGATGTAATCGGAAAACTCGAAAGGGGTTTGCCTCCTACATTAACCTATCATAATGTTACCCATACTTTAGATGTATTAAAGCATGTTATTGAGATTTCGGAACAGGAAGGAGTAAACGACGAAGATCTTTTTTTGCTAAAAGTGAGTGCGCTATATCACGACGTCGGCTTTCTAGACATTTATTCAGGGCACGAGGAAAAGAGCTGTTTGGTCGCCACGGACGAACTTCCGGCTTATGGATTTTCTGAAAATCAAATTGAAAAAATTTGCGGAATGATCCGGGCTACCAGGGTACCTCAGGAACCAAAAAACAAACTGGAAGAAATTATATGCGACTCCGATTTAGACTACCTGGGAAGAGATGATTTTTTTCAAATAGGCGACGGGTTGTATAGAGAGTTCCTTGCCCAAAACATTGTTTCAAGTGAGAGAGATTGGAACATGCTACAGGTTAAGTTCCTGGAGAGCCATCATTATTTTACAAATAGTTCTATCAAAAACCGGCAGGAAAAAAAACAAATGAACCTGGAGAAAGTAAAAGAGAAACTATTTTAAAGGATTCAAATTAGCCATTGTAGCGCTCTTTTTGTTGATCACTCTCAGCCGCTTGCACAACGTTTTAAGTATCCCTTTTAGAATATCAGCATTCGTCATTAGGATTTCATAAAAGGCTTCCTGCTCTAATTTAAGTAGCAGACATTCTTCTAATGTTGTCGCGCTTGCAGACCTGCTTTCTGAATCTAACACAGATAATTCACCCACGATTTCATTCTCACCTAACACAGCAAGTGTATGCTCGCCATCATGAATTTTGATAGTACCGTTGAAAATAAAATACATGCAATTGCCAGGATCACCTTTTGAAAATAAAGTAACATTTGGTTCAAGGTATATCTCTTCAAGTATAGCTGCCAATTCAACCAGCTCCGTTTCTGCAGTGTTTTGAAATATCTCCGAAGATTTTAAAATCAAAACCTTTTCGATCAACAACATCTTAAAATTAGTTTAGCATAGATAAAACGTAATTCTTGGTTTCAGTAAAAAGAAAGCCGTCTTTTGGTTCCTTTATGTTTAACATCTTCAACGACATTTCATTCTTCTTCATTTTCGGTATCATATAACAAGCCACTGATCTCGTCCACTCGCTAAAATTAGCTTTATTATTTTTTATAATTTCTTCAATGATGGTAGTTGGATGTAGGCCGTGTGTCTTTGTTAAGACTTCTTTTTTATGCTGCACATCATCTATTAGTTCAACAAGACTATTTAATTGAATGAAATATTTTGTCGGGATTATGATCTCTAATATCTCAATTGCGTTTGAAATTTTAGGTGTGTTTCCGATTGCCAGTAACTCTATTACCCGGTCAACCTTCTCCCTGTCGTATAATAAAGAAAAGCTTTTAAGCAAAAGCTGTACGTCTCTCTTTATCTCCATCATAATGGCATTTTGCAAAAGAGTAAGGTTCGGGTGATGAAGCACTTCGAAATAGTAAGACAGTTTATACTTCCCCTGCTCCGTTTTTTGATTTGCCCAATCTTCTACCAGTTCCATTGTTTCATCTGAAGCTTTTGCTTTTTTCGTCCACAATGCTTCAATAATCTCGTCGGCCTTATCCTTCTTTTGTCTTAACAGGTCACTTAAAAAACTTGTCGAATGATCTCCCTTTATGTTTCCTGCACTCTTAATAAAGAGTTCGAGTACGTCACCTTTTAATTCCCTGTTTTGCCAATTTTCTTCTAAAAAGATCGAATCCCCGTAATAGACAATAGAACGCTTTAAAGAAGAGAAAGCCTTTTTAGCCACTGCCACATCAATGACTTTTGACAGCAGTTGCATGTTCTTAACTTTTCCGCTAGCCTCTATTGCTTTTTTAAAAACCTTCGGATCGCGCTCTGAAAGCAGGATTTCAAGCACACCCGAATAGTTCTCACAATCACACTCCATCACTACATCAAGTGCCGTTAATTTATCCGGGAGAGTTCCCCTTGCCATTACAACCAGGTTGTCGATTACCAGCTTTTCAGTTTCCTCTTCCTTGCGTGAAAGCAAACCCTCCATAGCGGCCTTCTTCTGTTCAGGAGGTAAAGAAAGAATCCCTAATTGGTCGTCAACTCCTATCTCTTTGTTGAGAAAGTAGTAAGCTTTTATAAGTTTAGGTTGGAGGTTGGCGTTATTGTTTTGATCAAGCTGCTGCCTGATGATGGGCAGAGCGCTCGTCATATTATTAGCAATAATCCTGGTAAGGATGTACTCCCTTACTTCGTAAACAGGGCTTTGAAGGTTTTTAAGCAACAATTTAAAAAGCTCCATATATCCAGACCTTTCCAACAGGTTTAGAGAATGAATTACTTCCAAAGGCTTTTTGCTTTCTGTCTTTGATAGGAGCAAGTTGGTGACGGCTGAGTCGTTAAGAAAAAGTTCGGCGCCAGTAAAATTTCCTCTCCGCAGCGAAGTTATCAGGGTTTGCAGGTATTGTTTTTTTATAAAGAAAACCGCTGCCACCCAGGCAACCAACAGCACTATCAGTATTTCTCCAACCGTTATAATTGGAAGCTCCGCATTACTTTGAAAGTATACAACCAGGAAAATACCAACTCCTAATAATGCGAAGGGCAGGGTATGACCTTTTGCAATGAGGTGTCCCCGTAACCGATCGTGTGGCTTTAGAGGTTGAAACAAGATAAAAAATACAGGCTCTTGCAAGGCAGACCGAAGGATCTCAGTAAGCAACACCATCACTCCAAAAATATACAGATGAGAAATAAACCTGTCGCCTGCCGAAATAATAAAAACGTCAATAAGCAGTAGCAGAACTGGAGTTACTAATAAGGCGTTAGACAGACCAAGGCGCGAGATCATACGACTGCTGAAAAGAATTTTAATAGCTATTGCAATCAGTCGCCCAATTGCAAAAAAGACAGCCAGAAAGGTTAGGATCTGTTCGCCTTTTGAAAACTTTGTTTTGATGTCTGTAATGAAAGTAAAGTCGATAAACGAAAACACTAAGTACGAAACAAACGATAAAAGTGCTATGGAAAATACAAGCCGGTTGTCGAAGAACTTTGTTATAAAGCCAGACGTATGAATCGAATGCGCAAGCTTATCGTGCCCATGAGAAGCGGCGTTTGGGTCAGCTTCGACCAACAAACCTTTGTTCTGAAAACGTTTCAAAAGAATAAATGCAATGAAAAAGGAAACGATTGTTACCCACAATAGATTATTGATTCCAATAAACTCCTTTATAATTGGCACAAAGGAGTAGCCGAGCATCTTCGCAGGAATATCTCCGGCGCCAACGATCGAAAATAATCGTTTGCTTTCCCTGACGTTAAAGATGATCGAAGCCATTCCCCAAAAAGCATATCCGACCAACATATAAATCAGCATGTACCAACTTGCAATGATTAGGGGCAACTGTTTGAAGGGAAAGAAATTTAATAGCAGCCAAAACAACAAGATCGAAAAGGCGCAAAACAAAATAACCACCTGCAACAATTTGGGCGACGTTAATCGCTCATCAAGAAAACTATAAATGCGGTTGAACACAAGCAGGAGGCACGCCGAAACAATATAAGAGACGGGTAAAACCTTGCTCTCATAATTATCAATAAACATTGCTAGGGAAGAGGTAAACAAGAATGCAGTGGCAATACCTAAAAAAAATTGAATAGTAAAAAGTTCTCTTACTAAAGCTGACTCAGACGGTTTTATGTTGAGAAGTTGTAAAAATTTGTGATACATCAGCAGTTTTTTAGGGAGAGGGGTTTTTACGGGTTAAATTTAAGAATATTTAAATAGCTATGTTAATTGAGAAAGCAATTTCGTGTAACAAACTGTAGTCCTTTGTGCAACAGTGTTGTGTCACTCACTTGTACTCCATTTTTTCATGGTAACTTATTTTTGCGTTGATCTTTTCCAAAAAGGCGTGTTGTAATTCCTTTATAACCAGTCTTGTTAAAGCAGCCGGCCGGTTTAAACGGCGGCCTTCACAGATTGTCTATTAAGTTTATAATTTCTATCTCAGATGAACCGATTTAATAAATTATTTCTAACCGCTGCAATACTTATCCTTAGTATCTCCCTGTTTTCTTTTATCACCAACTTCGAAAACAGAGCGGTTGATTTTCCTTACAAGCTGGCTGGTTTAACAGAGCGTCAGGCAGCCGCTCATCTGCTTAGCCGTTTTACTTTTGGCGCAAAGCCTGGGCAGGTTGACGAGGTGTTAGCTGTTGGACTCGAAAAGTGGTTTAATCAACAATTGTCAGCAGGACTGGCAGATGATGAATTGCAAAAAAGACTACAAGGTTACGATGCTATGAAAATGAATAACGCAGAGATTGTGGAAACGTTTGTAAGAGCCCCTCAAGTTTTAAAAATGGCTACAGAAGATGGCGTTATCACCAGGGACTCTCTAACCAAAAAAGATAAAGCGGCATATAAAACAACGTTGGACGACTACATGCAGCAGAAAGGGTTTAAACCTCAGAAGGAGCTATTCAGGCAGTTGTCTAACCAGAAAATTCTAAGAGCTGTGTACAGCAACAACCAGCTGCAAGAAGTACTGACAGATTTTTGGTTTAATCATTTCAACGTTTCGGTTACCAAAAGAGATTGTGCAGAATACATTCCGGTTTATGAGCGTGACGCGATAAGACCTAACGTCCTGGGTAAATTCCAGGATCTTCTGATTGCTACGGCCAAGTCTCCTGCTATGCTTCTTTACCTGGACAATTTTAGTAGCTCGTCTACGAATCCGGGTTTCCAGATGCAGGTGGAAGGCAGGCTTGCGAAAAAAATGAGAGACAGGGCTCAGAATAAACTCTCCGATACGGCTTATAAGCAATTGGCAAATAAGGTTAAAAATGCTAAAAAGAACCAGGGACTAAATGAAAATTATGCACGCGAGGTAATGGAGCTTCATACTCTCGGCGTTGAAGGAGGTTATTCGCAAAACGACGTAACGCAGGCTGCCCGCGTGCTAACTGGTTGGACAATTTATCCAATGGCCGACTATGCCCGGGTAAATGCAATGAGAAGGGTTATTGAAAATATTGGTGAGAGCAGGCTGGCAGAGCGCGGATTTGTGCATGAAGGAGACTTTCTGTTTGCAGCCAACCGCCACGACGATGGAGAAAAAGTAGTGCTTGGAAAAACATTCAAAGGTGAAGGTTACCGCGAAGGCGTTCAACTCTTTGAGATGTTGGCCCATCATCCTTCCACTGCAAAATTCATTACTAAAAAGATTGCCGTCCGGTTTGTCAGCGACTATCCTCCTCAAAGCCTGCTGGATAAAATGGCGAAAACATTTCAAGATAAAGATGGCGACATAAAGCAGGTATTATTGACGATGGTGCATGCTCCTGAATTTTGGGCCAGCAGTTCAATACGGGAAAAAACAAAATCACCTTTTGAGTTAGCAATAAGCTCTGTTAGAAGTATAAATGCTGATATTAAAATGCCTTACCAGTTGTACACCTGGATTGATAAGATGGGCCAGAAGTTATATTTCTACCAGGCACCAACGGGCTTTCCTGACAAAGCTCAATATTGGATAAATACCGGCGCTCTTCTTAACAGGATGAATTTTGGGCTAGCGCTTGCTTCACAGCGAATTCCCGGGATAAATATCGACTTGCTTAATTTGAACAATCACCGGGAGCCGGAGAGTGCAGAAGCTGCTCTGTTGACGTACGGTAAAATCATCATGCCTGAAAGAGATTTACAAGCATCGTTACATCGTCTCTCCCCGTTACTAAACGATCCACAGCTACAGCAGAAAATTGAAGAGAAAGCCGCCGGGCAATCATTGGCCCAACTGACAGACGAAGACAACAAGGAGGAAATGATGGAAAACAACATCAATAAGAATAGCAGGAAAAAGCAAGGGATGGATAAAAGCTTCGTTTCAAACGCAACTCAAAAAGGGACTAACAATATGTTATCACAAGTAGTGGGAATTATTATCGGTTCGCCTGAATTTCAAAGAAGATAGAAAAAGCTTTAAACCTATTTGGGTTTTGAAATCGCTACAAAGGTTACAGAATAAACTACAACACAAATTAACATGACATCAAGAAGAGGTTTTATAAAATCAGGAGGATTGGCTCTGTTTGGAGTAGGGATGGGAGGAGTTCCTCCGTTCATCGCCCGTGCAGCAGACAGTGACAAAATAATAACCCCTTATAAAAAGAAAAAAGTTCTGGTCACTATTTTTCAACGTGGAGCAATGGATGGTTTAATGGCAGTAACGCCTTTTACCGATCCTTTTTTGCAGGCAGCACGCCCGACACTATTTATGTCTGCGGCGAAAGACCAGAAGCGGGTTCCGCTAATAGACCTTGATGGAAAATTCGGACTTCATCCCGCTATGAAAGCTTTCGAGCCTTTCTATAGGGAAAAAAGATTAGCTGTTGTACATGGTATTGGATCACCCAATAACAGTCGTTCTCATTTCGATGCGCAAGACTTTATGGAGTCAGGTACGCCGTTTAGAAAAGGTACACCAAGCGGATGGCTCAATCGGGCAATAGGTCTGCTCGGTCATGATGCTACACCGTTTCGCGCAGTCAGTCTGACCTCGTCTATGCCGCGTTCTTTTTATGGAGATAATCCAACAGTTGCCATCAGCAACCTGCAGGATTTTGCTATTCAAATGAAAGGAAACCCGATGGGTGCAAACATGGCTTCAAAAAGTTTTGAAGAGTTATATGACCAAGCAGCTTCGGGATTATTAAAGGAAACAGGCAAGGAAAGTTTTGACGCTGTGAAGATGTTGCAAAAAACAGATGTGAAGAATTATAGACCAGAGAACAATGCAGTCTATCCTGCTAGTCCCTTGGGAAATTCTTTAAAACAAATCGCCCAATTAATCAAGATGGATGTGGGTCTTGAAGTTGCGTTTGCCGAGTCTACTGGATGGGATACTCACTTCAACCAGGGAGCCGAAAATGGTGTTTTCGCTCGTAACGTGGCTGATTTAAGTAACAGCATTACCGCTTTCTGGAATGATCTCACCGCTTACCACGATGATATAACTGTGATGACTATGACGGAGTTCGGGCGTACTGTTAAACAAAACGGTACCGGCGGAACCGATCATGGCCGGGGTAGTTGCAATTTTATTTTAGGCAACGATGTTAATGGAGGAATGGTGCATGGAACGATGCAACCGCTAGCCATAGAAAATCTTGAAGACGGTCGTGACTTGAAAGTGACTACTGACTTCAGAAGCGTCTTTTCGGAGGTAGCAGATAAACATCTTAAAATTAATAACGATCGCCTCCTGTTTCCGGACTGGACAGGAAAAAATATTGGAGTTATGGTATAAGCTCAAAAGGTTCTGGCAGAAATGATCTTTTAATAGAACATTTTAATATTTGAATAAAGATTTGCCGTACAAGTGAGTGACACAACAATGCAAGGATGGGTTCTACTGCTTATACCATAACTAAATTCTTCTGCTAAAAAAGGTTAAACCTCGGCATCAATACTTACAGGCGGTAAGTCATTGCTAGCCCTTTACTTCCAATACCAACGGCTGGGGAAATCGTTACGTTTCTCATCCCCTTTACTTTATGTAGTTGGGGAACCAGTATGCCCGCTCCTGCGCCTACAGCGTATCCTAATAGATTGTCGCTTAAAAAGTGCATTCCTGCTTTATAGCGCAAGTAGCCTACAACTGCAGGTACCGCCGCAGCAAACGCCCAAACATAAGGCTTAGCTTTTGAGTCGGGATTGAAATCAGCAAAAGCTTTTGCCATAAAAAAAGTAGCAGCAGCTGTGGCTGCCGTATGCCCGGCAAAAAAAGCGCGTTGTGAGTCTTTTTCTCTGCGGAAGGATGCATCCAATGAGGTGTTATAAACATATGGGCGGCTACGATATACATTGCCGGTAGCCATGGTAAATACAGTACCGGTGATGGCCATGGTTTCTGTATACAACACCATTAGTTGCCCAAACTTTTGTCTTTCATTTTTATTAATTAGTCCCATTAAAACTGGCATCACAAACGAAGCCTGGAAGGGAATGTAACTATCGTCGTCTGCTTTTGCAGAATAGTAGCCGGCATTACCCCGGTCAAAAAAAGGAATTTTATCGCGTGTTTTAGATGCTAACTGGGTAGGGGTAAGGTCATTTTTATTTTTAATCAGGACAGTTCCGAGATAGGTTAATCCAATGCCTCCAACGATGATTGCCCCGTCTTTTACAACGCTTGTGTGATAGGGAGAATTAGAAGTTTCGCTGCTATTGCTCTGTTGTGCATTGGTTGAACTTGTAATAAATAGGATGGACAGCCAAAGCGTAATAACTTTCTTCATAGATGCAATTTTTGAAATGACTTTTAGTGGTGCAATTTCTTTTTCTTGCAAAAACAATGCTCGGTGTTTTAGATAAGTTAGAAGGATACTGATGAGTAGGTTGTAAAAGAAAATGCCGGAACAATTAGTACCGGCATTCTTAAAGACCACATTATTCAAAGGGACTAATTAATATTCTTAGGGTCTGCTTTCTTTTCTTTTTTTCTAAACCTGATAGCAGCATTTTTATTAAGGGTGCTCGTAAGATTTAATTCAAATCTTTGTTCACCCGCGTAGATTATTGCCAATGCGGTATTAGGGGCAATTTTGCCAAGATTTTCGGCAAACATCGAAATCTCATTTACGCCTGCATGCAGAGGCAAAGTGAAATTAAGAGGTTTATCACTGAGCATTTGTTGGGTAGCAACGAGGTTTCGGTTATAGAATAACGAAATAGTGTCATTGTCTACTTCACCGTTGTCGTATAGCGCCACTTTCAAACTGTCCGCATCAACGTCTACAATAGGTGACTCCTCAAAAGAACGGAGTTTGAGGGCCTGTAGAATTTGTTGCTCGACAGAGATAGGTTTGTTAGCCGGAGAGCTTATACTTGCAATAGACTTTTTACTTGTGTCTTGCTTACTAATTATAGCAGGCCTCATCGTTACATCCGGTAAAGACCTGGTTGTTAATTTTGCTGCAGCAGTGGAGTCATCAACATCTTCAAGAACGGGAGTTGGTTGGTCTTTAGTTGGAACAAACTTCGTAAACCTGACATCTATCGCAGGGCAGGTGACTCGATATTCATAAATGGGATTAAACTGTCCAACCAACACTTTCTGTCCCTTAACTGTTTTTAAAGTAAACGAACCTTCCATAGGACAATCTGCGCCGTTTGCATTCTTTGCAAGAAAGTTTAGCATCGGCTGGGGGGTTAATTCTAATACCCGATAACGCGGATCAAACGTGCCCCTTACTTTAACCTTAATCTCTGCGCTTCTGTAGAAGTAATTTAGTTGACCTGTTACTTTATTTCCTTTCTGTTTTAGCACCATTTCGGATAGGTAGCTGTTGTGTTCTCCCGCTTTTTTTACCTTTCCTACACCATACCACTCCCCACTGACACTTTGCGCAGAAAGGGACGAAATGCAACATATGGAAAACAGAAACAGGATTACAAGTGAAGTCTTCAAAAGCTGGAGTTTTATAGTTGAAAATGGTTGATCAAAAAAAACACCATGAGTTCAAATTCAAATAGTTAGGACGGTAATTAACAAAGTTTTAGTAGGGGCAAAGACATTATTTTAAAAATCTTTTGATGTCTCGCTCGGTATCTTTTTTCTTCAGTGTTTCTCTTTTGTCATACAACTTTTTACCGCGCCCTATTCCGATCTCTACTTTCGCCAGGTGTTTGTCATTAAAGAAAACCCGTAGAGGTACAATCGTGTAGCCCTTGTCTTTCATCCGGTTTTCTATTTTCTTTAGTTCCCTTTTTTTAAGCAGGAGTTTTCGGTCGTGAACAGCGATATGATTGTTACTTGTGCCGAGAGAATATTCAGCAATATATAGTCCACGTACCCAAAGTTCATTTTTATGTAAAAGGCAAAAACTGTCATTAAAACTTACTTTCCCTTCCCTGATACTTTTAACCTCTGTACCTAACAGCACTATACCGGCAGTCCATTTATCCTCAATAAAATATTCGTGATAAGCCGACCTGTTGTTCATTTCTTTTGTAGCCATAGTCTTTCCTTAGCCTGCAAAAGTAAGATGCGCAGTTTTAAAAGCCAGTAAAGTATGTGATAACTTAAGTATTTATGAAAAAGAAGCGACGGTGCTAAGGCAGCTATCCCTGGAACAATACAATCAACTGTGCGATTTTTTGTTTCAGTTCTTTTCTATCAACAATAAAATCAAGAAATCCATGCTCTAGCAAAAACTCGCTGCGCTGAAAGCCGGGAGGTAAATCTTTTTTAATCGTTTCCTTAATAACGCGAGGACCTGCAAAGCCTATTAATGCGCCCGGTTCAGCAATGTTTAAATCTCCTAACATACCGAAGCTGGCGGAGATGCCACCAAACGTTGGGTCGGTAAGCATGCTGATATATGGAAGTCCGGCATCTGTAAGCTGAGACAGTTTTCCGCTTGTTTTCGCAAGCTGCATCAGGCTAAAAGCACTTTCCATCATACGGGCGCCGCCACTTTTGCTAATGACCATATAAGGGTATTTATGCTCGATGCAAAAATCTACAGCGCGGCTAAATTTTTCCCCCATCACACTTCCCAGACTACCGCCAATGAATTCAAAATCCATACAGGCTATAACTATTGTATTGCCGCCCACGTCACCAACGGCTACTCTCATACTATCTGTAAGATCAGTTTTCTCCCAGATATCCTGCAATCTTTTGCCGTAGGGTTTAAGATCGGTAAAGCCTAGAAAGTCTTTGCTTCGGATGTTATCGAATAGCTCCTCGTAGTCTGCATTGTCAAAAATAATATCGTAGTATTCGAGGCTTCCGATACGATGATGGTGGTTACACTTTTGGCATACGTACAAATTCTCCCTTAAATCAGCTGAAGTGCTTATATAGTTGCATTCGGGGCATTTGGTCCAAAGGCCCTCAGGGGTTTCTTTTTTTTCTGAAGTGGAGGTAAGTATTCCTTTTTTGATTCTTCTAAACCAACGCTGTTTCGCCTCTTCCTGCTTCTCTTTGTCGCCAGTTAAATTTGATTCAAAATCCTCTTCTTGTTTCATACTATTCTGTTGGGGGTATTGAAGATAGTGCAATTTATAAGTAAATATTTAGAGCACATTCCTCCACAATTTCATTTACGGGTTATTATTTTATAAAAACTATTCATACTCATACTTAGTAAAATGTACAGTAGCAGACGGAGTGGCAAAGGTAGATATAGTATGCGTAAGAAAAAAAATACCAAGTGAACTAAAAAGGGCTGAAGTAGTTTAAAAATGTCTTATTCTGCGGTTTTTATTTTGCTTTTCGCTTCCTGTATTTCCCGGAGGTTTCTCAGTAGTGTTTGTTTCAGATTTAGTTTTACAATGTCTCCCATGGAATGACATTTGAGGAATTTGGGGTTACTGAAGTATTCTTTAAGCTGTTGCTTAAGCTCGTCAATTTTGCTAGTTGAAGAAATATTGTCTCTGCACATGATATTGAAAAGGTCCATTAACCTGTACCGGGAGTCAGCCACTCTAAAAGCCATTAGGGTTTTTTCTTCAGTTTTATATTGGTTAATAGAATCTTTGTCAAGGTTCTGCATGACCAGCTCTACATACGCGAGGTTCTCCTTAAAAAATTGCGGCAGGTAGAGATTTTTTCTGCCCTCGTACGACTGCTGATCAAAGTCGATTGCACGAATGCGGTACTGGAAATCTTCTATATCTGGGGTGATGTCTACCACAAAATTGTAACTGCGCATGTCGCCGAGTAGCCGTAAGAAACATCTTTCATTAAACTTGACAAACTCCTTCGCAAAACGTGTTTTGTTTGTAATCGGATTTTCCAGGTATTGCTGCACGAAAATGTCGCCCGGTATTCCCGGTATATGTTCTTCGACCAAAGTGGCGAAGTAGGTGAAATAAGAAATGCGGTTAGGTGACAACATGTGCTCCAGTTCCAAACCGTAAATGCGGGAAGCATCAGCAGTCTTTACATAAAAGTGGTCGTAGTTTCCATTATGCTTGTTTACAATTTTTATCCTGAAAGGGTTCGAATTACCAAAAGCACAATATTCTATTCGGGCTACATCCCAGTGGGGGGCGAAGTTTAGATTACCTTCAGTTTTTAGGATTGCATAGATCTTAATGAGACCGTCCCTAATAAACTCCCATTCCCGCATATCATACCTCGCTTCCTCCCAATAAGTGTCTTTACCATTCTTGTCTTTTATAGGTAGTGAAAAAGTAATCCGCGCCAGGTCCTCATACATCACCGGAAGGACTACTTCGCGGCCATGTTTTCTTAAGTAGTTTCTTAAATCCGCATTAATAGGGTAGTAGGGCTTCTTTCTTGACGGAGCGTCGTTAGTATTAATTTTTCCGGCATTTGGGATGTTGACAAACTTCATGTTCTCGGTTCTCTTATTAATCTAAAAGTAGAGGATTTTAACGGGTAACAAGATTATTGGCATTAGCAGCATCCACAAACAGGCGAAGGCAAGTGGGCTATAAAGAATTTCGGCTACTACTTGTCTTTCAATAATCTTGATTATTTCTGTTAAAAAGCTTCGAAGTGGTGAAACAATGTCTTATTTGAGCAACTATGTATCTGTTTGCGGTTTAAGATGGTAAAGAGTTAAAATAAATTTACTACATGAAAAAAACAACATATCTCTACTATTCGCCAACTCCCTCAGTGTATGGAAGGAGAAATTCGGCAGTTCCAAATTGGATGAAGGATGTATTAAAAATTGTGTTGCTATTCTTGCTTGGGTTTATTGTGTCGTTGTAGTTGTGGCGTAAACATTCTCCAATGTTTTAGGACAACTACATTGTCTGCTGCACTTCGTTCAACAAGCTAGTTAAATAAGCCGGCGCTAGGCATAATCTACTTCCATACCAGCTAAACATTTCTCCATCGACCAATACAGTTTTTGTATTCGTTAGTACCTGCTGGATTTCCTGAATATGCTTCTGTTTAAAGGGATACGGTTCAGACGATAGTAAAATCAAATCACAATCAAGTTGCGCCAACTGCTCTATAGTTATTTCGGGGTAGCGAGGATAGCCTTTTAAAACGTTATCAAATCCGGAATAGGACATGATGTCGCTGATAAAAGTATCACCACCGGCAGCCATGTAAGGATCTTTCCAAATAAGATAAGCAGTTCGAAGGGTAGTGTTTAGAGCGGGAATTTGTTGAAACCTCTCTGTAATCTCATTGACCATTTTACTTGCCTCACCAGTTTTGTTAACCAGTGTTCCTACAGATTGTATCATTTCCAGGGCATCGTCTAAAGTTGCGATATCACTTACCCATACAGGTGCAATTTCTTGCAGTGCCGTTATTTGCTCTTGCACGTTTTCCTCCTTGTTGGCGATAATAAGATCAGGTTGCAGAAATTTAACTGCATCAATATTTACAGTTTTTGTTCCTCCAACCCGTTGCTTTGTTCTAAACCACTTTTCGGGGTGAATGCAGAATTTAGTAATCCCTACGACGTCTTCCTCCAACCCTAACGAAAAAAGCAACTCTGTCTGTGAAGGAACAAGAGATACAATTCTTTTTGGTGGAAAAGAGAGCTGAATAGTATTGCCTAATTGATCCCTGAAAGAATTCAAATCTGCTGTTTTACTTTGAATGTTTTTCGCGCCTTCCTTCCAAAATCTTATAAAACGACCTGCAGTGAATTTCTTCTAAAGTAAGCCCCGTTAAGAGTGCTTCCTCTTCTGTTATTGCCCCGCAGTTCATGGCTTTTAAAAAGAAGTTTAGCAATCCTTGTCCTGTAGCGGCATCATCAAATATGTCGCCTGTTAGTGTGGAGATGGCAGAACGGTCAACGAAAGTTTTTAAACGATAAACGGCATCTTCATAAGAACTTAAAAAGAAATTGTAGGTAGCTGCATAGCGCATCGGCAACTGGGCCGGATTTAAATCCCAACCCTGGTAGCGACCATTGATAAGCGAGTGAGTGGTATGATTGAAACCAGTAACCCACGCCTGGTGCACTGCCCGCCTGTTTTCCGTGAGTTGCTCGTAGGTTAAATTTTCTCCCCGGTGCGGGCCTATGGGAATTACGTTGGTAGCTCCATCAGATAAAAAAATACCGGTACCACCTAAGGCAACTTTAGTCATATGATGGGCAAAGTCACAAACAGGATGAGACATCGTTTGATACTTTGCGGTTATACCCGCTGATGCAGTATAATCGTATGTCCCAAAGTGAGCTGCTATACACCTTCCTTCACTTGCTCTTATAATCCGCATTAAAGGGTTCCGACCTTCATCATCCAAAACAATTTGGGTAGCCTCTACCATCGTCTCCATCCTAAGAGTTCCTGTTGGCAGCTTATTAGCCTCCTCTAAAATTTCAAACAGCCTTACCATTGTTGTCATTTGCTCCGGTATTGTCACTTTCGGAAGCATTACAACAAAGTTTTCAGGCAATATACCACCGGTCTTTTCTAACAATGTCGATAGGAAGATGTCAAGCGTCCGGACGCCCCGATACTTTAAATCTTCTGTAAAGGGTTTTATCCGAATGCCGATAAACGGAGAAAGTGTTTTATTCTTCATGCCGATAGCTACTTCATCAGCCGCATTCTCAGCGGTAGTATCTTCTTCATCATCCGGCCTGTTTCCAAAGCCATCCTCAAAGTCGATGCGGAAATCTTCCACTGCTTCCGTTTGCAACTTTTTAATGATCTTATTATAAACGGAATAAGAGAGCCACCCATGTTCTTTCTTTCGCTGTGCGTCGCTCATCTCATCAAGCTTTTGTGTTAGATCATCTATGTCTTGTTGTACGTCGGGCAAATATTCATGTCCCCTTAGTTTGAGAGTTTTTGCAAGGGAAACAAAATTTGGGGCATACGTCTGCAGGTTCTTCAAAGCAATCTCGCCCATACGAACGGTGGTATCAGACTTAAAAAGATTTGCCCCTCCATACACCGTATGTACGGGCTGCCTATCAGGTCTGTCTCCCGGATACGTTTTTTGAAACCTAAGATTGGCTGTTCCCAGTGCGTGTAGTAAAGTATCCTTGTCGTGTTGACTTATAGAAAGTTTCATGAGTTAGCTTTTAATTGAGAAGTTGGTGGTGTGGAATTGAGGTCATGAACCGCGATAAGTGGTATAACCAAACGGATTTAAAAGTAGCGGAATATGATAATGTTCAGAAGCCGCAATGCTAAAAATAATCTCCACAAAAGGATACAAGGTTTCAATTGAAAGTGCATCAAAATATCCTTTAGTCGCAAATTTCATTTTATACATTCCTTTTGGCAAAACCTCTCCTACGGGAAGTAGATCCGTTATCCGACCATCTTTATTGGTAACACCTTTGGCAATTTCTATCCAGTCACTTTCATGAGCATATAAAATAATGGTGACACCGGTTGCAGGCTTGCCGCTTGTAGTATCGAGAATATGCGTAGTAATTTGGCTCATGATGATAATAGTTTCTGAAGTCTTAGTTGAGTAATTTTATTTTGTTCTTCCATCGCAATTTTTATTTCTTCGTGCGGATCGTTGGGTAGTCTTGCCTTCAACAACACTAACATTTCCTCTGCAGATTTTCCTGTTGCACACACAATAAAGATATAGCCGAACTTGTCTTCATATAATTTGTTCCCTTCCGCAAGCGCTTCTAAAACTTCGGTTGAGGTTTGTTTTACCGAAGCCTGTTCTCCTTCCGCCCATTTGCTTGTGGTGGTAAATTTTTCTTTCAACGACTTCATGTCCCCAATTTTCGGATGATGAGTAAATGCCTCTTTCCAATCATCCTCATTGCAGTCATACCAAACGTTGCGCGCTTCATTTAATAAAGCATCTTTACTACTAACAGGAAAAATAGCCATCATTTTCTCTACCCAAACATGCGCTCCGCAACACTTTGTAAGTTCTTCTTTTAGCAGCGATTTCTCTAATGTATTTAAGTCGGATAAAGTCATAAGTATGCATTGTCATTTTTGTTTGATACCGGCAGAAGTTGTCTGGGCAACATTGTTGTGTCACTCCCTTGTACGGTTGGTTTTACTGCAACAGCTTGGAACGTTAAGCACTAAAACACCAGCGAACACAAGAGGTTTCAATCAATTTTCATACGATTTTAATAAAGCGAATAAAGGACATTTTTTAAGGATAAAAAGGATTTTCACTGCTATTTATTATCAGGCTATTATCATTCCCTTTGAACACGATCGATGCTATCCACCTGTCCACGTTTACTTGCTTATATTTTTATGTTTAGCTTTATATCTCCAAAAGTAGAAGCAATTCTGGCCAGAGAATATTTTTGAGCTCGTATAAATAAACCTGATCAGTCCCAGATTTTAAGCTATGAATAAAAAATGTTTTCTTTCCTTCATTCTTTTAATATCCTTTTTTTGGGGACGGTCACAGAATGTCACAAAAGCTGTTTTTCACCTTTCTGATAATGAAGTTAAATCTGTAGAAATAGTGGAGGCAGGAATTATTTTCGTCGTTGACAGCAAAGGAAACCTTGTCACTTTTAACACGGCAGCAGGAGGCGAATATGAATACTTCGAACCTGACTTTGGAAGCAGAGAAGCAAAAGTGAAATCAATTGGAAATGTGAAAATTGATTATTGGATGAATGACACCTCAGGTAGCCGCGACGGAAAAGTGAAAACGATTGGCAACATGAAAATCGATTATTGGACAAGTGACTTATTGAGCGGTAAAAATGGCAAAGTAAAATCTATCGGTAATCTCAATGTTGACTATTGGAACAGCGAACTACTTAGTAGTGAGCAGGGCAAAATAAAATCCATCGGCAACATCAATTTTGACTACTGGATAGGTGAGTCTTTTACCGGCAAAGAGGGAAAAGTGAAGTCAATTGGCAATGTTACAATTGACTATTTTACCAGTGATTTGCTTAGTAGTAATTACGGCAGAATTAAATCAATCAACGGCAATACAGCATCTATTTATGCGGTTAGAGACTAGCCTTACGTACTAATTGCACCCGAATACTTTTTGGAAAATGCCTAAGGCTCCAGCCCCTTACTTTTTAAGAGCTGCTGATAAACCTCGCTATAGCTACTTCCCACGGGGATCTCTTTACCTGCAACTTTAACCCTCGATTTTCCAAAACTTTCAATCTTGTTAGAAGGCACAATGTATGAGCGATGAATGCGTATGAATTCGGGGGACGGCAATTTCTCCTGCAGACTTTTTAGAGTCATTAAAGTAAGGATAGGCTTGGGCTTGATGTGAATTCTGATATAATCATCTAATCCTTCAATCAACTCTATATCCTTTAAATTGATCTTCATTAACTGGTAATCGACTTTTACAAATATGGATGACATTTGCAATTCCTGGCTATTGAGAAACTCAAGATATTCGCGCGCTTTAAAAATCGCTTTCAGAAAACGGTCGTACTCAAAAGGCTTTAATAAATAATCAACGGCATCCACATTAAATCCGTCGACTGCATATTCGCTATAGGCAGTGGTAAAAATTACAAGCGGCTTTTTGATGAGTGTTTTGTAAAACTGTAGGCCATTGATATCGGGCATTTGTATATCGAGCAGCAACACATCTACTTCGTTTTGCTGTAACCATGCTCTTCCCTCGTCAGGATTTGTAAAGGTCTTTTCTAAAGACAAAAAAGGAATGCGTGAAGCATACTCTGTAATTAATTGCAACGCAAGCGGCTCATCATCTATTGCTATACAACGCATCATTTAAGGAGTATTAATTTAACAATAAACTGTTTGTTCTCTTCACTTACTGTTAGTTCATGCGTACCGGGATATAGTAATTCAAGTCTTCGTCTTGTATTTTTTAAACCGATCCCGGTATTGTTCTCGGTTCCTTTGTCGTAAGAAATCATATCGTTCTGCGAAGTAAACAAAATGTTATCAGGACTTGCTTTTATCTTAAATAATAGTTTCGACGTCTCTTTTGTGCTCACACCATATTTAAAAGCATTTTCCACGAATGGAATCAAGAGCAGCGGTGCAATTTGTTTTCCTTCTGTTTGTCCTTCTACAACAAACTCAATGGTCACTTTATCCGTCAGTCGTACTTTCTGAAGTTCTATATAGTGTTTTATAAACTGTATATCCTTATCAAGCGGAACAGTGTCGTGTTTGGTTTCACTCAGAACGTACCGCATAATTGATGAAAGCTTTAAGACTGCATCAGCCGTTGCTTCGCTTCTAACAAGGGCCAAAGAGTAAATGTTGTTAAGGGTGTTGAAAAGAAAATGCGGGTTAATCTGTGTTTTAAGAAACGAAAGTTCTGTGGCTAATTTCTCATTTTCAATTTCCTGTTTTTTTCTTTCAATTCCCAGCCATTCCTGTATAACTCGTGAGCAGGTACTTACGGTAAACACTAAAAAGAAAACGGCAGTCGAAGCTGTAAAAGGGTAGAAATAAGAAGGCCGGCGTCGCTGCATTCTCAACTTTATTCTTTCGGGCATTTCTGCTCGTATAATATCGTCGAGGAGCCGATTGATAAAGACAAATATGAAAAGTAGCGCAATAATGGTCAGAGAGTACCAAAGCCACTTTTTCTTTGTAAGCAATCGAGGTATCAGTACCAGTGTATTTGAATAATAGAAGGCAAGCAGGTAAGCATCTATGCAGATGAACCTTATTATCATAGCTTCACTAAACTGGAAATCCGCCTCTCTAGGCCTGGGAGAAAACACAATAGGCAGTAGAAAGAAACACGCCCATGCTGCCACATGCACTGTAATTGTTAAGAGCCTTTTGTTCAAAGTAAAAGTAGGATTTAGGGTAAAAATTAGGTTCGTTCTAGCAATATCGAAATTTTAAACAACTAACCGATAATAACAAGTGCATACTTATTAACATGCTCTCCGTTAAAAGGTAATCTGGCTTTGTGTGGTAGTCAGGTAATGAGAATGAATGTCGGCTCAATTTCAATTACTGTTGTTGATTGCTTCAGCAGGTACGGCTAATACTAAAATTAAAACTAGTTGACCCTGAGGCTACTTAAAAAGAATTTGGATTAATGGGAGAAAACAATCGGTAAAGCCCAAACCTGTTTGCGCGGCTAAGAGAGGTATTTATACTTTGAAGCTTTATGCTATGAATTTTTATAATCAGCTAATTCTTACTACCTAATACTGCTCGCTTTCATTTGGAAAATCATTATTCTTAACGTCGGCGATATATTGTTTTACAGCACCGGTAACTTGTTCTGCCATGTTTAAATAATTCCGTAGGAACCGCGGTTTGAATTCAGTATTGATACCGAGCAAGTCATGCATTACTAAAACCTGGCCACCGCAATGCATTCCTGCTCCAATGCCTATTGTTGGCATTACCAGGCTTTCGGTAACTTCTTTTGCCAGTGCGGCCGGTATTTTCTCCAGCACCACTGCGAAGCAGCCTGCCTCCTGTAAGATCAAAGCATCGCTTCTGAGTTTGTTTGCCTCCGCTTCTTCTTTTGCCCTTACGACGTAAGTACCAAACTTATGGATGGACTGCGGCGTAAGTCCCAAATGACCCATCACCGGGATCCCTGCACGGACAATTCGTTTGATACTTTCAACTACTTCTTCTCCGCCTTCGAGCTTTAACGCATGGGCACCTGTCTCTTTCATAATTCGAATGGCAGAGGCAAGTGCAACGTCGCTGTTAGATTGGTAAGAGCCGAAGGGCAAGTCTACAACAACGAGCGCACGTTCTGTACCTCTAATAACGGAGGCAGCATGATAGATCATTTGATCAAGTGTGATCGGCAAAGTAGACTCATGGCCGGCCATTACATTACTGGCACTGTCGCCAACAAGAATTACATCAATACCTGCCGCATCGAAGAGTTTGGCGAACGAAAAATCATATGCGGTGATCATCGAGATCTTTTCACCATTGACTTTTAGTCGCAGAAGTGTATTGGTAGTAACTTTTTTAATTTGCTTATTTACGGACATCTCTTAATAGAAATTGATGAATAATTTCAAAACGAGATGGGAGAGGAGTATGGCTCTGCTTTAGAATAAAACATGCTCTGATAGAACCCATCAGAAAGTTGTAAAAGTACAGTTATTTGCTACAGATCTTATATTGTTTATTTCACCAAAATGTAAGGAGCGATTTGTCGAAATAGTTCTACGACCGCAACTCCGAATACAGGTGCTGAATAAGTCCGTCGGCCAAACCAATTTTCGGTACAAGAATTTCGTCTGCATCTGCCCAGCGCATCACATTTATAAAAATCTGCAGTGCCGGAACAATTACATCTGCACGGTCTTCCCTGAACTTATACAGACGAATTCGCTCTTTTACAGAAACTGCCCCAAATTCTTTAAAGTAGTCTTTCAGTAAACTCAACTCTAGCGGCTTACCATCTTTCTTCTTGCTAATAGAAAAGATCTTATTTATGTTGCCGCCGGTGCCTATGGCTACAATTTTCTTATATCCTTTCGTTTTTACCTTTATCATTTCCTTCATCTCATCCCACATCCGTTCTTCTACCTGGTTTTTAAGTAAGCGAATAGTGCCGATGTTGAAAGATTGTTTGCATACTAGTTTTCCGTCAGCAAAAAAGGTAAGTTCGGTACTTCCGCCGCCTACGTCAATATAGAGGTAGCTGTTATTGTCGTCCATACTTTCGGCAACATGGTTTTCATAAATAACAGATGCTTCAAGATCGCCGCTGATAATTTCAATGTCTATCCCGGTTTCTTCCTTCACCCTTTTAATGATTTCCGAACCATTTCTTGCATCGCGCATAGCGCTGGTAGCGCAGGCTTTAAAGTGTTCGACCTCGTAGAGTTTAAGCAAATGACTGTAGGCTTTCATGGCCTCTGTCACCATCATTGTTCTATGCTCTGAAATTTCCCCCGTTTCGAACACGTCAAATCCAAGTCGAAGTGGTACCCTGATCAAATTGAGTTTACAAAACTCAGGAGGATGTCCGATGCCTTCAATCACATCGGTAATTAATAATCTGGCGGCATTACTTCCAATATCTATAGCGGCTAATCTCACTGGTAAGTTGTTTTTGTTATAATGAATTTTAAAGAATGTTGAATGTTGCAAATATTCTACCAGTGAAAACGGTTGGGGCGAATTTGAATTTTAAGAGGAGATTTTTTAATACCAGCATTAGTTGTTGTAGGATCATCGTTGCGTCCCAAGCACTTTGCCGGCAACGCTTCGCGGAGCTTTAGTCTTTTTTCAAAGAGATTTTCTATAATACCCAAAGTTGAACTGAAGAAGCCTCTTTGATTTATTTTTCCTAATAACCTGCCGCGCTGTCGTCACCTCTTTTATCGGCAGCCGCTTCAAGCTTGCCGTTATTTATTTTGATGAGCTCAACACGACCAATTGAAGTCGCGTAACCAGCGACATAATATACCTTAACTGCATATCCCATTTCCTGAAGTTTCTGCATCACGTCTTTGGGAAATCCTTCTTCCACCTGTATTTCATCGGGCAGCCATTGGTGGTGAAATTTTGGCTTATTAACAGCTTCTTCAGCGCTCATATTATAATCCACCACATCAACGATAGTTTGATAAACCGAGGTTGGGATAGTTGTACCGCCCGGCGTTCCGACTACCATAAAAGGCTTATTACCTTTTAATACAATTGTTGGTGCCATCGAGCTTAACATCCGTTTGCCTGGTGCAATGGCATTTGCTTCTCCACCAATTGCGCCATACATATTTGGCACTCCCGGTTTCACACTAAAATCATCCATTTCGTTATTTAGAAGAAAACCCGCCCCACCAACAACAGTCTTGCTTCCAAAATTGCCGTTCAGCGTGGTAGTAACAGCTACTAAGTTTCCCCATTTATCCGCGACGCTAATGTGCGTTGTTTCCGTACTCTCTGATACCGAGCCTGCTTTTATTTCAACACTTTTGCTTGCTCTGGTGCTATCGTAATCGGCCATTCTTCTTGCCAGGTAAGCATCACTTGTAATGGTGCTCACGGGTACCTTCCAAAAGTCCGGGTCGCCAAGATGTTCTGCACGATCTGCATAAGCTCTTCTCTCGGCCTCGGTCATTAGCTGCACACTTTTCACAGTCTCAAATCCATACGCCTGCAATGGACGTTTTTCAACCATTTTCAACATTTGCATTAATAACACACCACCACTACTTGGAGGTGGCATGCTCACCACCTTGTACCCTTTGTAATCGAACTCTAACGGTTTTCTCTCTTTTGTTTTATAGGCTTTTAAATCATTCAAAGTAATCAGACCTTTTCCTCTTTGCATTTCGGCTACGATCAGCTTTGCAGTTTCGCCCTCATAAAACCCAGCCGCACCTTTGTCTCTTATTCTTTTTAGTGTGTTTGCCAGTTCTTTCTGGAAGAGTGTGTCTCCTTTCTTCCAATCGTTCTCTCTTACAAACACAGGTTTTACTGTGTTATATTTTAAAAATGCATCTTTTGCCCGCGTAAATTTCGATGCTTCCGATTCTGTTAGCGTAAAGCCTTTCTCTGCAAGATCAATTGCCGGCTGGATCAAGACTTTGAACGGAAGCTTTGCGTATTTAAGACTTGCAAACAATCCACTAATCGTTCCGGGAACGCCGGAAGCGAG
Source organism: Segetibacter aerophilus (assembly GCF_007991655.1). Taxonomy (GTDB): domain Bacteria; phylum Bacteroidota; class Bacteroidia; order Chitinophagales; family Chitinophagaceae; genus Segetibacter; species Segetibacter aerophilus. The sequence goes on from NZ_BJYT01000004.1 coordinate 335,404, forward strand.
ATGACCAAATTGCGAGAGATTGGTTTGAGCAGTTCCTTTTTCATCCAGGTACATATCACGGCTTGCTTTTGCCGGAGCAGTTTCACGGTAGTCGTAGGTAAAAGTTTTGCCATCCTTCATCCTGGCGACAAGAAAGCCGCCGCCCCCGATATTTCCGGCACCAGGATAAACCACTGCAAGTGCAAGCTGTGTTGCTATTACTGCATCAACGGCATTTCCTCCCCGTTTTAAAATTTCGGCTCCTACTTTGGCAGCAATAGGGTGTGCGCAAACAACGGCACCATTCGAATAAGTCTGAGTCTTATTGCTGGAGAAGTGATATGGATCAACTGCTTTACCAGGGCCAACAAAAGATTGAGCCGCAAGAATATTTGTAATTAATAAGGCGAAAACAACAACAGGAACTTTGAATTGCATGGCGCAAATTTCTGCCTTTTTAACCCTTTCAATTAAAATTTATTAATAAAAGTTTTTGCAGGAAAGTGAAACTTTAACTTAGCAGCTCCTGCCAACATGGAAAGTTCTCTGTTCATGCAGCATATTAGAACATTAGATGCTCAATGTTGTTAGCAAGTGCAAGAGTGCGACGCAACGACTGCTGCCATATTATAATAGCCGGGTTACAAAAATTCTGACCGCCTATTATTCCGAAACCTTTTTTTTTAAACAAAACAAGTATGATGAAAATTTCCTCAATTTTTAAATTTCTAACTACAGCTGTATTATTCCTTCTGCTTGTAGCGGGGGTAAAGGCGCAGGCAGTTATTACCGGTACCATTCGGGATGAAAGCGGTAATACACTTAGTGGTGCCTCCGTATCAATACAGGGAACGGGCACCGGGACCACAACAGATAATGGTGGAACCTATACGCTGAAAGTAAAAGGCGGAACCTATACCGTAAGCGCCAGTTATGTAGGCTTCGCCAACAGTCCTAAAAGAGTGACCGTGGCCGATGGAGCAACTGCAACGCTGGATTTTTCTCTAAGCAATTCAGGTGTTACCAACGAGGTCGTTGTTCTTGGCTCAAGAGCACTGCCACGTACACAATTGGAAACGCCTGTTCCTGTAGACGTGATCGATATAAAGAAGATCGCGCAAGATGCGCCGCAGGTTTATATCAACCAGATTTTAAGTTATGTAGCTCCTTCGTTCAACTCAGGAACGCAGACGGTTGCTGATGGTTCAGATCATATTGATCCGGCTTCTTTAAGAGGGTTAGGTCCTGACCAGGTTTTGGTTTTAATTAATGGTAAAAGAAGGCACAACACAGCCCTCGTAAATATCAACGGTACTTTCGGACGTGGTTCTGTAGGAACAGATTTAAACGCCATCCCAGTTGCCGCTATTGATAGAATTGAAATACTTCGTGATGCCGCTTCTGCCCAATATGGTAGCGATGCGATTGCGGGAGTTATAAATATCATTTTAAAAAGTTCTGTAAACAGGGTTACGTTTTCTACTACCGCTGGAGCAAATGTTACCAAGTTCCTAGGCAAATCCATTACTGATGGACAAACCGTACAAAACGCGATAAACTTTGGTATCCCAATGGGGCAAAGAGGTGGATTTATCAACTTCTCCGGTTCATTTGATTACCGCAATTACACCAACCGTGCAGGTGAAAGAACCGGAACTATTTACAGCAGGTACAATGGTCGCAATGCTGCAGGCGCCATTCAAACTGTTGACAGAACAGATTCATTTTTGACTGCTAATAATAAGACCCGTGATGATTTTAAACAGAGAGTAGGTCAATCCCGTTTGCGTAGCGGACAATTTATGTTTAATTCAAGCATTCCAATGGATGACCAGGGAACTGAGTTTTACATGTTTGGAGGTCTGGGATACAGAAACGGCCAGGCTGCTGCCAATTTCCGTCTGCCTAATAACACCAACAATATTTTAGCGGTCTATCCATTAGGTTTTTTACCTGAAATTCACTCAGACATTTACGATAGAAACCTTGCCTTTGGTATCAGGGGTAAGTTGAAAGAATGGAACGTTGATTTCAGTAACACTTACGGACAGAACCAATTTATTTTTAAAGTAGTCAATACTTTAAATTCAACAATGGGTGTTGCTTCACCAACCCGCTTTAACTCGGGTGGGCCTGTGTTTACTCAAAACACAACCAACCTCGATTTCTCAAGAAGCTTTGCTGGTTTAAGCGGAATAAACGTAGCATTTGGTGCAGAGCACCGGTTTGAAAGATACCAGTTAGTTCCAGGCGAGGAAGCTTCTTACGCCGACTATGGAAGATCGAGACAAGTTGGTGTAGATGCTGCAGGCAGACCTATACTGGTTCCTGATTTAAGAGGATTGGTGGTTACTAAATTCGGTGGACCTGATAGTTCAGCACTAACTGGTGGCGCACAATCCTTCCCAGGATTTAGACCTGAAAATGCCGTTAATGCTACAAGAAGCGCCATCGCTGCTTATGCTGATGGAGAGTTCAATTTTTCTAAAGCATTTTTGATAGACGGTGCTGCTCGTTTTGAAAACTACAATGACTTCGGAAGTAACGTTAGCGGAAAAATATCTTTGCGATATAAGCTGAGAGACAATTTCGCCATTCGTGGTTCGGTCAGTACCGGTTTCAGAGCACCTTCTTTGCATCAGCGTTATTTCTCAAATACTTCAACCTTGTTTGTAGGTGGTATTCCTTACGAAGTAGCTACTTTCCCTAATGACAGCCGTGCTGCCAAGCTTTTAGGAATTCCTGATTTACGTGCTGAAAAGTCTAAAAGTGTGAGCTTAGGCTTTACCGGAAACCTGGGTAAATTTAAAGTTACTGTTGATGGGTACCTTACCAGGATTAACGACAGGGTTATTTACACGGATTTATTCCAGGGTAATAATGCCGCCTCTGCTTCAGCTAGCGACAAAGAGTTGTACAATATTCTTTTGTCGTATAACGCAAACAGGGCGCAGTTTTTTGCCAATGCTATTAATACAGAAACAAAAGGTGTAGACGTAGTAATTTCTTATGGAACTAAACTTGGCTCCGGAAATTTTCGTGCTGACTTAGCCGGAACAGTTTCTAAAACCATGAGGGTAGGACCTATAAAGTCTTCTGAACTATTAAAATCGAAAGAGAGTATATATTTTAGCGAAGCAAGCCGCATCTATCTTGAGAGTTCTGTACCAAGGGTGAAGGCAAATTTGACTTTTACTTATGGCATTGCTAAATGGAACTTCTTCGTTAGAAATGTGTACTTCGGCGCTGTTGATGAAGCAACTACAACTGTTCTTTACCAGCAAACTTTTGATCCGCGGGTTATCACCGAGGCTTCTATTGGGTATAAGATTTCTAAGGCAACCCGTATCAGTATAGGGTCTAATAATATTCTGGATATCTATCCTGAAAAAGTTGCTGATCCAGGAAACACTACTGCTAACCAGTTTATCTATTCAAGAAGAGCTACACAGTTCGGTTACAATGGCCGATATGTGTATGGTAGGTTTGAAATCTCGTTGTAAGAAATCATTTTTTTAATATTACCAGGTGCTATCGCGATCAAAAGCGGTAGCACTTTTCTTTTGGAGTAAAGAGAAGTAGCTTTTATCGGCCGCCTTAGACCACATACAGTTCGCCCTCGGCATTTTTGCCAATTTTGCTGAACATCAATTCCTTTAAGTTTTGCAGCAAATCGAAACTAATCTCACCCGCGCACTTTTCTAATAATTCGTTTTTTGTCAATTCTTCCTTTCCATCAACAAAAGGTTCCAACTGGCGATAGTTCAACTCGAGGAAATCAGAAAATTTGTAAATCATAGAAGGAGATTTTATCAAATTACGAGGTTAGTTTTCATTGGCCATGCCACAACAATTGTACCTTTTCAATTGGAGGTACCGGTTAAAGGTTTGACTGTTTTTAAACTCTTTTTTGACCAGACGGTAAATCTTATCTCAGCATTGTTGTGTCACTCACTTGTACTTTCAACGTTTTAAGCACCTTTTTTTAGGCTACATAAATCTGTTAGACCGCATCTACATCCGCAACAATTGTTACACTTCTGTATCTCTTATTCGATTGTACAATGCTTACTTGTTGTAAAATGTCTTGCTTGCATTGCCGAAGAAATTGAGCGTCTTTTGGAAGCTTTAATAAGAGTTCATACAAGTACTGGTTTCTCACGCGGTTTATAGCAGGCTCAGCTGGTCCGCTAACATAAGCAGCATACTTGTCGTTCAAAAACTGGCCTAAAATATTGGCGGCCTCCTCGGCTATGTTTTTATCCTTATGCTTGCAGATAAGTTGGATCACTCTTGAGAAAGGAGGATAAAAGAAGTTCTTCCTGTTTTCGATTTCAAAGCGGTACATCTCTTCGTAGCTATGATGCTGCACAAATTGCAATACAGGATGATGTGTATTGCTCACCTGTACAATTACTTTTCCCTGCGCTTCACGACGACCGGCACGGCCGCTTACCTGCTCCATCAACTGAAATGCTCTTTCATTTACACGAAAGTCGGTGAAGTTTAAAATGCCGTCAGCGTCTACAATGCCTACCAGGTTTACGTGTTCAAAGTCAAGTCCCTTTACAACCATTTGCGTCCCGGCAAGTATGTCTATTTTCTGCTGTTCAAATAGTTTAATCAAAGCATCGTGATCGTTCTTTCCGCGAATGCTGTCATAATCCATCCTTGCAATCTTAGCCTCGGGGAAAGCCTCGACTAAAGCTTCCTCAATTTTCTCTGTACCAAAATTTTTCTGTACAAAGTTGTGGTTGCCACATGCAGCGCAAGTAAGCACCAGGGGATAAGACGTACCACAATAGTGGCACTGCAATTTGTTTTTTGCTTTATGATAGGTTAAGGTAACGTCACAGTTTTCGCATTGCGGTATCCAGCCGCACACACCGCAAATTTGGTAAGGAGAATAACCGCGTCTGTTTTGAAAAAGAATGACTTGCTTTTTTTCTTGCAGGGACTGCTGTATTGCTTCCGTTAACTGAGGCGATAAAATAATCTTCCCTTTTTCTTTGGTAATAATTGTTTTTACGTCAACTATCTGTATGGCCGGCATTTGCACATTACCATAACGTTCAGTAAGGTTTACTAAGCCATATTTTCCTGCCTGTGTGTTGAAGTAGCTTTCGATGGAAGGTGTCGCGCTTCCAAGCAAAACTTTTGCATTATACAAAGAAGCATAATAAATAGCTGCGTCCCGTCCATGGTACCTCGGTGCCGGTTCCTGTTGTTTAAAAGAGGGATCATGTTCTTCATCGACGATGATCAGGCCAAGCTCTTTAAAAGGCAGGAACAGGGACGATCTTGCTCCAAGTACAACTTTTGTTTCGCCTGTTTTTATTTTGTTCCAGATTTCTACCCGTTCGTTTGGATTGAACTTCGAATGGTAAATGGTGATGTAGCCACCAAAGTATTTTTGAAGCCGTCTTATAATTTGTGCCGTTAAAGCAATCTCCGGAAGCATGTACAACACTTGCTTTCCTGCCTTAATATACTGCTCAATCAGTTTTATATAAATCTGGGTTTTACCACTTGACGTAACACCCTGAAGCAGGCAAACCGATTTTTCATTTAAAACTCGCTCAACAGACTCCGCAGCTTCTACTTGCGCGGCAGACAATTCGAAATCAATCTTAATATCTCTTGGAAGTGTTGGAAGGCGATCGACCGAACGTTTTTCAAGTCGTACAATATTCTTATCTGCAAGTCCTTTCAATTGCGCAGAACTTGCATTTGCCTTTTTTAAAAGATTCGTTTGTGTTACTTCGCCTTCGGTTCTAATTACATGCAAGTAGGAGAGAAGTAGTTCCAGCTGTTTGGGTGCCTTGTTCTTGCTCCATTCGTTTAAAAGCTTTGCCAGGTTTTCTTCGTTGTGATATGCTGCCTCTAAATGAACGTAGGTTTCCAGTTTCTGTTTGTAGGTGTCTTTCAATGCTTCCCAAACCATACAAACCTTTTTTTCTATCAGACCCTTGATGATTGGATATACGTGGGCAGCATCTAAAATTTGTTGTACCTCGCTTAGCTTTAATTCTTTCTTTAGCAAGAGTGCTTCGGCAACTAAATATTCTTCGTCGTTGAGGTCAGAAAAGTTCTCTCCAAATTCTTCATTGTAGGTAAGAATACTTTCACTTGATAACTTGAGGTGAGAAGGCAAAGCAGCCTGCATCACTTCGCCTTCGCTGCACATGTAATAGTCACCGATCCATTCCCATAACTTAAGTTGCTGCGGATAAATGAGGGGCTGCTCTTCTAATAAATTTAGAATATCTCTCGGTTCAAAAGCAGTTGGTTTATCGGTGTGGATAGTTTTTACAATTCCAGAGTACTTTTTGTTTTTTAACTGAACCTCTACACGAGAGCCTTTAGAAATATTTGCCCTTAAATGTGTAGGAATTGCCCATGTATAATTTCTTGGCAAAGCAAGCGGGATGATTACTTCAGCATACACGCCTTCGTTTGGGTCGGGGCTGAATAAAGGGGATGAGGTTAAGTTGTAGGCCATGTATAATCAGCAAAAATAACTGATTGCTTCTAACCCTTTGCCGCGACGCCTTTTATTGTATTCTTGATAACTTATAAAATATAGGAAAGCGTTTCAAAAAGCTGCAAACCTGGAACAATGATTTTGAGTACAAGTAAGTGACACAACGATGATGCTACGCGAGAAAATGCTGGTGAACAAAATACATTGCCGCCTTATACCTCTTCAGGATACTTACGGTACCGTCTTAATCCAGCCTCCATTAATTTATGAGCTTTTTCTTTTAATGCCGGCAAATCATTTAAAGTAAGACCCTTTACTGGCACCTCATCTAAAAAAACCACGCGGCACTGGCCCGGCGTTAAAGTGAAAATGCTGCTGAAATGAAGGCGGTCGACAGTGTCGACAAACAGCACAATTTTTAACGGCGTTTCAGTTTCAATTGCTATGCGAAACGCACCATCGAAAAACTCTTTTAGTGGCTTTCCGGTTTCGTTTAATGTGCCCTCGGGAAAAATGAAAATTGAAATGCGACGGCTGATAAATTCTTTCATTTCGAGAACGCTCTGGGCTCTGTTATCAGCATCGCTTCTTTTAACCATCACCGCAGCACTCTTATAGATGTAGCCGAAGATGGGCACCTTTGACATTTCATATTTCGCCAAAATTCTTACTGGCTGACTCAAGGCCATAACGACCGGCGGAATATCCATATAGGAAATATGATTGGCAATAAAAATGTACTGACGTGAACTATCGTGAGGAACTTCAAAAATATTTTTGTGCCTGATGCCAACGATAAAATACCATGTGTACCCCCAAGCCTTTACAACTTTGTAAATAAAGTTTCCACCCTTTACCCTGCCGAAAAACGAGGCAACGATTACGAACGGAACTGCAACAAACATGATGGCTATAAACATCAGCAAAGCGTAGACACAATAAATCCACTGCAGCGGTTTTAGCAAAATTTTCATGGGTATCTAAAATATGAAACTATGGCAAAACAACCAATTGATTAACTGACCATGCCTCAGCCTTGGCCCAAAACATTTGTTTGGTTTGTTGCCATGTATCGCGAAAGAAAGCTGAATTGCGATAGTGGTGTAAAGCCAATTCATCGCACCAATTGCTATAAGTAAAAAAGATGTTTGGATGGTTGTTGTCTTGCCAGAGTTCAAGATGGGTACATCCTTCAAAGGATCTTATCTTTTCTTTTCGTTCTTCGAAAAATACTTTGAATGCTTCAACAGCATCTTCCCTAAAAGTCATCTTAACGATCCGAACAAGCATTATTCAAAGAAGATTTTAACTGTTTGATAAAACCACTTGTTCTGTAAAGAGATGCTTTGTTTTTGCATTGCTTCGGAGAACCCCTGCAAACCAAACAGTCCTGCAGCGTTGCCCTTATTGATAGCTATTTCCAGGTAACCGGAGGAATTGAAGAAGGCTACTTTTTCGCCTTGGGGTACGCATGCATAAGTTTCACTGATCGTGTCGATAACTTCATCTCTTTTGAAAACAATTTTAAAATTTCGGCCATTTCTTTCCCTGTCGAAGTCAGCCTTAGTGATGTTTACAATTACGTTTTCGAAATTGTCGATATAAAGAATTTGTCCTTCCATCGTGGTAGGACTGTTTACATATTTAAGCCGTAATTTTTCAACTATTGTAATGTCTGATTCTCCAATATAATCGAGGTCTTTTCCTGCCAGTATTTGCCAGAGTGCATTGGCAATAACCTGGGTGCAGGTTAATGTAGTGGGTCGCTCTCCTTCGGGAAGAGGTAACGCTACAACTCTTTCAGGCGCTCCATCAATAATCATTGTTAACAGGCCATTGTCAGCACAAGCGATGTATTGCTTATTGTGATAAGCTAAGAGCATTTGTTTGGGCTTCTGGTCAAACATATTAACAAGCACTATATGGAAAGTTCCAGAAGGGAAATAATGGAAAGCACTGCAGCAGAAGTACGCCGCCTGGGGATAATTAAACGACGAAAGCTGGTGCGATACATCAACAATAGTCAGGTTTTCACTCACACTGTATAACTGACCCTTCACGGCAGCTACCAGGTAATCCTGCTGGCCAATATCTGTAGTTAGGGTTATTATAGACATACTTTAGTTTCGATGTATTACTTGCCGAAATGTTGAATTTCATATTTTGTAATGAAGGAATATTCGATATTCAACTTAGTGCTTGGGCTTCCTATTTTACAAGTTTTCCATTTTTGAAATAAAAGTTTCTCACCATCTTGTCTGTCAGCGAGGGTAATAATTTATTTAGAAGAAGACTTGACTTTCCAAGCAGTGTAAGGACAAGTGTTCTCTTTCTTTTTTCTATAGATTTTAAAATATACGTTGCACATTCTTCCGCACTCATCATTTTATCTTCATCCATCGGATTTTCTTTTTGCGGCCTGGCATCTTTATCCAACGCCACATTACGAATATTGCTTGTCGTAAAACCCGGCGAGACCCACATTACATTTACACCATCCGCTAAAAGTTCAGTTCGCAGTGCTTCAAGAAATCCATTCACAGCAAACTTACTCGCACTATATCCTGTCCTGCCCGGCAAGCCTCTAAACCCCGCAGGCGAAGACACGCCGACAATAGTTCCTTTGTTTTTTATTATTTCATTCAGGGCGAACTTGGTGCAGTAAACGGTACCCCAGAAGTTTACATCCATAAGAGTTCTTAACGTATCAATCTGAAGATCTTTAAACAAGGCCCGCATGGAGATGCCTGCATTATTTATTAAAATATCGATGGTGCCAAAAGTCTCGAGGACAGAATTAATGAAATTGTTACAGTCTGATTCTCTGCTGACATCAGCTGTTCCTGTATGGAGTGGTCTTCCTGCATGAGCAGTTTGTAGTTCGTATAGTTTTTCGTAAGTCCTTCCGCATGTCGCAACCCGTGCACCTTTTTCTAGCAGCAGCTCAACAAGTGCTTTTCCGATGCCCTCGCTTCCTCCTGTTACGACTACAACCTTATTCGAAAAATATGACATCAGATGATATTGAATTCGCAAAAGTAACAGAGTTAGTGCAGATATTAGAGGAATAGGAATATCTATAAACGTGCAAAAATGTTTTTCAAAAATTTGGCTGGTAATATTCGTACTCCTATTTTTGCACTCCCAAAACGAAAAAGGGCGAAGGCCCTATAGAGTTGAAAGGAAAGATTCCGTAGCTCAGTTGGTAGAGCAATACACTTTTAATGTATGGGCCCTGGGTTCGAGTCCCAGCGGGATCACAGAAAGAAGCAAAAGCCCTTGATATTCAAGGGTTTTTCTTTTTAGTTGAACTTTCCCTATAAATGTTTCTTTTCTTACCTAGTATTACTTTAAGTAACTTATCCTTACAAATTTTGTTTATTACCCGCTTGATTAAGCAACTGTGACTAACAATTTTGCTTTACTGAGAATAGATGCGACAAAACCCTTTAGTTATTGAATACCCGCTTTTGGTCTTACAAAATCGGCTTTGTGTCGCAATTGCTTGGCTTTATTATAGATCAGGTGGTAGATTAATAGGACCTGCAATAAGTGCCACTTCAGGATTAGCTGATGCAGACCCTGTATTGGCGCTGGTCAATTGGGCAGTTGCGTTCGCACTAGCAGGCGCTGCGTCAACTAATTGATGAATACCCGGACCTGATGCTGCTGTGTATTCGTATACTTCAATCCATGTCCCGAGGATACTGCATGACCCTGTTGTACATAGCCCGTTTCCTGTTGGCACTGTGTTGCCTCTAACATCTGACCTGACAGTTGGTGCGCCTGCAGCAGTAGCCCCCTGATTATCTGCTGCTATATAAATTGCAGGCAATGGAAAATCAGATGATCCGGGTGCAAACGTATAATTCCTGTGATCAACATTATTATTAGTAACAGTTATATCACTTACCGGCACAGTTCCCAAATCATCTTGAGGCCCGAGGAAAGTAGCCTCAATTCCATATCCTGAAGGAGCCTGACGGATGGTATTATTGTTTATTAATGCTGTTGAAGTAGTAAGACCCTGAACTATATACCTTATTCCTGAACCAATAGAAGAGCCTGATCCGGCAAATGAATTACTCCCAATTACGTTACCATCTATTCTTGCATTTAGCGATGATCCTGAAAGAGCTATTGCCGAAGAGCCTACGACAATTGCGTGTGATGTACTCGATGCACCCGATGTTGCGCGTCTGCCGTCATTAATAATTGTATTACTCTGAATGTCTACCGTCATGTCCGAAGAATGGAACACACCAAATTGAATAGCAATATTATTGTCATCAAAGGTGTTATTTGCTAACTTAAACCCTATCGTGGCTGCACTAGTAGCATTATCTAATCCAATTCTTGAGTTGTTTTCTGAATTTACAAGTACTCCATTTCCAAAATTGTTTCTGAAAGTGCAACCAGTAACCACAGCATTAGTAATTATCGATGTTCCTTGAGTTACAACTAAAAACCCATTGCCTCCTGCAGCACCTGATTGGATTGCCAAATGGTCGAAAGTACAATCAGTGACATTAAGATTGTTAATTGTTCCGCTGGTATTTGTTATTTTAAAATTATGCTCAAATGAGCCGCGAATGGTTGAATTTGTAAGCGTAACAGTGCCCATCACATTAGCAAATTCAATTCCATGTTCCTCATCTGCATTTCCGTTGTTTGTAAGGTTAGACCTTGTTAAAGTAAAGCCGGTTACGTTTGTTCCATCTATTCCGTCGTTGCCCCCTCCGGTAATATTCATGTAGTTAAGGCTAATATTTGAAACGGAATTTAACTGTATACCTTTACCAGTAGCTGATGAAATAGTACCACCCGAACCGTTACTTGCTCCTCCACCATCACCTGTAACTGTTAGTCCACCTGCCCCGGTTGAACTTAGGTTAATTCCATTTGCTGCACCATTTGAGTTAATGCTTCTAAAAGTTACACCCGCTGAACCTATTGTTGTGCTTACCACATTTAAAGCAATTCCTGTTGTTGATGTGATTGTATTGGATGTACCTGCGTCTTGGGTCACACTAATTGTCCCCCCACCAGTCGCATTAAAGCCACTTCCAAATGTTGTGGTTATAGCTAACCCGCCATTACTAAAGTTGATTGTTGAGCCAGTATTTGTTGTAAGACTTACGGCTATATTCACTCCTGTATTAAATGACTTAGTTGCTCCACTAAATAGGATAGTACTGCCACCTGAATTTCCTGTTACCGTTAAACCTGTGGCTGTAGAAGTAAGATTACCAGAAAGAGTTTTATTACCACCCGTGGTATTTACAATGTTTACCACTTTTGCTGTGTT
>NZ_BJYT01000005.1 GCF_007991655.1 Segetibacter aerophilus
ACAAAAGACAAAAGACAAAAGACAAAAGTCAAAAGACAAAAGACAAAAGGTAAAAGGCAAAAGGCAAAAGTCAAAAGACAAAAGACAAAAGACAAAAGACAAAAGTCAAAAGGCAAAAGGCAAAAGGCAAAAGTCAAAAGGCAAAAGTCAAAAGGCAAAAGTCAAAAGTCAAAAGGCAAAAGACAAAAGTCAAAAGGCAAAAGACAAAAGTCAAAAGTCAAAAGTCAAAAGTCAAAAGGCAAAAGCCAAAAATCAAAAAACAAAACTCGCAGACGCAAAACTCAAAACACCAAAACTCAAAACGCAAAAACTTATTACTTACAACTTACAACTCCCCCAAAACTCCCGGCCTCCTTGGCTTACTTTTTTAGTTAGAACAAAAAAACAACTCAAATTATTAAAATGGAATACAGACAATTGGGAAACTCGGGTTTGAGAGTGCCGGTGTTAAGCTTTGGGACAGCCACTTTTGGTGGGGGTAACGAATTTTTTAAAGCTTGGGGAAGCACAGAGGTAAGTGAAGCAACACGCATGGTAAACCTGTGCCTTGATGCCGGGGTAAATCTATTCGATACTTCTAATGTTTATTCTAATGGAGTTGCCGAAGAGATTTTAGGGAAGGCGATCGTCGGGAAAAGAGATGAGGTATTAATTTCTACAAAGGCAACCTTTCCAATGTCGGACAAAGTAAACGATTATGGCTCTGCTCGAATTCATTTGATCAACGCTTGTGAAGACAGTCTCAAGCGATTAAATACCGACCATATTGATATCTATCATATGCATGGGTTTGATGCAAAAACTCCTATTGATGAGACGCTTAAAACATTGGAGAACCTGGTGCAAAGCGGCAAGGTTCGGTACATCGCCTGTTCTAATTTCTCCGGCTGGCATTTGATGAAATCGTTGTCTGTTTCGGAACGTTACGGTTGGTCAAAATACATCGCTCACCAGGCTTACTATTCTTTGGTTAACCGTGATTTTGAATGGGAACTGATGCCCCTGGGTATCGATCAAAACATAGGAACAATTGTTTGGAGTCCGCTTGCAAGTGGCATGTTGAGTGGGAAGTATCGCCGTGATCAACCGCCACCCGAAAATGCCCGCGTGGCCCAGGGAGGAAGTCCGGTTCCCGGAGATACGATAGACAATGAAAGGCTGTACAAAATAGTGGATGTTTTAGAGGAGGTCGCAGAAGAAACAGGAAAGACTATTGCACAAGTATCCCTCAACTGGCTCTTGCAACGGCCTACTATTGCAAACATTATTGTAGGTGCAAGAAATGAAGAACAGCTAAAACAAAACCTCGGTGCAGTGGGTTGGAACTTAACTGTTGAACAAGTAAAAAAACTGGATAAGGTGAGCGAAGTCTACCCAGCCTACCCGTATTGGCACCAACGCCAGTTTCCAATGCTGAATGCAGATCCGAAATTGTATAAAGGGCTATAAAAGGCGGATCAACTTACCATTATATGAGATCAAGAAGTCGCTTCTTCTGTAGCTAAAAAACTACTACCTCTCTCGCAAGAGTGGTCACTTTTGATATGCATTGCTTTAAAATGAAAAAAAAATCCTTCAGGCAAAAAGTTTACTGCTTCGCGCTTTTGTGTTGTGATTAGGTCAACAATCGCATTAATTTTATTTCTGAACATTGAAAATCTACTTGAATTTATTTTAATACTAACGTTATTCTCATGTGCTTTTTTAAGAGCGCAACGTCCGCTGTTTCTACAGGGGACTCCTTGTAAACCTAATCGAACTAAACATAAAAAACCTGCGCTTCCACGCAGGTTTTTATTTATTACAACCCGGTCGTTTATAAAATGCTTTTCACCTCTACAATCGTGGAAGTAACCTGGTTGCCTCGCAACAAAAACACTTTTAGCTTAGCCCCTGTTTTTGACAAAAGCATTTTATATTCTTCGATGTCGTTTTTAAAATTGTTATTTATGCCATAAATAATATCGTTGTCTTTAAGGCCGGCGACATGGGCAGGTGAGTCCTTCACAATGTCTTTGATGATCGTTTTTCCGTTCTCAACTAAAAGTGAACAGCCGACATAACTATAGTTAAAAGGTTGGTTAAAAGTGTTGTTGGGGGCAATGTGAATTTCATTGTTGGGATAGTTGATAATTACGTTAAAACGTGCCATTAACTCGTTGCCGATAATGCCCCCGGTTGCAGGATAGTTAGAAACGTTATAAGTGTCATCGAAAATGTAAGTGGGTACTTTTTTTAAAGAGTAAGGGCCAATGTGTACTTCTTCGACCGTCGTCAACATCATTTCTTTTTTTCCACCCAGCCCCTCTGCACCTGAAGTAAAAATCTTTTTGTTATTATTCAGCACGCTGCTGTCTTTAATAAACTTGTCTGGTAGCATAAAACACATATCGGCACCTGTGTCAAAATAAAACTTGCTATCAATTTTCCGGTTGTCACGTAAAGTTGCGTCAATAGCTGCGAGCTTATTAGGGCGCGTCTTCAATACATATCCTTCTTTTGGGTAAGCAATGCTTCCGGGTTTCCAAACTTCGATCATGAATTGATCATAATTCAGTTTAACGATATATGCCTTTAAAAAGCTGTAACCTATTACCCCGTGAATTTTAATATTATGAGCTTCTGTTAAAAAGCTATAATCATTTACATGAAAATTAAGGTGATTAATTTGGAGACGAGGCAGCCTTAGTTTTTGATCGATTATAAATTCAGCCGTCTTTTTTTGCGCCAACCCTTTGAGCGTTTCCTCGCTTATTGTAGGAGTTAGATTGAAGCGCTGTGCAGTAGCAGAGTCTATTGAGATTCCCCCACTGCCGGTATCAAGAATGAAATTGAGTGTATCGGGGAAACTACCGAACTGGCCTTTTATGATAATGATTCCGCGGTTGGTTAATATGAAAGGAAATTTAGTAAGCAGTTCTGCTTTAGAGCTTTCTGTCTCATTTTTTGAATATGCGGAAAAGCTTGTAAAAAGAGCCGTAGCAGTAATGCATAGCAAGCGAACGAAGAAAGTCTTGTATAACGTGTTAGAAATCATACGAGAGTTTTTATAGGTTTTATAAAATCGGCTGATGATTGCTGAAGCTTCTATGCTACTTACTCTCCCAAACGCAAATGCGATCAGACGTTTTTAGCATTGAGGAGAGGAAAGGAACTGAAATAACGAAGGCTAGGAAACGCGCTACTTGTAGATCTCTTGCTGTCGGTTCTTCTTAATGTCGCTTATACAATAATAAAAAATTAGGTGCTACAATAGGTTGCTGTTTTGCCGAGACGTTACTTGTTGAGGTGAAGCATTATTAAACTTTCTTGAAGGTGGAGAAAGTACATTTTTATTTGGAAAAGAGCGGGACGGAGCCCATTCATCCTGGGCAAAAAAAGGCTTTAGTTTCCGGTGCAGATTTTACTTTAAAATGTCAACCGAAATGCGCCGATTTTACAGGGTTCTCCAAAGTGTTAACAGCCTAATAAATTTGACATCCGGTTTCCATTATTCAAGCTATAAAGCCTTTTTACAGCCTTATGAACCGCTTATCATTTACACTTCTTTTTTAGGCGTTTCCCCCAAGATAAGTTCTACTTTAGAACCTAAGAACGTCTTCGTATGAAAGAAATATTCGAAAATCCCATCCGAATGAAGAAGAGGCTAATTGTTAAAAAAGGCATAGAGAATATTGCACTGAAGATTGAAGACATAGCCTTGATCTACACGGAAAATAAACTGGTATTTGTAATTGATGGCCAATCCGGCAAAAAATATATAACTGATAAGAAGCTGGTCGAACTGGAGGAGGAATTAGATGGCAGCATTTTCTTTAGGGCAAACAGAAAATATATAATCAGTATAAATTTTATAAAGGCCTTTAAGCCTTTTGAGAAGGTAAAAATTCAGGTCTATCTAACCGTGCCCGAGTTAGACCACCAAATCATTGTGAGCCAGGAGTCGGCGAAGTTTTTCAGGAAATGGATTGATGAAGTGTGAGTTGCTTTATACTTGATGTAGACTACATAGATAGTAGTGATCAACCAGGTTGAATAGAAACTCAACTGTACAAGTGAGTGACACAACGATGCTCCAAAACGTTATAAAGCCAGTTTACACAGCTTCGCTTTTAAGCTGGCTTTCTTCGCAATCCATAGTGCAAAAACGGCTATAGAGTTTTTCGTACACGGGCACGATGTTATGAATGTCGAACCTGCACGCCTGCTCATAAGCCTGTTGCTTAAAAGTGGCAAGTGTTTCATCGTTTTGTAGAATTTCAATTGCACACCGGCTCATATGTGCAACGTCACCAACATTACACATGAACCCAGTTTTGCCATCAATATTCACTTCAGGCAAACCACCTGCGTTGGTACTTAACACTGGCATACTTGCCGCCATCGCTTCCAGTGCCGCCAGTCCAAAACTTTCGTACTCCGAGGGAAGTATAAAGAGATCACTGACCACCAAAATTTCTTCCATTTGCTCCTGCTTACCGAGGAAGCGCACGTCGTCTACAATTCCCAGTTCTTTCACCAGGTCTTCCATTACGGGTCTTTCAGGACCATCACCAACCATCAGCAATTTTGCCGGCATTTGCTTCCTCACTTCTGCAAACACATGCACCACGTCCTGCACTCTTTTAACCTTTCTAAAGTTGGAAGCGTGCACCAATATCCGCTCTCCGTGCGGTGCAATCACACGGCGAAATGCATCAATCGGTTTCTTGCTAAACCGTCCCACATCTACAAAGTTTTGGATCACCTCGATCTCTTTTGTAATGGCAAAAGACCGGTAAGTTTCAAGTCGCAGATTATCACTAACAGCAGTTATTGCATCGCTTTCGTTGATACTAAAAGTTACCACGGGCGCGTAGGTTTTGTCTTTTCCTACCAACGTAATGTCCGTACCGTGCAGGGTAGTAATGACAGGTATTTTTTTGCCAACTTTTGCCACTATCTGCTTTGCCATGTATGCCGCCGATGCGTGCGGAATAGCATAATGCACGTGCAACAAATCTAGTTTGTGAGACAGTATTACGTCGACCATTGTACTCGATAACGCAACCTCGTAAGGCGGATAGTCGAATAAGGGGTACGTGGGCACGCGAACTTCGTGATAAAAGATATTTGCACTAAAAACATTCAAACGTACAGGCTGCTGGTACGTAATAAAATGAACAAAATGTCCTTTATCGGCCAGTGCTTTACCTAACTCTGTAGCTAACACACCACTTCCACCAAAGGTGGGGTAGCAAACGATACCTATACGCATTGTTGCAGTTGAATTTTTTATGTTACCGGCATTGGCTTGTTATGCAGCTTTACTTGCGTCGCACCCTTGTGCCGAAAATTTTCTATTGCCCGCATCAATTTATTCAAAATAACCTGCGGTGCAATAACATGCAAGTAACAATAAATTCTCTTATTGGTTTAGATTAGGGCGATGCATGGGTTGACTAACATGCAGTAATTTGCCGCATAATTTTTTACATGAAGAAACTACTTGCTGCTTTTGTTTTATTGCCTTTTATAGGTCAGGCCCAAAATACCGACTCTCTTTCTATAAGAAGAATTGCAGATGAAATGCTGACTAACGGAAAAGCCTTCGAAAATCTTCGACACCTTACCAAAAAGATTGGTGGCCGGCTGGCAGGATCTCCGCAGATGGTGAAAGCTGAAAACTGGGGACTGTCAACGCTAAGGCAATCGGGCGCCGATACCGTTTATTTCCAGGAGTGTCTTGTTCCTCATTGGGTGAGGGGAGGGGCGGACCAGGCTACAGTAATAAGTGTAGATGACAGAAAACAGAGACGACTGTTGGACGTGCTTGCTTTAGGAAATTCAATGGGCAGTGGTAAAAAAGGAGTTACCGCCGAAGTAGTCGCAGTGGCATCGTTCGATGAGCTTGAAAAACGAAAGGATGAGGTAAAGGGTAAAATTGTTTTTTATAACTATCCGTTCAATCCAACTTATGTCGTTCCTGCGCTAGCTTATCGTGAGTCAGGTATTTACAGAGCAGCCGGTCCAAGCCGTGCAGCAAAATATGGGGCAGTAGGGGTTATTGTTCGATCTATGAGTGAAGGAACAAACAATCATCCCCATACAGGAGCAACCAGGTATAACGACTCTTTTCCAAAGATCCCCGCAGTTGCTGTTGGCTTAGAGGATGCGGATTACTTGTGGCAAACTTGTAAAGGAGGGCGCAAAGTCTATGTTTCGTTTACTACCAATGGTCATTTTTTACCCGACACAACCGGTCACAATGTGATAGCAGAATTGAAAGGTTCAGATGGTTCTAATGATTTTATAACTGTTGGCGGCCACCTTGATAGTTGGGATGTAAATGAGGGTGCACACGACGACGGAGCAGGCATCGTACAAACTATAGAGGTTTTAAGAACCTTAAAAGCTTTAGGCTATAAACCAAAGAAAACGCTTCGGTTTGTTTTATTTGCAAATGAAGAAAATGGAACCCGCGGAGGACTTAAATATGCTGAACAGGCAAAAGCTAAAAACGAACATCACGTGCTTGCAATCGAAAGTGACGAGGGTGGCTTTACACCCCGTGGATTCGGTTTTACCGTAGGTAGTGACACGTTAGAAAAAATACGGCCCTGGGTAAAACTACTGGTGCCGTACGGGGTGTATGAATTTACAGCAGGTGGAGGTGGTACCGATATAGGCCCTTTAAACAAAACGCTAAACACACCCTTAGCTGGACTCGTTCCTGACAACCAGCGGTACTTTGATTTGCATCACGCACGAAATGATGTTTTTGAGGCAGTAAACAAAAGAGAACTTTTATTGGGTGCTATTAATATGGCAGCTTTAATTTACCTCGTAGACAAATACGGCTTGTCACTATAAAAAAAGCGACTTTAAAGGTATTTTACGCTTCTGCCAAAAGGCTGTATTTTATGTTGAAAGCTTCAACTACCAATGAGGCAAAAGTTTGAAAACGATTTTAAAAAGTGTAGTATTGGCAGGATTATTTTATACTAAACGATAATTACAATTATTCTCCATGGCAAAAGTCGTCAGCATAGTGGTTCTTATTTTACTCCTGGTTTTTGGGGGTTGGTTCTATTGGAAATACTACTTCACTTATAGCGATGGCAACCGTACCGGGTTGTTGCAAAAATTTTCGCGCAAAGGAAATGTCTTCAAAACCTACGAGGGCGAAATGGTGCTTAATAGTGTCATCAGCAACAATGCGAGTCCAATGACGATGGAAAAGTTTTTTTTCTCAGTAGAAGATAAAAATGTTGCCTCAAAAATGGCCGGGTTTGAAGGAAAAAGGGTTGTACTTCATTACGAAGAAAAAAATGGAGCGCTCTTTTGGAGAGGCGACACACGTTATATAGTTGACAGCGTAAGCAACGTAGTACCGTAAGTTATGAGGAGTACAACAGGAAGATTGCAAGCCTCTTGTGTATATCCGGCAACTGTTTTTTCCATTCACCAATTGTTTTAGTCACAATCGTTTCAGTTGGCGCCGTGATGTCTACGGCGATACAGAGCTGTGTTTGAGGTTTGCATGTTTCTGCCAGCTGTTTTATTAATTGATTATTTCGGTAAGGTGTTTCAATAAATATTTGCGTGCAGTTTTTTTTCGCTGACTCATTTTCAAGCTCTTTCAAAGCTGTTCTGCGTTCGCCGTTGTCAATAGGAAGATAGCCGGTAAATTGAAAACGTTGGCCATTCATTCCGCTCGCCATAAGCGCTAATAATATACTACTCGGACCCACTAACGGCTTCACTATCGAACCAGCCTTTTGGGCTGCATTTACCAACACTTGTCCCGGGTCTGCAATGCCGGGACAACCCGCTTCACTGATAATACCGATATTCTTTCCTTCTTTTAAAAGTTGCGTAAAAGCCTGTTGCACCTCACTTTCAGCTTTGTGAATGGTGAACCATTTGTAATCGTCAATCACCATCTCGCGCCATAGTAGCTTTAAATGTCTTCGGGCAGTTCTTTCATTTTCGACAAAAAAGACCTGGCACTGCTTAACGGCATCCAGCACATACAGAGGAATTGTTTCTATTGCCTGGTCGTACAAGAAAGTAGGGATAAGAAAAACACTGCCGGTCATGGAGAAGGTTTAGAAATTAGAAGTTTGCGAAGCTCGGAAATTAGGTCAAAAATTCTATTGGCTCAACAAAAGAATGTGTGCTCAAATCATTGAAAGTGCTGATTTTGATTTTGACGAATATTGCAATAAGGTACAAGAGTGCGACGCAACGAAAGCTTAATAGTGAGTAATTGTTGGGCACCAAATCTGACTGCCTTTTGCAACTTGCCAACTTCCTTTTATTACTGCTCAGCCTGTTTTATTTTCTCTTGATGGATACTTAACGTTGCTGCAATAACGGCATAGGAAGGAGCGAAAAGCCATCCTGCAACCGGTACCAGGTGAAGCAGGTAAAACACCAGGCCGTTTGCAATGGCGAGGCCTTTTCTTTTGCCAATAAAGTGAATGCTTTCTGCTGCTGTTAAATGATTTCTTTCCAGGCTATAATCGAGCATTGAGAAGCCGTAATAGTAACACTCGACCAGGAGCGCAAAGACAGGAATGATCCAGCCCGCAACAGGAATAAAAGAAAGAATGGCAAATGCAATGAGATAGACGCATTGCCATAACGTATTTCGAAATGCAATACGAACACCGCGCACTACGTCTTTTAGCAACTGCGAGAAATTGAAAGGCACCTCCTTTCCTTCAAGAATTTCTTCGGTTTTTTCGCTCAGATAGGCAAAGATGGGTGAGCCTAAAATGAGCCAGATATATTTAAACAAGGAAAAATAAAAGAGCATTAAAATCATCCAAAGTATGATGCCGGCAATTGTAAACAGCAAACCTACAACCGTGCTTTGCATACTTTCGATCCATTGCTTTAAACCCGTTTCAATACTGATCCACTCGATCACATAGGTTGCACTTTTGCCAAAGAAATACATGCTGATGCAAAACATCAGCATGTAAATAATGCCGGGTATAATGATCCATTTCCACAGCTTGTGCTTACGAATAAAGCTATACGCATCTCCGTATGATCTAATGCCAATTACAATGTCTTTAAGCAAATGGGATAGTGTTTATGGTATAAATTTAGACCGTATTTCATGCCGTCTTTTAAATTAGATGAGGGACGGCAAACAAACAACTTTAAACAAGAGAGCAAATTGAACGAACAACGGGAATTAAATACTGATTTTGCAAATTGGAGAAAATTGCCAACGGAGTTTTTTGAAAGGCAGGATGTTGTAGCCATCACGAAAGACCTGGTTGGAAAAATACTTGTAACAAATTTTGATGATAAACTAACTGCAGGCAGAATTGTGGAGGCGGAAGCATACAACGGTCCATTTGATAAAGCCGCTCATTCATACGGCAACCGTCGTACTGCGCGTACTGAAGTGATGTTTGGTCCTGCAGGCAGGGCTTACATTTATTTGTGCTATGGGATACATCAAATGTTCAATATTGTGACGAATGCTGAAGGGATACCGAACGCCATTTTAATCAGGGCACTTGAGCCGCTTGCAGGTATAGATATTATGCTTGAAAGAACCAAGAAAACCGCCCATACTTTCGATCTCACCCGGGGACCCGGAAACGTAGCCAAAGCGCTTGGGTTTCATACAAGCCAAACAGGCATGAGCCTTCAAAGCGACCAGCTTTATATAGCCGAGGATGGTTTTAAATACGCCCAGGGTGAAATAGTAGTCAGCCCGCGAATTGGTGTTGATTATGCCGCCGAAGATGCTTTATTGCCTTATCGTTTTATTGTGCAAGGCAATAAGTATGTAAGCGGAAAGAAAATTAAGCAAGCTCCAATAACATAAGATGATTGAAATAAGAATGATTGAAACGGAAGATTATTTTCAATTATTTGAATTAGTAGAAAAAAAACAGGGAAAGGCTTTTAACCTATTTTCCAAAAACTTCCCGTGCTATTACTGATCTTGAATCTGCAAGAAAATTCACGCGGTTGAAGTTGCGGCAGGCAATGAACAGGGAGCAATTTTATTTTGTGGTGTTTTTAAAAAACAGCACCCAATCATTGGAAATGTCATGGTTAAAAACATAGATTGGAGTGTACCAAAAGGAGAACTGGCTTATTTTATTGATGCCGAACAAGAAGGCAAAGGTTTTACTTCTAACGCAGTGGAGTTGGTTAAGAATTACGCGTTTGAGGATTTGAAAATAGAGAAGCTATACATCAAAATTGATCCGAGAAATTTGGGTAGTAAAAGAGTTGCTATAAATAATGGCTTCGAGAAGGAAGGATACTTTAAACATGAATACAGAACCGGTTACGGAGATGTAACTGACGTGGAGAGATATGGGCTGGTGAACAACCGTAGCCGGCGTTAATGCTATACGTATATTTTTAGCTTGATACTCTTTATTGTTTATTAATAGCTGTGTAGCAGTTTATTTTTCACATGGAAAGGAAATAGGCGTGAAAGACTTCTGCTGTCAAACTCATTAAGTAATTTCGTCAGCAGAATGAAAAATCACGTTGATACATATCAATACAAAGGATTAAGGCGCCAATTGGTAGAACTTCTTAGAAAAAAAGGGATAACTGACGAAGGTGTATTGGCCGCAATTAATAATATCCCAAGACATTTCTTTCTTGATTCCGCTTTTGACAAAATTGCTTACGAAGACCGGGCTTTTCCGATAGGTGAGGGGCAAACTATCTCACAACCTTACACTGTTGCTTATCAAACCCAGTTGCTGGAAATCAAGCCAAATGATAAAGTGCTTGAGATAGGTACGGGAAGCGTTTACCAGGCTTCCGTTCTTGCAGAAATGGGAGCTAAGGTGTTTACAATTGAACGCCAGAAAAAGCTTTACGAAAAAAACAAAGACTTTATATTCAAAGGCAATTATCCTAATATCAAGTTCTTTTACGGGGATGGATTTCAAGGGCTACCAACTTACGCGCCTTTTGACAAAATCATCATAACTGCGGCAGCGCCCTTTATTCCTCCAAAGCTGGTAGCACAGTTAAAGACCGGGGGGATGATGGTTGTACCAGTAGATTTGGGACCTGTTACTCAAATGCTGCGACTAACAAAACTCGCTGACGGAGGATATACTGAAGAACAATTTGATAATTTCTCCTTCGTTCCTATGCTCGAAGGAAGAAGCGGGTAGAAGCTATGTAGTTGTAAAATTGAACGCATAAAAAAAGGTCGCTTTATTAAGAGCGACCTTTTCATTGAAGAAACAATCTTATTGACTGATCATATTATCACCACCGTCGACTTCTCTTGTATTTTTCCTTTTGAGGAGGTTAACGTCGAATTTACCGAAGCGATAGCCAAAGTTTATTCTAACAATTTGCGGATCTCTTCTACGTCTTGAAGTTTGCCTTAAGAAATCAGACTCAGAGTAAGTGCTGAAAAATTGCGTTCTGAAGACATCGTTCATACTGATAGTCAGTGAGGCACTGTTGCCACCTTTCCATGTCCAATCTTTCCTGATCGCTGCATCAAATCCGTAACGCGGGTTAATGTATCCTTGGGCAGTAGCTACAGGTCCACCGCCGAAGCCTCCACCTCCACCGCCTCTCATTCCGCCGCCGCCACCGCCGCTTTGTGGTAACACAGTTTTGGCGTAGTAGTCGCCGGAAAATTGGAAAGAGAATGTTTTTAGGAATTTGACGCTGTTGTTCCATTTAACAAACCAACTAGTGCGTTTATTAGAGATATTGGGAAGTTTGGGATCGTTCACATTTATCCTTGAATTAAACAAGTTGAAGTTAACCGTCATGTCCCACCATTTTGTAATAGGCATTCTGTTAGTCAATTCAATACCATAAGTGACGCTGTTATTTGCATTTAAATAGGTATTGAAAAGAACACTATCGCTACTTGAATAGTGATGTGCGGTGTCGGGATTTTTATCCAGGTACTGGTAGCGGGTAATCAGGTTGGTGTTGTATTTGAAATAACCATTAGCTAGAAAGTTAGCGCCCCTTTTATAGTTGTTATTATAAGCGATTTCAAAGGAGTTGGTAAATTCAGGCTTTAGGCGTGGGTTACCAACGCTTAGATTATACGGATCTGAATAATCTGTGAAAGGGATCAGCTGGAAGAAGTTCGGCCGATTAATCCTTCTTGAATAGTTGAACTGTAAATCTTCTTTATCAGACAATTTATAAGTAAGAAAAGCACTTGGGAAAAGAGATAGAGGGAAGTCAACATTAAAAGAAGAAATAGAATCTCTTCCCAAAACATCTCTACCAATGGTTGATCCATTATAAGTAGAACTTTCTGCTCTCAAACCTACTTGATAATTCCATTTGCCTGCTTTCTGACTGTAGTTTGCATAAGCAGCGTACACTTTATCTGTATACTTATACGTACTGCTAATGTTTTTTGAAAGCACATATTGATCGGTACTTTGATTGTAAAAATATTGATCGTTTGCGTTTTTCTGATCGCGAATCGAAGCACGACCTCCCAATTCTAATTTTTGTGTCTCGCTTAGAGGATTAGTGTAATCAGTTTGTATTGTCCAGTTTTTAGTACTTCCGGCACTAACTGATTTTTGCATTACAGGAAGGCTTTTGAACTGGTAGGTAGAAATGTAGGTCTGTGTGTTTATGAAGCCAACATTTTCATTGTTATTGGAATTGTAGTTGACGTCTCCGGTTAATTCATGTCCTGTTTTTGCAAAGTTGTGTTTGTAGCTAAACTGAGAACCGATGTTCTTCATTTTTCCTTCGCTATTCTGCCTGACCGTATTAAAGGAAGGATTAGCAATTAGCAACGAGTCGACATGCTGTTGGTCATTGTTTTTAAAATTTCCCTTATTATAGTTAGTGGAGATCGTGATTGTGTTCCTGTTATCTATTAAAAAGTCAAAACCGCCACGAATAAATGCAAAGTACCCGTTGTTAATAGGATTGCTTTGTTGCAACACCCTGCTTGTAGGTATTCCTTTGTTAAGATTTATACGATCTGTTGTTCCGGATGAGATAGATTTTCTTTGATTATAAACTCCGCTTGCAAAGAAGTTGATCTTGTTCTGCCTGAGGTTTAAATCGCCTCCGATGTTTACTTTTCCTCTTGCATCTATACCTGTACGAATTCCACCGTTGTAACCAGTCTTTTTGTTTTTCTTCAATACAATGTTTAAGATACCAGCATTGCCGCCTGAGGCATCAAATTTAGCAGATGGGTTAGTAATCAATTCAACCCGATCAATTATGTCTGCAGGTATTTGATCGAGAGTCATTGTGGTAGGGCGACCATCTACAAATAATTGAGGTGCTGCATTTCGCAGTGTTACGTTTCCGTCAATATCTACACTTAACGATGGAATACTTTTCATAACCTCGGTAGCGGTCTGGCCCTGGCTAGTTAAGTTTTTGTCCACGTTAAAAATCTTGCGGTCAACACCCATCTCAAACATCTGGCGCGTAGCAGTAACAGTTACGTTACCGAGATTTGCTGCATCCTGCTCTAATTTGATGTTTCCGAGGTCTCGATCTATCATACCCATCATCTGGTCTCCTCCACCTCCCTGTTGTCCCCGGGCTCCGAAAGAAATCTTCTGTTCAGCTGTTTTATATCCTATGGCAGATATTCTTAGTGTGAAATTTCCCATGACAGGAACATTGTCAAGGCTAAAATCACCATTAGGTTCAGTGATAGTTGCTTTAAGAGTGGTAGAAGCAGTTTTCTGGGTGGCTGTATCGGTTCGATTTCCCAATAGTTGAAGGGACACTCCATCTACGCCCTTGTTAGTTTTGCTGTCGACTACTTTTCCATACAAATGACCCGAATTAAGACCTTGAGCTCGTCCTGCTCCTCCGGCCCCTCCAGGTCGCCCACCCGCAGGCCGTTGGGCCATCAATCCCGCTGAAATAAAAAGTAAAAAAGTGAATAATATTCTTCTCATATAGTTCATTTTAAAAGTGCAAAGTTCTCCCTGCTCCAGTGAACAAAGGTTGATAAAAGGTATAAACGGCAAATTTGAAAGATAAGTGGATTAGTAATCCTACTTTCTCCCTAATTACACGCTTATTGGGTCATTAACAATAAAAAAACCTGGAACAGCCCAATTAGAAACCCTATAACCGCGCCAAGGACGCCCGCTATTTTTAATTCGGCAGAAATAGCAGAAGTAAATGTCTTCTCAATTTCATTCAATGGGAGATTGCTGATCTTTTCAGTCACTATTTTTTCGATGTTAAGGTCGGCCTGTAGTACAGTCAAATATTGCCTCATCAAAACAGGAAAAAGTTCTTCCAGTTCCTTCATGAAAACAGCTTTCACCTGGGCAATGGTCTTATCGCCAATTAGCATTCCCAGCATCGGGATCTGTGCTGTTAACTTTTCACGCAAAAAAGTATCAATGTGCACTTCAAGCAGCGGCAAGATTTTACTCACATTTTCAGGATTAGCTATTTTTCCCTCTAAATCATTGAAAGAAAAGAATTCTGCACTTGCCAGCTTTCCCAACTTCATGGCAAACTGTCGCTGTCTCTTAGGGAGAATTCCTTGGATAGAAACCCTTAAAAAGCGTTTTTGTTCTCTAGGATGAAAAAGCAATTTAATAGCAAGCCAATTTGTAACCCAACCAATGAAAGCCGAAATAATAGGAATGAAAACGAGACTCAAATTCATGTAAATAAATAGCAGGTAATAAGTAATCGAGTTAAATAAAAAAACCTTGTTACAATGCAACAAGGTTAAGTTTCCTAAGGGAGACCGATGGGTTTCGAACCCACGGCCTTCAGTGCCACAAACTGACGCTCTAACCAACTGAGCTACGATCTCCGTTTTTATTAGGGTGGCAAAAATAGAAAAAAAAGTCTTTCCACAATAATTTATCTGACGTGTTTCGCATTGCTGAAAATCCTCAAAGGTTTGCACCTTAACGGCCCTTATTCTCATTTAAGACTAAATTTTTCCTTTCACTAACGCCGCTACCTAAATTTCATTAGTTTTCATTTTTATAACATCTAAGAGTTCACTTAGTCCGATTATTGTTGTTATTGCTTCTTTAGGTTAACCTTAATTGTTTTAATTGTAGGACAACAAATGTTTCTTCACAGCAGTTATTGTAGAGGAAATTAAGTCGCGGTAAAACCTTTGTTAAGATAAAAAGTGGAACTTTAATACAAGGCTTTTTACTTTATTTTTGAATCGAATGAAAAAAATCTTTCAATTTATGCTTAAACGCAAAGTGTTGCCTGTAGTGCTGGTTGTTTTGTTTTCCGGCGTCTTTTGGGCATTTCAATCTCAGGGAGGAAATGGTAGCTCTTTAGCTACACAGCAAAAAATCTTAACTAGCCTCGGAACTATAATTGAGCAAAATCATTATAACCCTAAAGCAATTAACGATAATTTCTCGCAACAGATCTTCAAGAAATTTTTAGAGTCGATCGATCCCGAAAAAAATATTTTTCTGCAGTCGGATATTAATTCATTAAAAAAGTTTGAGACTTCTATTGACGACGAAATCCATGGAGCTCCAATTCAATTTGTTCCTGCTGTCGATGCATTATATAGCAAAAGGATGCAGGAGGTTATGGCTTTTTATAAGGACCTACTTGCCAAACCCTTCGACTTTACTGCTAATGAAGAAATTGTCGTTGATGGTAAGAAGCTAAATTTTGCCAGCAGCGAAAATCAAAGGAAGGAAATGTGGAAGAAGAAAATTAAGTTTCTTACTCTTGAGAGATATACAGATCTATTAGACCAACGTGAAAAAAACAAAGACAAAAAAGATTTTGTCGTAAAGACAAATGCTGAGCTTGAAAAAGAGGCAAGGGAGAAAGTGGGTAAAATAATGGACAAGAATTTTGAAAGGATCAGATTGAAGTTTAACGCAGATGATCGTTTCAACATGTTCATCAATACCATCACTGCATACATGGATCCTCACTCTGATTACTTTCCCCCGGTAGAGAAAAGAATGTTTGACGAGCAAATGAGTGGAAAGTTTTACGGGATTGGTGCATCGTTGAAAGAAGAGGAAGGAAATATAAAAGTTGCTAGCTTACTTACCGGAAGTCCTGCCTGGAAAAGTGGCGAGATACAAGTGGGTGATATAGTAATGAAAGTTGGACAAGGGAAAGATGAACCTGCCGAGTTAACCGGGTTAGCCGTTGAAGATGCTGTAAAAATAATTCGCGGCAACAAGGGAACAGAGGTGAGACTTACGCTTAAAAAGCCTGACGGAAGTTTGAAGTTGGTTCCGATTATTCGTGATGAAATAGTTCAGGATGAAGTATATGTAAGAAGCGCAATTGTAAACGGAAAGCAGAAAATTGGTTACATTTTTCTGCCTGATTTCTATGCTGACTATGAAAAGCCAGATGGACATCGTTGCTCCTCGGACGTAGCTAAAGAAATTCAAAAACTTAAAGCAGAGGGTGTTGACGGAATAGTAATGGATCTAAGAAATAATGGCGGAGGATACTTACCTGAAGTTGTTGAAATGGTAGGTTTGTTTATTCCTGATGGACCGATAGTGCAAGTGAAAGACAGAGAAGGTAAAGCGACTGTGCTTAGAGACAACGATAAGTCTGTTGCCTACACCGGACCTCTTACTGTTTTGATCAATGAGTTTAGTGCATCAGCTTCTGAAATTTTTGCAGCAGCTATCCAGGATTATGGTCGTGGAGTTATCATCGGAAGTACTTCTTCTTATGGCAAAGGTACCGTTCAGAGAAATATTCCTTTCGGCAGGCCTTTAGACCTTTTTACGGGAAGAACTGAATTTGGGGCAATAAAACTTACTCTTCAAAAATTCTATAGAGTTAACGGAGGTTCAACCCAACTGAGAGGTGTTACTCCAGACATTGTACTTCCTGATGAATATGAGTACTTAAAATTCAGAGAAAAAGACAACGAGAATGCTTTGCCATGGGATGAAATTGAGAAAACAAGTTTCACTAAATGGCAAGGTGGCTGGGATGTGAATGAGGTGAAGGCAAAGAGTGCAGAAAGAATTAAAAACAATGTAAATTTTAACCTGATTAATAATAATGCGCTTTGGCTGTCGAAGCAGAATGACAAAATTTACAGCTTGAATATCGACAAGTATAAAGAGGAACAGAAGGCGTTAAGGGCTACTATAAAACAAAATGATAGTTTAGCTAAGCTGACAGTTGAACTTCCTTTTGAAGGACTAAAAACTGATGAGGCGAAGTATAACAACGTTGATAAAGACAAGGGAGAGAGATATAAGAATTGGC
Source organism: Segetibacter aerophilus (assembly GCF_007991655.1). Lineage (GTDB taxonomy): Bacteria > Bacteroidota > Bacteroidia > Chitinophagales > Chitinophagaceae > Segetibacter > Segetibacter aerophilus. Next base: position 17,221 of record NZ_BJYT01000005.1, read on the forward strand.
TTAAGAACCTTAGAACAGATATTTATATAAACGAAGCTGCTAATGTTATCAAAGACATGACGGCCAAAACTTCTGGGCTCGCAAAGACAGAGTAAAGATTAGCAAAGAACATAACAAAAATGCCATCTCCCAAGAGATGGCATTTTTGTTATTTAACAGGTTTAATTGGATGACTGTACTTTATAGTCTGACTTCGGGCAATTAGTAAATTGAACTTTCGAGGCAATAATGTTTCAAACCTCAGCGCAAATCGCCTGAACCGAAAGTTGAAACGTCCTTGCGGAAGAAGTCTGTTAAATCTTTCAATCCCGCCTAAAGGAACTATTTCTGTTTTAGCAAAAAATTGGTTGCCTATCTGCACATAACTTCTATAGCTATTGTCTCTCGTAGGATGTGGGTCTTTATTCTTCCACTCTTCAAACTTTCTTTTTTGCAAGATCGACGGTCGACCAGGAACAGGAACTATCCAGCGAAGAGTATCTAAAAGCTTATTGTTTTCGGCAGGTTCGAAGTATCGAACAACACCTTCAGGTTTTAAAACGTTTACTATTTTCTTTGTAAACTCCAACTCTTGCTCATGAGTTAAATGGTGCACAAAGTTTTTCCCTGCGACTATGTCAAATGACTCAGGTGGTATTTCAGCCAAAAGAAAATCTCCGTAAATAAACTTGATAGGATGTCTGAAAGGATACTGCCTATTGAGTTCCTCTATTATCCTTCCTGATTGTGCAGATATATCGTTGGCGGTTACATTAGCTCCAAAAGCCGCCATCAAAGCAACGTTTACGCAATCGCCACAGCCCAGTTCTAATACCTTTTTTCCCGCAATCTCATTTTTGAAGTTTCCATGATAAAATCCTGCAAAGCTCGTGTAGGTACGTACAGCATTATCCAAAAAAGTGTCCTTGTTTTTGATCTTATTTAAGACACTTTCAATATTTACACGCGAATAAACATCGTTGTAAAACTGTTCATTCTTGATCTGACTTTCATTCCAGGTAGCTGAATTTTCCAAGAAAATAGGTAGTTGTTTAATTTGGGTTTACGAACAAAAATGAAGAATTCTTTAAATTGAAATTTTAGCCGGAATTGATTTAAACGAAAAATGTGCAATAGTTATTTCTTGCAGCCTTAACATTTATTCCTTTCGCACTTTGTACCTTTGTTTCCGTTTAAAATTATGAAGAAATTTAATGTTCCAGGTGTTTATCGAAGCAGTATTATTAGTGCTATAAAAAGCAAAAGGAAAGAGGCAGATAAGCTAAAAAAAGATTTTAGTCCCACCCTGTTGGATTTTGGTCCGCTTCAAATTTTTCTCGCCCGTCATTTTGGCTTTTGTTATGGTGTTGAAAACGCTATAGAGATTGCTTTCAGAACGATAGATGAAAACCCGGGAAAGCGCATTTTTTTGCTTAGTGAAATGATTCATAATCCGCAGGTAAATGCCGATCTCTTGAATAGAGGCGTCCACTTTCTGCAAGATACCAAAGGCAAACCTTTAGTTGATTTTGATGAACTTTCTGCTGACGACATAGTTATCATTCCCGCTTTTGGTACAACACTTTCTATTGAGGGCAAGCTGAACAAAATTGGCATTACCACGGAAAAATATAACACTACTTGTCCTTTCGTCGAGAAAGTTTGGAATAGGAGCGAGCAGATTGCAGGCAAAGGATACACAATCGTAGTGCATGGTAAACCTTCCCACGAGGAAACAAGAGCCACCTTCAGTCATAGTGCTGCGAACGCACCAACAGTAGTTGTGAACGATATGGATGATGCTGTTAAGCTTGCAAAATATATCACAAGGGAAAAGCCACTGGCTGATTTCTATGTAGAATTTGAAGGACGATATTCAGAAGGTTTTCTCGTTGAAAGGGATTTGCAAAAAGTCGGAGTTGTCAACCAAACTACTATGTTGGCTAGCGACACGCAGGCGATAAGCGATTTTTTAAAAGAATTGATGGTGCAGTATTTCAACTTAACGGATGCAAACATTGATGAACGCTTTGCTGATACACGGGATACCCTGTGTTATGCAACAAATGATAACCAAACTGCCGTGATGGGATTGCTGGAAACTCCTGCTGATCTTGCAGTGGTGGTAGGTGGCTATAACAGTAGCAATACATCTCATTTAGTTGAATTGTGCGAGGAGAAGCTTCCTACCTTTTATATTGATTCTGCAGACAAAATTTTGTCAAAAAAAGAAATTCTGCACTACAACTTCCATAGTAAGCAGGAACTGCACACTGTTGAGTATCTGCCATCCGATGAACCGGTTAGAATATTAATTACCAGCGGAGCAAGCTGCCCGGATGCAGTAGTCGAAGCGGTGATAAGAAAGTTTGTATCTTTCTATGAGGTCGATAGAACGGTAGAAGAAATTTTGAGCTATTTTGAATAGAACGGTAAAGACTAGTTTTTTCCTCCATACTCTGCCCACCCCTATAACACTTCCATTTCGATTAATCTCTCGACGAACTACGCCACTTCCGGTTCTTTCAACTTTTCCTTTACAAGCTTCAGAGCTATCTTCAATTGTTCCTTCATCGATAGGTTTGAATTGTCAAGAACGACGGCATCTTTGGCTTTCCGCAGAGGGCTAAACTCGCGATGACTGTCTATATAATCTCGCGTCTCCAGGTTTGCCTTCACCTCCGTTATCGTGATATGCGGATTTTTAGCTAGTAATTCTCGAAACCTTCTTTCAACCCTAACTGCAGGATCTGCAATCAAAAATATTTTCAATTCAGCATCAGGAAAAACTGTTGTTCCTATGTCTCTTCCATCCATTACAATACCCTTGGTATCACCCATTTTTCTTTGCTGTTCTACAGCAAACTCACGCACTTCTCTTACAGAGGCAACCTCGCTTACGTTTTCAGCAACAACCATATCTCTGATGAGCCATTCCACGTTTTCGTCATTTAAAAAAATCTCGCAGCTATTTGTTTCCTCGCTATAGCAAAACTCAAGTGTTATATTTTCAAGCGCTTGAACTACGGCTTCTTTTACATTCCAGTCCACGTGGTTCCGTAGAAAGTAAAGGGTGATGGCGCGGTACATTGCTCCGCTGTCGATGAAAACATAATTTAGCTCTGCCGCTAAAGCTTTTGCTAAAGTACTCTTGCCACAAGAAGAATATCCATCGATAGTAATTATTATCTTTTTCATACAAACGCAGGAATTGCTTCTGCAAAAATGTAACAATTATCGGAAAGAAAGTATGATTAAATGAGAGGCAATTTTTGTAAATCGAGAATAAAGTAGTTTGATCAAAACAAGCTTCAAAAGCTATAAAAGCTTTTTTTAATACAAGAAAGTAGGGTAGAATCAATTGGTAAAAGCCCAAATAAAAAAAGCCACCCAACCCGAAGGATGGATGGCTAAAAAATTACAACTACGAAGACTAAGCCTGACTTTGTTCTTTTTCCTCTATTTTCTCTTTAAGGCTGAAAACGATCTTCTCATTTGCTTTATCAAGGTCTGCGATTAAAACATCTCCTTGTTTGACATTCATGCTTAGAATCTCTTCTGCTAATTCATCTTCAAGATGTTTTTGAATAGCTCTGTGCAATGGTCTTGCACCAAACTGAACATCATAACCTTTCTCTGCAATAAAGTCTTTAGCAGCAGGCGTAATCTCTAAACTGAAACCAAGGTTAGTCAAACGCTTCATCACGTTCTTCATTAGTATATCAATGATCTCAAAAATGTGATCTTTCGAAAGCGAGTTGAAGACAACAACGTCATCGATCCTGTTTAAGAATTCAGGGGAGAATGTGCGCTTCAGCGCTTTTTCAATCACCGCTTTGTTATTCTCGTCTGCGTTTTGAACCCTGTTTGCAGTAGCGAAACCTACACCGTCTCCAAACTCTTTTAGTTGACGAACACCGATGTTTGATGTCATGATGATCAACGTATTCTTGAAATCGATCTTTCTACCTAAACCATCAGTCAGTTGACCATCATCTAATACCTGCAACAATATGTTGTAAATATCCGGATGAGCTTTCTCGATCTCGTCTAACAGGATTACACTGTAAGGCTTGCGACGAACTTTTTCAGTAAGTTGACCACCCTCTTCATATCCCACATATCCCGGAGGCGCACCAACAAGGCGACTCACTGTAAACTTCTCCATGTACTCACTCATGTCAATGCGAATAAGTGAATCTTCGCTATCGAACATATAGCGCGCTAAAGAACGGGCTAACTCAGTTTTACCAACGCCTGTAGGACCTAAGAATATGAAAGTACCAATGGGCTTCTTAGGATCTTTTAAACCTACACGGTTCCTTTGAATGGCTTTGGTAACCTTTGCAATTGCTTCCTCCTGGCCTACAACCATTGCTTTCATGTCATCACCCATACGGCGAAGCTTCTCTGTTTCAGCTTCTACCATACGTTTAACAGGTATTCCTGTCATCATGCTCACCACTTCAGCGATTGCTTCTTCGTCAATTGGGAAACGTTTGTTTTTACTTTCCTCTTCCCATGATGTTTTAGCTTTTTCCAAAGCTTCACCCAAGCGCTTTTCAGTATCACGGAGCGCGGCAGCTTCTTCAAAACGCTGGCTCTTTACAACTTTGTTCTTTTCAAGCTTAATATCTTCGATTTTCTTTTCAAGCTCTAATATTTCTTTAGGAACATTAATGTTCTTTAAGTGAACCCTTGCACCTACTTCATCCAACACATCGATTGCTTTGTCTGGCAATAAACGATCGGTCATATACCTGTCACTCAGCTTCACACAAGCTTCAATAGCATCAACGGAGTAAGAAACACTATGATAGTCCTCATACTTACTTTGAATATTGGTAAGTATTTGAATGGTTTCCTCAACAGTAGGTGGTTCTACCAATACTTTTTGAAAACGACGATCTAACGCGCCATCTTTCTCGATGTACTGACGATACTCATCTAAAGTAGAGGCGCCTATGCATTGTAACTCTCCTCTGGCAAGAGCTGGTTTGAATATGTTAGAAGCATCCAATGATCCACTGGCGCCACCAGCACCTACAATGGTGTGAATTTCATCTATAAACAAAATCACGTCACGGTTCTTTTCCAGTTCGTTCATGATAGCCTTCATTCTTTCTTCGAACTGACCGCGATATTTAGTTCCGGCAACAAGTGCTGCAAGATCAAGGCTAATTACTCTTTTGTCGAACAATACACGGCTTACCTTTCTTTGCACAATCCTTAAAGCTAAACCTTCCACAATGGCGGTTTTACCCACACCTGGTTCACCGATTAATATTGGGTTGTTCTTTTTACGGCGGCTTAAGATTTGGCTTACCCTTTCGATCTCTTTTTCACGACCAACAATCGGGTCTAAAGTGCCACTTTCTGCAAGCTTGGTAATGTCACGTCCAAAATTATCTAAAACCGGAGTCTTGCTTTTAGGGTTGCTCTGTTGCTTAGCTCGTTGCTGTTGCGAATAGCCTTTCCTGTCGTCATCGAAATCATCGTCATTGTCCTCCGTGTATTCGCTTCTTGGTTCGCTGCTTCTTACCATTCCTAATTCGTTTCTAAAAACATCATAATCCACATCAAATTGATTTAAGATTTGTGTTGCTATGTTTTCTTTATTTTTTAGAATTGAAAGCATCAGATGTTCAGTTTCCACAAGCGGGCTTTTTAGCGCCTTAGCTTCTAAAACGGTGACACGAATTACCTTTTCCGCCTGCTTTGTTAAAGGCAAACTATTGATGTTTGCGATGTTCTTTCCTGTTTTATCTTTTACTGCAAGCTCGACTTCTTTGCGAAGCTCATACAGGTCTACATTTAATGTTTTTAAAATGCGGATAGCTGTATTTTCGCCCTCTCTTATCAAACCTAGCAGCAAATGTTCCGTCCCTATGAAATCATTCCCTAAACGGAGAGCTTCCTCTCTGCTAAACGAGATGATTTCTTTAACCTGGGCTGAAAAATTATTATCCATAAAGTTTAAATTGCTTAGATACAATAATAACGAATATTTTTGAAGCTTGAGTATGCGTCGTTATTCACACATGTTAATCAAACCGTAATCATGAAGGTCAAAATTGATACCAAAGAGAAATTTTATGTTATAACGCTGATGGAGCCATTTCTCTCTGACAATTTAGCAGCAGACCTTACTCAATTAGTTACGAAATTTCTACATGAAGAGATTAGCAATGTGGTACTAAAGATGGGAGAAGTTGAAAGTGTTGAAGATAAAGCAGCTGAAGAATTGGCACAACTTCAACAAGTCTTTTATGAAAAAAATGCCTCATTTGTTATTTGCGGTTTGAAACCAAGTATTGAGCAAAAGCTTGACGAGATGGGATTGCTCGAAGAGATGAATATAACACCTAGTGAAAGCGAAGCCTGGGATATTATTCAAATGGAAGAGATCGAAAGAGAACTGATGGACGATAACAACGAAAATTTGTAGTACGTTTTTCTTCATCGGCTTCAAATCTTCTATCGCCAACGATGCGTCGAATCATGCGACTAGTGTAACATTGTTCATCCTTTAGCAATTACAAACTGTACCGGATTTTTAACTCTATTCTTTCCAACACTTTAGTCGTTATTATAATATAGCGGTTTATCTTAACCGCGGCAACTTCAATAGTTGAAAGCCTAATTCCGTTATCTTTATCCAATATAAAAAATGTTGTTGTAACAATGTTCGGAGTAACTATTTTAGGAAACAATTCTGCTTTGCCGGCGTACGACCGGCATCCCACTGCGCAGGTAGTTACGCTCGATCAATTCCAGTTTTTAGTTGACTGCGGAGAAGGTACCCAAATGCAACTCGCCAGGTATAAAATCAGGCGAAGCCGCATCAACCATATCTTTATCTCTCACTTACATGGCGATCATTATTTTGGTTTACCTGGCCTTATCACTAGCATGGGTTTGTTGGGTCGGGATACAGATCTTCACCTGTATGCGCCTCCTGAATTGAAACCCATTATTGATTTGATCTTGAGTGCTGCCGATACCAAGTTTGGTTATACCCTTCATTTTCATCCATTAGACAAAGAAGGTGTGTTGGTAGACAACGCAAAGTTTTCTGTCGAAACCTTCCATGTTTATCATAGAATTCAATGCTGGGGATTTATTTTCAGAGAAAAGAAAAAGCCGCGAAAAATTAACAAACAAGCAATTACCCCATACCATCTTAATGCTACCCAATACGAGTCGCTAAAAAGCGGAGAAGATGTGACAACCGACACGGGAGAAGTAGTGTTAAACGAAACCGTTACCGTTGCCAATACCCCGGTTAGAAGCTACGCCTATTGTGCCGATACCTTACACAATCCTACACTTGCTGACAAGGTAAAGCATGTAACAATGGTGTATCACGAAACGACTTATTTGAAAGGCCTTGAGGAACGAGCTTCTCAACGCTTTCATTCAACTACTCACCAGGCTGCAGATATAGCCCTAAAGGCAAATGCAGGCCGTTTATTAATCGGTCATTTTAGCAGCAAATACGAAGAGCTAAATGACTTTTTGGAGGAGGCCAGGGAGGTTTTTCCTACAACCGATCTCGCTATCGAAGGGGTCACCTACAGAATTTTATAAACTCCAGGCTTTCAACCTTTTTAACAGTGATTTATCCTCTCGATAAAATCAGAAGACCACTTTAACGCCGGCGCTTTTACCTTTTATGATTTTTAGAATGAAAGAATTACGGAATGAAACGGTGTATCAAAAGCGAACACAGGCTGTATCACAAACGGAACATTTGGCTGCCAACAATAGTTCTTCTACTTTGCAAATCAACCAGTTATAAAAATGGCATATTGTTGACAGTACAGCAATAAATTTTTATATGACTTCTGTAACTAGCCAGGTTACTGGTTTATCAACTAGCACAAACAACCAAAACCAAATGATAGAGCTAAAACACATTTCCAAGTGGCATATGCAAGGTGGCAAACCAGTGTTTATTTTAAAAGACATCAACCTTTCAATTAACGAAGGCGAGTTTATTTCTATCATGGGACCTTCCGGTTCAGGCAAGTCAACCCTACTAAACGTAATCGGCATGTTGGATGAGCCAAATGAAGGAGAATATATTTTCATGGGCGAATCAGTAAACAAGCTGAAAGAAAAACAGCGTTCGAAGATCTATAAACAAAACATAGGTTTTGTATTTCAGGCATATCACCTGATAGATGAACTGACAGTCTACGAAAATATCGAAACTCCCCTGCTTTACCAGGATGTAAAAGGTTCTGAACGCAAAGCAATGGTTGCAGACATTTTAGACCGTTTTCAAATGGTAGGGAAAAAAGATCTTTTTCCATCCCAATTATCAGGCGGACAGCAACAATTGGTAGGCATTGCGCGCGCATTGATTGTAAAACCAAAACTGATACTTGCAGATGAACCTACCGGCAACCTTAACTCAAAACAAGGCGAGGAAATTATGGCCCTTTTTACTGAACTAAACAAAGAAGGCGTTACCATCATACAGGTAACACACTCAGAAAAAAATGCAGAGTACGGAAGCAGGATTGTCAACCTGCTTGATGGACGTATTGAGAGCTGATCTGGCTATAAAAGAATTTTTTTAAAGAATTAAAACAATGAAAGAAAGAATAATTGCAGGTATAGTTTGTTTGTTTTTAGTGGCGCAGTTAAAAGGGATAAGTCAAACTGCAGGTGAACGAAGACTTACTTTAAAACAATGTGTGGATGCAGCAATCAACAATAATCTTCAGGTAAGGCAAAGTGACTTGCAGATGCAAGCTGCCGGAGTAAACTTAAAGCAAGCGAAGTCAAACATATTACCCGACCTGTCTGGCAATTTAGGCCACGGCTTCAACCAGGGAAGAAGTATTGATCCATTTACTAATAGCTATATCAATCAACAAATTAATTTTGCTAATTACAGCCTCAGTTCAACAGTAGTATTGTTTAACGGTTTTCAGCTAAAGAATTTGATTAAGCAAAATAGCCTTAGCTACGAAGCGAACAAGATGGATCTGCAACAAACAAAAGATAACGTAACCCTTAATGTCATCTTGGCCTATGTACAAATTCTGAACAATGAGGAACAATTGCAGCAATCTTACAATTCTGCAGAGGTTACAAGAAAACAGGTGCAACGTCTGACGGTCATGAACGAAGCAGGTGCAATTCCACCTTCACAATTATATGATTTAAGAGGGCAACTTGCGAACGACGAAATAACCATCGTAAACAATAGAAACGCCTTGAATGCTGCTAAACTCAGCCTGGCGCAACTAATGAATGTGCCTTTTGAAAGTAATGTAGTAGTAGAAAAAGTTCCTGTTGATACACTGCAGCAATACAACACAGATCCTAAAGCCTTATACGACGCTTCGGTAAGACAACTGGCCATAGTTAAAGCTGCCGAGTTAAGAACCCAAAGTGCATTAAAAAGTGTGCAGGTTGCAAAAGGGATTTCTTACCCGACTGTTGGCCTGAGCGGTAGTTTCAATACTAATTATTCGAATGCTGCTACCAAAGAAATTTTCGTTAACTCCCAGGAGGTTCCATCCGGTGACTACGTTAGCCTCAACGGATCTAAAGTTCCCGTCATGACCACGAGACAAAATTACACTTCACAAAAAATTGGTTATGGAGACCAGTTCAATAATAACTACAACACCTCTCTTTTTCTGAGTATCCAGGTTCCTATTTTAAATCGTTTTCGTGCTAAAAACAGGATTGCTTTGGCAAAAATTGATGTAAGAAATGCAGAGGTGGTTGCCGAGACTGTTAAGACACAATTGAGTCAAAACATAGAGGAAGCCTATTTCAACATGACTGCGGCAAGCGAGAAGTATCAAACATTACAACGACAGGTAGCAGATTTCTCCGAATCGTTTAGAACTGCAGAAGTAAGGTTCAACGCCGGCGCGATAAACCAGGTAGATTATCTGATCGCTAAAAACAATGTTGACAGGGCGAACGCCAACTTAATCTCTACCAAGTACGATTACATTTTTAGGCTGAAAATACTTGACTACTACCAGGGCAAGCTGAGTTTATAGATTGAATGTTTTTGATAGAGATTCTCTAAAAAGCTAAAATGGATTGGAGGTAGCGGGCATTACAGCTCTCTTCAACATTGTTGTGTCACTCCCTTGTACTTGTATCGCTTGCTCATCTACACCTTAAAGGTTTAAAAGGCAACCAACTCAAATGTTTGTGTAAGGTTTGTAAAGGTTTTTGAAAGTAGTAAGGTCTCTTTTCATTGCCTGTAGCACTTCGTCTTTTGGTATCGTAAGGGTCTTTGCACCATTTTCTGCTCCTCCCAATTTATATTCATAGTGCAGGCACACCGGTCCGCTGAACTGCGATTCATTCAATATTTTAAAATACTTGCTAAAATCAACCATACCTGTTCCCAGGGGCACATTTTCTTCTACCCACTTCCCGTCCTTTTTCGCCCATTGAAAATCTTTCAAGTTGATTGTTTTGATATACTTCTGTAGCAGATTAAATCCGACTCCCCAACTATGCGAACCTTCTACAGTGGCATGCCTAATGTCATATTGGTTGCCTATCCATTCCGCATCCAGATCTTTCAAAGCCATCCACAAGTCTACCACAGCAGCGCCAAAATACTCTCCTGCATGATTTTGATAGTCTCCGTGAATTTTGTATTTCTTGTTTAGTTCGGCCAGCTCCTGCAGTTGTTTTTTAAAATTGGGAATGTTATCAGCCACGCTCGCTTTTTTGTCGTAAGAAAACCACCCAAGGCGATAATTTTTTATTCCTAGCGCTCCAGCTGTTTTTAAGATAGGTATCGAATATTGGTCGGATGCTTTTGTAATGGCTGTAGTAATCATGTAAACTTCCAGTCCTTGTTTTCTGATGGCAGCTACTGCTTTTGGTAGGTCTTCCTCAACCCGTTCGGGCAGTACATGCCCTTCAGGTCTTACCGTCAGATCCATTCCGTCAAAGCCCATTTCTTTTACTGCAACTGCCATGTCATTCCAGTTCAGCCAGTGCAAATTTTTAGAGAAAATGGAGACTTTAAATGCTTCCTTTTTTAAAGGGGATGCCTGAGGATTTGCTGACCGGCTGAAAGCCTTTCCAAAAGAACTAGAGCTTATCGACAAAGCAGAGGCAGCTAATGTAGATTGTTTAAGGAACGTGCGTCTGCTTTTTTGCATGTAGTTTTTTTAAGTGGATTAATGTTTATTGAATTATGAGTTGCGGTTACCGCTTCGATCAACTGATAAGGGACCGTTGCCTTCAACAAGAAAAAATATAAGACCAACAAGAACACTTACAGATAACCAGAACTCTGAGTAAGGTTTAAAAACGTGCTCAGGAAGATTAACAAAAAAAACCGCGACAAGAAGAATAGGGATTTGAAAAAGACACGAAGAACGGGTTTGAGTACCGATGGTAATCATTAAACCCCCGATAATATGAATAACAATAATTAAGTGGGCAGACAAGCTGATGCCAAAGGAGGTTACCAACTTTGATTTTGCCATCAGTACAGAAAACGCATCAAGGTTTAAAGCAAATTCAACTCCTTTCCAAATCAGCACTAATCCCAATATTATTCTCAGAATATCAATCCAGCGAGGATGATGGGTATCACCCCATCTTTCAATTTTGGTGATGATATTAGTCATATGGCAGGTATAAAACGTTAGCAATTGTTACCATTCTAAAGTTATAAAGAAATTAAGAAAAGCATTTGTAAAAGTTCATACTAGACTCACCCCATCTAAAGTGCAAACTTGGTCTACTAGCAATAAGAAATTAGGCCTGAATTTAATTAACCGTAGGTCTTTTTACGTCGCTCAAGGCTGCTGGAAGAAAGCGTGTTATTTCGACACCAGCTATTCCAGTATCAACGCGACTATTGCAAATACATCAATAACAAGCAGCGAGATACTTACATCTTTGAATTTGCCGGAAAACAGTTTTAAAACGGTCCAACTAAGAAACCCCCAAATGATTCCTTGTGTAATTGAGTAGGTAAACGGGATGAGCACCATTGCAAGAAAAGCTGGTATCGCTTCATCTAGTTGACTCCAGTTGATCTTTGTTACCGGTCTGATCATAAACACGCCAACTAAAACGAGCGCAGGTGCGGTTGCAATAGAAGGAACAACCGATAGCAAAGGGGCCAGGAATAAAAAAGGCAAAAATAATAGAGCGCCAACTACTGCTGTCAATCCTGTTTTTCCTCCCGCCTCGATACCTACTGCCGATTCTATATAAGCAGTGCCGGGGCTTGAGCCTACTAGCCCGGCCAGAGTGGTTGAAACCGCATCCGTCATTAGTGAACGCTTTATATTTCTTGGCTCGCCGTTTTCGTCCAGCATCCCTGCTGCCTCAGATAATCCCACGAAAGTGGAGAGGCTATCAAACATGTCAGTAAAAACAAAGGCAAAAATAACCGGTACTACTGACCACTGCAGTGAGTGTACAAGATCAAGTTGCCCTAACAGGCTAAAATCAGGCGCAGCAATTATGCCTTGATAATTGACAAGCGGGAATGTATTGTCGCTGATACCCCACCATCTTCCAAGGGGATAGGCCAATAATGTTGTAAATAGAATCCCAATTAAAATTGCACCCTTTACATTTCTAATTACCAGCACTGCGGTAACAATAAAGCCGGTAATAAAAGTAAGCAGCACAGGAGTCAATTTGCCAATTCCTATAATGGTTGCCGGGTTGGCAACGAGAAATTTTGCATTGGCAAAACCTATAAGTGTTATAAAAAGGCCTATACCAGATGCAATTGCAAAACGAAGTGTTCGGGGGATTGCGCGAACAATGTGCGTGCGGATATTAAAAACAGAAAGCAACAGAAAAATAATACCGGACCAGAATACCGCTCCCAATGCAATTGGCCACGGCACTTTCATTCCTATTACTGCTGAAAAAGTAAAAAACGCATTTAAACCCATACCTGGAGCCACCAGTATAGGGTTGTTGGCATATAGACCCATCGTAAGGCTGCTAAAGAAGGCAACAATAACAGTGGCCGTAAGAACCGCAGAGAAAGGCATTCCCGCCTGGCTAAGAACAGAAGGGTTGACAACAATGATATAGGACGTAGCAAGAAATGATGAAACGCCTGCAATCACCTCCGTTTGAAAAGACGTCTTGTTTTCTTTCAATTGAAAGTAAGCATTTATCATAGCTAGGTTTGAATTGAAGATAGTAGATTTTGGAAATGAAAGATTACAAACAGCAGGCTTTATACCACATCTAATTCTTTAATTTCTTGTTTGTATTCTTTAGGTAGAATGGCTGATTTTAAAAACCAGTCAAGACGCAGTTTTTGTAACAGTTTGTATAAGCCAAGAACCGGGGTCAAGAGTGAAAATTTTCCAAGCGATAGAAGTTCGTTCACCCGCCGAGGTACAACTAATATTTGGCCCTCAAGTAGAAGCCTGTACCTGACGGGACCTAAATGCTTTTTATATTGTTTGTAGAGGTCTACCGTAAAGTCACTTTTCAACAGGTCATTCTGCAAGTGTTCATCGCGCATTCTCAACCATTCTTCATAGCTTGAAGGAAGTCCTATTAAAGCCATCCTTTGCCCCACACGATTGAACACATCAAATACTTCTTTTCTTTCTTCTATAGAAAGCTTCCTTTCCAGTACTTCGTAAGAACGAATGGAATAATCAATCAGCATAAACAAAACATCGCGATAAGCCCAGTCAGGGATTTTATCACCTCTTTGTTGTTCGACAGAGGCGTGAATGGCGGCGATCTTATCAATCGCCTTTAGAGCAGCTTCATTTTCAGAAAAAACAATTTTTCTCGCGTAGTTGACAGTAGAAAACAATCTACCTAAAGGATCGGCAGGCAAGCGCCCGGTATAGTATAGCCAATCAACAGCTTTGTTAAGAGCGAACTCAGCAGACGCTCCCGCAAAGATGAAGAGAATGGTATCTCCTTTGCCCCAAATCTCCCGTACCACAGAATCCTTCTCTACAAAAAATTTCATGTGTAAATATACTTCTTACCAATTTCCGATTCATGCTCCAAAAAGTTTAAAACCCTGCAAAAGGTTTTGTAGTTCTTTTGCAAGAGGCACAGATTTTACTTAATTCATGCTATGATAAAGGCTTATAAAATTTACACAGATTACGATGGGCATACTCATATTACTCGGGGATCTGTTGCAGAAGATTTTCTTTCAAATGCAAATAATATCAGGTTCAAAGAAACGCCCGCTTATTCTTCCTACGATTGGCATCCTGCACCTTCTATTCAATATGTGATTACACTGACCGGCACCCTTGAGTTTACAACTTTTCTAGGCGAAACTTTTATTTTAAAACCCGGGGAGATTTTGCTGGCAATGGATGTGACCGGCTCCGGGCACAAGTGGAAATTGATTGACGACCAACCATGGAAGAGAGCTTACGTAACCTTTGATGCAGATAAAGAAATGCTGTTTGTAGAAGAACGCTAAAAGCTATTACAAAAGCTTTAAACCTTGAACTGTTACAATTCCTGCAGTCTGAAAAAGCCCGTTATTAGAACTGTCATTTAAGCTTAGGCTTTGCCAAAAACTGTCAGCTTTTTGAGCTTGCTTATCGTTCATCTGCCATTAAAACATTCCTTTATTTTTCTTTAACAAAAGGGTAGTATTCAACTGTTATCGAATAGTTATAAGACGATGTTTTAACCTTAATCAGCACATAATTTGTATAAATATCAACGTAAAAAATAAATTATGAAAAAGCTACTTGTGATATTGTTCTCGTTGAGCGTAACGTTGAGCGCAATGGCTCAACCAAAGATTGGGGGTACTTTTCGTGGTCGTGTTTATAACGGTGGAGGTGCACATTATGTTAGACCGCGTGTAACTGTTATAGCACCTGTTGTTCCTTATTATGGCTATGGTCTCGGGCTTGGATATAACAGGTTTGGTTATGGCTATTCACCTTTCAATGATCCTTTTTATTATCAAAGAAATGATTTTAGACGCGACTCAAAACCTACTCAGCTAGACCTTCAGTTAGAGGAAATCGATAACGAATACGATTACAAAATTTCTTCTGTGAAAGATGATAAAACTCTTTCCAAAGATGAGAGAAAGCAAAAGGTTCGCGATCTGAAACACGAAAAAGACCAGGAAATTATCGAGGCTAAAAAGAATTACTACAAAGCCGAAGATGATAAAAAAGACACCGAATAATTTTAATGGAAGTGTGCTAGTATCTATGAAATTCGAAGCTCCGCAATTGCGGAGCTTTTTTGTTGTAGTCGAATATTGATACATGTTAAGCGGTTGTAAAACGTCAGTTGTATCTCCGTGGGTACAAGAAAAATAAATTGCTTTTTATATTAAATCAGATGCTTTGTAACTTCCCATTTTAATTATGTCTTGATTTATTTACCAAAACATCCCATAAAATAAAACAAATGGATAAGAAGACCGAGCTACTTAAGCTTATTCCGGAACAAGGGATTTTACCCTTATACTTTTACAAGGACACGGAAGTAAGTTTAAATGTTTTAAGAGCCCTTTTTAATGCTGGAATAAGAACGGTAGAATACACCAACAGGGGAGAAGCTGCTTTGAAGAACTTTAGGGAAATGAAACAGCTGTGTGAGCGCGAGTTGAATGGAATGTATTTGGGTATTGGAACGATTAAGAATGCAGATAGCGCCAAAGCCTTCATTGATGCCGGAGCTGACTACATAATAAGTCCGGGTTTGGTAGAGGATGCGGCAAAAGTGGCCGATCAAAACAATATGCTGTGGGTACCGGGATGTATGACCCCAACCGAAGTAATCAGGGCAGAACAGCTTGGTGCCAGGTTTGTAAAGCTATTTCCTGGTAATATTTTAGGGCCTGCTTTTGTAAGCGCTATCAAAGAATTATTTCCCGAAGTCATGTTCATGCCGACCGGTGGAGTTGACTTGGATAAAGAAAATATTGCAGGTTGGTTTAAGGCAGGTGTCACTGCAGTTGGCATGGGCAGTAAACTAATCAGTAAACAACTTCTTGAAGCCAAAGACTACGGCAAAATAGAAAGCATGACGAAAGAAGCTATGGAAATAGTACGGTCAGTAAAAAGTAAATAGTAGACATATTGTTTAAAAAGAAAGAAGATGGTCGTGCGGGCATTGTATCATTTCAAAGCATTTGTTGCGTCGCACACTTGTACTGTTTTTCTTTTTGCAACCGATTAAAAATTGCTGTTCAATCAACCATTATAGTTGCGGAAATTAAATATGTATAATTTCGTGACCACAAAAACTCAAAAACTAAAATCAAAAACCTTGTTTGCTATGAAAAGAAAATTACGGATGGGGATGATAGGAGGTGGAAAAGATGCCTTTATAGGTAGTATTCATCGCTTTGCATCTAATATGGACGGAATGGTTGAATTGGTATGTGGAGCACTCAGCATTAATAAAGACGTTGCCATCGAGAGCGGTCGTTCCCTGTTTCTTCCTGAGGATAGGATTTATACGAATTACGAAGAAATGATCGAAAAAGAGAGTAAGCTACCCGAGGGCGAGCGGATGGATTTCGTAACTATTGTAACTCCAAACTTTGCACATTTTCCGCCTGCTGTAGCCGCATTGGATAAAGGTTTTCACGTAGTGATCGAAAAACCTATCACCGTTTCTTTAGAAGAGGCTCAAAAGCTAAAACAAAAACTGGATGAAACCAGATTGATACTTTGCCTAACTCATACCTATACCGGTTTTCCGATGGTAAAACAGGCGAAAGACTTAGTTGCCAGCGGAGCATTGGGTAAAATAAGAAAAGTATATGTTCATTATCACCAGGGATGGCTCAGCAGATTATCAGAAAGAGAAGGAAATGCACAGGCTAGCTGGAGAACAGACCCAAAGAAGTCTGGAAAAAGTGGTGTCATGGGCGACATCGGAACCCATGCCTTTAACTTAGCTGAGTACATAACAGGTTTACAAGTTACAAAGCTTTGTGCTGATCTTAATATAGTAGTAGAAGGTCGACTGTTAGACGATGACGGCGGAGTATTTCTAAAGTTCGACAATGGAGCTTCAGGTGTGTTAACCGCAACGCAAATAGCAGCCGGCGAAGAAAACAACCTTTCTATAAAAGTGTATGGCGAGAATGGAGGATTAGAATGGCACCAACAAGAGCCTAACTCTTTAATTGTAAGATGGCTTGACAAACCAATGGAAATCTTAAGAGCAGGAACTCCGTTTGTGGGTGATTTGGCCAAACAAAATCAACGCACTCCCGGCGGGCACCCTGAAGGTTACTTGGAAGCTTTTGCAAACATTTATCGAAATTTTGCAAATACATTATCTGCCAGGCTTAACAACACAACAGTCAATACTAGTATCATAGAATTCCCCTCTATTACCGAAGGCATAAGAGGAATGGCTTTCATAGAAAACGTAGTGAAAAGCCATGAGAGTAACGAAAAATGGACCGACTACTCAATCGATTAATCTTGCTAATTGTGCTTAAATAAAATAAAGCCGTCCTTTAAGGGCGGTTTTTTTTATAAAAGGTAGACGTGCGTTAATTTCTTGTTTTTACAGCCAGAATTACCTTTAAAAATTGAAGAGCTGTTAGTACAACATCTTTACCCTTTTTACGTTTAGATATATATTGTGGTCGAAAACTATTAAAACGTGTACCTTGGCAAAAATTTATACAGTTATGCAGTTGAAGAATCAGGAGGGTTATATCGGCTATTTAATAGGAAGCGCATGTATTGTATTTCTTTGGCTTATAAATAAAGGCCTTAATATTTCGGAAGCCGAAAACGACTAGCCCTGTTATATTTGAAATTTTTCAAAAGCAGCCCTCGGCTGCTTTTTTAGTTTACCATACATGCTTTTTTACTTTTCCGGCTGTTTACAACTGCTAGCCTTAAAATAAAAAGCCGCATGTAATTATGCAGCTTTTCGAAAAATCGGTCATTTTAATTTCAAGATCTATTATAGAACCAGCATAGCATCTCCGTATGTAGAGAACTTGTACTTGTCTTTTATAGCTTTTTTATAAGCTTCGGTGATAAGGTCGTACCCCCCAAAAGCGCAGGTCAATATAAATAAGCTGCTTTTTGGCAAATGGAAATTGGTAACCATTGCATTAGCTACATTGAAATCATAAGGCGGGTGAATAAAATTGTTAGTCCAGCCTTCACTTGGTTTTAGCAACTGTTGCGACGTGTAGCTACTTTCTAAAGCCCGCATCGTAGTGGTGCCAATCGAGCAAATACGGCGGCCATCTTCCTTCGCTTTGTTTACGATTTTGCAGGCAAATTCGTCAATCTGGTAAAACTCAGCGTCCATTTTGTGTTTGTGCAAGTCTTCTACTTCAAGCGGACGGAAAGTGCCTAACCCTGAGTGAAGTGTTACTTCTGCAAAGCGAATACCTTTTATTTCACAACGCTTAATCAATTCCTTACTAAAGTGAAAGCCTGCAGTAGGGGCTGCTACAGCACCTTCATGTTTTGCATACACTGTCTGGTATCTTTCGCGATCTTCTTCATCCGGCTTACGCTTTATATATTTTGGCAGAGGAGTTTCACCTAATGCCTCAAGTTGTTTTTTGAAATCATCTTCAGCTCCGTCCCACAAAAACTTAATTGTTCTTCCGCGACTTGTTGTATTATCTATTACTTCAGCAACCAACTCATCATTGTCTCCGAAATACAGTTTGTTACCAACACGAATTTTTCGCGCTGGATCCACAATTACGTCCCACAGACGATTAGCGGCATTTAATTCTCTTAATAGAAAAACCTCCACAACTGCGCCTGTTTTTTCCTTTCTTCCGTACATTCTGGCAGGAAAAACTTTTGTGTTATTAACAACAAAAACATCTTTGTCGTCAAAATAATTTAAAATGTCACGAAAGTGCAGATCTTCTAATTGTCCTGTCTTGCGATGAACAACCATCATTCGGCTGTCTTCTCTTTTTTTGGTAGGATTTTGGGCAATCAGGTTAAGGGGAAGGTCAAAAATAAACTTCGATAATTTCATATTTTTTTTTGTAGAGTCTCTATAAAAGACCTAGTTGCTTGTAAACAGGCTAGTCTTTAAAACTGAATAAGTCTGCAAAATTAGCCTTTTCCAATTTATTTTGATCAGAAACTAAATGTTAAGAGTTAGAAGCCTAGTTCTTAGCGGAAAGTGTATTATCGATAAGAAGAATAAGTAACATGGTCCGTTAACTATAATTAAAAAAGTCACATTTAATCTAACTTAAATGAAATATTATAATCATGGGAAAGTATAATTTTTAGTAAAAACACTCGTTTTACTCGATCATTGCATAAATAGCGGTGATAGCTTAATAAATGAAAATTCCTTTTTCTCCTCCTTTTATAGACGACGATGTAAAGGCAGAGGTTATGTCGGCCCTTGAAAGCGGATGGATCACAACTGGTCCTAAAGTAAAAGCGTTGGAACAAGAAACCGTGAAATATGCAGGAATTGAGCAGGCTCTCTGTGTAAACTCAGCAACTTCCGGTTTAATGCTCGTATTGCATTGGTTAGGGATAGGCAAGGGAGACGAAGTAATCATTCCTGCTTATACTTACTGTGCAACAGCTTTAGCAGTCATGCACGTTGGAGCAACGCCCATAATGGTTGACGTAAAAGATGATTTCAATATAGACCCTGAAAAGGTTCGTGCTGCAATCACGAATAAAACGAAAGCTGTAATACCAGTAGATTTTGCTGGCTGGCCATGTGATTACGATACTCTATTTACAGTTGTAAACGATAAAGAGGTAACGAGCATATTTAATCCAAAAGGCGACAAACAGGAAAAGTTAGCAAGAATAGCTATTGTCAGCGATGCGGCCCATTCATTTGGGGCAGTATATAAAAATAAAAAAACTGGCAGCCTTGCAGATTTTACCGTCTTTTCTTATCATGCCGTAAAAAATCTAACTACTGCCGAAGGAGGTGCTATTTGCATAACGTTGCCTCTACCTTTTGATAATGCAGAGGTTTATCGGACTTTAAGATTGTGGTGTTTAAACGGGCAAACAAAGGATGCTTTTTCTAAAAGCCAGGTAGGAGGTTGGAGATATGACGTGGTGTACGCAGGTTTTAAAATGAATATGCCTGATGTATGTGCAGCAATTGGGTTGGCGCAAATAAGAAAATATACTACATCAATTCTGGCTGAAAGAAAACGTGTCTTCGAATACTTTTCAAGTGAATTTTCTAAAAATACATGGGCAGAGATTGCACCCTTTAATGATGATGTTAGTTGCTGTAGCTATCACTTGTACCCTCTGAGAATTAGAGGTGTTAGGGAAGAACAACGGGATCAAATTATTGAGAAAATTTCGTTAGCTGAAGTAGCGGTGAACGTTCATTTCATACCCTTGCCCATGCTAACAGTCTTTCGCGAGCTTCATTATAACATTCAGCATTATCCTGTTTCATATCAAAATTATTCGTGCGAGATCTCACTACCTATATATCCTCAATTAGACAATAAGCTGTGTGAACACATCGTTAAGGTAGTCAGGGATGCTGTAAAAGAAACCATTGGACAATGAAAATGATTGGGTTTTTTGACTATGCGTTTTCGTTGGTAGGACTAATTATCTTATCTCCTGTTTTTTTACTTGTTATTTTACTAATCAAGCTTACTTCCAAAGGACCTGTTTTTTTTAAACAAACCCGGGTAGGGAAGGATGGTAGAGATTTTAAAGTTTATAAGTTTAGAAGCATGTTTGTGGATGCAGATAAAAGAGGTTTGTTGACGGTTGGGGGAAAAGATGTAAGGGTAACTAAAGCAGGATACTACTTACGAAAATTTAAAGTAGATGAGTTGCCTCAATTGATAAATGTGATAAAAGGTGAAATGAGTATTGTAGGTCCAAGACCAGAGGTGAGGAAGTACGTTGACTTGTATAGCGAAGACCAGTTGAAAGCTTTGAAGGTTTTACCGGGCATTACTGATTATGCTTCAATACAATACAGAAATGAAAACGACCTCCTGGCGCTTTCGCATAATCCCGAGGAACTATACGTGAAAGAGATCATGCCAAAAAAGATAGAACTGAACTTTAGATATATAAATAATCGAAGTGTTGGTGAATATTTCAAAATAATTATTGAAACAGTCATTACTTCTTTGAAAGGAAAATAGCAGATAGAGTTGTATTTAAGTTACTTTTAATGCCACCGATATAAAAGCAACTATTTCTTCTTTTTGCTAGTCATAATTCATCGTGGAGCATAGTAATTACATGTACTTAGTTAAGTTTGACTTATAACAAAAGATCTTTATTATCTCCCAAATCAATTCTAGAAGAATACCAAATTGAGCTTAGCTGCGAGTGACGGCGCTGCTCAGAAAAACAAAAAAAGGTCGTGAAAAACTTAAGGAAATTTTTACTGCGAAACAAAATAGCTCCCAAGTGGTTGATATTTGTTCTCGACCTTAGTATTTGCTGTTTCGCAATAGTATATGCAAATTACCTTAGGCTAAATTTTGACCTGGATCTCATTCATCTTACAGACCTTGTAGATGATATAATGGCAACTGTCATTGTAAACTCCATTTTATTTTACATTTTCCGGACTTATCATGGCATTATAAGACTATCAGGTTTTCAGGAAGCTTTCAGAAGTATCTCGGCTGTCTTCTATTCATTTTTTATAATGCTGCTTCTTAATGTAGGATTAAGAAGCTTTGGACTCGCATCCTTTATTCCAACTTCAGTCTTATTTATTTATTTCTTCATTTCTTCTTTTTCTGTTTTTGGCTACCGCCTTCTTGTGAAGCATTTATACAAGATCAGCGTGAACCAGGAAGAAAACATTCATATCGTTATTTATGGTGCAGAGTTGAATGGATCTGTTTTAAAGAAAACGATTGAGCAAACTTCTAACAATCGCTATAAGATTGTTGCTTTCATTGACGACGATGAAAACTTGTTTGGGAAAACAATCGATAATGTAAAGATTTATTCTTTTAACCAGGTTCAGAACGTCATTAAGTCGTGGCAGATAAAGATGTTGTTTTTCGCACGCCAGGATTTTGATCTAAATAAAAAGAATAAAATAGTTGACTATTGCCTTGAACAGAACATTAAGGTGATGAACATTCCTCCCATGAGGGAATGGATACAAGGGCACCTTAATATTAACCAGCTGCAGCAGGTAAAAATTGATGAGTTACTTGGTCGCCCGCAAATAAGTTTGAAAAACGAGCATGTAACAAACATGCTTCGCAATAAAAAAGTTTTAATTACAGGAGCAGCAGGGTCTATAGGAAGCGAACTTGCACGTCAGATTGCTGGTATAAATGCATACTCTCTGATTATTTGTGATCAAACGGAAACGGGGCTATACGAACTTGAATATGAGTTGCAGAAGAAATATCAATTAGGAAACACTTTAAAAGTATTCCTGGGAGATGTCAAAGACGAGAAAGCAATGAATAACATGTTTGCAATGTATATGCCTGACATCGTGTTTCATGCTGCTGCTTATAAGCACGTACCAATGATGGAAAACCATCCTTCCGAAGCAGTTAGAAATAATGTTTTAGGAACGAAAGTGCTTGCAGATTTATCTGAATTTTATTCGGTAGAGAGATTTCTATTTGTCTCAACAGACAAGGCTATAAATCCTACCAATGTAATGGGAGCATCCAAACGAATAGCTGAAATCTACTGTCAGTCCTTGCAATCAAGGAAGACAATCCCAGTATTCGATGAGGGCGTTATTCAAATAGCCCCACGCAAAACAAGAACTAAGTTTATCACAACGCGTTTCGGAAATGTGCTTGGTTCTAATGGTTCTGTTATTCCGCGCTTCCAGGAGCAAATATCTAAAGGCGGCCCTGTTACTGTTACACATCCTGATATCATTCGCTATTTCATGACTATACCTGAGGCTTGTTCTCTTGTATTAGAAGCTGTAACGATGGGCAACGGTGGGGAAGTATTTTTGTTTGACATGGGCGAACCAATTAAAATACTTGATCTCGCAAAAAAGATGATAAAGCTTGCAGGCCTCACACCGGCAAAAGATATCGAAATCAAATTCACAGGATTAAGGCCGGGAGAGAAATTGTACGAAGAACTACTTAACAAAGAGGAAGAGGTGATTTCAACCCATAATAAAAAAATACTTATAGCAAAGGTGATAGAATATGATTACGAAAAAATTTCGAAGAGTATAGATAAAGCAGTAAGCATTGCGATCCTAAATAAGGATGATGAAGTTGTAAAACAGATGAAACGTATTGTTCCTGAATATATAAGCAACAACTCAATCTACGAAGCAATGGATGAAGAAATACTTACGGCCACTCTTACTTCTCATGGATAGTTTATAAATTGCAGGAATGAATTTTTTTTTAGATGTTTAATTTTTTTAAGAGATCGGGTAAACCAGTTGAACCCGATTTGTCATTTATAGGAATTGATATGCATTCTCATCTGCTGCCTGGTATAGATGACGGTTTGCAGGAATTGGAAAATTCGGTAGCATACATCAAGGATCTGAAAGAACTAGGGTACCATAAACTCATTTGTACTCCGCACATATTATCAGATTTATATCCTAACAGTCCTCAAACAATTTTGCCAAAATTAGCCCTTGTTAGGGATGCTTTAAAGGCCGCTGGTGTAGATATCCAGGTAGAAGCGGCTGCAGAATATATGATAGATCATATGTTTTCTGAATTGCTTGCCAAGTCAAAAAAGGAAGACTTGCTTACAATAGCTGGTGATTATATTCTTGTTGAGATGTCTTACTTATCGCCCTCGCCAAATTTTGACCAGGCAATTTTCGATTTAAGAATGATGGGTTTACAACCAATACTTGCGCATCCCGAAAGGTATAGCTATTACCATCATGAGTTTGAACAATACGAGCGATTTAAGGACCTTGGTTGCAAACTGCAGGTGAACTTGTTATCGTTGTCCGGAGGTTACGGCCCACATGTAAAGAAGATAGCTGAACGGTTATTCAAAAACGAGATGGTTGACTTTCTTGGAACAGACCTTCACCATGACAGACATTTGGCTATGCTTAAAAGCCTGGCGACAAAAAAAGAGTTTTATGACCTTGTAAACGGTGCTGAAATCCTCAATAATACTTTGATTAAATAATGAACAGTTTTTCTAAATAAAGAAAGGTGGCCATTCAGCCACCTTTCTTTATTACATCGATTATCAACTACGGCTTTAAAATCACCTTTACACAATTATCTTCTTTCTTATTAAAAATGTCATAAGCATAAGCTGCTTGTGAAAGCGGTAAACGATGTGTAATAATATCGTCCAGCTTGATTTTGCCTTCCTCTACCCAACGGTTTAATTCGTCAATGTAAGTATGAGCTGGAGCTTGTCCTGCGCGGATAGTTAATCCTTTATCAAAGATTTGGTGCCAGGGGAAATTATCATAAGGGTATCCGTATACACCTACGACTGAAACAGTACCGCCACGTCTCACAGCCGACAGGCACATGCGTAAAGCATTGATTGTTCCTTTTTCCATTCTAATCACGCTTTTTACACGGTCAAGTGCACTTCTATCTGCCTCCATCCCGACGGCATCAATGACTACGTCTGCACCTCGGCCACCCGTCCAGTTTCTAATCTCCTCAATTGCTTTATCATGGTCCTTCACGTTAATAATTTCTGCACCGCAAACAGTTGCAGCCATTGTTAACCTATAATCTTCAATGTCAAGAGCGATAACTTTCGATGCTCCTCGAAGCCAGGCCACTTTCATCGCCATTAATCCAACAGGTCCGCAACCAAAAACAGCGACCGTTTCTCCACCTTTCACTCCACCCCAATCAACCGCCGCGTAACCTGTTGGCAAAATATCGGTAAGAAATAATACTTGTTCGTCAGTAAGCGCGTCCGATACCTTCCGGGGTCCAAAATCAGCATAGGGAACTCTCACATATTCTGCCTGTCCGCCATCATAGCCGCCGTACAGATCCGTGTATCCAAACAAACCGCCGCCTTTTTCACTCATCAATCCGCCCTCGGGTCCGTAGTTATCGGCGTTAGAGTTTTCACAGTGACCAACAAGGCCGGTATTGCAGAAGTAACAACCTCCGCATGCAACCGGAAAAGGAACTACCACGCGATCTCCTTTTTTTAACTTGCTGACATTGCTTCCCACTTCCTCCACTATTCCCATAAACTCATGTCCTAAAATCATATTACGCGGCTGCGGAAACATACCGTTATATATATGAAGGTCAGATCCGCAGATAGCGGTGGATGTTACCCTGATAATTGCGTCTCCCTGTTGTTTTATTTCCGGGTCAGGTACGTTATCAACCCTAATGTCTTTTGGATTATGAAATACTGCAGCTTTCATTGAAGATGATTTAGAATTAGTGAAATAATAGTGGTTGTTTTTAAGGAGAGGTAACTCTAAGTCGAAAAAAATTATGCCATTTAATAAAATTTGCTTTAAAATGATGCAAACCTTGTTTAAAGGGTCGGGCATTAAACGGAGTGAGAGCATTATTGAATCCAGCATTTGTTATCTAATTTTTCAACGTTGCGTCGCATTTCGTTTATCCGTTGTGCTTCTATTAAACATGCCCGTTTGCCTAATAAAAAACTGTCGACAATCCCTTAAAACATTAGAAAACTTTCACTGAAAATCTTGCTGATTTTATTAACCTTCGTTAACATTAAACCAACCCCTCTTAACCTGCTTTCCTTTACCATATGAATACTTTCGTAGCATCAACTACCACAGCTATGAGAAAAGTCGGCTTGCTTATTTTTTCACTAATAATTTTCACTACAATTGCTCTTGCACAAAAAGGTGGAACGGTTCAAGGCGTAGCATTTGATACGCTGCTAAAACAACCTGTAAGCGGTGCGACAGTTACGTTACTAAGACAAAAAGATTCATCTTTAGTTAGCTTCTCATTGGCCGATGAAAAGGGGAGGTTTGATATTTCGGATATTGCTAGTGGCGACTATCGGCTGATGATTACACATGTTAACTATAGGAATTCGAATAAACTGTTTACAGTTAATTCGTCTAACATGCGTGTTGATCTTGGTAATGTTGTTATGCACAACCGTTCAACTATGTTGGAAGAAGTTGTCGTTACTTTCGAAGCTCCACCGGTTACGCTAAATGGCGACACTATTCAATACAATGCCGGTTCTTTCAAAACTCAGCCTAATGCGACGGTAGAAGAATTAATCAAAAAGCTACCGGGTTTACAAGTTGATAAAAATGGCAACATTAAGGCTCAAGGTGAAAAAGTGAAAAAAGTATTGGTTGATGGAAAGGAATTTTTTGGCAATGATCCGAAATTAGCTACCCGTAACCTACCTGCTGATGCAGTTGATAAGGTGGATGTGTATGACCGTCAAAGCGACCAGGCGCAACTTACAGGATTTGATGATGGAAGTGGTGAAAAGACCATTAATCTGAAACTTAAGAAAGAACGCAAAGGTGGAATGTTCGGAAAAATAAACGCCGGTGCGGGAACAAGCGATCGTTACCAGGGAAAATTCAATGTAAATTCCTTCAAAGGAGCACGACAAACGTCGTTGATCGGCATGGGAAATAATACAAATGCTGAAGGCTTTTCCTTTGTTGATATGCTTAATTTCTCAGGAGGTTTGCAACAACAGCAAAATGGGGGAGGGGGAAGTCAGGTTTTGAACCAAATGGCAGGCACTCAAAATAATAATGGTATAAATACCACGTGGGGTGGCGGTTTTAATCATAATGATATCATTGGTACAAAAACAGATTTTCGAAGTAATTACTTCTACAGCCGTTATAATCCATTCATAGAAAGCAATGTTCAACGCGAGTATTTACTACCCGATTCTTCTTATTTCTACAAGTCAAATTCAAGAACGAATAACTTGACCAACACCCACCGCGTCAACTTCATTACAGACATTCAAATAGACTCTTTTCATTCTCTTAAAATATCTCCTTCGTTTGGCAGTCAACGTACAACAAACAATTCTGTAAGCGATTATGAAACATCGTCAGGTAGGGGGCAGGTAAGCAATTCAGGCTTTAGTAATAACCTTGGCAAAAGCAGCGGTTATAATTTTCAAAACGAAGTGTTGTTTAGAAAGAAATTCAGGCTAAAAGGAAGAACCTTTTCTATAAATCTGCAAGCTACCAAAAACAAAAGCGATGGCAACGAAGACCAACAAGCTATTACCCAATTTTATAACAAGGAAAGTACATTGGTTAGGAGGGATTCTATTTACCGCCAGAGCCAGTTAGACGCAAATAGTTGGTCTTATACTGCCAAAGCTATTTACACTGAACCGGTTTTTAAAAGATCATTATTAGAGTTTAGTATCGCCAATAGCAACAGTAAAAACAATTCTAACAGAACGACCTACGACTACAATTCCTCTACGGGTAAGTACAACCGTTTAAACCCAATGCTCTCAAATAATTTCGATAATTCCTACGGGTATATAAACTCAGGTTTACGCTTACGTACGCAACGGAAAAAATATTATTATGCGGTTGGTGCATATTGGCAGAATGCAGCTCTACAAGGAAAAATAAAAACGGGAATTAATGATTCTCTAATTAAAAAAGCATTTTCTAACCTGTTACCGGTAGCACAGTTTCAATACAATTTTAACCGTTTTAATAAGCTCAGCTTTTTCTACCATACTTACACAACCCAGCCTTCCGTCACCCAACTGCAACCAGTGCCTGATGTTAGTAATCCGCTGTATATAAGAGAGGGTAATCCATTTCTAAAGCAGGAATACACGCACGCAGTAAGGCTTGGCTATACCTCGATCAACTTCTATAAAAACAGGAACGCTTTTATAAACATCAATGCTAGCCAGACGCAAAACAAAATCGTTAATTATGATATCGTCGATAGCGTTGGTTTGGTTAGGTCGCGGCCGGTGAATGTAAACGGCGTCTACGATATAAGTGGTAGCCTGAGTTACAGTTTTCCAATCAAACCTTTAAGAGGAAGCATGGAGGTAAGTAGCACTATTGCTTTCAATAAAGGCAAGCAATTCATCAATTCAAACCAGAACAATATTGCTACCACTTCGATTGGACCTGCGGTTCGTTTAGACGTTAATCCAACAGAAAAACTGAATCTTGTTTTGAGTGCTTCAGCTAATTATAATTCCGCTGTGTATTCACTTCAAAAAACTTTAAATGCTACTTATTTAAGTCAAAACTACGGTGCTGAAATTGGATGGCAGCTGCCTGCTAAATTCTTCTTCGCTACAGATTTTACTTATAATATGTACAGTCGCCAGGCATCCGCTTTTAATACCAATGTTCCATTGTGGACTGCTTCACTTAGCAAATTATTTTTGAAGAATAATCGTGGCGAGATTAAGTTGTCAGGTTACGATCTGCTTAATCGCAACATCAGCATCAACCGCAACACTACGCAGAACTATATCGAGGATGCAAGCATTACCAGCCTTCGCAGGTACTTTCTGTTAAGCTTTACATTTAGTTTAAACAAGACGGGCCTTTCAACCGGTGGAGGTAGAAATAACGTGCAGATAAGAATGTAAAGATTGAAAGGTTTTCACCTGCGAAGTCACTTCGATTTTTTAGAATTTTTTCTTTTTGTGATGAGCTTTGAAGCTACATCTAACACTCTTGCGTCGCACACTTGTACGGGCGCTACAATGCATCTTTTTTCAAAAAATTCTAAGATCGATTATTGCAGGTTTAGATGTTTATGGACAATTTTTAATAAAAGGAATAATTGTCCAAATATTGTTCAAAGTGCCGGCTTGAGTAGAGCAAATAAATAAATGTACAAGTGAGTGACACAACGATGTACAATACAGAACTAAATGCTCGAACAAAAAGAAAAATATAGTCACTCGAAACCTTGCTAATATTTAAGTTCTCTCACTGAATGGGCAGATAAAAAAGTCCCGAAGGATAAACCTCCGGGACTTTTTTAAAACATTAATGAGCGCTTCTAACTTCCTCCCCTAATTGTAATATTGCCACCTTTAAAATTCTGTTGCATCTGCTGCATCAGTGCATCTCTTTCTTTTTGAAGTTCCTGTATCGTTACCTTCTTACCTTTTTGCGGCACTTTTATTTTTGCTACTTCGGTCTTTTCTGTAAGTTCAATTGCTTTGTAAAGGGTGCGGCCATTATTCAAATCCAGCTCCAGTATTAAACCAGGCAACTGCTTTGGGTACATGGGACCGGCAAAGACAGGTATATCAGTTGCGAACCACGCAGTTGAATAAGTAGTGTCTGTTACTTCCTCCTTCTTAATTTCACCATTAATCATTTGGGTTCGAGGCCTTTTACCTATTGTTTCTGCAGTTGCCTTTCTGCAGGGATGTCCAAGTATGTTTTTTGTTTCGTCGGAAATTTTCCAGTTCAATTGTTTTATATCCTCTTCAACAATGAATTTTTTACCACCAACTTCCACCTGGTCTGTTCGCTTCCCTGAATTGATATCTACAAAAGTTATGTCATCGGTACCTCCCATAAATGAAATACGAATTGGTCCACTAGAAGGTAATTCTTCCGGAGGCATTTCATCATCTGCTTTTTGCCATATGGATTGATTGTTTCCAAACAGCAATTCAAAACGGTCTATTCTTGGTTGGCTTAAAATTTTGGCAACTTCAGGATTTTCAGGCGCCCCTTGTAGCAGTAGGCGCCCCTGCATTTTCACCTGTCTTTCGTACAATACCCTTCCCTGTTTCATTTGGGCGATAGAAGAAAAAGCAGAAATGAGAAGTGCTGTTGAGAATACATATTTCTTCATGTGTTGAGTTTTGTCAAAGTTATACATCGTCTTCTGGCGCACATGTTAATGCATCTATCATTAAGGTTAATTAAGGTTAATGACACATTTACCGTTTTAGTAATCCTGTACATTTGATTTCAAATGGGCAGCGTTTGAAGCGTTTACAATGGTTAGTTGTTTTGATGGTCGTTACACTGTTTGTTATAACAGCGTTTCAGTGCTATTGGATCTACAACAACTATCAGCGTGAGGCAACAACACTTCGGGTAAAGAGCAACTCTTTGTTCCGCCAGGTTGTTGAGGAAGTGCAGGCGTCGCATCTAAGGTTTGATACAGTTAAGACTAAAAACGTTAAAGAGGTTATTGACAATAATCTTCTTCCTGCAGTAAGCCAAACAATGTCAGCTCCCGCAAACGTTTCCCGGCGATCTATTGTAAGACTAACGAATACCGTTGTAAACCGTTTGAAGGATGATTCGACCGGCAAGGGAATTAACAATAGAAAAGAGGTATTTATTACGCTTAAGCCGGGCAGTTCATTTATTTCAAATGATAGTATCCATCCCCATACAATCAAGCTCGATACTATAAATCCTGCCTCTATCGGCAATGTAGTAATTATAAATGGCGTTAGAAGCAGCGATAGTTCAAGCGCCCAGGATTTTCGTTTGCAAATGGCAGAACGTTTAATGTCAAGGCAACTTCCACCACTGGGTACAAACAGGCATGTTGTAAGAATGGTATTATCAGAGAAGGATTCTAACCGCCAAAAAGAAAGACGACTTTTTTTCAAAAAGAAGTTACCTAACATGCCGCCTGATGTTGATTTTGTTTATCGCATCTCAACACCATTCGATTCGCTTCCTCTTAATGAACTCTCTAATGCCTATACAACAAAGAGTTCCGCTGACCGGTTGAATGTGCCTTTTAATATTTACAAAACCTCACGGAAAGAGGGGATAGTGGAAGAGAAGGATAATGAAGTTTTAGTTGGTATTGAACAACCTTCCATATATCGTTTAGAGCTCGGCAATAGTTTTCCTTACTTAATAGAAAAAATATCCTTGCCAATTGGGTTTTCTTTTTTTTTGGTCGCCGTAACCTTACTTTCTTTTGTAGCTTTTTATACAAGCCTGATTAGGCAACATAAACTGGCTGAAGTAAAGAATGATTTTATCAGCAACATCACGCATGAACTAAAAACGCCCATTGCAACGGTTAGTGTAGCTATTGAGGCCTTGAGAAACTTCAATGCCTTGCAGGATAAAGAGCGGACAAAAGAATATTTAGATATTTCTGAAGGTGAGCTAAACAGGTTGTCACTGCTGGTAGATAAAGTGCTTAAATTCTCAATGTTCGAGCAAGATAAAATTGAGTTACAAGTTGACACATTTGACATGAGGTTATTAGTTGAGGAAGTGGTTTCGTATTTACGTGTACAACTTGACAAAGCTGGAGCGATCGTTAAGATAGAAGCCGAGGGAAACACTGAAATGAAAGGAGACTTCATTCATTTGCAAAGCGTAATTTTTAACCTGCTTGATAATGCTATAAAATATACCGGCAAAGACGCCGCAATAAAAGTTGATATAAAAGGGTCGCTTGAACAACTGGTTATTGCTGTAAAAGATAACGGGCCAGGAATAGCACAAGAATATAAAGACAAAATTTTTGAAAAATTCTTTAGAGTGCCAACAGGCAATCAACACAACGTAAAAGGGTATGGACTAGGTTTAAGTTATGTCGCACACGTTATTCAAATGCATAAGGGGATGATCGAGGTAGAAAGCAGTGAAGGAAAAGGTAGCAGTTTCATTATTAAATTTCCACGGTAATTATGGCGATCAAAGTACTATATGTAGAGGACGAATTGTTTCTTGGAAAAATTGTAAAGGAAAGTCTTGAAACCAGGGGATTTGACGTTCGTATGGAAGCTGACGGAACAAATGTGTTAAAACTTTTTAATGAATATCAACCAGATGTTTGTGTTTTAGATGTTATGTTGCCCAACAAAAATGGTTTTGAAATTGCCCGGGAGATCAGGGAAATTGATAAAACTGCACCGATCGTATTCTTAACTGCAAAGTCACAAACCGAAGATGTGGTAAAGGGTTTTACAGTAGGTGGCAACGACTACATAAGAAAACCTTTTAGCCTTGAAGAACTAATTGTTCGGCTCGAGAATGTGCTAAGAAATAAAGACAAAAAGGAAAGTGAAGAACACGAAACCATCCATCTCGGGAAGTTTACTTTTTATGTAAATAGATTGTCATTGGTATATGGTACAGAAGAAAAAAAACTCACTTTCCGTGAATCAGAGCTTTTAAAACTGCTTTATAGAAATCGCAATAGCATTATTGACAGAAGAGATATTCTCAATGTGATTTGGGGCAACGATTCTTTTTTCAACAGCCGAAACTTAGATGTATACATCACAAAGCTTAGGACCTATTTGAAGGACGAATTGAGAATTGAGATAATTACGATCAAGGGCGTTGGATATCGGTTCGTAGTAGAAAACTAAGCTCAACTTGTTGCTTGCTGTAGCACAAAAAAATAAGAGACGGTTTTTGACCGTCTCTTTACATAAATAGATACTCTAGAATTTATACATTGAATCTGAAGTGCATAATGTCCCCGTCTTCTACCAAGTAATCTTTTCCTTGTACTGCAAGTTTACCATTGTCGCGACAAGCTGCTTCTGAACCGTATTTTATAAAGTCTGTGTACTTAATTACTTCAGCCCTAATGAAACCTTTTTCGAAATCTGTATGAATTACTCCGGCAGCTTGCGGAGCAAGCATTCCTTTTGTAATGGTCCATGCACGCACTTCCTGTACACCGGCGGTAAAATAAGTGGCAAGGTTTAGTAAGCGATAAGTTGAGGTGATCAGCCGCGCAACACCACTTTCATGTAATCCCATATCTTCTAAAAACAATTGCCTGTCTTCAAAACTCTCCATCACCGCAATTTCACTTTCAATAGACGCGCTGATTAGCAATGTTTCAGCCTTTTCGTTTTTCACGGCTTCTTTCACCGCCTCTGAATGATTGTTGCCGCCTACAACGCTTTTTTCATCTACGTTACATACATATATCACCGGCTTCATTGTAAGCAGGAAAAGATCTGCAAAATGCTTTTCTTTATCTTCCGGACTTACTTCAAAGCCGCGGGCATTTTTACCTTGCTCCATAAAAGCCTTTAGTTGCTTTAGGAGGTCAAGTCCATGGAGGAATTCTTTATCGCCGGTTTTTGATAATTTCTCGTTTTTAGAGATTTTCTTATCTATTCCTTCAAGGTCTTTCAACTGAAGTTCTGTATCAATAATTTCCTTGTCCCTAACAGGATTTACATTGCCATCGACGTGAATAATATTATCGTCTTCAAAACAGCGAAGCACATGTATAATTGCATCGGTAGCACGAATGTTTCCTAAAAACTGGTTGCCTAAACCTTCACCTTTGCTTGCACCTTTTACCAGTCCGGCGATGTCAACAATCTCAACAGTTGCCGGAACAACGCGTTGAGGATTTACGATTTTTTCCAACGCAATCAATCTTTCATCAGGAACGGTGATCACCCCAATATTTGGTTCGATTGTACAAAAAGGAAAGTTTGCTGCAACCGCTTTAGCGTTACTGAGTGCATTAAATAGAGTTGATTTTCCCACATTTGGCAATCCCACAATACCTGCTTGAAGACCCATTATAATTAAAAATTAAAGATTAAAAATTCAAAAGACAAGGTGAACACTACATGTAAAAGACACCTCTCCATTTTGCGGCAAAAGTAGGTATTTGAAACTATAACCGTATTATTGTGACACTTAAATCACGACACCTAATATCAAACAGTATTAATGGCATTGAGTAGGATTTGGTCGGCTTTCATTATTATAGCAGTTCTGGTTGCAGCATCAAAAGCAGTTTTCTTTGGAGATAGCCAGATATTTAGTCAAATGGTGGTAGGTAAGGCTGACGATGCATATGATAGTGTTCGATATTTGATGATTGGTTCTCCCACCGAAACTGGTATCAAGACTAAAGAAGGGTTTGCTAAATATCTTTCCGCATTTGCTTATGTAGCAGCCGACTCAGCTCATCCCGCTAATGTTATAATCAGCGACAAGGTTGACAATGACTCCATTTCTATCTTAAAAGGGGTAGAGGGAAAGATGGCCATTTTTACTTACAAATCAATACAATCACGATTAGTCAAAAAAGCAGACGGAATCATTGAAACCTGTAAAAGCGCAGTTAACATCTGCATAGGTTTGATTGGTATCATGGCTTTATTTATGGGCTTTATGAGCATTGCGGAAAGGGCAGGGGGTATTCGTTTGTTGTCGCGAGTCATTGGTCCTTTTTTCTCCCGGCTATTTCCCGGTATCCCAAAGGGTCATCCCGCTCATGGGCATATGATGATGAATTTCTCAGCCAACTTGCTTGGTTTAGATAATGCGGCCACGCCTTTTGGATTGAAGGCAATGGAGAGCCTGCAGGAAATTAACCCGAAAAAAGACGTGGCGTCCGACGCACAGATCATGTTTTTGTGTTTGCATGCAGCCGGTTTTAACCTGATACCTGTAAGCGTTATCGCCGTTAGGGCTTCGATGAAATCGGCAAACCCAACCGATATTTTTGTTCCTTGTATGATTACCACTTTTGTAGCCACTATTGCTGCAATGATCATCGTTTCATATAAGCAGAAGATCAACTTATTACAGCCCGTGGTATTGGCGTGGGTCGGAGGTTTTTCGGTATTGCTTGTACTACTCGTGGTGTATTTAACCTCGTTAGATGCGCAATCGGTACAAACATTTTCTAATGTGCTAAGCAACGGACTTATACTGGTTATTTTTTTACTAATTATAACTGCAGCAGTTTATAAAAAAATCGATGTGTTCGATGCTTTTATAGATGGCGCGAAAGGCGGATTTGAAACGTCAGTACGTATCATTCCCTACCTCGTGGGAATGTTGGCGGCAGTAAGTCTTCTTCGTACAAGCGGAACGTTCGATGTGGTTATTAACGGGATAAAGTCTTTTTTTGCTGCCTTGGGTACTGATACCCGTTTTGTAGATGCTTTGCCGACAGCCCTGATACGCCCGCTAAGTGGCGGAGGTGCGCGGGGAATGATGGTAGATGCAATGAAGAACTTCGGGGCAGATTCTTTTGTAGGCAGGCTTGCTTCTATAATGCAAGGCGCCTCAGACACTACCTTCTATGTGATTGCGATTTACTTTGGTGCCGTATCTATTAAGAATACACGGTATGCAGTTGGCGCTATGCTGATCGCCGACCTTGTCGGTTTACTGACTGCTATTACACTTGCTTATTTGTTTTTCGGGAATATTTAAAGTTCTTCATCAAACATTCT
Organism: Segetibacter aerophilus; assembly: GCF_007991655.1. Taxonomy (GTDB): domain Bacteria; phylum Bacteroidota; class Bacteroidia; order Chitinophagales; family Chitinophagaceae; genus Segetibacter; species Segetibacter aerophilus. The sequence goes on from NZ_BJYT01000005.1 coordinate 52,299, forward strand.
TACCGCCCTGTTCGTTTCTACCTGGTTGCTTGTGAGATGTATTCGGACATTATAGAACCTCACTTGCTGCCGGGTCAATAAAAGTCGAGTAATAACAATAGGTTGAATGGTGTGACACAACGATGTTAAATAGAATTCCTAACGCTCGTTCCACAATACTTCCTCTTTTAAATTCTCTTACCTTGCTTAAAATAATTCCACTACATGAATTTCCAATTCACTGAAGAACAACTGATGATAAAACAGGCGGCAAGGGATTTTGCCATTGCAGAATGCCTGCCGGGAGTAATAGAAAGGGACGAGCAACAAAAATTTCCAAAAGAACAGATAACCAAACTAGCTGACCTGGGGTTTATGGGTATGATGGTAGACCCGCAATACGGCGGTAGTGGAATGGATACTATTAGCTACGTTTTGGCAATGGAGGAAATTAGTAAAATCGATGCAAGCGTGAGTGTTTGTATGAGCGTAAACAACAGCCTGGTTTGCTGGGGCCTCGAAGCGTTTGGAACGGAAGAACAAAAACAAAAATATTTAACCCCACTTGCCCAAGGCAAGAAGGATGGTGAATTATATATCGGCGCGTTCTTGCTAAGCGAGCCCGAGGCTGGAAGTGACGCTAGTTCTCAGCATACAACCGCCGAGGACATGGGTGACCACTACCTTGTGAACGGCACCAAAAATTGGATAACCAACGGCTCAACATCTTCAGTGTACCTCGTTATGGCTCAAACTCACCCGGAGCAAAAAAGTCATGGTATCAATACTTTAATTATAGAAAAAGGGTGGCCCGGTGTGACAGTCGGGGGGAAAGAAAACAAATTAGGCATCAGGGGAAGTGATACGACTTCAGTAATGTTCGACAATGTAAAAGTGCCTAAAGAAAACCGGGTAGGCGAAGACGGTTTTGGCTTTAAGTTCGCCATGAAAACTTTAGCCGGCGGAAGAATAGGCATTGCCTCCCAGGCATTGGGTATTGCCAGCGGAGCATATGAACTTGCACTTAAATATTCAAAGGAGCGAAAGGCATTTGGCAAAGAGATTATGCATCACCAGGCGATACAATTTAAGTTGGCAGATATGGCTACCAGGATCGAGGCGGCAAGAGCGTTGTGTTTAAAGGCTGCGTGGCAAAAAGACCAGGGGCAGGATTATACGGTAAGCTCTTCGATGGCAAAAGTTTTCAGTAGTGAAACTGCGATGTGGGCGGCGGTGGAAGCGGTGCAAATACATGGCGGCTACGGGTTTGTTAAGGAATATCACGTCGAGCGGTTAATGCGTGACGCGAAAATTACCCAAATCTATGAAGGCACCAGTGAAGTGCAGCGGATAGTAATCAGCCGCTTACTTTTGCAATAGGGTTCATGCTTTCCCAAACTGATTTTTATTCCGTTTCCCGATACTCCTTATTTTTACATCGAAATTTCTACAACATGTATTTTTTAGACGCTGCAATAAATGAGGCAAGCACCTCGGCTAATTATTTTCCTATAGGGCTTCAGCTACTTTGTGCTATCGGCTTTGTTGGCTTGATGATGGGCCTTACTCACTTATTAGGTCCTAAACGAAAAACAAGCGATAAACTTCAAAACTTCGAAAGTGGTATAGAAGCGGTTGGTAATGCGCGTCAGCCGATGGCAGTAAAATATTTCCTTGTGGCCATCCTCTTTGTTTTGTTTGATGTGGAGGTTATTTTCTTTTATCCTTATGCCGTAAACTTCAGGCAGTTAGGCTGGTCGGGCTTTGGGGCGCTCGCGATGTTTGTCGGTTTCTTCCTGGCAGGTTTTTACTATATTATTAAAAAGGGCGCGTTGCAGTGGGAAGATTAAGATCAGAAAGAATTTTATAAGCAGGGCGAAAATTCCTGCTTTTTTCGTTTAAACCTGTATCGATAACTTTTTTGTTCAAACCGTTCTGCTTCTTTCAACATCGTTGTGTCACTCACTTGTACAGCAAAACAGTGCTGTGCTTGTACCATCGGGGTTGGGGCTTGCATGTTTTTTGCATCCTCTAAAAAAAACATTCATCCCTTTTTAAATAATCTAAACAACAGGAATTTGTGATTCATTTCAGATAATTCCGTTTGAAACATTTCTTTGGATTTGACGCACTTGCAGTACTTTTGCACGTCTTTAATTGCTGTTTTGCAGCTTTCAAAAAATGTTGGTAAAACAACGGTTATTTTTTAGAAGGTAATTTGAAAAGGATTTAAAATCAGACAAATTATGGCTCGTCCAGTAAGATTTCATACACAAGTTAAAGAGCTCGAAGCTCCAGAAACATATATGGGAGAGGGCTTTGGTGCCACCTCTTTAGAAAAGGTTTTAGGCCTTGCACGAAAAAACTCCATTTGGCCGTTACCATTTGCAACCAGTTGTTGCGGTATTGAGTTTATGGCAACCATGGGTTCTCACTACGATCTATCGAGGTTTGGAAGTGAAAGACTAGGCTTCTCACCTCGCCAGTGCGACTTGCTAATGGTGATGGGAACAATCGCTAAAAAAATGGCTCCGATAGTAAAGCAGGTTTACTTGCAAATGGCCGAACCTCGTTGGGTAATGGCAGTTGGTGCCTGCGCGTGTTCAGGAGGTATATTCGATTCTTATAGCGTATTACAAGGTATAGACCAGGTAGTTCCTGTAGATGTCTACGTTCCGGGATGCCCGCCAAGACCTGAAGCAATTATTGATGGCGTATTGCGTATCCAGGATCTGGTACACAACGAAAGTACCCGTCGCAGAAACGGCGAACAGTACAAAGCTTTGATGGAAAGCTACGGCATACAATAAAGCAAATGCGGGAAATTCGAAATTTGATAATTTGAAAATGTGATCCTACGCCTTTTCATTTTCAAATTTCAAATTGATTAATTTTCAAATTAGATAGATGCCCTTAACTAACCCTGATATCATACAAAGATTAGTTGACAAGTTTGGAGAATCACTTACTGAATTTGGTGAACCTTATGGCATGCTTACTTTTTCTGCCCCGAGGGAAATGAATTTGAAGGTGATGCGTTTTTTATACGATGAGCCCGATTTGGGATTTCAATTCTTGACTGATTTATGTGCGGTTCATTATCCTGAACGTGTGGGGGAGGAGTTAGCCCTGGTTTACCACTTGCATAACCTCGTGGAGAATGTAAGGATAAGATTCAAGGTATTTCTTCCGGTAGCTCAACCAGATGTAATCACTGCCACCAGCATTTTTGAATCCGCAAACTGGATGGAACGGGAGACCTACGATTTTTTTGGGGTCAACTTTATTGGTCACCCGAACTTAAAGAGGATTTTGAATGTTGAGGAGATGGATTATTTCCCTATGCGCAAAGAATTTCCTTTGGAAGATCAAAGCCGTATAGATAAAGATGATGAGATGTTTGGTCGCGGTGGCAGCATTGACTTTGGCAATCGTGAGGTACCTGATGAGCCAAGGACAATCAGCGAAGCTGATAAGGATAAAACATGGATATAGCTTCTTTTAATTCGAATTATAAAAAGGTGCCGAAAACATTGAAAGTACAAGAGTGCGACGCAACAATGTTGAATAGAATAGAAATGCCGACAACAAAAAAATAAAAGATGTCTGTTGTAGAACAACCTAAACATAGAGTGCTTCCCGATGGAAGTATTGAAAAAACCACTACCACCTTAAACCTGGGGCCGACGCACCCGGCTACGCATGGTGTGTTCCAGAATATTTTGGAGGTAGATGGTGAAAGAGTGGTGGACGCTGAACAAACTGTTGGTTATATACATCGGGCTTTTGAGAAAATTGCTGAGCATCGTCCTTTATACCAGATTACACCGCTCACCGATAGATTGAATTATTGCAGCAGCCCGATTAATAACATGGGTTGGCACATGACGTGCGAAAAACTGCTAGGCCTTACGCTTCCAAAAAGGGTCGACTACCTGAGAGTAATCATAATGGAGCTTGCCCGAATTGCAGACCACCTTATTTGTAACTCAGTTGTTGGCGTGGATACCGGAGCTTTTACTGGCTTTTTGTACGTGATGCAATACCGCGAATTGATTTACGAAATATGGGAAGAGGTTTGCGGTAGCCGCTTAACAACAAATATTGGCCGTATCGGTGGATTTGAAAGAAATTTCAACGACATAGCATTTAGGAAACTCGAGAAGTTTCTAAATGAATATCCGAAGGTGCTGAAGGAGTTTGAAAACCTCTTTAACCGCAACCGGATTTTCATGGAGCGGACACAGGGAGTTGGAGGTATCGCTCCCGAGAGAGCCCTTAACTATGGCTTTACGGGTCCTAACTTAAGAGCAGCAGGAGTAGATTACGACGTGCGCGTACATTCTCCCTATAGCAGTTACGAAGACTTTGATTTTACTGTTCCTGTTGGAAAAACAGGCGATGTATACGACCGGTTTTTAGTTCGAAACGAAGAGATGTGGCAATCGCTTGAAATTATCAAGCAGGCTTACCGCAAGGTGCAGGATTTCAAGGGGAAAGACGCTGAAGTTTTTCATGCGGATGCTCCTGAGTATTATCTCCCTGAAAAGAAGGATGTGTATACAAAAATGGAAGCGCTTATTTATCACTTCAAGATAATTATGGGCGAGACCGATATTCCTGCAGGTGAAGTTTACCATTGTGTAGAGGGCGGAAATGGCGAATTAGGGTTTTATCTAATTAGCGACGGAGGTCGTACTCCTTATCGCTTGCATTTTCGCAGACCTTGTTTCATCTATTACCAGGCTTACACAGAACTAATAAAAGGTAGCATGTTGAGTGACGCAATCATTTGCATGAGCTCGCTAAATTTGATTGCCGGTGAGATGGACGGATAATTAAAAATTAAAATTAAAAATGAAAAATTGAAGTCATTTTTCATTTTGCCTTTTTCAATTATAAATGATACAGTTTTCAGAAAAGAGTTTAAACGAAGTGCAGAAGATTTTTGCACGTTATCCGGAAGGAAAACAAAAGAGTGCTTTACTGCCGGTGCTGCACCTTGCACAGGAGGAATTTGGTGGCTGGCTGGATGTTCCAGTTATGGATTATGTGGCAGAGTTGCTTGGTATTACACCTATAGAGGTATACGAGGTTGCGACTTTCTACAGTATGTACAATATGAAGCCGGTAGGTAAGTTCGTTTTTGAAGTTTGCCAAACCGGGCCTTGTATGCTGAGAGGTAGCGATGACATTATTAATTATATAAAAAGTAAATTAGGTATCAGCGTGGGAGAAACAACGCCTGACGGACTTTTTACTCTGAAAGTTGTTGAATGCCTTGGAGCTTGTGGATACGCACCAATGATGCAATTAGGAAAGCATTTCAGAGAACATCTAACGCCCGAAAAAGTAGATTCAATTATAGAAGAGTGCCGTAGCTTTTCAGCAATCAATAATTAGTTTAAAGGTTTTATAGATAAGAATTCGGTTTGTTTAAAAAAGAGGGTCATGAAACTTACACCTTATATACACTTCCAGGGAAATGCTGAAGAGGCAATGCATTTTTACACTGCAGCTTTAGGAGGAAATGTGATTGCGATAAGTCGATATGGTGATAGTCCAATGGCGTCAGATGAAGATTATAAAGACAAAGTGCTGCATGGAAGAATTCAGTTTGGAGATAACGTGATTATGATATCTGATACATTTAAAGGTAAAAATGTGCAAACTGAAGGAAACATTCAATTGTCCATTGAGCTAAGTGAGGAAGGTCAGATAGACGATGTTTTTAAAAGAATGTCAGAAGGTGGTACGGTTACCATGGAACTTCAGGACACTTTCTGGGGCGCCAGGTTTGGAATGCTGAAAGACAGGTTTGGAGTTAATTGGATGTTTAATTACGAATTGAAGAAATAGGTCAAAATTTTAAATTAATAAGTCAAAAAGAATTATCTGTTTTGATTTTTTATTTGGAGAAATGAGTACAAAATTATTATTAGACAAGGCAAATATTGAAGGAATACGTTTTTACAAAGCGTACCGCGAGAACGGCGGATATGCTGCAGTAGAAAAAGCCTTCAAAATGACTCCGACAGAGATCGTTGAAGAAGTAAAGAAAAGTGGTTTGCGGGGTCGGGGAGGAGCAGGTTTTCCAACGGGGATGAAATGGAGTTTCCTTGCAAAACCGGAAGGCGTTCCTCGTTATCTTGTTTGCAATGCAGATGAGAGTGAGCCTGGAACTTTTAAAGACAGATATCTAATGGAGTTCCTCCCGCACCTGTTAATAGAGGGTCTGATTATCTCATCTTTTGCTTTAGGAAGCAACAGAACATATATCTACATCAGAGGTGAATATGCCTGGATCCCAGATATTTTAGAACATGCGATTGAAGAGGCTAAGCAAAATGGCTGGCTAGGTAAGAACATTTTAGGGACGGGTTTTGATTGCGAGATATATGTGCAGCGTGGTGCCGGTGCTTACATCTGTGGAGAGGAAACTGCTTTGATAGAAAGTCTTGAAGGCAAAAGAGGTAACCCTCGCATCAAGCCACCGTTTCCTGCTATCAAGGGTTTATGGGAAAGTCCTACAGTCGTTAATAATGTTGAGACCCTTGCCGCTATCGTTCCTATTTTCAATATCGGTGGTGAGGAGTATGCTAAGATTGGAGTTGGTAAATCGACAGGTACTAAATTGATAAGCGCTTGTGGAAATATCAACAAGCCAGGCGTGTACGAGATCGACATGACAATTAGTGTTGAGGAATTTGTTTATAGCGATGAGTATTGCGGTGGTATTCCAAATGGTAAGAGATTAAAAGCCTGTATTCCTGGTGGATCATCCGTACCTATTTTGCCTGCTAATCTTTTATTTAAAACTGCGAAAGGCGAAACACGTTTGATGAACTACGAGAGTTTGTCAGACGGAGGATTTGCAACAGGAAGTATGATGGGTTCAGGAGGCTTTATAGTATTGGACGAAGATCAATGCATTGTTCGACATACGTTAACTCTTGCGCGTTTTTATCATCATGAAAGCTGTGGTCAATGTAGTCCGTGCCGGGAAGGTACCGGTTGGATGAAACGCGTTCTATATAACCTCGAGTACGGAAAGGGCAAATTGAGCGATATCGATTTGTTGTGGGATATACAAAGAAGAATTGAAGGAAATACCATTTGCCCCTTAGGTGACGCCGCCGCATGGCCTGTAGCGGCTGCGATCAGGCATTTTAGAGATGAATTTGAGTGGCATGTACTAAACCCGGAAGAAAGCCAGGTAAGAAATTTCGGATTAGCACATTACGCTGATGCGAGAGAGGTTATGGTGTAAGCTTTGTATTCATAAATAACTTTAAACTTCCCGCCTTGCTACTTATGCAGGCGTGAAAAAATAAAATATGGCTGAAGAAGTAAAAAAAGATGCTCCTCAAATGTTTAAAGTTACCATCGACAATATAACTGTCGAGGTAGCTCCGGGTACATCTATATTAATGGCAGCAAGAAAGGTAGGCGGAGATGTAGCTCCTCCTACCATGTGTTTCTATAGCAAGCTGAAAGGCAGTGGAGGTAAATGCCGAACTTGTTTGGTTGAGGTCGCCGCAGGTTCAACTGCTGACCCCCGGCCAATGCCTAAACTCGTTGCAAGTTGTCGCACCAACGTAATGGATGGAATGGTTGTGAAGAGTATAACCAGTGAGAAAGTGCTTGATGCGCGTAAAGGCGTGGTGGAATTTTTATTGCTCAACCATCCCCTCGATTGCCCAATTTGTGATCAGGCAGGAGAATGTCATCTGCAGGATTTGAGTTATGAGCACGGAAAAGAAGAAACACGCTACGAGTTCCAGCGTCGCTTATTTGAGAGAGAAGACATCGGTCCTTACATTCAATTGCACATGACCCGCTGCATTTTGTGTTATCGCTGTACTTACATAGCTGACCAAATTACCAACACCAGGATGCACGGTATTTTAGATAGAGGTGAACACGCCCAAATAAGCACCTACATTTCTAAAGCTATTGACAACGACTTTAGCGGAAATATGATAGATGTTTGTCCTGTTGGTGCATTAACTGATAGAACTTTCCGCTTCAAACAAAGGGTGTGGTTTTTAAAGCCATTGAACGCCCACCGAGATTGCGATAAGTGCTGCGGTAAAGTAACCATCTGGAACAGGGGAGATGAAGTATTTCGTGTAACTGCAAGAAAAGATGAGTGGGGTGAAGTTGAAGATTTTGACGGTAAGACCGGATGGATTTGTAACACTTGTCGCTTCGATAAAAAGAAAACAAGTGATTGGGTTATTGAAGGTCCGAGAAAAATAAACAGGCATTCAGTCATTTCTGCCAATCATTATTTAGATGACCTTAAGCGTCCTCACGAAACGATTGCCGAGGTAATGGGCGGACGGAAACCGAAACTCTTAATGGATATTCATGCAGTGAGCGAAGTAAACAAGCCAACTGTGCATCTAAGCGAAATTGAAGGTCCGGCCACAAGCGAGGTATTTAATAAAGAAAATGGTAGACTTTTGCCTGAAACAAAATAGTGAACTAAGATTAGGCTTATAAATAAAGGGATAAATAATGGTGCTTTTACAAATTGACTGGGCTTTATTATTCGAAAAACTTGCCCTTATCGGAGCTATTATAACTGCATCGTTGGTGATCGCGATGTATTCTACATGGGGCGAGCGCAAGGTGGCGGCTATTTTACAGGACCGGAAAGGTCCTAATCGTGCTGGTCCTTTTGGCCTTTTACAGCCCCTTTCCGATGGAGGTAAGTTATTCTTTAAAGAGGAAATCATTCCAAATACCTCAAACAAAACCCTGTTTATTTTAGGCCCTTGCCTGGCTATGTTAACTGCGATGATGACAAGTGCAGTTATCCCGTGGGGCAACCAGATACACATCAATATGTTTGGTATCGATCGTACGGTGAACCTCCAAATTGCAGACATTAATATCGGAATCCTTTACATTTTTGGTGTTGTAAGCACAGGCGTGTATGGTATCATGATCGGCGGATGGGCGAGTAACAATAAGTTTTCGCTGATGGCCGCAATGCGTGGAGCTTCGCAGGTAATTAGCTATGAATTAGCCATGGGCCTCTCAATGATTGCCCTTTTAATGCTAAGTGGTTCACTTAGTCTGAAAACTATTGTGGAGCAGCAAATACAAGGGTCATGGTGGAATATAGTTTATCAGCCTATTGGCTTTCTTATTTTTATTATTTGCGCTTTTGCTGAATGTAACCGCGCTCCGTTTGATTTGCCGGAAGCTGAGAATGAATTGAATTTCGGTTACCACCAGGAGTATTCAAGTATGAAGCTCGGTTTTTACCTGTTTGCTGAATACATAAATATGTTCATCAGCAGTGTTATTATGGCAACTCTTTACTTTGGAGGTTATGATATGCCTTTTGTAAATGAAGCAAATTTGTCTGTAAATCTTGCAGCTATCATTGGTTTCGTGGCACTGTTCGGAAAAACTTTTATCCTGATTTTTATATTTATGTGGGTTCGTTGGACACTCCCTCGTTTTCGGTACGACCAATTGATGAACCTTGGATGGAAATCATTAATTCCTCTTGCTTTGGTAAATATGTTCATAACCGGGGCAGTTATATTATGGAGACAAGGATAATTTGTAAGTGTCGTTATCAGAGAGTTTTTGGTACAAGCTATGCCGCTCCGATTAAACATTGTTGCGTCGCATTTCGTTCATCAGTAGTAACTCGGTTGGATCAAAGGAAATGGTAAGTAACAAGCTTACGGTGAATGTAGAGCATCGAAAATTTGGTATGGAACGTTTACTGTCGGTTGACCAGGTATTCAATGATGAATGTTAGGCAGATTATTGTTCACCGAAGAATAAAGAACAGAAAGTACAAGTGAGTGACACAACGATGTTGATAAAAGATAAAGTGACCACCAACAAAAAGATTTAAAAAAGTCCTCTCAAAGGTGTAGGTAAATAAAGTTGGTAGGTTAGAGGTAGAAAAATATTTTTGCAAACCTTTTTAAAAAAGCCGGAAGCTGGCAGCAATTGCTAAAAGCTTTCTTTATATGCAACCGTTAACAAAAAAAGTAAAACAAGTAGAACGCAAGCCAATGACCTTTCTCGAAAGGTTATACCTTCCCGAGATTTTTAAGGGAATGGCAATTACGTTTAGTCATATTTTCAAAAAAGTTCCGACGGTTAGTTACCCGGAACAAACACGTCCTTTTGCTAAAGTGTTTCGTGGCTTACACGTCTTAAATCGGGATGAAGAAGGACGAGAGAAGTGTACTGCATGTGGTCTTTGTGCATTAGCCTGTCCTGCAGAAGCCATCACTATGGAAGCTGCTGAACGTGTGCGAGGAGAAGAGAATTTATATCGTGAGGAGAGATATGCAGCAAAATATGAGATCAACATGCTGCGCTGTATTTTTTGTGGCCTTTGTGAAGAAGCATGCCCAAAAGATGCAATCTATTTAAGTGAAACATTTGCTCCGGCCAACTACCAGCGTAAAGGATTTATATATGGTAAAGAAGATTTGCTGATACCTAATCCGCTTACCCAACCTGAAGAGTATGAAAAGGCTAAAGGGGAAAGGGCACCGGCAACACAATAACAACTTTACTAACCGCCACTAATGAGTACAACTGAAATTTTATTCTGGTTTCTTTCCGCTCTTGCACTGGTCAGTGCTACAATGGTCTTAATAAGCAAAAATCCTGTTCACAGTATCTTGTGGCTGATCATTGTTTTCTTTGCAATTTCAGGTCATTACATTTTATTGAACGCACAATTCTTGGCAATCGTTAACCTCATTGTATATGCGGGTGCTATAATGGTATTGTTCCTGTTTGTGGTGATGTTAATGAATTTGAATAGCGACTCGGAGCCACAGAAAAATAACCGGTTTAAAATTGCAGGTGCTATATCAGGGGGATGTTTAATGTTGATAATGATTGATGTAATTAGGGATGCGGGCGAGGTTCAGAACGCGAAAGCTTTGGTTAAAGAAGGCAATATAGGGTTGATAAAAAACCTTGGGATGGTGTTGTTTAAAGACTACGTAATTCCATTCGAAATAAGCAGTGTGCTGTTTTTAGCAGCAATGGTGGGTGCAGTAGTAATAGGTAAGAGGAATTAACAGCCTAGCCCGTAAGGGGAATAACGGAGCGAATATTTTGTGGTAATTATTTAATAACAACTTAATTTCTAAAAAGAATTAAGGCAAAAGCCCCTTTAGGGGTTTGGGGTATGCCAATAACATATTATATAGTCTTATCGATTGTTCTGTTTTGCATTGGGGTTGTTGGAGTATTGACGCGGAGAAATGCAATTATCATTTTTATGTGTATTGAATTAATGTTGAATGCGGTAAACCTTTTACTTGTTGCTTTTTCAAAAATGCATAATGGAAAGGCAATAGTATCAAACCCAACTTCAACTGTAGGAATAGACGGCCAGTTGTTTGTATTTTTTATAATGGTAGTTGCGGCAGCAGAGGTTTGCGTGGGTTTGTCGATTATTGTTATGATGTATCGGAATACGCATTCTGTAGATGTAAATTTCTTAAACAGGTTAAAGAATTAGCCCCGGCCCTAAAGGGAGAAGAGAGTAAAGCAGGCTTATAAATAATTGGAGTTGGGCAAGGAGGATTAATTCAAAAACGTTTTTAAAATATATTTTCTTAAATCCCTTTAGGGATTTAGGGTTCACTTTCTTAAGCCCCTTTAGGGGTTTGGGGGCAAATTTCCTTTAGGGGTTGGGGTAATATGGCAAAACTCGCTTATCTGGTACCATTGTTTCCTTTGATAGGATTTCTTATCAACGGTTTAGGTCGTAAAACTTTGTCTAAATCATTGATTGGTTTGCTAGGATGTGGTGTTATCCTTGCTTCATTTGTGGTAAGTGTTGGCATCTTTTTACAGGTAAAGCAAGACGGATTTCAGCCGCAGATCGTTCACCTATTTGACTTTATAAAAGTTCAATCCTTTAATATCCCTTTTTCCTTTCAGGTTGACCAGTTGTCTTCTTTATTTCTGCTAATCATTACAGGCGTCGGTTTTCTTATTCATTTGTATTCGACCTCATACATGCACAATGAAGAGACGCAACACTATGGGCGGTACTTCGCTTACTTAAATCTCTTTGTGTTCTCAATGTTGCTGTTGGTTTTGGGAGCGAACTATGTCATTATGTTTATTGGTTGGGAAGGTGTAGGACTTTGTTCATATTTATTGATTGGTTATTGGTTCAAAAACAACAACTATAACTACGCAGCCCGCAAAGCCTTTGTAATGAACCGTATTGGCGATGTCGGGTTTTTATTGGCCGTTTTTTGGATATTGGCAAAATTAGGAACAGTCTCCTACGGAGATGTTTTTGCAAAAGCTTCGACCTTCAGCACCTTTGATGTAACAGCTATCACCATGTTGTTGTTTGTTGGGGCTATGGGAAAAAGCGCTCAAATTCCTTTATACACTTGGCTACCAGATGCAATGGCCGGCCCCACTCCAGTGTCCGCTCTCATACATGCTGCCACTATGGTTACGGCTGGTATTTACATGATTGTTCGCAGCAATGTTTTATATACTATGGCTCCGACAACGCAGGCGGTTGTAGCGATTGTTGGTCTGGCTACTGCATTCCTTGCAGCCACTATTGCACTTAAGCAAAACGATATTAAAAAGGTGCTGGCTTACTCAACAGTGAGCCAGCTAGGATATATGTTTTTAGGATTGGGTGTTGGTGCTTATACCGGTGCAGTTTTTCACGTAATGACTCACGCTTTTTTTAAAGCCTTATTGTTCCTTGGTGCCGGTAGCGTCATTCATGCAATGGGCAATGAGCAGGATATCCGTGTGATGGGAGGGTTGAAGAAATACATGCCTATTACTCATATCACTTTTCTGCTGGCTTGCCTCGCGATTTCAGGTATTCCACCTTTTAGCGGCTTTTTTAGTAAAGACGAAATATTGGCGGCGGCTTATGAGCATAATAAAGTTCTCTGGTTAATCGGCGCGATTACTGCCGGTCTTACAGCTTTCTATATGTTCCGGTTGTATGTGATGACTTTTTTAGGTGGATTTAGAGGTACTCATGACCAGGAGCATCACTTGCATGAAAGTCCGTCCGCAATGACTATCCCTTTGATCGTTCTTGCGATATTAAGTGTTATTGGAGGATTCGTTGGTATTCCTGAAGCGTTTGCTCACAATGCCCATGCGTTAGAACACTTTCTTTCTCCTGTTATAGTAAAGTCTGCCGACGCCGCGCATGGTTTAGACACCAGTACGGAATATATGCTTATGGCTATCTCCGTTGCCTTGGCTGTGATCGCTATCATTTACGCATGGACAAGGTTTAGCAAAAAACCTGAGATAGCAGAAGCAGAAGGCGCAGGAAAGCTTCTAGCAAACAGGTGGTATGTAGATGAACTGTATGATAAAATTATTGCTAACCCACTCATAGCTCTTGGAGGTTTTCTGAAAAACGTGGTTGAAAAAAGTGGAATAGATGGCTTGGTGAACGGTGTTGGAAGAGGCGTCAATTATGCAGGTCGACAGATCAGGTTGATGCAAAGTGGCCAGGTAGGAAACTATATCCTTCTGATGGTCTTAAGTATGGTTCTGATGATTATCCTTGTTTTTTATGGTAATAATTTGAATCCTGTTCTTAAATATTTTTCAAAGTAACTGCAGGTAAAAATAAAGTATGATCCCAGTTTTATTAATTGTAATTCCTCTGGTAACGGGCCTGATTTCTTTCTTTCTAAAAGAGGAAAGAAGTGCAAAAGCTTTCGCTCTGCTCAGTTCGGTTGCCACACTTGCAGTTTCCCTGATTAGTCTTTTTCAATCCGGCGACTCTCTTTCTACGGACGCCTCGTGGTTGCCCATGTTAGGCAGTCGTTTTTTAGTTTCCCTGGATGGGATGGGAAAAATTCTTACCCTGCTAACCGCTGTTTCTTTTCCAATCATATTTGCTGCGACCTATAATAATAAGTACAAAAATCCTAACTCGTTTTATGGCTTCATGCTACTAACACAGGCAGGATTAATGGGTGTCTTTTGTGCCATGGATCTTTTCTTATTTTATTTTTTCTGGGAGCTTGCTCTTATCCCTGCTTACTTTCTTTGCTCCAAGTGGGGTGGAGAAAAAAGGATTGCAGTTACTTTTAAGTTTTTCGTGTACACTTTCCTTGGTTCGCTATTAATGCTCGTAGGTATTTTATTCGTTTACTTTAAAACGCCCGATCATTCTTTCGCAATTAGTTCATTGCATAATCTTGCACTTACTGCTGGAGAGGAAAACTTTATATTTTGGTTATTTTTTATAGCCTTTGCCATTAAGATGCCTGTTTTCCCTTTTCATACATGGCAGCCCGATACATACGAGCAAGCTCCTACAGCTGTAACTATGGTACTGAGTGGTATTATGGTTAAAATGGGTGTCTTCGCAGTGATCAGGTGGTTACTACCGATGTTCCCAGCTGCTTCTGTAAGGATGGCGGACTTTATAATGATCTTTGCGGTTGTAGGAATGATCTACGCAAGTTTGATTGCCATCAGGCAAGATGATATGAAGAGATTGGTTGCTTACTCGTCAATAGCCCACATTGGTTTGATGGCTGCAACTATGTTTACCGGTAGTGCATTTGGTATGCAGGGTGTGATATTTCAGATGTTTGCGCACGGCGTTAATATAATCGGCCTGTGGATAGTTATAGATGTAATTGAGCAGCAACTAGGAACCCGTAAATTTAGTGAGTTAGGTGGACTTGCTCAAAAAGCGCCCGTTCTTGCCATCATGTTTGTAATCATGTCTTTTGCTAATATAGCCTTGCCTCTCACTAATTCCTTTGTTGGAGAATTTTTGATGTTCAATAGCGTTTTCAATCATAGTGTTGTGCTGGGTGCTGTGGCATGCATCAGTATTATACTTGCAGCTGTTTACACTTTATGGATGGTGCAGAAAGTGTTCTATGGCGAGGTGACGAATGAAGAGCGGATTACATTGAACGTTCCAATCAATACCCAATTAATGTTGGCTATATTAGTCGCAGTTGTTTTGTTCTTTGGTGTGTATCCTCAACCTATGATTAATTTATGCGCCGAAACTGTAACAAAAATTATAGCTCAAATAAAATAGCGCCTCATTAGTTTACTTATGAATACGATTATACTTTCGGCAATTTTTGGTGTGGTGATGATGTTTAGTGGCATTTTCATTCATAATCGTTCTGCTTACAAAAGCATTTCATCAGTTGCTTTATTACTACTGCTCGTATTAAATATCACTGAAAGCCAAGGTTCTCCTTTATTTCACATCGATACTACCAACTTTCTTCATTTCGATAAATTTGGTTTGCTTTTCAATAGTATCTGCATTTTCTCCACCTTGATTTATGTCATGCTCAGTGGAAGAGATATTGAGAAGGCAGGAAATAATACGGCTGAAGCCCACGCACTAATATTTTTTGTTTTGTGTGGTATCGGCATAGTTACTTCTTACACCAACCTGTTGATGTTATTTATTGGAATTGAAATCCTTTCCATTCCCTTATATATTTTGACCGGAAGCGATAAAAAAAATCTCAAAGGAAACGAGGCTGCGCTGAAGTACTTTTTAATGGGATCTTTTTCAACCGGAATAATGCTGATGGGTATTGCGATGCTATATGGATCAGGCGGAACGTTCATGGTTGAAAACGTAGTTAAAAACGGCATTGTCTCTTATTTATCAGCTTTAGGCATGGTTCTCATTTTTATTGCATTATGTTTCAAAGTATCAGCCGCACCTTTTCATTTTTGGACGCCTGATGTGTATGACGGTGCTCCCGCAGTCATCACTTCTTTTATGGCTACTGTTGTAAAAGTCGCTGGTTTTGCTGCCTTTATTCGCCTGATTGAAGGGCGCTTGGGAAGCATGGGAAGCCAAACAGATCGCCTCATCGCCATTGTCATTATACTTACCCTTGCTTTTGGAAACCTCACTGCTGTGTTTCAGCAAAGCGTGAAACGAATGTTGGCTTATTCTAGTATCGCCCAAGCTGGTTTCATGCTTTTCTCATTGTTTGCTGTCAATGATGCAGCCAAGGAAGGGTTGCTTTTATATGCCGCCGCCTACTCGCTTGCTACTATTGGCATTTTTGCTGTGCTGGCCAAGATGGACGATATGACTCTTGAAGGCTTCAATGGACTCTCTAAATCACAACCTTTAATTGCTGCTTTGCTGGCGATCTTCCTGCTGTCGCTTGCGGGCATTCCACTTACTGCTGGTTTCTTTGCCAAATTCTATATGTTGTCCGCCGTCGTCAAAACAGGTAAATACCTTGGGTTGGTGATAATAGGAGTTTTGTTTGCGGCTGTAAGCGCCTACTATTACTTTAAAGTAATTCAGGCAATGTATTTCAAAGATGGAAATATTGTACTCGCGCCTGTTACCGCGCGCTTCAAATACTTGCTGCTTTTTGTTGCTGTCCTTATTGTTGTGTTGGGTGTATTCCCCAACGCACTTCTAAGCTTTCTTTATTTTTAAGAGAGATTTTAAAAAAGGCAAATATTCGCCGTGATAGTTTTGTAGCCAGCTTTACAACAATGCTCAATATCGTTGTGTCACTCACTTTTGCTGTAAATTCATTACTCTGCATTTTCACTTGCTGTGCTGTCTCGCTCTTGTTAATTCTATCTCTCACCTACCGCTTATAGTCAAGCCTTCCGCCTCTATTCATCTCTCTTAAGGGCTTTTCGACTTCTAAGTTTACCTTATATTTGGCTATGAAGACTGCAGATATTCTGGCGCTTTCTTACAAGACTGTCACAAGTAATAAACTCCGCACTGGAATTACAGTTGCCATTATTGCTTTTGGAATAATGGCTTTAATAGGTATTATCACGGCCATCCAGGCAATGAACCAAAGTATTAAAGAAAGCTTTTCAACTTTAGGTGCTAATGCTTTTGCAATCAGGTATAAAGACAGGAATATAAATATTGGAGGACGGCGAAGTATTTCGGCTGTTAAGAAAGGTGCAAGGCCCGATAAGACCTCTAACGTAGGAAAGAAAATAGATTACTTGCAAGCCAAGATGTTCAAGGAAAATTTCAAGTTTCCTTCTTTAATCGGTCTCCAGCTTAATGGTCCCGGAAATGTGATTGTGAAATATGGAAATAAGGAAACAACACCCGAAGTGCAGATTCGGGGGGGAGACGAGAATTTTTTATTGATCAATGGGTATACGCTGCAGGCAGGGAGAAACTTTAGCCGTATGGATGTAGAAACAGGCAGGAATGTTTGCTTTTTAGGAAGTGAAATAGCAGAGAAACTATTTCCTAATAAGCCTGAAGCTGCCCTTGAAAAGATAATAAGGATTGCAAATCTTCCATATCGTGTCATTGGGCTATTAAAGCCAAAAGGAAGCAGTGCTTTTTTACAAATGGATAAGGTAATAGTAACCAGCTATAACAATGTACGCCGGTTGCCCAACGCAGGAACTTCCTATACCATCAATGTAATGGTTGACAATCTAACACAGCTAGAGCCGGCAATAGGGGAGGCAACCGGAACCTTGAGAGCAATTCGTCGGCTGGACATAAAGGACAACGAAAATTTTTTTATTGACAAAAGCGATAGCCTCGCTGAAACCTTTATTAGCTTACTATCAAGTATTTCAGGTTCCGCGGGCGCTATTGGTCTTATAACTTTAATTGGAGCCGCTATTGGTCTTATGAATATTATGCTTGTCGCAGTTACGGAGCGAACCAAAGAAGTCGGTCTCATAAAGGCGTTAGGAGGAACAAGGAAAAGTATCAGGAATCAATTCTTGTTCGAGTCGATTATTATTAGCTTATTAGGTGCACTGTTTGGAATTGTGCTTGGAGTACTTGTTGGAAATGCCTTCGCAATGGTGGTAGGTACAGGCTTTGTGGTTCCATGGGGATGGGTGATAACAGGTATTATCATTTGTAGTGTTGTCGGCTTAGCGGCAGGTCTATGGCCTGCAATCAAAGCTTCAAAACTAGACCCGATAGTCGCATTAAGATATGAGTAAAATGTACTCCCCTTTGGATTTATGAAACGTCAGCTCTGCACTATAAGAGTTGAATAATGAGTTGCGGTACAAGTGAGTGACACAACGATCTGGATTAAACTTATTTTGCCCGAAAACAAAAACGATATAAAAAAGCCCGATAGTAAACTACCGGGCTTTTTTACATTTAATGCTTTGTTTTATTTCTTTGGATCAAGGGCATCTTTGATCCTTTCTTTAAGATCCATCAAATGGATCTTACTCATCTTGTCAGTGGTTCCCGCGATTGCTGCTGTAACCTCTGTTTTTAATTGCATCATCTGAGCACGCGCGATAGAAGGAATATCGGTACGGCTAATATCAGCGGATGACAAGGCACTAGCGCCTCCAAAAGAAATGACAATACCTGAGGCGGAAGAGCCGGGGTTAATCATATTGTTCAGTTTATCAACGTAGCTCTTCTGTAGACGACGACGATAACTGTCTATTGGTTTTTTTGTTTTTAATTCAGCGAATAATCCTTTTTGTAAATCGCCGAACAATTCAACTGCACTATACGCTTTTACCGCACCAAATCTTTCAGTAGACTCTTGTAGCCTGGCTAAACGTGGGGTACTTAAAAGATTATTGAGTACACTTTCCTGTGCAGTCGCAATAGGATCAGTTTCTCCTGGATTCTTAACCCTGTCCCAAATGCTTTTAGACATTAGCCAACGTGGCGTTGTAAGAATTTGGGTTTGAAGAAATGTCATCGCCTCTTTTTGCTTTGCCTTTGGCGTTACTTCGAACACCGGCTCATCTTGTACAGATGTTTTTATGGTCTCAGAAACTCCACCAATGTTTGCTGTTACATGACCAAGGTATCGACGAAATTGACCAACTAATTGGGTATACATTTCATCAATATTCTCATTTTGATCGACCTCGTCTTTTGTCCAGTCTGGCAGGTTCTTTAGGATAAACTTCAAGTTCTTAATACCATAAGTACTCGCTTTCATTGCGTTGTCGCCAAGATCTTCGCTTTGGTTTCTTGGATCATTTGGATTTCCTAGCTCATAAGTTCCAAAGTAAGTTCTTGGATTTTCAGCAAGTGCTTTCATAACAAGCTTATTACTGGTCGCTTTCTGCTCTTCCTTTGTATTACCCGGAATGTAGCCATAACCCCAACGAATAGCCCATTTATCATAGTCACCAATACGCGGAAACAATCCTGTTTCTGAAATATGATCTTCTGGTTGAGCAACATAATTAAAACGTGCGTAGTCCATAATCGAAGCCGTGTGTCCGTTTGCTTCAACCCAAGCTTTGTCTCTTAATTTTTCAACGGGCGTCTGGCTGCTATTACCCATGTTGTGCATTAAACCTAACGTATGTCCAACCTCGTGAGACGATACAAAACGAATCAATTGAGCCATTAAATCGTCATCAAATTTCATCTTGCGAGCCCTTGGGTTTATTGCTGCAGTTTGTATCATAAACCAATCGTGTACTAGCTTCATCACGTTATGATACCATCCGATATGGCTCTCTAATATTTCTCCACTTCTGGGATCGTGAATGTTTGGACCGTAGGCGTTTTCAACGTCAGAAGCAAAGTACCTGATAACTGAATAACGGGCATCTTCCATACTCATGGCAGATGCAGTATCTGGCCATTCTTTACCCATGATCGCATTTTTAAAACCTGCTTTTTCAAATGCAACCTGCCAATCGTTTATACCTTGTATAAGCGCAGTTCTCCATTTTTTTGGCGTGGCAGGATCGATATAATAGATGATAGGTTTTTTAGGTTCAACCAACTGACCTTGCTTCCATTTTTCAATGTCTTCATCTTTAGGTTCCATTCTCCAGCGCACAGCAAACTTGTTGTTTTCAACCCTTTGCTGTATATCGCTAAAACTGGTGAAGTCTTCTGAGAAGAAACCAACACGACGATCTGAATACCGAACTGACATTGGAATTCTTGGCAACAAGATCATCGAGGTATTAAGTTCGATAGTAACTGCGCCTGCAGCGTTTGCAGCAGGGATAGTTGAAGATGGAAAAGGGGAAAATCCACCCGGTAAAGAAGGGGAAGAATTGAAAGTTTTTACAGTCCTTACCTCGGTATTAATAGGAAAAGAACTAATGTTTTGAATGTAAGATCTGTCTGAAGCAATAGAAGAAAGACTGAAGCTTCTTTTAGCTGAAGGGCTAATGCTTACCACCTGGTTGTCACCTTTAAAAAACTCGGTTACATCAATGACAACACTCGCAGAGTCTTTTGTATAAGCTGCAACCGGGAACGCCGCAGCAATGGCGTTTAAGTTCGAATTCGAAACCGCTTTATAGATGGCGTTTCCGCTATCAGCCACGTTCACCAAAGTAACAACGCGCATAAAAACATTGTTACTTGGACCTCTCTCGAAAGTAACTGTTTGTTGGTTTGTTAACTCGCCGCCGTAAGTTGCTCTTCCCACGCCTTTGTTTGCAGGAACCCTAACAAACCTGGTAACGGCCATGATCTCTCTGTTCATAACGGTATCGGATATTTCGAAGAAATATTTGTCGTCAACTCTATGAACTGTAAACAAACCTTTTTGTGAAACTGCCTTATCAGTGATGACATCTTTGTAAGGCTTTGGTCCGGTTCTCGGACCTCCAAATAATCCTGCCGGTGCTTGTGTTGTAGCTAATGGCGGAGGTGTGGAAGTGGGAGGTGTAGTGGGTGTAGGAGTTGGGGTTGGAGTTCTTCTCCTTTGGCCAAAAACTCCCAATGTTAAACCTGGAAAAAGTAACAATAATACAAGTTTCTTCATATAACTATTTCTGTTTTAAACGCATGAAGATAAAGTATGCAGCAATTGGGAAATAGTTAAAATGCCTTGCTTGAAAAAATAAATAATAAGATGGATTTTTTTGGTCTGATTTCTTTTTCAATTTGATGCAAATAAAATAAACCTAGTGGCCTGAAACTTGCTGTAGAGTTGTATTGTAGTCTCTTATAAAGATGGGAAACAATGCATATTTTTATTTTTTGGCCGATTGATAAAAATATTTGCACTATCCTTTTATCTTTAGATTATTATTTTCACTAGAATTGTGGAACAAATCTTTATTTAATTTTTCAAACAAATTCTTAAACACAAAAAATTGTATCATGGCGGAAACTAAACCAACTGCAACAGTAAAAAGCGCAACATCAGTTCAACCAAGAAAGTCGGGAAATTCTATATCATGGATTGCCCCTTTAGCTTGTATTATTTTAGGTTACGTTCTATGGCGTTTTGTGATCGGCGCTGATGCGAATTTTACAGCACCTGATAAAGCTGGTGGATTTTGGCCTGATCATCAGGGACCAAAGGGAAACATTTCAAGGATGTATGAAGGGGGAATCATTGTTCCTATATTAATCGGTTGCATGCTAATAGTAATAACATTTTGTATTGAAAGATTTTTGACAGTTACAAGAGCAACAGGAAAAGGTAACATTGCTGAATTTATCAGGAAGGTTCAATTTAATCTTGCTAATAAAGATGTTGATAAAGCTATAGCAGAATGCGACAGACAAAAAGGTTCTGTAGGAAATGTAATGAAAGCTGGTCTTCGTAAGTACAAAGAAATGATTGCAAACACTGAACTGGACACTGATCAGAAAGTACTAAATATTCAGAAAGAAGTTGAAGAAGCTACAGCGCTTGAGCTGCCAATGCTGGAGAAAAACCTTGTGTTTTTGTCAACCATTGCTTCTGTTGCAACATTGTTAGGTTTGTTAGGTACGGTGGTAGGTATGATCAAGTCTTTCTCTGCGTTGGGCGAAAGTGGTGGAGGTGAAGCTGCACAAAAACTTTCTCAAGGTATATCTGAGGCTTTGTATAATACCGCTTTGGGTATTGGTACTTCGGCTTTGGCTATCATCATGTACAACGTGTTTACTACAAGAATTGATGGTATTACTTATGGTATTGACGAGTCTGGTTTCACACTTACACAGAGCTTTGCTGCCAACTACAAATAGTCGAAATTTTTTTGTGGAAATTTCCGAATCAGGCATCTCAATATAATTGAACTAAAATTTAAATAATGTCAAGACCCAAAATAGCCCGAAAGAGTACGTCTGTAGATATGACGGCGATGTGTGATGTGGCTTTCCTCTTGCTATCTTTTTTCATTCTTACAACCAAGTTTAAAGCTGCGGAGGCGGTAGAAGTTGCTACTCCAAGCTCGGTTTCTTCTAAAATAGCACCGGAAAAAGATGTAACCTTGGTTTCTGTAACAAAGGATGGCAAAGTGTTCGTCTCACTAGATAACGAGGAGGTTAAAGCCGAGTTGGCTAACCAGCTTAATTCAACTGCTGGTGCCGGTCTTTCGCCTTCCGATATTGCAGCATTTAAGAAGGCGAGTTTTTACGGAACGCCAATTTCTCAAATTAAATCTGCTTTACAAATCCCGTCAGATAAATTAACCGGTGCTTCGTTGCCTGGTATACCAGTTAAGGATACCACACACAACGAGTTAACGACTTGGATGAACGCTATTGTTGCAGCGCATTCAAGTACTAACACCAAGATGAACCTTATAGTTAAGGGAGACAACGTGGTGAAATATCCGATTTTCAAAAACGTTGTCACAGCTTTTAAGAAGAGTGACCAATTTAAATTTCAAATGATTACCAATCCTGAGAGTGTACCTAATGGAACGGATCTTTGGAGAAAGTATATGAAAGGTGAAGTTGCTACTACCGAGTAAATAATAATTTTTAAAAACAAAAACTTTTCGCAATGGCAGAAATGGATACATCGGGCGGTGGCGGCCATAAGAAAGGCCCCGGCGTCAAGAAAGCTAAGAAAGCATCCACAAGAGTAGACTTAACACCTATGGTGGATCTTGGGTTTTTGCTTATCACGTTTTTCATATTTACTACAACGATGAGTCAACCTACGGCAATGAAGTTGAATTTGCCTAAAGACACTGACAAGCCGGAAGAGCAAAATAAGCTAAAAGAGAGCGGTGCATTTACAATGCTTTTAGGAAAAAATAATAGTGTTTACTATTATGAAGGCCAGCTTGCAGAACAGGCTGCCAATCTTAAAAGCAGTACAATGAAGAAAATAAGGGAAGAGATTATCCGTAAAAAGAGAAGCACTCCTGAGGAGGATTTAATGGTTGTAATTAAGGCTTCAAGTGAGTCGACTTACAAAGACGTTGTCGATGCATTAGATGAGATGACTATTAATGATATTAAGCGATACGCACTTGTAGACATCTCTGATGTCGAAGAAAAAGTGGTAAGCATGTCTGATGCTACTGGTAAATAATGGGTGATATAAATTTTTACTTTTAAAGAAACAAAAAATGGAAGTCAACAAAATTCTTAACGCCGACATTCTGGACATCATCTTCGAGGGGAAGAATAAGGATTATGGTGCTTATGAATTACGGAAAACATATAATAGGAGAATAACAACCGCGATGATTGTTATGGCTGCTGTATGTTTACTCGTTTTTCTTACCCAGTTATTCGGAAGCGATGGTGACAAGGACAAAAATAAAATAATCGTACAGGATGTGCAGTTAGAGGATATCAAAAAGGAGGAGAAAAAACCTGAACCTCCCCCTCCGCCTCCTCCGCCTAAACCTGAGCCACCAAAAGTGGAGATTACAAAATTTACTCCTCCTAAAATTGTAAAGGATGAGGAAGTTAAAGAACCGCCTCCACCACAGGAAAAATTGGAGGAAACAAAAATTGGTACCATCAACCAGGAAGGTAAAAAAGACGAAGGTTTTGTAGCTCCTCCGGTTGAAGAAAAAGGTACTGGTGTGGTGGAAGCTCCAAAGAAGGTGGAAGAGGATTACGACAAGGTTTTTACAAAGGTGGAAAAAGAAGCTAAGTTCCCGGGTGGAATGGATGGCTGGAAAAGATATCTTGAGAGAAACTTAAATGCAAACGTCGCTGCTGATGACGGTGCACCTGCGGGTAACTACACCGTGAAGGTTCAGTTCATCGTGGATAAAGAAGGCGGAATTAGCAACGTACAAGCAATTGAAGTTCCTAAAGCTTGTCCAAGTTGTGGACCTGAAGCTGTAAAGGTTATTAAAAAGGGTCCTAAATGGGAGCCTGCAGTTCAAAATGGAAGAAACGTCATTTACCAAGCTATTCAGTATGTGACTTTCCAGGTTGCAGAAGAATAAAGGTTTATCGCACAGATTTTATATTTAACGAAAAGCCCTCTTAATGAGGGCTTTTTTCGTTAAAGCTACTTCTCTGATTAGCCTATAGATTTGTGGTGGCGCATTAGTGGAGTCTAGACTAGCTTTTCAAATTGTACTCTGAGCCTCTTTTATGTAGAGCTTTGCTGAAGAAAAATTGCTCGGGAACCGCACATCAAAGTGTTATATGCTGCTTGTTGTAAAGCTCCTAAAGCATCTACTACTCTTCTACATAATCTAAGTCTTTCTTAAACGTTTCCTCGAGGAAGAAAAGCGCTATTAAGGAAAGTGTGTAGGTTAGCGCTGCTACTATCAATACACTTTTAATTGTTCCCCCGGAAGTTTTGAGGTATACGAAAAGAGCTGTCAAAGGAATGACAGTTGCCCTTACAAAATTAGGTACGGTAGTTGCGACCGTAGCCCGAAGATTAGAGCCAAATAGTTCTGCTGCGACAGTAATGAAAAGTGTCCAGTAGCCGCAAGTAAAACCAAGGCAAGCACACAAAATGTAAAGCATTATAATACTTGTAACGGGCACAAGGAAAAAGATAAGGACAAATACACAAGACGATAACATAAATAAAAGCATTACTTTTTTTCTGTTATTAAAGTACTGGCTGAGGGAACCGCTGACAATGTTGCCAAGCACTTGACCCATGAAGGCAAATAAAACCGCTTTACCAGCATCCACAGGCGTTTCCAAACCTATTGCTCTTCCAAACTCGGGAGAGAAGGTAATAATTACTCCCATAACTAGCCATATAGGCATACCGATAACTATACTGGTAAGGTATTTAATGAAACGTTTCTTATTATTAAAAAGCATCAATATATCACCTCGGCGGACATTCTTTTCCTTTAACTCGGTAAAAATACCAGACTCAAAAACCTTCATTCTTAATACCAATAGTATTAATCCAAGTCCACCGCCAATAAAGTATGATGCTCTCCACGCAAAAAAGTATGAAACAGTATAAGCAAGCAGGGCTCCAAATACTCCCATTGTCGCAACTAGAGTAGTTCCATAACCCCGAATGCGCTTAGGTAGAACTTCTGTTACCAGGGTGATCCCGGCACCCAGTTCACCTGCTAAGCCAAATCCGGCAATAAAACGCAACACAGCGTAAGCACCTACAGAATTGACAAATCCGTTGCTAATATTCGCCAGGGAATAAATTAGGATTGAACCAAACAAAACGGACAGACGCCCCTTTTTATCTCCTAATATTCCCCAAACAATTCCGCCTATTAGTAAACCGGCCATTTGAAGATTGAGCAACATAATGCCATCCTTCAAAATGTTATCTCCCGCTACATTTAAAGATTTTAAGCTCGGAACCCTTACAATGCTAAAGAGAAACAGGTCATACATATCAACCAGGTATCCAAGGGCCGCTACAATTACCGGGATACGTAAGAGTTCCTGGGAAATAGTTTTGGGAGGTGGGTTTGTCATTTATGTTACTTGTAGGTTTATGTGATGAAATACTGGTTTTAGTACGAGTGTGCGCCGCAACAATGATTCAAGAAGCAGTGAAGTACGATACACAAAATTTTTCATTGGGCCAAAGTCGCCTCTTACTTTTTAATTTCAGCACCTGTTAGTTTGTATACTTTTCCATCTGCTTTCGTTAAAAGATATAATTCATCTTTGGAATCCTTTCCAAAATGGAGGTCGACACGATTGCTTCCGCAAACCTCTCTGAACGTTTTTGCAGCACCATTAATCGTCATCTTCCATTCTTTGATTGTGGCCTGTTTGCCTTGCTTTATATCGGCAACATCGAAATAAAAGAGCCTTCCTGAAGGAATATCACCGAATAAAAATTTCCCTTTTAACTGTGGTACTGCCGACCCTGTATATTCAAATCCCCCTGAAATCGCATTTCCTTCATCATGGTCAAACTGAGCAACAGGATAGGTAACATTGACCGCATTGTCATTTAGAGGAAGTGGAAAAACTTTATTTAAATTACCATAAGGGTCTATCAAAAAAGTACCTTCTCTTATGGGCCATCCGTAATCATGTCCTGGTTCGACAAGGTTAACTGACTCAACATTTGCATGCCCTACATTACTCACCAACATTTTACCGCTATGGGTCCAGGTAATGCGATGCGGGTTTCTAAAACCATAGGCATAGATTTCTTTTAGGACTGACTGGTTCTGGCTCTGGGCAAAAGGATTTTGTTTAGGTATTCCGTACTGTTTGTTAGCACTGTTAGTACCCGCCGGATCGATACGAAGAACGGTGCCCCATACAGTTTGTTTGTTATGAGCAAGAAAGGGAAAGCCATTTTCAACGCAACCGCCTTCGCCCACTCCGATGTACAACAAACCGTAGTCTTCGCTTCCCGCCTTCGCAAGCGGATTGAAAGTTATTTCCTGTACGCCGTGAATTACACTTACCATGTTTACTCTTAAAAGTTCCCTGCCTTTGCCTGTAAAAGTTGGATCGGCAGGATTATCTGCTTTCCATTCCGTAAGTACCCATTGCAGTGCCACTTTAATTGAATCAGCATAAGCAAAATCAGCTTTTGCAGTACGGGCCGGTTCGCTATGAGTAGTATATAAGAGACCGTTTTTGTTGAAATCAGGATGAAAAGCAAAACTTCCAAACCCAGTGGCTAAGCCAGGTTTATGGATGAAGTTTGGACGCAGTTGCTCCATGTTTATATAAACCTCTGGCTGGCCATTTCTTAGTTGGTATAATTTTCCCCTTAAATCAAGAATAAACAAATTTTCATTTGCAGGCTGCAGACCAATCTTGGTAATTCTTGTTAGGGGTAGTTGACCACCGGTGCTTGATGGAGGAATCGTAGTAATAGCTTCAATTGTACCTACAAGGTTTGACACTTTAATAGGTTCCGGAATAGGGTTGGTCAATGCGTTGCCGTTTCCTTTTGTTACCGGTTCTGAGACCAACTTTTTTGTACTTAAGAATGCAAGAACGCTTTTCATTTCATCTTCTTTCAGCGCAAAAGAAGGCATAACTACCTTGTACTTTTTCAATAGCTGCTGCCCACGCTTATCCCCTGCTTTAATTGTTTTTTGAGGGTTTTTTATAAAACGCTCAATCCATGAAGGAGAAACTTTAGCGGTTAGTCCACCAAGGTTAGGGCCGATACCGTCCTGACGAAAACTATGGCAACCGGTACAGTTTTGATTAAACAGAGATTCGCCCTTTGCAACTCTTGTGGAGTCTTCAGCGTCCCAATTGTCTAAAGAATCTGGAACACCGGCAATCAACAACAGCCGGAACAAAAAAGCAGCTAGTACAATCAGGATTGTGTTTTTCATTGATCCGTAGTTTCCTATATTTTATTATAACCTTGGAATTGTCAAACCGCCATCTACCATAATCACCTGGCCGGTTGAGTACATAAAGTTTCCGATAGCCAACGATGCCACCACCTTTCCAACATCTTCAGGTTCTCCCCAACGTTTTTGTACACACAAACCATCTTCGATCAGTTTATCATATTTCGCCTGTACTCCGGCTGTCATATCGGTTCTAATAATTCCTGGTCTTACTTCAAAGACAGGGATGCCAAACTCTCCAAGCCTCACTGAAAACAACTGCGTTGCCATGCTGACGCCTGCTTTTGAGATACAATATTCACCCCGGTTGACCGATGCTACCGTTGCAGAAATGGAAGAAATGTTAATGATAGTACTGATGAAATCAGGCCCTTTTTTCTTTTGTTCTATAAACCAGTTGGCAACCTTCTGTGTAAGAAAATAAGGACCTTTTAAATTGGTGAAAACAACATCATCAAAACTTTCTTCTGTTGCCTCCAGAATGTCCCTGCGTTCCTTTGGCGCAACTCCTGCATTGTTGACCAGCACATGAAGCCTTCCGTAATGATCCTCTATTTGTTGAAGCATCTTATCTCTGTCACCAGCAGAAGAAATATTGCCCTGGCAATAAATGACATCATTTCCAAATTCCTTTAATTTATTGACCACGTCTTCAACATCTGTTGCAGGACGCATCCCATTTATTGCAAGGTCAAAGCCATTCTTTGCAAGCTCGGTTGCTACACCAAAACCTATTCCCCTGCTGCCACCGGTTATTAATGCTACTCTGTTCATCACAAAAGAAAATTAAATTTCGGGAACATCTACCCAACACCTTTTACTCCAGCTTTCCAGTCCTTTTTCTGCAAGCTGCACGCCTTTTACGCCTGCAAGCAAATCCCATGGAAAAGGTTCATTGTTGACAACATGTTTTAAAAACAATTCCCACTGTACTTTAAAAGCATTATCATAATTCTCCTGGTCAGGAACCTTTGCCCAGCCTTCATAAAAGTTAATGGGTTGATCAATATCAGGGTTCCAAACAGGTTTCGGTGTGTTACCATAATGCTGAATGTAACAGCCGCGAAGCCCGGCAACTGCCGAGCCTTTTGTACCATCAACTTGAAGCGTTAACAGGTCATCACGTCTTACTCTGACTGTCCAGGACGAATTGAAATGAGCAATAATATCTCCTTCCAATTCAAACGTTGCATATGCAGAGTCGTCTGCTGTTGCTTTGTATGTTTTTCCCTGTTCGTCAACTCTTTCAGGTATGTGCGTTGCACCAAGGCACGATACAGCCTTTACTTTTCCAAACACATTATCAAGGAGGTAACGCCAATGACAAAGCATGTCTACTATAATTCCGCCGTCATCTTCTTTTCTATAATTCCATGAAGGTCTTTGTGCCGGTATAGAATCACCTTCAAAGACCCAGTATCCAAACTCGCCGCGTACAGAAAGTATTTTACCAAAAAATCCCTGCTGAATAAGTCTTTTTAATTTCAAGATTCCCGGAAGCCAAAGTTTATCCTGCACCACACCGTTCTTTACTCCCGCGTCTTTACAAAGCAGGTATAATTCCATTGCTTCTTTCGTATCAACCGCAATCGGTTTTTCGCAGTAGATATGCTTGCCCGCTTTTACTGCTTTTCTAACACCTTCAGCACGCCGTCCAGTAGTTTGTGCATCGAAGTAAATAGTGTTATAAGGATCAGCAAGGACCTCGTCAAGGTTAGTGCTCATCTTATCTATTCCGGTTATCGAACAAAGTCTTTGTAGTTTATTTTCGTCCCGCCCAACAAGTACCGGGTCAGGCATAATCGTTTCGCCTGCATTGATTTTTACGCCCCCTTGTTTTATTATTTCTGCAATAGATCTTAATAAATGTTGGTTCGTCCCCATCCGACCCGTAACCCCATTCATGATGATCCCTATCTTATGTTCTTTCATTTGTATGATTTTATTTTATAGCAGTTCTTTTTTATGAGCCTGGCAGTTGAACAAATTATTAAGCCTTCGTTGCGTCGCACTCTTGTACTTGTAGAAATTCTATTCGTCGCTGAGATGCATCGTTATCGTTGATCCCTGGTTTAGATGGTTAGTCACCAGCTTTTAAACTCATAACTGATAACTCATAATTCATAACTCTAAACTCACGAACACTCCTTATATGCCTTTACAATCTTCCCAAGAAACTCATGCTGATCTTCTTTCCAATAGCTAGTAGAAAAAATTTCAACTTCATTAAAACCGGTAAAGCCTGTAGCTTCCACCCATGACCTGATTTCCTTTACAGGAATACATCCTTCGCCCATTAATCCACGATCATTTAAAAAATCGGTTGTTGGTACTTTCCAATCACAAATATGAAATGCGGACAAGTTGCCATTTGCGCCGCATCGTTTAATCTCTTTCTCAAGCGATGGATCCCACCACAGATGATATACATCCACAGCAACACCTACAAAAGGTGAATTGATGTTTTCAGCCATATCATTTGCTTGTGCAAGCGTATTGATTGCTGATCGCGTGTCAGCATACATAGGATGCAATGGCTCTATTGCCAACTTTACTCCGGCAGCCGCTGCTTCCGGAAGAACAGCCTGGATTCCATCACGAATTTGTTTTCTCGATTCTTCCAGTGGTTGCGACGGATCTGCGCCGCAAACTAAAACTATCATCGAAGTGCCTAACTCGTGTGCTTCTCCAATTGCTTTCCGGTTATCGTCGATTGCCGCCGCCCATTTATTACTGTCGATTGAGGGAAAAAATCCACCTCGGCAAAGAGACACTATTGACAAATCATAATCTCTCAACATCTGCCCCGTTTGCCTGATATTTCTTCCTGCCAATGTATCGCGCCAAACCGTAATGCCCTTAACGCCTGCAGCGGAAAAGTTTTTTGCAGCCTCTTCTATATTCCATGGCTTAGTAGTGATCGTATGGACACACAATTTAGAAGTATCTGTAAGATTGGCTGGATTCATCAAATATTAAAAAAGGTATAGTAAGTGTCGTTATTAATAATTCGCTGTATGTAAAGCGCAACCTCTCGTGCATGATAGTCACCCCACATACTTGATTCTCCATTCGGCACTTTACTGCCTTCTGGTATATGATCCCATCCGTTTGGATGATGGTAAACAGAATGCAGCAACAAGCCCTGGTGGTTTGGATCAGTACTTAAATAAGGTTCATCGAAAATGGTATTTAGTACGGTAAGTCCGGCCTGCCAATAACGCTTGCCGTCTTCTGCCTCATTATGTTTTTGAAGATAGTTGCCCAACCTCAATAATCCTTGTGCTGCAATGGCTGCAGCAGAACTGTCAACAGGTTCAAAGTCATTATAGGGATTGGCAGTTTGATTTAAATAATCGCCGATCTTATATAAGTTCGGTGCACCAGTATCCCAGTAAGGAATGCCATCAATAGGAGTGTGGTTGATATAAAAATCACAGGTTGCTCTTGCTGCCTTGATCATCACCGGTAACAGGGTTTCTTTTCCTGGGTAATCGTTCCCTTTTGCATCAAACCATTCCAGTTCTTCTGCGAAACCACACATCGCCCATGCAAGTCCTCTTGTCCATGTGCTAAAGCCTGTATATCCCTGTTGTGAATTAGGACTGCGATAATTGCCGTCTTTCACATTGAAAATACATTCATGCGCAGTGCGGCCCCAAAGGTCATACACATCCCGTCCTTCACCATAAAACACAGAATATTTTGCAGTCGATTGCATGTGTTGAACTGCGCGTTCTAATAAACTGATTCGCTGATCTCCTTCAGCCTGAAAAACATGACCTAATTGGTGACTAACCATAAGTGCACGGCATGAACGAATGGTATCAACAAAGAGTGAATGCGGGCCATTAAATGAATGAATAAAGCCACTATCTTTTATTGTGGTCCACCTGCTGGTTTGAACAGCTCCGGAAATTTTAAGTGCCAGTTCGTAAAAGTTTTTTTCCCATTCATTAAATGAGGTCTTGCCTTCCTTCATTAGGCGAAGCAGATTGCCATAAGTACTCACGTTATTAAAACCATGATCATGTACACCTATGTGGCTAATATGAGGCGCCATTACTTCGACAACTTTTTGCCTCGTAGAGTCTAATAATGATTGGTCTCCCGTAATATCATATTGTAAAATCCCTGAACCGTATTGAAAACCCTGCGTCCATTCTGTCCAGCCGCGCGTGGTATACTGGCCGTTTATTGTAAAGACCGGTGAGCCTTTTGAAACGTCGTAATTGTTTTCGATCAAGCGGATCTTTTCACCCGACAGTTCCCAGAATCTTTTGAGCTTATTAGTAAGATCAGATGGTTGTAAGTCTGTATTAATCTTAATCATTCGAATTCATATTGGCAGCTAATTCAAAATCTCAGCTTGTTGCTTAATTATTTGAACCTGATAAATATATCAACAAATGTTTGAACAAATAGTATGGAAGACGGGTGATTTAATTTGAGAAAGACAAGTGTAGTAAACCGTAAGTTCAAGGTATACTGGTTGTAGAAGAGTAACAGCCCCACCACTCGTTGCAAATAGAAAGAAATTCTAAAGCCTTATAGCCTTTTTACTTTGATATTTTTAAACCACACCTTTTGTCCATGATGTTGTAGCATAATGAGACCATCGGGAGACTTGCCGTAATCCGGGTTTTTGCTAAACTTACTTTTCGCGAGCAAAGTGGTCATCGCCGGTGAATTCATTTCATACTGAACAACTTTTTTCCCATTAATCCAATGTTCAACGTGGTTGCCTTTTACAATCAACTTTGCAGTGTTGTAGTCTCCTACAGGTTTTAATGTTTTATTGGTAGGAATGATTAAATCGTATAAAGAGCCGGCAGACCGGATGGCTGCAGTGTCATTGAAATTAATATCATCCAATAATTGAAATTCAAAATTGTCTAACCAGTTTGGGCTATTGCCATTGCCAGACTGGTGAGCAAGTGTTTCTTTCATGTGAAAAAATACACCGCTGTTGCCTGCCTTCGATACCTTCCAATCAAAGTCTAGTTCAAAATTTTTATAAGCTTCTTTTGTCACTAGGTCAATATTTGGAACACCTGTTTGTGTGGCTAACGCTCCGTCTTCTACTTTCCATGCATCTTGTGGAAATGTTTGCATGTTGTATCCCCTGAACTTGTCGGTAGAGCTACCATCAAACAAAATAGTCCACTTGCCTTTTTGCGCACTGATGGAGCCAACATAGAAAACCGATGAAAGTAAGAGGTAGAAAATTTTCCTTTTCATATAAGCAATTGAGGTATTAATAATAATGTTCGAGAAAACAGTAAAACCTACATCGCTAAGTTCATTAATATTTTTAATAGTTAGTTGATTGTTTCTGCGGCCCTAACAATTATAGAGCACTAAGCTTTTCGTCCACGAATACATTTTCTCAGGTACGGTTTTTACCAGATTTATCGCATGAAGTATGGCTATGCAGCAATCAATTTAACGCTGGCGGCGGAAAAAATCCAGGTTAACCGGTCAATGGTTAAAAGAACTTTTATTGAAAAAGGAATAGAGTATGCTTCTGCACTCGCTCTGGCAAATGTTATCGATTTGGAAAAAGTGATAGACTGGAACATCGAAAATAACTTGCTTTTTTACCGGATGAGTTCTGATATGTTTCCGTGGATGAGTGAATATGAAATTGCAGACTTGCCGGATTATGAAGCTATTTCAGCTGTTCTCGACAGGTGCGGACAAAAGGCCAATGAGAGTGGGCTTCGACTTACATTTCATCCGGGACCCTTTAATGTTTTAGCAACAAATACAGAGACTGTTTTAACTAACACGATCAAGGAGTTAAGACAACATGCAGAAATTATCGATCTTTTAAAACTTCCACAAACTTGTTTTGCAAAAATTAATATTCATGTAGGCGGTGCTTTTGGAGACAAAGTTTCAGCCCTTTCACGCTTTGCTGAAAGCTATATGAAGTTGCCTGACAATACAAGAAAGAGGCTTACTGTCGAGAACGACGACAAGGCAAATATGTTTAATGTAAAAGACCTTTTATGGTTGAATGAACAAACCAATATTCCCGTTGTTTTTGACTACTTCCATCACCAGTTTTGTACCGGCGAATTAAGCGAGGAGGAAGCATTACTAGCGGCAGTAAGTACGTGGCCCGAAGAGGTAATACCGGTGGTTCATTTTTCAAGTTCAAAGAAGAAGTATGAAGATCCTGCTTCACCACCTACAGCTCACGCCGACTACGTTTACGACGAAGTAAAGACATACGGCCAGGCGGTAGATGTTATGCTCGAAGCGAAAGCCAAAGAAGCAGCAGTAATGGAATACCAGCAAATTTTAAAATACGTCTATGAAAAATAAAAAGCTTTTCCTGTTCGATGTAATGCCTCTACTATACAGGGCGCACTTTGCAACTATGGGAAAGCAATTTGGTACGACCACCGGTATCGATACCAGGACAACTTTGGTTTTCTACAATTATATCTTCCAGGTATTGACGGAAGCAAAACCTGATGCTGTGGCGGCTGCACTTGACTCAAAGCCAAAAGGTAGAGTAGCTGTGTCATCTACTTATAAAGCAAACCGTGAGAAAATGCCTTCAGAGATTTCTCATGCATTTCCTTATGCAATGAGGTTATTAGACTCCTTGAAAATACCTGTTTTAAAAGAAGAAGGTTATGAAGCCGACGATGTGATTGCGTCACTTGCTAAGAAAGGCGAAGCCGCGGGTTACGATGTTTTTATTGTAAGTCCGGATAAAGATTTTGCCCAACTTGTTTCGGAAAATATTTTTCTTTTCAGACCTGCTTATAAAGGTGCAGTAATGGAAACACTGGATATCGAACGCGTGAAAAACAAATATGGAGTGCCACCAAATCAGATTGCTGATTACCTCGCTTTACGTGGGGATAGTGTCGACAACATTATTGGCGTTAAAGGCATAGGAGATAAAACTGCTGCTCAACTTTTGGCAGAATTTCAAAGCGTTGAAAAGCTGATCGAAGACGTGGAATTAATTAAACAGCCTAAAGTAAGAGAGTCAATTATAGCATCGAAGGATCAACTAACAGAGAATAAACAGCTGGCCATTTTAACAGGTGATCTGGAGGTAACATTTGAATGGGACAGAATTCAAATGCAAACACCCGATGAAAGTCAACTCCTTCCCTTGCTGGATGAATTGCAGTTTGTAAAAATTAGGGAGCGATTAGAAAAGCAGGGTTTTATTAAGATTGAAGATTTTACTAAGAATAACATTCAAACTGCGAACGTAAGAGTGATTGAAATCACTGTACAAGAAGCCATAGCAAAATTGGAGGGAATAAATACCATTGCTGTTGGTTTTTTAGAGAAGCTTCCTGACCATCTATTCATCATGGGTACTGGCGCCGCCGAAATATTTAAAGTGCCTATTGCTGATAATAATCATTGGAAGGCGTTGATCAGTTTTCTTGATCATGCCGACATAACAAAAGTGGGCTGGCAATTAAAACCTTTATTGAAAAGAATAACAATTGGAAATATCCGTCTTGAAAGTAATTGGATTGATTTGTCTCTTGCCGCTTATTTACTTGAGCCGGATTCAAAAATTGAGCTGCCGTACATAAAAGAGAAGTACCAGTTGGCAGAGTATCAGCTGGCAGAGTTTGAGGGTGAGTTGAACTATTTGCCATCTATGGTTTTGGCCCATAAAAACATGCTTACTAAGATTGAAGAGATGGGGCTATCAAAGTTGTTTTTCGAAATCGAGTTACCCTTGCAATCGGCTATAGCAGCAATAGAGCTGCATGGTCTAAAAATAGACCAGCCAACCTTAAGCGAGATTGATAAAGTTTTAACGCAACAACTCAACAGCCTTGAAAAAAAACTATACGAGGCAGCAGGTGCAAAGTTCAATATCAACTCTCCTGCAAAGACAGCAGAAATTCTTCAACAGGTGTGCGAAATATCTGAACTTAAAAAAACTAAGACAGGACAGATCTCAACTGCCGAACCTCATCTCGCAGAACTTGCTAATAAGTATCCCTTCATCGCTGACTTGCTTTTATATAGAAAGCTTAATAAGATCATTACCACTTATGTTTATTCGTTGCCAAAATACGTCAGGCCCTCAACCAATAAAATTCACCCAACCTTTTCGCAAATTGTTGCGGGTACAGGCAGGCTAAGTTGTACTGAACCAAATCTTCAAAATCTTCCCATACGAAGTGAGGCAGGACGGGAAGTAAGAAAAGCAATTGTTCCTTCAGTGCCAGGTTTTAGTATACTCAGTATAGATTATAACCAGGTTGAACTTCGGCTGCTTGCTGCTTTAAGCGGGGATAAGGTGATGATAGAAACTTTTAGGTCAGGAAAAGACATCCACACAACAACAGCGAGCCGGGTATTTAAGGTGGATGAAAAGGAGGTAACTAAAGACATGCGTGGCAAAGCAAAAGGGATAAATTTTGGTATTGCTTATGGTATCACCCCATGGGGTTTGGCAACGCGGCTAAAAATATCGCAAAAAGAAGCAAAGCAAATTATTGAAGCATATTTCGAAGAATTTTCTTCAGTAAAAGAATATCTCGAAAAATCGGTTATAGAGAGTCGTGAAAGGGGTTACTCAAAAACCAGGTACGGTCGGATAAGGTATATTGAAGGGATCAACTCGGGCAATGGTACGACACGAAAGATAGCTGAACGGATGGCTGTAAATGCTCCAATACAAGGGTTGGCAGCTGACATTATTAAGGAAGCCATGGTCTCCATTCACAAATTTATACTTGAAAATAGATTAAGAACCCGTTTGATTTTGCAGGTGCATGATGAATTGGTTTTTGATGCAGCAGATGATGAGCTACAAATGTTGGTTCCAGAAGTTGTGCGAATAATGGAGACGAAGGCTGACTTTATGGTTCCGTTAAAAGTGAATGTGACAGTAGGAAAAAATTGGCTTGACCAGGAGGAATATGCGGTAGGTAAATAGTGAAAGTTGCTAAAGGTTATCAGGAAGATATAGCTGCTGGCACTTGTCACAGAAATAACAACTCCTCGCCGACTTTCCTATTTTCTCTTTCAGCAGTGGCACATGGTCTCGCGGGCATTCTTTCTTTTTATACACCTTCCAATGGTCGTTGTCAGTGCCCTCGCGTTTCCATTCAAGGTACTCCGAGCTCAGTGTCACGCATTCTTCAATCAACGCTTCTAATTTATCTACAGGTATTTCACCAACTAAACTTTCAGGGTGTATTTGTCTTCTAAATAAAACCTCGTTTTTGATTTTGTTTCCTACTCCTGCAACAATGTTTTGATCAAGTAGCGCTTCGCAAATTAGTTGCGTAGGTTTCGACACCATTTTTTCAACAGCCCTCTTTGCTTCAAAAGACTTATGCAACACGTCGATGCTCCAGTCATACATGTTATCTAATGGCTCTTCTATAAACCGACAGTTGCAGGCATAAAAGTTCACTTCTCCATTTTCAAAAGCAAGTCCCAACTGAAGGGCACGGTTTAAAGTTGAGTCAATAGCATACTTACCAAACAACACCAGGTGAATACGAATGGTAAATTGAGGAAAACAGAATAAAAGTTCTTTTCCAAAAGTCTTAATATCAACTAACGCCTGTCCCTCTACCAGCTCATAAGGAATTCCTTTTTCGCGGCCCTTTGCTTCTACAACTGTCTCTCCAACAAAATGACTCAATTGATCCTTAAGGAAAACCATCTGCGGTCCTTCTGGCATACAGCGAGGTTTGAATGTTTTTGTTGTTATTATTCATCCAGCAAAAAAGCCTTTGAAAAGATCAGATCTATCAAAAACAAAAAAGGAGCACAAACTTGTTATGCTCCTTTTCATTATAGATGATCAACAATTATTGCTTTTCAACTTTTTTGTCTTGTTTCTTCCCAAAAATATAACCTCCGGCTGCTCCAACGATACCGCCTATGACGGCTCCTTTGGTTTTGTTCTTGCTAATGACAGCTCCAATAACAGCACCGGATGCACCGCCAATTGCGCCACCTTTCGCTGCTTTGCTCCAGCCACCTTCTTTTTTCGCAGGTACCTCGGCAGGAGTAGAAGAAGTTCCGGCAACATCACCACTGCCTTCGTCTGATGAAGCTGTTCCACTACCTGCTGTTCCCTCTGTTCCGGTTGTTCCTGTTCCTCTGCCGTAAGGTTCTCTCTTTGTACCTGTACTTACAGGTTTTGGCGTCTTAGCCACTTCTGCATTTTCTGATTCTTCAGGTGCTTTATAGACCGGACGACTTGCCGGTCTTGATGCTTTTGCAACCCGCGGTTTTGCAGGAGCATCTCTATAAATAATTACTGTTTTTGGTTTTTCTACTTCTAGTGCCGGTGTCGGCTCTGCTTCGGCAGGCATCTCTTCTACACCAGGACTTGTGTATGTCTGCTGAGACGCTACTTCCTGCTTTTGTTTCCATTCCTTGTAATCGCTTAAACCAATTGTATCGGTTGAAGAAACGGTTTTAGTAGTGGTTGTTTCTCCCGCTTTGTCGCTACATGAAGCAAATATTGCAGCTATAGCAATTGATAGTATAGTTTTTTTCATTGTAAAAGTCTTTATTGAAAGATTGTTTTTCATTGTTGCACTAAATACAAACTAAGCGCCAATTTTAATCAGTTAAGAAAGGTTTAACAAGTCGATTGCGTCTAACGGTTTATGTAAAAGAAGAACGGAGCGAAGGCTCAAAGTAGCAAGCAGAAATCGTCAAAGAAGATGTATGAATTTTGTTGTTTTCTGAAGCACATGATCGAGCGGTTCATAAGTTTACCTCCTGTAATGTTGTAAGTTTGAAGCCAAAGAAAAATTTTTTATATGATTAGAAATTTTGCGGGTGCGGCACATAATAAGTCTGGAATTCTTGCTTTTTTAATACTAGCTATTACCGCGTTTTCTGCCTGCTCATCGACCAAACCAGCGCAGGGAAAACAAAGCAAAGAATTTGCAAAAGGCGGCGACGTTAGCTGGTTACCGCAAATGGAAGCGTCTGGTTTTAAATTTTATAATGACCAGGGAGTAGAAGAGGATTGCTTGAAAATTTTGAAAGATCATGGCATAAATACAATCAGGCTCAGAACGTTTGTCAATCCTTCGAATGATGCAAGAAGCGGTCACTGCAGTAAGGATGAAACGGTAGCTATGGCTGTACGGGCGAAAAAAATGGGAATGAGAATTATGATTGATTTTCATTACAGCGATAGCTGGGCAGACCCCGGAAAGCAAAAAAAACCGGCAGCTTGGGAAGGACATTCTTTTCCACAATTGTTGGATGATGTATACAATTATACTGCAGATGTAATGACTGCTT
This sequence comes from Segetibacter aerophilus, assembly GCF_007991655.1. GTDB lineage: Bacteria > Bacteroidota > Bacteroidia > Chitinophagales > Chitinophagaceae > Segetibacter > Segetibacter aerophilus. Next base: position 91,035 of record NZ_BJYT01000005.1, read on the forward strand.
TAAAGACAAGTGGAGTCTATCCTGAATGGGTGCAGGTTGGAAATGAAACGCCAGGTGGAATGATTTATCCCGAAGGCAAAACTTCTAACTGGAAACAATTGACGCAGCTAATTAATAAAGGTTATGATGCGATAAAGGCTACCAGTCCACGCTCAAAAGTTATTCTTCACGTTGACCAGGGAAACAACATTCCTCGCTTCAGAAGCTGGTTTGATAGCGCTACCGCTCATAAAGCTAAGTACGACGTAATTGGCTTGTCATATTATCCATATTGGTTAGATGGTAAGCCAGACTACACCCTTTCCATTAATGACCTCAGTACAAATTTGAATGACCTGGTTACCCGTTATGGTAAAGAAGTAATGGTAGTAGAAGTAGGAGGCGAAGACACAAAAGTTCAAAATACTTATGATATGCTGGTTGCAGTTCAACAAAAGGTGAGGGCTGTGCCAAATGGGAAAGGTCTGGGAGTAATTTATTGGGAACCTGAAGGTGCAAAAAGCTGGAGTGGCTATGGCTTAAGTGCCTGGGGAAGTGACGGAAAACCGACTAAGGCACTGGACGCTTTTTTGAAATAGGAAGGCGGTAGTAAACGTCTTGTCTAAAAGTTGGTTCTTTTTTCTATGGCGCCAAACAAAAAGCCACCGAAATCGGTGGCTTTTTGTCTAAGAACAAGTTCCTTATGCCTTCTCTTCTGACGCTTCATAGTTCACGTTGTTCTCTGCAATCTTCGTCAACAATACATCTGTTTGTTTTTCCTCTTCCAAGGTTGTGTGCAGTAGTTGAGCGACTTCAGAAAGTCCTAGAGTTTCTGCAAGTTGCGCTAGTCCACCGTAAGTAGCGATTTCATAATGCTCTACTTTTTGAGCAGCGAAAATCAAACCTACGTCACGGGTAGCTGTGTTTGACTCTGTGTCAGCAATAATTCCCTCGCCTTCTTTGATTATTCCTTCGATTGCCTCGCAAGTTTTACCTTTTGCTTTTTCGCCTAATAGTTCAAAAACCTTTTCAAGTCTATCCACTTGCTCCTCTGTCATCGTCTTGTGACTTTCAAAAGCTGTTTTTAGCTCTTCTGAAGTTGCTGCCTTTTTCATTTTAGGTAGCGTCTTTGCAATTTGCTTTTCAGCGTAATAGATGTCTTTCAATTCATCTACAAAAAATTCTTTAAGTAGTGAGTTCGCAGCGCCCGCACCGACGTGCTTTCCAATAACTGACTTTGCCATAAAATATGTTTTTACTACTGATATAAATTTTTGTACCACAACAATTGCTACAGAAAAGACTGGGGCATGAGGGTAGCTCCATTACCCCTAATTATTTTGTCGCTTTAATCTAAATTAGAAAATTGTATAACGACAGTTTGCCAATGGTTTAAAAAGGATAAACAAAACTTTTTTAGGTGTCTCGCTCCAAGTGTTTTTCTGCTCCTAATTCAACAGACCGTCTAGCACCACTTGTTTCTAAGGTTTGAAACATTTGGGGCAGAAACAGTGCAAATCGAAAAATCCGTTTATCTAGTCATTAAAAAGAAATTTGAAAACTACTTCTAAGCATTGATAAAAAAGCTTTATCGCTACATTTGATTAGTCGGGTTCTTTATGATATTTTCGGAAGTAAGTTCTCTGATGATTATTTCCTTGTTGGGAAAAAAGAATACGTGCTGCCTGGCTTTATTTAAAAACAATTAACGATGCTATATGAGGTTTAATCAATTTAAATCGCCTTCTCTTTTTTGTTTAAAACCAACTTTTTTATTTCATTTATATAATTATCAACCGTATCAAAGCTTTGGTACATGTTCCTTCGAATTAGGAAGATCATCTTTTACAGGATCCGCCGTTAACAAGAAAACTCTTTTACTAACTATAAAACGTAAAAATCAATTCAGTAAATTCTACATTATGAAGACAAGAATATTTCTTACCGCCTTTGTTCTCTCATCATTTTTTGTAAAAGCCCAGCACGTTGGTTCAACCCCCGAATATGTGAAGATGTTGACTTCCAAGTGGGAGGGAGAACGCAGCGCTGACGGACGCCCGAAGGTATCTGATGGTCTACTCGAACGCTTACAAAATTGCACGCTGGAGCAAATCTGGGGTTACCTCGGCAACAAAGGTTTCCGCAACCAGGTGGAGAAAAATTGGGTAATTCTAAAACCGGGCGAAACTATGGTAGGCCGAGTGGTGACTGCCCAGTTTATGCCCATGAGACCTGACCTTGATACGTTTGTAAGAGTTCAGGGTAAAGCTGAAGGTCGCTCGCAGCACGGCGGCATCAACATCTGGCCGATAGACATTTTGACCAAAAATGATATTTATGTAGCTGATGGATTTGGTAAGATTAAAGATGGTACCCTCATAGGCTCAAGCCTGGGCAATGCGATCTATGGCAAAACAGGGAAGGGCGTTATTTTCTATGGTTCCATCCGCGATATGCAGGAGTTGAAAGAAACTAAAGGTTTCAACGCCTGGATTAAAGGAAGCGATCCGTCATACATTAAGGACATGACTCCCACTTCTATCAACGCGCCAATTCGGGTGGGCGATGTAAGTGTGCTACCGGGTGATGTGGTTTTTGCGAATGAATATGGAGTTGTGTTTATACCCGCCTACCTGATGGAAGGCCTTGTGACTGCCTCTGAAATGACCGGGCTTCGGGATGAATTTGAGCGGGCAATGCTGCAATCAGGCAAATATCCGTCTGGCGAAGTGCATGGGGATTGGGCAGAGAATATTAAAGAGGAATTTCGGGCATGGTTTAAAAAGTATCCAAAGAAAACTGCCATTACATCAAAAGAGGTAGAGGCTTACTTGAAGAAAGAAGGACGCAATTAGTAAAAACCATTGCTGCTACTTTTATTCTTTTTGGCAAGCATTTGTAGTTTGACCAAACATCGTTGCGACGCTCCGTTCAAAAGTAGTTTTTCAAAGGATCTTGTTGGAAGCGACTCTTGGGCGAGTTTGTGGGATCAGATCAATATTGTTGCTTGAAGAAAAAAAAGTACAAGTGTGCGACGCAACGATGTTTAATAGTAGTTGTTTGTTGGGTTAATGAAAAACCTCAAGCCTTCCTTTGAAGGAAAATAACATAAAAAATCAGAGTTAGAATAATGAAAATTACCGCTGTTGTTTTGTTGGCTTTTGTTTGTAGCCTTTTCTGTGCCGGTCCCCTGGTAGCGCAAACTATTTCTAAAGACGAATTGATTTTTCTTACTTCCGAATGGAAAGGGGAGCGCTTTGCTGATGGCCGCCCAAAGATTTCGGATGATCTGTTAAAAAGGGCGAAAAACATTGGGATTGACGATGCCTGGACCGTCTTGAAAAATGAAGGCTATACAAACCAGTTCGAAGGCAACTGGAAGATGGTAGAGAACAATGTGGCTGTTGTGGGGCGTGCGGTTACTGCTATGTTTATGCCGACAAGACCCGACATCGAAAAGAACATTAAGGCTCGCGGGGTAACTCAAGGCAGGAAAGGCAATACGAATTCGTGGCCGATAGAAACGCTGACGAAAGGAGACGTATATGTGGCAGATGGTTTTGGAAAAATTGCAGGAGGAACGTTGATGGGCTCGACGCTTGGCAACGCCATTTTTAGCAAAACAGGAAATGGGGTAGTGTTTAACGGTGCGGCAAGAGACATCGAAGGACTGCAGGAAATAAAAGGTTTTAATGCTTTTGTGAGAGATTTTCATCCTTCGTTTTTAGAAGATATGGTATTGATGGGTTTGAACACGCCCATAAGAATTGGAACCGTAATGGTTTTGCCGGGCGACCTTGTAATCGCTCAAAGAGAAGGAGTACTTTTTGTTCCGGCACATCTTGCGGAGCAGGTCGTTAGCACAGCCGAATTTGTAGTGCGTAAGGACCAGTTCGGTTTCGAGATGGTGAAGTCGGGCAAATACACCACAGGGCAAATAGATAGTCAATGGACCGATGACATTAAAACGGGGTTCCTTAAATGGTTGGAGCAACACCCCGAGTTGGGAAAGATGACCCGGGCAGAACTCGATAAGGTGATGAGTAAAAGAACCTGGTAATCGCGCTCTCTACATCATATTTAAAATTGGTCAGTTCTACACAAATAAACTTTTAAGTTCCATGTCAACTACGATTGCGATGAAGCGTTGGTACCGGTTAATACCTATCGCTTTTATAACGTATAGTCTTGCCTACCTCGACCGTGCAAATTTTGGTTTCGCCGCCGCCGGGGGAATGGCCAAAGACCTAAATATTACCCCGTCCATTTCTTCACTATTAGGGTCACTATTTTTTCTTGGCTATTTCTTTTTTCAAATTCCTGGGGCATTATATGCTGCTAATAAAAGCGCGAAAAAATTGATCTTCTGGTCACTTATTCTTTGGGGCGGGTTGGCAATGGCGACGGGTATGATTAGTAATGTGAATATGCTGATTGTTATTCGTTTCATGCTCGGCGTAGTAGAGAGTGCAGTGATGCCGGCTATGCTGATTTTTTTAAGCAAATGGTTCACCAAGACAGAACGCTCTCGCGCAAATACTTTCTTGATTCTAGGTAATCCGGCTACCATCTTGTGGATGTCTATCTTATCCGGTTACCTGATAAGATCTGTAGGTTGGCGATGGATGTTTATTTGGGAAGGATTGCCAGCCATTATATGGGCTTTCCTGTGGTGGCGTTTGGTTGACGAAGTTCCGAAAAACGCAAAGTGGCTCACTGAACCTGAAAAGCAGGCTCTTGAGGACAAGCTACAGCAAGAACAAGCAGGTATAAAACCGGTTAAGAATTATGCAGAAGCATTCAAGTCAAAGACCGTCATTCTCCTGTGCCTTCAATATGCTTTATGGAGTATTGGCGTGTATGGGTTTGTGATGTGGCTGCCTTCTATCATTAATGCAGCCCCTAACATGGACATTGTAAAAACGGGCTGGCTTTCATCTGTTCCGTATGTTTTTGCCATTATTGGAATGTTGTCCGCTTCGTATTTTTCTGACAAAACTTTACACCGTAAAGTGTTCGTTTGGCCTTTCTTGTTAATCGGCGCCATTGCTTTTTATGGTTCTTACTTAACAGGCACCACTAACTTCTGGTTATCCTTTGTGTTGCTAGTTATTGCTGGTGCTGCGATGTATGCACCCTACGGACCTTTCTTCGCAATAATTACTGAGATACTACCACGTAACGTCGCCGGTGGAGCGATAGCCCTGATCAACAGTTTTGGTGCGCTAGGATCATTTGCCGGCTCTTATTTAGTTGGCTATTTGAATGGAAGTACCGGCGGCTTTGGAGCATCTTACATATTTATGTCGGGCGCCCTCCTTTTGTCCGCAATAATAACCTTGATTGCGGTAAAGGGATCAAAGGAAACAGCCCGGGAAAGCATGGAAGAAAAAAAGCAGGCTGGTGGTTTCCAGGTGTCACCAACTTCTTAATTCATCATTTAGTTATCGCAGTTTTAATCTTTTTACTGGCATTTTGTTTAAATGAGAAAGTCGGGCAAGTGCCCGACTTTCTCATTTAAAGCTTTGTGTTGCTGATGGTTTACTTTGTTGAAATGAACTTAAACACGGTAGAGGTTTTGTAAGCTTTTCCCGGCGTTACTACCGTTGAAGGAAATGCAGGCTGATTTGGAGAATCAGGAAAATGCTGTGTTTCGAGGCAAAATGCTGAGCGGTAGTCGTCTTTGCCTCCACCCTTTAACGTGTACATACCTTTATTGAAGTTGCTTGTATATAACTGCACTCCCGGTTCAGTCGTAAACACCTGCATCTCGATTCCTGTTTTATCTCCCGTAACAATTGCTGCAAGTTGTAGTTTATCGGGTCCTGCCTTATTAAGAACAAAATTGTGGTCGTATCCGTTCCCGATTTTTATTTGCTCGTGAGTGTCATTGATTCTTGAACCAATGGTAGCCGGTGTAGTGAAATCAAGAGGAGTGCCTGCAACAGGTTCAACTTTGCCAATCGGAATTAAAGTGGCATCGACAGGAGTGTAGCTGCTTGCATTGATCTGGATTGTATGATCAGTAATTGGGCCGCTACCCTCACCATTTAAATTGAAATAGGAATGGTTGGTTAAGTTCACTACCGTTTTTTTATCTGTTGTCGCCTCGTAATCTATCTTAAGTTCGTTGTTATCGTTTAACGTATAAGTCACCTTCACCAGCAAATTCCCCGGAAAGCCTTCTTCCATGTCTTTCGACAGATACGTTAGTTCAAGTGTTTTGTCGCTTGTTTGTCTTGCATCCCAAACTACTTTTTGAAAACCTTTTACGCCCCCGTGTATTGAATTTTGACCGTTGTTGGCTGCAAGAGAATACACTTTTCCATCCAATGAAAATTTGGCTTTTGCTATCCTATTTCCATAGCGACCAATTAATGCACCAAAGGCTCCGCCTGATGGTTGCTGGTATTCACGTATAGAAGCAAGTCCTAGTACAACATCCGTTAGTTTCCCTTTTTTATCAGGCACCCAAAGGCCTACCACCCGTCCGCCATAATTTGTAATGGCAGCAGTATAGTTGTTCCTGTTTCTTAATAAATACAAATTGGTATTTTTTCCATCAATGGTTGATTGAAACGCCTTTTTATCCAATGAAATGTCAGGGGAAATTTGTGAAGTAAATTTTTTGATCAGCTCGGTTTCGTCTTTTTTATAAGGTGTTCCGTCTTTACGAAAAACGTCATGAAACCATTCTTTCGGTTCATCACCTGTTGGGATAGGATCGTCCCAAGCATACATCGTATTTGTTTTGCCGGCAACAAGTCCCCAATTGATGGCTCCTACATTGTATTTCTTCAAAAGAGGAAAAATGTCTTTAAAAGTGCTTTTCCTCGTACGAGCCATGTACTCGGTACAGATGAGTGGTTTACCTGTTGTTTTTAAAAGGTCCATCACGCGGCTGTGCAAAGGCACGTCCTCGTAGTTGTGGTAAGTAATCACATCTGAATTGGCTGATTGAAAAGCATTCAATTCGTAAAAATCCCAAGCCCAGAGACCTACGCTAACAGGCTGCTCTGGGTTAATATCTCTTGCCCATGAAAAAACTTTTCTAAGCAAGGGCATAGATGAATCTCTCTTGTTGTTATTGCCCGGCTCATTGTACAGGTCCCACAACAAAATTCTTTTGTCGGTACGAAAACCCCTTAAGATACTTTTTACATACTTTTCCAAACTGGGGTAAACGGTAGTGTCTTTTGAATAAGGATCGCCAGGATCCTGCATCCAACCTGAATTATGAATGCCTGGTTTTACCGGAGGTTGTACGCCCGGCTTTGGTTCCTTATTCCAGCAATCGTCAAAAAATACAAAGATCGTTTTGATGTTATGCTTATTCGAAATGTCGAGGTACTTATTTATCCTGTTTTTAAATCCTACAGAGTCTTGTTGCCAAACAAGGCTGTGAAGAAAAACTCTCATTGTATTAAACCCGATCCCCTCCGCATATCCTAATTCCCTGTCTATCGTTTCCGGATCGAAAGAGGACTCCTGCCACATCTCGAGTTGGTTAATCGCATTACTGGGAATAAAATTTGCCCCTGTAATCCAGTTGTGTTCATTGTACCAAACGTTTGCTTTTTCCGCAGACCAGACTTTAGAGGTTGGTTGCGGAGGCGGAGTTGGACGAACCTTTTTTGTGGCTTGAGAACTGGCTTGATAAGTAAAAAAAAGAAATAAATAAGAGACCAGGCAATGTTTGATTTTCATATTGGCAGGTAGATTTTTTTTTGGAAGTAAGTGTTTCAGGTTAGAACTGATAAATAACTCCGGATTTAATTAGTAGGTATGAATTAACTTGATTGAACAGTCAAAAGTGATTTTAAAGAAATTCAATAAGTGAGCATAAAAGTACTGTTATAAGCAAACAGATAAAAATGATAGTTCGAAGGGTAAGTTGATAATCCTGTAGTCTTCACACCTTGTTTTTCAAACACAACGTTGTCCGGCTACTAAGGTTCGAGCTTCTTACCCTTAATATCATAAACCTAATCTTCAAACTTTTCTCCACACCACTCGCAATACGAAGCACACGCTAAACTGTAATGTTTGCATTTTTCACAAGGCATCATTGTAGCACTGCCACCAACGAAAGGGCGAATTGATTTGCATTCTTTGCATTTATAATCATTGTATTCCTCTTCGCAGCGCCAGCCACAAAAGATACAATGCCATATTTTTGGACGAGAGTATATATCATCCGCAACGGTATCGGAGACTGAGTACTTGTTTTTACTAGCGAAATCAGGCGGAAAATTCTCATCGATCTCAGAACGATAATTGAGATCGAGGTTATTAATCGCAGGAGTCAAATGAGGTAGCAACTCCTTCATTTTTTCTTCGCCTACTTCGTTCCGCTCATCCCAAGTAATACAATGGCAGCCGCGAAATCCGTAAGGAGGGCGAATTGAACCAATTAGAATCGGAACAAGTTTGCCTGTTTCCATCGCGGCAGAAGCTTCATCTATAACGAAATCCGAGGTTATCGAGTTTTTTGTCCAAAGTACAATTACATGTTTAGCAGCGTCTAAATTTTGTGAAATTACTTTTCGATAATTACTACCTGCTTTAATTTGCCTGTCCCACCAAACGCTCCAGCCGTTAGAGGTGAAAGAATCTGCTAACACTTTAGCTAGAGCAAAATCCTCCCGGGCATAGCTTATAAATATATCTGGCATAGTTGATTAGTAGTGAAAAATTACAGAAAGATCACCAGATCTTTCTGTAGGAAAACTGCATTAATAAAAATTAAATGCTACTATACTTCAACCTGCATTCGTACATCAATGAAATGGAAACTAAACGGGTGAGTTGTGTGAGGCATGCTGTTGCTTTTTAATTTATGAGTTAAGATATTACTGCATAAAACAACATCTGAAGTGAAACGAAAAGTTCCTGCTTTCTTATTTCGAGGATAAGCTTTGCTGTGCAAGGTTTATTAAAACCTCAGCTACTTTTTTATATTCGTCAAATGCATTTGGCTTGAGGATCACTTGTGCTACGCCCTCGTTAGAGAAAAGCTTTTTATTTATTGCAGACATAGAAGTGGTAAGAACGACCACGGGGATCTTTGAAAGTTTTTCGTTGCCTTTTAAAAATTTTACAAATTCGAATCCATCGACTGCGGGAAGATTAAAGTCTGTGACAATGATTGTAGGGAGAAATTCTTCTTCAATTGAATTGAGATAATCGGAGGCCGTTGCAGCACTTGTATAAAAAGTGATGCTCTTAAAATCGATATCATCGAAGCCTTCTTTTAAAATGAAAATATCGTCTTCATCATCTTCTACAATTAATATCGAAGGAGATGGTTGTTTAATGATTGTTTGCAAAATGTGTTTTTTGTTGCCCGACTATATCCATACAAGTATGGTAAACCCAATCAATCATTGTGCCGCTACAGTTTTTATTTCTTTCGCAACGACAGTAGTAATGTCCTATTGGAAATGGCATTTTAGTTATGATTACAACACTATTTGCTTTGCAGATCTAGTGGTTCGCTTGCTTTTATTTCTTCGTTTGTTGACGCAAATAAATCTTTTTTTGGCTGCAAAAGATTGGCAATTGAACCCGTCCATCCTGTTTGATGCGATGCTCCAACACCTCTTCCATTATCTCCATGGAAGTGTTCGTAGAACAAAATATAGTTGCAGAAATTAGGATCCCTTTGAAGTTTATCATCAGCTCCATTAAATGGCCTCCGTCCATTTTCATCTTTAAGGAAAAGCTTTGATAATCGTTTTGAAAGATATTCTGCAACTTCTGCAAGAGACATATACTCGCCGCTTCCTTTTGGACATTCTATTCTAAAATCATCCCCGTAATAACTATGAAAGCGTTTAATACTTTCTATAATGAGAAAATTAACGGGCATCCAAATTGGACCACGCCAATTACTGTTGCCGCCGAACATTCCTATCGGAGACTCTCCCGGCGAATAGTGGATGTTGAAAAAGGTGCCGTTCAACTCAAACTCATACGGATGTTTCTCGTATACTTTGGAAAGAGATCGAACGCCGTACTCGCTTAAAAATTCGTTTTCATCAAGTACGCGTTCTAAAATCTTCTTCATTCGATGCCCGCGCAACAGGCTAAGCAAATGTTTTTCACCTTCATTCTTATCCTGCCACCTGGAAACTAGGCTGGCAAGATCGGGACGATTATTTAAAAACCATTTCAAACGCTTTGCAAATTCAGGCGCTTCCTCCAATAGTTGGTGATCGATCACTTCTACGGCAAACAACGGAATTAGACCAACCATGCTGCGCACTTTCAACTTCACGCTTCCATCATTTTTCATCTTCAGCGTATCATAATAAAAATTGTCCTCATCATCCCATAACCCTGAATTTTTATCGCCCATACTAGCCATAGCGCCTGCGATGTACAAGAAGTGTTCAAAGAATTTGGAGGCCATATCCTGGTAGACGGGATTGGTACGAGATAGCTCTAACGCAATGCGCATCATGTTGAGCGAGTACATCGCCATCCAACTGGTGCCATCTGCTTGTTCGATAGTGCCACCGCTTGGCAAGGGAGCGCTCCTATCAAAAACACCGATGTTATCCAATCCCAGGAAGCCGCCCTCAAAAATGTTATTTCCTTCAGCGTCCTTGCGGTTTACCCACCAGGTGAAATTAATGAGCAACCGATGGTAAACAGCCTGTAAGAACGCTGTATCTCCTTTGCCATTATGTTGCTTCTCATCGTTCTTATACACCCGCCAGGTGGCCCAGGCATGTACAGGAGGATTAACATCACTGAACAACCATTCGTATGCAGGAAACTGTCCGTTGGGGTGCATATACCAATCCTTCGTTAGCAGCAGTAGTTGGCCCTTGGCAAAATGTGGATCAATGAGAGAAATCGGGATGCAATGAAAAGCAAGGTCCCATGCCGCATACCACGGATACTCCCATTTATCAGGCATTGAAATAATGTTGGCATTATTCAGATGTTTCCATTCATGGTTTCTTCCTTTTAAACGTGCAGGGCTGGGAGGTGGCTGTGCAGGATCGCCTTTAAGCCATTCATCCACATCATAATAATAAAACTGCTTGCTCCATAGCATGCCGGCATACGCTTGTCTTTGGATCATCTTGTCCTCTTCTGATACAACATCGTTTTGAACTGATGCGTAAAATTCATCCGCTTCATCGATCCTCGTTTTAAATATGCTTTCGAAATCTTCAAATGGTTGTTTATTGTCGGCAGATAACCTTAGCCGTATAGTGGTTGATTCTTTTCCTTTCACCACCACCTCATAATTGACGGCCACTTTGGTTGTATCTGCATTGCTACTAACAGCCTTTTTATTGCCATTTACTAAAAATTCATTTATTCCATCTTTGAGTAAAGACGTCTTATTGTCAACACCATATAATCTTTTGGTGTTCGTTTCATTCTCGCAAAATAAAAGTGGCGCTGCTTTCTCTAAATGCAGCGTAAGATGACCTAGCGCCTGATGGTCGACCAAGACGTTGCCCGAGTCACAAGATGTAAGGTGAGGCTTGTAGTTATTGTATCCCCATGACCACGTGTTGCGAAACCAAAGTTGAGGTAGAACATGTAGCGCAGCATCTTCATCACCCCGGTTGTGAATGGTAATCTTTATCAACAGGTCCTCTTCAGTGGCCTTTGCATATTCAACAAAAATGTCAAAGTATTTATCCTCATCAAAAATACCTGTATCCATTAATTCGTATTCCGGCTGCAGCTTATCCCGCTTACGATTTTCTTCCACCAGTTTTGAATATGGAAACTCGCTTTGTGGATACTTATACAACATCTTCATGTACGAATGGGTAGGAGTGGAATCGAGGTAGTAGTACAACTCTTTGACGTCCTCACCATGATTGCCCTCGTTGCCGCCCAAACCAAAAAGTCTTTCTTTGATGATCGGATCTTTTTTATTCCAAAAGCATACTGAAAAGCAAAGTAGTTGCTCATTATCACTTATGCCGGCGATGCCATCCTCACCCCAGCGATAGGCCTTACTTCGTGCCATATCGTGAGTTAGATAGTCCCACGGCTTTCCGTCCGCACTATAATCTTCTCTCACAGTTCCCCACTGTCGGTCCGAAACATACGGCCCCCATTTTTTCCATTTGCTTTTACCCTCTAACGGTTTCTGCAAGCGCAATTCTTCTGCGGTCATGTGATAATAAGTTTTAGAAGTAGAAGTGCGTTATGAAAACAGCACGTGCAAGTCGAGCTGTTTTTATTTCTACGAAATATAGACAATTCGTAAAAAGACTGCATTTTTATTAAAACCTCTATTGCGTAATAATGTTTAGGGAATAAAAAAAGCCGGGGCAAAAGCCCGGCAGTTATGTATTATAGCATCAAGAACGTTCAGACGTACCTTAATTCTGACTTCCTGAACTTTGATCCATCCACATGATTTCCCAAAGGTGTCCGTCAAGATCCTGGTAGCCATGACCGTACATGAAGCCATGGTCTTGCGCTTCTTTATAAGTTGATCCACCCGCATCTATCGCTTTTCTTACCATCTCATCTACTTGTTCCCGGTTTTCGGCAGAGAGGCAAATAATAGATTCGGTACTTTTCGTGGCATCAGCGATCTCACCCGGAACGAAGGTTTTAAAGAATGGCTCCACCAGCAGCATTACAAAAATGTCTTCAGCAATGATCATGCATGTAGCTTTCTCATCAGTGAATTGTGGGTTGAATGAATACCCGAGTTTGGTAAAGAACTCAATCGATTTGTTAAGGTTTTTTACGGGCAAATTCACGAAAATTTTAGTTGCCATGATCTTTGTTTTTAGTTGTAATGAATAATGTTTTTCTTGTTCTTTAGTCGCTGATGAACCAATCCCGGTAATAACATCTACTAAGATTTCTCGAGGATCCCTTTTAAATTGGTAAGACTTGCTTCAATATCTTTCCCCATCATTTTGTCCATAAAAAGGTTCATTATATTTCTTGGATACGGGTTCTCACCGGTCATACCCCACGTTACTTTTGTTTGGTTTTCAGAGACTGCTTCCGTAGCAAAAGGAGTGTGAGCAACTCCGGCAAAAGGCTTCTCAAACCTTACTTCAACGTCTAGTTTTTCGCCTTCTTTTATATTCACAATTTCCTGCTCGCCTTTGCCGGCGTTCTTATCCTGGCTATCCCAGGCATACACAAATCCTATCGTGCCATCTGTTCCTTTAAAATCTTTTTTCATCCCCGGGTCCTGCATCACCCACTTGCTGAAGTTGTCCTGGTTTTTAAGGTGTTTGATGTAATTAAAAACTTCCTGTTTTGGTTTGTTTACCGTGATCTCGCGTTGAATAGTGTAATGTTTGTTTACAAACAATGCCATAATCAAAACGACTCCTACGATGATTACAATTACGACTAGAATTTTTACTAGCATTTTCATGGTTGTTTAATTTTTGAGGTTATTTTTTAGTTGAAAAAAGTCGCTGATTATTTTTGGTGATTATTCGTCAGGTAAAACTTCAGCATCGAATCCCAGTTCCTTCAAAAGGTCAATCAACACAGTAGCTTCCACTTGTCCTGTCGAACTTTTCACCCGCAATATGTTATCGCAATCATCCAGGTCGAAGTTGGCTTTGTATTCGCAAAAATTTTGGTGAATATGATGTACCAGCAACTTCGCGTGATGATGTTCTCTAACATTGGTTTTAAAAACTTCTACCATATTTAATCATTTTCAAAAACTTCGTTTTGTAAGATCTTGTTTTCTTTCGAAATCTAAAAACGAATACTTTGTGGTTGCCGTTGGTAAGGCTGTTAATGCTTACTAACAACCTTTTCAACCACTTTTTTTAATTGCTGAATATGTCGCTGGGTATGGAAGATGATAAAGTATAATAGCTCTAGCTTGGTTAGTTCGCCAAAGCCGGGTACGTTGATCGCTTCAAATTCGTTCACTGCCTTACTTAATTCTTTTGCATCTTCCGTTGTCTTCTTTAGCTCGTAAACAAACGTTTCTTTTTTATAGCTTAATTGTGTTGGTACTACCGGTGCAGGTGATTGAAATTTATTGGTAAAATCAAGAAACAGACTTTTTAGTTCAGGTATTCGTTGGTCAGCGTTCCTGGCAACTAATTTACCTTCTGCCTTCAGTGCATTCACTATAGACTTGTTTGACTTTATGATGTGCTCGCAAACCTGCGCCGCGGTCCAGCTTCCTTCAAAAGGGATGGCGGTAAATTCTTCTTCGGTCATCTTTTCGGCCAGCCGAAGTAATTGTGACGAGATCTCCTCGTAGCTCTTGACCAGTTCATCAATGTATAATTTCTCTGCTATCATAAACTTTGTTTTACGGACTTTTGTACAAGTAGCAACATCGTTGTGTCACTCACTTTTACATTATTGCTTCTTTCAACATTGAACTAACTCGTACTACGTTTTAAGGAAGCGAAGGAGTTTTCTTACTTCTCCTGCAGCACCGATAAAATGTTTCCCGCAGGATCTTTAAACCAGGCAATCTGAGGACCTACAGGACTACGGCAAATTCCTTTTGCGTCGGTCTTAATTTGTCCTTCATATTGTTCAAACGTCACACCTTTTTCAATCAGCAGATCTACCGCTTTTTCAATGTCATCAACAGGAAAATTGAGCACAGTGAAAGTGGCTGGAATGTGGTTCGGCTTTGGATAAATAATGATCTTGTTTCCTCCATTTATCTTCAACTCCAACAGGCCCATTGGGCTGTCGATTACCTCGAGACCAAGTACTTCACCATAAAACGTTCTTGCCTTATTAAGGTCATTTACGGAGAAGCCGCTAAACGCTTTTGTGTTCTTAAACATGTTTGTGTTATTAAGAAATGGAGCAATAAATTATTTAAACCTTAGTCTCTCGCCTCAAGCGTTTTTACCAAACAAACCATTTCATCATCACTCTTATATATTTCCACACATGGTTTCGAGCGATCAGCCCGGGCGTCTGTAAACATCTCTACAAAAACGTCTTTTATACTATCGGTTTTACAAAGCCAGTCGAGAACTGTTACTGCGAGGTATTCACCTTTTTCGATCAAAAAATGTTGATAGCCATATTGATCTCCTTCGCCTTCGAACTTTTCTGCGGCGGCCGCTATGTAGACAATGCCGTCTTTAGTACACTCACTAATTCCATAGTAAAAACGGCCGTCTTCAGCAGAAATCCTTGTTGTTAACTCATCAAAAGCTTCTTTAATTCCCATTGGAAAAGTTTTGACCTGGAAGCCAAAAACCGGTAGAACATTTTCAAGTACCTCAGTTTCCATAATGCGCAGCTGTTTTAAGTTGATTACACATTTGCTGTACAAGTGAGTACACAACAATGTTCAGTATTGCTGTTTCCTGACAACCACATTGCCATACAAACCTACTGTCTTTATTCATGTTTGAAAAGGTGTAACTACGGCAATGTAAGGGGTTGATTGCGACAAAGAGTTTTCCTACATTTGAAACATGAAGCATATATCTATCCTCGTTCCAAAGGGCGCTATATTGGGAAGCCTTGAAGGCTCGCGCCAACTATTTACCCAGGTAAATCAGTTCTTCAAAGCTAAAGGTGCTCCGCCTATTTTTGAGGTACAATTGGTTGGACTTACAAAGGAGACGCCCCTGAGCGGGGGATTGTTTACGGCTAACACAGATGTATTGTTAGATGATGTAAAAAAGACGGACCTGATCATTATACCTGCCCTTGATGGCGAGCTAACGGGAGCAATAGAAAATAACAAGGATTTTATTCCGTGGATCATACAACAATACAAGGGTGGGGCAGAGGTTGCCAGCCTTTGTTTGGGTGCTTTCCTGCTTGCATCTACGGGATTACTAAAGGGAAGAAAATGTGCCACTCACTGGATGGCTGAAGCAGGGTTTAGACAACTATTCCCTGACGTGAATTTAGTGACCGAAAAGATCATTACCGACGAGCAGGGGATTTATTCAAGCGGTGGTGCTTTCTCTTATCTCAACCTGATTCTATACCTTATTGAAAAGCACGCGGGTCGGGAGATTGCTGTGTTGACTGCCAAAGTGTTTGCCATAGAAATAGAACGCAAAGACCAATTGTCGTTCGTGATTTTTGAGGGCCAGAAAAACCATGAAGATGAGCCGATAAAACAAGCGCAGGCGTTTATCGAAAAAAACTACCAGGACAAAATAAGTATAGAGCGACTGACTTCCATGTTTGCTTTAAGTCGTAGAAATTTTGAGCGCAGGTTTAAAAAAGCTACTGCTAATACAGTGGCAGAATACATACAGCGGGTAAAAATTGAGGCGGCTAAAATTAGCCTGGAGTCTACACGCGATAATGTAAACGATGCAATGTATAAAGTGGGCTATACCGACCCGAAAGCATTTAGGGTTAGCTTTAAAAAGATCACCGGCCTGTCTCCTTTAGAGTACCGAAATAAATACAACAGGGAAATGTTGGTGGCGTAGCTGTAATAATAAAAACGGGGCTTACTTTTTAAAGAGTAAGCCCCGTTTTTTATGGAGGAAAATGAACCGTCTTTTATCTTTTGCCAAAATCAGCAGCGACCTTGTTTAGTTGATCGGCAGTGGTTGATTGCTTTCCTTCTTCAATTAAAACGCGGTATTTGAAAGTTACCGAGTCTCCCGGTTTTAAGGTTAAGTTTTTTGCTGATTTGTCATTGGTGAAAATTTTCTCTCCCAAAGGATTTGCCGCAAAAAGACCGTAACCTCTGGCGTGCCAGAACGTAGGGTAATTTGGATTGGAAGGATGATCGATAATGCTGATGCTAACAGAGTCATTACCCATCTTACCATATACTTTACACCAGGCAGCTCTTGTGCTCCAGGCATCGTTGCCTTGTTTGCCTTCACTGGTTATGTAGTTTCCGTTCGGTATCTTATCTGTTCCTGCTTTTACGACGGTTACATTGCCTTTATCGTCTGTAAATTTTTGATCTTCTTTAGCGGGGATTTCCAATGCGTGTGCAACTCTCAACCCTAATAGGCCATCTTTGGCGTCTTTGAAAACAACTTGTGTAACTGCTTTTAGCGTAGTAGTTCTGTCTATAATTCGTTGGTTGCCTTTGCCTGAAAATTCGTAGTTGGTTGTTTCTTCTAACAACACTTCGTTCTTTTGATTGGTCCAGTTTGCATGGTAGGCAATTACCCCTTTATCACCGCTGGAGGTTTTAAGGATTTTATCTGTTTTTATCCATCCGTACAAATTCTTTTTTTCTGCGGGGATAGCATATGAATTATTCCAAAAGTCTAAACCGTTTACATTTTCAAAGTTGAACCAAAGTCCAAGATGATGAGGATGATCGGTCGGGTCCCCCGCTTTTGTCCGCAAGGGAAAGCCCCGTGTTACTTCTGTTCCGTTGGAAGAATGAATTGGATATAAGACAGGCTTTTCTATAGAGCCGGGATATAAAAAACTAGTGAAAAATCTTCCACCAATAGTCACATCAAACTTATTTTCTTTTGGATCTTTTACAATTTTAACCGCGTCACTTTTTTGTGCAAATGATTTGGAAATGGAAGTTTGTAAGAGCAAACAGCTGGCAAAAGCATACAAATATCTTTTCATCTAAATCTTGATTTTTATCTCCCCCTAAACGGGAGCAGATGAGTTTACAATGAGGAACAAATTAAATATAAAATCGAATACAGGAATTTGTTTTTAAAACGAGGGACATCTATACAGTTTTTTTCGTTGATCAATAAATCTTCATCCCGATAAAGACGTCGTTTGTTTCTTTTTTAAATAACTAACCTTTAAGTCATTTAGTAATTTTACCTTATGAAAATCACATTCTTTTCCACTCAACCTTACGACAAAGAATTCTTCAACAAGCACAACGGTGCATTCAACTTTACGTTCGAATTTTTAGAGGCCGCTTTAAATGAAAAAACCGTAGCGCTCGCTAAGAAAAGCGCAGCGGTTTGCGTTTTTGTAAATGACAAAGTGAACAGGGAGGTAATTGAGTGCCTGGCTGAAATGGGGGTAAAGATTATAGCGCTAAGATGTGCGGGATTTAACAACGTTGACCTTGCGGCAGCGAAAGAAAATAATATAAAGGTCTGCCGAGTACCGGCGTACTCGCCCGAAGCTGTTGCTGAACATGCTGTTGCTATGATTTTGACTCTTAACCGCAAAACTCATAAAGCTTACAATCGCGTTCGCGAACAAAATTTTTCTTTGAATGGTTTGCTTGGATTTGACTTGCATGGTAAAACTGTGGGGGTGGTTGGCACCGGCAATATTGGTCGCGCTTTTTGTAAAATCATGGTAGGGTTTGGATGTAAAGTGCTTGCTTTTGATCTTATAGCAAATAGAGAAGTGGAGGCTTTGGGGGTTGAGTACCTGCCCCTTATCGACGTAATAGCTGCAAGTGATATTATTTCCCTTCACTCGCCGCTGAATGACCAAACACATAACATGGTGAACAGCGAAACGATTGCTATGATGAAAACAGGAGCTATGCTGATCAATACAAGCCGGGGAGGACTGGTAGATACAAAGGCGGTAATCGAGGGACTGAAATCGGGCAAGCTTGGATATGTAGGAATTGACGTGTATGAACAGGAAGAGAAGTTGTTTTTCAAAGATCTTTCCGGTGGCATTATACAAGACGATGTTATTTCACGGCTCATCAGTTTTCCCAACGTGTTGATTACTGCTCACCAGGGATTTTTTACCAATGAAGCCCTTACTCAAATCGCTGTGGTAACCTTGTCAAACGTTGATTCAATTTTAAAAAATAATACAATCGCACCCGCTAATACTGTTGCCTAAACTGGTACATACATATTGATGGTACATTGAAACCAGGTAAGGATTGTATTGTCTCAATATTTATTGTATGTTAAAATGTATGAAAAAAGTTAAAATAGCTCCCAACCATATCTTTTAAACTACCATCTTCGTAAGAGGCAATTCCATCGAGGCCTAAAAACTTGCGGAGTAAAAAAATCTTTCAGTAAAAAACTTTTTCTTTGTTCCATGAAAACATTAAAGTATTTGTCGATTGTATTGACAGGCCTTGTTTTTTTTATCGCCTGTCAAAAGGAGTTGAGCTTGGACAGTGGATTTGCAGGCAAGACTGCGACAGGGTCGTTACTTGACTCGGCAAATAACTGTCGGAATATTGCTGTTAGTGGTCCTTTCATTGTCGATAGTACGCTCAATGATAATAGCTACGTATCAGTCCAGGTGAATTTTGCTACAGGTGGAGCCTACCGGATTTTTACAGATACTCAAAATGGTTTTTCTTTCCAGGACTCAGGTTATGCGCCTGCTGGAACTCAAACAATAAAATTGAAAGCAACAGGTAGACCGGTAGCAGCGAGAGCAACCACGTTTACTGTCGCCTTCGATACTACTTTCTGCTCTTTTACTGTAACCGTTATTAGCAAAACACCCGCTACTTACTCACTTGCAGGTACGCCGGGAAGTTGTACTACCGCTGGCGTGCAGGGTACATACACGACCGGGATCGCTCTTAATTCTGCCAACAAGGTTTCATTACAAGTAAACGTAACTGCTCTAGGCAGCTACTCAGTAAGTACAATATCAACAGGAGGTATGAGCTTCAGCGGAACAGGAACCTTTACTACCCTGGGACCTCAAACAATCGTCTTGCAAGGAAGTGGAACACCTACTACAGCTGGTGCAAATTCTATCCCGGTTACTGCGGGTAGCAGTACATGTAGCTTTACTGTAAACGTAACTGCCGGAACAACAGGCAATGTAATTCCTGAAAACGACCGGGATTCAGCATGGAGCTTTAACGGAGGAACTAACTTCTTCCATGGTCCTTTTTACGATGTATTTGACACTACCATAAATAATATCTACGGCTTCATTTTCCTGGGCTATACTCCTACCACCGGTGATACAACTATCCAGTTTGGTGTATTTTCTCAGACGGGAAAAATTGCATCCGGAAGTACTTACAATAGTGCAAATTCTCTTGCTGCATTTTATTATACTGATTACAAGGATACTTCGAAGGTTAATAAGATATATACAGCCGATTTCAATACTCCGTCTGCCAGTACAACGATAACCATTTCGGCATATGATTCAACCACGAGGATAGTAACCGGAACATTTGGAGGGTCAGCAGTAAACGCCACTGGTACAGTAGCACCAATTACCAATGGCAAATTCAGGGCAAAAGTGAGGAAAACTTAAAATAGGTTTTTTTATTATAGCGAAGGGTTGTCTTAAAAAAAGATGACCCTTTGTTATGTTAGGAATAGCCGCTACTGTATTAGAAGGGATTATGAAGGGAATAACGGAATGGGGCATAAAGAGTCTTCAACGCGTATAGAAGGAGCAGCGGGATGCTGATTTATTGTTTTAAATGAAAAGAGTGGAGATTCAATCTCCACTCTTTTCATGTTTTAAATAAGTATTTTTAAATTAGGCATTATTCTACCACCTGCACTTTGTCATCTATTTTAATTTCTGAAGTAGTAGTGTGCAATTGCTCATCGTGCTTCTTAAAGAATTTGTTTTGAAAAATCAGGATAGCAATTACTCCTATTGAAATTGAGGCGTCAGCGATGTTAAACACAGGTCTGAAAAACTCAAATTCTTCCCCGCCCCAAAACGGAAACCAGCTAGGATAATGTGTATTTGTAATAATTGGAAAGTAAAGCATGTCAACTACTTTACCATGTAAGAAGCTCGCGTATCCTCCCCCTTTTGGCATAAACTGCGCTATGTTTTGCATGTAAGGATCACTGTCATTGAAAATAAGACCATAGAACATACTGTCTATCAGGTTGCCTAGAGCGCCCGCAAAAATTAAAGCACTGCAGTAAATAAAACCTGCGTGGTATTTTTTTCTTATAAAATCGCGGATGATAAAGACACCGGCTATCACGGCAACAAGGCGAAACAATGTCAAAGCAACTTTCCCCCAATCGCCACCCATCTTCCAGCCCCATGCCATTCCCTCGTTTTCTACGAAATGCAACCTGAACCAGTTCATCCCCAGTACTTTCACTTCGTGACCGATAAAAAAATGCGTTTTTATGTAGAACTTAAAAGCCTGATCGATGAAAAGAATAAACAGAATTAGGAGGATAACGTTCCGGGACTTCACTTTAAAAAATTTGGGCAAATATAAGGAAACGGGTATGATGAAGGAATGAATTATAACGGTTATAACAGTTTCTACTTATGAAAGAAAAGACAGGATAATTGATGGAATTTCAATTACAAATTGAGAACTCTCGAAGTGGTTTCAGGCAAAAATGCCTATTTATTCCTGCTTTTCATTTCTTGCCATAATTGCTTTAAACCTTCGGCAACTTGTAACCATTGTGGTACTGCTTTGTCAGGTACTTGCTGTTAATGTCTTTATCTGTGAACTTGCTTTTTGCCGAATCCCATACTAGTTTTTGTCCGCTGCGATACGCCGTATTTCCCATTTGGGCGACCGTGGCTATATGTGCTCCTGCCTGTATTGAGCAGTGCAAGTCTTCCATCTTGCGCGACTTAATTACATCGATAAAGTTGACGAGGTGCTTATCAAGGCCGTTATCAGAAGGCTTAACCAGGGGTTTACTTACCTTGTTTTTGCCTTGCCTTTCTTCTATCACTTCCCAGCCTTCCCGGTTTAAAATAAGTGTTCCGTTGTTGCCTATGTATGCAATACCATGCTCACGATTATAAGGGCCGTTATTTATGCCGAGAGCGGAGTCCCAAATCATATTAAAGTCTTCAAACTCGTAAGTGGTAGTCAAAGTATCTGGAGTTTCTTCGAACAAGTCAGGGTAAGCAAAACGACCGCCCAAAGCAGAAACAGAATGGGGCAAAGAAGCTTTCATTCCAAGCAAGCCATAGTCTAATAAATGCACTCCCCAATCAGTCATTAAGCCTCCTGCATAATCCCAAAACCAACGGAAATTAAAATGAAAACGATTGGCATTGAACGGACGGATAGGAGCCGGCCCGAGCCATTTAGTGTAATCGACGCCAGCCGGAGGTGCAGAGTCAGGAATGACAGGTGCAGGTCTTGCCCAATCAAGGTAACACCACACTTTCACGGTTCTAATATTGCCCAGCTGCCCGCTGTGCACAAAGTCTACCGCGTCTTTAAAATGTTGTTGGCTACGCTGCCATTGCCCGGCCTGAACTACTTTATTATATCGTTGTTGTGCAGCTACCATCGCCTGGCATTCTCCAATCGAATTTCCTACAGGCTTTTCAACATACACATCTTTCCCAGCTTCACAAGCATGCATCATAATCAGCGCATGCCAGTGGTCAGGGGTTCCAATAATTACGGCATCGATATCTTTTTGATCTAATAAGCTTCTATAGTCGCTGTAAACCTTCACTTTCGAAGCGTCTACTTTCATCTTGGCCAGGTCGGCCATTCTTTTGTCGATCACATTCTTGTCTACATCACAGACTGCTACCAGGTTTACCCCCGGTACTTTTAGTGCAGCTGATACGTCTGCCCAACCCATTCCATTAATGCCAATGGCGCCGATATTTATTTGATCAGAGGGCATTACACGATTTTTAAAAATGGCAAATGCCTGGTTATTAATGGCCGACACCAATAAAGACGCGCCCACCATTGTGGCTGATTTTTGCAAAAAGTTTCTTCGGTTTGTCATTCCTCAAATTTTGATTGTGCAAGCAGAAAAGGAAGTTACGGTAATCTTTGATTGTATTTTTTTTTGAACTTATGTGCTTGTTTTGTTTCGTTTGTACCGGCTTTAGCACTACTATAAAACTTTTGTTGCGTCGCACTCGTGTACTATCTGCCCCCGCCGCCGCACTGAGAAAACAACTAGTTTGAATGATGTATGCATTATTGGTAGCCCATGGCCTGCAGTCTAAATAGCTCTGCATATCTACCCCCTTTTTGCAGTAATTCTTCGTGGCTGCCTATTTCTACCAGCTGGCCTTTTTCCAACACAACTATTCTGTCAGCCATTCTCACGGTCGAAAAGCGATGGGATATCAGTACGGCTGTCTTCCCTTTTGTCAATTCAGCAAATCGTTGAAACACTTCATACTCCGCCCTTGCATCTAAGGCTGCAGTTGGCTCATCAAGTATCAGCAACTGAGCGTCTTTCATATATGCTCTGGCAAGGGCTATTTTTTGCCATTCTCCGCCGGACAAATCAATTCCGTTATTGAAACGTCTACCTAACATCTGCTCGTATTTATTCGGCAACCTCTCAATCAAAGGATGCGCCATGCTTTGCTCTGATGAGCTCTTAATAAGCGGATGATTGCTGACCTCTGAAATATTTCCAACCGCAATATTCTGGTTCACGCTCATTTGGTAACGAATAAAATCCTGGAAGATCACACCTATTTGTATTCTCAATTCATCGAGGTCGTATTCACGCAGGTTAATTCCGTCAAGCAGAATTTGTCCTTCTGTAGGATCGTACAAACGGGCCAGCAACTTTACAAGTGTAGTTTTGCCTGCGCCATTTTCTCCTACCAAAGCAATCTTTTCTCCCGGACGAAGTGTAAAGCTGAGGTGACGATTGGCCCATCGTTCGGAATTGGAATACCTGAAGCCAACATTGTCGAAAGTAAATCCGTACTTAATTGGTTTTGGAAAGGGCACGGGATTGGTAGCTAGAACAATTTTAGGCTGTATTTCGAAAAACTCAAAAAAGTCTTGCAAGTAAACTGCGCCTTGAGAAACGCTGGTAAAACGAATTAATATTCCTTCCAACAAACTTCTTAGTTGTCTGAAAGAACCGGCGAGAAAAGTTAGGGAGCCAATTGTTATTTTCCCCTGTGTTGCTTGTGCGATCATAAAAACATAAGCTCCGTAATACCCCGCACTTCCTAACATGGTAAACAGTGTTCCCCATACCGTTCGCCTCATTGCCAACAACTTATTGTCTTTATAAAACTGGCCCGACAACTCTTTAAACCGATTAATAATAAACCCGGACAAATTAAAAATTTTAACCTCTTTAGCCGTTTCATCACTTGCACCTAAAAAACGTACATAGTCTAGTTCTCTTCTTTCAGGTGTCTGTCGCCTGCTTAGCGCGTATGTCTTATCATTAAAATAAGCCTCGCCAAGAAAAGCCGGTATAATCGCAACAAGCAACAGAATAATCAGCCACGGATTAAATGCAAGTAATCCGGCTGCAAGAAAAGCCATGGTGATTAAGTCCTGCACCTGGCTTAACACCTGTGATAGCAGGATAGTGCGTCCAATCGTTTGTTGCCTTGCCCGCTCCAGTTTATCGTAAAAGGCAGAGTTTTCGAACTGATCAAGATCGAGCGTGGCAGCATGGCTCATTATCTTAACCGAAGTATGGTTAGAAAACTTGTCTCCCAGCAAACTATCCATCAAAGTGATACTCCTGCTTAAACTGTCGGAAAGAATGGCGAGTCCAAATTCAATAGCAACAAGGGTCCAGAGATGATAAGAAGAAAAGGTAGTCTTATGTTGACTTATCAGGATAACCTGGTCAATAATCAGTTTGCCAACGTACAGAATAGCAAGAGGTGTAGCAGACTTAATAATGCGTAGAAGCGCATTAATAATGGTCATCCATTTGCTGGTTTCCCAAACAAGCTTAAAAAACCTTGGAAGGTTACGAAGCGCAGAAAGTCTTTCTTTTAGGGTTAATTGATTTGTAGGTGTTTTACCGGGTTTCTCTTTGCTAAACAAGCTCTTCCAAAAAGTCATTTGTAAAAGTAAGGGAGTTGCGGCTTTTGCTTAGGACTTAAAGAGGAAGAAAAGTAAAAACTGATATTGTCTTAAAAAGTAAAAACGTTATAAAAACATTCAAACTTACATGTGCCTTAACTCATTTTTTTAATTCTTAGTTTACGTTTATCCAAGACTGCGAAAGCATTTAATAATTCTTCTACAATTATAGCTAAATCGTCTATCCCTGGCATTAATTGTTGAACAGAAAGAACGTTATAGCCTTCCTTCTGCAATGCAGCTGTTATTCTTGCATCAGTACTTTCATCTATAATTATTAGTGGGAAGCTATTCGACATCCAATAATATTTCATTCCTTACCAATGCAGCACCGTAAGAAATGCAAGCTAAAATAGCTTCTCGGGTAAGAAAAGGGTAGGCTACCAAAAGTTCTTCAATTGTCTCCCCTGCGCCTATCTTTTCCAGGATTAAGTCTACACCTATCCTGGTACCGTTTATCACGGCTTTTCCTCTTAAAATACCTGGTCTATACTCTACAAATTCGTTTGCCATAAAAATACTTTGTCTAAAATTACGAAGATATTTTTTGCTTCTTTGCCTTCTTAAGCTTGTCGCAAACATGCATAAAAAAAGCCGCTAGTTCATTACTAACAGCTTTTATAAATAACTAATTCTTTTTTACACCTGCGAGAAACTGGTAGGAACCAAAAACGTGCGGGTTATCCTGCTTACTATATTGGCATCTTCATACCCCGGGATTGCTTTTATTCTTGCCCACTCAGGATCTGATCCAAATGCCTTCCAGTTTTTGTCGTGCTCAGCCATATCGTCGAACGTAAGCATATAAGTTAAGTTGGGTCTCATCTCACCGATAATCGTTTCACCAAAAAACACGGGAGTTAGTCCAACTCGTTTGAATATAGCTATTTCACCTACGTTATCAAACATGTCAATTTTCTTCTTGCCCGCAGCTTCACTTGCGCTTTCATAGCGACGTAATTCAAATATTCTGCTCTTGTTTTCTGGTACTTGAATTTTAGGCATTCCTGAAAAAGCCTTTAAAAAAGAGCTTTGTATTCTATCATAGGCAGGCTCTTTTGCAGGGGCATTTAGGTAGGCAGCTCCGGCTTGCTGATAAGTTGTATCCTTTGCAAGCTTATCTGTTATATCCATAAAGTCCTTTGCAGAGTTAAATGGAATGACGGCGTATAACTTTGATTGTCCCTCTGGCTTTTGTTCGGTAAAGACGCCAATGTTTTTACTTCCCAACCGGTTTAAAGCTGGAATGGCCGCGTTCTGAAAATAATCTTCCACCAGTTTTTGCTGCGCAGAATTCTTCAAAGTATATACCCTCAGTTCATAAAATTCAGGAGAGCTTTTGGCAAAAAAATCTTTTTCAGAAGCTTTGGCTACCATAGCTGATAAACCTGTTAAAGATCCTGTGAGCATTGATGCCTTTACAAACGATCGTCTTTTCATTATCTAATTTTGTGGCTAAATTATTAAAAATGTGCAAGTGTTAGTGAAAGTGGTTGTTTTTCGATGGTCGTTAGTTTTTATCGTTAATCGGGAGTTTCTTTGAATCGTTAGTCGCAAGTTTTTGGATCGTAAATCGCAAGCTCGCGGGAGGTAAATCTAGCTCACTAGCGATTAACGATTACTAGCGATCAACGTACCTCACTAGCCATTAACGAGTACTAGCGAGCGATCAACGTACCTCGCTAGCGATTAACGTTTACTAGCGATCAACGTACTTGGCAATTGACGCTACCAAAAACCTACTCCACCGGCGCAGTTACATCCTCACTTCTCTCTCTATCTCTCTTAAACTCAAGGTGGCCGAACTTGAGGGTAAAGTTGAGACCAAATGATCTGAAAGGTATACTCCGCACGTTGGTAACTACGAAATTAGGACCGTACAATTCTGTTCTCTGCTCGACAGCATCTTTGAAAGGATTGGTGGTAGTAAATGCAATGCTGGCATTTTTCTTCCAAAATTGTTTTCTCAAAGCAAAGCTGTAGTTGGTGAATGAAGGATATTTTCCCTGCGCTTCGTTGCGGGGTGAATTGAAGTTTCCAAAAAACTCACCAGCAAGCGTATTACTAAACTGGTAGCTTGTGTTCAGGTTAAACCTGTAATTGAAGCTCGAAGTATTATAGCCTTTATCAATCGCATTGATAATATCACGATGAAAAAAAGACAGGTTTGTACGAATACTCATCTTTTCGATAACCCTCAGATCACTGAAAACATTTATACCCACATTTTTCTCAGTACCTATATTTTGCCTGCTCGAAACGGTTACATGAGTGTAGGTACTATCTCCGACCCGGTACTCAGGATAATAAGTTACAAAAGGCTGGATATCCTCAAAATTAAGCCGGTAGAATAAATTGACCATAAAAGATCCAGACTTCCCAAGGTCGCGGTTGTAAGCGAGCTCGGTACGATGACTTTCTTCGGGAACGAGATTGCTGTTTCCAGTTGTAATGTTTTTAGGATCACTGGTATTAATAAAAGGATTTAATTCCTGGTACTCGGGACGGCCAATCCTTTTTGAATAGCTAAGCTTCAATGTGCCACCTTCTTCACCGAGCTTTTTAGACAAGTAAATAGTAGGAACAAACGTGTTGTATCCGGGTATCTTCCGTTGAGTTTGAGCGTTTGAATAAAAAGCATCAATTTCTGTTCGTTCGTATCGTCCGCCTGCCTTTGCGTCAAACAATTTGCCTACCGGAAAGGTCAGTTCAGAATAAAGTGCGTATACCTTTTGATGATAGTTTAGGTTGTTGGTTAGATAAGGATCAGGCAGGTAAGTATTCGCGCTGCTCTTGTATTTAAGCACATCAGAACTCGTCACAATATCCATCAATTGAACTTTACTTCCGAAGCCAAGTATTACGTCCTTCTGCAGCGGCTGCGTATAGTCGATCATCAACTCATGTTCGTTATTGGTACCCGGATTAGTACTGTTAGTGCCATAATACAATTGGTGAGCGGGCTGTAAAAACTGCATGTTTGCCGCAGTATTATAATTGTTTCCAAAAGTGGAATTAAGCTCAACATTTAACTCCTGGTCTTCTTTTGCAAAAGTTCGCTTATAGTTAAGGCTTGCATCAATATCATGAATATGAAAAGCATTGTCGATGTTGTTAACAGACGCTATGCTTGAAACACCCTGAGACCCGATGCCACCTTTTATGTTTTGAGTTTGATTCGTTAGTCCAGTTCCGTTGTTTCCAAAACTGTTATAGGAAAACGAACCTGTAAAACTATTCTTATCGTTCATGGTGTAATCAAAACCTCCCCCCGTTTGAAAACCATGACGAGCTATTCTGCTTAATCCGTCCTGGTGCAAAAAAATAGTAGTGCTTGCCGCAGTGTCGGTTGTTATGCGGTCAGAATAAGAAGGTGTGCCGGTACGCAAGCGCGTATTGCCACTAACAAAAGCATTCACAGCAAGCTTGCCTTTTCGCGCATTAAAGTTGAATGAACCATTTTCTGTTCTTGTTCCGCCGGTAAGCGAAATATTTCCGTTAACGCCCTGCGCATTGCTTTTTTTCAAAATGATATTGATAATGCCACCCATGCCTTGTGCATCGTACTTGGCGCCGGGATTTGTAATCACCTCTATACTCTTAATCTGGTTGGCGGGTATCGATTGCAACACGTCTGCGATGCTACTTCCAAAAGCGGATGATGGTTTCCCATTTATTAAAAACCTGATGCCTGCGCTGCCGGCCAGTTCAACATTTCCATCGATACCCACTGTTACCTGCGGCACTTTCCTAAGTATATCAGTCGCTACACCGGTTTGAGAGGTTATGTCTTTTTCAGCATTAAAAACCAGTTTATCAATTTTATTCTCAATCAACCTTCCTTGCGTGGTAACGGTTACGTTTTGCAGGGTAGTCGCTGTTGCAAGCAGCGCAATGTTTTTAAGATCGATAACGTCGTTCTTTTTTGCAATAGACACCTCGTTAATCATTCTTGCTTTGTACCCGATAAAGTCAGCTTCAACAGTATAGGTACCCAGTGGAATGTTCGTAATAGCAAAGGTTCCGGTAGCACTAGAGGTCGTACCGTTCACCACTTTCTTTGTAGCCGGATCAATGATGCTAATGGTTGCATATTCGATGGCTTTCTTAGATACAGAATCGATGATCGTTCCCACAATCTTTCCATTTCCCGCCGCTTTTTCCTGGGCGTTTACTACTATAGCAAAGAAACAAACGAGGAGGGAAAATGTAAATTTCTTCAACATGATAAAACTTTTACTTTCTAAGAGGGTGCAAAAGTATTGATGAAAATTGGCGCATTTTTCACTTTAGCACTTATTTCCATTTCTCTCGTTGCGTTTCTTTTGGGGCAAGCAGAAGTGCTTTTATGTTGCTCCGGTTGTGTCACTCTCTTGTACTTGTATACCGTCATTCAACATCTATCATTTGAATGCAATCTGTTGTCTACCAACTCACACTCGTGAACTTGCCACTGATCAAACTTTGCAAAAGTTTCACAGGCGTCAATTGCAATAGTGTCGGCTTTTGCCAAGCTTTATAGAAAAATATCGAGACCTATGCCTGTACAACATTTACTTACTATTTGTCTTATTCCTTTACTTCTGTTCTTACTGCCCTCGTTCGGGATCTCAAAAATGTTTCAGAAAGCTGGCATTCCCGCCTGGAAAGCTTACGTTCCTTTTTATAATACCTGGGTGATGGTGACACTGGGCAAACGCTCGCGTCATTGGGTTTTTTGGCAGGTTATTCCTGTCGTCGGTTGGTTTATTACCATTAGTATTTATATAGAGTTTGTAAAACTTTTTGGCAAATTCAACTTAACCCAACACATCCTTACTGCTCTTGCCTCTCCCATTTATTTTCTTTACGTTGGCTACTCGCCTGCCACGACTTACAGAGGGGTAGCTGATGTACAACGGTATCAAAAACCGGCGTGGAGAGAATGGGTAGATGCAGCAGCCTTTGCTACGATTGCCGCAACTCTAATCAGGGCTTTTGTATTCGAAGCATATGCGATCCCCTCAGGGTCTATGGAAAAAACACTACTAATCAACGACTATCTTTTTGTAAATAAAATCAGTTACGGCCCTCGTGTTCCCAATTCACCCCTGGCCATTCCTTTCGTACATAATTATATTCCGGGAACTCCTCTTAAATCGTACAGCGATCTTGTTCAACTTGGTTATATCAGGTGGTTTGCATCTCCGGTAAAAAGAGGTGATGTTGTAGTCTTTAATATGCCTGCAGGAGATACTGTAATTAATAGAGAGGACTTTCAAACCGTTAGACCCTATTATGATATTAAGAGAGAAGCAGCCCGGGGCGAGGAAAGCGCACAAAGCATTTTGGCAAATCAAGATGACTATCCGATAGCCGTGCATGCTTTCGATAAAACAGACAATTACGTTAAGCGTTGTACCGGCGTTGCAGGAGATAATTTATCGATCCGGGGAGGCGTTGTTTACATAAACGGAGTTCCACAGCAAATGCCACCCACGTCACTGATGCTTTACCAGGTTGTAACAAATGGACAGCAACTTGATGAAAGTCTTATGAAGGATGAATATGACGTTGACCTTTCAGATCCCGGCCAGGCGACAATGACCGGCGATAATACTTTTGCCATGACTTTAACTGCAGAAGCAGCGGAAAAGATGAAACACAATGGCTTCGCTAAAGAAGTAAAACTGTTGACAGATACACCGGGGGATTTGCGTTACCAGGGTATCTTGTTTCCATACGACTCCCATCATTCCTGGACGTTGGACGATTATGGTCCGGTGTGGATCCCGAAAAAAGGAGCAACCCTAACACTTACGCAAGAAAATTATCCTATCTATGAGCGCGCTATAAACGTTTACGAGCATCATTTACTGGAGAACAAAAACAACCGTTTTTATATCGATGGAAAAGAAACCACCACTTATACTTTTAAGATGGATTATTATTGGATGATGGGGGATAACCGTCACAATTCGCAAGACTCTCGTTTTTGGGGATTTGTGCCAGAGGATCGAATTGTAGGCAAACCCTCTCTCATCTGGTTCAGCACAGACAAGGGCCCAAGGTGGAACCGGATATTCAAAACAATTAAATAACTGCTAACCACTTTTCATCTACACTTAGGTCACCTCGGAGTAAGCAAAGACAATTTAAGTACCTTGTTATTTCTTTATAAATCAACCAATGCGGATTTGATAAATTAACAGGGAGACTACATCATGAAAAACACTTTGCTGACTTCGTTGTTTTTAATAGTTAGTTCCGTGGTATTTAGCCAGGATAATAGAACTGCTAATTTCCCAACGGCAATTGAGCGCGTTGAAAAAGTTCCCGAAAAAAGTAAAGTATGGGTTTTTATAATGGCCGGTCAATCGAATATGGCTGGTCGTGGTTTGGTGGAACCACAAGACACGATCTCCAACAAACGGATATTAACCATAAATGCAGAAGGGCAACTTATTTATGCAAAGGAGCCCCTGCATTTTTATGAACCCACCCTAACCGGTTTAGACGCTGGTCTATCATTCGGTAAAACACTACTTAAAAGTATTCCATCAAACATTTCAGTATTGCTTATACCTACAGCAGTTGGTGGAAGTTCTATTCAACAATGGATAGGGGATTCAGTTTATAGAAAAGTAAAACTGCTGACTAATTTCAAAGAAAAGGTTCACGTTGCAAAACAGTATGGAACTATAAAAGCAATCTTATGGCACCAGGGAGAAAGCGACGCCAACACGGTATCCATACCATTATACGATCAGAGGCTTTCAACATTATTTGGCACTTTTCGGGAAATAATCAAAAACGATGCTTTGCCAATTATAGCAGGTGAATTAGGTTCGTATTCAGACAACAAGCAGGATTGGGCAGCTATCAATCAAATTATTCGAACTCATGCTACGGTTGATAAAAAGATGGCCGTGGTGTCAACAGAAGATTTAAAAAATAAAGGAGACAAAATTCATTTCGATTCAGAAGGCCAAAGGACTTTAGGCGAACGATATGCACAGGCCTATTTAAAACTTGTTGCGAAGTAGATAACAGCCAAACTTCTGTCAACCGTCATCCAACAACTGTCAGCGCTACCCGTTGCAGTTTTCCTGGCTTGCAATATCGTTGTCCTGAATTTTATTTTACCTACTTGATCTGCCATCGATTCTTCGTTTGTTGGCTTTAAACTTTTAAGTGCATTTCCAATCATAGTTCCCTAAAATCCAAATTACACCATGTCATAGAAACCCTTGCAGCGGGATTAATAAAACAAAAGTTGTAAGTTGTTTGTATAGGTATCACAATATATTTTTCAATTCAAATTCAAAGTATGAGACTTAAAATTGCAATCGCTTTCTGTTTTTCACTTGCTACTGTGTTTGCGCAATCGCAGCTACCACAGGCAGATGTAGAAAAGGTACGGGGAGGTGACTTGACTTTTCAACCTGTTACCCACGCTACCATGGTGTTGAGCTATCACAAAAAGAACATTTATATCGACCCTACCGGCGGTGCTGAAGCTTTCAAAGGTCTTGCCGCTCCTGATATGATTTTGGTCACTGATATTCATGGCGACCACTTTGACCTTAAGACCATTCAAGCCATTAATACCAATAAAGCTACACTGGTCGTTCCCCAGGCTGTTGCCGATAAACTTCCTGCGGAAATGGATAAACAAAAACTTGTGATTTTAAAAAATGGAGATAGCAAAAACCTCGAGGGAGTTTCAATTACTGCTGTTCCAATGTATAATCTTCCTGAGGCCGCAGACGCCTTTCACACAAAGGGAAGAGGCAACGGTTATGTCTTGAACATTGGTGACAAGAATATTTATATTTCAGGTGATACCGAAGACATTCCAGAGATGCGCGCTTTAAAAAATATTGACTTTGCTTTTGTTTGTATGAACCTCCCATACACCATGGATGTAACGCAGGCGGCGCAAGGTGTGCTGGCTTTTAAACCAAAAGTAATTTACCCTTACCACTACCGTGGGCAAGACGTAAACACTTTCAAATCCCTGGTTAATACAGGAGATAAAAACATTGATGTGCGATTAAGGAACTGGTATCCCGCTGCTAAATAGAATTCAAACATTCATCCATCATATTTTTAGAAAAGAGCTTTAAAAAGCTCTTTTCTTTTTTATCCAATATTGGTTTGTCGGGGCAGCCTCGTATCAATTTGAAAAACTTTGTAACGGCCGCAGTTACCTGTGCTTTGAAGGTTTTTCAAGTCCTTTTTAGCTACACTCCAAAAGGATAGGTCTCAGGAACTGTAATGGCGTTGGGATGTATATGTAGTGGATGAAGTGCTTGTGTTTTATCGATATAGGTAAAAGCGTCGTAACGGTCTGGCAATACACTTGGAACATAATTTCCGTAGCGCTCATACTCCGGCCGATATACTACGCCAATAGCACGATGACCAATCCTCTTTTCGCCAAAAAAACTGTCTTTAAGTTGATCCATTAGCAAAAGTTTGTTTTGAGGGCTCGCCTTGTGCAAAAAATACTCCCAGCTTCCTTGTCTTGCATCTGGCACGAGTATAGACTGCATTTTTGCACCCCAACTATCGCCGGCAATCACACTGCCGTTGTACGAGCCAAAGCCAACTAAAAACGTTTCACCTGGAAACGCCTTTCTGGCCAATTCGCCTATATTATAAGTGCCCTCGTCTGCCATGTCGGTTGCACTCGAGTCTCCAACGTGGGTATTGTGTGCCCATACGATAGCTTTCGAGTCCTTGCCGTGGAAGTCTAACAATCTTTCTAAAGTCTCCTGCATATGGCTGTCCCTGATATTCCAGGAATCTTCGTTGCTCTTGATCATCGCTCTATAATATTTTTCTGCATTTACGGCTATTACCGCGTTTTGCTCTGTACTAAAAATCTGTTCGTCTTTCAGCTGGTATTGCGGAAGCCGGTTTTGGATCTCCTGCAACAGCTCTAACACTTTATCCTCACATAACTCTGGAACAATGCGGCTAGCATAGGCATAAGAGGTCTCGTCTCCTTTATAGGGTTCAAAGCAGCGAAAAATTTCAGTCGCTTTCGTCAGCGCCTCGGGTTCATTTTTTTCTAAGTACTTCCGAATAGATTCCAAAGACTCCCAAAGGCTGTAGACGTCCAGACCGTAAAAGCCTATTTTCTTTTGCTGATTGTTATTGTATTGATGCAGCCAATTCGATAGTGCTGCTACTTCCCAGTTTGCCCACATCCAGGTTGGCCACCGGTCAAAGCTTCCTAGTACCTGCTGTATTTGGGTTCCCGGGTCACCCTGTCCTTTTATAAACTTGTTGATATTATAGCAATCGGGCCAGTCACCCTCGACAGCAATAAATTCGAAGTTCTTTTCGGTGATCAGTCTTTTGGTGATGTGACTCCTCCAGGTATAATATTCGTGGGTACCGTGCGAGGCTTCGCCCAACATTACAATGCGTGCATCACCAATTTTATCAAACAAAGCATCTAGTCCACCCGTGTCATCAAGAAGTATCGAATTTTCTTTTATCACTTCGATCGCTTCCTTTTCGTTTACCTTACTATTTGCATTAAAAAGTCTCATTCTGTAATTTTTTAAAAAATTATTTACACACAAATTGTGCTATTGTACAAAAGATATTTATTGGGTAATACGTAAAAGCTTTTAATTATTATCTTTTTATGCAGTAGGGGAAAATATTATATAAATTGTTTTTTCAACTGGTGCTCCACACCCTCGTAATTTTTTGGCCAACTTGAACACTTTGCTTTTATTTTCGCAGCGCTTTGATAAAAAACGAAACAATTACCCACAATTTTTAAATATTACTGTTTACCCAGGAACCTATGAAAAAGTTATTTCTTCCATTGATCGTGTTTCTTTCTGTATGCTCGAGTGCTTGTAATGAATCTCCTGCTAAAGACTCAGAAACTAAAAAAGACAGTACTGTTGTTAACGACGCCCCTGCTAAGTCTACCGGACCGAAAGTGATGGCGGATGCAGCTACGATTATTGCAAGAAAAGAGGTTCCTATTTTATGTTATCACCAAATCAGGGATTGGGCGGGAAGCGACTCCAAAGGAGCCAGGGATTATATCAGACCCGTTGACGCATTTAAGGCTGATTTAAAACTGTTGGCTGACAGCGGTTACCATACTGTTTTGCCGGACCAGTTGTACGATTATCTTGCTTATGGTTCGCCTTTACCTGCCAAGCCAGTCATGCTTACTTATGATGATACGGATGATGACCAATTTAATATTGCCGGCCCCGAGATGAAGAAGTATGGCTTTAAGGGTGTCTTTTTCATTATGACTGTTTCGATCAATCGTCCTAAGTATATGACCAAGGATCAGATAAAACAGTTGGCTGATGAAGGCCACGTCGTAACCTCGCACACATGGGATCACCACAGTGTAAAAGGGTACAAGACTGACCAGGATTGGTTAACACAGATCGAAAAGCCGAAGAAAACGATCGAAGATATTACCGGCAAACAAGCCGTTGATTTTGCTTATCCGTTTGGACTCTGGAATAGGGAGGCGATCCCACAATTGAAAAAGAGAGGTGTTAGATCTGCGTATATTTTAAGCACCAAAAGGGATCCCGACGATCCTCTATACACCATCAGAAGAATTATCGCAAGTGGCTATTGGAGCGCTTCAACGTTGCACAAAAGCATGATTGAGTCTTTTCATTAGGTCGCCGGCAGAAGTTCTGATAGCATCATCGTTGCGACGCAATCCGTTCTTCTCCAAATCTTTGAGCAGCTTTTGCCTTATTTCGAAAATCACCTTGATTTTGCTGATAGTACCAACGTTATTACCATTCTGCTCTTGCAGTCGGACTAACAGTAATATCAGCAAAATCTTTTTTCAGGTATTTGTAATAGGCCGTTATAGCAATCATCCCTGCGTTGTCGGTGCAGTACTCAAATTTTGGTATAAACGTTTGCCAGCCTAGTCTTTTACCTAATTCAGTCAAGCCATTTCTAAGGCCACTGTTCGCACTCACACCTCCCGCGATACAAACGTTTTTGATGCCGGTCTCCTTTGAAGCTTTTTGCAGCTTATTTAATAAAATGGTAACAATTCGCTGCTGAATGGAAGCGCAGATATCCCGCAGGTTCTCCTCTACAAAATTGTTGTTCTTATTTTTTTCGGCTTGTAAGAAATATAGGATAGAAGTCTTTAAACCGCTGAAGCTAAAATTAAGGCCGGGTATGTTAGGCTCAGGAAAAGGGTAACGAGTTGAGTTGCCCTCTTTTGCATACTTATCGATCAAAGGTCCGCCGGGATAGGGTAGGCCCAGCAATTTTGCACTTTTGTCGAAGGCCTCGCCCGCAGCATCGTCAATAGTTTCGCCAATAACTTTCATATCATAGGGACTTTCGCAAAGTACAATTTGTGTATGCCCTCCACTAACAGTCAAACACAAAAAAGGGAAAGACGGCCGCGGTTCGTCTATCAAGTTTGCCAACACATGGGCTTGCATATGATGAACAGTTATCAATGGCTTTTGTAAAGACAACGCAAGCGATTTTGCAAACTGCGCACCGACCAATAAACTTCCGATCAACCCGGGAGCTTGTGTAAATGCTACTGCATCTAATTGGCTCAATTGTACGTTTGCTTTTTGTAAAGCCACATCTACTACAGGTACAATGTTTTGCATGTGTGCCCTGCTAGCCAGTTCGGGAACTACCCCTCCATATTGTTCGTGTATTTTTTGAGAAGCAATGATGTTAGACAGAATTTCTCCGTCAATACAAACCGCTGCACCGGTATCGTCGCAGGAAGATTCTATAGCTAGGATAGTAGTAGACATTGTTAGCGAGATCAGCAGCAGTTTAAATTAACACTGCGACTACACTGGCAAAATTATAGACAATGAGTAATCAAACTGAAGTTAATATCAGGTGAGAAATGATGAAACTGGTTATACAAGCACAAGGGAGTGACACAAGGATGTTGAACTAGGAACGACTGCCAGAACAATAATTAATAATTAATAATTAATAATTGATAAAACAATTTAGGATTGTGGTGCGAGACGGTACGCCTGCGCTTCAACTACTTCGTTCTAATAGCAACAACCGGGTTCATTTTAGCAGCGATGGAAGCAGGAATTATTCCCGCCAGAACACCCACTACCATGCAGATGGAGATAGCCAGCGTAAGGGTATTTAAGGAGATGTTTATTGGAAACGGCATGACGGTGCTCAAAAGCTTTGTAAGAATGAAGACCAGCACTAAGCCGATTAAGCCGCCCAGTAAACAAAGAAATGCGCTCTCTAGTAAAAACTCCGTCAAAATAGTTGAACTCTTGGCGCCTATGGCTTTTTTTAGCCCGATCTGGCCCGTTCTTTCACGTACGGTTACAAACATGATATTGGCTACACCGAAAGCACCGACAATTAGCGATAAACCCGCTATTGCCCAACCGCCTAAATTGATCGATCCAAAGATAGAATTGGTTTGTTCGGTGAACATGTTAATATCGTTCAAAGAAAAGTCATCTTCCTGCCTTGGACTGAGGCGGTGAATGGAACGCATGATACCTTTCAGTTCATCTAACAGCGCCGCAGTGGAGATGTTTTCGCGCCCTTTTACCATAATCGTTGGACGAGAGTCTTCTACTATAAACATTGCTGACATTTGCTTGTACGGCATAATAATGCACTCATCAAACTGCCACGCATCTACCATGCTCTTTCCTTGTTTTTTAATGACCCCTACCACTCGTAAATTTCTTCCTTTGAATTTCACTTCCTGGTTAAGAGCCCTTTCAGCGGTGCCAAAAAGATTTTCTGCATTCGAATAGCCAATCAGTGTTACCGGGGCTGCCTGCTTAAATTCGGCTTCACTTATGTACCTGCCGTAGTCAATATTAATTGTAAGAACCTTGTTGTATTCTTCGGTCACACCATAACAACTTATCCCATTCAAGACATTGTCAGTATACTCCAGGTTACCATTAGATCTTATTGTGTAGCAAATTGCTGAAGCCAATGTTGCCCGGGCTTTTATAGCCTCCATTTCGTGGTACTTGACGTAAGGTCTCTTCAAGAATTTCCACCACGGAAAATCAGGACCATGATTGGCATAAGAGTATTTGTCGATGTAGATGGTGTTGGTTCCGAGGCTTTTTAAATCGCCCTGAACTTTTGTTTGCAGGCTTTCTACCGTTGCCAAAACGCCGATGATGCAAAAGATTCCTATGGTGATTCCAAACAACGATAAGAAGGTGCGGAGTTTATTATTCTTCAACTCCTGCAACGCCATTTTAAAGCTGTTCCATACTATAGATATTACCTTAAGCATTACTCAAATGTAAGTAGAGTTTAAAAACGTCCGGTAAATATTATTTAAAGCTTTGATCGCTTTTTAGATAGTATTTGAAAATGCTTAAAAGGAGTTTTTACTGCTGGTTTTTCACCTGTTATAACTTGCTTCAACATCGTTGTGTCACTCACTTTTACGGCAAATCTTTTTTCATCTTTTCTCTGCAACCACTGCTTATTTTTTGCTTGTTGTCTGATCAAAATCCGGCCCTTAACAACTTTTGTTAAACGAAACGTTATAACATGCAACTCCTTTGTTTTAAACCCTCTTACAGCTTAAATTATTTTAAGATAAAAAAGTTTTACTTCTGTTCGTGTACTATTTTTGCATCGCATTTCTCAAATTAAAATTGCTACGATGACCTGGAAGCAGATGTTCACTTCTTCAATTGGCCAGAAACTTACAATGGCTCTCACCGGACTTTTTCTTATCACTTTTTTAATAGTTCACGTTGGTTTAAATGCTTGCATTTGGGCAAATGACGGCGGCCAAATGTTTAATACTGGTGCAAACTTTATGTCTTCGATGCTTGTTATAAGAATAATGGAAATTGGACTTTTTGCAGGTATAATTATCCACGTTATCCAGGGTCTTTTATTGTTTTTTGAAAATAAGTCTAAAAGAAAAATCGGGTACGCAATTGAATATGGTGAGCGCGGTAGCAAATGGTATAGTCGTAGTATGGGCCTTTTAGGCACTCTTTTATTGCTTTTCCTAATTATGCATATTTATCACTTTTGGGTTCCTTCAAGACTGGGTGGTATGTGGAATATAAAACCGTTGGAAGAGGTGGATTATACCAATGGCCTGGGCAAGCAATACCATAACTTGTATGCGGAGATGATTAATGTATTTCAAAACCCTATTGTTGTTATTTTATACGTGCTTGGCTGTATATCTCTTGCTTATCATTTAATGCACGGATTCGAAAGTGCTTTCAGAACGATTGGTGTTCACAATAACCGTTATCTTAAAATGTTGAGGTATGTCGGTCGCGGATATTCTATCATCATCAGTATTGCTTTTGCAATGATGCCAATCAGCATTTACCTGGGATGGATCAGGTAAGTTTTCAAATTTTCAAATTTTCAAATTGCATATATGTTAGATGCGAAAATACCGGAAGGACCTTTAGATCATGTGTGGACAGACTACAAGGGCCATTGCAAACTGGTAAACCCCGCTAATAAGCGGAAGATGGAAATTATTATTATTGGTACAGGTCTCGCAGGTGCTTCAGCGGCTGCTTCTTTAGGTGAGCTTGGTTATAAAGTAAAAGCCTTTTGTTACCAGGATAGTCCTCGCCGTGCGCACAGTATTGCTGCACAGGGAGGCATAAATGCGGCAAAGAATTATCAAAATGACGGTGACAGTGTCTTCCGTCTTTTTTATGATACGATCAAGGGTGGAGACTATCGCGCAAGAGAAGGTAATGTGCATCGTCTTGCAGAAGTGAGTGTAAATATCATTGACCAATGTGTGGCGCAAGGCGTTCCTTTCGCACGTGAATATGGCGGCTTGCTTAGTAACAGGAGCTTTGGAGGTACCCAGGTTCAAAGAACGTTTTATGCTGCAGGACAAACAGGACAGCAATTATTGATAGGTGCATACCAGGCTTTGGAAAGACAAATAGCTCTTGGTAACGTAAAGATGTATAACAGGCACGAGATGCTCGAATTGGTTACGATCGATGGGAAGGCCAAAGGAATAATTGCTCGTAACCTTGTAAGCGGAGAACTGGAAAGACATTCAGGTTATGCTGTGTTGCTTTGCTCGGGTGGTTACGGTAACGTGTTTTACCTTTCTACCAACGCGATGGGAAGTAATGTTACCGCTGCATGGAAAACCCATAAAAAAGGTGCATACTTCGCTAACCCATGTTACACACAAATCCATCCTACTTGTATACCTGTTAGTGGTGAGCACCAAAGTAAGCTAACGCTAATGAGTGAAAGCTTACGTAATGATGGTCGTATTTGGGTTCCCAAAAAACAAAACGATACTCGCAAGGCAAGTGAAATTCCTGAAGAGGAGAGAGACTATTACCTCGAAAGAAGATATCCGGCTTTTGGTAACCTTGTACCCCGTGACGTAGCATCGAGAGCTGCAAAAGAAAGATGTGATGCAGGCTATGGAGTAGGAACTTCAAAGCAAGCAGTGTACCTCGACTACGGAAACGCAATCGAGCGTTACGGACAAATTGAAGCAGGTAAGAAAGGTATTGCAAACGCTTCTGCTGAAGACATCATTGCGATGGGTAGGGAAGTAGTTAAAGAGAAATACGGCAATCTTTTCGATATGTATGAAAAGATTACCGGCGAAAATCCTTACGAAGTGCCCATGCGAATTTATCCTGCTGTTCACTATACCATGGGAGGCATTTGGGTAGACTACGAATTACAAACAACAGTTCCGGGTTTATATTCTCTCGGAGAGGCTAACTTCAGCGATCATGGTGCAAACCGTTTAGGTGCATCTGCATTAATGCAAGGTCTTGCTGATGGTTATTTTGTTATTCCGTACACAATTGGAAATTTCCTTGCAGATGAGATCCGCAATCCTCCAACTTCAGTTGATCACCCTGCATTTATAGCAGCACAAAAAGACGTGGAAGAAAGGATCAACAGGTTGATAAACATCAAAGGCAAAACCTCCGTTGAGAGTTTCCATAAACGTCTTGGAAAGATTATGTGGGATAAATGCGGAATGGCGAGAAATGCACAAGGACTGCAGGAGGCAATTTCAGAAATACGGAAGCTGAAAGAAGAGTTCTGGAGCGACGTAAGAATTCCAGGCGAAGTAAAAGAAATGAACTTTGAACTGGATAAAGCTGGTCGTGTTGCTGACTTTATTGAATTAGGTGAATTAATGTGCATAGACGCACTGCAACGTGAAGAAAGTTGTGGCGGGCACTTCAGGGAAGAACACCAAACTGAAGAAGGTGAAGCACTCCGCGACGATGAAAACTTTATGTATGTGGCGGCATGGGAATACAAGGCTGACCACGATTGGCAGTTGCATAAAGAGGAGTTGAAGTATGAAATTGTTAAGCCAACGGCAAGAAGTTATAAATAAATTGTAAACCTCTTTGAACCAACAGTAGCATTAAAACTTTACCTGGTTCACTTTGTTTTCAATTAATAATTCTCAAACTTTCAAATTGACTAATTAAGTCTTTTATGGAACACTACAATATGAATCTGACGCTGAAAATATGGCGCCAGAAGGATGCAAAGGCGAAGGGTGGTTTTGAAACTTACCAGGTAAAAAATATTTCCTCCGAGATGTCTTTTCTAGAAATGATTGACGTTTTAAACGAGGACCTCATAACGGAAGGAAAAGATCCTATAGCTTTTGATCACGATTGCCGCGAGGGTATTTGTGGATCATGTTCAATGTACATCAATGGAAAGCCACACGGCCCTTGGAAAGCAACAACCGTTTGCCAATTGCATATGCGTGCATTTAAGGACGGTGAAACGGTGGTAGTAGAGCCTTGGAGAGCAAACGCATTCCCCGTGATCAAAGACCTTTGTGTCGATCGTTCTGCTTTTGACCGCATAGTTCAGGCCGGAGGATACATTAGTGTAAATACCGGAAATGCTGTTGATGGTAACGCTATTCCTGTAGATAAGGATAAAGCTGATAAATCTTTCGCAGCGGCGGCTTGCATCGCTTGTGGCGCTTGTGTAGCTGCCTGTAAAAATTCTTCAGCCATGTTGTTTGTATCTGCTAAGGTTTCTCACCTCGCTTTACTTCCGCAGGGAGAGCCGGAAAGAAAAACACGGGCAATCAACATGGTTGCGCAAATGGATAAAGAAGGGTTTGGATCTTGTACCAACATTGGTGCATGCGAAGCTACTTGTCCAAAAGAAATTCGCCTGACCAACATAGCCAGACTGAATGCAGAATATCTATCTGCTGCACTCACTATCGACAAAGAGAATTAATAGGAAACTTTATACTGCAAGAGCCATCTTTCACCGGATGGCTTTTCTTTTTTAAAACAATTATTATGTCTTATGTAGTTCCCTCTAATACAAGAATAGGCCATATACATTTGAAGGTATCAGACCTAGATAAAGCGCTTGACTTTTATCATGGCCTGTTAGGTTTTCAGATTACGCAGTACTATGGAAAGTCTGCCGTATTTGTTTCTGCCGGTGGCTATCATCACCACATTGGCTTAAACACGTGGCATAGTAAGAATGCAGCGCCTGCTCCTGTCAATGCTTGTGGATTGTATCATACCGCTATAGTTTATCCGGAAAGAAAAGATTTGGCTACAATTTTGAAAAGGCTTGCTGAAGCAAAATATCCTTTGTCAGGAGCTGCTGATCACGGCGTTTCAGAAGCTTTGTATTTGAATGATCCCGACGGCAATGGAGTGGAGTTGTATTGGGACAAGCCCCGGGAACAATGGCCCGTTGACAATGAGGGGAATTTAACAATGGTGACAGAGGCGTTAGATTTAGAGGGGTTGTTAAAAGAAATTTAGTAGGTGTTGGCACAAACAGTTGTTCGTCGATTTAGCATTGTTGCGATGCATTTCGTTCATCATTATCTATCATTGCAGCAAGTAACTTTTACTACGTAGAGTTGTAAATCATTTTTTTTGATAAATGCTTGTCGACATTGTATTCTTCCCTAAATTTCATCATACTTTCTTTCAATTACGTTCCGTCAACTGTCATCAGTTATCCTTCGACTGTCATTTCTAAAGCATGTCCAACTCATATTTTCAGTTTAAAAAATTTACTGTTCATCAACAAAAAGCAGCTATGAAAGTTTGCACCGATGCTTGCTTGTTTGGAGCATGGGTAGCCGCTAGAATGCAAGGACGAAAAGTTGAAAGGGTACTAGACATTGGTACCGGGACTGGGCTGTTATCTCTTATGATTGCACAAAAGATTAACGCTGAAATAACTGCAGTGGAAATAGAAGAAGCAGCCACAGAACAGGCAGAAGAAAATTTCAAGTTATCTCCTTATGCAAAGCGACTTACAGTAGTTCAAGACGATATCAGGAAGTCAATAACTCGTAGGTGTTTTGATCTGATCATTACAAATCCACCTTTCTATAACAACGATTTAAAAAGTGAAGATCAACACCGCAATGTAGCAATGCATAGTATCGACCTAAGCTTCGACGAGCTATTATCTCAGGTAAATAGGCTTTTACAAGCACATAGTTTTTTTGCTGTTCTTTTACCTTTTTTCAAGTCAAAAGATTTCATCTTATCAGCAGAAAAACATAAGTTATTTTTATTAGAACAAATACATGTCAGGCAAACGGAACAACATGGCTACTTTCGGTCTATGCTTCTATTTTCGAGGTCGATCTCAGCACAAGTCCAATCTGAACTGGTTATTAAAAAAGACAATGCTTATTCAGAAGAATTCGTCCGTCTTTTAAAAGACTACTATTTGTACTTATAATGTTTTTGCATGCTTTTGTTGTTTTATTAAAAGTTGCCTAAAATCTTAAAGCTTGTTTTTAAAACGCTCGGAAAAAAATTTAAGAATGAATCATTTCGAATTATTTGAAATTCCCGTTACCCTCACCCCTAACACAAGTGAGGTAAAAAAAAAGTTTTACTCGTTAAGCAGGAAGTACCACCCCGACTTTTATACACAGGAAAATGAAAACGAACAGGCAGATGCTTTAGAGGTTTCGTCGCAGGTTAATAAGGCATTTAAGGTTTTTCAAAATAGGGACGAAACGATTAAATATGTTTTACAGTTGAAGGGTTTGCTTGAGGAAGAGGAGAAATACAATTTGCCGCCGGATTTTTTAATGGAGATGATGGATTTAAATGAGCAAATGATGGAAGCCAAGATGGAGGGAAGCCTAGAAGCTACGGAGAAATTAAAAACAGCTGTTGCAGCGGTGGAAGCAGAAATCTATGCACCTGTTAAGGAAATTATAGAAGAATATGAAGAAGGCAAAACAACTACAGAAGAATTGGTGAGTGTGAAGGATTATTATTACAAGAAAAAATATCTCCGTAGGATTTTGGCCACAATGGATCGATGACTTAATATTGCAGCCCAAAGGAAAATGCTGCCCGGGTGGCGGAATTGGTAGACGCAGCAGACTCAAAATCTGCCGTTCGCAAGGATGTGCTGGTTCGATTCCAGTCCCGGGCACCAAGTAACCCTTGTACTTAATAACACTCAAGTACAAGGGTTTTTTTATTGCTTTTAAAAGCTTTTGCATCATTTCGTCAATTGATACTTTACTATCCTCGAAAAGATTTAAGTATCTAGTAAGACCTACATTTTCTCCATGCTGCTGTGCAATATGCTTTAGCCTTTCTTACAAAATC
Organism: Segetibacter aerophilus; assembly: GCF_007991655.1. Taxonomy (GTDB): domain Bacteria; phylum Bacteroidota; class Bacteroidia; order Chitinophagales; family Chitinophagaceae; genus Segetibacter; species Segetibacter aerophilus. The sequence continues at coordinate 135,312 of NZ_BJYT01000005.1, forward strand.
TTTGCTTTTTGCTACATACCTAGGGGAGAATAAAAGGAAAAATATAATGGCTCTAACACGAAAGGACTTTCTAAATAAACTGTATTCTAATCCTACAGCTTAAATTCTTTACCTTGACGCATCTTGAATGATGAAGCCATGAAATTTAGATTAATTACAGCCTTTTTAGTGTTTATAGTGAGCACCGGGATAGTTGCCCGGGAGCAGAATGCTGCGGCGAAAATTAAGGTTGACTTAGCCAAAGAGAAAGGCGATATGACGCCAATCTGGGCTTGGTTTGGGTACGACGAGCCTAACTATACCTACATGAAAGATGGCAAAAAGCTTCTTTCAGAACTTGCAGCTTTAAGTCCGGTGCCGGTTTATGTACGTGCTCATAGTTTGCTATGTACAGGAGACGGAACCCCTGCTTTAAAATGGGGCTCAACAAATGCCTATACAGAAGATGCAAATGGAAACCCTGTGTATAGTTGGAACATAGTAGACAGCATTTTTGATACTTACATAAAACGAGGAATGAAGCCGCTGGCGCAAATAGGTTTTATGCCGGAAGCCTTGTCTTCACACCCTACACCTTACAAGCACGACTGGAAGCCGGGAGAGCCATACAGTAAAATTTTTACGGGCTGGGCGTATCCTCCCAAAGATTATAACAAATGGCGCGAGCTGGTTTATCAATGGGTGAAGCATACAGTAGAACGGTATGGTAAAAAAGAAGTCGAAAGCTGGTACTGGGAAGTATGGAATGAACCAAACGGTTACTGGAAAGGCACCGAAGAAGAATTTTTTAAATTATATGATTATGCAGCAGATGGGCTAAAGCGCGCCCTACCCACTGCTAGAATTGGTGGTCTAAATATAGCCGGCACTTCAAGTGCTGGCGCAACAAAATGGTTGAATGATTTTATAAAGCATTGCTTGTACGAAACAAATTTTGCAACAGGAAAAAAGGGCTCGCCGTTAGAAGCACTTTTGTTTCATGCGAAAGGAAACCCTACATTGAAGAACGGCGTGGTCTGGATGAATATGTCCCCGCAGTTGCGAGATATAGAGGCCGGAATTAAGGTAGCAATGTCATACCCTGAGACTAGAAGCCTGCCTTTGATTGTGGGGGAGTCTGATCCCGAAGGTTGTGCAGCTTGTGGTATGGCTACCAATCCTTCTAATGCTTATCGTAACGGCACTATGTATTCAAGTTATACTGCTGCCACATTTGCAAGAAAATATGAATTGAATGATAAGTACAAAGCAAACCTGGTAGGTGCTGTTTCTTGGTCGTTCGAATTTGAAAACCAACCATGGTTCTATGGCTTTCGCGATCTTGCAACCAACGGTGTAGATAAACCTGTTTTAAATGTTTTTCGCATGTTTGGTAAGATGAAAGGAAAACGGGTATTCGCAGAAAGTAGCCGGATGTATGAGTTGAAAAAAGTATTAGATAGTAGTGTGAGAGGGCAAACCGATATAGGCGTGCTGGCAGCAAAAGATAGCAAAACAGCGGCTGTTATGGTGTGGAACTATCACGATGAAGACAGGCGTGAAGCAGGAACGCCGATAGAGATAACAATTAATAACATCCCGGCAACACATTGCAGGCTTACGGAGTACAGAATAGACGAGAAGCACAGCAATTCTTACGAAGTCTGGAAAAAGATGGGCTCTCCTCAAGCCCCCACAACGTCGCAGGTTAAACAATTGGAAAAGGCAGGAGCACTGCAAACGGTGAATGGTTCTCAGGCAATTGCTTCAAAATCAGGAACTGCATTAATCAAAATCTCTTTACCCAGGCAAGGTGTATCGCTATTAAAACTTGAGTGGTAGACAACACTGCCACGGACAATTAGATCAGCTTCCGAGACCGAATAAAGGTTTTCAACCAATGTAGGTATTGAGCTTTTAATAACACATTTTCTTTTTTCTTAAATTATTTTAGAAATTATTTGGTCATTAAATAAAAACAATATTACCTTTACTTAACAGTGTTAAATGATTTAAGTGCGTAAAGATTAAGAATAATGGCAAGCAAAGAAAGAATTCAACGATTAAAGGAAGAAACCAAAACAAGTATTTTGGAAGCTGCCTATAAAATTGTGAAAGAAGAAGGATGGCAAGCGTTGAGCATGCGGAAGATTGCTGACGAGATTGAATATACAGCGCCCATTATTTATGAGTATTTTTCTAACAAGGAAGCAATATTAGCAGAACTGAATAAAAAAGGATATCTGTATTTAGCAAAGGAAATGGAAGAAGCCAGAAACCAACACGAACATCCGGCTCAACAGCTGGAAGCGATGTGGATGGCTTACTGGAACTTCGCTTTTAAGAAAAAGGAACTCTACCAATTGATGTTTGGTGTATCTATGAATTGTTGCTCGGTGCAAAAATCGCCGGAAGCAGAAGCGCCGGCCAAATTAATCACAGATGCGATCAGAAAATTAATGGATGGTAAAGTCCTTTCTGAAGATGACGTTTGCAGAAGGTATTACACTTTTTGGTCTGTTGTTCACGGTCTTGTTTCGATCAACCTGGTGAACCAGGGTACATCAGATGAGATGAACAAACAGGTGCTGAAGGATGCGATTGGAGGAATTATAAGGGCTATTAGTGGGTAACCCTTTTTTTTGCCCTGCCGGTTAACGCCGTTAAATGACTTACTACTGTTTGTGTTGTTCCACTATTTTACCCGATTGTTTTGCCGGTTTGAAAAACCGTTTTTTTTGACCAACTAGCTTAACGCTGTTAAATGATTTAATTATGAAAACTATTATCACTCTCACTGCTCTCATCCTTTTGTTTGGATGTTCACAACCACAAACCGCTGCTCCCGTTGCTGAAGCTCCTTCAGCAGAAGTAATTACTGTCGCCACCGCATCTGCTATTACAGAAAAAGATTATACTGCATCAATACAGGGAAAGGTTGATGTAGAAATCAGGCCGCAGGTAGAAGGATTTCTTGAAAAAGTGCTGGTAGATGAAGGCCAGTACGTAGCAGCCGGACAACCGCTTTTCAAAATCAACTCTCAAACTTATAATGCCCAGTATAGCAATGCGTCTGCAAGTCTGCAGGCTGCGCAGGCTGCTATTACAAATGCACAGTTAGAGATTGATAAACTAACTCCCCTCGTCGAGAACAAAGTCGTGTCAGACTACCAGTTAAAGGTGGCGCAAGCTGCACGCAAGATAGCTGTAGCTAATGCGGCACAAGCAAGAGCTGTTGTCGCCTCTGCAAAGATCAATGTCGGTTATACGCTCGTAAAAGCACCGGTCAGTGGTTACATTGGAAGGCTTCCTAAAAAGCGTGGTAGCCTCGTTTCACCCACCGACCCTGAACCACTTACCCAGCTATCTGATGTACACGAAGTGTATGCCTACTTCTCTCTGGGCGAAAGCGACTTCATCAATTTCAAGTCACAGTACAGTGGCAACTCGTTGAACGATAAGTTGAAGCGTTTACCGCCCGTTTCACTCGTTTTGGCCGACAACAGCATCTACCCGCAAAAGGGAAGAATTGATATGGTTGACGGGAGTTTCGACAAGAACACCGGCGCAATTACCCTTCGTGCTGTGTTTCCAAATACACAAAGCCTTTTACGTTCGGGCAATACCGGGCGGATAAGATTGCAGCAACAACACAGCGATGCCTTATTGGTTCCGCAGACAGCTACAATGGAAGTGCAGGATAAAGTATTTGTCTACGCAGTTGGCGATAGCAACAGGGTAAGCAAGCAGGCACTTAACATTGTTGGGAAAAGTGGCACCGATTATATTGTAAAAGATGGCGTAAAACCCGGAGACCGAATCGTATTCAGTGGCCTTGACCATCTGACGGAAGGCCTGGTTATAAAGCCGGAAAAAGCAAAAAATACTGCTCAAGTCACCACGCCGGAAAAATCGGCAAAATTGTAAAAACACTTCAAAAACATCCATTTGGTAGTGAGCTAAAACAACATCACTCAACATCGTTGTGTCACTCACTTTTACTGAAAACCTCTATTCAGGCTGTTAAAAAAGCATGAACGGCCAAACCTATGCCCTTGTCTGAACCTGGATTTTGTAGGATTTAAGTAATTAAAAGGATTGAAAGAAAATCAACACTTTTTCTCGATTTCCCATAAATCCAACAAATCCCATAAATCCTGGTTCAGACAAAAACAGCCGTGAAAAGCCTAAACAGCCAAACCTATGCCCTTGTCTGAGCCTTGATTTTGTAGGATTAAAAGGATTTGACGGATTAAACGAAAATCAACACTTTTTCTCCATTTCCCATAAATCCAACAAATCCCATAAATCCCAGTTCAGAGGGGGCCCACGAAAAGATACCGTACAAGGGAGTGACACAACCGGAGATGCACAGCGAACCTATGATGGCCCAATAAAAAACTATTACCACTGATTATTCAGACAATCTCAATTCAATTACCATGTTCAAAAAATTTATAGAAAGACCGGTTTTAGCAACCGTTATTTCAATTCTACTGGTCGTATTAGGCGTGATGGGGTTAATCCGTTTGCCCCTGCAACAATTTCCTGATATCGCCCCGCCGGCTGTTCTGGTAAGAGCAGTTTACCCTGGCGCAAATGCTGAAACCGTTTTACGTTCCGTGGCTCCTTCACTTGAAGAAAGCATCAACGGCGTTGAAGACATGAGCTACATCAGTTCTACCGCCAGCAATGATGGTTCACTGGCCATCACCGTTTTCTTTAAACAAGGCACCAATCCTGACCAGGCAGCAGTGAACGTTCAAAATCGTGTAACACAAGCAACCAGCCAATTACCGGCAGAAGTGGTACAACAAGGAATTACCACTACCAAACAACAAAACAGTTTCATAGAAGCAATTGGCATTTATACGGAAGACCCGAAAAAATATGACCAGACGTTTGTTGCCAATTATGCGCAGATTAATATTATTCCTGAAATAAAACGTATTCCGGGTGTTGGTTCTGCGACCATATTTGGTGGGGTGAAAGATTACTCGATGCGGGTATGGTTTAATACGAGCCAAATGGCAATTTATAAAATAACACCTGCCGAAGTGATGGCAGCTATACAGGATAAAAATCTTGAAGCAGCGCCTGGAAAATTGGGCGAACAGAGCGGCGAAGTGTTCGAATACGTGATTAAATACAAAGGCAAGCTGACGAAACCTGAGGAGTATGAAAACATCGCTCTCCGTGCAAACGCTGATGGTTCAGTGTTGCATTTAAAAGATGTCGCCCATGTTGAGTTAGGTTCCTATTCATATAACAGCGCAACACACTTAAATGGTAAAGACGGTATTGGTATCGGTATTATTCAATTGGCAGGTTCAAATGCCAACGATATCCAGGTAGCGATTGACAAGCTGATGGAAAAAGCATCAAAAGACTTTCCTGCCGGTATTAAATACGATAATTTTTATCGTACCAAAACTGCTCTCGATGAATCTATTTCACAGGTTCAACATACGTTGCTGGAAGCTTTTGCGCTGGTATTTATCGTAGTGTTTATTTTCTTACAGGATTTCAGGTCAACACTTATACCTGCAATAGCAGTTCCGGTAGCCATTTTAGGAACCTTCTTTTTCATGAGCCTTTTTGGATTTTCCATAAACCTGTTAACCATGTTTGCATTGGTATTGGCAATCGGTATTGTGGTGGACGACGCCATTGTGGTGGTAGAGGCTGTACACGCAAAAATGGAAACGAAACATCTCGCTCCGAAAGCAGCTACAACAGAAGCGATGCATGAAATTACGGGAGCTATTATTTCCATCACGCTCGTTATGGCTGCCGTGTTTCTGCCGGTTGGTTTTATGAGTGGTTCAACCGGTATATTTTACAGGCAATTTGCCTTTACAATGGCAATCGCTATTGTGATATCAGCGGTGAATGCTTTGACACTAAGTCCGGCCTTGGCAGCCTTGTTTTTAAAAGATAAACATGCGGTGCACGACGACGGTACTATCACCAAAAAAAGAAGCTTCAAACAAAAGTTCTTCGATGGTTTTAACAGCAGCTTCAATACCGTTACTAATCGCTACGTTGGAAGTATCAAGTTCTTGATAAGACATAAATGGATTAGCATGGGTGCACTTGCATTAGTCACTTTGATTACCTTCTATTTGGTGACCACTACGAAGTCAGGTTTCATTCCAACAGAAGACCAGGGATTTGTTGCCATCTCTGTATCAACGCCATCAGGAACATCACTTGATGGAACTACAAAAATTCTTAGCCAGGCCGAAGAAAAATTAAGGGCATTACCGTCAGCAAGATTTGTTACGGCGATATCAGGATTTAACCTGTTGACTTCATCAAACAGCCCGTCAGCAGCGGTAGTATTTGTGCTGTTAAAACCAAATAAAGACAGGGGAGAAGTAAAGGACATCAACGCTATACAAAACATCATACGTGGACAGTTAGCGGCTGTAGCTGGTGGTACATTCTTCGTCTTTAGCTTTCCGACCGTACCGGGATTTAGCAACGTAGAAGCGTTAGACCTTGTCCTGCAGGATAAGACCGGTGGCAAGCTGGATAAGTTCAGCGGTGTTGCGAACAACTTCATCGGCAAGCTCATGCAGAAGAAGGAAATAGCCTTTGCCTTTACCACTTTCAAAGCAGATTATCCACAATTGCAATTAGAGGTTAATGATGATAAAGCCAATCAACTGGGCGTAAGTGTGAAGGATGTTTTAGCGACTATGCAGGCTTATTTTGGTAGTGCGCAGGCATCAGACTTTAACCGCTTTGGTAAATATTACCGGGTAGTTGTTCAGGCGGATATTGCCGACAGAACTGACCCTGCATCTATCGACCGTGTGTTTGTAAAAAACAAATTAGGTGATATGGTGCCTATAAATACACTGGTGAAACTAACTCGTGTGTATGGGTCAGAAACTGCCTCTCGTTATAACCTGTTTAATTCAATACAAGTCAATGCCATTCCTAAGCCTGGCTTTAGTTCGGGAGATGCCATCAAGGCAATTGAGGAAACAGCGAAAGAGCAATTGCCTTCAGGTTATGCCTACGAATTTTCAGGCCAGACACGTGAGGAAATTTCATCAGGCGGACAGGCAGTCATTGTCTTTATACTTTGCCTGGTGTTTGTCTACTTCCTGCTCGCTGCCCAGTACGAAAGTTACCTGTTGCCACTCGCGGTTATCTTCTCTATCCCTACAGGTATTTTCGGTGTGTTTGTAGTGCTGGGTTTAACCGGTATCGAAAACAACATCTATGTACAGGTAGCCCTGATAATGCTCATAGGCTTACTTGCTAAAAACGCCATACTGATTATTGAATTTGCGGTGCAAAGGCGTAAGGCAGGACTGGGATTGGTGCAATCCGCAATAGAGGCAGCAAAGTTAAGATTGCGTCCCATCATCATGACGTCGCTGGCCTTTGTATTCGGGCTATTCCCGATGAGTATCGCAACTGGCCCATCGGCCCAAGGTAACCATTCTATCAGTATTGGTGCCGCTGGAGGTATGGTAACAGGTGTCATCTTAGGTCTCTTTATCATACCTGTGCTCTTTGTCATTTTCCAATACTTGCAGGAGAAAATAACCGGTAGACCGAAAGTGGTTATTCCAAGGCATTATGTAGAACCGATACATCAATCAAATGGAGTACTTGCGTGAACCGGGATGTGTAGGATTTATGGTATTATTAGGAGCAGTACTGCTCTTACTGTTCGTCCTTGCGAGAAGGAGGAACGATGACGAAGCAATCTCCTGAGTCGTTGAATAATGAAGGGGATTGCTTCGTGCCTCGCAATGACGAAGAACTTAAACGAAAAATTAAAAGACTAACAAAATGACCAGAATTAAAAATAGTGTTGCTTTTATCCTGATGCTTGTAGTGTTGGCGGCATGTAATGTATCTAAGGATATTGAAAAGCCCATAGCAGAACTACCAACCAACTTTAGAAACGCAGCTACAGAAGACAAGTCAAGCATTGCAGATATAGAATGGAAACGTTTTTTCACAGACGCTTCATTGCAAAGGCTGATTGATAAAGCCATTGCAAAAAATTATGACATGCAACTGGCTGTAAAAAATATTGAAGCTTCCGAGTTGTTAATGAAACAAACAAAGTGGAACTACCTGCCAGACGCAAGGTTACAGGTTACCGCAAATTCTAACCGTCCTTCAGACAATAGTTTAAACGGTTTGAGTGCTAAATCTTTTTTAAACACCACTCACGTCGAAGATTATTCAGCAAACATAGCCTTGTCATGGGAAGCAGATATCTGGGGCAAAATAAAAAACCAGAAAGCAAGTGCATTAGCGGCTTACCTGCAAACTGAAGAAGCTAAAAAAGCAATTCAAACCAACATCGTGGCAAGTGTATCGCAAGGCTTTTATAACCTGTTAATGCTTGATGCACAAATAGCGATTGCAAAGAAAAACATCGCTTTAAACGATAGCACATTAAGAATTATAAGATTACAGTTCGATGCAGGACAGGTAACTGCATTAGCCATTCAGCAGGCAGAAGCTCAACAACTGACAGCCGCAGCACTCGTACCACAACTGGAGCAAAACATTGAGATACAGGAAAATGCTTTAAGCATTTTAGCAGGCGAATTGCCAGATAGCATACAGAGAAATGGGTTGTTGAGTCAAGTAAATGTTGCTGATAGTTTGAGCGCTGGTGTTCCCTCAGAAATGGTAAGTCGCAGACCTGATGTAAAGAGTAATGAACTTGCTTTAGACATTGCAAATGCACAGGTTGGTATTGCAAGAGCAAACATGTATCCATCGCTTACTATTACTGCCGGTGGTGGTCTGAACTCCTTTAGAACAAGCAACTGGTTCAATATTCCTGCCTCGTTGTTTGGTGCTGTAGCTGGTGGTTTAGCACAGCCATTATTTCAGAAAAAGCAACTAACAACTGCATACGATTTAGCCAGGGTTAACAGGGAAAAAACGGTAATTGAGTTCAGGCAATCGGTACTAAATGCAGTGGGTGAAGTGTCTGATGCATTGGTAAGAATTGAAAAACTGCAGACAGAAAAGAGCATCCTGCTACAACGTGTAAATACTTTACAGAAAGGCATATCAAATGCAAACATGTTGTTCAAGACGGGCATGGCAAACTACCTGGAAGTAATCACCGCTCAAAGCAATGTATTACAAAGCGAGCTCGAACTCGCTTCAATAACACGTGAACAATTAAGCGCAAAGGTTGAGTTATACAGGTCGTTGGGTGGGGGATGGAAATAGAGGAGACGCCCCAGCCCTGAAGGGAGGAGGGAGATATACTGTTCCAAAAGGATCTGCTCTTTGAAAGCTCCCTTTAGGGCGAGGGGCAACAAATAATGCTTATAATATATTTTATAACTTTTTCTCAAACTTTTAAAACATTGTAGATCACCATTCGTCTACTTCTTTACATGGATGATAGTCTCCACATAGAAACACAAATGTTAGCCGGGCAAAGCAATACTATATCGCAAACAATAAAAGAATATAGCAGGCGGTTGCTTGGGTTTATTAAACAAAGGGTTTCAGGAAATGAAGACGCTGAAGATATTCTGCAGGATGTTTTCTACCAGTTTGCTGCAAACACAGAACCGATAGAACAAGCAGGAAATTGGTTGTTTAAAGTGGCAAGAAATAAAATAACCGATAAGTACCGCAAACATTCTTTGCCCTTGGCTGACGATGTATTTAGTACGTCTGTAAGCGAGGACGAAACGTTTGACTGGAAAGAGATGTTGCTTGCTACTGACGACAATCCTGAAACTGAATATGTGCGCAGTTTATTTTGGGAGGAGCTGCAGCTTGCCCTGGATGAACTGCCGGCGGAACAAAGAGATGCATTTGTGAAAAATGAAATTGAAGACATTCCATTTAAAGAAATGGCTGCGGAAGCAGGGGTAAGTGTAGCAACGCTCATTAGCCGAAAGCGATATGCAGTGTTACACTTAAGAGTAAGGTTACAAAGTTTGAGGGATGAGTTATTGAATTATTAAAATCATTATTAAAAATATTACGATGAAAAGGTTTTGGTTTAAAAAAGGTTTGATGATAGCTATGTGTTTTGTTGCAGCTCTCATCGTTTTTGGAGCAATTGTGATGGCACTATGGAATGCAATTCTACCGGCTGTGATAGGAGTAAATACCATCACGTTTACACAAGCGTTAGGAATACTTGTATTGAGTAAGATTCTATTCGGCGGTTTTGGACGTGGAGGTGGTTGGAAACGTGGAGGAGATCATAACTGGAAAAACAGCATGAGGGAAAAATTTGGTAGCATGACGCCTGAAGAAAGAGAAAAATTTAAAGCCGAATGGAAGAACCGTTGCAGCGGTGGATGGGCAATGAACAGAAAGGAAAAGTCAACCAGCGCTTCGGAGTAGTGCCCTCCGCTATTGCTAATCCACTATTACAATCATTCTTTTTGAAAAAAGAAAATACGTACGATAAAAGTTCAAACCTCCTGATGGAGGAGATTTGAAACTACGGCGTACCATAGAGCCGGACCTGCCTTTATTACGATTACTTGCCTACGAAGATTTGCTGTTATTACCATCAAGCCCCATGATTAGTAATAGCAGTTGCATACACTTTTATTTATAAAAATATATCACTGCATTATGAAACTCTTATTTCAATTTATAGCATTATATCTGCCCGAAGCAAACTTGCTTCAACTACTAGCAACCATAACTACTGCCTTCATATTTATTAAAATGTTTGTAGACAAATTTTCAATTACAAGTTGGAAAACTACGAGGAGAAAAAAGGAGTTAGAATTGGATATGTGGGCTATTGAATGAGTTCGCCAGGACTTAGAGGAACGAAGCTACCTGCACGTTTTAATGACTGTTCGATAAGATGCTTTGTTCCTCCAGGTTTTGAAGTACAAGAGTGCGACGCAAGGATGTCGCCACAAGAGAAAATGCAGGCAATCAAAAAAATCCAATTTCTATTAAATAGAAAAATCAACTAAAAAAGCTCGTTTCCTACGGGCGTTAAAATTGAACAAGATGAAAAATTTTACACAGGCTATTTTATATGGTTTAATAATAATCATTACCACCGGTAGTGTTTCATATTCACAAACAATTGTAAAAGGCGTGGTACGTGATGCGGTTTCAAAAGAGCCGCTTCAGTCGGTAAGCGTTTATGTGCAGGATGGCAAAGGGGTTACGACTAAAGAAGATGGCAGCTATATATATGCAACGAATAATTCGGCTGCAAAGAGCATTAAGTTTTCTTATGTGGGATACAAAACAATAACTAAAGCAATTGTTCCAAACCAGGAGCAAACATTAGATGTTGAACTCGCTGTTACTGATGCGAAAAACAGTGTAACTGTAAAGTCGAAAAGGGGTAAATATTCTAATAAGAATAACCCAGCAGTAGACCTGATAAGAAAGGTAATTGCTAACAAAGACAAGAACAGGATTAGCAGCTATGACTTCGTAGAATATGAGCAGTATGAAAAGATGGAACTGTCTCTTACCAACAAACCGGAGAAGCTTTTAAAAAACAAGTTGGTTAAAAACTTTACGTTTGTTTTTGATAATGTTGATACGTCGAAATTGGAAGGCAAATATTTGCTGCCTGTTTACCTGGCCGAGAAACTATCACAGAAGTATTACCGTAAGAATCCTGAAAAGCAGAAGACGTATGTGCTGGGTGAGAAGCAGGTGAACTATGGTGACTTCCTCGACAATAACGGTATAAAGAGTTACCTGAACCGGTTGTATGAGGATGTGGATATTTATCAAAATAACATCGCTTTACTAACTAACCAGTTCCTTAGCCCGATAGCAGACCTTGCCCCGACTTTTTACCGGTTTTATATAACGGATACAGTGGAGAATGACGGGATAAAATTGATCCGTTTAAGCTTCGCTCCAAAGAATCCAACTGATCTTCTTTTTAAAGGGATTATGTTTATTACGCTCGACGGCAACTACTCGATACAGAAGATCAACATGAGCATAAGCAAACATGCGAATCTAAACTGGGTAAGAGACCTCCAAATAAAACAGGATTTTGAAAAAGGACCTGACGGCCGTTATCATGTCATTAGCACCAACACTGCTACGGAATTTGCCCTGGCAAAAAATTCTGGTGGAGGTATTGTTGGAGAGCGTACCGTTTCGTTTAAGAATTTCACAATAAACAAACCTGAAGCTGAAAGTGTGTATGCAGGCGCACCGGTCGTAAGTGATATAAGCGTGAATAATAACAGTCTGTCTGATACTTTTTGGATAGCACATCGCCATCCTCAGCTAACAGATGTAGAAGCGAAAGTGTATAAGAACATTGATAGCCTGCAAAACCTTAAATCCTACAAAAGGTTTATGGATATTGCGACATTAGTATTGGCAGGTTACAAGCAGGCAGGACCTAATTATGAAGTTGGACCGGTAAGTGCTTTTTACAGTTTCAACCCGGTTGAAGGATTTCGTTTACGTGCAGGTGGCCGCTCCACTCCGAACTTCAACAAGTCATTGTATTTTGAAAATTACCTCGCTTATGGTTTTAAAGACGAAAAGTTGAAATACTTTTTATCCGGAACGTACTCTTTTAATCATGAGTCTGTTTATGGTTACCCGCTCAATTTTTTGAGGCTCAGCTATCAATATGACACAAAGATCCCGGGGCAGGAACTACAGTTCGTGCAGGAGGACAACTTCTTCCTTTCTTTTAAAAGAGGCAACAACGATAAATGGTTGTACAATAATATTTTCAAAGCAGAATATGTAAGGGAGTTTGCAAAAAACTGGTCAGTAACAGCGGGCTTTAAAAACTGGAAACAAACACCCGCAGGCTCTATTGTATATGAAAAAGTAAGTGAGGGTCACATCAATAACATACCTGATGTAACTACTTCAGAACTATCTGCAGAGATCCGCTGGGCGCCGCACGAGCAGTTTTACCAAGGTAAGGTGTACCGGATACCTATCATCAATAAATACCCAATTTTTAAATTAAGATATATAGCAGGAATTAAAGGACTGGCTAAAGGAGAATACAACTACCATAACCTGAATTTGAACATAGCGAAGCGGTTTTATCTTTCCCAGTTTGGTTATACAGATGTCGCAGTTGAAGGAGGTTATATCTTTGGAAAAGTGCCTTTCCCATTGTTAACAATACATAGGGCAAACCAAACGTATTCATACCAGCTCAATTCGTACAACATGATGAACTTTATGGAGTTTGTAAGTGATCATTTTGCAGGAGTGAATGTAGATCATTACTTCAACGGATTTTTCTTTAATAAAATTCCTCTAATAAAAAGGTTGAAACTACGTGAGGTGATAACGGGTAAAATATTATATGGCGGCGTAAGAAACGAAAACAATCCGGTAAGTAACAGTGCCGCCATTAAGTTTCCAACAGACGCCGAAAGTGGTGCAGCCGATACTTATACTTTAGGTAGTACGCCCTATGTAGAAGTAAGTGCAGGCATAGCCAATATTTTCAAGCTGGTAAGAGTGGATGTGGTTAAAAGGCTCACTTATTTAAATCATCCCGAAGTATCTCAATGGGGAATAAGGACAAGGTTTAAGTTTGATTTTTAGTGCCAACTAGTTTGTACAATAAAAGCACTTATTTGCAATATTTATAAGTTTTTCATCAACCCTGAAAGAAATTATATTAAAAAAAACTTTACAAGGACCTTAAACATTTTTATGTTAAAGAAGTCTATCTAGGCTAAACCTGCTAAAATGAAACTACTAATAATAATCGTACTAGTTCTACTACTCATAATATTAAAACCTTTTATTTCGAAGCTATTCGATGAAGATTATGAGTAGGGAGTAGCCGTTTTAATCCTGGTGTTACAGTTTGTATTTTCTTCGAAGTTTATTTTTTTTATATCTCAGAAGGTTCTTGAAGTGAAAAGGGTCTTGTAAAAATTGTAGATAATCTTTAATAGAGTCGTAATATGAATACTCGTTTTTGATTAATTCAATCGCAGCTCCTACAATACGATCCAAAGAAACTTCAGGTGAAAAGTTTTTCTCCCATGCCTCTCGAGCTTGTTTACCCATAGCGACAGCTTCTTCTTTTCTATCCTGTAATATCTGTTCTATCTGCGAAACTTTTGACTGGGGAATTCTTATTGAAAACGAATCCCAATCTACACCAAGTATTTCCACCCATGAATCGGAAATAATTACGGGGACGCGGCCAAGCTGCATTGCCTCAAACAACCGATATGTACTTGGGCCAATTCCTCGAGGACAAAGAATGAAGTAACTTTCATCCATCACTTCCAGGTATTCTCTTTCATACTTTAATGCTTCTTCTACATTGAGCTCCCATGCTTGTGACCCGGTTGTATCTTTAATATAAACGTCTTGACGGGGTGCTATATTAATTATGGCATTTCGTACAGCATGGGTTTTTGACCCTATAAAACTGTATAAATATTTACGACTATTATTATAGTTTATTAGGGCGTTATCAATCGTTTTGTTTTCACGATACCGGGCTATATAATGCGCTGATCTTTTATGCTTAGGGTTATATTGCCATCTTTCAATTGAGGGCGAAATCGTTGGTAGAGGCGTAATCGATAAATCAGCGTCATGATATAGTACACACTTTCTTTTATAAGCTAAGTATGTCTTATCGCGAAACAACTTTCTAAAATAAGGGTCAATTGTTGGATGAGACTCTACAAAAATGATTACATCGGCGTCCTCACCATTATCAATACATGTACAGTTTTGGGATGTGCTTTTCGACTTTAGCCATTTGGCTGGACTATAGTCTTTATAGTTGTACGTGGAAGTAAGAAACGCTTTCATACTGTAATTTATTTAACTTTTATAATTGTCAACCCTAATTATTAAATTAGAGAAGGAAATTGCATTAATCAACCAAGTTCTATAACGCCATTGCGAAAAAAGGAGTAAAGCGAGTGTCTTTTCGGGAGTAGTAGGGTATTAAAAATACACGTCGGTAGGCTACTTAAAGACCTAAATTATCCGCGGAGCAACGTTTGATTGGAATAAATCGTCAAATTGTCCGCGGAAGTTATTTATACTTACTCTCCGAAGCCACACTTAATCAAAACTAACTTTCATCGATGGCATTCATAGCCTGTACCCTTTTCGAAAAGCAGCATCACTATGGTGTTGCTGCCCTCGTTAACTCGCTCTACAACAATAATTATAGGGGAGCAGTTTATGTAGGGTATAAGGGCGAACTACCGCCCTGGTGTTCAGACAGAAAAAAAAATACAGAATTGTCTTGGGAAGATGCATCAACATTAAAGGTGGCGGAAGACTTAAAAATTCATTTCTTACCTATTAAATCCACGTATCATTTAGCATTTTACAAGCCTACTTTTCTGATTGAGTTATTTAATGGAATTGCTAGTCATGCAAATGCTATTGCTTACTTCGATCCGGATATTGTTATTAAATGTAAATGGATAGCTTTTGAAACTTGGATGACTCATGGTGTCAGCCTTGTGCAGGAAAATCCTAGTTTTCCAGCAACTCATCCCCTGAGAGGTGAATGGAAAAAAGTTATTGATAAAATAAACTTCCGTACTACAAGGGATGTAACAGGATACTTCAACAGTGGCTTTTGTGGTGTGAATAAAGAAAATATAGAGTTTTTAACAATTTGGGCGAGAGTAATAGAAATAGCAAAAGACCATTTTAATCTCAAACCGACAAAAGGATTTCAAACGAAAGATAGAACTTACTTGTTTTATAATGCTGATCAAGATGCTCTCAACACTGCTGCTATGTGCTGTGTTTCGCCCCTTAGCGAAGTCGGACCAGAAGGAATGGATTTTGTTCCCGGGGGTTTTATCATGTCTCACGCGATTGGACGCGTTAAACCTTGGAATAAGAAATTTATTTATTCTGCTTTTAAAGCTATAGGGCCAACGCAAGCTGACCGGGGCTATTGGCAAAATTCAAATAGTCCAATACGGCTTTATAGTGATAGCTATATAAAAAGAAAGTTTTTTAAAATATCCATGGCAGCGTTAATTAGTCGTTTTTATAGACGTTCGTAATTGTTGTATAGTTTTAAACAGGGTTATTATAACGTACTCTTTATCCTTCCTATCAAATTATAGATCTTATTAAACAATAAAACTTGATAATTACACAAATAAATGGAGGATTAGGAAATCAACTTTTTCAATATGCCGCAGGGAGGGCACTTGCAGAGTATCACCAAGTTCCTCTAAAAATTGAAAATTCTTTTTATAAAACCGTAGATTTTGCAAGCTTTGAATTAGAACGTTTTAATGCCCAAGTTCAGTTAGCGTCGGTGGACGAAATAGAAAAATTTAATAGCAAGAACTTCTTTACGAAGGCATGCTCAAAAATTCTTCCAGTACATAAGAAAATCTTTTTTGTTGAGCCCTATTCCCATTTTTATAACAAGTTCTTTAGTGCTCCTTCTAATTCCTATTTGAAAGGTTTATGGCAAAGCGAAAAATATTTTTCCTCAATTAAAGACACCATCCGGCATGAGTTTATTTTGAAAGATAAGCTGGTAATACACCTTAGGCCTAAAGCAGAGGCTATGCGTAAAGAAAACTCTGTGGCAGTGCATATTAGGAGAGGGGATTATACTAACCCGAACGTCGAAAAAGTAATGGGTCTTTTGCGTTTAGATTATTACAAGAAAGCATTGTCTTTGCTGCAAAAGAAAACAGGGAATTTGAAGGTCTATTTTTTTTCTGATGATATTGAATTTGTAGGAAAAAATATGACGCTGAATTATGACTTTGAATTTGTCTCAGGAGCAATAACAAGCAGGAATTACGAAGACTTTTATTTAATGCAACATTGCAAACACAATATAATTGCGAATAGTACTTTCAGCTGGTGGAGCGCTTACCTGAATAACTATAATGAAAAAATTGTTGTTGCTCCCAAAAACTGGTTTAATACTACCTCAAAAAATTCAAACGATTTGCTTCCGGAAGCATGGTATAAGCTATAGTTTCAATGCAATAATATTTAATCAGGGGCTACTGCTCTCGTTGAATTGCCAATCTTATTACTCTTTATTTGTATCCCGTTCTTAATAAAAACATGGACGGTTTTTCGAAGTTTCATTTATTCTCGAGTACCTCTTTCTTACGATAATCCTTTGTTGATTTAAAGTGCAATTGCTTTTACCCGCAATGCTTTAACAAGGATTTTTTCTTTTATGTTTGCATTCGAATAAAAAAGCCAATGGCACTTATTAAAAGTATATCGGGCATAAGGGGAACAATAGGAGGAAAGCCGGGAAATACGTTGAGTCCACTCGATGTTGTTAAGTTTACTGCGGCTTATGGAAGCTGGCTTTTACAACAGGGTGGAGGTAAAAAGGTAATTGTTGGGAGGGATGGTAGAATAAGCGGCGAGATGGTGCAAGGTCTGGTGGTAAGCACACTTACTGCATTAGGTTTAGATGTTGTTAATGTTGCTTTAACCACTACCCCGACAGTTGAAATGACTGTTTTGTTTGAAAAAGCCGCAGGCGGAATTATACTTACCGCTAGCCATAATCCTAAAGAGTGGAACGCTTTAAAATTACTAAATGGTAAAGGAGAATTTATTAGTGGGGAAGACGGAGAGGTTATACTTGCTTTAGCTGAAAAAGAAGATTTCACATTTGCGACGGTTGATAAGCTGGGCACTTATACTCAAAATGAAACTTCTTTACAGCAGCACATAGATGCGGTAGTCAACTATCCTCTGGTTGACGTGGGAGCTATTACTAAAAAGAGATTTAAAATTGTCATAGATGCAATCAATAGTTCAGGAGCTATAGCAGTACCGGCTTTGTTGAAGGCTTTAGGTGTTAGAGAGAAGGACATAACAATACTGAACGAAGAAGTAAATGGCAAGTTTGCACATAACCCCGAGCCACTGCCTCAGCACTTAATGGAGTTGTGTAAAGAGGTGAACCGCAAAAAAGCAAATCTTGGAATTGCTGTTGACCCGGATGTAGACAGATTGTGTTTTGTGAATGAGGATGGATCGTTGTTTGGCGAAGAATACACATTAGTGGCCATTTCAGACTTTGTCTTACAACAAAGGCCCGGTAATACGGTAAGTAATATGTCGAGCACCAGAGCACTCAAGGACGTTACATTGAAACATGGGGGTGAGTACTTCCCGAGTGCAGTGGGTGAAGTGAATGTGGTGAATAGGATGAAGGAGGTAAATGCAGTGATTGGAGGGGAAGGAAATGGTGGTATCATCGTTCCTGATTTGCATTATGGTCGTGATGCCTTAATAGGTATTGCATTATTTTTGACCTTTTTAGCCAAAACCGAAAAAAGCAGTAAACAACTCCGAGGTACTTTTCCTGATTACTTTATAAGCAAAAATAAAATTGAACTTGCCCAAGGGGTAAACGTTCAATCGATCTTCGACAAAATAAAAACGAAGTATAAAAACAACCCTATTAATACAGAAGACGGCTTGAAAATAGAATTCGAAAATGATTGGGTTCATTTACGCACGAGTAATACCGAGCCTATTATCAGGATTTATGCTGAAAGTAATTTTGAAACTACGGCTGAAAATATAGCCAGGAAAATAATGCAGGACATTCGGGAAAACATGTAGCCCTTACATGTTTTCGCCGAACATCTTAGAGTTAAAAGCAACTTTTGAAGAAGCTGCTACTGGCTATACCGTACAAGGGAGTGACACAGCCGGAGTTGAACTAAGATCTAGAGACCGTTCTAATAAAAATAGTCCCTCTGGTTTTTTTACTTACCTGGCATCCATCTTTCCTTAAATTTATGGTACAACTGGATAGCGTCGGGGGTAAGTTGAAGGTAAAATATGCCAGTAATAAAAATGGTAGTAAAAACAATCGATCTACCTATTATACTAAACCATCCGGTGGTAGATCGGAATAAAAAGAAGGCAACAGCGAAGGCGACAGCACCCACTATTATAGAGTAAACAGTTTTAATGGTAAAGGGCTGCATATTAAACCTTCTTCTGAGGAACTCGAAACGAATTCCGTTGTAAATGGTATACGAAAAAACCTCGGCAAAGGCAGAGCCGATGATTCCGTAGTGCTTAATGAGAAGATAGGTAACAGGGATTCGGAAGGCAAGTAGAACAACACCACTAATGAAATCGAAGCGCCAGAAAATAGAAGTGCCAATAATAGTTCCATTTACGCCTGTACCTGCATCGATTAGCCTCGCTATCCCTAAAACAAATACAACATAAATTCCCTCATTGTAGTCTTTCTGTATATTGAACACAGCAAAGCCGTCATTGATATTTAGCCAGATATTTCCGAAAATGAAAGCAGCCAACAACAACAGATTAATACAGCTTCTTTGATAAATTCTATTGATCTCCGCGTAGTTTTTGTCTTTCCAAGCTTGCGACAAAATGCCGGTAGTTATAGACTGAATACTTCTTTGCGGAACTTGCACAAGGTTAGCTGCATATTGCGCAAGATTGAACACACCTGTACTTCCTAATCCCTTTAGACTTGCTATAATAAATGTATCTATAGTCTGTGCGACGATTTGTATCATCACTCCACCGTAAACCAACGCCCACATACTTAGCATTTTCTTTTTAAACTTTTTTGTCGGACGACTAACAGTGAAAGTGAGGTGGAATTTCTTAAGCTTTATGAGGTATAAGAGTATCGCAAAAAATAATATGAGGTATACCAGGCTGAATAGCTTTATAAAAGTATCGAAGCTTACAACTTTTGTGAGATATAAGAGAATCAGGGCAAAAACAATCAAACGCATTCCTGTCTCCTTTAGAAAGTTGGAGACAACGGTTTTGTGCAGTGTCCAGCAAAAAGCCTCAAGCACTGAAAAGAATAGCATCCCGAAGCCAAAAGGAAAAATGAGGTGGTAATAGGTTAGTACAAGAGGCGCGCGTTGAATATATTTTTTAATAACTAACGGTTCGAAGACATAGCCGGAAATTAAGACAAGGGTAAACCCGATAAAAGAGCCTGTAAGTGCCCATGTCAGCAGATCGTTCTTTTTATCCTCTACGTTACTTTTGTAGTAGGGATAAAATTTATACATGATAGGAAGTACACCTAGACTTCCAAAAACAAAAATGTTTTGGCCCAAATCATAAAAAATGCGTGTTAGACCAAATTGCTCGGGCGAAAAAGAACCGTTGCGGGTAAAGAAGTAAGTATTAACAGCTCCGATAAAAAAACCAAAATAAACGATTATACTACTAAGGATTGCCTGTTTGCGGATATTCGCCATTGATGGGTAACTTGAAAATTATTCTTTTACTTGCTTTGTTGTTACATAATAGCGCTTCTCTATAATATCAGACAAATTTGAGAGCATAATTTTTTTTGGTAAAGTAGCAGTTTTCCAGGTTTCAGTAGGCGTAATGGCAACGTCTTCTTTTCCTTGAGAAATCATAATTGGTAAATTGAAACCGCTGGTACAGTTAGCCCATCTAAAAAAAAGCTTCTTTTTATTTTTTGACGAGTAATATTCAAGTGTTGGGACTTGAGTAGATCTTAGATACTGGTCAAATATTTTTGTGAAATCATGACCACTTTCTTTTGAAATAAAATCTTCAATTTGTTTTGTAGTAACGGTTTGATGATAAAATTTCGAATTAATCCCTCTTAAAATGCTTCTAAATTTTGCATCATCATTAATTGCTTGCCTAATGATGTTGAGCATATTCGAGGCTTTATAATACATGTCTCCGCTACCTTCCTTATTTACTCCGTAAAAGCCAATAATGGTCTTGTCATTTCTTATATTTTTTCTTATTCCGAAATTGTACTCTGCGGCGGCTTGCTTACCAAATATTGTCTCAGTAAACAAAGTCTCGCTATAGCTTGTAAATCCCTCGTGAACCCACATGTCAGCTAGATCCTTAGTAGTTATACTGTTGCCAAACCACTCATGTCCGCTTTCGTGAATAATAATAAAATCCCATTTCAATCCCCAGCCTGATCCACTCAAGTCACGCCCCAGGTATCCATTCTCAAATTTATTTCCATAGGCTACGGCACTCTGGTGCTCCATTCCTAAGAAAGGGGACTCAACCAACTTATAACTGTCTTGGTAAAATGGGTATTTACCAAACCAGTATTCATGGCTTCGTATCATGGGCTTAACTTGCTCAAACTGCTTTTTACCTTTTTCGAGGTTATAATCTAAAACCCAATAATCAAGATCCAGTTTACCGCCTTCTCCAATTAATGTATCACTCCATTTGGTGTATTTACCTATGTTCATAGTAACATCATAGGAGTTGATCGGGTTTTTCACCTGCCATGTCCATGTCTTATAACCACCTTTGGAGTTGGAGACGTTTTGTAATCTCCCATTAGAAATGGCAACCAAAGTATCGGGGGTGATTATACGAATACTCATTCCGCTATCAGGCTCGTCGCTCTGGTGATCTTTGCACGGCCACCAAATGCTTGCTCCTAATCCCTGGCAGGCTGTAGCAATAAAGGGATTGTTATTCAGGTCAGTTTTCCAGATTAAGCCGCCATCCCATGGAGCTCTTTTTGCCTCTTTCGGCGTACCATGGTAATAGACAGTAAGCTGCCTTATGCCGGGAGCAAATTTGTATTTGGCAAGACTATCGCGTAAATAAACAAAGCATACGTTACCGTCTCTTCTAAATTTATAATTATTATTATTGCCAGTGATACTATCAATTGCAAGGGGTTGCTGCAAATCAATTTGCATTACACGCACCGGCAAGTCTTCTTTATAAGTAATCAGGTTTTTTCCTTCAATACTCTTTGTAATGATGTCAGGTTGCACAGTTAGGTCATACCTGATAACATCCCATCCTTTTCTATATTCCGTAATAGTTCCTCTTAGGGTATCCGCTTTTGTAAAAAGATTTTTTTCTTCCATAAGCTGAGCCTTAGAAATAAGAGTAAAAAGAAAACAAACAACGACTAATAAGGCTTCTTTCCATTTCATGAATTAAAAGTAGGGATTTGTAGTTATACTTAAATTCATACAACCTGAGCAATGGGTTAGGGACTGGCATTTCTGCTACTATCATCAGTTTTGCGTCGCACTCTTGTACATTTTGTTTATTGCTCAGGCAACTTTAAATCAACCTTATTCCTCTTATAGTGTATCAAATTTGTTAATAACTAATAGAAAGCTTTAAAGTATTAACAAACGAAAATGTGAGCGGATGCAATATTTAAATTTAGAAGCAAATTTTAGCAAATGACGAATTCTGTGTTTGACAATTTAGTAAAACTTCAAAAGAAGGGGTTAAACAAGGTAGACGTGCACGATATTTTTACATTACTTCTCGTATTAATAACATTGGTTGCAGTTATCCTTCTTTGAGACAGATGACTGCGATCTTCTCAAAATGCAGTGACTCATACCAATTTTACTTCTTTCGATTCCTCCATACGCTTTTTATTAAATTCATTTGCAGAGTTTCGTGCTGCAACTTATTAATGCCATAATTCTTCTTTAATTAGTAGAGCTATACTTTGTTAGCGATCCATTCCCAAAATTGGAAATCACTAAGTTCTATTTTATCTTTATTGATAATTTAAATTGAAATAGCAACGCCGGATATAAGTTAATTACCCTATGGATAAATTTTACCTAATAATATTTTTATTAATTTCTTCCTGCTTGTGTTCGGCACAAGTAGGAACCCTCGATTCTTCTTTTGGCGACAACGGGCTGCTATTTCGTGACTACCGTATGTCGGACAAAATAGACGCAAACAATAAAGTAACTCAACCTGACGGGAAAACTGTAGTGGTCGGAAGTGTGCGGGGAAAACTTGGAGACGACTTTAGCGTTACTAGATATAATGTCGACGGATCTTTAGATAAAACTTTCAGTGACGACGGACAGCAAATCACAGATTTCGGCACCGCTAACGATGTAGCTTACTCAGTAGCACTTCAGGGAGATAAGATTGTTGTAGCCGGTTGTGCATCAAGGGTAGGTAATACCAGCTTTGCCATAGCGAGGTATAACTCTAACGGTTCTCTAGATGATACTTTTAGCAGCGATGGATTACAGACAACTAATTTTAATGCCATTGCTATATGCAATGCGGTAGCAACCCAGGGGAATAAAATATTAGTAGCAGGATATTCATATATAGATAAACCTATTCAGGAGAGCGATTTCATTGTCGCCAGGTACAATATTGATGGTTCTTTAGATAAAACATTCAGCAACGATGGAATTCAGAAAACAGATTTTTTCGGTTTTGGTGACTATGCTAATTCCATTGCACTACAGGGCGATAAAATTGTAGTGGCTGGAGATGCTGTATCATCAAGCAGCGGTTACCTAACAACAGCTATAGCAAGGTATAATAGCGATGGCTCTTTAGATAAATCTTTTAGTGGCGACGGTTTGCAAACAACAGGTATTAGCAGTTCCGCTTCCCTCATTGTACAAAAGGACAAAATTTTAGTAGCAGCTTATGGAACCGATGATTTTATTGTTTTCTGTTATAACTCTAATGGAGCTTTAGATAAAACTTTTGGTAACGACGGTATACAAAGAACCCATTTTGGAACTAATTATTATGCCCAGACTAATTCTATTTCCATGGAACAGGGGAAGATTATAATAACCGGAAATCTCTACGACTCTAAAAAGGGAATTAGGCAACTTGTTATGGTGCGATATAAATGATCGACTAACTATACTACTTTAGTTTTCTCCTCCCTCTATTACAACACACAAGCTAGACATATCGTAATCGATCATCTAACGCACATAAAGCAAAAAGCCCAAGGCATTGAAAAACAACACTTGAGCTTTAGTACCGAGGAGCAGACTTGAACTGCCGACTTTCAGGTTATGAATTGGTATGGGACTGAAAATTTGGAAACTGTTATTAAAACTATATAACAACAGTACAATGATTAAAAAGGAGCTTATTAAAAACTCTATTTAAATTAAATCCTGATTTGTTAAGCAAATCCTTGCACTAATAAAAAGCATTTTACATATTTATAAGAAATTATAAAGCTTTAGTATAGTAACATTTAATAAATGCTTTTTACTACTTAATGCTATAAGCGTGAGGAGAAGCAGGTTGAGAGTTTTGAGTTAAAATGAACTTGCAAATTTATATTAAACAGAATATTTTTTTGGAGCTAGGTTTAAAGAGGAGGAAGTAATTACTGGTAAAAATTATTGGGCGTACTCTCCAAAGACAGAGTAAATTTTTCAATAAGTGATAAGAGCGTTAGACTTTTTAGAAATTAAGTTATAGAGATTCTAGCCTCTATTGCCAACTTGGCTAATTGGACAAGGAAGGTTCTTAGGGTTGTCTAAGGTTATGAAATTATCAAATAACTGGAGGTCAAATAAAAGTTATTTCGGAAGCGGGAAGTGTGTTAGTCTATAGTGAAGTTACTATTCAGTGTATTAATTGAATTTTTTAAAATGAAAAGCTTACTTCAGAGAAGCATTTTCTCTTGCATTTTGGCCATCTGTACTATTACAGCATATAATCAAAATATCGATTCTCTACGACGCATACTTCACACTAGTAAACAAGACACAACTATTATAAATACTTTGAATGTTATTAGCGTTGTATTGTCAACCAAAGGCAATTATGAAAATGCTTTGAAATATGCAAAAGAAGCATTAACAAGGGCAACAAAAGCAGGCTTCAAAAAAGGCATAGCGGACGCATATTTTAGCCTGGGTTGGTATTACAAGGTGCAGTTAAATTACTCAGAGGCCTTTAAGAACTATTTTACTTCACTGACTATACTTACTAAGACAGGTGATAAAAAAAGTATTGCCGATATGTATTTAAATATAGCCGGGCTCTACTTCAATCAAGGAAATTACGGAGAACATCTAAAAAATCAATATGAAGCGTTAAAGCTTTATGAACAAATAGATTACAAACCTGGTATTGGAGTCGCTTTACATGGGATGGGATCAGTTTACTTATATCTAAAAAATGAAGAAGAAGCACTAAAGTATTTTAAAAAAGCTCTAGAAATATTTGAAGAAACGGGCGAACGATTTGGAATTGCACAATCTTCAAATAGTATTGGGAAGATTTATGCAGATCAAGGCAAATACCTTGAAGCGTTGAAATTGCATTTAGCAGCAAAGAACATATTTGAAGAACCTGGTGCGCCTAGTTGGGGTGTTCCTTTTTCCTATTCCTGCATTGGCGATGTTTATAAAAAACAGGGCGAAAGGGCATTTGCAAAAAAAGATACTGCAACGGCTATTAAGATGTTTTCTAAGGGAATGGAAAATTATTTTGCTGCCTCAGTAGGCTCAGAAAAAGCCGGGAACAAATTGGATGTCGCACAATCCTACATACAGCTAGGCGAGGTTAACCTAAAGCTAAGCCGTTTCGTTCAAGCAAGGCAGTTTCTTGAGAAGGCATTGTTATTATCAAAATCACTAAACGATAAAGAAACTACTAAAGACGCATACTATAATTTATTCAGCTTAGACAGCGCAGAGAAAAAAACGAATGAAGCACTAGACAACTATAAAAAGTATATACTGTATCGAGATAATTTGATCAACGAAGAAAATATAAGAAAAGCATTACAAGCTAAAGTTCAATACGGGTTGTACAAAGAAGAGTTAGAAGAGCAGCAAAAAAAAAGCAGACGGTTTTTTTCATTTGTGCTGTTGGGGTTTCTCGTCATTGTTTCTGTCTTAATAGCCTTTATTCAATGGCGGAACAACAAACAAAAGCAGAAAGCAAACGTTCTGCTCACGAAGCAGAAGGAAGAAATACAATTTACGTTAGCCGAACTTAAAGCTACACAAGCTCAACTGGTGCAGCGAGAAAAATTAGCTTCCTTAGGACAAATGACGGCAGGTATCGCTCATGAAATTGAGAACCCCTTAAATTTTGTCAATAATTTTTCTGAAATAAACACCGAACTTCTTGAAGAGTTACAAGCCCAACTTAGCGCAGGAAATGCTCAAGAGGCGCTTTCTATTTCAAATTATCTGAAAGAAAACGAACGGAAAATCAATGATCATGGTAAACGTGCCGATTCTATTGTAAAGGGGATGCTGCAACACTCGCGCGTTACTTCAAATAAAAAAGAGCTTACGAATATAAATGATTTGGCTAATGAATACCTAAGGTTAAGCGTGCATAGCTTACGAGCCAAAGACAACACGTTCAACGTTTCTATAGAAACAAACTTTGATGATAATATAGAAGAGCTATTAATTGTTCCACAAGACATCGGGAGAGTCCTTATAAATATATATAACAATGCTTTTTATTCCTTACATGAAAAAGCAAAACAATATAGCGACGAATATGTCCCTAAGCTTTGGATAACGACTAAAGGTTCTGTAAAAAATGGGGAATTAAAGAGTGTACAAATACGCATAAAAGATAATGGAATGGGTATACCCGACAATATATTAGATAAGATATATCAACCTTTTTTTACGACCAAGCCTACGGGCCAAGGAACGGGTCTTGGCTTATCTTTAAGCTATGATATTATTACAAACGAGCATAATGGCGAATTAAAGGTGCAAACAAGTGCAGGAGAATATGCTGAATTTATAATCGAACTGCCAAAAAAATGAAGCTATTATAGAGCCTACAAAGTAAAAAGCCCAAGGCATTGAAAAACAATACTTGAGCTTTAGTACCGAGGAGCAGACTTGAACTGCCGACCTTCGGGTTATGAATCCGATGCTCTAACCAGCTGAGCTACCTCGGCATTTAGGGCTGCAAATATAGGCGCTTTTTTTATCGGAAAATCAACTTCAAGCTAAACAAAGAGAATTTTGGCAGGCAGATTCTATTAATGCAAATACTTCTTCTACTGTCTGAACTACTCTAAAAGTTTCATTATTAGAAAAGGTAAGAACTGTCGAAGCGTTGCGACTGATCAGGTCTTTTTTAATAGAAATTACATTATTCATATTTAGAAAAAGAGGTTCATCTCCATCTTTCCATACTTCAATTAAACACGGCTTCATAATTACTGTTTAGCGTTTAAGAACAACCTTTTAAACAAAAGGTTCAAATTCTTTTTAATGGAGTTTCCACTTTTTATTCTTAAGTCCTTTAAAGCTTACCTGTGCTAATTCTTGAATTCCGCCATATCCTTTCGTTTTCGATTTAACTTGAGCTTTTTAAAAAATATGTCTTCTACCGAAAAGTTATATCTCGAATACAAAAGTGTTATGCAAAAGGTCGCGGACGTAAAGTATGCCGCAGCAGTGTTACAATGGGACCAGGAAACATATTTACCAGAAAAAGGTGCAGAGTTCCGGGGGAGGCAGTTAGCCACCCTAAGTGAGATAAGTCATGAAATGTTTATTAACGACAAGAATGAAGGTCTGCTAAAAGACTTGCTGTCAAAGGACTTGCCTCAGGAACAAAAAAGAAATGTAGCGTTGACATGGGAAGACTATAGCAGGTTGAAAAAATTAACTCCCGAGTTTGTGAGGAAGATGAGTGAGACGGTATCTGCAAGCTTCTTTGCATGGATTGAAGCAAGGAAGCAAAATAGCTATAAAATCTTCGAGCCTAAACTAGCTCCTTTGGTTGATTTAAAGCGGCAGGAGGCGGAACTGTATGGATATGAAGGTCACCCGTATAATGCGTTGATGGATGAATATGAAAAAGGAGCGACCGTACAAAAAATCGATACAATTTTTGAAGACATTAAATTACCGCTGCGTCAACTTCTTTCAGAGATACAAAATGATCGACCTGTTGATGATAGTTTTCTTCGCCAGCATTTTCTGAAACAGCAGCAATGGGAGTGGGGTATGTACCTCGCGAAGCAACTGGGCTTTGATTTTGAAAGAGGTCGGCAAGATATATCGGAGCATCCCTTTACAACAAACTTTAGTAGCCAGGATGTAAGAATTACTACTCGTATAGATGAGCATGACTTTGCAAATATGACCTGGAGCACTATTCACGAAGTCGGTCATGCTTTGTACGAACAAGGGTTGCCGCCAGAGCAATATGGATTGCCGCTGGGCGAGTACGCTTCATTAGGTATTCACGAATCGCAATCGCGTCTCTGGGAAAATTGTGTGGGACGAGGAAATGCTTTCTGGAGCTATTACCTCCCTCAGCTCAAGCAGTTTTTTCCCGAACAGTTTAAAGATGTTTCAAAGGATCAGTTCCTGAAGGCTATTAACAAAGTACAACCGTCGCTCGTTAGAGCTGAGGCAGATGAGCTGACCTATCATTTTCATGTAATGGTGCGTTATGAACTTGAAAAAAGATTGATCGAAGGATCATTACAGGTAAAAGAAATACCGTTGTATTGGAACGATCAGTACAAAGCCTTGCTGGGGGTTGATGTTCCGGATGATAAAAGCGGCTGTCTGCAGGATGTACACTGGAGCCATGGAAGCTTCGGCTATTTTGCCACCTATAGCCTCGGCAGCTTTTATGCTGCGCAATTGTGGCAACATGCAAACAAAACTATTCCCGGTTTAGAGACCGAAATTTCACAGCAAGGAAAAACAAAATCGCTATTACTGTGGTTACGAAACAACGTACACAAACACGGAAGATTTTACAACAGCAATGAGCTTTGCGCGGCAGTTACCGGTCACGAACTTGACAGCAAAGTTTTTGTGTCTTATCTAAAAGAGAAGCTAAATGATTTAAAGTAGGCGGGAGTTTTAGGGGATAAAATGTTTCAGTCCTGACAGAGGAAATTTTCCGATTGTACCTCAGATCTAATACAAATTTTTAAAGCTGCCTTTTAACGCAGCTTTTTTTATTGCTAAATCTTATTCAAAAGCAGGAGGTTTTACTTTAAACAGAAAACAGGGCAAAAATTGATAAAAGCATAATTGAAATACAGGAGATGAACGAAATGCGTCGCAACAACTGCTGCCAATAGATCTCTTGTTTGTACCTCAAAACTTCTTCTACAGTTCCTTTTGGGGCTTTGTAAATACTACTCAGCTGACATCCGCTATTTAAAACCTCTCATAATAACTCTTGCAAGTCGGCTAATGAAAAAATAATCGGGGGAACAAAATAAAAGAGCGATAAAAAAGTTTATATAAGATTGAGTTGAGCAAAGTCCTATATCCAGTTAAAAATTATTAGAATTT
Organism: Segetibacter aerophilus; assembly: GCF_007991655.1. Classification (GTDB taxonomy): domain Bacteria; phylum Bacteroidota; class Bacteroidia; order Chitinophagales; family Chitinophagaceae; genus Segetibacter; species Segetibacter aerophilus. The sequence goes on from NZ_BJYT01000005.1 coordinate 164,351, forward strand.
TCTATGAAAACCATTAAAGGTACATGGTTGCACTTGCTGCAACTAACTGTACTAATCTTTATAACAACAGCAGGATCTGCGCAATTACGGGCTGGTTTTCTTGCTACGCCGCTTACAGGGTGCCCTCCAATGGTGGTTAGTTTCACCGATACTTCAAAAGGTAACCCGACTTCGTGGAAGTGGGATTTAGGCAACGGAACCATTTCTTTTCTTCAACATCCAATCGCAACTTATTTTACACCTGGTAGTTATAATGTTAAACTCGTAGTTACGAATTTAGCGGGCAAAGACTCCGTAATAAAAAGCCAATACATCGTAGTTAACGCGCTGCCCGTGGCTTACTTCAATCAATCGGACTCGACTGGCTGTTTTCCCTTGAAAGTTGCATTTAAAGACAGTAGCATTGCAGGATCTGGTACTGTACAAAAATGGCAATGGGATTTTGGTGACGGTACTTTATCTACGGAACAAAACCCTTCGCATACGTACACCAGCCCCGGTAATTTTACTGTTATTTTAAGGGTTACCAATAGCAATGGTTGTTCTGCAGTGATTACTAAACCTTCGTTGATAACAATACGTGATGGTGTAAATGCTGCCTTTAGCTATACGACCGTTCCCGGTTGTAGCAGTCCGGCACCTGTAAACTTTATAAATGAATCTAAAGGAACCGGCACGCTAAGCTACTTCTGGGACTTTGGCGACGGTAAGAATTCGACAGCTGCCAATCCGGCTAATAGTTATAATAATGGCATTTACACCGTAAAATTGGTTGCAACCAGCAGCTATGGATGTACAGATACTGTTATTAAACCAAATGCTATTAATGTAGGCATTGTACATGCAAGTTTTTCAAGCCTTGATAGTATTTGTGCGGGCAACAATCTCGAACTAACAAATACTTCAACCCCTGCAACTTTTACCAGTGTAAAGTGGGATTTTGGCGATGGCGGATCTTCCATTCAAACTAACCCAGGCAGAATTTATGCGAACGCGGGAGTGTATAAAATAAAATTGATTACCACTTTTGGTATTTGCCAGGACTCTGCTGTAAAAACTATTACTGTTCTTCCAAGGCCAATAGCAGCATTTACTGCATCTAATACTTCGGGATGTACAGGTCCTCTCGTTGTTTCTTTCCAGGATGCCTCGACTGGTGCAATTTCGTACAAATGGTCTTTTGGAGATGGAGCTACATCAACTCTTAAAAATCCTACACACGATTACACCACACCCGGCACATACTCAGTAAGCCTGACGGTTACAAATACAAATGGATGTACTACCACTCTTGTTAAGGATAACCTTGTTAAGTTTATTCCGCTAAAAATTGCTTCAATAAATAATCTTGGTGTTAAAGGTTGTATGCCTGTGATAGTTTCGCCGGTTGCCAGTATGAAAGAAAATGTGTCAGCTTCATCATACTTATGGAATTTTGGTGATGGGTCGACCTCTACAAGCGCCACACCTACCCACACTTATACTACAGCCGGAGTTTTTGATGTGACATTGATCGTTTCCGCTGGTGGTGGTTGTTCGGATACGCTCGTTTATAAAGAGGCAGTAAAAGCAGGTAACAAGCCTCAAACAAAATTTACTGCAGATCCCAGGGATGTGTGTGCTGTTTTGCCTGTTTCTTTTACCGACATGACGCCAAAGGGTACTGTAGAAGAATGGAAGTGGTTTTTTGGAGATGGGGCAACTTCAGGAGCACAAAATCCTATTCATAATTACAACGACACAGGTTACTTCAATGTAAAGTTGGTAGCCACAAACTTTGGTTGTAGTGATACATTGGAAATGAAAAAGTTTGTTCACATAAAACCTCCGATTGCTAAGTTTGATACTGCTTATAGTTGTAACGATCGCTTCACCCGGAACTTTGTTGACCAATCTCTCGGTGCTATGACCTGGGCCTGGAATTTCGGAGACGGATCTACTTCAACAGAACAAAATCCTTCACATACTTATTCAGCTCAAGGTGGGTATACTGCAATTTTAACTGTTACTAATGGCGACTGTCAGCATACGGTTAAAAAGAATGTGGTTGTATTGAACGAGCAAGGAAAGTTAGCGGTAAGCGATAGCATTAATTGTGTTAATACTCGCGTCGTTTTTGATGTGAAAAACGTAAACCCTGCAAATATCTCCAGTTACAACTGGTACTTTAACGGCATTACTGAAAATGTAATCACCACCACTAATAACCCGGTTACTGTTAGCTTTAATACACCCGGTACACGCAACTCTGCAGTAATTATTACAGACTTACTTCATTGTTCAGATACTTTATATGCAACCGTGCCTTTAAAGTTTTACGGTCCGAAAGCATCCTTCGAAAGTATATCACCTAATACGTGTCTTGGCAATACGGTCAACTTCACTGACTCGTCTAAAACTGATGGCATTCACCCAATCACAGAGTATTTATGGAATTATGGTGAAGGAGATCCCGAGAAATATTCCAATGGGCCTTTTTCTCATAATTATGCAGCGTTCGGAAGCTACAATGTTAAGCTTGTAATTAAGGATAGTTATGGTTGTACAGATAGCATTACCAAGGCAAGCTTTGTTAGTATTACAAAACCTGTAGCTAAGTTTATTACATCAGATTCGGCTTTATGTCCTTCTTTGCCTATCACTTTTACCAATCAATCAGAAGGGGTGGGCGCTACCTACGAGTGGAACTTTGGTGACGGCACAACTTCGGCTAATGTTTCTCCTGTTCACTCTTTCAGCAGTCCTGGTACCTACAATGTGGTGATGGTGATGATAGACAAAAACGGTTGTTCTGCCTCAGATTCAACTACAATAAACATTTATACTGCCAAGGCTGACTTCTTGTTGAGTGACTCCTTTTCAACATGTCCTCCGCTCGTGGTTAACGTAACAAACCAGTCAAAAAATTATATAGATCTTAATTGGGATTTTGGGGATGGCGGTAATTCTCAATTGACAAATCCTTCCCATATTTATACTTACCCCGGTAATTATACTTTAAGACTCACTGTAAAGAATAACGGTGGTTGTGTGGATGAACTAACAAAGAAGGTGGTCATACAAGGCCCTACGGGAGCCTTTGACTACTCGCCGAAACAAGCATGTATGCCGGGTAAAGTTGATTACAAGATTACTGCTCAGAATACGGTTAGTTATGTGTGGGATTTCAATGATGGTAATACTATCTTTTCGGTCAAAGATGGTGTTTCGCATACTTACATTAATCCGGGCAACTATGTTCCTAAGGTGATTTTAGAAGATGGACTTGGATGTAAAGTAGCTTTACAAGGTTTGGATACAATTAGGATATATTCTGTAAATACGAATATTTTAAGCGACAGCAGAATGGTTTGCGACAGCGGAATTGTTGCTTTCAGAGACTCTACTACTTCGAACGATGGGTTGAAAGGCTTCTTGTGGAACTTCGGTGATGGGATCACTTCAACACTAAGAAATCCAACACACAATTTTTCCGATACCGGGTTTTATTCTATCAAGCTTATAACTACTACCGCTTTCGGATGTACCGACACGGCTGTTTCTAAAGATTATGTCAAGGTGGTTCATTCACCCCTGGTTAAGATATTAGGAGATACTTCTGCGTGCGAACCAGCCAAAATAAAGTTGACAGGAGATTTTGCGCGGGCAGATACTTCCGCGATCACATGGGCATGGAGTTTTGGTAATGGCAGTGCTTCGAGTTTACAAAAACCTGATAGCCAAAACTACGTTCGTAGCGGTTCTTACCAGGTGACTTTAAAGGCGACTAATAGCGATGGTTGCTCAAACGAGGTAACAAGAACAGCTGTAATTCACCCTAAACCGATGGTTGATGCAGGACCAGATGCCGGTATTTGCCGCTTTGATACTTATAAACTGACGGCGACCGGAGCAAACAGTTATACGTGGCGATCAAATCCTACTTTAAGCTGTGCAAACTGTGCAACACCGATAGCAAAACCTGACTCTTTAACTACTTACTATGTCACCGGCAAAACCCTGTTTGGATGTACTAACGAGGATTCAGTAACCCTTAAAGTGCAGCAGACATTTAAAATGATTGTTGGCAAAGCAGATACTTTATGTAAAGGTGAGGTGGCTACACTAACTGCGTCTGGCGCTGACAACTACCAATGGTCCCCTGCTCTGTGGCTTAACAACCCCGCCATTGCCTCTCCAAGGGCAAAGCCGGATACGACCATTACTTACCAGGTAATTGGAAAAGACAACAATGGCTGTTTTAGAGATACACAGAATATCAGGATAAAGGTTTATCCGCTCCCTTCTGTCGATATTACAAATGGAGATAACATAACGGTGCAGGTAGGCGGAAGTATTAAACTCAATACGAAGAACTCACCAGACATTATTAGTTGGAAATGGTTTCCTTCTCAATGGCTAAGTTGTGCCTCTTGTACCGAGCCGCTGGCTGCTCCTAAAGAAAATATCACTTATAGTATTACCGCCACTAACGAAGGCAATTGTACTGCAACAGATAAGGTAAGTATAAATCTTATCTGTAATAATACCAACGTGTTCATTCCTAATACGTTTTCACCAAATGGGGATGGTATCAATGACGTGTTTTATATTAGGGGTTCTGGACTTTTTAATGTCTTATCGTTCAAAGTATTCAACCGTTGGGGACAGCTTGTTTACCAGAAAAATGGTGGTGGGGCTAACAATCCGCTTGATGGATGGGATGGTAATCTGAATGGTGCACCCCTTCAGCCAGACGTATACGTTTACCTGATTGACGTTGTTTGTGCCAACAATACCATATTCCCTTTTAAAGGAAATGTATCATTGATCCGTTAGAGGAATCATGGTTAAAAACATGCAAACTGAGTTCTAGCCAAACAGTTATAAAAAATATAAAATTTGAAAAGCCTATGCACTAGCGGCTTCTTGTAAGAACGTTGCAGCGAACTGATATTAAATTTTTTTTATGTAGCTGCAACCTTTTTAATCTAATACGTGACTATATTGAGCCGGGTCTTTCGAAAGGTCCGGCTTTATATTTTAGCAAACGTTTGTCTCTACTATCACTACATATCTACTGGAAAAAATTTCTTTTTTTCCTATTCATCCTTTTTTGCTCAGTAGCAAAAGGGCAATTAGTTGCTGATTTTACGCTTGATATCCGACAGGGGTGCGCTCCCTTTGTTGTTCCAAAATTTACAAACCTTAGTAAGGGAACAGGTCTGACTTATCTCTGGAGTTTTGGTAATGGAAATACAAGTACTCAGTTAAATCCCGGTGTTATATATTTTGCGGACGGCAACTACACGGTGAAACTGGTAGTTAGGGATGCTACGGGAAGGAAAGACTCTGTGGTAAAAAGCAATTTTGTTACCGTTAACAAGAGTCCTGCGGTAAATTTTGCTGCAAGTAGGACAGGCGGCTGTATCCCACTCACGGTTCAGTTTACCGACTTAAGTACTGCCGGTTCTGGAAACATCACTAAGTGGGAGTGGGACTTTGGCGACGGTAAGACTTCTTTGCTTCGCTCGCCATCTCATACTTTTGATGTAACCGGAAATTTTACGATCACCCTAAAAGTCACTAATAGTCTTGGTTGCGTGGAGGTGAATACCAAAACTTCTTACATCAAGGTTAACGAAATACCTAAAGCTAATTTTACCTCGGGATCTGCAACCAGTTGTAATCCTCCGGTGATGGTTAATTTTATAAATACATCTACCGGCCCGGGAATAAAGAGTTATAAATGGAACTTCGGAGACGGCTTCGTTTCTTTTGATCAAAATCCTTCTCACAATTATACTACTGCAGGAAACTATCCCGTCACTCTTATTATTACAAACGAGAACGGATGTGTAGATTCAATTAGAAAACCTACGGTAATTGGGGCCGTTACTTCCCGCATCACTGTACCTGATGTTATCTGCCAGGGCGCCCCAACAAGTTTCTTAAATGCTTCCACGCCAGCTGTTGCGTCGAGTTTGTGGGATTTTGGAGATCGAACGACTTCGTCTGAAATTAGCCCTGTAAAAAGTTTTGATGTTCCCGGCTCTTATACTGTGAAACTGGTTAACAATTTTGGCGGTTGCAAAGATTCTATTACAAAACGTATTACCATCATTCCTAAGCCTGTTGCTAACTTTTCTTACAACGCACCTCCGCCAGGCTGTAATTTACCAGTAACTGCTTCGTTTACCTCGCAGGCCTCTTCGGCAGCTTCTTACCTTTGGGATTTTGGAGATAGCACTAATTCAAACGCCAGTTCCCCAACACATACTTACAATAGTTACGGTATATTTTCTGCGAAACTAAAAGTCACTGCTATTAATGGTTGTTCTGATAGTATTGTGAAACCTAATGTTGTTTCGATTATAAAGGTGAAGATTAATCGGTTTTTGGGCTTGCCTTATGCCGGTTGTGTTCCCTATCAACCTGCTCTTTCAGCAGACATTACTACACCCAATCCCATTAGTTCTTATTTGTGGAATTTTGGCGGCGGACAAACATCCACTGAAGCAAATCCAATACACAATTATTCTAAGGCCGGTAGCTATGATATGTATTTAAAAGTATCAACTGCCACCGGTTGCACAGACAGCTTCCAATTGAAGAATGCTGTTTCTATAAGTGACAAGCCAAAAGTTGGTTTCTCCGCAGCACCACTAAGCGCATGCGCTTCTGAAAGTGTACAGTTTAAAAATTTAACAACTGGTACTTTTACCAGCACGAAATGGGAATTCGGTGATGGTTCGACTTCTGAAGCAAATGATCCTCTTTACCATTATGCTGATACAGGTCATTTTACAGTCAAACTAATTATTGGCAACACGGCTTGTTACGATTCGCTCACGATGAAGGACTATGTGTATGTTAAGCCGCCTATCGCCAACTTCGGTGTTCTCTTTAACTGCGACTCTCCTTTAACCCGAAGATTTCAAAATAAATCAGTTGTAGCAAAGACATATGAATGGAATTTCGGAGATGGCTCCGCAGTTTCTACTGATGAAAATCCTACGCACACTTTTGCGGCCTCCGGCATTTATTATGTTCGTTTGCATGTAACAAATGGGGACTGTTTTGATGATATTACTGATACATTAGAAGTTATTGGTGAAAATCCTGACTTTACTGTTAGTAGTAGTTTACTCTGCAGGAATAATCCAACTGTATTTACCGCAAAAATTACCAACTCTCAAAATGTAGCCACCTATAGTTGGGACTTTGGAGATAATTCAAATGTTGTTACCACTACCAGTCCTACAATAGATCACAATTATGTTATTGCTGGTACTTACAGTCCGGCATTGACTATCACCGATCGGCTTGGTTGTACGCAGCGGGTGCAAAAGCCAGCGAGCATTACTATTTATGGACCGATAGCAAAACTTACGCATCCTGAAGGCACCTGTATCAACTCAAGCCTTACATTTTTAGATAGTAGCATTGCCACCGCCAATCACCCTATTACTTCCTGGATGCTGAATTATGGAGATGGGAAGTTTGATACTTCTAAAACTGTTTATCCCACATTTGTTCATACTTATACAGGTGTTAAGAACTATGAAGTTTTCCTGGTTGTGACCGACGACTCGGGGTGTAAGGATACTTTATTTAGTCCTGGTGGAGTTAACATTACCGATCCCAAGGCTTTGTTTTCGTTGAAGGATTCAATTTCGTGTAGTAATTCAAACATTGATTTTAGCAACCAATCAAATGGTTTTGATCTTTCATATGCTTGGGATTTTGGTGATGGCCAGCCTGAAACTGTTGCAAATCCCTCTCATCCCTTTGCAGCAGAAGGAACTTATAATATCTCTTTAGCTATAAAGGATCGATACGGGTGCACAGACACTCTGCAAAAACTAAATGCCATTATTATTCAGAACGCGAAGGCTGCATTCGCCATGAGCGACTCTAATATTTCGTGTCCTCCCGCTCAAATAAATTTCTCTGATAATTCAACCTATGCAACCTCGCTTAAATGGGATTTTGATGACGGAAATTTCTCAGATATTTCAAATCCATCGCACTATTTTTTAGCTGCCCGTGATTATAATATAAAGCTGACAGCTTACGGCCATGGAGCTTGCGCTGATTCGCTGGTAAGAACTGTAACTGTGAAGGGCCCGAGCGGCACTATCGCATATGATCCCATTATTAAATGTTTGCCGGCTTTGATAAACTTTACGGGTACCGCGGCTAACAATGACAACACCTATACATGGGATTTTGGAGATGGAACAGCAGTAACCACTAGTGAACCTGCAATTTCTCACGAGTACACGTCAATAGGAAAATACCTTCCAAAATTGTTGTTGATTGATACTAAGCTTAAGTGTACCGTTTCGATTTTTGGTTCTGATAGTATTATTGTGCCCGAAATTATCAGCTATATGAAGGCCCCTAAAAATTTGTTTTGTGATAGTGCTACATTGCGATTTTTTGACTCTTCGGTAGTACGGTTTGACCAGATAAGTAATTATCAATGGTCGTTCGGTGACGGTACTACATCTGACGAGGTAAGTCCGTTTCATAATTATACTGCTCCCGGTATTTACCCTGTGCGATTAACAGTAACAACTACTGCAGGTTGTACAGACTCGTCAACAAGCAGTTTTGTCAAAATTGTAAAAAGCCCTGAACTTGAAGTAACCGGACCAATTGCGGTCTGCATTAATCAACCAGCGCAATACTCTGCTACTGTAAAAGACACATCTGCCGTCAGGTGGAATTGGAATTTTGGTAATGGAGCCAGCTCTATTAACCCGTCGCCACCAGCACAGGTATATACCACTGCCGGCAGTTTTTCAATTAATACCTCTGTCACTAATACGTCAGGTTGTACGACTAGCAAAATAACCCCTCAAAAGGTGAATGCTCTGCCTAATGTTAGCGCAGGTGTAGACTCGGCCATTTGCCTTGGAGCAACAATTACTTTAAATGCTTCCGGCGCCGATAATTATTTATGGACGAGCAATACTACCTTAAGCTGCTCCACTTGTTCAACTCCTGTCGCGACGCCTGTAAACCCCGTCGTCTACTATTCTGTGACAGGCACCGATGCTGCTACGTCGTGTCAAAAAACGGATTCAGTTCAGATCAAAGTTGTTCAGCCTTTTAAAATTACTACCACAGTTACTGATACTTTGTGCATTGGAGAGTCCGTAAAACTATTTGTTACGGGGGCCGATACTTATAATTGGACACCAGCTGCAGACTTAAATGATCCTACCAGTTCAACACCCGTTGCAACTCCCCGCAGCACTACGACTTATACAGTTACCGGCCATGATTACCTCAATTGTTTTACCGATGTTGCTACCATTCCTATAACGGTGTATCCTATACCTGTTTTCAATATTATTGAAGATAATATCACCATAGCTATAGGAAACAGTGCACCAATTAAAACCAAAAGTTCTGCGGATGTTATAAACTGGCAATGGTTTCCAACCACAGGCTTAAGTTGTAGCAATTGTGCTGAAACAGTAACTACTCCTACCAATACAATTGTTTATAAGGCGATCGCTACCAATGAAGGTGGTTGCAAGGCTGAGGATAGAATAACTATTAATGTCTTTTGCAACAATGGTAATCTTTTCGTTCCGAATACCTTCTCGCCTAACAACGATGGAAGCAACGACATCTTTTATCCAAGGGGTAAAGGAATTGCGGGAGTCAAAAGCTTGCAAATTTTTAATAGGTGGGGAAGCCAGGTCTTTCAGAAAACAGACTTTGCAATCAATGATCCGTCTTCGGGATGGGATGGAACTTTTAACGGAAAGCCGCAAGAGCCGAATGTATTTGTCTATCAAATAGAAGTGATCTGCGAAACCGGGCAAGTCTTTAGTTTTAAAGGAGATGTTACATTAATCAGGTAGATAAGACCGGGTTTTTATCTGTTCACGGTTAGGATGTTTTAGGGCAGTTATCCTTTAAAGAGATAAATACAAAACAAGGCAGTCGAATAAAATTTGTGAGCACAAGGGTGTGACACAACGAAGTTGAACAGAGTTATTAAGCCCGCTACAAAAACTACTTACCCGGCAGACGATGTAATTGCTTTCGACAAATGCTCATCTGTCATTTGTTCTTCCCAGTTTGCATCCAGCTCTAGTCTCACTGTTTTAGCTCCCCCGGTTGGTGTACATACTACCGTCACTTTACCTTGCTCTGTTTCAGTAATTGCTTCGGCTTTTTCTGATGCTTCTTTGTTGCTCATACTAAAAGCCTGCACACATGTCCACCTGGTATTTTCGCTGTCAGTTATTTCTCTTTGTTTCATTGATTTCTTCTTTCGTATGCTGACAAGGTATTTTTCATTAATCCGGCAATAGTCATCAGACCAACACCACCGGGCACTGGCGAAACAGCAGAAGCCACTGAAGACACTGCTTTAAAATCAACGTCGCCTTTAATTCTATATCCTCTTGTTGCGGTCGCGTCGTCGACTCTTGTTATACCGACATCGATTACGATGGCGCCTGGTTTTACCATATCAGCTTTTACAAATTCTGGTTTACCGAGCGCTGCAATGATTATGTCGGCCTGCAGCGTCATTTGTCTTAGATCAGGAGTATGGCTATGGCAAATAGTAACAGTGCAGTTGCCAAAGGGAATATTGCTGCTAAGTAAAATGCTCATGGGGCGACCTACAATGTTACTACGCCCGATAACCACTGCGTGCTTGCCTTTAGTAGTTAATTGAAAATGTTCAAGCATCAACATAATGCCATAAGGAGTTGCCGGAATAAACGTATCCAGCCCTTGCACGAGGCGGCCAACACTTACAGGGTGAAAGCCGTCTACATCTTTATCGGGGTCTATACTATTGATGATATTTGCCTCACTAATGTGTTTTGGCAAAGGCAGCTGAACCAGTATGCCATCAACCCGATCATCTGTATTTAGCTCTTCAATTTTTGCAAGTAACTCCTTTTCTTCGGTAGTATCATCGAGCCTGATGAGTGTAGAGGTAAATCCTATTTCAGCACAAAATTTTACTTTACTCGCGACATAAGTTTCGCTTGCTCCGTTGTTTCCAATCAAAATGGCAGCAAGATGTGGCGGCCGTTTACCTTGTTCTTTCAACTGCCTCGTCGCTTCAGTAAGATTTTCCTTTACTGATTGAGAAGCAACTTTTCCATCTAGTATTAACATAAATCAAAGGTATTAAGGTAGAATTGAATTAACCGCCTTTGATAGTTCTGCAAATAAAATAAAATATACTTTAATGTGTTTTCTCATTACTTTTCTTATTGTATGTTCTTAGCAGCAAAAGTTATTTTAGTATTAGTGCTCTTATTTTCTGTACAACTAAATGCGCAGGTAGTTAGACCGTCTTCTTTTAATCGTTATGCTGCATTGGGCGCTTACAGTAAAAATTTTTCAGACATTTTTTCAGCTACGTCAAACCAGGCAGCTCTTGCAAGCTTGAAAACAGGAGCTTTTGGAGTTTATGGAGAAAAGAGATTTATGCTCCAGGAACTTTCAAACTATACCGCAATAGTAGCGGTGCCAACATCTTCAGGAACTTTTGGATTGCAGGTTGATTATTTCGGCTCAACCTTTTTTAACGCCACTGAATTAGGAATTATTTACGCCCGTAAAATCACAGAGGTAGTGGAGGTAGGAGCTAAATTCAACTACCATACAGTACGAATTGCAGGGTATGGAAATGTATCAGCAATGAACTTCGATGTAGGAGCAATTTTTCATCTAACGGAAAAGCTTTATTCAGGCATTCATATCTACAATCCCTCCGGCAGTAAGCTGGGTAAAATAGGGACAGAAAAGTTAGAGTCGATTTACACTTGCGGCTTGGGCTATGAAGCTTCTGAAAGGCTTTTTATCAGTACCGAAATAATAAAACATGAAGACCAGCCGGTAGGTGTAATTGCAGGTATGCAGTACAACCTTCACGCGAAAGTTTTTATACGAGGTGGAATTTGTACGAACAATGACAATGGCTACGCGGGTGTAGGAGTGAACATCGGCTTTGGGCGTGTAGATCTCAGTACCGCCTACCATCCACAAATAGGATTTACTCCGGGTATTTCGCTTCTGTTCAATTTTAAGAAACTTGCCGAAGAGTGAGAAAAGTAACGCTAATAGTCGTTGCATTTTTCATCTTGCCGGGCGCTTTTGCCCGACAGGAAAATACTTCGCAATTGGAAGATGATGCCATACAGCAATTGGAAAACCTGGCCGAACGGCAGAACGGTGAGCCCGAAGATGACGCGTACTTGCAGGCAATGGATCAGTACCGAAAAAACAAATTGAATCTTAATACCGCTGATGAAGATGACTTGAAACGTCTTCATTTGCTTTCTGAACTACAGGTACAAAGCTTAATAAGTTATAAAAGAGTATTGGGACAATTAATTAGTATTTATGAGTTACAATCAATACCGGGATGGGACGTTGTAACAATACAGAAGTTACTGCCGTTTGTAACCGTATCGACCAGTCAATCGTTGTTAGATAATTTAAGGCAACGATTAACATCAGGGCGACATTCGGTACTATTAAGATTGCAGCAGGTTCTCGAGAAAAGCAACGGCTTCATCAGAGCCGATAGTATTGCGAACAGGTACCCGGGAAGCTCTGGCAAGGTGTTGTTCAGATATAAGTATGTCTTTCGAAACCTATTTCAATTTGGAATTACAGGCGATAAAGATGCGGGTGAACAGTTCTTAAAAGGAAATCAAAAACAAGGATTTGATTTTTATTCATTCCATTTATTTGCAAGAAAGCTGGGGCCGATTAAACTACTTGCGTTAGGAGACTTTACGGTTAACCTTGGTCAGGGATTAATACATTGGCAAAGCCTGGCTTTCAAAAAAAGCGCCGACATCACTTCAGTTAAAAGGCAAGCTGATATTTTGCGTCCATACAATTCTCCCGGGGAATATAACTTTATGCGGGGTGCCGGTATTACTGTCGGTACAAAGCTTTTTGACTTTACCGCGTTTGCATCTTCTCGTAAGTTAGATGGAAGTTTAAATAACGATACTTCGCAGACAAACGATGACTATATATCCTCTATATTAAACTCCGGCTATCATCGTACTCCGGCTGAAGTCGAAAAGAAAAACAGAATTATTCAACGTTCATTTGGAGGAAACATTTCCTTTAAAAAAGATGCTCTTCACATAGGCATCAATGCTATTGCCTTTAATTTTTTAACTCCACTAATTAGAAATGTTACTAGCTATAACCAGTATGCGATCACAGGAAAAAGCTGGTCTAATTACAGTGTTGATTATAGTTATACTTACCGCAACTTTCACTTGTTTGGCGAGGCAGCTATTGATCAAAATAAATCGAAAGCTTTTGTAGGAGGATTGCTGGCAAGCCTTGATGAAAAAATTGATGCCTCAGTAGTGTATAGAAATATAGATCAGAGTTATCAGACATTGTACGGAAATGCTTTCACCGAAAGTACATTTCCTACTAACGAGAAAGGCCTATTTACAGGCATTTCAATCCGACCTTATACTTTTTTAAAAATAGATGCTTACGCCGATGTTTTTAGCTTCCCATGGTTGAAGTACAGAGTCGATGCGCCCAGCAAAGGATCAGAATATTTATTGCAGGTTTCATATAAACCGAATAAGAAAATAGAAGTATATACAAGGTTCAAAAATGAGAATAAGGCTTTCAACCTCACAGGTCTTAACTCATTCACTCGCCAGGTTTATTTGCGGCCAAAAGATAGCTGGCGAACGCAAATAACTTATAACGTGAGTCGTCAATTTACTTATCATCAAAGAGTAGAAATTATGTGGTTTGATCGGCATGAAAAGAGCAGAAGCGAGCAGGGTTTTTTACTGTATGTGGATGGAAGGTTTAAACCAAAAACAAGGCCTTTTGCTATTAATGCCCGTGTGCAATATTTTGAAACGGATGGTTTTGACAGCCGTCTGTATGCTTTTGAGAACGATGTTTTATACAGTTATTCCATTCCGCAGTTTATGGGAAAAGGGCTCCGCTACTATATGAATGCTAGCTGGGATGTAAACAAGAAAATGACAGTGTGGGCCAGGTGGTCGCAGACAATCTATTCAAATCAAAACTCCATAAGCAGTGGTTTGGATAAAATTCAAGGAAATAAGAGAACTGAGATAAAACTGCAACTACTATATAATTTCTAGTGAGAGTTTATGCTAATCGTTGATAGTTACAAACTGTAAGAAAAAATTTCTATCAGACTTGTTTGTTCTATAAGCAGCACAAGCGTTTTCCGATATGTCATGTCTCAAATTCATAGTTCAACATGCTTATATACTATTGACTTGAAATATCGAATTACCTATTTTAGTCTTTGTAAAATCCGCCCTCAAAAAAGTTCTGTTGTTGGTTTTTAAGTAAAATAGATTTGGAATCACAGGTTTTTATAGACCTACGTTTAAATATAATTTTCGCAAAAAAGCAATAACCTTTATTTTTTATCCAAACCTCACAAACATGTTTCTAACAGACATTCTCCTATTAAACGAAACAAAAATTCTTACACTAAACTAAAAAATTATGAAATTAAAACCTTTACTACTACTTATTCTTCTGATGCCTTTTACCGTTTTCGCTCAAAGCGGTTTTGTTGCTTCAGGTAGAGTTACCGGGGCTCAAAACAATCCTTTATCTGGCGCTACGGTAAGTGTTGCGAACAGCAATAATTCAACTGTTACTGATGCAACCGGAAATTTTTCTATCAGGGTTAGCAACGGAGCCAGGCTCGTAATTTCTCATGTTGGATATGCGCCTAAAACAGTGAATGCTGCAGAAAGTATGAACGTGTCTTTAGACGAAGAAAACACGACACTTAGTGAAGTGGTTGTTACGGGTCTCGCAACAACAACCCGAAGGGGAAATGCAGCGAACGCTGTAGCTACTATTTCGGCCAAACAATTAACAGGCTCTACCCGTTCGCAAACGCTTGATGCAGCGATGCAAGGTAAAGTTGCGGGCGTACAGATTACGTCGAATAGTGGTGCACCGGGCGGCGGTTTTTTAGTTCGCTTACGCGGTGCATCTTCACTAACACAGAGTGCCGAACCGTTGTATATTATCGACGGAGTGTATATGGATAACAGCCAATTTGGTACAGGTGCCGGCACAAATGCTTTCACCGGGGCTGCGCGAACTCCAACCGGGTCTCAAGACAACTCGGCTAATCGTATCGCAGACATCAATCCACAAGACATAGAGAATATTGAAATTTTGAAAGGCCCCAGTGCTGCAGCCATCTACGGAACAAGGGCTAATGCAGGGGTTATTCTGATCACAACTAAGAAGGGCAGGGCTGGAAAACTTACTGTGAACTTTGGTCAGGATGTTGGGTTTGCAAAAGCTTTGAAGCTGATTGGTTTACACAAAACAAAATGGGATAAACAATTTCAGTTTGGAACCGAACTTGCAAACGCAGCAAGGCTTACTACCCTTAAAAGCACTTTGAACCCGACGGACGAAACATGGGACTATGAAAAGATTGTGTACGGCAATACAGGTGCTTTAAGAAACACGCGTTTGGCTTTATCAGGAGGTACTGATAAAATTCGTTTTTACGCAGGTGGCAACGTAATGGACGAACAGGGCATTCAAAAGAACACAGGTTACTCTAAAAATTCATTTCGTCTAAATGTAGATCTGAAACCTACTTCGTTTATAGACATCGCTGTTGGCGCTAACTACATCAACTCGAACAGTGACAGGAGCTTTAGTGGTAACGACAATAACGGTGTAGCAATCGGATACAATCTGGCCTATCTACCAAACTGGTTACCACAATTGCCGGTGAACGGAGTCTATCCAAAACAACCATTAACAGGGCAAAACCCACTGGAGATAGTAGATAGGACTGTTAATAATGAGAAGGTCAACAGGATGATCTCTAATTATACTGTTGGAGTGCAACTGGTGAAGAATGATATTCATAATCTGCGCCTAACCTCAACCGGTGGAGTCGACTTTTTAACTGCTGAAGATGAGGTATACATCCCAGATGATGTTCAGTTCCAGGCTGCTTCCGCAAATCCGGGTGCTTCGCGATATACGACCAACAGGGCGCTTAACACAAACCTTCAAGGCTTTTTGGTTTATAACGCTCACGTTGGCAACTTTTCTTTTACCACATCTGCCGGGTTAACGCAGCTTAGAAGAGATGTTCGTTTAAATTATTTCCAGGGACAGGGACTAAAGCCAGCTCAAAGAAATCCGAGCACAGGTACTGTGCAGCAAGCTTCGGAAACGTTCCAGGGTGAAAAAGAACTTGGCCGTGTGGTACAGGAGGAGATAAACTGGAACGATATCGTCATTGCAACTGCCGGAGTACGCCAGGATCGCTCTACTTTGAACGGAGATCCTAAAAAATACTTCACCTTTCCTAAAGCCTCTTTAGCAGTAAACGTTGCCAATTTTGGCTTTTGGAAAATACCTGCTATTTCTCAGTTAAAGCTTCGTGCAGCCTACGGTGAAACAGGACGATCAGCTTCCTTCAATTCAACATTCACGACCTTAACTGACCTGATAATTGGCGGTCAGGCAGGCGCCGGTTATCCAACTATTCTGGGTAACGCCGGTATCGAACCCGAAAGAGCAACCGAGTTTGAAACAGGTGTTGACATAGGCGCGTTTAGCAACCGGCTAAGAATTGAATTTACGGTCTACAATAAAAAGGTAAAGAATCTAATAGAATCTTATAATCTGTCAACTGGTACGGGGGTGTCAAGTATCCAGGTATTTCCTGTAGGAGATTTGCAAAACAAAGGGATAGAGTTATCCCTTGGAGGTACGCCAGTAAGAAGTAGAAATGTAACATGGAACACGAATATCAACTGGTGGAGAAACAGGAGCTTAATGACGCGTTTGATCATTCCCGAGAAAGTCGTTGCCTCATCAGGTTTTGGTTCCTTTGGTACGCAAAGACTTCGTGAAGGTGCTTCCCCAACTGCATGGTATGGTACACCAAATGTAAACGGAGTTCCTACCTTGTACGAAGACTCTCAGCCTCTATGGCAAGCATCGTGGAGCAACTCAATTACATTCTTAAGAAACTTTGAATTTTCAATTTTGATTCACAGAAGTCACAAGAATTTTAATTCAACTTTGAACCAGGAAATTACCGATGAAGGTGGCAGTTCGCCAGATTGGAGCACTATTGATAAAGACAACAATCCACTTGGGCAATCACGAAAACTAGGAAAACCTGGGATTACAACAAGACAATTTATCGTAGACGCCAGCTATACCAAGATCAGGGAGATTAGCTTGTATTATACAGTTCCTAAAACAATTTTTGGAAGCTTTGCCAACAAGTTTGAAAGCATAAGAGTTGGTGTTTCAGGAAACAATATTGCTATGTGGACGCCATATTATGGTTATGATCCTGAGGCTGCAAATTTTGGTAACAGGCCAACAGGTGCAACAGTTGATCTTCTATCATTTCCTTCATCAAAAAGGTTTTTCTTCCACTTCAACGTAAACTTTTAAAAATAGTATATGAGAATAAATACATCGATATTGGTTGTATTGGCCATTGTTGGCCTGACAGCCTGCAAAAAGCAGTTTTATGACGAAGACGTACTGGTCGACCCAAACGGCGCGTCAGTTGAGTCTGTTTTAAACAATGCAACACGCGGACAAATTAGCCAGTTAGCTGTGGGCGTACAATCAAGCATGCGGAATGGCATTCTGAGTTATTATAGAGAAACTGGAACTGTAGGACGCGAAATCATTTATTCTGCTTCTACTGAAAGCAGGTATTTTAATGAACTATTGGGTACGCAGGCAGCTCAGTACAATGGAATGAACGATCCTGCTGGTATAATGAATACCTATTATCTAAACTACTCGTCGTTACGTCGTCGCGCAGAAATCCTTATCAGGTCTGCTAATAATACGACTGCGTTAACGGACCAGGAAAAAGCAGCTACACGTGGATTTGCAAAAACAATGCAAGCCTATTCTGTGTGGGTGCTGGTAAACATGCAGGGTAAAAACGGCATACGCGAAACATTTTCTGATTTGTCAGCACCGGGTGATTTACTAAAGCCGGGAAAGTTCGGAACATATGAATCAGGATTAGCCCTGGCAAAAACGTTAGTGAATGAAGCAAATGCAGATTTGGCGGCAGGGGGTACAGAATTTCCTTTTACCATGACAAGTGGCTATACAGGCTTTACAACTGTTCCTGATTTTAAGAAATTTAATAGGGCAATTGCTGCTCGTATATTTTTGTATCAGAAAGATTGGGCTGGCGTGCTTGCTGCGCTAAATGAAAGTTTTCTCAGCCTTACAGGTCCTTTGCAAACTGGTCCCGTAATGACTTTTTCAACTACGACAAATGACCAGGTAAATCCTTTATACCACGTGCCTAATAGTTCGGGCGCTCCTTTTGTAGCTTTTAATGAGTTCATTACTGATGCAGAGCCGGGAGATACAAGAGTTTTTGGCCCAAGTGCGAAGGTCGCCCAAAGAACTTCTCCCCGAACTTCAGGAGCCGTAACCTCTACTCATGACGTTACCCTGTATGCTTCCAACACGTCTTCTATTTCTATTATTAGAAATGAGGAGTTGATATTGATGTATGCGGAGGCGAAAATTCAGTCAAATCAGTTTGCAGATGCGATTGTTGCTTTAGACAGAATAAGAACGGCTTACGGTTTAAGACCTTTAGCTGTTGCAAAACCAACAATCCTTGCCAATAAAAACGGTCTAATTGATGAAGTGCTAAATCAAAGACGGTATTCACTATTTTTTGAGGGACAGCGCTGGTTTGATGTGTTGAGGTATGGAAAGAAAAGTATTCTACCATTACAAGGTACTATTGGAGCCAACACCTTTGTTGTGTTTGATAATTTTGCACGCCCTGATGCGGAGGTGCAGTGGGATAAACTAAATCCTTAGAAAGAATTATTAATCTAAAAAAGCAAAGGCAGTCTTTTGACTGCCTTTGCTTTTTTTTTATTACGAGTTACTTTTTAAAATGACCTTGATATTTGTATTCGAGTACTCCACGTGACAAAGCATTTACTTCTTTTTATTTCTCTTCTTCTTTTTTTTCTTTATGCCGTGGTTGAAGCGCCAATGCCAAAAAAAACAATTTTTTATTTAAATCTTTAAAGCAGCATTTCTTTTTTGCCGCTTGTCAATCTTATTTACCGTTCAGGAAAAGTATTTCTAGAATTAATATTTGGTTAACAATTCCTGATTTAAGTATTTTTACGGTCATTGTTTAAAATTAAAAATGCACATGAGAAAAATTCTATCACTTTTTAGTGTGTTAATGCTAGTGTCAATTCTAGTATTTGCACAAACTCGTCCGATTACCGGAAGAGTCCTAGATGAAGCTGGTCAGCCTGTAGGCGGCGCTTCAGTTTCCATTAAAGGAAGTACAGTAGGAACATCTGCTGATGTAGATGGCGCTTTTAGAATTAATGCTAAAACTGGTGATGTTTTAATTATTTCTGCAGTAGGCGCCCCTGCAAAAGAAGTGACAGTGACTTCTACTTCTAATTTGACAATTTCTTTGGCTAAGCAAACTCAAAGTTTATCTGAAGTAGTTGTAACAACTGCGTTGGGTGTAAGAAAGCAACCTCGGGAATTGGGATATTCAGTTTCAAGACTGGGTAACAAGGAACTGACGCAAGCTTCTCCTGTAAACATCCAAAACGGTTTAACCGGTAAAGTATCCGGCCTTAACATCGCTTCTACAAACAGCAGTGTTTTTGGTGATACACGTATCACGCTCCGTGGTATTCGTTCTTTAACAGGTAACAACCAACCACTATTGGTTGTTGATGGTGCTCCTGTTCCTTTAAATCAATTAAGCAGGTTAAATCCAAACGACGTAGAAGATATTACCATTCTTAAAGGTGCATCTGCAGCAGCTTTGTATGGTCCTGATGGAGTAAACGGAGTTATATTCGTAAAGACGCTAAGAGGCTCTAAAACTGGTGCTCCTCAAGTTAGAGTAAGCAATTCAACACAATTTGAAAGAGTATCTTTCTTACCTAAATTTCAAAAGCAATTCGGTTCTGGTTCAAGTGTAGATCCGGTTACCGGAATTGGTGTTTTCGATGGTTTGGAAAACCAGCAGTATGGTGATCCTTACGATGGTTCTATGAGAGAAATAGGACATCCTCTTCCAGGAAATATTCCTCAAATGGAGCAATACTCTTACAAAGAAAGAGGAAGATTAGACTTCTTTGAAACTGGTAGAACTATTCAAAACGATATTTCGTATTCGGCTAAAAACTTTTTGTTTTCTGCGCAAGACGCAAACATCTCCGGCACTTTAGGTGGAGATAAAAACCGTCGTACAACTTTGCGTTTCAATGCCAGTAATGAATACGGCAGGTTTTCAACAAACTTCAATCTATCATATACTCGTCAGCAATTTAATGTTGCTTCGGTATCTCCTTACTGGGAAGTTTTTAATACAGCTGGCTGGATAGATCTGAAGAAGTATAAAGATTGGAGAAACGACCCCGCTTCTAGCCCTAATCATTACTACAACGAATATTACGCTAATCCTTACTTCATAAAAGATGCAAACAGGAGAACCGGTTTAAACGACGACCTTTTTGCTCAAATTCAGCTAGGATTAAAGGTTACAGATTGGCTTAACCTGACTTACAGGGCAAGCACAAATATGCGTAGTAACGACGAAATGTTCACGAGTGAAGCATTTACGTTTTCTGATTATGCGCACAACGTAACTCATAAGTACAATGCTTCAAATGATATCAAAGCGAGTGTCAGCAACAACGAAACAAAATTCAACAGGTTAAACTCAGAGGTTTTCTTAACTGCTCAGAAAGAGTTTGGTGACTTTTCTATTGACGGACTTGTAGGGCAGTCGTTAAGAGAAGACAGGTATACCTCAGTAGGTATTTCCGGTTCTAATCTTATTATTCCAACTCTTTTCAACGTAGCAAATAGAACTGGCGAACCTGGTGCGGGGGGAAGTAATTATAAATCACGTTTATTAGGTGCTTATGGCCAGGTAACGTTCGGCTTCAAAAAGTGGGCGTTTTTAGAACTTACAGGAAGAAACAACTGGGATTCGAGACTTCCTTCTAATAATCGATCATTCTTCTTCCCAGGAGCAAATGCTTCGATTGTGTTAAGTGATGCAATACCTGCAATTAAAAACAGCTCTTTGATTTCTTACTTAAAAGTAAGAGGTTCAATTGTTAAGTCAGGTAACGTAAACTTAAGCGGAAACCAGGATCCTGTTTTTGGTGCTTATCAGCTTGAAAGTGTTTACGGTGTTGCAGCCGGTTTCCCTTATGGCAACCTTCCTGGTTTCCAAGGTTCAACTGCTGTAAATAATCCAGATATTAAGCCTGAGTTTGTAAACTCAAAAGAAGCTGGGTTTGAAATTTCAATATTAAAGAACAAGGTTAACCTGGAAGTGACTGGTTATTTGCAAAACAATACCAACCAGATAATTAATGTAAACGTATCCCGTGCAACAGGCGTAGGATCTACCACAGTTAATGCTGCTGACTTTGATAATAAGGGACTTGAATTTGATTTACGTCTAACCCCACTTGTTAATCTGGGCGATTTTAGAGTGAATTTTAATGCTAACCTAAGCTTGATGGATAGTAGGGTAAACTCAGTTTACCAAGGATTGAATGAATTACCTGTTGGTAACAGCAACTACGCAATTGTAGGCTATCCGGCCTTTATGTTTAAATTGACTGATTACGTACGTGACCCGCAAGGTCGTATTATCGTTGACCGTAATACAGGTTATCCTTCTTTGGATCCAAATTTAAAGACGTTCGGAAATACAATGCCTAAGACTATTCTTGGTCTAGTGCCTTCTATTGCATGGAAAGGTTTAACATTAAATGTAACTGCTGATTATAGAGGCGGACACCAGGTTTATAACGCGATTGGATCCGACATGGATTTTACCGGAAGTTCTGCCAGAAGTGGAAGCAACAATCGCCAACGTTTTGTTGTGCCTAATTCAGTGTATGACGACGGAAGCGGAAAATATATAGAGAACACCTCTATACTAACTACAAACGGTGGCTATGGCTTCTATGAGGGTACAAATACCAACAGGGGTATCAATACAAATTATCTTACTAGTGCCGCTGCTTTCAAAATTCGTGAGATTTCTTTGATATACAGTTTACCGACTTCGTTTATACAAGGCGCTAAATTCCTTAAATCTGCAACGATTGGTTTAACTGCGCGTAACATGTTCACGTTCTTACCAAAGTCTAATCAATGGACTGATCCTGAATTCAACACAAGCACTGGAAATGGATTAGGAGTAAATACTACAGCCAACTTGCCTCCAAACAGGCTTTATGGTTTCAACGCGGTATTAGTCTTCTAATCATCTTAATCGATATAAATATTAAAAATGAGAAAATATAGTTTATCAATAATAGCAATTGGCCTCGTTATGTTACTCGGCAGTTGTAAAAAGGAATATTTAGATATTAACACGGATCCAAACAGGCCAACTGAATCTTCCATTACTCCAGATCTCGCAACTGCAGCCCAGTTAAGCAATGTAGCAGCACAAAATGCGAGTACATATGATATGCTTAATCGATGGATGGGTTATTGGAGTGCGTCAGGATCTTTTTCCAGGTCTACAGTTGAGATGAGTTACAACATAACAAACGGTACAATGGCGGGCTTGTTTGAGAACAGCTATTACATAGTAGGTCAGTTTCGGTCTATTGGAAAAAAAGCTGCCGGACTAAACTGGAAATTCTACCAGGGGATAGCTAAAATAATGGAAGCACATGAAATGGCTATCGTGGTAGATTTTTACGGTGATGCTCCTTATTCTACAGCATTTGATTTAGTAGGTAACATCAGGCCAACTTATGATAAGGGTGAAGATATCTATAAAACATTAGTACCCTTAGTTGATACTGGTTTGGCACTTATAAAAAGTGCAACAGGTAATGATGCAAATATTGCCACACAGGATATAGTGTTCAAAGGAAACAAAACAAACTGGGCAAAATTTGCAAATTCGCTAAAACTTCGCTTACTGCTTCATACAACTAAGACAAGTACTTTTAATATTCCAGCGGAAGTTGCAAAAATTGTTGCAGAAGGTTCTGGATTTCTTGGTAATGGAGTAAGCGCTTCTGTTCAACCAGGCTATACAACAGACAAGCCAAACCCTTACTATAATGCACATCTTTTCCTTTCTAATGGAAACGAGGCCGATAACTATAATAGGGCTAACAATTTTTCACTTAGTATAATGAATTCATTAGCTGATCCTAGAGTACAAAAGGTTTACCGTCCGTCAAAAACAGGTAGTGCTTTCAAGGGAACCGATTACGGAGCTGATCCTGTTACTACTAACGGAAGTGACAATACTTCCGGACCTGGTCCAGGCCCTGCTTCATCACCTTCAGCACCAATGTGGATAATGACATCTGTTGAAAGCCAATTCCTGGTAGCAGAAGCAACTGCGAGAGGTTTTCTTTCTGGTGATGCAAAGGCAGCTTATGAAAATGCCGTGCGGGAATCTTTCACTTTTCTTGGTTTAACTGCTGCGCAGGCTAATACATATCTTACAAGTTCAGATCCACGCGTCGCATTCCCTGCGGCAGGTACTTTAGATCAGAAGATTTCCACCATCATTTGGCAGAAGTATTTTGCTTTAAATGGCATTCAAGCCAACGAGACTTATAACGACTGGAGAAGACTTGGTATAGTGCAGCCACCGTTGTCAATAGCACCTGAAAGAGGTACCAATTTAATCCCAAGAAGATTACTTTATCCAACTTCAGAATATAGCTATAATGCAGAAACTATTAAGAATGTAGGAACGGTTACACCTTATTCTCCAAAAGTGTTTTGGGATAAATAATAAACTTGAATAATCTAAATAAGAAAAATGAAAAAAATATTTTTTAATAGTCTTTTGTTAATCCTCTCGATCTCTGTTACTTTAAGTTCATGTCTTAAAGATGCCGGATACGATAAAGGATTATATGGAGCGATCAGGGATACAGAAGGTAAGAAATATGTTTCTGTTGGAATAGGAGGACTTCAAAACTTCTCTAAGTCAAGTATCTTAATTAATACACAGAAAGACAGCGCAATAACTGTAGATGTAACTATTAACCTGGATTACGCGGCAAAAACAACAGAGCCGCAATCTGTTAAAATAGGCATTGACAACTCTAAGATTGCTGGTTATAATTCAGCCAACAGTAAGAATTTTCAGCCAGTTACGACTGAGATGGTAAAACTGGGTAGTACAGATTTGACTATACCGGCAGGTGCAAGTTCTGTAACTACAAAACTTACCATTAATCAAGCGAAGTTTGACCCTGCTACCAGTTATTTGATACCGATTACAATACTTGATGCTCCAGGTGCTACCTTGAGTAGTAACTTAAATACCAGATATTATAATATTATAGGTAACCCCCTTGCAGGTAACTATACTGTTGTTGGAACCAGGTATAACTATACCGGTACAATCGGTTACAGTTGTGGTGCTCCTATTCCAACTGGCTATGGATCCACTGCAGCAAGTCCTTCCCCAAAATTAGCAAGGCCGGTAGATGATAAAACTATCTCAATAGATTACGCTAACCTTGGGGGAAGTGGATATCAATATTTAATTAGCATTGATCCCAATAATCCTAATAATGCCATTGTTAAATCTAATGCTACTCTCTTAGAAGGTTTACCTGTTGTCAATTATTGTGTACATACTTATAATCCTGCTACTAAGCAGTTTCATATTGTATCCCTATATAACAACGGTGCTGGAGGCTCAGGCGGTTCTGACCGTATAATAGACGAGGTATTTACAAAACAGTAAATATTGTATAAATGAAAAGAAAACCACCCATAATTGGGTGGTTTTTTATTGCTGGAAATTGGTGTTAAGGCGGAAAATGTTTATAAAAACCGTAGTATTATTTTCAATGAAAAAATGTTTCCTTTTTGGTTATATTTAATAAAAAAAGTTTTGAGAAGTCTTATTATTAATGTCAAAAAAATAGTTGTTGTCCTGGGCGTTTTGTTTCTGATCTGTGATCACGTATTTAGCCAGGTGGACCCCGTTGGCAGTTTCAATCGGCATGTTTTTGAGAAATGGACAGGAGATTACTTGCGGATTGGGGCATTTAAAGTTAAAGGGTCGCCATACTTATTAGGAGAGGCTTTCCCGGGTGTGATAACTTATAAGGATGGTAAGACGGTAACTGACGAAAAAATTCTCTACGACCTCTACAACCAGAAAGCCGGAATTGATATCAAAAAAGAAATATTTGAAAGAGATATTCCAATTGAAAGTTTTGTCATGAGTCTTCCCGAGCACATGGGCAAGCAGAAGCTTTTGTTCCATAGCGGATTCGTATATGGGAAGCCTGAAATGAAGGGTTATCTGAACGTATTGGAGGACGGGAAAAAAGCGACGCTTCTTAAGCAATTTAAAATCAGATTGATTGCTGATCCTATTAATAATATGGATAAGAGTTTGAAGGTTTTTGAGCAGTATAGTGAATATTATATTTATTTGAAAGGTGACAAAACGCTACATAGTATTAAACCCAGGAAAAAAGACATTTTAAAAGAATTTGGCGATGATCCTTTCATTAAAAGTTATACTACCAACAGAGAGATTGATTTCTCTAAAGAAGCGGAGCTGGTCATCTTGATTAATAGTTATAATAACAACCTGTAGAACAGAATTAAGTCTCTCGGTCACGGGCAACGATTATGGATTTGTAACAACATGTTTCTTTACATTTGCTACCAAATTTAAAACATGGCTGACCAACAAGCTCCCAACCAAATAAATATTGAGATAAGCGAAGAAGTTGCCGAAGGAACTTATGCTAATCTCGCTATTATTACTCATAGCCATGCAGAATTTGTAATAGATTTTGTTAGCGTAATGCCGGGGACTCCAAAGAGCAAAGTAAAGAGCCGCATTATTTTTACTCCAATGCATGCCAAACGTTTCCTAAAAGCGCTTGAAGACAATGTCAATCGTTACGAGGCCGCTAACGGTACGATACAAGATTTGGAGCAGGTCGAGATCCCTTTAAACTTCGGGGGACCTACTGCACAAGCCTAATTCAACCTAAGTTACTGCGCCTCCACAACTTGAGCCAGCACCGGCCGCGCAACCATAGCAATGTTGATTAACTATGATTTCTCGGTCGCCTAATTCCGAACTGCTGAATTTAGAAATGTGCTTCGCAGAAGAACTAACTTTAAGATCGAGCATTTGGTTAAAGTCGCAGTCATATAGAAAGCCATCCCATCCAATTGAAATTGTGTTTCTACACATAACATTTGCTGCTGCAACAGGGTTGAAAGCAGCTACTAGCTTCTCCATATATTTTTCGTAATTGCCGCTATTTAGCAGGTAATTCAGGTATCGACTAATGGGCAAGTTGGTAATGGTAAACAGGTTGTTGAATACAATTCCAAAGTCTTTTAATAAAGCATCTTTATATTCAAGTTCGAGGCTCGCCTGGTTGGGTGGAAGAAAAGCACCTGCGGGATTGTAAACAAGGTTTAAAATCAGGCCGGAATTCGGTTGTCCATATCCAACACTATTAAGCATTTTTAAGGCTTTTATTGAATCCTCGAAAACTCCGTCGCCCCGCTGCCTGTCTGTTCTTTCGCGGGAATAGGAGGGAAGCGACGATACTACTTCCACTCGATGTAATTTAAAGAACTCAGGAAGGTCGTTGAAACGCTTATTAGCAAGAATGATTGTAAGGTTGCAGCGTACAATAATATGTCGTCCAAGTGCTTTTATGTTCTCTACAAACCAGCGGAAATCAGGATTTAGTTCAGGTGCGCCGCCTGTCAAATCAACTATGCCTATAGATGGGTTTTGAACCAATGCATCAATACATAGTTGCATCGTTTCCTTCGTCATAATTTCTTTTCGATCAGGGCCTGCATCTACGTGGCAATGTTTGCAAACCTGGTTACACATTTTGCCAACATTAACCTGGAAAATTTGAAGATCGGTTGGGCGTAAAGGAAACAATCCAGCTCTTTCCAAGTTCTGCTGAAAAGGAATGAGCCTGTATAAATTGTGGTTATCGCTTTCCAATAACTCCACCTGGTATTGTGCGTCTGCTAATATGTTTCCTTTAGCTTTTAACGATTTTGTGTCCTTTATCATTTTTACCTCAATATCGATTTAATATTTTTCCAACCCTTTTATTCGGCCTTGTAATTCTCCAGAAAAAGGTTCCAATTATACTTTTTAAACTCGATCGCCGGCTGCTTACTTTTCGGTATAATTTCTAGCTGATGCAATAGTTCTAACATTTTTTTCTTGCCGCCAAAGTCCTTCCTGAACCAACCCATAGTTGCCGGCAGGGCCACACGGTTTTCTTTTTCGTTGTATTCAGCTTCGCCTTGCAAATACACCCTGGTCGCCATGTTCAATTGCTTGTCTAACTGTTCAGGATTGTAAAAGGCAATTGGCGGACAGCTTTTCGCACCGCAGTTTAATGAAAAGTGAATCCTGTAATCCAGGCTGTCAACTCTTTGTTTTTTCTCGAATGAAGAAGGAAACAATTTGTTGATATACCCCAAACTCCATTTCACTTTTGAATGTCTTAAAACACCATGTTCAATGTCGTCGAGGCTTAACTTTTGACCGGCGATGTTAATTTGTTTGTCTCCAAACAATGAACCTCGGTTCTTGTACTTATCGGGGTTTTTCGTAAGGATAACCTGGGTAAAAGCGTTATAAATATTTATCCAAAAAGTTTTTTTATAAGTGTCATTAGTAAGTTGGCTCGTAAGGTCACCTTCTGTTATGCGCTCAATTACTTTTACAAGCGAGTCTGTTGGTTCACGGGTCTTTGCCTGTAGTAATAATTGTTGTGATGTTTCAATAATATTTACTCCCTGAAACTTGCCATCAACTTTTTCCCCGGCCAATCCGCGCATGATTAATAAAGTTAATAAAATTATATGGGCCGTTATTTTCATAGTAAAAATTACGGGAGATTCGGCGGAAAAGATTTTTTCAGTTTTCAAAGATTTACTAATAAAAATGTTGAAAGTTCATAGGCTAAGGGCAAGGATAGGAACTCATACTAATTCTATCTGGCAAGTAGTGTAAACGGAAAAAGCCGGCTTAAATCACCACTGCTTTACCTAAGGAAACGTGCAGTAAGTTTTTTAGATCACCAAGAACGAGCCCATGTGGGTCTAGGAAAGTTTCAGGTAGCTAACGAAAATAGGAGAGAGGTGCTAGTTCGTTCTTCAACGAGAAGCTGCTGTTTCGGAGCAAGTCGTTTACCCGTTGTTGCTTTTCAATCTGGAAAGAAGTTATGCAACGGGAGCTAGTATTTGATTTGGTTCAAGCATCTTTTCATTGTGGTTCTTTTGTTGTGTCACACCCTTCAACCGCATATTCTCAAAGCAGCAAAAACAGGCTGAATTTGTTTAAACTAAGGTACAAGAGTGCGACGCAACAAAAGCATTATAGCATTACCAACGCTGGGTTAATAAATCATACATATTGGAAAGGAATCAAATTGTGCTTTGGTGAAACTAAGTCGCCAGAAACTGGTCGTGAATAAAATCTGCCACGGAAACGAGACTATTAGTTTCTTTAAATACAGCTAGCTGACGGTCGGCGCCCGTGCCATTTTCAAGCATTTTATGTACGTGGGCAATGGCATGCCTGCTTCCCAGCTGGTCTACTACGTCGTCAACGAAATCGAGTAACTCGTAAATTAGCACGCGCGTGTTTACCTCTGACTCTTTTCCGAAATCTATCATTGTTCCATCAATACCATATCTGCCAGCGCGCCATTTATTTTCATTAATCAGCAGGCGAGAGTACATGATAAAATTTAAGTTTTTACTACGAAGCAGGTAAAGCTTCGCACAGATGGCCTGGAACAAAGCAGCAATAGCGATCGTTTCATTAATCGTCATTGGTACATCACAAATGCGAAATTCAACCGTATTAAAAAACGGATGAACTCTTAAATCCCACCAGATCTTTTTAGCGTTGTCGATACAATTGGTCTTTACAAGCAGTTTTATATAACTGTCATAAGCCTCTATACTTTCGAAAAAGTCAGGTATACCGGTGCGGGGAAACTTGTCAAATACCTTTGTTCGAAATGATTTATAACCTGTTAGCCTGCCCTCCCAAAAGGGAGAGTTCGTGCTGAGTGCATACACGTGCGGAAGAAAATAACGGGCAGAATTAGCAATATGAATGGCCATTTCGCGGCTCTCCATTCCCACATGCACGTGTAGACCGAAAATAAGATTGCTGCGTGCAGCCTCCTGCAATTCATTAACTATCGCGTTGTACCGCGCGTGGTCAGTAATTAGTTGTCGTTCCCAATGGCTAAAAGGGTGTGTACCCGATGCACCCACCCATAATCCCAGGTCTCCCGCAATGTGCGAGATGGTATTTCTTAGCGTCGTTACGTCGCGTAATGCAACGTCTATATTTTCGCAAATATCAGTGCCTACTTCAACCACTGCCTGGTGCATCTCGGCCTTTACCTGGTCGCGAATAACCTTTTGGCCCTCAGAAACGATTTTCTGTTCGTGACTTTTCAATTCACGCGACTGTGGATCCATAACCATGTATTCTTCCTCTATACCTAAAGTAAAGTGCTTATAATTGATTGGTCCCATAGTTACTAATGTGAAAATTTAAAAATGTGAAGATTTGAAAATGTATCTGCTTCGCGCTAACTCGTGGTCAATTCATTTCTTTTCCAAAAACTGAGACATTGAGATATTGAGTTATTTTCAAATTGGTTCAAATTAGGTTCTGACTGCTGCTGCTTCGTTTTACATATTCACCCCAAGTGAGGTTATCTTTTGCGGGTTCGTTAGATTGAGCTTTTTCTATTGCAAAAGTTGCGGCTGTTTCTACGACCCAGTCAAAGTTTTCCTGTCCAACACTATTTATATCTGCGTCAGGAGCCGGATTGCAAAAATCAATAGCATAGGGAACGCCATCACGTAACGCCAGTTCTACTGTATTAAAATCGTAGCCGAGGTATTTGTTTATTCGCAAAACAATTTCCTCCATTTCTTTCAGCTTTTCTGCACTTGGAGAAAAATCAGCTACATACCTAAGATGAAATGGATTTCTTGGCTCGTAAGGCATTATGCGAACGTACTTTCCGCCAATGCAATAACAACGGTAGTATTCTTCAAAGATGATTTCTTCCTGCAGCAACATAACCAGTTCGCCCGTTTCTCCATGCTTTTGCAAAAACTCGTCTTTGTTTTCTAACCTGTATACGCTTTTCCAACCGCCACCGGCAAATGGTTTCATATAAGCAGGAAATCCGATGTAGTTAAAAATCCCATCCCAGTCTAAAGGATAGGCAAGATTGCTGAATGACTCCCCGGTAGTGTCAGGAGGTAATTGGTAAGATGGTAGTATGACGGTTTTTGGAACCGGAACTCCTATTTTAGTAGCGAGGCAATTGTTGAAAAACTTCTCGTCAGCACTCCACCAAAAGGGGTTATTGATAACAGCCGTTCCGCATAAAGCTGCATTTTTAAGATAAGCACGATAGAAAGGAACATCTTGGCTGATACGATCGATGATAACCGCATACTCCGTTGGTTCTCCCTGCACAACTTTTTCTATTCTTACCGGTTCAGCGATAATTCCGTCTATTCCTTTGCTGTTTACCCTATCAATAAATGCTGTAGGAAAACTTCTTTCTTTTCCATGAAGGATGCCAATCTTTTTCATAAGCTGTTTGTTTTTGAAAATGTATAGAATGAGCTGTTGTTGCTATTTTGATTTTTCAAGATACAGGTATCTAGACATAAATAATGTACCACGTACCTTAGCTGCTGCCAGATTATTTTAATTTTTTATATAACTGGTTTACCTGATACAATCATTCCTCACCTTTAATGCGTAAGGGATTATTTAAATAAATATCTCAATAGAGGCGGCTTAATTGTAGCAACGAAAATTTTAGAAGCAACATTACTTTTAGCTTTACTTATAATTATGGTGCAAGGAAATATAGCAATTCAAGAAAAAACTTACTCTACATTAAGGATCGAGGAACGAAAACTTTATTCAGAATATTTGCAAAGGGATGTAATCATTGACGTCTACCTTCCTAATAAATTGGATCTTACAAAAGGCGTCGATCTACTGCTAGTTAATGATGGACAAGATTTGAGAACAATGGAGTTTGCGGCTATCCTTGACCCTTTGATTTTCTTAGGACAAATTCAGCCCCTACTCTATGTGGCCATTCATTGCGGCCCGGATAGAATGAACGAATACGGAACAGTTTATAGCGCCGATTACAAAGGGAGGGGAGCAAGGGCAGGCTTGTATAGCAAGTTTGTTTTAGATGAATTGCTGCCGTTTTTGCAAAGCGAATTTGCCGTATCTTCCTTCAATAATAAATCTTTTGCCGGTTTCTCTCTCGGTGGATTAAGCGCGTTAGACATGGTATGGAATCACTATCAAGAGTTTACAAATGCGGGGGTATTTAGCGGATCTCTTTGGTGGCGAAGGCGTGGTTACGAAGACGAAGGTTACGACTGGGATAAGGATCGGATTATGCATTTGCAGGTGCAGAAAGGAAGCTATCATCCGTCGCTCCGGTTCTTTTTCGAATGCGGTTGTCTTGATGAGACAGCAGACAGAAATAACAATGGTATAATAGATTCAATTGAAGACACAACAGACCTTATTGAAGATTTAAAAAACATCGGTTACCACGACGATCAAATCCGTTACCTACAACTTGAAGACGGTAAACACAACATTGAAACCTGGGCAAGCGCTTTTCCAAAGTTTCTAAAATGGGGTTGGGGGAAAAGGTAGATCGGTAATGGCAGGAAGTTTTTTGAAGCCAGCAGCAAAGCAGTTTTCAGCTTCTCTTGCGTCGCGCTCTTGTACTTTTTCTATTTATTCGGCTTAGCGAAATTTGCATAAAAAAGAGCCGAACCTGGATGACAGGTTCGGCTCTTTTTTATGCTTTTATTGTTATTAGTTAAATAGGTATTTGATCCCGAATTGCATCTGCCAACGAGAAAGAATGCTCGTACTGTTAGTAAAACTTGCAGTACGTGGAATTTGATTTGTCGCGTCTTGGTAAGGGAACGAGAAGCTCGGCTTTCCATCTGCAGTCAAACCTTCAAAAGTCAACAACTGGTATCCGGAAGCATTGCTTGACAACGTCGGGGTTTTAAGCAATCCCCAATACTTGTTTACAAAGTTTCCTGCGTTGATCAAATCTACAGTCAGGCGTAGCGTGTGCTTATCTTTTCCGGAGTTGAAATAAATATCCTGTGTAAGGTTTAAATCAAGTCTTTTGTAGAATGGATATACGAACTGGTTAGCCTGCGCATATTCACCTCTGTGAGCACTTAAATACTTATCCTGTTTGATGTAATTGTCCAGCTGAGAATAAATCTGTGCAGGAGTTCTAAGGTCGGTACTTGTACCCGTTCCTAATCCACCTGACCCAACTTTCACAAGGTTAATTTCGCTTTGATCTTTAGGAATGTAGACTAGGTCATTTGTATTACCATCTCCATTTAAATCATTGCTATAAATATATGAACTGGTGCCAGAAGGAGAGGCTTCAAAAATGGCCCCTAGTGAAGTAGCAAAATGTTTAGCGTAGGCAACTTTGTAAGACGCTGCAACAATCACCCTGTGCGGTTGATAAAAAGAAGCATAACCTAAAGTCGGTGCATTAGGATCGGTATTGCTAACCGCTCTTGCGCTCCACAACGAAGAGGCAGTACTACCACCTTCCGCAATATTTCTCGCATCGCTGTAGGTATAAGCTGCACTTACGTACAAGTTTTTAAAGCTCTTTTGTACACGGCCTGTAAGTGTGTAAGAATAACCTGCATTAGCATTTTTCATCAGGATAGCCGTACCAATTGAAGGATCTGCTAAAGTGTTATTAGCAAAACTACTTGCGGTTGGCTTGTTGTAGTAGTACTTGTTGCTTGCATACATCTGGTAAGACGTTCCGCTTGCGGCAATATAACGGGGCCTATTATCTACGCCTGACAGCGTAAACCCATTTGACTCATTCAGATTTAGGTTCTGGTAATAAACTGCATTAATATCTTTAGAGTACGTTCCCTCAACTGTAAATATCCAGTCACCCGCTAACCTCTTATCAATAGCTAAACTAGATTTTAGAACTGTAGGATATTTAAAATTCTTATCAGTTAAGGCAACACTATAACTTGTATTTGCCTTTCCAGCAGTAGGCTTTGCGATGCTTGCATTATAAGCTACACCTGACCCGTTTACTATAGGGCTATTTGCATTGGTAGCTACCGATGGAGTCCCAATAGTTTGTACTGCGCCAAATTGGATACCATTGTTACTTGCCTGGTTACTTAACCACACGAAAGGAGGGGGGCCTGAGAAAATACCCGCGCCGCCTCTGATTTGTAAGCTTTTGTCGCTTTTCACATCCCAGTTAAATCCTACTCTTGGAGAAAAGATTACAGCATTACCAGGAGCCTGGCCGATATTATAAGATTCTCCGTTTTTGAATTTTAATGCATCAAAATATGGATTATCAGTAAAGTCTTGTCTATAAATAGTCATGTCGAAACGAAGACCATAAGTCAAAGTGAAATTATTTGTAGCGCGCCACTTGTCCTGTGCAAAAACACCTAATTCAGTGGAACCAGCGTAAGCAAAAGGAAATTCTCCACCTGGCAGAGCAGAATATTGCAGATAATAATTTCTTGAATTCGCTGCTCCGTAAAGAGCGCTGTTCCTAAAATCATTCAAGCTGTTGTACTGGTAAACTCCCTGGTATCCTGGTGCAAAAGCATTTTCGTATTTACGGTAATAGTCTTGCGTACCGGCCGTGATTTCGTGTTTTCCCTTGTACAGCGTAACGATGTCGGAGAACTGATACACGTCCGTATTCAGGATATTGTTATACGTGTACATTTCGTATCCAAACGAAGTAAAGACGTTACCTGAGCCATCTAAAATATCAACGAATGGCATAGTCGCTGAAGGCGAATGAGGAGAACGGAAATCACGCAAAGCTGTGTAGCCGACCTGTAGCTTATTAGACAACTTGCTGCTAATTCTCGAATTTAACTCGGCAATCACAATATTAAAGTTGTTGTTGATTCCGTAGCCAGCTGAGAAGAAAGGCAAGCCAGTATTATTGGCCGAACCCGCTCCACTAGTTACGAGACTAGTACCATTATTTGGCCTGCTACTGCTTGGAAATTGGTCAGCATACGACTTCAAATAATTGTACTTAATGGTAAATGTATTTTTGCTATTGATGTTCCAATCAATTTTGGCCGTTATTTTATTACTGGTTGTCTTGAAATTATATCCCTGGTATGCACCCGGATCATAATTGTAAGTCTTCTTTAAAAGGTCAGATAATGCGTTCAAAGAATCTGAGTTAGCGCGGGAAACACTTCCTGTAACCGCAGGGCTTGAAGCATTTGATGCAGTAAAACTCGTAGCCGGCAATTCTTGTCTTACCTGTTCACCACTAAAGAAGAAGAACAACTTGTTTTTTATAATCGGTCCGCCTACAGTGAAACCGCTTAAGTTATATTTAATCGGAGTTCTTGCAACGTCAACAGCGCCTACATGATAACCTTGCGTACCTGCTCCTTTCAAATAAGTGTATACAGAAGCTTTAAACTGGTTAGTTCCGCTACGTGTTACCGAGTTGATGCCCGCACCCGAAAAGCCTCCTTGCCTAACATCGTAAGGCGCAACGTTTACCTGGATTTGCTCGATAGCTTCTATGCTAATCGGTTGAGAACTTGTTTGACCTCCCAAAGTTCCTGATAAGCCAAACGAATTGTTGAAGTTAGCACCGTCGACTGTGAGGTTATTATACTGGCTGCTTCTGCCACCAAAACTTAAGCCGTTAGAACTAGGTTCAAGTTTTGTAAAATCCTGCAATGAGCGGTTGATCGTCGGCAATCTTTCAATCTGGCTGCGCCCAATTATTTCCTGGCTACCTGTATGACTCGAGTTGAACACTGAGTTCTGTCTCATGGTAGTTACTACTACTTCCTGCAATGCTCCCGAAGATGCAGTTAGATCAAAATCTGCCTTGAACTCCTGGCCCAACAAAAGGAAAACGCTATCATGTTTTGCTGTTTCAAACCCCACATAGGAGACCGTGATAAGATAGGGACCGCCGACACGAAGGTTGGGTAAATTGTAACGTCCTTCTTTTCTCGTTGTGGTCGCCGCCTTTGTTCCGGTGGGAACATTCAGCGCAGTCACTGTCGCGCCGACAAGCGGTGCTTTACCATCTGTCACTGTTCCCGTTATTTCGGATGTAGTTTCCTGCGCAAACAGGTAGAGGGGCGTAAAAAGAACGAGAATAAATTTTGTAATTCTCTTAGTTAGCATATTTAGGGGTTTATTTTTTACTTGTGATTTACCTACCTACTTCAAAAGGAGCTGATCTTATTATCTTATATCTTAATATAATTAAAAAGAGGCTGCTTGTCCGGCAGCCTCTTTCGTTAGAGAAACAAAAATACTTACAAACTGTTAAAAGCGCTTCAATTAAGCTTTTATTAATCGAGAAACAAAAAGTTGTTGTATTAGTTGAAAGAATATCTAAGGCCAATTTGCCCCTGGAACCTTGAACTAAAGTTCATATTCCACGGATCTTGTCCGATACTGAAATTATACCCTTTACCAATATTTGCTCCGGTTGTTCTATTAACTGCTGTTAATACATTATAGGCCTGATTACCTACAAAGTATTGCCTTCCCCAATCTTTATTTAAAAGGTTGGTAAGGTTGAAAACATCAAAAGTTAGTTGAAGCGTGTGTTTATTTTCGCCCTTCGTAACAAAAAAATCTTGTGCGAAACGCATATCAACTACATGCTCCCAAGGTGTGCTGCTACCATTTCTTTCAGCATAATCACCTCTTCTGCTATTTAGATATTTATCATTTCTAACAAATGATTCAAATGCAGCAGCCTGCTGTGCGGCAGTATATCTAACGGTGTTGTTGGTATTAAGGAAATCAACAAAATTAATTTCACTTGTATTTCTTGGTATGTAAATAAGATCATTACCAAAACGACCGTCACTGTTAAGATCACCATTTACAACATAAGTAAATCTCTGGCCGGAATTCGCTGAATAGAAGAAGGCAAGAGAAGTTCTCATAAACTTAGTGTAGTTCAGGTTGAATGACATCACTCCCGTAATACGATGCGTTAAAGCATAACTGGATTTCGATAGCTGAGGTGCATTGGGATTACCTACCACCTGCACAAATTCCCAGTTGGACAGGGCAGTCGAACTTGCTCCACTGTTTACGTCTTTTGAGTCGTTGTGGTTATAGGCTACCTGTACGAATGCATTTTTCCATGTCTTACTAAACTGAGCAGTCAGGTTGTAAGTATAACCCTGGTTTGTATTTGTAATTAAAATTGCGTTAGTAATATTTGGATTAAGTCTTCTACCGTTTGTAGAAGTTGAGTAGGCTATTCTTTTATCAGCTCCATTATTATACACCGGGTCAACGACACCTACAGGTGCAGTTAAGTTTACATCCTGGTATAAAATGTTATTGAGGGTTTTAGAATAAATGCCTTCAAAAGTCGCCATTACTCCACCAGGAAGTTTTATGTCAGTGGCAAGATTGAAACGAGCCACTTGAGGCAATTTGAATTTCTGATCAATCACGTCCGCTTCAAAAGTTTTACCTGCGGTACCTAAAGTGCTTTGTTTTAAAGGATCAGGTTGAAAGCCATTACCGTTGTTTACTTCGTTGGCCGGAGTAGCCGTATTGTCAGAAACGTTTATAGTATTCAGCAACAAACCTGAGTTAGAAAACTGGTTGGAGATCCATACAAATGGAACACGACCTGAGAAGATACCGGCTCCACCCCTGATAATCAGACTTTTTTGTCCGGTAACGTCGTAGTTAAAACCAACTC
The DNA here is from genome assembly GCF_007991655.1 of Segetibacter aerophilus. Lineage (GTDB taxonomy): Bacteria > Bacteroidota > Bacteroidia > Chitinophagales > Chitinophagaceae > Segetibacter > Segetibacter aerophilus. The sequence continues at coordinate 201,289 of NZ_BJYT01000005.1, forward strand.
TTGGAGACCACAATAGCTGCCCGTTAGGAATGTTAGATGTATTGTATTTCCCTTTGAAAGTCGTGTCGACTATCGGATTGTACCCTGGCTTGTCTCCAAAAACAGGTACGTCGAGACGTAAACCTGCGGTAATTCTAAATTGAGGGTTTACCTGGATTTCATCCTGAGCATAAAATCCTAATTGCGCTGCGCTAAACGCTGCCGAAGGTTTTGTTTCACCGGGGATGTTAGAATATGTTACCTGTACCTGCCGCGGATTATTGTTATAAAAATCGTTTAGGCTGTTGAAGTTCCATCTTCCGTAGAGGTTGTTGATGAAGAGGTTTCTAAACTTGAAAAATTCATTGTGGGTACCGATAGTAAAGGTGTTTTTACCTTTGAAGATTTTAAAGTTATCAGTGAGCTCGTAGATGTCTTGATCAAGCTCATTTGCTGTAGAGCTTCTCTCTGAACCAAGTTGTATAGTTCCTGACCCTTTAGATATTTCAACCTGCGGGAATAAAGAACCGTAAGTACTACGGAAATCTCTAATTCTTTGTGAAGTCAAAATCAAATCATTTGAGTAAGTATTGCTGAAACGTGTTCTTAATTCAACTACGGTAATATTCTGGCTATTGTTGAACCTGTAAGTATTGTTTCCAAAACGGAACAAAGTTGCCGAACGCGAAATGTTGTCATCATAAGCTTTAATGTAGTTATGACGAATAGTTAACCTGTTCTTTTCATTGATGTTCCAATCTATCCTGGCAAAATACTTATTGCTTTGAGTTTGGGCATTATAGGTATCATAAGAACCGGCATCGTAACCATATTTTGTCTGCATGTAAGCAGCTAAAGTTTTAGCTTCTTCCGTGGTTAATAATGACTGGTTCTCGCCTGCATTAAATAAAGTTGGCGCTGTTCTTCTTGCCAATTCAGCATTAACGAAGAAGAATAATTTGTTCTTAATGATTGGTCCGCCAAATCTTGCCCCGTATTGCTTATCACTAAAACTTGTTGCTTTTTCGCGAGTAATTGGGTCTTTGCCAATTGTGTTTTGATTTCTTAAAAAGTAGTAAACAGAACCATCAACTTTATTTGTACCTGAACGGGTAACAGCATTTACCCCCCCTCCAGTAAAGTTTCCGTAAGTAATATCATAGGGGGCCAATACTACTTGGATCTCCTGGATGGCATCCAAAGAAATGGGTGTAGTACTTGCCTGTCCACCAGGAGTTCCGGAACCGGATAATCCAAAAACGTCGTTATTTACTGCGCCATCAATAGTGATGTTATTATACCTGTTACTTGCACCTCCGAAGGAGTTGCCATTGGCTTGTGGAGTTAAACGTGTATAATCCTGTAAGCTTCTGCTTAGGGTAGGTAGAGCATTTATTTGCGCCCGGCTGATGCTGGTAGCCGCACCGGTTTTTCTCCTTGTTCCTCCTCCAATTCCGGTTACTACAACTTCAGCTAACGTGCTGCTGGTATTAGCTAATGGAACATCGATGCGGGTATTTTCACCCAAAGCAAGATATATGCTGTCTTGTGAAAATGTGCTGTAACCTACAAATGAAACATCTAGTTTGTAAGGTCCACCAGGTATCATGTTCACCAAATTGTACACTCCTTTCGATAAGCTGCTGCTGCGAAAAATGGTACCTGTGGGTAAATGGGTAGCAGTAATTGTAGCGCCTGCCAGAGGGCCACTTGAAGAGGTTACTGTACCTGAAATATTACTGGTAGTAACCTGACCAATTACAAGAAATGGTGCAAAGAATACCAGAATAAGGGGTAAAATTCTTTTGATAAGCATAAATGGGGCTAAATTTTTGGCTGCAAAGAAAACAAATAAAACTTTATCTAATTCCGTGCATTGTTAACAAATCGTAACGAAAGCGAGACATTTATTCACATTTATCTGCTGCTTAAAATTGTCACTATTTTATTTGCCACTGGTGCAAAAAGGAGAATTGTTATATTTTAAACACTTTACTTCTTTGATTGTAATTTTGTACAAACCGGTATATGTTAGATACAATTGAAAGTGCTATTGAGGATATTCGTCGCGGTAAAATGGTTATAGTAGTCGACGACGAGGATAGAGAAAATGAAGGTGATTTTGTAATCGCTGCAAAAATGGTTACTCCTGAAGTAATCAATTTTATGAGCAGGGAAGGCCGCGGTCTCATTTGCGCTCCGCTTATAGAAGATCGCTGTGATGAATTAGGGCTTGAACTGATGGTAAATAGCAATACATCTCTTCACGAAACGCCTTTTACCGTGTCTGTCGACCTTCTTGGTCATGGATGTACTACAGGAATTTCTACCCACGATCGGGCAAAAACAATACAAGCATTGGTTGATCCGGCGACAAAGCCTGAAGAGCTTGGAAGACCCGGGCATATTTTTCCGCTACGGGCAAAGAAAGGGGGGGTGCTTCGAAGAACAGGGCATACCGAAGCGACGATTGACCTAGCAAGACTTGCAGGTTTTGAGCCGGCAGGCGTATTGGTAGAAATTATGAATGAAGACGGCACCATGGCAAGGTTGCCTCAACTAGAAGAAATAGCTAAGAAGTTTGATTTAAAGATTGTGTCGATTAAAGATTTAATTGAATACAGGCTTAAAAAAGACTCCCTTATAGAAGAAATTGTGCGGGTAGACATGCCGACAAAATGGGGGCACTTCAAGCTTGTTGCGTTTCGTGAAAAAAGTACCGAGCGGGAACACCTTGCTTTGATTAAAGGAGAATGGGAAAAGAGCGAGCCGGTACTGACAAGGGTGCACAGCAGTTGTTTTACAGGTGATATCCTGGGAAGTTTTAGATGTGATTGCGGCGAGCAATTACACAAGGCTATGCAAATGGTAGAAAAAGAAGGCAAAGGAATTATTTTGTACATGAACCAGGAAGGTCGTGGAATTGGCCTGGTTAATAAACTGAAAGCTTACAAACTGCAGGAAGGAGGAATGGATACTGTAGAGGCAAACATTCATCTTGGCTTTGCAAGCGATGAAAGGGATTATGGGGTGGGAGCTCAAATTTTAAGATACCTGGGAGCTACCCGTTTAAAGCTAATGAGCAACAATCCTAAAAAGCGTGCAGGTTTAAAAGGCTATGGAATCGAGATTATCGACATTATACCAATCGAAGTAAAATCAAATCCTCACAACGTAAAGTACCTCCAGACTAAGAAGGATAAACTTGGCCACGAAATTCTAAATGATTTATTGGAAAACAACTAGTCGATCAAGTCACTCTTACAGAGAAGGCAATAAATCTTACTTCTTCTCTTCCTCACTATTAATCATAGTGACCGGTTGCAGAACTGCAGCGGGCACAGTGTCTCGTTTTTCAACGGGCTTTTCTTTGTTATTTGGGAAAATGTGCTCGAAATCTTTTCTATAAGAAATACTTGCTCCCTGCCTGTTGCGACGGCCAACTGATTGCGCGCCGGTAGAAATGTCGAGGTTGTTTCGGCTAAACACAATTGCCCTGATTTTTCGATCTTTAGACAGAACGATTTCTACAGTTAAATCAGGTAACCATTGAAGGTTTCCTAGCTGTTGTGAAGTGGCGGTATTGGTTCCCATTCTAAAGTCGATGTCGCCGCCAAACGTTACAATCACTTTATTATTAAAGAGGCTCTTGCCTAACTTAAAATTCACCTTTTGTCGGTCAATCGCATTGGTCGCTGTTACATTTCCACTGAACAGATTACTACTGTTGTACACCGAGGTGCTTACATCAAACTGTAAACTTCGGTCGCCCGTAATTTTATATAGAATGCCGGACACTACATTATTTACCTGTTTTGAAATTAACTCCGAAATAGTATTGAAACCTAGGGTAGCAAAATTTGCCCCCAGAGTTCTTCCTTCGCCGTAAGGCGCAAATGAACCAAACACAATGAGGTAAGTAACCTGCTTCAACATCTCATTATTGTCTTTTTCCAATTTGGTTAAAAATTGGTTGAAAGTCTCATCGCTCTTTACCTGGGAGCCAGCGGGAAAATCAAGGGCGAAATCAATATTTGGTTTTAGCAGGTTGCCGGTAATGTTCGCCACTACGTATACATCTCCCTGGTAGCTTTGAACTGTTCCGCTCAAGTTTTGCGTTCCTACCAAATCGCCGAGACGAACATTCTCAGCAACATATAACGCCTCCACAGATAGTTTCGCATTGAAAGGATCGCCATTCCATTCTATAAAACTGCCAGCGTCTTCTCTTAAAATAAATGGCTTTTTTATAAAAGACTGAAAGTTGAAATCGTAGCTTCCTTTCTGGATATCATAACGACCGTTAATCGTCATGTTATCAGTTGTACCCGCATGTATTCTTAATCTTCCGTTTCCAACAGCTTTAATAATGTCACCTGTTACAGGATCCAGAATCACATCAATCTTGGCAAACGAATTTGCGGTAAGGTCAAGGTCGACGGTTATATTGCTTTCTGTCTCTACAACAGCTTCCTTCATCTCGGTGCCATATTTCTTAAAAACGATAAAGTCTGCTTCGGCACTTTCCCGGGTTGTATTGGTAGGAATGTAAATATGAGAACTATCAACAGGTTCCGCCGTTATCTTAACCCGCATGTTCTCCTGCGGACCACTGATGTTTAAAGATGCTTTGCCAATTGCAGTACCATAGAACTGACTATTGTCGTTAGCCTTTGTATCAATTAAAAGCATCCGCTTTGTGGTTAGATCCAGATCGTATTTTACGTCTTTAAATTGGTGCTGATATAGCTTTCCGGAAACCTGGCCCACGTTTCCAAACTTGTCTTTGATATTGAATGTTCCAAAATCTATTGCCCCTTCCGTAAAATTGAAGGTTGCCGCATCAACAAAGTATTCAACCTTAGTAAAATTCACTAAAAGGCTTCCTTTTGTTAAAGTAACCTGCCCCAGAAGTTCGGGCCTTTTAGGATTACCGTTTATGTGTAATTCTCCCGTAGCTAAGCCCTGGACATTGGTGAAAATGGTACTAAGAAATTTATTAAGAATATTAATCTTAGTGTTATTCAGCTTGATGGAAGTAAGCAAAGGAATGCCGGTCGTATCAGCGAGGTCGTAGCTTCCGTCCGCCATAAACTTATAAAACTCATTATCAGAGGCAACATTGAAGCCGATCTTGCCATTGCTGCTGTTGTAGTTTCCTTTAATACCTACAACTCCGACTGAATCATTATCAATTCTAAATTGTTCTGCTTTTATGTCGGCATCTATTTTAAACTTTCCAAAAAAGTCCCTCATAATTACTTGTCCCGAAGCCAGCCCTTCTAACCTCGGGTTGGTAGTAAGGAACGGTGCAAAGTCACCAATATTTAAACTTTGCAAGGTCACAAGCAAATTGCTCTTATTAAACTCTTCATCGTAGGTAGTCTTTACCTCAATATGCTGTTCATTTTGAGTAAACCTTACGTTTTCCGCGGAAACAAAATTTTTCCTGATGCTGATTTCCCCTTCTTTTTCTAGTATCCAACGCTTGTCGTTGATAACGAAGTCCGACGGGTTGAATTTTATTTTTACTCCATCAGAAAAAGTGGTCAGGTCTGCATTAAGGTTAAGTTCATTAAGTGTGCTATTTGCCTTTGTTTTAATACTTATCTGTGATAAATCTTTTTGAGACAAAATGCTAATAGTTGAGTTTGGAAATCCTGAACTATCACTAAGCCAGATGTTTTCAATGTTTCCATTCAGCTGTAGGATGTCGAGGTTTCCTCTTCCATTAATGGCTATGTTATTAAACCTATACTTCTTGAAAGCAAAAGCCGGTACGTCTGCATTCAATTCAAATACTGTATCAATTGTATTGATGGTACCGGATATACTACTATTGCTAAAACCGGTCAAATCTTTATTGAAGAGCAGCGTATAGCCTGCAATATTTTTTGTATTGATTATAAAGTTGAATTGCTGATCCTTCACATTAGTCCTCGGCTTGTTGATGTAAGCAGGGTAATATTTATTGAGGAAGATCTGGAAGGTGTTAGGCAAATCAAGGATGTTGTACTCCCCTTCGACTGATGCATCAAATTCGTTGCTGGTTAAAGAAAGTAATCGGCGCCTGCCTTCAAACTTTGACTGCAGGCTTAGAGAGTCGAAGTTTAACTGTACACTGTCCTGGATGAGATTAGCATTAAAGACTTTTACTGATCCCAGGAATTGGTCAATGTTTTTACCACTAAAGTTTAAGTCAAACAAGCCACTTAGTTCAAGCTGTTTGTTATACAGATGTAATTTTTGAAAGTCACTGTGAGCAAGATCTGCAAGCAGGTTGAAATGAGGTTGTGCATTTCGAAAGTCCATTTTAACGGTAGTAACGAAATCTATATTCTCATCGTCGATCTTCACTGTTCCATCAAACTGCCGGCGCGCAAATGTTCCTTCAATATCTATTTTATGGTAGTTGTAATCTTTGAAGTTGAACTGGCTAATTTTTCCGGTCACACTTGTTTTCAGACTGTTAACTGTTAATCCGACTCCCGTTACGCTTCCATCAAAAGACAAGGTGCCCATGTCTTTGATTTGTAGAAATTTTCCAAGATTAAATTTATCTGTCCCCAGGTGACCATGATAGACGGCTGCAGTTTTGGCTGGAAGTTCCATTTGAATATCAGTATGGAAACCGCCAAGGTTCGTACTGAAAGCACCGGTAGTGGCAAACTTTGTAATCGTTCCTTTAAAGTTGCCTTTAAACTTTACCTGGCCTAAACTGGAAAGTGAAGGGTTCTCAATCTTGCCGATGGCAGGTAAAAAAGCCACAGCATCACGGTAAGTAGTTTGAACATTTCCAGACTGAAAATTGAAAAAGGTTTTATTAATATCAGGAAGCCCAACCATAGTGAGGTCGCCACTGACCGACGTGCTACCACCGGCTCTTGCAAACAAGTTCTTTATCGAAAGATTTCCAATCGTTCCTTTTCCGTTTCCTGATAAACTTATTCTTTTTTTCCACGTCTTGGCCGCAGGCGCAAAGTATGCCAGGTCATCACTATCAATTTCCGAGTTATTAAACCTGGCATCCATCGTAACCTTCTCAACGAAATTCGAAAAGTCTTTCGTGAAGTCGTTATAACCAAGGGAAAAATAATTTTGCAAGCGCGTTCTGGGTGTAACTAGTTCAAGTTTTGCAAACTCCATTATCTGTGGAGTAAGTTTGAAGGAAGTCCTCAGTTTTCGCAAATCAAATCCGCTTCTTTCTTTTGTGGCTAAGTCTATGCTCGCTTTGATAGTATCTTTTATGAAACTGATTTTTGAAAAGGTTCCATTTATTTTATCGAAGCGCATGTTGAGCGGATCGAAGTAAGAATAGGGAGCCCGATCTAAACTCTTTAAGCTTTGGAAAGTACCATTCTTAATGTTGATTTTATTAACAAGCAGGCGAAGGTCGCCTTTGTTGAAGTACATCCCGTTCGCTTCTTTCTTTGTCGTAATAGCAGAAACAGGCCTTAAACCTTTAAAGCTTGTTACAGAGAAAAAAGGTCTTTCTAAATCAATCTGTTTTATGTCAAGAAGGTTCTTATCTATGTTGATATCGTTGGCTTCTAACTGTAAGTTGCCAGCCCTGACTTCCATTAGGTTTCCAACCCATTCATCTTTTTGAACGAAAGCAATGTTTTTAAAATCGAGCCTCTTCAAATTAAATTTTAGGTTGCTTTTCTTTTTTTTGTCTTTCGGAGTAGCGGGAGAAAAATAGTCAACAAGAAACTGGTAGTTCCAAACTGAGTCTTTGCGATACATGTTAACATAGGCATCTTCAAGACCGATATATTTGAGAACAAGTTCGTCCTTTAGAAAAAACCAATCTGTAATTCTGACTTTTACTTTGTTTGCATATAACAAGGTGTCTTTTCGAAGGTCTTTAACCAGGGTACCTTCGAGGTTCATGCTGTTGAATAAAGTAAAATTAACATGATCTATTTTTACTTCAGTATGTAGGTCTTTCGATAAGCGTTTGGCAACCTTTTTAACTATAATTGTCTGAACAAACGAGGTTTGAATGATAAGCCATATAAAAAGCAATAACGCAATAATGCTTAAAACAATCCGCCCTGTTATGATAAGAAATTTGTTCAGAAAGTAAAATTTGATTTTTGTAAAAATAAAGAAACCGAACCGCGACACAAACTGCAGTCCAAATTCTACAAAATAATAACATATAGATTGATACTGCTATACAAATCCTTCCATTGCACGCAATTGATTGTTGACGGATGTGAAGCAAATAAAATGCTACGATTAACCTGCGGAAAAGCCTGATCTTGACGCTATATAAATAATAGTTCAAGAGTGCGACGCAACAAAGGATGAGAAGAGTTACTAATGCCGGTAACAACATTTTTAAACTCTACTCACAGCTGATGCATTGCGCTACCCGTTCACTCATCAATAGGCTATTTGTATCGATTGCCTTTCGCCATTCACTGTAGCCCTTAAAGAAATAATTCCTTTGGCTATATTGTTAAATGGTATTACGATGTGAGTTTCTCCCGCATTTACTTTTTGCTTTTTCAAAGCTTTGCCCGATGCATCGAAAACTTCTATCATCGTTGTACCTGAAGGCATGGCGACACTAAGGCTTGAACCGATAACAGTGGCCTTAACCAGCTGAGGAATTTTATTATTAGCACTGATGACCGCGGAATAACTGGACTGGCCTTGCATAGAAATAGTTTTCAAGCGGTAAAAGCTTTGACCTTGAGAGGCCGGTACTTTTACAGAGTAGTTATTTAGCGATGAATTTATAGATGCTTTTGTCCTGCTTATTTCGGTAAAAGGTTCGCTGGAACTTGTCTTTCTTTCAACAATATAAACGTCTCCTGCCGTCTCGTTTTGCACCTGCCATTTTAGTTCGAACATATTTCCGGCAGATTTTCCTACAAAGGAAATTAGTTTCAAAGGCAAAGCACTGCCGGCGTTAATTTTATAAATGGTACCGCTTAGCGCCAAGGCGTATAGTGTACCATCGAGCCCTTCTGCAAATGAAGAAAGTTGTGGCCATGATGCCTGCATTGTAGCACTCCAGCCTCCGTTGCCATTTGGTTTTATTAGCCATCCGTTGCCACTTACAAAGTCGCTGCAGATATAATACCCTTGCAATGAAGTAAACTCTGAACCTCTATACACATATCCGCCTGTTATAGAAAATCCACCGCTAGAGTTGTTGTGGGGGTACTCGAAAATAGGTGAGACATTGTTTTCTTTAGCAGCACATCCCTTGTAAGCATGGGTGCCTTCTAAACACGACCAGCCGTAATCTTTATTCAATATGCTCGATGAACTTACCACATTGACTTCTTCCCATAAATTCTGACCTACGTCTGCAATCCACATGTCCCCGGTTTGTCTGTCAAAAGACCAGCGCCATGGGTTTCTTAAACCTGTAGCGATGATTTCTTCTCTTGTGGTAGAACTTCCTATAAAAGGATTCGTAGGTGGAATTTTATAGTAAGGAGCTACAGGATTGTTAACGTCAACACGTATCATTTTTCCAAGTAGAGATTGACCGTTTTGAGCGTTGTTGTCCGGGTCGCCGGCTGAGCCGCCATCACCTGTAGCAAAGTATAAATATCCGTCTTGTCCAAATAATAGGTGACCACCGTTATGATTTGGAAATCGCTTAGGTATTGTTAGCAAAACCACACCTGAGGCTGGGTCTGCAGTGTTTTCATTAGCGCGCTGATAACGGGCGACAGTAATAGCACCAGCAGTATTTGTATAGTAGATAAAAAAATACCCGTTGTTCTTATAATCGGGGTGCAACGCCATGCTTAGTAATCCCTGCTCTGAGCCGGAAGCGGTAATTATAGGAGTGACATCAAGGAAAGGTGCTGTTGAAAGGAGATTATTTTTCCAGAGACGTATTTTACCGGTTCTCTCTACTATAAAAAATTGATGAGAATTGTCGTTTGCCTCTACCATATCTACCGGCTGAGACAAGTTTGATACAATAGGCTGAAATGAAATAAGGGGTTGCGCAACAACAAATACCGGTGCAATCAATAAAAGAAAAGGTAGTAAAGTATTTTTCATAACGGTGTGATTATAATTTCTCGTATCAGAAATTATACCCTCCTCACTATTTCAAAACATGACCGAAAATTATTTTATCAGGCTGATTAGCTCGGGCATGTCAATTCCTTTTTCATACGCTTTTACCAATTGGCCGTTTTTATCATACAGAGCTGAAAACGGGGTAAATTTAACTGCATAAAATTGGGTTACCATTCGTGATGGATCTGTTCCGATTTTTATGGATGGGAAGCGGTTTATTTTGTAATGGTCTGCGAAGTTGACCATGTCTTGAAAAGGCCGGCTGGTAACCATCACAATCTGCAAGTTGCTCAAATCTTTCATTTTACTTATCACCTCTTCTGTCTCTAACTGGCAATGGCCGCAGTCGGGACTAAAGTATAAAATCAGCGTTGGCTTTTTATCCTTCAAATTGACCTTACTAAACCAACTGCTATCTGGCGTTTGAATTCTAAAGGGCGGTATAGTTGGCTTCTTTTGGTATGGCGCCAATGTATCAGGTGCACTCGTGCTCGTGTTAGTTTGAGCGGTAACAAACAAAGACAGAAATAGCGATGCAAATAGGATGACTATAAAGCGCATGAATTTTATTATTAGTTGTCAAATATTCAACCAAAAATAAAGAATACCAGCTTAGGAAAATGTATTTGGGGCTAGCCGATTGTTAAATTACAATTTCACCTTCAATCACTATTTTTGGCGCTCTAAACTAACTACCGGAGAAATGAATTTTAACTTGAGCCAAATACCAGAAAGAACAGCAAAACCAAGGCAAAATGGATTAACAATGATTATGGACAAAGGCTTAAGTCTTTCGGAAGCTGAAAATTTAATGAGTGTTGGTTCTGGTCACATCGATATAGTCAAGCTCGGTTTCGGTACAGCTTTCGTTACTCCAAATCTCCGACAAAAAATAGAGGTTTATCAAAAGGCTGGAATGGCTGTTTATTTTGGCGGTACTCTCTTTGAAGCTTTTTTAATAAGAAATCAGTTTGACGCATATATCACGATGATAAAAGATTATGGTGTTGAGCACGTGGAAGTAAGCGATGGATCTATAACCATACCGCATGCGGAGAAATGTGGGTACATAGAAAAACTTACCAAATTTGGAACTGTACTAAGTGAGGTTGGAAGCAAAGACGCGGCTCATATTATTCCACCGTATAAATGGATTGAACTAATGCGCGCTGAATTAGAGGCTGGATCGACTTACGTGATTGCTGAAGCCAGGGAAGCAGGAACTGTAGGTATTTACAGGGGTTCGGGAGAGGTTAGGGAAGGGTTGGTGCAGGAAATTTTGACCCAGATACCGGCAGAGAAAATAATATGGGAGGCGCCTCAGAAAGATCAGCAACTATACTTTCTCGAATTAATTGGCTGTAATGTAAATCTTGGAAATATAGCACCGACTGAAATAATTCCGCTAGAAGCCATGCGAATTGGTTTACGGGGAGATACTTTTCATTTATACCTCGAAAACAAAAATTAATAATGAGAAAATTCGGCCTAATCGGTTTTCCGTTATCCCATTCATTCTCCCCGGCTTTTTTTGCAGAAAAATTTTCAAAAGAAGGCATTGTTGGATGTTCTTATGAGGCTTATCCGATTGATAGCATTGATAAGTTCCCCCAGCTTTTATCTGACAAGCCCAACCTTGAAGGAATAAACGTTACGATTCCGTATAAAAAAGCAGTAATACCATTTCTGCATCAGCAAACTGAACCAGTTAGGAAAGTGGGAGCGTGCAATTGCATTAAAATAAGAGATGGAAAGTTGACGGGCTATAATACTGATGTAATAGGATTTAAAAAATCTCTTTCTCCCAAACTTTTAAAAATTCACAAGAAGGCGCTCATATTAGGCACGGGTGGTTCTGCTGCTGCCGTGGCATATGTTCTTGAAGAACTGGGGATCAACTACTATTTTGTTAGCAGAAAAAATAACGAAGAGAAGAACAGTGTGAGCTATAAGGAATTAACGAAGGAGATTGTAGAAGAAAGCAAGCTTATTATTAATACCACTCCGTTGGGCATGTATCCCCAGGTTGATAGTTGTCCTGATATCCCTTATCAATTTTTAACTACTGATCATTATCTTTTCGATCTCGTCTATAATCCAGGTGAAACTTTGTTTCTGAAAAAAGGTGCATCGATGGGAGCGGCCATAAAAAACGGTGCAGATATGTTGATCATCCAGGCAGAAGAAAGCTGGAACATTTGGAACGAAAATTAAGCAATTGCCACCGACGGAGCTTTGATTAAAAAAACTATAAAAAACCTATTTTTTCAATAGCTTTTTGCGGAACAGAAACCTTCTTGTTGGCTGTATAATCGAAACATAACATTCCTGTTTTCACTCTCCCGGCTACTTCCCAGCTTTCACCAACTCTCACCTCAATCTTATAAAAAATATCAAAACCTAGCCTATCCATTCCTGCTGCCGCAACTGATATTTGTACCTCATCACCGTATTTCAATTCGCGTTTATATTCAATTGCAGCGTCTGCCATAATTAATCCGGCCCCTTCCATATCCAATTCTGAATAACCAAATTGATTAAGGTATTGCTGGCGTGCCTCATGAACCAGCGAAAGAAACACGTCGTTGCCAACGTGCCCGCCATAGTTCAAATCAGTTATGCGAATCTTTAAAGTAGTAGAAAAACGGAACTCCTGCGGAAGGGAAACTTTGATTCTTTCCATGTAATAATGATCTCAGCCCTATTACTAGAAACGAGATAACAAGAGAATTAACGAATAATCCAAAATAACCCGGCCACCAAACCTAAGCCAGCTACAGACGCTAGATAAAACCTGGATTTTTTGTAGTTAGGCTTATTGCTAAAAGAAGATGCAATTATGTTATTTGCATTACTCCGTCTGTAATCTTGTTCATCCAAAATTTTCTCAATCTTATCCCAAACCCGCGCAGGCGGTTCAATCAGCTGTTCTGTCATTGTAGAATTAAACGTTTTGGAGGGAGATATACTTTTTTTCTGTAAGTTTTCTAAACCCTTTTGATCAAGGTTAGATGGGATACTGTAAAGGTGGCTTTCTAAAGAACTGTTTTTCATAATTCGTTGGTTTTACTCGATACCATATTAATTTAACGTTTGTCTCAGGATAACAGCAAACTATAAACTATATAACATAGCAAATGCTTTCTTTATTGTAATGACGGCCCTATTATTCATTTGGTTGCAATTTTTTGAAATCTATTCTCTAATTGCAACTATTTTTCCCAATTCTGGACAAAAATGAGGCCATTTTTTCTGTTGCTTTTTTCCTATGGCTGAATTTATTTTTCTCTTCCAATTGCATTTCTGCGAAAGTTTTATCAGCCCCGTTTGGAACAAAAATACTATCATAACCAAAGCCCATATTGCCCTTTTTAACTTCTGTAATTACGCCCTCACATACTCCTTCAAAAAAGTGCTCACTGCCGTTAATTATAAGGGAAATAACTGTTCGAAATTGTGCCTTTCTGTTCTGTACATCTATCAATGCGTTTAGTAGTTTCTCTATGTTGTCATCTGCACTTTTTCCTTCGCCTGCATATCGGGCACTTTTCACTCCGGGCTCACCATTTAGTGCATCTACTTCTAACCCTGTATCTTCACTGAAACAGTTTTTGCTGGTAAGAGCATGTATAGCTTTAGACTTTTCTGCGGCATTTTCTTCTAAAGTGTCAAATGGCTCCGGAATGTCTATTTCTATTCCTGCATCCTTCAAAGAAATTACCTTAAACCGACTTCCAACCAGGCTTTTTATTTCCTCAACTTTGTTTTTATTATTTGTAGCAAAAATTAAATCTTCCATGTAGTGGTGATAAATTTTTTATTTAAGAAAACAAGAATTATCAAAAAAGAAAGAATGCAGACTTGATCGCAGAATTTTGATTGAGCTTTTATAGTATCAGCACTACATTTAATTTGTCACTGTTGCTTTGCACAAGCTTTGGTAACACAGCACTATTCTTATCGTTTAAATAGTTAGATTTCTGTCAAAGATCAAAAACAACTTTAAGGCTTGTCCATAATTTCGTCTTCAAAAGTTTGCCTTCTGAACCAGCTTTGTTAATAAGGGACAACGAAGGAGCGACCATAATAGTTGAGCCCGAAAATTTTTGTGCCTGGAAAGCAGGTATCATGAAAGGCAACTTTAGTGCTGATGGCTCAACATCAAACAAAAGAATGGTTTTAGAAGTCAATTGCTCTTGCAAGGTATTATAGTCAATCTCCTGCTTTGAAAGGTTTATAATAGCTATATCCGCTAGGTTCAATTGGCAGGCTTTTAAAATATTGGTTAAAAAGGCAAGGTCTTCTTCCTTCAAAAAAACAGCATCAAGTTGATAGACTATAACTATAACACCTTTTTTATTTTCTCCTAAAAACGATATTTTTTGGGTAGTTGCTATCGGCTCCCTCACTTCCAATGATTTTTCTTCTGTCTTGCTGTAGTCAGTATCTGAGTTAAAAGTTTGAAGGTCAACAAGGCTTCCCTTGTATAATTCTGCAATTAAAAAGTCAGGCAATTGAATCTTTTCTTCACTCATATTACACCAAAATTTGTTGCCTGTGCAGGCATTTTTCGTTTCTTTGCAACAAAATTAATAGTTATGGTTGCAGCTCCCCAGATAAATGTGCAAAAGGCGGAAACGAGTAAGCTTCAGTCTTTTTCTTTCGAAAATTTACCCTTTGGAAAATATTTCACAGACCATATGCTTGAAGCGGATTATGAAGATGGTGAGTGGAAAAATATTGAAATTAAACCATATCAACCCCTACTGCTAGATCCGTCTACTGCTGCTATACATTATGGTCAGGCAATTTTCGAAGGTATAAAAGCTTATAAAGACAATGAGGGGAATGCTTTTATTTTTCGTCCAATAGATAATTACAAGCGCTTCAATATTTCGGCTGAAAGGTTAAGAATGCCGCCAGTTCCAGAGGAAGTTTTTATGGAGGGAATGAGGTTGCTGGTACAGATTGATAAGAATTGGATACCGAACCAAGACGACCATTCCTTGTACATAAGACCATTTATGTTTTCCACGGAAGCTACGTTAGGAGTGAAGCCTTCCGACTCTTACAAATTCATGATTATATTAAGTCCCACTGGTCCTTATTATAGTAAGCCAATGCGTATTTATGTGGAAGAAAAGTTTTCAAGGGCAGCACCAGGAGGAATTGGTTTCGCAAAAGCAGCTGGAAATTATGCTTCAAGTTTACTTCCTGCGGCCGAAGCACACAAGCTTGGTTACGACCAGGTGTTGTGGACAGATGCTGTTGAACACAAATACGTGCAGGAGATCGGAACAATGAACGTGTTTTTTATAATTGGCAATAAAGCCTATACTCCTGAGCTAACATCAGGAACAATCCTGGCAGGTGTAACACGCGATAGTGCAATTACTATTTTAAAAGAAATGGGATTTGAGATTATAGAAGATAGAATAAGCATTGATGATGTCATTAAAGCTCACAAAGCTGGTGAACTAAGGGAAGTTTTTGGTACCGGTACTGCTGCGACTATATCTCCCATAAAGGAATTAAGATATAAAGATTACGTGATGGAGTTTGATGTCTCAAAGTGGATTGTTTCCCCGGAGTTAAAGAGAAATTTGAATGACATTAGAAATTCAAAAGTTGCAGATCGGTTTGGTTGGATGTTTAGGGTTTAAAAGACTAACTTTTTTAAGCCCCGAGGTTTGCATGTTTAATTGATAGATTAGAGAAATCGATAAATATTAAAACCGCCAGACTCAAAAAGATATCTTAAAAGAATTGGATAATTATTAAGAATAGTAGTGGAATTCGACTGATCCCGAAATTTTTTTATTCTAGTTTTGGAATTTCAACTTACCGGGGCTACTTTTGCAATCCGAAAAATTTAAAAGGTAAAGATGCCTACAATACAACAATTAGTAAGAAAAGGTAGAGAAATTATAAAGGCAAAAAGCAAGTCGAGAGCTCTTGATGCTTGTCCTCAGCGTCGTGGTGTATGTACTAGGGTATATACAACTACTCCTAAAAAACCAAACTCGGCCTTACGGAAAGTAGCGAAGGTGCGTTTGACTAATAAGATTGAGGTTATTGCTTACATCCCCGGCGAAGGACACAATTTGCAGGAACACTCTATTGTTCTTATTCGTGGAGGTCGTGTAAAAGACTTGCCTGGTGTACGTTATCACATTGTTCGCGGAAGCCTCGATACTGCAGGTGTTAAAGACCGTAAGCAAAGTCGTTCTAAGTACGGTACTAAGAAAGCAAAAGCAAAGAAGTAGCCCTAAGTATTTAAAATTAAATAAACTAAGCAGCTTGCTGCTATAAAATAAAAGAACATGCGGAAGACGCAACCTAAAAAAATTCCTTTAGCCCCAGATCCTCGCTTTAACGATAAGCTGGTTACCCGTTTTGTGAACAACATCATGTGGCAAGGTAAAAAGAGCATTGCTTTGACAATATTCTATGATGCTATTGACAGAGTATCTAAGCAAACCGGGGAGGATGGTTATGAGATCTGGAAAAGAGCTCTAGCTAATATTACTCCTGGTGTTGAAGTTAGAAGCCGCCGTATAGGTGGTGCAACGTTCCAAATTCCGTCGGAAGTCCGCCAAGACAGAAAGATTTCATTAAGTATTAAGTGGATGGTGCGTTTTAGTCGCGAAAGAAACGGGCGTAGTATGGCAGAAAAATTGTCTAACGAGATAATTGCGGCAAGCAAGGGTGAAGGTGGAGCTTTCAAAAAGAAAGAAGACACGCACCGTATGGCAGAAGCAAATAAGGCTTTTTCTCACTTTAAAGTTTAAAACGTTATAACTTAATTTTTTTAGCCACCTAAGAGGTGGCTTTTTTTTGTCCTTTTTTATTTAAAGTTTAACCTATGAAACCTGTTTTTTGCCGATTTTTTTTGGTTTTAATTGTTTTTTAATATAAAAAAATTTTGTTAATAAGGGTAACAAATATTAGATTTAATTTTTTTAACGCCAATTAACTGATTGCTATGCCAAAATTTTTAACTGCTCGCAGTTTTCTAATAACTGCATTTCTCCTCTTTTTTGCTACATCGACGTTTGCGCAACGAACAATAAGCGGCAAAGTTTTGGGAGCCAATAACGAACCCGTATCTGGTGCAACAGTGTCGGTAAAAGGAACAACTATTGCTACCCAAACAAATGCCGAAGGAACTTTTACTCTTTCAGCTCCAAGTGGTCAGTCAACCCTCGTAATCTCTAACGTTGGTTTCGAAAAAACAGAAATAACACCATCGGGTAACGGTATGGTAAATGTTTCTCTCAAACCATCCAACGTTACACTCACAGAGGTTGTTGTTACAGGATACTCCTCGCAAGCTAAAAAAGACATTACAGGTTCAGTCGCTGTAGTCAACGTAAAAGAATTGGTTGCTAACCCTGGATCTAACATTCAAAACCTTTTACAGGGTCGTGCTGCCGGTGTTAACGTTGGTACATCTGGTGTTCCTGGTGCAGGAGCGAATGTAAGAATACATGGTTATAGTACGTTTGGTAACAACGAACCACTGTATGTGGTTGATGGTGCCCGGGTAGGTTCGATTACCGAGCTAAATCCGAACGATATTGAAAGCATGCAGGTGTTGAAAGACGCGTCAGCTGCTTCTATTTACGGTTCTGCTGCTGCGGGTGGGGTTATCATTATAACAACAAAAAAAGGAAAGCTGGGACGAGCTAAAGTGACTTACGATGCTTATTATGGCAATCAGACTTTTAAAAAGCGTTTTGATCTATTAAATACCGCTGAGTATGGACAGTATCTTTATTTGTTAGCACTTAATTCAGGAAACGTAGTAAATGGCCAGTTTAAACATGGGCAATATGCCGGTCCTACTGGTATAAGTACTACAGGACCCATAATCCCTGACTTCATTTATGCCGGAGGCGGCCTTCCCGGTGGAAAGAGCGGTGGAATATTTGCTGGAGAGGCATCTGCAGATCCTACCAAATACAAACTTGATTTATTTGATGTAAACGGTCCTGGAACTTATCAAATTGTTCCTGCAAACAAGGAGGGTACAGACTGGCTTGGCGCTATTCTTCAAGACGCTCCTCAAATGAATCACCAAATTTCTGTTTCAGGTGCTACAGATAATGCTAATTACCTTTTTGGTCTCGATTATTTCGATCAAAAGGGTATTATATACACGACGAGGTATCAGCGTATTGCCCTTCGGTCCAATACAAGCTTTGTTATAAAAAACAAAATAAGGGTAGGTGAGAATTTACAAGTAAACTTCACAAATAGATCAGGTGTTCAAGCGTTTACAAATCAGGATGAAGGCAATCCAATTTCCTTTTCATATCGTCAACAGCCAATTGTTCCTGTCTTTGATATAGCTGGAAACTATGGTGGGGCAAGGGGCGCCAATTTGGGAAATTCCTCAAACCCCTATGCTAATTTGGACAGACGGAAAGATGGACGTGAAAAAAGGTTAGGGCTTCTTGGAAGCATCTATGCTGAAGTTGATTTCTTGCGGTATTTTACTTTTAAATCGAATTTGGGTGTTGACTTTGGCAACACGAGCAGCTTCCTTTTTACTCCTCCAATTTATGAGAACCCGGAAGGAAGAACAAACATTGCACAGTTTGCTGAAGCGCAAGGATACGGATACCAAGCTACCTGGTACAACACTCTAAATTTCAGAAAGTCATTTAACGATGTACATGAGGTAAAAGCGCTATTAGGAACCGAAATAGTTCAAAATCAGGGAAGAAATATAAATGCGAGCGCTTCAGATTTCTTTAGCTTAGACCCTAACTTTCAACAGACTGCGTCTTCTCTTAGTCTTACACCATTTGGTTCAAGTAGTCTTTTCAGAAGCAGAAAATACTCTCCTGTTATTGCCCAGGTAAACTATGCTTATAAAGACAAGTATTTGGTAAGCGCGTCATACAGACGAGATGGATCATCCGATGCTTTTGGTCCCACTCATCAATTCGGAAATTTTCCTGCTTTTAGTTTAGGCTGGAGGGTTTCTGAGGAAGGTTTTTTCAAGAATATTAAAGGAATAAACGATTTTAAAATTCGCTTTGGATATGGGGTTTTAGGAAATGATAACATCAGCAGTTTTGCTTACCTTAACTTCTTTACAATAGCAAATGATGCAGGTTATCCTATTAATGGAAGCAATACAAGCTACACCCCTGCATTGCGTCATCAAACGGTAGCTAATCCTGATATCAAGTGGGAACAAACCGAGACATCTACTTTAGGCTTTGATGCAACTATATTAAATAATAAGCTTGCTATCACTCTAGATCTTTACAACCGTGAAACAAGAGACCTGCTATTTGAAAAAGAATTAGATGCAAGTATCTATGGAGGATTTATTTCCAGGCAACCAATTAATATTGGAAATATGAACAATAAAGGTATAGACCTTTCATTATCATATAGAGGCAATGCTGGAAGGGATTTTAGATACGATTTAAGTACTACTTTTTCTTTATACAAGAACAGGGTTGGTAAACTTGCTGATCCCTTTTTTGAGGGTGATAGAACGAGGATTGATCCCTTTAATCGCTCTGTAGAGGGCCAACCTATATCAAGCTTTTTCGGATATGTGATAGACGGTTTTTTTGACGACGCGGCAGAACTAGCGACACTTACTCAAGCAGGCAAATTTATTGGCGGGTGGAAATACAAAGATCTTTCAGGTCCCGATGGTAAGCCAGATGGAAAGATAACTCCTGAAGACAGAACTTTTATCGGTAGTCCTCACCCCAAATTCATTATGGGCTTCAACGTTAATATGAGCTATAAAGGTTTTGACTTCGCAACTTTCCTTTATTGGAAAGCGGGTGGAGAGATAGCTAATTATACTCGTTACTGGACTGATTTTAATACTTTCCAAGGTGGTAGAACACGTCGTTTATTGTATGAAAGCTGGACTCCGGAAAACCATGATGCTAAGCTTCCAAGAATAACAAGTAATGATGCATCAAGTGGTACTCTACCTGTTAACTATTACATTGAGCCCGGTGGTTATTTAAGGTTACGTAACCTTAGCTTAGGATATACTCTTCCAAAAAAGATAATGGATAGGTTTAGTATTGATCGGTTAAGAGTTTATGTACAAGTTCAAAACTTGTTTACTATTACTAAATACACTGGATTAGACCCTGAAATTACTACTGCTAATACTGGACGCAACGACTATACAAGAAGGTTTGCAGATAGGAATTTAGGAGTTGATCTTGGTAACTACCCTACCAATAAATCAATAATTTTTGGTATCAACTTGGGCTTTTAATTAAAAAACTGAAAAAGAAATTTATGAAATCGAATAAAAGATATTGTTTGATCGCAGGATTGGCATTCCTCATGGTCGGATTCAATTCCTGTAAAAAGGAATTTCTCGACCCGAAGCCATACGGAAGGTACGCGCCAGAGTTATTACAAAACAAAAAAGGTATTGAAGGAGTGTTGCTTGGAACATACGGTCTTCTTGATGGACAGGGAACACCGGGTTCAAGTGGATGGATGGTTGGAGTTACTAATTGGGTGTATGGCGATGTCGCTTCTGATGATGCTTATAAGGGTACCGATGCAGGAGACCAGCCACAAATGACTGAAATAGAACTATGGAATACACAGGCTGCCAATACCTATTTTTATTATAAATGGATTTCGATCTATGATGGCGTTGCCAGGGCAAATGATGTAATTAATCTTGCTAACCAGGTCGCCGTACTTACAGCTGATGAGAAAAAAGATTACATCGCACAAGCAAGGTTCTTAAGAGCGCTTTTTCACTTTGAGGCTAAACGCATGTGGAACAAGGTGCCTTACATAGATGAGACAGTTACCAAATACGACAACAAAACAGATATTTGGCCCAAGATAGAAGCAGATTGTAAGTTTGCTTACGATAATCTTTCAGCTACACAACCTCTTGTTGGTAAAGTAAATAAATGGGCAGCAGGTGCCCAACTTGCCAAAGTGCTAATGTATGAGAAGAAATTTACCGAAGCAAAGGCACTATATGATGTGATCATCAGCCAGGGTGTTACCTCTAACGGTAAGACATATGATTTGCAGAAGGAGTATTGGAAGAACTTTGATGTTGCTTTTGAGAATAGCGAAGAGGCAGTTTTTTCGATGCAAGCTGCCGCCAGTGGCACTGTTGCTGCTGCTGCTGAAGCAAGTTATGAGCTCGCCTACCCTTACGGCGGTGTCTGGGGATGTTGCGGCTTTTACCAGCCGTCACAAAACCTGGTAAACGCGTTTAAAGTAGATGCAAATGGTTTACCTCTTTTAGATGGCTCTTTCAATAATAGTAATATTAAAAATGATGAGGGTATTACTTCAAACGATCCCTTTACTAATGATGCAACTATTCCAGTCGATCCACGATTGGATTGGACTGTTGGAAGAAGAGGTATTCCTTATTACGATTATGGCCCTCATCCCGGAAGAAGCTGGATCCGTGACCAGGTTTATGCTGGTCCTTTCAGTCCTAAAAAACACGTCAATAAAAATTCTGACATTGGCGGCCTTACTAACATTAACAACTTCAGGCAAACCGCTAAAAATTACAATATTATCAGATTTGCCGATGTACTGTTAATGGCCGCAGAAGCTGAAATTGAAGTTGGTTCGCTTACAAAAGCTCGCGAATATATAAACCGTGTACGTGCAAGAGCTGCTAATCCGGGAAGCTTAGTGCCAGGGTCTCCAGCTAATTATCAAATAAAACCATACACAGTACCGTTCGCGGATCAGGCAATGGCAAGACAAGCTGTTCGCTTTGAAAGAAGACTTGAACTGGCTATGGAAGGCCATCGTTTCTTTGATCTTGTAAGATGGGGCATTGCGCCCGAGGTTTTAAATGCCTATGTAACTAAAGAAAAGGAGAGAAGAACTTATAAGAATGCGGCCAGTACATTTGCTGCAAAGAATAATTATTTCCCTATTCCTAATAGGCAAATACAGGTTGCGCAGGTTGCCGGCAATCTACTGGAACAAAATCCTGGTTACTAAGGTATCGCTTAGCTACTGCATCATTTAATAAAACTCCACCCTCAAGAGGTGGAGTTTATTATTAGGTGCTAGTCCCCAAACATGAAACTTTCGACATTTATTAACGGTAGCGTCCTCTTTTTAAATTTCTAATCATTACCTTTGCGCCTCGAAATCTAATTTCCCATATTTTAGAGAAGATTTAAATAGGATTGCCAATTACACGTTCTCTGCAAATCATATTCTTAATAGGTGAAAAAAGAGTTTCTGTAGAAGGGAGTGACACAAGGATGTTGTACTAACAGTACAATAGTTGGTTACTACAAAAAAAGTCAATAACAATTTCAAATAAAAAGTCATGGGCGACTTGAGATATCAACGGAACTTCGGTATTGCCGCGCATATTGATGCTGGTAAGACGACAACTACAGAACGTATTCTGTATTATACTGGTGTGAATCACAAAATTGGTGAAGTGCACGATGGCGCTGCAACGATGGACTGGATGGCACAGGAGCAGGAGAGAGGTATTACCATTACTTCGGCTGCAACGACTTGTTTTTGGAACTTTCCTACCGTTCAAGGTGTTAAAGGTCCGGATACTAAACTTTACAAATTCAACATTATTGATACTCCGGGTCACGTTGACTTTACTGTTGAGGTAGAGCGTTCTTTACGTGTACTGGATGGTTTATTAGCATTGTTTTGTGCAGTTTCCGGTGTTGAGCCTCAGTCTGAAACTGTTTGGCGTCAAGCTAACAGGTATAAAGTACCAAGAATTGGTTTCGTAAATAAAATGGACCGTAGTGGTGCTGACTTCTTAAACGTGGTTAAGCAAGTTCGTGAAATGTTGGGTGCAAAAGCAGTTCCCCTTCAATTGCCAATTGGTGCTGAAGATAATTTCAAAGGTGTTGTTGATCTAATCACAATGAAAGGAATTATCTGGGATGAAGAGTCTCGTGGTATGACTTTCAAAGAGGTGCCTATTCCTGCTGACATGCAAGAAGAGGTTGATCAATATCGCCAGGAGTTAATAGAGGCGGTTGCGGATTACGATGATAAGCTGCTTGAAAAATTCTTTGAAGATGCAAGCACTATTACTGAAGACGAGATTCATGAAGCTATCCGTAAAGCAACTATTGATCTTTCCATCATTCCTATGATGTGTGGATCATCTTTCAAAAATAAAGGTGTTCAAACTGCATTGGACGCTGTAGTAAGATATTTGCCAGGTCCTCTGGATATTGAGGCTGTAAAAGGTACAAACCCTGACACTGGTGAAGAAGTTCTTCGTCATGCTGATCCTAAAGGTCCTTTTGCTGCATTAGCATTTAAAATTATGACTGACCCATTCGTAGGTCGTCTTGCCTTCTTCCGGGCTTATTCTGGTCGCTTAGACTCTGGTTCTTATGTATTAAACGTACGTACCGGAAAGAACGAGCGTATCAGCCGTATAATGCAGATGCATGCTAACAAGCAAAACCCGGTTGATTTTATTGAAGCTGGCGATATCGGAGCTGCTGTTGGTTTTAAGGATATTAAGACTGGTGATACGCTTTGTGATGAGAAATTCCCTGTGGCTCTTGAAAGTATGACTTTCCCAGAGCCGGTTATATCCGTTGCAATTGAGCCCAAAACCCAGGCTGATGTTGACAAAATGGGTATGGCTATTGCCAAACTGGTTGAAGAAGATCCTACACTTAGAGTTAAGACTGACGAGGAAACTGGTCAAACTATCCTTAGTGGAATGGGTGAACTTCACTTGGAGATCATTGTTGACCGTATGCGTCGTGAATTTAAAGTGGAAATTAACCAAGGTGCTCCCCAAGTTGCTTATAAAGAGGCTTTCACTCAAAAAGTTGAGCATAGAGAAACCTTAAAAAAGCAAACGGGCGGTCGTGGTAAATTTGCCGATATTGTTTTCGAGATCGGGCCCGCAGACGAAGAATTCTTGAAGGAAGGAAAAGGAACTTACCAGTTTGTAAACGACATTTTTGGTGGATCTATTCCTCGTGAATTTGTTCCTGCTATTCAAAAAGGTTTCGAGCAGTCAATGAACACAGGTGTTCTTGCCGCTTACCCTGTTGAAAGTATGAAAGTTCGTGTATTCGATGGTTCATTCCACGCAGTTGACTCCGATGCAATGTCGTTTGAATTGTGTGCTCGTCAAGGTTTCCGTGCAGCTGGTAAAAAAGCTAAGCCGGTACTACTTGAGCCGATCATGAAAGTTGAGGTAACTACGCCAGACCAGTACATGGGTGACGTAACAGGTGATCTTAACCGGCGCCGTGGTATGTTAGAAGGTATGGATAGTCGTGCAGGTTTGCAGGTTATTAAGGCTAAAGTTCCATTAAGCGAAATGTTTGGTTATGTAACTCAATTGCGTTCATTGTCTTCTGGCCGTGCAACTTCAACTATGGAGTTTAGCCATTACAATCCGGCTCCAAATAACGTCGCTGAGACTGTAATGTCAAAACAAAAAGGAAAATTGAAGGTAGAAGAAGAATAAGCTTTTTAATAATCAATTATATGAGAGCCCTGCTGATAAAGCGGGGCTTTTTTGTTTTTGGATCTTAATCCCAGGGTTTGCTCCTTAGCGTAATAGTTGCAGCGCAATCACTTCATCTGACTGTTGTTAAGAAACTGCAGTTTTTACCCGGAGCTCCTGCAGCAAACCAGTCACTACTACCCATAAAAAAACTCTTGTCGTTGGACAAGAGTTTTTGAGTTCGAAATCTTGTGTGTCTAAACCCGGTTATACAATTTTGTCCATTCCTTAAGTAAGGTTTCCGCATCGCTGGTTACTTGGTTGGGAAGTAGACGCCATTGCCAGTTATTCTCGCCGGAAGCCGGAGTATTCATACGAGCTATTTCATCAAGTCCAAGTACATCCTGGATAGGTAAGATAGCAATGTTTGCAACGGAAGCATAAGCAAGCCGACCGAAAACTACAGGAATATCATCCTCAGTTAATGCTCTCCCAACGTATTGTTCGATCTGGTGATGATTTTTGCTTCCTTCCTGCCGGTACCATCCCCTGATCGTGTTGTTGTCATGGGTACCCGTATAGGCAACAAAGTTCTCGGCGTAGTTGTGTGGAATATAAGGGTTCTGAGGCATGCCTTCGCCAAAAGCGAACTGCAACACCTTCATTCCCGAAAACGCAAACTCGTCTCTCAATTCGTATACAGCATCATTAATTTCTCCAAGATCCTCAGCAATGAAGGGCACTTCACCCAGCGCTTTGTTCACAGCTTTAAACAAATCGCCTCGTGGCCCAGGCTTCCATGTTCCTTTTTTTGCAGTTTCTTCATCTGCAGCCACTTCCCAATAATCTGCAAAGGCTCTAAAATGGTCAAGACGCAAAATATCGAATAACTCCAGGTTCTTTTTAAAGCGTTCTATCCACCAAGCGTAATTTTGTTTTTTTAGAACATCCCACAGGAAAACAGGCATACCCCAAAGCTGTCCATCTTCACTGAATGCATCAGGCGGTACTCCTGCAACTCCAATCATATTACCTTTTTTATCAAGGCTAAAAAGATCTTTATGAGACCATACATCCACGGAATCATAGCTGACATAAAATGGAAGGTCTCCAAAAAGTTTAATGTTCAGGCTATTGCAATACTTTCTTAACTCATGCCATTGCTTGAAGAAAAGAAATTGAAGAAATTTAGTTTTGTCTACTTCGTCCTTATTTTCCGTTACCAACTTTTTTACAGCCACTTCATTTCGTAGCTTATATTCTTCAGTCCACTTAAACCACGGCTGACTTTCGTTCTGCTTTTTCAGCAGCATATAAAGAGCAAAATCATCCAACCAGTACGCTTCTTTTTCACAAAACTGTTTAAAGTCAGCTTCTAACTTTTTCCCTTTTCCCTGTTTGAAATTCTGCCATGCTTGTTCAAAGATTTCCGCCTTTACCCGTTCTACTTCGGCAAAATTTGTTTTTCCTTCCTGCGGTAGATGGTATTTTTTAATTTCTTCGGCATTTAAGAGATTATCCTTAACCATTAGTTCGGGACTAATTAAAAGTGTGTTCCCGGCCCTGCTACTAATGGAACTATAAGGTGAATGTCCCTGTCCCTGCTCAGTAGGATTTAGGGGAAGCAACTGCCAATATTTTTGATTGCTGCGGTGCAAAAAATCGGCAAAGGCGCATGCTTCCGGACCCATATCGCCTACGCCGAACGGTGAAGCAAGAGAGGAAATATGAAGCAGGATACCCGCTCCTCTTTTATTGTTAGTCATAATTATTTGAGTTTAAGCACTGCCAATGGCAAGCTTTTAAAAATGTCTTTAATAGTAATTTCTTGTTCGTGCGTTCTATTTACTTTGGAGAAGAGATGCTGATAAGTGGCAGGGGCGCCTGCGGGTAGGGCTACTCGTGTATCCTTCCAATCGATTGATAAAATCTCTTGTTGTTGCTCTTTACTTAGAGCCGCCAGATGAAGTGGGACTGCAACAACGTACCATTCATTTTGATAACGGCGGGCATAAGCCAGCACATTTGAAGCAAATTCTCCAAGAACGGTTAAAGGAATATATTCAGCCTTTTCAAAAAACTCTTTATTTTCCTTTCGATCATTCAACAATTGGTGCGTCAGCCAAAGTTTTATTTTAGCACTATACCTGTTTTCCCATAAGTGAGACATCAGGTTTTCATGTTCGTCATTTGCCTGGGCCTCTAACTCGTTCATTAGCTGCTGCCGAAGTTCATAATCTACAGGCCTTCTGTTGTCCGGGTCTACCAGACTAAAATCCCACAATTCTGTCCCCTGGTAAACGTCAGGAACACCAGGCGCAGTAAACTTGACAACTACTTGTGCAAGCGAGTTAACGACGCCAAAGTCAGAAACCTTTTTATGGAATTGTTCAAAACGCTTCCAAAAAGGTTTGTTTTGCTGCAAGAGGTTTACGGCAAAATTTTTTGCGGCTGTTTCGTATTCTTCGTTGGGTGTAGTCCAGTTAGAATGGGTCTTTGCTTCGCGTAAAGCTTTCTGTAAATATTCCTGAACTCGGTTTTTAAAGTCGTCGTCTCCCTGGGTAGGCATAGGGTATGCCCCAACCAAAGTCTGATAAATTAAGTATTCATCATTGGCATCTGGCGCTTCTTGTTCTTTCAATTCCTTATTGAGCTCCTGCCATTCTTTTACTACAGCAAACCATTCATCAGGAAGGTCAGTTAGTACGTTTAATCTTGCCCGTACATCTTCACCACGCTTGGTGTCATGGGTAGAAGTTCCGTTCATACTTAGGCGCCACTTTTCCTGCCGGTCCAGCATTTTTTGATGGAACTCTTCAGGACTGTCACCAAAAGCGTCAGGAGAATCACCGACTTCGTTATGACCAATAAAACGATTGTAGGTGTACATTAACGTGTCTTCAGCCCCTTTCGCCATAAGTGGACCTGTAAACTGCATACACCTCTGATAAAACCTTAGCGCCCGTGCATTGTAGGCTTTGTCACCTTCTTTGGGCTTATGCAACAAGGCAGTTTCAAGCAAAGGAATCGCCGGAGCTAGTTCTGGTTTGTTTTGCTTTATCCTGTTTAAAATGTCCTGAACATCACCAGCTTCTGTTTGATCTAACGGAAGTTTATTTCCATAATATCGATACACTGGACATTGAATAAGAAATTCGCCAATTGCTTCTTTCAATACTTCAGGAGCGACGTTGCTTAATTCATTATCCTCAACCAAATTCATGTCTTCAAAAAGATGGTGCAGGTTTGATAATTCACCGCCCATGTTCTCATGCAGAATGTAGGACTTCTTGTCGTGCAGTTGCTGGTGAATCGACCTGTCGTCCTTTACCAGGTCCTCATAATATTCAGTGAACTGTTTTTCGCTTGTCTTATTTGTGAAGGCATTGTTTACTATTCCCAAAAAGTCGTAACCTGTGTTTCCTTCAATTGGCCAGTAATCAGGCAAGCCTTCCCCGGGTTCCAGAATTTTTTCAACCACTATATATGTTTCTTCGCCTGCCAGTTCTCTTAGCTGTTGCAGATATAAGGTTGGATCAAAAAGGCCGTCAATATGGTCTATTCTCAGCCCCTGGAAAACGCCCTTGTCCAGCAATTCTTTTATGTATTTGTGGTAATACAAAAAGACATCGTTGTCTTGCATGTTCAGGCATATCAAACCGTTGACTGTAAAAAACCTACGAAAGTTAATTTTCTGATCGGTCTTTTGCCAGTTAACAAGTTGGTACACCTGCTCGTCAGCAATCTGCTTGATCAGTTCATGATCCTCGTTTATTTTCTGCAGGCAACTTTCTAAATAGCCTTTAGTCGTATTACTCTTAGTAAGTGCGCTCAACTGTAGCTGAAACTCATGGAGTGTCTCTTTGTATGCCTCGGGCTCCTCGGATCTTTGGATGTCTTTTACCTGATCCAGTAACTGTTGTATTGCCTGGTTTGGCTCCCCGTCGCCGGTCTGAAGGATAGTGATATAAGAACGAAGCCTTAGCGGATAGGTACTATCATAGTATTTTAAGACAAATCTTGGTTCTTCGAAATCTATTGTAAGCTCCCCGTTTTTGATCACCTCTTGTAATGGATTGCCTAAAAACGGAATCATTATTTTGCCATGATAAATCTTACCGGTCCAGGGTACATCAAAGAAAGATGCATAGACGGACTTCTGACCTTTTTCCAACACATCTTTCAACCACGGATTATTGGGGTCAAACGCCATATGGTTTGGAACAATATCCTGCAGCCACTTTATACCTGCTTCCTTAAGCCTTTGGCTGATACTTAGTAGTTGCTCCTCTGTTCCTATTTCCGGGTTTATCTTATGGGGATTAACGCCGTCGTATCCATGTACACTTCCCGGTGTTGCTTCAAAAATTGGTGAGGCATAGATAGTTCCTACGCCTAGTTTGATTAAATAAGGGATGATTTTTTCAAAATCGGAAAATGTGAAGTCTTTATGAAATTGGATACGATATGTAGATACTGGATTATTCATGGCTGTTCTTATAAATTAAAATTGACTCCGGCTGAATGGTAACGACCGCTCCGTTTCGATCTTCAGCAGTTGCCAGACCGTTCCATATTGACTCAGCAGAGTTTAATAATTTTTTCCATTCGTTTTTAAATGTTGGCAATGTTGCAGGTTGCGGAGATTTAGAGAAATTCATAACACATAAGATGTGGTCACCCTCATGCCACCGGTGCAACAACAGCGTTTGATTTTGCTCGTTTATTTCTACATTCAGCTGATTCCTGTTTAAATGCTTCAAAGCTGGTTCTTGCTTTCTGAGGCTGATCAACGTCTTGTAATACTCAAACATCGTCTTATGCTGAGGCTGCTGCAATAAATCCCATTGAAGCTTTGACTCTTCAAACGTTTTTTCGTCGACGGGGTCTGGTGCTTCGCCTTGAGAATGAAACGCAGCAAATTCTGCTTTCCTTCCTTTCCTAACCGCATCTGCTAATTCAGGATCGGTATGACTTACAAAATATAGGAAAGGGTGCGGCTCGCTATACTCTTCGCCCATGAACAACATTGGCAGGTAGGGACTGACAAGTACAGCCGCTGCCATCAGTTTTTGCATTTCAAAACTTACCAATGTGCTTGTTCGTTCCCCGAGCATTCGGTTTCCAACCTGGTCGTGGTTTTGAGAAAAAACGACGAACTGTTTGCCTGGGTTATTATCGGCTTTTATACCAAATGTTTTTTTACGATGGGGTGAATATTGGCCGTCAAAAACATAAGCATCTTTATAAGACTTAGCCAAATGAACCAAGCCATTGAAGTCACTATAATAGCCGCTTCTTTCTTCACCTGCCGTAACTCTTAACGCGTGATGGAACTCATCAACCCACTGTCCGTCCATTCCGAAGCCTTGCTGGTCTAGGGGATTGATGAAACGATTATCATTTAGATCGAGCTCTACAATTAGGTAGTGAGTACGACCTGTGGCGGCCATCAGTTTATTGACGTGTTGCTTTATCTCCCGTAGAATATGTGTAGCACTAAAATCTTTGATCGCGTGCACCGCATCCATTCGTAGAGCGTCAATGTGAAAATCACGAAACCACATCAACACATTTTCGACAAAGTATTTTCTTACACCATCACACCACTCATCATCGAAGTTTATAGCATTACCCCAGGGAGTATTGTATTTGTCTGTAAAGTAAGGACCGAAAGCACCGAGGTAGTTTCCTTCGGGTCCCATATGATTGTAAACCACATCGAGGATGACGGCTATTCCGATATCGTGGCAAGCCTGCACCAGGTGTTTCAACCCCTCGGGACCGCCGTAAGTATTCTGAACGGCATAAGGAAAAACGCCGTCATAGCCCCAATTCCTCCCGCCGGGAAACTGAGAGACAGGCATGATCTCTATGGCATTTATGCCTAGTTCTTTCAAATATGAAAGCTTTCCTTCTAAAGCTGCAAACGTGCCTTCAGTCGTAAAAGTTCCTGTATGCAATTCATACAGCACGTAATCTTCCAGTGGCAAATTATTCCAATTGCTGTCGTTCCATTTGAACTGCTGAACGTCTACCGCTTTTGAAAAACCGTGTACTCCCTCAGGCTGACTAACAGAAGCAGGGTCTGGAAAAACCTTGTCGTCTCCCAACGAAACTTTATATAGATCTCCTACTTTGATCTCTTTTGTGCACGTTTTCCAATATCCGAAATCATCCTTTGTAAGCTTAATCGTTTGTTTGTCTTGTAAAATGATTTCAACATTTTCCTGCAGAGGCGCCCATATTGCGACCTCTGCCTCACCTCTTTCATTAAAATTTACTCCTAATGATCTTCTATTAATGTCTGTTTGAATCATGGATTTAAAGCTTCTATACTGTTTTCGTTTTTATGTTTTTGTGTCTCGGCTGCAGTTCACGATTAGCCTCGGTTGTGTCACTCACTTCGACTGTATCTTTTCAAATTATCGTCTCTCTACATCATACTTTCCTGTTCAGGAGAGAAAGTATTGTTGAAGAGTGCGACGCAAGGATGCCTGGTAGTAGCACGACCATTTTGGCTCCTTATAAAATCCCTATCAAAAACCTTTAAACTACTATTTGCCCTGTTGTTTTAAAACGACCACTGAGCGCCCTTCGACTACAATTACTTCACCAGCCTCGAAAGCGCCTTCCTCTGTCGTTATCATACTTTTACTAGTGTCTATTATTTTCGTCCATTGTTTTCCGTATTTCCGGGGTGGAAGAGTATAATCGAGCCTGTCGTGATAGGCGTTGAAAATGACATAAAAACTATCGTCAATTATTTGCTCGCCTTTAGGTCCAACAGTTCTTATACCATGCCCGTTTAGATAAACCCCCAGCGACTTTGCGTAGTCGTGCAACCAATTTTCCTGGGTCATCTTGGTGCCTTCAGGCAAGAACCATTCAATGTCTTCCACGTCTCCCTGCTTGTGCACCGGCTCACCCTGGAACCATCTGCGACGACGAAAAACCGGGTGATTTCTGCGGAAATGAATAATCTTACGAGAAAACTCCAGTAGCTCTTTATCGGCATTTTCCCAATCAATCCACGAGATTTCGTTGTCCTGGCAATAAGCATTATTGTTTCCTCGCTGAGTTCTACCTAACTCGTCGCCAGCAACGATCATAGGAACGCCTTGCGACAAGAACAGCGACGCAAGAAAGTTTCTTTTTTGTTGAAGCCTCAATTCAATAATAGCAGCATTTTCTGTAGGACCTTCCACACCACAGTTCCAGGAACGGTTGTGGCTCTCACCATCATTGTTGTCTTCTCCATTAGCCATGTTGTGTTTCTCATTGTAAGAAACAAGGTCATGCAGCGTGAAGCCGTCATGGGCAGTAATGAAGTTGATGCTCGCTGTAGGTTTGCGATAATCGTTCTGGTACAAATCGGGGCTTCCTGTAAAACGCTGGGCAAATTCACCTAGCATACTATCAGCACCGCGCCAATAATCTCTCAGGCAGTCCCGGTATTTACCGTTCCACTCGGCCCATCCCGGAGGGAACTTGCCAACCATGTAACCGCCTTCACCAATATCCCAGGGTTCTGCAATCAGTTTCACTTGCGAGATAACCGGGTCTTGGTGGATGATGTCGAAGAACGATCCTAAGCGGTCTACTTCATGTAGTTCGCGAGCAAGGGTCGACGCAAGATCAAATCTAAAACCGTCAACGTGCATTTCGAGAATCCAATATCTCAAGCTGTCCATAATTAACCGAAGTACATTCGGCATCATTACGTTGAGGGTATTTCCTGTTCCGGTATAGTCCATACAGAAACGTTTATTTTCTGTTAGCCTATAGTAGGAGGCGTTGTCAATACCCCGAAAGGAAATGGTTGGGCCCATATGGTTTCCTTCACCGGTATGATTGTAAACCACGTCAAGAATAACTTCAATTCCTGCCTTGTGCAGTTCTTTTACCATGGTCTTAAACTCTGCAACCTGCCCACCTTCAGGCCCGCTTCCTGAGTAACGAACATCAGGGGCAAAAAAGCCGATAGAGTTATAGCCCCAATAATTGCCCAAACCTCTTTCTGCCAAATGCCGGTCAAGTACGAAATGATGAACAGGCATTAGTTCGATTGCTGTTATGCCGAGATCCTTCAAATATTTAATGCAAACCGGATGACCGAGGGCAGCGTAGGTTCCTTTTATTTCTTCCGGAATGTCGGGATGAAGCTTTGTAAAACCTTTTACGTGCGTTTCGTAAATAATCGTTTTATGATAGGAAATCTTTGGAGGTTTGTCGCCCTCCCAATCGTAGTTTGAGTCTACTACAACTGATTTAGGTACATAGGGTGCGCTATCTGTTTTACTGAAACTAAGGTCAGCGTCGGGATGACCCAGCACATAACCAAAGAGCGAGTCGTGCCATGCAATCGTACCTGCAATCGCTTTAGCGTAAGGATCAATTAAAAGTTTGTTTGCATTATACCTGTGACCGTTTGAGGGGTCGTAAGGGCCATGTACTCTATAACCATACAATTGACCGGGATGGGCGTTGGGCAAATAGATGTGCCAAATCTGGTGCGTTCTTTCTGTAAGCTCAATCTTTGCAACCTCTTTCTTGTCGTCTCTTTTATTAAATAAGCACAACTCTACACCAGTTGCGTTGTCAGCGTACAGTGCAAAATTTACTCCTTTTCCATCCCACGTTGCTCCTAATGGGTAGGGGTGACCGGGATAAGATTTTATATCCATTAATTTGTTTTTTAATAAGTTTGGTGAGAAATTTTCCCAACCCCTTAGCAGTGTTGCAAAGAGAAAACCAAACTACCAGGGTTTTATTTATATGATTAACGTTAAAGGAGAGATTTGAGGTTTTTGGTTCTACATAACAAACAATCCTATAGCGTTTCGCATTACAGTTCAATATCCTTGCCAGCAGAAATAGGAGAGATTCTCTTTTTTACTCCTATCTAGTTAGAGTTCCTCATTAGCAAAAGGTGAAACTTATTTATCCAACCCCTTTATTGGTGGGATGATGCGATACAAAGATCAAGAATTACCTAAAAAAGAAAGATCACGATTTGATAAGTACAGGATCAGCTTTAATCCTTTTTACTTACTAAATCGTGATCTTTTATAATCTCGAAACCGTCTTTAAATCACGGCTTCTACAAATGCTTCCTGGTTTTCTTCGGCGGCAGGTTCCTGGTTTTCGGGTCTCAAACTTCTTACAGTTTTACCGGCACGCCACATTTCACTATCGCGTAATTCAGCCAATTCTACTTCCAGCTTTTCGCGATAGTCGGGTTTGCTATTGCTTTCAATTGATTTGGCAGCTTCTTTACCTGCTGCAACGCTTTCGTATAAATCTGTAAATACTGGTAAGGTTGCATCACGAAATTTTTTCCACCAGTCTAATGCACCACGCTGAGCAGTTGTTGAACAGTTAGCGTACATCCAATCCATACCGTTTTCAGCAACCAGCGGCATCAACGATTGTGTCAACTCTTCAACTGTTTCATTGAATGACTCAGAAGGAGAGTGACCTTTTGATCTCAATACCTGGTATTGTGCTGCAAAAATTCCCTGGATAGCGCCCATCAAAGTGCCGCGCTCACCTGTAAGATCAGAAAATACCTCTTTTCTAAAATCTGTCTCAAAAAGGTACCCACTACCAATAGCGATTCCCAGCGCAACCACTCTTTCGTATGCACGACCTGTTGCATCCTGAAAAATTGCATAGCTGCTATTCAACCCACGTCCCTGTAAAAACATTCTGCGAAGAGACGTTCCTGAGCCCTTCGGAGCAACCAGAAAAACGTCTACATCTTTCGGAGGAACGATACCGGTTTGTTCGTTATAAGTAATGCCAAAGCCGTGAGAAAAATAAAGGGCTTTACCAGGCGTAAGATGTTTTTTAACTGTTGGCCATAATTGAATTTGTGCGGCATCGCTCAAAAGGTAACAGATGATCGTTCCACGTTGCAATGCTTCTTCAATGTCAAACAACGTTTCGCCCGGTACAAAACCATCGCTGACTGCTTTGTCCCATGACTTTGAGTTTTTGCGTTGACCAACAATTACGTTAACCCCGTTTTCTTTTTGGTTTAAAGCTTGTCCAGGACCTTGAACGCCGTAGCCGATTACTGCTACCACTTCATCTTTCAATACTTCCTGCGCTTTTGCCAAAGGAAATTCGTCGCGTGTTACTACGTTTTCTTCAACACCGCCAAAATTTAATTTTGCCATCGTTTTATTTAGTTTAAAATTCTGAGTTTAAAGTTTTGTGTTTTATTTCTTTTTTGAGCTAACAGTTAACCTTTCTTCATCTTTTGTTGTGTCACTCACTTGTACTTTTTGTTTTTTCTTCATCATCCCAACCTCACCCTCGATGCCTTATTCCTTCTTCTCGTTAAAAGATATTTTGTTATGGAATGGGTCAATCACTTCGACTACCCATGATCCATAAAAGGTTTCTTCTAACCCGGGCTTGTTATACTTGTAATTTTTTTCGATCAGTTGTTGATGGTAGGCTTTTAAATCTTTACACCAGACAAATACTTTTGCTCCCGGTGTTGCATCCCCATGATGTTCGCTTAAATGCAAAGTCAAACCACCTTTTGCTATTTCCAGATAAATAGGGAAATTTTCTTCAAACCTATGTTCCCAAATAATTTCAAAACCTAACCAATCTATGTAAAACTCAACTGCTTTTCTAAAATCGAATATTCTTAAAATTGGTATTGTTTTCTCAACAGTCATTAAAGCTTGGTTTTCTGTCTAATCCTTTCTGTCTCCAGATGGGTCGTTACATAGTAAAGAGCTCTTCGCGCTTGCCGAGATATTCATTTTCAACCGCCTCTTCTCCTGGTTCTGCGGCTTCAAATTCTTTCAGTTTGTCATGGAAGCCACTGCTGGCTTTTATGATTGCAACCCTTGCACTTCTTACAAATTCAATCAAGCCATAAGGACTAAGAAAGTCTATCAGCCTTTGAGTTTCTTCACGATGGCCTGTCGTTTCAAATATGGTGTAATCTTTTCTTATAGCAACAGCCCTTGCTCCATATTGACGGAGCAGCCGTTCTACCTGTACTTTTTCAGCAATCTCGTCCGTGCTCACTTTGTATAGAGCCAGCTCCTGCCATACGATTTCATCGTTTGTATTGTAGTAGACCTTTAATACTTCAACCTGCTTTTCTATCTGGCGGGCTACTTTCTTTATAACATCTTCTGTTTCCTGTATCACTAAAGTAAAGCGCGATATGCTTTCAAATTCTGAAGGCGAGCTATTAATGCTTTCGATATTAATTTTCCTCCTGGAGAAAATAATAGCAATACGAACCAGTAAACCAACCTGGTTTTCTGTGTAAACGGTTATGGTATATTCCTGTTTCATCTGTTTAAGTAAAAAGTAAAAATTTAAAAGTAAAAAAGGCTTCCGCTATTTTTTCGTATTAATAACAATAGAGGCTATAATCTTCGAAACTTCGTCGGCTTCTTTGATGAATTTCTCTAATACACTTTTATTTATCTCCATCGTATCTCTAATAAGGCATAACCAATATTTGCTTTCGTTTGCAGATTTTAGGGCGATGATGTTGAATTTTAAAAAATCATTTTTTGAAGAACCTGCCATGCCTTCGACCAGATTTGCTCCAATTGATGTAACACTTCTTACTAGCTGATCAAACAGCGAAAAGTATATTCTATCATACTTCTGTTTACCCACAAATAGAACGACTTCTTTCGCAAAGTAATAGGCCCGATGTTTAATATTATAGACTACAGAGTCTTCTTGCATTAAAGGCAGTACGACATCTTCTTCGTCCATTTTTTAATTTTAATTTTTGCCTTTTAACTTTTGCTACGACAACCTTATCTCACTCACACTGCATCCCTGTGGTACCATTGGAAATACGTTGTCTTCTTTGCCTACCATTACTTCAAGTAAGTATGAGCCGTCATGGTCGAGCATGGTTTTAATAGCATTTTGTAAATCTGCCCGAGCCGACACCTTTTGGCCTTCGACGCCATAGCCTTTAGCAACCATTATATAATCGGGGCTCGTGATGTCAACAAATGAATAGCGTTTGTCATGAAACAGTTGTTGCCATTGTCTTACCATTCCAAGGAATTCATTGTTAAGAATTACAATTTTTACATCCACCTCGGTTTGCATAATCGTTCCTAGTTCCTGGATAGTCATTTGGATACCGCCGTCACCAATAATAGCAATTACAGTGCGTTCGGGTGCGCCAAATTTTGCACCTATAGCAGCTGGCAATCCAAATCCCATTGTACCTGCGCCGCCAGAAGTAATGTTGCTTTTAGACTGGTTGAATTTTGCATAACGACATGTCACCATTTGGTGTTGACCAACATCAGTCACCATTATGGCATTACCACCAGTCAACTCATTAATAACATTAATCACTTCTCCCATGGTAAGCTTTTCACCTTCGGGGTTTAGTTCTTTGCGTATTACTGTATCTTCTTCGATTTGTTTATGCTCGTTGAATCTTTGAAGCCACTCCGGGTGTTGTCTTGCTTCTACCAGTTGAGTAAGGATCGGTAAAGTTTCTTTGCAATCGCCCCAAACACCCACCGTCGACTTTACATTCTTATCAATCTCGGAAGGATCAATATCAAGGTGAACTACTTTAGCCTGTTTTGCATATTTATCAAGGCGACCAGTGACGCGATCATCGAAGCGCATACCGATAGCGATCAAGACATCACAATCGTTGGTAAGCACATTTGGTCCGTAGTTGCCATGCATGCCTAGCATTCCTACATTCAAGGGATGGTCAGTCGGGATAGCACTCGCGCCAAGAATTGTCCATGCAGCAGGAATGCCGCTTTTTTCAATAAAAGCTTTGAACTCTTTTTCAGCTTTACCCAGGATGACGCCTTGACCCCAAAGAACAAATGGTCTCTGGGCTTCGTTTATAAGTTGCGCAGCTTCTTCGATAAACTCTTTTCTTACAACCGGTTTTGGCCTGTAGCTGCGTATGTGGTCACAACGTTTGTATCCAGAATATGCAAACTTATCCAGCTGCGCATTCTTGGTAATGTCTATCAACACGGGCCCGGGACGACCAGTTTTAGCAATGTGAAATGCTTTTGCCAGAACAGTTGGAATCTCTGAGGCATCAGTAACCTGGTAGTTCCATTTTGTGATAGGTGTTGTTATGTTTATTACATCCACTTCCTGGAAAGCATCGGTACCTAACAGGTGCGCATACACCTGGCCGGTAATACAAACAAGGGGAGTACTGTCTATCATCGCATCTGCCAAACCTGTAACCAGGTTGGTGGCACCAGGGCCACTTGTCGCAAAAACGACTCCTACTCGTCCGGAAGCGCGAGCAAACCCTTGCGCAGCATGAATACCACCTTGTTCATGACGAACAAGAATGTGTTTTAATTTATCGTGGTAATCGTATAAGGCATCATAAATAGGCATGATAGCTCCGCCTGGATAACCGAAAATTGTATCGACACCTTCGGCGATAAATGCTTCAAGAACGGCTTGTGAACCACTTAACTTTCCTGGCTCCTTAGCCGGAGCTTTTGGAGTTGCATCTGGTTTGATCAGTATTTGTTCTTCTATGTCTAGAATCGAATTCACTAAATTCATGCGCTTTTATTTTATGCCTCTCATTGATAAAGGCCTTAAATAATCTATGTTCAAATAAATCTTTTATTTCTGGTTATACTCACCTTTAAGCTTCGTCCGTTACGCATCCATTTGCAGCACTGGTAACGTGCCTTGCATATTTAAACAATATTCCTTTGGTAGCTTTCAATGCGGGTTGTTGCCAGTTGGCTTTTCTTTCTGCAATGGTCGCTTCGTCTACTTTTAGGTTGAGGGTATTGTTTATTGCATCAATTTCTATGATGTCATTATCTTTTACAAATGCAATCAGACCACCTTCATGCGCTTCAGGGGTGATGTGACCTACTACAAAACCATGCGTACCGCCACTAAATCTTCCGTCAGTTATAAGTGCAACGCTTTTGCCTAAACCGGCACCGATAATAGCACCTGTAGGTTTCAACATTTCCGGCATTCCGGGAGCTCCTTTTGGTCCTATGTTTCTGATAACAACTACGTCACCGTGTTTTACTTTACCACTTGAAAGTCCTTCGATCAAATGTTTTTCTCCGTCGAAGACTCTTGCCGGTCCTTCGAAACGCTCACCTTCTTTACCGCTTATTTTTGCAACACTACCACCTTCGGCAAGGTTGCCATACAGTACTTGCAAATGCCCTGTCGCTTTCAAAGGCGTTTCAAGAGGCATTATTATTTTCTGTTGTTCAAAGTCAAGATCCGGTGCATCAGCGAGGTTTTCTGCAACTGTTTTTCCGGTGACAGTTAAACAATCTCCATGAAGCAAACCCTTACTTAATAAGTATTTCATAACGGCAGGCACGCCGCCGTGTTGATGGAGGTCTTCCATCAAGTATTTACCGCTCGGTTTAAAATCTGCCAGTACCGGTATTTTATCGCTGATTGTTTGAAAATCATCTTGTGTCAATGGAACATCTACACTCTTAGCCATCGCAATTAAATGCAATACTGCATTTGTACTACCGCCTAATACCATCACGACTGTAATTGCATTTTCAAATGCTTCACGCGTCATGATATCCCGTGGCTTTATATCTTTTTCGAGCAATATTTTTATTGCTGCACCAACCGCTTGACACTCTTGCTGTTTTTCAGCACTTAATGCAGGATTGGATGAAGAATTCGGCAAACTCATTCCCAAAGCTTCAATAGCACTTGCCATTGTGTTTGCCGTATACATACCACCGCAAGCTCCCGCTCCCGGACAAGCACTCTTGATGATGCCTTTAAAATCTGCTTCGCTAAGGTTGCCGGCAATTTTTTGTCCCAATGCTTCAAACGCACTTACAATATTCAGGTCTTCACCTTTGTAATGTCCTGGCGCTATTGTTCCACCATATAACATGATAGAAGGGCGGTTCAACCTGCCCATTGCAATGATAGAACCGGGCATATTTTTATCACAGCCAGGTATAGCAATGATCGCATCATAATATTGAGCACCCGCATTAGTTTCGATACTATCTGCTATTAAGTCGCGGCTTACAAGGCTATAACGCATACCATCTGTACCCATACTGATACCATCACTTACCCCGATGGTATAAAAACGTAAACCCAACAAATCTTTCGTGTTATTAATATTTTCTCTTACGACCGTAGCAAGGTCGTTTAGGTGCATATTACAAGGATTGCCATCCCAACCCATACTTACAATACCGACCTGCGCCTTGTCGAAATCTTCTTCTTTAAATCCTATTGCATACAACATTGCCTGGGCGGCAGGTTGTGTTACGTCTTGAGTGATGGTCTTACTGTACTTGTTTAATTCCATTCTGTAGTATGTTTTGGTTGTGTTACCCATTACCAGTCAACCTGGAACTAGTAAGGGGTAACAAGCAGCATTGTATATTATATTATCGTCGATTTGCTTATTACCATGTTTTCCTTATTCATTCTGGAGGGGATTCTGTTTTCGACATAATCAGAAACAAGGTCTCCAATCGTTGCGGTTGAATAATTATTAATTGAATCAATATCTTTTGTTAAGAAGCCATTTGCAAGGTTCCAATGAACTGCTTCTCTAATTAATTCGGCTTCTTCCGCGAGGCCAAAATAATCCAGCATCATAGCTGCAGATAAAATAGAGCCGTTGGGATTGGCAATATTTTTACCTGCAGCCTGAGGATAACTTCCATGAATCGGTTCAAATAAGGCAAGTTTATTTCCGACAGATGCAGAAGGTAATAAACCGATCGAACCGGTGATAACGCTAGCTTCATCGCTCAAAATATCGCCAAACATATTTTCTGTTAGAATAACATCAAATTGTTTTGGATTGATAATTATTTGCATTGCAGCATTATCGACAAAAAGATAATTAACTGTCACATCCGGATATTGTGTAGACATTTCCTGCACAACTTTTCTCCAAAGTCTTGATGTTTCCAGCACGTTGGCTTTGTCGACCAACGTAAGCACTTTTCTTCTTTGTTGGGCATAAGCAAAAGCAAGGTGTGCTATCCTTACTATTTCATCCCGATGGTATATGCAATCG
Organism: Segetibacter aerophilus; assembly: GCF_007991655.1. Taxonomy (GTDB): domain Bacteria; phylum Bacteroidota; class Bacteroidia; order Chitinophagales; family Chitinophagaceae; genus Segetibacter; species Segetibacter aerophilus. The sequence continues at coordinate 241,860 of NZ_BJYT01000005.1, forward strand.
TCAGAGGCCTCAGTTTTGTCTTCGTTCAATTGTTTGTTGCCGAAGTATATTCCGCCCGTTAGTTCCCGGAAAATCACAAAATCAACACCCTCAATCCTGCTACTCTTCAGGGGCGATAAATGCTGCAAGGGAGCGTAAGTAGTTATAGGCCTTATATTGGCAAAAAGTCCTAATTCTTTTCTTAATTTAAGTAAGCCATCCTCCGGTCTAACTTTCGCCGAAGGGTCATTATCGTACCGGGGATGACCAATGGCACCGAGTAAAACAGCATCACTTCTATGACAGATTTGTAGCGTTTCACCAGGTAAGGCATCTCCTGTCTTATCAATTGCACTCGCACCCATTAGGCAGTGTTCGTAAAAGAACTGATGTTTGAATTGTCGGGCAACTGCATCCAAAACTTTAATCGATTGTTGCGTTACTTCGGGTCCTATTCCGTCTCCTAATATTACCGCTATCTTCTTTTGCATATCTATCCTCTTTTCTTCTTTTTGCAATTGCCCGTCAGAAAGTTCAATAGTAATAATACAGTCGAACGTAATGCGACGGAACGATGTTTAATAGCAGCAATCTGTTAGTTCCCTAAAAATTTATAATGCACCTGACATTGCCGGCTGATATTGTTCGGCGAGGTTGCGTAAGTCTGCTTCTTCTACTTCCTTCTTTTTATCGGCAAGCTGCAAAAAGCTTTCATACAACACATCTATATCGTTCCGGTTAAAATCAAAACCAATTTTTTGAAAGCGATGAGCTAAAGCACTTCTTCCGCTACGAGCGGTTAATACGATCTTGCTTCCATCTGCACCAACCTCATCAGGGTTGATTGTTTCGTAAGTAGAAGAGTCTTTTAAAAATCCATCTTGGTGAATGCCGGACGAATGTGAAAAAGCATTTGCACCGACAATGGCTTTATTTGGTTGAACCGGCACACGCATCGTATCAGCAACAAGACGGCTCAGAGGGTTTAATTGTTTTGTCTTGATATTTGTAAAAAAGCCTAATTGTTTGTGCTGTTTTATGATCATCACAACTTCTTCAAGAGAGGTATTCCCCGCTCTTTCGCCAAGTCCGTTTATGGTACATTCTATTTGTCTTGCACCATTGATGACACCTGAAATAGCGTTTGCGGTTGCCACCCCAAGATCGTTATGGCAATGGCATGAAATAACTGCTTTTTCTATGTTAGAGACGTTATTTTTTAGGTAGGCGATTTTTGCACCATACTGCCAAGGAAGGCAATACCCTGTAGTATCAGGAATATTCACAGTGGTTGCACCTGCTTTTATAACGGCCTCTATAACTCTTGCCAGGTATTCGTCTTCTGTACGGCCTGCATCTTCTGCATAAAACTCAACATCATCAGTAAAGTTTCTTGCCCATTTTACGCATTGAATGGCTCTTTGTAAAATGTCTTCGCGATTAGAATTGAACTTGCCTTTTATGTGATAATCAGAGGTGCCAATACCTGTATGTATTCTTGGACGTTTAGCATACTTCAGCGCTTCACCTGCAACTTCGATGTCTTTTTGTACAGCCCTTGTTAATCCGCAGACCGTTGCATTTTTTATAGTTTTAGATATCAGGTTTACAGACTCAAAGTCGCCGGGACTTGAGATGGGGAAGCCTGCTTCAATAATATCTACTCCTAAATCTTCCAGTCTTTTTGCCAGATCTACTTTTTCAAGTGTGTTAAGTTTACAACCCGGCACCTGCTCGCCATCGCGCAGAGTTGTATCAAAAATGAACACCTGATTGCCTTGCATAAATGAATTTTTATAAAGATGAAAGCAGGCAGTTTATATTTGTAACAGCTCTATAACTAGCTAGATTACAGCTAAAACTACCATATAGGCTAAATTAGCGACGATTGAATGGCAGTTCAAATTATTGTTCATTCTTTTTTACACTAATGAAATTGGCCACGCGTCGGCTAAAACCCTTGCTGGTCTTGCCTTTCATAATAAAAATACTACGATGCCCAACAGGTCGACAGATGCGCTCTTTCAATTGATACATACAATGGAGAAGTCTGAAAAGCGCAATTTTAAATTATACGTAACTAGAAACACTGCCACTGAGGATCTGAAGATCATACAGGTGTTTGATGCGCTCGATAAAATGACTGAATATGATGAAGAGTTGCTACTGAAGAAAAACCCTTCTGTAAAAAAGCAACAGTTGTCTAATATCAAGGCACATTTATACAAGCAATTGTTGGCGAGCTTAAGAGTACTAAAAACAACAGACAACATTCAGATTCAACTGCACGAGCAACTGGATTATGCTAACCTGCTGTACAATAAGGGGCTTTACATGCAGAGTTTGAAAATGCTTGAAAAGCTAAAAGAGACTGCAAAAGAGTACAACCAGGTAACTTTTATGATGCAGGCTTTGTTTCTCGAGAAAAATATTGAGGTGCTTCATATTACCCGGAGCATGGAAGACAGGGCAGAAGTACTGGCATCCGAAGCTGAACAATCTACGCGCCGATTGGGTAGAATAACACAACTATCAAACCTTGCATTAAAGCTTTATAGCTGGTACATAAAGCATGGCCATGCGCGCAACGAGCAAGATGCTCAGGCTATCAAGCAATACTTCGAAGAGTCATTGCCTTTTGAAGGCGAGCAGGCTACAGGCTTCTACGAAAAACTTTACTTCTTTCAAAGCTATAGTTGGTTCGGTTTCATTTTGCAGGATTTCCTGATGTATTACCGTTATACACAAAAATGGGTCGACCTTTTTGAGAAGGAGCCATACATGATTGCTATAGAAACAGCGCACTATATCAAAGGAATGCACAACCTGATTAGTGCCAATTTCGATTTAAAAAATGGTAAAAAATTTAATGAGTACCTGGAGAAGTTTGAGCAATTTTCAGAGACAGATCTCGTAACCGGAAACGATAATAACCGGGTGCAGTCTTTTGTGTACATCCATATTGCCAAGCTCAACAAGCATTTTATGGAAGGCACTTTTACGGAGGGCCTGCAACTCGTTCCCAACATCGAGCAGAAGATAAAAGAGTATTGGTTATATCTCGACCGTCACCGCATACTTGTCTTTTACTACAAGATCAGTTCACTGTACTTTGGTAGCGGCGACTACGATAATACCATCACTTACTTAAATAAGATCATTAACTGGAAGGTTGACCTGCGAACAGATCTGCAATGTTATGCTCGCCTGTTGCATTTGATAGCGCATTATGAAATCGGCAATTTCGATATTCTAGAGTACCTCATCAAGTCGGTCTACCGTTTCATGGCAAAAATGGAAAACCTTAGTATTGTTGAAGAGGAGATTTTTCGGTTCCTTAGAAATTCATTTCACCTGAGCTATCGCAAGCTGCGGCCCGAGTTTGAGAAATTGCTGACCAAGTTAAAAAGTATAGAAAACAATCGTTTTGAGACGCGTGCGTTTGCCTACCTCGACATCATTTCGTGGTTGGAAAGTAAAGTGTATCAAAAGCCGTTGCAGGATATCATCAAAGAGAAAAGTAATAAAACGTTCCAAGGCAGCCAGTAAGATTATGGCTTTTGCAGAAAAGCTTTTAAAAACCTTAAAAGTATTTGTGAGCCAAGCCTAGGTACTCTTATCATCGTTGTTGCGTCGCACACTTGTACGGTTTATCGGAATTCTGCCTTTGTCTGCTTATTACATTGAAAGCTATAATACCCTGAATTTGTGTGTTTAGTCCATTTAAAGAAAAGGTCGCTAAAGGGTTCAAACCTTGATATGGATAATCCAGACTTTTGATAAAAACCTATTGGAACAGTTCTTTCTTATATGTAGCGGCTTCATGTGACGTAAGAAGATTGTGCAGTTTTCAAATTAGAATATCGATTTAACTTTTATAATACCCGTACTTGCTAAACCAGCTGAAAAATTATTAGATGAAATATTTCAAAGTTCTTTATGTACAAGTAATCATTGGCATTGTTGCGGGTGTTATAGTTGGCTGGTTGTTTCCGGCTTTTGCACCTGTAGCAAAACTCATCAGCGAGATGTTTATCAATATGATCAGAATGGTGATCGCTCCTGTTATTTTCTTTACGATTGTTTTGGGCATCGCTGGCGCAGGAGATTTAAAAAAGGTTGGAAGGGTAGGAGGTAAAGGTCTTTTGTATTTCGAAATAGTAACAACGCTTGCGATAATTATTGGTCTTGTAGTGGCCAACATCATAAAACCCGGTGTTGGTGTAAATCAAAGTGCAGCGGCAGGTGCTACAGCTTTTAAAACAGATCCAAAAGGTTTTGACTGGGCAGATTTCATCCTGCATATTGTTCCTTCTAACATCGTTGATGCATTTGCTAAAGGCGACATTATTCAAATATTGTTTTTTGGGGTGCTGTTTAGTATTGGTCTAAAACAACTAGGCCGATATGGTGAAAGCGTAACCGCAACTTTTGAGAAAATAAATAAGGTACTCTTTAATGTACTTAAGATGGTAATGAAGATAAGTCCTCTCGGCGCCTTTGGAGGAATGGCTTACACGATTGGTAAATTTGGTTTTACAAGTCTTGCTTTGCTGGGTAAGCTCATGCTTACATTTTACATAACGAGCCTCCTGTTTATTTTCGTTATCCTCAATCTCATAGCCCGATACTACGGCTTCAGCCTTTGGAAATTGTTGGGCTATATCAAAGCAGAGTTACTCATAGTTTTAGGGTCGAGTAGCAGTGAATCGGTATTGCCCAACATCATGGCCAAACTAGAAAAAGCAGGATGTGAAAGAAGCGTAGTCGGATTAATCGTTCCCGCAGGATATAGTTTCAACTTGGACGGAACGAGTATCTATTTAAGCCTGAGCGTAATTTTTCTGGCCCAGGTCTACAACGTTCCTTTATCTCTTGGCCAGGAGTTATCTGTTATCGGAATTCTATTGATCACCAGCAAAGGTGCAGCAGGTATTACGGGCAGTGGATTCTTGGTGCTTGCCTCAACATTAACGGCGCTAAAAGTTGTTCCGGTCGAAGGCCTTGCTCTATTGATTGGAGTCGACAGGTTTATGAGCGAAGCCAGAGCCCTAACGAACATGATAGGTAACACCGTAGCAACGGTGGTAATTGCCCGAAGTGAAAAGGCAGTGGACATGGTACAATATAAAGCTGTTGTAGAAAATCGTGCTCGCATAGTAGAAGTTGCGTAATTAAATTTTGCCTTCTATATCTATTCCTTCCGACTTACGCTCAAGTCTTCAATTAAATTCACGCGTCGGCTGCGTTACTTTAGTAGCTTTTCTCATTGAGGTACAAATATTGGTAAACAACTTTTTCAAAGAATTGGAGAAGTTTCCTTAAAAACAATCAAAGTATGGCTAAACTATTCGAACCGTTACAAATAAAAAGTGTGGAATTGAAGAACAGGATAGTGGTATCACCAATGTGTGAGTATTCAAGTGTGGACGGCTTTTCTAATGACTGGCATCTTGTTCATTTAGGAAGCCGGGCGGTGGGAGGCGCAGGTTTGATTATCACCGAAGCAACGGCAGTTTCTCCGGAGGGAAGAATAACACCGGACGATCTCGGGATTTGGAAAGACGAACATATAGAGGGGCTGAAAAGAATAGTAACCTTTATTAAATCACAAGGAAGCATAGCGGGGATACAACTCGCTCATGCTGGCAGAAAAGCGAGCCATAGCAGTCCATGGAAAGGTGGCAAAATGTTATGGTTAGAAGAAGGTGGTTGGAACACTGTAGCGCCATCGCCCATACCTTTTAGAGAAGGCGAAAGGCCGGCTACAACTTTGGATAAGAGCGGAATAGAGAAGGTTGTAGCTGATTTTAGAGACTCGGCAAAACGTGCTTTGCAAGCCGGCTTTAAAGTGGTTGAAGTGCACGCGGCTCATGGTTACCTTTTGCACGAGTTTCTTTCTCCCCTAAGCAATCAGCGTGAAGACAATTACGGAGGCTCTTTTGAAAACAGGATAAGGATAGTGCTTGAGGTAGTAGACGCTATCAACGAAGTGTGGCCAAAAGATTTGCCATTCTTTATGAGGATATCAGCTTCAGACTGGACTGATGGCGGATGGACTTTAGAAGAATCAATTCAACTAACCAGAATTTTGCAAACGAAAGGTGTAGACCTGATTGATTGTTCGTCAGGCGGAAATATACCTCACGCAAAAATAACAGTCGGACCAGGGTACCAGGTACATTTTGCCGAAGCTATCAAAAAGGAAACAGGTATTCTGACAGGCGCGGTGGGCATCATAACCACTCCTGAACAGGCGGAGGAAATTGTAGCATCGGGTAAAGCTGATGTGGTAATAATAGCGCGCCAATTTCTGCGCGATCCATATTTTCCTTTACACGCTGCACATTCGTTGGGGGTCGACGTTGAATGGCCGGTTCAGTACCAGAGGGCAAAATTGTAACAGCAGTAAGCAGTTGAGACAACAGATTTTTGCATGCCTGTTTATAACCCTGGCATGTTTTAAATGCATATAACTTTACTATAGAAAAATAATGTATGATAAAAGTTGGTGAGTATAACGTGCTAAAAGTGTTGCGGGAAGTTGAGTTTGGTTTTTACCTTGATGATGGCGCAGAAGGAATTTTGCTGCCTAAAAGGTTCGTACCTGAAGGGCTCGCAGTTGGAGACGAGATAAAAGTTTTTGTATACCACGACTCTGAAGGAAGGTTGATTGCAACCACGCAAGAGCCAAAAGGTGTAGTGGGAGATATTGTAAAGCTGAAAGCTGTAACTGTTACAAACCAGGGCGCGTTCCTGGATTGGGGATTGATGAAAGACATCTTTGTGCCCAAGAGTAAACAACTAAGTGGAATGCGACAAGGTGCAGAATACCTTGTAAAAATCTACATCGACGAACAAACCGGAAGGGTTGCCGCAACTGAAAAAATCGAACCTTTTTTAAGCAACGAACACCTTACCGTTAAAGAGAATGACTCTGTTGATCTGATTGTTTACCGTCGTACTGATATCGGCTACCTCGTTATCATTAATAACATCCATACCGGTGTGTTGCACTTTAACGAGATCTACCAAAACATTGGAGGAGGCGACAAAATGAAAGGTTTTATAAAGACTATCAGGCCGGAAAATAAAATTGACGTTGTTGTTGGCAAGCAGGGATATGAGCGGGTAGAGGATGAGGCGGGAAAAATACTGCGACTTCTCAACGAGAATAACGGCTACCTGCCTTATCATGATAAATCGAAGCCGGAAGAGATTTATGACTTTTTTGGAATGAGCAAAAAATCATTCAAAATGGCGGTTGGGAGTCTCTTTAAGCAACAGAAAATTACCTTGGCAAAAACCGGGATTAAATTGCTGGAGAGTTAACGGGTGCATGTTTCTCGGGAAGGTAAATGATAAAGGTTGACCCTATGCCTACCTCGCTTTCAGCATGAATGGTGCCTTGATGTGTTTCTGCTATTTTTTTGCAAAGCGCAAGGCCAATACCCGTTCCTTCATACGACCTGTTATGCAAACGTTGAAAGACCTGGAAGATCTTGTCGTAATAGGCTTTTTCGAAACCAATGCCATTGTCGTTTATCATTATCTCAAAACCTTCCAGCTTTGGCTTGCAACAGATTCTTATCTCCGGGCGCTTTTCTGACTTTGTGTATTTAATACTATTGCTGATCAGGTTCTGAAACAATTGTGTCATCTGGATCGGAATAGCTTCGACCACCGGTAAAGCATCCGCTTTAATGATTGCATTTTTAGTCTCAATTATTATTTCCAGGTCGTCGAGCACTCCTTTTAAAATAGCATTAAGATCAGTTTCTACGAAAAGGTCGCTGTCCGTAGAAACGTTTGAGTAGGCTAATACAGCTTCTATCAAACTTTTCATTCTTCCCGCGGAAGAGTTGATTTTTTGAATGTAGCTGAAGGCATGCTCAGTTAAACCGTTATCATCTTTTTTTAATAATGCATCACTAAAGGTTAAAATCTTTCTTAGCGGTTCTTTAAGGTCGTGAGAAGTTAACCAGGCGTACTGCTCTAATTCTTTGTTTGATTTCTCAAGCTGATTCCGTTTGTTTTCAAGCTCTAACTCATTTTTCTTTTGTTTACTTATATCACGTAAAAAAGCAATGAAAAGATCTTTTCCGTTCTGAGTTGAATGGGAGACAGTCAAAGAGATATAAAATTGATCTCCGTTTTTATGCAATGCTGGAACTTCAACTGTTTGATTTAAAATTTTTGCCTGCTTCGTTAACATAAACCGGCTGACACCGCCGGTATGTGCTGCGCGCAATGCTGGAGGAACAATAATCTCCGTAATTTTTTTACCTATTGCTTCCTCTTTATGCCACCCAAAAATTTCTTCTGACTTTGGGTTCCACAAAATGATCGTATTGTCTTTGTCAATTACGATTACTCCATCAGGTGCATTTTCTATAATGTCGCGCAGGTTTTTTTCCTGGTCCGCTAGCCTGTGTAAGTAGAACTGTATTTGCTTTTCGTGGGTAAGGTTAGTGGTAATGTCATGGAGTAGGGCTGTAGAGTAATCCAATTCTCCATCTTTATACTTGTAGTTGATAGATCCCTCCACAGTAATCTCTTGGCCGTCCGCTTTTATAAAATTTATTCTTGTAGAAATTGAGGGTTGTTTTTCTTCAATTGCTTTTTGCCTGATAGCCTTGTAGTGCTCAGCCTCCTCTGGTTTTATGAAACCGAAAATATGCTTTCCTTCAAGTTCAATCGGCTTGTAACCCAACGTAGATAACCACGCATTATTTACATATAAAATGCGGCCGCTCGTATCAGCAATATGAATTAGGTCGCTGGCATTGTCGAAAAGGTTTCGGTATTTCTCATCACTTTCAAGTCTTTTTTTATACTCTTCTTTTGTTATTATGTCGAGTATTCCCAGCGCCATTTCTTGCACCTGTTTGTAAAACAAATCAATTTCACTAAAAACCTGTGTAGCTACTGCAACTTCAGTAGTATAATATGGAAGGAAAGATTGAAAAGAAAGTTTTTGCGCAGAGTAGATGAGGGTAATATCCTTTAGCGAAATAGCGTCCCTTGGAATATTAGGAATGAGGTTTAGCTTCCACTGCCTCAAATTTTCTTTAACATCATCAATTGCATTGCCATTTTCAATGCCCTTCAGTAGCCTGACAATGCCTTCTCTCGCAGCCGCCATCAATTGCTCATCAGACAGGTGCGAAAAGAATTGCAGCAGGGGAACCTTGTTTGTATGGATGTTTATTAAATAAGCAGAAACGAAGTCTTCAAGCTTATTCTGAAACACAAAACTTGCATAATCCTTCAGATAGAGGCTTTTGTATTCGTCGGGTGTTTCGTTTGGCAGCATTCTCCTGTTAATGGTTGGCTTGGTGACAGCCTTTTAGTAGTTACGGCATAATTAGATGAAAAAGTTCGAACGGGCGTAACTTATATTGCGAAAGTTTTTAAAAAACAGAAATATAAAACCTTGCGATGTAGTTCTCGCGCTAGACATTGAAAAAAATCAGGCCAATAATAAAGTGGACAGGTGGGAAGTATAATGAGTTTTCTATGTTCTCCGCTTACCTGCCAAGGTTTGAACGATATTACGAGCCTTTTTTTGGAGGAGGAGGAACTTTTTTTGCCCTGCAACCTGCAACAAAAGCTTTTATAAATGATAAGAGTGCCGACCTGATCAACTTCTACCGGCTGCATGACTCTTCTTCTCTAAGAATAGAGTTGATGAAATATGCGGACTTGTGGGAGGCCACTGGCCATATAGCCGCTAGCTTAATTTCTTCAATCCTGCCTTTATATAAAAGCTTTATTCAGGGTGAAATTGATCAAAGCTCTTTTTATGAGTCTGTTCCTAATCATATAATGAAGCGATACAAAAAGGAAAAGACGTTGTTAGACGAGTCTTTCATTGTTGATCGTGACAAGTTCCTGGCTATGCTAATTCACTCCGTGCAGGATAAGGGCAAAAGGCTAAAAAAGATTGCCTCTCAACGTGAAAAGGATTTTGATGAACTTGAACTAGCAGCTCATATTGAAACCGCAATTAAAAGCGGCCTTTACTTATTCCTAAGACATTTAACCAATCTGAACTTTGCAGGATCATTGCAATTGAGCGAAGCAAAAGCAGCAGCGAACTGGTACTTTGTAAGAGAGTTTTGCTACGCGTCAATGTTTAGGTATAGCCGAAAAGGAAATTTTAATATTCCTTATGGCGGCATTGCGTATAACAAAAAAAACTTCAGGCAAAAGGTAGAAAACATATTTTCTGATGAGGTGAAAAGCTTGTTTGCTAATGCGTCTTTTTATAACCTCGACTTCGAAGATTTCCTACATGTAACAGGACCTTCCATAAATGATTTTATTTTTCTTGATCCGCCATACGATTCGGAATTTTCTGAGTATGATCAGAATGTTTTTAGCAAATCCGATCAGCAAAGGTTAAGAGATACATTATTAAAAACTGCTGCTAAATGGATGCTGGTCATAAAGGAAACAGATTTTATCCGCTCGCTGTATAATTCACCTGAGTGTAGGTTTATTGAGTTTGATAAAAAGTATACTTATAACGTCAGAGGTCGAAATAACCGGGAGACAAAGCATTTGATAATTGTAAATTATTAGCGATATCCATTTCGGGATGGACACAAGAAGTGATGCTGTCGTTGATTAACGAATAAACAGTACAAGAGTGCGACGCAACGAAAGTTCATAGATATTCTTTGCCTGCTACCCACAACCTTACTTTAAACAAAACTGGACAACTTTTAAGAGTTGTCCATGTTTTATTTCATCTTGTCTTTTGTTTCTTACTTCTATTCTATTGTAGCAATATCTCCTGCCTCGATGTACCGTTTAAAACCTTTAACGTCTTTGATAATCATCTTTTTTACCACAGGGTTTAACAGCGATGCAAGGCCTTCACCTACATCTCCGAAAGGAGCGCGATAGGTGATGACTACATGCAATTCTGTTCCGTAGCCGTTTATATCTCTAAACTCAACTTTTCCTGCATTGTGAATAGTCGCTCCGGGGAGAGAATTCCAACCAAGTAGTTCGCCTTCTATTTCTTTTACGATCTCGGCGTCCCACTCAATTGTACCCAGGTGTCCGGGTACTTTTGCTTTCCAGTGCGAACGCTTGTCATCCAATACTTCTACCTGCTCAAGATGTTGCATAAACAGGGGAAGGTTGCTTAGCTTCCTCCAAAAATTATACACTTCCATCCTTGGCCGATTGACCGTAACCTTTGTAATGATATTTATATTTTTCACCGTGTCGGGAAGTTTACGTTTGCCGGCAAGGCTATAGAAACTATCGTGACCGGTGGCTCCCCGGGCAAGAAGATAGAGGCCACCTAAAGCAGCCGGCAGCTGAAGCTTTTTCTTGTCACTTGTAATTGACTGGTAAATCAACAGCGAGCCGCCAATGATGGACGCTATCCGCTCGATCTTACCGACGTTAACCGACAGCTTTGCACCTGTCTCAGAATTTGTATTCATGTTGAGAATTTTAATTTTGGTGATCAAAAAAATGACTTGTTTGATAAGGGGAGTTGATATTGGCTAAATTACAATCTCCTGCTTTGTTCGTTGAAACTGTAGATATTTTTGAACATCCACTTATTTCAATTTATTTGAGTCGTCGCCTGGCGTCATCATAGAGGTGCTGTCGAAATTTGTCAGGCGTGTGCTGTCGATGGCGCCCTCACCACTGCTATTTTTCTCATCCATACCACCTTTGTCATCATTGGGTCCGCCACAGCTGTAAATCGTGAAGCATGCTGCGACTAATAAAGCCAACGCTCCTTTCTGTATAAGTTTCATAAAACGAATGATTTAGATTTAGGAATAGAGAAAAAAATCATTCCAAGAAATGTTAGCGAAAGGGTTAAAATGAAAACGACCGCAAAGTGCGGCCGTTCAACAAAATTTTTTCAATTATAGTAAGCGTATAGTTATAGCGAGAAATCGGCCTTTAGTTGACAGGCTACTTTTTTAATGACAGTATCAACGTTTAAGGCAAGCCTTTTAATGGTTTCTGTATTTACCCTATTTTTTGCATCTACTTCTATAGCACGTATGTCCTTAATGATAAGATGCATATTCAGGCTATCAATAGTAGATTTTAGTTTGTGAGCCAGTTTAGAAGCCTTATCCCACTCGCCTGCTTTGGTTGCCTCCACCATTTCTGTACTAGTTGCCGGTATGGTATCGAGGTAAATCTTAGCAAGGGCAGCAAGAAAATCTGTGTTGCCTGCGGCTATCTCTTCCAGTTGTTTTAGATCGTATAAATTTCCTGTAGGCCTATTCTCTGTTACCACTTCATTTTCGTGCTTTTGATAGAGCACCTTTCTTCCAAATGAACCTTCTTTACGCAGCACTCGTTCAATCACTTCGTATAGATCACCTTCTTTAAAAGGTTTGGTTAGAAAATCATCCATACCTGCGGCCACGTATTTTTTTTCTTCACCTTTTAAAGCGTTGGCCGTAAGTGCGATGATCGGAATATTTTTCTTTTTGAGATCCGTTAAGTTTCGTATTTCAGTTGCAGCTTCTATTCCGCTTTTTTCCGGCATTTGTATATCCATCAGAACCAAATCGAAATCCTCATAAGCTAAAAATTCTATCACCTCGTTGCCCGTAGCCGCCACTTTAGTTTCCATTCCCCAATATCTCAAAATGCCTTTCGCAAGCAGCTGGTTCACTTCATTGTCTTCGGCGAGCAAAACCTTTAGCTTTCCAAGAGATATGATATGTTGATGGTCAATTGTTGAATAAGTTTTTGTCATTATTGTGTCCGTGTTCTTTTAATTAATTCATGAAGCTTGCTTCAAATGAATATTTCTTATTTACAAAAACTTCTTTGTTTTGAATCATGCGATAGATAGTTGATTTACCTACGTCTAATTTTCGTGCGACTTTTAAAACATCATAGTTATACTTATCGAGATAAAACTGAATAAATTTAATGGTAAACTCTTTAAGCGTTATTTCTTTCAACATAAAATCGCTGATCATATTTTGCGATACCACGTTTAGATGCTCTGCCTCGATTTCTTTTTCCTCAGCCATTACGCAGGCAAGATCAATCACCGATTTAAGTTCACGCACATTGCCCGGGAACGCATGACCCATCAACTTTTTCTTTGCGTCGGTTGACAAGTTCTTTCTGGGTAGAGTATTCTCTTTGCAGAAGTTGTCCATGAAGTGCTTTGCAATAATCAACACGTCATTTTCTCTTTCCCTTAAAGGAGGAAGGTGAATGGGAAGGCCTAAAATACGATAGTATAAATCTTCTCTAAATGTTCCGTTTTTAACCATTTCAAGCAGGTTTCTATGCGTAGCCACAATGATGCGGACATCTATTTTAACTACTTCATTACTACCTACTCTTACAATTTCTTTTTCCTGCAATGCCCTTAATAATTTGGCTTGCATGTTTATGTCCATTTCTCCAATCTCATCCAAAAACAATGTGCCCTTTGAGGCTTCTTCAAACTTGCCAATACGGCGAGCTATGGCTCCGGTAAAGGCACCTTTTTCGTGGCCGAATAATTCGCTTTCCAACAAATCCCGGGGGATAGCTGCAAGGTTTACCGCTACGAATGCAAGATTTTTACGGGGAGAATTATAGTGTATGGATTTTGCCACCAGTTCTTTACCTGTTCCTGTTTCGCCCGTAACCGAAACTGTAATGTTCGTTCGGGCCGCCTTTTCCATCATGCTAAAAACCCGCTGAATAACCGGGCTGCTACCTATAATGGCATTGCTAAAATCGTATTTTCTTGTTACCTCTTCTTTAAGCGTTTCTATTTCCTGCTTTAGCTCTATATTTTCGCGAAGGTTAATAATAGTATTCCAAAGTTTGTCCTTTGCATCCTCATCTTTTACAATGTAGTCGTTAGCGCCTTTCTTAAGAAGGTCGAGTGCGACCTTTACATTTTCCTGCCCACTGATAATAATAACTTTCGTATCGGGGCTTGTATCTTTAATCTGCTTCAAAAGCTTATCCCCGTTCATGTCGGGTAAAGAATAGTCAAGCGTTACGACATCCGGTTTCTCGTGCAGTCTGGATAAGAAGGATTTGGCTGTATCGAATTTTTGGATGACATAGTCTGGATTAAGTGACAGGTAATACTCCAGCATGGAGCTATACCATAGATCATCCTCTACGATAAAAACCTTAAAGGTCTTTTGGTTTTTCATATATTCCTTAAAACGAAAATATTTTTAAGGTATTGTTTATCATTTGCCATTATGGGAAAAATAGTCATTCTGAGAGTATGTGTTTTTAACGGAAACTGAATTCTTGTCATGAAAAGATCTAAACCTCTGGCACTGTACTTTCCCATATTGTGACTAAACTTGACTGTAATGGCTATTTTTGTTTTATAATTGTTGGTTTATGCAAGTGAATGATGAATTAGTAGATCAGCTGTCGACATTGGCGCGACTGACTTTTAAGCCTGAAGAAAAAGAAGGAATAAAAACCGATCTTCAAAAAATGATCTCGTTCATTGAGAAATTGAATGAGCTGGATACCACAGGTGTAGAGCCGCTGTTATTTATGAGCGATGAGGTGAATGTATTAAGAGAGGACGAGGTGAAGGGTTCTATTACAAGGGAGGAGGGATTGCTGAACGCACCTCTACGTGATGACAAATTTTTTAAAGTTCCAAAGGTGATCAGGAAGTAACGGTACAGCGAGGAAGTAGTTGAGGACAAAGGAGATTAGGAAGTTTTATGTGCCCTGGCTATTAGATCCCTATGTAACATTGTTGCGTCGCACACTTTTACCTTATTTTAAAATTGAGCAAGTATTTAATTAAACTAAGAGCCGCCTGAAGTAGATTGTTGAGAGACAAAAATTGATTGAGGACTTAGGCATAATATCACAATACCATTTCTTACCTATGAGTTTGATTATACATCTGGATAATATCAGGAAAAGTTACTTCATGGGCAACCAGGCTATTCCGGTTTTAAAAGGTATTAACCTTGATATCTTCAAGAATGAATATGTAGCATTGATGGGACCGTCCGGTTCCGGAAAAAGTACTTTGATGAATATCTTAGGATGTCTTGATAGTCCAACTGCAGGCTCGTATATCTTAAACTCGAAGGATGTGAGTAAAATGCCTGATAATGACCTGGCTGAAGTGAGAAATAAAGATATCGGATTTGTGTTTCAACAATTTAACCTCTTACCACGTTTAAATGCAGCGGAGAATGTAGCATTGCCACTGGTTTATGCAGGCATTCCGAAAAAAGAAAGAATAGAGAGGGCAATGGAGGTGTTGGCTAAAGTCGGTTTGGCTGAAAGAAGTCATCATAAGCCAAACGAAATGAGCGGCGGACAAATTCAACGGGTGGCCATTGCACGTGCTTTAATAAACAACCCTGCGATCATACTTGCCGATGAGCCAACAGGTAACCTTGATAGTAAGACGTCTGTTGAAGTGATGGATATTTTTGACAAAATACAACAGGCAGGTAATACTGTCATTTTGGTTACACACGAAGAAGACATTGCGAAGTATGCTAAGCGGATAGTAAGGCTGAGAGACGGTGTTATTGAAAGCGACACTACAAAAAGCACTCATCTTGCAAGCGAAGCCGTACCTCTGTAGCCCTAGTTTTTTCCCTTTCTAATTACAATAAACAGTACAAGTGTGCGACGCAACAATTGCTGCATTATCATCTAATGTTGGCTAGCCACTAAGACTATTTGCGGCAGCGTCATCAAAACAAAAAATAATGGCTATTAAGATTTATACTAAGACAGGCGATAGGGGTAAAACCTCACTTATAGGAGGAACTAAAGTGCCAAAAAGCAATATCCGTATAGACAGTTACGGCACGGTCGATGAGCTCAACTCGTTTATAGGTCTTGTAAATGATTACCTCGAAGACAGCCAATTGAAATCGTTATTAAAAGAGATACAGGACAGGTTGTTTACCATAGGATCTTCTCTCGCGTGCGACCCCGAAAAAGAGCCGCTGATGAAAATCCCCGATTTAAAAGAAGAGGATGTCTTGTTGCTGGAGGAAGAAATGGATAAGATGAACGAGGTCTTGCCTGTGATGAAAAACTTTATTATTCCCGGCGGTCATGTGGCTGTTTCAACTGCACATATTGCCCGATGTGTTTGTCGAAGAGCAGAGCGACTATGCGTACAAATAATGGAAGCGGGAAGTTTTATTGATCCGTTGGTTATTAAATATCTCAACCGCCTTAGTGATTTTCTTTTCGTTCTGGCCAGGTATATCGGCCATATTCTACATATTGAAGAAATTGCCTGGAAAGCTCGAATGTAAAAAGGGTGATTGGGTCATTGTTGCTGCGAAAATAACAGATCAAATAATCGTTGCTTCTTCGCCTACCGCATCAATTATTTTTCCATCCTTCATATGAATGGTTCGATCACTGACTGCTGCCAGTTCTTCGTTATGCGTAACTATCAAAAAAGTCTGGTTGAACTGAGTTCGGAGCTGTATAAATAACTCGTGTAGCTCTTTGGCATTTTTGCTATCAAGGTTGCCCGTAGGCTCATCAGCAAAAATGATCTGAGGATTGTTTATAAGCGCTCTTGCGATTGCCACACGCTGTTGCTCTCCGCCACTAAGTTGTTGTGGCTTGTTTTCTAACCGGCCTTTTAAGTGTAGTGTTTCTAAAAGCTGAACCGCTCGTTCGGTTACTTCTTTTTTCCTTTTACCTGCAATCCAGGCAGGGATACAAACATTCTCAAGCGCATTAAATTCAGGTAGCAGGTGGTGAAACTGGAATACAAAACCAATGTGCTCGTTGCGAAACCTCGCAAGGGGTTTACCTCTTAGAGTATCCACCCGCTGGTCTTCAAGATAAATCTCTCCCTTGTCAGCGCTGTCCAAAGTACCCAGTATGTGCAGCAGTGTACTTTTGCCTGCGCCGGATGAGCCAACAATGCTTACTATTTCTCCTTTAACTATGGTAAGATCGACCCCTTTTAAAACCTCTAATGTTCCGTACTTCTTAAAAATATTTTTTGCTACCAGCATGCAACATTCGTATATGAAAGATTATCAATTATATACAAACCTACATGTTACAATGCTAGAGCTGCACTTTCAACCCAAATTTTAATATAACATGCCTTTGCAGAAGGTTGATTTGGTTATATCAGATATACCCCTACATTTGCAAAAATTTAAAACACATTAAAGATGTTTTGGACACTTGAATTAGCCAGTTACCTGGAAGAAGCACCATGGCCTGCGACAAAAGATGAGCTTATTGATTATTCAATTCGTTCAGGTGCACCTATTGAAGTGGTTGAAAACTTGCAGGAGTTAGATGATGAAGGGGAAGTGTACGAGAGCATTGAAGACATTTGGCCAGACTACCCCAGCCAGGATGACTTCATGTTTAATGAAGATGAATATTAAGACAGCTCTTTCAAAAAAGACATATTATAACAAAAAGGCCATCTGAAAGATGGCTTTTTTGTTGGCTTTACGGCTGTGTTTGCAACGAGTACTACTCCGTTCTTAAATTCTTTATAGGATTAGAAATGGCAGCCTTTATTGCCTGGAAACTAACAGTGATCAATGCGATGATTAATGATGCAGCACCTGCAATAATAAAGATCCACCAACTAATGTCTATGCGGTATACAAAGTCCTGCAACCATTGGTGCATCAGGTACCATGCTATCGGAGTTGCTATTACAAACGCTATAGTTATTAGAACGATAAATTCTTTTGAGAACAGGTAGATGACATTTTGAACTGTTGCTCCAAGTACTTTTCTGATGCCTACTTCTTTCAATCTTTGTACAGCCATAAATGAGGCTAGCCCATACAGTCCAAGGCAACTTAAGAAGATAGCTATCGCAGCAAAGATCTTATAGAGTTGAGAGAGCTGTTTCTCCTTCTGGTAAAAGTTCGCAATACTTTCGTCTAAAAATTTGTATTCAAAAACATAATCAGGATAGGTAGTTGTCCATAAGTTTTCAATGAAAGCAATGGTTTCATGAATGTTTTTTTGTTGCGCCTTAATATTAATGGTTCGGTAGGTACGTTTGTAATTTCCCATCATGATAGGGTCTATTGCCGACTGCAGTGATTGAGAGTGGAAGTCTTTTACAACACCGACGATGGGTGCTTTTACCTGCCCATCCCACATGTCAATTTCTTTATTAATCGCTTCCTGAGGATTGGTTATACCCAGTCTTTTTAACAGCTCTTCATTTACAATTATTTCATTTGTAGTATCGCCCCTAGTATAATTTCTACCCGCCACCAATTCGAGCTTATAAGTGTTGATGTAATCAGCATCTGCCCATTTAAGGTTTGCACCAAAATCACTGTTTTTTAGAGAATGATCAAATTTAAAATCCGAGAACCAGTTACCCTGGTTAGTTGGAGGCGTAAAGCTGAAGCTTACATTTCGTATTTCAGGGTTTTTCATTAAAGCAATTTTTAGATAGTCTATTTTGCTTCTGCCTACGCTATCCGTTGGAATAGGCACCGTTAACATCGCTTCTTTATCAAAACCCATGGAAGCATTTTGGAAGTAGTTCATCTGCTTTACGATGATCAGAGTACCAATTATCAATCCTTGCGCAATGATGAATTGCGTTACTACCAAAGACCTTCTCAGAGAAATCCCTTTCGTGCTTTTGGCAATCAACTTACTTTTTAATGCTGTAACAGGATTAAATCCGGATAAAACAATGGATGGATAAAAACCGGCCAGAATAGTCACTGCAACCGTAGTGACTAACAGGAAAATAAGTATGGAAGGATTTTGTACAATATTAAAAGATAGGGGTAGAACTAACAAAGACTTAACGTACGGTAGCGCAAGAACGACAATCAACACTGCGACGATGACGGCGCCTAAAGTGATAAATGTTGTTTCACTTAGAAATTGCAGTCCCAGTTGTTTGCGGTTGCTTCCCATTACTTTGCGGATGCTCACCTCTTTTGCCCGGTTAACTGATTGCGCTGTTGAAAGGTTTATGAAGTTTACGCAGGCAATTAGCAAAATGAATAATGCGATCAGCTTTAGTGTATTGATGAGCTCTTTTGATATCGTTCTTCCAATAAAATTACCTGCATCTGCATCGTAATGCACTTCTTTAATTGACTGCAATAGTTGACCTGTTACAGCAACTCTTTCTGCCGGTCGGTACTTCTTAACAAAACCAGGAAAAAATTTATTGAAGCTTGCAGGGGTTATGTTATCCGGCATTAAAACATAACACCCATGATTACTACTTACAGAAACCCAATCGGTAGAGTTACTGTTAGAAAACGTTTTGTATGAGATCACGGTTTTTAATTGGAAGTCTGAATTGGCAGGTGCATTATCAATGATGCCAACAACTTTCAATAGGTACCGGTTGTCTTTTTTAATCGTCTTACCAATTGCATTTTTCCATGAGCCAAAATATTTTTCTGCTGTTTCTTTTGTAAGTGCAATGTTGTTGGGTTCGCTTAACGATTTTGCTTCTCCATACAACCAGGGGAAATCGAAAATCTCAAAAAATTCTGGCTCTGTATAAAAGACGCCCTGCTCTTCCTTAAACTTTTTGACTGATTGTCCGTTGTCGACGATTGCAAACAACGAATTATTGTCGCTTGAAATAGCGGTCACTTTTTCCAGTTGCGGAAAGTCGCTTCTTAAAGTTTTCGGCAAGGGAAACGGAACGCCGGAACTATGACTAATGCCAGAGGGATCTTTAAATTCTGTAAGCACTCTATAGATGCGGTCTTTCTTCGTATGGAAATTATCGAAACTCGTTTCAAACTGTATGACCAGGAAGATCATCAGGCAGACGGCAATGCCTACACCTAATCCAAGCACATTAATCGTAGTGTAACTCTTGTTTCTTATAAGATTTCTGATAGCTGTTTTAAAATAGTTTTGGAACATATGAACTGCTTTAAGCTGTTAAGTTTTTTCTTATTTGATTAGCAAACAATCGTTTTTCATAGCATCATCGTTGTTTCACTCACTTGTACTAGTTGATTCAATTGGGGGCGGGACAGCCTCATCCTCCTTCTCCTTCTCCTTCTCCTGAAGGAGAAGGAGCGGTACCGTAGAACATTCTTAGACTTTATATCTACCACACCTTCTTTTTCATCTTTCATCGCGCTTACGATTTGCTTCTTGTCTTTGTGCTCCTTTGTGTTCTTTGTGTCTTTGTGGTTCAAAAAAGGTGAGCAAAGATTTTCAGTACAAGAGTGCGACGCAACAGGAGTTTCATCCTTTTTTAAAAGCTTGCTCCAAAAGCTCTTCTCCCTTTAGGGCGGAGGCTATTCCGTTCTTAAACTTCTAACCGGGTTCGATAAAGCTGCCCTTATTGCCTGGAAACTTATCGTTATGATTGCTATTAAAAACGCTAATATGGTTGTAGTTACAAAGACTTCCCAGCCGATGTTATCACGATAGGCAAAGTCTTGCAACCATTTATTCATCGCAAACCAGGCAATGGGTGAAGCAATGAGAACGGAAATAGCAACAAGCTGTAAGAAATCTTTCGACAACAATCCTACAATATTCAACACGGTTGCACCCAACACTTTTCTTACGCCAATCTCTTTGGTACGTTGTTCGGCACTAAACGTGGCAAGCCCAAACAAACCGAGGCAGGAAATGAGAATTGCAATGATGGTAAAATAGCTGACAATAGCAGCTAAGCGGTTTTCTGCATCATAATTCTTTTGGAAATCTTCATCGAGAAAACTGTATTCAAAAGGCTCATTTGGATTAAGTTTATGCCAGGTCGTTTCAATGGTCTTTAGCAGCGTAGAAATATCTGCAGCTTTTGCATGCACAACAAGATAATTGTACAACGGCGTATTGTTCAACTGGAAGGCATAAGGAGCAATCGGAACATGCAGATCCTGGAAATGGAAATCTTTTACCACTCCTACAATCGAAAAGTTGAAACTTCTGCCACGAAAATCGAAAAACACCTTGCTGCCAACGGCTTGTTGTGGAGATGAGAATCCTAGCTGTTTTACAGCTTCCTGGTTTACGATCAGGCTGTTGCTGGTATCGGCAGGAAAATCGGCAGAAAATAATCTTCCTGCAACAGGTCTTATATCCAGTGTTTGAAGAAAAGTTTCGTCTACTGCATTGGTATGTACAATCCTGGCGTCGCTTACTGTTTTGCCTTCTTTGTATAAACCAAAATCGCTTGGGTTCATGATGCCTGGATAGTATAGTGTTCCGCCGGCCTGCTGCACCTGTCGATTATTCCTGATATCATTTTTAAGTGAAGTATAAATGTTTTTTGCAATTGTGCTTCTGAGTGGAATTATGATTTCCTGGTCTTTTGCAAACCCAAGGTCTCTTGACCTCATGTATTTCATTTGGTTGCCGATAACGACCGAAGCGATGATAAGCACCACAGAAATTATAAACTGAAATACTACGAGTCCTTTTCTTAAAGCAACTGCTGATAATGTGTTGCTAAACCTGCCTTTTAGAACTTTAACCGGCTGAAAAGATGATAAATAAAAGGCCGGATAAATACCTGCAAAAAGTCCTGTTATAAATGCTAATACCAGGAACCCTGCAAGAATAAGCCAGTTGTCAGCAAAGCCAAGTGATAGATTTTTGCCTGAGATGTTTGAGAAAGCCGGCACTAAAAGTCTTGCAACAACAAGGGCCAGAACAAAGGCAATCAGGCTCATCAGCAATGACTCGCCAAGAAATTGTTTGATGAGCGATTTTCTTTCTGCGCCTAATACTTTGCGCACACCAACTTCAGCCGAGCGTTTGGAAGAACGGGCTGTAGAAAGGTTCATGAAGTTGATGCAGGCAATCATTAAAGTAAATACTGCAATCGATCCAAGAATGTATAGATAAGTCATACTACCCGAACCTGAAGCAGTATTGGTTAAACCAGAATGCAGGTGAATATCTTTAACAGGAATTAGAAATTGTTTCTTATAAAATCCCATCGCCTTCAGGTCTTTGCCAATGTATTTATCAACAAAAGCAGGAAACTTAGCTTCGAGCTTTTTTGCGTCTGTTCCTGGTTTTAGCAAAAAATAAGTGGCGAACATATTGTTCGACGCCATATCAGTTTGACGTGTTATAAACTGTTCCATACCGCCGCCTTTTATGGAAATGAAAAACTTTGCATCCAAATGCGATGGCTTTTTTGAAGGCTTGTACACACCGGTTACTTTGTAGTCAAACTCGCCGTTGGTGTTGCTGTTTACATGTATTATTTTGTTTAATGCAGGTTTGTCGCCGAAGAATTTTTTTGCAATTTCTTCATTTAGCACAATTGCTTTTGGCTCTGTTAATGCGGTTGCAGCATCGCCTTCAATAAAGTTGTAGGTAAATAATTTAAATAGGGTCGGGTCGGCCATGTAACCCTTTGTTTCATAAAAAGACCTGGCTTCGGTATTGTCCTGTTTGTATTGCAGCAACGTTTTGTCGTCGGCAAACAGCATCATCATTCTTGCCGTTTCAGCAATCTCAGGAAACTCCTGTTTCATTGCCTGCGCCATTGGAGCGGGGGTGTTCAACGTTCTTTCATCTTTGTCGCTCTTCACAAACACCGTTCCCACCTCATATAACTGGTTGATGTTTTTATGATGCTTATCGTAACTCAATTCATAGATTAGGTAAATGGTAATCAGCAAACAGCAGGTAAGACCAACAGATAATCCGAAAATATTAATGAAAGAAAAAACTTTGTTCTTCATTAAATTTCTCCAGGCGACTTTGATATAGTTTTGAAACATACGGTTATGTTTTTATTTCTTTAGGTTACCGACATTTTGTTTTCATAGCATCATCGTTGTGTCACTCACTTGTACTGGTTGATTCAAGTTCAGCGGGACAACCTCATCCTCCTTCTCCTTCTCCTGAAGGAGAAGGAGTGGTACTTTAGAATAATTTTAAACAATAGATCTACCACATTTTCTTTTTCATCTTTTTCGTCCTTCATCAGCGGATCGATTTGCTTCTTTTCTTTGTGCTCCTTTGTGTTCTTCGTGTCTTTGTGGCTCAAAAAATCCTTCGCTCTCATTTTCAAATTTTCGAATTGCGCCATTTTCAAATTGCTCACTCACTCCTCAAACTTTCTACCGGGTTTGCAATTGCTGCTTTGATTGCCTGAAAGCCCACCGTTAGCAGTGCAATTATGATTGCAAGTAATCCTGCAGCTCCGAACATCCACCATTGAATGGTAATGCGGTAAGCGAAGTTTTGCAACCATTTACTCATGAGCCACCAAGCAGCTGGGGTTGCAATAACAAAGGCGACAAACACAAGGCGGATGAAATCTTTTGATAGCAGTGAAGTAATGTTAAACACCGATGCACCTAGTACCTTTCGGATGCCGACTTCTTTAACCCGTTTGTGTGCAAAAAGTGCAACCAAACCAAATATTCCCATGCAGGCAATGCCTATTGTTAACACTGCAACATAGTTCGTGATCTTTAAAATGCCCATCAACAACGCATATTGCTCATTGATCATTTCACTCATAAAACGCACCGTTGGTTCACGGCGGGCAGGAATGCTTTTTAAAGCAGTTTCAAGTTGCGCAGCTACTTCTTTACTGTGCCTGCTGTCAACCTTTATACTTAAATAAGAATTGTCTTTTAACCCTTGTTTTCCGCCGTACCAATGCAGTAATGGTTCGATAGGTTGTTGTAAGTCCTCGTAATGAAAGTCAGCCATTACACCAATGACTGTATATACATTATCGCCGCCATTTCCCCTGATTTGTTTGCCAATAGGGTTTGTCCAACCAAAGGCTTTTGCCGCAGACTCATTGATCAATACGCTATTCTGTTCGGTAGCTGATAATGCATCATTGAAATTTCGGCCGGCAATGATTGGTATTTGGTACGCAGATGTATAACCAGCATCTGAGCCCGCATGTTTTAGACGAATCTTTTTTTCCGTTAGCAAATCCGTATAGCCGTTATAGTTCCCCCAGTAGGCTGTAGGTACGGCAGGTGATGTAGAGACAGATTTTACATAAGGGTTTGCTTGGAGTGAATGTAGCAGTGCGTCAAACTGGCTTTGCGACTGTTTTTCGTTTTTAAAAGCAAGGTCAAGTTTGGCAACAATAACATTGTCTTTATTGAATCCAAGAGAGGTGGTTTTCATGTACCGGATTTGTGTATTGAGAACAATAGCAGCACAAATCAACACAATAGCCAATGCAAACTGGATAGTAATAAAGAAGTCCCTTATAAAACTTTTGTTTGTGCCCTGGCTGATGATATTGCCTTTTACAGCGTCGGTTACTTTTACAGAAGTTAAGTGGAAAGCGGGATAGCTACCAGCGACGAGAACAATGATAATCGAAACAACAAGGAAAGCAAGAATTACCGGATAATCATGATCTAACTTAAACCAGATTTCTCCGAACCGTGATCCTGTGATTGCATTTACCTCTGGAAGTAAAACGTCGGTAAAAAGAAAGAAACCTGCAAGAAGCGATATAAAAATAATCAGTGCATTTTCCATGCAGAACTGAACAATTATACTCCGATTACCTGAACCAATCATTCGCCTGACCGCGACTTCTTTAGTTCTGTTATACATCGTAGCGGCATTTAGATTAAGCAGGTTTACGACAATGATTAGCAAGATGAAGACAATAACAGCAATAGCCCCAGTTATAATCACTTTTACATTAGCACCTGCTTCTTCTCTCATCTTCGAGAAAGGAACGGACTTTATTGTATTTTTCTTCGTGTCTTCAGCATAAAACTGTTTTACAATCCCGGCTATTTTAGCGTCCAGAACTGAAGGCTTAGCTCCATCTTTCAGTAAAAGGTAATTTTGAGCAAAGGTGTTATACCAGTTGGCGTTTTCTGCGAAATTTTTATTGTCTTTCAGTAAATCAATGTTTAAGAGCACATCAGTTTTAATGGTGGAATTGGTAGGTATTTCGGCTAGTACCCCGGTCACTGTAAGTGGTATGCTATCGTCTGCAATGATTGTTTTACCTAAAGCAGAACCCTTGGCAAACAGTTGGTCCGCTGTCTTCTGCGAGAGAACTACGTTGAATTTTTCTTTCAAAGCCGTAGTGGGATTACCTTCTTTAAGCTTAAAAGAAAATACCCTGAAAAAACCTGTATCAACATACATGGTTTTTTCCTGTG
Organism: Segetibacter aerophilus; assembly: GCF_007991655.1. Lineage (GTDB taxonomy): Bacteria > Bacteroidota > Bacteroidia > Chitinophagales > Chitinophagaceae > Segetibacter > Segetibacter aerophilus. Next base: position 266,939 of record NZ_BJYT01000005.1, read on the forward strand.
CTTCTTTATTGTTATTCTTTAACCATGGCCAGTTCCATGTCTGGGTGTGCGTTGCCGCTTCAACTTCGGGTGCTGACTTTTGTATTTCGTATAATAATGGGAATGTAGTTTGGGCGTAACTGTTGCCATCGGGTGAAAACGTTTTGAGATAGTACATCCGGTCTTTGTTTACCTGGATATCGTCGGTGGTCAGGTATTGATGTACCATTAGGCCTAGTGTCATTACACTTGCAAGTCCCAGGGACAACCCAATAATATTAATGGCACTGAAGCTTTTATTCTTCCATAAGTTTCGAATGCTGATCTTTAGATGTTGACGAAACATAAAAGTTCTTTTTGTTTATAATACGACTATCGCAGCCTTTTTTCTTTAAAGGTTTAAACGCAAGTCAACAGCTCAAGCCGCTGGGCTTCGTTCTTGCAACGGGACTCCACCCGCTTGTTTCAGAAACTGCTTCGCATGTTTCTGAATGCCTTCGCCTTCGCTTGGCACCCAACCGACTGATGTCCCTTATGCAAGAACTGTTGTCAGGGCAACTATTTTTTTCTTACTTATTATTTTCTGTTCTTTAGCTACACATGAAGCTGCTGACCCACGTCCTATTCGGTCTCTTCGCACCTCATTTTCACATTTTCAAATTGCCACATTTTCAAATTATTTATTCAGTCCTCAAACTCTTAACTGGATTAGCCAGCGCTGCGGCAATTGCTTTAAAGCCAACGGTACAACAAGCGACGATTAATGACAATAAAAATGCAATGACAAAATAAAAAGGTGATATACTGATACGATTTGCAAAGGTTTGAAGCCATGCACTCATTGCCATGTAACCAAGTGGCGCTGCAAGTAGAAAGGCTATTATTACAAGTATGACAAACTCTTTTGAAAACATGTAAACTATTCCCTGCACTGATGCGCCCAATACTTTGCGAATGCCAATTTCTTTTTGCCTTTGTATAGCAAGAAATGAAACCAAGCCATACAGACCAAGGCAGCCGATAATAATAGAAAGCAATGCAAAGATTTTAAAGCCCTGGTACATGATGTCTTCTAAAACATAAAATGCTTTGTACTTAAAATAGTCGGTAAGACTCAATGATTTAAACACCTGGTCCGGATACAACTCTTCCCATTTTTGTTTAACAAAGGGAAGCAGCGTTGAAATAGAACCAGTATTGGTTTTAATAGCAGCCATAGGAACCCAGTTAGTTCCATAAAACAAGAGGCAAGGATCTATTTCTTTTTGTAATGAAACATTGTAGAAGTTATCGGTTACACCTACAATTGTTGCTTCATCTTTCTCATTTACAATAATCGTTTGATTTAAAGCCTGGGCAGCGTTAGCATAACCCAGAACATTTACCGCTTTCTTATTAACCACCACATTGTACTTCTTTGAAGTATCACCTATTGCGACCTTATCTGCCTCTTCCAGGTTTCTGCCTGCAATAAGTTTAATGTTGTAGGTAGGTATATAATGATGATCGACAAACTTTCTTTCGACACCCACTTTCTCTGTCTGAGGAGCATCTTTACGACGAAACTCGCTGTAGCTATTACTGGCTGAGGTAGGTGGGCCAGAGTTAAATGACACATCTCCTACCTGTGCCTGGCTTAATAAATGGTTACGAAACAGATCTCTTTTTTGCGGATTGTTTTCCGGGATCTCAACAGTTAGTATTCCCTCTTTTTTAAATCCAAGATCCTGGGTGTAGAAATGCTTCATCTGCGTAGCGACAATAATGGTTCCGAAAACGAGCACTTGCGAAACGGTAAACTGGGTAACAACCAGTATTTTCCTTAGAGAAAATCTACTGGACAAACCAGTATTTCTGCCGGTGATCGTGTGTTTGAGGGCTTTTATAGGAGCGAAGTTGGTCATCGATCTTGCAGGATAATAACCGGCAAGAAAAGTTACCAGGATGCTTAATCCTGCAAGAAAAATGATAATCGTACTATCTATGTGCAGACCGAGATCGACAATAAAAGACAAATAATTATTAAATGCCGAAAGAAATTGGTCGGCAAGCAATAGGCCTGCAACCGAGGCAATAAGAATGAGGATAAAAGTTTCCCCCATAAACTGCAGCATTAACTGCCATTTATTGCTTCCCAACACCTTGCGAATGCCAACTTCCTTTGCACGTTTAAAGGACTGTGCAGTGGCAAGATTGATAAAATTGATGCATGCGGTAAGCAAAACGATAATGCCCATACAAACAAAGGCAATGATGAGTATAGACGGGGTTGCATAATAGGTACCCCCGTATTTTTCTTCTGTATGAACCTTGCTCAATGGCTGTGCATGAAATGTGGTTCTTTGTGCTGATTCTCTATCTAAATATTTGTTTTTAAAATTGACCAGGTCAGCTTCAAATTGCCGTGTGCGATAATTGGTGGGAACAGTTACAAAGGTGTAAGACTCAGAATAATTGTCCTTCCAGTTTTCTACCAGTTTCGTATTGTTTCTTGCAAAATCTTTAAACGGAAGCAACATCTTAAAAGTTACATTTGTGTTGCGGGGGATATTCTCAAGTATAGCTGAGATTTTGTAGTTGCTTTTGTTGATGGTAAGTGTTTTACCAATCAACTTATCGAAGCTGTTCTTAAACTCTTTTCCAAAAAATCTGTCTGCAAGTTCCCTTGTTAAAACAACTTCGTCAGGTGATGCGAGTAGGCCAGTTTTTTGTCCTGCCAAAACAGGGTAGTCAAAGGTTTTTAGAAAGTATTCATCTGCAAAAGTCATTTCCTTTTCTTCGAAAACTTTACGTGTGGTTGAAGCGTCGTTGATGCTAACAACTGCGGTGTTGTTTACATACACCTGTGTAACTGTTTCAAGATTTGGGAAGTCGTTTCGGAGTGCTTTTGCAACAGGGAAACTAACGTAACCCTGGTATGAAGCTCCTTGGGTGTTTTTATCATCAGATACAATGCGGTAAATCCGGTCCGCATTTGCGTGAAAACTATCGAACGTTTTTTCATGTCTTACAAAGACATAAATGAAGACGCAACAGGCGATGCTAACAGTAAGGCCTGTTATATTGATGATGGTATTTATCTTATTTCGAAAAAGGTTTCGATAAGTGGTGACCAAATAATTCTTAAACATTGTTTTGGTATTTACGGATGTGTAAAAAGCATTCGCTTTTACGTTTTCCAATAACGTGGCCAAAAGTAGAAGTATTTGAAAGTCATGTTTTTAGGTGCCAAATAAGCATACTTAATTGTACGTTTTTGATACACTTTTGTTCGCTTTTGAAACAGGGATCTAAAGCGTGTGGACTTAGGGGATTATGAGCCAATTTAGGGACACAAAGAACACCAAGGTTTGCACGAAGAACACGAAGAGGAAATTCCAAAGCTTTTTCGATTTTTATTAAAAACCGTTGTGGCCTAAGTGTCTCCTTCGTGTTCTTCGTGACCTTGTATTATTGGGGATTAACGCATTGATAGATTTACTTTACCGCTTCCAGCTCTAACGGTAACCGGAATTCCGCCACCATTTAAAGTGCCATCTATTTCGTCTTTTTCCATTCTTCCATTAAAATTGCTCAAAGCTGCAGTCGTTACTTTTTGACCCGTTAGTTTCAGGTTTATTCCCTTGTTTGGCAATTGAATATCTACACTACCAGCTGAGTTACTGATACGAACATACTTGCCTAATTCTTTAATTGAAACATTAATGTTACCACCGCTTGTACCAGTCTCAAGGCTGCAGGCAAGGTCACTTAAACGAATGCTTCCGCCTGAAGTATGTGTAATGAGTTCACCTTTTATATTGCTGCCATTGATGCTTCCACCACTGGTGTTGGCTTCGATGTTACCTTTTAAATCAGTTAGGTTAAGTGATCCGCCCGAAGTAGCTAAATTTAGATTGCCATCACAATTTTCAGCATGAATACTTCCACCGCTTGTTGCCAAGTTGATATCGTCTTTTGAGTTAGCTACATGTATGCTTCCGCCGGAAGTCCTGCCCCTTACTTTACCACTTAAACTTTCCACATGAAGGCTGCCTCCACTTGTCGAAAAGTCCTGGTTGCCGGAAAGGTTTTTTAAACTAATGCTACCACCACTTGTAGCTAAATTTGAAACAATGTTTTGGGGTGTAAATACCTTAAACGAAATACTCAAACCTCTTTTCCAATCCATATTGTTCTTTTTTGGCTTTGCAATCGCAGTCACTTTATTGTTGCTTACCGAAACGTCCAGGTCATAATTTTCATTTAGTCTTTGTTGGATTTCCTCTTTAGAAAGATCGTTCTTTCCGTTGTTGCCGTGAATGTAGACTTCAATGCGACTTTCCGAAGGATTTGCGCCGGTAACAGAGATGCTTCCGCCGGAAGTTTTTACTTCGACGTTTTTAATGGCGTCGCCAGACAAAGACTTTGTCATGTATGGCGTTTCGTTTTTGTCCTGTGCATAGAGGGTTGCACAGGCAGAAGAGATGAGTAGAGAGAAGAGGAGCTTTTTCATTATCGATTTGTGTTTGTTTAAAAGTGATTAATGCTTTGTTATTATAAGATTATTGTTTACAAAAGGCTTATAGTTGTTAAGCTATAGCTCAAGCCGCTGGGCTTCGTTCTTGCAACGGGACTGCGCCCGCGTGTTTCAGAAACTGCTACGCATGTTTCTGAATGCCTTCGCTTTGCTTGGCACCCAACCGGCTGATGTCCCTTATGCAAGAACTGGTGTCGGTTATTCCAATCTTTGCAATATCCTCTCTATCTATGTGGGCCCTTCCTATCTGTTCTATATGCCTATGTGGTTTAAAGGTGCTCCAACAATGCTTTTTTAAAAATACCAGTTAAAGAAAGCCACAATAAAAAGCTTCAGTACAAGAGTGCGACGCAAGAATGTTTAATAGTTGTTCCTAGTATGGCTCCAAAAAAAATTCTTCCTGGCTCATTTCTAAGCCTACGTTTTCAAATTTTCAAATTGCCTCATCTTCAAAATATTCACTCACTTCTTAAGCTTTTAACAGGATTTGCTATCGCTGCTTTTAATGCCTGTATACTAACGGTCAGCAATGCTATCAATACAGTCGCAGCGCCAGTCAGTAAAAATATCCACCAGCTTATTTCTATGTGGTATGCAAAACCTGTTAACCAGCTTTTCATTGCATACCATGCAAGTGGGAAAGCAATGACTGCAGAGATGAATACGAGCTTTAAGAAGTCATACGATAGCATGCCAATAATGCTGCTCACAGAGGCGCCTAATACCTTACGGACTCCTATTTCTTTTGTTCGTTGTGTTACTACAAGGATAACGATAGCAAGTAAACCCATACATGAAAGTGTAATGGCGATGATGGCGCCGGCAACAAAAATTCGCCCCAGCTTTTGCTCACGTTTGTATTGGCGTTCTATATTTTCATCTAGGAAAGAACCTTTGAAGTCTGTGTTTGGAAGAACATTTTTATAAGCGTTTTTAACAAGCTCCATACTTGCGGGTAGATTGGTCGACTTAACTTTAATTAGGATATAATGAATGGGAAAATCTTTACTAAGAATTAATGTAAGCGGCTTGATAGGCTGATGCAACGACTGAAAGTTGAAGTCTTTTACAACACCAAGCACCTTCATTGGTGGGGCACTATCGTCCACGTTTAGTAAGGCCCCAATCACTTCCTTTTCGCCAAGTTGCTGAGCCATTTGTTCATTAATTATTACCCCGGAGCTATCGGTTAGAAAGTCTTTAGAAAAGTCTCGACCTGCCACCATTTGAAGCCCTAGTGTTTTCGTAAAGTCATAGGTAATACCCATCCAACTGCTTTTTACTTCACGGTTTTTATAATCGAAGCCAATACTCGAGGTTCTTGATGCGCCATCGGTACCACGTCCAAGGTTGTTATAAATACCGGAGATGCTCTCTACATTACTGTTATTTTGCAGACTAGCCTTCATAATCTCAAGCACTTTTGTTGGGTTCATTTCGCCTTCAACCGGTACACTGATTACCTGGCTGCGGTTATAACCCAACGGCCTTTCCCGCAGGTAATTGATCTGTTGCCAGGAGATCATTGTTGCCACCATCAAGAGAATGGCTATTGAGAATTGAACTACAATCAGGCTGTTTCTTAACTTGTTTGATTGACCTACAGAGACCTTTCCTTTTAAGATCTGGACGATATTAAACCGTGACATCAACCATGCGGGATAACCGCCAGCCAGTAGCGTGATCAATAGGAATATGCCCAACATCACGAACCATGAATTCGGGGAAAGCAATACTTTTCTGTCAATGTGCATGGCAAAAAGTTGCTTGTACTGTGGCAGTAGTAGATAACACAACACGAGGCTTACAATAAAAGCTGCAAGACAAATGAAGAAGGCTTCTGTCCAAAACTGTGCTGTCAATTGCCAGCGTTGGGCGCCTAATGTTTTTCGCAGGCCTATCTCTTTGCTGCGCGTAAAGCTGCGACCGATACTAAGGTTGATAAAATTAATACAGGCGATTGCAACGATCAACAACCCAATAATTAAAAGCATATATAGATAGCCACTGCTAATGCTGCCACCCTCGCGATTAATAGAATTGTCGGTATGTATCTTTGAAAGCGGTTGCAGGTTAAGGTGAATAAAAGAACCATCTGGTGCAGGCGCAGCGCCATCTCTCTTCAACTTCTCAATGTTTTCTTTGAAGTGAAGATTTAGAAACGAAATGGCTTTTTTCTCAAATTGTGCGCGGTTCGATCCTTCAGCTAGTTGTATATACACGTCATGATTTGTGTTATCCCACTGATCAATTGCACCAGCATAATTTCCATTATTCTCAAAGCGAATAAGCATGTCAAAATTTATACTTGAGTTGTCGGGCATATCAGCGATAATTCCGGAAACAACAAAGGGCTTCCACTCATCGTTTATGTGAAGTTGAACAACCTTGTTCATCGGTTCTTCTTTGCCAAAAATTGCTTTCGCCGCGGTTTCTCTCACGACTACATTGTTCAACTCTCCCAACGCATTTTTTGCATTACCTTTTACAAGAGGAAAAGAAAACATTTCTAAAAAGTCGGGGTCCGAATACCGAACGTTTTCATTTATCTTCTTGTTGTTGTAATCCACAATCCCTGCTCCGTTAACATACCTCGTTCCATATTTTACTTCAGGGTACGCTGCTTTCAGAGAAGGAAGCAACGGAACAGGCATTGAACCACTTTTTTCAACCTGGTTTTTAGTGTGGGTAGTGAAGTATAAGTGATAGATATCGTCGCCATTCTTATGAAATTTATCAAAAGAAAATTCATAGTAGACGCCAAGAAATAATAATAACGAGGTCGAGAACGCTACGATTAATCCAACTAAATTGATCGCAGTATCGCCTTTATGCTTACTTAAATTTCGAAGTGCGATCTTAAAATAATTCTTAATCATTTTGTTATAATTATTCTTTCAAAATTAATTTTTAAAAAAGGTGTTTGGGTTACCGTTCATACTATTCCCACCGTAGGTTTTAAATACTTTCTAAGTGAGCTTTCGGTTCTTTTATCATCATCGTTGTGTCACTCACTTGTACGTTTTTCTGAAGCCCAACAAGACCTCATCCTCCTTCTCCTTCTCCTCTTGGAGAAGGAGCGGTACCGTGGAATACTTTTAAGCATTTTATCTTCCACATCATCTTTGAATATTTTGTGAGCTAGTTGATCTACCAATCCTCATTTGTTAGTACCCTAGCTCCGATATCTATTACCCGGCCTCTTTCTCGTTTAGGCGAAGGAGCCGTGCTTTGGAATACTTCGGAGCAATTTATCTTCCATATCATCTTTCAATATTTGTAAGCTGAGTGATTCAAGAACGCTCATTTGTTAGTACCATAGCTCATGTAATAACTACTGCCCGGCCTCCTTCTCCTTAAGGAGAAGGACCGAGGATGAGCTTACTACTCCGTCCTCAAGCTCTTCACCGGATTTGCAATTGCCGCTTTTATTGCCTGCACACTCACTGTAAGCAATGCAATTACGACAACTGCTAATCCCGCAACTAAGAAGATCCACCAACTGATGTTTATGCGGAAGGCAAAGTCTTGCAGCCACTTATTCATCGCCCACCCTGCTATAGGAAATGCAATAATGATGGCTATTATAACAAGTTTTAAGAAGTCATTAGAGAGCATGTTTACAATATTGCGAACCGATGCACCTAATACTTTCCTTATACCAATTTCTTTTGTTCTTAGCTCTATGGTAAGAATTGAAATGCCGAATAGACCGATACATGTAATAAATAAAACAATGAACGAAAACTTGCTAAACACTTGTCCCAGCTTTTCATCGGAGCTGTACAACTTGGTTAATCGTTCATCCAAAAAGGTATATTCAAACGGATAATCTTTGTTTGTTTTATCCCAGGCTTTTTTAATGTCGGTAACTGCCTGGCGAACGTCCGAGCCTTTGATTTTTATTGACAGGCTGGTCATGGTTGAAATGTAGCCGCCTGCGCTATCTGCATCTTTTGCCAGCCGAATAATTAACGGCTCTATAGGGGAGCGCAGAGATTGGTAATGGAAATTAGAAACCACTCCAGCAACTAGTGCCGGTTGAAAGCCTCTGCTACGGTCAACAAAATATTCTATTGTCTTACCAGTTGCCTCGGCAAATTTCCAACCATAAGTTTTTGCAGCAGCCTCATTGACCAGAACAGTATTATTTGCTTCTGAAGCGCTATTTTCTTTATTGAATTTTTTTCCGGCAACGATGCTGATGTTCATTAGATCGAGGTAATCTTCATCGACAAACAATGTGTTACTTTCTAACTCAGTCGGCTCGTTATTTTTAGCTTCGGCTGTAGACATCCTATAAATTCCACCGCCCATTTCTTCACCGGGAACAGTATGTGACGCAGCAACTTTTAGAATATTCGAGTTCTTCAACAGCTCCTGTTTCAACACTCTATACTTCAACTGCGTTTCCGGGTTTCTTAGCGATAAAACCACCACCTGCTCTTTTGCAAAACCAAGGTTTTTATTGCGTATAAAAGAAAGTTGAAGAAAGACAATAGTAGTACAAATGATCAAAACAACTGCAACGGCAAATTGGAAAACCAGCAACCCTTGCCGTAAAGTGGAAGTCTTTAAAGTGGCGGCAGGTATTGTATTTTTTAAAGCAAGTACGGGATTGAATCTCGATAAAACAAGGGCAGGATAAAGAGCAGACATTAATCCCAAAGCAGTTATTGCAGGAAACAGTAACAGCAACGAACGATTGTTGTCAAGGGTTAATGACTTTTCGGTTATTTGATTAAAAAGGGGCAATAACGCCTGTAGTAAAAACGCCGAAATAATGATTGAGATCAGCAGGTGGACAAACGATTCCGTAATAAATTGAAAGATGACTTGCTTTTTATCTGCGCCTAATATTTTCCTTAAACCTATTTCTTTTGATCTTTTAGTGCTTTGTGCCAATGAAATATTAATGTAGTTAATGCATGCAATAAACAAGATCAGGAAAGCTGTGATCGAAAAAATATAAATAGTGGAAACGTTACTATTTGCTTCCAATTCTTCAAAAAAAGCAGAGTGAAGATGGATGGAAGTAACAGGCTGTAAGCTTAGAATAGTTTTTGCATCCAATCTCCATTCCTGGAAGTATTGTTGTTTCATTCGGTTTAGCTTGTCTTTAATGGCAGAAGCAGTAGCATTTGCAGAAATTTTGAAATACGTATAAACCCCAACATTACTTCTACTTGCAAGTGCCGACCGATAAGGAATTAGAAAATCAAAATGAAAGTGTGTATTAGTTGGAAGATCTTTTATAACAGCTACCACTTTCAAATCAAAATTTTCCAGGCCATCGTTTCCTGCAAGCTGCAATGGCTTGCCGACAGGATTTTCTGTTCCGAAGTATTTTTTTGCTGTGGAATTCGTAATGATAGTACCATTAGGCTCATTACTAATTGAAGCAGCATTGCCAGCAATAAAAGTGAGATCAAAAACTCTAAAAAAAGAAGTGTCGGCAAAGAAGATTTTTGATTCATTAAAGCTTTCCTTGCCGGTCTTTACCAATCCCGAAGATTGAAACAACCTGGTATAATGCTCCATTTCGGGAAGTCTTGCAGCGATACCCGGAGCAACAGCAGGCACATCTTTCAACCATGGCTCATTGTCCTTTGCAGCGTAAGTAAGTCGATAAATTTGCTTCGAATTTTTAAAATGCCTGTCGTAGCTCAATTCATCCAACACAAACAAAGCAATGAAAACAAAAGAAGTGATTCCAATAGCCAAACCAACAGTATTGATCGCTGCAAAAAGCGGTTTCCTTTGAATGTTTCTTAAGGCAATATGTAGATAGTTTTTGAGCATAAGCCTCATCCTCCTTCTCCTTCTCCTCAAGGAGAAGGAGCGGTACTTTAGAATATTTTTAAACGCTTAATCTTCCACATCATCTTTTATTCTTCGCTCTGCTGGAAAGCACAGATATTAGTTCATTTGTTGGTATCGCTGTCCCATCAAACTTCTCCTGCCTGGCCTCCTTCTCCTTCAGGAGAAGGACTGAGGATGAGGCTTTACTCTGTCCTCAAACTCTTCACCGGATTAGATAACGCTGCTTTTATCGCCTGCAGACTAATCGTTAGTAACGCAATCACAATAGCAACCACTCCTGCAACAATAAACATCCACCACTGTATGTCGATCCGGTATGTGAAGTCTTCCAACCACTTGCTTGAGACGTACCATGATACCGGGAATGCGATGAGGCAGGCAAGTACTATCAGCTTTACAAAATCCATCGTTAACAATCTAACAAGGTCTGGCATTGTTGCGCCCAGTACTTTTCGGATGCCGATTTCTTTGGAACGTTTCACTAATTCAAATGCACTTAGTGCGAACAAACCAAGACATGCCAATAATATTGCAATGGATGAAAAGGTGGTAAATACTCCAGCCGTTTTTTGTTCTGACTGGTACAACGCATTGTAATCTTCATCTAAAAAATGATATTCGAAAGGACGATGGGTTACCCTGTTTTTCCAGGTATTTTTCAATTGATCAATTGTTGATGCAACATTTTTCCCGTTTATTTTTACAAACATTACGTGCAACATTCGCTTGTCTAAAAAAATGACCAATGGGTTGATGGGTTCGTGAAAAGAACGAAAATGAAAGTCTTTTACAACCGCTTTTACGATTCCTTCCCGGCCTTTGAAAACTGTTTTGCCAATGGCTTCTTCGGGTTTCCATCCCAATGACTTTACTGCAGATTCATTCAGCATATAAGTATACTTCAAATTGCTTCCATTATTTGAAGTGTCGAATTGTTGTACATCAGCCTGTGTGTAATCGCTGCCTGCAATTATTTTAACGCCCAATGTTCTTGCATAACCTTCATCAACAGGAAATGCATTGACGGTAATACTCTGATCGTTCTGGCTTTTTTGTAAACCATCGCCCCATCCAATGTTCGTTGGCTTTTCATAAGCGCCGCCTATACTTATAACGTTTTGATCATTTTTAAACGCCTTTTTCAAATCGTCATAATGCTGTAACATTTCGTTGTCTACCGGCAACACAACAATTTGTTCTTTGTTATAGCCCAAATCTTTATTTGCAATAAATGATAATTGCTTAAGAATTACAATGGTTGATGTAATCAGGAAGATGGATATAACAAACTGAAAAACGATCAGCGATTTACGTATTCCATTGCCACTTTGTGAAAACGAAAATCCAGACTTTAATACTTTTATCAGTTTTACGTTAGAAAGTATCAGGGCCGGGTACGAACCGGCAGTAAAGGCAACTATCATCGCTAATGCCAGTAGCGATAATATGGTTACTGGTTGAAAGATAATACCGGTCGTTAATTCTTTACCTGCCAGGTCATTAAATAACGGCAGCAGTAAGTATGATAATGCTAATGCTACAATGACCGATACCAGCGTAAAGAAAATACCTTCACCGATGAACTGTTTAAACACCTGTTTCTTTTGCGCACCCAGTACTTTTCGCATTCCAATTTCAGCGCTTCGTGAAGCTGATTGCGCAGTGCTTAAGTTGGTGTAATTAACACAAGCGATCAGTAAAATAAGAATTGCAACAACAGCGAGGACATAGATGTAAACAATATTGTTGTTAGGTTCTAGGCCGTCCAAGGAAGAGTACAAATGGACTTTAGTAAGCGGCTCTAAATGATAAGTGAGGTATTCACTTCCTTTCATCTTAAGCTCTTCAGTACTTACTTTTTGCATGAAAGCAGTTACTCTTTTTTGAACTGCATCAATGTTAGCTTTTGGGTTTAATAATAAGTAGGTGATATAGTTTGCTTCCCACCATTTTTCTTCTTTCGAAGCACCTAATGAAGTAAATGAACCAACAAAATCAAACTTAATTTGAGAGTTATCTGGTGCATCCATGGCTATTGCAGTAACCATAAAATCTTTGGTTCCCACTTTTAAAATTTTGCCTAGTGGATCTGCTTTGCCAAAATACTTTTTAGCTGCTGATTGTGTTAGTACGATTTTGTCAGGTGCATTTAATGCAGTTGAAGGATCACCCGCAACTGATTTAAATGAGAACATTGAAAAGAAAGCTGAATCGGCATAGAGAAAGTTTTTCTCTTCAAACACTTTATCGCCATAGCCAATAACTCTTGTATATTTCAACGTTCTGCTGTAGCCTTCTACTTCCGGCAAACTCCTGTTAAATTCAGGTCCAACTTTGGTGCCGGTGGTGGCCACTTTATTGACAGCATTGCCGTTATTATAATCCATCGTTACACGGACGATGCGATCAGCGTTAGCATGAAAACGATCGAAACTTATTTCATGCATGATATAAACACCAATTAAGATGCAACTACATATTCCGATGGACAAACCGGTGATATTTACAAAAGAATAGAGCTTGTTTTTGTAAAAATTACGCAATGCGATCTTGAAATAATTTCTTAGCATATCATCGAGTTATTTAATCATTGTTTTATAGAACTATACTTCTTGTTGTTGCCTTGTTATCCCTTATACTGCTGATCATTTTTGCTCAATATTGTAATGTCAGTACAAGAGTGCGACGCAACGATGTCTAATACTTATTCTTAGCCGGGCTCATAAAAATCTTACATAGTGAATCTGCTTCTTGCATTTTCAAATTTTCAAATCATCACATTTTTAAATTTGTTCTCATTCAGTCCTCAAACTCTTCACCGGATTAGCCACTGCAGCTTTGATAGTTTGAATACCAAGCGTAATTACCGCCAACACAATCATCACTAATCCACTCAATGCAAATACCCACCAGCTCATTGGTGTTCTATACACGAAGTCCTGCAACCATTTGTATGATGCCCACCATGCGATAGGAGCCGCTATTAGAAAGGCAAGTATGACCAGCCGCATGAAATCTCGTGATAGAATTGAAACGATGGTTGCAACAGATGCACCTAAAATTTTGCGGATGCCAATCTCTTTGGTGCGGGTGTTGGTAATGTAAATAACTAAACCTAACAAGCCGAGGCAGCTAATGAAAATGGCAAGGCCTGAAGCCCACTTTAATAGCCTCGCAGTATTCTGTTCGCTTTGATACATTTTTGAGATGGTTTCATCAAAAAACGAATACTTGAAATCTTCTTCAGGGTACATTTGTTTGTACGCCTTTTCCATTTTTGCAATGGCCGACTGCCAAACATGCCCATTTGCATTATTTGGTTTTAGCCTGACATGATAGATGGTACCGTTGTTACCAGCAAACGCAATAGGGCCAATAGATGCACGGAAAGACTGGTCATGAAAGTCCTGCATTATCCCTACGATTGGCAGGTCCTTGCTATTTAAGTTTAAATATTTATTAAGTGCTTCTTCCGGTTTCTTAAATCCAAGAATCTTAGCGTAAGTCTCATTAATGATCAGCTCTTTGTTTGAGTCGCTCGGTTTAACATTTCGCCCTGCAAGTAATTTTATCCCATAGACATTCAGGTAGTTTGGATCGCCCCACCTGATCTGCACATTTGCAACAATATCCTTTTTCTCCGGGTAGCTAATATTGGTAAATGCGACACCTAAATCTGCAGGCGATAGAAAGCCTGATGCTGCTATTTCAACTTCAGGAATTGATTGTATTTCATGAAGTAATTTTTGGCCGTGTGTTTTTACCGTATCCCGTGGTGTTTCAAATGTAAGTATCGCATCTTTCTTAAATCCGAGGTCTGCGTTCATACTGTAATTGATCTGCTTGCTAACCATTAATGTGGCGATGATGAAGAACTGGGCGATTACAAATTGAGATACAGTTAGCGTCTTTCGTACCCATGCATTTCTTGTTTGTCCTGAGTCGTTAAAAGCCTGTCCCTTTAAAACTGAGACAGGTTTATAGCCTGATAAAATTAATGCAGGATATAAACCTGAAAGAAAGCTAACAGCAATGGTTAGAATCAGTAAAAATAGGATGAGTTTCGGTTGATTGAATAAGTCGAAGTGTAAGCCCGGGGGAATAAAGTCTGTGAACATTTTTAGCAGCAAAGGAATTAAAGCAACAGAGATCACAGTTGCAATAACGGTAATGAAAAGGGTCTCGCTTAAGAACTGCAGTACCAATTGTTTTCTCGAGCTACCCATCGTTTTGCGGATCCCGATTTCCTTTGCTCTTTTGGTTGCCTGGGCTGTTGTAAGATTAATGAAATTGATGCAACCCAGCAATAACAAAAAGGCCGCTATTGCCAGCAATCCATACAATGTTAACTTGTTTGCTACCCGTCCACCAACGCTTTGGTACAATCCATTAAAATGAATATCGTCTAAAGGTTGCAGGTGAAACGACATAGTGTTGTTTGCATCTTTATTAGCCTTTTTATTGTATTTGTTTAAAAGCACTTTTAACTGTGCTTCCGTTGCCTGGGGATTAGTGCCCTCTGACAATTTTATATAGAGTTGCGAATAGGCCATCCAGTCGTCCCAAACCGTCATCATGAAGTTATCCTGCAGGTTGGTTTTTGCGATCGTTGCAAGCGAAATAAATTGATCGGCAGTGAAAGCAGTAGTTTTATTTAGATCTTTCACTACACCCGCAACAGTTGTAGTGACTCCGTTGTAAGTAATTTGTTTTCCAATAACATCGGTCACCGGAATGCCGGGAAAATATTGTTTCGCACGGCTTTCAGTAAGTACGACAGAAAATGGATCCTGCATGCCTGCTTGTGGCGAACCCACGATCCAGCTATAACCAAGCAATGAAAAATATTGTGGGTTTGTAAAAACAACATTAGGTTGCTTTTTATAGATGACTGGCTTTCCCGGCGTAGCCGTGGCCACTTCTACCTTTGCAGTCCCGTCTCCCTGGAATTGAAAAACCGGAACCGTTTTCTCAACGCCCGTCACTTCATTTTCAATCGCACTTCCCAGCGGCGCAGGAAGCCCGGCGCTATGCCCTTCGGTACCAGAAAACTTCGCATCCAATACCACACGATAAACTCTATCTCTATCAGGCACGAACTTATCAAAGCTGAACTCATAATACACAATCAGGAACATTACGAGCGCAGCACTAATGCCAATAGATAGCCCCAGCACATTAATGACAGAGAATGTTTTATTGCGAAGAAAATTTCTTACAGCAATAGTGAAGTAGTTATTGAACATGAGTTATGTTTTGGAGGTTCATCTATGTATGTGATTCATTTTGTTACCGGCATTTGTTCTTTTTTCGACATCGTTGTGTCACTCACTTGTACGGTTTGTTCTTCATTCAACGCCTCATCCACCTTCTCCTTCTCCTCGCGGAGAAGGAGCGGTACTTCAGAATACATCCAAACATAGTCTCTACCAATTCAGCTTATACCTAGTAGAGGAAGTCAGATATTTAATAAAACTCCAGTTTTTCATTTTCAAATTTTCAAATTTTCCCATTTTCAAATTGGCGTTATTCCGTCCTCAAACTCTCAACAGGATTTGCTGTAGCCACCTTAAATATTTGCGAACTAATGGTTATCAATACCAGTGCTAACAACCCTAGGAAACTAAAGATTAGACTACCCAATCCGATATCAATTCGATTGGCAAAAATGTGCGTGAATATAAAGCCAAGTACATAAGCAATCGGCATAGCTATCAAACCAGCAATAATCACAAGCTTTAAAAAGCTTTTAGATAACAATGAAATAATCGTTGATACTGATGCGCCCATCACTTTGCGGATACCTATTTCTTTGCGTCTCGTTTCGGTATTGTAAATCACCATTCCTAATAAACCAAGGCAAGCAATAGTAATGGTCATAAAAGCAAGAAAGCCAAGTGTGGAGACAGTATCTTTTGCGCCTTGTCTTTCAATCTGCTCTTCTTTTAGCCAACTGCTTTCAAATGGTTGTAAAGCGTTTTTTTTCCATACTTGCTCTATCCTGGATACTATTGTTGAATTGGCATCATTTGTCTTAACGAGTAAAAAGTTGAAATTATTTGGACGGTTACGGACGACCAATGGAGTCAGTTGAACGGCTAATGTTTGAAAATGAAAATCCTTCAATACTCCGGCAACTTGCACCTGGGTAGTATCAGTTAACCAAATCATTTTTCCTACGGCATCTGCCGGTGTTTTAAAATTAAGCGTCCGGGTAGCTGTTTCATTTAGTAACACGTATTTTTCATTTGTCGAAGTATTTTCAGGTAGGTTCTCACCTGCCACAATTTTTAAATCCATCACCTCTGTAAAGTTTCTATCTACGTCATAATAATTTGCTTCGATTGCCTGTGCGCCTGGTTGCAATTTGACGGGAATGTGCCCCGATGAATTTCTTCCAAACGTTGCTGACGTGGCTGTTACATTTTGCACCCCGCTTACTCTTTCGATCTCTGCAGAAAGTATTTTCGGATCTGCTCCATCTGTCGGTACGACCAACAAATTATCACGGTTATATCCAGGATCGGCGTTTGCAATGAAACTAAATTGCTGCGATGAGATAGATGTAAAAATGGTAGTTACTAGCGCTAGTGTAAACTGTACGACGATCAATCCTTTTCTAAAACCGTTGCCCCCAAATAACTTTATGTTGGATAGGTTTTTAAGCACCTCAACAGGTTTGAAAGAGGAGAGGACCCAGGCCGGTAATGAGCCTGCAAGCAATCCTGTAAATATTGCGAACACTACAAACCAACCGTAAATCCCGTTATTTAAAGCAAGACCGCTTGGTGCCATCTCACCCATAAACGGCGCATATTGTTGCAGCAGGTGCAGAATAATCCATGCTAAGCCCAGCGATAGAAATGCTATTAAAACTGATTCGAGAATGAACTGGTAAAATACCTGGTAACGAAAGGCGCCAGCCACTTTGCGGATACCAACTTCTTTGCCCCGGTTCAGTGAGCGGGCGATAGAGAGGTTGGTGTAATTGAAGCATGCCGAGAGCAATATAATGAAGCCGATTAAAAGTGGACCTAGTGTTTTTTCCATCGATCCAACATTTCCAAAAGCATTCATCAATTCTTCACCAAGAATAATCTTATTAAAACGCTGCGCTTCGAATGCTATGTTTTCTTTGCCCTGTAATTTTGTTGTTTTAATGAGCCCTGCCGTTACCTGTGATAACGCTTTGTCCAATTGTTTTTTATTGGCGCCATCTTTAAGTTGCAAGTATGTGTATGCATGAATTTGTGCATCCCATTTATCGATTGCTGGTGTCAATTTACCTGACTTCTCAAGAGCAGGCACAGAACTAAGTGACATGTAAGCTTCAAAATCAATATGCGATTTTCCTGTTGGAATCTCGAGTACACCTGTCACCTGGAAGTCTCCTAGTTTGGCCAATTTTATTGTTTGTCCAACCGGATTTGCATTGCCAAAAAACTTCTCTGCTGTTGTTTTGCTTAATACAACAGAATTTGGTGCTGATAGTGCGGTTTTCTCATTGCCTTCTTTTAACGTAAATCCAAAAACATCAAAAAATGTTGGTTCTGTAAATGCTCCATTAATGGATAATTCTTTGGTTCCCGTAGAAGCTTTATCACCTCCTGCTGAATAAAGCCTTACTGTCTTCTCAATGAAGTTGTAATCAGTGGTTAGTGAATTGGCCAGTGGTAAAGGCGACGATGCAAAACGGTAGGATGAGCCTTCCTTGTTTGTAAGTTCTGTTATAACTCTGTACGTACGATCAGTATTTGGATGAAATTTGTCATAACTAATTTGATCTTTCAAATTGATTAAAACCATCATACAAACAGACATACTTAAGGCAAGTCCAAATATGTTGATGAACGAAAACAACTTGTGTTTCGCCAAGTTTCGAATTGCTATTTTAAGATAGTTTTTAAGCATAATACGCCTCATCTCCCTTCCTCTTTTCCTAAAGGAGAAGAGGCGGTGCTTTAGTTATTTTTTAAACATTATATCTACCACATCAATAGTGTATTTCTACTTATCCCACAAATCCCGACAATGCCACAATCCCAGTTCAGATAGCTACCTCAGTACTCAATGCAACCCCGACTTCCGTTGCTATCGCTCCTCGTCGGGCGGCAGCAAGAAAAGCTTAATATAGTTTCAAAAACTCGCTCGAAAAGCTCTCTTCTCCCTTTAGGGCCGGGGCTTACTCCGCCCGTAAACTCTTCACCGGATTAGTTACCGCAGCCTTTATCGTTTGAAAACTTACCGTAATCAATGCGATGACCAACGCTGCAATCGCTGCAATTCCAAAAATCCACCAACTTATATTTACACGGTATGGAAAGTCTTCGAGCCATTTGTTCATCATCCACCAGGCTATAGGGAAGGCGATGAGGGATGCAATGAGAACTGGTTTTAAGAAGTTTTTTGAAAGCATCGTTACAATACTGATTACACTTGCTCCTAACACTTTTCTTATACCGATTTCTTTTGTCCGCTGTTCTGCACTAAATGCGGCTAAGCCAAATAAACCCATGCAACCTACAACGATCGCCATAACAGTAAAGATCCAAAGCAGGCTGCTTAACTTATCTTCAGCCTTATACATTTCACCGAAGTTGTCATCGAGGAATTTATAATCAAGGGGATAACCTGTTGCAAATTTGGTCCATACTTTTTCGATGTGTGCAAGGGTGTTTTGAAGATCTGCCTGCCGCACCTTTACCGCTACTTTCGATAAGATCGGTGAATAAATTTGCAGAACGGCTGGTGCTACTTTTTCATGCAGGCTTTTGTAGTGAAAGTCTTTTATAACTCCAATAACCCTTCCTCTCTTAACCGGATGTAAAGAGTCTGGTATCCATTTGTTCCACTCGATTCTTTGGCCAAGCGCTTTTTGTGGAGTACCAAAACCGAATTCTCTCACAGCAGTTTCATTTACGATAAAACCTTCTTCAGCATCTGTTGCCATATCTTTTGAAAAGTCTCTACCAGCTATGATTTTTAAACCGAGCGTCTTTACATAATCAAAGTCACCAATGAACAAACTTGTGGAAAGCTCTTTATCACTTTTGCTTGGCACAACTACTCCATCCCCAGCAAATTGCTCGCCTGGCAAGCCATAGCCTGAAGTGGCTGAAAGAATATTAGGCGACTGTTTCAACTCATTTAAAAATGGTTGGAGCTTGCTTTGAAAATCGCCTCTAACAGGAAACGCCAATACCTGGTCTTTGTCAAAACCGAGGTTTTTATTGTGCAGGTACTTTATCTGTTTGTACACTATAGTTGTCGACACGATCAATAGGGCTGACAGTGCAAATTGAACGATTACCAAACCCTGCCTCAGCCAACCTGTATGATTAGAACTATCACCGGTCGGCTTCATTCCCTTCAATACTTTTACAGGTTCGAAACCAGAAAGTATAAGGGCTGGATAGATACCAGCAAGAACACCTATTACAACGCCTGCTGCCAATAACAGCAAGCCTAACAGAGGATTTGTAATTGGGTTAAAACTAATGTTCTTTTCTGTAAATTGATTGATAGCCGGCACAAGGAAAAGTGCAGCGATGACGGCTATGAGAATGGAGAAAATAGAAAGTAAAATTGTCTCACTCGTAAACTGCCAAACCAGTTGCCCGCGTTCTGCGCCAACTACTTTTCTTACGCCGATTTCTTTTGCCCGTCTAAATGATCTTGCAGTAGCCAGGTTTATAAAGTTGAAGCATGCTATTGCCAGTACAAATAATGCAATAATTGTAAGGCCTTTTACATAAGTTTCATTTCCGCGTATTGCATTGTCATAAACAAAATCAGACGATTTCAGGTGTATGTCTTTCAGTGATTGTAGATAAGGGATAAAAGAAAAGTCATCATTCTTAACTGAAGCACGCACCTCATTGACAGCTTTTTTAAACTTGCTATCCAATTGTTGTATTTGTGTTCCGGGCTTCACTTTTACATAAGTATAGAACTGCTGCCAGCTCCATCTTTCCATTCTATCTTTTGGCAAGTGAGCGGCGGCAAGAGGTAGCAAGTAGTTAAAATCTAAATGAAATTGTTTTGGTAATTGCGCAACCACGCCCTTCACCTGGAAAGTATCTTTATCAATATAAAGTGGCTTATCAATAATATCAACCGAACCAAAATACCGTTGAGCTATGTCTTCTGTTATCACAACATCGGTAGGATTTTTTAATGCAGTATTGATATCTCCCTTTAAAAACTTTAATGGAAAAAAACTGAAGAAATTTTCTTCAGCCACCATTCCTTTCTCTTCATAGTTAGACTTGTCTCCCGTTTCTAAGAGCATCCTTGATCCAGTCATCAAAATTCGCATCGCGCCTTCTACTTCCGGGTAATTTTGCTTAAGATGTGTTGCATACATTGGCGGTGTATTTGCCAGGTTGCGGGTAACATCGTTACTTGTACCTACATTATAAACTCTGTAAATATTTTCACCGCCCTTAATAAACTTGTCGTACTGCAGTTCATCCCAAACAAAAAGGCCGATGACAAGGCAACCTGTAATTCCGATGGCAAGGCTCGCAATATTTATTACTGTAAAACCTTTGTAGCGAAGCAAGTTTCTGATGGCTGTTTTCAGGTAATTTTTTAGCATAAGAAGAATTATGTCTTATAGGTTTAGGTGTAGTTTTTTGGTAGCAAGCACTGTTTCTGTAGTCAGCTTTTGTTGTGTCACTCACTAGTACTTTTCACTCTTTATTCAGCCAGCGCAGCCTAAGTAAATGTTGTTAACAGTAAAAGACCAACCAACATGCCATTCGCCTAACCTTTTCATTTCTAGTGGGTTGCGTTTTCGACTAAGATTTTAGGATGTACGAAAACGGACAGTTGTTGTACGATTTTATATGAGGCGGCAATAAATTGTCTTAGAAGGATTAAGGATTTGAACCACGAAGACTCAAAGACTCCAAGTTTCACTAAGAGTTGTGGCAATGCGTGCATTCCGAGAATTTTTAGAAGTGTATAAAATTCTTTAATAGTGCAAGATGTTACCGAGCGTTAATCCAACAAATAACTTGAGCTCATAAAAATCTCGTCTTTCCTCACAATCCATAAAATCCTTCCAAATCCAGGTTCAGACTTATTCCGTTCTCAAGCTCTTAGCGGGATTGGTTAACGCGGTTCGATAAGTTTGCCAGCCAATGGTAAGAGCGCCTAACAAAAGTAGCCCGGACGCGCTTGCTGCAAGTAGCCAGAAGTTAACGGGAATACGATAAGCATACTGTTGTAAAAACTGCTTGCCCACAAAGAACCCTATTGGCAAACCAATGCAGACAGATATCAATAGCAACGTAACAAACTCTTTCGAAATCGTAGCAATTACCTGCACAACTTTAGCACCCATCACCCGGCGGATACCTACTTCTTTTTCCCTATTTTTTGTAGTATAAATCACCATACCTAAAAGGCCGAGGCAGGCAATAGAAAGCGCCATAAATGTTAGCAATCCTATAAACATCAAATCGTCTTTATGCAGGTGTTGATCGTATAATTGCTTATCAAACCAGTCCGCCTTAAAAGGCTGATTTGGATATATCTTTTTCCATGCTTTTTCAAGATTAGGGATAATGGTTCCTTCGGCCCCTTTTGCAACTTTAACGCTCATCGTTCTAAATTCATCCACCTTATTCACCAGTATCAATGGGTTAATGGGTCGTAAAAAACTTGCATAATGAAAATCTTTTATAACGCCTGCGACAGTGTAGCTTGTACTGTCGTTTAACCATATGGTTTTGCCTGTAGCTTCAAAAGGCGTCTTGAACTTTAGAGAACTAACTGCCTGCTCGTTTATCAATGCAAAACGACTACCCGATGCAGATGTAGCATTGGGCAGGTTTTCTCCGGCAATCAATTCAATTCCCATGCTTTTTACAAATGATGGAGTTACTGCAAAATATGCCGCATGAAGTGAGTCGCCTACCTTCTCTTGTTTTATAAATTTGCCATCTCCCCCTGAAAAACCTAATAGATCCGACGTCGCTGCTACGTCTTCGATTCCTGGTACGGTAGAAAAGGCTGTTGCTGTTTTTTCGTACGAGTTAGCTGGAAGGTCAATATTCAAAATCCCTTGCCGCTCGAATCCGTAATCGGCTGTAGCCATGTACACAGATTGACGATAGAAAATTACAAGGGTTACGATTGCAACAAGAGACGTAGCAAATTGAATAACAGTAAGGGTTTTTCTTAACCCAACTCCACCAAACAACTTTGTATTAAACTTTCCTTTTAAGACCCTCACAGGCTGGAAAGAAGACAAGACTTTTGCAGGGATCCAACCGGCAAACAGGCCGGTTAGTATAGTAAACAAAACAAAATATAGCCAAAGGGCTTTGTCTTGTGCGGCATTACCAATAAGGCGATTGACAGCAGGTAAAGAACTGATTAATCTTAGTTGTAGATATGCGAGGCAAAAGGCAAATATTGCAACCAATACCGACTCGTTTAAAAATTGAAATATCAAATGTCTTTTTAAAGCGCCTGCCACTTTTCGTATTCCCACTTCACGTGCACGATCTAGCGAGCGGGCAAGGGTAAGATTTACATAATTAAAGAAGGCAAGTAACAGCATAGAAAAGCCAATCAAGCCGAAGATTACCAAGTTAGGAAGGATGGGTTCATTGGTAATATTGTACAAAGGAATGCTACCTGGAGAAATTTTATCTAAGGGTTGAATATCGAAGGCAAAGCTTTCACCGGAAGGGGCAATGATTGTGTTAACCTGTTTACTAACGTTCTTTAAAATGTTCGTTAACACTTCTTTCGATGCCGAAGGTTTTAATTGAACATAAGTATAAGCAGCAGCTTCATCGCTCCATTCCTGGTTGGCCCTGTCCTGGTACAGCAAGGCAATTGAAGACGTTGATGCGAGCAAATCAAATGTAAGGTGCGAAGGACCAGCCGGTTTAGAAAGTACGCCGGTTACAATAAAGCCAACAGACTTGCCAATAGTAATTGTATGGCCAATTGGATTTTGCTTTCCAAAAAAACGCTCAGCAGTTTCAGCGGTTAGAACAGCGGTTTGGGACTTTATTGCAGGAGAACCGGATTTTAAGGTAAATCCAAAAATGTTATAAAAATCTGCATCAACAAATGCTTCTTTAGCAGACAGCTTTTTTTCATCAATGGTTACTTCACGTTGCGAAAAAAATACGCTTGTACTTTTATCGACAGCGTTGTAATTATTTTTTAGATAAGTTGCTAATGGTAGAGGAGAGCTGGCGCACAAAAAATGCTCCCCGTTCTTACGGTTTAAGTTAGTAAGGATTCGATAACTCTTTTCAGAATTTGGATGAAAAGTATCGTAATCATAAGCATCCTTTACCTTAATCATTGCCAGCATGCAAACAGTCATACCTGATGCCAGTCCGAAAATATTTATGAATGAAAACAGCTTGTGTTTGGTGAGATTCCTCCAGGCGATCTTTAGATAGTTTTGAAGCATGAGAAAAAGTTTCGAGTTTAAAGTTCTGAGTTATAGGTTTTTGTTTAGAGTTTGGTTGATTGTAGTATCGGCTCATCCCGGTTCTCATTCTCTAGGCAGACGGAGCCGCGCAAAAGTTCTTTGCCATTCATTTTTATCTTCCACATCAAACTATATACATTAACCGGTCACTCTATCTATATCGTCTTATCCCACATATCCCAATCATCTCACACTTCCTGTTCAGACAGTTTCCTCGCAATCCATAAAATCCTTCCAAATCCAGGTTCAGACTATTCCGTTCTCAAAGCTTTCACAGGATTAGCCAATGCTGTTTTTATTGCCTGGAAGCATGTTGTTAGTAACGCAATCAGCAATGCAAGAAGGCCAGCCGCAGCAAACATCCACCATGTAATGTTGATGCGGTATGCAAAACTTTGTATCCATTGATGCATTGCCCAAAAGGCCACTGGCGTTGCTACCAATATTGAAATGCATACAAGCTTTACAAAATCTTTTGACAATAGTGCAGTGATGTTTCCAATGGTTGCGCCCAGCACTTTCCGGATGCCCATTTCTTTTGTCCGTTGCTCAGCAGTAAAGGCAGCCAGGCCGAATAGGCCAAGTGAAGAAATTACAACGGCAATTATAGCAAGCAGGAATATGAGGAAAGAGGCTTGTTGATCTTCTTTATACAAATTGTCAAAACTATCGTCTAAGAAATTGTATTCAAGTGGTCGCCCAGGCAAGGTTTTATTCCAGGTACTTTGTACATCAGCTATTGCCTTTGTTACGTTTCCTGCGGCAATGCGAACCGTAAAATAGCTAAACCAGGCAGGATCAGTAAAGGCAACAAGCGGACCCGTCTTTTCGTGGAAACTTTTATAGGTAAAGTCTTTTACTATACCAACGATTTGTCCCGTTCTGCCCTTAAAAGTGAAGCGTTGTCCAATATAAGGTCGTGGTATGTTTAACTCCTTTATAGCGGTTTCATTTAGTACAACATTATTTTTATCGGCTTCGTTACCATGCTCCAACCACCTGCCTTCCCTCATTTGTAATTGCATTGTTTTCTGAAAGTCGGCATCGGTGGATAGCTGGGCGATTTTAGGATTGAAGGTCGTATCATGTCCGTTCCAATCGGCGCTACCCGTTGATATACTTCCAATATTTATGATTGGTTGGTTTGATAGCGTTACGCTTTGAATACTCGTTTTACCAAGTAATTCCTGCTTTATTGATTGCACCGATGATTCCTTTTTATTCATATCAATATCCATCGGTAAAGGAAACGACAGCACCTGAGAGCGGTTATAACCAGGATTCGTTTGTTGTACAAATCTCATTTGGCTATAGATGATAATAGTTGCGGAAATCAACATTACAGAAATAGTAAATTGTACTACAACCAAACCTTTCCTGAAATAGGTGTCTTTTACTCTAAGAACAGTAAAGCCCCTAAAAACATTCAAAGGCTTAAAAGTAGATAACATTAATGCAGGGTAAATACTGGTAAGCGTAAATGCTGCTAAAAGTGTAACCCCTATAACAAGCCATACACTTGGAGATGAAAGATCTAAATCAAAAGCTTTTCCGGTAACATTATTAAAAAGCGGCAAAGACAGTCGAATGAGAACGAGTGTAATGAATAATGAGATAAGGCTGGTTAATAATGATTCTGCAATAAACTGGTAAAAAAGGTCAATCCTTTTTGCACCTACCATTTTTCTTACACTTACTTCTTTTGCCCTGAGACTTGCTTTTGCTATTGTCAGGTTTACATAATTTATCGAAGCAATTAATAACAATAAGAAAGCAAGTATGGAAAAGACGTATACAGTGTTTTTGCTGCCAAGAACAAACGACGAAAATTGTACCTCGGTATCAAAATGCATGTCTTTTAGCGGCGTCAGTGAAATAGTGGTCCCTTCTTCGTTATTGCCCGGCAAAATGTGCGCAAGCTTTTTTGCTGTAGCATTTGTATTGGAACCTGGCCTCAACTGTATAAAAGTTATGTAATTGAAATTGTCCCAGTTCTCATCGTTTTGTTTTCTATTCGGATCAGCTAATAAAGCTGCCAAAGGCAGGTAGGCATCAAATTGAAAACTGGAATTGGAGGGAGCATTTTTTACTATGCCTTTCACCTCGTAATTCATACTATCAATTCGAATCGTTGCACCTAATGCACTGCTTTTACCAAAATATTTTTCTGCAGTAGCGGCAGTCAGGATAATGCCGTTAGGATCTCGTTTAAAAGAGGCTGCATTACCATCAAGAAAGCTATAATTGAATATGCTGAACCAATCGTCATCCACATAAGCAACTTTCTTTTCGTAAGCAAGGTTTCCATTTATTTTAAATACCGGCCAGTTAGAAGTATTAAGCCTTGCAACTTTTTCAATTTCTGGTACCTGTTTTTTTGCAGCTTCAGCAAGAAGCAAAGGGCTGCTCTCCCAAATCCAGTTGTTCTCTTTAATGCTGGTAGTAACCCTGAAAATATGATCCGCATTTGGGTGATCCCCATCGAAGTTTAATTCGTTTTGTACCCAAAATAATATCAGTACTGCTGCTGTTATACCTATGGCTAAGCCGCCAATATTGATGAAGGAAGTCATCTTATTTTTTAAGATGCTACGCATCGCGGATTTAAAATAGTTGATAAGCATAGTATGATTAACAGTTGTAATTATTTGTTACCGGCACCTGTGTTAGATGACAGATTCGTAATAGATAAATTTGCAAAACTTCCCCCTGAACTATTTCCTACCCAAAGTGCAACCCCGCCTTTTGATACACTTGTCAGCTTTTCTACCTCAAGGGATGGCGTTGTAGCGTTGTCTACAAATACAGCAACTCGTTTTCCGTTTATAGTAATTTTTGCGTGAAACCAACCATCGGGATTTGGAACAGGATTGACCTTGTTCTCATATTTTCCCGGAAAAGTTTCCCGCAATTTCTCCCATGGATAATTTGGCATCGAAACATATTGAACTGCGCGGCGTCTTCGTGCTGTATCGGGGTTTACGAAATTGAATGGCCTAAAGTAAATAGCGTCATAGGTCTTCTCATCCTGGCCATGAAATGCAAAGCCAACAAAGCTTTGCTGTACTACATTTTTACCTTTTACATCGAACTCAATAGTTCCGTTTGAAAAGTCAATTTCTTTTAAAATAACAAATCCTTCGTTTGCTGCTTCGCTGATGCGAATTGCCTTTTTGCCGTCTTCATTGATGGCTTCTGCAGATCGGTTGATGACTTTTAAGCCAGCCAGATTTTGCAGATCGGGCTTGACTACCTGTGCATTTAAATTGCTCGCAATACAAGTAGCGAGGATCAATAGACAAAAAGAAATGATGACAATTTTCATGACGCTTTATTTTGATAGTTCGAACCTTTTGAAGCCCTTTTACTCAAAACTCCAAATCAAGGAGAACAGTTGCTATCTAGCTTGCAATTGCTGATACTAATTACTTAAGTACAAGAGTGCGACGCAACAGAAGCTCCACTCCTATTCATAAGCTGGTTACAAAAAATCTCTCATTTCCTCCCAATCCTTAAAAATCCCTTAAATCCAGGTTCTACTCCGTTCTTAAACTTTTCACCGGGTTTGCAATTGCTGCTTTAATAGCTTGAAAGCTGACTGTAATAATAGCAACGATGCCCGCGATCGCTCCTGCCAGTACAAACATCCACCATTGAAGGGTGATGCGGTATGCAAAGTCTTGCAGCCATTTGTTCATAGCAAGCCATGAAAGGGGAATTGCTACAAACATAGCCATCAATACTACTTTCAATAAGCTGCCAGTTAGCAAAGAAACCAAGCTGGTAACACTTGCGCCTAGCGTTTTGCGTATGCCAATTTCTTTTACCCGTTGGCCAACAGTAAACGTAATCAAACCAAACAAACCTAAAGAGGCAATGCTGATAGTAAGAATGGTAAATGCAAGCAATACTTCGCCTTGCCTTTGCTCTGCCTGGTACTGTGTCGAAAAATTTTTATCCAGAAAGCTATAGTTAAAGGTGGCAGCAGCATCGAACTTTTTATAGGTGTTTTCGATAAAAGCCAAAGATTGCGAAAGGTTGCGTTCATCCACCCGCACGTACATGTTATCCCTGTCCGTGGCTTTTTTGGGTAGCTGCATGACAATAGGATCTATGATGTGTTGCAACGAGTAGATATGGTAGTCTTTTACCACACCGATAATATTGGCAAAGAATACTTTTCCGGTTGAATCCTTTCCACGTGATATACGCTTGCCGATTCCTGTCGTCCAACCTTGCCTCTTTAAAAACGCTTCGTTTACTACCACGTCGTTGCTGTCAGAGGAAAAGTCGTTAGAGAAGTTGCGCCCTTCCAAGACTTTGATTTGCATTGCCGGAATAAAATCAGCATCCACGGTAAGCCCATAAGCAAGGTTAGAATGTTCATCTAAAACGCCGTTTTTTTCGACGCTGTAATCCATCATACCAATATCGTTATTGCCAATCGGATTACCTGCAGATGCGACTGCTTTTATCATCGGGTTTTGTAACAATGCAGTTCGAATGGCCGGCACTTTTTCTCTCACACTCCTTGTATCAATATGGAAGGTGAGCATTTGGTTTTTATTAAATCCCAGGTCTTTGTTACGCACATATTTCAGCTGCAGGTAAATAATAAACGAGGCAGCTATCATAACAACGGTTACTGCAAACTGAAACATCACCAGCGACTTTCTAAAAAGGGATTGTCCCTTTACATCGCCCAGTTGATTTTTTAAAGCCGGTATGGGTTGAAAGCGGGATAAGAAAAAAGCAGGGTATAAGCCACCAATTAGTCCTGCCACCAGAGAAAATGTGAGTAACGATAAAATGCTCGTAGCGATGCCAAACTGCCAGATGGATAGTTGCTTCCCGGTTAAATAATTAAAGACAGGCATGGCAAGACTAACTAAAAAAACACTGATAATTGCAGCGGAAAGAATAGTGATTATTGACTCTGTAAGAAAGAGGCTAACAAGGCTGGTTCTGCTTGAGCCGCTTATTTTTCTTACTGCAACTTCCCTTAGTCGAACAGCTGCCCGGGCAGTTGTAATGTTGATGTAATTAATTAACGCAATGATGAGGATCAGCAGGCCTACCACAGACAAAACGTAGACGTATTTTATGTCGTGGTTTTCTCCCAATTCGTAAGCGAGATGAGAATGCAGATGAATTGAAGTAACAGGCTGCAACTCCAAATTATAATTAATGTCGTTGGCATTTTGAGTAAGATACTTTGTAACAAACGCAGGCATTTTTAAGCGCAAAGAATTGATGTCTGCATTTTGTTTGAGCAGTAGGTATGTGTAGATGCTAATGTTGCTCCAGTCACTTTGGTAATTTTCAGGAAAGGGACGTAATGCATTGAACGAAAAATGCGATTGCGAAGGAACGTCTTCAATAACTCCCGTTACGACATTTGGAGCTTTGTCTACATAAATTACTTTGTTAAGCGCATCCTGTGGATTTGGAAAGAACTTAGCTGCGAATGTTTTGGTAAGAACAATAGTATTTGGCTGCCGCAACGCATTTGCGGTACCTGCAAGAAAACGATAGGTAAAGACAGAAAAGAACGAAGGATCGGTTAAAAAAACTGCATCTTCCTTTATCGTTTTGTCACCATAATTCATGACTCCGCCACCTTCCCTATCAATACGTACCGCCTCTTCTACTTCGGGAAAATCCTTTTTAAAAGTTGCAGCCGCAAGCCCGGAAGTACCTGTAACATCAAACTTTTCTTCACCCCAATGACCATGAGAAACGACCCTAAAAATGCGCTCAGCTTTTAGATGATACTTGTCATAGCTCCACTCATCCATTACAAAAAGTGCGATCACCCAAACTGCAGCCAGGCTCAATGCTAATCCGCCGAGGTTAATGATGGCAAAAGTTTTTTGCCTAACCATGTTGCGGAATGCAATCTTTAAATAGTTTCTAAACATGAATAGCCAGTTTTGAGTTTTGTGTTTTGAGTTTTGTGTTTAACGTCTTTTGTTACGGGCGTCTGTTTTTTATGGCAGCATCGTTGCGTCGCAGTTCGTTCATCATTCAGATCATTTAGCACCTTTAGTTTCTGCTGCCAAGTGCTGCATTACGATAGGAGTACAAGAGTGGGCCGCAAGAGAAACTCCAACCTGAAAAGGGGCTTCAAGTTCATTAGTACGAAAGCTTAATTCCTATTCTTAAGCTTTGAACAAAAAATCTCCTATTTCCTCACAATCCAAAAATCCCCCAAAATCCAGGTTCAGACTTACTCCGTTCTTAAACTCTTCACCGGGTTTGCAATGGCAGCTTTGATAGTTTGAAAGCCAAGTGTAACAAATGCAGTTGTTATCATCACCGCTCCTGCCGTAATGAAAATCCACCAACTGATCTCTGTGCGATAGGCGAAGTTTTCTAACCACTTATGCATGGCAATCCACGACAGCGGTACTGCCACTACAAAGGCAAGCATGATCAACCCTAAAAAATCTTTTGAAATCAGTGTCACGATTTGAGAGACGGACGCACCTAATACTTTTCTTACGCCGATCTCTTTCGTTCGTTGCGTAGTTGTGTAAATAACCAAACCGAGTAAGCCAAGACAACTAATAAAGATTGCGAGACCTGTAGCCCATGTCAACAAGCTCGAAATGTTCTGCTCGCTTTCATAATATTTAGCAATGTCCTCATTGAAAAACTTGTAATCGAAATCATCATTAGGATAAACTTCTTTGAATGCTTTTTCGATTTTTGCTATACCCGTTTTCCAGGTTGTGCCTGCACTGTTTTGCGGCTGAAGCGCAATGTTTACTGTACGCTCTGTATTATCCCAGCTACCGATCATTAGCGGCTTTATTGGTTCGTGCAAAGACTTCTGGTTAAAGTCTGCCACGACACCAGCAATAGGTATTTGCTTGTCACTCCATTCGATGTATCTGCCTACAGCTTTTTGTGGTTGTTGAAAGCCAAGAATTCGAGCATAAGTTTCATTGATCAAAAATTCTCTTACAGTATCAGAATGAACGAGATTACGGCCAGCGACCAATTTAAGCTGGTAAAGTTTAATGTAATTGGTGTCTCCATATTTCTGCTGAACATCCGTTTCCACCTCTTTTTTTCCATCCTTATATTTTGCAGTTCCGCTCCAGGTACTATTTGACGACGGTGGATTCGTGCTAAGGCTTACCATCGCTATTTCAGGAATAGCTCGCAGCTTTTGGAGTAATATTCGCTTGTTTGCTTTTACTGTATCATTATAATTTGTTTGCAGGTAGACGATAGCCTCTTTCTTAAAGCCCATGTCTTTGTTGAGCGAATAATAAATCTGCTTGCTTACCAGCATGGTAGCCATGATGAAAACCTGTGCAATAACAAATTGAGAAACCGTCAATGACTTTCGTAACCATGCATTCCTCGTTTTACCTGTATTGGCATTGACCTGGTTTTTTAAAACGGTAACAGGTTTAAACTTGGAAAGTACAAGGGAAGGATAAAAGCCGGCCAGCAGGGTAACTGTTACGATAAGGATAACCAAAAACAATATGATAAGCGGCTGCGATTGTAAATCGATGTGCAGTCCCTCAGGAATGAAGCCAGAGAATACTTTCAAGATCAATGGAGTGAATGCAACAGACAGTATTGTGGCCAATAATGTAAGCAGGAATGTTTCGCTGAGGAATTGAAAAACAAGTTGCCGTTTCGACCCACCCATTGTTTTTCGGATGCCGATTTCTTTTGATCGTTGCGATGCCTGGGCTGTTGTTAGATTAATGAAGTTGATGCAGCCAAGTAACAACAAAAACACGGCGACGGCGAGTAAACCGTACAATGTCGCTTTACTTGCAACGGGTAAATCATAAGTGCCATAATCGCCATTGAAATGAATGTCTTGTAATGGTTGTAGAGTATGCCATGTCTTACTATTATCACCCGCGTCGACTTTCTTGTTCTTCTTCACCAATCCGGCAATCTTATCTTCAACCTGCTTGACTGAAGCGCCTTTTGACAATTTCAAAAACAATTGCTGCGAGCCGGTGGTTGATCCCCACGAGTCCCAGTTTTGAGGTTTTAAAGAGGTTTTTTCTAAAGTGGCATAAGAAACAAATGTTTTAAAAGTGAAATCAGTATTTGCAGCGATGTCTTGTACAATTCCGGTGACGGTTAAACCTACTGAATCATCAATATATACCTGTTTGCCGATGGCTTGGGTAGGAGTGAGGTTTGGAAAAAAACGTTTGGCATTTGAGGCAGTAAGTACCGCACTGTACGGATTGTTCAAAGAGCTTCTCCATGAACCGGCCAGCCAGTTATAGTTGAGCAGGTTAAAATAATTGCTGTCAGCAAAAACAATGTTTTTTTCGTGTTTCAGTACCAACGGCTCCTTTGCTACACCAGGTATTGAAACCTTTGCATCCCCGTTCCAGGTGCGGAAAGGAATAACTGCATCAAGCCCTGTTAGCTCAATCCGGGCAGAATTAGCCAAAGGATCCATAACACCTGAGTTATGATAGATTTCGCCTGAAAAACTAAAGTTGGAAACAACACGATAAATGCGGTCATTATCTTTTTGAAACTTATCAAAACTGAGATGATAGTTGACCAGCAGAAAAATAACCAAAGAAGCACTGATGCCAATGGCAAGGCCAAAGACATTAATAGCTGTAAAAGCTTTATTCTTCCAAAGCGTTCTAAAGGCAATCGTGATATAGTTTTTTAGCATAGTTTTTTTTGTTGGCCGACATTAGTATTCCACTCTTCTTCTGTTGTGTCACTCACTTGTACATTTTTAGCTAGCTCAGCAAATTGCTTCAGTACAAGAGTGCGACGCAACGATGTTGCCCCAACCCCCTAAAGGGGGGGGCTAATAAAAATCTCTCTTCTCCCTTTAGGGTCGGGGCTTCTACTCGGTTCTTAAACTCTTAACAGGGTTTGCAACAGCCGCTTTAATCGCCTGGAAACTTACTGTTGCCAAAGCAATTACTATGGCCAACGCGCCCGCTGCAACAAAAATCCAAAGGCTGATATCGATGCGATAAGTATAGTTTTGCAGCCACTTATTCATAGCGAGCCATGATATCGGGAATGCAACGAGACATGATAACGCGACGAGTTTTAAAAAGTCCTTCGACAACAAACCAGCAAGTCCTGATACGGATGCACCCAATACTTTTCGAACACCAATTTCTTTTGTGCGACGCTCTGCAGTGTAAGCTGCAAGGCCAAACAAACCAAGGCATGAAATGATGATGGCCAGTGCAGCAAATACCCGTGATAATTTGCTAATCAGCATTTCACTCAAAAACATATTATTAAACTGGTCATCTACAAACCGGTAATTGAAAGGGTAGGCCGGGTTGTATTTTTTAAGCACCGCTTCTATATTTGCCAGCACCTTTTCTGTACCTGCCTGCGCTTTCGTACGCACATACATTACGCTGGCATATTTAGGTGGCAGCCACATAAAGGCTACAGGATCGGGTGTTCCATACATGTTGCCATATACATAATCATTTACAACCCCAACCACCGTAAGCTTGGTTGTAGGGTCACCTTCGTTGAACAATATTTTACCTATTGCACTTTCTTTTCCCATCAGTTTAGCCAACGACTTTGTAATCACCACATTGATATCTTTTGATGAGCCATCCGTTTGCACAGAATCGCTTTCCTGCAGGATACGGCCTTCTAAAACCTGTAGCCCGGTCGTGCCAAAAAATTCCGGAGTAACATTTCTTCCGGACACGAGTACTTTGCTTCCGGCAGTTTTGCCTGCCCAACTTAGAGCATCAGTATTATTGCCGGCATACAATGTTGTATGGTCAGACAAAGCTGCATTTTCTACGACCCCGGCAGAAAGCAGGTCTTGTTTGATTGCAGCAAAATGATAGGCTGCCTCTCCCTGTATGCTTACCTCCAACAAGTTTTCTTTATTGAACCCGAGGTTCCGCCCTTTCACGTGTTGTATCTGCTTGTATATGATGATCGTTCCCGTGATGAGTGCGATAGAGATGGTAAACTGTACTACCACTAAACCTCTGCGGATAAAAGCAGCACTTCCCGTTTTCATTTTTATGCCTTTTAAGACAAAAACAGGATTAAACGATGAAAGGTATAAAGACGGGTAACTGCCTGCAACCAGCCCGGTTATGATCGGTATAATTAGCAGGGATAGGATGTGAAGCGGCTTCGATAAGTCAAGTGAAAGTTGCTTTTGTACGATGGTGTTAAACACCGGCAGTGCGAGTGAAATAAATATCGCTGCTAATACCGACGCCACTCCTGAAATAAATAATGCTTCGCCAATAAACTGTATAATCAAGGCTTTTTTCCCTGCGCCCAGCACTTTTCTTACACCAACTTCCCTTGCACGTTTTTCACTTCTTGCGGTAGCAAGATTCATGAAGTTGATACACGCAATAAATAAAATAATCCACGCGATGATAGAAAAGAGTCTTACATATTCTATTCTTCCCCCGCCTGTTTGCTGCCCGTTTTCGAACTGGTCGTACAAATGCCAGTCGTTCATACTGAACAGAAACGGGTGACTGATAGATGCAGGAACTCTTTTCTGGATGTAGTTGTATAGCTGCTTGTTGATTGTTTCGGGACTTGCACCTGTTTTCAATTCTACATAAGTGCTTATGCTTGAATTACCCCATTCATGTGCCCATGGGCTTTGTTGAAACCAAATGTCATAAGGCATCAACCATTCAAATTGCAAGGTTGAATTAGATGGAAGGTCTTGCACCACGCCGCTTACCACAAAGTCCTGTTTGTTATCTACTCTTACCGTTTTGCCGACTGCGTCTTTTGTGTCTCCGAAAAACTTCGCCGCTGCCTTTTCTGTAAGCACAATCGAATAGCGTTCCGCGAAAGCAGAGGCTGCGTTACCGTGTATGAAAGGCAATGTAAACATGCTAAACACTGAACTTTCAGCGTAGCGTCCGTTGGCATATAATGATTTTTCACCCACTCTAAAAAGAACCGCAGTCTCTCCTTCAGTTGCCCTGCAGGTGTTTGCAATCCCCGGAATTTCTTCCTTCATTGCAGGCCCCATTACGCCGGGTGTTGAGCTGTGGGTAAGCACATAAGCATCATACTTTTGGTTTACCCGCACATTATACAGCCTGTCTTTTTTTGCATTGAACTTGTCGAAGCCCATCTCATCTTCGACCCACAAAAAGATGAGGCCTGCACATGCAATGCCTATGGCTAAACCAAAAATATTTAGGAAGCTGTTGCTTTTATTCTTCCAGAGATTGCGAAGTGTTGTTTTAAAAAAGTTCCTGAACATAGTATATCTTTTTTGTTACCGGCAATTGTTCCTTATGCAGCTTCTGTTGTGTCACTCACTTGTACTTTATTCTAAAATTCAACAGAATGGCTTAGATATTATTGGAGATAAAAGAAAGAAACAATGCCAGTGCCGAAAAGATAACTCATTCTTTTTGAGGTGTTTATACTTTGGCCATAAAACAATAACTGTACGAAAACGTACAGTTATTGTTCGATTTTCAATTGAAAAATATGGGCAGGGATGAATGCAGATTTGTTGGTTACCAAAAGCGGAATGACAAATAATACCCCTTGTTTGGTTGCAGCTGCTTAGTGTTAATATTCAACGTTTAATATTCAATGTTCAATATTC
The DNA here is from genome assembly GCF_007991655.1 of Segetibacter aerophilus. Classification (GTDB taxonomy): domain Bacteria; phylum Bacteroidota; class Bacteroidia; order Chitinophagales; family Chitinophagaceae; genus Segetibacter; species Segetibacter aerophilus. The sequence goes on from NZ_BJYT01000005.1 coordinate 302,336, forward strand.
AATGTTCAATAGTCAAACGCAAAACCCAAGACTCGAAACCCAATTCCTCATTTCAACAAAATCCATAAAATCTTTCTAAATCCTGGTTCAGACTATTCTGTCCTTAAACTCTTCATTGGATTAGCAATTGCCGCTTTTATTGCCTGGAAACTTACCGTTACCAACGCAATCATTATGGCTGAAATTCCGGCGGCAACAAAGACCCATGCATCCACATCAATGCGGTAAGCAAAATCCTGGAGCCATTTATACGAACCAAACCAGGCGATGGGGGAGGCAATAATTATTGCTATCAAAACAAGCCTTACAAAATCCTTTGAAAGCATTGAGGTAATACTTGCCACGCTTGCACCAAGCACTTTGCGAATGCCAATTTCTTTTGTGCGTTGTTCGGTTGTATAAGCAGCAAGACCAAAGAGACCCATGCACGATATAAGAATGGTTAAGACGGTAAAGGAAGATATAATTCTGCCCGTGCCTTGCTGCGATTTGTAAAGATTATCGATACCCTGATCTACAAACCCATATTCAAAAACCCCGTCCGTATCATACTTTTTATATAAGCTCTCCACCAAAGTGACCGTTGCAGGTATTTTGTCTGGCTTAGTTTTAATGATTAAATTAACATGAAATTCATCTGGTCGATACCTTAAAACCATGGGTTGAATGGTGGTAGTTAAAGCCTGGTAATTAAAGTCTTTTACAATACCGATCACACGACCTTCAACTCCCCAAAAGGTCAATTTCTTATCGATAGCGTTGTCACTCATTCCCATTCTTTTGGCAGCAGTCTCATTGATGATATAGCCCATCGAATCGGCTGGGAAATTTTTTGAGAAGTTTCTCCCCTGGATTATCTTCATTCCCATTGTCTTCACGAAGTCTTCATCTACCGTCATTTGTGTCATTAAAAAATCATCATCCGTTTTCATATCCTGCCACTTTATTCCATTGGTCGAATTGCTGACATCAACCATGCTTGCAGTAGTTGCAGTAATACCAGCAATATCAGCTCTTTGAAGAATGTCTGATTTCAATAGCTGGTAGTTCTTCTTAACATCCGGATTTTTTAATCTCACATACATCAGTTGCGACTTATCGAAACCTAAATCTTTTGACTGCAAGTATTTTAATTGTTTTGAGATAATCATTGCTGCAATAATCATTACAACTGAGAAAGTGAACTGCGTTAAGATCATTGCTTCACGAAAGCGTTTGGTTTTGTTTTCAACAAAAACGCCCTTCAATACTTTCAATGGCTGAAAAGATGATAGATAAAACGCCGGGTAAAAGCCCGACAACAATACGGTTACTAAAAAAAGTAAAGACAAGCCCGCAAAGAAAGAGCGATCATATTTTAGTTGGATGTCTTTTCCATAAAGTATTTTGAAAGCAGGGAAAAATACTTCAACCAACAAGCCTGAAAGAATTAAAGCTATTGTACATAAGATGAGTGCTTCAGACAAAAACTGAAATATCAATTGGCCTCTTGATGCTCCTATCGTTTTTCGCAAACCTACTTCCTTTGACCTTTTTATTGAACGTGCAGTGCTTAGGTTTACAAAATTTATACAAGCCAGTAAAAGAATAATAATACCAGTTACGGTAAAGATTTTTACATAGGTCATGTTTCCTACAGATACAAGTTCGGAGTTGAAGGCAAAATGAGAATTGAGATAAATATCTTTTAAAGGTTGTATTTGCAATAAAGTCGAAGAGTTGGGTCCGTAAGTGGCTATGTGGTTTTTTATTTTTTCTGCTAAGGCGTTTGTATTTGCTTCTTTTTTGGTTTGGATGTAGGTATAGTAGGAACTAAAAGCCCACTGATTTTCTGCATTATCAAATTTCTCCAGAAACGAAAAGGGTATCAAAAAGTCGAATTGCGTTGAAGAGTTAAGAGGAATGTTTTTCAATACGCCGGTCACTGTAAAATTGAATTCACTTTTTCCGGCTTTTGAGGATACCGTTTTACCAACTACATTTTCCGTTTTCCAGTTTTTTCCAAAATACTTTTCTGCTGTTTTCTCGGTTAACACAATTGCTTCGGGATTAAGTAAAGCACTGGTGAATTTTCCCTGGATAAGTGGAAATGTAAAAACAGTCAAAAAAGATGGATCGGCAGCGTATATATTCTGTTCTTCAAAAACGTCTTTTCCACTTTTAAAGTCTGCATGCCAGCGCCCCACGCGCGTCACATTTTCTATCTCAGGAAAGTCTTTTTTTAGTGTGGCTGCTAAAGGCGGTGATGTAGTTGCTATTGAATTAATTTCACCTGCATTGTCCTGCACAGATGTTACCCGATAGATATTAGATGAATTGACATGAAAGCTATCGTAGCTCAATTCGTTTTTTATGTACATGAAAATAAAAATGGCACAGGCAATACCTATACTTAAGCCGGTAACATTTATAAAAGTATATAAGCGGTTATTTAGCAAACCACGGAACGTAGTTTTTAAATAGCTTTTGAACATGAGTATAAATTTTAGATTGATAAAAAGGGTTGCGCAACGGCAAGCCTTTGCTTGTTGATTTTTTTTGAAAGATGCTGCAATTCGTTACTCTGTTCTCAGGCTATCTGATGGATTTGCAACGGCTGCCTTTACTGCCTGGAAACCGACGGTTAGTATGGCGATTATTATGGCAATTATTCCTGCAGACAAAAAGATCCACCAGCTTATAGTTACTTTATAAGCAAAGTTTTGCAGCCACTTGTTCATTACATAGCCAGCAATGGGAGAAGCGATGATGAAAGCAATTATCACCAGCTTTACAAAGTCTTTTGATAACAGCGTAGTGATTTGTGTTACTGACGCGCCTAATACTTTTCTTATTCCGATTTCTTTTATTCTTTGTTGTGCAGAAAAAGTGGCCAGCCCAAAAAGGCCCATGCCTGCAATTAAACCGGCAATCAGCGCAGCCGCTATAAATATTCTTCCTAACTTTTGTTCTTGCGTGTATTGTTTGTCGTACGACTCGTCTGCAAAAAAATATTCGAACGGGTTGCCTTGAAATTGCTCGTTATATAACTTTTTGATTGTGCTAATTTTCGATGCCATGTTTTGTTGCGAGGTGCGGATAGTAAAGAACCCGTACGATACAGATGCGAGATGTATGGCGGGTTGAATAGTTTCTCTTAAAGAAAGATGATGGTAGTCTTTGACCAGTCCGATAATCTCATATGGCTTTCCCCATAGAATTTTTTTGCCTATTACATTTTCATCTTTTTTGAAACCAAGTTGTTCTGCAGCCTTTTGATTGATGATTACTTTCGGCGAATTGTTCCAACTTTTCTCGGCATCGTCAACGGAGAAAGTTCCACCCTGAACGAAGCTTATTCCATAAGTATCAAAGAACCGTTCGTCCGCAATGAACATCGAATAACCTTTCTGATCGTCACCGGGCTGTGGGTTAAGACTTGTTATTCCATTTGCAGAAAAGTTATAACCGATACCCGGTACATTATTACTAGCTGAGAGTTTTTCTACAAACGGCAGCTGTGTCAACTGATTTTTAAATGCGAGGTTTCTCTTGGCCTGGCCATCGCTTGATACAGTCGGCCCTTTTATAATGAGGAGTTGTTTCAGGTTCATACCGAGATTTTCGGTTTTCATATACTGCAGCTGGTTGTAGACAACTACTACAGCAATTATGAAAACGATAGAAATGGTAAATTGAAAAACAACCAGGCTCTTTCTTAAGGAAAATGCATTTCCAACATTCTCTATTTTCCCACGAATTGTTTTGATGGGTTTGTATGAACTTAATACGAAGGCTACATATCCGCCTGCTAATATTGACCCTGCAATGATCATTGCCAGTCCATTTATCCAGAATTTGCCGGGGTTGAGCGTCGATAAAGAATATTGCTTCCCGGTAAATTCATTGAATAAAGGTTGAAAGCTATTAACCAGCAGCAAAGCGAGGATTACAGCAGCCATCGTTACAATGAATGTTTCTGTTAGGTATTGTGTAATTAGTTGAAAACGTCTTGCTCCCAACACCTTTCTTACACCTGCTTCCCTTGCACGATTGATGGATTGGGCAGTAGATAGATTTATATAGTTTACCCAGGCAATCAATAGTATCAGGAATGCGATTACGGAGAAAACGGTAACTAATAATAAACTTCCAAAAGTTTGAAAAGGATAATTGAATGAAGGCGCGAGATGTAGTTCACTGAAGGGTTGCAGGGCAACGCGGTCGTCTTTAGAATCTGGATTAATTGATCTTATAAACCGGGTTATCTGGTCACCTAGTTGCTTTGAGTTTATCCCTTCTTTCAACAAAACATAGATACTTGTAAACCCAGCGTTTGTGCCATTCGGATCGGCCCAGTCGTTGCCATCTCTATTTGCAGCGCTTTCCAGTGTATGAAGTGATAAAAGAATGTTGGCCTTGATGTCGCTTTGCTCAGACATGTCTTTAAATACCGCATTAATTGTATAAAGAGTGTTTCCAAACTGGTTACTTACAGTCAAAGTTTTACCAATGGGATTGGCATCGTTGAAGTATTTTTTAGCAAGGTTTTCAGATATAGCTAAAGTCTTAGGCTCGCGCAATGAAGGAGTGCCTGCTATTATGGGGTAAGTGAAAACTTCTAAAAAGCTTCCGTCGACGTAGGCAATTTTGTCTTCCCTAAAAGAGGCTATTTCGTCAGGCTTGTTTTGGCCTGTGATAGTTAATACTCCGCTTCCAATACCTTCTGCAACTCTTACACATTCTTGAATTCCTGCAATATTATTTTTAATGATTGGAGCAAACCCGGAAGGTAAAAGATAGCCGGCGTTTCCATCTTTGTCTTGCACGTTGGTGCGGTATAGCCTGTTATAATTTTTATTAAAGCGGTTTGCATTCCATTCGGAACTCACGTACTGCATTATGAAAACAAATACTGCTATACCGAGCGCAAGTCCGAAAACGTTGATGAGAGAAAACAGTTTGTTGTTCCATAAATTTCGCCAGGCAGTTTTAAAGTAGCTTTTGAACATGCTATAAGTTTTGATTTTGTGAGCCCTTCGTGGGATTAGGTATAGGATGAGTTTATAAATAATAGTACAAGAGTGCGACGCAACTATGTATAATAGTTATTCTAAGGTTTGGTTCAAAAAGCACCCTATTTCTTTAAAAGCCATAAAGTCCTCCATCCATTCTACTCGGTCCTCAAACTCTTGACAGGATTGGCGAGGGCAGCTTTTATAGCCTGGAAGCTGATAGTAATAAAAGCAATTAGCAGAATCAATAAAGCTGCAGCTGAAAACATCCACCACGATATGTTGATCCGGTAGGAGAAATTTTGAAGCCATTTATTCATTGTGTACCAGATCACGGGCATGGCAAAGAGGCACGCTATCCAAACCAACTTTAAAAAATCTTTTGATAAAATAGCTGCAACGCCCTGGGCAGAAGCACCGAGCACCTTTCTTATTCCGATCTCTTTTGTTTTTTGAAATATGGTGTAAGAGATGAGGCCGTACAAACCGAGGCAGGCGATCAGTAATGAGAGGATAGAGAAATAAAGAAATATGGTTGAAAAACGTTCTTCTGACTGGTATTGCTGCTTTATCTGTTGACTTACAAAATCATAGTCAAATAAGGCGGACGGAAAATGCTTCTTCCATGTATTTTCAATCATTGCTATGACCTGGTCGGCTTTTTTAATATCAACCTTCAATGTAATTCTTGAAAAATGTTTATCAACAGGGTAGATGGCTAAAGGATCAATTGCATGCTGCAAAGAGTTGAAATGAAAATTGTTTGTTACGCCCACCACTATCCCTTTTTGATCACCCATTTTAAACGGCTTACCAATTGCTGCTTCAGCGGTTTTCCATCCAAATTCTTTGACCGCCATTTCATTTACAATAACCTGGCGAATGGTATCGGTTAGTGCATTAGTTGTAAAATTTCTCCCGGCTAATAATTTAATTCCATAAACATTGAAGTAATTGCTATCCACCCGTAATCTTGAGGTATTTACCTGCAGTGGACTTCCGGCATCATCAACGGTTTCAGCTCCGCCAGTGCCTAGTCCACCTACAATGGATGAATTGGATCTGGCAATACCTGAAATCATTGGACTGCTTCTAAGCTCATTCCTGAAAGCTTCATAATTATCTACCACCTCTGCGTTTCCATTTGCCCGTAGAAAAAGTAGTTCATCCTTATTGTATCCAAGATCTTTATGTTTAATGAAAGACATCTGCGAGTAGATGATGACGATGCCCGTTACCAGGATCATGGTAATAACGAATTGCGAAATGACGAGGCTTTTTCTTAACAAGATTCCTTTATCGCCCGATTTAAATGAGCCTTTTAATACAACCACCGGTTTAAAAGCCGAAAGAATAATGGCGGGATAAACACCTGAAAGAACTCCCAGGAAAACAGTTACAGCAACAAGGAAAAACAGGAGTGGTGGCGATGAAAACAGTAAAAGATTTTTGGCCGTAACCCGGTAGAAAAGAGGCTGCAGCAAAAAAGAAAATAAAAATGAAAGCAATAAAGCTATGAATGCGGTGGCGACAGACTCTGATAAATATTGCAGGATAAGTTGCTTTTTAGCAGCGCCAACTACTTTTTTAATACCAACTTCTTTTGCCCTGCCTGCCGCACGTGCGGTAGCGAGATTGGTATAGTTAATTGCTGCCAGCAGTAAAATAAAAATGCCTACCGATGAAAAGATATAAACCTGTGTGATGTTTCCTGTTGGTGCTATTTCATGTTCGAGATTGGACCGTAGATGTATATCCCTCAAAGGCTGGAGCCTATAAAAATAGATTGATCGCCAGATGTTAAATAACTCACCAACATACTTTCCATAGAATTGCTGAATCTTACCTGAAAAAGCCCGATAGTCAACTCCTTTCTTTAGTAGCAAATAAGTATAAAAACTTCCATCACCCCAACCATCGACGGTAAGTACATCCGGCCGTGCAACTTCAATTGTTTTAAAAGAAGCAAGCATGCTAAAGGTAAAATGGGCGTTTTGAGGCGGGTCCGGCATTAGACCGGTCACTTTGTACGAAGCACCAGAGTTAGTACTGTCATACATATTCATCACAAGTGTTTCGCCTATTGGGTTCTTGTTACCAAAGTATTTTTTTGCGGTTGATTCTGTTAGAATGATCGAATAAGGTTCGCTTAATGCGTTAGCCACGTTTCCCCTTGTAAGGTGGTATGTAAAAACGTCGAAGAAAGAAGGATCTGTTAGTAATATTCCCGGTTGAAGTACTTGCTGATTTTCGTGCGTAATTATTTCTTCCCGCATTTTCAACCTAACCGTGTTCTCTACTTCAGCATAATCATTCTTAAGGGCTTTAGCCATTGGAGCACTGGAGACTGCAGATTCTGTAGTGCCGGTCTCAGTTTTGGTGGTTGAGATTAGTCGAAAGATCCTGTCATAATTAGTATTGAATTTATCATAGCTTATTTCATCAGTTACCCAAAGAGCAATAAATGCAAAACAGGTTAAGCCAGCGGAAAGACCAATAATATTCAAAGCTGAATACGTCTTGTTCTTCGTTATGCTTCGCCAGGTTTGTTTTAAATAATTTTTAAACATACAATCCCATTTTAAAAGAAGGTTTTGAAACTACCCGGCGTAGCTATTTTCAAGCTTTCAAATTAGCAATCACCACTGCAACCCAAATTTGCATTAGAAGCCCACTGCGAAAAATTCGCTTTCTTCCATGTTCAAATTTTCAAATTCGGTCATCTTCAAATTATTCTACTCTGTCCTCAAACTCTTGACAGGATTCGCGATGGCAGCTTTTATAGCTTGGTAACTAATTGTAACAAATGCTACCAGCACAACCGCCAGCACTGCAAATCCAAACATCCACCAGTTTATTGGGACACGATAGGGATAATTCTGTAGCCACTTGTTCATCACCCACCACGCAATTGGCGAGGCAATGATTGAAGCGAGCATAACAAGTTTTAGAAAATCTGTAGAAAGCTTGCCTGCAATTATAGTCACTGACGCACCCAACACTTTTCTTATACCGATTTCTTTGGTGCGCTTTTCTGCAGATAGTGTTGCTAAACCAAACAACCCGATGCACGAAATGAAGATGGTGAGTACAGCTCCGAACGTAATAATTTGCTTCCACTTTGCTTCGCGTTCATATTGCGCATCGTTCTGTGCATCCTTAAAATTGTATTGATATGGGCGGGCAGGAAACAAGGCTTTGAACGTTTTTTCAAGGTATTTTAAGGAAGCGGAAACATTGCCCGGTTTTAATTTTATGAAGACGTCACGATACTTGTACCGCGGGTTCATAGTGAAGAGTTGCGGGCCAATTTTTTCTGCGAGCGACAAGTAATGGTAGTCTTTTATAACGCCTACCACGCGGTACTTTTTATTCATGTAGAAAAAATCAACCTGGTTACCGACCGGGTCCTTCCAACCTGCTTCTTTTGCGAAAGTCTGGTTGATGATTGCAGCTTCGGCAGTATCAGATACAAAATCAGTTGAGAAATTGCGGCCGGTTACTATGGGTATTTTAAAGAGAGGAAAATAGTTTTCGTCAACATGTTTAAAGTCGAAGTTCATTTCCTTTCCATCGTTTACATGAGCTATAGTTCCCCATCTGCCACCCTGGTCTGCCGTTACACCTGCTATCGATGAATTTTTCAGCAATTCAGTTTTAAACACTTCCAGCTTTTCTCTATCGATATGGCCTGTATTTAAAATGGCGACATTTTCATCGTTGTATCCAAGATCAAAATGGGTTAGGTAATTAAATTGCGAGTAAATGATCATGGTGGCGACAATAAGAAAAGTAGCCAGTGTGAATTGAAAAACGACGAGGCCTTTAGCTAAATAATTTCTCCCTGTTAATCTAAATCTTCCGTACAAAGTTTGAACGGGATTAAAACGTGATAAGACCAGCGCCGGATAAAAACCGGCTAGAAGACCGGTTAGCAGAAATAAGAAAACGTAGCCCGCTACCAGTTTTACATCGAAAAGATATGAGATAGCGAGAGACTTGTTAGCAAGTTCATTAAAGAATGGAAGTACAAGTTTCAGCAGGAGAATTGCAAACACAAATGCGATGAATGTAAGTATAAACGTCTCGCCTAAAAACTGCAGAATTAGCTGGTTTCTTTGTCCGCCTATCACTTTGCGAATACCGATCTCTTTTGCTCTTTTTAAAGAATGAGCTACCGTGAGGTTAATAAAATTGATACAGGCAATCAACAGGATAAACAAGGCAATGCCGGTAAGAATATATGAGTATATCGGGTTACTGGCATCCGTTAAACCATTATCGGCAGGATAATCTTTGCTTAGGTGCATTTGTAGCAACGGCTGCAATCCAAATCGGACCTTGTCCTTTAATCCGAATTTTTCTTCCATTTCTTTTACCTGCACAGCGGCCTCTGTTCTAAAAACACTTTCGAATTTTGCTTCTACTTCGCGGGGATTTGTCGCTGGTTTTAAAACGATAAAAGTGTTAAGAAAAAAATTCATCCACTGGTTGTCTTCGGATTGCGATTGTGCAAATTTCATGGGCACCAACATGTCAATCTTAATAGAAGAGTTTTGAGGAGATCTTTTGGCAATTGCCGAAACAATAAAAGGCTCAAACCTCTCGCCGGTGTTCAACTCCAGAATTTGGCCAATAGCTTTTTGTTGCCCAAAATACTTCTTAGCTACATCTTCTGACAACACTACTGAATGAATATCATTGAGTGCTGTTTTTGAGTTACCGGCTACAAGCGGAAAAGAAAAAGCCGAGAAAAAATTAGAGTCAACATAAAGCGCAGGTTGATCGAAGACATCCTTGCCATGCTTTATATTGAAGGAAGCGCTTTGCACCCGTACAAAATCTTCAACTTCGGGGATAGTTCTTTTGAAAGCCGGGCCAGGAACCATTCCCGTGCTGCCAATCTTATCGACTTTGCCGTCACTATGGGTCATGTCGACCGTAAGGCGATAGAGGTTGTCTTTCTTTTCATGAAAGCGGTCGTAGCTGATTTCATCTTTGCTGTATAAAAAAATCAGCATGCAACAGGCAAGACCAACACTCAAGCCTAAAATATTAATCAGCGAAAAAGTACGGCTTCGCCATAAGTTTCGCAGTGCTGTTTTAAAGTAGTTCTGAAACATAAACCAGTTATAAGTTTTGTGTTTAACGTCTGTCGGTTACCTGCGTTTGTTTTTCATAGTGGCATTGTTGCGTCGCATTACGTTCATCATGCTGATCATTGAGCAACTTTAGTTTCCGCGGTTAGGTGTTGCATTACGATAGACAGTACAAGAGTGCGACGCAACCAAAGCCAGATACTTGTACTAAAGCTGACCTCATAAAAAATCCAGATCCTCGTATCCATCAATCCTATAAATCCCGGTTCTCGCTATTCCGTTCTCAGGCTCTTTACCGGGTTCATGACTGCCGCTTTTATTGCCTGGAAGCTTACGGTTAATAAGGCAATGGCAAGTGCAGAAAGTCCGGCAAGGCCGAACACCCAAACGCTTATCGAGGTATGGTAGGCAAAGTCCTGCAACCACTTGTACATAAAGTACCAGGCTATTGGTGCAGCAATTACAAATGATATAATTACCAGCGTTAAAAACTCTTTAGACAGCAGGTTTACAATTCCTGACACTGAGGCTCCCAATACTTTCCTAATGCCGATCTCTTTGGTTCTTTGCATGGTGCTGTAAGATGCAAGCCCTAACAAGCCAAGGCACGAGATGATGATGGCAAGAATGGCGAAGTTTAAAAAGAGCTTACCAAATCTTTCTTCGGTGCGATATTGTTTATCAAAAAATTCGTCGAGGAAATAATAACTAAAGGGCCTGTTAGGGATGAAGGTTTTCCATTTGCTTTCGATAGCAGCTATGGTGGACGGTAGATTAGCTGAGGAAAGATTAACCGATACAAGTCCACTGTTGTCAGGCTCTATCCGCATGCTTAAAGGCTTGATCGGTTGTTGCAAACCTTTAAAGTGAAAGTCTTTCATCACCCCAATAATTTTTCCTTCGCGACCCCATTGTTTAAAGCGTTTTCCTACGGCAGCCTCAGGCGAGCTGTAGCCAAACATTTTTACTGCCGCTTCATTAAGAACCATGGCTTGTGTGGTATCTGTGCCGAATTCCCTTGAAAAGGCGCGACCTGCAACCATCTTAATTTTAAACTGGTTGATATAGTCAAAGTCAACAAAGTACAGGTCGAGGTTAGCGATTTGTAACTCGCCTCTTACATTCTCAACCTCCGAATAGGCGCCGGGGTTTCCTCCTCCGGGCACACTCGATGATGTTGCGGTTGACACTACGTTAGGCAGACTAGCAATCGATTGTTGGAAAGCTTTCTTATTAGGATCTCCATTCGTGTCAATGATTAGCATGCGCTCTTTATTGAAACCGAGTTCCTGGTTGCGCATGTACGTCATCTGGTTGTAGACAACAATGGTTGAAATGATCAATACAATCGAAATAGTGAATTGTGCAATTACTAATCCTTTCCTCAAAGCAATTCCCTTATTGCCTGTTGCGAAGCGGCCCTTTAAAACAACCACAGGTTTAAAAGAAGACAACACAAGTGCGGGATAAATACCCGCCAATAGACCTATTCCGATCGCTGCTAAGAATAGTCCGAGTATTAAGAGGGGCCTGGCAAAAACGCCCGTGCTGATTGTCTTTCCTGCCAACGTATTGAACGACGGAAGTAAGATCGCCGATAAAAGAACGGTGATTACAAATGCAATCAAACACAGCATAATTGACTCGCCGATAAATTGCCCCGAAAGTTGTGTTTTTGCTGCTCCAACTACTTTTCTGATGCCTACCTCTTTGGCCCGCTCTGCTGACCTGGCAGTGGTTAAATTTATAAAGTTGATACATGCAATCAACATGATAAAAACAGCCACAATTGAGAAGATATAGACATTGACGATGTTACCTGTTTTATTGTCCCCGTGAGTTGATCGCAGGTAAACGTCTTTTAATGCCTCCAATTTGAGGGTTGGGAACATCTGAATTTTTTTCATCTCCGTTCCGTTGCGCTTTTCTAAAAATGCAGGAAACTTTTTTTCCAATCTCTCTGCATCGGCGCTGGGTTTCAAAAGCAAGTAGGCCGAAGCACCGTAGTTGGTCCATTGGCTGTCGAGGCTGCTGTTAAACTTCTGAGTCAGAGTAGACATAGACAAGATTACGTCCGCTTTTATCTGGGAATTCTCCGGTATATCTTTCATCACCCCGGTAACTTTCGCCGGAAAAGCATCTCCCGTAACCAATACAGTTTGCCCGATGGGATCTGTATTAGCGAAATATTTTTTAGCTGCAGTTTTTGAAAGTACTATGCTCAGCTGTTCCTTTAATGCAGTACGGGGATCGCCTTTGATAAGCTTAAAATCAAACACTTTAAACAAGGCAGAGTCTGCCCACATTGCATTTTGCTCCTGGAACTTTACGTCTCCTTTTCGCACCAATATGCTGGTTCCTGTAGTGCGTACAAATTCCTCAATTTCAGGAAATTCATCTTTTGCATTGGGCGCAACAGCCCAAGCCGGACCACTTGGATGTACGGTTTCAGTAGGCGTTTTCAAATCGGCTACGACGCGGTAAATCCTATCTGCTTTAGTATTAAACGCGTCATAACTTAATTCAAAACCGACATAGAGATAAATTAAAAAGCAGGCGGTCATACCTACTGCCAATCCAATGATATTGATGAACGAAAAAGCTTTGTGTCTCCAAAGTTTACGTAGTGCAACTTTTAAATAATTCTTTATCATGTGGTTCCTGTTTTGGTCAGTTATGTTTTTGTTACCAGCTTTTGCTTTTCATAGCTTCAGCGTTGCGTCGCATTACGTTCATCCTCGTATTCATTGATGAACTTTAGTTTGAACAAAAAAAAGCCGAATTTTCATTTATAGTATAAGAGTGCGACGCAACAATATTCTATCCTTGTACGAGTGCCCGGTCCATAAATTCTTATCTACTTCTAATTCATAAATTCGCTTAATCTGTTTCTACTCTGTCCTCAAGCTTTTCACTGGGTTTGCTATCGCAGCTTTGATTGCCTGGAAACTAATTGTTGCAAGTGCAATGATTATTGCAGCAACCCCTCCTGCAGCAAATTGCCACCAACTGATGTTGATGCGATAAGCATAATCCTGCAACCATCTGTTGATGAAATACCATGCAAGAGGCGTAGCTATTAAAAATGCAATTGAAATAAGTATGACGAATTCTTTTGAGAAGAGGTAAATGATACTGCCGGCTGTAGCGCCGAGCACTTTGCGAATGCCCACTTCTTTAATTCGTTGTACTGCCATAAATGAGGCTAATCCATACAAGCCAAGACAACTAAGGAATATGGCGATGGCCGCAAAAATTTTATACAACTGAGCTAACTGGTTCTCCTGCTTGTAAAAACTTGCAATCTTATCATCAAGAAACGTGTACTCATACACATAATCAGGAAACGTTTTTTGCCAGACTTCCTGGATTGATTGCATCGTTGAAGAAATGTTTGTAGTTGTAAGTTTTATCGCCGCCTGGCGGTACATGGTACTGTTTGTAGTAATCAGCAATGGTGCAAGATCATGGCGAAAAGACCTGTCATTAAAATCCTTTAGCACGCCAACAACGGGGCAGGTTATCAGGCCACCCATGATGCTTATTTCTTTGTTCAATATATCTTCCGGTTTTTTGAGTCCTAAACTTTTTACGAACGATTCATTCACTAGAAATTCTGCTGTAGGACCGGATGGTCGCAAATTTCTTCCGGCAACCAGTTGTAGTTTGTAAGCCGGCACATATTCGTGGTCAGCGAACTTTGTAATAGCTTTAAAATCTGCTTCTTTTATTGCATGGTCAAATCTTACCGAGCTCATCATATTATTATCATCTTCAACAGGGGTGGCGGAACTAAAGCTTACAGTTTGCACGCCGTTTATAGACAGTAGTTGCTGCTTTACAAAGTCTTCAGCTTTATTGTGGGTCGGACGATAAGGAACATTTACAATGGCATCTTTATCGAACCCTAAGGGTTGGTTCATGAAATACTTCATCTGCTGAACAATGATGAGTGTTCCAATAATAAGTGCCTGTGCAATGATGAATTGAAACACCACCAGCCCTCTTCTTAAAGAAATTCCTTTTGTAGCATTTACGGTGAGTTTACTCTTTAAAGCATTTACGGGGTTAAAACCGGATAAGACAATAGATGGATAAAAACCAGCAAGTGCGGTCACAACAATTGTTAGGGCCAAAAGAAATAAAATAATTGCAGGATCTTTTAGAATGTTGAATGATAGTGAAAGTTCTAAAAGTTGGTTTACATAAGGCAATGCAAGCATGGTAATACCTGTCGAAAGTATTACAGCACTCGCAACAATCAAAAGGGTTTCGACAATAAATTGGATCTGCAGTCGTAGTTTATTACTTCCTAAAACTTTTCTTACGCCAACCTCTTTTGCACGATTAACCGCCTGTGCAGTGGAAAGATTGATAAAGTTTACGCAGGCAATTAACAGGATGAATGCTGCAATTAGCCACAATACATTAATTAATTCATGACTGATAGTTTTGTTGCTGTAATTACCTGTTTGTGTGTCATAGTGCACCGCATTTAATGGTTGTAGAATATGACTATCCTTAATGTCTGCAGGCAGTACCTTTTTCGAATATGCTCTTAGCTGTTGATTGAAATTGTCAACAGAGGTATTAGGCGGCAACAACACGTAACAGCCGAAGTCCGCGGCTGTTCCAGTCCAGGCAGGTTGTAGAAATCCGTATTCTTTATCTCCGGTAAAATCTGTTCCCCATGCAACTACTAATTTCAGCTGAAAGTCGGTGTTTGCCGGCATGGTTGCAAGAATGCCCGACACTTTTAGCGCAACTGGTGGAAACTGGAACAATGCTGCTCCCATGCTGTAATATCCCGATAGCTTTATGGTTTTGCCTATTGCTGTTTTCCAGTCGCCGAAGTACGTTTCTGCAATCTCTTTTGTAAGCAATACATTGTTCGGATCTTTTAATGATTCGTAGGAACCTGCGAGTAGAGGAAAACTAAATATATCAAAGAATGAAGGCGATGTATAAAAGACACCGCTTTGCTCCTTAAAATTTTTTATGTGCGTTCCATTTGCATCAAGAACCTGTAACTCATCATTGTGACTTGCATAAACAGGAGCTACTTGTTCCAGTTGGGGAAAGGCCGTTTTTAATCCTTCTGGCATTGGAAAAGGAACGTTTCTCGCATAGGAAGTAGTTGCGGCGTCTGTATTATGAGACTCAGTTAGTACACGATAGATGCGATCTTTCTTTGCATGAAAGCCATCGTAGCTGGTTTGGAATTGAATGATCATAAAGATCATTATATAAACGGCAATACCAACAGCCAAACCGGCTATGTTGATCATAGCGTAATTCCTGTTGCGGGTCAAACTCCTAAATGCCGTTTTAAAATAATTCTTAAACATAGAAGTTGATTTCGGATTTATTTACCATTCACAACTGACAGGACATATATAGCCCTTATCATTCCGTTCTTAAACTCTTTACCGGGTTTGCAACTGCTGCTTTTATTGCCTGGTAACTTACTGTTACAATAGCTATAAGGATAGACAATAGCCCGGCTAAAGCAAAAATCCACCACTTGATCTCGACGTGGTAAGGATAATCTTTTAACCATGAATGCATCGCCCACCATGCTATTGGTGCCGCTACAACAAAGGATACAAAAACCAGTTTTAGAAAGTCTTTGGATAACAAAGTAGTGATACCGGACACTGATGCTCCCAGTACTTTGCGAACACCAATTTCTTTAATGCGGTTTTCTGCCATGTAAGTGGCAAGACCAAATAAACCGAGACAAGAGATGATAATTGTGAGGGCTGAGAATATTCCGGCTAATGTTCCTATTCGTTTTTCATCCTCGAATTTTAATGCATATTCTTCATCCACAAATTTGTAGTCGAAAGGATACTCAGGGTTGTATTTTTTGAAAATCGTTTCAGCTCTTTTTAAATTGCTTGCAGTAGTGTTTTTGTCGTTCAGCTTTACCAGCATTGCGTTAAGCCATTTCGTTTTTGGCCCTGCGATTAACATCGGCCTTGTTGGTTCGTAAGGTGAGGTAAGAATAAAATCTTTTATCACTCCTACGATGTGCCATTCAACCCCATTGTCTTTGACGATTTTGCCAATTGGGTCTTTAAACTTCATTACTTTCAGGGCCGACTCGTTTATGATCATTGCTGTAGAGTCGGTAGGAAATTGTTTCAAGTCAATGTCACGGCCCATAACAAACTGCAGGCCTGCTGTAACTCCAAGTCCACCATCTTCAGTATACCTGTAGAAGTCTGTTTTATCGTTCGGATCTTTGCCTTCCCATTCCTGCCCCCAGCCGTCGCTCCAGCTTTCAGTTAGCGGCGAACTTGTTTTGGTGATGGATGAAGCGATGCCTGAGCCGAGTAACTCATTTTTGATCAGGTCGTAATTCTTTGCTATGTCTCCTGTCATAAAATGATAAACCAGGTTGTTCTTGTCGTAGCCGGTTTGCCTGTCCTTTGCGTAGTCTATTTGTTGTTTCACAATAATGGTACAAATGATTAACACAATAGCAAACGTGAATTGCAGTACTACAAGAACTTTACGTGGAGTAACAAGTGCATGGGCTTTTTTAAAGGTGCCCTTCAGCACTTTTACCGGCTGAAAAGAAGAAAGAAAAAATGCGGGATAACTGCCAGCGAGCAAACCAGTGAAGATTATAAACGCTAACCCTGCAAGCCATGCACTTATGCTGGTTAAGTTAAGCGCTACTGTTTCATTTACTAACCTGTTGAAAGCGGGGATAGTAATTGCAACAATAATAATTGCAATAATGCCGGCAAGGAATGCCATTAAAATTGACTCGCCAATGAACTGGCCGATGAGAGAACCTTTTTGCGCGCCGACCACTTTGCGGATGCCTACTTCTTTTGCTCTTTTCTCACTACGGGCAGTGCTTAAGTTCATGAAGTTGATACAGGCAATCAACAAAATAAAACCTGCTATGATAGCAAATAGTCTCACAAATTCTATTCGTCCGTCATTGTCCTCTACACCATTTGTGAAACTTGAATACAGTCTCCATCTTTTAAGAGGATAAATGAACATCTCCCATTTCGGCTCGGTCTTGTCATAGCGAGGCTTCAAAGTTTTCAGTTTCTCATTTACAGAAGCAAGACTGGCGTTGGGCTTCAACAAGACATAAGTACGAATGGAGTTATTGCCCCAATTCTCATCGTCTCCGCCTTGCAACCGAAAATAGCTGTAGGGCAGAAGGTATTCGAACTTGAACCTGGTGTTCGCAGGTGGATCTGTTACAATGCCTGAAACAGTAACATTGTCTTTGTTATCAAGTTTTATCACCTTACCCATTGCATCCTCTTCGCCAAAGATTTTTTTAGCAAGGGTTTCTGTAAGTACTATGGAGTGCTGGTCCTTTAAAACATTTTGTGCATTTCCTTTTATGAGCGGAAAAGAAAACACTTGTAAAAAGTTTGAATCGACCATGTTGCCTTTTACAGTTAACTTTTTTTCACCGATAGTAAAGAGAATGCTGCTAGGCCAGTTTACCCTTACAGACTGCTCAACTTCGGGAAAGTCTTTTTCCAACGTGCGGGCTAACACCTTCGGAGTGGTGTTCCAGCACTGCAGTTCGCCGCTAAACGCAGCCCGGTTCCAGGCTTCGTAGATGCGATCTTTTTTCACGTGAAACTGATCATAGCTCACTTCATTCTTTATCCATAGCAGAATGAGCAGTGCACTAGCCATACCAATAGCTAAACCAACTATGTTGATAAAAGAAAAACCCTTGTTTCGCAGAAGGTTTCGGAAGGCTATTTTGAAATAGTTTTTAATCATACTTACCAGGTGATTAAGTCAATAAAGCGTTGTTGCACGATTTTCAAATTGCGTCATTTTCAAATTTTCAAATTGTTACAATATCCCATTACTCTATTCAGTTCTTAAATTTTTTATAGGATTGGAAATAGCTGCTTTTATAGCCTGTACGCAAACCGTTACTAACGCAATAACCACGGCAACAATAGCGGCTAATACAAAAATCCACCAACTGATACTAGTGCGGTATGCGAAATCTTGTAACCACTTGCTCATTGCCCACCATGCGACCGGGAATGTGATGACAGCCGCGACAACCACAAGCTTTAAAAAATCTTTTGATAACATGCCTGCAATATTTGATACAGTTGCGCCCAACACTTTTCTTATCCCGATTTCTTTTGTTCGTTGCTCAGCAGCATACGTAGCAAGGCCAAGCAAACCAAGACAGGCAATGAAGAGTGCTAGTATTGCAAAGGCTATGAAGATGCGACCCACTCGTTGCTCAGAGCGGTACATGTTGTTGAAGTCTTCGTTCAGAAAAGAATAAGTGAATGCTTCACCAGGCGCCATCTTTTTCCAAAGGGATTCGATGCTCTTTATGGTACTTCCAACATTGTTTGTTTGTAATCGAAGTGAAACAGCACCAGTCGACCGGTCAAGGAACATTCCAAGGGCTCCAATATTTTCTCTCAAGGAAGCAAAATGAAAATTTTTGACTACTCCTATGACTGTATAACTCTTTAAAATCTTACCCTCACTATCCATCATTCTCGACACTTTTTTACCTATTGGATCCTGGTAACCAAACAGCTTTACTGCCGATTCGTTTAAGATAATTCCAGTACTGTCTGTAGCAAATTCTTTTGAAAATTTACGTCCCTTTATTATCTCCATTCCCAAAGTGTTGATGTAGTCGTGATCTACTTCCCACTGTTGCATTGACACGGCTTTATCGTTATTTATTTCGCCTTCAGGAAAAAGCGGACTGTCATTTCTACTAGAGGGTACTGGTAGGAAGCCTGAAATGGAGGCTGAGATAACGCCCGGTTGCCTCAATGCTTCATCTTTAAAAGCTTGTATTTTTTTATCTAATACATACGTGTCTTTAATCAGCAGCACCTGTTCTTTATTAAAGCCAAGCTTTTTGTTTTGGATGTAATTCAACTGGCGATAAATAACAATGGTACCTATGATAAGAAATATAGAAATGAAGAACTGAAACACCACTAGGCTACTCCTGAAATAGCTGCTTTTGAAACCAGTGCTAAGCTTACCTTTTAATACTTCAATTGGTTTAAAGGCTGATAAATAAAAAGCGGGATAACTTCCTGCAATCAATCCAACAACTACAGCAAAGCCAAGTAAGATCGGTAGCAGGTAAGGATGTACAATAGGGGATAGGGTAAATTGTTTTGCAGCTAATTGGTTTAATAAAGGCATTGTAAGCAGGCAGAACAACAAAGCAATTACAAAGGCAATCAGACTCATCACAACAGACTCTGTCAGGAACTGTTTTATAAGATTTGATCGTTGGGTTCCTAATACTTTTCTCACACCTACTTCTTTTGCTCGGTTGGCGCTACGGGCTGTAGAAAGGTTCATAAAGTTGACGCATGCAATCAACAAAATGAAAATAGCAATAGCCGAAAAGATATAAACTGTTTGCAAACTACTGTTGGGCGCCAGTTCAGCTATTCGGTCCGACTGTAAGTGAATATCTGTAAGCGGAGTAAGTTTAAAATGCATATAGTTGCCAGACTTTTTAAAGTCATCCTGCCGGGTATGCATAATAGCCTCGGCCTGCGGCCATAAGTGTTTCTGCAACACTTCATCAAACTTTGCCTGTATTATCTTTTGCTCAACTCCCGGTTTTAATAAAAGGTATGTATTGAAATTAAAACTTAGCCAGTTATCCTCTTTACTTGCTGCATCTCCTGCAAGTGATATAAAAAAGTCGAAACGAAAATGAGAATTTTCTGGCACCTCTTTAATTACGCCGGTAATTGAATAAAGGTCTTTATTATCGAACAAAAGGCTTTGCCCTACAACATCTGTCTTACCAAAATATTTTTTTGCTATGCTTTCGGTAATCACTACGCTCTTTGGTGCTGTAAGTGCTTTCGTTGGATCACCTGCAATCATTGGAAGTGTGAAGACATCGAACAGGGTAGAATCTGTATAAATAATGCGTTCTTCTTTAATATTCTGGTTGCCTTTCTTTACCACCGATGGACCATAATTTCTAAATCTCACAGCGTTTTCAACCTGTGGATATTCTTTTACCATCGTAAAGGCTAGCGGTGCATTATTAACGGCAAACTTTTGTTCGGCCCCACCAAACCGAAGGTCTGCATCCACCCTATAAATCCTATCGCTTTTTTTATTAAACTTGTCAAAACTTAACTCGTCCAGCACAAACAAAACAATCAGCAAACAAGTTCCCATCCCGATTGCCAATCCAAGAATGTTAATTGCGGAGAACGTCTTGTTCTTCCACAAGTTTCTTAAAGCAACTTTGAGATAATTCTTAAGCATATAAACGAGTTGGGAGTTTTGTAATCCAATCCCTAAAAGCCGGTTCTATTCACTTCGCAAACTTTTCACCGGGTTTGAAACCGCCGCCTTTATTGCCTGGGAACTAATGGTAATAAAGGCAATCGTTGCTGCAAGAATACCAGCGACTATAAATACCCACCACGGAATATTTATCCTGTAAGCAAAATCCTGCAACCAATTGTGCATAGCATACCAGGCAACAGGGAAGGCTATCACTGCAGCAATTAAAACAAGCTTCAAAAAGTCTTTTGATAATAAAGTAACGATGCTGCCTATGCTTGCGCCTAGTACTTTTCTTATGCCAATTTCTTTCACCCTTTGTGTAATTGCAAAAGCTGATAACCCAAATAAACCAAGACATGCGATGAAAATTGCTATGACGGCAAAGGTGGTAAAGATGGTACCCTGCTTTAACTCCGACTCGTATAATCTTCCAAAACTCTCGTCGAGGAAGGTGTATTGAAAAGGCACTTCAGGCAAATATTTTTTCCATGTTTTTTCGATCTGCGATACAGTTGCAGGTAGGTTTTGTCCACTTAGTTTAATTGACAAGCGACTGTAATTTGGTTGAGGGGGATGAAGCATTATCAGCGGAACAATCTTTTGATGAAGCGATTCAAAATGAATGTCCTTCATAATACCGATCACTTCTCCTTTTGTATTGCCATATTTAAAAGGCCTGCCAATAATATCGTTGTGATTTTTGATACCTAATGCAGCAACTGCAGCTTCGTTTAAAATGAAAGATGCAGTATCATTTGCATGAGCTCTGGAAAAATTTCTTCCGGCAGCCATCTTTATTTGATAAGCCGGTATAAAGTCTTCGTCTACGGCCAGGTACTTAATGGGTGTTGTCACCGGCATTACAGAATCTCCGCTTGGTGCTGCTGCACCCCTTGAATCCAATAGCCGACCCGATGGTATCCTTGATGAACGGGCAGCTTCTTTAATAGATGGGTTTTGCAAAAGATCGTTTCTAAAGCTTTGGTACGAGTCGTTTAATGACGAATTGTAACCCATCGTTACGACGTAATCTTTATCGTAACCCAAATTCTTTTTTTGCATGTACTTCAATTGCTTGAAAACAATAGCAGTACTAATGATTAAAATAATGGAAATGGAAAATTGTGTTACAACCAATACTTTTCTAAAAGAGATGTTACCAGCTCCAACTTTAAATAATCCTTTTAAAACGAGTATTGGTTTGAAGGATGACATGAATAGAGCAGGGTAGAGGCCGGATACAATGCCTACAATAAAGGGTACAAGCGTTAATGGTACCAGTACCTGCCATTTTAGTAGCAAGCCTAACGACAAGTTCTGGCCAGACAAAGCATCAAGTGCAGGCATAGCAAGTTGTGCAAGCAAGACCGCCAGTAGAAGTGCGACCCATGTAAGTAAAACAGACTCAAAAAGAAATTGGGCTATTAATTCAAATTTTTGTGCACCGACTACTTTTCGCACGCCAATTTCTCTCGCTCTCAAAGCAGAACGGGCAGTGGAAAGATTCATGTAATTGATACATGCAATCAAAAGAATGAATAAAGCGATAGCAGAAAAGATGTAGACCCGTTTTATATCTCCGTTCTGCTCAATCTCAGAATCAAGATGAGAGGTTAAATGGATATCAGTCAACTTTTGAAGTGCAAGCGCAGTACCGGCAGAAGTTTTTTGTTTGCCATTATTATCCATTGGCATCACCTTATCAATGAAAGCAGGAAACTGCGCTTCCATGCTTTTTGTATTGTAATTTTTGGGAAGCAACAAATAGGTGTAAAAAGAGTTGTTGCCAAAGTTTGTTTGGAGATTTCTTTCTCCGTAAACAGCGGTGTCTTTTAAAGTGCTAAACGATAATAAGTGATCGGCGTGCCAGTGACTGTTTGAAGGAAGGTTTTCGAAAATGCCCGTTACCTTAAATTGAAACTGGCGGTCTAACCTGATTACTTTATTGATTGGATCTTCGTTGCCAAAATATTTCTTCGCCAATTCAGGCGTGAGCATTACGCTAAAAGGGTCTGACAGAGCCTTTGCAGGATTCCCACGAAGCACTTTTACATTAAAGAAATCGAAGAGGTTCTGGTCCGCAAATACCCCATTGTTCTCATTAAATACTTTCTCGCCATATTTAAAGGTGCTTGTTCCGTTTGGCAGTAAAACGGTCACCTTTTCAATATCAGGAAAATCATTTTTTAAAAGCGGACCGAATGGCGGAGCAACTGCGCCAAGGTTTAAGGATACATCTCCTGTTGGGCCAAACCATGACCTGGTAACCCGGTAAATTCTGTCAGCTTTAGCATTGAATTTGTCGAAGCTTGTTTCATTTAAAATATAAGTAAGTATCAGCAGGCAGCAGGCAAGACCAACAGTTAGCCCAAACAAATTAATGGCTGAAATAAACCTGTGTTTCAGCAAATTTCTAAAAGCTATTTTGAAATAATTACGGATCATAACCTCATCCTCCTTCGCCTTCTCCTGCTCCTTCCCAGGAAAGAGAGTGGTACTTTAAAATATTTAAACAATATAACTTCCACATCATCGACGGGCTTTCCTCCTTCTCTGGGAAGGAGAGGGTCGGGGTGAGGTCACACCATAATGTTCTCTGTCACTGTTTGTCCATCCAGCATTCTTATAATACGATGGCTGTATCGCGCATCGTGCTCGGAGTGAGTAACCATTACTATCGTAGTTCCATGTTCGTTAAGGTCGGTGAGCAGTTGCATCACTTCATTACCGTTAGACGAATCCAGGTTACCGGTCGGCTCATCCGCTAGTATTAGCTTAGGGTTATTTACAACAGCTCTTGCTACCGCAACACGCTGCTGTTGTCCGCCGGATAACTGTTGTGGATAGTGGTTGCGCCTGTGCATGATTTGCATCTTGTCTAACACCGCTTCCACGCGCTGTTTTCTTTCGGGAGCTTTTATGCCCAGATAAATCAGGGGAAGTTCTACGTTTTCAAATACAGTCAACTCATCAATTAGGTTGAAGCTTTGAAACACGAATCCAATGTTGCGCTTGCGTAATTCGGCTCGCTTGCGCTCATTAAATTTTGCGACTTCAATTCCATTAAAAAGAAAGCTACCATCATCGGGATCATCGAGTAGCCCGAGTATATTAAGCAAGGTAGATTTACCGCAGCCTGATGGTCCCATCACGGCTACAAATTCCCCTTCCTTTACTTCAAAAGTTAGTTTGTTAAGGGCTACCGTTTCCACATTTTCGGTACGGTATACTTTCTCAAGCTGCTGAATCCTTATCATATTTTTTGTGGTTTGAGTTGTACTGGTTTTGGTTTAACGAAATCTAAATGCAAGTATATCGAGCGGATGAACTTGAAATTCTACTTCTTTCTGCACCTTTATCTCATAATCGGCAGAAACGTATGTCTTACTGATGTTGGGAACTTTTACCAGCCCAATGCAAGTTGCAGGAGTGGCGGAACTAAAGCCGTATAATAACACAGCAAGTAGCAGATTTGTAAACAGCTTTTTCATAATCTCATGTTGGTATTGTGCCCATTAAAGGGTTAAAGTCTTTTAGTTTTGGTGTTTTTTCCGGTTGCGTTATTGTGAGTTGCCTGCCTTTAAAACCAACTCCTGCATATTTCCATAATTTTCATAGCTCGACGTTACTACTTTGTCTCCCGGTTTTAAACCCTGTAGAACTTCATAGTAGTCAGGGTTTTGTCTACCCAGTTGTACGTCAACTTTATAGGCCACATTCCCGTTCTCTGATACTTTAAAAATCCAGTTGCCGCCCGTCTGTTGAAAGAACCCTCCTTTGGCAAGTAGTATCGCCTGTGTTTCATCTCCCAATGCAAGCCTGATCTGCAGCGTTTGTCCGCGGCGTATGCCTTGCGGAACTGCTTCTGTAAATTCCATATCTACCTGGAAGCGCCCGTTGGTTACCTGCGTATAAACCTTCTTGATTTTCAGTTTATACGTTTTGTCCGACAGCGTAAAGTCGCCCATCAGACCAGGAAATATTCTGGAGATATAATGCTCATCGATATCAGCTCTTACTTTAAAACCGCTGGTAACATCGAGTTGACCAAGGCGTTCGCCCTTGTTTTTATTTTGGCCAATTTCTGCATCCAGTGAAGTTAATTGCCCGTCTACCGGCGCACGAACAATCAGGTCACCAACCTTTTTACGCATGACGTTCAAGGCGTTTTGTGAGCCTTCGTACGATTGCCTTGCCTGGGTTAACTGTTGCAGGTTCGATGATGAGTCTTGCTTAAGAATAGTCTTGGTCAGGCTTTTCTTCTGCATGTAGTAATTATAATTATTTTCTGCTTGCTTAAATTCCTGCAGGCCGATAGCCTTTTGTTCGTACAGGTGTTTATTCAGTTTGTACACGCGCTCTGCCTCCTTTAGTTGGCTTTCAACATCGGTCATCTGGTTCAACTTGTTGACCGTATTTTGTTGAGCAGCATTTCTTGAGATCTGCATTTGAGTGAGCAGGTTGTATACATTCGTCTGCTGTGTCACCAAACCGAGTTGCAGGTCAGTATTTGACAGGCGCAAAATCGGCTGGCCTTTCTTCATTTCTGTACCATCGTCAACATACTTTTCTTCCACCCGTCCGCCTTCCATCGCATCGAGGTAGATGGTTGTTACTGGTAAAACAATTCCGTTTACAGGTATAAACTCCTGGAAGGAACCCTTCTTAATTTCAGAAATGGTAATTCTTTCTGTATCTACGTTCAGCCTGCTTTTGCCAGATGTGAAATATAAACTTGCTGCTATCAAACCGCACACCGCCACGATACCTGCAATTGTCAGAATTCTTTTAGTACTCCACTTTTTTTTCTGAATAACTCTATCCACTGTCTCAATTATTTTTTTAGTTAACTACTATCTTTTTTGTGTCAAACATCGGTTCTTTACCAGGCGGTTGTTGTGTCACTCACTTGTACCGGATTTCTTTATGCGTCTTTTGCTTCATCCGCCTTTATACTTTACCTGTACAATAACCCCTGCTTCTAACACCTCTGCAATAGCGTGCCGATTCCATAACTTACTGATATTCACCCTGCTTTAAATCTTTTATCTGGCTGGTTATGTTCGCTTGTGTTACAATAAGTGTTCGCTTTTGATACAACCGTTCAGACTTTATTTTAGGTAGTTATTTAGTTATCACTGTTTTAGGTATGTGGTATGCTAGTAGTAACCCTAACGCAATTGCAGGAGAAAGCACTGAATGTTACAACCAAAGAAGAAAGGGGTTATTAAGTAGCAGTTCAAGCTCGATTACTAATGGATGGAGATGCCCCAAGCTTTCAATGTTTTAACTACTGTAATTTGCTAATAATGAAAAGGTTATTATATAAAATTTAAGAAAAATCCTCTCGAATTTATGGTAAACTTGCAGTCAATAAACCAAGGCAACTTTAAAGACATGCTGCTCAAAAACGCTTCGATATTAATCATTGATGATGACCCGGATGTGCTCACTGCAGTAAGGCTGATGTTAAAGACGCAGGTAAAGGAAGTACTTACCGAAAAGAACCCTGAAAACCTGCGGGCCATACTTGCCAAACAAACTTTCGATCTTATCCTGCTCGATATGAATTTTACCAGTTCTATCAATACCGGTAATGAGGGTTTGTTTTGGCTAAAGAAGGTGAAAGAACTCAAGTCAGATGCTGAAGTCATTATGATCACAGCTTATGGGGACATTGACCTTGCAATTCGCTGTTTAAAAGAAGGTGCTGCAGATTTTGTAGTAAAACCGTGGCACAATGAAAAGCTGCTGTCAACCATAAAAGAAGCACTGAATAAAAAGGCAACAGGCAAGTCAACTACGACTCCTGCTGAAGATGGTATCGTCAACAAAGAGTTGTTGGGCCAGTCTTCCATCATGCAGGATATCTTTTACAAGATTCAAAAAATAGCTCCTACCGACGCCAATATCTTAATATTAGGTGAAAACGGTACGGGAAAAGATTTAATCGCCAAGGCCATTCACCAGCAATCATTAAGGGCTAATAAACCTTATGTAAAAGTGGATGTCGGCGCACTAACGGACTCATTATTTGAGAGTGAATTGTTTGGACACAAGAAAGGTGCATTTACAGATGCAAGAGAGGACCGGGCCGGCAGGTTTGAAGCCGCGAACGGTGGCACTCTTTTTCTCGACGAGATAGCCAATATTTCTTTGCACCAGCAGGCTAAGCTTTTAAGCGTTTTACAAAACAGGCAGGTCATGAGGTTGGGCGACAACCGCGTTATACCAATAGACATCAGATTGGTTTGTGCTACCAACGTCCCTCTGCAGGAGCTGGCTAACGAAAGCCGGTTTAGAAAAGACTTGATCTATAGAATTAATACAGTTGAAATAATGGTACCTCCTCTAAGAAAGAGAGGAAATGACATTGTTCTTTTAGCCAATTATTTCAGCAAATTCTATTGTACCAAATATTTAAAACCTTGTGTAGAGCTTGATCAAAGTGCGATAGACAAAATGCTTCATTATAACTATCCGGGCAACGTAAGAGAGTTGCAATACACCATCGAGCGTGCTGTGATAATGGCAGAGGATGATGTGCTATCAGGAAATGATATTATTTTTTCGCCTATCGAATCAAGTCGTCCATCAGAAGATGAGCCTGATGAATTGAATTTAAGCTTGGTTGAAAAGAACACTATTTTACGGGTGATCGAAAAACACAACGGAAATATTTCAAAGGCAGCAAAAGAACTAGGTCTTACACGGACTGCCCTTTACAGGAGATTGAGTAAATATGATATATAGGATTTTATGTTTACCGGTTTTGAGTTTTATGTTGCAAAAAGCTTAAAAGCTCTTGGTAAATATTTAGCCACTTTCACTCCATCAATTCCCTGCTACTTTAAACCTTTAATCATCACTTTTAAAAATATCAATGTTTTTTAAAACTACTGAATGGCGCATAGTAATAAGGGTTGTACTGCTATTGGTAACCCTTTGCGCCGAGTCATTTTGCCTTGTAAAAAGTTGGTACCTGGCCGCCGCATTGCTTGCGCCGGTGATTATTTACCTCGTCGTAGATTTCTTCAATTTTCATCGTGAAGCCCAGGAGGAATTAAGTCAATTTGTTGAAGCTATTCACTACCGGGACTTTTCGCGCAACTTCGATGTGAAGCACGCACCGGTGGATATTCAACCGCTAAGAAAAGGGTTTAATGAAATCAATTCAACATTTAAGGTAATCAGTAAAGAAAAAGAAACGCAGTATCAATATCTGCAGAAAATACTCGAACTGGTTGACACCGGTATTCTTTCTTACAAGCACAACGACGGCGAAGTTGTGTGGATGAACGAGACTTTGAAACGCATGCTTTACCTGCCTTATTTAAAGACGATTCATTCTTTGAGCAAAAGGGATGAAGATTTGTATAACCAGGTAATTTCTCTGAAGCCGGGGGAGAGCAAAATTGCCACTGCACACACTGAAAAGAAATCTTTCAAAGTGCTGCTGTCAGCGACGGGTTTTCAAACTGATGGAGTAAAGTTTACCCTCATTGCTTTTCAAAATGTGGATGAGGCTTTAGACGAGACAGAGTCAAAGGCATGGCAAAAATTATTGAGTGTAATGACGCATGAAATCATGAATTCAATTGCACCCATTTCGTCTCTTGCCGATACACTCAAAAACCGGTTGGACGACTCAGTCTCAGATTTAAATAATAGTGAGGGGAGTGTTGATGATTTGAAACTTGGTATTGATACCATCAAAAGAAGAAGTGAGGGTTTGTTGAAATTTGCGGAGACTTATCGGAATCTTAATAAGATCACAACCCTTAACCTAAAGAAGGTTTATGTGCGGGATTTGTTTGAGAACCTAAACACCTTGATGGAACCGACGCTTGACAAAAAGAACATCGACATGGAGATTGTTCTTAAAGATCCGAGCCTGGCGGTAGAGGCTGACGTGACGCTGGTTGAGCAGGTTTTAATCAACCTTGTAGTGAATAGCATTGATGCTGTAAAAGACCGCGAAGACGCCCGGATTGTTCTTACAGCAGAGGTGAGCAACAATAAAAAGATAATTATAAAAGTGGGAGATAACGGGCCGGGAATGAGTGAGGAAGTGCTTGATAAAATTTTCATTCCTTTTTTCAGTACAAAGAAAAGCGGCAGTGGAATTGGACTTAGCCTTTGTAAGCAAATTATGATGCTTCATCATGGAAACATACACGCACAGTCTATAGAAGGGCAGGGGACAACATTTTTACTTCAATTTTAAAGGCTTAAATTATAGTATTGCTTAACGCGTTCTTCGAAATCGGCCTAGACCTCTCGCAGTTACCTTACACTCTCAGCGATCCCCTAAACCCCCTTGCAGCGTAGTAAGACTCGGCGCCATTGTGATATAAGAAAACATGGTTGTAGCGGCGATCGCAAAAGACCGCACCGCCTAGTTCCCTAATTGCGGTCGGTGTCTTCACCCAGCTCGATGTTTTCGTGTCAAAATTTCCCAGCTGCTGCAAATTCCTGTATTGCTCTTCGCTTAAAAGCTCAATGCCCATGGACGCTGCCATGTCGATAGCACTGTTTTTCGGTTTAAACTCCTTTCTTGACTCAAGTGCTTCGCCATCATAGCAAACACTTCTGCGACCCTTGGGACTTTCGGCGGCACAATCGTAAAAAACGTATTCACCAGTTTTTATATCATGGCCGGCCACATCTGGTTCTCCGCCGGTTTCTTCCATTGCCTGCAACGACCATACTTTTTCAATATTCGCTTCCAGCCTTGCTTGTATTGCAGACCATTCAAGATCCTCGTGTCGCTTCATGTTTTTTTCAAACCGAGCTTTCAATATGTTGAGTAGTTGTTTAAGTTGTTCTGGTGACAACTGCTTTTTATTCTCATTCATACTTTCAAGTTATTTCTTATAAAAAGTCCTTAGCAGTATAATGTGCAACGATCTTTTTCGGGTCTTTCAATGTTTTGATCAATCATCTAATCCCTTTCCATTCAGAATTTGCTGTATACATTTTTC
Organism: Segetibacter aerophilus; assembly: GCF_007991655.1. Taxonomy (GTDB): domain Bacteria; phylum Bacteroidota; class Bacteroidia; order Chitinophagales; family Chitinophagaceae; genus Segetibacter; species Segetibacter aerophilus. The sequence continues at coordinate 331,727 of NZ_BJYT01000005.1, forward strand.
AATCCGGGCCTCACGCGTTTTTGCCTGCTTGGGTGCAGAAAAATAAAGTTTATAAGCTCTTTGACGTCCCGGCGTTAAAGCTTCAAACGCCGTTTTCAAAGCAGGCATTTCATTCAATTTACTTTCGAATTCTGCAGGCATTGCAAACTCTTCTGTCTTTTTCAGGGGTACTTTCAGACCTGCTTTTTCCACCTCAATTGCTTCATAGATATACGCTTTTATCGCAGCCTCTTTCTCAACTATCTCTCTAAGGTTTGTGAAGCGAATTTGACGGGCGGCCTGCACGTTTTCAGTTTGTTGAATGAGAATGCCATCGGTATCGTTTAGTAAGGCGCCTTTCATAAACAGAAGTGCGCAGTACTCTTTAAAGCCATGTATCAAAACAATGTTATTTTCATTGAAAGTGTAGCAAGGACAACCCCACTTTAATTCCTCGGTAAGCCCGCAGCTAAGAACAATTACTCTTAGTCTTTCAAATTCTTTTTGCCACTTGTCTGCTTTCGTGAAATAAAAATCAACTTTTGGATTCATGGTAATTTATTGTTGTATACTAAAGTATAGTAAGCTTATGTTCCTTGCAATTTCTGTTTAGTTTAATTGTGCGGTGTCGGTCTTAGTGTTACTTACTCTTCATCGAAAGAATATACGTAACCATCGTTTTAGCGTCTTTAAGTGAAAGTTTAGGATGGGGATCCATGACGGCATAACCCCAACTTCCACTTCCTCCCCTAATTACTTTTTGGGCAAGCATTTCAATATACAATTTGTTTGCAGGGTACCTTTCTGCTATATCTTTAAAAGCCGGTCCAACCGATTTTTGATCTTCCTTGTGACAAATGTAGCAGTCTGAATAGGCAATCAGCACTTCACCCTTTTGGACTACCCTGGCAGGTATGCTATCATCCGTACCGGGTATTCGTCTGATATAATCGACCGCTTTCCTGGTATTCTTTTGTTCAGGCTTATTATCACAGGCAGGTAGATAGAATGCGGCCAATAACAGGCAACTAATTAAGAGGATTTTTATCTTCAACATACAGGCTCTCGTCCTTTCAAATGTATGATAAAGAATAGAAAGGCTGATAGGGTCGAATAGCTAATGCCTCGTCACTTTTACGTTTAGAGATTCTTCTTCGGGAGTGTCGCAACCGCATTCTTAAACTCCCAAAGTGCCTGTTGTGACTTTGCCGGCTCGCTTGTAATTAGCAATGATAACGCCGGTGGATGTAACGATACTATCCGTTAATGTAAATGCTGCCGGTATTGCGCCAGTGTCGAAAAGTTTTTTTCCCTTGCCCAAAGTTAACGGGTGAATTTTGAGTTTGAGTTCATCCACCAGGTCATTCTTAAGCAGTAGCTGAACTAGTTTACTACTACCCCAAACATGAATGTCGGAGCCTTCTGAATTTTTGATCTTTTTAATATCTGCGGGGCTTTTAATCACTACGGAATTTTTCCAACCTGTAACGAGAGGGTCATACTTTTTGAGGTTTTTTGAAAACACGTATTTAGTGCCTTCATTAATGCCGGGCCAGAAATCTCCGTGGTGGGGCCAATAGGCAGCCCAAATTTCATACGTTTTCCTGCCTAACAGATAATCTGCAGGCTGCAGTTCTTTATGCACCACCTCATCATAAACCTTGTCTCCGTACGGTGCCGTCCAACCCCCAAATTTAAATCCGTCCGATGTATCTTCTTTAGGTCCTCCCGGCGCTTGCATAACGCCATCCAAGGTGATCATTGATAAAACTATTATTTTTCTCATGACATTTCGGTTTTGTTATAATACAAATTTCGTCAACAAGCATGAAGACATTGCAGTGCGAATGCGACAATTATGGTGGGTAAATGTGACAACTATTTTAAGCGATTTTGCAAAAGCTGTTTACTAAGGTGGTTATTAGTTAGCGTCTCATTTTCTTACATAGCTTAATGTTGGTCCTACAATTCAGATAGTTTAATTCCTTAACTGTTGAACAAAATCTAATCCTGCTTCTGTAACACCGCCGATTTCAGTTGCCAAAAGAGGTTTTCACTGAGAGTGGTTCCATAAATTTTTTTTTGAGTTTAGGGAAATTTTTTAAAATGACGTAAAACGAAAAAAGTATTTCTAATGCGCGAGAGCATTAAAAAAAGTCTGCATTGCGATGAGCTATCTAATCAAAGATTAAAAATTTATTTTATTGTTCAAAGCGAGTTGCTTCTTCAACGATCAACGGCAATAACGATGTTGAGCTAATTCTCTCTTTTAGACCACTAGTAGCAATATTCTTATCATTTGCGGGTTTGCTCCCAAAGTGTTATTTCTAGATAGTGAAGACTCTTAAAACTTGTGTTACGCCATTTTTAGGCATTGTGTTCCCAGGTAGGAGCGTATTTTTTACAGCCATCATTAACTGCTTTTACAAAAGTATGCAGTGCATTGAAGCCGATGCAAAAGTATTCGTAGTCGTTTAGTTCATAAGCGTACCGCCACTTTTCAAACGAGTTTGCGTGAGTTGTAAGTAAATGTTCCACTGTACTAGTTTCTATCTGTTTATTAACGCACGAGTTATCTGTATCAGAAGCCATTATTTTGTAATTTCCTAATTCAGCTGTTTGAGTTAATTTGTAACTTAGATAACTCTCCCTTATTAATTCCTGAATACCAGATGGGATTTGATTAAATAATTTAGAAAGGTCATGCCCGTAAGCATTCTTTCCTGTTGATTTAAAAACTACACCTTTTAAAAGAAGTTCAATAGCAAAGCTAATATTGACAGTTGCAGGTGCTAAATAATAAATTAGTTGAAGCCCTTTGTGTTGTTTAGCTAATCGAGCAAGATTAATTGCATTATCCAAAAATCCTTGTGCACTTGTAAACAGAAATTCTGTGACTATTGCTGGCGGTTTTGCTTTTTTCATTTTGAGATTTTAATTCATAAAATGCTAGATTATTTTGCTTCCACCATGCCTTCTGGTAGTTTTTTACTTCGCTGCTTCAATCCATTTGTTAACTATGTCTATTAAGTTAGATTGATGCTTTACAATGTCATCCATACAATTGAATGTTGCAACTGCCCGATCATTTTCTTTCCAAATAAGCAACTGCGAGTTGTCGTCTATAAGCTTACCCGTAGGTTGAGCAAGTTTTTTTGCACCTCGATGGAAGATTAATTGAATTTGCTTTGGTGGTTGAATTCTCATTGTAATTCTGTCAGCATTTTCATAGCAATAATTTGGTCCGTTCCATTTTATGTTTTCCGTTAACCCGCTAACGGCACTTAAAATTGTCGATCTTAATTGTTCAATTTCGCTTATTAACGGGTGATTTAATGCGTCAAGAAATTTTGTAACTGCGGCACTTTTAGTAACAACAATTTCTTTCATCTTCGATATTTGTTTGGCCTTGTAATAATCGTTACGATTTCATGAATTTGCGGTGGCAAAGCTGTATTCTTTAATAAAGTATAAAGCAAGCTTAGCGACATTCAAACCCATCATTATTGTTTCAGGCTGCGAATGACTTTGCAAGGATTTCCAGCTGCAAAAACATCGGGAGGGATGTCTTTCGTAACTACACTGCCAGCTCCAATTACGCTTCGATCTCCTATTGTTACTCCCGGACAAATAACAGCACTTCCCCCGATCCATACATCTTCCCCAATAACAATAGGCTTGGCATATTCAAGCCCCGAACTTCTTTCTATATGATTTAGAGGATGCGTGGCAGTATACACCTGCGCATTAGGACCAAACATAGTTCGGCTACCGATTGTTACCGGAGCAACATCTAAGACAATACAATTAAAGTTGAAAAAGACACGTTCACCTATTTTCATATTGTATCCATAGTCACAATAAAAAGGTGGTTGCAGCCATAAGTCAGGTGCTGCATTCGGTACAAGATCTTTGAGTATGCGACTCCTTTCTGTTATGTTGTCTTCACTTGTTTCGTTCAGCGCTTTTATAAGCAATCGTGTTTGTAATCGGTCTTCAACAAGTTGCTTATCGAGCGGATCATACATGTCACCCGCCACCATCTTTTCTTTCTCTGTCTTCATAGTAAAGAGTTATTGAACAACGTTTAAAGATTTTAAAATAGAAGACTTAATAAAGGCACGAGCTTATTTCTTTAAGGGCTCGTAATAAAGTATCATCGAGCCAGAGCTATTCAGGACTTTTGTTTTTATCAGTTTAAACTCGTTTCTATCATGTATGTTTTCGAATAATGCCAAACCTTTTCCTGCTATAATTGGTTGTATACACAGCTGGAGTTCATCGATTAGATGAAGATTTAACAAGCTTACAATTATACTTCGGCTGCCGACTAAAATGTCTTTACCTGCTTGTTGTTTAAGTTCGGAAACTTCGTCTTTGATGTCTTTCGTAGCCAACGTTGCTGTTTCCCATTCCACTTTTTTTAGCGTGCGGGAAAAGACGATTTTGGGAACCTTGTCAATTATTACCGCAAAATCATCAAACGATTTCTCGCCACTAGGATTTTTTACGAAAGGCTGCCAATATTCCATAAGTTGATAAGTTATCCTTCCATACAGAAGGGTACCGGCGTTGCTTAACAGTTTGGTGTAGTGATCATGTATTTCTTCGTCAGCAATCAATGTAGTGTGATCGCAAAAGCCGTCAAGGGACATATTGATCGCTGCAATTACTTTTCTCATCTTATATCGTTCTGGAGTGTGAAAGCTACAAGAAGCAAGGCTATTATAATCTTACCCATCATCTACTTTCAATGTTTATTGAAGATAATCTGGTTTAAGGTATAATCTTCTATTGATGGTACACTTAAAGTCGTACTGAACTGATACTAAAGCAGGTAATTAGTGGCAGCTGTGTAATTTTTAAATCACCCAAGCCATTAATCCTAATTACAATTTGTTGCTTAAATTTATCGATTCTGTCGCTATTACTGGGGGAGTGTCAGCGACATTTTGTTCGGCCGATCTAAGCACTATGAAAAAAGAAAATTTGAAACAGGACGTTTTACAAACGAGACAGCATTTTGAGATCCTTGATGGGTTGCGTGGTGTTGCGGCACTGGCCGTTGTCATTTTTCACTTTATGGAATGGGTTTTTACTGACCCCAATAAAAACTTTATTGGTCATGGATTTTTAGCCGTGGATTTCTTCTTTTGTTTATCGGGATTTGTAATGGGATATGCTTACGATAGCCGTATCACCGAAATGGGAGTCGGGAAATTTTTCAGGTTGAGATTGATAAGACTTCACCCCTTGGTAGTGTTGGGTTCTGTATTGGGATTGGTTGGCTTTTTTTTAGATCCTTTTGCTTCGCCCGTAGCTTACAACGCGAGCAGAATTGCTTTGCTGTTTGTTTGCTCCGTTTTCCTTATTCCGTTTCCGGTAATGCAAGACCGGGCTTTTAATCTTTTTGGACTCAATGCTCCTTCCTGGTCACTTTTTTGGGAATATGTCGCTAATATCTTTTATGCTTTCGTTCTTTACAAGGTTGGTCGTCGCATGCTCGCAGTATTAACTATGATCGCTGCCGCCGGCATTTTTATGGTTACCAACAGGGCTGGCAATCTCCTGGGCGGATGGTCTAAAGATAATTTTTTAGATGGTGGTGCACGTGTAGCTTACTCCTTTTTAGCGGGCTTATTAATTTATCGATCAAACTGGATTATTAAAAACAGCCTTGGGTTTATGGCTTTGGGCATCTTGCTGTTTTTAGCTTTTCTCATGCCCGGATCTAAATGGAACTGGCTAACCGAGCCAATGATTGTACTGCTTTATTTTCCACTGCTTGTTTCCCTGGGAGCTGGTTCAAGCCTGTCAACCGGATGGAAAAAGGTTTGTACGTTTTCGGGCAACATTTCCTATCCTCTCTACATGTCCCATTATGCAGTCATCTGGGTCTTTGGAAATTATTTTACCAATAAAAAACCACCGGCAGCACAGCTACCCTATATCATCATACCCGGCATCATTCTCCTGGTGTTTATTGCTTACCTGGTAATGGTTTTCTATGATATACCCCTCCGAAGATACCTGTCTCAAAAGTGGCAGCAAGAACGAAAGCATCAAACTAATGACCGTCGAGTAGCAAACAAAAACGGCTTTAAGCACTGACAGAAGTAGCAGACCTTACTTAGCGCTTTCAATAAAATTGAATGATTATTTTACTTCGTGGTAAGAATATCCTGTTGTCATTGCCTAAAGCCGACGTTACTTGAATTACCTAAGAAAGGTCCTAACACCAGAAAAGATTATTCCTTCGGCATGTAATTAACTGGATTACTCTTTTCAGCATCTTCATTAATAACAATATTTTGTCCTGCTGTAATAAGCCACTTACCGTTTTGCTTAACCGTAACAAGAGTAGCCAACTCTTTGTCGTCTCCCATTTTATTGGTACCACGATTAACTCCATCAGGGGGATAAAAAGCGCCTACACTCCAGAAAAGATGAACGATGGCTACATCATTGGTCACGAATCGAACGTGCGTTTGAGACTTTTTCTGCGGCGTGTTTTTGAAGAAGGAATTGTGGAAGGCTTCTAGGCCGAACTTATTTTGCTTTTGCCCCTTCCACCAATGGCCCACTATGTTTACCCAATCGAAATCAGCAGTGGTATACCTGGAGAGGTTGTCAAAATTGTGTCGGTTCCAATCTGCGATCATCGAATCAATCTGGTCATTGATTTGTTTTTCATCTTTAGCTCTGTCCTGGGCACTCGCCACAAAACTGCTTGCAATTAAGAGGCAACATAAAATCGTTTGTTTCATTTCTTTCATTTTTTATCAACCAAAATTATTATTGGCTGATACCAAGAAATAGTACAAAACAGACATCTTAGAGTTGAATGTTTGATTGCAGACGGTAGGGCGTTTTTTTAAGATCGTTGGCTATAATTTTAGGTGTCACGTTAGCAAACTCTTTAAAATCCTTTATCAGGTGCATCTGGTCAAAATAGCCGCATTCATAACAGATAGATGTCCAACTTATCTGGGGGTTCGTTTCCCTAAGGCGGTATGCACTTGAAAAGCGGATGAGCCTGGCAAATAGTTTAGGTGGTATTCCAACTCGTTCTTTACATTTTCGCTCAAATTGTTTCAAGCTAAGACAAGCCGTTGCGGCTACTTTTTCAATAGGGATGTTTCCATTTTTAGCGAGCAGAGCAGAAATAGCGCTGTCAAACGGTTCAGCTTGTCTGCTTCTGTTCAGCTTTTCTAATAGAAACTTTTCTAAGATGATGACCATTTGTTGCCATCCCGTCGTATTTCTTAATTGCTCCAAAACCGCGTCAGCTTCCGGGCCGATAATATCTGAAGCAGAACAACTGGAGTCGACCAATTCATTCATCGGCACCTTAATGAGTTGATGGAGACCGCCGGGTTTAAAGCCAACATGTACCATTAAGTGACAATGCCCCATTTTAATATCGACCCTTGATAGCTGTGGCCCTACAATTAAAGTAGGTGGTCCTGTAATAAATTCATCTGTGTCTGAAAGTGTTTGTATTGGATCATGTAGGTAAAAAAACAAGCTATGTTGAGGGACAGGAGGAAATGGGTTTACCGGCATCGGACTGGTTTTCTCAGTCTCTAAGCTGAAAACCATAATTGATTGTACATAGTCCCGAAGTGCATTCTGCGGTATGTATACATTTATCTTCAAAATGAACTGCTGATCTTATTGCTTGTAAATAACAGTTGCTTGCCGACGTTAAGATATTTTAAAAAAATAAAGTCGACAACTTGAGCTGACAAACACACCACGTGCGATCGTTATTTTGTGCCTATACTTTTCCCTTGTGTTTTGGGTCGAAATCTATCATCCATTCGATACCGAATTTATCTCTGAACATACCAAAATATGAACCCCACGGACTGTCGTCCATTGGCATTTCAATATTTCCGCCTGCTGAAAGTCCATCAAACAACTTGTCGGCTTCTTCGCGACTTTCTGCACTAACAGATATCTTAGACCTGTTTTCATTTTCATTGACTGGTCCCAAACTTTCCGGAACGTCGTTGCCCATTAAAACGTTGTTGCCAATTGGCAAAGCAATGTGCAGGATTTTATTTGCATCATTTTCTGCTACTGGAAATTCAGGGCTTGATAAATCTTTGAGGCGCATAACCATTGCGAACTCTCCGCCAAATACCGATTTGTAAAAATTGAATGCCTCTTCGGCATTTCCATTGAAGTTGATGTGAGGATTGATAAGTGCCATAGTTTTTACTTTTTTAAGTTGTTTTCTTCGTATTCTAAAAGTGTTTATCAGGAGAGTGTGCAATGAAACAAAGCCTCTCGTTTAAGTGTATTAAAGTCATAGTTCAATTAACAGTTTAAGCAAAATGCAGGTTTATTGTTTGAAACTAAGGGCTGGTTAACAATTTTATTAAGGCGTGCTTATGCGTTGGTCCTGCATTTTTTTGATGCTTACACAAGTTCTATATCCATTCTTTTTAACAAGCTGTCTTCTAAAGTATACAGATGCCTTACTGTTCCATCGAACATCAAATTATCTTGTAAGTCTTTTACTATTTGGTGAACAGTAATTTCTAAAGTTCCATCTTGCCTTTCATTAAGTTCAACTGGCTCAACCGTAGGATTAATTTCTTTCCATTGTCTTGTCCAATATTCTCTTATTCCATTGTGCCCGGTCACATAACCACCTTCAAATGCTTTTGGCCATTGAATGTTTGAATGCATTGTTGAAAGTGCGGTATCAATGTCTCTCGAATTAAAGGCGGAATAGGCTTTATAAATTAAGTCCTGAATTTGCTTTTCCATGATGATCTTTTTGTGTTCATACAGAGCTTTCTATTTCCTTTTTATGTTGAAAAGGTATACAGCCGAAAAACCTAAAACTCTGTTGGTATACTTTTCCTGAAATATAAGAGATTTAGGAAAAACCCGTTGAAAACCTTGAAAGTAGCTAACCAGCAATTGTATTCTTTGCCACTCTAACCCTGCTATAGCCGTAGCCCCATAATCAATAGGAATTATACGAGTTGGAACACTCCCATTCTCTTCGTTTCTCGAAGTAAACTTTACCCGATTATACAGATAGTATGATATGCCGGGTGTATTGCCTTCGCCTTTTTCTACACCCCTGAAAGCTCTTGCAGCATATAATCCAACGCCTCCGAAAGCGTCCAATCTTTCACCTATTTTCCAGTTATGAACCAGGGATACAGGAACCTCGATGTAGAGAAGCTCTATAAACCTTGTACTCGTATCACTAAAACCAATCTTTTTTAATCTTGTCCCCTTTCCGTCTACTAACAAGCCCGAACGAAGAAACCAATCATGCGCAAGAGTTAACTCGGCAACAGCTCCGGCCTGGAAGCCTCTAAAGCTGGAGGTAGTATAATCATAGCTTATCGAAGAAGATTCGTTTCTAAAAATAACAGAAGACGAATGCCGTGGAGAAATGTGAGCGGAGTTGTAGCCACCTTGTAATCCAATTCGCACCTGTGCATTTGTAAAGGCATACAATAAAGTAAAAAAGATTAGTAAGCCTTTTCTCATCAGCGTTCATTTTTAGTTAACTCGTGTAGACATCAAACCTGGGGAAGTTAGCGTTAAGAAACACTTAATGATTCTGTAGCTGTTGCTGCTACCGAATTTCGATATGTTAGACAAGATCAACAAAACCTCTTTAGTCAGCTATCCGCCAAAATCTAACATCATCCCACATTCTTACATCCAATCCACATTTTCTCGACTCGTCAAAAAAGTTCTGGACTCTCAATACTTTTTTTAGCCCTTCGTTACTATGGTCTCTCCACTATGTAGTTTAATTCAGTTACCCCGCTAGTAAATTGTCGCGTACTTACTAGTTTTAGTTTTGTTTTGTCTTTGATGTTTGCAAACAAAGGAATGCCTTGGCCAAGAATAATTGGGTTAACAAATAGCCAGTAGCCGTCAATTAGGTTCTCCTGGATAAGTGCATGTGTTGCCGTTGGGCTACCGAAAAGCAAGATCTCGCTGCCCGCCTGTTGCTTTATTTCATTTAATGTATCCGAAAGGTTGTTACTAATAATTGTTGTGTTGCTTAAGTCAGCTTCTTTCAGTGTTTTTGATAAGACAATTTTGTGAGCTTCATTATACCACTTTGAATGTTCAATATCGTGCTTGCTGGCGTTTGGCTTTTTGCCAGCTTCTGGCCAGTAATTCTCCATCATGTCATAGGTTGCCCGTCCGTATAACGCCGCGTCAGTCCCACTTATTCGCTTACCCACATGATCAAAAATTTCTTCATCAACTTTTATCCAGTTCATTTCTCTGTTCAGTCCTGCAACAAAACCGTCCAGCGATATGTGCATAAAAGAAATTATCTTTCTCATTTTTCTAGAATTAGTTTAGTTCACAAAATTGCTTCTTTTAGTGATTCAACGAGGGCTTAAGTGCGACGTTTTGCAGGGTCTTTTGCGGCAAAAAGCAAAACATTGCAAGTGAATAGCTTCTTCTCTTTTTGCTACTTCAGCTTTTTTCGCAGCCAAGCCCTTACCGGTTCATTGTACAACTTTAAACTTGCATAAGCCAATATGATAACTCCTGAAAATGTTAACAGGGCAGTTGGCCACGCTTCTGATAATGTAATACCCTTATGGTTGCTTACCCAGGCAACGTAAAAATAGACAAGCACATAATGCGTCATGTATAAGGGATAGGAAATATTGCCAAGGAACTTACAAATTTTCTCTTCCGTCTGACTACGTACTACACCGCCCGCACCTATATACACAATTAATGGAAAAACAAAGATGATGCAAAAAGCTTCGAACAAACCATTCATCCACAGATGTTCTGCACCGCCTATTCTTGGCATAAACAAAACAACCGCAACCAGCAGGCTACACCATAAGAAAGCATTTTTAATATAGACCGGCCGTGCTACCCTAGATAAAAGCAAACCGGCAAAAAACGGAAATATCGTACGCGTAATGCCAACACGCATATGATGGGCATTAAGGGTCCACCCTCCTGTGACGTCTCCGTTAGGGTTGGTAACAGCAAAATGCAAAAGCACTGCACCTGCCAGTACAACAAAACAAGCCAATGCTTTATTAGATAATTTTCTTAGCACGAGGGCGTACAGAATGTTGGCTATGTACTCGAAAAAAAGAGACCAGGCAACATCATCAAGAGGATGCATTTCTTCCCAGCCGCGTATATCCATAGAAAGGGGTATAGGTATAAGCGTATACCCTATTAGCATAACGACTATCAGCTTCCATACAGGAACTGTATGAATGAGCGGCCATATAGTTGAGTCGGTAAAGTAAAAGCCAATGGCGCCAAGTGTCATGCCCAATACGATGAGTGGTTGCAGCCGCTCAATGCGGCGACGAAGAAAACTGCCAATGGTCATTTTGTCCCATCTGTCGTCGTACGCATAACCAATTACAAAGCCCGAAAGGAGAAAGAAAAAATCGACAGCGAGGTAACCGTGGTTTACAACATTGTCGAGACGGCTGGCGGCAAGTGGTTCGGCAAGGTGAAAGAATACCACGATAACGGCTGCTATACCCCGAAGTCCATCTAATATTTGATAATGCGGCTTTGTGCCAAGTTTGTTATTGTCCATTCTTCTGGTTCATCTTAAGCTCTTACTAATTTTTTTCTCTTTGTAATTCTGACTAACGTTAAGTATTGATGAAGTAGTGGCATTTGGAGAATTTCAGGTTCAAATAGCCACACAAGCAAAATAGCAATTCACGGCTGGATTGTTATAACGCTTCGTACCCTTCAATCAAATTTCTAATTATGTCTTTTGATTGCGTCAGTGTTGTCCGTACGGCGGATTGCCCTGCCCACAAGGTAGTATATTCAATATCGTTGTTCTGCTGGGCTAACTTTCGAAATTGGGCGGTTAAACTATTTTGTAAAGGATAGGGTGGAATGGGAATACCAGCTTGTTCAATTTCATTCATCATTTCATTTCTAATGCCTCTTGCCCATCTTCCTGAGAAAGCTTTTGTGAGAGCTGTGTCTGTATCTTTTGCGTTGTTAAGCCGGGTTTTATAAGAAGGTATTGCCTGGCTTTCTTCTGTTCCGATAAAGGCTGTTCCAATCTGAACGCCATCAGCGCCCAACTCAACAGCTGCTTTCATGGTCCTGGCACTATTTATTCCTCCGGCTGCGACGCACGGTATGCGTACAGCCTTTTTGATCTGAGGCAGTAGGGAGAAAAGACCTATCTGAGGTAGTGGCATGTCCTCTATGAACGTTCCTCTGTGTCCACCCGCTTCAATGCCTTGAACAGCTATTATGTCAATATCCTGCTGCTGCAAATACAATGCTTCCTCTACACAGGTTGCGGTTCCTATCAACGTGCAGGCATTTCGTTTTAAAGCCTCGATGCTATCGGGGTCTAAACAGCCAAATGTGAAGCTGACGACGGGAATTTTTTCTTCAATTAAAATGTCAATCTGGTCAAGATAATTGTAGAGTTTAAAGTTGGATAAGTCCGCTGCATTGAGGTCATAACCTCTTTTTGCTGCCAATTGCAAAAGTAGCTTTCGCATCGGCTCAAGGTCATCCTCGGAATATGATGGAATGTTATGAGCAAACAAGTTAACGGCAAAAGGCTTGTTGGTAAGGCTTTTGGTTGTACGAATAAGTTGTTTTGTTGCATCCGGCGACAACCCGCCAACAGGCAAGGAGCCAAGCCCACCTTCATTAGAAACGGCAGCCGCCATTTCTGGTGTAGATACCCCAAGCATTGGTGCTTGTATTATTGGGTAATTTACTTTCAAAAGGTCTGTTAGAATATTTGTCCAAGCCATAGAACAGTTTTGCTATCAACGTTAGAATGTTTGAAGTTGTGGTAATTGAAAACCCGAGCTTCAATTAACCGAAAAAGCAAAATAGTGATTTAAAGGTTGAAAGCTTAGCACGACGCTGTAATTCTATAAACATTGTTTTTTCGATAGCCTTGTCGTTATAATAGGCATTTTGACTATTTGACTTATGTCTTCTTTAAACGTTCAAACCTTGCGCATGAAAACCTCACAACTGATCTGATAGTATCATTTTTCTTATTAAAGAAATCTGTCCCAAATGGTAATAGCTGTGCTCGATAACACCTTCAACATTTCGCAAATAACTTCCATATTTCTCGTCTACAAAGGGCATATCAAAGACGCTGTCTTCCATTTGTTCAACCTTGCTTGCAAACTTTTCAGCATTGTTGAGGAAGTCTATTACTAATTTATTCCAATCTGCTTCTGATTGTATCTGGGGAAGGTCGAAGCTGTATTTATCGCTTATTTCAAGTTTTCGATTTTCAAAAGCTTTCAATAGTCCTGCTAAGTAATAGTTTATATGATAAGTCAAAGCCGCAATGGTATTTAAGTTGTCAACTTTTCGAATTGCCTGCTGCCAACTTACGCTTAGTATTTGCTCCTTATAATTCGTGTTAGCAATCCAATACCCATCGAGGAACACTTCCCGAAGCCGGCTTGCTATAGTTACATTCCTTGTCATTGTGTATACTTAGCATTTTCAAACAGTTGATCGATGGTCTTAGTCATCATCAATGCATCATCAAACGTTTTGATTAATTCCTTTTTTCCGTTGAATAAATATGCTTTTGGAATCGCTTTGATGTTGTAATGCAAGTCTATGTATGCCTTCGAGGAATCAATTGCTATCAACTGCTGCCAAGGCATTTTCTCTTGCTGTAAAGCTGTGTTCCAATTATGTTTGTCTCCATCAATTGAAATGCTTGTTATGGCTAAGCCTCTTTTATTAAACTTGGTATAGAGATCAACAATATCTGGTATTTCTTTCCTACAAGGTCCGCACCAACTGGCCCAGTAAACAATCAGATAATAGGCCGCACCATCCCTATGTATTTTTTGATAACTGCCATTCTGATTTTCGAATTCAATTAAGGGAAAGGCTTTATCATACATTGATGATGTAGTGAAATATTCAGAAAAGCTTTCGAAAAGAGGTGTCTTCTTAATATCGTCGTCGAAAAAAGAAAGCTGATTTTTTAAATCATCGTTTAAAAACTTGTCCTTGTAATAAAACAATTGCTTTAGTAAATGAATAGAATACCGGTAAGCTTTAATTTTTGAAACGTTCTTCGCAATAATTGCGCTTCTATCAACACCGTTATCTTTTGTGAATTGCAATTCTACATTTTTAAAAAAGGGTTCATTTTGCTTGCTTCCAATAAAAGCAGTGTGTTCATTATTGTAGCCGGTAAAATATGGTTTTAGAATAGTTACTCCTTTGTCTAGATAAAATGAAGAATAAATGGTTTTAGCAATATAAGGATTTTGAATGCCTATTGGTCGCAAGTAGGGGCGACCCTGAAAAGTATCTATGCGTTGCACTGATACCAAATGAGGAACAAAACCGGGACTGTAAGGTTCCGTAAAAGTTATAGTATCCCCTTTTACTAATGCTGAATCAACCACACCTTTCTGTGAGTCATCTACCAGATAAACATATTTGTTAATCAAATGCCCCGTCTTTTCCTTCGTCAGTATTATTTTTAAAACAACAGTATCTAAACTGCGATCTGATTGACATGAGAACAAGAACACTAAGAGAATTTTAGTAGCATTTACTTTAAAAGTCATGATAGCAATGTTGATGGTTATTCTCGCCGCTAATGCAGAGATATAAGCTGCCGCAATTGGAACACATCTGTGCCAATTAATCGCAGAGGTAAAATACGATTTTAAGTTAGAAGCTTGATGTTGAGCCACAACTTTTTAGATATGCTCTGTGTGGCAATCGAGCAGCAAATTTTTAATGCTTGAAATATAACTCAGTAGCGCCGATAACAGGAATATAGGGAATTAAAGGCAGGAATTATTCCCTACTAATTATGGTGGAATTTGAGCCAATCAAACTGCAGTTGTTGTTTAGAAAGCTGCTCCTTAAACTTACTTCTTATTGTTGATTAAATAAGGCTGGCAGAACATTTTGAAAAGCTTCGTTTGGATAAACGGGTGTTGTGCGGATGCAGCAGTTATCGGTGAGAGACTTTTTTAAACTTTTGAATGGTATTTCCTAAAATGTCACCAATGAAAATGTTTTCTTCGTTGTCAGTCGTCAAATCGTGATACCAGGACGTATTCCCTTCATACGATCCACTTCTACCAAACCTTGTTTGCACCGTGCCCTTTGCATCAAAGATAAAAACGTCTGAACCACGGTGTTTTACTTTCAAAAATGTAACATCGTCTGCAGCAAATAATTTTGATCCGTTTTTATCAAACGCGATTGCACAAATTGCCCCAAAACTGCCAGCTGAAAATTGTTTTATAAACTTCCCATTTGGGTCAAACGCTTGAACGCGCTTGTTTTCCCGATCAGCAACATAAACATTTTCATTGCTATCCAGCGAAATGCCATGTGGCAGATTGAACTCACCCGGTTCGCCTCCTTTTCTGCCCCATTGGAATAAAAATTTCCCTGTTGCTGAAAATTTTATAACTCTACTATTTCCATAACCGTCACTGACATAAAACGAACCATCTTTTGCAACGGCTATGTCTGTCGGTTTATTAAAATGAGATGAGTCGTTGCCTGCTACAGTTGCTTCACCAAGCTTCAACAAAAGTCTTCCGTCGTAGCTGAATTTAAAAATTTGATGAAGCCCGACATCCGTTACCCAAATATTATTTTCGGTATCAACGGTTAAGCCATGCGGCATAATAAACAGGTTGTCCCCCCAACTGTTAAGGAGCGTGCCTGTGCTTTTACTAATAATTAAGATGGTTTTACTTTGGATTGGAGTGGCGGGCATTTCACCAATTAAAGGCCATTTTCTGTCAGCTCTATGAAAAACAACAATGTTCTGATTTGTGTCAATGCCAATGCCGGTTGGGTTACCGAGCTTTATGTCTTCTGGTAAGTGAAGCCAATTTTTTATAAGCTCGTACTTTACTGAAGTGTCATTCCCTTGGCCTATTTTAATCGGTTGCAGGATGTATGATATCAGTAAAAGACCGAGTAAACACAGTAAGAAGAACAGGGATTTTTTAAGCATTTTTCGAAGCTACAGGTAATTTTAGGATGACGCAACCAATGAGCGGCAGACTGCATGGATAGTGACAATGCAATATTATGGCAGGCTTTTGTTGGCGTTAACCTTCATACTTATGAAACTCGGTTATCGTCAGATCCTATCCATCTGAATCTCTAAGCTTAAGTGACCCACAAAATAACCGTCCTCAGTAAGTTGTGGCATTTAAGGCTTAAGTCTCCAAAAAATCATAAAAACAAAATAGCATTTATAATTGAATGCTCCACGTTCTGGAACAACTACAAACGCTCTTTTTAGCATCCGTACTATCATTTTGCCTTATAGCAATAAATGCACGTTTTTGCTTGAAAGTGGGGCAAGAAAGTTAATAGTCTTCAGCCAATCAAGCATGACCAACATGCAATGAAAAAGCTCTTTCTAAAGTGCTCGTATATTTTACAAGCTCAGCCTGCTCATGTCTAGCGCTGCGGCAGCGGGCGTGTAGCCCCTTACTCTAAAGACCTGCCTATTAGGAGGAAGGTAATCAGCCTCGCCTCCACGCCGGGTATAAATCGCGATTGCGCCACCGCCTCCGGGAGCGCCAAAGAAGGGTGGGGGATAGGCTTTTACAATTGCAATGTCTGTCATGGGTATGTTAGCAATCTGTTGAGCGGATACCCTTACTTCATCAAGGAAAAAAGTTACCCGGCTGCCTCGCCACCTTGCCACACCTCCGTTAAAGCCTGCCTGTGTTATTTGCAAGCCGGCGACTCTGCCCTGCAGGTAGGTGAAAATATTGGGGGCACTAAGCGCACTGGGGTCAGTCATAATGCTAAGCATCCGCTCATCGCCAGACCGGAACATGCCGCTAACATATTTTTCGTTAAACTGCTGCGCCGCACTTTTAGTGGTGGTCCTTACAAGCACAGCCGGCAGTACACTACCCCGGTCTGCAAAAGCTTGTTGCGAGGTTTCAATCGGCTGGTTGAGGGTCTGTCGCACGGCTGAGGGCGGGTTCCCTATGTAGAACGA
Organism: Segetibacter aerophilus; assembly: GCF_007991655.1. Lineage (GTDB taxonomy): Bacteria > Bacteroidota > Bacteroidia > Chitinophagales > Chitinophagaceae > Segetibacter > Segetibacter aerophilus. The sequence goes on from NZ_BJYT01000005.1 coordinate 348,726, forward strand.
TCGTCCTGCTACGGCTAACGGTGCATAGCTGGAATCGAGTTGAGTACTGATGCGGATATTTAGGGGCTCGCTATTGTTTTTTGTTCTGGAAAAAGCCATTATTGCATTGTCCTCAAAAAGCCAATTACGGATGGCAAAGGTGCCGTCGGGTGCCACCGACACTTCCTGTTCGTTCCATTCGCCGGTCTTCGTGAGGATCATCGCTTGTACGCTACCGATGTTCTTGGCGTCCTTTATTTCGCCTCGCACCTCGAAAAAGCGTTGCTGCAAGCCCGCAAAAAGTGTGTATTTGCCCCGCGGCAAAGAATCGGGTAAGAACAACGTACCGGAAGCTTGCCCGTTAATTACCGGCCAGCGCAGACGGGTCCGCATCCCTTCTTCGTTTTCAACAATCAGTTCTAGCGTAGCCAGTGATTGGTTCAGTATTTGACCACCCGCGTCTTTGTAATCCACCTTTACCATCAAGGAATCGCCGGGCGGTAAAATGTTTTTGTTGAGTTGAATATCCAACTGGCCTTTCGCCTGTTGTGCCTGGAGACCATACGCCATCAGCAAACAGGTAAAAAGTGATAAAAGCATCTTTTTCATGTAAACGTCTAAATCAAGATTGAAGCCAGAGGCGATCGGGAAAATGGAAAAGAAACATAAAATTGAAGGGGTTGGCCAGTCTTAACAATGTAGTGCAGACACCTGCAAAGGTTCAATCAACTACAAAGCAAAGGGGCTATAATTCATTAACCGTCATCGTTGTTTTTAATTCGTTCTCCGAAGGTTTTTCAATTGAATAATAGATGTCAAACCGGTGCCAACCATTAACCAGTTCACCTGACCCACCTGCTACCCAATTACAGGAGGATTTTTTAATAACCCGGGTTACTTCATCAGCAAACCTTTTCTTTTTTGTCGTTTCAATTGAAAGGGCGCTAATGCCGCCTTGTTTGTTAACAATGAATTTTATTCTTGCTGTATCACTGTATGTTTTCTCGTCCCAAAAAAAGCCACCCGTAAACTTTTCAAAATTAATATTAGCAGACAAAAAACTAACCAACGAGTCGTGGCCGCCAGCAAAATGAGGCTTATCGAGCATTTTTGTAAACACCTTTTCCTTGCCAGAAAGGTTGTCTGAATAACAACTCTTTGTCTCGTTCGAATTCTGTAAACACCCAGTTTGAATGATGAGTCCGCAAGCAAGAATGATAGAGAACAAATATTTTGTCATTGATCATGTTTTTTGTGCAGGAAAAAGAGTCGCGGTAAGTATTTCTACGACAAGGTTACTTTCCGAACATTTGATAACTTATTCGATAACCAGAGAAGTAATATAGCATCGAAAATTAGGGTGAAAGGTATAACTGTAAGATTTTTAAAAAACAATAAAATTGTCCACTCTGATGAAGACTCTGTTAATACTCCGTCCTTTTTTAAAGTAAGGAAAAGGCAGGTTTCATAAGCTAATAAGTCAATTAAATAATTTATACACCATGCAATTATTAAGAACCCAACTGCGTTGAAAAAAAATGACAACCATTGCTTCTTCATTTGCTGCATGGCAGCAATGAAATAGTTTCTTCTTTTGTCTTTATTGCTGAATAATTGCCTTATACGCAGAACTCCGACTTTAATATCTGCTAATCCCAACACAAACAAGAATAATAGTATTCGGGAAGTTTCGATAACTACTTCCAACATAATGTTTGTTGAAGCGGCTATTTGTCCGAACCCTCCAAGTTGAATCACTCTTCCGAAAGCTGCAATAAGCCCAAGTCCTGTTATTACTACAAAATGCTTTTTGAAGAAGTAAAGCGCATTTTTCAACAAGCTCAATTTGTCGGAAAAATTAAAAGATAAGCTCATAGTGCAAGATTTTGAAACCAGGTTTTAAAATTTCAGTAAGGGAAAACGGCTTTGCGAAGGCAAGGAATTAGTGTTCTGTCGCTTCATTCACTTACTGTTATCTAATATAGAGAATTTCCTGAAACGACGTTCGTTAACGCTGCTTTCACAACGCTACTGTTGAGCGCTTTATTTCTTCATTGGATGATGAATTCCCCACTTGGTTAATCCGAAATTATTTGCACCCATTTTTCCAAGACCAATGGAAATCATATAATTTCTCCACATCAAGTTTAAAAAAGGAGGCTTGCCAGAATTTCATTTTTCATATCATCTGCTTTTTGCGCCAGGTTGCCGCCAAACAATGTTCCTACATTCGTAGCCATAAAAATGTATATTTTCTTTTCAGGAACATATAGCAGGATGCAGCCTCCACCAATACCTCCGCCGCTATGACCATAGCCCATTAAGCCGCCTGCCTCGTAACGAACTAAACCTAACCCGTAGATTGGCTTGCCTGCATCATCATTCACCCATTCCTTCATTGGCGCAAGTGAAGAGTCTTTCAACAGTTTCCCTTCCACAAGTCCCTTCAAAAACTTAACTGCATCTTTTGTTGTGCAAACAATACCGTCGTCGCCTTTTAGTGTAGCCACGTTTGCACGCTGTAAAGGAGTTATGTTCGCTGGCTTACCTGTGTTTAGTACATCCCAATACGAGTCCACCAGGTTTGGATAATTTAGGTACCCGGCGCTACTGCGATAGTATGTTTTTGTAAGTCCGATTTTCTGAAAAATTACCTTGCTAATATAAGCGGCATGATCGCCAGTAATAGCATCGGCAATCATTGACAGCACCAAATAATTTGTGTTGCAATACTTGTGCTTGCTGCCGGGGGTAAACTGTAGTTTTTCAGTTTGAACAAATTTCAATGCCTTTTCCATATCGAAGACTATTGTGGGATGAAGCAGCACATAAGAAACAAAGGCGGGATTATCAGAATATTCCGGCATACCAGAAGTGTGATTTAAGAGCATCCTGATAGTAATAGTATCTAAACGTTTTAGGTAGCGTGAATACTTTGAAGGCAGATAAGTAGAAACAGGGGCGTCAAGGTTAATGCGTCCTTCCTCATGCAATTTAAGAATAGCAACAGCCATGTATGTTTTAGAAATACTTTGAAGGTATTGGAGATGCATATTGTTCATAGGCATTTTAGTTTCAACTTTTGAATAACCTGCTGCTCCGGCCCACCAACCTTCTTGTTCCGAGTAGATAGCCACAGAAACACCAGGCAAGCCCGCTGTTGTATAACGTTTCATAATGTCCTGAAGCGCTGAAGCTTTTGAATAACCCTTATTGATCTTAGCCGACCAACTATTTAATGCGTCGTTTTTTGCCTGGGCAACTGCTAGCAGGACTGATAAAACCGCATACACGCTGATAAAAACCTTTTTCATATTTATTTATTTTCCTACAAAGAAACTTTGTGCTATCAGCCATAAAGAACTTTAGCAAAGGCAGAAAGGCGAATCGACACAAATTTCCAGGTGAACTGTAGTACTACATCTATTCGTAAAGAGAGATTTCCGGTGAACTGTACCAAAATAGGGGTTGAACCGCAGTTAGTTTTGTGCGTTAAACCAGGCTTTGAAGGCGGAGGCCTTCGTGCGGCTCACCTGGAGGGGGACAGAAGGATGATGCGTATTAACTACCAAAATGTTGAGCTTACCATTTTCTGCCCGTTCAAAACCTGTTATCATTTTCCTGTGAAGAATATGTTGCCTGTTGAGACGAAAGAAATGTTCGACCGGCAATTGCTTTTCTACGTTATCTAAAGATTGGTCCAGTAGATGTTTTTTCGAACCAACGGTTAGCAACATGGCATACTCCCCTGCTAAATAAACCGAAGCAATTTCAGAAAATGGAATATTCAGGTGCTGTTTGCCTTGTTTAATTATGAAACCTTCTTTTCGCAATCTCTTTTCGTGGTTCCGCTGCGTTTCAGATTCATGCCACAGCTTGTAATAATGTAATCCTATATAAATTCCATTAATGACAAAAAACCAGATGAGGAAAATGAAAATGTCATACTTATAAAAGTCGGAGGGCACAGGTGTATCCTTTGCAATGGCGTTAATGATTTCAGTTGTAATAATAATTACAGCAAGTCCTGCCATCGAGGTCACCAGCAGCTGTATCAGAATTCGTTTTACAGGTTTCGGTTGATGCGGCAATTTTCTATCCAAATGGATGATTATTGAACGTATTGTCCACCATGCAGCATAGCCCTGCAAAGTATCAATGGTAAAAGTTAGTGCAGTATGCCAGTTGAACGATATGTTGGTATAGGTGAGGTAGTAGTTTAAAGCATTGATAAAAGGAAGTAAAAGCAGAAAAAGAGGGACGTCATTATAAACGATACGTATATCGGTGCCCTCTTTTTTCATGGACTAAAGGTTGATAAAAAATTTTATGGTAGCTAATTATGATTTTCAGTATGAGCCTAACAGAAGTAGGGTATCAATATAACAGCTAAGGTTAAAGTGTGTGGGAAGTTGTGGCAATTGAAAAACGCCCTGTTCTACTAACCAGCAAAGCGAAACAGTGATTATAGTTGAAAGCTAATTCCGCCCCAACTTTGTAAAAACCATTGTGCGACCTAAAGATTACTTTTTTTGATAGTTCTCAATAAAAGATGTCAGCTCATTTAACACACAAGGAGAAAAATATTTCTTGTTGGTTTCAGGGTCAACTGTACCATTAGACACAATGCCAACAACAGCACCCTGTACATCTACAAGTGGCGCACCACTCAAGCCGCCAAATTGTTCGGGAACCACGATTTCTTTCAACAATATTCGATGGCCAACTGTTTTCAAATATTCGAATTCATAAACACGTTGTTCACCACTTTCCATTTTCCGTGTCCATCCAACAACATAAAGTTTTTCGCCTGCTACCAAGGGCGTTGCCCTGGCGGTTAATACTTTTACTTTTGAATGATTAGCTTTTAGCGAGAAAATCAGCCAGTCATTGGTAAAAGTGGATTTGTCTTCCAACTGCTCCCTTTTATTGGTATTTAAAAGAGAATCTGTAACTACTACCTCAGCCTTTCTGTTCAACGGATACAGTGACCAACTCTTTATGATATTATCAAATGAAAGTGTTTTCATTTCCTCTGGCTTAATAACTTTTAACAGGTGTTTTGCTGTAACTGCAAATGTGTCCTGGTTGAATTGCAATAAAAAGCCACAGCTAAACCTCGGTTGGTCTAATTTGGAATTATAAAATTCAATGTTGTTCACCAACGCGATATTCTCGAAAACTTTGGTAGAGGTTTTCTCCTGGCCTGAGCAACCAGACATTACAAGTGTCGTAAATAAAGAAAAGAAGGATATTTTTTTCATTTAAGTTTTTATGTCGCACCAAGTTAATGTAACGCCTTAATTTTTATACATTCAATGTTAGCGGTAGTTCTTAGCTTAAATAGTAGGTATAATCATTAAATACTTCTTCCGATTTAATCGCTCCCGTCGCACTAAATAAACCCTGTCCTTCCGGATTATCAACTCCTGTTCCCAGCCATAATTCTGTTACATTATCAAGTCTTAAATGTTCAAGCATTTTTTCAATCAGTAACCTGCCGATACCCCTTCTTCTATAGGTTTCGGCAACCTCAATGTCGTATAAATAAGCTAAGTAGTTTGAACTATATAGAGATGGAAACCTGTAAGCTAAGGCGTATCCCAAAACAGAATTCTCGTTTGTAGCAGCGAGCAAATAACTTCTGTTATCATCGAGTAAAGTGCGCAAATGCTTTGGGGTAGGCAGTACTTCTTTTTTATCAGATTTATCAATGTGATTGACAAGAATGTCGTTTATAATTCCTAAATCTGACCTGCCCACTTTAATGATATTCATTCAATTAATTATTGTTCCGTAAACTCTAATGTTGGTCATTGCAATTGCCACTGAGATAAAAGTCATTGAGTAGTTGCGGCAATTGAAAAGCGTTGGTTTCAATTAACCATAAAAGCAAAATAGTCATTTAAAGGTTGAAAGCTTAAGACTGCTAATTCTATATATACAGTATTACGTAGGGGCTTTCCGCCCAATTTCACACTTGTCCGATTTTGTGAACTACTTGTGTCAGCAGCTTATTAAATTCACCCGCACTTTCAATCATTGGATAATGCCCGGTAGGTCCAACGTTAAACAAATAGTAAGGCACGTTATACTTCTTAAACCCTAGAGTGTCTGTAGGATGAAAATTACTATTTATTAAATAAATTGGTTTCTTCAACGATTTAAGTTTCTCGTCGATCGGATATTTGTCGTTTGTCTCTAAGATATCCACTGCTGTTACTGAGTCGACATTCATAAAATCACTGAGAACCCTTTTTCTTACTGCGCTGTCTGTAGAAGGCGAAAACAAAGATTGGTTGGCATACGCTAAAGTAACTTTTTTGTAATCGGCTCTCAGCTTCTTATATGCTTCGGAAATATCTTTCTTTAATTGAGGCGTTACTACAGTCCCAAAGTTTGTAAAATTATCGACCCCTACAACACCAATAACACGAGTTGGGTTTCTAAGTGCCGCTTCCACCGCAATTGCTCCACTCATAGAATGCCCGACAAGAACTACATTTTTTAAGTCCAGTTGTTTTATGATAGACGTAACATCATTGCCATATTCTTCAACTGTCCAGCTTTTTCTATTTTTCCCTGACTTACCGAAACCAGGAAGGTCTACTGTAACCACCCGGTACTCCCCGGAGAAAAAATCTATTTGATCTGCCCAATACTCCTTGTTGATGTTCCATCCGTGTATAAATAATAAAGTAGTGTCTCCAGTTCTACTATCGAAGTAATCAATACTTGCTCCCAGATTCTCCACCCTTATCTTTTCGGGGGAAGTAGCTTTAGACTTTGTGTCTGCGTTGCTACAACCATATTGTAAGAGAAATAGAACGATGATAAAAATGTTAGAACTGCTTTTCATGTAGCTTTTGGTTTTTGGCTTGAGAGGCAACTTTTAAGTGTTTATGAACTTGTCACTAATTGAAAACGTAAAGTTCAATTAACCACGAAACAAAATAGCGATTTAGAGTTGGATATGCCTTAGTAAGCCACAGTTTTATAAACAAGACACTGTTATGTCGGTTATTCTTCCGGCGAAGAACGGCAAGGCCAATTTTAAAGCCAGGTAACTTTTATGAATGGCGTCGAACAGACACTTAGAAAGAAGCAAGCTTGAAAAAGATTGAGCTGAGCGCAGGTTCTACAAAAACGCTTTTTACTAATAACTCGCATCATCCATTGACCAGCTTCATAACTTTTAGCGGAAGAATAAGTTGAAATTTAAAAGCGGTAATCAGCAGCCAATTGACGATCATATACCAGGTTCATAGTATTCTCGCCACCTGAACTAGTTGTTGACTTGACCTGAATAGAAATAGACTTCCCCTCATTGATCAACTTCCAAAACTCAGTTACTTTAAAATCTGCTTTCTTCGCATCTATATCGAACGATCTTACCGAGTTAACAGTCATAGTCCTGCCAAGATCTAACCACTTTGCAGTCGACTTTTCCCTTGGTCTTCCGACAAAAGTAGCCTCGCTTTCTTTGCCGTCGAAAATCAATTTCTCTTGTCTTATAACCAACTCCCCATCCGAAGAGGAGCTTGCTACATCTACAGTGAGAAAATCCCCAAGTCCAGCTATTTTCATTATTTTAGATCTCATACGATCTCCACCTCCGAATATGCAAAGAGGAAACTGTTGAACAGATTCACTTTTCGATACGTTTAATTTCCATTCACCAGAAAATCGATTGAAATCTTGCGCCATATTTGTCACCGTAAAGAATGCGGCTATTAACAAAAGAGCAGGCTTTTTACCAGCAAGTATTGTCAAGACGTGACGAAAGTAGCTCATGAATTAGCTTTTTTGAATTTAAAAGGTACTAACGTTTTTACGATATTTTACAATTCCCGGGATAAGTTTTTCGGTGTCTGTTGGTAGCAAGCAGATGCAAAAATGAACCGGCTAGTAAAATAGTAATTTAGAGTTGAGTGGTTGAATTCGCGCCACAAATTACTTGCATGAAGACTTTTGTGCTTCTGTTATACTATTGACTCACAAAATCTTTTTGTCTGTCACTGCAGATTTTAATTTTACCCGGATGTATTGCTGCAAAAGATTTGGATATATGTTATAAAGCAGGTTACACATTATTAAGATTATAACCCAACCGAATTTACTTTGAAGCCCTGCGTATATGGTGATCATCGTAAAAAATAAAAACAATGAAAAGTGGAATTTCTCAAAGAAATAAGTTTGGTAGTATTGTTTTTTTATAGAAGATTTTGTGTTGGAAAGGACTTTAAAATTCGCATACTTCTTTCTTAAAATTCTATTTAAAAAACTTCCGTTTTGGGTGAAAGTGTTTATATACCTAACCCCAATTCTTCTATACCAATGAGATCTTCTACTCAATTGTATTCTATCTAAAAATGAATTCGGAAAGAAGATTGGAATTAGACTAACTCCTAGCAGAATATAGGTTGTTTTTGGCCTTAGGAAAGTGTAGCAAAATATTGTTATTGGGATAAGAAACAAGGCTGTCCACAGCAAATTAGGGATCATGTTATAAATCCCCGCCATCCTTTTTATTTTTTGGAATTCCTTTCGTTCTTTCGAAGTCAATGTTAGTTATGATTTGTTCTAAGTTACGCTACCGCGTTGCAGCTAAAAAACAATTAGCAGCTGAACAAATGAAGAAATTCATGCTGGGAGAAAAAGCTGCACAAATTGTTTGAAAGTACAAGTGAGTGACACAACGATGTTGCCTTGAAATACAACTGCCCGATTCAAACAATTACTTCAATGCATTCTTGATCATCGGTGCTAATAGTTCTGACCACCTGGCGTATTGTTTTCCGGAAGGGTGGAGGCCATCATTTGCAACAAGAGCGGGATCGGTAGTGGCTTCACGTGAGGCGGGCGTAATGTCGACATAAGCGACGTTATTAGCGAGTGTAATTTGTTTATTGATCTCATTAAACTGATCAATCTCAAAACTGACGCGACCCTTGTCCGAAGGGGACACATAAGGGGTAGCGCTATAGTCGGGGATAGATAAAACAAATACCCGCGAAGGGCGGTTGGCAGCAAAGGCAATAGCCATGTTTAGCAACGTAGTAAAACGAATGCGATAGCTGCTTGTATCCATGTGCTGGTACTGATCGTTGACGCCAATTAGCAACGTTACAATATCAAAGTTTTTGGGAGGGTTCTGCGCGTTGATAGCATTAATAAGGTTAGCAGTCGTCCAGCCAGTGGTTGCAATATATTGGGGTGTTTCTACACTTATATTATTGCTGGCCAGTAGCCTGACGGTTTGTGCAGGAAACCGCTCACTTTCCTGCACGCTTTGCCCGATAGTATACGAGTCGCCGAGGGCGAGATATTTTAAACCTGCAGGGCTTGTTGTCTCGGTAGTGGGAGGATTGGCAGGAGAGCTGTTTATCATATTTTCTTTTCCGCAAGCAAAGCAAGCAAAAATGGTTAAAAGTAGAGAAATGGAGGTTTCAAATATATTAAGGTGCTTTTGCATAGTCGGCTAATTAGAAGAGATATACGGATAGCTTTTGTTAAATGTTTTTATTTAATATAAAAAGTTCAAGCCTTACTTTTGTAACCGCTTAAAAAAAACTAAACAACAAACCCATGGCGGAAAAAATTAAAGTAGCCAACCCGGTGGTCGAACTGGACGGCGATGAAATGACACGGATCATCTGGAAGTTTATAAAAGAAAAGCTGATACTGCCTTACCTCGATCTTGATATTAAATATTATGACCTTGGTGTGGAGTATCGCGATGAAACAAACGACCAGGTAACTGTTGATGCTGCAAATGCCATTAAGCAATATGGTGTAGGTATTAAGTGCGCAACAATTACGCCTGATGAACAACGTGTGGAAGAGTTTGGTTTAAAACAAATGTGGAAATCGCCGAATGGAACTATCCGTAACATTCTTGATGGAACAGTGTTTCGCGAGCCAATTGTGATGAACAATGTTCCCCGCCTGGTTCCTAACTGGACTGCACCTATTTGTATCGGTCGTCATGCTTTTGGTGATCAATATCGCGCAACAGATTTTGTTACAAAGGGCAAAGGAAAATTGACTATAAAGTTTGAAGGCGAAGATGGTACAAACCAGGAGTTTGAAGTATTTAACTTCAAAGGTGACGGTGTTGCTTTAGCAATGTATAATACTGACGAAAGCATTTTTGGTTTTGCAAGGGCATGCTTTAATCAGTCACTGATGAAGGGCTGGCCTTTGTACCTCTCCACAAAAAATACAATTCTTAAAAAATACGATGGACGCTTTAAAGACATTTTTGAAGAGGTTTATCAAAATGAATTCAAAGCCAAGTTCGATGCTGCCGGCTTAACTTATGAGCATCGCCTGATTGATGACATGGTTGCTAGCGCGTTGAAATGGAACGGCAATTTCGTATGGGCTTGTAAGAACTACGATGGAGATGTACAAAGCGATACTGTTGCGCAAGGTTTCGGTTCGCTTGGTTTGATGACATCAACTTTGGTTACACCTGATGGTACTGTAATGGAAGCTGAGGCTGCTCATGGTACAGTTACCCGTCACTACCGCGAGCACCAAAAAGGCAAGCCTACTTCTACCAATCCAATCGCATCCATTTTCGCCTGGACACGTGGTCTTGAGTTCCGTGGAAAGCTGGATAACAACCAGGAGTTGATCAACTTCTGTCATGCCCTTGAACAAGTTTGTATAGAAACTGTTGAAAGTGGTAAAATGACAAAGGACCTTGCGATTACCGTGAAAGCAAAAGTTGAACATGGTACTGATTACCTTTATACTGAAGAATTCCTTGATGCTTTAGATCAAAATCTAAAAGCAAAATTGGGTAAGTAAAACTTTATGATTTTATAAGATGCCGGGCTACTTGCCCGGCATTTTTGTTTTCCGTAGGTACTGCAAACCCTGTTTTTCTTGTCTGACTTTTTGTTATAATGGTACCAGCTTTTTGTACTATTGAGGATCATCGTTGCGTCGCAATCCTTTCGTCGGCATTGCTAATGGCAGCAAAAAGAATTCGCTTTTTTGTAAATGGCTTTTAAAGCAATCATTTTAGCTCAAGCCGCTGGGCTTCGTTATTGCAGCGGGACTCCACCCGCTTGTTTCTGAAAACCGCTTCGCTGGTTTCAGAATGCCTTCGCCTTCGCTCGGCACCCAACCGGCTGATGTCCCTTATGCAATAACTGTTGTCATGGAGAAGATTATGGTGTAAAAACGTTAAATAGCTCGGGGACGCCTACTAAATTTTCTTTATTTCGAAAAAGGAGCATAAAAAAGCACGAACCTAGTGCGGCTTTAATCTGTCTGAGTAGCCTTGCAGCAAACTTCAATCTTCAAATGACCTCATAAAAAGAGCGTTAAGAAAATTTGTATGACCGACGTTAAGAAATGAAACAGATGTTACTAACGGTTGGGCTTATTCGCTGCCAGTAAGTCGCACTAAAGCACGAAAAAGTTCTTCTGTTGTGACTTGTTTCATTTTAGGCGGGCATGCAAATTTTTAGCTTTTTTTATGCAGTCTTGAATTTTTGGTTCTTTTGTTTCAAGACAAAAGAACATCAAAACATGGATTGGAGTATAGCTATAATCAGAGAGTAGAATACAAATTCTAAATAGGAGATTAACATGAAGTCAAAAGCTCAAGCCGCTGGGCTTCGTTATTGCAGCGGACT
>NZ_BJYT01000006.1 GCF_007991655.1 Segetibacter aerophilus
AAAAGGCAAAAGGCAAAAGGCAAAAGGCAAAAGGCAAAAGGCAAAAGGCAAAAGGCAAAAGGCAGCAACTTGTAACGACCAAATTGAAAACTGGTAACAGATGTCGCGCACTCCCACCTTCCACCTTCCACCCTACACCTGTCATCTTTCCCGGCAACTTTTATTTGTCTCGTATAATGTCCCAACTCTATCTTTGCACATGGCAACAAATCCCACTCCTTATAGCAACGATGTTATTCTTTCCAGATTTTTTGGTGAAGGATTAACCTTCGACGATGTCTTACTTGTTCCTGCCTTTAGCCAGGTTTTACCCCGTGATGTAGACATTACCAGTCAGCTTACTAAGACAATACAATTAAAAGTTCCTATGCTTTCGGCTGCCATGGATACGGTGACCGAAGCCAGACTTGCTATTGCCCTTGCAAGGGAAGGTGGTATCGGAATTCTTCATAAAAACATGAGTATCGAACAGCAGGCAGAACACGTTCGTAAAGTAAAAAGAAGTGAGAGTGCTATGATCATCGATCCCGTTACTTTGACAGCTGATGCTACTATCGGTGATGCATTGAGGTTGATGCGGGAGAATAAGATCGGGGGAATTCCCATTGTGGATGGATCAAATACTTTAGTTGGTATCCTGACCAATCGGGATTTGCGTTTTGAGAGCAACAAGCAGCGGAAGGTGAGCGAATTAATGACCAAGGAAAATCTTGTTGTTGCCCCTGAAGGAACTGATCTTAAAAAGGCAGAAATGATCCTTCGTCAACATAAGGTTGAAAAGTTACCGGTGGTAAATAACGACGGAAGATTAGTGGGATTGATTACTTACCGTGATATTTTACAACTGCGGAATTTTCCGAACGCGGGTAAAGATACTTTTGGAAGGTTGATGGTCGGTGCAGCACTCGGTATAACAAGAGATATGCTTGATCGTGCTTCTGCTTTGCAAAATTTATCAGTAGATGTGGTAACACTTGATAGTGCTCATGGGCACAGTAAAGGAGTAATAGATGCATTGAAAAGTCTAAAAAGCAATTTCAAAGATTTGCAGGTAATAGCGGGAAATGTGGGTACTGCTGAAGGAGCGATCGCCCTGGCAGAAGCAGGCGCCGATGCTGTAAAAGTGGGAATAGGTCCCGGCTCTATTTGTACAACCCGCATTGTCGCGGGAATTGGCGTTCCCCAACTAACGGCCATTATGGAAGCAGCTTACGCTCTAAAAGGCACAGGTGTTTCATTGATTGCTGATGGAGGAATTCGTTTTACCGGGGATATGGTAAAAGCGCTTGCGGCCGGCGCAAATGCTGTAATGATGGGAAGCATTTTTGCCGGAACGGAGGAAAGCCCGGGAGAAACAATTATTTACGAGGGACGGCAGTTTAAAGAATACCGTGGAATGGGATCACTTGGTGCCATGGTTGATGGAAGCGGGGACCGCTACTTCCAGGACGTTGAAGCTGACATTAAAAAATATGTCCCCGAAGGTATCGAAGGTAGAATAGCTTATAAGGGCCGCGTTAACGAAGTTGTCTACCAGTTTGCCGGTGGCCTACGTGCGGGAATGGGTTACTGTGGAGCACAAACAATCAATGAGCTACAACAAGCACGTTTTGTAAGAATTTCTAATGCCGGCATGCGTGAAAGCCATGTACACGATGTAGTAATTACGAAAGAAGCACCAAATTATAGTCGGGGGTAGAAGGTGGTGGTTTGCCTTGTTGCCTTGATACCTTGTTGCCTTATTGCCTTGATGCTTCACAAAAGCTTATACATCTTACCAGGCATCGACGCTGCCTTGATGCCTGTTGCCTTGATACCTTGTTGCCTTGATACTTCACAAAAGCTTATACATCTTGCCGGGCATCGATGCGAGTAAGTTTTGAAATTCTAGGTTGAGCATGGAGGCAGCTACAGTGCTGCTGGTTAGACCGCTTTTCAGGTAGATTTCATCAATGTGTACTGCTTCTTTTTGTTTTAGAATGTCCACCAATATTTGTTCGTCACTTGTTAAGGAAATAAATAATTCTGTTTGTTGACGTCGCTTCGTTTTCTTTAAACTCCAGCCCATCGTCTCGATAAGCTGTTCGCTGCCTTCCAACAAAATAGCTTTATTGTTTTTGATGAGATGATTGCATCCTGCACTTTTTGAATCTGTCACTTTCCCGGGATAGGCAAACACGTCCCGGTTGTAACCGTTGGCTAATTCTGCAGTTATCATACTTCCGCCTTTTAATGCAGTTTCGATTACGATGGTTGCGTCCGCCATCCCGGCAACAATTCTGTTTCGTCGCGGGAAATTGTGTTTGTCCGGTTTTGTTTCTTTTCTAAACTCTGTTAATAAACCTCCATTCAGTGCCATTTGCTTTGCCAGGCCAGTATGTTGAGCCGGGTAAATTGTATCAAGGCCGTGAGCCAGCACGCCAACTGTAGGCAGGTTGTTTTGAACCGCTGCTTTATGAGCAATCGCATCTATCCCATAAGCAAGCCCGCTAACAATGATCACTTGTTGACTTTGCAATTCATCTATCAGTTGTTCTGCAACCTGCCTTCCATAATCAGTATGGTTCCTGGTGCCGATAATATTAATTATTCTTGATGCATTAAGGTCAGCGTTGCCGCGATAATATAGTAGAGTAGGAGAGTCATAACAATTGAGAAGGCGTCGGGGATAATCTTTGTCTTTAATGAAAAGGGTCTCGATTTTGTACTTACTAATAAACTCGATTTCATTTTCTGCACTTCTGAAATCATCAAACTTTTTAATGACGCCTGCTTTTATACTGCCAATACCTTCGATGTTCTCAAGTTCTTTTTTCGGTGCTTTAAATATGTCTTCAGAACATTCAAAGTATTCTAAAAGTATTTTAGCCTGCACCGGTCCTACAGTAGGAATCATAGTAAGGGCAATCTGGTAAAGCAGGTCGTTTGGCATGGTGCAGATAAAAGTTGTAAAATGAAAGTAATGTATCTGAACTCTGGCAGGAATGCAACACCTTGTTGTTTTCGACTGACGTTAAATTGAAAGAGAAATGAAGGATTTATAGGATTTGGAAAAATTGCCCACGAAAGATTTAAAGTACAAGAGTGCGACGCAACAAAAGCTAATAGCAGCGATTTGTCGGTAACAAAAAAGAGGAAAACAGATTTTGTCGTTTTCCTCTCTAAATTATTCAAACCTGAAATAGTGTTCTTCTTACTGACCGGTAATAACAAACTCCGTCCGCCTGTTTTGAGCCCGGCCGGTTTCGGTAGTATTGTCTGCAATTGGTTTCGTTTCTCCAAAACCTTTGAACGCGAGACGAGTTAAACTAATGCCCTTACTTACCAGGTAATCAACAACAGCTTTTGCGCGGCTGGCAGACAGTTTAAGGTTATCAGCGGGTTTACCAACGTTATCTGTGTAGCCGTTTATTTGAACTTTTAACGTTGGGTTTTCAGTTAATAACTGCAGTAAGCGGTTAATTTCGATCAGGCTTATTGGGGGCAATTCGGCAGAATTGGTTTCGAATAAAATATTCTTTAAAACAAGCGAAGCGTTCAACTCGATTGGCTGAAGTGGAATATCTTTTTTATAAGTGCTGTCGGGCTGGTTCTTACTTAGCGGATATAACTGGCTATAAAACAAGTAGCCTTTCCTGTTTACCGTAAAAGTGTAGTCTTTGCCCACTGGTAGGGTAATGAAGTATTCACCTGTTTCATCAGTCTGCACATTCATAACCAGCTTTTGTGTTTGATTGTCTACCAACTCCACTGCACTAGGCAAACCCTTTTTCGTTTTTATGTCGTATACCTTGCCCTGCACATACAAGGTTCTTGCCGGGCGCACATTAGGCCTGAGGTCGAATGTATAAATATCGAGGCCGCCACGACTATCACTTCTGTCACTGGCATAAAAAGCAGTCTTTCCATCCGCTGCGACAAACAAGCTTCCTTCATCTTCAATCGTGTTGATAGGGAAGCCTAAGTTCTCGGGCGTGCTCCACTGATTGTTTGGCCCTTTTCTGCAGATAAAAATGTCGTTGCCACCATAGCCTTGTAGCCCGTCTGATGTGAAATACAAAGTAGCATTGTCCGCATGGATAAAAGGGGCTTGCTCCTTACCCGCCGTATTAATGGAAGGTCCCATATTGACTGCGGGAGCCCAGCGTCCATTTGGCTGACGATAACTAACATACAAATCGGTGTTGCCATAACCGCCCGGCCTGTTACTGCTGAAGTATAAAGCTCTTTTATCCGGGCTGAGACTCGGGGCGCTTTCCCAACTTTCGGTGTTGATATTTCTACCAAGATTTTCCGGCTCACTCCAACCGGTTGGTGTATAGTATGATATGTATAGATCAAAGTCGCCAAACCCACCGCGAAAGTTATAGCCTGCAAAGATCAACCATTCTCCATCTTGCGAAATGTTGATAGCTCCTTTTGAAGGTTCAAGATTGATGTCGCCATTTATTAATCTTGATCTTGCATATTTTCTATTTCCCAATATCGTGCTTTCAAAAAAATCTTCTCTAAACCCAGAACCCCTTCTCGTAAAAACAAACATGCTGTCATTGATGGTAATAGAAGGGTAGTATTCGCTTTTCTCAGAATTTACACTGTCGCCAAGATTAACAGGCGCAAACACATAATCAGTTGCAGGATATTTGTTCATGTACTGCACTGCAAACTCGTAACTGCGTTTACGGTACTCACCGCTTTTTCTGCTTCGGTCGCTTAACTCTGCAATGTTTAAGAATTGATTAATTGCATTGAGAGCATCACTGAAACGCCCAAGTCCTGCGAGATTTATAGAATAGGGAAGGTAAAAAAAACGGAAGTAGTTAGTATCAATAGCACGTCCTTTTTCAAATTGCTCAACAGCACTTTTATAATCTTTCATTTCGCCGTAAACGCTGGCTAATGAAAGGATGGCATCAGCATATCTGGGTTCCGTTTCGATGGCTTTTTTTAAACCTGCAATAGCTTCTTTTAGTTGGCCATCCTGCACCTTTAACAATGCCCTTTCGTATATGTCAATAGCTTTTTTATTGACCTTATCTGCATTGTATACCTGCGCATATGAGCCAATTGAAAGACTAAAAAAAATGATAAATAAAATGTTCTTCATAGTTGCCGGTCGAATAGGAATGAAGTTCGTAAAAGTTCTTTTAGAGATCCTGTTAAATTGTAAGGCGATGAAAGTGTTCTTCTTAATTAAAACGTAAAATCGGAGGAGAAATTTTCTCCGTGTTGTTAGGGTACATTTATGTACTTATGAATTTGGAGACTTAATTCCCAGCGAGGATTTTCTTTTATATAATCAATGATAGGTGGTGTCATAATAGGCGCTCTCTCCCACTCCGGTTGCAGGTATAATTTACACTCTGCACTCACATTTGCGGCGTGCTTTTCCGCCCATGCAAAATCATTTTTATTATAGATAATCACCTTCAGTTCATTCGCGTTAGCAAGTGCTTCGTCAGTTGGTGGCCTGAACTTTTTTGGCGAAACGCAGATCCAGTTCCAATGACCCGACAGAGGGAATGAGCCAGACGTTTCAATATTAGTTTCAAAACCCTCGCTTTGCAATCTGTATGTAAGTTCGTCCAGGTTGTGCATCAGAGGTTCCCCTCCTGTGATCACCGCCAGCCTTCCGGGTTCTTTACTTGCTGTCTCAACAATTTCGTCGATTGCTATTTTTGGATGCTTGTCGGCATCCCAGCTCTCTTTTACATCGCACCAGAAACAGCCGACATTACAACCGCCTAGCCTGATGAAATAAGCTGCACGCCCCTGGTGAAATCCTTCCCCCTGGATGGTATAAAAAGCTTCCATAACCGGAAGCGTGGTGATCACAGATGTCTGAGCAAAATCCATCGTGCAAAAGTAAACATTTGCATTTAAGTGAAAGATGTTACGGGAAACATCAGGCCTGTTTGCCTTTATTTTAACGGTTTTGGCAAAACGGTAAATATTTGTTCAAACCTTTCTAGCCTTCGCTGAGCCACTTGCCCAGGTGCATAGATATTTTGCCGGCTTCAATCAAAAATCCGTCGTGGCCATAAGAAGAGTCGATTTCAATATAGGTTGCGTTAGGCATATTATCAGCGATATGCTTTTGCTCATCAACGGGGCAGAGAAGGTCGCTTGTGATCCCCATGATCAAGGCCCTTTGTTCCAACGATTGAAGCACCTCCTCCTGCGTTTTATTTCTTCCCCTCGCAAGGTTATGGCTGTCCATCGCTTTCGTGAGTAGCCAGTAGCTTTGCGCATTAAATCGTTTTACCAATTTATCGCCCTGGTAAATTATATAGGAAGAAGCTTTAAAGTTGTCAGTTTTTTCCGCATCCGGATCCGTTTGTCTTTCGACTAGTATCTTGTAATTCCGATAAGTAAGAAGGCCGATGGCTCTTGCCGCTTTTAATCCGGCTTTCCCTGCCTCAAAGGTTTCGTCTTGCCACGAGCTGTCGGCTTCGATTGCCAGCCGCTGGGCGGTGTGGACAGCAATACCCCAGGCGCTTTCTGCGGCCGAAGTTGTAATCAAAAATAGGTTTTCAATTTTGTCACTTTCCATTGCGCACCATTCGAGCGCCTGGTATCCGCCCATACTTCCGGCCATTAACAAATGAATTTTTTCAACGCCAAGATGCTGTCTCAGTATAATGTGTGCTTTAACCATATCTCGTATGGTTACCGCCGGAAACGTAGAAAAATAAGGCTTGCCTGTTGCGGGGTTAGTGCTTGTCGGCCCGGTACTGCCATAACATGAACCGATGATGTTTGCACAAACAATAAAGTATTTGTCAGGATTGATAACACAATTTTCGCCTACCAAGCCTGGCCACCATTCTGTAACTGCCGAGTTGGAGGTAAGGGCGTGGCATACCCAAACCACATTGTTCTTCTCTTTATTCAACGTGCCGTACGTGTGATACGCGATTTTCAGGTCACTTATGTTCTCCCCGCTTTCAGTCTCAAAAGGTATGTCGCAGTTCAGATAATTCATTAGTTCTTCCTATATTCAAAATTCAAAGTAACAGCTTGCTTGAATTACATTTGCAAAAATATTTATTATGGTTAATATAGAATTGACCCGGGTGGAAGGTGACTTTGGTTTCGAGGCCAAAGACTCAAATGGACATGTAGTGCGTATGGATAGTAATCCAGAGTCGGGGGGAAAGGGTTTTGGAGCACGTCCGATGCAGTTATTACTAATGGGGATGGGTGGCTGTGCCGGCATTGATATTGTTTCGATCTTAAAAAAGCAGCGCCAGATAGTAGAGGGTTTTGATATGAAGATAGAAGGTGAGCGCGAGGCAGGAGTAGAGCCTTCGTTATGGAAAACCGTTAACATTGTTTTTGAACTAAAGGGCGATATTGATATTGATAAGGCAAAAAGAGCGTGCGCGCTTTCTATGGATAAGTATTGCTCTGTTGCAGAAACATTACGTAAATCCGGCAGCAATATTACCTGGGATGTGAGAGTGACAACTCCGGAGCCTGCAATTAGTGCTTCCTAGGATTTATTTGACCAGCGGCATAAGATCACTCAACATCGTTGTGTCACACACTTGTACTTTTAATTATTCTGGCTACTTTTTTCGAATTTCCATAATCGATAAGAATTAGCCCGAACCACTAAACCAATTTTCATGGAACAGCACCCGATAACAAAAGCAATTAGGATAAGAACAGATCAGACGAATGAGATGGAGCATTCATCGCCTTTGTTTTTGACCAGTAGTTTTTGCTATGATGATGCCGAGGAAATGCGCGCAACATTTGCTGATGAAAACGACAATAATATCTACTCCCGCTTTAGCAACCCGACGGTGCAGGAGTTTACCGACCGAATGGTAGCACTCGAAGGCGCGGAAGCAGGGTTTGCTACTTCCTCAGGTATGAGCGCAGTCTTTGCTTCGTTTATGGGATTACTTAAAACCGGTGACCATCTCTTATCGTGTAATGCTGTTTTTGGAAGTACCCACACCGTTATTTCAAAGTATTTACCTAAATACGGAATAGAATATAGCTACATCAACGCGGATGCAAGTGCTGAAGAATGGAAGGCCGCAACCAGGCCAAATACTAAAATGATCTACATCGAAACGCCTACTAATCCAGGGCTTGACATTATAGATCTTGAATTGGTATCTGCGATTGCACGGGAAAAGAACATCATTTTTAATGTAGACAATTGTTTTGCAACTCCTCTCGGCCAGCGGCCAATTGATTTTGGTGCAGACCTGGTGGTTCACTCGGCAACAAAATGGATAGATGGGCAGGGTAGGGTCCTGGGTGGAATAGTGGTAGGTAAGAAGGAACTTGTAAAGGACATCCATGCTTTCTGCAGAAGTACTGGTCCATCTATGTCGCCTTTTAATGCCTGGGTCTTAAGTCGCAGTCTTGAAACGCTCGATGTAAGAATGGAGCGGCATGCAAAAAACGCCCTGTATATTGCTAATGCGTTAGAAAATCATGCAAAAATTGCAAGCTTAAAGTATCCGTTTGTTCCAAGTCATCCTCAATATAACATTGCCCTAAAGCAAATGAAAAATGGCGGTGGAATTGTGTGTTTTGAATTGAAAGAAGGATTGCAGGCGGGGCGGAATTTTTTGAATAATTTAAAAATGCTCACATTAACTGCAAACCTTGGCGATACGAGAAGTATTGCGTCTCATCCCGCTAGCACCACGCACGCGAAACTGACAGAGGAAGAAAGGCTAGCTGTTAATATCACCCCTGGACTTATTAGAATTTCTGTCGGCCTCGAACACCAGGATGATATTTTAAACGACATCGTTCAGGCATTAGATAATTGTTAATGATTGTTCGCGCGTGAATATTTGATTATCTCAAAAACCTAAGACAATTTTTGACGGTAAGAGTAGTTTAATAATATAAAGAAGATCATGGCAAGTGTGAAGTCATATGGTGGTGGTAATATTTTGATTTTTATCTTTCAACTAATTTTTTCAGTCGTATCAATTTCTTCTTCCGCTCAAACAAAACAGAGCTACAGAAACCACGAGGAAATAGATGTTGGCGGAGGGATGAAAGTGGAAATCTTAAAGTGTTACGGAGAAGGCCCAACGGAAGAATGTGACTGTATCTATTTCAAGGAGAAAAGACAGACCGGTACCAGGATGAAGCAGAATGCTAACCGCCTAAAAGAAGAGGAGCGCGCTGCGAACCTGGCTAAAGGCATTACCGAACCTGTTGCCAAAAGCTCTTCCACTGCACGAAGCGTTGAAAATAGAACCGATAAAGCTATTCCTGCATCTATAATACCTAACCCAAATGCCAAACCCACTCCCCCTGGGCCAACGTTAGAGGAAGCGGTTAAAAAGGCAGATTCAGTTGCAAGAGCTAGTTCTCAAAAAATGAAGGAGGATCTTGCAAATGCTGCTCATCCCGATGACTCTACCGAAATGGATAAGGTGTACATTCCGAATGTGACAAAAACAGGTGAGACTCGTTTAGATGCTTCTAATTTGACAGGATCTGCTGATAAAATAAAGCGTGATACTATTGTAAGAGAAATTCATAAAGACACTGCGATAAGTGCAATTCCAGCGGTTGTTGCAAGTCAACCCATTAAGGAGAAGGCTGCAGAGTCAGAAACAGCTATTGTTAATGGTACTGCTGAAATCAAAAGTCCTGCGGCAACTATCAGTTCAGCCTCTTCCGACACTATTGTCGAGCCGAAAACAAAAAGCACTACTAATACACCCTCCTTGCCCGTAGTTACCATCACCAACTCAAATGTTGATACTGCTGATAATTGGGTTAAACAGTATCAAAAGGTTAATCTTGTTAGTTCAGTTAAAGAAGAGTCAGTTTCAAAAACAAGCCTGGATGAAGTGAATAAAGAGAAGACACCTGATACTTTGAACATTTCAAAGGCAATTATTGACAAGGAGAAAAAAGATACTCAAATCAATACTTCCAATACAACTGCAGCTAGCAGCGATTCAATGGTTGCAAATCTTGCACTCATTAAGAATAACACTTCAACATCAAACGTAAATCTTATTGGCAAAAGCGCAGAAGTAAACACTAAGGGAGAATGGGAAAAGGCGACAATTATAGATAAGGAAACTGAATTTTTATACAAAGTTCATTACCTCGGAAGAACATCAGAACACGATGAATGGGTATCGGTAACACAAATAAGAAATATAGACACCGCTACATTTTTAGAAAATAAGCCAGTTGCAATAAATACGGTTAAAACGCTTAAAGTAAACAATTGTTCTTTTGAGCCGCCGGCTCCTCCTGTATCAAATGCAGATAGGTTTTCAGAGAAGTTAGCAAAAAGAAAAATTTATGAGTCTTATATAGCTGCCAATAAAGGAAATACTACCAAAAGAACAGGGATCACATTTTTGTCGATGGCTACTGAAAGCCCGTACGTAAATACTGTTAGCGTAACAGCTGCAAATGTGTTGGAAATAAAATTTGCATTTGCGCCGGCAGGGGCTATGATCTACCCGGTCAAGACCCAATATAAAATTTGTGAGCAGGAGGGAGGTAAGACTTCCAGCACAACTGTAAGCAATTACTACGGATGTTTTAGAAATAAGACCGGAGCGTGGACGTGTGCACTTGTGGAGTAAAAATAGCGGCTACCAATTATTCATTTGCTCTTTAACTACCCTTTCATATTCGCTAGCCTTTTTTTCTTTCCAGTCGGAGTCGTACTTAACAAACCAACTCAACCACAAAGACCTGGACAATCGCATAAACGGTGGTTGCAGAAGTAGGAGGGTAACGCCATTAAAAATGATCCAGTAAACAATGCTGTTATCGAATAATTTAAAACCAAGCAAAACCCACCAGGCAACAAAAGTAGCTACGCTATAAGCAACGGTAAGCGCATAACTAACATAACTGGTTCCATAGTAAAAGCCGACTTCAATTTCTGTAGGTTGACCACAAACAGGACACTTTTCATGCATCTTTAAATTGTTCTTGAAGTCGTACGCATTTTCAGTAACAAATATTTTTCCCTCTCGGCATCTTGGACATCTGTTTGTAAGGACTGCCCACAAATACATCGGCCTCCTGTTTTTCTCTGTCATAAAATAAACTTATAGGTGCAAGGTAATCATTCGCTTACCAACCATTTTAGACCATTATACCATTGCTTTTTGGTTCACAATTGATTGTAATTGTTTCGCTGATAAGACGCCTGATTGCCTCCATAAAGTTTCCCCCTGCTTAAATAACATAAGCGTCGGCACGCCGGAGATATTGAGAGAACTCGCAAGCTTAGGATTTTTATCAATATCAATTTTTAAGATCCTGATTTTGTCACCCATTATTTGCCTTAGTTCTTCTAAAACCGGTTTCATCATTTTACAGGGTCCACACCACTCAGCATGAAAATCAACTAACACGGGGGTGTTACCTTTTATAATTTCTCCAAATGATTCTTTTGCTGCTGTATTCATAGTAAGAGTGATTTTTTTTATGAAAAATCTCAAGGAATGTATAACAATATTTATACCTGTAAATCTGGAAAAAGCAGCACAAAAAGAATTAAAGTGCTTCCGCAATTTTTTCCATCTGAACACTTCTGCTGCCCTTAATTAATATATAACTGTCTTTAATTCCCTTTTTCTTTACCCAATCTGCCGCTGCCGCCGAGCTATCAAAGTAAATAAAGGGATGACTGATTTTAGCGAAATCACCCCCCACTAAAACTACGTGGTCCCATTGGTTTTTCTTAATGAGGTCCAAAACATTCTCATGTTCCGCGACACTTTCCTCTCCCAGTTCCATCATCCCCCCTAACATCAATACTTTCTTGCCAGCTTTAATATTTGCTATGTTTTCGATTGCCACTTTCATACTTGAGGGGTTGGCATTGTAAGCATCAAGAATAATGTGGTTCGATCCTTTAACCTGCATCTGGCTGCGACTATTTCCCGGAGCATAATCTTCTATTGCTTTTATGATTTTTTCAATTGGAACACTAAAATGTCTTCCAACCGCAGCCGCACATAATACGTTCGGGAGATTATAGTCCCCCACAAGTTGCGTTTGAATAATAGCTTGATCATTTCCGGTCAACTCCACCCGTAGAAAAGTATCTGAGGGGATTGAACGTCCGGTAACTTGTGCATTTGAAGTTCCGTAAGTAATAATAGAATCAACACCTGTGGCCATTTCCTGTAGATAAGGGTAGTCTTTAAAAAGAAAAGCAGATCCGTTATGTAGGCGCAGATAATCAAAAAGTTCGCCTTTTCCTTTTTTAACTCCTTCAATTCCGCCAAATCCTTCAAGGTGTGCTTTGCCGCAATTTGTGATAATACCATGAGTAGGTCCGGTATATCTGCAATAGCTTTCAATCTCTTTCCGGTGATTAGCACCCATCTCGATTACTGCCATCTGCGCATCCTTTCCTACTCCTAGCAAAGTAATAGGTATCCCAATGTGGTTGTTTAAATTACCCTGAGTAGTGTACGTTTTATAATGCGAGGACAAAACTACACTTACCAATTCTTTTGTAGTGGTTTTGCCGTTACTACCTGTAATAGCTATAAATGGAATGTGAAATTGTTCTCTATGATGTTTTGCAAGTAGCTGTAAACTCTCCAGTACATTGTCTACTTTAAGAATTCTTCCATCATCATTTGCTATTTCTTCGTCAACCACCGCGTAAGAAGCGCCACTCTCAATTGCTTTTAAGGCAAACTGATTACCATTGAAATTTGGTCCTGAAAGTGCGAAAAATATATCTCCTTCTTTTAATTTCCGAGTATCTGTTTGAACGGAAGGATGTTGAAGGAAAAGCTCGTATAGTTGTTCTGTAGTCAAAATGTTGATTTATAAGAGCAAAAATAGAGAAGGACAATTAAAGGATCGAGGGGAATAGCCTAAGTGAAGAAAGTTATTGATAAGGAATATCAGTTTGGCTCTTTTACCTTCGATTTTTTGTAAACAAAAAAACCATCCCGAATGGGATGGCTCTTTGTTTTGTATTTACCTTTTCCTTATCTCTTTTGTCTGCGTTTAGGGAAGAAGTTACCAGTTTTACGGCCATTTCCTTCTGGTGAGCCAGGCGCAATCATGGCGCAACGGAAACCCACTGTACTGCTACTTTGATCTTCTTCAAGAAAACGACGTGTGCCGGGGCTAAGCCAATAGGCTCTGTCATTCCAACTACCACCTTTAATAACTCTTGATTGATCACTCACGAGAGTTGTTAGTCCATAACCATATGAAACGTTGCTTGTACTATCTCCATCAAGGTAGTTAATTGCGTATGATCTTTGGTAGTTACGACGCATTCTAAGTGTTGAGTCGTTTTCGTCAACCATTTTAATTCTACCTAAACTATCTCTCAAGTTTCCTTCACCACCGCTTAAATCAACCTTCTGGAATCGGTTACCACGATACGGGTTAAAATCATCAGCTTCCTGGTTAGTTAAAGGACGATAGACATCAGCAACCCACTCGCTCACGTTGCCACTCATATTATAAACTCCAAAGCCATTTGGAAAGAAGGCTGTAACCTCCGCTGGTATAGCAGAACGGTCGTTTAGACCACCAGCAACTCCCATATTATCACCACTTCCACGTTTAAAGTTTGCTAAGAAACTACCTTGCCATGCACCACGGCGAGTAGCACGAAGATTATCATATCCATCGTTCTGCCATGAATAGATCTGCCTGTTGGTATTATTCTCTTCACCACGTTTTTTCTCGCTCTTACGAACTTGCGGGTTTTGATTGATATATCCTAAAGCAGCATATTCCCACTCGGCCTCGGTTGGCAAACGATAACCTGGTAGTAAGATACCATCATCAAAGTTTACATGTGTACGAGGACGACCTTGAGCATCCTTCAATGCATTTTTCTTCGGTTTACCAGGTACGCCTTGGTATTCGCCCATTAGGTAAGCCTTTGTATTAAAGTTTTCCTGGCCTCCACCCGCCATTTCTGTTTTAATAGTATTTTTATTTTGATAACCCGCGTTGATCAACTCACCCTCGTTAACCCTGTCAGTACGCCAAATACTAAAATCATGAGCTTGTTTCCAACTCACACCAACAACCGGATAAAAATTGTAAGAAGGGTGGCGGAAATAATATTCTACATAAGGTTCATTGAAAGCTAATTCACTTCTCCAAACCAGCGTATCTGGTTTGGCACCTTGTACAACAGCATCATACTGAGGATCAGAGAAAACACTTTCAATCCAATGAATGTATTCGCGATAGTGAACGTTTGCAACTTCAGTTTTATCAATAAAAAAGGAGTTCACGGTTACACGACGTGGAATGTTATTCCAGTCGCCCATAATATCCTCAGTAGTTGCGCCCATGGTAAAAGTACCACCTTGTACAAACACCAATCCCGGACCTGTCTTAACGTTTTTAGCCTTCGCAACGTTATAACCGCCCATATTTTTATCATTGTACTTCCAACCTGTCATGTCTGACTTTGGGCCCTTGTTTTTGTTGCAAGACGCCATTAACGCAACTGCTCCAAGAAGGATGGTGAAATTTTTTAGACGCAAAACTTTGTGCATTTGAAACATTTTAACTCGTAATAAACGTGAAGAAAAGATAATTATTGTAAAGTTTATTTCATAAGCACTGCGAATATAAAAGTTTTAAGTAGATAAACTAATTGGGATGATTTAGAAGAATGTTACTGAAATATTAATGTTATAAAAGTAAGATAACGAGTTCTAAAAATACCAATAAAACGCTAATGAAAGTATAAAGTTTAGGTTAATGTCGCTACTTTTTCAAATAAAAAAACATCCCCTTTTTGAGAGGATGTTCAAATCTATTTGTGAGGATGATCAAGGGAAAATTCCCAGCTCAGCATAACTGGTAGCAACTTTATTAATAGCACAAACGTAAGCGGCTGTACGCATGTCAGGAATTTCAGGATTAGCTTTCCAAACATCCATTATTTCGCGGGTTGCAGTTACCATAGTTTCTTCAAGGCCGCTGTGAACAAGATCAATTTCATCAGCACCATGCTCAATGAACGTTTTTTCTTTTGGATCAACAGTCTTCCCCGTAAGATCTTCCATCTGACCTATTATATGCTTGTTCATATTTTCGGTAAAACGCTTTTCGAGCCTTCCGTATCTAACGTGACTTAAGTTTTTCAGCCACTCAAAGTAACTAACGGTTACCCCACCGGCATTTAGGTACATGTCAGGTACAACCAGCGTACCTTTTAGCGATAATATTTCATCAGCCTCCGGCGTTAACGGCCCATTAGCTGCTTCTCCTATAATTTTTGCCTTGATCCTTGGTGCGTTTTGACCGTTTATTACGTTTTCTAAGGCCGCAGGAATTAAGATATCACAATCCAATTCGAGTGCATCAGACGTCAGAGGTAGGTTAGTTCCACCTGGAAAGTTTAAGATTGTACCATTTGTCTTTCTATGTTGAAAAACTTCTTCTTCATTTAAGCCATCGGCATTATAAATAGCACCTTCCCATTCTGCAATGGCAATTACTTTTGCTCCTCCTTCTCTAAAATATTTGGCCGAGTGATAACCAACATTACCTAACCCTTGGACAACCACAGTTTTTCCCTCAACGCCCGTTGTTAAGCCAAGTTTTGACATGACGTCAACCATGTTGCACACTTCCCTTATACCAAAGAATACACCCATTCCGGTTGCTTCTGTACGACCACGAACTCCGCCTTGAGACACTGGCTTACCTGTTACGCAGCCTGCTGCATCCACTTCTCCCGGGTGCATGGCGACGTACGTATCGAGGATCCACGCCATTTCTCTTGCACCAGTTCCATAGTCAGGCGCTGGAACATCAGTGCCCGGACCAATAAAATTTTTCTTAATTAATTCTGAAGTATAACGGCGGGTGATCTTTTCAAGTTCAAAAGCGGTGTATTTCTTAGGGTCAATCTTTATACCCCCTTTTGCCCCTCCAAAAGGCACATTTACGATTGCACATTTATACGTCATTAAAGCGGCAAGCGCCATCACTTCGTCCTGGTTTACCTCCATGCTAAATCGAATACCGCCCTTGCACGGAGACTTGTGGTGGCTGTGCTGTACACGGTAAGCCTCAATCACTTCTATATTTTCCCCGATTCTCACCGGGAACTTCATACTGTAAATACTATTGCAGGCTTTTATTTGTTCTAAAATTCCGGGATCCCAACTAGTAAATCTTGCAGCTTTATCAAAGCTTCTTATGACGCTGTCGAAAAAGCTATAATCAGCGGATACTATCATTTTTATCTCCTTTTAAATTTTCATATTGGCAAAAAAGTTCTTCTTATTTGTCCTGACACAGGCAATCGTACTCTGTCCAACATCGTTGTGTCACTCCCTTGTGCAGCAAAACGTTATTGAGCTTTTTAAGAGGTATTTGGGTAAACGACAAAATTTGAATAATTGTTGTAGTCAATTTAATGCAAGCTTTAGACAGAGGTAGTCGTTACACATTTCCTTTTTCTAACCTGGTTATTTTTCTATCCAACCTTACAATATAAAAGAGCAAGCCAGCAAGTATTGTGATTACCACAGCCATTACTACATATATTTTCCCCTCGCTTCTCATAACTCCACCTTCATTTGCTGCAGTGGTTGAGGCGGAAGTTTGTGCTATGGCAAATCCATAAGCAAAAAATGAAATTGCAAACAATGCAAGCTTTTTATAGTTGGGCATTTACGAGTTGTTTTTCTTTTAAATGTTCAAATCTTACTCTTAAAGTAGTAATCCATACGCCTAGCAGTGTCCAGCCAATAACTGCAGGCCAGAATACAATTCGCATCGTTGCATCAAGGTCTTTTCCGCCACCCATCCCCGGGTTACCCTCAACCCCCTGTCCGCCAGGGTGCAGGCTTTCTACCATTCTTGGTATTATCCAAAGTGTAGGAAACAGCATGGCAAAAGCGAATACATTGTATACCGCACCAAGCTTTGCTCTTTTGTCAAGGTCGGGAACGGAATTTCTTAATATAAAATAGGCTGCATAAATAAGGAGGGCAATAGCAGCAAGTATTTGTTTTGGGTCATTACTCCACGCTTCTCCCCATGTATAATTAGCCCATAGGGCACCCGTAACCAACCCCAAAACTCCAAAGACGGTACCTGCTTTTGCATATTCTTTTGAATAAATATCCGAAGTGATGGTAGGATTGCGTAGGTACTTAATGGCATAGACAACTGAGACCGTATAGAGAACCATCATACCGAACCACATCGGCACATGGAAGAAGAAGTTTCTTATAGAACCGTAAAGATTTCCTACGTGTGGAACTTTAATAAGAAAGCCTGCTATAAATGTATAAACCAGCAGTACTGCGGTAAGTGTTTTCCACCAGGACTTTCTAATCATGGTAATTTTATTTTAAGCTGAATTATAGAGGCAACGCCCCTTTTTCAGCCTTCTCAAATTTTAAGGAGCAAAAATAGGGGAAAGGGTTTCAATGTCAGAAATAACAATGCTAAAATTGCAGTCCGGAGAATGCCCGATTAATCCTTCCAAAGAAATGGGAAAAGAATAATTGCGAGAACGATTACCATTGCATCTAGCCCTATCAATAGCAAAACCATTTGACCAAGACCTGCTTGTATAACGGACGAAAAAGCAATAGTGGCAATCTTCATTAAGAGTAACAATTGAGGAATTATGATGGGAAAACCAAGAATTGCCATCAGCGCAGCCTGCTGTTGAGCTTTTGAAGCAATTGCTGCTAAAAAGGTAAAAACTAAGCTTAAGCTTACTCCCCCTAAAGTTGCCAACCCTACAAATTGAAAAGGTTGCCTTAAGGGATTACCCATCAACACAAGGAACAGTAAAAGACTCATGATGCTCATAACGAGCATGAGTAATGCATTAAAGAGTAATTTAGAAAGGATAAAATCTACCGGCCCTGCTACAGAGTAGAAATACAACATTCTTCCCTTGCTTTCCTGGAGGAAGCTCTTGGCGACAGCGTTTACGCAAACAAACAATTGGATCATCCAAAACAGCCCGTTCCATACATCATCTTCGGGCTGGCCCATCGCGAGGTATAAAACAAAGATGGTTGAGATAACATATAATAGCACACCATAAAAGCTGTACTGTTGCCTTATCTCAAGGAGTACATCTTTTTTCAACAGGGCTATTATGGTCTTAAAGCTATTCACTTTAAAAGGGCATTTTTTAGAAATGACGTAAACGAAATAATGTACAGTTTTAAACAAAACATGATAAAAAGCTCAATAGTAAAACAACAGATGAACGTAGTGCGACGCAAGGATGTAAAACCAGGGATAACAGTCCGGCACGAAAAACTAATTATGTTCAGATCCTACCAGCCTCGATTGTCCTTCATTGTAACACTTTCGGCATCTTGGTTCATATACATCTTGTTCGCCTAATAACACCTGGCCTTCTTCTGCCGATTTGCGATAAGAAATGTTTGCAAGATGACCGCACCTTACACAGATCGCATGAAGCTTTGTAATAAAATCAGCAATTGCAAGCAGCTTTGGCATTTGCCCAAATGGTCGTCCTTTGAAATCCATGTCGAGACCTGCCACGATCACGCGAATGCCTTTCAACGCCAGTTTTTCGCAGACATTAATAATTTCATCGTCAAAAAATTGAGCTTCATCAATTCCTACAATGTCAACGTCGTTTGCCAGCAATAAAATGGTTTGTGAATTATCGATTGGAGTAGAATGTATAGAATTTGAATCATGACTTACTACATCAGTTTCGTCGTAACGGACATCAATAGCAGGTTTAAAAATTTCGACTTTCAGGTTAGCAATTTTGGCTCTTTTTAATCTTCTGATGAGTTCTTCGGTTTTTCCACTGAACATGCTGCCGCAAATTACTTCGATCCAACCACGCCGTTCACCTGAAATATTCGGTTCAATAAACATTCTTAATATAACTTGTTGTTGTACGCAAAGAGTTAGTAATTTTAAATTTTATAACTCTAACGAAACTTCAAAAGTATATTTTCCGATGGAAAGAGTGGGCGTTTTGGTAAATAAATTGCAGGAGCAGCTATCGCAGAAAGCAGATGTACAGAACATGCTTGTTACAGCCCAGTTACTACACAATGAATTGTTGATTGCCGTTAGTCAGTCTAGCGAAATTCAAAATAAAAAGGTTTCAGTGAGCGTACCTGGCGCTGCCGTTATAAACGCTGAAGCTCTTCCTAATTTATCCACTGAAGATCTATATAAGCCTGTTGCCAGGCCAGAGCCGGAACCTGAACCTGTGGCTGAACCAACGCCTGTACCTGAGTCTCCGTTGCCTGAACCAGCCCCAATGCCAACGCCAAGACCTGAACCGGAGCCCATACCGCATTTTGTAGAGCAAAAGCCATGGCACCAGGTTTTCCCATCGCAGGAAGATAAAAGAAGTCCGTGGGCTTTAGACCCTGTTTTAGAAGTGCCCACGTTAGCTCATCAACAGAAAGCTGGCTACGAGTTGAATGATACGATGGTGGCAGAAGGAACGGCCGCCTCTTTAAATGACAAACTGAAGCAGAATAAAGCAGAGATGAGCTCAGTTTTGCAGGAAGCACCTATCCGCGATTTGAAAAAAGCTATTAGCATCAATGACAGGCATCGGTTTATCAGCGAACTTTTTAGGGGCGATGAGACGATGTATGAGCGCTCCATTAAGACCATTAACACCTTCCACATTTTTGCCGAGGCCGAGTTTTGGATTCAGCGTGAGCTTAAGGTAAAGCTGGGCTGGGATACCTCGCTTGAACTTGTAAAAACTTTTGATCAATTGGTTAAGAGGCGATTTTCATAAATGAACTGAAGTATTTTTTCCGTCGACCCCTTTTTGCTATAAACATATTGCAGAGCGCTTTGAGCTTTTTCAGCATATTTTTCATTATTCTTTAAAAGGGTGTCGAGGGTTGTTTCTAGCTCCAGCCCATTTTTTATACTAATACCGCCACCACTTTCAACCAGTTCAATTGCTTCATTAAATTTTGAGTATTCCGGTCCGTAGATAACCGGTTTTCCGTAGACTGCAGCTTCTAATACGTTGTGCACTCCATCTGCTCCAAACCCTCCGCCAACATAAGCAATGGTAGCATACTTATACAGTCGGCTAAGCATTCCAATATTATCAATGATAATAGTATTGATTTTAGTTGGAGGCAAAGTGCTGTTAAGGGCTGAGAACAATGTGGAGTTTTTGTATAGTTTCAAGCATTCCTGCAGTCGCTCTTTACTGATGTCATGAGGCGCAATAATGAATTTCAGAGCACTTTTGGAATTAACATAATGAGCTAATTCTCTATCATCTTCTGACCAAGTACTGCCAGCAACAATCACGTTCGAACCCTGACAAAAATTTTCAACTGAAGCAATTGGTTGAAAGCTTTCTGCAATTTCAATTACCCTGTCAAATCGGGTGTCTCCCGATAAGGTTACATTTTCAGTATAGCCTATCGTATTAAGCAAACCAATTGATTGGTTATTTTGAACAAAAAGATGCGTAAAGCAAGTCAACATGCTTCTATGAAAGCTTCCGTAGTTTAAAAAGAAAGGTTGGCTTTTTCTAAAAATAGCAGAAATAAGCAGTAAAGGAATGTTCCTTCTTTTTGCCCCGGAGAGATAATAATACCAAAACTCATATTTTACAAAGACAATCAATTGAGGCTTTACAATATCATAGAATTGCGCGGCGTTTTTTTTACTATCAGAGGGCAGGTAAAAAATGTAATCTGCTCCTGCATAATCTTTTCTTACTTCATATCCTGACGGAGAAAAAAAGGTAAGTAGTATTTTATACGAAGGAAAGTGTGATTTGATTTTCTCTAGTAGTGGTCTTCCTTGTTCAAATTCTCCGAGAGAAGAGCAATGCATCCAAACTATCTTGTCGCTTACATTGATTGTTTCCCGCATTTTTAGCAGCACTCCTTCCCGTCCACTCACCCAAAGTCTTGCTTTCGGATTAAAAGGTGAAACAACTTTTATCACGAAAGGATAAAGCCCTGTAAAGATTTGATAGAGAAGTTTTCCCACTGTTCACTGGATGGTTTCCAGCAAAAATAAACCTTCCCCCACCGAATATTCGGGCAAGTGTGCTAAAAGGCTTTTTAATGTAGCTTTGCCCGCATCCAAAAAACGAGATATGAGGCCAATACAAATGGTGGATACTAAGACTCAATACCAAAAAATTAAAGACCAGGTAGACACGGGTATTCACAAAGTTCTCGATAGCGCCGCATATATCAACGGCACTCCAGTTCGTGAGTTTGCAAAAAATCTTTCTCTATATCTTAACGTCAACCATACCATCACTTGTGCCAATGGAACAGATGCATTGCAGATAGCAATGATGGCGCTGGGGCTGGAGGCTGGTGACGAAGTAATTACTCCTTCTTTCACTTATGTCGCCACCACCGAAGTGGTAGCTTTGCTTAAATTAAAGCCGGTTTTTGTTGAAGTAGATAAGGCAACTTTTAATATTGATCCTGTTGCCATAGAGGCGGCTATCACGCCAAGAACAAAAGCGATTGTGCCGGTACATTTATATGGACAGGCAGCGAACATGGAAGAAATTATGGCAATAGCATCGAGGCATAATTTGTTCGTTATAGAAGACAATGCGCAGGCGATCGGATGTAATTATACGCTGTCTAATGGTACAGTAAAAAAGACCGGAACCATGGGCACGATTGGAACGACCTCGTTCTATCCTTCTAAAAATTTAGGCGCTTACGGAGACGGCGGAGCCATTTTCACTAACGATGATGTGCTTGCAGAAAAATTACAGATGATTGCAAATCATGGCCAAAAAGTTCGATACTACCACGAGATGGTCGGCTGTAATTCAAGACTTGATTCGATGCAGGCGGCAGTGTTGAATGTGAAGTTGAAATACCTTGACGAATACATTACAGCAAGGCAAAAAGCGGCTGCATTTTATGATAACGCCTTTGCTTCCGTTGAAAACATTACGGTACCTAAAACTGCTCATTTCACTAATCACGTTTATCACCAGTATACAATATTGGTAGAAGGTGTGGACAGGGATGAGTTAAGCAAATACCTTTCTTCGGTACAAATTCCTTCGATGATTTACTACCCGGTGCCCGCACACCGGCAAAAGATGTTTGCTGCTTTTGGAGGAAGCGATTACAATCTCCCAGTGACCGACTGGCTAACAGAAAGGGTCATTTCTTTACCTATGCATACTGAGTTGGATGAGGAGCAGTTGCAGTATGTAGCCGATCATGTGCTTAAGTTTATAAACAAATAATAACAGGCTTTTAAAACCGTTTGATTGTAGTTATGACTTATAGAAATGCTCTTAATCTCTCTAAATAGAAATGAAAATTTATTCATCCCTTGTAAATAAGGATGCAAAACTAGCTGTGATTGGGTTGGGGTATGTGGGTCTGCCAATAGCATTGGAGTTTGCGAAAAAGTTATCTGTAATTGGCTTCGACATAAATGAAGCACGTGTGCAGCAGATGCGCCAGGGCATCGACCCTAGTGGAGAAATGCAGGCAAAGAATTTCGAAAACACTGATATTGTTTTTACCAGTTCTATCTCGGTGCTAAAGGAAGCGAGCTTTTTTATTGTGGCAGTACCAACGCCCGTTGACTCCCATAATGTTCCCGATCTCAGGCCTGTGCAAAAGGCTTCTGAGACAATTGGAAAAGTGATCAAAAAAGGAGATTATGTTGTTTATGAATTTACAGTTTACCCCGGTTGCACAGAAGAAGATTGTTTGCCCATAATACAGGAGCAAAGCGGACTGAAGATTTGCGAGGATTTCAAAATTGGCTATTCGCCTGAGAGAATAAATCCGGGGGATAAGAAAAATACTTTGTCCACGATTATAAAAGTTGTGTCAGGGTGCGATGAAGAGTCGAGGGAAGAGATCGCTAAACTATATGAACTGATCGTAAAAGTTGGAGTGCATCGCGCTTCTTCCATTAAGGTGGCCGAAGCTGCAAAAATTATTGAGAATACACAGCGCGATGTAAACATTGCTTTGATGAATGAGCTTTCTATCATTTTTGATAGAATGGGCATAAATACCTTCGAAGTACTGGAGGCTGCAGGAACAAAATGGAATTTTTTAAAATTCTTTCCAGGCCTTGTTGGCGGACACTGCATTGGAGTCGATCCTTATTACCTCACTTACAAAGCAGCGGAACTAGGTTTTAATTCAAGAGTCATTTTATCCGGCAGGTACATCAATGACAATATGGGAAATTACGTTTCTAAGAAAGTTATTCAACATGTAATAGCTCATTCAGATAATGTAAAGGAAGCAAAGGTGCTGGTGATGGGTGCTACTTTCAAGGAAAACGTAAGTGATATCCGAAATTCAAAAGTGATCGACGTGATTAAGACTTTAAAGTCATACTATTTGAATGTTTTTGTACACGATCCATCCGCAAACTCAGCTGAACTTGAAGAGGAATACGGCATTCATTTGACGAAAGAGTTAGACAACGATTACGATGTGGTGATGGTCAGCGTTCCGCACAATTCGTACGCTGATTACGACGATGCTTACTTTTCCTCCATTACAAAACATCACGCTTTAATTGCCGATTTAAAAGGTACTTACCGGAATAAAATAACGAGCAGAAAATACTGGAGTTTATAATATAACAATATGGCAAAACCAATAGTGCTGGTAACCGGGCAAAACGGGCAGCTTGGAAATGAATTGAAGATTTTAGCGAAAAAGTATGATCAGTTCGATTATGTTTTTACCGACGTAGCGGAGTTGGATATTACGGATGCAAAAAAAGTGAATGAGTTTTTCGACGAGTATAAACCTGTTTTATGCATTAACGCGGCGGCGTACACTGCTGTGGACAAAGCTGAAACCGAAAAAGAGTTGGCCTTGAAAATAAATGCCGAAGCCGTTGGCAACCTCGCTGAAAATTGTGCAAGAGTCAATACTCGCTTTATACATGTATCCACTGACTATGTTTTCGATGGCACCGCAAACACTCCATACAAAGAAGATCATCCTGTGAGTCCGGTTAACTTTTATGGTGAAAGCAAACTGAGAGGAGAGGAGGTTGCTTTGGAAAAATTGCCTTCAACCATCATCATTAGAACTTCGTGGGTCTACAGCTTCTTTGGAAACAACTTTGTGAAAACAATGCTTCGCCTGATGAAAGAGCGCGACAGCATAAATGTAATTAACGACCAGTTTGGTTCTCCGACTTACGCTGCTGATCTTGCTGCTGCTATTATGAAACTTGCTTTAAATAAAGAAGTAGCCGGCGGAATTTACAATTTTTCAAATGAGGGAATTATTAGCTGGTACGATTTCGCGACAGCGATCCGGGATATGTCTGGGTTAGAGTGCAACGTGCAGCCTACTGATACTTCAGGTTATCCGACTCCTGCCAAAAGGCCTGGGTATTCTGCTATGAACAAAGAAAAGATTAAAGCGGTCGGCATCGAGTTAAAAGACTGGAAAGAAAGTTTAAAGGATTGTATCACCCTTTTGCAGAAATAGCAAATGGGGTATAGACTTTAATATAGATGCCGATACTTTTTTGAGTACCGGCATTTGTTTTTCATCGCGTCAGCGTTGCGTCGCAATCCGTTCATCTATGGTACTTCTATTACACTATGCCTGCAAGTTCTAAACTTCTTTTCTTCAGCTTTATCACCTCAAAATCTTCGATAATAGGCTCTGTTGCCAACACAAGAGAAGTTTTGTTTTCCTTCCACCAACTATTATTTCGCAGTTCACCAACATGCAATACACCTACTAAATATTTTCTTTCAGCTTCCGCATGCCATTCTTCAATCCATTCAAATTTTTCTCTTGGTATGTAAGCCCAATCATCAAAGCTTACATACACCTTCACGTAAAAGTCGTTGGTTAGCTCGTTTGGCTGGTGATGATACAGCTTCTTGTATTCGTACTTGTAATCGTAGCGCAAAGCAGAAAGGTCACTCAGCACGGCCGAGGCCGTAGGAAAACTTCCTGCTCCTTTACCGTAGAAAAACTGCTTATCGGCAAAACCGCTTTCAATTACCACCCCGTTGTATTGGTATTTGACGAAAGAAAGCGCATCGTCGTGTTTTACAAATTGCGGTAATACAAAGGCAGCCACCTTACCGTTTTTCAATTTCTTAGCCTGCGCGACCAACTTAATATCTACCTGTTTTTCTTTCGCAACAATAGCATCGCCAAGTTGAATATTTTGAATACCACTAAATAAGATGTTGTTAGGATGTTCGACAATTCCATAAGCATGGTTTAATAAGATACTCCACTTGTTTACCGCGTCGTAACCCTCGACATCTAAAGCAGGATTGCTTTCCGCAAAACCCAATTGTTGGGCCAGCATAAGGGCTTCTTTAAAATCAAGCCTGTCCTCGAACATCTTCGAAAGAATGAAGTTGGTGGAACCGTTTATAATTCCTTTTATAGAGTGTAAAAGATCGTTATCGTAATATTCCTCCAGGTTACGAATAACAGGAATACTTGCACAAGCGGCGGCCTCATAAAGGAAAGGTAAACCGGTCTGTTGTTGTAACTCAAGTATTTGGGGCAGGTGGTCGGCAATCATTTTTTTGCTTGCGCTAACCACTGCTTTCCCATTCCGCAACGCAGTTGATACAATTTCAAAAGCTGCTTCAGGATCGTCGATAACTTCTACAATCACGTTTATATCTTCATCAAAAAGCAGGTCTTCTTTATTCGACGTGAACAATTCACTCGGCGCATTTCTTTTTTTTCCGGGGTGCTTAATACAAACCTTCTTTATTTGAGCTTTTAATGAGGGAGTTTGGTTTAAAACTTTATACAACCCTTCTCCAACAACACCAAATCCAAAAATTCCAATAGTAAGACTTTTGTGAGCTTCCATGCTTGCTTAAATTTTTACTTTTTTCGCTATTAACACCTAGAAAGAGACAAAGAAGGCCAGGTAAGGCTAAACAAAAAAAGCCCTCCGTAAACGATGAGCTTTATATATTTTAATACCGTAGATTATTAAAACTTACTCATGCTTATCTCTCCCGTTTGCGGGATGGAGTTGGCACCTTCTTACAAATAGAGTGAGATGTAAGGGTTGCCAAGGCTTCAAAGGGCCATCACCCTCTGCCTTTCTTGATAAGTGTTTTTAAGAACTGCTGCAAAAGTAAGAGGGGCGAAAGCAAAAAACAAATAAATAAGCGAAGTTGAAGTACGCCTAAACTTGGAACCGTTTTTCTAGACTCTCTAAAAATGACTTCTTTTGGTTTCTTTATAACTCGTTTTGATTCAAGCCACTATACTACTGTTAACAGGCTTTAACAATGCGAGGAATTTTTTCTACTATTTACTTTATCAAGTGCTTCTTATCTGGTTAGAAGTAGTCCTAATGCTCCTTTTCCATTGAAAATCAAAATGGTATTAAAATTGAAATTCTTATTGATACTAATACAGCGTACAAAAAATTATGACAATTGAGTTAATGGAGGAAACAAAAATTAAAAGATCCGGGTGCAACAATGATAACTGGTTTTTTGTAAACTCTTTTAGCTTAAATAGTAACAAGAATAATTCCCATCCAACCCTAGAATCAATATCTTCTTCGGGTGCTTCGTCAACTCCAATTTCCTTTAAAAGAATAAGGAGAGAACAAAAGTTAAAAAACCTGGTTTTGAGAAAAATAGAATGCTACGTCTATTCTATTTACAAACAGTTTAAGTCTGTTTTTGGGCTGGTAAATTACTTTCTAACTTTCTCATTATCATTATTTAAACTAATATATCCCCAAGCATGGAAAACTATTTTTGTTCACTATATTGAAAAAAGTAATTTGTTGGTAAGATCGGATAATAATACAGTGTTTTCTTCATCGAAAAGACTGCAAACAACTACTATATGAAAAGAAAGATTGCATTTATCAGCGAGCATGCATCACCCCTGGCATCACTTGGCGGAGTTGATAGTGGAGGTCAAAATGTTTATGTAGCAGAACTTGCGAAGCACCTTGCATCAGCAGGGCACCACGTCGATATATTCACACGGTGGGAAGATCCAAAACTTCCCAAAGTGATTGATTGGGAAAACAACATTCGTGTAATACATGTAAAGGCAGGACCGGTTGGTTTACTTCCCAAGGAGGAATTGCTTCCATTTATGCCTGAGTTTAAAGAAGATATGATAGAGTTTATAACGTCTGAAAAGATTAATTATAACCTAATCCATGCGAACTTTTTTATGTCAGGGTTGGTGGCTATGTGGATAAAAGAAGCATTAGACATCCCATTTGTAATTACATTTCATGCATTAGGGTATGTTCGCCAGATCCACCAGGGCAAAAGCGATAAATTTCCGGCTGAAAGAATTGAAATTGAAAAACAAATCGTGCAATACGCTGATGCTGTTATAGCAGAATGTCCGCAGGATAAAAGTGATTTGATTGAATATTACGACACGCCAGTAGATAAAATAACCATTATTCCTTGCGGCTTTAGTTCGAAGGAGTTTTACCCGATGAACAAAGAGATCGCTTGCACTTTGGTAGGACTAAAGACTGATGAGAAAATTCTCTTGCAATTGGGACGCATGGTACCAAGAAAAGGGGTAGATAATGTAGTTCGTTCTCTTGGAAAACTTAAAAACTCCGGAGTTCCTTATAGGCTGGTTGTTGTGGGCGGCGAGACTGACGATCCCAACCCAATGGCCTGCCCCGAGATTGCAAGGTTGTTACAAATAGCACGGGCAGAGGGTGTTGAAGATATGGTCACTTTCGTAGGAAGAAAGAATCGTGAGATGCTGAAGTACTACTACTGTGCTGCCGATATCTTTATTTCCACCCCATGGTATGAGCCGTTTGGTATCACGCCTTTGGAATCTATGGCCTGCGGTACTCCCGTTATTGGATCGAATGTAGGCGGTATAAAATATAGCGTGGTCGATGGTAAGACCGGTTTTCTCGTTCCTGCAAATGATCCTGAAGCTTTGGCTTCAAAAGTTCATTTACTTGTTTCCAATCCGGCTTTGCATCAGCAAATGAAAAAGGCATCTATTCAAAGAGTCAAAGAAAATTTCACTTGGCAAAAAGTAGCTGTTTCAGTTGCGGAGTTATACAAACAGATACAAGTTCCTGCTTTGGTTTCTAAGTCAAGAACACAGGAAACAATTAATAAAAAGAGCCAGGCTGCGTAATAATTTGTTCTGTACCAGCATTTGTTTCCATTGCTACATTGTTGCGTCGCAATACGTTTATCGATAAACCAGTGTGGAGCTGAAGTCTTCAATGCTTGACCCTTCCAACTTCAAGCCAACCCTTAATTGTACATTTACCTAATGGCAGAAAGAAAAGCTGTATTTCTTGATAAAGATGGCACCCTGATACCTGACGTACCTTATAATGTAAACCCGGACCTAATATCACTTGAAGCAGGTGTGATCGAAGGCCTACAATTATTGAAGAAAGCTGGATACGTCTTTGTCGTTATTTCTAACCAGGCCGGTGTAGCAAGAGGATATTTTCAAATAGATGAATTGGAGCAGGTCAAGCAAAAAATCGATTTGCTTTTACAGAAAGAAGGAATTGAAATCGAAAAGTTTTATTTCTGTCCTCACCATACTCAAGGAAAAATACCAGAATTTTCAAAAGACTGTGAGTGTCGAAAGCCAAAGCCGGGGATGATTTTGCAAGCTGTGAGAGACCTGCAACTTGCTGTTGAAAAATCCTGGATGATTGGCGATATTTTAAATGATGCAGAAGCTGGTAACCGTGCCGGCTGTAGAACCATTTTAATCAACAATGGAAACGAGACAGAATGGGTAGAAGGCCCTTTTCGTACTCCCACTTATATAGCTGAAAACTTCCTTAAAGCAGCTCAGTACATCTGCGATAATGAGTATGAAACCAAAGAGTTAAATGACAAAAAGTTGGCAGCACTGTAAGAACATTCTCATTATTAGGGCAGACAACATGGGCGATCTTATCATGTCTGTTCCTGCCATCCGGGCTATAAAAGAAAGCTTCTCTCCTAAAATCACGGTTCTTACTTCTTCGATGGCTGCAGGCATTGTTCCTGCTATTTCGGAGATAGATGATGTTATTGTTTTTGATCTTCCCTGGGTAAAGGCTAAGGAGACAATTGCAAGTGAAGAAATTTTTACGCTTGTACAAGAACTAAGGCAAAAAAGCTTTGATGCTGCCGTGATTTTCACTGTCTTTAGTCAAAATCCACTTCCCGCAGCCATGATTGCCTATCTGGCCGGCATTTCCTTAAGACTTGCTTATTGCCGCGAGAACCCTTACGAATTACTTACCAATTGGGTTACCGACAGAGAACCTTATTCTTTTATTCAGCACCAGGTTAGCCGGGACCTGCAATTAGTCAATTCCATTGGCGCCACTACTACAAATACTCATTTGCATCTATCAGTTTCAGAATTGACCGATGAAGTAGTAATTGGTAAATTAGAAAATGCAGGCATAAATCCTTCAAAGCCCTGGTTGATTTTTCATGCCGGGGTGAGTGAAAAAAAGCGGGAGTATCCAAAGGAAAGATGGGTGGCAGCGGCAAAGACTTTGATCGGGCAAATGGGATTTCAAATTTTATTTACAGGTGCTGGATCAGAAAAACATTCTTGCAATGAACTGGCTGAATTAACAGGCAAAGGTGCAATTTCGGTTGCAGGATTATTTTCATTGCAGGAGTTTATAGCTCTTATCAAACAGGCTCCACTAGTAGTTTCC
The DNA here is from genome assembly GCF_007991655.1 of Segetibacter aerophilus. GTDB lineage: Bacteria > Bacteroidota > Bacteroidia > Chitinophagales > Chitinophagaceae > Segetibacter > Segetibacter aerophilus. The sequence continues at coordinate 29,668 of NZ_BJYT01000006.1, forward strand.
GTTAATACCGGAACCGTTCATATTGCAGCCGCGGTGAATACTCCTGTGGTTGTTTTGTACGCTCAAACCAATCCTCAACATACACCGTGGGAAGTACCAAACAAGGTGTTAGAATACAGTATAGATGTAGATACTCGAAGCCGCAACGAGGTTATTCAACATTTATATAAAGACGTGTACAAAGAACCTTCCCCCGTTCCCCTCGCAGAGGATATTGTAAACGCTGTAACTCAGTTGTTAGCAGAGACTAGCGGAGATAAAAAGATTTCTTAGACTTCAAGTCCGCTCAATAATAATAATCCTCCCAACTTTTCTTTTACCAATTCAAGATCAGATGTCACCGTCCAATCAATTGTTTTATGTAATTCTTTGTTTAAGGGACCCCAGCGAAACGGCTCGCCATCAAGACTGATTACAATGCTTTTAGTTTTAAGTGCGGCAGCAATGTGAGAGACGCCGGTACAATTTGAAATCAAAGCAGCAGCATTTTTTATTAGGACCGCCACTGCTCCAAGCGATGTTTTGCCTGCTGCGTTTATTGGCTTATGCTCCATCAGTTGTATTACGCTTTCTACAATGTCGAGTTCGTCTGTTGTACCTGTCACTACCACTTGTAAACCATTTTTAGCACAATAATCTCCGATCGCTGCGAAATACGCGGGCTCCCATTGTCTATTGGTTCCTCTTGCGCCTGGATGAAGAATTACATACTCCTGTTCTTGAACCGGTAACGCTGCATTCGCAAAATCCTCAAGATCTTTTTGTGTTATCGGAAATTCCATTTCGGTTGAAGCTTCGGTAATTCCCAGCTTTTTTATTAGTTCAAGATGACGATTTACTTCGTGAAGGTTTGAAGGATATTCGGCAAATAATTCTTTATCAGGACAATAATTTCCCGGAGTATAAAAACCGCCAATTCGTTTAGCAAAAAATAAATCGACGAGTGGATTTGAAATAACGCCACTACCCTGCATTTGCAACGCTAGGTCAAACTGCTCTTGCTGAACCTGCTTCAAAAAATCAGGAAATGCAACACGATCAACGGGTTGTTCAGGAAAACCAGGATACCCGGGGAAAGTAAGCAGTGAATGAAAATAACCCGGAAACCTCTCTATCAACATTTTCGCCCACGGTAATCCTACCAATGTAATTTCAGCCTCAGGATACGCTTGCTTCAATGCTCTTATTGCAGGTATAGAACAAAGCATGTCTCCGATTTGCAATGCCCGAAAAACAACAATCTTTTTGATTCCTTCAAGCTTCATTAATCAAGATTTTCTTTTATTAGACTTTAAATTTCTTTTCAATTGACTGTTATTTAAAAAAATAATACCCTGTATTTTACTGCGCCACGGAGTGTCCAATAGACAGATAAAAAAGGGATGATAATGGAAGTAACAATCATTTCAAAAATATGACTGACTGTTTTGCGGCTTACTCTTAATCTTTTGAAGGCAAAAGCTGTAGATAGCAAAAACCAACCGCTCAATCCAATCGACATCAACCAGCTAATTTCTAACAATGATCCAAGAAGCAACACTACAAAAAAAAGGATGATGAAGTAGTAGTTCCAAGAGGGGCTACTCTTTATTCGTTGCCTATACAAGGATGGATGTTTTTTGTAAAGCAAAGCATTAAACTGCGTTTTCTTTTGTTCTCGAAGGCTGATGGCCCACGGCGCTTTTCTAACGGGGTGAACTACTATTGCTTCATCCAGTTTTTCTATAGCTATACCCCACTCAATTAGTTTGAAATGCAGGTCGCTATCTTCTCTCCATGCTGCTTTGAACGCTTCATCAAAACCGCCGACAGTTTGCAGTGTCGCTTTGGTTACCGCACAATTAGCCGTTACAAATTCACCCGTTTCAAGTCCTTTTGTATTTAGCTCAAAATCTGTAGGTTGCTTGCTTACAGGCACAATTACCCTTCCGGTAAAAGCGATTTCTTTCTGGCCGTTGTACCTGCTAACAATGTTTTTAAGCCAGTTTTTGTCCGGCAAGCAATCGTCATCTGTAAATGCAATGATGGTTCCCGAAGCACTTTTCCAACCAAGGTTTCGGGCGGCAGCAGGGCCGCTTTTATTTGGCAAAGAAAGAAAGCGAATAGCCGGAGCACCTTCCTTCAACTCTTGCACAACTACTTTTTCACTCTCCTCGTCCGGTCCATCACTTACAATAATAATCTCAAACTGATGCTTTTCTAATGTTTGATTTACCACGCTTTTTAGACAAGCTTTTAAAAGCACAGGTCTTTTATATGTTGGAACTACCACGGAAATTTGGATGTCTTCCATTACTTCTCCAATAAAAATGAACCTATAACCAAGGCATCAAAAGGTGAACTATAAAAACATTCAACGGCATCGCGGGGAGTACAGACAATGGGTTTGCCTAAAGTATTAAAAGATGTATTCACCAACACAGGAACACCCGTTTTCTTTTTAAAGGCTTTTAGTAGGTTGTAGTATAACGGGTGTTGGTTTTCGTTAATTGTTTGTATTCGGGCCGTTCCATCCACATGTCTAACGGCTGGTATTTTGTCGGCTTTTTCAGGTTTTACATTATAAACGAATAACATGAAAGGGGAGTAGTTCGCTTCCACAAACCAGTCTGCTGCGTCCTCTTCTAAAACCACTGGCGCCACCGGTCTAAAGTCTTCGCGGTCTTTTACTTCGTTTAATTTGCTCTGCATTTCTGCATGTATCGGTGAAGCTAAAATTGACCTGCTTCCCAAAGAGCGGGGACCAAACTCCATCCTCCCTTGAAACCAACCTATAATTTTATCTTCTGCCAACACCTCTGCAGTTTCTTCAGCTATATTTTTAAGCTTTCGATATTTTGCCTTCGTCCATTTCAAAAACTGTTCGATCTCGTCATCACTGTATTCCGGTCCCCAGTAAGTGTGAGACATTTTAAATGTTTTTGAAAGGTTTTTCCTGTTTTGCAAATCTATCCAAAGTGCTGCGCCTAAAGCTGTTCCGGAGTCTCCCGCTGCGGGTTGTACCCAAACATGTTTAAAAGAACATTTTTCTTTTATCCGTGCATTCATCACACAGTTTAAAGCGACCCCTCCAGCCATGCAAAGGGTTTCTTCTTTTATTTCATTATAAAGCCAGTTACAAAGTTCTATAGACGTTTCTTCAAGTACTAATTGCAACGAGTGGGCAATGTTGAAATGATGCGCCGTAAATGGTTCGTGTCTTAACCTGGCAGGACCAAATCTTTCAGCGAGCGTTTCATTCGATATAGTATACTGTCCGTTTGGTCTTAATTGAATCATCTCCCGGAAATCCCTTACAAATTCAGGCTTACCATAAGATGCAAGCGCCATCACTTTGTATTCATCTGAACTTCTCAGAAAACCAAGATAAGATGCGACGTCTTCATATAATAACCCAAGGGAGGAAGGCATGTTTACCTGACCAATCCTGGTTAAATTGTTCCCGTTGCCAACATTGTAAGTTGTGGTTGCAATCTCGCCCCTTCCATCTAAAGTAATAACTGCGGCATGATCAAACGGGGACGGAAAATATGCGCTAGCTGCATGGGCAATGTGATGTTCTACAAAGTGCCATTTACTATCATCAATATGTGCTCCTTTAAATCTTTTTTCGAGATGATGAGGATAGCCACCTGTCAGTTGCAACCGTGCATTAACTATATAAGACAGGAACAAAGGATCCCATGGAGAAAGCCATTCCTTACTTTTAGGTGCCTTACTTGGTTGTAGTGGTAAACGTATTTCCCCATCGTTTGCATGTTCACCAAGAAGTAAATAAGGATCAAATGAATAAGCAAAATGATCGACGTCGTTTAAGTGAATACCGGCAGCCTCAAGACAATAATTAATGGCGTGATAGGGAAGTTCGTACGTACTAAAAGGTATGGGCCTTTTTCCATGCTTGATATGGGTGAATCGTTCCTCTTCGGCAGCAGCTAATAACTCTCCGTCTTTCAAAATACAAGCAGCAGAATCATGAAAAACGGCGTTAATACCAAGCGTGTACATCTTTTATATTTAGTCGAATGTCAACTTAAAAAATTATTCCATTGTTTGTAGCATGCGTGCAGGAAAGATGTTGATTTTCGCCGCCTAGGGATCTTTTTGTTATGAGCTACAAAACCACAGTCAACATCGTTGTGTCACTCCGTTTTACTTTTAATCTTTATTCGGCTCTTTTGTAAATGGTCATAAAAAAGCCCCGGCAAAAAAGGCCGGGGCTTTCGATAATTAAAATTCTTTATGCTTTTATTGTGCTAACGAGATTCTTATTTGAACTCCCGCCCGCGTGTTAGTAATCGGCGCTGATGTTGAAATGTAAGGGACTACCTTTCGCTGGTCGAAATACAGTTTTATGTTCACCCTGTTATTCAATACATAATCAATGGAAGGTTGTAAGGTCACTACCTTTTGACCACCGGTGCTAAATGCATTGTCCTGGTCCAAACGACTATTACTGGTGGCATCATCCCTGATACTTAAATCAAGCCGGAAGTTTACATCATTTTGAAGCTTTTTACCTTTTGTACCCGGAATTTTGAAAGGCAGGTTGAAACCTCTTTTCCTGAAACTACCACCCAATGTTATCTCGGTACTGTTTACTTCACTTAACTGGTAGTCTACAAGGCTCAGACTTAGCTGCCTCGTTTTCCTGTACTGTAAGCTAGCCGTTAGCTGGCTAACTGTAGTCACATCAATACCAAGCAAAGGACTAAAGGACTCCTGTATGGTGATATTAGGAACAAGGAAGAAAGGAACAAAATTTCCTGAGATCGTATCTATGAAACCCGGAGCACTGTAAGCAAATGGGTCAGTGAAATTTAGAGCGCTATTGAAACTGTTCATACCCAAACTTCCATTATAAGCATGCGTAATGCTGATGGCGCTGAAAGTCTTAGCCAGGGCTGGAAGCCTGGTAAGGCCGGTATAAGTAACCCGCCAGTTTGGTTTAGGTTTAATACTGGCAAACGGGTTCGACTTAATATTTGGATTTGATTGCTGAATAAGTCCAACATTCTTTGGATCCTGCCCTGAATAAGCAGCAATGAACGCAGGTATCAAAACGTCTTGCGCATAACGATTATAGCCTTTATAGAAACCATCCGGATTATTGCCCAAACCTTTCTGATACGGATTCGCCAGGGCTAAACGTTCAGACAGAATAAGACGATAGGCTTCAAATTGTCTAAATGTTTGAGAAATCTCTGTGGGTTTGTTTTTAGTAAACAGCGTTTTGAAAGCGATATAAGAAACATTGAATCCACCGGTAGCTAAGGGACTTAAGTGCTCAAATTTTCCATTTTGAGAAACTGTCTTAAACAGTTCAGAATAGTCCTTAGTATAAGTTTTCTCCATATTCAAATCAACCAGGAACTCCCTGATTGGTTCCAACTGTGCTGTAACATTTATCTTTTGATCGATGCTTTGGCGGAACATAAAGTTGAGCGTTGTGTCTCGCGTTATTAAACCCCTTGCTGCTTTCTGATTAAGCCAGTTAGAATCTGGTTGACGACCAAATACAAAGTCAAGGCCCGGAGCCATTGTGTTCCAGTTCTGACCTAGTATTTTGGTACTGTCAGTGTAACCGGGGATACGGCTGCGATAACTTTCGCCAAAGTTTACTGTGGCGTGTTTAACCATAGTAAGTAATTGTCCGCCAGCCCTGGCTATTCCCGGCATTTCAACCGGTTGAGCTGCTTTCAGCAGACGTGCTGCTTTTCGCTCTTCCCGTCTTTGTTTCCTCCATTTGCGTAAGGCTACTCTTTTTTCTTTTCCTGATAATCCTTTTATCACTTCTTCGCGTGTTGGCAAAGTAGATACAGCTGCAGGTGGATTAGCGGGGTTTGCGTTTTGAGGTGTCCTTTTATTTCGGCCCGGTGCATTTGGATCCTGGGGATTTCCTTGCTGAGGAGCAGGGGCCTGGTCTAAAGCACGCAACCACCTGCTTTTCGCATATAACCTGGTAAAATCCAACTCGCCGGTAATATTATTTTCCTGGCTATTCTCTATAGTATTGCCCAAGCTAATTGCCAGGCGACTTGCTCCAATCCAATTATAAGTGGTTGTGTAACTGTACCGGGCGTTCATCCAATTTGTAAGAGGTAGTTTGGTAAGTGGGAAAGTATAACTGGCTATAGCTCTTTGCTGATACAAAGTATTCCTTCCTCCCTTCATAAAGTTGGTGCGAACAGTATCTTTTTTTGCCCTGGTATCAATTGAACCAATCGGTTCGTCGATACGCGCATTATTGACAGCAGAGAAGTCGATGTTCAATGACTTCGTTAAATCCCAACGTAAATTATAATACCGATCGAAAGTGAAAAATTTATCGAAAGTAGTATCCACCCTATCTACCTTATTGTCGAAGCTATTAACAATTCTAGGCACAAATGTTCCAAACTGGCGGTTTACATCTGCCCTAAAACTTAAAAGAGAAGGCTGAGGATTTACATTGAAATCACGCACCAAAGCAAACCATGGAGATTTCGATTTGATAATCCTTTTAAATGGTTCGAAATACTTTGGCTGTTTATTGAAGGTATATCCCAAACCGCCGCGATGTTTAACTACATCGTTTTTAAGAATCAGCGGATTGGTTTGTTCGTATTTTATATAAGAATAGCTAAAGTCAAAATTACTAATGCTCCAGATCTTTGTTTTACCTGTGGGCATCACCCGCATATTAGTAAAGTTGACGGTCTTAATAGTTGTCTTGTCTATTGCAGCATTTTTAGAATTGGTTCTATCTTTTCCTGAAAGCCCATTGAGTTTGTCTTTCAGTTTAATATCCAAGTCATATGGGTCATACTCAGGTGTTGTTATAGTCTGATTGATGCTTGCATAAAGAGGAATAGAGATGCCCAGTTTCTTTGGTAACAATCGTCCCATTTCAAGGTTAGTTGCAATATCGTATTGCATAAAGTTTTCCCTGGCTCTTTCATTTACTCTTTGCTCGAGGGAACCAAAACCGGTTGTATGTGTACTTCCGGAAACAGCGATTGTTCCAAGGTCAGCAAGGGCAATGTCTACACGACCGGTAGCGGCATAGCCTCCTTTCTCGTCTAGTTTTGATAAACGAAGTTCATTTACCCAAACCTCAGCCGACGCAGGGATACCATTGGAAGACTGCGAATTTTCTACGCCTATTAAAAATGCCTGTACTTCGCCCAGGTTCGGATTTCCCTTGATCGCATACGTTTTATTACCAACTATTTCCTGGTAGTAGTTGGTGATATTGATCGATCTGCTATTGCGTCTCATTTTTAACTGAACAAGGTCTTGGATATCAAAATCAAGATTGTTGCTGTCGGGCCAAACTCTTCGCTGTCCCGCGTCAGTATTTGGATAATTGCCGGGAGGTGTAACAGTAAGCGGAATTTTTATCTCGTAATAGTTATTTAGGAAATCACTTCCGATACGAATGACAGCATTTAACTGGTTGTTTTTGATAGGTTGCGCTATAGTAGAAGGTGTACTTTCTGCGTGAACAAACATGTGGAGCGAACCGTATTGACGCATGTCTAAGTTCATTGTTTTAAATACGGCTCTCACATCGTTTGTAGCAAGGTTGCGAATTTGAAAACTCATTGCTTGTTCGTTCTGCAATAAATTAATCCCGTTATTACTCAGCTGCTGAACCCTTTCGATGCCGGGAGGAATCAGGTAATTGACCGGTTGTCTTTTACTGTTTTCTTCGACATTTACTGCTAAAACATTGAAAGTAGTATTGCCTCCTCTTGGCTGCTGAACATAGTTGCCTGCGGTATCTAATTTAAAGGCGAAGTTTCTCCACTGGTTACGAACAAGGTCGAGGCGGGCAAAACGAAGCACCACAGAGTCCTCGAAGTCAGTAAGAAACATGCGGACAAAACGAATAGATTTAAAGTCCGGAATGTTTCCAACTTTTTTCTCATAGTCTGCAATGGGAACCCTGAACAAATACCAGTTTTCATTCTTAGAAGAGCCATCTGCGTACCGAACCGGTATCACCTGGCGGTCTGTAATGTATTTAGTGTTACCGACGTCCATTCCCGGCTTCAGGTCTATTGCGTATTGATAGTATTCTTCCGTTTCGTTGAGCGTATTGTCGCGGTTCAAATCCTCGTTATCGGGATATAAGGTAGCCGCCGGACTGAACTGCGAGTTACCAGTTGCAATGGGGGAGTTCCCTTGGGGGTTATTGAAATTCTTATATCTTCCTAATATACCCGTGTTAGTCGCGTCATAAGAATTATCGCGATACCATTTGTAGTTATCGTTGGATGGATCTTGTTGAGCCCTCGCATACAAGGCAGAACCAGGACCAAAGTTGGCCCGAATGCTATTTAAATAGCCCGCTCTTTTTCCAGCTTCACCAGCATCATCCAATCCATCAAATCCAACATCCTGGAAAGGACGATCTGCCGGATCATTGCTAAACGCCTGTGTAACCTGGATTGGGTTAACAGGTGTTCTACCCCACGTTGAACTATTGTCTACAGCGGAAGGTTGATTTGGCGAGTTTAAACCATTTTCGTAAAAACGGCGGCTATCCTTTAAAACATCTTCGCTAATCGAACCCAGGTTCAGGTATAATTTACCTCCTGTGCTATTTGGCTTTTTAATGAATGGATCCTGTACCCAAAACTCGACAAATTCAACGTTACTTGTTTCGAAGTCGGTTTGGTCAATCGACCTCATAATACCGCCCCAGCGCTGACGAGGATTTTTTAATTTACCACTTGCATCTACCTGTGCCTGGTCGCTCACAAAGTTATAAGGGCCAATGTCTGTTGGGTAATAGGCAAGGTCGAAAGTAACCAGCTGGTTTTCGCCAAGGTTATTTGTACGTTGTGGGTATAGCTCCTGGTTGTACACCGCTCTAACCCTTGGATCACTTAACTCAGCTACGTTCCTCCTAAGCGGGTTATTTACACTATTTCTGTCTTGCAGGATCGGTTCAATATTATACCACGCCAACTTTGCCCTATTGAAGTTATAAGGAAGTGAATCGGCCAGAGTTGCCTCCGGAAACAAGCCGTTGCCTTGTGGCGTACTAGCGAGGGCCCACGAGATGAAAGGGAAACGGAGGTCAATGTTGTTTCGAGTTCCTTCGAAATCATCTACATAAATTAACCCGTTGCTACCGGAACCAATTTGAGGCGGATGACCGGGTTTTAAGAAAGCCGCCTCGCCATAAGCATTGATGGTAGACATTACGTTGCTTTGGTAAAACGGCAGTTTATTTAACAAGCGCGTAAGGCTGGGAGATTCTGTGCGATAGTTGAAATCGACACCATACATCGTGTTCCTGATTGGATCTTCACCATAATTCATTTTTGTGAAAAATGGTCGCTCAGAAAGACGAGCCATGGTAGCACCTAGAGCGAGTTTCCTATTTGCCAGGTAGTCGGCTCTTAGTCCTAAGAAACTTCTCTGCTGCATACCGAAGCCGGCATTATTTTCAAATTGAACATTCACCGGAATGCCACTGTTTAAGATAGCGCCGTTCAATATTTTTACTGTTCCAAGATTGTAATCAATGCTGTAGTCGAAACCTTCTCTTAATATTTGCCCTCCCGCAGTTACGGTAACAGAACCGGGCGGCACGTTGAAAGCGCCGAGGTAAATTTCAGAAGTTGAATTGCCCCTTCCTGCTCCCTGCATCACATACCGATTTAGGTTAGCATAAGTTTGAGCAATTGCTTTTATAGAGTCATACAACTGTCGATAAACGTACTTATTTCTTAAGGTATCTGAAGTACCGGTGAAAGCAAGCCTTTCAAGATCGCGTCCAAAAGGCTCTAGGACAGGAAATATTATTTTTCCTTGTTGGGACAGTACAGTGAAACCTTCTACATAATCAAATACGCCATCCGGCAGAGGATCGTTTTGATTGTTTAACCGGTCAAGATTTAAAATACGAAGCAGCGTTCTTCCTTCTACCGAATTAGCAGATTCTGGCAAAAATCTCTTCAAACCTCCACTTGGCTCCTGGTATAAAATATTCAATTTAAAATCCTGTCTTTGAATGCCTGGAAGATCTAATGAGTAAACATTCTTCATCATCCATTTCCAGATAGGTAGAGCAGGACGTTGTGAGGTTGCTTTTAGTAGCTTCAACAACAAAACTTTTTGAACGCCTTGTGTTGAGTCCAAAGCCACGTCTTGTGAAAATTCACCCACCTGGTAAACACGACCATTGTAGGTATACTGGTAAGCAACCCCTAATACTTCGTCTGACTGCAACTGTTGGTTTAATGAAACGAAGCCAATCTGCGGATTGAAGTAATATTCGTTAGGACTTAATTTTCGTGCAAACGTTTTTTCATAATCTTCGACCGGTCGCAAACCAATTCCCATCAAGTTCGCATTGATGGTGACGGGGTTCCTAATGCCTGGTTGGTTAATGAGGGTAGTGTATAAATTATTGGCCCCATTTGCAGGAAGGCCCCCGTTACCCTGGAAACGAGTATTAAAAGGAGTGCCTTCTCCTAAATCCATTAAACCAACTACATCTCTCGTCTCTGTAGTCGCACCGGTACGATTTGTTACCCAGACCTCCATTCTTTGAATTTGCACCTGCGTATTCACAACAGGCAAATTTTCCATCGCCTTGTTATAATTGGCCCTGAAATAGTCTCCTAAAAGAAAGTGTCTGTTTTCTTCGTAATCATCCAGCTTTTTATTGAAAGTTGAGGTGGCCGCGCCGCCTTGCAAAGCAAGTGATTGTCGTTGTGCCTTCTGAGTTGCTATAACCCCTGACAAAAACAACTTACCAAATTGAAGTTGTGTTTTCAATCCAAACAGACTTTGTGCGCTTGGGATAAGTGTTCCTTTCGAGGTAAAAGACACGTTTCCTGCTTCGATCGATTTAATGATCTCGTCGTCCATTCCTTTGTAATCCAGTTTCAGCTGGTTTTCAAAGTCAAAATTTGCAAGGGTATTATAGTTAATGGGCAGTTTTAGCTTGTCTCCAATGTTTGCAATGACGTTAATATTTGAGTTCATATTAAAGTCAAAACCGCCGTTTTTCCTCGCGCTTTCTGGCAGCGTAGGATTTTTAATATTCTGTCCTTCATAGCCTGCAGTAATATCGACATTTCCCTGGGGACGAATATCTACTTTCAAACCATTAGGTCCTACTCCAAAAATTCTATCGAAAAGCTTGTCGTAGGTTTTTAATTTGGGCCGCTCAACTTTCCTGTTTAAAACACTTAAAGTATTGGCTCTTTTTCTAAAGTATTCGCTTTCCGATTGACGTGCTTTGAAACGCATCATCTCCTCGAAAGTCATGTAAGTAGGTGTGCGATAATAAGAATTGCCTATTTTTTCTACGATGTAATATTGCTTTGTTTTAGGGTCGTATTGAATATCCCTTTTTATGTAAGCTGTATCGGAAAGATTAAAAGGATTATTTGAATTGTAGGTAAAAGGATCTCCAACTCTGTCGCTGATGGGAAAGCGGGTTGTATCTCTTGAAGCACGACGACTTGTATCTTGTGCATAAGAACAGGTTGCCCCGAAAGCTGATAGAATAATGGAAACTATTAAAGAAAATTTGTAATAATAACGTATCGACACCGAAGGCTGTTTAAAGTACAATTCTCTCTATAGGCTATATATTTTTCAGGGCTTTTTTTATCAGGTCTTCTAATTGAATGCTGGTGCCATTTGCTTCAATAACGTTTTTTAATGCCTTTTCTGCGTTCGGCTTGGGAATTCCTAAAGAAATCAATGCATTCAAGGCATCCATTTCGACTTTATTTGATCCGGAAGAAGTAAGAATAATATCATTCAGGTTCTTACTCAATTTGTCTTTCAACTCTAAACACAGCCTTTCTGCTGTTTTTCTGCCTATTCCTTTTATGCTTTCCAGTAGTCTGGCGTTGCTTTGAACGATTGCTTTTATAATTTCGTCGGGCTTCATTCCAGACAACATCATTCTTGCCGTTGCTGCACCAACTCCCGAAACACTTATCAGTTGGGTGAAAAGTTCTTTTTCAGATAGGTCGGCAAACCCATAGAGAGTCTGGTTGTTTTCAGTAATATGAACATAGGTAAACAACTGGCCGCTATCCTGGTTGCTGATAGCAGAGTAAGTATTTAAACTAACCTGGCATTCGTAGCCGACACCATTTACATCAACAATAACCTGGGCAGGATTCTTCACCGCAAACTTTCCCCTAACGAACGCAATCACATGAAATTATTTAACCGGGTTTCAAAAATATAAGATGAATGGCGAAGTACAAATATTATTTTAAGTAGGTTTTGGCCATCAAAAGCTTCAAACTATGCAGCTTTTACTATTCAAGAATAAACAATTACTTTTATCCCCAGAATTAAATAATACTAAAGCAATAAATGGCACAGAAAATTAGCGCAGCAATTACTGGTGTGGGTGGATATGTTCCGGAATACAGATTAACAAACAAGGAGTTAGAAACGCTGGTAGAAACAAACGACGAGTGGATTAAAACCCGAACAGGTGTTGAGGAAAGGAGAATACTAAAAGGCGAAGGAAAGGCAACTTCAGATCTTGGTGCACCTGCTGTTCTTAATTTATGTGAAAAGAGAGGTATTGATCCCCTTGAAATTGAAGTTATCATTTGCTGTACTGTCACTGCCGACATGCTTTTTCCGGCCACGGCAAATATCATCAGCGAGAAAATAGGTGCTAAAAATGCTTTTAGCTTTGACCTGGGTGCTGCATGCTCAGGGTTTTTATTCGGACTAACAATGGGTGCCTCACTTATTGAAAGCGGGCGATACAAAAAAGTAGTTGTTGTTGGGGCTGATAAAATGAGTGCAATTGTAGATTACAGCGACAGAACAACATGTATACTTTTTGGAGATGGTGCCGGTGCGGTATTGCTTGAGCCGGGTGAAGAAGGTTACGGGGTTTTAGATAGCAACCTTAAAACAGACGGAAGCGGAGAAAAATACCTAAACATGAAAGCCGGCGGATCACGGAAACCAGCTTCTGCAGAAACGCTTGCCGCAAAAGAGCATTATATCTACCAGGAGGGCCAATCAGTTTTTAAGTTTGCTGTCGTGGGAATGGCGGATGTCGCTTACGAACTTCTTCAAAGGAATAACCTTACGGGTGAAGACATAGCGTGGTTAGTTCCGCACCAGGCCAATAAAAGAATTATAGATGCTACTGCCAATCGTATGGGCATTCCGTCAGAAAAGGTGATGCTGAATATTATGCGCTACGGTAACACAACTTCAGGAACTATCCCCTTGTGTTTGTGGGAATGGGAAAAACAATTGAAAAAAGGTGATAACCTCGTATTAGCTGCTTTTGGTGGTGGTTTTACCTGGGGCGCTACCTTGGTGAAGTGGGCTTACGATGGCAAGAGTTAAGTGACAGTTCCTTCTTTAGTGCGACAAAATAATCAGCCGTAAGAATTTTTCTTGCGGCTTTTTTATTAAAGCTTACCTGATTTTATGGGTTCCAACTTCGGTAGTTACTTTAAGCACTGTTGTGTCACACTCTTGTACCACAAATCTTTTTGGGGCAACCCGCCCTCTCACCATTCGTCTAAAATGGCAAGCCTCGATTGACACAAAAAGCTACTTTTGCCCAAAACAAAAAAGAGTTTAAAATCTATAAAAACCTCCATGGAGAACATTTTAATAAGGAGAGCGGTAAAAGAGGATTGCTCAAGAATATTGGAACTGGTACGGGAATTAGCGGTGTTTGAAAAAGCACCCGATGAAGTGACTGTCTCATTGAAGCATTTTGAGGAAAGCGGGTTTGGAGAAGCGCAGGTATGGTGGGCATTTGTTGCAGAATTAAACGAGGTCGTTCAAGCCTTTGCACTCTACTACATCCGGTTCAGCACGTGGAAGGGACAGCGCATGTATTTGGAGGACCTACTAGTAACAGAAGAGTTGAGAGGTAGAGGAATAGGAAGCTTATTGTTTGACGAATTGTTTAAAGAAGCTAAGAAAAAGAAGTTAAATGGAATAGTGTGGCAGGTGTTGGAATGGAATGAACCGGCAATTAAGTTCTACAAAAAATTAAACGCTTCCTTTGATGCTGAATGGGTGAACTGTAGTGTAAGTGTTCCCATCAGCTAACAATAGCAAAACATAAAAAAAGCAAAACGGAATTAATGTTGATGAACGAAATGCGTCGCCACTAATGTCGATAGAAGTTTTTGTGCTTGTACCAAAAAGCATCGAAAAAGCCTCTAACCTTCAAGACTTTAGCTTACTCCACTCACCACCGCTTCCTTAAAAATTTTACTTACCAGCCCTTGCAGTACTTTGCCCGGGCCAACTTCTGTAAAGTGTGTTGCACCGTCCGCTACCATTGCCTGTACTAACTGTGTCCAGCGAACGGCACCTGTTAGTTGATTTATGAGGTTTGTTTTTATTTCTTCCGGGCTAGTGATTGCTTTAGCAACCACGTTTTGGTAAACAGGACAAATAGGTTCTGAAAACTTTGTTGCTTCTATTGCAGCCGCAAGTTCTTCTTTGGCTGGCTTCATCAACGGGCTGTGAAACGCACCACCTACAGGTAAAACCAACGCACGCTTAGCGCCCGCTGCTTTCATTTTTTCGATGGCAATCTCAATTCCCTTTTTACTACCGCTTATTACCAGTTGACGCGGACAATTGAAGTTGGCAGGCACTACTACTTCGCCCGTGTCTTCCATAATCTCTTTACAAATAGCTTCGACTTTTGCATCATCCAAAGCCAATACCGCAGCCATGGTAGAAGGATTGATCTCACATGCTTTTTGCATAGCACTCGCACGAATACTTACCAGTTTTAGTGCATCTTCAAATTGGAGTGTTTTGTTTGCCACCAGTGCAGAAAATTCTCCCAGGGAATGACCGGCAACCATGTCAGGCCTAGCATCGGGAATGGTTGCGTAAGCGATCGCTGAATGCAAAAAAACAGCGGGCTGGGTCACGTTGGTTTGCTTGAGATCTTCATCGGTTCCGGTAAAAAGAAGGTCAGAAATTCTGAAACCAAGAATATCGTTTGCCCTTTCAAAAAGGTCTTTGGCTTCCGGGTTTTTCTCGTACAGGTTTTTACCCATACCGGAGAACTGGCTTCCCTGCCCGGGAAAAATATAAGCGTGTTTCATTGACGGATCTTTAGAAAAATTAATGAAGTTTTGAAGAGATCAACTTCAGGAATTCATTTCTTGTTGGATACTTCTCAAACTCTCCAAAAAATGCAGAAGTGGTTGTAACAGAGTTTTGCTTTGATACTCCGCGCATCATCATGCACAGATGCGATGCTTCAATAACGACTGCCGCACCAAGTGGTTGAAGCGACTCAACGATAGCATCTAATATTTGAGTGGTCAGCCTTTCCTGCACCTGTAATCTTCTTGAATAAACGTCTACCACCCGGGCCATTTTACTTAGCCCTGTGATCCAGCCGTTAGGAATGTAGGCAATATGAGCCTTCCCGTAAAACGGCAGCATATGATGCTCGCACATGCTATACAATTCAATGTCCTTAACAACAACCATTTCACTTACATCTTCATGAAATTTTGCCGAATTAAGAATTGCCTGTGCATCTTGTTGATACCCCTGGGTAATAAACTGCATTGCTTTGGCCATTCTTTCCGGCGTCTTTAGCAACCCTTCCCGGTCCGGGTCTTCGCCAAGTAACGCAATACTTTCCCGGTAATTTTTCATCAAGCCTTGTGTCACCGCCTCATCGTACTCTTCTTTTTTATTATATGCCATAACTTACTTTTCTGTCTTTTATGTTTTTTCTTTATGCCGGATATTCCACAAAATTTCTTTCAGTTTCGTACAAGCGTACCTGCAAATCTAGTTTTGGATCTAATTTTTCTCTTAAGATCCGATAGATCACAATTGTAATGTTTTCTGCAGTGGGGTTCAAATGCTCAAACTCTTTACAATCCATGTTGAGGTTTTTATGATCGAAACGATTCAACACATTTTCTTCAATCAGCTGGCTGAGCCCGCCGAGATCAATTACAAAGCCTGTATCAGCAGCAGGTTCACCAACCACTTTTACTATCAGCTCGTAATTGTGTCCATGGTAATTTGGGTTGTTGCATTTACCAAAGACCGACGCGTTTTTGTCTCCGTCCCAAGAAGGGTTGTTAAGCCGATGGGCTGCATTAAAATGTTCTTTTCTATATACCGCTACTTTATTACTCATGTAGAATTTTGAAAAATTATTTGATTCGATTTTTCCGTTGCTAATCACCAAAATACTCGACATAAATCCTTGGCGTCTCATACAGCTTAATGCAGTGCAACTTTACGTGCATCGGCAAATGGCGCTGCAATTGTTTCCAGATTTCCATTGCTAATATTTCTGTGCTACACATTTTGTCTTGCAAAAAATCAACATCCAAATTCAGGTTTTTGTGATCGAGCTTTTTTATCACGTGCTCCTGTATTAGTTTGCTCAATTTTTTTACGTCGAACAAAAAACCAGTTTCAGGATTGATGTGTCCCTTGATTGTTACATATAGATCAAAATTGTGCCCATGCCAGTTTTCATTCGCACAAACCCCAAAAAGCTCTTCATTTTTCTCCTTACTCCACGCCGGGTTGTATAACTTATGCGCTGCATTAAAATGTTCCAATCTTGTGAGGTAAACCATTCTGCACTAAATTTTGCCAAAGGTAATATTTGAAATGTAAACGCTTGTCCACTTCCTTCTATAAACGACCTTCGCAAAATGAATGTCGTCATCACATCTGCAACGCAGAAAGAAACGGACCAAGTAAGACAGAGTCTTACTTCAGCACCTCCCTTGGAAAACCAGGAGCTCGACCTTTCTTTTCACGTAAGTGGTGTGGGCTTATTGTCATCATGCTTCTCCATCTCCCAACTCATTTTTGAACAACATCCCGACTTAATTATCCAGGCGGGAATTGCAGGGACCTTCGATAACAACTTTGAACTTGGAAAAGTTGTTGTCGTAAAAGATGAGTTGTTGGGTGATCTTGGCGTAGAAGAGTATGGAGCTTTTAAGGACCTTTTTGATTTAAACCTTCAAACAGAAAATTTGTTTCCTTTTACCGGAAGAGCGCTTCACAACAGGTTTCTTCCTGAGTACAACCTTGGAGGATTAGCAGAAGTGACGGCCATCACAATAAATGAAATAACAACAAGACCCACGAGAATAGAAGTACTGAAAGCTAAATATGAACCTGCAATAGAGTCTATGGAAGGTGCTTCGCTTCACTATTGTTGCCTGCAGACTTCGACGCCTTTTATTCAGATAAGGGCCATTAGTAACTATGTTGGAGAACGCGATAAATCGAAATGGAACTTTAAGGATGCTCTCGATAATTTGACTAACGCTATTATAGAATATCTTAAACAATTGGATAAAAAGAAGAAATAATGAAATTTACGATAGGCTTTAGTCCCTGCCCAAATGATACTTTCATTTTTGACGCCCTGGTAAATAAAAAGATAGATACTGAAGGTTTTGAATTTGAGCCGTTGCTTGAAGATGTACAAACTTTGAACAAATGGGCGATCGAAAAAAGATTGGATATAAGTAAGATTAGTTACGGCGTTCTGCCTTTGGTAGTTAAAGATTATGTGGTGCTTAATAGTGGTGGAGCTTTAGGTAAAGGTGTGGGTCCGTTGCTGATTTCAAAAAATGAAGTTGAAAATCTTACCGATAAAATTGAGAACATTACAGTTGCTATACCAGGAGTAAATACCACTGCTCATATGCTGTTTTCGTATGCCTTTCCTTTTGCTAAAAACAAACAGTTTTTTGTTTTTAACGAAATCGAAAATGCAGTGTTAACGGGACAAGTAGGTGCCGGAGTCATTATACATGAAAATCGGTTTACCTACCAGGACAAAGGCTTAGTGAAGCTGATGGATTTGGGAGAATATTGGGAGCAGTCTACCGGGTCACCGATACCGCTTGGTGGAATAATAGTAAAGAAAGATATTGATAAAGAGGTGCAGCGAAGACTTGATAGACTCATTAAGAGGAGTGTAGAATATTCTTTTAAAAGTTATCCTGCCATCTCTTCATATATCAGCAGTCATTCCCAAGAAATGAGTGAAGACGTAATGCGGAAACATATTGATTTATACGTCAATAATTTTTCAATTGGTTTAGGCGAAGAAGGTAAAGAAGCGGTAAATAAGTTTTTAAAGGTGTATTCAGAAATTCATCAGACAAATGTTATCTCCGACGAAATTTTTGTGGAAGGATAAACGACTTTTATAAACACACTCGCTTTCATTTGCATAGTCCATTCATTACTTTCACCTATTAAGTAGTTTCCACCTAACAATTAACCTCTAGGCATCATATTCCAACACTGGTCTTAACCATCTTTCAACTTCTTCCAGATCCATATTTTTTCGTTTAGCGTAATTTGTAACCTGGTCCTTTTCTATTTTACCTATTCCAAAATATTTGCTTTCCGGGTTTGCAAAATACCATCCACAAACTGATGACGCAGGATACATTGCAAGACTCTCTGTAAGCTGGATACCGGTAGCATTCGTTGCATCTAAAAGGGCAAACAATTTATACTTTTCTGTATGATCGGGACAGGCGGGATAGCCGGGAGCTGGTCGAATTCCTTGGTATTTTTCTTTGATAAAATCTTCGTTGCTTAGGTTCTCATCTTTTACATAACCCCAATATTCAGTCCTGGTCTTATGGTGTAATAACTCTGCAAAGGCTTCAGCTAAACGATCGGCCAATGCTTGTAATGAGATTTTGTTGTAATCATCGTGCTGCTCGTTGAAACGCTTTAAATGCGGTTCAATTCCATCTATGGTAACAGCAAAAGCTCCAAGGTAATCTTGCAAACCTGTTTCTTTAGGAGCGATGAAATCGGTTAAAGACATGTTAGGCTGGCCTGCAGCTTTTTTTACCTGCTGCCGTAAAGATTCAAGTTCTACTACAGTTGACAATTCATCTGTAACTGTAATTGTATCTTTTGCGTTTGAGTTAGCTGGCCAAAATCCTATCACGCCTTTTGCTGTCAGCCATTTTTCATCTATAATCTTCTTAAGCAGGGCTTGGGCGTCTTTGTATAGCTTCGTTGCTTCCGCGCCAACTTTTTCATCAGTTAAAATTTGAGGGAACTTACCGTGCAACTCCCAGGCGATAAAGAATGGCTGCCAATCTATATAAGCTGCAATTTCTTTTAGATCGTGTTCAACAAAACTCTTGGTTCCGATGAAAGAAGGCTTCACCGGCTGGAAGTTCTGCCAATCTAACTTTACCCTGTTCTCTACCGCTTGCTCGTACGACAAGTAGGCCTTTGTTACTTTCTTGTTTGCAAAATCTTCCTTCAGCTTCCTGTACTCTTCTTTGATACCTTTCAAAAAGTCAGGCTTTTGTTCTTTGCTTAGTAAAGAACCGGCAACAGTAACACTTCTTGACGCATCGAGTACATGCACTACTCCCTCATCATACTCTTGGGCAATTTTCACGGCCGTATGCATGCGGCTGGTGGTTGCTCCACCGATCATCAGCGGCAGGTCCATTTGTCTGCGTTTCATTTCACGGGCTATATGAACCATTTCGTCTAGTGAGGGAGTGATTAAACCGCTTAATCCAATGATATCAACGTTTTCTCTTTTGGCAGTTTCCAGAATTTTATCTGTGGGAACCATCACACCAAGATCGATGATATCATAACCATTACAACCCAGCACAACTCCAACTATATTTTTACCAATGTCGTGCACATCGCCTTTTACTGTAGCTAACAAGATTTTAGCTGCTCCGGCGCCTTCCTCGTTTACGGTACCGGCAGCCAGGTGAGCCTGGCGGCGCTCTTCTTTTTCAGCCTCAATAAATGGAAACAAGTACGCAACACTTTTCTTCATTACACGAGCACTCTTTACAACCTGCGGTAAAAACATTTTACCTGCTCCAAAAAGATCACCTACTATATTCATCCCATCCATCAAAGGACCTTCAATTACATCTAAAGGCTTGGGATATTTTTGTCGCGCTTCTTCGGTGTCAGCTTCTACATAATCTGTAATTCCATTTACAAGCGAATGTGCTAAACGTTTCTCTACCGGGTCATTTCTCCATGCCTCGTCTTTGACGATTTCTTTACCTTTTGCTTTTACTGTTTCTGCGAAATTGATGAGGGCTTCCGTTGCTTCGTTGTTCTCATTATTACGGTTTAGCAAAACATCTTCACAAAGCCTTCGAAGCTCCGGTTCGATTTCGTCGTATACCACCAACTGGCCCGCGTTGACTATTCCCATGTCCATTCCTGCTTTTATCGCATAGTATAAAAAGACCGAATGAATGGCCTCACGAACATGATCATTGCCACGAAAAGAAAAGGATACATTACTGACTCCACCACTTACTTTCGTCAGGGGCATCTTTTGTTTGATTTCCCTGGTTGCCTCAATAAAGTCGACAGCGTAGTTGTTGTGCTCCTCTATACCAGTAGCTACCGCAAAAATGTTTGGATCAAAAATGATGTCTTGTGGATCAAAGCCTACTTGTTCAGTCAGTATTTTATAAGCCCGCTCGCAAATTTCTACTTTTCGTTGTTTTGTATCAGCTTGCCCTTTTTCGTCGAAAGCCATCACGATCACAGACGCTCCATAGCTTTTGCAGGTGAAGGCTTGCTCTATAAACTTTTCTTCACCTTCTTTCATGCTGATCGAGTTCACAATGCATTTGCCCTGTACGCACTTTAATCCTGCTTCAATGATCTCAAACTTCGAGCTGTCAATCATTATAGGAATCTTGGCAATGTCTGGCTCTGCTTGCAAAAGGTTGAGAAACGTAGTCATTGCACTCACGCCTTCAAGCAAGGCATCATCCATATTTACGTCCAGTATTTGGGCACCGTTTTCAACTTGTTGGCGTGCAACTGAAAGTGCCTCTTCATATTTGTTATCACGAATAAGGCGTGCAAATTTTTTGGAACCGGTAACGTTTGTACGTTCTCCGATATTGACGAAATTCATTTCAGGTCTAACGACTAAAGGTTCCAATCCTGAAAGACGTAAGTAAGGTTTTATAACTGTAGAGCTCATTTCTTTTTTTCTTTTCTATTTGCAAGAAAGCCTATTTCAGTGCGCGGCTTTTCTTCCTGGATTAATAAAGCCTTTAGAGTATTAAAAATCAATTTCACTTCTTCATCTTTTTTAAAGAGTGCTTGTTCTATTTTCTCCAGCTTTATCCATAATTCTTTATTGTCAAATAATATTTGTTTCATTCTTGTATACACCCGAACGATTTGTATGTTAACCTGGATAGCTCTTTCTGACCTTAGCACTGATGAGAGCATAGCAACACCTTGTTCGGTAAACGCAAATGGTAATTTTCGAATGCCACCATAACCTGAAGTCACAAATTGCGACTTCAGGTTATTCCATTCTTCATCTTTTAATTGAAACATAAAATCTTCAGGAAATCTTGTAATGTTTCTCTTAACTGCTTCATTTAATCGCCCGGTAGAGACGCCATACATTTCCGCCAGATCTCGATCAAGCATTATTTTTACTCCTCTAACAACATAAATCTTTTCACTTATTATTTGTTCTGAAATTTGTTGTTGGGGTAATGACTTTGCCATGATAACCTTTCTGGTTTGATATCGCAATTTGCGATATCAAGTTTTTTTGCCAAACATATTTCCTCGTCTGTTTGATGTCCCAATCTGTGATATCAAACGCTTTTTTTGAAGTCTTTATGTACCGCACCAATTCACACTATTCAACATTGTTGCGTCGCACCCTTGTACTTTTCTTCGGTGCGCAACAACCAGAGGTTGTCCTATTCTTACACCAAAGCATCTTCCACCACTGGCAAGGGCCGCGGCTTAAAATTTCTCACGTAATCAGCAATATGCTTGATATGGTCAGGCGTTGTACCACAACAGCCGCCTACAATATTTACAAAACCTTCCTGTGCCCACTCCTCTATTATGTGTGCAGTCTCATGTGGCTGCTCGTCGTATTGGCCAAATGCGTTAGGTAAACCTGCATTAGGATAGGCCGATGTATAACATTCCGCTATTTGGCTTAACTCTTCTATATGTGGTCGCATTTGGGTTGCACCCAACGCGCAATTCAAACCAACGCTTAAAGGTCTTGCGTGACGGATAGATGTATAAAAAGCTTCCAGTGTTTGTCCGCTTAGCGTTCTGCCTGAGGCGTCAGTAATTGTTCCGCTAATCATAATCGGTAGTTCCTCCAATTTGTTGTCGCGGAAGAACTTTTTAGCGGCATATATAGCTGCTTTCGCATTTAACGTATCAAAAATTGTTTCGATTAATAAAACGTCCACTCCGCCGTCAACCAAACCTTTGATTTGTTCGGTATAAGCTATTGCTACCTCATCAAAAGTAACTGCACGATAACCCGGATTATTTACGTCTGGAGACAAGCTCAACGTTTTATTAAGCGGACCTATTGCACCTGCAACCCATGCACCTGATCTATCTTTTCCTTCGGGAGATGCAAGAAATTTCTCAATTGCATTTCTTGCGCATTTTGCTGAGGCAACATTAAGCTCATAGGCCAGCGACTGCATATCATAATCTGCCTGTGCAATGGTTGTACTACTGAAAGTATTTGTTTCAATAATATCAGCCCCGGCCGCCAGGTACTGCAGATGGATCTCTTCAATAATTTTTGGCTGAGTAATACTAAGCAGATCGTTGTTTCCCTTTACATCGGTGTGCCAATCTTTGAAACGTTCGCCGCGGTAATCTTCCTCCTCGAGTTTGTAGCGCTGTATCATGGTACCCATCGCACCGTCGATGATAAGTATTCGTTTTTCCAGTTCTTTCCTGATATCCATAGTTTCGATTTTTTTATGACTGTTTTACAAACAAGCATAAACGATGAATAGTATTGTTATAGTTGAAGTGTGCGACGCAACAATGTAAAAAAGAAGTTGTGAAGCCGACTTCAAAAAAATCTCTAAACTAGAAACGAGGACAATCTGGAAATAAAGCAGAGTGAGATCGTTTATTAGTTCAGTTAAAACCCTACCGCAGCAGGTTGAACAATAAACAAATCCGCCTGCTGAGCGGCGCAAAAATATGACAAAAATATTAAACGATGAAAGGCAGGAAGACTTGGAGTCTCGCGGAATCTAATCGTAGGTGCAGTCAATTGTAATCTCAACAGTGTCAGAAATCATCTTGCTGGCGAGAGAGCCGCCAATGTTATAGTCTTTACGTTGAACTTTGAACTTGCTTCTTGCAATAGCCTTTCCTCCTCTTATCTCAATGGTGCCGTTTTGTACTATTTCCCTGGTCACTCCATGAATTGTAAGACTGCCTTTTACACTCGCGTTGTAAACCCCGTCTTTGGCGAAATTGATATCCCTGAGATTAGTGATCGTTCCTTTAAAATATGCTTTAGGAATTTTATCGCTGTGCAGGTAATCTTCGTTGAAGTGCTCTTCCATCAGGTCATTCTCAAAATGAAAGTCTTTGATGTTCATCTCGAAATTATACTGGCCGTTTGCAGTAAAAAGCTGGCTGGTTACTGCATTGTTTTTGGCTTCAATATCTTCCAAAGGCGCACTGGAGAAAAAGGTGATTTTGCCTGTCCTGGTATTAAAAACTTTTTGCGAAAAAGTCGTTGTACCAATAGTGGCCGCTAATATAAAAAGGAGAATATTTTTCATGTTCATTTTCTTATAGTTGGGTTTACTTCACGTATTGACCAATAGGTAAACGGTTAGTTATACTTCGGGCAAGTGTCATTTCATCTGCATATTCAAGCTCTCCGCCAAAGGCTATGCCCCGTGCTATGGTTGTTACTTTGCAACTAAATTGTTGGATTTTCTTCTGTATGTAATAAATGGTAGTATCGCCCTGGATGTTAGGATTTAGGGCAAACATTAGCTCTTCAGTTTCCTCTTTTTGTATGCGACTAATAAGTGGTTCAATGCTTAATTGGTCCGGGCCTACACCATCTAAAGGAGATATAATACCACCGAGCACATGATACGTTCCATTATACTGTTGAGTGCTTTCTATAGCTATTACATCACGAATATTCTCTACTACGCAAATGAGATGCTGGTTACGAGAACTGTTTGCGCAAATAGAGCAAATGTCAGCGTCGCTAATATTTAAACACCTTTGGCAAAACTTAATATCCTGGCGCATTCGCGAGATGGTATCACCAAATTGCAGCACCTCTGAAACATCTTGTTTTAGTAAATGCAACACCAGACGCAACGCAGTTTTCTTTCCAATACCCGGAAGCCTTGAAAACTCATTTACCGCATTTTCTAATAGAGAAGAAGGAAGTTGCATCTTGTAAAAATACTTATGGCTCTTGACAGATTAACGCCGCTGCTAAGACTTTAATACTTTATGAAAGTTAAAATTGCTTTGCTGGAGAATTACGTTAATTATATTAAAACCTGCTCTTTATCGGTGGACTAAATCCTTTTTAAAAACAGAGATTAACACGGCTCTTTTTAGAACAGATAATACGCGTTATAGTGTAATCTCTGGCTGACTATCTGAGTTTGCCCTGATTGATAATTTTGTATTCACCATGATCACTATTTCCGGCTGTTCGTGCTTGCCGAAGAACTTGCCCGGGTCCCACTTGCCATTCTTATTGTTATCGTATAAGATCCGTATTTCGTACTCACCGGGTTCATAGAGTTTGCGCGACCATTCAGACGAAGTAAGAGCAACGGAGTCAACCACCTGGTCTGTCTTCACAATTTGTAACACTGGGTTTTTTGTAAGATCAAGGTTTTTAAAGCGCAATCTTACCGTACCATAATCTCCTGTTCTTTTTGTACTAAACCTGATTGTATCATTTTTCGTGAGTGTAGTGCCGGCTGAGTCGGCAAAAGCATCTTTACGAAGTATTAACCGGTAAGCAGTATTTTCAGGCCATTTATACAGAATGGTAAACTTCGTTCTACTCGTATCGCGACCAATTGAATAATTAGCTACAACATTAGAGTCCGGACCGAGCAGGGTAATTTTGGAACTATCAAAAGAGGTTATTTTTTTGTTGAAAGTAAGCACGAAGTTGTTTAGCAGGCTTTGCTTTCCATCCTCAAAATTTGTTTGAAACCTCAATAGTTTGTCTTCTTTTGCCTTTCCTGTAGCAGGTGCTGAACGTGACTTTACTGTACCGGTGTCAATCTTTTCGAGCTGGTAAGCGTACAGGGTAACAGGACTGTTATTAGAACTATTGATGGCAGCATCAGCAAAAGCAAATGGTTTAGTTGTGTCATCGTATCGTTTCGAATAATCGTTAGGAAGAGCGTACATGGCAAAAGTTCCCGCCGCTATATTTTTAAATTGAAAGTTACCCTTCCCGTCAAGTTTTGCTACATATCTTGGACGTTCTTTTACCACAGCACTATCATCCAGGTTTCTATGCAGCACGACGATTAAGGTCGTATCTATTTTTCCTGTCTGGGCCAATATCACTTTTCCTGAAATGGAGTTTGTATCTAACCTTGGCCCTGTTGAAAACAGGTAGGTGAAATTAGGCGCGACATTTCCTTCGTTGATGTCTCTTAAGGCGTTTCCGAAATTTATAGAGTAGGTGGTATTAGGTTCAAGCGTGTCTTTAATTCGAATGGTCACTGTTCTAAAACGGGCATTAATAATTGGCGGACTAACAGGATTTGGAGAGACGAGAACATTCTCATACGCATTTTGAATTTCAACAAATTCATCAAAGTTCAGTGTGATACGATTGCCGGTAAAGTTGGTCATCGAGTCTCGCGGAGTTGCCTCAACAAGAACAGGCGGAAGTGAGTCCATTGGCCCTCCACCTGGAGGTATCATGTTAGCGCAGCCCGGCAATCCCACTACTATAAAAGCCGATATGAAAAGAGCAAGTAAGTAAGCATATACAGGCGTAGTCTTTATCATCATAATTTTTGTTCGATGCAAACTTAGCTGCAATTCTTTGTTACGGTGTTGTATTTAAGTGATTTATATGATTTTTAGGAAATGTGCGAAAACAAAATTTGCAGAAGGCAGAACTGCATGAATGATCGCTCTACGGATAATTAGAGGTATTATTAAATTGCTTAAAAAAACATCTAAAGTGCTAGCATTGATAGCATTTGCTATCGAATTAATTTTATTTTGTTATTGTCGTTAAGTACTATTTTTGCCCTTCATTAAAAAAACTACATCAAACGTTTGCTATGAGTGTATTAGTAAATAAAAACTCCAAGGTAATTGTACAGGGTTTTACCGGTACAGAAGGAACTTTTCATGCTACTCAGATGATCGAATACGGTACTAATGTAGTTGGTGGAGTTACTCCCGGCAAAGGCGGATCAACCCATTTAGATAAGCCGGTATTTAATACCGTAGCAGACGCTGTAGAGAAAACAGGCGCTGATGTAAGTATCATTTTTGTTCCGCCGGCATTCGCTGCCGATGCTATTATGGAGTCTGCTGACGCAGGTATATCCCTTGTTGTTTGTATCACCGAAGGAATTCCTGTTCAGGATATGGTGAAGGTTAAGAATTATTTACAAACTAAAACTACCCGCCTGATTGGTCCAAACTGCCCCGGTGTAATTACCGCCGATGAAGCCAAAGTAGGTATTATGCCAGGTTTCATTTTTAAGCCAGGCAAGATAGGAATTGTATCTAAATCAGGTACGCTAACATACGAAGCTGCAGACCAGGCAGTCAAAGCGGGGTTGGGAATTTCGACCGCGATAGGTATAGGTGGTGACCCAATCATTGGTACTACGACAAAAGAAGCAGTGGAACTTTTAATGAATGATCCTGAAACCGAGGGTATCATTATGATCGGAGAAATCGGTGGCGGAATGGAAGCTGAAGCCGCAAGATGGATAAAGGAAAACGGAACCAAGCCTGTGGTTGGATTTATTGCAGGTCAAACCGCACCTCCGGGTCGTCGTATGGGACACGCCGGTGCCATTATCGGTGGTGCTGATGATACAGCTGCTGCTAAGATGAAAATTCTTGCAGAGTGCGGAGTGAGCGTGGTAGACAGTCCTGCAGACATCGGAAAAACGATGGCTGAAGCATTAAAGAAATAAATTGATATAAAACTGAAAAGGCCCTGCATACAAAATATGCGGGCCTTTTTAATTTGAAGCTTTGCAGGGTTCCGCAGCCTTTTTTTGGACCAATGCAGACTGCTACTATTTTACATCGTTGCGTCGCACGTTTCAGCGTTTTTTCTACTATTTACCCAAATAGCCATAATCATAGTTAACCCGAAGAATCAATGGACGACCTAACTCCCAACGCCAACTTCAAAAGCCCTGACCCAACAGGTGGTGAAATTGATTTTCTAATTATCGGCCACGGAATTTGCGGTACATTTTTAAGTTATTACTTGCTCGAAGCAGGTAAGCGTGTTTTAGTAATTGATGATAACAGACCTTTCTCAGCAAGCAAAGTTGCAAGCGGTGTTATCAACCCGGTTACAGGAAGACGCATTGTACGAACGTGGATGATTGAAGAATTGCTTCCTTTTGCGTTACGCGAGTATGGCGCTTTGGGCAAGCAACTAGGGGTACGTCTGGTGAAAGAATGCAGCGTGCTCGATTTTCATCCAAGCCTCCAAATGAAGGATGCGTTTGAAAAAAGATTGGAAGAAGAAACGGAATACTTGCATCAACGGGCTGAAGCAGACTGGCGAGAAATTTTTAATTTTCATTTCGGGGTGGGAGAGATCAGTCCCTGCCTGCTGATTGACATTAATACATTGCTGTGCGTTTGGCGACAGCAGTTGCAGAAGAAACACGTGTTAGTGGAAGAAACGTTTTTGCCAGAACACCTTACCGTCACGGACAATAGCATTACCTACAAAAATTTTACAGCCGATAAGATTATTTTTTGCGACGGTGTGAACGGGATTGATAATACTTTCTTTCGAAATCTTCCTTATTCGCCTAATAAAGGGGAAGCCATTATTGCCCAAATACCTAATCTCGATACAAACTTTATTTATAAACAAGGTCTAAGTATTGTTCCCTGGAAAGATGATCTTTTTTGGATCGGTTCTACCTACGAATGGAATTTTACTGACGCTTTACCTACCGCAATTTTTAAAGACAGGGTAAAGAATTTTCTAACCTATTTTTTAAAAACACCTTTTGAAATTGTTGATCATATAGCATCTGTAAGGCCTGCAAATATGGAGAGGCGTCCTTTTGTTGGTCTTCATCCTACACATTCAACAGTGGGTATCCTAAATGGAATGGGAACAAAAGGATGCTCGCTTGCTCCGTTTTTTGCAAAGCAGCTTGCCGATTTATTGGCTGGCGGAAAACCGATTGCTCCCGAGGCTGATGTAAAGCGGTTTGAAAAGATTTTAGCCAGGAAAATGAATTAGTCCGCAATACCTATTTTTGATTCAAATACATGCAAATGTCCAATTCCCAGGAGACCTACTCAATCCCATCCAAGTTTAGAAGAATCGAAAACCTTCACATCGTTTTTTGGTTATTAAAAGATCTTAGCTGGGCCATGCTTTGGAAACCTATGGGTTTAATTATGATCATTCCCACAATAGGCGCCGCATTATTAATTACATGGCAAACACGGGCAATAAAAAGCGAGTTGCTGCACAACCTTGCAGTAGACTTTTGGATAATAGCCAACGCATATTGGATGCTTACAGAATTTTATTCTAAAAATGACAGCCTTCGCTTTTACACCATTATCCCGTTTTCCATTGGCCTTATCATCATTGCCTACTACTATATATTCATAAAGCCGAAGGAGAAAAAGGTAACGGAGTTAGCAAATTGATTGCAACAAGGCTTGGGAGAATCTCCAACAACTGCTACGCTTCGATAAAATGCTCTATAAAGATTTGCCGTTGAAGGGAGTGACACAACAATGCAACATAGCAGTACTGAAGTGGGTAAAACTATACCTTCTTACTTGTCAAAACCCCCGATCAAAAGACGAGTGTTTTTTAATTTATTAACCTGCTATTATGTTTCTAAGTTTTACTTTTGCCGCCCAAATAATTTAATATGAATAAAGGTCCTGTTTCACAATTTATACAGCATCATTACCGTCACTTCAATGCTGCTGCTTTGGTTGATGCAGCTAAAGGTTACGAGACTCATTTGCTCGAAGGCGGCAAGATGATGGTAACGCTGGCTGGTGCTATGAGTACTGCAGAACTTGGTATCTCGCTGGCTCAAATGATACGGGAAGATAAGATCCAGATTATTAGTTGCACAGGTGCTAACCTGGAGGAAGACGTAATGAACCTTGTGGCGCATACCCATTATAAAAGAGTTCCTAACTACCGCGAATTAAGCCCGAAGGAGGAATGGGAACTGCTTGAAAACGGGTATAACCGCGTGACTGATACCTGCATTCCCGAGGAGGAAGCATTCAGGCGCATCCAAAAGCATATCCATAAAATTTGGAAAGATGCAGAAGACAAAGGCGAACGATATTTTCCGCACGAGTATATGTACAAATTGTTGCTTAGCGGCGTAATGAAAGAGCATTATGAAATACCGGTAGAGCATAGCTGGATGATTGCCGCGGCCGAAAAAAATCTCCCCATTATCGTTCCGGGATGGGAAGACAGCACGATGGGAAACATCTTTGCCAGCTACGTTGTGAAAGGCGAGCTGAAGGCAAGCACAATGAAAAGCGGTATTGAATACATGGTTTGGTTAAGCGACTGGTATCGTCATAATAGCGCTGGTAAAGGGATTGGATTTTTTCAAATTGGTGGTGGTATTGCTGGAGACTTTCCGATTTGCGTTGTGCCGATGTTGTACCAGGATCTTGAAATGCACGAGGTGCCTTTTTGGAGTTATTTCTGCCAGATCAGCGATAGTACAACCAGCTATGGAAGCTATAGCGGAGCTGTTCCAAATGAAAAGATTACCTGGGGTAAGCTGGACATCCATACGCCTAAATTCATTGTAGAAAGTGATGCTACAATTGTAGCTCCCTTGATCTTCGCTTACATTTTGGGATTGTAGTTTTTGTTACCGGCGAATGGTCTTAATTGATCATGGTTGCGACGCTCCGTTCGAGATTAGTTATTCTATAATACATTTTAAAACCCTCTTTCATCGGAGGGTTTTAGTTTTTTGCAATTAGGAATTTAAGGGCTACTGTAAGTTTGGAAAAAGCCTGCAGAATTCAATTAACAGCAAGATAATTTCTGTCAATTTGTTGCAGTTCTATTAAGCGTATAGCTAAAATCTCTGTTTCCTACCATCAGGTTTTTCTGAGGGTCTAAAAAAAAGAAAACGTTGTCGTTTGCTTTCAGAAAAAATACAGCACCGCGGCCAGCAGGGTTTAACTGGTAAACAAGCGCTTCAGGATTTGCCGCGGTTCCTACTGTTGCATGCCACTTGCCCTTCAATACATCTGCACCCTTAAATACAAATCCCTCTAATTGAAATGTGCCCTCGTCATTTTTTGCCGGGCCTTTGTAGAGCTTTAACCTCCATTTTATTTTTATGCATTCGGGCGTTGTTGTTTGGTTAAACTGTTTTGCCAATTCCTGGCAAGGTGTTCTTCCGTCAAAAACTCCAACAAGATCACTTGCCTTTTCTGCTGTCTGGGCTGTGCAATTGTTTATGTAAAAAAAGGAGCTAAATAGTAAGAAGGGTAGAATGAAGTTTTTCATAGCAATTCATTTTTTAATGACTCATTTTTCAATCCTGTTTACGGCATAACTAAAACCTGCGTTACCTGTTATAAAATCATGATTGTTATCAGCAAAATGAAGCACATTATTATCCATCTGAATTAATAAAAGTTCCGGCTTCAGATGGTTGCCGCTAAAATGATACAATCTGTGTTTTTCGTTCGGCTTAGTCTCACCAACGATTTTGTAAGTTCCGGAGATTTCGATTTTCTTTCCGCCGCCCTTAAACCCATTTGTATTCGGTTGAGACTCGCCGTACAGAGCTGATAATTGAAAGTGACCGGAAGGGTTATCTAATAGTCTTATTTCCCACTTGATAAACTCACAGGTTTCAACGGAGGGTATTTCTAATGAAGCTTTAATAAATGAGTCGCAGGGAGTACTTCCTACAAAAACTCCTGCCGTAATTGCCGATGTTGTGCCGGTGGTGTTTTGTGGATGGGCCTTCATTACCAGAATACAAGTAAGAACTATGGCAAGGAAAATCTTAATTGTCATCATGAGCTTCTGAATTTAAAATTATAACCTGGAGAAAAAATTCGACAATTACAAAGACCGGTGCAACCAGCAAATAGAATTTTAAGTGAATTGAAAAATGAAAGCTATTTGCCGTTTACTAAATATAATCATTAAAGGGGAAATATGGGATACAGGAACTGCTATAATAGAAGCTGTAAAAGACGGGATGCCCTAAAATGACTATCTAGAAAATTGCAGGGATTGGTTTTAAAGATGTCTTCGCATTACATACATAGAACACATCTTTTTAAGGTCGTTTTTAATTTTTACCAAATTTCCTTAAATAAGATTTTCGCAGTACAGCCCGTTTCAAAAGAGAAGTCATAGCTAAGATCTCTTCCTGATTGCTTTAGTTGGTAGATTCCATTTTCTATAGCGTAAACTTCCACCTCTTCCTCGTCGGGGTTGACAATCAAATAGTATTTTATCTGTTGTTGTTCGTATATGGCAAACTTGCTGTGCCTGTCCTTTAAAGCAGTAGATGGAGACAAAATTTCGACAACTAAGTCCGGGGGGAAATCAAGATATTTTTTATTGATTTCAGCATAAACAATTAGCAAATCGGGTTGTACAATAATATCTTCCGCAACCTTGTAATCTAATGGCTGAACCACCTTACAGGCTTTGCATTTTTTTAATTCGTTGCCGAATTCTATTGTAAGGTTACTCGCTATTATCTGGTGTTTTGGTACTGGCATCGGGCTCATGGCGTAGGGGATGCCATCGATCAACTCCCATTGACCTTTCCAATTGAGCCAATCCTCGTAAGTGTAATGGGGTAATATTTTAACTGCGCTTGCCATTTCTTGTATCAAATTTAAATCATCCGATTTGGTAATAGCTAAAATTATTCCTGTTCACTTTTCTTATTGAGGATTTGTAAAAAAGGAGATAAAAGCTTTAAAGTACAAGTGTGCGACGCAACGGCTGCTCGATGAAAAACCTTCAGAACGGCTACTAAAAATAACTTCAAAATAATTCGCCCTGCCTGTATAAGTCGAACATGCAGGCAGTAAGATTGAACACGAAATGAAAGATAACGCCATACCAAAGGGTATTATACTTGCGGCGCAAATTGCCAATAAAAAAGGCAAAAGGGATCAGCCAGATAAGCGACATCAGGTTGAGGTGCATAATGGCAAATAGAAAGGCTGTAAGCGCTACGACAAGGCGCTCGTTTAAAAAGTTAGAACAGTAGTTATACATGACACCTCTAAAAGTCAGCTCCTCAAAAAGAGCGGGCATAAGGGCAATTGAATAAACCATCACGAGCGTGGGATAATTGTACAACCTATAAGCCTGGTAGTAGCTGATGTCGGTATGAAAAAAAGTAACATTCAACTCTCTTACACTAATAGTAACAAGTAAAGAGCCCACTGCGGCAATCAAGATCACCCCAGAAAGGATATACCAGTTGAAGTTGTTGAACCTGAGAATGGGTTTTATCATCGGCCAATTAAGCCACGTAAACCTTAACGTAATAGCAGCGAGTACTAACTCAACCCAAAAAAGCTCATCGTAGTTGTTGAACCAGGAGCTGTGTTTTATTAAAAGACAGATAAAGAGGTAAATAAAGTAGAAAGTAAAAACCCTTCTTAAATCTGAGTTATTAAATATGTTGATCGTGACTGCCTCCGCACCCAGGTAGTTGCCGCAGTTGTGACAGTACCGTTGCTCCTCGAGGACCACAATGTCGCACTCTTGGCAAGTTGGAGTTATGGTATATTCTTCTGTCACTGACTACAATTTAAATTCTTCTTCTAAAATATCTGCATGAAATGCTCCCTTAACTCCCCTTAACAAAAAATGAATTAATATGATCTGTACGATCAACAGGTAAACGCCTGCTGCCGTAGTGAAGGACGACGATAGTTCTGCCCAGGTATTTATGGCAGCAAACGTCAACATGATAATCAGGCTGATTAGTAATGCTGTAAAAGGTTTTTGTAGAGACCATCGTCCCAACCCTGCATAAATGAATCCTAAAACAACCATCACAAAGCCAGTCATTGCTTTGTGTTTTATTTCTGAAAACATGTAAAAAATGCCAAGCATACTAAAGGCTGCAAGTACATACAAGGCATTGCGGGCATGTTCGATCTTGTTTGTACATACTCTTTGAAGCTCTTTTCGCTTTTGTAACCGAAAGTGATATATGGTCAACCTGTCCTGATTGCGGTAAATGGGGTAACCGCAATTTGTACAAAAATTATATTCTTTACGGTTGATGAAACTGCAATTGCTACAGGTTAGGGGGTGATCATTTATCTGCGTTCTTACCGGCAACAGCCTACTCTTTTGTATAGCCGCCGAAGCATTGAAGGCAGAAGAGATATTGGTCAATTGCATGTATTGCAACTTAAGAAATAATCTACATAAAAAAAGCCTCCCGAAAGGAGGCTTCACAAAAGTTTCTATAATCTTTGGAGCGGAATATTTCTTTTAACCATGTCATTTCGATTAGCCATTTCCCAGGCAGTATAAAAGACGAGTTTTACCCTTTTCGCCATCAGATCGAAGTTTATCTTATCCACCGTGTCGGTAGGTCTGTGGTAATCAGCATGTGTTCCATTAAAGTAAAAAATAACCGGAACGCCGCTTTTGGCGAAGTTGTAATGGTCTGAGCGGTAATAATAGCGATTAGGATCTTTTAGATCATTGAACCTTCTGTCGAGCTGCATCTTCACATATGCGGTATTGACTGAGTCTGTGATAGGGGCAAGGTCAGAACTCAATTTGTCGTCACCTATAATATAAACGTAGTTCAAGGAGTCGCCCTTATAATTAGGATCAATGCGACCAACCATATCTATGTTTAAATCTACAGACACTTTATTTAAAGGAAAGACAGGATTTTCGCTATAAAACTCAGAACCTAACAACCCTTTTTCTTCCCCGGAAACTGTCATAAAAACAATACTTCTCCTTGGGCCATGGCCTTCATTTTTTGCTTTTGCAAAAGCTTCGGCTATTTCAATCACGCTGGTAGTTCCGGAGCCATCGTCATCGGCGCCATAAAAAATATCTTTACCGCGCGTGCCAAGGTGGTCGTAGTGTCCGGTAATAAGAACATATTCGTCAGCTTTATCAGTTCCGGGCAAAACCCCTATCACGTTACTGCTTTGCAGCAAAAGGGTTCTTTTATTGGTGACAAACTGGGCATCAGCACTATACGAACCGACAGGAATGTTTTTGATGCTCTGTAATAGTTGTGCGGGATTTAATCCAAGTAGCTGGTGTGCAAGGTTGCTTGATATAGTTATTATCGGTACAGTAGCTGCAGTAGGCTTTTTCAAATACATTGCCCCTTTAGTTTCCAATGCTCTTTTAGGAAAATCAGAAGACATTATAAAAACCCCTTTAGCGCCAAGTTTAACCGCCTGTTCCACTTTCGCCCGTGATGAGTAAGGGCTTCTTCTGTCGAAGACTGGTGAAGGCGATGCAGGAGTTCCTTCAAAAATAAGCACCCATTTTCCTTTAACATCCAGGCTCTGGTAGTCGTTGCGGGCAGAGTCTACAATACCATACGATGCGAAGATTATTTCTTTAATATCAAAAGTTCCGTTAGGAGCAGAAACAATGTTTAGTGAGAAAGAAGAATCAACCCTTTGGTTCTTTCCGCCAACTTTTAGGCTTGCTTCCAACAAGGTATCCTGGTAGATTGGATATTGCATCTGAAATCCTGTTGCAGTTCCAGGTTGCAGACCAAGTTTACTGAAATGGCTCTCGATGTAAGCAGCCGCTTTTCTTTGACCTGGTGATGCAGTTTCCCTGCCTTCCATTTCGCGGCTGGCAAGTACAGATAACTTTTCCTTCAACTCTATTGCTGTAATAGTTTGCGCATAATTATTTGCATAATTAATAGGTTGCTTTTGTCCTTTCTGACCAATAGCGTTAAAGCCTGCCATTAATAGAGCCGTACCGAAAACCGGTAATAATAATTTCTTCATGATTTTTTACTATCTCAATATTTTATTTATTCTTTCCTGGTGTCTTCCCCCGTCGAAAGGTGTATTTAAAAATGTATCAACTATGTCTATTGCGGTTTGCAGGCTTATAAAGCGTGCAGGAAGGCATAACACGTTTGCATTATTATGTTTTCTTGTAAGTTCTGCAACGTCTTTCTGCCAACACAAGCCAGCTCTCACTCCTTTGTGTTTATTCGCTGTAATTGCCACGCCATTTGCGCTTCCGCAAATTAAAATGCCACAGGCTGCCTCATCGTTTTCAACACTAGTTGCCGTGGGATGTGCAAAGTCAGGATAATCAACAGAGTCCGCGGAGTAAGTACCAAAGTCAGAAACCTGGAAACCCGATTTATTCAAATGTGCAACAACTGCTGTTTTATATTCAAACCCTGCGTGGTCTGCTCCTATAGCAATTGGTTTAGAACGATCAAATTGAAAACTCATGATATTTTTTGAAAAAATAACTCGCGCTAAATTACACCACATCGACTAACTCCAGTCCTCATTGTCGTGCTTTATCATTTCTTTGTATGCTCTCTTAGAGACCACAATACTTAGCTGGTAAAGCAAAAAAAGCGGCACAAAAACCAGCATCTGACTAGACCAGTCGGGGCTAGGAGTAATAACGGCTGCTACCACCAAAATAACAACTATCGCATATTTTCTCGACGATGCAAGTATCTGCGGCGTTACAAGCCCAATTTTCGTAAGCACATACGCAAGTACAGGTAACTCGAATGCAAGACCGCAACCAATTATGATATTGACCAAATTGTCAAGATAATCGTTTAAAGTAGGCTTGGTTTCTAACAGGTGCGTGGTGCCAAGACTATAGTTCGAAAGAAAGTTAAAAGTAAAAGGACCGAGTAAGAAATAGCCAAAGGCGGCACCGGTAAAAAAGAAGAACGAAACAAAAAATATGCTGCCCCTCGTGCTCTTAAGTTCTGAAGGTTTTAGTGCGGGCTTTATAAATCGCCAGAACTCCCAAAAAATATAAGGAAATGCAGCAATAAAACCCCCAACAAAGGCGATGGTAATGCTGCTCATAAACTGGCTGCTAAATTCAATAGCCTGCAATTTCACGTTAATAGCAGGCATACAAAGCGTATCTCCTAAATGAATAAAATGACTAAACCGACACAATAAAATATAACTAATAAAATCGTTTTGGAGTGGTCCGGCGATTACCCGTTCGAACACCCAATCCATTTTAATGAATATAAAAATGCCAAAAACTACTACAGCAAGCAGGGAACGAACAATATGCCACCGTAGTGCTTCGAGGTGGTCAACAAAAGTCATTTCTTCTCCTTCGGGTCCGGTTCTGTTTAATAAACTTAAGGCCATTGATAATTTAAATGCGATTTTTTAGAATGCGGCAAAGGTAACTGTAAAGACCAATAATGAAGTTAATATTCATTTAATCGACAACAGGTTTTGCAAATTATATACTGGTTATTAATGCGTTTAGTTTTTTGTTTCCGACTATAAATTCTTTGGGCAACATAGTTGCGTCGCACACTTGTGCTTAAGAATAATTAGAAGCTTGAGTTGGCCATAGCTTTAGATGAATTTGCGGCTTTTTCCTATTAACCGCAAAAGTTCAATTGTAATGAAAAAGTTCAAGAGTGCCACGCAACAATGCGGCATGTAGATCTGGAGTCGGTATCAAAAAAAGTAAGAAAAGCAATACTGCCGGTAACTATAGCTACAAAAAAAGCCGCTACTAGGCGGCTACAACTATTTCGTTTTAAGATAACTATTCGAAAGCGACAGCTGCGAGGTTTGAAACATTTAATGCCTGGTTTTCTGCAGACAATAAATTCACTTCCACCTGCGTACCTTCTCCCTCTGAAGTAATAATCTTTAGATCGCCGTTATTTAATTCGGTCAATCGTTTCACCAGGAACAAGCCTATTCCAAGGCCCTGTTGTTCGAACCTTTTGCGGTTGAATTGTTTAAAGGGAGCAATATCAGCGAGGCTTAAAAGCTCGAACCCTCTTCCGCTGTCTTTTACTTCCAATCGATACTCTTCGCCGTTAAGCGCGCCTGTTACATAAACTTTTTCTCCGCGTTTTGAAAACTTGAGCGCGTTGTCCACCAGTTCTAGTATAATTCTTTGCAGGTATTCGCCACCCATTCTAACTTCGGCAACTTCAAGATCGATTATTATGTCGCCTGCGCGGTTGTAAATTTCTTTTGACATGGTTTGCAATTCGGTCTTAACCTTTTGCACCCAATTTGTTTTTGCTATGCCTTCAGTAAACATGCTGATTAATTCCGGGTACACTTCCGCCCTCCTGATTTCTTCGAACAGCATCAGATTCGCCAGCGAATGATTTAAACGAAGCCCGGACTTTAATATCGAAGTAAGCAACTCCTGAACCTGCTGCTCATTGAATGAGTCTCTTGCATTCAACATCAGGTTCAACCCACCCAAAATTCCGTGAAGAGGAGTATTGAACTCATGATAATAGGTAGCAAACACGGTTGTATCCAGGTCGTGTTTTACTTTGGCGTATTCGCCGATAATTTTCTGCTGCCTTTTGAGTCGTGACTCAATGGCTTTTAGCAATTCTTTGTAAGTAAAGGGCTTCGTAAGATAATCGTCGGCACCCAAGTCCATTCCTTGCCTGATGTCATTCTTATCAACCCTGGCAGTCAAAAATATAAATGGAGTATTTTGAATCACCGAAGTTTTTCTAACGTACTCTAAAACTTTATAGCCATCCATTTTAGGCATCATCACATCGCAAACAATCAGGTGCGGTTTAAAATCAATCGCGTCTAGTACTCCTTGCTTGCCATTTGCTGACACCCTTACCAGGTATCCTTTAGCCTCGAGCAGCTCCTGTATGTTTTCGCGAATGTTTATTTCGTCTTCAATAACCTGTATTCTTGTTTGCTGCTCCATGTAATAATTTTGTTTATGCTATAGGTAGTATAACGCTAACAGTCGTGCCTTTATTTAATTTGCTGTTAAGAAATATTTCTCCGCCATGTATTTCAATAAATTCTTTTACGATCGATAGCCCTAAACCCGTTCCGTCAATTTCACTCGTATTCGTAGCACGATAAAACGGTTGAAATAGATTCTTTATATCCTCCTCAGGTATTCCTACGCCAGTGTCTTTTATATTTATAATGACCCTATTGGGTTCATAGATTAAGTCCAGATAAATATTTCCCTCGCTTGAGTATTTATAGGCATTGCTGATAATATTTTCGATTGCATGACTTACCAGCTTTTCATCAAAACTTACTGGTACTTCAACGCCTGTAATTGATAGCAGTATTTGCCTTTCGGGCAAATACGAGGCGTTGTATTTATTGTCGATAATGGCAGTGCAAAAATCAACAAGGCTTCTTTCTTCCGGGTTGTAGGGAGTACGAACAGCGTTTGCCCGTCCCAGGACCAACACGTCATTCATGAGGTTTTCTAACCTGCTGACTTCTTCCTGTATTTTTTTGAATTGGTTTTGAAACTTTGCCTGTTTTGCCTCGGGCAAATCTTCGAGATACATGTCCATAATCTCGACCCCGGATTGAATAACAGTTAGCGGAGTTCTGAACTGGTGCGAGGCAGTTGAAACAAACTTTTCACGCAACTCGTTTAGCTCTCTTTCTTTTGCAAGTGAATTTTCAAGTTCGCTTAATAGCTTTTCTCTTTCCGTAACGTCGCGACTAGCAGATTGTAAACCTACCAGCACGTCCGCTTTAAAAAGTGGTTTAAGCCAGACTTCAAGCACTTTTTCTTCGCCGCTTTTTGTTATTATGTTACTTAGAAACTTTCTCTCCTTCTTTTCTTCAATTGCCTTAGCAGGCTCAGTCACAGACAATGCAGAAGCATCGCTCGATGAATAAATGTCCTGCGGTCGCTTACCCATTAACTCTGACGGCTCGTATCCTAAAATCTGTTTGCACGAAGGAGAAATATATAAAAATTCGGTTTGTAGATTATGGATGCCAATGATATCATTACTGTTTTCAGAAAGGAGACGGTATTGTTCCTCGCTTTCGCGCAATTTGTTTTCACTAGTTACCTGGTCGGTTACGTCGCGGGTGGAGGAAATGATAGATGAAATTTCGCCTTTCGAATCAATCACCGGTTTAGCATACGTTTCAACCCATTTGAAGGTATCGTCTTTGGAAAGCATCCTGTACCTGAATTGTGTTTCCTTTTTATAAAGCACAATAGGTTGAACACAATCATTCAAGGTTTTTAACAAGTCATCAGGATGAACAAGATCAAAGCCGCCCATTCCTAATACTTCACCAGGTTCGTAACCGAGAATATTTTTTATGGATGGAGATGCGTAAGTGAAATTCCAGTCAACATCGTGTATCGAAATAAAATCGCTCAAATTCTCAGAGATAAAACGGAATTTTCTTTCGGTCTCCATCAACGATTGCTCTGCATTTTCAATGTTGGTGTAGTCGCTTTTGACGATGTATAATTTATCTGCGTCACCATTATTGTCTTTGCCGACAACGAGCTTTTCAAGCACCATTTTTCTTTCGCCGGTACTTGTTTGTATCCGGTAAAAAATTTCTCCTTTTGATTTATTTAATATGATTTGTTCGACTTCTTTTTCAACACCGGGCAAGTCTTCTTTATGTATGCGCTCCAGCCAAAACCTGGTATTATTAAAATACAATTGCTTATCGCAGTGATATAAATTTTCAATGTTATCACTTACGAAATCATATTTGCCAGTCTTAATATTGAAGATGGCGTATACGTCGTCAATGTTATTTAGCAGGTGAGTCAACTGGGTTGAAATAAGGGAGATGTTTTCTTCATACTTCAGCCTTTCGCGAACGTCGCGAAGAACACAAAGGAGGTAACGCGAATTTTTGAAGTAGAAGATAGAAGTTGAAAATTCGAAAGGAATACGTTCTGTATTTGTCTTATTGGTGAAAGTGATTTGTTGGTTCTTTACCTGCAACTCACTCTGCACTGCCAGCCGCATCAGTTCATGAAACTGTTGGCGCTGTTCGTCATTCCAGGATTTGTACGATTTGTCGATCCATTCTTCGGGCTTGTAACCAAGAATTCCAACGGCATCATTTACCGAGGCAATAATGTTTTTTTCAAGGTTAAGGGTTAGAATAATTTCCTTGCTGTTATTGAGAATTGTATTAATTCGTTCATTGCTATCCTGCAGGAAAAGAGAGTCGTTATAGGAGCTATTGATATTTTCAATTGTTCCAAAAACTCCGTCGATAGTATTGTTATAATCAAAAGTTGTTTTTGCAAGTATACGCACCCAAACATTTTCGTTCGCTGCATTTACCAATTGCATTCGAAGATCAATGTTGGTCTTTCTTCCAGCAAGCAAACTCCCAAACTCCTCCCAGAACAATTGCACATGTTCATCATGTAGATATTCTATAAAGGCCTTACCAATACTTTGCTCAGGTTTGTAGCCTAATATTTCTTTCCATGCAGGGCTGGCAAAGGAAAGCGTTGCATTTTTGTTTAAAGTAAAAACGACCTGCCCAAGACTTTGTACCAAAAACTGGTACTGCTCGCGCTGGCGCGAAAACTCGTGCTCAACTTCTTTTGTGTCCGAAATATCAACAGAAGTTCCGGTTAGAAAAACAGGGTCTCCGTATATGTTTCGCTTAAGGTGATACCTGCTGTGCATCCAGAAGTACTCGCCCGTTTTTTCGTTATAAATTCTAAACACATCCTCATTAACCGATGCGTCTTTTTCCTCGAAAAACTGTTTAAACTTCTGTGACACCCTCTCCTTGTCATCCTCGTGAGTAGAGGTAAGCACCCAATCGATAAAGTTGTTACTCAGGCTTCTTCTTTTTAAGCTTTCAATAAAAATAGAAGAGCCGGCAATCTTAGTAGTTTCATTAACGAGGTCTACTTCCCAGATAATTTCATTTAGTGTAGAAAGAGTAGTATTAATTACTTCATTGCTCTGCTGAATTTCTTGCTTGATCCTTTTGCTTTCGATAGCGGAGCCAATGGCTGAAGCAAGGGACTGCAGTTGTATCTCACTACTGTGCCATGTTCGGTTATTTTTCGCATCGCCAAAACCAATGCATCCCCAAAAGCGGGTACCTCTAAAAACCGGCATCAGCAAAAGCGACCGAACGTTAGATGCTCTCAGCCATTCATGCAACTTCTGTGAAACGCGGTTGTTTCTCGAAACTTTGTAACAGAGGTTGTTGTGCAAGATGTCAAGTATTTCGGGGAAATCATTGATGTGTAAGATGGAGTTGTTTGAGTCGCCCAGGTTTTCTGCCATGCGTTCGCTACTGAAAATAGCAAGGTTAGCGGCCTTATTTCCATCCTCGGAAATATAACAGCAATCGATGTCAAGGGAATTTGCAAGCCAGTCTACTATTTTCTGGAGCGCGTCGTTGAGGTCATTGTTTACAATGATTTCATTGAGACATTTTGCAATTGTGTAGATAGGTTTTTCCAACGAGTCCGTATATGCTGTCATATGGTATCAGTGACTGCATTTTTTTTTTGCAGCTCTCGCGCCGGCGGCACTGCCAATTGAACGAACTTTAGGGGAGTTTAGTATAGTATGCTACCGCAGTACTTTCATTTTGACCATTTCTATCCTGGTATCGCTTACGCTTAGGATTTCAAATTCAAACCGGTCAATTATAATCCTTTCCTTATTACGGGGAATCGCTTCGTGGTTAGAGATGATGAACCCTGACAGTGTTTCGGATTCTGACACCGAAACGTCGAGGTCATACTTTTCATTTAAATAATCAATTTCGAGGCGCCCGCTGAAAATATATTCATCTTCGCCCACCTCTTTTTCTACAAATTCTTCCACATCATACTCATCTTTTATTTCGCCGAAAATTTCTTCGAGCACATCTTCCATCGTTACGATGCCTGCTGTACCGCCAAACTCATCTACCACCCAGGCAATACTTTTTCGTTCTTTTGTGAATTTGTTAATCAGATCCGTTGCACTCATACTCTCAGGAACTGCGGGTATCGGTAGTAGTATAGATTGAAGGTCTGCAGGGTTTTTAAAAAGATCCAGCTGGTGAATATAGCCGAGAATATTATCGATGTTATCGTTATAAATCACCAGTTTACTAAGCCGTGTATCGATCATATGTTGCCGCGCCTCTGCAACGCTTGTTTTTATATCAAAGCCTTCTACCTCAGTTCTTGGTACAAGGCACTGCCTGATCTTAACCATTGGTAAAGACAAGGCATTTTCGAAAAGCTCCGTATTTAGTTCCTGGTTTTCTTCGTCCTGGTCTTTATTCTGCTGGTAGAAGTGTTCGAGGTCGCCTTTTCCGAATGCTTCATTTCTATCATGCACTCTTACGTTAAAAACATATTTTAAAATCCATTCTGCAATGGTGACGAGGATAGAGGCAACCGGGAAAAAAATCCCGTAAAAAAACTTCGCTACCGGCGCAAAGAAGCTAAGCAAGGCATCGTTTCTTGCCCGAAAAATTGCTTTAGGAATAAATTCGCCGAAGAACAGGACTAGCAGGGTAGAAAGGACAGTATCGACAACAAGAATTACATAACTGTTAGTAATATGAAAATAGTCCCACAGGGGGCGAAGCAGGCTGCTTACGAGCAAACCATAAATAACTAGGAAGAAGTTGATACCAATCAGGCAAGTGCCGATAAATCTTGCAGGCTCTTCCATGAACCGAGATAAAATAATTCCACTGAGTTTGCCTTGTTTCTTTTTTAGTTCAATGCTTAACTTATTGGCCGTAACA
Organism: Segetibacter aerophilus; assembly: GCF_007991655.1. Lineage (GTDB taxonomy): Bacteria > Bacteroidota > Bacteroidia > Chitinophagales > Chitinophagaceae > Segetibacter > Segetibacter aerophilus. Next base: position 72,496 of record NZ_BJYT01000006.1, read on the forward strand.
AAGGCTATTTCCATTCCTGCAAAAAAGCCTATGAAAATGATGGTAATGACAATGAGAAAAACAGTCAAATAAATGTTGTCCATATATTGAATTTACAGGAAACGGCTAGCAAAACGTTTGAAGCTGTAATAAAAAATATAGTGTTTCCGGTTCCAGCTATACCCTCCTAAATGTTTAAAGTTAGAAGAGTTTTATTTATTGCAATATAAGGAAGAAGATTTTTTGAGCCGGGCGGGGTAGCTACATCCATCTGTTGTTGCGTCGCACACTTGTACTTTCAATCTTTTAGCGGCAATAATACAATTTGAGGAAAGATGAACATAATACTTCAGTTGAACGGAGCGTCGCAACAAATGCTGCTAATAGTTTATCCGTTAGTTTTAACATTTTTCGACCTGTTTTGCCTGAACTACATATCTGTAGTAATCTTCTTATAACTCGCCGTTAACCCTTTTATTAGAGATGAACTAAAGCCCTGGTGTTCCATCTCATTCAGGCCTGCAATCGTACAGCCTTTAGGCGTAGTTACTTTATCTATTTCCTGCTCGGGATGCGAGTTATTTCTTAGCAGTAATTCAGCGGCACCCTTTACTGTTTGAGCGGCAATCAGTGAAGCGACGGAGGCACTAAAGCCAATCTCGATTCCGCCTTGAATGTTCGCCCGGATGTAGCGCATGGCATAGGCAGTACCGCAGGCGCCGAGCACCGTCGCAGCGTCCATAAGCTTTTCATCAATGGTGATGGTTTTTCCCATTTGATCAAAAGTCTGCTCGAGGTACCTGATCTGTTCGGGAGTACCGTTTTGATTGCAGAGGCAAGTCATGCTTTCACTGATTGCAATAGCGGTATTGGGCATGGCCCGAAAAACAGGCAATTGCTTTTCAATAATCGAATAGATATCTTTTATATAAATACCTGTTACCACGGACACCAGCACATGCCTGCTTTCATCGAGTGTAGCTTTTATGCTGAGCAAAACTTCTTGCACCTGGAAAGGTTTTACCGCAATAATTATTATATCACCAAAAGCGGCGGCTTCATTGTTATCGTTGCTGATATTTACACCCCTTTCTTTAAGTGGTTGCAAGGTGTGAACATTGCGTTTGGTAATCATGACATTTGCAGGAGAGATGAACCCGTTTTTAATTAGTCCTTCTGCTATTGCAGTGCCTAAATTGCCTCCGCCAATAATGGAAATTTTATTACTCATGCACAAAATTTTATGGGATGGTTACTCATTCAAGTTGCAATATCAGGAAAAGATTTTTTAGGGAGGCAAAGAAAACCAAGATGGATAAAGCCGGGAGAGTTGGGCCTAATAAATTTTATTCTTAGCCAAATAGTTCCTCACGTAATCATCTACACCTTCTTCAAGAGAATAAAAATCATTTTGATAACCTGCTTGTCTCAACTTGTGCATGGTCGCTTCGGTGTAATACTGGTATTTATCGCGGATGTCTTCGGGCATGTCGATGTACTGGATATTTGGTGAAAGGTCTAAACCGGCAAAAGTTGCTTTTACCAAATCATCAAAAGTTCGGGCATGGCCGGTGCCAAGATTGTAAATGCCAGATGACAGATCATGATTGACAGTTGAAGAATGCTTGCGCTCATCTGTCATCTGTGAGCTGGCAACCGCCAACTTGCATTCCCTCATCATCCAGCCAATTACTTTCACTACATCTTTTACATAAATGAAATCACGAAGTTGTTTTCCATTTTCAAAACCTTCCTTATGGCTTTTAAACAGTTTTACAAATCCCTCTTTTTTTATTTGATTGTATGCATGGAAAATTACGCTTGCCATACGGCCTTTATGATATTCGTTGGGCCCGTACACGTTAAAGAATTTCAGCCCTGCCCAAAAAGGAGGCGTGCTTTCCTGCTGCAGCGCCCATTTATCAAATTCATTTTTGCTAATGCCATAAGGGTTTAAGGGATGCAGATCCTCTAACTCTTTGTTATCGTCGTAGCCCGATTCGCCTGCACCATAAGTAGCTGCGGACGAAGCATAAATTAAAGGAATTTGCTTTTCGGTGCAGTAATTCCAAACCTGTTGAGAATATTCGACATTCAATTCCTGGTGAATAGCGTAATCAAACTCTGTAGTATCAGTTCTCGCGCCTAAGTGGATAACGAAATCAATGGAAGGATTGTGCAGTTCGAGCCAATTGAATAAATTGTAGCGTTCAACAATCGCCTCAAACCTTTTGTCTTCCCAATTTCTTCTCTTTTCCTCTACCCCAAAGTCGTCCACCAAAACCAGCTTTTCATAGCCTTGCTCGTTCAGATACTGAACCATACAACTACCAATAAACCCAGCCGCGCCGGTAACGACAATACTCCCTTTCATGCTTTCATCATCCAACTCCTCTAACTCTAAAGGGGAGCTAAGAAGCTCTTCCATATTTTTTTTATCGATCATTTTTTACTTTAAAGCTTTCTTCTCCCTTTATTGCTGAAGCCTATATTCCTTTTACTTCTCCTTTTAAAGTAATGCCTTGCTTTACAGCCTCCTCTTTTGAAGATTTCGGTTCGCTGCTTTCGCCTCCTTTTTCGACAGAGGTTAACTTTTTTTCAATTGCTGTATCATACAACTCCTTCCAATCATCAATGTGTCCCCAATATTCGCCTTCCATGTCGATGTTGTTTTCAGTGACAATACCTAAATACTCATAAGCAACATTGAGGGATTTCAACTGAGTCAAAAGCTCTTCCGCATTCTTAAGTGTGCAACTAACAACTACCCGGCTTTGCGCTTCACCAAACCAATAAGCATCCTTGCGGATGGTTGTTGCACTTTGCTGAACATCGAAACCTAAACGACGAGGAAAACCGCATTCAAGAAGCGTTGTTATCAAACCGCCCTCACTTATGTCATGCGCACTCTGCAATAATTTTTTCTTGATTAACTGCCTTACAGCTTGCTGTACTTCAAATTCTTCTTCAATATTAAAGTGCGGTGCGGGCGAATATTCTACTCCCTTTAGTTTATGTAAATACTCGGAGCAATTGATATCGTTTCGACTTTCACCAATCAGGTAGATCACGTCGCCTTGTTGCTTGAAGTCCATCGTCATCTTATCTTCAAGATCATCAATCACGCCGACCATTCCGATGGTAGGAGTAGGGTAGACTGCACCATCAGGATTTTGATTATAGAAACTTACGTTTCCACCGGTAACAGGTGTGTCAAAGCGGGTACAAGCTTCACCCATTCCCTTCACTGCATAAACAAACTGGTAATAGACTTCAGGATCAAACGGATTACCAAAGTTGAGACAGTTGGTTACACCTATTGGCTCGGCACCTGAACAAACAATGTTGCGAGCTGCTTCCGCTACGGCAATCATTCCCCCCTTGTAAGGATCGGCGAAGACGTATCGGCTGTTACAATCAACCGTCATTGCCAATGCTTTTCCGGTGCCTTTTGCTAATACAACAGATGCATCGCTAGGCGAATTAGTGCTAAGGTTAGCGGCACCTACCATGCTGTCATACTGGGTAGAAATCCATCTTTTGCTGGCAATATTTGGAATTTGAATAAGTTTTTTGGCAACAGACTTTAGATCTTCAGATAGAGTAATGCTGCCAGGGTCAAAAGCTTTTATTTTCTCAAAATATGCCGGCTCTTTGTATTCACGATCGTTTTGAGGAGCACCTCCGCCAAGCACCAGGCTCTCTGCATTTATTGAAGCCTCTAACTGTCCATTCATATAAAACTGCAGCAGGCCGTTATCAGTAACTCTTCCTATTTGCTCGCATGGAAGATCCCATTTTTCGAATATTTTCAACACGCTTTCTTCCTTGCCTTTCTGTATAACTATCAGCATTCTTTCCTGGCTCTCACTTAGCAACAGCTCCCATGCCTTCATATTCTTTTGACGGGTAGGAACGCGGCTTAGATCTATTTCCATACCCACGCCGCCCTTTGCACTCATCTCTGCGGTTGAGCAGATGATACCCGCCGCACCCATGTCCTGCATACCCACAACAGCACCTGTTTTAATTATTTCGAGGCAGGCCTCTAATAATTTCTTCTCCTGGAAAGGATCGCCCACTTGAACTGCTGGTAGTTCTTCCACGCTTTCGGCTGTAATGTCTGCACTGGCAAAGGATGCTCCGCCCATTCCATCTTTGCCCGTCGCACTTCCAACAATAAACACAGGATTATCCAAACCTTCGGCAGTAGCGCTAATTGTTTCACCGTTTCTGACGATGCCAACGCTCATTGCATTTACTAGAGGATTGGTGTGATATCGCTCTTCAAAATAAACTTCTCCTCCAACTGTTGGTACACCAAAACAGTTACCATAATGACCGATACCATGTACAACGCCTGCAACCAGGTGTTGTGTTTTTGCTTCGTTGAGGTTTCCAAATCTTAAACTATTTAAAGATGCAATTGGTCTTGCACCCATTGTAAAAATATCGCGATGTATTCCACCAACTCCCGTTGCTGCACCCTGGAAGGGTTCGATAGCACTCGGGTGATTATGACTTTCAATTTTAAAAACAACACCAAAGCCATTTCCAATATCCATTAAGCCTGCATTTTCTTCACCGGCTTTCACCAACATTCTCTTACCGTCTCTTGGAAGTGTTTTTAACCATTTAATAGAATTTTTATAACTGCAATGTTCACTCCACATTACGCTGTAAGCGCAGAGTTCTGTAAAGTTGGGAGTGCGTCCCATCACTTTTTTTATAAGTTCAAATTCTTCGTCTGTCAGGCGAAGTTGACGTGCTGTCTGTACGTTTATTTCCATAGCTGTGCGAAGGTAAGAAAGTGGGGCAAGCAGGCAAGAGTAGATTTTTTTGAAAAGAAAAAGCCCTTTCAAAAGGAATTTGAAAGGGCTTTGTTTATTAACTAGGGAGGGCATTTTGTATCTACCTCCGGCTTCATTCCGAAACTCTAAAAGTAATTGTTTGTCGTACTGTAGAAGCTACAAACGAACCGTTCTTTTTTGCCGGCACCCACTTTGGACCTTTTTTTATCAATTTTATCGCTTCGTCCTCTGTTCCATACCCATTCTTCGAGGTTGAGTGAATGTTAGAAATGCTGCCATTGCTGTCTACATCAAATTCTAACACTACGGAGTAGTCTCCGTGGGGTGCACCATTTTTCTTGGGAATATTTGCGTCTAAATTTCTTTCAAGATATCTTCTCCATGCATCGGCTCCACCCGGGAACTGCGCTTCAGCCTCGCTCTGGTTTGATACATCCTGGTTGCCTAGTTTGAAATAAATTTCTTGAATTACTTGAAATGTGACTTTTCTTCCATTTTGAATTGCAGGAGTCCATGGAGATGAGCTTTTAATCAAACGTATTGCTTCTTCTTCAAGGCCGTTTCCCAAAGAGCTTACAGCCTTAAAATTGGTCAAATTACCTTCTTGATCTACGATGAATTTTATAATAGCCTTACCTTCTTTTTTCTTAGCTATGGCATTAGATGGATAGCGAAGATTTGCTTTTACATATTCTGCAAAAGGCACTTCGCCTTTATAAGCCGGTGGATTTTCAACTTTGGTAAATACTTTATCAAATTTGTTCTGCTCTTCCTGGTATGTTTCTGTGATCTCACCGCCCTGCACTTTAATGTCGCTTTGCTCGGCTTGCACACCCGATCTTATTTCAACAGCACCATGCTTTCCTTTTTCTCCATACTTCTTGAAGCCATTTTCGGCATTTAAGATTGTTATTTCCCTGATGTTTTCCGGCTTTATTATTTTTTCCAATTCTTCTTCACGTATAGACTTGCCATCAAGCACAATTAGCGCTTCATGTAGTTTTTCAGTTGCTAAAAACACCTTCGAACCTTCAACTGTAACTGCTTTATTCCCCGAATTGTTTAAGGTAATATTGCTAAAGGATACTGTTTTTCCTTTCTTTTTAGTTGTGTCCTCTACTCCAATATTTGTTTTTTCTTCCAACACTTTGTTAGCTGGTTCAATCGTTATTCTGTTTCCTGAAACCATCTCGTTTCCATCTGAATTGCTTTTTCCTTTCTTTAAGGTAAAAGCAAAAAGGACGCAGGTAAACATTAATAATGGCAGGATAGCAATTCGGCGCACATAAGTAAAGCTTGTTTTTTTAGATGAGGTAAGCATAAGTAATCTTCGTTTAACAGGTGAATAAAAAAATGAATTCGCAAGCGGAAATGAATATTGGGGATAAGCGCTTTTTAAAAGCATTGCAGCAAAAGATGCTGTATCTCCCTGTGCTACTGTTTTTTTGTCGGCGATAAATTCGTGTATCATGTTTAGCTCTTTGCGAATAAGCCAAATAAAGGGATTATACCATCCAACAATAAGTACAATGCTTAGGAATATTTTGTCTACTGTATGCGCTTCGCGAACATGAGTTAACTCATGCTTCAGTATTTGTTCGCCCTGGCTAGAATGCAAATCAATTTCAGTATTCCAGAAAATGTTTTTAAAAAATGAAAAAGGTGTGCCTTTAACATTGGTAAAAACAAAATTTATATCCTTCCATTTGCTTGAAGGGTTTTTAAGGATAAGCATCCTGATTTTTACAATAGCTCGTACAAAGCGTATTAAGAATAGTACCGAGACAAAGGCACAAACAAATAATATTGCACCGTTCCAGGTCCATGTATAATTGCTTTTTTCTTCAACAAACCTGTTACCATTGGCTACAACAGATAACAGCGTTATCACCTGCGGCTTACTCGTCGCCCCTTCCCAAAAATTAATTTTCAGCAATGGTATTATCCACGATAATAAGATCGACGAGAGCAAATAGAACCGGTTGTATAAATGAAACTTTTTGTTACGCAATGCAAGCAGGTAATAGCCGAATAATATGCCGCTGCATAACATTACTTTCAACAGGTACCAGGCAATGGTTAGCATCATTTACTTTTTTTGTTTTTTAATTTGTTTCAACAGTAATTCAAGGTCTTCGACACTTAATTTGTTCTTATCGACCATAAAAGAAACAGCATCGCTAAATGAACCGTCAAAGTATCCTTCTACTAAAGTTTTAATCGAGCTGCTGGTGTATTCGTCCTTTGCCACTAAAGCTGAATATTGGTTTTGGCGGCCGAATGTTTCTATACCTACAAATTTTTTATCTACCAGTATTTTCAAAATGGTAGCTACTGTGTTGGAGTGCGGCTTTGGATCTGGTAGTGCATCTATGATTTCTTTGAGAAAACCTTTTTCAATTTTCCATAGCGCCTGCATAATCTGTTCTTCCGCCTTTGTTAAACTCTTCTTCATTTATAACTAAAAGATTAGTTACATAAAGATGAAACTAATTTTTTAGTTGTACAACTATTTTTATAGTTATTCTTCAAAATATTTTTGTTGGAAGGGTTTTAACGTTAAAAAGGGATTTTTTAAAAATGAGGTAAAACTTGACAAAGGAGTATTGAGACCACCAGAAGAAAAAAAGGAGACGATGTAGTAATTGAACCTTTTGATTTATAATTTCTGTCAAACAAAAAATCCCCTTACAGAAATTGTAAGGGGATTAAAAAATACTGAGCAGCGGCTTAAGCCTTTATAATCTTTCCGCTACCCGAAGATTTTAAACTAATATTTGTCGCAGAGCCTTTGTAATAAATGTTTCCGCTGCCGCTCACTTTTGCATCAATGCTTTTGTTTGCGTAAACTTTTATGTTGCCACTTCCGCTGACATGTGCTAAAACGTCGTTGCAGCTTACCTCGCTACAGTCAATGTTACCACTGCCACTTACGCCCGCGTCAATGTTGTTGGTGCTCCTTCCTTTCAGCGTTACATTTCCGCTGCCCGAAATATTTATCTTGGTTTCAGCAAATGAATTTATTCCCACGTTAATGTTGCCAGAGCCCGAGACAGCAATGTCAGTCCTGCTGTCGTTGCTAAAATCACCGTTACCCGTAATGTTTCCACTGCCGGAAACCCTTAGCCTTTTAAGGGTGGTTAACGATGCATGAACAATAATTTTATGCTTGCTACTTATGCTTACTTTATTTCTTGTTTTTATCACAAGGTTTCCGTTTTCAACTGAAGTTTCTACGTATGGCAATATGTTTTCATCACCCTCTATTGTTATGGTTTTCGAGTCCCCATAATTCAAATCAACGTTTACGCTACCGGCGACCATTACACCTGTAAAACTGCTTACTTCTCGTGTCTCTTTTTTAAGATTTCCGTCCCCGGTTATTTTCTGAAACTGCGCGAAGCCACCGACGGCAATTAGAGTGAATAATGCAAAAAGCGACTTTTTCATAATAACATAATTTTGAGTTTATAAAAGTATTTGAGGTTGAACGACCCAGTGAAAATTAAGTTACAAAAGGTAGTGATTTTCGTGATGAAAGGAATAAAGAAAGGATAAATGTAATATTCCGATAGGGCAGCTTGCCAGGTTAGTTTTAGATACATAGCATTTTTTTTGTGAGTACGCGTACTGCTTCTTTGGTCATCATCGTTGCGTCGCAAGCACTTCAACTCTATATCATTTGGATAATTCAGCTTCTGGTGCTTAGCTTGCTTGTAGGTGCAATCGCTTTAAAGGATTAAAGGTTTTCTGGCCCTTTTTTTAGGTTTGCCAATGTTTGGTGGTTCTGTCTTTTTGTTAGAAATAATTTTTGTCCATCCTTGAATCTTATCGGTATTTTAGTTTCCTCAATTAATACAGACCAAACTAATAGAGACCAAACTACTATGCGGCATCTGCTCCTAATTTTGCTTGTTATACTTCTAGGCTGCGAAAACCATTCGTACGAAAGTGACAAAAGACAGTTGATTGCTAAGGATGAAATCAGGAGAAAGCTGCGTCGCGCACGTTCTTTCGACATAACCGGTTTCAAGGAAGACACTCTTAAAAATTCGGCTGATACTACTTTTAAAAATCCTCTACAGTATTCACTAGATTTCCAGTATACCGACTCCGCAGGAACGGTGCAAAAGAAAAAGGGAATTGTATTATTTACACCTGACGGACAGTCAGTCATCAATTCTCGAATTGTTGAGGAGAATTAATTGCACACACACACTAACTATTGATATATGAATGGACAAAGCCAGCGGTTTCTTTCTCTCGACGTATTCCGGGGAATGACAATTTGCTTTATGATCATCGTAAATACTCCCGGAAGTGGCGCTTCGCCTTTTGCTCCCCTTGAGCATGCTCAGTGGCATGGCTTTACTCCAACCGATCTTGTTTTCCCATCGTTTTTATTTGCTGTAGGAAATGCGATGAGCTTTTCCCTTGGCAGGTACAAAGAGATTAGTAACGCAGCTTTCTTTAAAAAGATAATTAAGCGTACGCTGCTGATTTTTCTGATTGGCTATTTAATGTATTGGTTTCCCTTTTTTCGCCTTGACAATTCAGGTCATATCACTGGCGCGCCTATTAGTAACACACGCATCATGGGCGTACTGCAACGCATCGCACTTTCTTACTTTTTTGCCTCTTTGTTAATACATTATTTAAGGCCGAAAAAGGTTGTTATTGCCAGCATTCTTTTGTTGCTGGGTTATTGGATCATCTTACTTCTTTTCGGTGACCGTGACCAGCCGTATAGCATGCTCGGCAATGCAGGCATTTACCTGGATAAATTTCTAATGGGACCAAATCATATGTATCATGGCGAAGGTGTGGCATTCGATCCCGAAGGCTGGCTGAGTACAATGACCTCGATTGTAAACGTCGTGATCGGGTATTTTGCAGGAAAATTTATACAGGAAAAAGGCAAAGGCTACGAAACAATTTCTAAACTGATGCTGACAGGTGCGCTCCTTATTTTTATTGCCCTGTGGTGGAACATGGTGTTCCCGATTAATAAAAAATTATGGAGTAGCCCATTTGTTCTGCTAACTACAGGAATTGACCTTTTACTGATTTCAGCCCTTGTTTACATTCTAGAGATAAAGAACCAAAATCAGCTAAAGTGGACGGACTTTTTTCTTATTCTCGGAAGGAACCCGTTGTTTATTTATATCCTTTCAGAGGTACTTGTAATTATTCTTTACATGATACCTACGGGTGGAGGCGAGAACCTGTTTGGGTCAATAAACAGCACGGTTTTTCAAACTATTGCCCCGGGCGCTATTGGGTCTTTTTTGTTTGCTATCTCATTTATGCTAGTCTGTTGGGCAGTAGGATGGTGGCTGAATAAGAGACGGATTTATATTAAAGTATAAATGCGGGGTACTGGTTGTGAAGTCATAAGTTGGACCGATCAACAGGTTTACCTGAAGTACAAGAGTGCGACGCAACGATGCAACATCGAGGAAACCTGTGCCGGCTTCAAATAGATTCAACCCCGTTACAAGAAAAATATTTAGTTTAGTCAGGCATTTTATAGTTCACATAATTTTAAAAAAACGTGCATGTCAAAAATCAATAACGATGATTCAAGACGCTCCTTTATTAGTAAAATGACTAAAGGAGTTGTCGGTGCTGCCTTACTACCTTCGATTGTTACGGCTAAAGACCGCAAACGGAACCTGGAAGAACTTGTGAGAAGTGGACAGAAATACTCAGCCAACGACCAGATACAAGTTGCCCTAATTGGGGCCGGTGGAATGGGAACTGCGGACACAAATACTGCCATCACAGTTCCGGGAATAAAACTGGTGGCAGTGTGCGATCTCTACGATGGTCGCCTTGCAACTGCAAAAACAAAGTGGGGTAGTGATTTAACCACTACCCGTGAATACAAAGACATTATCAACAGAAAAGATATTGACGCAGTAATCATTGCAACGCCGGATCATTGGCATAAGGACATTTCTATAGCAGCAATGAATAGTGGTAAGCATGTGTATTGCGAAAAGCCAATGGTGCACGACATTACTGAAGGTCCCGCAGTAATAGCCGCGCAGAATAAGAACAAGGTAATTATGCAGGTGGGAAGCCAGGGCATGAGTTCTCTGGGAAATGAAAAAGGCAGGCAATTGCTTAAAGATGGTGCTATCGGACAACTCAATTATGCCGAAGCATTTTATGCTAGAATGTCCCCAACAGGTGCGTGGCAATATCCAATTCCGCCCGATGCTTCTCCTGCTAACGTGGGCTGGGATAGGTTTGTAGAGAACACTAATAAAAGACCTTTTGATCCCACCCGCTTCTTCCGTTGGAGAAACTACCGCGATTATGGAACAGGTGTTTCAGGCGATTTGTTTGTGCATTTGTTTTCAAGCCTTCATTTTGTTACAGGCTCACTAGGTCCGGACAAGATTATGGCTACCGGTGGTTTAAGATATTGGAAAGATGGAAGAGAAGTGCCTGACGTAATGCTTGGCATGTTCGACTATCCTGAAACCAAAATTCACCCTGCTTTTAATTTATCTCTCCGGGTAAACTTTATAGATGGAACGGGCGGTACCAACTACCTGAGAATGGTTGGAAGTGAAGGCTCGATGACAGTCGAGTGGGATAAAGTGACTGTGTTTAGAAATAGCGACCATTCAGACCCAAATGATCCGCTAACACAAACGAAGATTACCGGCGCAGGAAAAGAATATGTGTACGATCGTAAATCTATGATGCCTCCTGGAAAGATGGAATATACTGCTGAGCCGGGATATAAAGGTGCCCACTTTGATCACTTTTATAACTGGGCATCTGCCATCAGAAACAAGGGTAAAGTAACCGAAGATCCGTTGTTTGGATATCGGGCCGCCGCCCCTGCATTGTTGTGCAACGACAGTTATTTCAATAATAAAATTATGCGTTGGGATCCTGAGAATTTAAAATTACTAAATACATAAAACACAATAATGAAGCAGAAGATTTTGGCAGTTAGCGTGGTTGTTTCGGCGATCGTTTTAAGCAGTTATTCTTATATGGCAGGCAAGGATAACACGCTCACGCCAAGCGAGAAGAAAACAGGTTGGAAACTATTGTTCGATGGCAAAAGCTTGAATGGTTGGCGCGCCTATCAAAATAAGGAGACTAACTCATGGTCAGCCAAGGATGGAGTAATGTATTGCAAGGGCAGTTCCACTGATAAAAGCGACTTAAGAGCTGATATGATTACAGACAAGCAATACGAAAATTTCGACTTGTCGGTAGACTGGAAAATTTCTCCCCAGGGGAACAGCGGAATTTTATACCTGGTAACGGAAGAGTTCAAAGCTGCGTATTTAAGCGGCCCTGAATACCAGATCATCGACGATCTAAACTTTCCTCAAAAGCTCGAAGACTGGCAAAAGACAGGGGCAAATTATGCAATGGATCCAGCGCCGACTGCCGCACCTAACCCCGTTGGTCAATGGAACACCACAAGAATTGTAGTAAATAAAGGGCATGTGCAACATTGGCTTAACGGTAAAAAACTGCTGGACTTTCAAATGTGGACCGACGAGTGGAAGAAGAAGAAGACCGAAGGAAAGTGGAAGGATGCGCCGGGCTACGGTATGTCGAAAAAAGGCCACATCGGCTTACAGGATCACGGAAGTGAGGCTTGGTTCAAGAATCTAAAAATTAAGGAACTGTAGTAAGAATGTTTTTATGATACTTTTTAAAAATCCTTCCAATTGAAGGATTTTTTTTGTGAGGTGCCGGGTTGCAAAGCATTGTTATATTTAGCATTATTGCTGTAACGCATTTTAGATCATCCGCATACTTTAAACCATTTTCAGCCTTCTTTTACAAACTGGCAATATTACAAATACGGTTAGTTTTGCTAAAATTGAAAAAGGATGTTAGGGAAATTAGCAGATTGGAACGATACAATTGTAGCTCTTGCAACTCCACAAGGAATAGGGGCAATTGGTGTGGTAAGAGTAAGTGGTAAGTCAGCAATCGAAATAGTTGACCGCCTTTTTCCCGCTAAAGATCTTTGTGCTTGTAAGTCGCATACGCTGCACGTTGGTCTTCTTGAAGCAGATGGTGTGGCCATTGACCAGGTCGTTGTTTCATTATTTAAAGGGCCTGCTTCTTATACTGGAGAAAACGTGGTTGAAATCTCTTCGCACGGGTCACCTTATATTTTAGAAAAAATTATTACCGATATTACAGCCGCCGGAGCCCGTTTGGCTAAGCCCGGAGAATTTACACAGCGAGCTTTTTTGAATGGCAAGCTTGATCTTACACAAGCAGAGGCCGTAGCTGATCTAATCTATAGCAATACAGAGATTAGCCGTAAACACGCACTTCAAAACATTAGAGGAGGTTTTTCGTCAGTCCTTAAAACGCTGCGCGACCAGCTTCTATCTTTTTCTGCCCTAATAGAACTTGAGTTGGATTTTAGCCAGGAAGATGTGGAGTTTGCTGATCGAAGCCAATTGAATAGTATTATCAATAATGCTGAAAAAATGACGGATGAACTGTTATCCTCTTTTGCTTTAGGTAACGTGATAAAGAACGGGGTACAGGTAGCTATTATCGGGAAACCAAATGCCGGAAAATCAACTTTATTAAATACGCTCCTTAATGAAAACCGGGCTATTGTAAGTGAGATAGCCGGAACTACAAGAGACACCATTGAAGAAGTTTTAAATATTGATGGTATCCTATTCCGGCTTATCGATACGGCAGGTATCCGCCAACATACAACAGATTTAATTGAAAGCATTGGAGTCGAAAGGAGCCTTGAAAAGATGAGCCAGGCGGATGTAGTTATTTACCTATTTGATGTGAATGAAATCAACAAGGAAGAGCTGCAAGTGGTCATCCATGAAATGAATGAGAAGGCCATACACTACTTACTTGTAGGCAATAAAATTGATCTTAGTTCTGATAAAGTGCTGGCGGAAAAGTTTGCTAACATTAATGTACTCTACATATCAGCCGGCAATAAAAAGAATGTAGACATTGTTAAGCAAAGGCTGGTCGACGAGGTACTTGGTGGAAAGCTGCAAACAGAAAGCAGCGTCGTATCTAACGCAAGACATTATGAAGCATTGCGGTTAGTGCACCAGTCTCTCATCGATATCCAGAAGGGAATGGAAATAAATATTTCAGGTGACTTGCTATCACTTGACATCCGAAGATGCTTACACTACCTCGGCGAGATCACAGGCGAGATCACAAACGAGGACCAGTTAGACTACATTTTTAGCAAGTTCTGTATCGGCAAGTAGTCTGTAAAGATTAATAAATAAACCGGCCTTGTTTATAGGAAACTGGTTGTGACTAAAGAACTTTTCGGGCACTAAGCGGAAGCATTTTAATCAACATTCTTGTGTCACTCTCTTGTACGGTAAATCACTATTCCACGAACTATACAAGAGTCCCATAGCTTTTTATTTCGTCATTTTAGCCACTGAAAGTACCCTTATCTATGATCCCGAAATTGTGTAAATCAAATCAGGAATTCTGTAATAGTCGACAGAAAGGTTGTAACTAATTTTACATAACGAAATAAACAAAAGGTCATGAAAACAATAGAAGTAAAAACGAATATTATGTGCGGCGCTTGTGTGGCGAAAGTTACCCCTACCTTAAACAAGACAGTAGGAGAAACGAACTGGAAAGTTGATACCGTTAACCCAAAGAAAGTCCTTACGGTAACATCAGAAAACCTTGACGAAGAACAAATTATTAAGGCAGTCGAAAAAGCGGGTTACAAGGCTGAAAAGCTGTCATAAGAAACCAGGGCTTGCAGCCGGGCTCGAGTCAAGTATTGATATCGTAGAATGTTCAATTTTTTTAAAACATCAAATCATTTACAAGTGAAAAAGTTAATCTTAATAGCAACTATTCTTGGCTATACATCTATTGCTGCAATTACACAGAACGATCATGCTGGCCACGAGCAGAAGTCAACAACATCAAATAAAGAAAACACTACCAAGGCAACGGTAGTTGATGCGAACACACAACAACAGTTTTCACGGCTGTTGTCCTCATACCTCAATATAAAAAATGCCTTGGTAGCAGGTGATGCAACTTCTGCTGCGTCTAATGCTAACCAATTTTTACGAACAGCTAACACCGTTGACTATAAAGTAATTTCAGAAGGCAATGTTCATATCCTTTCTAATGATGCTGGTAAAATTTCAGCAACAAAAGATCTGAAAAAGCAACGGGAAATTTTTGCCTCTCTTTCATCTAACATGGCATCTGTTGCTAAGGCTTTTAAGTTAAGCGATAAGCCACTTTATTTGCAGTATTGTCCGATGAAAAAAGCCTCTTGGCTTAGTCTTGAAAAACAAATTAAGAACCCCTACTACGGTACTACTATGCTAACATGTGGCGAGGTGCAAGAAACATTATAGTCAATCTTTCCCCTGATTTGATTACATGCTTTCAAGCAATGCAAATAATATTTCATGAAAAGAATATTCTTATTATTAATGCAGGCTTTATTGTTCGTAGCGGCGGCAACTGCACAAACAACGAAAGTGATGTACACTTGTCCCATGCACCCGGAAGTGGAAATGTCTAAGCCGGGTAATTGTCCAAAGTGTGGGATGACTTTAAAGAAAAAAACAATTAAGGTCAATACACCAAAAAAGACAGTAAAGACAACTACTTTAAAATCGCCAGCAACTAAAAAGTCAGTAATTACAACTGAATCTTCTGCAGTTAACAAGGAGGCGCAGGAAGTTGTAAAGGATGAAACGATTGAGGCGCATAACCATAGTGAGATGAACATGAGCAATAGCGATGCTTCTAAGGCTGAACAGAAGGTAATGTACTCTTGTCCTATGCACCCTGAAGTTCAATCAGGCAAACCAGGCAAATGTCCAAAGTGTGGTATGACTTTGATCAAAAAAACAATACAGGATACTAAGCCGGAAAGTTCAAGCAGCAACGGAACAAAGCAAGAAGGTAGCACTGATCTTGCGGATGAAAAGGTAAGCGGCAAATTAAATCTGTAAGCAGGTAAAACTGTGGTTTACCATTTATTTGTTAGAGATACGACCGTAAACTTTTCAGGAAAAAACAAGAAAGCTGTTGCAATCAATGGCTCTATACCTGGTCCGACCCTAACTTTTACTGAAGGCGATACAGCCGAGATTCATTTACACAATCAACTTAAAGAAGAAACTTCATTGCACTGGCACGGTATCATTTTGCCAAACCGCTTTGATGGTGTTCCCTTCTTAACAACCAAGCCTATTCATCCCGGTGACACTTATGTATACAAATTCAAAGTAGTTCAGAACGGTACTTATTGGTATCATTCTCACAGTGCACTACAAGAACAGGTAGGCATGTATGGCGCATTGATCTTGAATAAAAGAGAAGAGGCGCAACCTCTCTCTTCTAAAAGAGAGAGCTGGGGCGAGGTGAATGTAGTTTTAAGTGAGTGGGCGGATGAAAACCCCATGCAAACACAACGGAGACTACGAACAGCGAATGATTGGTTTGCTATAAAGAAGGGTAGTACTCAAAGTTATTCGGTGGCTATTAGAGAAGGCCACCTAAAAACGAAGCTGGTCAACGAATGGAAGCGAATGAAAGCAATGGATGTTAGCGATGACTGGTACCAGAAATTTTTAGTGAATGGCAAACCTGAAACACAGGAACAACAATTTAAAGCGGGTGATAAAGTACTACTTCATATTGTTAACGCAGGTGCGTCAACCTACTTCTGGTTAACATTTGGAGGTGGTAAAATGAGTGTAGTAGGTAACGATGGAAATGAGGTAACGCCGGTAGAAGTAGACCGACTAATTATTGCCCCGGCAGAAACGTATGATATAGTTGTGACGATACGGGAGAACATGAGTTACGAGTTTAGGGCAACGTCAGAAGACCGTACAGGTGCATCTTCACTTTGGTTAGGAACAGGCATGAAAATGCCGGCCTTCAAACTGCCTCGTCTCAAATATTTCGAAGGCATGAAGATGATGAACGATATGATGAATGTCGACGGCACCATGAAAGACATGGGAATGAATATGAGCCTTCAAAAGATGGACATGAACACTGTAATGTATCCCGAGATCACAGGGGGTGTGGGAGACACGGCGGCTTCAGGGAACAATAATCCCGAAACGAAAAATCAAAGCATGGGTAACATGCAGCACGACATGAGCAACATGCGTACTCCTGTCAGTGGTAACATTGTTACACTCAATTATGATATGCTTCGCTCGCCTATTAAAACATCTTTACCGGAGGGAAATACACGAACCCTTCACTTCAACCTTAGCGGTAACATGAACCGCTACGTCTGGACTTTAGATAACAAGACAGTTACAGAAGCCGACAGGATAATAATCAACAAAGGTAAAAACCTTCGCCTTGTTCTTACCAACAATTCAATGATGCGTCACCCAATGCACCTGCATGGTCACGACTTTAGAGTAGTAAATAGCCAGAGAGAATATTCGCCCCTAAAGAATGTGATTGACATTATGCCAATGGAAACAGATACCATCGAATTTGCCGCAAACCAGGATGGCAACTGGTTCTTTCACTGTCACATTTTGTTTCACATGATGGCGGGCATGGGCAGAGTATTTACCTATGCTAATTCACCTGTCAATCCGGATTTGCCAGATGCCGAAAAAGCGTATAAAAAGTTTAAAAGGCATCCAGACAATATTATGAAGCATTTGATGGCAAGAATTGGTTTAGAGACTAATGGCAGTGATGGGGAGGCAATGCTTTCCTCAAACCGTTATGCAATAATTACTGAATGGCGTTTAGGATCACATCCAGAGCATGGTTATGAAAGCGAAACAATGTTTGGAAAATACATAGGGGTCAATCAATGGCTGTTTCCTTATGTCGGTTTTGATTATCACAAGAATAATAAAGAGAACGAAAGCGAGAAAAACTTCTTCGGTCAATATAGCAACCAGAACAACAGAAGAACATTTACTGCTGGTGTACAATACATGACACCTGGTTTATTTATAGCCGATGCAAGAGTTGATGGTAAAGGCAAGTTTCGTTTTGAATTAAGCAGGGAAGATATCCCCGTCACTCCACGTCTTCGTTTAGGAGTAATGGCTAATACGGATAAGGAATACATGGCCGGCTTTCGGTATGTACTTTCTAAATGGCTAACTGCTTCAACTCACTACGACAGCGACATGGGATACGGAGCAGGTATAACGATCACTTATTAATCAAGCAAATAATTAGTAGTATTATTTACAGCCTACTAAGTAATGCCTCTGTTAGCTTAACTCTGAAGTGCCTTCTGTTATTTTCCATGGGGTTATAGTTTTGGGTATGTATGGTTCTATAAGAGGACTTTTATAAACAGGGTATTGGACACCGTTAGCAGCTAGCAAATTATAAATTTCTATCATTGCGTTGCTGCGGATTGCTCCTGCCTCGGTCAAGTCTTGTACCCAAAACAAGATTTTCAGCTTGATCGCCAGGTCGCCAAAATGTTGTAATACTACGGCTGGTGGGTGATCTTTAATTATTTTTTCATTATTCGCCAGCATTTCCTGTATTAGCGATGTAATCTTTTTAATATCTGCCTGGTATGGAATGTCAATCAAAAATTCTATCTGTTTGTTACGATCCTGCATTGTCCAGTTAATCAGATGCTGGCTCAACAGGTCGCCGTTTGGCACAATAATATCAGCTCCTTCATTGTTATTTATCTTACTACTTCTTACGCCGATTTCTTTTACAACGCCTGTTTTGCCTCCCACTTCTATAAGATCGCCCACTTGTATGGGTCTCTCAAATGCAAGTATTACCCCCGAAACCAGGTTGTTCACGATGTTCTGCAAGCCAAAGCCAATGCCTACGCCCAGTGCACCTAACATCAACGACAGTTTATCTAATGGAACGCCGGCAGCAGCGACTGCGATACAAAAACCGAGTGTCCAAATGGTTAAGCGTATCAGCAACATCATTGAGCCTACCCGACTGCGGCTGTTCGAGTTCTTTGTTTTTTCGTTTCCAAAGAAAAAGTTGATGGCACCCGATATCACTGAAGAAAGCCAAATGATACAAATGAAAATAGCTACGCTTTTAAATGAAAATACCATGCTGCCAATTGTTCTTGTTTCGTTGAAGAAAGAAGCAAGCACTTCAAGCATTGCATCATAAAGAGTAAAGTTGCGAGCTAGCGAGACTGTCCATGCTATTGTTGACAACACCCAAAGGATTCTCAAAAATTGGTTTTCAAGAATTTTATAATTAATAAACTTGGCGAAGCGGCTATCACGGTAAGCTTCGGAGTGAACATAAATAGCTTCAAGTACCATCGTGCAAAATACTTTGAAACTAACGCCGAGTAAGAGGCATTGAACGGCGCTCACGCCAAATATTTTTGCCAGCGATACCCTTCCTGTAAGGTTGAAAATAATTGATAATACTACTTGTGACAGTGAGAAAATTGCAAGAGCCCGGGTTGCCGGAGATTCAGCCAGCCTGGTAAAGCCGGGCTTTTTGTTAATAACTATTTTCACGCAAATAGCGGCCAGTAAGACGCCTGCGAAGAACAGCCCCCAGCGTTCCCCAAATGCCGATTCAAGTAGTATATTATCCAGTGCATAGTATAGCCACAAAAAGCTCAACGAGAACCATATTATTTTGGACTGTTTTGATAAATAGGGTAATATCAGGTAGGTAAGAGTTGCTAAACGCAGCACCTCGCACGAATGCAGAAATGACATTGGCGGATTGGCAAAAAAGAATGGTAGATACGTAAAGAAACCCATCAGGCATCCAATGAAAATACTTCTACTTAGAAAGTGCATTGGTGCTACGACTGCAGCTACATTTTGTTGTTTTCTTATCCGCGTCATATTCAATAACATCCACGAAAAAGTAAAAATAAAAAGCATTAGTCCAACGGTTATTACACTC
Organism: Segetibacter aerophilus; assembly: GCF_007991655.1. Classification (GTDB taxonomy): domain Bacteria; phylum Bacteroidota; class Bacteroidia; order Chitinophagales; family Chitinophagaceae; genus Segetibacter; species Segetibacter aerophilus. The sequence goes on from NZ_BJYT01000006.1 coordinate 92,196, forward strand.
CATTTCCCCTTTAAATAAATCAGTATGATCAGCCACGACCTTTGCAGACCCAAGCTAGTTATTTCGACAAGGTCGTTTTTGTATTCCTCTTTCTTTGAACTGAACAGGGGAGACTCTTCCTGGTCCCACATCGCCATCTTAAACGAAAGAGCCAGGTAGTGCATGTCTGATATAATATCAGTGGCTTGAAGTAGGTTAACCGATACTTTATTTCTTAACAAGTTTACCTTCGTCAAGGTCTTCTGCTGCATCGAGTCGAGCTCGTGTCCCTCAACGCGTATATCCTGTAACTGCTCAAGCAAAACCGAATCTGATACATTGAAATTTAGAACAGGATCACGCAATATTTTCTTAACCTCTGTGTTACTCTGCGTTAATTCATTGCTGAAGTTGTTTAAAACCTTGTGGTATGAATCCAGCTTCCCTGAAATTTCATGCAACATGATTATTCCGCTATTTAAACTACGAAGGTTCATCTGGTTACCCTTCTTCTCCAGTCTTGACTTAAACCCTTTTACCCGTCTTTCAATGTCTGGTAGATTGAACGAAATAGGGGTAATATTGAATTTACGCCTAATCAAAAAATCGGTATGGTCAATAGTAGCCGTATAGGAAGCCACTTTCATCATTAATCCGGGTAGCATACTATCACTAACCATCGTCTTTCGCGGACCCGCTTTTATTGCCTGCAGTGGTTGCGAAAGAACCGCCTGGAAGGATGACAACATTACTGCTAGAGCTATAGAGAATAAATGAACCTTTTTATTTAAAGTGTAAAGCGTCATGAATTGATTTTAATCAGGTTCCTCGAATAACAGATACAGGAATACCTGGTTTGTAAGCAGTCAAACGAAAATTAGTTGAAGTGGGATCGTAAAAAACTTCTAACGAATCTAATCCCTATTGCTTCAGCTAATATTCCTCAATCAGTCTTCTGCATTAAATAAAGAACAGCACCCGAGCTTGGAAGCTTTCCAGGCCCGATACGTGTAATCCATATAATTAATTGACTAATCAGGATATAACGAATTGAAAACGTTTATAGTATTGTTACTCACCCGTCCTGGGCATGGGTGTGCACAAACGTCTTAAAGAGTTTGTGATTAAGCATGTAAGCCCTAATGCTTACTTAAAAGATTATAAAGCCATACTAGAAGAAGTGGCTGTTGGTAAAGCCGGAACATGGAGTTATTGCGATTTTTTCAGTGATCATAAAGAAACCGCAACACAGGTGAGGGATACTTGGGATATACGCTAACAATACATCTCACAGGGAACACTTAAACACGCCAAAATAGTAAAGTCATTAAGGTTAGTAGATATGGTCGCAATAGATCCAGTGACAATAGCCTTAATATTAAAAAATTAAAAAAATAATTTCCAACACAAAAACATTCGTTACTCTTTAAAACGAACCCACGGAAATAGTAAACCCGGTTTGGATAACTAAAAAAGCTTTAACCTCATTGTAATAAGAGTTAGACATCAAAACAAAGGCTTATCAATTAATAAAATTGATAAGCCTTTCGTTTTGTTCAATTCCTATTTTGCTTTAGCTGCATCATCCGCGCTACTTACAATACCTGAAACTTTTTCGATTCCCTGGTCTACAATGTCGCTGGCCGCCTGCTTCACGTTTTCGTATTTCCGGCGGGTACTTACTTTAAGTTCACCAACCTGTTGTAAAGTTTTATTTCTCAATTTCCTGGTTTTTTTAGCCAGCTGTTTTCTTGTCTTTCTGCCCTCATCGGTGGCAAATAATCCTGCTACAACACTGCCTAAAGCAGCAACTGCTAAAGCGCCTATGATTACTTTTGTTTTCGAGTTCATAATGTTTGTTTTTTGTGATAGTTAGATCAGGTAAAAAACAATGCCAACAGCCTCAATTGTGGGGAGTACTTGCTACGATACAACCAGCCGTATTTCATCCTTTTGTACCGATATCCGTCTAATTAAAGAAGGGAGATTATATTTTAAGGATTGCGAAAGGACGAAGGATCTGTCAAGGGTCAAGGCCCTGGTTTGCATGAGAGTTTACCATTTACAATTTCAGCCCGCGAAGTATAGGGATGTTCTTTAGCCCTTCTGTAAATTCTTCCGTCTCCAAATAATCCCCATAAGACCTAAAAGCAGGATGCCTCCACTCCGTATTTTCAAATTCTTTGTTAAGCTTTCTTCTTCCACCTAGTTCAACCAAATGCTCGTACCCGATATTGATATGCGGTAAAGAAACGTATAGTTGTTTCCTATTGAAGTACCAGAAGTGATATTTAAGCAAAAGGCCAAGCTTAGGTTCGATACACTTGACCAAATTTTATACCCTGCTCCACCGCTATAATTTCTCTTATTATTGGCAGTATGAACATTTTTATTTGCCTTAAATTCGCTTTTAGCGTTTTGACGTTAAATACAAATACATGAAGAAAACTCTGCTTCTTTCCATCTTTCTCTTTATATCATTTCTATCCATACATGCCCAGGTAATTGACTCGATGATCAAGGTTTACTCGGAGCAGGTGCCGGATGAAAAGGCTTATGTACATTTTGACAAAGACCTTTATAGAGCCGGCGAAACAATCTGGTTTAAGGCCTACCTTTTTTCCGGTTTCAGTTTGTCTTCGACAAGCAAAAATTTCTATGCGGAGCTGGTAAATGACAAGGGAAATATTGTGCAACGAAAGGTATATCCTATAGCTGAGTCTTCTTCGTCAGGAAGCTTTGATTTGCCTGACTCAATGCCTGCTGGAAACATGGTCTTTAGGGGCTACACTGTTTGGATGTATAATTTTGATACGGCTTTTATCTTCCAGAAAAATATTGTCGTCACCGACAAAGCCGGCTTAACAGAAAAAAAGAAGTCGGAGGTAGTTAAAACCTATTCTATACAATTTTTCCCTGAAGGCGGAAACCTTGTCAATAACCTTCAATCTGTAGTGGCCTTTAAAGCGAACGATGAATTGGGATTGCCCGTTGCTGCAAACGGAAACATTGTGGATAGCAAAGGCACCGTCGTTACTTCTTTTTCTTCTAAGCACGATGGCATGGGTGCTTTCAATTTAACTCCCTCTCCGAATGAAACATACCAAGCAGTATGGAATGATCCCTCCGGAAAAAAGCAAACGATATCCTTGCCTGAAGTAAAAGCCCAGGGGTATGTTTTAAAAATATCAGGCGCATCAGGTAAAAAGGTTTTTATGCTGACGCGAACAGACGAGGTTCCGGAAAGCTGGAAAAAAGTAAACATTATTGCTCTCCTTGGACAGGAAAGAATATATAAAGCCAAAGCAAACCTTGCTGAAACAAAAGTTACGAGTGGCACTATCCCTGTTGAAAATTTGCCATCCGGAATAATGCAGATCACCATCTTTAGCGATACCTGGGAGCCTATTGCGGAAAGGATAACAATGATAAATAACGGCAATTATACTTTCCAGGCAAAAGTGAACACTCCTGAGTTGAACACAAATTTTAGGGCAAAAAATACGATTGAGATCGAAGTCGACGACACTGTCTTATCTAATCTTTCATTGGCCGTTACCGATGCGGCTATTGGAAGGCAGACTTCGGGAGACAATATTATATCAAGGATGTTACTGTCGGGAGACATCAAAGGTTATGTTTATAATCCCACCTATTATTTTGCTAATAACGCCGATAGCACTGCCAATAATCTTGATCTTGTTTTGCTTACACATGGTTGGCGCCGGTACAATTGGGCTACCCTTGCAAGAGGACGAAAGCCTGTTATCAAGTTTCCTGCTGACAACTATTTGACTCTTGAAGCCAAAGTCTTTGGTGTCACAACCGCTTCACCGCTTCGAACTGACGAACAGTTGCTGATCTTTATACAAAGCAAAGATTCTTCATCCCAATTTTTGGAAATGCCTAAAACGGGCGTTGATAAATTCACGCTACCCAATGTTATTTTTTATGATACAGCTACTGTTTTCTACCAGTTCATGAAAGATAAAAAAGCGGAAAAGGAAATGAGTTTAGGGTTCTATAACAACTTCATAAAGGGAGCAAGACGAATTGATTTTTTAAACAGGCCTTTGAATTTAGAAGTTGATACGGCGGCAATTGCAAGGACAAAATTTTTTGCAGATAAGCTATTTCAGCTAGGAAGCAAATTCGATCCAAAAGGTAATGTACTAGAGGCGGTAACGGTAAAAACGCGAACCAAAAGCCCTACTCAACAGTTGGACGAGAAATATGCAAGTGGGTTGTTTAGGGGCGACAATGGCTACTCTTTTGATCTGACGAACAACCAGGCGACCTCTTATTTCGATATTTTTTCTTTCTTACAGGGAAGGGTTGCGGGCCTGCAAATAACCGGTCAAGGCTCCAATGCATCTCTAACCTGGAGGGGTAGCAGGCCGGCGCTTTTCTTAAATGAAATGCAGACAGACGTGTCTCAAATTTCTTCCATATCAGTTAGTGACGTGGCTTATATTAAAGTAATGCGCCCTCCTTTTATTGGAGCAACCGGTGGCGGAGCTGGTGGAGCGATTGCAGTGTACACTAAAAAAGGCGGTGATGTAAAACAAGAACCAGGAAAAGGTTTAAATAAAAGTTTAGTGGTTGGTTATTCTGCTCCAAAAGAATTTTATTCTCCTAATTATAAAGATTTATCAGGATCATCGGAGGTCACGGCCGACTATCGCACAACCCTTTATTGGAACCCTATGATTTTAACTGATGCTACCAGAAAGAAAGTTCGTTTTGAGTTTTACAACAATGATATTACGAAAGCTTATAGGGTAATACTTGAAGGTGTAAATGAAATAGGTAAGATGGTGAGGGTGGAAAAAGTTATCCAACAGCCCAAATAGAGCCTGTACTTCAGCTGCATTTCCAGACATAGTTTCTTATGTTGTGAACTTGAGACGAATTTCGCTGTTATAGCAGGAATGAGGTTACTACTAAGAACGTTTTTAGGCAATTTTTCTTAGTATCGAAATATGCTTACAACAAACGTTTCTGCTAAAATATTCTCTATGTCCACTATACTTATTACAGGGGGAACCGGTTTACTGGGTTCAGCTCTTACAGAACTACTTACTTCCAAGGGACATGATGTTATTATTTTAACAAGAGAACAAAAGTCTTCCCACAGTCCAAATATTTCTTACGCTGTTTGGAATGTAAAAGATCAGAATATCGACAAGAACGCGGTAAGCCGCGCCGATTATATTATCCATCTTGCCGGGGCAGGAGTAGCAGACAAAAGGTGGACAAAAGATAGAAAAAAAGAAATAGTAGAAAGCCGTACAGAGAGTAGTGCACTGTTGGTGAAGGCAATAAAAGAAATACCAAATAAGGTAAAAGCTGTAATCAGCGCTTCTGCAATCGGCTACTATGGTGACGATGAAAAAAGATCAGCTAAAAAACCGGCTTTTACAGAAGACATGAGACCGGATAAAGAGTTTCTTGGTGATACGTGCCGGCTGTGGGAGGAAAGTATTGAGCCGGTACAAAAAGAAGGCAAAAGACTTGTAAAGCTTAGAATAGGCATTGTCTTAAGTAATGATGGAGGTGCTTTACCGGAATTTAAAAAGCCAATTAAATTCGGAATAGCAGGTGTTTTAGGTAGCGGTAAACAAGTAATTAGTTGGATACATATAGAAGATGTATGTAGAATGTTTCTGTTTGCAATTGAAAATGAAAACATGCATGGCGTTTACAACGCTGTTGCCCCAACTCCTGTAAGAAACAAAGACCTGACAATTTTGTTAGCTGAAAAAATGAAGGGGCGATTTTTCATTCATGCTCATGTACCGGCAATTGCGCTTAGACTAATGCTGGGAGAGATGAGCGTTGAAGTATTAAAGAGCGCGACCGTAAGCTCAGACAAAGTAAGAGTTGACGGCTTCACCTTCAAGTACCCAACGATCGAAGGAGCTTTAGAAAACCTGGTAAACGAAAAGTAACAAGTCTTCAGATCGCGCAAAAAATTCCCTTACAAATCATCTGATTGAAATTTCCTAAAGCTGATAAAGTAGTAAAGGGCAAGATAAACAGCCGTCATCGTTAATAACGCAGGAGTGTTGTAAGATGCCAGGAACTGATTTATGATAGCTTTTCCGAAGGGAATACGGATAAGATTGTCGGTTGTTTCAAGTGGAAGATAGCGCCCGAAGTTATCTGTGTAATGGTTAAGAAAAGCTGCAAGCATGTTTTCAAGAATTAGCGTGTACAAGAAAAATACGCCAATTGTTATTCCCGCCCTTTTGAATAGAAGACTAAAAAGTAATGCTGCAGAACAGTAGCTGACAGCCTGTATAAAAAAATAGAAGACGTATTCGATTTTCTCAAAAGTGAAAGAAGCCGGATTTTCGTACAAACCAAAAAGTAAAGCAGTGATGAAAACTGCGACTGTCGCAACAAGAGCAACGACGATTGTAAGCGCGATTTTCACTAAAATAAATTCCTTTCGACTCCACCCGTCTATAATGTTTTGCCGGTGTGTTTTATAACTGTACTCGTTGGTGAAAGAAATGATAATCAGCAACCCGAGCATAAACATTAAAAAGCTGCTGATGTAACTTACCATGTGCCAGATATCAGGAAAGTCAAAGAGTGCGCCCATAACAGTTTTGGACATTTCATTATTCTTTGGGGCTAAAGACCAAATCTGGTGAGCGATGTAAATGGCGCCAAAAACGCTGATCAGGTATAAAATGGACAAAACCCAGAAGGTGCGGTAATTCTTAACCTTCATCCATTCAACTTTTAAAAGCTGGAACATTTGTATAAAGAGTTTTAATTATTAGTAAGCTCAAAAAACTTTGCTTCGAGACTTTTCTTTTTAAGCAGAAGATGATTAAGAGCAACTCCACTATTAAAGCAATGCCGATTGATTGCTTCAAGATCAGCCGTGCCGGAGGGATAGAGGGCATGAATACAATTGCTTTGCTTTTTTATAGTTGTATATCCAGGTAAGCCTGAAGCGACCAGCTCAAGCTGAGAAAGATTATTTGCCGATATTTCTACGATGTCTTCATTCACCAGTATTTCATCTACCGGCCCTGAAGCCAGCAATTTTCCTCTTTTCATTATGGCTACGTGTGTACACACCTTTTCAACTTCGTCTAGCATATGGCTGGCCATAATAATCGTTTTGCCTTCCCCGGCAAGTCGTTTAATCAATTCACGGATTTCTGCTATCCCTACGGGATCAAGTCCGTTAGTGGGTTCATCAAAAACCAACACGGTGGGATTACCTAACAAAGCAGAGGCAATGGCGAGCCTTTGTTTCATTCCCAAGGAATAGGTGCTAAACTTACTTGTTCTTCTTTCCGTAAGATTTACTTTTTCAAGCGCTGCAGGTATATTTTCTCTTCCTTTTCCCTTGATTTCGGCTGCGATAGCAAGGTTTCTTTCGCCTGATAAGTAGTGATAGAAGTTGGGGGTTTCAAGTAAGGTCCCGATGTCTTTTCTTAGGATTGAAGTGGCAGGCTTTCCAAAAAATTCAAAGCTTCCTGACGTTGGTTTCAAAACATCCATCACAATACCAAGCATGGTAGTTTTTCCACTTCCATTAGGGCCCAGTATTCCAAAAACACTTCCTTCCGGAACGTCAAACGAAACATTATTTAAGGCCTGAATTTTTCCGTAAAATTTAGTGATACCGTTTAAGCTAAGTACAGGTTGCACAGTTAGTTGCAGTTTATTAAGCAGGTAAAATAGATGCTTTTGGCCGTATTGAAAAAACTATTTAAAAGGCATCAAACCTTTAGATGCTAAATAGAATAACGTAGAGCCAAACAAAAGGAGTGGCAAGTATTAAACTATCAAAACGGTCAAGGAAACCGCCATGTCCCGGCATTAGTTGTCCGCTGTCTTTTACGCCCGCCATTCTTTTCAACTTGCTTTCAAGTAGATCACCGCTCGTACCAACAATTGCAGCGATCAAGGAAATGACAATAAGGGTTGCAATATCTTTTATATTAAAAAGATAATAACCGCCGAGGGTCACTACAGCAACGCAGAGAAGAGCACCGCCGCCGGTTCCCTCCCAGGTCTTTTTAGGCGAGATTTTTGAAAAAGGGGTTTTTCCGATAAAGGAGCCAACGATGTAAGCCATCGTATCATTTATCCAGATGGAAGCGATTAGAATAATAGGAATGATCCAACCGGTGTCTAAAAAAACATGAGAACCTTGCGCAACAAGACCGGTACTTCTAATACCAATCATCAAGCCCCAGCTAACGGAAATGTACAAGAGACCAAGAAGCGAGTAACCTAAAGTTTTCACGGAGAAATCTTTTGTAAGAAAAATGAGCCATATCGGAAGCACAACTCCCGAGACCAATAGCAATACTTTGCCGATGATGTGCAACGGTAGGTTGCTAATCGTATAGCCACCGCCTGCCATAAAAAGCATAAAAGCCCAACCTGCTATCATTACTCCATATTTATGTATGGGAGTTATTTTTTGATATTCGGGATCTATTAAGCCTATTAATTTTTGATATTCTACCCAGCAGCCAAAGTGTACAACAGAAAACAAAATGAGGAAGCTCCAGTGATTCCAGAGTAGACCGGCCAGCATAATAATCACAAATACTACGGCAGTTGTCGCGCGTGTTTTAAAGGTCTGAACGTTAAAGGCCATGTTTATATAATTGAGCTAATGGGTTGGAAGTATCTAAAACGAGCGTAGCCGGTGAGGTTTGGTTGCGGTACAAGTGAGTGACACAACGATGATGAAAAGAGAACTACTGTTAGCAACCAAAAAAATTTCAGAGTTATTTGCAAACACTACGGGTAACTAATTCAGTAATCCTTTGTCTACCAAGTGTCGGGCTATATCTTTTAATAAAACGGGAACATAAACTTCTATGTCGCCAAAATTAAGGTAGCTGCTATCCTGCTTGTTCACCAGCAAAACAGGTACGCTGTTTTCCTCGAGCATTCCCTTTATAATACTGGCCTGAGGGAGGTTGCGGGTAGCGTAAAGAAGATGCCATTTATGTGTCATACTTATTATCGTAAAAGCGATTATGCAATATAATCATTATCATCACTGGTTACAATTGAAGGCAATACTTCATCACTTTTCTTCTTAATGAAGTAAATAATGCCAATGCCAATGATGAGACTCACAAAGGCGCCATACAGGGGGACAGAATAATCATCGCCGGCAAGTTTCTTTATTGTTTCGCTACGGTTCGCATAATAAACAGATAAAACGGCGAAGGCATTATTTAGAAAATGAATAAGAATAGTATACCACAGGTTTCGGGTTACATAATAAACAACGCCGAGAATTAGGCCTAGAGTAAAAATGGGTAGTATTTTAAAGAATGTGCCATGCAGCAAAGCAAACACAACAGACGACACGACTATAGCAAGCCATGGTCGGTGGCTAATGCGGAGCAGCGCCTTTTGCAATGAACCTCTAAAAAACAATTCTTCACCAATTGCCGGCAGGAGGGCCATAATAAATAGGTTAATCAACAAGTCTCCAAAGTTTTTCATCTGCAGGAAGACTTGTAGTGCACGGTTATACATCGCCTCCATTTCTAAAAGCGACTTTTGAAGCCCACCGAAGTTAATCTTGCCATTTATTTCACCCAACCAACCGATAAAGGGCTGAATTGTACATAACAGCAGGAATGCCGCTCCGAATAAGATGATTGAAGCATCTTTTTGAATACCTATATAAGGAAGCGACTTCGGAGAGGAGTAATAACCAAAGAATAATGAAGGCAGTATAAAAGATATTATTGAACCTGCCAATTGAGCCCATTTGAACTTGTCGATGACATCTGGTGAAACAACTGCACTCTTGTTAAGCAGCACGCCTGCAATGTCGCCAAAAAAGAAGGTGGAAACAGCAGAATTCAAAATAAGAAATCCACCTGCCAGCCCCAAAAAAGCCAGAAACTGCACTGCCGGAGGTTGATATTTTAAGTAAGTCTTCATAAATCAGCTACGAATAAGAATGTAAGTTTGCGTTTTAAAAAATAGTCGTGCAAGATACAGGATGCAACTTATAAACAACAGGTTGCAACGTTGTGTTGGCAGGCTTTAAAGGATTTTTACAAGTATCATGATCACTATCGGCAACATACAATTAACAGGCTTTCCGCTTCTACTTGCTCCCATGGAAGACGTAAGCGATCCTCCATTTAGGGCAGTGTGTAAAGAAAACGGAGCGGACCTTATGTACACTGAATTTATTAGCAGCGAGGGCCTGATAAGAGACGCTATTAAGAGCCGCAAGAAGCTTGATATTTTTGATTATGAAAAGCCGATAGGCATACAAATTTTTGGTGGTGACGAGGACAGCCTTGCCATGGCTGCAAAAATTGTTGATGTAACAAATCCTGATTTACTTGATATCAACTTTGGTTGTCCTGTAAAAAAAGTTGCCTGTAAAGGTGCCGGGGCCGGCGTGCTGAAAGACATAGATTTGATGGTTCGCCTAACCGATGCAGTTGTAAAATCTACTAGCCTGCCTGTTACAGTTAAGACCCGTCTTGGCTGGGATGAACAGACAAAGAATATAGAGGAAGTTGCCGAGCGTTTGCAAGACGTAGGGATAAAAGCATTAGCTATCCATGGCCGTACACGTAGCCAGATGTACAAGGGTGAAGCCGATTGGTCGCTTATCGCGAAAGTTAAAAACAATCCCCGCATTCAAATACCCATTTTTGGTAATGGCGATATAGATAGTCCGCAAAAAACGGTAGAGTACAAGAACCGCTACTGCGTGGACGGTATTATGATTGGTCGTGCTGCCATCGGTTATCCTTGGATTTTTCGCGAGATCCATCATTATATGCAAACGGGCGAGCTACTTCCTTCGCCGACAGTGGAGGAAAGGGTAGAGGTAAGTAAAAATCATTTGCGCAAGTCAGTCGAATGGAAAGGGCCGGTTGTAGGTATCAATGAAATGCGCAGGCATTATTCAAATTACCTAAAAGGCTTACCTGGAATCAAAGAATTCAGAAACAAACTCGTGACTTTAAAAGAAGTAGAAGAGGTAGAAGCAGTATTGGATGAAGTTCAGGAACACTATCAAGGTTTTGAAGTGGAAAGGGCACCAATTGTGTTAGAGAATTATCATGAGCACTGCGCGGTGTAAGAACTGGGATTAGAAAATTGGATTTAAAGATTGTTTTGATAGTCGGCTTTGGAATACTCCTTTACACTCGTCGCGTCGCCTCGTGTGCTCTTGCCTTTTATTCGTCGCTTAGTTAAAATCTTCAATACTCTATATGATCTACTCAAACCGCCGGCCTTAGTTCCTGTGAACCCAAAAAGTCCAACCCTTTATACTTTCAAAAAAAAGATGCCTGATTTTATAAAAAGGCAAAAGATGTAGCAACCAGAACCACAAGACAACACTCTTTTACTGCTTCTGAACCTTATAAGTACTTACCACATTTCCTTCGTTGATCTTTACAACATAAGTACCGCTTGCCCACGTTTTCATGTTAACCTGTACGGTTCCGTTTATTTTCTTCTGCCACAACTGCTGACCAAAAACATTCAATATTCTTACATCAGCAACCTTTCCATCCTGCCTGCTTACACTAATGTTTAAAATGTCTTTTACAGGATTAGGGTAAACCTGTATAGTCACTCCACTTGCCACCGTTACCAGCCTTACACTTGAATATTTTACCAAGCCATCATTATCCAACATTTTTAGCCGGTAGTAGTTCTTACCCAACAATGGGCTCTGGTGCAGGAATGAGTAATTTTTATCGTTAGCAACAGAAGTTCGTTGTGGCTCAACAATGCCAAAGCTGGCAAAGTTGCTGCCTGTAGTGCTGTACTGAACTTCATACTGCTTCATATTCGCCTCCGCTGCGACTGACCAAAAAGTCTTTACCACGCTGTTTTGCAAAACTGCATTAAAATCAACAAGCGTTACCGGCATTACTTGGCCACGGTCGACGTAGACATATTTATAAAGAAAATTATTAAAGCTGAATTGTTCCGGTTGGTGACCTGTCTCGGGGTTCATCTCGACGTATAAATTGTACCATCCACTTAAAGAACTTACGTCTAAAGCAAGGTCTGCATGAAGAGTATCGACGGCAACTAACGGACGTAATTTCTGAGTAGGATAAACAAAAGAGTTATTAGAAGCATCATATAAAACAACCTTCACACTTAAGCTATCAAAGTTTGCCTTTGAAACATTTTTAAAGGCAAATCCTACATTAAGAATACCATTGTAAGCAGCCTTATTTAGTGTACCTACTGTATCAGGAATATTGTAGTAAAGGTTTGGAGCAATCGCACCTTCGGGAACCTGCACATATGCTACTCCCCATTTAGCCAGTTGATAAGGCGTTGCCGTAACAGAATCGGCATTGTTCATTTGCAACCTTATGTAGGGATACTTTGCTGCATCCAAACCGGAAACGTCAAACGAGTGCACGGAAGAGTCGAGTGTATACAACAACGTGTCGCTGTTGTCTTTCTTAATTCCATACACGTTTACTACGGGAACGTCGTTGTTCGATTCGTCGCGGGATCCTGTCCAATAAACGTTCTTCCATTCTTTTGCCGGGCCAAAAACGGGCGAATTGATAAAACCTTGTTGGTTAGGTGTAGTACAATTTACCGACAAGGTTATTCGATCATAAATACCATTGCTCATTGCATAAGAAGGGGTGAAAGTGGTATCTCCTTTCTTGAAGACAAAGGCCCATGTGCGCGCATAATAAAAGGAGTCAATGGCTTTAAATCCGTAGCTCTTCAAGCGATGATACAAGGAGTTGCCTTTGCCATACAAGGAAGTATCCGCTGCCCAATTTTTTGCAAACGTATTGTAAGGCTCATCAAGAATAAGTCTTACGGCAACATAAGAACCTTTGGGAATAGCATCTAAGAAATCAAGCGCGTTCTTACGAGTTTTGGCAGTCAAGTATTCGTATTCAAAATTATACTCGCGGCCGGCATCACATACAGCTCCTGCACCAAAGGGATTTGTGAGATTTTTTACAGGCAAAAAAGTAAGCGAGTCGAATACATTGAAAATAACAGAATGACCTACGCAAGCGCTTTGAATATAATTTGAACCATCTACCGAAATACTGAAATGTTCATTCTCTGCTCCGCTGTATGGATACACCGAATTTGTAATGAACAGGTTGTGAGATTTGCTCTTGTAAGAAAATTTACGGGAGGCACTGTCCAACGTCAATCTCGTTAACTGCGATTGTAAGTGTTGGTAAAGATGCCCTTGTTCGAAACCTGCTATTGCTTTGCTTCGGTAGGTGAAAGAAGAATTTTTCCAATGGAACTCGGTCACAGATTTCGGTGCAACCCTCCAGTAATAAGTCACCCCATTCTGATACAGTATACCCGGATCAAACTCTATCGCTCCCCCTGGAGCTGTAGAGGTTTTAACTATTTTAACAGGAGAATTGAATAAAGCCGTAGTATCAAGTTCCATCAGATAATCCTTTACTACACTAAACGGGTTTACCGTAGAAGCAGTAAGCTTGATATCAGGCGAGGTAATAACCGAATAGTTATAAGGGAAAACCGGTTTTATCTCGTCTTCAGAAATCGACACTTCAATTGTTGCAGAGTTATTATCCTCGCTCAATTCGCTTGTTGTATTATTATAATCTACAAAGGCAGTTATTTTGTTCACGCCTTTATCCCGGCTTGCTATTACGGGTACATCTATTTCAACAGAGTCAATGAAATTGATAGAGGAAAATGTTTTAGTGAGAACAGTAAAAATTTCACCTGTTGGAATTTCGCGATTAATTCTGATCGTGACCGGAGTATTTGTAGCGCGACCAATATTGTTGAGTTTTACTTTCACTTTGAAACTGCTATCAGCAACCGAAACAAAAGAAGGGTTCACCTGCATCTGTGACTTTTCAACTACATAATCAGGCAAGTTTGAAGCATTAATTATAATTGCAGGATCACCATGATACGCGTATTGCTCAGAATGAACGCGACTATAATAATCGTTGGGATTTGTAGCATTTAAAGTCGTAGCAATCGCTTCTTTTATAACCGTCCCAACGCTTTGATTATACCTTGTTTGTCCAAGCGCTTTATACAAATCAAGCGTGTATAAATTGAGGTAATTCACAACCCCAAAGCCGGTACTCGCGAGGTAGCCGATAGCACCCCTTTGAGGACTTAAAATAAACTTTTCTGAAATGGTAGATTTGTTCGTCAACCTGGCAGGCTCAAAAAGAAAATGGTCCCCGGCGCTGCAACCGTTTGCAATAAAAACAGGGTATTTTCCCTGGTTGTTATAATTCTCCGGGTTGTCAAGATTGAAGTCAAGATTGGTGCTGGAAGAATGTCCGAAATAACTAATGAGCGAGGCACCGGTTTCATAAATTTGTTTGAAAGAATTAACAGCTTCAGGATATCCTTCCGGGTTGGCTGATTTACTAAACGTTTTTACGTTTGCCCCGAAAGCCGTGTCAGCAATAATTTTCTTGTACGACTCGAGGTAACGATCAATTTGGTCACCGGTATTCAGGTCGTTTGCTCCCGCTATCTGGATGACATTCTTCATCCATCCTTTCGCTTCGATGGTTTGGGTTGGACTACGTTGGGCGGAGTCGTGTTGCTTTACTTTCAACAAATAATCACCTACTTCCTGCGCAGTCACAGCAGATAACCGTCCTATAGGAATTGCAGGAATTGCCCTAAAATCATTCGAAGCTAGCAGGTTATCAGAGGCAGGGTTTCCATATGTTGGAACGAGGTTTAATTGATCTGCAAGCGCATTACTTTCATTTCCCCGATAGTCGCTGTACACAACTCCTTTGCCTATAAGAAAGACAAACTTTGGAGCGTCGGCGAATGTATTTGTAGAATAGCGTAAGAAGTTTTTAACTGACAACGGATGCTTCTTTATTCCCCAGGCGAACTGGTCCACCAACTCGTTGATGTCAATCACTTTTGCATTGTATGAGCCTCCTGCCAAAGAAGACCGGTACTCACTATACTGCTGCACATAATTTGAAGCGCCATTGCCGTAAATAAGTGGATTACTTATAATGAGGTAATTGCCCTGATTGGCGGGGTCATTAAAATTTGTAAAGTTTCTTTTTTCAGTCGTTGAAATGGTCTTGAAATAATTTCCTGCCTGGGTAGTAAGCACAAGATCATACGATACAGTTGAAGGATCGAGCACCACCTTTACAGTATCCGGATTAGAGATATCTCCGACGTAGCGTTTGTTATTCGCCAGGTCGTATATCACAGGAGGAACACCGCCGTGATTAAAATTAGTTATAGCGAGGTAGCGACCGCTAGAAGACGCATCGAGTGGAAACTTCATCATCGAAGAGCCACCCATGTTAAATACTCTTGGGTACGTGATCTCCACGGAAGCGACACGCATTTCGTCGCAACCGTTAGGGCTTTGATTAACTACGTACACTGTGGCAATTCCTGAGCTTAATTTATTTACATCAACAAGTTCCTCAGCCTTTACGTAGTTGATATAGTCCATCTGGAAAGTAGTGATGGAGTCGGCGTTTACATTTATCCTTACGCTTCGACTGTTTTGCGCATCACCTACAACGTTTACCCGTACAGTTGCCATCGGCCCTTGCAGGTAGGCATTGAGACCCGAAAAACCCTGCGGCAACGTAGCAGAGCCACAGCCCGCAACCGGCCTTACTGCCCGGCTTACCCAACCCTCACCTTTGTCGTAAGAAGACGAATACAAGTTTTTACCCAGCGTAGCTGCAAAACCGTTAGAGATATTATTTCTAAAATACCTCGCGACCGTGTGCATAAAATAGTTCTCCGGCTGCAATGTGTTTTGAATAGTATTATTGCTCGAAGGCGTCAGTCGCTTATTAGCAGAACTGGTATTGACCGTAAGAAAATAAGCGGCTGTATCCGTTTGAAGGCTCCACTTGTCATTTAGCTGGTAGTCAGGGTTTCGATAAAGTTCCTTGTCTAGCTTGCCATTGTTGATCTCTCCGAAAAATTCTATATAGTCTGTACTGCCCAACAATCCCGAGGGCTTGGAAACATAGATGGGAACTTCTTCGCCGTCTCTCCATAACTGAAAATTTTCAGCAGCAGTGGCGGCTAAGCCGGTTGAGGTAAGTGTTGAAAAAGGAATTCTCACCATACCATTCCTGGTAGGCGATCCCACGTTGTCGCTGCCGAACCCCATTACCTTAAACTTGTAGTAAGTTTTATTGTAATCGATCCATTCGTTGTGAAATAGATAGCCCTGACCTATGGCAAAAGAGGACATAAAAAGACTAAGAAATAACCAACCCAACTTTCGGCTCATGATCAGCAACTTTATAACGCTAACTCTTTAGAACGAATAAATCGTGATTCTATTTCAAATCGATCTCTCTATTTCAATCCTGGCGAAGCCGGGTGGCAACCTTGGATTCTTTAGCCATAAGATTTGAAAGATCTATTGGTAGCCACCAGTAGTCCATGCTTCAGCTCCGTTTGTGTCACACTCTTGTACTTTGAACTTTATGGCAGCTTTTTTTAAAAACTCCAAAAGCTGTCGCACCGCGCCGAATAAAGAACGAACTGCCCAAGAGTGCGACGCAAGAAAAGTCATATCGAAGCGATTGCCGACTACCAAATTAATCCCAGCAACGGTCCTCCATCGCCATCGGCTGTTTTTGATAGCATCAATACAGTATCTGCTTTACATTTGCCGAAGTCAAAAAAATGCCATGAATTTAATTGAAGAGTTACGGTGGAGAGGTATGATACAGGACATAATGCCTGGAACTGAAGAACAGCTTTTGAAAGAAATGACGACAGGATATATCGGCTTCGACCCGACCGCCGATAGCCTGCATATAGGAAGCCTCGTGCCGATTTTACTACTCGTCCACCTACAAAAAGCGGGGCATAAACCGGTTGCACTGGTTGGCGGAGCAACAGGAATGGTGGGCGACCCAAGCGGAAAAAGTGAAGAAAGAAACCTCTTAAGTGAAGACATTTTGCAACGCAATGTTGCGGGCGTAAAAAAGCAGCTGGAACAATACCTCGACTTTGAACCGTCGAAACCTAATGCTGCTGAGATGGCCAATAACTATGACTGGTTTAGAGACTTTTCGTTCCTGGATTTTATAAGAGATGTTGGCAAGCACATCACCGTTAATTATATGATGGCGAAAGACAGTGTAAGAAAAAGGCTTGAGGGAGAAACTGGAATGAGCTTCACCGAGTTTACTTACCAACTGGTGCAGGGCTACGATTTTTACTATCTATACAGCAATAAGAATTGCAAGCTGCAAATGGGCGGAAGCGACCAGTGGGGAAATATCGTAACAGGCACAGAACTCGTTCGGCGTAAAGCAGGCGGAGAAGCCTTTGCCTTTACCTGTCCGCTAATCACCAAAGCCGATGGAAGCAAGTTTGGCAAAAGCGAAAAAGGAAACGTGTGGCTTGATCCTGCAAAAACATCTCCTTACGAGTTTTACCAGTTTTGGCTAAATACTACTGATGCTGATGCTGCGCGTTACACAAAGATTTTTACTTTCCTCACTCAGCAGGAAGTCGACGATGTTCTAGGCGCTCACAGTGGCAACGAGCATCAGCGCGGCCTTCAAAAAAGACTTGCCGAAGAAGTGACTGCTTTTGTACATGGCAAAGAAAATTTGGAAAAGGCAGTTCGTGCAACTGAACTTTTATTTAGCAAAGACACGATGCAAATAATTGCTTCACTATCTGCAAAAGAATTGGACGCTACTTTAACAGGAGTTCCTGCAGTTGAAGTCAGCAAAGAACACCTTACCACTACAAATCCTGACGTAGTTACGTTTTTAGCAGAAACCGGCATTTTACCAAGTAAAGGTGAAGCCAAGAAAATGATACAAGGCGGCGGAATAAGTTTTAATAAACAAAAAGTTACAGACCTTTCTAAGAAAGTTGATCTATCACAGTTTATAAATGAAAAATATTTGTTTGTACAAAAAGGCAAGACAAATTACTATTTGGTAAAAGTGTCCTAGAAAATTAGGTCAAAAGAGAAAGCCCGGGACAATGCCCGGGCTTTCTCTTTTAACGAATAATATTTTTAAATTTTGCTTGTTCTGCTGTAGACAGAAATAGATCCATTGGCAACTTTTAAAACAATGCTTTCTTTGTCGTTTTCGGCTGCAACAAAATAATTTGTTTCAGCATCAGCATTAAATTTAAAAGCTTCTGTTACGTTGTAGTCACTGTACTTTTTTGTGAAAGTTCTTTTTACAAACGTTGGCAGTTCTTCCATTTTTACTTGTTTAGTAGTAGCAATTAAATCTCCATCAGGATTGTAAAAAACCTCCACTTTTTGTTCGTCCTGTAAAAAGCTTGCTTTTGTAAAACTTTCTTTTGAGGTCCATTCTACTTTAGAAGCGCCGACAAAAGTCGCTTCGAAGTTTTGTACTGCTTTAGGATCGATTTGATTTACGTCTTGTGCAAATGCGCTGGTTGAGATGGTAAGAGCTACTAAAGCTGCGATGAATAACTTTTTCATGATTGTTGTTTTTTAGTTTATTTATAATTGTTTTTTTATTTCGATAGAGTAAAGCTAACCTTCGTATTTGCCTTGTATATTCATTTGAGGTGAACCTGAAAAACATCGCGACCAACAGACAAAATGATTTTTCCTTGACGGAAAAAAGGTCGTAAAAAGGTTTATTCTAAGACGATAGCATCCGGTTTTAAAGGCATAAACATTGCTACTTTAGCCGAATGAAAAAAGTATACTTTATAGCGGGCTTAGGTGCAGATAGCAGGGCCTTTTCATTTTTGGATCTCAGCTTTTGCCAGCCGGTATTTATTGATTGGGTTACGCCTTCGCTTAAAGAAACGCTTCCTTCATATGCTGAAAAGTTGTTTGCATGCATACAAGATGAAGAGGCCACGATAGTAGGATTATCTTTCGGAGGTATGCTTGCTACAGAGATAGCCAAGCGCCATCCTCGCACCAAGGTTATTGTTATCGCCAGCTCAAAAACCTACCTCGAAATACCTAACTACTTAAGGTTCTGGCGTCATTTCCCGATTTATAAATTTCATTCCAATAAAATAAAAAATAGTGCAGGCAATTTTGTACTGAGTATACTGGGAGCGAAAGGCACAGAGCAAAAAAAGTTACAGCTTCAGATCATGAAAGAATCGGACGCTGTCTTTACACGATGGGCAATGGACGCAGTAGTCAACTGGCGCAACACCACGGTTCCTCCAAATGTGGTGCATATTCACGGCACCGCAGATAAACTCCTCCCTTATAGATATGTAAAAGCAGACTACGCCATTAAAGACGGAGAACACGTAATGGTTATGGATCGGCCGAAAGAAGTGTCAGAATTATTAAAGAAACTGATTACTACTTAATCTCTTTCAAAACCTCCCACATCTCGGCCGCGACGAGCGCATTGCCTTTGGGGTTCAAATGCACTTTATCAAAAGTCAAAATGCCCGCGTCCACATTTTCTATATTATGGGCAATGTTGTATGAAGTAGCCGCTTTCCTCAAGTCCACAAGAGCGAGGTCGTATTGAGTTGCAAGCGATCTTATCAGATCTGAATAGAGGTCTAATTCTTTATCCTCAGGGCGATTGAATGCCGGGTTTTCACCTATCAGCAAAGGGGTACACAACACGACCTTTATTTTGGCAGAAAGAAGCTTTTCTATAATAGCAATGTAAAAAGCTTCAAACCTTTTAATGTCAGTTCCGGTAAGTATCGAAAATTTATGACCCACGTCATTTACGCCAATAAAAATTACTATGATGTCTGCACCTTTTGCAAGCACATCCTCCTCCAGCCTCAGGTACAAATCGTAAATCTTATCTCCTCCAACACCAGCCCCAACCAGCTCATAATCCTCTTCTACCGCAGCGTCGTGCAATAGGTATTGAAGTTGCTTTATGTAGCCTCCTGGCCTTGCTCCCTGCTCCGTTATGGAGTCACCAAAAAAGACGATTTTTTTTCGCCGCTTCCTGTAGTTCATCGACATCAGTAACATACAAACTACAAACAGCGCAAATAACAAAAGCTTGGAAGTCACAGGTTCGTTTTAAAATATTTTTATAAGCCCGGCAATATAAATCTATTAAAATTTTGTTGCGTCGCACACTTCTACAGCAACAATACCCGGAGCAGTGAAAGCGGTAATAAAACCCAAGAAAACAGTTTAGCCCCAACCTGGAATTGCAATGATTATCATTTAAAGTATTGTCGGATTTAATTGCGTGTTTCCTCTAATTTTATACACGCTTATAACACACAAAATGATTAGAAAAACAATCGATCCTCGTAATAACTGGCAGGCAGAAGTAGAAAAGCTTGGGTTTGGTTTTCATACTACCAACGTACCTTATTGGGATGAGAGTGCATACTACGAATTCAGCATGGATGAGGTATTGAAAATCGAAACGGCAACCGCTGAATTGTGGGATCTGTGCCTTGGCACAGTTCAGCATGTAATTGATAATAGATTGTACAACAAGTTCGGCATAGCAGATTGGCTCGTCCCTTATATAGAAAAGACCTGGGCAGAGGACCATCCAGCTATTTATGGTCGTTTTGACTTTTGCGTTAAAAACGGCGAGATCAAGTTGCTGGAGTTCAACGCCGATACACCTACCAGCCTATACGAAGCCGGAATAGTTCAATGGTTTTGGCTGCAGGATTTTGATAAAAGCAAAGATCAATTCAACAGTATTCACGAAAAGCTAATTGCTTACTGGAAACATTTAAAGACGTATCTCTATCCTGCACCTGTACATTTTACCTGTCTCAAAGAAACGCTTGAAGACCTTACAAATACTGAGTACATCCGCGACTGCGCAATTCAAGCCGGACTGGAAACTAAACTAATTTTTATAGACGATATCGGTTGGGACGATCATTCAAGAATGTTTGTGGATATGGAGGACGAGCCGATGAAAAACATTTTCAAATTATACCCGTGGGAATGGATCGTAGCGGATGATTTCGGAAAAAGCATTTTGCTCGATGTTAATCGCCCCTTCTGGATCGAACCTGCGTGGAAGATGCTTTTATCAAACAAAGCAATTCTTTCGATTCTATGGGAATTGTACCCGGAACATCCAAACCTCTTACCTGCTTTTTTCGAGCCTGGGAAACTAACCAATTTCGTTAAAAAGCCGATACTTAGCCGCGAAGGAGCCAATATAAACATTGTACAAGCAGGTGAAACCCTTCAATCGTCAGAAGGTGAATATGGTAAAGAAGGCTTCATTTTCCAGGAGCTATTTTCACTTCCGAACTTTGACGGAAATCATCCTGTCGTAGGAAGCTGGGTAATAGGACAAGAGCCTGCGGGCATGGGCATAAGGGAATCAAAAACTTTAATTACAGATAATCAAAGCCGGTTTATTCCTCACCTCATCACTACTTAGTCAAGACATATTTCGGGTCGCCTCGCTTTAAATGTTTTTAAGGCAATATTTCGTACAAGCAAAATCTCCTCATGCATGTACCTTTTGCTGCGCGCGGCAATAACGGTGACAAACAAACTATAGCTATATTTGCCGCTCTAAAAATAAATTACATAATCTCCCTGGGAATTATCACACAAAAAACCTAGTTCATTTTCTCCCTTTTGGGAGTCAGGGCTTAATCATACAATATGTACAGAACACATACCTGCGGACAACTCAGACTAACAGATGCAGGAACAACAGTTACCCTCGCAGGATGGGTGCAAACTGTCCGCAAATTCGGTAGCATCACTTTCGTTGACCTTCGTGACCGGTATGGAATTACCCAACTTTTATTCAACGAAAGCCTCAACCAGCAATTGGACGAACAGCCTTTAGGTCGTGAGTTTGTGCTGCAGGCCACGGGCAAGGTAAACGAACGCAGTAACAAGAACACCAATATTGCTACAGGTGAAATTGAGCTGATAGTGTCCGAGTTTAAAATTCTCAATAAATCAGCGGTTCCTCCATTTACCATACAAGACGACACCGATGGAGGAGATGACCTTAGAATGAAGTACCGCTATCTCGATCTTCGTCGCAATGCTGTAAAACGCAATCTTGAACTTCGGTACGCTGTTAATCGCGCTGCAAGAAATTACCTGCACGAAAAAGGTTTCATGGATATTGAAACACCTTTTTTAATTAAGTCAACTCCGGAAGGTGCGAGGGATTTTGTAGTTCCCTCCAGAATGAATGCAGGGCAATTTTACGCTTTGCCACAGTCGCCACAAACCTTCAAGCAATTGCTAATGGTGAGTGGATATGACCGTTACTACCAGGTAGTAAAATGTTTTAGAGATGAAGACTTGCGTGCAGATCGCCAGCCAGAGTTTACGCAGATAGATTGCGAGATGGCTTTCGTAGAGCAGGAAGATATCCTAAACATGTTTGAAGGATTGATCAAATCGATCTTCAAAGAGGTAAAAGGAATAGACTACACAGAAACAGTTGAACGTACGACCTGGGAGGATGCCATGTGGACATATGGAAACGATAAGCCCGACATCCGTTTTAAAATGAAAATAGGGAACTTAAAAGTTCCTGCAACAGCTTATCCTTCTCACCAGCAAGAACTTCAAAACTCCCCTTTTGCCTCAGGCGCTACGGGCTTTGCTGTTTTTGACAATGCAGAAACTGTATTAGCAATTGCTGTTCCCGGTTGTGCCGATTACACGCGTAAGCAAACGGACGAATTAACCGAATGGGTAAAGCGTCCGCAAATAGGAATGCAAGGTTTGGTATTTATAAAGCTAAATGCTGATGGAACTGTAAAAAGCAGCGTAGACAAATTCTTTAACGAAGAGCAACTGAAAACCATTGCTGCTACCTGTGATGGCAAGCCGGGAGACCTGGTGCTGGTATTAGCGGGACGTGAACAAAAAACCCGGAAAGCAACGAGCGACCTTCGGATGGAATTGGGCAAACGGCTTGGCCTTAGAAAAGACAATGAGTTTAAGTTGTTATGGGTGCTTGACTTTCCGTTGTTTGAATATGCGGAAGAAGATAACCGCTGGGTAGCGCGTCACCATCCGTTTACTTCTCCAAAGCCTGACCAAATCGCTACAATGATCGATAACAATCCTGTGATTGAAAATGCTGCAGATTATTTGAATCATCCCTATTCCAATATTAAAGCCAATGCATACGATATGGTTTTAAATGGCAATGAAATTGGTGGCGGATCGATTAGGATTTTTCAACGCGATTTACAGGAAAAAATGTTTGCCGCCCTAGGTATGGACGAAGCGGAGCAACAACACAAATTCGGATTTCTTCTTGGTGCCTTTGAGTACGGCGCGCCACCTCATGGTGGAATTGCATTTGGATTTGACAGGCTATGTGCAATCCTGGGAGGAAGTGAAAGCATTCGTGATTTCATTGCCTTCCCTAAAAACAACAGTGGCCGCGATGTAATGTTAGATGCCCCAAGCGCCATTGATACAAAGCAGTTTGATGAACTGCAGATAAAGCTGGATCTGAAATAATTATTATGATCCCAGACTATCAAAAATTAATGCTTCCAGTTCTTCAGTCGGTTAGTGATTGTAAAGAGCATAAGATTAGCGATTTAGTTATTCTACTATCTTAAGAGTTTAATCTTTCGGACGATGAGAAGCATGAATCAAAAAAACATACATGACAATAATATATCGAATTCTAAGTCTCATTATAAATACAGTTGCGCTAATGCTTACTATCTCACTCTTAGGAAGCATTCCAATGTTAATTTCTTCTGCCCAAACAATGCTGTCCGGATTTATGATGGTAGCAGTGATCTTGTATTCGTGGTTTAGTTTTAAGTTTAGAAGAGAAGTCTTACAACAACAAAAAATAGTTAGTCATAGTCTGCGTGATTGGGTTAGGGTAAACGGCATTGTTACACTTATTTTCTGCTTCATTTCTATTATTGGCATAACTCCTCTGTTAGCAAATCCACAACCTTTTGTAGACGCAGTTAAAAACTTTGGTATCACGATGCCTTTAAAAACCATCATTACTTTTTGTTACGTGATGCTTGTATATGCAGTTGTTTTGCTGGCGCACATTCTATGGACTTTTGCCCTAATTAAAAAACACAAAGAATTTTTTCAATAGCTAAGCCTATTTTCAAAGCACCTTCAGGGTGCTTTTTTTGTTACTTTATAATATGAACCAGCCTTCTATACCTCTTGCAGAAAGAATGCGTCCGCGTTCTCTTGATGAATTGGCAGGACAACAACACCTCACCGGAAAAGGGAGCATATTGAGAACAGCCATAGAAAACGGAAACGTTCCATCTATGATTTTGTGGGGACCACCGGGAGTTGGAAAAACAACCATTGCGAATATTATCGCTCACACATTAGAAGTCTCTTTTTATCAACTAAGTGCTATCAGCAGTGGGGTGAAAGATGTACGCGAAGTAATAGAGCAAGCCAGGGAAAAGGAAAAAGCCATTTTATTTATTGATGAAATACACCGCTTTAACAAAGGTCAACAAGATGCGCTGCTTGGAGCCGTAGAGAAAGGCATTATTACACTTATTGGCGCTACCACGGAAAATCCTTCTTTTGAAGTCAATTCGGCTTTGCTTAGCCGTTGCCAGGTGTACGTGCTAAAACCGTTAAGAAACGAAGAATTAATTGCCCTACTAAGAGAAGTAATGCTAAAAGACGATTGGCTAAAGAGCAAATCAATAGAGCTGAAAGAAACTGAAGCATTGATAAATATTTCGGGAGGTGATGCCAGGAAACTGCTAAACCTTTTTGAATTGGTAGCAAACGCTGCAGGCGAAAAAGTGACCATTACAGATGAATTTGTAATGCAGGTTGCGCAAAAGAAAATTGCATTGTATGACAAACAGGGCGAGCAGCATTATGATATTATTTCGGCCTTTATTAAAAGTATGAGAGGAAGTGATCCTAATGGAGCTGTTTATTGGTTAGCCCGAATGATTGAGGGTGGGGAAGACGTAAAATTCATCGCAAGACGGATGCTGATATTTGCAAGCGAAGATGTCGGTAACGCTAATCCAAATGCTTTGCTACTGGCTAATGCAACGTTTGAAGCAGTTGCCAAAATAGGCTATCCTGAAAGCCGCATCATTCTATCGCAGTGCGCTACTTATCTTGCTTCGTGTGTAAAAAGCAATGCGTCATATGAGGCGATAGGAATGGCGCAGGAAGCAGTCACTAAACACGGTGATCTCCCGGTTCCGTTGCATATTCGCAATGCTCCAACCAAGTTGATGAAGAATATGGACTATGGCAAAGGCTATAAGTACGCACATTCTTACCACGGAAATTTCGCTGACCAGGAGTATTTACCCGAACCGCTTTCCAACACTACGTTTTATAATCCCGGTGCTAACGCAAGGGAGAATGAACTTAGAAAGTACCTGAAAGAAAAGTGGGGCGACAAATACAATTACTAGCCGGTCGCCCACTCCACATTTTTTTAAGTTGACCTTCGTTGATAATATTAGTGTTTCTGCAAATGCATCTTGAATTTGTTTAAACTGCTAACTCTAACCCCCCATTTCTTATTGATGATTACCTTCGCGAACAATCTATGAAAATGAAAAAAATATCTATAGCTGTACTGGTTCTTTTCCATTCAACGTTGTTTGCACAAACAACCGTGCAAAGAGATCCTGAAATTGAGCAAATGGTAAAAGAGGTATCTGCAGACTCAATCCAATCTTACATTAAATCCCTGGTCGCTTTTGGTACCCGAAATACATTAAGCACTCAAAAAGATCCAAAGCGTGGTATTGGTGCTGCGAGAAACTGGATCCTAAGCAGGTTTAATCAGTTTGCTAAAAATTCAGGTGGAAGGCTAACAGCTATTATCGACACTACGACTTATGCCCCCGATGGCAAAAGAGTTGACACAGCCATCAATTTAGGAAATGTAGTAGCCACTCTAAAAGGCACCGACCCTAATGATAAACGTATTTTTCTTGTAAGCGGCCACATGGATAATATGCGCACAAGTGTAATGGATCGCACGGGGGATGCCCCCGGAGCAAATGACGACGGTAGTGGTACAGCAGCTGTAATGGAATGCGCGAGAATTATGAGCGGTCATTCGTTTCCGGCAACTATCATTTTCATTACAGTAGCAGGGGAAGAACAGGGTTTGTTGGGCGCAACATTTATGGCAAATAAAGCCAAAAAAGAAAATTGGAATATTGAAGCGGTTTTGAACAATGATATCATGGGAAGCAATAATAGCAGCGAAACCAATATTATTGATAACACAAGAATTAGGGTCTT
Organism: Segetibacter aerophilus; assembly: GCF_007991655.1. Lineage (GTDB taxonomy): Bacteria > Bacteroidota > Bacteroidia > Chitinophagales > Chitinophagaceae > Segetibacter > Segetibacter aerophilus. The sequence goes on from NZ_BJYT01000006.1 coordinate 118,399, forward strand.
TAGTGAGGGACTACCTGCATACGAGCTTGACAAAAATGGTAAAATGATCAGGCAGTTGGGATTGGAAAATGACGGTAAGGCGAGACAGTTAGCCCGCTACGTAAAAGAAGTGGGTGAGCGGTATGTTGATAATCTGAACGTAGTAATGGTCTACCGCAACGACCGTTTCCTTCGTGGCGGTGATCATACTCCTTATGTTGAAAATGGTTTTGCTGCTGTACGCATTACAGAAATGAATGAGAACTATTATCATCAGCATCAAAATGTAAGAAAGGAAAATGGAATTCAATATGGCGATCTTATGGAGTTTATGGATTTTGAATACCTGCGGAAGAACACAGCGATGAACCTTTGTAATCTTGCCAACCTCGCTAAAGGTCCTTCGATGCCGCAAGAGGTAAAAGTGGATGTAAAGAATTTAACTAACTACACCATTCTAAATTGGAAACAATCAGCCTCCGGAAAGACTAAAGGTTATTATGTGCTTGTCCGCGAAACCACGTCTCCTACCTGGCAGAAGAAAATATTTACTGCTGATACCAATATCAAATTGCCCTATTCAAAAGACAATTACTTTTTTGCAGTGCAATCCGTATCAGAAAACGGAAATGAAAGCTTGCCGGTAGTACCAGCAGTAGGTAGGTAAAAAGCAATCTTTTAAAGGAGGAAATGCAGCTATTAATAACTGTATTTCCTCCTTTTTTGTTTATTCGATTTTTAACATCTATAGTTATTAATCCTCATGTAAGCCCTACCTTTTGGCAGTACTTTTGCCGGCTACAGGCAAAAATTAAAATGAATTTTACTGCTTTTACTTTTCTCATCGTGTTGTCTTATTTTTCAACAATTACTTCTTGTAACAAGGGAAACAAAGCAGGTGAAACAAAAGACTCAGCAGTTGCCAAGTTAGATATGAAAAATGTTTCTTACGGAACGGATACGGCGCAAAAGCTAGATTTTTATTTACCGGCAGCCAGAGATACAACGAATACAAAAGCGATTCTTTTTATACACGGTGGAAGTTGGGTCGGAGGTGACAAAAGTGAGTTTAATGACGCGATAGCGGCCATCCATGCAAAACTTCCTGACTATGCTATATTTAATATGAATTATCGTTTGGTCAATAAAAGTGCAAGGGGGCTTACAGACCAGATGAGCGACATAAAAAGCGCTTTGAACTTTATTGACAGCCATGCCGATGAGTATAAAATAAACGCAAATAAGATTTGTCTGATTGGCGCGAGCGCCGGTGCGCACTTGGCCTTGCTTCACGCTTATAAAAATAATAACGAAGGAAAAATTAAGGCCGTGGTTGATTTGTTCGGTCCAACAGACTTAAAGGACCTTTATAGCAATCATCCTGTTCCTCAACAAGTACGATATGTACTTACAAGTTTATTAGGAAAGAGCCTTGCATCCGGTGCGAGCATTTACCAGCAGGCAAGTCCCGTAAACTTCGTAAGTGCACAAACAGTTCCTACTTGTATATTTCATGGAACCAATGATATAATTGTTCCGATAGCTCAATCAAACGCACTAAAAGCTAAATTGCTGGCAAATAATGTAAAGGTTCAGATGACCTCTTATGCATCTGAAGGACACGGCTGGTACGGTAAAAACCTGGCAGATACTTATAGCAAGACGGTTGAATTCATAAAGGAAAATGTCCACTAAATGCAGGCAATAACATGGGTGTGCAAATTTTTCGATGAATTGAGTCCGCATGAATTATATGCAATTATAAAATTGCGTAACGAAGTGTTTGTCGTCGAGCAAAATTGCGTGTTCCAGGACGCTGATAACAAAGATCAGCAATGCTACCACTTAAGTGGAACTATCAATAACGAACTAGTTGCTTATGCCCGATTGGTCCCCGGTGGCGTCTCTTATCCACAAATCTCCATTGGACGCGTCATTACTTCGCCTGCTCACCGTAAGACCGGTTTTGGAAAATCTTTGATGACAAAGGCCATAGAAGAATGCGACCGGCTCTTTGGAAAACAACCCATCCAAATAGGAGCGCAGTTATACTTGAAAGGTTTTTACCAGTCTTTTGGTTTTAAGCAAATAAGCGATATGTACCTCGAGGATGATATCCCACATATAGAAATGCTACGGGAGTAACTACTCTTACTTCGAAATAGTAAAACATTAATCTACTATGGACCGATGAGTTATTGTTGCTTATTTAAAGAAAATAAAAAGGCTTCTTAAAGATCAAAACAAGTTGTAATATTTGGCTTTTTTCACTTCTTCATTTTCCGTTTTTCTCTCTCTTACCCTTATCTTTGCGCAAAATTTAGGATGGGTATGTCAGCAAAATGCGTGAAATCTTTTCTGGTGGCGGCTTTCAGTCTCTCCATATTATTATTATCTAATATGGCCTTTGGTCAGCATGGAGCTGAGGTGACTGAAAAAGGTACTACAGTACATGACGAGGAAAAGATGGATGCGGCAAAGATTATTATGGAACACGTGCTCGATAACCACGAGTTTCATTTGGCGGAAATAGGAGGTCATACTGTTTCTATCCCCTTACCTATCATTTTATATTCTCCACAAAGAGGTTTCAATGCCTTTATGTCTTCCAGGTTCGAACATGGCCACGCGCAATATGGTGGGTATAAAATGGTGAACGATAAGGTCGTTCCAGTAGATGAGAACGGGAACGTTGATGAGTCGGTTAGTGTTATGGACTTCTCGCTTACTCGGAACGTCGTTCAAATGTTTATAGCCGTTCTTCTTTTATTGCTGGTAATGATTAATGTGGCTAAAAAGTATAAAGCTAATGGTACCTCGAAAGCACCCTCTGGCTTTCAGAATGCTGTTGAGCCCGTTATTACTTTTGTTAGAGACGAAGTAGGCAAACCTAACCTTGGAAGTAAATACGAGAAGTATATGCCTTACCTCCTTAGCGTTTTCTTTTTTATACTAATCAATAATTTAATAGGGTTGATCCCTGGGTCTGCAAACGTAACAGGCAACATTGCATTTACCCTTGTTCTGGCTTTCATTTCAATGATTGTTATTCTTATTAGCACCAATAGTCATTTCTGGGGTCATATATTCTGGCCTCCGGGAGTACCATTTTTTGTAAAAGTTATTTTAATACCGGTAGAATTTGCAGGGATATTTATTAAGCCAATTGCTTTAATGATACGTCTTTTTGCAAATATGGTAGCTGGTCACATCGTAATCATTTGTTTCATTGCACTCATATTTATATTTGGCGCAATGAATATTGGAGCTGGTCTTGGTTTTTCACCACTATCTCTTGCTTTCACGGTGTTCATTTATTTCATTGAAATTCTGGTCGCTTTTATCCAGGCGTTCATATTCACCAACCTGACTGCAGTATTTATTGGCCAGGCTTTTGAAACCGGGCATGTGGATCATAATGAGCAACCTCACGATCCACATCCGACGCATGATCACAGAGAAAAAGAGTACGCTTTATAATTTTTTTTATCATAAACAAAAACAAACAGTATGTCTTTAATGACCATTTTTTTGCAGGTAACTAATGATGCCGCAAATAATTTCTCAATGTCGCACTTAGGTGGTGCCATTGGCGCAGGTCTGGCTGCAATAGGTGCCGGTATTGGTATCGGTCAGATTGGTCGTGGTGCAGTAGAATCTATTGCTCGCCAACCCGAAGCTGCAAATGACATTCGTGCTAACATGATCCTGACTGCTGCGTTTGTTGAGGGTGTTGCCCTTTTCGCAGTTATCGCAGGTATTCTTGCTGTTTTGAAATAATCAGCCGGTTTAAGCACAAACTATTTACTGCATCTTAAGCACAGGGCGGAGGATGCAGTATTTTAAAATTTGAAATCGGCTTTTCTCTGTCCTTTCAAATTCCCAAATTTTCAAATTTTTCAAATTTCTTAAATGGAACTGTTATCACCCGGCATCGGTTTAATATTCTGGACGTTCATTGCTTTTTTGATTGTTTTATTTGTTTTAAGAAAGTTTGCCTGGAAACCTATTTTGTCTTCTCTTAAAGAAAGAGAAACAAGTATTGCAGCTGCTATTTCTTCTGCTGCCGATATGAAGGCAGAAATGGCTGCGATGAAAAGCGAAAATGAAGTATTGTTAGCGCAAGCCCGCGAGGAAAGAGCTATTATGATAAAGGAGGCAAAAGAGACAGGCACTAAAATGATCAGCGAGGCAAAGGAAAAAGCCAGAGTAGAATATGATCGTATATTAGCTGAAGCTCAAATTGCAATTCAACAACAAAAAAATGCTGCCCTTACTGATGTAAAAAACCAGGTTGGCAAGCTTGTGATCGAGGTTAGTGAAAAAGTGCTTCGTCGTGAGTTAGCGAATAGGGCAGAACAGGAAGGATTTATCAGACAACAGGCAGAAGCTGTAAAACTTAATTAACACAATAGCCGCAAGCTATAAGCCACAAGCCGCAAGCTTGATGCTTACAGCCGATAGCTTAAAGCTAAAAAATATATGCTTAATCCACGTTTAGCTGGGCGGTATGCAAAAAGTCTTGTAGACCTTTCAACGGAAAGAAATGAGTTGGAAGCGGTATACAACGACATGCAATATTTGAAGGCAGTTTGTAAAGCAAGCAGACCTTTTGTTGCGTTGTTGAAAAGTCCTGTTATTCCAATTGATAAAAAAAGTCATGCTCTGACAGCAGTAACAACTGGAAAAATAAGCACGTTAACAGCTGCTTTTAACCAGTTGCTCATTAACAAAAACAGGGAGTTTTATCTGCCTGAGATCGTTGATGCTTTTATAGATCAGTACAACGTTATTAAAGGTATTAATAAGATAAAGCTGACTACAGCTGCTCCTTTAAGTGATGAGGTAAAGAACGAGATTTTAAGTAAGATTAAAACTCAAACTCCTATTGAGAGAATAGAGTTGGAGGCTGTAGTGAACGAAGATCTGATTGGAGGATTTGTTTTGGAGTATAATAACAATTTGGTTGACGCAAGTATTCAGCGCGAGTTGAGAGACATCAAAAAGCAGTTCGATAAGAACATGTATGTGCAACAGATCAGGTAGGTGGTGGAAGGTTTGATTGTTTTAGTGGCTAATTCTGGTTTTCCGAAAGTTGTACTAAAAACAATTAAACAATGCCGCAAATTGAATAATGTGGCGGATATAGTACAAGGGTGCGACGCAACGATGATGATTAGATAACAAAAGTTGGGGACAAAATAAATTTCTAAATTTCCCGGGCTCGTATGAGTTTGGGGCAAAACGATAGTAATATGGTTGAAATTAAGCCAGATGAAATATCAGCGATATTAAGGCAGCAACTAAGCAGCTTTAGTACTTCGGTTGATCTTGAAGAAGTGGGCTCAGTGTTACAGGTAGGTGACGGTATTGCCCGTATATATGGATTGAATAATGTACGTAGTGGAGAGTTGGTTGAGTTTGAAAGTGGTGTAAAAGCCATTGCACTTAACCTTGAAGAAGATAATGTGGGTGTGGTATTGATGGGTGACCAGGATGAGGTAAAGGAAGGTTCTACTGTACGTCGTACAGGTCAGATCGCATCTATTAAAGTAGGTGACGGTATGGCTGGACGCGTTATAAACATGCTTGGTGAACCAATTGATGGTAAAGGGCCTATTACGGGACCTCTATATGAAATGCCTTTGGAGCGTAAAGCGCCTGGGGTAATTTTCAGAGAGCCGGTTAAAGAACCTTTGCAAACTGGTATCAAAGCGATTGATGCAATGATCCCTATTGGCCGTGGCCAGCGTGAGTTGGTTATCGGTGACCGTCAGACTGGTAAATCTGCGATTTGTATAGACACTATCATTAACCAAAAAGAATTTTACGATGCCGGTAAACCCGTGTATTGTATTTACGTAGCTATTGGTCAAAAAGCAAGTACAATTGCCGGAGTTATGAAAACTTTGGAAGAACACGGTGCAATGGTTTACACAACTATTGTTGCTGCTTCTGCAAGTGATCCTGCTCCTCAACAGTTCTACGCACCATTTGCTGGTGCTGCGTTGGGTGAATTCTTTAGGGATACCGGTCGCCCTGCTCTAATCATTTATGATGATTTGTCAAAGCAGGCTGTGGCTTACCGCGAAGTATCTTTGTTGTTAAGAAGACCTCCAGGACGTGAAGCTTACCCAGGTGATGTATTCTATTTGCACAGTCGTTTGCTTGAAAGAGCTGCAAAAGTTATTTCGAAAGATGACATTGCACAAAAAATGAACGATTTGCCTGAAAGCATTCGCCATCTTGTAAAAGGTGGTGGTTCTTTGACTGCTTTGCCAATTATTGAAACACAAGCGGGTGACGTATCTGCTTACATTCCAACAAATGTAATTTCGATCACTGACGGCCAGATTTTCCTTGAGGGTAACTTGTTTAACGCGGGTATTCGTCCTGCGATTAACGTAGGTATTTCTGTAAGCCGTGTGGGTGGTAATGCGCAGATTAAGTCGATGAAAAAAGTATCTGGTACTTTGAAACTTGACCAGGCGCTTTACCGTGAAATGGAAGCTTTCTCTAAATTTGGTGGTGACCTTGATCCCGCAACGAAAGCTGTACTAGACAAAGGTGCTCGTAACGTGGAGATCTTAAAGCAGTTGCAGTATGCTCCTGTTCCGGTTGAGAAGCAAGTTGCGATTATTTACCTTGGTACGCAGGGCTTGTTGAGAGAAGTGCCTGTTTCGAAGGTTAAGCAATTTGAAGAGCATTTTTTAACTGAACTAGAGAACAGAATGCCTGAATTACTCGTTGAATTTAAAAAGGGTAATTTGCCACAGGAAGGAATTAATAAGATGACTGATTTGGCAAAAAGCATTATTCCTACTTATAAGTAAGAAACCTAAGGATATAAATAAAGAGGTGCCTCTATTAATTTAGAAGCACCTCTTTTTTTATAACATAACCTTCACCCAGAATCTCCCGATATTAAAAACGGAACAGCATTTCGCCGTGAAGCAAGTCAGCAGAAGCTTCAACCGCTACTGCCGCCTGCTTTTTATTTTCAATCTTAATCTCATTTTTTAAGGTACAAGGACGAACAATTTTAGCAGGTATAAGCATAAGTGTCATACTCAGAAACAGGATGTATTGATAAGTAAATGTGATAGTAGCTTTCATGACCAGTTATTTTGATATTGCAAACTTACAGTAGCAATGAAGGGATGACAATCGCATAAAAGTGTGATTGTCTCTAAAGAAAAAAGGTCATTTACTCAAAATATGTGATACCTACTTCTTCTATCCGTTCCGCGCTTTTGAAACAGCTTCCTTCCACAAAAGGAGTTCTGGGTAGACCCGCCTTGCATCAACCGGCCGCTTCTGAATTATCTCATTTGCAGCAATTTCAAATGATTTTGCCACATCACTTTGCGGCGCTGTTTGTATGGTTCGGCCTAAGGCAGTTTGTACAATAATAGGTGTTGTAGGAGGCTGTGGCGGATCCCAGGGAATGTTATTTGTAAGTGCTTCCGTTATACTGGCTATTCCCTGTGCAGCACGTTTAGTAACTGTTGCCGAAACAGGTTTTCCCGGTGCAAATTTTTCCGCTAAAAAATTGAGGACTGAGGTATGATCAAATTGAGAGTGACAAACCGATCCAGCCTTTACTAGTGGAGATGCAATAATAGCTGGTATTCTAGGGCCAAGGCTGGCAAACGAAAAAGGTGGGTTTGCCTTGGTTTGATAGGTAACAGCCGGCGGAGCAACATGATCATAAAAACCACCGTGTTCATCGTAATAAGTAATCATCACCGTGCCTTCCCACTTTTTAGTATTTGATATAAGCGCACGATAAGTATTTCTTAGAAATTCCTCACCCCACCCTATTGCCAAAGGAGCGTGATTATCGTTTGGCCTGTCCGATCCTATGTGAGGTGCATCCTGGTACGACGGTTCTACAATGATTACCTGCGGTGCAGTTTCTTCGGGTTCGTGTAAGATATCACCAGCAAGATCTTCGTACTTCCTGAAATTGCTATCAAAAACAAAATGCCAAAGCTTCGGGTATAAAACGAAAAACGAAAGTCCGTCATGATATACCCTCCATCTTATACCGGCCTTGGTCATCCAGTCAAAAATACTGTTGTCCATATTAATAAGACCTGAGCGGGTCAAGTGGTTAGATGTGTCGCCGAAAAAAGCCATCGTTCTATTGGGCTGTGTACTTGAAGGAACTGGTGTAAACCAACGGTCACAGGTACAAAATCTACTAGCCAAAAAACTTGTAATGGGGGCTTGGGTTGATTTAAAAAAACCCATTGGCTGGCATTGAGGATTTGGAGGCAGTTTTGTTGTATCGGCATAAGACTTTACGAAGCCAGACATTGTAAATTTTCCCGTCACTCCCGATTTTGCCATTTGAACTGAAACGTCAGTTAACTCGTGAGGTAAATCAAAAGGCAATTGAGTATCGCCTTTCATTGCAAAAGCATTATAAGTATCGCCCTTATAAATGTTATTGAAATTGCTTAACGGGGATTTCAATCCATCCACCTGGTTATTAATTTTTTCGTAGCTAAGGTGCCCAAGCATATGGTCGAACGACCGGTTTTCAAACATCAACAGAACAACCGTTTTTACTTTATCCAGGATATTTGCCATTTTATCTTCTTTTATAGGTAAGGGTTGCATTTATTGTAAGCCTTTCGGGTAACAGAGAGTGATCACCCTTTTCGGCTTGGGTTAGAAGCGACTTAAAAATCCATCTTCCCTCTACAGGTGTTCCAGCAAAGGCGTTTGAAGACATTTCAGATTTATTAAGTGAGGCCGTACGGTTCGCATGGGTTACAGTTAATGGTCGGCCTGAAGCATTAGAAACAGAAAGCACCTCGAAACGGTCTCCCCACACACCCGGATTTTTTTCGTCCTCTGCAACCAGGGTATCGCCTCTAAGCTCAGTACTAAACGTAATGGAAGTTGTGGTGTTTTTAGGAAGCATTTCTACCTGCACCACCTGGTTCACTTCCTTTCCGTTTTTCTCAACTACTAGTTTCATTTCGAGCACCCTTCCTCCTGAGTCTGGCAGTTCAGTTTCACTTACCAATAAAGTTGGTTTACCTTTTACATCCCAATTAACCTTTAAAGTATCGTCGGCCGTCATTCTTCTAACCTGGGTAGTATCATGCGTGGTTACTTTAAATGATTTTATAACAGGTTTGCAAGAACAAGAATAAAAAACAATAGAGGTAAAAAGGAAAAAGAGGGAAGAGACTCCCGGGACAGCCTTATTAATTACATGCATACAGCGGCTTTTAAACATTGAATATTGTCAGCAATAACCATGAGCAACAGATAAAGGAGACTCGTTTAAATCAAGATAGAAAGATATTTTGGTACGTACAATAGTGCCTTGTTGAGGCTTTTGTTGCGACGCATTTCGTTCATCTGCTTCCCGCTATTTTGCTTTTTTTCTTGCTTCTAAAAGCAATAGTATTTTCCTATCTCATTACCATTTGGAGAATGTGATTTATTATGAGAAGAGGTGAAAACATATAAACACATTTAGTTAAAAAGTGGATAAGAAGTAGTTTGCACATGCAACAGAAATGCACGCTTTTTTGTCTTATAAAATATGCACTATTAATTGGACGATAGTGTAATAATTCTCGTCGATCACATGGAAACAAATCTACTTTCTCCTTTAGCTTCAAAGAATAATGAATGGTATTCTGAAGAGTTTATCTACTCAAGTATGGTGACTTACCTAAAAGAAAACGGGTATAAAGTGCAGAAAGAAAACAGACCGAAAGAAGGAGAAAAGCCGGAACGAATAATTATCGCGTCTAAGTTTTTTCAAAAAGAAATTATAGAGGTGAAAGGTTTTCCATATTATCACCCAAACCATTTGCATGCTGTCGCTCCTAAAGCGGTGCAGGCAAAAAGTTGGTTCACAGAAGCGCTCTTTAATTCGTTTGTAAATTTTAGCAGTTTCGACAATAATGAGGTAGCAATGGCTGTTCCTAATGTTGGTCGATACCAGGCTATCATTAAAAACTTAAATGACTACTTTACTATCAATGATCTTTACTTTAAGATATACCTGGTAAACGAAGACGGATCGGTGGAAGTTTCAAATCTTAACCAGAAATACCTTCAGGTCGTTCCTTAGAAATCGTTTCGCTATAGTGGAGAACATAAAAAAAGTGAAGATTACTCTTCACTTTTTTTAATGCTATTTTCAAAATTCGTTAATTCTAAAATCTGACTGCAGGACATTTAAGATCTCTTGACTTATCAATTAAACCTTGCTTAATAATTGATACTTCGTAAGCCCCGCGGGTCTGGTTATAATTTTTTAAAGTAGAGGCGGTGGCATCATAACTAAATGTAAGCCTGTACCCGCTTTGTGCAAATCCAACCATTGGTATGATCGCGTCTGTAACACGGTAATAAGCGCCCATAATCAACTGCGTGCTACCATCTTCATTCAACTTTCTTTGACCATTTACGCCACCTACCACTTCCCATGCAGTACTCATCTTGCTTACATAAACGTTCGGGTTAACAATCCATGCATCTCCCGCTCTAAAACTTCCGTTTACAAAAGTCGTAAGGCGGGTCGGAATGCGAGTATCAACCAGGCCGGGACTAAAAAAAGATTCGTTTGGTCGGTTGATATTAGAAGCGCTAAAACCAACATTTAAGTAGGTATTTTCATTGGGATAGTAAGCGTAGTTTAAACCCGCCTGAAGTGAAAAATAATTGACTTGGTTTGCAGCAAAAGGTTCACCGCTTGGCGCGCCGATGTCGAAGAATTTCCCGTTCCACTGGTTATCGAAAGTGAGCTTTGAAAAATCTATTCTCTTGTTGGTCCAGCCGATATTGAAACCCGCACTCACCAAACTTCCCAAGCCAACAGCCTGGTGATAGGCAACAGATCCAAATGCACGTGTGCTTGTAAGATTTCCAGAACCCGCAACATCTCTTAACAATGCTCCGCCAATACCTATCCATCCGTTTTCAAAACGATCTCCAAAAACCTGCCCGTCAGCAAAGGCACTAAAGGTTTTATAAGGGTTCCCAATATTTGCCCATTGCGTTCGGTAGTTCATACCTACCCTATATTCACCGTCAGGTATGAACCCGGTATTGGCTGGATTGACCAGCAACGGCGAATGGAAATATTGTGAAAAGTGCAAGTCTTGGGCAGAACTATTTGTCTGCCAGCTACAAACTAATATTAGAATAACCAGGTAATTAAATTTCTTATTCATTCTCTTCGTTTTCATCTTCTTTAATAATATTATTTCACCTTACATGTTTTTTGTTGCTATTATTTCTATCTCAATAATGTGATGTCTCCTTTCTTTTGATATTTTGTATTGTCAGAATATTCAACATCCAGGATGTAGTGATACACTTCCTTCGGTTGCATTGCTCCCTTATAAGTACCATCCCAACCCTGGGTTATGTCGATTGATTCAAAAACAACTGTTCCCCACCTGTTATAGATCTTCCACAGCAGTCTATTAATACCAAAACCTCTCACAAACACTTTATCATTGATTCCATCGTTGTTGGGTGTAAAGGCATTAGGAACGTCAAGTACCGGAACAATCAAGGCCGAAATTGGTTGGCAAACAGTATCCGCACAACCAACATTATTAATTGCAATCAAACATGTATTAAAGGTGTTTGTCTCGCTGTAGATATGTTGTATCGGATTAGTTGAAGAAGTAAGTAAAGAGTCAGAGTCGCCAAAAACCCATTTGTATCGGCTGGCCGCAATGGAGTTATTAAAGAACCTAACAGGGGTATTTTCTTGCGGAGGATTGGGTGAAAAAGTAAATGAAGCAACAGGCTTTCCTGCAATAGTAATAGTAAAACTGGCGGAGTCTTGTAGGTTACAGGTGGCAGAGTCAATCACTCTTAAATTTACAATAAAAGTTCCGGGTGTTGTATATAAATGTTGAGGATTTGTGAGGGTTGATGTTGTTCCATCCCCAAAATTCCAGTTAAATTGTTGGCCTCCTGCAGAAGTATTTTCAAAGATCGCATTGTAAGGTGCGCAACCACTTGCACCAGTCTTAAAACTCGCTTTTACATTGGCTGATATTCTGATTGTTTTTTCAATAGAATCCGGAGAATTACAAAATGTTGTGTCATTCAAAAAGAGTTTGACAACATAACTACCGGCACCGGGAAAACTATGATTTACCGGATTAGTGCCTGCAACAACAGGAGCAGAATTGTCTCCAAAATTCCATTTGAATGAACTGGATGAAAAAGATCTTGCAGCGGGTGAAACAAAAGACGTATTAGTAAATCGATAATTAAAAGAATCGCAGGGTTGAAGCTTTGTCGAGTTGAAATCGAGGTTTGCTCTAAAGGTCCTTACCCGGATATTTGTATAGGCGGTATCAGCAACATTACATTTTAAACTATCAATGGAAACAAGCCTGATTCGGTAATCTCCAACACTCGTAAAGGTATGACTGAGGTTAGGGGTCGTCGTAACAATATCGCCTGTATTATCCCCGAAGTTCCAGATATAACTATTTCCCTGTGCTAACGTATCAGAGAAGTCAACAGTAAGAGGCACACAGCCCGTTGTATCATTTACTGCGCCTTTTATAGAGGATCTCACACTTCCGGTAACGCCTGCAAGATTAAAAGCAATTTTTACGGCTGCGAGGTTACAATTATTCGATCCATTGTCGGGCGACCAGACACCGGGCGTTGTTGGAAACGTAACCCCTTTATTGCAATTAGCGCAAAGCGCCTGGTAGATAACACCGTTTCGATCAAATCTGCTTGTGCCGCCATCTACGTGTTCGCCCACGCCCCCATTCTGACCGAAAAAACTTCCATATAATTGGCTGGTGGCATTTTTTGCTAGCACGAAAAAGTAAAAGTCGCTATTGTCGGTTCCTTTTTGTATTGCGTCAGAAGTAACAGTTAAACCAGAAGTTCCTGCATTTGGATATTTAGCATCCTGGTCCACAGAGCCGCCCCACCCTGATACATACACATTCTCACATCGGTCAACCAAAAAGGCTATGGGTGAAATATTAGGAAACGGGTTGTTAGTTCCAAACACAGTTGAATACTCATAGCCAGAAAGATCAGGTTTTAATTTCGATATAAATTGCTTTCCTCCAGCCTGGCGAAATACTGCATTTACAACCGGCCAGTCTCCTGTTGTAGTTCCCATTATATAAGGAAATGAAAACCTGTCGAACTGGATGCCGTACAACATATCATTCCCTGGCGTACCCATATAACTGGTTTTTACCAATTGGCCTCCAGAAGTAATAATCGAAACAAATCCGTCCGTTTCGCCGCCCTGGAAAGTAGCATGTAAAATACCGGCTTTATCCCCCGGCAAATTTTGACTCACAGTATTACCTCCCAAATAAATGTTGTTATTTGATGGATTAATAGCCAGCACAAAAGCAGCATCATTTTCACTACCTCCAATGAAACTGCTGTACAAAATATTGCTGATATCCGCGCTTGCTTTAATAAATACCCCATCCTGTTTGCCACCTAACGACTTTTGGAAAGCATCGGCAGTAGTTCTAAAATCAGAAGACTGGGTGCAGGAGGCAAGCAAAATGTTCCCGGCATTATCAAGAATTACTTCGCTCCTCGAGTCGTCCCCATAATTCCTTCGAAGACTTTCAACCGACAACTGGTTTCCACCGGAATATTTAGGACCTATATTAACCCCGTCCATTTGAGAACCTCCAATTTTTCTTGAACCTAACAGGGCATTTCCTGCTGCATTTAATTTAGTCAAGACAATATCATAACCCCCACCCGTACCGAAAATGGTAGATCTCACCGGGTAATTATCCGAAGTCGTTCTTCCCGCCATCACCAGGTTGTCCTGCCCATCCACCACTAAGCTATGAGGATATTCGTTTTTCGATCCCCCGATGTAAGTGGCGTAGGTTCTATTTCTTCCATCGGGAGAAAATTTCATTATCCCTATATCAAAACCACCAAGTCCTTCTGAGTCACTTTCTCCACCAGCATAACTTGTTTGAAAAGCACCAGGACTTGTAGGAAACCCTGTACCAAAGACAATCCCTCCGGCATAAAAGCTACCATCGGCGCCATAGGTTGCAGTATAGCCCCAGTTATCCGCTGTGCTACCAGTAAAGGTTGAAAAAACAAGTGTGGGATCTATCACTAAAGTTGATGTAGCTGAGTAATTGCCAACAGCAAATTTCACTGTATTACCTGCCACCTTAAATCTACAATCAATTGTCTTTTTCTGCCCGTTAACTACCTGGTAAGCGTAAGGGGCAAGTTCGCGCATGTTACCAACTGAAGTCTTTATAATGAGTTGTTCGTTTTTTACTTCCAGGCCGTCTACACCTTCGTATTTCATAGCCAGAGGAGACAGGTCTGCTCCTGCATTTACAACAATGTCATACTTTAACTGCCCTTCGTTTGTATAATACCTCACGTCTATGCCGGGATAAATATTTTGATAAGTGATAGCCTGGTAAATACTACAATTACCCTTCCATTTTGCAGGATCGTTACCGATAAAATAATTGTTATAAGAGGTCAGAGGTTTATCGCCTGAAATAAGAGGTTTTACTGCATTTATAAATTGCACGTTATATGCATGAGAATGAACTACAACGCTGCTTTCCGGAGCAGGAGCAATCGTTTTTGCTGCAACCCTCTTTTCGTATTGCGCATTACCATGGTTTAGGTGCTGCAGAAAAGAAAGGTCATTGGGATTATGTTGAACGACAGTAAATCCTTTCTCTTGTAGAAAAAAAGCTCCACTATTCATCAAACCCTTAAACTTTATATTATTTTCCCACTGGCCTTTATTCTCTACAAATTCAAGGTTCGAATTTTGGCAAAAGCTATATAAACTGCTACAAAGAATTAAAGCTGTGAACGCAATTGAAAGAAGTAGTTTCAAGCAGGATATATTTAAAAGAAGTTACGAGTTTTCACTAAATAAAGCTATATACAGTTTAGCTTCAGTGTTGTTAAAATTAGTGACTAAACTACCAATAAAAGTGTGATCCTAAGAGCGTAAAGTACTTACTCCACTATTCTCTTTAAAGGCGCTCTGGTTAGCGGAAATACGTCTGGAAACTTTTGATTATATCAGGACCATAAACGTTGCATGCTTCCGGAATTTATTTTCCTGTTGATCCGGCAGTTGTTTTTTATAGCTTCATCGTTGCGACCCTCCCTTGTACTGTAAGTTATAATGGAACCCTTTTAGCTACCTTTCCTTTGAACCTTTTTGACAGGCTTTTCTGCAAAACTAAAAATGGATACATGTTTTTTAGAGAGACGATCTAAATTTGAAAGCTGTTGCTGAACGCTTGCTGCCAAGTAGCGACAGTATCCCAAGTTTCAAAATATGTATCTTACTTTTTCACTCGAAAATCAAACATGTAGTTTTTGGAATGATCCGATTACAAAATGTAAGCAAACAATATTCTAATGGCAAAGCAGTAGATGATATCTCCTTCTTCATCAAAGAAGGTGAAACGCTCGTGCTTTTGGGAACCAGTGGTTGCGGAAAAACAACCACCCTCAGAATGATTAACCGTTTGACTGAGCCAACGCAAGGAGACATCACTATAAACGGACAGAATATAAAAACACAATCACCCGAATTACTTAGAAGAGGAATTGGATATGTACTACAACACCATGGTTTGTTTCCTCACTATACAGTTGCAGAAAATATTTCGATCGTTCCCAACTTGCTAAAATGGACCAAGGAAAAAACTACAAGTCGCGTCAATGAATTACTGGAAAAACTAGAACTCCCCTTAAAAGTTGCAAACCTTTACCCGGCACAATTAAGTGGAGGGCAACAGCAACGTGTTGGCCTGGCAAGAGCCTTGGCCGCTAACGCACCTGTTCTACTGATGGATGAACCGTTAGGTGCCCTTGACCCCGTGACCCGGGCAAGCATAAGAAAAGAGTTCAATACACTTGACGAGCTGAAAAGAAAGACGATTCTTATGGTAACTCATGACGTGCAGGAAGCCTTTGAATTAGGCGATCGCATCTGCCTGATGAACGAAGGAAAAATTGTGCAGATCGGTACAGCTACAGAACTATTGTTTAAACCTTCCAATGATTTTGTTTCCACCTTTTTTAAAGAACAACGCTTTCAATTGGAATTGGAAAGTATCCAACTAAAGGATATCTGGCAACTTCTACCTAAAACAATTGAAGGAACAGACGAAAAGGTGCTATCGCCTGAAACTACATTGTGGGAAGCAATAGACACAATATCGCAGGCAACAGGGTTGGGAGCTGAAAGATTTGTTACGACAGTAAACAATCAAAACAAACAAGTTGAAACAGGTTCTTTGATGGCTGCTTACACAGCTTATAAAAATTCATTTACTGCATGAATGAGCAGCAACAAAGTCTGTGGAGTTTTATACAGCAACAATCTGATAAGTTGCTCCAACAAACGGCTGCTCACATTGGACTGACCTTCATTTCCCTGCTCCTTTCCATCATCATCGGAATTCCTTTGGGCATTTGGATCAGCAGGAAAAAGCAATGGAGCGGTACGGTGCTGGGCATTGCAGGTGTACTTCAAACCATTCCAAGTATTGCCCTACTTGGCTTTATGATACCCTTGTTAGGTATTGGGGTTAAACCTGCAATTGTTGCGTTGATGCTGTACGCATTTCTTCCAATTATTCGTAACACATTCACTGGTATTAACCAGGTTAATGCAGCGGTAACCGATGCGGCAAAAGGCATGGGCATGACTTCTAATCAAATACTTTTTAAGGTTGAGTTACCACTTGCTATGCCGGTTATACTTGCCGGCATCAGAACAGCCACCGTCATCAACGTTGGTGTAGCAACCCTCGCAGCTTATATCGCTGCCGGTGGTCTTGGCGAATTCATTTTCGGTGGAATTGCTTTAAACAACACCAACATGATTTTAGCCGGTGCAATTCCTGCTGCTTTGCTTGCAATCTTTTTTGATTTTTTGCTTGCGCGCGTTCAGCAACTTAACATTCGAAATGCCCGCATTTCTTTGATTATTTTCCCGATTATATTGATTGTTCTCTCCTCTTTTTACCTCCTTCCTGCTACAATAAAAGGCAAGATGCTTGCTGGCTTTACGCCGGAATTTATGGGAAGAAGTGATGGATATCTTGGGTTAAAGGATAAATACAAATTAAACATAAGAACGGTAGTTATAAGCGATGCAATAATGTACAAAGCGGCTTTCGAAAACCAACTCGATGTGATCAGCGGGTATAGCACGGATGGAAGATTGAAAGCGTACGACCTTGTAGTGTTAAACGATGATAAAACCATCTTCCCGCCTTACTATGCAGCACCAATTGTGAGACAGGATGCGTTAATAAAGTACCCCGAACTTGAGCCTGCGCTAAATTTATTATCAGGTAGAATTAAAGACTCTGTTATGACTGATCTTAATTACCGCGTTGATCATTTAAAGGAGTCTCCTGAAAAAGTTGCGAAGGAATTTCTGATGAGACAAAATCTATACAAAAAACCTCGAAACGGAAACAAAGGAATAGTAAGGCTAGGTTCAAAAATATTTGGTGAACAGTACATTTTGTTACAGATGTATTCAATGCTGATAAATGGCAACACCGACCTCCAAGTAGAAACGAAAACAGGGCTTGGTGGTACAAAAATTTGTTTTGATGCTTTAAACAACAACCAGATTGACATGTATCCTGAATATACAGGCACTGGCTTGTTGGTTATACTGCAACCAAAGAATAATATTGTTCAGGAGATTATTGGGAATAAAGAAAAAGTGTACGAATATGTTCAAAAGGAGTTCATCAACCAATACAAAATAAAATGGTTGAAACCTATTGGTTTTAATAATGCTTATGCCTTAATGATGCGGAAGAAGCAGGCCGATGAATTGCACATCCGAACTATTTCCGATTTAAAAATGTTTATCGATAATAATTAAAAGAATGGATTTTTTAGAGCGTTATAAAATAGTCAGAAAACGAACGGAAGACATTTGCAGACCGTTGGAAACGGAAGATTTCGTTGTTCAACCTGTTGCAGATGTAAGTCCACCTAAGTGGCACATTGGTCATACAACCTGGTTCTTCGAAACATTCATACTTAAGAATTACTTGCAGGGATATAAAGAATTTAACCCCGAATACAATTATGTATTCAATAGTTATTACGAAACAGTTGGTGCGAGAGTTATCAGGACTGATCGCGGTAACTTAAGCAGGCCCACTGTAAAAGATATTTTTCAATACCGGAAGTATGTAGACGACTCAATGGAGCAATTGCTTTCTACAGATTACGCAAACGAGTTGAATGAGCTTCTTGAGCTCGGCTTTAACCACGAAGAACAACACCAGGAGCTTCTGTTAACTGATATAAAATATATTCTGGGAAATAATCCCTTGTTTCCAGCTTACACTCCCTCAATTGAAACAATCGAACATAGTTCAGTTGAGAGCTTTATAACAATCGATGAAGGAATTTATGAAATCGGTTTCAACGGATCGAGCTTTTGTTTCGATAATGAATTGGGAAGACATAAAGTGTATTTGCCTCAATTTGAAATAGCTACTACACTGGTGACTAATGGAGCATTTATTGAATTTATCGAAGCTGGAGGTTATACTGATTTTAGACATTGGCATGCAGAGGGATTGGATTGGGTGAAGAACAACAACATTTCTGCTCCCATGTACTGGCACTCAATATACGGAACCTGGCATCATTACACTTACACTGGATTAACTCCTGTAAATCCCCACGACCTTCTGAACCATATAAGTTTTTATGAAGCAGCGGCTTTTGCCGCATGGAAAGGCATGCGCTTACCCACAGAATTTGAGTGGGAAGCAGCAGCAGACAAATTTACGTGGGGACAACGTTGGGAGTGGACCGAGAGTGCTTACCTGCCTTACCCTGGTTTCAAAAAAGCTCCCGGTGCAATTGGTGAGTACAATGGAAAATTTATGGTCAATCAAAAGGTATTGCGTGGTGCTTCGGAAGTTACATCACCCGGCCATAGTCGTATTACTTACCGCAACTTTTTTCATCCCCACCTTCGCTGGCAATACACCGGTATCAGGTTAGCACAATAACAAACATGAGTCAATTTCTAGAGGATGTTTTGAAGGGTCTTTCTGCGAAAGAGAAATATTTGCAGTCAAAATATTTTTATGATGCGAACGGCGATAAGTTGTTCCAAAGTATTATGGGCTCAAAAGAGTATTATCCTACAAAATGTGAAATGGAAATTTTCACGCAAAAAACAAGCGAACTGGTTACAGTACTTACGGGGCAGAATAAAGAATTTGATATCGTTGAATTAGGTGCCGGTGATGCTACGAAATCGGTCCATCTACTAAAAGGGCTTCTCGATAATAAAGTAACCTTTACCTATTTTCCCGTTGATATTTCTGCTAACGTAATTGACCTGTTGCAGAATGAACTTCCTAAAAAACTTCCCACATTAAAGCTGCAGGGTTTGAACGGGGAATATTTTAAAATGCTTGAAAAGGCAAAGACATTATCTGATAAAATCAAAGTGGTTCTTTTTCTAGGTAGCAATATTGGCAATGTTCCGTTGGAAAAAGCAGGTGACTTTGTTACATTGTTAAGACAACATTTGAAACCGGGCGATCTTGTCTTAATCGGCTTTGATTTAAAAAAAGATCCAAAAACAATTTTAGATGCTTATAACGATAGTTGCGGATTTACCCGAGACTTCAATCTAAACTTACTACGAAGAATCAATAACGAGTTACAAGGAAATTTCAACCTCGATAATTTCTATCACTATCCCACCTACGACCCCGCTACAGGGGCAACCAAAAGTTATATTGTCAGCAAAGTAGAACAACAGGTAAGCGTCGCAGAAAACCTCTTTGATTTTTCGGAGGGAGAGTCAATATTTATGGAGATCTCACAAAAATATACTGTGCAGCAAACTGACGAACTAGCAAAACAAACAGGCTTTGAACCTATTCATCATTTCTATGATACAAAGAAGTGGTTTTTGGACGCGATTTGGAGGTGCGTGTGATATAAGAAGTAAAGCAAGAGACAGCTCAAACCATTTTATCAAATAAGCAGCAAAAGTGTTTTTAAACGTGTCTCAAGCAGTGGTTGTCCGGCTATGATTTTAAGTAATGGTATGCAGCGGAGTGGGTTGTAGGAAGAAGTACCACATTGTTATGCAGTTGAAGTGATTGCGACGCAACGATGATGCTATGAAAAACCTACTGCCCGTATTAAAAAAAGTTCATTTATAAGATGGCTCTGAAAAGAGAGCGGCGAGGTCGACACCGACAAAGACAATAGTTACCAAATTAAAGCGTTCATTCTTTTACAATAGATCTCATTAATTTTTAAAAACTGACATTATTCCCTGATTTTTACTTTAATTATTGTTGATTTTGTAATTTTTCTTCATGAAATTGAAAGAACTAGGTGCCTTTGTCCTTGCGATAATGGCGTGTGTGAATGCATCGGGACAATTTAGAAAATATTCTAATGAATTTCTAAACATCGGAGCCGGAGCCCGGGGTCTTGCAATGGGCGGTGCCCAGGTAGCATCGGTAAAAGATGGAACGGCAGGATATTGGAACCCCGCCGGATTAGTAGGCGTGAAAGAAGTTCCTTCTTTGCACTTAATGCATGCAGAATATTTTGCCGGAATTGGAAAATACGACTACGCCAGCCTCGCAATTCCTCTCCGCGACGAGAAAAGGGTAGTAGGGTTATCGTTATTGCGCTTTGCAGTTGATGACATTCCCAATACTCTATTTCTTGTAGAACCGGATGGTTCAGTCAACTACAATAACATCAAAACTTTTTCTTCGGCCGATTACGCCTTTCTCTTGTCCTACGCACAAAGTGTGATAGACAACGATGATGAGAAATTGAGCTTTGGCGGAAATGTAAAAATCATACACAGAAAGGTGGGCAGTTTTGCCACAGCATGGGGTTTTGGAATCGACGCCGGTGCACGTTACCAGAAAAATAACTGGAGTTTGGGCGCCACAGTTCGCGACCTTACAACAACTTTTAATGCATGGTCTTTTTCTTTTAATGAAAGAGAAAAAGAGGTCTTATATCTTACAAACAACGACATCCCCGTAAAGTCTACTGAACTTACTGCTCCGAGGCTAATTCTTGGAGCTGCGCGACTTTTTCCTTTCAGCGAGAAATTTAGTTTGACTGCCGAGGCTAACCTCGATCTTACTTTCGATGGACAAAGAAATACGGTAATAAGTAATAAAGCTATCAACGTAGACCCGAGGATTGGCTTGGAAGCTTCTTATAACGAAACCGTCTTTTTTAGGGCAGGTATCTCCAATTTTCAGAAAGCACTTGCTGACGCAGATACGCTTAACCAGAATAAAGTTTGGGTGTACCAGCCAAGTGTAGGTGCGGGTTTTAAGATAAACAATGTAATGATTGATTACGCTTTTACAAACCTGGCTAATCAGTCAAATCCCCTATATACCCATATTTTTTCGCTGCGGGTAGATCTCACAAAAAACAAGAAATAGGCGTGGTAGCAGGTACTACATATAATTTGAAAAGCATGAAAAAGGTTTTTGTCTTTATTCTATCATTACTATTCGCAGGTGTTGCTATTGGCCAATCTTACTACAACGAATGGATTGATTACAATAAAACGTATTATAAATTCAAGGTCGGCTCTACCGGTTTATATAGGATTTCTGTAAACGATTTAACTGCTATAGGGCTCGCTAGTGAAGGGGCACAAAACTTTCAACTTTGGAGAAATGGTAAGCAGGTGCCTTTGTACACGAGCACATCAGCAGGTGCTTTGGGAAGCGGAGGTTATATCGAGTTTTGGGGTGAAAGAAATGATGGCGTTACAGATCGCGATCTGTATAGGAATCCCAACAACCAATTATCGAATAGAGAAAGTTTACTAACAGATACGGCTGCTTTCTTTTTAACCGTAAACACAACCGGTAATAATCTCAGGTTTTCTCCCACTGACAATAATCTTACAGGAAATACAAGAGCCGCTGAGCCTTATTTCATGTATTCGCTGCGACATAGTTTTAAAGACAGAATACATAGAGGCCAGGCATTGGTCGCTGGCAGCGAGTATGTGTATTCAAGTACTTATGACGCTGGCGAGATGTGGTCTTCGTTTGATATTTACCCTGCTTCTCCTGCGGCTGTTAACTTTAACGATCTGCAGGTTGCTACTGCCGGGCCAGCAGCTAGTTTCAGCGTTGCCATGGCGGGAAGTGCGCCCAACAACCGCGACTTCAGAGTGGACTTAAACAATACTTCTATTATCGATACTACCATCAGCGTCTTCGCTTCGCGAATTAGTAGCAACCCTGCTGTGCCTCTAGCGGTGATAGCCTCAAATACCGCTTCCTTCAAAATCACCAATAAAAGCTCCAATGTAAACGACCGGATTGTTTCCAGTTTTTTTGAGTTAACCTATCCCAGATTGTTCAATTTTAGCAATCAATCAACTTTTGCTTTTTCTCTGCCTGCGTCAGCCGCTCCAAAATATATCGAAATCACCAACTTCAACGCCGGTGGTTCTGTTCCAGTTTTATATGATTTAACTAATCTTCGCAGGTACGTTGCCGATGTCTCTACTGTGGGAGTGCTTAAGTTTCTTGTTCTTCCATCTGCTACAGCGGCCAACCTTACTTTGGTAGCACAAAACGCCGGGAATGCAAAATCAGTCGGCACGTTACAACAAAGAACATTTATTGATTATCATGCTCCCGCTAACCAGGGAGATTTCATGATTATTACCCATCCTTCTTTGCAGGTACCCTTTTCTGGCGCTAACCAGGTGGAATTGTATAGAGCTTATAGAAGTTCTGCTGTGGGCGGTGGTTACAATGGTAAGATTTATGATATCGACCAGTTGACGGATCAGTTCGGTTACGGTATAAAGAAGAATCCGCTTGGAATAAAGAACTTTCTTCGATACGCCAGGAACACTTTTTCAGTTGCGCCAAAATTTGCTTTCCTGGTTGGAAAGGGTTTAACCTATTCTGACTATCGTGAAAATGAAAGCAATCGAAATGCAGACAGGTTGAATTTGATTCCAACTTTTGGCTATCCCGCTTCAGACATTTTACTTGCTTCAAACAGCCTTGACCCCGTGATGAGTACTTTCATCAGTCGCTTGTCTATTTTATCTCCAAAAGAATTGGCGGAGTATTTAGATAAGGTAAAGCAATACGAGCAGGCGCAGCAAAACACGACGCAGACGTTCGACAATAAAGCGTGGATGAAAAACATTGTGCATGTAGTAGGTGCTAACGATGCCAGCTTAGATCAAAGCCTTTCGAGTTATATGAAGAACTACCAGACCATTGTGGAAGACACGTTGTTTGGTGCAAAAGTTACTAATTTCAACAAAGCCTCCACTGGTCCTGTTACGCCCATTGTTAATAGCTTAATGAGTAGTTTATTCCAACAAGGCATCAGCATTCTCTCTTATTTCGGTCACTCTTCGGCTTCTTCATTAGACTATAACCTCGATGATCCAGCAGCTTATAACAACACAGGGAAATATCCAATGTTCCTTGTAAGTGGTTGTAATGCCGGCGACTTGTTCTCTTTTGATACATCCAGGTTTTCTTTCTTAGGAACTTTATCAGAGAAATTTGTGCTGGCACCGAATAAGGGTGCAATTGGTTTCATAGCAAGTACGCATTTTGGTATAGATACCTACCTTGACTATTACAACAGGTATTTATACAAATCGATAGCTACAACTGGTTACGGAAAGAGCATCACTTTTAATATCAATGAAGCTATTAACGCAGTTAACAGTTATTTCGGAACAGAAAGCCTTGGAGGAAGATTGCACTCTGAAGAAAATACACTTCATGGTGACCCGGCCATAAAAATTAATAGTTTTCCAAAGCCTGACTTTGATGTGGAAGATCCGATGGTGCAGACGGTGCCTAATATCGTTTCTGTCGCTGACACAAAGTTTACCGTAAAAGTTCAGTTGTATAATATAGGTAAAGCGACAGGCGATTCTGTAATGGTTCAAATCAAGCATCGCTACCCTAACGGAACTGATACTTTGATTTATAATAGACGTATAAAATCAGTTCGTTATAATGACTCAATCTCTCTTGAAGTTCCCATTGTCGCCACTCGCGATAAGGGTGAGAATAAGATCATTGTTACTATCGATCCTGAAAATGCATATTCCGAACTAAGCGAAACAAATAATACTGCTACCAACACCTTTACTATTTTCGAAGATGAGCTCACACCCGTTTATCCTTACAATTTTTCTATCGTAAATAAGGCTAGTCTAGAACTGGCAGCGAGCACGGCAAACCCGGTGGTAGATAGCCGACAATATTTGATGGAAATTGATACGACCGAAAATTTCAACTCGTCATTTAAGGTAAGTCGCAGTGTAGCATCAAAAGGTGGATTGATAGAATTTGATCCCGGATTTTCATTTACGGATAGTACCACTTATTACTGGCGCGTCGCACCGGCTTCTTCAACTGCCGTCCGCTGGAATACAGCCTCATTTACTTATATCAGTGGTAGTAATGTAGGCTTCAACCAGTCTCATTTCTTCCAACACAAAAAATCAACTACAACAGATATAGCTATCGACAGCGCTTCGAGGAAGTGGCAGTTCACCTCGAAGCCCAATACCTTAACGATTGTCAACTCTGTCTTCCCCGTAAGTGGCGACGAAGACAATCACTTTAGTTTTGCCATTAATGGCATCATAAGAGCACAGAGTGCATGTCTCGGTCATTCTATCGTATTTTTTGTTTTTGATCCAATAACACTCAAACCTCTATACAACCAGGCAGTTCCATCTACTACAGCTGGAGTATTATCGGGTGGCTTCATGGGCAGTGCTGCGAATTGTGGTAAGAATCTTCGTGAGTTTAATTTTGAATTTTCTTACATGGACACTGCCTCCAGAAGAAAGATGAGAGATTTTATCGATTGGATACCTTCCGGTTATTATGTCGCTATGCGTCTTAACCTCGATGGTCCTTATGATCAAAACCCTTACGTAGACGTCTGGAAGAATGATGCTGCCGTATACGGCGAAGGAAACACTTTGTACAACAGGTTAAAAAGCGCGGGCTTCTCAGATATTGACGCGTACACCTACGCACGCACTTGGGTTTTCGCCTATAGAAAAAATAATACTTCTTTCACGCCTGTCTCTAAAATGAGCAGCGCACTTGAAAGAGTGACTTTAAACGCCACCATTAACACACCGGCAACTGCGGGATATATTAGTTCTCCTGCCTTTGGCCCTGCCAAAACATGGAAAGAGGTAAAATGGAGAGGCGCCAGTGTTGAAGCTGCACCACGCGACGTATATTCTGTAAAAGTGATTGGCATTACCTCTACAGGTAGAGAAGATACTTTATACACTTTGCAGCCTAACCAGCAGGATTTTGCTTTGACTAATGTGAGTGCCGTTCAATATCCTTACATCCGTTTAGGCATGCCTAACCAGGATCTTGATACTGCTGCATTAACGCCTTACCAATTGCGCTACTGGCGATTGTACTATGATCCTGTTCCTGAAGGCGCCCTTGCTCCTAATATTGTTTATCGTGGAAAAGACACGTTGGAAGTGGGTGAAAAACTGAATTTCTCTATAGCTTTCAAAAATGTGAGCGATGGAGTATTTTCTGATAGTCTGAAAGTGAACATGATCGTTTACGATAAGAATAACGTCGCGAATGTTGTTCCCGTTCCAAGACGAAAAAGCTTACAGCCGGGGGATACCACAAGCGTAAGTTATTCCATCGATACAAAATCGTTACTTGGTAACAACACCCTCTTTGTTGATGTTAACCCAACACCCGGGCAGCCCGAGCAATATCATTACAATAACGTTTTGTATAAAAACTTCTTTGTAAAAGCTGATACTTATAATCCAGTAATGGATGTAACGTTCGACGGCGTGCATATCCTAAATGGTGACATTGTTTCTGCCAAACCAAAAATTGTAGTCAAGCTCAAGGATGAGTCGAAGTTCCTCGCACTAGATGATACATCGCTGACAACCGTTTTTGTACGCTACCCAGGCAGCAATGGAAGACTGCAACGTTTTGCCTTTGGTACCGATACGCTTAGGTTTGTTCCCGCGGACTTGGCAAGCGGTAAAAACGAGGCTACTATTGAGTTTTCTCCGGCCTTTTTGCAGGATAGCGAAGGAGACTTTTACGAGTTGCATGTAAAGGCGAAAGACAAAAGTGGTAATGCTACAGGAACGATCGAATATAGCGTAAGGTTCCAGGTGTATACCAAGCCGATGATCTCTAATATGTTCAACTATCCAAATCCCTTTACGACTTCTACGGCCTTTGTGTTCACGGTTACCGGAAGTGATATTCCTCAAAACATCAGGATCCAAATCATGACGATAACGGGCAAAATAGTTAAGGAGATTACAAGGCAGGAATTGGGAAACCTGCATATAGGCAGAAACATTACTGACTACAAGTGGGATGGCACTGACCAGTATGGACAAAAGCTCGCAAACGGCATTTACCTGTACCGCGTCATAACTAACTTAAACGGTGCATCACTCGACAAGTTTAATACGACAGATGCTAACGGCGATAAAATAGATACTGATAAGTATTTCAATAAGGGCTATGGTAAAATGTATTTAATGAGGTAGCTTTTTGTAACCAGCGTATGAAAGTCTATAAGGCATTGTTGCGTCGCACTCTTGTACGCCAGTAGAAGACGCACCGGGCTAGAAATTCATTGCAAATGCTCATGTTGTTTTTGGGTAAATTTGCGTTATGAACGAAGTAGGAATAGGCAGTCGTGTTATAAATTTCTCTGTAGATACCATTCTCATTGCTTTAATAGCGTATGGATTGTACAAATGGAACAATTTCTACGTGTACTACTGGCAGCATAAGTTTTATCCTTTCTACCTGTTTTTCTATCCGATGGTTTTTATTTACTACACCCTCTTTGAAGCGTTTGCCGGTCGTTCACCAGGCAAATGGCTCTCTATTACAAGAGTGAGAAACCTAAAAGGAGAGAGGCCGGCGTTTTACCAGGTCCTCCTAAGATCACTTTTGCGGTTAACCTTTATCGACATGTTTTTCATCATCATTTTCGATCGTCCCTTGCACGACCAGCTAAGTAAGACAAGAGTGGTCGAAGCATAATCAGGTTGGTGGGAGACGAGAGTTTGAACCTTTTACAGCAAGCTTTCCTAAATTCCTCAATCAGTTTTGTTATCAAAACGAACAGGGGACGGAGTTGTTGAATTACTTTTTTAACTTTAGCTCTATATGTAATTACAATGACCTACACCGAAAACCATATTATTGAGACGTACACAAAATTGCTCGAAGGCTTGAATGCAAACAGCAAGCTTGAACTAATCGAGAGACTTTCAAAATCGGTAGAAGAAGACAAAAAGAAAGAAAAGGCATTCTATAACTCCTTTGGTGGTTTTTCGTCGGAAAAATCTGCAGAAGAGATTATCAAAGAAATTAAAGAAACAAGAAAGTTTAGAAACAAGGATATAGAGCTCTAATGCAATATCTTCTAGACACAAATATTTGCATTTTTTTCCTTCGTGGCAAACTTGATCTTGATCGGGTGATTAGAGAAAAAGGAAGAGAAAATTGTTTCATTTCTGAAATTACTGTCGTTGAACTTCGCTTTGGTGCAGAGAACAGCAATCACCCCTTTAAATCCCATGAGGCAGTCGATAATTTCCTCGCAGGTATTTCAATAATACCTATCTACAGTTGTATAAACTTATATGCAAAAGAAAAGGTGAGGTTACGACGACTTGGCACGCCAATAAATGATGAATTTGATTTATTGATTGGAGTTACCGCAATAGAAAACAAACTGATCTTGGTTACAGATAACACAACGGACTTTCAGCGATTAGAAAAAATTCAAATCGAAAACTGGTTCAATCGGTAGTATACCTCCCTTTGATAATTAAGATAATCTGGCTTACCACAATTCCCCAAATCAAAAACCTCTTGTAATTTCTTATGCTACATTTGCAGAAATAGCAGAAAAATGGCCAAAATAGGAATCAACATAGCTACCGGAAGTTTGCAAAAAGAAGAGATGATTGTGGGTATAGACCTGGGAACAACCAACAGCCTTGTTGCCATTATCCATCCTGAAACTAAACAGCCAATCGCCTTAAAAGAGCATAACTCAAGCAGCCTTGTTCCGAGTATTGTTCACTTTGATGATGCTGGCAATGTAACGGTGGGAGAGGGGGCGAAACAATTCCTGGTAACAGAGCCGCACAACACCGTTTTTAGTGCGAAGCGTTTGATGGGCAAAAGCTACAACGACATCAAGGATAACGCATCATTTTTTACCTATAAAGTTATTGACGACAATACCGAAAGCCTGGTAAAAGTGCAGGTGGGAGATAAGTTTTATTCACCAATAGATTTATCATCTTTCATCTTAAAAGAACTAAAGCAACGTGCTGAACATATCTTGAAAACCCCGGTCACGAAAGCCGTTATAACCGTTCCCGCTTATTTTAACGATGCGCAACGACAAGCAACCCGAGATGCAGGTAAACTTGCAGGACTTGATGTACTTCGCATCATTAACGAACCTACAGCAGCAAGCCTTGCATACGGATTGGGCCTGGGAAAAGAAGAAATCAAAACGATCGCAGTGTACGACTTAGGCGGTGGAACTTTTGATATTTCCATTCTCCAAATTACCAATGGCATTTTTGAAGTACTGAGCACAAACGGCGATACTTACCTCGGTGGCGATGATTTTGACAGGGTTGTTGTACAGCATTGGATGGCACAATCCGGACTTTCAGAGGTGGAGCTTTTTGGCAATAAAGAATTGTCTCAGACCCTAAGATTAAAAGCTGAGGAAGCCAAAAAACAATTAAGTAGCACAGATAGCTTTGAAGCTGAAGTAAATGGTGACTTATTGAAAATTTCAAGAATGGAGTTTGAAACACTAATAGCTCCATTAATTGAAAGAACAATCAAAAGCTGTAAAAATGCGATAGCTGACGCGAACATTTCAACGAGCGAAATCGAAAGCGTGGTTATGGTTGGCGGCAGTACAAGGGTACCGGCAGTGATTAAGGCTGTAAGCGCTTTCTTTGGACGACCCGTTAATGATTCAGTCAATCCCGATGAAGTAGTTGCTTTGGGTGCAGCCATCCAGGCAGATATTCTGGCAGGAAATAACAAAGAATTCTTACTACTCGACATAACTCCGCTTAGCCTCGGTATTGAAACAATGGGGGGTTTGATGGACGTTTTAATTCCTAGAAATTCTAAAATTCCAACCAAAGTAGGCCGACAATACACCACCCATAAAGATGGCCAAAGCGGAATGCGAATAAGTGTTTTTCAAGGTGAAAGAGACTTGGTACAAGACAATCGCAAACTGGCAGAGTTCAATCTATCAGGTATACCTGCTATGCCGGCAGGGTTACCAAAAGTTGAAGTTTCCTTCTTAATAAATGCTGATGGAATTTTAGTGGTAAAAGCAAAAGAACTCCGTAGCGGAATTGAGCAAAGTATAGAGGTAAAACCTCAATATGGTTTGAGTGATGAGGACGTAGAAAAAATGTTGCTCGACAGTATTACCAACGCAAAAGATGATATAGCAAAACGGGCATTAGTCGAAGCGCGGACTGAAGGCGAACAACTGCTTGAAACAACCGAAAAATTTATAGGGAAGAATGCTTCGCTGCTAACGCAACAAGAATTGATCGCTACAGCTGAAGCGATGCAAGCGCTACAACTTGCACTAACAATGGAAGACAAAGATCTAATGCACAGAAAAGTTGAAGAACTGAACGATATCAGCCGGCCGTACGCAGAACGAGTAATGGATATGGCCGTAAGTTCTGCAATGAAAGGAAAGTCGGTTTAACATTCATTCATTTTCACCCTGTCCTAACCTTCGTATTATTTTTCATTGATTTATCGTTTCTATATTTAAATCATGAAAAGTAAAACCTTGCTTGTTTGTATTGTACTACTTGCAGGAATAAACATACTATTCTTCTGGCCAGGAAATTTGTATTTTCTAAATGACGATTTGCTGCATATTCCACTAACAGATCAAGGGCATTTATTTCAGACAAACTCTGTTCGTCCCGTGCACGAATTGTTGGTTAGGCTTGATTTGTTTCTTTGGGGAAGGCATTCATATGGGTATCATGTTAGCGCTTTATTACTCCATTTTGTTGTCTGCCTGCAACTTTATGACCTCTGTCTTTTAATGCAGCTACGATGGTTGAAAATTGAGAAACGGCAAGCAGTACACGCGTCTTTATTAGCAGTCGTGCTGTTTTTAGCTTACCCCCAATCGTCCGAGTCCTTAGCCTGGATCCTGGGAAGAACACCGGTTCTTTCAGCAATTTTCCTTATGATGACTTTCCGCCTGTTTTTTATTGAAAGGTATCGGTGGCCGATTTATATAGCTGGCGCTTTTTTGTTTGCAGCGGCTCTCTTTACTTATGAACAAAGTGTGTTATTACCCATAGCTCTGTTAGGAGTTGCTTTTTTAGAGAAGCAAAAAGTAAAAAGAAAAGGAATGATTGTGTATGCTTCCGTTTTGTCTGGGGTCGATGTAGTGTACGTGATCGTAAGAAAGTTAATTACGACTGAAGTAGTTGGAGACTACGAAGGAAGCAACCTGTTGGCCTTTAATTGGTCAACGTTACTGGCAAATGCTTTCCGTATTCTTTCTAGACTTGTATTAAATCCAGCTAATAAAAATGTATTCATTTGTGCGGTTGTTATATTGCTTGCTGCGGTTGGTTCATTAATTTTTCTTTTCAGACGGATGGCTTTAAACACAGTAGCAATTGCTTTTTTTGGTGGAAGTATTTTATTGTTGATTGCTCCGGTGATTTCCCTTGGACTTGCTGTAAACTCATTCGAATCCGGCCGATATCTTTATTTGCCGTCTATATTTTTTGTTGCGGGAATAAGCATTGCTGCTGTCTCCGTCTTTTATCACTCAAAAAATTTAAGAAGGCCGGTATCGGTAATTTTAATATTGGTTACAGGATATTGGTTGCTCGGAAAGTATACTGCATCACATCACTATTTTGAAGCTTCTACATATGCTCAAAATACAGAACAGAAGATTCAGCAGCATTTTAAAGCCACTTCAGATACTTTATATATCGATACTTTGAATGTTACTATTAATCGCTTACCGGTTTTTAGATTAGGCTTTAAAAGGGGCATAAATTGGCTTAATCATAACATCGATACAAACAAGATTATTGTGAGAAACTATATTGAGGAAACGAAATGATTTATTTCAACCAGGCTTTTTGTTAATCATATTCTAACACGTTGCGTCCTCTTTTCTTAAAAATATAAATAGAGATGAAAATCACCATAAAGCTTACGAGGCTGATGCCCGTAAAAACGTATAGCCAATTGTCTTCGTAACGAAAGGTTACAGTATGTGAGCCTTCAACTAGCGGAACCGACAAGAAAGTAATAAACGACTTGTTTACCTTAACCTCCTTGTTGTCAACTTTTGCTTTCCAAAAACGATAGTGGTTCTGTAGCAACACAAGAGAATCACTTTGGTTTAAATTTACGTTAGCGGTAATTTCTTGAGAAGAAAAAGAAGTGACGCTTATGTTCTGATCGTGGTAGTAGTGACTGCTACCAGAACTATCAATATCACTTTTCAAAAAAACATATGGAAAATCATTGATAGTATGGGGTAAGTTGCTATTAAAATAGGCCTCGGTATTAACAAAATAAGAAGGGTAGTCTTGTAATTGGGTAATTCCAATCTTCCTGTTATAGAACCCCCAACTTCCAATTAGACCAGTTGTTTTGGTCGGCAGTGTGTCGATGTCTTTTATACTTATTAATGGTGGTATTACAATCCCTTTAGGGCTTTTGTCATATTGCTGTTGTATTTCTGATAGCGTTACAACCCCTACCCCTGAAAAAGGCAGATAAAGAATGCTATTAAGAATTAGATCGAGAACTATGATAAAAGACAGCTTTTTTAAGTCTCCCTTCATCGCTAACAAAGCGATTACAATTGTTAAGTTTATAATCAAGCTGACGAGCAGAACATGCGGGAAAGTCAAACTATCTATAACACCCTTTAAACCTTTTATGGTGTCTTTTGAATAATTAGTGAAATGATCGAGGTTCGTTACCAACACAAAACAAAGCAGGACTATACCGACAACAAGGATCGATTTCAATACTGTTCTTAGCAGGGCCAATTGGCTTTTGCTTTTTCTTTCGATCTCCATAAAGGCAAACCCAGCCAGCACACAGAAACAGCTTATCGTGAAGACTCTAAACTCGCCGTTCGTTCTTATGTAGCCTAGGAAAGGTAAGTTGGAATAGAGCAGCCTTTTTAGATAACCTCCCGTACTTAGCACTAACATAAGAACGCCGCAAACAAGTAACGAACGAACTATAAAGCTTTTGTTTCTTAATTGCGTAAGCACTAAAGCAAACCCTGCAATAGAGAAATAAGCATTTCGCATTGCAAGGTCATCAGTGAAAAAAGATGCATTTTTGGTAGTAGCAAACGGGTACAGAAGCGAGAGATATGATGACAAAGAAAACCCTGTTTGCATAGCGCCTTTGGTGGATTGCTCAGCAGCTGCGCCTCGCCCGTATTCAGGTAGAATGCTTAGGTAACTATAAAGAGCCGGAGAGTAAAGTACTACAAATACTCCAATTGAAATGGCATGATACAAGAGCAACCGTTTCCAATTTTGCCTAAGAGTTGGATTAAGAATAAGAAAAGAAACAGACAACGTAAATAGAAAATAAACGCTTCCAATGGGTATAGCAGGATGACCGCCGGCGAAAACCATGTAGTCGGCGATGGCTAAAAGGAATGCATTTTTTATAGCCTGATTCTGAAAAAG
Source organism: Segetibacter aerophilus (assembly GCF_007991655.1). Classification (GTDB taxonomy): domain Bacteria; phylum Bacteroidota; class Bacteroidia; order Chitinophagales; family Chitinophagaceae; genus Segetibacter; species Segetibacter aerophilus. Next base: position 151,265 of record NZ_BJYT01000006.1, read on the forward strand.
GGCTAAAAATCGTTGAAGTAAAAATGGTAGAAAAGCAGCACCTGTGAGGAAGTTTATATGTTGTAGCTCGCCGGTAAAAAAGCCTGAACACATATACATAGTCGCTATTGTAATGGATATAGTTGGGGTGAACTTTAGATACCTCCCTAAGTGATACATGGTAATGCCTGCCATATAAATGTATAAGAGCACCTCTACAGTGAGCGTATAAGCGTTATACCCGATAATGGCTCCAAAAAACCAGGTAATTGGGCTCCAAAATGCAAAACCGGGATCAGCATAAACGGGGAAACCGAAATTTAAATAGGGATTCCATAAAGGCAGGGAGACAGAACGAAGCGACTGGGTGAAGAAAAATTTATTTGGGAAGTTATCGCTGAAGGCATCATTCTTCATCCCGAAATGAAAGGTGCTTAAAGGCAAATACGCCAATAAAAGAATGACTAGCAAAAGCAGGTAAGGTTGAAGCTTGCTCAGTTGCGAAGTCCTTTGTTTATTCAAAAGTTGCTGGCTTTATAGAGGAAATGCGAGGTATTCTTTCAGTAATCAAAAATTGAAAAAAAGTTGCTTAAAGATATGCCGATGAACGAAATGCGTCGCAACGATGACTCAACGAAAAACAAATGCTTGTATCAAAATGAAAATCAAATGTATACAAAGGCATTTTGCTATAGCTCATGCTTTTTTAGCTTGCTAAACTCCTTTATGTTATTAATATAATATTGCCAGGCCACGGAGGTTTTGAGCACGAAAGGGATCGACCATAACGCTTTCTTTTTAGCAGGAAACTTATCCTTTTCAAAAATCAGCCATTTGATAAAGTCTTTGTAAGCCAGCAATACTGCCTTACAATTATTCCAATCGTTCATTAAAAAGCGCAACGCGGCGGCAAGATCTAAAACGAGTCTCGTAGGTATCAACCAAAGATTAACGTACCAGGGAGAATTTCGAAAACACATAATAATGTTGTTTCTGAAATTGAGGTACGTTTTACGCGGAGATTGGTGCGAAAGCGTGCCACCACCGAGGTGATATATATAGGAGTCTGGGCAATACTTAACCTTATAACCTTCGGAGATAAAACGCCAGCACATATCAATTTCCTCTGAATGCATAAAAAAGAAATTATACATCCCTTTTACTTTCCAATACGCCTCTCTTCTAACTAAGCAGCATGCACCGCTCGCCCAAAAGATTTCTGTTTCCTGGTCGTATTGTCCGCGGTCAGTCTCCGAGGCGTCGAAAATTCGTCCACGACACAAAGGGTAGCCAAGAAAGTCAATCATACCGCCAGCGGCACCTCCATGTTCAAGTAGCGTATGATCTTTTAATGAAAGCAATTTAGGTTGACTGCTTGCGATGGTTGTATCGCTTTCCATCATGCTGACTAGGGGTTCAATAAACGAGGGGGAAACTTCCACGTCGGAATTTATCATTAAGTAATAATCCTCATTTAAAAGACTTAAACCTTTATTGTAGCCTCCGGCAAAACCATTGTTGCCGTCAAGTTCAATTACTTTTATAGCAGGGTAGGAGGACTGAATGTAGGCAACCGAATTATCGCTGCTTTTATTGTCAATAACATACACAGTATAATTCGGATAAGTTAGTTGTTGAAGCTCGGGCAGTAATGATTCAAGAAATTTTTTCCCGTTCCAATTAAGAATGGCAATAGCAACAGAAGGAGCAGGTTTATTCATATTATTTCTGTAGTGCTAACATCCTGTTTAAATATTTTCCAATCATATCAAACTCGATGTTTACTGTACTTCCTTCTTTAACCTGTTGTATGTTAGTGTGGGTATAAGTATAAGGTATGATCGCCACTGAAAACGTATCTCCACCTACATTAAAAACAGTAAGGCTAATGCCGTTTAAGCTAATAGATCCTTTCTCAATAACCAGCGATGCAAACTCTGTGGGAAACTGAAACTGAAATTCCCAACTTCCGTCGACATCTTTTTTTTCAATGCAAGTTGCGGTTGTGTCAACATGACCTTGCACGATATGCCCATCAATTCTTCCGTTGAAAGTCATGCAGCGTTCCAGGTTCACCAAAATGCCCTCCTGCCATTCAAAAAGGTTCGTTTTTTTTAGCGTTTCTTCTATAGCAGTTACACGATGGCGTCCCTCAAGGACTTCTTCTACAGTAAGGCACACGCCATTATGAGATACGCTTTGATCAATTTTTAACTCATTTGAAATGGGTGATGAAATCCAGAAAGTGGTGTTAGTACCTTGTTTTTCAATTGAATGAACAATACCAAATGCTTCAATAATTCCTGTAAACATGCCTGCAAATTACCGCTCTTTTTAAAAAATCTTCAGATATTTGGAATTTTAAACACTTATCCTATCTTTGCCATCCAAAAATTTACCAAAGGAGGTATCTACTATGCTCATTATTGATTCAAAAGATTGCGAAAACATTGACAAAGCGCTTAAAAAATATAAAAAGAAATTTGAGAAATCAAAGACTTTATTGCAATTAAGAGCCCGTCAGTCTTTCACTAAACCTTCTGTTGAACGCAGAACGCAGGTGTTGAAAGCAATCTACCGTCAGCAAATGGCTAACGGCGAATTTGAAAGTTAATTTCAGTTTTCTTAAACATATTTAAACTGGTAGTTGTAAAGTAATAACTTTAGGCTATCAGTTTTTTTATGTCCCAATCTTTCTATCCACACGTCCAATCTTTTATACAATACCTGCAGTTCGAGAAGCGATATTCTCAGCATACCATCATCTCTTATCAAACTGACCTCGACCAGTTTTTTGCGTTTCTGGCTAGCCAATACGATAGTCCTTCTCTAACGGCGATTACACCAGGTTTTGTGCGATCATGGCTTGCTGAAATGCGAAATGAGAACATCACTCCTAAAAGTCTAAATCGTAAAATATCCTCTCTAAAGTCTTTTTTTAAGTACCAGATGAAAGTGGGCGAGGTAAAGCAAAGCCCAATGACGACTATCATTTCTCCGAAAGTTGGCAAACGGCTTCCTTCCTTTGTTTCCGAAAGCGATATGGATACCCTACAGCAGTACGTTGAGTTTCCGGATACCTGGAAAGGCCAAACAGATAAATTGTTATTGGAGTTGTTTTATGGGACCGGGATGCGATTGAGCGAATTAATTGGTATTAAAGAAAGTCAACTCGATGTGGCCAATGGCCAGGTGAAAGTTTTAGGAAAGGGTAACAAAGAACGGATTATACCGGTTTCAAAAGAGCTGGCAAATCAGCTCGCAAATTACATTAATGATAAGAGCAGCCATTTTTCAAACCTGACTTTTTCGAACCTTTTTGTAAATGAGAAAGGAAAGCCGCTTTACCCAAAATACGTGTACAATGTCGTGAAGGCAAATCTCTCATTGGTTACAACTCTGCAAAAGAAAAGTCCCCACGTATTGCGCCATACGTTTGCAACCCATTTGACAAATAACGGGGCTGACCTAAATGCAGTCAAAGAATTGCTAGGACATAGCAGCCTTGCTGCAACCCAAATCTACACTCACAATACTATAGAAAAACTCAAAGACGTATATAAAAAGGCGCACCCAAAGGCTTGAACTGAAGGAATTCTTTCTAGCATTTGATGAGGTGTTTTCTTGTTTATAAAAAAATGAGTTAACAATTATATAATGCCTATAGTACTGCTGCAGGTTACCTTAAAATTACTTTTGTGTAAACAATTTGTTAATGGAGGCCAACTTAAAAAAGGTTTTGATAGTTGATGATGAACCGGATATTCTTGAGATCATTTCCTACAACTTGATAAAAGAAGGATACCAAATCTTAACTGCTAAAAACGGAACCGAAGCGCTAGAAAAAACTGCCTCTTTTAAACCCGACCTCGTTATCCTCGACATCATGATGCCTAAAATGAACGGGGTAGAGGTTTGTAGAATTTTGAGGTCAAAACCGGAATATAACAATACGCTCATCATCTTCCTTACAGCGTTAAGTGACGAGTCTTCGCAAATCAAAGGCCTTGAAACAGGTGCTGACGATTATGTCAATAAACCTATTAGCCCGAAAGTTTTGACAAGTCGGGTAAATGCTATCTTAAGAAGAATACACAAAGAAGAAGAAGGTAAAACGCTCCGCCTTGGAAACATGATCATCGACCCTGAAAAGTTTATGGTAATTATAGATGGTAAAGACGTAGTGCTTGCAAAGAAAGAATTTGAACTGCTTTACTTGCTTGCATCAAAACCCGGCCGTGTGTTTTTAAGAAATGAAATCTTAAGCCAGGTTTGGGGCGCAGAGGTAATTGTGGGAGACCGTACGATAGATGTACACATAAGAAAAATAAGACAGAAGCTTGGGATAGATTGTATAACAACAGTAAAAGGCGTTGGTTACAAATTCGAATTGCAGGATTAAAAAATCCGTTAATACTCCAAAAGGCACCTTTAAGCTTCATAGCTGTTGTAAATTCGTAACATGTTCGCAACTAAAAATCTTTCACCACAACAGCTTTCACTATACACTGCGGCAATCTTAACTTTCCCGATAACAGTTGGCTATTATGTGATGCATCCAAAGTGGTGGGTGTCTTTAATTGTGTTTGCGATTGTTTTTTTGGGCAGCTTTCTTCTAATAAAATTTACCCTTGAGCGATTTATTTATCGCAAAATCAAACTCATCTACAAATTCATCTACCAAACTAAGGCATCAAAGCGCGAAGAGACTTATTATAAATACATACTTCCGCAAAAAAGCATCGATGAAGTGAGGGAAGATGTAGAAAAATGGGCATCGCAACAAAAAGAGGAAATCGAAATTTTAAGAAGTAACGAAGCCTACAGAAAAGAGTTTCTTCAAAACCTTGCACATGAATTCAAAACTCCCATTTTTGCTATCCAGGGTTATGTCGATACGCTGTTAGACGGGGCAATGGAAAACAAAGAAGTGAGCAAACGTTTTTTAGAAAACACGGCTCGCAATGTCGACAGGCTCGTTACCCTAGCTAGTGATCTCGATGAAATAACTAAGCTGGAAAGTGGTGAACAACCTTTAAACAAAACCCACTTTATTATACAGGATCTGATAAAAGAAATTTATGATTCTCTATCTATAAAAACTGCCGCTAAAAATATAAGAGCTTCCATCAAAAAGGGTTGTGATCAACCGGTGTCTGTATTTGCCGACAAGGAAAAAATCAAGCAGGTCATCAGCAATATTGTAAGTAATTCAACTAAATACGGAAAGGAAAACGGTCATATCGTAGCAAGCATTTATAAAACGGATGGCCAGCATGTTTTAATAGAAATAAGCGACGATGGCATTGGCATAGCAGAGGAACACCTGCCTCGGATCTTTGAAAGATTTTATCGCACCGATCGCGGTCGCAGCCGTGATGTCGGAGGCACCGGCCTCGGGCTGGCGATTTGCAAACACATCATTGAGGCTCATGGACAAACCATTCATGTTCGTAGTAAGCCCGATATAGGAACCACTATTGGTTTTACCCTGGATGTCAAGTAATATTTCTATGTATCCAGCTAGAGTAATTCTGTCAACTTTGGTTGCGTCGCACTCTTGTACCGCCGTTCATTATTCAACCAGTGCCCCTTTGTATAAAAGAGACGCAATAATGTTGAGCTGTCAAAAACATTGAAGTAGGTAGCCCTTCTTTTACTTCTTCTGTCCTTTAGCCCACTCATCCATTTTCTTTTCTAACACGTCGAGCGGCAACGCACCGTCTTTTAAAATGTTGTCATGAAAGTTCGCAAGATTGAAATGGCTCCCCAACTCTTTTTGGTACTTGTTTCGTAGCTCCGCTATTTTCAATGCTCCAATTTTGTAGCCCAGTGCCTGGCCGGGTATAGCCATATAGCGTTCAATTTCTGCAGTAGCACCTTGTTCGCTGATGGCTTCATGTTCCATCATATATTTTATAGCTTCTTCTCTTGTCATGTTTTTTGTGTGCAAGCCTACGTCTACTACAAGCCGGATTGCTCTATGTATTTCATCTCCCAATGCGGCCATATACTGGTAGGGATCGGTGTAAAGACCGAGCTCTTTTCCTAACGACTCGCAATACAAAGCCCATCCTTCTATATAAGCATTATTGCCTCCAAAACGACGAAACCTCGGGAGGGTAGTATCTTCCTGCTGCAACGATATTTGGTAGTGGTGGCCCGGGATTGCTTCATGCAGAAACAAACTTTCCATACCACTGGTAGAGTTGAAAGTGGTGGCATCTAGAATGGGTACATAAAATATTCCCGGCCTTGCTCCATCCGGTGAACCCTGGTTATATTCTGCACTTGCACTTGCTGCCCTGAATGCTTCTGTCTGCCTGATTTCAAAAGCTGTTTTGGGAACATGATTGAACATCTTTTTAAGATTAGGTTCTATCCTTTGATGGATCTTCTCAAAGGCTGCCAATACTTCTGCAGGTGACTTGTAAGGCATGAACTGCTTATCGTTTTTCATGAATTCGAAGAAAGCATTCATATTTCCTTTAAACCCTACTGAATTTTTTACGCTGTCCTGCAGCTTTCCAATCCTGGCTACTTCGCTTAAGCCTAACTGGTAGATTTCTTCAGGAGTTTTGTTAGTAGTTGTTTGCGAACGTATGAGATATTGATAGTACTCTTTTCCATTTGGTAAGGCGCTTATGCCAGACGTTGCCCTTGCTTTTGGTAAATATTCATTAGAAAGAAAGTCCCCTAACTTTTTATAAGCTGGTTTTATTTGTTGATGGATCAAATTTGCAAAAGCCGCCTTCAAACGACTTTTATCATTATCTGAAAAGTTGCTTGGAAAGGTTCTAACCGGATCGAAGAACAAACTGGCTGTATCTTCTTTTACCTGCATTGCCTCCATCTGAGGTATCATTTTTACAACCAGTGCTTTTGGTAAAACATAATTTGCAGTTATACCTTTTCGGAAATAAACGATCGAACTGTCCGCCCAGGCAGGAAACTTACCAGCACGACTTAACCAATCGTCATAATCTTTTACTGTTTTGAAAGGCTGGTTTCCTGCGCCGCTGCCGAGTTGTCCCATGGTTAAAGGAAGCCCCCAAAATTGCTGGAACGGAATGTAATTCTCCTGGTACTTTAAGCCTTCCAGGTTTATTTCCATTTCTCTCTTAAAATCATCGTAACTAAGCTTATCCTTTTGGTTTAAGTTCTCGCGATCGTACTTACCTATATAGGTAAGGTATCGGTTATAAAAATCTTTAAGAGTATCGCGATAGCTATTTGTAAATTCAATGGGCAGAAGATTATTATAACGGGCATCGCCAATACCGGTTGCTTCAAGAGGGTACAACTTCAGTCTTTCTTCGTAGTAATTGTTTAAAAGGGTTGAAAGCTCTTTGTTGCCTTCATTGCCTGGGTTGGTGTTACTGAGTTTGCAAGCAGTGACAGTGATTATTGCAAATACAAGAATTATCGATCGTTTCATTGATAGTAGTTAAAGCAATAAATCTAACCAATTGTTGCAGATCACAAAAAATTGGACTCCTGCCGGTGATTCATAGATAAGATGAAAGCACAAATAAATTGCTTGATTATATCGTTATATAAATTCTAAGCGAGGACAAGTTTTAGCGTTTTGAAAGAGTGCTGTTGTACCGGTTTTTATTGATCAAATCAGAGAAACAACCGTACAAGAGTGCGACGCAACAAAGGCCTATTGAAGCCTTGTTGCAGGGTTCATAATATTCTTTTCCTTACAAAAAGCTTTATTACATTTGCTCATAATTTTTTTACATGGAATATAACACGCAGCGCAACCATTTAACTATGAAAGAATATGGAAGACATATTCAAAGAATGGTAGAACATGTGCTGACAATTGAGGACAGGCAAAAGCGCCAGCAACAGGCGCAAGTGGTGATTGAACTGATGGGAACTCTTAACCCGCACTTAAAAAACGTAGAGGATTTCAGGCACCTGCTCTGGGACCATTTGTTTTTTGTAAGCGATTTTAAACTAGACGTTGATTGCCCTTACCCAATACCAACAAAAGAGACTTATAAACTAAAACCAGATCCGCTTCCTTATCCTAAACGCAAGCCGCGGTATAACCATTTAGGTAAGAATTTGGAGATTGTAATTGATAAAGCTTTAAAGGAAGAAAATCCTGATAAAAGAGCCGGTTTTGCAAATTCAATAGCCTACTACATGAAGCTGGCTTATAGCAACTGGCACAAAGAACTGGTGCATGATGATGGTATTCGTGCTGAGCTAAACGTAATTACTAACGGCCAGCTTGAGTTCGATAGTACTCCTTTTGTAAAACATTACCGTGCAAACGAAGGTCGCGACAACAACAGAAGTGGCGGCTTTGGTGACAACAATCGCTTTAAACGCAATAACAACGGCGGACAGTTTCAACGCAACAGCCGTGATGGCGGAGGTGGTGGCGGAAACCGCGAGGGTGGCAACACAGGTCGCGACAATAGAAATGCCGGCAGTGGAGGTAGTCGCGATAACCGAAATGCACCTGGCAATAATGGTGGCGGCGGACGAGACAACAGAAATAATAAATTTGGAGGCAATAAAAAGCGTTTTTAGTGAGTAGTTTCCAGGTTACGGGTGGCAAAAAGCTTACAGGTGAAATTGTTCCGCAGGGAGCAAAAAATGAAGCGCTTCAAATTATCTCAGCGGTTTTGCTTACGGCAGAACCGGTGACTATCTCAAACATTCCCGACATCGTAGATGTAAACCTGCAAATCGAGTTGTTGCAGGAGATGGGGGTAAAAGTAAATAGAGTGTCTAGAGACACTTGTATTTTTCAAGCTGATAATGTAAACGTTGATCATCTCGGATCAGAAGACTTCAGGCAGAAAAGTGGAAAACTACGCGGTTCAGTTATGCTTGCCGGTCCCCTGCTTGCTCGTTTCAAAAAAGCTTATGTCCCCAAACCTGGTGGAGACAAAATTGGTCGCAGAAGGCTAGATACTCATATCATAGGTTTTCAAAAACTAGGGGCAAATTTTCACTTCGATGACGCCCAGCATTTCTTTCAGCTAAGCACAACGGGACTAAAAGGGGTTGATATACTTTTAGATGAACCTTCGGTTACCGGCACCGCAAATATCCTGATGGCTGCGGTAATGGCTGAAGGAAAGACCTCCATTTATAACGCTGCATGCGAGCCATACCTGCAACAACTTTGCAGGATGCTTATGCGCATGGGTGCGAAGATCGCAGGTGTTGGCAGTAATCTACTTATTATTGAGGGTGTCGAATCATTGAAAGGAACAGAACATCGTATGCTTCCGGATATGATTGAGGTGGGAAGTTTTATAGGTCTTGCAGCAATGACCCAAAGCGAGATAACCATAAAAAATGCAGGCATAGAACACCTGGGTGTTATACCGGAAAAGTTTGCTCAGCTTGGGATAAAAATGGAGTTTCGGGGAGATGACATTTTTATTCCTTACCAGGAGAAGTACGAGATACAGACCTTTCTTGATGGAACTGTTTTAACGATTTATGATCATCCCTGGCCAGGTTTTACGCCTGACTTAATAAGCATTGTTTTGGTAGTAGCAACACAAGCCGTCGGAAGCGTACTTATACACCAAAAGATGTTCGAAAGCCGCCTTTTCTTCGTTGATAAGGTAATGGAAATGGGGGCCCAAATTATCTTGTGTGATCCTCATAGAGCCACAGTTATAGGGCTTGGCAGAAAACATCCACTGAGAGGTATTACAATGAGTAGCCCAGACATTCGTGCAGGCGTAGCAATGCTGATTGCAGCCTTAAGTGCCGAAGGGAAAAGTACGATTCAGAATATCGAACAAATTGACAGAGGTTATCAAAATATTGATAAGAGACTGCAAGCCTTAGGTGCAGAAATAGTCAGGGTTAATTAAACCACACACGGCCCAATCAACAAATTCATTTTTCCGAAAACTACTTGCCTGGAGTTAACTACTCTGCTATAGATGATTCAACTATTTGCTTGGCAGGTTTCCTTGCTTTCACTTTTTCAAAATGAGAGTCGTAGTCAGATCTAAGGGTTCCCATTAACCTGTCCCAGAACAAAAAGTACAAACTATAGTTCCCTTTAAAATACTGGTGGTGTTGATTATGATTTACAGAAGTATTAATCCATTTTCCAACAGGATGTTTGGTAAAACCGGCAGGATATAACTCCCAGCCCAAATGACCGTAAACGTTGTATACCATCATTACAAGAAAAAATACAAACAGGTGAATAAGGTGGAGGGGCATAATCATTATTAAAAGAACAAAAATGCCCGCCTCAAAAAAAGCTTCCGAAGGCTGAAAAGAAAAAGCAGCCCAGGGAGATGGATTGGTAGACTTATGATGGAGTACATGAAAAAGCTTAAACAATTTCGGATGATGCATAGTCCGATGCATCCAATAGAAGTAAGTATCATGCACAATAAACATCACGGGAAAAGCCAACCAAAACCACCACATGCTATGCTGATCAATATGTTGGTAATATTGGGTGTATTGCCTGAATGGAGTTAACAACATTGCTGCCGGTACCAGGGCGAAAATGACTATAGTAACTAGGGGATAGAAAATCTCTCTCTTGTAATCTTCATTATCAGGAAAACGCTGCTGTATCTTTTTATAGGCTATTTTATCCCTTTTCAGTTTGTACCAGATAAGGTAAGCTACCCCTGCAATAAGAAAATAGCGAAGGGTAATAATGGTGAGTAATCCGTACCAGGTTTCAGCAGAAAACATGGTGCAAAATTATCTAAAAAGTAAGGTTATTCGCTTGTTAGTAGTACTTGCCACGCTTCATTAACTTTTCCTTCAGCTAATAATTTTGATGCGTATTTGTGAACTTCTGTATCCATTTCATCCGGAGTGAGCGAATAGTATTGAAAGATGCTTTTAAGTTGACTATCGTAGAACGAAGGGGCTACTGTCGGAAGTTCCATGACAGCCGACAATTTATTTTTATCCTCGTCTGTAAGGATAGTGCTGTATGTAATATGCGCAGGTAGTTCTACCAAAGTTTGGCTTTAAATGATAGCTACGAAACTACGAATAACATTTTGGCTATCATTTCTGCCCGCTTCCAGTCTTCAGCAGTATCAATGTTTACATGCCACATTTCGTCCGTTTCCACATAGGAAATCGTCTGTCCAAAAATTGAATTCCTGTTACGGATATTGTCCGCTTTAAAAATATAGACGCTTCCGTCTCTCGCAAATGATTTAGGCAACAATTGCCTGGAAGGGATAATCACTTCTTCGCCTGTAGCAATTTTTAAATAACCTGATGGATTAGCTTCAAAAACCCAATGTGGATTGTATTCGTGCGGAACAACTTTTACTGAAACGAGGCAATCGGCGCCAGAGGAAATAAAATTTTCGAAACAGAGATCAACAAATCCTTCACTCCTAAAAGGGCAGGTAGGTTGTAAGAGGCAAATATTATCGTAGAACTGTCCGCGCTTGTCAAAGTAGTGCAGAGCATGTTTAATGACCTCAAGGGTAGGAGTTGTATCGTTTGCGAGGTGTGCGGGCCTAAGAAAAGGAACTTCTATAGAAGCTTTTTTTGCAGTGGCTGCAATAGTTGTACAATCTGTACTTAGAACGATTCTATCTAAAAAGCTACATTCAAGCGCAGCGTCGAAAGTATATTGTATTAAAGGCTTTCCGTTAAGCTGCTTTATGTTTTTGCCGGGCACTCCTTTTGAGCCTGATCGGGCTGGAATTATACACAGGTTTTTCATCTTGGAACTGTAGAATTTTAGAATATCGGAGTTTTACTGTGGCTAAGACATCTGCCATTTTTTTGCCTGCATCGCCCTTTCCGTATACAAATGACCTGTTTGGTCTTTCACTTTCTTGCCAAAAACGAACGGCGTTTACGATTTCCTGCTTGTCATGCTCAACATCAATCAGGTTGCAGCCTCTTTCTCTTCCACTCTGCCTGTTGCCAATATTTATCACCGGGACGCCCATGTAAGAACACTCTCTTATCCCCATGCTACTATTGCCGACAAGGCAGATTGAATTGTAGACGAGCCTCAGGAAGTCGTCGGGAACCATGTTGTCGAAAAAATGAACATGCGACAAATCGTAATGGCTGCGATAATAACTGATGCTTTGCGATACAGCGTCGGAGCCAGCATCGGCATTCGGAGAAAACCAGAAGGTCGGTATTTTTAGATCTTTTATAGCCTGCAAAGTTTCTTCAACCTGCAATTTTGCTTCACCAAATTCAGTCGTTACTGAATGTTGCATCACCACTATATAGCCTTTCTGGTAATTTGGCTTGCTTCCAAAGCCTCCGTACTTTTTATACGGGTCAAAATTTAAATCAGGATTTTTTAAAACATTGCGCGCGAGGTCTATAGAAGGGCACCCAGTGTTGAACACGTAGCCGGGATCTTCTCCCAGCTTTATCACCGTTTCCATTGCCCTGTTATTGCAGACTAAATGAATATCGGCAAACTTTGTATTTGCGTGTCTTACTTTCTCGTCTATGCTACCGGTTATTTCGCCGCCTTGAATATGAACCAGGGGAATGTTTTGATAAGATGCAGCTATGGAAACTGAGATGGTTTCAAAACGGTCAGCAATCACTACGACCATATCAGGCTGTAGTTTAAAGAAAACGTTTGATAACTCAACCAAGCCAACTCCAACAGTCTTAGCCATCGAGGTCAGGTTTTCTCCATCAAGCATGGTGTAGACCCTTTCCTTTACTTCAAAGCCATCATTGTGCAATATGTCGTCAACATTACCGTATTTGTTTAGAAGCGCCGGTCCTGCCAATACAATCTGCAACTCGAGTTTCGAGTGTTTTTTTATTGCCTGAAGCGTCGTTTTAATGCGGCTGTAACTAGGTCGAGCTGTAATAACCACACAAATTTTTCGCTTATTCATAGGTATTGAAGTCTTCATAGTTTAAAAATTCCCACTGGTGTAAAGCTTTATTCAACTTTTTGCCAATAATAGATTTATAGTCAGACGGCGCTATTCCATAACCTGATGGCTTCTTTGACTCCAGGTCTTCAACAGTGATGGTGTGATCTGCAGGTAGGTGTTTGTTTATGCAAAGAGACTTTCCAAACAGCTGTTTTAAGCCAGACATGTTTTCGGAAAGCCCGTTTTTACAATACTTGTTTTTCAATGAATCCTTAATCTGTTTTACCCCCTTTACCAATCTTCCAACTTCATCAATTTCGATCGATGCTTTTGCGTCAGGTCCAAACATTCTTTTATCAAATACTACATGAAACTCCAATATCTCGGCTCCTAATGCTGTTGCAGCAAGGCAAGACACAATATCGCCGCTATGATCAGAAAGGCCGGTAGCTATATTATAACGGATGTTTAATTGTTTTATTATATGAAGGCCCCATTGCTCGGGCTCTGTTGGGTACGACGTCGTACACTGTAAAACAGCTACTTGTACTTTGTTTTCTTTAAAAATTTGTACGGCAACATCTAGTTCTTCTAAAGTGCTCATGCCGCTTGATAGAATTACAGGTTTACCAGTACCCGCTATTTTCTCAAGCATTAAAAGGTTTGTCACTTCACCCGATCCTATTTTGTAGCCGTCTACGCCTGCTTCCTCCAGGATATCTACAGCTTTGCAAGAAAATGGGGATGAAAAAAATAGCACTCCCACTTTGTGACAATGGTTCTTGATCTCCACCCATTGCGCAGTTGTTAGCTGCATTCGTTGCCAATAATCAAAACGGGTTTTATCGACGTAGCTAAAAGGCACTCTAAATGTTTCAAAGGCGCTGCTTTCTGCCTCTGCTATATGGGTTTGAAACTTAATTGCGTCAACACCAGAATCTGCAAGAGCATCTATATAGGAGTGCAAAATGCCTACACTTCCATCATGTGCCTGTCCAATTTCCGCAATGATCATATTGGTTTAATTTTTTACCGAGCCAAGGTGGTGCTATGTATCATCGTTGCGACGCACTTCGTTCAACTTTGGCTAATTCTATTAAACTGTTTTTTAAGTTTTTTATTATGAACACGACGTAGGAGTTGGCTTAATCAAGAGCTTAGAAAATCAAAAGAAATTGGGAACGAACTAGGGCTTACCATTAAATGATGCCGTTCTGCAGAAATTAAAACAGGGAAAGTGGAGGATTTATACATGCAACGATTTTTAATTGGCTATTGTCAGGCTAAAAAAATAATTCAAATGAAAGTTTTACTCTGTATCGCTGCATTCTTTTCAACCGTTTTATTTTTTGCCTGCACTAAAAATTACATTGTAGACGATTCAATAAACTCAGCTATTGTAGGCAAATGGTTCCTGGTCGAAACTCTGGCAGACCCGGGCGACGGTAGTGGTAGATGGACACCTGTGAGCGACCCAAATAGATACTACATGAAATTTAATAGTGATGGCAGCCTTGAAAATAATACGCCGGGAATATTAGCAAACCTCAGGCGATATAAGACCCCCAACGATTCATCTATAAATTTTGTTTATCCGGATGGTGCAAGCTTTTCCCTTCGATATAAAATAGAAGGTAATTCTCTAACTCTTTCCGGTGGATGTATTGAGGCTTGTGGTTCCAAATTCATTAGAAGGCCTCTTTAGCCGCCAGACTTGTTTTCGAGTCTTTCCAAAATTACCATCTTTCCGCTTCCGGAATATCAGGAGGATTATTCTTGAAAGCTTTTCTCGTTTCTATTTTTTGCAATTGCCTTTCTACTATCAGCTCAGCAATAATATCTCCGGCGGTTGCTTCTCTTGTTTGAGCCAGTAGCTGCTTGAGCTTCTTTTCAGAAATATCTAAACGATACAGGATAGAAACGACGAGTGAGAAATCATGGGTAATTAGGTAGTTGAGGCGTTCCGCAAGTTCACGCTGCAGTTGTTGGTAAGAATTAATTTGAACCGTAAAGGCGAGCTGCACATTTTGGAGTTGCTCTACAACTTCTTTTATCGTCTCTGTACTTTGCATGTTTCTAATGCATTTTTTCTTTTTTAGAACTTTTCAACCACACCTAGTGCAAATAAAGCAAAATCGTATTTCACAGGATCGGCTCGATCTAAGAATCGGAGATTAGCTGTCAGTTCAACACCAGCAGTCCAATCGATTTGATTTCTTTGAAGGAGGTCAAAACGATAAGCAACCCGCGCGACATGGACATCAATCGGACAAACAAGTTGGGCCGGACTTATTTTTTTCCAAATACCAAAATCTACTCCTTTTTTATCGTTTCTAACCATCCAACGTAAAAACATGTTGAGCCTTTTACAAGTGCTTTTTTTACCGGGCGAAGCAATGTGTTTTTTAGTTCTTGCCGGCGCATCTTCCAAAGAAAAGAAATACCTGAAAAAATGGTTTAAACCTTGCTCTGTTGTTTCGTCTTCTTTATTCATGCCATTTGTAAATGCCGTTTCTAAAGATTTGTTGTGAGTGTAATGGTGTCGTAAAAATTCGACGAAGTATAAGAGGTCTGTGTCGTTAAAGGTGCGGTGCTTGAAACCTAAGAGAGCCTTTAAATGATTATCAGTATGATTTACAATAAAGTCATAAGGAGCGTTGTCCATTCGCTGCAAAAGATCTTTCGACTTTTTAATGATAATCGTGCGGTTGCCCCATGCAAAGATGGATGCGAATAACGCTGCTATCTCTATGTCTTGTTTTTCGGTAAAAAGGTGGGGAATACAAACAGGATCATCTTTTATAAAAGCAGGAGTGTTGTACTGCTCGACTTTGCTGTCAAGAAAGTCTTTCAATTGATCATTCACGCGGCAAAGATAACGGCAACGCGTAAGGTATAATTAATGGAAGCGGCTCAAGAACGTTTTATAGTACAAGGGAGTGACACAACGATGTTGATAAAAGATCTTCAGCCTGCGACAAAAACAATTCCCTGCTAACTTAAGCAGGGATTGTTTTGAACGTTTATTGTCTATTTCCGAATTTTTACTCCATCCATCTATCCGATTGCCTGGTTCAAATCTTCGATCAAATCCTCCGCATCTTCGATGCCTACACTCAACCTGATTAGAGAGTCTGACAACCCGTTTTTGATCCTTTCTTCCTGAGGAATAGATGCATGAGTCATCGATGCCGGATGGTTAATAAGAGATTCAATTCCACCGAGGCTTTCGGCCAGCGCAAACACTTTTGTTGACGACAACACTTTTGTTGCAGTCTCTATGCTGTCATCTTTTAAAGTAAAACTCATCATTCCGCCAAAACCCCGCATTTGCTTGCGAGCAATTTCAAAATTGGGACTGTCTTCAAAACCACACCAGTACACCCTTTCAACCTTTGGATGGTTGCGAAGGAATTGAGCGACCTTTTCTCCGTTTTCACAATGCCTCTGCATACGAACATGCAATGTTTTAATGCCCCGAAGCACAAGAAAACAATCCTGAGGTCCCGGCACAGCCCCGCAACTCTTTTGAATAAAAAACAACTTATCACGCAACTCCTGGTCATTCATCATCAGGCAGCCATGGATGACATCACTGTGGCCACCAAGGTATTTAGTAGCTGAATGCATTACGATATCTGCGCCAAGGTCCAGAGGGTTTTGAAGATAAGGCGATGCAAAAGTGTTGTCGACGCAGACAAGTATATTGTGTGGTTTTGCAATTGCTGTTACAGCCTCAATATCCGTAATATTCATCAAAGGGTTTGTTGGCGTTTCGAGCCAAATGAGCTTTGTATTTTCATTTATATAATCACTTACGTGGCTGGCGTCGTGCATGTTTATATAATGAAACTTAATCCCAAACTTTTGAAAGATTTTAGAAAACATTCGGTAAGAGCCGCCATACAAATCATTACTTGCAATCACTTCATCACCAGGCGAGAGTAACTTAATTACCGCATCTGTTGCTGCTACCCCGCTGCTAAAACTTAAACCAAACTTTGCATTTTCAAGGGCTGCCAATGCGGTTTCAAGCGCAGTTCGTGTTGGATTTTGAGAACGTGCATATTCATATCCTTTATTCTTTCCTGGTGCCTCCTGCACATATGTGGAGGTCTGGTAAATAGGAGTCATGATAGCGCCGGTCGAAGGATCAGGTTCGGCACCTGCATGTATAATTTTTGTATTCAGTCTCATATAAGAATAATGATATTTTGAATTGAATTAAGGAATGCAAAGATGGATGAATTATTTCCATTAGCCCGCTTTCCAAAGCCGATTATATTTTAGACGCTGAGCTTAATTGTAAGAAAATGCTTCAAAGCTTGTATGGGCGAGAGTTTGAGAAACACGTGAACAGCCCGAGCTGGGCGACATTAAATACATTGGGAGGCGCATAAGTATCGCCAGTCGAAGTTGCCTGCTTCATGTGCTGCCTGGTGGCGCACCGGCTTTTGTAATACCTCAGGTTTAAGAATTCCTTGCTTTACCAATTTCTTCCTGCTTTCAATTATCAGCTCTTCTACTTTTGGATGTTTCATCCATTGTTTTTGGGGTGGTTCAAAGCCTACTTTGTCTTTTCGCCAAACAATGGAATTAGGCAAAAAATCATTCATACTAAGCCGTAGTATTTGCTTTGTGAACCCTTCATATATTTTTAGTGCCGAAGGAACGCTGAAAATAAATTGAACCAAATCGTGGTTTAAAAAAGGAAGGCGTACCTCTCTTGAGTGCGCCATAGAATTTCTGTCGGCATACCGTAAAAGCTCTTCGAGGCCAAACTGCATCGTGTTGAAATAAAGGATGTCATTCAATTTGGTGACCGCAGGCTTAAAAATCTTCGTTCTGTCGTTATAGCCCTCAAAAAAATCAGCAGTTATATCAGGATGGTTTACCTGCTTTTTGTAAGAAAGTTTGTTAAGCTGATTCGCAGCCAACTGGGGCATAAAGGCGGCAACATAATTCTTCCAGCTCCAGTTAATTTGCTGACCATTTTGCTTTGCTAGTTCTATTTCTTTTTTAGCTTCCTTCCATTGCCGGCCTGCTATAATTTCCTGCCAATACCATTGGTAGTATTTTGTATAACCGGCCATGGTCTCATCCGCTCCCTGGCCGTCTAAGATTACGGTCACATCTTTCTGTCGGGCCAGTTCGTACACCTTAAATTGGGCGTAGATGCTCGAGGATTGAAAAGGCTCCTCCTGGTGATACACGAGTTTTTCAAAGTCTGCAATAAAATCATTTGGCTCTGGCGTTACTTTAAAATTGTCTAACCCAAATTGACGAACCACCTCATCAATTTGTGCTGACTCATCTTTTTCAAACCCGGGAAAGACTGCTGAAAACGTTTTCTGGTTTCCCGTACCACCTAATATTTTATGTACTATCGCAACGATCGAAGAGCTATCCAGTCCTCCACTAATGCTAGAGCCTATAGCTACATCACTTCTTAGTCTACGTTTTACAGATGTAGTAAAAAGCTCCAAAAATTTCTCCTTAATACAATCGTTTGAACAATCAGGTATTTCAGCTTCCTTATCAATATCCCAGTAGCTCCTAACTTCCAGGTAAGGTTCGCGATTGTCGATTTTGTAAATCAAATAGTGAGATGGAGGCAATGACACAATCTCTTCAAAAAAAGTCTGTTGCTTATTTACCGGGTTCTGTACCCACCCAAGTGTGAGATAATTCAGCAACATCTCATTGTCCATTTTTTTATTGATACCCGCAGCCCACAACGCTTTCATTTCGCTTGCAAAGACGAACTGATTGTGTTGATATGAATAGTGGTAATAGAAGGGCTTCTCCCCAAAGCGGTCTCGCGCGCAGAATAAAAGTTTCTCTTGTTCATCCCATATCGCAAAAGCAAACATGCCGTCGAAATACTGGAGACATTCTTTGCCATAGCAGGCGTACGCCGCCAGCACAACTTCTGTATCGCAGTGAGATTTGAACGAAAATCCCTGCTTTTCCAGCGTTTCCTTTATTTCAACGTAGTTATAAATTTCGCCATTGTAGGTAATGGTGTAGCGATCGAAATAGTGCATAGGCTGAGCCCCGGCGTCTGTAAGATCAAGAATAGATAATCGCCGGTGGCCAAAGGCCGTAGTGCGGTCAGCATTCATCCAGAATCCCTCACCTTCAGGTCCGCGATGCTTCATTGCATTGGTCATTTTCTGCAAGCGTTCCCTGCTTACATTTCTATGATCCGGTGATAATATTCCTGCTATGCCACACATAAACTTCTTAGATTTTTTTTGGGAACCCAACACTTAGCGCTATTCAACATCGTTGCGTGGCACTCTTCAATGAAGAAAAAATTCTCACCCATCAAATGCCAGAATAAAGAACGAAAGTTAAAAAGATGTTCGAATTTCTGCTAGTCCCTTAGAATTCGCCTGAAACTAAATACGTGGAAATAAAGCTTTGGTTTGTTGTAGAAAAGAAAGGAGCAAAAATAACACTAAAAGGAGAACCCATAACGCAAAGAAACCAAAGGAAGAAAACGTCAACGCGGGAATAATGGTTTCATGAACTTGTTGGATAAAAACAGCACATGCCAGGCAACTGAGGTTTGAAGCAAAAGAAGCCTATTTTTTCAGATTGGCCATATATTCTTCTTCATCAAAGCCTACTAACAGTTTTCCACCTGTTTCAATAACGGGCCTTTTAATTATTGAAGGCTTTTCTATCATTAATTCTATAGCAGTCTTTTCATTTTTTACCTGCTGTTGTTGTTCCGGTGATAGTCCTCTCCAAGTCGTGCCTTTCTTATTCAACAGTTTTTCCCAGCCAACTTCTTTAGACCATTCCTTTAACTTCCCTTTTGTAATCCCGTTCTTCTTGTAGTCATGAAATTCGAACTGCACATTATTACTCTTAATCCAGTCGATCGCCTTTTTTACTGTGTTACAATTAGGGATTCCATACACTTTCATACTCAATCGATATTTACAAATTGTTTGATGGCTTCCTCTGTTTTTGTGCAAGCATGGCTGAGGTCATCATTTACGATTACTTTATCAAACGAGTGATTGAACGACATCTCATAACTAGCCTTATTTAACCTTGTGGCAATATTCTCAGGAGTTTCTGTTCCCCTGCCTTCAAGTCTTTTCTTCAGTTCTTCAACCGACGGTGGCTGTACAAAAATAGTAAGTGTATTGCTGGGATATTGCCGCTGCACATGTATCGCTCCCTTTACGTCAATATCTAAAATTGGTGTTTTGCCTTCTGTCCAAATCCTTTCAAGTTCACTTTTAAGAGTACCGTAGTACTTGCCTTCATAAACCATTTCCCATTCAATAAATTCATTGGCCTTTATTTTTTCTTGAAATTCCTCAAGCGACAAAAAATAATAGTCGACCCCATTTTTTTCTTTTCCACGTGGAGGCCTGGTAGCCGCACTGATCGAAAAAGCGAGCTTGGGATATTTATTAAGCAAATACCGGGTAATGCTTGTTTTTCCTGCTCCTGATGGAGCCGTTATAATGATTAGTTTTCCGGTCATAAGTGAAAAATGAATTGCAAATAAAGCAAAGTAATTTGAACGAAGACGCCTTTCAGGAAATGAACCCTAGATAGACCAAGTGAAAAGACTGCCGTCCTTCTGGACCTAGACTTTGGGTAAGCGTAACTTTTTAAATTGATGTATAAACAGTTGTTTATAAAAAATATGTTAACGAAAGTTAATAAAGCTGCTAAAAATTGTTTAATGAGGCCTATTTCCTTAGCTTTACCGCAATCACCTATATTAAATTTTTACTATGTTACCAGAGCAGATTGCAAAATTTGTTGAAACCGAACAATTAAACAACCCAACAGTTAAAGTTGAATTCAAAAAACGTAATTCTATTACTGGAATTTTCATCAAGCACACAGATTACGAAGAACTAAAATCTAAAAACTTCTGGAGATTGGTTACTGAAGCTAACCTTGAAACCTACAACAAGTCGAAGGACGTAAACGCTGGCAGAATGTTTAACGGAAGCGAGTTTACCCGTCTATCAGTTACTAAGAAGAAAGCTGTATAATCTCCTATCAATTAATTTAAGTTTATTTCTAAAGGCAAGGATTGAGTAAGTACTACTTCCTTGCTTTTAGAAATAGACATTTTTGATCCCAGGCTTTAAGATCCGTCTCACGTCTTTGTATAGCCGGCTTTTTCCCCCGATCCACATTTGCAACCCTACAAACCTCATCTGGATTAATGGCGCGGATAACAGGCAAAGAGTTTATAAAAATTTGCGCTATTTCATTTGACGAATTCAAGCGAAACGAACCGCTGCGCCTTGCGGGAGCAACGGCTTTTTTTACCACCTTCGCACTTCCTCCGATTATAATAATATTGGTCCAGATAATAGGACTTGTATTTCAAATACAAAATCTTCGCGACAAATTTTTTGTTCGACTTGCTGAAGTCTTAGGGCGTCGAAGTGCGGCACAAGTCAGAGAAACATTTCTCGGCTTTACATCTCTTGCTAAAAATTGGTTTTTAGTAGCTGCTGGATTTGTCTTCTTAATGTTTGTTGCTACCACGCTCTTTAAAGTTATTCAAGACTCAATTAATCAACTTTGGAACGTAAAAGGAACACCGCAGCCCTTCAAGTTGCAAATAGAAAAAAGAGCAGTATCTCTAATCATAATATTGCTTGCAGGGATCTTATTTATTAGCGGAATGCTTATAGAAGGATTGGAAGCTTTTTTACTTCGATATACTGGTGAAATCCCGCCTCACACGGCCAATGTCCTAACCGTCCTTTTTAACCAGGCTTTTTCAGTAGTTGTTGTTTCTACCTGGTTTTCTATTTTATTTAAGGCGCTCCCAGCCGCAAAGGCTACATGGAAAGTAGTTATAGTAGGTGGAGTTTTTACCGGAGTACTTTTTACGATCGGTAAAATAGTCATTCGATACATGCTCTCACTAGGCGACATTACAAATATATTCGGCGCATCAGGTTCACTTGTACTGCTATTATTGTTTGTCTTTTACTCCTCATTCATTTTGTATTACGGTGCATGTTTTACTAAAGTGTACGCCTCTTACATCCACAAACCAATAAGGGCGTCTAGTCACGCTATCAAGTATAAGATGGTTGAGGTGAAGGGCGAATAGTACAAGGGAGTGACACAACGATATTGCCATGAAAATTTACCGTCCACTTATAAAAACAAAGAAACTTTAAACGGATGGGAGATTAGATCGCTTTCACCATACATGCCTTTCCATTTCTAAATCCCTAATTTTGCGCTTCTTTTAAAAAAGTAGAATTATTATGAGTCAACATTTGAGCGAGCAGGAATTGATACGCCGTGAAAAACTCGCTGCTTTACAAAATTTGGGGATTGATCCTTTTCCTGCCCCTTTATACCCTGTTAATACAACTTCAGTATACATAAGAGAGCATTATAAGGGTGAAGAGAATAAGACAGATTTTGCAGATGTATGTATTGCAGGGCGCTTAATGAGCATTCGCGACATGGGTAAAGCTGCATTTGCAGTGATACAGGATAGCGTTGGTAAAATGCAGGTGTACCTAAAACGTGACGAGATCTGCCTGGGCGAGGACAAAACTTTATACGACCAGGTTTGGAAAAAGCTGTTGGACATTGGTGACATAATCGGGGTGAAAGGATATGTGTTTACAACCAAAACCGGCGAAACATCTATACATGTTAAGGAGTTCACTCTACTAACAAAGTCGCTGAAACCACTGCCGATAGTGAAAGAAGCAGAGGGACATACTTTTGATGCGGTAACCGATCCTGAGTTTCGATACAGGCAACGTTATGCTGATCTGATCGTAAATCCACACGTGAAAGAGGTATTTGTAAAACGTGCGAAATTGATGAATGCCATTCGCGAGTTTTTGAATGAAAACGGTGCACTTGAAGTAGATACGCCGGTTTTACAAAGTATTCCCGGAGGTGCAGCGGCTAAGCCTTTTATCACTCACCACAATGCTTTGGATGTTCCTTTTTATATGCGGATTGCAAATGAATTGTACCTAAAAAGGTTGATAGTAGGCGGATTTGATTGGGTGTATGAATTCAGCAGAAATTTTAGAAATGAAGGAATGGACAGAACTCATAATCCTGAATTTACTGTGTTGGAATTTTATACCGCTTACAAGGATTATGAATGGATGATGAACGTGACAGAGCAACTGATGGAGAGAGTTGCGCTTGCAGTTAATAACACAACTACAGCTACCGTTGCAGATAAAGAAATTGATTTCAAGGCTCCTTATAAACGCATTAGTATTTACGATGCCATTAAAGAACATACCGGCATTGATGTGAGTGAAATGAACGAAGAACAGCTAAGAGAAGTTTGCAAACAACTACATTTAAAAAGTGATGCAAGCATGGGCAAAGGCAAGCTGATTGACGAGATTTTTGGTGAGAAATGCGAAGAGCATTATATACAGCCAACTTTCATAATCGATTACCCGGTTGAGATGAGTCCTCTCACGAAAAAACACCGTAGCAAAGCAGGGCTTGTTGAGCGTTTTGAGCTTATGGTAAATGGTAAGGAGATAGCAAATGCTTACACTGAATTAAATGATCCGATTGATCAACGCGATCGGTTCGAGGACCAGGTAAAGCTAATGGAAAGAGGGGATGATGAAGCGATGTTTATTGATTACGACTTTCTGCGGGCACTTGAATACGGGATGCCTCCAACTTCGGGAATTGGTATTGGAATAGACAGGTTGTGCATGTTGCTAACAAACCAACCTTCTATCCAGGATGTATTGTTGTTTCCACAAATGAGGCCTGAAAAGATGGAAGAGAACGTACACACTACGCAAGCTTAAAAGGTTTAAAGAATATCTAATTACATCTTACCAGGAATAAAAAAAGGAAAGGATTCCTTGTCGGCAATCCTTTCCTTTTTTTATAGAAAAAACTATTTTAAACAAACAAATCCTGGTACAGTTTTGCTCCCGGAACAACACTGTACTTATCCAGGTCAGTTATTCCTTCGGTAGCTAACACAGCTTCATCAATAAATGCGTTGCCGGTGTACTCGGTAGAAGGCTTGCTAAGAATGTAATACACCGCGTCGGCGATGATGTCTGTTTTTCGACTCATCCTCATAAGCGTTTCTCCACCCAACAAGTTTTGAACAGCAGCAGTAGCAATGGTGGTGCGGGGCCAAATGCAGTTGGCCGCAATGTTATATTTTTTCAATTCTGCTGCAAGCCCTAATGTGATCAACGTCATGTTGTACTTGGTAATGGTATAGGCAACATGATTTTTAAGCCATTTAACGTCGAGGTTAACAGGAGGAGACAAAGTGAGAATATGTGGATTGGTGCCTTTTTTTAAGTGAGGAATACAAGCCTTGCTAACGAAGAAAGTCCCCCGCACATTGATATCATGCATCAGGTCAAAACGCTTAATCTCTGTTTGCTCAGTTGTCGTTAGAGATATTGCTGAGGCGTTATTGATTAAGATATCGATGCCTCCAAACATCTCAACTGCTTTATTAACTGCATTATCAATTTGCTTTTCGTCTCTGATGTCGCATTGAACTGCGAGCGCTTTACCCCCTGCCTGTTCTATTTCTGCTGCCGCACTTTGAATGGTTCCCCCAAGCTTTGGATCTTCTTCTATACTTTTTGCTACAACTACAATATTGGCTCCTTCAGCAGCGAGCTTAAGAGCAATGGCTTTACCAATTCCACGACTGGCGCCGGTAATAAAAGCAGTTCGGTTTTGAAATAACATGGCAAGTGGTTTAGTTTGTAATTTAATGTAACAGATGGATTAGTTGTAATGTTCTCATGAATAAAAGGAAAGTCCCAAAGGCGAGCATTTACTGCAATCATTACTTTGACTGTTATTTGCACACATTTTTAATAAACAAAAAACCCGGCAAGAAGCCGGGTCTTTTGTAGTTATTACGATAATTTAAAAAGTAAAAGGGACAGCTACCTTTAAATTCTCCCATTGAATAATTAAAGAATTAGCATCGAAATACATTGAAAGCGCTTCAACATTATCCGCGGTCTTTTGAACCGGAACATCTACTCTTGCAATGTCTTTGTCAGCTTTATAAGTGAAACTTCCCCAACTATAGTTGTCTCTGTTTATCACAATTGTCCATTTTGCTTCTGTGGGAATGCAATACAATGTGTAACGTCCCTTTGGAATTTTCTTTCCACCGATAGAAGCATTTTTAAACAATTCAAGTTCGGTGGCTTCATTTGCACCTAACCTCCAGACATCATTATACTTAACCTCTTCGCCAAAAATTTCCCTGCCTTTTTTTTGTGGCCTACTGTATATAACACGTGCTAAGGGATCTCCATTTGCTTGCCCGCGCATTTTGGTAATAGGGTAGTTGGCAGGAAAATAACTAACATCCATGGGGCTTTTATCAAGATCCGTGGGTTTTTGCTGTGCCATTAAACATTGCCCTGCTAATACAAATCCGACTAAAAAAAATAGTTTTTTCATTTGTTTTTCTTTGGTGACAAAGATATAGACCTATTAATTTCTCAATTGTTCAATCTGTTCAAAAGAAAATGCCTTAACAGAAGGGAAGAAATCATTATAACAATTCTGTAACGCGGAATAATGCTTTTGAAAAAGTTCAAACACTTCAACGCTGCTTTGTAGATAAGCGGCTCGCCTTACAACACCTCCAAAACTACTTTCGGTACCGGACATGCTTCTATAGTTGTACAGCCAGTTCTGAGATTGCATGTATGGAAACATCTTTTGAAAGATGTCTGGTAAGATTGCATTGTGAGTTGCAAGAATTTGGTAGGTGTGAGTTGCATGCAGGCGAAGGGAAGTATCGCTAAACTCGTTGGCATCGTTTGCGAGGAAATGATCGTAAGCAACATCTACAAAAGCGCCCGAGTACAAACCAACAGCCGATTGTAAGAAAGTTTTTGCTTCTTTGGTTGCAGGGTGGATGTCTGTAAATGCATCAATCTGTCTATGTAAATTAATTCCCTGCTGTACTCCTTTTGAGTAATCAAACTTTTTCTTACCCTTTACAAAATCACTGATCATATTTCCAACCAGTATTTCAGGATGATTAAAAGATAGGTATGCATGGGCAAGAAAATTCATGAGGCTTCTTTCTGTTTTTCAATTATAGATACAATGTAGTGATCAGGGAACTACTAAGTCATTCTAAGATAAACTTTACGGTTTCTCATGAGACCACATTCACAGTTCCTGCCAAGTTAACAATTATGCCTTTTCGAATTCACTTGTTGTGTTATGGCGCCAAATTTTCACAATGGTGCTCATATTAAGAATGCATCCTTAACGGGTAATCATTTTTTATGCAACTGGTAATAACGATAGGAGTAAACAGTAGGAATGATGGTGATGATTGCGACAATAGAAATCATTACTATTAGTGCAGAATTTGCGGGTACTATAAGCGTAATAACAGTTATGACGATACCTCCTGCAAACCAAAGTTTTCCAGCAAGTTGGTGTGTCTTTCTCCAGGTATCTTCATCTTCAAGGGCCCATGGTGTCCGTATTCCTACAAAGTAGTTAGGCTTTACGCTATGCATAAGGTTGCCGAGGTAGGCAAAGAATAGACCCAGCATTGGTAACATGACTTTATTTAAAGAGAACCCATTATTAACGGCAGAATAAATGATTCTAACTGCAATAGAGCTTAACAGAACAACTATGGCGATGGCCATTTTTTGCATTGTTTCTTTCGATTGGTTAGCGGCTTTCTTGGGATCTATCCTATTTATATTAGAAAGTAATAAATACATGCCTATCGTTATCAGCTGCATGAAACCAATTACTAGTATCAAAGTGCTCTTGCCCCTATAGTCGTCTGGCTTTCCGTCCAATGAGAAGTGAGTAGCAACTTGCGGTGGTAACGAATTATAGACGAGACCCAAATAGATTAAAGGGATAACGGCAATAATAAGTATGACGATGAAAAGTTTATTCTTCATTTTATTTTGTTTTAGAGTGATTGTTAAATTGTAGCAGCCACGTTAGAATTTCATCTATGACGGTGGTGTTGATGGAATAATAAATAAACTGTCCCTGCTTGGAGGAAGTGACAAGGTTAGCTTGACGCAGCAAATCCAGGTGGTGTGATATACTCGGCTTTGAAATATTGAACTTGTCTGCGATATCTCCTGCTGTTAAATCTCCCTCTTTTAGCATCTCAAGAATTTCTCTGCGGGTTCGGTCATTCAAAGCCTTAAAAAGAATGTTCATTAGAAAGAGTTGTATATTTAGACAAATGTCTAAATACTTTTTCTTATTTCCTAACTTTTATCAAGCTTTTTTGTAAAAGAAGAATAAATGCCAGCTCCCTACTCCGCCATTCATCACAACAGAAGCGGCGTTAAAAATTCTTCTCCTGCCGAATGCTGTTTTAATGTGATTGATCAATACCGGTAGAACCCTTACCAGTATTGAGTTCTAACCTTTTTACTAAAATCTACACCACACATATTACTACCACTCATCACAAGGAGTAGCCTGTAGTTCTCGTTTCATCACAATTCAATTCTCAACCGCTATTCCTCGATATACTTTTGACTTATCACTTTTGACAAACAACAATTAGTATAAGAATTTTCAAAAATATTATTATGAAAAGTATATTCTTCACCCTATTACTTGCATTCTTGGTAACAGCAAAAGGACACGCAGCACCAGCTTTTGAAAAAGTAAAAATTCAAAAGTCACAAAGCCTGCAAATGGCAGTTGAACAAACGTCTAAAACAATGTCTTTTTTCGATATTAATGGCAAGAAAATCGAGGAAAGTAAAAAAACAAATGAGAATCAATTGCCAGTTCCGGCAAAAAGAACTTTCGCAAAAATGTTTGACGGATACGAAATAAAGCAAGCCGTTCGCTCAGTAGGAAATGATGGCGAGTGCTACTTCATTACAGCAGAAAATGATAAAGAATCCATCATAGTGAAAATAGATGAGACATTGGAGGTATCGGTTTTTACAAAAAGTAAAAAATAAAAAATAAAAAAATAAAAAGTAAAAAGTTGAAACGCACTAGCGTTCTTAGCCTCTGCTCTAGCGGAGGTTTTTTTATGGCGCTTTTGTATGATTTAAGTTCAGAAAGATCTTCTCCAAAGCTTTAGTTTTCCTAAAAAAACACGTTATCAAATATCTTTTTTACCGTTCATCCAAATTTTAATTCTGTCTGTTTTGCTATCGCCAACGTGGCGCGTTCGTTTAGATCAACGAAATTGTTCGTAATTGCCTCATTTACAATAAAATTTTCTCCTCTTTGGATAAGAAACGGAGGAGAGGATGATTTTTTTTCTTCACCTGGTTTTCGCTCATCACAATCTCATAGAAAACTCCTCTCACTCGTTATACTTTTAAATAGTCATTAAAAACCAGATGGCCCCTTTTACAACAAAAACTTTCATTATGAAAAATTTAATCCTCTCCGCATTATTAGCAGTTACTGTATCAACCGCTTTTGCCACCGGCGAAACTAAGATCAGCTATTTTGTTCTTAATAGTTTCAAACACGATTTTAAAGATGTTACTAATGTAACATGGACTTCGAAGACTGGTTTAGCAAAAGCTTCCTTCATATACAACAATCAAAAGATGGATGCTTTCTATAATCCTAATGGAAGTTTGTTTGCTACTAGCAAGAATATCAATTTAGATGAACTACCGGTTGGTGCGAAAAGATCATTTGCAAAAAGATACGAAGGATACTCTGTCAAGGAAGC
Source organism: Segetibacter aerophilus (assembly GCF_007991655.1). Lineage (GTDB taxonomy): Bacteria > Bacteroidota > Bacteroidia > Chitinophagales > Chitinophagaceae > Segetibacter > Segetibacter aerophilus. The sequence goes on from NZ_BJYT01000006.1 coordinate 179,816, forward strand.
CATCAAATATGAATCTCAAGACGAACAGAGCTATTATATATCTGCAGAAAATGAGAAAGAAAGCTTAATCATTAAAATAGATGAAGCTGAGCACTTGCAGCTCTTCAAGAGAATAAGATAAAGTTTGACATCGGCAATAATTTAAAAAGCTCAACGAAAGTTGGGCTTTTTAAATTTTAGGGAGTGTTTGATTTTACCATTTATCAAACCTGCTTTCGTTAATACACATTTCGTCCTTTTAGCCAATTCAATTTCATATTTTTTTTGCCGCTTATCAAGTGCGCATTTTGCAGCCTCTCATCTCATCATTATTCAGTTGTCGCCGCTTGTTTCACACTCTATTTTTGAATTGTCAATACGATATAACTGACAAAAATTAATCAAAAAAATAAAAACAAAACTACATTATGAAAAAGTTATTACTGGCAGCATTCGTCGTTGCCACCTTCGCAACCACCGCTTTCGCAGAACCTACTAAGGTTAATTATTTGGCGCTTAAAAACTTTGCTGCTGAATTCAAAAAAGCATCAGATGTGTCATGGAGCACAACCGGAGAATTTGTGAAAGCAACCTTTGTTGCAGACAATCAAAGGATGGAAGCTTTCTACACTTTAGCAGGAGAAAAAATTGGAACAAGCAGGGGGATTTCAATTGATGAATTGCCTTTGAAAGCCAAGAGAGCTTTTGCAAAAAAGTATGAAAGTTACAATGTAAAAGAATCTATTCTTTTTGAAGGAACTGATGAAGACGCATATTTTATTAAAGCCGAAAATGATGCTGAAGAAGTTATTGTAAAAGTATCGGAAGGCGGTTCAGTTTCAGTGTTTAAAAGGAATAAAAAGTAAAAAGCAAATATTACAAAAAAGCCGTTTTGCAACAGCAGAACGGCTTTTTTATGGGTATATAAATCAGTTTTAAAACCAACTCCTAATCCAGGTTTCGCTGGCTCTTCCCTGCAGTCTTTTGTAGCGACGACTAACTTCCATTCTATGCCGAACCATAGTAATCAGCATTAGTGGAATAAATAAGAAGGTTAGTGGTGGAATGCCTAACATACTGATCCATGTACCGCCGTATTGCCTTCTCATTGGGCGTTTCAATCGCTCAGCAATAAGGTACATGGCAGGAACAATAACCAGCGTCATAAAGAAGGCGAAAGCCAATCCGAAGATGATTGTCCAAGATAAAGGTTTCCAGAAACTAGCGCTTGGACCACCAAAGAAAATGTGTGGATTTAATTCTGAGAACATCGTCACAAAATCTATGTTGAAGCCAATAGCTAAAGGTATCAGCGCCAGGATCGCTGCTATAGCGGTTAGCATTACCGGAATGATACGCGTTTTACCTGCTTGTATGACTGCTTCCCTTGTTTTTAAACCACGGCTTCGGAGCTCATCTGCAAATTCAATTACCAGGATACCATTTTTGACCACGATACCCGCAAGACCAACAATACCAATCCCTGTCATTACCACCGAAACTTCCATACCGGTGATTGCAAATCCAAGCATAACACCTATGACACTAAACAGGATTTCTGTTAAGATGATCACGGGTTTACTTACCGAATTAAATTGCAATACCAGCACAAACAAGATCAGCATCAAAGCAATGATTAAGGCTTTAAATAGAAACGCTCCTGTTTCAGCTTGTTGTGCGCCTTCACCTGTCTGGGTAATGCTAACATCGTCGCTTACTTTAGTGAAATCGTTAATTGCGGCGCTGATGTTTGCATTTACAACAGTAGGAGTGTAGCCACTTAGTACGTTTGAATAAAGCGTAATCACACGCTTAACGTTCTTGCGTTTGATGCTACCATAAGTACTTGTATAATCAACTTTGACTAAAGAACTAATTGGAATTTGTTTTATTCCACCTGTCATTTCGCGAAATACAATTCTCATGTTCAAAAGGTCTGAAAGGCTCTTGCGCTGCAGCTCATTATTTCGAAGCTGTACTTTGTATTCATCCTCGCCCTCTTTTATTTTAGAGACTTCTCTTCCAAACAACGCAGTACGAAGCGCCATACCAATTTGTGCTGTTGAGACACCCTGGATCATTGCTTTCTCCCGATCTATCGAAAGGCTGATTTCAGGGTTTGTCAGGTCTACATCCAGCTTAAGTTCTTCTACGCCGGGGATCTGTTTATTGTCCAGGTAGTTTTTAAGATCTACGGCAGTTTTTGTCAAATAGTCAAAATTTTCACTGGAGACCTCAATGTTTATTGGCGACTCAGTTGGAGGTCCACTTGATTCTTGTGCAACCGAAATAGTGGCTCCGGGAATACCTTTTAACGCAGTTCGGATAGAGTCGAGGTAAGGCGCAGACGATACGCCATGACGTTGTTCATATTCAACAAAAGACACTTGCACACGCCCAAGCTCTGGTCTCGTACTGCGGTCACCACTCGATGGGTCAGAAGCGCCAATGGCAACGTTTGAAATAACACTTTCTACAATTGGATTTGTCTTGCCATTTTCATTCCCTAAAACATGGTTCACTTTTGCTTCAAGTGTACGGGTAATAGAGTCTGTATAATCTACACTTGAACCAACGGGTAACTTAAGATATACGTACACCTGGTTCGGATCGCCTTTCGGAAAGAACACGACCGGAACTTGTCGTACCACAAATAGGATGATGGATAAAATAAATAAACCGACGGTTCCTAGTAGCAGGTGGACAGGCCGCCAACCCACAAGCGCCCAGCGTAGCAGGTTTTCATAATGACCCATAATCCATGGAAGCGCGCGGTGTTGAAACTTATGTATTAGGTCGTCGAAAACATACGTATTAAGAACTATTAGCAATGCAAACAAGATGAGGAGGTTTCCCGCGAAATACAGACCTAGAATATCAAGCAAAATTCCAAGCCCAAGCAAGCCTAAGAATATCGGCCTCTTAAATACTGCCTTCTTCGGTGGTTTACTATCCCCTTCAGGGTGGTTCATAAAATCAACGGCAAATACCGGGTTCATAATAAATGCTACTACCAGCGAAGCTGCCAACGTAAAGATCAACATCGTCGGTAGGTAGATCATGAATTTTCCGATAAGGCCCGGCCAAAAAAGCAATGGAAAGAATGGAGCCAACGTAGTTAATGTACCAGCAAGAACCGGTATGAATACTTCTCCTGCAGCGATACGTGCAGAAAATGCAGAAGTTAATTTACCTCGTCCCTCAACAAATATCCTGTGCGTGTTTTCGATTACCACAATCGCATCATCCACTATTATCCCTAATCCAAACAGCAAGGCGAACAGCACCATGAAGTTCAGCGTGACACTAGAGCCGGTTATAAGCTCCGCCGCAGGCAAAAACAGGAACGCTACGAACATACTTAGCGGTACTGATAAAGCCACAAAGAATGCGTTTGTTACCCCCATAAAAAACATCAGAATAATAAGCACCAGTATAAAGCCGATTACTATAGAATTGACCAGGTCTTTAAATGAGGTTCGGGTTGCTTTACTTAAATCACCTGTAATCACCACATTCAAATTTTTCGGGATAGTGGTGCCCTTCATTTCCTCGACCGTTTTTTTAACTCCATCAGCCGTTTCAATCAAGTTTTCGCCCGCACGTTTAATCATGCTAAGCGTAACCACATTTTTTCCGTTCAGTCGGGCATAGCTCTCTCTTTCTTTTACAGCGTCTTTTATTTCAGCAATATCTTTTAGGTAAATAGGCGCGCTCGAAGTATTGCGAACAATAATCTTTTCGATATCAAGCGCAGTCTTAAATTGCCCTTTTACCTGTAGTGTCCGTTTCATATTTCCTACTTCCAGCAGTCCTCCCGAAATGTCTACATTCTCACGGGCCACTGCATTTGCAATGTCATCAAACGTGATGTTAGAGGCCTGCATTTTGTAGTTGTCTACATTAATCTGGAACTCCCGTTCCGGTGCACCCACAATATCCACTCTTGTTATTTGAGGCAGTTCTTCCAGCTTTTCCTGCATGTCATTAGCAAACTCACTCAACTTCAACACGTCGTAATCACCGCTGATATTTACAAACATGATCGGAAATTCAGAGAAACTTACCTCTTGCACATTTGGCTCCTGTGTAAGATCCGTCGGCAAATCTTTCTTTGCTTTGTCAACGGCGTCTTTCACTTTCTGCAGGGCCACGTCTACCACTACGTCCGTATTAAATTCAACCATCACAGCTGAATAATCCTGCAAAGACGTGCTTGTTAACTTGGTAATTTTTGCCCCCGTAATACCCTTAATCTCTTTTTCGATGGGTTGTGTTACGAGGTTCTCAATATCTCTTGGCGAGTTACCGACATTTATGGTAGAAACATAAATAGTAGGGATTACAATATCTGGAAACTGCTCTTTCGGTAAAGTAGCAAAAAGCGAAACCCCAATAGCTGATACGAAAATGATCAGCAGGTATATCGATGTTTTATTTTTAATGGACCACGTCGTTGGTCCAAATTCCTTAAACTTGTCTTTGACGTTTTCTAATGCACTCATAAGTGATAGTTTTTTAAAACTGCCTGATCATAGTAACATAACTGTTACTGAAAGGCATTGCATCAATGTAATTCTTACTGCTTGTATTTTTCTTGTACCGGGCTGCCTTGCTACTCTCAACATCCTTGCGTCGCACTCTTGTACACGGCAACCAACTCAGCTTTTGCCCGGGCTTAAGCTCTTGTAGTAACAGTTTGTCCATCGTATAAACTTTGGAAACCTTCGGTCACAATAACATCACCTGATTGTAATCCGCCTTTTACTTCAAGCCTGTCGCCATACAATTCACCAACTTGTATTTGTCTTTTGCGAGCAACCATGTTATTGCCCTCTTTCACCGCTACTAAAACAAATTTTCCCTGCTCGTCGGTTTGCAAAGTATTCACAGGTATTGTTATCGCATTTGGTGTACTGTAATCCTGGATCCTAACGCTGGCGGTAAGATTTGGCTTCAGATTTTTATCCTGCGGAACCTTTGCTTCGGCCATAAAACCTCTTGAAGTAGCGCTAATAGATTGGCTGATTAAAGAAATTTTAGAGGTATATGTTTTATTGATATCAGGAACTGAAATAAGAACCGGGGTACCTTTTTTTATCCTTGATAAGTAATTCTCCGGTACATCCGTAACGACTTTAAGATTGCTTGTATTTACAATTTTAATTCCTGCTGTTGGAGCGCCTGTAAACATTTCGCCCACATGGATATTTACCTCGTCTGCCACGCCCGAGACATTGCTTACCACGTTTGTTGTAGCTAATTGTGCTTCGGCAACTCTTATATTTTCCTGCTGTGTCTTTATTTGGTTCTCCAGTACATCAACATTTGTTTTAGCCTGTAGCAATTGCATCTCCGTTCCAATGTGCTGATCCCATAGATTTTTAGTTCGCTGGTATACGCTCTTTGCCAGTTCAAGTTGATTTCTTGTTGCCGCCATTCCTTGTCTTGCCGCCACCACGTTTTGTCGAACAATCTCATCATCCAGCTTCAAAAGCAATTGGCCTTTTTTTACAAACTGGCCTTCTTTTACATAAACTGCCCTTACCTGTCCGCCCGCGCCACGTGGACTGATGTAAGAAATATTATCCGCATCTACTTTACCCTGCAAGTCTATATAGTGAGTAAAGCTTTCAACTTTTACAGTGTCTAATATTACCAGTTTTGCTTTCTCGGCTTTTGAATTGGATGTATCAAGCTTTGCTAATTCAAGCTCGAGTTTTTTTACTTCAGCAGTTTTTTCAGCCTGCTCCTTTTTAAGTTTTTCAAGGGTTTCTTTCTTTTTGTCAAGTTCTGCATTCTTACTGTTTCCACCGCACGAAACCATAAAGAGCACCATGGCAGATAATAAAGAAGCTTTTATAAGCGATTGCATAAGTTATGTTTTGATGTTGATTTTAAATTTTATTAGTCAAGCTTACCCAAGGCAGATTGGTAAGAAATTTTAGCTATGATGGCATTATACAGACCTGTGAAATAATTAGATTGAGCAGTCTGCCAGTCGTTGTCAGCCTGCAGCACTTCGAAGCTTGAGCCGATGCCCGATTCAAATTTCTTCTTCGTTGTTTGGTAAACATTTTCGGCAAGCTGCACGTTGCGTTGTTGTGCATCTAAGTTTAGCAACGCATTTTTCAAGCTCTCTTTCGAGGCGGTATATTGTAAGTCAATTACTTGCTTCAAATTCTCTATACCATTGTCTACTTTTTGCAGGTTGAACTGCGCCTGTTGTACTTTATACCTCCGTTGAAAACCATCGAAAATGGGGATGTTGAGGTTTAAACCTATTACGGCACTTTTAAACCAAATGAAATTATTGTTGGTAATAAATTGCTGCCCCATACCTGAGATGGTATAACCGCCAATGGCAGACAGGGTTGGTAAATAGCCCATCTTATACCTTTTAACGTCCAGCTCCTGCAATCGCCTTGAATAACCTATCGCCTGGATCTCTTTTCTGTCTTCATATTTGAATTGAGCGTCTAGTGCGTTACGCTTAATGTCCTCATTTGTCAGTCCTTCTCTTAAAACAACCGTATCATTTTGGCTGATACCAATTGAATATTTAAGTGCAGCATAAGCAAGCTTTATTGAATTATCTAAAACACTCTGTGATGTTTGAAGGTTGGTTAATTGTACCTGTACTTTATCCAGGTCTAGCCTCTCTGCAAACCCGTTTACAAACATGATAGAGTCGTCGTGATACAACTTCTGAAGCCGCTCAATTCCGCCTCTTAAAAAGTCTGATTGCTTTTGCGCAATCAGTATTGCGTAATACCTTCTATAAGCAGAGTCTTTTACTCTTTCTTTTACTAATTCCAAATTCGCCTGTGATAGGTTTAATGCAGTTTTTCTTGCCTTTAAGCCTACAAACACATCCGGTTGAAAAAGCAATTGTGATAGGCTGGCACCTATACTCGTGTTCCAGGGTTGTTGAAAGCTAAAGGACGTGAAGGTGGGAGGTGGAGCTTTTGTTGTAGGAGCAACCAATCCATTTTCTTTTAAAACTTTATAGATGCCTTCTTCTGACGACGGAAAAAGAACTTGCGGCAACTTTATATAGCGGTTGATAGATCCTGCGCCTGATACTTGTGGAAGTGCCTGCCCTGTTATTTCTTTGTTTTGTGCATTTTGAATCTCATAGTCCAGCTCTGCATTTTTTACTTCTGTTACATTTTTGAATGCTAGTTCTACAGCCTCTTTCACTGACAAGTCATAGCGCTTCTGAGAAAAAGCATTGCTGAGACACAGTAACAACAAAAAGGTAAACATTAGTTTCACTAAAGTCTGTTTACTCATATCAATTAGTTTTAGTTCTTAATTTTTCGTATTTCTTAATTAGTTTCTGCCCTTCCGGCGTACACAAGCCGTAGAGGTAATGCTCCAATATTTCCTTCTGAACTTCTACCATACTAAATTTTCCAAAAGGAAAAATGTCTTGTCTAAAAGGCAGAAAAACATTTTCTATTCTTACTTTAGTAATGATATCAATATTCAGCTCTTTCCTGTAAAAGCCCTCTTTAATACCTGTAAGCAGGTTGTCTTTAACCTTTTTTGCCAGGTACTCATTCTTATGTTGATATAATTTTATAAACACCGCCGGGAAAAATTTTTCGAGGTCCTCAAAAACGGTTGGGTTCATTTCTCCAACCAACTCCTGGATAGTTTCAATGTTTAAAAAGATTTCATGGACAGCGTTTTCTGCATTTGCACAATGAGCCTCGCATATTCCGCAACTCCGGTTGATATGTTCTTCAACAACAGCATTTACTATCTCGTCCTTGTTCTCGAATGACTGGTAAATTGTTTTTTTACTCATCCCGGTTTTTAGAGCAATCTCATCCATCGTAACCCTGCGAAAACCGAAACGGTTGAAGAGCTCATGGGCCTTAACTAATATTCTTTCTCTTGCTTCCATAATAGAGATTGCAAAACTAGGGAAACTTTTTCCACAATACAAGTTTCCTCAGTTCTAATTGTAGTTATTTTAAAATCCGTGATGCTTCAGAGGCCTCTTCATCCATTATTTTCTACAACTTTTTCGTTGTATTAGGTATTTGTCATACTTGTTTAACCTTAGTGGCCAAGCTGTTTTGTATAATTACACAATATTGATATCCCTTTTGGCACGGTTCTTTAATTACCCTTTTCTATAACAGAAAAACAGAAAGATTATGAAAAGAATGAAATTTTTACTCGTAGCGTTATCATTTGTTGGGGCTGCAAATACATTTGCCCAAGAGACTCCGGCAGCAAGAGGATTACAATTAAGTATAGGTGCAGAAGCGGCTTTACCAATTGGATCATTTCACAACGACAGCCGGTACAAGTTCGGTGGCGGTGGAAGTGCTAAGTTGGCAATTCCGGTAGCAACAGTATTAGATTTTACTGTTTCTGCAGGATACATAGCTTTTGGATCTTCTAAGTTGAGGGAACTGGATCCTGATAGAGGTACATTTACTGCTATTCCTTTTAAGGCGGGGTTGCAGGTTCACACACCAGGAGGATTGTATTTTGAACCTCAAGTAGGTTTCACCCAAACGAAAATTTCGAAACTTGAAGGTGCGGGTGTATTTACTTATGCAGGAAACATAGGTTTTTTGATTAGCAAAGCGGTCGATATTGCAGTGCGTTATGAAGCAATGGCATCAAGAAAAGGTACGTCTATAACTGGTGCAACAAATAGTGATGTTAGTGCAAAATTTTTAGGTTTGAGACTTGCTTATAACATTCCGTTTGCAAGGTCAAAATAATTTGAGGTTTTTATGGAAAAGAATTGAAAAAAAGAAAGGCCGGTTTTTACCGGCCTTTTTCGTGTTATCTCTTGTGTGTAAACTTTACGTAAATAGTGTTTTCCCAAAAACTACTTGATTAGCCTTAAAGTAAAAGGATACTTATAAAGCGTTCCTTCGCTGGCGCGGATAGTAGCTACGATAACCAACACAAAGGCGGCGATGGCTATAATCCAAATAAACAAAATGCCGATGACGGTGATAAGGAGACCAATAATAGCTATCATCAGGGTTATTTGAAAATTGAGAGACTCTTTTGCGTGGTACGCTACGTATTTTGATTCGTCTTTCTTCACAAGGTAAATAATCAAGGGAGCAAGAATTGGTGCTACAAGTGTCAGAACATGAGATAATATAGCGAGTGTTTTTTCATCACTTGTTGGAGTATAATTCGGCTGATACTCATCTTGAACGTAAGAATTGCTTTGCATGTTTCTAAATTTTTATCTTTTAAAATAAATCAATAGTTCTTACAATTCATAGCGGAAAAGTGATGACGGGTAAAATAAAGCGAACCTTAGTTTGACGCTTTTTTATAGACAATTTGAAAACGGGGAAATACGATTAGAAGTACAAGAGTGCGACGCAAGAAAGTTTGATAGTAGCAATAACGCCGGAAACAAAAATTACACTTCTACAGCTTCTTCAGACTTTATCACCTCTTTATGCATACGCTTTAAGAAACGATGCATTTCTTCCATGTTCTTAACGGCGTCGACAACTAGTAAGAACATTTTACCTGCCTGCTTTAGTTTGGCTTTATTTGTACCTGTTTGTAGAAAAGCCAAAACATTTTTAAAAGTCTCTGACTCAAAGTAAGGGGAGTCGGGGCGATTAATGAAGTAACATCTTAGGGTATCGTCTTTTAAAGTCATTTTTTCGAAGCCTAGATCAACACCCATTCTACGACAACGAACGGTGGTAAACAAATCGTCAACAGGTTGAGGTATCGGACCAAACCGGTCTAACATTTCGGTTTTAAAATCTTCGAGTTCTTTGTCGGTTTCACAATTATCTAAACGCGTATATAAAGAGAGCCGTTCGGTAATGCTATCAACATAACGGTCAGGTATTAAGATTTCAAGATCAGTATCAATCGTACAATCTGAAACGAAATCGTCTTGTTTTTGAATTTCTTCTTTGAACAGTTCCTTAAACTTGCTCCGTTTTAGTTCGCTAATGGCTTCGTTTAAAATCTTCTGGTACATTTCGAAACCGATTTCCGCCATAAAACCAGTTTGTTCACCTCCCAGCATGTTTCCTGCACCTCGAATATCAAGGTCACGCATAGCGATTTGGAAACCGCTTCCCAACTCGCTGTGCTGCTCTAACGTTTGTAACCGTTTACGGCTATCATTTGGCAAAGTGCTCATAGGCGGAGCAAGCAAATAACAAAAAGCTTTTTTGTTTCCACGACCTACGCGACCACGTAACTGGTGCAAATCACTCAAACCAAAGTGATGGGCATTATTGATCATGATCGTATTTACGTTCGGAATATCAACGCCACTTTCTACGATGTTAGTACAAACCAGCACGTCATATTTCTTATCAATGAAATCTAAGATTCGCTCTTCAAGTTCATGACCTTCCAACTGCCCGTGAGCATAACCGATACTTAAATCAGGACAAAGCCCTTGTATTAAACCAGCCATTTCATGCAGACCATGAACCCGGTTATGAATGAAGAAAACCTGACCGCCTCTTTCGGTTTCATAATAGATAGAGTCACGAATAGCGTCTTCATTGAAGACAAGAACTTCTGTTTGAATAGGCTGACGATTGGGCGGTGGAGTGTTAATAATGCTAAGATCTCTAGCCCCCATCAGGCTAAACTGTAGTGTTCGGGGAATTGGAGTTGCCGTTAAGGTTAAGCAGTCGACGTTTGTTTTTAGAGTCTTCAATTTCTCCTTCGCACCTACGCCAAACTTTTGCTCTTCGTCAATTACCATTAATCCAAGATCCTTGAACTTTACTTCTTTGCCTAAAATAGAATGTGTGCCTATAATGATGTCAACCTTGCCTTCCTGTAATCTTTGTAGGGTTTCTTTTTTCTCTTTAGAAGATTTGAAGCGATTTACAAAATCGACAGTTACGGGAAAGTCCTTCAAGCGATCCTGGAAAGTTTTATAGTGTTGAAACGCAAGAATAGTTGTAGGAACAAGTATGGCTGCCTGCTTGCCATCAACCACAGCTTTAAATGCCGCACGAATAGCCACCTCGGTTTTACCAAAACCAACATCTCCGCACACTAGGCGATCCATTGGTGCCAGGCTTTCCATGTCTTTTTTTACATCTGCGGTGGCCTTGCTTTGATCAGGTGTGTCCTCATAAATAAATGAAGCTTCCAGTTCGGTCTGCATATAATTGTCAGGACTAAATTGAAAACCCTGTTGAGCTTTTCTTTCAGCATACAGTTGAATGAGGTCGAAAGCAATTTCCTTAACCTTGGTCTTGGTTTTTTCCTTGAGCTTTTGCCATGCATCGCTCCCGATTTTATTAACCTTCGGTATGCTGCCTTCCTTACCTGTGTACTTACTTATTTTATGGAGCGAGTTGATGTTTACATAGAGGATATCATTGTCTTTGTAAATGATCCTAACAGCTTCCTGCAATCGACCATTTACTTCAATTTTTTGTAAACCGCTATAAGTGCCAACGCCGTGATCAATGTGCGTTACATAATCTCCCGGCTGTAACTCGCGAAGTGTACGAAGCGTAAGGGCCTTATTCTTATTATAAGCCTGTTTTACCTTGTATTTGTGATATCGTTGAAATACCTGGTGATCGGTATAGCAAACCACTTTCAGGTCTTCGTCGATAAAACCACGATGTATATTATTTGCAAGCGGAGTAAAAGTTATCTCTGCTTTAAGGTCTTCGAAAATACTGTGAAGCCTTTCAAGTTGTTTCGGGTTGTCAGCAAAAATGAACAACTCAAAGCCCTTGCTTTCCCATTGCTTCAAATCTTTTATAAGCAGATCAAACTGCCTGTTAAAAGAAGGTTGCTCTTTTGTATTAAAGTCAATCTCTAACCCTTTAAAATAATTACCTCGGTCAAACTCTATAATATGCCTTGATGCAAGTTGACGCTCTATCACATCCGCTCTTACAAAATCTGCATGTTTTACATCTTTTAAGACTTTGCTGTCATCATCCTCTTCGACCTGCTGCTTTTTACCCTGGGTATCTTTTTGTAGCTGAAGAAAAAAATCAAGGTCTTCTTCCTGCGTTAGAATTCGCTCTTTAGCAAACTGCCAATCCTGGATCCAAACAACGGTGTTCTCAGGAAGAAATTCTAACAGCGAAACCTTGTCACCAGTGTCGAATTGAGTATCTACGTTTGGAATAATACTCACCTGCATCAGCTTCCTTTCACTCAACTGGGTTTCAGGATCGAAGATGCGAATGCTATCAACATCGTTCCCAAACAATTCAACACGATAAGGCTTTTCATTACCGAAGGAGTAAATGTCGAGAATGCCGCCGCGAAGCGCAAACTGCCCTGGCTCGTATACAAAATCTGTACGTTCAAAACCGTACATCACAAACAACTCCATCAACCCGTCAAGGTTGATTGTATCGTTTGTTTTAAGCTGAATAATATTGCCCGAAAGTGTTTTAGGAAGTACAACTTTTTCAAACAATGCTTCAGGATGTGTTATGATCAGTTTTTTATTTCCTCCATTTGAAAGTCGCATCAATGCCTCTGCACGAAGCATAACGTGGCTGCTATTGAGCAGTTTAAAATTCTTCCTGTTTTTAAATGAGGAGGGAAAATAAAAAAGGTCTAAAGCGTTGGTAAGACTTTCTAAAGTGTTGTGAAAGTAAGCAGCTTCTTCAGCATCATTTAAAATCACAAGGTGATTTAAGCCTTCTGTTGATGCATGGTTAAAAATCGCCGCAACAGTAAACTCAGGACTGCTGCCATGAAGATTTTTAAGATAAAGATGGTTAGGTTGGGACGAAGTAATCCTGTCCGCAATTTGAAAAAGGCGGGGGTTACTTTGAAATTTATCTGTTAAATGCTGCAGGTTCATTCGCTCTACGATACCTTAATAGTATAACGGTTGTTATTTATTAAGGTTCGCAAAGATAGACACTGGGGTTGAGAATTAGTCTACGAGTTATTGTTAAGATTGATCGACACCTAGCTACAACTTGTGACCATTCTTTGTCGGCTGAAATAGTGCTTCGAATGTTTATAGCAGCATATTTTGTATTTTGTAAAAAAAATTATGCTCGAGCCCTGGCGGACAGGAATTGTAGTTCAGATAAAAGAGGAAACCCCTTTAACCCGTCGTTTTTGGATACAAATTCCTGAAGTAGAGTCTTTCAATTTTATCCCCGGACAATTTGTAACGCTTGACCTGCCCATCCATGAAAAGAAGAATAAAAGATGGCGCAGCTATTCAATAGCTTCTTCTCCTGATGGAACCAATGTAATAGAACTGGTAATTGTATTTTTGGAAGGAGGGGCCGGAACTACTTACATATTCAACGAAGTAAAGGAAGGTTCTGAATTACTTTTAAGAGGTCCACAGGGCGTCTTTGTTTTACCTCAAACTATTGATCGAGATTTGTTTCTTATCTGCACCGGTACTGGCGTGGCACCGTACAGAAGTATGCTTCATAATATCAAACGAAATAAAATCCCGCATAAAAACGTTTATCTCATTTTTGGCACCCGCCTCTTTAAGGATTGTTTGTATTATGAAGAATTAAGGGAGCTACAAAACGACATTGAAGGATATGTTTATTTGCCAACCTTTTCCAGAGAAGCCGAAGAAAATAGTTCTATACGGAAGGGTTATGTACACTCAGTTTATGAAGAAATTGTTTCTAAGAATAAACCGAATGCCTACTTCTATTTGTGCGGATGGAAGAATATGATAGATGAAGCCAAAGAAAGAATACTTGCACTAGGTTACGATAAAAAAGATATTCATCTGGAGTTATACGGTTAGAACGAAATTATGAGGGTTTTATGAAAAGAGAAAAACTACAACAACTGGTGCACCTGGTAGCCGGCAGCATCACCATCGGTTATGGATTTGAGGCTTTCGAAAAAGCCAATTTCGAGTCTGCCTCGTACTACCTGGCGTTGGCTATTTTGTTTCTGATCGTTTCCGGTGCACATAAATGGATAGGAGAAAAATTTATAAGAGGTGATGTTGCTATTAATTTTTTGGAAGCAGTTACTATTATATATGCAGCATATAACTACAAAAATAGGGCACATGAAGTTTTCTATTACCTAATGACGATGGTTGGAGTGGGGTACCTGGGGTTAGCGATTGTAAACCTGTTTATATCAACAGAAACAAAAAGGGGTAGCTCGAAAAGAAAGAAAAAGAGGAGACGTTCTTCGCAGTTGTTTAGTGAACAGAAGTTGGCAGAAAGCCATTAAAAAAATTTTTAAGATTTATAACCAGGAGTGTTTGTGCGGGTAAAGATGGGCTACAGAAACTTCCATTTAAAGAAAACAGGATCAGAACCAACATTAATGCATAAGAAACAAAGGCTGTAATTAAAATAAAAAAACCAAAGCAATGGGCTTTGGTTTTTTTATTTTATAGACATTTTTATAAGAGGTTTTTTAGAACCATTTCCTTAACGTCTTTTAAAGAAATTCGTTCTTGCAGCATACTATCACGATGACGAACGGTAACCGTTTGATCCTCCTTCGTCTGGTGATCGATCGTTACACAGAAAGGCGTACCGATAGCATCTTGACGGCGGTATCTTTTACCGATAGCGTCTTTTTCCTCGTAAAAACATCGAAAGTGAGGCTTGCAATCATTCATTAATTCTCTTGCAATTTCAGGCAAACCATCTTTTTTAACCAATGGCAAAACAGCTAATTTAACAGGGGCAATTTTTGCAGGAATATGCATAACAACACGGTTGTCAGTACTGCCATCATCTTTGGTTAGCGTCTCTACCTCATAGCTTTCACTTAGTATAAGTAAAAACATTCTGTCTAGTCCGATGGATGTCTCAACTACGTAGGGAATGTAGTTGCCATAAGGCTTGCCGGTAGCAGGGTCAACATCATTATCAAAATACTGCATCTTCTTTTTACTGAATAATTGATGCTGAGTCAGATCAAAATCGCTGCGAGAGTGTATTCCCTCAACTTCTTTAAAACCAATTGGGAATTCGAATTCTATATCGCACGCTTCTTTTGCATAATGGGCAAGCTTCACGTGATCGTGATAACGATACTTGTCTGCAGAAATACCCAAACTTAAATGCCATTGTAATCTCGCTTCTTTCCAGTAGCGGTACCATTCACCTTCAGTGCCCGGACGAACGAAAAACTGCATTTCCATTTGTTCAAACTCGCGCATTCTAAAAATAAATTGCCGGGCAACAATTTCGTTTCTGAAAGCTTTACCCGTTTGAGCAATACCAAACGGTATTCTCATTCTTGAAGTTTTTTGAACATTAAGGAAATTGACAAAAATACCTTGTGCAGTTTCAGGGCGGAGATAAATGGTATCAGCGTCTTCGGCAACACTTCCAAGCTGGGTAGAAAACATGAGGTTGAATTGACGAATGTCTGTCCAATTGCCAGTTCCGCTGATAGAGCATACAATATTATTAGTTGCGATTAATTCTTTTAAACCTGCATAATCTTCAGCTGCAAGCAAACGATCCATCTCCGAAATCAAGGCTTCAGCTTCCTGGTTTTTGCCTTCATCTTCCAATTTATCTGCAAGTCCTTCTATCAAGTGATCGACCCTGTAGCGCTTATTGCTATCGCGGTTGTCAATCATGGGGTCGCTAAAATTATCGACGTGTCCACTTGCCTTCCAGGTAGTAGGGTGCATAAAAATGGCGGCATCAATACCTACAATGTTCTCATTTAACTGAGTCATCGATTTCCACCAATAGTCTCGAATATTTTTTTTGAGTTCACTACCGTACGGGCCGTAATCATACACGGCACTCAGTCCATCATAAATTTCGCTGCTAGGAAAAACAAAACCATATTCTTTAGCGTGAGAAATAATCTCTTGAAATTTATTTTCGTTTGTCGTCATAATGCGGCAAACCTACAGAAAATACAGTAAAATGCTTTTGAGAAAGTGTCGGAAATAAGCAGGGATCAGGCGGGTGCTGAAGAAGTGGCAGGTTGAATAATTGAAAGATCAGAGAGATCTTTAAGTTCGTTTTTACAGTACAATTTTATTAATTCATAAAAAGCCTGTCTTTAACAAAGGTGCCTTCGAGTTCTTTAATTCGCTTTTCCAACTTGTCGTTTCTTGCGTCTAGTTCAAGAATTCTTGAGTGACTTTTTACGATGTCACTTTGATAACCCCGTATTTTACTTTGCATCTGAGCCGCAAAATAGGCTTTGCAAATAAGCCCTACAGCGATACCGGCCACCACTGAACCTGCGTATTGCATTACAATATTTAATAAGGGGGAAAACATACTCTATTGTGTTTGTTTGTAATAATTCGTATTCTTCTTTAAAGATGTTGGCCGTGGATATTTGGTTGCACAATAAGTACCATTTTAAGCTTATTCCCTTTCTGAGACAATTATTACTCCTGCTAATTAAGTTTTTTATTATCCTGGTGACGCTTCAAATCCCGGGACGTCTTTTTCTCCATGTTTTTTTTAAGGGCAGCAGTTAAGTCTACCCCTGTCTGGTTTGCAAGACATATCAAAACCCATAACACATCTGCCATCTCATCCCCTAATTCGCGGTCTTTATCTGAATCCTTAAATGACTGCTCCCCGTATGTTCTAACCATTAACCGGCTTAACTCGCCCACTTCTTCCATCAGAATTCCAAGGTTGGTTAGTTCATTAAAGTAGCGAACACCGACTGTTTTTATCCAATCATCAACTTTCTGTTGCGCCTCTTTTAGGGTTATTTCCATTAATGTTTTTTTAAGATTTGTACTTCGGTTTCATCTCCAGGAAAGAAAAGCTTTCCCAATACTGGAATTCTTACTCTTTATTCTTGCTGTCTATCACAATCGTTACCGGCCCGTTATTCGACAACTCAACCAGCATATCAGCCCCAAAAATACCTGTGGAAATTTTCTTTCCTAAATCAGCTTCTAACTGCGCTATCACTTTTTCATACATAGGTATTGCAAATTCACTTTTAGCAGCTTTAATGTAGGATGGCCTGTTTCCTTTTTTTGTGCTTGCATGTAAAGTAAACTGACTGACCAGTAATATTTCTCCGTCTACTTCTTTCACGCTTTTGTTCATTACCCCATTTTCATCACCAAATATTCTCAGGTTCACTATTTTATTGCTAAGCCACGCAATGTCTTCGTCAGTGTCGGCATCCTCTACTCCAATCAATATTAGCAAGCCTTTGGTTATCTCGCCTGTTACTGTACTATCAACCTTAACCGAAGCTTTATTTACCCGTTGAATAACCACCCTCATACAAACCTTTTTACCAGTAATTTTATGTTTATGAAGGTAGATGTTTACAACGAAATCGTTTTTAGTACAGCAAGAAGTGGCGGTAAGGGAGGCCAGAATGTAAATAAAGTAGAGACAATGGTAGAAGGACGATGGAACATCGCTGAGTCTGTTCTTTTTACTTTGGAGCAAAAACATGCTCTTTTGGAAAAACTCAAAAACCGTATTACCTCTGAAGGATTCTTATTGGTAAAGTCTCAAACAGCAAGAACCCAGTTAGGAAACAGGGACGAAGTGGTGAAAAAGTTAAACATCCTAATAGAGCATGCCTTAGTTAAAAAGAAAGCGCGGATCGCTACAAAACCGTCAAAGGCAAGCAAGGAAAAAAGAATAGAGTCTAAAAAAATAACTTCGGAGGTTAAAAGCAACCGAAGGAAGATTCGTTTCTAGGAATGAATAATAAATGAGGCATGTTACCAGACATGTTATTTTTGTTTAAATAATAGAATCAATTGAGTGGATTAAAAAAATTGGCGGGTCAGACGATGTGGTACGGAGTGAGTTCTATTGCTGCCCGCTTTATGAGTTACCTGCTAACCCCTTATTTAACGCGAACTTCTGTCTTAAAAATAGCAGACTACGGAAAGATGAGTCTCGTGTTTGCAGCTATCCCACTGCTGAACGTACTTTTTACATACGGCTTTGAAACTGCCTACTTCCGTTTTTCGCAGCGCAAAGAATATGAGAACAGCATTTATAGCACAGCAAGCATTTCTCTTTTTCTTACTACCATTCTTTTTTCTGCCTTTTTGTGGATTTTCAGAAACTCCCTTGCAAGCTTTGCGGGTGTGGCTGATGACCCGCAGCTGATTGACTTAACTATTATCATAATTGCCTTAGACGCACTAGCCGCAATTCCGTTCGCTAAACTGCGGCAGGAGGGACGACCTATTCAATATGCCGTTATTCGCATTTGCAGTATTGTCTTAAATATTCTTGCTACCGTTTTCTTTCTCTCTTATTGCCCCAAAATTCTTGAAGACAATCCTAACAGTTGGGTCGGTCTGCTTTATCGTACCGATGTTAACCGCGTTACTTATGTTATTCTCGCAAACGTCATGTCTTCAGGTCTCACCTTGCTTTTGTTGTCAGGTCAAATTGGTTCTATAAAACTTCATTTCAATGCGAAGCTTTGGAAGGAAATGATGCTGTATGCGCTGCCGCTCATAATTGTGGGCATGGGTGGAATGATCAATGAAACCTTTGACAGGCTAATGCTCAATTGGTGGGTTCCGGGAAGTCCTACTTTTAAGCAGGAGCAGGTTGCGATTTACAGCGCCTGCTATAAATTATCGCTCCTGATAAGCCTGTTTATCCAGGCTTTCCGAATGGGTGCGGAGCCGTTTTTCTTTAAACAAGCCGAAGGGTTGAACCCTCAGAAAACCTATGCCAGGGTAATGAAGTTTTTCGTAATTACCGTGACCACCATGTTTCTCGTAGTAAGTCTATACATTCCTGTCATCAGCTATTTTTTTATAGGAAACAAAACCTACTGGGCCGGTTTGGGAGTTGTGCCTATTTTACTGCTTGCAAACATCTTCCTAGGTATTTACTATAACCTAAGTATCTGGTATAAACTAAGCAATAAAACGCACGCCGGTGCAGTTATTACCTTAACCGGGGCGGCTATCACAATTCTAATCAACAGGCTTTTTATCCCATCATTTGGTTACATGGCTTGTGCTTGGGCCACCTTTTTCTGCTATGGAAGCATGATGGTGATGAGCTATCTGTGGGGGCAAAAAGAGTATCGGATTCCCTACGCATCTAAAAAGCTGGTTGCCTATGTCGTAATAGTAGTAACGCTGTTTTTCATCCATAAAGGCTTGATTGCCTTATTGCCTTACACCGTATTCAGTCTTATAGTAGCTTCCACCTTACTATTCATTTATGTCTGGTTCATACTGTTGGTTGAAAGAAAGGAATTTCAAAAAATGCCGGTAATAGGTAAATACCTGAAATAACTTTTTTCAACGGGCTACCGTACTCCTATTAAACATTGTTGCGACGCTCCGTTTGTCTCTTGTAATGCTGTCTGGCCGTGGGCATTTTACAACTTATTAAGCTTTTAGTTCAACTGAAGGGCGGTGTACTTTCCTTACCTTTGCGCACCTTTTTATTATCATTTGAGCAGTTTCTATAACTATGAGCGTTAAATACAGAGAATTTTCAGGTTTAAACCTTCCTACCATTGAAAAAGAAATTTTACAAAAGTGGGAAGAAAGCAATGCTTTCGAAAAGAGCATTGACTTGCGAGAAGGAGCGGAACCTTTTGTTTTTTACGAGGGACCTCCAAGTGCCAATGGTTTGCCCGGAATTCACCACGTTATTTCACGTACGTTGAAAGACTTGGTTTGTCGCTATAAAACAATGCAGGGCTTCCAGGTAAAACGCAAAGGGGGTTGGGATACTCATGGTCTGCCGGTAGAATTGGGTGTTGAAAAGGAATTAGGCATTACAAAAGAAGATATCGGTAAAAAAATAAGCGTTGAAGACTACAACCAAAAATGTCGCGAAGCCGTACTTCGCTACAAAGACAAATGGGACGAGATAACCAAAAAAATGGGTTATTGGGTCGATTTGAACGACCCCTACATCACTTTCGAAAACAACTACATTGAGACTCTTTGGTGGATGCTAAAGAGGTTATACGACAAAGGTTTGCTGTACGAAAGCGTCAGCATTCAACCTTATAGCCCCGGAGCCGGTACCGGTTTAAGTTCCCACGAGTTGAACCAACCCGGAACCTACAAAAATGTAAAGGATACATCGGTAGTTGCGATGTTTAAGGCAGTAGAAAACGAAAAAAGCAAATTCCTGTTTGACACTGTTGGTGATCAACAGTCAGCAGAAGTTTTCTTCCTCGCATGGACGACAACACCCTGGACACTTCCTTCAAACCTCGGCCTCACTGCCGGACCAAACATTGACTATGTTTTGGTCAAAACTTTCAGTCCCTACACCCACCTTCCGGTTAATGTAATTCTTGCAAAAGCACTGCTAGGTAAATATTTTAAGCCCGAAGGAGAAAACGCAGGATTTGAAAACTATAGCGAAGGCGACAAATTACTTCCGTGGCAGATATTGGCAGAGTTCAAAGGATCGGATTTAGAGGGAATAGAATATGAGCAGTTACTGCCGTATGAAGCAAATAGCCTCAAAAACATTCAAAGTATAGGCGATGATGAAGCGATAAAACCTTTCCGGGTAATTTTAGGAGATTTCGTTACTACTGAAGATGGTACTGGTATCGTGCATACCTCTCCCGCCTTTGGTGCGGATGATTATAAGGTTGGTAAAAAATACAACATTGGAATTCTCACAATGGTTGATCGCCAGGGAAAATTCGTGGATGGATTAGGTGAGTTTAGCAATCGCTTTGTAAAAAATTACAAAGACGATAAATCCTACGAAGATGTGAATGTCGATATCTGTGTGAAGCTAAAGAAAGAGAACAGGGCTTTTAAAGTTGAGAAATACGAACACACCTATCCCCATTGCTGGCGAACTGACAAGCCAATACTTTACTATCCGCTAGATGCATGGTTTATAAAGACAACTGCGCTAAAAGACAGGATGGTTGAATTGAATAAAACAATCAACTGGAAGCCGAAGTCCACCGGCGAAGGCCGTTTTGGCAACTGGCTGGAAAATATGGTGGATTGGAACCTGAGTCGGAGTCGCTTTTGGGGCACTCCTTTACCAGTCTGGAAAACTGAAGATGGAAGCGAACAAATTTGCATTGGAAGTATTGAAGAATTAAACTCAGGCATCCGCAAGGCCAACGAAGTTTTAGGTGGAAATGTAAACGAGAATTATTTGCATGAAGGGATTCTTGACCTGCATAAACCATACGTTGATGAAATCGTTTTGGTTAGTCCTACGGGCAAGCCAATGAAACGTGTACCTGATCTTGTAGACGTGTGGTTTGACAGTGGTGCTATGCCATACGCGCAATGGCACTACCCGTTTGAAAACAAGGATTTGGTGGATGGTAAAAAAACCTTTCCTGCAGACTTTATCTGCGAAGGAGTAGACCAAACTCGTGGCTGGTTTTATACCCTTCATGCTTTAGGTGTTTTGCTATTTGATAATGTTGCTTACAAAACCGTGGTTTCTAACGGACTTGTTCTTGACAAGAATGGCAATAAAATGAGTAAGCGGCTTGGTAATGTTGTTGACCCATTTCAAACAATCGATAAGTTTGGAGCTGATGCTACCCGTTGGTACTTAATTACGAATGCCAGTCCGTGGGACAATTTGAAATTTGACATTGGCGGAATACAGGAAGTTCAAAGAAAGTTTTTTGGCACCTTATATAACACTTACCAGTTCTTTTCACTATACAGTAACCTTGACGGATTTGCTTTTAAAGAAGTATATATACCACTTGAACAACGTTCCGAGATTGATCGTTGGATCTTGTCTTCTTTAAATACCTTAGTGAAGACTGTTACCGAAAGCATGGACGACTATGAGCCAACCCAAGCCGGTAGAGCTGTGGAAGAATTCGTAGACGAACACCTCAGTAACTGGTATGTCCGTTTGTGCCGTCGCCGCTTTTGGAAAGGCGAATATGAGCAGGACAAAATTGCTGCTTACCAGACTTTATATGAGTGTTTAGAAACGGTAGTTAGATTAATCGCACCCATTTCACCGTTTTTTAGCGATGCTGTTTTTCAAAACCTCAACGCAGTAACAAACCGTTTTAAGGTGGAAAGCGTTCACCATGCTAACTTCCCCAAGTCCAATGCCGATGCAATTGATATCGCCCTGGAAGAACGAATGCAATTGGCCCAGGACGCTTCATCTTTAATTTTAAGTATTCGCAAGAAAGTGAATATTAAGGTTCGGCAGCCCCTTCAAAAAGTACTGATACCAGTTTTAAATTCTACTATGAAAGAACAACTTTCTAAAGTGGAAGATTTGATAAAAAGTGAAGTGAATGTAAAAGAAATAGAGTACCTGACAGCTACTGAAGGTTTTATAAACAAAAGAATAAAACCAAATTTTATAGCTCTTGGTAAAAGGCTTGGATCGAAAATGAAAACAGTTTCCGCTGAGATCGGAAAGCTAAGCCAGCAGGACATTTCACGGTTCGAAAAGGAGGAAAAATTTATTTTGGAGGTTGATGGCGAACCTCTTATCTTGCGATTGGCTGATGTAGAGATTTCTGCTGAAGACATTCCGGGATGGAGTGTAGCAAGCAAAGGTACCCTCACTGTAGCGCTTGACATAACGATTTCGAACGAATTAAGAAAAGAAGGTGAAGCCCGGGAATTTGTCAACCGTATCCAAAATCTAAGAAAAGACAGCGGTTTCGAAGTTACTGACCGAATTAACATTAATATAGTTGAAAACGAAAGGTTAGTACATTCTATAAATGATTATAAAAACTATATTTGCGCCGAAATTTTAGCAGATTCAATTGATTTTGTTCCTGAAATAAGTGATGGAACTCAAATCGAGGTCAACGATATATTATTAAAAGTCAGTGTAATTAAAAAAGCTTAGCCATGGCTGCACAAAAACCAGTTAAAGAAGTAAAAAAAGCTTCTAAAGCATCTGCATCTGCTTCTTCAAAGAAAGCGCCGCAAAAAATAGCGCCTAAACCTGCAAAGGGAGCGACTTCAAAAGGTGTGACTGTCGCAGCCACTAAGACACCAGTCAAAAAAGGAACAACTGATCAAACAAAAACAGCAAAAGCGCCGTTAAAGAAAACTGCAAAAATTGCGAAACCGTCATCTCTTCCTTCTATTGTGAAAAACGTAGTAAAGGCAGTTGAAAAAAAATTAAAAGAACCAGTGAAAAAAACACCAGAAGTAGATAAAAAAGAAACGAAACCAGTTTCATCAAAAAAAGAGTTAACCGCTGAGAAGAAACCTAAGGCAGACGTTTCAGTACAGAAGGAAGCTAAGCCGGTTAAACAGGCAAAATCTGAAAGCGAAAAGCCTCCTAAACCTGTGGTCATCCCTAAAACTTCTACCGATAAGAAAGTGGACTATGAGCCCGACTTTTTGAAAAGTGTTTTGGATGCGCCTGCTACTGTTCCTCAAGGTCCTACCATGCGCTACAGTGACTCTGAATTGCAGGAGTTTAGAGAATTAATTGGCAAGAAACTGGATGCTGCAAAAAAAGAATTGGCATACCTCCAAGGCCTTATTACACGCCGGGATGAAATGGGTGGCGACGAGACCGACAACCGATATATGACAATGGAAGACGGCGGTATGAGTATGGAAAGAGAGCAGCTTAGTCAAATGGCGAGCCGCCAGATCACTTTTATTGATCATTTGGAAAAAGCTATCATGAGGATCGAGAACAAGACTTACGGTATTTGTCGTGTTACAGGTAAGTTGATTGATAAAGCTCGTCTTCGTGCCGTTCCTCATGCTACCTTGAGCATGGAGGCTAAATTAGGAATAACAAAATAAGTCATTGAAATATAAGTATTTACAAGAGGGAAGCACTGCTTCCCTCTTTCTTTTTTGGTAGATTTTCAGTTCTGTTTGTAAAACAACTTCAAATACCTGTTTTCTATTTTGTTCCGTTTGAGGGTGCAGGAAGGAATAGAGCTTTTTGAGCAAATTTTCTAATTCTGCATAAAAGGCTAATAGCTGAACGGAGCGTCGCAACGATGTTAAGTAATGGACGAATGTTAGGTATAAAGAAAAAACAAAAAGGATAACGTTACTTAACCTCCTGCATATCTACCAGCCTTTTATAGATCCCCCCTTTTAACAGAAGTTCGTCGTGAGTGCCGCGCTCAGCTATTTCACCTTTCTGCATTACAGCTATTTCATCTGCATGCCTAATGGTACTTAGGCGATGAGCAATTACAATGGAGGTCCTATTTTGCATCATATTATTGATAGCATCTTGTACCAGTCTTTCGCTCTCAGTGTCGAGGGCCGAAGTTGCTTCATCTAATATCAATATTGGAGGGTTTTTTAATATTGCACGGGCAATGGTAAGACGTTGTCTTTCCCCCCCGCTTAATTTACCTCCCCGATCGCCAATATTAGTCTCGTATCCCGCTTCTTTTTGCGAAATATAATTATGTGCATTAGCAATTTTTGCCGCCGTTTCCACTTCATTCGCTGGAGCACTTTCAACGCCTAAGGCAATATTATTTGCAATGGTATCATTAAATAAAATGGGTTCCTGCGTTACAATACCCATTTGCTTTCTGACAGAAAACAATGAATAATCCTTTATATTAACTCCATCAATCAAGAGCTCGCCTTCCGTAACGTCATGAAAACGGGGGATCAAATCTGCTAGAGTACTTTTCCCGGCGCCGGACGAACCTACCAGTGCTAACGTTTTTCCTTTTTCAACTTTCAGATTAATATTTTTAAGAATCACCTTATCGTCATACGAAAAGCTAACATTCTTAAACTCAATAGAATTTGCGAAGGTGGTAAGCTGTAAGCCACTTATATTTTCATCTACTTTAACCGGGGCATTGAGTATTTCTTCTATCCTGGTTATAGCAGCAGTTCCTTTCTGCATATTGTAAAACGAAGAAGAAAGCGCTTTAGCGGGATTGATGATTTGAGTAAAAATTCCTACGTACATAATGAAACCTTCGGCTTCTAAACCTGCTGTGCCTGCCAGCACAAGCTTACCTCCGAACCAAAGAATTCCACAAAGAACCATTACGCCCAAAAGCTCGCTGAGTGGTGATGCTAAATCACGGCGGTACTGCATCTTGTTTCTTAAATGAAAAAGCCTGTTATTGGTATTATTGAATTTACCTTGTAAGATTCTTTCGGCATTAAAAGCTTTAATCACGCGTAAGCCGCCAAGCGTTTCGTCTAATACAGAAAGCGCTTCCCCCAGCATAATTGCTGCAGAGTTTGACTGTTTCTTCAGCGAACGGCTTACACGCCCGATAATAATTCCCGTTAATGGGAGAAAGATTAATAGAAATAACGAGAGGGTTGGGCTGATATAGATAAGGGTTGCCAGAATAATGATGATATTCAACGGATCCTTTATAAATCCTTCCAGCGTTCCTACAACAGAACCTTCCAGTTCACCTATATCGTTCGTCATCCTGCTCATAACATCCCCTTTTCTTTGTTCTGTAAAATACCCAATTGGTAATTGAAGTAGTTTATCATAAAGTTCTGCTCTTAGCCTGGTCATCACCGAATTTTTTATTGGGGCAAGCACGTAGAAAGACAAATAAAGAAATAGATTTTTTAAAAGAACGGAAACGATAACAGTAATGCATATCAGTGCCAATGCAAGCACAGGCCCATTTACTCCATTTGTAACAATCAGGTGACTAATTTGATAATTGATATAAGCAATAAGATCGCGAGATCCATGAATACCTTCGGGCTTAGAGAGAACAAGCTTTTCCTGAGAGAAAATCAATCTTAGAAAAAAAGGTAATGTACCCAAAGAGACAAGCGAAAAAACAATAGAGAAAATGGTAAAAAGAAAGTAAAGAACAATGTTGCCTTTGTAAAAACGCAGGTATTTAAAAAGCCTGGAGTATTTTTTCATTAGTGTTTTAAATCGATCAAATCGCTACAAAGTAACTAATTTTACCTCCATTAAAAATGTGAATAATGCAAGAAGGGAAACGACAAAAACAAATAGCAGCCGTTATTCAACAGGAAATGAACGACATTTTTGTACGGCTGGGTTTAAATATGATAGATGGGGGCATGGTATCCATATCATCCATTAAGGTGACGCCTGATTTGCTTGAAGCAAGAATTTACCTCAGCTTATTTAAAGTAGCGGATTCAAAAGCTACAATGAAAAAGATACAGGCGCAGGCATGGGAAATAAAAAAAGAGTTGAGTGAGCGTGTAAAGCATCAATTAAGACGCATCCCGGTACTGCACTTCTACCTCGATGATACGTTAGATTATGTATTCAAGATGGAAGATATTTTTAAGCAGATTAATTCAGGTGAAAACACAAAAACTAGTACGGAAGAGTAACCGAAATAAGGCTGGAGAAAGCATACTTTAAATGACGATATTATTTGCGTGGAGATATTTTGTCGGAAAAAAAACTACCAATGCTATAAATCTTATTGCATGGATCAGCATCCTTGCCATTGCAGTCGGCGCCGCTGCATTAATTCTGGTGCTAAGTGTGTTTAACGGGTTCGAGGATTTGGTTAAAGGCTTGTACGCAGATTTTTATACCGATGTACGAATAGCGCCCGCGAAGGGAAAATTTATAACGCTTACACCAAAGCAACTACAGCAAATAAAAGGAACTTCTGGCGTAAAGCAGCTTTGCACAATTGTGGAAGAAAAAGCTGTTTTAGTCAATAACGAGTATCAAAGCATAATATATCTTAAAGGTGTTGACTCAAATTATACGACTGTAAGTGGTTTGGCCCACCATATAAAAAATGGAAGATATAGTATCGGGCAAGCCGACAAACCAGAACTGATTTTGGGTGGTGGCATTGAAAACGCAGTAGGGTCAGTGGCCGGAATGAATTTAAATCAATTAACTGTCTACTTGCCAAATGTAAAAGCTACCAACTTTTCGGGTTTGGACGCCCTCAATTCCTACAATGTCGACGTTAGCGGAAGTTTTAATTTGCAACAAGACTTCGATAACAAATATGCAATAACCAATATTGGATTTGTAAAGTTCATGCTCGATTTAAACGAGGATCAATATAGTGCGGTGGAGGTTGCGTTAAACAGTACCGAACAAAGCGAGCAATTAAAAAGTACGCTACAAAATTTATTAGGCAAAGATTTTAGGGTAGAAACGAGATACCAGCAAAATCAAAGTCTCTATACTGTCATGCAAGTGGAGAAGTGGGTGATTTATGCTATTTTATCGCTGATACTTGTAGTGGCAGCTTTCAATATGATTGGCGCTCTTACTATGTTAGTGTTGGAAAAGCAAAAAGACATTGCCGTTTTAAAATCTATGGGAGCAGACGAAAGTTATATCCAACGAATATTCTTAAATGAAGGTTTTGTACTATCAGTCGTTGGAGGAGGTTCGGGTATTTTTATAGCTATAATTATATGTGCACTTCAGATAAAGTATAAACTGGTGAAATTATCCGGGAGCAGTTTCATTATCGACTATTATCCTGTAAAGATGGTTCCTACTGATTTTTTAATGGTTATATCAACGGTTATGTTTATCTCACTACTAGCTGCATGGATACCTTCAAAAAAAGCAAGTAAGCAGCAGTTTTCTTTAAAAAGCTGATATTCAATAACTTAAGTCCAGAAGGTTAGTTATTACGTTTCTTATTAAAAATTTGTGCTTCCTAAAATTTCTCTTAGTCAAGTTGTAATATTTATAACAAAAATTCGTTCAACAAGACTGATGTTCTCTTTCAAATTCGATTTGAAATTTCGTCGCAATATAAAGCAGCTTAAAACCTAAAAGAATGTCTTAAAAACTAAAGGTTAGAAGTATTGGTTAAGAACTTTTTAATGCTCAAATAATAACAAAAATTTTACTATGAGCATTAAATACATTTAATTTGCTACCCGGTTATCAGGGTAGCACTGTAATTTAAAATGGCTAATTGAATGCAACAAGTTATACTGGGATCAATAATAGCTTTTATAATAACCTTACTCATAATACCCGTAATCATTGTTATTGCAAAAAAGAAAAAGCTTTACGATGAACCTGACGATAAAAGAAAATTTCACAAGCAGCCAATACCTTCCTTAGGTGGTTTGGGGATGTTTGTTGGCTTCATTCTTAGCATACTTCTTACGTTGAATTTCGCCGTTGATGCACCCGAGTTTCAGTTTTACATTGCGGCCTTCCTGCTTATCTTCTTCCTGGGAATTAAAGATGATATTATGGTACTTTCTGCTACCAAAAAATTTGCAGGTCAACTGCTGGTGGCAGGAATTCTAATATATAAGTCGAATCTTGTTATTTCAGACATGAACGGTCTGTTTGGTGTTTATGCCATGAATCCTTTCTGCAGTTACACGCTTACAATTTTTGCCATAGTTGTTATTATCAATGCCTTCAATTTAATTGACGGGGTCGATGGCCTTGCCGGAGCATTAGGATTAATCTCTTCGCTTGTTTTTGCCATATTTTTCCTCGTTAATCAAAATATACCATATGCTGTTTTAGGCTTCAGCTTCGCTGGATGTCTTCTTGCTTTTTTATACTATAATTTTCATCCTGCCCGAATTTTCATGGGCGATACGGGATCTCTACTAATTGGATTGGTAAACAGTATCCTGGTAATTAAATTTATCCAGGAAGGAAGTACTTACACTTCTTACCCTGTTACTGCTGCTCCTGCAGTAGGTTTCGGTATTCTTTTGTTACCCCTAATGGATACTCTACGAGTATTTACTATAAGAGTTATGCAAGGCCGCTCTCCTTTCAGCCCCGATCGAAACCATATACATCACCTGTTTTTAAGCAGAGGATTTAACCACAAAAGTGTTACGCTCATTTGTGCCCTTACTACAATTTTAGTGTCTGTCGCTTCTTTTACCTTCCAGGGTATTGGAACAGGTGTTTTAATAGGGGCCTTGATGGCTACCTTTTTAATCATGGTGTATGTACTTACCTACAAGAAGTCGAAATATAAGTTAAGGGCTATTAAAGGTGACGTAAAGTCGCTTCTAAATGAAGAAAATGTACGTCTCGTACCGTTGTTCGACAAAAAAGCAGCAGTTGTAGAAGAAGATTAAACTGCAGCGAAACTCTGTCTAGGTTTAAAAGTTTTTCCCCCTATTTTTTATAAACCGAAAAGTAAACAGTAGCCTCGCTGGTATTACCGTAATCCTTAGTTTTGCGTTAGAAAATTCGTACAATGTCAGAAGAATTGGAGTTTATAATAGAAGATGCGGAAGATTCAATGAAGAAAGCAATAGGTTTTCTTGAAGTAGAACTTGGCAAGATCAGGGCAGGGAAAGCGAATCCCCAAATGTTGGATGGTATATTGGTTGATTACTATGGCTCACCTACCCCAATCAACCAGGTTGCTAATATCAACATTATGGATGCTCGCACAATTAGCATTCAGCCTTGGGAAAAAAAGACCCTTCAAACAATTGAACGTGCAATTATAGCTGCTAACATCGGTTTAAATCCACAAAATGATGGCGTTAATATTCGCCTTTTTTTACCTCCTCTAACTGAAGAAAGAAGAAAGGAACTGGTAAAAAAATCTGCTGCGGAGGCTGAACAGTCAAAGGTGGCTATCAGAAATATCAGGCGCGAGGCAATTGAAGAAATAAAGAGACTCCAAAAAGAAGGATTAAGTGAGGACATTGCAAAAGACTCTGAAAAAGAAGTGCAGGACATAACTGACAAATATATTTCCCTGGTCGAAAAACATCTTGCCGCTAAGGAAAGAGATGTAATGGCTATTTAATCCACAAGTAATCTCCCAATTGAAAATCCCAGTGCTTTCCCACTGGATTTTTGTTTTAATCTATTACCAGCTTAAAGTAATAAGATGGCTAAAGCAAATTTTCTTTTGAATAACTAATCCACATGTGGATTTCGTGTTTATTCTTCTGAATCATTCCCTCCACTCTTAACAATACATTTGTTGTTGCCGGGAGATTAAATACGACTTATAAAGTGAGCAAATGACAGCAACAGAAACATACCAAATTAAACTACCTCAATTTGAAGGTCCTTTTGATCTGTTGCTATTTTTTATTGAGAGAGATGAACTAGACATCTATAACATTCCCATTACTAAGATTACCAAAGATTTCCTACACTATATTCATTCCCAAGAAGCATTGAATATAGAATTGAGCAGCGAGTTTATTTTGTTCATATCTACCTTGATGAGAATTAAAGCGAAGTTGTTATTGCCAAGAAAAGAAGTCGACCCTCAAGGAAATGAAATTGATCCAAGGCAAGAATTGATTGATAAAATTCTTGAATACAAAAGGTTTAAACAAGCTGCGGCAGAAATGGCAGAAATGGAAGCTATGCGACTATTAATGCTGAAAAGAGGTAACCTGCAGAAGGAAATGGCAGTGATAGGAGAGCAGTCGGGAGAAGGGACGGAAATTCAAAACATTACTTTGTTTAAGCTGATGAAGTCGTTTGAAAAGGTGATGCAGAAAGTGCATGACAGGCAAAACAAGCCTGTACACACAGTCGTAGCCTACAATTACACCATGGAAGAGACAAGGGAATTTGTATTGAAATTAGCCAGCAAAGAAAAAACAGTTTCTTTTGAAAAAGTGTTCGAAAAATGCAGAGACCGCATACAGGCTATTTTCTTTTTCTTATCGATGCTTGAACTTATTCAACTTGATTACATGAGTATTATAGTGGGGGAGGGAAGAAATAACTTTATAGTCGAGTGGAATGATAACAGGACAGAGACTGACACCTTTGGAACTGCTGCAGCTTTCGACCCAAGCTTAAATTAACATTACAGTCGCCCTGCTGCATGGGGTGAGAAAGATGAAAAGTGCGACGCAAGTAAAGCTGATAGAAGTACACATGCGGGAAACACAAATACTTCTATAAATGAAATAAGCTGCCTATTAGCAGCTCATTTCATTTATACCAATTATCAATTATCCTCCAATAAATGTCGAAACCCGCACTTTATCTTTCAACATTTCTCTTACGGTTTCTGCTATTCCCTGGGCATCATAGCCGCACTCGCGGTGCAATTCTTTTGGTGTTCCGTGTTCAACAATCCTGTCAGGAATTCCGAGCATTTTCACATCAGCTCTATATTCGTTAGCTACCATAAATTCAAGAATAGCACTTCCAAAGCCTCCGACGATTGTTCCATCTTCTACGGTAATTACTTTATCAAACTTCGCAAAAACCTCGTGTAATAGTTCTTCATCTAAAGGCTTCACAAAACGTATATCATAGTGAGCTGGATTAATTCCTTGTGTTTTAAGTTCACGAATAGCGGAAGTAGCAAAGTTACCCGGATGGCCAAACGTTAGTATGGCAACATCTTCACCGTCTTTTATCTTACGACCTTTGCCTATTTGTATTTCTTCGAAAGGAGTTTGCCAGTTGGTCATTACGCCTTCGCCCCGTGGATAACGAATAACAAATGGAGACGTTGTACTTTCAAGCTGAGCAGTAAACATTAAGTTTCGTAGCTCAGACTCGTTCATTGGTGCACTGATAACCATATTTGGGATACAGCGGAAATAAGCAATATCATAAGCGCCATGATGTGTGGGTCCGTCTTCGCCGACCAGACCTGCACGATCAAGACAAAGTACAACCGGTAACTTTTGGATGGCTACATCGTGTACGACCTGGTCAAAAGCCCTTTGCATAAATGAAGAGTAAATGTTGCAAAACACCCTTAACCCTTGCGTTGCAAGGCCGGCACTTAACGTGACTGCATGTTGTTCGCAAATACCTACGTCGAAGGAGCGGTGAGGCATTTTATCCATCATAAACTTGAGAGAAGAACCGCTTGGCATTGCCGGCGTCACACCCATTATTTTATCATTCTTTTCTGCCAGCTCTATAATGCTATGCCCAAAAACGTCCTGGTACTTTGGAGGTTGTGGTGCAGTAAATTTCTTTTTTACAATTTCCCCGGTTATTTTATCAAATAGTCCGGGTGCATGCCACTTTGTTTGGTCTTTTTCTGCGAGTGAATATCCCTTTCCTTTCACGGTAATGATATGCAAAATTTTAGGGCCGGGAATTTCGCGAAGATCTTTTAAAGTATCTACAAGTTTGGTAATGTTGTGGCCATCAATCGGGCCGAAATACCTCAACTTTAAAGCTTCAAACAAATTTGCACTACTGCTTACCATTCCTTTTAAGCTTTCAGCCACCTTATGTGCCATAGATCTTGTAAAACCTTTGCCAACAGGTAGTTTGCCTAAAGCTTTCCAAACATCATCTTTTAATTTATTATAAGTGGGAGATAAGGAGATATCTGTAAGGTATTCTTTGAGAGCACCGACATTAGGGTCGATGCTCATACAGTTATCATTTAGAATAATCAGGAGATCGCTGTCAGCAACACCGGCGTGGTTCATTGCTTCGAATGCCATCCCCGCTGTCATTGCACCGTCGCCGATTACTGCTACGGATTTACGGTCAGTTTCACCTTTGTATTTAGCAGCCATCGCCATTCCTAAAGCGGCAGAAATAGAGGTGGAAGAATGGCCTACACCAAAGGTATCATATTCACTTTCGCCTCTTTTTGGAAATCCACTAAGGCCGTGATATTTGCGATTAGTGTAAAAATTATCTCTCCGGCCGGTTAGAATTTTATGTCCGTAAGCCTGGTGACCCACGTCCCAAACCAACTGATCGTAAGGAGTATTGTAGATATAGTGAAGTGCAACAGAAAGTTCAACAACGCCAAGACTTGCAGCAAAATGACCACCGTGAACGCTTACGACATCAATAATATATTGCCTTAATTCGTCGCACACTTTATGCAACTGCTCTCGACTTAATTTTTTAAGATCAGCGGGACTATCAATTCCCTTTAACAAATGTCCCGGCGTAATTTCCATCCTTTCCAATTTTTGTAAAATTAAGGTATAATTGCAACTCCTCTGTTTTCAAAACCTCTTACATAACGGATATTGTTAATTGAAAGTTTAAAATAGATCATAAAATATTATTCCACCAGTTAACCCTTTAATTCACCTTTAATCAAAAGAACTGCGCATTGACAGTTATTATTTTTATTTTTGGTAACGTATGAATAAAACTCTATCGAAATACTGGCTTTGTCAGATCGGCGGCTGGAGCACTTACATAATCGTTTTTACTTTCTTCTACCTAACCCTCCGAACAAAAGAAGACCCCAACTTTTTCAAAGTTCTTTTTCTTGATGCATTCTTAGGTATTGGCATCACTCACTTAATGAGGTCGTTCATACAACGTGTTGGTCTTTTAAAATTGCGATTGGATAACCAGATCACCTACATGATCTTGACGACGGTAGGATTTTCTTTTTTCCTCACTTTCGCCAGCATTTACCTTGAGGACACCTTTAACCTTACCAATGAAACTTTCCGGCAGCATACGCTAGTCTATCAAACTATAAAAGCGTCTTTCTCCAGTTTCATATTTTTAATCATCTGGAACCTTATCTATTTCACCTACCACTACGTCATTAAGAGCCAGCAGGAACAGCTGGACAAAGTGAAGCTGCAGAGCCTGGTGAAAGAATTGGAACTCAAAACCATCAAAGCTCATATAAATCCTCATTTCATTTTCAATGCATTAAACAGTATTCGCGCCTTGGTCGATGAAAACCCACAAAGAGCACGGCAGGCTATTACTGAGCTAAGCAATTTGCTGAGAAGCAGTATGCAGGCTGAAAAGGTTGAAACTACGCCGTTATCTAAAGAGCTAAATATTGTGCGCGATTACCTCGCCTTAGAGCATATTAGATTTGAAGACCGGCTTAATATAGAGTACGATATCGACGAGGATACTCTTGGTCAGCCTGTGCCGCCAATGATGTTGCAAACGTTGGTAGAGAATGCCATTAAGCATGGTATAAGTAAGAAAATGGAAGGCGGCGTAATTAAGATCATTTCCGATTTTAAAGACAATCATCACGAATTGATTGTTACTAATACGGGTCACTTGAACGGCGATTTTAATCCCGATGGCTTTGGCTTGTACAGCACCCAAAGCAGGCTTATGTTACTGTATGGAGATAAAGCGCATTTTGAAATCAAAAACAAAAGTGAGAATATGGTAGAAGCAACGGTTAAGATGCCGGTGCTTACTGTCTGATTTTTTATTTGAGGGCCTTGCTTTAGTTCCCTGATCAAGCTTTTGTTGCGTCGCACTCTTGTACAGTTAATATTCTTTTCAACTTAAACTAACAATACGGTAAACCTAAAAAAAACGAGGAAACTATGTCTGTCAGAACAATTATAATTGATGACGAAAGGTTAGCGAGAAATGAGTTAAAAAAACTATTACAAGATTTTGGAGAAATTGAAATAATCGACGAAGCATCTAACGTGCAGGAAGGACTTGAAAAAATAGAGCAACACAACCCCGATCTTATATTTCTTGATATTCAAATGCCCGGCAAAACAGGGTTCGATTTGCTGGAAGAATTAGAGCGTGCTCCCAAAGTAATTTTTACTACAGCTTATGACGAATTTGCCCTAAAAGCATTTGAAGTAAACGCCCTTGACTACCTACTAAAGCCGGTTGAGCCTAAGCGTCTCTCTGACGCTATTCAGAAAATAAAGCAGGAGGAAAGTCACAGCTCAAATCACTCCAACGGAAGCAGCAATGGTACTGCTGCAAGAGAAGGGTTATTGACTGAAGAAGACCAGGTGTTTGTAAAAGACGGTGAGCGCTGCTGGTTTGTGAAGCTTAACGAGATCCGCTTATTCGAAAGTGTCGGTAATTATGCTAAAGTCTTCTTTGGACCAAATAAGCCCCTTATTTTAAAATCGCTTAATTCCCTGGAAGACAGGTTAGACGATAAAGTTTTCTTTAGGGCAAATCGTAAGCACATCATTAATATGAGGTGGATAGAAAAAATTGAACCTTATTTTAATGGTGGCTTGCTGCTTGAATTAAAAGGAGGTGAAAAAATTGAAGTTAGCCGTAGGCAAACTGTTAAGTTTAAGGAGATGATGAGCCTATAAGTTACTTTTGATAAATGAAGAAATTAAGCCTTTCCCTTTTATTTATACCTATAGCTTTTGTTTCAATCGGTCAGTCGATCGATAATATTATAAAGCCTGCAGAAGTACAAAGAATCGAAACAGCCCTCTCAGGCGACGACATGCAGGGAAGAAGGGCTTTTACTCCTGGTGCAGAAAAAGCGGCTGATTTTATTAGCAATGAATTTAAGAAAATCGGCTTAGCTCCCCTAAAAGGTACTACTGGTTTCAAACAGACTTTTACAATGGTGAGCCCTAAGAACACAAGGGTCACCGCTTCCATTGATGGCAATGTCATGGATACAAAGAATGTTGTTCCGTTTACTACCTCTTCTGACTTAAAGGTTACAGAAACTTCGGGTTTTGCTAAGGCTTCCATTAAACAAGGTGCGCCATTTAGAAAAGAGATAGGCGAATATTTGAAGCTTAAAGAAAACTACATCGTTTTTATTGATACCTCTTTCGCTCAAAACTTTACCCGCTTAAATCGTATGCGACAGATGCTTTTCAAATCAGAGAAGAGCGTTGTTTTTATATTGGGGAGTTATACGGCAGACAAGTTTGACATAAATGTAAAGCAAGACCTGGTAGAACAACAAGGTTCAAATGTAGTAGGCGTTATACCGGGCAAAAGTAAAAAAGAAGAAGTGGTGGTATTCTCAGGGCACTACGATCATTTAGGTATTGGTAAAGAAAATAACAGCGACTCTATATACAACGGCGCTAATGATGATGCTTCAGGTATTACTGCCATCATTGCTATGGCCAAATATTATAAAGCAGCAAAAAACAATGAAAGAACGCTGGTATTTGCAGCCTTTACGGCTGAGGAAATTGGCGGGTTTGGCTCACAGTATTTCTCTACCCAACAAGATGCTGATAAGGTGGTAGCGATGTTTAATATGGAAATGATAGGAACCGAAAGTAAGTGGGGTAAAAACAGTGCTTACATAACCGGTTTCGAAAAATCGAACCTGGGCGAAATACTGCAAAAAAACTTAAAAGGAAGCCAGTTCACTTTTTATCCTGACCCATATACTGCAGAGAATTTATTTTATAGATCTGATAACGCTACACTTGCCAGGTTGGGTGTTCCTGCACATACGATCTCCACGTCTAAAATGGATAACGAGGCGAACTACCATAAACTCAGCGACGAAATAAAGACTCTGGACTTGAACAATATGACCGAGGTTATTAAGTCGGTCATTATAAGTGCCAAAAGCATTGTTAGCGGAAACGACACACCTTCTCGTGTGAAGGCCGATGAGTTAACGAGATAATGGAAAAGGTTTGAATGTTATTTCGTGGCAAATTGATTTTCAGTAAAAGAGTGCGACGCAACGATGTTGCCACTAAACCCTATGTTGGAACTCAAAAATTAAGCAGTAATTGCGAGGCTGTGAACTGCAGTAGCCATTTCCTTTATAAGTGCAGGATCTTTTTCGATTGCATTGCCGATAACAATTACATCCGCTCCGGCTTTACAGTTGCGATAGGCTTTTTCGGGGTCAGTAATGCCCCCGCCGACAATCAGCGGGATTTCAATATTTGCTGATACCATCGCAATCATACTTTCTGTGATGGCTCTTTTTGCTCCAGAGCCGGCGTCCATATAAATCAACTTCATACCGAGCATTTCGCTTGCCATAGCCGTACAAAGAGCGATCTCATTTTTATCTGAGGGTATGGGGGTAGCATTTGAGATATAAGAGACGGTTGTGGGCGCACCACCATCAATAACCATATAACCCGTTGGCATAATCTCTAAACCGCTTTTCTTAACGAAGGGAGCGCTTACCACATGCTGTCCAATTAACAGTTCTGCATTACGTCCTGATACTAAAGAGAGATACAAAAGAGCATCAGCGAATTTGCTAATCTGCGCTGGGCTGCCAGGAAAAAGAACCACAGGAATATTACAAGAGGATTTAATCTGCTGAATGCATTCGTCAAGGTAGTTTGATATGATTAAGCTGCCACCAACAAAAAAATAATCAACTTTAGAATCTGTTCCCAAGGTAACCAACTGTTCTATTTTATCTCCGTCAACCTTGTCTGGATCAATTAAGACCGCAAGCGACTTTTGGCCTTGCTGTTTATTCTTTAAAAAATGCTGGTAAAGCTTGTTCTTCATGCAACTGGTATCGAGTTCTTGCAAAAATGCTGAAAAAATTTTATTTATTCATTTTTGATTTCAACAATAACCTGTGTAAAATGCTGAAACTTATTTGAATAGTTGAGTTATTAATAAAAATGTTATGCCATTAGTTAAGAGCGCATCTAACACTTTAGAAATGGTCGCGCACGCTTGTAAAAGTGATGGAAGTAAGGTGCGAACGATTACCAGTAAGGGGAATTAGGCGTGACCTTATAAAACAAAATAAAGTAGTAAAAAGGGCAGTCGTTTTATTAAAAGTTGTCAACATTTATGTGGACATTTCCTACAACTCAATGCAGTATTGACGCTCATTAATATGCACAATAATTATCCACATCAGGGGATATTATAGACTCCTTTTTATCAGAAAAGCCTGATATTTTCGTTGGCCCTACAATTTCCAGGGGGTATTTTTCTGATCTGCTCACCTCATAATACATTTTGCCAATGGCCGCCACACAAACCACTAAAGGACTACAGTTTCAACGCCGCTTTACAAAAGAAGGCGTATCTCCATTCGATATGTTTACTTACGACTATCGAACAAGCATTATCCGCAACCCGAGCGGAGAAGTTGTTTTTGAAATGAAGAATTGCGAAGTACCGGCACAATGGAGCCAGATCGCAACTGATATCATTGCTCAGAAGTATTTTAGAAAAGCGGGTGTGCCTCAACCCGACGGAACACTAGGTAGAGAGACATCAGCAAAGCAGGTTGCACATCGGATGGCTAATTGCTGGAGAGTTTGGGGTGAGAAATACAATTACTTCAACAGTGCGAAAGATGAGCAGGTTTTTTATGAAGAGTTGGTGTATAGCATTTTGAACCAGGCATGTGTGCCAAACAGCCCTCAGTGGTTTAATACCGGCTTGTATGAGAGTTATGGCATTAGTGGAAAACCACAGGGACATTACTATGTTGACCAAAATGATGGCCATTTGAAAAAGTCAACCTCTGCATACGAAAGGCCTCAGCCGCACGCATGTTTTATATTAAGCGTTGAAGACGATCTGGTAAGTGATGGTGGTATCATGGATTTGTGGGTTCGTGAAGCAAGAATTTTTAAATACGGTTCAGGGGTTGGAACGAATTTCTCTAACATTCGCGGAGAAGGTGAAAGGCTAAGTGGTGGTGGCACTTCAAGTGGTTTGATGAGTTTCTTGAAAATCGGCGATCGTTCTGCAGGTGCAATAAAGAGTGGCGGTACTACCCGTCGTGCTGCTAAAATGGTTTGCCTCGATTTAGACCATCCTGAGATTATTGATTTCATCGATTGGAAAGTTGAAGAAGAAAAGAAAGTAGGTGCGTTAATAGCTGCAGGTTATTCAAGTGATTATGAAGGTGATGCTTACCGCACCGTATCAGGTCAAAACTCTAATAACTCTGTTCGTATTCCGAACGAGTTTTTCGAGAAATTGGAGAAGGGTGAAGATTGGCACCTGAAGGCAAGAACAGATGGCCGTACCATGAAAACTATTCCTGCAAAGGAACTATGGAATAAAATTGCTTATGCAGCATGGAGATGTGCTGATCCAGGAGCTCAATATAATACTACCATTAACGAATGGCACACTTGTCCAAAGGGTGGTGAGATCAGAGCTTCTAATCCTTGCTCAGAATATATGTTCCTCGACAATACTGCCTGTAACCTTGCTTCGGTAAATCTCAGGCAGTTTCATGATAATGACACGAACATATTTGATGTAGAAGGTTTTGAATATACCTGTCGTCTATGGACTGTTGTATTAGAGATATCGGTTTTAATGGCCCAGTTTCCCAGCAAAGAAGTGGCACAACTTTCATACGAATACAGAACCTTGGGTCTTGGCTTCGCTAACCTTGGAAGTATGTTGATGGTAAGTGGTATTGCTTATGACAGTGAAGAAGCACGTGGTATTGCCGGTGCAGTTTCAGCTATCATGACTGGCGTAGCTTACCGTACCAGTGCAGAGATAGCAAAGTATCAAGGCGCTTTTGTGAAATACGAAGAAAATAAGGAAGACATGATGCGTGTAATGCGCAACCATCGTGTAGCCGCTTATGATGCCGACAGCTATGAGAAATTAAGTATCAGACCTCAGGGTATTAAAGCAAAATATTGTCCTGATTATATGCTTTCTGCTGCGTGCAAAGCATGGGATGAAGCTGTAGAAATGGGAGAGAAGTATGGTTATCGCAATGCCCAAACAACCGTAATTGCTCCAACCGGAACAATCGGCCTGGTAATGGATTGCGACACTACCGGTGTTGAACCTGATTTTGCTTTGGTGAAGTTTAAAAAGCTGAGCGGTGGTGGTTATTTCAAAATCATTAATCAATCTGTTCCGCAGGCTTTGAAAAATCTGAAGTATTCAGAAAAAGAAGCTGATGCAATTATCAAATACGCGGTAGGTAGTGCTTCGTTTGAAGGCGCCCCTTTCATCAACGCCCAAACTTTAAGCGAAAAAGGATTTATTGCCGAAGAAATCAAAAAACTAGGCGACGCACTGAAATCGGCTTTTGAGATCAGCTTCGTTTTCAACAGATTTACTTTAGGGGAAGCTTGTCTTGAAAGATTGGGCTTTAAGCCGGCTGAATACATGGATTGGAACTTTAACCTGCTGGAAGCATTAGGATTTACAGACGAGCAAATAGATGCAGCAAACGATTATATCTGCGGAACAATGACTGTGGAAGGTGCCCCTTTCCTTAAGCCCGAGCATCTGTCAGTTTTCGATTGTGCGAATAAGTGTGGTAAAAAGGGTGAAAGGTATATTCATGCACATGGGCATATTCGTATGATGGGTGCAACTCAACCATTCATCAGCGGTGCGATTTCTAAAACAATCAATCTGCCACATGAGGCGGCTGTTGAAGAAATTGCAGACTGCTATATGCTTAGCTGGCAGCTGGGGTTGAAAGCAAATGCCTTGTATCGTGACGGTTCTAAAATGTCTCAACCGTTAAGCAATAAAAGCGACAAGAAAAAGAAAACAGAAGAAACAAAGGAAGAAGTTGCGAACGCAGAAACGCGAGAATTGCAGCCCGAGTCCAATATTGTCGACTTGAGCAAGTTAACAGTTGAAGAGCTTTTGGAAGAAGTGACCAAGCGTATGCATGCTTCTACCGATACCCAGCTGAAGCGTAAGCTTAGCGATATTGTACAGCGCAAATCATTACCCGGCAAACGCCGTGGGTTTACTCAAAAAGCAAAAATTGGCGGACAAGTTATCTTCTTACGCACCGGTGAATACAGCGACAATACTTTAGGAGAAATCTTTATTGATCTTGCAAAAGAAGGTTCAACACTTCGTAGCCTGATGAACTGTTTTGCGATAGCAGTTTCAGTTGGCCTTCAATACGGTGTGCCGTTGGAAGAGTTTGTCGAGAAATTTGTGTTTACCAAGTTTGAACCGGCAGGTATGGTCGACCATCCAAACATTAAGACTACGACTTCAATCGTCGACTTTATATTCCGTTGTCTTGCCTATGAATATATGGGGCGTACTGATTTGGTGCATGTGTTAGACAAGCCAGAACTTAGCAACCTGGGCGACGATGCGGAAGTAAAGCAAGAATTAAGTAGTGTGAGGGTTACACCTTCCGCCCCTGTAAATGGTTCTCAAGGTACGCAGCCGCAGAAACAGCAAAAGCTGGTTGCAGCAAAAGCAGATGTTGGTCTTGATGCAGTAAATGCAGCAGCCAAAAATATGCAAAGCGACGCGCCGGCTTGTAACACTTGCGGACATATCACTTTAAGAAGTGGCACTTGTTACAAATGCCTGAATTGCGGTAATAGTATGGGATGTAGCTAAATTGGCAATTATAAAAGCGTTATTTAAAAAAGGACCCTGAATTCAATTCAGGGTTTTTTTATTTAAATTCTACTTTTAAGATCAGCCCTGGTAGTATGAATGTTTTTGCTTCGATTTTTTAATTGCTTCGAATTTCCTGTAAGCACGTTCCTTTCAACTTCTGCCCGATTGTTGCGCTCACCTCTTTTTACCTACTTTTAATTTCACAAATTCTTTTCATGCAAATACTTTTTTCTTACGATAAAAAATTAGTGATCCAGGCGCTCCGCTACCACTTTATAAATAGGTTTGAAGTAAGAATACTAATGATACTAGTGAATGTATTTGCGATATTTTCTGCTGCTCTGTTTTATTTCCGCAAGGTTTCGCCCCTTGCATTTTTACTTAGCTCCATCCTTTGGATAGCCATCATGATTTCTTTCTGGTATTTTTTACCAAATACGGTGTATAAAAAAGCATCGACTTTTAAAGACAATTTTAAAATGACTTTTGGAGAATACCGTGTTCGGGTAGAAAACGAGCGAGGATACACAGAATGGAACTGGGAGAAATTCATCTCTTACCTTGAAAGCCCGCACTTCATCCATTTGTATTTTGACAGCAAATCATTCTTTCTGGTGCCGAAAGCAGCAATCGAAAAAGAAGGAACACTTGAAGATGTTCGCAGCCTATTAAGGGAGAAAATAAAATCGAAGAAATAGAGTCCGTACTATAAAAGCTTTTCCATGTTATAGTGCGGTATCGTAACTTCTGTGAACTCTTCACCAGTCACAGTATACCCGAGCCTTTCGTAAAATCCTGCGGCTGTTTTTCGCGCATGCATGCAGAGTTTTTTATAACCTCTGTCTCGGGCGATATTTTCCGCAAATTGCATTAGTACCCTGCCGATCCCTTTACCTTGAAGGCCTGCTTTTACTGCCATTTGCCGAAGCCTTACCGTAGTAGGATTAATTTGTGTAAGTATACAACAGCCCAACATCTGATCATCTTCATACGCAGCAATTAATAAATCATTCTTTTCCTTCTCAAGTTCTTCAGCTGAAAAGTCAAGTCCGAGCGGCTTGCGCAAAATTTGTTTGCGTAGCTCAACCATTTGTTTGTACTCTTTGCTACTATGATCGATGATTTTTAAAGGCATATCAGTAATTGGTTACAAAATAATCATTAAGTGCAAAAATATCATTTATAGTGCGCTAAACATTGCAGGGGATAGGAAAAGTACTTTTTTAATTTTCAACCGTTCTAACGCTTTTGTTTTAGATTTTGTGAGGGAGGAAGACGTTGCCCGATTGTATACTATTGATGTTTTTAATAGGTATTTCAATAAAGAGTTAAGCACTAAGGAACGAAAAAGACAAGATAGGTAGTGTTGCTTTTTTTTTATTAAAAAAATTTTTAATAAACGTTCTCCTTCAATTATTTAAGGTCATAATATTCCCCTAAGGATAGAATGTTTTCCCCAACTGTTTCAATAAACGCTAGCTAACTATAAATGCTTTTCTCCTTACCAGCTGAGGTTCAAGTGTTTAAAATCTTGCATATGATTTGTGGTTAAAGTAGGAGGAATTAGAGACGAATTTTAATTCTTTACAAACCATCTATTAATTAAAAACGAAAATTTATGAAAAAGCCTATTTGTAATTTACCACGGCTAATTCTGACGGCATCAGCGTTCATTGGATGCACAATGGCAGAAGCACAAAGCGGTACATCTTCCAACAGGTCGTCAACTTCTTCAACCAATAGAATGAGTGATACTGCTTTTATTAGTAAAAACATTATAGACAACATGATGGAAATACAACTGTCTGAAATGGGCAGAACAAAAGCGACTGATTCTAAGATAAAGACTTTGGCTCAGCAGATGATCACTGACCACACTGCCATGCTAAATGATTTGCAGCGGGCCGCTAAAACCAGGAATATTTCGGCGATGAACATGGGAAGTGGCAACTGGAGTTCGGGGAGTGGAAGCGGTACAACCGGATCTAGTGTAGGAACAGGCGGTTCAGGTTCAGGAAGTACTACTTCTGGTTCTACCGGCTCTGGTAGTTCAAGCTCCGGTGTAGGTACTTCGGGTAATACTACTTCTGGCTCGGGCATGGGAAGTACAGGTTCCGGAAGTGGAACTACTGGTTCAGGTACAGGTACGACCGGAAGCGGTAGTACAGGAGCCGGCGTAGGTACCGGTAGTGGGACAGGAACTACAGGTTCTGGAATGGGAACAACAGGATCAGGCACAGGTACAACCGGAAGCGGTAGCACAGGTTCTGGCGTAGGTGCAGGAAGTGGAACAGGAACAACTGGCTCAGGAATGGGAACTACAGGTTCAGGAACTGGTACAACTGGAGGCGGCAGTGTGGGAACATCAGGAAGTGGTTCAACTTCAGGTAGTGGAACAACAGGAAGCGGAACAACAGGAAGAAATAATAGGGGAAACAGAAATGGAAACAGCGGAAGTGGCACAGGAACAACAGGATCCGGAGTAGGAACTTCAGGTAGCACAGGTACGACTGGCACTGGTACTTCAGGATCAGGAGTAGGTACCGGTAGTGGAACAGGAACTACAGGATCAGGAATGGGTACCAGTGGTTCAGGTTCAACAGGAAGCGGTAATACAGTTTCAGGAGTAGGAACTACTGGTAGCGGTACAGGAACAACAGGCTCGGGAACTGGTACCTCAGGTTCAGGAGTAGGCGCTGGTAGCGGCACAGGAACTACAGGTTCTGGAATGGGTACTTCTGGTAGTACCGGAACAACCGGAAGTGGTACTACAGGATCAGGAGTAGGTACTGGTAGCGGTACAGGAACTACAGGTTCTGGAATGGGTAATTCTGGTAGTACTGGCACAACAGGAAGTGGTACTACAGGATCAGGAGTAGGTACCGGTAGCACTACAGGATCAGGAATGGGTACTTCAGGTTCTGGTAGTGGTATGACAGGTGGAAACGGTATGGCAATGCATGGAATGTCTGGTGA
This sequence comes from Segetibacter aerophilus, assembly GCF_007991655.1. GTDB lineage: Bacteria > Bacteroidota > Bacteroidia > Chitinophagales > Chitinophagaceae > Segetibacter > Segetibacter aerophilus. The sequence goes on from NZ_BJYT01000006.1 coordinate 223,594, forward strand.
TGGAATGGCGGCAATGCAAGCTCTTCAAAATGCTACAGGCACTCAGTTTAATACAACTTTTGTAACTCAAATGCTTGCAATGCATGAAGCAAAGCTAACAGAACTTCAGGCTGCATCAACTACACTAACTGATCCTGAATTAAAGGCACTGGTGACAAAAGCAATTCCTAAAATAAGAATGCACCGGGATATGTTGTCAAAGATGAATAACGGAGGAACAAGCGGAACAAGTGGATCAACACAACAATAAGAGTTTATACACTTATAAAAAAAGAGCGGCTGTTTGCCGCTCTTTTTTGTCCCGTCTTTTTTAGTTGATTTACTTAATCAAACTTTCACTTCGATTATAGCTGATAGCATTTAGAAAGATAAGTGCCTCAAAAATCACTTTACACTAATACAGCCTTGCGCTTTTCTAACTGCATATTGTAAAGGTTGGCATAATGACCTCCCAGCGTAAGCAACTCCTCATGTGTCCCCATTTCTTTCAGTTCACCCTTATCCATTACTAATATTTTACTGGCTTTTCTTATCGTCGATAAACGATGGGCAATAACTATTGAAGTTCGTCCTGCGATTAACTTGTCGATTGCTTGTTGTATTAGAGCCTCGCTTTCTGTATCAATGGACGAGGTCGCTTCATCCAAAATAAGGATCGACGGGTTATACAGTAGAGCCCGGATAAAGCTAAGAAGCTGCCGCTGACCAAGGCTTAAAGTACTGCCTCGTTCCATAACGTTGTAGTCGTATCCACCAGGAAGGCTCATAATGAAATCATGTACTCCGATCATTTTCGCTGCCTGAACAACTTGCTCTTTTGCGATCGCAGGGTTTCTTAAAGTAATGTTCTCGAGAACCGTACCCGAAAAAAGAAAGACGTCTTGTAATACAACTCCAATACGACTCCGTAATACGTCTAACTTGTAATCTTCGATATTTACATCGTCTATTTTGATTGCACCTTTTTGGATGTGATAAAGGCGATTTAAAAGACTTATGATAGAAGTTTTTCCGCTACCGGTATGACCAACCAAGGCAATGGTTTCACCAGGTTGAGCTGTAAAAGAGATGTTTTTTAAAACATATTGATCCTTTACATACGCGAACCAGACATTTTCTAATTCCACTTTTCCTTTTATGGAGGTAGGCGCATAAGAACCTTCGGATTGAATTACGTCAGCATTATCAAGAACTTTAAAAACGCGCTCACTTGACACCATCCCCATTTGTATCACGTTAAACTTGTCTGCAATTACCCTTAATGGCCGGAAAATCTGGTTTAAATAAAGAATAAAGGCAACCAGCAAGCCTGCGTCTAACTCGTTACCTGCAATCCACCAAACCAGTAGGCCCATACTTACAGCCAGTACAACTTCCACCACCGGGAAAAATATTGAATAGGCGAAGATTGCATGAATATTAGCATCACGGTGTTCTTTATTAATCTTCTTGAATTTCTTGAACTCCCTATCTTCTGCAGCAAAAGCCTGTACGATTTGCATACCTGTAATATGTTCCTGCACAAAGGCGTTCAACGCTGAAACTGCATTTCGCACTTTCATAAAAGAACGGTTTACACTTTCTTTAAAATAATAGGTAGCGATTATTAAAATTGGGAATGGAATAAGGCTGATCAAGGTTAGCTTCCAATCCATATAAAACATAATAGCAAGCGTAAAAATGATCGAAAGCAAATCTGAAATAATCGGTATCAAACCGTCTGCAAAAATATCGTTGATGCTTTCGATATCGTTAATAGTTCGGGTAGTTAATGTGCCGATCGGAGTTTTATCAAACTGGGAAAGGTTTAAGTTCATCACCTTTTTATACACTGTTACCCGCATGTCTTTTACTACACTTTGCCCAAGCCATGAAGTAATAAACGAAAAATAAAACCTGAAAGCAGTTTCAATAAAAAGAAAAACAATCTGAAAAACAGTGATAGCTATAATAAATCGTGTGGCATCAGATAGATCCGCATTAAACATGAAGACCTTCAGCCAGACAGGCATATGAGCTGCTTTGCCGGTAGCTACATCAACTGTAAGATTAATAAGATAAGGTCTTACCGGTGCGAATACAGCTAGTAGAATAGAAAGAACAATGCTTATAATCAGGTAACGGTTATAGGGCCTTACAAACTGAAAAACTCTTCTTAATAATGAAAAATCAAAAACCTTCTTTTTTACCGCATCAGACATATGATTGCAAAAGTATTTATTACACTGTTATAATGTGCTTAAAGAAAAAGAGCTGCAATGCGCAGCTCTTTTTCTTTAAGGCAGTTTTCTTAACCTAACATCACCTTATTGTAAGCCATAATAAAAAGGGCTCCAAGGTTTTTGTAGGGAGGCACATAGTCCTCAAACATATTGTTGTCTTTTAATTTCTTACCTAAGTCTTTCCACATCTCAGGCCAGTTTAAATCTTTCCCTTGCCGGAGGGTTTCAGTTATACTCATAATCATTGGTCCATTTACTGCGCCTGTTCCAGTCTGCTTGCTTGCAATGATATGGGCGTAAGGAGATATCTCTAACACACGATTGATATTTTGATAACCTCCACAACTTCCCAGGAAAACAACTTTTGTTGTTCTAACCAGTTGTTTTATTGTTGATGTAACGTGATAACTATGGCCTCGATGGATGACGACAGTCGGAGTTAAGTTATTATCGCTGAGATAATCTCCTAAGTTTTCCTGTGCCTTATCGTCTAATCCTTCTTTTTCGTCCAAAGGTTTGTTCGCATAAATGATTACAGGTATTCCTTTGGTTGAGCTTACCTCAATCCAGTCAGTCTTATTAACTATTTTCCAACCCGGAGTGTTATACAAACTTTTGAATTGGCTATAAGAATACAAACCGTCTTTATCTCCAAAAAAGAATTGCTGAATAACAATTCTTCCTTTGCTATCTTTTAATGAGTTGTTATTGACTATATAAATTGGAGGGATGCCAAATTTTTGAGAGATATCTATTTTACTAGTCGAGTCAAGACTTAAAAAGATATTGTTTAGAAGGTCATAAATTGCCAACCCTCTCTTGTTCTCGTTTCTGTTCTGTTGATTTAGATTCGATTGAACTTCATCCAAAATCAACTTCCGTAGGGTGGGATCAGAAATGCTCGCATAACTGTCGGCGACGTCCACTGCATCTTCGAGGCTTCCCGTTTTTTCCAGACCGCCTGCAAAGGATCGCATTAAAATTTCAGCATTTCCTTTTTCCATCCTTTTCAAAAAGTTGTCAAGCGTATTATAATTTGCAGCCATTTTAATAAACTTTTTAAAATGGTCAAAATTCACACTTATTAAAAGAGAGTCACTGTTAGGATTTTTCATCCTTTGAAATATCCTCTCATAAACCTTCAAATAGCTACTCGTATAAATCTCCGTCTCTGCCATAACGCACAGGTAGTACAACTCCTGCGGGGTAAGGGTCTCTACCTTTTTCATCCGAATATTATCCGGCTCGTCGTGCAAGCCATTAATAACATTGATAAAACTTTCAATGGCTTTCCGCCTCAACATTTCCGTTAGCGCTTCCATTGCCATGGGCGTATCACGTTGCCTTAAGCGTTCAGTATATTCAATCTGGGTATTAACTAAAAGCTTGTAATATTTGAATTCATCATTTTTATTCTTGTCAATTTCTTCGATTGACACTTTTCCTCTGTACAGATTATCAAGGAAGGGAAAATATAAACGACCTTCTTTCAAATTTGCTAATCCGGCAATTGTTTTAATCAGTGGATCGCTATTGTTTTGGATCTTTTTACCAATCACCGTATTTGACTGAGCATAAGTATACACGTCTTCCTGGTGGGTATGAGCCGCTACTTTCAAGAGGCTGTCAGCGAATAAAGCGTTAGGATTTGCTTTTAAAATCTGGAAAATCCTGTCAGGATGTTTTTGAGAGTTTTTTAAAAGTAGCACTTCCTTGCCTTCGGTAATTCCAACATTTTTTTGGAAAGCAATACATTTTACAAGAATGTCTCCTATTTCAAACTCGTTGTCAACTAGCACAGGTTTTATAGACTGCTTTTTCTTTTCCAAGGCCATAGCCTCTTCGTAAGCATTAAGAAGATCTGGCAGTTGATCACCTTTTAATTCCCTGTTTCTGTAACTGCTCTCAAAAAGAGCTAAAGCTTCGTTTAAGCTTCTGATAAATTTGACTTTTTGATTTGCGTCCAGCGAGTTGTCTGCTTCGATGTTGTCTTGAAGCTGATCTATTTTATTGTATAAAGCGTAGGTGATCTGCTGATTTACTTCGGAGTCGTTTGTTGCGTTGAAAAAGTGATCGTCCTTTTTATCAAGTTTGTCGATGGCTTTTTGAGATTTGTCAACACTTTCATGAAAAATTTTTCTCATCAAAGGAACAACAGGTTTTTGGGCAGAGGAGGTCAGCGAGAGTAATACAAGAAATAGAAACAATAAATGTTTAGACATATGATACATAGGTATCGCAAAAATACTACCAAAGGACATCCCACATTTGATGCTACAGGTTTTTAGGTTTTTATTAGTGCTATTCTTGCCTCAATAATATTAGTGGTTGGAAAGCCGTTTTTCTCCAGCTAACAATCTCTAGATCCTTTTTTTAAAAATTTTTTAGGGCATGAATTGATACGCAAAAGAGTTTGTTGCCTGCAAAAAATTGGACTGTTTTTATTTAAAGTACAGAAAAAAAATAAAGGATAAAATAAATTCTTAGCGGCTGAATATCTAACTTCATAATCCTAAAAAGTAGCAGGTAACGCTTATGGAATAGAAATGTACACTTTAGTTCTTTATTTATTTATTCACATAAAAACAGAAATGTTATGGACGTAAAAATTCAAACAGTGCATTTTGAAAGCGATGAAAAACTTATTGAATTTGTAAGGAAAAAACTTGACAAGCTAAATACCTTCCATGACCGAATAACAAAAGTTGATGTGTTTTTAAAACTTGATAATGTAGTTCATACGTTAAAGGATAAGATTGTAGAACTTCGGGTTCACGTTCCTAAGCGTGATTTTTTTGTAAAAGCATCTTCTAAATCCTTCGAAGAATCATTCGATAATGCTTATTTATCATTGATCAATCAGTTGAAAAGACAGAAAGAAAAACAAGCAGCATAATACTTTAAATATAACCGAATAAAAGGCCTCCGACGAGGCCTTTTTTATTGCACCTTTACGACTATGAAATATACTGTTGCTTTTATTCTAACCATCTGTGTGTTGATAGGGTGTGGTCAGCAAGAACAGCTTAAAGCAAAAATTTTCGAAAGAAGAGATATCAAGGGAAATAGACTTGTGATCCGGTATAGATACACAGTAGACGATAAAGTTTACATAGACAGTGCTACTGTTCGAAACATCGTGATTAATAGTGATTCTATAACTGTAGTCATTGATCCATCCAATCCTGGTAAGTCCATTCCTGATATAAAAAACTAAGAGATATTAGAGATTTGAAAAAAAATGAAAAAACATTTTCAAAATTTTGGTATTTCAAGTTTTCCCTTACCTTTGCCATCCCGAAAATAAATGGGATGTATTTGAGGGGAAGAAGTTCTTATTTTAGTTCAATTTCAAGATGCTAGATATTTAATAACTGTACTACAAAAATTAAAAAGTTGTTTGCTGGTATTTAAATAACTTCTTAGTTATAAGCCGAAGTAGCTCAGTTGGTAGAGCAGCTGATTTGTAATCAGCAGGTCGGGGGTTCGACTCCCTTCTTCGGCTCATGTAACAATTTGGGCAGATGGCCGAGTGGTTAAAGGCGACAGACTGTAAATCTGTTCTCTCACGAGTACGCAGGTTCGAACCCTGCTCTGCCCACGGTTCTTTGATTGACGATTACTGATTGCAAATCTTTGTAATTAAGATTTCAGAGTTAGAAATTTAGGATTTTACAAGCGGAAGTAGCTCAATTGGTAGAGCGATAGCCTTCCAAGCTATAGGTCGCGAGTTCGAGACTCGTCTTCCGCTCAAGTATTGAGATGACAGATGTCAAATGACGGTTGACAGTTGCTTTGTTCTACTGTCAACAAACAAGCGTCGGCCGTTACTTTTATGACAAGCTGTTGTAGCTCAGGGGTAGAGCACTTCCTTGGTAAGGAAGAGGTCGTGAGTTCAATTCTCATCAACAGCTCTGCAAAAATTATTAAGTCAATAAGTCATCAAGCGTTTTCTTCTTGACTTACTGACTTTGTTGATTATAACTATTAACTGTTTAAGAGTGCGACGCAGAATGATTAGTTACACCTTAACTGTTGGAAACAAAAAGAATAACAATAAAACCTTACATTCGCGCTCCGAAAGCAGGTTTAATATTTAAAAAAACCACAATCTAAAAACAAATAAAATGGCAAAAGAGAACTTCAAGAGGGATAAACCTCACGTTAACGTTGGTACCATTGGTCACGTTGACCACGGTAAAACAACTTTAACTGCCGCTATAACCGATATTTTGTCAAAAAGAGGTTTAGCGGAAAAAAAGAATTACGATGAAATCGACGGTGCACCTGAAGAAAAAGAAAGGGGTATTACAATTAATACTGCACACGTAGAATATGCAACTGCAACTCGTCACTATGCACACGTTGACTGTCCTGGTCACGCTGACTATGTAAAAAATATGATTACAGGTGCTGCTCAGATGGACGGTGCTATCCTTGTGGTGGCTGCTACTGACGGACCTATGCCTCAAACAAAAGAGCACATCCTTCTTGCACGCCAGGTAGGTGTACCTCAGATTGTGGTTTTCATGAACAAGGTTGACCTTGTTGATGATCCTGAATTGTTAGAGCTTGTTGAAATGGAAATTCGTGATTTGTTAAGCTCTTACGGTTTTGATGGTGACAACACTCCAATTATACAAGGTTCTGCTACCGGCGCTTTAGCTGGTGAAGACAAATGGGTTGCTAAAATTAACGAATTAATGGATGCTGTGGATAGCTATATTCCTCTTCCTCCTCGTCCGGTTGATCTTCCATTCCTAATGTCAGTTGAGGACGTATTCTCTATTACTGGTCGTGGTACTGTTGCTACCGGTCGTATTGAGCGTGGTGTAATTAAAGTAGGTGAGGCTATTGAAATCGTCGGTCTGATGGAAGCTCCTTTGTCTTCTACCGTTACAGGTGTTGAGATGTTCAAGAAGCTATTAGATCGCGGTGAGGCTGGGGACAACGCAGGTCTTTTATTACGTGGTATTGAGAAAACTCAAATCCGTCGTGGTATGGTACTTTGCGCTCCTAAAAGCATCACTCCGCACACTGAATTCAAAGGTGAGGTTTATGTACTTAGCAAAGAAGAAGGTGGACGTCATACTCCATTTTTCAACAAATACCGTCCTCAGTTCTACTTCCGTACTACAGACGTAACAGGAGAGTGTACTCTTCCTGAAGGAACTGAAATGGTTATGCCTGGTGATAATACCAATCTTACTGTTAAATTAATCCAGCCAATTGCGATGGAGAAAGGTCTTAAATTCGCTATTCGTGAAGGTGGACGTACAGTAGGTGCTGGTCAGGTTACTGAAATTCTAAAATAAACCACACTCCCTCAAGGGGCTTTGGAAACGGTTTTATATATTTACAAAGTACTTAGGCCGAAAGCTTAAGTACTTTGTTCTTAATACGGGAATAGTTCAACGGTAGAATAGAGGTCTCCAAAACCTTTGATCAGGGTTCGAATCCTTGTTCCCGTGCCAACGAATGGGAATTGCAAAATGTCAATTTTCTAAAGTAAACAAATGAATAAGATTTCAGCATACTTTCGGGACAGTTATACAGAGCTAACGGAGAAAGTTACATGGCCATCGTGGTTGCAGTTACAGCAATCTACAGTAATCGTATTGGTTGCAACAATTATAATCACAGCGCTAGTGTGGGTAATGGACTTTGCGTCTCAAAACTTATTGAAGGCTATTTACTCATTATTTAAGTAATGGAAGAAACAACATCAAATATAAATGCAGCTCCTCCTGCTGAACAGGAACTTACCAAATATTACGCGTTGCGTGTAGTAAGTGGTAAAGAGCGTAAGGTTAAGGAATATTTAGATAAGGAAGTAGTACGGAGCGGTTGGACGGAAACTATTAAACAAGTTTTCTTGCCCATGGAAAAGGTGTATAAAGTGCAGAACGGAAAGAAAGTAATGCGTGAGAAAAACCTGTATCCCGGTTATCTTTTTTTGGAAGCTTTTGAAGGCAAGCTTACCGATGACATGGTTCAGGTTATTAGTAATGTTAGTAATGTAATGCACTTTTTAACTGATGGTAAGGGCGCTAAGGGAAACATTATTTCTTTGCGTAAAAGCGAAGTAAATAAAATGCTCGGTAAAGTGGATGAGATGAACGACCAGGGCATTGTAATGAACGAACCTTTTATTGTAGGTGAAACTATTAAGATTATAGAAGGTCCTTTCAATGACTTTAATGGTGTAATAGAAGAGGTAAATGACGAGAAGAAAAAATTGAAAGTAACAGTAAAAATATTTGGACGATCTACACCTGTAGAATTGAACTATATGCAGGTTGAGAAACTTGGATAGTTTTTGAGAAATTTGTTAGATGAGCCACAGTTAATAGCTGTGGCTTTTTTGTGTGTTTTATTAAGGTTCTGCAGTTTTACAGTATTAAGTTTTTTGCCTTTAATTTCTTCAAACTAGCAAAGCCCGGCTACTCTTAGTTTTTCCATTGTAGTTTTTTTCGATTAAGCATTTACAACTATATTCATGTTTGAAGCACCTAAAGGGTATATTGATTTGAAATGATTGTAACAAAAACTTCTCTTTTATTTATCGTTCTGTTAGTATGCGTAAAACTACCTGCTCAACTTTGCCAAGGCAGTCTCGGTGACCCTATCGTCAATATCACTTTTGGAAGCGGTAGTAATCCAGGTCCGGTCCTTACCACCACTAAAAACTTAAACTTCTTTTATAATGATTGTCCTCAAGATGGTCTTTATACAGTAAGAAATAGTACGTCCCAGTGCCACTTCAATACATGGCATACCTTAAACAATGACCATACAGGTGATCCAAACGGATATTTTATGCTCATTAATGCTTCCCTGCAAAAAAGTGAGTTTTATGTTGATACCTTGAAGAGTTTGTGTCCAAATACAACTTATGAATTTGCTGCATGGATCACCAATGTTATACTTCCTTCCGCCTGTTCCGGAAATCCGAAAACACCCAACCTTACATTCAATATTGAAAAGACTGATGGAACAGTCTTACAAACCTATACTACAGGCGACATTGTTGCCACTCAAAGTCCAATATGGAAGCAATACGGGTCTTTCTTTACAACACCTGCAAACGTGACGAATGTTGTATTACGTCTTATCAATAATTCTGTTGGCGGCTGCGGAAACGACCTGGCAATTGATGACATTACATTTCGGCCATGCGGACCGCAACTAATCCCTTCAATTAAGGGGGTGTCTGATAATGTAAAAACTTTATGCGCCGGCGACAATACAGATGTAACTTTTGAATGCAAGGTTTCAGCGGGATATAGTAACCCTGCTTATATATGGCAACAAAGTAAAGATGGCGGTAGTACCTGGACAAACCTTCCGGGTGAAACCTCGAACACTATGACAAGAAGTTTCAACTCTACAACTGCAGCAGGTCAGTACTTGTACAGGCTGAGTGTGGGGGAGGCAAGTAATGCCGGCCTGGCAACTTGTAGGGTCGCTTCAAAGGCTCTTACTGTAAATATTAAGAGTAAGCCGGCAACTTCGATATCGAGCAATAGTCCTGCTTGCGAGGGGAGCAACATTTCTTTGTCTGCCACTGGTGGTGCATCAGGAACGCAATATGCGTGGTCTGGAGCAAACTCTTTTTCGTCTACGACGCAGAATGTATCTATTAGTAATGCACGTTCAATAAATGCTGGTAAGTATTATGTTCAGGTTACGAACTCGGACGGATGCAAACAACTAGACTCAACAACAGTGTCTGTTACGCCTGCTCCCATTGCAGCAGTTGGTTTTACAACCAAAACTATTTGCAAGGGTGACAGTGTTTTCTTGTCCAGTTCAGGAGGTACGTCTTATGCATGGTCACCCAATGTAAGTTTGTCGTCTGCTACAATCCCTAATCCTACAGCAAAGCCGGCAGATAGTACCGTCTATACTGTTGTAGTTTCAAACGATCAATCATGCAAAGACAGTGCAAGGGTAACCATTAATGTTTTACAGAAACCTGTCGCAGATGCGGGGCCAGACCAGGTGATGATTGAAGGCCAATCAGTACAATTAGACGGGAGTGTGACAGGTGGTAATACAGGCTTTACCTGGTATCCTTCTTTGTTTATTGATAATATAAATACACTTCATCCGGTTGTAAATCCTGCCGTTAGTACGAGTTATATTTTAACTGCAACTTCCAATAATGGATGTGGTAGTTCAAGCGATACCGCTTTTGTGCAGGTGTATAAAAATGTGATTGTACCAAACGCATTTTCACCAAATGGAGATGGCGTCAATGATACCTGGAATATAAAGGCGTTAGCGAGTTATGATAGCTACGAATTATCTGTCTTCAACAGGTATGGGCAAAAGGTTTTGAGCACTAAAAATTATAGTACTCCCTGGGATGGAACATTTAATGGAAAGCCTTTACCTGTTGGAACCTACTACTACTTGTTGGATTTACAGCTAGGACTGCCTAAGCTTAAAGGATATGTAGTAATTCTTAGATAAAATCTCCCACTGCCTTACAAATTGCTTTTGGTGCAATAGTAGTTTCAAAGATTTTCGGTACTATTTTTCTAAACAGCTAAATCTTCCTGGTAAAAGCCGTCAATTAAATTTTTCTTTTGAAGAAACTGAAGGATATCTGAAGCAGCAGCTTTGCTGTCGATTAGGAATCTTTCTTCCTGGTGTCGCGATCTTTCTATTATCTGCGCAATTTTTAACTGGATTTCCGATTGCTCGAGGTTTGACATTTTCTTTTGGATTTCGATTTTTTATGTAAGTAGTAATTAACGTAACTGTTTTTTAAATAGTATGAACAGGATAAGAATTTGCTTCTTTTAGTTGAATTTGTCTTTCTGTGGGTCAAAGGTTTAAACCTTTTGCAGCCAGTAATGGCGCTCATTTGAATGCAGAAAAAAATACAAATTGTACAAGGGTGTGACACAAAAATGTTCATAAATAGATAAAGTCGGCTCCAAAATTCTTCTAACCTACCAACACAAATTTCTGCACAGCTTTGAAAGTTTTTTAAAAGCTTTTTCCTCCTTAGTAAAAAGGGGCTGGGGCTTATAGGCGGCAGCGTTATTGAGAATAAAAAAGAACTTTAAAGTGCAGAATAGTTTAAGTAACGGCCTGAAACAAAATTGTTTATGGAATGGTCTTTGAATAGTTAAAGACAAAAAAGCAGTATGCTTGCAGGTGTGTATACGGGTAGGATTTTGAGCATTCTGTTATTTTTTAACGTGGCTTGTATTAGCAATAGAGCAAAGGAGCAACACCAGTATTATTATTACCCGCAGAAGAATGTGTATTATGACCCGGTGAAAAAGAATTTTTGGTATTCGTTGAATGGCGCCAGGAGTTGGAATAAATTTTCAGATAGCAACGCCGTAGAACCAGTAGCCTTAGGAGCAAAAGTTTTAATTAGTAGTACAGATAGCGAGGTGTATAAAAATAATGAGAGCCATCGAAAGCTATATTCCGGAGCATTGTTAGCTATAAATGTAACCGACACAACCGGCGCTTCTCCCGGACCGGAAGTAGCTGGACGTACAGTGGTTCAAAAGAAAAAGATAACTGCGCGAAAAAAGCCGGTCGAACAAAAACCCAAGAAGGGTTTAGGTAAATTTATTAATAAGATTTTTGGAAAGCATTGATAAAAAAAGAGCAATTTCATATTGTTCAACTGCTTTTGATGAACCTATAACTAAGACATTTTAAATGAAATCGAAAACGACGTTATGGCAACGTATGGGTTTACATGATTGGTTTCTTAAAAAAGAAGTAACCAGTGTTACACAACAAATTCCAACGCTAACTCCTGATGACGTATATAAGTATATCGTGCAGAAGTTTAACGAGTCAATTGCACAGCTATCTTTTGCCAACCGCGTTGTTTTTTTTCATGAATACATCATCTGTTTTAACCCTGCAGATTATAATCAGTTCATGGATAATAAGCGAGGCATTTTCGGACTGATCATCCAGGAGTCAGTCAAGCAATTTTATGATACCTTAAAAACCTATAGGCTGCAGGGCAAAACCGTGGAGCCTTCCAGTAATAAATGGGTTTTTAGGTTTGTTTCGCACCCGGATTATAAAAGAGGCGATAAAAGTTTTATTGGCAAATTACTTCCGGGCAGCAACGTACATAAGGAGGAGAATTTGAGGGTAACGTTTATTCCAAGACAAACGGGGATTGCCGAGACTTACGATATCAACGATGAGATTTTGAAAGGCTTTACATTCTATAGCGAAGGGTATTACGAAGTGCCATACCAGGAAGACCTTGTGTTGGATGAAAAGAAAATCATGAACTCCGAGACTTCTGTGTTGGCCCGTTTTGAAACGATTGTTCCAGACCGCGAATATGCAGGAAAGAAGATTGAGTTTTTGATGAAGGAGGAAGAAATAATTGTTACGGGAAAAGAAGAGCAACGGGATAATGCAAACATTTTTAAAATTCCATCTGATTGGGTAAATGCCCCTCACCTGCGAATTCGTTTCGATAAAAACAATGGAAAATTTTTTCTTGCTTCTTTTGGAGAAAAGACAATATTGAATGAAAACGAAGTTAAGCTCAGTGACATGCAAAACATTACGTGGGTAGAGCTGCCACTAAACTCGCGGATCGTTTTAAACGGAATAGTCGGTATCAACATTTTTAAATCTTAGATGAATGGTCAGTTCAGTATTATCTATCACCTTATTAGTCATCTGCATTCTGCTGCTTGTTGCAAACTTCAGGGATATAAAAAATACACACAATAACAATGGCTGAAAATTATTTTGGAATAACCGACACCGGTAAAATGCGGACTAACAATGAAGACACCTTCATTGCCCAACCCGTCTTAAATGATCAATTTATTGCTGCCTGTGTAATTGATGGAGTAGGAGGCTACGAAGGTGGCGAGGTTGCGGCCCGACTTGCGCATGATGCCATACTGGAACGCTTTGGAGGTAAATCGGATGACTATATAAAACTGATGAAAGATGCGATAGCTGCTGCAAACGAAGCTATCTATACTGAGAAGAAGGTCAGCAGGGCAAATGAGCAAATGGCATGTGTGCTTACAGTAGCGCTGGCAGATATTCCAAATAATAAATTTTACTATTGTCATGTCGGTGACACCCGGCTTTATCTGTTTCGAGACAACTCGCTGGTAAAAATTACGCGAGATCATTCTTTTGTTGGTTTTCTGGAGGATAGTGGTCGGTTGTCTGAAGAGGCAGCTATGCGTCATCCAAAACGCAATGAGATTAATAAAGCTTTGGGCTTTGATGCCGCCATTAAGGGCGACGATTATATAGAAACAGGCGAATCTCCTTTTCTTCCGGGTGATACTATTCTTTTATGTAGCGACGGACTTTCTGATATGATCGGCAATAGTGCTATAACCGCTATTTTAGGTACAACCAAAAGCCTTTCTTTTAAAGCCAAAGCACTGGTGGATGCTGCTAACGAAGCTGGGGGAAAAGACAACATTACTGTTGTGCTTGTTCAAAATAACAAAAGTCCTTTAAAGCAGATTGCGACCAAGCCGGCAGTCAGTTTAAAAAAAAATGAAAGCCAGGACGGCTATGATGTTTTGAAAGAGTCCAATTCCAACTCGCACGAAAAAACAGTTTTGAAAAATAAAAAGAGAAGGAGCATAATTCCTTTCCTCATCTTTCTATCCATTTTAATCGTTGCAGCTTTTCTATGGATAATATATTCAAACTATAAAAATAAGCGAGCCCACGAGGAAGAGCTAAAAAACGCTGTTGTTGTAAAAGAGCGAAATCCCGAAGAACAAAAGTTTATTGACAGTATTAATGGAAATACGACCAAGGAAGTTTTTGTGCTTAATACTCCTGAAACTACGTCCATCACTATAACAGATTCTATTCCCGTTACAAACGATTCTTTGCATATTATCGGTAACGGCGTAACGCTCATTAGTGACTCTACCTACAAAGGGCCTGCGTTTATAATGTCACCCGGTTCAAGGTATCTTCTACTTGATAGCCTGACCCTTGAAAATTTTGATATAGGAGTTCTCACAAGAACCTCAGGACTACATCTGAAAAACGTACAGTTTAAAAACTGTCGCGTTCCGGTTCAGTATAACTTTTTGTTTAAAGATCGTCCTGTCATCAATGGTCGTTTTGCTGACACTGTTTTTTACAATTCAAATTCAATACACCTATAATAACTACTGATTTAAGATGGTTTCCAATACCTCCCGTTTTGGTTCAAGAAATGTCGAGCGCCTCTTTTTATTTCTGCTAAGCATCGTAATGTTAGTGCTATTTTACCAGTTGTTTACAGTGTTGAAAAATGACCAGGCTGACGTTCAAAAACGACTTGCAAACGGAACGATGATGAACCTGAACGATAGTAAACCTGGCGAGCGAATAAAAATATTGCTTCAGAAAGGTTTTTATTTTAGTGATAAAAGAGACATTGACTTCATTGGCAAGGTGGTCGAAAACGGCAAAAGAAATCTCCCGGATGTAATTGATAACATTGGTGAATTAAATAAGAGCAACTTTAATGTCAACTCAGAGGCTGCTTACGCTCAAGGAGGGGAAGTATTTAGAAGAAGGGTTCAGGTGGAAAGAGCTTTGCTTGGTTTTTCGGATGAAGACTCTGCGCTCTTTCAACAGGAGCGAAGAAAACCGGTTCAACTTCCCTCTGTCAATAGTTTGAACATGGGGAGTGGGTCGATAAACGGAGTAGTTCAAAAAGGAGAAAAAATACCGGTGCAAGGTGTCCTGGTGCGGTTGCAGGTTATCTTGCCAGAGGATAGTTTGTACAGCGAGAATGTAGGAGACGTAGAACAAAGAATTGCCGTAAATACAAAAGGCGTACGAAGAGTATTTGTAGTAGACTCCTTGCACCACAGGCAACTACAGTCGCTTACAGCTTTTGCAAGAACGGATGCAAACGGTCATTTCTCTTTTACAGGTTTACCTGCTAACCGGTCATTCGCTGTTTTACCTCTTCAGCCTGGTTATGAATTTGGCCGCTCTCAAGGAGTTGAAAATTTAGAAGATAACGAGGAGTTTACTTTTGTCCAGGCTCCAAATACCATTAAGCTTTTTTCAAACCGCGATTTTAGCAACTTGAAAAAAGAGCGATCTTTTATTGTTCGCACTCCGGGCGAAGCAGCAAGGTGGTTTTGGATAATTGTAGGATGTTTCATTGTATCGTTCTGGCTGCTTCACCTGCTTTTATCTTTCAGGTTTCCCCAGGCCGACCAACTTATTCTGCCGGTAATGATGATTTTGACGGGGTTATCATTTGTCACGTTATTCAGTTTACAAGATCCATTGCGAGACCGCTTCTTCTCAAAAAGCACCCTTTTTTATTTTGAAGGCGGGATTTTAGGAATCGTTGTCTTAATGCTCTTTAACCTTCGGTACTTTACAACCGACTCGCTGATTTACCGCTTATTTGTTTTTAAAGGAAATCGTAAGGCGGCCAACGGATGGCCATGGGCTGTGGTAGCAATGGGTTTATTACTTCTTACCATCATTTTTGGAACAGGCCCGGAAGGCAGCGGAGTAAAAGTGAACCTTTTTGGCTTTCAACCAAGCGAAATTGTCAAGTACTTAGTTATTATGTTTTTGGCAGGTTTTTTTGCAGCGAACGAAAAATTCATTTCAGAATACACCTCTTTAAACAAACGCTTTTACTTTTTCTTCTTTGCCCTGTTTGCTATTCTTACAACTATATTCTTATTTCTTATACTTGGTGATCTCGGCCCTGCGATGGTTTGCTGTTTTACTTTCATCATTCTCTTTTCTTTCTCTCGGGGAGATTTTGCAGATATGGTAGGGGCCGTAGTAGTATATGTGCTTTCAATCTGGCTCAGTAAAAACGTATGGATAGGAACGGCTATTACTGCAGCTACTCTCACACTGTATACCCTTTTCAAAAGAAGACAGTTAAGCGAATCTGCAGTGATGGCTTTGGTTGTTATTGCGGGCTTTTTGCTCCTTGATCAAATTCCTTATTTAGACAAACTAATCCCTGGCCCGGTTCATAGGTTAACCGATAGAAAAGCAATCTGGCAAAATGCATGGAACAATGAAGTGTTCGGTGGCGACCAGGTAGCAAACGGTATCTGGGCCATGTCGAGTGGGGGAGTCACAGGGCAGGGTGTGGGAGAAGGTTTTGCCAAAACTATTCCTGAAGCGCATACAGATATGATACTTCCATCAATGGGTGAGGAGTTTGGATGGGCAGGAATTATCTGCATATTTATTCTTTTTCTTATTTACCTACATCGCTCCTTCATAATTGGTCGACAGACGGGAACTCCTTTTCTATTTTATGTCTGTGCGGGAATTGGGGTAAGCACATTTGTACAGTTTTTACTAATTGCCGGTGGTTCAACCGGTGCCTTGCCGCTTTCAGGAGTTGCGTTGCCCTTTATGAGCTACGGAGGATCGTCCCTGCTTTGCAATATGCTTGCGGCCGGCTTTTTATTATCCGCTTCGCATCTGCAAGGGTCTGCAGTTCAAATGAAGTTCATCACGCGCCAGCAGGATAAAAACCTAATGCCTGCTCTTGTTGCTGCTTGCGTTGGGATCGTGTTGTTAGGCGTAAATGTGTCAAAATATTTGTTTAATAATAAGAGGTGGGTCGTTGAACCTGCATTGGTTGCTGATAGGTCCGGAGCAAGAATGTTTAGCTATAATCCGCGGATTTCTATTCTCATGAGTAAGTTACAGGCAGGTAATCTTCTTGATCGAAAAGGATTGATACTTGCTACCAGCCACCAGGATCAAATAAACAAACAGTACGACTCACTGCTGTCAGTGGGCATTCCAAAAGAAAACCTGGAGGCTTTTGCCTACAAGCGTCTCGACCGGTATTATCCTTTCGGAGAGCAAATGTTTTTTTGGACAGGTGATGCTAATACCGGTGTTTTTAACGGCTCAACGAATGGTTATTTTGCGGAGTACGAACATGCAGCTGAGTTGAGAGGTTTTCCAACCCCCACTTCCAAATTCCAGGTAAGTGCTACCCGGTTTAAAGAAGATAGATTTTTACCACGAACGTCTACCGAGATGACTGTTAACCGACGTGATTATGGGGCAATTGCACCACTGCTATTAGCAGGAATTAATAGCCCTGAAGTAGCAGCCTTCAAACAGAGAAACAGGGACGTACAGTTGACAATGGATGCAGGCCTGCAAACCCATTTGAATAGGATTTTGGCCACGGATGATAGTGTGAGGATCAAAAGGGTTTCAGTAGTCATTATGGAAGACAATACAGGCGATGTACTTGCCTCTGCTTCGTATCCCTTACCGCCCGTAAACGATTGGGATCGCCTTACACTTACAGAGGGGGAATTAAACAGGCTACCCGGATGGAACTTGAACAGCGATATTGGTTTCACTTATGCAACCCAGCCGGGGTCTACTGCAAAATTGGTAACTGCGTTGGCAGCTTTTAATAAATTAGGAGAAAAAGCAGCTACCAAAACAATTCGTGTATTGCCACAGGATCTTATACGGATCAAAAGTGCAGAGCCTGATGAAGCTGGAAATATTTCGATCGAAAGGGCGATTGTAAAATCCAACAACTCTTTTTTTATAAGACTTGCAAACGAAGAACATCTGCAGGAAGAAATGGGAACGCTGTATTTGCAAACCGGGATGTTTCTACATGGAGTCGGAGGTTATTTCTACGAGAGCGAACCGAACAACAACGATCAGCAAAACACATGGCGCGAGCTGTGGCGAAAGACAGAATTTAGGAGTGCAAAAAGTTATAACCCAAACAACATAAAGCGCACACGTGGTAAAGGTATCTCGGGTATGGCCTGGGGACAGGGAGAATTAATCGCAACTCCTGCGGCGGTTGCAAGAGTTGCTTCAGGGATTGCTAATAATGGAATGTTGGTTCCTAACCGGTATGTCTTAAGCATAAGCGGAGTACAAACACCTGTGAAACCTGGAGTGGCGATAGCAAAGAGCCCTGAATTTGCAGCTTACATGACCGATTATATGTTGAAACAGAGTGCTGGAAAAGCAGAGCGGTTAAAGTTAAATGTGGCAGGAAAAACGGGAACGCCGGAAAGGATCTGGAAAAGCGAAAGAATTAACGATGGCTGGTATGTCTTTTTTGCCCCAAAAGCAAAAGGCCCGGGGCATATTGTTACTTGTATCAGGCTGGAGGCTGCGAAAGGTTCAAGTGAAGCTGTTAGACTTGCAGGCACTTATGTTGTCCCTGCTTTGGTTGAAAGAGGCTACATTAAAAGTTTTGAAAACAATCAAAATCAGCGTATCGCTCCCGCTGCGCCGGTCGCGCAAGTGGCTGAACAAGATCAGGCAGAGAATAACGGCGACGACAACGAGGCGTTGCCAGACAGCCAGGCCCAGCAATTATTGGTAAATAAGAAATCTGCAGGTAAAAAGTCTCAACCTGTAAAACCGGCTGTCACGGTAAAAAAGCCTGACGAGGAGCCTGGCGACACCGCTCAATAAAGATGAAAAGTACAAGGGAGCGTCGCAAGAAAAGTTAAATAGTAGTACAGGTGTTTGTCGCAAAAAAAATTGCTTGATACTTTGAATATATTGCCTCGTCTTTTTTGTTGTAGGCATAACCCACATTGATGTAAAAAACCAAGGATGTACATTGCAACAAGAACCACATACAAGAGTACATTTTAGTACACCTTTTGTGCTTTTTCAATATTCTATAAAATTTCATTTAAAGTAAAACCAGCCGATAAAATGTTCGACATATTTAAGAGCCGCCCAACAGATATAAAGGGAATTCGTGCTTCTTTGCTCCAGTTTATAAAAGAACAGTTTCAGAAAGTTGAAGGTGGAGAGGGCTCAAATATCAAGGGGCTTTGCCTTTACATAAATTGTTCTGACGAAGAAAAACATTTGTATGAAGGAGCAGTATATGCAGATGAAGAAAACCGGTTTAAAGAAGAAGAAGTACAAAGGATAGCCGATGATTATGCGATCGCGCTTCCTGCGTCGTGGACTTTTCAAATAGAGTTCGTCGATGAAATTCCTGTTGAAGCATTAAAGGCTCCTGGGTTAAATGCGGGTTTATTTATATCGACAAAGAAAAAACCAAAAGTTTCGCAGGATGCAACGGCATACATAAGAGTACTGGTTGGTGAAGCTGAAAAAGAGGTTTATACTATTTCTTCGTCCCGTGGTAAAATAAATATAGGGCGCGAAAAAAGAGCGCAAACTGCAGACGGATTTATGAGGGAAAATCACATTGCTTTTCCTGATAACAGCAAAGATGAGAGTAACCGATCAGTGAGCCGCCAACATGCACATATAGAATGGGATGCAGAAAATGCTGCCTTTTATTTATATGCAGACGAAGGGGGAATACCACCTAACAACAAAATGAAAGTAAGAACAGAGGGAGGCGTACCTATAAAATTGCAGACTACCGAAATAGGTCATCGGCTGCAGGAGGGCGACCAAATAATATTAGGAGAGTCGGCACTATTGGAATTCAGAACTTCTCCCGTTGATAATTAAGAATAATTAATGGCAAGGGTTTTTACAATAACACCAGGTTTAGAAAATATGGGTGGCCTTAAAACAGGAGGCCAGGGTTCGATCTATAAAGGAAGAAGAATAGGAGAAATTATAACTGCGGTGAAAATCCTGCCTACTCCTATTTATAGTGAAACAGGTGACGATGCTAATTATTCAGCTTTTAAAAATGAGGTAGCAAAGCTTAAAAAGGTCAACGAAATTTCAAATCCCAACGTCGTCAAGATCTTAAGTTCAGGACTTTCTGAGCAAGGCAATTTCCCTTTCATTGAAATGGAATACATAGAAGGTCCTGACCTAGAGGAGATACTTCATACTCCCGACCATTCCGTTTTTACAATCAATGAGGCTTTAAAAGTTGCCGAGCAATTATCAAATGCAATCGCCCATTGCCATAGAATGGATGTGAGGCATGGGGATATAAAAAGTAATAATGTAAAATATAATACGGCTTCGGGTAATTATATCCTGCTTGATTTCGGACTGGCAATGATGTCTGATGAAGAAAGGCGAAGCAATATTGATAGGCTAGGTGCGATAGAATTTATGGCTCCTGAACAGAATTCCGGGCAGATGTTGTTTCAGACCGACGTCTATAGTTTTGGCGTTGTTCTATTCGAGCTACTTGCGGGTACAGTTCCATTTCCATTGAAAGATAAAGGAGAGACTGCGCGTAACGAAGTAAGGCTTGCCCATATGACATCTCCTGTTCCTAACTTGTTAGAATTAAGGAAAGCAGCGTTACCATCAACCTGGAGTACAGAAAAAAAAGCGCGTGAAATACAGGTGCCTGGGTGGGTAATAAAGATGATCGAAAAATGTGTCGAGAAAAAACCTGAGAAACGCTTTCTAAACGGGGGCGAACTATACAACTTTATCATTCAACAACTCACCTCAAGGCCGGCTACTCCTGCTGCCGGGGCAAAGACGGTATCTATTAAGCCCCTGGCAAAACAAGATTTTATTGTATATCATCAACAACTAAAAAAGCAGCTTTCTCAATACCAAAAGGAATTAACCGAAAAAGAGAGTGAATTGGCGGAATTAAAAGTACTGTTGGGTGGAGAGGAAAATGCAAACGGTACAGGCGAAACGAAGAGGATGGGTACACCTAAAAAGAATAGGGTGTCAAGTGCTTCGTTTGTTGCATTACTGTTTTTAACTCTTGGCTTAGGTGCTTTTGCTATGTACCCGATTATCAAAAACAGTTTTTTTGCGGGCAAGGCTAAGACGGGTGGTGCAACTGAACCGATAAATACTCCGACGGAAGAAAAAGCGATCTCGGAACCAGTATTTAGGGAGAAGAAAGACGCATCGAAAAAGAACGAAGAAACTATGGTGCGATTGGGCGATGAAGACTCCGCAAGCGCGAACGGCAGCAATGGTTTACACGATCAACCGGAAACGAACGATGCCTCTACGGTTGATGGAACAAATGAACGTTCCGCTAATGCTGCCAATGCTGCTAATCGAACGGCTGACCAAAATGATCAATCTGCAAACGGTGATGAAGACAGTTATACCAAACCAGGAAAAGTCTCAAAAAAATATGCTGTGGTTGCTAAGGCTTATTTCTATAACCAGCCCAATGAAGACACGAAGCGTGATGAATTTATAAGTCCCGAGGAAAAAGCTGTAGTTCTTGCTTTGAATGAAAGGTATGGTTTTATATATGTAGTAATTACGACGCCGGAGGGTCAGGTATTTAAGGGATGGTTACGTAAGAGAGATGTGAAACTGTATGCTGACGAGTAATCTCATAGATTTAAAGTAAAAAATTGCACTACTTCATCCACATCTCTTAAAAATGTGGATGGCAAAACCAGGTACAAATAAATGGCAAAGGTCTTTACAATAGCACCAGGTTTAGAAAATATGGGCGCCCTAAGAAGCGGTGGCCAGGGATCGGTATATAAAGGAAGAAGAGTTGGAGAAATCATTACGGCTATCAAATTATTGCCTACTCCAATTTATAGCGAGAGCGAGGATGATAAAAATTATCGGGATTTTCAGAATGAGGTGCAGAAATTAAAAAAGGTTAACGAAGAGCCCAATCCTAATGTAGTCAAGATTCTTAGTTTCGGTTTATCTGAAACCGGAAACTTTCCTTTTATTGAGATGGCCTATATCGAGGGGCCTGACCTCGAGGAATTATTAAAACCTCCTCACGACCCGATCTTTTCTGTAAAAGAAGTAATAAAAGTCGCAGAGCAGTTGTCCAATGCTTTGTCGCACTGCCACAGACTTGATGTAAGGCACGGAGACATTAAAAGCAATAATGTAAAATATAACCTTCATACAGGAAACTACGTATTGCTCGATTTTGGACTTGCCATCATGTCTGATGAACAGCGTCGGACAAGCCTGAGAAGGGCAGGTGCAGTAGAATTTATGGCGCCGGAACAGAATGAAGGGTTGATGCTTTTTCATACAGATGTCTACAGTTTTGGGGTAGTAATATTTGAACTGTTAGCAGGCCGCGTACCTTTTCCTTTGGAGGATAAAGGCGAGACTGCAAGGAACAACGTGCGTTTGTCACATCTCGAGACTCCGCCTCCCGATGTACTTGCTCTAAGAAGAGAAAATTTACCCGCGAGTTGGACTGCGGAGAAGAAAGAAAGGGAGATGTCGGTGCCTGATTGGCTGGTTACGCTCATTTACAAATGCCTCGAAAAAAGGCCCGAAGACCGGTTTAAAAACGGGATGGAGCTGCATGAATTTATTGCCCACAATAGTATTCATGCCGGTCCTAATATCGATCCTGTTCAAACCGCTGCATTGCAGGAGGAAAGTGAGAGGCTGCAAAAAGAAAGCGATCAGCTTCAACGTCAACTTTTGCAGTATAAGGATCAGCTAAGCATCAGGGACAAGGAGTTAAGCGAACTCAGGTCGATATTGAAAAGAAGGGAAAGTGAGTTGCAAAATGTAGCGGAAACAGATCAAAATGGTGGAGGATCCAGGGGCGTATCAAGAACAGCTTTCCTTGCATTGCTTCTGCTCACCATCGGACTTGCTGCATTTTCTGCGTATACACTGATGAAAAAGAACGGTTTGGTAAATAAGCAAAGTGCTACTACAGATAGTACTGTTACAATTGATAGTAAAGATACAGGGAACACTACACTAATGCCAAGCCCCATTAAGACTTCAACGCAAAGAAGAAAAGACTCTTTATCCCGCGTAAAGCATATTGCTGATTCTATAAAACGGGTAAATAAGAAGCGGTTAATGCAGGCTGACTCAAGTATTAATGAGGATACAAATGATAACGGTCAGGACAATAATGGCGATGATAGCAAAGAGCAAACTGATCCGCCAACTGCCACTAATAAGTTTGGAAGATATAAAGCTGCCTCAATTGCTTATTTCTACAACGAGCCTGACGAGGATACCAAGCGGGAAGGTGTATTTATTAATAAATGGAATGCGCCTGTAACCGCTTCAGATGATATGAACGGGTTTATTTATGTGGTATATACCAATGAAAAGAAGCAGACGACCCGCGGTTGGCTGCTAAAAAAAGACTTGGTACGAGTGAAGTAACATCGAAGCAAACCCTTTATTGTTGCAATAAAATTTTCGTTTAGGTGAGCAGTGAACGACTCTTCTCCACCTTTCACCGGGAAATGCTGTCTTAATATTACTTGCAAGGTCAAAATTAAAAATTATAGATGGCTAAGGTGTTTACGATAACTGAGGGTTTGGAAAATATGGGGGCAATAAAAACCGGCGGCCAGGGATCAGTTTACAAAGGCCGGAGGTTTGGTGAAATCATTACAGCTATCAAAATACTACCTACACCTATTTCGAGCGAAAGTGAGGAAGATAAGAATTATACTGCTTTTCAAAATGAGGTTCAAAAACTTAAAAAGGTAAATGAGGACGCAAATCCAAATGTTGTAAAAATTCTTAATTCCGGCATAACCGACTCCGGAAACTTTCCATTTATCGAAATGGAGTATATCGAGGGACCCGATTTGGAAGAGTTATTGCAGCCGCCTCATCCCCGCTTATTCACGTTAAAAGAAATTCTGAAGGTGGCAGATCAGCTTTCTTGCGCTTTGGCTCACTGCCACAAGGTGGGTGTAAGACATGGTGATATTAAAAGCAATAATGTAAAATTCAACACAAAGACCGGCAACTATGTTTTGCTTGATTTCGGTTTGGCAATGATGTCAGATGAACAGCGAAGAACGAGCTTACGTCATGCCGGTGCTATTGAATTTATGGCTCCTGAACAGAACGAAGGCGCCATGCTTTTTCAAACAGACGTTTACAGCTTTGGGGTGATATTATTTGAGCTTCTTGCCGGCTCTGTTCCATTTCCTTTAAACAATAAAAGCGAGACTGCACGGAATGCAGTAATGATAGCTCACCAGGAAGCACCACCTCCTGATGCACTCAACCTTCGCCGCCAATCGCTACCCCATAATTGGAATGACGAAAAGAAAGAGCAGGAAATGAATGTGCCGGATTGGCTTATTACAATGATTTATAAATGTCTTGAGAAAAAGCCTGAGAACCGGTTTACTAACGGCATGGAGTTGCACGAATATGCATGGCAAAACCACGTGCGAACCGCTAACAGCAATCAACTGACGCACGAACGTATTGCATTTCTTGAGAATGAGAACAACAGGTTACGCAAGGAAAGAGAACATTTGCAACAGCAGCTATTAAAATTTCAACACCGTGAAACTAGCAGAAATAGCAATAGTTCAGTTACTAAAGGATTAACTGGAAACACCGAAGTAACGAGAAATAAAATTGCTAACTCCCCTGTCAATAGCAGCTCTGCTTATACCAAGTATGGCCTTTTATTTCTTATATTTTTGCTCGTAGGCACCGCCATTATTTATTTTTTATCTACTGGTAAGAAAGATCAACCGGACACTAATGCGAGGGTTAATTCTCCTTTAGCTAGTCCAACTACTGAACCTCCGGGAATTCGAGGACAACTACAGAATGCGAAACAATTTTTGACAGAAGGAAAAATGGCCGAAGCCTTCATCATTTATGGTACTTTGTCTCGGCAACAGGTACCTGAAGCAATGTATTTTTATGGCAAACTAGCGCTGCAGAATAAGAACGCAAACTTAGGATGTGCTGAAGCTTTTGAACTACTTAAAAAGGCGAGTGATAAAGGTTATGCTCCTGCAAAACGAACCCTGGGTTTTTTATACTCTTTTGCAGACGACAAAGAAATACTCTCCCAGGGTAACTATTTCGAACGATGCACTTTTCGCAAAGACGTTGCAAAAGGGTCTACACTATTGATGGAAGCGACGCTACAAGGAGACACAACTGCAAGCAGGCTTTTAAATATGCTTACTGCAAGCCGTTGAACTTATATGCTAATTTTAAGACCATCACAGCTATTACTTCCTCTTCATGTAATTCATACCCCGCGGTGGACTGGCATTTTTTTCGCACCGTCTTTTTGGTTTTACAGAAAAAACAGCTTAAAACATTCATTCCTTTTCGCGGGTAATAATCACTTAGGCATTATCGTCCCATGTTAACTGTTTGAAAAACAGCGAGCAAGATGACATGAAGAATTGTTAGAAAAAAAAGTTAAAACTTTTTGACTTTTTTAAAACTATAGCGATCAACTCTCCGTATCTACCGATTGCTTACCCGATTTATTTGGATTCCTTTTAGTCACGTCCCTCAAATTTTTTAATTAAAAAATTTTTAGTTATGAGAAAAAAAATTATACACTTTAAAGGTTGGAAACTATGCCTGGTGCTAGCCATGATAGTATGTCTTTCAACCAACGTAAAAGCTTCCTCACATCGGGAAGCGCCTTTAATTGCGTTTGACCCACTAGTTGACAACACCGATGTTTACGCTTTCCGTAGTCCCGATGATCCAAACACGGTGACTATTATTGCCAACTATATTCCTCTCGAATTACCTGAAGGGGGACCCAACTACTACAACTTTGGACAAAACATTCGCTACGAAATCCACATTAAGAATAAAGCGACCACAACGACCGATGATATCACCTATCGTTTCACTTTTTCTTTGGTAAACGAAGATCCTACCACATTCTTCAATATTCGTTTGGGTAAGCAAAATCAGAAAACAACTTATACCTGTGAAAAGAGTGTAAATGGCGGTGCTTTCATAGCCATCGTTACCAACGGGGTAGTACCTCCACCGAACATTGGCCCTATCTCAATTGAAAATGCCGTTGGACTAGGGCAACCTAGCTATGAGAGTATTATGACTTCTGCTATTGCGACCACTGCAAATAATGAAAAAGTGTTTTGTGGTCCTGTAGATGATCCCTTTTTTGTTGATTTAGCAGGTGTAATGGATCTTGGAAACTTC
The DNA here is from genome assembly GCF_007991655.1 of Segetibacter aerophilus. GTDB lineage: Bacteria > Bacteroidota > Bacteroidia > Chitinophagales > Chitinophagaceae > Segetibacter > Segetibacter aerophilus. The sequence goes on from NZ_BJYT01000006.1 coordinate 249,663, forward strand.
AGGCCTGAAGGCAACACGGTAAATCCTCCTAAAGACAAACTGGCCCGTTTCAATGTACACAGTATTGCTCTAAAAATACCTATTGCGCTTTTGCAGAAAGATGGTAAGAGCGTTGATATGGCGTCCAACATATTGGACCCAGATTTCGTAATTGGTGTGTGGGCAAGTGCAAGCAGGCAACAAGTGAAAACGCTTGCCGCCGATGGAACACTGAGTTACAGCGGCAATTGGGTGCAGGTATCACGTTTAGGGATGCCATTAACCAATGAGGCAGTTATTCCTTTAGGAATGAAAGATAAATGGAACACTATTCCTTCAAACGCTTCAGGTGAAGGGCAATTTGCTCCTTATTTTAAGAATCCCGAATTGGCTCTTTACATGGACGGCTCACAATTCGGAAATGCTGTTCCAGCTTTAAATGGATTAAGGATACAGTCGAAATCCCTGGGAATGTTTGATTTTAGAAATGGCAAACCAGGATTATTTCCTGTAAGAGGTACACCGGCTGTCGCCGGAACTGCCTTTGCCGAATCAGCAAATGGCGGTTTTGCCGAGCTTTTGCTCCCGGATAATACAAGTCCACGAGCGGTGGATCTACTTCCTATCTTTTTAACAGGTGTCCCTAACGTGAGACCCTACCAACTAGCTACAGGAAAGAATGGAGATCCATTAGCTGCAGGAAAACCATTTATACATAATTTCCTCCCCACGATTGGTGACATGTTAAGGCTTAATATGGCCGTACCTGTTACTCCCCGAAATAGTGCTGATTTTAGTTCTTTAGGATTGGTAAAAGCTGCCGTTCTTGGTTTAACAGACCCACGTTTTAATTCTCCTGGTCTGCAGGCAATTCCTAATATGGATGGTTTTCCAAATGGTCGCAGGCTCGAGGACGATGTAACAACCATAGAATTGCAAGCTGTTGGCGGTGTAGTACTTGCTGCTATTGGTCTTTGGTACGATGACTATACACCGGGAAGTTCACCTTCTCCCGTTACAACCAGCTTAGGTAATGTACTCTCCTTTAATGCAGGTGTTACTGCGAATGATACTACATTAAAAGCTTCGTTCCCTTACGAGCAAACTCCGTGGAGAGGCTACGATTACACTTTAAAACCAAGGTTCTAATAAAACAATAAAAAGAAGTTTATGAAAAAATTTTTAAAACTGTGTGCAGCTACTTTGGTTTGCTTAGCTTTCAATCAAACATTAGTAATTGCGTCATCACATAGAGAGGCTCCATTAATTGCTTACGACCCCTTAGCCGATAATACAGACGTTTACGCCTTTAGGAGTCCCACAAATCCTGATAATGTTGTCTTAATAGCGAATTACATTCCTTTTGAACACCCTGCAGGTGGCCCTAACTATTATACTTTTGGCCAAAACATCCGGTACGAAATTCACGTAAAAAATAAAACAACTACAACGGGTGACGATATTACTTATCGTTTCACTTTCCAGCAGGTCAATGAAGATCCTACTACTTTTTTCAAAATAAGGTTGGGAAAAGAAAATTTAAAGACGACCTACACGTTAGATCGTAGTGTGAATGGTGGTACTTTCAATGCAATTGTTACTAATGGTATTGTACCCCCTCCTAACATTGGCCCCCGTTCAATTGACAATCCTACTGTCGGACTCGGTAAGAGTTATGATGCTGTGATGCAGTCAGCGATAGCTACTGCAACTACTGGAGAAAAAGTATTCGCTGGCCAAATTGATGATCCATTTTTTGTAGACCTTGGGGGCATCTTCGACCTTGCCAACGTTAGAAATCCTGGTAGAGATGGTCTGGCGAAATTTAATGTACACTCTCTGGTCATTGAAGTTCCTATAAGCACATTACAGAAGAATAATTTACCTGTTTCTCAAGCTGCTAATATTTTAGATCCTAATTATGTAATAGGTGTTTGGGCTAGCGCCAGTCGTCGTGAGATAACTACGTTTGAGCCAACAACCGGGCAGCAAACACCCTATGGTGAGTGGATTCAGGTATCCCGTTTAGGTATGCCTCTTACAAATGAGGTGATTGTTCCAATTGGAGCAAAAGATAAGTGGAACTCAGTTGCCTCTAATTCAGCAGATGAAGGTCAATTCGCTACCTACTTCAAAAACCCAGAGCTAGCTCTTTACATGGACGATTCTAAGTTTGGAGGCTCTGTGCCCTTCCTCACATCTTTACGTATTCAAGCTAATTCATTAGGTGCTTTTGATTTTAGAAACGGCAGACCTGGTTTATTCCCTGTAAGAGGTACACCTGGCGTTGCCGGAACTGCTTTTGCTGAATCTGCAAATGGAGGTTTCGCCGAGCTTTTACTTCCTGACAACATGAGCCCCCGCGCAGTAGATTTACTTCCTATATTTCTAACAGGCGTTCCAAACGTCAGGCCTTATCAATTAGCTACGGGTAAAGGCGGAGATCCACTGGCAACAGGTAAGCCGTTTATAAACAATTTCCTTCCAACAATCGGAGATATGTTACGGTTAAATATGGCCGTGCCAGTAACTCCAAGAAACAGCGCTGATTTTAATTCCTTAGGATTGATTCAAGCTGCTGTTTTAGGTCTTACGGACCCACGTTTCAACGGGAATGCAAATCTCGAATTTATTCCTAACATGGATGGTTTCCCTAACGGAAGAAGACTCGAAGATGATGTTACAAGGATAGAATTGCAGGCTGTTAGTGGAGTCGTGCTTGCTGCAATAGGGCTACCTTATGAGAATGCGGATCAACTTGGTAAAACGCTTGGTTTTAAAGCTGGACCAACTCAAAATGATACTGCCTTCAGAACCGTATATCCCTATGTTCAAGGCCCATGGAGAGGGTTTACAGGTGCCCAGTATGTAGGCCCAAGAAGTGAGCAAACGCTGCCTTTAGGTTTCCTTGCTTTGAATGCTGAAAAAGCAGGAAAGGAAGTGAATCTGAAGTGGCACGTCACAAACGAGATCAACAACAATCATTTTGAAGTTGAATACAGTACCGATGGATCAAAATTTGTTGAAGTCGGAAGGGTAAGATCAACTAACGGGGCGACTAGCATTTATGAGTTCGTTCATGCTACGCCTTCCTTAAATACTATTAATTATTATAGGATCAAACAAGTTGACAACGACGGAAGATTTAGCTATTCTCCTTTGAAATCAATTAAGTTCGATTTTGATAATGTGGTTCAAATACTGCCAAACCCTGCAAGCAATTTCATTAAAGTGTACACTAAAATGACTGGCGTTACTGCAAACTTGTTTGATGGAAGCGGTAAAAAACTTGCCTCTCAAATTGTAACCAATGGTATGACCCAATTCAATATCTCTCATCTACCAAAAGGTAATTACCTAATCATATCAGAAAGCAACGGTGTGAGAATAGATACCAGGAAGATTATTAAACAATAGAAATACAGTTAGGAAAGATGAAATAGGTTTTTACATATAGCCCGATCTTGCATCGGGTTATATGTTTTAAGGTAGTCAGCAAAAATCCTTTTTTGTAGTATTGATAAAAAACGGCTACATTCTAAAAAATTAAAAAATGAAAAAGAGTTACGTTTATATAGCGTGTCTAATTGTTTTTCTGCTTGCCATTGTGGCTATTGTGGTAAAGTACAATAACAGTGAAAAAGAAAAAGAGAGTATGGTGTATGAGTTACTTCCTCGCAAGGGAGCGGCGAATGAGAGTAAGGAATGGAAGGAAGTGCAGAAAAAAGCAGGTGTTTTGTTCGAAGCATTAAAACAAGATCCTAATGATATAAATGCTTCATTAAAATTAGCGGCTTTATACATTCAGGAGGCAAGAGAAAGTGGCAATTATATGTATTATGATCGCGCCGCCATGAAAAGTGTAAACACCGTTTTAAAAATTGATTCTCTGAACTTTAATGGCCTCGTCTTTAAGTCACTAATTTATTTATCGCAACATCATTTTGCGGAGGGTTTAGCAGCCGCTCAAAAGGCTCGCTCAGTAAATCCATACAATGCTTATGTGTACGGCTTGATGGTTGATGGAAACGTCGAGATGGGAAACTACGACTCAGCGGTTGCTGATGCAGACAAGATGGTATCTATAAGACCTGACCTTACTTCTTACTCTCGCGTCTCCTATTTGAGAGAAATTTTTGGTAACTATAAGAGTTCTATCGAAGCAATGAAAATGGCGGCAGAAGCGGGCGGGCAAGGTGACGAACATACAGAATGGACAAGAGTTCAACTCGCTAGTTTGTATGAAAAAACGGGAGATTATAAAACAGCGGAAAATTTGTACAGGCAATCACTGAGTATGCGCCCTAACTATCCTTACGCCCTTGCAGGACTTGCTAGGGTAGCAGTTGCTGCAAATGATAATAAGAAAGCAATTGAACTTTACGAGAAAGCAGACGGCCTCATAAATGATAACTCAATGAAAGAGGAACTGGTTGATTTATATCGCCAGTCCGGGCAGGATAAAAAAGCAACTGATTTGGCGAAACAAATAATTGAAGATCTTTCTAAAGATGCAGAGGCAGGTGATAAAGACGAGTCGATAGGGCATTACGCTGATCGTGAGTTGGCTTATGCCTACTTAAAGGTTAACAATGTAGATAAGGCACTTGAGCACGCTTTACTCGAATACAATCGACGCCCTGAAAATATCGATGCAAATGAAACTGTCGCGTGGGTTTACTATAGCAAAGGAGAATACAGCAAAGCTTTGCCCTACATAAAGACTGCTTTAAAAACCAACTCAAAGAACCCCGTTCTTTTGAGCCGCGCAGGGATGATTTTTTTGAAATCAGGTGAGAAGGAAATGGCTAAGAATATGCTGCAGCAAGCTTCCGGCACTAATTCCTATGTCGGTTATACTCTAAAAGCAGAAACCACTACTGCTATGCAAAGTCTCTAGAAACAGCTGAATTAAATACATCAGTGAAATTACCGGCAACATTTCAAAGGCAACATTTAAAATGTGGAATTACTTTCATCGCCGCAGTTTTGTTTGTATCCGCTACCCCTTTGTTTGCACATACCATTAATTATGTTTTAGAAAAAGCGCCAACAGAACATGTTATCTGGTTTTATCTGAAGCTTGGCTATACCCATATATTACCCGAAGGATTCGATCACATTCTTTTTGTTGTAGGCCTTTGTTTATTGAGTGATAAGGTGAAAGCAATTCTGTGGCAGGCGACGGCCTTTACTGTTGCGCACTCTATCACGCTTGCCATGAGCATGAAAAGTATAATTGTTGCACCAAGTGCAGTGGTGGAACCAATTATAGCTTTGTCTATTTTATTTGTTGCTGTAGAGAACTTACTTCTTACCCAGCTGAAGCCCTGGCGAATTTTGCTTGTTTTTATGTTTGGATTAATTCACGGCTTAGGCTTCGCCAGTTCCTTGAACGAAATAGGTCTTCCCAGGAACAAGTTTTTTTTATCTATACTTTCCTTCAATGTCGGTGTTGAACTTGGGCAAGTCTCCGTCATACTTGCAATGTTTTTACTAGTTATTTTTCCATTAAGGAAAACCCCGAATTATCGAAAGCGCGTGGTCTTTCCTCTCTCAATTGTAATTGGGTTGATTGCAATGTATTGGACAGTTCAACGAGTGTTCTTTATATGAAACAAGAGAGTTATAAATAATAAAAGGGGAAGCAAAACTTCCCCTTTTATTATTAAGATTTCCTTTGTTTAATTGATTTGATCTGCATTTTCTAAAAGGATCAAATTCTCCTTTTGCAGATATTGAAGAATATTTGAGGCGGCGGTTTTACTGTCAATCAGAAACATTTCCTCCTGGTATCTCGACCTTTCAATGATCTGTTCTATCTGTGACCTGACGGTGTGTTTTTCTATCTCTGACATGTTGTTTCGTTTTAGACTTGGTTACTATTTTGACTCAAGTTAAAGAAGAATGTTTAACGGCTTCGGACCGTATAAGTAAATGTAATGCTAATGTTAGGCGGTCGTATAAAATGTGTAAAACATCCTTTTCAGGACTTGCTTTTTGCACCGATCTCATCCTGTACGTTTCAAAAATGTGCTCGTTAAGTTAACATCATGGCTACTATACATCATAGTTCTACGGAGCAGCTTCAAATTCTGATCGATGTAGTTTCTTTTCTACTCTTCATTAACTTTTTAATATGTAACCTTTTGGTTTTGAAAGTATGAGTATCTTAAGGTGCTGGTCTTGTTCAGTTTGAAAATGATTTTTGGCCGGATAATTTTTTAATAAATTTCGCTAGCTCTCAAGGTTTTACACTATATTTTTCTGACTTTCGTACTTGGTTTTCAACAAATAGTAAAGAAATCAGTAAAGTTTAAAAATATGAGTAACACTCCAAGTACCTTATTTGATAAAGTGTGGGATGCACACGTAGTTCGAAAAATTGAAGATGGTCCTGATGTGTTTTTTATTGACAGACATTTTATTCATGAAGTTACCAGCCCGGTTGCTTTTTTAGGTCTTCAAACCCGCGGTGTCGACGTGATGTCGCCTGAGCGCACTTTTGCTACGGCCGACCATAATACGCCTACGATCAATCAGCACCTTCCTGTTGCAGATCCGCTCTCGGCAAACCAGTTAAATCAACTTGAAACAAATAGCGCTAAATACGGTATTTCTCACTGGGGTTTAAACAATCCTAAAAACGGAATTGTACACGTTGTCGGTCCTGAAAACGGTATCACCCTTCCCGGAATGACGATCGTTTGTGGAGACTCTCACACCTCGACTCACGGGGCTTTTGGTGCCATCGCTTTTGGTATCGGAACTTCTGAAGTTGAAATGGTGCTGTCATCTCAATGTATTATGCAGCCTAAGCCTAAAAAGATGCGTATAAGCGTCAATGGAAAATTAGGCAGGGGTGTTACGCCGAAAGACGTAGCTCTTTACATTATTTCGAAGATGTCTACCAGCGGAGCTACCGGCTATTTTGTTGAATACGCCGGTGATGTTTTTGAAAACATGAGCATGGAAGGCCGCATGACCGTTTGTAATATGAGCATTGAAATGGGCGCTCGCGGAGGAATGATTGCGCCGGATGAGACTACTTTCAATTATATAAATGGCCGTGAAAAAGCTCCTAAGGGTGAGGCATGGGAGAAAGCACTTGCATATTGGAAGACATTAAAAACCGATCCTGAAGCATCTTTCGATTTAGAGTATACTTTCGACGCTGCTGATATAGAACCGATGATTACTTATGGTACTAATCCGGGTATGGGCATTGGCATCAGCAAACATATACCGTTGTCAGGGGAAGTTGAAGGTGGAAAGTCAAGTTATGAGAAGTCTTTAAATTATATGGGCTTTCACGAGGACGAGGAAATGATCGGAAAGAAGGTCGACTATGTTTTTGTGGGAAGCTGTACCAACGGTCGCATCGAAGATTTCAGGGCTTTCGCATCTATTATCAAAGGCCGTAAAAAAGCTGATAATGTAACGGCATGGATTGTTCCAGGTTCGCATGTTGTAGAGCAACAAATTAAGGAAGAGGGAATTTTGGATATTTTACATGAAGCAGGTTTTCAATTGCGCCAACCAGGTTGTTCTGCCTGTCTTGCCATGAACGATGACAAAGTGCCTGCGGGTAAGTACGCTGTAAGTACCAGCAACCGCAACTTCGAAGGTCGCCAGGGACCAAACAGTAGAACGCTGCTTGCGAGTCCGTTAGTTGCTGCTGCTGCTGCGGTAACCGGTGTAGTTACTGATCCAAGGGAGTTGATGGAAGAGGAGCTGGAGGTATCGGGAACGTACTAGTGAAAAATGCATCAAGCTGCAGGCTTCACGTTGACCGCCATTTTTAAAAGGACTTCTGGAACGTGTAAGAGTTTTGGGCCTGGCAGAAATGCAACGTGAATCATTCTTGCGTGGCTCTTGTACATAGTTATCAGTTCCAGCGATAGTTGATTAAAAAATATCAGTACAAGTGAGTGACACAACGATGCCGAAATTTGAACCGCAGCTTGTTAACAAGAGTTCCTTAAAATTTCTCTTTTTATAAAAAGAATAATCAAAATATTAAAAGCTCGAAGCTAGCAGCTAAAAGCTAGCAGCTACAAAACATGGCTTACGATAAATTTACTATCCTTAGAAGTTCAGCTGTTCCATTGCCGATAGAAAATGTTGATACTGACCAAATCATTCCCGCGCGTTTTTTAAAAGCAACGGAGCGTAAGGAGTTTGGCGATAATCTATTTAGAGACTGGCGGTACAACCAGGACGGCACACCTAAAGAAGATTTCATTCTAAATAATCCTGTTTACTCAGGCAGAATATTGGTGGGTGGAAAAAATTTCGGTAGCGGCAGTAGTCGCGAGCACGCTGCCTGGGCTATTTATGATTACGGTTTCCGCTGTGTCGTTTCAAGTTTTTTTGCTGATATTTTCAAAGGAAATTCTCTTAATATCGGCGTGCTTCCTGTGCAGATTAGCGGCGAATTTTTAGACAAGATTTTTACCGCAATTGAAGCCGACCCAAAGACCGAACTTGAAGTAAATCTACCTGAACAAACCATTACTATTCTCGCAACCGGCGAAAGCGAGTCATTTGATATCAACGGTTACAAAAAGCATAACATGCTAAACGGTTTCGACGATATCGATTATTTGCAAGCCATGAAGGATGAGGTAAAAGCCTTTGCAGCAAGCAGCATGTACTAGAGCCTTACCTCGACAACACCGTATTTAATTTTGAATAATTCATTGAAAGAAATATGCAACTAGCAACAGAAACCAAAGGCAGGCAAATTGCTGCCAAAGACAAAAAAAGGTCAAATGTTCAAAGGCATATTGAAATCATGGATACTACGCTTCGTGATGGCGAGCAAACCAGCGGGGTATCGTTTTCGGCTTCTGAAAAGTTGACTATTGCTCAAATCCTCCTTACAGAAGTAAAAGTCGACAGGATAGAAATTGCGTCTGCAAGAGTTTCTGAAGGCGAGTTTCAGGCTGTAAGAAATATCACCGAATGGGCAGCAGCACACGGCTACCTCGATAGGATAGAAGTGCTAACTTTTGTTGACGGCGATACTTCAATAAATTGGATGTTGCAGGCAGGCGCAAGAGTAATGAACCTGCTAACAAAAGGTTCTTTAAATCATTTAACGCATCAACTTAAAAAAACTCCCGAACAACATTTTGCTGAAGTTGCTGATGTAATTGCACTTGCAAATGAAAAAGGAATAGACTGCAATGTGTACCTCGAGGACTGGAGCAACGGAATGCGTAACTCTCATGAGTACGTCTTGCAGTATCTGGACTTTTTGCAGCATCAACCAATCAAACGTGTTCTATTACCCGATACTTTAGGGGTACTAATACCTTCTGAAGTTTTTGAGTTTATCCAGGAACTTGTTTTAAGATATCCTCAGCTCCATTTTGATTTTCATGCACACAACGATTATGACCTCGGTACTGCAAACGTTTTAGAGGCAGTTAAAGCAGGGATCGATGGAATACATTTAACTGTGAACGGGATGGGAGAACGGGCAGGAAATGCGCCACTTGCGAGTGCAGTGGCAGTATTGAACGATTATATGAAAGATGTAAAAACATCTGTAGTCGAAACTTCTCTGTACTCGGTCAGCAAACTAGTTGAAACTTTTTCGGGTTTTAGAACACCTGATAACAAACCGGTAATCGGCGAAAACGTCTTTACTCAAACTGCCGGTATCCACGCAGACGGTGACAAAAAAAACAATTTATATTTTAACGATTTGCTCCCCGAGCGTTTTGGTCGCGAGCGCAAGTATGCCCTAGGCAAGACAAGCGGAAAGGCAAACATCGAGAATAACCTGCATCAACTAGGTATACAGATTTCAGATGAAGATTTGAAAAAAGTTACCCAGCGTATCATAGAGCTTGGTGATCGCAAAGAAGTCGTAACCCAGGCAGATCTGCCATATATTCTTTCTGATGTTTTAGATAGCAATACAATTAAGGAAAAAGTTCAGTTAGAAAACTATGTGTTAACGCATTCAAAAAACTTAAGACCTTCTGTTACGCTAAAGTTGCGGATCGACGACGAGACGTTTGAAGAGCATGCACAAGGTGACGGGCAATATGATGCTTTTATGAATGCCTTAAAAATAGTGTATAAAAACAAAGGACTTGAGTTGCCACAACTGACCGACTACGCGGTGCGGATACCTCCAGGAGGAAAGTCGGACGCCCTTTGCGAAACCATCATATCCTGGATGTGCAGCGATGGAAAACATTTCAAAACCCGTGGCCTTGATAGTGATCAGACAGTTGCGGCAATAAAGGCGACTCAGAAAATGCTCAATTTGATTTGATAGGGGTGGAGAAGGTAACGAGGCAACACAAGGCAACAAGGCAACAAGGCGACAGGCAGCGAGGGAACAAAGCAGCGAATTGTAAAAATTGTATTTTGCTGAGTGTTTTCGATTAGCAAGTATGACAGCAATAAATAGTTATAGAGATTTGTTGGTATGGCAGAAATCGATGTCGCTTGTTACAGATATTTATGCTGCTTCGAACAGCTTTCCTAGCCAGGAGATGTATGGGCTCACAAATCAGCTTCGCCGAAGTGCAGTTTCAATTCCCAGTAATATTGCTGAAGGTTACGGCAGAAACTCAACAGGAGATTACAAAAGATTTCTACAAATAGCAGTAGGTTCATTGTTCGAATTACAAACACAAGTCGAAATTGCTTTCAACTTAAATTATCTTGCGCAAAATCATTTCAATACCATACTTGGTAATACTAAAGAATTAGATCGAATGTTATTATCATTAATAAAAAAGATATGACGGGCTCAAAGACAACGGCAACTGTATTTTACTTGTTGCCTCGTTGCCTCGTGCCGCCATGCCTTTAATACCTCTTTCTAAAACCAACAAATGAAAAAACATATATTAATCGTTCCCGGAGACGGGATAGGACAGGAAGTAACAGCAGTAGGAAAGAAAGTTTTAGATAAAATAGCTGCAAAATTCGGACATGAGTTTACGTACGACTCAGCGCTTATTGGTCACGTTGCAATTGAAGCCACTGGTAATCCTTTGCCTGAGGAGACTTTGCAAAAAATGAAAAGTTCCGACGCGGTATTGTTTGGCGCCGTTGGACATCCTAAGTATGATAATGATCCAACTGCTAAAGTTCGTCCTGAACAAGGGTTGTTGAAGATGCGCAAAGAATTAGGGCTGTATGCTAACCTTCGCCCTATAAAACTATTTGATGAATTGCTGAGCGCTTCAAGCATTAAACCTGAAATTCTTAAAGGAGCTGACATCCTGTTTTTTCGCGAGCTAACTGGTGATATTTACTTTGGCGAAAAAGGTCGTAAAAACAATGGAGATACGGCTTTTGATATGGCAGAGTATAGCCGTTACGAAGTGGAGAGAATTGCCAGGAAAGCTTTCGAAGCTGCAATGACTCGTAAGAAAAAATTGTGCTCTGTAGATAAAGCCAACGTGTTGGAAACAAGTCGTCTTTGGCGCGAGGTAGTACAAAAAGTTGCGCTTGAATACCCCGAAGTAGAAGTCGAGCACCAATTTGTAGACGCTACAGCAATGTTGCTAATAAAAGACCCTTGCCGCTTTGATGTAGTGGTTACTGCTAACCTTTTTGGTGATATTCTAACCGATGAAGCTTCCCAGATTGCTGGTTCTATGGGCATGCTTGCTTCAGCGTCTATCGGAGATGGAACCGGGGTTTACGAACCTATCCATGGTTCTGCTCACGACATAACAGGAAAGGGAGTTGCTAATCCTCTTGCTTCTATTTTGTCTGCCGCTTTACTGCTCGATATTTCTTTTGGATTAAAAGCAGAGTCCGATGCTTTGATTAACGCAGTTGACAAAGTGTTGAAGGCTGGTTTCCGTACCCGTGATATTGCAGACTCTCAAACAGCCTCTAATATGGTTTTAGGTACCGAAGCAATGGGAGAACAGGTTTTAAACAATATTTAAACCGATTTCCTTTTTAGGATATTTTATAAAGATGCCTCCTTCTGCGCGCAGCTAAAGGAGGCAATTCTTTTTTTACCAGGTTCATCTCAATTAGCCCTCACTCGTTCCACTCTTAAAAATAGTTTAAGTTTTTATTCTATAAATTTGGTAGACTAATATAAATGCTTTTAAATTTGCCCCGAAACCAAATATGACCATAAAAGCAATGTCCATATTTTTCAATTCCTGTTGTCGATGTTGTTCCCATAAGAATATTTTCTTCTAACCTGTTGCCTGCTATACTGAATATTTTTTTGCCTATTTATCCTACTAAACAAGTAGACTGCTAAAACTTTAGCCCAATCATGAGAAAAAATTTATTAAAATTAAAAGAACAAGTATCTGCCTCCAATGCAATCCTAAAACAGGGTTTGATCTTTTTTGCAATGTTTCTTTCATTTCAGGCAATTTATGCACAGGGCAATAACCTTATAGAAATTTCAGGAACAGTGCTTGAGCATGATACCAAACACGCAATTCCTTCTGTAAGTGTGCAAATAAAAGGAACAGTAGCCGGAACCATAACAAACGAACAGGGCGAATTCACTTTAAAAACAAGAAACAGGTTTCCCCTTACCCTTGTCTTTTCTTCTGTTGGATTTGAAACGCAGGAATTTGAAGTCAAGTCAATCAACTCTAAGCTAGCAATCAATTTAGTTACTCAAACTGTATTAGGCAACGAAGTGGTTGTTACAGCCTCACGTGTTGCTGAGAATATTTTAAAATCTCCGGTAGCGATCGAAAAATTAGACATCAGGGCTATCCGCGAATCACCGGCACCCAGCTTTTACGATGCGCTTGAAAATGTAAAAGGCGTTCAAATGATTACTTCGAGCCTTACTTTCAAAGTGCCTAATACCCGCGGTTTCAATATTCCAAACAACTTTCGTTTTATGCAGTTAGTGGATGGAGTAGACATGCAGGCAGCGACTCTAGGCGTTCCGTTAGGTAATGCAATCGGGCCAACCGAACTAGACATTGCCAGCATAGAAATTACTCCAGGCGCAGCTTCTGCCTTATATGGCATGAACGCGATTAATGGGATGGCGAATTTGCTAACTAAAAGTCCTTTTCTATACCAGGGTTTAAGTGTTTATCAGAAAACAGGAATCAACCATGTTGACGGTAAAGATCATGATCCAAGCCTTTTAACGGAAACTGCGATTCGTTATGCAAAAGCGTTCAATAACAAGTGGGCATTTAAGATAAATGCCAGTTATATGCGGGGAACCGACTGGAGGTCCAACACAAGACTTGACCAGAACACAAACAATCTCAAAAGTGCTAACCCGGCCTTTCAGCAGTTAAATGGCAGCAACAATGTAGCTTTCGACGGCTGGAATAAATACGGAGACGATGCTTTAGCAGGAAGCAATGTTGTTTCGATTAGCGGCCTGAATATAAATGGCGCTCCGAATCAAACTTTGCGCGTTGCCCGTACCGGTTATTGGGAAACTGACCTGGTAAGCCCCAAAGTGGATAATTTGAAATTGGACGCAGCCCTTCATTATCGTATTAGTGATAAAGCGGAGCTTTCTTATTCTTACCGTGTCGGTAAAATGGATGGAGTTTTTCAAAGAGGAAATAAAATTCAACTTGATAACGTAGTTGTACAAAACCATAAACTAGAGCTGAAAGGAAATAATTATGTTGTTCGCAGTTACATTTCTGTAGAAAATACCGGCGACTCCTACAACGTAAAACCTTTGGCTGATAACCTTGATCTTGCCAGCGGTGGAAGCAACAATGCATGGGCTGCTAAATATAAAACTGCTCTTGTTTCAAAGTTGAATGACGGTGCTGATCTTGCAACTGCTACTCAGTTTGCTCGTAAGGCAGCTGATGCAGGACGCGTTGAGCCTGGAACGCCAGCATTTGAAGCGCTCAAGAATACGATCATTAAAATCAACAACTGGGATATCAAGTCTAGCCAGATACCCGACGCACCTGAAACCGGCGGAGCAGCGTTAATCCAAAAAAGCAGGCTTTACCATACGGAAGCACAGTGGGACCTTTCGAAAGAAGTAAAGGTGGTTGATTTACTAATAGGAGGCGATGCCCGTATTTACCAAATTATCCCTGATGGAAATAACTTCGTAGACTTTACCCGTTCAATCGCAGATCGCAACAAAGCTTTGGCTAACGGAAGTTTCGGTGACAATGTTTACTACAAGAAGTTTGGTGGGTTTGCGCAGGTTACTAAGACTTTTTTCGATGAGAAACTCAAATTATTCAGTTCTCTTCGTTATGACTATAACCCTGAGTTTGATCCTAAGCTTACCCCACGCCTCGCTGCTGTTTATACATTTAAAAAAAACCACAACTTCCGTATTACATGGCAGCAGGGGTATCGTTTCCCGGCTTTGTTTGAAGCTTTATCGTACGTAAATAACGGAAGGGTTAAACGTGTTGGTAGCCTGTCTTATATAAATGAGGGTTTAGGATACCTAGAGAACAGTTATTCCCAGGCATCAGTCATTGATTTTAACGCGGCAGTAAGTGCTGCCGGAAACACTGACCAGGCTGCCCTGGCAAACAGGAGTTTATTGAAAGTTGCCAACCTTCCTAAAGCACGTCCTGAGCGCATCAACTCTTTAGAGGTGGGTTACAAGAGTGTGTTATTCAACAATAAGCTGGTATTGGATATCGACGCCTACAGCAACCAGTACGATGGGTTTTTAGGACAAGTGCAGGTGTTTGTTCCAAAGGGTGAAACGGTGGGTTCTGATGCCTCGGTGCTTGCTATGCTTGACAGAAACAGGGATGCCACTACTGCAACTTCGACAACTGCTGCAAGTAAAGGGCAGGATCGTTATCGTGTGTATACCAACGCAAAAAACACTTACCGTAATTACGGCTCCGCTCTTGGTATCACTTACAACTTTTATAAAAAGTACACTATTTCAGGAAACGTAAACTATAACAAGATTAGGTCAAACGAAGTCAACGACATATTTGTGACAGGCTTCAACACGCCTGATTGGTCTACCAACCTTTCATTTGGTAACCGGCAAATTGCGAAGAATGTTGGTTTCAACGTTGTCTGGAGATGGCAAAATGCCTTTTTGTGGGAAAGCCCGTTGGTTACTGGTGACATTAGTGCTTACAGTACCATCGACGCGCAGGTCACTTTTAAAGTCCCTGTGGCAAAAGCCAGTATTAAAGTTGGTGCTGCTGATATTTTTAATCATCGCTATCTACAATACGCAGGTGGTCCTACAATTGGCGGTCTATATTATGTTGCCTTTACTTTTGATAACCTTTTAAATAAGTAGTCAAAAAGTCGAAAGCTGATTTTTCTAGGAAGCCAACTTTCGTATTCCATAGTAACATCGTTGCGACGCTTCGTTGACCTACGGAAAATTAGTTGAACCAAGACAAGCAACAATAAAAAATCATTAAAAACACCTTTTAAAAAGTTGCGTGGCCGAGTGGCAAGGCAGGGGTCTGCAAAACCTTTCACGGTGGTTCAAATCCACCCGCAACGTCTCTTATTTTTAAACAAGCAATCGTTAGTGGGCGGTGTTTTTACACTGCCCTTTTTCAAAATGTACGTCGATCTTAGTGACCAATCTCATATGAACAATAGAATTACAACAGCCGAACGGAGCGTCGCAACCAAAGTTTAACAAGAGAAATAAAGCTGGCTAAAAAATAAACCTAAGAAATAATAAGAAATGAATAAACTGATACTAGCACTCGTAATTTTTACTTTTTCAACTCTATCGCTTTCGGCTCAGCAAACTAAGAGCACAAGCGACGTACAACAAATTTGGCTTGGTTACTTTAACCAGGCAAGACTGACTAACAAGTTCGGCATATGGACTGATTTGCACTTGCGTACTAAAGAAGATTTTACCAACAATTTTTCTCAGTCAATTGCCCGTGTCGGCCTTACTTATTACGCTACTGACAATACAAAACTAACAGTAGGGTATGCCTACGTTTCCAATTATGCTGCAGAAGGTCATACCAATGTCACGCAACCGGAGCATCGCGCCTGGCAGCAGGTTCAGTGGCATACGAAGTATGGTAAAAACCGGACGATGCAATGGATAAGATTGGAGGAAAAATACAGGCGCAAAATCTTAAACGACTCCACACTGGCAAGCGGCTACAACTTTAATTACAAATTACGCTACAACCTGTTTTACGAAATCCCCTTCAGCCAAAAGCCTGAAAATCGACTTTCATTTGTAGTGAACGATGAAGTACATTTAAACTTCGGGAAACAGGTTGTTTACAATTATTTTGATCAAAACAGGTTTTTCCTAGGCTTTAAGTTCAATACCAATAAGCATGACAATGTACAGCTAGGCTATATGAACCAGTTTCAGCAATTGGCAGCTGGCAACAGGTATAGAAACAATCATGTTATTAGGCTTTTCTACTTCCAAAACCTCGATTGGCGGAAGAAAAAAAGCTAGGCGGGAAAACTTTTTTCCCTCTGCAGATCACTCCGTTCACTATTAATCGTTTATCTTCAAAACTGGAATACTTATCGTTTGATCCCTAATCTTGTCACGGTTAAATACCTTTTAGCTGTTTCAAAAAGGGGTTCGTTAATTATTGCTAAAACCAATTTCTATTCAATAAAACTTTAAAGTTGACGTTATATCTGGTATCCAATCCTGTGTTATGACAAACTTTCGAAACTTATTAATTAGTGCCATTGTTCTGGCATTCTTTATACCGGCTGTCGCGGGGGCACAGGACATTCATTTCTCTCAATTTTTTGAAACTCCTTTACTACGTAATCCTTCGCTTGCAGGTATTTTTAATGGTGACATTCGTATACAAGGCGTTTATCGTAGCCAGTGGGGTAGTGTGACAGTTCCTTATAAAACGGGTTCATTTAACATGGAGTACAAAAAACCGATTGGCCAAGGCGATGATTTCATAACCACCGGATTACAACTTGTTTACGATAAAGCGGGAACCACAAATTTTACCACAAGTAATGTTTTGCCTGCGCTGAACTATCACAAATCATTGGGTTCTAACAAAAGCAGTTACTTGTCCCTGGGTTTTATGGGTGGGCTGGTACAACGAAGAATTGACCGCAGCAAAATGACCACTAATAGTCAGTTTGACGGCAATGGGTACAATCCTTCACTTGCAGATGGGGAGGCTTTTGTAAATGATAACTTCTCTTACCTTGATGGAAGTGTTGGGATGACTTTTAACTCTGCAATGTCCCCCGATCGTCCGCAGGACAACTACTTTATAGGTGTTGCGTACCATCACTTTAATCGCCCCAAAAATAGCTTTTATCGCAGGCCCGAGATTGAACTAAGCCCCAAGTGGGTATATTCTACAGGCGTTCGTTTTGGAGTAAGTGAAACTTCGTACTTAACTATACAAGCTGATCATACAACCCAAGGCCCTTCAAAGGAAACTGTGGCAGGGGTGATGTATTCTACAAAAATTGGAGATGATTATCAGAACCCCGACTATACTCTACATTTTGGTGGTTTCCTGCGTTTGGAAGATGCCTTTATACCTGTGGTTAAACTAGATTACAATCCTTTTTCTATTGCATTTAGCTACGACGTAAACGTCAGCCAATTAAGGACGGCCAGCCAGGGTCATGGAGGTTTGGAGCTTTCTGTTACCTATATCGGATTTTTCGATAGAGACAATAGCAGTAAGAATGCCACCAAATGCCCACGGTTCTAACAGTTATTTAATACTTCAAGAGAGGCGGGATCACTCCCATTAAACGATTTCAGATTTCAGCACAAGGATAAAATCGGTAAGTTAAAGAGCGATTTTGCAGGAAATTATAGAGGTTTCACACAATTAGGTTTCAAAAAGAAGCGTTAAGGTTAATATCGGTAGAGGCTTTCACTTTTTACAATTGTGGCCAAAATTTTGTATATCGATAATAATAATTAATTTTAAATAAATCGAGAGGCGATAGCTAAACATGAATAAATTTTACTTAGTTATTTTTTTTACTGCACTTACTTTGTTTACTCAGGCCCAGGATGGTAAACCAAGTGACACTCCTTTTTCTGCAGAGATAGTAAAAGCTAAAGTGTTAAAGTTTTACCCCAATCCTGCTACCGGTGTTATCAACTTCGAATTTTTAAAACCCGTCCAACGAGACCTGACGTTACAGGTGTTTAATTTTATAGGTAAAAAAGTATTTGAACTGAACGGAGTATCCCAAAAAACATCCGTTCCTCTTAACGACTTTTATCGCGGCGTTTACATCTTCCAGTTGCGGGATAAGTCGGGGCATATAGTTGAGTCGGGCAAATTCCAGGTAAGCAAGTAGGCTGTTATAGAACCTGTACAATCAGAAACTTTAGGTAATTCGTATTTTCTATTCCCCAAATAATAGGATGGTCGCTTGCCTGCGCTCTAAATGTTACCTGCCTAAGTCTTCTTCTTGCGTCTTTTGCCGCCAGGTTTATTGTTTCTAAAAAACGCTCAGGCGAAACAAGATTAGTACAGCTACTTGTTACCAAAAAACCTCCGGGTTTAACTAGTTTCATCCCTCTTAGGTTTATCTCTTTATAACCCGTTAAAGCTTTATCGATATTTTCCCGGCTTTTTGTAAATGCTGGAGGGTCAAGCATTACTACATCGTATTGACGTCCATCTTTGCCCCACTGTTTTAATACATCGAAAGCATTGACCGCCTCAAACCGGCAAACTTTAGATAGTCCGTTTAACTCCGCATTCTTTGTTGCCTGCAGAACAGCATTTTCCGAAATGTCTAATCCTAATACACTTTTTGCCCCATAGTGAGCGGCGTGGATTTCGAACGTCCCCGTGTAGGTAAAAACACCAAGAACATCTGCCCCTTTTACAATGTGGCGAATAGCTCGCCTGTTGTCTTGCTGATCAAGAAAATAACCAGTCTTCTGTCCGTTTTCTATGTCGACGTAAAATTGTAGCCCGTTTTCTTTAATAAGAATGGTCGTATCCTGCGGTTCTGTCAACCAGCCCTTTTTTTGTTCAAGGCCTTCTAATTCTCTTACAGGCACATCGTTTCTTTCGTAGATGCCCTTTGGATTAAAAATGGATTGGAGTGCGTTGACGATAGCTGGTTTCCAAACTTCCATCCCATATGAGAGGGTTTGTAAAACAAAATAGTCATTGAACTTATCGATAATTAAGGCAGGCATAAAATCGGCCTCGCCGAAAATCAGCCTGCAGTTTTCGGTGTAACCTATTTTTTTCCTGTAATCCCAGGCAGATTGGATGCGGTTGAAAATGAACTGCTCATTGATTGTTTCACTTCTATCACGTGTGAGCAGTCGTACCGTAATTTGAGATTTTGGATTGATATATCCTTTTCCTACAAATTTTTTGTCATGGGTAAGCACCTCAACTATATCCCCCGGTTTAGTTTCGCCTTCGATTCTATCAATCTCGTTTGAAAAAATCCAGGGATGACCGTTCGCAACCCTTTGACTGATCTTCTTTTGTAAAACAGCATTTGCCATTTTGCAAATATAATTTTACATATTGTCTTTGCCTGTTTTTTCAAAATGTCAATTTGACCTTAAAACCTCTTTGGCAAAGTGTTTGACCTTTACCTTTGCGAAAAAAAGAAAAGTATGGCAGATCAAGAAACACAGCAAACCAACGGTCAATCAATGGAGGGAGTTGATATAAATTCTGATGACAATATTCCTGGAACTTCTCACCTAAGTGATACTTTAACCGACGAGGGAGAAACTGAGAAACTTAGGAGCGAGTTGCAAGAGCAAAAGGACAAATATCTAAGGCTTTTTGCTGAATTCGATAACTACAAAAGACGAACTGCAAAAGAAAGAATAGAGTTAATGCAAACCGCAGGCAAAGAAGTTATTGCTTCTATGCTTGACGTGTTGGATGACTGTGACCGCGCTGAAAAGCAATTACAGTCAACAACAGATCTTGACCAGATTAAAGAAGGTGTTCAACTGGTATTTAATAAGCTAAGAACAACGTTACAAAGTAAAGGTCTGAAGGCAATGGAAAGTGTGAAGACAGACTTCGATGTTGAAAAGCACGAAGCAATTACCGAAATTCCAGCACCGACAGAAGATTTAAAAGGTAAGGTTGTGGATGAGGTAACCAAAGGATATTACCTCAACGACAAATTGATCCGTTTTGCTAAAGTGGTGGTAGGTAAATGAAAGGGTTTGGGTAAAAAGGGTTAAAGCGTGTAAGACTAATTAATGTTTTTGTTTCGGGGAAATAAGAACTTAAAAGATAAAAGTGGCAACAGGTTGGAGAATACAATTAGTCGGGAGTATTTAAAAGCAACTTTCAATAAACCATTGTCTATTGCGTTTAATATAGGATTTGATTTGGAAGCTGAAGGGGAGTGTACTAGTGGAAGTACAAGTGAGTGACACAACAATGACGGGCTGAGAGAAAATGTTTATAAAATAAAATAATACTTCCTTTAAAGGGCGGTGAAATATTTATGTCAACGAAAAGAGATTATTACGAGGTGCTGGGTGTAGGCAAGTCTGCTGGCGCTGATGAAATAAAAAAGGCATACCGTAAGGTGGCAATGCAGTACCATCCTGACCGAAACCCGGGTGATCATGAAGCTGAAGAAAAGTTTAAGGAGGCGGCTGAAGCATACGAAGTCTTAAGTGATTCTGATAAGAAAGCGAAGTATGATCGGTACGGTCACCAGGCATTTGCACCCGGAAGTGGTGGTTTTGGCGGCGGTCATGCAAGCAACATGGAAGATATCTTTAGCCAATTTGGAGACATTTTTGGCGATGATATTTTTGGCGGCTTCTTTGGAAATCAAAGCGGCGGAAGAGGTCGCGGCGGTGGAAGAAGAGCAACCGGCCAACGTGGAAGTAACTTACGGGTGAAGTTGAAACTGAACTTTGAGGAAATTTCGAAAGGTGTCACAAAAAACATTAAAGTAAAAAAGTACGTAAGCTGTAATACTTGTAGCGGAAGCGGCGCGAAGGACAAGGGTAGCATGCAGACATGTAGTAGCTGTAATGGTAGCGGGCAGGTACGAAAGGTTCAAAATACTTTTCTTGGCCAGATGCAAACCGTTACTACTTGTCCTACATGTAATGGTGAGGGAACGACCATTACTGCTAAATGTCCTGCATGTAAAGGCGAAGGAAGAGTATATGGTGAAGAAATGGTGAGCCTTGATATACCGGCAGGAGTGCAGGAGGGTATGCAACTAAGCTTAAGCGGAAAGGGAAATGCCGGCGAAAGAGGCGGCGCAAATGGAGACCTGATAATTTTAATTGAAGAAGAAGCGCATCCTCATTTACATCGTGATGGATTGAATGTAGCTTTTGAGTTGTTTATTACTTTTCCTGATGCTGTTTTTGGAACTAATGTAGAAGTGCCAACGATTGATGGTAAAGCAAAAATCAAAATACCACCCGGAACGCAAAGTGGTAAGATCTTTAGGTTGAAAGGCAAAGGCTTTCCGGAAGTGAACGGGTATTCTAAAGGAGATCAATTGATCCACGTAAATGTATGGACTCCACAAAACGTAAGCAGTGAAGAAAGATCAATGTTGGAGAGAATGAACGATAGCAATAACTTTAAACCTCATCCTGATAAAAACGATAAAAGCTTTTTTGAAAAACTAAAGGAAGCTTTTAGTTAGTCAAAAAGTTTTTTGGGATAATACTGCCGAGTTAAAAAAACGCTGGATAATTCTTCCAGCGTTTTTCGTTAACGCGATCTTCAAATCTTGCTTGAAAATCATTTAAAGTAATCAGCTAGTTTGAAGGTTTGCTGGCAACATTTTTCTTTTTGGTTGTTTTTGGATAAAGTTTTTTAGCCTTCCCAATTAGATCTACAAATTCCATCTGCAACAAATCTTTCTTATTAGCCGAAGACGCAGCGAGATTGGATAAATCGTCCCACGAAAACGAATTGGAAAATTCAGATTGTTTCAATAAAGTTCCAAACATTATGACTGCAGATGCAAATCGTAAACAACTATCTGCAGGTTGATAATTATAAACGGCCTCGTGTCTTTCTGTTATAATTTGATCGCTTCCAGGTACTTTATAAGATAGTTGCAAAGATGCCAGGGGAACAGGTTTGCTATCAATTTTTATAGAAGAAGCGGGCACAATTTCAAAGGCAGCAAGTAACGAGTGGCCGCTGCCTACTTCGCCTCCTTCAAGCACAGTGCTCCTATCAGCTAAAGCGCTTTTCTTGTTATCAAAACCTATCAGCCTATATTTCTCTACTAAGCTTGCATCGAAAGTTGCATTTAAAAAGACGTTGCTTGCTACCGTATAGATTGTTTGCGCGAATTCTTCTACCAATACTTTTTCAGCTTCACCCTCATTATCGAGGTAAGCAAAATTTCCATGACCTTTTTTTGCCAGCACTTCCAACTTACTGTCTTTATAATTGCCCATTCCAACGCCGAGGCACGTTAAGTAAATACCGGCTTTGCTTTCTTGGGTTATCAAATCTTCTAATTCTTTCTCACTTGTTTGTCCAACATTAAAATCTCCGTCTGTTGCTAAAATCACCCGGTTATTTCCATTTGCTATAAAGGTATTTCTTGCTAATCTGTAAGCCATACGAATAGCAGATGCTCCTGGTGTAAAACCATGTGGTCTTAAACCTTCAATCGCTTCAATGATTTGTTGTTTGTAAAAACCTGATGTAGCAGGCAGCAATTCTGTTACCTGGTCACCGTAAGTAACGATGGTAACCTGGTCCTTTGGTCGCAGGTTTTCACTTAATAGTTTAAAAGCACTTTTTAGTAGTGGAAGGCGGTTAGGCATGTCCATGCTGGCCGACACATCAATTAAAAAAATAAGATTGGCCGGCGGAGTATTGTCCAGATTTATTTTTCTTGCCTGGAGGTTTATAAATAGCAACAAGTTGTTTTTATTCCAGGGACATTCTGTAAGGTTAGAGCTGAATGAAAATGTCTCTTTTTGATTACTTGCTGCCTTCATTTTCAGGTTGAAATAGTTCAACATTTCTTCAATCCGGACAGCGTCAACGGGAGGTTTTTCTTTTTGATTTAAAAACCGCCTGATATTGCTGTAACTAGCTCTATCTACATGAATAGCAAACCCCGTTTCAGGAAAGCTTTTAGTGGAAACAAAAGGATTTTCGATAGTGGAAGAATAAGTCTCCCCATCTCCCAAGGTCGTCTCAAGATTTGCTGGTTGAAGATTTTTTGTAAAAGAAGCGAGTTGTAAGGTTGTAGAAAGCGCTTTTCGGTTAGAACTTTTTAAAGTGAAGTGACCATATTGACTTGTGATAACGGCTGTTTTCAAAGTATCGTAACCGGGTAAGGAGAAAGTTATTGTATCTACTTTCAAGCTGGTCGGTATTCCAAACGTGCCGGAACTTCCGGTGTTAAAAGGATAGCTCCCTTTAGAAGCAAGAGTAATGCGGGCACCTTGCAAACCGTTTCCCTTTTCATCTTTTAGTTCGCCCCGCAAATAATATTGCGAGTCTGCCGCAGTTGCTGTAAGCAACAAGAATATAGTAAACGCAAGCGAACGCACAGTTTAGAGTTTGGATAAAAATAAACTTTATTTACCGTTACAGTAAATTCTGCTACTCTTCCTTAAGCTGGTATAGCTGCGACAGGTTTCTGCCTAGCCCGTTATAGTCCAGTCCGTAACCTAGTACAAACTTGTTGGGAATCGAAAAACAAGTGTAGTCGATGTCAACTGGATGAACGGTAGCTTCAGGCTTATGAAGGAGTACTGCAATTTTTAATGAAGCTGGTTGCTGATTAAATACCTGCGGTAAAAACTGGCTGAGCGTTTTGCCAGTATCAATAATGTCTTCAAGAATAATAATATCTCTTCCGTGGATGTCTGTATCAAGCCCAATGGCAGTAATAACTTGTCCAGAACTTTTTGTGCCTTTATAGGATGCGAGTTTGATAAAACAGATCTCAGATTCAATAGTAAGAAATTTGAACAGGTCGGCTGAGAACATGAACGAACCATTGAGGATAGAAATAAAAAGCGGCCTTTTGTCCTTGTAATCAGAATTAATTCGTTCAGCTAGCTGCTTTACTTTTTCAATGATTTTTTCTTCAGATAGATAGGGAATGAAAAATTTATCGTGAACTTGTATTGTAGACATCAGGCACTTTTGGGGCACAAGATAAGGTCTAATTACATATTCGATCCGCTTTTAAGCGAAGCAGTTGACGCAAGTCTTGGGGAAGAAGGCGCAGGATATTTTAGGTAAATTTTTTCGCCGATCGCAGGTTGCATTCCTTTTTGCAAGCCATTAAATTCCATAATCGTGGAAAGTTGGATGCCTTCCTTTTGAGCTATGTCGTGCATTGATTCGTTCTCTTCTACAATATGCAAATCTTTAGTTCCTTTTTTAGGTTTTTTCTGTAAGAAAATTAGCTGGTTAGTTGCAAGAATGTCTATTTGCTCCAATTCGTTAAACTCAATTAATTTCTTTAAACCAACGTTATGGTTATTTGCGAGAGCAAGTAACGAAGTGCCAGCTTCAGCATACACTACTTTAGCCTCATTGATATTAAAAACCGAATTAAGTGGATAGCCTAAATTTTTAAACTTCTCTTTTCCTGCATTTTTTACCCCTAAAACAGGAGAACTTTTTATTTCAGCGTCAATATCCAATTCATCAGGCTGTTTTTGATTAATGCTTCCGGTAGCGAACAACTCGTCACCCATCTCCTGGTGTTGCATAGCCAGAAGGGTATATGACTGTAGATTATTTTCGACAATTATCCTAATAAGCTGCTGAGCGTATACAGGATTTGTAGCATATCCAGCCTTCTTTAATCCTTTGGCCCAGCCTTCATAATCAGTAGGATCCAATTTGAAAAGAAAGGCGTACATCGGCCTTGTCTTTAAAAAGTCTGAATGATCTTTATACGAATCCTCAACTGACGGATATTTCCTAAAACATTCATTCTTAGCATCATCGTCGTGACGCATCGTTTCTCCTGTCCATTCAGCTTTACATTTTATTCCGAAATGATTATTTGCTAATGATGCCAAATCACTTTGGCCACCTGCTGTTTCAAGTATTCCCTGGGCCAGTGTTACCGACGCCGGTACCCCTGTGCGAAGCATTTCAGAGATGGCAAGTTCTTTGTAATTATTTACGTAAGCCTGTATTCTTATTTTGTCAGATTGACCAAAAGCAGAGGATAATAATAAGATTGCTGAAAGCAGTGTTGTAGTAAGCTTAGGTAATTTTATCATTATAGTTTTTTTATTAATAATAATCCGTCTCTAACAGAGAGCATAACCTGTTCAACCCTAGGGTCTTCGCGAACATGTTTATTAAATGCATCTATTGCAAGTGCATTCTTTCCTTTAATGGGTTGTTCCAGTACCTGCCCGTGAAATAGTACATTATCAGCTATGATAATTCCCTTTTTAGATAAGCGTGGTAAAACAAGTTCATAGTAGTCTACATAACTTACTTTATCAGCGTCAATAAAAACAAGATCCCATTCATGCGACAGTGTTGGAATAATATCTCTCGCATTACCTACGTGTAAAGTAATGAGATTATTGTTTTCAGCAAATTTAAAATTTGCTAATGCAGTATCTGCATCCTCCTGCCGAATCTCAATCGTGTGAAGTTCTCCGTCTCCCTTAATGCCCTTCAACAAACACAAAGCACTATAACCAGTAAAGGTTCCTATCTCTAAAATATATTTCGGCGCGAGGATATTGCTGATAAAAGCCAACAGTTTTCCTTGTACATGCCCACTTATCATATGTGCAAGTGGATGACCTTCAACTGTTTCTTTATTTATTCTTCGTAAAAGTTCGTCTTCTTCACTTGTAAACTGATCAACATATGCTTCGGCCAGGGTTGAGATTATTTCAAAAGGCATTGAATCAAAACTAGTAAAAATCTGAAAAAGCAACGGCGGCCCCAGCAAAAAGAAAGTGCTTCATTTTGAAAACTTTAACAGTTAAACAAGCAGCGGAAAGAAAATAAATTGAGGTTTCTGCTTTTTTCGAACTCATTTTTCAAACTCGTCAAATTCTTTTTGAGGAAGGATGGCTCTATTTTTTGCCACTAGTTCTACCATTATCAAATTTTGAAAAACGTCTTTCTGTATTCAACCTATTGCTTTTCTCATAGTAGAATGCACCTTTATTCCACCTAGTTCTATAAAAGATAGGTCTAGACATTATTTTAACTGATTCGATTAAATATCTAAAAAAGTAGAAGAGGGAAGAGGAGAAGTTATTTGTAAAGAGGTACCAGCCTCGGAAGAAGATTTATGAAAAGAATGAACCGAAGAGATTGTTGGTTGCCAACTACACCCATTAAATGAGCTTTAGTTGTGTCACTCACTTGTACGTCATCTTGTTAAGCAGCTCTAAAAGCGGATATCCACTATGCTACTACTCGTTTTTCCACACCTTCTTCCTTTGGGTTTGCCGCTTCCTTAAACTTGGTCTGTATGGCCGATTCTTTTATTTCTTTTTTGCTCGAAGCCGTCAAATAATTAAAATAAAAAATCATTGTTACGCCTGAAACAAACATAGCCGAAATCGTGACACTAAGAATCATAGGAAGAAAATTTGGTTGAACCAGTTGCAAAACGAGCTATCAAGTAACTATCTTTTAAACAATCCATACCTTTTTGATGACCTAGACTAAAAGTCCTGGGTCTCAATTGTAGTACAGATTTTATTTAAAGATGAAGACACAGTTCAAAGGGTTGCAAACGAACTGTCAATAAACCACCGAGATGCAAGCTTTTGAAAGAAAGCAGCAATGCGCTTGGAACGCTTTCATTACCACAACAAATTCTACTATCGACCTTTTAGCAATAGAATCTCAAAAACAGGAAACTGAGGTTGTAAAAATTTTGATGTTTGATCCCATGCGTAGGTTTATTATTCTTCCCTTCTGCCAAAAGTGAATGCATGGGAAATCCTCAACGCGAAAAGATTAGTGACCGCGTTGCCAAAAGTATGTTCATAACGAAGTCCTACATTAAACTGGACTCTTCCTGCCGGTTCGAAAAGGTAACCAAAACCAATTCCGGCCGCCGGTCCGGCTACTTTTTCATGCGCCCATCCATTGGTACTGTAGTCCGCAACAGGAGTATTGTTTTCGTAAATTCCTATAGTAGTCTCGCCGAAAGTATACCCGATATTAGGTTCAACATACAAGCCGGTGCCAGTTTGATTAAGGGTATACCGAAAACCTAACAATGCCGGAATTAAAGCTACCTCATCGTCCTCTTTATCTTTGAAGTATTGCAACGCCCCTTCCGCTGTGATATAATTAGCTTTAGATATAGGCACGCTAAAATTTAAAAAGCCTGCAAAACCCGTTGCTTTAAAGTTCTTTACCGATATGTGCGCAACCTCTATTTGCGCATTAGAAACGACGGACATTAATAACATAAAGTATAAAACAACGAATGGCTTTGTCAATAACATGGAACAATTTTTAAAATTTTATAACCCTGAAACAAATTCAGGCAACACATTAATACGATCCATAAAATTTATTGTCTGAAAGGGATTGAACTTGTTTTAATGTTTTTAAGACACTTTTTGGTAAATTCTAAGAACGAGATAAAGGTGGGCATCAACACCACATGAAAGCTTTTCTAAAACGCCTTCATAAATTCCTTGTTTGTCCAGTTAGTATTGTGCTTCGAAAGCGTGTCTGCCGCAAACACCCCCTTAATTTGACGTTTCTAGAAGTTAAGCGCTCAAGCTGCAGCGGTATATTTGTCCTAAACAAAATCGAAAAAATGAAATCAGTAAAAATAATTATGATTCCGGTTAATGACAGGCAAAAAGCTAAGGAGTTTTATCTGAAACTTGGGTTTCAAGTGCTAGTAGAAGCTCCTGCTGCTCATGGTGAGACGTGGATCCAGATGGGTCTTCCTGGTAGTGATACCAGCATTTCACTTGCAAGCTTTAGCGGCATCATTTGCGAAACGGATGATATTGAAGCTAAAGTTAAAGAGCTAAAAGAAAAAGGAATTGAGGTTGGCAAAATCGACAATACACCCTGGGGACGCTTCGCATGGCTGAAAGATCTGGATGGCAACAGTTTGTGTCTGCAGCAGAATTAGTTTGAGGATATAATTTAAGAGTTCAACCGATGCTTACCATTAACTTAATTGATTTGTTTCTTGAAAGCTCTTACGCTTTTGAGAAATAAAGTTTGTATTTAAAGAAATGAAGATTTAAAATTTTTTGCAATTTAGGTTTCAGCTGCGCCCTTTTCTGCCGTGGTTTTTATTACACTTGAAAATCAGTACAGAAAAATAAAAAACCCCTGGAAAGCAACGCAGACAGGGGTATAAAAATTATTTGTAGCCTTGACAGGACTACCACCTATTTAATTTGCATCTTTTTTGTTCTTATTAAATAATACTCTTTCTAAAGGGGAAACTGAGTTTTGCAAGTAAAAACGAGCAAAGAGAGATTAAGGAAAGATAAAAAAAACGTTACCCCTAAAGTTCCCCCATAACAAAAGTTGACTACCTTGTAGAGACTTAATTAACTGTTATGACAATTTCCTTTTACCTTAAACGTCCTTCCTCAGATATTGACACTTCTATTTATGCTATTCTGTTTTACGAAGGATTGAGAATGAAGTATTATACTCCTGAAAAGATACTTCCTAAGCATTGGAACAAGGATGCACAAAAGGCGAAGCAAACGGATAAGTTCAGAGAACATTCAGAATTTAATCAAAGGTTGCAAGATTGGAAAAGTGATGTAGGCAATATTTATAGGAAATGGATAAATAACAATAAGGTTATTCCAAATACTGCAACATTGAAAGAACTGCTTGATAAGGAACTTAAAAAAGTTGAAGCAAAGAAGGAGTTGAACGAAACATTTACCGGATACTTTCAGCAATTGATTAATGAAACAAAGGAAGGGATACGGCTACAACCTAAAAGCGGAAAACCTTATTCTAAAAACACAGTAAAGGCTTATACAACGACGTTCAATACTCTAACCAGTTTCGCTGCTACTTACAAACCTATTATAGACTTTAAAAACATTAACCTAGACTTCTATGCTAACTTTACGAGGTACTTAACCAAAGACCTAAAATTTACCTCTAATACTATAGGCAAGCATATTAAAATTATTAAGGTTGTAATGAATGACGCGACTGAACGAGGTGTTAATACGAATATGCAGTTTAGAAGCAGAAAGTTTAGTGTAACAAGTGAAAACACAGACGCACTTTATTTAAATGAAAAAGAGGTAAGGGAGATAGAAAACCTGGACCTAAGTAAAAACAAAAGATTAGACAATGTCCGGGATTTATTTCTTGTTGGTTGTTATACAGGGTTGCGCTATTCTGACTTCTCAATATTAAAACCGGAACAAATTCAAGACGGTTTTATTGAAACTACTCAAATAAAAACCGGTGATCCTGTTGTAATTCCGATACACCCAACTGTAGAAAAAATTCTTGCAAAGTATGATGGACAATTACCGAGGTCAATAAGCAATCAAAAGACAAATGAGTATCTGAAAGAATTAGGTAAATTAATTCCTTCACTTAATACTTCCACGTCTAAAACATTTACTAAGGGTGGTTTAAAGGTTACTAATAATCATCTTAAATGGGAAATATTATCATCTCACACTGCCAGAAGGTCGTTTGCTACAAATGAATATTTAGCCGGCACGCCTTCAATAACTATTATGGCTATTACAGGACATAAAACAGAAAAGGCATTTCTGAGATATATAAAACTTACACCAAATGAACATGCGAAATTGCTAAAACTACATTGGCAAAACAGAGATCAATTAAAGGCAGTATAAAAGAAAACTAATGGAAGTAAAAACTGCCGAAATTGAAAAATTTTTAGAATTAGGCCACGCATACGCTTGGTACTTAAAGGATTTGATAGAACAAATTATACCTCTTGATTTGCCAAGTGCAAATCAAACTCTTATAGATTTCGAACAGAAAACTCCAGTGGACCTAAGATTTAAAAGTTTATTGAATGAGGTTCGGAAAAATTTAATTCTAATGAATGACGTGTCTGTTATTTATAACTACAAATCTTATATCGAAAAGTCTTTTAATGATAATCTTTCTCTAGTGCAAGGTTGGTTCGATGCTGAGCAGGAAGTAGTGCCGGAAGAATTACAACTTTATAGATTGGAAGGTGATCCTCCTTACAAAAATTTGTCATCTACGCGTCTTTTAGCACTTAATCATCTAAACCTGCTTAAAGCAAATTTCTGGCACATAAAACAAATTATTTTGGACGAGGTTGATTTCGAGTTAGAACTAAGAAGTAGTGATGTTATGCCGGTTGAGAAATATCGGGTAGCTGTGAATAGACGAGAAGGCCAAGAAAAGTTTGAAAAATTAACTCACAAACAGCAAATTTTACTTTTGCACTTTCTGGGATCATTTGAATTACCAACTTTAGCAAGTTTGACAGACATTCAGAAGGGATATCTTTTTGGAAGATTGTTAGGGTTAGATAAGGACAATACTGAAAATTATATACGATATAAAAATGGTCGAAACGTAAAAGATCAGTATAACATTAAAACAGAAAAGAATATTCAAATAGTAAAAGGAATACTTAAAGAGGTAGGTTTAGAAAAATAGTAGTAACTACACTACCTACTACATCTAATTAAACTAAGTCAATTTGTGTAAACAAACATAACGTTTATGCAAGACTACATCCTTTCTCCTTTTACTCGAGATGAATTAAAACTTGACTTCTCAGAAGTGGTAAAAAAAGAGTTCCAAAATTTGCTTTCTGCATTACAAGATGCTAAACCGGCCAACGCTCCAAGGTTTTTGACTCGCAAACAAGCCGCCGCTAAATTAAGTATATCTCTACCAACATTAAACGAATGGACTAAAACTGGAAAGGTTATAGGCTATCGGGTTGCGTCGCGCGTACGTTACAAAGAAGATGAATTAGAAAGTTCTCTTTCCAAGATTAAAACACGCAGGAATTAGAGTTTTAATTTATTCATCTCTACATGCAAGTTCGATGTATGATTACGTAAAGCTATGGGTTCGAGAGAAGGAGCAAATAGATAAAATACTAGATAATCCTCTACTATCCTTTAAGCAGCTTTTTAGCATTGATACAGGCGAAGTAATAAGCTATCCTATTACTTGTACCTGGAATGTTTTTACCCTTAAATTAAAATCTCCTACATGGTTGCAAATAACAGGAAGTTTACACAAGTATTGGAATAACGGTACTAATGAAAACGATTTTACGTTTTCCGATGTTAATCAAACTATTGAAAAGTTTTGCAGGCAACTTGACCTCAGTCCTTCACTTGCTACAATACATAACCTTGAGTATGGCATTAACATAAGACCTTCAATCAATGCAAGTACGATTATTCAACAGGTGATTTGTTTTAAAAATACACCTCCTAGTAAGCCTTATGAGGGCAATAAAAATCATTTTCCATTTATAGAGTTTTCGATAGATGCCTATTACTTCAAAATATATGATAAGGGTAAACAGTATAACACAGATAATATTTTGAGAATTGAAGTAAAGGCCATGACAGCTAATAAAATAAAGTTCGCCGGTGCAGTTACGCTTGAGGATTTGACGAAGGTGGAAGTAATGCAATTACTAGGTATGGAATTAGACCACTTTTGCAGTTTCATTATTTTCAATGATCCTTCCATTAACCCAAATGAATTAAAAAGAAAAGATAAGGACATTTATAACCGGTTGAAGTATTGTGAGGAATGGACGCAGTACGATGGACATAAAACGACAACTCAAAAAAGGTATGAAGCGAGATTTAAAGATGTAGTTGACCAATACGGAGTCCGACATATCTACAGTCATCTTAAATTGCTGGTAAAAGAGAAAGTTGGCTACCTATCTAAACCTTCTAAATGGCCTATTTCCTTATCTATATATACCAAGGAAGTAGACCAAAAACGTTATTGTAAGTCTTGCAATAAACCTCTCAACCCGAGCCAGAAGAAAGAGAGTTTATACTGTTCAGCTAAATATGTGGGATTAGAGGCGGCTCACAAGTGTAGAAACTCGAATAGTAATGCAATCAATAACCTAAAAAGGAAAATAGAAAAGATAGAAAGTAAGGGTGTATTATTTGACATTACGCCTTATGTTATCAAACAAAAAGTAAAGGCCGTATAAGTGTTTTTAAATTCCACTGATGAAAGACAAATTACAGAAGCAATCATTCAAGTCTAAAACAGAAGAAAAAATCAAAGGCCTACTAAGCAAAGGCAAGTTTAAAGAAGGGGATTTAAAACTCTTTGACGATGAAGAAATGACGGTGTTAGGAGAATACTTTACCAAAAAGCTCAATGAACTAAAAGGAACTGAATTTGATGACTTTTACGATAAAATTGAAGCAATAACTCCAAAGGATACTAAGACTCAATTATGGTATAAAATACATAATTCTATTACTTGGGCTATATCTACATTTATTCATGATAATGGCAGAATGCCGTCTCCTTTTGAAATCGCTAATAAAACTGAGATGAGCAGT
This sequence comes from Segetibacter aerophilus, assembly GCF_007991655.1. Classification (GTDB taxonomy): domain Bacteria; phylum Bacteroidota; class Bacteroidia; order Chitinophagales; family Chitinophagaceae; genus Segetibacter; species Segetibacter aerophilus. The sequence continues at coordinate 282,091 of NZ_BJYT01000006.1, forward strand.
TATTTAGTAAACCAACACATGAAGGAATATAGCAAGGACAGCAAGTATATAAATAGCAAAGAGCAGTTTGAATTTATGACTTCAAAGGTGTTAGCCAAAGTTTTCAAATTTGCTGTTGATGGTGACATGCGAGCAGCTAAACTTTATTTTGAAGTTGTTGGTAATTTAAAGGGAGAAAATTCAAATAACCCAGTTATAAACAATCAGAATAATTACATTCAGATAAATCAATTAAAGCTAAGCCAGGAAGCAATTGAACAACTTGCGCCGGAGCAATTAAAAGAAGTAGAACGCCTTTTTCAGCAGGTAGTATTAAAGGTGAAGGATTAGGAATGCAAAACTAAAAAACAACCGAGTCATGTTTTTAACTGGGGTGTTGCGCAATGTCCCAATAATGGGTCACACTCCTTAAAAGAGTTATCAACGAGCGGTAGTCATTGGGTTTAGTAAAAAAACCTTGAGCCAATAAATTATATGCTTCTAATATATCTTTTTTAGAATTAGATGTTGTTAAGAACACGAAGGGAATACTTTGCGTTCTCAATTTTTCGTCTTTGTTAATTTGCTTTTTTAGCTCTAAACCATTAAGTAAAGGCATACTTAGGTCTGAGAGGATTAAAAATGTTTTTTCGGAGGTTGTTTGCAAATACCTTAATGCTTTTTCGCCATCTTCGAAACACTTCCTTTCATTTTGAATGCCGATGTCTGCAAGGGCTTGTACAATCAATTCGCAATCATCTAGATCGTCCTCTATAATCAAAATCGGGTGTGCAGTTTTCATTATTTACATAGCGTTAACGGTGAAAGTAGTTTAAGGCCATTTTAAAACACTTTAAAATATTTTAAGTATTACATCGTTAAGTGCAGCAATATAGAAAATTCGAATATCATCAAATGGTGTAGAGTGCGGATATGAACGCTCATATAATCTGTTTACCTCTAGGTGCTTGATTGTAATTATCCCATCACTCCTAAAGTTACCTAAAAGACTTTGTACATGCCTTTCCTGCAGGTTGGGTGTTTAATTGCCCCCCCTTACCCGGAATTAAACGAATTAGCAAATCATTTCGGTTATGCTGTTAGGGCCTGGGTAGACAGCGGTAAATGATCGTCTGGCTGCACTCCGAAGTATCATTTGAGCCGGTATACATCAAAGTCACTTTTTTGAGTGACTTTTTTGCTTCCCTTATAGATTAATACCGTTTTAGTAATAAACAAAAAAGCAAGGATCGATATTATTGATAGCAAGAACAAAAAACCTAAAGAAGGGTAGTACTTTAATACCAATCCTAAAATAATCATATCTATCAAATACATAAATAGTATCAAAATGTATTCTGCTGAGTACTGGGCGCTAAAAACTTTCAACTTCAAAACATTATGCTGCCTGTCTCTAATATTGAACAGGCTATCGTAGGTATAGGAATTGTCGTACATCATAATCCTTACTCGACGCATCACATCTTCATAATGTCTAAGTACAAAACCTGTTTTTTTAATATTTAAATAGATATATAAGGAAAAAATATTCAGGCAAAAAAACAGAACAAAAATTCCCAACAAAACCCATGTTAAATATCTTTTGTCAAAATCTTTTATTACCGTAAGACTGAGCCCAACTACTACGAATAGCACCGTGTAAAAAAAGTTCATAGCCTTAACTCGCCCCTCTTCGAGATGCCTATAATGCGTCCATGCTTGTCTAAATTCCTCCGTTACAAAATCATGATTTATTTTAGTTGGGTGTATGTTTTCCATCAAAAGCGGTTTAATGCAATCAGCTGATTAATAAATATACTTACTACCCGCATTAAACCACCTCAGAAGTGCAAGTTTATAACTGCAATGTCAGGTCCTTCCTAATCAAGCAATAGTTATAATGTTGTAATTACTGTTATTTCGCGATATATTAGTACTCTCATTTGTTACTTTGAGAGTGTTGACATTTAAAAGCCTTGCAGTAATGTGAGGCTTTTTTAATTAAAATATAAGAAGAATAATAATATTAGTATTTGTTGATATATTTATCTTCGTGTTTATAATTTTGCTAATGGGGGACGAAGATTTAACGTACTCGTATAAAGAATTACAATTGTTAGTCCCTCAATCAGACTTTGAAGAATTAAAGCGGCTCACGCTAATTGTCCAGAGAGAGCGCAGATTATATTACTACATAACCCTTAGTCGCATAACAAGAATGATAACTAGAAGAACAGTTGAACTGACGCCGACTTCGAAAGTCTCATTCTAAATTATACTACAATTACTAATCCAGTCAGATGATCGAAGCCCCAACTTATACGTTAGAGCAATTACAAGAGATCATACCTCTACTAGAATTAGATGAGCTAAAATCTATTACTGCAAAGGTTAAGAACGAAAAATCTAGCTATACTACAATTACGATGTCCAAAATTCTTGTAATGATTAGTGCAAGAACACTTGAATTGGTAAGGCGGACACGTTATTAACGCACCAAAGGGTATTATGATGCATGGAGGAGAATTACTACGGCTCGAAACTATTTGGTGAGGAGCATCTTTTCCAGTACTCCATAATCACTGAAATTGTTTTCACTAATTCTGCCATCGTATTTTGCTTTATAAAGAATCCCTGAACAGAAGCGCTATAAGCATCTATGACCGCTTTTTGGGTTGCCCCGGTAGTAAAAAAAAGATAGGGGATGCATTTGACTTGAAGTTTTGCATCCAGCCTAATTTTTTCTCTCATCGCAAAGCCGTTAAGTTTGGGCATGTTGATGTCAGAAAGAATTAAAAAAGGCGTTATGTCGGTCCTGTTTAAGTAATTTAACGCTTCTTCTCCATCACTAAAAAACTTGATCTCGTTTGGGTAGTTGAGCTCTTTAAACACCAACGATAGCACTTCCTGGTCATCGACGTCATCTTCTATAACAACAACAGGTCCACTACGATCCATAGAGAAAGTATTAAAAACAAACCTGGCGGAATTTTCAATTTCCTATTCTTTTTTCAGTCTAAAGAAGCCTCAGTTCTTTTTTCTGACAGTTGGAAATAGAAGAAAGTAGTAAATTAGTAGCCTCATTTGTATACATGGTTAATCTTTAGAGCCCGCATTCCTGCTGGGCTCTTTATTGGAACTACTTATAATTAGATATATGTAAAATGCTTTTGCTTGTCTATTGCACGTTCAACAATATTCTCCGCTACTTTTCCGGCATAGTTTAGAGGAATGTCTTTAAGAGCATAAGTGTTCAAAATTTTCCTGAATTTAAATATGACACTTTTACTAACCTCAACATAAAAGTCTTCTATTCTAAAAAGTTCATAAGTAGAAATCTCATCTTCATGCTCATCAATTTTAAATGCATCTATTAATAACTCTTTCTTTTGCCTGTCTGGTAAGTTGTTGTATTGTTCCAAGTTCATAGTTGCAGTATTCTAATTCGCGCCTATTTGAATTGGAACTAACACAACAAATATTCCAGTTTTGTCTAATGGATGTTGCGGGAAATGTACTCCCAAGTTAGACAAACATGTGGAAAGGTGTATACAAATGTTATCGTTGCAAGGGGGGAAAGGTGGACGAAGCCCGGGACATAAAGGATTATTAAATAAATTTTATAATCACTTCAGCATTTGTTTCAGTACCTTAATTTTTTCTCGAATTGCCTTAACTACTTCAAAAGTCCGGTCTGCCCGTATCGCCGCTTTGAACTTCAGTTCTTCTTGTTCTATTTGTTTTTGAAGATCTACGTCATCGTTTTTTTCCTGCTTGCAAGTATCTTGGGAGCGATCAAACGATGTGTCGCGAGGAGTTGATGATAACATAAAGTGTAATTATTTAGATGAATGCGTCTGTAGGGTTACAATTGACTTTCTAAACAATTACCTATGCCTTTTAAGAAGGGGAACGGTAGCTTTTTAAACAAACGTGAAGTAATATACGAATTAGAATTTTAAAAAGCAAAGCCTGAACAAGTTGGCAAAAATTTTGACTGTAACAGAGGGTTTAAGCGTATGGAAGATTGCAACCCTCCTCCCAACTAACCAACATTTTGAAAATCGTTTAAAGATTATTAATGGCGCGGCATTTAAATAGCGTTGACTTTGAAACAAAAAACTGGAAGAATCTTTATAACCTACTTACTAAGCATCAAGAGGGAGAAATTGTAAGCGAGGTCGAACCACCTGGATTGTTTGTCAGATATATTGAAGCAAGACCTTTTACTAGTTTGGCAGTGGAATTATTCAACGATGAAGACCGCTTCTTGTATAGACTTAAATTTACATCTAATATTCTTCCTTCTACTAGCTATTTTCCCTGGCAATCATTTAGGTTGTAGGAGGTGAGTTGGCTTTTAAATCAGCGTTTCCGGCGATGTTATTTTATGTTAATGACTAAAGTATTAATAATTTAGTCGTTCACAACACCGTATTAGCCACAAGGAAAGTAGTACAAGAGATTGATGCTTGTAAATAGCTTTTTGTCTCAACTGCGAAATGAATTTGTGTTTTATAAAGCCACGGTGGTATTAAGGTGCTAATTGTGTAGTTGTTACCAATCCTTTAGACAACTATCAACGTATGTTCTCGTGCAAGCGTCATGCTGCATCTAAAGCATCTCTTATGATCCTACTAAAGTTATTATCGGTTCTCGCTGTTGTTCTAGTGCTAGTTGCTATTTTTTTAAATTCCTACAAAAATGAGGTCAGCCCGAAGAACAATTCTATTAATAAACCTCCTGCTAAATGAGCTTTACTTAATTCTTTGAGCTATTTTATACAGACAAAAGAATATTGTTTCCTCACCTATTTGTGCAGCTTTAACCCTCGCTATAAATTCTTTAAAAACTTCTAAGAGAATGTCAGATGCTTTATCAGTATCGTTAACTGTTTTTAAAATTGAACCATAAATGACACTTGCGTAAACATCATATAGTTCTGTTATTCCATCACTAGGATTATTTAATAGTACTTTCAGCAAGTCCTCTTCTACACTCGAACGCATTATCTTACTCTTTGTCATTGTGTTACTAGCATCTTATAGAAAGGAATAACATAACAATCAGAACCAGCACTCAAAATAACACAGAAAGAATTTTTATAAGCATACTCTAAAATGCAATCCTTCTGAATTACCAACACTTAAATCCTACTTGAACTGATTAATTCTGATTCTTCCCTTTCTATAGTTAGAGTATATAAGCAATTATACAACCACGTTACTGCTAAAGATCTAGGAGATGTAAAAATGTATCTATTTAAAGAGGTAGCCCTTACCCCAACATCAGATCCAAATCTAATTTGTCGAATATTAGAAGACCTAATATTGAAATTATAGAATGTAGCTCAATTGTGACTATCAATCCAGGCCATAACAGCATAACCAAATTGCTCAGCAAACTGGGTTAACTCCGGATGCGAAGCGCTATCAAAATTCCAACCTGCAAGAAAGCTATGTACACCGCCGTTAAATCCTTTACTTCCTTGGCTATAGGATAATGTTCCCCAGTAGTAGTTGTTAGCCATTAAGTGGTAATTTTCTGTTGTTCCTGCGCCACTTAGGGGCTAGGAGTCCCTTTAAACTCCTTTCCATTAAGGTCAAATACTACCGTGATGTTGTCCATGTCAGCAAAACTATTTTTATGGTGCAAAGCTGCTTAAATAAATACTTAAAAGATTTAATACGATAGGAATAGACTTTATATGTTTAGACCTTACGTGAAACGAGTTAGATATGATTAAGTCTTCACCTGCGGCTTTTACCAGGTATCTTATCGGAGTTTTTTTATAATTCGTGTATGGACTGCAACCCAAACTATGTGCTTTTCCTCCTTTCTTAGAAAGAAAATATTTTAACCCCATTAATTGTTTGACCTTTTTAAATATGCAGCAAAAAGAACGAGTTAAACTAGCCGAACTAACTAGAATAGCAATATATATTAACAAGGAGCTATTAGCAAATGAAAAGAAGTTTCTTGAAGCAGTATCTTCTAACCAAAGCCGGTTGTATCTGCAAGACTTGAACGAAAAAATAAACTACCGGTGCCGCAAAGAGCGTCTATACCTAGGCGCAGCAAAATCTCTATTGAGGATAGGTGAGAAATAGTTGCTAGCTATTGAATTGATCCTCTCAATAGACCTATTGCAATAATGCCATTCATTTGGTATATTCAATTTGAGTTGGGGGGAGTTACTTGAAGGCCTTGTAGAAATGCGAGGCTTTCTTATTTGCTATGTAAAAGCATCCCTCATTATATGCAATCATACTTTGTATCTTGTACTTTTGATATATGCCCAATATCCCTACCTATACTTCAGAGCAATTGCAAGAGATTATACCTCTATCAAACCTAAAAGAGCTTAAATTAATTACCGAAATTGTCAAGAGTGAAAAAGCATGCTATAGCACCTTTACGATGTCAAAAATTCTTGTAATCATTAGCAAAAGGACACTCGAATTGGGAAGCAACCTTTTATAAGTCATCACTTATTGACAGTGATCTAACTGGTCATAGTATAAAATTTCAACTAATGACATTTTAGGAGTTATCTTTCCAACATGCATAAAAAGGGTGAAATAATTTTTATTGAAGACGACCTAGACGACAGAGAACTTTTCGAGGAGGCTTATAAAGAATTAGCAATTCCAAATCGGCTAGTCATTTTTAAAAACGGACGTGAAGCATACGAATATTTCAACAATATGAAGAAATCGTTATTTCTGATAATCTCGGATATTAATATGCCAGGAATGTCTGGAATACAATTGAGAGACAAAATGCAGCAGGTGGGAGAAATGAATTTACGTACTATACCTTTTTTGCTCCTTACAAACGGAACGTCACCACAAAATATTTTGTATTCATATAGCCACTCTGTACAAGGCTTTTTTAGAAAGCCGTCTACTTATCCTGAACTAAAAAATCTCTTGCAAAAGATATATACGTATTGGACAAATGTCACTGAAGCTACCTTTTCTAACTTGCCACCTGAGTAAGAAAAAATCGAGCTATTTTCTATTAATGTACCTAAGTCTTCTAACGCGTCTACAGTTACCACGCATGTTAAATAAAAAAAAGCCCCGCGTAAAAACAGCAGAGCTATTAAACCTATTAATCAAAACATATAAACTGTAATATTAATAAAAATCCTATTCCACAGTCGTCCGGTCATTTAAATTCAGGGGAATTTTAAATTCGTATTATCTTAAAGACATTCCCTTAAAGTACGCAGACAAGGTAGCAGCAAATATTATTGAAACTGCTATCGGCAAGCAAAAACAGATGACTTTTATCTGATCAAAATCAAGTCTTTGTCTTTTAAATTAGTAGTCCAATGCATCAATTTTTTTTTTGCTGTAGAACCTTATGCGACTAAGAAGGCAACTATGTAAACGATGGTGGTATTCTGCCGATCTTACACCGTATTAAAGCGTCCCCTGTTCCATCAGTTTGCCTAACAACTCCCTCGCTTTCACTGCGTTTATTTAGTCAAGTAGGTTATCATATATTATAAGTAAAACCTTCCCTAGTTTCTTACATAGTTTCATAGGAAATATTGTTTGTTCATCCATCTTTTGGTCTTGTATTGGGAGCGAAAATCAAAACGATTAGAGGAGACCGAAGTACTACTAATGGATAAAATAGCGAATGGGCAGGATAACCCCCAGCCCATTCAAAAAAAGAAACCCCCAAAGTCTCAATTAGAACGAAATTACATCATTGTGAAGTAAGCGTTCAAACATTAAAAAAAATTAATTACTTGCATAGACAACCTTTTTTTATCTTGCCACTACAATAAGAAAATTACCCCCAAGGTGAAAAGGGAGTGCCGGAAGGCCTTCCTTTCTTATTTTAAGAAAGCATAAGCGGTAAAAGAAGTGCCAGATAAAGATTTCAGTCCGTTCTAAAAACAACTACTAAATCGTAAGCGGCAAGCAAAATACGATTACACTATTATAACTACCTTGGTTATCTCAAAAAATTCTATTTCCTTCACTCTAGGTATAAGGCGTAGTATTGAAGTTAATCCTCTACCCATAAAACTTTCAGTATAGAACAGTAGCAGTTAGGGCCTTAGCGCATCAAAGGATTTGCGATAAGCCCACACCATAAAAACTTACAGAATTAGCAGTTTGGTTTTTTACAAAAAGAGGATTTGAAATAAAAGTTGGACAAGGCACTAAAAAAGCCTCGCATAGCTGCAAGGCTTTCAACGTCAACATTTTCAAGTTAACAAATGAGAGTACTAATATCTGTGCTTTAACAGTGAATAAAAGGCTACTTTCCCTAATAATTTAGGTTATTAGAAAAAAGATACTATGGCAAAGCCTTCTTCTTGTCCTGACTTGTACGATGAGTGTAGAACAATTTCAATTACAAAACTCAAGGAGTGGAATTACTTAAATCGTAATGATTTAAAGACGGGTAATATAAGCTGGAGCAGAAATAATACCGTGCATTCAAGAATAGGAATATTAGTCAATACTATTTCAACTCGTCCTTTTGTAGAGTTGGACTATAAATGCAACGATCAAGTTATTAACTACAAAGTTTACTTAATTAGTAAGCCAACAAATATTGGTAAAGGCGAGCAATGGTTTTTCGAATGCCCAAGTACCAAAAAACTCTGCCGGAAACTTTATATGATTAGTACTTACTTTCTTCACCGGAGTGCCTTTAAAGGGGCTCTATATGGGAAGCAGACCTATTCTAAAAACAACAGAGATCAATTCAGAGAGTTTAAAAAGGAATTTGATATAGAGGATGCTTACGAGACAACTTATAGCCGGTATTTTAAAAAGTCTTATAACGGTAAGCCAACAAAGAGATATAGCCGGATTTGCAAAAAGTTGAGCGGAAGTAAAATCGGTTCTTTAGATAGATTTGGTATTTAAACTTGCGTCTTTTGTGTTGATAAATTAGGATTTCAGAATTTCCTCAACACAAAATGCGCAATTGCAAGAGATTGAAAAAGAGCATTTAACACCAATTTTTATTCTGCAACTAAATTGGGTAAGTTGCGTTTATTTAAGAGTTATGCGCACTAAAAAAACACTAAATCTACATGAGTGACACATTAAATAAAAAATGTCCTTACTGTAAGGAACTTATTAAAAGAGATGCACTTTTTTGTATTAAATGCAATAACTTTTTAAATTGGCGTAGGTATCTAAACTTTGGAAATACTTTTTTGGCACTTTTAGTCGCTTTGATTTCTGTGCTCTCTTTCGCAATACCTGCAATAAAAAATTCTTTAACAGCAGAAAATTCTGTTCTACATGTAAATTACTCATTTGTTTATGGTGGCCATATTATGATGATTGTATCTAATTCAGGAACTAAGCCGGGACACATAATAAATGGACTTATTTCTTATAACAATGGTGCTCAGAAGAACATAAATGTCCAAGTGGTCGGAGTAGCCGCAGGTGAGAATTATATTGCTCAAGGAAGCTCTAAAGAATTTCAGTTATTTATTGACGACGATGGCAAACGTGAGATACAGAACGACCTTCGCAATCTAAATAATTTAAGTGAAATAATTTTACTCGTTAACGTTATCAACTTCAACGGAAAGAGAGAAACGTACAAATACAAACTGGAGAAAGCTGACTTTGTAAAACTAAATGAAGCAGAATGACGAAACTGCCCGTAACATGAGTGTTTATAAAATTGTGGCTGGATGTGGGGCATTCAACTGTGAATCACTATTTTGCTTTTGTGGTAATTGAAACCAGACGTTTTTTAAATGCGACAACTTCATGAACACTTTATCGTGGCTGCAAACGAAGACAGTCTCCTTTAAGTGATTGACATTTATAAAATGACAATGAAATATTATTCTTTCTTATTCTTTTTACTCACTCTATTCAGTTATGCTTATGCCCAAACTCCGACTACCATCCCCGGGTATTACGTAACTAACACAAACGATACGGTTAACGCTCAAATAAAAATGCCCCATTATATATTTAGCAATAAAGCAATGCTAATAAAATTTGCTGAGAAGGTAACCATTGTTGACAGCGTAAAGGGAAACATGGTATTTAAAGTAAATGATATTAAAGGTTTTGGCTTCTTATATAATGATAATAGGTATCAATTTTTATCGAAAGATTTTGGGCGAGAGAACGCTTTTAGTGCAAGTACTCATAGATTTTATCAAGCTATCATTCTTGGACAAAAAAGCAATCTTTACCACAGGTTAACAACTGTGGACCCGAGTGGACGCATACTAGGTATCACCTATTTTTTAGAAAAGTCAAATGGTACAAATACAGCCATCTATTTATTTGCACGAATACAACCGGAGTTTATTAGAAATCTTTTAAAACAGTTTTACAAAGACAATGTTGTAGTTCACACATTAATTGACAGTAAATTTCAAAACAAATCCTTTGAAACATGGCAAAATGATATAATAGAAATAGTGCAAGCCGTAAATAAGTTATAAACTGCTGTGCAGCCGACACTATGTTTATAAAATCGTGGCTGGACATTAAGCATTCGACTTTAAATCAGTATTTTTCTTTAGTGGTTAATTGAGACCGAAGTTTTTCAATTGCCACAACTTCATAAACACTTAACGTTAGCTGTTAATTACACCTTGGTGACAAACATTAAAAATGTTTTTAGAAAAATATCAAACAATAGGAGTAGCATCAGATGAAGCCAAGTTAAAATTAGCTGCTATTCTTTTCGATAAAGTTTGTTGTACAGTAAAAGACATCCCGGTTCCAAAAAACCTGCAAGCCCCTTTTCTTTTAGATGATAAGGAACTCGACACTATTCATTCTCATATCTCAAATCAGATTGAGAAGGGTTTCATGGATGTTTACAGAGAAAGATTCATGGACAAGTACGTTAAAAAAGAACAGACTATAAGTAGAGATAAGGTAATAGAACATATGGAAGCATTTGCAACCGAACCTGTTTCAAAGTTTCGTAACCTTATTGTTGTGGAAGCATCTAAAAAGCTTTTTGGAAATAAGACGTTGCCAATACCAATATTCAACCAAACAATCTTTCAAGATTATCTTGAAAATGATTACCGAAATCAATTAATGTTAGACAAAGTCGAAGTAGAAATTATAAATGCACCCATTATCGTTGCTTCAGAATTACAATGGAGCCAGATATCGGAGGCAAAAAAGGATTCCGACTTTAATAAAAAAGTAAAACGTTTTTCGCTCTTTATCAATAAGAATTACAAAGGAAAGGACATTTCGTTTATTATTGATGACCTCTCAATTCAGATTGAAGATTATAAAGAGGCTTGCAATAAACACGGTATTAGACTTGCAAACGAAACGTTCAAATCACTATCAACTTCCAAGTCATTATTTGGTACAGTAGCAGTAGTACTTTGCTCATTGTTACTAAAAATGCCAGAATATGCAATTGTATCAGGTTTAGCCGGAGCATCACTGGAGCTCTTGAATTTGAAAGTCACCGTAAATCAATTTACAGATAACTTTGAGACTTTCGTTTCACAAAGCCCCATTTAGTTGATTTTGGAAATTGACAAGATGAAAGACAGAAAATGAAGACTACAGCTAACAGCATGTTTATGTAATACTGGCGGAAGAACATAAACCAATCTTTCTATCTTTTATCATCATCAACAAGTTTTTGGAACATTAGTATTTTAAATACCAGTACTACATAAACACGTTCAACGTTATAAGCAACCTTGAAAACACTTGTTTAAACCCGAACACTACGTATTGATTTTATGCTGCCTACTGTTAACGAGCTGTTTCTTTGACAGTAGGTTTGAGACTATTAAAGGGGAGTATCAAATAGGGTGGATTGATGTAAGCGAAAGCCGTGCTATTTATAATCAAGAGAGGTTAATTACTCCATATGTTTTTGCCGTAGGGCATAATTCAAGATTTATCATTGCTAAACAACATCCTTCCACTGATTTCCCTAAAAATTCTATTGATAAAAGCATAACCAATTACTTTGCAATTGACATGTCTAAAAATCCGTATCCAGGTCAAGATGGAATATATGGTCCAATGCCCAAAGCAGAATTTGATAATTTTTGCAATAGAGAAAATATCAACAATATTGAGTTCGATATGACTTATGATGGAGTACCGTAAGGCTGCTTATAACAACAGCTTCTATGCAATAGTGGCTTTAGGAATAGACTTAAACTGAATATCTTTAATGAGCTTTAGAACAGCAGTAAGGCAGTAGTGCAACGAATACCGCTACTGCATAAAGCTGAAAAGCGTTAGGCGTAAGTTTATTGGAACATTGTAACTAATAAGAATGGAAAAGATTAAAGCAGGGATTGAACATTATGGTTGGTATGTTATACAGGTTTTAGAAGATGACAATAATCCTCCGTTTGGCTATTCTATTGGCCTATTTGAAACATTCGGACATCCTGAGGTTTTGATAGTAGGTCTTAAACTTGAATTGATCCATTCTCTTATTAATATAATTGGCGAACAAATTAGAAACGGAGAAACTTTTCAAGAAAGCCATTTTTATTCAGACATCTTAACCAATTATCAGTGTTACTTTACTTCTGTCAATCCTGAGAGTTATAATGACTATGTTTATCAGGCAATTAATTACTATAACGAAAGCAATTTCCCATTATTACAATATATCTATCCTACGGTTAAAGGCATTTATCCCTGGGAGGCAGAATGGCCTGAAGAAATTGCTTACTTACAACCTATTTTAGGTAAATCTCCCTACGCCTAACAACAGCTTCCATGCAATAGTGGCTTTAGTGATAACGTTAAACAGAATATCTTTAATGAGCTTTACAACAGTAGTGGATGATACAAATATTACTGCCACTACTAGATAAAGCCGAAACACGTGGGTTGCAATTTTTTTATGACACATCCTATACTTCCAATCTTAATAGGAATAATTTCTTTTCTACTTTTTGTTTTCTATTTGGTGACAGGGATTAAAAGGAAAAATTTTTTTCGATTTATTTCTTCGTTAGCCTTCGTTCTGGTTTTAGTTTTATGTTTTTTGTGGCTCGGAATTTTAGCAGCAGGGAAAGCGACTTCCAAAGCGACGGAAGCAATAGACAGAGTTAAGAGTAAATTCGCATCGAGAACCGGAGGAGAAATATACTTAGCATTATTTGGGGAACCAACTGTCAGCTGCTTGAAAGTTGTCAATAAAACAGACCAAATTGTACCAAAACTTGATTGCTGTATATTGTTGGAATTTAAAACTTGTCCAGAAGAACTGCGAAGGATAATTAGCCTTGAAAACTATCACTCCGAAGTTTATGACTCCAAGGACACGGCTCAGTATATCCCGACTTATAGTCCTAAACCTAGGTGGTGGACACCAAATAATTTAAACAAAACGGTTATGGTTTTAAGGAGCTATAATTCGGATAATCCAAATCGAGACAAGTTTTAATTTTTGCGAGTGACAGTACCCGTGCGTATTATTGCGATATGGCAGATTAAAACTGCAACCAACGGTGTGTTTACAAATTGTGGCTGGACGTCAAGCATTCAGCTATAAATCGCTATTTTGCCTTTGTGGTTAATCGAAACTAAGTTTCCAAATACCAAAGATTTTAAAAGCTCCTTTACCTCACTAAAGTTTCAGTTACTTTCTAATCAATTGTTACTAAAGTTACCCCTACAGTTCCCCCTAGTTACTTTTATTCTTTCAAAACGTTGGTAATAAACAACTTAACATCGGTAGTTGTAGCCTTGACAGGAATCGAACCTGTATCTAAAGTTTAGGAAACTTCTATTCTATCCATTGAACTACAAGGCCTCTTAAATTCCGGCAAAAATAATCGTTTCTCGCATTCGATTTATAGCTATTTTTCCTCCAAACTATTTTTATGATAAAGACATTGCTCCGCCATTTATTAATTCTAGGCATTTTTACAACTACTACTTACAACGCAAATGCACAAACTAAAAAGCCGGTGATGTTAAACCATATTGCAGTGTATGTAAAAGACCTGCAAGCAATGACCGAATTTTATAGAACTATTGTTGGGATAGATACAATGCCCGAGCCTTTCCACGACGGAAGGCATTCTTGGTTCCCGATAGCTGAGCATAGCCAACTTCATTTTATTAAAGGAGCAAAAGACATCACACCTCATGATAAAAACGCGCACTTATGTTTTACGGTAAGCTCTGTGGATGAATTTGTAAAACGTTTAATCGCGGCAAAAATTCATTACGAGGATTGGCCCGGAAAAGCTAATTCTATTACCACCAGGGTTGATGGCGTGAAGCAGGTTTATTTCCAGGACCCGGAGAACTATTGGGTTGAAATTAATGACGATAAGTATTAACAACTGATCATGTAATCTTACATGGTTGTCTTTAATTCGCGCTTATCTTTGCAGCCCAATTTTAAAATATGAAGTTTTATAACCTTTTAATAAAGTACCGTTTTTATTTAAGCATCCTGGCTCTTGTTCTGGCAATCATCGTAAATATCAGTGCAGGCTTTTGGGCCTCTTTCATTCTTTATTTCCTCGCTGTAATAGGTTTGGCAAGTCATTTCTTCATTGGCCCGCTTCGTCTTATCCAGGAGCCGATGGAACAGGGTAACATGGAAGAAGTGCAGAAGATAATGGCTTCCATTTGGTTCCCGAACTTGCTATACAAGCCTATTCGTTCTACCTATTATACTCTCAAAGGCAACCTTGCCATGATGGACCAAGATTTCGACTCTGCTGAAAAGCATATGAAAAAGAGTTTAGACTTGGGGTCACCGATGGCAGAAGCTGAAGGCGCCAACAAACTACAACTTGGAATGATGGCTTTGCAAAAAGGCGATATGAAGACTGGAGAAAGTTATGTGCGGCAGGCTATTCGTGCTGGCATTGCTGATAAGGAGAGCCAAGCTGTTGCTTTTTTAAGCATGTGTCAAATCTTTATGAACAAAAGAGAGTTCCGGGCCGCCAAAGACTACTTCAGAAAAGCCAAAGCATTAAAGCCGACTACGAAGCAGGTAACTGACCAGATAAAAGAAATTGAAAAATATATTTCCAGAATGCCTGGATAAAATTTTAGAAACGATTGTGTTGCTAGCTCTATTTCTTCACTATAGTAAGATTGTCTTTTAGCTCTTCAAACGTTTTTTTATATGATGCCGGAATCTTTTCCCAATCAATGGAAATAGTTCCGGCATTATACTTTAACTGATAATCTGATGCATCTCTTCTTTGACCCGGCCCATCGTCTTTACTCTCTATTGCCTGTATCAGTTCTTTCAACTCAGCACTTGTCCAATTAACCTCTTTTTCGGCTTTTTTCGTAATTGGAATGATTCCACCGGTTCTTAGAAGTGTAATACGCATAATTATTTTATTTGACTTTGGCTGCATTCCAGCCATCTGTTACGGCTTTAGCCTCCAGGCTTTTTGTGCCGTATAGTTGTCCTGCTATTTTTATAGTTAGTTTTCTCATGTCACTAAAACTCGCGTTCTTCTTTAGATTTGTTTTGTCCGTTAAAGCTGTGTACCAAATTTTACCGGCTTTCTCCCATGCAAACCCTCCCATATTAAAGGCTGCAACATAAAAAGCAAAATTTGGAATCCCTGAATTATAGTGCACTCCTCCCCAGTCGCCAGACGAGGTATCGGGAAGCTTTACAAATCCATCCATGGTTGCAGGTTGAGGATCGTCACCGAGCTCGGGATGATTTCTATACCCGGTTCCCGGCTCTTTCATACTTCTTAACGCGTACTCGTTTCCTAATAAAACGTTTTCGCCGATTAACCAGTTCGACTTTTTCACATCCTGGTTTAGCATCCGTTGCTTAATTAAGATTCCAAAAACATCGGAGAACGATTCGTTCAGCGCTCCCGATTGCAAATGGTATTCGAGATTGGCTTCGTACTGGGTAACTCCATGAGTAAGTTCGTGACCTATAACATCGATGTCGGTTGTAAAGCTACCGAAGATAGTGCCGTCACCATCTCCGAAGATCATTCTTCGACCATCCCAAAAGGCGTTGTCGTATTTCTTATCATAGTGAACATACTGTTGAATAGTCAGGCCGAGATTATCGACAGAATTGCGCCCAAAAAGTTCGTAGTAAAACTTCCATGTTCCGCTACCTGCGTTGATAACGTTTTTAGCATCTTTATCGGTTGGAAGTTTAGGAGAAGTGTCGCTCCAAAGAAGTGTTGCACCCGTAGTACTTGCTTTTCTGTTGCAGCTATACACTTCCATTTTCAAAACCGGCACCTTGGTTGGTTTCTTTGCTACTGCACATAGTATCGCTTGTTCTGTTGCACTGGTATCTTTAAAAAATTCACGATCACTTCTTAATCTGAAACTTCGAAACTTGGTATTAACAGCAATTTTTGATAGGTTTTTATTTTCAGAGTCGACTAACTTGTCGGTGAGGTAAGGAGGTAAAATGCATTGAATCGGGGAGAAGTGATTTTTACACATACAGTAGTTAGTTTTAAAAAGAATAAAGAGGTTGTTGAAGATAATATTAAAGGCGAGTTTATACAAACACAATTTTAGGGAGCTGGAGGGATGGACGTCCTTAGATCTTTTGCGTTTACAAACTTTAAGCTATCAATTTAGCACTGTTGTGTCACTCACTTGTACCGTTATTAACTAGTGGGCACGAGGTGAGTTACGCCAAACAGTTTTTAAAAGCTTTGAAGGTATTTTCGTGTAGTTCCCTAAATAAGAAAAAGTGGCAGTTATCCTTGTGACTTAAATTCTCCAAATC
This sequence comes from Segetibacter aerophilus, assembly GCF_007991655.1. GTDB lineage: Bacteria > Bacteroidota > Bacteroidia > Chitinophagales > Chitinophagaceae > Segetibacter > Segetibacter aerophilus. The sequence continues at coordinate 298,798 of NZ_BJYT01000006.1, forward strand.
TTTGAACTACTGATTGGTAGCGGAAATCAAATATTTGTTGGAGCTGTTTTTTTATGAATAAGCTATTTGCCATGTCTCCCAAAAACCAGAAAGGAATTTTATAGTGTACTATGTCGGTCATTTCTACACCACCTGCAACTTCTTTAAAATGGTGTTGGTGATGCCATAGGCTATATGGTCCAAATCTTTGCTCGTCGATAAAATAGCTGTTATCTTTTACGTGTGTAATCTCCGTCATCCAGTACACGGGAATGCCGAAAAGAGGCTTAACGGTATATTCTATAATCTGCCCCTCATACATCCGTTCGCCGTGGTGTTTACTTCTTATCGTAAAACCCATATAAGCGGGTGTGATGTCTTTTAAGTTATCCGGTCTGCTAAAAAAGGCCCATGCTTCATTTAAAGTTATAGGGATAGTTTGAACCGTTTTTAAAGAGTACACCTTAGACATGCTTTTAGAATTAGTCAGTACTAACAATACCAGCAATGAAAGGTTTATAAACTTTATGAGCTTGAAAAAAAATGGGCTAAAATTATCAAATGTAAGAAGTCGTTAATGCTGCAAACGGGAATGGCAGAATCGATGTTTTTCGAATGCTTTTTTAAAAGAAGAATAACGATTTGCGGTAGAAGTGTGCGACGCAACGATGACGATTGGTGTACAAATGCACAATCAAAAAAAGAATTTAGACTAAAACCAAAGGCCTCTCAGCCTCTTACTTTAAACGTTAGCCGGCTCTTTTTTGTCTTGCTCTTCGTGCATCATTCGCATCTGTTTGGCGTCTTGCAGAAAGTCAGATGCAAAAATGAATTCATTAAGTTTTTCGTCGTTGCTGCGAATAATCTCTTTGTTTGAACCTTCCCATTGTTTACGGCCCTGGTACATATAAAAGATGTGATCACCAATCTCCATTACGCTATTCATGTCATGCGTAACTACGACAGTGGTAATCTTATATTCAAGAGTGATGTCGCGAATAAGGCGATCGATAACAAGTGAAGTTTGTGGATCTAAACCAGAGTTAGGCTCGTCGCAAAAAAGGTACTTAGGGTTGAGTACGATTGCTCTGGCAATACCCACTCTTTTTTTCATACCTCCACTAATTTCTGAGGGAAGTTTTTTATTGGCGCCTTCCATGTTTACCCTTGCAAGAACTTCATTTACCTTTTTCAATTTCTCACCTGAGGTAAGTGTTGTAAACATATCTAGCGGAAACCTGATATTCTTTTCAACAGTCATACTATCGAACAGGGCTGAACCTTGAAAGAGCATTCCTATCTGCTGGCGTAATTCCTTTTTTTCGTCTTTAGATGCATCAATCATACTCATTCCGTCATACACGACCTTTCCCTCGTCCGGGGTAAAGAGGCCTATAATGCATTTAAGTAAGACGGTCTTGCCACTACCGCTCGAGCCTATAATAAGATTTGATTTCCCTGTTTCCATCACCAGGTTCACATCATTAAGAATAGTTTTGTCGCCAAAGCTTTTCTTTAAATTCTTGACTTCAATCATAATATAAATTTATAACAACAGAGCTGCAAGAGCGTAATCCGCAACAAGGATTAAGATACAACTTACTACTACTGATGTTGTACTTGACCGTCCAATTTCCAAGGAACCCCCGGTAACAAAGTAGCCAAAATAAGCAGGAATGCTGCTTACGATAAATGCAAAGGTGTATGCTTTACTAAGTGCGAACCATACGTTTTTAGGAAGAAAATTAGAGCGAAGCCCTATGTCAAAAATATCTGAAGCTACAATGCTAGACATGTTTGCTGCAGTACGTCCACCCCAAATTCCTAGAAAAGCAGATAACGTAATTAAACAAGGAATCATTAAAAGTGCGGCAAGAATTTTTGGAAGGACAAGGTAAGTTTTGGTGTTAATGCCCATGATTTCCAAGGCATCGATTTGTTCGCTGATCCTCATATTACCAAGTTCGCTGGCTATCTTACTTCCAACAACACCTGCCAATACGATACTGACCACCGTTGGCGAAAGTTCGAGGATCATACTATCTCTTACTATCTGCCCGATTGTGCTTGCCGGCACTAATGGACTCACCAACTGGTAAGCAGTTTGAACAGTAGTTACTGCACCTAAAAACAGGGAGATAATAACGACGATGGGTAAAGAGCCTATTCCAATTTCAACACATTGGTGCATAAATTCTTTCCAATACATCTTAGGGTTTTCGGGTCGGCTAAACATGCCCTTAAGCATCAGCAGGTATTGCCCGAATTTTGTAAAAAACTTCATGTAATAGCCTGAACTGTTTTATTTATTGATAGGTGAATTCCTTCGTCTCTTCCACCAGGAACTTTTACTTACGGCGTCCCCGGTATTACTTTTAGACTTCATTTGAGCATCGATTACAGCTACAAGAGTCATGTTTATGATATTCCTTACACTGCTTCCCAACTGAAGAACATGGACAGGTTTCTTTAAACCTAATAAAATCGGGCCAATAGCATCAGCGCCGCCTACCTCTTTAAGCAAGTTATAGGCAATATTGCCAGCTGCAAGATTGGGAAAGATCAGGGTGTTTACGTCATGTTCGGCTAATTCACTGAATGGATAATTGTCTCTTACCACTTCTTTGCTGAACGCAAGACTTGCCTGCATTTCTCCATCAACAATCAACTTCGGATTGCGATGTTTTACAATTGCAGTGGCTTGGGCAACTATTTGTGCCTCCGGCGAATTGCTGCTGCCAAAATTCGAATAGCTCAACATGGCAATTCTTGGTGTAATGTTGAAGTTGCTAACTTCCCGGGCTACCATAATGGTAATGTCGGCGAGTTCTTCAGCAGTTGGGTTGAAATTTACGGTAGTATCTGCCAGAAACAAAGGACCCTTCTTTGTAATCATGATATACATACCGGCAATTTTCTTTACCGATTCTTCTTTACCTATAATTTGTAGCGCTGGACGAATAGCATCAGGATAATTTTTCAAGAGACCAGATATCATTGCATCCGCATCGCCGGTTTCGACCATCATACTACCATAGTAGTTACGGTCTCTCATCATCTTTTTGCTCTCGTAGAAATTAACGCCTTTTCGCTTTCTCTTATCGAAAAACAAAGCAGCGTATGCGTTTCTTTTTTCTTCCGTCTCATCACTAAGTGGATCGATGATAGGAAGTTCTGTAAGATCAATACTATTTTCAGCAGCTATCGCCTGGATCTTTTTAGTATTTCCCAGTAGTATAGGGTAAGCTATTCCTTCGTCAAAAACAATTTGAGCAGCTTTTAAAATTTTGAGATTATCAGCATCAGCAAATACGACCCTCTTCGGATTGCTGCGCGCTTTGGCGCTGATTACCCTTAATAGTTGATTATCTAAACCAAGGCGCTTGTTTAATTCAACCTTATACAAATTCCAATCTGAAATGGGATGTTGTGCGACGCCACTTTCCATGGCCGCTCTTGCCACCGCTGGCGCAACTACACTTAACAATCGTGGGTCAAGTGGTTTAGGAATAATGTACTCTGGACCAAAAACAATGTTTTTTTCATTATAGGCTAAATTCACAATCTCCGGTACGGCTGTCTTAGCCATTTCTGCAAGGGCCTTTACCGCCGCGAGTTTCATGGCTTCGTTTATCTGGGTTGCTCTCACATCAAGAGCGCCGCGGAAAATATAAGGAAAGCCAAGTACGTTATTGACCTGGTTGGGATAGTCAGATCTACCCGTAGCCATTATTACGTCTTTTCTCGCTTCAACTGCGAGTTCGTATGGAATCTCAGGATCAGGATTAGCCATGGCAAACACAATCGGATTTTTCGCCATACTTTTTACCATATCGGTAGTAACAACGTTGCCTACGCTCAAACCTAAAAACACGTCGGCGTCTTTCATTGCTTTTTCGAGCGTCCAGTCTGTACGATTTACCGCGAACTTTCGTTTTTCATCATCGAGATCAGTTCTGCCTTTATGAAGCACACCATCCTTGTCAAACAAAATAAAGTTTTCGTATCGGGCCCCCAGCGAAATATATAACCTCACACAGGCCATCGCCGCCGCACCTGCACCGTTTACAACAAATTCTACTTTTTCTATCTTTTTCCTTTGAAGCTCTAGCGCGTTTAATAGAGCTGCACTACTAATGATGGCGGTACCATGCTGGTCGTCATGCATTACCGGGATTTTCAATCTTTCGCGCAGCTTTGTCTCTATTTCAAAACACTCCGGTGCTTTTATGTCTTCGAGATTTATGCCTCCAAAAGTTGGTTCAAGGGCAGCGACAATGTCAACAAATTTTTGAGGGTCCTTTTCATTTACCTCAATATCAAATACATCAATGTCAGCAAAAATTTTAAATAAAACTCCCTTTCCTTCCATTACGGGTTTGCTTGCTTCTGGACCAATATCACCTAAACCGAGCACGGCTGTACCATTACTTATTACTGCAACCAGGTTTCCTTTTGCTGTGTATTTGTATGCATTTTCTTTATTTGCTGCAATTTCTTTGCAAGGTTCGGCCACTCCAGGACTATATGCCAAAGACAAATCGCGTTGGGTCTTCGCTTCTTTTGTAGGGATTACCTCTATTTTTCCCGGCCTGCCTTTCGAATGATATTCCAGGGCTTGCTCTCGTCGTAGTTCTTTAGACATAGGTATATAAATATGCAAATTACAACAATTGGTTGCATCGATAGAATTACCGGAGATTTAAGTTAGGAAGGTAAAATAAGCAGGTAGAAGGGATATTAAAAATAGTAAAGGGGTGAAGAAAGACTTCACCCCTTTACTGAATTGCGGTTTTTGAAACCGTTTATATAACAAGGTAGTAGCTAGTGCATCCGTTCTTTTTTTGCCATCAGTTCTTCAACTGTTTCTACATACATTTCGTCTGGTACGCAACAATCTACGGGGCAAACAGCAGCACATTGAGGTTCTTCATGAAAACCCTGGCATTCTGTACACTTATTAGGAGTAATGTAGTAAGTATCTACTGCAACTGGCGCCAATCTTTGATCGGCAGATACCACCGTTCCGTCTAATAAAGTGAATGTACCTTTCACCGCAGTTCCATCACTCATCGACCATTCTACACCGCCTTCATAGATAGCGTTGTTCGGGCATTCAGGCTCACATGCGCCGCAGTTGATACATTCATCAGTTATTTTTATTGCCATTTTGTTTTCAGTTTAAATAGTGTTATTCAATGTACTTTTGCTCAGCAAAAATAAGGTTTGAGAGATGACTTTACAACATCGAATTGATCTATTAGTAAGACTGGGAGAATATTTGCAAAGAAGCGGCCACGAATGGCAGCACATTAAGGAACAGGCCAACAGAAAAAACCCCTGGTTCGCGCCCGAGTTTATTGAAATGGCGACTAATAACATTGTCAACTCCTTTTTGCAAAAAGATAAACTTGAAAGGTGGGTGAAAGAATACAACGTTCCTGCTGAAAACAATGCACCTCTAGTGGTGGGGATAGTGATGGCTGGCAATATTCCGTTAGTAGGTTTTCATGACCTGCTTTGCATTTTTATTACAGGACATATTTCTAAAATAAAGCTATCCTCAAAAGATGAAGTGCTTTTACAACACATTGTGTCATCGTTGAAGGAGTGGGAATCCGAAACAGCAGATTTAATCAGTATAGCTGATAATCTAAAAGGATGTGATGCATACATTGCTACAGGAAGCAATAACTCGGGAAGGTACTTTGACTACTATTTTGGAAAGTATCCTCATATTATTCGTCGCAACCGTACCAGTGTAGCTGTATTAGATGGAACAGAAACCAGTGAGGAACTTGAAAAGTTAGCTGACGATATTCAAACCTTTTTTGGGCTAGGTTGTCGTAATGTGACGAAGTTGTTTGTGCCATTAGGATATGACTTTTCGGCTCTTTTAAAAGCTCTTAACAAGTACGAGCATTACGAGAATTTTCATAAATACAAGCACAATTACGATTACCAGCTTGCGTTACTGATGATGGGAAATAAGTTCTACATGACTAACGGAACTATTTTACTTTCTAAAAATGAGTCACTTTTTACTGCCGTTAGCCAGGTGAATTACGAGTTTTACAACGATAAGAAAGAACTTGCATCACTGAAAGAAAATAAAGATGTACAGTGTATTGTTGGACATAATTCGATACCTTTTGGACAGGCACAACAACCTTCTTTGTTTGATTATCCTGACGGAGTTGATACAATGAAATTTGCTGTGTCTTTGTAGTTTTACGGAAGTAGCAGCTTTAGCAAAAGAATGGGTTTGTATGAGTAAGGTGTAAATGTCTTTCCGTCACAGCAGTTGAAGAATGACATTATGATTCTGACTTTTTTGCTGATCTACGACAACCTTCGTCAATTTTATGTTAAATGGTTCTTTTGATTTTCAATGATTTAAACACTTTTATTAGTTTGCTGTTCATAGGCATATTATTTGACAACCTTAATTAAAAAGATAGATGATGAAACTTAAGAACATTCTCTTGGTAATTCTCATCAGTGCCGCCACCTCCTTTTTGAGTGTGTGGGGCTACAACCGATGGGAGGCGAAGCAGACAGCAGGAGTGCAGGAACCCGGAAAATTGCCAATTAACTACGCAGGCTTTTTTGACGGCGAGAGAGCAGCAGGAGCTGTTGATTTTACCGCGGCCTCTACCTCTGCAACACCTGCAGTGGTTCATATAAAAACAAAAACAAAAGCGCGGCAAGTGACTAACAACCTACCTCGTAGTCGTAGCCGTAATCCTTTTTCGGATCTTTTTGGTGATGACTTTGGCGATTTGTTTGGAGGTCCTCAATCGCAGACTATCCCTGAACAACGTGCAAGTGGAAGCGGAGTCTTAATCAGTAACGATGGTTTTATTGTAACTAACAATCACGTCATTGATGGTGCTGATGACATTAATATCACGCTCAACAATAAACGGTCGTACAAGGCGACTTTAATTGGTGCTGACCCAAGTAGCGATATTGCTGTTCTTAAAATTGAAGGCAAAAACTTTCCATACCTTGTTTACGGAAATAGCGACGATGTGAAGCTCGGTCAATGGGTTTTAGCTGTAGGTTATCCGCTTACTTTAGATGTTACCGTAACAGCAGGAATTATTAGTGCGAAAGCCAGGTCAATAGGCATTAACCGCAGGCAAAGTGAAAGTCCAATTGAGAGTTTTCTTCAAACAGACGCAGCGGTTAACCCAGGAAATAGCGGAGGCGCTTTAATTAATACAGATGGCCAACTAATCGGTATTAATTCGGCCATTGCATCTCCAACAGGTAGTTATGCGGGTTACTCTTACGCAGTACCAGTTAACATTGTGAAGAAAGTAGTGAACGATTTAATGAAGTTCGGAACAGTTCAAAGAGCATATTTAGGTATTCAATACTCAATGGGCGAGCCTACTGAGGATGAGAAAAAAGAATATGGATTAAGAGATGGTGAAGGGGTTGTAGTAACAGATGTTCCCGTAGGCGGAGCCGCAAGTGTTGCCGGCATCAAAAAAGGAGATATTGTTACGAAAATAAACGAGGTGAAAGTTACTACCGGACCTGAAATGGTTGAACAAGTGACGCGTTATAAGCCAGGTGATAAAATCACTGTTACTTACCTTAGAGATGGCAAAGAAAATACTGCTACCCTTACACTTAAGAATCGTTCAGGTAATACAAACGTTGTAAAAAATGCTACTATTCTTGAAAAACTGGGTGGTACATTAGAAAACCTTGACAAGAAAACGGCAGCAACATACGATGTTCCCGGTGGAGTTGTAGTGAGAAAAATTGGAAGTGGCGCCTTAAGCAAAACCAAAATGCAGGACGGTTTTGTAATCACAAGTGTAAATGGAATTGTGATTAAAAACACAGACGATTTGCGTGCTGCTTTAGAAAGAAACAAAGGTAATAACGTGAAATTGGAAGGAATGTATCCAGGCTATGAAGGCAGCTACGGATATCCATTAAATTTAGAGGGAGAATAACTCAGCTGATATAAAATCGAATAAGTGAAAGGCCGTCTTGAAAGGACGGCCTTTTTTTATGACTTTATTCTTTGTTTAATTTCGAAAAGCCTGGTCAAAACGTTCAAACCGTGACCATTTACAAAACGGCACTTATCTCATGGCCCTTACCTTTTGAGATTATAAACAGCCCGATAAAGGTTAGCAACCCATTTAAGATTAAAAGTTCGACGCCTATTTGATAACCTCCAAACCATGTAGCGGAATGTTCGCTGACATAATAACAAATAGCAGGAGCTACCAGGCAAATAATAGGTACAACGATTCCATCGGCTATTTTTCTTTTTGTCAAAATTCCAAAAGCAAATAGTCCCAGCAACGGTCCGTAAGTATATCCTGCAAGTTTTAAAATGATGTCAATAATAGACTTGTTATCAATCCACTTAAACAATAGTACGCACAAGAAGAAAATCAGGGCAAAAATCATGTGCGTCGTTATCCTGATATTCTTCTTTTTATTTTCTGTCCAGGCTTCGTTTCTTTTTAAGCCAATTATGTCAATACAGAAAGAGGATGTTAATGCTGTTAAAGCGCCGTCGGCACTTGGAAAGAGTGCAGAAATTAAGCCTATTATAAAAATGATCCCAATGACGGGTGGCAGGTAGTTGAATGCAATCTGCGGAAAAATATTGTCGCCTATAATGTTTTTCCCATCTAATAAAAATTGTGTTTGTTGTTTACCATTTACCAATACCTGCTCAAATGCTCCACCCTTATTAATAGCAAACAGGTACAAAAGTCCACCTAACACCAGGAAGATAAACACAACTACCCCTTGTAAAAGGCTCAATGTAATCATGTTTTTCTGAGAATCTCCAAGGGTACGTACGCTGATATTTTTCTGCATCATCTCCTGGTCAAGACCGGTCATAGCAATGGTGATAAACGCCCCGCCAATAATAGACTTTAGAAAGTAACCAGCACTTTTATAATCAGTATTTAGGAGGTGTAAATAATTGTGGGATTTTAGTTCGCCCCAGGTACTGGCCATTCCAAGGTTAAGGGAATTCATTATATAAGCCACACACACCAGCAAACCAATAAGTATAAATGAGGTTTGCAACGTATCGGTAAACACAATCGTTTTCACACCCCCTTTAAAGGTATAGAGAATGATCATTAGCAAGATAACAAAGGTGGTTAACCAGAACGGAACACCCATGTTATCGAGAATGAAAATCTGGAGTACGTTTATGACAAGGTAAAGTCTTGCTGTAGCGCCGAAGGTTCGAGAGATAATAAAAAACAAAGCACCTGTTTTGTAAGATGAAACGCCCAGCCGCTGTAATAGGTAACTATAAATAGACGTGAGGTTCATGCGGTAATACAAGGGCAGCAGTACAAATGCAACAACAAAATATCCGAGGAAATATCCAATAACAACCTGGAAATAGCCAAAGCTTCCAAGCCCTACTGTACCCGGAACACTTACAAAAGTTACCCCGCTTAAAGAAGTTCCTATCATACCAAACGCTACCAGCATCCAGTTGCTGCTGCGATTGCCAATGAAGAAAGTGTCGTTGTTACTGTTGCGGCTGGTATACCACGCTACTCCCAACAAAAGGAAAAAGTATCCAAAAACGAATGTAAACAGGAGAGTTGGAGACATAGGCTAGTATGATATTAATGTTACTCTATTAGAGGGTGAAAAGTAGGAAAAAATAATGAGCTAATATTGCCGTGTCAAAAGCAATCAGATGAATCTAACATCAATAGCAGTCTTCTGCGGATCTCAAAAAGGATCTGATCCGGTATTTGTGCAACATGCAACAGAGTTAGGCGAATACATGGGCAGAAACAACATTACGTTGATTTACGGCGGCGGTAAAAAAGGGCTTATGGGAGCTGTAGCAGACGCTGCAATGAAAAGTGGAGGAAAGGTGACCGGCATTATCCCCGAAATCTTAATAGGATGGGAGCATCAACATACTGCTATAACGGACTTGCAGGTGGTCGCTGACATGCATGCACGCAAGAAGATTATGTATGACCTCTGCGACGCTGCTATTATTTTACCCGGTGGTAACGGTACGCTTGATGAAATGTTTGAGATGCTTACATGGAACACGCTCAAGATCCACAACAAAAAAATAATCCTGCTGAATTCAGCAGGATTCTATAATCACTTAATCAGTCATATTGCTCACATGCAGGCGTGCGACTTTTTATACGAAGACTGGCACGATCGCATCTTAGTAGTGGAAACGGCCCAACAACTTATTTCCTTCTTGGACGAAGATAAAAGTTAAAACCAGTTCTTAGTATTGGTTGTTTTGAACCTAAGTATCCTATGTAAGGAGACTCTGGGTTGTTACCGACATCAAACATAATTACCGTATAAAAGCTACTTCTACCTATTTCACGGCTTGTATAGCCAGCACCTAACAGAAGGCTTGGAGCCTGTTGTTTATAGATCGTCTCCTGTCCCGAATAAACATCTCTGAGAGTAGTGTTGATCCTGTTATATTCAGGTAAAACCTGGAGAAAAACGCTCCTGATCGGAAACACCCGTACAAACATTCCCGCTCCGTAATTGAAACTTCTTTGCCGTATTCCTCCGTTGTATTCTGCTGAATAGGAATTGTAATTGAAGTTGGTCGAAATTCCTGCATCAAGCCACTGGGCAATGCTATAACCTATCTCCGGATTTGCTCCTCCACTAAACCCGCCGCTACTTAATCCCAGTCCTATTGCAGCTCCGATAAAAATATTATCTCTTCTAAATTTGTGGCTTTTTTCCTCTTCTTCCTCCTGCGCAAAAACCGACACGCTTAAAGAAACTAAACCTAACACAACTAATACTCGCTTCATTCTTTTTACTTTAGTTTAAATCAAAAATACTGCCTTTCCTAAAAACGTTGAAACCAACATTTGTCCTTTGTTATACCCCGGTTGTGTCACTCACTTGTACTGCTTGTTTTATTGCATCTTTTATAAGTGCGGATATTTAAAACTACAAGATTGCTTCCTACGTTAGAAGGTTGGGTAGCTTAAAAACAAAGTAAAGAAACATGATAAAGAAATCCTCAATTGTTAAAATTTGGTAACAAAATTGTGAGTTGTTAAAGAAATACGAAGTAGATCGTATATTTGATACGAAACTATTCGTAATAAAGAAATTAAAACCAACATGTCATGGAAAAAACTTCATCATTTGCAAAAATTGTTTATCTGTTGGCTCTTATTGCTACTATCATTGGCTTTAGGGCATTTAGTCAAAAGCCTGAGACAAATCCCAACCGAAAAGAGCAAGCAACAAAAGATAATGATACCACCAAATCAAGTAAACGTTTTAGGTATGAAGACAATCTGAATTCAGATAGGCTTGACATGGAATTAAATCAACTCAACATGAATTTGGAGCAATTGAATGAGAGGCTAAAAAACATCGATTTTAGCAAGGCGCAAAGGCAAATTGACCAGGCTATGAAAAAGATCGACGCTGAAAAAATTTCAGCGGAAGTAAACCGTTCTCTAAAAAGCATAGATTGGAACCGGATGAACAGGGAAATAGATGAAAGCATTGCAAAAGTAGATAAGGTAAAAATGATGGAAGTCAGAAGAGAGATGGAGAAGATGAAAGAGAAATTTCAGAACCAGAAGATGGACTTCAAGTTCGACATGCCGGATATTGATACTAAAAAAATAAGGCTAAATACTGAAAAGGCGATGAAAGAGGCGCGTAAGTCAATGGAGAAAGCGCGGGGTTCAATGGAAAAGGCAAGAGAGGAAATGAAGAGTCTTCGTGACTTTACCAATGCATTGCAAAGCGAAGGACTAATAGACAAGTCAAAGCCTTACAAGATTGAGGTGAAAGATGGCGAACTGTACATCAACGGAAACAAGCAATCTAAAGAAGTGAATGATAAATACCGCAAGTACTTCAAGAAGGAAAACTTTACCATCAACATGAACCGGGATGAGGGGATAAGGATTTGATGGAAATATGTATTAACTGAAACAGCGCAAGCTTGTTTCAGTTAATACATATCATAGTAGAAAATGCTAAATAGAAATTATCTGTAGAAGTGAGTGACACAACCAACGCTGAAAAGGGTTATAAAGCTGGGAGCAAAATTTATCTCAAAAAGATTAAAAGCTGCAAACAGGATGGCTACTTCGCTATATCGATCTTAACCTTTTTATTTTTAATTTTTTCGTCTTTAATATTCACCAGAATATTGCTCACCTTAACCTTTCTTACGGCGACAAAAGAGAAGAAATCTTTTACTTCTATCAGTCCAATATCCTCCTTCTTCAATTGACCTTTATTGGTAAGAAAGCCAACAATATCGATTTTGTTTACTTTATCTTTTTTACCTGCTGCTATAAATAGGGTAGACCACTTTGGTTTTTCGGGCAGTTCGTTGCTCTCAGGTAACTCTATTTCCTGCGTATTAGTTGGAATATAATCAGGCACTTTTTCCTCAGGGCCAATAATTAGAATTGCTGTTCCACTTGCTTCCATGCGGGCAGTTCGTCCGTTGCGATGTGTAAACACATCTTCCGTTGCAGGCAAATGATAATGGATAATGTAGCGGATATTAGGTATGTCGAGACCGCGCGATGCAAGGTCGGTAGTGACTAGAATATTCGAAGTCCCGTTCCTGAATTTTGCCAGCGCACTTTCACGTTCCTGTTGCTCAAGTGCCCCGTGGTAGTAGACGTTTACAATACCCTTATCAGCAAGCAAAGCACTGGTTCGTTCAACAGCTTCGCGATGGTTACAAAAAATAATCGTAGACCTGTTGCCAAAATAACAAACGAGTCTAAAGAGTGTATCAGATTTGTCTTTATCATCACTCATTATAACTTTTACTTCCAGTGCAGCTTCTTTTTCGCCTGTTAAAAAATTTAGTCGCAGGGGATCGTTTAGTTGAATAAAGTCGGGAATTTCTGTCGCTTCGGTCGCAGAAGTTAGGATCCTTTTTTTGAGGTTTTTTACGGACTCGATAATGAACGCCATTTCCTCCTGGAAACCTAATTCGAGCGATTTATCAAATTCATCTAGCACCAGCGTTTCTATACTGTCTACCTGCATATTTCCTCTGCGGATGTGATCTCCAATGCGGCCTGGAGTTCCAACGATCAGCGCCGGAGCTTGCAACAGATTGTTTTCTTCAATCTCTCGCTTGTGACCACCGTAACAACTGGTTACTTTGAAACCGGTGCCCATTGTCTTAAAAACTTGCTCGATTTGTAAAGCAAGTTCACGGGAGGGCACAACTACAAGTGCCTGTGTTTTATTATTGGTTTTGTCTAGTCTTTGCAAGACAGGTAATAAGAAGGCAAGCGTTTTTCCTGAGCCTGTAGAAGAAAGTAGAACAACATCGTTCGGCTTTTCATTTGCCTCTAATGAAGCCAGCTGCATTTCATTCAGCTTTTCTATCTTAAAATTTTGCAGTATCTGTGTTATCATTTCTTCCATAGCCGCAAAAGTACGAAAGATGAAATCTTTACGATGTTAAAGCAACAGCCATAGAAATTCCTAATTTTTTCCGTCAATTATAACAGGCGTTTTGCTGCCCATAATGATAACCTTAGCGTTAGCAGAAGTAGCTATTTCTTTCATAGCTTTTATCTGTTCGTATTGTAGCTGGTTGTCTGTTAGGCCGGTATTAATTATCCTTTGATAATCAGCTATACCTTGGGCTTCAACTCTTTTACGTTCGGCTTCTTGTTTTTCTTTTTGCAGTACAAAGAACATTTTTTGAGCTTCCTGCTCAGCGTTTATTTTCTCTTCGATAGCCGCTTTTACCCGGTTTGGAAGTGTAATATTTCTTACTAGCAATTGCTCCAGCTCCAAACCACGCATCCTAAAATTTTCTTCAATCGTCTTATAAATCCTAGTTTGGAATTCGTCGCGTTTGGTGCTGTAAAGATCTATAGCGGTATAGTAAACAGAGTTATCCCGGATCTTGGTGCGCGTTACTGGGCGCACAATTTTATCCCTAAAATCTAATCCCGTTTGCCTTACTAAGCGCGGTGCTTCGGTTGCCTGAACTCTATATAATACGGTAAGGTCTATGATAACCTCAAGACCGTCGGAAGTTAATACCCTGATCGCGTCATCTCCTGATTTATCTCCTTCATCATGCACCCCACTCATCGTATAGTTTTCTGTACGCACATCTATGGTATTTACCTTAACAAATGGGTTGATAAGATGAAGGCCACTTGTTAGGATATTGTTTTGAATTTTACCAAAAATAGATTGAACACCTACCTCACCCGCATCTATCTGAACCATACAGGAAGTAAGTATACCAATTACAATCATTATGGAAGCAACTATTCGAATAACACCGGTATAGCCAGGTAGAGGAGATTGCATTTTGCGAAGAGCACCAGCCGCTAAAAAAGCAGCGAGGCCTAATATAATCAGTAACATTTTTTAAGGGTTTATGAGATATAAAGATAAGGCATAGAAAGCCGCAGTACAGAATATATGCAACTGGAACAAATCGTGAGAAAAACATTCAAAGCGCTAGCTGAAAATCTTTTAAAAACCACGACCTCCTGTGGCTAACCGATAAACTTTTGGAAAGATTTTTCTAAACAAAGCACCTGTTACAAGACAAACAAAAAATATAAAAATTGGTACAACGAGGTAAGTGAGCAAACGATAATTAGGCAAGTGGTTCCAGTACACAAAGGCAAGCCGTGTAGTGTAATGAACCAATGGAACATGGAAAGCAAAAATTATAAAGGAGAACGAGGCGGCCCATTGAAACCATTTTTTCTCCATACACCATTTCACCACAGGATCTGCGCCAAACCAAATAGCCAGGATGCCAGCCCCAATTGAAATGTCATGTAGCGCATAGAGTATAAAAGGGGTTCCGGCATTTGTTGGGTCAAGCTCAAAAGCCATAAAGGTTTTAATAACACTTATTCCCAGAAAAAATAACCAGCTAAGGTAATGACTAAACCACAACGGTTTTTTATAAATAGGATAATTGTATTTGTTGATGAGAACACCCAAAGAAAAAAAGAATAACCCTTGTCCCTCGATGAAAAGGAAGCTAAACACAGTATGCCAAAATAGAAAAACGATGGCAAGCCATACCATTGGCGCTTTCGATATGAACCAACTAATAAAAGGGTAGAGCACGTTGTAGATAAACAAGCTCCTGATAAACCATAAGTGAAAAGAAACGGGCCTTACAAGCCATCGATACAAAACTCCAGGCCATCCAATTTCATTGTAAGGGCGGTTGTCGCCTAACTGATCGAGTGCAGCATCCCTTACCGCCTGGGCGGTCACATCGAACTGCTGCCAAATGAAAGTGACTAAAATCCCTACTGCACTCCAAAAGAAAAAGGGGACAATTAAAGTAGCAAAACGTCTTTTTATTCTTTCGGCATACGGTTTTTTATCTTGTAGTGAATAGATGTATCCGGAGATAATGAACAACAATGGTATGCGAAATCGAAGGGCGCCATTGGCCAAAAAGTATTCTATAAAGGTGGTGAAAGTAAGTGGCTCTTGTACTGTGCTATACGGAGTGAGATAGCTATCCTGCAAATTATATCCATGAACATACAATAAAAGCGATATTGATACGAAGGAATAAAATTTAAATTTTTGACTAAGGAAACGATCCATTTGTAATTTTTAGTAACTGCTTTTGCTTCAACAATTCTGTTGAAAATAAAATTTTCACTTTTGCAACCGAGGAAATAGACCGGTATAATGTATTCTGTTATTTTGAAAAACGGTCGTAAAAATATTTAAAGAGACTGAAGCAGATTAAACAACAGGAATAGTGAGGTTGACAGATGTGCCTTTTCCTTTTTGAGATTCTATTGTTATGTATCCGTTCAACTGATCTGCTCTTTTTTGCATGTTACCCAAACCGTTGCCGTCTGCTTCCGCTACATCAAACCCAACTCCGTCATCTTTCACAACTAATAATAACTTCCTATTTTTCATTGTTAAACGCATCTCCAGGTGTTTTGCCTGCGAGTATTTTGCAGCATTATTTACTGCTTCTTTAAAAATTAAGAAGAAGTCTCTTCTTGCTTCCATATTTAGTTTTACATCGTTTACGCTGTCGTCTATATTAAAATTAAAATCTATCTCTTTTGCCTCTAAAACATTCGTAGCAAATTCTCTCATACGTGCCGTAATTTTTTGCATGCTATCGTTGGCGGGTTTAATACTCCAGACAATATCATCCATTGCATCCATCATTCGTTCACTGTATTCGCTGATTTTGCCCAGGTATTCAGTGGTCTTGCCATTGTCGACCTCAACCTTATTTTTAGCCATTGAACTTAGAATGTTTATGGTGCTTAAAGTGCTACCCATATCATCATGCAAGTCTCTTGCAACCCTTGTTCGTAACGACTCTACTGCAAGCAACCGATTAACCCTAATATCGTGAACAGCATAAACAAGCAGGGCAACAATAAACAACAAAAAGCTCATAAACCACCATGTTTTATAATAGGGAGGTTTTATATAAATATTTAAATCGGTGACATTTGAACATCGCATGCCTTCGATATTCTCGCAATATATTTTAAACGAATATTTCCCTGGTGGCAATAAAGAGTAGTTTACGAAGTACGAGCGGTCGGCCTTCACCCAGTCCTTGTCGATCCCTTCCATTTTGTAGTAGTAGGTTAGTTTATCTCGCTGACGATAACTAAGCGAAGCAAAATAAATGCTTAGAGAGTTTTCATCGTTTTTAAGACTTATCCTGGGCTTGGACAACAATGAGTCTACCGGAAGATATTGATTAAATAGTTTAAAGTCGGTAATGGTAACATCCGGAGGAGGCTGAGTGGTCGAAAACATAGCAGGATTAAACATGATTACCGAGTTGCTTCCTCCAAAAATGATCTCGCCAAAACTAGTACTATAGTCTGCAGCGATAGTTAGTTCTGCTAGTACTACCCCATCTCTTCGTCCATAGGGAGTTATATGTTTGTTATTTGGATTGTACCGGCACAGGCCGTTGCTTGTGACAATCCATAAAAATCCTTTTTCATCCGTTCTTAGTCTTATTACTGTGTTGGAAGGAAGCCCGTCTTCATATTGAACCTTCAAAACAGTCCGGGTAGCTTTGTCTATAAAATGAAGTGCTCCGCCAGCAAAAACGATCTGATCGTTTTTAAGTTGTTCGATGTCCGTTCCAGTATTGCTGTATAAGCTGTTCCAGCCACCATCGTCTGTATACCGTTGTAATATTTTGCCGTTCGACGGGTCAATCGCATAGAGTCCGCTTTCGCGTGTCGCAAGCCACATCCAGCCTTGCCGGTCAATAAATACTTTATAGATGATAGTACCTATCTCAAGTACTACCGAAAATTTGTTGTTACTGTATTTAATGAGGCGTCCGCCTTGAGTCGCCAGCCACATTTGTCCCTGCTTATCTTCAGTTATGTATTGAATTCTGCTGTTATTGAATTCGGGTGGATGTAAGTATTGCAGCTTTTTAGTTTCAAGATTGCGTATTACCAACACACCGCTGTTGCAACCTGTCCAAACATCGCCGGTAGTACTTTGAATGCTTAAGCTCCAGGTTTGATAAACTGCATCTTTCAGCGACTGCGGCCATTCAGCAGGCGGCGGTTGAGTGTACCAGGGAATATTAATACTCTTTAAAAACCGGTCTGTAGCCGTTACTCCTCTTCTCCCTGACGCGAAGAGCAGGTTGCCGTTTGGCAGTTCCATGATATCATTAATTGCAGTCGGTCCGGTTTTGTCGGTAAAAGTCGAATTGACTACAGAAGAATTAGAGCTTCCCGTTGCGGTGTAGTAAATGCCCTGGTTGGTTGCAAGCCATATGTTACCCTCTTTATCCTCGAGTATTTGAAAGACTGATTCATAGTCGATAGAAATATTATCGTTTCCGGTTCCGCTTTTTATATAATCAAAGCGGTGAGCGTTTTTATCGAAATTTAAAAGGGCGTTCAAACCGTAGATCCAAAGGTCACCTTCCTTAGTTTCAAAAATGTGCCTGTAATCATTTGAACCCCGCACTCCATAATCCAAGCCAGCCGTGTCTTTATTTAAGTAGCTACTTCCGGTGCTATCGAGGCAAAATCTGTACTGCTGCGATCCATTACCCCACTTAGGATAGCCAAACAACCAGATTCTATGCAACCTGTCGATATAGATTTTGCCAACGTTGCTATTAATGCGTGCATCGTTTAGAATAGGGAGGTTAGCTGGATTATTTCGGCTATACCACATCTGCCTGCTTCTTTTGTCATAAATACACAAGCCGCTGTCGCAGCCAAACCAATACTGTTGCTTTGCCTTGTTTTCAAAAGCGGCGAGCGTATTAAGAGCCCATCCCTTTGGTAGTGGAAAAAGATTGTCATCAACAAAAGAATTGTCCTTTTTATTAAAGTGCAAAATGCCGTAGTTCTGTACGTTCAGATAGATTTCTCCCTGCGAGTCTTTCCAAAGCCGGTATTCGGATGAGGCCGGAATTTTCCTTAAAGGCTTTAAAACAATTTTTTTGTAGATAAAAGTAGATGGATCAAATATGCCGAACTGTCGAAGCGTAAACATCCCCAGGATAAGTTTGCCACTATCAGCGGGTACTATTTGGGAAATGCGGGGATACATTAGTTTGTCACCGCCGTTTTTGCTGGTACTAATCTGTATGAATTTACTACCATCAAATCGTTGCAAGCCATTTGCAGTACCGATCCAAATGAATCCTTTTTCGTCCTGGTGAAGGCTGGTAACGTGATTGCTGGCAAGGCCGATACCGTCATCGGTAGTGATGTGGGTAAAAGTAAAGCGCTGCGCCGGCAGAGTCGTAGTAAAAAGCAGTAGTAGGCTAACGAAAAAAAAGGCTCTCATGTATATGCAAAAATCTAGTACTTCGAAACAATTTTAACTACAGCGACAGGAAAACCACATGTTTATGTGAGTTGATCTTTCTTACACTGTTTGCTTAACAAAATAATTCTTTTTTCGCTCGTTGGAAATCTTTGTTCATTTGGTGTCTGATACTTTCAACGTTTTTAGGGGGTCATTGCTAAAACTTTAAAGGTGCTACTTTAAGCCTTTTGTTTGCCTTTTGTCTAGTACAGCAAAACATGAAAAAGCAGCATAAAGAATAGAAAGTACAAGGGAGTGACACAACGATGTTGAAAAATAATTTACTGCTCACGTAAAAAAACAAACTATGCCTGTAGCACGTGACCTTAAAGTGTTGGCCAAAAATTGAAATAGTTTCGGCTCTTCAAATTACCGCCTTCCTACCTACAACCTGTTCTTGTTATCTTCGTGGGGTAAAACGTATTGCACGCCAGACATGAAACTTATCATTATTTAAAATTTTAGGGTTAATTATGTCAATACCTGCAATAGAAAAAGGGCCTTCAAAATTACTGGTGCTGGCGGCATTTGCTGCCTTGTACATTATTTGGGGTTCAACATATTTAGGCATACGAATTAGTATTAAAACAATTCCACCCTTTTTCCTTGTAGCATGCAGGTTTCTTGTTGCCGGAGCCATGCTATTAGGATGGTGTCTATTTAAAGGGGAAAAAGTGCCTTCTTTAAAAGTGTTTAGCACGATAAGCGTAGGGGGTTTTTTAATGTTGTTTATGGGCAACGGTGCAGTCTCATGGGCTGAGCAATATTTGCCAAGTGGAATAGCTGCTATTATTGTAGCAACAGTGCCCCTTTGGTTTGTGCTGCTCGACAAGGGCCAGTGGAAATTTCATTTCTCTAATAAAATAATTATTCTCGGTTTTCTTGTCGGCTTTTCAGGCGTGCTCTTACTTTTTGCGGGGAAAGGGTCGACCGATTTTCTAGGAGACAAAATGAAACTGGTAGGTTTTTTTGTGCTTATTGTTGGAACCGTTGCCTGGGCCACAGGTTCATTATATTCAAAATACAAAAAGGTAGAAGCGTCGGTCACAATGAAAGCTGCTGTTCAAATGTTGGCAGCAGGTGTAATTTCAGTTTTTGCCGGTTTAGTGGCAAGCGAGCAAAAGCACTTTTCTTTTAGCCAAATTTCAGGAAGCTCATTTGCTGCACTACTATACCTAATCATTATGGGTTCTTTGGTTGGTTATATGTCGTACATCTGGTTGCTAAGCGTTCGCCCGGCTTCGGTTGTCGGAACATATGCTTATGTAAATCCTGTAGTCGCCGTTTTTCTGGGTTGGCTGATAGTAGATGAACAAATCACCATGCAGCAAATTGTTGCCTTGGTAGTGATACTTGCAGGAGTGATACTGGTAAATTTTGCGCCCGAACCGAAGAAAGCAGTTATTGTACGAGAGGCTGAAAGTGTTGTCTGATTTGTTTGAGTTAATAAGAGAAGCCTAATTGGAGCAGGCAGTAGTATTAAAACTTAGCTATTGTTGCGTCGCGCTCTTGAACAGAATCGCATTCCTCGGCATTAATTACGTTTTAAAGACAGACCTGCAATCGGGTTTCTCCAGCTTTGACCGTCGTTTTTATACTACATACATGAAATATTATCTTGGAATTGATATAGGGACTACCTCGTCAAAAGCTGTAGCGTTTTCTGAAACGGGTCAAGTTGTCGGAGACTGTTCATTCCCGTATCAAATGCATCATCCACAAACCGGTTGGAGTGAGCAGGACCCCGAAATAATCTTTACGGCTGTCGTCAATGCTATCAATAAAGTTGTTCTAACGCTTGCTCCACATCTTCCCATATTCATTTCTTTTAGTGCCGCAATGCATAGTTTGATAGCAGTAGATGAGAAAGGCAAGCCACTTACACAATGTATCATTTGGGCAGATAACCGGTCGGACTTAATTGCTCAAAAGCTAAGAGCAACGGAAGAAGGTGAACAATTTTACCACTCGACAGGAGTGCCAATTCACTCAATGTCACCACTTTGCAAATTATTGTGGTTAAGAGAAAATGCACCTGAAATATTTAAAACTGCTTTCAAGTTTATCGGTATCAAAGAGTTTATTTTTTATAAATTTTTTAGTCAGTTTGTTGTCGATACTTCTATAGCTTCAGCTACCGGATTGCTAAATAGTAAGTCTCTCCAATGGGATGAGGAAATATTAAATTATGTAAGTATTACCGCCGATCGCCTTTCAACTGTCGTTTCTACGAAAGCCATTTTTCGCGACCATACTTTCAACGGTCTTACTAATATAAAGGAGGTGCCCTTTGTGGTGGGAGCAAGCGACGGTGCACTGTCCAACCTGGGAACCGGTGCAACAGGTAAGGCAATGGCAATTACTATTGGTACAAGTGGCGCTGCGCGAATGATTATATCGCAGCCGAAAACAGATGCCGGCATGAGAACGTTCTGCTATCACCTGAAAGACGATTTATATGTGGCGGGCGGTGCGAATAATAATGGAGCAGTTGTTCTTCAATGGTTGAAAGAAAGTCTGTTAGAGGCTAAGGAAGATTACGATGAGCTTTTTGAAAAGGCAAAAGTGATTAAGCCCGGAAGCGACGATTTGTTATTTCTTCCATATATCCTGGGCGAGCGAGCCCCTATTTGGAACGCTAATGCTAAGGGCGTTTTCTTCGGCCTAAACGTTCAACATACAAAGGCACATATGGTGCGTGCTTCTCTTGAAGGCGTTATTTTTAGTATGTACAGTATTATATCCATTTTAGCACAGCAACACGAAGTAAGTGAACTACATGGGTCAGGTGGGTTTGCAAAAAGTCCATTATGGGTGCAGATGTTGGCTGATATTTCCGGTCTAAAAGTGCTTGTTTCCGATACCGTAGAAAGCTCAGCTTTAGGTGCAGTGATGTTAGGCGCCGAAGCGCTGGGAATAGAAACAATCCTTAAGTTCAATATTATTTCCACTTATGAACCTGACGGAAAAAATCACCAAGTCTATCAAAAGCAATTTGAAAAGTTTGAGCGATTGTACCAGCTGTTAAAAGGAGAGATGGTTAATGAAGAAATGAGAAAAGGTTAACTGATTAATTTGATGTGCTTAAAAATCTATTCCTAAAGATAGCTGAGCTATTTCGTACTTAAATTCAGTGGATTCTAATCCCACATTGATAAGACCCT
The DNA here is from genome assembly GCF_007991655.1 of Segetibacter aerophilus. Taxonomy (GTDB): domain Bacteria; phylum Bacteroidota; class Bacteroidia; order Chitinophagales; family Chitinophagaceae; genus Segetibacter; species Segetibacter aerophilus. The sequence continues at coordinate 320,805 of NZ_BJYT01000006.1, forward strand.
TAAGATAACTGGCGTTAACATTAAGAGATTTATAAATATTATATCCAACCCCTAACACTACGCCCACATTTCTTGCTTCGGTCTGGTGCTCAAGATCTTCCTTTATACCTTTTGTTGTCCGTTTTGAAGAAATCAATAAATCTGCCTCGGGACCTGCAGCAATAAAAAATCGAGGGGACAACTTATACTTCAACAACACGGGGATAGAAAGGTAACTGAGGGAATAGTTTCTTTCCGATTTTTCCGCCGTTGCATTTCGGGTGGAAAAAGAGTATTCTGTTTGTATGCTGAGTTGGTCTTTAATTGGTACATATAACCTGAAACCAAAGGAGATTCCAGGTTTTGGTTTAATATTCCCTGATGTTTCCGGCATCGGAAATGCCTTGCTAAAAATCATGTTTGAATAATTACTTCCTAATGTGAACCCAAATCTTTTAAATACTTGTTTACTACTTTCCTGGGCTTTTCCTTGAATGAAGCACAACATAATAATTAAGGCAGTGGCAAAAATTTTCATCACTAATAGTATTTTCTTATTTCCAGCAATGATACAAACGTAAGCACGACAAAACAACTCAACCTATTCCCTTTCAACTGCAATTCAACTTTTCTTATTTCGTCCGTTATGAACAATCACCGCCCTTAATAGACTTCCCGTCAGACCAGCAAAGCCGCTAACAATTGCTCCTACAATTGCAGTAACAATAATGATAAGTAGGTATGACTTTTTATGAAACAATAAGTCAGCAACCTTGGCGGCCAGGAGATGATTGTTTTGTTGATCGATCAAGTAAGACTGGAAACCCCACAAAAGAAATATTGCAATTGAAGCAGATAGGAAAGCCAATAAAGGTTTCTGGGGAATAACTGCAGCTACAATAAAAGCAACCAAGGCAATGATCCACCAAGGTAAAAATAAGGCGGTTGCAAAACTTAGTAACGCAGTAAGAATCGTGGCTATTAGAAATTTCATGAATAAAAATTAAGCTTTAGAAAATGTCATCTTCCATTTTATTTTGTCGCTATTCTGCCCTTCCTGTTTGTTTAAAAACAGCAGTTTAAAATATTTCCCTTTCACCCAATCATCGACAAAGTCGTCATAATACTTACTGCCCGGATTTCCGCTTTGACCGCCCGGATAAACTCCATATGCTTCGGTATCCTTGCTTAGTTGTACAATCATTCTCCAACTTGGACCGTTATTTCTAAAGTTCGCGTTTATGCTATTGAGACTGCCGCCCATTTCTAGCTGCTGTCTACTAAAAGAAGGAATGTTCAACAAATGCTTCAAACCAGTATTTTTATATTTCCCCCAAATTAAATAGTCACTTTGTTTTGCGGTATCTAAATCTTTAGCAGCTTTTTTGAAGGAAGCTGAAACAATTTGACGCAAGCTTTCCACCCGTGGAGTAGATATATTATCAACAAATTTAAAGGTGCTATCACGAAGCAAACCTTCAAGCAAAGTACTGTTGTCAGGAGTTCGCATTGGCAAAGCTGTTTTTGCAAATTCATCGCTGAACACTTCTTTTTGCAACCGCCTCCACCATTTATCTAATATTGTCGGACCTTCTTCATTGTAGTCAGTCCTTAAATTCCACTCCTTCAATTTATTTATGTAACTCAGTTCATCGTTAGAAAGATCTTGCTGGTTTAAATACCTTAATAGTAGCGGTCGGGCCATTTCCGCAAAAACGTCGTAAGTATCTGTTTGCATTTGCTGCATGTCCTCCACAGTGATGTTTGATAGACGGTTTAGCCAACGATTGATAATAATTCCCCGGTAAATAAAAGGTCTGCCGGCAAGATAGTAGGGGTAATCTTTATCAGTCGCAAGTTGGTTAGCACTGCTCACAAAACCTCTTGCAGGATTCGTCATCGCAGGGTTTTCAGAGTTAGGAATAAAGCCCTGCCAGGCGTAACTGCTATCAACTCCAGGCATTAAATAATCGCCCTGCCTTTGCCATTTTGCCGGAAACTTTCCTTCTTGCCTGATTGCTATATCTCCTGATTTCGACGCGAAAGCAAAATTTTGACCGGGACATTGATAATTTGAAATGGCATTTAAATAATCGGCATAGTTGTTCGCATGGTTCAATTTATTAAATGCAAGCAGCTCATTGCTGGTATCTTGAGCCAGCCATCTTAGGGCGTAGTATTTGCCATCCTTTAATACGTTTGGGAAAGTTTTGTCGTACATAACCGGTCCCAAGACAGTAACGGCTATTCTTTCGGTTACGTCAGGCTCGCCTTTAATTTTGATAATTTCATTTCGAAATGTCGATTTCAGCCACTTACCGTTAAACATGTACTCCTGCATAGTGCTATCTCTGAACTCAATTTCGTAATAGTCTTTAACATCTCGACTCGCGTTCGTTACCCCCCACGCGCAACTGTCATTGAAACCAATAATAACTGAAGGTGATCCTGGAAATGTTGCACCGTAGGTGTTAAGAGTTGGTGACGAAAGTTGCATTTCATACCAAAGCGAAGGAAGATTTAAACCAAGATGAGGATCATTGCAAAGGATAGGCGCACCGCTTTTCGTTTTACTGCCGGCAACTGCCCAGTTATTGCTTCCATTATTTTTGTCAGGCTGTGGAATAAGGGTACTATTAGATATACCTGAAGAATGAAAATAAATGGAGTCGGCGTTACCAGGTTTTTTTGGGATGTGACTTGCGTTTTGAAATGTAGTACCCCTGGCAACAACAGGATCTAGACTATCCGGAGCAATAGGATAAAGTTGTTCAATATCGGCGGGAGAAAAGATGCTTCGCGCATTTGTCATTTCAAAATCCGAATCAAAACCGGCTAGTTCATATGACATGTACTTAAAAAACAACTGCGTTTTGAGGTTAGTCCATTTCTCAGGTTTGTAATCAAGCAGTTTATATTCTAAAGGATATTTAGCAGGGTCTAAAGTTTCTACATAAGCATTAACGCCATTAGTATAGGCGTCTAGTTCACTCTTTGTAACGCTATTTGCTTCAAGTGTTTTCAAAGACTGCTCCGCGCTGGAGACCATACCCAGCCTTCTGAAAAATCTATCTTTTTCCAAAAAAGCTTTTCCCTTACCCATTATTTCGCTTAGCCTTCCGGCTGCTGCGTATGTTTGAAATTCCATCTGCCAAAGTCTAAACTTAGCATGGAGGTATCCTTGTACAAAATAGGCATCGTTTTCTTTTTCAGCATAAACGTGGGGTACCAGGCGTTCGTCAAAAAAAACATCCACTTTTCCATCCAAACGAGCCGAGGTAAATTTTTCATTAAAATCTATGTTTGAAGCTTCAGCATTTTGCCAGAAGCCATTCTGGGGACTAAGAAAAGCTCCAAAACGAGGAGTTTTACTTCCGGAGATGGAAAGTGATGTGCTTAACAGGAAAATTAACACAATGGTGATAATGGCAGATACGATTAATAAAAAGATCCTCATAAAAAGTAAAGTATAAACGCTGTTGATTGTTGGATACTAAAAAAAAGCCAAAATAAATTAAAATAAAGTCATCAATATTTTATTTTGTTGGCATTGTTATAAACGCAGTATAACAATATATTATTTTTTAGACTTTTTTGGTTGAAATAGGAGTTGTGTAACATGCAATACTTAAAATGCTTTATCCGTTTACAATATATCAGGCTGTAATTTTTGACGGAATTTTAAAATCAACTTAGCGGACGGTTAGAAGTTAATGTTTTATGTGTTTATAAAGCTCACATGGCGGATTAGAATAATAATATCTAGTATTGCAGCTTATTTGCAAGTATTCTTATCTTTTAAGGAGGTAAAACTGCAGAAAGAAATTATATGTGCAAAGCGGAGGTGGGAATAAAAACTTTCTATTTTTTATATAATTAATTTTGAGTTTTTAGAAAAAGCATACAAAACGAATTAAGAAAGACTACAATATATGGAAAACAAACAAATGTATTTGAAGCCTAACGTGGTTCTTGAACCGTTAGTTGATAAATGGTACGCATGGAGCCATCTCATTTCGCCTGCAACTGCAGCAATGAATATTGTTTCAAGACATCTAACAATAATAGATTCTTATTTGTCGGCTCCTTCAATACATGCAGAGGCAGTTTTAAATCCTAAAATGCGGGGTGGTCCTTTTATGGATTTTCAGGGCGGAAGGATTGACGAAGTGGAGGCGCTACAAAAGGAGACTGTTGAAAAGCAGGAAAAAGTAATACAATTTGCTAAAGCGATAAAGGAGCTCGATAGAATGTTGGCGACAGAGGCAAAGGGCTACGGGTTGGAAACAGTCTACGAGAAGGTGCCAAATATTCTAAAAGGGTATGTAGAATTATATTACGACCGCAATAACAACCCTGGTTTCAGGTTTTTTGAGTCGCTTTTATATAATAGTGAATATTATAACAAAAGCTCTCAAAGTATTGCGATGTGGATTACTAACAACGATGAAAGACCGTTTTGTTTAAGTACTCCCCGTTTGGAGGAGAAAGACGTTCTCAACCTAAATATTCCTTTTGACCATCCTGGTATTGATGAATTGGCAAAAATGAAGAGGGTGCCTCAATCATTGGGTTATGTGAAAGCGATGCTGGGTATACCGGCTTCAAAGGAAGATCTTTTTGACTCTTTCTTTACTGACACACCTCCACCTCCCTACCAGAAATATACAGGTGACAAGATAAGAATGAGATACTTTGGACATGCCTGTATTTTGGTAGAAACCAAGGATATCAGCATACTTGTAGATCCTCTAATCAGCTATTACGGCTACCACTCAAGTGTTGATCATTTTTCGGACGTTGATCTTCCTGATATGATTGATTACGTTCTTATTACGCACAACCACCAGGATCATATTCTATTTGAAACGCTTCTCCCATTAAGACATAAGATAAAAAATCTGATTGTTCCCAGAACAAATAGCGGAAAGCTGGAAGATCCTGATCTTAAGTTAATGTTCAATAACGTTGGCTTTAACAACGTGTTTGCGATGGATGAAATGGAGACAATCAAATTTAGCGATGCAATTATCACGGCGTTGCCCTTTATAGGTGAGCACAGTGATTTAAACATTCTTACAAAATCTTGTTTCCTGGTTAAGATTGGAAGTTTCAAATTATTGTTTCTGGCCGATTCTCGAATTGTTGAACCGAAGCTTTACGATCATATCCATAAGCAAATTGGCGATGTAGATGTAATGTTTATTGGTATGGAATGCGATGGTGCTCCTCTCACCTGGTTGTATGGGCCATTGTTGACTAAGAAATTAGCAAGGGACATGGACGGAAGTAGGAGACTTGCAGGTTCGGATTGTGAAAAAGGGTTGTCATTGGTCAACATCTTCAATCCGAAAGAATTGTATGTATATGCAATGGGACAGGAGCCATGGTGCGAGTTTATAAGCAGTATTAAGTATACAGATGAATCTAATCCAATAGTACAATCTGATAAACTGGTCAAAATTTGCAGAAACAGGGGAATGGTAGCTGAGCGTTTATTTGGTGAGAAGGAACTGTTGTATGATAAGGAAGTTGCCAGCTTAAATATTTAATTAGAGGAATCCATCAAAAAATAGTTTAAAGTAGTAGTAACCATTTTAGTAGTAATTAATTAATCCAATAGTCGAAAGCTTTTTGAAAAATAGCGAACGAGGTTTAGTATGAAAAAAAAGCCCTTCCCTTTACATCCATCACAAAAGGAAGTTTATATAGATCAACTTCTTAATGTTGAAAGTCCTCATTACAACATCGGAGGGTATATTAAACTCGTAGGAAGTTTTAATAAAGAAAAGTTCCTGGACATTGTTCAGGCGGCACCCAAAGTATTTGACGTTTACAAGATGAGGTTCGACCCGGACCTCTCTGTTCCGTCTTTTATCGTGGATGAAGATTACGAAAAAGTAGAAGTTCAGGAGCTCGATTTTTCTGGGCAGGACGATGCAAGAAGTCTAGCTCAGAATTGGATGCAGGAGAAGTTCAATACTCCGTTTGCTATTGAAAAGAACAACCTGCTATTTGAGCATGTAATAATAAAAATAGAAGAGAAGGAGCATTGGTTCTTTTGCCGATACCACCATTTGATTACCGATGGGTACGGTTTTACCGTCTGGGTACAATATCTCGCAACACAATACCGGTCTTTAGTAGCAGGGGATAACTTACCAGTAAGTTATCCTTCTTATGTAGAGGAAGCAGTGAAAGCTACCGAGTTCTATAATTCCCCGGAATATGATTTGGAGGGTGAATATTGGAAAGAAAAAATAAAAACGAAGCCTAAAAAACTACTGACAAAGAAATTCTTTGGTCATGATGTTGGGAGGAAAAGCTCCACGTTCATTTTGGAACTAACGGCTGATCAAAAAAAACTATTTGAAGATTTACAGCTACTCACTAAAGTGGGGATGCAACAATTAACCATTGCTGCCCTTATCATTTACTTCGCTAAAACTACCAATGAAAAAGAATTCGTTTTTGGTATACCACTTCACAAAAGAGGTTCGAAAAAGCTAAGAAGTATCATTGGAATGTTTTCCGGAATTCAACCTTTTAAAGGGGGGTATAACGAGGAGGAGATATTACTCGACCTTCTTAAAGAGATATCACAAATTCAAAGAAAAGACTACCGTTATCAAAATTATTTAATAGGTGACCTAAGCCGGCATTTTGCCACTTCTGATTTTGAGGAAGGATATTTGACCCAGATTGTAGTAAACTACGAGCCCTTAAATTTTGAAAATGATTTTGGTCTTGGTGTTAGTGCAACAGTACTAAGATTGGCCAATGAGTATGAAGTAACGCCCTTACAACTTGTTTGGCGTGATTATGGAAAAAACAGGGCTCTACAACTTCACATACATTATAAGAATGAGTACTTCAGTACTAAAGAAGTTGAGTTATTAGCTAACCGGCTGCTTTATATTCTTGAACAGTTTCCGCAGGAACTAAATTCCAGAATAAGTTCCATCAATACTATACCAGCCGCGGAGTATCAATTGCTTGAATCTTTTAATAATACATCTGCAGCTTACCCTTCTCAAAAAACAATTGTTGAGTTATTTGAAGAACAGGCTCTAAAAACACCTGAAGCTACCGCAGTTATATTTGAAGACAAGAAACTATCGTATGCAGAACTTAACGAAAGAGCAAACCAGCTAGCTTCTCATCTAAAAACGAAGGGAATAAAGGAAGGAACGTGTGTGCCCATTTGCATTGATCGAAGCCTTGAACTCATTGTTGGTATCCTGGGAATATTGAAGGCAGGCGGAGCTTATGTTCCAATTGACGTCGATTACCCGGTTGAACGAATCAAGTTCATGTTGAACGATGTCGCTGCAAGGTTCATTTTAACCAGTGAAGAGAGTCGCAAAAAGCTTCCAACCCTACAAGATGTTGAGTTTATAGATTTAGACAAAGAGTGGTCAATTGTTTCAAAGCAATCAAAAGATAATGTACAAGCTGCCATAAACCCTTCTGCCCTGGCTTATATAATCTATACATCCGGTTCTACAGGCACGCCAAAAGGTGTTATGGTAGAACATGGCAATGTAGTAAGCCTTGTTAAGGGAGCGGAATACGTCTCGTTAACAGATAAAGACATTCTGCTGTCAACAGGTTCACCTTCCTTTGACGCTACCACTTTTGAGTATTGGGGTATGCTGTTAAATGGAGGTCAATTAGTACTATGTACTGAAAATACTTTATTAGATAGCCAACTACTTAAAGCAGAGATATCTGCCAATAAAGTGACAAAGATGTGGTTCACCTCCAGTTGGTTTAATCAATTGGTTGAAACTGACATAACAGTGTTTGCAGGATTACAAACAATACTTGTTGGTGGTGAAAAACTATCCGAAAAACATATTGAGAAATTAAGACAGGCCGATCCTTCTATTGAAATTATTAATGGTTACGGTCCTACCGAAAATACGACCTTCTCAATAACTTATAATATTCAGGAAAACGAGGTAAATAGTTCCATACCTATCGGTCGTCCGGTAACTAACCGCACTGCTTACATCGCTAATCACGCCAATCAATTAGTTCCAATTGGTGTTCCCGGTGAGATATTGTTAGGTGGAGCAGGATTATCAAAAGGTTACCTAAACAGGCCAGAGTTAACAGTAGAAAAATTTGTTACAAATCCTTTTGATGATAATACTGAAAGGTTATACAAAACAGGAGACTTAGGTAGATGGCGGGCCGACGGAAACATTGAATATTTAGGAAGAATAGACGACCAGGTAAAAATCAGGGGTTATAGAATAGAGCTTGGAGAGATAGAAAGTGTGCTTTTACAAAGCGAACAGGTAAGCCAGGCTGTAGTGCTAGCCAAAGAAGATGACAATGGCACTAAGCGATTAGTTGGTTATATAGTTGCTAAGACTGCTTTTGATAAGCATGCAATCAGTGCTTTCCTACTTGAACGGTTACCCGAATATATGGTTCCTGCGCTGTGGGTAGAGCTTGATAGTTTACCATTAACAAGCAATGGAAAGGTAGATAAGCAAGCCTTGCCAGAACCGGACGCTACTAAACTTACCGTTAATGAATATGTAGCTCCTGCAACGGAGTTTCAACGAGCGCTGGCAGAAATATGGCAACAACTTTTAGGTGTAGAAAGAATAGGCATCGAGGACAATTTCTTTGAGCTTGGCGGCGATAGTATTTTAACTATACAAGTTGTTAGTCGGGCAAATCGTTTAGGTTATCACCTTCAGCCTAAAGATATTTTTGTTCATCAAACTATCGCAAGAATAACAAGGGCTATAGCAGATCGCAGTGCTATAGCAGTTCGTGCTGAACAAGGCGAATTAACGGGTTTCGCAGGCTTGCTTCCAATTCAGCAATGGTACTTGGAACAAGAAAGTAGCGACGTTTCCCACTTCAATCAAAGTGTTTTACTATCTATAAATAAGTCGATTACTGAAGATGTTTTGTCAGCGGCTGTAAAGCAGCTTTCAACCTTCCATGATTCGCTGCGATTTAGATTTTACAAAAAAGATGGCAAGTGGCAGCAGGAGTACACTTCAAAACAGGCAAGCTTCAGCTATGAAGATCTTTCCAACGTTAAAGGATCTATTAATTCAATCATAGCGGACGTTGCTAATAAGTATCAGTTTTTACTAGACATAGAAACCGGGAAATTATTTCAAGCGGTACTAATACAAACTCCCGATACGGAGGAGGACAACAGGTTCTTGCTTGTAATACATCACCTTGCAGTTGATGGCGTGTCCTGGAGAATCCTTTTGGCAGATCTTGAGGTGATAATATCGCAGTTATTAGATAAGCAAAAAGTTGATCTGGGTAGCAAGAGCACTTCTTACCGTCAATGGTATAATAGCTTACAGCAATATGGACAAAGCAAACAATTATTGTCGCAAATAGGATACTGGCAAAATATTGTCAAAAGCTATGAGCCGGTCGCGGTGGATAATAAGTTTGACGGCGTAGTACTGGTAAAAGACACAGCACATTATCAATTAAGGCTGGCAGCAGAGCAGACCCGAAGTCTACTACAACAAGTACCAAAAGTTTACCACACAGAAATAAATGACCTCCTACTGGGTGCACTTGCAAAAACTTTATGTAGCTGGAGTGCAACAGATAAAATTATAATAGGCCTCGAAGGACATGGTAGAGAAGACATAGAGGAAGGTTTAGATATTAGTAGAACAGTTGGTTGGTTTACTAATCTTTACCCTGTCTTATTAGAGCTTGGGCCAGCAACCAGTAATGATGAACTTATTAAAACAGTAAAGGAACAGCTTAGGCAGGTCCCGAACAAAGGGCTTGGTTATGGAGTTCTTAGATACATCAATAAAGAAGCGACTTTAACGAATGCAAAATCGTGGGACGTTGTATTTAATTACCTCGGTCAATTAGACAATGTATCCGGGGAAAGTAAGTGGTTTAAAGGCGCTGCAGAAGGAGCGGGAGCAAGCAGAAGTGAAAATTTAAGAGTTGATGAAAAGCTAGCCATAGATAGTTCTGTTCAGGCAGGAGAATTAATCTTTAACTGGAGTTACAGTAAGAAGCATTTTGATAAGGATACTATTGAAACCATTGCTTCCTCTTATATCACCAACCTAACGGCACTTATTGCCCATTGTCTTAAACAGGAAAAGTCAGTCGCTACCCCATCTGATTTTGACTTAAGTGCAGAAGTTAACTACAGGGAGCTTGATAAGTTTTTAGAAGAAAATGTTGAAGGCCGGAAGAGAAAAGAACAGATCGATGGACTTTATAAGTTAAGTGGAATACAGCAAGGTATGTTGTTCCATAGCTTGTACAACAAAGAAGCAGGTGCTTATATAGAACAACTTTCATGTGATCTCATTAATCCCAACATTGAGTTGGTTAAAGAGAGCTGGCAGTCTGTTGTAAAACGTCATAGTATTCTGCGAAGCGCATTTTATCATGATACTTTCAGTATCCCTGTTCAGTGTGTTTATAAGGAAGTGGAGATACCTGTTTCCATAATCGATTACAGTTCGATGTCTTCTGAGGAACAGGTTATTGCGATTAATAAATACAAAGCAGCGGATAGGAGCAAAGGGTTCGATTTTAAAACTGCCCCAATAATGCGGCTTGCATTAATACGGGTTAGTGAAGACCGCTACCTGATGTTATGGACGTCTCATCATATTTTGTTTGATGGTTGGTCACTACCGATAATTATAGAAGAGTTTTTGGAATCTTACGAATTACTGTCCGATGGCAAAGAAGTAGCTATAATTGAAGACGACAAGTTTGAAGATTATATCCGTTTCCTTGATCGCAAAGACAAATACCAGGAAGAAACATATTGGCGCAATTATCTACAGCACATTGAGCAGAGCACCATGCTGCCCTTCATTTCAAGCACTGCAGATAGAAACAGGGGTGTTGGAGAATTTAAAACAGAGTATTTAAAGATAGATTCCGAAACGACGTCAAAGGTACAAGCGTTTGCAAAACGCAACCGATTAACGGTTAGTACAATTATGCAAGGCGTTTGGTCTTATCTTCTTCATCAATATTCCGGAAGCAACAAAATTACATTTGGTGTAACCGTTTCAGGACGTCCTGATAATTTAGCAAATATTGAGCAGCGTGTAGGGATGTACATCAATACATTGCCGCTAAAGTCGGAGTTGAAAGAAGATCAGAGCATTTCAGAGTGGTTACAATTACTTCAGCAAGACCAGGTGTCATCGCGACAATATCAGTACTCTTCACTTCATGATGTGCAGAATTGGACAAATGTAGAAGGAAATTTATTTGATACCACGGTAACTTTTCAGAATTATCCAATAAACAAGATTCTTACTGCTAATGATTGGAAACTTAAGATCGAGAACTTATCCATTCATGAGCAAAACAACTATCCTTTTAGTTTAACTGTTTCTATCGCTGAAGAAATAAGTATAAGAGTTATCTACAATGCTACATTATTACAGGAAACCTATTTACGGGAAATAGAAAATCACTTCAAAAATGTTCTAAAGCAGGTAACTGAAAATTCAAATGCTACTGTAGGTGAAATCGAACTGCTGACCGCGGAAGAAAAACAACAATTGCTGGTAGCGTTTAACAATACTGCTGCTGTTGCGTCTAACAAAACAGTTGTTTCTTTATGTGAGGAGCAAGCTGTAGAAAAGGCAAATGCAATAGCCTTAATTTTTGGCGATGAACAAATAACCTATAGAGAACTTAACGAACGTTCAAATCAACTTGCAAACTATTTACAAAACGAAGGTGTAAAAGCAGAAATGCTTGTGCCCATTTGTATAGAGCCCGGATTTGAAATGATTATCGGTATCCTGGCAATCCTAAAAGCAGGAGCAGCGTATGTACCAATTGATCCTGCCTATCCATTAGAAAGAATACAATTTATACTTGAAGATACTAACGCAACGACCGTTGTAACTAGCCAGGAAAGCAGCGAAAAATTACGTGGCATACAAGGATTAAACATAATACAAATAGACGCAAATGTTGGCTCGTTCGCAACTCAATCTAACAATCTTAATGTAGACATTGCTGCCACCCATCTTGCGTACATTATTTACACTTCCGGCTCAACAGGAAAGCCAAAAGGAGTGATGATAGAGCACGGTTCTCTGCTTAACTACCTTCTGAATAATAAGGCTAATTATATAAATAAAGACAGTAACAATACTGGTACTTTCATTCATTTGTCTTACACTTTTGATGCATCCATAACCGGCGTATTTATGCCATTGTTAGCTGGTAAATCAATTGTAATAGGCAAGCAACAACAACATGAAGTCTTCAAGGATCCAAACCTTTTAAAGTATGCACCCTTCGACTTCCTGAAAATCACACCTGCTCACATTGAATTGCTGAAGGCATCATTGGAAGATGAAAGTTTAAGGCAGTTAACCAAGAAATTGGTGTTGGGTGGTGAAGCATTAGTGCCAGGGCATTTCGACTATTTCGTTGAGAATGATATTGAAGTAGAAATTATAAACGAATATGGTCCTACCGAAGCTACTGTTGGCTGTAGTACTTATCATTTTTATACGGTATCAGAAGCTGAGAAAATTAAGAACGGAATATCTATAGGAAAGCCATTAGACAATGCACAACTATACATCTTAAATCAAAGTAATCAACTGTTGCCTATTGGAGTAACAGGAGAAATTTGTATCGGCGGTGCCGGACTTTCAAGAGGTTATTTAAAAAGGCCGGGGCTAACTGCAGAAAAGTTTGTTCAACATCCTTTCAATGAAAATAGGGCAAGAATTTATAAAACAGGAGATTTAGGAAAGTGGCTTCCCGACGGAAATATTGAGTACCAGGGAAGGGTTGATGACCAGGTTAAAATAAGAGGTTATAGGGTCGAATTAGGTGAAGTGGAAAGTGCAATACTTCAAAGCGGGTTGGTAAGACAGACAGTAGTAATTGCCAAACAAGATAAAGAAGGAAATAAAAGGCTGGTAGCCTATATAGTAACAGATAACCCGGGAAATAAGGAGCAGGTAAAGAACTTACTAAGTGAGAAGTTGCCTGAATACATGGTTCCTTCCCTGTTGATAGAGTTGGAGGATTTGCCACTAACATCTAATGGTAAAATAGATAAGAAGGCGCTACCGGAAGCAGGTGAACCTGAAGAGCAGACCGACCAGTTTATTGCACCGGCATCCGATATAGAATTAAAGCTTGCCGAAGTATGGCAGGACTTGCTTGAAGTAGAAGACATAGGAGTTCATGATGACTTTTTTAAATTAGGTGGAGATTCATTGCTTGCAATAAGAGTGATATCTGCTATCAGAAAGAAGCTTGGAGTTGAAGTAGATATCAATTTGATATTTGAATATCCGACAATAGCTCAGCTGGCCAAGAACATTCAAGGTGGATCATCTGCTACTTTACTTCCAACAGTAG
>NZ_BJYT01000007.1 GCF_007991655.1 Segetibacter aerophilus
CAATAGCTGTCATTCAAGTCGCATAAGTGTTTGCAAAGGCAAATGAAAATTAAGCAGCGAACATTGTTATCAAACAATTCTTCTTTATAATAAATCAACTTTAAGGCAATGCAAATGCAACATAGCTGTCCCCTGCCTGTGCTCCGAGTTTAGTTCCGCCGCAGGCAATTACTACATATTGTTTTCCATTCACCTCATAGGTGCTTGGCGTTGCAAATGCGGCTGCAGGAAGTGTCGTTTCCCAAAGTAGCTTCCCGTTCTTTTTATCGTAAACCCTGAATTTTTTGTCCTTTGTTCCGGCAATAAAGAGAAGTCCGCTTGCAGTCACGATTGGTCCGCCATAGCTTTCTGATCCTGTTTGCGGAATGCCTTTCGCTGTCAGTTCAGGATATTCTCCGTAAGGTATTTTCCATACATACTCTCCTGTATTTAAATCAATCGCGTTCAATGTTCCCCATGGTGGGCTCACTGCCGGCAAACCATTTCTATCTAAGAATTTGCTGTATCCGGAAATCCTGTAAGAATATGAAGGGGCCGCTTTGGCAACATTGCCTTTTGCTGCTGTTTTCGATTTAGTCCCTTTTTTAACTGGTCCCTGCATTTTTGCTAAACCTATTTCAGCTCTTTCTTCACCTAACAAAAATCCGACAAGCGCTTGTTTTTGTTTTGCGTCAAGTTTAGGAAAGCCAGGCATCATACCCTTTCCATGCGTAATCATGTTGTTAATATAATCCCTTGAACGCTTGCTGCCGATACCTATTAGCGAGGGGTATCCGCTAGCCGGATTTCCTTTCCGCTCTGATCCATGGCAGGAAATACAGTTGGTTGTGTATAAACGATTACCCGACGACATTCCAGCCAACTGCGCTTCTGAAGCTGTCTCACCAACAGCAATTAGCCAGGCCATCTCGTTACTGTTTAAATAAAGAATTCCATCAGGGTCGGCAGCAGTGCCACCCCATTCTGCTCCACCATCGAGTCCGGGAAAAATAATCGATCCTCTTTTACTGAGTGGAGTAAATGGTCCCTCGTATCGACTCTTGCGGAAAAGTGTAACTAAAGAATCATGGCTTTCTGAATAAGGATTGATGTCTGCTTCTGTAAGGGTTTGCCTTGCATAAGGAGCAGGCTTAGTGGGGAAGGGTTGTGTTGCCCATGCTTTTTCATCAGGTACATCAGAAGCTGGAACAGGCCTTTCTTCAATTGGATATATTGGCACCCCGGTGACCCTGTCAAAAACAAATACGTTGCCTTGCTTTGTTACCTGTGCAACAGCATCTATTTTTTTCCCGTTACGGGTTATGGTAACAAGGTTAGGCGGCGCCGGTGGATCACGGTCAAGAATATCGTGATGGACTAGCTGGTAGTGCCAGATACGCTTTCCTGTCTTTGCATCAAGGGCAAGCAGGCAGTTTGCAAAAAGGTTAGTTCCTTTTCGATCACCGCCATAAAAATCAAATGCAGCAGATCCGGTAGGAACGAAAAGAATACCACGGTTGCGATCCACCGACATACCGGACCAATTGTTTGCCGCACCCACTTTCGTATTCTTATAAACATCTTTTGGCCATGTCTCGTAACCATATTCACCCGGTAATGGTATAGTATGAAACACCCAGGCTAGCTTACCCGTTCTTATATTGAATGCCTGGATATGTCCAAGCGGTGCATCGGTTCCTTCTGAGACCCTTAACGGCATAATGATAAAGTCTTGATACACTGTTCCCGGTGTGTTTGAAATAACCATCTTGTCTTTTGCAGTCGCTCCTAAACCTGCTTTAAGACTGGCACGTCCACTGTCGCCAAAAGAAAGAATGGGCTCTCCCGTCTCTACATTTAGTGCATAAAGCCAAGGCCCTTTTGTATATAAAATGCGTTTGTCATTGCCACTCTGCCAATATACCAATCCGCGACTTGAGCTCAGCCTGTCATCCGGCGATTTCGCCTTGCGCCATTTTTCCTGGCCGGTTGCTGCATCTATTGCAAAAGGTGAAGTGGATGGAGTCATCCCATACAAAACTCCATTTACAATGATAGGATTACATTGTATCTGACCAGAGTCAAGGGTATGGTATTCCCACGCTACTTTCAGCTGATTTACGTTCGAGGCTTTTATCTGGTTAAGATTGGAATAGTGATTACGATCGGGTCCGCCCAGGTATTCGGGCCAGTCACCATCTGAGGCAGTTTCCTTTTTATTAAAACTCAATGAAACGAGGACTATTGAGAAAAGTATAACAGAAGATGCAAGCAATTTATTCATGTATGGCAGTTTAGAAACAGCAAATAAATATAAAGGATTAATCTTTATGCTACCACCAAATGCATGCTTGAAATGTTCAAACCCCTAGACAAGTATTCTACGTAATTGACGCTTTAATCAGCCAACTTTTATAGGAAGAAGTTAAGAGTAGCCAGCCTTACTGTCCAATAAAGACTACTGAATTATTGTTTTCAAGCGCAGTAAAATATAGAACAACCATTGGTCTGACGTATCCGGTAAATAAGTCCGCCTTGTCTTCAGTCCCCATTTCTTCCAGTTCTTTTTTAACCTCCTTTGAAAGATTATCATACACTTTTGAGAATCCTTCAAAAGTTTCAATTTTATTTTTCTTTATCCATTGCGTTATCTCTGGTATTTCAGTGGTTGCAAGAAACCCACCCACATCTCCGACACTTACACTTTTTTTCGCCCGCTTACCATACAACATTTTGTAAGGAATCGTTGTAGGATTAGAAAATGGGTCAGTTGTATTTAGAAATATCATGGCGATGTCGCCTGTTATCTTGTACAGATTAACCTTTGTATCTGCAGTTTTTGCAAGCTGACCTTCCAGATCTTTTATGTCTTCTAATTTTTCTGCTTTGGCAAGACGATACAGATTGATAGAAATTCCAAAAGCATTCTTTTTGTCCTGTATTGCCTTGGATGTTTGCTGATAAATACCCCGGTTAAAAGCGGTAGATCTCTTTTCGCTTAAAGGCCGATTGCTAAACGTGGCCATCATAGGTATCAATAAAAAACATCTAAGAAATGCATTGTGCATAGAAAGATTTTTAAAGCTTGCTTTTCATAAAAATATTTAAAAACTACTGTACACAACAGCCGCCCCTAAAAGAGGCGGCTGTTAAAAATATTTTATAGAATGTGCGTCTAGTCTTTATGGCCTTTTCCTTTTCCGTGGCCGTTACCCTTTGATTTTTTTTGTTGGCCCGGTGCATAGTCTTTTGCACTACCACCATATACCTTTTTGGCCTGGCCGGGAGGTAAGCCGATTCCATTATTTCGACCTTTATTGGTACGATGATTCCTTTTTTCTTCGTTTGAATTTTTCCGAGATCCATCTGGATATATTACAGAACCATCAGGCAAAGTAATTACACTACCAGTATTCGGATATTCCTTATTTTGGTTATCTCCTCCTTTGTAGATGATAGTGCCGTTGGGAAGTCTCCTTGTACCGTCGCTATAGATAATAGATCCGTCAGGCAGCTTCCTATCCTGGCTGTTACCGTCGATTGTTACTAACACGCTGCTTAATATAAGACAAGCGGAAATCCATCTTTTTAAATTACTGTTTTTCATGGCTATAATTTTCGATCTAATGGCAATTACCCCGCCATGTTTATAATGCATCCTATTATTAACAACTTGGTTGTTAAGCGTTTTAGAGGAAAGAGAACCTTATGTAAGCATGCTTATGATCGTTATGTTTCTCGTATCGCAATTAAACCAAGTACCTGACTAATAATTTGAAGCTGTTTTTCTTTTGGTTTCAAATTTGCAAAGAGCACTTCAAAATCTATAGAAATGAAAAAAGTATTCTTATTTTTCTTGTTGTCATCAGTAGTTTATGTAAGCAATGCCCAACGAGAGAGCAGAAGCCGGACTGCTTTATCAAGTAAGTCGCATTTTGGTGTGGGTGTAGAAGCAGGTTTGCCCTTAGGAGATAATGGAAAACCTTATTCTGTTGTTCTCGGTGGTAATCTTCAATACGAAACAATGCCAGACACAGACCTTGGAATAACAGTAAGCGCCGGCTATTCGCATTGGCCTGTTAAATCAAGTTATGGTAGTGGAAGTGTTGGGTTCGTTCCACTTCTCGGTGGTGTGAAATATTACTTCACTCCTGCTGCATTTTTTCATGCACAGCTAGGAGCTGCTTTTGGAACTAAATCAGGTATGGGAACAAGTTTCGCTTATTCACCAGGGGTTGGTTTAAAGTTGTCTCCAAACATTGATGCTACTCTAAAGTATACTGGCTTCTCGAAAAAAGGCGGAACACTTGAAAATGTAGGACTGCGCCTTGGTTTCAATTTTTAATTTTATTTGTTGATTCCTGGACTAGTCCAAAAGACCAATGTCAATCATACTCCTTAAGCTTTAGAAAAGGCTAAGGAGTTTTTGTATAAATACGTTTTCTCCCGAAAAAACGCGTAAACCTTCATAACAAGTTTTATCTGCAAAAGCAATTCTTTCGAATACTAACACTTTCTTTGCTTAATCCAACCAGACCTTTGCAATGTTATGGACACTGAAAAACTGGAACAGATTATAGATAGTATTTCGAAAGGTGATACCAGCCTGATTGAAGTCTTTTTTAAAAAGCCCGGCGGAAGAAAATTTTTTGAAAGCCTGGTGTTAATTGTTATCTCCAGGCTTCCATATGAGCAGGAGGAAAAAGAAGATCTGTTCATCGCATTTAGGAAAGCTTTGAATAAAATAGAAGAAAGAATAAAACATCAAAAAGAAGGTCAGAAGATTTTACAACAGGTATACGGTTAAATCTTTAGTACCGCTTGCTGGTTATTTCCAAACAAGTTTTCAAAATCTTACAAAAAAGTAGTTTGAGTTTTCCTGAAATCTACACGCGATTTATTACCGGTATACAACAAACAGGCGCAATAGAATTTATTGCCGTTATCTGTGGTATCGTTAGCGTGTATTTTTCTCAGAAAGCAAACATTTGGGTTTATCCTACCGGCATCATTAATACTGTCATCTACATCTACATTAGTCTTAAGGGCCATCTTCTTGGTGAAGCAAGCGTGAATATTTTTTATACAATCATGAGTATTTATGGTTGGATTCTTTGGCTGAAAAAAGACGAAACAAATAAAACTGTTTTGACAATAAGATATAGCACGGCTAAAGAGTGGACGCTGCACCTGCTCTTTTTTGGAAGTCTATATCTTGCCATATTTGCGGCTCTTTCTTATCTAAAGAAAGGGTTTGCGCCTGAAGCCATTCCTGCTGCAGATGCATTCGCCTCAGCTACCGCATATACCGGGATGTTATTAATGGCGAGGAAAAAAGTAGAAAGCTGGTATTGGTGGATAATAACAAATACGGCTTCTATCCCCTTGTACTTTGTAAAAGGCTATGTCTTCACCAGCTTTCAATTTTTGGTGCTATTGGTGATGGCGTTTGTCGGCCTGGTGTCTTGGCGTAAAAAAGCAATCTATGCAAGAGGTTAGTAAGGTGGTAGCCATAGGCCCGGAAAGTACCGGCAAAAGCACTTTATGCAAATCGCTTGCAAGCCACTTTAATGCCGCCTGGTGTCCCGAATACGCCCGGGAATATTTACTTGCTCATGGTACGAATTACATTTTTGAAGATTTGCTAACCATTGCCAAAGGACAGCTTGCATTGGAAAAAGAATATGCATCTAAGGCCATTGCACTGTGGGAGGCAAACGGAAAGAAAACTCTAAAACCATTGCTCTTCGTTGACACGGATATGTATGTGATGAAGGTTTGGTGCGAGTACGTCTTCGGCAAGTGCCATCAATTCATCTTAGAAAGAATTGTTGAAAGCTCTTGTGATCTTTACCTGCTTTGCAATACCGATTTACCCTGGGTAAGAGATGAACTACGAGAATATCCCGACCTACAATCGAGAGAAGAGCTATACAATATTTATAAAGACATTCTCATTAATCAATCTGTAACATGGGTAGATGTAAAAGGAGGTTATGAAGAACGATTTCAAACTGCAATGGCGTCTGTACAGACGATGATCATTTAGCAGCAGTATAAACAAGACTCCTTACATCAGGGTCATCCTCAATATTTCTCATTTGCTGCAAAACTCTTGGATACTTCCATGCTACCCAACGGCTCATTGGTTTCACCGTATATCTTTTGGGGCTTGGCAGGCAGGCAATAATCATTGAAGCTTCCGGTCGATTCAGTTTTATAGCAGCCTTTCCGAAATACGCTCCCGATGCTGCTTCGATGCCAAAAATACCATCTCCCATTTCTGCTATGTTCAGGTATACTTCGAGTATTCTTTGTTTCCCCCAAACCCACTCTATCATCTTAGTATAATAGATTTCAGGCAGTTTTCTCACATAACGCATAATACCGCTCCCCTGCCATAAAAAAACATTCTTAGCAACCTGCTGACTTATAGTACTTGCTCCGGCGCCGGCAACCTTTTTTCTTTTTCCGGGTTTGTTTTGCAGGCTCTTTTCAATCGATTTCCAATCAAACCCGCCATGGTCAGGAAACAACTGATCTTCGCTTGCCATCACTGCAAGTTTTGCGTAGGGAGAAATTTCTTCATCACTAATATAATCGCGCTTCAATCCATGCCCGCTAAAAAGACTTCCCAGTTGTGTTAGTGTCACGGGGGGCCACATCCATTTACATACAACCAAATAGACATTTGACCAAAGAAAAGCCCAAAGAAACCACTTAAGGATTTTACGAAATAACCGGCTAAAAAGGTCTTTAACTGTCATGGAAAAATATGTGGCAAGATAAGGTGCTAACCTTTACTGGGCTCAACCCTCGCGACAGGAATTTTATCTTTTTTCCCCACAAGCAATTACTGAAAAGGCGGATCGGCAATATTTTCCCACATGCTATATCACTATTCCTCTTTTAATAAAAAGAGTTCGTTTTTGTTCAAACTGCGGGACAGGTATTAAGCATTGTTGCGACGCATTCCGTTCATCAGCATCTCTTTGTTCAACTGCCAGCGCTAACGCATTTCTTTTTTTGCAACAGTTACTTGATCTTCAAAAGCTCATATTACTTAGCCTATCTCCAAGCGCCAATATCCCCCAAACTAAGGCAAGCCCAAAGCCAATTAAGATCATTCCGCTTACACGGTTAATGATGTGGATATTATGAGGTGTGAGTTTGTTTCGGATCTTGCCTGCAAGCATAACTTTTAGAAAATCAAATCCTGCTACAATAACCAGGCAGGTGATATATACTACCAGCCGGTAGTTCTGCGTTTGCACCAACAAAGAAGTAGAAGTTAAAAGCCAGAACCCGATTACACTTGGGTTAAGCAGGTTCATAAAATATCCTGATAAGAATATTTTTACGTAGTGATGCGTTTCCATTTCAATAACCTGCAAACCCGCCGCGTTTACTTTTATTTTTTTGAAAAAGGTGATGTAAACACCTAGAGCAATTAACAAAGCACTTCCGCCCACTCCAATCGGAACTTTGTACTCTATAAGGTTGTCAAACATTGTTGTAAACAGGTTGCTAATTACAACGATTGTTATATCACTTGCAGACACACCGGCAATAAAAGCAAGTCCACCTTTATGACCGTGATTTAGGCTTTGTTTGATGATTGAAAAAATAACTGGGCCTACTGAAATACTAAGCATTAATCCTAAAGCCAATCCTTTTAATAGAGCCGATATCATTGGGGCAATTTCGTTTACTAAAAATTACATCTTCTGTTAATTCACCTAACCTTACATTCTATAAAATTCGTCTTATTAACATGAATGTTGGACTGGAAATAAAAAACGAAACTACATTAAAATGAAGTGCGATTACTTCTTCAAATGTGATAATCCTTCTACCGTTTTAGACTGTCTTAAATCTTTTGTAACCTTTTATAATGATCCTAAGATCTTGCTTCCAGTCGTAGTTCTTTGCATACAAATAGTCCAGTTTAGAGATAGCCTCTTCTGTTAAAGGGGCCGCTGCAGATATAGGGTTACCGGTAACAGATAGAACACCGGGTGGCAAGGTGGGGAGAGTATGATCGTTGTGATGTACATAGCTTACCCAGGTTTTTTTTACAAGTAAAACGTCTACAGCCCGTCTCACCCAATCAATCCTGGAAACTATAAATTGAACAGGAAAAGTAATTACTAGCAGAACTGCAACAAATACATCGATTATTCGCCTCATCCTTCTCTGATAGCCCTCGGTAATTGAAAAGCTAGGGTGAGCGGAGATGATCTCCCCCAACGTATTTTTAGAATCACTTCCGACAATACTCTCGGTTTTGACTGAATAAAAGCGAACTGAAACAGTATGTGGTATTTGCTGAACCAAAGAAATGATCGTCTTAAATGAAAGGTACCCCTGGCAAAATATCACCTCTTTTACCTGGCTATTTTTTATTAGTATTTCAAGCTCGTCCAGTGTTCCTATGGCATCAACTTTTTCTTCACCTACTGCCACCCTGCCTATAACTCGCTCCTCCAACCCCGCATGTGCAAATAGACTTTTTAAGCGATCATATTCTTCACTGCTTCCAACTATTATTGTTTGCAGAGATTGGTTTGCTTCGAAATCATCTTCTACAAATCTTGTCTTAATTAAAACCCAACGTGTAAAAGTAATTAGTATCAATGCGGTTAGACCACCAACCAAAATAACACCACGAGAGAAGCGATATTTTTCAGGTAACAAAGAGTAAACAGCAAGATTAACTACAACAGCAACAAAAGCAGCATAGACAGCTTTTGAAGGCCTGTATCTATTATCATAAATGCCGGCAAGCGCTGCGGCAGCCAAAAAAACAAGCGTAAAGCCGGGAAGTGAAATGTCTACCAGTTGTCGCACAAAAGGTTGTCCTTGCCGAACATATGTTACCCAGCAATAATTGACAATGGTAAAAGAGGCATAAATGATAACAGCATCGAGAAGCGGCATGCCGATTTTTAAAACAAATCTTACTATGGCTGAAATTGTTGCCCTTAACCATATCGCAACATGTATAAAAGATGCAAAAACATTGGCGGCAGTTCCCTGGTAATGTTTTTTTACAAAAATGCTCATCGCCATGTAAAACATCTTTACATAATTTAAGCTTCCCTTTCTGGTGCTTTCCCCTTTAAAATGAATAATGGTGCTTTCACTGAAATAGTAGTTTTTGTAACCCAACTTTTGTATGCGATAACTCAGATCAATGTCTTCTCCATACATGAAAAAAGCTTCATCAAAACCTTTTAACTGTAGTAAGATTTCTTTTCGGCTAAGTAAGAATGCGCCCGCTAGTACATCAACTTCGTGGTTCTGGTGCTGGTTGAGGTATGCAAGAGAATAACGGGAAAAAATTCTGGATTCAGGAAACAAACTACTTAGTCCGGCAAGTTTATAAAATGCTGTCAAAGGTGTGGGAAAAGACCGTTTGCTTTCGGGTAAAAAGTCGCCACTGCCATCAATCATTCTAATTCCTAATCCACCTACTGATGCATCACCTTTCATAAACCCGATGCATTTCGTCAGGCAATCTTCGGGCAAAATGGTATCAGGATTTAAGAACAAAATAAACTTGCCTTGGCATTCATTTAGAACCTGGTTATTAGCCTTCGCAAAACCCACATTTTCTGCATTAGAGACAAATTGTGCTTTAGGATATCTACTCCGCAGATATTCAACACCCCCATCCGTTGATGCATTGTCTATAACCCATACTTCTGCGTCAATGTTTTCTAGTGCTGTGAACAATGAGCTTAAACACTGCTCGAGAAAGTACTTGACATTGTAATTGACTATAATAACCGATAACTGCAAAAAGGGCTGTTTTTTTATAGAACAACGAATTACGACCTTTTATACAATCCAACAAAAATCTAAATGTTTCGCTCTTAGAATTCCCTTTAATGACTTGACAGTATATTTGCAAATGCTTAAGCAAACACTTATCAAAGCAACCCTTGCAGGTTCAAAAGTTCTACAGCATTACTTCAATGGAAGTTTTACAGTAAGTAGTAAATCGAATATTAACGACCTTGTTACCCAGGCGGACAAAGAGTCTGAAGAGGCCATTTTTAAAGTTATCCGCGAAGAGTTTCCAGACCATTATCTCTTAAGCGAAGAGGCAGGTGATTTGAAAATGGATAGCAATACAAAATGGATCATTGACCCCATTGATGGTACGGTAAACTTTGCCAATGGGATCCCTATTTGTTGTGTCAGCATTGGAGTGGAGCAAGATGGAAAAATGATTTTAGGGGCTGTGTACAATCCTTTTATTAACGAATTTTTCTTTTCTGAAAGAGGCTATGGTGCAACACTCAACGACCAAAAAATAAAGGTCAGCGATAAATCCGACCTGTTGCGAAGCTGTTTGGTAACCGGATTTCCCTATTCATACCTTGACACTCCAAATGGTCCCTTACAAGTGTTTGAAAAATTGATCCGTAACAATATTCCTGTGAGGCGTTTGGGCAGTGCTGCAATAGATATCTGCTGGGTAGCTTCCGGCAGGTTCGACGGCTTTTACGAGCATAACTTGAATGCGTGGGACAGTGCAGCAGGCTTTCTGATACTGGAAGAAGCAGGTGGTAAAGTAACCGATTTCGGTGGCAACTATTATTCTCCGTACCAGCCCAATATATTGGCCACGAACGGAAAAATACATGACGATCTGCTCCTAGCAATCAATGGTAACTGGAACCCTTAAACCGACCAATCCTATTGTTTATTTCGATACCTTTTTATGAATAACAGAACAGAAATAGCATCCCTTGGAGAATTTGGTTTGATAGAGCACCTGACAAAGAATTTTGAGATCCAAAACGCATCGACAATCTTGAGCATAGGAGATGATGGTGCAGTAATCGATCACTTTGGTAAGCAAACCGTTATTTCTTCCGACATGTTGATCGAAGGAATACATTTTGACCTGATGTATTCGCCGCTTAAGCATTTAGGTTATAAAAGTGTTGTTGTAAACCTGAGTGACATTTATGCGATGAACGCCACTCCTACACACATCACCTTAAATATCGCTTTTAGTAACCGACTCAGCGTTGAAGCGCTTGATGACTTTTACGAAGGAGTTTTCGCTGCCTGCGAAAAGTACGGTGTAGATCTTATTGGCGGCGATACGTCTACTTCTCAAAAAGGGTTTATTATTAGTATTACTGCCTTAGGTGAAATAACTGCTGACAAAGTTGTAAAAAGAAGTGGTGCAAAAAAAGGCGACTTGCTTTGTGTAAGCGGCGATCTTGGTAGTGCCTTCCTCGGCTTAACACTGCTGGAACGAGAAAAGAAGATTTACCTCGAACATCCGGAGATACAGCCCGACCTCGAAAATGAACAGTATATCGTTGGCCGGTTACTGAAGCCGGAAGCAAGAAAGGATATCATCGAATTTTTTGAGCAGTCTAACATTCTACCTACTAGTATGATGGATGTAAGTGATGGACTTAGTAGCGAGACGTTACATATCTGTAAGCAAAGCAATGTTGGTTGTGTAGTGTACGAGGACAAAATCCCGGTGAATGACCAGGCGAAGCAGTATGCTTACAAACTTGAGCTCGACCCTACTGCCTGTGCATTAAGCGGTGGCGAAGATTATGAACTTGTCTTTACTGTGCCACAAAGCGATTATGATAAATTGGTTTTGAACGAGCAAATCAGTGTAATTGGTTACATAACTGACATTGAAGAAGGTGTTCATATAATAACAAAAGGCGGAAGCACGCATCACCTTACTGCGCAAGGATGGAATGCTTTTAAGCAATAGCTAAATTGTTTTTAATTCTTTGCATCTCTCTAGACTGCCGACTTTACTTTACTAAACTTATTTTCTTTTTGTAGCCGACAGCCGAAACAATGGCGACATTGTTGTGTCACACCTTTGTACTAGTAAAAAAACTTCGGCCTTATTTTTCTAATTTTAAAAGTTAAGCAAGGGTAAGTTTTACCATTTCATCAAAAAGATTGAAAATTACAGGTAGTATATTGCATATGTGAAAATGAAAAGCATCCTGTTTCTGGCATTGGTATTTGTTTGCGTCTCGTGTAGCGTTTCGAAAAAAAACTCCTTCAATCCTACTCGAAAATATAGTGCTCAACAGCTCCAACAAGACTTTTCACTTCTTCAGCAAATACTAAAAACCAATCATCCAAGCTTATACTGGTACTCCACTCCAGATTCTGTTAACGGTTACTTTTTCTCAACACAAGCTTCTTTAAAAGACTCTCTAACCGAACAACAATTTAGAAACAAGATTTCCTGGGCAATTAGTAAAATCCGTTGTGGGCATACAACCGTCAGGTCATCGAAAAAGTACTCAGCTTACTACAGTAAAAAGCGTTTGCCGCAATTTCCTCTATCGTTGAAAGTGTGGGAGGATAGTGCAGTTGTAGTTGCTAATCTCTCTCGTGTTGGTGCAGAAGCCGATAAAGATCTTAAACGGGGAACTATTGTTACAGGAATAAACGGTTACAGCACAAAGCAAATTCTAGACAGTCTCTGTCAGCTTATCGGGACGGATGGCTACTCTGATAACTTCAAATACCAATTAATCAGTTTCAATTTTCCCGCTTATTACCGCAACGCTTTTGGTAGTGATAGTATCTACACAGTTGCTTACCTAGACAGTTTAGGCCAAAAGCAAGAAAAGGCCCTCAAAAGCTTCGAAGCTAAGCCTGACTCTACTGCTAAACAACAAGGCTCCCCCCCTCGTGAATTTGAAAGAAAACAGTTTCGAAAACTAAAACTGTTAAACAATCGAAATATGCAAATTGACTCTGCGCTTAATACTGCTTTCTTATCGGTTAATACTTTTAGCGAAGGGAAGTTGACACGTTTTTTTAGACGGAGCTTTAAAACAATTAAAGAGCAAAATGTAAAGAACCTCGTAATTGATTTAAGGCTAAATTCTGGCGGAAGTGTGCTGGCATGCACGAGGTTTGCCCAATATTTAGTTCAAAATCCTTTTCATGTTGCCGACACAGTTGCAGCTTTTACAAGGCAATTTCCGTATAAAAAGAATATTAAACCTTGGTTTATCTACTGGTTGAGCATGCACTTTTCGGGAAAGAAATATTCGGACGACAGAATACACTTCAGGTATTTTGAAAACCATTCGTTTAAGCCAAAGAAAAAGAATCATTTCGACGGTAACATTTACCTGCTAGCTGGTGGCTACACATTTTCTGCTGCCACCTTAGTAACGTCCAAATTAAAAGGGCAGGAAAATGTAACGATCGTTGGCGAAGAAACCGGTGGCGGGGCGTACGGAAACTCGGCAATGTTCCTAACAACAATAGTATTACCTAATACCGGAGTCAGAATAACATTACCGCTATACAGGATGGTGTTAAACGCTAACTTACCTAAAAATGGCCGGGGAGTCTTTCCGGATGTTGAAGTAAAGCCATCATCCACGTCAATAAAACTTGGTGTAGACGCAAAAGTTGAGAAAGTAAAAGCTTTGATTAATCAAAGTTCCAGCCTTTAAACCTTTTTGAAGAAGGTTTTCCAATTGACTAAAACGTTTTCTTACTGATCGCTCTCGATATTATTCTCTTCAGGCGAGGGATCTTTAATATAATTTTCAGATCTGCCTGCATTAGAATTTTCAGGAATACTTCTTTCCTGGGTGTCTTCCCACTTGCTGCTCTGCTCGCTAATTCCTGCCTTCGGATCAACAACCCCTTGTTCTACTTTCTGACCTACACTACTTGTATTGCTGGGATCGACAGGGGCCTGGTCTCGACCAGGATTATTTGGGTTGGTTAGGTTAGGATCTACTCCTCCAATTTTATCAGCCATAACTATACATTTAAAACAAATTAACTAAATATGTTATGTTAATCTCCAACGTTAAGCAGTTCTACTACTTTTCCTTCACCATTAATCAAATCATCTATCTCAGCTGGCGTCTCAGTAACTTCTAGTCCAAATTTTTCAGTAAAAAATAACTCTGTTACTATCTGTCCTTTATCATTATGTTTTGCATAATAATATAAGATGTGACTAGCGTTAACGTGAACCGTGGTTCCGGCAAGATTTAATTTAATTATTACTGGTTTCATTTTTATCCTTTTAGGAAAAACATCTATAAAATAATCAGACCACAGCCTTGCCTCAATCCTAAAATTATCGGCATAAGTTTTTACGTTTCAATTGGTTAAACAAGAACTTACTTTTTTTATTTTGGTCTCGCTCTTTGTATTTAAAAAAGTGCGTGCTCACCAGGTATTGTTAATCATTAATCCATTGCTGTCATTTTAAATTATCTTTGAGATAATCGTAGACATAGTACGACCACATCTATCATTCAATTATTAAGTTCTATTTTGACTTTTAAAGATTTTGGTTTTGACGAGAGGTTGCTTGAAGGAATAGAGGCAACAGGATATGAAACGGCCACTCCGGTACAAGAAAAGGTAATTCCGCTAATTTTACAGGGAAAAGATTTAATTGCTTCTGCTCAGACAGGAACAGGTAAAACTGCTGCTTTTCTTTTGCCCTTGATTCAAAAAATTATGAATTCAGCCGAGAGCGAGCATATTAATGCTTTAATCATCGTTCCTACCCGGGAGCTGGCTGTTCAAATTGCTCAAAATTTGGAGGGCTTATCTTATTTTACTTCTATTAGTTCCCTGGCTGTTTATGGTGGTGGCGATGGCGCTTCTTTTGTTCAGGAAAGACAAGCTCTTTCTCGAGGTGCAGAAATCGTTATTTGCACTCCCGGTAGATTAATTGGTCACTTAAATATGGGATATGTAAAGCTTAAACATCTCCAATATTTGATTTTAGACGAAGCTGACCGAATGCTAGACATGGGTTTTAATGACGACATCATGAAAATCATATCGTTTCTTCCTACCAATCGTCAAACATTATTATTCTCGGCTACAATGCCGGGAAAAATAAGAGAATTGGCAAAAAAGATTTTAAAAAACCCGGAAGAAATAACAATCTCACTCTCAAAACCGCCAGAGAGAATAAAGCAGGAAGCGTTTGTTGTGTATGACACGCAAAAACCGGCTCTGATAAAGCACCTTCTAAAGCTTGCAGAATACAATACTGTTCTTATTTTCTGTTCTAAAAAACACACTGTAAAAGATTTAACCCACCAGTTAAAAAGAGCAGGCTTTTCTGCTGACGAAATTCATTCTGATCTTGAACAGGGAATGCGCGAGCAAGTGCTTGCTTCCTTTATTAACAAAAGACTGCGAATTCTTGTTGCGACAGACATTCTATCCCGCGGAATTCATATTGATAATATTGACCTGGTTATTAATTATGATGTTCCTAATGATGGTGAGGATTATGTACACCGGATTGGACGCACCGCACGGGCTGAAACAAATGGTACTGCCTTTACTCTTATCAATGAAAAAGAACAGAAAAAGTTTTCTACTATTGAGGCTCTAATCGGAAAAACAATTACTAAAGCAATTGTTCCGGAACACTTTGGAGACACACCGGAGTACAATCCCGGCTTCAGTCGGCCAAAACATAAAAGGAAATTTGTAGGAAAAAACAAAAGAGCTTAGAAAAGCTCTTTTTGTCTTATAGCCTTTTTTTATGTTGATCCGTTTAATTAAGACGCTCTCCTAACATAAAAATTTTTATCTCCCCATATAGACCATTAGTATTTGAACATCGCTAGGGTTAACTCCACTTATTCTGCTCGCCTGCCCTAACGTTCGAGGTCGTATTTTATTAAATTTTTGTCTTGCTTCATTGGAGAGCGAAATAATTTTCTCATAATTAAAGCTGTCCGGTATTACAAGTTCTTCCAACTGGCTCATTCTTTCAACCAGCTCCTTTTCTTTGTTTATATAGGTATCGTACTTCACTTGTATCTCCGCCTGCTCCACTGTATCCTCCCGAAAATCGGAAACAAGTGACGACAAACGTGAAGATGCGCTAATCATATCCTTTAGGTCTACATTGGGACGAAGTAATAGTTGCGACAGCCTTTGCTTTTGAAGTAAAGGCGCTGAATTTTTTTGCTCCAGGTAGGAGTTTATTTCCTCTGGCTCAACCGCATACTCCTTCATAATGGATTTCAGTGTTTCAACTCCTTTTTGCTTAGTCCTTACCCTTTCCATTCTCTCTTGTGAAGCTAGCCCAAGCCTGAAACTCAATTCGGTAAGTCGTAGGTCCGCATTGTCTTGTCTCAACAGCGTGCGATACTCCGCGCGGCTAGTAAACATTCGATAAGGTTCCTCTGTTCCCTTACTTATTAAATCATCTATTAAAACACCAATATAAGCTTCACTTCTTTTCAATATGAATGGATCAAGGTTAAAAGCTTTTTGATGGGCATTTATTCCTGCCATTAATCCCTGGCAAGCGGCCTCTTCATATCCGGTCGTGCCATTAATCTGCCCTGCAAAAAATAAATTCTGGATTCGCTTTGTCTCCAATGAATATGTAAGCTGAGTTGGAGGAAAAAAGTCGTACTCTATCGCATAACCTGGTCTGAACATTTTAACTTTCTCAAACCCAGGAACCATTCTTAGTGCATCAAATTGTACTTGCTCGGGTAGCGATGTCGAAAAACCGTTGACATATATCTCCACTGTATTAAATCCTTCTGGTTCAACGAACAACTGGTGCCTATCGCGATCAGCAAAACGGTTAATCTTATCCTCTATACTCGGACAATATCTAGGTCCAACTCCTTCTATCCTGCCCGCATACATTGGACTACGATCAAATCCAGTTTTCAGCATATCATGCACTTCCTGATTTGTATAGGTTATGTAACAACTCCTTTGTTCCCTGGAATGTATTTTCTTCGTATCCAAATACGAAAAACCTACAATCTCATCATCACCCTTCTGCTCCTCCATCTTACTGTAGTCCAAACTTCTTCCATCTACTCTTGGTGGTGTTCCCGTTTTCAGTCTATCGCTTTCAAAACCTAGCTCCACTAGCTGCTCTGTTATCCCTACGGAAGCTTTTTCTGCCATCCTACCCCCCCCAAATCTTTTTTCACCAATATGGATTACCCCATTCAAAAAAGTTCCACTTGTGACTACTACTGATTTGGCTAGTATTTCGTGGCCGAGTCCAGTCTTAACTCCGCATGCCCTTCCATTTTCTATTTTAATAGAGACCACATTGTCCTGAAAGAAATCAACATTAGGAGTGTTCTCTAACATCTCCCGCCACTTTAAATGAAAAAGCATCCTGTCGCTTTGGGCCCGAGGGCTCCACATGGCCGGGCCCTTACTCCTATTCAGCATTCTAAATTGGATAAGGCTTTCATCAGTTACTATACCACTATATCCCCCTAATGCGTCTATTTCTCTAACAATTTGCCCTTTAGCAATACCACCCATCGCTGGATTACAGCTCATTTGGGCAATAGTTTGCATGTTCATAGTGACCAGCAGAACCTTGCTACCAAGATTAGCAGCAGCAGCAGCAGCCTCGCATCCAGCGTGCCCCGCACCCACTACTATTACATCGTATTTATCAAACATCTTTAGAATTTAACCTTGTAAAGATAACTTCTTGTATCCCCAACAACCCTACTTCTTCTGTTCCACGTGAAACAAGCTATTCCTGGCTGCAGGCAAAGTCTTGTACCACCATAAACTTATTTTCAGGGTAAGAACTAACCCCAATACCCATTTCAACAAAGTTTGAACTTAGCAGGGTTTTTCTGTGTCCAAGATCAGGAACACCCTCATCAATAAAAAGAAGAACAAGCATTAAAACAGGATTAGGTGGACCAAAGCTTATATTCTCTCCTGCACACTTCTTGATGCTAATTGCCTTCATTCTGTCTTCAAAAGTGGCACCCGAAGGAGCAGTGTGAGATGGAGGTGCCTTTTTTAAAGCAAGACCAGTTGCTAAACCTTGAGCAGATTTTGTCAAAGTAGAACTAGGTTTCACAAAAGGTAGACCTGGAGATTTATAAAGATCGTTCCTTAAACTATTTGTATAGGAGTTTCTGAAACCAGGATAAACTGCAAGGATAGGTGCTACAACGCTATCCCAAAATCGCTTAGGATTACTTCTGCTATAATTTGTCCAATAGAACCATTCTTTTTCTACTGGATTTAGAGAATTGGAGTAAGGCTTTAAGAACGTTTCAACTACAATGTCCTGCCGAGGCAAAGTGGGAAGATCTTTTACTTCAAGTGTGGTTGTTCCTAAATGCTGCGAAATTGAAAAAAGGGGAAGCATTAAAAACAAGAAAAAAAGGGGTTTCACGTGGAACATAAGAAAAAGTAGAAATTATTTCTCCTCAAATAAACGCAAATAGTAATCCTCTTTCTCCCTCATAATTGTTATTTCACTTTTCCTTTTATCCTTGTATCCAATAAGATGAAGCGCTCCGTGAAAGATAACCCGTACCATTTCTCTTGAGTATACCTCCAGATTCGACGCTGCGTTTTCCTTAACTCTGTCAACACTAATGTAAATCTCTCCAATTGTCTTATGACCCTCAGATAAATCGAAAGTGATTATGTCAGTGTAATAGTCGTGATTCAAAAAAGACCTGTTTATATCGAGAAGATACTCGTCAGAACAGAAGACATAGTTAACATGTTCCAACGCCTTACCTTCAAGCCGAAAGATCTCCACGACAAATTGCTTGATTTCCTTCCTTCCTTTCAACGACAACTGTGAAACATCAGCATAATTAAAACTAACTAAAGGCATTCGTTGTGATTTACATTCCAAAAATCGTAACTAAAACCCAACCTTAGACTTTACATTTGTTAGAGACCCTACATTATGAAGAGATTGTCAGAGATTAAGATTGGAAAAACTGTAGTGATACACTCTTTTGAAAAAGATGAAATCTTTATTAAGTTAATGGAGATGGGGTGTATTCCAGGAGAAAAGGTAAAGGTGGAACAAATAGCTCCGTTGGGGGATCCGATATCAATATCTGTTTCGGGTTACAACTTAAGTCTCAGGATTAATGAGGCAGAAAAGATTTTAGTAGAAGAAATATAACGTTAAGAGTTGCACATATGAAAATAGGCCTCTACTTCGGATCGTTTAATCCCATCCACATAGGCCACCTAATAATTGGCAGCTTTGTCGCCAACAACACAGACGTTGACCAGGTTTGGTTTGTAGTTTCTCCTCATAACCCTTTAAAGAAAAGCTCTACCCTTCTTAATGAGTACCATAGGCTACACCTGGTGCAGCTGGCAATTGAAAGTGATGAGCAATTAAAAGCTTCAAACATAGAATTTAAACTTCCGCGTCCTTCTTATACAATCGATACCCTTACTTACCTAACAGAAAAGTATCCAGAGAATGAGTTTGTGGTAATTATGGGATCGGATAGTTATCAAAATTTGCAGAAGTGGAAGAATTATGAGATTTTGAAAAAAAGGTTCTTTTTTCACGTTTACCTCCGACCGGGATTTGAGATTACAGCAGCACCGGAAAGGGTAAACGTTTTAAAAGCTCCACAATTGGAAATTTCATCAACGCTAATTAGAGAATCAATAAGAGAGGGAAAATCAATCAGATATTTGGTGCCCGAAGCTGTTCAGGAAGAAATTGAAAGAAGCAATTACTACCGGTTGTAAACTATAGAAGCCAGCCCATTATTAAAAACCCTACTACAATAATCGGGGAAGGGATACGAGTTAATTGGAGCAATAAAAACGTAACAACAACTGCCACCATGTTCATCCATTCAAAACGAGTTGGAATAGACATAAATAGAAGAATTGTTGCCGCGATCATAATACCTACGACTACAGCGTTTATTCCCTCCATAGCTCTAAAGACAATTACGTGCTTTTTTAAATTATTCCAAATTGGATAAAAGAAAAGAACAAGCAATAGACTTGGTAGAAAAATACCAATTGATCCTATTACGCATCCAAGAATTTGAAATTGAGGTCCCATATCTTTTAAAACCATTCCCCCAACAAAAGATGCGATCGAAAATATCGGTCCGGGAAAAGCCTGTACCATACCTGCACCCGTTAAGAAATCTGAGGAACCCATATAAGGAGTTTTCGCGCGAATAACATATTGTTCAAACATCATTGTGATTAATACGCTTCCTCCTCCAAATACAATACTTCCAAATCTGTAAAAATTTTCAAATAAACTTATGGGCTTTCTCAAAGGAATATTGT
This sequence comes from Segetibacter aerophilus, assembly GCF_007991655.1. Taxonomy (GTDB): domain Bacteria; phylum Bacteroidota; class Bacteroidia; order Chitinophagales; family Chitinophagaceae; genus Segetibacter; species Segetibacter aerophilus. The sequence continues at coordinate 20,095 of NZ_BJYT01000007.1, forward strand.
GATAACGTGCATACTCACTTAACAATCCCGCTATTATGAAGATGACGGCAAAAAGAGAAAAATTATTCCAATTAACCGGTTTACTTTTTTCTTTAAAGTCAGGAATTCTCTTATCGCTAAAATTGCTAACTATACTTCCTGCAATTATCAAAGAAGGAAACACCCAGGGAGACTGTATGAAATAGGTAATAAGGGTTGCTCCTAGCATTATAAAAAAAGTCGCAGGATGTTTAATTGAAATTTTAAAAGTCTTAAAAGCAGAAAACGCCAAAAATCCAACTGCCATTGGCTGAACAAATCTAAAGACGTATGAGACGTTTACTTTATCGAGATATAATACAAGAAAACTAAAAAGACCCATCAGGACACACGCTGGCAAAATCCACAGCAAAAGCGTAAGGATTGCTAAAATTACTCCGCCTCTCTTATAGCCAATAAGTGTAAGTAATTGTGTACTGCTAGCACCTGGAAGCAACTGAACAAAAGCATTTATCTCTAATAATTCCTGTTCAGAAATATATCTCTGCTTTTGTACAAATAACTTATGCATTCTTACAAAATGCATTTGCGGACCACCAAAAGCAGTTATACTATGATGAAACACAGTTTTAAGGAAGGGTATATGTCGTATTAGACGCAACTGATGGTGCCCGATTGAAGGATGAAAGATCGACCTACTTTTTCAAGCCTATTTCTCGCAACCGTTCATCCAAATAATCTCCTGCGGTAGCTTCGGGGTAAGCCTTGGGATGGGCCTCATCAATGCAACTTTCTAAACACGCGAGACTCATACTACTTTTGGGATGTAGAAAAAAGGGCATGGAAAAGCGTGAAGTATGCCAATGCTCCCTTTTCGGATTAACAACCCTATGTGTAGTGCTTCTTAATTTGTTATTAGTGAACCGTTGAAGCATGTCGCCAACGTTCACAACAATTTGTTCTGGCAAAGAAGTTACTCCAACCCATTCATTTTGCTTAGTTAGTATTTCAAGACCATCAGCACTGGCTCCTACTAGCAGAGTAATAAGGTTGATGTCTTCATGCTGCTCTGCCCGAATAGCACTTTTTGGCTCAACGGTAATCGGAGGGTAGTGTATACAACGAAGAATGCTATTTCCATTGTGCACATAATCATCAAAATAATGTTCGTCCAGACCGAGGTAAAGGGCTATTGCTTGTAACATGGCTGTCCCGCTCTTTTCAAAACTTTTGTATGCCTGGTAAAGGGTTTCGTTGAAGTTCTCAACCTCTGCGACTTTCACGTTTTCAGGATATTCTGATTTTATTGGGTCGCCATCCTCAACATTCTGACCATATTGAAAAAACTCTTTTAAATCGGGCGCTTCACTTCCCTTTGCATGCTCGCGTCCGAAACTTGTATATCCTCTTTGCCCTGCTAGTCCTGGAATCTCGTATTTCAACTTTTGCTCGAGAGGCAATGAAAAGAACTGTTGAACGTATTCATAAATGTGAGCAATCAGTTCATCGGGAACACCGTGGTTCTTGAGAGCAACAAACCCAACTTCCTCATAGGCCTTACCGAGCCTTTCAACAAAAGCAGATTTCAATACAGGATCCCCACTTAAAAAGTCAGCGAGGTCAACTACAGGAATAGACATAATAATATTATTAATCAGGTATTTAGAACTAAGTGAAAAATTACTAAACTTATTTAGTTAAATGAAAGCAGTGGAGAAAAATCCCAATTGTTAGTTCTATTCAACAAAAAAACCCGCAAGAGCGGGTTTGATATAGAGATTTAGAAAATTACTGCTTAACAAATTTAAAAGACTTAAGGAACACATCCCCATGAAAAGCGTTTAAGATATAAGTACCGTCTGACAAGTCATTGATGTTTAAATCAAGCTTTTGCACGCCTGTCATAATATCCCTACAGATTTTTTTGGCAATTAAGCCTTTAGTATCAAAAACCTTCAAAGTAAGCTTGCCGATATTATTCGCCACAACATTCAAGTATCCTAATGAATCTAGAGTAGGTTCCATATAACAAGCGTTTAAATTGTACTAACTATATAGATGTGAACAATTTATAGGCCATCTGCTAATTTCCACACTTCTATCTGTCTCGCTAATCATACAAATTCTAATTCTACACCGCAAAAATTTGACATGATATCAATAGAACTGCAGTTTTACTGTATTTCCTCTAGCGAATTCCCAGAACTTTTAATTTTGTTCTTATTGTTTCAAACACTTTGTAAAAGGGCTGAAGCATTAAAGGCCACAGAATTGGGGACAATTAGAAGAGATGTTATTTTATCTTCTCGGGCTATATAAACAAAAGACCCACTACTTTTTGTAGTGGGTCTTTACTTTTCATTGAAAAACTAATTTCCGTATTCGCTTAAGAATTTGATCCGCATGATCTTCAACTGCTCCCAATCATACCCACTATCAGCTAGTTCTTCCTGTGCAACTTCTAAAGATGAAGTTTCACAACTTCTAAAGTAATCTATGATTTCATCCTGCTCATCTTCATCTAACATGTCATCGATAGCGTAGCTTAAATTAAGCTTTGTTCCACTTGCTACGATTGTTTCCATTTCTTCCAATAACACATCCAACTTCAACGACTTGTTTTTTGCAATATCCTCGAGCGGAATTTTTTTATCCACGTTTTGAATAATAAATATCTTGTTGCTGCTCTTGTTAGCAACACTCTTCATCACAAAATCATCCGGCTTTTCTATTTCATTTTCTTCAACGTGTTTTGCTATAAGCTCAACAAAAGGTCTTCCGTACTTAAGAGCTTTTCCAACACTTACTCCCTGGCACTTTTCCAACTCCTTCAAAGTAGTAGGATACATAGTCGCCATATCCTGCAAAGAGTTTTCAAGGAAAAGGACAAACGGTGGAAGCCCTTTCTTCTTTGCTTCCTTTTGCCGAAGATCCTTCAACATTTCAAATAACTTCTCGTCGGCAGCTATTCCAACAGTAGGCGCGGGAGTATCTGATTCCTCATCATCCTCTGAATTCGCATCCTCAAATTTATTGTTCAAGACAATACCAAAGCTTGTAGGCTTTTTTAAGAATGCTTCAGACGTAGGCGTAAACTTCAGTAAACCATACTCCTCAATATCCTTAACTAAAAAGTTTGACAGGAGCATTTGACGAATAAGGCTGTTCCAATAGTGTTCATCCTCGTCTTTACCAATGCCATACACAGGGAGTTCATTATGCCTATACATCTGTATTTGAGGGGTAAGTTTTCCCATTAATACATTTACCACATAATCAATAGTAAAACGCTGGTCCAATGCTTTCACTGCCTTCAATACTTTGACCACATTATCCTTGGCCTCAATTTTTTCTTTCGGAGTACAGTTATCGCAACCACCTGTGGCAGCGCATTGATTTGTATCCCAGTTCTCCCCAAAGTAATGAAGCAAAATCTTGCGGCGACAAACGCTGCTTTCCGCAAAACTTACCGTCTCATTAATTAATTGTGCCCCTACTTCCCTTTCGCTAAGAGGTTTATCTCTCATGAGATGTTCTAGCTTAGAGACATCTTTATGGGAATAATAAAGTATGCATTTTCCTTCTAAACCATCACGTCCGGCACGTCCGGTTTCCTGGTAATAGTTTTCAATGCTCTTAGGAATATTATAGTGAATAACGAATCGAATATCAGGCTTGTCGATGCCCATTCCAAATGCAATGGTGGCAACAATAACTTGAGTATCTTCTTTAAGAAACTTGTCTTGCCTTTCTGCTCTAAGCTTAGGATCAAGACCTGCATGATAAGCAACAGCCTTTATCTTATTTGCTACCAGTATTTCAGCAAGCTCCTCTGTTGTTTTACGGTTTAAAGTGTAGATAATACCGCTTTTGCCATTGTTCTGAGAGATAAAACGAACAATGTTTTTTATAGTTTGATCCTTCTTTATCTTGGGTTGAATTTCGTAATACAAGTTCTCCCTATTAAAAGAAGAGATATAAATAGTAGGATTTCTTAGACCAAGATTCTTTAAAATATCGCTTTGCACCTTTGGTGTGGCAGTAGCTGTTAAAGCAATCATCGCAACATCAGGATTGATAGCAGACATCATCTCCTTTAAACGACGATATTCGGGACGAAAATCATGGCCCCATTCTGAAATACAATGTGCCTCGTCAACAGCAAAAAAAGAAATTTTCAGATCGCTGAAAAAATCAAGGTTTTCCTGTTTAGTGAGTGTTTCTGGTGCAACGTAAAGAAGCTTTGTTTTACCATCTACCAAATCAGATTTCACCTCGCGCTGTTGAGCTTTTGTAAGAGATGAGTTTAAGAAGTGAGCGACGTTATCCTTTTCGCTATAACCTCTCACCAGGTCTACCTGGTTTTTCATTAGAGCAATTAAAGGACTTACAATAATTGCGCACCCTTCCATAATAAGAGCGGGGAGCTGGTAACACAAACTTTTGCCGCCGCCGGTAGGCATAATAACAAAAGTGTCCTTTCCATCTAATAAACTATTAATTGCTTGTTCTTGGGTGCCTTTGAATTTATCGAAACCAAAATGGTCAAGCAGACTTTTATGAATGTCGTAAGAGTGTTGTGTTTCACTAGGACCAATTATCACACTCTTTTTCTTTTTTACACTTATTTTTTTTTCGGTAGTTGTAGTAGAAGTTGTTTTAGTTGCCATTTTCTTTATTTCAGTTCACCCTCTCAGGCCAGTTTTAAAAGTCTTTCATTAGATAATAGAAGAATATTGAGTCTTGCTGGTAAAATAAGTTGCGCGTTATTTTTTTCACAAGGGTAGCGAAGTTAGTATAAGCGCCCTGTTATTAAAACGACCATTTGTTAAAGTTTAGGGCATTGGAGTTGAAAGAAAAAAAGCGCTACTATCCCTAAAAAAGCGATAAAACCAGTAACCGAAGAGTTTATAATTAAATACAGAATGAATACTACTTTTGCGCCGCATGAACGAGTCGTTGTTACATATTGCTATTCGTACAATTGAATTGGAAGCTGAATCTGTCGCCGGTCTAACGAAATTTATAAACGAAGATTTTGAAAAGACCGTAGAAACCATCTCTAATTCTAAAGGAAGATTGGTAATTAGTGGTGTTGGAAAAAGCGCCATAATTGGACAAAAAATTGTAGCTACTTTAAATAGTACTGGCACACCTAGTCTATTTATGCATGCCGGAGATGCTATCCACGGAGACTTGGGAATGATAGGTAAAGAAGATATAGTAATGCTCGTTAGCAAAAGTGGTGAAAGTCCTGAAATAAAAGTTATCGTTCCTCTAATAAAAAACTTCGGAAACACCCTTATTGCTATTTGCGGAAACAGCGATTCTTACCTGGTAAAAAACTGCCATTATTTCCTTAATACTACGGTTACTAAAGAAGCTTGCCCTAACAACCTCGCTCCTACCAGCAGCACCACAGCACAATTAGTAATGGGTGATGCACTCGCTGTTTGCCTCATGCAAAAAGCTGGATTTAATGGGGCCGATTTCGCTAAATTTCATCCTGGTGGCAACTTGGGGAAAAGGCTTTATTTAAGAGTAAAGGACTTGTACGCGATGAATGCAAAGCCTGTTGTTTTGCCGGATACTAATCTAAAAGGGATTATAGTTCAAATAACAAAAGGGAGGTTGGGTGCAACAGCAGTTGTATCAGATCAAGGAGAGATCATTGGAATAATAACAGATGGTGATTTAAGAAGAATGCTCGAGAAAAGTGATGACCTTACAAACATTAAAGCTGAGGACATATTAACACGTTCACCAAAGACAGTTTCGGCTGACGAACTTGCAGTCAATGCACTTGAATTATTACGAAGCAATGATATTAGCCAGTTAATCGTTATTAATAAAAATCAAAATTATTTAGGCATACTACACCTTCACGACTTAGTAAGAGAAGGAATCGTCTAATAAATAAAATATGGGTTATTATACCTTTTATACAACATGAATAAAAATCACTACGTAGCAATTATCGCCGGCGGAATTGGCAGTAGATTTTGGCCAAAAAGCAGGGTTGGCTATCCGAAACAATTCCTTGATATTTTAAATACAGGAAAAACGCTCATTCAACAAACCTTCGAACGGTTCGAACGCTTTGTACCAAAAGAGAACATATTTGTTGTTACGTCTAATGAGTATGTAGAAATTGTAAAGGAGCAATTACCTCAAATGCCGGAGGAAAATATCGTAGCTGAACCAAGCCGAAAAAATACAGCTCCTTGTATTGCTTACATATCGTTTAAAGTATCTAATAAAGATCCTGATGCTACCCTCATTATTGCACCAGCAGACCATCTTATTTTAGATACTGAAGGCTTTGAAAAAACTTGCCAAAAGGCTATCGATTTTGTTGATAAAAATGACTCTCTTGTAACACTTGGCATCAAGCCTACTTACCCAAATACCGGGTACGGATACATTCAGTATGAAACTGAATCGTCTGTAGAAGACCAAATTTTCAAGGTCCGAACGTTTACAGAGAAACCAAATCTAGAACTTGCTAAAACCTTTCTTGCAAGTGGTGATTTTTTATGGAACGCAGGTATTTTTATATGGAAAGCTGAAGTCATCATAAAAAGGTTCGAAATGCATGAGCCGGAACTTCATGATATTTTTGCCTCGGAAAGATATAAGCTAAATACTCCTGAAGAAAAGCAGGCGATTGAAAGAATGTACCCTCAATGTTCGAGTGTTTCTATTGACTACGCTATTATGGAGAAAGCGGATAACGTGTATGTTATCCCCAGCAGCTTTGGTTGGAGTGATCTTGGAACATGGACCAGCGCATATGATAATCTCGAAAAAGATTATCTCGGTAATGCTATTGCAGGCGACAAGATAATGGTGATTGACTCTACACAATGTATGATATCAGCCGCTCACAACAAACTACTTGTGTTACAAGGTCTGAATGATTTTATCATAGTTGACACAGAAGACGTATTGCTGATTTGTAAAAAAGATAAAGAACAGGAAATAAAAGAATATGTAGCTGAAGTTAAAAGAAACATCGGCGATAAGAATTTATAGAAATCTCTTAATAATTTTTTCACCAAGCTATTCAAGTATTTGGATAGCTTTTTTATTGAATAGTATTTTCAAAAAAGGACATCTATTTCTCTCCTGACTTTGATAACTGCCAATATGTAGTTAAATGATTTTATTTCACCTGATAGAATTATGGGCTATTGTAATATTGAACATAAAACGCCTGTATTGTTTCGATTTTTATATTCATTCTTACTGATACTATCTATACCCCTAATAGGTACATCACAAATTATGACAATTAGTGGAACAGTCTATGACATCACTAAAAAAACTCCAATAGAGTCAGTGAGTGTCTTAAGCACCTCAGGTAAAGGAACAGTAACTGACTCACTTGGGCACTACTTTATAACAGTAAGTGAAAAAGACTCCATTTACTTTTCTTACTTAAACAAGCCAACTCCAAAATACCCAGTTGCAACTATTGCAAATCCCGGTGCGTTTGATATTTCAATAATGCGAAAAGTGCAGCAATTACCTTCCGTGTTTGTAAAGCAGAGGAACTATCGCTTGGACTCTTTGCAGAACAGGGCTGATTATGCTAAAATTTTCAATTTTCAAAAGCCTGGAATAAGCTCGTCAATGAACCCAAACCCGGGTGGAATGGCGAGCATTGGTGTGGATCTGGACGAGCTTATAAATATGTTCAAGTTTAGGAAGAATAAAAGAACACTTGCCTTTCAGCGTAGACTAGTGAGTGAAGAGCAGGAGAAATTTATAAGTCATCGTTTCAACAAAGGATTAGTTAAAAAACTTACAGGGTTAAATGCTCCCGAGATAGATAGTTTCATGGCAGAATTCAGACCAACCCTTGAGATGACCCAACAATTTAATGATCTTGAATTTGGGCAATTTATAGTAGAGGCTTACAAATATTACAAAGCTGGAATTAAGATAAACAAAACCGTTTTTAGAAGAGAATATCCATAAGAGTTAAACCCCTTTTGTTTAAAAATTATTCTGGTCATCGTTCTCTCTCAAATTCTCCATTCTATCTCCTCCAAGACTGTAGTAACTATTTTCCTCATCGCCTTGTCCCAACGCATCTTCGCCATTCATATCTGCGTCAGGAACATCTAAGTCTTTTCCCGTTACCGGTTGCCATCCCCTTGCTTTCAGTTGTTCGTCTTCATCCATATCCATATCCTGGTCTCGATCGCCTAACATTGCAAGATCTTCGGCAGTAACATCTGCCTCGTTTCCCGGAACCATTTCAATATCCTCCCCTTCTTCTTCCGGAACCTGAGTAAAGTCCGGCTCTAATTCAGGAGTGCCTTCTATGTTCTTTATATGATCTGAAGGTATCGTATGTGAGCGAGTAAGATTTTCTACATCGATATCCACCCTTTCGGTATAATTATCAGGATTTAAAATATCGTCTTTAGCAGGATAATGAGGGTAACCGGGAAAATCCTGGTCTATTTTCTCGTCATTTGATTCCTGTACTTCATCAGGAGTATTGATTACTTCTTCAGGATCATTTGTAGCCGGCTGCGGTTTACCATTTGTTTCTTTAGGATCAGATTGAATTGACATATTGAATTGTTTTTTAAGAAGATATAAAAAGAATGTGCCGTATTGGAATTAGCGGTTGTTCCTTGTGCACCAGTTAATACAATTACAATTGCCTGCCGATACTAAGGAGTAGTTTGGACGGGATTTTTAATTGATGTCTGTTACTATTACTTCCACATTTTTTAAAACAATTTCTGCTGGCACACTTTATGAAAATAAGTTATCTATAAAAATATTTAATATGAAAGTTATAAGCACGAAAACACACGGAGTATTAGACTACCTGATGGGGATATTATTGATTGCTTCTCCATGGATTTTTGGTTTTGCAAATGGTGGAGCAGAACAATGGATCCCAATAATTGTAGGCGCAGGAGCACTTGTCTATAGCCTGATGACGAACTATGAAATGGGTGTTGTTAAAACATTGTCAATGAAAACTCACCTAACGCTGGATTTAATGGCGGGAATCTTACTAGCCGCGTCACCATGGATTTTTGGTTTTTCTGACAGGGTGAGTACCCCTCATCTTATTTTAGGTCTGTTAGAAATCGGAGCATCTCTTGTGACTAAAACAACACCATCTGGAAGTTTCAAAACAGCAAACCACAGCCACGCAGTGTAGTCTAGTTAGTTGAAAATTAATACGAAGAGGGCTTTCCGGCCCTCTTTTTTTTATACCTGTGGCATGCTTTTGTGAAACAATACAACGGAAAATAATACTTACGTTACATGAAAACTATGCAAGTACCATCTAATCTTTTCACCGTTGCACCAGGAGTATGGGGTAGAAAAGATCTCTTCGTCAACTTCTTTACCGTACAAGACCTTGTAACAGATCAGTGGGTGCTGGTGGATACTGGCTTGAAATGGTCTGCACCAAAAATAAAGGAGATGGCCGCCTACCTGTTTGGAAACGAAAGTGTGCCGAAAGCAATCATATTAACTCACGGTCATTTTGATCATGTGGGATCAGTTATAAAACTAGCCGAAGAATGGGATGTGCCTGTGTATGCTCATCACTTGGAAATTCCTTACCTAACGGGGCACTCTGATTACCCCCCACCCGATCCTACAGTTGGTGGTGGTTTAATGGCAAGAATGGCCTTCTTGTATCCAAAAAGCCCTATTAACGTTTGGAGGTTTTTAAGAGTTTTACCGTCAGACGGTAAAATTCCTGTGTTGCCTGAGTGGCGTGACCTCCACACACCGGGACATGCGCCTGGCCACATCAGTCTTTTTAGAGATAGCGATAGCGTATTAATTGCTGGTGATGCCTTTGTTACAACAAGACAAGAATCGGCAATATCCGTAATGCTGCAAACAAAAGTTATTTCCGGACCTCCGAAATACTTTACCTGTGATTGGGATGCAGCAAAAAAATCTGTAGATGAGCTAGTCAACCTTCATCCGAAAACGGCTGCGACAGGACATGGAATGCCAATGCGAGGAAAGGAATTAAAGAAAGCTTTGAACGATTTGCAGCATGATTTCGAAGAGAAGTCAATACCCGCTCAAGGAAGGTATATTCCTAATCCGGCTATAACAAATGCAAATGGAGTAATGTATGTACCACCAAAAAAATACGACAAGAACGAATTAGCTATAAGGGCGTTCGCAGTTACTACCATGTTGGTCGTTGGCTTCATGTGGAAAACATTTAAAAAGAATAAAAGGATCAGACAGAATGAGGCTCTATTAGAAGTGGAATATAACTATTAGCATTTCTGTAGTTTAAACTGAACCACAGTAGTTTAAATGAAAAAGGCAGCCTTTTTAAGACTGCCATTTTTATTTTAAAAACATTTAAAGCTTAACCTAACAAACCTGCAGCCCTGCTTATTTCCAGCATACGGTCTATCGGTTTTTTTGCTGCCACCCTCAGTTCTTCGTCCATTAAAATTTCAGGCGTTTCGTACTCCATACACAAATACAACTTCTCGATAGAATTCAGTTTCATATAAGGACAATCATTGCAAGCACAACCGTTATTAGGCGGTGCCGGAATAAAAGTCTTGTAAGGGGCATCTTTCTGCATTTGATGTAAAATGCCCGTTTCTGTAGCTACAATAAATTCCTCAGTTTTGTCTGTAACTGCGTATTTAAGAAGTTGCGTGGTACTACCAACAAAATCTGCAATCCTAAGTACAGCTTCCTCACATTCAGGGTGGGCTATAACCTTTGCATTAGGATGACGAACCTTAAGCTTTGTAATTTTTTCAAGACTAAATATTTGGTGCACCATGCATGCACCACTCCACAGCAACATATCGCGACCGGTCTTCTTATTAAGATACCCGCCCAAGTTTTTATCCGGAGCGAAAATTATCTTCTGCTCCTTTGGTAAACTATTTAGAATTGCTTCAGCATTACTACTGGTGCAGATAATATCGCTCAATGCTTTAATATCTGAGGTGCAGTTGATGTAGCTAATCACCAGGTGATCGGGATGTTTTTCCTTGAAGGCCTTAAACAGACCGGCAGGAGCGCTGTCTGCCAGAGAACAACCAGCTTTGAGGTCAGGCAATACAACCTTTTTGGTTGGATTCAAGATCTTTGCAGTTTCGGCCATAAAATGCACACCTGCAAAAACAATCATATCCGCATTTGTTGATTGTGCCTTTTGGGCCAACCCCAAACTATCACCTAAAAAATCTGCCACGTCTTGTATATCTCCGTCCACATAATAATGGGCAAGAACGATTGCATTTTTTTCTTTTTTCAATCTTTCGATTTCTGCAAACAAATCCATTTGCACGTCTAACTCTATATCTAAAAAGCCCTTTTCTACGACTTTACTTTTGGCTTCAGCTATGTTCATAACTCTTGTATTAGATTCTTTAATACATTATTTATAAATAAACCTATTACTACTACAGATGTGAATAGCGGGATAACTTTTATTTATATTATTTGCAAATTTAAAAGTTCTCGTTTATCCACGCTTATACACATTGCTTTCAGATGCATATTATAGTAAAATTAAGGATTGTGGCAGTTTTCTAACAGATGGGGATTGAAAAGAGCGTTGATAAAGAATTGAGTTTTTAGGCAAAAAATTCGTGTTAGAAGAAATAGAACAAGTGTCAGAAATGGTAGCAGTTGAAAAGTAATTGAGAAAACGAAGCGAAGTTTCTAGACAAATATCCACCTTGGGAAAAGGAAATGAGGTAACAATTCCACAGATTTTAGTGTTTTCAACAAGGGACTGTGGAAATTAATAATTTTGAAATCTCACTTTAACTTCTCCGATCAACGTTATTAACACAAAAATATTGTGCCGCAATTTCTTAAAAGATAGCGCTAATAAGGCTTTTATATACTTTTCCACATTTGTACAAAGAATATATTCCCCTATTTTTGCCGTCCACTTTTAAAAGTTATATAATAGTTATGTCGGTCATTCAAAAGATCAGGGACAAGTATGCTGCTGTGGTGATTGCGGTGATAGCCCTAAGTTTAGTTGGTTTCATATTAATGGATGCCTTTGTAGGCCGTGGAAAAGGAGTAGGTAGCCCAGGCGGAGATGTTGGTAAGGTAAATGGCCAAAAGATTGATAAAAATGATTTCGAGAAAAGAATAACACTACAGCAGGCGATGTATGGAGCACAAGCTCCACCTCGCGAGCAGTTGATTAGCAGTGCATGGGAACAGACCATCGATGAGGTCGTAATGAAGCAGGAATATGAGAAAGTAGGATTGCAGTTTACAGCAAAAGAATTAAATGATGTATTGTTTGGCGCAAACCCGCCCCAGTGGTTAAGCCAGCAGTTTACCGATCCCAAAACTGGCATGTATGATGTAAACCAGGCTAAACAATATTTTGCCCAGATAAAGAAGCAAAAGAACAATCCTAACATGGAGATGTTCAACGAGGCTTATATCACTCCAACTATTAATCAAACCCTTCGTGCAAAGTATATGGCTTTACTAAGTGAAAGCTCATACATACCAAAGTGGATGGCAGAACGTACAATTGCTGATCAGAACGTAGTTGCCCGTTTTTCTTATGTAAACGTTCCTTATTCAAGTATCTCTGATAGTTCAATTAAGGTAACGGACGACGATGTAAGAGATTATATGAATAAACATAAGGAAGCTTTTGCACAGGATGAAGCAAGTCGCAGTGTTTCTTATGTAACTTTTAACGCTTCGGCTTCAAGTGCTGACAGCGCTAAAGTGTTAAGCCAACTCAACGGTTTAAAAGGTGAATTTGCAGCAGCAGCAGATCCTGAAACTTATTTAGCGAGGGTAGGTTCAGAGAACCCTTATTTCAACGGCTATGTTCTTGGTTCTAAATTAATGGTTCCAAACGCGGACACCATAAAGAAATTAGCTAATGGAGAAGTCTTCGGTCCTTATGTAGATGGAACACACTACACGCTTGCGAAAATGATTGACCGTCGCATGATGCCAGACAGCGTTAAAGTAAGACACATCCTAATTAAGACCGGCGAAAAAGGACAGACTACTTTACCTGATAGCATAGCTAAATCAAAAATTGACAGTATTGCAAATGCAGCACGTTCAGGAGCTGATTTCAATGCACTTGTATTACAATATTCCGACGATGAGGGTAGCAAGAATACCAAAGGTGAATACACCTTTACATCGCAACAGTTTCCCAACCTAAGCAAGGAGTTCGCAGAAACTGCGTTTTACGGAACCATAGGAGATAAGAAAGTAGTTAAAGTAGAAAACGCTCAATATAGCGGGTACCATTATATCGAGGTGTTGGAACAAAAGAGAATGGAGATGGCTTACAAAGTAGCCTACCTGGCAAAACCTATCGAAGCAAGCCAGGAAACAATTAATAGTGCAAGTAATCTGGCTGCTCAATTCGCTGCGAACAGCCGCGATAAAAAACAATTTGAAGAAAATGCTGCAAAACAAAATCTAACGGTTTTGTCTGCCCCTGAAATCAAACAAAACGATTACCAGGTGGCAGCTTTAGGCGAAAGCCGCCAGTTCGTCCGCTGGGTTTATGAGAACAAAACAGGCGACGTGAGCGAGCCGCAGGAAATAGGCGATAAGTATGTCGTTGCAATTATAACAGGTACCTCAGAAAAAGGTATGATGAGTATTGCGAAAGCACGTGCAACCGCAGAGCCGATTATTCTTAATGAAAAGAAAGCTCAACAAATTATATCAGCTAAATTCAAAGGTGGAAGCACGATAGAGCAGATAGCACAGGGTGCCGGAGTAAGCGTGCTTCGTGCAGACAGCGTAAGCTTTGCTCAGCCTTTCATTCCTAATATCGGCAACGAACCAAAAATAGCCGGAGCTGCTTTCAACAAAAGCTTGCAGAATAAAGTAAGTGAGCCAATTGCAGGAAATACAGGTGTTTTTGTAATCAGGGGAGAAAGTATCACTGCCCTTCCAAATACCAATATGGATGTCGAAGGTCTTCGCAAACAGATGGAGATGCAACAAAAGCAAATGGCAAGTTACCAAAGTGTAGAAGCTTTGAAGAAAGCCGCTGACGTAAAAGACAACAGGTTCGATTTTTATTAGTAGTTCAAATTTTATAGTCGAAGCCCTGCCTTTTGGCGGGGCTTTTTTGTTGACACTTGTCTACCGTGATTTTTTAAATTTTTGTTCACCAGCATTTATTCCGCATGTCACTTTTGTTGCGACGCTCCATTCAACAGTTGTTCTTCATTCAACTTTTAGCGATCAAAGAAGTACACGTACTGCCTCAAATTCTGACAGATTGAATGTTTTAGGCACGAATATCCAAAAACCCAAAATTTCGGATATAGAAACTAGAAACGGGTAACCGGCACTACGTAACTAATACTATTTTGTAACTTTGTTTTTGTATGGAAAATGTAATTATTAATAAAGTTGCTGAAAGTGCACTTACCTCTATAGACCTCGAAGAATATTATCCGAAAGGCGAAACCGCAGTTTTCGATTTGAAAGATCATTTGTTCATGGGATTGATCTTAAAAGAAAAAGATTTCAGAGCCGCGTTGCAAACATATGATTGGGAACAGTTCCGGGATAAGAACGTGGCTATTACTTGTTCAGCTGATGCAATTATTCCAATGTGGGCATATATGCTTGTTGCAAGTAACCTTCAACCTGTTGCCAAAGAAGTTGTTTATGGTGAAGAAAAAGATATTCTCAAAACCTTGTTATTAAGAAATCTTGCAACAATAAAAGGTGAAGAGTATACTGATAAGAGAGTGGTTGTAAAAGGATGCGGAGATGTTGCCATTCCGGAGGCAGCTTATGTGGAGATTACGAACAAACTCCGTCCGTATGTGAAAAGCATTATGTATGGGGAGCCTTGCAGTACCGTTCCTATCTTTAAAAGAAAATAACAGATGGATATTGAGCTGCTTCGCGACTACTGCTTAGCAAAACCGGCGGTCGAAGAATGTTTTCCCTTTGGACCGGACAACTTGGTTTTTAAGGTAAATGGTAAGATGTTTCTACTTGCGTCAATAGATCAACAACCTTTGCAGTTCAACGTAAAGTGCGACCCGGAAAAGGCCATTGAGTTAAGGGAACAATATCCATCGATATTACCAGGGTACCATATGAACAAAAAATTATGGAACACTGTAATTATAGACGGTTCTTTGTCAACTCAACAGTTAAAAGAATTTATTGATCATTCTTACGAATTGGTAATAAAAGGAAAGAAAAAATAAATCAACACATATGTTTATACACCACGTTTACTTTTGGCTCAAACCAGACCTGGGATCTGCAGAAATTCAAAAATTTGAAGAGACAGTTAAAACTTTACCCGGTATTTCACACGTAAAAATCGGAGATGTAGGAAAGCCTGCTTCTACCGACCGCCCTGTGATTGACAGATCGTATTCTTATTCTTTATTGCTTGCCTTCGAAAGCATGGAGAAACACGACCAATATCAGGTAGATCCCACTCACCTTAAATTTGTTGAAACCTGCTCTACCTTTTGGGATAAGGTGTTGATTTATGACTCCGAAACCATTTAGTCCAGATTACTGCAATTTTCAAAATATCTCTTTAAAAAGTCAATAGTATAAGTTCAAAGGTGATTAATCCAAGATTAATCACCTTTGTTTTGAATATGCATACCAAAAATTGGTCGTCATGCTGCTTGAATTATAACAATGGAAATAGAGAAAATTATTACTGAGATCTGCATTGTTGGTGCCGGTCCGGCTGGAGTAACTACTTCAATTACTTTGTCAAACATGGGTATTGCTCATACAATTGTCGATGCCTCCGAATTTCCCCGGGATAAGATTTGCGGTGATGCAATTGATCTAAATGTTGTAAGAGTATTACATGCAATTCTTCCTGGGTTTACAGAAAACGTTCTAACCGATCGAAACCTTTTTTCCCCGGCAGCAGGCCTTCGATTTATTCTTCCAAACGGAAAACACTTTGACATGGCGCAGAAGGACGAAAGAGAATCGAACAATTTAAAGCCTCTTTTCCATATTGCTAAAAGAGTTGATTTTGATGAATTATTGGTAGGAAAATTAAACACGGCTGTGGCAGACGTTCGGTTAGGAACGAGGATAGATAAAATAGAAAAGCTTGATAAAAATTGGAAGTTATACGGAACAGGTAAGTCAGGGAAAATAGAGATCGAAACAAAAATGCTTTTAGGTGCAGATGGTGCGCATTCAGTCGTGCTAAAAAATGTTGGTGATGTAAAAATTGATAGGGAAAATTACGCGGGTGCAGTACGACAGTATTGGAAAGGGATCGAAGGAATTCATTCGGATAAACTAATTGAATTCTATTTTCCAAAGTCTTTACCACTCTCCTATTTTTGGATTTTCCCTTTGCCGAATGATCAAGCAAACGTTGGTTATGGTATGGCTAGCAGTTATATTGCCAAGAAGAATATAAACGTCAGGAAGGCTTTTGAAGAACTTATTAAAACAGATCCATTGCTGGTTGCACGCTTTAAGAACGCAACGCCCCAGGAAACCGTAAAAGGATATGGACTACCTCTATCCGGCAGTAACCGAAAATCTTTTGGAGATGGATGGTTGTTAGTAGGTGATGCCGCTTCTATTATCTGTCCTACAACAGGAGAAGGAATAGGCTCAGGTATGATTTCCGGTTATATCGCAGCCCAATTTTTACAAAGGGCCCACAAGGAGGGGTGCTATCAAGAAAAGATGTTTTCTAATTACAACCGTGAAATTCACAAAAGGCTAAGGATGGATGAGAAGGTGTTTAAGCTTGTAAATACTATTCCTGCCTGGGCATTTGCAACTTTTTTAAAAGCAATTTTACTAAACAAATTTCTTCAAACCTGGATAGTAAAAAAGGAAATTAAGAAGTGGATTAAGACTGCTTATACAAAGCCGATTCAAGTGAATCTTAATTAAGCTATAATTATTTTGCCGGCACTTGTTTTACCAGTGTTGTGTCTGAAGGAAGCAGAGGCACAAAATAATTTCCAAAATCAATTTCTGTTTTTGCAAAGGCCGTTTTCAATTTGAGTGAATCACTTTTTGATATGCTGGTTTGGTACAGATACATTGTTTTAAGCTCTTTCAATTTTTGTAATTGAAGTATTGCCTGCGCACTCACTTTTGTTCCTGTGAGGTTGAGATTTTGAAGATGTTGCAATGAGTTTAAAGCTGGCAACTCTTTATCAGTTAGGTTCGTATTTGCCAGGTTAAGTTTTCTCAGGTTAGATAATTTTGACAAAGAACCAATGGCCTCATTTTCAAAAGTTGAATTACTAATTTTTAAAGAGACTATTTGATTTGACAACTTACCAAGCAGGTCAATATCTTTTTTAATTACCTTTTTTGCATCAGTGAGTGTTACCATTAAGTAATTGGTATTTTGAGCAACGGGTAGAACAACAAAACCTTTTTTAGTAAGCTGTTGAATTATTTTTTCATCACCTTTTTCAACTGCAGTTGCAGGAAGATTAAGCGCTTGCTTTTTAATGATTACCGGCTTTTGCAAAGCGAGCAATACAGGCTTTATTTTATCGGGCTGCTGTATATCTTTTACCTTCTTTTTAAAATCTGCATTGTTGCTTATCCACCAATGTAGCAAAGCAACCTGGCTCTCGGTTGGCTGAGGTTTTTCTTTTGGCGGCATGTGCTTCTCATTGTCCGTCGGTAATAACAATCGTTGAAGCATCTCACTCGAATCGACATTATTAACATCTATGATTTTACCGTGCTTGCCACCTTTCAATAGCAACGCTATATCATCCATTCGCAGCTTGCCCTTTTGTTTATTTTCGTTATGGCAGGAGTAACATTTTGTTTCTAAAATAGGTTTAATCACATCATCATAAACCAACGCTTCCTGAACATTCGCAACGGGTTTAATGGCGGTATTGACAACGGAGTCGCCGGAGAACATTTTGAAGAAAGGCTTCGAAAGATAGTCAGAGCCATGAGTCAATGTACCGCCAAAGTGCCCGGTAACAGTAATTAGTACGACTAAACCTATAGACAGAAATTTCTTAGAAACCTCAACTTTGGGGTTTACCTCTTTTGTGTATAATACTAATGAAACCAATACGACTCCTATTGCCATCCACATGTGCCAGTTCACTGATGATTGGTCATAATCATCGCTGATAGAAAGAAAGTATCCGGTAACACATGCAACGATTGATGCAATAGAGCCAGATAATAAAATCGGGGCAATGGCAGGTTTTACACCCCTATACTTTTCTTTACCCGATAGCCATTGTAAAAATATCGCAACTAATAAAACACCGATTGGCAAGTGAACGATAACAGGATGAAAATGGCCAAGAAATTCGAGCATGAAGTGGAGCAATTAGGCTTACAATTGTAAAGGAAAGTTATGGAGCGTAATTTAAATTATGGGCATATGCATAATGTCGCTTAAAAAAGTTCAAACCTCGCAGCTTGTTTCTAACTGTATCTCTTCCTCAACAGCTGCATCATATGCACATTCACGGCCCATTGATCGGCTAAAGGTTTTCTTGTATAAGGTTCGGTGGGCATATAGTCTGGTGGACCAAACTCGGTTAAAACAGTTAATACCTCGCCCTTCTTTTTCTTCATCTCAACCACTCTATCCCACCATGCAAAATGTGCTTTTATTGCAGCATCCCATTCAGGTGCTCGCGGGTCATTTACTTGTGGTCCTTGTGCATGGCCAATGCGCGCATGAATATGATCAACTCTTTGTAATGTAAGATTAACTGTCTCCTGCTGGTCGTGCAGAAGCGTTTCATGCACATTGCACCAATGAGAAATATCTAGCGTTATTCGTAGGGCAGGATTTTTCTCTATAAAATTTCTTGCGATCGGTGCCGAGTACAACATGCGTGATCGGTGAGTTTCATGACAGATTTTTATGCCTGTTTGCTTTGCAAGTGTTGATGTATAATCGATCAACTTTTTGTTGTCTTCGTAGTCAAAATAATCCCGACCGGAATGGCAGTTGATGTATAAAGGCTTTTGAATGGTATTATGAGCGGCTGCATCTATCATTGTTTTGAAAGTGTCAAAATGCTCTTTAAAATTACTTTGACTTCCTGCGCTCAAAAACCCGACTTCTAAATTGAATTTTTTTAGCGCTGCAAACAATTCGTCTTGTGCAGCTTTTGTTGCAGGCCACCAGATCTCTATTCCGTCGTAGCCTTCCTTTTTCACCTTTGCGCAATACTCATCCATGGTGCCAGGAAAGCCCCAGTTGGTAGCAAGTACTTTGAGTTTAAAATTAGTATTGGTATCAGTGGCTGTTACTGGAGAAGCAAAAGCATTTAAAGAGGAAAGCAATAAAGCAGTAGTTGCAATGGAAGTTGTTTCCAAGAATTTTTTTCTGTTCATTAAGGGTTGAAATCTATTAGGGATTTATTAAAACTAAAAAATTATATTACGCCAATATATCACTAATCACCTTTCCCCTCGTATCCGTTAACCTGAATGGTCTTCCCTGGAAATCGAAAGTGAATTGTTCGTGATCAAAACCTAATTGATCAAGGATCGTCGCTTGCAAATCGAAAGGCTCTACTTTGCCACTAATGGCACTATAACCAATCTCATCAGTTTCGCCATAACTATAGCCTTTTTTAATGCCGGCACCTGCCATCCACATCGTGAAAGCTTCGGTATGATGATCCCTTCCTTTAAACGGATTTTGTTTTCCCTCACGATTTTCCATCATTGGTGTACGGCCAAATTCTCCACCCCAAACAACCAGTGTTTCTTCCAGCAATCCGCGTTGTTTTAAATCCAGGATTAACGCGGTTATACACTTGTCAATTTCCCTGCATTTGTTAATCAGGCCTATGTCAACCGCTCCATCCGCACTAGTTCCATGAGTATCCCAACCCCAATCAAAAAGTTGGATAAAACGAACGCCTTTTTCCACCAGTTTTCTTGCAAGTAACACGTTGTTAGCGAAGCAAGCCTTTCCTGGTTTTGTTCCATACATATCATGTATGTATTGTGGCTCATTATTTATATTCATTACTTCCGGTGCAGTTATCTGCATTTTAAAAGCCATCTCGTATTGAGAAATACGCGATAGAATTTCCGGGTCCTGGTATTCTTTATATTCCTCCGCGTTTACCTGGTTAATAGCATCAATGGAAGCCTTGCGTAAATCTCTGTCCATCCCATTAGGGTCTTTAATAAACAACACCGGGTCTCCTTCACTACGGCATTGAACCCCCTGGTAAACACTCGGTAAAAATCCGCTTCCCCAAACACTTTTACCTGCATCGGGGTTCTGTCCTCCACTTGTTAAGACGACAAAACCCGGCAGGTTTTGGTTCTCAGTTCCCAATCCATAGGTTGCCCATGAGCCGAGACTTGGTCTTCCTAATCTTGGCGAACCCGTGTGTATCATTAATTGTGCAGGTGCATGATTAAACTGGTCTGTTGTGACTGCTTTTAAAAAACTTAGCTCGTCAGCAACAGTGGCAAGATGAGGCATATTTTCGCTGACGTAAGCCCCGGACTGTCCATGCTGGGCAAATTTTGCCTGTGGTCCAAGCATTTTCGGAACGCCGCGAATGAAAGCAAACTTCTTCCCCTGAAGCAGTGATGGCGGACAGTCCTGCCCATCCATTTTCATAAGTTCGGGCTTGTAATCAAACAACTCCAGTTGAGATGGAGCTCCGGCCATGTGCAGGTAAATAACGCTCTTTGCTTTAGCGACGTTTGGTGGCAACTTTGGCAAGAGTGGATGTGCGGGATCAAAAGTTATAGGATTGTGAGACGCTTTATTGCCGCAGCTGCTAAACAACGAGCCAAGTGCCAATGCACCCAAACCCATTGCACTTTCTTTTAGAAAATGTCGACGAGTGTGCATTTGCAATACTGCTGCCTGCGCTTCCTTTACCAGGCGTTGATTATGTAATTCTTTTTGTGTCATTAATTCTTTTTATGGTTCCGGCCAGGAACATCTATGAAACTTTACTTGCGTCGCACTCTTCTACCTTTTGATCATTATTCGGCTCTTTCTTTCACCACATAGAAACACTAGAAATATAGGAAGCACATAGAAAGGGCTTTTTTAATCCTTTTTTCTAAACTATGTGAAAACCTATTGTACCTATGATCCTATGTGGTTAAACCCTGTCAAATAGTATTTCTAAAAGTACAAGTGAGTGACACAACCCAAGTTGAAATAACTACACTTGCTTGTGCCAAAAGACGCTATCTTAATTCTTCATTACAACTTCATCCAGGTTTAGAATCGCGTTTGCGATAACCGTGAGTGCTGCTGTTGCAGCCTCGGTTGGATATCCTGTGTTGCCATTCATGTCACACGTTTTTACCGGGTCGTTTTTAAACTTATTAAAAGCTTGGTTATATAAATTCATCAAAACCTTGGTTCTTCTTTCGTCTATCTCATGGTTTGTTGCTAACGCATACCCGGTTGCAATTTGCTTAGACACATTTCCCCCTCCCTGGTTTTGCATACGTGCAGCAAGATGTCGGGCAATATCTACATACACAGAGTCATTCAATGCAGTCAGCGCTTGTAAGGGAGTGTTGGTGCGAATACGGCGAGCCGTGCAAATTTCGCGTGAAACACCATCGAAAGTTAACATCGAAGGGTAAGCAGCTGAACGCTTCCAATATGTGTACACCGCCCTGCGGTACTGGTCCTCGCCCGTACTTTGTCTCCATTTTGCACCATTGTATGGTGAAAGCCAAATGCCTTCGGGCTGGTAAGGAAATACGCCGGGTCCATACATTTTATGGCTAATTAAGCCGCTTATGCATAAAGCCTGATCCCGCACTTGTTCTGCAGACAAACGAACCCGTACACCACGGCTGTAATATTTATTGTTTGGATCTTTTTCGAGCAATTCCTTCGTTACTCTCGAGTCCTGTTGATACGTTGCACTTAGAACGACTTTTCGAATCAATTTTTTTACACTCCAGTTATCGTCGGTCATAAACCTGTAACTGAGCCAGTCAAGTAGTTCAGGATGAGTTGGGGCGATACCTTGTGAACCTAAGTCCTCCTGCGTTTCGGCAAGTCCCGTTCCGAATATCTGTTCCCAAACACGGTTGACCATGGTACGGGCAGTAAGCGGGTTTTGGTTAGAAGTTAACCACATCGCGAGCCCAAGCCTGTTACGCGGCGCCTTAGCTGGAAATGGGTTCAGTGATTTAGGTACATCAGGTTGCACCATTTCTCCTTTTGTTAACCAGTTTCCCCTTTCAAAAACATACGAAGCCCTATGCATAGAAGAGGGATTATCCATCATGACCGGAGTAGTGGGAACATTGGTGGAAACGAGTTTCAAGTATTGATTTTTTATATCGGCATAACCTACTTTGTCTTTCCCGGGAAATTCCTGCGTGAAATAAAACCAGTCGAATAAAGCCCCGTTAGTTGTAGGCTTGCTCAGATTTTTGTTTGTATAAGTAAAGTACAAATCGTGTCTCCCATTGAAACCGGCAATTTTCGATTCAGTGATTGTCCAACCTTTGGCTTGTGGTAATTGTATGGTTGCTAACAAGGGGCCAGCTGGGTTGTCGATATGTATTTGCCAAACTCCTCCGGATGTATCAGCCTTATACCGAAACATCAATTGATCCCGGCTTTCAAGGTCTACATTTTTTAAACGGCATAAAGCGTTGTTTCTTAAAGCAAGCCATTTAGTATCGCTCAACTCGCTATTTGTAAAGCTGTCGCAGGTTAAAGAGTTGTACGCGGGCTGCCAGGTTTTAAGGAATGTATTTACTTCTGCTGCCTTTTGTGGCGATACATTTTGTTGCACCCATTTAACCACATTGTTTACTTGTTGCTGCAAAGTGTCATCGTAGTGGCGAAGCAAAGGATAATCTGAAAAAGTGTCTTCATCGCGCGTATCGTTGAAGAAAGCCATGAACTTATAATAGTCTTCATGCTTAAATGGATCATAAGGATGAGCATGACATTGCACACAAGCGAAAGTGGTTCCCATGGCTGCCTGCCAGGTTGTATTGACCCTGTCTAAAACAGCAGCAGTTCTAAACTCTTCGTTTTCTGTTCCCCCTTCATCGTTTGTCATGGTGTTGCGATGGAATGCGGTAGCGATATAATCGTTATCAGTTGCGCCGGGAAGAAGGTCGCCTGCAATTTGTTCTGTAAGAAAAAGGTTGTAGGGTTTATCCTCGTTAAATGCACGAATCAGCCAATCCCTGTATTTCCAAATGTTGCGGCTGTCATCTCTTTCGTAACCTTTGGTGTCAGCATAACGAGCAAGATCGAGCCACATAGACGTCCACTTTTCTCCGTAGTTTGGCATTGCTAATAAAGAGTCTACCAGTTCTGCATAAGCAGTTTCCCTGTTATCCTGCAAGTATTTGGTCGCCAGCTTTTCAGGTGCGGGCATTCCAATAATATCTAGGCTAACCCTTCTTAGTAACGTCTTTTTATCTGCTTGTGCGGAGGGCTTCAAATCCTGCTCGTCAAGTTTCTGTTGAACGAAATTATCAATAGGATTTTTCGCCCAGTCTTTCGTCTTGTTAATGAGGCCGAAAAAAGTGGTAGCCTGAGGAACAGGAACATCTTTGACCGGAACGTAGGCCCAATGCTCACCCCATTGCGCACCTTGCTTCACCCATTTCGTTAGTATATCAATCTCTTCCTTGCTTAAGGGATCGTGCTTGTACGGCATCCTTTCTTCCGGATTTTTTAGATTAATCCGCCTGATCATTTCGCTCTTACCCGGGTCGCCGGGAACAATTCCAAACTTACCTGATTCGGTTTTAGCCAGCGCTTCTTCACGAAACAATAAACTAAAACCGCCCTTTTGCCGAACTCCACCATGACAAGTAATGCAGCTTTTGTTGATGATGGGTTTTACTTGCGTAGTAAAATCAATACGGGAACTGCGAGTTAGAAAAACAAACGAGCAGGCTGTTACAATAATGAAGATGGCAACAATTAAAAGCTTTGATGAGAGCAAGGGCTTCATGATATATACAATCGTTTAAAAAGGCAACAATAAATTTATTGCATTTCTACGAAAGAAGCCGCTAAAAAGCTCAAATTATAGGGAATTCAATTAATGATAAAGAGACCTTAACCCGCCTTAGACGATTTCGAAAAAAGGTCAAAAAAATAGATAAACCTCTTACTTACTCAACGATTGATAATCGGATTCTGTATCGATATCAATAGAGCCTTCGGGAAATGGTACGGTAGAAATGTCGGCGTCATGATGGAATAAAACCTTTTTGCCACCCTCGTCTCCTTTTAATGAAAGCAGTTCAGGAAAGAAACGTTTATCGAATAATGCTGGCACCCCCACAGTATCGTTATAAGAAGAGGCTACAATAGATTTATTCGAGGTGTTTCTGGTATCTGCTAAGTTCTTAAGTAAAGATGGATCAACATACGGCTGATCACAAACCATAAGAATAACACTGTCAAGCTCTGGGTACTTTTGCATTGCAGCAGTAAGCCCGGCATGAATCGAAGAAGCCGTGCCTTCTTGCCAACGGGCATTGTGCGCAACTAATATTTTTTTTGTGTCTATTTCAGAAACAATCTCATTTTCCCTGGCTCCCATTACAACAATAACAGGTCCAACTGCAGCTTCTATTGCTGTATCAATTGCGTGATTTAGCAATGTTTTTCCCTTATACTCTAAACGTTGTTTTGCACGCCCCAGCCTTGATGATTCGCCGGCGGCAAGTATGATGACAGCAATCATATTAAACTGTTATAGATGAAGGAATAACTTTTTGTGTTTCCCTGGGATGAATGGTTTCGACTTTGGACCGTAATGAAGAACCTGGTCTTTTAGAAAGCACCGCTTTTATTTCCGACACAATGGATAGTGCGATTTCATCTGCTGTTTCTGCCCCGATATCCAGGCCTGTAGGGCCGTAGAGATCTGCAATCGTTTCTTCGTTAATTAATATTCCCTGTTCGATTAATTCATCGATCATCCTGTCCAGTTTTTTCTTTGGCCCTAAAGCACCAATATAAGGTAGCTGCAAGGGGAGCAAATGTTTTAAGGCAGCAATATCATAATTGTAATTATGGGTCATTAGAACGGCAACGGTATTTGCATCGAAAGTTAGCTGCGAGATAGCATTCTCAGGTTTTGAAATAAGGATCCGACTTGCTAAAGGAAAACGTTGCAGGGTAGCATAATTTGGGCGGCCGTCAACAACAGTTGTTTCCCATCCTAAAACGCTTGCAATTTGAACCAAAGGAAGAGTGTCATTACCGGCACCAAAGATGATTAAGGAAACAGCCGGAGATATTAATTCAACAAAACCGGTAAGAAGGTTTTCTACCTCGTATTCTTTTGTAACTGATTTTTTGTTGCGTATGGCTACCTGGGCATCGTCAACCAAAGTATTTCTTAAAAGTCCTCCTTCCAGCGAAGTTTTAATTGAACCTTCTTCTGTCACCAACATACATGTTCCCGGTTGAACTGTTTTTTTATCCATTGAAAACAGCGTAACCAATACTGCTGACTGCCGCTTTTCTAAAATAGTCTTAATAAAGCCAATTGGGTTAAGTTGATCATCCGCACTAATTGGTTCTATTAATATTGATATGATTCCGTTGCAGCCAAGCCCCACTCCCAGTTTCGCATCATCTTCATCTGTCGTGTCGTACGTAACGAGCATTGGTTTTTTCTGCACAATAACAAGCTGCGCCTTTCGCAAAGCATCACCTTCGAGGCAACCACCGCTAATAGCTCCAGTAAGCTGACCGTCCTCTGTCACCAACATCCGCGCACCCGGCCTTCTATAAGCTGAACCTTCCAGGTGCACAACCGTCGCTAGAGCTGTTTGTTTACCTTGCTGCTGCGCTTCGTCATACGCCCTTATGATGTCTTTCAATTCTTTCATCTCTATCTCTTTTTGAAGCAAACCTTATAGTGCATGTTGAACAAAAGTAGTTCTATTTGCTTTTTTTACTAGCTAAACGAAAGGTGTTACAGATGTCGGGTCTTCGTTTATTGTTAGAGTAAGTTCAACTCAAAAACCTCACCTTCCTTAAAATAGTCACGGTCGGGAGGAAGTGTAATGATGCCTTCTGCTTTTGTAAGGGTAACCAAATCACCGGACGTTGAACCGGTTATTGGAGTAGCGACAATCTTGCCATTATTATTTAAAAGGGTAACCAACAAGTGATAAGACAAAGCCGGCTTGAAGTGCACATCTGTTGCTAAGGCTGCAAATTGTTTTGTGGTGTTGAAGCGCATGCATTGATGCAGCCATTGTTTAAAAAACTGGTGATAACAAACAAACGCAGAAACCGGGTTTCCGGGAAAACCAAAAATGAGCGTGTTTTTAATCGTTCCAAAAAGAAAAGGCTTCCCGGGTCTTTGCGCTACTGTATGGAAGGCCTGCTGCATACCTAACTCCTGAAGAACTGTTGGCAAATAATCAAACTTGCCTTTTGACACTGCACCCGAAAACAGTACAACGTCATTACTATTTGAAAGGGAAGCAATTTCGGAACTCATACGTGTAGGATCATCCGGCAGATGAACAGTATCAGCATGAATACCCTCAGATAATAAAGCTGCAGCAAGCATGTACACATTCGAACGTCTTACCTGGTGTGCATCTGGTTGTTCTGATACATCCACCAATTCATCCCCTGTAGAGCAAATAGTAATTTTCGGAAGCCGTAAAACCTTCACTTGTGATAAGCCTACTGAAGCCATTATGCCAATCATCGCAGGCGTTATTCTTTCCCATTTTTCTAAAAGCAATTCCCCTCTTTTACTGTCCGTTCCTTGCAGATGAACGTTTTGCATTGTTATCACGGTTTCGGCTTTAACAATTGCAATGCCTTCCGCAATCTCGCATTGTTCATATGGAACAACGACATCTGTATTTGCCGGCAAAATTGCCCCGGTCATTACTTCTAAGCAGTTGCCGTTGTTTTCAAGTTTCTTTTGAGGATCTCCGGCTGCCTGGATATTTTCTATTGTAAATTTTCTTATACCCCTTTCAAAGGCCTCTCCATTTATTGCAATGCCATCCATCATTACCCGGTTATAAGGAGGAAAGTCACGATCAGCAAAAACAGGTTCTGCAAGGACGCGTCCGGCAGATTGAAGTAGTGGAACTTCTTCAGTTCCAAAACCTCTTTGTTGTTCAAGGATAAGGTTTAAAGCTTTTTGGACCGAAATCATCAAATATCAATTTTCAGCGTGTACTTCAAAACAAGTTTCACCCCAATATACGAGACTAGAATACCGGTAAGGGCCCTAACTAATTCAGGTTTCAATAATCGCAAACTTAGCCGGGTTCCTAGTTGTCCGCCGAGAAAAACAGCTAATAGTAGTATCAACAGCAATGGAAATTCGACATGAAAATTGTTGCCGGCTACCTGCCCTAGAAGTCCGGCAATAGAATTTACGAGGATAAAAAAACTGGCAAGGGCCGCAATCTTTTTAGCTGTATCCCATTTGAGCAGGTTAAGTATCGGAGACAGAAGAATGCCCCCACCAATACCAACCAGCCCGGATAGAAATCCTGTACTTGTTCCTAAACCAATATTTACCAGCCACGACTTGTTTGACACAACAGGTTTCTCAACAGCCTTTATAAATAATTGGGTAATTAATAATATGCCCGAAAGAGCAAGAACACAGCCTAAGAAAATGAAAAATGATTTTTGGGTAAGATGCAGCATTGCGCCAATAAATGCGGCGGGAACACTGCAAAGTGCCAACGGAAGAAATTTCTTTCTATCAAAAAATCCCTCTTTATAATATAAATACGAACCCGTGGAAACAACAACAAGGTTGCACAATAAGGCTGCAGTTTTAATTTGTAAAAAGTCAGGAATGCATAAAGCTAACAAGGCAAGATAACTGGAACCGCCACCAAAGCCGACAGAAGAGTAAAGCGCTGCAATCAGGAAAAAACCGGCAGACAACAACAGCAAATTTGGATTGTCACTCATGAAACAATTAGTTTATTTCCCATTTCTTTTTGCCATTGTTCCATTCCGCCTTCAACGCTATATACCTGTACATCGTGATTATAGTCACGCAGAATATTCGCTGCTTTTATACTTCTCCCTCCTTTTTGACAAAGGGTGACAACCAGCATTGTGGTTTTTGAAGCAACACTTCGAACATCAAAATTCGAAAGGGGCTGAAGAACAGATTTTACCAGGTGGCCTTGCTGATATTCCTCCTGTTCGCGAACGTCGAGCAATAAAAACTCCTTTTCAGAATTCAGCCATTCAAACAATTGTTTCGGTTTTAAAGTAGGAATAGTAGAACAATTGGGTGCATGGTAATTATCCTGTAACTCCTTGATCCTTTTGTTTTCTGGCTTTGCTTTCAGCTTAACCTCGTATTGATCATTATTTAGCAAGTCAAAAATTCGGAGATAGCCTGAAGCCGTTTTTCCAATTCCGGTAATCACTTTTACGGCTTCTAAAGCCTGGTGCGTTCCAATAATGCCGGGAACCACACCGAGAACTCCGGCAGTATTACAATCAGGAATTTCGCCAGGGGAAGGATAATCGGGATAGAGACAGCGATAGGTCGGTCCATCCTTCAAATTAAAAACGCTTACATGACCTTCGTACTCCTGGATGGCTCCGTAAATAAAAGGCTTCCCAAGGATAACACAGGCATCGTTGATTAGGTAACGTGCACTAAAATTATCCGTAGCATCTATTACTACATCGTACTCCTCAATAATTCCCAGCGCGTTATCTACGCTTAGAAATACTTCGATCAGATTTATTCTAATGGAAGGATTTTGTTGAGCAAGTTTTTTTGCAGCAACCGCTGCTTTAGACATTCCAACCTCAGACTCATAGTAGAGCACCTGCCGGTTTAGATTGGTGATTCCAATTGTGTCTCCGTCAACAACTCCGATTGTTCCGACGCCCATTCCTGCCAGGTATAATAAAGCAGGAACGCCAAGACCACCAGCTCCCACAACCAATACTTTTGAGGTTTGAAGCTTTTCCTGTGCTTCAGCTCCAAAGCCTTTTAAATTTATTTGTCTGCTATATCGTTCAGGAAAAATCATTGAAAAGTTTTTGGTTACCGGCTGTGGTAAAGGTCTCATCATCGTTGTGTCACTCACTTCAACGGCAATTGCTGGTTTTCAACGTTTTTTTGATCGTTTCGCTCAATCGCTAAAAAATGTACAAGAGTGCGACGCAACGATGTCCGATTTTTGTTATAGCGCCGGGCTCATAGAACCTAACCTATCCGCCTAAAAACGACATTGACTTATGTGCCACTTCATTGCTTAAGGCCTCGGCTTCAAAACCATTTTTTGCGCGCATGCTTACGGCAGCTAAAATCTCCTCCTGGATTTCTTCTTCGGAAGCACCAGCCCGCATAACATCACGAAGATTGACAGCAGCAGGACCATACAAACAAGTTCTTAACTCACCTGTTGCAGACAAGCGGATGCGATTACAGGTTCCGCAAAACGTTCTGCTGAAAGATGGGATAATACCAAACGAACCTTTATAACCAGGGATTTTATAATTGACAGAAGTGGAGCTGATCTCACTTTCCAACTTATGAATAACCGGAAAATGTTGATTGATGTAACGGTACACCTCTTTGTGGTCCCAGATGGGAACGGCAAAAGAGTCACTTCCATTGAAAGGCATTTCCTCAAGGAAGCGAACAGAGAGATCATGATTTTTTGTAAGCTCCACAAATGGAATGATGTCTTCTGTGTTTTTTCCTTCAGCCAGTACACAATTCAGTTTTACATCGAAGCCATGCTCAAGCAATTTAAAAACACCTGCATACACAGACTCAAAACTGTCTCTTCTTGTTATTTCGTAAAAGCGATTACGGTCAAGAGAATCGAGGCTTAGATTAATCTTTTTGATGCCCATTTCCTTTAAAGCCAAAATATTCTTCGTCGTAAAACTTCCGTTGCTAGTGATTGAAATTTCCTGCAACCCGGGTATTGCGCTTATATTTTCAAGGAAAGGAATCAGGCCCGCTCTCACAAATGGTTCGCCACCTGTGATCCTGATTTTAGATACGCCCATCGAACAAAAGATATTGGACAGCAGGTACATTTCATTAAAGGATAAGAGGTCTGAACGCTTGGCAAAATTTACCCCTTCCTCGGGCATACAGTAGTAGCACCTGAAATTGCACCGGTCTGTGACCGAAAGCCTCAGGTAGGTGAGCTGCCTTCCGTATTTATCAATCAATAACTTATTTTCCATCTTCACTTAGGGGTGTGCGTTTACCCAGACACTGTTATCTATGTAAAATTCTTTTTTCCAGATCGGGACCGTTTTCTTCAACTCATCAATCAAAAAACGACAAGCTTCAAACGAGGCGTCGCGGTGAGCCGAAGTTACACCAATTGCTACAACCGCTTCCCCCGGCTTCTTTTCGCCCGTGATATGTAGTATGAGCAATTTTTCTATCGGCCATCTCTGTTTCGCTTCTTCAGCCAGTTTATTCATTTCTTTTAAAGCCATCTTTTTGTAGGCCTCAAAAACGAGTTTTACAACTTCCTTTCCTTTGGTATGGTTTCGAACAGTGCCGATAAATAAATTGACCGCGCCGGTATCAGGAGATTCAAGGTATTGATACGCTTCACTTACATCTATATCTTCGACAATTTTTACCAGCATACAGTTTTGTTAGCCTCCACTTACAGGCGGTATTATGGCAACTTCATTTTCATCAACAAGAGTCTGATCGTCATCGGCGTACTCACTGTCAACAGCAACGGCCAGCGAATTCAGCTTTTCAATTTGAGGATATTTCTGCTTCATCCATTGCTTCAGTGCTCCGACAGTTTGAATATTTTCTGCCGTGCTTATCGTAAGTTTTTTCATTCCTACAATTTCCCTCGAAATTCCAAAAAGTATTACGTCCATCACTTCGATTTAAAAATATTCATTGGCCAGGTTCACCTACTATTTCACATCAGCTTTAAGCCTTTTACAAATCCAATTTCAAAAATAGTTAATCTGTAAATTTTGTTCTGTTAATCCTTAATTACTTTTCACCTTGTCTCAATTCGCTAACCGCCATCTCATATTGTTCAGGCGAATTTGCATTTAAAAACTCTTTTTCGTTTGGAGCTTTTAGTAACAGTATGTCTGAATTTATTAAAACTTTCCGTGGGCAGGAGTAACCCTGGCTAAGAAACTGCAACAAGACAAAATAACTTTTCGGCTCCCAAAGCGTAATTAGTGGTTCGGGAAAATCCCCGCTAGGATCCAGGAAAGCAGTGGCTGTTTTTGAAGAGTTTCTGTTTGCGACCAGGTATTCAATTGTCCTTTCTGTAAGGTAAGGAAGATCACAGGCAATAGTAAGCCACGCGGCATTTGGGTCAGTCTGTAAAGCAGACAGGATGCCACCCATTGGGCCAAGATGAAGAAAATTATCCTGAATGAAAGGAAGCCGACCGCCAAGTTCTACAGCTTGTTCGGCATTACAAGAAATGAATGCCTTGTTACAATGCTTTGATAGTAATTCGTACAAATATTCTCGTTGGCTTACACCATGATAATTTAAATCGCCCTTATCTTTTTTCATCCTGCTGCTTAAGCCGCCGGATAGAACGAGACCGTTTATAGGAGGTATTCTTTTAGATAAAAGCTCACGGATAAATTCTGCTATACCATTTTCGTCATTAAGAGAAAGCACCGGAATTTCATTGAAACCTTCATGTCTTTTAAGAAAATCAGGGATGCTAACAGTTTCATCCTTTAATAAAATCAATCGAATATCTGTAAGCTGTTCTAATTTTTTCTCAAGATTTTTAACGGGGTCGATCACCACAATTTGTGCTTTTGCTGTAAAGTGATTCCCGTTTACAATTATTAGATCCTGGTCATTAAAAATAGCTCTGCGTTGAAAGCTGTTGAGGTCGTTTTTGAAATCGAGTCTTTGAAAACTAATCTTATTCGTGTATTCTAAAAAGCCCCCATTGGCTATGGTAGTATCGTTAATGTTATCCGAACTGCCTGCATCTTTATGATCTGCATCAACATAAGCAATCTTACTGGAAGAAGACAATTGTTTGACGAGGCTATTGGCAAGGGTTCGAATATTATTACACGTAGTACCAAGAATGGCAATCTCGTTTCGACCAAATTCTCCAAGGTCTGGCCGGGCAAGCTTTGCATGTTTTTGATGCATTTTATTGGTCTCGTCTAAAATCACTTTTGCCTCCTGTCTTTTCAATTAACCGGGTTTCTTTAATTACAATGTCATGAGAGAACGCTTTGCACATATCATAGATGGTTAAAGCCGCAACAGAAGCTCCGGTTAGGGCTTCCATTTCTACACCTGTTTTCGACGTAACAGATGCTGTACAGTTTATAACCACTTCCTTCTGGTCGTTTATGTTGATTTCTATCTTGCAATTTTCCAAAGGCAGGGGATGACATAGGGGTATTAGGTCAGCGGTCTTTTTTGCTGCCATTGTTCCCGCTATGATGGCGGTTTGAAATACCGGCCCTTTTTTGGTTTGAATGTCGCTTCCGGTAAAATGTTGCATAATCTCGTTGCCAAGGACTACAATGCTCTGCGCTTTTGCAATTCGTTTCGTCACTTGCTTGTCGCCAACATCTACCATCGCCGGATTGCCAGTTGCTTGATCGAGATGTGTAAATATTTTCAATTCCGGATTCATTGCTTGATAAATTCTTATAAAATTAGCTCATCCAATGTTATGTTGCTCGTGAAGCGTCGGTTACAATTACTTAAAGTTTGGTTTATGCTACCCTGCTAACATAGCGATCATTAGCAGTTGAGTTGAAAATGGAAGTACAAGAGTGCGACGCAAGAATGCCGGGCTATTTGTTGTTGCCAGGTATAAAAACAAAAACCGCCCCAGATAAATCTGAAACGGTTTTTTTATTGGGGGGAGCTTTTCAGGATATATAATCTCTTTTATTCGTCTTTATTAAAAATCAAATTTTACCAATGTTCTAATTCCCCACTGCGTTGTGTTGGGATGGTCGAGATAGGTGAGACGTTTTACCAAATCTACCCGCAGCAATTTGAAAATATTACCTACACCTACGCTTACTTCCGCATATGGCTGATTGTTTAAAGAGTAAGTGGTAGGAAGATTAGTTGCATTGTCTGTTGGAAATCTAAAAGTCTCGCTATTCTTATCCGGATTATTTTCATCTCTTAGTCCGCCGTACAACAGCTTACCAGTAACCACCTCCCGTAGTTTGAGCTTTTTAAGCAAGGGTATCTTATTGAAGAAAAATCCGTTAAAGTAATGATCCACGTTTACTGCTGCATAATGGTCGCTTACAAACTCCATGAAGTTCATCATATTGTACGAGTTCTGCATGTACGCATAAGTTTGGTTTGCCCTGTGAATGGTCAGTAGAGGGAAGGGAACTTTTCCGAAGATGTTACCGCCCTCCATCGTTACATCGGTATAGCCTAGCTGAGAAAGATAAAAACGTTTGTAAATATTCAGGTTCAGATTTTGGTAGTTGTATTGCCCGTTCATCAAACCCTCGATACCGGCGATATAACGCAATTTGAAAATGGGGTACTTATTTATAATAGGCGTTCTATATACTTTACCCTGGTAAAACTGCTCGTGTGGAGCCCACCTTATTTCACCTGAAATCTCTGAAGTAGTTACGTTTGGAATATTGTCTAGAACTCCGCTGCCTTCCGGCTTGCTATAAGTGATGCTTCCGGCCGGCGTTTGTTTCCAATTTTTAAAGCCGACAGTAACAGCAATGTTTTTTGCGAACTCTCTTACATACTCTGCTTTGAAAATATTATTGTACAGCCACTTGTCGTTGTTGCCTCTTTTAAAGGATAGGAGAAAATTATCTTCTTGCACAAACTGAAGTTCCTGCCCGGGAATTTTGGTATCGCGTTGATAACTTAGTTTGAGGTAGTTTAACGGGTAACCATAAATGGATTTATGGTTAAATGAATAGGTGCCGGCCACAAAATATTTCCACTTCTCGTCTTTAAAACCGTAAGCCACATAGTTCTCGAAGTAAATGGATTTATTGAAATTGGGGGTAGTTCTGCCACCAACACGCAACCTAAAACCTTCAACCGGATTGAAACTATAGAAGGCATTTGCAGGGCCTATTTCATAATCGGGGCCGGCCGCTTTATAGCCTGCCAATATCAACGTTCCCCAATCCATTAGTCTTTTATAAGACTTCATATTTTGAAGACTATCTATATTGGTATACACCTTTGCTTCTACTGCCGATAATTGAGGATGGCGGTGAGCAATCCAAAAACTGTCAGAGGTATTTGGGGTTGCGGTAGCAACTACGGCATCTCCTGCATAGAGACTATCTGCTGCAGGTTTGTTGACAGCGAAATTTTTGAGAGAAACCGTTCTTTCTCCTAAAATGCCACCTGAAGCGCCTCTTGTTAAGGCAAACTCGGTAATTGTATTTGTTGAAATAACGTGATACCGTCCATCAGGACCCTTTTCGAAATCCTGTTTAATTCTTAGATCGCGTACCCAGTTAAGATTTGCATTTTTACTGATGCTCATATTGATCTTCTGCACAGAATAGTTCCCGTCGAGGGTAACAAACATGGTTCCCTTAAAAACAAGGTCTGTTGGATTTTTGGGTGCAAAGCTTAACCTGATTAGTTTAATGCCATCGTTTTCAACAGTGTCAGTAATATAAAACCTGTAAAAAGTTGGAGCCAGGTCAGCTATCGGGCTGATGAATTGGTTGGTTAACAGGGAAACGTTGTTCTGGTAAATATCTACGCCTTCGTACAAACGCTTTAAGAAACTGCTGATCCCCTTCTGATCGACATACTCGCCATAGTTCACTTTTTTCTCTCCAAGAATGTATGTCTTTTCTTTCTCGGGTTTTCTCCTGTAATATTTCTGGGATAATTTCTCTTCCAGGTAAACAGGCAACAAAGATTTGCCTTCAATCTTAGAGGTATCACGATTGTCTAAAACAAATTGAAAGTTTTTGAGCAACTTACTGTTAGCGACTTTTTCGGGCTTGTTCGTAAGGGACAATTCAACTTTTTCATATTGCTCGTACTCAACGAAATCATACGAGGTCACTTTGTTGTTCGTCTTATTGTCAATTACCTTCCGGATCAAGTCGACCGCCGGATTATTTTTGTTGGAGTACTTGCCCCTTTTAGAATGTACTACCACCGTATTTTTCGTATCAGCTACAACTAACTCCAGGTCTACAACCTGTTCCCGGTTTGGAAGAATAGTTTTAGTCACGGGCTTATAACCGACATAAGAAACGAGGATGGTGTTATAAGCCTGGTTAGAGGCAATCGTATAACTTCCCGAGTCATTTGTCGTGACGCCCCGCCCACCTTTAAATACAATACTTACTGACTGTAACGGCTGTTTAGTAATGGCATCCTTTACAGTTCCTTTTACAATGGTTTGAGAAAACGAGGTGAGAAATGATCCGAGGAAAATGGCTACCAAAAGTAGAATTCTTCTACTATCGCCTTCAATGCTGTTCATAACAAAATATTAAACGAATAAGGGCTGTAACAAAAGCTGTCTCTTATCCGGTCTAATACATTTCCAATTCGTTACAGCCCCACAGAAAGTGTTTATTATTCGACGTGCAAAATTGCCACAACTTCAGCCGCCAACTAATGTCTAAACTTCTGATTTATATGTCTAAAAGGAGACTCTTGCGCATTTATAGGCTTGAGCGATAGTCGGAAGGGTTTGTGCCGGTATGTTTTTTAAAGAACTTACTGAAATAAAACTGGTCGCTAAAGTTGAGTTCCTCCGCCACCTGCCCGATCGATTTGGAGAAGTTGTTCAATAGCACCTTTGCTTCCATAATGACCATTTCATCGATGAAATCTCCTGCAGTTTTGCCGGTGATTTGTTTAATAGTTTGGGTTAGATATTTTGGAGTAATGAACATAAGGTCCGCGTAAAATTTAAGCCCCCTTTCGTTCTTAAAATGCAGCGGAAGCAATTTCATAAATCTCATTACGAGGTCCTCCTTTCTCGTGATCTTAAGATGCACCGTATTGCTCTTTCTGAAAAGGAAAGCAATCTCAAAAATCAGTGCACTAAAACCATGATAGATGAATTCATCCCTAAAAAAAACCTCCTCTCTTAAAGAGCTTTTTCTGTGAAGAATTGAAAATAGCTGAAATAGTATCTCGGTATTATTTTCCCCCAGTTTCACCACAGGCTTTGCCTGGGAAGAAAAAAAGTCAAACGCGTCAATATTTTTTTTATGCAGACCAGAGTGCATTAAAAAGTCTTGCGTAAATCCTACGCCTATGTAGTTGCAATTGCTGCTAATGCTAAGAAATTGGCGGACGTCGTTTGGAGAAATTATTAAGAGATTGTGTTTTTCTACTAAATAATCTATCAGGTTAAGTTTAAGACGAGCATTTCCTTCAGTTACCAAAACGATAGTGAAATGGTCGGAACGATAAGGATAATTGACCGGAAGTCTTTGAAGCTCCTTATTTCTTTCAAAAACATAAAAATCCTTCTCAGCGTCCTCCTCGCCCATTGCAGATAAAAGCTGCTTGATAGTATGATGCTTAACGAAGGTGTTTTGCAAAGGAGACAAAAGATAATTTGAGGTTGATGGCTTTGTAAAAGTAAAGCAAAGGAGTTTAATAGATTAAAAGCCAAAACCTGCAAATTGGGTTAATTGTCAACGTCCTTAATAGTAGGTCTTGTATCGCTTTTATCCCGCTGCTCGTATTGTATTGTAAAGGCGGATAAGTTGGGTTTAAAGGGCCGGGACCTTTGAAGCTCATGATTGTATATCGTTTGTCCCAGTTGGGAGAAGAAAGGATAGCCTATAGTTTCATAGTCATATTTATTGTCGTTTAGGATTTCATCGCTATTTACATACAAAGTAGCAGACAACATAAATTCGACGTTGTTTTTAAAATCAGCCACGTAGGACACGTCAGTCATAAAGCCATAAGCCCAACCGACTTTATTAAAGACTCTTATATTATGTGGCAAGCTGTGATTATCGTTGAAAAAGAACTTTACGTAACTGTCAAAATACTTCGAGGTATCGTATTTAGGGTAGTTAGTTTCTGAAGGAAATTGAGAAAGGTATTGAAGTAGAAACTGCCTGTCGTCGCTGCTAATATCGAAACGTTGCTTCTTTGGAAAACTTTCCGGAAACAAAACAGACTGTAGCATAGAATGAAGGTCTTTAAGAGAGAGATTGTTGTGCATGGTAAAATCAAAGGGCTCGTTAACAAGGCTATCATTTTTATCTAAATATCCCTTTCCAAGTTTCACGGTATGGCTAAAATCAAAACTGTCTGTGTTATATGCGGAAGGCTGTCTGTAAATAGTAGTTCCGTCTTCGTTTATAAATCGTACCTGGTTTGTGTGTCGGTTTTGTTCAGGCGTCAGGCCCATAAATTGTCTTGTTATTCTTACATCCTTATAGCCTTTACTGTGTAGATTTCGGTTGATGTATTGTTGCCCCAGGAACTGGTACATCCGGTTATAAGCATCGTTATCACTAACGAGAAAAGCTTTTTTTATATAGTGCGCAATAGACGGAAAACCATTTTTAGAAGTTGGGTCGGCAAAGGATGGTTTTTGCCAATCGGACGAGCTATCGATCTGCAGGGAGGTTAATTTATTTACCCCTTTAGCTTGCAGTTTTTTCAACTTCTCCAACGAGAGAAATGCAAGGGGCATTTTTACTGTGGAAGCCGGGTTGAAGTAAAGAAGCGGATCGTAATTGAAATAATAGTTTTTGAAATGGGGCGCGTTATTCTTGTCCCTATCGATTTGGGTGTAGATAACCTGGCAACGATACTTTGTCGGATTGGTGATTACTTGATTGAAAATGTCATTTTTATTTTGTTGGAAAATGGACTGGAGCAAGGCATCACTTTTTGGTTGAGCAGCTATAAAATTACTTCCTGCGAGTACGACGGTAAACATAAATAAAACAAAGCCTTTTTGCATAGAACGGAAATTAGTAATTGTAGCAGTAGAAAACCTTTTTAAGTAAAACAAAATAGTCATCGAAAAAGGTTAAAAGCTGGGATCTTTTATTTTTCCTGTTACCCAGCAAGTTGAAGTACGCTTATTTCAAATTTGTTAAGTCTTTTTCATATGACGCTTTGCAACCAATTATTTTTCTTAAAATTGAGAACGATTTTACTCTATGGCAATTTTCTCGGTTAGCACCATTCTCATTTTTCTAAACATTCTTGTTTCTTATAGAGGTTTCAAAGACCCATCTTTCTTTGATCGATATGCTTTTCAGATTGATAAGGTATTAGTTTATAAAGATTATAAGCGCCTTGTTACTTCAGGGTTTCTGCATGTTGGCTGGCCTCACCTCCTTTTCAATATGTTTTCGTTATACATATTTAGTGGTAGTCTTGAAAGTGTGATCGGTCCGGTAAACTTTCTTATTATTTATACGGCTGGTCTGATTGGAGGCGACTTACTAAGCTTGTTTATTCATCGCTATCACCCGGACTACAGTGCGGTTGGTGCGTCAGGAGCCATTTTCGCCATCATGTTTTCTGCAATTGCCATCTTCCCTGGAATGAAGATTGGCTTTTTCTTTCTGCCCGCAATACCGGGATGGCTATTCGGACTGGCCTATGTGCTTTTCTCTATTTATGGCATCAGGTCGAGAACAAACAATATTGGTCATGATGCTCATTTAGGTGGAGGACTCGCCGGGATGTTAGTTGCTGTATTGCTTTATCCTTCGATGATCATTGAGAACAGCTTCGCACTTTTAGTGGTCGCTGTTCCCGCAATTGCGTTTATTCTGTTTATTCTTTATAAACCGCACGCCCTGTTGATTGATAATTATTTTTTTAAAAATCATCGTCCTCTCACGGTAGAAGATAAGTATAACCTTAACAAACGAAATCAGCAACAAGACCTGGATAAGTTATTGGAGAAAATACACCAGCGCGGGATAGATAGTTTATCAAAAAAGGAACGTGAAATGCTGAAGGAATACTCTAAATAAAAATGAGGCAATTTGCCCCAATTTTAAAAGTATTTTGACAAGTGAAAGTTAATTAGCGTCCTAAAGGACGAGCCGAGATCTGGCCGTATTTAAGAATTAAAATCTATTTGCTAGATCCGGTTTGGAAGTTAAATTCAAGTAGTAGTTGCTATTTACGAGGGCGAGTTGAGCAACATATATAGGCTACCCGCACCAAGAACTAACACAAGCAGTACAAGACAAACAACAGACGAGCGACTTTTAGAGCTTGAAAGATTATCAACTACCCCTTCAAACCATTCAGACATTATTTTCATAAATATCGGTTTTAGATATTGTTAACAATAGCGTGCCAAAAGTGTAACGTCAATAAACCTTTTTTATTGCCTAGATAAAATACGAAGTTGAGAGAGACGAATGAGGTAAAAACCGTACAAAAGTGCGACGCAACGATGTCCAATAACGATACGACGGTGGTACAAAAATCTTTTCCCACACATTATAAAGAGAATGCAAAACAGCTTGAGCGAGACAAGCGAAGGATGTAACTTCGCCAGATGGGTAACTATTTAAATGAGCTGAACGAGCAGCAGCGAGAGGCAGTAATACATAAAGAAGGTCCGATAATGATTGTGGCGGGAGCAGGAAGCGGTAAAACAAAAGTGCTTACGACCCGTATCGCCCACCTGATGAGCCAGCACAAAATAGATGCTTTTAATATTCTTGCCCTAACATTTACGAATAAGGCGGCGGCAGAAATGAAGGAACGCGTTGAGAAGATTTTGGGTAATTCTGAAGCAAGGAATTTATATATCGGAACTTTTCACAGCGTATTTGCAAGAATGCTGAGAGCCGAAGGTCCTAAGATAGGCTACCCCAACAATTTCACTATTTATGACACCGATGACAGTCGCAGTGTGCTAAAGACTGTTATCAACGAAATGAACCTCGACGATAAGCACTATAAGCCGAGCGTGGTGCACAATCGGATTTCCCAGGCTAAAAATGCTTTAGTCGGTCCGGCCGAATACCAGAATGATTACTACATTCAGCAGGAAGACATGCGGTCTAATCGCCCCCTGATTGGTCAAATTTACCAGAGTTACGCCGCGCGTTGTTTTAAGAACGGCGCAATGGATTATGATGACTTGCTATTTAAAATGTATGAGTTGCTGCGGGATTTTCCCGAGGTGCTGTATAAATACCAGCACAAGTTTAAGTACATCATGATAGATGAGTACCAGGATACGAACGCGGTACAATATCAAATCATCAAACTTTTGGCTGCTGTTCATGAAAACATCGCGGTAGTGGGTGACGATGCGCAATCAATTTACAGTTTCCGTGGAGCTACTATTGAAAATATATTGCAGTTTCAGAAAGATTACGACGACGTAAAAGTGGTGAAGCTCGAACAGAATTATCGTAGCACACAGAGCATCTTGAATGTTGCCAACGAGGTTATCAAAAATAACAAAGGGCAAATTCCCAAGGACTTGTGGACTGAAAATCATGAGGGCGAAAAAATTCGGCTCGTCCGCACCATGACGGATAATGATGAAGGAAAATTTGTGGCAGATACTATACAAGAGCAAAAGCTGCGTAACCATTTTTATAATCGTGACTTTGCAATCTTGTACCGCACCAACGCCCAGAGCCGGTCATTTGAAGAAAGTCTTCGCCGCATGGGTATTCCCTATCGTATTTATGGTGGAGTGAGTTTTTATCAACGCAAGGAGATCAAAGATGTGCTGGCTTACTTAAGGGTAATTGTGAACACACGCGACGAGGAAGCATTGAAGAGGATTATCAACTACCCGGTACGTGGAATTGGAAAAACCAGTATTGAAAAAGCGGTAATTTTTGCCAATGAGCACAACATTAGCATGTGGGAGGTACTAACAAAGGCAGGCGAGTTCGGCTTTAAGGCCGGTGCACTGGAGGCTATTTCAAACTTTGTAATAATGATTAAGTACTTCCAAAGCATGCTTAGTAGTAAAAATGCCTATGATGTCGCCGTGCAGGTAGGCAAGCATACTAATATTGTAAAGGATTTATTTAACGACAAAACGACTGAGGGCCTCGCCAGGTATGAAAACATCCAGGAGTTGTTTAACTCTATCAAAGAATGGACAGAAAGCCCTAGCAACGATGACGGCGAATTGGGTGATAAAACTTTGGGAAGCTACCTGCAGCAAATAACCTTGCTGACAGACGCCGACGACGATAAAGAAAACAGCGACGTTGTAAAATTAATGACGATACATGCGGCAAAAGGGCTTGAGTTTGCATGTGTGTTTGTAGGTGGAATTGAGGAGACGCTCTTTCCAAGCGCAATGTCCATAAATACGCGTGAAGAATTAGAAGAAGAACGCCGACTTTTTTACGTGGCGGTTACTAGAGCCAAGAAGAACCTGTGGCTTACCTATTCTAATACCCGCTACCGTTTCGGGCAGCTTGTTCAGAACGAGCCAAGCAGGTTTATAGAGGAAATGCCTGAACAATATATCGACAGAAGTTTTGCTGGCGGTGGTGCACGAAACCAAGGTTACAATGATTTTGGGGGAACTTCTGCTTTTGACCGAATGAGTGGCGGCAGTGGTGGATGGAAAAGTAACAGTGCAAGAGTAGCTGAAAAGTACGGACCTCCGCCGACAAAGAAAGAGACGAAACCGGCTTATATGCCCGTAGCTCCGGCAGCGCCAAAAGTTGTAGAACATCAACCAAGCGCAGACTTTTCAGCAAGCGATACAACGGGGTTGCAGGTCGGCCAAAAAGTTGAACATCAAAAATTTGGCTTTGGTGAAGTACTAAAGATGGAAGGGTCTGCTCATAATCCTATTGCCACAGTGAAGTTTCACTTAAACGGCGAGAAGAAAATTATGTTGAATTACGCAAAATTGAGAATTGTAGATTAAGACAGATAGCTACTATTAGCCTGAGCCGTCGGCCTCTTACTATTGATCTTTTTCAACGTGATTTTTTTTAGCATTAAATTTTTATTGAACATTCTTGGATCGCTAACCCACCGCTTCAGAAAAAGCACAACCGTTTTTAATTCTTTAACCACCTTTTAATCAATGCGATTTGACTTTCACATGAATATGTGATGAACGGCTTCTTTGCCTTGATGTAAGTTTGTGGAATGATAAAACTACTGGTATACGAAGACAACCCGCAACTGAGAGAAGGGCTTACCATGCTGATCAATGGGTCCGATGGTTTTGAGGTACTCGCATCCTTTAAGAATTGTAACAATGTCTTATCGGAGATTCAGGAATACAAACCTGACGTGATATTGATGGACATTGACATGCCCGGAACGAACGGTATTGCTGGTCTTAAACAAATAAGACTTGTAAATAACGAAGTCAAAATTCTGATGCTGACAGTTTTTGATGACAACAAAAACGTGTTTGAAGCTATTAGTAACGGTGCAAACGGTTACGTGCTAAAGAAAACTCCACCGGCAAAATTGCTCGAGTATATCCAGGAGGCACAATCTGGAGGTGCCCCAATGACTTCTTCTATTGCTACCCAGGTGCTAAAGATGTTTTCAACAATACACGCAGACAAAGGCGAGCAATACAACCTTTCTGAACGGGAAAAAGAAGTGCTCGCACTACTTGTTAACGGCTACAGCTACAAAATGATTTCAGCAGAAATGTATATAGCGATTGACACTGTTCGCTCGCACATTAAGAAAATATATGAGAAGCTTCATGTAAACTCTAAAAGCGAAGCGGTGGCTAAAGCATTTAAGGATAAGATTGTGTAGGGCGATATTTGATAAAAGCGATCCGCTTAACTTCTTATAAATCACACGTTCATGCTATAGGACGGCCTTCATAACCCCGCTACTTTTGCGTCATCAAAACTACCGGGAAATGAAACAGAACTTAAACTTTACATTTTGTTACCTCATATATATCGGATTAGCAATTTTTGTCCATCCTTTAAAAATGCCTAACAATCTCAATCGAAATAACTCCCTAGAAAGTATAAAAAAGCAACAAGTGCTTATTGCTGCAGAGAGAACAGATATTCTTCATGGAGATTTGCTCTTCAAGTTTTAAAAACCACATTTTTAAATATTAAGACCAGCCAATTGGCTGGTCTTTTTTTGTTGACAAAACAAGTAAAAAAAGTTCTAAGCTATAAGCAGCATATAAAAAATATAACATGTCTTATTAAGATCATATGTTTCCGCCTCTTTCATGTAAAAACAATTTTTGAGACTGAGTAAAAAAAAACATTACTTATTTCAAGTATATAATAAATACTATATATTTTTGTTAAATCACCTTTAATTTGAAAAGTATATGCTTGCTACATCTAGATCATTTCGATGGGGAGTGATTTTTATCTTGATGCTATCTTCCTCTATTTCCTTCGCTCAACGGGTAGTTACTGGTAGGGTTACAGGAGTAAACGATCAGGCGGCTTCGGGAGCTACCGTTACAGTTACAGGAACCAATGTTGCCACCCAAACAGATGCTAATGGTAACTACACCATTACGCTTCCGGCCGGAAGAAACTCGCTGACGGTTACCTACGTCGGAACCGAAACACAAACAGTTACAGTGACGGGGGCTACAGCTAATGTTTCATTAAGAGCAGCGACAACAACAATGTCTGAAGTTGTGGTAACGGGATATACCGCGCAACGAAGAAGAGACATCACAGGTTCTGTGGCTGTTGTTGATGTTGGTTCTTTAAGGCAGCAACCTACTGGTAATGTTAGTGAAGCTCTGCAGGGGCGGGCGTCAGGAGTAACTATCCTTACTTCCGGTCAGCCTGGAGGTGCGGTAAACGTGATGGTGCGA
The DNA here is from genome assembly GCF_007991655.1 of Segetibacter aerophilus. Classification (GTDB taxonomy): domain Bacteria; phylum Bacteroidota; class Bacteroidia; order Chitinophagales; family Chitinophagaceae; genus Segetibacter; species Segetibacter aerophilus. The sequence goes on from NZ_BJYT01000007.1 coordinate 63,832, forward strand.
GGCATTACCTCTATTGGTTCCTCTGCTCCTTTGGTTATCATCGATGGTACACCTGGAAACTTGAATAATTTGAACGTAAACGATATCGAATCTGTACAAGTTTTAAAAGACGCGGGTGCAGCTTCCATCTATGGAGTCCGCGGGTCTAACGGTGTGGTAATAGTAACTACAAGAAGAGGCAGGTCAGGTAAAGTACGGGTGTCTTATGATGGGTTCTATGGTACTCAAATACCTGTTAACGGAGGAAAAAACCCATATAGAATTGCCAACACACAAGAAACTGCCGATGCAGTTCAGCGATCCTTTATCAATAGTGGATTAACTCCTTCGAATCCACAGTATGGTAGTGGAACAACGCCTGTAATTCCTGATTATATCACTCCAACAGCAGCGATGGCAGGAGATCCGCGGGTTGATCCATCCAAGTATGCACTTTATTCAAACCAAATTACACAGGCGAATAAAGTAGGTACCGACTGGTTTAATGAAATTTTTGACCCTGCACCTATTCAAAGTCATAATATTTCTGTTGGGTCTGGTGGAGACCGGTCTAACTACTTTTTGTCGCTTAACTATTTTAACCAGGAAGGCACTTTGATGAATACTTATTTGAAGCGTTATTCCGCCAGGATAAACACCACTTTCAATATTGCTAATAAGGTACGTGTAGGAGAAAATGCATATATCTTTTATAGGTCCAGCCCGGGTTTCGGTAACCAAAACGAGGGAAATGCAATTTCACACGCTTACCGTCAAAATGTAATAATACCCGTCTATGATATTAAAGGCAACTTTGCCGGAACAGGTTCCGCAGGTTTAGGTAATGCCCAAAACCCCGTAGCCATCCGGGAACGAGCAAGGTTTGATAGAAGTAACCAATACCAGGTTAGCGGAAATTTGTTCGCAGAACTTGACTTCTTGCGCCACTTTACCGCGCGCACTTCATTTGGAGGTACTATCGATAACAACAACTTCAGCTTCTTCTCTTTTACCGCATATGAAAATGCTGAGAATAACCGAAATCCCAACGCTTTTACTGAGGGCTACGGCTACAATACCAACTATACCTGGACAAATACACTCACTTATAATAATGTCTTCAACGAGAAACATAACTTAAGAGTGTTAGTTGGGTCAGAGGCAATTAAAAATCTAAACAGAAACATCCAGGGGAGCAGATCAAATTATTTGACAAACCCTAACAATCTTAGTGTCGATCCTCAACTGATGAGCCTAGCCTCTGGTTCTCCTGTCGGTCAGCAAAACACAAGTGGCGGACCCAATCTCACCACGTTATTCTCCTTATTTAGCAGGGTAGATTATACTTTTGCCGATCGCTATATTCTAAGTGGTACAGTACGAAGAGACGGATCTTCTGTCTTTGCACCTGAAAATCGCTTTGGCGTATTTCCATCGGTAACAGCTGGCTGGCGTATTTCAAGGGAGAAATTCTTCCCAGTCACATCATGGATAAATGAACTTAAACTGCGTGGCGGATCAGGGGTACTGGGATCCATCAGTAATATTACTGCAACAAACGCGTTTGGCTTATTTAACCAGAATGCGGCGCAATCCTATTATGATATAGGAGGACAAAACACCGCGATGGAACTTGGCTTTTATCAGCAACAAATTGGTAATGTTCGAACTACATGGGAAGAAGACATCATCACAAATGTTGGTCTGGACGCAACTTTATTTAGCAATAAAGTAGACTTTTCGCTTGAATGGTATAAAAAATCAATAAGTGGACTACTGTTTAGACAATTGCCAGACCCAACGCAGGTTGGACCGACTCAGCCGTTCGTTAACGCCGGAAACATTCAGAATACGGGTATTGATGCAAGTTTGTCTTACAGGGGAAAATTCTCTAATGATTTTACCTTTGATCTGACCGCTACCTATACCTCCTACAATAATAAAGTTGTGAGCTTACCTGCCGGTCGCAAAACCATTCCGCAGGGAAGTGCCGGCTCTGGTCGTATTGGCGCTTTCACCCGTTTAGAACCAGGAATACCTCTAGGCTCATTTTATGGTTATGACGTTGTAGGACTATTTCAAAGTGCGGAAGATGTTACGAAATCTGCTAAACAACAAGACGCGGCGCCAGGCCGACTTAAATTTCGCGATGTAGATAATAACGGTGTTATAAATGATAATGATCGTACTTATTTTGGAAATCCCAACCCTGATTTTACCACAGGTTTAAATATCTCCTTAAATTATAAAAACTTCGATTTTTCCACTTTCCTGTATGCGTCGGTTGGTAATGATGTCATTAATTATGTTCGCTATTGGATTGACTTTCCATCGCTCTTCAACGGCGCGGTTAGCAAAGATGCTGTTTACAATTCGTGGACACCTCAAAACTTAAATGCCAAAGTTCCGATATTAGAGCGTTCAGCAAACTTTAGTACAAACACTCAGTTCAGCTCGTATTATTTAGAGAACGGATCGTTTTTGAAAATGAGGTCCCTAGTGTTTGGTTATACTGTTCCTGCAGCCAAACTCCGCCGCATAGGAGCTGAAAGACTAAGAATATATTTCCAGGCAGCAAACTTGTTTACCGCAACAAAATATACTGGTCTCGATCCTGAACTCATCAACTCTGATGTAAACAACAATACAAACTTTGGAATTGATTTTGGCGCTTATCCGTCGAATCAAAAAAACTTCAATTTAGGCATAAACCTGTCATTCTAATTCTAATAAGATTTATATGAAAAGGATAAAAATTTTATGGTCGGTCGTTGCATTTACCACCGTAGTTATAGTTGTTCAAGCTTGCAAGAAGGGATTTTTAGACGTTCCTCCGGTGAATGCTTTGTCACAGGAAGTACTGTCAAATAGGGTTGGCGTAGAAGGTCTTTTAATTGGTGCGTACCAAAGACTTGGAGGAAGTGACAACTGGGGATCAGCCCCATCCAACTGGGTATTTGGTAGCGTAGCTGCCGACGAAGCTTACAAAGGATCTACTCCCTCTGACCAACCTGATATTAACCAAATTGAGAGTTGGGCCTACAACGCAAACAATGGATACTTCAACGAGAAATGGGTTAATAATTATACAGGCATAGGAAGGGCTAACCAGGTTATTCGCACGGTTCCTTTAGCAACTGATCTTACGGCCGATGAACAAAAAAGAATATTGGCGGAAGCAAGGTTTTTAAGAGCTTTTTACCATTTTGACTTAAAGAGGATGTTCAACAACATTCCTTTTGTTAATGAAGAAATCAATCAGACAAACCAAAATACCAATCCTCCTAATATTGATGCATCTGGTAATTATATTAATGTGTGGCCTCAAATTGAAGCAGACTTCCAGTTTGCCGCTGATAATCTTCCAGAGACTCTTCCTCAGGCAGGCCGCGCAAATAAATGGGCAGCAATGTCCTTCCTTGCTAAAACCTATGTTTACCAGGACAAGTTTGCTCAGGCAAAACCTTTGTTCGACAATATTATCGCAAACGGTAAAACCACGAATGGTCAGAAATATGCTTTGGTTAATTACTTCAGCAATTTCAATCCTCAGCAAGAGAACAGTGCTGAGTCTATTTTCGCCTTTCAGGCTGCAGTCAATGCAGGCTCAGGAACCAGCGGGAACTATGGAGACAATCTAAATTATCCAAATGGAGGTGGCCCAGGAGGTTGTTGCGGTTTCTTTAACCCCTCTATCACAATGGCAAATGCCTATAAAACAGATGCAAATGGTTTACCATTAATAGATGCTTACAATACTGGAGCTACTGTTACCCCTGGTGGAGGCTATACCGGTACTCTCGACCCCCGGATTGATTGGGTCATTGGGAGACCCGGAATTCCATATCTTGATTGGGGTCCTCACCCCGGTGCTGCCTGGATACGTGATCCCGGTTCTAATGGCCCTTTTAGTGTTAAAAAGACTGTTTATGCAAAAGGCCAGGCAAATCTTGTTTCTACAGATCCTTCGTTTTGGGGGCCTACACAAATGGATGCTGGCAATGTAAACCTAATGCGATTTGCGGACGTTCTTTTAATGGCTGCCGAAGCAGAAGTTGAAGCTGGTAGCCTTGCAAAAGCGTTAGATTATGTAAACATGGTGAGGGCCAGGGCAGCTAATCCCACCGGTTGGGTATACAAAAATGCGGATTATGATCCGGCTACTGCAACTTATAAAACAAGTGCAACGTCTGCCCCCGCAGACAACTATAAAATTGCTCTCTACCCAACAGGTTATTTTTCTTCAAAAGAAGTTGCTCGCAAAGCTGTGTTGTTTGAGAGATATCTCGAGCTATCTCAGGAGGGTCACCGTTTTTTCGATTTACAACGTCGTGATGATGGCACAGGTCTAATGGCTAATACTTTGAATGCTTATGCTGCTGCTGAAAAAACACGACCAAGTTTTTATGCATTAAATCCTACTGCAACCTTTGAGAAAGGTAAAGATGAATTTTATCCGTTACCTCAGGGACAGATTGATCAGGCAAATTCTTACGGACCAATTGTCTTGAAACAAAATCCCGGTTATTAATAATTGTAAATATTTTCAAAGAGAGGCTGCCTCGCCATGGGCAGCCTCTCTTTTTATTATTATATCTCAAGATTTTAAAACCAGTGTTCAAATTATAATTAATTATTATACAATTAGTTGGAATAAAATAATTACGAAAAAAGCTACTATAACAAGCAGCTAAAAAACTTTTAATCGTGTCAATACAGCGACAGAGCAAAGTCTTTCATCTTTTTTTGGAAAAAAAGTGCTTGTTTTCTGGAAATTTGGATTTATTATTTAGATTGCGCTTTAAATAACCTTTAACAAAATAACGCCCATGCTTGCCAAATTAACTTCACTTCGGTGGGGACTAGTCTTGATGCTAGTATTTTCCTCACTAATTTCCTTTGCACAGAGAGTCGTAACCGGTAAGGTAACCGGTGCCGACAATCAACCGGCGTCAGGTGCTACTGTAACCGTAACCGGTACCAGTACTGCTACACAAACAGACGCCTCCGGTAATTTTTCTATTTCGGTTCCGCAAGGACGAAATTCACTAACCATTTCTTACGTCGGTTTTGAAAATCAAACTGTAGCAATCTCTGGCTCTTCGGTTAATGTTGCTTTGAGAGCTGCCACCTCTTCCCTATCGGAAGTAGTTGTAACGGGTTATGGCACCCAACGTAAAAAAGACGTCACTGGATCCGTCTCCGTAGTTAATGTTACAAACCTTCGTCAGCAACCGGTAGGTACAGGTGCAGAAGCTCTACAAGGCCAAGCTTCTGGCGTTACCATTATTACTTCAGGTCAGCCTGGTGCAGCAAGTGATATCCGTATTCGTGGTATTACAGCATTCGGTAATAACTCTCCTTTAGTAATTGTTGATGGTGTACGCGGTGATCTTCAAAACATCAATATCAACGACGTAGAGTCTATGCAGGTATTGAAAGACGCTTCTGCTGCTATTTATGGCATAGCCGGCTCTAATGGCGTTATTATTATAACAACTAGAAGAGGTAGAAGCGGAAAAGCCAGGTTAAGTTATGATAGCTACTATGGCGTAACGACTCAGGGTAAGGGATACCAGATGGCTAGTAGCCAAGAGGAGGCCAACGCTATTTGGTTGCAACAAAAGAATTCGGGAATTGCGGTTCCAAGTCATAAGCAGTATGGAACAGGAGCAAATCCTACTGTCCCGGATTATATTACACCTTTTGGTGTTACAGGAACTGTTGATGAGTCAAAGTACGATATCAACTCAAACCAGATTACTCGTGCTAATAAGGTGGGTACTAATTGGTATAAGGAAATTACGCGTAACGCTCCAAAGCAGAACCATAATATCTCTGTAAGCGCGGGTTCAGACAAAAGTTCATACTATTTTTCATTAGGTTACCTTGATAACCAGGGTATTGCCCAGTTCCAGTATCAAAAAAGATATTCATTGAGGGCTAATACTCAATTTAGTATTAGTGATAGAATCAGGGTAGGTGAGAATGCATACTTGTATTACACTAGAAACCCAACGTTTGGTAACCAGGGTGAGGGTAGTCCGTTTTCTATGGCATTTCGCGAATCAGTGCTCATTCCCGTTTATGATATCAAAGGTAATTTTGCAGGAACGAAATCACAAGACTTAGGAAACGCCCGTAATCCCTATGCTGATATTTATCGTACAAAGGATAATAAAGGTAATAGCTGGAACATGAATGGGAATGTTTTCGCTGAAGTAGACTTGTTGAAGCATCTGACTTTCCGCACAAATTTTGGCGGTACAATGCAAAACAATTATGGCTTTAACTTCAACTACGTAGGGTACGAAAATGCAGAGGGAAATACGGGAGCAAACTCTTTTTCCGAAAACAGTAGTTATAATACACAGTGGACTTATAATAATACTTTGACGTATGGTAATACTATTGGACAGCATACCTTTAAAATTCTAGGAGGTACAGAAGCTGTTAAGTATTATGGACGAGGTCTTGGTGCTACACGTAGTAGCTACTTTTCCGAAAATCCTAACTTTTGGACTTTAGATCGCGGTTCACCAAGCGGACAAGTAAACACAGGGTACGCCTATCAAAGTTCATTATGGTCGCAATTTGCGAGATTAGAGTATAGCTATGCGGGTAAGTATTTGTTGAATGCGACTGTTCGGAGAGACGGTGCTTCAGTTTTTGTCGGAGACAAAAGACACGCAATATTTCCAGGTGGATCAATTGCATGGAGAATTTCACAGGAAAACTTTCTTAAAAGCGTTTCATGGATTAATGATTTAAAGTTACGTTACAGTTGGGCTAAGCTTGGCAATACCGGAAACGTTCAAGCTACCAATCCATACAATCTATACAGTTCAAGTGCAGGTCGTTCCTTCTATGACATAAGAGGTACAAGCAACAATCCATCTTCAGGTTTTTATAGAAGCAATATAGGGAACCCGGAAACAACCTTTGAAGGAGACATTATATCAAACGTAGGATTTGATGCAACCTTATTTAAGAACAAAGTAGATTTTACGATAGACTGGTATAAGAAAAAAGTAAGTGGATTATTGTTTGACGCTCAAACAATTGAATTTGCAAGGGAATTTGTTGGAGATGCTAATCTTCCCAAAGTCAATGTTGGCGATATGCAAAATACAGGGATAGACGCTAATCTTACTTATCATGGTTCTTTCACAAAAGATCTGAAATTTGATGTGACAGGTACCTTTACATCTTACAATAACAAAATTGTTAAAATACCTGGTGTAGATTTCTTTTCATCAAACGGAATAAGAAATCTTACAGTCTCTCGTAATCAGGTAGGTCATTCAGTAGGAGAGTTCTTTGGATACAAGGTTTTGGGTATTTTCCAGGATGCTGGTGAGGTAAGTAAATCTCCAACCCAATCAGATGCGGCGCCTGGTAATTTTAAATATGAAGACAATAATGGTAAAGATGCAGCTGGTAATTTAACAGGACAACCTGACGGAAAAATAGATGCTTCTGACCGTACATACATTGGAAATCCCAATCCAAATTTTACTTATGGTTTAAATTTCGCAATGAGTTACAAGAATTTTGATTTTTCGACATTTTTCTTCGGTTCTCAGGGAAACAAGATTTTTGATGCGACAAGAATTTACACCGATTTTCCTAATTTCTTCAAAGGAGCAATCAGGAGAGAGGTTGCACTTAACTCTTGGACACCAGGAAATACAAGTACAACGATTCCTAAGTTAATGACAACTGGTAGTTTTAGTAGAGATCTTGAAACTAACAGTTACTTTGTAAGTGACGGGTCTTATTTACGGAATAAGCAAATTCAAATTGGTTATACTGTTCCAGTAAAAGTGCTTTCAAGAGTTGGTATTGAGCGTCTACGCTTTTATGTCCAGGCTACTAATTTGTTTACAGCAACTAAGTATAAAGGTTTAGATCCTGAGCTGCAAAGTAGTAACATTGGGGCTAACCAGGGCTTTGGTATTGACCAGGGTAACTATCCCCACACAGCCGGCTATCTTGTCGGTCTTAACTTAAATTTTTAATTGTCATAATTATATTCGCGATATGAAAAAAATAAAATATAAATATTTATACGGTGCAGGAGTTGTGATCATGTTGGTATTGGCTGCATGTAGCAAAGACTTTCTGGAAAAGCCACCAATTGGAACATTAAGTCCCGAAATTGTTTCGTCAGAGGCTGGCATTCAAGGGTTGTTGATAGGTGCTTACTCATTACTAGATGGCAACGGGTCGACTGGTGACGGTAACTACGGTTCAGCAGCGTCCAACTGGGGCTACGGTGGAGTAGCGAGCGATGATGCATACAAGGGATCTGACCCTTCTGACGTAGCGGATTTTGCTCCTTTTGAGCAATTTACCACGCTTACGGCAACTAACGGTGCTGTACCTCAAAAATGGAATTTGTGTTACAATGGAGCTCAGCGTTGTAATGATGTAATAAATACACTAGCTCTAAATACGGCTATGTCCGCAAGTACAAAGACCGGTATTACTGCACAGGCCCGCTTCTTAAGAGCTTTTTATCATATGGAGCTAAAGAAAGTCTTTAATAATATTATTTATGCAGATGAAACGGTAAATCCAACAAACACTAACGTTACGAACTCAACTGACGTATGGCCAAAAATCGAAGCGGATTTGAAATTTGCTGTAGATAATTTGCCTGAAACATGGAGTGAAGTGGGAAGAGTTAATAAGTCTGCAGCAAAAGCGTTCTTGGCGAAAGCTTATATGTTTCAAAAGAAGTTTACTGCAGCTTACCCAATTTTACAAGATCTTATCGCTAATGGAAAAACAACTGCGGGCGTTAAATACGGCTTAAATCCTGAATATTATTCGAACTTCAACCCTGCACAAAAGAACAGCAAAGAGTCGGTTTTTGCTGTGCAGACTTCAGTTCAGGATGGTTCTTCAGTTGATTGGGGTGGAAGCCCTAATGGAAACTATGGTGACATCCTAAATTTCCCCTATAATGGTGGTCCTGGTGCTTGTTGCGGATTTTATAATCCATCTCAGGATCTTGCTAACGCTCACAAAACTGACGCAAATGGACTTCCATTATTGGATGAATCTTACGCAAATGGTTTGAAAGTTAGTGACCCAACTACTCCTTATACTGGTACTTTAGATCCTAGGATCGACTGGACAATTGGTAGAAAAGGAATTCCTTATCTTGACTGGGGTCCTCATCCTGGCGATGATTGGATAAGAAATGTACCGAATGACGGCCATTTTAGTCCTAAGAAGAATGTCTATGCTCTATCTCAAAAAGGTACTTATAGTGATGTTGGTAGTGCTTATTGGGGACCAACTGAGTTAGTTGCCAATAACGTAAATCTAATTCGCTTTTCTGATGTGCTGCTTTGGGCCGCTGAATGCGCTGTAACTGCCGGTGATATAGCTACGGCGATGGGTTATGTAAATACTGTTAGGGCGCGTGCTGCAAATCCAAATGGCTGGGTGTACAAAAACAGCGATTACAATGCTGCAACAGCTACTTACTCAACACAAACTACACCTGCAGATAACTACAAGATCGGTCTTTATACACCTGCAACGTTTACTGCAGCAACTGCAATGAAAGCAGTCATGTTTGAAAGACGGTTGGAACTGGCTATGGAAGGTCATCGCTTCTTTGACCTTGTACGTTGGGGAATTGCGGCTCCTACAATTAACACTTACATTGCTAGAGAGAAGGCACAACGGCCTCTTAAGCAAAGTGCGTCGTTCACAGCGGGAAAGAATGAATACTTTCCTATACCGCAGGGAACACTTGACAAACTAAACTCGGATGGTACTAAAAGGATTACTCAAAATCCTGGTTACTAGTTATTGAAAGTTAAATAAAATTTAGTCTGGAGGTAGAGTTTACTCTACCTCTTTTCTATTATTTTACGTTGCAATTACGTTGATAATTTCACTTTTTATGGCTCGCAAATTCTCACCTTCTTTTCTTTTAGCCTTTCTTGTTTTATGTTCTTGTAAAAGAACTCATCCTTTGTTTACACAAGTATCCTCTTCGAAAAGTAACATTCATTTCAACAACAAATTTGTTGAGAATGATACTATAAACCCTATTGACATCACTAATATTTACAATGGTGGTGGTGTTGGGATTGGGGATTTCAATAATGATGGGTTGCAGGATTTATATTTTTCTGGTAGCACCGTTCCCAACAAATTGTATTTGAACAAAGGAGAATTAAAATTTGATGACGTAACAGAAAAGGCGAACGTAGCGGGCGACGGCAAATGGTGCCGTGGTATATCAGTGGTTGATATTAACAATGATGGTTGGATGGATATGTATGTATCTGCGACCCTATCTTCTAATGTTGCAAAGAGAGAAAACTTACTCTACATTAACCAGGGAAGTGACAAGGACGGAGTGCCTCACTTTAAAGAATTGGCTCGGGAATATGGTTTAAATGATACGACTCATTCCACCATGGCTGCCTTTTTTGACTACGATAGCGATGGGGATTTGGACGTATATATCGTCGTAAATGAAATTATCAAGGGAAATAATCCAGCTGTTTTTCGTCCCATAATTAGAGACGGTTCTTTTCCTAGTACAGGGCGTCTGTATAAGAATGATTGGAATTCACAACTAAAACATCCCTTTTATACGAACGTTAGCAAAGAGGCAGGAATTACAATCGAGGGGTACGGACATGGAGTTAACATAACTGACATAAATAGGGATGGTTGGAAAGACATTTTTGTTACCAACGACTTTAATTCTAATGATATCCTTTATATCAACAATGGTAACGGAACATTCACGGATAAGGCTGCCGATTACTTTAAGCATACCTCGGCTAATGGAATGGGCCAGGATATTATCGACATAAACAACGATGGACTTTCAGATGTGGTTGAGGTTGACATGAGCCCCGAAGATAACTACCGGAAGAAAATGATGCTAGGCGCAAACAGTTACCAGACTTACCAGAATAGCGATCATTTTGGCTACCAATATCAGTATGTAAGAAATACATTGCAATTAAACCAGGGACCGCGCGTAAAGGAAAACGACAGCATCGGAGATCCTATTTTTAGCGATGTTGGATTTTTCTCTGGTATCTCTGAAACAGATTGGAGCTGGACCCCTCTTGTTTCTGATTTTGACAACGACGGGTATAGAGATATAATTGTTACTAACGGCTATCCTAAAGACTTGACTGACCACGACTTTATTGCTTTCCGCCAACAATCATCTGCCATAGCAAGTAAGCAATTTACATTGTCTCAAATACCGGAAGTGAAACTTCATAATTATGCTTTTCATAATAATGGCAATGTCACATTCAGTAATGTTTCCACTGATTGGGGATTGTCTGCTCCGTCCTTTTCAAACGGCGGCGCCTATGCTGACCTCGACAATGACGGAGACATGGATATGGTTATCAATAATATCAACGACGAAGCAATGCTGTACGAAAATAACAGCACGCATGAAAAAGAAACAGCTAATAATTTTCTTAACGTCAAATTAGTTGGTGATGCATTAAATCGAAATGGGATTGGTACATGGATACAGCTGTACTACCAGGGCAAACAGCAGGCCTACGAGCAGAGTCCCTACCGTGGCTATCTTTCTTCGGTACAGCTTGATCCGCATTTTGGACTAGGTAATGTTTCTACGATTGATTCTATGGTGGTTACGTGGACAAATGGAAACAAGCAAGTGCTTAGGGGAGTTCAAGCAAATAAGACCATTACGGTCGATATTAAGAATGCCATAAAAGCTGATAGCTTTACTAATCCTGTTTTTGCAACGAACATGCTATTCACAGACATTTCCGGTCAACTCGGTATTCCCTATAAAGATTCTTCTAAAGATTTCATTGATTTTAATATCCAGAAATTGTTGCCCCATAAGTTTACAGAGTATGGACCAGCTTTGGCCGTTGGAGATATTAATGGAGACGGTTTAGAGGATATGGTTGTCGGAGGCCCTTCAGGTATTAGCCCTACAATGCTGCTTCAGCAATCTAATGGTTTGTTTAAAAAGAAGGCAATTTTCCCGTTTGCCAATAATATTTCAAAGCAATGGAAGGATATAGGAATCACGTTATTCGACGCAGATGGCGACGGTGATCTGGATCTGTTTACGGCAAGCGGAGGTTTTGAAAAAGCACCTAACTCAGATGCTTACCAGGATAAGTTATACATAAACGATGGAAAGGAGGGTTTTACAATCAGCCCCGACGGACTTCCTGTAAATCATACGAGCAAATCTTGTGTACGAGCGTCGGATTATGACAATGATGGTGACCTTGACTTATTTATTGCAGGAAGAGTTGAACCATGGAATTACCCAAAACCGGTATCAAGTTTTATCTATCGCAATGACTCTAAAAATGGTGAAGCAAAGTTTACAGACGTAACAAATACCGTAGCAAAAACATTTAAAAACATAGGACTTGTTTGCGACGCTGTTTGGACTGATTTCAACAACGACGGCTGGCAGGATTTGGTAATTACCGGCGAGTGGATGCCTGTCATATTTTATGCGAATAACAAGGGCACTTTCCAGGAAGTAACCGCCTCGAGCAACGTTGGCAATAAAAAAGGTTGGTGGACAAGTATTGTTCCGGGAGATTTTGACAACGACGGCGATGTGGACTTTGTGGTGGGAAATCTCGGCCTGAACTCATTTTTTAAGGCATCAGAAAAATACCCGGTTAGCATTTATGCAAAGGATTTTGATAACAACGGAAATTTTGACGCGGTACCGACCATCTATTTGCCCGCCTCGCAAGAAGATCCTACTAGAAAGGAATACCCGGCTCACGTCCGTGATGACATGACCAAGCAGTTGATTTCTTTCAGGTCAAAATTTCAGAATTACAAGAAATACGCCAATGCTACTTTCGATAAAATGTTTACCGAAGAAGAGATGAAAGGGGCGTTGAAATTACAGGTAAACTACTTCAACAATAGTTATGTCAGGAATGATGGCAATGGAAAGTTTACAATGTCTTCGTTGCCATTAGAAACACAGTATTCATGTATGAATGGGATGTTATCGGAAGACTTCGACGGAGATGGAAACCTGGACTTGCTTGCTACCGGAAACGACTATGGAACAGAAGTGTCGGTTGGACGTTACGACGCATGCAATGGTCTTTTTCTTAAAGGAGATGGGAAGGGTGGATTTCGACCGTTAAAGATTTTGGAAAGCGGTTGGTTTGTTCCCGGCAACGCAAAAGCCTTGGTAAAGCTGCGAAGAAACAATGGAAAATGTTTAATTGTGGCTAGTCATAACAGGGGCAACCTGAAAACTTTTGAAATGAAGAAACCAGTTAGCTATATCAGCCTTAATCCGACTGAGACAAGTGTGTTAGTGACCTATAAAGACGGAAGGAGACAGAAACGCGAGATTGGCTATGGAGCATCCTTCTTATCGCAATCGGGACGATTTGTAAACACGGATGGTAGTATGAGATCAGTAGAGATCAAGGATTTTAAGGGCAACGTTCGAACGGTTAGCTTATAGGAAGTAGACTTTTTAAAAAAATTGAACCGGAACTTTGCCTAAACCTAAATACCGACTGTTCCAATCAGGAACGTTCAAATATTAATGCACTTTATAAAACAGGGCGACTTAGTTATAGCAACTATCTTTTTGCTGCTTACTTCTGCAATTGCTTCCTGCAATGGTTGTAACAAAGTTGCTCGTAACAATAGCCATCCCGAAATCTCGGATAGTGATATAAAAAAGGGTGAAGCTTTGGCGAAAATGCATTGTCAGTCTTGTCATTCATTACCAGATCCTTCCCAGCTAAACTCAAAAACATGGGAACAAGGAGTCCTTCCTGCAATGGGGCCGCGCTTAGGAATTTTTGCATGGAAGAACAAATCATATCCCTTTTCACGCTACGATATGGATTTGGGCAAAAATTACTATCCTCAAAAACCCCTGGTTCAGCCCGACGAGTGGCAAAATATCATTAATTATTTTATAGCTACTTCGCCCGATACTTTAAATGATCAAAAAGAGGGGCAGGCAGGTATAAAAACGGGGCTTCCACTTTTTGCTGTTGAAGCCCCTGCAGAAGCTTCCTTGAACCCGGCTACTTCGCTTGTTAAAATAACGGAAGATGCTTTAGCAGGAGTAGTTACAAGCGATGCCATAAAGCAATCTCTTTATCGTTTCGATAGTGATTTAAAAGTGGTTGATTCACTTAAAAACCGGGGACCAATTGTAGATATTGAAATAAATAAATCTGATTGGCTGACTTGCGACATCGGTATACTCAATCCGAATAACGGAAAGTATGGTAGTGGAAGAAAGCTTTCTTTAGGTCAGAACAGAAAACTTAAGCAAGACTCTACCCCTTTATTCCAGGAACTTCAAAGGCCTGTTCAAATCACGTCGCAGGACTTAAATAACGACGGTAAAACAGACTACCTCGTGTGCGAGTTCGGTTTTTTAACCGGGGCATTATCGTGGATGGAAAATAAGGGAAATGGCAGGTTCGATCGTCGCGTCCTGAGGCCTCTGCCTGGCGCTGTAAAGTCTTATATCAACGATTACAACGGTGATGGTTTGCCTGATTTTTGGGTGTTATTTTCCCAGGGCGAAGAAGGGGTTTTTCTATACACAAACAAAGGACAGGGCAGGTTCGAGGAAAAAAAGGTATTGGGCTTTCCAGCTGTCTATGGTTCTTCCTTTTTTGAATTGGTTGACTACAATAAAGACGGAAGCCTGGATATCGTATACACCAGCGGCGATAATGCAGATTATTCTACTATTCTAAAGCCCTATCATGGGGTATATATTTTCCTCAACGATGGAAAAAACAATTTCAGGCAAAGTTTCTTCTTTCACATAAATGGTTGCTTTAAAGCCATTGCAAGAGATTATGACAACGACAACGATATCGATATAGCGGCGATTTCTTTTTTTGCGGATTACAAAAATCACCCTGAAGAAGGTTTTGTGTACCTTGAAAACACGGGGAATAACAAATTCGCTCCTTATACATTTCCAGAAGCACAACAGGGAAGATGGTTAACAATGGATGCTGGCGACATAAACGCAGACGGCAAAATTGACCTGATACTAGGAAATTTTTCCATAGGGCCCGCTATGATGAAGTCTAAATATGACTGGCACAAGGGTCCCCCATTCCTGGTTTTGAAGAATACGGGTAAAAAAGATTCAAAGTAGGATTTCTAAGTTTTTTTTAATTATGGGTTAACAAAAAATTCAAATCTTTTACCGGTCGATTCGGTACGTTGCAATATATTGTGAGGCCAGTAACCTATATCCTTTTGGGTGCGGGTATCGGCTCGAAAAGGATATACATCATGAAACAGATATTTCTAACGGTTATAGTAAGCCTCTTACTTTTTACAGTGGCTTTTTCCCAGGTTGATAATTCCAGGCCCGGAGCAGCAATTCCGACTTTTAAAATCCTTAAGTCAAACGGTAGTTACTTTAGCAGTAATGAGATAAAAAAAAATAATCCTACGGTACTTATCTATTTTGCTCCTGACTGCGATCATTGCATTAAGTTAATGGATCAGCTTTTTAAAAAAATTCACCAGTTCGATAAGGCCAACGTAGTAATGGTAACATTCAAAGCTCCAAACGACGTTGCATGGTTTGAAAGAAAATACGCCACATCTCAATTTCCAAACATAATTGTAGGTACGGAGGGAACAAGCTACGTTTTGCGTAACTACTATCGCTTAGATAAAACACCTTTTGTAGCAGTGTACGACAAAAAAGGGAAGCTTGCTTTTTCTTATAAAAACGAACCCCAGGCGGAAGAAATTCTGGCCAAGTTTAAAAAAGTATAATCGGACTTAAACAAGAAAATAACGTTGCCGGCAACATATTGAAGTATGAAAACAAAGTTTTTATGGTTGATTATTATCGCGTCTTTAGGCTGCCGCCAGCAGCCACAGCAGAAGGCTAACCCTGCGCTGCTTACGGACCGCAACTTGCTGCACAACAACATGCATCAATTGACCGAGGTCATTATTCACGATATGTTTTCCCCTCCGGTATCAAGCAGAATATATAGCTATACCTCTCTTGCCGCCTACGAAGCCATCCGCTTCGAAAAAGAAAATTATCCTTCTATAGTCAAAGAGCTGCATGGATTTCCGCAAATGCCGGTTCCAGAGAAAAATAAAAAGTACAACTACCTGCTTGCTGCTACCAAAGCATTTTTTACAGTGGCAGAAAAAATTACGTTTTCTGCAGATACCCTGGATAATTATCAAAACAAGGTATTGGGTGATTTCAAGTCATTATTAGACGAAGAGACGTATGACCGGTCTATAGCATTTGGTTCGTCGGTAGGTAAATCAATATTGGAAAGAACTAAGGTTGACAATTATAAAGAAACGCGCGGTATGCCTAAATTTTTAGGCAGTGATGAGGAGGGAAAATGGCGTCCTACACCGTCAGACTACCTCGATGGGTTGGAACCAAACTGGGGTAAGATTCTACCACTTGCGTTAGACTCTGCCGCCGAGATTAAATGTCCTGCTCCTCCAGCATACACACTTGAGAAGAAGAGTCCTTTTTATACGGCTGTAAATGAAGTGTACCAAATTGGTACGCATCTAACAGATGAGCAAAGGGAAATAGCAAAATATTGGGATGACAACCCATTTGTATTAGAGCACTCTGGCCACCTGATGTTTGGCAATAAGAAAATAACGCCTGTAGGTCATTGGATCGGAATAACAGGGATAGCATGTAAGATGAAAAATCTTGAACCAGTAGAATCAGCTAAAATGTATGCCCTTACTTCTGTCGGAATGTTTGACGTAGTAATTACTTGCTGGCGGGAAAAATTTATTCGCAATGTGATCCGTCCCGTAACTATCATTAACGACGTGATTGATAACAACTGGGTTCCCCTGCTGCAAACGCCACCTTTTCCTGAGCACAGCAGCGGCCACAGTGGTATTTCTGCTTCTGCTGCTACCATTCTTACCAAACGTTTCGGTGACAACTTTGCTTTTGAGGATACCAGCGACTTGGCATATATAGGAATGCGCCGTCATTTTTCCTCTTTTGTTTCTGCTGCACAAGAGGCATCCCTAAGCCGTGTTTATGGAGGTATACATTACCGTACAGGTGTAGACGCCGGGGCCGAGCAGGGACGAGACGTAGCAAAATATGTGATCAAAAAATTCCTGGAAAAGTCCCCGCAGCAAAAATCAGAGGCAGTCGCCGCAAAGTAAAATCTATTGTGGAGTCATCAATGTGGCTAGAGCAAGGTTTGGCCCTTTATCGTATGGTTTTTGTTTTTTGTGATAATTTCTAGAAGCTGAAAAGCCGTCATAATTTGAACAGACTCTATTCTGCTTTCCCCTAACTTCATCTTTAGCAAGATGCCATCTAAGATTAACCTGCATGAGAAACGAAAATGGAAATAGCTCCCGCAGAACATTCATAAAACTCTCTTCGACTTTATCTGTTGGTGCATTGTTAAGCAACCTGGCAAACGCTTCCAGTCTTGACTTAAGTTATCTTTCTCAAAAAGTTCCACTTTATGGACATCTTTGGGTGTATGCCAGCAGGTATCCTCCCAATTGGGATTGTACTCCTATACTACCCGAAGTCTTCGGTGATTTAAAGTATGCTGGTCTTGAAGGTGTAGAACTAATGGAAATCATTCTTCGCAATGATGGATCAGTATCGAGACTTAAAGAGTTGATACAACAGCATTCGCTTCCGGTCGTTGGCACCTCGTATAATGCCAATATGTGGATGAGGAGTAAACACACAGAAATTTTAGAAGACATTGAACTTATTATAGAACGACTTCACGCAGTTGGCGGATCAATGCTTGGAATTACTGTAGGTGACGCAAGACATAAAAAAACGGAAGACGAATTAGATGCGCAGGGAGAAATATTGAAAAAGATCATAGTTGTTTGTAAAAAGAACAAAGTACAGCCGAACCTGCATAACCACACTTTTGAAGTAGTCGACAACTTGCACGATCTTAAAGGAACTATTGCAAGAGTGCCTGAATTAGCTTTAGGACCGGACCTCAACTGGCTTGTGAGAGGAGGTGTCGACCCGGTGTGGTTTATAAAAACATTCGGGCATAAGATGGTCTTTATGCATATACGTGACCAGGACGCAAGTGGAAAATGGACGGAAGCCGTTGGAGAAGGTGTAATTGATTTTCCTGCAATTGCTAAAGCTTTAAAAGAGATAAACTACCAGGGAAAAGCCGCTATAGAACTGGCACTTGATAAACCTGCCATTAACCCTATTCGCGAGGATTGGAAAATAAGCAGGGAGTATGTCAGGAAGGTGTTCCGATGGTAAGTGAGAACTTTGCCTGTCGCGTTCTTCCCGCTGAATAAGGGATTAAAAAGTACAAGTGAGTGACACAACGATGTGCAATCATGCAATAGAGCTGGTACCAAAAAATTACCTTTTCCTTATTAATCAATCTTTGCTCAAAAACAACCAAACTACCAATAATGGGATATTCTGATTCTTCGGCAGTAAATATTAATTCGAAGGGGATAGAACAAAATACCTTCGATGCCATTGTCATCGGATCGGGAATGTCTGGTGGTTGGGCTGCAAAAGAACTGTGCGAAAAGGGTTTAAAGACCCTAGTGCTTGAACGCGGACGAAATGTAGAACACATAAAAGATTATCCTACAGCTACACTAAACCCATGGGACTTACCTCATAGAGATACGCTTACTCTGGACTTAATTAAGGACAATCCTATTGCAAGCAAGTGCTATGCTTTCACTGAGGCAACAGAACATTTTTTTGTAAAAGACAAGGAGCATCCGTATGAACAAGTGAAGCCTTTTGACTGGATCAGAGGGTACCAGGTTGGAGGCAAGTCTCTGATGTGGGCGAGGTGGACTCAACGCTGGAGTGATCTTGATTTTGAAGCAAACGCAAAACAAGGGATTGCTGTAGACTGGCCAATAAGGTATAAAGACATTTCGCCCTGGTATTCATACGTAGAAAAATTCGTTGGAATTAGCGGTAACAGGGACGGCATCGCTCATTTGCCGGATGGAGAGTTTCAACCGCCAATGGAAATGAACTGTATTGAGAAACACTTAAAAGGCGTAGTAGAGTCATCCTATGAAGATCGCCACGTTATCATCTCTCGAACTGCAAACCTCACCAAAGGTCTCAATGGCCGAGGTCCTTGCCAATACCGCGATAAGTGCGCGAGAGGATGTCCTTTCGCCGGCTACTTTAGTAGTGTGTCCGCCTCTTTGCCTGCAGCAAAAGCAACTAACAATCTTACGCTTCGTCCTTTCTCAGTGGTACATTCTATTATCTACGACGCAACCAAAGGCAGGGCCACGGGCGTTAGAGTAATTGATGCCAACACGAAGAAGATGACCGAGTACTATGCAAAAATTATTTTTCTAAATGCAGGAACGATAAACACTGCCTTGATCTTATTGAACTCAAAGTCTCCGCAGTTTCCGAATGGTTTGGGCAATACAAATGATGTTCTCGGGCGCAACCTGATGGATCATAATTACAGGGCGCACATACAGGGATCTTATGAAGGTTTCCAGGATAAATATTACTACGGAAGAAGACCTGCAGGTATATATATCCCGAGGTTTAGGAATGTTGGCAAGGACCTTCAGAAAGATTTTATTAGGGGTTTTGCTTTCGCATCATCAGGATCTAGGAGCAACAGTAATGTTACGGATGCAACTATAGGCGCGGCCTTCAAAGAGCAATTGAGCGAGGCTGGGCCGTGGAGTATGTGGATGACGGGAATGGGTGAATGTTTGCCTTATGCGGAAAATAGGGTTACAGTAAACGAGCAGAAAAAAGACGCGTGGGGTATGCCCACCGTGGTGATAGATTGCGAATTCAAGCAGAACGAATTGTCGATGCTGAAAGATATTATGGTAAGTGGTTCGGAGATGCTCGAAAAGGCCGGTTTCAAGAATATCAACGCCTCTGATTCTGTTTACCCTCCAGGTTTGGGTATTCATGAGATGGGAACTGCAAGAATGGGCAGGGATCCGAAAACTTCTATCTTAAATGGTAACAACCAAATCTGGGATGTAAAAAATGTATTCGTCACGGATGGAGCATGTATGACATCAAACGCCTGCCAAAACCCTTCACTCACGTATATGGCCCTTACCGCGCGTGCTGCAAATTTTGCTGTTGAAGAATTGAAGAAAGGGAATATTTAATGGAATAAGTTTTAAACCTTCTAGTGGAATTATTTGCTCTCGAGGACTTCTAATTGGAGGATTCGTTGGCACAGGATTAGAGGACATACCAGAAACAAATGTTATGAACGATAAAGAACAAGATCCAAACCTGCAAGCTCCGCAAGAAGCAAATACCACCAAACATATTAACTTCTTGGAGACCGAAGAAGGCGATGAAAATAGCACAAGTAATACAAAAGGTAACGACAACAATGATGATAGCCCTACAAAAAAGGCTTGGGAGGAATTAAGGAATAGCAACAAAAACGATCAAAAAGGTTAAAAGTAAAAGAAGCAATTTCTGAAGTCTGCATAAAAAATAAACGCCACTAAAAAGGGCGTTTATTTTTTATCTATATTTGTGAGGTACTATTCTGCTTCGGCAACTACTTCTTTTACCTCAGGTATCATACGCTTCATCATTCCTTCGATACCGGCTTTCAGTGTGATCATACTTGACGGACAACCACTGCAACTTCCTTGTAGCATCAGGTTTACAACGCCGTCATCATAGCTTTTAAATTGTATTGCTCCGCCATCCATTTCTACAGCTGGCTTCACATAGTTTTCCAATAGCTCTTTTATCCGCTTAACTACATCATCGTCGTCGGCGCTAATGTTATTAGTTGCGTCTGACTTCTGTACAACAATTTCATCCTCATTTATTACAGCACCACCATTTTCCAAGTAGTCTTTTAGAAATTGTTTGATGGTTGGAATAACGTCCTGCCAATCATCTGTATCTGCGGTTTTTGTAAGTGTTACAAAATTGCTTGCTATAAAAACACTTTTAATAAATGGAAAACTAAACAGCTCTTTTGCTAAAGGAGAAGGACCGGCCAAACTTTCATCAGCAAAATCGATGCTCTTACCCGGGTACAAAAGTTTGTTGGCAACAAACTTCATAGTCTCCGGATTAGGAGTCATTTCTGTATATATACTTATAACGGGATTACCTGTCTTGATCATAACTTTTAATTTAAATCGCATTCAAAGGTAAGAAACACTATGGAGATTAAAGGGCATGTAACCGGCCTGTCTGCAACAGAAATCCTAAATTTTCTTAATTCGAAAGCTTTACTCCCAATAGAAATCCCCTACTCACTACATTACCTCATGCAATAACAACGCTGAACATGCATTTGCAAGCAAGAATCTTTCTTTGGGATCGGTTGCTCCTATGTAAACTTTACCCTGGTCCATAAGCGATACCGCCGCCAATGCGACCCCACCTTTACTCCTGATTTCATAACCAACAGACCCAATCGGTATGGAACCTTTTTTGCCATTTTTCTCTACACTCGTAATTGGATGGAGTGTATAATAATTGTCCTTGTTTTGAGCAAGGAAACCGACATAGCGTTTGCTATTCGCTTGAGCCTTTTGCACGTCGAGCATCAGCTCCCATGGAGCGGGTTCTTTAGAAAGATAAATATTGACGGCAAACGTATTATCACTTTTTCCACCAACGCCAAGAAGATCACCCATGATATTAAAGAGGCTATTGGGACTTTCTCCAACAGTCCAATCTTCTGAACGGGTCTTTGCCAGACAAAAAACTTCAGAGCGATTGTTTACGGTGTCTTTAAGTGAAAAATGAATACTCTGCTTTTTTTGCGAATAGGTAGCCCATAAAACTTTCATGGCTCCGCCGTTAATACTATTTCCTTCGGTCCATGATCGGTTAATTTTTTCTGTTCTGTATTCACCAAAGCTTAGCTTCTGGTTAATCATAATTCCGTTCTTGCCTTTTACCGGCATTTCCGCGGCAGCGGATAGTTCATTGCTTACTGAAATTCTGAAGGGTGAGCAGGCATTAAAAAGTATTGCGACTAAAACAGTCGCTGCAAGTGTAGCTGACTTTGTCATTTTTATGTTGATTGTAAAACACAAAAATGGCGTGGCTACCTGTTTCAAAAAAAATTCTTCCACCAGTGGAAATACAAAAAGATGAGTGGAAGCAATGCGGGAGAAATGCGACGGCCCAAATATTTTTTCCAGTCACTTTTGTCGTAATTCAATAGGTGGTTTTATAGGATATTGCTACTTTAGCTTTTACACTTTATAAATACTTTTCCTGAATTCAATAATTTAATAAACTAAAAATTTTATGCAACGAATTGCTATGCTTGGGTCGGGATTTATTGGACGTTTTTATGCAGACTCTATACAAGGATATCGTAACAAGGATAAGATCGTAAGTATTTATTCTCGCCGCGAAGAGTCTGTAAAAAAGTTTGCAGAGGATTATAAGGTAGGACATGCGACCACCAATATGGAAGAAGCTATAGCACATCCTGATGTTGATATTGTTTGTATCTCTCTTCCAAACAATCTACATGAAGAGGCGGTAATGCTTTGTTGTAAGCATAAAAAAGCAGTGATGACAACAAAGCCTTTGGGCCGAAATGCTGCAGAAGCGAAACGTATGGTCGAGGCAGTTGAAAAAGCAGGAATATTCAACGGTTACCTCGAAGACCTTGTGTACACTCCAAAATTTTTAAAGGCATATGAAAGTGTAAAAAACGGCGCACTTGGCAGAATATTATGGGCGAAGTCAAGAGAGACGCACCCTGGCCCACACAGCGATTGGTTTTGGGATATCGAGCAGGCGGGCGGTGGTTGTATTCTAGATCTTGGTTGCCACTGCGTGGAAATTACCAGGACTTATATCGGAAAAGATATACGGCCTGTAGAGGTAATGTGCTGGGCCGATACACAGGTAAAACCGATAGATGCAGAAGATCATTCTATAGCGCTGATAAAATATGAAAATGGCGCCATTGCACAGTTTGAAGTAAGCTGGACTTTTCGTGGCGGACTTGATCTTCGCGATGAAGTAATGGGTACCGAAGGAACAATCTGGTCGAATAACTTTTTGCGTACAGGTCTGGAAATGTTTACTACGGGTAAAGGTGCTGATTACGTTTCAGAGAAAGCTGAAAGCAATACCGGTTGGCTATTTCCTGTAGGTGATGAATTAAATGAGCTGGGGTATAACCATATGTTTATGGATATGTTCAACGCCCTTGAACAAGGTCAACAACCGAAAGAAAGTTTCTATGACGGATACGTGGTGAATGCAATTTTAGACGCTTGCTACAAATCTGCAAAAAGCAAACTTTGGGAACCTGTACAATTAGACATTTGGAGAGGACAAGAAGGGGTTTCTAAAGACAGCCACCTGGTAGAATACGATGCCGATCATTACCTGGTTAAAGAAGAGATGACACATTACGGGTTAAAGAAATTAATCCTTAAAAACAAGCAAACTGGGAAAATTTTTGAAAAAGAAGAAAAGTAGTCCATTTTCAATAAAACTAAAAAAGCCTGTGGTAAACAGGCTTTTTTAGTTTTACAGATCTTGCTATTTTATGGCAGCTGTAGATGCTTTAATGGTAACTAAAGAAGGGTCGTATAGTTTACTATGAAGTGCTCTCAACTTATCAGCCGGCATTTTAATTACTTTTCTGTCGTAAGTCATCAACCCGTTTACTTCTACTTCTACGTCGGTTGTTTGAGTATAAACTGCTGCTGACAATCCCCGTTTAATCAATTTCGGCAATCTGTCTATAAATGTTGCATACCTCGCATACAACTCGTCCTGGCTTTTAAAATTCTGGTATCCCCAGTTATTCTTGTCTTGCCAAGTGTGCCCGTCTAATGGCAGTCCGAGTCCACCAAACTCACCTAAAACAAGCGCTTGTTTAGTACCAAATAACTCTACGCTTGGCATTGCAGGAGATGGGTAATTATGCAGGTCCATGATTTGTGCTTTAGAGTAGAAGTTGCCACCACTTGCACTATTGATTAATCTTGTAGGATCTTTTTTGGCCGTCCACTCACTAATTTCCTCTGTTTTAAATTGTCCCCATGCTTCATTAAAAGGAGTCCAAATAACGATACATGGAAAATTATAGAAAGCGTCCATGATAGCAATCCATTCTTTGCGATAAATCGCTTCTGATGCGTCGGTCCGAACCATGTCTTCGCCTAACCCTTCTATACCCGGCCTTGATTCCCATCTGGCACCCAAGTCGCCGCTAGGCATATCCTGCCAAACCAACATTCCCATTTGGTCGCAGTAAGTGTACCATCTTGCAGGCTCGGTTTTCACGTGCTTTCGGATCATATTAAAACCAAACTCCTTGGTCTTTACGATGTCAAATTTCAATGCATCATCTGTTGGAGCAGTATATAATCCTTCGGGCCACCAACCCTGGTCGAGCGGTCCATACTGAAAAACAAACTGGTTGTTTAGTAAAATTCTCTTTACCCCATTTGCATCAGTTCCCACAGAGATTTTGCGCATAGCGAAGTAGCTCTTTATTTCATCAACTACTTTGTTGTTTCTAATCACAGACACTTTTAAATCGTATAAGTGCGGTGTTTCGGGCGACCATAGCTTAGCGTTATTGACCTGCAATACTGCTTCTGAATTTCCGGCGACTAACTGTTCAGATATTTTTTGCGTACCGTCCCATGCTGATATTCTTATTTTGTCTGTTGGCAAAAGATTGCTCAAATTAGTTGAAACTGTAAGGGTCTGTTTGTCAATATCAGGCGTTTGTCTTGTGGAAACGATGTACGTTGTAGGAACAGGCTCCAGCCACACTGTTTGCCAGATCCCTGTGACGGCTGTATACCAGATACTATTTGGGCGTTTAACTTGTTTACCTCTTGGTTGAGGTCCATCGTCGGTAGGATCCCATACTCTTACAACGAGTTCCTGGTTTGAACCTTTTTTTAGGTAAGGAGTAATATCGATCGAAAAAGGATCATACCCTCCCTGGTGTGTACCAGCAAGCTTTCCATTTATAAATACATCGCACAACCAATCTACCGCGCCAAAATGAAGGAGCATGTTTTGTTTGTTGTATTTGGAAGGAACGGTGAATTGCCTCTTATACCATAAGATGCTATCCTTTCCCACAGTTTTCCCAACTCCTGAAAGGGCTGACTCAACTGCAAATGGAACAAGGATCTTTCCGTCAAAAGAAGTTGGGGTTGCGTCTTGTTGAGTTTTTGGAACAATAGAATAATCCCACAGACCATTCAGATTTATCCAGTTGCTTCTGACCATCTGAGGCCTCGGGTATTCCGGCAACGGTCTGGTCGGATTAACACTATCAACCCAAACTGTGGGTATTTTATTTTTCCCTACCTGCCAGTTTAAATCCTGCGCAGAAACCGTGGAGATTTTCAGAGTTAAAAACAAGGAGCCAAGCAATAATATTTTTTTCATCTGTTTTACTTTTTATGAAAATGAGTGCCAATTTAGTTCAAATCGTTCACTAAAAAACGTTAGCCAAAATGTTTGCACCGGCCTTTTTAAAACCTCTTTTACCTTTGTCAAATATAAAAAAGATAAGGTGCTGTAGGAATTTTAAAAGCAAATTGAATTGCCTATAAAGACGAAAGACATAAAGGAAGTCTAGTCCTTTATGTCTTTCGTTTAGTGTTTTAGGAGTTTTATGAAAACCCCCTTATTATCCTCCAAACTGTACCGCCGTTATACCTGCTTGCAAGGGCTCTTTAGAAGCAGCCTTAGAAACAAAGTATACAGAATGAGTTTTGCCTCCAGCAACAGCTTTAATTGGTATACGAATAGTACCAGACTGCTGACCCGCTTTAGGAGTAAGTCCGCCTTCACCAAGTAATGGACCGGTAGGGCTATCTAACCTGGCTTCAAATTGTAAAAGAACTTCAGGTGCTTTTTGCCAACCTACAACCATGCTTGCAGTGGTAACTCCTGTAAGGTCGATGTTATCCAGCGCGAACCAACCACCACCTTGTGGGATCATCACCAGGTTCGTACGATTGAAATTCGTTGGGGTAAAACCTTGCATCTTTTCATTTCCCTGGAAAGCGATGTTGTTACTTTTAAGAGCAACCGTTGTTTGTCCCGTAAGGGCTTTTATATTATTACCACCTTTGTCTGTATAGCTAGCCGATAACAACATAGTTGCATTTGGCTTAGAAGGCTCAGGAGTAATGGTTCCTACAGCAGGCAATGATTTAGCTGCTGCTGACTTATTTGCAAGTGAAAGTATCCAGCTAACAATTTGGCTAGCATCTGACGGCGGAAGTTGAGGGTGAGCCGGCATTGAAACTTCTCCCCAAACACCCGCTCCGCCTTTGATGATTTTTTGGGTGAGGTAGTTCATTGCGTTACGCTGCTTCTGGTATTTCTCTGAAACGGCCATGTAAGCAGGTCCGATAGATTTTTCGTTCTCCTTGTGGCATCCCTTACAATCAAGAGATAGCATCAAGTTCTTGCCGCTGATAGTCGCAGCACCTTGCTGGTGACCCATTGTTGATGCCGCCTTGTCGTAACCTTCCACATATTCAACTGACACAAACAAATTTGCAGGATCAATTTTCACAGGAAGATTATTATCTGTTACAGTAACTGCATACTTGATAGGCTTGCCAGGTACATAAAAGGATTTATTAGCACCAATTAATTTGATTGATACTTTAGGTTCATCATTTCCTGCATACACACCAAAGTCATCACTTCTTGTTGAAGCACCTTGCTGATCCTTTACGTAAACTCTTAACTTATAATCACCGGCTTCGGTATAAGTATAGTCAGTAGTGGGTAACGTAGTAGTCTTGGTAACACCATTACCAAAATCCCATGTATAAGTAAGTTTTTCTTTTTCAGGATCTCTTGCCGCAACCGATGCTTTTATTGCAAGAGGCAATCTGCCTGAAGTTTTGTTTACACTGAGCTTAGTTATTTTTGGAGCAATGTTGCCGGCATTATAATCGATTCGAGATAAAGCAGCATCCTCGTTCTTAGCAAACCAGCCGGAACCATATTCCAATAAATACAATCTTCCGTCTGGACCAACCTCCATATCGATACAGTTGCGCAGTTTGGTGTGTTCCATAAACGGCTCCATTTTCTCAAAGTCACCGTTTGGTGCCATGGTAACAGCTTTCATCCAACCACGGATCCAGTCGTATATAATCAACTTGCCGTTGTAGTAGTCTGGCAAACGTGTTTCCGAAGGAAACATGTCGGTGTAATAAACAGGGCCAGCCATTGCGTTTCTACCTCCCGTACCTACTTGTGGAAAGTCAGGCGAAACATCGTACGGATACCAGATAAACGCAGGTGAAACAGGTGGAAGGTCTCTCAAACCAGTATTGTTTCTTGAATTGTTTACCGGGTGAGCCGGATCGAATGTTATTCCGCTTTTGCCTGTAGCATAGTCGTATTCACGATAAGGATAGTTATTTCCTACAAAGTAAGGCCATCCAAAAAAGCCTGCTTTGCGAGCCTGGTTCACCTCGTCGTAGCCGCGCGGGCCTCTTGAAGCACTATCGTTGTTGGCGTCAGGACCTACTTCACCCCAATATAGGTTGCTGTTTTTCTGGTCAACAGAAATACGGTAAGGGTTCCTGTTTCCCATTACATAAATTTCAGGTCTTGTCTTATCAGTTCCTTTTGAAAATAAATTGCCTTCAGGGATTTCATAAGTACCATCGTCTTTAACTCTGATACGCATGATTTTACCGCGAAGATCATTAGTGTTACCGGCTGACCTTCGTGCGTCATACTGCATTTTGCCCGGAAGGTCATTTAAAGGTGCAAAGCTATTGCTCACATACTGCGCCTTAGGCTCATTGAAAGGCGTAGAGTTGTCGCCTGCAGAAAGGTATAAAAGACCATCAGGTCCAAATGCAATTGATCCGCCCGTATGGCAACAGATCTCGCGTTGAGATTTAACTTCCAGAATTGTTTTCTCGCTTGCATAATCAAGCGTATCATTCTTAAACGTGAACCGTGACAAACGGTTAACAGAAGAATCAATTGGGCTATAAAAAATGTAGATCCAGTTATTCTTAGCGAAGTTTGGATCCTTATTAAGTCCAAGAACACCCTCTTCTGCATTCACACCTGGTGTATTTGTTTTCCAGTAGACATTCAAAAATCCGACTTGTTTTACCTTTTTTGTGTTATTGTCATACATCAAAATCTCTCCTCTGCGTTGAGCAATCAGAATGTTGAAATTTGGAAGGATAGTCATTTCTGTTGGCTCAAAGAAAACTCCTTCTGCAAGCGTAGTTTTTGCGAACCTGTCTTCTACGGGAGCATATTGTGATGTTGCTTTTGAGTAAGCTAATGGTGCATTTTCACCGATTGCATATTGGATACCTCCAAGCAAATGCTTCAGGTACAAAGGATCAGTGTAAGATTCTTCTGTGTGGCCTAGTGCAGTGTAAAAAGCACGTCCACCTTCAAAATCGTGATACCATGCCATTGGGTGATTACCCATTTTCTTACCACCGTTATAGGTGCTCTCATCCAGCGTAATTAGAACTTTTGTATCAGGAGCTAAGTTTTTAAAGCTGTAAAACTCGTCAGTTCTCTTCCACTCTTTTGGAAGGTGTTTGGTAGCAATATTGCTTTGATCTACCACGTTGAACAAGCCAGACTGTACGTTGCGAGCAGTATCATGAATACCGGGATGATCGTAAAAATAACCACCGACAAGACGGCCGTACCATCTCCAATCATACTCCGTGTCCGTAGCCGAATGCACCCCTACATATCCTCCGCCTGCCTGGATATATCTTTCAAAAGCAACTTGCTGGCTTGGATCTAACACATCGCCGGTAGTGCTCATAAAAATAACCGTAGCGTACCTTTTCAAATTTTCCTCATTAAACTTTGAGGCATCAGTAGTAGTATCTACATCAAAATTATTTTCGAGGCCTAGTTTTCTAACGGCGGCAACACCGTTTGGTATGGAGCTGTGATGCCAACCCATTGTTTTACTAAAAACCAACACTCTTGGCTTACTAGCTCTCCTACCAAAAGAAATCAAAATCAACGTCAACACTAAAAAAGGTATCACTAAAGAATACCTTAACCTTGAAAATACACCAGAAGCTTGTCTTAAACTTTTCATTGCAAAACCGCGTTTTTTTAAATACAGAAGGAAAAAAATTAAAGTTAAGAGAACTTACGATGCGACTTTGAAATTTTCAAACATTTGTAGCCTTGTTATAGCATTTTAAACATTTTTTTGCCCTTTTTTTCTTAAGCGTTAAATTGTTTTCCCGGCTAAGTGCATCTACGCCGCATCGTTGCGACGCATTTCGTTCATCTGGAATCTCCGTGCAACTCCAGTTTCAGTTTTTAGAGGTAAGAAGGATTTCAGGCACTTTTTAGGAAAGGGTTAAAATCACTGAAGGCTAAAATAGTTTCGTCAGCATAAAGGCACAAAGGAAACCCAGGACCGTTATCAAGCCGGAGTAGTTGTGCGCTTCTTCAAAAGCCTCAGGTATCATTGTATCAGCCAACATAGATAGTATGGCTCCGGCTGCAACAGCCGTCGTGGCAGCTATGACCTCTTTACTGAATCCATCAAATAGTACATAACCGCAAACCGCTGCTATTCCTGAAACAAGTGCAATCGAAAGCCAAAGCAGGAAGATGTATTTTTTCGATCGTCCTGCTTTTTTCATCCCCGATGCACTCGATAAACCCTCGGGAACATTCGAAAGAAAGATGGCAACTACCGCTACCATACTTACGGCACCGCCCTCTATCATGCTAACTCCTATAACGATTGACTCAGGTATTCCATCCAGCAATGCTCCAATGGCGATCGCAGTGCCGCTTCCTTCTTTGTCGCTTTCAGATGCCTGGTGTTCTCCCGACCTTTTGCGATGTTTCGCTCCTTTATTTGAGACGATAATATTAGCAATGGTATACACCAAAGCACCTGCAATAAAGCCAATAGATGTTGCGAGAAAACCGCCGCTTTTATAGGCTTCATCCATCAAATCAAATGACAATGCGGAAATAAGTACACCGCTGCCAAAAGACATAATAGCGGCGATAAGACGCTGAGGTATTTTAAAATAGTAGCCGGTCCCGGCACCAATTAATAATGCTGATCCTGACAACAATCCCCACAATCCCGCCTTTAACCAAATGGGCAACATAAGTCTGTTTAAAATGGATGAAAAAAAAGATGCTGATTCAAACTTATTCTAATGCAGCAATAGTCTGTATTATTTCTTCAAAGTAAGAAACGTAGATAGACAGATGCCCTTCGTCTTTTTGGTAATGCATTACCGCCTTCGGTACCTGATGTTCCACCGCTTCAGCATGCAGGCGGGTAACTGCATTATCACTGGTTCCCCACCAAAAATGGACCGGCTGTATAATCTCGTTTAGTTTATAACCATAATCCTGGAAATACAAACCCGCTTCGTATACCGCTCCTTTACTTCCTTGACGACACGCTTCCTTTAAAGTACTTGCTGATAATGTTTTGAATGCTCGAGGATTTGTTAGCAACGTATGGTCAACGTCAGGTAAACCTGAAAGCCATTGTGGAAAAGGTTTCTTTGCCCCTTTTCTTACAACCAGATTCATAAAAAATCGCAGGACGGAAGGTATTCTTCTTGCAGCTCCGAAGTAATACTTGTTGGCATGCATTGATTTGAAAACGCCGGGCGTACTAAACGGTAAGGAAAAGCCTGCTATAATATTTACTGCTTGTATAATAGGAGGATATCGGTTAGCAATAGCGAGCGCAAAAGGGCCTCCGCCGGACCAACATAAAACAGTTGTCTTTTCAATTTTTAGAAATCGAAGGAGGTGAGCAACGTCATCGGCAAAGGAATTGAAACTTCCGTTAGGGTTAAATGCAGACAGACCAATGCCAGGTCGGTCAACGGCAATAAGGAGAAGATGGTACCTGGTCAACAAAGCTTCGACATTTATACCAAAAGCATTCAATAAAGAAGGCTCTGATCTTGAACTGGGCGTTCCATGAAAGTAAATAACAGGTCGCCCTTCTAAAGGACCGTACAATGCATATCCCAATGTTCTTTTGTCTGGAAGTTCGAACACTTCATCTTTCATGCAACCTGCATTTAAAGATGTACCGCAACAATTAAAAGGCCAATGGCGTACGTTTTGAATAATGCAACTCAAAGCCGATTGTATGCCCGAAGGTCCGTCTATAGTTATCCTGAACGAACTGGTTCAACCTTTTAAAGGCAAGAAAGTCGTAGATGTAGACGGCAATAGTAAAATGGATATCCAAAGAATAGCCGGTCAGAAGATCATCGATTTTAAAAGCTGGGGTAAACATTTCTTAATCTGCTTTCCAAACTTTACTGTCCGAATACATTTTATGTTATTCGGTTCTTATCGAATCAACGAACAAAAAGAAACAAAGCCTCGATTATCACTAAAATTTAAAAAAGGTGAAATAAACTTCTATGCGTGCTCGGTTCAATTCATCGAAGAAGATCTAAACGACATCTATGATTGGACGAGCGACGTTATGAACGATAATTGGGATTCAGAAAAAGCTATACTCAAGTTGGATCAACAACCGCAAACATTGGTATGCGATGCACTGCTTGATCAACAGGTTTTTAGTGGAGTTGGAAATATAATTAAGAATGAAGTGCTTTTTAGAATTAGAGTACATCCCGAAAGTGAAGTGGGCGCACTTCCGCCGCACCAGTTGGACGAGTTGGTGTCCCAGGCAAGAATATATAGTTTCGACTTTTTAGAGTGGAAAAAAAATTATGTGCTAAAAAAGCATTGGCTAGCCCATACGAAAAAGACTTGTCCTCGTTGCAATATTCCGCTAATAAAAAAATACGCAGGCAAAACAAAGCGGCGAACTTTTTTCTGCACCAATTGCCAGGTGCTTTATAAAATTTAATCGCGCTGCTTCCACTAACACATTATAAAAAAAACCGGTATAACTTTTTCTCTGCTTTATCTACATCAAAATCTTTTGTATGATAATAGGAGTGGTTTTCGCTGTAATAGTTATCATTATTGTAATTGCTTACATAACTAAAAATGCTAAGAGTAAAGACGAAGGCAATAGGCCCGGAGCTTAAGTAGAAGACTTGTTTTCTTGCTGATTAAATTGAGTCGAACTACAAGACTTTTTGAAACAACAAGCAACTTAGTTTATTGCTTGTTGTTTCTTAGTATCTCCGTAAGTTTTTGTTTATTTCTTATTACTACTATCGCCACCGGCTTTATAACTTCTGTTGGTTCCCTCGGTGGGCGAGTTCACATTTTGCTTTGAAGTAGATGGCATGGCAGATGTATCGTTGTTGTTTGCATGAGACTGGTTCTCAGGATCATCAGAAGCAGTGTTCAGGTTTTTTTCATTACCGCTCTGGTTGAAAGACGTTGAATCTGCATCACCTGTCGCCCTGTCTTCGGGGTTTGTACAAGCAGTTACATACGTCAGCAAAGCCAGCACTATTAGCTTTTTCATAAAGTCTTTTTATAGAGATTAAAATAATTCTTAGATTATCAAAAACTGCAATAGTTCTGCCATCTGGTTGGAGTTGCTTTGCTTAATCCCGCTTTGATTACTTTTTTCTACAGACATAGTAACGTCAATTTTTATAACAACGTCCCAATGAAATATATGTGTAAAAAGATTTGGTACGAATAGAGACTGGAGCCGAATAAAGCAATTCAGTATTAAGTGAGTGACACAACGGTGCTGAATTAAGAGGTTCTGTATGTTTACAAAAACCAAAAATATTAGTTCTATTACTAAAATAGTTAGTGTTAGTAACTTAATTACTATACCTTTACCTATTCAATAATTTTGACAAAAATATAGCTGCATGAGTAATTCGGATAAGTTGAAGGCCCTTAAGCTGACAATGGATAAGATTGATAAAGATTACGGGAAGGGTAGTGTAATGATGATGAATGAGAAACCTGACGTACCACATGAAGTGATTTCTACGGGATCAATAGGGTTAGATGTTGCACTTGGAATTGGCGGTTTACCTAAAGGAAGGATAATAGAAATATACGGGCCGGAAAGCAGCGGTAAAACAACAATTGCTATTCACGTAATTGCAGAGGCTCAGAAAAAAGGTGGAATGTGCGCGATCATAGATGCGGAACATGCCTTTGATAGTGCATACGCTCAAAAACTGGGTGTGGATGTAGATAACCTTTTAATCTCTCAACCGGACTACGGAGAACAAGCATTGGAAATTGCAGATCGTTTGATTTTGTCCGGGGCGCTTGATGTAGTGGTAATTGACTCAGTCGCGGCATTGGTGCCAAAGAGTGAATTGGAAGGTGAGATGGGCGATAGTAAAATGGGACTGCATGCCCGTTTGATGAGCCAGGCGTTAAGAAAATTGACCGGCACGATTAATAAAACCAACACCATTTGTATTTTTATCAACCAGTTGCGTGAGAAGATCGGAGTTATGTTTGGTAACCCTGAAACTACGACCGGTGGTAACGCTCTGAAGTTCTATGCATCTGTTCGGTTAGACATTCGGCGCAGTGCACAATTGAAAGATGGAGATGAGGCAATTGGTAACCACGTAAAAGTAAAAGTGGTTAAGAACAAAGTAGCACCTCCTTTTCGTTCTGCTGAATTTGACATTATTTTCGGTGAAGGTATCAGCAAGATGGGCGAAATAATAGATATGGGTGTAGAGCTAGGTATCATACAAAAGAGTGGAAGCTGGTTTAGTTACGAAGGAAACAAACTTGGCCAGGGCCGTGATACAGTTAAACAATTAATAACCGACAACCCTGAATTAGCTACCGAACTAGAAGCTAAAATAAGGGCTAAAATAGCTGAAGCACAGGTGGTTGCATAAACCTTGTACTTCTTGCCGATTAATAAGGTATATAAGCCGTCTCTTTATAGGGATGGCTTTTTTTATTCGCCTCACCCTGACCCTCTCCTCGCGGAGAGGGAAATGAAAACGGATTCTAGAAGCGGCTGGCTGCTTACTCCCCTTCTCCGCGAAGAGAAGGGGTCGGGGGATGAGGCAAATCTCAGCTCAATTCGGCAATCACCGCTGCAAATAACTCGCTCAGCTTTTTATCTGCTTTTCCTGCGACGGCAATTATTTCGCTAATATCAACAGGTTTTAAATTGTCGGGATCACACTCGTCGGTAATAACAGAAACACAGGCACATGGAAGTCCAACCTGGTTAGCAACAATGACTTCCGGCACTGTACTCATGCCTACGAGGTCTGCTCCGATAGATTTTATGTACCGATACTCTGCCCGCGTTTCAAGATTAGGCCCGACTACCGATGCATATACCCCCGCGTGAAGAGGTAGATTTCTCTCTTTTGCTTTTTGTCTTATTAAATCATTCAAACCTTTATTGTATGGCTCGCTCATATCAGGAAACCTGCTACCGAACTCAGGCAGATTTAGTCCGCGCAAAGGGTTCTCAGGTTGAAGGTTGATGTGGTCGTCGAGCAAGACAAGGTCACCTTTTTTATAACCCATATTAATGCCTCCCGCCGCATTACTAAGCAACAAATGTTTAACGCCGATTGCCTTCATAACCCTTATTGGAAAAGTAATTTGTTGCATAGAATAACCTTCATAGTAGTGAAACCTTCCTTGCATTGCCACGACTGCTACCCCACCGATTTTTCCATATACCAAATTGCCTTTATGAAACTCAACTGTTGATAACGGAAAGTTTGGAATGGTTTCATAAGCAACATTTCTTTCAATTTGTATATGGCTGACAAGTTCAGATAATCCGGTACCAAGCACAATGCCAACAACCGGTTTTTCAAAACCTTCGTTAACTAAGAAAGATGCCGTTTCTTTTATTTGCTCCAGGTAGTTGTGCACGAGGTTATTTTTAGATTGGAAAACTAAACAAATAATTTTCGGGTATGTTTATAGTATGGTCAAACTTTTAGAAAAAGCAATAGTTTCATTTTAAATAAAACATTATGTCAGACTCCTATTACGACTCCGCCGACCTTTCAAAATTTGGAAATATTACAGAATACCAAAAAGCAATGGGTGATAAGTTTTTTGGTTGGTATGGTGAGGTATTTAAAGACAGTGCATTAACGGCAAAGGAGAAATCTTTGATTGCACTTGCAGTTGCTCATGCAGTTCAATGTCCCTACTGCATTGACGCTTACAGCAGTAATGCTTACGAAAAAGGCTACAGCGAAGAGCAGATGATGGAAGCGGTGCATGTTGCGGCTGCCATCCGGGGTGGTGCCTCGCTTGTGCATGGCGTGCAAATGATGAATAAGGTAAAAGAGATTGCAATGTAGTTTTGGGAAAACAGTAAAAAGTATTTTGTAGCCGACATTTGTTCTTTGTTGATGCCGCCGTTGCGTCGCACTCTTGTACCGCAATCATACCAGCATCATGGCGACGAATATGGAACACCAAAATAGCTCTCATATAAAACAACTATTGCTCCTTGAAGATCTTGCTTTGATTGCGTCCTAATTAATTAAAAAATATTCCGATGGAAAATGCCCTAATCATCTTTGTCCGCAATGCAGAGAAAGGCAAAGTAAAAACCCGCCTTGCAAAAGACCTTGGCGACGAGAAAACGCTTCAGGTTTATAAATTCCTTTTACAGTATACAAGAGACATCGCTATTTCATGCAATTGCAGTCACTTTATTTTTTACTCTTCTTATGTTCATGTCAATGATGTTTTTGATGATGACCTCTTTACAAAGTTTGTCCAGGAAGGTGCAGACCTTGGCGAACGAATGATGAATGCTTTTAAAAAGGTTTTTGATTTAGGCTGTAAAAAAGTCTGCATTATCGGAAGTGATTGCTACGAATTACAGGCTGAAATTTTGAATGAGGCCTTCGATAAATTAGCTACAACAGATGTT
The DNA here is from genome assembly GCF_007991655.1 of Segetibacter aerophilus. Taxonomy (GTDB): domain Bacteria; phylum Bacteroidota; class Bacteroidia; order Chitinophagales; family Chitinophagaceae; genus Segetibacter; species Segetibacter aerophilus. The sequence goes on from NZ_BJYT01000007.1 coordinate 99,705, forward strand.
GTGATCGGTCCTGCTTCAGACGGAGGTTATTATTTGCTAGGAATGAAACAATTACATGCAGATTTATTTAAACCAAAAGACTGGAGCACTTCAAGTGTTTTCGATGATACATTGACTTCATTAACAAACGCACGACTAACTTATATTGAACTGCCTGTTTTAAACGACATCGATACCATGGAAGACCTGCTTGAAACAAACATTTTAACCCATCTAAAAGAAGATGACTCTGAAGAACAAACGTAACGGAGAGATTCATATTCAGCAGGTAAAAAGTGCTTCAAAGGAGCTGGATATTATAAAAGAACTGTTTGTTGAATATTCATTGAGCCTGAACGAGAATTTGTGCTTTCAACGTTTTGATGAGGAATTAGAGAATCCCCTTAAAAAATATGGTGAGCCTGAAGGTTGTTTATTGCTTGCTTATGTAGGCAACGAGGTAGCAGGTTGCGTTGCCCTTCAACCATTATCAAAGGAAGGCGTTTGCGAAATGAAACGGCTATATGTACGAACTGAGTTTCGAAAACACGGTGTAGGCGAAGAGTTGGTTGTACGAGGTCTAAACGAAGCTACAAACAGAGGCTACAAAAAAATGGTGCTTGACACATTAGAAAGATTGCAGCCAGCAATAAAGTTATATGCTAAGCAGGGTTTTGTAAATACTTCCGCTTACTACCAAAACCCTTTAGCCAACGTGGTTTACATGGAGAAAGATTTGTAAGCGCGTTATGATTACAATTTGCTTACACATTCTTCTATCACTCTTGCAAAGTTTTCGTGCTCAAGTTTATGTATTTTTTCTGCTAAGCTTTCAGCAGTATCAGTTGGCAAGATGGAACATTTCGCCTGGAAAATGACATCACCATTATCATAATGTTCATCAACGTAATGAATCGTGATTCCACTTTCAACTTCACCCGCAGCTATAACAGCTTCGTGCACCTTTGATCCATACATTCCTTTGCCTCCAAATTTTGGCAACAAAGCAGGATGAATATTTATAATCCTGTTTCTGAAATTCTGGATAAGCGTTTCTGGGATTTTCCAAAGAAAACCTGCCAGTACTATGAACTCAATTGATGCCAAGTTTAACTCGTTTAAATAACTATCACCGTTAAAAAAACGTTCTCTCTCAATCATAAGCACAGGGATATTGTTGTCTGCTGCTATTTGAACAACACCTGCACCTGGTTTGTTACAAACAACGAGTTTAATTACGACCCGCCCACTGTTTTCAAAGTGCTCAATAATTTTTTTTGCGTTGCTTCCGGCACCCGATGCAAACAGGGCAATTTGAACAACGGAATGATTCTTTTGTGATGGTAAAATGGCGGTAGACATCGTGTAAAGATGAGGCAATTTTTTAAGTAAGAAACGGCTCTATAAAACCTAAATAATTAGCACTCTTTTCGGTTACAAATTAATGACAATCAATTTTTATTTTTTTCAAAAATCCTTTGAAACCCGCATCAACACTAGAAAAAATTTTTTTTACTATGTTGATAATATGTGAAGATCGTGACCTATTTTTGCACCCATTCTCGGAGATTTTTCCACATCAAAGCACAACTTTTTGTGTATATGATTCAGCATAGACGAATAGCAAAAACATTAGTAAGTTTAGTAGTTCTCATTTCTTGTTTCTTCAGTGATAAAAGTTTTGCTCAGGCAAATGGTCAGGCTTTATTTTCTGCAAATTGTGCATCATGTCATGCACCTCATAAAGAGTTAACTGGTCCTGCACTTGCCGGCGTGGAAGAACGCTGGGGAGATAAAAAGAAGCTCTACGCATGGATACGAAATAACCAGGCTTTCTTAAAGACAGGAGATAAATATGCAAATGAGTTGTATTTGAGATACAACAAAACGCAGATGAACTTATTTCCGAATCTTACTGATCCCGAGATCGATGCTATTCTTGCTTATATCAAGTCTGTTCCTGATCCAAAAGCTGCAGGTCCTGATACGGGAGTTCAAGGTGCTGCTGCAACATCAGGTGAAGATAACTCATTGGTGTATGGTATTCTTACTCTGGTACTTGCCGTAGTAGTTTTAATCTTATTACAGGTTAATAGCAATTTAAAGAAACTTTCAGATGAGAAAGAAGGACAGCCTGCATTAGAGCCTGTGCCTTTTTGGAGAAATAAAGTTTATATAGCGATTGTAGCAATTCTTTTATTCTGCGTTGGAGGTTACCTGACAGTAAAAGGTGCGATAGGTTTAGGGCGCACAAAAAATTATCAACCTGAGCAGCCTATTTATTACTCTCACAAAGTACACGCAGGTACTAACCAGATCAGTTGTTTATACTGTCATGGCGGTGCACAAGACAGCAAGCATGCTAACATACCGTCGGTAAACATTTGTATGAATTGTCACATGGCCATCAATGAGTATACAGGGAAAGATAAAATTTACCGCGAAGATGGATCGGAAGTGGATGGTACTGCCGAGATAAAAAAATTATATCAATACGCAGGTTTTGATCCTAATGTATCGAAAGTATGGGATCCAAATAAAGCAAAACCAATTGAATGGAACAAGGTTCATAATCTTCCTGATCACGTTTATTTCAACCACTCTCAACATATTAAAGCTGGAAAGGTGCAATGCCAAACTTGTCACGGCGAGGTTCAAAAAATGGGTGTTGCATACCAGTTCGCTGAGCTAAGCATGGGTTGGTGCATCAACTGTCATCGTACTACACAGGTGCAGTTTAAAGACAACGGTTTCTATAGCATTTATCAAAAGTTTCATGACGATTTGAAAAATGGTAAGATTGATAGTTCCAAAGGAATTACCGTAGAAAAAATTGGTGGAACTGAGTGCCAAAAGTGTCATTACTAGTCTCGCTAAGGATAGGTAAGTATAATAGAATATTAAGTTTATAAAATAACAATAGAAAGGCTGGTAGCTAACATTGTTACTACCAACGTCAACTAATAAATTATGGAGCAAAAAAGGTATTGGCAAAGTTTTGGAGAGCTAAATAAGTCAAATGCTTATCAATCCACTGCTGACGAATTCCAGGAAGATTTGCCCTTGGTCGAAGATGATAAAGGTTTGTTGGATGCAAGAACTCCCCGTAGAGATTTTTTAAAATTCCTTGGATTTAGTACTGCTGCTGCGGCAGTTGCTGCAGGTTGCGAGATGCCTGTTAAAAAGGCAATTCCTTTTGTTAACAAGCCTGAAGATGTAATACCTGGCGTTGCTAATTTTTACGCAACAACTTTTGTACAAGATGGTGAAGTGGTTCCCGCTTTAGCCAAAGTAAGAGATGGTCGCCCCATAAAAATTGAAGGTAATGAACTGTCTCCTGTAACACTTGGAGGTACATCTCCAAGAATGCAGGCGTCAGTGCTCGATTTATACGATAACAGCAGGCTAACTGTACCATTTGCAAACGGAAAGGAAGTAAGTACTTTCGATGCATTAGATAAAATGGTGGCAGCAGATTTGGCCGGGTTGGGTGGTCGCCCCGTTGTCTTACTTACAAGTTCAATAACATCTCCTACCACAAGACTTGTTATATCACAGTTTCTAGGAAGATTTCCTGGTAGCCGTCACGTTATGTATGATGCTGTCAGTTACTCCGGAATGTTATTGGCTAATGAAGCTACTTATGGTAAAAGAGCAATACCTTCTTACAACTTAGCAGCTGCTAAAGTTATTGTTAGTATCAATGCCGATTTCCTTGCATCGTGGGTAAGCCCTGTAGAATTTAATAAACAATATAGCATTGGCAGAAAGTTAAACAGAAACAAAGCTGATATGAGTCGTCATATTCAGTTTGAAAGTTTAATGACTATGACCGGTGCAAATGCCGATGAAAGATATCATCACAAGCCTTCTGAGTCCGGCGCAATTGCAACTGCTTTGTATGCAGCTTTAGGTGGTGCTGCTACAGCTCCTTCTTTGGATGCAAAACTTCAGCAGGCTATTCAAAAGACTGCTGGCATGTTAGCCAAAAACAGGGGAGCGGCAGTGGTACTGGCAGGAAGTAATGATCCAAACGTACAGATTGTTGTGAACGGAATCAATGAGCTAATCGGAGCTAATGGCACAACTATCAACTGGTCGTCTACCTATAATACTCACCAGGGTGTTGATGCTGATATTAATGCGTTAGTAAATGACATGAACGCAGGTGCAGTCGGTGGCTTGTTGATTTATGAAGCAAACCCAGTCTATAATTATTCTGATAGTGCTCGTTTTGCTCAAGGGTTGAAGAAGGTTAAATTTTCAGTCTCTTTTAATACTAAGCTAGACGAGACTTCTCAACTATGTAAGTATGTTATTCCAAATCATCATTACCTTGAAAGTTGGGGTGATGCGGAGTCAAGAACAGGCAATATTTCGCTAATTCAGCCTACAATAAATCCTTTATTTAAGACCCGTCATTGGCAGGATAGCCTATTGAAATGGAGCGGTGCACCAACAGATTATCTTGCTTTTTACAGGCAATACTGGGTTGGGCGTTTAGGAGGTGAAGCAAACTGGGACAAGGCATTGCAAGACGGAGTTATAAATGGAGGTACAAGTATCAACACTGTATTAACTAACGTCACGTCAAATGCTCCTGATACTGCACGAAGTGCAAACGTGGTTGGTTTAGAAACAGTTGCTGCGACAAGAGGAGGAACTTCTGCTTTTAATGGAGGAGCCGTCGGTGGTGCAATAGGTGCAATTGGTTCAGCAAGAAAAGGTGGAAATACAGAGTTGGTTTTATATCAGAAAGTTACTTTAGGTACAGGACAACAGGGTAATAACCCGTGGTTACACGAAGCCCCAGATCCGATAACAAAAGCCACTTGGGATAACTATGCTGTTATCTCTCCGGCTATGGCGAAGAACTTATTCAAAATAGATTTAGAAGATAACGGTCAGACTGATGATTATGAGGTACATCCCGAAAAGGATGTGATAAAGGTTACCGTTAACGGTAAGAGTCTAGAGCTTCCTATCATTATTGTACCGGGTACTAACCCTAGCACAATTGGTATTGCCCTAGGTTATGGTCGCGGTACAGATGCTGCTATAACTGATGACGATGCAGACAAAAGGAAAGAGTTAATTGAAACTGCGCACACCAATATAGGCAGAGCAGGTGGTGCTGTAGGTAAGAATGCATTTCCATTAGTGGCCTTTAATGGAGTAACCAGAGATTACTTTGTCCCTGCAGTTGAGGTTTCTAATGCAGGTTACCAGTATAAAGTGGCTCAAAGCCAAACTCACCAGAGCTACGAGGGTCGTACAGAAGTTGTTTTAGAGACAACTTTGGCAACCTTGAGAAAGGAGCCTGAAATGTTTAGCGAAAGAAGAGAAGAGCTACATAAAGATTTTGCACCTAAAGAAGGACAAAATTTCGAAAGAGATGCTACACTTTATCCCTTATTTCCTAAGCCGGGAATAAAGTGGGGCATGAGCATTGATCTAAATAGTTGTACAGGATGTCAGGCATGCGTGGTTGCATGTATGGCTGAAAATAATGTGGCTGTAGTTGGTAAGGAAGAGGTAGCTAGATACCACGATATGGCCTGGTTAAGAATTGACCGCTACTTCAGCGGAAGTCTTGACAACCCAAGTGTTGTGTTCCAGCCAATGCTTTGTCAACACTGCGACAATGCACCTTGTGAGAACGTTTGCCCGGTAGCCGCTACAATGCATAGCAGCGAAGGAATTAACATGATGGCGTACAACCGTTGTATCGGTACAAGATATTGTGCAAACAACTGTCCTTATAAAGTTCGTCGTTTCAACTGGTCTGATTATATGGGTGCTGACAGCTTCCCGGATAACCAAAAAGGCGTTATTACAGAGGCTTCGGCTATGATGAACGATGACTTAACAAGAATGGTGTTAAACCCTGATGTTACTGTGCGGAGCCGTGGTGTAATGGAAAAATGTACTTTCTGCGTACAACGGTGCCAGGATGGAAAACTAAAGGCTAAGAAAGAAAGCCGTCCGTTGAAGTCGGGGGAGAACGGAGAGTTTGATGTAAAAAGTGCTTGTCAGCAGGCTTGTCCAACAGATGCCATTGTTTTTGGTAACGTAAATGATAAGAAAAGTGCAGTTTACCAGCACCGGGCCGACAACCAACAACGCTTATTTTATTCTCTCGAAATGTTGCATACTCTACCCAACGTCAGCTACCTGGCTAAGGTTAGGAATAATGACGCAATTGTTCACCTTAGTGAAGAGGCAGCTGGGGAAACGGTTGGAGGCCAGGAAGGAAAGAAAGAGGAGAAGATGGAAGGCGTTCATTAATGTACTAATAGTACAAGCGTGCGACGTAACGATGTTGAATAGACACAAGAAAGTTTGGACAATAAGAATCAATAAAATTATTTAAAATCAGCTTTGGCTGGTTCTAAACCAAATCAGATGCATTTAAAGTACGAATCACAAATCAGGGAACCTCTGGTAGACGGTAACAAAGATTATCACCAGATAACAGAAGATATTATTCGTCCTATTGAGGCAAAGCCGTCGAAGTTGTGGTATATAGGATTTTCAATTTCTGTCGCTCTTTTGTTATTTGGCGTTTATAGTGTTTACAGAGATGTTACTTATGGGATAGGCCAGTGGAATTTGAATAAGACCATTGGTTGGGGATGGGACATTACCAACTTCGTTTGGTGGGTGGGTATTGGTCACGCTGGAACTTTGATTTCAGCCATTCTTTTGTTGTTTAGACAAGGGTGGAGAACGGGTGTAAACAGGGCTGCGGAAGCGATGACAATTTTCGCCGTAATGTGCGCCGGTCAGTTTCCTATATTTCACATGGGTCGTGTTTGGCTGGCATTTTTTATCTTTCCTTATGGCAATACAAGGGGACCGGTTTGGGTAAACTTTGACTCTCCTTTGTTGTGGGACGTTTTTGCAATCTCTACTTATTTTACCGTATCACTGTTGTTCTGGTACTCAGGTCTTATACCTGATCTTGCAACAGTAAGGGATAGAGCGAAGACTAAGTTTCGCAAGTTTTTCTACGGCACTTTATCTTTCGGCTGGACAGGAAGTACAAAACACTGGCAGCGCCACGAAGCCTTATCTTTAGTTCTTGCCGGATTGGCTACTCCGCTGGTGCTTTCTGTACACACTATTGTATCTTTTGACTTTGCCACTTCCGTAATTCCCGGTTGGCATACAACCATCTTTCCTCCTTACTTCGTTGCCGGTGCGATCTTCTCAGGATTTGCAATGGTGCAGACGTTGTTAATAGTAGTACGAAAAGTGCTTAACCTACAAGAATACATTACTCTCGGCCATATTGAGGCGATGAATAAAGTAATTGTGTTGACAGGTTCTATTGTGGGTTGCGCATACCTGACGGAGTTGTTTATGGCGTGGTATAGCCAGAATGAATATGAAGCCTACGCTTTCTTTTACAGCCGTGCAAATATTTTTAGCCCCTATGGTTGGGCCTATTGGGGAATGATGTTTTGTAACGTTGTTTCTCCCCAGGTTTTCTGGTTCCGCAAACTGCGTAGGAATGTGGTGTTTACTTTCTTCATGAGTGTTATAGTTAATATCGGTATGTGGTTTGAGCGTTTTGTAATTATAGTTACCTCCATTTATCGCGATTATCTACCGAGCAGTTGGAGTTATTATTACAGCCCTACCATTTGGGAGATAGGTTTTTACCTAGGAACGTTTGGACTATTTTTTACCTGTTTTTTCCTTTTCGCAAAATACTTCCCAACTATCGCTGTTGCTGAAATTAAATATGTATTGAAGACTTCAGGTGAGAATTATAAAGAGAGAATGGATAAAGTGGAGGAGCAGAAGGTGGAGGAATTTGCTCACGATTATGCGCACTAAGAGACAGTTGAGATTATTGGTAATTAAGAAAGTTAATGGCTAAAAGCTTAAAGTATGGCACTAAAAAGATATGTAGTTGGATGTTTTGATGATGAAGAAGTTTTATTTCCAGCTGTAAAAAAAGTACGGAATGCAGGCTATAAGATTCAAGACGTTTACACACCTTTCCCGGTTCATGGTTTAGACCATGCTTTGGGAATGAGAGAAACAAGCCTTCATACTGCGGGTTTCATCTACGGTATTTTGGGAACTACTACCGCCTTGGCCGGCATGGGATGGGTTTTTACAAAAGATTGGCCAATGAATATTGGTGGAAAACCAAACTTCCCTTTGCCTGCATTAATCCCAATTACTTTTGAGTTAACGGTATTGTTTTCAGCGGTTGGAATGGTGATGACTTTTTGCTACCTGTGTCAACTGGCGCCATTTGTCCGCAAACATCATTTTCATCCCAGGGCTACAGACGACCTCTTTGTAATGGCAATTGAATGCACAGACAGAACAAATGTGGATGATCTGAAAGGCTTTTTGCAGAGTGCAGGAGCTGTTGAAGTAAACTACCAGGTGGCAGAGTCTGGATGGTGGTTTGGACGCTACGATGTAGAGCCAAAATTGTATAGGGAAGAAAATCCTGTGATTGGATAAAGGAATATTAAGAACAACAAACGATGAAGAAATTAGCAATTATATCTGTCTTTGCCCTCTCAGGCCTTTTGATAATGAGCTGTGGGGACAACAGCAAACCCGGGCTGGATTACATGCCTGATATGAAGAATAGTAGGGCCTACGAAACCTACGCTGATCACGGCAATTTATCTAATAAAGGGGTGACTTACAATAATCGGCCTGTTGCAGGTACTGTGAGCCGTGGGGAAGAACTTCCTTATCATTTAAACAACGATAGTATTGGTTACGCACAAAGTGCTACTTATGCAGACCCATTACCAAAGTTGAACGAAACTGAGATGGAGGAAGCCGAAAGACTTTACCTGATTAATTGTGCTATTTGCCATGGAACAGCATTAGACGGAAATGGTCCTCTTTATAAGGGTGGAACCGGCCCTTTTGCGGCTAAACCTGCTATGCTGGTTGGAGATGCAAAATATGAAGCACTGTCTGAAGGCACACTTTATCATGTGATGACTTATGGAAAAAATCTGATGGGAAGTTATGCTTCTCAGTTAAGCAGAAAGCAACGTTGGATGGTAGCGCAATATGTTAAGTCGAAACAAGGAGGCGGAGGATCTGCTCCAGCAGCGGGTGCTGATAGTACTGCTACAGCATCTGCAAGTGGTGGAACACAAGCAATGGCAAAATAGAAGATAGAAACAAACTGCAATCAAAAAATATTATAATGGCATCTAACAGAGAGCAATTTGAAGTATCGGGGAATATGAAAACCTGGTCAATAGGATTAATGGGCGTAGGTATCCTTGCTTTTATTATTGGTTTTATTACAAAAGGACTAAGCAGTGATGAACATCAGCAAGCTATTTTCTGGGGTACCTTGCTTTACAACAGTATATTCTTTTTATTGATCTGTAATGCCAGCATGTTTTTTATCTGCGTTACAACACTTGCCCATGGAGGCTGGCAGGTCACCTTTAGAAGGGTGCCCGAGGCGATTTCTGCTGTAGTACCTATTTTTGGTTTAATCGCAATCTTTATTCTTTTCTTTATTGTTTTTGGTTTAAATCATGGCGATCACAATCTTATCTATCATTGGCGGATTCCGGGAAACGATCAGATTATCCTTAAAAAGACTGGCTTCTTAAATCCTCCTTTTTTTGTTATCTGGACCCTCCTTTCAATTGGACTTTGGAGTTATCTCGGTATGAGAATGAGAAAGCTTTCGCAGGAAAGTGATGAAACGTCAATGAACCCAGAACAAGGAAATCGCTGGATAGTGAGAAACACAGTTATTGCCGCCCTGTTTACAGTATGGTTTGGATTGACTGTTGGTTCTACAACTCCGTGGTTATGGCTAATGAGTATTGACACTCATTGGTACAGCACAATGTATAGCTGGTACACCTTTGCCAGTTCTTTTGTTACAGGTATGGCTTTAATAGCACTCTTTGTTATTTACTTAAAAAACAAGGGGTATTTAGAATATACGAATGATGAGCATTTACATGATATAGGCAAGTTCATGTTTGCGTTTTCTATCTTCTGGACTTACCTCTGGTTTAGCCAATATATGTTGATTTGGTACTCCAACCAACCAGAGGAAACAACCTATTTTCAACCAAGAACAAAGGAGGGAGTTTGGAAAGGAGTTTATTATCTAAATCTTGTGATTAATTTCCTTTGTCCGTTACTAATTTTGATGACGAAAAATTCAAAGAGGAATTACACAGTAATGGCTTTTATGGCAGTACTTATCATATTTGGACATTGGATGGATTTCAACCAAATGGTAATGGCTAGTATTTCAAGAGATCATGTAACGCTAGGTTGGCTAGATTTCGGAATAGCTGCATTGTATGTAGGAATGCTAATTTTCTTTGTAGGAAAAGCGCTGGCAAAAGTTCCTTTAATTCCTAAAAATCATCCTTTCTTAAAAGAGAGCATTATTCATCATACGTAACGGTAGAAAAGACTTATTTATAGAATAGAAAATATTAGAAGCAACTATGTCAACATTTTTTATCATTGCCGTTCTCATCTTATTGTTCGTCGTTATCTTCCAGATAGCGAAGGCAAGTGAGTACGTTGCTATACTTAAAGGAGAGGAAAAGAGCAGAAAGCAGAATAACAAGATCAATGGCTTTTTGATGATAGCTTTCTTAGTCCTGGGTTTGGTGGGCGTTTATTATTGCCACGAGATTTTAGGAGGCCGGGTGTTGCACGAGAGCGCGTCTAAAGAGGGGGAGAAAGTAGATGAGATGTTGCATATCACACTTGCTGTAACAGGTATTGTATTCATCATTACCCAGATACTTTTATTTTGGTTTGCTTATAAATACCAGGAAAGCGACAAGAGAAAAGTTTTTTTCTTTCCTCATAATAACACAATGGAGGTTGTTTGGACTGTAGTCCCTGCCATTGTTCTTTCTATACTAGTTGTAATTGGTCTTCGTAACTGGTTTATTTTTACTGGTGATGCGCCGAAGGATGCTTTAATAGTAGAAGTTACCGGGAAACAATTTGGTTGGATCTTTAGATACCCAGGTAAGGATAACCAATTTGGCAAAAAATATTTTAGGAATATAGATCCTTCTAATAATAACCTCGGTTTAATTTGGGCAGATAATAAAGAGCTAAACCAAAAAGCTGATCCTGCTACTTTCGATGATATTGTTGCAGATAACACAATGTACGTAATCAAAAACCGACCTGTAAAATTGATAATAGGTTCAAGAGACGTTATACATGATGTGGGTCTTCCTCATTTTCGCTTGAAGATGGACGCTGTTCCGGGAATTCCTACCACATTATGGTTTACGCCAAAGTTTACGACAGCTGAGATGAAAGAAAAAACTGGTAATTCTAATTTTCAATATGAGATTGCTTGTGATCAGGTATGTGGAGCAGGTCACTACTCAATGAAAGGGGTAATTGAGGTGGTTGAGGAAGATGAATATTACGCATGGATCGCAAAGCAGAAACCATATTATTATGGTGCTTTTCCTGAAAAAGATCCGTCTGCTACCCCTCCTGCACCCGGAGGCGCACCGTCTTCTTCGCCTGATAGTGCTGCAAAGGTGACCACGGCGTCTGTTACACCAATGTCTAGTGGAAATCAGAATAGTAAATTGAAATAAGAAGCAAATATTATTGTAGCCTGCAAAGGTTTGAGTAAAAAATTTTATGGTATGAGTAACGAGCAGATTGTACATACGGGGACCTCACACGGAACTATTCACGGCGCCGATGACCATGGTCATGGCGCTCATCACCATCACGAAACTTTCATAACTAAGTACATTTTTAGCCAGGATCATAAGATGATTGCGAAGCAATTTCTTATAACAGGTATGACATGGGCGGTACTTGGTGGTTTGATGTCAGTTCTTTTTAGAATTCAACTTGCATATCCTGACCAAAACTTCCCAATCCTTGAAACTCTATTAGGTCATTGGGCAAAGGGCGGACATATTACTGCTGAAGCGTACTATGCTTTGGTGACTATTCACGGAACGGTAATGGTGTTTTTCGTATTAACTGCGGGATTAAGTGGTACCTTCTCGAACTTTCTCATACCTCTGCAGGTTGGTGCAAGGGACATGGCATCACCGTTCATGAACATGTTAAGCTATTGGTTCTTCTTTACCTCCGCCCTTATAATGCTATCTTCTTTATTTGTAGAGACAGGTCCTTTCAGTGGCGGTTGGACGGCTTATCCTCCTTTAAGTGCTCTGGGATCAGCTTCACCCGGCTCAAAAACCGGTATGGATCTTTGGCTGATTAGTATGGCACTATTTGTTGTTTCGCAGTTATTAGGTGGTCTAAACTATATTGCTACCATCTTAAATATGCGTACAAAAGGAATGAGCATGACTCGTCTTCCTTTGACGATTTGGGCATTCTTTTTTACTGCAGTATTAGGTGTGTTATCATTTCCTGTGTTATTATCAGGTTTTATCCTGCTGATTTTTGATCGGAATTTCGGAACTAGTTTTTACCTCAGTGATATTTTTGTGAACGGGATCGGAGCCCTTCCAAATGAGGGAGGAAGTCCTATTCTGTACCAGCACTTATTTTGGTTCCTTGGCCACCCAGAAGTTTACATTATTATTCTTCCTGGAATGGGTATGGTTTCAGAGATTTTAAGTACAAATTCCCGTAAACCGATATTCGGTTATATGGCGATGATCGGGTCTTTGTTCGCTATTGCAATACTGTCGTTTCTTGTTTGGGCGCACCACATGTTCGTTTCTGGTTTGAACCCTTTCCTTGGATCGTTCTTCGTCTTGCTAACTCTACTTATTGCCGTGCCGTCCGCGATAAAAGTCTTCAACTGGCTTACAACGCTTTGGAGGGGAAACATTCGGTTTACGCCAGCTATGCTTTACTCAATAGGTTTCGTAAGCATGTTCATATCAGGAGGATTGACAGGTATTTGGTTAGGTAACTCAGCGCTAGATATTCACCTGCATGATACCTATTTTATTATCGCTCACTTTCACCTCGTGATGGGTGTGGCAGGTATTTTCGGTATGTATGCCGGTATCTACCATTGGTATCCTAAAATGTTCGGTCGTTATATGAATAATACCTTGGCATATATTCACTTTTGGGTGACATTTGCCGGTGCCTATCTTATCTTTTGGCCTATGCACTACGAAGGTCTAGCGGGTATGCCCCGTAGGTACTACGACTATACAAACTGGGAGAGCTTTAAGATGTTTGCAGGTTTGAATGTTTTCATAAGCATTGTTGCGATTATCGTATTTGCTGTTCAGTTGTTGTTCCTGTTCAACTTCTTCTATTCTATGTACAAGGGAAGAAAAGTAGCTTCTCAAAATCCTTGGGGATCGACTACTTTGGAGTGGACCACGCCTATTAATCCGGGTCACGGAAACTGGGTGGGTGAAATTCCTGAAGTACATCGTTGGGCCTACGATTACGGTAAAGACGGAAAAGATTTTATTGCGCAAACAACACCAGTTGGAGCAGGGGAGACTGTTAATCATTAATAACCTTTCTGCCTGCATTTGCCGGCAGAAAATAATATAAATGCCCTGAGTTTTCGGGGCATTGCTTTTGAAAAGGAGAGATTGGATGGAGATGATGAGTACTACAGAAAATATATCGTCGAGCTATAAGGTAGCTGCTAAAGTGAAAGATTACTTTCAGCTTATCAAGTTTACTTTGAGTTTTACGGTAGTTTTTTCTTGTGTAATCTGTTATTTGCTTGCGCCTGGTATTACTTACAACCTAAAAATGGTTGTATTGTTATTTGTTGCAGGAATGTTGGTGACAGGAAGCGCAAATGCAATTAACCAGGCTGTTGAGAAAGATACAGATGCGATGATGAAAAGAACTGGTAAGAGACCAGTCGCCGATGGGAGAATGAGTCAGCAGGAAGCTTATACTTTCGCTTTAATAGCAGGCGTTCTTGGAGTTGTGTTGATGTGGCGTTTTTTTAATCTTTCGTCTGCACTACTTTCTGCCTTTAGTCTATTTTTATATGCTTATATCTATACTCCCCTTAAAAAGGTCAATTCTATAGCAGTGTTGGTCGGTGCTTTTCCCGGAGCGTTACCTTGTTTGATTGGTTGGGTTGCGGGAACAGGTGAGTTTAGTGTGGGCGGATGGATCTTATTTGGAATACAGTTTCTCTGGCAGTTCCCTCATTTTTGGGCAATTGCTTGGGTAGCTCATAACGATTATAGCAAAGCGGGATTTAAATTGTTACCGGCAGATAAAGGTCCGACAAAGTTCACTGCGTTACAGTCTGTAGTGTATGCTCTGATTATGATACCATGCGGAATACTGCCTTATTATTTTAATATCAGTGGCTTTGTAAGCTTGTGGATTGTATTGATCTGTAACTTATTTATGGTAATGCAATGTGTAAGGCTATATATCCAGATGGATGTAAAAGCAGCAAGACGGGTAATGTTTAGCAGTTACATATACCTGCCCATTGTTTTGCTAGCCTTATTACTTGATAAAGTCAATAGTTAGATGTGGCTCTTGGATGAAAAGTACAAGAGTGCGACGCAACAATGTCGGGTTAGGTGAAACTGCTGGTAACAAAAAATAAAAAATTAAGAGATGATGGCAACCGTGAGTGATCAACAACGAAAAAGGATACATCCCCATAAATTTTCATTATGGGTAGGTATGGCAAGTATTTTAATGATGTTTGCAGGTTTTACAAGTGCTTATATTGTTAAGCGGAATGATGGAAACAATTGGCTTGAATTTACGCTTCCACCGGTGTTTTGGTACTCAACCGTGGTGATACTGTTAAGCAGCCTAACAATTTTTTTGGCTACTAAGGCTTTTAAGGACAGAAACATGGCGAGGTATAGAGTTCTTATTACAATAACTGCAGCACTCGGTGTGTTATTTACTGTATTGCAATGGACAGGGTTTGAGTATCTGCAAAATCATGGCGTGAAATTAATTGGTAGTAATAGTAACCCTGCCGGCTCGTTCCTGGGCGTTATAACCGGAGTGCATATGTTACACGTGTTAGGAGGTGTGGTTGTTTTAATTGTGCTTTTTGCAAGGGCTTATAACAGCAGGAAAAAGAACTATAGTACAGTTCCGATAGAAGTTGCCAGTACCTACTGGCATTTCGTAGATGCAATTTGGATTTACCTGTTTATATTTTTTAATATCGTTAGTGCTTAGAGCAGGTAGACTGACAATTAAGTATTGTTAGATAAGTGAGAGATGAACTTTTTTGATAGATAAAAAATCTTTTTCTTTTTTTAATGTTGGTTTCAACATCGGAAATAAATTTGCATACCAAACTTAAACAGAACACATGGAAACAACAACAGTAGGAGTAGATACAAAATGGTGGAATGGAGGTAAAAGCCCGTTCAACGTGGAGTATGGAAAATTGATGATGTGGTATTTCTTGATGAGTGACAGCTTTACATTCGGAGCTTTTCTTATTGCATATGGTACTGTACGTTTTTCCAGCAACGGATGGCCTAATCCTAACGAAGTTTTCAAGTCTTACCCAGGCGCGGGTGAAGCAACTAATGCTCCGCTTGTTTTCGTGAGTATCATGACTTTCATTTTGATTGTTAGTTCTGTTACGATGGTGCTTGCAGTGCATGCAGGGCATGAAAGGAATAAAAAGAAGGTGGTGACTTATCTTATCTGGACTATACTTGGCGGACTTGCTTTCTTAAGTTGCCAGGCATGGGAATGGAACCATTTGCATCATGAGGGTGCCTGGTGGGGAAGAAATCCTTTTGCAAATTCAGATGGAACAGGCTCTTCTACAAACTTTACCAACTTCTTTTTTACAATAACAGGCTTCCATGGCTTTCACGTTCTTTCCGGAGTGGTTATCAATATCGTTATGTTGATAATGACTTTGCTTGATACTTTCGAGAAAAAGGGACATTATCTGATGATAGAGAAGGCGGGTTTATACTGGCACTTTGTGGATCTTGTATGGGTTTTTGTGTTCACTTGCTTTTACCTACTTTAATCAAAATAATTAATAATTTAATCAAACGGTATGGAACATTCAGCATCAATAGCAACAGATCCGGTTCACGATAACCACGGCGGTACTAAGGAAATCTGGAGAACGTTTTGGATCTTACTTGGTCTTACAATCGTTGAATTGATTTTAGGATATATAATGATTGGTGTAGAAAGTGCCGGCGGAAGGCTGGGACTAAAAGGAGCGATCATTATACTTATGCTTGCTAAGGCTTTTTATATCGTTGCCTATTTTATGCACTTGAAAGGTGAAATAAGAAACCTTGTAATGACGATTTTAGTACCGTTGTCCCTTTTGATTTGGGCCATCATTGCTTTCCTTTACGAGGGCGATTCTTATAGGAACAACAGGAACACCTATGATGCTTATACTCGTGAAAGAAGCGAAATACCGTCTAGCGATAAAAAGGCAGATGAAAAGGGCGCACATGAAAAGAAGAGAACAGGCACGGAGACGATGGAGTAACTGGTCGAATTTTAAAAACAATTAACCTGAATAAACCATCGCTTATCCGGCGATGGTTTTTTTATAAAAGATATCATGAATAAGAAAGCAGTATTCGCACTTTGTATTGCTACGCTCATCCCTGTTGTTAGCTATGTTATTTTAAAACAAACGGGGGAAGATGCTGTAGTAATGCCAAGAAAGTTTTTTGTGGACTCGGTTGTTACCAGGACAGTAGATGGTAAAACGACAACCGACACGATTTGGCACAAAACGGGAAACATTTCTTTAGTTAATCAATTAGGTGATAGTGTAAGCTTGTACGATATTCAGAACAAGGTGATTGTTGCGGATTTCTTTTTTACCCGGTGTCCTTCCATTTGTCCGTACATGACGAAAAACATGGCAAGATTGCAACAGTCTTTCTCGCACAACAATAAAAATGGGCGGAAAGTTATTGACTCTTCAATAGTTCGATTCGTGTCATTTTCAATTGATCCGCAAAGAGATTCTGTTGGAGCTTTAA
Source organism: Segetibacter aerophilus (assembly GCF_007991655.1). Taxonomy (GTDB): domain Bacteria; phylum Bacteroidota; class Bacteroidia; order Chitinophagales; family Chitinophagaceae; genus Segetibacter; species Segetibacter aerophilus. Next base: position 116,645 of record NZ_BJYT01000007.1, read on the forward strand.
GGAGGTACGCTGACAAATTTGGGGTGGATCACGACAATTGGTGGATGCTGACAGGAAATAGAAAAACTATTTATGATTTTGCTTTAAATGAATTAAAGTTAGGTTTAGTAGATGGGGAAGGGGTAGATACGTCGTTTATACATTCTCAAAAGTTTGTGTTGCTTGACAAGGACTACGTAGTAAGAGGGTACTATAATGGACTAGATACAACTTCATTGTCTACCCTTGCAAAAGACATAGGTCTACTTATGCTGGAAAAAGATAAAAAGAAAAAGTTCAACATATTTGAACCATCCTCGTTATAAGTTCCTTGAAAATTTGAAATATGTTAGAAGCTACATTCACAAAAAACGATAGGAAGGCATATTGGATAATAGGGATTTTCTCCGTTGTAGTTTTTGGGGTTATTGTCGCTCTTGGAAGTTTTAAGTTGAATTATCATCCTGGTTTTGATGTACACATTTTCGCAAAATTCAATGCGGTTATAAACAGTTGTGTTGCCGTGCTGCTTATTGTAGCGTTGGTTGCAATTAAGAACGGAAAATATGAGCTGCATCGAAACGTGATGCTTGGCGCAATGTTTTTGTCCGTCTTATTCCTGGTTTCCTACATAGCGCATCACTTGTTAGCAGGAGAAGCAAAGTTCGGAGATCTTAACCATGATGGATTATTAGATGCCCAAGAGAAGTTGCAGGCTGGCAGTACAAGGGTTGTTTATCTATTGTTATTAGCAACTCACATTGTGCTTGCTGGAATTATACTTCCGTTTATTTTATTTACGGCTTACCGCGCGCTTACAGGTGAATGGGAGAGGCATAAGAAGTTGGCAAAATACACGTGGCCTCTATGGTTGTATGTAGCTGTAACAGGCCCGATTGTTTATTATTTAATCAGTCCTTACTATCACTGATTTTAGTAGACTTTTCTAAAATCGGTAAAATCTTATCGCCGTGTTGAAACGAATTGAATACTAGCCCAGTTCTACAATTGGATCCCAAAACACTTCTTTGAAGTTTATTATTTTTTCATCTTTTACTTGTATTCCTTCTTTTTGCAAAAGTTCCTCCATAAGTGTTGGAGTAGCAAAATGAGCTTTGCCACTTAGCATTCCGTTTCTATTTACGACTCTTTGAGCAGGTACTTTCGGCTGCACTATAAAACTTGCATTCATTGCCCAGCCAACCATTCGTGCCGATGATTTTGTTCCAAGGTAAGTTGCTATCGCCCCATAAGTTGTAACCCGTCCTTTTGGTATTTGCCTCACAACATCCCACACATTCTGAAAGAAAGAATAATGCTTGCTATCATCAACGACTGGAAGTTTGTTTTCGCCACTACTCTTTTTCATGTCTGCGCTTGCTTATTCTAAAGAACGGTTTATAAATTTTATCAGAGGCATAAGTGCAGTGAAAGTCGCAACGATTTTTTTCAGCAAATCTTTAGACACAAGTTCATCATCTGTTAATGGATGAATGGCTACCACACTTTTTAATTTGAGGACTTCAATAGCCGGGTTTTCTTTATCATATCCTTTTGGTTCACGGCTTAGTTTAAATTCACCTTCCTCCAAGCCGCCATAGATTTTCTTAAACGCAGGTTCATTTAAAATTGCTGCAAACTCTTCCCAGCTGTAATCAATCTCCTGTCTGATTTTCTTTAATTGTGCAGCCTCGGGCATCCAAATACCGCCGCCTGCCATGCTTTTATTTCCGGGCTGAATATGTAGGTAGTAGCCCGCAAAGCCAGACTTCTTTCCTCCCCTGTCAAAACTGGCGCCCATGTGATGTTTGTAGGGAGTTTTGTCCTTGCTAAACCGCACATCACGGTATTGTCTAAAGATGCAGTTCTTTGCTTCCAAGGGTGCTATGTCAGGATCAATTTTTCCAAAAGATGAAATGATGTTTTTAACCAACGTTTCAAAATCCGACTTTGCTTCCTCAAACAAATGGCGGTTCTCATCGAACCATGCCTTATTGTTATTTTTCGTCAGGTTTTCTATGTAAGTAAGAGTCTCCCGTTGCAGCATTCTAAAAATTTAAGCTGTTACATTTTGTTCTAAAAGTGCTATGAAATCGTCTTCACTAATAATTTTCACGGTGTGAATTTTCTTTGCTTTTTCCAGCTTGCTTCCTGCATCTTCTCCTACCACCAGGTAGTTTAACTTACTGCTTACGCTTCCCAAAAGCTTTCCTCCGTGTTGTTCTACCATTTCCTCGGCTTCGCTCCTTTTTAGCTTATTGAGAGTGCCTGTAAATAAAAAGGTCTGGCCACTCAATCCGCCTTCCTCAACAACTGCGTTTTTCTTGTTGTTCATTTCAACGCCCAATTCTTCCAGCTGTCGAAGCATCTCTATGTTTTGCTCATTTTGAAAAAAGGTATGAACACTCTTTGCCACCTTTACTCCAATATCTTCGAGTGTTTGCAGTTTTTCTTCTGAAAAATTCGAAAGGTCCATCAGATGATTAATTGAGTTAGCTAAGACCTTAGCAGTTGTTTCACCGACGTACCGAATGCCCAAGGCAAAGATTAGGCGGTTCAGAGGCTGGTGCTTAGATTCCTCAATAGCTGATTGAAGGTTATCAATAGACTTTTTACCAAATCCTGCCATTTTTCCAATTGAGGCAAAATCAAGTGTATAGATACCAGGAATATCCTTTAATAGTGCGAGCTCGTAAAATTTTCTAACGTTTGCTTCTCCAAAACTTTTAATGTCCATTGCATCTTTACTTACAAAATGGATCATTCTTTCAACCACTTGCGCAGGACATTCTATATTAACACACCTCCATGCAGCTTCTCCTTCTTCTTTATATAACTCGCTATCGCAGACAGGACAAGTTTTAGGAAATATAATTTCCGTTTCGCTTCCATCTCTAACTTCTTGCAGTGATTTTACAATATAAGGGATGACGTCACCGGCACGTTCTACTAAAACTGTATCACCTATTTTGAGATCCTTTTCTTTTATCACGTCTTCGTTGAACAACGAGATAGAACCAACTGTTACTCCACTGATGAAGACAGGATCAATCTTGGCAACAGGTGTAATTGACCCGGTTCTTCCAACCTGGAACTCTACGTTTCGCAATTTGCTGGTTGCTTGCCGGGCTTTGAATTTATAAGCAATCGCCCACCGCGGATGATGAGTTGTCATGCCCATCTGCTCCTGCAAATGGAGGTCGTTCACCTTTATTACCATTCCATCTATTTCGTAAGGAAGATTATCGCGTACGGCTTCAAACTCGTTGCAGTAATCAATAACAGCCTGTATTCCCTTGAGCACTTTCATTTCCTTTAAAGGACTTCTAAAACCAAGGTTCCAGAGCATTTGTAAAATGCCCGAATGCTGCTGAAGTAGTGTTTCCCTTTCAGAGTCTATAGGTTCACCTGTTTTTGTATAATAGCTGACATTATATAAAAATGCTTCCAGCTTTCTGCGCCCGACTTCTTTAGGATCTTTCATCCGCAAACTTCCCGAAGCCGCATTGCGCGGGTTTGCAAGTGGAGCGATATTCTGTTCGGCTAACTGATCATTGTATTGCTTAAAGGCTTTTTTCGACATCATCATTTCGCCCCTGATCTCTATTTGCTGTACACCAAACAGGGAGAATGCTGCGGTTAAAGGGATCGAACGGATTTGCTTAATGTTGGTTGTTATATCATCCCCTTCCATGCCGTTGCCTCGCGTGGCGCCTCTTGTCAATTGATCGTTTTCATAAATTAAAGAGATGCTCGCACCGTCAAACTTTGGCTCAACACAATATTCCAATTCATCTTTTTTTGCCACTTCTCTTGCTTTCCTGTCCCAATCGATAAGGTCCTCCGCGTTGTAACTATTCTCCAAACTTAACATTGGTACAAGGTGGCGAACAGTTTTAAATGATGCATTGAGACTGTTACCAACTCGCTGGGTGGGAGAGCCTGTAGTTATTAATTCAGGGTTTGCTTTTTCTATTTTTTCGAGCAGCTTATACAATTGGTCATACTCCGTATCAGAGATTAGGGGGTCGTTTAAGATATAATAGCGGTATTCATGAAAATGAAGCACTTTTCGTAATTCCTCAACAATTTCAAAAGCCTTTTCTGTGTGGTTTTCCTGTGCTAATTGCTTTGTAAGTTGTTGAAATTCCAGTATTTGTTTTGGTGAATACATACAGTAAAATTATCAATAAAGTTGCCGGTAAAGTTAGGCAGAAAAAGAGCTTGGTAAGAAATAGGAAGGGGCCAAGTGTTGCCTAAACATTTAGGCTGTAGTGTAACAGGAATTGTAGATAATGAAGGCATGATGGTATGGAGAGAAAGATTTTGAATAATAGATGTATGTACATATATTTGTGTTGTGAAACTAGAAGATGCAATAAAGACAGGAAAGTTTACTTCGGAGAAACAGAAGGCGGGATTGAATATTTTGTACACAGCCTGGTGGCTCAAAACTTTAATCAGCCAGGAATTAAAAGAGTTTGGGTTGACGCATGAGCAATACAACGTGTTACGAATTTTAAAAGGGAAGCACCCGGAGAAGATGTGTGTAAGAGATATTGGCGGTAGAATGATAGAACGAAATTCAAATGTGCCTCGGATAATAGATCGGTTGGTGGCAAAGAAATTTGTTGACAGGTCAACTTCGGATATTGATAAAAGAGAAACCGTTATTACCCTTACAACTGATGGCATGACTGTTTTAGAAAATGCAAATAAGAAAGTGGACGGACTGTTCAATAGTACAGTGTTGATGAGTGAAGAGAACGCGACGGAGCTAAATTTCCTGCTGGAAAACTTAAGGACTAAGGAGTAAAAAAATTTGCTTCAATAAGTGTATATACACGTAAAGTAAGAATTATGAAAACGATACTTCATGCTGCAGACCGAAGAGGTCATGTCAGTTTCGGGTGGTTGGATAGTCATCATTCATTCAGCTTCGGAAATTATTACGATCCTGAAAAATTGCACTTTGGAATGTTAAGAGTGTTGAACGATGATATTATTACAGGTGGTTCCGGTTTTGGAACACATCCTCATGATAATATGGAGATCGTTTCTATTCCTTTACAAGGAGCGATAGAACATAAAGACAGTACGGGGACACAAGCGGTAATCAACGTGAATGACGTACAAATTATGAGTGCCGGTACAGGCATTAAGCATTCGGAGTACAACCATTATAAAGACAAAGACGCAAACTTTTTACAAATCTGGATTATTCCTAAAAAAAGAAACATTGAACCTAGGTATGACCAGAAGAGTTTTGATCCTGCAGAACGGGTAAATCAATTTCAAACTGTGGTAGCACCTGATGATGATAAAGCTACCTGGATCAACCAGGACGCATGGCTTTCGCTCGGCAATTTTAAAGGAGGCTTCACTACCTCTTATGTTATAAAAAAAGCCGGTAATGGTGTCTACGCTTTTGTTCTTAATGGCAGTGTTACAATAAATGAGCAAACCCTTTACAAAAGGGATGCACTGGGCATATGGGATATTGAACAACTTGAAATAGAAGCGACTACTGACTCAGAATTATTGTTGATCGATGTGCCAATGGTGGCTTAAGAAGCGTATTAATTATATCAAATAAATAAAAAAGGAAAAATGGCAACTTACAAAATTGATGTAGATCACTCAGACATTATGTTCAAGGTAAAACACCTTATGATTTCAACAGTATCAGGTATTTTCAAAAAGTTTGACGCAACGCTTGAAGTAAACGAACAGGATTTAAGTGATGCAAAAGTGACCTTTGAAGCAGATGTCGACAGCGTAGATACAAAGAATGAACAACGGGACGCTCATCTAAAAAGTGACGACTTTTTCAACGCTGAGCAATTTCCTAAAATGACTTTCAAGTCTACAAGCATTAAAAAAGTTGGCAATGATGAATATACCCTTACCGGTGACTTTACCATTCGTGATATTACAAAGTCTATCGACCTGAAGGTGGAGTATAACGGTAGCACAAAGGATCCGTGGGGACAAGAGAGAATGGGATTCGAAGTGTCGGGAAAAATTAACCGTAAGGAGTACGGGCTTAAATGGAGTGCAGTAACTGAAGCCGGTGGATTGGTAGTAGCTGATGATGTAAAACTGGCAATGAATGTGGAAATGGTAAAACAGGCGTAATTGCGAAACGACATTGTGAGAAGCGGGCCAGCACTAAAAGCGTGGCTCGCTTTTCATTATTTTTTATATAGCTTTTCACGTTTTCGAGACCTTTTTTGCAGATTCAAAAATCCGTCTTGAGCGCTTTTGAAAATAAGAGTAAAACAAGAAGGCAAATTTATTGTTATAGAGGTGGCGGAAAGAGCAGGTGGAGGTTTGGTTAAAAAAAGATGAGATTTACAGGAATTGAATAATTGCTGATTGGAGCACAAATAGTACAAGAGAGTGACACAACAATGTTGCCCAAAGGGTGGCTGGCGGTCGCAAAAAAAGAATAGTAATGAATATCGAGATTGTTTCAGGAAGTCCGCGAAAAGAAAGTGTAACCTTTAGACTTGCTCTTTTTTTGCAGAAGTTATTAAAAGAAAAAACGCCGCACACTATCAACATCCTCGACGTGCGCGAATGGAACTTTCCCACTTTACAGGAACAAGTGTATTCTTCCATCGACAATACGCCTGACGAATATAAGCCCCTTGCTCGGCGAATGTTTGGTGCCAATGCCTTTATCATCGTTACGCCGGAATATAATGGCAGTTATACGCCACCAATGAAAAATCTTTTTGATCATTTTCCAAAACAGTTCCATAAAGCTTTCGGGATAGCCACAGCGTCTACAGGTTCAATGGGAGGAATGAGAGCAAGCCAGCAGCTACAACTGTTAGTCGGTGCTTTATTTGGAATACCAAGTCCTTACATGCTGATCACACCGCAGGTAGACAAGAAATTTGACGTGGAGGGCAACCTGATAGACGAGTCGTTTTCTAATTCTATACACACTTTTGTAACCGAATTTCTTTGGCTTGCCGAGCGCGTTTGTTGTGTGAAGTCTTAATTAAGTAATTTTTTTACTGGGGAGTTGTACCTTCGCCCCTTCTTTTAATATACCATGAGTGATGACATAAAGCATGAGTGCGGCCTCGCATTCATTCGTTTACGAAAGCCTTTCTCGTATTATCTTCAAAAATACGGTACTGTTCTCTACGGCCTCAACAAGTTGTACCTGCTGATGGAAAAGCAACACAACCGTGGGCAAGATGGTGCCGGGATGGCAGCAGTAAAATTAAATGTAGAACCAGGTTATCCCTTTTTGCACAGAATTAGAAGTGTTGCTCCCCAATCAATTGCAGACCTTTTTGCTACGATCGGAAAAGAGGTAGCAGAGCTCGAAAAGTTTCAGCCGACTATAAAACAACATCCGGGGCTTTTAAAAGGCCACCTTCCTTTTTTGGGCGAACTACTGTTGGGTCACTTACGATATGGTACGCAGGGAAAGAACAACGCTGATTTTTGTCATCCCTTCATCCGCAGAGAGGTAATTCCAGCTAGGAATCTTGCGCTTGCGGGCAATTTCAACCTTGTAAATACCGAAGAACTATATAAGCATATAGGATTTGATCCCGGTACGTTTTCTAAACAAAGCGACCTCGCTGCCATGCTTGAGGTCATTCATCACTTTCTTGTAAAGGCAGATACCGAAAACCCTGAAAAACTTAATCTTGGTTGCGTCTTAAAAGAGGCTGCATCCCTTTTTGATGGTGGTTATACTATTGGTGGTTTGATCGGTAACGGTGATAGTTTTGTACTGAGAGATGCCAATGGTATCCGCCCGGCTTATTACTATATTGATGATGAAGTAATTGTTGCTGGCAGTGAAAGAGCCGCAATCAGAACGACTTTTAACGTAGGTGAAAATGAAGTGCATGAGTTAATGCCGGGCAATGCACTAATAGTTGAGGCACATGGCGAATACAGAGTTGAACAGGTACTGGACGTAAAAGAAAGACGCGCCTGCAGTTTCGAACGCATTTACTTTTCGCGCGGTAGTGATGAAAAAATTTATCGCGAAAGAATTGCTCTTGGTTATCACCTTAGCAAGGCAGTTTTGGAAGCTGTAAGCTATAACTTAAAAGACACCATTTTTTCATATATCCCTAATACCGCAGAGATCGCCTATTATGGTATGTGTAAGGGAATGGAAGATTACCTGAACCAAATAAAGGTGCAGCGTATTTTAAGTTGGGGAAGCGATGTGACCGAAGAGAAGCTGGCGACGATGATCAACCGTAAAATCCGCCAGGAAAAAATTGCCATAAAAGATGTAAAGCTTCGAACCTTTATAACAGAAGATTCGAACCGGAACGAAATGGTTCAGCACGTCTACGACATCACGTATGGAACAGTTCGCAGGGGAGAAGATACATTGGTGGTTATAGATGACTCCATTGTAAGAGGTACGACACTTAAAGAAAGTATAGTCAAAATGCTTTCAAGGCTCAGTCCTAAAAAAATCATAGTCGTTTCATCAGCGCCACAAATTCGCTATCCTGATTGCTATGGCATCGACATGAGCAAACTTGGCGATTTCATTGCATTCAGAGCTGCGGTTGAATTATTAAAAGAAACTGGCCAGGAAATGTTGTTACAGGATTTGTATCAGAAATGCCTGCAACTGCAACAGTGCAATAAGCTACATCTTGAAAATGTAGTACGGCAGGTTTACAAGCCTTTTACAACAGAGGAGATCTCAGGAAAAATTGCGCAGTTAATTACACCTGAAGACATTGACTTTCCAGTTGAAGTGATCTATCAAACCATCGAGGATTTGCACGCGAGCTGTCCTACAAATACAGGGGATTGGTACTTCACCGGCAACTATCCGACGGCAGGGGGTAACAAGGTGGTTAATAAGGCCTTTATTAATTATATGGAAGGAAGCAATTCAAGAGGCTACTAAATTTGTACATCTTCGATCCACTTATTATTGTCTTTTAAACGATTGTTTATGAAATCAATACTTCTTGTTCGACATGCAAAAAGTAGCTGGGATTTTAATGTAGAAGACTTTGACCGTCCCTTAAACCAGCGTGGTGAGACTGATGCTGCCGCAATGGCGAAAAGGCTGTTGAAAAAAGATGTCAAAATAGATGCTTTCGTAAGTAGTCCTGCAAAAAGAGCCCTAACTACCGCAACCTATTTTGCAGAAGCTTACGATAAGAAGCAGAAGCACATCATCATCGTTCCTGCTTTATATGAGGCCGGAGTAAGCGATTTTTTTAATACAATTGCCGGCCTTGATAATGATCTAAAACATGTTGCCCTGTTTTCTCACAACCCTGGTATCACCACTTTTGCAAGTAAACTCACAGCCACTTTTATTGACGACATGCCCACATGCGCAGTCTTCGCAGTAAAGGCCGATCTAAAAAAGTGGTCTGACTTTGAAGGTGCACAGAAGGAGTTCTGGTTTTTCGATTATCCCAAAGCTGGTTAAGGTGGGTTCTAAAAAATGTTTTTGGTTTCCAACTGTAGCCTTTCATAGCGCCATCGTTGTGTCACTCACTTTTACTGAATATCAATTACCACCCATTAAAGAAATTTTTCAAAATTTCATTGTTTTTCGCAAATAGCAGAAATAGTCCTAAAAGAACTTAAACCTTTAAATGATCGATCGATTCTCCAATCTTTTCAAAAGCTTTTTCGACAGCGAGAAAGTTGCAGGGCTGCTACTGCTGTTTTGTACAATCATTTCCCTTTCGATAGCTAATTCGTCTTTTGGAGATTTTTATGTTGATTTCATGCATAGTAAGATTGATCTTTCCTTCGCAAATGGATCTCTTAATTATAGTGTAGAACAATGGGTGAACGACGGCCTTATGACAATCTTCTTTCTTATGGTAGGACTCGAGGTAGAAAGAGAAATATACGTAGGAGAATTGTCAGACATAAAAAAAGCCATCTTGCCGGTTGCGGCTGCTGTTGGGGGAATGCTGGTTCCTTCCCTGATACACTTCATACTAAACAACGGTACAACTACACAAAGTGGCTTCGCTATACCGATGGCTACTGATATCGCATTTGCTTTAGGTGTACTTGCACTGGCTGGCAATAAAGTGCCTACTTCAGTAAAAGTTTTCCTTGCTGCACTTGCCATTATCGATGATATAGGTGCTATTGTGGTGATTGCTTTTTTCTATACCGCTACTATAACTTTTTCCTACTTGGCTGTCGCATTAGCCATCTTTGGGTTGCTCCTTATTTTTAATAGAATGAAAGTCTTTAACCTCGCATTTTATTTATTGCCCGGGCTACTAATGTGGTATTGTTTTCTGCAATCAGGTGTTCACCCAACTTTATCGGGAGTGTTGCTTGCCTTCGCAATACCATTTCACAAAACGGATGAAAAAAACGTTTCGTTGCGACTACAGCATTTTTTACATAAGCCTGTTGCTATTGTTATCATCCCGATTTTCGCGTTGGTAAATACTGCCATCATTTTACCAAACAACTTTAGTCAAGCTATTTTAAATACAAACTCTGCCGGCATTATTGCAGGATTGTTTGTAGGTAAGGTGATAGGTATAGTTTTGTTTCCATACCTGCTGATAAAGTTTGCAAAAGCGAAACTGCAGAAGGGGATCAACTTTCAGTTATTAATCGGCATTGGGTTTCTGGGAGGTATCGGTTTTACAATGTCTATGTTTATCGGTAACCTTGCTTTTGATGATAGCAACACTATTATAAATTCTAAACTAAGTATCTTAATAGGATCTGCTTTGTCTGCTATAACCGGCCTGCTTATTTTAAGACGAAGTGCAAAAACCTAAAGGAATTTGTAGGACACGTGAGTTTATTCTTTTATAACTATTTAAGTTCATTTAATGCAAGTTTAATAGTGCACCCAAGGGGAGTAGGCTAGATTTGTATTGCATTTAAAAAACAACTTCCTTTTCTACCTAACCTTAACTGGACTCTAAACCCTTATTTACTACCTAACTCTTTTAGAGCCCCGCTATTAAAACCTTTCATTTGATGACGGGTTTTTTTGTTTCTAGACGTTTAAAAAATGAACGGTGAAATTATCCTCTAAATTTTGCCAGTTTCTCCACGGCCTTCTCCAGCGTTTGCTCTTTTTTGCAAAAACAAAATCTTATCACTTTATTATCTATTCCCTCATGATAAAATGCTGATACAGGAATAGGTGTAACACCGTATTGTTTTGTTAGCATAATTGCAAGGTCCTTGTCACCCAGCTCACTTAGTCCTGCGTAGCTATAGCATTGAAAATAACTTCCAAAGCTTGGTAAGGGTTTGAAGATGGTTGCGGCCATTAGTTGATTAAAATAATCCCTTTTCTTTTGTACAAAGGCACCAAGGTTATTGTACGAATCCTTATTCTGTAAATAACCGGCAAGGCCAACTTGTGATGGAGTATGAACAGAAAAGCAGTTGAATTGATGCACCTTTCTAAATTCCTTCATCAGGGGAGCAGTTGAAATACAATAGCCGATTTTCCAACCTGTGCTATGAAAAGTTTTACCGAAGGAAAAGCAAACAAAAGCGCGCTCAAGTAGGTCCGGAAAACGAAGAATACTTTGATGTTGTAGACCATCAAATATCAAATGCTCATACACTTCGTCGCTGAGGATAAAGATATTGGTGCCTTTTACTATTTGCCGTAATTGTTCAATATCATCTTCTCTTATCACACTGCCGGTTGGGTTATGTGGAGAGTTGATGATGATCATTTTCGTCTTCTCCGTAATCTTGCTTCTTACCACATCCCAAGGTATTGAGTAGCCGGGAAATTCAAGCGGAATTAAAACGGGAACAGCGCCGTTGATTTCGATGTTAGGAATGTAGCTATCGTAGGCAGGTTCAAAAACGATGGCCTCGTCACCGGGTTCAAGTACGGTGGTTAGCGCTGTGTAAATTGCATAAGTACCCCCGGGAGTTACTGTAACATCTGTCGATGCATTAATTTCTACACCATAAAGGTCAGACGCTTTTTCTGCTATTCGTTCACACAATATTGGTAAACCAGCCATCGGGGCGTATTGGTTTAAACCATCTTTCATTGCTTTTGATACGAGTTCAACCAGGTCTTCACTCATCTCAAAATCAGGAAAGCCTTGGCCAAGATTGACGGAGTTATGGTCAGTGGCCATGCGACTCATGGTTGTAAAAACAGTGGTACCAACATTAGGCAGCTTGCTATTTAGGATCAATTTTGGTGCTTTTTTCAAAAGTAGCATAAAAAAATTGAGGCTGCCACTTCCCAGTGACAGCCTCGTCCTATTAATCCGTACCCATAAAAAACCCTAAACCTTAATGCGATATAATGAGTTCAATCCAGAAATAAACAAGTCGTAGTTTCCCGCGATTCCACTTGGAACCACCAACATTCCTGATGGCTTACTTCTTTCGTTATTGTCCTGGTCGTCTAATTCTGTAATCACTTTTGTTGTTGCCTTAGGGTTTAAGCGGTCGCTTACATCGAAATTATACTTGATGATCTTGTAGTTGAACACCGATGAATTCATATAGTTGATGTAAACTGAATTATCAGGTCCTACTGTCATCGAATAGATTTTTCTATGCAACACCTCTTTCCAGATTATTTGTCCTGTCGTAAGATCAAAAAGGTAGACAACGTCGCCGCAAAAGCCGACGAGTAAATCGTTATTTAAAGGACTGAGCGGAGAATACAAATCATCCCACAACGGAATATCCCATGATTTTACAACACTGTTGGTTACAGGATCGTACTTATATAATCTTTCGATTTTACCGTTTTTAGGTACCGCTCCAATAAGCGCATAATTGCTGTCTTTGGTTAAACACATTGATTGAAACTCGTAATGCGAGAATTCAGGCAAGTAAAGGTTACGAACGGTACCGTTTCTATAACTGCCCATACTTAGCTCACGGCCGGCAGAAACTGTGATGCGATCGTTATTGCCCGCACCCGCAACATAGCCGCTTTTGGTATACTTAATACCGAGCAAACTCATAGAGCCATTTGTTCCTGACGCATCAGCGTCCTGGAAGAAAGCGCTTTGTTTTGGGTTAGACGATGTAGTTGCAAACCCACTGTTTGTATTTGTAAATCCCGCAACATTCACGGTCCAGTCTTGTACAGGTGAATACTGCAACAAAGCTCCTTTCGGGTATCCCGCCATAAAAATTTTACCTGCATCAGGGCTTGTAGCGGGAGGCATTAGCATAGTTAGAATACCCATACTTGTGCAACCTAATTTTTTGAATCCTTCACTTTTTGCATAAGACCCTAATAAACCTTGTTTGTAGCAGACGAGATAGAGCTTATCATTTGAGTACATCATCGGGCCGGTAGTAGGATAAATATCTTCCTGCAAACCAGTAACAGGTATCGAACCAGCCTGGCCATTATTTAGTTTATACACAACCTTCTTCTCAACGTCGTTCCAAAAAACCTGGGGCACAGTAGCATCCGTTTCGGAATACGGAACGTAGATCATCCTGTTTGTCATAGGCCTATCGTACTCTTTGAGAGCCGTTGACGTAAAGCCTGATAGTCTGAAATGTGTAGCAACCGAATGAGCATAAGGCGCATCCGTGTGGCTGGCTATATCTATAGAAACGCCGCTTCCACTGTTACTTTTTAAAGTTCTTTTTTCGCCAGTCTCTCTATCAATTGCGTATAGGAACCAGTTATTTTTTCCGCAAACTGCATAAGTATACTTGCTATCGCCGGATACACTGGTAACGAAACGAGATGTATTGTCGAGCGTAGAAGCGTCGACGGCAAAACGTTTATAATCGTACCTAAAAGTCTTCACATCACCTTCGTCGCCGAAAGATCCTCCATAAAGGGCACCGTCGGTACCAACATTTAAAGTATAGATGTCAAGCGCAGAATTTCCTTTTTTAAATGGTTTGCCAAGATCGATCGCAGTCTGGGTAGAGGGATCATATTGAATAAGATGTCCGCCGCCGGTAGGAGAACCTTGGGTGGCAACGTAATATTTTTTATCCATTCCAAAAATGCCCATGATAATTCTACCAAAAGAATAGTTAGCAGCGTTACCATCTGGTCCTTTGACTGGGATGATTTTAGATGAATTTGTTTGCATGTTAACTGCTACAAACCGAAAAGCATTTATGGGGGTAAGACCATCCATGTTTCCGTTGTCAATCATCAATAAACAGTAACCGGAATTTTGACTTGGTAGATAAGTAAAGAGAGGTTCGTTGCCAGCGTTTAATGGGTGGATCTTCCATGTAATGTTTGTACCGGAAAAGACATGTCCAAGATTTTGAATAGTGGACGGCTGTTCTTCCGGTACAACAACCTTACCTGGAATTAATTGTTGATCAACTTTTCTGCACGAGCAAAACAGTAGTATTGCTAATGCAAAATGCGTTAGGTTTTTCATGAGAAAATTGGATATTGGATATAGGATATTGGACTTTAAAACCGCGTTACCGAAGCAACACTAATTAAACGCGGGCTGCGAAAGGAGATTGCAGGAAAATTTTGGTTAGCTCAATTCGGGTACGGTATAAGCCGATTGGAGTTAATATGGAGCTACCTATTATGGAAGAATTTGAAAAGCAACGAAAAATGATGCAAAGCTCAATATCAAAATCAAACGAAATCAATGTTGCTTATTTCGGAGGAAGAAACAACAAAGCCGCTATGAGAAATACAGTACAAGGGAGTGACACAACCAGGTATGAAAGAAGATCAACTGCCGGTCAGACAAAAACATTCATTATGGAAGTGGCAAAAGAAATCTAAATGCCTAATTGGCTTGCGAGACGCTTTAATTCAATTTCGGCAACTTTTGCTGAATATGATAAATTGGTTAGCCTGTATCCGGCTTCGACGAAACTTCGTTGTGCCTCGCGAACCTCTATAATTGTAGCAGCAGAAAGCTCGTAGCGTTGAAGGGTTAACTGTAATAGTGCAGCGGCGATCCTGTTGTTTTCCTTTTCTAACTGTAACCTCTGCAAAGTATTCTGATATGCCTGCCACGATTTCACGGCAGAAGTTTCTAAAGTATTCAATAAGATCTCGCGTGACACGCCCGCATTTTTCGTAGATATGTCAGCAACCCGCACTTGCCTTTTAGTAAGACCACCGTTAAAAATGGGTACGCCTACAGTGAAGCCAATATATGGACCAAGGTTCTGATTCAATAAAGTAAAGCCGGCACTACTCTGAGTGCGTGCATAGTTGAAGCCGGTGTTTAATGAGACGGAAGGATAACGCTGGGCGCCTACTTCCCTGGCAATTAGTTCGTTTATCCTGATTTCCTGTTCCGCAGACAATACTTCGGGGTTTCTTTGAAGGTTTTCCCTAACCAGATTAAAGTTGACTGTGCTATCTACAATAATGGTATCTCTAATTGCGAAGGCGCTATCAGGTCTTTGAGTCATTAAGTTCATCAGGTCTGATTTGGCTTGCATAATAACCAGTTCCTGGCTCTGCAATTCCTGCTGGCTTGCTGTTAGATCCAGTTGGGCCTGGTATGTGTCAGCATTGTTTGCAAGACCTACACTTTGTCGAACATCTATAATCTTCTTTCTTTGGAGCGTTGCTTCGATGGATTGTTTTAAAGTTTCTATGTAGCTGTTTTGGCGAACTATATCGTAATACTTCAGCATCACGTTCGCTACAATGTTTTGTATTTGCGTAGTTACTAACTGTTCGCTCTGTAGTTGCAGTGCCTCAAGTCTTTTCTTGGTTGCATGTACCCTTAAGCCATTATACAGTAACAAACTACCACCAATGCCACCGTTTAACGAATTGTTTAGGTTACCATTTCGTTTAGTGGTAGTACCGTTACTTAGGTTCTGGGTAAGATTGGTAAGAGACTGGTTATTGGTGATACTAGCATCTACATTAGGCAAACCGCCGGCAACACTAATGTGATTATTGATTTCATTGGCGGTAACATTATTCCTTGCGATTTCAATATCCAGACTATTTTTTAATGCAATGTTGATTGCTTCCTGCAATGTTAAAACTTGTGCATCGATCCTGATAATTGCAAAAAGAAGAAATGCGCTTAAAAGTGTTTTCTTCATCTGTTTAATTTGTTATCATAGGTGAAGGTTTTAATTCTTCACGGCCTATTCCATTTCCTGAGTGTAATAACTTTTCTTCTTCCAGTTTTTCCTGGCGGTGAACTTCATCATATTCCAGGTTTACATCTTTTTTGTGTTTACCTGATATAAAGGTATAAACCGCTGGAATTACAAATAACGTGAGGACCAGTGAAAACATAATGCCACCAACTACAACAATACCCAAAGGAATTCTGCTTGTTGCTGCAGCTCCTAAACTTAATGCAATAGGTAGGGCACCTAACGCGGTAGCAAGACTCGTCATCAGTATCGGTCTCAAACGTTGGGCTGCTGCCTCAAGTACCGCCTGCACTTTAGGTATCCCTTGTTCACGTTTCTGATTAGCAAACTCAACTATTAAAATACCGTTTTTAGTTACGAGCCCAATAAGCATAATCATTCCGATTTGAGAGAATATATTAAGCGTTTGTCCAAACAACCAAAGACTTAACAGCGCTCCGCAAAGTGCCAGGGGAACTGTGACCATAATGATAAAAGGGTCGGTAAAACTTCCAAACTGTGCAGCTAGCACCAGGTAGATCAACATGAGCGCCAAGCCGAATGCAAAGCTTGTATTAGAAGAACTTTCCGCATAGTCTCTTGATGGTCCGCTTAGCGAAGTTTGGAATGTTGGATCAAGTAATTTTGAAGCAATGTTCTGCATCGCCTTTACCCCATCGCCAATTGTTTTGCCTTCTGCAAGGGATGCCTGCATCGTGGCTGCCTTGAAACGATTGTAGTGAAACAGCGTAGGAGGATTACTTGTTTCTATCATACTTACTACAGAACTCAAAGGAACTTTCTGACCAGAGGCAGTAGTTACATAAATGTTATTGATATCAACAGGCTCATTTCTATCTGCTCTTTCTACCTGCGAGATTACCTGGTACTGGCGGCCATTCATAGTAAAGTAACCGGCTCTTCGTCCACTAAAGGCACTTTGTACCGCCCCGCCTACGTCAGTAATCGATAGGCCTAAATCTTTTGCCTTTATGCGATCGATTTGCAATTGCAACTCGGGCTTATTGAATTTGAGATTTACGTCAACATTAGAGAATGTAGGATCCTTTCTGGCTTCTTCCAGGAACTTCGGGATCACATCTTTTATTTTTTCAAAATCAAGGTTCTGAATAATGAACTGAACAGGCAATGAACCACGGCCGCCACCAACAGAGATCGTTTGTTCTTCAATGGGGAAAGCCCGCACATTATTAAACCTTCTCAATTTACCTTGCAAATCTCTTGCTACTTCTGACTGTGTCCTGGTCCTGTCTTTAGGATCAACTAGCGCAAGTCTCAAACTTCCTGAGTTCACGCCACCTCCACCACCAAAACCTGGTATTGATCCAAAAACATAATCCCTTTCAGGAATAGAGTCATAGAGGTAGTTCACTAATTCATTTCCTACGTTAGTCATAAAGTCATAGCTCGCGCCTTCAGGTCCGGTGATGTTTAAGCGCACATTGCTCTTATCTTCCAACGGAGCGATTTCATTTTGAATATTACTACCAAGCACGTAGATAAGTCCGCCGCAAACAATCACCAGCACCCACGCAATCCAACGAACCCTTACAAACCTGGTTAGAAGTTTTTTATAACCATTTTCCATTCCCTGGAAAAATGGTTCTGTTTTCTCATAAAACTTCCCATGTCCGCTATTCTTCTTAGTCATGTAAACATTCAATACGGGCGTAATGGTTAATGAGACGAGTGCGGAGACCAGTACAGCCCCGGCTACCACCACACCAAATTCACGGAACAACCTACCCACAAATCCCTGCAAGAAGATAACCGGTAGAAACACAACAGCAAGGGTGATAGAAGTAGAAATGACAGCAAAAAAGATTTCACGGCTTCCCAAAAGAGCGGCCTTTTTTATCGACATTCCCTCTTCGAGTTTTCTAAAAATATTCTCTGTAACCACGATACCATCATCGACTACCAACCCCGTCGCCAGTACAATTGCAAGGAGCGTCAATACGTTGATCGAGAAACCTGCTATGTACATGATGAAGAAAGAAGAGACAAGCGAGATTGGAATATCTATCAGCGGCCGGATGGCTATCAACCAATTTCTAAAGAAGAAAAATATTACCAGGATAACCAGGCAAAGCGAGATAATAAGGGTCTCCTTAACTTCCTCAAGCGACCTGCGAACATTACGGGTAGTGTCCACCAGCACGTTCATCTCGATGTCTGACTTTTCTGTTTTCCGTATGTCTTCAAGCCTTTTGTTGAACTCATCAGAAATGTTGATATAATTGGCGCCTGGCTGAGGAATGATGGCCATACCCACTGCGTTCACGCCGTTGTACTTCCAACTTTGTTCTTCATTTTCCGGACCTAATTCAACTTTCGCAACATCGCTTAATCTAACAATTCCGGCTGAGTCTTGCCTCACTATAAGATCGGCAAACTCTTTTTCAGTAGTCAGCCTTCCCAGTGTTCGAATGATCAGCTCTGTATTATTTCCGGCGATCTTTCCTGCAGGCAGTTCTACGTTCTCCCGGTTAAGCGCGTTCTGCACCTCTGTAAAAGATACGTTGAACGAAGAGAGTTTATCAGGCTGAAACCAAATGCGCATTGCCGGCCTCTTTTGCCCGAATATATTTACCGCACTTACTTCATTGATGGTTTGAAATCGTTCGAGCAGTACATTCTCAGCATAGTCGCTTAGCTCCAGCAAACCTTTGGTGTGACTTTGCACAGCAAGCAAAATAATAAACTCACTATTTGCATCGGCCTTACTTACCACGGGCGGAGCATCAAGATCCTGTGGTAGGTTGCGTACTGCCTGGCTTACTTTATCGCGAACATCGTTAGCCGCTTCCTCAAGGGAAACGCTCAAATCGAACTCCACCGTGATATTACTTGAACCCGCACTGCTTGAAGAAGTTATACTCTTAATACCAGGAATACCGTTTACAGCTTTTTCAATCGGCTCGGTTATCTGGGTTTCTATAATGTCAGAATTGGCGCCCGTGTAAGAGGTTCTGACATTTACAATTGGTGGATCAATTGCAGGATACTCCCGCACACTGAGAAAATAAAATCCTACGAGGCCGAACAGTATAATCAATAGATTTATAACTGTTGCCAGTACCGGTCTTCTTAGCGATAATTCTGAAATATTCATAGTTTATCTCGCTGTTCGATTTATTAAAAATTATTTATTTGCCGTCTTTTGATCTATACTAGACATTGTTGCGTCGCACTCTTGTACGGTTTGTTCTTTAGTCAGGGAGTATACAAAAGCAACCGAAACTTTCTCTTAAGCAATAATTATTAGTCCTGGAAGAAATGATTTAACCAATTGTTCTATTCGTTATGATTACTGCTGTAAACTATTTAATCACCTCTGCCAATGTTCTTACTTTTCTGACTTTAACTGCTGCATTAGGTCGTGCAAATAGCACACCGCTGATTACAACACTATCACCTGCATTCAATCCACTGGTTACCTGTACGGCACCTACCTGGCGAACACCGGTTTCTATATCTACAAATTTTGCTTTGCCGCCTTTTACGACCACCACTTGTTTGGCTCTTGCATCGGGTATAATAGCATTGGCCGGTATCATCATACCATTTTCTTCACCTGCATCTACATATACTTTTACGAAGCTTCCCGGGTTAACATTTGTTGCATCGTCTAGTCGCGCTCTTACCAAAACATTCCTGGTAGTGGTACTGATTTGTGGTTCTATCGCAATGATCGTGGCTCGTCTTTTTGATTGAGCATTTGCATCCGTCTCAACAACCACCTTATTTCCCCTTTTTAGCAAATTTGCATAGTTTTCAGGCAAAGTAAAATCGATCCTGATTTTACCCATTTGCTGAAGAGTTGCAAGAATTGTAGCGGGCGTAACATAGGCTCCGTTACTTACCTGCCTTAAACCTACCACGCCGCTAAAGGGTGAGCGAACAACGGTTTTGGCAAGATCAGCTTGTATTATACCGATGTCTGCTTTCAGGCTATTTACCTGGTTAAGCGCAACATCATAATCGGCCCTGTTAATACCTTGTATATCTAATAGCTTTTTATAGCGTGCTACTGTAATTTCCGCAAGTTGTAGCTGCACCTTTACTTTGTTTAATTGGGCTCTCAGGTCAGCATCATTAATTTTTGCTATTACGCTTCCTCGTGTGATACGTGAACCTTCTGCTACATTCAAGTATGTTAACCGGCCACTAATTTCGGGCCTTACCTCTACGAACTCTCCGGCTACTACAGTTCCATTAGCTTCAATAGTATTAGGGATCGTTTGAGAACTTGCAATAATAACATCAACTGTTGGAGGAGGAGGAGCCTGGTTTTTTTTAGGTTCTTCTTTCTTACCCTTGCACGAAAAAGCCAATAAATTTAAAAGCACAACTGAGAGTAAAGCATACTTCATTTGATAAAGTAGTATTGATTATAGAGCACTAAAGATAAAGCAGAAATAATAGGGTAACTGTTGAAAGAGTAAAAAGTTTGCACTCTTAAATGTGGGGCATGTTTTAATCGGTAAATGTTTGCTTTATTAAGGTAAAGACTTTTAAAGACGGGAGCTTGTGTATGAAAAATGGAATATAGAAAAACGAGCATTTTTCTCTTTAAAGTGTTGGTGCCTTCATCTCCAATGGCTTAACTTTTGAAACAGATCCGAAGATGATCATTAAGCCTCGTACTATACATTTTTTTTCAACAATTATTACGATCCTCTTAGTTGCCTCTTCATGTACAACTTCAGATACTTCAGGGTTATTTGGAAAGAAAAGTCCGCATGAACAGTATGCTGATAAAATTGCAAAAGCAGGTTTAAGCGAGACTGCGTTAGGAAGAAAGTGGCTTACTGCTGCTACACAAAGTCTTGTCAAGCCCGTCTCCATAAATCTCCCTTATAGCGAAACAGGATATTTTGCCCAGGAAGAACCAAAGGCTGTCGGGATAATTTTCCAGGCAAGACGTGGTGAAAAACTTACGATAAGTTTGAGCAAAAAACCTGCACGAGGCTTTTCGATCTATGTTGATTTAGGGCGTCCGGCGAATACAGCCAATGAGAAGCCTGAGTTTTTATTGGCTATGGATAGCACATCGTCAAAGATGGAATACGAAGTCGACAAGGAGGGAAGTTATATCCTAAGATTGCAACCTGAATTGTTGCAAGCGGGAGAGTACACCCTTTCCATCAGTACCGGCCCAACGCTCGCCTTCCCTATTACGCCTAAAGTAAAAAGTACCATTGCAAGTTTTTGGGGAGCAGGCAGAGATGCGGGTGCGCGAAAGCATGAGGGGATAGACATTTTTGCACCACAAGGAACTCCCCTGGTGGCAGCCGTTGACGGAGTCGTGACGCGTGTGCAGGAAAACGTACTGGGTGGGAAGGTAATTTTTCTTCGACCACATAACAAGGACTATACATTGTACTATGCGCATCTTGATAAACAAATAGCACAACCAGGTCAAACTGTTAGTACTGGAGATACGATAGGCCTGGTAGGAAATACAGGAAACGCCCGAACGACTGATCCACATTTGCATTTTGGCATTTACACATACCACGGCGCAATTGATCCTTTACCTTTCGTTAACCGCGTAAGCAAGACACCGGAAAGCATTACGGCATCACTAGGTAACCTGAATAAATGGGTGAGAAATAATCGGCGTGTTAACCTTTCAACTGAACCCGGAAGTAATGGCCAAGGCGTGATTACATTAGATGCAAATACGCCATTGAAAGTGGAAGCAGCAACGGCCGGATGGTATAAAGTTTCATTGCCCCGAGGAGATATCGGCTTTGTTGCAGACAATATAGTATCTCCCGCAGTAGCGCCGATTAAGAAAGTGGTTTTAAAAAATCAGCAACCTTTATTGGACCAACCTGGCGATATGGCTGCTCGAAAGACAATATTATTGCCGGGAGAGCCCGTCAATATCCTCGCCACATATAAAAATTTCTACCTCGTGCAACATCAAAAACAGGTGGGATGGATACCAAAGAATTTTTTACTTTAAGTGATTTTAGGGGTCTTTTCCTAAATCTAATTAACTCTCCTCGTCGTAGAATAATTTATAAAAATGTTTGCCCGTAAGTTCGTCGTATCCTTTTTCGATCAAATCTTTTCGGCCATGAATATAGATGTGAAAGTTTCTATCAAGCTTTAAGACTGCTTTAAAGATTTTTGCCTGCTTTTTTACAGCAGACAGATTTATGTCAAACTCGTCTTCGATTTCAAAATTCTTTACCGACTCGTAGGTCTTTTTATATTCTTTAAAAGTATCAACAACGTCAGCATGATGAATCACTTCTTCGGCAAACTCATCCAGGCTAAACTGGTCTTTTGTTTTAAAATAGTCCATCGACCGGTTTAGCAAATCGATTTGGTCGCTCTTCGAAATTTCAAATTTCTCTGCGTATTCATTTGTAATAAATTGTTTGCAAAGCCCCAGATACTTGTCTGTATTATGATAGCTGTCAGCGTACGGCTCTACCTGTAAAAAGTCGGAAACCCAGTATTGAGCTTCATTCTTTTTATTTGTCGAATCGACCACACAGACTGTATAACCCTCCTCTTTATTGTTTCTGAAAACAAGGCAACCTTTGTCTAACTTATTTATATTAATACCTTCCTCAGATATTACTTCGAGACTCCTGCCATGTGTAAATACCTTTAAAAAGTTTTCTTTATTTTCTGATTTGAAGATTCCAATAGCCTGTTTGTATTCCGTACCCAGAGGTACCTGGTCAAAAAGGGCGATGTATAGTTCACCTTCTTTTACCCTCGCATGGGTACTTTTACTATGAAGAAAATTAGCAAGCAAAGCCGAAGTAGCTACAAAAGCAGAAGGGTCCTCAAAAATTTTTGTGACATAGGTGAAAACTTCGTTCAAATTCAAGTCACTCAAGTGGGTAAAGTGGTAGTGCTCGTTTTCATTAAACGAAGAAAGGAAATACTTTGTCAGCATCCTTTTTACAAGTTCATCATTTAGAGTTAATGCGTTTTCTGATAAAACCAGGTTCTCGCTTCTTGTTGGGTTTCCTACTTTATGAACAATAACATCTCTCAACTGTACACTGTCTATACCTGTCATTCGGCGAAGATAGCCCCGCAGCCAAGCTCAGACCTTTTGCGTCAAAAATTATTTTTCTTGCAACAAAAGAGCTAGCTTTTTCATCTACTACGAGGTAAGTTTTAGCTATCGCAAAAGATAAGTGAAGGAGTAGAACTAACAGGAAATAAGGAAGGATTTTTTAAACCTGGAATGGTTAAGGCAGTCACAGAAATGTTAAGATTACTTAATAAAAATTAAGATGAAATTAAATAAGTCCTTTTATTGAAATCTTATTGGTTTCATTCTTAGTTTTATAAAACGAAATCAGAACTAATAATATCTCCGCTTATTTCTCCGTTGTAAACAGATGTTTTTATGCAAGCTACTTATTCTTTTCCCGAGATTAAATCACTGGTAAGATCGTTAGATAATTCCTCAATAAACATCTTGAAAGAATTGATTGAAGAAGAAAAAGATTTCTTTTCCTTACCAGAGTTACGAGCTATTAATCGGTTTATACAAATAAAAAACAGGCAAATTGTAGGAAACGAAGTGAAGTTTGACTACTTGTTGTCGTTCAACTAATACAACTTCTTCAAAGATGGGATTTATAAGGATTGAACAGGATCGAAAGAGTCTGTCTTCCCCGTGATTCTTGTTCTACAAGAACTTTTATTATATTTATCGTATTCCAAAACGAACGCTTGCTCCCAACAAAACGAGCACTTATGTTAGACTTTATCATCTTCCTGCTTCTAAAGTACACGTACGTACTTGCAGCCATATTATTCTTAGTTAAGATCTTTTTATTTGTAAAGAATAAAAACAAGAACTGGACAGTTTCGCAATTTATATTCTTCAATCCAACGAACATCCAATTTACTCCGAACGCAGAAAGGGCAAAATTGAAGCGCGTACAGAATAATTTAAGTATCGCTATCGCAGTGTTGTTGGCTATACAGGTTGGTGCAACAGTGTTGTTTTAGCCCTTTGTTGGCTAATTTGGTTGCTGTTTTATTTCTTCAAAAAATTCCGTTCCTAATAGTTTATTACCTGCTCTTCCATAAGCATGGGCATTTCGCGGAACTGGTACTGCTGGTTACGTAATTGCGGTTCAAAACCTGCTTCACGAATCGCTTCCTGTATCCCTTTGCTAGTAAATCTATGAGGAGCACCAGCGGCACTAACAACATTCTCTTCGATCATAATACTACCAAAGTCATTAGCACCGGCGTTCAAACAGATCTGAGCTACCTGTTTTCCTACAGTTAACCAGCTTGCCTGGATGTTTTTGACATTAGGAAGCATGATTCTACTTATCGCTATCATTCTAATGTACTCATCTGCTGTGGTTAAATTTTGAACCCCTCTTATACGAGCCAATAAAGTATCAACATCCTGGAACGTCCACGGAATAAAAGCAATAAAACCTTTTGCATTTTCTGGTTTTCTAGCCTGTACCTCGCGCAGCTTCACTAGGTGTTCCATTCTTTCTTCAACAGTCTCAACGTGACCGAACATCATTGTAGCGCTGGTGGTGATATTTAGTTGATGTGCTTCAGCCATTATATCAAGCCATTCCTGAGACCCACATTTTCCTTTGCTGATTAATCGTCGAACCCTGTCGACCAGTATCTCTGCCCCCGGGCCCGGCAAACTGTCCATTCCTGCTTCCTTTAAGGCCATCAACACTTCGCGGTGGGTACTTTTTTCCAGCTTGGTAATATGAGCAACTTCAGGGGGACCTAACGCATGAAGTTTAAGCGTGGGGAACATCTCTTTTAGCTTACGAAACAAGTCAACATAATATTGTAAACCCAGTCCCGGATGGTGCCCACCTTGTAACAATAGTTGTTCTCCACCATACCTAAAGGTCTCTTCTATCTTTCGACGGTAGGTTTCGATGTCTGTTATGTATGCTTGTTCGTGACCAGGAATGCGATAGAAATTACAGAATTTGCAGTTCGCTATACACACATTAGTAGTGTTCATATTGCGGTCAATGATCCAGGTAACCTTACCGTGCGGAACTTGTTTTTTTCGGAGCTGATTTCCAATATTCATTAAGTCAGCTGTGGGTGCATCTTCAAAAAGAAATACTCCTTCTTCAACACTTAGAAATTCAAAATTTAAAGCCTTTTGGTAAAGATCCGCTAATAGCATACCTACATTTTAAAGAAGCACAAAAATACGACACGGCTCTCGACTGCCGTAACTTGTTTTGTCTCAGTTTCTTAAATTACAGCTAATTAAATTAGATGCGTGATAGAGTAAACAAGGATAAGTTTTGTAATTTGGATTTGCCTGACCAGAAATTAAACGACAAAGTGAGTGACACAACGATTGCTAAATAGAAAAATAACCGACTGCTCTCTAAAATTCTTATTGGTCTTATCCTTTACTGTTGCGATTGTTTTTCGTGGATTTGCGCAAGATGCAAGTGCTCCTAAAGCCACACTGATAACAAAATTTCCTTTTACCACTCTTTCCGGGGGGATCATCATTGTAAAAGCCCTTTTGGATGAACATCCTGATACACTGAATTTTATCCTGGATACAGGCAGCGGAGGCATTTCCTTAGATTCTGCGATAGTTGAATATTTACACCTGGTTAAAACTCCCTCCGAAAGAATTCTCCGTGGCATAGCTATGATCAGGAAAATTATCTATGTCCCGAACCGAACCTTACACCTGCCGAAGCTAGATATTGAACACCTCGATTTTCATATCAATGATTACACTTTGCTCACCAGTGTCTACGGGGTAAGGATCGATGGAATAATAGGTTACAGCTTTTTTAGCAGGTTTATTGTAAAAGTGGATTATGACACCAATATGCTCGAAATCTACAGTCCCGGAAAGATAAAATATCCTAGGGGCGGCATTATTTTAAAGCCAACGATCAACGGCATTCCTGTTTTTGATGCTACAATCACCGATGGCGTAACCAAAGCAAGCCGCTTCTATTTTGACTCAGGTGCGGGTCTTTGCCTGCTCATGTCCGACAATTTTGCTAATGACAGCAGTATTTTAGTCAAAGGAAAAAAAGTCTTGTTCACACAAGCGGAAGGCATTGGAGGTAAAAAGCCAATGAAACTGACTACCGTGAAAGAGATAAAAATCGGCCCATACAGATTTAAAAAAGTACCAGCGCATATTTTTGTCGACGACTACAACGTCACTTCATACCCCACTTTGGGTGGCCTCATTGGCAACGATCTGCTTCGCCGTTTCAACCTTATCGTAAATTATGCTGACCATGAAATTCATCTAAAACCCAACACTCATTTCCGCGAAACCTTTGATTATTCTTATACCGGTTTAGGGATGTATGATGTAAACGGGCAAATAATAATCGAAGACGTGATGGAGGGTTCGCCTGCTGCTAAAGCGGGTTTAAAGCCGGGAGATATCTTAGCCGGAATTAATACAGTACTTGCCGGCAATATCCAGAGCTATAAAAACATGCTGCAGGACGTGGGAACAAAACTGAAGATGCTCATTGTGAGAGACGGCGAGTTGTTTATTATCAATCTCAAGGTTCGAAGCTTTTTAGATAAAGATGTCCAATAACGCCAATACAACCCTTGCCTCAAAAAGCTGCAAGTAATTTTTTTTGTAGCAAACAATTGGATCCAAATTCAACATCGTTGTGTCACCCACTTGTACTTTTTTTCTTTATGCTACTTTTAGAAATACACCTCAAAAACATTAAAAACGTATAGTTATGCCGGCAACCCCAATACCGTTTTCAGTAACCGATTGGACACGTGTTCCAGTTGTTGAAGAAAAAGGAATTACCGGGATAGCCAGCATTAAAACTTTGAATTTGGGAGATGTGATACTTAGGCAAATCGAATATTCATCAAACTTTGAATCCGATCATTTTTGCCAAAAAGGACACATTGTTTACTGTATTTCCGGTGCGATTGAAATAGAGCTTTCTAACGATAGTATCCATACAATAACTGCCGGAAACACTTTCCAGGTTGCGAACGAAGAAAGCAGTCACAAGCTTTACAGTAAAGCAGGAGCAAAGATTTTTATAGCAGATGGGGCTTTTTTAAAATGATGGTGGCCTATAATCGAAGCAAGGTTAATAGAAATGTAATAGTATTGTAAACAATATTAGTTGTCATCAATACGATGGGTGACAGTTAAAAAGCATGCCGTCAATTTCAATAATCAAACAACTACTCCTTACATTATCATGAACAGACGTGATCTCATAAAATCATTAAGTGCTACAGCCACCCTCCCTTTTTTGCCTGTTGTTAGTTCTGCCCAGGCAGCCCAAAAGACTTCAGGTAAGTTTACCTATTGTATTAACATGGCCACTATCAGGGGTCACAAGCTGGGGTTTGTAAAGGAGTTGGAAGTAATATCGAAAGCGGGCTTCAGAGCAGCCGAAATCTGGATTGAGTCTCTGCAAACTTATTTAAAAGAAGGTGGTACACTTAAAGATGCAAAAAAGCGACTGGATGATTTAGGAATAAAAGTTGAAAACACAATCGGTTTTGCTCCCTGGATAATAGATGACGAGGCGAAGCGCAAAGAAGGCCTCGAGCAGATGAAACGTGAGATGGATATACTTGCGCAAATCGGTTGTAAGAGAACTGCTGCCCCACCTGTCGGAGCCACCAACAATCCCGTGCTTGATCTTAAAATGGTAGCAGAGCGTTTTAGAACAGTACTTGAACTTGGTGATACAACAGGCGTAATACCTCAATTGGAAATGTGGGGATTTTCTAAAAATCTAAGCAGGGTCAGCGAGGTGACCTATGTTGCTCTTGAGTCCGGTCATCCCTCTGCCCGTGTGCTGCTTGATATTTTTCATCTTTATAAAGGTGGCTCTAGCCTTGATACGTTAGGCTTGATAAACCCGGCCTCAGTAGAAATTCTTCACATGAATGACTATACCGCCAACCTGCCTCCCGCCACTATTACTGACGCAGACAGGATCTATCCTGGGGATGGCGTTGCTCCCATTCAAAGAATACTGCAAACCCTCGGAAAAAGAGATAAACCGCTCGTTCTGTCCGTAGAGGTTTTCAACAAAAACTACTATGCACAGGATCCACTGCTAGTAGCAAAAACTGCCCTGGCAAGATTGAAAACTGTAACTGCTGGTATTTAATACCAGCGGTTTCATTGTTTTCGCAATGCTTTTATCAAACGGTTATAATGTGAAGTCAGCGGTCTCTTAATTTTCTAGTAATTAGAATAATCAGGCGTCTCTATTTCATATACTTGTTCCATAAAATCTGAATGCAGTACAAAGTTTGCCGTTGTCCTGTTTGAGGCCAGCAGAATATTCCATGCTACAGCAAGTCGTTGTAACGCTTTTACGTCGCTGTCATGCGCCTGCGCCTCTAACGGATCCCAAAAGAAGACGAGAAATTGAAGCTTGCCCTCAGCTATCAACGAACCTATTTGTTGATCTCCGCCCAGTGGTCCGCTTAGCAATTTTTCTACCGGCAAGCCTAGTTTTTCTTCTATCAATTTGCCGGTACTCCCTGTTGCAATCAGTTGGTGGTTTTTGAGGATCTCCTTATTTTCCAAAGCCCATTCGACAAGCTCATCTTTCTTCTTATCATGTGCTACAAGGGCTACCTGTTTTTGTACAGGTAAACTTCGTGTTTCAGACATCTTTTGCAGGTATTAGTGATTTTTGTAATTACAAAACCACTGCCATATTACACAATAACTTTTTTAGTACTAAATCTGAAATTGAGCAAAATATGGTACAATTAACCATTTCTTAGCGATGTTTCGTAGACGACAATTGGAAGGGCTGGAAGTGTTGCTCTTATTTACAAAATCAATAATTTTAGGAGATGCTGCCAAAACTACCTTACCGTTTCAGGGTTTTAGCTTTACTCTGTTCATTAACCACACTTACTTATCTTGACCGTATTTGCATCTCGATTGTTGGGGTAAGAATAAAAACGGAGTTTGCTTTAAACAACTCCCAGTTCGGATGGGTATTGGCATCTTTCTCATTAGCGTATGCGCTCTTCGAAATTCCGTCTGGAGTGTTAGGAGATCGGATAGGACCTAAAGCGCTTTTTATCCGCATTGTACTGTTGTGGTCCTTTTTTACAGCTTTAACAGGTTTTGCCACCGGCCTGATGTCTTTGATATTTATTCGCTTTCTTTTTGGTGTGGGCGAGTCGGGCACTTATCCCAATTGTATGATTGTTATTTCAAGGTGGTTTCCTGTTCAAGAGATTGGGCGCTCGCTCACATGGGTAGGCATTGGATCTCAAATTGGCTCTGCCATAGCGCCTTTGATTATTATTCCCATTGCTGTCGCTTATGGTTGGCGTGCCTCTTTTTATGTCAATGCTTTAATTGGCGTAGTCTGGGTGTTGGTCTGTTATCTCTGGTTTAAGAATTTTCCTTCTGAGATGAAAAAAATCTCTCCTAAAGAGGTTGAGTATATAGAAAACAATCGCCGGTTTAGCGCCAGTCACCAACACCTCTCCTGGAAAACCATTCTAAGAAACTGGAACCTTTGGGCCCTGATGCTGATGTATTTTTGTTGCCAGTGGGCTAATTACTTTTTCGTTGCCTGGATGCCTGTCTACCTGGTTGAGGGAAGGCATTTTACTGAAAATGTCATGAAAGAAATTGTGTTCACTTTGTTTGTGGTTGGTATTGTAGGTTTTTTGTTTGGAGGTTTTTGCGGAGACTTTTTAGTTAAGCGAAAAGGTCTTCGATTTGGGAGACGGTTTGTAGGAATGAGCGGCCTTGGCATTTGTGGTGTGCTTATTTTTTTAGCTGCCATTTTACCTCAGAACAATTCGGTGGCTTTTTGTCTTATTGCCGCAAACGGTTTCTTTTCATTTGGTGTGATGGTCTCGTATGCAGTGTGTACAGACATAGGCAGAAACAATGCAGGAACCGTTACCGGCGCCATGAATTTCTTTGGACAGATGGGTGCTTTCTTCCTTGCAATTATTTTCGGGAAAATGGTCGACGTGTTTCACAACTTCGACTACCCACTTTTTGTCGTCGCTTTGGTTATGTTAACAGGAGCGTTATTGTGGTTAGGCATTGATCCATTGAAACAAGTAAGCCTGCCTGAAAACATTGAAGAGGGATCAATAAAACCGGTTATTGTTTAGCAGTTGCTTATTTGTTAGAGCTTCAAATCCAGCTGCTTTCTCAAATCTTTTTGGAGTAAATTATACTTCGAATTTTACTGTCAAACCAAATCTTCTTACAATCAAAATAATACATCATGCTTGCTTTCTTCCTGTTATTTCAATTAAACCTTTTCGGCAGCAATGCACCTCTGCCTCCAAAGTTTGAAGCCCAAACAATTGATAATAATATTTCCATAGGTTACGGTCTTGCTTTGGGTGATGTTGATGGTGATTCAAAACCAGATATTCTGCTTGCTGATAAGAAACAGTTCGTGTGGTATCGCAATGGTGACTGGAAGCGTTTTGTGATGATAGAAAACCTGACAGAGCAAGACAATGTATGCATTGCTGCGCGAGACCTGGATGGAGATGGCAAGGTAGAAGTAGCCGTGGGAGCACAATGGAATCCAGCCGAAACTTCAGATACAGCTAAGTCTGGTTCTGTGCATTATCTCGTTCGTCCTAAAGATCCGACCCAACGATGGGAGGCGATCGAGCTACATCATGAACCAACTATTCATCGTATGCGCTGGATGAAAGCTGCAGATGGCAACTTTTACCTGGTAGTAGTTCCATTGCATGGACGTGGCAACAAAAATGGTGAGGGAGAAGGGGTTAAGATTATGGGTTATAAATTTCCGGCTAACCCACGCTCGGCATGGCAAACGGTAACTATAGACAATGCCATGCACATGACACACAACATTGCGATAGCAGATGAAGGGTCTGCAAAAGAGAATAAAATTTATATTGCCGGAAAGGAAGGAGTGAGACTTGTTCAAAATTTTCCAGGTAAAACCGGCGCACCAAACGCTGAGAAAATTGCAGGTGTAGAGCTGGGAACGGGGGAAATTAGAGTTGGCAACTTCGGCAAAGAAAAGTTCCTGGCGACAATAGAACCAATGCACGGAGTAGCAGTTGCTGTCTACATGGGAGAGCAAAATCCGACACGAAAAGTACTGGACGATCAGTTGAAGGAAGGCCACGCATTAGCTGCCGCCGATTTGCTTGGTCTTGGAACCGACCAGGTAATTGCAGGATGGAGAAGTCCGAACGCCGAGAATAAAGTGGGGATCAAAATGTATGTATCAAAAGACAAAAGTGGCAATCAATGGGATTCTTATTGGATAGATGACAACGGCATGGCCACAGAAGATTTGCAGGTAATTGATTTAAACGGAGACGGTAAAAAAGATATTATCGCTTCAGGACGTGCTACCAAGAATCTTAAGATTTATTGGAATAGGAATTAAGCCTATAAAACGTCAATCGAATAAGTAAGATAAGGAGTCAAGCTTCTAACTTAAATGAAGCTTTCGATATTAATCGGGCAAAAATGAAAAATCCGGATATTGTTGGAACTAAAGCTTAGTTAAGGAACTGTTGAAAATAGCAATGCTGCAAAAGTGAGTGACACAACGAAGCTGATGAAAATTCAAATGTTGGCCAGCAAAATTTACCACCTATAAAATCAAAAACCCCCTGCTTTTTACAGAGGGTTTCTAATTATAGATTGTTGGCACCCGGCTATAGCTTTTGATCAAACTTTATATCCGATACGGATATTGTAACGTCTGTGTTTTTTGCTTTGCTATTTACAAAAACAAAGTATAAATCATGCATACCTGTTACTTCACCGATGCCGGCTTTTGCTCTTGCTCCGCGACCGCCTCGCCTTGCACCTCCAGGTTGTGGTGGTGTAATTTCAGGGGTGGTGCCTATTAATTTACCTGTTGGAGAATCCAAATGAATTTCAATAGTTCCTCCTAAAGCAGGACCCATAGCTCCGAATGCTCCGGCAGCGAACTCTATCGAGTCTATGCCAGTTAAATCAACTTTGTTTATTCCAATGTAAGACATTGGCCCTTTGGCTAACGCCCTTGCCCTGCCTGGTGCAAATTCTATATTTTCATCCCTGTCTACATTAGACACCTGAACAATCGGGTTACGCAAAACAACTACCTCTTCGGCAGTTTGGGCAGCAGCGGTTTTAGTTCCTTTGTCTCTGTAAGCTGCTCTAAAAATGAGGTTTCCTTTAGGACTTGTTTTGGTAGTTGAATCCAACGAATAACTGCCCTTTACAGGTCTTGATTTTATTGTCTGTTTCTCGCTCAGGCTTAAAATGTACTTGACAATAGTGGCCGCATCATTTGTTGAAAATGAAGGATGAGCAGGCATGGCGGCATCACCCCAAACACCACTACCACCGGAGATGATCTTTTTAGCCAACCTGTCCTCTGCTCCATTATCACCTTTGTACTTAAGTGCAACGGCTGTAAATGCAGGGCCTAAAGATTTTTTATCGATGTTGTGGCAAGCCTTACAATCACTTTTACTGATTAAGTTTTGAGCGGTTGCAAATCGTACAGAAGCATCTACACTCCTTTGGTTAGACGCAATCACAACTTGATCATATCCCTCAGAAAGGTAATCGATTGTCACTGCTACCTGGGCAGGCGTAATTTTGCCGCTTGCAAGGCTGCCGTCTTCTTTGTCATTTACATTTACGTTATAGTCGATCTTTTTTCCCGGGAAGTAGAAGCTTTTATTACTACCCTTAAAATCAATGTTCACTACCGGAGGTTCGTTACCCGCAGTTAGTTGTACTGCCTTGCTGTTTTTTGCACCTTTGGCATCGGTCACTGTTAACAACGCTGTATAGACTCCAGGTGTAGTAATCGTTACAACCGGGTTAGCCTGGTTGAAAATCTTAGGGGTACCATTTTTAGAAGTCACCTTCCACTGGTAAGTAAGTGCATCGCGGTCGAAATCTTCTGTACCTGCAGCTGACAGTTGAACTTTAAACGGAACTGCGCCGCCTTTTTTATCAGAAGATGCCTGTACCACAGGTCGACGGTTGCCCCCGTTATATTCGATTTTTACAAGTTGGGCTTCAGGGTTATCGGCAAAGTACCCGTTTCCATATTCAAGCACATACAAGTCTCCGTCAGGACCAAAATCCATATCAATAGGACCTCTGAACATTTCCTTTGGAAGAAAATGTTCCATCGATTTATACTTTCCGTCCTCACCTAATGTCACCGCCATAATCCAGCCTCTTGCCCAATCAGTAACAAACCATTTTCCTTCATAATATGCAGGGAAAGGACGCTTAGGATTTTTAAAATCAGACCTGTGATAGATGGGCCCGCCCGTGGCACTACGGCTTCCGCTACCCAACTCAGGAAATTCATCCGATACAATATAAGGATACCAGATCATAGCAGGTTGAGCCGGTGGTAAATCATTTAATCCGGTGTTGTTGGGTGAATTATTGATAGGATGCGCAGGGTTAAATTGCTCTCCTGACTTTCCTGTAGCAAAGTCATAATCCCAGTAAGCTTTATTATCAGCAACCATATAAGGCCAGCCATAATTTCCCGCTTGCTTGGCCATATTAAATTCGTCGTATGCCTTTGGGCCACGACCGACAGTATCATTGAATCCATCAGGGCCCACCTCACCCCAATACAACCAGCCGGTTCTGCTATCAATTGCTAAACGCCATGGGTTCCTGTTGCCCATAATGTAGATTTCAGGGCGGGTTTTAGCAGTTCCTTTTGGAAAAAGATTGCCTTCAGGGATAGTGTATGTGCCATCTGGCTCGGGATGAATACGAAGAATCTTTCCCCTGAGATCATTGGTGTTGCCTGAAGATTTTTGCGCATCCCTTGGGTACTGCCCGGGACGTTCATCTATCGGAGTAAAGCCGCTGGAGGATCTTGAAAAAGTATTGTCACCTGTAGTCAGATACAGATTGTTTTGTTTGTCGAACAACATACCGCCTCCAACGTGGCAACATTCCTCGCGTTGAACGGCTACTTTCAATAGTATCTTTTTTGAGCTTTCGATTAATTTGTCTCCTAACCATTCAAACCTCGCCACTACGTTGACGGCTTCGTTTCCAACCTGGGAATAGTATAAATAAATCCAGTGGTTTTGGTCATAATTAGGATCGAGGATAACACCTTGGAGACCATCTTCCGCTTCGGTTATCTCGCCGGTAAAGCTCTTGTATTTTGTACTTACCGGAATTTCGGCAATCACAGTTACTTTGCCCGTTGTAGGATTATATAATTTCAATTTTCCTTTTCGTTCGGCAAAAAGAACCCGTCCATCTTTTAAAAGTTCAAACTGCATTGGCTCCTCTAGTTTCTGCGCCAACACTACCCGCGTAAAACGATTTTGCTCAGTGTCAGCACCAGGAGGAACATTACTTGTGGAATTCGGACCAGTCTGCTTAAACGCTGCCGAAAATATTCCAACGGCAGCAAGAATGAGAACAACATAGAAATACTTCGCTGATATAATCTTATTCATAATTGGTTTGATGCATTTATCGGGAATTTGTAGAATAATGAAATTGGGAAATCTCGTTTTACCTGTGAAATGGGGTTAAATATACTAGCATATCAACAAAGTGTAGTTTCGATAATTCTCGATTTTGCAATAAAAAGTTTAAAACTAAGCGAGGCAAAAAATACCTGCACTTTTATAACCAAACCTGATACTCTTTTACTTCTTTAAAGGCTTTTGATTTGCCTTTTCTCCCGATTATTTTTTTCGCAACTGTTTATTTCCGGCTCTAATCATTTTTTAATTAATTTTTCCGGGCAAACCAACCGAATCATTTAGGGACACGTATTAGTAATTAAGAAACCAGAAAACCTGCAAAAGCAATTGGAAGATTTACATTCCATAATGGAAGGATGCCTGATTAACGACCACAAGTGTCAGAAGAAGCTTTATGAGCGATACTATGGCTATGCACTAAAAGTTGTGTTTAGATATATTTATCGGTATGAAAAAGCAACTGATGTGGTAAATGATGCTTTTGTAAAAATCTTCAGATCATTTAAAAAATTTGAATGTCCGGAAAGGGAAAATCTTGAGAAAATTTGGATGGGCTGGATGAAACGCATCATGATTAATACAGCGATAGACGAGTTGAGAAGAAGTAACATGCTGCCCGAGATTGGGGGCTTACCAGACCATATATGGGAGGTACAAGATAAAAGCCAGGCGGCGGATGCAAAAATCCTATACAAGGAGTTAATCGCCAAGGTCAAGAACTTGCCACCGTCTTACCGGGCTGCATTCAACATGTATATTATTGATGGCTACTCGCACCAGGAGATTTCTGAAAAGTTGGGCATTTCTGTTGGAACGTCTAAGTCAAATCTTGCAAAAGCAAGAATGCAATTAAAAAATTTTTTAGATAAAGATTTACAAGAAGCAGATATATGCAGCCTTTAGATGACGATATGGAAGACTTGTTCAAGCGGGCTGCCGAAGAGTATCCTTTGGATACAAGTGGAGCCGATTGGAATAAGGTGAAGCAAGAGCTGCATCATGAAAAAGGAGTTGTTGCCGAAGAGGTGTCAAGAAAAAGAGATTACAGGTTTTTATGGTTGCTTTTTCTTTTACCAATAGGTTTTATTTGTGGCAGGTATATCGGTAACGATAAAATGGCGGCTAGTGTAGAAACAAATAGAACTGTTGATATACAATCTGATCCGGCAAACAATACACCTTCACTTGGTTCAAACCCTAAAATAGGGAACGTCGAATCAAGGAAAAAAGAAAGTGAAACAGAAGCGATAGCAGGAAATGGAAAAGGGGAAGTAACGAAATCAGCGGGAAGCAGTAACGAGGTTAATTTAATAAGCGGCAGCAAAGCAATTAAGGGTGTTAAGATGAGCAAAGCAAGCTTAGCGGGAGAAGGAGCTTTGGCTGTTAATACTGCCCTTATTACAAAAAGGAAAAAGTTAGCCGGCAAATCTCTTTCCTCACAAACTTCAGCTCCTAAGTCAATTAATGCAACCGGCGAAGAAAGCCCTACTACCACTACTGCCGACCTTGATAAGGCAACTGCCTCATCAACACAATCCCAGGTAATCACGGATTCATCCAAAAAAGAAAATACCCCTGAAAACGTTGTTACTAAAAACGGAGAAGGTTTGTCTACACCTCCTGCAAGTAAGGAAACTAAAAATATAAAGAAGCCTCCTTTTAAAAAGACGCTCTCTTTTTCAATTGTTGCCGGACCTGATGTAAGTACAGTAAAGCTTCAAAAGACAAGCAAGGTTGGCTATAGCTTAGGGGTTATGCTCAGGTATCAATTTGCCAGGAGAATTTCTGTAGAAGGCGGCGCATTGTGGGATAGAAAAAATTATTATACCGATGGTAAGTACTTGGACACAGCCTTTTTAAAACTCCCCATGCACAGTGAAGTTAAGAACGCAACCGGCTATTGTGATATGATAGAAATTCCGATTAACATGAGATATGATTTCGCTGGAACTCAAAAGCACTCCTGGTTTGTATCAGGCGGAATATCATCTTATATAATGTCGCGCGAGGACTATAACGTATCGTATAACCGCTACAATGTATCCTATCGAAAAGACTATGAATACATGCAATCAACCAGAGACTGGTTCTCGATAATGAACTTAAGTGTGGGTTATCAGAAGTCGTTGGGCAAGTATACCAATATTAGCGTTGCACCTTATGTAAAGCTGCCGCTTAAACAAGTTGGTATAGGAAAATTACCTGTATCCAGTACGGGTATATTCTTAAGTCTGAGCAGGTCTTTCAAGTAGCCATTAATTATTGTAAAAAATCAAACATGAAAAAAAAGAGTGTTTTTTTTTCAGGGATGGTATTGCTTGTTGCCATCATTGCTGCTACAGCTTTTTATATGTATCAAAAGCCTCGCACAAGCCTGGCAGATGTAAAAGCGGATTATAGTGTAAGTGCTAAGGACCTGTACGCAGCTTTTCAGCAGGATGAAAAGAAAGCAAGCCAGCAGTTCGTTGAAAAGGTGGTTGAGGTAACTGGGACTGTCGACAATGTGCAAGTGTCGGACAGCACCATAAGCGTTTTGTTAGTAGGGGATGAGATGGGAGGTGTTAATTGTAGCGTAAGAAAAAATCAGGATGGTGCAGAAACTACACCTGCAAAAGGTGCCACTGTAAAGGTGAAAGGAAGATGTGTAGGCTTTTTAATGGACGTAAATATTGTTGACGCTGTTATTGAGAAATAAAACTCTACTATAAAATTTAAAGAATGAAGAAGATTTGTGTTTGTTTATGTGTGATAAGCTTGTTTGTTGCGAGTTGTTCTAAAACAAATGAAGAAGTTGAAAGCAAGAGCAGTACTCCCCCTACCGGAGGCACGACCAATCCTTGCGATACTGTTAATATGAAGTACGCTGCTAACGTGCAACCTATCCTCCAGGCAAACTGCTACAGCTGTCACGGCAATGGTAATGTTGAAGGAGGTGTCAGCCTCGATACTTACAACAAAGTGCAACAACGGGCTTCAACGGGATTGCTATTGAACGTTATTACACATGCAAGCGGGTACCCTGCTATGCCATATCAAAAGCCTAAACTTTCAGATTGCGATATCAACAAAATAAGAGACTGGATTAACAGGGGCTCTCAAAATAATTAATGCTTCAAAACACTTCAATTGCTACACATGAAAACACTCGTATTTGCGTGCTTACTATCACTACTTACCGGTAGTCTGCAGGCTCAAACTTTTATCACCCGCAATGGCTATGCAGGCTTTTTTTCAAAAACACCTTTGGAAGATATAAAGGCAGAAAACCGCCAGTTGTATGCAGTCATTGACGCTACTAAAAAGAACCTTGCTTTTACCTGCCTCGTCAAAGGTTTTCTATTTCCCAAACAGTTGATGCAAGAGCACTTCAACGAGAACTATATAGAAAGCGACAAATTTCCGAAAGCAACTTTTGTAGGTAATTATACCGGTGACGTCAATGCCGCTAACGCGGGCAAGTACCCTGTGCAGATAAAAGGACAATTAACCCTGCATGGAGTAACGCAAACCATTGATGTGCCTGGAACGATAGAGGTTAGAGACAACAAATTAATTGGTGCCTCAGAGTTTAAATTAACACCCGGTGATTTCAATATTAAGATCCCTGCTTTGGTGAGCGAAAAAATAGCCAAACAAATCGATGTTCGTGTTTTAGTAGAATGTAATCCAAAATAAATATCATGCGTAGAAATTTGCTGACCGCTACACTTTGCTTTTTCCTTTTTACTGTCTCATCTTCTGCCCAGGACAGTGCTCTTCTCAACATGTTGAATGACTCTTTAAGTAAAGATGCTAAACCGGAAGTTGTTTCCGGCACGTTTAAGGCCACTCAACTTATCAATACACCAACCGCTGAAGCTCCTGCAAAAAAGACGCTGCAATTTTTAATCATGCACCGGTTTGGAGAATTGAGCGATGGCGCATACGAGCTGTTTGGATTAGACAATGCCGAAATTCGTTTTGGACTCGATTATGGCATTGCTGATTTTCTCTCAGTCGGGGTAGGGCGAAGCTCGCTGGATAAGACTTGCGATGCAAACTTTAAACTAAAACTACTAAGGCAGACTGCCGGAAAGATTCCCGTATCAGTTAGTTTGTACGAGCTGATGTCATATACGTCTTTTCCAAAAAAGGCAGATAAACCTTTCTTAACCTCACGCTTTCGCACGGCCTATACGTCGCAATTATTGATTGCAAGTAAGTTGAGCAGAAAACTTTCATTACAGCTTTCGCCAACTCTTATCCATTTCAATATGGTATCAACGCCAAAAGACAAAAATGATGTGTTCGCGTTAGGTTTAGGAGGTCGCATGAAGATCACCAATCGAATGAGTATTGATGCGGAGTACAACGTACTTCCCGGCAACCAGGTGGTATCTTCTAAAGTGTATAATTCTCTTTCACTAGGGTTAGATATCGAAACGGGCGGCCACGTTTTCCAGTTGGTATTTACTAACTCGCGCGGCATGATCGGCCCTTACTACCTCGCTAAAACAAGCGGCCAATGGAGTGATGGTGATATATATTTTGGTTTCAACATTTCACGTGCTTTTAATTTCAAACGGAAAGAATAATAACGGTTCATCTGGTAGCTGTGAAGTGTATCGGGCCTGTTCTCAGGTCCGGTATTTTTTTATGGAGCCAGCTTTATAACTCGTACAAACATTCTTGCGTCGCACACTTCGACTGTTGTTGATAGCGGAGCACACTTGCGAGACAAACGGCACTTACACCTTTGCAGGTTTTCTTACCGGCCCTCGCTTTTTAACGAGGTTCCAAACAGTTTCTTTTACAGGTGCATTTATAAATGCCGTTCTAAACTCAGAAGAGCTTTCAAACTTTAGCTGCTGTATCTCTCTTGATTCGAAGGCGACAGAAAACGAGTTCGCCTCAAAAGGCCACGGCTCCACTGTTAATACTCCCGGCTCTATTTCGAATAACTGGTACACCGTTCCATCTGGACCTGTACTTATTTCAATGCCTCTTTTTTCAGGTTGCACTTGTTGCCTGCATAGTAGAAGTGAGAATGCATCACACCACTCGAGCAGGTAATAAATTCTTTCAGCCTCCTTTTTATCAATACCCAATTCTTCCCGCCACTTTTCCTGCAACGCTCTTTGATGTTCGAGGAATTGTTTCGCTTGGGGGTTCTCTTTTTCTTCATCGCGGTGCAAAAAATCCATGTGCATGGAAGTAAGCAGGGCTATGTAACGACTTTTTGTAATGGTAAGCATGGCAAGCTGCTCGCAGTGTTCCAGGTCAAAAAGCTTCATTGAAAAGTTTAGTGGTCCACCAGTTTCTGTAATTAAATCTTCACCACCTAACTCCACTTCTGCGTCATCATGTTCAGCTATGGCAAGCAACGTTTCAAGCCATCTTGAAGGACGTTCCTTCGCCTTCCAATGCATAGCTACCTGTGCTGCTACTATTCCATGCGCACGTTGTGTGACTACTTCCCATCCCGTTTCTTTATAGTTGACAATCATGGTTGACCTGTTGAATACTTCTCTAAAAAAAGCTATTGCACGTATTGCTTTTAATATTATGCCATCTGCCATTTATTGCTGTAAAAGATCCAAACTGGAAAGGATTTGCGGGAAGGCTAAGACGTAAGTTGTAACTAATGATGAACGAAATGCGACGCAACGATGATGCTATGAAAAACAAAAGCCGGTACCAAAAAAATTAATCATGGACGGAGCAAGATTACCTCGCCGGGAGTTGTTTTTAAAACTAACAAGGATTTACCAATTGCTCGTTTTCCTGCTGCAGTTACTACATCGCCATCAGTGCCCCACGGATTTATGATACGTAATTCATTGCCTTTTTCGCTGATGATTTTTACGCCTGTAACTTTTTCGTCCTGCTGGCTTGCGCTTACCAGAAAAGCTCCTGCCGCCCGGAGGTTATTGAATGTCGCATCTTTTTCCTTTGGCCAATTTGGAAAAAGCCTTATTAATCCATCGTAACCTTGCATGAGACATTCGTTGATTACTGCCGGCAGCGCAAAGTTTTCGAACCAAATGCCTGCATCAGCCATAAAAGTAAAGTTCGACTGGTCGGTGTACCTGCCCCTTGTTTGCGAAACAAGATTGGCCGCCGTGCCGTTGGGAAGTAAGCAATAATTTACCTGTCGCTTAAACTGATCGAGATCGAGCAAGCCCAATCTTGCTGCCTGCATGTTAAGGAAGACCAAATCGTTGCCGCCTTCATTTTGATGATTTCGGTAGGTATTTCTGAATTGTTGTAAAAGGTTTTTTTCACTTCCCAGCCCGCCGTCTTCCCCGGGAAAAACAGGGGAAAGCGACAAGGGAATATTGTACACAACATCATGATGTTCTTTTGGCGCAGACACGAATACTTCTCCAAATTCATCTGAAGTAGCGGTGGGATAATCGGGGTAATTGTTGAGAATATCAGTAATGTCAGACAGCAAAGGAGCCTCCTGTTCAGCAGTTTTTAATACGGCCGTCGCTTGTTGAAACGCGTTAAAAATAAACCTGGTAAGGGCTAGGTCAAGTGAGCAATCATAGTTGTAATTGAAGCCCGGCGTAAGGCCATGCAGCTCGGGAGGCACCGTTGGAAAAATATGGTATTTGTCATCTTTCCACCGGTTGCCGCTATATGCGTCAGGTCTTTTCATGTACGCCACCAAAAATTGTGTTGCTGCTTTTATAGGTTCATACGCCCGCGCTCTTAAAAAGGTCGTATCTCCTGAGTAAGTGTAGTGCCACCAAAGCCCTTGCACCGCCCATGGGGTCTCGCTTATTTCCCATCCCCAATCAGGTATTGGAAAGGGATTCATAGACATTTGAACAGGATAAGCCGTGTGGGGAAAAGCAGCTCCGGGCAAATGATAGTACTCGTTTGCCCATCGCCGGCTCAAGGGCATAAGAAACTCCACCAGGTTTACATAGGGAAGGTTTTTCTCGAGGTGGTTACTTGAAAAGGTCAGCCAAAAAGGTTGTTGTATGTTATAGTTGAAATGATAATCGCCGTGCCATCGGCTACCTATAGTATTGTAGCTCCAGTTGGCAAAGAGGCCGGGAGATTGAACGCCATCTTTAACCGCACAATTGAAAAAGTAGAGGTTTCGGTACCACACTTCCTCAAGAAAATTATCGCCCAATTCGACAGATGACTTACTCCAATACCTTGACCATTCCCTTACGTTTTGCCGTAGTGTTGCGGTGAATAAATTGTGAGAAGGCTCAGTCTTGTCCGCAAGTTTTTGCGGTACGTTAGTGTCTCTACCTTCAGATAAAGACACCATTGCAGAGAAAGTTCCAGTTGCGGAAACAGCGCTTTCGAGATCAGGCATCTCATCCAAACCACCGTTCACATTGATTTGTTTTATCTTCTTTAGCCGGGAGTTAACTCTAACGGCTAAAGAAAATGCCTTGTCTTCAGCGCTGGCCGCCACCTCTCTATTTTTACCAACTGCATCTGGTAAAATTTGTCGAAACCCAAGCGTGCCGTCAGCAAGAGAATTAAGTGTTTCGTAATGAGGAAATTCGGCGGGCGTAGATGGATCAGGAAGGACTTTTATTCTTGTGAAAATGTTTGCTTCAGGTTTTCCGCCGGCATCTACCAGTTGCATTAGCAGCCTGTCTTTATTCATGTCTGTCATCAACTTAAGAAAAACTTTCTTTTTACCTGCTAACAGTCTTACCGTACAAACTCCATTTGAAATATCAAGTTCATGTCCCATGAGCTCTACTTTTCTCCTGTCAAATCCAAGCACGACCGAGCCGCAAGGGAATGGACGGGGATAGGGTTTATTATAATTGTCAGACGCTGTCTTGTGGTATTCTTTGTACCATTTGTTTTGGGTAAGCTTAGCAATGGAAGTAGGTACTTTTTTCAGTTTGTCAAAAACGTAATTAAAATCCTTCAATTCTTCCCTGTGGTTCTCCGCAACCCGCACGTCCCACACATTGTTGTGACCAAAATAAAGCACAATGGCATCGGGCCTTGTGGTCACTACAACTCCCAGCCCTCCGTTACCCAAAAGCGCTCCGGAAAAAAAATCAGGGGCGGGTTTATTACAAACAATAGAATGTCTTCTTGCCAGTTCTTTTGCTTCCGGCTTTCCTATCACAATTTCTTTGTAACCTATAAACGGCAGAGGTAATAGTAGTGCAGCAATAAGGCACGAGGTTCGTTTTGTATTTTTTGGGAAGAAAGTTATTGCCATAAACCTCGTCGAGAATAGCCAATTCCTGCTTTATGATCTGGTTGATCTGAATATTGCAGAAAGAAGTTTCTGCACCGCGACCAGGATAAAGAAGAAATTTAAAATATATAATAAAAGTAGCATAAAAGACTATGCCACATCATGGAGGTTATGGAGCTTTTTTTAAAAAGCAAATACAGGTCGAAAAAGGGTGAAACTAAGGTTAGGGTGCCAGAAGTAGCAAGATGAGTTTAACAACGATATGTATTAAATCGCCTTAGCTTCGCCCCTGTCATTTATAAATCATCACAATGTTTTTAAAGATCCTGACCGTTGCGGGTTTAGCCAGTTTTGAAATTTATGCTGCAATACCTGCAGGCTTTGCATTCGGGCTTTCGCCCTGGTTAATACTACTCGCTAGTATGACAGGTGGCCTGGCAGGTGTATTTATAGCTGCGTTTTTAGGCGATCGTATCAGGCGATTATTTAAGAGCAAAAAGAAACCAAAGGAAGAGGACGCTAAAACAGGTCTTATTTATCGCATCTGGAATAAATACGGAATTATAGGATTGGGTTTTTTAGGAACGATGTCAGTAGGTGCACCTGTAAGCCTTGCTGTAGGAATTGGATTTAAAGCTCCTCTACAAAAATTAATCACATGGTGCTGCATAGGTGTAATTACCCGTTGCCTCGTTTTTACCTTGATTGGATATTACGGTTTGAAATTGTTTTAAGGCAGCGAGACAGGCTGCTTTATTTCGAAGGTCCTCTCGTAGATAGGCTTATCTGTTTTTACAGTCTTCACCTTTGTATCACGATCGAAGGGGCGGTTCAGGTTGTTTCCTGCAAGGTCTTCAAGAATTGATTGGACCACGAGCCGGTATTTGCCCGGCTTCCAATTGTCGACCGGCGTAAAAAGTATTTCTCTTTCCTGATTAGTTACCTCAATTCTACCTGCAACACCCGCATTATCTTCTTGTATAATTCTGATAGTTTCATCCAGAAGAAATTTGTCCAACGGTTCACCAAAGGAAATTACCAGCGCAGCATTTGTTTTTGCAGAGGGTATTTTCAATTGCCAATCTTTCGGATCAGGAGAAAGTTCATCTCTTGTACCAACCAAAAATTTCTTTGTGAATGGTTCCTTTAACGATAAACCGCGATTGTCCTTCCAATTGTTTGCAACCGCTAGAGTGTACTGTTTGCCTTTTTGTAGAGGGTTTCCTAATTTTTGGTTAGGAATTAAATCACGCTTTATTCGTCCCGGATCTAACCACATTGTTAGCACAGTCCGCTCCTTGTTCCAGAGTTCGGGTTGAAGATCTAAAAAAACGTTTTTTACGGTATCACTATTTTGATCCAATAAAGCCACGTGTTGTAAAGATTCTCCTTCGCGCATTGGGGTCGAAAAGCGGAGGTAAATCTTCAAAAGGTTTTCAGGCAAGGTATCTGAACTTGGGTAAACGTTAAGTACTACGGGGGCGTCTGCAGCATCTGCTAAAGGAACTTTTACAGTACCAATCACTTTGTTGTTAACAACAACTTCATACAACAATCCTCTTGTAAGGGAAACAAGCGGCGTAAAAATAACGTGGCCATTTTTGCTGCTTAAATCGCCAAGCATTGCCTCCTCGCCTTTTGCAACCCGTACCTGCAACATCTTTCCATCCGCGCTTGCTCCGGCTGTCTCTAATAAATCTTCAGGTATAGCAATAGCTACCGCTTTGTCATTGCTCCAAACC
Source organism: Segetibacter aerophilus (assembly GCF_007991655.1). Taxonomy (GTDB): domain Bacteria; phylum Bacteroidota; class Bacteroidia; order Chitinophagales; family Chitinophagaceae; genus Segetibacter; species Segetibacter aerophilus. The sequence continues at coordinate 161,153 of NZ_BJYT01000007.1, forward strand.
AACGAGACTTTTTCCTGTTTATTTTGCTTGCAGGAGGCGAGAAAAGTGCACGCAAAAAAAATCAGGCTATACAAAAGGTATAACCTGATTATGAAGTATATAGAGAAATTACCAGTTCTTGTCATTGGCTGTCCATAAGTCAACATCACCATTTGCTTTCTGCTGTAAAACTACCACTTGAGCGTCATCCAGCTTGTCCATTTGTAGTACCTTATTCATGTCTGGCATTAAGGTAAAGTTAACCCCTGCTGTGCCTTTCACCGGCTCGGTTAATGTTCCTTCAAATGAAGCAATATTCTTATAGTCTACTTTGGAAACGGATCGGGCAGTATTAGCCATTACCAGGAATGACTCACTTCCTTTATTTAAAGAGATCATATCAATCGGTGTATTACCAGCGCCCATTTCAGCAACTGTTCTTCCTTTTACATGGGTACCAGGTTTCAATTGGTCCATTGGAAACAGCACGAGAGGCGTGCATGTATAGCTGGCCACAAGGTATTTTTTACCATTCACTTCTGTTGTTGTGAAAGTTTTAATCGGTGCCGCTGTTTCATACCTTCCATGGGCAGCATGATAAATTTCTAAGGTGGCCTCATCTTGTTTATCGGTAAAAGGAAAAGAAATGCTTTTGAATGAAGAGCTGAATTCATGGTTAGACAAACCGCTTACCAATAGTTTTCCATCTGCATATCCTAAATCAGAAATGGTTGATATTCTTAACGGTCTGCCACGTTGATCTTTTGCATCTTCAGCAGGTGCGTTATTTAAAACAACCGAAGAGTAGTTGACGTCTTTCAATGAAAACGACGAAATCTGATCGCCGTTTACTTTTAGAAGTACAGGAGTACCATCAGCATGCTGCACAGAAAGGTATAAGGCTTTACTAACAGGATTAACGGCCATGTCTGTAATAGTAATGTTCGCGACTTCTGTACCAAGCGCCGCTGCAATTTTCTTATCGATGTTTTTCATCTCAACGGCGCCAGCTTTGTTCTTCTTTGCATCTTTTGTATTGATAGCAAATACACTGGCACTTTTAGAATCACCAATAAACAAAATGCCATCGGGACCAAAAGCCAGCGAACTGATAGATTTAATTTCAGGAGTACCATTTACAAAACCGGTGGTCGTCGTTGGCTTTATTGCTGCGACAAAGAATATTCCTGCTATTCCGGCAACAAGAAAGGCGAGAGTTTTTTTCATGTGTATGTTGTTTTAATATGGAAAGGAAATGTGAGGACGGGTGTAATCAAATATAACATTTTTAGATTGTACTTGTTCTCTTCAGAAATTAAAATAGGTGAGGCCAATAAGATGGAGGGTTAAGGCCAAATGATTATGCAAATGGATACGGATTTGAAAGACGGATAAACGAGGTTATAAAAGAAATATGTACTTTAGACTGCATCTTCCAGCAGCTTCATTACAATAAAAACTCTTGTATGCAATCGGGCAAATTCTTTATCAGTTATTCCAGAAAAGACTCTGAATTTGTTAAAAGGCTGGCAATCGATCTTAAAAAAGCAGGCGAAGATGTGTGGCTCGATCAACTCGATATTGCGCCAGGTGTGCCTTGGGATGAATGTATACAAAAGGCGTTAAGTGATGCCGAAGGAGTAATAGTTATTCTATCAGAAGCATTCGTAAAGTCGGCAAACGTAATGGACGAAGTTTCTTATGCGATGAGCAAAGGCAAAAGAATCTATCCATTAATGGTAGAAACGTGCCCTGTTCCCTTCAGGCTTGCCCGATTGCAATACATCGACTTCACCGGCGACTACGACTCTTCGTTCGAGCATTTGCTTAAAGCTATGAATGCTCCTGAGCCTTCAAATTTTCAGCCTTCAGCCGAACAAGTTGCCACAACTTCTGCGGAGCAGGAAAAAAAACGCCCTAAAAAATTGGGCAAAGCCCTGCCGGTTGTTTTCATCATTATAGCATTGTTAGTCGTATTTGCTTTATTTAAAAATAAGGGCACAAATGATCCTGAGGATGCGGTTGTAGAAACCAAACAGACTGAACAGTCAGCTGAAACAAACAATGAAACAGCACTGGAGAGCAAAGGCAAAGATGAAGGCAGTTCTGCCACTAATTCAGAACCGGCTGTGGCGACAAAAACGGGGCGGATAAATCTGTTAGATAGTGAGAATGGAGGAGAACTACTGGTTGCTTCTAATGATAACTGGAAGTATTCGATCGACCACAACGAAGATGAAGTTACTATACATGTAGGTGAGGAAGCTGTATATGGTTTTAAGAACGAGAGGGCGGCAACTTTTGATATGTTTACTATGCTGATCGCTCGTACAACCGAGTACAATGTAAAGGAATTTGAACTCTTGGTAGGTAACGATAAGCCATTGGGAACATTTGAATCAATAGGTAAATTTCAACCTCAAAATATCAAGCTCTTCAAAACCCCCTACCAGGAATTTAGCTTCCCTCCCGTGACAGCTAAGTACTTAAAAATAAAAATAATCAAAATTGCCGGTGAGGGATCCTCGGGCTACATTAGGGAAGTTCAGTTGTTCGGAAAAATAAAATAAAGCTTTGAACCTTTTTCGACCTGGTATTGAGAATTACACAAACGTACAAACGAACTTTGCCGCATGTCTTTTCCATTTGATGATCTAGCTGAAAAAATTGAAGGCGAATTATACTTTGCAGGAACAGAGCGCGACAATGCTATGCGAATGGTTTATTCTACCGATGCTTCTGTTTACCAGGAAAAACCCATCGCTGTTTCATTGCCAAAAACCGTCGAAGACATTCAATTGCTAATACAATTTGCTAATGACCATGCCCTCACCATTATACCAAGAGCCGCGGGAACATCCCTCGCGGGACAAGTTGTAGGCAATGGAATGGTGGTTGACATTTCAAAATATTTTACGGCAGTTTTAGAAATAAACCAAGACGAGAAATGGGTTCGCGTGCAACCGGGGGTGATACGGGATGATTTGAATGCAATGCTAAAACCAACCGGGCTAATGTTTGGCCCGGAAACTTCGACCTCTAACAGGGCTATGATCGGTGGAATGATCGGTAATAATTCAAGTGGGTTACATTCTATTATCTGGGGAGATACAAGGGCGAATTTGTTGGAAGTAAAGGCGTTTTTATCAGATGGCTCTGAGGTTGTTTTTAAAGATCTCACCAAAGAAGAATACCAGGATAAATGCAAGCTTCAATCGCTGGAAGGGGAGGTGTATAGATCGATCGAAAACATGATGCAGGACGATGAAAAGCAGCAAGCTATCCGCGAAGGTTTTCCAAAAGCATCTGTTAAGCGTCGAAATACGGGATATGCTTTGGACTCAATTCTCAGCATGTTTACTTCAGGTAGTTCTTTTAATATCAGCAAGCTTATCGCCGGGTCAGAAGGTACACTTTGTTTTATAACTGAGGCAAAGCTCCGGCTGCTTGATCTTCCACCAACTGAGAAAGGCGTAGTGGCGCTGCATACCAACACAATCAATGAGGCTCTAAGAGCTAACCTCGTAGCACTAAAACATGATTGCAGAGCCTCAGAGTTGGTGGACGACATTATACTTGAGTATACGAAAACAAATATTGACCAATCGAAAAACAGGTTTTTTGTTGAAGGCGAACCAAGGGCCATATTAATGGTGGAGTTTTTTGATACAACAAAGCAAGGTTTACTTGCAAAAGCAAATGCATTAATAAAAGAGTTACAGCAGGAAGGTTTGGGATATGCGTGGCCACTCTTACTGGGCAATGATACATTGAGGGCCTGGGACCTGAGAAAAGCTGGTCTCGGATTACTCCGCAACGAACCCGGAGATGCACAGCCGGTTAACTTGATTGAGGACTGTGCGGTCGATGTAGAAGATCTTCCCAATTACATAGCCGAAGTGGAGGCTTTACTGCAGAAGCACCAGGTTAAATACTCAATGTACGCGCATGCCGGTGCAGGGGAAATTCACGTTGAACCCATGGTGAATTTAAAAACGACTGCAGGTAAGCATCTTTTCAGAACCATTTTAGAGGAAACGGCAATAATTGTAAAAAAGTACAACGGATCATTGAGCGGTGAGCATGGAGACGGCCGTCTTCGTGGTGAGTTTATTTCGTTCATTATGGGTGAAAAAAACTTTGCGTTGTTTCATGAAATCAAGCAGTTATTTGATCGGAAAGGAATATTCAATAGGGGCAAAATTGTTGAAACTCCGAAGATGAATGACTTTCTCCGTCACGAACAAGACAAGCCACGGAAGCATATTGAAACCACTTTTTCTTTTACCGCGCAGGAAAGCATTTTGCATTTGGCCGAGAAGTGCAGCGGCTCTGGTGATTGTCGCAAGACACAGGTAACAGGCGGTGTAATGTGTCCAAGTTATATGGCCACGCGTAGCGAGCGGGATACAACAAGAGCGAGGGCAAATATGCTCAGGCATTTTTACACCAACATCGAAACACACAAGCCAGGGGAGTTATACGCCGAAGTGCTGGATGTATTGGACTTGTGTATCTCGTGTAAGGGTTGTAAGTCTGAATGCCCTTCAAGTGTTGACATCACTAAGATGAAAGCGGAGTTCCTGCAACAGTATTACGATCATAAAGGAGTGCCTACGAGATCTAAACTGGTAGCGAATTTTAGCAAACAAATGAAGCTCGCTTCTGTTGCACCCTGGGCTTACAACTCAGTATTTGGTACTGCCGCACTTAGGCGGCTGGCTAACAAAAGTGTAGGCTTTCATCCTGATAGAACAATGCCTTTGCTAGGTAAAACAACTTTGCTGAAGTGGTGGGAGAGAAGAAGTAAGAAGATGACGGATGGCAGTTCGAAGATATCAGCCGGGAAAAATTCGGTACAAGTCAATAATGCGCGGTCATCAAAAGTTTATTTATTCTGCGATGAGTTTACCAATTACAATGATGTAGAAATCGGGCAAAAGCTAATAGGGCTGCTGGAGGTTTTAGGTTATGAAGTAATCATACCAAAACATGTTGAGAGTGGTAGAACTTATTTGTCAAAAGGTTTGGTAAGAGAGGCAAAGAAAATTGCAGTTGCCAATGTAAATCTGCTAAAAGATGTTGTAACCGATGACATTCCAATTATAGGCATTGAGCCTTCGGCAATACTAACCCTGCGCGATGAGTACATCGACCTTGTACCTGAAGATCAAAAAGAGCAGGCTAAGTATTTAGCAAAAAATACTTTCCTCTTTGACGAATGGTTTGCCAGGGAAATGCTGAGAGGAAATATCACCAAGGATTCTTTTACGGCCGAAGCAAAACAAATGTTGCTGCATGGTCATTGTCACCAGAAGGTGTTGTCCTCTACTCAGTATACTTTGAAGTGTCTCTCGTTACCCGAGAATTATACCGTGTCTGAAATACCTTCCGGTTGTTGCGGTATGGCCGGCTCTTTCGGGTATGAAGAAGAGCACTATGACGTAAGCATGAAAATTGGAGAATTAGTTTTGTTTCCTGCGGTAAGAAATCAACCTCAAACTGTTATCGCTGCAACGGGCACCAGCTGCCGCCACCAGATTAAAGACGGCACGGGGAGAATTGCGAAACATCCGATCGAAATTTTGTATGAAGCGTTGAAATAAGAATGGCCCTCTTTCCCCGCCGTTGTTGGTCGCCGTTCTCTCGAAGTTGTTAGTCGTCTGACCAACAACAAACGCCCATGTTGACCACCAACCCAGCAACTCGAACTCATGTCGTTCAAAAAACACTTTCAACTTCCGTCGAGCAGAGCTAAAAAAGTACAAGGGAGTGACACAACGATGTCAAATTCAAAGGTAAAGCCGGCAAAAAAATTCCTACAATAAGCCAGAGCAATCAATAATACCAGTACAATAACCTTTTAAAAGTATCGGGGTTGACTTCAGCGCTGTTCTTCTAAGATTTGTGCTATATTGAAAAACGTTTAATAAATGTCTTTACTACTCCGCAAACAACCTGTAACGATGCTATGCTAACCCGCCGAAAATTGCTTAGCAATACTGCCTTACTTTCTGCATTGGCTCCTTTCGCTGGTGTAAGCGATTTGTTTGCTGGGGCCCGAAAACAAAAATTCAACATTGGGGCTTGTGATTGGTCGATAGGTAAGAACAGTGATGTAGGTGCTTTTGATGTGGCCAAACAAATAGGACTGGATGGTATTATGGTAAACATGGGATCGGAAAAAAACAACCTACATCTCCGCGATAAATTTTTACAGCAAGACTACCTGCTGGCCTCAAAAAGAACAGGTGTAAAGATTTCGAGCCTTGCCATCGGAGAGCTGAATAATGTGCCATATAAATCTGATCCTCGTACTGAGGAATGGGTATGGGATACGATTGACGTTGCGAAGAACCTCGGGGTCACTGTTATTCTTCTGGCGTTCTTTGATAAGAATGATTTAAGGAATGATGAAGCGGGAAAAAAGGAAGTGATACGCAGGCTAAAGCGGGCTGCACCGAAAGCAGAAAAACAGGGTATTATACTAGGAGTTGAATCTTATTTAAATGCAAGAGAGCACCTCGACATTATAGAGCAAGTGGGCTCAAAAAATGTAAAAGCTTACGTTGATTTTCGCAATACAGCTGATGCAGGATATGATGTATTGAAAGAAGTGAAACAGTTGGGCAGGGATAACATTTGCGAACTTCACATGAAAGAGAACGGGTTTCTATTGGGGCAGGGAAGTTTGCCGTGGCAACAGATCAGGGATCTTGTTTACGAAATGAATTACTACGGAGACGGTTGGATGCAGATCGAAGGAGCCATACCCAAAAATGCCGACATGTTGGACAGTTACAAACATAACCTTCAATTTTTACGGCAGCTTTTTAATAAAAAGATATAACGCTATGTGCATTGTTTAGGATGTTGCCACGACTATCATTATTACAACGAATTGCCACATGAAAAGAAAATACTACCTCACCTTTTTCCCATTGTTGCTTTGTCTCTCCGTTTATTTATGGAGCTATAAAGAAGCCCCAAAGTCAACTGACTTTCAAGCCGGGGCCGCTATCAGCAAAAGGGTTGATTTGTATTTGCCCGATGATCTCGAAGCAACGCTTTGGGCCGAATCTCCCATGTTTTTCAATCCAACAAATATGGATGTTGACATTAAGGGCAGGCTTTGGGTAACGGAGGCTGTTAACTATCGAAACTTCAACAACGACTCAACCAGGTTTCTACACCACTCACAAGGTGATAGAGTAATGATATTAGAAGATACTGATGGCGATGGTAAGGCAGACAGCTCAAAAGTGTTTGTGCAGGACCGTGACCTTGTATCTCCTGTCGGCATTGCAGTTATCGGAAATAAAGTAATTGTCTCGTGCTCGCCTAATCTTATTGTTTATACCGATGAGAATGGGGATGATAAGCCAGATAAAAAGGAGATTCTGCTGACTGGTTTCGGGGGAAAAGATCACGACCATTCACTACATGCGGTTTTTGCCGGTCCGGATGGCAACTGGTATTTTAACGCCGGTAATTCAGGGCCGCACGTGGTAACAGACAAGGCGGGTTGGACCCTACGTGCAGGAAGTCTTGCAGTTGGAGGTTCACCTTACGCAAAGGAAAACCAAGGCAACCTGAAAAGTGATGACGGCAAAGTTTGGGTAGGTGGAGTAGCCTTGCGAATTAATCCAGACGGAACAGGTTTGAAGGTAATGGGGCACAATTTCAGAAATTCGTATGAGATCATTCCAGATTCGTACGGCAATCTTTGGCAGAATGACAACGACGACCAGGTGGTAACGTGTCGAACTACATGGCTGATGGAAGGTGGAAACGCCGGTTATTTTAGCGAGGACGGAACTCGGTATTGGCAAGCTGATCAACGTCCGGGACAAGACATTTTCACTGCACATTGGCACCAGGATGATCCGGGAGTAATGCCGGCAGGTGATCGTTCAGGGACAGGTGCACCAACAGGAGTGGTGATGTATGAAAGCGATATCCTGGGCTCGCAATATATGGGCATGTTGTTGAGTGCAGACGCCGGAAGGAATACGATATTTAGCTATCATCCCACACTAAAAAAATCAGGGTATGACTTAGGTAGCAGGAGTAATTTTATTACATCATTGGCCAGTGATAATGTTGGATATGTTTGGAATGATTCTGCCCAAAATGCAGATAAGGAAAAATGGTTTCGCCCAAGTGATGTAGCGGTTGGTACTGACGGTAGTATTTACGTAGCCGATTGGTACGATCCTGTTGTTGGGGGTCACCAAATGAGAGATCGCAATGGGTACGGAAGGATTTACCGGATTACCCCAAAAAATAAAAAGCTTACTGCTCCGAAAATTAATTTGAGCACTGCTGAAGGACAATTGTTAGCTTTTAAAAATCCTGCAATAAATGTTCGAAACCTTGGATTTGAAAAGTTGAAAGAACGGGGAGAAGCGGCAGCTGAAACCGTTACTGCGTTGTTGTCTGATAACAATCGCTACATAAGAGCAAGAGCCGTTTGGCTACTGTCACAATTAGGGCCAAAGGGTAGGGCAGAAGTTGAGAAAATGCTTGCTAATCCTGATACTCAAATAAGAGCTGCAGCATACAGGGCATTACAACAAACAACTACCGACATTCTCCCGTATGCAAAGAAACTCGCTGGTGATACCGCTGCCTTTGTACGAAGAGAGGTAGCGATCTCGTTGCGCGATCTTCCCTACGAAAAGACCAAAGAGGTTTTATTGGAACTCGTTAAACGTTTTGACGGCGAAGACCGGTGGTACCTCGAAACTTTAGGCGCTGATTTGAAGGGGCACGAGTCAGATATATATCCTGTTATATTAAAGCTGTTTGGAGAAAACAAGCCGTCCATAAAATGGAACAAGCAGATGACAGCGCTTGCATGGCGACTACACCCTGTTGAAGCGGTAAATGATTTAGTGGCACGTGCCGAAAATGCAACTTTGCCGGTAGTTGAACGCCGTGCTGCGTTAACAGCCCTCGCTTTTGTCAATCATAAAACTGCTGCTGATGCAATGGCTGCACTTTCAACTAAGAAGTTAGGCGACGTTTCTGACCAGGCTTCTTACTGGCTTTCCTTCCGCCAGGGCAACGACTGGTACAACCTTTTGGATTGGAGTAAGCTGAACATCAATACCCGGTATGAAAGAAAGCTGGCCCAGATGAAAGTGAAACAACAGGTGATTCTCGACGCTGATCAATCTATTTATGAGCGTAGGTCGAGGGCGAGGGAAATGGCAGCTGATTCGGTAGGCGGACAGTTACTGATTGGTCTTGCAGCAGAGAAGAAGCTTCCTCAGTCGTTGATGCCCATTATCCAGGAGAAAATCTTTCAAAATCCTGATGCGACTGTTCGCGTGCAGGCAACCAATTATTTTTCAATGCCGGGCTCCAACAAAACATATTCAATATCACAGATAGAAAAAATGACCGCAGACGCAACGCGGGGAAAGGCACTTTTTATCAATCGTTGTTCATCATGTCATAAGGTAGGTGCAATAGGAAAAGCCATCGGACCTGAGCTAACAACCATCGGAAAGAAATTTGGCAAAACCGAATTACTCGATGCAATTATAAACCCCAGCGCGGCTATAGTTTTTGGATATGACGGATGGCTGGTTAACACAAAAGATGGCTCTTCGTTATTTGGTTTTTTAGTATCTGAAAACAACCAGGCAATGGTCTTGAAGGATTTGTCCGGCCAGAGACATACTATTCCGTTAGGCGAAATCACGAAGAAACAAAAGCAGGATAAAAGCCTGATGCCTGATCCCGTCAACAATGGGCTGACTGAACAAAACCTGGCCGATATAGTAGCATATTTAAGAAAAGGCCAAAGCATTGTGAAGCGGTGAGTAGTGCTTAATTAGCCGGGATATAAATGTCAAAACGAGCTCCCTTGTTTACTTCGGCGGTAGCGGCTATAAATCCGCCATGATTGTCAACGATTTTCTGAACTATTGAAAGGCCGATACCTGTTCCATCATATTCTTCTCTTCCATTCAGCCTCTGAAAAACTTTAAAGATTCTCTCGTTGTGTTCCGCCTCAAAGCCAATTCCGTTGTCTGCTACAGTAATGTGACAGTATTCTTTATCCTCCGATAACTTATCACTCACCTCCTTATTTCCCTTTTCAATAAAACTTGAAATTTCTATCACAGGCGGTATATCATGCCGTCTAAACTTGATCGAGTTAGACACCAAGTTTTGTAACAGCTGATACATTTGAAATGGAATAACCGGGGCCGTACACATCTTACCGACTATAAACTTTACGTGCTTCTGGCTAATTTCTTCTGAAAAGCTTTGTTGTATATCATTAACGATGGTAAGTAACGAAGTGTTTTTAAAAGCAAGTTCATGACCTTTTACTTGTGAGTACGTCAACAAGTCTCTAATCAAAGCCTGCATTCTCGTTACAGACTTTATTATTCGATCGAAATAGTTTTTGGCAGTCTCAGACAGGTTCTGGTAATCCTTCTTGTGTATGAGACTTGTAAAGGTTTCGATTTTTCGAAGAGGCTCTTGCAGATCATGGCCGGCTACGTAGGCAAAAGCCTCCAGGTCCTGGTTCATCTTCTTCAATTCTGCATTTTTCTTCTCTAAAATTTTCATCCGGTCCTCACGTTCTTTTAAAAGCTGTAGCTCACTGTTTTCAATTTCCTCGGCAGCCTGCAGGTGGAATGATATAAGATCAGAAAACAAATTAAACATGCCAACAACCTCCGGCGTATTTAAGTTGGCAGGCTTGGGATCAAGACCGCAAAGGGTTCCAAAGAAAGTTCCGTCTTTTCGAAGAATGGGTACAGAAATGTAACTTCTAAACCCGTACATAGCCGGCGTAGGATGATTGCAGAAATGATTGTCGGCAGCTACATCGTTTATAACTACCGGCTTACCACTTTGCCTTATCTCATGGCAGATAGTTGTTTCGAGTTTCAACTCATCGCCGGGTACAAGACCAAATTCTAATTTATCCAGCACACTACATGTAATCCATTTTTCATCAGTAACCCTCGCTACTGCAACAAGACCTAAACCGGTTGTCCTACAAATGACATCTAGTATTTTAGGGATGATAGGAATTCGTTGTATAGACTCAACATCTTTTTGTAGGCGCTCATCAATCACATTAACTTCCATCTTATCAGGATTCTTGTTGCTTTTTTTCATGTACAAAATCAACCTCGGCAGTAAAACTCTTTGCAGTCCTTTTATGTCAGTTCTTATTTTACTGCTAAAAAAGGCTTAAACCTATTCTAAAAATATGAAATTCTTTATTTCAATAATTAGCTTGATTCCTTAAAATCACAAGGGAGTAAAACAACCATTATTTCCAGTTTTAGAATGCAAGCGAGGCTTCGTAAATGAGCATAATTCCCGGCAGAAAACAAATATCTTCGTAATCATATGACTCCTGCTGCAAATAACCGTACCACATCTACAAAAAAACCACCCGGCGTCTTCTCCCTGCTACGTCCATACACCGCACTCGTTGTTCTTTTAATTTTATTCGCGTTGTTGGGAAACGCACTTAACCTGTTGCTCCCAAAGATCATTGCAAACGGTATCGATACGTTCGAACATCATCAGTTTAGTTTCAGCTTTATCATCAAACAGTTTTTGCTAGCCACTGTCCTCGTCTTTGTTTTTACTTACCTGCAGACAATCATTCAAACATACACGTCAGAAAAAGTTGCAAGAGATCTTCGTTCAAGACTGGCAGACAAAATTTCGCATTTAAGCTATGCAGCATTAGAGCAGGCAAATCCTTCAAAGCTCTTAACCAATTTAACGGCAGATGTAGATTCTATAAAACTGTTTGTTTCACAAGCCGTCGTCTCTATTGCATCGTCGTTATTCATCATCGTTGGGGCAAGCATTTTATTGCTCACTATCAATTGGAAACTGGCGCTTTGTGTAATGGCTATTATCCCCATTATTGGCATCACTTTCTTCGTAGTACTTAAAAAAGTAAGGGCGCTTTTTATAAAAGGTCGTGAAGTAATAGACAGGCTAAACAAAGTAATTAGCGAAAGTATTTTAGGTGCGGCACTTATAAGGGTTGTCAACTCGCAGCAACTCGAATATGATAAGTTTATTGAAGTAAATAACCAGGCAAAAACACTTGGCCTTTCTATCCTGCGTCTTTTTGCGGGGCTAATACCTGTGATCGTGTTTACCGCAAACATGGCCGGGCTCGCCATTCTGTTACTGGGCGGCCATTACGTAATTACGGGCAGTATGTCTCTCGGTAATTTTGCAGCCTTCAACAGCTATCTTGCTATGCTTATTTTTCCGATACTTGTTATTGGCTTTATGAGCAATGTAATTGCGCAGGCAACAGCTTCTTATCAACGCATAAGCTTTGTGTTAAACTCCCCCGATCCCATTGCTGGCGGTACCATTACATCAAACCTGCAGGGTGACATACAGCTAAAGAAGGTTTCATTGTTTTATGGACAAAAACCTACTCTGAAGAATATTGATCTACATATAAAACCAGGCTCACGGATAGCAGTGATTGGTCCTACTGCGGCAGGCAAGACACAATTACTGTATTTACTTACTGGTCTTGTAAAAGCAACTGCCGGCGTTATTGAGTTCGATGGTCACCGCATTGAAGAGTATAACAAAGAAAACTTTTATAGCCAGGTAGGTTTTGTGTTCCAGGACAGCATTGTCTTTAATATGAGCATTAGGGAAAACATCGCATTTAGTGACACCGTTACAGACGCCTCTTTACAAAAAGCAATTGATACTGCTGAATTAGGAGATTTTATAAAAAGCCTTCCAAATGGTTTAAACACTGTTGTATCAGAAAGAGGTTCGAGTTTATCCGGGGGGCAAAAGCAACGCATCATGCTTGCACGAGCACTGGCTATCGATCCCCGCATCTTGCTACTCGACGACTTTACCGCAAGGGTCGACCAAAGCACAGAGACTAAAATCTTACAGAACGTGCTCACAAATTATTCCGGCATTACACTCATTTCAGTTACTCAAAAGATAGCTGCCATCGAGCAGTATGACCAAATTATCCTGTTGACGCAAGGTGAAATTGTAGCTTCGGGCAAGCATGAAGAATTGATGAATACCAGTGTGGATTATGTGCAGATCTTAAACTCGCAACAAAGCACAAGTAATTATGAATCGGTGTCATTGGCTTAGTAATGTTGGTTGCCAGCGGAAGGCTATCTATTACGCATTGTTGTGTCACACACTTGTACTTGCAGCAATTCTACTCAACTAAATTGACATTCACTTATGAACTATAACATTAATCAACTTTCTGGGCAGCAGCAAAAGACCTCCTCTTTAAAGGCTGTCAAAAAGCTGTACTCGCTCATTGCCCACGAAAAAAGAAACCTCATCATTGCATTGATTGCAATCCTTGTCAATTCATCTCTTCAACTGGTTGGTCCGTTATTGATTGGTCATGCAGTTGACGCGTATGTAACAACCAAACAATACAACGGCGTTTTAATGATCGGTGGAATTTTACTCGCCATGTACCTGCTTGCGTTGGGAACCAGCTACATGCAAACAAAGCTGATGGGAAGTGTGGGTCAAAGAACGCTTTTCACTTTGCGCAATGCACTCTTTAATAAACTACAGGAATTACCCATTGCTTTTTTCAACCAGAACAAAGCAGGCGACCTAATCTCAAGATTGAATAACGATACAGATAAGATTAACCAGTTTTTTTCGCAATCGTTAATGCAGTTTATCGGAAGTATAGTAACGATGACGGGCGCCGGAGTTTTCTTACTTGCCATTAACATTGAACTTGGGGCAGCTACTTTATTGCCTGCACTGCTGATCCTTATTTTTACAATGATGGTGTCTCCATGGGTGAAACGTAAGAATGCTACGAACCTAAAAAGTGTCGGAAGCATGAGCGCCGAAATTCAGGAAAGCCTGAACAACTTCAGGGTGATCATTGCCTTCAATCGCCGCGATTATTTCCTTAAACGATTTAATGATGCAAATCATCAAAACTACAATACCGCTATTGGTGCTGGCATGGCTAATAATGTTTTCCTGCCGGTTTATGGGTTGTTCTCGAGTCTCGCTCAATTGATTGTACTTGCCTTAGGCATTTATCTTATTTCAACCGGCAGCTTTACTATTGGTTTATTGGTTAGCTATCTTGCTTACGCCGTTAATTTTTATAATCCTTTGCGCCAGCTTGCTGCTTTATGGACAAGCTTCCAGGTAGCCATGGCGGGCTGGGATAGGATTTCTCAAATCTTATCACTGCAATCAAACCTCACTGATAGGAGCACAGGAGAAACAACGGCCTTGCATAAACCCGGCTTAGCCTTTCAGAATGTATCGTTTGCTTATCCTAACGGAAGCGAGATTCTTCATCATGTTAGTTTCGACCTGTTGCCTGGGAAAACCTATGCGCTCGTTGGTCCTACCGGTGGAGGTAAAACAACCACGGCTTCACTAATTGCCCGCTTGTACGATCCTACCCACGGAACTGTTTTTCTTAACGGCCGCGACATCCGCACGTACAGTGCAGAAGAGAGAGCCAAAAAAATCAGCTTTATACTGCAGGAACCGATTTTATTTACAGGCACTGTGAAAGACAACCTTCTCTATGGCAACGAACAGTTGTTGAAATACAATAATGAAGAGCTGGAGGAAGTCATAAAAGAGTCGCATCTGCAAAAATTGCTTTCCGTATTTGAGCAGGGACTAGATACCCCTGTGAGTGCAAGTGGTGAAAGTATTAGCCTGGGGCAAAAACAATTGATTGCCTTTATGCGTGCAGTTTTGCGCAACCCTGAAATCCTGATTTTAGATGAGGCATCTGCAAACATTGATACGGTTACCGAGCACTTGTTAACTGAAATCCTTGACCAATTACCTGAGCAGACAACTCGTGTTATTATCGCACATCGACTAAATACTATTGAAAAAGCAGACGAGATCTTCTTTGTTAACTCAGGCAATGTAATTCCCGCAGGTTCTTTAGATCATGCTGTAGAAATGTTGATGCAGGGAAAACGTGCAAGTTAAAAGTGTTCCATACAAAGCGTTACTCGCTCTGCCTCATCAGTTCCATCACCTCATCAAACGTTTGCAATAAGTCATCGGCATCTCCCTGGGGATAGGCAGACTGAAGCTTTTTTCTAAACACAGTTTTAGGATCGAGGTCTGTGAGAGTCATTGCTTCAGAAACCTGTTCATTCAAATTAAGAAGCGGTTTTAATTTTCGTTGACTTATGAATAATCGTTCGATAAAGACTTTCTTATGAATAAGCTTATTCAACTGGTCTTCCAACTCATGGATATAACCATCGGTTTCCACCTGCACTTCCACCCAGGCAGGATAGCAGAGCTTGTCGTCCTCGAGAAGAATAAGCTTGTTCTTTACAGTCTCGAAATTACCTTTTATCCTAATTAGCTTACGACAACAGGGAATATTGAACTCTTCTAATTCGCTTAGCTTACCACCTTCAAAAGTTAATATCAAAACCAGTTTTTCATCCTGGTTCTCGGAGAAACTTAGCGGTATCGGCGAACCGGAATAACGAATGTGGTTTATTTTGTTCACCACCTGCGGACGATGCAAATGGCCCAGCGCTATATAGTCAAACTCTTCAGGAAACTGGTCTCCGCAAACTTGGCCAAGATTACCGACATGAATGTCTTTCTCACTCTCCGAGTTCGCTCCACCTGCAGTAAATAAATGACCTGTTGCTATCACCGGAATTCCTTCGGCTTTGTATGGAGCGACATGTTCTTTAAAAGCATTGTAATGATCACAAATTCCTTTTTTTAATCTCGCTTCCATATCAGAAGAACTTTCTCCTGAAATAGATAAGCGCACATCTTTGTCCCGCAGGAAAGGCACGGCACAAACGACCAGTTCAAGTTCTCCTGCCGCATTAGATATAGGAATAATCTGGTCAACCAGGTTGTCAGGAACGCCCCCAACAACATGCACACTAAAATATTTAAGTAAGTCTTTGGGTGCGTTAAGCGTCGTTACAGAGTCGTGATTTCCGCCAATAATAATTACTTCTTTACAGCACGTATTTTTAACCCTCCATAAGAAATCGTAATACTGTTTTAGTGCAGCATTTGAAGGTGTGCCTGTATCGAAAACATCTCCTGCAATGATTAAAACGTCAATACATTGTTCAGAAAGCTTGTCGATCAGCCAGTCTAAAAACTGCTGGTGTTCTTCGGTTCGTTCGCACTGTTCAAGCCGTTTGCCTAAGTGCCAGTCTGCTGTGTGTAATACTTTCATGTTGGGTTTCTTCCTCGGGCGGTAAGGCGCAAAGTTAGTCGTCAAAGCCCGTCCGAAGTCTAAATTATAATATCGATGTTCGCAAGCTTTGAATGTTTTGCTAAACAAAAGTAAAAGATTGAACTATAGCCAAAAAGGGCACATTATAGTTCATAGCTTCCCACCGCAGAGGTCTCACATAATTTCTATTATAATAATTCGTTATCGATTCAAATACTCTGTTTTCAGCTACATGCACCTATCATTAAATCCTTATGCACTTATATTATCGGTCAGCGGTCTCGCTACCATAATATTGTCCATAATTATTTATACCCGCTTAAAATCCGCGGAAAGATCTTTTGCTTTCGTCATCGGCCTGGCCGGATGGTGGGCGCTTACTTATGCAGGAGAATTGTTCTCGTCGAACCTTTCAACCATCAAGTTCTGGCTGCAGCTGGAATATGTTGGCATAACTTTGCTTCCGCTAGCTTTGCTCCTTTTTATTCATGTTTTTATTTTTAAGCAAAAGCTTGTTATCAGGCCCTTCCACGCGTGGATTGCTCTTATACCTGTTAGTACTTTAGTTCTTGTTTTTACAAACGATTACCATCATTATTACTATAAATCATTATCCGTTAATAGTAGTGGTGCATTTCCTTTACTTACCATCGAACCTTCTTTCTGGTATTATGTATTCACCGCATATTTCTATGCAGCACTTGCGTGGTCTATTTATTCGCTTGCGACTGCTTTTAAAACTGCAGATCGTATCTATGTAAAGCAGAAGAGGATTATTTTTTATGCGCTCGTGATACCCTGGATTTTTAATATCCTCTATAAGCTTGGTGTAAGGGCTGAACAGAATATTGATTTAACTCCTTTTGCATTTATTGCAACCTCCACCATCATTTCTTTTGGTCTTCTCCGGTATAAACTGCTGGATATTATTCCTGAGGCAAGGGAAAAAATTTTCGAGTCGATGCAGGATGGCGTGTTGGTTCTGGACTCCTATAACACGGTCATCGATAAGAATAGTCAAATGGAATGCGTCTTATCTCACCTTCCCGAAAAAATAATTGGCGCTCAACTTTTCACGCTGTTTCCTCTTGCGCATCAACTATACCAGGGTGTAATGGAAAGAAGAAAAAATACGATCGAGATTGAAATAGAGAAAAACGGCAGCAAGAACTATTATGAGGTTGACATCAACGTTCTTACCGACCGAACATCTGATTATAGCGGGTGCATTTTAATCTTCAACAATATCACGCAGCGCAAGAAAGATGCAATTTCGCTTGCCGCTCTCAATGAACAAAAAGACCGTCTTTTTTCCATTATCGCACATGATGTTAGAAGTCCACTAATTAATATCATGGACATGGTTAGGCTAATAGACGAACAGGTAATTACTGAGACAGAGTTTAAAACTTATTTGCCCGAACTTTCTAAAAACCTGAATTATACGTCAAGCCTTTTGGATAACCTGCTGCACTGGTCGAAAAGCCAACTGAAGGGAGAAGTAATTAATCCTGGAAACCTTGACATTAGAAAAATTGTAAAGCACGAAATAGCATACTATCAACAAAAAGCAACCCAAAAAGGAATATACTTAAGTAGTACAATAGAAGACGAAACGGGGGTATTTGTAGATGCTGAAATGATACAGCTGGTCATAAGAAATTTGATCGGCAATGCCATTAAATATTGTAGCAAGGAGGATTACATTATTGTTTCCGCAACCGTAGATGCTGGCCAGGTTACCATTTGCGTTAAAGATACCGGTAGTGGAATGAAGCCAGAGATAGTGGAGAAACTCTTTAGGTTTGAAACCTTTACCATCCGGGGTACTAATAACGAGCGGGGAACCGGACTGGGACTACAATTATGTAAAGATTTTGTAGAAAAAAATAACGGTAAAATTTGGGTAACAACCGAATTGAATGTCGGTAGTAAATTCTATTTTACAATGCCCGTCGCTAACTCAAAAATACTTATACCTGCTTCTGCCAGTTCCGCTCATTAAGCAGTCAAATCTTCAATTGCTTTGTGATATTTTCCAAATTCAAAAGCATCGATCGCTGCCCTCATTGCATCCTTAATTTGTTCGGTGCAAAGGTTTCCAATACTTCCTTCGTGCGTGTGATTAACGGTTGTAGAATATTCAAACTTGCCTGCTTCGATCTCAAGCCCAACTTTTTTATAAGCATCTCTAAAAGGTGTTCCTTGTAAAACAAGTTTATTTACTTCTTCTACGCTGAACAAGTATTTGTATTGTTCGTTTTTGAGAAGGTTCTCTTTCACTTTCATGTTACTGATCATCAAGTGCATCATATCAAGGCAACTGTTAATTGTAACAAAAGCAGGAAACAAGTATTCTTTTAATAACTGAAAGTCTCTATGGTAGCCGGAGGGAAGATTGGTTGTAAGCAAAGCAACATCGTTTGGTAAAGCTTGCAGTTGATTGCACTTGGCTCTAATCAACTCGAACACGTCCGGATTTTTTTTATGAGGCATGATTGATGAGCCGGTTGTCAGCTCATCCGGAAAGGATATGAACCCAAAGTTTTGGTTCATGTAGAGGCAGCAATCCATCGACAGTTTATTGAGAGTTGATGCTACATTGCTTACGGCCTGTGCAACTATCCGCTCACTTTTGCCACGGCTCATTTGAGCATACACCACGTTGTAATTTAAATCTTCAAAGCCAAGTAATTGAGTGGTAAGCGTACGGTTTAAAGGAAACGAAGAACCATAGCCGGCAGCAGAACCGAGCGGATTTTTATTAACTACTTTGTACGCAGATTGTAAGGTGATGACATCATCAACGAGGCTTTCAGCATAAGCTCCAAGCCACAATCCAAAAGAAGAAGGCATTGCCAGTTGAAGATGAGTATACCCCGGTAACAGGTTCTCTTTAAAGGCTTCGCTCTTCTGCTGAAGCAGTTGAAAAAGGTGTTCTATGTTTTGTACAAGTTGTTCAATAGCGCTTCTGAAAAACAATTTTAGATCAACCAACACCTGGTCATTTCGGCTTCGTCCACTATGGATTTTTTTGCCAACCTCACCTAATCGTTCTGTCAGTAATAGTTCTACTTGCGAATGAATGTCTTCCACATCATCCTGCAGTGTAAAATTCCCTGCTTCAATTTCTTTATAGATCTTTTTTAATTCTGCCGATAGAACCTTCCAATCTTCAGATGTTAAAAGGTCAATAGTCTCCAACATTTTTATATGAGCGAGTGATCCCTGAACATCAAAAGGTGCAAGAAACAGGTCCATCTCCCGGTCATTTCCAACCGTAAATGTTTCTACCGCGGTAGACGTATTTGTATTTTTTTGCCACAACTTCATGGTAATAATTATTGAAACAAGATGTATTAATCGCCTACATATTTCTGTTCAGAATATGGGGCAGGATAAGTAAGAGACAGCAAATATTCCCAGTCTAATTTTTCCTTTAAATCAAGCATATATTGTTGCGAGATACCTGGGTAGTTGGATAGGAAAAACAGGCTGATAATTTTATAATACAAGCCAACGATGTTTTCCATAGGTTTATCGTTTGCATAAATATCATCAAGAGTAATTGCAACAGGATAATATTTAATCAATTCCTCTTCAACTAAAGACGCCTCGTAAATGTTGACACCCTGCGGACTGTTGTCGTCCTTCTTAAACAGCATTATAGAAAGCAAAACTTTCCACTTTTCGTTTAGTATAATATTAAAAGGCTGTAGAATATAATTGTGAACAAATTCCTCGAAATATTCTTCCACTTTGTAAGAATAAGGCGGACGATTTGCTTCACTACACACCTTCTTTATCAAAAACTGTTTTATCAAAGTATTACCTTATTTAGCATGGAAATATAACCTTGAATTCCTTCCTCTATTTCATTTAAAAATATAAATTCATCCGCTGTATGACTTCTTGCACTATCGCCCGGACCACACTTTAAGGCGGGGAAAGGCATTAACGCTTTATCGCTACTTGTGGGTGATCCATAACAAGTTTTTCCAAGACTCATTCCTGCCTGAACAAGAGGGTGGTTAATGTTAATTCCTGTAGCTCTAAGTCGCATGCTTCTTGGTGCCACCTGCGATGATACGTTTTGTCGAATGATTTCAAATATTTCTTCATGGCTATACACTTCTGTAATTCTGACATCAACAACAAAGTTGCAGCTGGAAGGAACCATGTTATGAGCCTTGTTTTCTGTGTTGATTACAGTTACAGACATCTTAACCGGCCCTAGCCACTCGCTTATTTTCGGGTACCGATAGGTGCTAAACCATTCAATATCCTTTACAGCTTTATAAATTGCGTTGTCTCCTTCTTCCCTTGCGGCATGACTAGCTTTCCCTTGCGCCACACAGTCAAGTACCATCAAACCTTTTTCAGCAATTGCTAACTGCATCTTTGTCGGCTCACCAACAATAGCACAATCAATCTCCTTTCCCTGTAACGTTTCTTCAAATTTGTCGTTTCCAAGCAACAACTCAATTCCTCCATAACCACTGATTTCTTCCTCAGCAGTTGCCGCAAGAATTAGATTGTATTTTAAATCTTCTGTATTATGAAAATGAAGGAATGTAGCAATAAGACTTACAAGGCACCCGCCCGCATCGTTACTTCCCAAACCAGATAATTTCCCATCCTTAACAATAGGCGTAAACGGATCGTTTGTATAATGAGGGCTTGGTTTTACCGTGTCGTGATGTGAGTTTAAAAGTATAGTTGGTTTTGCTACATCGAAGTGTTTATTTACTGCCCATACATTGTTTAGAAGTCTATTATTCTGAATTCCATTTTCAGTAAGAAAGTCTTCTATTATTGTAGCAGTTCCATCTTCATATTTTGAGTAAGATGCAGTTGAAATTAACTGGTGCAGAAGTTTTACTGCCTTTCTATATAGTAAGTCCGCTGCCATTAATTTATAAAAAGAGTTCCGCTGGTTTTGCCTGTTGTATTTTGAATAAGATCGTTTGCATCCCCTACCAGAACTTCTTTTACTCCGGCATCAATGGCTGCAAAAGCATTGTCAATTTTTGGAAGGATACCGGCGAACAATTTCTGTTCACTCAATAATTGCTGATACGTTTTCTTATTAATTATTTTAATGACTGATTCGTCATCGTCTACATTTTCTAACACGCCTTTTTTCTCAAAACAATAAATTAATCTTACGTCATACATATAAGACAAAGCAACAGCTAAAGATGAAGCCACTGTATCTGCATTTGTATTTAAGATGTGACCTTGTCCATCATGAGTAAGCGGTGCAAAGGCAGGAACTAATCCACTATCAAGCAATAACTTTAAACTCTCAACCTTCAACTTTGAACTTTCCACATCTCCCACCCAGCCAAAATCAACTTCTTTAACGGGACGTTTAGTAGCAGGAATAATGTTACCATCAGCGCCGGTTAAACCAATTGCATTGCAACCTAAGGATTGCAATTGCGCAACAATTTTTTTATTCACCAACCCGCCATATACCATTGTTACAAGATCTATGGTTGCATCGTCTGTCACTCGCCTTCCGTTGATATATTTTGATTCGATACCCAGTTGCTCCCCCATTTTTGTTGCAATCTTTCCACCTCCGTGAATCAAAATCTTGTTTCCTTCAATTGCAGCAAAATCCTTTAAAAAAGATTGTAACCCGGCTTCGCTGTCTATCACATTTCCACCAATCTTAATAACGAATAGTTCTTGCATTATTTGTTTTCAATATGTCGAAGAATAGTCAAATGTACAAGTGTGCGACGCAACAATGTGTAATAGTAGTAAATGAGTCGGCTCTAAAAATATTCTTTAAACCAGTCACCATTTTGTTTAATCAAGCAGCTTTAAATCCCTCCCTTCGGGGAGGTTAGAAGGGTACTAATTACTGCCTGTGCAGCCCACACCCTGTTTGATGCTTCTTGTGTCACCAGGCTATTCGGACCGTCTAATATTTCGTCGCTCAATTCTACATTTCTTCTTACGGGGAGGCAGTGCATTACTTTAGCGTTGTTGGTTTGTTGCAACTTGTCGTTGGTCAACATCCATGATGTGTCACTGCTATGCATCTTCCCGTAATCATTATAGGCGCTCCAATTTTTTACATAAACAAAATCCGCATCCTTGAGCGCTTCATCCTGGTCATGAGTGATGGTAGCGCCTTTTGTAAACTTCTCTGCCAGCTCATAACCCTCCGGGTGGGTGATTACAAAATCGGCTTCACCCCAGGCATTTATCCATTCAGCAAACGAGTTGGAAACACATTGCGGAAGTGGCTTAATATGCGGAGCCCATGTAAGAACAATCTTAGGTTTACCCCCAGCCCGTAAAGGGGAGTTAAGCAAATATTCTTTAATCGTGATAATATCCGTCAAACTTTGCAGCGGATGAAGCGTAGCACTTTCGAGGCTGATAACCGGAACACCCGCATACTTAATAAACTGGCTGATGTACATCTCGCTGTAATCTTCTTCACGGTTTTTAAGCGAGGGAAAAGTACGGATACACAGAATGTCGAAGTACTTGCCAAGAACGGGGGCAGCATCTTTTACGTGTTCGACAGTGGTGCCGTTCATAATGGCGCCTTCCTCAAACTCGAGTGCCCAACCTTCTTTGTCAACGTTAAAAACGATCGCTTCCATTCCAAGTTGTTGTGCAGCTACCTGCGTACTTAATCTTGTGCGCAAACTTGGATTTAGAAACAAAAGACCAATTCTTTTATTTGCGCCAAGTGCCTTATCCTTAAACGGATCTGCCTTGTACTCCAACGCTTTTTTGACCAAAGCGTTTATATCACTGACATCAGAAACGGAAATGAAATTTTTCAACTTTTATTTTTATTTAGGTAGCCAATTGTAGTTTTCCAATGATGCATTCTTGCGTCGCACTCTTGTACTTTACATCTTTTGATGGGCTTTTCAACGTTATGGCAAAAACGAATTTTACTGCTAAAAAGATTGCTTTTAAAATTTATACCGTTACTGCTCGTTCACTTTCTTTTTTAGCACCGGTTAGTGAAGCAATCTCTGCTTCAAGTGCTTCTAAAAATTCACTAGCCTGGTCTTTAGTTAATGCCAAAGATGGAAGCAATCGTATAACATTCGGCTTCGCCTCACCGGTAAAAACGTGCTGCTTATAGAGCAGGTTTTTCTTTAGGTCTTTTAACTCTTCGGGCACATCAAAGCCTATCATTAAGCCTCGTCCGCGTACGTTTTTAATTTCAGTAATTGCAGCTAAACGATCTAATAAATAGCTACCAACCTTTTGAGCATTTTCAATTAGGTTCTCTTCTTCCATCACTTCAAGCACGGCAAGGGCAGCAGCGCAGGCAAGCTGGTTACCACCAAAAGTAGTTCCAAGCATTCCATGTTTTGGAGCAATGTGAGGCGCAATTAAAATTCCGCCAATTGGAAAACCGTTGCCCATTCCTTTAGCCATCGTATAAACATCTGCACTTACTCGTCCGTAATCATGAGCGAAGAATTGTCCACTTCTTCCGTAACCATCTTGCACGCTATCAGCGATATAAACAGCATTATATTGATTGCACAAGGAACGGATCTTTTGAAGGAAGTTTTCTGTAGCCGGTATAATTCCACCAACACCCTGGATAGCCTCAATTATGACAGAAGATATTTCGTCACCTCTTTGTGCGAAACAATCTTCCAACGCTTTCTCATCGTTATAAGGAAGAAAAATAACGTTCTCATTTTCGTTAACGGGAGCCACAATAGCAGGATTATCTGTAACTGCAACAGCCAGCGATGTTCGGCCATGAAAAGACTTACTAAAGGCGATTATTTTCTTTTTGCCGTTGTAAAAAGAAGCAAGCTTTAATGCATTTTCATTTGCCTCCGCACCACTACTTATCAGGAACAACTGGTAGTCTTCTTTACCACTTAGCTTACCCAGTTTTTCAGCAAGTTGTTGCTGCACAGGGATTTTTACGGAGTTAGAATAAAAAGCAATCTTGTTCAATTGCTCTTCAATTCGCAACACCCAATGAGGATGAGTATGGCCAATACTGATAACAGCATGACCGCCATACATATCAAGGTATTTTGTTCCCTGGTCATCCCAAACATAAGAGCCTTTAGCCTTAGTAATGGTGATGTTGTTAAGTGGGTAAACGTCGAAGAGTTTCATGGGAGTTTTAAGTTGTGAGTTATAAGTTATAAGTCAGGTTTAGGTTGAAGTATTAGGATAAGGGTTTGAAGGTTTATCTTGAACTTTTCCTATTAATGAAATAAGCATTCCTTTTACGTCATTTATTGGGTGAATAGAATATCAAAGTTTTTTTGCTTCAGATAGCCCCGGTCTTTAGAAAGAATTAGAAAATATTCGGCTTCGTTTGAAGATCCGAGGGCAATATTTAAGAAGTTGGCGAAGTCGCTTTGGGAATTCTTTCCACAGCCTTCAGCAATATTTGCAGGAATTGAAGAAGAGGATCTTCTGATTTGATTGGTTAAGCTATAAATTTCCTCCTTTGGAAAACCTTTAGTAACCTCATACACCCTCAGAGTAAATTGATGAGCTTTATCCCAAACTTTCAAATCTTTATAGTTCTGCATAACTTATCACTTACAACTTACAACTTATCACTCAAAATCCCCCTCCCTTCAGTCTCAATCCCGCCGTCTCTTCCAGCCCAAACATCAAATTCATATTTTGAACTGCCTGCCCGCTTGCGCCTTTTAGCAGGTTGTCTATTGCTGAGTGTACGACAATTTTTTCTTCTGCTTTTTCGATATGAATTAAGCACTTGTTTGTGTTGACTACTTGCTTCAGATCGATCATTGTCTCACTTACATGAGTGAAAGGCTCATGCTGGTAAAAGTCTTTATATAATTGGTTCACCTCGTTCAATGAAAGATTGCAATCGATAGTAGAACTGATATAAATACCTCTTGGAAAATCACCTCGCCAGGGAACGAAGTATAGTCCACTTTTTGTTTCTGATGAAGTTGAAAAAGATCCCTGCAACTGTTGTAACGATTGAGTAATCTCCTTTAAATGCTGGTGAGTTAAAGTTTTGTAGGCCGAGATATTATTTGCTCTCCAACTAAAATGTGTTGTTGCTGATAAACTTTGCCCGGCACCAGTAGAGCCGGTAATGCCGGTTGTATAGATCTCTTTTAGTAGTCCGGCCTTTGCCAACGGCAATAATCCTAACTGAATTGCAGAAGCAAAGCAACCTGGATTAGCAATGTTCTCTGCCGACTTAATTTGTTCTTTATTTAGCTCCGGAAGGCCATAAACAAAACTTCTCTCTTCAAAGTTTGCGTTAGCAGCAACCCTGAAGTCCTGACTTAGGTCTATCAATTTTACTCCCTTTAGAGATGGGGCTTCTTCGGCTAGAAATTTCTTCGCATCTCCATGACCAACGCACAAAAACAAAACATCAATATCGTTGGAGAGTTCTGATGAAAAGGCTATATCAGTCTC
This sequence comes from Segetibacter aerophilus, assembly GCF_007991655.1. Lineage (GTDB taxonomy): Bacteria > Bacteroidota > Bacteroidia > Chitinophagales > Chitinophagaceae > Segetibacter > Segetibacter aerophilus. The sequence goes on from NZ_BJYT01000007.1 coordinate 186,810, forward strand.
ACCCAATAGGTCAGCATGAACTGAAGCAACAGGCTTGCCGGCGTTACTTTTACTGTTTATGAAAGAGATTTGAACATTTGGATGATTGATCAAAATGCGGATTAATTCTCCACCGGTATAGCCGGCTCCACCAATTATTCCAACCCGAAGCCCCCCCGCCCCTAAAGGGGAGCTTGAGTTTGCACCCGACAAAGGGGAGTATAAAAAGTTGTTTAGATGATCTCTTCTTAAAAACATATTAGTTGATTGTTAACAATGGTCTTAGAAAACTTCTGCTTTCTATTTTTAGCCGCGGTTACCCTTCTATACCAGGTTATGGCGATCGCTGCTGGTAGAGGGTTGAGAGATAACAAGGAACTCTAGTGCGCCTTCGTCTTTATTCATTATTCTGTGTCGTCGACCTGCTTCAAGGTGCAATCCTTCTCCCTCGTGTACAATCACGATTACTTCGTCTACTTCGAAAACTGCCCTGCCTTTTAGTATGTAGAAAAATTGCTGTGATTGCTTGTGATAGTGTAAAATCTCTTCAGCGCCATGGGGCATCTTCTCATGTTTTATACTCAGGCTGTCGTTGTTCAATAAGTTCCAGGCTTCACAATTTTTACCCCATACATATTTGGTCGCGTTTGAAGTTGAAACGACTGCAGGAGGAGGGTTTGTTTGAATGTTTTTTAACACTAAAAACGTTTTTGACTAAAGTGAAAGAGTAGCTGAAAAGATTGATTTACGTACAAGAGTGCGACGCAACCGAAGCTTGATAGTACCACTAAGGCGGGCTACCAAAATGTTCTAACTCTCTTTTGTACTATCCTTTACCTGGTGCCAGATCATTGTTTGGTTACCAAAGATCTTACTGAATCCTCGAACATCATCGCCTGTCCAGCCGGTATTCATTTCGCCGTATTTACCAAATTTAGCACTCATTAAATCGAACTTGGAGTCAATACCAATGATGTGAAAGTGGTAAGGCTTCAACTGTACAAACACATCGCCTGTTACGTTCTTTTGGGTATTCTGCAAAAAGGCCTCTATATCTCTCATAACAGGATCCATAATCTGGCCCTCGTGCAACCAGTTTCCGTAGAAAATAGCCAGTTGGTCTTTCCAGTTCAGTTGCCATTTAGTAAGCACGTGCTTTTCTAAAGCATGATGTGCTTTTAAGATGACCATGGGAGCAGCGGCTTCGAAACCAACTCGCCCTTTGATGCCTATAATTGTATCACCGATATGAATGTCGCGACCGATACCGTAAGGTCCGACAACGCTTTGAAGGTATTGAATGGCTTTTACCGGCGTTTCAAAATATTCTCCATTTACCTCGGTTAATTCACCTTCTTCAAAATGGAGTTTAATTTCTTCTGTTCCTGTTTGGGTTACCTGTGTAGGCCAGGCTTCTTCGGGCAACATGCCGTAAGAACTTAAGGTCTCTTTGCCTCCAACACTGGTGCCCCACAAACCTTTATTAATAGAGTAGACAGACTTGGCAAAGTTCATATCTACATTTTTACTTTTTAAAAATTCTACCTCTGCTTCACGACTCAATTTCATGTCGCGAATAGGAGTAATTATTTCAACACCAGGGATCATGATGTTAAAGATCATATCAAAGCGAACCTGGTCATTGCCAGCGCCAGTGCTTCCGTGGGCAACGGCATCTGCATTTAACTCTTGCACATAATCCGAGATATGAAGTGCTTGTATCAAACGCTCTGCACTCACGCTGAGCGGGTAGGTGTTATTTTTTAAAACATTTCCGAAAACGAGGTACTTGATGATGCTGTTGTAGTAGCTTTCTTCGGCTTCAACGGCCTTATGGGTTTTTACGCCCAAAGCATATGCATGATGCTCGATATGCTTTAATTCGTCTTTGGTAAAACCGCCGGTGTTTACAATAATACTGTGAACCTCGTATCCCTTTTCTTCGGTAAAATATTTTACGCAGAAAGAAGTATCCAGTCCACCACTAAAGCCAAGAACTACTTTTTTTGACATCTCAGAAATGGTTTATAAAAATTTAGAGTGAGGAATTACATGTTGAATAAAAGGCTTAGCAGCAGCTTCGATTTTGCTTTCACCTGGGGGTCTTTCTTCTTTAGAAGCTTTAGCAAACGACTTTTCTTTACGTTCATAAAGCGTTCGTACAGGTTTGAGTTCTGCTTAAAATCAGCGGCAGTTTCCTCAGGCTCATAATGGTCTGCAGGATCGTAGAGCATTGCTGTGCAAAAACAATTTTTCCTGTCTTTACTCATTAGGGTATCGTAGTTGACGCATGCCTTACAGCCTGCCCAAAATTGATCATCATCTGTTAGCTCAGAATAGGTAACGGGTTCATAGCCCAACTCGCTGTTGATCTTCATCACGGCAAGTCCGGTGGTAAGTCCGAAGATTTTTGAAGTAGGATACTTTTCACGTGACAAATCAAAAATTCTTTTTTTGATTTGCTTTGCAACGCCACTTTTGCGGAATGCCGGAGCCACGATTAAACCGCTATTGGCAACATACTGATCATGTCCCCAGGCTTCAATATAACAAAAGCCAACCCACGTACCGTCCGCTGTGGTTGCTATAACAGCTTTACCTTCTGTCATCTTTTGAGCAACATATTCCGGACTTCTTTTAGCTATCCCGGTTCCCCTGGCTTTAGCTGAAGATTCCATTTCGTCGGTTATAGTCGCTGCGTAATGAACATCGCCACTATCGGCTACCCTGATTATAATTTGCTGATCCACGTTGATAAAAATTATAAGAAATATTGTAAAGAAGATCGTGCCAAAACAGGTACACTACACCTGCATTTACGTTAGTAAAAGTTATAGTGCTATCTCAGATACGTGGTCGTCGGATAAGATACAAGAAGTGATCAGAACCCAAATGATTTACAGCACCACTAAGAGATGGGTGGCTTGCAGAAAGATAATTGTGGGTGATAAAATTTTTCAACTTCCTAGTACGATCAAAAAATGAACAAAAATTTGAAGTTGTAAAAGTATTAATACTTTCAATTCTATCAGTAATAATTTTTTATTAAAAAAAATCTTCTGCTAAAAAGGTTCAAACCTTTTGATAACAAAAAACCCCGCATGCGCGAGGTTCTTTCAGGGATCATTTAGCATTTTATTGGTTAGGTGGACGCATTCCTCTCATTTCTCCCATTCCGCCACCGCCTCTGAATATTTGCCTCATTGGGTTGTTGCCGTTGCCTTGAGGCTGTGCTCCAAACCTTCGTAAGTTATAAGTAAAACTTATAAGGAAGTAGCGTGTTAGCACCTGTGTTCTTGTGTCTACGATAGAGTTTTGATCTACAGTTCGTGTAATGCTTTTGTTCTGGTTAAGTAAATCGTATACGTTGAATTTCAATTCGCCACGCTTGTTCTTAAACATGATTTTTGAAAGGCTTGCATTTAGTAAGGGTATTGATTGATTGAACCCTGCAGACTGACCACGATACATTGTATAGTTAAAGTCTGTTCCTAAAACCCAACCGCTCTTAGTAGCATAAGTTGGCTCTACAGAAAAGATCTGCGTAAAAGAATTTGCATTTTGATTAGCTGTTGTTGCATTGGCGCTGTACTTGACAATATTATAAGTGGATGTACTAAAGAAGTTGAGATCAAGTCGTTCCTGTAGATTCATTGTTAATCGAACCGTTTCTCCTAAAATGTAATTATTGGTAAAGATCTTTACATCCTGCGCATTAGGATTTACCTCGGTGTACGTTCTTGATAAACTTGCATCTTTATTAACTGTGACACGAGTCGTAAAATTCAAGTTCGATTTTGGTGTTTTTATTGGAAAGCCGTAGTTAATAAACCCGGTGATATTATATCCCCCATTAATATTGATCGGTTTTGAAAATTGTGTTCCCGGTGTTAGTGTATCGTTTTCTGCTGCGAGGATAATATTTGACCTGGAGGAGTTAATGATATTGTAGTTGCTAATTCTGTTGGTAGCTACACTTCCATTCAGGCTCACCAGAAAGTTCTTGAAAGTGGAGACGTTGAAACTCGAATAGTTTAAGTTGATATTGTGGTTGAAAGCTTGTTTAAGAGCAGGGTTACCAATGGTGTGATAAAGAACATTGGACACCTTATCCAGCACATCCTGTAACTGGGTAATATTAGGTTGCTGCGTATTACCCCTATAAAAAAATCTGAAGTTTTGCGTCCTGTTCTTGCTGTACTGTAAAGCCACCGTTGGCGTCAGGTTATTAAAGGACTGGGCAAGAAACCTCCTCTTTGTAATATTATTGCTGGTTAACTCTGCGTGTTGAACACCTAACCCCACCGTATAGTTCCAAAGTTTACTTAACTGTTGTCTGTAATTCAAGCTAACGCGGTGAGAAGCGTTTGTATTTTTAAATAAGTTGGTAAGAGTTGTATCTACAAGATCATAGAGCTTGCTAGATTTGTTTAAGCTAAAGGTCTTTTGATCGGAGTTACTTCCATTATAGTTATAGTTATAATTCACCTCAAGTTGAGATGTCGAACTAATGGGCTCTGTATAAGAAAGCGTTCCTCCGAAACTTTTTCCATCCCTGCTGGTAGTGCTTGTGCGGTCAGTAGTATCTCTGCCCCGGGTTGTTGTATTGTAACTTAGGTTATTAGAGACGCGGTCGTTAGTATTTGCTCCTTGTGTTAGATTTAAGCTGAGGGTACGCCCACGCTTTTGAAAACGATGCCGGAACAACATCATGTTGTTGAAAGTATAGCCGTTGTTATGTGAGTTGGTCCTCGACTGAACGTTATTGAGCGATACCAGCTTTCCCCTTGTTACCTGCGTCGTAGTTTGACTTGAATTATCTGATTCCTGGTAACTGATATTTGGCCTAATCAACAAAGAATTCATTGTATCAAAACGATGTTCTATTTCAAAATTTGCCCGTTGATTTTTATTAGCGTTAAGCGAAGAATTGATATTACTATTGAAAGTAGAAGAGTCATTCGTATTAAAGGTTTCGGAATACCTTTCTGAATTATTAGTAGTTCTTACATTATTGTAAAAGTAACTTCCATTGGCAGTTGTCTTTTTACTCCAGGCGTCGTTATAGTTTAATCCACCCGCAATTGTACGTGAAATTCCCGGCTGACTTGAGACAATAAAATTGCCTGCCCCTCCACCTCCAAAATTACCTCCACCTCCAAAGTTGCCGCCCCCGCCTGCTCCACCTCCGCGATTTCCACCGCCACCTGCTCCACCTCCACGATTACCACCGCCGCCGCCACTATTGGTAGCACCAAGTATATCTTGCATTGAGAAATTCTGGTTGTTTACATTGTTTGCCTGGCCAATAAATGATAGCTGCTGGTTGCCATTAAAACGGTTAACACTTAAGTTGGCAGAGTAAAGACCCTTGTCTCCCGCCGCGATTGTTCCCTTTCCAAATGCACCTTTTCGCCTGTCTTTCTTGGTGATGATATTAATTACCTTTTCTCTGTTTCCGTCATCAAAACCGCTAAACGCACTTTGTTCGCTTTGCGCATCAATCAAAGCTATTTTGTCTATCATGTCCGTTGGAATATTCCGGGTCGCCATCTTTGGGTCATCTCCAAAAAACCGTTTTCCATCAACCATCACCCTGGTTACTGACTGCCCTTGGGCGGTCACAGCTCCCTCTTTATCTACTTCAACACCAGGCAACTTTTTCAACATGTCTTCCGCCGTACTGTTGGGCTTTGTCTTAAACATACTCGCATTAAACTCAGTTGTATCCCCTTTAATTGTTATAGGGGACGTGCGCACAGTTACATTACCTAGGTCGGCAGGCAACGAACTCATGTATAGTGTACCCGGATTATATTCAGGCTTCTCAGCGTTGACAGTAAAGTTTTTTTGTATTTCAAGAAATCCCTGGAAGGTGACATAAAATATATAGGAACCAAAAGGCACATTCTCAATTGTAAAGCTTCCGTCTGTCTTAGATAAGCCATACTTAACAAGAGATGAGTCCTGGGGATTTAATATAGAAACGGTTGCATCTTTTAAATTCTGCCGCGAAGCAGAGTCTATCAATTTTCCTTTAACAGTGCCGGAAGTTTTAGGCTGGGCCATTATCATTGATGACGGAAGCAATAATAGAAGTAAGAATACAATTCTCATGATACGGTCTAATTTGAAGATGTGTAATGTAGTTGAATTCGTTTTGTTAAGAAAATGAAAACGGTAAAAACCTGCTATCGATGGATTAACCTAAAGAATAGATTTAAAACAACTATTACCCTACGAAACAAAGTCTTGTCCTTGCAACACAATATGTATTTTATACACTAAGAAAATGATTTACTTTAACAGCCGAATTTGGTTGACAAAATACTTAGATAAAAAAATTAAGGAAAACGACGTCGTATGAATACAACTGATGCTACAAGCCCTCTATTAAGAAGAAGAAATGGAAAGTTGATTACGGATGCAAGGGCTTTGGTTGCTTCTTACCCTGCAGTGCCTATAACTGTTGACTGTGTTATTTTCGGGTTTGAAGAAAACGAGCTGAAAGTATTATTGATTAGAAGCGACCTTCAATACTTTGAAGGAAAATGGTCCTTATTAGGAGATATCGTAAAGGAGACAGAAGAACTGGAAGAGGCTGCTTACAGAATTCTGTTGCAACGAACAGGAATGAATGATGTTTTCCTGGAGCAGGTAAAAGCATTTGGAAGTCCCAGCCGCCATCCCGGAGGCAGGGTTATTACGATTGCTTATTGCTCCCTCCTCAATATAAAACACCACGAATTGAAGATTTACGATAATGAGCTGCATTGGCACAACGTAAAAAATCTTAACGACATGGCCTTCGACCACAAGGAGGTAGTGGATGAAAGTTATAACTGGCTTCAAAAACGGATACAGGAACATCCCCTTGCTTTCAACCTTTTGCCCGAGAAATTTTCACTTCGGGAATTACAGAATTTGTACGAAGTAATACTGGGCGTTGAACTTGACCGTCGGAACTTTCGGAAGAAGTTTTTTTCTATGGACTTTCTAATTGATCTTGATCAATACGAAGAAAACGTGCCTCACCGGCCGGGTAAATTGTACAAGTTTAATTTCGAGAAATACGAAAAGAATAAGAAGAAATGGTTTGCCATTGATTTTTAATCCCGGGCCTCCTCAACCTACAACTTCTATTAAATTAATTTAATACACCCTTTTTTGTTTGGGCATTTACAAAAATTCCTAATATTGTGTAAAATTTACACATTTTAAATGTGTGCCTAACGAAACACTTGAATATGAGATCAACATTTACGCTCTTTTTTTTAGTATGCATTATTAATGCGAAAAGTCAGCTGCTAACTTGGTCTCCCCAATTTCCTTCTGACCAATCTCCAATAACAATTACTGTTGATGCAACTAAAGGCAACAAAGGCTTGCTGGATTATACCGGCACAGTCTACATGCATTTTGGTGTAATTACCAATCTTAGCACATCTCAATCAGACTGGAAATACGTTCCAACCACGTGGGCCACTACTACTGCCCCAACCGCGACACCTGCCGGAACAAATAAATGGTCTTTCACTATCAACAACCCACGTACTTATTTTGGTGTACCTGCAGGCGAAAGAATTTTAAAAATTGTGCTGCTTTTCAGAGATGCCTCAGGAAGCCGCGTTCAAAGAAATGCTGACGGCTCTGATATTTACGTCCCCATATATCCGGCCGGTACCAAAGGAATTCAGTTCACTCAGCCTTTTATACTGCCTACTTATTCTTTAACGCACGAAGACATTAAATCCGGGCTGGGCGTTCCTGTACCTGTGACTGCTGTCGCTGCGGCAAACGATGGTGTACTTAATTTATATTTTAATGGCACAAAAATCAGCGGGCCGGTAAGCGGAAATACAACGATTACCGGAAGCGCAACTCCTTCTATTAAAGGCAACCAGGAGTTTATCGCGGAATATATCTCGGGAGGCGTTAGCTATTACGATACTATAAACTATTATATCACCCCTGATAACACCATAGCAGCTTTGCCTGCGGGAGTAAAAGAGGGTATTAATTACGATCCTAACTGTAGCTCTGCTACATTGGTCCTATTTGCACCTAACAAAAATAATGTAGTTGTCGTAGGGGATTTTCCAGGAAGCGATTGGACGCCTAAGGCACAATTTCAAATGAATAAGACTCCTGATGGAGATTACTATTGGCTTACGCTCAACGGTCTTGTTTCAGGTACAGAATACGCCTACAACTATAGAGTTGATGATTCTATTTATGTAGCAGACCCTTACACGGAGAAAGTGTTAGATCCTTACAATGATCCCTACATTTCCACTGCAACATATCCTAATCTAAAACCATATCCCACCAACCATAATGTATCTGCAGCAAAAAATGGTATCATGAGTGTGTTGCAGACTTGCCAGGCTCCATATAATTGGCAGGTGACTAACTTTACAAAACCAGATAAAAGAAACCTGGTTACTTACGAGCTTTTAGTGCGCGATTTTGGAGATGCAAGAAACTACCAAATGCTCATTGACACCATTAGTTATTTTAAAAGGTTAGGTATAAATGCAATTGAATTAATGCCTGTAAATGAGTTTAACGGTAATGACAGTTGGGGTTATAACCCAACCTTTTATCTTGCTTTAGATAAGGCGTATGGTACTAAGAACAAGTTTAAGGAGTTTATTGATTTATGCCATAAAAACGGCATAGCTGTTATTTTGGACGTTGTGTACAACCACATGGATGCTGCTTCTACCCCACAAGGAAAAATGTATTGGAGTAATGGCAGACCTGCCGCAAATAGCCCTTGGTTTAATCAGACTGCGCCCCACCCTTACAGTGTTTTCGAAGATTTAAATCATACCTCAACAGCTACCCAATACCTGGTGGAAAGGTCGCTCGATTATTGGTTGTCGGAATACAAGGTGGATGGATATAGGCTCGACCTTGGAAAAGGATTTACACAAACTACTTCAAACGGTACTACCGTTGAAAATTATGACGCCAGCAGGGTAGCAAATCTTGAACGTTATTATGATTATGTGGTTCCCAAATACCCCAATACATACATGATAATTGAATTCCTCGGCCAGCAAAGGCAGGAAGAGCAAGAGTACGCCAACCACGGATTTTTATTATGGGGTAACAACAATCCCGCGTATAACCAGGCAACGATGGGCTATGACAACTCAAATTTTTCAAAGATTGTCTATAACAGCGCAGAGGAGGCATTTACAACTCCTGCTGAAATCGGCTACATGGAAAGCCACGATGAAGAACGGTTGATGTTTAAAAACTTGTCTTTTGGAAACAGCTCAGGTGCTTATAATGTAAAAAACCTGGCAACTGCTTTGGAACGGCAGGCAGCAGCTGCGGCCCTGTTCTTTACCATTCCGGGGCCAAAAATGATCTGGCAGTTTGGAGAAAGAGGATATGATGTATCGATCGATGCAAATGGCGGAAGAGTATCTGCAAAACCTCCCCATTGGGAGTATATGCAGGACCCTAATCGTCTGAAGTTATTTGACGTGTACTCGAAATTGATCCGTGTACGCTTGCAAAATCCTACTGTTTTTAATAGTACGGCTTTCACCTACGACTTCTACGATAACAACGGGAACTTCAAGCGGTTTCAAATAGCTGACCCCAATCCAAACGGAATGAAAGTAACAGTGGTGGCAAACTTTGATGTGGTTCCGCAGACACGTACAGTTACTTTCCAATCCACTGGTACGTGGTACAGCTTTGTGAGCAATGGAGCGGGCACAGGACTAAACGGACCAACAGGTACAACCGCCAATATATCTTCTACAAGCCAGGCTATTACTTTACAGCCGGGAGAATATCATGTCTACATTGACAGGCAAGTTGTTCTTCCCCTAAAGTTGCTATCATTTAATGGCAGACGAACCACCAATAATATTTCGCTTGGATGGCTGACCACGAACGAGGATAATGTGAAACATTTTGTTGTTGAGCGCTCTTTTGACGGAGTTGATTTTAATAGCATTGCCACCGTAATAACGAAAAATTCTTCCGATGCTCAGATTACTTATAGTTATGTTGATAGTGATCCTGCGGCCACTAAGAGTAAAAAGAAAATTTACTACCGCTTAAAGATGAGCAACAAGGATGGCAGCTTTAGTTATTCAACTGTCGCTGTGATTAATGCCTCTTCCTCCGGTACTGCTTTTTCAATGTATCCTAACCCAGCTAAAGGATCGCAGGTATACCTTTCGTTAGATGAAGTTTTATCAAGTGCAATTCATTTTAAAATAGAAGATTCAGCGGGAAAACTATACAAAAGCTATACTCAGCCTTTGAATGATAATAAGACTATTCCTGTCGATATTAAAAATCTCTCTTCAGGAGTTTATATTCTTACGGCTGAAACAGGGGGTAAAACATTTGTCAAACAATTTCTTATACAACATTAAATAGGAGTAGAACCGATACGGGCCGGCAAAAACAAGAGATTAGATGCAACATATTTATGGAAGTCTTGTCTTAATAAGACTATTCTTTTGTCACGTTGCGCTTGATGTATTCTTCAAAATCCGATTATTTCGATCCAAACTGCTTTAGTAAGAGTAAAATTTTTTAAACAAAGAATCATGACCATTAAGAAACTGATTTATGCTTTTGTCTTGCCTTTGCTTCTTTTCTCAGGACAATTGATTGCGCAAGAAAGAGTAGTTACCGGCAGGGTAACAGACACGAGCGGGGGTGCTGTAGTAAATGCTTCAGTTATAGTTAAGGGCGGCAAAACAGGAACACAAACAGGAACCGACGGAGCCTTTTCATTAAGAGTGCCTGCCAATGCTTCAACTTTGGTTATTAGTTCGGTAGGTTACGGCAGCCAGGAAACGGCCATTGGTGGAGGCACTGTTAATGTAACTTTGAGAGCTGCCAACACTGCATTAAGTGAAGTAGTAGTTATCGGATATGGCACAGTTAGAAAAAAAGACCTTACCGGTTCTATTACCACCATCACCTCAAAAGATTTTCAAAAAGGAACTATTACCACTCCCGAACAGTTGATTTCGGGGAAAGTGGCCGGTGTTTCAATCATCTCTAACGGCGGTGCACCAGGATCGGGAAGTACGATCCGTATACGTGGCGGTTCATCACTAAATGCAAGTAATGATCCTCTCTTCGTAATCGATGGCGTACCAATGGATAATGGAGGTATTGCCGGTGCTGCCAGTCCTTTAAGCTTTATCAATCCTAATGACATCGAATCCTTTACAATTCTGAAAGATGCGTCTGCTGCCGCTATTTACGGAACCCGCGCTTCCAATGGCGTTATATTGATCACGACCAAAAGAGGCCGCAGTGATAAGTTTCGGGTAAATTTCAGTTCAGTTAATTCCTTAGCCCAGAATTCTAAGCAAGTTGAAGTATTGAGTGCAGAACAAATTCGTTCTATCGTAGCTGAAAAAGGTACCGCAACGCAAAAATCACAAGTGGGTACTGCCAATACAAACTGGCAAAAGGCAATCTATCAAACAGCTCTTACAAGCGACAACAACATTAGTTTTACTGGCGGAATTAAAAAGCTTCCTTACAGACTTTCTTTGGGTTATCTAAACCAGCAGGGTGTTTTAAAAACAGACTTATTACAGAGAGGTTCTATAGCTTTTGTTCTAAATCCAACGTTTTTGGATGGACACTTAAAAGTTGATCTTAACCTTAAAACAAGCTTACAGAAATATCATTTTGCAGACCAGGGAGCAATCGGCACTGCAGTGTACTTTGACCCTACTCAACCTATTTATAGCAACAATAAACGTTTTGGTGGGTATTTCGAATGGTTAAGTGCTGACGGTAAACCAAATACTCTTGCAGCCAGGAACCCGCTTGCTATGTTGTACGACAGAGATGCAAATAGTAACACAAATAGAAGTATTGGTAATTTACAGTTAGACTATAAATTTCATTTTCTACCTCAGCTACGTGCTAATCTAAATGTGGGCTATGATGGATCTCTAGGAAAAGGATCAACGTTTATTTCGGATAGTTCAGCGCTTGCATATGCTGTTGGCGGTTCGTTCAGCGAGTACAAGCAAAAGAAGGAGAATAAATTATTGGAGTTCTACCTGGCCTATGCTACAGATCTAAAATCAATCAATAGCAGGTTCGATATCCTGGCCGGTTATTCTTACAATAATTACCTTACTACCAATTATTCATTTGCCGGATATAACGCTCGGGGCGTACAAATTGGTGCAAGCCCTACGTTCCCTTTTAACAGGCCTGAAAATACCCTGCTCTCTTATTTCGGTCGTTTAAATTATGTGTTGGATGAAAAGTATTTGCTGACAGCCACTATCCGGCGCGATGGTTCTTCAAGGTTTGGACCTTTGAATAAGTATGGAACTTTTCCTTCGCTGGCTTTGTCGTGGAGAATTAATGAAGAATCTTTCTTGAAAGGCAGCAAGGCTGTATCAGATTTAAAACTTCGTCTGGGTTATGGTACAACCGGCCAACAGGAAGGGATAAATAACTATGACTTCCTCTCTGTTTATTCATTAAGTAGCCAGTCGGCCAGTTACCAGTTTGGAAATACATTCTACCAAATGTATCGTCCTAGCGGCTACAATCCCGCGATCAAGTGGGAGGAAACAACCACTTCGAATATTGGTCTTGATTATGGGTTTCTTAATAACCGTATTACCGGTAGCATCGACGTCTATTACAAAAAGACAAAAGACTTATTGAATTCGGTTCCTCAAACAGCAGGTACAAACTTTTCTGCTTACCAGCTGGAGAACGTAGGTGACATGAATAATAAAGGTGTCGAGTTCAACATTAATACTCAACCTATCAGAAACGCTGCTGTTACATGGGACGTTGCTTTCAACGTTACTTATAATAAGAATACCATTACAAATCTGACTAAAGTAAAAAATGACCCTAACTACCTTGGCTTTCCAGCTGGGGGCATAGGCGGCGTACAAGGTTTTGCTTTTCTGAATGCAGTAGGCGGTAGCAAGAATACTTTCTATCTCTATCACCAGGTCTACGACGTAACAGGCAGTCCTATTGAAGGATTATTCGAAGACGTAAACCGCGATGGTATCATCAACGAGAACGACAAGTATAAAGGAAAAAGAGCGGATCCAAATGTGTTTTTAGGATTTAGTACGAACCTTACTTCGGGCAAGTGGAATGCTGGTTTCGTTGTAAGAGGTAGCTTTAATAACTATGTATACAACAACGTATATAGTTCTAACGGCAGGCTGAATACAATTTTAGGTGCTCAAGTAACCGGAAATGCATCAGTGAACTATCTCGAAACAAAGTTCGTGGGTAATACAGAGCAACAACCACTTAGTGACTTTTACCTTCAAAATGGTTCTTTTCTTAGAATGGACAATTTTAACGTAGGATACAATTTTGGTAGGGTTGCTAACAATAGGGCTACGCTACGTGCAAGCCTTGGTGTTCAAAATGTTTTTGTTATTACAAAGTATACAGGATTAGATCCTGAGATTAGCAGCGGGATAGACAATAACATATATCCAAGACCGCGTATTTATTCCCTGGGATTAAATCTTGACTTTTAAATAATTCGTAAACAGAGCTTATAATATTAGTAACATGAAGCATAAAGATTTTAAAATATTAATCGCAGGAGCAGCAACAGTACTGTTTATGTCGGCCTGTACAAAAAAGCTGGATTTGGTTCCCACCAATGATGTAGGGCCAGGTGCAGTGTATTCAACATCGGTAGGATATAAGCAAGCGATAGCTAAAGTATATGGTGCTATGGCGCTTACCGGGAATTCAGGTGGCGCTGGTAGTCCTGATATTTCTCCTCAAATTATTAATGACGAGGGAAACTCTGACTTCCTCCGTATGTACTGGTACCTCCAATCGCTTACTACCGATGAGGCCGGTTGGACTTATCACAGTAATACTGATCCTGTTGGTATTCATCAAATGAACTGGTCTTCGGTAAACCAAACTGTTGCCGGGCTTTACTTTCGTTCTTACTTCCTGATCACTTTAGCCAACGACTTTATCAGGCAATCTTCGGACGAAAATTTAAGCAGCAGGGGGATCACTGGTACCAGTGCAGACAGTATTCGAAAGTACAAAGCAGAAGCACGTTTTTTAAGAGCTTACCAGTACTGGGTGCTAATGGACCTTTTTGCCAACCCGCCTTTTGTTACAGACGCAGATCCTATTGGTGGCCCTTTGCCAAAGCAAATACAGCGTAAAGATTTATTTACTTTCATAGAAAGTGAGCTAAAAGATCTTGAAACTCAATTGCTTGCCCCACGAACAAATGAATACGGAAGAGCAGACCAGGCAGCAGCCTGGGCGCTGTTATCAAGAATGTACTTGAATGCCCAAATTTACACAGGTACTCCTAAGTATACTGAAGCGATTACTTATTGCAACAAAATCATTGGAGCCGGCTACACTTTACATCCGAAGTATAAAGAATTGATGCTTGCCGATAATCATCTAAATACTGACGAATTTATTTTTACTATCAATTACGACGGGACCTATACTCAAAACTGGGGCGGTACCACAACACTTACTCATGGACCTGCCGGCGTACCCGCTGACAGTTCAGGAACAAGTGGTAATTGGAACTGTATAAGAATTACCCAGCAGTTCGTCAATCTTTTTGATGCACAGGATATAAGAGGCCAGTTCTGGACACAAGGTCAAAACAAAAACATGACCCAATTGCTAGATGTAACCACGGATGGATATTCTTCAACAAAGTTCAGAAACAAAACAAGGACGGGTGCACCAGCACCTCATATGGATCCGGCAAAAAACTGGGTTGATATCGACTTTCCTTTGTTTCGTTTAGGAGAAATATACCTGACTTATGCAGAGGCAGTTTTAAGAGGTGGAACTGGAGGAAGTAACGCTACTGCGCTTTCCTATCTTAACCAACTAAGTGTACGGGCAAGGCCCAACGATCCTGCTGCAAGTACTTATGCTCAGCTTACCCTCCCTTACATTATAAATGAAAGAGGTCGTGAGTTATTTTGGGAGTGCTTAAGACGCACCGATCTTATTCGTTTTGGCCAGTTTACAACCAATGCTTACTTGTGGGCATGGAAAGGTGGAACGCCAAATGGTACTGCCGTAGATAGTAAATACAACATCTTCCCAATACCTGCTATTGACCTTACTTCTAATTCAAACCTGGTGCAAAACCCTGGCTATTAAACTACTTTAAACTTTAAATATGAAACGGTATTTTCATTTCATTTTACCATCGTTGGCACTTCTGGTAATGTTAGTGTCAGGATGTAAAAAAGAGATAGCACAGATCTATTTAGAAGGAGGAACTGCACCAACGCTCAGTGCATCTGTCACCGGCACCATACCTCTTTCTTTTGCCAATCAAGCAGATCCTGCTATTAAACTGAGCTGGACAAATCCTAATTACAGATTTACGACAGGTACGAGTTCTCAAAACGTAAACTATCTGTTAGAGATTGATACCACAGGGGCAAACTTTAGCAACCCTAGCAGACAAACTATAAGCATTGCCAAGGATTTAAGTATGACTATTACACATAGCCAGCTTAATGATTACTTGCTGAACCAGTTGGTGTTGAAACCAAAAATGCCGCATAATATAGAAATGAGGGTAAAAACATCGTTAGGTACAAATGGCGCAGCGGCTCTTGTTTCTAACGTGTTGAAATTTACTGTAACCCCTTATGAAATTCCTCCAAAAGTTACTCCTCCTCCTTCAGGAAAGTTGTACATAGTAGGAAGTGCTACACCCGGTGGATGGGATAATCCTGTACCAGATCCGGCGCAGCTGTTTACTAAAGTAAGTGAGACGTTATACCAAATTACTATTCGCATGGTCGGTGGTGGTTCTTATTTACTACTGCCTGTCAACGGAAGTTGGGATGCGAAGTATGGAGGAACGGGCAGCAACAATGCAAATAATGTAAGTGGTGATGATTTCAAAGCTGGCGGTGGTGACCTTCTTGCTCCTGCTGCAAGTGGAGTGTATAAAATTGTCGTTGATTTTCAACGCGGTAAATTCACTGTAACCCCTCAATAAAAACAATATGAAAAGTCTATCAAAAATATTTCTTCTCGCTGCGGCCTTTCTAAGTTTCGTTGCCTGCGATAAAGTAAACGATTTGCAGGTGAACCAAAACAGTATTGCGCCTGTGCTTAGTGTTTCATCTGCTACAGTTGCCCCGCTTCCTGCAGACTCAAACAAGACAGCTCTTACGCTGACCTGGACATATCCTAACCATGCCGTGAGCGACCCAAATAGCATCAAATACATTATTCAGATTGACTCTTCCGGTAAAAATTTTACAAAGGCTTTTACTAAAGAAGTTATAGGTAGCCTTACAACTTCTTTTACAGGAAAGGAACTCAATACAATTTTATTGGGATACGGGTATCCCTTCAGCGTACCTGTTGCAATGGATGTGCGCGTTACTTCATCTTATAGCAACAACAACGAAAGCAGGACTTCCAGCAGTGTTAAAGTAATGATGACTCCTTATAAAGTGCCACCTAAAGTTGTTCTGCCTACAACAGGCAAGTTATTCATTGTGGGTAGTGCGACCCAGGGTGGTTGGAACAACCCTGTTCCTGCGCCAGCGCAAGAATTTGCAAGGTTGAACGAAACGACATTTGGAGGCGTATTCCAATTAATTGGAGGCAGCGAATATTTGCTATTGCCATTAAATGGAGATTGGGGTCATAAGTATTCCGTAGCTGATAAATCAAAAGCAGGTTTAAGTGCAGGAGGAGATTTTGGATTTGATCTAAACGATAATATCCCCGGTCCAACTACTTCAGGATTGTATAGAATAATTGTTGATTTCCAAAGTGGCAAGTTTACTGTTACGCCATACACAGGCAACCTACCTTCTAACTTATTCATAGTAGGCGATGCTACCGCAGGCGGATGGAATAACCCTGTTCCTGAAGCTTCTCAAAAATTTACGCGTGTTAATTCAGCTGTGTTTGAGATTACTTTACCGCTAGTTGGTGGTAAGGAATATTTGTTGCTCCCTACTAATGGCGATTGGGGTCACAAATTTGCTGTTAAAGACAATTCAATCACAAATCTTTGGCAGGGCGGAGACTTCGGTTATGACCTTCCTTCGAATTTTCCCGGCCCTGCAACTAGTGGCACTTATAAAATTCAGGTAAACTTTGCAACCGATAAATTCACGGTTACAAAACAATAAGAATCGTTTTTTGCTTATTATAAAACCAGCTCTCAAGGCTGGTTTTTTTGTTGAATGCTCATTCAGCGAGTGTAAGCTTTGTAGGGTTTGAGCAAAAACGGCTAAATTGTTGAAAGTGCTGTAGAGCGCCTTTACTCCTTTTTACCCATAGGACACAGCTGTAAAGGATATTCTATCATTGACAAAAGCACCTGATAAAGCCCTTACTGGAAACAAGTATGATAAGTAATCCTTCGAGGCTTAGTGAAGTTTGATATTATTACTTGGGTCAATTTCATTTACTTTTACCAACAACAATTTTTTACGCATGCTTCAATCCATGACAGGTTTTGGAAGGGCCGAACAGGCAGTTGGTGACAAAGTTTTTTTGGTAGAAGTTAAATCTCTAAATGGTAAGCAGTTCGACCTTCGCATCACGATTCCGCAATTATTAAAGCCATTTGAATTTGATATCAGGAATATTTTGCAGGAGAAGCTGATCAGGGGGAGTGTAGAATGTATGATTTACATTAAACAGAATGGATCAGCGCAGCCGGTGACTATTAACAAAGAACTTGCAAAAGCTTATTACAAACCAATTGCAGAATTGTCTGCGGAACTGAATTTGAATCCGGGGGATGTATTAAGTGCCTTGCTCAAACTTCCCGATGTCATTACTCCAACCAATAATGTTTTGTCCGATGAAGACTGGGCAGGTTTTGAGCAAGTGTTGCAAAGTGCGATCAGTCAATTGAAAGAGCATCGGGTTGACGAAGGAAAATCTTTACAAGATGAGCTTGAACTAAGGATTGAAAATATAACCATCCATGCAGATAAAATAGCAACACTTGAACCGTTGCGTCAACAAAGAATAAGAGAGGGGTTAACAAAAACGCTGGAAGATAATGTCGGAAAAGACAACTACGACTCGAACCGGCTTGAGCAGGAACTGATTTATTATATCGAAAAGATTGATATTACAGAAGAACAGGTCCGATTGAAAAACCACTGTAATTACTTTAAAACTATTTTAAAGGAGGCAGAGGAAGGGAAGGGTAAAAAGTTATCGTTCATTATGCAGGAGATAGGTCGTGAGATAAATACTACCGGTTCTAAAGCATACGATTCGGAGATGCAGAAAAGCGTAGTGCTAATGAAAGATGAGCTGGAGAAAGCAAAGGAGCAAGTTCTAAATGTATTATAATCCCTATTTACTACCTACTAGTTTAAGTCTTTTTACATGCATTTTTGTTTTTTGTGTAATCGGTTTTGCTGCTACGTAAAAATGGTGGCCAGTTAAAGGAAGCTGAACAAAAAAACAAATTGTACAAGTGAGTGACACAACGATGTTTAATAGAATTGGTATTGCTGGTATAAAAATATCTAACCCCGACCGTCTTAATGCCAGGGCTTAGTTTTGATCTTATTTGCTAAATAAACTTCTTATTGGATAATATGTCCGGCTTTTATCTTTGCAAAAAAACATTGTTGAACAAAGTTCTCTTTATACTGCTTCTGGTGAATATATTGATCTGCTGTCAAACAATTAATATATACGAGAAGACCGCTTATTTTCCACTGCATAGTTGGAAGAGTGCCGAAAGACCCTCATTTACATTTGAGATTTTAGATACCACTTCGCTGTATAATATCTTCTTCGTGTTGAGACATGAAGACGCATATAACTATAATAATATTTGGGTGAATTTGACCGTAAAGGGACCGACGGAAGTAGTTACAGTGAGGCGTGAATTTATCCTGGGAAATAATAGGCAGGGCTGGCTCGGCAGCGGAATGGATGACATTTTTGAACATCGCATTTCGTTTAGCGATAAGCCTGCTCCACTTCATAAAGGCAAGTACACTTTTACGCTACAACAAGATATGCGTGAAGATCCTTTGGACCATATTTTAAATGCAGGTATCAGGGTTGAAAAGGTTAAATAACCATGAGCATTTTTAAAACGAAACGGTTTGCTACTATAACACTCATCTACTGGTTCGTACTGCTATACATCATCGCTGCGTTAGTCTATTGGTTTATTTCTTTGCAACATCAAAACACGAGGATGACGGACCTTTTGTTGAATGAGTTAAAGCATGATGAAGTAGGCTATTCTGAAAAAGTTGCCAAAATACTTGATGCAGAAAGGAGAAAAACTGCACAATACATTGGTGAGGGATCTACATTCTTAGCTTTAATACTTATAGGTGCTGTTTTCGTTTATCGCGCAACACGCAGGCAGATTACCTTATCGATGCAACAGCAGAATTTCATGATGGCTGTAACCCACGAATTGAAGACGCCTATTGCTGTTACCCGCCTGAACCTTGAGACCATGCAGAAGAGGCGGTTGGAAGAGCAGCAGCAACAAAAACTGATTAACATTACGCTTCAGGAAGTAAATCGATTGAATTCGTTATGCAATAACATATTACTTGCTTCTCAATTGGACGCAGGGGAATACAAAATTTCGAAAAATGAAGTGAACGTGAGCGAAGTGGCAACGAGGGTTTTCAATGATTTTAAAACAAGACATTCTTCAAGGAACTTGAAGGCTATTATAGAGCCAAACTTATTTGTTAATGGTGAGGAGTTATTGATTGAATTGCTGATGTCTAACCTGGTTGAAAACGCTTTGAAATATTCTCAAAGAAATACGGCTGTTGACATTGCCCTGGCTAAAGACCTGAAAGGAATACACTTTATTGTAAAAGATGAAGGGCCGGGCATAGCTGAAACCGAGCGAACTAAAATTTTTGAAAAATTCTACCGCGTGGGTAACGAAGAAACCAGGACTGCCAAAGGCACAGGACTTGGGTTATATTTATCGAAGCAAATTGCTAAAGACCACCAGGCAGAAATAACTGTAAGTAACAACGGGGAAATTGGGTCTGTATTTACGGTTACTTTTAAAACATAGTTATTAATATGATCAGGGAACAAAGTAAAGCAAATATTTTGCTGGTGGAAGATGAGGAAAACCTTCACGATGCGCTTAAGCTAAACCTCGAGCTGGAGGGTTATGAGATAACTTCGGCTTACGACGGTAATGAAGCGCTGAAGGCAATAAAGGATGAATATTTCGACCTCATTATTCTCGACGTTATGTTGCCACATGTAGACGGTATTACGGTAACTGAGACAATCCGTATTCAAAATAATGAAGTACCCATTTTAATATTAAGTGCTAAAAATTCAAGTGCCGATAGGGTGCTTGGTTTGAAAAAAGGGGCAGACGATTATATGGTCAAGCCTTTCAATCTCGAAGAACTTTTACTAAGGGTTGATAAGCTGATTTTAAAAAATAAAAAGCTGCTGGATAAAGAAACAATTGGAGACACGTATGAATTTGGCAATAACAAAATAGACTTCAAAGCGCAGGTAGCTACAACCTGGAACAATCACGTAATTGAACTGAGCAAGAAAGAAGTAATGCTGCTTAAGCTGCTGATTGAAAACAGAAATGAAGTTGTGCCGCGTGAAAAAATCCTGCAATCTGTTTGGGGTTACAATGTCTTCCCTACCACAAGAACCATCGACAACTTTATTCTAAACTTCAGAAAATATTTCGAGAAAGACAGCCGCAACCCTGTTTTTTTTCATTCTGTTAGAGGGGTAGGATATAAGTACAGTGAGTAAAACGCCTCAGAGCTTTAACCCTTTTTCGCTCTTATTTCTCAAGTCTGCATAAAACTTCAATAGCCAGCAAGCGATGTTGCATCGCTTCTTCCATCGAGTAAACGGGCGTGTACATTCCTAAGCTGCAATCGTCAAGCAATTCCTTCAGCAGTTGTAGTTCCCCCGCGCTTTCAGGATGTTGTTGAATGAAATAAGGTAGTTGCGCAGCATCAATTCCAAACTTGCTATTTAAGTAAGCGTGGAGATTTTTGCATAATGATTTGTAGAATGATGAACTATCTGTCTCCGGCTGCAGTTCCCTTATTTTAAATAAATATTCTGATGATTCGGGACGTTTTATTTCTACAGGCTGCGGTTGCTGTTGCACGGGCAGCTGAACTTTTGAAGCGGCACGCTGCAGAGGCATTTTTGGTCTCCTGTTAAACCAAACAAGACCAATCACGATTGCTAATAATCCGGCTCCTAATAAAATATAAAGGCGTTCGTCAAAGCCCAAGTTGTCGTTCGTTCCAGTCTTTTTTACATTACCTGTAAACGTCTTCGACCCTTGTGCTACACGTAAAAGAAGTCCGGAAGTCGTTTTGGTAACATACCTATTTGCATTAGGATCGAAGTAAGTAAACTGAACTGCTGGTAAGGTATAATCACCCTTTTTACCAACAACGAATGGAATGGAAAAAGTTTTTCTTGTTCTGACCGGAAAGGTTGTCTTTTCATCTTCCATTTGCTCTGTCGCATCAAAGCTTTCGACTCCTTTTGGCCATTGTATTGAGGGTGCTTTTACTTGCTGAAGGTTACCCACTCCCTGTATCGTAAAAAGTAGGTGATTTGTGCTGTTAGTAGTTAATGCATCCTCGCCTATAGCTAAGGATACGTTGAAGTTACCCACCGCATTACTAAATTCCGAAGTGCCAACAGTCGGTAAGGGAGGCAGAGGTTTTACATCAATCACATCCGTTTTATTTTGCAACGTCACCAGCTGCTCCTCAACGGGTAAGGATGGAGCGCCATAATACAAGTCCCTATAATTTTGATGACTTGCATCATAGAAAGTCACTTTGTTTTCTACGCTGGTCGCCGGCAATTCAAGCTTCCCTGCCTCTAAAGGAAACAATTGAACTTTCCTGATAACAAAAACATTGTATTCAATTCCATTGATTTTTTCTATGTGCGCGTCTTGTTGTTCACCTGTAAGTTCAATCACCGTACACCCGCTAAACTGGGGTTGCTTCACCACTTTAGATTTTGACCTCAATCTCGTACACAACTTGTACGTTGCAAGAATAGGTTCGCCTACATAGCTTGTATGCTTATTTACTTCTAGCCTTACTACAATGTTATTTCTTATTTTATCGATTGCTTTTTCACCTTTCTTCAAATATTGGTTAGCCGGCACCTGGTCCTGAAAAGGCAGTTGATCTAATATTGAGGTTTGGGGAGAAGATTGAGACGGAGGCTGGCTTCCTTGCAAATGATCAACATTTTTTACAACGATTGTTACTCCATTGCTTCTTTGGGGTTTGTTATTAATAAGAGCTGTAGCACCTGGTATAAGGAATGTTCCTGACGTCGTTGGCTGAAGCATAACTGAATATGCAATCTGTTGTTTAATAACATTTCCAATCTGGCTTGTGCTACTACTTAAATTGGGGCCGGAAACTACGTTCCAGTTCTTAAATCTTGGAAGCACGAATTGATCTACGGTAACGTCTTCAGCGATGTATTCAATTTGCACGACATCGTTTTTGCCAATGCTCGTAGCAGAGGCCCGGGTAACGAAAGATTGCGCAAATGAGTGTTGAACTAATAGCAGCAGAATTATGAATAGATTTCTTTTCAATACTTTGATAAATGGTTAAAGCAAAAGTAGCAATTAGCCCCAAAGGGAAACTATAATCAGCGGTTAACCCCCAGTTAAAAAGTTATTTTTAAAATAAGAACTATGATGTGTATAAAAAGGAGCCTTTTGTTGAGCCGAGGTAATAATCTTTTTTAACAATTAATCTTTTTTGCTCAAAATTCTTTTTACCTGTCCATTTTTTGCAATTCTAAAAATCTGGGTTGATTTTAATCAAAGCTTCCTCCTTCCTTTTTCTGCAATGCCAACAATAAGTATCTTTCAAATCTCTTCAATTCCCATACTACGAATGAAATTCTTGCGCATAAATAATCTTCCCTGCTGTTGTTGCTGCTGCTAAGCAGTTCGGTTACCTTTGTGCCTCTTTTGTAAAAATCTTTATTTATCAATCACAATAGCATGTCTTCACTTAAAGTGTATAATACTTTAACCCGTCAAAAAGAAGAATTTATATCCATCACTCCTGGTCTTGTTGGCATGTATGTCTGCGGACCAACTGTTAGTGGCGAAAGTCATCTTGGTCATGCAAGGCCTTATATCACCTTTGATATTGTGTATCGATATCTCCAACATTTGGGGTACAAAGTAAGATTTGTAAGAAACATTACTGATGCGGGACATTTTGAAGAGGAGGGGCGTGAGGCAGAAGATAAGATCAGCAAAAAAGCAGTATTGGAAAAATTGGAGCCAATGGAACTTGTTCAGAAGTACACGAACTTATTTCATTGGGCGATGAAACAATTCAATACAATTGAACCAAGTATCGAACCCACCGCAACAGGTCATATTGTTGAACAAATTGTTATGATCGAAAAGATCATTAGAGATGGATACGCCTATGAGACAAATGGGAGCGTATATTTTGATGTTGAGAAATACAATACGGATTTTTCAAAAAAAGGACTCCCCTATGGTACGCTGAGTGGTCGTGTTTTAGATGATCAACTTGATACCACTCGCGACCTTGACAACCAGGAAGAAAAAAGAAACAAGCAGGATTTTGCTCTTTGGAAAAAAGCACCTCCGGAACATATTATGCGTTGGGCCAGTCCATGGGGTGATGGCTTTCCCGGCTGGCACATTGAGTGTTCAGCCATGAGCGCTAAATATTTGGGCGATCAGTTCGACATCCATGGTGGCGGGATGGACCTTCAGTTTCCACATCATGAGTGTGAGATTGCGCAAAGTGCTGTATGCAACGATAAAATGGCCGCCCGCTATTGGATACACAATAACATGATTACCATCAACGGCAAGAAGATGGGTAAGAGCTACAACAATGTTATTAAGCTTACTGAATTATTTAGTGGCAATCATCCTGTTTTGAAACAGGCGTACAGTCCTATGACAGTACGTTTTTTCATTCTTCAAACGCATTACAGAAGCACGCTAGATTTTGGCAACGAAGCGCTTCAGGCAGCCGAAAAGGGTCTTAAACGACTTTGGGAAGCACATGAAGCACTACAAAAGATGTCCGCAAAAGATTTTGAATTCAACGAAGAAAAAACAGACATAGAACTTGACTCTAAAGTATCGGCTTTGCTATCTGAGCTAGAAGAGTTTATGAACGACGACTTAAATACTGCTAAGGTCTTAGCCAATATATTTGAAATAGTTCCGGTCAT
Organism: Segetibacter aerophilus; assembly: GCF_007991655.1. Classification (GTDB taxonomy): domain Bacteria; phylum Bacteroidota; class Bacteroidia; order Chitinophagales; family Chitinophagaceae; genus Segetibacter; species Segetibacter aerophilus. The sequence continues at coordinate 211,077 of NZ_BJYT01000007.1, forward strand.
CAACTCTATAAAGGATAAACACATTCTGTCTTCAGCGTTGCGCGAGGAAACTTTCCTCGAAATGCAATTGAAAATGAAGCTGTACGTGGAGGATATATTTGGCTTGAAAAGCGAGGTTCAAGGAGACAACGCTCAAATGGAAGGAGTACTGCGGGTTCTTATAGAATTAAGAAAGCAGGCAAAAGCCAAAAAGGACTACGTTACATCAGATACCATCAGGAAGCAATTATTAGAGTTAGGCATTGCTTTAAAGGACGAGAAAGATGGCAACATCACTTATTCATTTGTTTAGTCACCAGAAGAGTACTATTATAACTAATGTGAGTGCTCCTATTTAACCTCCTCAAAGTCGATATAGTCGCCTTTAGAAGAAGTGTTGTTTTCTTTTTTAAAAGAGGGTTGAGAAGCTGTTTCAGAGGTTTGTTCTTTGTCTTCGAAAGTACCTCTGTTTCCCTGCATACCTTTCATCTTAGCTTGCAAAGTGTTTTTAATTAAAAGGGGCAATACAACCCTTATGAGAAGCTTAAAAAGTGAATAAAATACAATAAACCAAAAGAGGATGCGTATTAGTATCATTTAACGAAGGTACTGTTAGTGAATATTATCAATTCTTAAAAAAGGATGCTTTGAGGTTTTTTGCAAAAAGTTAACGCAAAAGCGAGATTAAAAGGTTATTAAATGCTTTTTCCATTTGGATGATATATATCCTTTTACATACATTTGCATTGGAAATGAAACAACTGAAGGGAACGAAAATCGTTCCCTTCTCCTTTTTTACATGGCGAACGAAACAATCATTGCAGAAGTTGAGGGCATGCTAAATGACCTGCTTGCAGCACAACCAGGAGATTTTTTGGTTTCAATCAAAGTGAAACCAACCAACAATATCAAAATTTTTTTAGATAGCGACGAGGGAATGTCAATTGAAAAGTGTGTGAGGTACAATAGAAAATTGTATGCACTTATAGAAGAGAAAGCGCTTTTTCCTGAAGGCAATTTTTCACTCGAAATCTCATCTCCCGGCGTGGACGAGCCTCTTAAAAATAGCCGTCAGTATAATAAGAATATCGGGCGAAAGGTGCTAGTTACCTTTAATGATGATACAGAAAAGGAAGGCAAATTGTTGCAAGTAACAGATACTGATATTTTGATAGAACAAACGACAGGTAAGGGAAAAAAAGCTGAGACCAACCAATTTTTAATTCCATTTGAAAATATCAAAAAAACGATTGTACAAGTTCAGTTTTAAAAATAATGCGGCTGAAAGCACGCGTATTTTAATCTAATAAATTATGGCAAGTATTAACTTAATTGAGGCGTTCCAGGAATTTAAGGATGCCGAAAACATCGACCGTCCTACGTTGATGAAAGTGGTAGAAGATGTGTTTAAAACGTTATTACGTAAGAAGTTTACAAGCGATGAAAATTTCGACGTAATTGTAAATGCCGAGAAGGGTGACCTTGAAATCATTCGTCGCCGAATGATTGTTGAGGATGGAGAGGTAATGGACCCGCTTGCTGAAATTGCCTATAGTGATGCTACGAAAATAGAACCGGACTTTGAAGTGGGTGAGGAGTTATACGAAGAAGTAAACATTTTCGATTTTGGACGCCGCGCTATTTTGGCTGCGAAGCAAACATTGGCAAGCCGTATCAGTGATTTGAAGAAAAATGTATTAGTTAAAAAATACGGTGAACGCATAGGTGAGATCATTAGTGCGGAAGTTTACCAGGTTTGGAAAAAAGAGGTTCTTTTACTTGATGAAGATGGTAGTGAGCTAATTTTACCTAAGTCTGAGCAGATACCAAGCGACTTTTTCAAAAAGGGTGAAAGTATACGCGCGGTAGTTGAAAGGGTTGATTTGAAAAACAACACCCCCGTCATTATTTTAAGCCGTACAAGTCCAAAATTCCTTGCTAAACTGCTTGAAATTGAAGTGCCTGAAATCTTCGATGGCCTGATTGTTGTTCGAAAAATCGTTCGGGATCCGGGAGAAAGAGCTAAAGTAGCAGTTGAAAGTTTCGATGATCGTATTGACCCTGTTGGAGCTTGTGTAGGTATGAAAGGTAGCCGTATTCATGGCATTGTTCGCGAGCTAAAAAATGAAAACATCGACGTTATTAACTGGACAAATAATATCAACCTTTTAATACAAAGATCCCTTACTCCGGCAAAGATTACCAGCATGGATATAGACCAGGAAACGAAACACGCAAGTGTTTACCTTAAGCCCGACCAGGTTTCCCTGGCTATCGGCCGTAGAGGTGTCAACATTAAACTTGCATGTGAGTTAACAGGTTTTGAAATAGACGTATATCGCGATAACGAAGGTGATGTAGAAGAGTTCGATATTGACCTTGAAGAATTCAGCGATGAAATTGAAGCATGGATAATAGATGAATTGAAGCGTATAGGCTGTGATACTGCACGAAGCGTATTAGAATTGACACCTGAAGAATTAGAGCGACGTACTGACCTTGAAAAAGAAACGATTGAGGAAATTCGCGGAGTGTTGAAGCATGAATTTGAGAAAGAATAGTGTTTGAAGGAATCATCTTTTATCAGCTATTACCAATTTTTTAAAAATGCTTCTTTCGTTCTTTAGATGTTTTAAATAGTTCTTTTGGGAATTGAATAAATTAATGTGACGCCAAAGGTTACATTTATGTTTTTGCTGAATAAAGAACATGGTTCGGTACTATAGCTTGCTTTTCTACACTTTACATTAAGGGTGTGTCCCACTTTTGACAAGAGAAGCACTAAAAATGGTTTTTGGGAAGATACCGTAGGATTACTTTTGAGCTGCACCTAAGAGATGTAGCTGCCGATCAAATAAAAAAACTGAATGTTAGAACTTAAATTACCGAGATTATTAGCCGCTGCCAAAGAATTTAATGTTGGACAGGATACTATTGTTGACTTTTTGGTTGGCAAGGGTTTTAGTCGTGACGACTTGAAACCTACTGCCAAACTTAGTGAGGACATGTACCGGTCGCTCCAGCACCAATTCCAGGGCGATAAGGTGGCAAAAAATAAAGCTGATCTTGTTGACATACCAAAAGGTGTACAACAGGAAAGCAGAAAAAAACGCGACGAACAAGAAATTACTTTCAATAAAAAAGAAATACCAAAGCCAGTTGCCCAACAACCGACACCCGAAGTTGCGCCTGTTGCAGTAACTGAAACAAAAGGTACAGAACAGAATCAGGAAGTAAAACAGCAGGTTCAGGAAGAAGTGAAGCCTCAGGCTCCAGCCGCCGCTGTTTCTCAGCCAACTACAAAACCTGTAGCAGATGCTCCTAAAACTGAGGCGGCTGTAGAAAAAACAATAGAGCCTGCACCTGCGGCGCCGGTACAAGAACCTGCAACTAGTGTTGCTCCTTCAGACATTCCTGTAGAAGAACCAAGGTCAAGCAACAATAATGTTTCCCCTACTTCCCTCAAAATTGAAGCACCTGAACTTGAAGGGCCAAAAGTCATTGCTAAGATTGACTTATCGGCGATCGACTCTTCAACAAGGCCAAAAAAAGGCTCAAAAAAGACTGAAGACAAAAAAGCTGAGGATAAGAAAGCCAAAGAGCAACCAATAGCAGATGGTGCCGGTGATCAAGGCAAAGCAGAACCAGTTGAGCAAGCAGCGCCATTTGTAGCAGCACCTATTGCAGTACCAACACCACAATTACAACCAGAGCCAGTAGAGCTACTACAACCGCTCGCTCCGGCCGCATCCTTTGATGGTCCTGTAATCTCTAACATCAAAGCAGATAAACTTGAAGGGCCGAAAATTTTAGGAAAAATTCAATTGCCTGTAGAGTCAGATACTCGGCCTAAACCTCAAACCGCACAGGAAAAGCAGCGGAAGCGCAAACGCATTCCTGTAAAAGGTGAGCAAGCCATAAGTCCACAGGCAAGACCGGGACAGCCTCAGGGTCAAACACAAAGCACTGGTCCAAACAATCGTTTTGGTCCTCGTTCCTCTGAGTTACCAGGTGCACAGCGTCCACCTGCCGGTGGTCAGGGTGGTTACGGTCGTCCAGGTGGTGCTCCTTCAGCGGGAGGTGGATTTAATCGTCCAGGGGGTCCAGGTGGACAAAATCGCCCGCCTGCAGCAGGAGGACAAAACGCAAATCGTTTTGGCCCTCGCTCTACAGATAAACGCAGAGATGACAAAGAAATTGATCAAAAAGAAATCCAGGATAAAATTCGGGAAACACAGGCAAAACTTGCCGGTGGAGCCGGACGCGGAAAAAGCCTTAAAGCAAAATATCGGAAAGCTAAAAGAGACGGAGTTGCTGATCAGTTAGGTCCTGAGGGAGATGATAACAAGTTATTGGTAACTGAGTTCATCAGTGTAAGTGAACTGGCGAACCTAATGGATGTAAGCTTCGCCGAAGTTATCGGCAAGTGTATGGGATTAGGTATCATGGTATCTATCAACCAACGCCTGGATGCAGAAGTGATAGAACTCGTAGCAGGTGAATTTGGATTTGACGTAGAATTTATCGACATGGAAGCGCAGGCCGAAATGGAGGAAGAAGACGATGTTGATGATGAAGACAATTTGGTACCGAGAGCACCAATTGTTACGATAATGGGTCACGTTGACCATGGTAAAACATCTTTGCTTGACTATATAAGAAGCGCAAACGTAGTTGCAGGTGAAGCAGGAGGAATTACTCAGCACATTGGTGCTTACGAGGTTAAGACAACTTCGGGCAAAAAGATTACTTTCTTAGATACTCCCGGACACGAAGCCTTCACCGCTATGCGTGCAAGAGGTGCTAAAGTAACGGATATCTCTGTGATAGTAGTTGCTGCTGACGACGCGGTGATGCCTCAAACGAGAGAGGCAATAAGTCACTCCCAGGCAGCGAGTGTGCCAATGATTTTTGCAATTAATAAGATCGATAAAGACGGAGCGAACCCTCAGAAGATTTATGAGCAACTCTCGGGGATGAATATATTAGTGGAAGAGTGGGGCGGAAAATACCAGAGCCAGGAATTAAGTGCTAAGAAGGGACAAAACGTAGATCTATTACTTGAGAAAATTCTACTTGAAGCTGAAATCCTCGATCTGAAAGCAAACCCCGATCGTGAGGCAAGTGGAACCATTGTGGAAGCGACGCTTGATAAAGGACGTGGATACGTTGCAACTTTGCTTGTTCAAAATGGTACTTTACGGCAGGGAGATATTATGGTGAGCGGACAGCATTTTGGTAAGATAAAGGCTATGTTCAATGAGCGTAACCAAAGATTAACCGAAGCTCCTCCATCCACTCCTGTTCTTGTATTAGGATTGAATGGTGCCCCGCAAGCGGGTGAAAAATTCCGTGTGTACCAGGATGAAGCCGAAGCAAAAGATATTGCGACTAAACGTGCGCAGATACTTCGTGAGCAGGGATTACGTGCAAGAAAACATATTACACTTGATGAGATCGGCCGTCGTTTGGCGTTAGGTAACTTTAAAGAGCTTAACCTAATCATTAAAGGTGACGTGGATGGATCTGTAGAAGCATTGAGTGACTCATTGCAAAAACTTTCTACTGAAGAGATTGCCGTAAGAGTGGTGCATAAAGGAGTTGGACAAATCTCAGAAAGTGATGTAAACCTTGCAACTGCGTCTGATGCCATCTTAATAGGTTTCAACGTTCGTCCTTCAAGCCAGGCAGCGAGAGTTGCCGAAAATGAGGGTCTGGAGATCAAACTTTATTCAATCATTTACCAGGCAATTGACGAGTTGAAGAGTGCCATGGAAGGTATGCTTGAACCTAAATTCACAGAGAAGATTACAGCAAATGTGGAGGTTAGGGAAGTGTACAAGTTCGATAAGGCAACTGTTGCAGGTTGTTTGGTATTGGATGGCAAAATTTTCAGAAACTCAAAGGTTCGTATTATTCGTGATGGTATCGTAGAGTTTCCGAAAGGCGAGGGTGCAGCTGCTGAACTTGGTTCGCTGAAGCGCTTTAAGGATGACGTGAAAGAGGTTGCGAACAATATGGAGTGCGGTCTTACTATAAAGAACTACAACGATCTTCGTGTTGGAGATATCATTGAAGCGTTTGAATCTGAAGAGGTAAAGAGAACTTTATAGAATATTAATAACGTCGGTTAAATAAGAAATAGCTTCGAAATAATTGCTTGCAATTTTTGAAGCTATTTTTTTTGTTAAAACAAATTCGATCAACCTTTTTCCATTTTTGAATCGATATTTTTGAATGAGTAACAAAAAGTTACGAAGAACAATACAAAAGAAATGTTTTTAAAAACACTTAGCATAATTGCAGCTATCGCAGTTTTTTCTGGCAGTGCATATGCACAACCTAAGAAGGTTATTGCAGACAAAATTGTAGCGCAGGTTGGTGACAAAATTATACTTCGATCTGATATCTATAATTCAATCCTTGACGCCCAGCGCGAAGGTGTTCCTTTACCTCCTAACCCTGAATGTGTTCTGGTTGAAAGAGCTTTGATTGAAAAGGCTCTTGTTTTACAGGCACAAAAAGATTCGCTCCCAATGAGTGAAGAAGATGTTGAAGCGGAACTAGATAACAGGATTCGTGGGTTTATAATGAAATATGGTTCAAAGGAAGTCCTTGAAGAGGTTGCAGGTAAGAGCATTTACCAGCTGAAAGAAGATTTCCGCGAACCAATTAAAGAGCAGAAGTTGAGCATGCAGATGCGAAATAAAATTGTCGAAAGTGTAAAAATAACACCGAACGAAGTGCGCGATTATTTTGACAAGATACCAAAAGACAGTTTGGCCTTTTATGAGAGTGAATTGGAAATAAGCGAAATCGTCGTTTATCCAAAAGCTAATCGTGATGTAGAAAGTTATGTAACGAGAGAGTTGAATGACTGGAAGAAACAAGTGGAAGACGGAACAAAAAAGTTTGAGCAGTTAGCTAAATCTTATACAGAAGATCCGGGAAGCAAAGAGGCCGGTGGACAGTACAGCATTAATAAGAATGATAAGTTTTGGGACCCTGCTTTTATCTCTGCTGCGTTTAAATTAAAAGAAGGACAAGTTTCACCAGTAGTGAAATCAAAATTTGGATTACACATAATTCAAATGGTGAGTCGTTCAGGTGATGATGCAGTTATTCGCCACATACTAAGGATACCGCCGGTGACCGATGAAGAAGTTAAAGATGCTGTCGTTAAACTCGATTCAGTAAGATCAAAAATTATTGCTGGATCAATAGGTTTTGGCGAAGCAGTAAACAAATACAGCGAAGATGAGTCTAGTAAATTTAGTGGTGGCAGAAAGCAAGGCCGTGACGGATCTAGTTTTGTAACCATTGATCAACTTGACAAAGATCTTGTACTAGCACTTAAAGATTTAAAGCCAGGACAATATTCAAAACCTATAGCTTACGCAGACGAGAGAGGTAAAAAGGCTGTAAGGATTGTTTATCTTCAAACACGTACTGAACCTCACAGAGAAAATATTAAGGACGACTATAGTAAGATTTCCCAGCGTGCGGTTGAGCAAAAAAAGAATGATGTTCTGGAGAAGTGGTTCAAGTCCCATATTCCAAATTACTATATTACTATAGATAAAGAATTTGCAGGTTGTTCAAGTGTGAAGGACTGGTTAGGGAATTCTGTAGCAGCTAATCCATAACTAACCTCCAATCAAAAGATAACAAAGAGCCTCCTGTGTTGGAGGCTTTTTTGTTATAAAATGCTTTAAACCTTGCAGGCGCAAATATTGATAAAAGCTGCGTCAAGTAAATGATGATCGTTTTATTTAATTAGGTTTAACTGAATAAATACTCCAGATCTTCCCTGGTGAGATTTTTCACGAACCCTGCATCATCAGTTATCAGGTCCGCCGCCAGGGCCTTTTTCTTTTCCTGCAGTTTTAATATTTTATCTTCCACCGTGTCTTTACAAATCATCCGGTAGGCAAAGATGTTTTTTGTTTGGCCGATACGGTGGGTTCGGTCGATAGCCTGCTGTTCTACTGCCGGGTTCCACCAAGGATCTACTATGTAAACGTAATCGGCTGCGGTAAGGTTTAGACCTACACCACCCGCTTTTAAGGATATTAGGAAAACACGACAAGTTTCATCATTTTGAAAACCTTGTATTGCCTTCTCCCTATCGATAGCCGTGGTACTTCCGTCGAAGTACTCGTATTTAATTCCCATTTCCTCCAACCTTTGGCGAATTAAACCAAGCATTCCGAGAAACTGGGAAAATATAAGAGCCTTATGATCGCTAATGTTTTCTGTTATTTCTCTTACCAATTCATCCAATTTGATTGAAACATTAGGGAAAGGCTCGTCGTCTTTCATAATTGCAGGACTATCGCAAATCTGACGCAGCTTCATCAATCCCTGCAATATCGTTAGTTGTGACTTTCCGATACCCTGGTTTTCCACGACGCCGAGAATTTTATCCCTAAAGTCATTTCGATAAGCTTCGTAGATTTTACGTTGCTCATCTCCCATTTCGCAAAACAGGATCATCTCTGTTTTATCAGGTAAATCCTTCGCAACCTGCTCTTTAGTTCTGCGTAAAATAAATGGATACAATAATCTTCTTAGGTGCTCTTTCTGCTCCTGCTCGCCGAATTTGTCAATAGGCACGGCGAACTCCTGCTTAAAGAACTCCATTGTACCCAGCATACCCGGGTTAAGGAAATTCATTTGAGCAAATATGTCAAACGTATTGTTTTGTAAAGGGGTACCACTTAAGCAAAGCCTGCTTTTAGCTTTTAACAAGCTTGCAGCTTTTGTTACTTTACTGGAAGGATTTTTAATAGCCTGGCTTTCATCCAAGATGATATAATCAAAATCCGGCTCAACAAAAGATTTAATGTCGCTTCTTAATGTACCGTAAGTGGTAATGATGATGTCGACCTGCGGCTTTGAAACCTGGCTTTTATCACGGATGCCACCGTGATGAATATAGTAAGTAAGCGAATGGGTGAATTTCTTAATTTCATTTTCCCAGTTGTACATCAACGTGGTTGGACAAACAACAAGGGCTTTTAACGTTCCCTTTGTCTCTTTAATGTGTTGAATAAATGAGAGTGCCTGTATAGTTTTACCAAGACCCATGTCATCAGCAAGAATGCCACCCCATTTCACTTCGTGCAAATAGTTCAGCCACTGGAAACCGGACTCCTGGTACGGTCTTAAAATCGATTTAAGATGCTGGGGTGCTTCAATCGGTTCAATGTTCTTAAACTCTTTCAGTTTATCATAGCGTTCTTCCAGCTGGAAAAACAATTCTTCTTCATCACGATTTTCATATAACTCTTCGATCACGCTAAAATGGTATCGGCTCAGCTTCATCTTTTCGCTTTTGCCTTCACCAACCCTGAATAGCAACGAATATTTTTTGATCCACTCTTCAGGCAAAATCCCTAAGGACCCATCCTGCAACTGTACAAATTGCTGCTTGTTTGCAAGAGCCTTCTTTACATCTGCGACGGTAATCTTTTGTTCACCAAAGAATATCTCCACTTTAGCATCAAACCAATCGGTATGGCTACTTATGTAAATTTTAGTGGAAGGTTTTGAAGTATTAAACCGGAAGTTCTTCAAGGCCTCAAATCCGAACACCGGAATTTCCATTTCCTTCATTGCATCTATAAAAAGGAAGAACCAGTTGTTCTTTAGAACCTCTGCACCTTTTAAGACAAGATTATCAGAATCGTCAGGACGAATAAACTGGGAGTGGAGACTTTCTAATTTACTTACAAGTGCCTTCTCATCCTCCATGTTTCGTTGTATAACCAACAACTTGTCTTGCTGAGGGATGATGATTTTTTCTTTATCAGATGGTTTTACTTCATAGCTCTTGTAGATAAAGAGCGGCTGAAACATTAGATAATCACCCTTCTCTTTCAGCATCAGCTTTACCTCGGGCTTTAGATCTTTTATGTCTTCGCGCTTAACGTTATTGAACTGTACATTGTAATCTTTTGCCAGCGGCAAAACCATCTCCTGCAATTTCCGGCTCCAATCTTTTTCTTCTATTCGCACTTTGCCATCCTGTGAAAATTTTTCAACCAGCAACACGTCATTTGGCTTTTCGTATAAGAACAATGTCTCGTCGTGAAGAAAAAGGAGAGGAGAAGCTATCTCACTTTCAGTTAAAGGAACTTCAATGTGATTTAACTTAACAAAGCATTGCACATCGTAATAATCCTTGTGATAAGTAATATTGAAATTTAATATAGCAGGCTCTTCGCTTAAGTGGATTTTTTGAAGATTAGCGGTAGTAAACGGCTTGCGTGAAGGCAACAGAAAACTGAAATGAGGGTTTGCATCAGTAAATAATTTCTTATAACGAGGATGCAAAAATTCAACTATTAGCCTCCGGGTTTCTTCGGGCAACTCATCATTGTGTTGCTGTATAATATTTTCCCATATCCCGCTAAATGGAGAATTTCTATTTAGGTAGCGAGTGATTTCAGAGGACTGAAACTTTCGTAGCTGTTGAACGAGCATTTTGTCATCGTCGCTAAAAACCTCCGTATTGATAAACTTATTTAAGTCGAGCTTTTCTGACTTGTTTGCAAACGCATTCCGCTCCTCGTTTGGTTCGCCCTGTACACCTTCAACCTGCACAAACGGGTACTGATCCATGTTCTCTATAAACACCAAACCTAACTGCATAGGAGCCGGCTTGGCTACTTCCTCCTCAACCTCAACCTCTGCTACTGGTGCGTAAGCAGGCCTTTTTTGAAGACCTATTGTAGGTGGAGCAATGCGTTTTATAGATGAATCAAGCACGCGCAGAAAAGGTTTCCCATCTTTATACGCAAATTCGAATTTGCCCTTTAAATTGTCGTTAAGGGAAAAACCGTACGCCTCCAGTAACTTGTTTTTCTCTTTATCCCAATTCCGAATGCTGTCAAAATAGTTTACGCCGTACCTCGATAATAGCTGTACCAGAACAATTGTTTTATGAACACACAACGGGTGCTTATCATCGCTATCACAGTTGCAGCTGGTATCAAAGTTCCTCTCTTCATTTTTCTGAATTAAGACTTTGTATTTCTCATTATCCTTTTCAACCTCGGCCTTTACGCGCTCGTCTTTTGCTTCAATTATATTGGCTTTGTTATTTCGTAAATATTCTTCAGCCTCTACATAAGATTGGGGAGAAGTCAGCAGCCTGATCATTTTTAAATCAAGTTGCTTCATCTTTACTACCGTATGCTTTTGATCGTACAAAAGATCTTTTTCATCCAGCATATTTCTGTCCAGCAACTCTTGCAATTGGAAAAGTGCAGCAGATTCGTGACGACAAATTTCGCCAAGATTATAAGGACAGCTACAACGAAGAGATAAGGTCGCAGCTTCTTTAAATTTATTAATCAGTACTTTATAGTAAGTAGAATAAATATCGTCTTTGACCCTAAAAGTTACTGCAGCCATCAGGTCATCGTAGTCCATCAGTTCTACGTTACCGATTGCATGTATCTTTTTTCCCCGTCGGATTACTTCGTCTGTTCCGTTGTTATAAATATGCTTAATCAGATGCGGTAAAGCCATGAATATCTTTTATGGTTGATGAATGACAAATGCCGCTCAAAATCTCACTGGTTCTTCTTTCTCCGGCATTAGCCAACTCTGGTCTGGTTCAAAAAAAGGCAATTCACAAAAGTAACGTAAAGCAGCGAGGTACACATGCTTAAAAGAAACATCTAAATGAAATGTTTGTTAAGAAAAAAGACCCGAAAAAAGCTTCAAAGTAGGAAGTAAAAATTTGGACGATTTCAGCTGCAGCTTATTCTGGCTGATATAATTTTATTGATAAACTACCAGTTCTCCATTTTTAAAAATGGGTAAAACATTAGCGATATCATGGGTGATGCAGTATTGAAGATCTCTCTGTAAACCGTACGCCGCCAGGCGATGCCAATGGGTTGTATTTTGGATGAACTTATACAGGTTATTCTCGTGCAGCCTGTATATCTGTTGCGCCATCAGGCTCGCATCATCATGTATAATAAAGCGCTCTTTTACCCGGTCTATGACCGCGCCGGCAAACAAAGTGTCTTCGAGGTTAAACATGTCTTTCCATCCTGAGCAGCCAAGCACTACATTTTTTTCTTGGTTTGTAATGTATTCGCAGACGGAACTTAGATTGGTGAAGGAACCGGTAACAACTTCAGCACACCCTCTCTCAAAAGCCATGTGAAGTAGTTTTGTTCCATTGGTAGTCGTTAATACAAGTGTTTTTCCTTCGATAAAAGCTCTTGGATATTCTGCGGGGGAGTTTCCATATTGTAAGCCTTCGATTACTTTACCCTCCCGTTCACCTGCAGTTACCGCATTAGGAATTTCATCACCCAGCCTTTTGCATTCATCTACCGCAGCTACAGGAATAACCTTTTCTGCTCCATTAAAGAGTGCTGTGGAAATAGTGGAGGTAGCACGAAAAACATCGATAATTACAACTATGGCATCTTTTAGGTTAGTAAGGTGAAGTAATGCAGGAGATAAAGACGTAAACAGCGTCGGCTTTTTATTCATGTCGGCAAATATAAAACTGATAGGAGTGCGACGAGAGTCTTCTCACCTCAATTGTTGCAAAAGACTACTTAAAGGTTGTCAGTGTCTGATTGTAAGAAGAATAGGAAGAGAAGCGGGAAGTGCCAGCTGAAAAGTTATTTAATAGAGCCGCCTTTATATTTAATTTCTACATCTGCTACACCTGCATTTACCATATCCAGTTTTTTCGCTGCTTTTTTACTTAGGTCAATCATTCGCCCCTTTACAAATGGACCCCTATCGTTGATTCGAACTTTTACGGTTCTTCCGTTTGATAGATTTTTGACGGTTACTTTAGTTCCAAAAGGAAGGGTGCGATGAGCAGCAGTCTTTTTTCTTTGCTTAAAAATTTCTCCGTTGGAAGTTTGCCTGCCATCAAATTTGTCAGCATAATAAGAGGCCTTTCCAGATTCTACTATTTTATGAGAACAGGAAACAAGGGACATTATAAGCGCAAGACAGGTTATCCTCCACATCATTCTTCAAAATTAGAAGTATAGAAAAGGAAGACCTTAAAAGTGGATTAATAATATTTGTAGAATGTGTAATGCACACGTAGCCCGTTATTGGTCATAAAAAAGCCGGAGCAATAATGGCCCCGGCTAATAATCTTTATTGTGCTGTTATTTATACAAAAGGCATCTTAACCACCTTTGCCTCCAATTGACGTTCACGGATCTTTACAAACACTTTTGAATCTATCGCAGCAAATTCTTTAGCTACATACCCCATCCCAATTGCTTTCGCTAACGACGGAGCCTGTGTGCCACTTGTTACTTCACCAATCTTGTTTCCACTTTCATCTACTATCTCGTAGCCATGACGTGGAATTCCTTTTTCGACCATTTCAAAACCTACCAGCTTTCGGGTAATACCTGCTGCTTTTTGTTTTTCGAGAATTTCTCTTGCAGTAAAGTCTTTCGTAAACTTTGTGATCCATCCTAAACCGCCTTCTAAGGGAGTTGTGGTGTCATCTATATCCATCCCGTACAGGCAATAACCCATTTCCAAACGAAGGGTATCCCTCGCTCCCAGACCTATCGGTTTTAATCCCATTGGCTTACCTGCTTCAAAGATGGCGTTCCAGATCTTATCCGCATTATCATCTTTATCTTCAAAATAGATTTCTACACCACCGCTGCCTGTATAACCTGTTGCGCTTACAATCACATTTTCTACTCCCGCAAATTTGCCTCTTACAAATGTGTAATACTTGAGGTTCATAATATCGGTTTCCGTTAGGGGTTGCAATATTTTGGTTGCGTTCGGACCTTGTATTGCCAACAAGCATGTCTTCTCGCTAACGTTATGCATCTCTACCTGCTTACTATTGAACTTATTTAGCCAGTTCCAATCCTTTTCTATATTCGATGCATTTACTACTATCATGTACGCCCTATTCTCTTCTAAGCAGTATACAATAAGATCATCAACAATACCGGCATTTTCGTTAGTAAAACAGCTGTATTGAGCTTTTCCAGCAGTTAGTTTTGAGGCGTCGTTAGTTGTTACCCTTTGGATCAAATTAAGGGCATTTTCTCCTTTTAGAATAAACTCGCCCATATGGCTTACATCAAAGACCCCCGCATTGGTTCTTACTGTCGCGTGTTCATCGTTAATACCGGTGTAACTAATAGGCATATTGTATCCTGCAAACTCCGCCATTTTAGCTCCCATCGACTTATGCTTTTCTGTAAAAGGAGTGTTCTTCATGCTTGTTGTTTAGGTGGCAAAAATAGGCTCCCTACTCTTATGGGAGTTAAATAAGTTGATTAAATTGATTGAGAAGATTTCGAAGATGACAACTAAAAGTTGGCAGTTGGAAGGTAGCAGTTGAAGTCGTATGAAAATGGGATGATGCTCAAGTCTTACATTTCGTGTTAGACTTTTTTCATCCAGGGATGTTTCATCAACCGCAAAAAATCTTCATCTTTTTCATTGGGATAATGCTTATCGATTCCGTAAGTGATATCTTTTGTGTCAAGCGACATGAAAGTACCTAGAGCCCGATCCCAAATGGAAAAAACAGCACCGTAATTACTATCGGTATAAGGCAATTCGAAATGATGATGAACCTTGTGCATGTTAGGAGAAACTATAACCCAACTGAGGCCTTTATCGAGCCATTTGGGTAAACGGATGTTAGCGTGTGTAAACTGAACAGTAACGACCAGCAGTGTTTGGAAGATCATCACCGCGTACATAGGTGCGCCGGCAACCATAACCCCTGCAAGAAAAAATAGTCCTCTCAAAATACTTTCAACAGGGTGGTGTCTCAAACCGGTGGTAACATCCACATGGTTATCTGCATGATGGATGATATGAAATCTCCACAAGCCAGCCATCTTGTGTTGAGTATAATGAACCAGCCAACCGCCAAAAAAGTCGAGGACAAAAATTGTGATGATGATGCCCGCAATAGCAGAAGTATGAAACCAGTGAATAATTCCGAAACCATGAGCTTTTGTCCAGTCGGACAGCAAAACGATCAGCACAGCAAAGCCTGTATGGATGACGAGGTGAATAGCAGTAAACGAGAGATTGACAGTAGCGTGCCTCACTTTGTTCTTTCTGTATGGTAAGCTCAATAAGGGAATAGCGCCTTCAACCAACCATAGCAAAAGCATCCCCGCAACTAAAAACACCAGCCTTTCCAAAGGACGATGTTCGAGGGTTTGAAAATAGTCGATAATATTTTGAAACATTAGTCGGAAGCGTTGGGATATCTAAGATAAAAAGAAAAAGTCGCGGGGCAAAGGGAGTAAGGCAAAGGGAGTAAGGCAACAAGGCAGTAGCGATCGCTGTACGTGTCCCATTAATCCCAGTCATCCCACTTTCCCAGTTCAGACAAGAAAAGAACGAAATGCGACGCAAGGATGAACGATCAAAGAACTGCGGCTGGCACCAAAAGAAACTACAAACAAAAAACCCCTTCTAAAAAGAAGAGGCTTTAAAACAATTTATTTTCCCATAATTCAAAAAATCCTTCTAAATCATGGTTCAGACCTAATTATTCAACATCAATGGCATCACCAACATTAGCAAATCCTCATTGTCCTCGCTTTCGGTTGGTTTCAAAATGCCAGCTTTGGTAGAAGTGGCTAATTCAACTTTTACGTCGCTTGTCTCTGCAGCATTTAGCATCTCAATTAAGAAACGGGCATTAAAGGCAATCTGCAGGTCCTCGCCATCGTAGGTGCAATTCATTCTTTCATTTCCTTCAAAGCTAAAGTCAACATCCTGCGCGGCCATCTGCAATTCGCTTCCGCTGATATTTAGCGCCACTTGGTTAGTGCTCTTATTGCTAAAAACACTGACGCGACGAAGTGCACCCTGGAAATCTCCCTTGTTCACAACAAGTTTATATGGATTGTCAGTAGGGATTACCACTTTGTAGTCCGGGAAACGGGCATCTATTAAACGACAAATTAGCTGGGTGGTACCATGAGAAACGAACAAGTGATTGCTGTTATAACTAATGGTAAGTGGGTCGTCGTTATCCGGTAAAGCGTTCTTTAAAAGGTTCAACGGCTTTTTAGGAACAATAAAGCTTTCGTTCTTCGGGCACGCTACATCGGTTCTTTTATACCGAACCAACCGGTGAGCGTCAGTGGCAACAAATTGGATGTAGTCTTTGCTTAACTCAAAAAATACGCCTGTCATGGCAGGGCGAAGGTCATCGTTGCTAACAGCAAACAAGGTCTTATTTATAGCAGTAACCAAGGCGCTGCTTGGCATAGTAAAAGCGGTGGTATCGTCTGAGCCCGGCTCTTTAGGAAAGTTGTCCGGGTTTTCGCCCATCACTTTGTACTTACCATTGTCGCTAGTAATTTCTACTGCAAAGTTGGTGTCAATATTAAAAGTAAGCGGTTGGTCAGCAATGTTCTTAAGCGAGTCAATCAGAATTTTAGAAGGAATACAAACTCTTCCGTTCACTTTACTTTCCACCTCCATTTGCACTCGCATCACTGTTTCCAGGTCGGTTGCAACTATAGATAGTTTTCTGTCTTCTATTTCAAAAAGGAAATCTTCCAGTATGGGTAAAACTGTATTGGAATTAATTACACCGCTAATCTGTTGCAAATGTTTTAATAGCGATGATGACGAAACAATAAACTTCATGCTTTGGTCGGTTTAAAAAAGTTGTAGAAAAACAAACCTACAGTAAATAAAGCAATTGCACAAAGTGAGGTTAAGCGATAGGTAGCAATGTTGATAAGATTGTGGTGGCCAGTGATTTCAATGGTTAAGATGGCTTTGGAAGAGCATCTTTCGTAGGTTTTAACTGACAAAATTTTTTGGCCGAAAAACAAACGAGGTTTACTTTTCCTCTTTTTCTTTCAACCCGTTTCTAACCTATCCTTTATCTGAAATGCTCAAGAAATACTGCTGTTTGATTTTTTTATTTTCCTGCCTGGCCGCTACCTGCTCTTATGCACAAAAGAAAGATTTCATTTATACCAAGGAGGGAAGGGTAATACTTAGTAGAACTCAAATGGTTAACAACTGTCTGAAGTCTATGAAAAAAGACAGAACAAACTCTACAGCAGTTTCTATTTGTAACTGCCAATTAGAGAAGATAGACCGGTATTTTAGTTTGAAGCAATACAGGCAGAATACTTCAAATGGTGTAATTGATATTAGTGGAATGATTAAGTCAGATAGCTCGTTAGAAAAGCAGTTCAACGCGTGTTACACCAACTCAGGCGTGTCTCTGTTACTACAGGCTGAAGGTTTTGAAAAGGAGTTTATTGAGAATTGTAAAACCAACATTCAAAAAAGTACCGAACGAAAACTGGATGAGGATAAGGTAAATAATTTTTGCGCTTGCCAGCTGAGTATGGTCAAGTCAAAGAGGATTACAGATGCAGAAATGCAGACACTAAGCAATCCCAACTCGTTGCTGTTTTATGAAATGATGTCTACTTGCGGTAACCCCTATGAGGACACGAAAACTGTTGAGAAGGGCTGGAGCGCGACATTGGTTAATGACATTAAAGGTCCGGCAAGTGATAGCATTAAAGTGCTTACGCTCAATGGTATGACCTATGTGAAAATAAAAACCGGCAGTATGTTTCAATTTTGGTTATTGGATACAGGCGCGGCTGACATGTTGATCAATAAAGAGATGGAAGAAACTTTGAAGGCGGAAGGTTTATTGGGAAACATGAACTATTTGGGAACAGCAGAATATGAAATGGCTAATGGAATGATTGATACATGCCGCAGGTACAAAATGAGTAATATACAAATCGGAAGTTTTTCGCTTGATAATATTGTGGTTGCAGTAACAGATAAAGGAAAAAGGATCATCGCCGGTAAGGGGCTCTTAAATAAATTCAGCAATTGGGTTTTGAATAACAAAGAAAACACGCTTGTTCTGAGCAAATAATTGGCGAAGAGATATCAAGCGTTGACGAAGTGCCCTTCTTAATATTTCAATTCGTTGATGTCGATTCTTAAAAGATACTTTTGAATGGTATCGGGTGTAGCGTGGCTTTTAATTCTAACCAGCGATTTTTTATTTTTTAAGTTGTAGACCATTTCGACGTAGAAAGAAGACAGTTGATACAAAGAAAAAAGGTGTCTTACATTTTCATAATCCAGGAGGTAAACGCCAAAGTTATAGACAACGTCTGCCTTCTCATCCTGCGCGAGAGAATTGAATTGTCGAATAGTTAACGATGGCAATAGTTGGCGTTTTTAAGTAAGAGAACTTGTTATAAATATACAACGCTCTTCTTATTCAATAACTTGTGCTGTCAATAAATAATAAAAAAAAATAGCACAGTTTTTCTTCTACGAGTAATAAGTTCTTCTGTTCTATACTACGTTTATTTTTGGGCAGTTTTTTCAGTAACAGCATAAAAGCAGGCAAATGGGTGAAGTAGAAATAAACCAGGAAGATCAGGTTATTCTTATCAGTTCACACATTATAACCTATGGTGGTGCCGCCGATGAGAAGGTTACTGAGACGATCAGAGCGGAGATAGAAACCATGTGGAACGAGCCGAGAGGAACGATCTCTCTAAAGGGAATTTCATTCCTGGTAAAGTTTAAAATTACGGCTGAGTGCAGACCTATGATTGATGAGGAAGAAGTACTTGCAAACACTGACCCTCGCAACAATTATTTTAGAATTGAAGATTATGCTCACGGAAATATCTCTTTTGTAGATGGCCTGGGATGCAATACCGGCTATTTTAAACTCGAGAATTTGTATGTAGGTTCTACCACTGCTGCACATGAATATGGTCATACTTTAGGACTGGAGCATCCGGACGATTGCGATTACAGGGGTAAGGGTGTTCCTGGAATCATGTACCCGCGGGGAACGTTGGTTGATGCGGAGTTTCAGTATGATCCATCAAAACCTGCGGGAGTAACGGGAGGTACCATGCACCCGATGCACAGGAAAGTTTTTGCCGAAGACATTGCTGCACTAAAACTTGAAAGGCTAAGATTCAAAAACGATAAATCGATTGTGGGAGAATTTACCAATGTATTTCACGAAAGCCATAGGGAGGTTTAAAGAATAATTAGCCGGATTTTTCTAATGGGGAAAAAGATGAATGAAGTGCAAATTGTACAAGAGAGTGACACAACAAAAGCTGAGCATAGTTGTGATACCGGCGACAAACAAGTTATAAAATTTCTCTACGCTACTGCACGCGTTAAACGCAGGATTGCTACCATCATCTCCTTGTTTATAGGTTTTTCTATGAAGTCTTTTACATTAAAGGTTTTACTGCGTATTTTGTCTTTTTCGTCAACTGATGAGCTAATCATGTAAATACTAATTGGCTTATCAAGCGCAGGTTTTATGTCGTTATAAGCGTCTAAAAATTCCCACCCGTTCATAACAGGCATATTAATATCAAGAAAGATTACATCGGGTAAAAGTTCGCTATTTGGAGGCTGTTGAGAGAAAAAGTCTATTGCTTCTTTTCCATTTGAAAACACCAACACTTTCTGCAACGGATCTACAAGTTCAATAATTCTTTTAGCAGTAAATTGATATATGAAATCATCGTCAATCAGGCAAATTGTAAGAGGGGTAGAGTTTGAATTCATTGGAATGTATTTGGATTAATTGCCTTTATTCAATTGCTTGCGCAAATTTACTTCAGTGCCAGATATAAATTTACAGCTATTTTGATCCTTAATTTTGGAAAATGTTTTCTTCAAAAAGAGCAACAAAAGAGGAGGCTTTAAAAAAAATTAAAAACTACTGTGCTTACCAGGAAAGAAGCCACAATGAAGTGAAGGAAAAACTGTATTCTTTCGGCTTGTACAAGGTGCAGACGGAAGAAATTCTATCGATCCTGATTGAAGAAAACTATTTGAATGAAGAGCGATTTGCAAAACAATTCGCCGGCGGAAAGTTTAGAATGAAGCAGTGGGGACGGAGAAAAATCCAGTATGAATTGCAGCAAAAAGGTGTAAATAAGGTCAATATTAAATTAGGATTAAAAGAAATAGAGGAGGAGCAATACCTTTCCGTTTTGCAAAAGCTGGCCTCGAAAAAGTGGAAGGAGTTAAGTGGCCAACAGTACCTGGTGAGGCAGGCTAGAACGACCGGGTACCTCTTGCAGAAAGGGTACGAACCCTCTCTAATAAGTAATGTTATTAGCAGCATCAGCAAGGGCTAATTTCGAAGTTTTGAGACTCAAAGAAATAGTGCAAAAATCCTTTAAACCTTTATAAGTAGCCTTGGCTATAACAATTAAGCAAACCATTTCATGTCATCTTTAACCTTTACAATTATACAAACTGCGCTTCATTGGGAGGACAAAAAAGCCAACCTTGAAATGCTTGAAGAGAAGATCAACTCTATCAGTCAGAAAACTGAAGTTGTTATACTTCCTGAAATGTTTAGCACAGGTTTTAGTATGAAACCCGAAGAACTGGCGGAAGGAATGGATGGAGAATCTGTAGCCTGGATGAAACGGGTTTCAGCTCAAAAGAAAATCATCTTAACGGGTAGTCTTATTATTGAACAGGAAGACAGATATCTGAACAGGCTTGTCTGGATGCTTCCAAATGGGCAAATGGGCTTGTACGATAAGCGGCATTTGTTTGCCTACGCGCACGAAGATGAACATTATACTGCCGGCAGCAAACGTTTGATTGCTTCAGTAAAGGGTTGGAAAATAAACCTGCTGGTATGTTATGATCTTCGCTTTCCTGTTTGGTCACGGCAAGCCCGCCATGGATCTGATAGACAGCAGGGGCCGGAGTACGATGTGTTGATTTATGTAGCGAACTGGCCCGAGAAGCGTGGTCATATGTGGCGAACTCTACTGCAGGCCCGAGCAATAGAAAATCAATGCTTTTGTATCGGGGTAAATAGGGTGGGTAAAGACGGAAATGGCATTCAACATAGCGGGGATAGTATGGTAGTAAATCCGCTTGGAGAAGTGCTCTACCATAAAGTCAATGATGAAGATATTTACACCTTTACTTTGCAGAAAGACGACCTTATTGAGATACGTGAGAAGATGCCGTTTTGGAAAGATGCCGATCCATTTTTAATTATTCCTGACTAAAATCTTTGCTATGATACATGCACATGAAGCAACCAGAATTTTTACTGGCGAAGAGTGGTTGATGGATCAGACTATTCTTGTCGAAAATGAAATCATCCGAGATATTGTTCCTACTAAGGAGGTCCCCCCTAACTCCATTATTACAAGTTATGTTAGTGGCTTTTTAGCGCCTTGCTTTATTGATATCCAGATTTATGGTGCAAAAGGATCGTTACTAGCAGTTGACCCAACAGCGGAAAGCCTTCAGAAAACGTATGAGTACTGTAAGGCCGGAGGCGCGCCTTATTATCAACCGACCGTTGCTACCAATTCTTACGATGTATTTTATAAATGTATTGATGCCGTTAGAGATTACCGGCACAAGGGTGGCAAAGGTGTCATTGGTCTTCATGTAGAAGGGCCGTGGATCAGCAAGGCAAAGAAGGGTGCGCATGTGGAGAGCTTCATTCACTCCCCAACAATTGAACAGGCAACTTCATTGTTAGAATATGGCAAAGGGGTTATCACTATGATTACCCTTGCACCTGAGGTCTGCTGCACAGAAGCGATCAAGCTTATCCAATCGTATGGTGTCATCATCTCGGCCGGTCATAGCAATGCAACTTATGACGAGGCAAACGAAGGTTTTGCGAAAGGAATCCATGCGGCTACTCACCTGTATAATGCAATGAGTCCTTTGCAACATCGTGCACCCGGTATTGTTGGTTCGGTTCTGAACCATGAAAAGGTGATGGCAAGTATCGTGGCCGACGGTTTTCATGTTGATTTTGCTGCAATCGCGATCGCGAAAAAAATAATGCAGCAAAAACTTTTCTTTATTACTGATGCAGTTACTGAGACCAATGAAGGATACTATCCTCACACCCTTGTCGGAGACAAATACGAGTCAAACGGCATCCTAAGTGGCTCGGCTTTAACCATGGCTAAGTGCGTAAGCAATGCGGTGGAAGAAGTGGGAATTGAGTTATCTGAAGCTTTAAGAATGGCCAGTTTATACCCTGCGCAAGTGATGAAACTTGACAATCAATTTGGAAGAATTGCTCCGGGTTATAAAGCTTCATTTGTAAATATGAACGATGAATTAGGCGTTTTGCAAACGGTAGATTAAAACATTGAAACCTTTTTTGTACCAACCTTTGTTCCCTGCCTGGTCATCGTTGCGACGCTCCGTTCAACTTAGAAATCTCTTTTTAATCTGTTACAAATTTAATAGGCATAGTTCTTTTGTGGTTGTAGCAACTCCTTACAAAGGCAATAATTCCGTTTATGAAATACAGAACACTTGGTCAAAACGAACAACTATCAGCGATAGGCTTAGGATGCATGAGCATGAGTCATGCTTATGGTGTACCTGATGATGATGAGTCTATTGCAACCCTTCATTATGCGCTTGACTTAGGTATCAACTTTTGGGATACAGCTGATTTTTACGGAAACGGTAGTAATGAAGAATTAATATCCAAAGTATTAACAACGAACCGAGACAAAATTTTTATAGCCACCAAGTTCGGATTTCGCGCAACAGAAGATGGCAAGGGAAGTTATTTTGACGGTTCTCCCGCCTACATGAGGCAGGCGATAGATGCAAGTTTGAAAAGATTGAAAATTGATGTTATTGATCTTTATTATGCCCATCGTGTAGATCAAAAAATTCCAGTTGAAGAAATGGTGGGCGCTATGGCTGAGTTGGTACAACAAGGCAAAGTGCGGTATCTCGGTTTATCTGAAGCCTCTGCAAATTCTATTAAAAGAGCCCATGCCGTCCATCCAATAGCTGCGCTGCAAAGTGAATATTCGCTGCTAACAAGGGGCGTTGAAAAAGAGATTTTGCCGTTGTGCAAAGAACTGGGAATTACCTTCGTTCCCTACAGTCCACTTGCCAGGGGGCTAATGACCAACACCCTTAATTTCAAAGATCTTCCTGAAAACGATTTTCGTAGAACACTGCCAAGATACCAGGAAGAATACCAGGAAAATAATGCAAACCTTGCACAGGCGTTTGCCGAATTAGCAACACAAAAAGGTTGTAGTCCTGCTCAACTGGCATTAGCATGGGTATTGGCACAAGGAGATAATGTGATCCCGATTCCCGGAACAAAAAAGCGAGATAAACTAAAAGACAATGCAGGAAGCGTAGACCTGGCACTTACACCACAAGACGTGAGCGACATTGAGGCTGTATTAGCAAAATATCCCAATGTGGGAGACCGGTACAGTGAGGCGAATTATAAGTGGGCAGATAAGAATTAAGAATAACTTTGTTCAAGCAAAAAGGAAGCAAAGAATCTTGATTGTAAAAATTTGATCCATGAGAAGAACGTTTTCTACTGCAGTAAATAACAACGCTGTTAATGTTTGGCTACTCATAGCAAGACTTGCTGTCGGTGCCTTAATGCTTACTCACGGTATTCCGAAATTACAAAACCTTATCTCCGGAAATGTTCAGTTTGCGGATCCCTTTGGGATTGGTCCTACTGCAACGCTCGCTTTAACTGTTTTCGCTGAAGCATTTTGTTCAATCCTCCTCATATTAGGACTTGCGACTCGTCTTGCAAGTGTGCCCTTAATAATAAATATGCTGGTGGCTATTTTTTATGCGCTTGCCTCCCAGCCGTTGGCAAAAAAGGAGCTCGCTATCTTTTATCTAATTTTTTACATCGGCTTTCTCATTCTTGGCGGCGGCAAATATTCCCTCGATTCCTTAATCGGCCGAAAAAACAGGAGCCGGTATTAGTTTAAGCCTTTTAAGCAGGCAAATGCGCAAGTAGTGAAATTCCAGCGGATGCTAGGTTTCCCTTTCTATAGATATGAATTCGCGAAAGAACTTTGTTTTCTGCCATTCATACAGATGAATGCTTCGGCGGCCTTTACGCCAAGCTCTCTTCCCCTGAATTCTTCCATGGCAGCATGGCCACAATTATAAATACCGGGAGGATCCTGGCTGGTATGACAAAAAACAGCTTTCCTTTTTAAATCCTGTGTTTCAGTAATGTCAACATAATCTGTAGGATGGAAAGTCATGGTCTGCTCGCCGGCACAAACTTCAAAAAAGTAAAGTGAAAACTTATTCTGCGCCCTTACCCACGATTGTATAGTTAGCAGGCTAGCTGCCTGGTGATCTTTATGAGTATCAAGGGGCCAATGGGTAAATACTACGTCTGGCTTTTCATCATAAATTAATTTTTGAATTTTACCCAGCCAAGCATTATCAACTATAGTATCTCCATCAATTTGCCCTGCAAAGATGGGCTTAGCCTTTAAAGCGGCGCAGGCATTTAGGGCTTCCTGTTTTCTTATGGCCGCCGCTTCGGCATGGGTTTTTCCTTCGATACCTGCTTCGCCCGTCGTGAGATATATAACAGTGACGGAATGTCCCTTTTTACTCAGCGCGGCCAGCGTACCGCCACATCCGCTTTCAGGATCATCGGGATGCCCGCCCACACATACAACCTTTTTCTTTTCCACTTTCTGATTGGCCTGTCCATTCAACATGCTTGACAAGGAAAATATTCCTACACCTGCCGATGTACTTTTCACAAACGCTCGTCGTGACTTCATCTTACTTTGAATATTAAATCATTAAAAACTGTATAATCTTAAAACAGCAACGTTCTATTATAACCGCTCGATTTTGTACTATATTTCATTTTAATACAACAACGGATAAACTTATGAAAAAGCTAATTCTATTCACAATAATACTTTTGTCATTTCTTTCATTTAAAGTGAAGCCAAAGACGATCAACCTTTTTAATGGCAAGGATTTAATCGGGTGGCATGTAGACGTTCCGGCGATGGATACAGATAAGTCTTTAAAAAGTCCTTTCATTATCAGGAATGGTTTGCTTGTTAGTTTGGGCACGCCGGGGGGTCACCTGATTACAGATGCCACTTATAAAAATTATAGGCTCGAAGTACAATATCGCTTTGCCGGCGTCCCGGGCAATTGCGGTGTGTTGGTACATGCTTCTACTCCGCGTGCGTTGTATAAAATGTTTCCGAAGGCTATAGAGTCACAATTGATGACACAAAATGCGGGCGACTTCTGGTGCATCGAGGAAGACATTGCCGTGGCTGACATGGAAAAAAGGCGTGGCCCTAAAGCAGAATGGGGAATAAACGGAGATAGAAAGCGTCGCATAATCAATCTTACAGACGGCTCTGAAAAGCCTGTAGGAGAATGGAACACGATGGTAATTGAATGCGTGAAGAGATCAATAAAAGTGTGGGTTAATGGTGATCTTGTAAACTGCGGTTTTAACTGTACTGCCGATCATGGTCAAATTGCATTACAGGCTGAAGGTTCTGAGGTCGAGTTCAGAAAGGTGGAGTTAACTCCTATTAGCAAATTGACAGGAACACCTTGTGAGCTCGTAACAGAAAGCCGATAATAAGATGAATGAGTTTGGGTTTATTGCTTGATTTTCAATTTAAAATTTTGCCGCCTAATCCCTCTTGAAGAAACTTTTAATATATCGAAACAACTTTCTAAATTCATCCGACAAGTCCCCCTCGTCACCAGGTGCAGTGGGAGCATCTGCAAAACGAGAAGCCTTTATCAAAGGCTGATAGTCTTTAATCGAATTTACCTTATTACGTAGTGCAGGTTCATGATCGTCAGTACCATAAGAAATTAAAAAAATTATCTCTGGCATTTCAATTTCTATCAATTCAAGAGCTTCATCAAAATCTTCTAGGCTGTTTATTGAATAATTTTTTTTTGAAAGGTGAAACTCTAACAGTCTCATAAAATCAACGTCTCTATCCCGATATTTATTTATAATCACCGCTCTTTTATTTCCCATATAATTGCTCTTACAAGTTAAAATAGATGCGACAAAAAGCATGCGCCCTTAATGGAGGATAAATTAGAGAATTGGCTCAGGCGGGAGTTAAACTGTAAGACAACAATGGAATAGATTTTTGTTTAGACTGCAGCAATACTCTTATCAAGCTTTTGTTGCGACACCACGTTCAGGTGAAGGAAGACCATTTGGCTTTTTCCATTTTTTACTTAAAAAACACGCAAACTGTTCATTGCTTAAAACACACATCGTCACGTGACTCAACCCATTTTAAACAAGTCTTAGCCGGTTTATTGCTTTTAAATAAATTGCGTCCTTAAACCTTTGCAGCTCCAAATTTCACATTGCACCTCTTTCAATGAAGATCATTAGTATAAAGTTTTTAAACCTCAATTCCTTAAAAGGCGAACATGAGATAAGGTTCGACAAACCACCTTTTACGGAGAGTGGTTTATTTGCTATCACCGGTCCCACTGGTGCGGGCAAAACAACTATTCTCGATGCGATAACAGTAGCCTTATACGGACGTGTGCACCGTCATGACAAAGAAGCAAGTGAAAGCATGACCAGGTTTACAGGAGAGTCGCATGCGGAAGTTGAGTTCGAAGCAAACCAGGAATTGTTTAGAGCGAGATGGTCACTGAGAAGAAGTCGAAACAGGCCGGAAGGTGTTTTGCAGACTCCCAGGATGGAACTTGCCAACGCTCTTACAGGTGAAATCATCGTTGGTCATCCCCTTTCGGCCGTCCAAAGCAAGATTGTAGAACTGTGCGGGTTGGATTATAACCAGTTCTTACGGTCCGTTATGTTATCGCAGGGTGACTTTACCCGTTTTCTAAAAGCAAGTGAAAATGAGCGAAGCGAGCTGCTCGAAAAAATTACTGATACTGGCATTTACTCCGACATTTCAACCTATGTATATGAAAAGGCAAAGGAACAAAAAGTTCAACTAGATGTGCTTCGCGCCCGGATGAATGATGTGGTGCTGTTGTCAGACGAAGAGAAGAACGTGATAACCGAAACACTGCAACGCCACCAGCAAGAAGAACGAAGGCTGACACAAGTGAAACTTGATATAGAAACAAAAATAAATTGGCTACAAAAGTTAAGAGACCTAAAGAACAAACAAGCGTTTCATTCGCAGCAGCTTTCAACTTTTGCGCAACAGGCAAAAGACAATGAACATGATTTCGAACGATTGAACCAGCACGCCCGCGCTTCCAAACATACCCTGGCTTTACAAGCAATCAACCAGCATAAGAAACAACGAGAAGAGATTGAGCATAAGGTTGTCGACTTAGAAAAGCATTTGCCGGGCTACAAAGAGGAGCTTCAACAAGCTTTACTGCAATTAACAACGACAAAAGAGGAGTACGCCCGTGCACAGTTCGCCCTCCATGAAGCTGAGCCTCTTTTGCAAGCAGTCGTTATTAAAGACACAGAAATTGAAGTTGAGAAGCACTCTTTGCAGCAAACCATGAATGCGTTCAACCTGCTGCAAAATGAGGTGCGTGAAATTGAAAAATTGAAGGATGAAAAGCAACATGAGTTTGAGCTTTGCCAAATGCAATTGTCCGAGGTAGAGAAATGGCTGGAAGCAAATCAAAAAGATAGCGAACTCGAAAAAGACGTGCCCGCTTATGAACAGTTGCGGAAAGAGCTGGCTGCTGCTGATGAAGCAATTTCCAAATCTACCAGGGAGCTAAGTAAGCTGAAAGATCAACAAAAGCGGGAACAACTGTCTTTTGCAAATGCCACTGAAAAGGTTGAAAGCATCAAAAAGGCAATTAAACAACTTGAAGGTGAACAAAAAATAATTAGCCAAAAACTATCGGAAGTTATTGGTGAACAATCAGTCGAATCGCTCGAATCAAAGGCAAACGATCTGCCTGCATTGATCGCAGTATGCAAGGATCAATTGCGCTTGTCAGGAGAATACCAAAAGCACGTTGAACGCAAGCAGCAGGCGGTTCAGCAATTGAAAGATGTTACTCAGAAACATGACGCGGAAAGTCACCAGTTGCAACAGTTAGAAATTGATAAAGAGAAAGCTGAAGTAATGCTAAACGACCTTCAGCAACTGGTAGAGATCCAGGTACGCATTCAAAAATATGATGAGGACCGCCAGCAGTTAAAGTCGGAGGAACCCTGCCCGCTCTGTGGTTCAATACATCATCCTTATGTTGATAGGCATAATCACAATCACGTAAATCTTGCACAGCAAAAGCGGGATGAACACCGGGTTTACTTATCTAAAATTTCAAAAGAACATGAAAAAAAGGCGCTAGTAGTTAACACTCTTACTAATAACGTTTCTACGCTCAAAGATGAAATTGAGCTAATAAAAAAAGCGATCACAGATGTAACAAAAGCTTTCGATAGAAATAATGGTGATTTGCCAAAACCGCTAAATCTTTCTGATAGTAAAATCATAGCAGCGATAGTAGTAGCGAAAGAAAAAGACTACAAAAGTTTGCGTGATCAAGTATTGACTATAAAGACTCTCCAGCACCAACTTCAACAGTTGCAGAATCAATGCAACATCAACTTACAGGAGCAGGCAAGGTTTGAAAGTATCACGTTGCAAATAGCAGAAAGAGTAAAAGGGATAATCCGTGATATCGACCGGGAAAGGGAAAGTGTAGACGTAGGTATAGAAAGTAAAAGCAGTCTCGTTGCATCAGCCACATTGCTCTTATCAAAATATGAGATTACCTATAACACTGCAGACGATTCCAAGTACGAAGAGCATTTGAAAAATCGAATGGCCGGTTACACAACTGCCCTTGCTAACTTCCATCGTTACAAAGAAGATATAGGAAGAGTACAAGCAGAATTTATTAGCGCAAAAACAATTTATGCAGAAAAAACACTCAAACTAGAGGAACTAGGGTTAGTGGTAAAAAACGAACAGCAGAGCTTGGCAAAACTACAAGCAGAGCGGTTGAAAATCTTTGGTGAAAAGGATGCTTCTAAAGAGCGAAAAAGATTAAGCGATGAGGTACAGCAACTCATGACGCTATCTGAAAATCTTCAAAATACTTTTCATCAAAAGGAGCAAATCGTAAAGGTAAACGAAGAAAAAATTGTAGAGTGGAAAAGACAGCTTCAGGAAGTGGAGGAGAAATATTTAGTTCTTCGTAATCGGTTGACGGAAACGCTTGCTAAAGAGGATATTGCTTCAATCGAAAAACTGGAAGCGTTATTTATTCCAGTTTCAGAGGAACAAAGAATATCTGTCGTAAAGCAAAAAATTGAACAAAACGTTACTACCACCAGTAGCATCCTAAAAAGTATCGAGAGCGAATACATAGCCGAGGCTGAAAAAAATTTAACGGAAGAGAGCGAAGAAGCGCTACAAGAAACGCTTGGTACACAGCAACAATTAATCAGAGAATTAAACCAGCAACTTGGAGGTTTGCAGCACGCACTTCAGGAAGATGCGAGATTGTTAGCCAGGCACGAGGAAGTAGCTGCGCAGGTGGAAGCGCAACAAAAGGAATGCAGCCGCTGGGATAAAATATCACAACTGATTGGTTCAGCAGACGGAAAGAAGTTTAGCAAATTCGCTCAAGGGCTCACCCTGGCAAGGCTTACAGAATTAGCCAACCGTCACCTTCATAAGTTAAGCGATCGGTACAGAATTTTAAAAAGTGCGGAAAAAGATTTAGAGCTTCAAATTATAGATGCCTACCAGGCCGATGTTGTGCGACCAATGACTACGTTGTCAGGTGGCGAAAGTTTCCTCGTCAGTCTTTCACTTGCACTCGGCTTGTCTGATTTGGCAGGTAATAAAACTCAAATCAATTCTCTTTTTATAGATGAGGGTTTCGGCACCCTTGATGCCGAGACTCTGGATGTTGCTATTTCGGCGTTAGAAAATCTGCAGGCATCAGGAAAAATGATTGGAATTATTTCTCACGTAGAGGCGCTAAAAGAACGCATCGGTACACAAATAGAAGTAAGCAAACAGCCGGGAGGCTATAGCAAGATAATCGTTAAGAGCTACGGAAAAGAATACGCTTAAGCGAAATGCAGGTTACCGGTTGCAAGTAACAGCAACTGGTAGTTCGCAACCGGCGTCACTCCTCCTTCCACTCGCCCAGACCATATCTCACAACTTCATAAGGCTCATTCGTACAATCGACAATAGTAGAAGGTGTCATTCCACCTGGTCCGCCGTCTATTACAATATCAACGAGTTTTCCAAAGTTTTCGTAAATCAATTCCGGATCTGTGTATTCTTCTACCATGTCGCCTGGCAAAGATGCACTTAGTATTGGATGCCCCAACTCTTGTACTATCGTATTGGCAATCACATTATCAGGAATACGAAGACCTATTGTCTTTTTTTTGCTATGCAATATTCTTGGAACATCGCTATTGGCTGGTAATATAAATGTGTACGGTCCGGGCAGATAATTTTTTAATGTTCGATATAAAGGAGTAGAAATACTTTTGGTGTATTTGCTGAGATCACTAAGATCATGACAAACAAAGCTTAACTGTGCTTTTTCAGGATCGACATGTTTGATACGACAAATTCTTTCGACCCCTTGCTTCTTAAAAATGTCACAACCCAAACCATAAATTGTGTCTGTTGGATAAATAATTACTCCTCCATCAAGTAAACATTCTACGATCGTTTTTATTTGCCGCGTTTGCGGATTTACCGGATGAAGATGAATAAGCATGTCTCAAATGATTAAAATATTATACCATTTTCCTAAGCGCTATAAAAACAACGAATCAAAGAAACAAGAGAAGAAACCATTTTATGGCCTTCGCGTTAGACCGGCTGACACGCTTGCCACTAGTACAAGGAGTGACACAACCGGAGCAAAATAGTAGTAAAATTGCGGGTTATATAAGGACAACAAAAAATTAACAACAAAAATTTGATTGAAAACTAAGCAGTTACAAAGGTTGTATTTGAAATAGTTCCCGAAAGCTTTCTTTTTTCAAATATATGCTACTACCTTCGCCGTCCATTAAAAATTGGTGGGATAGCACCAATGAAATTAAAAATTATACAATGAGCAAACTACATTTCACAACCAAATCTGCGAACGAGGCTACCGTGCAACGTAACTGGTACGTTGTTGACGGCACTAATCAAACCGTTGGTCGCATTTGTGCTAAAATCGCAGCAGTTCTTCGTGGTAAGAACAAAGCGTACTACACTCCACACGTTGATTGTGGTGATTTCGTTGTTGTCATTAACTGTGATAAGGTTAAGTTGACCGGCAACAAGATGGATGAAAAAGAATACATGCACTACACTGGTTACCCTGGTGGCCAAAAAGTAGAGATTGCAAAAGACCTTTTAAAGCGTCGCCCTGAAGTGATCGTTGAAAGAGCTGTAAAAGGGATGCTTCCTAAAAATCGTTTAGGTCGCAAGATGTATAAAAAATTATTTGTGTACGCAGGCGACAAACATCCTCATACTGCACAGCAACCTCAACCATTAACATTTTAAAATAGGCTACAAGCATAAAAAATGGAAAAACAAAAAAATGCCGTAGGTCGTCGTAAGGAAGCTGTAACCAGAGTTTTCCTTAACAGGGGCGAAGGTAAAATCACCATAAACGATAAAGATTACAAAGATTATTTTCCGCTGGTTTACTTACAGAACCAGGTAGAACAACCTTTTAAAGTTATTGAAGGCACTGAAAAATTTGATGTAAAAATCAATGCAACCGGTGGTGGAATGAAAGGCCAGGCAGAAGCCGCAAAGCTTGGTATTGCCCGTGCTATTCTCGAAGTTAATCCTGAGTTACGTCCAACTTTAAAAGCTGCAGGTTTATTAAAGCGTGATCCAAGAAGCGTTGAGCGTAAGAAACCAGGTAAGAAGAAAGCAAGAAGAAGCTTCCAGTTCAGTAAGAGATAAAGAAAGCGACGAGCCGTTAGCTACAAGCTTCAAGCCTTTTGGTTTTTACTTGCAGCTTGCAGCTTGAGGCTTACAGCTAACAATATTTACAATATTTAATTTAATCAAAACAATGGAAAATAACACTTCACTACAACAGCAACTTCTGGAGGCCGGTGTTCACTTTGGTCACCTGAAGAAGAAGTGGAACCCAAAGATGTTGCCTTACATCTTCGCTGAGAAAAAAGGTATTCACATCATCGACCTTAACAAGACTGTAGAAGGTTTGCAGGAAGCTGCTGCCGCTATGAAAAGCATTGCTAAGAGCGGAAAGAAGATCATGTTTGTTGCTACTAAGAAACAAGCCAAAGAGATCGTGATGGAAGCTGCAAAAAAAGTAAACATGCCTTTCGTAACTGAGCGTTGGTTGGGTGGTATGCTTACCAACTTCAACACTGTTCGTAAGAGCGTGAAGAAAATGCAGAGCATCGAAAAAATGTTGAACGATGGTAGCGCTGAAAGCCTTACAAAAAAAGAGCGTTTGACTCTTACTCGTGATAAAGAAAAGATGGAAAAAGTTCTTGGTGGTATCGCTCAACTAGGTCGTGCCCCAGCTGCTTTGTTCCTTGTTGATATCGGACACGAGCACATTGCTCTTTCTGAAGCAAAGCGTTTAGGTGTAACAACTTTCGGTATGGTAGATACCAACTGCGATCCAAACAAAGTTGATTTTGCAATTCCTGCCAACGACGATGCTACTAAATCTGTTGCAATCATTACCAACTATATAGCTGCTGCTATCTCTGAAGGTCTTGCCGAAAGACAAGCTTCTAAAGATGATGATCCAGATGGAGATGTAGACAATGATGCAGAAAGAAGAGCTGCTCGTTTGCAAGCTGAGGCCGAGGCTGAGGCTTCACGTGGTGGTGGCAGAGGTCGTGGCAATACAACAGGTGGTCCTGCTGGTCCTCAAAAGCGTCGCGTTCCAGGTGGAGCTAGCCGTAGACCAAGTGGTCCCGGAGGTCCTAGATAGTTGTAAGTGGTAAGTCTTAAGTTGTAAGTAAAGAGGAAGAGTGTTTGAGCCAGCTTTAGTACTACTATTTGTTATCGTTGCGTCGCACACTTGTACTGGATATTTATTTATTCAGCTAATTATAAAACCACATAGGCACATAGACACAATTCGTGTGACTTATGTAACTATGTGGTTTTCGTTTTTAATTTTTAATTTTTAATTTTTTCAATATGTCAACTGCAACAATTACTGCGCAGGATATAAATAAGTTGCGCCAGGCAACAGGTGCCGGCATGATGGATTGCCGTAAAGCCCTTACTGAAACGAACGGAGATTTTGAAGGAGCTATTGACTGGTTGCGTAAGCAAGGTCAAAAAGTTGCTGCAAAACGTAGCGATCGTGAAGCTAAAGAAGGTGTAGTAGTTGCGAGAACTACTTTCGATAATAAAGTTGGTATAGTACTTACAATCAGTTGTGAGACTGACTTCGTAAGCAAAAATGCTGACTTCGTTGCTTTCGCTACCAGCATCGCTGATGCTGCCATCGCTAACAATGCTAAAAGTGCAGAAGAAGTAAACGAAGTAACTGTGAACGGAGCGAAAGTTTCAGACATGATCAATGACAAACTTGCTTCTATCGGAGAGAAAATTGGTGTAAGCCGTTTCGAAAGAATCGAAGCTCCTTATGTTGCTTCATATATTCACGGTGCAAACCGTATGGGGGTTTTAGTTGGTTTAAACAAAGAAGCTCCTGAAGCGGGTAAAGACATTGCTATGCAAATCGCTGCAATGAATCCGCTGGCTGTTGATCCTTCTTCAATTCCTGCTACAACTGTGGAAAGAGAAAGAGCGATCGTGACTGAGCAAATTGCATCAGATCCTAAAATGGCTGGTAAACCTGCTGAAATGATTGCAAAAATCGCCGAAGGAAAATTGAACGCCTTCTTTAAAGAAAACACTTTAGGTGCGCAGCTTTTCGTGAAAGACAGTAGCAAATCAGTTACTGAATATTTGAAAAGCGTTGACAGTGAGTTGAAAGTGCTGGACTTTAAAAGAGTAGCTCTGGGTTAAAAACGAGCACATACTATATAAAGAAAAAGGGAACGCTCGCGTTCCCTTTTTCTTTATATCTAGGTAAATCCTTATCCTCCTATTTCTTCATGCGTACCATCACTAGTAGCTACTTCATACACTTCTGCATCAATGTCAAATTCCTTTTTGTAAGCATCGGTTATTTTTTTTGCCACTTCAGCCCAATCTTTTTTATGAAGCAGGTTAATTGTACATCCGCCAAAACCTCCACCCATTAACCGGCTTCCAATAATTGACGAATGTTTTTTAGCCTCTTCAACCAAAAAATCAAGTTCCTTGCAACTTACTTCATACAGTTGGCTAAGCCCCTGGTGCGTCTCAAACATCAACTTTCCGAAAGCCTCCTGTTCATTATTTTCTAATAAAACCGCTGCTTTTTGAGTACGCTCTATTTCCTGTGTTACGTAAAGGCATCTCTTATAAACAACTTCACCAAGATCTGTCTTATGCTTTTCTACATCTTCAGCTTTTATGTCTCTAAAAGACTTAATGTTAGGTAGTAGTGATTGCAGTTTAGCAAATCCTTCCTGGCACTGCTGACGTCGCTGGTTATACTCGCCGCTTGCAAGTGAATGGTGCACTTTTGTATTAATAAGAATCAACGAATATTCTTCTAAATCCAAAGGCAGGTACTTATAATCAAGAGACATACAATCAAGAAGGATAACATTGTTTTGCTTGCCCATCAAACTCGCAAACATGTCCATGATTCCTACCTTGACTCCAGGAAAAGTATGTTCTGCTTTTTGAGCCATTGTTGCCATCGTTGTCCGCTGCAGATGAAGCTCGAAGATTTCGTTTAGAGCAAACAGCAGCCCACACTCAACAGCAGCAGATGATGACATGCCGGCACCGATAGGAACGTTGCCGCCAAATACACAGTCAAAACCGTGGATTGTTAATTCCCTTTTTTGTACCTGGTCTATTACTCCAAGCAAATAGTTTTGCCAGCCTTCAACGGGTGTGATGGTAGTTAGTGGCGTTGAGTAAGCCTCATTAAGGTCAGCGCTATAAAAGTTAGCTGTATCACTGGCGTTGGGAGCAACTGCAAACCAAATCCCTTTATCTGTTGCTGCCGGCATAACAAAACCGTCGTTATAATCAATGTGTTCGCCTATCAGGTTTATTCTTCCCGGTGAGAAAAAAAGCCTTGGTGTAGTATTGAATTTTTCAGCAAATGTTTCAACAATCTTATTTGAAGACATAATAGAGTTTATAGAGATCGGGTAATAAATTTCGTTGTAAAAGTAGCTGATTCTCCAGGCTGTAAAACTTTAAGCCCTATCCCATTATTAAATGCGTCTGGTGCACCACTAAGGTTTTCAACGGCTATACTTTTTCTATGTTCGGGGGTGTACACTTGCAGGTACGGGTAACTTTCTTCCGGGTGAAACTCAATCTGAACTTTTTTCTGAGGATGCCTGATCACACACATGGGTTGACACTCAGCGAAGTTTAAAGTGAAACAGTTGTCCAACTCATGCGGACCGAAATTTTTAATTGAACCAAATTCCTGGTAGGGGATAAGCTTGCCGGTTGGCACAAGGTCTTCGTCGAACTCCAGCATTTCCTTACTCTGAAATTCTACCTGGTAATCGTTGATACTGTCGCCTAAAGTAAAGTAGGGATGCCATCCGTCAACCATAGGTAGCAACTGTGAATCTACATTTGTTGCTGTAGTTTTTATGGTGAGAGCGTTCCCTTCTGTCAACGTATATTCTACTTCTGTCTTGAATTTAAACGGGTAACCTTCCATCTCATTTTCATACAAGAAACTCAGTTTAACAGAAGCCTTTTCGTCATTTTGCACCTGCTCAGTAATTTCAAAAGGAGCGTTGTAGATCAGCCCGTGAATTGCAGTGCCTCTTAGAGCAAACTTGCTCAGCATGTACTCGTTCTGACCAAACTTATATTTCGAATTTTTCACGCGGCAGGCAAAAGGCGAAAGTTTAGCGCTCTTGAAAAACACAGTTACTTTTTCTGTCGACTCTGCGAGGCTCGAAAAACCGTCTATGACGTTGATCACCTTCCCATGATGTTCAGAAGTGAAATTATTAAGCAGGGCTCCGAAGCTATAAATTTCAGCAAAAGTGTTGGTCGTTACATCCTTTAAAATAATTACCGAATGTTTTCCAAAAGAAGATACTGTTACTTCAAAAGCCATACGCAAAATTTTCTTGTAATAAATGTTCCTTTCTGTACTTATTAGTTTTTACGAAATAAGGCCCAATAAGATGAATAGTGTTTGGGCAAGCGGCATAGTTACTATTGAGCTTTGCTTGCGTCGCACTCGTATACGTATTTTCAATATTCTACCGTCCGGATCCCGCAAATTCCGTTAACACATTTAGTCATCAAAAACAAAACCATGTCTACCGAGTTGTGAAGCATCGTGGTTCGAAAATGATAGCGACCAAAAGTACATGTTATCTTTTTCTGGCTTTATGAAAAAAGTGCTGGAAACATTCAAAGTAGGATTTGAGCAAAACATGAAAATAGTCAAATGGAGATATGCACTTGAACGAAATGCGTCGCAACCAAAGTAAAAGAGGGAACTAATGCCGGGAACAAAAAAATGAGATTTTGAAAATGTCTCTTTAAAACATTGAAAACACCTGATTTGGCATAACATTTTAAGACGTTTTAAAAATAAGATTATGCTATACCAAGATGAAGATGACAACAGCATTTCAATAAACGCGAATAGCAGCGCCAATGCGGGAAATAGTGATACTGATGAGAACGGTGTTTTTATGGGTGACAGCAGCTTGCAAACGCCAGAGGAGTTTGAAAAAGATAAAAAACAAGACCATTCAAAGGAAGACAACCGGGTAACTGCATCCGGAGTAGATGACTTGCAATCCAACAGCGACGGTGCAGCAGGTACCGACAAGGCGGGTACCGCAGAAAGAAAACCATATGGAGATACAGAGCTTAATAAAGGACTAGAAGCACAGGCCCGTGATGAGGAGGGAGCTTGAAAACGAGGTCCGCAACGGGTTATTTCCAAACAGACATTTAGAATTGGAGCCGCAGGTAATGAAAGATATTGCTTGAACTTTTTACTGCTTTCGTTTACTTTGCACTTCAATTTTTTTTATGGTTCATAATTTTAACGCAGGCCCCAGCATACTTCCCAAAGATGTGTTGCAACAGGCAAGCGAAAGTCTCCTCAATTTTAATAACAGTGGTCTTTCTATTTTAGAAATTGGTCATCGTACAGCTTTGTTCGAAGCTGTTTTGCATGAAGCAATATCGTTGGTTAAAGAGCTGATGCAGCTTGGCTCAGATCACGAAGTATTATTTCTTCACGGTGGTGCAAGCACACAGTTTATGCAGGTTCCGTATAACCTACTTGATGAAGATCAAACGGCAGCTTATATCGATAATGGTATTTGGGGTAGCAAAGCGATAAAAGAAGCCCGGTTATTTGGAAACGTTGAGGTTGTTGCCTCTTCAAAAGATAAAAACCATACATATCTACCGAAAGAATTTACCACACCGGCAGGTGCCGTTTACCTGCATTATACAACCAATAATACAGTAGAGGGTACACAGTGGCAATCTGTTCCACAAACTGATCTTCCTTTGGTGGCAGACATGAGCAGCGATATTTTGAGTCGTCAGCTTGATTTTAACCGTCATGCTTTAATCTATGCAGGTGCACAGAAAAACATTGGCATGGCAGGAGTTAATTTATTGGTCATAAACAAAAATGTGCTTGGAAAGGTTAAAAGGAAAATACCTACAATTCTCGATTATCGAATACATATTGAAAATGGTTCAATGCTAAATACTCCGCCTGTCTTCGCTATTTATGTAAGTATGCTTACGTTAAGATGGCTGAAAAAAATGGGCGGCGTTGCTGCTATCGAAAAATTAAATAATCAAAAAGCAGATCTCTTTTATTCTACTCTTGATAGTCTTCCAATGTTTAAAGGCCCTGTAGCCAAAGAAGACCGGAGTAAAATGAATGCAGTATTTGTAATGGAAGATATTTCTCTCGAAAAGCAATTCCTCGATGTCGCTAAACAGGAAAACTTGTACGGTATTAAAGGCCACCGTTCCGTTGGTGGTTTCAGAGCCTCATTTTATAACGCATTACCTCTAAGCAGTGTAGAAGTACTGGTGCAGGTAATGAAAGACTTCGCTAACAAAGTAGGGTAATCGAAAGCGATACCACTTGTCGGTTTACCTGTTACCAGCTTCAATTGGGTAACTGTTGACAAGCAACCGGAGACACCTAACACATAACATTTCTTATCTTGCGTTCATAATTTTTTTAATTAATGGCAAAAATTCTACCCTTTAAAGCGCTTAGACCCGCGGCAGAACTGGCTCCTAAAGTTGCCTCGCGACCGTACGACGTCCTAAACAGCAAGGAAGCAAAAGTTGAAGCACAAGGCAACTCTTATTCATTCTTACATATTACCAAAAGTGAAATAGACCTTCCTGAAAGTGTAGACATACATAGCAAAGAAGTATATGAAAAGGCAAAGCAAAATCTGCAGGCTTTCATTCAGCGAAATGTACTTTTCAGAGAAAGCAAACCCTGTTACTACATCTACGAATTAATAATGAATGGACGTAGTCAAACAGGTCTTGTTTGTGCAAGTGCTATAGACGATTACGAAAGTGATATCATTAAAAAGCATGAATTTACAAGACCCGAAAAAGAAGAAGACAGGATTAATCACATCAAAACCACTGGGGCACAAACAGGAAATGTATTTCTTGCTTACAGAAACGTTGAAGCTATCGACAACCTCTTAAACCAATGGAAAAGAGACCGGAACGCAGTGTATACCTTTAAAGCAGATGATGGCATCCAACATTCAATTTGGGTTATCAACGATTCAGCTTCTATAAGTCACATTACATCTCTTTTTGAAGAAGAAGTGCCAAATACATACATAGCTGACGGCCACCATAGGGCCGCTTCTGCTGCAAAAGTTCGGGCATCTCTTAACGGTAATGCAGGTGATGAAGCAAATTATTTTTTAACGACTCTCTTTCCCGCAAGCCAGTTGCAGATAATGGACTATAACCGTGTTGTTAAGGATTTGAATAATCTGTCTGCCAATGAGTTTCTGCAGAAGGTTGGTGTGGATTTTGACATAGAGAAAACCGGAGAAAATGAAGTGAAACCTTCTGCTCTCCACCAGTTTGGATTGTACTTAGATAAAAACTGGTACTCTCTAACTGCGAAGGAAGGAACATTTAGTAACGATCCGATTGGAGTATTAGATGTAACTATTCTTTCAAATAATATTCTCGATAAAATCTTAGGTATTAAAGATCAGCGTACCGACAAAAGAATAGATTTTATTGGGGGAATTAGAGGTTTGGGTGAGCTGGTTCAAAAAGTAGACTCTGGTGAAGCGGCTGTAGCTTTTAGTTTGTACCCTGTAAGCATTCAACAGTTGTTTGATATAGCGGATAGTGGAAATGTGATGCCGCCTAAAAGCACCTGGTTCGAACCTAAGTTAAGGGACGGGTTATTGACCCACCTGATAAATTAAAAATTTCATGGGAGGCGACAAAAGTTCGTCTCTCTTTGTTTAGAAGAAGATTTTATGAAAAAAATTCTGTGTGCACTGTTCCTTTTTACTGCGTCATTTACTTATGCCCAATCAGAACAGGACATTGACAAACTTCATGAAACTGCGCAAACTTTTTTGCGGCAG
This sequence comes from Segetibacter aerophilus, assembly GCF_007991655.1. Lineage (GTDB taxonomy): Bacteria > Bacteroidota > Bacteroidia > Chitinophagales > Chitinophagaceae > Segetibacter > Segetibacter aerophilus. The sequence goes on from NZ_BJYT01000007.1 coordinate 250,612, forward strand.
GGTGACCATGAAAATGCTATCCTGGTACTAACAAAGGCTCAGCAAATGCAGCCGAATAATTTGCAGATCAACAAAGACTTGCTTTTTGCTTACTATGTAAAAAGAGATTTTGCTAAGGCGATGGAAATCGGACGACCCCTTGTTGCAAGAGCAGATGCCGATGTACAGAGTTTTCAAATGCTTGGGCTCACTTTCAAGTCTGTTGCTGAAGACAAAGAGGCCGAAAAGTTATACAAAACCGGCTTGACAAAGTTTCCAAATGAAGGGATATTGTATAGTGAGTACGGAGATTTGATTGCCAACAAAGAACCTGAGAGAGCACAAAAGTTATGGGAGAAAGGTATAGAAGTAGACCCTAACCATAGCAGTAATTATTTTTTCTTGTCCAGGCAGTATTCTCAAAAAGGTGATATCGTTTGGTCGATTCTGTATGCAGAAATGTTTTTAAACATGGAGAGCTTTACAGCCAGAAGCACGGAGATGAAGAACCTGTTGCTTGATCAATACAAAAAGTTTTTTATCGTTGGCTATAAGCCACCCGTAGATCCTGACCCGAAAAAGAAGAAGAAACCTACCATCCTGTTTCCATCTGCAGTGGCTGAAACTTTGAATATGCAGCAGGCACAAGTGGCTTATGGAGTAACGCCTGAAACGCTTACAGTAATCAGAACAAGATTTATACTTGACTGGTATAATAAATATGCGTCGACATTTCCTTTTAAATTGTTCGAGCACCAAAGACAGCTTCTGCAGGAAGGTATGTTTGAGGCATATAATTTCTGGCTGTTCGGGCCTGCAGCGAATTTGAAAACGTATCAAACGTGGCAACAGTTTCACCAGGCTGAGCTGAACTCTTTTCTTGCCTTTATCAGAAGCAAAGTTTTCAAAATTCCTGAAGGTCAGCAGTACCATCCCATGTAATTCTTTGTTGTAGTAGTTAACGGGCATTGTTCGTTTTTCCAACTTTCGTTGCGTCGCACTCTTGTACATGAGAATCGACAAGCAGCACGATGCACTCATACAAATACAAACTACTTAATCCGCGTTATCGAAGATCCATACCTCATCAGCTCGGAGGTATGAAACATTTAAATACCTTTTTTTAATTGTTCCAATATTGCTTATTTTAATTCCTAAAAAGCATCCGCATCCGGCGAGGCATTCGATCGACCTTCCTATTAAATGCAAGTGAAAAAGCGCCTTTCCATAAGAGAGATGAGTGATGCGAGTAAGGAAAAGAGGTCTTAAATTGCTTACTGCCGACTTCGCCATCAAGGCAAAAGTGTGCGACGCAACAATGCAGGGAGCAGTGATGTGGCCCGGCCCAAAAGAAAAATCTAACGACTGTATATGGAATTAAAACGACTGTTTGACTGCCTGGATTACCAGTTATCAAAATTTCCAAAAGAGGACATGTTCGCCGCAAAGGTTAACGGTACCTGGAAACGGCATAGTACAAAAGAGGTACAGGAAACCGTAAATGCCCTAAGTGCCGGCCTTTTGAAAAAAGGAATCAGCGGAAATGATATGACAGTGGAAGGGGCGGACAAAGTGGCTATCATTAGTAGCAACAGACCGGAGTGGATTTTTACCGATCTTGCTGTTCAGCAAATTGGCGCCATTCTCGTGCCTGTTTATCCCACCACAAATCCCCTTGAGTTAGAATTTATTTTTAGAGACGCAGCGATAAAAATGATTTTTGTAAGTAGTAAAGAACTGCTCGAAAAGATTTTGATTGTAGCAGAAAAGGTGCCTTCACTAAAAAACATTTATACGTTTGACGAAGTGGCTGGGGCTGAAAACTGGAAAAGCGTACTCGAGTATGAGCCTACGTTTTTACAGAAGGTTGATGAGCTAAAGACAACCATTTCACCCAAGCAGGTTGCTACAATTATTTATACCTCCGGTACCACGGGCACGCCAAAAGGTGTAATGCTTAGCCACGAGAATATTTATACCAATGTAAAATTTAGCCGGGAAAGCTTTCCGTTCCCAGATGCGCCCCAGCAGAAGGTTTTAAGCTTTTTACCATTGAATCACATTTTTGAGAAAATGGCTACATACATTTTTACGTTTAGCGGTATCAGTATTTATTATGCAGAAAGTTTAGAAACCATTGCTGATAATTTACGCGAAATAAAACCTGACGGGTTTACTACTGTCCCGCGGTTGCTTGAGAAGGTTTTTGAAAAGATCATGTCGAAAGGCAACGACTTAACAGGCATAAAGCGCAAGCTCTTTTTCTGGGCCGTTGGCCTGGCAGAAAAATATGATAACCATACGGGCGGGGGTGTTTGGTACAACACCCAATTGGCTCTTGCAAACAAGCTCATATTTAATAAGTGGAGAGAAGCGCTTGGTGGAAATATTTCTTTTGTAGTAACAGGTGGTGCTGCCTGCCAGGTTAAACTGCTGAGGATATTTACAGCAGCGCAAATACGTGTGTATGAAGGTTACGGCCCAACCGAAAATAGCCCTGTGATAAGTGTAAACAGGAAAATTCCAAAGACAGATACAAAGTTTGGAACAGTAGGTCCGCCAATAAAAGGCATTGAAGTAAAACTTGCGGAAGACGGGGAGATACTAGTGAAGGGTCCGACAGTAATGGTTGGCTACTACAAGCGGCCTGACCTAACTGACGAGGTGATAATAGATGGCTGGCTTCACACGGGCGATATTGGAGTTTGGGACTCTGACAGATTTCTAAAAATTACAGACCGGAAGAAAGAACTGTTTAAAACAAGCGGTGGTAAATATGTTGCGCCTCAACCCATTGAGAACAAACTGAAGGAAAGCTCGTACGTAGAACAAGTAATGGTGGTGGGATCGGGCTACAAATTTGTTGGCGCCCTCATTGTACCGTCATTTACGATGCTTCGCGAATGGATGAGAGATAACAATATTCCCTTCACAACTAATGAGGCAGCTCTTAAAGATCCCCGGGTAATAGAACTGTTCAATGGCCTCGTCGATAGTTTCAATAAATATTTCAATCACGTTGAGCAGATCAAGAAGTTTGAATTGCTGCCAAATGAATGGGGAATCGAAACGGGCGAAATGACTCCGAAAATGAGCCTTAAAAGAAAAGTAGTCTTAGAAAAGTACAAAGCCGCAGTAGAGAAAATTTACAGTTAAAGGAAGAAAACGTGTTCTAATCAGTCCCTCCATAAGCAGTGGTAAAGGTATTTGTAGAGACCCTTCCTCAAAATCTTAAACAAAGATTTGGTTGCTTTTTCTTTAAACATTTATTCTTCAACTACTTGTACTTAGGTACGATTTTTCGAACTTTTTATGCAGGAGAAATAAATTATGCCTGCAACAGTACTTGCTGATCCGATTGCCTCAATTCCTAAAAGAAGAATGCGGTCATTATTAAAAGACCCGGTAAAAACCGCCGAAGCGGTGAACCTGGTTTATATGAGCGACACGAAGCCAGGGATTTCCAGGGTCAAAGTGGAGAATGGGTTTGAGTATTATTATCAAGGAAAGAAGGTAACAGACGATGAGACGCTACTAAGAATAAAGCATCTTGTTATTCCTCCCGCCTGGGAGCAAGTCTGGATTTGTCCTTTGGAAAACGGCCACTTGCAGGTAACTGGAGTAGACACTAAAAACCGTAAGCAATACAAGTATCACGCTTCCTGGAATGCATTAAGAAATCATACAAAGTTCTATCGCTTGTACCAGTTTGGCACCGTCATTCCTTCGTTAAGGTTACAGATGGAGAAAGATTTGTCACTTCCGGGTTTGCCCCTGCCGAAGGTGCTTGCAACGGTGGTAAGTGTTATGGAAAGAACAAACATCAGGGTTGGAAATTGCACGTACGAAAAGGCGAACGGTTCTTATGGAATTACTACAATGAAGGACCAGCATGTGAAGGTTCAGGGAGCAAGCATTAAGTTTTCTTTTAAAGGCAAAAAAGGCGTTTATCACGACATTGACATTAAAAGTAAAAAGCTGGCGAGCATTGTAAAGAAATGCCAGGACATTCCGGGTAAAGAATTGTTTCAGTACTACGACGAAAACGGCCAAAGGCGCGATATCGACTCGGGGATGGTGAATGACTATATCAAAGGGTTAACGAATGGTAATTTTACAGCAAAAGATTTGCGAACCTGGTCCGGTACTGTACAGGCACTTTTAGCGTTTAAAGAACTCGGACTTAGTGATACGCAGACTCAGACAAAACGCAACATTGTACAAGCTTTGGATATGGTGTCGAAAGCATTAGGTAATACCCGAACTGTTTGCAAAAAATATTATGTTCATCCGCTAATTATTGGTTTGTACGAAACCAAGAGCATAGAAAAATACCTTAGAGATTTAGATAAGATTGAAGAGGATGACGACAAATCAGGCTTGACTAAGGAAGAAAAAATCCTGATGAACATTCTTAAATCGAATTAGTTTTTGGAGCAAACTGGAGGTTAATAATCATCTGTTGTTGTGTCACTCCCTTAGTCTACATCTTTTCAGGCAACTTTTCTTAAAACCGTTTATGCGACTTGTGTTCGTGTTAAAATACTAATTCGTAGCGCCAGCTCAGATAACGAAACGGGTAGCGATACGTAGTCATCAGCCCCTTTGTCAAATGCACGCTGAAGTTCGGTTTCCTTGCCGTTTGCACTAATAACTATTACGGGTACATTTTTTTTCTTTGCTTCCACTACATATGAGAAGCCTTCACCATTGCTGATGTCAGTAATAACAATATTGGGATTAACCTGGTTTATAACAGAGAAGGCGTGGGAGGTATCTTCAGAAACAACAAGGTCGAAACCTTTTGACTGCATAGTCAATTGCAGGGCTGTTGCCAGGAATGGGTGCTCCTGAACGAAAAGAACTTTCATTAGAAAGGGTTTTTATATAGGATTGGAAATTGGATAAGTAACTATCTTCGAAATGGTTACCCCCTATTAAACTAAAAAGACTTCCCTTTATTGTATGGAAGTCTTTTTGGGTTGCTTAAAAAGTCTTTAGCACTATTTACTCTTCTTCGTTTGCCCTGGAGGTATTTTTAAAAGCCGCTTTACTCTTACAGCTAGTTCAGTTGGGTTAAAAGGTTTGGTGATAAAATCATCTGCTCCTAATTGAAACGCTTCCATAACTGTATCTTCCTGACCCAGTCCCGATAAAACAATAATGGGTATTTTTTTATTTTCATTTGACTTCACAATACTTATCAGTTCCAGCCCTGAAGTATACGGCATCAATATATCAGTTATAATAAGGTCGGGAACAATTGTCTCAAGAGATTTTAGCGCTTGCCTACCGTCTTGTGTACCTATGACTTCAAAACCCTCATTTCTTAGTTTAGCTTCTATTGCCATCAACATAAGTGGTTCATCTTCCGCTACTAAAATTTTCATATAAGTATTAATTGTTCCGATCCGTAATTTGTGTGGCAAAGTACTAAGTACAACAAAAAGCTTAACAAGCTGTTGTTAAAGTCAACTACAAGTTAAAACGAATTTTTTTGCAAGAACTGCTTCTGCAATCAAAAAAGAGCTTGTTATTTTTTGAACTAATGCTGGTAGTGAGTCCAGGTTTATTTTATTTTTTGCACTTGTTTCAATAGCCAATACTGCATCAAACATTTCGCTTACTTTAATAACCGATAGTGTTGATTTAGCATAGTGCGCAGCCTGGTATAGACCTTCCCAATTCTCATCGGCCAAACATTGCTCGATCTTTTTAAGTGTAACGGGCATATTCTCCAGAAAGGTTTGCACCATTATGGTAATGTACGCTTCATCTTCACCTGATATATCATACAACATAGTGAGATCAACGGATATATTTTCACTGACAAGAATATGAGGATTGGAACTTATTTCTGATGGCACTGATAAAACTTTTTGAATTACGTTACTTAGGTTTTCTATTGTAAAAGGCTTTGCAACAAAGTTATTCATTCCACATTCATAACACTTTTCATCTTCACCATTCAGCCCAAAAGCCGTCATAGCAATAATAGGAACGCTGCTTTGAAGTTGATTTCTGATATACATTGTTGCATCATAACCGTCCATGAGAGGCATCTGTATATCCATTAGTATCAGGTCATATTTATTCTTCTTAAATTTCTCTATTGCCTCAGCACCATCACCTGCAATGTCTGCGGTTGCACCTAATTTTAATAGCGTATGTTTTACAACCATTTGATTTATGGCATTGTCTTCAGCTACCAACACACTTTTGTTCAATAAAATATTGTCACTCATAATTGCTTTTGTAAAGGCGGGCCGGCCAAAAATACTCCCCAAGCACACTAAACGCTAAATAAGAGATATAATTTTACTTTCCGAATTATTTTCCATGCTAAGTTTTTAATAAGAATGGTACAGCTAGAGATTGCTCTGCAACAACAAGAATAGACTCAAAGAAGACGAACATCATCCATTTCTTTTGACTTTATTTTAACCAATTAAATGTCAACGATTCAGTTATTTTTGCCACGCTTTAACAAGTGCTGTGCGGAATGACAAATACATGTGCACCAAAACATTATCAATAGAACAACCCTTATGAAGAAATTTTTCTTTACGGCTATTTGCATTATCTGCCTGCAAAACGTTTATTCTCAAACAACTTCCAAAACCGATAGTAACATCGTTGCGCCTGTACAACCGGTACCTGTTGAAACCCCAAAAAGAAACTGGAAGAAGATTGACTTAAGCAATCGGTCTAATGATCATTTTATGGTTCAATATGGCTTCGATAACTGGACGGGTACAAACGACAGTACGAAGCCAAGCGGATTTTCACGTTTCTTCAATGCTTATATAATGCTTGATAAACCATTTAAGACTAATCCTAAAATGAGCGTTGGCTTAGGCGTGGGTATCGGAAGCAGCAACATGTTTTTTCATAACAGGTATATAGATGTTAAGTCGACTTCGAATGCTTTACCGTTTAGAAAAGTAGACTCAGTAAATCATTTCAAAAAATTCAAGCTTACAACTGTCTTCCTTGAAGCGCCTGTTGAACTGAGGTATTCTTCAGACCCTGAAAACAGCAACTCGTCTTTCAAAGTTGCATTAGGGGTAAAGGTAGGAACCATGTTAGCAGCATATACAAAAGGAAAAACGCTGCAAGACAAAAACGGAAATACAGTTAACCCTTACATACAGAAGGAGAGCAGTAAAAAATTTTTTAATACTACGCGATTAGCTGCTACCGCTAGAATAGGGTATGGCATCTTTAGTCTCTACGGAGCCTACCAGATTACATCTTTTTTAAAAGATGCTGCCGGACCAACGGGAATAAGACCTTATTCACTGGGTATTGCACTTAGTGGCCTGTAATTTGGAACACCTTTTTTGGCAGCCATCGGTACTATGCCGATGGCTTTTTTTTTACCTTTAAGAAAATTATATCATTTTGATTGATAAGAGTAATAAGATCGAGCAAGAGCAAAAAGCAGTGTTGGTAGGCTTGGTTAATAAAGACCAGTCCGAAGCAGAGGTAAAAGAGTATTTGAATGAATTAGCATTTCTTGCTGAAACTGCTGGCGCTGTTGCAGTAAAAACCTTTTATCAAAAGCTTCCCCGGCCTGATAGCAAAACCTTTGTGGGAAAAGGGAAGCTCGAGGAAATAAAAGATTACGTGTGGGAAAAAGAAATTCAGCTTGCCATTTTTGATGATGAATTAACAGGTTCACAAATCTCTAATATCCAAAAAGAGCTTGAAATAAAGGTGATAGATCGCAGTGACCTCATTCTTGACATTTTTGCGAGTCGTGCGCGAACCGCCCAGGCAAAAGTGCAGGTTGAGTTGGCGCAGTATCAATATATCCTGCCGCGGTTGCGCGGTATGTGGAGTCACCTTGAAAGACAGGGAGGCGGTATCGGTTCAAGAGGCCCGGGTGAAACGGAAATTGAAACTGACCGCCGTATTGTAAAAGATAAAATAAGCCTTCTTCGCAAAAGACTCGCAGAGATAGACAAGCAGTCATTTACTCAAAGAAAAGATCGAGGAGAATTTATTCGCGTTGCATTGGTAGGTTATACCAACGTTGGCAAAAGCACCATCATGAACCTTTTGAGTAAAAGCGAGGTTTTTGCGGAGAACAAATTATTTGCAACACTTGACACTACCACACGTAAAGTAGTTTTTGAGAACACGCCTTTCCTTCTGAGTGATACGGTCGGTTTCATTAGAAAGCTTCCTCATCATCTTGTAGAAAGTTTTAAAAGTACTTTAGATGAGGTAAGGGAGGCAGATATATTGCTACATGTTGTTGATATCTCCCACCAACAATACGAGGACCAAATAGGGGTGGTAAATAAAACGCTACAGGATTTGAAGGCTTTCGAAAAACCTATTCTTACCATTTTTAACAAGATGGATCTCTACGAAAAGCAAACATTTGATGAGTGGCTCGAAGATGATGTGAAACAGGAAATCTTGCAAGACCTCAAACAGAGATGGCAAAACATTACCCGCGGAAACTGCGTATTTGTTTCCGCATTGGAAAGAAAGAATATTGACGATTTGAGACAAACCATCTTGAATAAAGTTAGGGAAATGTACCAGATCCGTTATCCTTACAAATCTGAATATTTCTTTTAATGTCTTTAAAAAATGTAAAGTGGTTTAAGGTAGCTGATAACAAAAACGAACTACAGTGGCAGGATAACAACATGCTTATTGCAGAAGTAGGAGGCAGAAAGATAACTTTGGCGATAATCAAGGATGAGGTGTTTGCCTACGCGCACAAATGCCCTCATGCGAGTGGCGTTCTCGCTGACGGATTTATCGACGCAACCGGTAATATCGTTTGTCCTCTCCATCGGTATAAGTTTAATCCCACAAATGGAAGGAACGTAAGCGGAGAAGGCTATTACTTAAAAGTATATGCAATAGAAGAACGGGAGGCTGGAATATTTGTAGGGTTTGAAGAAACTAATTGGATAAGCATTTTTAAATAAGGAAATTCGGTTAATACCGAACTTGCGTTTGGGGTAGGCGTTACCATAAACAATTCAACCTACATCTATTAATAGAACTCTCATAGCAACTTGTAACAGCACTCTTGTAATGAAGTTAAAAACGAAGCAAATGTTTCCAAAAAAAATTTTGCTGATATACATTATACCCTATTTTTGCAACCCCAATTCACCCATTGAAAAGGGAAAATTCCTCCTTAGCTCAGTTGGTTAGAGCATCTGACTGTTAATCAGAGGGTCTCAGGTTCAAGTCCTGAAGGGGGAGCTTAAGATCAAGCACTTAGAGAAGTAAAACTCTAGGTGCTTTTTATTTAAAGTTCTTTCCCTCAAAGATTACGAGGGTAATTAATATCTTTAAACCAAGGGTCATAAAGTAAGCCAAGTAAGCTGTGATACCTCATGCTCAAACCATTCAAGACTGCTCCGATTTGCCCACCTTTGCAATGTTGTGATCCTTTAAAGAATGTAGAATATTCCAATGAAGATTTTAAGAGTTGTTTACCAGGTTTTGGCAGAACGAATCCGAAGTAGGTTAAACAAAGTGCAGTTTGTTATTTATGTTGCAATACTTACAGGTTTAATCTCCGGTTTAGTAGCGGTTCTCCTGAAAAAGATTGTTCACTACTTGCAACGCTGGATTGAACAAATACCCGCGCCGCCAACGTACCTGATTTTTCCTGCAATAGGTTTAATCTTCACAGTGTATTTAACCAACCGTTTTTACCATGGAGCTTTCAATAGAGGCATTGGTATGGTCCTGAGGTCTATTGCACAAAAGTCCTCGTTCATTCCTTTTAGCCATACTTATCTGCATGTTTTTACCAGTGCCATTACAGTAGGTGTAGGGGGCTCAGTGGGTTTAGAAAGCCCCATTGTTGCTACCGGTTCTGCTATCGGTTCTAATGTTGCGCGTATAAATGTATTGTCTTATCGAGATAGATCCTTAATGATTGCCTGCGGGGCTGCTGCGGGTATTGCGGCAGTATTTAATGCACCAATCGCCGGAGTAATATTTGCGATTGAAGTTTTAATGGTAGAAACGGGAGTGAGTTATTTCATACCCCTTATTATATCCGCTGTTATTGGTGCGCTATGCTCAAAGATCATTCTCGATGAAAGTGTGCTTTTTAACTTTGTTCTTACTCAAAAGTTCAACTACAAATTCGTCCCATTTTATATAATCCTCGGTGTTCTTTGTGGAATGACAGCGCTGTACTATGCGAAAAGCTATAAAGGTTGCGAGAAAAGAATACATCAATGGAAAACTAATAGTTATGTAAAAGCTGCGACAGGCGGTTTAATGTTGCTCGTCTTATGCTATACACTTCCGCCGCTATTTGGTGAGGGTTATGAAAGTATAAAACAGGTTGCAACAGGAGAAATTGCGCAAACGACCCGCCGCTCTTTAATCTTTGACTATGCAGGAGAAACCTGGACCTTATTAATTTTTGCAGTAAGTGTGGTTTTATTGAAGCCTGTGGCTGCTGCAATTACCATCGGATCCGGTGGTAACGGCGGCAACTTTGCACCTTCACTTTTTGTTGGTTCATTTTTAGGCTTCTCTTTTTCACGTGTAGTAAATAGTACAAAACTTGTACAAATACCTGAAGGAAACTTTAGCCTGGCGGCAATGGCGGGTGTGTTAGCTGGTGTAATGTACTGTCCGTTAACGGCTATATTTTTAATAGCAGAGATAACAAACGGCTATGAGCTTTTCATACCATTAATGATTGTTTCGTCGATCTCGTATACAATAGTTAAACATTTCGAGCCTTATTCAATGGAAACGAAGCAGCTTGCTTTAAAAGGAGAAATCTTTACACATAAAAAAGAGCAAAATATTCTGAGCACAATTCTATTAGAAGAAATGATAGACAATACCTACTTAAATATTTCTATCAACCTCACAGCAGGCGAAATGATTAAAATATTAAATGAAAGTCCTAAAACTGTTTTTGCTGTTCACGATGATGATGGATTATTTGTAGGGATATTGGAGCTAAACGATATAAAGAAATTGGTGCTGCAGGAAAATATTCAGGTAGACGCATCTATTGCATCAATTGTAAAACAGCCTCCGGAAATTATCTACTACAAGGATGCTATGACTGAGGTGATGATGAAGTTCGACAATACACACAATTGGCATTTACCTGTACTAAATGCTGAGAACAGGTTCATGGGTTTTATTTCGAAGTCGAAGCTGTTTGACCGTTACAGAAAGTCACTATCCGAAAGCAGTGATTTGTATGAATACACATAGAAATAGTACAATTAGAGTGCTGCTGTACATATTCAAGTTAGCTAATCCTACCAGAGCAAAAAAAGCTTTGAACACACAAGCTGCTGATCATAAACAGGACAATTATGCTCCCTACAACCACACTAGTGTTACTTCAATTTTCAGATAGAAATTTCAACGCCGAATGAGACGGCATAAAGAAGTAGCCTCCGCCCCTCACTTTTACAAAAGCGGGTATATCTTTGAGATGCCTGGTCACAGGTCTTTGTTGAATGTTAAAATCACTGATGTTAGTGCCTGATAGTTGATCAGCATCATTATAAAGGCCGCTGAATTTATTGTTGTTAATCCATGTGCTCTGGACAAACTCAAACTGACGACTAATGTTGGCGTTTAGACAAATGAAATGAAGCCCGCGCTCTTCCTGTTCGTTATTTGCTTTACTTAAAAGCTCTTCAGGTTTCATACTCGTAATGAAAGGCCTTCCGTAAGAGCGACCTCTTCTTAAAATTCTATGATGAGAAGCAACATTAAATGCGTCTTTTGGCTTTTTAGCTAATGCATCGCGGGGATTAACCCTGGCGATGTGGGCACCGAACGGACATTTACCAAAATTTTCTTCTTTATCAAATTCAAATAAAAAATCGTTTTTTTCTGCCATTGACATGTCATCATGATAAGGGGAACAGGTTAATGGAGCGCCTCCCGGCCAACGACCAACAATTTTTGAAGCAAGTGTTATGGCTGCTTCCATATTTGTAGAGCCGTCCGGGCTTTTTGATTGGTCTACCATGTAATGCCAAAACTCTTTCACGTCCTGTTCCAACTGGCGCATTACGAGGTAGGTGCCGTTTTTTCCAAAATCCCATTCGTGACCTGTCTTAGGATCTGTTATAGTCGGACTTTGCGTAAGCTTCTGATACTGGTTGGGGTAACCCAGTAAGAATTCTCCTAAGGCAACCGTATTGTTCTCGGTGTCAGATTGTTTTTTCGTGCTGTTATTAGAGGAAAATTCATTGATGAATGGTTGAGAGATGCCGTCGCGAAATCCAAAATGTTCCCGTCTTTCGTCGAGCTTAATAGTCAGTAGCCTTTTAACTATTTTAAACCCATTTTGAGAAAAGCACAAATTAAGTTCACTACAATAGTTTTCAACCAAATGTTCTTCCTTACCATACATCAACAAAATCATGTGCAGTGTATTTTCCGATTCGCCATCTTTCCATTCCCAGCCGTTTACTTTAGATTTTTTTGTTTTAGGGTCAAAATCTCCTAACAGGCGACTCCTGTTTTCGTTGCTCATACCTTCTTCAAATTCACGCGAGAAAGGGACTTTCAGTATAGCCGGCAATCCAAGTGCTTTGAATCCTTCATAGGTAAAAGCAATATTAACTTCGAGCTCTCTGTCCTTTACATCCCCCCTGCTTATTGTTGGCAGTACGTTCGCCAACCACATTTTAAATTTACCTGCATCATCAATTTTGCAAAGAAGAATATTTGAAAAAGGCATTTCATCATACCCTCTTTTTATCAAACCCTGGATGTCATCTAAATGTAGCTGGGTCATATGAAACTGTGTTTATGCTAAATCTCTATATTATTTTTTATAGTAAAATATCCTGTCAAGCCAGGCTTGAGAACTCGACTCATCCATCTCTCTAAAAAGACCTGAACGTATGAGGGAATTATTATTAATATTTTCTACCGACAACGTCTTGTAAGCACTATACCACACTTGTGTTGAAATTTGTAAGCGCCTCGCCCATTCCTTAAACGTTTGTTCATCGCTTGCACCTTCATTTATTAAATTGCGCGTTTTGGGAAATCCTTTCGTATTGCTCCAAACCGCCGTAAGCCCTATAGCAGCCTTGTCAACAAAATCGCCAAGGTAGTTTTCCCAACTGCCATCAAAATTTGAAAAGAAAAGCAAACGCCTATTATTATCAATGATCATCCAGCGAGCAAAATGTATCGAGGGGATCGTACCTAGCTCGCCCTTATTGAAGACGGTCTTCGCGGCAAAGTTTATAGTTGCCAATACAAACTTGAGCAGGAGAAGCCTGAAAACTCCGGGTTTGATTTCAACCAAATGTGTAAGCTGATTTTGCACCTGGAAGTTCTCAGCCTGCATCAACACTTTTACGTGGCGGGTAGTAGGGGTTACGGTATCTACCACGTCTTCTTTTTCGAGCTTGTTCAACTTTCGCTTTACTGCAAACACCACTGCTGCAAGGCAGGCAAACAAACCAAGATACCCGAGCGTGGGTGGAATGCGTAGAAATTTAAATATTTTAGTAAAGGAAAATCCTAACAGAATTAGGATGACGATAAGCCCTGCCATGCTCGCCACGAGAGACTTTTGCTGGAAAATTAGCTTTTGAACGGGACTTAAGCTTTTATCTATTACAGCCCATTTGAAACTGGCGTCATCTGCAATAAAGGCTGCAATTCTTTCTTTAATTTCCTTAGCGGACTGGCTGTTAATGGTTCCGTTAAGATAGGCAGCATCAACGTAATTTGTAATTGCTCTTCTTAGCTTTTCCTCTTGCCTTACTTGTTCTGCACCAATACCCCGATGGCCATTATAAAAGGCATTTACTTTTACCAGGTAATGATTCCAATATTGTTGTAAATCGCCATTGTAACCAATACAACACTTATATATTTCATTGAGGCCATCTTTTGCTTCTTTTAAAAATTCGCTTAAAAAAGATCGTTTCTGTCCGTCGAAGTCAAAAGACAAAGCAAGTTGAATGGGATATTTTTCTGTGTCACATTCAATTAAAACAAATCTTACAAAATGAATAGACTTGATTGAAGGGAACGGAACCAGGCTATTCTTTTCAATATCAGGATTTTGAATACCATCTAAAAGATTACGCAGCCGCTCTAATTTAGCAGGATCAACGGGAGTAATTATAGCAAGTGGCTGTTGACTAACGACGGGCATGGGTATGTTGGATTAACTGTTGCATCATGTTTTTGCAAAACTCGAAAGATAAACATTGCAAAATTTTAGGTTGGTCAACAACCATTTTCAATACAAATGTTTTCAAACTTAAAAGATAGATAAACAGTTCTGTTACTGCAAGAGGAGACAAAATTTGTATGGGAAGAGGAAGCTTGAACCTCTTTACTTGTACAAATCCGTACACCTTAATTCCTAAGTCTTAGCCTATAACAGTGCAACTGCAAATATTTTCTGGTTATTGCATTATTGCATTAAAAAGGTCCTTATTACCAGCTCCTATTTCTCAAGCCCAATAGGTAATAGTCTGTAAGTGAAAGTATACACGCTGCTGTTATACTTGATAATAATGACCAGCTCTTGCTTAACTGTTTTTCCATCACGGCGGGCAGGCGTAAAATTACTAAGACCACTTAGACCCATTGTTAATGCCGACACCAACTTTCTATCGTTGCCTTCAGTATTTTTAAATGTAAGCCGCCCGTCCTCCAACACTGTGCCTTTAAGCTCTATCGGTTCATTAATAGAATTCAGTTGTACATTATTTAATACCGGACCTAACCGTTCTGCTATCCAGGTGGTGAACTGTTCAGGTCCATTTGAGGGCTGTGCATAAGTGGCAATAGCTTGCCGCGCGCCATGACAAGGAACGGAAGACATCCACAACTTTTCGGCTTTTGTTAAGTGGAGCAGGTCGGGAGATGCCAGAAGAATGTGAGAACTGTCTGTGTATTCTCCTACCACATTGCTTCCTTTTACAAACTGACCCAGCTTAAAACGTTCAGTTCCCAATACTTCATCCTGCCGACCGTAAATTGTTTTGGCGGTCCATTTTCCTTCAGGTGTACCAGCCACCAATTTGCCAGACCAGGCAATAGGGCCAATAACGGATTCAAAGGTGCCTGCACCGTTCTCGACCGTTTTCTTGCCTTCCTCATTCCATACATCCAAAATTTTGATGGCCTTACCTGTGGCTAAGAGAGAAAGTCTTGGCTTACCGGTAGGGTAATAAAAATCCCACCTACCATTATACATGTCATTTGTAAAACTTCCTTTAGCCTCTGTATTTCCATTAAGATAATAGCTTATAAAGTCACCATCCTTTAGGCCATCCGCATTGTAATTTCCTTCTGCAACTATTCGTTCGCCGGCACTGCTTATATCTTTAAATTTTCCAGTGAATTTCTTCGTCCAAGGATTGAAGGTACCTAGTCGTACAATTTCTGCGCACGTATCTTCAACCAAAAAATAGTCATTGTTGAAAAACACTTTGTCTTTTGTATAAGCACGTGCCCATACGTTACGTGGTGCTGCTTGTGTTTGAGCAGAGACTGTTATGATACTGGTGGCAAATATGTAAAGGGTAGTAAAAATTATCTTCATCTAAAGGTTTGAAAGATTTGAACAGCTTTTCGGTAAAGCAATCTAAGGGATGTGAGTGAGACTACAATAGGATGAAGCCAACCCGCAATTTTACTTTTCTAAGGAAGAATGACGCATAAAAAAAGGGCCGTCTCAAAATTCCTTTTGAAAACAGCCCTTTTTAAATTTCGAGTAAGTCCTATTGGCTTTTTCTATTTGTCTAGCTAACCTGCAAATACTCGTCGTTCACAAAATCCATCAAAGATTTTATATAATCGGGAGATAGGTTAAACTCTAAACCGGCAGCTTCATACAAAGCAGGTAAAGTCTTAGTTCCACCAAGGCTGAGCGCATTGATGTAGTTTTTTAACGCTTGTTCTTTATTGCCTTTAAACTGTTTCCAAAGCCCGATCGCCCCCAGCTGAGCAATGCCATATTCAATATAATAAAATGGTACTTCAAACAAATGCAGCTGTCTTTGCCAGCTAAATTTTCTATACTCTTCCAATCCACTAAAATCAACTACTCCTGTTGAAAACTCTTCCAGGATTTCCATCCATTTTGCTGTTCTTTCTTCTAATGAATGATCTGGATTCTCATACACCCAGTGCTGAAATTTGTCAACGGTTGCGATCCATGGGAAAATAGTAATTGTTCTTTCAAGTTGATGTTCTTTCGCTCTAATCAGGTCTTCTTCCTTGTCGAAAAATACTTTCCAGAATTCCATGCTGAAAAGCTCCATAGCCATACTTGCTACTTCGGCTATTTCCATTGGATATTCTTTAAAAGCGCTTAAAGGCAAGGGATGCGAAAGGAATGAGTGAATAGCGTGTCCACCTTCGTGAACCATAGTAGTAACGTCATGCATTTGACCGGCAGCATTCATAAAAATAAATGGAGCACCGCTCTCAGCTAATGGGCAGTTGTAACCGCCGGGAGCTTTCCCCTTGCGGCTCTCCAAATCAAGATGACCAAGGTCTTTCATTTTGCGAAGACAATCAGCAAAAAAAGGGTTCAGTTCTTCGAAACATTTAATAGCTTTTTCAGTCAGGTCTTCGCCGGTAGTAAATGGTTTCAGCGGCTCAATTCCTTCAGGCTCCGCTTCTGTATCCCACGGACGAAGTGTATCCAATCCAAGCTTCTGTTTCTTCTTTTGATTTATTTTTCTTACCAATGGCACTACGTGCAGCTTCACCGCTTCATGAAAATTAAAACAATCCTCTTTTGTATAATCAAAGCGGCCCATCTCTGCAAACTTGTAGTCGCGGTAGTTTGCAAAACCTGCATTCAATGCTACCTGGTGGCGCTTTTGAATCAACTTTGTGTACAAATCATCGAGGGCTTCTTTATCCTGCAAACGCCTTTCGTGAATTTTACGGTAGACCTCTTCGCGTAAGCTACGGTCATGATCTTCTAAAAATTTTGACGCTTGTTGCAACGTATACTCCTGGCCTTTCACCTCGATAGTCATTGCACCTGAAATTTGTCCATACTGTTGCGCCATCACGCTTAATTCAGCCTGGATAGGAATATTTGCTTCCCTGAACAGTTCGATGCTTTTACGCACATTTCTCAGGTAAGTGTAATATTGTTGCTCATCCAATTCTTTTATATAAGGACTGTCGACCAGCTTGCGGTTAAGCAAGTCTGCATAAGGTTGAAGCTTTGGCTGTATCTCCATACAAAAGAATGTAAAAGCTTCTTCCAGCTTTTTATCAGTTGTATCACAAGTCATGCGGATTTGTCTCCAGCAAGCATCTTCGCTTACCACCGCCTCCAACTCGCTCATGTCTTTCATCCACTTTTCCAACTCTTCTCGCGAATTTATCGGCCGTTCAACCAACTCCTTAAAATAAGGCTCAAGGCTACTCCAGTCAGTTATTACAAAATCAGCAGGAACATAATTTCTTTCCAGCTTCTTAATATCTGCAGTCAATGTCATTTGTGTACGATTTTAAAAGAAAGCTGCAAGCTATAAGCCTCAAGCTTCAAGCTTGTTTCGTGGCTTGTAGCTTGCAGCTTACAACTTGCAGCCGTTATTTTATTCTTCTGTTTTTTCCACACCCGCCACCTCAGTATCAGGCTCGGTTACTTCCACAGCCTGCTCTCCATCTTCGGCTTCCTCGGTATGGCTTAATTTAATTTCTACATTGTTTGCCTTTAAAACATTATACCACTTTACCATCTTTTTCATATCACTGGCATACACTCTTTCAAAGTCCATGTCAGGATACACCTTTTGAAAATAAGCCTTCACAGCATTGCCGTCTTTATCAGAAGGCAAAGGCTCACTACTATTCTGCATAGCAGTCAGCACCTCCACAAGATTTACGTTGTCGCGAACAGTATAAACTTCAATGCTTTCAAGATGCGAAAAATTATGTACACGGCTAGCTACAAACTTCGTGCTTTTATCTTCAAGCGAGCGAACGATGGCGCCGTCCTTTTTGCTACCAACCAATTCGAACAATCCACCCAAACCTGTAACAGAAATTATTTTCCCGTATTCCATAGTCAATCTATTATTTTAAAGACGTGCAAGTTAAAAGGAATTACCTTAAAGCCCGTTCGAATTAAGAATTTTAAGGTTTTGATTTTGGATAGGATTTAGGAGCGGGCCACCGTTCTTTAAGCAACATTGTTGTGTCACTCCCTTGTACAATTGTAGTTTTTTCGGCTCCGTTAGTATTTAAGCTATTATCGATTTTAGGCCAAAAATCATTTCAACTGTGCGATCTTAATCTGCATAATCGTTGCGATGCTTTTTGCTTTCTGTTTTGCTGCAAAAGCGTTTTTGCCTTCAAATAATTCATCTACAGTTTTACCGAAAGTTTCAAGCCAGGTATCAAAATGATGCTTTTCAAATTTCGATTTCTGGTTTAAAACCAGGTGCGGCTGGATGGCATTTTTTTTATAAGTGGGAGCATCAAATAAAACCATTTCCCAAAAATCAACAATGATCGGAAGATGATGCTTCATATCTATTTTAGCAACATCGGTAAAAATGTAAGCGATAGTTTCATTCTTAAGAAGTGTATCGTAAAACTTTCGTAGTAGCACAAAAAGATCATCCCTCGTTTCTAGATCACGCTTCATATTCTCACTTTATACAAACATCAGTTTTTGGCTTTTACAGAAAGCAGCACATTTTCTATTCGTTGCTTTAATGTCTCATAATCAGTAAAACCTCTTGCAACCATATTAAACTTCAATTCACCCGTTTGGATAAACACGCATGGATAGCCTGTAACTTGCAACTGCTTTACAAGCGAAAATTCATAGTACGCCTTCTCTTTGTATTCTTCGCTATCCAGCCTTTCGTAGAACACCTCAGGGTGGATGCTATACTTTTCAAGCAAGTGCCTATACGCTTCGTCATCGGTCAAATCCCTTCCCTCGTAGTTCAATGAGTATTGTAGATCTGATGCAAATTCAACTGCCCGCTCAGGATAGAACTCTTTAAAGATGGCCATTGCTATTGCCGGCTTTTCTGAGTTGGGAAACCAGTCGCTGTCTTCATAATGAAAGATGTGCCAAAGAAAGTCTTTACCGAATTCTATACCTGTTGTCTCTTCAACTGTTTTGTAAGCCTTTTGAATGTAGGGCGCAATTTGTTCTATGTGCGTCGGCTTTTCCGGAAGAATCATTCCACCTGATAAAACGTCTATGTCGAACCTGCCTTTATAATCTTCGGCCACTCGTTTTATGATTGGACTAAATCCATAGCACCAACCGCAGTAAGCATCATAACAATAAATCAATACCGGTTTCATCGCCCAAAGGTAAGAGAACGATGATTTATGAGATTAGGAACGATTGGAGGAGAAAATTTGGGAGCATTTTTTTTACGGGAGCTGTAAGACTTGCTTCAATTTGAAATCCAGGTCTCTCCGTTCGAAACTATTAAGAGAGCCTATTTTTCCAACACTTAGAGTTCTATCAATTGTTGCAATCTTACTGGTTCTTATCAATGAAATTTTCTTGATACCATTTATAGGATTGGGATGAATAATTAAGTCTGTTGCCTCTTGCCAATTAATTTGGGTAGTAATAAAGCAAACGGTCAGGTCGTGTGTAGTTGCAACCAAAATAATGGCCGGGCGAAGTTTAGTTCCGGTAAGGTCTGTAAACGGAAAAGGGATTAAGACAATATCTCCTTTTTGCATTAAAGTTTTTGTTTGACGTCAGCTGATGAATAAAGTTCTTCATCTTCGTTTAAAAAGTTGAAGACTTCACCTTCGGCCTGAAGTTTCTGAATGCCTTTTTGCAAAATCTGTTCTTCATATTTTTTTAGTAGGAAATCAGCAAAGTCTAAAATCTCTTCTGCTTTGTCTTCAGGGAGAAGATTTAATGCCTTAACAGTTTTTTGTATGATAGCTTCTTTTGACATCTAAACAAATTTACCTTTTTCCTTGCAAACTCGTACTGGTTTCCCTATTACAACTGTCCAAACTCCCGCAAATACTTTTCTATATAAACATCCTTCGTTTTTAATTTGTACTGCATAATAAAACGGGGATGAGATAGCGGAACTATCTTCTCGAAGAGCTTGTATTCCAGGTTAAGCTTTGATAAAAATTTAAAGTTCTCTCCTTCGCCAAGACAAAAGGCAACGGAAGTATTGAGTCCCCACGCTATCTGTTTACGGAAACTTTCAACAGAAAAAGGAATAACTCTCTGAGCTAAAATCTTGTCGTCGTAATAGTTCAGGTTCTTGCCGCCCTTGGTAAACCCAAGCGGACTAATCGAAGTAAAATAGAGCTTGCGATAAAAAGCTTCAGGCCCACCAAAAGCATTGATCATATCATATACAAAAACGGAAGACAGTTCCTGCTTGCGTGGCCAACTGTTTTCTATCCCGCATTCTTTCTCCAGGCGAATAGGGTCAGTAAACGGAACACCGGTAACACCACCTCCAAACCTGCCAGGATTAATTCCAACAATGCAGTAACGGGGATTATCGTCATTGTAATATTTGTTGTAAAAAACGTTTACAACCCTCGCTGTTTCTGCGTCAGAAAATGGATTCATTACTTCTACTCCTAATCGTAGCTCGAGCGG
Source organism: Segetibacter aerophilus (assembly GCF_007991655.1). Lineage (GTDB taxonomy): Bacteria > Bacteroidota > Bacteroidia > Chitinophagales > Chitinophagaceae > Segetibacter > Segetibacter aerophilus. The sequence continues at coordinate 271,196 of NZ_BJYT01000007.1, forward strand.
AAATTGAAGTCCGAAAAGAAAGTCAGTTATTTTGTTCGAAAGCATTTTGAAGTTGGAGTATGACACTTAACAGAAGTTAAACGGCGACTACTTTGTTTCCATCTAAGGTTATAGGCTAATGCGCCTCCAACCAGTTATCACCCACTCCCAAATCTGCACTTGCAGGAACCTCATTTGGTAACGCCAAAGCAGATTCCATACAGTCGATGATAATGGGTTTAATCAGCTCTACTTCATCTTTATACGCATCGAAAACCAATTCGTCGTGCACCTGCAAGATCATTTTAGATTTCAGTTTGCGTTGTTTAAACTCACTGTGAATTTTAATCATTGCAAGCTTAATCATATCAGCAGCCGTTCCCTGTATAGGCATGTTGATCGCGTTACGTTCAGCATATCCGCGCACTGTAAAATTGTTGCTGTTAATATCTTTTAACCAGCGCTTGCGACCAAGCAGCGTTTCAACATAACCATGCTTCTGTGCAAACTTCATTTGCGCGTCCATGTACTGTTGAATGTTTGGGAACTGTTTTTTATAATTTTCGATAATCTCTTTGGCCTCGCTTCGACTAATTTTTAGGTTTTCAGAGAGTCCAAAAGCACCTTGGCCATAGATGATTCCAAAGTTTACGCTTTTGGCTTTGTAACGCATTTCTTTGGTTACATCAGCTTCTTCCACGTTATATACTTTCGCAGCGGTTGCTGTGTGAATGTCTTTGCTTTGCTTAAATGCATCACACATATTAGGGTCGCCGCTAATAGCAGCTACGATGCGTAATTCTATCTGTGAATAGTCCGCGCTTACGATCACATGATGTTCATCTCTAGGTACAAATGCTTTCCTTATCTCTCTTCCACGCTCTGTACGGACCGGTATGTTTTGGAGGTTTGGATTGTTACTGCTTAATCTTCCGGTTACGGCTACTGCCTGGCTGTAGCAGGTATGCACTCTTCCTGTCTTTCTATTAATCATTAGGGGAAGAGCATCGATATAGGTATTCTTCAATTTTGTCAATTCTCTGAAACCCATGATGTCGTCAACAATCTTGTGTTGTGACGCGAGTTTCATCAGCACATCTTCCCCTGTCGCGTACTGCCCGCTTTTTGTTTTCTTCGCTTTTGGATCAAGCTTTAGTTTTTCAAACAAAACTTCACCTAGTTGTTTAGGTGATGCAAGATTGAACCTCACCTCTGCCACTGCATACACATTCTCTTCACAACAGGCGGCTTCTTTTTCAAGCTCTTTTGAGTAATCGCTTAAAAAATTCTTGTCAATGCGGACGCCCTCATACTCCATATCAAGAAGTACTTTTATCAACGGCGTTTCTACATCAGCAAAAACTTTGTCTACTTTTCTCGACGTTATTAATGGAGCAAAAGCATTTTTCAACTGAAGTGTTATATCCGCATCTTCTACCGCATATTCCTTTATTTTTTCAAGCTCTACATCTTTCATTGTCATCTGTCCCTTGCCTTTTTTTCCAATCAGCTCATCTATAGAAACCGGCTCGTATTGAAGGAATTGGGCGCTCAGGTAATCCATATTTCTTCTGCCTTCAGGCTCGATGAGGTAGTGAGCAAGCATGGTGTCAAAAAACTCACCTGCAAATTCAACTCCGTACCATTTGAAAACTGTGAGATCGTACTTCACATTCTGTCCCACCCATTTTTTATTAGGGTCATTAAACAAGGGTCTGAAGTACTCAAGAAATTCCAGGACATCTTCGTGCTTTTTAGGGGCAGGAATATAATAACCTTCACCTTGCTTGTATGAAAAACTCAGTCCTACCAGCTCAACATCATGGGCATATGTTCCTGTTGTTTCGGTGTCGAAACTGATTTCTTCAATCGCCATCAGTTCATTTACCAGTTCCTTCATTTTTTCTTCACCTTCGACAAGCGTGTAGTTATGAGGAGTATTGCTAATGTTTTTATCAGCAGTAAGACCTACGTTTTCGACGGGCTCACTGATATCGGCTACCTGTACATCAATTGTTTTCCCTTCTTCAACGGTTACAAACAAATCCATTTGCCCGCCTGATGGAGTCGTTGCTACTTTCTCAAATACATTGAACTCATCGCCCAAAATTCTTTTGCCCAATGCCTTAAATTCGAGTTCGGCAAAAAGATCTTTTAGTTCGGGAATGTTCCATTCTGAGAGCATGTATTCTTCCTCATGAAACTGCACAGGAACGTCAGTAATAATTCGCGCCAGCTTCTTACTCATGATCGCCGCCTCTCTGCCATTCCGGATTTTCTCGCCTAACGCGCCTTTGATTTCATCTGCATGAGCCAGGATGTTTTCGAGGTTGTCATATTCCTTCAAAAGTTTGCACGCTGTTTTCTCGCCCACACCTGCAATACCCGGAATGTTATCTACCGCATCGCCCATCAATCCCAACATGTCGACCACCTGTTCTACCCGTTCGATACACCACTTTTCAGTTATCTTTTTTGCATCCAGTATCTCTTCTTTGCTCCCCATATAGGGGGGCTTATAGATGTAAACTCCTTTGTGAATAAGCAACTGGCCATAATCTTTATCAGGGGTTACCATGTACACGTCGTAACCGAGGTCTGCTGCCTGCCATGCAAGCGTTCCAATCACATCATCGGCTTCGTAACCATCCAGTTCGACAACGGGAATATTAAAGGCTTTAATTATTTTTTTGATGTCAGGTATTGCGCTTGTTAGGTCTTCAGGTGCAGCCTGCCTGTTTGCTTTATATGCAGCAAAGTCTGTATGACGTTCTGTGTCTGCTTCGGTATCAAAACATACAGCGAGGTGGGTAGGTTTTTCTTTATTGATTAAGTCTACAAGCGTAGTGGTAAAACCAAATTGCGCATTTGTATTACGTCCTTTGCTGGTGATACGAGGTGCACGAATCAAGGCGTAGTAAGCGCGGTAAATCAACGCCATTGCATCTAATAAAAACAACTTTTTTGCCATCGGGCGAAGGTAATAATTAGCGTTGACAATCGGAGAGTCAAGGGACTGGTGGGGTATCGGCGAGCAGTTGGTAAGCTCTGCGGATAATATTTGGAAAAAGGAATTAATGAACCGAAAAGACTTAAACTACGGACGATAGTTGTAAGGTTATCCAACGTAGTGCTACAAGCAACTTTGGTTGCGACGCTCCGTTTTGACTTTATAACTATGAGGAGCATTGTAGTGATTGTAATGATTCAAGAACCAAGAGACTTAACCTTGAACGCCTTCATGCAACTCTAATCGTCTTTCAACTTTACCCTTGTAGAAAGAACAATGCCTTCTATATTTTGACTCAGCTGTCGCATACGATACACACGTTCGGCAGCAGTATCCTCTCTCTGTTGTTCCGGACAATACAGATCTGCTTCGTATGCCTCTACTGTAAAGCCAAGCCGTTTAGCTATATTAAAAATGTAAGGCCTCCATCCCCAACCAATGTCGTCCTGCACAAGATTTAAGTAGGGCACGAGATGCTTGTTTAGCAAAAAGGGTCCATAGGTAAAGTCGAAGTGGTGACCTATTACTTCAGCACAACAATTGTTTATAGTGGTTTCTGTCATTTGTTGGAAAGCAGGAAAAGTTGCAAACGCTGCCGCTGACCTTGAAGCCGTGACAATGCCCGTGTTTTCCGTTGTTTGTATGGCTTGTAACATTTCGTCTAATGAGCTGCTAAAGAAATCAAACTTATCAGGTTCGGTATAAAAGATAAAATCAGCACTGGAAAGTGATGCTTCTACCACACTATTCTTAGCCTGCTCCCATACACCACGCGCTTCTGCTTTCGATAAAATGAAATTGGGAAAGCTTTTAAGGAAGTCTATAAAACCAGCGCGGGAACCTCCATCACTAACGAAGACCGGCATTTGAAGTTGAGCAAGTTGCTGCAATGATTTTCTTAGGAGCATTTCTTCCTCGTCGTCTCTTGCAAGGGTAATAGTTGCAATAGAAATATTGTCTTTAGTCATGAAAGTTTTATTGGTGTTTGTAAAAATCTACCTGATTTTGATCTAAACAAAAATATGCCTCGGAAAGGCTTAAAGTAAATAATCGGCGGAGCTGCTCATCGAAGAATTAATAGTTGAATGGAGCGTCGCAACAATGCCTTATGGAATTACAAATGCCCGTACCAAAAAAATCCCTGCCTTTGAAAAAAGCAGGGATTTATAAAAGGATTTACAATTATTTTAAACTGTACTTATACTTGTAGCGCTCGTACAACTGCTTTTGCTTGTTGTCTAAACTTACCGGCCTTCCTTGGATGAAAGCGCTTGTGATAATGCTACTTTTCATGTCGAGAATATCGCCATCACTAATGACGATATTAGCATCTTTTCCCTCTTCCAGCGAACCTGTTGTTTTATCCACCCCAAGAATTTTAGCCGAGTTTAAAGTGATGGCTTGTAGCGCCTGCTCTTTGGTTAACCCATACGCTGCAGCAGTGCCAGCATTGAAGGAAAGATTGCGGTAACGCGTCTCCTCATTTACATCATTTAAAGCAAAGAGTACTCCTGCCTTTTGCAACGCAGCCGGAGTTTTATACGGTTGGTCAACATCTTCATCTTCGGTCTCGGGAAGGCGGTGTTCGTTGTTGAGGATAACTGGTATGTTATTTTGCTTCAAGAGGTCAGCGATCAGGTAACTCTCGTTTCCACCAACAATAACCACGTTAAAGCCAAAGTCTTTTGCAAAGTCAATAGCTACCAACATTTGCTTCACCTGGTTTGCATGAACAAACAATTTTTGACTTCCGTTGAACAAGCCCTTCACCGCTTCCAGTTTGAGGTTGGTCTCTTTATGATTTGTTTCCTGGCTATACATTTTTGCGTCTTTGAAAAAACCCTTTACTTCTTCAACCTTTTGCAAAGCCTCTTTCAACTGATCGGCAGCGGAAGGCTGTGGAGTAGTTGGGTTGACACGTCTGCGCGGGGCACGAATAACCAGGTTAGGCATGTTGAGATGGATAGCGTTATCCATCTTGTAAGCAGCATCTTCCCAGTTCCAGCCGTCGAGTTGAACGACGGAAGACGAGCCGGTAATAGTTCCTCCTTCGGGAGTTACACCTGCCAACAAAATGCCGTTTGCCTTTAGCACGTTGATGAATTTTGAATCTGTGTTATAGGCTACGATAGAACGTACATTAGGATTTAAATCTCCGATCTCGAGAAAGTCGTTGCTGCCTCTTACGCCGCTACCTATTTCTTTTAATCCAAGATCTGTAACCGGTAAGATCAATCCCGGGTAAACGTGCTTTCCGGATGCATTCATTACCCGGGCACTTGCTGCTGTTGTTCCTGTTGATACTTTAACGATTTTTCCGTTGTTTATTTCAACCGAACCATTTTCAATCACCTGGCCATTGCCTATATGAACAGTGGCATTCGTGATAATAAAATGCTCTTTGTTTTCTTTCGATGGATAAACCGTCTCCTGGGCTTTGCCGTTAGAAACAACAGAGGTTAGAAGGATTATTGAAGCAATTATGTTTTTCATTAAAATTTTTTTGTTGGAAAGATTTCAGTTTTGGGTTTGAAGTTTTGAGTTTGTAAACTCCAACTTGCCCCCACGCCTTTTTAATTTATTTTGTTTCTACTTCATCATCTTCTTCCTCTGCATGATCGCCACACTGTAACACTTTTTGATAGCTTGCTTCAGCAGGACGTGTAGGCATACCTGCACGTTTTTCTCCCAGCATTTTTTGTACAAGACGGTTTCTTTCTGCAGTGATACTTTTTCTTAACTGTGAGTCTCTGTCACGATCAAAATAAACAATTCCGTCTACGATTGTTTTTTCAGCAACAGCATATATGCTAAGCGGGTTGGCACTCCATAATACAAGGTCTGCGTCTTTACCTGTCTTAATGCTTCCAACCCTATCTTCTACATGTAGCGCTTTAGCGGGGTTTAACGTAACCATTTTAAACGCCTCCTCTTCACTCATCCCACCATACTTTACACTCTTTGCAGCTTCCTGGTTTAGGCGACGAGCCATCTCAGCATCGTCGGAGTTGATGCAAACATTTACTCCAACTGCATTCATGATAGCGGCATTGTATGCAATAGCATCCTGCACTTCTGTTTTGTATCCCCACCAATCAGAAAAGGTAGAGGCGTTTGCTCCATGTGCCTTCATTTTATCCGCGACTTTATAACCTTCTAAAATATGGGTAAACGTGTTGAAGCGAACACCGTATTTTTCTCCCACACGCATCGCCGCAGTTATTTCACTTTGCACATACGAGTGACAGGTAATAAAACGCTTTTTGTTCATTATTTCTACCAATGCATCCAGCTCAAGATCTCTCCTTGTATTTTTTGCGTCAGCGCCTTTTAAGGCTTTTTGGTAGTCACTGGCGCGGGCAAATGCATCGTTTAAAACTTCCTCTACTCCCATACGGGTATCAGGGAAACGATTGTTGGAAGTTGAAGTAGTTCTTTTCACATTTTCGCCCAATGCGAATTTTATAAAGGGGTCGGCGCCTTTGAACTTCAGGCCTTCATCATCGACACCCCAACGTAATTTGATTAGCTGTGTTTGGCCTCCTATCGTGTTGGCAGAGCCGTGTAGAATGTGAGACGTGGTAACACCGCCACTAAGCTGCCGATAGATGTTAATGTCTTCAGGATCTAAGTTATCAGCAATCCTAACTTCTGAGGTAACGCTTTGTGCACCTTCATTAATAGACACTGCGGCAATGTGAGAATGTTCATCAATAATACCAGGAGTCAAATACTTTCCCGTTCCATCGATAACCTTTGCAGCGCCTGCAGTCAGTCCTTTGCCTACCTGTGAAATCTTTCCGTTTTTTACAAGAACGTCTGTATTTTCTAACCTTCCTTCCTTTTCATTTGTCCATACTGTTGCGTTTTTTATCAGCAGGTCTTTTTGGGTTGGAAGAGAATCCCAACCATAACCATCGAAAGGAAAGGTGACTTTGCTCGAGGCGATTTGAAGTCTTTTTTTAGAAGTGTCAGTTGCCGGGGTAGTGGCCTTTGAATAAGTCGCGAACCATGAAACCCTGTTACCACTTGTATCTTCACCGTTGCCATTCCAGGTATCTCCGTTAGCAACTCCACTTAGCCTGTAACTTGATCTGCCCCTCTTAGCGGGGGAGAAGCTAAGGCTAACAATTTTGCCATTATAACTGATACGGGCGGGAAGTGTGTCTTTTGAAATCACTGAAGCTTGTGTCGCGCTTTTTACGTCAATTGGGAAAGTTGCTGTATTTCCGTTTGAATTGATCGTGAGATTATAGATGCCTGTAACGTCGCTCCATGCTTCCTCCTTTACATTGTATCTGTCACCCTGTACCCAATTCTCAGCAATCATTGTTTTTGCACTAAAAACAGGACCGGTAGTAATAATGAAATTTGCAAGTTTACCTGCTTCAAGGCTGCCAACTCTATCGTAGACTCCTAATAAGGTAGCAGGCGTTTTTGTAAGCGCTTCCAGGGCTTTATCTTCAGTTAAGCCATTGTCAATCGCTTTACGAAGGTTTGTATAAAAATCTCTCACACTAGGAAGGTCTGCAGTGGTGAGGCAAAAAGGTATGCCTGCCTTTTCAAAAGCTGCAGGATTTGTAGGTGCTAATTCCCAGTTCTTCATGTCGGCAAGTGAAACGAGTCGGGCGTCGTTTGGATCGTCGACATCCATAGCCATTGGAAAATTGAGCGATACAATAAAAGGAGCTTTAGTAGCGGCCACTTCTTTTATACGTTGGTATTCGTTGCCACCTCCTTTAATAATGTACTGCACGCCAAACTCATCGCCAATCCTGTCGGCTCTTATATCGTTCCACTTGTCACTGGCGTCGATGATTTGAGGAAGTTTCTGGTTGTCATTCCAGGCTTGCAACGATAAGTTCACACCCTCAGAAGCAGGCTTATTTTTGTACCACTGTCCGTCGAGGTAAGTCTGCCTTAGCAGTGCGATAACACCCATGAGGCTCGAAGGGTAACTTTGAGTTGAAGTGCCCTTGTTCATCGAATAATTAGCAGAGGCTTTATCCTTTACAATAACGAAATTTTCTTTTTCATTGGCTAGCGTAACCACTGCACCTGTGCCGCGTGCAATTCCATCTTTTTGGTGAGTTAAAACAGTTCCAAAGCCGAGATCGCGCAACGGCTTTGCTGTTTTTTCGTCTGCCACAAAAATATTTGCAGCGTTCACCTCAGGCTTTATTGCCTGGTTCCAGTTATAAGCACCTTTCTGGTTTGAAGCAAGTTGCGCGGGAGCGCGAAAGTCGAAAGCTGCAGGAGCCCGCGGAGCTGCAGGAATACCATAATCGCTATAGATGTCGATGAAAGACGGGTAGATGTACTTATCCTTACTATCAATAACAATTGCGTCTCTAGGAATGCTTACTGAAGTTCCTACGGCTACAATTTTACCCTCGCGAATGATCAACGTTGCCTTTTGTAATGTTGTTTGCCCGTCTTTTACGATGGTTGCGTTTGTAAAGGCATAGGCGCTGCTTCTTTCATCAGCCACACCATTTACCGGAAATGTTCGCTGCGCTACCAGCAGAGAAGTTGACCAGAGGCCCAGTAGAAAAACAAAGAATTTTTTCATTAATATTTATGTTTTGTTGCTATTTCAGGTTCTAAAACTAGGTAAAAAGGAAAACGGGGAGATGAATTAAATTTTTTAATTCATGGAGTTGAATGGAGGAAAAAACTCCTTACTCATTTCCAATTACGGTTGATTTTTGGCTTTTTTCAAAAAGCTGGCTCAAAAATTTGATACCTCTATCTTACCGTCTTAAATGGAAGTTCATGAACTTTTTAAGTTGCTTTTTTTTAACGATTACAATGTTTGCCTGTAGCCAAAAGATCTCGTCTGAAGGTTCATCAGCTGGACACGATACAAATAAGGCGACTGTATCTGCTTCGCCCCAAACGGCAACACCTGCATGTATTCTTTCAAAAATTGACAGCATAAAAAAAGATCCTGTTTGGAACCCTCCCGCAGAAATTTACGAGTATGAATACCAGGGGAAGAAAGTGTATGCCATCTCTTCCAACTGCTGCGATTTTTTTAATACTGTCGTAGATGCCAATTGCACTTATGTATGTGCACCATCAGGTGGATTTACCGGAAGAGGCGATGGAAAGTGTGCCAATTTTTTTAAAGAGGCAAAACAATTGAGGCTGGTTTGGAAAGATGAAAGAACACGAAAGTGAGGTTATGACTAACGTAAATTTTGTCGCACTTACCACCTAAGAATGTCGCTAAACGGTACTGACTTCACTAATCGGAAATAGTAGCTTCGTTGTAAATCGTTGCACAAATGCAACTATTGTTCACACTTAAAAAACTTTACAATGAATAACAACATTTTCCCCTGTCTCTGGTTCGACGGAAACGCTAAGAGCGCTGCGGACTTCTATTGCCAGGTTTTCAGTAATTCAAAAATTATTACTGACACACCAATGGTTGTGCAATTTGAAATTGAAGGTAAAAAGATAATGGGGCTGAATGGGGGACCGTATTTTAAGATCAATCCTTCGATCTCCCTTTTTATTACCTATGAAACAAATGAAGAATTAGAGCGGGTTCATGATAAGCTGCTTGAAGGAGGAAGTTCACTGATGCCTTTAGACAAATACCCTTGGAGTGAAAAATATGCCTGGGTTGCTGACAAGTTTGGAATGACGTGGCAACTAATGCTGGGGAAATTACCTGCAGGTGCACAAAAGATTACGACCAGCCTACTTTTTGTGGGTGACTTATGTGGTAAGGCGCAGGATGCTATCAAACATTACACCTCTATTTTTCCAAACAGCACAATACATCATTTAGAAACTTATAAGGCAGGTGAAGAGCAACCAGAAGGCAATGTGAAATTTGGTCACTTTAGCTTAAACAATGAAACGTTTGCAGCGATGGATGGCACCGGCGATCACGGTTTCATTTTCAACGAAGGCGTTTCGATCATGGTAGAAGTTGACACCCAGGAAGAAATTGATATGTTTTGGAATAAACTTTCTGAGGGCGGAGCAGAATCGAGATGCGGTTGGGTAAAAGATAAGTTTAGTGTGTCGTGGCAAATAGTACCGAAAGTTTTAAGCAGCCTTGTAACAAGTAGCGGTAACGGGCAAAAAGTAATGGCGGCACTTATGCAAATGGGAAAAATAGATATCCAAACATTGGTAGACGCTTCAAGGGAGCCGGCCACAGTTTAAAAGTTTTTCGCATTGCAGGTGTCACTAAATAGCAAACGCAGTCTAATTCCTGCCGGTTTTGTTAAACACACAACAGCCGCAGGAATTAGAACATTTGAAAAAAACTAGTAACTATTTGAGGCTGTGTTGTAGTAATTTAAAAACGCGATAACATCTTGTTGTTTTCTGAAATCGGTTTTGTTGTCCTCGATCCACTTTCTGCTTGAAACCGAGGAGGGCAAATAGGGGAGGATAGACTCTTTATCCAGTTTTTTAATTCTTTCAACTTTCTGGTTGTGTTTCAAAAAATAGTAATAATCAGTAGTGAAGGAATATTTTTTTTGGGTTAAGCCGGCTTCCGAAGTTGACACTTGTTTTTTTGTATATTTCAAAAGCTTCCAATCACCTTTGTTTAGTACTTGCACGAAGGCATCCACTTTCTTATTTCGCAGCACCATGTCTGCAACTCCGTTTATAAAAGTTGCACTGTCAGGAGATTTAAAGAAAACTACTGAATCTATTTTCCGGTCTTCAACCACAAATTCCTTCTCTCCCTCCAAACAATATATTTCGTTGGTCAGAAAATTTATTTTAATGGGAGCTGTTCCGACTCTTTTGCCATTCTTGTATAAATAAGCAGTTTGGTAATCGCTGTTATAAAAAGGGCTGCCTGTTATGTTATCATATTTCAATCCATTGCTATTCTTATAATCAGCAATAGCTCTTTGATCTTTCTCTTTTAAAAAATCGTCCAATGAATGTATTGTTTCGACAGAGTTTTGAGAAAAGGTTGAAATACTTAGAAAACAAAATGATAGCAATAAACTAGTCGCTGACGAAGTTTTAAACCGAGGAATAAATCGTAGCATATATGATATAGTTGTAGATGGGATTGGTTCTATAAAAATAGCAATATATCCTGAGTCTGTCTTGCTATAACCTTCTTTCACACTATATCTGCTAAAGAGGAACCTGTCGTCAAAACATCCTCTCTTAAAGCTGATTGAAAAAATATTCTCGAAGTGAGACAACAAAAGATGGATAATGATCAGTTGCCGGCGAACAAAACCTACGCCTTCATCCCCTCCAGCTCTTTCTGCATCTTAAACATTTGGTCGCGTAATAATGCAGCTTGTATAAAGTCGAGGTCTTTCGCAGCTTTCTCCATTTGTTTTTTAGTTTGAGAAATGGCTTTTTCCATTTTTGGAATAGTGTTATAAGAACCTTCAGACTCTGCTGCCCTTGTTATCAGAGAACCTTCATCATCAATTGCGTATTGGTTCACGGGGTCGCCTTTTATATCCAGCACAGACGTTTGCTGCATGATCTGTTCTATACTCTTCCGAATAGTTGTAGGCGTGATGCCGTTTGCTATATTATGAGCTAACTGTTTCTCACGCCTGCGGTTGGTTTCGTCAATTGTTCGCTGCATACTTTCGGTGACAATATCAGCATAAAAAATAACCAGTCCGTCTACGTTACGGGCAGCACGACCAGCTGTTTGGGTAAGGCTTTTTTCATTTCTTAAAAACCCTTCTTTATCCGCATCAAGGATGGCAACCAGTGAAACTTCGGGCAGGTCTAATCCTTCCCTCAAAAGGTTTACACCTACAAGCACATCAATGTCACCCAACCTTAACTGCCTGAGTATTTCAACGCGCTCCAGCGTATCGACTTCGCTATGAATGTATTTGCTCTTGATGTTGATCCTCGCAAGATATTTATCCATCTCTTCGGCCATCCGCTTTGTAAGCGTTGTTACCAATACCCGGTCGCCTTTTGTTACGCGTTTATCTATTTCATCCAGCAGGTCATCTATCTGGTTTACGCTTGGTCTTATTTCAATCGGCGGATCAAGTAATCCTGTCGGCCTTACGACTTGCTCTATCACGACGCCTCCTGTTTTTTCAAGTTCATAATCTGCCGGTGTTGCGCTTACAAAAACTGTCTGGTTTAACAGCCCTTCAAATTCGTGAAAGTTCAGCGGTCGGTTATCCAAAGCACTTGGTAGACGAAAGCCAAACTCAACCAACGTCATTTTGCGACTACGGTCACCCCCATACATTCCCGCGACTTGCGGAATCGTCTGATGACTTTCATCTATCACACATAAATAATCTTTAGGAAAATAATCAAGCAGGCAGAAAGGCCGCGTACCGGGCTTACGACGATCAAAGAAACGCGAGTAGTTTTCAACTCCATTGCAATAACCCAACTCACGGATCATCTCCAGATCGTAGTTTACCCGTTCGCTTATTCTTTGAGCCTCTATATATTTTCCAGTGTTTTTAAAATATTCAACCTGCGCCGCCATCTCATCCTGTATTTCGTACAGCACCTGTTGCATCTGGTCTTTTGGAGCGATATATAAATTTGCAGGAAAAATGGCTGCATCAGGAATCTTGTTAATACGCTTGCCTGTCGACAGCTCGAGCGTTTCGATTGTTTCAATTTCGTCGCCGAAAAAAGTGATACGATAACCATAATCCATGTAAGGAAGATTGATGTCGATCGTATCGCCTTTCACCCTAAAAGTTCCCCTTGTAAAATCGCCTTGGCTGCGGCTATACAAACTATTTACAAGCGAGTGCAAGAAACCCTGTCGTGAAATCACCTGGCCTTCTTTGATGCGAACAATTCCATTCTCAAATTCGGTGGGGTTACCGATACCATAAATACAACTTACCGAAGCAACCACAATTATGTCGCGCCTACCTGTCAACAATTGTGACGTTGCTTGCAACCGTAATTTATCAAGCTCTTCATTGATGCTTTGATCCTTTTCGATATAGGTATCATTCACCGGCATATATGCCTCAGGCTGATAATAGTCGTAATAACTTACAAAGTAGCCGACAGCATTATCAGGAAAAAACTGTTTAAACTCGCCATACAGCTGAGCCACCAGCGTCTTGTTGTGGGTCAGCACGAGTGTTGGCCGCTGCGTATTCTGAATAACATTAGCCATCGTAAAAGTCTTACCGCTACCGGTTACACCAAGCAAGGTCTGGTATTTTTCACCCTGTAAAATACCCTCCGTTAGTTGTTGAATGGCTGCCGGCTGATCACCGGCCGGTTGGTAAGGAGATACTAAATTGAAGCCCATATTATCTAAAATTGCAGGTATGCAAATTACTGCACGGAGAATTAATAAGACGTTATTTATGCTTGGTTTGGAATATTCTAAGAGTGTTTTTGGTACCGGGCATATTGTTGCTATTTCACTTTTGTTGCGTCGCACACTTGTACTTTTGTTCAATATGCAGCCAATGCAGCTTAGCCGTTAATTGCCTTCGGTTTTGCCTTTTGGCTTCTACCGCGAACGCTTATGTTATGTACAATTATTGTAGCTACTGTTTTTATTTTCCTCGCCTTTTCATTGGGAAGTTGGATGGGCGTTTTAATAGCCTCAAATTCTTCAAAGACATCCACTCTTAGTTTTCAGAACTTTTTATTGGGCGTTGCTTTTATTGGTTGCTACCTAAATAGTTGGTCCTTGTTTCTGCCTGCTAATTGGTATGCCCTTATACCTCTGCTGATTTTAGCCGTTTTTACTTTAAAGCATTTAAGCGCTATTTCAGAGATTTCCAGATATTTCTCTAGCCCATCTTTTTCTAAAGGTGTAGGGGTCATCGCTATCTCTCTTTTGGCTGTGATCCTTATATACTCATTGTTGCCGCCGCAACACGGTGATAGCCCTGGCTATCATTTTCTCACTATCCGATGGAGCGAAGAATACAAAGCCGTTCCCGGCTTGGCTAATCTTCATGGACGCCTCGGTTTTAATTCTTCGTTTTTTGTAACCAGTGCTGCCTTTGCATTTTCCCGCTTGGCCGGTCAGCCTTTGTATGTTTTAAACATCATTTTTGCTTTTTGCTATTATTTGTGGTTGGTTCATAAAATCTCTATCTATCGAAATAACCTTTGGAGTATCGTGTACATATTCCTGGCCGTTGCCATGCTCCGGCATTTACTTGACTCGATATCTTCACCAACTCCTGACCTTCTTACAAGCATTATTATCTGTTATGTTTTTATAACGGTTACTGAAAAACTCTTGACGAAAGAAGCACCTGACAAGGATGAAAAAGTTGTTCTCCTGCTGTTGATTTTTTTTGCTTTTACAGTAAAACTTAATACACTCCCTTTAGGTCTGATTGGCCTGTTTCTTCTTTTTACGAAAAGCTTGCTTAAAAAGCGCAAAGCTCTATGGATAATAATAGGTGGAGGATTGCTTATTCTTGTTCCATGGATAATTCGGAATTATATTTTGACGGGCTATCTCATATTTCCTGTCTCCGCAACAGGTTTTCTTTATCCTGACTGGCAGGTATCTAGTAAAATATTGCACTTTGAAAAGTTACTGATAAACAACGGCCCAAAGCTTATCTCGCAGCGTTGGGAAGAGGTGAATGCACTTTCCTTTTTTCAGTGGTTCCCTTTATGGATTAAAGCACATCTCGCGCAGGGATTAATTGTTAGCCTGGTTATTTTAGTCGTAGCATTTATATGCGCTGTTGCAAGTGTAGTGATCATACAAAGAAGGCGGCATACTTCACTTTTTTTGCTGGCTGTAATAAATATGATTTCAATTTTTTTCTGGATGTATAATTCACCTGACTACCGGTTCGGTTATCCGTACCTATTAAATGCGATTGTCCTTTTAGCATTATTTGCAACCAGAAACAAGCCGGCAAGCCTGACGATAAAATACGCTGCAGTTACTTTGGTAGTTATTCTTTGCGGCTATTACATTAAGAAGGGAGTCGCTCTTCTTTCATCTCATCCTGTTGCTTCTTATGTCATCAAGCCTTTGCGGGCACTGCAATATGATCCCGCAAAAGAGGACCAAAATTTTCCATTTTTGATGCTGAATAAGAACGTGAAGTTATATGTAGAAGACAGGGAGCATTGGTGTAATATGGCCGCACTTCCTTGTATGATCCCTTATAACGACAGCGTGTCAACCGGGCAAATTCAACCGAGAGGCGACAGACTGGAGGATGGGTTTAGGATGAATGATAAATAGGCCGTTCGATAGCTTGCGTTAATCAATAAACTTTACCCAAACATGGTCATCCATAACCACGTTGTTTTTAACTACGGCGCGTTTTCTTATGCCTTCCAGGTGAAAGCCGTTTTTCTCAAGCACTTTCATCGATGCCGCGTTGTGACCGAAGACTTCCGCGTACACCCGAATAACATCGAAATGAGATTTGATGTAGTTCATCAATAAGGAGACTGCGGCAGTTGCAATGCCTTTGCCCCAATAATCTTCTGCTACAAAATACCCGATCTCTATGCTTTTACGGTACACATCGTCTTTAGGCATTACGCCTATGCTGCCAGCTATTTTTCCATCGAAGGTGATAGCCATATTTTGAACAGGCTTTTGACTTAAAGTAAAGGCTATCCATTCAACAGCATTGCTTACCGTATATGGGTGGGGGAAACGATCGCGTACGTTCAGCCAAATCTTTTTGTTATTGCAGATAGCTGCAAGCACGCCTGCATCTTCGGGTTTCCATGGTCGTATTTGCACTCCATCTTTCATGCGTATAAACAGTTGTTTGGCTTTGAATATTCGGGGATAAATATAGCCGACATTCTCTTATTTTGATTGCGGAATAAATGTTCAAAAAAGGTCAATAGTGTTATGCTGTTGCAGGGAGTGACACAAGGATCTATTTCTTATCTACTGCCCGTTCCAAAAAACTCCGCTTAGTCGCCTGCATTGTTAATTAAAACTATCAACAGTCTCATTATTCCCCATTAATTAGCTACAAAACCTTTTTGTGTAAGTTTGTTTAGTTGCAAAGAAGTGCTTCAAGTGATCGTTTTAAAATCTATTTATACTTCGATACGCGTTGCGGGCAACAATCATAATTCACGAGTTTTACTCTTAGTTAAAATAAAAGCCGATGTCTGATTTTGAAAGCATTTTGGATTTTCTTGAGCCAATAAATCTATACGAGCTGTCTGAGGACGAAGGGTATAAACAGACCCAGCTGGGGAAACATATTTTGGTAAACGAAGACTTTTTTCCTGATTTGGAAGCAGCTGATTTTGTAATTGTAGGCTTTGGAGAAACGCGCGGAATGCAGCCTTCTGTTGAGATAAACGCAGGGCCAAATGCGATACGGAAAGAATTTTATTCGTTATTTCAATGGCATACAGATGTACAGGTGGCTGACGTTGGAAACGTACGGCCAGGTGCATCATTACAAGATTCTTATGCTGCCCTGAAATCGGTTGTTAATGAGCTAATACGTCATAACAAGCGGGTTGTTATCCTGGGTGGAAGCCACGACCTTACAAGAGCACAATACAAGGCGTATGCAGACCTTGAACAAATTGTTGAAGCAACCTGTGTGGATGCAAAGATTGACCTGAATATGGATAGCGTTTTGCCGGCGGATCATTTTCTAATGGAAATGCTGGTAGGCGAACCCAACTTTATCCGCCACTATAATCACATCGGATTTCAGAGTTATTTTGTCCATCCAACTATGTTGGAGACTATTGACAGGTTGAGATTTGACTGCTTCAGGGTTGGCCGGGTAAAGGAAAAGATGGATGAAATGGAACCTGTCATCCGAAACTCTAACCTGTTTAGTTTTGATATTTCTGCCATTCAAAACAGCCATGCTCCGGCTAATCGAATTACTCCAAACGGCTTTAGCGGAGAGGAAGCTTGTATGCTGATGCAATACGCAGGCATGAGTCAAAACGTAAGTACCATTGGTATTTATGGTTACCTTCCTGAACAGGATCAGCACAACCTCACGGCAAAGCAAATCTCGCACATGCTTTGGTACCTGATGGATGGCGTAAACAAAGGCAAGCATGAGGCAAAGCTGGAAGACAGGGACAGCTTTAATGAATTTAAGCTGGCTTTTGCAGAATTGGAAACAACCTTCTTGCAAAGCAAAAGAACCGGCAGGTGGTGGATGGAAGTGCCAGATGGAAAAATGATCGCTTGCAGCCATCTTGATTATATGATTGCTTCGGCGAACGATATCCCCGAAAGATGGTTGCGCGCTGCAGAAAGAACATGAACGAATGCATTATTTAAAATAGAAAATGGAAAACCAAAAAATAGTCGCTAACTACTCACTTACTTTTTTTCTTGCCATTTTCCTGGTTGCATCCTGCTCTACCCAAAAGCAGCTGGGCAAAAGTGCCCGCGCTTCTATCATCGATAAAAAAGACCTTTTGCCTGCAAATATTGGCATTGCTGTTTTTGACCCTGCTACCAATCAATTTTTATATAATTATCAATCTGACCATTATTTTATTCCTGCTAGTAATACAAAGTTATTTACGCTTTATACGGGTTTGAAATACTTGCGTGATAGTATAGTTGCGACACGTGTTACGGTGGATGAAGGGACTGCAATCATACAGGCAACAGGTGATCCTACGTTTTTACATCCTGATTTTAAAAGCCAGCCCTTGCTGAAATTTCTTCAGCAAAAGGCAATTACGTCTGTAAGAATAAATACTGCCTTTTCGTCGAAACCTTTTGGAAAAGGTTGGGCGTGGGACGACTATCCCTACGATTATATGGCCGAAAGAGATCCTTTTCCTATCTATGGTAATCTTGCCACCATTTATTTTGAAGGAGATACCATACGAACTAACCCACCCGTAATAAAACCTTTTGTAATTGGCACTCCTGCAAGGGGCAAGAAATGGGACGTTACAAGGAATTTAGCTGCCCACTTTTACACTATCGATACGACGATTGGCACTCTAGCACCTGCAAAAACGATTACGATGTCAATGGAACGGGGGCTCTTTGCCAGCCGTTACCTCGCTGATACTTTGCATAAGGAAGTGACGAGTGAAAGCGCTCCTCAAAATTCAAAGTCAGGTTTTCCGGTATACTCTCAATCGAGAGATACTCTTTTCAAAATCATGATGCATCGAAGTGACAACTTTTTTGCCGAGCAAACGCTGCTGATGGCATCGAATGAACACCTGGGAGAAATGAATGACACGAAGATGATTGATACCGTACTTAAGACAGATTTAAAGGACCTTCCTCAAAAGCCGAAATGGGTCGATGGAAGTGGACTCAGCCGTTATAATCTTATCTCGCCCGAGGATTTTGTTCAGCTTTTAAAAAAACTGCAAGATGAGTTTGGTTTCGAAAGATTAAAGGTGATTCTACCCGGGGCAAATGAAGGAACATTAGAAGGTTTATACAAGGGATACGAGGAGCGAATCTTTGCAAAAACAGGAACGATCAGTAATAATCTTGCTTTGAGCGGTTATGTCATTACCAGGAAAAACAGGCAATTAATTTTTTCGGTAATGATAAATAATCACCAGGCTTCCGCACCTGCTATAAGGAAGGGAATTGAAAGTTTTATAACTTCTGTTATTGATAGGTATTAAAAGAAAAAGGGTAAATTTGAGTATAAAGGATTTATGCAGCAAGTAACAGATACAGACAAAAACTATTCTTTGGAGGAATATTTAAAACTAGATGAAACAGGAATGTCGCGTCATGAATTCTATCATGGAAAAATATTTACAATGCCTGGAGAAACATTGCTACATAACGAGATTTGTATCAGTATTTTAATGCAATTAACGTCTCTACTTTTGCCGCGAGGATGGAAAACATACATTGAAAACGTAAAAGTAAAAATTGAAAATGAAGACATTTACTTATACCCGGACATCGTAGTAATGAATCCAAAAGAAGAAGACACAAAGTCAAGTAAGAATTATGTAATTAATAAACCTTGCTTAATCGCAGAAGTACTTTCCGACTCTACCCGTAAATATGACTCCATTGATAAATTCATTCAGTATCAAAAAATCTCCTCGCTTCGATATTACCTGCTGGTCGAACCGGAAAAACATGTGGTTATCTTTTATGAAAAAGATGAAAATGGAGAGTGGTCAGCAAAGACTTTCACAGAAATGGATGAAGTAATAGCGCTGCCATTTTTCATTACTCAGATTACTTTAGCCGACATCTATTCTTAAAGGTCTTTTCTTATTTGCCAAACATCCTTTCTAAATAATCTGCCTTAAACTCTAAGTAAGTAGGGCTGCCATTGGGAGTTATATTAGGTGTTTTGCATGAAAACAACTCCTCCACCAACACCAGCATTTCCTGTTGACCAAGAGTTTTGCCTGTCTTAATGGCTTGCTGCTTTGCGACACATCTTACCAGTTTTTCTCTTTTGCTGAACTTAATATCGCTGCTAAAATGCTTGTATTGTTCGAGCAATAATTCGATCGCCATCTTTTCATTTCCTTGTAAAATGTCAGCCGGTGTTCCCTGTACTACAAAGGTGTTATTTCCAAACGGCTCAACGAGGTATCCAAGCACTTTCAAGTCCGGAAGCAACTCTTGAATTAGAACTGAATCGGCAGCGCTTAGTTGAATAGTAGATGGAAAAAGGCTTTGTTGCGTCGGCATCTGTTTTCCATGGGTTGCTTCACTGTAACGCTCGTATAACACCCGCTCATGTGCCTGCTGCTGATGCACCAACAAAAATCCTTGTTGGGTGGGAGCAACTATATACGAACCATGAAGCTGGGTGAGTACTGCATCGGGTAACAGGCGAAGCTTTTGTTCGTCCTTCAGTAAAGAGTAGCCGGTATATTCGAGTTGGCCGTTGGTGGTGTCTGTTTCGGTACCAAGGTCAGAAGGCAAAGGTTGAGCGGAAGGTTCGTAAAAATCTTTCCAGCTTCTTAACTCACTTCTATTTGTTCCCTCAATCTTATGCGCCTGATTTTTCTGGCTAAAAGTTTTAAAAAGATTTGATGAAGTAATTGATTCAAGCCTTTCTTCCGTAACAGGTTTAGAAACCGCTTCCATTTGCTGTATATCAGCATTGAGACTGAAATCGAGGGAGGGTGCTATGCTAAACTGGGCCAGCGCGTGTTTCACAGCCGCCTGAACAAATGCGTACACAATCTTTTCATCTTCAAACTTTATTTCCTGCTTGGTAGGGTGAACGTTAATGTCCAGTTGCGATGGATCAAGGTCGATAAATAAAACATACATCGGGAAACTATCCTTTGCAATCATCTCGTCAAAAGCACTCATGACCGCATGGTTTAGATAAGCGCTTTTAATGAAACGATTATTTACAAAGAAATACTGGTCTCCCCTGGTCTTTTTTGCCGTTTCGGGCTTACCTACAAAACCGTAGACATTCATGTAATCAGTATCCTCGCTTACACTGACCAGTTTAGAAGTATAAGAGGTGCCAAGAATTTGAGAAATTCTCTGTTTCAAACTTCCTGCCTCGAGGTGAAAAACTTGCTGTCCATTGCTGGTCAGCGAAAAGAAGATATGAGGAAAAGCCATCGCAACCCTTATGAACTCATCTACAATATGACGCATCTCGGCCGCGTTGCTTTTCAAAAAATTTCTTCTTGCCGGCACATTGAAAAACAAATTCTTCATGCAGATATTCGTGCCCGCTGATGCACTGCAAGCCTCCTGCTTTTTTACAATACTATTCTCCACTTCCAAACAACTTCCCAGCTCATCTTCCGCTTTCCTGGTTTTTAATTCAACCTGCGCAACTGCAGCGATTGAAGCAAGAGCCTCGCCGCGAAAGCCCATTGTCTTTATCTTGAAGAGGTCCTCAATACTTGAAATCTTCGAAGTAGCGTGCCGCTCGAAACACATTCTTGCATCGGTTTCACTCATTCCCTTGCCGTTGTCAACTACCTGTATCAGGTTTTTGCCCGCATCGGTCACAAACAGTTTTATCTCGGTAGCGCCCGCATCTACTGCGTTCTCCAGCAATTCTTTAACAGCACTTGCGGGCCTTTGTATAACTTCTCCGGCAGCAATCTGGTTTGCAATGTTATCGGGCAATAATTGAATGATATCCGGCACTACGTCTCCTTTTTTTATAAGAGGCAAAAATAATCTTCTGCTATCGCATTTGACTTTTGTTTACAATAATTAAGAAAACCATGCGTTTTTTCATTATCCTATTTATAAAATCCTATATCCGATTTACCTATGAAAAAAAACCTCGTTATTTTAAGCCTCGTGGCGTTAAGCCTCGCGTCGTGCGAAAAGAAAGTTGACAGTATTGTTGCTGGCATGACGAATAAGAGTGCTCCCATGAAGATTGGCGAATTTGTTCAGTTCACCATCCCCAAAGGCGACCAGTTTAGCGATAGAAGCACTTACAGCGCCACCAATTACCAGCAGCAATCTTTTACCGTAAAATTCGATAGCTCGGCTATTTACCAAACTATCATTCCTGCAAACCAATACGATATAAATAAACTCTTCGGCTTCAGCGACAACAATGCGAAGCACCATGAATATAGCGCCCGCTTTGGATGGCGTTGGAGCGACAACAGTTTACAGCTTTTTGGCTACGTTTATAATAACAGCGTAATGAGCTTTAAAGAATTAGGTACGGCGAAGATTGGTGCAGAGACACAGTGCTCGATTAGGGTAGACAATGACACCTACATTTTTACTTTGAATGGAAAGGAAACGAAAATGCCCCGTGAGAGTAAAACTGCAACGGCGGAAGGGTACAAGTTGTATCCCTATTTTGGAGGCGATGAATTAGCGCCTCATCTAATTACTTTATGGATCAAGGAATTGTAGAAAGACACCCTTACGTCTCGTAATTAGAACGTTTTTACTTTGAAGGTTTTTAATACAAATTGCAGGTACTCCTTAAAGGTTTCTTTGTAGCCCGGCAGTTGTTTTTTATAGCATCATCGTTGCGTCGCACACTTCAACGGAATAATATAAGCGGCAAGTTTCAGCAGTTGTTTTGGTCTTTACTCAAAAAGGATCGAAAAACATTCAAAGTAGAAGTCTCTTATCACAGATTTTCTATCACATCCCTGTAGCCTCGGCCAATGGGAATAGCTACACCATTAACATCCACTTCTTCGGCGGTATACGATTGTATTTTATTTACCGAAACGATAAAAGACCTATGAATTCGTTTAAAGTGATTCGAGGGTAAAAGGTCTTCCATTTCGTGTGTGCTCATCTTTGAAATGTATTCCCCTTTAGTGGTTATGATCTTTATGTATTCGCGCTGACTCTCGACATACAGAATTTCGGAGAATAGAATTTTTACCTTCTTTTTTTGCACGTTCAAAAAAATAAAATCTTTCAACTCCTGTGTTTCCGCGGGTTGCTGCTTTTCTCTTTCGATTGATTTTACTTTGGTCACTGCCATTAAAAAGCGCTCGAAGTCGAATGGCTTTAGCAGGTAATCTTTCACATTTAAATCAAATCCTTCCACCGCATATTGATGATATGCAGTTGTGATAATTACCGCCGGAGGATTGGTAAGCGTTTTTAGGAAAGCCATACCCTTTAGCCTGGGAAGATGAATGTCTAAAAAGATAAGGTCTGTATCATGATCTCTCAAATATTCCGTTGCGAGAATAGCATCTTTGAATGTTGCCTGCAGTTCAAGAAAAGGTACCTGCGAAATATAGTCCGACAAAACTCTTACTGCCAGCGGCTCGTCTTCTATTATTATACACCTCAGTTTAGACATGGCTTGCAAGGTTAATTTTTAGTGTAGCAGTAAATGCAGACTCTCGCTGTTGAAGTGAAAGGTTGTAATCAGTAAAAAGCAATTCCAACTGTCGTCTTAAGTTAGATAAGCCAATGTTTTCTTTCACCACCCGTTCAGTCGAAGGCTCTGCAGAATTTTTTACAATGAATACCAGTTGTCTCTCTTTTACAGATAAATGAATATCTACAAATGGCTGTCCTCTTGTTTCTGATACCCCATGCTTAAAAGCATTTTCAACCAATGGTATTAGTAAGAGCGGAGGTAGCGCCTGTCTCATATCCTCGATATTGTGGTTGAAATTAACATGCAAAGAGTCGTCATAACGAAGCTGTTCTAATGCTATGTAATCGCTCATAATTTTAATTTCCTGCTCAATAGCTATAAAAGCCCCAGCTGTTTCATACAGCATAAAACGCAAAATTTTTGACAGTCGCAAAATTGATTCGGGAGCCCGATCACTTTTATCCCTGGCTAATGAATAAATGTTATTTAAGGTATTAAATAAGAAGTGCGGATTCGTTTGTGACTTTAGATAGTTTAATTCGGCTTCCTGCTTCTCTATCCTAAGTTGCTGGGCCACTTGCCTCAATTTTATATAGTCATAGAGGTGAGTTACAATGCCAAAAAAGACAATAGAGCCGACGCTATACGCCATTTGTTCTGTGACACCGTGACTAGTTGAGGTAAAAGTTAATAAAGGGGTATAAATGTGTAAGCCAATTCCTATAAATCTCCATAAGTATAAGCCATAAGAATATAGCATGATATGGAGAAACACGAGGGGAACAGCAGCAGCAATATTGTAAAAGATGAATCTTCTTTTTAGCCGGATAAAGGGAAGTGTATACTCGAAAAAAATGAAGTTGAGTGCTATCACATAAATAACCCTCCAGATATTATTAAAAACAGCTGCGGTAAATGAATCTGGATATTTAGATAAGGTACTTGAGAACCAAAGCACTGAATAGGCAAAGCCCACCCATAAGTAAAATTTAAAACGATCTCGATCGATTGTTGGCTTCATCATCCCATTTGTATCATAAATATCGGCAAAACTTCCCCTCTGTATTTTGTTATCTATACAATTGACTTTTGAGCGCACCAGCGACTTGATACAGTCAACCAGCCTTAGTATCAGGGAAGCATTATCGGTGCTATTATCTTGATTCGCTAGAGGCGACTTTCCTTGCTGCTAAGTTTTAAAAATCCGTTTGCTACATGAAAACGCATTTATCAAATTTTGACTAATTGCCTTCAAAAGGTTGTTTGTTTACCAGAAGTGGCTGTTTGTTGATGCCTCCTTTCAACATCTTTTTTAAATAGATATTCTTGCATAGGTCCTCACGTAAAAGAGGGCAACATCAATAAAACAATCAACTCTTCAAATTATGAAACGGTCTATTATTTTCATTACAATCATGCTTACTGTATTGATCGTGCATGCACAGACCCATGTATCTAATTCCTCAAACAACTATGAAGCTGCAAGATGGAAAACCTGGTTATTAGATAAGCCTGAGGAGATTACTATTGTTGCTTCACCAACAGTCACTCAGTCAAAAGTTGAGCTGCAATCTGTCAAGCAGAATTTGGCTAAACTGGATAGCAAAAAATTGGAACAAATAAAATACTGGGATGCAGGTGCACCCGCCTACCGCTGGAATAAGATTGTTCCCGGACTGACGCTGCAGAAACAAGAAGTTCTACTTCGTATGCCCTCATCATGGATGAATATCGCCATTTACGATGCTACTGTATTGGCCTGGAAAGAGAAATTAAAATATAAAAGAAAACGTCCTAATGAGTTAGATCCTTCGGTCAAACCTGCCATCTCTGCCCCGATGGCTTACTCTTATCCATGTGAACATTCTGCTACTGCCGCCGCTGCTGCAACTGTGCTTGCCTATTTTTTCCCTGAAAAAAGAGACTCGATTCTACAAATGGCTCACGCCGCATCGCAATCAAGAATCGATGCCGGCGTACAATTTCCGAGTGACGTGGAGGCGGGCTGGAAACTTGGAGAACAGGTGGCAAAGCAAGTCATAGAAAAAGCAAAGAACGACGGATCTGCGAATGTCTATAAAGGCACTATAAACAAAGACCCAAAAAAGTGGACTGGCTCGTTTCCTATGGGCATCACCCTTGCTTCCTTTTCGCCAATTGTTATACGTTCTGCTGATCAGTTTCGTCCACCTGCTCCGCCCGATTTTGAGAATGACATGAAGGAACTGAAAAATTTCAAGCAGACATTCAACTCCAGGTACCTTGCTTATTTCTGGGCAAACAATGGAGAGGTTTTTACAGATTTGGCAGCACAGAAAATGTTTGAGTACCGGCTGATGGACGATGCGCCAGCAGTCGCACGAATCTATGCTACCTTGTCGTCCGCCTACCATGATATGGCCATTGCGGTATTTGATGCAAAATATACCTATTGGGGTATCAGGCCTACCCAGTATGACTCTACCTATAAACCCCTTATCTCAACACCGCCTTTTCCTGGTTATCCTTCGGGTCATGCTGCAGGAGCCGGAACTTCAAGTGCTGTGCTCGAATACTTTTTTCCGGCGGACGCAAAGCAATTCAGGCAGCTAGCCCAGGACTGCGCAGATTCAAGGTTTTACGCAGGAATTCATTTTAAAACAGATAACGAAACAGCCCTTAAGTTGGGAAGAGAATTGGGCAAATATGTAGCTGAAAGGTGGGTTAAATAAAGCTACTTATTAAGTGTGTACGAAACGACGAAGACGTAAACTGGCTGTGAACAATAAGAAGTGACTAAAAAGTAAATTTAAAGGAAATGTAATCTCTGCTTATTTTCGATCTGAAATAATTCAGTCTATAATATTGCTATATGATCAAGGTTACATTCACTCTTTTTTGCGCTTTTTTTATAAATGCCGGATATGTTTTTTTTGAAAAAAAATCTACTGTTGCAAACATCCACAAAGAGGTCTTCAGTAAAGACAGTGCTCGTAATGCGACGAGTTGGCCCCCGGAATTAACTGTTACCAATTTTACAGGAGCTGATTTAACTCCCAGCCCTGCGTGCCTTGCTGTGGCGGCCACGGGTGAAGTATTTGTCGGAGTTGACCAGATAGGATCACTAGGTAAAACGCCGGGTAAAGGCAGTATTGTTAAGCTAATTGATAGTGACAACGACGGGAAGGTTGACAAGCACACTCAATTTGCCTCAGTTGATAATCCGCGCGGCATTATCTCCCTTGGTGATCAGGTTTTTGTACTTCATACCACCTTTTCTAAAGAAACGAAATTGGCTACGGGAATGGACTTGGTTGTTTTCGAAGACAAGGACAATGACGGGGTAGCGGATGGCCCTGAAAAACCTTTGATCGAACATATTAGCTCGCCGAAATTCTTACAAAGCCGCGGAACCGATCATGCTACCAACGGAATAAGGATGGGGATTGACGGATGGATATATATTGCGGTGGGCGATTTTGGTTTTTCAAACGCAACTGACAGGTCTGGAACAAAGTTGAGTATGCTTGGAGGAGGAATTGTTCGGGTAAGGCCAAATGGTAAGGAAATGGAGGTTTATACTCACGGTATGCGTAACGTGTACGATGTGGCAATAGACCCTTACATGAACATTTTCACCCGCGATAACACCAACGACGGCGGAGGCTGGAACATTCGTTTTAGCCACCAAATTCAATCAGGCGAATATGGTTACCCGCTTCTTTTTAAACATTTCACCGAGGAAATTCTGCCTGCCTTAGTTGACGTTGGTGGTGGTTCGGGTACAGGAAATTTGTTTATGGACGATCCTAACTGGCCTGAGAAATACAACCATGTACCAATGATGGCAGACTGGGGTAAAAGTGCACTCTATCTCCATCGCGTAACTCCAGACGGTGCCAGCTTCACACAGAAGGACGAAGAGTTCATAAAATTAGCTCAAATCACAGATTTAGATATCGATGGCTCAGGCCGCCTCTACTTATCCGCGTGGGATGGTGCAGGTTATTCAGGTAACCCAAATAAGGGGTTTGTTGTACGTGCCGTTCCAAAGGATTGGAAGTTTAAAGCATTTCCGGATGTAAAAAAATTATCAGTAAAAAAGCTTGTCGAACTGTTACGCTCTAATAATGCAGTTGCAAGGCTGAATGCACAACAGGAACTTTTAAACCGTCCGGCTAAAGATGCGACAAAAGCCGCCTGGAAAATTGCTGAGGACAAATCGCTACCGCTCTACGCACGCGTGGCAGGAATTTTTACCTATGCCCAGGCGGCAGGTGAAACCGGAACCGAAAACCTACTTAAACTAACTGAAGATAATGATGTGAAGGAATGGGCGCTCCGAGCCTTGGCTGATAGAAAAGAATTTGTAAAAAATGTGCCTCTCCAACCTTTTATAAAAGCGCTTAATGATCCTTCACCACGGGTACAGGTAGCATCAATCATAGCCCTTGGCAGGTTAGACCGTAAGGAAGCAATACCGGCACTGTTGCAGGTAAAAGTTCCTGCTTCATTTCAAGCTCCTGAAAAAGACAAAGAAGGCCCTCATGCCACTCCGAACTCTGCCATTATTCCTGCGCATCTTGCAGTACGTGCTTTAATAAATCTCAACGCTGTTGATGCATGTGTTAATGCAATAGGAACCGAGAATTCAACTATAGCGCTTTGGGCGTTGCGTTATATGCATGATAGTAAAGCAGTTGATGGATTGATTGCAGCTTACAGAAAGACAAACGATAAAGAACTTAAAAATAAAATTCTCGTAACGCTCTCTCGTTTGTATAAAAAAGAGGCTCCGCAGGAAGGATTGTTTTGGTGGAGTACACGACCAGATGGTCATGGCCCTTATTATAGGGGAATGGATTGGGAATCATCGCCTGCTATTAAGAAGTTTCTTGCTGAAGAAAGGGACAAGTCAGTATCTGAAAAGCAACTCTTTGCAGACTTGAATGCTAAATTTCAAATGGGAATAACTGAGTTTGGAGGAGAGGAAGCAGTGGCTGCGAAAGAAGAACCTAAAATTGACCTTGAAAAAATCAGGAATAAAAAAGGGCAAATTGGCGAATCATCCATAGAAGATGTGATGCTAGCAATGGCCAAAATAACTGGGGATCCTACGCTGGGTAAAACCCTTTTTACCCGTCAGGGTTGTGTAGCCTGTCACAGTCTCAATAAGGGAGAACCGTTGAAAGGTCCCTTTATGGGGCAAATAGGATCTATTATGAACAGGGAGCAAATTGCAGAGTCAATTCTAAAACCAAATGCATCTATATCGCAAGGTTTTGCAACCGTACTTATTACAGCAAAAGGAAATAAAAGCTACACGGGCTTTGTTACAGCGGAAACAGCTGATAAGATTACTATGAGAGATATTACCGGCCAGGTAAGTACTGTTAAAACCTCAGATATTATTACTCGTAAAGAGATGGAGACCTCTATGATGCCCCCTGGTCTTGCAAATGCACTTTCATATGAGGAGTTTGCCTCACTAATTACCTTTTTGTCGCAGCAGAAAAAATAATATTATTATTAGGATTGAAAAGACAGGGAGTGTATTTCACTTCCTGTCTTTTTTTATGCGACATTTTCGTTTGATATCGATTACGTTTTTAGCAGCAATAACGTGTTACCCATAAAAAATAAACCCCTCCTGGAAAGGAAGGGTTTTGAATTAAATAAGAATATTGCCCCCAATACTCATAGTAAAAATGAGCTTATTTTTTGAGTAAGACAACCACATAAACATGTGATATTAATACTTTAAGCTTTTTTTATATAAATTTATTTATATGTTTAAATCCGGCAGCTCGTTCCCTAAACGGAAGGCGCAATAACTTACCCTAAAGGAAGAATCGTGAGAAAAATATTATAAAAATTTAATTGCGGTTCTGAAGAGCTTTTTCAATAGCAGCCCCTGCAATTGACGCTATTTCGTTGTTCTGAAGGGTAGATGAGTCTGTCCTGCATTCCCATTTGACGGAGCCGTCGATGTTCTCTTTTCTAAATAAATGCATTGTGTTATTACCCTTATCTTTTGCAGTATTTTTAAAATATACTTTGTAAACAGGCTCCTCATTTCCAGTTACTACGTTTACGTCTACTTTGTAAAGCTTCCGCTTATACTTGAAGCTTACCTTCTCAGCAATTGGGGTTTCTGTAACTTGACCAGAAGACAAATTTGAGGCTGTACTATTAAAATGCATAAATACAGTTGAAGCTAGCAGAAGAACAATTAATCCTGACAGGAAGTATTGTTTTCTAATTAGTGTTCGTCGTCTACTTTCTACAACTTCTACCGGGTAGTAGAGTCGACTAAACTGTTCAGAATGTTTTAAGTATTTAGAGAGGTGGAATTTGTATATGACGAGCGCGGCAATACAGCCGGCGGCAATAAAAGGGTAGTACTTAGAAATTTGTTCCATCATTAATGCTTTTTAATAGTAGAACAGTCAACAAAAAACTGATTTTATGTTCTAAAATGAGATATAAAACCAGACATAATCAACAAAAGGGCCAACTTCTCCTATCAAATTAAAACGTGGTTGTTTTCATGCACATTGCTAATGCGATTTTTACAGCCAAGACATGAATATGCGGATTATAGTAATAAGCGAAACGACCCTTTCAGGATTAATTTTTGCAAACCATTAGGGATGGATCAATGAGAATAAGCCTAAATGGAAGCAATCGATAAAACAGAGGAAGAATCAGAAGAAGCTATAAGCGCCCAAGTTGTCGCTCCAACCTATTGGCTTACTCGCTTTGTCATTCTTCGCTTGTTAGGGTTTATTTATGCTATAGCCTTCGCCGTCGCAATTAACCAAGTCGTTCCTTTGATTGGTGCTGGTGGACTAACCCCCGTAGGAATTTATCTCGAACGAATAAGTGCGGCACTTGGAGGGGATGCAGCTGGCTTTATGCGCCTGCCATCGTTATTCTGGTTTGGTCATTCGGACACGGCGCTTTTGATTGTAGCCTGGATAGGGTTTGTGCTTTCGCTGGTAGTGGTGGCCGGCTATGCAAATGCTTTGATAATGGTTGTTCTCTGGATTTTATATATGTCGTTTAATCATGTGGGGCAAGAATGGTATGGATACGGCTGGGAGATACAGCTTACCGAGACAGGTTTCCTGGCTATTTTTCTTTGTCCCTTGCTCGACATGCGTCCGTTTCCACGCTATGCACCGCCTTTTCAAATCATTGTTTTATTTCGCTGGCTGATCTTTCGCATTATGATGGGAGCAGGGTTGATTAAGTTGCGAGGTGACGTAGCATGGCGTAATGCAACAGCGCTCCAATATCACTTCGAAACACAGCCTATACCCGGTCCGCTAAGCCGTTTTTTTCACTTTCTGCCACGTGCCGGTTTAAAAATTGGTGTTTGGTTTAATCACATTGCTGAGGTAGTAGCACCATTATTTGTCTTCTGGCCAAGGATCGCACGTCATATTGCGGGAGTAGTGATTGTTGTGTTTCAGCTGACCATTATTCTTAGTGGTAACCTTTCGTTCTTAAACTGGCTCACGATCGTTCCTGCTTTGGCTTGTTTTGATGATGGTTTTTGGTCAAAGGTGCTGCCGAAAGGGCTTGTTCGAAGGGCGGAAAGGGCTGGTCAGATCGGCGAAGAGTCTAAACCAATGGGCGCCACTGCCTGGGTTGTGACGGTTGTTATTGCAGTGCTAAGTTTGCAGCCTGCCATTAATATGTTGTCACCAGGCCAGGTCATGAATACTTCGTTCGAACCTTTTGATCTTGTAAATACCTATGGTGCATTTGGAACGGTAGGCCAGGAACGCTTAAATGTAGTTTTTGAAGGAACGGATGATAATGACACCACTGACAATGCTAACTGGAAGCCTTATATCTACAAGGGGCTGCCTGTGTTGCTCGACAAACGACCTCCGCAAATCGCTCCGTACCAGTTGCGGTTGGATTGGCAAATGTGGTTTGCATCTATGGCTGCGCCTTCCGACTATCCATGGACCTATAACCTTGTTTGGAAACTACTTCATAACGATAAGGGCACTTTAAGTTTGTTTGCCGGTAATCCGTTTCCTGGCTGACCGCCCAGGTATGTGCGGGCGGTATTGTATCGATACAGGTTCGCGCAGCCGGGTAACCCGCAAGGACTTTATTGGGAGAGGGAGAAGGTGGGTCTTTGGATATCTCCGTTGTCTGCTAGTGATACTGTTTTGATTGATTACTTAAAAGGGGAGAAGTGGATACCGTAATATCCGCGTTTAGTAAGAAACTAATGGGAGTCTTTTGTTTTAAAAAGGCGGGGTTTAGGTGTTTCTGGGAATTACACGTCAAATGATCCAGACCGTTAACTAAAGCTTATAGTAGGCGTACGGTGAACCCCGAGCCTATTTTCCTTTTGCTTGTGTCTATGCGTCTACTACCATTTGAACCTTTACCATCGCCTGGAAAAATGAGAAAGTTTTTGAAGAGGAATTGTATATGACTGACAATCCTCCTTGCGGCACCCAGCCGGATGGGAAAGCTTCATTTACACTCCGTTCTATTTCAAGAACTGTTTCTCCAGTTAAAATCTTGTAGTGTGAACCTGAGCTCATAAATGAATTATTGTGGAATTAGCAGAATAGAAAGGCATTTTACTAAATAGGTGGATCAAGATGTACTGGCGACATCATCAATTCTTCGACATCTACAGGTACAATTTCAAGCCTTTCACACCAACCTAAAAAACTATCATAAATTCTGTCAAGCGTTGCTTTTTGATCTGGTGTTAACTCAAGTGCGTGTGCCCTGCTAATGGTTCTGATAGGTAAACCTCTTTTTCGTAAAAAATATTTTGCGCTTAAGGGGTAGGCTTCATGTATCAACGGATCGACCTTTGATATTTCGGATTGTAGCCATTCAACCTCTTCCTTCTTTGCAGGATTAGTTGCGTTGTTACACATCCACACCAATATCTCCGGATAAAAGTTACCAGCTATAGCTGACATCCCTTTTGCGCCCATCTGCAACGAGTACATAGCATTCGGAGTATGTGCATCGTAGAATTCGAAACTGGAGTTATTTGAGGGGATCACAGCCAGTTTTGCCCTCACATCTTCCACTTCTCTTGTGGTGTCTTTATGATAAATGAAACGTCCTGTTTCCAACAGCTGCCTGAAAACTTCCGCAGGCAAAATTCTCTTATAGGGAGCAGGGCACTCATATAACCCAAGTGGAATATTAGCGGTCAGCTTCAGCATTTTATTGAAGTTGGCAAGCAGCACTTCGTCACTGTCCTCCAGGTTGGAATAGTGACCTGTAATTAATATAACGGCACTAACTCCCGTGTTATAGATCCGCTTTGTAAATTCAGCTTTGTCTTCAATCGTTAACCCAAATGACCCGGTCGCCACCACCGGCACACGCCCTTTCACATACCTTACAATATGCTGCGTTAACTCGAGGCGCTCGTCTTCACTGATGCTATACATCTCACTGCTTAGGCAATTCGCAAAAAATCCTTTTACGCCTGCAGCAAGATAAAAATCAATCAATCTTGATACTGCATCGAAATCCACTTTTGCCTTGAGATTAAACGGAGTAATCATTACCGGCACAAATTTCTTTTCACTGTTTTTCATACAATTATTTATTTTTTTGTAACCGTTGAGGAAAATTAAAGTAGGTATCTACTTAAGCAATTTATTCATTTATCTACAGAAAAGCTTTAAAGCTTCCAAGACTTTTTTCTTCATTCGCAGTATTAATCAACCTCACTTTTCAAATGATTTTCAGCAGGTGATACTAACTGAATTTTTCGTTGCTGTGCGGTCAACAACAATCCTACTAAAAAGATAGTAAGGGTACCAACAATGATGACCATATTCTTATGCAAAGGGTTTCTAAGAAATTCGTATTGTGGAGGTAAGTAGCTCGAAAAGGTCATCCATAAAATAACTACAATACCAATGAGGGTTGCAGTAAATGCTTCGTGACTTTTTGTGCGCCTGCTGATAATTCCTAGTAAAAACAATCCAAGCATTCCCCCTGCAAAAATCCCTGAAAGTTCCCACCAGATATCCAGTAAACTTTTCACTCCAATCATTGCTATTCCTGTCGTTAATCCTAACAGCCCAAAAACGATGGTGGCAGCATGTAGCGT
Organism: Segetibacter aerophilus; assembly: GCF_007991655.1. GTDB lineage: Bacteria > Bacteroidota > Bacteroidia > Chitinophagales > Chitinophagaceae > Segetibacter > Segetibacter aerophilus. The sequence goes on from NZ_BJYT01000007.1 coordinate 304,005, forward strand.
ATAGAGTTTGCTTTTCTCAGACAAGTTGGGCTTGAAATATCGTTTGTAAATATCCATTGTAAACACCGTTGCTGATGCATTCATACCCGAACTGATCGTGCTCATTGCTGCTGATAGAATAGCCGATACTATTAACCCTACCAGGCCCGTTGGTATTTTAGTAACCATAAAATGCGGCATCACCTTGTCACCATAATCCGCCGGTTTAAGGGCTGCAGCCAATTTTGTTATTTCTGATGCTGACGCACCGTTTCCCAGTCTTTCACCAGCGACCTGTTGTTTCACAGTTTCAATCAATTCAGGATGTATTTGGTAATAAGCAAAAAGGCTGGAGCCGATGATAAAAAACAACAACGACGCAGGAACATACAAAGCCACACATAACCATACTGACCTCGCAGCTTGCTTCGATGACTTAGCCGTGTGATAGCGTTGAATGTAATTTTGATCCATACCGAAATTATTGAGGTTTATAAAGAAGCCGTAGAACAGCACGACCCAAAAAGTCGATTCTGTCAAGTCAGGCGACAGGCTACCTAAGCTAAATTTTTGATTGCTCATTCCGATGTCAATTATTCCCTTTATCCCTAATGGCATTTCTGCAATTATCAGATATAAAATCAGTAACGCACCCAGTGTTTTGATAATACCCTGCACAACTTCTGTCCATATAACGGCTTCCATGCCGCCTAACACAGTATATAAAATAATGCAAACGCCCATAACGATCATAATAGTCGACATGGGGAAACCAATTAAAGCCTGCAAGCTTAAAGCAATTCCAAAAAAGATGGAGCCCATGCGGGCAAGCTGGGTAAGAAGAAAACAAATAACAGTATAAGTTCGAGCCCACGGACCAAAACGATTTTCGAGATGAGTATAGGCAGAAATCTCTCCAGTGCGGCGATAAAACGGGACAAAATATTTTGATGCAATCCATGCAGCAAAAGGCATCGATATACTAAAAACAAAAGCGTTCCAATTGCTGCCAAAAGCTTTCCCCGGAACGCCTAAAAAGGTATTGCTACTTAAGAAGGTAGCATAGATAGATAAGCCTATGGCCCAACCCGGAATGGTGCCGGAAGCCATAGTAAATTGTTCTGAGTTTTTATTTTTCCTGGAGAAATAAAAGCCGACAAGAACCATTGACAACAGGTAAACAAAGATTATAGCAAGATCAAAAACGGGAAGGTTTTTCATTGATGAAAGATTCAATTTTGGCTTGTACTTGTACTGCTTATGATGTGGTTGATATCGTTTCTGGTGGTTGCTTAAAAGTTACCATTCCAAATTAAAATCAACAAATACTTCCTCGTAATCTTACTCTCAAAAGAATTAATTCCATCATTTTTTCTGCCCGACCGAGAACCAATTGCCAGAGTCATCCATAAACAAGGCTTCATATCCATAAAATTCTTTTGTTGGCGGTTTTTTAAAAACGACCCCTTTTGATTTCAACTCTTCATAAGTGGCGTTTAGATCATCGCATTCAAATACGCCAAAACCAAATGTTCCCTTCTTTACCAGCTCCCTCATTTGTTCGGCTGCACCATCTTTAAACATCATTCCGTCTTCAATTGCCATTAGTGTGATTTCTAAATCTGGTTGCTCCGGGGGACAAACTGTTAGCCATCGCATACCTGGTCCCATTGCTGCATCAGTATGAATTTTAAACCCAAGTTTATTTACATAAAAGTCATAAGCGCTGTCCTGGTTAAGAACAAAAACGCTAACATGGTTCAATTTCGTAATCATGGTATATATCTTTTTTGTTTTCCAAAACTCTTACAAATGTTTTCACTTCAAAGACTCGTTTATATGTGTTAATCTTCAAACCTTGCGGTTACTTCAAGTCTGTTGTTGTCGGGATCAAGCGTTTCAAATTCGTAGTAGCCATCTCCTGTCTTTCGCGGGCCACTTAAGATGCTAAATCCGCCAGCTTTCAGTTGCCTGGCTTTTTCTTCGACTTCCTGCATCGTGTCCACGCCGAAAGCTAAATGAATAAGACCTTGGTACTGGGCTGTAATAGTATCATTCTGGTTGCGTGGAATACCTGGTTTTGTCATCAGTTCAAGTCTTGCTCCTGACTTAAAAGTTAGGAAGTAGCTTTCGAAATGTTTTGACTCGTTTGTGTATTTTTTATTTGCAGTTCCGTCGAAATACTTAGCGTAGTAGTCTTTTAATTGCTCCAGGTTATTCGTCCAGATTGCTACGTGTTCTAATGTCATTGTCATTGCTGTTTACGGGAAAATATTAGTTTAAGCGGGTTTAAAGAAACTATTTAACCCTTGCATACTTTTCTATATTCACCCTATCTACTCCAGCACTTTCTACCTTCTCTACACCCCTTTGAATAAGTGTATCATTTTGTATTGATACTGTTAGTTTGAAGTCGTTGCCCTCCCATTCCCTGGCGTTGCAATATTCTAAATGTTCTGTGTACGATGAGTCTTGTAAAGAGTACGTACCACCGCCTGCACCAAAGACAGCGGAAGCAGAGTCTTTACCCTTACTTAAGTCATGCTGTAAAAAAGAAAAATGAGTATCGTTGATGATTTTAATAAAGGAGATTTTTTTAGTGTAGTCAGTCACGAGAGTATCTCCCTTTTCGATGATCATTGCTGTTACAAGTTGCCACGTTCCTACAAGCGGAACTGATGGTTTTTTAACGCTGTTTTCTGAGCTTTCGCCGCACGACATTAGCACTGTTACGATTAATACAAATCCGATTGTTGTTTTCATAATGATTATTTGTTTAAGCGCTTTTTTGCACTTAAAAGGTTAATAGCTTCAAAGGGTTTTTAGCGAAGCGCTACCTTATCTGTCACTAATATAAAAGTTTGTGTTGATAATCAACCGCTTTCCTTTGTTGTTTTGATCGGAGACAAAAAAGTCTCATTTAGATATTTTGTAAAACGATTGCTTTCCAATTATAAAAGCGGGTTCTTTTTAAGGCAGAATAAAGTTTTACTGTAAAAGGAAGTGACACAAGGATGGTGAAGAATGTTATACTGCATGCAACAAAAAAAGGTGGCCAAAAAAGCCACCTTGTAGTAAAATTTTTTTTTGCTTGTTATGATTTCTCGTAAGGAAAATTTCTTGCAACTTTTCTCATCATTCTTTCCATTACCTGGTTCGCTGAACTGGTTACGTCTTCATTCATTTCTTTGTAAAAACGCCACAAAAGTTCGCCATCAGAACCGTTGTAAATCTGCATGGTAAGAGAGCCGCTTGCTGTCTTACCAAAGGCAGAACCGAGCAAAACAGTTTTAACGATTGCGCCACCTTCACTGCTGGTTCTTTCGTAGGTGAAGGCGCACTTCACTACGGCATCTACTCCCAGGGCTTTACATATAGAGTCCTGTGTTACCTCGTTGAGTTTGTCGTAAAGGCCTTTTTGTTTTAAGAGCGCATTCGTTCTTTCTACATCCTGGAAGCTTACCGTATAGTCGTCTGCCTTTCTTAAAAGGTAAGTGTACATGCCTTGTTGCATTGCAGCCGCCAGGTTATTTTGGTCTTGCTCGTTGGCTTCTTTATCGAAATTCTTTGGAAGCTTTTTATAAGAAATAGTAGCGTTAAAAGGTAGTATCGCTACTTTCTTATGTTTAAAGATTTCTGACTGCAATTTTGGTGAAGTAAAAACTTGCTTGCTGCCTTCAAACTGTGCTAATGATACATTTGTGATAGCTATTGCCGCTATAAATGTTACGATGTTTTTGAGTTTCATTGTAGATATTTTTTACAAAAAAAGCCATCTAAAACAAGTTCATGAAACCGTTCATCCTAAACCACATGTTTATGTGAAGGGCAAAAAAAATGACGGAACAAGTCCGTCATTTACAATTTCGAAAAGTTCGTTTCTTATAATTTTAGACCGAGTGTAAAACTCCAAACACGGTTTTTACCTCTATCATTCGCGGTGTTATCAGTTCCTGAATTAATCTTAACAAGACCATAGCCGTAGTTTGCGCCAAGTGTAAATCTGGTAAATTCAAGACCTGCTACAGCATTCAAACCATAATCAAATCTTTTTATTTTGCCATAGCCATAATTTTCTTCCTGCGCAGTTGTAGGGTTGTCATTGCTGTACACAATATCGCTGCTGCTATACCTGTGTACGCCAAGCGTATAACTGTCTACTTTGTTTTTGCCGGTAATACCCATTGCTGCATAAGGGCCAGCACCTAAATAGAAACTGGATGTTTGAGTCAAAGGAATTTTACCAACAAAGTTCACAGGGATTTCAAGATACATCGGGTTTGAAGTGGCTTTATAATAAAAGCCTGTATTGCTTTCTTTTCCGTACTGGGTTTTCGATCCTTTTCCGGTGTACAATAGGCCAGGTTGTATAGAGAAATACTCACCTAAAGGAAGGTCATAACCGATACCTACAACAAAGGTTTTTAAAGCATTTGCCTGGTCAACGCGTCCGTTTGAGCTTACCGAAATGTTTGCCAGGTTGAGGCCACCTTTAATTATAAAATTGCCCTCTTTTCCAGGAGCAGAAGTAGTAGAAGTTGAATGCCTCACTTGTGCCATTACCCCAAGAGACATCATTGAAATTACTGCTGCACCAAATAGTTTTTTCTTCATAATCATTTGTTTTGATGTTTTCAGTCATATTACGAATTCTATGCCATTTGAAACCGGTTTCATATATTCTCGAATAGAAGCATGATTATTAGTGATTTTAGAAACAATTATCAGCAATTCTGTGAATAAGTTTAATTAAAGACTTTTCGCTATTAACACCTTAACACTTCTCTGTCAGATGCTTTTATGCTTCGAAAAAAAAAGTGCAAGAAAGTCAAACTATTGAGGAAGGAGTTTCAGAATGTCTTTCAATCAAATACTGAAAATTAGAAAGTCTTCTATCTTTGTCGGATGGATTTGACTGAAGCAAAAGCACAATTTATACAGAGCTGGGGGATACTTGGAAGTCAGTGGGGTATTAACAGGACGATGGCGCAAATTCATGCCTTACTAATTGTTGCAGCCCAGCCGTTGACAACGGAAGATATCATGGCACAACTAAGTATAAGTCGGGGTAATGCAAACATGAACGTAAGAGAGCTGATTGATTGGGGCCTGTTAGAAAAAGTGATCGTTCCGGGAGAAAGGAAGGAATTTTTTAGCGCAGAAAAAGACATTTGGAAAGTGGCTACTTTGATTATGTACCAACGTAAGAAACGTGAGCTTGACCCGATGGTAAAAGTGCTAAACCAATTGAGCGAAGTAGAAGCCGATAAGCAGGATGCAGACGTGAAAGCTTTTACCGAAACAATTGGCAACATAAAGAGATTTGCCGGCCAGGCAGAGAAGACCTTAGATACAATTATTAAATCTGAAGAAAATTGGTTTTGGAGCAGTTTTATTAAACTCTTTAAATAGTATTACAATCGTTAAAACCTAGCTCCTACAACCCTCATAATTAAATTGCTACTGGTTCAATTCTTGTAATTTTATATCATCATATAATTAAACTTTCCTGACATGGTTGCTAAAAAAACTTTGGTATTAGGAGCATCAACTAATCCATCGAGGTATAGTTATCTTGCTATGAATAAATTATCAACGTACAAACATCCGGTGGTGGCTGTTGGGCTAAGAGAGGGCAAAGTTGGGAATGTAGACATCCTAACCGGTCAACCAAAGTTTGAAGATATAGATACTGTCACCTTATATCTTAATCCAACCAATCAACGGCCTTACTATGACTATATTTTATCGTTGAAACCTACACGCATCATATTTAACCCGGGAACAGAAAATGATGAACTGGAAGAAATGGCGCGCAAAAATGGTATCCAACCAATGGAAGCATGTACGCTCGTAATGCTAGGTTCAGGACAGTATTGAGAAAAAACAATAACAGGTTATAAATCGTTTAAAGTAAAGGTCTCCTTTACTTTAATTCCCTTGTCAGTCATGTGTAAAGTACAGCATTCGATATTAGCATCATGCTCGAAAAATAAGACATAATCGTTCTCCAAAACTTCCTGTAAAAACAGCTTCTTTTCACTCAAAGTCTTCAGAGGAAACATATCGTAACTCATAACATAAGGCAAAGGCAAGTGGGCGGCAGAAGGCAAAAGGTCAGCCATATAAACGATTGTTCTGCCTTTGTATTTTATTGTTGGAAGCATCATCGCGTCAGTGTGTCCGTACGCAAACTTCAAAGTAATCTCTTCATTGAAAATGGATACATTTTCTTCTACAGGGGCAAACTGTAATCTGCCACTTTCCTGCATAGGCAAGATATTGTCTCTTAGGAACGAAGCTTTTTCGCGGTCATTTGGTTTTGTTGCCCAAGACCAGTGTTGCTCATTACTCCAAAGTGTAGCATTTTTAAAAGCCGGAAGAAGCTGCTCTCCATCCCGCACAATAGTTCCTCCGCAGTGGTCGAAGTGGAGGTGAGTATGAAATACATCGGTTATGTCATCTTTGGTGAAACCATGTTTTGCTAAAGAACTTTCTAATGTATCATTCCCATGTAGATAATAGTGGCCGAAGAACTTTGCATCCTGTTTATTACCCATCCCGGTATCAATCAAAATTCTTTTATCGCCTGTCTCGATCAATAGACATCTTAAAGCCCATGTACACATATTGTTTTCGTCGGCAGGATTAAGTTTGTTCCAAATACTTTTTGGCACAACTCCAAACATTGCTCCGCCATCCAACTTAAAAAGACCTGCATTGATTGAATACAATTTCATTATGCTAAATTTATAACCTGTGCTTGTTTTTCTTTTTGCAAGGTGATAAACAAACAAATCAGGCCAGCAATAAAAAATACAATGAGTGCAAGAACCGAGTTCCTCATGTTGCCGGTTAGTTGCTGAACCAAGCCAAAACTAAACATCCCAATGACGATGGCGATTTTTTCCGTCACATCATAGAAGCTGAAGAACGAGGTGGTGTCGTGTGTTTCAGGCATTATCTTTCCATAAGTTGACCTGCTCAAGGATTGTATTCCTCCCATAACCAGTCCGACTGAAACTGCCAGCATATAAAACTGCATCTCGCTTGTAATAAAATAGGCTGTTATACAGATGACTACCCAAATCATTACTACTAACATCAGCACTTGGAAATTACCAAAACGCTGGGAAAGCTTTGCCATAATATAGGCCCCCGCAATAGCAACGATCTGTATTATCAAAAGAGAAATAATCAATTTAGGGGTGGGTAATCCAATGACCTGGCTGGCAAACAAAGTTGCAGCAAGCATGACAGTTTGAACGCCCATGCTATAAAAGAAAAATGATAGCAAAAAGCTTTTAAGTACGGGCATTTGCTTTACCTGTAGCCAGACTTTATTTAATTCCTTAAAACCATTTGTTAGGATATTATTGCCTTTGTTTTGTTGCGCTGCCCTTCCTTTTGGCAGGCGTGCAAAAGTTATTTGCGCAAAGCTCATCCACCAAATACCAACTAATAAAAAAGACAAACGGGGCGCAAAAGAACTGTCCTTGATGCCAAACAATTCCGGCTTTAATACAAAGGCAAAGCAAATTAATTGTAGCAGAACACTACCTATATAGCCAAAGGCAAAACCTTTTGCACTGATCCTGTCTTTGTCTTCATCTGCGGCAATCTCAGGTAGATAAGAATTGTAAAAAACAAGGCTTCCGCAGTAGCCAATTGCGGCTAGTATACAACATAAAATTCCCAGCGAAAGAGTCTCTCTCTGAAACCAATACAAGGCACAACACGATAGTCCTCCGAGGTAACAAAAGAATTGCATAAAGCGTTTTTTGTTGCCCTTATAATCAGCGATCGAAGAAAGCACAGGAGATATAATGGCAATTAAAAAATAGGCCGTTGCAATTGCATAATTGTATAGGGATGCACTTTCAAATTCTGCTCCTAAAAACTGCAACTTGTGACTTACTGCGTCTCCAGTTTTTGTAGTCGTAATGGCATCGTAATAAGCAGGAAAAATAGTCGTAGTAATGACAAGGTTATACGCGCTGTTGGCCCAGTCATACATGGCCCAGCCATTAATAACTTTTTTAGAAGCAGTTTGCATAAATGCTTTTTTGGTTGTTTAAAGATAGGGAAGAGGAAAGAGGAATTTCTCTGGTTTTTACGAGACTATCCAAGATATACCATGATACGTATTAAACCCCATCAACCTCATGTCAAAGCTCAAGCCGCTGGGCTTCGTTCTTGCAACGTGACT
>NZ_BJYT01000008.1 GCF_007991655.1 Segetibacter aerophilus
TCGGCGGACACTCACTTATGGCAGTAAGAGTAGTGGCTGCAACTAATAAGAGTTTGAATGTTGGAATAACTATTAAGGATCTGTTTTTAAATCCGTCTATATACGAACTGCTTTTACGCATTGAAGAAAAAAAGGACACAATTTCGAATACTACAATTGCCTTAAAATCCCTTGTGCAAATTAAAAAGGGAGGCCAGAGACTTCCGCTTTATATTGTTTCAGGAGGCGGTGGAACAGTATATAAATTTAAGGAGTTTGCCGAAATGTTGCATCCTGAGCAGCCGGTGTATGGGTTACAACAGCCTACTGATATCAAAGATTTGGAGAAATTTCCCAATACCGTAGAGGGTATTGCGAAGGATTATGTAAATGAAATTTTGACCGAGAATCCCGATGGCCCTTACGCTTTATCAGGACATTGTGTTGGAGGTGTTATTGCTTTTGAGATGGCTAAGCAAATAGAGGCATTAGGAAAGAAAGTAGAGGTACTAGCAATGTTTGATACTATTATTGGCGAGCGTAAAAAGCGTGAAAAGAAATCGTTCAAAAATTTGTACTACATACCTCATGTGTTAAAAAGATCAGTTTCTCAGATATATTGGAAGGCAAGATTTGAAACGCACTTATTTAGCAAGTACACGCGCTATGCACTCGAAAATAAGGTAGAGAAGCTAAAACTGTTTGCCAACAAGTACAACAGAGATGGGGTAAAAGATGTATCTGTCGATCTTTTTAAAACTTTGGAACATAATTTCGTTCACGCTACAAAAAATTATAAAATAACTCCCTATAATCGCGACATATTAGTCTTCTACGCTAAAGATCATTACTATTTTCTGGATATTGAAAGAAATGTTAGTTTCAGGAAGTTTGCTTTAAATGACAGTACTAAAAATATATGGAAGCCTTACGTTAAGTCGGTAACGATGTATGAGATTGAGGGGGAACATTCTACCATTTTCGAATCAACAAATGCAAAAGAGTTTGCTTTCCTGCTCCAACAAGAATTAGATAAGCATAATAAGACTGACAAATGAGACAAAAAGAATGAACTCAGTTATTTTATTCAATAAAAAGACAACAAAAGCGTTTCCTTCTTAATTGGAACAAAAACAGTTTTATAAAACTTTTAGTCTACCAATTGCATTATAAAAACAATTTTTTTTAGAAAAACTAACAATTTTTGCTCCCTTCAAAATAGTGAGGGGGCGTAAGTTTTAGAGCTAGAGATTTATGAAAGGTGAAAAGACATCAGCAGATGCTATAAGTTTTAGGGATCGTCTAAGAGCATTAAATAATATACCTCGCTTACTAAAAATGGTGTGGGAGACTAACCCCTATCTTACAATAGTAACTGTAGTTACTCGTATCATTTTAGCAGCATTGCCAGTTGCAATACTTTATGTTGGCAAGTTGTTTATTAACGAGGTCGTGATGCTGATACATAATAGTGATAAAACTCTTTCTCACTCTTATTTATGGCAACTGGTTGCTATTGAATTTGGGTTAGTTATTACTACAAATGCCTTAAACCGGGTTATTTTATTAGTTGACGTTTTGCTTGGGGATCGATTGTCCAACTATTCTTTTATGAGAATTATGACACACGCATCTAAGCTTGATCTTGAACAATTTGAAGACTCAGTTTTTTATGACAAGTTAGAAAGAGCAAGACAGCAGTGTATTGGCAGAACTGTACTTTTAACAAACGTCTTTGGTCAATTGCAAGACACAGTTACTGTTTGTTTTTTGATTTCAGGATTAGTGCTGTTTAACCCTTGGTTTACTATTATATTATTCATTTCGACCCTTCCGTCCTTCCTGGGGGAATATTATTTTAATAATAAAAATTACAGCCTTATTCGTAGCCAGATGGAAAGGCGCCGGGAGATGGAATATATAAGTTCTCTTGGTACAAGCGATATAACTGCCAAGGAGGTGAGGGCTTTCGATTTGTCTACTTTTTTTGTAAACAGGTTTCGCAATATATCCAATCGGCTCTACTTTGACATTAGAGCACTTGAGACAAAGCGGTCAGCCTGGGCTATTATTCTTGCAATTACAGGCTCTGTTGGGTACTATTCTGCTTTTGTATATATAATTCAGAAAGTTCTCATGGGTAGTATATCAATCGGTGATCTAACTTTTTTGCTTGGTTCTATCAGGCAAGTAAGTGGGGTTTTGCAAAATTTAATGAAGCGTTTTAGCACAGTTTCTCAGGGAGCAATTTACCTGCGAGACTTCTTTGAATTCTTTGAAATTATGCCAAAGATTAAGCTTCCCGTTAATCCCAAGCCTTTTCCTCGTCCGATTAAAGAAGGGTTTACGTTCGAAAATGTGGGTTTCAAATATAATAACTCTACAAAATGGGCAAATAGAAACTTGAATTTTACTCTTCATGCAGGTGAGAAACTGGCTTTGGTAGGAGAGAATGGGGCAGGCAAAACAACATTGGTGAAACTTTTGGTTCGGTTATATGACCCTACTGAAGGCAGGATTTTATTGGATGGGGTTGATTTAAGAGAATATGATCTTGCCGAATTGCGACTTGAAATTGGCATTATTTTCCAGGATTTTCTGAAATACCAGATGACTACTACTGAAAATATTGCGGTAGGAAACATCAGTGAGATGAACAACCATACGTTGATTGCAAAATCGGCCAAAAAAAGTTTGGCAAATATTTTTATAGAAAAATTGCCAAAACAGTATGACCAGATGTTAGGAAGACATTTTCAACAAGGAGTTGAGTTATCAGGCGGGGAATGGCAAAAAATAGCGTTGGCCAGAGCTTACATGAGAGACGCCCAACTGATGGTTCTTGACGAGCCAACGGCTGCTCTGGATGCTAAATCTGAATACGAGGTATTCCAACGGTTTTCTGAATTGACAAAAAACAAGTCGGCATTACTTATATCTCACCGTTTTTCTACAGTTAGAATGGCAGACCGTATTCTAGTTTTGGAAAAAGGTGAGTTGCTTGAAGTTGGAAGCCACGACGAGTTGCTACACCAGAACGGAAAATATGCCGAGCTATTTGAATTGCAGGCGATGGGTTACAGGTAAAAAACAGTATCCTATAAAGATTTACGGGATTTTTCTCCAACCATAAATCTTAATCAGTTTCAAAGAATCAGCGTTGGTATCTTATTTCAATAGAAAATTTGAAATAAAACATTTTTCAGAACAAGAGATTCTATTTTTGATATTTCCTGATTTTTGTTTGAATTATATCACTTCTAGTCATGAGTAATATCACAGTCTTTTGTTTACCCTTTGCAGGCGGATCTAAATATTCTTTAGCCTTTTTAAAAAAGGTTTTACCTAAAAACATATCCTGCCACTTCTTGGAATACCGGGGAAGGGGTACAAGAGCTAAAGAAGATTTTGCAGAAAATATAAGTGAAGTAGTTGACGATGTTTTTAAAAGTATAACTCCTCTACTTGACAAGCCTTATGCAATTTATGGTCATAGTATGGGAGCAAAAATTGCATATTTGTTGACGTTACGAATAAGAGAAGAAGGTAAAAAAATGCCAATTCATTTATTTGTTTCTGGTACCGATGGACCTTCTGTTCCTGCAAGAAAGTCTCCTAAACATTTACTTCCAAAAAATGAATTTGTTACGGCAGTTAAAGAACTAGGCGGTCTGCCGGATGAAATTTTAGGACATGAAGAAATGCTCGAGTACTTTGAACCTATTTTAAGGGCAGATTTTAAAATCTCTGAAAGTTATCAATACGAGGGCACTGAACCTTTAAAAATTCCATTAACTGTTATGGTCGGTGACAAGGAGGATATGCAGGAGGAGGACATTCTGCAATGGCAAAATGAAACACTAATTCCTATTAAACTTTATAGACTTCCAGGTAACCATTTTTTTATTTACGATCACGAAAAGCAGATAGGTAAAATTATTGAGGATGCTTTGACGAAATGATTAAAGCTTTTTACATAGAAAATAAGAAGCAGTTAACGCAAGAAGTTATAGATACAATTGAAGCGTTGATTGGACCGGCTGAAAAAAGGAAAGCTTCTTTATACAGAAGATGGCAAGACAAGCAAGCATACTTATTAGGGAAGTTATTAATAGCCGAACATCTCGAAAAGAACGGTTACCACACCACGCTCTTACAGCATTTATCGTATACAAAATCTAATAGGCCGTTTATTAAAACCTTGAAGGGGGATTTTAATGTTAGTCATTCAGGTGACTTTGTGATTTGTGCGTTTTCTGATGCCCAGATGGTGGGTGTAGACATAGAGAGAATTCAGGTTGTTGATTTTAAAGATTTTAGTAATATCCTGAACAATAATGATGAAATGGCGATAAAGAATGCTGATGATAAATACGCCTCTTTTTTTAAAATCTGGTCAGCTAAAGAAGCGATATTAAAGGCAGATGGCTGCGGTTTAGTAGATGATATCTATAAATTAGAATTAGATGGAAACGTCGGTACTTTTAATAATAAACGTTACTATTTAAAGGAATTCAATATTGCCCCATCTTATTCAAGCTGCCTTGCAAGCCCTTCTCCAATTGAAAGTTTTGTGATTGAAAGAGTACATTTAGAAAGCTTGTAATTACGTCTACCAAAAAGCGCCTCTATCAAATTAATTTTCAACCCACATTCCACATAGCATAAATGAAAAAAACTTCACAATCGTGAAGTTTCCAGTTATTATAATATAATTCGTTCTTTTAAAATCCTTTTTTTGCAACACCGTCTTCTATCGCTTGTAGGGCCTTTGACTCACTTAGAATTGCTGCCATCTTATTGCCTTTCCCATCATGACCACCAGCCATGTAACCACCTCTAGCTGTTTTAGTAATAACAGCTTCATGCATGGGCACATTTTTCTCTTTTGTTTTTAAACAATAAGCTTTAATCATTTTTGAAGTATCCATCGTTTTTTGTTTTTTTAATTAGGGAATACAAATTTCTCTAACGGCACACAAGCTACAAATTTTTTAAGAAAAACAAATTTCTCAACTAAAACATCAAAAGCTTGCTAAGGCTTTCATCTTTCAATGAAGGTTTCCTTTAAGGAATAAAAAAAGCCATCCTATAAATTGGATGGCCTTCAATCAAGTCCTAAATTAATTATTTTATTAAAGATGGATTTGGAAACCAGCGCCGAGTCCATAAATGGTTCCACCTCCTGTTAATATTCTTGCAGCAACTTCAAGTGCAACATTTTTAGTTAAGAAGGAAGCATATCCAACTCTGCCAGAAAAGCCAGTACTGGTATTACTACCGGAAGAACCAGCGAGTGAAAGTCCAGCTTGGGCAAACAGTTTACCAGTTGGATTTCCTGCGAAGTAGGCTCTTACGTAGGGACCAAGGCCCCAGTTGGTATAACCTCCACCAGTTATTAAATTAAATTCTGCTCCCGCAGCCACATTGTCCATAAAGAAGTAGCCTACATTAGGCGAAGCGGAAAAGGTAGTATTGCCAGAACGGCCAAGTAAAAGTAGTTCGCCACCAACCATTACTCTACCTTTTTCTGTCTGAGCGCTTAGCTGGGTGGTAACAAGGAATACTCCGAAAGCAATAAGTAGTAATTTTTTCATCTAAATTAATTTTAAGAATTAAACAATTAATAAATGTCAAATTACATATGCAAATTGTATTCCTCCTAAATGTTAGACATCGATTTTAGCGTATTTAGCATGACTCTCGATAAACTCTCTTCTTGGTGCAACTTCATCCCCCATCAACATACTAAATACGCGATCTGCTTCTGCAGCACTCTCAATGGTAACTCTTTTAAGCGTGCGGCGTGCAGGATCCATTGTAGTCTCCCACAATTGCTCTGAGTTCATTTCTCCCAAGCCTTTATATCGTTGAATGGTAACGCTGTCATCTTTTCCCCCACCTAACTTTTCTACCCAATGTTTGCGTTGCTCTTCACTGTAAGCATACTCTTGCTCTTTGCCCTTCTTAACCAGGTACAAAGGGGGCTGAGCAATATAAACGTAACCCGCTTCAACCAGTTCTTTCATATAACGGAAGATAAAGGTGAGAATTAAGGTAGCTATATGACTTCCGTCTACGTCAGCATCAGTCATAATGATAAGCTTATGATACCTGAGCTTTGCAAGGTTAAGTTGTTTAGGATCTTCAGGAGTACCAACTGTAACACCTAACGCAGTGTACATATTTCGGATCTCTTCGTTTTCATAGATTTTATGCTCCATCGCCTTTTCCACGTTCAATATTTTTCCCCGCAATGGAAGAATTGCTTGGAAACTTCTTTCACGACCTTGCTTAGCTGTACCACCTGCCGAATCTCCCTCAACTAAATATAATTCAGTTTTTGTTGGATCTCTTTCGGAACAATCTGCCAGTTTACCGGGCAGTCCACCACCGCTTAACACTGTCTTACGCTGTACCATTTCGCGCGCCTTTTTAGCTGCTACTCTTGCCTGCGCTGCTAAAACTATTTTCGAGATTACATTTTTTGCTTCTCTCGGGTTTTCCTCTAAATAAGCTTCTAAGGCTCGCGCAACAGTTGTCTGCACAATACCACTAACTTCACTATTGCCAAGTTTCGTTTTTGTTTGACCTTCAAACTGCGGTTCGGGCACTTTTACAGAAATGATCGCACTCAACCCTTCCCTGAAATCATCGCCCTCAACAACCACTTTTGCTTTTTCAAACAAACCATTTTTATCACCATAAGTTTTAAAAACTCTGGTTAGCGCTTGTCTAAAGCCGGTAACGTGAGTGCCGCCTTCAATGGTGTTGATGTTATTGACGTAAGAAAAAATGTGCTCCTTAAAATCATCGTTATAAGTCATTGCAACTTCAACCGCTACCATGTTGGCTTCATCCAATCCTTCTACAAACAGGGTATTTGGAATAAGTGCAGTACGATGTCCATTTTTATCTAGCATTTCTACGAACTCAACTATCCCGCCTTCGCTATAAAAGCTTTTGAAGTAAGGCTTTCCTTCTTCATCCAATTCCCGTAAGTCTGTTATATTTATGGTGATTCTTCGGTTCAGGTAAGAAAGCTCTCTGAGCCTTCCTTCTAAAATATCTCTTTTGTAAACTGACTCCTGGAAAATGGTATAGTCAGGCCAGAAATGCACAGTAGTTCCGGTAGTTTCTGATGTACCTATTTCTCTCACTGGATATTGCGGTACTCCACAATGATATTCCTGCTCGAAGATTTTCCCTTCACGGTGTACAGTAACTTGCAGAGTAGTACTTAACGCATTTACGCAACTCACGCCTACTCCGTGTAGTCCTCCGCTTACCTTGTAAGTATTCTTATCAAACTTACCACCGGCATGCAATACGGTCATTACAACCTCGAGTGCACTCCTGTTTTCTTTAGTATGTATAGCTGTTGGAATACCACGACCATCATCACTTACACTAATCGAATTGTCTTCGTGAATAGTAACATTTATGTTTTTACAATACCCTGCAAGTGCTTCGTCAATACTGTTGTCTACCACTTCATACACAAGATGGTGAAGTCCCTTTACACCTACATCGCCAATATACATTGCCGGTCTTTTACGCACAGCTTCTAAACCCTCTAAAACCTGGATACTGTCGGCACCATAATTCTTATTTTGCGCGGCGGCATCATTTACAATTTCATCTGACATAACTGCTTGATTTTCCTGCTTTTTATTGAATTCCTGCAGGTGCGCAAAAGTAAGAAAAATAAAGGGTTTTTCGGGCATAAAAGGAGGCCTTTTAACCCTAGTTTGTCTACCTGTGGATTTGGTGTGAATTGTATATAAAAGAAGAAGATTTGGACATGAGTTGTAGTGCTTACTTCAACATAGTTGCGTCGCATTCTTGTACTATTAATGTTTTTATCAGCGATTTTTTCCCTAGCTAAAATTTTGCGTCTGTAGCGGATCATGTCAGGAGGGCCTCCACTAAAAAACCTTTTTTCCTCCGATATACGTATTTACAACTTTTGTATTTAAAACATCCTTACCTGCAACTTTCATTAAGTCTTGACTAAGTATGATGAAATCTGCTTTTTTGCCTGCTTCGATGCTGCCTACTTCGTTTTCTAAAAAGCAAGATCTTGCTGCCCAGATCGTCATTCCCTTAATAGTTTCTTCTCTCGTTAAAGCATTTTCAGACTGAAAGCCTCCTTCAGGAAATCCTTTCGAGTCCTTTCTAAACACCGCAGCTAAAAAGGTTTTAAAGGGACTTATGTCTTCTACAGGAAAATCGGTACCTAAAGGTATCCAACCGTTCTGCCGCAACAATTGCTTAAATGCATATCCGCTTTTTATTCTGCCTGGTCCTAATCTTTCTTCGGCCCAATACATATCGCTTGTAGCATGTGTCGGCTGAACAGAGGGAATTATACTGGATGTTCCAAACAAGGTAAAATCGGCCGCATTGATAATCTGCGCATGTTCTATTCTCCAACGCTTGTCGTTTTTGCCATTTAACGCCCTGTTGTAAATCCTCAGCATTTCGCGGTTAGCACTGTCGCCTATTGCATGTGTACACATCTGGTAATTTGTTTTGGCAATTACACCTGCTATGCTGTCAAAATATTTTTTGTCCTTCAGCAGAAATCCTGACCATCCTTTCTTGTCCGAGTAAGGTTCCAATAAACAAGCACCCCTGCTTCCCAGTGCTCCATCTGCGTACACCTTAATGCCTTTCACAAACATCTTATCCGATTTGTAAGGTTCTTTGTGCAGATACCTGTTGTAGTTTGCAGTATCATCGCTTAGCATTACATATAAACGCATGTCGAGCTTACCTTCCTTTTGTAAACCATCAATTGTCTCGACGTCATTGTACATGAGACCACAATCAGCCACGGTAGTAAGACCGGCTTCAAAACAGTTCTTTTGAGCTTTTGATAACCATTTTAAATAATCATCTATTGTACTTGGTGGCACCTTGCCGGTTACTAGGTCAACCGCATTATCTATTAGGAGGCCGGTGAGCTTGCCTTCTTTTGTCTCAATTTCTCCGCCCGTCAAGGTCTGTCCTGCATGTATTTCTGCCAGGTCAAGCGTTTTTTGATTCACGATAGCAGCATGTCCGTCGACCCTTGTCAATATCACCGGCGTTCCCGGAAATGCTTCGTTCAACTTATCATTTGTAGGGTACAATTTGCCCGGCCATTTATTTTGATCCCAGCCTCTGCCTTTAATCCATTTTTCTTCCGGATGTTCTTTTGCAAACTTTTTTACTCTTTCTACCGCTTCTTCCCAGGTTGCGGCACCAAAAAGATCAACCATAAACAGCGATTGCCCATACCCTAAAAAATGCGCATGCGCGTCAATTAATCCAGGATAAACAGCTTGTCCCTTTGCGTCGATTGTTTGATTTGCTTCATACTTTTTTAGAATTTCGTTGTTAGTACCTGTTGCAACAATTTTTCCACCCTTTACAGCAAAAGCCTCTACCGTTTTGAAGTTTTCATCAACCGTGTACACAACCCCGTTATGCACAATTGTGTCAACCGCGTTAGTTGATTTACAAGCAACATTGAGTAATGAAAATATAATAACAACAACAAGCAGTCGGGGCATGTGAGCGGGGTTAAAAATTAAAAGATCAGGAACGTTTAGTACGAATAGCTTTATAAATCTTAATGGCAGTCATCAGCAGAATGATAAACAAAAAAAGCCCAATGAGACCCCAGACAAAGCTCATGCTTTGTTTTACAACTGCTAACATTACAATTGCTATTAAAAAAACAGTAGCTACCTCGTTCCAAATTCTTAGTTGTTGTGAAGTGTGTTTGAAAGTGTTGACCAGCTGTTGTTTAAAAATCCGATGTAGGGTAAAGAAATACAGGTACAGTAGTACAACAAATCCAAGCTTTACAAGAAGCCACCTGCCTTCAGGCTGAAAAATTGTTTTATGCCAATTTCCATTTATCATGGTAAAAAGGCCAAAACCCAGCGTAAGGATTGCAGAAGGCCAGGTAATACCGTACCACAATCGTTTCATCATTACATTAAACTGCCTCTGTAGAATTTCTTTAGTTGGCGCAGGTTGTTCCAGTGCTTCGGTGTTGTAAATAAATAGCCGCGGCATATAAAACATCCCGCTAAACCATGTAACCACAAAAATGATATGTAATGCTTTTATGTAATTGTACATGCCGCTAAGTTATAGAGGTATTTTTTTCGCTGGGCATTCTTGCGATATTCAACATTGTTGTGTCACTCACTGCAACAGTTATTCATATTTCGACAATTCAAGGCAAAAAGATGAATAGTAATATTGATGCCTTGCCCTTTCAATCCTAGTATGACAGTAATAAGTGTTTAGGTAAGTACCATATCTCGTTTACCCGCAGCAAAGTCTTGCACCCAAGTTACGAGTGATTGTACCCAAAGCGGATGGACATTTAGGCAAGGGATTACCATAAAACTTTCGCCACCCGCATGAAGAAAAGTTTCTTTCCCCGCCATTGCAATTTCCTCCAACGTTTCAAGGCAATCACTTACAAAAGCAGGGCAAAGAATCACAAGCTTTTTAACCCCTTCGCCCGGCAACTCCTTCAATCGTAGGGCTGTATAAGGTTTCAACCATTCCTCGCTTCCAAGCCGTGATTGAAAAGAGAAGCCGACTTTGCTAGAAGGAATGTTAAGCTCATTAACTAACATCTGAGTTGTAGTCCAACATTGGTGGCGGTAACATGTGGCATGGGCAGGTGAAGACACTTCACAACAATTCTGCACCTTCATGCAGTGTTTACCAGTTGGATCTGCTTTTGTCATGTGTCGCTGAGGAAGGCCATGATAACTAAACAGCACCTGGTCATACTCCTGTTGTAAGTATGGTTTAATACTTTCCGTTAAAGCAGAAATATAGTGGGGCTCGTTATAAAAAGGTTTTATAAACGATAACGAAAAAGAATATTTTTTCTTTTTATGCACCGACTTGGCATGCTCCACAGCAGTTTCATAAGAAGACATCGCATAATGAGGATATAAAGGAATCGCAATTACTTCTTCGAGATCTGGTACTCTTGCAGCTAATTTTTCGTAAGCCTCTTCCATCGTTGGGTGGCCGTATCGCATCGCAATCTCCACCGGCTCCTCAACATTTGGCTGGAGGGCTTGCTGCAATTGTTTTGTCAGAACGATCAAGGGTGAGCCTTCCTGAGTCCACACCGATTTGTACGCTTCCGCAGATTTAGGAGCGCGAAAAGGCGCAATAATACCTCCAACCAGCAATAACCTAAATATGTAAGGATAGTCAATTACCCTTTCATCCATCAAAAACTCCATTAAATATTTTCGAACATCTTTAACCTCGGTAGAGTCAGGTGAACCAAGATTCATTAAAATAATACCTCTTTTAGCCATAATGTAAAATAAACAGCAAATGTAAACCCCTCACATCAAGAAAAGTTCAAACGTAGTGTTAGGAGTAGAGACTGGAAATAGAGAGAAATAACGACAGTTAGTGGGAAATAAAAAAGGCACGGTATTCAACCGTGCCAAAATTTTAATTTGAAGTCCTTCTATGTTTCATATTGCAATCGTAGAAGGTTTCATACAGTTAATCAATCGTAGAAGCAAGTATTGTTATCGTTAGAAGCAAATCACTACTGAATTGCTGAAGCAAAGAAACTCAACTTTTTTATGCTAACAACCGTTAGTAACATTTTTAATTCTTTTTTAATTGCCTGAACAAGCGAGGATGGATGCTTTGAAAATAAAAAAGGAGGCTTCCCTAATTTATAAGAAAAGCCTCCACAATAATAACTACAGCGTTAACCTAAATGGAAGTAAGACGCAAACTAAAATAAGACTAGAAAAAAAGCAAGAACAATCGTAGAGGCCGGTATTATCAATTGGCAAATAAATCTTTAGATTTTCAATGACTGGCTAATCGTTAAAGGCGAAAACAAAGAAACATCATTTTTATGTCACTAACAAACGTTAGTAATTCTTTTTTAGAGAGTGGAATCTCATCAAAAAGCTTTTGAATTTGGAGTAAGTAAAAAAAAGCAGGGCATGATATAAATCACGCCCTGTTAACCCTTAATTTCTATTAGCAAAAACAGCAATCTAACGGCAAGTAAGCCCAAATGCTTGAACTACTTGCTTTGCCAAAGTAATAACAAAAAATCTAAACTAACAAACGTTAGTTTAGATTTTATCTTAACTTTTTTGATAGTTTCTAGCACTTAAGATGATTCGTGCGATTGAAAGAGTAATCGAGATAACGAGAATAGAATGTTGTAATCGTTAAAACCCGGATAGGAGTCATGTTTTTTTATGACAACTACGTGACAGACAAATTATGTCACTCCTTTACCTGCAATTACCTTTGCAATACAGAATTAAGAAACACTAAATGGTAGCAGACAAGCAGCAAAATATTTCTGGATTTTTCATCGTTGGAATAAACTATAAAAAAACAGATGCTTCAGTTAGGGGACAATTTGCTATCAACAATATTCAATATGCTAATATTCTGTCTATAGCCCCCTCGTTTGGCCTTTCTGAGTTTTTTATTCTTTCTACCTGCAACCGAACTGAGATTTATGGGTTTGCTGACAACGCTTGTCAACTTGTAGAAGTTCTTTGTAGCCAGACAGAAGGAGACATTGAAATGTTTAAGAAGTTGTGTTATGTCAAACAAGGGTCTGAAGCTATCCAACATATCTTTGAAGTGGGAGCGGGACTAGAATCGCAAATATTAGGAGACTATGAAATCATAGGCCAATTAAAGTTAGCCGTAAAGTTTTCAAAAGAAAGTGGTTTTATTGGCGCGTTCACTGAAAGATTGGTGAACAGTGTAATACAATCAACAAAGGTTATTAAAAATAAGACTGCATTAAGCGGGGGAACGGTATCAGTGTCATTTGCAGCGGTCCAATACATTAAAAAGAATGTTTCTAAAATAGCCGATAAAAACATTTTGTTATTGGGTATCGGCAAAATAGGAAGAAATACCTGCAAAAACCTCGTAGACTATCTTAATACAAAAAGGATCACTCTTATCAATCGCACCGAGGAAAAGGCTAGAGAATTGGCGAGTGAATTAGGTTTACAATCGGCCTCAATGGATGATCTTTCTTCATACGTTCAATCTTCAGATATTATACTGGTTGCCACCAACAGCAACGAGCCTATTATTTTAAAATCTCATTTAGAAAATTTCGGAGATAAGCTTATCATAGACTTATCCATCCCTTATAATGTAGAGAAGGAAGCACAAGAACTATCTAATGTTACACTTATTAACGTAGATCAGTTATCTAAACTTAAAGATGAAACGCTTCAAAAGCGTGTAGCAGAAATTCCTGCTGCTAAAGCAATTATAGCAGAGCACAAAGAAGAGTTTTTAGAATGGAGTCATATGCGCAAAAATGTACCATTCATAAAAGCAGTTAAGCAAAAGTTGCATGACATGCACAACTGCGAATTATATTTATCTTCCTACTCTTCTTATACTTCCAATACCACTTCTCTCAATCCTGTAAATGTGCAGGCTATACAAAAGGTTATAAAAAATATGGCTGTAAAAATGCGCCAGCAACACCAGCCGGGATGTTCTTACATAGAAGCCATCAATGATTTTATAACTACCCATCGCAATTAGTAATGAATAAGGTTATAAAAATTGGTACGCGGGAAAGTCAACTCGCGGTGTGGCAGGCTAATAGGGTAAAGGAACTTTTGGCGAAAAGCGGATTTGATGCAGAACTTGTTTTTATCAAAAGTGAAGGAGATATAGACTTACAAACTCCCTTATATGAAATTGGCGTTCAAGGAATTTTTACCCGTAGTCTTGATATAGCCTTACTTAACAATAGGATTGATATTGCTGTACACAGCATGAAAGACGTTCCTACTCAACTTCCAAAAGGTATTGTGCAATGTGCGGTTTTAGAAAGAGCTTCCTATAAAGATCTGTTCGTTTACAAGGGCGATGTTTCTTTTTTAGAAACCAGAAACTCAGATGGTTTGATAGCGACTAGTAGTATCCGCCGAAAAGCACAGTGGCTTAATCGATATCCCAATCACAAGATTGAGAACCTGAGAGGCAACGTAAATACCAGGCTGCGCAAAGTTGAGGAAAGCGATTGGAACGGGGCCATTTTCGCTGCGGCAGGTTTGGAGAGAATTAACTTAAGACCAGGAACTTCCATTGAACTTGATTGGATGCTTCCGGCGCCGGCGCAGGGAGCAATTGTAGTTGTTTGCCGAAATGAAGATGTGTTTTCTTATGAAGCTTGTCAAAACTTTAATCACGAGGAAACCGCATTATGTACCAAAGTAGAAAAGGATTTTTTAAGAACGTTGCTTGGCGGATGCTCCACACCCATTAGCGCTCTCGCGGAAGTAAGCGGTGAAACACTTGTTTTTAAAGGGAACATATTTACAGTAGACGGAGGTAAGAGAGTTGACATAGAAAAGTCTGTAACAATCAGCGAAGCTCCAACATTTGGGGAAATTGCGGCTTTGGAAATCCTGGCAATTGGAGGTCAGGAAATTGCTGACAGTATTCATCATGAAAGATAAGGAAGTCTGCATATTGAGCACGAGGCCTGTAGATGGAGCACTTATCGAAAAAGCAGCTCATCAAAATATTGTCATTGATACTATTGCCTTTATTGAGGTAAAAAAGATGATTTCAAATAAAGTTGCAGGGCGCATCAATTCTATAGCGGGTGAAAAGGCGACTGTAGTTTTTACAAGTATGAATGCCGTGGAAATTGTGGTTGAAACAGTACCCATTACCCCCCTCATGCCCGATTGGAAAATCTATTGTATTGGAGGAGCAACTTTTACCCTGGTAAAAAAATATTGGCCTTATGACAACGTGATTTTTACAGCCAAAGATGCAAATGAACTAGCGGATAGAATTATTGAGAATAAGGAAAAAAGTGTTTATTTCTTTTGTGGTAACAAGAGGCGAGAAGAACTGCCAACACTATTACAGAAGCAGAACATAGAGGTAGAAGAATTGGTAGTGTACGAAACTATTGAGACGCCCCAATCTGCTAACAAAACTTACGACGGCCTTTTGTTTTTTAGCCCCAGTGCTGTTCACAGTTTCTTTTCTTATAACAAGCCTGCTGCAGAGACAATTTTTTTTGCCATTGGTAATACAACTGCTAGTGCTATCAAACAATTCAGTACAAATAGCATTATTGTAAGTGACTTTCCGGCGAAGGATCAATTGATTGATAAAGCAATTGAATACTTTACGGAAAGGCCAACGAATGTTAGTAGAAAAACTGATTAATTCTGCTAATGAAAGTGCGATAGTTCAATGTTTTAGTTTCCAAACTTCATTGCTTTTGTCGACATCGTTGTGTCACTCACTTGTACACTGGTAGTTTTAGGAGCTTCGGCAAATATTGCTCTAAAAGCTTAAACTCTGGTTACCATTTTTACCCTGAAAATTAATACAAAAAATAGGAATGACCGAACTTAAAAACGACTTGGTATTAAGAGCCTTAAAAGGAGAAAAAACGGAACGTGTGCCTGTATGGATGATGCGACAGGCAGGCCGCTATCTACCCGATTACTTGAAACTAAAAGCAAAGTACGATTTCTTCACAAGGGTTCAAACGCCGGAGCTCGCCACAGAAATTACTCTTCAGCCAATAGACCAGGTTGGAGTAGATGCAGCCATTATTTTTTCTGATATCCTGGTTATTCCACAAGCTATGGGTGTTGAAGTGTTGATGGAAGAAGGTAAAGGACCTTCGTTGCCCAATGTGATGAAGTCTCAAAGCGACATCGATGCATTGCAGACAGACGGAGTGGAAGAAAACCTGAAGTATGTAACGGATGCGCTATCCCTTACAAAAAGAGAGTTAAACGGCAGAGTTCCACTAATAGGTTTTGCCGGAGCCCCTTGGACGATCTTATGCTATATGGTCGAGGGAAAAGGAAGTAAAACCTGGGACAAGGCAAAGCAGTTTGCTTATACCCAACCTGAGCTAGCTCACCAACTACTGCAAAAGATTACAAACATTACCATAAATTATTTGAAAGCCCAGGCGAGAGCAGGTGCAGACTTGGTTCAGGTGTTCGACAGCTGGGCAGGTTCACTTAGTCCGGCTGATTTTAAAACTTATTCGCAGCCCTATTTGGTTAAGATAGCGGACGCGTTAAAAGACGTTGTCCCGGTAATATTATTTCCAAAGGGTACGTGGTATGCGTTGAAGGATTTAAGCCAAACAAGCGCGGCGGGGCTTGGATTAGATTGGTGCATCGAACCAAAATTTGCAAGGGAACTTACTAACAACAGTATAACCCTCCAGGGTAACTTTGACCCTTCGAAATTACTTGCACCAATTCCAGAAATCAGGAAAGCAGTCAAAGAGATGATAGATGGGTTTGGAACACAGCGATACATTGCAAATCTCGGTCATGGCATTATGCCAAATGTTCCGGTTGATCATGCAAAGGCTTTCGTGGACGCAGTTAAGGAATATGGGGTGTGAGTGGTATGTGGTCAGTAGTGAGTGAGCGAAACCTAATTTTTAAATTTTTATTCTACAATTAAAATAGAAGAAATGTTCCTACAATTAGCTCATACTAAACTGAATGCTTATCAAGAAACAAGAAAGTTTACGCTGGAATGCTACAAAGTAACGAGGCTTCTTCCAGCAGATGAAAGGTTTGCAATGGTGCAGCAATTAAGAAGAGCTGCGCTGTCAGCTCATTTAAATTTAGCAGAAGGCGCCTCTCGGAAATCCATAGCTGAAAGAAAGAGATATTTTGAGATTTCAAGAGGTTCAGTAATAGAAGTAGACACCGCTGTTGGTATTGCGTTTGAACTAAAGTACCTGAAAATGGAAGATTTAGAAAGTATAGGAGAATTAATAGTAAATACTTTTAAGTTGCTAACTGGATTAATAAACCAAAGTAATAATACTGACAACTAACAACTGACAACTCACAGGAATGGGCATTAAAGAGCAATGGATACTATTCATACATCAGCTTCAAAATGACATTTGTGAAGCTCTGGAACAGACAGATGGCAAAGCAAAATTTTTTGAAGATGCGTGGGAGCGAGCCGAGGGTGGCGGTGGAAAGACAAGGGTAATTGCAAACGGAAATGTATTTGAAAAAGGAGGGGTAAATACGTCAATTGTATTTGGAGAGGTTACAGATGCAATGCGAACTCAGTTAAAAATAGATGGTGCAAAATGGTTTGCATGCGGACTGAGTCTTGTGATCCATCCAATCAATCCTTTTGTTCCCACAGTTCATGCTAATTACCGAATGTTTGAGTTGTACAATGAAAATGATGAAGTGATAGACCGTTGGTTTGGCGGTGGAACTGACCTTACGCCTTACTACTTATTTGAAGAAGATGCAAAGCATTTTCACAATACTTATAGAAACGCTTGTGACAAGTTCGATAAGTCTTTTTATCAGAAGTTCAAGGCAGAGTGTGATAACTATTTCGTCAATTGGCATAGAAATAAAGAGCGACGAGGCATAGGCGGAATTTTTTACGACTACCAGAAACCGACCGAAGAAAGGGATGTGAAGTTTTGGATGGATTTTGCAAGGGAGTGTGGTTTTGCCTTTATTGATGCATATATTCCAATAGTCAATAAACGAAAAGAAATTGCATTTACAACAGAAAACAAACACTGGCAGGAAATAAGACGTGGCCGTTATGTAGAGTTCAATCTTGTGCATGACCGGGGAACTATTTTTGGCCTAAAAACAAATGGTCGCATAGAGAGTATTTTAATGAGTTTGCCACCAACAGTAAGGTTTGAATATAATTATCAACCAAACCCGGGAAGCGAAGAAGATAAATTATTGCAAGCTTGTTTGCATCCAAGAAATTGGGTGGGGGAAGAAATTGGGGATGTAGGGATGTAAAGAATTGGTGATTTTAGGAATTCCTATACATAAAACTGTGACCAAGTTTGAACTGCAAAAGGGGACAAAGAAATTTCATGTAGACGTCCTTAAGTTATGTACTTATTATCCTAAAAATGCAGCAGGATATGAAACAGCGAAACAACTTATTAGGGCGGCTGGTTCTGTAGGAGCAAATTACAGAGCTGCTTGCCGAGGAAAATCGAAGGCAGACTTTATATACAAAATTGAAGTTGTGTTAGAGGAGGCAGATAAGTCTTTGTACTGGCTTGAAATTTCAAAAGAGGCAGAACTATTACCGCTATCAGAATAACTAGATTATTTATTGAAAGAAGCAAACAAAATAGTATGCATTTTTAATGCTGCTGATATAACTGCAAAGAGAAAAAGAGATGAACAAAATCAAAACGTCAGTAAATCTCCAAATCAGAAATAACAAATGTATCTACAAAGAAGAAATAGAATATTAAGAGCAACGCCGGCAATTAGAAGTTTGGTAGCGGAGGCAACAGTTTCTCCAAATGATTTTATAGCTCCACTTTTTATAGATGAAGGTGAAAATGTGGAGACAGAAATAGCGTCCATGCCAAATTATTATCGCAGGAGTCTTGACCTGACAGTTAGAGAAGTAAAAGAGCTTTGGAGTCTGGGGATCAAAAGCGTGTTGCTTTTTATAAAATGTAAAGATGAGTGGAAAGACAACACCGGTAAGGAAGCCTGGAACAAAGACGGGTTAATGCAAAGAAGTATCCGGGCAATTAAAGATGCAGTTCCTGGTATGTATGTGATGACTGATGTTGCGCTGGATCCATATTCCTCTTATGGTCACGATGGAATAGTGGAGAATGGAGAAATTGTAAATGATCCAACTGTTGAAGCGCTGGTAAAGATGAGTGTTAGTCATGCTGAGGCGGGCGTTGATATGGTTGCTCCCAGCGATATGATGGACGGACGTATCGGTGCAATAAGAGAAGGGCTGGAAGAAAACGGGTTTACCAAAGTTGGTATAATGGCTTACAGCGCCAAATACGCATCCTGTTTTTACGGTCCTTTTAGAGATGCCTTAGACAGCGCCCCAGGTTTTGGCGATAAGAAGACTTACCAGATGGATTATTCAAACCGTATCGAAGCGATCAAAGAGGCTTTAATGGATATTGAAGAAGGTGCAGACATCGTGATGGTAAAGCCGGGTCTTCCATATTTAGATATTGTGAGAGAAGTGAAAAATGCAGTTGATGTGCCTGTTAGCGTGTACAACATTAGCGGCGAATATGCAATGATAAAAGCAGCTGCGAAAATGGGTTGGATCAACGAAGAAAAAGCCATTTTAGAAACTTTAACCGGATTTAAAAGAGCTGGTGCAGATTTGATAGCAACCTATTTTGCAAAGGATGCAGCCAGACTTATCAATTTATAGCCACTAATACAGACGGGCTCAAAGATGCACCAAGACGACTTTCAGTTACTTTGCGTCTTTGAGCCTTTGTAGTAAAATAAGTTAGCATGATAGAAAAAAGCAAACAATTGTTCGAACGCGCGCAGCAATCAATCCCTGGAGGAGTAAACTCTCCCGTCCGTGCCTTTAAAAGCGTTGGCGGCACGCCCATATTTATTGATAAAGCCAAAGGCGCTTACTTATACGATGCAGATGGAAACCGTTACATCGACTACATAGCATCATGGGGACCGATGATTTTAGGGCATGCTTATGAACCTGTAGTGAAAGCTATTCAGGAACGTGCAGTTTACTCTACCTCTTATGGCGCGCCAACAGAACTCGAAATTGAAATGGCTGAGCTTATAATAAGCATGGTACCAAACGTGGATTTAGTCAGGATGGTGAGCAGCGGTACCGAAGCTTGTATGAGCGCACTGCGTTTGGCTCGTGGATACACAGGAAGAAATAAAGTGATAAAATTTGAAGGACATTATCATGGCCATGCTGATAGCTTTTTGGTAAAAGCTGGCAGCGGTCTGGCTACTTTTAATATTCAGCAGGTGCCCGGTATCACTGCTGGAGTTGCCAATGATACGCTTGTTGCCGCTTACAATAACTTAGAACAAGTCAAACAACTAGTTGCTGAAAATAAAGGTGAAGTGGCATGTATAATCCTTGAGCCGGTTGCAGGTAACATGGGTTGTATACTTCCAGAACCAGGTTTTCTTGAAGGCGTAAGACAACTGTGTGATGAAGAAGGAATTGTTTTTATACTTGATGAAGTAATGACCGGGTTTAGATTAGCGCCAGGTGGAGCGCAAGAAAAATTAGGTATAAAGGCAGACCTGGTCACTTATGGTAAAGTAATCGGGGGTGGAATGCCTGTAGGAGCCTTTGGAGGTAAGAAGGAAATTATGCAACATATTGCTCCACTCGGAAATGTTTACCAGGCCGGAACATTAAGCGGAAACCCCATAGCAATGATTGCCGGATATACTACTTTGAATACTTTGAAGGAAAATCGTGGCATTTACAAAGAACTCGAAGAAAAGACAATTTATTTAAAACAGGGGCTGCAGCAAGTTTTGCAGGACTGGGGCCAGCCTTTCGTTATTAATCAATTTGGGTCCATGATCAGTATTCATTTTAGTGATCACCCAATTATTGATTTCACAACTGCGGCTGCGGCTAACAATTCAAGATTCAATAAGTTCTTTCATGCCATGTTAGATAGGGGTATCTATTTACCTCCTTCAGCATTCGAAAGCTGGTTTTTAAATAATGCACTTTCTTACCAGGATTTAGATGAAACTGTTAAAGCAGCAAAGGAAAGTTTAGCAGCTATTTAAGTAGCCGATTTAGAAAAATACAGTACAAGAGTGCGACGCAACAAAAGTTTCAAAAACGATAAAAGCTGGGTCAACAACTGATTTTATTGGATCTGAATAGTAAAATGAGATTACTTCAAAAGAAGTTCACAGGGCTTTAAGCCTGTGTGCTTCTTGAAAGCCGTAGAAAAATGTGAAATGGAAGAATAACCAAGCAAGGCGGAAACGTCGGTAACACTTAGGCCTTTTTCGTATAAGAGATACTTTGCGTGCTCCATACGTTGCTGTTGGTAAAAGTCGAATATGGTAGTTCCAAAAATTTCTTTAAAACCCTTCTTTAAGTAGCATTCATTAATAGCAACTTTTCGGCTTAGTTCCTTAATTGTAATCGGATCTCCGATATGCTGCAATAAAACTTCACGGGCATTGAGGATCTTCTCACGATCAAGATCGTTCGCTAAAAACTTACACGAAAAACCTTCCTCTTTCTCATCAACGAGGCACTCAAGACTATACAACAAGAGCTCGTGAATTTTTGCATTGATGAAAATATTCTCAAGGCTACCACTATAACTGTGATTTAGGAGGGAATCCAAAACAGTTCTTTTACGATTGCAAACGGGAAATAGTTTAGTAAAAGAAGATGGATGTTTAAAAGCCAATACCTCATCCTTCCTGTTACTAAGTTTGATATTATGCGTAAACTGGCTTAAGAAAGTGTGCGTGAAATGGAAGGTGTAAACATCAACCGTATGTTGTTTTCCATTGCAATTATTAGTTGGAAGTTGCGTACACTTTGAGCAGCTTCTTTCCTCGCAATAGCGGTTACCTATAGTACAAAATCGAAGCTCGAGATAATTTTTTAAGGGTTGATTTGTATGAAAATGATAAACCATCATTCCAGTATCTTCAGCCCCTTCCGGGAATTGGTTATAATACCTTTTAATTGAATATTGAATAGAATCTGGAATACTTTGCTCTTTCTGAAAGAGCAGGTCTAACGAGGAGTCAATAGTATTTTGATTAGAAACCTTTAATATGTCGAGCGGCTTTAACATCAGCGACAAAATTAATGTAGAAACATGTAATGTCAAGATCCTTATGTCTCTTGCTTGTCATTTTCTGGTTTGCCCGAATGTTGGTGACTCCTCTTTTCTTCATTCTCTCTTTGATTGTTTTAATAAGCATTTTTTAAAAAAAGCAAATTGTGAGAAAGTTGGCGACTGGATTTTACGGGCTAGTTAAAAAGTAGCGGGCTTGATTCGCCGTTGAACTGAAAAGGAGATAGCTTGGGCATCGTAGAAAAAATGCTTTCAAACGCAATATCAGTAAGGGTTGTGGCTTTTTATTTTAAATCTCACTACTGTAAAAGAATAATAAGAATATTGTTTTTAGCCTTACTAAGAAAATTAAATTTGGTAGAAAACAAATTGGCATTCTTTGAAGAGGGATATATAAAGGATTAAAGGTTCGTGTAAACGAACATTCATTGATTGCCTGGAGATTTATAACGATTAGCTCTATTTCAAACACATAATTTCCATTATCCTGATTGCTTCTCTACGATTGTTTGCCAGTACAAAAGTTTAATACTTTACTTAAGTATTATTTCCATATTTAAAAACCTCATTTTTTTATGACAGGTACTGGACTATACTCCCCCGAATTCGAACATGACGCGTGTGGTATCGGCTTTGTTGCTAATATTAAAAACAACAAATCTCACGAGACTGTATCTGATGCATTGACAGTTTTAGAAAACATGGAGCATCGCGGTGCTTGCGGATGCGAAAATAATACAGGAGACGGCGCGGGCATTACAATTCAAACTCCACATGAATTCTTCTTTGATGAATGTCTTAAAACAGGGGTTCATTTACCTGCTTATGGCAAATATGCTGCAGGAGTAATTTTCTTTCCGCAGGATGTACCGTTAAGAGAAGAATGCAGAAATATCTTTAATCGGTCGGCAGAAAAACTTGGACTAGAGATACTACATTATCGCAAAGTGCCTGTAAACCAGGAAGGCATCGGTGCTTCTGCATTGTCTGTTGAGCCTGAGATTGAACAGGTTTTTATAGCTTGCCCGGATAACATATCCAATCCTGAGGAGTTTGAAAGAAAGCTTTTTGTTTTGCGTAATTACGCCACGCATACAATTGCTAACTCGGTTAAAAAAGATGCTGTAGGTTTTTACCTTGCCTCGCTTTCTTATAAAATAGTTATTTATAAAGGACAATTGACGAGTACCCAGCTCCGCAATTATTACCCTGACTTAAACGACAGACGTGTTGTGTCGGCATTTGCATTGGTTCATTCACGGTTTGCTACAAATACGTTTCCTTCATGGAAGCTTGCTCAACCGTTCCGTTACATTGCCCACAATGGAGAGATTAACACACTCCAGGGAAATCTTAACTGGCTAAAGACTAGTGAGAAAGGTTTTACAACGCCTTATTTTAGCCGGGAAGAAATGGACATGCTTTTGCCCGTCATCACTGCGGGTCAATCCGATTCTGCATGTTTGGATAATATGATTGAGTTGCTGACCCTTACAGGTCGTTCACTTCCACATGTGATGATGATGCTGATACCTGAGGCGTGGGACGGCAACGAATTAATGGACCCGGTGAAAAAGGCTTTCTATGAATACCATGCAAGTTTTATGGCACCTTGGGATGGTCCTGCATCTATTTCGTTTACCGATGGAAAAATGATTGGTGCGACCCTTGACCGGAATGGTCTTCGCCCTTCCAGGTATTGTGTTACTACTGATGATAGAGTAATCATGGCTTCTGAAACAGGTACACTGCCCGTTGATCCGGCGATGATTAAGGAGCTAGGAAGATTGCAACCAGGAAAGATGTTTGTAGTCGATTTGGAAAATGGAAGGATTATTAGTGATGATGAGTTAAAGAATACAATTTGTTCTCAAAAGCCTTACGGCGAATGGCTCAACAAGTACAAAATAAAACTGGAAGAAC
Organism: Segetibacter aerophilus; assembly: GCF_007991655.1. Taxonomy (GTDB): domain Bacteria; phylum Bacteroidota; class Bacteroidia; order Chitinophagales; family Chitinophagaceae; genus Segetibacter; species Segetibacter aerophilus. The sequence continues at coordinate 23,591 of NZ_BJYT01000008.1, forward strand.
TTCCTGAGCCTCGTGTTCTATTTACTGAGCTTGAACATGAGCAGATTTTTAAATATCAGAAAAGCTTCGGATATACAGTTGAGGATGTTGAAAACATCATTGCACCTATGGCTCTAGATGGTAAAGAGCCAATTGGGTCTATGGGAACTGATGTACCTCTTGCTATTTTAAGCGATAGGCCGCAGCACATTAGCAGCTATTTCAAACAGTTATTTGCGCAGGTGACAAATCCTCCAATAGATCCTATCAGGGAAAAATTAGTGATGTCGCTGGCAACCTTTGCCGGAAGTAATGGAAATTTTCTAATTGAAGATCCCCTTGCATCTCATAGTGTCGCGCTGGCACAACCAATTCTTACAAACCACGAACTCGAGAAGATCCGCAGTATTGATACAGGGATGTTCCAGGGAAAAACCTTGCAAAGTTATTTTAGGGCCGATGGAAACCCGGGTTCATTGCAAAAAGGTATTGACAGAATTTGTAAGTATGCGTTGGATGCAGTTGAAGATGGATTTAAATTAATTATACTTTCTGATAGAGCAATCGACTCAGGCCATGCCCCTATTCCATCTCTGCTAGCTATTTCTGCTGTCCACCATTTCTTAATCCGCAAAGGATGTCGTGGCCAAGTGGGTATCATTGTAGAAGCAGGTGACATCTGGGAAATCCATCATTATGCCTGCTTAATAGGTTTTGGAGCTACAGCAATTAATCCATATCTCGCTTTATCTACTATTCACGATTTAAAGGCGACAGAAAAAATTCAAACTGATCTTGACTTAAAATATTTGGTCAAGAATTATATAAAAGCGGTCAATGATGGTTTATTGAAGGTTTTCTCAAAAATGGGAATATCTACTTTACAATCATACCAAGGTGCTCAAATCTTCGAAATAATTGGTATTAATAAACACGTCGTTGATCATTATTTCACGGGAGCACCTTCACGCATAGAAGGTATCGGCCTCGATGAAATAGCACAAGAAACGTTGGCAAAACATTTTGTAGCGTTTAAAAAGAAGCCAACACCATTCGAAAGACTGGCTGAAGGTGGTGTATACGAATGGAGAAAAAAAGGGGAATTCCATCTTTTCAATCCACAGACAGTTCACTTGTTACAGTATTCAACAAAAATGAACGATTATGCTACTTTCAAAAAATACTCGAAACACGTTAATGAGCAGAGTGAGAAGGCTTGTACTTTAAGAAGCTTATTCCAGTTCAAACCAAATAGACCTTCCATATCATTAGACGAGGTTGAACCGGCGGAAAAGATCTTTAAACGTTTCGCAACAGGAGCCATGAGTTTCGGTTCTATATCGCACGAAGCTCACTCTACTTTGGCTATTGCTATGAACCGTTTAGGCGGTAAAAGCAACACAGGAGAAGGGGGTGAAGATGAAATAAGATACGAAACGCTACCTAATGGAGATTCTTTAAAATCTGCTATTAAGCAAGTTGCATCTGCAAGATTTGGAGTAACAAGCTATTATCTTACCATGGCAGAAGAGCTTCAGATTAAAATGGCTCAAGGTGCAAAGCCGGGCGAAGGAGGTCAGTTACCAGGCCACAAAGTTGATGAATGGATTGGTAGAGTTCGTCACGCTACCCCAGGCGTTGGTTTGATTTCTCCACCACCGCATCATGATATTTATTCCATTGAAGATCTTGCTCAGTTAATATTCGATCTAAAGAATGCGAACAGGGCAGCAAGAATAAGTGTAAAACTGGTTTCTAAAGCCGGCGTTGGAACGATTGCAGCAGGGGTCGTGAAAGCAAAAGCTGACGCGGTATTAATCTCAGGGCACGACGGTGGAACGGGCGCTTCTCCGGTTACTTCAATCAAACACGCTGGTTTACCTTGGGAACTTGGATTGGCAGAAACTCACCAAACACTGGTAAAAAATAAGTTGCGTAGCCGCGTTGTTGTTCAAACAGACGGACAATTAAAAACAGGTAGAGATATAGCGATTGCTACATTGTTGGGGGCGGAAGAGTGGGGTGTTGCGACAGCAGCTTTAATTGTAGAAGGATGTATTATGATGCGCAAGTGTCATCTGAATACTTGTCCTGTAGGTGTGGCTACGCAGGATCCGGAGTTGAGAAAGCGCTTTACAGGAGAGGCTGAACATGTCATTAACTTCTTCAAATTCATTACCCAGGAATTGAGAGAGATTATGGCTGAGCTAGGCTTCAGAACTATTGAAGAAATGGTTGGCCAGGTAGATTGCCTCGAACAAAGGACGGACGTAAAACACTGGAAGTACGGCAAGCTCGATTTATCAAAAATTTTATACAAGGAGCCGGCGAGCGAGGAAACCGGTTTATTCAACCAGGACGCGCAAGATCACGGTTTAGAGGGAGTGTTGGATTGGAAACTTTTAGAGGCAGCACAGCCTGCCTTGCAGAATGGACAAAAAGTGTTCTCTTCCTTCAAAATAAAAAATACAGATCGTACCGCCGGGACTATTATATCAAACGAAATTTCGAAGCTCTATCAATCAAAAGGGCTTCCTGAAGATACTATTCATTTCAAGTTTACCGGAACCGCGGGCCAAAGCTTTGGTGCTTTCAACACTAACGGCGTTACTCTAGAACTTGAAGGTGATGCGAATGACCATTTTGGCAAAGGCTTATCTGGTGCTAAACTGATTGTTTATCCTTCTTCAAGGGCAGCGTTTGTTCCCGAGGATAACATCATCATTGGAAACGTTGCTTTTTATGGCGCCACTTCAGGTACTGCATATATTAGAGGTAAGGCCGGTGAGCGGTTTGGAGTTCGTAACTCAGGTGTTACTGCTGTAGTTGAAGGGGTGGGGGATCACGGTTGCGAGTATATGACAGGAGGCCGAGTAGTGGTGTTGGGTGATACAGGACGAAACTTTGCTGCAGGTATGAGCGGCGGGATAGCTTATATCTACGATGTAAAGGGCACCTTTTCGACTCTTTGTAATAAAGAAATGGTTGACTTGGACCCGGTCTCGGAGGAAGATTATGCAGAATTAAAAGAAATGATCTATAATCATTTTAAGTACACCAATAGTAGGGTTGCTAGATTTGTGTTAGACGATTTCGAAAACCAGCTTAGAAACTTTATTAAGGTGTTTCCAAAAGATTACAAAAAAGCATTGTCCGACGCAAAACACAAGCAGGTTCAAAAAGTTGAAAACAACAACTTTTAATTAATAGTCATTATCAAACTTGCAACTAACGATTGAAAGCTGGCGCTTAGCGACAAGACGCCGGTTGTTAAAACCCCAAATGTCCAAAAGTGCGACGCAAGAAAAGCTCGGGGGAAGTTAAAATGTTTGTTACCAAAAAATAATATCAGTAAACAATAGATATGGGAAAGCCTACAGGATTTTTAGAATTTACAAGGGAGCTTCCAAAGAAAAGGCCAGTGGAAGAAAGGTTGCATGATTACAATGAGTTTGTTCATTTATACGAGGAGGAAAGGTTAAACCACCAAGCAGCGCGTTGTATGGATTGCGGGATACCTTTTTGTAACCACGGATGTCCCGTTGGTAATCTCATTCCTGATTTTAATGACGCTATTTATCGCAAAAATTGGAAAGAGGCTTACGAGATACTTTCTGCAACTAACAACTTCCCTGAATTTACAGGAAGGATTTGCCCCGCCCCATGTGAAAGTTCATGTGTTTTAGGAATAAATCAACCGGCTGTTACTATTGAAGAGATTGAAAAGCACGTAATTGAAATTGCATTTCAAAAAGGCTATGTGCAGCCATTCAAGGGGATAGTAAGAAGCGGCAAAAAAGTAGCAGTTGTTGGTTCTGGTCCTGCCGGCTTAGCAGCAGCAGCACAACTTAACTATGCTGGTCATACAGTTACTGTGTACGAAAGAGATGACACCCCGGGCGGTTTGCTTCGCTACGGCATCCCTGATTTTAAACTTGAAAAGTGGGTTGTGGAAAGAAGGCTTAAAATAATGGAAGAGGAAGGAGTTGTATTTAAATGCAATGCGGAGGTTGGAGTAAATGTAAGCATGAATGATCTTTTAAGAAATAATCATGCAATTGTTCTCGCGGGCGGTTCTACCATTCCAAGAGATCTTAAAATTCCTGGCAGAGATCTTAACGGAGTTGCTTTTGCCATGGACTTTCTAAAACAGCAAAATAAAAGAGTTAGCAATAGGCCTTCTATTAATGAATTGACGGCGACTGGAAAAAATGTAGTGGTTATTGGTGGGGGAGATACAGGAAGCGATTGTGTAGGTACTTCTAATCGTCATGGCGCTGTCTCGGTTACTCAGTTCGAATTAATGCCAATGCCGCCTGCTTCCAGAACACCATTTATGCCGTGGCCAACGTATCCGATGGTATTAAAAACAACTTCATCGCACGAAGAAGGCGCCGCAAGACAATGGGCGGTTTCAACAAAAGAATTTATCGGGGATGAAAATGGTAATTTGAAAGCGCTGAAAATAGTTGATCTTGAATGGAAACTAACCCCTGATGGAAGGCCTGCTCAATTTGTAGAAATACAGGGAAGCGAAAGAGAAATTCCGTGCGAGTTGGCCTTACTTGCAATGGGTTTCTTGCATCCCCAGCATGCAGGTCTACTAAACGAATTAGGCGTTGAGTTAGACGACAGAGGCAACGTAAAGGCAAGTGAAAAAATGTATCAGACAAACATTCAAAAAGTTTTTTCTGCGGGAGATATGAGACGTGGCCAATCACTGGTAGTCTGGGCTATCGCTGAAGGCCGAGAGTGTGCAGCTAAAGTTGATGAATATCTCGCCGGTTTTTAGATTGATTAAACACCTAATAATTGTAATTCATACAAGGAGCAGTTTTACTGCTCCTTTTTTATTTGGGCGCAATTGCAACTAGTTGACTAAAAGGTCAAAAGTAGAGTCGCTATTAACATTATAAATAAAAATATGTATATAAATATTCTCACAACAGTCCAAATTTTTCTTCTTTTCGGGTTACTATTTCATTTTTTTTGCATTAATTTACAAAAAGAAGGATAAGGTTAATATTTATTCATTAAAATTTGAACCCGTTTTTATGAAATCGAACACATTAAAAAAAGTTACACCCTTTGTTATTTTGTCTCTAGTGGCAATTGGGGCAATCTTTATTCCATCGCTCCCTAGTTTTGCGGATGCAGGAAAGTATAACAGTGCAGACATTGCATGGATTATAGTTGCTACCTGCCTTGTTTTCATAATGACCCCAGCCTTAGCCTTTTTTTATGGAGGGATGGTACACAGGAAAAATGTGTTGTCCACCATGATGAAGAGTATAGCGGCTGCAGGAGTGGTCAGCATCTTATGGGTAGTAGTAGGCTTCAGCCTTTGTTTTGGAGATACTGTGGGTGGTTTTATCGGTAATCCAACTACCTTCTTCTTTTTCAAAGGGGTAGCATCAGGTGCTCCGTGGTCATTAGCTCCAACTATTCCCTTCTTACTATTTTCTTTATTTCAGTTAATGTTTGCGATAATAACCCCTGGGTTGGTTGTAGGTGCTGTTGCTGAAAGAATAAAATTTACTTCTTACATTTTATTTATAGCTCTGTTTAGTTTGCTGGTCTATGCGCCTATAGCACATTGGACGTGGCACCCTCAAGGATTCCTATTTAAAATGGGAGTCCTAGATTTTGCTGGTGGAACTGTTGTACATATTTCTGCTGGTTGCGCTGCTTTGGCTGGAGCTTTGGTTTTAAAGCGTCGCCAGGTTCATCTTGATCACAAAGAAATCCCACCTGCAAATATTCCTTATGTTTTGATTGGTACCGGTTTGCTTTGGTTTGGATGGTTCGGTTTCAACGCCGGTTCAGCGCTAGGTGCTAACGCACTTGCTGTTTCTGCATTTGCTACAACAAATACTGCTGCCGCGGCTGCAGGACTTTCATGGATGTTCTTCGATGCACTTAGAGGAAAAAAACCATCAGTATTAGGTTTCTGTATTGGCGCAGTTGTAGGATTGGTAGCGATTACTCCTGCTGCAGGTTATGTGGCAATTCCACAAAGTATTTTTATCGGCTTCCTGGCTGCTATCGTATCAAACATTGCAGTTTACTATAAGCAAAAATCCAGGTTAGATGATACTTTAGATGTTTTTCCTTGTCATGGCGTTGGTGGTATGGTAGGTATGGTTATGACGGGAATATTTGCTACTACTACTGTTAACAATGCCGGAGCAAATGGCTTGTTATATGGTAACGGCGCATTTCTAATTACCCAGTTAAAGGCCTTAGCAATTGTGGTAGCCTATAGTTTCATTGTTTCTTACGGCATTTTCAAATTCATCAACTTTATTTTACCGCTTAGAGTTAGTTCAGAGGAAGAGGAACTAGGTCTCGATGCAAGTCAGCACGATGAAAAATACATGCAGGGTACTTTGCTTGTACATGACAACGGTACGCTAAAGGAAGAGATGGTTCAGGATTAGCACTTCTTCTTAAGTTATTATTAATTGAAATTATTTATAGGCCAAAGACTGGTACAATCTTCTCCATTTGTTGCGTCGCACTCTTGTACGGCTTTATTCAATTCAACAAAAAGCTATTATTTAACCACTATCTAAGAGTGGAAATATGTAAAAAATAAGGTACGGCTTTACTAAAAGCTTCTCCAAAAGCTTCTAACCGTACCCTTTCTTAATACTAAAAACCAAAACAATGTTACAAAAATTTTTGCTAACGGGCCTATGCATGGCCTCCATTTCGTCGATATACTCGCAAGACACTCTAAAAGTTTCTTCTTTTAAGTTGTCCGGATCTGTTGACGGCTATTACAGGTATAACTTTAACGAGCCTAAATCCGCTCCCTATAACAATTATACAAGCTTTACTAATAGCCAGAATTCTTTTGAATTGAACATGGCCTCAATTAAAGCCGAACATTCTATTGGAAAAGTTGGCTTTGTTGCAGATCTCGGCTTTGGTAGAAGAGCTGAAGAATTTTCTTATAATGATAGCAAAACAATGCAGGTTATTAAACAGGCCTATGTCACTTACTCACCTTCGTCGCATGTAAAGTTTACCATGGGAAAGTGGGCAACTCACGTTGGTTATGAATTAGTTGATGCAGCCGGCAATAGAAACTATAGCATGTCTTACATGTTTACAAATGGTCCTTTCTTTCACACCGGTCTTAGAACTGATTTTACTTTTGGTAAGTCAGGTTTTATGATAGGAGTTGCCAACCCGACCGATTATACTACCACAACTTCAACTACAAAAACGCTCATTGCTCAATTCAGCACGGGCACAAAAGACGACAAATTAAAGGCGTACCTAAACTACCAAGGATATTTTGGAGCTAAAAGAATGTCTCCCAACGCGTCTCGTCTGAATCAGTTTGACCTTGTGGTATTAGGAACGATCAGCCCAAAATTTAGTGTTGGCTACAACGGCACTATTCAGACGGTGAAAGATGAAGAAGCAAAACAAAGTAAAAAATGGTGGGGTTCTGCTGTGTATCTTAATTACGACCCGACAAGCGCTTTTGGCTTAACATGGAGAAATGAATACTTCAACGACGAAAAATATGGATTAAAGACAATCGGCGGTGGAGCTGATATATTTGCATCGACGCTTTCTGCAAACATTAAAATAGATAACTTTAGAATTATCCCTGAATTCAGAATAGACAACGCATCAAAATCTATTTTTACAAAAAGCAACGGAAATTCATCCAAAGGAACGGCCGGCTTTTTATTGGCTGCAGTATATAGTTTCTAAGAGATTTGAATAATTTGAGGGATCTAATCTACACAAAAAAATAATTGATTGGGTTAGTTTGTAAATTCTAGATATCGTAAAATCCGGGCAAGTAACATTGACCGGATTTTTTATGTCTATATCAAAAAATACAACGAAATAGCTTCAAACTAAAAAGAGGTTGCGATAAGCAACCTCTTTTAAATTAGAGATATTTTCAAATCAACTTAAAACCTAAACAACAGCAGACTTCACAGTCTTGATAATAACAGCCGCAACTTTATAAGGATCTGCAGCAGAGTTAGGACGGCGATCTTCCAGGTATCCTTTCCAACCTCTTTCTACTGTAGCTAAAGGTATACGGATGGATGCCCCGCGATCAGAAATACCGTAAGAGAAATCATGGATAGATGCGGTTTCATGCTTACCGGTAAGACGTAAATGATTATCAGCTCCATATACTTCAATGTGCTCTTTCACAACAGGACGGAAAGCTTCACATATTTTATCGTAAGTTTCTTTGCTACCGCAAGTTCTTAAAACACCATTCGAGAAGTTAGCGTGCATACCCGAACCGTTCCAATCTAAAGCACCCAATGGTTTGCAATGCCAGTTGATTGAAACTCCATATTTCTCACCAATTCTTTCAAGTAAATATCGAGCGATCCAAATTTCGTCACCGGCCTGTTTAGCACCTTTTGCAAAAATCTGAAACTCCCACTGGCCAGCGGCAACTTCAGCATTGATACCCTCAACGTTTAAACCAGCTTCAATACAAGCGTCCAGGTGTTCTTCAACAATGTGTCTTCCAAAAGCATTGTTTGCACCAACGCCACAATAGTAAGGTCCTTGAGGAGCTGGGTAACCACCTTCAGGAAAACCTAAGGGTTTGTTGGTTGCAGTATCCCACAAGAAATACTCCTGCTCGAAACCGAACCAAAAATCATTGTCATCGTCTTGAATAAGAGCACGTCCATTGCTAGGATGAGGTGTTCCGCCGGCACTCAACACTTCACACATTACCAGGTAAGCGTTTTTTCGTTGCGGGTCTTTCACTACGTATACTGGTTTCAAAACGCAGTCAGAAGATCCTCCTGGCGCTTGTTCGGTAGAAGAACCGTCGAAAGACCAGTTAGGCAAATCTTCCACTTTACCACTAAAATCTTTTTCAATTTTAGTTTTGCTACGTAAGCTTTGGGTGGGCTTATAACCGTCGAGCCAGATGTACTCAAGTTTTACTAACGACATAAAGAGTTTAAGTTAGAAATTATAAATTTTTAAACAATTCTGGTGCGAATTTAATAAAAATAAAAGAAAAAGAGATTTTTTCTGCAAATACCCTCCTTAATTTTCCTTTAAGCTGAATAAGTAAAACAAATAAAAATAATTTTAATATGTTTGAGGATTGTTGTTGTTCGGCAAAATCTAAAGCCGAATAAAGAGATGAAAGTAACAGTGTGTGACACAACGATGTTGAGGAAAGTTGAAAAGCGGAATTCAAAAAAAGGTTGTAGTCTTTTACATTGCCTCAACAAATTGAATGGTTTAATCAATAATAGAACGACAAATGAAATCGGGGATAATTCCCGATGCGTTGATTTGCTGCTGGGCATTTTCCTCGCTTGTGTTGCCAGAAAGTACGAGCGTAGTTTTAATACCAAATTTGTTACCTCCCAAAATATCAGTATTCAGGTTATCGCCCACCATTAGAATTTCTTTTTTAGTGAATGGACCTAGTCGTTGCTTCAGCCTGTTATAACTATAGGTGAACATTTGCGTATCAGGCTTGCCAAAGTGGATGAACTTCTTGTTCAACATGCTCTCAACCAAACGGGCAATACCACCAGTTGCAACTGCTACATCATTTTTAGAAACGGGGTAGAGTTTGTCGGAGTTAGCGACAATGATAGGTATGTTTTTACGCCTAAGCAGGTTTACAGTTTTATTGATTTCGGTGTTCCAATCGAAGCCTTCATCGTCGAGAAAAACGAATGCTGAAATGTCTTTGACGTTGTTAAGATCAACGTCTTTAACAGCAATGTGCTCGAGCCCCGATTGAAGAATATAGTGGGCGGAATTTTCAGTGCCGAGATAAGCAATTTTGCCCTCGGTAATTTTGTGCTGTAAAAAGTGCTTAGCCATCATTCCGGAAGTAATCACTTCATAGGTTTCAAAACCATGAAGGCCCTGCTTCGCAAAACTGGCAATCTGCTGCTCCTGGCTACGCGACGCATCATTGGTGAGTATGCGTATGGCAATCCCTTTTTCTCGCAACTTGGCAATGGTGTCTTGCACGCCGTCGATCAATCCCTTGTAATTTTTTAAAACTCCGTAAGAGTCCAAGAAAACAGCTCTGAATTTTTCTGCCAGCGGTAAAAAAGGTTGTATTTCCATCGATAGTAAGGTTAGAGATTTAAAGCTTTTAAAATGATGTCTGCATTAAATTCTTTTTCAATTGAAGGCAGGTAAATTTCGTACGCTTCTTTCTGGAGTTTGATTGCAAATAATTCATGGAAAAAGAAACGGCCGTCTTTGATGACGTAGTTTAAAATAAAGAAGCGATAAGCTTCCTTTAAAAACCTGACTTCTGCTTCTTTCAATGGATATACTTCGTGATAAGCTTTTATAAAAAATAAGAAGCGTTCTTCCATTAATGGACCGATATAATAACTGAAAGCAGTGCGGTCGCCGACGTCTGAAACAACACGACTTAAAAAATAAAAGTCCAGCATGCGGGACCCCATTCTAAACCAGTCGTAATCCCAGCGGGAATATAATCGTAAGGAAGATGTGACTGAGAAGTTTCCGATGTTCCAGTCAACAAACACAGGTATTTTGTCAAAGTTGGGTGACTTTAGTATTTGAGTGTTTTGGAGAAATATTTCCGAATGCTCTTTTATTTCATCCAGGTGCATGCGATGTTCAAAGCGGCCTTCTTCTGTTTCAATAATCTGTAACAAATGGTCAATATCAGTCTTCAGCGTTTTAGAAGACGGCGGAAGTGTATTGCGTGTATTATGACAAGCCTTATGAAACAGCGCAAGTTGAACTGCAAGTTTTACGATTTGACTTTCGTCTAAGCGCTTCGGAAGTCTTTTCTTAATTGCAATTGGCCGGTAAAAGACGACCCAGGCATCTAAGATTTCATCCTTGTAGCGGTAAACAAAAAGGTTTTTTCCTTTTGCAAGTGCGCGGGCCAGGAAGTTTTCAAAAGGGGCCGGCAGGTTATTAGAAAGCGTATCTATTATGCTGTGATCCTCTACAAAATGTTCAAACCGGCCGAAGTAAGACATTTTAGCAATAATGAAATTGCCATCAGTAAAAGTTACCCTGTACACATGGTTGGTAGAAACTTTTGCGCTAATGTCAACTATTCGTATGATCTCTCGGGTATCATCATATGCTTTCCACGCTTCTTCAATAATCGCTGTAAAATCTATAAAAGGCATATCAGTAAATGAGACTGATTTTGTGTGATTAATTTTTATGTTACCGGCAGTTGCTCTTTGTAGCGTCATCGTTGTGTCACTCACTTGTACTGTCAATTGTTAGTTGTGAGATGTGAGTAAAAGAAACCTACTTGTTCCACCACTCACCACTGACTACTCACCACTCACCTAAACAATTTCAAAGTAACGCTTCAATTCCCAATCAGTAACCTTTTGTGTAAACTGTTTCCATTCCCATTCTCTTGTTTTGATAAAATGGTCGACAAAGCCTGCTCCAAACAGTTTATCCGGAAGGTCACTGGCTTTCATTGCATCTGTGGCTTCTTTTAATGTTTTAGGAAATTGCTGGTTCAATTCGTTCGCATATTCATTTCCCTTTGTGCTGGCAGTATCAAGAGATAGTTTGTTTTCAATTCCATACAAGCCACTTGCAAGACTCGCTGCGAGGGAGAGGTACGGGTTTGCATCTGCTCCGGGTACTCTCGTTTCAAGACGCATAGAATTACTGTTGTGATTAATCACACGTAAAGCAGTAGTCCTGTTCTCCATCCCCCAACTCACAGATGTCGATGCCCAGGCTCCTTCAACATATCTTTTGTAACTGTTTACGGTCGGAGCATACATTGGTAAAATGTGGGGCAAACAATATAATTGGCCTGCTACATAGTGCTTCAGCAACTCGCTCATTCTGTTCTCATCCGCGTCATCATAAAACAAGTTCGTATTCTTCTCTACGTTCCATAAGCTTTGATGTATATGTCCACTACAACCAGGAAAGTCACTACTCCATTTAGCCATAAAACAAGCCATTAAATTGTGACCTGACGCGATTTCTTTTACCGAAGATTTGAACAAAACTGCGCGATCAGCAGCTTCCAAAATATCTGTATAGTCAATAGCAGCTTCACACACACCATCACCGGTTTCTGTATGCAAACCTTCAAGCGGTATTTTAAATTGTTGAAGGAGTTTAAAGAGATCGTTATAGAATTCTTTATTCTGCGATAAGCGGAGGATAGAATAACCGAACATGCCAGTTGTAAAAGGCTCGGGGTTAAAATAGTTTTTGCCTTTAAGAGATTGGGATGTTTCGCTGAAGTTAAACCATTCGAATTCTTTAGCAAACTGCGGATTAAAACCTTGATCCAAACATTGTTGTCTTACCCGCTTTAAAAGTGTGCGCGGACATGCAGCGCTAACATCTTTTGAGTTACTGAAGTCTGCAAGAAAAAAGGGGGTATTATCATCCCAGGGAATATTGCGAAGGGTATCGACGTCAATAGTCGCGATTGCGTCTGGGTAGCCGGTGTGCCAGCCACTCACACTTGTGTTGTCATAAACCACATCATTTATATCCCAACCGAAAATCACGTTACAAAATCCCAGGCCTTCCTCTAATCCTTTCAGCAGTTTTGCTTTGCTAATAATCTTTCCCCTAACAACTCCATCAATATCTGTTACTGCAAATTTTATTTTATCTGTTTCCAGGTTTTCAATTCTTTGTTTCCAATTTATTTCATCTGGCATGGCACCTCCGGTTTGTTAAATAAATCATTATAGTGAAAGTAAAGATCAAGGTAATTTTTGATTTCCACTCAAATATGGAAGGTGGTATTTTCAGCAAAGAGATAGGAAAAATGAAAAAAGACGTGTCAACTTGTTCAACTAAGAGTCTGCAGAAATCCAGAAATCAAAAGCACCAGCAGACGCTGCTGGTGCTTTATTTAGTTTTGATCTATTTAGCATAAAAAACCAAAAAGGAGAAAATTATTAAATGGGTCCAGCAGGCTGAGGCTTTTCTTTTTGCATTTCAGAATCTGTATTCTCTTCTTCAGGCTCCGCTTCAGCGTCAACAGCCTCTTCCTGTTCTTTTACAGTTCCATCTGCCGATATAATTGTTTTTCCAATTTCGGTTTCCAGCGGTTGCTGGTTCTCTTCAATTTCTGCCTTTCGAATAACTTCCGGCTGTCCTGCCTCACCCTCCTTTTTTGATGTCGCTTCTTCCCTCGCGATTATCTCCGCAGGAGGCGAGGCACTTTTACTAAACGGCCCCTCTTGCGTAACTTTTGTTGCATCTTCCTCTTTTCCTGTTTTTTCATATTTCTTCTGACTGTCTCTCAGTTCTGCGAGAGCGTTTTGCATTTGTTGGATCCATCCATCAAGTTCACTTTGCAGCACTTGTTCAGTATGCTCAACCAACGAGTCTATGTTTTTTTGATCAGACTGTTCTTCTGACGACAGTGCGTTCCACCAGGCTTTTACATTTGACAAGTCGGTCGACGACTGGTTATACTTCATCAACGTACGTTCTGTTTGTTTATAGCCAAGAAATGTGGCGAATGCTCCCACCAACGAAGTTGTTACAGCAATCCACACCTCAAAACCTACTGCGGCAAGAAAACTTCCTACGCCGCCTATGATAAATGTTAACCATGACAGTAAATTTAGTTGTCGTTCCAGCCCTATTGTTTTCTTCCTATAGAACTCTGCCTGGTCATTTAACCTGATGGTAATATACCTGTCGGGAACGAGGTAACTAAATCCATCATCCTTACCATCTCCTTCACCAGAAAATATGTTTGCCGGCAAGGACTTATCTTTTTCATCCTTGTTGTAAGGTTTTAGCGCGGAAGAATTTACTTCCGTTCTCATAGTTCTTCTTGTGATGTCTTCTATGCGTTGCGCTAACTGTTGTTCGGGCTTTTCGTTGTAGTACATGGCTCTTGTACGATACCTGAATATTTCACGCTTTATAGACTCGGCTCCCGCGCGCAAGAGCAGCCACTTGGAGCCTTGCTTAAACCTATTGGCCGCGGTAACTAATACAGTTAGCAGTATTGGAATAAATATCAATACATAATGTAGCAGCCACCAGGCATACTGTTTCGTCTTCCATAAATTATCTGCTGACAAGAGGCGACTTGGTTCGTTTAGATCGGGCGGAGCAAAAACCTGCTGAGAGATAACTAATACTGTACTAAACACGCCAAAAAACAAAATGCTTAACTGCATTCTGTTAAACGTCTTCTGCTGCAGCTTCGCATTGTAATCGTAATACGCAAAAGTGTCCCACGCTTGCATTAGAACATTGTCAATTCCCAGTTCTCTAATGATTAATCTTTCAATGCCTTTAACAGGTTTCGTCAAATTATGGAAGTGCAGTTCTCCGTCGGCAATGATTTCTGCAATCACGGGGTCTTCTTTCAATGGATCTTTTCTTTCTGCTGCAGCAACAATTTCGTCCGCCACTCCACCACTTCCCTTTATAATAATAAGTGGAAGGTTTTGACGAACAGCCCTTAAGACTTCTTGTTTCGCAATGGGCCCTCCACCAGCTAAAATCGCAATTGCAGGAACTATGTTACTCTTTGATTTTGGAGCGTCCTGGCTATTGCCTATGCTGTCAGAAGGAGTGGCAAGGGCTTGCGCTAACTTAAACATTAACGATGTTTCACTTCCCCTTTTATCGCCTTCTACAAAAATAAAATGGGAGTGATTTGGTTCAAGTAATGAAATATCAGGTTGATTAGTTTGATCTTTTATTGCACCAAAAGGCGCAATTCCTATAATTGATGTTTTATAGCCTCTTGCTGCCACACCTTCACCCATCATTGATGTTATGCCTTTCCCCGAACCTGAGTCTATAATTACCGCACTTGCTTCAACTGCTGCCCGGGCAATCCCAAGCCCAAATAATTGGGTGAGCCTGTTTGTATCCGTCGCTTCCAATTCATCTGCTCCACCTAAAACCAATATCACTTTCGTATAAGGAATGAGATTGTCGAGTTTACCAACAATCGCTGTTACGCTCGTATTACTTTGTACCAGAAGAGCCGTTGCGCTATTATTATTGTCGAACTTGATTATTTGACTTTCTACGCTATTGTTACTCATGCTTCATGTGGTTTTATTACTAGTGCTGGAATCGATCCTTTAACTTAAACATTAATCCCCGCTTTTGCAAATATTGAAACAGTTGGAACTCAGGTCTGTATGTTTTCTTGCCCGACTAATTGTACAAGTATTATTGTTGGAAAGTTGCGGTAAAAGAACTGCAGGTGCAGCAGGGAGTTATGCAAGTATCCCTGTTGGATATAAGCACAAAAAACATGGGAAATAGAATTTTACTATCTTACGCCCGCTAATAAATTTTCTTGACATTCCTGGAAATACATATTATTTCTTTCAAATCACCAGGTATTTTATCATGTCTTATACCTGTTATCACTACTGTTACATCAACCCTTTAGGGGTTGTACTTCATCATATTACCAGTGGGCATTTAGTTGCTATAACGAGCTTCAGGTGTTCTCTATTTAAAAATTATTTATTCCAAAAACAAGGTTCATGCAAGTATTAAAATTTGGTGGTAGTTCCGTAGCCAATGCGGAAAACATCGAAAAAGTTGTAAGCATAATACAGCACAAGTCAACAGAAGAAAAAGTGATCGTGGTTGTTTCGGCATTGGGTGGAATGACGGATCTGTTGTTGGAATGTGGAATGCTTGCTTCACAGGGTGATGAGTCTTATAAAGATAAATTACACGTTGCTGAAGCAAGGCACATGGAAACAGTTAAAGCACTTGTGCCTATTACCCAGCAGAGCAGGATACTAAGTCATGTAAAAACCCAGTGCAATGAGCTCGAGGATATTTGCAACGGTATTTTTTTATTGAAAGAATTATCAGCAGCAACGAAAGACCGCATTGTGAGCTACGGCGAATTACTATCGTCACAAATTCTGGTTGCAAGGCTTTCTTCAATCGGCCTAGATGCTGAATGGAAGGATGCGAGGAATCTCATCACAACCAATAATAACCACACAAATGCAACTGTAAACTTTGCGGTATCTAATGAATTGATTGCTGCCTACTTCAGCAATACCGATCATGGTGTCACCGTCCTGCCGGGCTTTATTGCTTTCGATGAAAATCGTAAAACAACCACATTAGGAAGAGGAGGTTCGGACTATACCGCTGCAATTATTGCTGCAGCAGTAGACGCACAAATATTGGAGATTTGGACCGATGTTTCAGGTATGATGACTGCCGATCCAAGGCTTGTGCCAACAGCAAAGGCTATCCCCCGTATTTCATACCAGGAGGCCATGGAGCTTTCTCACTTTGGAGCCAAAGTTATCTACCCTCCAACCATACAACCGGTGATGAAAAAGGAAATACCGGTATGGATAAAAAACACATTTGCTCCTACCGACGAAGGGACTTTAATAGAAAGTAACCGTAGCAGTAATGGCAAGAACATCAGGGGTATTTCTAGCGTCAATGATATAGTGTTGCTTAGCCTTGAGGGAAGCGGCATGATAGGCATTCCAGGCTTTTCTAAGAGATTATTTGAGGCGCTTGCACAGGAAAGAATTAATGTAATCCTCATTACCCAAGGATCTTCTGAACATTCTATTTGTGTTGGTATCGATCATCAAAATGCAGGACCGGCGAAAAGGGCAATTGATACCGCTTTTTCATACGAAATTGAAACCGGCAAAGTTGAGCCATTATCTATAGAAGCAGGATTATCAATCATTGCTTTGGTGGGAGATAATATGAAAAATCACACCGGTATTAGCGGTAAAATGTTTGGAGCGTTGGGTCGTAATGGCGTGAATGTTCGTGCTATTGCGCAGGGGTCTTCAGAAAGAAACATTTCGACAGTTATTTCGAAAAACGACGTAAAAAAAGCGATCAACGTTTTACATGAAGAATTTTTCGAAACGAGCTATAAACAACTCCATTTATTTGTAACAGGCGTTGGTAATGTTGGAAGCAAATTGCTGGCGCAAATAAAACAACAGCAGACCTATTTGCAGGAGCATCTGCGGTTGCAGATTAAAGTGGTGAGTATAGCAAATAGCAAAAAAATGTACTTCAACGATGAAGGTGTTGACCTGTCAAACTGGAAAGAGCAGTTGCAACAAGGTGAACAGATGAACACTCAGCAATTCGTTGAAACCATTCAATCTAAAAATCTTCGTAATGCTGTTTTTGCAGACGTTACTGCTAATAGTGAAATTGCCCATTCTTACGATTCTCTTCTGCAACGTAGCATCTCAATTGTCGCTTGCAATAAAATTGCTTGCTCTTCGCCCTACGAATATTATAGAAAGCTGAAGGATTTGGCAAAAGAGTATAATGCCCAGTTTTTCTTTGAAACTAACGTAGGTGCGGGTTTGCCGGTAATCGGAACACTAAATGACCTTTTAAGAAGTGGTGATCAAATTAACCGTATCGAAGCAGTGTTGAGTGGTACGCTCAACTATGTCTTTAATAATTATGACGGCTCAAAAACATTTGCCCAGGTAGTTCAGGATGCACAGGATGAGGGCTACACGGAGCCAGATCCGCGCCTTGATTTAAGTGGTACAGATGTAATGCGCAAGATTATGATTTTAGCCAGGGAAGCGGGTGAACAATTAGAAATGGAAGACATCACCAATAAGTCCTTCATGCCGCCGTCGTGCATGCAGGGAAGTGTGGATGATTTTTATGCAGAAATGGGAAAACACGAAACACACTTTGCCTCCCTTTACAATGAGGCAAAAGTTGCAGGCAACAAATTAAAGTTTGTAGCTTCCTATAACAACGGTAAGGCTTCGGTTGGCCTACAGCAAATTCCTCCGCAGCACGATTTGTATCATCTCTATGGAAAAGATAATGTTGTGTTGTTTTATACCAACCGCTATGTTGAACAGCCATTAGTTGTTAAAGGTGCCGGAGCTGGTGCAGAAGTAACAGCATCAGGTGTTTTTGCAGACATTATAAGAGCCGGAAGATAAGCGATCTTTAATTTTACCTCTCTGGTTAATTGCCCTACTATTTGTAGGGCAATTTGTTTTACAGGCAGAGGAACATAGCCTGGCATTCTTGTGTCACTCACTTGTACTATTGATGTTTTATTCAGCTTTTTACAAGATTGCTTAAACTGCTGTTGTCAACTGTTTTATTGAAGCTCTTTCGCCAGCAACGCCGCATCTATTTTGATACTATAGACTTTCTTGTTATTAGTAAAAAAGCCATACACAACATCTGTGTCTTTGCTTCTTAATTTTCTTACACTCCAAAGCTTCACTGGTTGGGCTGCAAAATCAGCGCTTACTTTTTCACCTTTTGCATTTACGTGTTCAATATATCTAAACGAACCATCGTCTCTCGATCCCAAGCCAATTTTTACCTGTTGACCTTTTGTAAACACTTGTCCCGAAGTTGCTTTGTAAGTGCTGTCATTAATCATTTGAGAAAAGGCATAAGTAGGTAGAGACAATAATATTATAACCGCTAATTTTTTCATGATGTATGTTTTTATGCTAAAGAATAAAAAATGTATCCTTTTCAAAACTCCTATTCTTTTTGAACAAAAAACTGAAATTGCCCTGGTGTTAATATTAAAAACAAGCTCCAATTATTTATACACTAAAAGTATTTTCAGCATCTCTCTTATACTTATAGGCTCTGAGGTACGACTCTATTTTTCTTGCAAACCGCAGATCAAACGCCAATATTAATGATTGCGATTTGTTGCAATTAGCAAAAACCTTGTTTACTTTTCAATAGCAATAACCTCAACCAAATCAAAACGTATGAGAATACTCAAGTCAATGTGCAAAGCGTTTGTTGCCTTTATTTTTTCAAGCGTTTGCTCCGGGTGTTTTCAACATTATTTTAAAGTAGTTCCGGTTAAGGATGTTGCAGCGTACCCTACTTCAGTTGAAAGGGGAAAGGAGGAGAACCGGTTTTTTATTTTACATGCTGGCTCAAACGCATACAGCATTACCACCATTCACGTAAACAAAGAGAAGCAGCAATTAGAATTGCAGCTTTCGAAGCTTGATACGCCCCACACTGTTTATGTAAATAAGCCTAAATACAGAGTCTATAAACCTTCGAAAGGTCAATCGCAAGTATTGACTGAAATGCACCTTTATTCAAAAGATGCAACTAGCTATGCTTTAAGCGAACCTCTTGTACTTCCTATAGCCGAGGTTAGCAAAATAGAACTGGTGGAAAAAGATGTAGCTGGTACTACGGCCAGTACAGTATTTAGCCTATTAGGTGTAACGCTGGGAGCATTTGCACTTCTAATAGTCATAGTAGCTCTTACTAAAAGCTCGTGTCCTTTTGTAAGCGGTTATGATGGGAATGACTTTAAGTTGCAGGGAGAAATTTATGCCGGCGCTATTTATCCTGCTCTTAAACGTGATGACTACCTGCCTTTGCAGTTGAAGCCTTTGGAAGGTAAGCTACAGGTTAAAATCAGCAACGAGTTACAAGAAAGACAATACACTGACCTTGCAGAACTTTGGACTATTGAGCATGAAAAGGATGTTGATATCGTGCCGGATGAACAAGGCAATTTATATTCAGTTGCGAAAGGAGAAATTCCTTCGACTGCCACTGTAAATGGTCGTAATGTTTTAACTGAAGTGTCTCAGAAAGATGAGACTTATTTTCCTTTCAATAATGAGAAAGAAGGCGGTATTAGTGAGTTGGAGGTAACTTTTTCAAAGCCGCATGAAAGCAAAGAAGGTAAACTGTTACTCCACTTAAAGAACTCCTACTGGCTTGATTATATCTATGGCGAGCTCATTCAACACATGGGCGGCTATTTTAATAAGTGGAGCAAACTGCAAAAGAATAAATCGGCTGAACAATTAGTTAAATGGAAAAACGAGCAAGCCATCCCACTAACGATCGAAATGAAAACTGCGACAGGATGGAAGGAGGTGAAAACTCTTACGACAGTCGGACCTGTCGCCTATAGAGAAATGGCAATTCCTTTAAATATAAGCGAGTCTGAAGGAGCACAAATAACACTAAGGCTTTCCTCAGGTTTTATGTTTTGGGAACTTGATCGCGTCGCTATCGATTATACGCCTGCACGTGCATACACCGTTCGCAAACTTAAGCCTGTTTCTGCTATTGACGAGTTGGGAAAAGACGTCAGCTCTTTACTTCTTGCAAAAGACAATCAATCTCTGAATCAGCCCATTCCCGGAAATGTAGCTACGATTAGTTTTGATGCCAATACGCCAAAATCAGATAAATCCTTGACGTACATTTTACACACGAGCGGCTATTACGAACACGTGAGATCATTTAAAGGAATGGCTGATATAAAATTTCTGAAAAAGTTTAAAGAGCCTTTAGCATTATCGAAGTTTAGCATGGAACGTTATCATCAAATAAATTCTTCGCTTGCCACAAAATCAAAAAAATAACCCATGATAGATTTATCTGCCGGTACAGCTAAAGCAAATACTGCGTTTAGCTTTCATGATAAAAGGGAGTTTAGGAGCGAGGAATTGGTCGATGGCAAAAAGCACCGGACTCAAGTAACAGGTCTCCATAATACTTGGGTATGGTTTGCAATAAAAAGCAGGATATTTTTCCTGGTAATGTATAATGTCAGGTCCATTAAAAAGGCTATTGAGTACTACAGGCAAATTATCGGTTTAAGGGAAAATGTTTGGAATGGTAATATGAAAAAGATTTACCAGGTGGGAGGGAAATATTTCTATAATCAATACACACCAGCGTGGCCCTCGAAGCAATACGATCAAATGATTGTAAGGGAAACGAGGAGAAGAATTTTTAATGAAACAAATCATTCCTGTTCTTTTATTTTTTTTGCAATAACGAGGAAATGCCCTTTAAAATGTGAGCACTGTTTTGAATGGGATAACCTCAACAAAAAAGAAACGTTCTCTTTGAAAGAGTTGGACTTAATCGTCGACCATTACAAAAAGCAGGGAATGTTTCAAATGCACTTAAGTGGAGGCGAGCCTATGCTTAGGGTAAAAGAAATGGTTGTGTTACTAAATAACCACGCAAGACAAGTGGACTTCTGGGTACTTACTTCTGGTTTTAATTGCACACGCGAAAACCTTTCTCAGTTAAAACAAGCTGGTTTAAAAGGCATCGTAGTTAGCATCGACCATCATCTCTCAGAACTACATGACTTGTTCAGACGCAAGGCCGGATCTTTTGATGCTGCTTTGAAAGCAATCCATTATGCACAAGAACTTCAGCTTGCAACGGCAATCAGTGTTTGTGTAACAAAGTCGTTTTTAGACGGAGGGCATCTTTGGCCGTACGCAGAATTTGCAAAAGACCTGGGAGTAGAATTCGTGCAGTTACTTGAGCCGAGGAATATCGGTAACTACAAAGACCAGGATGTACTGCTCGATGAAAAGCATATACTCTTGCTGGAAGATTTCTTTAAAAGCATCAATCATAGTAGAGACACTAAAAGTTATCCAACTTTTAGTTACCACGGATTTCATCAAAGAAGAATAGGCTGCTTTGCAGGAAGTCGTAGCATGTATATCGACTCAGCAGGCAATGTACATTCATGCCCTTTTTGTCATACTGCTGCTTATAACATTAAATCCTTTATCGAAAACGATACCTTGGCTAACATACCTCAAAAGCAAAACGAATGTCCAAGGTTTGGTAAAGTTATATAGATAAAATTAGTGAGGTCTTCATCTGTCTTCTTTGAAAGCAGCATTACTCCTTATAAAATTAATCGCATTTGCCTGGGCAGTACAAGTTACAACCAGGTCATTAATGCAAACATGTGGAGGAAGCGAAACACAATACCACGCAATGTCTGCTATGTCTTCTGCATACAAAGGAGTGAAACCGTCATAAGTTTGTTTTGCTTTGTCGCTGTCACCTTTGTAACGAACCAAAGAGAATTCTGTGTCGGCTGCACCTGGTTGCAGTGCGGTAACTTTTATTTTATGCGGTAGAAGATCGATACGCAAAGATTTTGAGATAGCATCAACTGCAAACTTACTGGCGCAATACACATTACCACTTTCATACACCTCTTTACCTGCAACTGAACCGATATTGATAATGTGTCCCTTGTTTTTTGCAATCATGTAAGGCACAACGGCTTTCGTTACATACAACAGCCCTTTTACATTTGTGTCTATCATTGTATCCCAATCATGAATACTTCCTTTGTCAAAAGTGTCGCGGCCAAGAGCAAGGCCGGCATTGTTTACCAGTACATCTATGTCTTTCCATTCAGTTGGTAGGTTGCCCAGGTTTTGCTTCACCTCGTCATTGTGACGCACATCAAAAACAAGGCTTAGCACGCGCACAGCAAACTTTTCTCTCAGTTCATCTGCAAAAGTGTGAAGCTTGTCTGCACGGCGACCAGTAATGATACAGTTCCAATTACCCGATGCAAATTTTTCTGCGATAGCTTTTCCAAATCCCGAAGTTGCCCCTGTTATTAGTACAATTTTGTGCATGGCGCGAAGGTAATAATGATGAAGCAAATGAAAAATTGAAGGAAATGAGGCTGATAGATGACGCCAAATATCAACTTGTTAGACACCATCTGTTATAGTCTCATTCAACAAGGTTACAATTACTTAACACCGGTCTAAAGGTAGATTTAATCGAAACGGTTACCTTTGCGATGTTTAAACGTTTAAATGAAATTTCTAAAAAACGAAAAAAGCTACCATTTGAAATAGAAAAACTTTGTGTTTGCCATATGCGAGAAGTTAGTATCGTTAACTAAAAACAGCAAAGTATGGTAAAGACAATAAGTGCCGGCATTATAGGTTGTAATATGTCGGAGGAGTTTTTTAGAACAACTGGAGTGAATAAGGTCGAAAGTTTTTTTTGGAAGAAAATCTATCTGAGCGGAAAATCTGCAAGCATAAAAAGCCATCCACAGGCTGAGATCGTTGAGAGGGCAGAGTCCATCATTAATGACGTTGATATTGAATTAGTATTTGTATCAGCAAATCATCTCCACTTCGTAAAGCCGGTAATTGAATCAGGTAAAGCTGTCAGGGTAATCTGATCTCTCTTACTATCGATGATTATTGGATAGAATTTATTAATTATTAAAATCAAAAATTATGTACACAACATATCCCGGAAATTATAGTCTTGAATATTATAATTCCCTTACACAATTATCTTTTAGGGTTAAAGCATTAATAAGACTTTTTAAAATAAAAAGAACAGTAAAAAGCAGATATGCCTTAGGGTAAAACGAATGAATTTATAATGGATTTTGAATTTAACGGATAAATAAAAATAAGAATGCCTGCCTCAAAAATAGCAGGCATTTTTATTATCTCTAACCTAATAAATTGTATGAACACTATCAAAAATATAAGCGTGGTAAAACGGATAGCGCTTGTTGCCCACGACAATAAAAAAGCAGATTTATTGGATTGGGCGAAATATAATAAGAGAGTACTAGCTCAACACCAGCTAACAGCCACAGGTACTACAGGTAGATTATTGGAAGAAGCGCTGGATATCCCTGTATTTAAATTATTGAGCGGCCCGTTGGGTGGAGACCAACAACTAGGCGCTATGATAGCGGAAGGTAAGTTAGATATGATCATATTCTTTTGGGATCCGATGGAAGCGCAGCCGCATGATAGTGATGTAAAAGCGCTACTACGTGTTGCTGTTGCATGGAATATCATTATTGCCTGTAACCGATTAACTGCCGATTTTGTGTTGACTTCCACTCTTATGCATAAAAACATTTCGACAGATATGCCGGATTATTCGGGGTATTTAAACAGAAAAATTGTCTAAAACATTTTAAGATTTACTAACTTTCTGTTATGCTGTTTTTAGCGTTGGTGCATACTTTATGTATAAACTTCAGCTTGTCTATAACAGCCACGGGAATAACAAAAGGGTATAGATCATGCAGGCCCATACTCCTGT
Source organism: Segetibacter aerophilus (assembly GCF_007991655.1). Classification (GTDB taxonomy): domain Bacteria; phylum Bacteroidota; class Bacteroidia; order Chitinophagales; family Chitinophagaceae; genus Segetibacter; species Segetibacter aerophilus. Next base: position 47,462 of record NZ_BJYT01000008.1, read on the forward strand.
TGACACTATTAAAAGCAAACGTAAGAGGAAGCCATTGGGTAATGATATTATCAAAACTGGGTTGGTTATAAGGGTCAACTTTGATATCGGTATTTAAGTGTGCAGCCGTTGGAGCAACATGAGGATGTACGCTGAGCCCGAATGAATAAGCGGTTTCCATAGTATCTACGATGTGCAGATAGTGCGCCCATGTCTCGGCCCAGTCTTCCCACGGATGGGTACTTGCATAAGCACTGATAAAGTGAGTGTTCCAGCCGATTGGAGGGCCATCTTTGTAATGCACTTTTAAAGCTTCCTGGTAGTCTAGGTTGTCGTCTCCAAAAAGCTCTCGGCACTCATCTAGAAAAGGGGTATTGTCTATTAGCCGATCCCAGTAGTAATGTCCCACTTCGTGCCTGAAATGTCCCAGCACTGTCCGGTACACTTCAGCCATTCCCTTCCTCGTCATTTCTCTTTCTACGTCATCTGCTTCTGAAATGTTTAAAGTAATCACCCCGTTGTCGTGCCCCGTAAGTATTTTATTTTCTCCGCCGGTTTCGTCATCAGCCATAAAATCAAACAGCAGACCTTCTTCAGCATTAACAGCCTTGCTGGCGAGAGGAAGCTGCATGCGGAGCAATTGATAAACAAGGCGATGCTTTCCATTTTCAATAACGTTCCATCGTTGCCGGTATTCTTGTTTGCTTAAGTTGGGTATTGTTCTGTTGAGACTGCATGCAGTACAATAATCTATTTGCTTGTTGTTTGGCACCAGCCAGTTACACACATTGTATTCATGGTTTTTACAATAGCGGTAAAGGGTCTTTTCATCTCTTCCATGTAGCCGATAGGTGTCGTCACCTTCTTGTACGATTGGTAGTAATGTTAGCTCTTCAGAGATAAATCCGAGCGACAGACCACATTGTTCGCAGTGGCTGTTTTCGAAATAAAGTAACTGGCCACAATTAGTGCAACTAAAAAGTCTCATTTAAATAGAAATTAGAAAACTTCTATTGTTCTTAAAACATCGAGCCATCTCGTGCGTGGTTTCTTAATTAGGCAGAATTAAGAAATAGTGTCTTATTTGTCCAAACCTTTATATCAACTCCGTTACTTCCGTTGCGTCGCACACTTGTACTTTTTTTCTCTATTCATCCGGGTAGAAAAGCGCAGGTTATTTCAAGGCAGTAAAAACATAAGGGCGACTAAAGCCGAATTAAAAAACAAAAAGACGAACGGATTGCGTCGCAACGATGACTCATTTTTGTACGTCTGCGGGTATCAACATTACCGCACGTCACTCATCCATTTTCTGATCAGGGGAACAAAACAAATCAGCAGAATGCCGATACCGATAGAATACATTCCAATCTTATTTAAAATGGTAGCGTAGTAGGGAAGAGACAGAACAGGATTATATACCACAGCTTCAGGCACACTCATTAGCGACCCGATTTTCCCCGCAAAAAACTCACCTAGGGCACTGGCAAAAAACCACATCCCCATCATCAGCGCTACCATTCTTTTTGGAGACAATTTCGTAATCATTGAAAGTCCAATGGGAGAGATGCACAACTCACCGGAAATAATAAAAAAATAGCCGGCTACGAAAGAAAACAGCGAAATCAAGCCGGTCTCTCGACTTGCTGCACAGGCTGCGTAAAAAACATAAAAGCCAATGCCCATGAGGATGAACGAAAAAGCAAACTTTAGGGGCGTAGATGGCTCTCTTCTCCTTCTGTTTAATGCGGGCCAAAGCCAGGCAAAAAAGAAGCTTAGCAAAATAACCCATGCCGGCGGCAAAAAGTTATTTACCGAAAGTGGTGGCAGGTCGCTACCGCCGACGCGCATGTCTACGTTTCTCATTGCAAACAAATTCAGCGAACCCGAATTTTGCTCGTAAAAAGCCCAAAACAACGTAGAGAAAATAACGAGGATAAGTGCTGAAAACAATTTGTATCGCTCTGTTTTCTCTAATCGAAATGCAGTAAACAAAATGTAGATAATTGCTATTGCACCCAGGCCAAACATGATAACGTCCATGACCTGGTACTGATTAAACAATATAACTACAACCGGTACGAGGCAAAGGGTGGCGAGATAAATAACAACTTCTGTAGTGATGCCGGCAAACAAAGGTTTCTTCAGAGCATCAGCATCAGGCGGAAGGCCACGATGGCCTAAAGACTTACCGCCAATGTAAAAAACAACAAGTCCGACAATCATAAAAATGCCGGCAAGCCCAAAACCGTAATGCCAGTTAATTCTCTGGCCTACATAACCACACAGCAATCCTCCTAAGGCTGCACCTATGTTTATCCCCATATAAAACAACGAAAAGCCGCTGTCTTTCTTTGGATCGTTATCCGCGTATAAGGTTCCCACGAGGCTGGAAATATTAGGTTTAAAAAAACCATTGCCACAAATGATAAAAGCCATTCCATAAAAAAAGCTCCAACCTTGTGGTACTGCTAACACAAGGTGTCCAATGCTCATTAGTATTCCGCCAAACAACACAGCTTTTCGATTGCCTAAAAATCGATCGGCCATCATTCCACCAAACATTGGCATTGTATATACTAAAGCAGCATACGAACCTAGGATAGCATAGCCTTTCGGCTCATCGAACTTTAGTTGTGTAACCATGTATGCAAGCAGCAAAGCTTTCATTCCATAAAATGAAAATCGCTCCCACATTTCTGCAAAAAACAGGATGTATAATTGTTTCGGATGTCCACTGCTTCCCTGAACTGCCGGTGTTTTAGGTTCGGTTAAATCCATAGTGTTTTTTAATAGAGGCTGAAATGATTATCAGATAACGGAAATGTTGTAAGCGCCGAGTTGCTTGTCTTTTGAAATTAAAGTCATATGGTCAGAATAGGCAATAGCTGCCAGCATTCTGTCAAAAGAATCTTTGTGAAGAACCGGCAGGAGTGACAATTGGTTAAGATGATAAAGTTTGACAGGTACTATTTCTATATTGCTTGTAATACAAGCAGCAGCAAGTTCGTTGATGTAGTAGTCGAGCTTTAATTTTCCTGTCTGTAGTTTAATTGTGATTTCCCAGAATGAAGCAATGCTTACATATAAGCTGTTTGCTAAATTTTCTATAGTTTTTGTCGCTAACTGAGATAGCTGTTTGTCCCCTTCGTTCCACCAGATTAAAGTATGAGTATCTAAAAGATATCTGCTCATTACATGTAATCTTTGAAATCTTCTAGTGGCTCATCAAAGTCAGGGCTCATCCACATTTTACCTTTAAATAGACCCGGAATTCTTTTTCCCTGCGATAATGGCTCTTTTCCCAACTTTTTTTCCCACACAAACTCAATAAAGTCTTTCACTTCCTGCTGGTAATCCGGAGGCATTAATTTCACAGTCTCTAAAAAAGCTAAGTCTGACATAAAAAGGTATTGTAACCAAATTTACCACTGTTCATGCAATTAAAAAAGCTGCTCAATTTTGAACAGCTTGTTATTTTTTTGATGCTTATCTAACCCCATTCATCATTCGTTTCAATATCGGTGTGATCGCATATAAAACCACTGATGCAACTCCGCACAGTATTACGAAAACCATAAAAAACTCAAAAAGGTTATGAATAGTAAACCCGGCAAATGTGGGATAAGTCGTTGGGATCTTTTTGTCTGAAAGAAAGGCCATTTGTTCTGCTGTAGCCTGCCCGGTCTTATCAAGGATTGCCCGCAGGTCAATTCCTTTTTCTGCAGCCGCTGCATATTTATCGCCAGTTGGTGGTAGCAATGCACCTAGTGTTCCTGTAAGCGCGTAGCCGGCAGCATTACCTAAAAACCAGACTCCCATCAATAAAGATGCAAACCTTTTTGGGGCTAATTTGGCCACAAGCGATAATCCTATGGGCGATAAACAAAGCTCACCCCACGTATGAAGCAGGTACAATAAAATCAACCATATGACCCCTATTTTTCCTTGCGTTCCCAAATCTTTTACCTGCAACGCAATGATCAGGTAACCAAGTGCAATCAAGGCGAGACCGATGGCTTGTTTAGCGGTAGAAATGGGCTCCATATTTCTTTTCTGCAACCACAGCCATAAAGCACTAAAGGGAAGCGCAAAAATGATTACAAAGAAGCCGTTGAAGTTTTGTACCATACTAGGTGGCATTCTCCAGCCAAGTATGCGTGTATCTGTTTGATTATCGGCAATGAAAGTGAGCGACGAGCCGGCCTGCTCAAAAGCAGCCCAGAAAAAGATAACGAAGAATGCTACAATATAAAGTACGTAGATCCTTTGCGTTTCAACTTTCGTTAGCGATTTATCTGTAAGTATAAAAATTGCGAGGCTAACACCTGATGCATATATAAAAGGATACACGTAAGTTTTTATCGGGGAAGTTAGCAGTGCCGAAAAGTATCCCCCTATCCCTGATCCCGTCATTGGCATCGAAACTGAATCCCATGATAGATATTGAAAAATGAAATAGAAGACTATCAATAATCCAACAAGTATTGCAACCGCTTTTGATGTAAACTTCGCTTGTACAGCGTCACCATCCTGGCGCAAGTCGGCTCTTGGTTTTCCTCCTATTGCTGCGCCTTGAGGTGTAACGACATATTTATTCTTTAGAAAGAAGAAGGTTATAGTGCCGATTAACATGGCAACGCCGGCAGCAAAAAAACCCCACTTAAAAGCAGTAAGATCACGCACCGTTTTTTCGACTCCGTTTACAACAGTGGTAGTTTCAACATCACCAAGCAAAGGACAAATTGTTTGACCAAGCAACGCGCCAACATTAATACCCATGTAGAATATGGTAAACGCTGAATCCAGTTTGCTTTTTTCATTCTCAGGATATAACTGCCCGACCATCGAAGAAATATTCGGCTTAAAAAAACCATTGCCGAAAATGATCACTAATAAAGCCAGCCACATGATAGTTTTGGCAAGGTCGAGGTTTGAACCAAAAATAGAGGCACTTCCAAAAAGCAGGAATTGTCCGGCGGCCATAGTTAAACCACCAAGAAGAATACAGTTGCGGTTACCAAGATACTTGTCAGAGATATAACCCCCCAACATTGGAGTGAGGTAAGACAAACCCAGGAATCCGCCGTAGATGATAGAAGCCTGTTGTTCACCCAGAAGCAACGCCTTAGCAAGGAACAAGGTTAGCAAAGCCCTCATCCCGTAAAAATTAAACCGTTCCCACATTTCAGTTGTAAAAAGAACTCCCAATCCTTTTGGGTGACCGCTTTTTACGGGTGCTTCCGCAGTGGCATTACTAATCATAGGTACTTTTTTTTGATCGATTTTAGTTTATTCAATTCCGCCTTATATAATTCCGCCTTCTTTTTTTGTTGTCGCCATCTTCCGGTCTGTGGCCATCTTTTGTTGTGTCACTCCCTTGTACCTGTAAATACTTCATTCAGCTTTTTTAAAAAAAGGCATCCCAATATTTGTATCCATTCTGCAGCTTGTTGTTCAACTTTGAACCTTTTTAATAAAGTTCTCAAAATAGGGATAAATCCAATTACTTACTTAGTAACTATTATACCACGCGCTCTTTGATTATAAAATGTTTCTACTTTCGCTGCCTAATTTATCTGCTTATTAACTTATCTGTTATGAATATACTTGTGCTAGGATCAGGTGGACGTGAACATGCACTAGCATGGAAATTAAGGCAAAGTAAACTATGCAGTCGATTGTTAATTGCTCCCGGAAATGCCGGCACTTCTCAGTACGGCGAGAACATTGATGTCTCAATCACAGATTTTGAAGCAATTAAAAAAGTGTGTGTATCAGAGTTTATCGAAATGGTAATCGTTGGACCGGAGGAGCCATTGGTAAAAGGCATTTACGATTTCTTTAAAAATCATGAAGAGCTCGAAAAAAGAACTGTCATTGGTCCATCTGCCGCTGCCGCACAACTGGAAGGAAGTAAAGCGTTTTCAAAAAAGTTTATGCAGCGCCATAAAATTCCTACCGCAGGTTACGCAGAGTTTGATGAAAAAAATTATGAGGCTGGCAAAGAATACATTTCAAATCATGCGTTGCCAATTGTTTTGAAAGCCGATGGCCTCGCTGCTGGTAAAGGTGTAATTATTTGTGAGACACATAAAGAGGCTCTTGATGCTTTTGAGCAAATGATCATACAAAAACAATTTGGTGAAGCTTCCTCAAAAGTTGTGATCGAAGAATTTTTGAAGGGGATTGAGTTAAGTGTATTTGTATTAACCAATGGACAGCAACACAAAGTAATTGGTCACGCAAAAGATTATAAAAGGATAGGAGAGGGCGATACAGGATTGAATACCGGTGGAATGGGTTGTGTAAGCCCGGTGCCCTTTGCTGACGAAACATTTATGCAAAAGGTAGAAGAGAGAATTATCAAGCCGACAGTTCGAGGATTGAGCGAAGAGAAACTCGAATACAACGGATTCGTTTTTATTGGATTGATGAATGTAAATGGGGAACCTTATGTGATTGAATACAACTGCCGCTTAGGCGATCCTGAAACTGAGGTAATTATGCCGAGGCTAAAAAATGATTTGCTCGAATTGTTAATTGGGATCAAAATAAATCAACTGGACGATCTCAATATTGAATTTGATGAAAGATCTGTAGCAACTGTCATGGCGGTAAGTGGTGGTTATCCGGGAGAATATGAAAAGGGTATTGAAATAAAAGGGCTGCCAGATATGCAACCTGCCGATGAAGACGTATTGGTCTTTCATGCAGGAACAAAAAATACAAATGATACCGTAGTTACAAACGGAGGACGCGTACTAGCTGTTACAGCTTTTGGCGATAATTTAAAAAGTGCTGTAAATCGATCAAAGAAAGAGCTAGGCAATATCAGCTTCGAGGGCATGTACTATAGAAAGGATATCGGGTTTGAATTTGAGTAATTGGTGGTCTTCTTTTATATAATATAGCATTACTTTTTCAGCAATTGATATTAACGTAAATCCTTATCTAATACCATTTTAAAAGCTATCCAAACGTTGTCCACACTGCATCTGCGGCTATTTTTTCCACTTTGTTAATTCGGATTATTTCATACAACTTTGCACGCATTACTTAACATACAAGGAACTCAAATATAAATGGGACTGTTTAACTGGTTTACACAAGAGATAGCGATGGATTTGGGTACAGCAAATACCTTGATCATTCACAACGAGGAAGTGGTAGTGAATGAACCATCGATTGTGGCATTGGATCGCAATAACCTGAAAACTGTTCTTGCAGTTGGTAAACGTGCTTTAATGATGCACGAAAAAACTCATGAAAGCATTCGTACCATTCGTCCATTAAAAGATGGCGTAATAGCAGATTTTAACGCGGCTGAATTAATGATAAGGGAAATGATCAAGATGATCTATCCTAAAAAACCGCTCTTTCCGCCAAGTTGGAGAATGATGATATGCATTCCGTCAAGCATAACAGAGGTGGAGAAACGTGCGGTAAGAGACAGTGCAGAACAGGCAGGTGCTAAGGAAGTTTATTTGTTGCATGAGCCAATGGCTGCTGCACTTGGTATAGGTATAGACGTTGAAGAGCCGGTAGGAAATATGATTATTGATATTGGTGGGGGTACCACCGGTATTACAGTAATTGCTTTGGCGGGTATCGTCTGCGACCAAAGTATTCGTATCGCGGGTGATGAATTCACTGCTGATATTATGGAGGCGCTACGTCGTTACCATAGCTTATTAATTGGTGAACGTACTGCAGAGCAAATCAAGATACAAATAGGTGCGGCAATGAAAGATCTGGAGACGCCACCTGATGATATTCCTGTAAACGGACGTGACCTGGTTACCGGTATTCCGAAACAAATTATGGTAAGCTACCAGGAAGTTGCAGAAGCCCTTGATAAAAGCATCTTTAAGATTGAAGAGGCTATTCTTAAAGCGCTTGAGACAACGCCGCCTGAGTTGGCGGCCGACATCTATAGAAGAGGTTTATATCTTACGGGCGGCGGAGCCTTGCTTCGCGGACTTGATAAAAGACTTAGCCAGAAAATAAAGCTACCGGTACACGTGGCTGACGATCCGCTAAAAAGTGTAGTTCGGGGCACTGGAATAGCTTTAAAGAATTATCAGCGTTTTCCTTTTATCATGAGATAGACCATTGCAGGTTCTTCTTTGCAAAAGGACTTAAAGCACATTACCCTGAAATATTCATCCTGCTATAGCAACGTTTCTTTTATTTTCCGCAAATCAGCGGAGAAGCTGGGAGGGCTTTTATGAAGAACATTTTTGTTTTCATCAGAAGGTACTTCAACTTTCTCTTTTTTGTAGTGCTGCAAATATTGTCAATTGTTTTACTCGTTCAGTATAACCAGACACACCAGGCTGCCTATGCCGGTATTGCGAACGAAATAACGGGAAGCATCAACGAGCAGTACAACAAAATTCAAAACTACTTTCACTTAAAAGAAAACAACCGCCTACTACTCGAAGAAAACACGCGTCTTAAAAATCTTCTTAAGATAAATTTTGAAGATCCTGACAGCGCCCGTCTAGTTGTTATCGATAGCCTGATAAGAGATACCCTTGGCCATCAAAGAAAGTATATGTGGCTGCCCGCAAAAGTTATTAATAACACGGTGGCCGAACAAATGAATTATGTGACTTTACATAGAGGAGCTAACCAGGGAGTTAAAAAGGATATGGCAGTGGTTAGTACAAAAGGCATCGTCGGGACTGTTATTGATGTTAGTGAAAACTATAGCCGTGTAATGAGCCTGCTTCATAGAAACAGTAAGGTTAGCTCAATGCTGAAAAACTCCAAGATGATAGGGTCGGTGGAGTGGGACGGCAAAGACCCGCATTACATTACTTTAAGAAACATTCCTAAGAGTACTCCTGTTGCAAAGGGTGACTCTGTGGTTACAAGTAGTTATTCAGCCAACTTTCCCTCAGATCTTTTAATAGGTACTGTTGATGAAATTGCTAAAGACCCGATAAGCAACTTTTTTATTATCAGACTTAAAACGGCTACCAACTTCTATAGCCTCGAGTACGTAAACCTCGTGGAAAACGTACAATGGGATGAACAACGCAGGTTGGAGGCTGCTCCTATAAAAAATCAATGAGCCTGCTAGTAAAAAATATTATCCGCTTTATTCTGTTCATACTGATGCAGGTGTATGTGCTTAGCCAGATACCACCGTTGCATCAATTCATCACGCCATACCTGTATTTCTTATTTATTCTGTGGCTGCCGTTTACAATCTCGCGTTTTGGCTTACTATTGGTTTCATTTCTGCTCGGCATTACGCTTGATTATTTTTTATCGACCCCCGGCCTTCATGCTGCGCCCTGTGTGTTGATTGCTTACTTAAGACCTTTTTTGATCAATATTTTGATTTCTCAAGAAGGGGCAGAATTAAATTATGCGGAGCCTTCCATAAAAAGCATGGGCTTTGCTCCCTACAGCTTGTACGTACTTGTGTTCACGTTTATTCATCACTTCTACCTTGTTCTAATAGAGTGGCTTCAGTTTGGAAACTTCCTGTATTTCCTTGGAAAAGTGACGGCTACCACCGGAGTTAGTCTATTGCTAATATTCGTAACAGAAATGCTGTTCTTTAGAAAGCAAAAATTCAGGACAAATACCGCATAGAAATCTTTGTTTGGTATTCTTTTATTCCGCAACAAAGGTTAAGCTCTACTAAAAACTTTCTCGAGCAATAAAAGACTGAACAGCAATATTTTGTTTAGTGTTTCTTTTGCAGCTGGCATAAGTTTTTAATCAAAAGGTTATGCGAAAAGGGTTCTTTTACAAAAACAGTTTAACGATAGTTTTTTTGTTGCTATTTATAGCATCGCTAGTTGGCCAACTCTTTACGGGATGGAATGAATATAACAACGACCTTAAGGACGATCATTACAAGGAGATTTCTTTAACCGAATATCTTACCTCCGGTCATTTTATCTCCTCCACATTTGAAAACTGGGAAAGTGAATTTTTGCAGATGGCATTATTCGTTATACTCACCAGAACTTTCAGGCAGAAGGGCTCATCTGAATCTAAAAAACTAGAAGGGAAAGAAGAGGTTGATAAAGACCCCGACCCTGATAAAAAAGATGCTCCTTGGCCTGTACATAAAGGAGGCCTGGTACTTACTCTTTACAAGCATTCGCTTTCTATCGTGTTGTTGCTTTTGTACGTCTTCTCCTTTTGTATGCATGTTTTTGGCAGTTTTAAAGATTACAATGGCGAGCAGGTAAGAAAGGGACACGCAACTGAAACAGTTTGGCAATATTTATCGGGCTCGAGGCTTTGGTTTGAGTCTTTTCAAAATTGGCAGAGTGAGTTTTTATCGATCGTCGCGATTGTTCTGTTAAGCATTTATTTGCGTCAACAAGGATCACCACAATCTAAACCGGTTGATGCGCCTTTTTCTGAAACGGGTGAGTAATTAGTAAGTGGGTAGGCGCGATTTATCAAGGCCAGGATACAAGGTTGTTACAGATAGCGATGAAGCAATGATAGAATGTGCAGTATCCAATATTTGTGCCTTGTGTGTAAGCCTTGATTATTAAGGTTTAAAACAGATTGTTTTATCTTTTCAGTTGTATTATTTTAAAAATGGCTATTTTGCCTCCCGTTTCTTTAGAAAAAATATTGCGTTTACAATCTCAAAAACCATCAAACCGATTGTATGGACTTTAAACAAATCCAGGAATTAATTAAGATAGTTAATAGAAGTACTATAGGTGAGTTAAGTATCGAAGAAGGTGATTTCAAAATAACCATAAAGCAGAAGGAAGAACCTGTACCCGTGTACACGTCAGCACCCACTCAAAATTTCCAGCCTGCACCTCCCCCTGCACAACTATCTGCACCAACACAAACACCATCATCGCCTGCTGGTAATGGTTCAACAGGAGGACAGGAAGCCGCAACCAAACAAGCAGACAACCTGGTAACCATCAAAAGCCCAATGATCGGAACTTTCTATAGAAGCGCCGGTCCGGATAAACCTGCTTTTGTGAACATCGGCGATGAGGTAACAGTAGGTAAAACAGTTTGCATAATTGAGGCAATGAAACTCTTCAATGAAATTGAAAGTGAAATAAAAGGAACCATCGTAAAAGTATTGGTTGAAGATGCAAGTCCTGTAGAGTACGACCAGCCATTGTTCCTGGTAGAACCCTAATTGCAATGTCAAAATGAGTTGATGGCTCAATGTGAAAATTTGAGGGAGCAAAAAATGAGACTCTGCAAGCAACACTTCATCTACAATCGCCTTTATACGTACTAGCTCTCAACATGAAGAAGGAATTATTTGATAATAATCCTATTTTAAAATTGTCATTTGACTTTGCTCTTATGGTCATTGAATATTGTGAAGGCCTCGATAGCGCAAAAAAATATGTTATTGCACGGCAACTATTAAAATCGGGAACTTCGATGGGTGCAAATGCAATGGAAGCTCAAAATGCAGAAAGCAAAGCTGATTTTGTTCACAAAATGAAAATTGCTGCTAAAGAAGCGGAGGAATCACAATATTGGTTATGGCTTTGTCAGTATTCCAACGGTTACCCAGACTCTACCTTATTACAAAATAAGTTAGAAGATATAAATAAAGTTTTAGGAAAAATATTAGCAACATCTAAGGGAAAAAGTCCTTTTAGCTATTTTCTAAGTTTTTCCATTTTTTTAAAATTTGCTTCTTTGATTTACTCAATTCATCCATGGTGCAAATTGAGCCATTTTCAAATTAAGCCATTTTCAAATTTGCCTACATGTTTAAAAAGATTTTGATAGCAAATCGCGGAGAAATTGCTCTTCGCGTTATTCGTACCTGCCGTGAAATGGGAATTAAAACAGTAGCCGTTTACTCAACTGCTGATAAAGATAGCCTGCACGTAAAGTTTGCTAATGAAGCGGTTTGTATAGGAAAGCCACAAAGTGCAGATTCTTATTTAAATATTCCGCACATAATGGCAGCAGCAGAAATTACGAATGCTGATGCGATACACCCCGGTTATGGTTTTTTAGCCGAAAATGCAAAATTCTCTCAAATATGTGCAGACCACGGAATTAAATTTATTGGCCCTACACCTGCTATGATTAATGGCATGGGTGACAAAATAACGGCGAAGGAAACTATGATTAAAGCGGGGGTTCCCGTTGTTCCTGGTGGTGAGAGTTTACTGGAAAGTGTGGCAGAAGCTAAAAGTCTTGCAAAAGAAATAGGTTACCCGGTAATACTTAAGGCTACTGCAGGTGGTGGCGGTAAGGGTATGCGTGTGGTATTTGAGGAAAGCGAAATAGAAAAAGCCTATACAAACGCTCGTGCCGAAGCAGGTGCATCTTTTAAAAACGATGGTGTGTATATGGAGAAGTTCGTCGAAGAACCTCGCCATATCGAAATCCAAATTGCCGGTGATCAATACGGTACTGTGGCTCACTTAAGCGAGCGTGATTGTTCAATACAACGCCGACATCAGAAGCTGGTCGAGGAAAGCCCTTCTCCGTTTATGGATCCTGAACTTAGGCGCAAGATGGGTGAAGCTGCCATTAAAGCTGCCAGCGCCATTAACTATGAAAGTGTAGGAACAATCGAGTTTTTGGTTGATAAGCATAAAAACTTCTACTTCATGGAGATGAATACCCGCATCCAGGTAGAACATTGCGTGACCGAAGAAGTGATCAATTTCGATCTTATAAAAGAGCAAATAAAAATAGCTGCAGGTCATCCAATTAGTGGTCGCAACTATGAACCGCAGTTACACGCAATAGAGTGTCGCATTAATGCTGAAGATCCGTACAACGATTTTCGTCCAAGCCCCGGTAGAATTACAGTTTTACATCAGCCAGGGGGGCACGGAGTAAGGGTCGACAGTCATGCATACGCCGGCTATGTTATTCCTCCTTATTATGACAGCATGATAGGTAAATTAATCACGATGGCACAGACCCGTGAAGAGGCTATCGATACAATGCACCGTGCGCTCAGTGAATATATTATCGAAGGCATTAAAACAACCATTCCTTTTCACCTGCAGCTAATGAAGAATGAAGATTTCCGTAAAGGAAACTTCACCACTAAATTTCTTGAAGGCTTTACAATGGAGTAGGGGTTGCGAGTGTTATTTGTTATTGAACAAGCATCAGTTGTTAAATCAACATCGTTGTGTCACTCACTTGTACTTTGAAACAATTTGCGGCAATTATTGATATTATTAAAAAAGGAGACCAAATAGTCTCCTTTTCTAATAATTGTTTATTGTTAACTGCTACGCCTGTTTAGCAACCCTCATCGTATTTACTTCTCTTGTAACTTCATCGACTTTAATAATTTGTTCATCAGTAAGAATCTTTTTCAGCTTTTGATTTCTCTCTTCTTCAATAGGCTGTAGTTTTTTTTTTTCTCTTTATCTGTTGTCTGGGTATCAATTTTTACTGACCTACTTTTCAACTGGTAATCCTGTTGAATTACTACAACAGCGTTGGCCTCGTCGTCTGTTAACTTAAGTTCTGATTTAAGTTTTTCTGCCAATTTCTGTTTATCCACGGGGCTTGTACCACCACGATGCACCCCTCCAATAGTAAATTTTTGTGCAAATGAAGCACAAGCGCAGAAAGCTACAATTAGCAAAGTCAGAAAAGCTTTTTTCATAACGGGTGGGTTTTCTGTAACATCTTAAAAAGTCGTGCCGTTTTGATTGAATTACTGCCAGTAGGTTTAACGGAAATAAGCAGAATAGAAAAAGGCCTTTTTAGGGCCTTTTTCTATTTCGATCTAAAGAGCTTTACAAAGCTTGAAAAAATTAGCTAGGAACGAATCACTTATCTCAGAAATAGCAATTCGCGGTACTTTGGCAGAGTCCATTCTTCGTCCGCGACTAGTAGTTCTAATTTATCTACGTGATAGCGGATGACATCGAAATATTTATCTTTCACATCGGCATTATACGCAATTGCTTTTTCTCTTGTGTTTGTCATGTTGTTGCAAACTTTACGTGCTTCTACCATCGCATCTACATTTTCACGGATCGTTGAAATATGGTCGCAAATCTTCTGAAGCATATCTATCTGCGTTGCGTAGTTTTTTTCATCTACTCCGATATCTTTTAGTCCTTTAATGTTTGTAATAAGGGTGTTCTGGTATTTTATGGCGGCTGGCAAAATATGGTTTCCCGCAAGGTCACCTATCAAACGGGCTTCAATCTGAACAATCTTTATATATTTCTCCAGTTCAATTTCGTGCCTTGCTTCAAGCTCAGTGTGATTATAAACGCCGTTTTTTTGAAACAGACTTTTTGCTCTATCTGTCAGCATCGCATCCAGCGCAAGGGGAGTCGTTTTTACATTTGGCAATCCACGATTTGCTGCTTCTTTTTCCCACTCATCGCTGTAGCCATCACCTTCAAACAACACCTTTTTACTTTCAACAATATACTTTTGAATAACATGCATTAATGCAACTTCCTTCTTGTCACCTTTTTCAATCAGGCCGTCGACTTCTTTTCTAAAGTTGCGAAGTGTTTCAGCTATAATTGTATTTAATGTGGTCATTGCATTAGCACAGTTTGCCGAAGAGCCAACTGCACGAAACTCAAATTTATTTCCGGTGAAGGCAAAAGGAGACGTTCTGTTTCTATCAGTATTATCTAAAAGTAGTTCGGGAATGCTACGATGAAGGTCAAGCTTAAGGATGGCTTCATCCTGCTCGTCAAATTTCTCACCCACACGGCCTTCAATCTCTCCAAGCACGCGGCTCAGGTATTCGCCCGCGAAAACAGAGATGATAGCAGGAGGGGCCTCATTAGCGCCAAGGCGGAAGTCATTACCCGCACTTGCTATAGAAGCGCGTAATAAGTCAGCATAATCGTGTACCGCCTTAATCGTATTAACAAAGAAGGTCAGAAACATTAGGTTTGTCTTAGGCGTTTTTCCAGGAGACAAGAGGTTTACTCCTGTGTCGGTTGCAAGACTCCAGTTATTATGCTTGCCACTTCCATTGATGCCGGCAAATGGTTTTTCATGCAACAACACTTTTAGTCTGTGACGTTTTGCAACACGCAACATAACATCCATTAAAAGAGTATTGTGATCAACTGCAAGATTTACTTCTTCGAAGATCGGAGCACATTCAAATTGAGATGGCGCTACCTCATTGTGACGAGTGCGTAAAGGAATGCCTAGTTTATAGCTCTCTGTTTCGAAGTCTCTCATGAAAGCATACACGCGTTCAGGAATAGATCCGAAATAATGATCTTCCAACTGTTGCCCTTTAGCGGGAGAAGCACCGAAAACTGTTCTGTCAGAAAGTATTAAATCGGGACGTGCATTCGCGATAGCTTCATCGATGACGAAGTATTCCTGTTCCCACCCGAGGGTTGGAGTTACTTTAGTTATGTTCTTATCAAAGTAGTTACACACATCCACCGCAGCCTTGTCGATAGCAGCGAGCGCTTTCAATAATGGTGCTTTGTAATCAAGACTTTCGCCTGTGTAAGCAACAAAGATGGTAGGAATGCAAAGGGTTTTGCCGTTACCTATCTCCATTACAAATGCCGGGGAAGATGGGTCCCAGGCAGTATAACCACGGGCTTCAAACGTCGCCCTGATTCCTCCGCTAGGGAAAGATGAAGCATCAGGTTCCTGTTGAATTAAAGCCCCTCCATCAAATTCCTCAATCGCCGTTCCGTCACTTTTTAACGTGAAGAAACTATCATGCTTTTCAGCTGTCGTTCCAGTTAAAGGCTGAAACCAGTGAGTAAAATGAGTAACACCTTTGCTTTCCGCCCATGCCCTTATTCCGTTTGCTATCTGGCTGGCAACAGCTCTGTCAATCTTTCTTCCACCCCTAATACTTGTAACAAGGCTTTTATAGGCTTCGTCACTCAGGTACTCTCTCGCCGTTTTAATTGTAAAAACATTTTCACCAAAAATGGCGGTAACCTTAGTGCTTTGGTTCACCACCACTTCCGGAGCAGTGTTTTGGAGGCTTTTTATAGCATGAAATCGTAGGGACATGTTTAATATTTTTAATGCGCTGACAAAAAAACGCTTAATGCATAGAAAAAAAAATTTTTATTTTAAAGCGTTTCGGCTCGAAACTTAATTGCAATTATTGATTACAGTGAAAACCTGAGTAACAGGCTTTAATCCTTTTTCTTCGAGAAAGAGAAATTCGTGATACATAATAGAGGTGTTATGAGCAAGGGCAACACAACACTTCGATACCGTACAATGGCACCGGTAAAAGGGATGGTGTAGCCACAAATAAGTAAGACGGAAACGGAAAAAGCAAATAACCCAATTACAATGGGCGGAACTTTAAACGTTTTTGATAGGGATATAACAGAAACTAAAATTAGTACAGCGAGAAGAATAGTTTCAATGATGGCAGGTATATAACTGAGATTGGCAAACTCAGTTGGATGCGGTCTTAAAAAGGCCATATCCAAAGCACGAGGCAAGAACGAAATGAAACCCTGGATGGTTGGCTGTAAAGGATCGGTTGTTATTTGAGAACCAGCAGTCAACTGTAAAAATTCTTGTTGTTTAAGCGCCAGGTAAAGAGGCGGATTGATTGAAGGGAAAATGAGGGGAATAATAAAAAAACAGGCTAGCCCGGAAACATAAATGCCGGCAAAGATTTTCTTTTTATGGGTTGGATGTTTTTCGGCAATAATCCAGCAAAATATAAATGGCAACAATGCAAATAGTATGTAGTTCCTCAAAGAAAAAATAAGCAGGAATGAGAGTAGAATAAAGACGAGGTATTTTAGTGCGAAAGTTTCTTTGAGAAGTTTATAAAAGCAGTAAATGCAAACACCAATTGCAGAAAGAATAAGGCCGTCTTTATGAATGCCGCTGCACCAGAATAGTGTTGATGGCAGTAGGAAGAGACTACAAGTGATAACCCATTTCTTATTCGGATAAATAGAAAACAACACTTTAAATAGTGCTACAAGCCCAAACAAAAAGACAAAGTTGAAAAAGATAATATTGACGTAATAACTGTTGTTGCTTAGTACGTTAAACAATGCCATCATCTTTACCGGAAGATTACTCTTCAAATCATTCCAGTAAGTATTTTGCCCGCTAAAAATATTTCCACTATTGCTGTATCCATGCCGGAACAAATCATTAATAAAAGTGCGAGGTGATTTAAGTAGTAAACGTGTTTCCTCTAAGCTTAGCCTGTAAAATCTCCATGTGTCAGAAGTCGGATAGTATTTCGGTAAAGTATAAAATTTGGCATAAGCGATACCGGCCAGTATTTTAATTACAAAAAGAGTTATTAGTACGCCTTTCCCAATCTTTGAATTTCGGAAAAATGGAATGTAACAGATTATTAAAGAAAAAAGTAGAAGGTAGAATATGAATAGTGCAGTTTGCAATTAGTGGCGGCAATTATTCTATAAGGTTATTCTTGACTGCAAAGAAAACAAGACCAGCTGTATTTTTTAATCCAAACCTTTCCATTAATCGCTCTTTTATGCTTTCAACAGTCCGTGAACTGATATTCATTTTTTCTCCAATTTCCTGGCTTGTATATTCGAGGCAGATTAGTTCTAAAACTCCTTTCTCCCGTTCGCTAACTTCAACCTCATTGCTTAGAGAAGGGATAGACCTATTTTTGCTTTGCGATCTTTTTATTAGTATCCTGTTTACAAAATGGTTTAAGTAAAAACCTTTGTCAACTACATCTGTAATTGCCTTTTTAATTTCCACAGGGTCGGTGCTTTTTAATAAGTATCCATTTGCACCATTTTCCATTAGATGAATAACAAATTTTTCTTCTTCATGCATTGTAAGAACTATAACAAAAATATCAGGGTAGTGGAGACTTATGTATTTCGTTGTTTCAATTCCATCTTTTACTGGCATTCGCAGGTCCATCAGAATTACATCAGGTTTCGCTTCTCTGATGCCATCAAGTAGTTGCTGACCATTTTCTGCTTCTAAAACAAACTTTATATTACTATAGTGCCTTAGGGAAAGGATTACTCCTTTCCTGAAAATTTTGTGGTCGTCTGCTATCGCAACTTTTATTTCACCCATATTAATAAGATGTAACAACAAAAATGAAATAAGGGATACTTATTTCTCATCATATTCTTTAGGAATATCGATAGTTGCTTTATAAAATGATTTGGATGGATCCTGTTCAAATAGTATATCTCCATGTATAACCTTCAACCTGCTCTGAATATTCTTTAAACCCAAACCTGTATTGCTTTTTGACATCTTAATAAAGTCTTCATGCGTCAACCCTCTGCCATCATGATGCAGTCGTATAATCATATTATCTTCTCCATTGTGTTGGGTAAGATGAATAAAGCTCGAGTTGCTATGTTTTAATATATTATTTATCAGTTCCTGTATCACCCTAAATACTATCAACTCTTTTTCAGCTTTTAAACGAACCTTATAATCATGGAATCGGCAATTTACATTAATTGCTCCGGCTCCGTTTATCTTTTGGAAAAAATCGTTTACTGCACTTTCAAGACCAAAGTTTTTTAAGGTGGGCGGCATTAGACTATGGGAAATATTACGAACGAGTTGAATAGCTTCGTCGATTATTTGTTTAGCGCTAAAAATAGATTGTAACTGGGTCGCCTTGTCAAGATTGACCATATTTTCGGTGAGGTATAATCTTGCAGTAGCTAATAGAGGGCCCGCATCATCATGTAAATCGGCAGCAATTCTCTGACGTTCTTCTTCCTGCAGTTTTATTGACGCCCTAAGCAAAATTTTCTGTTGCTCAGATTCCATCTGCTGCATCTTCAATTGAAAACGGATGACCTTTCTTTGATGAAAAATAATGAAAGTGATAAGAGCAATTGCTAAGAAGAGCATCCCTATAGTACCTAAAAGCAGTGGAGTAGCGGTTACATCAGATTGTAAAAAGGTCATTTACTAGAGCCGCTTTAAGTTAGTATAAACTTTTGTTTTTCGATATTATCGTTTTTTCTGAAAAAAGCAATGCAAAGCAAAATACTTCTGATGATAGTAAATAAGTAATTGATGACATAGTAATTTTCCCGAACATCTGGCGGCAATGAAGAAAGGTATAATAAAAGGAAAAAGGTGCCTGCTGCGTTAACAAAAAAAGCTGCAACTATCCAAAAATTTGTGTAACGGTAGATAAACGCTTTATTCAATACAAATATTTGCTCGTAATAATAATAAATGGCAGTAGCCATAATGAAAATATTTTCTACTGTTACGCAGATCCAAAGAAATTCTTTTGGGGTATAGATGAAAATTTCAATAAACCAGAAAACGGTAAAAAATGCAATAAATGCGAGTAAAAGAGTTTTTACAATATTATTGGGTATGATCTTTCTGTAGAAGACGCAAAGAAAGACTGTTTCAATTAACGTGTAAATATTAAAAGAATAGGAATTTGGCTTGTGCGTCCATAGAAGATAAATGCCGTATAAATCAACAATTAAATTAATGATCAAAAGAAAAAAAATAACCCGTAAGCTTTTATCACTCTTCTTATTAAGAACAAGATAAAAGATTACGGGAAATATTTCTGAGATTACAGAAGCGTGTGTTATGAGTTGAGTTAGGCTGATCTTTTGGAGATTTGGTTCAAATATAAAAATATTTCTGAACCTTTAGCCCATTTCCTTAGACTACCATCCCTCTTGCTGAGGAACTCCTGTACTAAGCACTCCACCACCGGCTACAATACCTTTTTGTTTGTTCATTTCGCCGTTTGCACCAACAGATGTTACATTTAATATGTAATCGCCTTTCGAATTAACTCCTACAACCACTGGCTTAGGAAGGCCTAACTCATTAATGCCGTAAAGAATTGTTATTCCAACAGCGCCTGGTTGAGCTAGAATAGCTTCAATAATGTTGCGACCAAGGAAATGAGCGGATACCTCTTCCTGATTTTGATCGAAATAATTTTTCACCATCTTAGCGCCTTTTTCATAACCAATGTTTTCACCAGAATGAGCGGAAAAGCCTTTTTTCTGCTCGGCGATTTGGTTTGGGGCATAAGTTTTTGTGTTCATCATAGTTTGACTTTTTATGGGGTTCGGTTAAAAGAATTGAAGTACAATTTCCCAATTTGAAATTTTTCCACAAAGGGGATACTTTGTCAAGAAATCAGTAGTTTGCTAGAAGAGATTGAAAATTAAGTCTTTACAAGAAGGCCTTTTATAAAAAATGTAGTAAAAATACCTTTAGTTACCGTAAAAATACGGTAACAAGAAGCGTAGAACTTTCAATTAGTTAGAAACATCTACTCGCTATATTTGCGGTTATTCACCGAATCGCCGTCCGTATATAGGATCCAATTCCGTTAAAAGCATTAATAGTCTCAGTTGTGGAAAAAATAATTCAACTCGCCCTTGCCGACGATCACAAAATATTTCGAGATGGCATTCGAATGTCAATGAAGAACCGTGAGTTCATCCGGATCTTGTGGGAAGCTGAGGACGGCAAGGATATGATGCACAAACTGAAGCTTAAGAAACCTGACGTTTTAATAATGGATATCAAGATGCCTGAAACAGATGGGATCAGGGCGCTACAATTAATTAGGAAAGAATACGAAGATCTTAAGGTTATTATCCTTAGCATGTACGATGATAAGGAGACTATAACAAGGATGATGGAGTATGGTGCCAATGCCTATTTAACAAAAACGGCGGATGCCGACGAAATTTACAAGGCTATTATTTCATGCATGAATAGTGATTTCTATTTTAATGAACTGGTAAATTCGGTAGTACTGCTCAAGCTTCAGCAGAAGAAATCGGTAAGAACATTTTATCCAAGCGTGGTCAAATTCAACGAAAAAGAGCTAAAAATTTTAAAACTAATAAGTGAAGACAAAACTACAGAAGAGATATCGGAAGATGTTTTTTTGAGTCCGAGAACAGTTGAAACAATCAGGCAAAACATGAAAACTAAGGTGGGCGTAAAAACAATTGCCGGTCTTCTTATGTATGGAATGCGCAATCACCTCCTTGACTAAGATTACTACAAGGCGTTACTTTTTCAATAATAAGAATTGCTTTTTGACGTTTCAAAAAAAGTAGGTAGTCTTCTGTATTTTTTCTAACATTGCAAGTAGTATTATTACGATTAAATGACGGACAGATACTATAATCTCAAAGTTAATCGTTAGTAGTAAGTGCAATACCGCCCCAAGGTTTTTCTTAATTTCAAAATTTACTAATAAGATTATTTTCCCCATCGATGACTACAGACAGCAAGGATAAAATAAAAGTATTGATAACTGATGATCATGCTTTATTTAGAACCGGTGTAAAAGCTTCATTATCTCACTACCCTGATATAGAATTTATTGGAGAGGCGGAAAATGGAATGCAGCTACTTAATCTTGTAAAATTTCTTCAGCCAGACGTTATACTCCTGGACATACAAATGCCGATTATGGACGGCATTGCTACCTTGCCCGAATTAAAGAAAGTTTTACCTAATTCCAGAATCATTATGCTTACAATGAATGACGATGTAAGTATGATTAGTAAATTAATGGAGATTGGAGCGAACAGTTACCTTACAAAGAATAGTGACAGTGAGACTATTTATGAGGCAATAAAAACAGTACATGCTAAGGAGTATTTTTTTAACGAGTACACAAACAAGGCAATTCTTTCAGGTTTACGAAGCAGGAGAGTCGTTGAAATTCCAATGACTGATGATGCAGAACTGAGCGAAAAGGAAATGCAAGTCTTAAAACTAATGTGCGATGAAAAAAGCACAAAAGAAATTGCTGATATTGTAGAAATTAGTCCAAGAACTGTCGAAGCTATACGCGATAGGCTAAAAATAAAAACAGGCGCAAAAAGTACGGCCGGCCTAATTCTCTATGCTGTAAAGCATGGAATAGTAGAAGGATAATTTTGATTAACGAGCACTTTTAAGTAGGATTTTCTTTGCAAACCTTATTGCGACTTTTGTAACTTCCTTCTGTTCCACTCAAATAAATTTTTCCAACTCAATCGATGTCTCTTTTCTCAATTTGGAACGGAACAGTTGTAAAGGATGAGGAAATTTGTATTTCTGCGAACAATCGTTCCTTTAAATACGGCGACGGCTGTTTCGAGACAATGAAAGTGGTGGAAGGACAAATTTTATTATCTGACTTACATTTTCAACGGCTTTTTACTTCGCTAAAGCTTCTTCAATTCACCAGTAGTCAAGAATTTACCGCCCCCGAGCTCACTTCTCAGATTATTTACCTTTTAGAGAAAAATGGCCATCAAAAGTTTGCAAGGGTAAGACTAATGGTTTATAGGGGGAGCGGTGGATTATATGATGTAGAAGACCGAAATGCTTATTATATTATTCAAAGCTGGGCCGGTGATACAAGTTCTGATGTGTACAACGAGAAAGGACTTAAGGTCGCTGTTTTTTACGATGCGAAAAAAGCTGCTGATTTTTTTTCTGCTATTAAAAGCAATAACTATTTGGGTTATGCAATGGCAGCCATGTGGGCAAAAGACAATAGGTGCGATGATGCTGTAATAATGAATGGCTCTAACCGGGTTGCTGATGCGACCATCGCTAATGTATTTATTGTAGATGACGGTGTTATAAAAACACCATCTTTAAATGAAGGGTGCGTCGATGGTGTCATGCGTAGATACCTACTTAATTGTTTTCAAAAAGACTCTTTGCCTTATTCTCAAACTGAAATAACTCAAGAAAATCTTTTAAATGCGTCGGAAGTTTTTTTAACTAACGCAAACTTCGGCATAAGGTGGGTTCAGATGGTAAACCATACCAATTATAAGAACACCTTATCATCTTATCTGCATCAAAAGTTTATTGCACCTCTGTTTAAGAATGCAACTTTTTAAAGTAAAAGTTGTTGCTTAATCAAAAAAATGAAGCCGAGGGTAAACATTTTTTGGTTTAGAAGAGATTTGCGTCTCCATGATAATGCTGCTCTATATTACTCCCTAAAGGAAGGTACTCCTGTTTTGCCCATATTTATTTTTGATAAGTACATATTAGATAAGTTGGAGGATAAAGCAGACAGAAGAGTCGCTTTCATTCATTCAGCTTTAGAGGAGCTTCAGCAACAACTTTCGTCTCTTGGTTCAAGTCTTCTTGTATTGTACGGTTTTCCTAAAGACGTTTTTAATCAATTAATTTCTACATACACTATTGAAAAAGTGTATACTAACCACGACTATGAACCGTATGCTGGTGAACGGGATGGGGAAATCGACAATCTTTTACAAAGCAACAGTATTCCGCTGCTTACAAGTAAAGACCAGGTGATATTTGAGAAGGGTGAGATATTAAAAGACGACGGCTCGCCTTATACTGTTTTCACGCCTTATAGCCGAAAATGGAAAGCTGCTCTAAACAATTTTTTTCTGTCTTCTTATCCGAACGAAAAATACTTTCAAAATTTTTACAAAACCGAGCCTCACGCTGTTCCTAAACTTGAAACTTTTGGATTTAAAAAACTGACTCATCCTTTTCCCTCCAAAAGTCTTGTTGAAGAAATTTTAAAGAAGTATAGCGATACGCGAGATTTTCCGGGAGTTGAAAATGGCACGTCCAGACTAGGAGTTCATTTGCGATTCGGTACGGTAAGTATTCGAGAACTAGCAAAAACGGCAATAAGTCTTAATGATACTTACTTAAACGAACTGATTTGGCGGGAGTTTTATCAAATGATACTCTGGCATTTTCCTGAAGTTGGGCAAGGACGTGCCTTTAAGGAAGAATATGACAAAATAGAGTGGCGTAATAATGAAGCCGAATTTGAAAAGTGGTGTAAGGGAATGACCGGATATCCAATTGTAGATGCAGGAATTCGGGAACTTAATGCAACCGGGTTTATGCATAACCGTGTTAGAATGGTTGTCGCTTCTTTCTTAACCAAACATCTTTTAATAGATTGGAGATGGGGCGAAGCATATTTTGCCGCAAAACTATTAGACTATGAATTAGCTTCAAACAACGGCGGCTGGCAATGGGCAGCAGGAAGTGGTTGTGATGCAGCTCCTTTCTTTCGAATTTTCAATCCTCATTTACAAACAATAAAGTTTGATAAAGGTCTTGATTATATTAAAAAGTGGATACCGGAATTAAATGAGTTTACATATCCGCAACCAATAGTCGATCACGAATTTGCACGGAAAAGGGCGCTGGAAGTTTATGGAAAAGCATTAAAAAAGTAAAGCTAGAATTGTAAATATTTGTATTTGATGTTGAAGGGTCAATGGCTTAAAACACCAAAAATTTTTTCAATACCTCGTCATTTTGACTATTGCTTCCTCTAACTTTCACAATCATAAATAACGACATGCGGATACTGACTTATAACGTAAACGGAATTCGGAGTGCAATGCGAAAGGGTTTTATAGAATGGTTGGAAACTGACCCCGCAGATGTTATCTGCCTACAGGAAGTGAAAGCCCACAAGGGCGATATTGATATAGCCCGGATAGAGGCGTTAGGATTCGAAACGTATTGGTTTCTTGCTCAGAAAAAAGGATATAGCGGGGTGGGAATTCTGACCAAGATAAAGCCAGACAACGTTGTATACGGAAGCAAAATAGAACAAAGTGATTTTGAAGGCAGGGTGATAGGGGCTGACTTCGGCGACATCTCACTCTTCAGTGTATATTTTCCATCCGGTACCAGTGGCGAAGTTAGACAGGCTTACAAATACTGCTGGCTCGACGAATTTTTAGACTTTCTAAATGAACTCAAAAAAACAAGAAGCCAAATCATAATCTGTGGTGACTATAATATTGCCCATAAGGAAATTGACTTGCATAATCCAAAATCAAGTAAAAAAACTACGGGTTTCCTTCCTGATGAAAGAGCTTGGTTTGATAAGTTTTTAGCAAACGGATTTGTCGACGGTTTCAGGCATTTAAACAAGGAGCCCAACCAGTATTCGTGGTGGAATGTTTTAAGGCCTAGTAACAGGACTGAAAACAAAGGCTGGCGGATCGATTACATTAGCGTGACCGAAATTCTTAAAGATCGTATTGTTGATGTAAAAATTCTTCCTGAGGTCAAGCACAGCGATCACTGCCCTGTTTATCTCGAACTGAAATAGAAACCAGGTGTAAAAACCAAACCTACTTTAAAACTTTTACTGCGCTTTTTCCTTTATTGGCTTAATTACAAAAATGGTAGAGAAAACAAAGAACCCTAAGGCCAAAGCAGTGCTGCTAAATTTATACGCAGCGCCTATTCTTAGATTTGCAACTATTGCTACAATGCTACCCACGCAAAGGGACAAAACGATGTTTCTTATGGTATTCATACTAAAGGATATTGTGATCGAGTAAAATCTATAATTACTCTTTCTTCAAACGCTTTTCTCCTTTTAGTTATTGCGGCTATTCCGACACCCTTGCCTTCCTTTTTTATTGTTGCGGAAAAGAATTATTAACAGCAAAAAGAATTGAAGTAGCTGGGAATGGTGAGCTAAAGATTAGGACTATTTATTGTTGAAATAGCTAATTCTTTTTTAAGAAACTACTCAGCAGTAAAATATTCAGTATAGACCTTTCCGGTGCCTTTTTCGGTTTCTACTAAAACAAGCTTGTTATCAACAGCCGAATTTATAGTATAAAACTGTTCCTTAGAATAAGTCCCATTTCTATCCCATATATAAATTTTATTAGGGCTTTCGTAGGAGAAGCTTTTGTATACAGTTGGGTTGGAGTAGATTTCAAGGTCCGCATAAATCCCAAACATTCTGTCCCATCCTTTCCCTTTGCCTAGCACCTGTTTGGTCGTAATTCCGTTGATCGTTGTTTTTACGCTATCGCATACCAGGTATTTGCCTTGTAATTTTACCATTGCATCCTTAATAGGGTCTGCGCCGGTATCATCTTTCTTACAAGAAACAAGAACTATTGCTGATACTAATATTGAAACTAGAACTTTCTGCATTGATTGTTTTTTTGGTTCTTTTTGATTTTGAGATAATTTTTATCGAAAGCTTGCTATCGCAATTATCTTTCCAATTTCGGCCAAAATTAAAATAACCGTGGTAATAAGGTTGGAAAAAATTGAAGTACAACTACTGAGTAAAGGTGTTCTATTCGAGAGGTAGGTACATAAAAAAAGGCCTCGAAAAAAGGCCTTGATTTTTTATGTTGCGAAGGGAGGGTTCGAACCTCCGACCTTCGGGTTATGAGCCCGACGAGCTACCGCTGCTCTACTTCGCGATCTGGGTGCAAAAGTAATAGGCGGAAGATTACGAACCAAAATTTTCTTTCTTTAACCCGTTAAAATTTTTAAGAAAATTTGCAAGAAAGCCTGCAGATGCGAATGGACTTGTAGATGAAGTGATTGCGACGCAACAACGATGCTATGCAAACTGCTGCTGGAATAACAACCACCTTTTTTAGCAATTTAATCATCGGAGCCGCTGCGGTTTTTAATACTTGCTCCGGCATTTGCATTTAGCACTTTGCCTATTCCTTGCCCTTTATAATAAATATTTGAACCTCCACTTGCATTAGCGTTTAATTCGCCCGTTACAGTAACTTTTATATTAGAAGCGCCTGAAGAAGAAGCTTTACAGGTTTCAATGCTAAGCTCGTAACTATTTACTTTACATGCGCCGCTTGCATCGATCAAGCCATCCTTAGCTGTTCCTGATAACCTTGCTACGGAAGCGCCACTAATGTCAAGATTTAGCCTGGATACGTTAATGATACCTTTTACCTCACTTGCTCCCGAGATATCAAGTTTCAACTCATCGCTTTTAATCGGACCACTGAAGCTGGCGTAAGATGCGCCTGATACATCTAAACGATTTAGGTCGGTTGCTGTAACATAAGCTTTCAATTTGCGATTGGTCCAGTTAAAGCCGTTCCAAACACCGCCGTCAACTGAAATACGCAACACACCGTTTTTTACTTCCGTCTTTATTTTACTGTTATACTTAGCTTCTCCTGCACTAATCGCGACTCCTTGGGTAGGTCCTTGAGAAAGATATAATGATACTGCGCCAGACACCTCAATGCTACTAAATTTCTCTACAGTTCGAACTTCAGCATTTTCATCATACACAATGTTTTGAGCATTACTTACAAAGCCGGCAGCGGTCAATAGTATCAACAAAATAGCGTTCTTCATTCCTTGCGTTTTTTAAATAGAACGGTGTGGTGAAAAAAAAGTTACAGGGAAATCCAAATTTTCGCTGTTATTTTTGCAGCATAGAAACGCATACGTTTCTTCCCGGGGTGCTGAGGCTGATGGCCGATGCTGAGATCAAACCCGTTGAACCTGAACAGGGTAATTCCTGCGAAGGGAAGGTGCTACTTTTTTACTGCCCTCTCCTGTCTGCATTTCCCTGTTCCCAAATTTTTTAACCACTTAAAAAGTGAAAATGAAACATTTTTTGGGAACAATCTCTGCCTTTTGTATTACGCTTATTACAAGTGCGCAGTACTCAATTAAAGGTCATATTGTAAATGAACAAAACAACCAGGCTGTTGAAGCCGCAACGGTTTCCATTGAGAAAGATGGAACGAGCATTTCGAGCACTATAACCGATAACCGGGGTGACTACGAGTTTAAAGGTTTAAAGAATAAAGGAGCTTATTTGTTAATTGTCGAACATGTAAGTCTCCAGAAACGAACAGTGAATGTGGAAGTGTCGAGCGATATAACTGTCGCTAACCTCACGTTGGCAAACAATGCTTACTTTCTTGAGCCACTTGAGGTGAAGTCATTAAGAGCTTCAGAGAAAGCGCCTTTTGCAAAAACAAATATCAGCAAACAGGAAATTGCAAAAAATAATCTCGGGCAAGACCTTCCATTCTTGCTTAGCCAGACACCGGGAGTGGTAATTAACTCCGACGCAGGTAATGGTATTGGTTATACGGGTATTCGTATCCGCGGCAGTGATGCTACGCGTATCAACGTAACTATCAATGGCATTCCTTACAATGATGCTGAAAGCCAGGGAAGCTATTTTGTCGACCTTCCAGATATTGCTTCTTCAGTTAATTCGATTCAGATACAACGAGGAGTAGGTTCAAGCAGCAATGGAGCCGGCGCTTTCGGCGCAAGTTTAAACCTGAGCACGAACGAATTTAATGAGAAGGCGTATGGTGAAATTAATAATAGCTATGGATCGTTTAACTCCTGGAAGAATACGGTTAAAGCCGGCAGCGGATTAATCAACGGTCACTTTACTGTTGATGCAAGACTTAGTCGTATTAGCAGCAACGGATTTATAGACAGGGCAGCTACCGATCTTAAATCGGCCTATTTTTCAGCTGCTTATATCGGTAAAAAATCTACCGTCAGGTTTAACTACTTCTCGGGACTTGAAAGAACTTACCAGGCTTGGAACGGCGTTCCTGAGAGTCTCATTAAGACCAATCGGATCTACAACTCAGCCGGTACAGAGCGGCCGGGGGATCCATATAATAACGAGACAGATAATTACCAGCAAGATCATTTCCAGTTGTTTTTCAACCACTCGTTTAGTGATCATGTCAGCTTTAACACCGGTATTTTTCTTATAAAAGGCAAAGGTTACTACGAGCAATACAAGGGTGTAGTAGCGGAGCAGGCAGCTGGAAGCACCTCTTCAACTAAGTTCTCCAAGTATGGCTTGCCTAATGCAATTTTTGGAAGAGACACAATTAAGAACACCGACCTTGTAAGACAACTCTGGCTGGATAATGATTACTACGGGCAAATATTTTCTCTACTGTACAAGAAAGACAGGAACCAGGTTACGTTTGGCGGAGGATGGAACCAATATGATGGGAATCATTACGGGCAAATTATTTGGGCTGCGATCGGCATCCCAAAAGACTACCGTTATTACGATTTAGAGGCCGTAAAGACCGACATAAATATGTATGCAAAATGGGAGCGTTCGCTTAGTAACAAATTCAATTTGTATGCTGACTTACAATACAGAAAGGTGCATTACAATATGGAGGGCTTTAAAGACAACCCGACCATATTTGTTACCAGGAACTTTAATTTTTTAAATCCCAAAGCCGGTATTAGCTACAACTTTAATGGCGTGAATGCTTTTGCAAGTTATGCTTTGGCCAATAAAGAGCCGAACCGCGATGACTTCGAAGCCGGAGTTGCCAACCAACCTAAAGCCGAAACTTTGCATGATTTTGAAGCAGGTTTTGAAAAAAGGGCAACATTATTAAGTTATGGTGTAACGGGCTATTACATGTTGTACAAAAACCAATTGATCTTAACAGGGCAAATCAACGACGTAGGCTCCTATACAAGGGTAAATGTTCCTAACAGTTACCGGCTTGGTATAGAGTTGCAGGGTAAGGTGGTCGTTGCTCCGTGGTTAAATGCAGGTGCAAATCTTGCTCTAAGCAGAAACAAAATCACGAATTCACAAGAGTACCTTGATGACTATGACAACGGCGGGCAGGTTTTGATATCACATAAAAATGCAGACATTTCGTTTTCACCTTCTGTAGTTGGTGGTGCTACCATCAACTTGCTGCCAATTAAGAACGGAGAGATTAGCTTGTTAAGTAAATATGTAAGCAGACAGTACCTCGATAATACTTCTAACGTTTCGCGCAGTTTAAATGCTTACTTCGTGCAGGATGTAAGAGCTAGTTATACAATTAAAAATAGGTTGTTTAAAGAGCTGAACCTGGTGGCAGCTGTTTACAATGTTTTAAACAGAAAGTACGAGCCGAACGGTTATACGTTCAGCTATATTTATGGAGGCAAAACAGCTACCGAAAACTACTATTTCCCGATGGCTGGAACCAATTTTATGGCAGGGGTAAACATTAAGTTGTAGAGCCAGGATTGAAGGTTTTTTCAACACTTTTTGAAAATTGATATAAATGAAAATCTTCGAAACTGTAGGCTAAACAAAATTTTTTGATGGTCTCGCATTTATTCTGTTCTGAACATTGTTGTTTCACTCACTTGTACTGCAACAAAGATTTGGGCTAAAGCTTTGGAGGTTTTCGAATGCTTTTTATAAAAAGTAGAAATTGTATCTGAAAAGATTAAAAGCAATAAGGGCGGCATTCATGCCGCCCTTATTGCTTTTAATGAAGTAAAGAATGTTCAATAGAAATATTCAAAGTGCAAGAGTGCGACGCAAGAAAAGCTAGATCAATGGTTTACTGCTTGTACAAAAATTATCTTCCAAATTTCTGTTCCCAGTTTAGCATTCCTCCGGCGACATTTACTGTATTTTTAAAGCCCATATGTTCAAGCATCAGGCAGGCTTGCTGGCTGCGGTTGCCACTTCTGCAGTAGATAATCACTTCCTCGTCTTTCAAATCTTCTATATCATCGATCATCATGCTTTGTATGCGGCCCAAAGGAATATGGGTTCCGCCAATGTTGAAATCTGCTCTTTCGATATCTTCTCTTACGTCAAGTACATGTAGTTTCTCACCCGCTTCCATTCGGGCTTTTAGTTGTTCGACTGTTATCTGTTGCATGAGTGCATGTATTTTTATTATTGTGGAGTAGACTCGGCCGCGACCTTGGTGCTATCAGTTAATACAGGCAGAGGTTGGGTGCTGAGCCAGATGTCTATTGTCTGCCCCGGTTTAATTCTGTTATAGCGCCTGGAGCCATCGCTTGCCTCACCATACTTTGTTGGGTTTTGCCGCGTCACGTATGCATGTGCAGAGTCGGTAACATCTGCATCGAAGACCGGGGTAAAATTAATATCCATGCTTCGTAATAACGACCTTGCCTGGCTGTATTGTTTACCCATTAAGTCCGGAACTCCAATTTCGAGGTCTCCGATTCCGTTTCCAAGAATGAAGCTGATCGTGCTGCCCATAAAGATTTTTGTTCCTGCTTTTATCGGTTCGTTATTGTACAATTGTTCGAGCACCGAATTTTTGGCAATGTCAGGTCTAAAGGTCGTATCACCTAAATGAAGGCCCAGGTTTTCGAGATACATCTGCGCGTTGCGAAGTGAAAAACCAACAAGGTTTGGCATCTCAACCAAAGGTGGCTGGGCGCGATTGATGGTTAAGTAAATGGTACGATTAACTTTTACGGTTGCATCCCCACCGGGAGTTTGTTTTATAACTGCAAGCTTTGGGAAAGTATCAATGTATAGACTATCCTGAATTTCGACTTCAAATCCTTTATCTTCAAGAAGCTTTCTTGCGGCATCCACGCTTTTGCCTACAACTGAAGGCACTTTCTGGTAATCTCCATGCTTGGTAAGAAAATCAAGTGAACCAAAAAAGAGCAGGATAAGTAACGTAGTTAATATGAGAACAACCAGTATACTTATCCAGAGAGGTCGCCGCGTGATAAATTTAAACACGAAATATTTTTATAAAAGTTGAAAAAAATTAATAATTAAAGCATTCTTCCAAAAGTGCTGAATAAAACTCTTTTAAAGTCCAGCCCATTGCTTTTACCTGTTGCGGAACAATGCTTGCTTCACTTTGTCCCGGTACTGTATTCACCTCTAACATGTAAGGCTGCTCTTTCGCTTCATTATAAATAAAATCTATTCGCACAACTCCACGACAATTGAGGAGCTCGTATATTTTCGCAGCATTTGTTCTTATTTTCTCCGCAATTGAATCATCAACCTGGGCAGGAGTAATTTCTTCACTCATTCCCTTTACATATTTTGCTTCGTAGTCAAAAAAGTCTTTTTTACTGATTACTTCAGTGATCGGCATTGTAATGATCTTACCATTGGTTTTAAAAACACCAATAGTAAATTCTCTTCCCTGTATAAATTCTTCAATTAGAACCTGGTCGTCTTCTTTAAAAGCTTTTTCGATTGCCAGTCCCAATTCTTCTGACGGCTCATTTACTTTCGACATACCAATGCTAGATCCGCCATTATTTGGCTTAATAAAAACAGGGAACGTTAGCTGACCAGCTATTTCATCTGCATTTATAAAACTGTTTTTTATTAGGTGAACAGATTTGGCAACGTTAATTCCACCAAAAGCTGCTACCGCTACCGTATAGCGCTTATTGAAAGTCAACGCAGATGTAGCAGCATTGCAACTCGTGTAGGGAATTTTAAGAAGATCGAAATAGCCTTGTAATTTTCCGTCTTCTCCTGGCGTTCCATGGATGCCTATTAAGACAGCATCGAAAGTAACTTTATCGCCTTTGATGCTTATTGAGAAATCGTTTTTGTCCACCGCAATTTCCTCTCCCTCCTCAGACTCAAACCACCATCCTGTAGCATGAATGTCTATCTTATAAACATCATATTTTTCTGTATCAAGGTTATTTTCAATAGTAACAGCACTCTTATAACTGATTACAGATTCTCCACTGTAGCCGCCTGTAACAAATGCAATTTTCTTTTTGCTCATAGCCCTAATTGTGACGCAAAGAAAGTAAAAAAATCGCCAAGGAAGATGTAAAAGGAAATTGAGGATTTTTTTAAAAAGATTGATTTTTCAAACGAGGGATAAAAACATTTTGCAACATTGTATAAATAATAATATAGAAATAGTAAAAGGAGCGGGTGTATTGTCAATAGTATATTTACATGATAAATGTGGGTTTTATTCAACTAGAGAAATTGCTATAAAATTTAATAAAACTAAAAATGCTTAAGCTAAAATTGTTTTTACCAGTTGCATCATTGGCGATAGTAGTTGTTGCCTGTAACGATAAAAATGAAGATGTCACAGATGCAGTAAATAAATCAGGTTCAGTTGAAACTGCGGTTCATATATCTCATATAGATACCGCAAACGATGAGCTTGTAACAACGCACAAGATTTGGGTAAAAAACAATGTATATAAAACGGTGGAGTACAGGGATACTATTCCCTCATTAGGAACTGAAAACACGGTGGCTGAAAACGAGGATGGAGATAAAAAAAGTGTATCAGTTAAAAAGGATTATGAAATTTATATAACAGTCAAGTAAGGATAGAAATGAAAAAGTCAAAATATGTTGAACTGGTATTAATAACAGCGGTGCTTGCCTCGTGTAATCAACCGAACAAAGAGTGGGAGAGTGGCAACAAAGTTTACATGAGGAGCGACACTACTGCGCCTTATAGCAGAGCGCATCATTCAGGTATCGGGACTGCTTTGTTATGGTACTATGCGTTTAGACCTTACGGCAATTTTAATAATGGCAATTACCGTAGAGCGGGTTACTATTCTAGAGGATTATCGGAAAGATCAAATATTGGCAGTAATACCTTTAAAGGTGCAGTAACCCGCGGTGGATTTGGAAGAGGTGGGTATAGTGTTTCTTCTTAAGCAGAAGTTGTGGTAATTGAACGAAGATTAATTGTACTACAATTGGAAGATGAATATAGATTTGACGTAAAAGGGTGCGACGCAACATTGATAAGAAAAGAGGAAATGTTGACTACAAAACTTGCTCAAAAATCCGCTTAGTCCCAATCCTGCATAATAGGAGTTGTATCCTTAGCCATTTTTTCTACAAACTTCCGCTCATGCACGAGGAAACCGTTTCCTTTGGCGCATAAATGCACACGAATGTTTTCAACACTCATTGGATTGCCCTCAGGAATGTCGGCAATGTTGCTGTGGCGTATATCGTGTCCATCGATAATAACTACCATTCCGCTTCCGATCGCTTCCATCTTATTTCCTTCGGTTATTAGCATCCCCGTATCTTCTCCTAATCCAATGCCGATACAAGAAGGGTTTGCGCCAACAGCTTGGGAAAGCCTCCCGAAACGTCCACGCTTTTCAAAATGGGAGTCGAAGATTACGTTCTGCATAAAGCCAAGGCCGGTAGTTATTTTTACTTCTCCTTTTAGGTGCGCTTTAGAAGCGTCACCTTCATAGATCATCGTATTGCTCATTGCCATTGCTCCAGCCGATGTGCCGGCAACAACAAATGGTTCATTCTTATACCTGTTTTGAATAATTCGTAAAAACTTAGTTCCCCCGAAGGTCGAAGTAAGGCGCATTTGGTTTCCGCCGGTAAACATAACGGCATCGCACTCTTGAATTCGGTCGATGTAGTCCTGGTCCTGTGCATCTTCCCGGTTCCTGATGTGCATCACGTCTACATTGGTACATCCTATTCTTCCAAACGCTTCCAGGTAGTTATTACCTACCTCAAATGGAATCATGGAGGCGGTAGTCACTACTTCAATCCGCGCCAGTATTCCGCCCGCTTCATGAACTATGCGACGAAGAATTCCCAACCCAAAAAAGTTTAAGTTGTGATGGATGGCGAGGGCCTTTTCTAAAACAGTCCCTTTATCTTCTGCGCCACCGATTGCAATAAGTTTTCCTTTTTCCGACATTTTTAGTGTTTAGACAATGTTGCAAATGTAATCTATACAATCGTTTTCATAGTAACAGAAGCAATCATTTAACTATACAACTATAAAACTTTACATCTTTCTTTAGTAGCAGTGCTGATCGCAATTTGTTTTTAGATGTAAGAGAAGCTTTACAATTGTCGGCTACCAAATATAAATAAAAAAGTAAGGTCACCAATGCAGAACTTTAGCTGCTTGGTCGATCGTTAGTGAGCTAGATTATCGAGTTGGATGGGATAGAAACAGGGTGGTAAGCAATTTGATAAATTAGTTATACATGATTTATTGGGGATCAGGGTTTTTAAACACTTCAGAGCCAACCATCAACAAAAAACTTTATGAAAATTGTCGAAACAAAAGTATTGCAAGGTCCAAATTATTGGAGTGTTCGTAGGAACAAGCTAATCCAGATAAAGCTTGACCTGGAGGAGATGGAACAACATCCAACCAATAAAATTCCCGGTTTCACTAACCGGCTAAGAGAATTACTTCCATCTATGTATTCTCACCGTTGCAGTGTTGGAACGCCCGGGGGATTCTTTGAAAGAGTAGAAGAAGGAACATGGATGGGACACGTAATTGAGCACATTGCTTTAGAATTGCAAACCCTTGCCGGTATGAACACGGGGTTTGGACGTACGCGGGGAACTGGTAAAGAAGGAGAGTATTACGTAGTGTTTAGCTATGTGGAAGAAGACGCCGGAGTGTTTGCAGGAAATGCAGCAGTAAGAATTGCGGAAGCGTTGGCTGAGGGTACTGAATACAACCTTGAAGCAGACATACAAACTCTGCGGGAAATTCGTGAAAACACTGCTATGGGACCTTCAACCGGTGGAATAGTTAAAGAGGCTGCTAAACGGGGTATTCCGTTTATCAGGCTAAATAAACATAGCCTTGTTCAATTGGGTTACGGCGTACACCAAAAGAGAATACGGGCAACAATCGCCAGTACAACTTCTAATATTGCAGTAGACATTGCAGGCGATAAGGAGGAAACAAAAAACCTTTTAGGAGCAGCAGAGATCCCCGTTCCAAATGGAACGATTGTACGAACCGAGGAAGGGCTAAAGGAAGCAATCGAAGATATGGGATACCCTGTGGTGTTGAAACCTATTGATGGTAATCATGGCAAAGGAGCAACTACCAATATAACGACTTGGGAACAGGCGGTGAAAGCATTGCAGGAAGCCCAGATGTACGGTAGAAGCGTTATTTGCGAGAGGTTCGTCACCGGCTTCGATTTTAGAGTTCTGGTAATCAATCACAAGTTCATTTGTGCAGCGTTACGCACGCCTGCAAGTGTGGTAGGCGATGGCGAACATACCATTCAATGGCTCGTAGATGAAGTCAATAAAGATCCTCGACGAGGTTTCGGTCACGAGTTGGTGTTAACCAAAATAACAGTAGACAATTTTACTCAAAAAATGTTAGCTGATGTTGGCTATACCCTTGAGACTATTCCGGCCAAGGGTGAATTAGTCCTTCTAAAACCGACGGCAAACTTAAGCACCGGCGGTACAAGTACGGACATAACAGATGAGGTGCATTCAGCCAACATCTTCATGTGCGAAAGGATCTCGAAGATCATAGGTCTTGATATTTGCGGAATCGACATCATGGCGCCGGACCTGAAAGAACCTGTAACAGAAAACGGAGGTGCCGTTTTAGAAGTAAATGCTGCCCCAGGTTTCCGAATGCATATAGAGCCAACGGTTGGTTTGCCCAGAAATGTATCTGAGCCGGTTATCAATATGCTTTTTCCTAAGGCAAGCAGCGGCAGGATACCTATTGTAGCCGTTACCGGAACAAATGGTAAGACAACTACCACCAGGCTCATTGCGCATATTTGTAAGTCGGTTGGTTATAAAGTAGGCTTTACCACTTCTGATGGAATTTATATTCAGAATAACCTAATGATGAGAGGCGATTGTACAGGCCCTGTCAGTGCCCAGTTTGTGTTGAAAGATCCTACGGTTGATTTTGCCGTTTTGGAGTGTGCGCGTGGAGGTATATTGAAGGCCGGTCTTGCTTTCGAACATTGCGACATTGCTATTGTAACCAATGTTAGCGCTGATCATATTGGTCTCGGCGGAATTGACAACCTGGAGCAAATGGCTAAAGTGAAAGCAGTTGTTCCGGAAACAGTTTTTCCGCACGGCTATGCGATTCTAAATGCTGATGACGACCTTGTTTATGGAATGAGAAAAGGTTTGGAGTGTAATGTGGCCTTTTTTAGTATGGATGAAAATAACCCAAGAATTAAAGAACACTGTGAGGACGGAGGGTATGCGGCGGTGTTTGAAAACGGGTACGTTTCTATTTTAAAAGGCACATGGAAAATAAGGGTTCAGAAAGTAACAGACATTCCTATTACCTATGGAGGACGCGCTGTTCACAACATTATGAATGCACTTCCCGCAGTATTGGCTTCGTACCTGTACACCAACATTACTATTGACGATATCAAACAGTCGCTCCGAACTTTTATACCGTCCGATGTACAAACTCCAGGCAGGTTGAATCTGTTTCAATTTAAGAGATTTCAAATGCTGCTTGATTTTGCTCATAACCCTGCAGGGCTTAAATTATTAGGTGAGTTCATTAAGAAAATAGACGCAACTCCAAAGGTTGGTATTATTTCAGGAACGGGTGATCGCAGAGATGAAGACATCAGGGATATTGGAAGGATTTCTGCTACGTTCTTTGACGAGATCATCATCCGGCAGGATAAATACTTAAGAGGTCGCACAGCTGAAGAAATTATTGATCTACTTAGGGAAGGCATAAATGAAACAAAGCCAAAAGATCTTCCTGTAACAATTATCTTAAGTGAAAAAGAGGCCGTTTTGCATGCCTACAAAAATGCTAAACCTGGTTCTCTCATTACGCTTCTTGCAGACAAGGTTGATGCGTCGCTTGAACTTATTAAAAGGCTAAGAGAAGAAGAGGAAGAGCTATAACCAGAAAAGTGAGCAATAAAAAAGGGGTTAAAGCTTTGGTTTTTTTAAAAAAATATTTGTTCAAATATCTTGAACCCTTATTTTTGCACTCCATTTATGATTGCCCGATAGTATAATGGTAGTACGACAGTTTTTGGTACTGTTTGTCGTGGTTCGAGTCCATGTCGGGCAACAAAAAAGCGAATTGTTATAATGCAATTCGCTTTTTATTTATACTCTAGTTTGTCGTTCCTGCCTTGGCCCCAAACCAGGCCATCATCTGTATTCCATTTGTGATAGCCTCTTCATCAATATTAAATTTTGGCGTATGCACATTATGAATAATTCCTTTTTCTTCATTTCCCACTCCTAAACGATAAAAGCACCCGGGTACGACATGGGTGTAGTAGCCAAAATCTTCCGCCCCCATTCTAAGCTCAGTCTCCTCTACATTTTCTTTCCCCCAATATTCCTCTGCTAACTTCCAACCAACTTCCGTCAGCGAAGGGTCGTTGTCAACAAAAGGATATCCTACATCCACCAGTACATCTGCTTCCGCGCCCATTGCAGTCACAAGGCCCACCGTTTGTTTTTTAATCAATTCGTGGGCTTTTCTTCGCCATACTTCATCCATAGCTCTAAAAGTACCTTTTAGCTTTACTTCACTTGGAATTACGTTTGTTGTGTGTCCGCCTTCGATTGAACAGATAGAAAGGACAGAAGGCGATGTTGGATTGTTGTTACGACTAATAATCTGTTGCAAACTGACAATTAGGTGGGAGGCAATTAAAATGGTGTCGGCAGTGAGATGTGGCGCTGCCGCATGGCCGCCTTTACTCCTTATTGTAATAAATATTTCGTCTGCACTCGCCATTACTCTCCCTTTGCGAAAACTAAACTTGCCAAGAGGCAGGCCGGGGTGAACATGCATTCCGAAAATTCCGTGAGGCTTTGGATTTTCCAGCCCGCCATCTCTTATCATATAACTCGCACCGCCGGGATTTCTTTCTTCCCCAGGTTGAAACAACAGTTTTATCGTTCCTTCCCAATCATCTTTTAGTTCGTTAAGAATTTTTGCAGCACCTAAAAGACAGGTCGTGTGTACATCGTGACCACAGGCATGCATCAAACCTTCGTTAACGGACTTATATTCTACTTCGTTTTCTTCTTTTATAGGGAGTGCATCCATATCTGCACGAAGGGCAATAACACGGCTTCCAGGATTTTTTCCTTTGATTAGACCTACTACGCCGGTGGTTGCTTTTATTTCAAAAGGAATATCAAATTCACTTAGTTTCTGCTGGATGTATTTTGAGGTTTCAAACTCCTGGTAACTTATTTCTGGATGAGCATGAAGATGGTGTCTGACTTTTATAAACTCTTGCTGGTATTGTAAAGCAAGTCCTTTTATTTTCTCCTTTAGCATACATCAAAGATACTTGCTAGAGCTTCAATTTTTACTGGCTGTCGTCTTCGGGCGGTGGAGTGTATTCAATAATATCCGGAACAATGTAAATCCCTTTTTTAGGATATAATGCTGAAATCATCTTTCGGAGTTGAAGTGCTTCTCTTTGGGTTAAGAAGTTTCCAATACGTACCCGGAAATTCGGCGCCTGGTATAACAGGTACGATTTTTCATTAGGAAAACGACTTAACAGTTCTGCTTTCACCGCATTGGCTTCATCGCGGTTTTGGGTGTTTGCTGCTTGTATGCGAAAACCGCTTACTCGTCGTGGCCCACTTCTAAGTGACTTCTTGTTGATTTCTGCTTGTTTAGCCGCCATCTCATCAAAACGGGGGTCTTTATTGACGATAACAGAAGAAAAAGTATCGCTGTTACTTACCTGGCTTTTAACGATTATTGGGCAAATAATGAAAATTGAAATAATTATTAGTATTGCTTTCATCTCTGTTTGATTAATATTTTGTTTCGGCTGCCTGCCCATTAACGATAGCCACACTTGCACTACAACCTAAACGTGTTGCGCCGGCCTCAATTAGTTCTTTGGCAAATTCATAAGTTCTTATTCCACCGGATGCTTTGATTTGAACGTTTTTAGGCAAATTTTCTCTCATGGTCTTAACCGCTTCTATGGTGGCTCCTTTTTCTGCGTAGCCCGTTGATGTTTTTAAATAATCTATTCCTGCGGGACCAAATAAATGGCAACATTTAATCAATTCATCTTCCGTCAAGACACCACTTTCGATGATGACCTTAATCACCTTCCCTTTGCTTTTAATTACCGGCATTATATGGTTGATTTCGTTTGAAATTAACTGCCAGTCATTATTTTTAATTGCAACAATATTTGCTACCACATCCAGTTCATCTGCGCCGTCGACCATTGCCAGCAGTATTTCTGCAAGCTTCGCTTCTACAGCAGAGTAGCCAAAGGGGAACCCTATGACCGTGGCTACTTTAACGTCTGATCCCAATAAAAGTGCTTTGGATATTTTTACAAAAGGCGGAGGAACGCACACAGCCGCAAACCCGTATTCCTTTGCTTCTGCGCACAGTTTTTCGACGTCTGCTATCAGAGTGGTTGGTTTGAGGACGGTGTGATCTATGTGTTTGTTTAAGTTCATTCAGATTAATTAGGAATTAAGAATTAGGAATTTGATAATTAGGAATGATAGAGCTAGCTCATTAACAG
This sequence comes from Segetibacter aerophilus, assembly GCF_007991655.1. Taxonomy (GTDB): domain Bacteria; phylum Bacteroidota; class Bacteroidia; order Chitinophagales; family Chitinophagaceae; genus Segetibacter; species Segetibacter aerophilus. The sequence continues at coordinate 87,275 of NZ_BJYT01000008.1, forward strand.
TCACTTTTAATTGTCTTAAGAATTGAGCCAAGTATTCTTAAAATTTCTTCACAATCAAGAATTAAAGAGTCCGCCAATTTTTTTTCAAGTGAATTGCTATCTCGCAGTAATCGCAGCCAATACTTTGTTTCTCTCGCTTCCCTTTAAGAAATATCTAGTCTGGATTTAAAGTCTCTCCGCGAAGATCCTCCCATCGCTTCTTCAATGTTGGCTCCTACTGAAGTGCCTGAAGATAATACCTGGCCTGAAAGTCTATATTCTTTTTTACTTTCTACCAAGTGCCAGTAGAGTTTTACGATTGGCAAAGCAAAGGCGTAAGACTTTTCTACTACTATATTATTTTCTTTCATAAAAAAAGCATTTATACAATGTAATAAATGCTTTTTTATTAGTCAGCTTTTTAAATTTCAATTCCTAATTCTCCAATTCCTAATTCCTAATTTATAGCAACTACAAATCCTTTCCATGGCAGTTCTTAAACTTCTTGCCGCTTCCACAAGGGCAAGGATCATTTCTGCCGACTTTTGGTCCTACAACAATTGGCTGTTGTTTTACCACCGTAGGAGTAGGATCGAAATAATCGTTTTCGTTCGCAGCATAGTCCTGGCCGGCAACATCTATCTCATCTTTGTTGACGCTCATTTTGCTCATATCGGTCTTTTGCTGCCTTCCTTCATGGATCACTCTTTCCGGTTCGTTTTGCTCCACAGGTATACCTGCATGACATAAGAAGGAAACAATATCGCGGTTGACCTGCTCATCCAGTTTTTTAAACAATCCGAAAGCTTCCATTTTGTAGATGACTAAAGGATCTTTTTGCTCGTAAGACGCAGTTTGCACACTTTGCTTCAGGTCATCCATTGCACGCAAATGCTCTTTCCATGCGTCGTCTATAAGGTTTAGGGCTACGTTACGCTCAACCGCTTGCGTTAATTCAACACCTTTGGTTTCAAGCGTTTTATCAAGATTTGCCAATACCTGTATTCCGCGACGACCGTCGGTAAAAGGAACTACCACGTTTTCAATATGTTTTCCTTGTTGCTGACGAATGTTCTCGAAAACAGGTAAAGCATTCTGCGCTATTTCGAGTTTTTTATGGTGGTAGTTATTGATCGCCTCTTGGTACAGCCTTTCAGCCAGCTGTTTTTCGTTCGCTTTTGTAAGTTCATCCTCAGTAATAGAGGTGTCAATACCAAAGTTTACAATTACAGACATTTTAAATCCTTCAAAATCTGATTGCTCCCTAAAGCCTGCTATCAATCCTTCAGCAACCGAATAAAAACCATTGTCAAGATCTAAAGCAAGCCTTTCTCCAAACAAGGCGTGACTACGTTTCGTATAAATCACGGTACGCTGCTTGTTCATTACGTCATCATACTCAAGCAAACGCTTACGGATACCAAAGTTGTTTTCCTCTACTTTCCGTTGAGCTCTTTCAATGCTCTTGGTTATCATACTATGTTGGATAACTTCACCTTCTTTATATCCTGCAAAGTCCATCACCTTAGCAATACGCTCGCTACCAAACATCCGCATCAAATCATCTTCAAGAGACACGAAGAACATAGAAGATCCCGGATCCCCCTGACGACCCGCACGACCTCTTAGCTGTCTGTCCACACGGCGGCTCTCGTGTCGCTCAGTACCTAAGATTGCTAGTCCACCGGCTTCTTTCACGCCGGGGCCAAGCTTAATATCGGTACCACGTCCAGCCATGTTGGTTGCAATAGTTACATTACCGGGAAGACCTGCTTCAGCAACTACCTGCGCTTCTCTCGCATGTTGCTTTGCGTTCAAAACGTTGTGTGGAATTTGCTTTTGCTTCAACATACGACTAAGTAATTCACTCACCTCCACACTTGTTGTACCTACCAGCGAAGGCCGGCCTAAGTTCCGCTGCTTTTCAATTTCCTCAATAACCGCCTTGTATTTTTCGCGCTTTGTTTTAAAGACCAAATCCTGTTCATCTTTACGAATTGCAGGAATATTAGTTGGAATGGTAACTACGTCCAATTTGTAAATGCTCCAGAATTCTGCTGCTTCCGTTTCGGCAGTACCAGTCATGCCTGCCAGCTTGTGGTACATACGGAAATAGTTCTGAAGGGTAACTGTAGCATAGGTTTGAGTAGCGGCTTCGATCTTCACATTTTCTTTTGCTTCAATAGCCTGGTGCAAACCGTCACTGTAACGGCGACCCTCCATAATACGACCGGTCTGCTCATCTACAATTTTTACAGCACCTTCGATCACCACATATTCTACGTCATTTTCAAAAAGCGTATAAGCTTTTAATAGTTGTTGTACTGTATGAATACGATCGGCCTTAAGGGAATAGTCGTTTAGGATTGCTTCTTTTTGATGCAATTTTTCCTCCGGAGATAAATTTTGATCAATGTCAATTGCATTAAGCTGAACACTTATATCGGGAAGGATGAAGAAGTTGGGGTCTTCACCGCTTTTGGTAATCATCTGAATACCCTTATCCGTTAAGTCAACCTGGTTATTTTTTTCATCTATGTGGAAGAATAACTCTTCATCCACTTTGGGCATTTCGCGCTGCTGATCTGCCAGGTAATAGTTTTCTGTTTTTTGAAGTTTAGTACGAACTCCCGGTTCGCTTAAAAATTTGATCAAAGCGCCACTTTTTGGCAAACCACGAAATGCCCGCATTAAAGCAAGTCCGCCATCTTTAGGATCGTCGTTGCCTTCAGTGAATTTTTTCTTTGCCTCATTTAAAAACTGGTTTGTAACTCTTTTTTGAGCTTCTACTAATTGTTGTACTCTTGGCTTCAAAATGTGGTATTCCTGTTCGTCCCCACGAGGTACCGGTCCGCTGATAATTAAAGGTGTTCTGGCATCGTCAATCAATACACTATCCACCTCATCCACCATTGCATAGTGATGCCGGCGCTGCACCATTTCATCCGGTGTATGCACCATGTTGTCTCTCAAATAGTCGAAACCAAATTCGTTGTTGGTGCCATAAGTAATATCAGCATGGTAAGCGTTCCTGCGTTCCTGCGTATTAGGTTGATGTTTGTCTATACAATCTACACGTAGTCCTAAAAATTCAAAGATGGGCCCGTTCCATTCAGAGTCACGTTTAGCGAGGTAATCATTTACAGTAACAATGTGCACGCCTTCACCGGCAAGGGCATTGAGGTAAGCAGGCAAGGTAGAAACCAACGTTTTACCCTCACCCGTTGCCATTTCGGCAATTTTTCCTTCATGCAAAACAGATCCACCTATCAACTGCACATCGTAGTGAATCATATTCCATGTTACAGGTATTCCTGCAGCAAGCCATGTGCTGTTAAAGGTTACTGTGTCGCCCTCAATCTTTATATGTTGTCTCGAAACACTTAATGCACGATCGTGCTCTGTAGCGGTAGCTTGCAATTCAGGATTTTGCGTGAAACGTCGAGCCGTTTCTTTTACTACAGCAAAAGCCTCTGGTTGTATTTCTTTCAAGGCTTCCTCTATCTTCTCGTTGCGTTGCTTCTTCAACTTATCAATTACCTGGAAAATGGTATCACGACCAGCAATATCATCTGTCGACAACGCTTCAGCATCATTTGAAAGTTTTTCAATTTCGTTATCTATTTCACTTAAATGATTTTTTATCCTTTGCTTAAATTCTACTGTTTTAGAACGGAGCTCATCATTGGATAACGACTGGTATTGCTGGTAATATTGGTTTGTCTTTTCTACAATGGGCAGCAACAGTTTCACATCTTTCTGTGATTTGCTTCCTCCAAATAATTTTGATATAAAACCTAACATAATTTATGCGTTGCGTAAGAGTATAATTCTTTTGAGAATTTGTTTATTTGTCAAATTTGATGCTAATCAATTCAATTGGTCAATTTGACAGGGTAGCAAAGGTAACAAATGCCGTTGAGACGACCGAAAAGAGGAAAGTCGGGTAGTGTTAATATTTGGAGTTAGGTAAGAGCGAAATAGCAGACTTTGTGTCGCTGTGAGAATTGTTAAGTTTTGCTTTTTGAGTTTTTTGTTCTAGGTGAAAGTTACTTGCCAAAAGTTCTTGCAAGTGAGGAACAAGGTTTGAAGGTTTTTATCGATGATTTGTAAAATTTAGATAAGACCGGGTAATGTAATTGCATCCTCCATTAGGTTAAGTTCAGCAACCAGACCTGTTTTAAAAGTATTTGATCTTCACGAAAATTGCATTTGCATTACTAACTTCGACTTGTTACCTATCAATCGACTTCCAAATCTTAATCTTGCATATATGAAACAACTTTTCATTTTTTCAACGCTGGTCGTACTGCTGATAACTACAGCTTCGGGCCAAACTACTAATGACGTGACAGCTCCACAGGTAAAAACAGCAAATGGCGTGTTAGAGGGAACTTATGAGTCAGGTATCCGATCATTTAAGGGAGTTCCGTTTGGTCAACCTCCCGTTGGAAACTTGCGGTGGAGAGAACCTCAACCAGTAAAGAACTGGACGGGTGTAAGAAAAGCAGATAAGTTTGGTCCTCGTGCTATGCAGCGTGCTCTCTTTGGCGATATGGGATTTCGTAGTAATGGCATGAGTGAAGATTGTTTGTATTTGAATGTTTGGACACCTGCTACAACTTCCGCCCAAAAGCTGCCTGTACTGGTTTATTTTTATGGTGGAGGATTAGTTGCAGGGGATGGGTCGGAGTGGAGATATGATGGCGAGAGTATGGCGAGAAAGGGGATTGTTACAATCACTGTTAACTATAGACTGACTGTATTTGGCTTCTTTTCACATCCTGAGTTGACGAAGGAATCCCCACATCATGCATCCGGTAATTATGGTTTCTTAGACCAGGCAGCTGCCCTGCAATGGGTTCAACAAAACATAGCAGCTTTTGGCGGCGATCCAAAACGAGTCACTATTGCAGGAGAGTCTGCAGGGTCGTATTCTGTAAGTGCTCAAATGGCATCTCCACTTTCTAAAAATTTAATCGCAGGAGCTATAGGAGAAAGCGGCTCTTTGCTCAGTACTACCCCCACGACACCTCGTGCAGATGCCGAACAAAGCGGGGTACAATTTGCAACGACATTAGGTGCCTCTTCCCTGGCTGCTCTTCGTGCCATTCCGGCGGAAGAATTGTTGCAGTCAACAGCTAAACAAGGTACCCCTCGTTTTGGTCCTACGGTAGATGGATACTTTTTCCCTAAAGCTCCTGTGCAGATTTATGCGGCAGGTGAACAAGCACATGTTCCCTTGCTCGTTGGTTGGAACTCTGAAGAGAGTAATTACAAGGCAATTTTAGGGCAAAACAAGCCGACTGTTCAGAATTATACGGAGGCAGTCCTGAAGCTCTATGGAAGCCGGGCGGCTGATGCTTTAAAAGCGTACCAGGCATCTTCAGATGATGAAGCAGAGAAAATGGCGACTTTGTTAGCCGGAGATCGCTTTATTGGCTACAGTACCTGGAAGTGGTCAGACCTGCAAAGCAAGACGGGAGGCAAATCCGTGTATCGTTATTTTTATTTGCGTCCCCGACCAGCTATGCGTGCAGAAATGGGTAATGCAGTAGCGGGTCTGGCAGGAGGGATCATCAAGAGTGACTCAGTAGTTCCAAAACCGAAGCCCGCAACAGGTGCAGTGCATTCGGCAGAAATAGAATATGCAATGGGCAACTTGCCGACAAACAGGGTATATGACTGGCAGCCGGAAGATTTTAAGGTTTCAGAAATTATGCAGGGATATTTTGCAAACTTTATAAAGACTGGCGATCCAAATGGTCTTGGGTTGCCGGTGTGGCCAGCGGTAAAAAGCAACAATGTACAGGTGATGAATATAGATGTAAACACGAGGGTAGAGCCGGAATTCCGGAGGGAGAGGTATGTATTTTTAGATACACCAGCTCCAAAAGGAATCTAGTTTTTATCGGAAAAATAATTCAGGAGAAAGGCTAACGTAACAACGCACTCATTAAGGGTGCGTTTTGTCTTTATCGTTCAGATTGATAACATCTACGTCACCATTTTCATTTACCATGTATACTTTAAAATACAAGTCATTTGAAGTGAAGTAATCCTGTACCGTTTCAATGATCGCTTTGTACCTGTAAACATTTGGGAGCGCCATTGCGCCGTCGGCATTTTCATCCGAGTAGTATTTCCCAAAATTGATAAATGAGTTGAACAAAGACTCGTGAAACCAGCTTTTAGCCTGGGACGAGTCGTTTTTATCGAGCACCTTCAATAAACTGTTCCGCTCATTGGAAGGTTTTAATCCTTTTATGCCAATAATCTCTTTTGTAAAAAACTTCGAAACAGTTACAATTTTTTCGCTTTTACCAGTCAGATTTTTAGGTTTTTCTTCGTGGATTTTATAACCGTTTTTCTTCAGAAAGGAGATAAGACTGTTACAAATAAATTCTTCTGAATACCATTCTGTGCTTTCTCCCTGCTTAGTGAGATTGAGATACTTATCGCTCTCCATAGTTACATTCTTCGTTTTGGTTGCTATGAATACACGAATCTAATAGTAATAGCGAATACTATAGAATTGACTTTTCCACAAAAAATAGAATAATGATGATAAGTCTTAAAGGGGACTTAAGACCTCTAATTAGAGAGGGAAACGGTATATAAAACAATATCTGCCCGGCGCATACCGGGCAGATATTGTAGCTTGATTAACTTGATTAATATATATTAACCTAGAACCTTCACATTGAAAGCTTCCATTCCTTTCTTGCCTTCCCTGGTTTCAAATTCTACGCGTTCGCCTTCATTAAGAGTACCGCCTTTGAGTACTGATACGTGGACAAAAAAGTCTTTTCCTTGTTCGTTTTTGATAAATCCAAAACCTTTTGCCTCGTTAAAAAATTTAACTGTTCCTGTTTCTTTCATGGTAATTTCAATTAATAAAGTTTAAAGGTATATTTTTTTTGTTACGAAAACACTTTCTTGTAAAAGGGCCTTTTTAAATTTTAATTCTTCTAATTTTTGGAGCAGCAATAACATAGGCATTTATTATGAAACGTGTAGTTTGTTTAACACAAGAAATTTCGCTTCGATTTGTAGTCCGCTCACAATTTGAGATAAGTCGCTTTTCCAACGCAATTATAGAGTAGCTTTCTTTCACACGTCAATAAAAAGGGCCACGTATAGAAATACTGTGGCCTCACCTTTAAACACCCAGCTAACCTAGAATTTATAGTCTTTTTGCTTCAGATTCGAGGCTTGTCTTTCTTTCTCTTGCTGCTTTTACTTCGTTGCTTCCAAATCGATATTGGAAGGTTAGGCGTGCCTGCCGGCTATCGTAACCACCTTTGATATGTAAGTTTATTCCCGCGTAATTGCTCGTTGCATTCCACTTATTTGTTTTAAACAAATCGGTTACAGAAAGCTTTAAAGTAGCTCGTTTATCAAACAACGTTTTTTGTAATCCTGCATCGGCGGACCACATAAAATCTGTTTTAAAGGTTCCTCCCCATATAGAAGGTGTATTGAACCAACCACTTGCTTCTGCAGTATAACCCTTGCCCAAAGTGAAAGTGTGCTGGTTATAATAGTTGACGGTAGTAACAGAGAGGTCGATCGTTTTGCCATCTTCAAACTTTGCTTTGTACCTGCTTTGGTTAGCACTTAAGTTGGCATATACATTCCACCATTTAGTGATCTTAACGGGTGCACTTATGTTGATGCCGTATACATCTTGTGAAGCGAGGTTTTTATTGGTAATAAAAGTGGCGTTTTTACGAGTGGTATCATTTACTACTGTTATATAGTCTGAGATATGGCTATAGCTAACACTGGTAGTTAAAAACGATTTATAGGTGTGGCTTAAGCTAAAGCTGTTTGTGTACTGAGGACGAAGAAACGCGTTTCCTTTTTTGTAAGTAAGCTCATCCAATTTGTCTTCAAAAGGATTTAAGTCCTGGTAACGTGGCCGATCTATTCTGCGACTATAATTTATATTAAACTGGTGAGTTGGATTTAAAGTATAGCTGACGGCAGCACTTGGAAAGAAATCAAGATAACTTCTCTTGACAGCTTCCGTTGTATCATGCATAGTTTCTTTATTTTTGGCTTTCAGTATGCCTTCACTATTGGTTTGCTCCGCACGAACTCCGGCCTGAATGCTGAACTTTTTAAAAGAGCGATTATAGTTTACGTAAGCAGCGCTAACGGTTTCAGTATAAGCGAACTTATTGCTCTTCTCCCAATCCTGCTGTTTTACATTGTTCCATACATTATAGAAGTCAAACGTATTGCGTGTCTTTACTGATGAAAATTTGGCCCCAACGCCAAGTTTTCCTTTTTTAAAGTTTTGCTCGTAATCTGCTTTTGCTGTGTAGATATCTATATCTGTCGGTGTATTGTTGGCAAAAATCCTTTCGCGAAGTACCGCGCCGGTAGAAGCATTTATATAGACGTTAGGCTGCAGACTTTCTCCCCTTTGCGTAAAAAAACCCCTGTCAGCATCAATGTTTAACTCATGCCCTGAAGTATCAGCAAAGCGGTAATTAATATTTATGTTTTGATTGTTTCTGCGGTTAGGTTGTTTATTTCCCGACTGTAAAATTTCTGCCGGAAGTTTACTCGTTTGTGGAGAAATAACGGTTTGCCCGATAGCCTGCCAATCACCTTTATTGAAGTTGCCATTATACATTACCCCGATAGTATTTTTATCGTTGATAAAGTAGTCCGCACCTGCTTTTAAGTTTCCACCGTTGTACTTGTTTAGGTTTATATTCTTTTGATCATAAATGCTATCGTTTTGGGTTCTGTATAAATCATTCCAATTCTCTCCTCGGCCCTTATATCCACTTAAATTGCTAAAGAGGTTTACCTTCTTATTACGATAGTTCAGGCTCACACTCGAATTATAAGATGAATAAATACCCTGGTTGTAGCCCACGGATGCAGATCCGTTGGTACCAAATTTTTTATTCTTTTTGAATTTGATATTGATAATACCCGCATTGCCACTTGCGTCATATTTCGCAGATGGGTTTTCAATAATCTCAATCGATTCAATATCGCTGCTTTGTACAGACTTCAGGTAGGCCGCGAGGTCAGAGCCGGCCATTGGAGTTGGCTTTCCATCTATATAAATCCGCACGCCATTTTTACTCTTCATGCTGATATTATCATCTTTGTCAACCGTTACTCCGGGGCTTTTTTGTAATAATTCCAATGCGTTGCTACCAGTCGCGTTAATGCTGCTTTCAACGTTAAACACAGTGCGGTCTGCCCTTACTTCGATCATTGGTTTTTTTGCGGCAACAACTGTCACATCCTTTAGTTTCTTGTCCGCTGTCACAAGCGATGCTACGGGTACTGTGTAAGCAACCCCCTCTTTTAATTCAAACTTTGGCGAGTACCAGTTATTGTGACTTACGGTGCTGATCTTAACCATGTAACTTCCTGGTTTAACTTTTTCAAAAAGATAAGCTCCCGTATTGTCGCTCACTGCTGCCTTGTATAGAGCGCTGTCTTGAGTGAGCAGGCTCACTGTAGCCGCTACTAAAGGTTTAGAAGTATTGTCGATTACACTGCCTTTAATTGTGGATGTTGTCTGCGCAAAAACTGCGAGGTTGATTAATAGTGCAGTAATGGTAGATAAAATTGTTCTCATAACTTTTGATTGTGCGGCAAAATTACCAGCCGGGTATTCCGTAAAGAAGTTCAATAAGTATGAGTGGTTATAAAAGTATGATGAAAGTATAAGCGGTTAAAAATGAAGATGAGTGATGGATAGTCTTGGAGCAAAGAATTTTGGGATGGAACATTTCCTTTTTTGTTCTTTTGCAGCATGTATTTAGTCAAGACCCCGTGGTGGCTGAGAGCCTTGTATCCTTCTAAAGTGACCTGGAAAATGCCGGCAGATAAAAATGAAGTTTATCTCACTTTTGACGATGGTCCGCATCCAACAATTACGCCTTTTGTTTTGCGATATTTACGGCAGTACAATGCGAAGGCTACCTTTTTTTGTATTGGAAAAAATGTAAAGCAATACCCTCATATCTACGAGCAGATTATTAACGAAGGACATAAGGTTGGCAACCATACGTACAACCACCTCAACGGGTGGAAGACGGGTGATATAATTTATCTAAAGGACGTGGTATTGGCTCAGCAAGTGATTGACAGTAATTTGTTTCGCCCTCCTTATGGACGAATAACAAAGTCGCAGGTAAGAGAACTCTGCCCAATCTTCAAAATCATTCTATGGGATGTTTTAAGCGGGGATTTTGATGTATCTCTTTCACCCCAAAAGTGTGCTGACAACGTTATTAAAAATACTACCTCCGGATCCATTATAGTTTTTCATGATAGCGAAAAAGCTTTCCCCCGTTTAGAGTTCGCTTTGCCGAAAGCACTAGAATTTTTATCCGAAAAAGGATTTGCTATGAAGGCAATGGAAGGGTAGACGGAGTTTATCGAAATTGCTGTCGACCCACAGGCATGTGCCACACCTTTCCATGCATTGCACTGTTTAGAACTTTATGTCAATTTATTATTTCCCCCTAAAAAATGTTGAAAGTATTCAGACAGCACCGGCATAATCATTACAAATAGTTGGATCAATTTAGCATAAAAAAAATTTGGGCCTGGGGTAGAAACCCCGGCCCTCTTTTAATCCGTACCCTATGAAAACTTAGTTTTGGTTGCCTTTAATAATTTTTTAATATTTCTCTTTTTTTAAGCAACAAATCGGCAGATGCTGTTGTCTCGATTATAAACGCACATCATGCAAACTTTATTTTCGGGACCATAGGAAAAATAAATTTGTGGCTACTTGTGGCAGATGCGTGCCAAAAATTCATACTTTAAAACTATCTGTTAGTTAATCCCTTAAACGAAAAAATTTCCTTTTAAAAAAATTTTTTGCCTGATAATTTTGAAAAAAATCTTTTTCTAAATTGCAGCGATTTTTGTTTTTACCCTAGCTCTTCTAATATTTTATTAAGCAAAATTAAACCGTATGAAAAAAAGCTATTCTTATTCAATTAAGGTGAGTTTCTTAAGCCTTATTATGGTACTCGCTACCTTTTACGGCTTTTCTCAAGGTCGAACTGTAAATGGTACCATTATCGGTTCGCAAGACAACGCACCGCTATCAGGTGTTTCGGTCCTGGTCAAAGGTTCTAACCAGGGAACAGCAACCGATGCCGCTGGTAAATTTTCTATCGCAGTTCCTTCAAACTCCGCCGTGTTGGTGTTCAGTTCTACCGGCTTTGAAGCTAAAGAGGTAAGAGTAGGCAACCAGGCCGAAGTAAATGTTACACTACAGGCTGCAGCCAGCAACATTGGTGAAGTTGTGGTAATTGGTTATGGAACGCAGCGGAAATCTGACCTTACAGGTTCTGTAGGATCGGTGAAAGCATCTCAATTGCAGGAAAGACCCGCAGCATCACTCAACCAGGCGCTGGCAGGTAGAATTGCAGGTGTGCAGGTTAACACAAACTCAGGTCGTCCCGGTGGCCAGACGAATATCAGGATCAGGGGCTTTAGTTCAATTAGTTCTTCCAACAATCCTTTGTACGTTATTGACGGGGTTTTCTTACCTACCGGTACGCAGACTCAAAATAGTAACGTCATCGATTACATCAATCCAAATGACATTGCTTCCATCGAAGTTTTGAAAGATGCATCTGCAACAGCGATCTATGGCGCAAGAGGTGCAAACGGTGTAATCCTTATTACCACTAAACGTGGAACTTCAGGTGTTCCAAGGGTTACATACGATGCTGACTTTAGTGTTCCTACGATCGGACCACATAGGGTTAAAATGTTAAATGCACAGCAGTTTCTCCAGGTTGAAAACCTGGCTTACGACAACATTAAGGTGTACGATCCTGCTGGTTGGGCTGCAGGCAACTACTCCAACGTCGTAGATCCAAGAGTTAAAAGAAAAAGCCTGCCATTGCTTTTTGATGCCAATGGTAACCCGCTTTATGATACAGATTGGTTAAAGGAATCAACCCAAAATAAACTTTCCCAAAATCATCAGCTGGGCATTACCGGCGGAAATGAGAATACAACTTATGGCGCTTTTGTAGGCTGGAGAAATGACAACGGCTTATTGATCAACTCCTACCTTAAACGTTATTCAGGCAGATTTACTGTAGACAGTAAAGTGAAAGATTGGCTGAGAATCGGTGGAAGCCTCAGCTATAACAACCAACAGGAAAACCTGGTTGATATTGGTACAGGTGGTTTGAACTCAGTACGTATGATTACTGAAGGACTTCCAATTTTACCTGTAAAATATCCTGATGGCAGTTGGGGCGAGAACTGGCAATATCCTGGTATGGAAGGTGGATCTAATCCCGTACATATCATGACAGAGCGTAAGTATATTGTAAACACTCAAACTACTCTAGGTAACCTGTATACTTCCATAAATCTTGCTAAAGGCCTCGAGTTTAGAAGCCAGTTTGGTGCGAGCATTATTAACAGGGGAACAAATCAATACAGCGGTCGTACACTCGACCAGCTTTCAAGAGACCAGTCTGGTATCGCAAACGTTGCTAACAGCAATGAAACCTATTGGTCTTCTGAGAACTATTTCACTTATAACACAAGTTTCAGCGACAAGCATAAGCTGACCGCCCTGTTAGGTTTATCATGGCAGGCAACAAACTTTTTTAGCTTAGGTGCAGAGTCGAGGAACTTTTCAACAGACTACTTAGAGTTTAATAACCTAGGTGCAGGTAGCTTGTTACAATCCCTTTCTTCTAACAAAAGCGGTTTTGCATTTAACTCATATTTCGGAAGACTGAATTACAGTCTGAATGAGAAGTATCTGTTTACTGTGACTGCGCGTGCGGACGGTTCATCAAAGTTCGGTGCAAACAACTTGTATTCACTGTTCCCTTCTGCAGCCTTTGCATGGAGAGCATCTGATGAAAACTTCTTTAAGAACAATAACACAATCTCTAATCTGAAGTTCAGAACAAGTTATGGTCTTACCGGTAACTCTGAAATAGCAGCGTATTCTTCTGACGCGTTGTTAGGATCTTACACTGCAGTGATCAATAACTTAAGGGTAACAGGCGTTGGAACAAACAGGCTGGCAAATCCTGATTTACGTTGGGAGAAAACAGCACAATACGATGCAGGCTTTGAATTAGGTCTCTTCAAAAACCGTGTAAGTCTCGAAGCTGACTATTATTATCGCAAAACAACAGACATGCTGTTAGCTGCTCCAGTTCCAAGAACGAGCGGATTTTCTTCTATTCAAAAGAACATTGGTAGCATGGAGAACAAGGGGATTGAGTTGACTTTAAACACAGTTAACATCAGCAACAGGGATTTCTCATGGAACTCTACTTTCAATATTTCTATGAATAGAAACAAGGTGCTTTCTCTTGCTACACCGGCACCAATTTTCTCAGGTAATCCTAACTTCTTATCTAATACAGGTATCATCCAGGTTGGACAACCCGTTGGTTCTTTCTGGGGACTTGTTCGCCTTGGTGTATGGACAGAAGCTGAAAGAGCAGAAGCTGCCAAATTCGCAAGCTATCGTGGTGGTAAGCCAATCTTACCTGGTGACCTGAAATACCTCGATGTTGACGGAAACTATGCTATTAACGACGCCGACAGGGTTATTCTCGGAAACGGTAATCCTAAGGGCTGGGGAACTTTTGCAAACAGCTTCAAATACAAGCAGTTCAATTTGTTGGTCGAGTTACAATTTGTGTATGGTAATAGTGTGCTTAACCAAACCAAACACTCTGCAGAAGACAGGGTAGCTATTGCAAACAGTTATACAACCGTGTTAGACGCATATGATCCAAGCAAGAGCAACAACACCAACACAATGATTGCTGCGATTCGTGATACAAGAGCAGGTTACGTAACTAACGTGGATAGTCACTGGATTGAAGATGGAGGTTTCCTTCGCGGAAGAAACGCTTTGTTAAGCTATACTTTCCCTGCCTCAACAGCTCAAAGCATGCATTTGAGCAGACTGAGAGCATATGTATCAGTGCAGAATTTCTTCCTTAAAACCAAGTTCTCAGGAAACGATCCGGAAGTAACCACTTACGGTAATGCTTTTGCTCAAGGGCAAACATTCTTCGATTATCCTAAACCAACCATCTATATGCTTGGTATAAACGTAGGCCTGTAATTAATTACTTATCCTGAAAAATTGAAAATGATGCTAAACAAAATAAAAAAATATACAACGTTCATCTTACTTGCGACAATCGTATTGTCGGCAAGTTCCTGTAAGAAATGGCTCGCCGAGCAAGACGTAGATCCGTCCAACCTGTCGCCTGAAACCTACTATACAATACCTGCTCACGCCGAAGCTGCAATTGCATCAGCTTACGCACAGACCAGGTTTATTAATGGTGGTGCCGGAATTTTCGCCAATAACTTTTCTCTTTTGGAGATGCTGACAGGTACGGCCAAAACCGAGACCGGTCAAAATACCGACCTCAACAACCTCATCGGTTTATCTTATAACGGAGACAACGTTTTCGTCAACAACTGGTGGAATGGAGCTTACAGTGTAATTGCACAGGCAAATCTTGTTTTGCAGAAAGTTCCCGGTATTAACCCAATGGATGCTGCACAAAAGAAAAGGATTTTGGGCGAAGCGCAGTTCCTTCGTGCCTGGTCATACTTTTACCTTGTAAGGTTATTTGGCGATGTTCCACTGATTACAGAACCTGTTGATGCTGCATCTCCCCAGCTTACTCCCGCCCGTGTATCAAGGGATTCTGTTTACAGCTTAATTGTTTCTGACCTTACTTCCGCAGAGGCTTCCGGTTTACCATGGATGGATGCGACAGGACGAGCTTCACTGGGTGCAGTAAAAGCCGAATTAGCCGAAGTGTATTTAACGATGGCAGGCTTTCCTTTAAATAAAGGCGCAGCTTATTATAAGCTGGCTGCTGATAAAGCAAACGAAGTAATAACCAGCTCAGGTTATGGATTGTTTTCTAATTATTTCGACTTGCACAACCAGGCACAGGAAAACAGGGTTGAACATATCTTTCAAATCCAATATTCTGCGGGTATAGCAGATAATCCTAACCAGGGTATCTTATTACCAAACTTTAAAGCCGTTTCGGCTTATGGTACCGAGATCGGCTCTACAGTTCCTACCCGCTCGTTCTATAATTCATTCGAACCTGGTGATCTTCGGGCGGTGGATAGACAAGGGTTCTTCTATACATCTTATTATAACGAGGGTAGCGGAGCTTTAAAGGATTTAGCGGCACCTTATATTTATAAGCATTTTGACGTAGTGGCACATGGTACCGCAGGCGTAGCGGGAACTGCTATCAGTGGCCTTAACTGGATGAATATTCGTTACGCACAAGTATTGCTTACTTACGCAGAAGCTCAAAACGAAGTGGGTGGACCAACACAGGCCGCATGGAATGCCCTAAACGCCATTAGAACAAGAGCAAGGTTAACTACTCCTGCGCTAGGCACTTTCACACAGGCAACCTTTAGAGAAGCAGTTTGGAGAGAGCGCTGGCACGAGCTATGTTACGAAGGCATTACCTGGTTCGATATGTTGCGTACACGTAAAGTGTATGTAGATGCCACCAACAGCTTCGATAATTTTGTGGGCCACAAGTTCCCTGAAAACGGAGCTACTCTAACCGAGAAACATTTGTTATTGCCGCTTCCTACTTCAGAGATGCAGAACAATCCTAATTTAACACCCAATAATCCAGGTTACCAATAAATACGTGACCAATAAATAATAGCCGTTGTGAAACCGCTTCTGTTTAGGGGCGGTTTTTTTTTGTCATAGCATCGGTAATGTTACTCAGCATTGTTGTGTCACTCCCTTGTACAGGTATTTCTCTATTCGCCCTGGCACTGCAAAGCCTGACATCCTCCCTGAATGCAAGAGGCTTGAAAAGAGATCTGCAATTGTTATCAAAATAAATATTTCATCGGTTCTTTTAACCTTTTAGGCTGCTTTTTTAAAAATGGGCAAAAACAAATTTCACTAGGCGAATCCGGGGTAATGATCAAAAAAGAAGAAATTTGCGAAATGAGGTTAATCGATAGTCACACACATCTATATTCTAAAGAGTTTGAAAAAGATTTTGACCAGGTATTACAAAGGGCGCGGGCAGCAGGCGTAACAAAATTTTTTCTTCCCGCCATAGACAGTGAAGTGATAGAAGATATGTTACGACTAGAGGAAAAGTATCCAAACGAGTTTTTTCCAATGATGGGTTTACACCCTTGCTCGGTCAAAGAAAACTACGGGCAGGAATTACAGATTGTAGAGAAATACCTGTCAGAAAGATCGTTTGTAGCAGTGGGAGAAATCGGCCTCGACTTTTATTGGGATACGACTTTCAAGCAACAACAATTCGACGCTTTCCACAAACAAATGGAACTGGCATTACAGTACCATTCTCCTATTGTCATCCACACACGCAACGGCATGCAGGAAACCATTGAAGCAGTAAAACCCTTCGCATCGAGAGGACTAACCGGCATTTTTCACTGCTTTGGTGACAATAGCGAAACAGCTAAACAAATTATAGATCTTGGTTTTTTACTTGGAATAGGAGGGGTGCTAACCTACAAAAACGCTAACCTTGGCGAGACGTTACGAGATATCTCCCTCGAACATATTGTCCTCGAGACGGACGCTCCTTATCTTTCCCCCGTACCTTACAGAGGCAAACGAAACGAGTCAAGCTATCTAACTTTTATTGTACAAAAGCTAGCCGAAGTAAAAGGAGTAACCGTAGAAGAAGTAGCCGAAATAACTTCCGCCAATGCAGAAAAAATATTCGGGCAATAATTTTCAACCCCTATTTTTGCAACCCCTGAAAAGGCAGACTTGCAGCAAAAAAACTGCAAGACAAGTAATAGCTATTTGAATAAATTGTAATAGGAGACGTGTCCGAGTGGTTTAAGGAGCACGCCTGGAAAGTGTGTATACGGGAAACTGTATCGCGAGTTCGAATCTCGCCGTCTCCGCTAAATTCCTCTTTTGTCTGAACCTTTATACTTTGAAGGTTTTTATTGCACTTTTAGGATGCCGAAACAATAATGGACGTGTGTTTTCACCAAAACAATCGGCAACAGAAAACGTGTGAGTATCCTAACAAGCTTCTAAAAGAATAGGCTCTTCCAATTCATCAACTGCTTTTTGAAACTCTTTACTACTAGCAGTTCTTCCTTTAAAGTTTTTAATTTCCTCATAGTGTTGACGGCTCAAATTGTTCAAATAAATAATATTGAAAACACCGGAGACAACAAGTGCCAAGCAGAAGTAAAGTAGGATCATAATAGTAGTTTTACTAGTTGGATTAGTGTTTAAAATAGTTAAAAATTGCTCCTTCTTGAAGGTGGAATTACTAGTTCACACCTTTTATTTAAAATAATAATTCAACCTCTTGTATAAGGATTAAATTTAATTTTAAAGGCAGATTTCTGCAAGCACCCAAGCATGATAGCGTATTAAATTTTAATTAAAACGTCGTCATTTATTTTATTATTGTTACTACGTCCTTTTCATTCTGTAAAAAGATATTAGGCTCACTACTACAAATTTTTATTATTAGGTTTTAACTATCGCATCTCAAATTCTACTAATACTTTTATGATTTAGTCAGATCAATTCAGGTAATGCTTTCCGATTGCGTAAATAGCTCTCCAACTCTTAATATTTCACCTGTTTATTAAATAGTCCGTTCATCTGCGTTTTAGCGAGGTGTATTTACGCCTACTTTCTCTCTTGTTCCTATTATAGTATCCTACTCTGTGGACAGACAGTTTCTTTTGGCACTTGTCCTTTGTCCCTATTTTAAAACATTTGTCTCTTTTTGGGAAAAAAATAAAATAAATACAACTTCTCGTCGTTTCATAGTGCAGTGTAGGGCTTTTCTTGTTGCAACATTATCTGGTTTCCATTCCAGAGATCTTCTATGTTTCAACCCTTTGAAATAAGTCAACAATACCTAAGTAATAAAAGCCCATCTTTTTGGGTTGATGGGAGTAAGGTGGCGAAGCTTTGTACAAATTTTATCTAAAGAAATTCTTTTTAATGAAATACTATTTGGTTAGAGGTTTTAGACTTGAAATGGTAGTGTTTATCATCTCAGGCCTGTCTTTGTTTGCTTCGTGTATTGATGCAAAAAAAGCCATTTATTTTAATAATGTGCAGGACAGCAGCTTCACCTCTATAGGCGAAGATTTACAACCAGTTATTCAAAAAAACGATCTGCTTAGTATTACCGTTAGCAGTTTAAACCCTGAAGCAACCCTCATCTTCAATACCTCAAATACTGCTGTATCAGCCTCCTCAAATTCCCCATCAGGTGCTTCATCTAGCACGAGTCAAAGTGGCGGTTACTTAGTAAGCCAGGAAGGAACTGTCCTTTTTCCAATACTGGGAAATGTTACGGCTGCGGGACTAACAAAGAAAGCACTAACAGATAAGATCGCGAAGATGCTTGTAGATAAAAAACTCTTGATAGATCCTATTGTAAATATTCGTTTTTTAAACTTTAGGGTAACTGTACTAGGCGAAGTAGCCCGGCCAACAGTAGTTAATGTAGCAAATGAAAAAATTTCCGTTTTAGAAGCGATAGGTCTCGCAGGTGATCTCACCATATATTCTAAACGAGACAATGTTTTATTGATAAGAGAAGAAGGGGGCAGAAAAGTAACTAAACGACTAAACCTAAATGGGTCTGAAATACTAAGTTCTCCTTATTATTATCTAAAAACAAACGATATTATATATGCAGAGCCGAATAACTCGAAGATTGCCTCCGTGAGTAGTTCAAGGCAAATCCTTCCCATTGTTCTTAGTGCTTTATCCTTAGTATCTATCATTCTTACCAGAATATTTTAAAATCCAATTTCTATGCAAACCACAAGCAATAATAAAATTCACAAAGATGATGCTGAAGAAGATGTAGATTTTTCGGCTATCATCTTTAAATATATCGTCTACTGGCCAATATTTCTTGTATTGATCGTTGTAACCTCCATCACAGCTTTTATCTACTTACGCTATACTGTACCTATTTATGAAGTATCTGCTTCTATACTGGTAAAAGATGAGAAAAAAGGAATTGATGGTTCTAGTATAATGGAGTCGCTAGACATGTTTGGGTCGAAGAAGATTGTAGAGAATGAGTTGGAAGTCTTGCAGTCAAAAGACCTGCTGATGCAGGTGGTGAACAACCTTAAGTTATATGCACCGGTTTACGAGGAAGGACGGATAAAAGATCGTCCTGCTTATATTATTTCTCCGGTTACAGTAGAACTAAAACATCCTGAGAGTGTCAGGCAAGTTCAAAAAATAAAGTTTGTATTCAGTAAGGGTAGTACTATTAAAGTTACAAATAAAAAATATGCACTTAATCAATGGTTAACAATAGGAAAAGACACACTTAGGTTTATACAAAACAAAAATTACGAAGCGCCGGAAATCGAAAAACCATTGTATGTATCTATATCCAACGCTAAAGCGGTAGTAGAAAGCTTACATCAGCAGATCCTGGTGTCTTCCGTTAACAAACAAGCTACTGTTATTCATTTTGAATTAAAAGATGCTATCCCTAAAAGGGGAGAAGATATCATAAACGAATTAATTACGGTTTACAATAAAGCAGCTCTTACTGATAAAAATATTCTAGCTGCCAACACACTTGCTTTTGTCGAAAACAGGTTAGGAAGCGTCGTTAAAGAGTTGAGCCAGGTAGAAGGTGATATTGAAAAATTTAAAAGCAAGAAAGGTATTGTTGATATTAGCCAACAAGGCAAAATGTTTCTTGACAACGTAGGAACCAATGATCAGAAAGTTGTTGAGATCAATATGCAGTTAGCTGTACTCGACCAGGTTGAAAAGTACGTGGTTTCAAGAAATGAACAGGCCGGCATCGTTCCTTCAACGCTTGGCATTAATGATCCTGTTCTTACACAATTGTTGCAAACACTTTATGAGTTACAACTGCAAAATGAAAAACTGCGGAAGACAACAGGAGAAAATAATCCAGCTCTGATAGGACTGCAAGACCAAATAGAAAAAGTTCGACCAAATATTTTGGAAAATGTGCGGAACCAACGTAACAGTCTTATAGCGGGCAAAAATACTTTGACAATAAATAGTAACAAGTACACTTCTCAGTTAAAGAATGTACCACAAAATGAGAAAGAGTTATTGGAAATCAGCAGGGAACAGGCAATAAAAAATAACATCTATACTTTCTTGTTACAAAAACGCGAGGAGACAGCCCTTTCGTTTGCTTCCGCGGTTGCTGATAGCAGGGTGATCGACATAGCAAAATCTTCTCTTTTGCCTGTTAGTCCAAAAAAGTTTATAGTTTATCTCATTGCTATTGCTGCTGCTATAGCTCTTGGTTCTGGGTTTTTATTTGCAAAAGAAATGTTGAATCAAAATATTTTGTTCAGAGGCGAAATAGAAAAAGCAGTATCGTGGCCAATAATAGGAGAACTGTCATTAAACGACACGGCAGAACCAATCGTTATCGGCGAGGGAAACAGAAATGCAATTTCAGAACAACTAAGGCAAATGAGAACAAGCCTTGACTTTTTGGGAATAAACGAAACAAAGAAAAAAATACTGGTTACGTCTACCATTTCAGGAGAAGGGAAAAGTTTTGTATCACTTAATCTAGCGGTGAGTTTGTCACTTACTGGCAAGAAGGTAGTGTTGTTGGAGATGGATCTTCGTAAGCCGAAGTTGAGTCCTGTCTTAAATATCAGCTCAGACAAAGGCATCAGTAATTACCTAATCGGCAAGGCGGAAGTAGAAGAGATTATCAAGACGACAACAGTGAACGAAAACCTTTATTTTATTTCTTCAGGACCTATACCTCCAAATCCTTCTGAGTTGATATTGAATGGAAGGATTCACGATTTGTTGGAGTATCTATCACAAGCCTTTGATTACATTATCATTGATACGGCCCCCGTTGCACCGGTGGCAGACGCACATATCTTATCCAAGTTTTGCGATGCTACCTTGTATATTATTCGTCATGGGTACACACCTAAAATACACGTAAAAAGATTGGAAGAAAACAACAAGGTACGAGGCTTAAAAAATGTTGCTATTATTTTCAATGGATTGAAAGGAAGGGGTTTTGGGAAGTATAGTAATAATTATGGATACGGATACGCCTACGGATACGGATATGGAGAGATCGAAGTGAACAGCAAGAAAGTTAAGACGACAGCTTAAGGCTTTGCTATCGGATTAGAAAGAAATAGTGAAATTAATGTTTTGTAATAACCCGGGCTGAGATTGAATTATTATCAGCTAATTAAAGAGAATAAAGACGGAGATGTATTCATATTTGACCATTAAATTTAGCCGCTTTTTCAAAACGGGGAATGAGAGGTCTCGAGTTATCAGGAATAATTTGCTTATTTCATTTGCAGTAAAAGGAGGAAGTATACTTATCGGATTAATACTTATACCGCTAACGATAAATTATATTAACGCAGAGCAGTACGGCATCTGGCTAACAATAAGCTCCATTATTAGTTGGATGAGTTTTTTTGATATAGGAATGGGTAACGGGCTTAGAAATAAATTGACTCAATGCCTGGCTTTAGAAGACTATGAGGAGGCTAACAAATTTGTAAGTACTGCCTACGTAACATTTTCGATTATTGGTTTTGTGGTTTTTATAGTTTTTTATACTCTTAGCGCTTTTTTTGACTGGAGTTCAATATTAAATATTCATTCTCAAGCCCCAGATATAGTTCGCAATTGTATAGTAGTTGTGCTAGGGGGCTTTTGTATTCAGTTCACTATACAAACAATAAACACAGTCTTATTAGCGATACATCAAAATGCTAAATCATCTGTTATAACCTTTATAGGGCAAGTTATTATCCTAATTACTATTTACATTCTAACTCATTGCGTACCGGGAAGTTTAATAATATTAGTAACAGTACTAACGGTCATACCAATCATCGTAATGATGTTTGCAAGTCTGTTTCTTTACAGACACAGGCTGCGGAGCTTTCGTCCTAGATGGAAGAACATACATGTAAATTATGTTAGAAGCCTATTAAATCTTGGTGGAGTTTTCTTCGTTATACAAATAGGAGCCCTAATACTTTTTCAAACTGACAATATTATCATAACCCGTATTCTTGGTCCAAAGGCAGTTACAACCTTCAACGTATCTTATAAATTATTTTCCGCTTTTACTATGGTTTTTTCTATAATAGTTACTCCTTATTGGAGCGCATTTACGGATGCATATGCAAAACAAGATTTTAGCTGGATGAGTAAAAGTATCAAAAGCTTAAGACAAATATGGTTGGTGCTATCATTGGCAACGCTGGTGTTGCTAACATTTTCTAAGGTTATTTATGGAACGTGGTTAGGTAACACTGTTGCTATACCTATTTCGCTTTCTTTTGCTATGGCTGCCTATGTAATTGTCTTTGTATGGCAAACATTGCATGTATATATGCTGAATGGAATAGGCAAGGTAAGACTTCAGTTAATTTTAGTAGTAGCAAGCGCTATAATTAATATACCGTTAGCTGTTTTTTTGGGCAAGAAATTTGGGCTAGCAGGAATAATTAGCGCAAATACAATTGTTTTTATAGTTATGGGCGTTGTATTTTCTATACAAGTTCAAAAAATACTTACCCAAAAGGCAGAAGGAATCTGGAACCGTTAATTAAGGAACATGAAATTGTTGAAAAACCTGTATCATTTATTTAAAGTTTTGTATAAAAAGGATATCCATTGGAACTACTATGCGAGTAAGGAAGATCAAACTACTATCGATAAAAATGCCCGCGTGCATAAAGTTCATTTTTTTTATGACGTTGTTGTAGAAAAAGGAACAGCTATAGGACCTAATGCCCGAATATCTTTTGCAACTATAGGCAAGTTTTGTTCCTTGGGGCCTAACCTGGTTTGTGGCTGGGGTATTCATCCATTACATGGAATCTCAACTTCTCCAGTGTTTTATTCAACGTTAAAACAGGCTGGTTTTACCTATAGTCAAACGGACAAAATTCAAGAAAGAAAACCTGTGAGAATTGGGAACGATGTATTTATAGGTGCGAATGTAACCATCCTAGATGGAGTAACTATAGGCGATGGCGCAGTAATCGGTGCTGGAGCAGTAGTTTCAAAGGATATTCCCCCTTACGCTATTGCAGTTGGATGCCCTATTAAAATTTTAAGGTACCGGTTTTCTCCCCTGCTAATTGAACAGCTGTTGGTTATTAAATGGTGGGATAAGGATGATGCAGTATTGAGAAGTGTTGAGAAAAATTTCTTTGAGGTTCAAGGTTTCGTTGACAGCTTTAAAAGCGCTGCAATGGTTTAAACGAATATAAGATTGAAATGAAAAAGATATTAATCTTTCCTTTTTTGGTAGTACGCAAGTTGTCTACTTACATCGTTTTAATGTTTAGCACTATTCACAACCTCATACAAATTTTTAAAAATAATGTTGAATATATTTCTTATCCAAAAATAACAGGGCGTATCGAGCTCAAGAATAAAGGAGAATTTAAGATAGGTAGGAGTGTTCACTTTCAGTGTTCTTCTACTTCAAACTTTGTGGGACTATTCAAGACTTGTACAGTTTCTGTTACGAAAGGAGCCAAACTTTTTATTGATGACTTCTCGGGATTTTCAGGTATTTCGATTTTTTGTTCTAATAGTATAAGAATTGGAAAATATGTGAATTGCGGGGGTAACGTAGCGATTTGGGATACTGATTTCCACCCTTTAGAAATGGAAGCAAGAAGAAAACATGATATAAAGAAAATCGTAACTAGACCAGTTATTATTGAAGACGAAGTTTTTATTGGGGCTAATAGTATAATCTTAAAAGGTGTACATATTGGCAAAGGCGCAATCATTGGTGCAGGAAGCGTTGTTTCAAAAAGCATCCCCGGTTTGGAAGTGTGGGGCGGAAATCCAGCCAGATACATTAGAAAAACAAGTTAGATAAACAATAGAAAAGAAATTAAGTGTAATAAAAATTTTAATAAGAAACCTTCATCCCTTTTATTAGAATGTAGAAATGCTTTCTTATCAAGGTAAAGGATTACAATAATGTTAGGAGCAATAATCTTTTTTTTAGCAACGATATTTTACAAAACAAAGGAAAGGCGTTTTATCTCTATTTTTCTTTTGTTTGTTTTGTTGACTTCCTGTTTTCAATTTATACCGGAAGAGTGGATGGTGATACCTTTATTTGGCATTAGAAAAGTGTATGATTGGCTTTTGATTTTCGCCGCGGTTATCTTTATTTTCAAACCTTCACTATTTTTAAAGTCCGCACTTTGGAAAAGCTTAAAAGGACTTAAAGTATTTTTAGGATTTCTCATTATCATACTTTTTTACAGTATTTTTTTTCGTGGGGTAGAAGCCGATGTAAGTATACGGGTTTTTAGAAATTATCTTTTTTTCTTTACGTTATTTATATTTGTTCCTATTTCAGAGTCTGATTCTATAAAGGTGTTTAAATATATTGTCTATGGTACCTCGATATCTGCGTTTATTTATTGTTTACAGCCTCTGATTGGACATGCGTTGCTTAACAATCATGCTGAAGCAAAGTTTGGAGAGGCTGGTATAGCGAGGTACTATAATCTGCCAATTTTTATAGTGCCTGTCGCATTTTTCTTTTTTCTTCGTAAAAGCTTTTTTTCCATCCAATTTTCAAAGTTGTTTGCATTTGTTTCCTTTTCTGCCATTATTCTTTCTCAACATAGAAGTTTTCTTTTAGCTATAGGTGCTTGTTTTTTTATTTATTTATTTCTAAGTAAAAGGATTAAGCTCTCATATATGCTTCTGTATGTAACACTGTCGATTTCAATATTCTTAAGCGTGGATGTACTTCTAGGCAGTCGTTTTTCAAACGGCTTCAACGAGTTGTCATCCTCCTCCATGAAAACATCTTCAGAAAATTTAAACTCATTAAAAGTTTCAGACCTTTCAACAAGCGAGTTTAGGTGGTATCATTTCCTAGAGAGATTTCTATTTGTAACTAACAAAACTGAAACAGCATTTTTGGGTATCGGATTAATAACAGAAGACTCGCGGTTCACCAGCAAGTTGCCTTTCAATATCGGCCTTAGTGATGAGTATGGTAGTACTTATCAAGTTGACACTGGAGACATTGCTTGGTCACCGTTAATTCTTCAATTTGGTATATTTGGAACAATAGTGCTTGTATTTGTTTATTCTGGTTTTTTTAAAAAGTTTATGTTGCTGAAGGAATATCCGTTAATGCAAACTGGAATATTATATATTGTTGCTCTTTTTATTACATCTTTTTATTCAGTTTTAATTTTCCTACCTCAAACAATATGTCTATTAATGCTTTTTGTTGCTTATGCTATTAACGTAGCAAGAAATAAACGAATGAACGTAGAGGTAACCATGCTGGAAGACCAGGATGAGATTGCTTTTATATAAATGTCAAAACAATACAAATAAACACCTAGTTTGGATAACAACATTTTGGTTTCGATTATAACTCCTTCATATAATCAAGGACAATTCATTGAAGAAACAATTCTTTCGGTGATAGGTCAAACTTATAAAAGAATTCAGTATATATTAGTGGACGGCTGTTCTAGCGATGATACCATGAAAGTAGTCGAAAAGTATCGAGATAAAATAGATATTGTTATTCATGAAAAAGATAAAGGCCAGTCTGATGCTATTAATAAGGGATTTAAACTGGCAACAGGTGAGTTAGCTGGGTGGATAAACTCCGATGATATTTTGGAGCCTAATTGCATAGAGGAAATTGTGAGACTATTTAAACAAAAAAATGATGGCGCTATTTACTATGGCAGCTTGTTAAAAAGGATTGATGGAAAAGGAGAGCTAATAACTACAAAAAAGTTAAAAGTGCCTAATAAAGGTTTTTTGCTAAACCGTAATTATGATGTTATTCAGCAAGGTTCTTTTTACCCATTACATTTGCTAAAGAAGATAAATTATCTCGATGAGGATATACATTATTGTATGGATTTGGATCTTTGGCTTAGACTACTAAACCATGGTCCTATCTACTCTTTTGATCAAACCCCTATTGCCGCTTTTAGAACCTGGGAAGGTACAAAGACAACAACGGGAATGCTTAAATTTTTAAGGGATATTAAAAGAGTCTTATTACTCAACGGATCTACCGGTATAACCCGTAATATAATAAAAATATATTATTATAGTTTTAAAAGCAGGGTGAGAAAGGCTCTAATTCCCGTAATCGAATATTCATCATGAAAGTAGCGCACTGTTTTTTTACTATGCATATAGGCGGTTCTCAAATACTAGCAATAGATCTAATTAATAAAATGTGTAGAGAACATGAAGTTTTTCTTTTAATAGTTAATGATCAATGGAACCAGCAACTTTTAGATAAGGTTGATAAAAGGGTTGTAGTTCGTTGTATCAATCGTAAGGAGGGAAGTCGAAACCCGCTGCCAGTACTTCGATTTAATTTACTCCTAAAAAAAATAAAGCCCGACGTCATACATTGTCACGAGAATAAGATAATAAACCTAATAAAAATTGGAAAATATAAGACGATTTATACTGTGCACGATGTAGGCGTAAAAAATATTGAAGTGAAAAAGTATTCAGTCTTGGTAGCGATTTCAAAATCAGTTAAGGCTGATGTTACGGAACGCTTTGGAGTTAAAGCAAAGGTTATACATAACGGAATTTCTATGGAAACTTTCGCGAAGCGAAAACAGTATGCCTTATCAAATGATAAACCTTTTAAAATAGTTCAAGTAAGCCGCCTCGTTCACGAAAAAAAAGGTCAGGATATTTTAATAAAAGCCATCGATAAATTGGTAAAGAACAGCGAAATTCAAATTACCTTAGATATCATTGGCAACGGCCCTTCTTACAATTATTTGCAATCACTTATTAAGTCTTATTCACTGGAAAGGAGTATTAAGTTGATCGGGGCGAAAGACAGAAAATGGATTTCTCAAAACCTACTAGATTATCACGTCCTTGTACAACCTTCGAGATTTGAGGGGTTCGGTTTGACTTTGATAGAAGGGATTGCTGCTGGTGTGCCAGTAATTGCATCGGACATAGATGGACCGGCCGAAATAATGACTAGTTTAAATAGTAAGTTCACTTTTGAAAGTGAAAACATAGACGCCTGTGCGAACAAACTAATGGAAGTGATAACTCTCTATCAAAGAAATAAAATCGAATCTATTATGGAAGTTACATATAGGGAGATCGCTGCTCAGTTCTCACTAGCATCCGCTGTTGACAATTATTTACGACTTTATGAAGAAGTGGTAAGAGCCTAATAAATCATTTTTTCTCGAATGAATTATATTTCCTTCATTACACAAGATTGGAGTACTAATCGCAAAAATACCAAAGGACGTATTATAGCTATATTTTTTAGAACAGCTAATTATTGCAAGGAAAGAAGATTAGCCAGCATAATTTTATTCCCTTACCTCGCTTTTTATAGATTAATAGTCGAGTGGGTTTTGGGTATAGAAGTGCCTTACCTAACGAGTATAGATACAGGTCTCAAAATCTATCATGGGCAGGCACTAGTCATTAACAAAGATGTTGTAATAGGCAAAAATTGCACCTTAAGGCAGTCGACAACCATAGGCAATTCTAAGCAATTTGGGAGATGCCCTGTTATAGGAAACAACGTGGAAATTGGTTCTAACGTTTGCATCTTAGGCGACATTACAATAGGCGATAATGTAATTATTGGAGCTGGATCTGTAGTGGTGAAGAACGTTCCGTCAAATTCTATTGTAGTTGGTAATCCTGCCAAAGTAATTAAAACGTTTAATTCTTCATTAAAGCTAAAAGCTTCTTAAAAAAGCACATACTACAAATGATTGCTTTCAATGTATCTAGGCATATATTAACTGTTGGCGAAGAATATAGAGACCATAGGGGAGGAATAGCGGGCGTCATCAATACTTATTCAAAGTATCTTGCTGATTTCAAATTCATCTCTACATATAAACCCCAGCCAAACAAATTGCTCGGTATTCCTTATTATTTAAAGGCGGTTATAGTTTTAATCGTAAAATTAACTAGAGATAAAGAAATTCGAATAGTACACATTCATGGAGCCGCTAAGGGAAGTTTCTTTAGAAAACTTATTATTTTTCTTATTGCTAAAAAGCTATTTAAGCGACAAGTTATCTACCACATCCACGGGTCAGAATTTCAAGTTTTTTTCAATAAAGGGGGTGTTGTAAAAACCCTTATTAAAAAGTTGATTAATAACGTTGACATGGTAATTTGTCTTTCCAGGAAATGGGAAACATTTTTCCAGGAAAATTTTGAACAAAAGAATTTAGTGGTTCTGGAAAATATCATTGAACGTCCGCGACAAGTTGAAAAGTTGAATTCTTCTTTCTCTATTAAAATTTTGTTTCTTGGACGTATTGGGGTCAGAAAAGGAATATTCGATCTGTTAGATGTGATAAAAGAAAATAAACAGGCGCTAGATGGTAAACTTCAGTTAATTGTTGGTGGTGACGGAGAGGTTGAAAAATTACTGCATTTTGTAGCAGCAAATGATCTTGAATCTATTGTCAGGTACGAAGGTTGGGTCTCTGGTTCAAAAAAGACTGAACTGCTATGTGAAAGCGATATTTATATCCTTCCTTCTTACAACGAAGGCTTGCCTCTTTCTATTCTCGAAGCAATGAGTTACGAGCTTCCAGTTATTTCAACGCCTGTCGGTGGTATTACGGAAATAGTGCATCACATGATAAACGGTTTCATAGTTAACCCAGGTGATAAACTATCCTTATATAGCGCTTTGGAGATGTTTATAAATAAGCCGGAGTTAATTAAGTCAATGGGAGTATTATCACATTCCATCGTATCGCCATATTACGCGGATGCCGTTATTCCGAAGCTATCTTCTATATATGAGAAACTCCTAAAAAAGGAATTGTCACCCGTAGATTTAATGCCTAGTCCTGTTTGTTAGTTTCAACCTTTTTGATAGGTTAATTTGCTAGTAACTTTTTTCCGCCACAATTGGTGATTGGAATGTTTTTAAGTAAGACAACTTATTTGTTGATTTCTGCATCTTGTAATTAATAGAAATCTTAGTAAGTGTAGCAATACATTTGCTAACATTACAAGCTAAAAAAATTACAGAGATGGTACTATTTTATCTAATACTAAGTCTAATCTTTGGAATAAGTCTTACGCTAAGTATTTTGCCTTCAAATACTAGTGCCGTCCTAAACAACAAATCATCCTTTTTAATCTCGTTCGTATTCTTCTTTTTGCTGTGGCCGCTGCATCTATATTTTGGTACAGTTAAGTTTCTAAAATCGTAATTTCTATTGTCGTCATTTTTGTCCTGTACTGAAGGTGTCCTAATCCCAAAACGTCCCTCTGTCAAGCTAGCTCTTCTTCAATTTTCCACCGTCTTCACCGGTTTCTTGCTTAAGCAATTGATACTTTCTCCTCGACCGGCACAACATCTCCAATCCCAATTAATGTCTTGTGTCTCAATAACTTTTCAGCCTAACTCAACCATTTTTTTTAGTTGACATAATAAATCATCTGTTTCTACGTCTATAGTAAAGAAGTTTTAAAATCTAATATTCTATAAATGAAAGTTCTTGCAATCGCCTCAGCAGGAGGACATTGGATTCAACTATTACGATTAACTCCCGCCTTTAAAAATCACGAGATGATTTTCATGTCTACAAATGAAAGTTTTGCAGACACGGTTGAGGGATATAAATTTTTTAAAGTTCCAGATTCAAATAGAAAAAATAAGCTACAATTAATTAAATCAGCTTTATTAGTAGCCAAACACGTACTCTCTCTTAAGCCAGATGTAATTGTTACAACAGGAGCTGCCCCAGGATTGATGGGAATTTTAGTAGGCAAGCTAATGGGCGCAAAAACAATTTGGATTGATAGCATTGCTAATGTTGAAAAAATTTCAATGAGCGGTAATATTGCTCTTAAGATAGCAGATAGAGTGTATACGCAGTGGGAGCATTTGTCAAACAACAAAATTCTTTTTAACGGAAACGTGCTATCATGATCTTTATAACGATAGGAACACAGGAGCCTTTTGACCGTTTAATTAAAGCAATGGATGAGATTGCACCATTGCTTGGCGATATAGAAATTGTAGCGCAGGTATCAGACAGCGGTTACAAGGTAAATAACATGAAAGTTTTAAATTTTGTTTCGCCAATTGAATTTAATAAATACTTTAATACAGCTTCCCTTATCATAAGTCATGCTGGCATGGGCACCATAATATCTGCCTTGGAAAAGGAAAAGCCAATTATAGTTATGCCAAGACTAGTTCGATATGGTGAGCATAGAAGCGATCATCAATTAGCGACAGCCGATAAATTTAAGCAGCTTAATTATGTTCACGTGGCAAGTGACGAGTTCGAATTAAAAAACAAGGTACTATCGCTACTTCACTCAATGCCTAAACCTCTATATAAACTAGGAAAATACGCCTCTAATCAACTTATTGGTTCTCTAGAAAGTTTTTTGTTGCAATAAGTAAACCTTGTTTTAAAGTTTATAAAAGCGAGCTTAATAAGTCAAGCTCGCTTTTCCAATTTGAATAACTGGAAATAGATTAAGGGATAAAGAAACGTGAGCGAGAATTTTATAGGAAACGAGTAAAGCTTCTTTATCAACTCCCAAGTTGGAATGAACAATAATGATAACAATAGCGCCATAATTGATATTTTTGTTGAAATCTACTTCAAAACCTACCTCTTTTATAAGTTAATTAAAGAGCTATTCAATTCCTTTAGTAAACAATTTTGAATAATGAAAAACATCATCATCACAGGAGGCGCCGGTTTCATAGGCTCACAGGTAGTAAGACTTTTTGTAACAAAATACCCTGCATATAAAATAATAAATCTGGATGCACTGACCTACGCGGGCAACCTTGAAAATTTGAGCGACATCGATAATGCACCCAATTATATATTTGAAAAAATAAATATTTTGGATGTTGAGGAACTTGAAAGAGTTTTTATGGAACACGAGGTTACAGATGTAATACACCTCGCAGCTGAGTCTCATGTTGACAGATCAATAGAGTCTCCGCTAGATTTTGTTTATACTAATGTAGTAGGTACGGTAAACTTGTTGAATGCTGCTAAAAAACATTGGGCCGCTGATTTAGATCAACGCTTGTTTTATCATGTTTCTACTGACGAGGTGTATGGCGCCCTTGGTAGTACCGGTTTCTTTACTGAAGATACTCCTTACCATCCTAACTCTCCGTACAGTGCCAGTAAAGCTTCTTCGGATCATTTTGTAAGAGCTTACGGTGAAACCTATCACCTTCCCTTTGTAATCTCAAATTGTTCTAACAATTATGGTCCTTATCATTTTCCCGAAAAACTAATACCTCTTTTCATTAACAACATTATTACTAAGAAACCGCTACCGGTATATGGGGATGGCTTGTACACTCGCGACTGGCTGTACGTTAAAGATCACGCTATTGCAATAGATACTGTCTTTCATAAAGGAGTTGTTGGTGAAACATACAACATCGGCGGTTTTAATGAGTGGAAAAATATAGACTTAGTGAAGTTGTTGTGCAAGCAAATGGACGAAAAATTAGGCAATAGCCCTGGAACCAGTGAGGCATTGATAACTTATATAAAAGACAGGCCGGGGCATGACCGTAGGTACGCAATAGATGCAACAAAAATTAATAAAGAGTTAGGCTGGAAGCCTTCAGTAACTTTCGAGCAGGGATTGAGCGAGACCATTGACTGGTTCCTGGATAACAAGGAATGGTTGAACCACGTAACCAGCGGGGCATACAAGGAGTATTATACTAAAATGTACTCAGGGCAGGACTAACTATTACTTGTGGTACAATTTATTGTTTAGAAAATAAAAGTTTTCATCGCAGCTTTGATTGTTTTTTGGTCTATAATGGTATAAAGAGAAACAGTGTTTATATACTTAATCTCGATGTGCATCAGCTACTTTTTATAACCGAATCTAGAACTTCTCACGTTACCTATTCAGTAATAAAGGCGCTTCAAAAATCAACTGGCAGTTCTTTCTGGACTGCCTTTTTCATTTGTTTTTATTTGAAGCAATACTTAGTCTTCTGGTATCAGTAGGAAGGTTATTTCTGTTTTATTATCCAAATAAAATTTACTTATACTTCTACTTAAAAAAACTTTGCTATCGAGTCTTCAAAGAATTTGAGCAATCTCTCTTGCAACGTTTATTCATTTATTTCAATCTTCTAAATAACCATTTTCGGAATTTCATCATTAATCGAAATCATTTCATAATTGTTTCAAAGGGTTTGGAAATTTTAGAAGAATAAAATATTTGTTGTTTTTGGAAGTTGTAAAGAAGAGGCTTTCACTAGCTAAAATCTTTACAGTAGAAAAAGAATAAGTATAGTCTAGAAATAAAATAACTAAAAAATCGTTAGAGAGTATTAAGTATTAAAAACCCGCACTTTTTTTCCGCTACGACTAAAATTATTCAATTATTCTAAAAACACCAATCGGTTAAAACCATTACTATGAGTAAAATTCCACTCTCCTTATTTTTTTGTTTCGTATGTTTTTTTAGCACGAATGCACAATTAAATTATTCTTTTACACCAACATCCGGTTCTTACATTCCTTTAGCCAGAACTAACACAAGTGTAACCCAGGTAAATGCCGGTTATACTGCTCACGATGAGGGCTATGCTAATAATATACCCTTGGGTTTCTCATTTAACTATAATGGAACAGTTTACACATCCATCAATGCAAACACAAATGGTTTTGCTTCTTTCAAGCCTTTTACATCTATTTCTAATCCAGCCGATAATAATTACTGGCTCTCCGATTTACACTCAGGTGCTCATGGTCAGAGCAGCGCACTTGCAAGCAGGCCTCTTCTTGCACCACTTTGGGATGACCTGGACTTGTATTCAGTAGGCGATTTGAAATATGTAACGACGGGTTCTGCCCCTAACCGTGTATTTACTCTTCAATGGGGTAGAGTATACTGGACTCTTTCTGCCGCACAATTGGGGATAGAGTTTCAAATAAAATTATATGAAGGTAGCAACCAGGTTGAGTTCCATTACAATCAACTAGGCGGTGCCGTTCAGGGAACAACAGATGCACCACCCTCTGCCTCTATCGGTATTACTGCAGAAGGCACAGGGGATGGAAAGTTTTTATCTCTTAACAATACATCGACAAATCCTACTGCAAGTTCAACTGTCAATACATTTACGATCAGCACAAAACCAGCAACAGGGCAGATTTATCGTTTCACCCCTGGTGCAACACTTGATCCTAATTCATTAAATTATAGTTTCACTGCAGTTCAAGGTACCTACCAAGCAATTGAAGGCGGCGCGCCGGCCCTTCTTGTAAATGCAAAAGCAGGTGCTGCTACAGAAGACGAAGGTATTGCTGATTCCATTGCTCTTTTTATGCCTTTCAAATATAATGGCAGCAATGTTTCTTTTGTTAGTGTGCATACAAACGGCTTTCTTTCTTTTCAGTCACTAAGGCCGGTTACCGATGGTGCTACGCAAAATTTCTCTACTCCGGATTTGTCCGGCGGTCCTTTTGGCCCTGCTGTCGGTCCTAGTGGTCCAAATAACGGAAGACCTGTTCTTGCGCCTCTTTGGGATGATAACGCGCTGGCTACAACAGCAGATATCAGGTATCAATTGTCAGGCACTGCACCTAATCGTGTTTTCACTATCGAATGGTCTCGAGTCTCTTGGAACAAAAATGCAGCAGCACCCGCAATAGAATTTCAGGTGAGGCTTTATGAAACCTCTAATGTTATTGAATACCATTACAACAGGTTAGCAGGTGCAGTAGGTGCTGCGTCAGGTGCGGCTATTGGCCTAACTGGTACAAGTACAGGTGCAGGTAATTTTATGTCTTTGAGTGATGCTTCTGCAAGTCCCTCTATTAGTAGCACAGTAAGCACTAACAATATATCTACAAAGCCCGCAACTGGTCAGATATATCGCTTTACTCCATTAGCTCCACCAGTTGTTAGCACATGTACTCCGGTAAAAGCTACCACAGATCTGTCAGTAACGGCTTCGGCTGCCGACAATTTCTTTAGTGCAGTAAGTGATACGCGCCAGGTGTTGGTGACAGTACGTGAATTAGGTGGTATTGCTGCCGACTCTGCGGTGATAAGAATAGCAAAAGGGCAAGCTTCGGGATATACGTTTACGATGGGATCGGGCTCAGACAATGCCAATTGGATCAGAAGAGAAGACGTTTCCTTTGTGTACTTTGATAGAATAGGGGGATTAGGCTGTAGCAGAAATTCTACGCTTGCCATTAATATGACTCGCAACACGTCAGCTGGTCAACAGTTTAATGTTACTTTCAGAGCACTCACATCTGTTGCGCAATCGGCTAACTTCCGCTACAACGATTCATTCTCTGTACTATTTGTATCTGATAGTCAATAAACTTAAGAAAATCCGGAAAGGCACTCTTTCCGGATTTTCTAAATAAAATTTCAAACCAATAAACCACCATGAAATCTATTTACTTTCTTCTTTTACTGGGTTTCTCCTTTCAGGCATCAGCACAAGTAGTAACCGCTGATCCGGCTGTAGGCGCCTTAAACCTTACAGATAATATCACAAAGCTGGACCGGTCAAGAACAATATCCTCCTTACCGGTAACACTTACGGTGCCTGTTCTTAATCTAAGTCCTTATAATAGTATTCCCAATAACAGTACTACGATCATCATCGGGTTGGGAAGTAGGTTATCTCTCTCTCCATCTTTTAACCTTGCCACAGCAAGACTTAGTAATTATTTTTCTTTTGTATACAACACCTCTGCAAGTCAACCAAGAATAATAGGTACACAGATAGCAGCTATACCAAAAGATTTCATCGATAGTACTTCATTTGAGGTAGTTGGTAAGAGTTCCGGATCTTCTGCAGCTTCTGTTAATTTTTCAATTAATGCAACTGCAAATGTAGATGACGAAGATGGTAGCAATAATGCGGGTTCGATATCATACACCGTACTGATAACGCTGCCTGTTACCCTTTCACAGTTCAATGCGTTGAAGACAGGCTGCAATATTGATGTTTCATTTAATTCTGAAGAAGAAAAGAACGCAAGCAGCTACGATATAGAGGTCAGCAAAGATGGCAATTCTTTTGTCTCAATAGGAGAAATACCAGCAGCTAATGCTGGAAAATATGCCAGGAGCTTTCCTATAACTGAAAGCATGAAAGCGCCTTCTCTCTACGTCAGAGTAAAATCGATTGACAAAGACTCAAGGTTTGTTTACAGTGCCGTAAGGAAGGTTGCGGGAAATTGTGATGCACCTAAAACCTTTGGCCTAAGTCTGTTTCCAAACCCTGTTACGGTAACAAAAGAAATTACCATAGTTGCAACGGAAGGACTTTTCGCTGGCAAGTATGACGTTTCTTTAATAGATATGAACGGACGTACACTACAGACGAGACAACTTCAGTTGAACAACACATCTAACTTCCAATTTAACCTCGGTAATATTTCTTCGGGCCATTATTTAATAAAAGTTATCAATACTGCTGGTGGTAAATCATCTGCAATACATTTTCAGAAGAACTAATAATCATCCATAAAACATTCAAACTACCATAAAATGAAGTACGTCATTCTCTCTGTTATTGCGCTCACTTTTACTATAAGCAATGTCGATGCTCAGGCAAGACCGGCTAAAGCAAGAAAGCCAAAAAAGCATATTGGTAAACATCCGAACGGAAATCCTCCCGCTGTTGCTGTTTATTTAAAAAAGAAGAGTTTTAATCATTCGTAGTTCAAAACGTAATAAATCTAATATCATTAACTAAAAACGCAACACATGAAACATTTTTTATGCTTAACGCTAGTCGTTTTACTGGCTTTCGGTACTGCTAATGCCCAAGGCCGTAAGCCACCTAATACACCATTGCCACCTAAAGGTCCACGCGGCAATCACTCTAACGGTAACGGGCCAAACAATCCACCCCCAGGTCATAGTGGACAAACTTCTGTAATATTTAGTGCCGTTGGATTTGATGATCAGTCCCCGACGCTTGAAGGTGTTGCTGCAACTAGAGAAACAAGCATAAATACAGCTAATAACCAGTCTCTGATAAGCGAAATGAGAAAGAACGTTGCTCCTCTTGTAATGGGAAGCAATTTCATGACTCCTTCAGGTTGGGGTTCTACCGGAACGTTTGCTTTCGGTGCTATTTCTGGTACGCCTTATCAAACTTACGCAAGTACGCAAAGACAAAACAGCGACTTTCTTGCTCAGGTAGGATTTGGAGCTGGTAATGCTCAAAAATCTGTAAGTGTTGTAGGCATTGTAAACGTAAATGACGTTTCAAAGGTCGACAACTTTTCTTATAGCTTTATTGCAAGTCGCCAGTTAGGTAAATTTAGCAGTATCAGTGCGGGTGCTTTACACTTGTTTGCTGATCCTAATAAGACTGATGCCGGTGAAAGTTTTTATGTAGCATTTAGCCAGGCGATTAAGAAAACTAAATTCAGCTATTCTGTTGGTATTGGAACAGGCAGATTTTATGACAACAATGAAATTGATAAAGAAGAAGGTAAAGCAGATCATGGTACTGCCGTATTTGCAAACCTTTCTTACAATATCTTAAAGAATGTAGCTGTAAGTACAGAGTGGACAGGTCGTAATATTGCGTTCTCCAGTACTTTGATGATCAAGCCTAATTTACCTGTTCTTGCAATCGGTGTGTCAGATGTTACCAGGCTTTCTGGCGATCATCCAACCTTTTTCGCAAGCATAGGAAAAGCGATCTCTTTTCATAGAGGAAGAAGATAGTTTAGATAACCACTTACATAATTCTTACAAAAACCCCGTCAGCTTTTGACGGGGTTTTTGGTTTTTGTGCATTTGAGAAGTTACGGTGTTCTTTTTCCTGATTTCCTTATTAACACAAAAGTCAAAACGGAATAATTTAGCGAGGTTTTTCTGATCTTCCGTTAATAATAAGGTGTGAGCAATTGTCTATTTGCTCATCGCCGCTACTACCTTTATTTCAGAAAATCTAAACACGTTGGAAAGCCAACGAGCGTGCCAAACAAAAGTGAGACTAAATACTCCTCCCCAGAATCGTGGTGACTTTACATATTAAAGTTACCGGTAAAAAGTTTTACCACCCGTTGACCTTTTTGCTAAATACATAAGTACACCATAGGGAACTGGACTGGTAAAGAAAAGCCTGAGGCTACTCAGCATGCTACGAAAACTACTGTTTTCAAAACGTGCCAACACATCAACGACGCCCAACAAAACTACAAGAATGATGACGCATGAGTAGATAAACAACCACAAGTTCTTTGTCCACTGCTGATGATGTTTGCTCCATCCATACCAACCTGCAAGCGCAACGGCGAGTAACAAACCGAAGTTAAGTCCGTGCCGTAGTAGGGGGTTTGTTTTGTAGTTCATGTCTGGATTGTCATGATAGCCATGCCAGGTTGCCCAGTACAATAAGCAGATAATAATGGCAACTATCCATACCCTGTGCTTAAACATGAAGGTGTCGTTTGGAGTACTTTAGCCAGATCGTAAAGACTATTCCATAGATCGCCATCTTAAAAATATATTTATGAAAGAAGTCTGCTAGGGGAAAGTTGTGCATGTACATCCAGGTTAGACCATAACATCTGAAAGCATTTAGTACAACGACAGCAATGGTACCAAACATTATGTAAGGCAATTGCCGTTTTAAGTTAGGTGGAAAACAGCAAAGAAAACCAATGTAAAGCACGATCAGTTCTAAGCCGTTGCAAGAGTCAGCTATTGCTACCAGCTTTTTTCCCTCTGCGTGCACTGCTATATAACTCATACCTTGCTTGTTTACCTTCTCTTCCGTGATAATCATTTTTTCATCCATAAGATTAGAATACAAAAAAGCTGCGGCACTAGCGGTAGCAAACGTTAACTGCTGGTCGGGAATACGTACGGGAAATAAAACAAGGTGATACAGCAGCTTCCAGGCTAAGAAGATGATCAACGCTTTTACAAGAAAAGCTCGGGTATCTGCAGGCATCTGCTTAATAAAACTGGTCGGTGCTATGTTCTTTATCATCCGCTTTTTTGATAATTAAGTTAGGCGAATATAATGTAGTGAGACAGGTGACAGCTTTTTCTAATAATTCTTCAATGCCACCGGCCTCGAAATTCTCTATTTAAGGAGAATGTCAACCGTCAATCGGGCAATAGCAACAGTCTCTCTTACTATTGTAATAGAGCCTTGGGATGCAAAAGGCTTTGGATCCCTTATTGTTTAATCCTAGTGCCTCTAGCACCAATAGTGCCTTAAACAACCTGTAGTTTTGCTATTTTCTGGCATTATAGACTTTCTTGCTACCATAGCCTCCACCTGCAGCCTCTTTTTCTTCCTAAGTATAGGTAGAGTAAATTGACGGTAATGTTTAGATAGCGATATTTGATCAAGTTATGCTGAAAGGATAACAAACATCTAAAAGTTTTCTCTCTTCATCAGCGCCACTTAGCTTCAATAACAGTGTTTTCTAATAAATTAATGTCTACAATAGAAGTTAAAACTTTAAGGTTCTAAACTATCAATCTTGCTATTTCAAATCTTAAGCACCTTTTAATATATATTCGCACCTCGAAAATAAAGACCGCCGATGGGGCTGAGATGGCGAAGCTAT
Organism: Segetibacter aerophilus; assembly: GCF_007991655.1. Classification (GTDB taxonomy): domain Bacteria; phylum Bacteroidota; class Bacteroidia; order Chitinophagales; family Chitinophagaceae; genus Segetibacter; species Segetibacter aerophilus. Next base: position 125,960 of record NZ_BJYT01000008.1, read on the forward strand.
GGGTAAAATGCAAAGAGTTGACATCGAAAAAAGCATAAAAAGAAATAATAGGTCAGAGAAAAGAAATATAGTTGGGAGGTGAAAGTTCTAAAATAGCACATTTTATTCATTAAATAATAGTTCTCGTAAATTCTAAAAAATGTATTCTCGGTTAGTAGAAAAACAAGAAAGTTTGGCAGTATTAGGACTGGGATACGTCGGACTGCCTATCGCTTTGGCTTTTGCCAAAAAAATAAAAGTAATCGGTTTTGATATTAGCGAAAAAAGAGTTCAAATGATGAGTAATTCAATTGACCCGAGCGGTGAATTGACCAGGGAAGCTTTTGAAGGGACTGATATTACATTTACTACTTCTTTAGATCTTTTAAAACAAGCAAAATTTTTTATTGTTGCTGTTCCAACACCTGTTGACGCTCACAATGTGCCCGATCTTAAACCAGTTAAAAGTGCGTCTGAAACTATTGGCCAAGTGTTAAAGAGAGGAGATTATGTTGTTTTTGAATCGACTGTATACCCGGGCTGTACAGAGGAAGATTGTCTGCCTATTATTGAAACGTTGAGCGGTTTAAAAATGGGTGAAGATTTTAAACTCGGTTATTCACCAGAGCGTATTAACCCCGGTGATAAACAACATACTCTTGAAACCGTGGTAAAAGTTGTTTCAGGTTGCGACGCTGAGAGCCTTGAGGAAATTTCGAAAGTATATGAATTAGTAGTTAAACCAGGGGTACACAGGGCATCTTCTATAAAGGTGGCGGAAGCTTGTAAGATTATTGAGAATGTACAACGCGATGTAAACATCGCGTTAATGAATGAACTTTCGATTATTTTCGACAAAATGAATATCAATACGTATGAAGTATTGGAAGCTGCAGGAACAAAATGGAATTTTCTTAAGTTTTCACCCGGTCTTGTTGGAGGGCATTGTATTGGAGTAGATCCTTATTATCTAACGTATAAGGCTGCTGAGTTGGGTTTTAATTCTAGAGTAATTTTGTCTGGCAGGTATATCAATGACAACATGGGCAATTATTTATCAAAAAAAATTCTTCAACATCTTATTGCCAATACAGAGAACGTTAAACAAGCAAAGGTATTAGTGCTAGGCGCCACATTCAAAGAAAATGTAAGTGATATACGTAATTCGAAAGTATTGGAGGTCGTTAAAACACTTCGGTCTTATTATATAAATGTATTTATTTCTGACCCATATGCGATGTCGCACGAATTGAATACCGAATATGGATTTGATCTGCTTGACACTCCGGAAAATGATTACAATGCAGTTATTATCACTGTTCCGCATCAAACTTATCTTTCTTATGATGATGCTTATTTTCGTTCGATTACTGTCGAAAACGCTCTAATTGCCGATTTAAAAGGAACTTTTAAGGACAAAATTAAGAGCAGGAAATACTGGAGTTTTTAAGCAATACAAAGAAAAATAAATGATAACCGTATTTTTGTTTGCAAAAAATTTTCATCCTATTTTTTCCAGAAAAGGTCGCCTTTGGGTTGTTAAAGTTGAAGGCTCTTAAACGTATTCCATGAAAATATTTTTTAGTGCTTTTCTTTTAATCTTGATGTTCTCGTCGTGTTCTAACTCCAGGCAGTTCACCTATTTTAAAGATTTAGCAGATACAATAACAAGCTATTCAATTTCTGATACAGGTTATAAATCTCTTACGATCCAAGCCGACGATGTTCTGCAAATAAATGTATCTAGCCCAAATCCTGAGGCAACTAGTTTTTTCGTAATTCCCGGTACTAACGGAGCAAACACAGCAGGGGGAGTAACAACTAATTCCGCAACACCCAACACTTATCTGGTCGACAAAGAAGGCGGTATAGACATACCTTTAATTGGCAGAGTAGAGTTAAAAGGACTAACTACGTCGGAGGCGAAAGTTGTTATCAGAGACAAGTTAAGTTTGTATCTAAAAGAACCTATTGTAACAATTCGCCTGCAAAATTTTAAAGTTACAGTACTAGGTGAAGTAACCAGGCCCGCAAATTATATAGTGCCTAACGAACGTGTGTCTGTGTTAGATGCGGTCGGGATGGCAGGCGATCTTACAATTTTTGGTCGTAGAGAAAATGTTTTATTGATAAGAGAGCAACAAGGAAAAAAAACACTTACTAGGCTTAACCTCAATAGTAGTGCCTTGTTCCAATCCCCTTATTATTACTTGCAACAAAACGATATTATTTATGTCGAGCCCAATAAACAACGGGCAGCCAGCAGCGACATGACGACAATTAGGAATGTATCAATCATTACATCATTGGCTGGTCTTGCTACAATTGTTGTAACTCAATTGTTTAGATAAATTTCTTCCCAGTTCTAATTATTCTTGTGATACATCTACAAAACCATACTTGACAACTTATAATTCCCTAAAACTTCTTGGACACTCTTCAAATAAATAACTCAACCCGAAAACAAAAGGTTGATGATGATATTAATTTACAAAAAACATTAGGACATGCGTTGCATTTCTGGTGGTTGTTTCTAATATTTTTAGTAATCGCCGTCTTTTTCGCTTTTCTGTACCTAAGGTATAGTACTGCCCAATACCGAGTAGCGGCTAAAATATTAGTAAAAGACTCTAAAAAAGGCGGCGGCGCACCCGGGATGGCGATGTTTGAAGAACTAGGGCTACTTGGCGGAGAAAATTCAGTAGACAATGAAGTAGAGCTTTTAAAAAGTAGAACTTTAATGGAGAATACTGTAAATGCCTTACAACTAAACGCACGATACTATGTGCAGGGCAACGTAAAACAGTCAGAAGCTTTTGTTAAGCGACTTCCTTTCGCGCTTCGAATTACAGATTTAAAAGAAGATAGTATTCAAAAACCAATCGACTTACTATTTAGCGGTCTAAATAATAACGAATTTAAACTTGTCTATAATAAAATAGAAAGGAAACACAACTATCAGGATACCATTGCTTGTTCATTTGGCAATTTATGTTTCTCAAAACTTCCGGAAAAAAGTAGTGGGATTTTAGAAGAATACCATATTGTCATAAACCGTCCTGATAATACTGTCGCAGAGTTTCAGCAAAAATTAAGTATCGCACCCACTAGTAAGACAGTAAGTACAATAGACCTTACACTTGAAGACGCGGTTCCTGAAAGGGCAGAATTACTTCTTAATACACTAATAAGTATTTATAACCAAATGAATACTGAGGATAAAAACAAAGTTGCTGATAGTACAATTAAATTCATTGACAACCGGCTGGTTTTTGTGACAAGAGAATTAGGGGATGTAGAGCAAAACATACAACAATTTAAACAGCGTAATCAGTTAACAGATCTTTCAGTTCAAGGAAAGCTCCTATTAGAAAATTCCAGTGATTATTTTAAAGATTTGTCTAAGATTGAAGTGCAAATATCAATTATCCAGTCCCTACAAAAGTATTTGGAAAATGAACAAAATACTAGCCGTACGATACCGGCAGGTTTGGTGATCGAAGATCCAACTTTTGCTTCGCTTATTGAAAAGTATAACACTTTACAGTTAGAAAAAGACCGACAACTGCAAACGACCACAGAAACTAATCCAGTGGTCCAAAGGTTGGTAGTAGGAATTGCCAACTTGAGGGCTGATATTGTCGCAAATCTGGGTACAGTAAAAAGGTCTATGGAAATTTCCCGCGCCCAGTTAAAAAACCGAACAAACAGTTTTGAAAGCGAGATACAACAGGTACCACGAAAAGAAAGGGCTTTTTTGGAAATATCACGTCAGCAAGCTATAAAGCAGGAGCTATACTTGTATTTATTAAAAAAGCGTGAAGAAACGGCCGTAACTAAGGCTGCTAATTTAAATAATGCGCGAATAGTTGATAGTGCAAAAACTCAACCTGTTCCGTTTTCGCCGAAGCGACAAATGATCTACCTCGCTGCCTTGCTCGTAGGCCTGGTTGTGCCAACCTGCCTCCTGTATGGCCGAAGCTTGCTAAATAACAAAATAGAAACAAAAAAAGATATTACTGCTGTTAGCTCAATACCTATTCTCGGCGAAATAGGTAGAAGTCCTTATGCTAATGCACTGGTTGTTAAAGATAATCCTCGAGATCCGGTTGCAGAACAATTTCGTCTGTTACGTACAAATCTTGATTATATTTTACATGCTAAATCAGGTGGAAGGGTAATTATGGTGACATCAAGTGTAAGTGGTGAAGGGAAGTCGTTCTTATCACTTAACCTTGCTGCTATGCTTAGCCTCGGTGGTAAAAAAGTGGCCCTACTTGAATTCGACTTGCGGAAACCTAAATTATCTAAATATTTAGGATTGGAAGATAGCTTTGGCTTAAGTAGTTATCTTATAAAGAGAACCAATGATATAAATACCCTTGCTCAAATTATTCCGGGAATGGAAAGTCTTTATTTATTAGGTTCTGGTGCGATACCTCCTAATCCCGCAGAACTTATAACGGGTACCCAAACAGTAGAACTATTTAAACAGTTAAAAGAAAATTTTGACCATATTGTAGTTGATGTGCCGCCCGTTGGAGTTGTAGCAGATGCTTTATTGCTTGCAGTATATGCCGACATTTGTCTTTACGTAGTCAGGCAGAATTATACTTTCAAAAACGTACTTGAATTCGTTGATGAATTATACCAGCAAAAGAAACTTCCAAATCTTGGTATTATCGTTAACGATATTAAAAAGCAAAAAGGCTATGGTTATGGTTACGGTTATGGCTATGGTTATGGTTACGGGAGTTACGGGCAGGAAAAGAGTTAATCTGTAGGATACTGAACTTATATTATTGCAAATTTTATGTTAGAAATATATATATAGGAGAATGAACATGGCTAAAGAAAAAATAGTAATGGTTGACTTAGTTAGGCAATATGAAAAATTAGAAGATGAGATTAATTCTACTGTCATACGTTGCCTAAAAGAATCAGCTTTTATTAATGGACCTGAAGTAAAAGAGTTTGAAAAAAGTTTAGCTAATTATTTAGATGTCGATCATGTTATCGCTTGCGCAAACGGAACTGATGCTTTACAGATAGCTTTAATGGCGCTTGATTTAAAACCTGGAGCGGAGATACTTGTTCCTGCTTTTACTTATGTGGCTACTGCTGAAGTAATTGCTTTATTGGGTCTGACACCTGTTTTGGTAGACGTGAACATTGACGATTTTAATATAGATACGGAAAGTCTTACTAGATACATTACGAAGAAAACAAAAGCAATCGTACCTGTTCATCTTTTTGGCCAATCTGCGAACATGGAAAAATTGATGTTGATTGCTAAGGAAAACAATCTTTTTATAATTGAGGACAATGCGCAAGCTATTGGGAGTGATTATACATTTAGCAATTGTACAAAGAAAAAGTCGGGAACAATCGGCCATATTGGTTGTACCTCTTTTTTTCCTTCTAAAAATTTAGGCTGCTTTGGTGATGGTGGTGCACTGATGACAAACGATGACGCTTTAGCAGCAAAAATCAGGATGATTGCAAATCATGGCCAGAAAAAGAAATACTACCATTCGATTATAGGAGTTAATTCCAGGCTTGACACTTTACAGGCAGCGATACTTTCAATAAAACTAAGACACCTCGATGAGTATATAAGGGCACGAAATGATGCAGCTGAGCTATATGATTCATTATTAAAAGACATCAGCGACGTGGAAATACCTAAAAGACTCCTTTATAGTACTCATGTCTTTCACCAGTATACCTTGAAGATTAAAAAAGGTAAAAGAGATCTTTTGCAAAAAGTGCTGCAAGAGCAAGATATCCCATCTATGATTTATTATCCTGTTCCCTTATATAAACAACAAGCCTTCAGTAAATATTTTGGGGGTGCAGCGCTGCCAAATACAGAAACGTTATGTACGGAAGTACTATCATTGCCTATGCATACGGAACTAAAGAAAGAAGCCATTACTCACATTTCTGAAATCATTAAAAGTAATATTTAGTGGAACCGGCGAAATACTTTGTTCATCCTTCAGCTATAATTGATGAACCTAGCGAAATTGGTGAGAGTACCAAAATTTGGCATTTTAGCCACATAATGGCAAACTGTATCATTGGAAGTAATTGCAATATTGGACAAAATGTTGTAGTCTCTCCTGGGGTCGTGCTTGGAAATAATGTGAAAATTCAAAATAACGTTTCCATCTACACAGGTGTAACGTGCGATGATGATGTCTTTCTTGGTCCTTCCTGTGTATTTACAAATGTAATTAATCCACGAAGCGCAGTAAACCGGCGGAGCCAATACGCGAAGACGCACGTAGGCAAGGGAGCTAGCATTGGGGCAAACGCAACCATAGTTTGTGGTCATAACATCGGTCAATTTGCGTTTATTGGCGCTGGGGCTGTTGTAACAAGAAAGGTTAGTGAATATGCACTGGTAGTTGGAAATCCGGCCAGGCAAGTAGGATGGATGAGCGAGTACGGGCATAGGTTAAATTTCGATCTAAACGGGATAGCGGTTTGTGAAGAAAGTCAGCAACAATACCAGTTAAGAGAATCAACCGTAAAAAGAATAGTATGACATTAAATAGCAAAGTTAAGTTTGCAGTTATAGGGTGCGGGCATATTGGAAAGCGGCACGCTGAAATGATTGTAAAAAACCCGGAATCTCAGTTAGTTGCGCTTGTAGATGTAAAGAGTGTTGACGAATTAGCAATTGAGCATTTCAATGTGCCTTTTTACACTTCTCTAGAAGAGTTATTAAATTCTGAAAATGGAAAGGATGTTGATGTTATAAATATAGCTTCGCCCAATGGCTTCCATACCGCGCAAGCCTCGTTGGCTTTGGATGCTAAGAAGCACGTAGTTATAGAAAAACCTATTGCACTGAACAAAGCGGACGCAGAGAAAGTGATTTATAAAGCATTACACGTACATAAACACGTATTTGCAGTGATGCAAAACCGTTACTCACCGCCTTCTGTTTGGATAAAAGAATTAATTGAAACAAGAAAGCTAGGAAACATTTATATGGTTCAGCTAAATTGTTATTGGAACAGGGATGATCGTTACTACAAACCCAATAGCTGGCATGGTAAAAAAGACTTAGATGGAGGTACACTTTTCACTCAGTTTTCCCATTTTATTGACATTATGTACTGGCTATTTGGAGATATTGAAAATATTAAAGCAAAATTCAAAGATTTTAATCATCAAAATCTCACTGATTTTGAGGATAGCGGGTTTGTAAGTTTTGATTTTGTGAATGGTGGAATGGGTTCGCTAAATTTCTCAACGGCAGTCTGGAATACAAATCTTGAAAGCTCGATGACAATTATTGCAGAAAATGGCTCTGTAAAGATTGGTGGTCAATATATGGATAAGGTAGAAGTTTGTAATGTAAAAGACTATCAATTGCCGCAGTTGGCGCCTACAAACCCAGGCAATGATTACGGAGCTTATAAAGGTTCTGCCGCTAATCACCATTACGTTATTGAAAATGTTGTGGATGTTTTAAACAATAGAGCAGCGATTACAACTAATGTTTTAGAGGGATTAAAAGTTGTAGAAATCATAGAAAGAATTTACAGCGGTAACTAGAAGTAGGATCACGGTTGCATGATAAACATCGATAATAAGCTGCCACAGCATATAGACCCTCTAGCGGAGAGCAGTCTTATTTATTCGACATCGCTTCAAGAAGTAAAGCAACAAACCTTTCTCTCTAAGGTGTTGTTGCTGCTGGTATGTTTTGGTTATCCTATACAAGCTTTTATTATTATTATTAGTGGAAGTAATTCAAATAATTTAAACATTGGCTTTAGAATTATCTATGTATTGATAAGTGTATTTATAATATTTAGTAGTTTTAAGAGAGGTATTAAGATTTCAAAACCTGTTTTGGCTTTCCTGTGCTTTTGGATTATATATACTGCGAGATTATTTTACGACTTAAGTATAAGGGAGATAAGATTTTTAGACAAACCTCCATTTTATGTTTATTCGTTTGCACTTGGTAACTGCCTACTTCCTGCATTAGCTATTTATTTAAGCAAAGCGGCTTGGAATACGAAAAATCTTAGTATCGGATTATATTACATATTACTTCTTAGTAACATTTGTATTATTATAAATTATTTGTTTCTCACACCTGCTTCTCTCACCGATTTGCTGGTGACGCGTGTAGGTTGGGGTGAGGAACAAATTATTAATCCGATAACGATATCTTTAAGCGGTGCATTATTAAGTATAGCTGCTTTTTCCCTTATTTATTATACTGGCTTAAAACTAAAGCTTTGGTTTAGAGTTCTGGTAATTTCAAGCATCTTTATTGGATTTTTAAATTTAGTCTTAGGAGCCTCTCGTGGCCCTTTAATAGCCTTTATTTTTATATGCTTGATAGTAATCTTATTCTATTGGAAATCCAGAAAGCTTGTTGGTAAAACTTTCATATTTCTCTTATTTTTGTCTTCTTTCATTTGGGTTTCAGGAATTGCGCTCAATCGTCATAACACTGGAGACATTTACCTAATTGAGCGTTTAAAAACACAAAAGGATAAAACAGAAAAGGAAGATCGTGAGTATGAATGGGCAAGTGCTTGGGAACAATTTTCAAAAAGCCCTTTTCTAGGTGATAGTTTTGTCAATGATTACGATAAAAGCTACGCTCACAATCTAATTCTTGACTCATTAAGAGCTACAGGAGTAATTGGAACGTTCTTTTTACTTTATTTAATCTTCCTTACCATTAAAAAGGTTTTTCACATACTTTCAAACCTTTCCGAGTATAAAGATAGCGCCGCAATTTGCCTCATATTTTTATGTACTTTTATTGTTGATATGGTGTCTGGGGGAATATTTGTTGCTATCTACTTTTGGAGTTTGTCAGCTTTTATTTGCACTATTCCGATTTATAAGGAGATCAAGAGTTCGCCGTCTCTGTTCTGACCCACTTATTACATTTCTTTAAGATAAGTTCTGAAAAACGTATTAATTTTATCTTTCGGTTCAGCCTTAAGTCAGTTGATAATTGTTGCTTGTACCCCATTACTAAGTAGATTATATGGGACGGCTGATTTCGGTAACTTTTATCTTTTTGTAAGTATCTCATCAATTCTTACTTGTGTCTCGACCCTTAAATATGAACTGGCGATATTTTTACCTAAAGATGTCGAAGATTCTCTTAAGGTAGTTAACGTGTCTTTTTTGTTTATTATATTTTTTGCAGTTCTATCTTTTTTATGTTTCTCAATCATATGGCTCGGCAGTTGGTTTGAAAGTGCTTTATTTTCTTCTTCAATAGTATTTTTAGTTCCATTTACTATTTTAGTAGCTGGAGCTGTCTCTGTTTTTAATCTTTGGTTTAACAGGGAAAAAAAATACAAAACTCTAATTTTTATTGCTATTCTACAATCTGCCCTTAATGTAGCAATATGTTTAACTTATCCTCATTTCTTTTCTTCAACATTTGTTGGGCTAATATTGGGATATGTGGGCTCTCTTATAATTTCTCTTATGATTTATTGTACCTTATTTTTCAATTTCTTGAAAGGGTACTTAATCAGCTATTCTTCTCTTTTTAGAAATTTTTTTAAGCTATCGGCTCTCAGAGCTACCATTCGTAAATATTCCAGTTTTCCAAAATTTACCTTGTGGAGCGAATTGTTTATGATATTTTCTCAACAATTTCTACCATTTTTCTTCTCTCTTTTCTTTTTGCCATCAATTGTTGGTCTTATTTCTATGGCGAATAGACTTCTCAGGTTGCCGGTTATAATGATCTCAAATTCTTTCTGGAGTATTTTTAGAAATAGCGCTATGGAAAACGTTCACAGCGGACTCGGGCTGGAAATATTTTTCTTAAAAACTTTAAGAAAGTTATGTCTTCTTGCTTTGTTTGGGTCGATAACCTCAATTTTTTTCTTACCATATCTTTTTCAATTTTTTCTTGGTGAAGAATGGCGAATGGCTGGAAGATTTGCACAGATAAGTTTGATTGCTGTTGCATTAGAATTCGTTTCATTTCCTTTAACAAATGTCTTTGTGATGACAAAAAAACAGCATTTGTTATTTAAAATTCAATCTGGAGGTTTTCTGGTTGCTATCGTCGGTATTTTTGCCACCTATCAACTGACCAAAAACCCTTTTTGTTGTCTTGTTTCTTATTCGTCGTGTGTTTCGCTTCAACACTTGTTTTTAATATTTGCCTCTTACAAGATTGTAAAACGTTCCAACACTTCCGATTTTATTTTCACATAAATGAACAAAAAAACATGTGCGGTATTTCCGGGATAATTAATAAGTCAAATAAGGCCGTCGATTATGAGAGAATTAAAAATATCAATGATCTTGTCTCTCATAGGGGACCCAATGGTGAAGGGTTTTTCCTTGCAGAAAACATTGCTTTTGGGCATCGTCGATTATCTATAATTGATCTCTCCGATGCAGGGAAGCAACCTATGACTTACAATGAGAGGTATACAATAACTTTTAATGGTGAGATATATAACTACATTGAGATAAGGGAGCAGTTAGAGCTACTCGGTTACATCTTTACCTCTCATACAGATACGGAGGTAATATTGGCTGCATGGGATAAATGGAAAGAAGATTGCTTTACAATGTTTAATGGTATGTGGTCTTTTGCTATCTATGATAAAATAGAAAGGACAGTAATATGTTGCAGGGACAGGTTTGGCGTAAAACCTTTCTATTACGTGAACAATGACGAATACTTTGTATTTGGTTCGGAAATTAAACAGTGTTTGCCTTTTTTGAAAGCTAATGAAGTTAACCTTCCAATACTGATTGACTACTTGGCTCTTAATATCACCGACCACTCCACTGAAACTTTTTTTAAAAACGTATTAACATTGAAAGGAGGACACTATTTAAAATATTCGCTTGTCAACAATGAATATTTGATCAAACAGTTCTATTGCATATCAATTAATAATGATTTAAGTAACATTAAGTATAACGAGGCAAGCGCTCAGTTTAAAAAGGAATTTGAACGATCGATTAATTGGAGACTTCGTAGTGATGTAACAGTAGGTACATGTTTAAGCGGAGGATTAGATAGCTCTTTTATAGCAGCAGTCGCAGCTAAAAAACATTATTCTGTTACTAATACATCTTTTAAAGCCATCACTGCTGAAGCCATAGACGACGAAGTAAATGAAGTAAATTACGCTAAGATTGTTTCTACGACCGCTAATCTTGACCTGCATGTAACTAAACCATCTTCCGACGATTTCTGGAGTGAAATTGACAATATTATACGATTACACGAGGAGCCTTTTGGAGGACCTTCAATCGCCATGCAATATTTCGTAATGAAAGAAGCTAAATACGCCGGAATTACAGTCCTATTAGACGGACAAGGAGGCGATGAGACTTTATTAGGTTATCCACGGTATGTTGCAGCTATGATGAAAGGCAAAGGATTATTAGGTAAAATAAAGATTTTAAGAAGTGCCTCATCAAACTATAATACTTCTATTAAAGATTTATTTCGCATTTACTTTTATTTTACCAGTTCATTAGTAAGAAAAAGACGAATTAAGTTAAAATACAAGAATATAAAAGCGGAATATTTGAAATGTGCAAATTGGAGTTTTATTGACCAATTAGCAGCTAAGTTTGCAAACATTAATGATTTACAAAAATTTGAAATAACAGTTTCTCAAATTCCCCAATTGCTGAAATGGGAAGATAAGAATTCGATGTATTACTCGATTGAAACACGTTTGCCTTTTTTAGATTGGCAACTTTTGGAATTTAATCTTTCTTTGCCGCCGCAGCACAAAATAAAAGAGGGGTGGTCAAAATATTTGATAAGAGAAAATATGCAAGGTCTTTTGCCAGAAGAAATTGCATGGCGGAGGAAAAAATTAGGATTTAATGCCCCTATTCGATCTTGGCTTCAAAAAAAAGAAGAGATGCTAACGTACATTAAAAAATCTGAGATAGCTAACGCTATTATGGATGTTAATCAATTAAAAATTCAGGATACTAACTATTTATGGAGAACTTATAACCTTGCGAAATGGGGTGAATTCTTCAATGTGAAAATCTAAGATTTTAAGATTTGCTTATTAATAAAAAGCAGTACGTACTAGCTTTAGCAAAACAAGTTATTATTCAAAAATGAGGATTGTAAGTGTTAACGTGCATTACCAGGATAAGCTAGGTTACCAGGACTATTATTTAGGTAAGGCGTGGAAAAAAATGGGGCATGAGGTACATTTTATAAGTTCTGATGTTCATTTTGACTTTCCAGATTATGATAATACAATTAAACATATAATTGGTGAAAAGTATGTGGGTTTGGGCTTGTATCTAAATGATTATGGTGTACCTGTTCATCGTTTGAAAGGCACTTCAAAAAAAAGAACAGGGTTTATTTGGTTAAAGGGATTCAAAGAAAAAGTTTTTGAACTGAAACCTGATATCCTTGTGCTCCATGGAATTTTAAGTTATCAAACTATGAGAGCTACTTTTTGGGCCAGTAAACTGAATTGCAGGATAATAGTAGATGATCATACAACATCTTTTCTTTTAGGAAAAGACATGAAACGACGACTCCTTTACTCAGTATTTAGGAGGTTGTTTGCTACTCGTATTGAAAAAATGAGTGAAAAAGTGATCGGGGTGTCAACTACCATTGTAGACGTGATAAAAGATCATTTTGGTATTCACGGTCCAAAGGTTCAAATGATTCCGTTAGGTGCAGACGTAGATCTTTTTCATAAATCAGCAGAAGTTAGAAATGAGGGTAGAAAGCTCGTAGAGGCGTTACCTAATGAGTTGGTCGTATTGTATACAGGAAAAATGTACGAGGACAAAAAAGTACATTTAATTATTGATGCCTTAAATGATGATACGATAACAATAGACAAAAGTATTGTGATAGTATTAGTAGGAAATGCGAGTGCCTCATACAAATTAATACTTGATAAATCAATCAGTAAATCAAAGTGGAGAGTAGAACAAATTTCCACTGTACCTCAGGAAAAGCTTCCCTTATTTTATAATGCAGCAGATATTGCAGTCTGGCCTGGTTCACTAACCACTAGCACAATAGATGCGTCCGCCTGTGGTTGCCCAATTATAATAAGTAACCAAATGCCTGAAAGAACTAAGTATGAAAACGGCTTCATGATAGAAGATGGAAATTTGGAGCAGTTAAAAGAAGCATTACTCAAATTATTGCACTCTCCAATTTTAAGAAGAGAAATGGGTGATAACGGAGTGAGGTATGTGGAAAGTGAATTAAGTTGGCATATAATTGCAAAAAAGTTTATTGCTTAATGATTAATAAGGCGATCAATTTTATTTTAAATAAAATTATAACACCAAGAAAAAGATATTCAGGTTGTTTAGTTTCAGCCAACTCATCTATTTTCTTAAGTAACTTTTCAATAACTAATTTTAAAAATAATAAGGTTAAAATAGGAGAAGAGTGTGTTTTAGGCGCAAATATAATTTTTGAAGAAAAAGATGGAATTGTAGAGTTTGGTGATAGGGTTTATGTAGGATCAAGTAAAATTATATGTAAAAATAAAATTGTCTTTGAGAATGACATCTTAGTAGCATGGGGAGTCACTTTCTATGACCACAATTCTCACTCGCTCGACTATAGAGATCGGCAGAAGGATATTAGACAAGTTTTTGCCGATTTTAAAAGTAGTGGAGGAAATTATTTGCGAAATAAAAATTGGACAAATGTCGCATCCTCCCCTATAATAATCAAAAGTAACGCTTGGATTGGTATGGATGCATTAATTCTTAAGGGAGTAACCATTGGTGAAGGAGCAGTTGTAGCGGCGAGAAGTGTCGTTACAAAAGATGTTCTACCTTTTACAGTTGTAGCGGGAAATCCTGCAAAAGTTATTAAAACATTACGTATTGAGTAAGATGTCTTGGGAAGAATCGGTGATTAATTTGAGATCACAGCCGCATTTCGCACGGTTAATGGAAGATGCTTATTTAACAGAGGATCTTAAAAGCAATGTAGAACGTTTTTTAAGTAGCATTGAGTGGTATACAACGACCCAAATCGTGCGCGAGCAATTTAATAATACTAAGCTTAAAGTACTTGATGTAGGTGCTGGAAATGGAATAGCTAGTATAGGATTTGCACTACAGGGACATAATGTAACTTCTCTTGAACCAGATACTAGCAAGGTAGTAGGGTCAGGGGCTATTAGGACTCTTGCAGAAATATATAATTTGCAGAACTTGAGAGTTGTGGAAGGGTTTGGAGAGACATTACCATTCGAAAATAACAGTTTTGACATTGTTTACTGCCGCCAGGTTCTTCACCACGCTCTTGATCTTAGCGGTTTTCTTAAAGAGACTTTCCGTGTATCTAAGAATAATGCACTTCTCTTAACCCTCCGAGATCATGTGATAAAGAACGAAGTAGATAAACAAGCTTTTTTAAAGCGTCACCCCTTGCATAAAATGTATGGGGGAGAAAATGCATTCACTTTGGAAGAATATAACAATGCGATTTCTTCTTCAGGATTTACTATTAAAAAAGCAATGAATGCTGCTTCATCAGCATTAAATTATTCCCCTTGGACTAAAGAAAAATTTTTTCAAGAGGTTAAACGTAAGATTCCGTTTTTACCAAATTTAGGGGTGATTAAGACAGCACTATGGAATTGGAACCTTTATCGTTTAAAAAAGATACCAGGAACACTTTACTCATTCATTGCTATAAAAAATAAATGAACATAGCTATTATCGGAGCTGCTGGTTTTATAGGACGGAGTTGTGTAGAATATTTTATTTCTCAGGGACATGAAGTAACAGCAGCAGATGTAATACCTGTAGATGAACTTGGAGATTTTTATTTGCTAAGTAGTGCAAATACCTCTTTTATTGAGCTTTTCCAACATCGAGTTTTTGATTTTTGTATTAATGCCTCCGGTGCCGCAAGCGTGCCACTGTCGGTTCAGTATCCGCAGCGGGATTTTGAACTTAACTCGTACAATGTTCTAAAAATGCTTGATGCGATACGCCAGTATAATCCTCGGTGTATTTTTATTAATTTTTCAAGTGCTGCCGTGTATGGTAACCCAACAGGATTGCCTATATGCGAAGATGCAGCATTACAACCGCTCTCGCCTTATGGTCATCATAAACTTATCGCGGAGCAGATATGTAAAGAGTATCGCGATTTTTTTGGGGTAACCAGTCATTCTTTAAGGGTGTTTAGTGCTTACGGTCCAGGTCTTAAAAAACAATTCTTTTGGGATCTTCAAAACAAGATTAAGGAGGGCGGCTTCGTTGAACTTTTTGGAACGGGAAAGGAAAGCCGCGATTTTATTTTTATAGAAGACATTTTAGAAGCTGTCGATATTGTTATTAAACATTCCTCCCAACTTCCAAATGCCATTAACATAGCTTCAGGTATAGAGAAAACAATAGAGGAGGCAACATCAATCTTCATTAAATGTTCCGGGTTTAAGGGGGATGTGAGGTTTGGAGGACAACAAAGAGAGGGGGATCCAATTAATTGGAGAGCTGATATAAGTATACTAAAACAGTTTGGCTTCGAGCCAAAGTACCAGTTGGAAGTGGGCCTTAAAAAGTATATACAATGGTTAATAGGAGAAAAAGGATAGGTTTTCTATTTACTTCGATTGGTCGCGAGTCGATGGGAGTTTTGAATTACTTTATTAGCATTATAAAAGCAGTGGATTCCCTCCCGGACAACGAAAAGCCTCAGTTTGTTGTGATCTACGATGAACATATAAAAAAATGGGTTGAAGCAATTCAATACTCTCACCTAGAGCTTCACCTCGTCAAGAAGCAGAGTTTGATTAAAACTCTCTTGAAATCTTTTATCACCGGTATTAATTTTTTCGTAGGAAATATTATCAAGGAATACAGCTTAGACGGCCTGTATCCCATGAACGACTACGTTGGTAAGATTAAATATGCAGCTAGTTGCAAAATAATTTCATGGTACCCTGATTTTCAACACAAATTTTATCCTCAATATTTTACTAAATCGAATCTTATAATAAAGGAATGGAGATTAAAACAAATCATAAAAAAAGGAAGACACCTCGTATTGTCAAGCAATCATTCTAAGTCACATTTGATGACGTTTTATAAACCTACGCAGCTTTTGCAAATACATATTTTACCGTTTGTTTCAATACTCAGCCAATACCAATTACCGGCTTTTCAGGAAATGAAAATAAAATATGACGTCAACGAACCCTATTTTTTCTTAGCCAATCAATTCTACAAACATAAAAACCATATCCTCGTTTTTGAGGCTGTAAAGCTCTTACGTGAGAAAGGGATTTTTATAAAATTGGTATGCTCTGGTAAACTCGAGGATTATCGAAATCCTGATTACATAGAACAAGTGAAAACATATGTAATTGATAATAATCTTCAAAATGATATAAAGATGTTGGGTATTATTCCTCGCGAAGATCAGCTGTGTTTGATGAAGAACTGCTTGGCCGTCATACAACCAAGCAAGTTTGAAGGTTGGAGTACAGTAATTGAAGATGCTAAAACATTACAGATGCCAATACTTGCATCTACGTTTGGCGTACACAAAGAACAACTTGAAGACAAAGGACTATATTTTGACGAAGACTCTTCCCAGTCTCTTGCAACACTTTTAGAAGGATATTTAAATGGTTCAGTAAAGAGGCCTTTGCCTTTTGATAACTATGAGCAAAGGGTGGCGAAATTTGCTCGTTTATTTATTGATTTGTATAAATAGCATTGTTTTTTATAATACATTTTTGCAAGAAATTAATGGACAGTAGAGGTGAAAAGATACCTTATCGCGTCAATTATATTTCAAGTACCACCTTTTGCAACCTTGAAAATTATCTTCGGATTATTAGCGGCCTATATAGCTTTTTTTGAGATTTCCTATATATCCAACTCCTCTAGAGGAAAGTTATTAGCAATAAAAACAATTATTGAACCCTTTTGGCCAATAACAGGGCCTTAGTTATAATAAAATAATTGTAACCGATTTGAAAGTATCTATTATTACTGTTTGCTACAATAGCGTCAACTCAATTAAAGGAACAATAGAAAGTGTGCTTAATCAAACGTATGGGGACATAGAATATATAATTATTGATGGAGGGTCATTAGACGGCACCTTGGAAGTTATAAATCAATATAAGGATCAAATATCTTTAATTATCTCCGAAGCAGATGCAGGCATATATGATGCAATGAATAAGGGAATAGTAAATGCAACGGGTGAAATAGTTGGAATACTAAATTCTGATGATATTTATTTTAGTAATAATGTTATTGAAAATCTGGTTAATACTTTCAAAACTCTTGCGGTGGACGCAGTTTATGGTAACGTTATATTGTCAAAACTTGACAACCTTGACAACCATGTAAGAAAGTGGGTTGCTGGGAAGAGAAAAACTTTTATTTGGGGATGGCATCCTCCTCATCCAAGCCTCTTCATAAAAAGAGATTGCTATAGGATGCTTGGTTTATATAAAACTGAATATCAGATTTCTGCTGATTTTGAATTAATGTTACGCTTTTTTGAGGTTCACAAAATAACATCAGCATATTTAGATGAAGTAATTGTAAATATGAGAATGGGAGGGGCAAGTACAGGGTCAATTAAAAACATGCTGATTGGTAATATTAACATTAGAAGAGCATTTAAAGAAAACGGGCTTCCTTATTTCTGGATTTACCCGGGAATTCGTATAATAAAAAAAATACTTCAATTCGTTAATTAAATATGAATATTAATATAATAGGTGGCAGTGGTTTTATTGGTAGAAACTTCATGAATTTATATAAAAACTTTAGTTCAATTGTAAATTTGGATAAGAACGAACCAACAGAAGCACTGTGCGAATTTAGAAAAGTGGATGTAAGAGATAAGGGTCAGTTGAGAAACTTAATGCCAGTAACTGAATGGGTAGTTTTATTAGCCGCGGAACATAGAGACGATGTTAGTCCAGTTAGTTTATATTACGATGTGAACGTTGAAGGCACAAGCAATGTGTTAGACGTAATGAAAGAAAAGGGAATGAATAAAATAGTTTTCACCAGCTCTGTAGCAGTCTATGGGCTGAATAGAAGTAATCCGACGGAAAATTCTGACCTCAATCCCTTCAATCACTATGGCAAAAGTAAAGAACAGGCGGAACAACTTCTTCTAAAATGGTACAAGGAAGACGAAACCAATAGAACACTTGTCATTATTCGACCTACTGTTGTTTTCGGGCCAGGCAACAGAGGAAATGTTTATAATCTCCTTAAGCAAATAGCATCTGGTAGATTTCTAATGATTGGTAATGGACAAAATATAAAATCCATGGCATATGTAGGCAATATAGTTTCCTTTATTAAGCACTGCATTGATAGTAATTTACAGGGATATCACTTGTTCAATTATGTTGATAAGCCTGACCTAACGACTAATCAACTAATTGAAATTTCTGAAACAGCTATCGGCAAGAAAATTTCTTCTCTTAAAATCCCTTATAGTTTAGGGTTAACTGCCGGATATTTATTCGATATCAGCAGCAAGATAATGAAGAAAAAACTCGAGATAAGCAGTATAAGAGTAAGGAAGTTTTGTGCGACAACCCAGTTTTCATCAATTAGAGTTCAGGATATGAACTTTGTTCCGCCTTATACTTTAAAAGAAGGGCTAAATTTTACTATTAAAGATATTTTAAATGAAGGTGGGAGTATTGAGGACAGTAATTTTTAATTTAAGGTGTCATTTTAATACCCTGATTATTCCCTTTGGAAATTCCTGATTCTTTATAAGTTAATAATAATGCGAAAAACATTATTTATTCTATTAACCTTTATAAAGAATAATTCCTATAACTAATCATAAAGTCTTTTATTTGCAAATGTCTCTTTTTTTTGATCGGGATAATTAAATATTTTTTTGATGCTTTACCTGATTTTCGGCGTCACGTTAGCCTTTCTTCTAACTTTCTTTAGTATTCCTGTTGTTATAAAAATAGCAAAGGCGAAGAATTTGTATGATGAGCCTGATAACGTTCGCAAGCTTCATATTAAACCAATCCCTTCTTTGGGGGGTCTCGGTATTTTTATTGGGTTTATATTCTGTTTACTTTTTGGAGTTAACTTATCCAATGCCCCCGAATTTCAGTATTATTTTGCTTCTTTTCTTATTCTTTTTTTTATTGGTTTGAAAGACGATATATTAGTACTATCGGCTACGAAAAAATTTATAGGCCAGATTTTGGTAGCTCTCATCCTTATTTTTAAAAGTAATTTATTAATAACAAATATTCATGGCTTCCTTGGTTTGTCTGAAATCGATAATACTCTAAGTTTTCTCCTTACCCTTTTTACTATTGTCGTCATTACAAATGCATT
The DNA here is from genome assembly GCF_007991655.1 of Segetibacter aerophilus. Classification (GTDB taxonomy): domain Bacteria; phylum Bacteroidota; class Bacteroidia; order Chitinophagales; family Chitinophagaceae; genus Segetibacter; species Segetibacter aerophilus. Next base: position 145,304 of record NZ_BJYT01000008.1, read on the forward strand.
CAATTTAATTGATGGCATCGATGGGTTGGCGGGAAGTGTAGGGACGGTAAGTTCTTTGATTTTTGGGATATTTTTTATTGTCAATGGAAACTATTCATATGCTGTTGTTGGTTTTGGTATGGCGGCTAGCATTTCTGCTTTCCTTTTTTATAATTTTCAGCCTGCTAAAATTTTTATGGGAGATACTGGCTCCCTGTTAATTGGCTTAGTTAATAGCATTCTGGTCATCAAGTTTATCCAAGCTGCACCTTATTATAAGTTTAGTGCTATATCTGCCTCCCCGGCTGTAGGTTTTTGTATATTGTTGCTTCCTCTCATGGATACTTTACGTGTTTTTGGTATAAGAATATTAAGAGGCCGTTCTCCTTTCAGCCCCGATAGAAATCATATTCATCATCTTTTACTAGACAAGGGTCTAAGTCACAAAAATGTTACCCTAACTTGTACCGCATCTGCTATATTCTTTGCTGTTTCTGGTTTTTTACTTCAACGTGTAGGAACAACGTGGCTGATACTAGGCTCAAGTTCTGTTTTTTTTGGAGTAATTTATTGCCTTCACAAAACTAGGCGAAGGTCTCCTATCCAAATTGTAAGACGAGAGGTGGTGCGGAGTCGGGAAACGAAAGAAGAAAAATTAGTAAGAGTTAATTCTTTGTAAGAAAGTTCGAAAGTTAGGCTGGTCCCTAATCATCGTGAAAATTACTATTGCAACCCAGCGTTGCTTTTTTCATGTTAAATACAACTTCTCTTGGAGTTAAACTTTGCATCAGTAGCTGGATTTCAACAACATGGCAACGTTCGAAAGCTAAAAAAAAATAGCGACAGTACAAGTTTTACTATAATATTCTGTTCCTGTTTTCGTTCAATCTAGTTAAATCTATACGATTACAAAAAATTAAACATTTAATATTTCAATGAAAGTCGCCCTTATTACCGGTATCACCGGCCAGGACGGAGCTTATCTTACTGAGCTTCTTTTACAGAAAGGATATATGGTTCATGGCATCAAGCGCAGAGCCTCACTCTTCAATACTGATCGTATAGATCACCTTTATCAGGACCCACATACACCGCACAAAAACCTCGTACTTCATTATGGAGATTTAACTGACTCTACCAATCTTATAAGAATTATCCAGGAAATACAACCGGACGAGATATATAATCTTGCGGCGATGAGTCATGTGCAGGTTAGCTTTGAGGCGCCTGAATATACTGCTAATGCGGATGGGATTGGTACGCTTAGAATTCTTGAAGCGGTTAGACTATTAGGCCTTATCAAAAAAACAAAAGTTTACCAGGCGTCTACCTCAGAATTATATGGGTTGGTTCAGGCGATTCCTCAAAGCGAAACAACTCCTTTTTATCCTCGTTCACCCTACGCTGTAGCAAAAATGTACGCGTACTGGATTACGGTGAACTATCGGGAAGCATATAACATGTTCGCTTGTAATGGTATTCTATTCAATCATGAGTCTCCATTAAGAGGTGAAACTTTTGTTACCCGTAAAATTACCCGGGCAGCAGCAAAGATTGCATTGGGTCTTCAGGACGTTTTATACTTGGGTAACCTAAACTCAAAGCGTGATTGGGGCCATGCGAAAGATTATGTTGAAGGCATGTGGCGAATACTGCAACATGATGTTGCCGAAGATTTTGTGTTAGCAACAGGTGTTACCACATCTATTCGTGATTTTGTGAAAATAGCCTTTAGAAATGTCGGAATTGAACTGGAATTTAGGGGCACCGATGAAGGAGAAACTGCGGTAGTTTCAGCTTGTACAGGTGAATGCCAGACAGCCGTTGGAACGACAGTCGTTAAAGTAGATCCAAGATATTATAGACCGACTGAAGTTGAGTTATTAATAGGGGATTCAACAAAGGCAAGAGAGAAGTTAGGATGGACTCCGACATATACAATGGAAAAACTTGCTGAAGAAATGGTTGCTGCAGACCTAGAGCTGTTTAAAAGAGAGGTGCTGCTAAAGCAAAGCGGTTATAAGATCATGAACCAGTTTGAGTAGGGAGGTTGTAAGAAATGTAGGTTGAAAGTAATCTAAGTCGCGGATGATCGTAAATCGTTAGTTATCGCAAGCGCTAAAGCGACGAAGGAATAAACTGGTGATTAACGGCTTTCGATTAATGACTGCCGAAAACAATAAACAAATGGATAAAGAGTCTAAAATATATATAGCAGGGCATAGGGGCATGGTCGGAAGTGCCATTATGCGAAAATTACGGTCAGAAGGTTACAATAATATTGTTACCAGAATTTCATCTGAGTTAGATTTAAGAAACCAGGCTGCTGTAAAAGAATTCTTTGAGCAGGAGCAACCGGAATATATTTTTTTAGCTGCTGCTAAAGTTGGCGGTATTCATGCCAACAATATTTACCGTGCTGAGTTTTTGTACGACAATTTAATGATCGAGGCGAATGTTATTCATGCTGCTTATGAACATAAGATCAAAAAGTTAATGTTCCTAGGCTCTTCGTGCATTTACCCAAAGTTTGCTCCACAACCGTTAAAGGAAGAGTCCCTTCTCACTGGCTTATTGGAAGAAACAAATGAGCCCTATGCTATTGCAAAAATTACTGGAATTAAGTTATGCGAGGCCTACAGATCTCAATATGGTTGCAACTTCATCTCCGTTATGCCTACAAATTTGTACGGACCTAATGATAATTATGATCTCAATGGTAGTCATGTTCTACCGGCCTTAATGCGAAAGATGATTGTTGCAAAAAAAACAAATGCACCTTTTGTAGAAATATGGGGCTCAGGAGCTCCTAAACGAGAGTTTCTACATGCAGATGATCTTGCAGAGGCTTGCTTCTTCTTGATGCAAAATTACAATGAAGCTGGTTTTGTAAACATTGGTACAGGGGAGGATTTAACGATTAAAGAGCTTGTTTTGTTAATTAAGGATGTGGTTGGTTACAATGGTGAAGTGAAGCACGACACTACTAAACCGGACGGCACACCTCGTAAGTTAATGGACGTCTCCAAGCTGAATGCTTTGGGTTGGAAGGCTTCGATTTCCCTGGAAGAAGGAATTAAAAGGGTATACGATGAGGTAAAAGATAGCAACTGGGATAAGTAGTTTAAACAAGAGCTTTTTTCCAATTCAAATACTGTCTCGTTAAATCATCGATGACTATAAAGTATACTGTACCCTCACTCCATTTCGCTCCCCAATTTAAAATCAACTAACTGCTACTAACAAAATGAAAATTGAAGAAACGCCGTTAAAAGATTGTGTGCTAATTCACAACACTGTTTTTAATGACGATCGGGGTTATTTCTTTGAAAGTTTCAATGCAGAGCGTTTTTGTAACCTTACCGGTAAGTTTGTCAATTTCGTGCAGGATAATCAAAGTCATAGTGTAAGAGGTGTTTTGAGAGGTATTCACTTTCAGAAGGGAGAGCATGCACAATCCAAATTGGTGCGGGTTATAAGGGGGGAAGTGTTAGACGTAGCAGTTGATTTACGGCCTGCTTCTCCAACTTTTGGTCAATACTTTTCTGTAATTCTTTCAGACACTTCAAATACTCAACTTTTTGTTCCCAGGGGCTTTGGTCATGGTTTTATTGTTTTAAGCAAGGAAGTTAATTTCTTCTATAAATGCGACAACTTCTACAACAAGGCCTCGGAAGGCGGGTTGATGTACAGTGACCCGGAGCTAAATATCGACTGGAAAATGGATGCTTCAGAAATCCTGGTTAGTAAGAAGGACGAACAGAACCTTTCTTTTTCTTCGTACAAGGAATCGATGGGGTTATAGCATACAGTATTCTGCTGCAACCCTCCACAGGTTGCGTAGGGGGCAAATAATAATAACTGAATTAATTATAATGAAAGGAATTATCCTGGCTGGCGGATCTGGTACTCGTTTATATCCTATTACGCAGGCTATCAGCAAACAACTAATGCCGATTTATGATAAGCCAATGATATATTACCCAATATCTGTTTTGCTTTTTGCAGGTATCAGGCAGATTTTGATTATTACTACTCCTGAAGATAGCACTCAGTTCAAGAGATTGTTGGGAGATGGAAAAGCAATAGGTTGCGCTTTTTCTTACGCAGTGCAGCACGAACCGAATGGTTTGGCGCAGGCATTCGTAATAGGCGAAGAATTTATTGGCAATGATAAAGTAGCCCTCATTTTGGGAGATAATATTTTTCATGGAAGTGGATTTAGTAGGTTAGTTCAATCTTTTTATGATGTGGAAGGGGCTGCTGTTTTTGCTTATGAGGTAGCAGATCCTGAAAGGTATGGGGTGGTGGAATTTGACGATAATTTCAATGCGATCAGTATTGAGGAAAAGCCTTCTAATCCAAAATCTAACTACGCAGTGCCAGGATTATATTTTTATGATAACACGGTAGTGGAAATTGCTAAAAATATACAGCCGTCACCGAGAGGTGAATATGAAATAACAGATGTTAACCGGGTGTATCTTGAAAACGGTACGCTTAAGGTGGGTGTGATGGACAGGGGAACAGCATGGCTTGACACAGGTACTTTTGACTCGCTAAGTGATGCGACAGAATTCGTGAGGGTGATAGAAAAAAGACAGGGCCAAAAAATCGGTTGTATAGAAGAAGTAGCCTTCCGGATGGGATTTTTAACGCGGGAAGAACTTAATGTTCTTGCTGATAAGTATAAGAAAAGTGGATACGGAGAGTATTTGAGAAAAGTGAAATAGAGTCGTCCCACTCCAAAGTAATAACAAGCTTAGAAAGCAGCTTTCGCCATATGTTTTTTGCCGAGAATAATTCCTACAAGTACAAGTGAGTGACACAACGAAGCTCAACGAAGAGCACATGTTAGCACCATGATACCTGCCTGCTACTCATCATAAGCGATAAGGTGTATCACTTTTCCTGCGCTTATTTGCAACTTACCGTGAGAGGTTACATAGGTTTTTTGTTCAGCCTCACTCATAAGTATTTTATCCATAAATGTTGTCACCTTCTGTTTAGTAACTTTAGGAGGTGCACCGGTAGACCTCGCAGTTTGCACGTGACTGCTCAACATGTTTCTAAAAGATATATCGGTCAATTCTGGTGTAGCAAACAGTTCTGTACTCATTATTTTGTTTCCCGTAAGAAAAATGTAGCCGGCATAATTGCTATCCGTGAGGCTATATCTACCTAAAAAATATCGCATGTAGTCGCTGTCATCGGCGGCAGTATTTTGAGCGAGATCTACATAAGATACAGTTTCACTCTTTTTTGTGCTTAAAGTAAATTGCCTATCAATTTCCTTCCAAACTGCAGATTGCCGACGCTTTGTATGCATTGTCTTTTGCAATTCACTGTTGGCCACGCCCGCCGATTTAAACTCCTTAGGCTTATTTTCCCACCGCCTTTTTTCTACACAATACACATTCACATAATCGGTTGATCCAGGTGTAATTATTTTTGTTTCAGCAACCATCCGGTCTTGCTTACCTCCGTCTAATATTTCCCCGCTCTGTATAACTACATCTTCCTTCGAATGATTGGTGACCTGGAGCCAGTTCACATCCGCCCCTTTTTCATATTGTATTTCCTGCAATTTTATTTTATGCTTCATTAGTGCCTCTGTCAGCATCATCGGCCTTGTGTTAGTTGGTAACTCGCCTATTAGCGCACCAACTCCCGCCTTATATCTTACAGGTATGATCTGTAGACTTTTGAATGTCCAGGCGGAGTCATATTCTACTCTTAATTCTTTGTAAGTAAGTTGAGCTGCTACTGAATTTGCACTAAAAAAAAGGATAATAATTGTGACTGCAAAGCACAGGCACCGCCTGCAGCTTTGACTATTTTTAATACCTTTTTGATGGAATCCTAAAGACCTCCATCTTCCTGATATGCACTTTAGACAACCGGACATTTCATACGTTTTTGTATTTAAAATGCTTTCTCGATAAGTATTCTCAAGGTTTATCTTTGCCACATTATGGAAAAGAAAGTAAGGGTTCGTTTTGCTCCATCTCCGACCGGCGGCTTACACCTTGGTGGAGTAAGAACGGTTTTATATAACTATTTATTTGCCAAGCAACATAACGGAACCTTTGTTCTGCGTATTGAAGATACAGATCAAACGAGATTTGTAGAGGGCGCGGAGGAGTATATACAAGAATGCCTGAAATGGTGCGGCCTGGAGCCAGACGAAAGCCCGCTCCACGGAGGGCCGTACGCGCCTTACCGGCAAAGTGAAAGAAAAGAGATGTACCAGCAATATGCCGAGCAATTAGTCAAACAGGGTCACGCTTACTATGCTTTTGATACGCCCCAAGAACTTGAGACGATGCGTGAAAAGTTTAAGACTGAAGAAAACACGTCGCCTCAATATGGTCACGGGATGCGTGAGAAAATGCGAAATTCGTTGAGTTTATCTGAAGGTGAGGTAGCCCAGTTATTAAGTGAAGGAGCACCGCATGTTATCAGGATAAAAATGCCGGAAGACGAAACAATTACTTTCACTGATATGATTCGCGGTGAGGTTTCCTTTAATTCTTCGCTGACTGATGACAAAGTTTTATTAAAAGCAGATGGAATGCCTACTTATCATTTGGCTGTGGTTGTAGACGATTACTCTATGACGATTACGCATGCTTTTCGGGGGGAAGAATGGTTGCCGAGTGCGCCCGTACATATCTTACTTTGGAAGTATTTAGGATGGTTTGACGAAATGCCGGAATGGGCTCATTTGCCGCTTATTTTGAAACCGGATGGTCATGGAAAGTTGAGCAAACGTGATGGCGATCGTCTCGGTTTCCCTGTGTTTGCAATGAACTGGAAGGACCCAAAGAGTCAAGAATTGATGACGGGGTTTCGTGAATTAGGATTTTTGCCCGAAGCTTTTATAAACCTCCTTGCGGTACTAGGATGGAACGACGGAACAGAACAGGAAGTGTTTACAATTGAAGAGTTGGTTGAAAGATTCTCGTTGCCACATGTACATAAGGGAGGAGCGAAATTCAATTATGAAAAAGCAAAGTGGTTTAATCATGAATGGATAAAAAGGTATAAGGTTGAAGGCTTGACGCAAAAGGTGAAAGAAGTGTTTGCAGAGAACGGCCTCGAGTCATACAATGATGAAAAGCTTGATGAAGTGATCGAATTGGTTAAAGATCGTTGTACCCTTTTAACTGATTTCTGGCAACATGCTTCCTTCTTTTTTATAGCACCTGAAACTATCGACGTCGCTTCTGTAAAACCAAAGTGGAACGAAGACAAGACAATGTTCTTTGATATTCTTTCTGAAAAAATTACGCTACTTGAGGATTGGAATGCTCAAAACATTGAAACCTTATTCAAAGAAACTGCAACTGAAAAAGGCATTAAGATGGGTGAACTGCAGCTGCCTTTCCGAATAATGTTAGTAGGTGGAAAGTTTGGACCGACGGTTTTTGATATTGCAGCTCTGATAGGTAAAAAGGAAACAATTGCGAGGATAAGAAAAGGACTGAGCCTTTTAAGTTAAGAGCTGAGGCCTTAGACCTTGCTTCGAGTTGGGTACGCAAATATCTCGTTGCTTTTTTGGCGCAGGTGCTAAAGTTCATTTCCTTCCTACTCACAATTCTAATTATTTGTTACATCATGTTTGAAAAGAAAAGACCGCTAAGAATTCTTATCGCGAAAGTGGGACTTGACGGACACGACCGTGGTGCAAAAGTGATTGCAACTGCCCTTCGTGATGCAGGTATGGAAGTGATCTATACAGGTCTTCGTCAAACTCCCGACATGGTTGTAAATGCCGCTCTGCAGGAAGACGTTGATGCTATCGGGATAAGCATTTTAAGCGGCGCTCATATGACAGTCTTTCCCAAAGTCATTCAACTAATGAAAGAAAAAGGAATGGATGACGTGCTGCTCACCGGCGGCGGAATCATACCTGATGACGATATGAAAACACTCAATGAGATGGGAGTCGGAAAACTTTTCCCTCCCGGTACAACCACATCTGATATTGCCGCTTATATCAGGGATTGGGTAAAAGAAAATCGTAGTTTTTAATGCAGATCTCAATAGCTCTTTAGTCTAAAAATATTGTATGTATCAAACCCTTCTTACTTCACTCGAAGATCAAATTCTTATCATAACCATCAATCGTCCTGATAAGATGAATGCCATAAACAATATGGTAATGTCAGAATTATCAGCAGTAATTGATGAAGTTTATAACAATTCTGAAATAAGGTCTGCAGTTATAACCGGTGCCGGTGCCAAAGCTTTCGTAGCCGGTGCCGACATCAGCCAGTTCCAGGGATTAACTATTGAAGAAGGCAAAAGCCTGGCAAAAAAAGGACAGGATGTATTTCAAAAAATAGAAGACTGTCCAAAACCTGTCGTCGCTGCAGTCAATGGTTTTGCATTAGGTGGAGGACACGAGCTAGCCATGGCGTGCCATTTTAGAATTGCAAGTGAGAACGCAAAGTTTGGCCAGCCGGAAGTGAACTTGGGCCTTATCCCTGGCTACGGTGGTACGCAAAGACTGGTTCAATTAGTTGGTAAAGGCCGTGCTATAGAAATGATGATAACCGGAAACATGATAGACGCACAAACGGCTTTGCAATTTGGGCTGGTGAATTATGTCGTTCCCCAGGAAGAATTACTGAATAAGACAAAGTCAATCTTAGCCATTGCAAACAGCAAAGCTCCATTAGCGATTGCAAAATGCATACAAGCAGCTAACGCAGTTTTCGACGAAACTAAGAACGGGTACCAAGCAGAGATGACAGGCTTTGGCGAATGTTTTGCCACAGAAGATATGAAGGAGGGAACAGCAGCGTTCCTGGAAAAGAGAAAAGCAGTTTTTAAGGGAAGGTAGGAGCGAAAATGGAGTATGAAGTTTTTCTAATCCTTTCAACTGCAATATTATAAAAGTTGCAAATTTGCACAAAAAACGCTCAAAGCTTGAAGCTCATGGCTTACAGCTTTAAGCTTTAACATCAACCACAAACACAACCACATTATGGACTACCGGATAGAAAAAGACACAATGGGCGAAGTAAAAGTTCCTTCACATGTTTATTGGGGTGCTCAAACCCAAAGAAGTATAGAGAACTTTCAGATCGCGCAGGATATTAATAAAATGCCGAAGGAAATAATTAAAGCTTTTGCCTACCTAAAAAAAGCTGCGGCTCTTACCAATTGCGATGCTGGTGTGCTTTCAAAAGAAAAGGCAGATTTAATCGGCCAGGTATGCGATGAAATTTTAGAAGGTAAACTAGATGACCAGTTTCCTTTGGTCGTATGGCAAACCGGTAGCGGAACACAAAGCAATATGAATGCAAACGAGGTGATCGCTTACCGCGGCCACGTTATAAAAGGTGGCCAGTTAACAGACAAAGAAAAGTTTCTTCATCCGAATGATGACGTAAATAAATCTCAGTCCTCAAACGATACTTTTCCCACGGCAATGCACATTGCTGCATACAAAATTTTGGTGGAAGTTACCATTCCGGGCATCGAAAAGCTAAGGAACACGTTGGCACAAAAAAGCAAGGATTTTATGCAGGTGGTTAAAATAGGCCGTACCCATTTTATGGACGCCACCCCTTTAACCCTCGGGCAAGAGATCAGCGGCTATGTCAGCCAGTTGGATCATGGGTTAAGAGCTATTAGAAATACTTTAGCCCACTTAACCGAACTTGCCTTAGGTGGAACTGCCGTTGGTACAGGTATCAACACTCCTAGTGGGTATTCTGAAAATGTAGCAAAGCACATTGCGAATCTTACCGGCCTTCCTTTTATAACCGCCGAAAATAAATTCGAGGCACTTGCTGCTCACGACGCAATAGTTGAAGCGCACGGCGCACTTAAAACCGTCGCTGTCAGTCTCATGAAAATAGCAAACGACATTCGTCTATTGTCTTCAGGTCCGCGCAGTGGTATTGGCGAAATCTTCATTCCTGATAACGAACCCGGTTCATCCATCATGCCCGGTAAGGTTAATCCTACTCAAAGCGAGGCGCTCACCATGATTGCGGCGCAGGTTTTAGGCAACGACGTGTCGGTAAACGTTGGTGGAGCAATGGGTCATTTTGAGCTCAACGTTTTTAAACCCGTAATGATATATAACTTCCTGCATAGCGCGAGGCTCATCGGCGACGGCTGTGTAAGCTTCAACGATAAATGTGCGGTTGGCATACAGGCAATCGAAGCAAACATTAAAAAGCACGTTGACAATAGCCTGATGCTTGTGACTTCTTTAAACACAAAAATCGGTTATTACAAAGCAGCAGAAATTGCACAAAAAGCCCATAAAGAGGGAACTACTTTAAAAGAAATGGCCGTAAAGCTTGGCTATGTAACTCCTGAGGAGTTTGATCAGTGGGTTGTTCCTGCGAATATGGTGGGAGAAATAAAATAGTAGACATATTATGTTACAAACAAATATCCCTGGTTGAGCATTGTTGCGTCGCAGTACGTTCATCAGCAGTAATCTAATTAATCTTCAGTTTCAATGTTTTAAAGCCACTTTTTCGAAAGTGGCTTTATTGTTTACAGAGGAAGTATGAACTTTCATTTCTTGTATAAAACAGCTTTCATCTTCTTACCGGAATTACAGCAGTTGAAATCTTTCCCTGCATAATATACATTTTGGTTGAATTGGAAAAAGCTCCATAGAAAAGCCCAAAGTACAAGTGAGTGACACAACAATGTTGAAAAAATTTGTGCCGCTTGTCCCGACAATAATCTTTCAATAAAACAGCTTACCAGGAAACACGGTAAGCCTTTCATGTTTCTAAAAATTATGTTATGAGAAGGGTGAATGGTTATACATTTGTTTTTACTTTCCTTGTTTTAAGGGGAAAACTTATTTAAACATGAGTTCTCATTCGAATAGTAAGATCTCTGCTGCCGGAATTTTAATAGCACTTGGAATAATATACGGCGACATTGGTACTTCTCCCCTCTACGTTTTAAACGCAATTCTTAAAGATAGGGCAGTAACAGATCTACTGATCCTGGGCTCTTTATCTTGTATCATCTGGACACTTACACTGCAAACAACCATCAAATATGTGATATTAACCTTGAGGGCAGACAACCGGGGAGAGGGCGGAATATTTTCGCTTTTTGCATTGGTACGAAGAAGGCGCAAATGGTTGGTATTTGCCGCAATGATAGGAGGGGCCGCGCTACTAGCCGACGGAATGATTACACCGCCAATCTCGGTAGCATCTGCGATAGAAGGGTTAAGAAATATTCCCGCTCTGGCTGCGATAACAGACACCACCATTATTGGGATTGTGCTGGCTATCATTGCTGCGTTATTCTTTGCGCAACAATTTGGTACGGCCTCCATAGGAAAACTGTTTGGACCGGTTATGACCTTATGGTTTCTCATGCTTGGTATTTTAGGTGCTAATCACATTGGTGATTACCTGCACGTCTTTAAAGCATTTAACCCGTTGTACGCAATTCGACTCCTTACCCGCTACCCCCAAGGGTTTTGGCTACTGGGTGCAGTGTTCCTTTGCACCACAGGTGCGGAGGCGTTGTATTCTGACTTGGGCCACTGCGGAAAAGGAAATATCAGGGCCTCGTGGGTGTTTGTAAAATCTTGCCTGATCATTAATTATCTAGGGCAAGGAGCATGGTTGCTTTCCAATTATAAAGGCATGGTGATTTCTGAAGAAATGATCACAAAAGGCTTCAATCCTTTCTATGGGGTAATGCCCGAATGGTTCGTTATAATTGGGATAGTAATAGCCACTACTGCCGCCATCATTGCCAGCCAGGCTTTAATTAGCGGATCGTTTACCTTGATCAGTGAAGCCATAAGGTTGAACCTCTGGCCCAAAATGAAAATAAAATATCCTTCGGAGGCGAAGGGCCAGCTCTTTGTTCCAGGCATTAATGCAGTGCTTTTTGTTGGCTGTTGCGGCATTGTACTCTATTTTAAAAAGGCAACGAATATGGAGGCCGCTTATGGCCTGGCCATTACCATGTGTATGATTGCGACAACTATTCTATTTGCAAATTTCCTCGTGCTACACAGAACTTTTAGGGTCTGGATTTATCTTTTCCTTGTTGTATATCTTTCTATTGAAATTTCTTTTTTGGCAGCCAACCTCGACAAGTTTCCACACGGCGGTTTTGTAACGCTGATTGTTGGGGGCGGTCTTTTTCTGATCATGTATGTGTGGTATCGCGCACGAAAAATTAAAAACCGGTACGTGGAATTCGTGCGGGTTGAACACTATATCTCTAACCTGCAGGAGTTAAGCAACGACAAGACAATTCCTAAATATGCAACCCACCTTGTTTACCTGACTAGCGCGGACAATCCAAATGAGATAGAACACAAAATCATTTACTCTATTCTCAACCGCAAACCCAAGCGGGCCGATATCTACTGGTTTATTCATGTAGATACTTTAGACGATCCCTATACGATGGAGTATAAGGTTGATCACATCATACCGAATGACATTATCCGGGTAGAATTCAGGCTTGGCTTTAGAGTGCAGCCGCGCATCAATCTCTTGTTCCGCAAAGTGGTCGAGGACCTTGTTGCAAATAAAGAGGTGAATGTTACCAGCCGGTACGAGAGCCTTGAACGTAATAATGTGATTGGAGATTTTCAGTTCATCAAAATGGAGAAGTACCTAAGCCAGGATAACGAACTTCCGTTTGCGGAAAAACTAATCATGCGATTTTACTTTTGGTTGAAGGAAGTCAGCTTATCCGAGGAACGCGGCTTTGGTCTTGATACCAGTAACGTAAATGTTGAAAAATTCCCTCTCATCGTGGCTCCTGTTACAAACGTAAAACTTAGACGACTTGAATAGGTAGGTGTCTCGCGCTTAAAAACATAAAAGCAGAAATAGCTACCGCCACTTAAAACATACTTGCTTCTTTGAACCTTTTAAAGGCAAGTTTATCGAAACCGCCAATTCCAACGATGGGATGATAAACTAGACTTTTTTACTTTACTTTGGTCATTCGTATCCAGAATGTATTGTTGAAATTGTTTCAGCCGATTTTCTTGTTTTCACAATGTTTGGTATTTAAAAACGTTTGAAACAAATCAACAAATAATATTTATACAGTATTTTATGATTAAAAGTCCAAGAGGAGGGCAGTTTATTGCTGCAACGAATCTTAAAGGTAAGTTTTCGTGTCTTACTGGCGTTTTGCTTTTTATTTGTCTTTATGGAACTTCCTGCATTCCTTCAAAAAATCTTAAATACTTCAATAATTTAAGTGACTCCCAGGTAGTACGTCTTCCTAAATTAGAAAAACCGCAGGCCAGAATTATGCCTGAAGATATATTAGACATTAGAATTGCAGGCGCCAACGAAGCCACCGCCGCTTTATTCAACACTTATTCAAGCACTACCAATGCAGCCTCCTCTTCCACAAATGCAAATACAGGCTACCTTGTAGATAACCAGGGCGATGTTGAATTTCCAATAATGGGAAAAATTCATGCAGCCGGCTTGTCAAGAGAAGAATTTAGAGACAGGCTAAAAGAACGCGTTTCAAAGTATTTGAAAGATCCTCTTATTTCCGTAAAATTTACAAATTTTCGATTCTCAGTTTTGGGTGAAGTGAAAGCGCCAGGAAGCTTTTTGGTACAACAAGAGCGGGTAACTGTTTTAGAGGCGCTGGGTCTTTCGGGAGATATGACTACTTATAGCCGCCGTAACAACGTAAGGATTATAAGAGATAGTAGTGGAAACCGTGAAGTGGGTCAACTTGATTTTACTGACAAGGCAATATTTACATCGAAGTATTACTATTTGCAAAGAAACGACATCGTGTATGTGGAAGCCGAGAAGAGTAAGAGCCAGTTTGAAGATTTCTCCCGCGTATCGTCAATCGTCGCGACCCTTGCAAGTATTATTGCCCTTACAATAACTATCTTAAGATAATTAAATTTGTATATGAAGTTTTACCGCTTTAAATCGAAATAATGAGTTACCCTATAAATCCATCAGAAAACGAATTTGCCATCCCGGCAGGTAGTCAGTTTGATGTAAAAAAGTTTATCTATAAAATCATTGGTGTATTGCCGTGGTTTATAGTAAGCATTGTGCTTTGTATAATTGCTTCTAAAATTTATTTACGGTACACCATGCCTGTAAGTAAAATTTCTGCTTTCTTATTAATTAAGAGCCAGGAAGATGGGGGAAACTCTGAGTACAAGACTTTGAAGGAAATGGGACTTGTTACGCAAAACAACGACGTTCAGAATGAAATGGACATTATCCGTTCTTATGCGTTGATGAGAAAAGTGGTGGACTCTCTACACCTTAATGTAAATATTTACAAAGAAGGGCGCGTGACCGCTTCTCCCATTTATGGCGAAAAGTCTCCTTTTTCAATCAAAGTAGTTGAGCCAAATCCAGGGGCAACGCCCAGTGGTTTCAAAATAGCTTTAAGAGAAAATGATTTTTTAGTAGGGGATAAGGGGTCAGAAAAAAGATATGCATATGGACAGGTTTTTGAAACAGACTTCGGTAAAATTAGCATTGAACGTAATCCTAATTTAAAACTTGATCCTAATGGTTTTAGGGTCTTTTTTAGTGATAAGGAAGGCGAAACAAAAAAGTATAAAAACGCAATAGATGTAAGGTTGACGCATGATATGGGAGGTATCATAGAAATATCGATGGCCGACGAAATCCCGGAGCGCGCAATTATGATTGTGAACAAGTTGATTGATGTTTATAACAATGCGGGTCTGGATGATAAAAACGTGGCGAGTATCAGAACCATCAAATTTTTGAATGATAGAATTGATACGGTAGCACGGGAGTTAAATGCAGTTGAGTTAAGTAGCGCGAGGTTTAAATCTTCAAACAAAATCAATTCTATATCTGCTGAAGCCACTTCATACTTAGGCCAGGCCGTAACCGTTGACAACAAGAAGGCCGACCAGATGGCCCAGATAAGAGTGTTAGAGTCGTTAGAGAACTACATTACCGCCTCCAGAGGAAGTAATGATGCCATCCCTTCAAGCTTAGGCATTGGTGAACCTACACTCATTTCGTTAATCACTACTCACAATACCCTCACCCAAGAAAGGCAGAGGATGGCTTTAAAGAGTACTGACTCGGACCCACTTGTCGCCAACTTGAACTCGCAGATAAGAGACATTAGGGAAAATATTATTAGCAACATAAAGGCGCTTAAAGGAGGATACAACAGTAATTTAAACCAGGTACAAAACACTTACGGAAACATTGAAAGTAAGATTTCGGGTTTGCCGACAAAAGAAAAACAATTGGTTAACCTTTCCCGCCAGGTTAATCTTAAAGAGTCATTGTATTTGTACCTACTTCAAAAGAAAGAAGAGTCACAGCTCTCACTTGCATCCAACATAAACAACACCCGTCTGGTGGATAGCGCTTTTAATACCGGTGTCATTAGGCCGGTAGCTTCACAAATACAGTTGTTTGCATTGCTTATTGGTCTAGCTATTCCAACGTTGATATTGGTCTTGCGTGATTTCTTCAACAATAAAATTAGCGACCGGAAAGAAATTGAAGAGGGAACTACTGTTCCGATTTTGGGTGAACTTTCGTACGAAAAGAATAAGAAAAACATTGTTATTGATAATAAAAGCCGTACGCCAATTTCTGAGCAGTTTAGACTTATTCGCACCAACATCCAGTATATGGGTGCGGAGAAATCGGTCAAGACTATCCTGTTATCTTCCTTTATGAGTGGCGAAGGAAAGAGTTTTGTATCGCTTAACCTGGCAAGTAGTATGGGTATTACGGGAGCAAAAACTGTCATCCTCGAGTTTGACCTGCGCAAACCAAAGCTGAGTAAATATCTAAATGTGCCCGGCGAATACGGTATTTCAAACTACATTATTAAAGACATACCGGTAGAAGACATTATCAAAAAAGTTCCAGGGCACGAACATATTCATGTAATTAGTTCAGGACCTATACCACCAAACCCCGCCGAGTTACTACTTAGTCCAAAGACGGAGTACCTGATGAAATACCTTCGAGAAAATTTCGATGTAATCATAATAGACACAGCTCCGGTTGGATTAGTGACGGACGCATTATTGCTAGAAAAATATGCAGACCTCACTATGTTTATCGTCAGGCATAAATATTCATCTAAAGCCGTTATTCCGTTTGTAGAAAAGCTGAACAGGGAGAAAAAAATTAAATCGCTTGCCCTTGTGGTAAATGGTATCAAAAATGATACTTCGTTTGGATATGGGTATGGAGGATACGGCTACGGCTATGGATATGGCTACGGTTATGGCTACGGTTACGGGTATTACGTGCAGGATAAGAAGAAGGGTTTTCTCGAAAACCTGCTGGGCGGATTTAGTAAAAAGGACGCTTAGAAATACGGGTTGCAATCATATTTTTATTTTACAAGTTACTCCTGTTGTAGAAGTACAATGGGAGTGAGGAAGCGAAGCTGTAAAGAAGAATGAAAGTTAAATATGGAAAACGATAAGAAGTGGTTTGCTATTTATACCAAACCAAGATGGGAAAAAAAGGTTAGCCGGGTTTTAGAACAAAAAGGGATTGTGTGCTGGTGTCCCCTTAGAAAAGTTGAAAAACAATGGAGCGACAGAAAGAAAATTATAGAAGAGCCATTGTTTACCTCTTATGTCTTTGTCAACATTGACGAGAAAGAGAAAACCCCGGTGTTGATGACCGACGGGGTTTTAAACTTTGTTTACTATGTGGGTAAACCGGCAGTAATAAGAGACGAGGAAATTGACATCATCAAAAAATATCTTTCAGAAAAAGATGCCTCAGTTTCTGTCCAGTCGCTTAACTCCCTAGACGAGAATACAAGAATTAAAGTAAATCATGGTGTCTTTATGGATACCACCGGCACGGTCTTAAAAGGCGGAAAGAAAAAAGTATTTGTAAAGCTTGAAAGCTTAGACCAGGTCATGATCGTCGAGTTTCCGATCGAGTACTTGTCGCCGCTTTTTTAATTTTTGTATTAATCCATCTTATTGAAAATCCTTCTCATTGGCCTTGGTTCTATAGGTCGTAGACATCTACGCAATCTTCTGACCCTTGGATACAACCAGATATCTGTTGTCAGCCGTTCTGCCACACTCCCTGCCGAGTTTGATTTTCTCAGGGTTTACTCTTCACTACAAGATGCTCTATCGTCTTCGGTTTTCGATACTGCCATCATTTGCACTCCCACATCGCTTCACCTCGCCTCAGCCAGCATCTTGCTACACGCGAAAATCCCGAACATATATCTCGAAAAGCCCGTAAGTCATTCTTATAATGGAATAGAGGATCTACTTGCCTTAGCCGCTTCTTACGAAAGTAATATTGTGGTTGGTTACGATCTTCATTTCGATCCGGGAATGCAAAAGGTTCACGAACTGCTTGCAGAAAATGTTATTGGTAAAGTAGTTTCTGTCAACGCTTTTGTGGGCCAGTTCTTACCAGATTGGCGGCCAGCTGAAGATTATACAAAAGGGATGAGTGCTAAGAAGGAAACGGGTGGCGGAGTTATGCTTGATTTAGTACATGAGTTTGACTATCTCCTATGGCTGTTAGGGCCAGTGGAAACTGTTGCATCCCAATACTCCAACACTGGTGCTTTGCAAATTGAAACTGAAGATGTATGCGACGTGCTACTAAAGTTTGACAATGGGGCTACAGGAACTTTGCATCTTGATTACCTTCAAAAAAAGCTGGTTAGAAATTGTACGATCACTGGCTTCAATGGCGCTATAACCTGCAACCTTGCCGAGAACAAGGTAAGTTGGATAAATAAAGACAAGCAGGAAGAAGAATTCGAATACAAAGGATTTGAAAGGAACGGTAGGTTTATACAAATAATGAAGGCTTTTTTAGAAAATAAGAAAGACGCACGATTAACCAGTTTGCAGCAAGGAATTGAAAGTTTGAAACTTGTGCTTGCAGCAAAACGCTCCTCTGAAAAAGCCCGATTTGTAACGCTTAACACATTCAATCCTTCAGCCAGCTGATGATACTAGCTACTATCTGTTGTCGCGGAGGATCGAAAGGCGTACCGGGAAAAAATATAAGACTGCTGAAAGACAAACCCCTCATCGCTTATACAATCGAAGCAGCCAGCGGTAGTTTGCACATAAATAACCTTATTATTTCAACTGACGATGAAAGCATTGCTTCCATCGCCAAACAATATGGTGCAGCAGTTCCTTTTATGCGTCCTGCTGACCTGGCAACTGATACAGCTTCTAAGTGGCCCGTATTTATTCACGCAGTGGAAACCTACGAAAAACTTTCAGGTAAATCAGTGGATTACCTGGTAGATCTTGATGTCACGGTACCTCTGAAAATAGCAGAAGATATAGATGGGGCAATTGAACTTGCCTTAAGCGATACAACAGCAGACGTTGTTATAACCGGGTACGAACCGGAACGCAATCCCTACTTCAACATGATGGAAGTTGATGACAACGGGTATGCACAGATTGTAAAAAAAGGCGACCGGCCAATTGTAAGAAGACAAGATGCTCCCAAGGTTTATAGCTTAACTCCGGCTGCTTATGTTGTTAAAAAAAGTGCCTTGTATGAGTACGAGCATTGGAGTAAAGCCAGGTGTAAAATTTACGAGATCCCTCGTGAAAGAGCGGTGGATATAGATACAGAGATTGACTTTAAAATTGTGGAGTTTTTAATGGATCACTATAAATGAACGAACTGAATTTATTTGACTTATCAGGAAGAGTTACAATCATAACAGGGGGCGCGGGACTTCTTGCTTCCGAACATGCCATCGCTTTACATGCGCACGGTGCCAAAGTCATACTCGCCGATTTCAACCAAGAAAAATGCACGCTGGCTGTTGAAGCACTTGCAAAAGATGGAGTAATTGCAAGCGCAAAATTTTGCGACGTCACGAAAAAAGAAAGCTGGGAAACACTACTAAAGGAAGTCTTAGATGAATTTGGGAAAGTTGACATTTTAGTTAATAATGCCGGGTTCACCAACCAAAGCAAATCCGCCAACTTTGATGCTTCCTTTGAAAACTTTCCTTTGGAAGATTGGAATGCCATCATGAACGTCAACCTCACCGGTTCGTTTTTAGGATGCCAGGTGGTTGGCAAACATTTGCTCGAAAATGGCAAAGGATCCATCATAAACATTGCCTCATTATACGGCGTCGTTAGTCCTAATCATAAAATTTATCCCGGTACGGGCATCTCTCAACCTGTTGCTTATAGCGTAAGCAAACATGGTGTTGTTGCCCTCACAAAATACCTTGCTACACTTTGGGCAGAAAAAGGTGTTAGGGTAAATTCTTTAACTCCTGGTGGAATTTTTAATGGCCACGAAGGGTTGTTCCTCGAGCGTTTCAAACAGCTCAACCCGATAGGGCGAATGAGCGATAAAACAGAACTACGTGGCGGAATTGTTTTTCTTGCAAGCGATGCGAGTAGTCATGTTGTTGGCCACAATCTCGTAATCGACGGCGGCTGGACGGCCTGGTAATAAAAGAGCCGGTTTTTTCGTTATTAGGTTTTCACTTTATCCCCTAATAATGTTAGCTACAGCCAGGCTCAAAGATCAGTTACTGTCGAAAAGTTCAGGTGCTAAAAATTTGTTTTTTTTCGTTCTTTTTGTAGCCGTTGTCGTTGTTTACATGGTGCATCTCAGCAAGCGTCCGTTGTATAACTCCGACATGTTGCCTTACATGGGAGTTGTTTTGCAATTGAACGGTCTCGATGCAAAACAGGTTCATCAATCGGTCTATGCGATAACAAAGGAAAGCGTACCCGCAAAAAACTTTGTTGAGTTAACTGCATTAAATAAGGGGCGGGTGGAACGCTACAATGACTACGCTTTGTTTTATGATTACCTGAGGTTCTTCCGTCTAAAACCTTTATACGTCTTTGTGATAAAAGCATTTTATAGCGTAGGAATTAACTTAGCTTTTGCCACAGTTCTTCCTTCCCTGATTTGTGCAGGCGGATTGTTGATTGCTTTTTATTTAGCCATCCAAAAGCTGTTTACTGGCGGTATCATTCCTTTTTTTCTTAGTACCGTTGTTCTATTGCTTGGTTTCACCAATGAACTAGCTGTCATTTCTACGCCTGATGCAATGTCCTCGTTACTTGTCTTTATCCTATTTCTAAACCTGTTCTTCAGCGGCAAGTTAGGTGTTTCTTACCTGCTTCTGGCGCTCGCCGTATTCACGCGAATTGACAACCTGACGTTCTTACCATTCATCTTATATTATTACAGAATGAATAATATAAACATCCGTTCTATAATAAAAGGAGTATCAGCACTAGCTGTTCTTAGCATTATAGTTATTGTCGTTCCTTACTTTTTCGGCAATCACTTAACCTGGTTCAAAGACTTCATTTTTAAACCTTCAGTCTATGCTTCCCTTGTTAGAAAAAGTGCCACATTAATGAGAACAGATTTCAATTTATTATTCGCGCTTGTCTTAGTGCTATTGTATTCGAGGCTATCTGTACGCAAAGACTTAAAGACACTTTTTACAGGCATTCTGCTTGCAATGTCGGTGAGGTTCTTATTATTTCCCTCTTACGAAGAAAGGTTCTATTACATTTTTAAACTCATGCTTCTTTTCATTGCAGTTGCACCTTTTTCTTATAACTTAACCACCAGCAAAACGTTGGTAATGGTTCCAAGAGGGCGTCGTATACAAGGTTCTGCACCCGGGTATTCTTTTTCAAACTAACAGGTACATACCCGCTCTCGTTGTAGTAGTATTTTTCAATTTTCTGGTACCGGCTTTTGATCTTTAATAAGCATTGTTGTGTCACTCACTTGTACAATTATATCTTCCGGCATCGCCACGCAGGCAAGCCATGAAATTCGAATAGCAGTCTGCATATAGCAGCAGTTTAAAACACCCTATGAACCTTCCCATTCTTGAGCCCATTCTTAAAAGAGTTCTTCATTCTCAAACAGCTAAAAACATACTGAGGAAACAGGGTAAAAGGATTGTTGATTATCCGACAGGAGAACATAAAAAAATTGTTGACCTTCTCAAGCTAAAAAAGATTGACCTCGTTTTAGACATTGGCGCAAATGAAGGTCAATATGCTTCATACCTTCGAACAATTGGTTATAAAGGTGCTATTATTTCCTTTGAACCTTTAAACGGTGTTTTTGAAAAACTGCAAATAAAAGCTTCAAAAGATCCTTTATGGAGTTGTCATCAACTTGCTTTGGGAGATAAAGAAGAGACGACCATTATCAACGTCTCAGAAAACTCTCAAAGCAGCTCGCTACTCGAGGTGAAGTCTTTTGACTATGGCGTCAAGAGTGGAATGAACTACGTCAGCGAGCAACAAGTGACCGTTAAAACACTTGACAGTTTATTCGCCGAAATAACAAAAGGCTACAATAACATTTATCTAAAACTTGACGTGCAGGGATTTGAAAAAAAGGTATTGGATGGTGCACAGGAGTCATTGCAATCTGTCACTGGTGTCCAGTTCGAAATGGCTTTTGAAGAGTTGTACAAAGGCGAATTTTTATTCAATGATGTGATTGATTATCTCAAAGAAAGAAGCTTTCACTTGTGCGCTTTAAAGAACGGCTTCCATAACCAGGAGACCGGCAAGTTGTATGAGGCCGACGGGATATTTTATAAAATGTGAGAAACAGTCGATAAAACATTAAAACAACAGAGCAGTATTAATAGCATGAATAATTACATCGAAATAGCCGGGCGAAAGATTGGAATAGATTTTCCGCCTTTGGTTATTGCTGAGATTGGAATAAATCACGAAGGCTCTCTTACCGTGGCCAAAGAAATCGTCGATGCTGCCAAGGCTGCCGGTGTAGAAGTAGTAAAGCACCAAACTCACATTGTAGAAGATGAGATGAGCAGTGCTGCAAAAAATACAATCCCTGGCAATGCTGATGTAAGCATTTACGAGATTATGCGTCGGTGTTCCCTGAACGAAGAAGACGAACTGCAGTTAAAAAACTATGTAGAAAGTCAGGGGATGATTTTCATAAGTACACCTTTTAGCCGTGCGGCTGCAGACAGGTTACATAAATGGAATGTTCCTGCTTATAAGATCGGGTCTGGTGAATGCAACAACTATCCTTTGCTTGAGCATATTGCTTCGTTCGGCAAGCCTGTCATCCTGAGCACCGGAATGAATACTATTGAAAGTGTTTCGAAAGCAGTGGCAATTTTTAAGAAGCAAAACATTCCTTATGCATTGCTACATACTACCAATTTATATCCAACCCCAAATCACCTCGTTAGATTAGGGGCAATGGTCGAAGTTCAAAACGCTTTCCCGGATGCTGTAGTGGGCTTGAGCGACCATACACTTACCAACCATGCTTGCTTTGGCGCCGTGGCTTTAGGTGCTTCCATTTTAGAAAGACATTTTACTGATAGAATGGATCGTCCCGGTCCTGATATTATTTGCTCTATGGATGTAAAAGCTTGTACTGAATTAATAGAAGGTGCTAAAGTTATAGCCCAACAACGTGGCGGCCAAAAAGGGCCTGCCAAGGAAGAGCAGGTAACTATTGATTTTGCATTCGCAACGGTTTGCACAATTAAACCGGTCGCAAAAGGAGAAGTATTTACCAAAGAGAACATTTGGGTAAAGCGGCCGGGAAAAGGCGGCATCATCGCTGAAGAATATGAAAATGTTTTAGGAAAAACTGCCGCTAAGGATCTAGCGTTTGACATGCAGGTGAATTACGAAGACATTCATTAATTCAATTTAGCCTGCACGATGGTCATCTCAAAAATATCAATGGGCCTTGGAAACCAAATGTTCCAGTATGCAGCGGGAAAAGCCCTTTCACTCCACAAAAATGTTCCTTTTAAATTGGATGTTTCCAGCTATGAGGGTTATCATCTTCGCAAATTTGAATTGGACTCTTTGTTCTCAATTCAAACTGAAAAAGTCACCAAAGAGGAAGCAGCAAAGTATAGAATATCACAACCTGTGAAAAGCGCGTGGAATAAATTCTTTCCTAACAACAAGATTTTTTTTTATCATTTGCCGTATGAAATGAGTGGTGTAAAACGAAAAGTTCTTGAGTGTTCTGAACTTGTTTCTCCGGCTCATAAAAAGAGAACTTTTATAGAACCACAATATTATTTCAACCCAAATTTCTTTCAAGCTCCTGATGACGTATTTCTGATTGGGTACTGGATGAGCTGGCGGTATTTCGAGAAATTTGATCACCAGGTAAGACGAGACTTTACAGTAAGGCCTGAACTTGTAAACCACCTCCGGAATATCGAGCAGGAAATTCGTGCGAACAACAGCGTAAGCATTCATATAAGACGAAGCGACTTTACCACGAGCAAGAACGCTTCACTTCATGGCGTGATTCCGATTACATTTTATCTGAGTGCTATTGAGGAAATGACAAGTAAAAATCCTTCTTCTCATTATTATGTTTTTTCAGATGACATAGCTTGGGCAAAGGAAAACTTGACAACAAAATATCCAATCACTTTTGTGAGTAATGAAATCACAAAAACAGCCTTTGAGGATTTTTACCTGATGACGATTTGCAAACACAATATCATTGCTAACAGTACATTCAGCTGGTGGGCCGCTTACTTAAACAACAATCCAGGCAAAACAGTTATCGCCCCGGAGAAGTGGTACAATCAGGCTCCCTACAATTACAAGGACGTCTATCCCTTGTCGTGGAAAATTCTAAGCTCTTGAAAATCATTTTAATAAATAGTAGAGGAGATTGAAGAAGATTGTAATTCTAACGGGCAACGAATTAAGGCACCAATTCTTTAGAAAAAAAATTGCGTTAAACAGCGAGATACAAGTGCTAAGCTCATTGTGTGAGTCGGAAGAGAACCTGGTTGAAAAAGGTGCAGCACAGGTTTCAACAACCAAAAGGCAACAGCATCTATTAGCACGAGAACAAAGTGAAAAAGACTTTTTTGAGTTATTTGTAAATACTGCCCGGGATGTTTCAAACCCGATAGTGATCAAGAGGGGCGAGATCAACGATCCTCTTTACTTTGAACAAATAAAGGCACTTAATCCTGATCTGGTAATTGTTTATGGAGCTTCCCTTTTAAAAGATCTACTGTTGTCGCATTTTGAAGGAAGAATATTAAATGTTCATCTCGGTTTGTCTCCTTACTACCGTGGTGCGGCAACTAACTTCTGGCCGCTTGTAGATCGCAATCCCGCTTGTGTTGGCGCCACCTTTATGTATATCGATGCAGGTATTGATACTGGAGAAATAATTCACCAGACAAGGGCTTCTTATAATTTTTTCGATACTCCCTCAACGATTGGCAATCGCTTAATAAAAGACATGACAGAAGTTTTTGCAGACATCATTTTAAAATTTGACGGTTTGGAAAAGCCGACAATTTCCAACTATAATGGTTTTAAAAAATTATATAAGAAGAAAGATTTTACCGAGGAAGCAGTTGATCAGCTATACGTAAATTTTAAAGGAGGAATGGTGGAGGAATATATATCGAACAAGGACAAGTATGATAGCGAGTTTCCTATTGTTCTTAATAAAGCAATTGCCAATTGATGAAGGCTGTGATGTACCATTATGTAAGAAAGGAAAATGAAGCGTTCCCTTTATTTAAGTTTCTGCATGTGGATGATTTTAAAAAGCAATTGGATTACCTCTCTAAAAACTTTGGTATTCTACATCCCAGTGTTTTAAAAGAATCTGTTATCACAGGCAAACCGGCTGATGGAGTTGTACTCACTTTTGATGACGGTGTTAAAGATCACTACGAGTTTGTTTTGCCTGAATTATTAGACCGCGGCTTATCTGCTATCTTCTATGTTTCAACAGGTGTTTATGAGAACAACAAAATTTTGGGAGTTCACAGGCTTCACCTGCTTCTTGGGAAATTTCCCTCTGAAAAAATTTATCACGCCCTGCTTGATCTGGTCAAAAATGAAATGCTTTCTCATGCCCACGTAAAGGAATTTCAAACCATCCCTTATTCGCTTCAAAACAACGATGAATACACCAACCAGGTAAAGCGAATGATGAATTATTTGATTGGTTATAAATATAGAGAACAGGTTTTAGACCAATTGATGGAAGATTTTTTTGGTGGTGATAAAAACATCTTTGGTTCTTTTTATCTAAGCATCGGTGAAATTAAAAAGATGCACGACTTAGGGATGGTGATGGGAAGCCACACCAGAACTCACCCGGTTTTAAGCAAACTTTCGCCTACGGAACAGAAAACTGAAATACAAACCTCGTTCGATTACCTCGAAAACATTTGCATAAAGTTGCCTTACAAAACGTTCTGTTATCCGTATGGAGGTTTTCATTCTTTTACAGACGAAACTGAAAATATTTTAAAAGAGGAGGGCTGTCTTTTTTCTTTCAACGTGGAGGAGCGAGATATTTCAGAAAAGGATTTAGTAGGCAGGTCACAAGCGCTGCCGAGGTATGATTGTAATTATTTCCCTCATGGAAAACTATGGGAGAATAAAAGGATACTGAATGAAGAAAAATAAAATTGTTTTCCTTACTGGTACCAGGGCCGATTTCGGTAAAATCAAATCTTTGATCGAAATCGTTCAAAGTACGGAGATGTTTGAGATACACATTTTTGCGACCGGTATGCACATGGATAACAAGTTTGGATACACGGTGCGTGAGATTGAGAAGTGCGGTTACCAGAACATTTACAAGTTCATCAATCATGATTCTGGATCGGCTATGGATATTACTCTGTCCCGTACGATTGAAGGATTTGCAAATTACATCCGGCTTATTCAGCCGGATCTTATTGTTGTTCATGGAGATCGAACAGAAGCACTAGCCGGTGCAACGGTTGGGGCACTTAATAATATTTTGGTAGCCCATATAGAAGGCGGCGAGTTGTCGGGAACCATTGATGAATTAATCCGGCATGCTGTCTCGAAACTCAGTCATACCCATTTTGTGGCCAACGATGAAGCTAAAGCCAGGTTGATGCAAATGGGAGAAATCAGTGAAAGTATTTTTGTTATAGGTTCTCCTGATATCGACGCGATGAAGAAAGAGGTGCTTCCTTCCATCAAGGAAGTGAAGGCGTATTACGAGGTGCCTTTTGACCACTATGCCATTTCCATGTTTCATCCGGTCACAACCGAGTTCAACAACATGGACAAGTATGCGGAAGAATATGTGAAGGCGCTCGATGAATCCGGTTGCAATTTTATTGTCATTTATCCTAATAATGATAGTGGCTCAGATTTCATTTTAGCACAAATAAGAAAGCTGGAACGCAATGAAAGGTTCCGCATATTTCCATCAGTTCGTTTTGAAGCATTTCTTTCCATGTTAGAAAATGCCTTGTTTATAGCAGGAAATTCAAGTGCGGGAATTCGCGAAGCACCTATCTATGGTATTCCTACGGTAAACGTTGGTACAAGGCAAAATGGAAGAACCAAAAACGCCAATATTGTTAACACGGGTTATGGTAAAAATGATATTATACAAGGAATAAAGAAAGCCCTTACGCTGGAACTGGAGCCAATAAGCCTCTTCGGCGATGGCAACAGCGACGAGCTGTTCAGGGAGATAATACTACAGGATAGTTTTTGGGATACGAGTAAGCAAAAAACTTTCGCAAATACAATGAGTGTTTACTAAGTAAGAGGTTTATAAAAATTTGTAGGCAGGGATGAAGTTTGAAAACAGTTTCATAGGATATTTTAAGTTTTATTACAGGTTGACAGGAAAAAGACTGCTGATCAATCTTGCTTTAAGTATCACTGTGAGCTTACTTGACGGCATCAGCCTTGCCATGTTTATGCCTCTACTTCAATCCGCCGGTGGAACCGTTGCAAAAAGTAACGAGACGCTTGGTAGCCTTCATTATATCACTGACTTTTTAGAAAGCCTTGGGCTTACTTTAAATATTACAACAGTACTTTCTATCCTCGTTGTTCTTTTTATTTTGAAAGGCAGTTTCAAATTTTTGCAGTTAACCTTCCAGGTTCAGACACGGCATTTATTCATGAAGAAAATCCGGTACTTATTGATCGATAGCTTACAGGATTTGAGCTATAAAGGTTTCCTAAAACTCGATGCGGGAAGGATACACAACACACTTACCGGGGAAGTTTCAAAGCTGTTCCAAAGTATGAGCTACTATTTTAATGCAGCTCAAAACACTGTGATGCTTAGCACCTATATACTGCTTGCGTTTCTTGCCAATTTTCAATTTGCAATCCTGGTTGCTTTGGGAGCCGGCCTATCAAATCTTGTATATCGTAAAATTTATAAAGCCTGTAAAAAGATCGCATTCGAACTATCTCTTAAAGGCAATAGTTTCAACAGCTTCCTGGTGCAGGCTATCCACAATTATAAATATTTAAAAAGCACCAATTACCTGCATACTTTTTCTAAAAAGATAAAAGCTGTTATTAATGATACAGAACATCTTAATAGAAAAATTGGAGTATACAATGCTATTACTGCAAGCGTAAAAGAGCCGTTAATTATAATAGTAGTTGCGGCAGTAATTCTAATCCAGCTAAGGTTTTCATCGGGAAATCTTACTTCTATACTGTTGAGCCTTTTATTGTTTTATCGTTCGCTTAATTTCTTAATGGTCCTGCAAAACGATTGGCAGCAATTTATACAAGTGTCTGCCAGCATTACAACAGTTAGTTCTATTGTAAACGAAATGGACACGATGAAAGAAGTAAAAGCGTCTACCCCTTTTCAGACTTTTACAAATCACATCCGGATAAAAAACCTTGTTTTTGCTTACGGCTCACAAGTGGTTTTAAATAATATAGATGTAGAAATACCAAAGAATAAAACGATCGCACTGGTTGGAGAAAGTGGCTCCGGTAAAACGACACTTGCAAACATTGTATCAGGACTTATACAACCGACAACCGGTGAAGTCTTGATAGATAATTATCCTTTAAAGAATATCAGCCTAAATAGTTATCGCGACCAGATGGGATACATCTCGCAGGAGCCGGTGATCTTCAACGACAACATTTTTAATAACATTACTTTTTGGGCTGAACCCACTGCTAAGAATATTCAAAAGTTCTGGAACATCGTTGAGCTTGCCTCGCTTACCACATTCATTACCGGCTTGCCACAGAAGGAATTAACTCCTTTGGGTGATAATGGAATGCTCGTTTCAGGAGGACAAAAGCAAAGAATATCTATTGCGCGTGAATTATACAAGGATGCGCAGATCCTGATCTTGGATGAAGCTACATCTGCATTAGATTCTGAAACAGAAAGGGTAATACAGGATAACATAGATAAGCTGCACGGCAAGTTCACCATACTAATAATAGCACATCGATTATCCACAATAAAGAACGCCGATATTATTTACTTGCTAGATAAGGGCAAGGTGTTGGCTCATGGAGACTTTGATAGTATGCTTTCAGAATCACAAAGATTTAAACGAATGGTCTCTTTACAGGAAATGTAATGCGACAAACAACAGGCGGAACTGAAATGGAAAATTTAAAGAAAAGAATACTAGTACCTATTGTTGGCCAGGGGTCTATAACCCATGTCATTCGTACCGGCATGCTTGACAGTATGAGCGAGTTCTGTAAGCCTGTAGTGGCGTTAATATGGAAGGAAGAAGAACTTGTAAAAGAATTAGAGAGTAAGGGTTATGAAGTCACTTTTTTTCCGCCTTATAAAGTTTCTCCTGAATATGCTTCTTTGCGATACAAAATAAACCTGTGGTATCTGCAGCATAAACTCAAGACGCCTAGTGTAAATATCCAGCGGCAATACCTGGAACAATTCAGAAAGAATAAGCAGACTGTCAAGCTGAGAAAACAGCTAAGCGAGACTTATTATAAGTGGCGCTTTAAGTTGCAGAGCGGGTACATCAAAGAGTTGCTTCAGCAGGAGGAAATTCTAATGCAGAAGGAGCAAGTATTGCTTGAATATAAAAGCTGGCTCAAGTTGTTGAATATATATGGCCTCTTTACCGTTACACCTTTCCTGCATGAAGTTGATTTGATAGCCCGACTTTTTAAGCAACAAAAAATTCCGGTAATTGCTTCGATACACAGCTTTGATAATGTTACAAAGCGAGGGTGGCAATCGGTAGTCTTCGACAAATACATCGTTTGGAATAAATACAATAAAGCCGAGCTGCAACGTATCTACTCGACCTTACAAAAAGACGAGCTGATTACCATCGCAGGTGCACCTCAATTTGACTTTCATTACAATACCTCATTTGCCTGGGATCGGCAGGAGTGGCTGCAACGGAAAGGGCTACCAACCGATAAAAAAGTAATCTTATTTAGCGGTGGACCTGTAGCATTGCTGCCGGATGAGCCGCAGTATTTGAAATTGCTGAAAGAGGCTTTCGAAAATGGGGAGATATCGAAAGACTATGTAATTCTTTTTCGTTGTCATCCGCTTGATAAAGTGGAAAGATGGAAACAATATGTAGGCGAGAGCAATTACATTTTTTACGACAGCGCCCCGAATGGTGTTGAAAAATTAGACCATGCAAATGTGCTGAAAGAAGACATTATGAACCTGATGTCAACGCTAAAACATACAGAAATTCATATCAATACTATCTCAACAATGTGCGTCGATGGAAGTGCGTTTAAAAAGCCCCAGATAGGGCCGTATTATGACGAGGTAAACCCTTCAAATGAGAAGTTGTTCAGGCGCATGTATTTTCAGGAACATTATGTTCCCATCATGAATAGCAAGGTTCTAAATCTGGCATATAACAAAACCCAGTTCATTGATTTGGTTAACCGCCTTATCGCCAACCCTTCTGCTTATACCACCAATTGTACAAGATGCGTCGAAGAGATTATTACTTACTCTGACGGTCGGTCAACATCGCGTGCTGTTTCTGCTATAAAAAATTTCTTTGTAGCGTGAAAATTCTTCATGTAGCTCAAAATTATTTTCCTTCTGTAGGCGGTCCCCAGTACACGATGAAACATCTTTCAGAAAAGCTGGTTTCTTACTACGGCGATGAGGTGAAGGTTTGTACGACTAACTCATTGTATAATCCGGAAGCTAAACTTTTTAAGAAAGTGGTACCTGCTGTTGAGTCTGTTGGGCAAGTTGAAGTGAACCGGCTTCCCTTTAATCGTTGGCATTATCCATTGATTGAAATAGCAGGCAAAGTTCATGGAAAAGCAACCGGCAAACCACTACCTCAAACGATTACAAAGTATAGATGGGAGCTGGATAGCCCTGCCATAAGTAGTATGATCGCAAAAAGCAATGCTGACGTTATCATGGCTACCACAATTATTTACAGTTTTGCTGATTATCCTTTTTGGCGATTTAAAACTGCAAAGCCAAAGCCGTTTGTTTTGTACGGAGCCATTCATTTGCACAAAGAGCTTCCTGCAAATTCTACCTTAATAAAAAGAGCTAAAGCTTGTGATTGTTATATAGCAAACACTCTATTTGAAAGAGATGAATTGATTAGATATGGAGTGGAAGAAGACAAAATAGCTACGATAGGTACAGGTATTGATTTGAATGATTTTAGAACAGATTTGGAAGAATCGGAATTATTCCGGCAAAGAAATGGAATTAAAGAAACAGATGTTTTAATAGGCTTTATCGGCAGGTTGGTAAAAGGCAAAGGTGTTGCAATATTGATTGACGCGTTTCGTAAACTGTATGCAGAGAACACAAATGTAAAACTCTTACTTGCCGGTGGAACGACAGAATACGTACCCGAAATAAAAAGGGTAATAGAAGAAGAAAAGCTACCAATCATACTGGTAGAAAATTTTGTTGAAGAGTTAAAGCAGGTTCTTTTCAACGCCCTAGACATTTTCGTACTAGGATCTCAAAGCGAATCATTTGGTGTAGTTTTTTTGGAAGCCTGGGCTTGCAAAAAACCGGTAGTAGGTTCAAGAATGGGCGCGATACAATCTTTGTTAAGCGATGGTGTAGATAGTCTATTGTTTGAACCAGGAAATGCAGAAAATCTAAAAGCAGTTATACAATCGTTAGTCAATGATTCGGAGGCAAGAAAATCTTTAGGAGAAAAGGGCTATAACAAAGTAGTCGAAAACTATACCTGGGAAAAAGTTGTTGCAAAATACAGGTCAGCTTATGAGTTAGGAATTGAACGGTTTAAAAGCAAAGCGTTGCACAATATCTAATTCAATTCCTTCAATGAAAATTGTTCACATAAGTCATCTTTATCATCCTTCAGTTGGTGGCGTTCAAACCTTTTTTAAAAATATTTCCGAAAGATTGGTAAAGGATTATGGGGACGATGTTTCAGTCGTTACAACAAATTCCTACTACGGTCCCGAACGTAAAATATTTAAAAAGATTGAGCCTTCAGAGGAAGTTATCAATGGGGTAAAAGTTATTCGTTTTCCATACCAAAGGGTACATATAAAGCCTTATGGTTTCATGTATAAAGTTTTTGCAAAGCTATCTATCGCAAAGCCGGGCCGGATGGTGCTACAATCAAATGGCCCGTATTCTCGGCAAATGAAAAAGTACCTGATGCAGGTAGAGGCAGATGCTTTTTGTGCATCAAGCAGTCCTTATTATTACATGCAACTTCCTCTTTGGCGCAAGTGTAATTTTTTCTATTATGGAAGTATTCACCTCGAAAAGGATGAAAGTAAGACCGTCCTTTATCCTGCCCAATTAGCTTCTATGAATGCCTCTAAACTCTACCTCGCAAATACTGCCTACGAGAAAAAGCAACTTGAAAAACTTGGAGTAATCGGCAAAAAGATCTTCGTACTGGGGACAGGTGTAGATATGGAGCCTTTTACGTCCGTTTTAGAAAAAGAGGTAAGAGCTTACCGGCTAAAACTAGGCGTTCCGGAAGATGGGTTATTGCTTGCGTATGTTGGTCGCGTCGAGCCTACAAAAAATGTCATTACTCTTATAAAAGCATTTGAAGAAATAGCCATAGAATTTCCGGGTACATACTTACTAATTGCAGGATCAAATAGTGGATATGTTGAAGAGTTAAAAGTGTACTGCGAGCATCTTAAAAGAGAAGTTGCTGAGAGAATTAGGTTCGAGGTAAATTTTCCAATAGAAGAAAAAGCGCTTGTATTTAATGCGCTTGATATACTTGTTTTACCAAGTCACAATGAGTCTTTCGGACTTGTGTTTCTCGAAGCCTGGAGTTGTAAAAAGCCAGTCATAGGCACCTCTATCGGGGCTGTGAAAGATGTTATAAGCGATGGAGTTGATGGGCTATTGATGGATGCGGGAAATGAAATCAGCCTTGCAGGAAAGTTGAAAGAGTTGATTAGCGATAAAGCATTAAGAACAAGCATGGGAGAGAAGGGCTTTGTGAAAGTAAAGGAGAATTATACGTGGGATATTATTACAGCTCGATTAAGACAATGTTATGTAGATGCAAGTATTTCATAAAATCTGCGTTTAATACAAAAAAAGGTATCAACTAAGGTGTGCGGAATTGTAGGCATATTTAATTATCGCGATAGTATTGAAGGCGAACGCCCATTTATAGAATGGGCGCTAAAAAGCATGCATCATCGTGGGCCTGATTCCAATGGTACCTGGACAAACAATGAAAATTATATAACAGGCTTTGTGCGATTATCCATTTTGGATTTATCCGAAAACGGCAACCAGCCCATGATTTCCGCTTGCGGTAAATATGCACTTTCTTTCAACGGCGAGATGTATGATGTCGGCAAGTATAGAAAACGTTTGCAAAATGAAGGGGTGACATTTCGTTCTACAACGGACACCGAAGTGTTGCTATATGCGCTCATACATTGGGGAGAGGAATATGTGTTGGAGCAGTTTGACGGCTTGTTTGCCTTTGCATTTTATAACGTCGTTGCCAATAGCCTTATTCTTGCACGCGACCGTAGTGGAATTAAACCCCTGTATGTCGGGCACTCGTCACAAGGACTTGTATACAGTTCTCAATATGACCACATCATCAATCATCATTCTATTAAGTCAAACCCGTTACATACGGGCGCTGTAGGTGCCTACCTGTCTCTAGGGTATGTACCTGAAAATTCCGGTGTGGTTACTTCTACTTTCCTCTTGCCTCACGGCTATTACTTGCATGTAAACAGTGCAGGATTTACCAGGCACAGGTTCTTCAATTATTCACTTCTGCAAAAAGGAAAAGCTGCAAAGTCACTTGAGCAAGTTCTGGAAGAAAATGTAAGGGCTCAGTTGGTGAGCGACGTGCCGGTAGGAACTTTTATGTCTGGTGGAGTGGATAGCCCTTTGGTTTCTTATTATGCAAATAAGCACACAAATATTCAATCGTTTACTATTGGGGTAGATGATAAAAAAATAGATGAAAGTAAGGCCGCTGAAGAGTATGCAAACATCTTCCATACCCAACATTTCTGCCAGCACATAACTGAAAAAGATCTGCTTGAAACAATTGCAGATAATACAAAAGCTTTCTCGGAACCCTTTGCTGATTTTTCGTCTATACCAACTTTAGTGTTATCAAAGTTTGCCAGGCAAAAAGTCATCGTTGCTTTAAGTGGCGATGGAGGAGATGAGTTGTTTTGGGGTTATCCAAGAAACCAGCGAATGCTCCGCGAGGGGATGGCATTTAGGCAAAACAAACTTGAAAGGGTTTTAAGTTTTGGAAGGGAAAAAGTTACAGGAGCAAAAAGAATTATTCGAAGAAGACATCTGCAAGTAAGGAACTTTCCGGCTTATTACTATCGCTCCCTGTTTATAACTGGCGCAGAGCAATGGCTTCCGGAGTTGTTTGATAATGAAATAGAAGAAGCTTTTTTTTTAAAGAAATTATATGAGGAGGAGGGAGCGCAGGATGTAACCGAACAGAACATCATGAATGTGCTTCGTAAGCTTGAGTTCGACATTCACCTGCAAAGAATTCTTCTTAAGGTCGATCGCGCCAGCATGTTTCATAGCCTTGAAGTACGCGTTCCAATACTGAGCAATGAAATGATTGATTACAGCTCGACAATGAATTTTGAAAGTTGCATTAAAAACGGCCAGGGAAAATATAATCTCAAACAATTGCTCATTAGTAAGTCAAACGAGCAGTTGGTGTTACAGCCAAAAAAGGGGTTTGTAATACCTATTGGAAACTGGCTCAGAAAAGAACTTAAGAAAGATGTGGAAGATAAAATAATGAACATGCCTGGAGAATTATCTCATCTCTTTGAAAGAAGAGAACTCGAAAAAATACTGAACGAGCACAACGAATCAAAGCAGGATTTAGGTTGGTTGATATGGTCTTTATATTCGCTTGTTAACTGGCATCATCAACATAGGAAAGCAATTTAGACCTATGAAAATTTGCCTCGTTACAAATGAGTTTCCTGCTCTGACCGAAACTTTTATTACTACCAAAGCACTTGAGCTTTCCCGACGCGGCCATGAGATAACTGTCATCCGCAACCAAGACACGAACGTCATAAATGCGTCTCACGTAGACCAGGTTAAAAAAGCAGGAATTAAGGTTCTTACCTATAACGGACTACAAACAAAAAAAGGTATAGCAAAAGCTTTTCTATCACATCCTTCGTTAGTGCTAAAATCTTTTTCTCTTTCAGGGACCGCCTTTAAAACAAAGTTTAAGCAGCAGCTACAAACGATGTTATTGAGGAAAAATGCTTTTGATATTGTTCATGTAGAATTTTCGGGCTTGGGCGTTGCATATGGAAATACACTTGATAATCTATCAGCAAAGCTTGTGATAAGTTGTCGCGGTACTGCAGAAAAGGTAAAGCCAATTTCAGAACCGAATAGAAAAGCACAATTACATAAGCTGTTTACAAGGGTCGACGCGATCCATTGTGTTTCACAAGACATGGCCACAACCATTGCTCCTTACTGCAACGAACCTCAGAAGATTTTTGTTAATCGGCCTTCAATTGATCCCTTGGTTTTCAAAAGAACGACCCCTTATGCTCCATCTGTTTCCTGTTTACAAATATTTACTATCGGCCGTTTTACTTTTCAAAAAGGTTATTTAATTGGTTTGATGGCCATGCGAAAATTGAAAAATGAAGGAGTCAAGTTCAACTGGCAAATCGTTGGCGATGGACCGCTCAAGGAAGAGATGATGTATCATATTCACGCTTTACAGCTCGAGGATTGGGTTGAACTGGTAGGCAAGAAAAACCGTGACGAGATCCTGGAACTATATAACAAGGCAGATGTCTTTCTACTGCCGAGTGTATATGAAGGTATCGCCAACGTATGCCTTGAAGCAATGAGTATGGAGTTACCGGTCGTGTCTACAAAAAGTGGTGGTATGGACGAAGTTATTGTCGATGGAGAAAATGGACTCTTGTGTGAAGTATATGACGTTGATTCAATAGCTGAAAAAATAAAGTGGCTAGCTCATCATCCCGAAAAATTAGCAATGTGGGGTGTTGAGGCTAGAAAAACAATTCTGGAAAGATTTACAATCAGCCGCCAGGTCGATGAATTCGAAGCGCAGTATGCCAACTTAATTAAATAGACGACCCGGAGAATGCGCTTTAAACCAACCGACCTTCATTGCTACATTATAATTATTGTTGCTTTCATTTTATATCCTGTTTTCAACGGTATCCGGGTAATGCCAGCGGGCGATACACACGATTATGTTGAAGCAGCAAAAATTATCTCAAGCGGGTATCATCAAATTGCTTTTCGCGTACCTGTATATCCTTTGCTCCTTATTGTTACAGGTTCTGTAAATCGCCTAAATACTTCGTTGTTTTTTGCGCAATACCTGTTGTATTTCGTAAGTGTGTTTTTGCTGGTAGCTGCAATGATTAGATCAGCTATTGATAAAAGGCTGCTGGTAATTATAACGCTGTTGCTTGTCTCACCTTTGCTTGTTCAAATGGTTTACCAGGTTATGACCGAAGCGATTTCATTTGCCCTGGCTAACATCATTTTCGCACTTTATATTCTATTAAAAGGAAAGTACAAATTCTTGCTTCTGGGCTTGCTGTCCGCCGTGCTCACCCTTACCCGGCCGTCCTTTCAATTGACCGGCTTACTATTAACGATTTTCTTTCTTTTATCCGAAAAACGGAAAGTTTTACCAGTGCTATTTTTTGCTTCATTTGCAATACCGCTTTTCATTTTTTCTCTTTTCAATAAGGAGCGATTTAATTTTTTTGGCATTACTCCTGCAACCGGGTGGCACCTTACGACTAAGACTGCACTGTTTATAGACCAATGGCCTGACACGAGTATGAGGCCTTTAATGATCAGGGAAAGGAACGAAAATTTGGTGACCAAAACGTCTCATACGGGTAGTATGTTCGTTTGGTCGCTGCCACAGTTGATACAGGATACACTTCATTTGAACTATGTCGACGCTTCAAAGTATATGATGAAGAATAATACAGCTTTAATTAAGTCGCACCCACTTGAGTATTTAAGTGCAGTTGGTAGAAGCCTTGTTGATTATACTTTCCCTAATGCTGTCGTTGAGAAAGGCAGCGGACTGAAAAAGGCGCTGTATGCTATTATCCAATTCTTCTATGTCTATCTGTTTTTAATATTAAGTGCATTGGTACTTGCCTGTACGTGGCTCTTTCGAAGAAAAATTGACGATGCCTGGCTACACCCGTTTGTACTAGCTGCCATCATTATTTTCAGTAACTATTTTGTTTCTATTGCTGCTGAGGTCGGAAGTTCAAGACATCGTGCACCAACTGAAGGATTGATATTGGTGGCCATCGCATTTGCGCTGCCAATTGTAGTTGCATCAAGAAGGGCTATCAAACTTCACGACGTTAAGGTGATGAGTGCTTATGACTAAATGCTAATAATTTCTATGAACCCAACCACAGGTTTCTATTCATCATTCGTTGCGTCGCACTCTTGTACTTTGAATGTTTCCGCGGCAATTTTAACATAATCAATAATTCAACGTAGAATAGTTCGTTTTAAGAATAGGCTTTCATAAACTACTATTAGTGCAGTTTTCCTTTATAAAATATACTCAACCCGGATGGCTCTTTAACCTTAAGCCTTCGAAGGATATTTCGTTTTCATCCTGCTACTACCATCCCGACTATCTTCCGTTACAAAAAGAAATCAACGTAGAAATAGACAGCTCCTTTGAAACCCTTACAGCAAAATATGCTGACCTCGGCTACCAGGCTTGGAACAAAGGATCGTTAACCTGGTGCGATGCAGAAGCCAAAAAGCACATTGGGGAAATGCCTAATCCGTCACTAAAAGATGAGTACACCTTTATCTATAAATATTGGGGAAAGCCATGGGCGCTATTTGCTTTGTTGCGAAGGATCGTGTCATTTCACAATCCTTTAAGCGAGCTCTCTGCGTACTCAAAAGCATCCGCTAAGAAAAAGGTCAACTCTCATACAAATACTATAGATCGTTCAGGTTTCCATAGTTACCAGTCTCAGCTAATTACATCGGCGCCTCTGATCGCAGTAATTATTCCAACACTTAACCGGTATGTCTATTTAAAAGACGTGCTTGAAGATCTCGAAAAACAGGACTATCAAAATTTTGAAGTAATCATTGTCGACCAGTCTACACCTTTTAACGAGGAATTTTATAAAACGTTTAATTTAAGATTGAACGTAATCCATCAAAAGGAGCGGCTTCTATGGACTGCCCGAAATAATGCAGTAAAAGCTACTACTGCCGACTACCTCTTATTTTTTGACGATGACTCACGGGTGGAAAAAGATTGGATAACCCAACATTTAAAATGTCTTGATTATTTTGATTGTGATATTTCGGCAGGAGTTTCATTAGCCAAAGTTGGAATGAAAATACCTGCTAATTATAGCTACTTCCGCTGGGCCGACCAGTTCGACAGCGGAAATGCGATGGTTAAAAGAAAACTTTTTTCAACCATTGGTTTGTTTGACGAACAATACAACAAACAGCGAATGGGAGATGGCGAGTTTGGAACAAGAGCTTATTTGAATGGCTACCGTTCTATCTCTAATCCGTATGCTGCCCGGGTTCATTTAAAAGTTTCTGACGGCGGTTTGCGGGAAATGGGAAGTTGGGACGGGTTCAGACCTAAAAAGTGGTTTGCTGCTAAACCTATTCCCAGCGTTGTTTTTTTATATAAAAAATACTACCCGAAGCAATTGTATAATAGCGTCATTCTTCTGGGGATCATGCTTTCAAATGTTTCTTATCGAAATAAAGGCAGCAATAAGATGCTCGCATTAAGTATCGCACTGACCGTGATTAAATCACCGCTTTTACTGATACAGTTTTTAAGGGCTAGAAGTATTGCAAATAAAATGTTGCAGAAAGATAACGGTATACAATTACTAGCGGAGCGGGTACCAGAATCAGTAGAGGTTTGAAGCTTAATCGGAGATATTTTAAAATTGGTAATGAGCAAAGCATAAAAAAGCTCATTAGAAATATTACAGATAAACGGAGCGTCGCAACAATGATAAATAGAATTCCTGCGGTTGGAACAAAAAAAAATCTGTAATGCCCTGCAATAATTCTTCCATAGCTCCCTCTAGCGGGGCGAGCTTTTTAATCATCAGTTCCGAGTTTCCACCTAATGTTGGAGGGATTGGAAATCATGCTTACAATCTTGCTAAAGCGCTAAGTGAGGAAGGCTTTCAAGTAGAAGTGCTGGCTGACATAATTAATGTTCCTGATAAAGATCTTGCGGATTTCGCCGCCAAAGAAACGTTTACAATACATTGGGTCAGTAGACAAGGATTTGTTGCACAGACTTATTTTGAGCGCATTGCAAGAGCGTTTTCACTGGCAGCAAAATCAGAGAAAGTAATTTGTTCGGGTAAGTTTTCTTTGTGGACAGCGGCACTTTTAAAAGCCAGGTATCCAAAGAAAGAATTCATAGCCGTTGTACATGGAACCGAACTCGACCTGAAAGCGAAAGCTGCAAAAAAGCTTACTTCTTATTCCCTTGGCAGGTTCAATAAAATTATTTCGGTCTCGAATTATACGAGACAATTTTTGCCGGCGTCGCTGCCCTCGCACATTTTACAATCTGTTATTCACAACGGGATAAACGAAGCCGAATTTGAAATGCAAACTGTTCCAGGCCTTCCCGGTAATCCTGCTTTGATCACCATTGGAAATGTTACTGACAGGAAAGGGCAGGAAAATGTAATTGCCGCTTTGCCTCAAATATTAGGCAGCAATCCCTCTGCCCGTTACCACATTGTAGGAAAGCCAACAAAAAAGGAAACGATCGAAACAAAGTCGAAGAAGTTGGGAGTTCAAGATGCCATCGAGTTTTACGGGGCAGTTAGTCGTGTTGAATTACTGCAGAAATTAAAGGGAGCTACTATCAAACTAATGCTAAGTAACCATACGGCAGACGGAGATTTTGAAGGATTCGGTATTGCCGTTCTGGAAGCTAATGCTTTTGGAGTTCCCGCTATCGGAAGCAAAGATTGTGGAATAGCCGACGCGATCAAGCATGGTGAGACAGGATTACTGGTAGATCAATACAAACCAAAAGAAGTGGCCGATGCAGTGTCTACTATTTTGAAGGATTATCAAAGGTTTTCTGAAAATGCAAAAAATTGGGCGAGGCAACATGATTGGAAGATTATCGTTAAGAAATATGTCGAAGCATTCAACGCATGACATTTAAATGAAACTTGGGATTATTTCAGATTGTATACACTATAAAACCCCCGACGGAAGGATCGGAACAGAGAACCATATTTTGCTTCGGCAATTGCAGGCGCTCTCTTTGTTTTATAGTAATACGATGATCTGTTGTCCGTTTGAAACCTACAATACATCGAAGGTTATATCAACTTATTCCAGCCAAAACATTCAATTTATTTCTGTGCCTGCAGTTGGGGGCAATACGATTAAAGCCAAGCTTCGATTGGCGGCCACAATTAGAAAGTGGTGGCAGGCCTATAAAAAAATAGACAAGTTCAGCGATGTCGTTTACCAGCGTTTTCCTAATAATTTGAATATCCCGGCTTTTTTCTATTTCAACTTAAAAAGGAAAAATCTTTTTGCAACGTACACGGGAACTTGGAATGCCTACCCATCAGAACCTTCCACTTATCGTTTTCAAAGGTGGTTGCTCAACAAATATTTTAAAGGACCGGTGTGGGTGTATTCGAATCAAATAAAAAGCGGTGATAGAATTCGTGCCGGTTTTAGTCCATCGTACAGTGCTGCGGAATGGGAAGAAGAAACATTGCAGGTTGAAAAAAGAATAGCACGAATAGAAAAAGAAGGTTTGAAGGTTTTTAAGCTGATAACTGTAGGAACGCTAATCAGCTATAAAAACCAGGCAGGAATTATAAGATCTTGCGCGTTGCTAAAAATCAAAGGCGTTTTATTTTCGCTTACCATCGTCGGAGATGGGCCGATGCGATTGGAACTGGAAAGCCTGGTGAAAGAACTAGGGCTTCAACAAGAAGTAAGTTTGGTAGGTAAACAAAATAGCCTGGCACTAAGAGAACTTTACCGGCAACATGATTTTGTTGTGCAGGCACCCTTTTCAGAAGGGTTTGGAAAAGTTCCGATGGAAGGTTTTTTTCATGGAGCGATACCGGTGATTAATAATATCAGTATGGCCAGTTTCATGACTGGAAATGAAGAGCGCGGTTTTCTGTTCGATGCATCTGATGAAAAAAACCTGGCGGATACGCTTGTAAAAATTAAGAGTAGAATTGAGCAATTACCGCAGACGATCAGGAAGGGGCGCGCCTTTGCCAAAGAGCAAACGTTGGAACAATGGGCGAAAGAATATTATGAAACTGTAACAGACTATTTTGGCAAATCTTAAATATATAATCAACACCGAAAGCCTCATTGCAAAGTACATCGTCGCTTTTGCCCTGGGTGTAATCATAGGTTTAAAATTATTGCCTGTTCCTGTTGTTGTAGGTCTCCAGGTTATCCTCGCTATCGTTTGTGTACTCCATTGTTTAAAGGGCAATATAACCGGCTTTTTTATCTGGCTTCCTTATGCTGTATATAACGAAGTATATGTACGAGGCTTTGCGAGGTGGTTTCCTTACCTGGCTATGCAATACTTATATATCATCTGCTTCGCAATATTATTT
The DNA here is from genome assembly GCF_007991655.1 of Segetibacter aerophilus. GTDB lineage: Bacteria > Bacteroidota > Bacteroidia > Chitinophagales > Chitinophagaceae > Segetibacter > Segetibacter aerophilus. Next base: position 186,264 of record NZ_BJYT01000008.1, read on the forward strand.
TTTACCATACCCAGGTTGAAGAAACCGCATTCTAATGCGTGGATCTTCCTGGCAATATTCAGTTTTGTTGAAATTGCCAATAATGTTTATCCTGATAAAGCCGCGATCGGCAGACAAATTCTAACGCAATCATTTGCTTTATTGGCAACAGTAGTTTGGGCTTCTTACAATGTATTGAAGCCTGCCTTAATTAATAAGCTTTTAGACAACGCAAAAGTAGCATGCGTTGTACTTGCAGGAATTGTGTTTGTGGCGCATATAACCGGTAAGATAAATTACGGTTTGTACTCTAATTCTGAGTCAAGTAATGGACTGGCGCCGGTACAGCTCAGCGGCTATCTGGGCTTCGGATGTATCCTGTTTTTCCTGTCAATTATGAATCCGCAGGATTTAAAGAACCGTACGATTAATATAGTTGTATTGGCCGTTGTCGCAACTGTAATGGTGCTTACGTTTTCGCGCGGAGGATTGTATTTCCTGGGTGCAGTGGTCTGCCTTTTCTTTTTCTACAACCGCGATAAGCTTGCGAGCTATGCGCGGGTTCTCATTTTTATACCTATTGCAGCTTTCATCTATTTCTACGTCGTAAATCAAACGGGGGGAAAAATTGTTGCACGTTACGAGCAGGAGGGTACAAGTAACCGCGACGTACTAATTAATATTGGCTTTACCATTTTTGCTGATCACATGATTTTTGGCGTAGGAACAGGGAATTTTAATACTACCATTGTTAGGGAAAAATTATATTCTGAAGAGTCCGGCGCGCACAACGAATACGTTCGCGCGGCTGCCGAACACGGAGTAATCGGAATATTTTTCTACTGGGGATTCTACCTGTTTTTACTTTTTGAAATATTGAAACGGCAACGGCTTCAGAAGCAATATGCCATCTACTTTTTTGCCTTGTTCTGTTTGATCATCATTCACAACGGTTTGAAAATCGCGATACAACCTTTGGTAATTATGCTGGTAGTCGCAACTCCTACCTTAATCTATCAGCCGAAAAAACATGTTTACAATAGAGAATACTCAGACCAGGAATTTGCCTGACCTGGCTACCTGTCATATGGCTTGTTTCAAAAATTCGCTTGCCACTAGATTAGGTAGATCTTATGTTGAAAAAACGTTAGAATGGTTTTTGGTCAATCCCAATCGATTTCTTTTCCATTGTATAAAAGACGAAAAAGTGGTTGGTTACTGCGGAGGGTTTATGCCCATAAAACCGGGCGACGGCAGCAGCAGCGGGATGCTTCAATTTGCTTTTTCAGAGGCAATTAAGGGAATTCTCAAAAACCCGTTTTTATTGTTTCATCCTGAAGTGGCTCAAAACTATCCTTTTCTCTGGATGAATATTAAGCGAAGAATTACGGGCAAAGCGAAACCTTTCAAGCCTGTTTCTGCTACCAAACCTTTCCGTCAGTACGTAGGGCTTGTGGTCATCGGTGTTCATCCCGATTTTCGCGGCAACGGCTTAGCGCAACAGCTAATGACAGAGTTTGAAAACCGCACAAAAGACTTCCATCAAAAAGAAATGGTATTGTCTGTAAAAAAGGACAACCAAAGGGCAATCAAAGCTTACGCAAACTTCGGGTGGACTACAAAGGAGGAACATGTGAAAACATTCGTGATGCACAAGTTTATCTAATGTTTGTCACCGGCTTCAAAACATCTTTCGACATTGTTGTGTCACTCACTTGTACCATTTTTTATTCTTAGTTCTTCTAAGGAAACATAGTCATCTGGAATGAAAATAAAGTTTGCTTTAATTGGTTGCGGCAGGATAGCAGAAAGGCATGCAGAACATATAAAAACCTATGGAACATTGGTAGCCGTCTGTGACGTTGTAAAGGAACGAGCCACCATGTTTGCTGGAAAATATAAGGTAAACGCATACACAGAAATAGACATACTGCTGCAGCATGAAAAAGAGATAGACGTAGTTGTCGTATGCACACCCAACGGTTTACACGCCTCCCATTCAATAAAAGCTTTACAGGCAGGTTTTCATGTACTATGCGAAAAGCCAATGGCGATAAAGGTCAAAGATTGTAAAGCGATGATTGCAGCAGCAGAACAGGCGAAACGAAGTTTGTTTGCAATTAAGCAAAACAGGTTTAACCCACCGGTCGTGGCGGTAAAAGACGCTATCGAAAAAGGAATTTTAGGAAAGATCTATAGCATTCAGCTAAGCTGCTTCTGGAACCGAAACCCTGATTATTACCACAACTCCTGGAAAGGAACCAAAGAGCTTGACGGCGGCACTTTATTCACCCAGTTCAGTCATTTTATTGACTTGCTATACTGGATGATCGGAGATGTTACACGCGCCTATTGCCTTACCGCCAACTTTGCCCACAAAGAAATTATAGAGTTCGAAGACACAGGTGTAGTAGCTATTGAATTTGTGAATGGCGCTGTCGGTACGATCAATTATACGGTAAACAGCTACAATAAAAACATGGAAGGTTCCCTCACTATTTTTGCGGAGAAAGGAACAGTAAAAATAGGAGGGGAGTACCTGAACGAACTGGAATACCAGAACATTAAAGACTTCGAGTTCAAGAACATTCCTGCCGGTAACAGGGCAAACAATTATGGAACGTACGTTGGCTCCATGTCGAATCATCATAAGGTGTATGAGAATTTAATCCAGGTTTTACTACACAACGGCTCAATGTCGGCCAACGCTTTCGAGGGAATGAAGACAGTCGAAATAATAGAGAAAATTTACCAGTCATCGAAACAACTAAATAACTAAGGTGGCTGATCCTATTCTTATCTCGTCGGGAATTGTTGATGTTGTCTTTGGGGAGAACGTAAAAGTAGTGACGCCTGTGAACTTGTACGGTTGCACTGTAGGTTCGAACACTTTTATCGGTCCTTTCGTAGAAATACAAAAAGATGTAACGATAGGTGAACACTGTAAAATTCAAAGCCACTCATTTATTTGCGAGCTGGTTACCATAGGTAATGATTGTTTTATTGGCCATGGGGTCATGTTTGTAAACGATCTCTTCTCAACCGGAGCACCGGCCGAAGGCAAAAGAGAACTTTGGAAGGCAACGACTATTGGAAATCATGTTTCCATCGGAAGCAATACGAGTGTGCTCCCGGTAAGTATTTGCGATCATGTGGTCATTGGCGCCGGATCAGTTGTCACAAAAAATATTACCAAACCAGGAATTTATGCCGGTAATCCTGCAAAGCTTATACGAACTATTTAGGTGTAGGCGTTTTAGTTAAGGCATTAAAAAGATGCGTACGTCCCCCATATAATTTTCTCAAAACAAGCTCCCCTAATTTGCCCCTTACAGAAACCATTTACCAAAAAAGCCCCGTTGCAATTCAGAATATATTGATTTCTGCTTTCGGCTATCAATGGAAGAAACGAAGATTCGGGGGCATATTTTCCAAAGAGTATAAAGCAGCAAAAAACAGGGAAAGCTATACTGTTCAACAGTGGACAGACTATCAGCAAGCCGAACTTCAAAAGTTGCTTTTGCATGCGCAGGCCAAAGTCCCTTTTTATAAGAGTTCATTTGATGAGAAAGGAATAACGGCTACTGACATACAAAATCTAGACTTAGGAAGGCTTGAAGATTTGCCGGTTCTAACAAAAGAGCAACTAAGGAAGTTTTGTACCACGACGCTAATCTCAACTACTAAAGAAAGTAACACTTCCTTTTTTTCATCCAGTGGTAGTACCGGCACTCCTGTTAAAATTTTGTACTCGCATTCTATGCACCAAAAGTGGTTTAGCATTTTTGAAGCAAGGATAAGAAACTGGGCAGGCGTAAGCAGTTTTATTCCAAGAGGTATGATTGGTGGTCGGCGTATTGTGGCTGATGCCTCAAACACTCCTCCCTTTTATAGATACAATTATTTTGAGAAACAGGCCTACTTTTCAGCCTACCATATCAGTTCAGCCAACGCCTCGAACTACCTTAAAGGAATTGAAAAACACAAGGTAGAATACATGACAGGTTATGCTATGAGCAATTTTTTTCTTGCTCGTTTTTTAATGGAAAATAACATGCAAGCGCCTGAACTCAAAGCTGTACTTCCTTCTAGTGAAAAACTTAGTCCTGAGATGAGGCAGATGTTTTTAGAAGTGTACAACTGTAAAACTTTTGACAGTTGGGGAAGCGTTGAAGCCTGCGGAATGGTAAGTGAATGTGAACATGGCAGCCTTCATATAAACCCCGATGCAGGCATCATTGAAATTCTGGACGATGATTTAAAACCCGTACCGGATGGAGTTGCAGGAGACGTGTATTGTACAGGGTTGCTGAACTTTGATCAGCCTTTGATTAGGTACAAAATCGGTGATAGAATGATCAGGAGCAGTGAGCCTTGTGCTTGTGGACGTAATATGCCGGTGATTAAAGAAATTGTTGGCAGAATTGAAGATGTAGTAATTGGAAGAGATGGCCGGGAGATAGTACGTTTTCACAGTATATTTTATGGATTGGAAAAAATTAAAAAAGCTCAGGTAATACAGGAAGAGTTAGGACATATTCATATAAAAATTGAGGCAGAAACTTCACTGACGCAAGAGGAAGAAAATATGATCGCACAAAGAGTAGAAAGTCAGCTGGGAGAAATGGACATATCGATTGAAGAAGTAGTTTCTATTCCATTAAACAAAAATGGAAAATTCCAGGCAGTAATCTCTAAAGTAAAAAGGCAGGCGCTCAATTCTATTACATGATGATGTCATTGGTTAATTTGTTTTGTATACGATATATAAAAAGCCTGATAAAGATGTTACCATTGAACGGAGCGTCGCAACGATATTTAATCGAAGAACTGAAGTTGGTAACCAAGAAACTTTGCGGCTACCAAGCATGACCCGGAAGATTATTTACGTCGATAATTTTCTTACGACTCATGGACAGACACCTACAACGGGCACTACTTTAGTAAAGCTTTTTGCCGAAGAAGGTTATACAGTCATCCCCACGAGCAGGAAACAAAACCAAGCTTTGCGTCTTTTCGACATGCTTTTTACAATTGTATCAAATCGGCTGCACTCTGTAGTGTTGATAGCGACGTATAGTACTTCAGCTTTTTATTTTGCATGGCTCTGCGCAATGTGTTGTCGAATTTTCTACATACCCTACATTCCCTGTTTACATGGAGGCAACCTTCCGGACAGAATAAAAGGATCGCCTAAAAAAGCAGCTCAATTGTTTGCAAATAGTTTTATGAATGTTGCTGTGTCGGGCTACCTGCACAAGAGCATGGCCGACCAGGACTGGAAGTGTCTGATTATCCCTAATAACATCAGTATTGGTGCTTACCCCTTCAGACAAAGAACTCATTGCGCCCCTAACATTCTCTGGGTAAGATCTTTTCATCAAATTTATAATCCTACACTTGCCATTCGAATTCTGAATACCTTATTGCAAACACATCCTGGCGCAACCCTGACTATGGTTGGCCCTGATAAGGACGGAAGCCTTGAGCAATGCAAAGCATTGGCAAAGGAACTTGCCATTGAACGCCACGTGACTTTTACAGGATTATTGCCACGCGAGAAATGGGTTGAAATTGCTGCGAAGTGTGATATTTTTATCAACACGACCAACTTCGATAACCTTCCTGTAAGTGTGGTTGAAGCTATGGCGCTGGGTATGATTACGATTAGCACGAATGTGGGCGGGGTGCCCTATCTAATAGAAAATAACCAGAACGGACTACTTGTGCCTGCGGGTGATGAAGTGGCTTTTATTGAAGCTATCTGGCGAGTTATCGACAATAGTTCACTCTGCCAACGACTTAGTTCTGCTGCACGAAAGAAGAGCGAAGAGTTTGATTGGAGCAACATAAAGGTTTTATGGAACAAACTTTTTTACTCAATTTCTCCATAGCCAAATTCTGATCTGTTATACAAACTTTACATCACTATCAATCTGACCCTAACTTGCACGGGTTCAACGTCGACCAAACTTATAATAATACTTCTCTGTCTCCAATGATAACTGTCATTTGTCCTGTTTATAATGAAGCTGCGTACATCCATTCGGTGCTTGATTTTTTTGTCACGGCTTTACCGGCAGACAAAGAATTGATACTGGTTGATGGAAGTTCTTCAGATGCGACTTGTGCTATTATTGAGGAATATAGGATGCTTTACAGCAATGTTCATCTGCTCCATAACCCTGATCGCTATGTACCCTTCGCTCTAAATAAAGCAATCAAAGCAGCTAAAGGAGATATTATTGTAAGGCTTGATGCACACACCGATTATAACCTGCATTACTTTGAAAGAATAATCGAGACTTTTGAAAAAACAGGTGCAGACATTGTGGGTGGCGCCATGCGAATTGCTGTTGGCAATAGTGTTCAAAATGCGATTGGTTATGCAACCACTACGAAATTTGGTGTCGGTAATAGTTCTTTCCATTTCGAGGATTTCGAAGGCTACACCGACAGCGTTTATCTCGGTGCGTGGAAGAAAAGCATCTTTGAAAAAACGGGTTTATTCGACACCAATTTCAAACGTAACCAGGACGACGAGTTTCATTACCGCGCAAAAAGTTTAGGGTTCAAGGTGTATCAAAGCCGAGATATAAAGCTGTATTATCATCCCCGAAAGAATTTCAAATTGCTGTACAAACAGTATTATCAATATGGCCTGTACAAGCCTTTAGTGCTTAAAAAGGTTAAAACTGCCACCAATGTCCGCCACCTCGTTCCGTCCCTATTTGTAATCTACCTGGCCATGTTGCCTCTACTGTTGTTATTAGGACTTACAATCAGCCTTGTGCCGCTTGCTCTATACCTTCTTGTAGCAATCACTTTTGCGGCCATTAGCAGAAAGCCTTTTAAGGAGGTTGTTCTAATTCCCCTTGTGTATTTCACACTTCACCTCTCATACGGCATTGGCTTTCTTGCCGGATTAACATTGAAACCTGTCACGAAGAATGGCAAGACAAGTAAGGTTCTGGTGACAGACCAAAGAGAACTTACTGTTAATCCATAGTTGCAGCTATCATCTTTTACTTCTCCTGTTTAAGTCTGCGCTTTCTCCTGTTACGGCCCTGGCCACGCTCTCCCTCCCAATTTTTTTTACCCAAAATGAGATAGCAAACGCACTGCTTTTGCCTTTTGCTGTCCATCCCTTACCTTTGCAGCCGATTTAACTAATGCTGTTAGTTTTTCATTTTTAAGTATGTCTACATCTTCTTTTGCTACGATTTGAAGGGAAGTTTGATGGAAGTTTGTTAAAACAACTGTAAGAAAATCTAAGAAGCTGGCAGACGTAAGGGAGGTTTAAAGATTTTTAATAATATTTTTTGGTTTTATCGAAATGAAACTTAAAACACGAAAAAATGAGTGGCCAATTAAAAGAGGTTAGGAACAGGATTAAGAGTGTGCAAAGCACGCAGCAAATTACCAAGGCGATGAAAATGGTAAGTGCCGCTAAGCTTCGCCGTGCCCAGGATGCAATTACTCAAATGCGTCCTTATGCTCAAAAGTTGCAGGAGATGTTAAGCAACATTGTGAGCAGTGGTGACGATGACGTAAGTGGTTCACTTGCGGTGGAAAGAGGTAAAGAAAGAATTCTTTTAATTGTAATTACGAGCGATCGTGGTTTGGCAGGAGGTTACAATGCTAACATTGTAAAGCTGGCTAAGGAAACAATTTCTTCGAGGTATAGCGACCAGTTTAAAAAGGGAAACGTCACCATTTGGAACATTGGGAAAAAAGGCTTTGAAAGCTTGAGCAAACAGAACTATAAAACGAATGCAGATTTCAAAGATGTTTTTTTAAACCTGCACTTTGAAACTGTTCAGGCTGCTTCAAAAGCGGCTGTGAAAGCATTTGAGAATAAAGAATTTGACGTGGTTGAGTTGATATATAGTGAGTTTAAAAACGCTGCTACACAGAAGTTTGTGGTAGAAAGATTTCTGCCAATTCCTAAAGTGGAAAGAAAAGGCGGGCAGAAAAAAGCTGATTTTATTTTTGAACCAGCCAAAGAGCAGCTGGTAGCGGAACTAATGCCTAAGATTTTGAATACGCAATTATTCAAAGCTGTTCTAGACGCACACGCAAGCGAACATGGGGCACGTATGACTGCTATGGATAAGGCGAGTGAAAATGCCAACGAATTATTAAAGACGCTGAAGATTTCATATAACAGGGCAAGGCAGGCTGCCATCACTACCGAGCTTACCGAGATTGTGAGTGGTGCCGCCGCGTTGAATGGATAAACTTGAAATAAAAGTGGATTTTAAATCCTATCCTCATAACTTTTACAACTATAAATAAACTTTAGTCTCATCAAGGGATTTTAGTAACTCCTTTAGGGGTTTCACTATGGAACTTTCGCAGATAATTCCTCATATCGAAGCTTTGATCTTTGCCAGTGATAAACCACTTACGGCACTAGATATTGTTGACCTCATCAACAATGCTTTTGGTTTTATGGAAGAAAGGATCTCACTGGACCAGATAGAAGCTGCAATTGAAGGAATCCGTGAAAAATACAATGCGGAGTTCTATCCGTTTGCGGTAAGAGAAAGCGGAGGTGGTTATCAGTTCCTGACCAAAAAAGATTTTTATAAAACGGTCGCATTGCTAAATGGCGAAAAATTTTTGAAGCGCTTATCTAATGCAGCTTTGGAAACACTCGCTATTATCGCTTATAAACAACCTATAACAAAGGGCGAAGTAGAAGCGATACGTGGCGTAAATAGTGACTATTCTGTTCAAAAATTGCTGGAGAAAGAATTAATTATTATTTCTGGACGGAACGAAGAACTTCCCGGAAAGCCGTTGGTTTATTCTACATCCAAATCTTTCATGGATTATTTCGGAATAAACTCTACAGACGATCTCCCAAAAATAAGAGAGGTGCTTGCCGAACAGTCCATCCAGGGAACACTTATCAACGATGCAGTAAACGCACCTGCAGACGACGCTACTGAAGCAGAACAAGGCGAAGAGCTGATGAGTCAACAAGAAGAAATTGCCGAGTTAGCAAATACAACTTTTATCGTAGCAGATAATGGAGAGTTGATTGAAAAGCCTTTACAGCAGGATCAAATTGAAGGCTTATCGGATGCTGGACCCGAAACTCCTTTGAAGGAAGAAAGCTCATCTGAAGATAAACCGGGTGATGAAAAACCGGGAGAGTCACCTGAAGATATAAAACAGGAAGATTAACGTTCTCCAACTCCTCTTTACACCTTTTTTCAAATTACTTTTGCCCACTATGTCGCTAAAATTATCCACTAAACAATTGATTAGTATTGCCAACGAGTTTGGTACTCCCGTGTATGTATATCACGCAGAAAAAATAGAAGAACAATTTAAAAAACTAAAAGAAGCTTTTAAAAATTCAAATTCTAAATTTTTCTATGCATGTAAAGCACTTACTAATATCAATATTTTAAAGTGGATGAAGCAGATTGGCGCCTCATTGGACTGCGTAAGTATTAACGAGGTTATGCTTGGTCTAAGAGCAGGTTTTGAGCCAAAAGACATTCTGTTTACGCCTAATTGTGTTGACTTCGAAGAAATTGAAGCGGGAAAGAATTTAGGGGTAAATCTCAACATTGATAATATTTCTATTCTTGAACAATTCGGAAATAGATACGCTCATTCTTACCCTGTCTGCATTCGGTTGAACCCGCACATCATGGCCGGTGGAAATTATAAAATTTCAACGGGGCATGTAGATAGCAAGTTCGGTATCTCTATTCACCAGTTGCGTCATATTGAAAGGATCGTAAAAACGACTAATCTAAATGTTACCGGTTTGCATATGCACACTGGCAGTGAGATCAAGGACGTAAACGTTTTTATCGAAGGCCTTGAGGTAATGTTTGAAATAGCGAGACATTTTCAAAATCTTGAATTCATCGATTTAGGTAGCGGCTTCAAAGTTCCTTATCAGCATGATGATCCTGAGACTGATGTCAATCAGTTGGGTGCTAAAGTTGCTGAAGCGTTTGCTGCATACGAAAAAGAAACGGGAAGAAAACTGCAGATCTGGTTTGAACCGGGCAAATATCTGGTAAGTGAAGCAGGTTACTTTGTTGTAAAAGCAAATGTTGTTAAGCAGACAACTGCAACTGTCTTTGCCGGTGTTAACAGCGGTTTCAATCACCTGATACGACCAATGTTTTACGAGGCTTTTCACCGAATCGAGAATATTACAAATCCCAAAGGAGCTGAACGAATTTACACTGTGGTAGGAAATATTTGCGAGACAGATACGTTCGCGTGGGATCGCAAGCTCAACGAAGTTCGTGAGGGCGACTTTCTTGTATTTTTTAATGCGGGTGCTTACGGATTTGAAATGTCAAGCAATTTCAATTCGCGGTTGAAGCCAGCCGAAGTCCTGGTAAAAGACGGCGAACCTAAATTAATCAGGAAGCCTGACGTATTCGAGGATCTTCTTAGAAACCAGATAGAGGTTCTATAGGAGAGCAGGCTAAGATAGGTTGCCACCAAGGGCAAAGGGCAGTCTATTGTGCTGCCCAATAATCAATTACCAGTACTTTATCAAGATGCGGCGTTAGCACATCTACAAATGCTTTGTGCGCGGGATGAGGCAAATACTCTTCACGGTCTTTCTCCGTTTTAAAAGTCACAAAGAAACAATGGGTAAAACCTTGATTAATGTTCTCAGGGCTATTGTTTGTGCCCCACTCAAATCCTTTTACAGCTTTTATTTTTGACGGTAGTTGGCGGAAGGCATTTTCTACTTTCTTAATATCAGCAGCTGTACTTGCATCTTTAAATTTTAGTAATACTACATGTCTTAATAATTTATCCGTCATTTTTTTTGTGTTTTGTGCATGTAAAGTTGATGTAATTGCAAACATGACCAGTAAACAAACTAAAGCTTTTTTCATTTGAGTTTTTTGGAATACAAGTTAATGACATTTGAATTGTTTCAGTCCTACAATTCCAGCTTAAGTAAAGAAAGGTCGGTGAAATGAGGAAGTGAGAATAGAACGCTTTGACGTTATTAATTGATAGTAAAATTAGAAAACAGTGTACTTTCATTTCTTATTACAGAGAACCTTATACAAGAAAAATGAAATACCTATTTGCTACTTGCTTGTTGCTTGTCTCAATTGTCGCGTCGGCCCAAAAGAAATCATCGCTTAAGTGGGTAAAGCTTTTCAACGGAAAAGATCTTAAAGATTGGAAAGTGAAAATAAAAGATCATCCTTTAAATGAAAATTTCGGTAATACTTTTCGTGTAGAGAATGGTGTTATGCAAGTACGATACGACCAGTATGATGATTTCAAAGAACAGTATGGCCATATCTTTTACAAGAAAAAGTTTAGCGCTTATCTCCTTGTAATAGAATATCGTTTTGTTGGTAACCAGGTAAAGGGAGGACCAGGCTGGGCGACCAGAAACAGTGGCGCTATGCTACATTGCCAATCACCTGAAAGTATGTTTCTTGACCAGGACTTTCCTATAAGTATGGAAGACCAGTTACTAGGTGGTAATGGTAAAGATGAGAGGTCAACTTGTAATCTATGTACACCCGGTACTAACGTGTTTTTAAAAGGTAAACTCTTCACACCGCATTGTGTCAACTCGAGCTCGAAGACTTATCATGGTGATCAGTGGGTACGAGCCGAAGCGCTTGTATTGGGTGACTCTATTATAAAACAGATAGTCAACACTGATACGGTAATGGTGTATGGCAAGCCTCAGTATGACGGCAATGATAGGTGGGTAAAGAAAGCTGGTTTGGAAGGCGGCAAATTAATTAAGGAAGGCTTTATCTCTTTGCAGAGCGAGAGTCATCCTTGTGAATTTAGAAAGGTAGAGCTGTTTGATCTTCAGCCATACATAAACAATCCAAAGAAGTTAGAAGCAATCTTACAAAAACTATCAGCGCGAAAAAGTTAGAATGAAAGAAAGAAATGATTGGCGAGATATTAAAAGATAAGAATAGGGCCGACGTACAGATGTTAGTACAAGTGAGTGACACAACGATGTAACAACGAAGATAAAATGCCCGAACACTAATTTTACTGAAACTGTAAAAAGCACATACAAATAGCCAAACTAGCAAGACTGTATACTCTTAAAAAAGATATTCCTTGTTGAAGATGAAATAGAGAGTTCACTATGAAGTTCTGAGGGAACATTTATTGCAGTAACAGTTTTTAGAACGAGTGTGGTGATAGCTAGCTTATTGTATATTGCATCGGAACATACAGTAAGAAGCAAGGCAAAGAAAAATCGTTGATTTATCTACGAACTTCAGTTCATAAATAAAAGTCAGGTATTTCGTTGCTTATTTACCAAAAATTATATTTTTGCAACCGTAACTAAACTTAATTACAATGTCAGACATCGCAACAAGAGTTAAAAAAATCATTGTTGACAAACTTGGCGTAGATGAAGCTGAGGTAACAACTGAAGCGTCTTTTACCAATGACCTGGGTGCCGACTCTTTGGACACCGTGGAATTAATAATGGAATTTGAAAAGGAATTTAATATTTCTATTCCGGATGAGCAGGCTGAAACCATTACAACAGTTGGCCAGGCTGTTGCCTACCTGGAAGAGCACGCTAAATAATTTGTCCGTCACTTATTAGCTAAACTTTTTTAATCCGCCTTGCGAATGCTTTTTGTGTTTGTCAGGCGGATTTATCACTTAACAATTTACAGGCAGAATATGCAATTGAAAAGAGTTGTTGTCACTGGTATCGGAGCTTTAACACCGCTGGGAAACAATCTTGAAGATTACTGGAATGGTTTGATCAACGGCGTCTCTGGTGCTAACATGATAACACTTTTCGATGCATCTAAATTCAAAACAAAATTTGCTTGTGAACTTAAGAACTTTGAAGCAACAGATTACCTCGACCGAAAAGAATCACGAAAAATTGACCGCTTTGCTCAGATTGCTATCATAGCAAGTGACCAGGCTGTGCTCGATGCAAAAATTGACAAGGCTACGATTAATCCTGACCGTGTCGGCGTAATTTTCGGTAGCGGCATTGGAGGTCTTATTACCTTTCAAAATGAGGTAATTGATTTTGCCAAAGGAGATGGAACACCTCGTTTCAATCCCTATTTCATTCCCAAAATGATATTAGATATAGCCGCCGGTCAAATATCTATGCGTCATGGTTTTCGTGGACCAAACTTCGCTGTTGTTAGCGCATGCGCTTCTTCTACCAATGCCATCATTGATGCCTTTGACTATATCCGTATAGGGAAGGCTGACATAGTAGTGACCGGTGGAAGTGAAGCTGTCGTTAGCCAGGCCGGAGTTGGTGGATTTAATGCAATGAAAGCCCTAAGCGAAAGAAATGATGGGTTCGAAACAGCCAGTCGCCCGTACGACAAAGACCGCGACGGTTTTGTAATGGGCGAAGGTGCCGGAGTGCTTATACTTGAAGATCTCGATCACGCTCTTGCCCGTGGTGCTCACATATACTGTGAGATCGCCGGTGGTGGTGCTACCGCAGACGCTCATCATATTACTGCCCCACATCCTGAAGGGTTGGGTGCAAAAAATGTGATGCTTTCAGCTCTTAAGGATGCAGGAATGAAACCTGAGGATATAGATTATATCAATACTCACGGTACTTCTACTCCTCTTGGCGATGGTGCTGAATTGAAAGCAATTACACACGTTTTCGGAGAGCACGCTTATAAATTAAACATCAGTTCTACCAAAAGTATGACCGGCCACTGCCTCGGTGCTGCCGGCGTTATTGAGGCCATTGCATGTATCCAAAGCATCGTACATGGTATCATTCCCCCTACTATTAATCACTTCACAGATGATCCTGAATTAGATCCTCAATTAAACTTTACTTTCAACAAAGCACAGCACCGCCCCGTTAATGCAGCTTTAAGTAATACGTTCGGATTTGGAGGTCACAATGCTGCGGTGATAGTGAAAAAATATGTAGCTTAACATTGTGGAATTCATCGAGCGATTTCTAGGTCGCAAAAAAAATATTCAGACTTTACAAAAGCAGTTGCAGAATGTGCTGGGCATTAAAACCGGCAACATTTCCCTATACACTACAGCCTTAAGTCACCGCTCGGTTAAAGAGAATGCAGACGAAAACAATGAAAGGCTCGAGTACCTTGGAGACGCTATACTGAGTGCAATTGTTGCTGATTATCTCTTCAAAAAATATCCGTACAAGGGTGAAGGCTTTCTTACCGAGATGCGCAGTAAAATGGTTAACCGGCAGCAGTTAAATGATCTGGCCATAAAAATTGGCCTTAAAAAACTGGCTCTCTATAATAAGGTTGACGGCTCTCTAAAAGGAAGTCAGATTTTTGGAAATACACTCGAGGCGCTTATTGGTGCATTCTACCTGGACAAGGGTTATCTCAAGACTCAGAAGTGGGTAACAAAGCAAATGATCATTCCTCACCTTTATGTAGATGATCTTGAACTGATTGACATTAACCTTAAAAATAAGTTGATAGGGTGGGCGAGTAAAAACGGCAAAGCCCTGGGTTTCGAAACCATTGCCGAAAAGCTTGAAAACAACCGCCGCGTCTTTACAATCGCGGCCGTGTTAGATGGAGAGCAACTTGCTATTGGTAAAGCTTATAATAAAAAGGACGCAAGCCAGATAGCTGCCCAACTAGCTATTGAGAAATTAGGTTTATAGATGCAAAAAGCTTTAAACCTCGCTTTATAGTTTCACTTGCTTGAAACGGTTCGATATAATTCTACTATTCTTAAAAGAGGAAATAGCTGTAAAAACTACTGATAGCTTATTGCAATATTTTTAAAAACTCCGTTACTTATAAGACCGGGCGCATACATTGTGGTTCCCGTATCTGTTGTAGCATTTGAAAGCTTCCCTGAAAAAGTTCCATCAATAGTGCCATTGGTATTTCTTATAATATCGAGATTTAACACGTCTTCACTTCTGTTTACAGAATATTGAACAGAGTCAAATTTTGTGGTAGTGATTGGGTTTGAAGAAGAACTTGTAGTATAGGTTCCTGTGGTTAAGCTATCTGTAGCTATAACTATAGTGATAGATCTTCTTGCCGATAGTTGCCCGACAATAACATACCTCGTATTTTCACCTGTTGTCGTTTTCAGTTGTTTCCTGCCATATACTCCAATGCCGGTATTCGAAAACGAACTATAGCCACCATTGATTTCAAAAGGGAAATTGTTTAATTGATATCTTATGTAACCGTCTGCGACATTGTAAACTCCCAGGTTTCTATTATCAGTTTTAAAACATGAGGCAAGTGTGAAGCTGAGGAGAGTAATTAATAAAAGTCCTTTCATTTTTTAAAAATAAGCATTTCTCGTCTTTTGCTTTTTGCCTCGTTTTTGTTTGATAGTACTCTAGAGATAAAAGTTTGAAAACTTGCAAGCACGGAAAAGAGAGTGGTTTGGTTAAATAAAAAGCTGCAAAAAAATGTTTATCGATAAACACTGTTTTGCAGCTTTTATTATTTGTACAATTTCATCTTATTTACCATCATTCAAATGACTTGAAAATAAAATGAGGTTTTAGTCTAATTGTTTAGAGAACGATTACGCTATTAACACTACCAAATTCATTATGGTGCTGACTATCTGCTTCGGGCTCATTAATCCACTCGGTCTCATTTACACGATATTTAAATTCATGCTGACTATTTTTAGGCAAAGAAACATCAGCGCTAAAAGTGCCATCTTTTTTCTTGCTCATCACTACTGAATTTTCCCAATCACTGTTTAATCCAAGAATTTCTACTGTCTCAGCATTTTCAAGATTTAGGGCAAATTTCACTTTACAATAGTCTTTTGTCTTGAAATATGTTTTTTGTACCATATTGTTTTAGTTTATTAAAGGTTAACAGTTAATACAAATATGAAAAAAAGGTAACCCTCTTAAAATATTCTGTCCTTTTAAAAACCATCCCGGAAAGCATTAAAGTAAATTAAGATTAAAAGTAATTTTTACTCATAAAACATGTATAACTCGCTGCATGGCTTACGGTTGAATTATTTGGGATAGGTGGGCTATATTCGTCCCACTTATTAAAATAATTATGAAAATAAAGACTCTGCTGGCCTTTTTATATCTTTTTTTTGTGAGTGTATTTCTATCGGCGCAACCTGTTAAACAACACGGGCCACTTCATGTTGACGGTACTAACCTGGTGGATAAAAAAGGAAATGCTGTTGTGTTAAGAGGAATGAGTTTTGGGTGGCACAACTTTTGGCCGCGTTTCTATAATGCAGAAGCGGTTAAGTGGTTACATACCGATTGGCAATGCACAGTAGTACGGGCCGCGATGGGAGTGGAGCCTAAAAACGGCTACCTGGAAAAGCCCGAAGAGTCAGTAGCAAAGGTAAAAGCAGTTGTAGATGCTGCTATAAAAGAGGGTATCTACGTAATCATTGATTGGCATAGTCACAACATTAAGTTGAACGAGGCAAAGACCTTTTTTGCCGAAATGGCTAAAACCTATGGAAAATATCCAAACGTTATTTACGAGATTTTCAACGAGCCAGACCAGGAGTCGTGGAAGGAAGTAAAGGATTATTCAAGAGAGGTTATTTCTACGATTAGAGCAATTGACCCCGACAATGTTATACTTGTCGGCAATCCCCATTGGGACCAGGACATACATACCGTTGCTGATGACCCTTTAACCGGTTTTACCAACTTAATGTATACGGTTCATTTTTATGCTGCAACCCATAAACAACAACTTCGCGACCGTTGCGATTATGCGCTGAAGAAAGGCATCCCTATTTTTATCTCCGAATCTGCAGGCATGGAAGCCAGCGGAAACGGACCTTTAAATATGGAGGAATGGCGTAAATGGATCGACTGGTCAGAGAAGAATAAAGTGAGTTGGGTTACCTGGTCAGTTTCTGACAAAAACGAAACTTGTTCTGTTTTGCTTCCAACCGCCAGCGCCCAAGGTAAGTGGGAGGATAAGGATTTAAGGGAGTCTGGAAAAGAAACAAGAGAACTGATCAGGCATTACAACAGCAAGGAAAAATAATTCTGTACCAGATGTCTTCATTTTAGCAACGAATGATAGTATAACGACATCGCACAACGAGTGAAACTGTTGTTTATTCAAATGAAAAGACTTTCTTAATGCCGATAAGCCAAAAAGCAAGTAATTCGTAATATCAGTTTCTTTGATTTATATCTAATGCCGTATGATATTCATTAATGGTAAGTCAAAAAACATCCCTGCTCTTAATGAAAATGCGGTTTCCTGTTTCTGTTTTGCGGCATCAAAAGTCCTTAACTCTGGCGTGTATTGGACACCAGCTGAAAAGCAAAGAGGAGTGTTTCTAATACCCCATTGTGCAAAAAGACCAGGGCTTATTAGTTGACCAAAGGTCACGTTGTTTGGCAACGCTCCTGCTGATCCTTTACTTAGTCGGTAAGAGACAGGCGCACCGATATCTATTATTGAAATCGTAATACTAAAATTATTTTCCTTAAGGCTTTTAAAACTTCCCTTTTTGGTAAGGAAGCTATTGCCAGTGATATTTTTAGCAGGCTTGCTATAGCCCCAGCTACAAGACACTCCAATTGGAGCCGAAACTCCGGCAGAAAAAGCAAAATCAGAATATTGCTTTAGATTGAAAGCAGATTGTTTCAGCTGTCCTTCATACCCTCCGTAGATTCCTACAAAGGCATTTAAATCAATAGAAAAGTTACTGCTTCTTTTCTGCTTGTAAGACACGGGGGGAGAAGCGTAGGATGATATTACCTGACTTAATGTTTTGCTATCTGGCGCCCGCCTTACATCACTAATAAATGAAACAGTACGGGTTATGGTATTGAAATTGTTTGATTCTGCAAGATTATTAAAGTCGGTTATTTTTAGCGCATTGTCTTTAACAAATCTATCCAACCTGCTACCATCGGTGATGTTTGGTGAAAGGTACTTTTTCAACTCCCCGCGCGCTATGCTGTTAAAAAAGCTGTCGCGGTTTAACTCATACTTGCTATACCACCTTACACTGTCAGCATGAGTTTTACTTGAGCTATAGGTATTAAAACTTGTAACAGTCTCTATGAATTTTAAAGATGCTTCTTTTACAACATCCTGGTTGCCATTTACAACGGCTTCCCATTCGGTTCTTTTTTTGTATTTATACTTGTATCGACTTTGAACATAGGCAAACAGCGCTTTCTCTTCTTTCAAACGTGTTTCTGACATTAGCTTTTCAAGAATATGCAGCGTTCGGTCAAAAGCTACCGAGTAATCTTTTCCTTCGAGCGCTTCAAAGACATCAGACAATTCTTTATAGGTTTCAACTCCCCTGTTCGTAACCGTAAAAGGACCGGTTTTTCTGAAGATAGATTTATCCTGGTAATCCGAAACAAGGGTTTTATAAAGCTCAGGTAAGAAACGCCAGAAATTCGCATTACTTTTTGGCACGTTACCTGATTTTACAAAATCATTTAAAGCTTGTTGATTCGTTTGAAATTGGTTTAGTACATAAAATGCATCTCCCAGCCACTTTTTAAATTCTCTCTGATTTACCGCCGCTGAGTCAACCCGGTCCCAATTACCCTGAGAAATGTTTAAAAACGAAAAGATCTGGTCCTTGTATTTTTTAAAAAGCAAACCTGATAAGATTCGAAATTGTTGGGGCGTTAGTTTGTTTAGATCAATATAACTTACCCAAAATTTGTCCCTGTCGATTGAGTAAAATTCGTCGTTTATAAGATGAAATAATCGGATAAATTTATTGAAAACTGAAAGATGCTCAGGTAGTGTGTCTTTGTATCTTTCATTTAGTAGTTCAACAATATCTATAATATTCCCTTTTTGTGCTGCAAGTACTGGTAGTTCTATTGCCTCCCGAATGAAATTGAAAGTCGGACTGTTCTTATACTTACGGTAAAAATAATTATCAGTATTCTTAAAAGAAGCAATGCGTTGAGGTATCATGATAAAATCCTCAGCAAACGCCTGCTGCCACACATTTCCAAAATTTGGCATTTCGTAACTGTTGTAGGTTGTAAACAGCCGCAGTGTTTCCGGAAAAAGGTTTAATAAAGTAGAATCTGTTTTCAATGCCTTTTTTATATACTCAAGGAAGGTAATAGCTGTTTCGTATTTTACTCTATTGGCAAGATAAATAGCCACTGCATCAACCATTTGGGTTTGGGTAGGCATGCTTAAACCTGGAGCAGATGCTTGTTGATTTTCTGCTTTAATTGCTTCTGCTGAAGTATTTAATTGTTTTAAAACTATTTTATATTCTTTGAAGTGGATGTCACCGGTGGGCTCTGGGATTTTCAATTTTCCGTCCCGTTTAGCTGGTGGCAGATTTTTATATTCAATAACAATTTGCTCGCAAAAAACATTTTTTATATTCTCCTTTTGTCCCTTTAATTCCAACAGCTTATTTTGTACGTCTATATAAATCGGTTTGATGCTTTCGGTGTCTGTAAAAATTCTCGTGCTATCTATATATCCTTTGTACCAGCTTTGAATTTTCAACCTGTGATCATTCATTAGCTTTTCCGACTTACTTAACGTATCAAGCAGCTTAAGCTGCGAAAAAACTACATCGGCCATCACAGTGTCTATTAACTTTTTAAACTGATAAATTTTGACATAGGACTTGTCTTCCCACTTAAGATTTGCTTTTAAGATAGAATCGCAACTAATGTCAGGTACTTTAAGCTGATCGATCAGTTGAATGATGGCAGGGTCTTCCTTAAAGTAATTTCTCAGTTTTTCTCTTCCGGGATCCGCCGCGAACTCCCTGGCTTCATTTTCGGAAAGATAATTTACCAGGATAGCTACTATTCTTTCTGTATTTCTAATGCTTGAGTCAAGACTTAGTTGTGCAAGTTCTTTAGCGTTATAAAAAGCATTTTGGGAAATAGCGAGGTTACTAATACATGTTATTACAAACAGTATTACAAGTTTTCTCATAGAGTTTTTTTCGGGTTAAGCAAGTAGTTGGCCAACGGTTTACTAATGTAATAAAAATATTAAATGAACTAAAGTGTTAATTATAGCTACTTTATTTAAATAAGAGAGCCGGCAACAATGAGTGCCGGCTTTCTTATAATTATCTGTAACAAATGAACGCGTTATTACGCTTTTCTATCCTGGCCTTGCCTTTCAAGCATCCAGCCGGGATACTCGGGCTGCAGCTTACTTACGTCGTTTAATTTTTCCAGCTCTTCCGCATTAAGCTGTACATCGACTGCCTTCAGGTTGTCTTCAAGTTGCTCAGGTTTTTTCGCGCCTATGATAACACTCGTTACAGCCGGCTGATGTAGCAGCCATGCCAATGCTAGTTGCGCAACTGAAATTCCTTTTTCCTGTGCGATGGGCTGCATCACGTCAATAATGTCAAATGCCTTTTCTTTATTTACCGGTGGAAAATCAAAACTAATGCGTCTGCTATCTTCCGGCCCTTGCATGTTGCGACCATATTTGCCGCTTAGTAATCCTCCGGCTAAAGGGCTCCACACCATAAGGCCAACTTTTTGATCTTGTAACAATGGTCTAAGCTCGCGTTCAAGATCACGGCCTGCAATGGTGTAGTAAGCTTGCAATGAAACAAATTTCGCCACTTTGTTATAGGTCGAATAAGACAGCGCCTTCATAAGTTGCCATGCAGCGAGATTGCTGCAACCGATGTACCTCACCTTCCCGCTTTTGACAAGATCGTCCAAGGCCCAAAGCGTTTCTTCAAGCGGTGTCAGTGGATCGTAACCGTGTATCTGGTACAGATCAATATACTCTATGTTCAGACGTTTAAGACTTTCCTCTGCTTGCTGTACAATATGTTTTCTGGTGAGGCCTGAATTGTTAGGTCCTTCACCCATTTTACCTCTGACCTTTGTTGCGATTACAAGGTCGTCCCTGTTTAGTCCCAGGTTTTTAATTGCTCTGCCGGTCATCTCTTCAGATAAACCTTCGGAGTACACATTAGCGGTATCTATGAAATTGATGCCCGCATCTACCGACCGTTTTACCAATTCATCAACCGGTTCCTGGGCAAGTTGGCCAATTGCCGTCCAATATCCTTTACCACCAAACGTCATGGTGCCGAGGCAGAGCTCTGAAACTTTTAAGCCAGTATTTCCCAAAATCTTATATTTCATTTAGCTAATTTTTAAAATGATTTAATTGAATGCTTATTGCACAAATATCAGGCTAACCAAAAGGTGTGGAAGTTAGGGTTGCCTTCAACTACTTCAACAATAGGGGTCTACAAAAGTTGGGTGCAATAACTGTATCGGATTTGAAAACGCACCTGCTGCTTGTAAATAAACTGTACAAGTGTGCGACGCAAGAAAAGATCAATTGAAAAACAAAAGCCTGCTACATAAAAATCTCTTTCTTAAATTGCCGGCTTCAATCATGCGTATGAGAAAAACGTTTACGAAAATTGTCATTACGGGGTTGTTCTTTTTGCCGCTTCGGGCACATGCTCAAACAGAGACAATCACGGGTTTCACTACTATTACCTCAGGCACTCAAAAGCAGTTGGAAAGCCGCTTCGACCAGCAATTGGATGCACAAAATATAGGGGCTGCGATAAAAACGTTTTCTGCAAAACCCCATCATATAAGTTCGGCAGGAAGCAAGGAATATGCAACCCTGATAGAAAACAAGTTAAAGAGCTACGGCTTTGATACAAGGATAGAAACCTATACCGTATTGTTTCCTACTCCGATAACACGAGTGCTGGAAATGACCGGACCAACAACCTTTAAAGCCCTTTTAAAGGAGCCATTATTAAAAGAAGACGCTACATCGGGCCAACAAGGACAGTTACCCGTTTATAATGCGTGGAGTGCTGACGGCGATGTTAAGGGTGATCTTGTTTTTGTGAACTATGGATTACCGCAGGATTATGAAGAACTGGAGAAATTAGGCATCGACGTAAAAGGTAAAATCGTTATTGCAAAGTACGGAAGAAGCTGGCGCGGGATAAAACCAAAAGTTGCACAGGAGCATGGAGCAATAGGTTGTATAATTTATTCTGATCCAAAAGAAGATGGGTATTTCCAGGGCGACGTATATCCGAAAGGGGCTTTTAAAAATGAATATGGTGCACAACGGGGAAGTGTAATGGATATGGTTATTTATCCCGGCGATCCTTTGACGCCAGGAGTTGGTGCCACCCAAAGTGCCACAAGGATTGCAAGTCATAATGAAGCTCCTAATTTGTTGAAGATTCCTGTCTTACCCATAAGTTACCACGATGCTGAGCCTTTGCTTAAAGCACTTGAAGGCCCCGTTGCTCCCCCTGATTGGCGTGGTGCATTGCCTTTCACTTATCATATTGGTCCCGGTAAAACAAAAGTGCATTTAAAAGTTGCGTTTGACTGGAAGATGGTTCCTTGTTACGATGTGATAGGAATGATAAAGGGAAGCAAACTACCCGATGAATGGGTGATAAGAGGAAACCATCACGATGCCTGGGTGAATGGTGCAGGCGACCCCGTCAGTGGTCTTGCTGCCATGTTGGAAGAAGCCAAAAGTATAGGCGCGATGGTAAAAGGCGGATGGAAACCAACACGCACACTTGTGTATTGCGCATGGGACGGAGAAGAGCCTGGACTACTTGGTTCAACAGAATGGGCAGAAGATCATGGTGCTGAGCTGCAGCAAAAGTGTGTTGTATATATTAATAGTGACGGTAATGAAAGAGGTTTTCTTGAAGCCGGAGGCTCACATGCATTAACTAAGATGATGGATGAAGTGGCAAAAGGCATTACAGATCCGCAAACAAAAGTAAGTGTATACGACAGGCATAAGGCAAGGGAAGTGGTATCGGCAGCAGGCACTAAAGCAAAGAAGGATGTGTTGGCTGAAACTACAATGGAGTTAGATGCCCTTGGTAGTGGCTCTGATTTTTCAACCTTTTTGCAACATTTAGGAATCCCTGCTTTAAACCTTGGTTATGGTGGTGAAGGTCCGGGTGGCGAATATCATTCTATTTATGATTCTTATGATTTGTATAAGCGCTTTAAAGACCCAACGTTTGCTTACGGAGTTGCCCTTGCTCAAACAGCAGGACATGTAGCTCTGCGTATGTCGGAGTCAGAATTACTTCCGTTTGATTTTACTGATTTGTATAAAACCCTGCAAAATTATACAACGGAGCTTCAAACTTTGACTGAAACCATGCGTGATAATACCGCCATCGAAAACAAGCTTTTGAGTCAAAGCAAATATGTACTTGCATCAGATCCATCCAAAACTTTTATCGCTCCAAAGGCAAAAGATGAGGTTCCATATATCGATTTTTCTCCTCTGCAAAATGCGTTGGTAACCTTGCAGAAAAGTACAGACAGTTTAGTGGGAGTTATAAAAAAGGCAAATGCTGCAGGTGGAAACCATGACGCATTGAACAAGCAATTGTACCAGGCAGAGCAACAATTATTATTGAAGAACGGGTTGCCCCGGAGAAATTGGTACAGGCATGCCATCTATGCTCCCGGTTTTTATACAGGGTATGGCGTTAAGACAATGCCGGGAATACGCGAAGCAATTGAACAAAGAGACTGGAAAGAAGCACAGGAACAAATAGGATTGAGCGCGGAAGCGATTACCAAGTTAGCTGCATACTTATCCATTATTATGAGGTAGGATATTTGCAATTTGAAGAGCAGCAAGTTTTAAAGGTACCATGCAAACATTTTATTAAGAAGAATAGGAAAGTTTTGGAATGTTTATTGTTGATGGCAAGTACCGCAAAAAATAATTCGAATAGGTAAGTAGTAAGGCGGCAAACACTTTTAATGATTTTACATTGCTTTTCTAAAAACAGTAAGTATGGGGCCGTGAGAGATCATGGCCTTAGTTATAATGATTGGTTATAACATTAGTTCTAATTTCACCACTTAAAACATTGAAATGCAAACGGCTGAAGATATCAGGTTACTAAATGAACGAATCCAACAAGCGGCAGTATTTATCGACAGGCTTAGAACTGAGCTGGCAAAAGTAGTAGTTGGCCAGTTGTACATGGTTGACAGGTTGATGATTGGCTTACTTAGCAACGGTCATGTGCTGCTGGAAGGTGTACCTGGTCTGGCAAAAACTTTAACGATAAAATCACTTGCGCAAGCTATACAGGCAAAGTTTAGCCGGATACAGTTTACACCCGATCTGTTGCCTGCTGATGTTATTGGTACCATGATATACAACCAGCAAAGGCACGAGTTCGTAATTAGAAAAGGACCCATTTTTGCCAATTTCATATTAGCAGATGAGATCAACCGTGCCCCTGCAAAAGTTCAGAGCGCATTGCTGGAAGCAATGCAGGAAAAGCAGGTGACCATCGGAGATGAGACGCACAAATTGGAGGAGCCGTTTCTTGTATTGGCCACACAAAACCCTATAGAGCAGGAGGGTACCTACTCGCTTCCTGAAGCCCAGGTTGACAGGTTCATGCTTAAAGTTGTGGTCGGCTACCCGGGTAGAAACGAGGAGCAAATGATTATACGGCAGCAAGTGCAGGGTGCTGACTTGCCGGTTGTAAACCCCGTCGTAAGCACATTCGAAATCTTACAAGCAAGAAGTCTTGTAAGACAGGTTTACATGGACGAGAAAGTGGAGCAGTACATACTAGACATCGTATTTGCTACCCGCTATCCCGAGCAATACAGGTTAGATCGTTTGAAGCCATTGATTAGTTATGGTGGCTCGCCACGTGCAAGCATTAATCTTGCATTGGCGGCAAAGGCACATGCATTTATGAATAAGAGAGGTTACGTTATTCCTGATGATATAAAGGCAATTTGCAAAGACGTGATGCGCCATCGAATTGGTCTGACTTACGAGGCTGAGGCAGAAAATATTACTTCTGAAAAAATAGTCGATGATATTTTGAATGCTATTGCAGTTCCTTAAGGTAAGTTGACAGTTCACGGATGACAGATGACGGAAGGAACTTTGAAATTTACAACTGTCTTTTGTCCTTATCACCTAAACTAGAGCTATTATGACTTCTTACAAAAAATTAGAGGCTTGGAAAAAAGCAATGCTTCTGATAAAGGAGGTCTACTTCGTTTGTAAGTCTTATCCTAAAGAAGAACTTTTTGCACTTACATCACAAACGAAGAGAGCGGTAGTTTCTATTGCAGCAAATATTGCGGAGGGTATTGGCAGAAATTATAAAAAGGATACAATACAGTTTTTGCATATTGCAAGAGGTTCTTTATATGAGGTCGAAACACTTTTAAATATAGCAGTTATGGTAGAGATAATTCAGGAGGAAAAATTTAGAGCATTTGAAAGTATTATTGACGAAGAAATAAGAATACTTAATGGGCTAATAAATTCATATGAAATAAGAACAGAACTAAAATAAGGTTTGATCTCTGTCAACAGTCATCTACCAACCGTCAACTTAAACTATGACCACCGCCGACATTCTTAAGAAAGTACGTGAGCTAGAAATTAAAAGCAAGAAGCTGACTAACCATCTTTTTACAGGTGAGTATCATACTGCTTTTAAGGGAAGGGGTATGTCTTTTAAAGAAGTGCGGGAGTATGAAGCTGGGGATGATCCACGGTTTATTGATTGGAATGTTTCGGCAAGAATGGGACATACATTCAGCAAGATTTTCGAGGAAGAAAGAGAGCTATCCGTTTACTTGTTAATAGACATTAGCGCCAGCAGTTTGTTTGGAACCTTCAGACAAAGTAAAAAAGACCTGATGACAGAGATGTGTGCCGTACTTGCTTTCTCCGCTATTAGCAACAACGATAAAGTTGGTCTTATCTTTTTTAGCGATCATGTTGAGAAATTTATTCCTGCCAAAAAGGGTCGTGATCACGTGTTGTATATGGTTCGCGAGATGTTGACTTTCAAATCGAGGTCGTCTCAAACCGATGTTCTAAAAGCACTTCAATTTTTGAATGCAACCACCAGGCATAAAAGCATTGTTTTTGTGCTTAGCGATTTTGCAGATGCCGGTTATCACGACACCCTTCGCGTGGCTGCAAAACGACACGATGTAATTGGTGTGCAGGTATATGATAAGCGTGATGAGCAGTTGCCACAAGTGGGGTTGATGAATTTGAGAGACGCGGAAACAGGAAATATGGTGCTGCTGAATACCAACGATCCCTATACAAGATTTAAGTACAGCCAACAGTTTCAGAAGGTATTGGACGACGCCAAAAATTCGTTTAGAAAAGCCGGCGCTGATTTATTGCAGGTTACTACAGGACAGGATTATGTAAAACTTTTACAACAATTTTTTATCAGAAGGGCATAAGTGAATAAACGGAAATTATATATAGGTCTCGTTATTTTAATAGTGTTATCATCTGTAACCTCTAACCTGTTTTCTCAAACAGTTAAAGCAGGGGTTGATCGGAATAAGATTTTCATTGGGGAGCAAATCCGCCTTAAGCTCGCTATTCAAGGGGGTAGGGCAGGGCTGAAATGGTTTAGCTTCCCTGACAGTCTTAATCATTTCGAAATTGTTAAGAGAGGCAAGATTGATACAGTTTTAAACGGCAGTTCCACCGACTATTACCAGGTCATTACAATAACATCTTTCGACAGTGGAAGGTGGCAATTTCCCTCTTTGTTTGCGTCGGGCATTTCGCAGCCCACTCCTCCTATCGCCATTGATGTATTACCCGTCGACGTCTCTAAGATGGAAGACTATAATGACATCAAAGACATTGAAGAAGTAAAGCAGGAGAATGATCCCCTGATTATTGGAATCATCGCCGCTATTACTCTTCTTTCTTTATTCATCCTCTATTGGCTGTTTATTAAAAAGAGGAAGGTTTTTGTTGGAAGGCGCCCGGCAAAAGGTAGCCTCTCACCCTTAGACTGGGCACTTGCGGAATTGAACAAGCTGAAGGGTCAAAATCTTAGTACTCCTGCCGAGGTTAAAAAATATTACTCTTCGCTCACCGATATAACCCGGACTTTTTTTAACCGGCAGCTACAGCAGCAATCGCTACAGCAAACTACCGACGAATGGATGATGACACTCCAGCCACTCTCTGTAGATAATGAAACGAAGACTTCTTTTTTCCAGGTGCTTCGGTTAGCAGATACGGTGAAGTTTGCCAAGTACCTGCCGCATTCAAGAGACAATGAAACTTCTGTTGAAATAATAAAAACGATGCTGCAGAAAGTCTCCCTTTTACATTCACCTATTCATTCAAACTATCAACCCAATCCGGCCTGATGCTTTACCAGTGGTTTCAAAATATCACCTTTCACAATTCCGAAGCCTTGAGTTTGCTTTTTATAATTCCAATTATTGCAATTTGGTATTATGGCAATGTCAAGAAGCGGCAGGGATCGATGTTGGTGACCACTACCCATTTCCTTTCCGATATCCGCAGTTCTAAAACATGGCTTCAAAACTTTCCTTTTGTTTTACGATGTATTGCTTTGGCTTGCCTGATTGTTGCTCTTGCACGTCCGCAGCACAAGTTTAGCGAACAGCAAACCGAAGGCGAGGGCATAGACATAGTGCTGTGCTTTGATATCAGCGGGAGCATGACAGAAAAAGATTTTACTCCCAATCGTCTTGAAGCCTCAAAGGAGGTAGCGCAGTCGTTTGTAAATGAGCGCACGGGCGATCGTATTGGCGTCGTTATTTTTAGCAGGCAGAGTTTTACCCTTTGCCCCATCACCACCGACAAGACAGCCATCTTATCTCAGATAGCTAATATTCATAGCGGTTATCTTGAAGAAGAAGGCACATCAATTGGATCTGGTCTGGCCACTAGTGTAGACCGTTTAAAAAATCAAAAAACTAAAAGTAAGATTGTCATATTGCTAACCGACGGTGTCGATTTTGGTGGGCTAATACCTCCCGACATTGCAAAGGAAATGGCCAAGTTGTACGGAATTAAAGTATATACAATCGGAGTAGGGTCTGAAAAGGAAATAGACGAGCAGGTGCAGACTCCTTATGGAAAGATGAATAATCGAAAGAAGCTCGAATTCAACGAAGGCTTGCTAAAGAATATTGCTGTTGAAACAGGAGGCCAATATTTTCATGCAGTGGATCAGAATGCACTGAAAAATATTTACGCCAGTATTAATAAATTGGAAAAGACGAAGGTTGAGATAACTTCTTACGACCGCTTTACCGAAGAGTTTCTGCCTTGGCTGGTAATTGCCTTTGTTTTTCTTGTGATTGAGGCGGTGCTGCGTTACACTGTCTTTAAAAAGTTCCCTTAGTTCGCGACAACTATCTGTAGACAAGCTTTGGGCTATAAATGACCATTGTTGTGTCACTCACTTGTACAGGTATTTCTTTGTTCAGCAGGCAGCCTATTTTTCAACCAGCTCCACTTTTTTCTTGCCCACGTGGAGTTTATAATCCACCCCAACTTTAAGCGCATAATTTTCCTTCATGTGCCCTACCGGGAACTGGAAACAAATTGGGTAATCGTACTCCTTAACTACTTCGTAAATGACTTCGTACACCTCTTTTCCAAAAGGTATTGTCGTATCCTTTGTTTCAGTAAAACCTCCTATTATCAAACCTGCTAGTTTAGACAATTTTCGGCTTCTTTTTAACTGGTACAACATTCTGTCGATGTTATAAATGTATTCGCCTACTTCTTCTATAAAAAGTATTTTATTATCAGTGTTTATATCAGACGGAGTTCCTACAAGATGACTTAACAGCGATAGATTTCCTCCAACTAATTTTCCTAATGCAGTGCCAGTGTTATTATAAGGATTGATTGCACAGGTATACTTTTGTTTCTTGCCTTCCAGGACAAGTTTCAAAGATTGGACAAATTCGTTTTTGTGCTCATTATCATTAAAAGCTGCAGCCATTGGAGCATGCAAACTTGCAATTTTGTAGCGATTGTAAACATGTGAATGCAAGACAGTAATATCACTAAAGCCGATTATCCACTTCGGTTTTTTCGTAAACTTTTTAAAATTCAATCCGTCTATGATTCTTCCCACCCCATATCCTCCGCGGGCACACAAAATGGCGTTAACAGAGTCATCGTCCATCATTTGTTGTAGATCGTGGAGCCGTTGTTCATCTGTGCCTGAAAAATAATTGAACTGACTCCCAATCGTGTTTCCGGCTTTTACTTTGTAACCCCATTCCATCAAAACCGCCATGCAGGTTTGGATCTTTTCAACAGGCATATAGCCTGCGGGACAAACAATACCAATTGTATCGCCTTTCTTTAAGTATGGAGGAATTGTTGCCATTGAGCAATGTTACGATAAAAATTTACAGGCAAAAAAGACCGAAGTTTCCGTCGTCTTTTTATTGAGTTAACCTTAACCGTAGAATTTAGTCTTAGCTTTAGTATTTAAATGAACAGCATGATTCGGACACAAATAATTCCTGATTCAAATAAAATTTCTGTAGTTGTACCAGACAATTATATCGGAAAAAAAGTAGAAGTTATACTATTTTCTGAGGACGATGTTGATGAAGTTGGCAGCAAAAAAGGTGAAATTAAAAGGTATAAAGGGATGTTTTCAAAAGAAAAAGCTTTGGAAATGCAAGAGTTCGCTCAACAAATCCGGAAAGAATGGGGAAGGGAAATTTAATAGATACAAATACAGCTATTGATTATCTCGCACAGCTACTTCCACCGAGTGCGTCACAATTAATAGAGGCAATGGAAGTTAATATTTCTATTGTTACCAGGATTGAGCTCTTGTGCTGGCCCAATGCAACCGATAATGATACCGATATGCTTTTAGGTTTTATCTCTAGTTGCACTGTCATCAATCTCTCCGAGCCTGTAGTTGAAAAGACTATAGAAATAAGAAAAAAATACAGGCTAAAATTAGGGGATGCAATTGTTGCAGCAACTGCATTACTGAATAGACTAGATTTATATACGAGAAACGTAAAAGATTTTGACCGAGTACTGGAACTTAAAATATTCAACCCTTATTTGGTATAATATCCTCCAAGCTTTCAATAGCAACTACATTTTCCCCTTAGCTGCTTATTGGTTATTTTTGCAGCCCTTTGTTATTACGTCTTGTTCCAACTTAATTTATAGTAAAAGTGTGCGACGCAACGGTGACGAGGAAAGTTATAAAGCTTAGTACAAAATGAATTTACCTAAAAGATATATGGTCACATCCGCGTTGCCATATGCAAACGGATTAAAACATATCGGACACCTTGCCGGCGCTTACATACCCGCTGATATTTACGTTCGCTACCTACGAGCGAGGAAAAAAGATGTGGTATATGTCTGTGGAAGTGATGAACATGGCGCTGCGATAACGATACAGGCAATGAAGGAGGGCACAACTCCTAAAGCGATAGTTGATAAGTATCACGAAATAATGAAGCAAAACTTCCATGACCTCGGGATTAGTTTCGATATTTATCACCGTACTTCTGCGCAAATACACCACGAAACAGCGCAGGAGTTTTTCACCGCTTTGAACGAAAGGGGCGAACTGGAGCAGCAGGAGACAGAACAGTTTTACGATGAGGAAGCAAAATCTTTTTTAGCAGACAGATACATTGTAGGTACTTGTCCTGTTTGTGGCCACCCTAACGCTTTTGGTGACCAGTGCGAGAAATGCGGCTCTTCTTTAAGTCCTGAATTGTTGATTAATCCACGTAGTACTTTAAGTGGCAACGCGCCTGTAAAGCGTACAACTACTCATTGGTATCTTCCGCTGAATAAATATGAAGACTTTTTGCGTCAATGGATTTTGCAGGAGCATAAAGATGACTGGAAAACAAATGTGCTCGGTCAGTGTAAGAGCTGGTTGGATGCAGGCCTGCAGCCCCGGGCAGTAACGCGTGATTTGGATTGGGGTGTGAAAGTTCCGCTAACTGAAGCGGAGGGCAAAGTGCTCTACGTATGGTTTGATGCACCAATTGGTTATATCAGCGCAACCCGGCAATGGGCGCTCGATAACGGCAAAGAATGGGAGCCTTACTGGTACAATAAGGATACAAAATTGGTTCACTTTATTGGTAAGGATAACATTGTGTTCCATAGCATTATTTTTCCTGTAATGCTAAAATTGCATGGAAATGTATTACCGGAAAATGTTCCTGCCAATGAGTTTATGAACCTGGAGGGCGATAAGATGAGCACCAGCCGTGGCTGGAGTATTGAGATGGACGAGTACATAAACGACTGGATAAAAAAAGATAACGGCGGCGATAGCATGGCCGACGTCTTACGTTATTACCTCACAACTATTTCACCGGAAACGAAGGACAGCGAGTTTACATGGAAGGGTTTCCAGGATGCAAGTAATAGCGAGCTGGGAAACATTTTTGGCAACTTTGTAAACCGGACATTTGTGTTAATGCACAAATTATGTAAAGGGAAAGTACCTCCTTTACATGCAGAGATCTTAGACGATGCAGATCGAAACATGTTTGCAGTAATTGAAAATGCAAAAGCTACTATTGAAAACTTAATAGAGACTTATAAGTTTAGGGAAGCGTTGTTTGAAGTAATAGATCTGGCCAGAAGAGGCAACAGGTACATGCAGGATAAGCAGCCGTGGATAGTAGCAAAGCAGTTAGAAGCGGCAAGCCAAAAGCTGCAAGCTGCCAGCGATGAAGAAGAGCGAAAAACATTGCAGTCGGAGGCCGAGAGCCTGCAGTTCAAGATCGACAATTGCCTGCATGTTTGTTTGCAGCTAACTGCAAATCTTGCAATCCTGGTTAACCCTTTTTTACCTTTTACCGCTAAAAAGTTGTGTTACATGATGAAAGTGGTAGATAAGATGCTGGATTGGGAAAATGCCGGGAAAGCGAAATTGTTGAGCGTTGGCTACAACCTGCGCGAACCGCAAATTTTATTTAGAAAAATAGAAGACTCTGAGATCGCAGCACAAATTGAAAAATTAAAAATAAAAAGTAAAAAAGTGGAAGAAGAAAAGAAACAAGTTACCGATTCCCAGTTACCTGTAGCGAGTGAAACATCAGGCGAAGCAAGCGGCGGTCAAGCGGAAACAGGAACCGGGGAACTGGTAACTAGCACAAAAGCTGAAATCGTTTTTGATGATTTTGCAAAAATTGATTTAAAAGTTGGAACCATAGTAAGTGCAGAAAAAGTGCAAAAGGCAGACAAGCTTTTAAAATTGCAGGTAGACCTGGGCTTTGAAACAAGAACAATTGTTTCAGGGATTGCTATGCACTTTCAACCGGAAGAAATTGTGGGTAAGCAGGTAACAGTTGTCGTAAATCTTGCACCAAGAAAAATGAGAGGAATTGAAAGCAATGGTATGATCTTAATGGCAGAAGACGCTGCTGGAAATTTGCACTTCATAAATCCTGAAGAAAAGATAGATGCAGGAAGTAACGTTAGTTAGTTTGGAGAAACATGTTGTATTCATCCCTGTCAAATGCCTGGCAGGGATGAGTTTTTTAAAGCGAAAAATTTTATGAGTGCAGCTTCCGTCCTAAGATTCATTAATAATAAAAAGTTTCTTTTTGCTGCTGTTATAATTTTTCTCCTTCCATTTCTGTTGTTCTGTTTTTGGAACGTCCCTTCTGCCGACGACTACATGATCCTTGATAAAAAGCAGCAGTTTAGCTTTTGGGGTTTACAGAGTTGGGTCTACCACACATGGACTGGCCGTTATGTTTCTACATTTGTTAGTACAGCATTCTCTTATAGCGGTTTTCTTTATTCCCATTATTACGTCCATACAATCCTGCTATTATTATTTACAGTTCTTTCATGGGTTTTTCTCCTGAGGCAAGTGAATAGATACCTTCTAAACAGCCGGTTTTCTTTTTCGTCATTATTACTTGCTTCCTTGCTTTTATTGATCCTCGAGATCAATATCATTCCTGAACCTGTCACCGCTTTTTACTGGTTTTCAAGTGCTATCACTTATCAATTGCCACTCATATTATTGATCCTCCTGGCGGGAACTTTATTCAAACTATTCTTTAAGAAGGATCAGCGAAATTTGCAATTTATTCTTGCTGCACTACTAATTATTTTCCTCAATGGCTGTAATGAAAGTATTACTCTTTTTGTGCTAATACTTTCTACTTTTTTGATAGCTTTTTACTATTTCGTTAATAAGAGCATTCCCAAAATTTTTCTCAGCCTCTACATTATCAACCTTATCAGTTCTTCTTTTTTACTGTTCGCGCCTGGTATTATTCACAGAGGTTCGTTACATGACACAAGTCCGTTTTTATCTATCACTGTAATTGCTGCAATCAAGTTTACTGTGCTGAATTGGTTTTTTTTAAAAGAGCCCCTCTGGTGGTTTTTGCTTTTATTCGTTAGTTCGTTCCTCTCCAACAACGAATCATTGTGCGTTAGCTTAAGAAAGCATCTTGCCGGCATTCGATTTCCCTTATTGCTACTCGCGTATGTCTTAACGGGCCTTCTGATTTACATTCCAATCTTATATGCAACCAACGGCTCACTTCCCCTTCGCACTGAAAACATTACCTGTTTTTTATTCAGCCTCATGCTACTATTGATCATTACAGCCTTTATTTTAAAAAAAGCAAAATTAACTGCACTCGGTTTTTTATATCCATATCGATACTTGCTTTTTAGCATATTGATCTTTTCGTCTTCAAACATGAAAAAGGTATCAGATACATTGTTATCAGGTTTTTTGTACAAGCAAATAATGCAGGAAAGACTAAGCTTGTTTGAAGACGCAAAACGCATGGGTTCATCTGAGGTTACGTTCGATGATTACAGCCTCGCAATTCATAAGCGGATTAAAAATTACCCTTTGTTAAACCGAAAGGTTTTAAAGGATATAATACAGAAGCCGCCACCTATGATTTGCTTCGAGAACGACTTGTATGATATCAACTACATGAAGGAGCTTTACGGCATTAAAATTTTGCATATCAATAAAAAGTAGCTGCTAACTTTACTTTGTCCTCCAACTTATAACCACCAAAAAGATATTATATGAATGACAGCAACATGTTTAGTTTAAAAGATAAGGTCGTAGTAGTGACCGGCGGAACCGGGATTTTAGGGAACGCTTTTGTAGATGCAATAGTAGAAGCCGGCGGAAAAGTGGCTATTCTTGGCAGGAAGAAAGAAGTGGCTGATGAAAGAGCTGCAGCTATTAATGCGAAAGGCGGTAGTGCAATTGGAGTGGTCGCGGACGTACTTGATGAACAACAACTGTCCGAGGCAAAAGATAAAATTGTCGCAGAATTTGGAAAAATTGATGGTTTGGTAAATGCTGCTGGTGGCAATATTCCCGAAGGTGTTTTGCAGCCTGAGCAAGACATCTTTAAGATGAATATTGGAGGAATGAAAAAAGCGGTGGAGATTAACTTATGGGGGACCGTGATTCCAACTCAAATTTTTGGCGAAGAGATAGTCAAAACCGGTCGGGGAAGTATTGTAAATATCTCTTCAATGAATTCTAAACGGGCGATAACTAAAGTACTGGGATACAACATGGGTAAGGCTGCAGTAGATTGTTACAACCAATGGTACGCGGTCGAGCTATCCAGAAGGTACGGCGACACCATCAGGATGAACGCCTTGGCTCCCGGTTTTTTTCTTACCGAGCAAAATAGAAACTTACTTACGAAACCAGAAGGAGGATATACTGAAAGAGGCGAGCTGGTAATCAGGCAAACGCCGTTCAAACGTTTCGGTCATCCTGATGAGCTGAAGGGCGCTTTGGTTTGGCTACTTAGCGATGCATCCCAATTTGTAACAGGCGCAATGATCTGTGTTGATGGCGGCTTCTCAATATTTGGTGGCGTGTAAATTATTCTGCTGATATCAAATAATGGCCTCTTTCTACTTTGAAGTAAAATCGGACGATTTTTCAATTGTAGCAATAATTTGTTGGAAGATTCTGGTACCGGCAGTCGAACGTATGGCAACATCGTTGCGACGCATTTCGTTCGTCTTTAAATCTTTTGGCTGCTTTTTCAGTATTTATTTCTAACTGCAAATTTTATTAGCCTGGCATTATTGTCGTTAAAAGGCTTAAACCTCTAGTAAGTATGAACAAGAAAGTCCTCTGTTTTGGGGAATTGCTGTTGAGGATTTCGCCGGCGTTGGGAGGAGGAAAATCAGGCAATCAACCGATGCAGGTGTATGTAGGCGGAGCAGAAGCAAACGTAGCCACGGCCCTGGCTGGTTGGAACGTTCCGGTTAAGTATTGTACTGTTTTGCCTGACAACTTTATGTCTAAACACGTGCGACACTACCTGGAGTATAATAACATTTTTGCTTCCTCTATTTTACTTGCAGGCAATCGCATTGGTGTCTATTACCTCGAGCGTGGCGCAGACTTAAAAGGAAGCGTTATTTACGACAGAGAACATTCGGCATTTTCAGAAGTAAAGCGTGGAATGATAGATTGGGACACAGTACTGCATGATGTAGAATGGTTCAATTTTTCTGCAATAAGCCTGGCACTAAATGAAAATGTTGCAGATGTTTGTCTTGAAGCACTGGAAGCAGCCTCTGCCAAAAACATAACTATTTCCGTTGATCTTAACTACCGATCAAGATTATGGAAGTATGGAAAACAACCCATAGAAGTAATGCCTCAGCTTGTAGAGTATTGTAATGTTGTCATGGGAAACATATGGTCAGCAAATACTTTGTTAGGTACAGCTATTGATGAACACGTGCATGAGAAAAAAGACAAGCAAGCTTACCTGGATCACGCCTTGGCAACATCAGAAGAAATTATTCAAAAGTTTGCAAAGTGTAAGGTAGTTGCCAACACTTTCAGGTTCGATCAAAAGGAGTTGTTGTACTACACAACCATGTACAAAGACCAGCAACAATATGCGTCAACTGAGTTTACAACAAATAGGGTAGTGGACCGTTCCGGGAGCGGAGATTGCTTTATGGCCGGCCTTATTTATGGTTTGTATAATGATCATGCTCCCCAGGATATTGTAAATTATGCAGCCGCGGCAGCATTTGGTAAACTACAGGAAGAAGGAGATGCAACCGGCCATGATATTTTAACCGTAGCAAGGATTGAAACAGAGAATAAGTAAGTTGAATCATAATTAGGTTTAAATTTGAT
The DNA here is from genome assembly GCF_007991655.1 of Segetibacter aerophilus. Taxonomy (GTDB): domain Bacteria; phylum Bacteroidota; class Bacteroidia; order Chitinophagales; family Chitinophagaceae; genus Segetibacter; species Segetibacter aerophilus. The sequence goes on from NZ_BJYT01000008.1 coordinate 222,225, forward strand.
AATATGAAACTTAAAGTGATTATACATGAGGCTGAAGAAGGTGGGCTGTGGGCTGAAGTGCCTGCTCTTCCCGGTTGCGTTACGCAGGCAGAAACGATGGAGGAGCTAATACCTAACATTTACGAGGCTGTTGAAGGATGCTTATCAGTGGATATCGAGCCATCATCTATTGGAAAGAATGATAGGCTTTTAGAATTAGCTGTATGAAAACAGTTTCCGGAAAGCAGTTTGCCAAAATATTAGAAACAAAAGGATGGACGCTAAAAAGAATTCAAGGGAGTCATTTCATTTATTCCCACCCAAATAAGAATCAAATTATTTCTGTACCTGTTCATAAAAATGAAGATTTGAAAAAGGGACTACAGAAGAGTCTAATGAATTTAGCGGAAATAAAAGATGATGAGTTATAAATTATAGAAAGTAAAAAGGCTGTAATTTGCAATTTTACTTTCTATAAATAAAATGTTCTTCACTTCGCCAAGATTACAACTTCACTTTCACTACTAACTTCTTTATCATGCCTTCGCCGATCTGTGGAGCATGTACATCTTCCGGATAAAAAATGGCAAACTGGCCGGCTTGTAGAGTAAAATAGGTGTCGGGCTTATCATCGTAAAAAGTTACATCCTTCTCTGCGTTGTATTCTCCTTTGGGCGAAGAGACTCTTTCTCTTGCGCTCCATCCTATTTGCTCTTTGCCTGTCGGGCAAACCTGAATATCAAGCCAGTGATTGTGGCATTCAAATTTTGCTTCTTCACGCGAATAGCCTTGACGGTCGGTTACACCTGCATGTAGTTCAGGTCCGTCAATCTGGTATTTTCCTGGTTCAATCGCTGCTAAGTTTTGACTTTTAATAAATTCAAAAGCTTTAGCAAAACGGGGATGAAGGCTAACGTATTTGTCTGAGTTGGATAATGTGTCGATGATCATGTGATGAGTTTTAAGTGTTAGGTTTTAAGTGATAAGTTATAAGCATTTCCATTTTCGTTGAAAAAATGTTTTAAAGTACAAGTGTGCGACGCAACGATGCAACATGAAAGTTATAAAGGCCGGTAACAAAAAAATCCGCCAGAAGATAAGCGGATTTTTATTTTTTACTTTTTACTTTTCAATTAACGTTGAACACGGCCGGAAGCATCTCCTTTTACAAGATCCATTACTTCTTTACGTGTTGCATGGTTAAGGTCCCCGGGAATGGTGTGCTTTAACGCAGAAGCTGCCACGCCGAATTCCGCAGCCTGGTTGAGAGGCATATTAGTTACAAGGCCGTAAATAAAACCACTCGCAAAAGAGTCGCCACTGCCAACGCGGTCAACAATACGAACTTCATATTGCCTTGTGTGGTAGAACTCGTTGCCGTCATACACCAAAGCGCTCCATCCGTTGTCGGAAGCACTATGGCTTTCGCGCAAAGTGGAGGCAATGTATTTAAAACCAAACTTTTCTTTCATCTGCTGAAAAACGCTCTTATAACCTTCCAGGTTGAGTTCTCCTTTTGTGATGTCTGTACCTTCTGCTTTAAACCCTAACGTTGTATCAGCATCTTCTTCGTTGCCGATACAAACATCTACATATTGGCAAAGGTTAGTCATGATTTGACGGGCTTTTTCCTTACTCCATAATTTCTTGCGATAGTTAAGGTCGATACTTGTAGTAATACCTTTTGCTTTCGCAGCTTTTAAAGCAGCCTCAGTAAGGGCAGCAGATTTATCGCTCAGCGCAGGGGTAATACCTGTTGTGTGAAACCAGTCGGCGCCGTCAAAAATTTTATCCCAGTCAAATTCACTTGCATCCACTTCGGCTATTGAAGCACCGGCACGGTCATACACCACTTGCGATGCCCGCATTGATGCGCCAGTCTCAAGAAAATAAATACCTAGCCTGTCTCCACCGCGAGCTATAAATTGGGTATCGACGCCATATCGACGGAGGTGATTGATGGCTGATTGACCAATAGGATTATCAGGAACTTTAGAAACAAATACACCGTTCTCACCGTAGTTACAAATGGCAGCAGAAACGTTTGCTTCACCACCACCGTAGGTAACATCAAAAGAGTCGGCTTGAACAAATCTTTTAAAATCAGGAGTTGACAATCTCAGCATTATTTCTCCAAGTGTCACAACTTTTTTAGGCATCGTTATTTATTTTTTTGTTGGTTTTGAATGTTATTAGCAAAAGGTGGTCAAAGATACTTCTTCACTTTACAATTTTATAAATAGGCTCATTATTTTGTATAGTGCTTCTTGAGGGGATTTCACTATCGATGATTCCTGGCAGTTTTTGTCTCAGGCCTGAATTTGTCTAAAATGAAAATGCACAAGGCCAGCCAAACAAAACTTAGGCAGAAGCCAGCGATTACATCGCTGGCATAATGCACCTGCAAGTAAACGCGACTGAAAGCTATTATCGTGGCTAGAATAAATAAGAAAGCAGTACCGGTGCATTTCCAAACAAGGTCTCTTTCAGACTTCCACAGCATATAAATGATAATGCCTACAAAGGTGAACGATGAAAACGAATGGCCGCTGGGAAAACTAAAACCGCTAACGTTTGCAATCAGCGGATGCGGTGGCCTGTGACGTTGGAAAATGTTTTTAATCAGGTACAATAGTAAGCCGCTGGAGAGACCGATAGCGGTAATATTGAAAGACTTATAATTGTTCTTCTTAAAGAAGACAAAGTAGAGAGAGAGTAGTATGTATGCAGGCAACAGAAAATTAAGCGACCCAAAAAAGGTAAAGAAAATAAGCACCTGTGTTACGCTGTTAGACCTGTAACGATCAAGGAATTTAAAAACAGAAAAGTCGAAGCTTGTTTGATTTTGTAAGACCACCTCATTTGTAAGAAAAAAAAGCACCAGGAGAAAGACGGCAGTTATAAACAAAACAACCAGTACTCTTATTGAAATTCCTTTTACTTCTTCTTTAGTTACTGCTGGCTCATTTTGCATCTGGTTCTGATATTTGTAAAAATAATTTTCATATCTAAATTTTTGTACAACAATAAATATACCCCAACTTAAAAGGTATAGGTGAGACCCGATAAGAATTGATTATGGTTGTACTGCAGGTTAAAAGACAAAGAGGTGGCAGGGCGACCGGCTTGTTTCAACGCGGAGTAGCGGTGGAAGTTCCGAACAACCTGCCTTCCACTTAAGTAACCAAGCATAGCGCCTACTACAACGTCTGTTGCCCAGTGCTTGTTTTCTGTTAGTCTACTGAGACCAATTAAAGTGGCCGCAGAATATGATATAATTGGTACCAGCGGTTTATCTTTATATTCTACAGCAAATACGGTTGCTGCTGCAAAGGCAGCCGTAGTATGTCCTGACGGAAAGGACGAATATGCTTGTCGATCTACACTCTTTTTGAAAGGATAGAATGGTCCGCGAAAAATCGGCCCGATATTATTAGAATTAGGATCGGTATAATAGGGCCTTTGCTCCCCCGATAAATACTTGCCTATAGTAGACAGAAGTCCTGCTGTTATATATGCCTGCGTAGCAAGTGCAGTAGTTGTTTTTTCTTTTTGCGTTTTAAAAATAAGTCCATAAGCATATAAGCCTGCGATCGTATACACCTCGTAAGCACCTCCAAAATTGGTTACATACCTACTTATGTCTGTTACGGTTTTACTATCATCACGCACCCTGGCTGCATAGTTGGTAACCGACCGGTTAGTAAGCGCAACTGCGCCTGTTACAAGAGCAAAGCCACCAACCCGTAGCCAGTCTTTTTTATCGGTGTGAAAAGGGCTGCTCAATTGTTTTTTTAAATTGTCCTGAAGTAAAAAAAAGTAGGTTTTAAGATCGAGTTTGTAGTCCTGGTAGTTTGCAACATTATTGGGGGTATTTACCAAGTTTAGTAAAGCGCCCTCGTTTATGCGTAAGCTGTCCGGCTGTTTATAAAGCGTATCCTTTTGCTGTGCTAGGGAGAGGATGGGAAAAAGAATTATAATAGCTAAAAGCTTGACTGGTACATTCATCTACGCTCGGTTGTAATTAATTTCTTTTGCATCGCTACTTTTCTTTTTCCGCTAAATGTACTAAACATCTTAAAAGAACAATTTTTTTGATACCAGCTGCTAAGCTCACTTCAGCATTGTTGTGTCACTCACTTCAACTAATATCGCTAGTTTCAACCTCACAGATTGCTTGACTTTGATTACTCAGATTTTAAAAATCGAAACGATGGTTGTTGTAAATGTCAATGCGAGCAATACGATAGGGAAATAGGGTCAAAACATAGAAACATCATAAAACAAAAAAACCACCTCTTGGGTGGTTTTGACTTTTTTTATATCTTCCTAATCACGACCCTTATCTAATTTTTTTACTGAGTAGTAGTTGTTGATACTTATGTAAGCCAGCGTAAAAAGAGATGACGCAATTAGCAAAATGACTATTAGTGTGATAGTTTCCATATTGCTTAAATTTTAACCGTTATAAATAAAATATATCTAAAAAACATGCCAAATTATAGGCCTTTGAATCTCAAATATTTGAAGGGTAAATTAGGAGGGAAGGATTAAGAAAGCAGTCCTGATTTAAGGACTTAGAAGTATGATGAAAAGCAGCTCATCAACGGGCTTCTACCTCTTGTAATCCTTCTCACATAATCCACCCTGAAGCACCCGAAACTCACTAGTAAAATTACTTATAAGCTTTCTGAATAACGGTTCTAAAAATGTTAAAAGGAAGGGTAGAAGGGGTCTTTAACCTTTGTTTAAAAATCGTAGCTATTGCAAGAATTCATTTAGAATCTTTTTGCGCAAGTAACGGTGTTTGTAATGGGACAGTTAGTCTTTATTTGGGAAGGTTCTATGTTATTTATAAATAGCGACTTCGTTGGTTCCATCGCTGCTTTTAACGCCGCGGTACATACCTGCACTATTAAAAACCATTACAAAATTTCCTTGCTTATCTACTGATATCAAACCACCCTCACCTTCCATCTTCACTAGTTTATTTAGTACGACTTCGTTGCAGGCTTCTTCTACAGTTAGTCCTTTGTATTCCATTAAGGCGCTCACATCATATGCAGCCACTGCGCGGATAAAGACTTCACCATGACCTGTGCAGCTTATGGCGCAGGTGTTATTATTTGCATAGGTTCCACTGCCAATGAGAGGACTATCTCCAATTCGTCCGTACTTTTTGTTGGTCATTCCTCCCGTGCTTGTGGCGGCAGCGATGTTGCCGTTCTGGTCACAGGCCACCGCGCCAACGGTACCAAACTTCTTTTCTTTCAGTTCATTCAAGTCGTGCAGCGTATGATCTAAAGTATAATTGTCTGAGTCGCGAACAGCCTTCCATTGATCGTATCGGAACTGCGAGAAAAAGTATTCATCCGGTTCTAGCTTTACACCTTGTTTTATAGCAAAGTCATTTGCTCCTTTGCCGCTTAAGAAAACATGGTTGCTATTTATTAAAACTTCCGTTGCAAGCTCTATAGGGTTTCTTACATTTCTAACGCCTGCAACAGCCCCTGCTTCCAAATTTTTACCATCCATAATGGCGGCGTCCATTTCCTGCAAACCCTTTTTGGTAAAAACCGAGCCTCTGCCTGCATTGAAAAGAAGGTTGTCTTCTAATATAACCGTCGCTGCTTTCACAGCATTTACCGCCGATCCGCCTTCCTGCAACACAGCAAAGCCTCCGTTAAGCGCCTCTTGCAAACCTTTAAGATAGGCCTGCTCAAGTTCGTCAGACATTTCTTCTTTATTGATCGTACCAGCGCCGCCATGTATAACAAGTGTAAGCTTTTGCATAAGTTGTAAACGAAAATTTAAAGCAGCGAAATTAGGTAAATAACCGCGGCAACTTTTAACAACAGGATTTAAAGAAGGTTTGAAAAATAGCGATGATTTAGTGAATGAAGGATGTAAAATAATCCTTACTGAAGTCGACGAAAAGACCAGCTTAATAGCGATACAAAGATGAACGGATTGCGACGCAAGAATGACGCTATGAAAAGCTTGCTTGTATTAAAAGAAGCCATGGTTATTATTGGGATTCAGTTAGAAAGAAGATCGCAACACTCGTTGAATAATTTCTCCCTGTTAATTGCAACCGTTCCCACTTCTTCGCAAACAAGGCCGCCTGCTATATTAGCCATCGAAGCTGCGAAGGATATGTCTTTTGTAGCGGCATAAACCAATGAAGCGACAGCAATGACCGTATCTCCAGCTCCACTTACATCTGCAATACTTCTTACGTGAGTAGGAATAATTTTAGAAGTCTGGTCATCCTTATAAAAAACGCCCTTTTCCGACAAAGTGATCAGGGAAATCGAATGCTGCAGAATGTTTTTTAGCTGTTGATGAATATCATTTAAAAAGGCTTCATTCACGTCGTCCAATAAAACATTCAAGCCATCTTTGACCTCTTTAAGGTTAGGCTTAAAAATGGTGGCATTTTTAAAAGAGAAGAAATTTTTACGCTTAGGATCTACAGTCGTAACAATACTGTTTTTTGAACAAACAAACATCATCTGCTCTATCCCGGTGGCAGTTAGAACACCTTTGTTATAGTCTTCAAAGATGACAACGGAAGGTTTTTCAGCCTCCACGAAATCTGTAAATTTTTGTATTAACACCGCCTCTTCATCTCTATTAATATCTCTAGTCATCTCAGCATCGAGGCGAAGCATATGTTGGTTTCGACTAATGACCCTTGTTTTGTTGGTAGTAATGCGATCATTGCTGATGACTATGTGGCTGCAGTCAATCTTATTTTTTTCCAAAAGGTTTACCAGCGATCGTCCGTCATCATCGTTGCCAATAACTGAAAAAATAATGGTGGCTGCGCCTAACGAAGCAGTATTGAGTGCAACATTTCCTGCACCTCCCATTCTTAATTCTTTCTGATCTAAAACCACTACCGGCACTGGAGCTTCCGGCGATATCCGTTCAACATTTCCCCACCAGTAAGTATCCAGCATTACATCACCCACAATAGCCACCTTCATCAAAGAAAACGCGGAGAACAACTGTTCAAGATCGGGCATACTTACATCAGTTTTTTGCAGAGCGCAAAGAAAAGAAATAAATGGGAATACCTATTAATACGATGATGAACCCGGGCCAGGTATACTCAGGTTTGTAAATGATCAAAGCGATACAAAAAGCGGCGGCCATGAGTATATAAATCGCAGGCAAAACGGGATACCCAAAGGCTTTATAAGGCCTTTCAGCTTCGGGTCTTTTTTTGCGTAAAATAAAAATACCTGCAATGGTAAGAATGTAAAACAGTACCACCACGAACGAGATCATATCGAGCAGATCTCCGTACTTACCACTTAGACAAAGTATAGCAGCAACAAGGCATTGCAACCATAGAGCAGGCTCAGGAACAGCGTTTTTATTTAAGACGCCTGTACGCTTAAAAAACAGTCCATCCTTTGCCATCGTGTAGTACACTCGTGCTCCGGAAAGTATCAATCCATTGTTACAACCGAATGTTGAGATCATAATCATGATGGCTATTATGATAGTACCGGCATTTCCGAAAATGACATTGGAGGCAGTTACTGCTACACGATCATTTTCTGCATGCGCAATTTCATTTAACGGTAGTACAGAAATGTACATTAGGTTTACCGTAACATAGATGACCGTAACGATAAGCGTTCCAAGAAAGAGGCTTAGTCCTATGTTTCGTTTGGGGTTTTTTACTTCACCTGCTATAAACGTTACATTGTTCCAGGCATCGCTGCTGAAAATGGATCCGACCATAGCGGCAGCAATTCCACCCATCAATGCCGCGCCACTTATTGCAGTTACACTAAAACCCTGGTCAGGATTACAGGCATTTACCAGTTGATCTTTTGTAGCCTGCCATGCATTCGCCCAATTGGCATTCCAGATCTCGCTTTTCGCAGCCAGCAGGAAACCGAAGATGATCAAGCCAAATAGAGAAAGCAGCTTGGCAGATGTAAACAAGGTTTGAATGATTTTACCACTTTTTACGCCTTTTGTATTAATATAAGTCAGCAGTACTATAATTGAGATAGATACCAATTGCGCTGCACTGATAGAAAAATATTTAGGATCGCCACAAGCGTTTACACCTGATTGGATATGCCACAGAACGTTTTTGTCGCTCAACACGGGAAGCAGGTAAGCAGCGAACTTTGAAAAGGCTACACCTACTGCCGCGATGGTTCCGGTTTGGATGACTGCAAAAAAACTCCAGCCATACAAGAAGCCGACGAGCGGGTTATAAGCTTCTTTCAGATAAACATACTGGCCACCTGCTTTAGGAAACATAGCGCTTAGTTCGCCATAACTTAATGCAGCCGTCAACGTCATAAAGCCAGTGATGATCCATACGAAAATAAGCCAGCCGGCACTGCCTACATTTCGGGTAATATCGGCACTAACTATAAAAATACCCGAGCCGATCATGCTGCCGGCAACCAGCATGGTTGCATCTAATAAGCCTAGCGTTGGTTTAAACGAAGCAGTAGTATTATCCATATAAAAAATTATCCCGTCTGGCTATGAGCTAGACGGGATGAAGATATGAAAATGAATATTGTTTGCTTGCGACCCTTAATCTTTCTTTTTGTAAGTGGCGTTTAGTCCTCTCAACATGTCGCTTGTAATATCGTAACTGCTGTCTTTGTAATAAATAGTTCCGGGTTGGTGAGCAAGTATGTAAGAGTATCCCTTGTCTTTATTAAAATCCTTTAAAAAATCTTCGATAGTCTTGTTGACCACTTGCATTTTTTTAAACGACTCTTCCTGTAGATCGCCGCCCATCGCCTGCTCTTTATTTTGTATCATCTTTTGCTCCTGCATCAATTCCTGTTGCATGGCGCCCTGCCTTTCCTGTGTCATCGTTTGGGCTTCCTGTTGGTACTTATTTACTTTTTGCATATACCGGTTCTTCAGAGAAGTCAACTGGCCGGTGAGCTGGTTTTCTTTTGCCTTCAGCTCATTCTTAACTTCTTTCAGGTACTCGTAATTATTCTCGATTGAATCCATTTCGAAGTATGCAATCTTGAAAGGACCTGTTGGAGCGTTAGCCATTACTTTAGTTGCTTCAGGTGCTTGTTTCTTAGAAGAGGAAGAAAAATGGAGGTAAAACAACACACCTACTAAAACGAGTAAAACAACATTAAAAGCAAGGAGAAAATTTCTATTCATAACAAAATTTAAAGCGGCAAAGTAAAAGGAAAGCGGACAACAAAAGTGTTAAAAAGCATTGCCCGCCAAGCTATTTGGCGATTTGTTTTGAGGCATTAAAATGATTTTTTGAAACCAGCCGTCAACTCATTTCCAAACATTGTTGTGTCACTCACTTGTGCCTCGTTTTACTACTGAGCCAATTACTCTCTAAAAAGCTTCAAACCTTCAAACGCCGCAATGAAGCGGCAAGAAAAGGCAGCGAAATAAATGTTTGAATTAAAGCGTTATGTATCCCGTCCCTGTAAAACCTGGGCAACTAAATCTAATTATATGAAACCATTTGAAAAATTAATTGCAGGGTTAGGTGTTTTGGCAATAACGGCCAGCGTTGCACTGACGGCTTGCAGTAAATCAGCAGACACTGCTGAAGTCAGCGACGAGGTATCAATCTACTTAACAGATGATGCAGGTCCCTTTGACAACGTTTTCGTTGACATTCGGTACGTAGAAGTGAAAGTGCAGGAGGGATACGAAAACAAAGAGCATGAAGGAGACAAAGACGACGATGATGATGACCACTTTGATGATAACGACAAGGATGGTGACAATGATAATAAATCGAAGGATCAGTTTGGCAAGTGGGATACATTGTCAATCAGACCAGGTGTGTATGACATTTTAAAACTGAGAAATGGGGTAGATACTTTGTTCGCTAAGGGCAGGGTAAAAGGCCGGGTTAGAAAAATAAGACTTACCCTTGGTAGGGAGAATTCTGTCGTGCTGGCCGGTACTGCATACCCTGTGCTGTTACATCCCGGGATCAATAACTACGTTTATATCAGAACGCTTAACAGGCATCACGAAATGCTTGCCGCGAAACATATTGGCTTTTGGGTTGACTTTGACATCTCAAGTTCTATCATAAAAGATGGTAGCAAATTTTATCTCAGGCCGGTGATAAAACCTTTTTGCGAAAAGCAATTTGGAAAGGTGCAGGGAAAGTTGGTTGCAGCAGACCTGCATACGTTTGTAAAAATATACAACGCTAAAGACAGTGGAGCGGCAATACCAGAAAGATCAGGTGAATTTAAAATCCGGGGATTGAATGAAGGTACTTACAAAGCGAAATTTGTAGGCGTGTCAGCAAGTAGACTAGTAGATACTACTATTAATGATATTAAGGTAGTAAAGGGCAAAGAGACAATTATTCCTACTGTAACGCTAAGGAGATAATTGCCTTAAAAAGATGCAAAGTAGGCTGGTCGAAAGAACGGCCTATTTGTTTTTCTAGCAATTCTGAAAAATATCTTGCATCAAAAAATTAATCGCTAGGGCTAAGGGTAGAGTTAAAAGAAGAAAACTAAACCTTAGGATAGAAAGCAAAACCTACTAATTCTTTTTCTTTCCTTTTTTGGTCCACTCATCAAGCAACTCTTTTTCAGTTTTAAGAACAGGGATAATTTCCACCTTTTTTACCCAAATAGTAACGGTCTTTTTGACTTCAGGTCGCGCCTTTAAAGCAGCGGTTATCACAACAGAGTCAACCTTACTTGAAGTATCAATGATGAGATTATTGCCTTCCCACTTACCCGAAGAACTTGAGAATAATACTTCATCAGCCATTAAAGGGAGAAATGAACCTGACGAAAGTTTTCCGTCTACATTGATATAATTATAAACTCCTTTTTTCAAACTGTCTACATACAAATTGAAATATATCGTTTCTACCTTTTGCGATTTAGCGGCAAAAGAAGCAATAGTAAGCACCAGTAGAAACGCGAGTTTTTTCATAATTAAAATCCTATCCGTCGGCTTTGAAGTGAGTTAATAGATGATACACCAATCAACTCGTCATGGCGGCCGGAAAGAGAGCGATAATATATTAATACGGTATAGTCATTTTCAGTCTCCCAATAATTGCCATCCGTTTGCTCAACAGAAGCTATACTATTACGGTTACCGGCATCTTTGGTTACATACGTGTATGAATAATAACCTTGTTTTAAGTACAACGTTTTTTCGTATACACCCTTGGTCACGTTGTACGTCATTGCGCTGGTATCGTTCATATTGTACTTGTTCATTTCACCCACGACAAAAACCTTTTTGTTAGGATAGGGAACGTTCCCCTGGGGCATAAAAGTGAAATGGACGTTTGCGTAATCGGTCTGCCACCAAGGATTAGATACCTCTGTAGACTCAACAAAATACAAACCATTGTAGTCTGTAAATTTCAAATAACGCATCTGCGTTCTTTCAGGATCGACCTGCAAATAGACGTTGATATCACCAGGAAGAAAATCTGCTTTTGCAACCCGCTCACTTTGATAATGAAAACTCCTTAAGTCAGCCCAGCGAAACTCTTTACCTGCAGGAAAAATAAGGTCGTTTTCTGTGCTAAACTCCATCATATTATTACGGATAAAAGTAGGCGGTATATTCATTTTTGCATTGTCCCAACGAAAGTTTTGCAACACAACAGCTTTAATTTGTTGTACCGGGTTTACTATGTTCAATTGCCCTTTATTTACCTGGAACTCGATTTTTTGATGTGTTCTAAAAATCTGAGAATTGAAAGGCTGAACAACTTTGGTTCCTACATCAGCCAACTTCTCGTATACTAAGACCCTGCGGGTAAAGGCAAGTTTACTGGTGTCTCCATCTAAGAAAACTTTTAACAGGTAGTTACCACTCTTTGACGGGACACAATTACGATCAGGAAGAACCGCCTGGTAGTGCACATATTTACTTTGTGATATAGACGAGAGCCTATATTGATTTAGGCGAATTTGGCTAAAGCCTTTCAAATAGTCGAAAGTGCTGAGGTCAACGGGCGTCCAATCGGCATTGCAAAGTTGAAAGGTATAATAGTAGTTCTTCACCCTTCCCTCCATATCATCAAAGTGTAGTTCAAGCAACTCGTTACTATTCAGACCGATGATTGGATAGCCTAATTGGTTGCCCTGCAAGTAAAGTTTTATGCCCTGAATATTAGGCATAACAGTAACGTCGGGAAGCTGGGCGAATGAAGAAAAATGTAAGTTTAAAACAATTAAGAAGGTTAGTACTCGCAACATGTAAAGTATAATTGAAGACTCTAACCTACAACAATCCAAATGATTTTGTTGCAATGGTGTCATCAATGTAGCTTTGGCAATTATCTAAAATCATGCCGATTGAATGTCGCTGTTTTCATAGCTCGCCGCCTTGCTTTTAATGCTCAGTATTCTTTTTCCCGCTTCATTATTCGGCTCGCTGTAACTGCTACTGCAGTAAGTGTTGCGGCTATGATTATCACCCTTGCTTTTGTGAACGGTTTCCAGGAAACGGTGAGCCAGAAGGTGTTCAGTTTTTGGGGTCACATTCGATTACAACAGTATGAGCCTAACAAAGCCCTGGTGGCAGAAGAAACTCCTTTGGCAAAGAATGATACTGTCATAAGTTCTTTAAAAAAAAATCCGCAAATTCAAACCATACAAGCTTTTGCAACAAAAAGTGCAGTACTGCAACGCCAGGCAAATATTGAGGGAATATTGTTTAAAGGCGTAGAAAAGAATTATGATTTTGAGAACCTTAAAAACTTTTTGCGCGAGGGCAAGTGGCCGGATTTTGAAGATAGTTTGTACAGTCATGATATCGTAGTGTCGAGACCTATTGCAGACCAAATGGAGATCAAGCTTAACGACAGCATTAAGATACATTTTATAGATGCGACCGGTGGAAAAAGCAACTTCAGAAGAATGCGGGTTAGCGGTATTTACAAGACAGGTATCGAAGAATATGACAACCTTTTTGCCATTGGCGATATTCGACTCATCCAGCGATTAAACAATTGGGAGGTGAATCAAATAGGCGGTTATGAAATTTTTTTGCACAACTACAAAACGATGGATACCGTTAACAACAGTATCCTTGAAAATAGTTTCATTCCTATTAACTGGACAAGTAAAACAGTGCGAGAAGTCTACCCGAACATATTTGATTGGCTAGGAATACAGGATGTAAACCGGGACGTAATCTTTATTGTAATGGCAGTGGTTGCCATCATTAATCTGATTACGTGTTTATTGATTCTTGTACTGGAAAGAACAAGAATGGTCGGTATTTTAAAAGCGGTTGGCAGCACCGACATTACCATACAGAAAATATTTTTAATACAAGCCACCTACATCACCTTGCTGGGCGCTGGAGCCGGGTTATTGTTTGGCGTAGGTCTTTGCTTACTGCAGCAATATACCGGCTTAATTACTTTAAACGAATCCGCATATTATGTCTCTGTGGCACCGGTAAAAATAATTTGGTGGCAGGTTGGTGCTGTTTGTGCCGGAACGGTTTTCGTTTGTTTCCTTTCATTGATACTTCCCACACTACTGGTACGCAGCGTGCAGCCGGTGAAAGCAATACAGTTTAGGTAAATAGCGATTCTTCTTTGAAATAGGTTGAAACTAGTAGGTGTTTATGAAGTATCATTTACACATATGATAGATCGTTTTCCTCACTTTTTCCATTTTCTCCTCTTGGAACCTCTGGAAGGAAATTAGCATATAGTACCTGTATTCTCATATTTGAAATAATCAGTTAAAAACGTACATATGAAAAAAGTATTTTTTGCAGGCTTGCTTTGTATAGCCCTTGGATCATGCGGGAATGGTTCGGAAAGTAATACGACTGCAAGCGACAGTACCACTACATCCACCGAAGGAACAATGGGTACCGGTTCAGAAACGGGGATGAGTGGCGACAGCACTACGGGACAAACTGCAACAGGAAGCGGAACTGGTATTGGTGACGGAACAGTTACCGGCACAACAGGAAGCGGGACGCCTTTGGGTAGCGAAGCCGGGGGTTCCTCAGGATCTACCTCCGGGTCTAGCTCAACGGGTAATGCTTCGGGCGGAAGTACTACAGGTACAGGTGCATCAACAACCGGAAGCGGATCTGTACCCAGCGGAAATGGTAGCGGTACTGTCACTGGCACAACAGGAAGCGGAACAGGCAATAGCGGAACTGCAGGTAAAGGTGCCGGCACGTCAGGAAGCGGATCAAGCAAAAGCGGAAGTTCTAAAAAACCTTAGGCGAAAAAATGAAAGCAACTTAGAGACTTTCCATCACTTTTCTAGTTGCTTTCATTTACTATAAATATCCCTTATTGTCCTTGCAGGTTTACCAGGCAACCAACGATTATTCCGGTAGCTACAGCGGCGTTCAAAGACTCAGCTGCACCGGTGCGGGGAATAGTAACCGGGTGGGTAATGTTAGAAAGCATTGGTTCACGAATACCTTTTGATTCGTTTCCAATCACAACAACTCCTTCAGTAGCTTTTTTGGTCCCGTAAATGTTTTCACCGTTCAGTAGGGCTCCAAAAAAAGGCACCTCGTTTCGGAACTCCCACGCTTCAAAATCCTTGTACCAACATCTTACCCGCAAAATACTTCCCATGGTAGATTGCACGACTTTAGGATTATAGATCTCAACGCAATCATTGCTGCAAACAATTTGGCTTATACCAAACCAATCGGCAATTCTTATAATTGTTCCCATATTACCGGGGTCTTGTATTCCATCAAGCACGATAGTTAGATTTTCTTTTAGTATCGGCTCACCAATAGTCTGAGTTTGCTTTGCAACGATTACAACTTCATTCGGTGTCTGAAGATTACTAACACGACTAAGTTCTATTTCAGAGATTTCTGTCACCAGTGCTTTTACAGTAGGGTTTCTCTGCACCCATTCTCGTACCGCATAGACGTGTTTGATTTCAAACTCACTGTTAATCAATTCTTCAGCGAGCTTTGGCCCTTCAGCTATAAACAATCCGTCCTGATCCCTTTGTTTTTTGTGGTATAAAGATTGAATATATTTGAGTTCATTTTTTGTCAGCATAACATCTGTATAATATAATATGTTTCATTACGGCGCAGCCTACAAATTTCTAATTCCTGTTCTCGTTATAATGCTGTTGGCCTCTTGTACCGTTGTAAAAAACTATCCTGCAAACACACCTTTTGTTTTCAAAAATAAGATTAATGTAACAGGCGAAATTTCGAAAGATGAGAAGAACCGCTTACAGACTGAATTGTATAATTACTGGGATGATAGTTTGAAAGTTAATAGCATTCTGCAATTTGGAGTTCGTACCGTTATCAAAAATCCCAACGTTTTTGATAGCGCCGACATCAATAGAAGTGTTGTGTTTATGAACTCCTTTCTTACTGCACAGGGATATTACAACTCTTTGATTACCCCACAGACACCGATCGTTGATACAGTAGAAGATCAGTATCGTACAACGGTGGAAATGGACATTAGTGTAAATAAGAGTCTCAAAATAGATTCCGTAGCTTACGACACTTCCTTTCTGCCTGAGTTGCGAAAACTGGCTTTAGAAAATAAAGAAGAAAGCAGGCTGATTAAAAACAAGCCGTTCACACAGGCCGTCGTATCTGGTGAGCTTGATCGGCTCGTAGCCCTTTTCAGAAAAAATGGTTTCTACAGATTTACCAGGGAAAATCTTTATGCCGAAGTTGACACTACCGACATTTCTTTGTTAGAAGTAACCCTCGATCCATTTGAGCAGGCAAGAAAGATTTCTGAGTCGATAGAGAAGAGAAAACAAAATCCTACCATCAATATCACCATCAAACCTGATGTATCTGCTGACTCAAATGCCTTTAGAAAATATTATACAGGTAAGATCTTTTACTATCCGCAAACCCTAATTAATCAACCGCTTGATTCGGTTCTAAATAAAGATTTTCCACTTGTAACAAATCAAAGGGAATTTACTTTAAAGCAGGAAACTCAAATGGTTATTATGAGGCCGTTGCGTGAACACACTTACTTGAAGGAAGGCACTATCTACAACGAGGAAAGTTATTATAAAACGATCAATGCTTTTTCGCAGCTGGGCCCATGGAGCCAGGTGGATGTAAGAGCAATTCCGCGAACGGACTCAGCAAGTATTCTTGACTTTCATTTCTTTCTTACCCCTGCTTCTAAATATTCTTTCGGTTATGATTTTGAGGTCAGCCGCAACAGCGGAAGTATCTATTCCAGCAACCTGCTTGGTATTACCAATGTACTTACACTTCGCAATCGCAACCTTTGGAAGCGAGCAGTTCAATCCAGCACAAACGTGCGGGCAGGAGTTGAGTTAGGATTTACTGACACCGCAGTTTTACAAACGATCCAGGCAAGTGTATCGCAAACTTTCAGTATTCCTCGTTTTATAACTCCCTTTAAAATAACAGGCGTAAAAAGTCTTGATGATTATAAAACGGTCATCAATCTCAATGCCTCTTACACTGATAGAAGAAACTTTTTTCGGTTGAGGTCTGCCGTAGCATCGTGGGGTTATGAGTGGAGAAAGAATAACCATGTT
Source organism: Segetibacter aerophilus (assembly GCF_007991655.1). Classification (GTDB taxonomy): domain Bacteria; phylum Bacteroidota; class Bacteroidia; order Chitinophagales; family Chitinophagaceae; genus Segetibacter; species Segetibacter aerophilus. The sequence continues at coordinate 238,742 of NZ_BJYT01000008.1, forward strand.
TGGTTGTACCGTCCGTTAAATATCGAATTGTATAGCCTCGATACTTTGTCGGGTCTATTGGCAGCATTTGAGAAAAATCCTTTCCTGCGAACCGCTTTCAATACGGGTTATGTGATCAGCCAGAATATTACCTACAGTATCACCTTTACCAATCCGCGCCATCCAAACGTGACAAATAACTTAAGAATTTCTGCAGAGGAAGCTGGCGGCCTGATGGGAAGGTTTGTAGGTTTAAGAAACAAAATCTACCAATACCTGAAATTTGAAAGTGAGTTCAGCCAGGTGAAGCAATGGCGAAAAACCTCTTTTGCTTATCGGCTGTTTGGTGGTATCGGATACAACTATAGTAATGATCCTGTCATTGGTCAGTCGCTTCCTTTCTTTAAACAGTTCGCCGCTGGCGGTCCTAATAGCATGAGAGCATGGGGGCTCCGACAGTTAGGCCTGGGATCATCGCTTGCCAGCGATACTTCTACAGGCTTTCGCGATCGCTTCGGCGACATTCAGCTTGAAGCCGACTTTGAGTACCGCTTCCCGATTACTACTATCGGAGGTGTAAAAATTAATAGCGCCCTTTTTGCTGACGTCGGCAATATCTGGAATCTGAAAAACATTGTTGAAAACCCTGAAAGTAAGCTCACCCTCGATCGCCTGGGGCGCGACATAGCCATAGCGGCGGGAACAGGTTTACGCTTCGACTTCAACTATTTTCTTGTTCGCTTCGACTTCGCTTACAAAGTGAAAGATCCAGCCCGGCGCAGCAACAATGGCTGGATGAGTATCAGCGATTTTGAATGGAGAAACCGCGAGTATGTAAAGTACATTAACGGCAGAGAGCTCAAGAGAAACAACTTTGCTTTTCAATTAGGTATCGGGCTGCCCTTCTAAAAAAGTCCCCGTCTTTTCCTTCCTCACAAATCCTTCCATTGTTTGCGCATCTGCTGCCAGGTAATCACCAATTCTTGTTCGCCTTAGGCTGCTTAAGTAAGCGCCGCATCCCAACTGCTGGCCGTAATCGTTTGCGAGACTTCTTATATAAGTACCCGTTGTACATACTACTTTAAAATACACGACAGGCAGGTCTACTTTTTCTATCGTGAAACTCTTAATAGTAACCGGCCTTGGCTCTAACACCACATCGATGCCCTTTCTTGCCATCAGGTAAACAGGTTTTCCGGCTTGCTTTATAGCCGAGTGTATGGGAGGCACCTGGAGGATGTCGCCTGTAAAAAAAGCCGTTGCAGCACGCAGTTTTTCTTCTGTAATCTCACTGATATCTTTTGTCTCTATCGGCTCACTTTCAAGATCATAAGTTGGAGTTATTGCGCCCAGTGTAAACGAACCAGTATACTCCTTTTCCATCCCCATGTACTCGTTTATCTTCTTGGTAAACTTGCCAGTACAGACAATCAGCAATCCCGTAGCAAGGGGATCAAGCGTGCCTGCATGTCCTACTTTCTTAATCTTAATGAGCGACCTTATTTTTCTAACCACGTCAAATGAGGTCCAATCAAGAGGTTTATCAATTAGTATAACCTGCCCGGCCTCATACTTATTCAAATCTTTTTGCAATGCTTTTTTGGCAAATGTAAATCTTGCTTAATTGGTACAGCAACTACAGTCGTAATTAGAAGATTTGTTGCTGGGTTAAATGGACGGGAAAATCTTTTTTAGCTATTAAAATAAATTTTGGTCCCGCCACAGGGATTTCTATTGGTCTTAAGTTGCGTCGCACACTTGTACAGCTAAGCATCTTTTCAGCACACATTTTTCAAAAACCGAAATAAGTCTCAAGAGTAGATGGCGTACCTTATGTTTTATCAAACATTCCCCAAAAGCTTCGGCGGTACTTTCGGCGCAAAAGTTGAATTAGTTACGTAAACAAAAAATAAATTAAGTATGGGGCACGATAATAACGGCAAGTACGAAAAACTGATGGAGCTAACCAAAGGTGACTACAAAGCTTTCTTGTATGACTGCGACGGCACACTTGCCGACAATATGGAAGATCATAAGGAGACTTACGAAAGAGTAGCCTCAGATGGTGGGGTAGAAATTGATCCGGGCATAGTGGATGAATTAGCGGGATACCCAACAACTGAAGTGGTAGCCGAAATAAACAAGAGGTATAAAAGCGATTTTAATCCGAAGGAATTTGACGCTTCGAAGTCCGAGCTGTTTTACAACGAATTCATCCCTCAAACAAAACCTATTACTCACGTAGTGGACCATTTGAAGGCCAGTGCAGGAAAATACAAAATAGCGGTAGTCTCTGGCAGTTCACGGAAAACGATCAAGAAAACATTGGAAGTACTAGGGATAGACTCATTGGTTGATCTTATGGTCTGCTCGGAAGATTATGAAAAAGGCAAACCAAATCCAGAGCCTTTTTTAATGGCTGCCGAAAAACTAGGCGTTGAACCTGAAGCATGTATCGTATTTGAAGACGGTGACCCTGGTGTTCAGGCAGCCGAGGCAGCTGGAATGAAGTCGATAAGAATTGACAAAGTGTAAAATGAAATCTTGCGCTGCAACCTATGCTTCTGCTACATCATCTATACAAGTGGTTTTTCATAGAATATTGGATAAAAACAGGGCAGCATTTCTATGCAGCCCTCTTTTTTTAAACCAATATTTTTTGAACTCATCTTATAGATGAAAGTGAGATTAGAGCAAGAAAAATCAGGGAAATTTTAGCAATGCTAATTAGGGAGTAACGAGTTGTGTTTTCGTTACTGGCAGAATACCAGGTAAAAAGGCTTAAACCTGCAAATCATAAAACCAAGAGAAGACTACTTAAAGCATATATAATCTTACTTGCGTATATGGTCGGAACTTCATTGCGTGTGAAAGTCGCTATCACTCTTTTGAATTTGTGCTGAAGGCTCGTCTTTGTTTCTATAAAGAAGTTATCAATCTGAAACAGCTCATATTTTATTACTTTCTTTTCAAATCTCTCAGAAACTTTTTTTGCGTCAAAAATGGCTGCTTTTTTTTGCTCTTCGTCTAAATCGTTAAATTGTTCAACTGTCATCGTTTCCATTTGCAATAGTATTGTTAAGAATTATGCCAATAAAGCAAACAGAACAAATTTGAATAAAGTGTTATAAGTAACAGTGAGTGACACAACGATGTTGAGTAAAGACGTAGAGTCGGGTAAACAAATCATTCTGTAAAAAATTAAAACACCTCAACATGCTTATACCCAATGTTGTGCAAAAAATTTTCCATAACAATTTTGGCCTTCGCATCTGCCTTAGTTAATATGTGTTGGTTTAATGCGTGCTCTATCATTTTTCGCCTTGCCTGGGCCTTTACACGAATCACTTCATCATTTGACCATTCTCCTTTTTCAACAAACGTTTCAAAATCTGAAGGATTTAAAATAGCATCTAAAATTTGAGCCTTGGGTAACTGAACACGAACAGTATCATTTTTTATGGTAACACCTGAGTCAGACAATCGTGTTAGGTCGGTACCGACTAAAATTTTTCCCCGCCCAATTATAACCAGTTGCTTGTCTGCAGACGGAAGAATAGGCACAGGCGTAAACCGATTAAAGCCGTTGACAAATGCAGAACCTTTTGTTTTTATAGTAGTGTCAGCAACAACCTCGTCAAACGAGGTATACGTAATCAGTTGTCCTATTGACTTTATTTCTTTTATAAGTATCGGCGTTTGATCGATCGTTATTTGTTTAGAAACAAAAATATTTTTCATAGAAGGGATAACCACCCGTGTGATGAACCAGTAGCAGATCAGTAAGAAAATGATTTTTGTAACCAGGGATGCGACCTTTCTCATTGCATAGGATTTTGACGCGTACTTCCATCGTAAGTAATCCGTATGTTGTCATAGCCCAGTCTCTTTAAAAAGCTCGTTACAAACATCGAAGTATTTACTTTAGCCTGGTTTAGTATTCCCAATGAGTCAATGCTGTTTAGTATCTGCTGTTCAGCTTGTGCTGCCAGTGCATCCCGGTCTTGCGATTTAAACTTGTCTCTAAACACACTCACCGTTTCGTATTCAGTCTTAATGCCTTCAGCAGGCAAGCTAATACTGATAACCTTTGGAGGAGGCAGGGACACTTCAATGTTTTTGCCTGCTATTTTAAAACTGTTTTCATTTATCGCACCCATATCGATGCCTGCTTTTATATGTGCCTCACAACTCATCAATATTTTTCGATCGCCTACCTTAAACCATGTTTTATTGTCGCTTGCTTTAATCACTTTCGTCACAGTGTATTCTACCGTTGCCAGGTCGCTCATTTCTCTTAATGTAAGCACACCCGGCTTCTCATCGGTATTATCCTTTTTAGCACAAGAAACTAAAAACAGTAAAAGTATAAGGATAGTCTGCTGCATATTTTATATTGCTATTTTTTTATACCGGCATTTGTTTTTCATAGCGTCATTCTTGCGTCGCAATCCGTTCATCATTAAAACTTAGTGCAACTCATAAAAACGTTGCTACTTGGTTTGATCCTCTGCTAAGTCATTTGCCATCACTACAATTGCCACCTGTTGACTTATTCTAATAATAATGAAAACTATGCCTTCTATAGTTTTTACAACACGATAAAAACGGTATTTGTTTTAAAAGCATCTTTGTGCGATGAAGAAATATGCTATAATCGTAGCCGGTGGTTCTGGTCAAAGAATGGGAAGCGAGGTGCCAAAACAATTTCTATTAATAAAGGGGAAACCGCTGCTTCAATACACTCTTCAAACTTTTCTACTCACTTACGACGATCTGCAAATTATTTTAGTTCTGCCACGACAGCAATTCAATTACGGGGAACAGATTGTAAAGCAGATGGATGCAGAAGAACGCGTGCAAATAGTAGCCGGTGGGCCAACTCGCTTTCATTCGGTACAAAACGGGTTGAAGCAAATAACTGAGCCCGCCATCGTTTTTGTGCACGATGGTGTTCGGTGTCTTGTTTCAGTTCCATTAATACAAAGATGTTATCAGCAAGCGTTAGAAAAAGGAAGTGCGATACCTGCTGTAGTTGCAACTGACTCGATTCGTGTTGTTGAGGGAACAACTCATTTAACCATTGATAGAAACAATATTCGCATCGTTCAAACACCTCAAACTTTTCGGTCCGACATTCTATTGGCTGCTTTCAAGCAGGAATATACGGAAGCTTTTACCGATGAAGCTACGGTAGTGGAAGCGGCAGGTAACGAAGTGTTTTTAATAGAAGGCGAACACAACAATTTAAAAATAACCCGCCCGCTTGATTTGTTTATCGCCGAAAAGTTATTGGAAGAAGGTTTTCACCGACAATAAGATTATGCAGGCTTATCTAGGCAATAATTTCAGTACATTCGGTGCCTAAACTATTCTGCTTGTATGACTGGGTTACAGATAAGAAGCTTGCTGATTTCGGTCATATTTCTTTGCTTTTCGATACCAGGTATTTCACAGGCTTTAGTGCCTGACTCTTCTCTTTCACCTGCTGCAAAATCTGCGATTAGCTTTTACAGTACCACCCTAAAAGAACAACTCCGTTTATATAACGGAAAAGAATACCAGGAGTACATTCTTCCATTTGACGAAGGTCATCCTTATTTCATTCAAACTAATTTCAATAAGGGGACGATCAATTACGATGGTAATACCTACAGCGATGTTTCCATTTTATATAATCTCGTTACAGACGAGGTAATCATTCTTAATGCTAGCCAGGTATTGAAAATTCAGCTCCTAAAAGAAAGGATTAAAGCTTTTTCAGTGTTGGGACATACCTTCTTACATCTTGAACCCGACACTGGTCTTACAAAAAATATAACCTCCGGCTTCTATGATATTCTTACCGTTGGGAAAACTTCCTTGCTAGCTCGCCGGACAAAGAATATTCAGACTTATACTAAACAGAAGCTCGAGTTGAAGGTTTTTGAAAAAGATCATTTCTATCTGAAAAAGAACAATACCTATATTCAAATACGCGGTAAGAAATCTTTGCTCGAACAATTTGACGATAAGAAAAAGGAGATACAGCAATATATCAAGCAAAACAATCTTAACTATCGAAGGGCTGCTGAAAATTTTATGATAAAAACAACCGAATACTACAATCAGCTAACGAAGTAATAATGAGACTTTTTAAACAAATCTTGCTGCTGTGTTTTCTTTTAGCCTCCGTGACAAATTATGCCCAAAAAACAAAAAGTGAACTAATAACCGGCGCATTTAGAAGTGCCGATATAGATGAATTTGTAAAGACAATTGAACAGCAAACTAACTATACCTTCTACTATAACCGCGCCCAGTTCGATTCGTTTGCTGTTACAATAACCGTTACTGCTATGCCTCTGACAGAGCTGTTAAAAACAGTTTTTCAATACACAGATTTTAATGCTAGTATAGATAACGAACATCATGTCTTTCTTACGAAAGGAGTTTCAATAGTTACAACGCTTGCAGCGCCGGGTAGTACAAACAGAAACGACTCTCTTAAAAATGCACGGCTTTCTTCAAATCAAAATAATGGAAAGCCGATCATCGGCGCACAGACTTTTGCTAATGATAAACTCTACCAGATAGGCGTAAAAACGCCTGGTTCAAATGAAGGTACCGCAGTAGTATCTCTTTACGTAACCTCATTGAAAACACAAGAACCGCTCTCCCAAAGTTCAATAGGTTTAGATGGAAAGGACGACGTGGCGACAACTGACAGCAATGGTATGTACCGTCTTGTACTTTCTAAGGGACGTCATATTGTTACCATAAACAGCTTTGGAAAAAAGGCAGCGCGCCGACAACTCATTGTATATGCCGACGGATTGTTACCAGTTGAAATGGAAGATGAAATACGCGTGCTTGAAGATGTGCTTGTTTCAACCCAACGAAATATCAATGTGAACAGGGCACAGATGGGTTCAGAACGGCTTAACATTAAAACTATCAAACAAGTACCTGCGGTCTTTGGTGAAGCGGATGTGTTGCGGGTAATCCTAACCCTGCCGGGGGTAAAATCTGTAGGTGAAGCCAGTACAGGTTTTAATGTCAGGGGCGGTGGGGCTGATCAAAATCTTATACTTTTCAACGATGCTACCATTTATAATCCTTCGCACTTTTTCGGTTTCTTTTCAGCCTTTAACCCGGAAGTTATAAAAGATGTCGAATTGTTTAAAAGTAGCATACCTGCAAAATATGGAGGTCGTTTATCTTCTGTCTTAAACATTACCAGTCGCGAAGGAAGTAAGACGAAGTACAGTGGTACGGCGGGCGTCGGCCTTCTTACAAGCCGTATTACTGTTGAAGGACCTATTCAGAAAGATAAGTCTTCGTTCATCTTTGGCGCACGCACAACCTATGCAAACTGGTTGCTCGAATTATTGCCCAAAAATTCCAACTATAGAAATAGCGCAGCTTCCTTTTATGATTTCAACTTGCTGCTAAGTCAAAAAATCAACGAAAGGAATGATTTGTATTTTACCGGTTATGCGAGCAAAGACCAATTCAATTTGAACAACGATACGGTATATGGTTATCAAAACAGATCGCTTTCAATTAAGTGGAAGCACGTGTTTAATAGCAGGCTTGAAGGCGCTTTTACAACAGGACATGATAGTTATAAATATCAAAATTCCAGTGAAGAAAATAAGATAAACGCCTACAAGATGGGCTTTGATATTAACCAGCTCAATCTAAAAACAGATTTCACCTATACGCTAGATCGTACGCATATAATTGACTTTGGTTTGAGTGCTGTGTATTACAAACTCCACCCCGGATCTTTTGTTCCTGTAGGGCAGGAGTCTTTGGTTACTCCTAATGTTTCATCACCCGAGCAGGCGGCAGAAAGTGCGGTGTACATTAATGACCGCTACGATTTTAGTAATAAATTTTCGGTAAGTGGAGGCATCAGGTATTCTATGTTCAATTACCTGGGAGCACAAAATGTAAATGTGTATGCCGCAGGTTTGCCGAAGCAGGAAAGCACTTTAATAAACAAGGTTTCCTATACTCCCGGCCAGGTTATTAAAACTTATCACGGCCCTGAAGTTCGGCTGTCGGCTAAATATTCTTTAACAAAAAGCTTCTTCGTTAAAGGAAGCTACAATACGTTGAGGCAGTACATTCACATGTTGTCTAACACAACTGCCATTTCTCCAACCGATATTTGGAAGCTAAGCGATTTAAATATTAAGCCCCAATTCGGCGAGCAATTCTCAATTGGATTTTTTAAGAATTTTGGAGTTGACTCTATTGAAACATCTGTTGAGGTGTATTATAAAAAAATACAGAATACCCTGGACTATAGAAGTGGCGCCCAACTCGTGCTAAACCCACATATCGAAACGGATGTTATTAATGCAAGGGGTAAGGCATACGGGGTTGAGTTGATGGTGAAAAAAAGAATAGGCAAACTAAATGGATGGATGAGTTATACCTGGTCGAGAACGCTGCTGCAAATGAATGATCCTAACATAGGTACCCCTGTTAATGGTGGGAAATTCTATCCTGCTAATTATGATAAACCGCATGATGCAACAGTTGTAGGTAACTACGCCATCAACCACAGGTTTAGTTTATCCTTAAATCTAACTTACAGCACTGGAAGACCAATTACTTTGCCTATTGGTAGATATTATTACGGCGGTTCACAAAGGGCACTTTATTCTGATAGAAATGCCAATCGCATCCCAGATTATTTCCGTACAGATTTTTCTATGAATATTGATGGAAACCACAAAGTTCACCAACTAACGCATAACTCCTGGACGATAGGGGTATATAATCTTACCGGGAGAAAAAATCCTTACTCCGTTTATTTTACATCCGAGAATGGCGTAGTCAACGGTTATAAGCTTTCAATCTTTGGAAGTGCAATTCCTTTTATTAATTACAACATAAGATTTTAATATGCGCAAAGTATGGATGGTCATATGGGTAGTTATTATAGCCATCGTTTGGGTAGGGTGTAAGGAGCGTTTTGATCCAAAGATACCGTCTTCTCAAAGCAACTACCTGGTTGTGGAAGGATTTATAAATGCACGCGGGTTCACTACCATAAAATTAAGCAGAACAGTAGCTATCAAAGATTCATCGAAAGTGAAACCTGAGTTAAACGCTATTGTCACCATAAAGGGTGAAGACAATTCTACTTTTAATGTACGGGCAACAGGAAAGGGTTCTTATGTATCAGACTCTCTTATTTTAAAACCAGCACAGAAATACAGGTTGCAAATAAAGACTACGACAGGAGAATATTTATCAGAGTATGTAGCCGTAAAGCAAACACCCTTAATCGATAGCATAAGCTGGAAGTATAAAAATAGCGATGTGGAAATTTCTGTAAATACACATGACCAGCAAAACAACACGCGCTATTACAAGTGGGATTACGAAGAAACCTGGGAAATACATTCTGCCTACATGACTTACTATGAATATAAAAATGGTGCTGTTACTCCACGTCAATCATTTGATGAGATCTTGAAGCTTTTCTACTGTTGGAGAAATGAAAGCTCCCAAAGGATTATTATAGGGTCATCAGCTCAACTTGCCAATGACGTCATTAGTTCTGCGCCTCTTATAAGCATTCCAATGCATGCCGAACGATTTAGTGTTCGCTACAGCATTTTGGTTCGTCAATATTCCTTAGATCGAAAAGGCTACGATTTCTTCAGTATGATGAAAAGTAATACCGAATCTTTAGGGTCAATATTCGATCCACTACCGTCCGAGGTTACGGGTAATATTAGTTGCGTCAGCAATCCAAATGAGAAAGTTATCGGTTACATTCCAGCGTCTACCGTTAACGAAAAAAGAATTTTTATATCCAATGTTCCCTCACGTTTCACTCTCGACTGTCAACCAACTTATGTTGCTAATAACCGCGATAGCTTTCGGGTTTATTATGACATGGGAGGACTATTACCCTACCAGGCAGAAGGAACGCCGGGGCCAATAAAAGGATATTACTCAGCTTATCCTGATTGCGTTGATTGTACTTTAAGAGGTACTAACGTAAAACCTTCATTCTGGTAAAATTCAAAATGATTAAACTTTTGTGTTCACATATTTCATTTTATAAAACACTCGTTTGTATCCTTTGCTTCGCCCTAGGCGGATTTTCGTCGTTTGCGCAAACTGATCAATCAGAAGGAATTCTAAAAAAAATAGCGGAGTATAAAGACCAGGTTTTAAGGGAAAAAATCTTTGTGCATACAGACAGAACGTCTTATGTAGCGGGGGAAATAATCTGGTTTAAAATATATTGTACCGAGGCTGCGAATAATCATTTGTTAGACGTGAGTAAGGTCGCTTATGTGGAAGTGCTTGACAAAGATCAGCAGCCGGTACTTCAAGGCAAGATAGCTCTAGATGGGGGAACCGGAAGCGGTTCATTCGTTATCCCGTTAAATATGAGATCAGGGAATTTTATACTTCGTTCTTATACAAATTGGATGAAGAATTTTGATCCGGAATCTTATTTCCACCAGGGAATAACTATCATCAATACCTTAAAAGCTGAAACTGCTACAACTGATAAAGTAGTGCGTACTTACAATGCACAATTTTTCCCGGAAGGTGGAAGCCTGGTAAGTGAATTAAAAAGTAAGGTAGCTTTTCGCGTAACAGATAATGCGGGCAAAGGAGTAGAATTTAACGGAGTGGTGGTTGACCAGGAAAATGATACAGTTCTTCATTTTAAGCCTGTAAAATTTGGTATCGGCAATTTCACATTTACCCCGCAAAAAGGTAAGCAATACAAAGCGATTGTTACCGCCAGGGAAGGAATGGTTACTTCCCAAAATTTGCCAGTACCTCTTAGTTCCGGCTTCGTTTTAAACATTCCGGATGTAACTGCAGGTAGTTCTTTAAAAATTAATGTCCGTACAAATACAACGGATCGTTCCGCCTTTTTAGTCGTTCATCAAAATAACCAGGTAAAAGCTTCAAACTACATGCGGTTTGAAAATGGTAATGCAGACTTTCAATTGGACAAAAGCAGATTAGGGGACGGTGTTACTTACATCACTTTGTTTAACCAAAACAATCAGCCCGTTTGCGAAAGGCTGTATTTTAAAAAGCCTCAGCAACAATTAATGATTGAAGCAGGTGCAGATCAACAGCAGTTTGCAAATCGAAGAAAAGTTACTGTGAGCTTACTTTCAAAAGATGAAGGCGCAAACCTTGATCCATCAGAAATGTCAATGGCAGTTTTTCTTGTAGACTCTTTGCAATCGAGACCGGAAAATATCAATACCTACCTATGGATGTCATCAGATTTAAAGGGTATTGTGGAGGCGCCGGAATATTATTTTGATAACAACAGTGTTGAAGTAGATGCGGCAGTCGATAACCTTATGCTGACGCACGGCTGGCGTAAGTTTAAATGGGATGAGGTACTTGGCAACAAGAAACAGACATATACTTTTTTGCCTGAGTATGAAGGACACCTGGTAGGAGGCAAGATCATAAACAAGTACACCAATTCACCAGGGAGAGATGTTCCGGGGTATCTTTCTGTTCCGGGCCCACTTTTTCATCTCTATACTGCCCTAAGTGGACAAGATGGAAGTATCTACTTCAATACATCCAATTTCTTTGGATCGACATTGATTGTAGGTCAGACAAACAGATTAGCGAGTGACTCTTTTCGCTTAGATATTTCAAATCCGTTTTCAGAAGAATATTCCTCTATTAAAGTGCCTTCGTTTAGTCCGCTTCAAATTTCACCTCGTCAATTATTAAACAAGAGCGTACACATGCAGGTGCAAAATGTTTATAGCGGTGAGAAATTGAACCGGTTATTAGCACCACAAATGGATACGGCTAGTTTTTATGGCAAACCTGAATTTAAGTATATGCTGGAGGATTATACCCGTTTTCCGACAATGGAGGAAGTGCTGCGCGAATACGTGAGAGAAGTGAACGTTAAAAAAAGACGGGACAATTTTATACTAACAACTGTAACCAAAGACGAACTAGGTAATCCTATTATAAAAGAGCCAGTAGTGCTGCTAGACGGAGTACCGCAATTTGACAATGGCAATAAAATAACGCACTACGATCCTCTGAAAGTGCAAAAACTCGAAGGAGTGCAGGAAAGATACTTTTTAGGCCCTGTTAGTTTTGATGGCGTTGCCAGCTTTTCTACCTACAGCGGCGACCTCGAAGGGTTTCGCTTAGATACTACATCAACAGTTCTTGACTATGATGCGCTGCAATTGAAAAGAGAGTTCTACGCACCTGGTTACGGCACAAGCAAGGACTACTCAAGCAGGCTTCCTGATTTTCGCAGCTTGTTGTACTGGTCCCCTGATATTAAGACAGACAATACCGGCAAGAAAGAAATAAGTTTTTATACTTCTGACCTTACCGGAAGGTTTGCAGTAATTCTGCAGGGAATTTCAAAAAGCGGAAGATCGGGGTCAAAAGTGTTTACGATAGACGTGACAAAATAGCTTCTAGCTTATTTTTTAAAGAGTTTTAGCGGCCATGGAAGAAGGTTGTATTTTAGTTTAAAGTAGGGTTGGTTAATACTTCCAAAGTTTTGATAGAAGTTTTTCACCCCGGGCAAATCTGATCCTTCAAAATCAAAAATGAAATCTTTGCCTGAAAATTCTTCTATTACTGCATCTAGCAAAAAATGATTTGCTTCACTTTTCCTTCCTGCAGTTGTTGTCGAGTTCATGAGGTTGTAAATCCTCTTGCCGTCGGTCAATAACAATACCGTTGCCATTGTTGTTCCGTGCTCATCCACTGCTTCCCTGCATAGAAGCATCCCGTTTTCTCTGCAGTATGAACAGATCTTTTTGAAGTTGCGGTAGTCGTCATTGTTTACATGGGGCATCCGTTGTCCGTATTGCTCCCTGTATAACTGAATAGACTGATCGTACTCGCCTTGCTCGCGGTAAAAGAGTTGAAATCGCTTGCTTCTTTTTAGATTTCTAAGGAGGTCTCCATGATAGTTAGCCACGGTATTTTTATAAGTAGCTGAAAGGTCAAGAATGAAGTTGGTTGCGGTAGTTACCTGGAGCGAAGGATCAGGCGGAAGTGTTGAAACGACGTAATTCCAATTGACTTCACAGAATCGATATTGATGCTGTAAATACTTGATGATCTCTTTATAAGGCACGGCAACTTCTTGCTGGCAGAACACACCAAGCTGTTGAGTAAAAGATGGCTGGTATAAATAAGTAATACCAAGTTTTGTACGGGTGGTTAAAGGTAGTGCCCATTCATAATCCCCACTGATAAGAGCGTTCCAACCAGGAGCTATATTATCGAGATAAAAAGATTGCGCGTAGATTAATCGGTTTTGAGAAAGGCTTATGCAATTGTCCCATTTGGCTTTGTTTATCTCGCTGTGTTGTAAGAATTGTATGTGGGGAGAAATGCTTTTCAAAAATGTAGAATTAGCTTTTTTAGTACAAGTGTGCGACGCAACGAATAACGAAACAAGTTCCTCTGCTGGCTACCATAATTCCATCCATCTTCTCCTACAAAGGAATATCCTTCAAAACATCCTGCAGCTTTAGTTTACTGATATTGATAGTGAAAGCAATTGTTTTTAAAAATCTTTTTTCGGTGATAGTTGACTTGTAATAGTTGCGGTAGACCTTACTATAAACAATCGGAATATAAATATCTATCAAAGAATGAAAAAGAGGAATTTGAATACCCGCATCATAGATAAAACGACCACTTGCAGGGTTTTCTTTCCATGCTTCGGCATAAGTACCAACGTCTGCAAAAATCTTAAGAGGAATTTTGATAGGCAAAATACTCAAAGGATTGATGTTGTCAGGCAGGTCCGATGAAAGGTTCAAACTCATTAACCAATCGTCTGTTTTGCCTACTTTATTTCCTAGCAAAGCGGTATTTACTTTAAAGAAGCCATCCCGCTCCATTACCTGCTGACTTTGCCAACCCTCAAACTCGTTCCTTCCAATAAAATAATCACTGTAAGTATAGTCTTCGTATCCGGTCGGACCACTCATGTTTAAAAAGTAACGGTCGTTTCTAAACCTTACGAGGGTAGTAGCTGGTTTTAAATAGAAAAGCTTTCCTGCAAAAAAACGGGCAGACATTCCTGATTTTCCATCAGAATAATTGAAAAACATTTTGCCTGTAAGTCCGGTTTTTATAAAGTCTTTTCCCTGGTCAGTTGAAACGGTAAGGCTATAAGGAAACAGCACCCGATTGTCACTGACACTTAAAGACAACCGATTTATATAAGAGCGATTGTTGATAGTCGTTACCCGGTCAAAAGTGTCTGTAGCCGTGTAGATAGTTTTGAAATCGAGCGCCCCTTCATTCAGTAAAAATGTTTTCCATTGTGCAACAAAACGACGGGTTGATAGGGAGTCTTTATCAAAGAGAGTAAGCTTTACAGAAGGCACCCAGCGTTTAACGCCCAATATAAGCTTAGTGTTGTCGGCTGTTGTGAAATCGTTTTGTGAATATGAATTGTAGCTAAGTGCCGTGCTTACATGATAGTTTCTTTTATAAACATTATAAGAAACACGTCCAAAGCCATTTAATTTTTTTGAGCCGGTTCCGTATAGAACTCCTGCGAGGTATTGCAGCTTTGGCAGGGGTAGCGTGTAGTTGTTAATCATACCGCCGATCATGCCCTTGTCGTAATAATTGTAACCGAGCGCCGGGGACAGATTGATATAATTGTGTTTATTATCGAGGCTATTAAATACGAACGCTGGTTTGAGCGACTTTTTTTGTGTGGTGTCGAATGACCCCATTTTGTTGAGCAAACTGAAGTGCGAGTCCAAATTCTTACCGGCGGCTTTTTCAAGACTTGTTTTAAAGTCGTCAGGGTAGGGATGTCGAAATTTCCAATCACTGTAATACGAATGCATCGCTTTATCAAACTGGTCTCGCCCGAGTTCATCCTCTAATTTTTTCATCCACCAACTGGTTTTGTAGTAGGCAGCAAGCGCGTAGTTAGTAGTTGTGAAGTCTGTTGAACTGGTTTCTATTGGCTGGTCTTTTTTAATTTTCGCGAGGGTTTCAAAAATTACATGTTCATCCGTGCTTGTTTCGTTCCCTAGAAACGATTTCTTTTTTGAGAGGGTAGGAGGGTACTTCTCCGTTTCATATCTTTTTTGATAAAAAGTATTCATTCCTTCGTCCATCCAGGGATGCGTTCTTTCATTTGTAGCAAGTGCGCCATAAAACCAGTTGTGGCCAATTTCATGAACAATAGTAGCGTCCAATTCCTTCCCAGTCTCCTGGGCTGTTATGAGCGTTATGGTAGGATACTCCATCCCACCGCTATTTTCATTCTTACTACCCTGCACAACGCTGCAGGTAGAGTAAGGGTAATCGCCAAGCCACCCACTATATCTTCTTATTCCATCTTTTGCATAAGCAATACTTTCTTTCCAGCCTTTTGATTGCGGTTTGTAGAAAGAGAAGACATCAACAATTTTGTTAGAAGTAAGAACAGCAGTGTCGTATTGTACTATGAACGTTTTACTGGCAAACCATGCAAAATCGTGAATATTGTTTTGCTTGTAATGCCACACTTTGGTGTTCCCGTCGGCAGTATGCTTTCCTTTTTCTTTCAATTCCTGTAAAGTAGCTGCATCCTGTAATACACCCGTTGCCGCTACTATATACGCTGAGGGTACTGTAATTTCTACATCAAAATTTCCAAATTCACTATAGAACTCGCCCTGGTCGAGATAGGGCATAGGGTGCCACCCCTTTTGATCGTAGACAGCAGGTTTCGGAAACCATTGAGTGATTTGGTAATCCCTGCCCACATGACCTCCTCTTGAAAAATTGTAAGGAAGTTTTACTTTAAAGGGCGTGCTAATAATTGTTTTGCTTCCCGGCGCAAGCGGCTTGGGTAGCAAAACTTGTATGATATCAATGTTATTGGTATCGTTGACTACAGTAGCGTTGATGCCGTCTACTTTAAAATTCAATTGGTTAATGTATCCTTTTTGTCCTGGTTTTGAAAAGTAGAAATCCGTCCGCCGTTCTTTCAAAAACTGCTCGCTAAAAGCTGTCCTGTCGTTTTTATAAGCGTTTGGCCAAATGTGAAACCAGATGTATTGAAGTGTGTCGGGGGAGTGGTTGATATATTCAATTGTTTCAAACGCTTCCAGTATATTGTCCTGGTCATTTAGTGACACGTTTATGGTAAAGTTGACTTCCTGCTGCCAATAACTTTCCTGACCATAGATAAGATCAGAAAAAAGGGCAAGGGATAAAAACAACAGTATTTTTTTCACCAAGGGTCTCATTAGTAATTGAAGATGGCAGGTTGATTTGCTTCAGTTAACTTAAGTTTCGGTTGTGGCTGATCTTCTCAATTATTTGATGCGCTACTTCCATAGCTAAAAAGCCATCTATCTCGCTTACCACTGTCGGCTTATTATTTATGATTGAGTCAACAAAAGCTTCAAGCTCCAGCTTTATCGCGTTTGAGTCCTTCACGACTGGATTGGCAACAGCAATTGTTTTTTTTCCGTTTGGTGTTTCTATGTCAAAACAAAAAGCATTTGCATCTTCCGCCTGCTTTAGTTTTATGACTTCGGTTTTCTTCTCCAAAAAGTCAATCCCGATATAACTATCCTTTTGAAACATCCGCATCTTGCGCATTTTCTTCATGCTGATGCGGCTACTTGTAAGATTGGCAACACAGCCGTTATTGAACTCGATCCGTACGTTGGCTATGTCTGGAGTATCCGTCATCACCGCAACGCCACTGGCTAAGATGTTTTTTACATCACTATCAACAATGTTTAAAATGATATCGATGTCGTGGATCATCAGGTCGAGAATTACGCTAACCTCAGTACCTCTCGGGTTGAACTGAGCGAGACGATGAACCTCAATAAACATAGGGTTGAGTCGAGTATTCTTCAGAGCCAAAAAAGCAGGGTTAAAACGTTCAACGTGTCCAACCTGCATTTTTATGTTTGCTTCCCTGGCCATGTTTACCAATAGCCGGCCTTCATCGATCGTATGAGCTAAGGGTTTTTCTACAAATACATGTTTGCCTTTTCGGATGGCTTTTTCACACAAATAAAAATGGTGATTTGTCGGTGCGACAATGTCAACCGCGTCACACGCATCTATAAATTTATCGGCGTCGGTATATCTTTTTAGTCCGTATTTTTCAATTACTTCTTTAGCAGTCTGTTCTACCGGTTCATAAAAACCAACCAGTTTTACCCCCTCGATTTCTTTCCAGTTATTCAAATGAAATTTCCCTAAATGTCCCGTTCCAAATACACCAACTTTCAGCATAATAATTCTTGCATTTAATGCGGGTAAAGATAGTTAGAACGAAGATGTAAAGAATTATTTGTGCTTTTAGGAAATCAGCTCAATAATGTTGCTAACTGTGGGCGATTAAATTTTTTATGAACCCAGCTACGTGTTTCATTAACGACATCGTTGCATCGCACTCTTGTACTTTCAGCAGTTTTAGGGGCTTTTTTCGTTTTTGCTTAAAAGCCAATATTGCTTTTGCTGACATTTAAAAAAGATGGAACGACTAACAGTCCTTGCAATCTGTGGTAGTTTCTTTCTTTTTCTTTTTGTGCAATTCACGCCACTCATCTTCCAAAATCCCCATTTCTATCAGGCACCAATACGTTCCGTCATCATATCTTAAAACATCGCGCATAACACCCTCTTTTACAAACCCACATTTCTCATAACACCGGATAGCTGCTTTATTGAAATCATACACACCGAGGCTAATCCTATGAAGTTTCAATTCTTCAAATCCAATTTTCAGAATTGCATTGATCATTCCTGGGCAGTATCCTTTGCCTCGTTCTGCAGTATTTCCCACAAGCACCCGGCTTATTCGTCCTGCCCTGTTTTTTTCGCTTATGCTACCGAGGGAAATGTGGCCTACGGTTTGGCCGATTTTTGTGTCTACAGCTTTGTATATGAAAGCATCAGATTTCTCAAGATTATTCGTGTCTTCGATGTACCAGTCCAGGCTCTCTTCTGTTAACGGGTATCTAAATAAAGAGCCTGCCCAGTTGGTGATTAAATGCTCGCTGTTCATCCATTCTATTAGTTGCTTAAAGTCCTCCCGGTCGAAATATTCCAGCTTTATCATTCTTATTTTTTAATATGTAAAAGTTTCTCTCCTGTTCCCTTAGGGCAAAATAAATTAACTCCAAGCAGTTTCTAATAAATAAATACATAGGCAATGCCAGAAATGGATAGCACAGGAGCATTGCTATTTTGAGATTTAGCAATGGTACCGCAGGCTGCCGGATATTTAAAAGTACAAGCGTGCGACGCAACAATGGGAAGTAGAATTACCAATGCCGGATCCAAAACCATTCTAGTTGTTTTAAATTCTTCCATTTTCGAATTTTCAAATTCTTCCCATTTTCACATTGCATAACCCATTCCTTATCTTCGCCCTCGTTATGGAAGGAAAGAAACCAATAGTAATGAGTGGGATCAGGCCCACAGGTTATTTGCATCTTGGAAATTATTTTGGCGCAATTCGCAATTACGTACGCATGCAAGATGAATTTGAGTGCTTCTTTATGGTAGCCGACTTGCATTCACTGACAACACATCCAGACACGAAAGAATTAAAGGCGAACGTTCACCGCGTGCTTGCAGAAAATATAGCGTGCGGGCTTAACCCTGACAAGGCTGCTTTTTATTGCCAGAGCCATATTTACGAAACATCCGAATTATACCTGTACCTGAATATGTTGGCGTATAAGGGTGAGTTGGAAAAAACGGTTACGTTTAAAGATAAGGTTCGTCAACAGCCGGACAATGTAAACGCCGGGCTATTAACTTACCCCGTTCTACAGGCCGCAGATATTATTTTGCACCGTGCCTCACTAGTACCCGTGGGGAAAGACCAGGAACAACATTTGGAAATGGCGAGGAATTTCGTCAATCGCTTCAATCACCGTTACGGAGATGTCTTTCCTGAACCCCAAGCTTTTAATTACAATGTACAACTGGTAAAAGTGCCTAGCCTTGATGGCTCTGGTAAGATGAGTAAGAGCGAAAACCAGATGGCTACGCTATACCTTGCTGACAGCGACGATATGATCAGGAAGAAAGTAATGAAGGCCAAAACCGATAACGGACCGACCGAAACTAATTCGAGCAAGCCCGATTATATTGAAAATATGTTTTTGCTAATGGGCCTTGTGTCGGAGCAGGAAGTGATTGATAAATTTGAAAGTGACTACAACAATTGTAACATCAGGTACGGCGACATGAAAAAGCAATTGGCGGAGGATATGGTGAAATTTATAGCGCCCATTCGGGAGAAGGTTGAAGGCATTTTAGGCAATGAATCTTATTTAAGACAAATCATGGAGACGGGTGCAGAAAAGGCCCGGCAAAGTGCAAAAGCAACCATGGAAGTAGTTCGCCAAAGTATGGGACTCAATTACTTTTAATAGCACTCTTAATGGAAATTTTGGTTACTTTACGAACATACTTTTACAAACTCGGGCAATAATTTCATGGCAAAAGCAGCAAAACCAAAACACATAGCAATAGCAGGCAATATTGGCGCAGGTAAGACCACACTTACTGAGGCGCTGAGCAAACATTACAAGTGGATACCTCAATTTGAAGATGTCGAAAACAACCCCTACCTGAATGATTTTTATGAAGAAATGCCTCGCTGGAGTTTCAACCTGCAGATCTACTTTTTGAATAGCCGTCTAAACCAATTGTTGGAAATTGAAAGGGGGTCTGAAACAATCATACAAGACAGAACAATATACGAAGACGCAAATATTTTCGCTCCCAACCTGCATGACATGGGCCTTATGAGCAAGCGCGATTTCGATAACTACTACCAATTTTTTCAGACTTTGAAGTCCATGGTTAAGCCCCCTGATCTGCTGATTTACCTACAAGCCTCCGTGCCTACATTGGTAGGACAAATTCAAAAAAGAGGTCGTGAGTACGAAGAGAATATCCGTCTTGATTACCTAAAAAAACTCAATGAATATTATAATAAATGGATTGAAGGTTATCGAGAAGGTCCTTTATTGATAATTAACGTTGACAAGAATAATTTCGCTGAAAAGGAAGAGGATATGGGCGAAATAATAAATAAAGTCGACGCTCAGTTATTTGGCTTGTTCTAAAGCCCTAAGGGAGGTTTGGATAAAAAACTGCCCTAATTTCTATTTACCCAAATTCTCTATTTATTGCCCCATCTATAGGTTGAGATATCTAACCCGGCAAGGTCAATAAGGCGATCTACCACTGTCATAGCGGCTTCTTCAATTGTTTTCGGATTGCTGTAGAACGACGGAGTAGCCGGACAAATGATACCGCCTGCTAGTGTAATTGTTTCCATATTTTTTATATGGATGAGGCTATAAGGCGTTTCGCGTAGCATTAAGACAAGTTTTCTTCTTTCCTTCAAAATGACATCAGCAGCGCGCGTTACGAGGTCGTTACTAATACCCGTTGCAATGCGGGCAAGGGTGCCCATACTACAAGGCGAAACCATCATGATATTGTATTTGGCTGAACCTGATGCAAAAGGTGCATTAAAGTCGTTCTTCTCATAAAACTTTACCGGCAGGTTTTTATAGTCTTCGTTGCCCAACTCAGTCCGCCAGATTTCTTTTGCGTTTGTGCTCATCACTACGCTTAATTCTTCCCACTGATTTTTTATTGCTAATAATTTATCAATTAAAAGTTTTGGATAAATGGATCCACTCGCTCCGCTTATAACTAAAAGAATCTTATTCGGCATGTAAAGAATTTTGGTAAAAATACATCCATTCCAGCAGGCGGAATTTTAGTCGTAAGCCGGGGACAGTTATTCTAACAACAATTTCAAGACAGCATCGTTCGCTAACTTTCTAATTAATTTATTTCAAAATGAAATGTCTCTGGTCTTGCAACTTAAAGACTGCTTAGCGCTTCTATACAAGTGGTTTTTCATAGAATATTGGATTAAAGCGGGGCTGGATTTCTATCCTGGCCCCTATTTGTTTTTAACCCGACGTCGTAGTGCTGTTGTTGCTTTAACTTATTCATTCACAATAGCTAATACAAAAAATTATCTTCCGGCTTCTGCAACTATAGCGTTCAACCCAGCATCTATATAAGTGGTTTTTCATAGAATATTGGATTAAAACGGGGCTGGATTTCTATCCTGGCCCCTTTTTTATTTTTACGAATTCAGCCTAACAAAAGAGTTTTTTTATCGGCTGCCTACTTCGTATCTCATCTGTTTTGAAAGTCGGAAAGCCAATATAATTTTGAGTTGTTGTAAGAGAAAGGACAAAGGAATTTTTGCTTTGCCACCTATTTCCAGGCTGCATTTCCATCCAGTAGTACAAGCGTGCGACGCAAGAAAAGTAACATTAGTGTCTGCAGCTGGGTTTAAACGAAAAACAAAGCTTTTTGCTTTTACGTTATAATAGGTGGAATAAAAAAAGTCCACCTAGTTGAGGTGGACTTTACATTTATAAAAAGTAAACGTTTAATAATTGTAGAGTAATTCGTAGTACTCGTTGGCCATACGATTACTTTCAAATTGAAAGCGAACGTCGCGCATGCCATTTTTAGTAATCTGTCTCCAGGTATCTCTTTTATTGTAGTAAACAGGAAGAATTTCGTTTTCAAGAATGCTGTAAAGATGGTTCAAATCATGTTCATCCTGCTCTTGCACATGCATGTTTTCGTAGTCTGCCTGAGGAACTACAAATCCATTGTTACCATGATTGATAAATTCCGGGATCCATCCATCGTCGGTGCTAAAATTAACTGCGCCGTTCATGCATGCTGTCATTCCGCTTGTTCCAGAAGCTTCTCTTGGAACTCTCGGATTGTTCAACCAAATGTCAGCCGCCTGTTTTAAACGCTTACTCAAGCCAAGTTCATATCCAATCAACACCGCAACATTCTTGAAACTCTTGCTTAAATGGATGAGGTTATTGAAATCTGAAATGGCGGGGTAATCAAGCGGGTAAGGTTTACCAGCCCAAATTATTTGAACCGGATATTTTGTATCGGCCATTAGCTTCTTAAACCTTTCAATATCCCTGGTTATTAATTCAGCTCTTTTGTAACCGGCAAAGCGTCGGGCCCAAACAATGGTTAGCACATTAGGATCAAACACTTTACCTGTCTGGTCAGCAACAATATCAAATGCTCTTTTCTTCAGGTGCTTTTTCCTGTCGTCGAAAAGTACATCGTTGCCTTGCTCCATGTAATTATACAATTGCTTATCTGCCCAATAGAGCCAGTTCTGTGCGTTGGTGATAGACTTGATAGGGCAAATGTTGTCATAGCTTTTCCACATCTCGCGACTTACATGACCGTGCAACTGTGATACGCCGTTGGCTATTTTAGCAAAGCGTAAAGCAGCAAGAGAATGATTGAACAGATCGTCTTGTATGCCCGTAACTTTTCTCACTTCATCAAGGGTGAGACCGCAGAAATAACTCATGCTTTGGCACAAGTAAATATCATGTTTCTCGTTACCTGCTTCCTCAGGAGTATGGGTAGTAAATACCAAATGCTCTTTTACCTGTTCTAAACTTTTAAATTTATTGTACAAGTAAAACGCTGCTGAAACCCCGTGCGCTTCATTCAGATGATACTTATCGGGGTTGAAGTTCATTTCATCTATCAGCTTTGCACCTCCAACACCTAATAATATAAACTGGGCAAGTTTAGTAGAAACGTTTGCATCGTACAACCGGTGACAAATCGTTTGAGACATATAGTCGTTCTCAGGAAGATCGGTTGATAATAAAAATAGAGGCGCACTATTGAAAACGGTAGGAGGTAGGTAAAACGCTTTTACCCAAACAGGAGATTCGTGAATGACAATCTGGTATTTAATACCCGTGTCTTCAAGGTAGCTATAAATTTTTTCCATCCATGTTACTTGGAGGCTTTGGTCCTGGTTGCGGGCCTGGTCATAATATCCGTATTTCCAAAGTATGCCGACTCCGATAAGATTTTGACGTAATTCGTAAGCGCTCCGTAGGTGAGAACCTGCCAAAAAGCCGAGGCCTCCGCTATATATTTTGAGGGGTTGATGGATCGCAAATTCCATAGAAAAGTAAGCGACGCGTTTAGAATAGCGGTCATCAACCGTGTAAGGAATTGAATAATTTCTGAAGTTCATAGTTGTTTTTTGCTTAGAAAAGGGTGCAATATAAAAGGAAATATTTTAACGGGATTTTTGCCAGTGAAGGCAAGCATGAAAGAAGTAAGCATTTCAGCTGTTTAAAATTATATATAACTAGATTTTACTTTTAGCTAAAAAGTTGCTTCAATGATTAGTAACGAAGAATATGAAGTGCGGGTTATGTCTTATTTTTTTTGGAAGCTGCTTTTATTTCCTTCTTCCTTGTGTATGTGTCATTGAAGAAACACTTGATGCCACGATAGTTGCCACAACTACCTGTTTCTTTTACTTTTACCTGGCTTGAAGTAAAGCTAAAGTCAAGTTTACATGGGTCACCTTCACCCTGGTAAATAGCTGCTTTTTCTGAAACCATTTTCATCGTACCCCTTAGTTCTCCGCCACACGTTTCGCCTTCGCTTCCACTTTCAAAATAAACGAAGAAAAGATACTCGTCAGGATTTCTACCATCTCTTACAGATACAATGTTTTTATTGCCCTTTACATAATCGCCGCTGTATTTGTATTTTTTAGGAAAAGTATCGAGTGGATTGCTCAAAGTTTTTTCTGCTCTTCTGTCTTCATTCGTCTCGGTAAGTACGGTGGTAAAAAGGCCGACGTTATTGTAAGCGTAAATTATCCTATTATAGAAAATATCATTGTTAATTGTCCATTCCCTATTAATACTTATTGAAAGCTTTTTGTCAATAGTTGCAGTAGCCACTCTCTCATCATTGTTTGAAATTACCAATGGCATATTAGCCATAACCTTATTCTTATCGTACACAGATAAGTATATTGCTGTGTCAGCTTTTCCCGTTACTAATGTGATGAAATAAGTCTCTTTTTCTTTTTCTCCAAATTTCCCTATTGGGTGTATTACAAATTTTCTGTCCTTCCCAAATGGATTATTAAGAATAGTATCGGAAATAAATTGGGTGAAGATGGTATAGCTGATAGTATTGGTATCTGAAAGTTGTTTCATGTTAGTGTCTGAAACAGTAAAGGGCAATTTTATGTCGTTGTAAGCATTAAAAAATTCATCTGCTTCAACATGTTGATTACCGGTCAGCTTTTTTTTATCCTTACAAGCAAATAATGATAATAGTATAATTGGCAACCACAAGTATGTCCTCATCAAGAAGTATTTATAAAAAAATAAAATTAGTTATTAATCGATTGCTTTGATGATTCAATTTCGATACCTCCCATTTGAATAATATAAAAATAAAGGTTTAGGTTTGTCTAAATTTTATTTTCAGCACATGAAATTTTCGGTAAGTGAAGAAAACTATATCAAGTCAATCTATCATCTTCAGCAGCAAGGTGAGGTGGTTAGTACCAACGATTTAGCCTCAGAACTTCAAACAAAGGCTGCCTCCGTTACCGATATGCTTAAAAAGCTAAACGGGAAAAATTTGCTTAATTACGAGCGTTACCAGGGATTTACATTAAGCGATGAAGGCACGAAAGTCGCACTTAGTATTGTTAGAAAACATCGGCTCTGGGAATATTTTTTGGTTCACGAACTTGAGTTCGGTTGGGATGAGGTGCACGATATAGCCGAAGAACTTGAGCACATCAGCAGTCCCCTGCTTGTAGAAAAGCTGGACAGTTATCTAAGCCACCCAAAGTTCGATCCTCATGGAGATCCTATACCTGATATTAATGGCAAGATGGAGTTAAGAAAGCAGGTCAATCTTATAGATCTGCCTTTGGATGTGGAGGCAGAGGTAAGTGCGGTAGGCAGCCAGTCAACAGAACTACTTGAATTATTGAAACATAAAAATATAGGAATAGGTACAGTACTCACTGTGCTTAGAAAGTTCACATTTGATAATTCGCTTGAAATAAAAGTGAGAAATTTTCCTCCATTTTCCATCAGCCAACAATTGGCGCAAACTTTATTTCTAAAACCTTTGTATGGCTCAACAACAGTCGGAAGCATCTCTAAGTGAGGTTCATGGAAGTATAGATGTAACAAAACAACAGAAAGGGTGGCGAAGGATTTTAGCTTATCTCGGTCCGGCTTACCTGGTTAGTGTCGGTTATATGGACCCGGGAAACTGGGCGACGGATTTGGCAGGAGGTGCGAGATTCGGATATACCTTAATCTGGGTGTTGCTAATGAGCAACCTGATGGCCTTGCTCCTGCAAGGCTTAAGTGCCCGCCTGGGAATTGTACGACGAATGGATTTGGCGCAGGCAAATCGCGAGGTTTATCCTCCTTTTGTAAACTTTGCTTTATACGTTCTTGCCGAACTCGCCATCGCTGCCTGCGACCTCGCAGAAGT
Source organism: Segetibacter aerophilus (assembly GCF_007991655.1). GTDB lineage: Bacteria > Bacteroidota > Bacteroidia > Chitinophagales > Chitinophagaceae > Segetibacter > Segetibacter aerophilus. The sequence goes on from NZ_BJYT01000008.1 coordinate 264,152, forward strand.
GCTGGGTATGGCAATCGGCATCCAACTACTAACGGGTCTTCCTTTAATTTGGGGTGTGTCCATCACCGTTCTAGATACATTCCTGTTGTTTTACCTCCAGCGACTTGGAATGCGTAAGATGGAAGGCTTCATTATCGGACTCGTCGCCATTATAGGGTTTTCTTTTCTGGTAGAAATGATATTTGCTAAGCCTCATTTAGGGCAGGTTATTAAAGGCTTTATTCCTTCTATTCCAAACAGTGATGCATTGTATATTGCCATTGGTATTATCGGTGCGACGGTAATGCCTCACAACTTATATCTCCACTCGGCTCTTGTTCAAACAAGAAAAATTGGTAGCTCAAAACCTGCAATTAGACAAGCATTACACTACAACAGGATCGATAGTACTATTGCCCTTAATGCGGCCTTTTTTGTGAATGCTGCCATCCTTATTCTTGCAGCTTCAGTGTTTCATGCATCGGGCAATACTGAAGTTGCGGAATTGAAAGAAGCTCATAGAATGCTTGCCCCATTACTGGGAAATAAAATGGCGCCGGCATTATTTGCAATCGCTCTAATTGCCGCCGGTCAAAGCTCTACCATAACCGGTACCCTTGCCGGGCAGATTGTAATGGAAGGCTATCTTAATCTTCGTATCAATCCTATGATAAGAAGATTAATCACGCGGTTGCTCGCTATTATTCCGGCCTTCTTTTGTATCCTATATTTTGGGGAAGAGCGTATTGACAGATTGCTTATTCTAAGCCAGGTGGTTTTAAGCGTACAACTGGGATTTGCAGTTATTCCATTAATCCATTTTGTAAGCGATAAAGAAACGATGGGCGATTTTGTTATAAAGTGGCCGATTAAAATTCTTGCATGGTTAATCGCTACTATACTTGTTTACTTAAATGTAAGAATGGTTGTAAACGAATTGGGTTCCGCTTTTACAAATGATATCAATGTCTTCTCGCTGATACTTATCATCATCGCAGTGATATTCTTTATAGCACTTTTTATCTTGATGACCATTTTGCCTTTAATTAAAAAACGTAAAAAGACTGACACTGCAAGAATGCATATGAATGCAGGCGTGTTACAGAAGTTTACCATCCCGCAACTAAACTGCATTGCTATAGCCCTTGACTTCAGTAAAAATGATGAAAACCTGATCGCAAACGCATTGTCGCAGGGCAATGAAACTACAAAGTTTTTATTGCTGCATATTGTTGAAAGTCCTTCAGCTCGTGCGTTTGGAGAAAATTCTGATGACTTTGAAACAAGAAAAGACCGGCAACATTTGCAGTCATATGTAGAGCAGTTACAAAACAAAGGATTTATAGTAGAAGGCAAACTTGGGTACCGACATAGAACAAAAGAAATTGTACGCATTGTGAAAGAAGCAAATGCAGATATGCTGGTGATGGGTGCTCACTTTCACACCGGTATAATGGATTACCTCTATGGCGAAACAGTTGACAAAGTGCGACACCAATTAAGGATACCGGTACTGATTGTAAGCTAGGGGAGAAAGCTGCAAGCCTCAAGCCCCAGAGCCAAGAACGCTGCAAGCCTCAAGCCCCAGAGCCAAGAACGCTTGCAGCTTTCTCCATACTATCAGCACTGAAACTTCCTCAACCGTCGCTTATTTTTACATAACTTTATTTCTATGACAACGAGTAAAAAAATTCTGATAATTACCGGGGATGCCGGGGAAAGTTTTGAAATTCTATACGCCTCTCATCGCTTGCTAGAGGCAGGATACGAACCTGTTATTGCAGCTCCTACTGTAAAGCGAATGAACCTGGTAATGCATGATTTCGAGCCATGCTGGGACACTTATGTAGAGCGCAAGGGTTACTTAATTGAGTCTGATATTTCGTTCGATGATGTAAATACTGACGACTATCATTCAGTACTTATTCCCGGAGGTCGTGCTCCTGAATTTTTGCGAAACGATCAGCGCGTTATTAACATTGTAAAAGCTTTTTACAATAGCAACAAATACGTTTTTGCAATTTGTCATGGCGTTCAAATATTGGTAACAGCAGGCCTGGTTGATGGTAGAAAAATTGCTTGTTACGAGCATGTAAAATTTGAAGTTGAGTCTGTAGGTGGAATTTATGTTACACCCGATCAAGCTGTTCAGGACGGAAGAATTATTACCGGCAAAACATGGCAGTCACATCCTGAATTTTATCAAATTGTATTTAAGTGCCTTGAAAGGTCAAAAGAAACAGAGCCGGAAGTTCAGGCGGTGCTTAATTAAGTGGCCTCAATGTTTCTTTATAAGCAATACGACCACGATGGGCTAGACAGGCAATTTAATAACCGACTTCATGTGCCCGATTATGCCGACTACTTTGACCGCTGGGAACGATTAAGCAGGGAGGCACAACAAAAATTCGAGTGCGTCAAGGATGTTCCTTATGGCCACCTGCTGCGCGAAAGATTAGATGTTTTCCCATCCGCGCTTCCTCAATCCAAAACCCTGGTCTTTATTCACGGAGGCTATTGGCAAATGTTGGATAAGTCAATGTTTAACTTTATTGCCAATGGCTTTCATGAGTATGCAGTTACCACTGTTATGATCACCTATCCGCTTGCCCCGGGAGCATCGTTTGATCAAATCGTATCATCAGTTAGAAAGGCAGTTGGATGGATTTATGAAAATGTCTCTGCGTTTAACGGAGACCCCAACCAAATCTATGTAGCAGGTCACAGTGCAGGCGGCCATCTTGCAGCTATGTTAATGGCAACAGATTGGAAGCTTATAAATGCAAGTCTTCCGGAAGACCTTATAAAAGGAACCTCTGTTATAAGTGGCTTGTTTAATTTAACTCCCGTTCGTCTTTCTTATCTGAACGAGGTATTACAAATGGATGAACAGGCATCACTTCGTAATAGTCCTGTAATGCTACACCCCATAAATATTTCTCCTTTGATTATAGCTGTAGGTAGTGCCGAGACAGCGGAGTTTAACGATCAAAGCAAAGAATTATATGAAGCATGGAAATACAAGGGCCTGGACGTTCAATTTTTGCAGTTACCTCAATTCAATCATTTTTCCATTGTCGAAGCACTTGCCGAGTCTGAGACTGCACTTCACCAATCTTTAAAGGAGATGATGTCTCTTTAAAACCTGCCCATCACTACTCGTGGGTGCTTTAAATGATTTAGCTGGTTATTTCCAAATACTTCTAATTTGTATTCCCGGCTTTGAAATTTTTCGCATCAGCGTTTCAAGGGCACCATTCTTAAATTTTCTACTCCATAAGAAACTAAACAATACACTTATGCCAAAAAATAAAATTGCATAGAATAAAATGAAAAGTATTCCAACTGGTTGCGCTTGTTGAGGATAACCAGTATAAGGTTTATGAGTAAGTTTTGACAAGATAAGTACCCCGACTGTCATATGTAAAACGTACAGTGAAAGTGTCATTTGTCCCGTGCCGGCAAGCGCTTTAATTAATTTACTTGTGGACAGCTTGTTACCAATATACATGCAGGAAGCAATTATCATAAAAGCCCAACCGGTTGTAATCATCATAAAAGGAATGTTTGCAGGAAAATAGTCCTCCATGATATAGGACCAAGATTTAATATAAAACTCGTGTCGCTGCATGTTATCAAAGTCATATTTTATAAACAGTCTTAGCGCCTTAAAAGCAGCGAGTAAGCCAACGCCAACAAAGAAAATTTGCTTCCAAGTTTTTTTGTCGTGCCAGTCAAGGCGACCTAAAAACATCCCCAGAGAGAAGTACGCAAACCAGGGAAATATTGAGTTCCAACCATTATAAAAAGTATTTCTAAGGAAACCAGCCGGTGTCCAAAAGTCAGCATAACGGGTTGTTTGCAAATCCCAACTTGTAGTTACAGGAATTAAAAATTGCAAGGCGTTGTATACAACGATAGCCAAAACTGCCAACCATAGATAATATTTCCTGCGTATAAATAATATAAAGGCGGCGATATGCATATATCCTCCATAGAAATGTAAAATGTCGCCTGGCCACCAATTGTATAGTAATAAGCCCAGGCCAAATAAAAACCATGAGCGTTTTAGAATGACTGTTTTTAGCTCGCCTTTCTGTTCCTGGCTATAACCTTCCCTTTGTGTCATCAATATAACGCCCATCCCTGCACAAATGATAAATATGGAAGTGGAGTTTCCTATAAATAGATCTGCGAAGCGTCCATAAATAGTTTCTTCTCTAAATGATCCGAAGCAAAAAGTAAAGTTTACGATGTACATCCCAAAAATGGCATATGCCCTTGCTAAGTCAAAACCTATGATTCGTTGCTTCATTCGCGGTGTTGATTGTAACCGTTTTAGTATTCTTTATTCGGCTAAGTTGCTATTGATACAATGTCTGCGCTTGTTTCCAGTACGCCTTCAAAACTGAAAGTTTACTATTGTACCGCCCTTTTTCCCATCTTATTACAGTTGTCTTAGCCTTGGTAGGGGTTACCGGTAATACATTGCGTACGGCAGGCCGTTTAATTATTCTCTTGTTGTCTTTTGCAGGAAATATTTCTGTTGGTTTTGAGAACGAGACAGAGGTTGAAGAAATAAAGATTGTTAGAAGAAAATGCAGAATTTTTTGAAACATAAAAGAGAGGACAAAACTTATTGAACAAAGTGCCAGCACACACCGGCAAGGTCAATTATATTTAGTTCTTTACCATAAGGCTGCGAAGTAATCCTTCCAATCTTAATCCCAAACTTATCTGCTAGTTGTTTGTCTTTTAATGTTGCTGAAAATTCTTCTATATCATCTACATGAACACTTAACATGAAGTTTTCGGCAAAAGCTGTGTTGTCGTATTTCTGTAAAATAAACTTGCACCCGTTGTTCTCAAAGCCTACGTAGTCGCCGGCGTTCCAACTAATCTTAAAACCCATTTCGAGAAACAAGTTTTTGGAAGCTTCGAAATCTTTTCCGGAGGGTACAAATGGTTCAAGCGATAAGAATTTCATGAGCAGTAATTGGTTTACAGGAGTGTTAGTTGAATGAGCCTGACATTTATCCTATGTCAAAGTCAGGTACTTTTTGCGTCCCAATGTTAGATAATAGGTTAACAACAAAAAGACAGGAATCGACAGGAGAACCAAATACCGGTTCCCATACTTCACATTGACAATTGAAGCAAGAATGATAATAAGCGGAGCGAATGACATGAACCAGTTCCCATGTTTGAACCCTCCGACTGTAAGACTTTTTACTCCTTCAGCCTCAACCTCAAATGATACAACAGGACTACTGCACCAATCAATCTTAGCTAAGACAGTGTGATTTCCTGGCGAAACGTTGAACTCTTTTGTTTCGCCGTTGGCAACGGTTCCCACTTTTTTACCATCGATGTAGATGCCATAATTTCTTGCCAGGTTCAAAACTTCAGTTTTCCGATTGACTATTACTGTTGCCATATTTACCGGGATATTTTTTTTCTTTACTGAATGTAAATATTTTCTGGATACTGTGATTAGGTCAGTTGCAGCAGTTACGATAACATATAAGTCTTCTAACCGCAGCGGTGCTTCAAGTCTTTATAACAACGGTTTTCCAATTTCCCAATGAAGCCCAAAGGGGTCAATCATCCGACCTAATCGCCAGCCATGTCCTTCACCTACCGCAAATACTTCAACTGCTCCTGCCTGCAGGGCTTTTGCAAATAACATGTCGGGATCATCAACGGTCAGTATCATTCTAACAGGTTCGCCATCCGTTACGTTTGGGGCAGCGCTTACTTCTTCGTCTGCGCTGCCACTTATCCAAAACTCAGCACCATCTACCGAAAGTTTTACCACCAGTCCCTCGGGAGTTTCGAGCCTGTACGTCTCAACTGCCGCAAAAGCCTCTTTGTAAAAAGTTACTGCAACAGCAGCATTTGGTAAGGTGAGCCAAGGGCTCAGGCTGGTAGGAGTGAAGGCAGTTTTTTCGGTCATTGCAATTAGTAGATTTAGAAGCTAAAGCTCTTTCCGCCATGTAGGTATTTAAGACAACCGTATGAAAAAAATTTTTCAGCGTTGAAATAGTCTTTTAAAGATAGGCTCTTTGCAACTATTACTTAGAGCGTCGTTTCCAAGTTCTGCCACCTGTACCTATTACTGCTTTTACTCTGCTACTATTGATGTTTTTAAGGTCTTTTTTTGTCGGCAGTATAATTATTTAAAACGTTGAACAACTAGGGCCATCTTGTAATGCATCTCATTTTTTCTTTGAAGCTTTTGCTACTTTATTAAAGTCAAGTGCAAGCTGAATCCAATAATGTAAATCCTCGTCTGTTTCTATCACATGCTCATTAACGTGAACATAACCTTTGTATTCCCGGTTGCTCATCTTAACTGTTTCTACACCTTTTTTACTGATCTCATGGTCATGCAAAGCCGGATCAATACGACACATTATTCTATCCTTCCCCGCAGTGACGCACATTTTATTGTCAACCATAAAGGCCAACCCTCCGAACATTTTTTTCTCTTCTACTTCCGGTAAATGAGCCAGCGCTTCTCTCAACCTGTTAGCTAATTTTTCGCTGTAAGCCATGATAGATTGGTTTTACAATTTGAACAAAATGTTTGGAGCAGGAATTTTAAGGTTTAAAAATTATGGTTAGCTACTCATCTCAATCTTCTTCTTACGTTGTTTGTTTGCTTTTAAAGGATAAAGGAAAGTTGAGCTTTAAACTGAAATTCCTTCCCATGTTATAAATACCGTTGTACTGCCTTGAACTGTTTGGGTAAGGTTCAAAGTATTTCAGCCTATTTAAATGAGATTGATAAGCAACATCAAAAAGGTTGTCTGCAATTACTGAAAAGGTTACGATTGTTTTGCCTTTTGCATTAGTAACATCAGCCCCAAAGCCTGCGTTTACTGTCCGGTATCCCGGAGTATAAGTTTCGGTGTTGTAGGCTAGGTAAACTCGTTTTTGTGCAGCATAATTTTCAAGCTGAACTTTTACGAATGCGTTTGAGAAGTGTCGGGATAGTTTTTTGAAGTTTCCACGAATTTCAGAAAACGTGTGCAGAGGCGGTACGAAAGGAAGATATTTAGAACTATCAGATAAGCTCTTTTGATTATTTACGCCCTGGTTGTTTCCATAAACAAGCGACAGCGAGTTTTCAAAATGCAGCCAGTCCAGCGGGTGCGGGTGAATATCGACACTTATTTCCGCTCCATATAAGTGTGCCTTTGCTGCCTGGAACTGAAAGGTTTGATTACCGGGCACTATGACTGAATCCTCGCCCTTGTTGTTTAAAACCTTCTGGTTGAAGATAAAGTTGGAAACATTGTTATTAAAGATTTCAGCATTGATGGTGATGTGGGGCGTGTTGTAATTTATGCCCAAATCTTCCTGCAAACTAAACTCCGGTTTGAAGTTAAGATTGCCGAGCTGGTAAATGCTGGTACCGGGATGAACACCATTTGCTGAAATTTCTGAAATGTTTGGCGCCCTAAAACCTCTTCCTATATTCAGTTTAGCGGTTAGGTTATCAGAGAAACGATATGATAATCCAACGCTTCCACTTACTCCTGAAAAGGTATGCTGGTAGGCATAAAAAGGTTTTTGCGCACCGGTTCTGTTCGCTCCGGAAACTGCATATGTGAATCCTGTTGCAGGATCTTCTTTAGTAAAAAGAGCCTCATTATTAAAATTGCGGATATCATATCTTAATCCTCCCGCTATCTCCAATTTGCTCAAAGACTTTTTTACGAAAATGAAAGGACCTGCATCAAATTGGTGGTAGGCAGGAATAATAAAGTCGGTTCCTTTTTCGGGGTTGTTATTTTGGTACATTCCGTTTATACCCGTTGTAAGGCTGAAACCTTTCTTTTCTCTGAAGTAATATTTAACGTCGTAAGAAAAAGTATTTAAAATAAGATAAAGGCCGGCAACTTCGGGAGACTGCGGATGACTAAACTCTTGCCGAATACTTTTTTGATAAGCGAGGTTAAGCGCTACTCTACCTTTTCCTACGCTGAAACTGTTGGCAGTATACAACCTGTAGTGTTGTACACGCTGGTGCAAAGGCGTAATCTTATAAGATTGTAATTCGCTTCGCGATACAATGGGTCTTATTGTATCTGCTTCAGTGATTTGTTTAGTAAATCTTCTTGTCGCCGAGTCGCGGCTTCCATCAGGTATTTCCTGCAAGTCGTTGTAAGTAGAGAAGCCCAGGTGAGAGTAACCCCAATCACGGTTTAAACCAATTAGGCCGCTAAAATCTGTTTCTCTAAATGCAGTTCCGTATACCCGGCCATCAATTTTATTTCGATAGTTGGTTGCCATTTTATGGGTAAATGTGCCCCTCCACGTAAATGAATTTTTACTGCCGGCGAGCGTTGCCGAGTTAGCAATTAAGCCGTTGTTGGTTTGATATTCATTTGAAATGCCACCAACCACACCATCCCCTGTAGCAGGATTTACGGGAATAAGATTGATCACGCCAGCAACGGCATCCGATCCATAAATCAAACTTGCAGGCCCCTTTACGACTTCGACGCGGTCGACAGTATTCTGATCTATTTCAATTCCATGCTCATCTCCCCATTGCTGGCCTTCCTGCCTCACGCCGTCGTACAAGGTTAAAATACGATTGAAGCCAAGTCCACGGATAAAGGGCTTCGAAACATTAGGTCCGGTAGTAACTGCATTAATTCCGGGAACATGAGATATCGCGTCAATGATATTGGTACTAAGGTTTTGCTGTAGATATTGCCGGTTAACTGCAACGATCGGAATAGGACTTCGCCTGATTGATGTTGCTTTCGAGGAACCTGTTACCACTACTTCCATCTCTTCCGTAATAGACTCTGTCATTGTAAAATTGAGAGTCATGTTTTGCGTAAGAGATATGTTTTTCAGGTTGCTTTTATAGCCAACAAAACCAGCTTGAATGATATAATCTCCGGCCGGTATATTCTGTAAAGTGTAATAGCCTTTTTCGTCGGTTGCGGTACCCGTTTTAAGGTCAGGAATGTAAACACTTGCGCCGGCCATAGCGCTGTCATTTTTTTGGTTTGTAACCCTGCCGGTGATAGAAAACCTGTTTACCCGACTTAAAGTAGCGGGAGGACTTAATTGGGCAAACAAAAAATTTGGGAGTGCAGTATATAAAATAATGAATATTAAAAATGATTTCATCAAAGATTTTTAAAGCGTAAGGAAAGGCAAAAAATGCGCCATTAAAGACACATAGAAAGCGAAAACAATCGTCATTATTTTTTAGAATAATGACATTAAAGTTGAAAGTTTAGGCTATTGCAGGAGGACCCCTTAGCTCAGCAAAAAAGTGATGTTGTGAATAGAAGCTTTCCACGCCCGGGTCAACAAAAGTGAAATGAAAGGTTTGAATGCCGGGACTTGATGGAGTGATCAGGCTTACGAATGGAGTTTGACAAACAAAGCAATCAAAATGACAATTGATGCCCGCCTGGGCTAACTCACTCTCGTGAGTATGGTTATGCGCAACTGCATAATCTGTGTGATCTAAAAATAAATTGTGAAATACAGTTGCAGGAGTAATGCTTAAGGCAAGTATGCAGATGAGTAAAATGTTTACTGCTTTACGTAATATGGTTTGACCTTTTTGCAATGCTTTTTCTGAATTACAAAATAACGTCTATAAAATTTACCACGGAATTTATTTGTTGAAAATAAATGTTGTCTTTGGTCTTCTTTGTCTTTTTATAAATTGTTTTATGAATTCATTTAAAGTATGGTTTGCTAAATACAGCAATGCAGTACAAGAGTGCGACGCAACAAAAGCCAAATAGTTGTATAAATGCCTGGTTCAATAAGAACATTTGACCGCTCTATTTTTTTCTGCTGATGCAACCTTTTTCAGCTAAATCATTTTATTATCTGCTTCCTCATGGTTTTTTAAATATTTTTTAATAAGTAGATAAATATTTTTTATCCGTACTTGTAAACAAGGTCTTAAGTATCATAACCAATGCTAATGTTTTATCCAACTTGTGTTTTAAAATCCATTTTGAGTACTACGATACCTTTTTAGGCGTTTATACGGTAACCCAAACTAGCAGTTAGTTTAAAATCCTAAAAATGAGAACGTTGTTTTCTTCGAGATTCTATTTAAATAAGCCTTCAAATTCTACTAAATCGCCAAGACCTACCAGAAGTTTTTTTAAAGCGTGTCTCATCATAGCCCCTATTTTAATTTGCAACAACGTTTTCTCCGCCACAATAACTACGACCGGCAACGGCAACTGGAGTTCAACAATAGCGAACGCGCCATGGCCCAATGGTATCATACCTGCTCCCGGAGATGATGTTATAATCGGAGATGGTTTCTCTCTTACCGCCAATGGAGATTATACTTGTAGGTCTATCAGCTTTACTTCTGCCGGCAATGGTACGGGCTTAGGCACGTTAACAGTTAATGCCGGTTACACGCTGACGGTTTCTACAGCTATCTCGGCTACTGCTAGCGGTGTTGCCGTAAAGACCAGTGGAACTTACTATTTATCGGGAGGTGGAACAATTACTTGTAACACTATAAACTGTAATAACACCACAATACCCGGTGGTAGTGCAACTACTTATATTACGCTAATCTCAACTGTAGCTAGTCTGTCAGCTTCAGGCAACGTAAATATCTATTCCACGTACAATTCCTCCGGGGGAAAATTTAACAATGGAAAATTCAATATCCAAAGTGGTATTGTATCTGTTGCGGGCAGCATAAATACGTTTAACAGTGATGCCAGTAATATCTCAGCTTTAGACTTAGTCACATCTGCTTCAAATCCCACCCTAAACCTTGGCGGAGCAACTCCCTTTAATCTAAGTTCTACGGGAACAAATAATATTGCTTTAAACGGAACTGGCGCCACTGTTAACTATAATGGCTCCACTTCGCAGTCTGTTTACAATACTCCTTACACGAATCTTACTTTGTCGGGGAGTGGAACCAAATCGCTACCATCTTCTTCACTTTCTATTACCGGAAACATCGCAGTATCAGAAACAGCCATTGCAACCGCAGGCGGTTCATTAACCGTAGGAGGTAGTGTATCGATAGGAATTGGTTCAACTTTTACCGATGGTACTTTTACCCACAACGTTGGGGGAGGCTGGAGCAATGATGGCACTTACACCGCAAACTCTTCTACAATCAACCTTAATGGAGCTGTCCAACAAGTTATCTCTGGCAGTAGCAGAACCACCTTTAATAATCTAAGGCTCAGCAATAGCGCTGGTGCGTCTATAACCACTTCTCCAATCATCAATGCAGTATTGACGTTTTCGAGTGGAAAAATCACAACGGGCATAAACAAAATTTCTTTGGGTGCTTCAGCATCCACGTCAGGCGTTGGTGCAAGCAGGTACATTTATGGAAATGAAGAAATTTTTATTCCGAATGGTTCAGCACCGACCAAAACTTTTGACATTGGAGACAATAGCAATTATACTCCCGTAAATATTACTTTCTCTGGTACAACCACCGGCTCAGGTTCAATTACTGCATCTTCTGCCAGTGGAGATCATTCTGATATCGTTAATTCCGGTATCAACAGTTTACTAAGTGTTAACCGTACATGGACACTTTCCAACAATGCTGTTGCCGGCTTTACATCATATTCTGCCACCCTTAATTTCGTATCAGGAGATAAAGATTTAGGAGGACTTCCTTCAGCTTATGTTGCCCGTCTTTTAACATCTTCAGGTTGGGTGTCTACCAACACTACTGCAGCAAATTTACTTTCAACGCAAGCAACGGGTATGAATGCATTTGGTACTTTCCAAATTGGAACCCCCGGCAGTGCACCTATTGTGGTTTTACAGCCACTAAGCGTAAGCGTTTGTTCATCGAGCGGTACTTCGTTTACAAGTACGGCTATCGGTTTGCCGACTGCCACAGTTAAATGGCAGCGCGATCCAAATACAGGTACTTATGTTGATATTAACGGTTCGACAGATGGCGGCATTTACTCAGGCTTTACGAGTACAACCCTCACTCTATCCAATACTACGGGCTTGAACAGCTATAAATATCGAGCAGTATTTACCAATATCAATGGTACTGCTACCTCCCTTGCGCCGGCATTATCAGTAAGCTTAATGCCTTCGGCAACTATTAGTTATTCCGGTTCACCTTTTTGTGCGACGGGTACTGCTTTGGTAACAAGAACAGGGTTAGCAGGTGGTGTCTATTCTTCAAACGGCCTGGCAATTGATGCAGGTTCAGGCGATCTAGCTTTATCTAACAGCACTCCCGGTACTTATACAATTAGCTATGCTGTCGGTGCACTTTTTCCTTGTCCGGCTTTCCAGGTTACTACGACCGTTACTATCACAGCCCCAGGTAGCTGGACCGGAAGTGTCAGCAGCGACTGGAATGAGCCAGGGAACTGGAAGTGCGGAAGTATACCGGTTGTTACGACCAATGTTATTATTCCATCGGCAGCCCCCAACTATCCAATTATAAACGCTTTGACTCCAGAAATAAATAACCTCACCCTACAATCGGGGTCTTCCATTATAATTACAAACGGAACATTTAAAATCAGGGGAACGATTACTAATTCAGGAGGAACAATTGATGCAACTGCAGGTAAGGTAGAGCTAACCGGAAGTGCTACTCAAACTATTCCTGCTTCGATCTTTACAAGTAATGCTATTAAGGATCTCGCACTAACAAACGCAGCAGGCGTAACGTTGGCGGGTGACCTTAGAGTTACAGGTTCGCTTAGTTTCGGTAGTGTAAATAATTGTGTTTTTACTACGGGCGGTTTTCTTACGCTTGCATCCACTGCTACTGCCACCGCATATGTTGCTGATATCACTAACTCGGGAATAAATTCAGGCAACACCATTAGTGGGCTGGTAACCGTGGAAAGATATGTGCCTGCGAAAAGGTCTTATAGGTTTATCACTTCACCGGTAAACTCTACAAAAAGCATCAAAGCTAGCTGGATGGAAAATACCAATAATCCAAACAGTTGGACGAATAACAATCCTGTGCTAAACTATGGAACTCACATCACGGGTGCATTAGGTAATACCAATGGCTTCGACGCAACGGCTACCAATAATCCTTCACTTTTTACTTTTAACAATGCAATGCAAGCATGGACTGCAGTGACGAATACTGCAGGTTTGGTTACCGCCGGAAACGGTTACAGATTAATGGTTCGAGGAAGCAGAAGTGTTGATTTAAATAATAATGAAGCTACTCCCTCTGCAACTACCCTTCGTGCTACCGGTACATTGGTAACAGGTAATGTAGTAATGAAAAAAACAGGAGGAGGTGGAACAGCAGGCATGCCTGTTCTTGCAGACAGTATTGGAGCCTATAACTTAATCGGTAATCCTTATGCTTCTGTTATTGATTGGAAGAAACTTACAACGACCGGCATTTCGGATGGCTTTTATTACTATGATCCAACTATTAACGGAACAAACAAGAGAGGGGTTTATGTTACGTATAACGGTACTATGGATCAAACTAATAATTCTTCGTCTAAGGTGAACAGGTACATACAGTCTGGCCAGGCATTCTTTGTGCGAACGGAGGCAGCAAATCCTTCAATCACTTTTAAAGAAATTAATAAAACGAATTCACAGGCAAGTGTTTTTAGAAACGTGAACGATCTTCCCAATGTATCTGTTCAACTTCAACTGACCTCGGAGGCGGGCGCGCCCGAAACGGCTGATGGCTTAAAGGTTTATTTTTCTGATGATTTTAGTAATGCTATTTCTAAGGAAGACTCTTATAAATTCAATAACCTCGATGAAAACATTTGTATCCAAAGAAATCATGCCGCATTAAGTTTAGAAGGAAGAAAGCCGTTAGCTGGGACAGATTCTATTCCTTTGAAAGTATGGCAGCTTACTCAAAAAAATTATTCACTAAAAGTCAACCTCAATAATTTTTCTGAAAGAATACAAGGCTATCTACAGGATAAATATTCAAATACAACTACCCCGCTTGCAAGTGAAGAAACAGTTGTTCCTTTCGAAATAACTTCAGCTGCGGCGTCAAGTGCCGCTGATCGCTTTACGATTGTTTTTAAAACCCTGGCAACGCTGCCAGTACAGCTTTCTGCTATAAAAGCATCTGTACTTAACAAAGGAGTGCAGGTAGATTGGAGAGCAGAGTCAGAAGCGGGTATCGATCATTACGAGGTCGAGAGGTCAACCGATGCCCAACACTACACTGCTATAGGTTCTGTAAAAGCGAAAAATATTTCTGGTATTTCTGCTGCATATAACTTCTTTGATAATAGTCCTGCAATCGGAAACAATTATTACCGAATAAATTCTGTCGAAAAATCAGGCGAAGTAAAACTTAGTGAAGTTGTAAGGATCGAAGTTAGTAGTGAGAAAAACACAATTTCTGTTGCCAATAATCCTGTAAAAGGGAACCAACTGAAACTTCTGTTTGACAATGCTACAAAAGGTGATTATAAAATTCGTCTTATAAATGTAGCCGGGGAAACAGTTTTTACAGATAGAATTTTGTATGCTGGTGGCACTATGTACGTACCTCTTATACCGCACGCTCATTTATCAGCAGGTTTATATCAATTGCATGTAAGGGGCGCCAGCTACTTTAAAACAATTCCAGTGCTTATTCAATAATTGACAAATATTGCTGGCGGTTTAACAAGGGCAACCCAATATATTGCGTCTAAAGATTTTGTCGCTTCAATCATTAAATAAAAAGAGACTGCCTTTTGGGACAGCCTCTTCATCTTCACAGGGATTATAATGTAACCGGGTTCTTTATAAACTAGGATGTAAAAGAAACCGGATTTGTTTAGTAAGACCATCCAGGCGATGGATTGTTTATTACTTTACCACAATCAATTGCTGGTTATAAATGTGATAGTTAAAGTCAACCTGGGCATAATAAGTTCCTCCTCTCAAGCCTTCTAATCTATCAAATTTTATGAGGTTCATTCCATGAGATAAAGTTATATGTTGAGTAGCCACAAGTTTACCTGATAGATCAGTAATTCTTGCTGATCCCTTTCCTTCTTTGACTGCCATTACTTTTATTATGATGTAATCTTTAGCCGGATTTGGAAAAACTGTTACGGCAGTAATGCTAAGCTCAGGCCTTGTAATTGTGTTGGCTACGCTTATTGTTCCTTCTGCGCTGGCAGACCTTAACCCTTCAGTATTTTTTCTACTGCAGTTCTTGTGGCCGCAATCGGTGTGTTTGCAATCATTTTTGCAGCTATTGTGTCCGCAATTAGCATGGCTACAATCAGAATGCTTGCAATCGTTTTTGCAACTATCGTGTCCGCAGTTTGAATGACCACAGCCTGTGTGCGTACAATCATTTTTGCAATCGCAATGTGTGGTACAAGGAGTTGTTGTACCGTCGAGCTTTAAACCAAAATCAACTGTAAGATTGCTGTTGTTATCAGAACCATCGTTGATAGGTTCATCACCGGCAGAGAGCGTAATAAAGTTGCTAAATACTTCGTCGTTTACTAATCTCACGCCGTTATTGTCATTATCCTTATTGTCGTTAGGATTTGCATTGCTATTTGCTCCCTGGGTATAAGTCTTTCCAGTGGTAACACCTATGATGTATTTACCGGCAGCAAGATTGCCAAAGTAATAAGTACCATCCTCAGCGGTTTCTAAGGTAGAGATAGCCACGCCGTCAGCCACATTGTTACCATCATTGTCTGGGTATAGTTTTACAGTCAATCCACCGATACCTGGTTCATATACTTCTTTCGTACCGTTGCCATTCAAGTCAGCGAATACTATGTTGCCGACACTAAGATTGGGGCATGTTGTTGGCGGAGTTGTCGGCGGAGTTACGAATGCTGTAAAGCCCGCATCAACAGTAAAGTCACTTTGATCAGCTATAAGGTTAATGGTTACCGGAGCTCCATTTACAGGGTCGCTATCTTTCGTATCGTCACCCGTGTTTGCAGGGCTTGCATGTAAACCTGCAGGGGTAGCGAATGAAATTTTATAAGTGCCCGGGCCGAGGTTAGGGAAATTGTAGTATCCGTCCAGCTGAGGTTTATTTGGATTATTGGCTGCATTGTAAGTTTCAGTTGTAGTGGTTGCAATTGTACCATCAGAGAAAGTTATGGTAACAAGTACACCATTAATACCTGGTTCGCCTGCATCCTGAATTCCGTTTCCGTTATAATCGTTCCAAACGAAATCACCAATGAATGAGTTACCGCACTGGGCAAGGTCGAATGTATTATTGCCATTTGCATCATCACCGTCATCTGTTGGCTCTTCACCATTACCCAGTGTAATTGCATTTGTGTAAATAATACCACCCGGGCCATTAGGGCCGTCGAGTCGGACAAGGTTGTTGTCGTTGTCGACATTATTATCGGGGGATGGACTTGTATCCTGTGTGGTAGAATTTGGACTTTGCTGATAACCTGGCAGTATTGGCATCGAAGCAATGTATCTTCCTTTACTAAGGCCAGTAAACTGGTAGTGACCTAATGCATCAGAAGTAGTTGTCTGGATGGCTGCTCCGTCCGGTATATTGTCTCCATTATTATCAGTATATAAACTTATGGTTGCACCTGGAATACCGGGTTCGTTCACGTCTCTTTTTCCATCGCCGTCAAAATCGTTCCATACCTGGTTGCCTAAAGTAAGGTTAGATACATTCATCTTATCATAAAAGCCTGCATCAATGGTAAAGTTGCTTACGTTAGCTGCAAGGATGACTGTTATAGGAGCGCCGTCTACGGGGTCGCTGTCTTTGGTATCATTTCCTCCCGAATTTGCAGGACTTGGAGTCAAACCTGCAGGTGTAGTGAAGTTTATTTTGTAAGTGCCAGGCCCAAGGTTAGGGAAATTATAGTACCCGTCAAATTGAGGATCATTTTGATTATTGGCTGCGTTATAGGTTATAGTTTTAGTAGTCGCAGTTGTTCCATCAGAAAAAGTGATGGTTACAACTACACCATTGATACCCGGTTCGCCTGCATCCTGAACTCCATTGCCGTTTAGATCTTTCCATACAAAATCACCAATGAATGCATTACCGCACTGCGCAAGATCTAAAGTATTATTTCCGTTAGCGCCGTCGCCATCAGCTGTAGGCTCATCATTGCCAGAAAGCGTGATAGCGTTGGTATAAAGAATGCCACCTGGTCCGTTAGGTCCATCCAGTCTTACCAGGTTATTGTCGTTATCAACGTCATTATTAGGAAAAGGGCTAGTGTCTTGCGTGGTTGTATTCGGACTTTGCTGATAGCCAGGTAATACAGGCATAGAAACTATATACCTTCCTTCAGCCAGATTTAAAAATTGATAGCGCCCGTTAGCATCACTGGTAGTAGTTTTGATCACTGCTCCATCAGGAAGATTATCCTCATTATTATCAGTATACAGACTTATAGGCGCACCTGGAATACCGGGTTCGTTATCATCTCTCTTACCATCACCGTCAAAGTCGTTCCATACCTGGTTGCCTAAACTAAGCGATACAGGAGGAGTTGATGTAATGCATATGTCATCTATCGCTACGAAGAATAAACCTTTTTTAGGATCTCTTATAGATAACTCAAGCGTAGTTACACCTGCGGGAACTTTGAATGTGCCACAGATTTGTGTCCAGTCAAAAGTTACTCTGCCTGTGCCAATAGAAGTGCCATTAGCATACAGGCCAAGCACGTAATTAGCCCCGTCACCAAGGTTTTTCAATAGCGTAACATAAGTACAGAAATTGTAGGTAGCACCTGGCACTACACTTATTTTAGTATACCAAACCCTGTCGGTTTCATCGTTACTTGTGTGGGCAGCAAGAAAATAATTACCCGTACGGGGATGTATGTCAAGGTATCCGCCGCCGCTTAAATCATTGACCGACTTTACTACCTGGTAAGAACCATTTCTCGGCAAACCGTTGTATAAATCAGATGCGGCAGTAGTAGAAGAAATGCTCGAACCACCTGATTCGAATCCCCCGTAATGCCCTGACGCATTTGTAAGAATGTTGCCTACACATCCGGTATCTGTATTTGTTTTTATAAAAAAACCAGCATCAACGGTAAGGTTGCTTGTACCCGCAGCAACAGCTACAGTTACAGCACCATTTACTGGGTCGCTGTCTTTTGCATCACTTGTACCCTGGTTTACAGCAGAAGGCGTAAAACTTGCGGGTGTACTAAATGTTACTTTGTAAGTTCCTGTTGCCAATGCTGTAAATAAAAACTTTCCATTCGCATCCGTTGTAATTGTGCGTGTAGTTACACCGTCAGGAAACAATATTTTCACATTAACTCCTTGTAAGCCCGGCTCATTTAGGTCCTGGATTCCGTTTGCATTTTTATCATTCCATACAAAATCACCTAGTTGACTGGTTCCTCTTAGGGCGATGTCTAATGTAAGGTTAGAATATTGATCATCACCGTCGGTAGTTGGCTCACCTGAAGCAGATAATGTAATTGCCTTTGATCGTACTTCGCTTCCCGCCTGGTTTGCACCAACCAGATTAACCCCGTTGTTATCGTTATTTACATTATTGTCCGGATCAATCGTTGACACAGGACCGCGTGTATATCCCACGGGAATGATTACACCCACAATATAATTTGCCGGTTTAAGATTACTGAAATAGTACAAACCCAAAGCATTGGTTGTAGTGGTGGCAATCGCAGCACCATCAGCAGTATTGTCGTTGTTGTTATCCGCATATAACTTTACAGTAGCGCCTGGCGTTCCTGGTTCGTCTGCATCTTTATTACCGTCGCCATCAATGTCGTTCCATATCAAATCTCCTAATTTTAACAAAGGCGTTCCACCAGAGCAATAAGCAGCAATTTTAGAACAATCCGTACCGGTTAGTACATGAAGTTTAAGCGTTTTGTCTCCGCCATAAACAGGGTAAGACGGATTTGCAGCGCAGGGAGAAACATTCGTTCCATCAACCATTAAAATTCTTACATCAACATTACTTAATGCAGTGGTAGCATTTGCAATGGTTAGTGTTGGTGCAGCAGTTAGCTCACCTTTCGAAATTGCATTAGAAACATTGAAAGTAGCACCGTTAATAGTATTGTTTCCGTTTACAAAACACTTCCAGGTACCCGAGTTATCGCGGAACTGCCAGTTATAGTTTGTGTTGGTGGCTGTAGCACTTAGACGTGCATTTACAGTAACCGTGCTTCCCGCACATATATAGCCGCAAGATGAAAAATAATCAACGGTATGTGCTTTTAGCGAAAAGGCATTAAAAAAGATTGAAAGGAGTAAAAAGAGTGCTTTTGGGAGCAAGGCACACCTCCTTGTTATGAAAGAAAATTGATGGGTAGAAAAATGATGCATACGCATTTTGAATTAAGGATTAATGAATAAGAAGGTGCATATGATTAAGCATTTGAATCTTCAGGTCGAACGGGTTCATTTCTAAAACAGCCTTGCAATGGAAGGACATTGTATATGTCGAACCACTAATAGTATAGCGTTAACAGAAATGATAATTGATAGCTTACAATTAGCTATATCGATATTACAAGAGGTACGGAGGAGGTGGGCGTTGTCTGAATATTGGATTTACCTGGATGAGGGTATACTTAAATGAGTGTTCTTAGATAAGTAATCCTTCGGCACATTGTATTGATGATTGATGAATGAAAAAAGTTGCAAGAGAAATTCCTTGTGCTGTTTCTACCAACACCCTCTCTTTTAATTGAATAGCACAGGAAATTTCCAATTTGTCAAGATATTTATGAGGCAAGTGCGAACGAATTGGAATGTAAGAAGTTGAGGCTTAACAGGTGTTAATTTGCCTTTCCCTGCGTGGGATTCATACTTCCAAAAATGAAACCTTCTGTTCCCGCTAGCCGGAAAAAATAAAGTTCAGGGATTCTTTAAAGTGAGTAGTTATGATGTTTTTTTGAACTAATTAAATAATTCGCATAGAGGGGAATACTCAAACATCTGCCATCGTTTCTTTTTTTAATCCCATTAAAAATATTTAACCACACGCAAGTGGCATAAGGTTCGCCTAACGGAGGTTTATACTTTGATTAAGGTCGACCTATATTGACTCTTTCTGCGGCGTCGTATAGATCGAAACAGCGTGAATATATATTGGTTTTGATAATAAAGCTTGGATGGAATCGTTGTTAACATCAACGTTTTATTTATACTATATCAAAATCAATATTTGACCTCAATGGATCTTCATATTCTGATTAAGTGAGACTGTTAGGCGTGTTAGGAATGGAGAGGTTCGAAGTGATGTGATAATAGCAGGTATATAAAGACATCATTGTCGAAATATAATATGTTTTCTAAGGTGAACGCCTTTTCGTTCAATGTCTGGTACTGACATTTAAACCAATATCATGAAGAACCTTTACAATATAGTAACTGCTACATCTAAAAATTATTTCAAGAATCTTTTTGTTGTCTTTGTCTTAATCACTGCTTCTTTGTTTTCCTCCATTACTTATGCTCAAACTTATAGGAGTAGTTCGGAGGGTACAGCAGCAGATGGAGCCACTGCTCTCGATGTTTCTAAACCTGCTGGTTTGCAGGTGGGAGACGTTATGATAGCTGCGATAAGTGTAAGGCCATGGAATGTGAGCATAAATAGTGTACCGACAGGATGGGTGTTAATCAGAACTACCACTGCTGGAAGTACAGGATCTGGTGGGGATAATAAACAAGCTATCTATTATAAAATAGTAACTGCTACCGATGTGCTTGCTACTACAACCCGTTATACATGGGGCTTTAGCCTTAGTGAAGGAGCAGCAGGGGGTATTCTTGATTTTTCTGGTGTGGAAAACAGTTACAGCCCTATTGATAAACACGCCGGGGCGGAGTCTGGATCAGGTCTTACTTTTTCTTCACCCAGCATCAACACTACCTATCCCAATGAGGTTGTTCTCGGCATTCACGCATACGGTTCCAGTGGCACATGGACGAACCCTGTGGGCAATACTTTTCCTATGACTCAAAGAGTAGATATAGCTTCCAGGGTTGTTCCCCATGTATTAGGCGTGTCAATGGAAATGAGCCATGGAGTTAAAGTGACTGCAGGAGCAACGGGCAGTGTATCAGCAACCGCTTCTAATGATCCTGAAGTGGGAGTTTCACAAATTGTTGCACTGATGCCAAACACTCAAATTTCTTATGCTGGCACACCGTACTGTAAAAATGAAGGAACGGCGGCGGTAACGCGAATAGGTATAACGGGTGGAGTATATTCTTCTACCTCAGGTCTGAGTCTTAATGTCACCACAGGTGCCGTTGATTTGGCTGCCAGTAGCGCCGGAACTTATGTTGTCACTTATACCTATGGCACCACTCTTCAATATTCGACCACAACTTCAATAAAGGTAAATCCAGTTCCTACGGAAGCAATGAGCGGAAGTGTTACTATCTGCCAAAGTGGTACGGCTCCTAGTATCAATTTTTCAAGTGGCAATGGCACTGCCCCTTATACATTTACTTATAAAATTAACACTGGAGCAAACCAGACAGTTACTACTGCTGCTACCTCTAACTCTATAGCCGTATCTCAACCAACCTCGACAGCCGGCACTTTTGCCTATACATTGGTCAGCGTTGCGGATGCTAATTCCTGTACACTAACTCAAAGTGATGTTGAAACCATAACAGTTAATCCCTTGCCAACTGCCACAGTTAGCGGGGCAACAACTGTTTGTCAAAATGCAACGGCGCCCAATATTACATTTACCGGAGCTGGTGCGACGGCACCCTATACTTTTACTTATAGGGTTAATGCAGGATCTAACCAGACGATAACAACTACTACAGGAAATTCTGTAACAATAGCTCAACCCACAACCACAGTAGGCACTTACACTTATACACTGGTAAGTGTTTCGTCAGCTAATTCCTGTTCGCAACTTCAAGGAGGAAGTGCTGCTATTACAGTTAATCCTTTGCCTACGGCAACTATTGGCGGCACGGCTACTGTCTGTCAGAGCTCGACGGCTCCATCCATTACATTTACCGGTGCCGGAGCAACAGCGCCTTATACATTTACTTATAAGATTAATAGCGGACTTAATCAAACTGTAACAACTACTTCAGGTAACTCAGTAACAGTCACTCAACCGACAACAACCGCAGGCACTTACACTTATACTTTGGTAAGTGTCTCGTCGGCAAATTCCTGTAGCCAGGTTCAATCTGGAAGTTCGGTAATAACAGTAACGCCTTTACCTACTGCAACAATAAGTGGAGCAACAACTGTTTGTCAAAATGCCACTGTCCCCAACATTACTTTTACAGGTGCCGGAGGAACAGCCCCTTATACGTTTACTTATAACATTAACGGGGGAGCAAGCCAGACAGTAACAAGTGCAGTCGGAAGCAGTACTGTAACTGTTGCACAACCAACCTTAACCGCTGGTGCTTTTACCTATACGTTAGTGAGCGTCTCATCTGCTTCTTGTACTCAGGCACAAAGTGGTAGCGCTTTGATCACGATCAATCCTTTACCAACGGCTACGATTAGCGGAGCTACAACTATTTGTTTAAATACGACTGCTCCGAATATTACATTTACCGGTGCCGGCGCAACAGCACCTTATACTTTTACTTACAATATCAACGGTGGCGCCAACCAGACAATTACAACTACTACAGGAAATTCGGTAACAATTGCTCAACCAACATCAACAGTGGGCACTTATACTTATACCTTAGTAAGTGTTTCGTCAGCTAATACCTGTTCGCAACTTCAAGGTGGAAGTGCTGCTATAACCGTTAACCCCTTGCCTACAGCAAGTATTAGTGGTGCTGCTACTGTTTGTCAAAACTCGACTGCTCCAGCCATTACATTTACTGGTGCGGGAGCAACTGCGCCCTATACCTTCACTTATAAGATTAATAGCGGACTTAATCAAACTGTTACAACAACAACAGGTAATTCTGTCACAGTAACTCAACCGACAACAACTGCCGGCACTTACACTTATACTTTAGTGAGTGTTTCATCTGCAAATGCATGTAGCCAGGCTCAGGGCGGAAGTGCGGCAATAATAGTAACGCCTTTGTCTACGGCAACAATAAGCGGAGCAACGACTGTTTGTCAAAATACGACTGCTCCCAACATAACTTTTACCGGTGCCGGAGGTACAGCTCCTTATACATTTACTTATAACATTAACGGAGTGGCAAACCTGACAGTAACCAGTGCAAGTGGAAGTAATACCGTCACTGTCGCTCAATCAACCTCAACCGCCGGTGCTTTTACTTATAATTTGGTAAGCGTCTCATCTGCTTCTTGTTCCCAGTCGCAAAGTGGAAGTGCTTTGATCACGATTAATCCTTTGCCAACTGCTACCATTGCTGGGGCAACAACTGTTTGTCAAAATACAACTGCACCAAACATTACATTTACCGGTGCCGGGGCGACAGCACCTTATACTTTTACTTATAAAATAAATGGCGGAGTTAACCAAACAATTACAACTACTTCAGGAAATTCAGTGACTGTAGCTCAACCTACAACAACAGCAAATACCTACACTTATACATTCGTCAGTGTTTCGTCTGCTAACTCCTGTTCCCAACTTCAGTCTGGAAGTGCTGCTATAATTGTAACAGCCCCTGTAACCACACCTGTGTTTACCGCCGGTTCAACGAGCAGCCGTTGTCAATCGGGTACTACAGTTACTTATACTGCAACAGCTTCAAACGCTACGTTGATTAGTTATACCCTTGATGCTGCGAGTATAACGGGAGGTAACAGTATCGTAAGTTCTACAGGAGCAGTGACTTTTGCAGCAGGATGGACAGGCACTTCAACGATTACTGCTACTGCAACGGGTTGTTATGGTCCTACGACTTCTACGCATACAGTTACTACCGCAGTAGCACCTGTTGCTAGTTTCAACTATACAGCTAATCCTTATTGCACTAACGGAGGGAATGCTTCTATAAATTTTTCAGGTACTGCCGGCGGAACGTTTTCTTCCTCACCTACAGGCCTGGCTATTAATGGATCTACAGGTTTTGTAGATGTTCAGGCTAGTACGCCTGGTGCATATACAGTTAATTATACCATTGCGTCTACAGCAAGTTGTCCTACCTACATCGTAAGTGCGCCGATGACGATAAACATTCACGCAATCTGGAATGGTTCGGTTAGCAGGAATTGGCATGACGCTAATAACTGGTCTTGCGGTGGTGTACCGACACTGACGTCTAATGCGATCATACCTACCGGCATGCCTCGATATCCGATTATTTATTCGGGAGTAGGGACAACTAATAATTTAACTATTCAAACAGGCGCATCGATTTTGGACTCCGGTTCCCTCAAGGTTGCGGGTATCATTAGTAACACTGATGCTGGCTCTATTAATGCGTTGGCGGGAAAAGTTGAATTTGCTTCAAATTCCTACCAAGTCATCCCATCTAATTTGTTTAACCAAAAAACAATTAAGGATATCGTAATTAGTGATGCAGCCGGAATAAAGTTATCGGGGCCACTAAGAGTTACAGGATCTGTAGCGTTTGGTAATGTAAATAATACTGTCTTCACAACCGGAGACTCGCTCACACTTGCTTCCGTTGCAGGTTCCGACGCGCAGATAAAGGATATCACGAATGCAGGAGTAAATTCGGGAAATACGATAAATGGCCTCGTAATCGTTGAAAGGTACATGCCGGCAAAAAGGGCTTATCGCCTTGCAACTGCCCCGGTAAATTCCACTAAGAGCATAAAGTTTAACTGGATGGAAAATTCAGTAAATCCAGATAGGTATACCCGAATAAATCCTTTCCCTGGCTATGGTACAAATGTAACAGGTACAGGTAACTCAGCCTTTGGATTTGATGCTACTCAAACGCAAAACCCGTCGATGTTTACGTTTAGCAATTCAAGTCAGGCATGGGTACCCTTACCTAATACGAGCGGAATAATGACTGCAGGAAATGGGTATAGAATTATTGTAAGGGGAGACAGAAACATTGATATGAATAGTAACACGCCGACGCCTACACCCACCACCTTAAGGGCGACGGGAACGGTTGTTACCGGCGATTTTACCATGGTTAAATTGGGCTCCACGGCACCAGCCAATCTTGCTAATCTTTCAGGAGGATCAAATGCGTACAATCTTATAGCCAATCCTTATGCTTCTCCTATCAATTGGCTCACTGTAAGTAAAACAGATATTGCAGTTACGATCTATATTTTCGATCCAACCATTGCTGGTAGTGGAGGCAGGGGTGGATATTGCGTATACAACACAGCTGTTGGCGGTATAAGTAACAACGGTTCAATTGCCGATAATTACATTCAGTCGGGTCAGTCGTTCTTTGTTCAGGCATCGGGGCCAAATCCTTCAATTACTTTTAAGGAAACAGACAAAGCTTCTCAGTATAGACCCCTTTTTAGAACTGGAAATGAATTGTCAAATCTATCTGTGCAAATACTGTTGCCGGCGCAGCAACAAACTTTGGAGTCAGCTGACGGTGCTAAAGTTTATTTTTCCGAGGAATTTGATAATTCAGTTGGAAGAGAAGACTCGTATAAGTTCGCCAACCAGGATGAAAATGTTGCCATCGTAAGCAGTGGAAACCTACTCAGTATAGAAGGTCGCAGGCCTGTTACTGCAGGTGACTCGGTCCAGTTGAAATTGTGGCAGTTGACCCAGAAAAACTACTTGTTAAAAATCAATTTTAATAATTTCTCCCAAGGGCTTGAGGCATACCTGAAAGACAAATATCTAAGCACTACCACCCAGCTTAATACAACGGGTGAAACGATGGTTCCTGTTACGATTACTTCTGACGCAGCCTCCACTGCGCCTGATCGTTACAAGATTGTTTTTGAAAAATTCACAACACTTCCATTACACCTATTAGGTATAAAAGCTGTTGAAAAAAATGGCGGAGTTGAAGTTGGATGGATTGCCGAATCAGAAAGTAATATGGATAGGTACGAGGTAGAAAAATCGGTTGACGGGCAGCGATATGTAACGGCAGGTACCGTTAAGGCCAAAAGTAACCCTGGCACTTCGTCCAACTACACCTGGTTCGATCTAATGCCAAACAAGGGAGACAATTTCTATAAGATCAAGTCAGTCGACAAGGAAGGTGTTACAAAATATAGCAGCGTTGCAAAAGTTAAATTAGACAAAGGAGTTTCAGGTATAACACTGTTTCCAAACCCAATCCAGGGAAAAATAGTCACGCTACAATTCACCGGAATTAAAAAAGCAAACTACAACGTTAGCCTCTTTAATAGCGTTGGCGAAAAAGTACATAACACGATCATTTCGCACACAGGTGGTTCTGCAAATCACTCATTTGAATTAAAAACCTTTTTGCCAAAAGGAGTATATCAATTGCAGGTTTCTGATAACATAGATAAAGAAACAATCTCCGTATTAGTTCAATAATGATTTTAAAGGAATGGACCTATTTCATTACAATAGTCTAATTCAGGTAAATGAGTACTCCAAAAAGTCTTTAAAGTAGGAGGCTTTACACTATGGTTCTTTTGACGAACGTTATTAAGAAAAGAAAAGAATGAGTAGTCAAAACTCGCAAAGAAAAAACAGTTTAGCCAAGGTTGAAAAGGTCAGGGATTTACAGTTGATAAAAAGACAGGATACATTTGAAAGGGTATGGGGTAACATTGAAAAAATACTGGACCAATTTGATGAAGATCTTTTGAGAGGTAAAGAGGAGTTGATGTTGGTTGATAATGGGACAATAAACACCGACTATTTCAATTGGGACATTAAGGCTCAAAAAAACGCGGGATAGCACCATAGAGCATAGTTGACAAAAAAGGTTCAGAGTAAAAACAAACGAACACATAATCCTTGTACAAAATGTACAAGGATTTGTTTTTGATAGAAATCCTGTAAAAAACTTCCCTTTACCCAGTCCTCTCTCAAACTCTTCAACACAAAAGGCGTCCTATCACGTGGAAGCCCCTCACAATTTTCTCCTTTCTTTCACGGTCATTTTATCAATTATATTTGCGCCCTCAATAAAATGATATGTCCGAGCTACTAGAACAATTGAATGAAACCACTGCTTTTATCCGTCAACAATGCACTTCTGCGCCAACTATAGGTATCATACTAGGGAGCGGGCTCGGCAATTTTATCGGGGAAATGCAAGTCGAAACTGAAATTTCTTATAGTGACCTTCCTCATTTTCCGGTTAGTACTGTTGAAGGGCATTCCGGAAAATTGATCTTTGGAGAAATGGGTGGCAAAAAGGTAATTGCCATGGCAGGTCGTTTTCATTTTTACGAAGGATATACACCTCAACAAGTAGTTTATCCTGTAAGGGTGATGAAAATGTTGGGTGTTGAAACAGTACTTATTTCAAACGCGGCCGGCGGCGTGAATAAGAATTTTGCGGTTGGCGATTTGATGATCATTAGAGACCACATTAGCTTCTTCGCAATCAATCCACTGCTGGGAAAAAATGAAGAAAAGCTTGGCGCGCGCTTCCCCGACATGAGCGAACCTTATTCGCAGTCTTTAATTGCAAAAGCAAAATCAGTAGCAGACAGGCTTCAAATTCCCCTGCAGATAGGTGTCTATACCGGTGTAACCGGACCCACTTTTGAAACCCGGGCCGAATATCAACTGATCCAAATTTTAGGAGGTGATGCTGTTGGAATGAGTACTGTACAGGAGGTAATTGCGGCGGTACATGCAGGTATGCAAGTCTTCGCTATGAGCGTGATTACAGACATAGGAATACGCGAAGAAGAAAACACCATCACCCATGAGGAGGTTCTACAAGCCGCCCGTGATGCTGAGCCAAAGCTGACAGCCATCTTTACTCAACTTATTGCCAACTTGTAAGTCCGTTGCATGTTACCGGTTTCAAATTTCACGATCCGTTTTCTAAGCTCGTAGCTTGCAACTCAAAGCTTGTAGCGCCCTTTTCGATTTATCTTTTTGTTGACACCATTACCTTACTTTGCGGGCTATTTTTAGCCGAATTAATGAGCAGAAATTTTCTTTATCGTTTTTTTCTTACAGCTATAGCATTCCTGGCAATACTCGCAGGTACGTTACAGGCCCAAATTAACCGCCCTATCAGGCCGCCGATCGGTTCGGGAACTCCGCCTGTTTATGATGCCCAGGGTCGCGTTGTTCCAGCTACACCTTCACAAAACCGTGGTGGAGGCGACTCCCTAAAGCACCGCGATAATACTGACGATTCCATCACAATTTATTTCAGGTATTTCGACTCAACCAGGATCCGTTACCTCGACTCCTCAATTAACGATTTTACAAAGCGTTATCCTTTGCCGGCAGGGTTTGTAACCCTAGGAAATTTAGGTACTGCTGCACGTTCTTTAATATTCAGTCCAAATCTCAAACCCGGGTTTGATCCCGGTTTTCACTCATTTGATATCTATCGTTTCAGGGTAGAGGATACTCGTTTTTTTCAGACGACCCGTCCCTTTACTGAATTGGGTTATTTGCTTGGTAGCCAAGCTGAGCAGGTCATCAATATTATCCATACGCAAAACATAAAGCCAAACTTCAACATGGCTTTACAGTATCGTCTCATCAATTCGCCCGGAGAGTTTCAAAACCAAAATACAAGTCACAATAGTTATCGCATCAATGGCAATTATCAGAGCAGAAATAAACGGTATTCGACATATGGAGTATTGCTCTCTAATAAATTTCTTGCTTCAGAGAACGGAGGCATCCAGCGCGACACGCTGTTGAACGATAGCCGCTTCTCGAATCGATTTGTGATACCAACAAGATTAGCGGGCGATTCAAATTTGCTTCGAAATCCTTTTAATACGAGGGTAACTACCGGGAATGTCTACAACGAAACCGTCTTTTTCTATCGACAACAGTATGACCTGGGCCAAAGCGATTCGGCAATTGTAAACGACAGTACAGTCATTCGTTTGTTCTATCCCCGCATCAGGTTCCAACACAGCCTTACTATTTCAAGCCAGCAATACGAGTTTCGTGATTTGTTCCAGGGAGCAAACAAAAGACTCGATTACCTGCGATATTTCGGTGTCCCAATTTTTAATGATAGTGTCGTGTACAGGGATAAACACCGGGTCATCAACAACGAGTTTAGTATTATTTCTTTCCCCGAAAAAAATAACCTGAACCAATTTATTAAAGCGGGTGCTGGCTATGAATTTATTAATGCAACTTTTGATTACGCGAAGCGTAAGTATCACAACATTTACCTGGCCGGCGAATACCGCAACAGAACGCGAAACCAGAAGTGGGATCTGGAAGGCATTGGAAAATTGTATATGAATGGTCTTAACAACGGAGACTATTCTGTGCAGGCAAGTTTAAAAAGAGAGATTAGTAAAAAGCTCGGTTTCTTAGAATTGGGATTTCAAAACGTAAACAGATCGCCGTCTTTTCTTTTCCGCCAGGAAACAACTTTTCCGACTCTTGTTAATGGAAGTTTCAATAAGGAAAATATCACGAAAATTAGCGGTTCACTGAACAATGAGGCATTCCGTTTCACACTGTCGGGTGAATATTATCTTGTAAGCAATTATATGTATTTCGACGATTTTATGTCGCCTGCACAGACTGGTACTTTGTTTAATATTTTGCACATTTCCGGGAAGAAGCAAATTAGATTGAGCCGTGTACTGAACCTGTATTCCGAAATTCATTTTCAACAAGCTGTTGGAAACCCACCGTTAAATCTTCCCCTGATCTTTACTAACAACAGAATTTCGTTCGATGGTGTTTATTACAAGAATATGAATTATTCTATTGGTCTTGAGTTGAGGTACAACACGCCATATAAGGCCGACAATTATTCTCCTTTTATCGGGCAGTTTCTCTATCAAAACAATTATACGATCAGCAATCGCCCGGAAGTAACGGCCTTTTTTAATTTTCGTATCAAACGTTTCTCAGCTTTTATACGCGCTGAGAATCTCAATACTTTCGGAACCAATACCGGCACTCCAGGCTTTACTAAAAACAACTATAACGCGCCCTTTTACCCCGACAAAGGCTTCTGGTTCAGACTAGGAGTGTGGTGGACGTTTATCAATTAGTTTGGTGCCGGCAGTTGTCTTTCATAGCGTCATCGTTGCGACGCATTTCGTTCAGCTGTTAGTTATCATTGCATCCTTGAATTGCTCTTGACGGTAGGGGATATAATAAATGTCGGCTGCTAAGCAATAAAACAACGGGTATCAGCATTAAGATATAATTATTTGATAAATTGTATTTCTAATCCTATTTCATTTAAACTGCCAGGCAGTTTTTTTCTTAATTTAAATCTCTATGAGAAAGTTTTTAATTGGCCTCTTCTTATTAACCGTTGTCACTTCAGTAAACGCTCAGCCTCCGGTTGGTAGTAAGGCTCCTGATATTTCACTTCCTAACGGTAAGGGTGAGATAGTGAAGCTGTCCTCTTTAAAAGGAAAAGTCGTACTGCTTGATTTTTGGGCGTCCTGGTGTGGCCCTTGCAGGCAAAACAATCGTAAGATGACATCGCTTTACAAGCAGTATAAAGACAAAGGTTTGGAGGTTTTTGCGGTATCTATCGATGGAAACAAAAATGCCTGGGCGAACGCAGTTCAACAAGACAAAACTGATTGGCTACAGGTGATAGATGTAAAGGCCGAGAGAGGAAATGAACTTACTCAAACCTGGAACCTTCAATATATTCCCTCCACTTTTTTAATTGATAAGGAAGGAACCATTTTAGCAGTTGGCCCACAAAAAGACGAACTGGAGAAGTGGCTTAAAAGACTTTTATAAAATTCATTTTATGAAGAAAGTAATCATTGCTGTTCTTGTCTTCATCAAAGACCTGTTTGTAAAAAAAGAGTGCTGCAAATAACTTTTGCAGCACTCTTTTTTATTTTTTCAAATAACCTGTCATTATTCTTCAAAGTACGCCAATGTTCCTCCAACCCAAGTCTTGTCTTTGTTATACCTAACGCCGATCATTTTTCCTTTGCTTATGCGGGCGAGGTTGTTAGTGGCAACTGGTCTTAATTCTCCATCTTTCCAAAAATAAAAAATCCGAATTTCTGCTTTAGCAGGTCCGTCCGGTGTTTCTATTACGTCTGCGTATTTTACCTTCCGTTGCAATATCCAATTTTCAGGATCGGTTACTTTATCCAGATCTTCTTTTGTCAAGTCTATGATCACTCCTTGTCCCGCAAATGAAAATAAAGGTTTCAAAACATAGTTTTCAAGGTCTGTGGGGAGTTGCTGAATTTCGCTTAAAAATCTTGTCTCCGGAACAAACTGGTGGTGCAGAAAGGGCAGAGTGTATTTGCTGATACGGAAAAACCAATTTGGATGAGGCACCCATTCAACGTCGAGATCTGTTAGTAAGATCTTTCCTTTTTCCTGCACCTCCGGGGATTGCTGCTGCAAGTCGTCGAAGATTACCCTGTTATAAATTCGTTTGATCTCAGTTTCGACTCCATTATTATCGTAATACAGCTTAGTTCCTTTTTTAAACAGCGTTGTGAGGCAAACCTGGTTAATACCCGTGTAATCTTCGGTAAAAAAGAAGTCTATCCTTGTCTTTTGCTTTTCCGGAAAAATTTCGAGCAATATTACGTTTTCAGGTTTGTGCCCTTTTAGCAGTATTTCCCTTAAAAGCTTAATATAGCTTTCCTTGTTAAAACCATTTAGATAACTACAGTAGTTGGCGGGGATGTCAAACACTTTTCTAGCCACTTCGTCTTGCCAAACCTGGAAAGCAAAAAGGGTAGGGAAGCCTTGCATCTCGATTAACTGTGGTTCTAATTCTCCCTGCTTGTTTTCGCATAAACCAAAATCAAAAGCAATGAAGTTGCTAAGCGCACTTTCACCCGGTACATTCAGTTCAGTTGGGATAGCCCTTGCAGATTCTTCTTTAAACTTCGGAGATACAATGACATCTACAATATGCTCGCAAGCAGAAAGAATTTTTTCTTTGAAAGCACGATCGCAAAACACAGGGGTTTCCGCTACTCTAAATTCAAGTTCGCCGGGATGAGGGGTATTTAATTGCTTTATGTATTCCTCGTATTTCTGTTCAGTAAAATTTGAATTGAAAGCAGTTCTGATTGAGGAAACCATCTTAAAAAGAGTTTGTGTTGTTGAAATAAAAAATCCCTGCCATGTACCGGCGGGGATCGTAAACGTTTTTACTTGTTCTTATGCTTCTACCAAATTTTCAACTGCGTTATTTAAAAAGTTTGGAAGAATGTGCTGATAAGTAAATCGTATTTTATCGGGATCATTGAGTTGTTCTAACATGCTGCTCCACTTGGCTTCCCCAAAATTTTCAATGATGCCTTTCTTTTTGTCTTCTCTCAGCAAATACATTGTCATACCAGTTGCATCTGCCTCGGGGTGAAACTGGGTGCCGATACAATAGTCATTAAAACGAATGGCCATGACTGCTCTTTCAAGCGGAACATGTGGTCTCTCTTTTTCAAGAGCCAAAATTTTGGAGCCCCTTTCTTCCATCTTTTTATAGTCAGGTTCTATCACCTGGAAGTCCCTGCTATCAACCGCGTAAAAAGGGTTTTTCAAACCATTGAAAACAGCTTCTTCAGAAGCATCATCCATCAAGTGCACGGGGAAAACGCCAAACGAATTTTTATTGCGTTTGCATACAGTGGCTATATCGAAATAGCGGGTTGCTAACTGGTAACTGTGGCAAATAAAGAAGACATACTTTTTAGGATAATTATCTTGATCGTCGTTCCACTTTTCTACCGTGCTGATCCAGTTGAAGTAAAGGTTCTCCCAGTCGCTGCCTTTACTTTCAAGCGGAGAGCCGGGACCGCCTGAAGAAATATAAATGTCGAAATTGGTTCCGGGAAGCTGCTGTTTTACCCGTACTTCAAACTCTTCCAATACTATTTCCTGATCGTTCACCTTGCCCCACTGGCCGATTATCTCTCTTAAACAGCGCATGCCCTGGTTCTCGTGTCCCTCGTTTAAATCAAGGATGGCTATGCGTACGCTGCGTTTTTCATTCCAATTCATAGCCTGCAAAAATAATCCTTTTGCCTCAAAGGAATGGTTAAAGGAGCATAAAGTAGATTTTTTGGAGTTTGCCCGTGGTCGTTTTGTTTTAACCAATTGGTTTTCATCAACCCGGTGTTCTTGCACTTAAAATAAAAGTTTTCTATTTTACCCGTAAATGATAATCAAGAAGGTTATTAAGTCCAACAAGGAGGA
This sequence comes from Segetibacter aerophilus, assembly GCF_007991655.1. Taxonomy (GTDB): domain Bacteria; phylum Bacteroidota; class Bacteroidia; order Chitinophagales; family Chitinophagaceae; genus Segetibacter; species Segetibacter aerophilus. The sequence continues at coordinate 297,295 of NZ_BJYT01000008.1, forward strand.
CGAGATAACTTTTTAACCACCTTCCATCACACAAGAATTTAAAAAACACCATGGAGAAAACAGTCAGGATTATTTTACTTGTTGTTGTTGTTATCGCAATAATTAACCTGGTTACGATGCTATTTGGAAACAGCAACCTTAGAGACATTCGCAGGGATCTTGATAAAGCAAAACTTACCGCTGACTCTGCTTTAAACGAATTGCAATATTCAAAGAGCAAGTTGGACTCAATTAAATCTGACATGCTTGTCTTCAGCACCTATATCAACAGAATACAGAAAACAGTTGAGTTGAATGATGTCGAAAAAAGACTGAAAGAAGAAAAGGACAGAACTAAAATACTAGACTTTAAAGAGAACATTAAAAAGTTGCGGGCAGATATTGAAACCGATAGCCTTCCTGATATAGATGTCGCAGTTGTCAAAAAAAATTAATCCAATTATGCTAATCAAGAAACACCTGGTTCATCTCCTCATCTTTGCAATCTGTGTACTTCTTTCTTCTGCCTGTTTGTCTCAGAGCCAACTGGTAGCGATGAAAGACTCAACGGGATTACATTCCTATGCTGTAGTAAGGGGCGACACCCTGCTAATCAACTACGACTCTGCCTACGTCTTAAACAAAAAAACCTTTAAGCTTTACCAGGATACTTATAAGAGAGTTCAAAACGGTAACCCGGCAATGAAGAACCTGTTAGCGAACTATGAAGGTTTGATTGCTTTACAGGACAGTATGCTAAAATCGAAAGAAGCTTACTATCAAAGCCTAAAATCAAATTTCGATTCTCTTGTCAGCCACTCAAATAATTTCGTTGATAAGACTGCTTTAAATATTAGTGCAATCGATCAATCTCTGTCGACTGCCACGAGCCAGATCAATAATATTAAAGGCTTATTAGATCAGTCACTGGAAAAATTGAAGAAAGAAAACCGGCAAAGAATAAAATTAGTGGTAGGTGGATTCACCGTGGGCGTTGCAGCGGCCACGCTTGTTTTTTTAATTACGAGGCAATAGCCATATAAAGAGTACTACATAATAAACCCTTCAATTACCGGCCTGCTTAAGCCTTCCATCCCATGTGTTGATGGATCTTAATTCTCAACCGCTTCAGCAAATGCAAAGCTCACGATCGTTTTGGCTATGTATGATAGAAGTGGAAGTGTTATTTCATTTCTGCAACCCTAGAGACATAAGAATGATGCATAGCGGTTTAAGTATCTCTTTTGGATTTAGGACAAATGCATCCTGAAAACCTTTAAAGCACGATGAATAAAAAATAGAATGTACAAGAGTGCGACGCAACAAAAGCCTAACAGTAGTGGCAGCGCACTGGCCAAAAGCATCAATTTTTGTTGCGTATAAACAATGGCTACTTTCGCTACAACAACTCATCATGCGAACTCTTCTTTTATTACTGTCTCTTTTAATTATTGGATCACAAGCCTTTGCGGGAAAAATCTCTGGTCGTATTACTGATGATAAAAATCAGCCGCTTCCTTTTTCTTCTGTTACTATTAAGGGTACAACTCAAGGAACAACTGCCAACAATGCCGGCAGCTTTGCAATGGTTGTTTCTGAGGGTACCTATACCCTTGTTGTTCAGCACATCGGCTATAAGACAACAGAGAAAAAAGTTGTAGTTGGCAACGATGAAGTGGTTGTAAATTTTGAATTAAGTGAGCAGCGATATGAACTGGGAAATGTGATTGTAAAGCAAGGTGAAGACCCGGCCTATGCCATTATAAGGAACGCAATAAAAAAAAGGAAGTTTTACGAAACCGAGCTGAAAAAGTTTGAAACTGAGGTCTATATAAAAGGCCAAATGCGAACGCGCAATTACCCAAAAAAGTTCCTGGGAAAAGACGTAGATTTTGAAGACGGAGATACAAGTAAACGGAAGATTGTTTTCTTATCAGAGACTGTAGCGAAATATTCAGTAGATGAACCAAAGAAGAAAGTGGAAGTGATATCCACAAAAGTAAGTGGAGACAAAGATGCGTTTGGGTTTGGTAGCCCGCAGATTTTTTCCTTCTATCAAAACAACATTTATTTCGGCAGTTTAAATCCTCGCGGCTTTATCTCTCCGGTTTCGAACAATGCGTTAAATTATTACAAGTACAAGTTTGAAGGAAGCTTCTTTGAAAACAACCAGATGATCAACCGGATAAAGGTTACTCCCAAGCGCAAGTATGAGCCGCTTTTTAATGGCTACATCAACATAATAGAAAACGAGTGGCGGATACAAAGCGTGCAGCTGGTATTGTACAAAGAAAACCAGATGCAGTTTGTCGACACACTGCGAATCGAACAGTTATACGTTCCTTACAAACAGATGTGGTTGATTAAGCAGCAAACTATTTCACCGGCCATTAACCTACTTGGCTTTGAGATGGTTGGAACCTTTGTGCAGGTGTATGATAAGTTCAACCTGCAACCTGTTTTTGCAAAGGGGTTTTTCGATAATACCATTCTAAAATATTATGATAGCTCCAATAAAAAGCCTGCTACCTATTGGGATAGTGTTCGGCCAGTTCCCTTGCTGCAGGAAGAGGTAAAAGATTATCAGAAGAAGGATAGTCTTGAGCAGGTAAAAAAAGATCCGCACTATCTTGATTCGGTAGATCGTAGACGGAACAAGCTTAAGGTTGTTTCGTTGTTGCTGACCGGGCAAACATTTTCAAAAGAAAAGGCTAAGCAATCTTTCTCACTTGAGCCGCTGATCGATGCAATTAATTTCAATACTGTTGAAGGCGCAGTTATAAATTATTCTGTACGTTATTCAAAACGTTTTACTGACGTCGGAAGAAAAAGTCTTTCTATAGTTCCAACTGTTCGATATGGTTTTAGTAACCACCACTTTAATGCTGATTTGAAAACGAGCTATACGTTTGGGAAGAAGTTTTTTAGCAACGTTGCAATTTCCGGCGGTAAGAGGGTTTTTCAGTTTGATAATAGCAACCCGATCAGCCCACAGTACAATACCATATCGACTCTACAGTACGAGCATAACTATTTGAAGATTTATGAAGCATGGTATAGCAGAATAAGTTACAACAAGGAAATTGGTTCAGGGTTTACCATTGGTGCCAATGCCCAGTACCAGGATCGAATTCCTCTGCAGAACACAACCTCCACTAAATGGCGTGATTTTGAAGACAGAAGCTTTACTCCAAACTTTACATTTGCGCCTCATCAGGCAGTAATCGCATCGGTGAATGTTCGCTGGAAACCAGGTACACAATACATTGAATTTCCGGATCAGAAACTAAATGTAGGATCCCGCTTTCCTACTTTCAACCTCTCTTACACCCAAGGTGTAAAAGGGGCTTTGGGAAGTGATGTAGATTATAGTAAATGGAGGTTTTCGGTCAATGACAACGTCAATCTAAAACTGTACGGCTCTCTTGATTACAATGTCGCTATCGGAGGTTTTTTAAAGACTACCGCTGCTTTCCTACCCGACTACCAGCATTATACAGGCAACCAGCTAACAGTTACTTTCCACGATCTCAACACTTTTCAGTTGATGCCTTATTATGCTTACAGCAATGTTGAAAAGTTGTACTCTACAGCCCATATCCAATATCATTTGAACGGCTTGCTGACAAACAAAATTCCATTGTTTAAAAAGCTAAACTGGTTTATTGTTGGCGGCACAAATATGCTGTTTTTGAAAAGCGGTACCAAATACATCGAAACCTTCGTAGGTCTTGAAAATATCTTAAAAATCCTGCGAATCGATTACGTGAAATCATTTACGAATAATGACAACGGAACAACAGGCATTAGAATTTCGTTGCCTTTTTTTGGCGGTAGGGAATAAGCAGGCCAAATGATTATCAACTTTTTAAAATCCAGCAAAGCCACTGCTATTCACCTTTGATATCGCTGTTTAATTTTTCATAAAAACAACTTAATGGACAAAACGATTGCTTATGCAAAACTTCCTTTACAGTTAGATTGGTTAAAGGCCTGGGAGGAGGTTAAGTTGATTTTAAATAAAGAAAATCCTCATGTCAATACGGCTCACTATGCGGGCGAGTGGACTGTAATTTCATTAAGGTCTCCAGGAGGCAAGCAAAATTCAATTAGCCCCGAGCTTCGAGGAGAAACAGGTTTCGATGATACCGCTATAATGGACCAGTGTATTACCATAAAAAACTTTTTTCAATCTTTTGGCTGCTCTGTGATGTCTGTAAGATTGTTGAATTTGAAAAAAGGTGCCCTTATAAAAGAACACAGGGACGCGGAGTTGTCTTTTGAAAAGGGCGAAGCAAGGTTGCACATACCTCTACTGACAAATAAAGATGTGGAGTTTTATGTTGATGGGAAGCAGGTAGTGATGCGGGAGGGAGAATGTTGGTACATTAATGCTAATCTTCCTCACCGGGTTTTAAATGGAGGCGAAACAGATAGAATACACCTTGTTATTGATTGTAAAGTAAATGAATGGTTGAAGCGCACTTTTTCGTCCGCAGAAAAAACGTATTCAAGAGTGGACATTAGAAACGATCAAAAAAGGAGGATGATCAGCGAACTTCGTTTGCAAAACACTGAAACAGCACTGCGACTTGCTAACGAGTTGGAGGAGCAACTAAACAGCGAGCGCGGCACGCAGCAGGAAGTTTTCCCCTTTTGGCTACCCTCGAAAATTATCAATCAGAAAGATGGGGTTTTATTGCAATGGTTATACGTTGGGAAGCAACCTTTTACTGATCCTTTCTTCGATGAAACAATTTCGAAATGCAAGCAGCTGCCAGAAAATTTGTCGCGTTTGAAGTCTGTATCGCACCTGTCAATGGCAACAGAATGGGCCGACACTATTGAAGGGGTTGAGCCTTCTGCTTTTATCTTTCATGTTTCAAGATGTGGATCAACGCTTGTGTCGCAAATGCTGTCAATGAAAGATGAAAATATCTCACTTTCAGAGGTGCCTGTTTTTAATGAGATTCTACAAATGCCTTTAAAAAATCAAGCGGATGAGTCTCTGGCAAAGGAAACACTGGCAGGGGCTATAAAATTATATGGTGGTAAGAGAACAGGAAATGAAAGAAGACTTTTTATTAAGACGGATAGTTGGCATCTCTTATATTACCGGCAGCTTAGGGCTTTATACCCTTCAACGCCTTTTGTAATTCTTTATAGAAATCCTGTTGAGGTGCTCTTTTCTCAGCAAAGGAAAAAGGGTATGCATGCAGTGCCCGGATTGGTTGAACCGGAAATATTCGATTTTGACGAAAATGAGCGAAAAAAGTTCGATTCTGAAAACTACATAGCCTTTGTACTTCAAAGGTATTTAGAAGCAATTCTTGAAATAACACAAAAAGACAAGAACATCTTACTAGTCAATTATAGTGAAGGGATCGTAGAAATAATGAAGAAGTTAGCGGGGATTACAAAGATGGAATTGACAGCTGCCGACCTTGAAATGTTTTTAAAAAGAAGCAGGTATCATTCGAAAGATTTAAAAGAAATATTTACTGAACAACCTAGGAGCGGGCATTTGGCAGCCCCTAACACAGAAAGCCTTACAAAATTATATGAGCAAATAGAGCAACTAAGATCTCTTAAAATGCCACTTTAAGACGACGCTTGTTAGTCTTGATAAACGGTTGGTACAATGAAATAGGTTAACGGGTTATTGAAGCTAGCTAAAAAATTAAAGTGGTTGAAGTACTACACCTCAATGTATTTGTTTTGAAGACAAAGCCAGCTTATCATGTGGGGATACGGTTTTGCGTTCATCTCTCTCGCTCTTTTTTCATCATAGGTCATTCCGCACCATTGCAATAACGGAACACCCATAAAGTTACCGTTGGAAAAATTTTCTACAATTGTATCCCCTCCTCCTTTGTAACCATCTTTATGAAACACAATATGAGGGTCAAGGTCTAAATGAATGCAAGCTGCGTAAGACCATGCGATGGCCATCATTTCTCCACCTTGATGAATAGGATTATTGCCGAGGTTATCAATCATTTCATTTCGAATAGCAGGAGGCATTACTGCAAGATGGCCTGCTTCGTGTAACATATCACCTGAGTAAATCAATTAATCTTGGTCAATCACTAAAGCGCCGTTACGAATGCAAAGTCCGGGTAAAAAAGTGGGGTTTTGTAATTTTGCACAAACAATTTCAAGTCCGATTTCCTCCAGGAAAGAAATGAGGTGCGCAGTAAGAGACATTGTGAAGCGGCGTTTAGCTAGCTACAATTTTTTTAAGAATGAAAGGTTTTTTATAGGACTTTACTGAGGGAAAATGCTGTTTTTTCCATCCTACTGTTGAAAGAAATATTTATGTTTTTTAAATAGCTACTTTCAGTTCCCTGGTAGTTTAGAACCACATCATGTCGTTCGGTATTTTTCACAATAAAAGTAGTTGGCTGCTTTAAAGTACCATTGCTGCTGACTATTACATCAATATTTTTTGTGAGGGCTGCAAGTGCTTTTTCCTCTTTTTTGCTACAGCCATTTCCGTTATTATAAGGGTTCATTGAAACAACTAAATGGCAAGCTTCATTTTTTAAAAAGAGGGAAGTCTTATTAAGTCTAGCCGCCATCTCATTAACATCACTTTCTATACTTCCATTCTGGGTAACATCATTTCCAATAATTCCAACCTTTATATTTCCCTTATACACGATGTGGTAAGGCAACAAGTTATTGTTCTCAAAATTTTTTGAAAGAGATGTTAGCTCGCACTCATTCGTCAGCTCTTCATAATATGAAAGACCATTTTTAAGATCCTGACTTTGCGGAACAACCGCTTCACATCCTGCATTCTTCAGCAACCTTAGCTTTTCGATATGAGTCTCTTTAGAAGCATTACTCGTTTGAACTATGTTGCCTGTACTTAACAGCAGGGTAGTATAATTTTTATTTTTAAAAAACTGCTGCAACCTTGGGTGAAGGTTTGAAACTTTATGGGAGAGATTTTGCAGATTGTGTAAGTTTAATATGCTAAGCTTTTCTGCAACAACCGATGACGAGTCGGAGAATGAAAGAGACCTTGCTTTTGAAGGGTTTGAAAACACAAATGAACCTGCAGCCAGAGTCGATTGAAGCAAAAATTTTCTACGGTTGTGCATTAGAGAAGTTTGAGGGTTACTAAATCTACGGTTAAAGTAAATATTTAAAACTGAGGATTATAGAAAAAGTTTGCAGCGCTTACTGCTTAGCTTTGATTGTATGATCCCTTCTTTTCCTTTATTTAAACAACTAAAATTGGGTCGTGAACTAAAATTTAGAGACTAATGAGTTTCAGGTTAAATAATAAAGACATTACCCTTCGTGCAATTAGCAATAAAGATGACCAACTGTTGTTTAAAATTTATTGTAGTACCCGTCTTGAAGAGATGAACCTGATGAGAGCTTGGAGTGATTTACAGAAGAAGAACTTCTTAAGAATGCAATTTGATACCCAGCATACTTACTATATAAAACACTATACACCTGCGTCTTTTTGGATTATTTGCAAGAATAATAAACCGATAGGCAGACTTTACTTGCATGAAGAATATGAAGACAATAGTATTCGTATTATAGACATCACACTGTTGCATGAATGGCGAAATAAAGGAATAGGAGAAAATATTTTACTGCAAATACTACAGCTTGGCGTGGAAAGAAAACGCGCTGTTACGTTACATGTGGAAGCTTTAAATCCCGCATTACAATTATATCAACGCCTTGGGTTCAGTGTTATTAATACCAATAATCTGCATTATCTAATGGAGTGGAATAATAAATAAGGGCATGTATAAGCTTGTGAATAAAATTAAGCTTTGTTCCTATAAAATTTAAGTCTTGAACTAATTACCGCCCTAACACCTGAATGCTTTTTGAAGACCTCATTAAAAGGAGTATGAAAATTCTTCACTTTTTATAAATATTGTGACTACATTTAATTCAATTACTTTTAGTTCCATCTTATTTATAACCAACTAACTATCATCATTATGGCAGAACCATTTATTGGCCAAATCACTCTCTTTGCCGGCACTTTTGCTCCACGTGGATGGGCTTTCTGCCAAGGACAGATTCTTTCAATTGCACAAAATACCGCGTTGTTTTCTATACTTGGTACAACGTACGGAGGAAACGGACAAACTACATTCGCGTTGCCTGATTTACGTGGTAGAGTTCCGGTAGGTCCAGGTCAGGGTCCTGGGTTGTCGAATTATTCATTGGGCCAGCAAAGTGGAAGTGAGAGTGTAACATTAACCGTTGGGAATATGCCATCCCATAACCACCCACTTGCTGCAAGTACTTCTGATGGCGACGCTTCTTCTCCTACCAACAACTACAACGCAGTAACAATTGATCCCAGTACCCTAAATTCTATGAATACTTATAAGACGGCTGCAAATACAAATATGAACCCTGCTGCAATTGGGCAGGCCGGAGGAAACCAGCCGCACCAGAATATGCAGCCATATACATGTATTAATTATATCATTGCATTAGAGGGTATTTTTCCTAGCCGTAATTAATATAACAGCAGAGTTACTTCAATGGAGTTCACAAAGGGCGTGGTACATGTAACAGTAGTAACGAAATTACAAGTGAGGTGACGCAATGATGTTTAATGAGCATTCAATCGCTTGTTTCAGTCGACATCAAAAGTGAAACTAGAGCTATTGCCAGAAGCGTAGTATATTATCTATACAATAAACCATATCACTATTAAGTTTAAATTTTACTCCATGTCCCATATAAGTCGAAACCCGTTGCGACCGATTGTGTCATTTATTGTGTTGTTTTTTTGTTTGCTGCAAAATAATTCTATTGCCCAAACCTTTTCTACTAAAAGTTCATCTACATTTCCTTCTCCGGCAGCATCGGCTAGGGTCGTTGTAGCAGACTTTGATGTTGACGGAGATGCTGACATTTTATATCAGACTGGTGCCGATGGTACGCCTTTCAGATTTGCAAGAAGCAATGGTGACGGTACCTTTACAGATCAGGCAATTAATATTTCGCCTTTTGCGGGTGTAACCCTTGTTAATCATAATGGTTCTAACTACCATGTAGCGGATTTTGACCGCGACGGTGACCTCGATATTTGGGCAGGAGTAAATGCAACCACTGGAAGTTACTACCGTAATGATAATGGCACTTTTACCACCCAACCCTCGACTACCTTTCCCGCACCCGCCGTCTCTAGCCGGGCAGTCATTGGTGATTTTGACAAAGATGGCGATGCAGATTTTTTATACCAATCTGGTGGAAACGGTACAGCATATAAGTATTCAAAAAGCAATGGTAACGGTACATTTACAGATGTTCCGCTCGCATCTTCGCCTTTTGGCGGCGTTACCCTAATAGATAACAATGCAACCAACTACCACGTAGCTGATTTTGACGGGGATGGCGACGTAGACGTATGGGCAGGTGTAAATGCAGCGAAAGGAAATTATTATCGTAATGATAATGGCACATTCACATCTCAAAGTAATGCTACTTTTCCAGCACCGCCCGCTACTGGCCGGGCTACTGTCACCGATTATGACACAGATGGAGATGCTGATATTCTGTACCAAACCGGGGGAAACGGGACACCATTTGAATATGCAAGAAGCAATGGTGACGGCACATTTGCGATTGTAAACCAGGCTGCTTCACCTTTTGCGTCGGTTACCCTTGCCGACATCACTGGTTTAAATTATTTTTCAGCAGATTTTGACCATGACGGTGATAAAGATGTTTGGGCATCAAAGACAGGTACCACCGGCTTTTTCTATAGTAAAGATGCGGCACCTCCAAACCTCGCATCTTTCACGCCGGCCAACAATTCAACCAATGTTTCTCCAACGGTAAATATTACTTATACTTTTGATCAGCCCGTAATAAAAGGCACCGGCAATATCTCAATTGTAAAGACTTCTGACAATACAATAGCTGAGGCAATTCCTGTTACCGGCGCACAGGTTACAGGTTCTGGAACTAACTGGACAATAGATCCTTCGATTACATTACAGCCCAGCACGCAATATGCCGTTAAATCGGATGCTGGTACTTTTAAGAATGCGGGTGGTACTGTATTCGCCGGCGTAAGTTTAAGTAATGTGCAAAGCTTTAGAACCGCTGCTGCAACCATAAGTGTTGGTGTTCCTGCTAACGGTACTTATAAGACAGGAGATAACTTGACGTTTACTGTTAACTACAGTGAAAGTATGATTGTAAATACTGCGGGAGGTGCACCTTTCGTTCCTGTTACCATAGGAGCTACAGTTAGAAATGCTTTATATGTGTCCGGTAGCGGTACTTCCGCGCTAGTCTTCGGATATACTGTTGCCGCAGGCGACGCTGATAACAATGGCATTGCTGTTGGTTCAGCTATTACATTAAGCGGCGGTACTATAAAGGATGCATCTACAAGTAATAATGCTCCCCTGACTTTAAACAATATTGGATCAACAACAGCCGTGTTAGTAGATGGGGTAGCGCCATCGGTCGCAAGCATCACAAGGGCAAGCGCTAATAATACCAATGCAACATCTATAGATTATACGGTTACGTTTTCTGAAAATGTTTCAGGGGTTGATATTACTGATTTTACCTTAACAAAAACAGGAACAGCAAACGGAACGATAGCGACTGCTTCTACTTCTTCCGGTACAAACACAACGATAACTATAAATGGTGTAACCGGTAATGGCACATTACGACTGGATTTGAAATCGAGCGGAACAGGAATTATTGATGCAGTCGGAAACGCCATAAGCGGAGGATATACAACAGGAGAGGTTTATACCATTGTACAGCCTTCTAATGCTACAGATTACTTCCGCAGTATTACCTCTGGCAACTGGAACAGTGTTTCTACATGGCAAAGTTCAACAGACAATCTCACTTACCATGCTGCTTCATTAACACCAGACTTCAATGCAAACCAGGTAACTATCCTTAACGGGCACACCGTTACAGTGACTGCAAATGTGGCCATTGATCAAGCATCTGTAGCTGCCGGAGGGGCTATTATTGTGAATTCCGGTGCTGGACTCTCAATAAATGATGGTACTGGATGGGATATTGTAGTAAATGGCAACTTAACCATAACAAATGGTGGAAGTATGGTCTTAAAATCAACGTCAACAGGAACTGCTTCTGTGGGTAGTTCAACGGGTACAATTATCGGTAAC
>NZ_BJYT01000009.1 GCF_007991655.1 Segetibacter aerophilus
AAAAATCTTCCAAAGTATTACTCGAGTTTTTTGTTTTTCAATAGCAAAAAAGACTTCCTATTAAGAAGCCTTAAATCCTTTTGGCACTACCAAAATTTATTCTGGCTGGGCAGTTTTATGATCCGCTTCATCCTGCTTTTTATCCAGCTTTTGCTTAAGCAATTTCATATCGTCACTCAGCTTGCTTTCAATCACTTTAGCATATACCTGTGTGGTTGTAATCTTAGTATGCCCCAGCATTTTACTTACTGACTCAATGGGTACTCCATTAGACAGCGTCAGGGTAGTTGCAAAGGTGTGTCTGGCAAGGTGAAAGGTGAGGTTTTTATCTATTTTGCACACGTCGGCCATCTCTTTTAAATAACCGTTCAATCTTTGATTTGATATGTTTGGAAACAGTGTTCCAGCATTTAAACTTTTGGGGTTGTTTCTGTATTTTTCTATAAGGTGTTTCGCTTTTGGTAACAACGGAATTTTTACAGCGGTGCCTGTTTTTTGACGTTGAGTAGTAATCCAATGTTCGCCATCAATACCCCTGATTAGATTAGCGGGGGTTAGTTGCATAGCATCCGTATAAGCAAGTCCTGTATAACAACTAAAAATAAAAAGGTCTTTCACATACTGAAGACGTTCAAACGAAAAATTTTTCATCTCTATTAGCGCTAATTCTTCAGTCGTCAAAAATCCTCTTTCGTACCTGTTAAACTTAAGCTTGTACGCCTTAAATGGATCTTTCTCTAACCATTCATTTTTCAACGCCACGTTAATCATCTTTCTAAAACGTTCCATATGTTTCATAACTCCGTTGTTGCCAATGGGCTTGTGGTGATCTAACGGTTTGAAGGTTTTCAGAAAATACTCGAAGCTGGTAACGAACTTATAATTAATATCTTTTAATGAGATGTCAGACGTGTGCATACGTTCCTTCAAAAATTTCTGCAGATATTTCTCGGTAGTAAAATAATTTTTCAAAGTCCCCCAAGAAATGGTTTCCTTCATATCCTGGTTATGGTAGTTCATCAATTTACAAAGGGTAAACTCGTTGGTGTCTTTCCCGAAGTATACCTGCTTAAAACTTTCAGTCGTAATTACTTTTTTGCTTAGTAGCATTTCTCGGTAACAGGCTACAAAGGAGGCCCTCATTTGCTCCAGGTAATTATTCAACACCTTAAGTTCTTCCTTCTTCGTTTTTGCAATTCCTTTTGCTTCATTCCAATCGCTGCGATCTACAAATTGTCTGACCGCCAATTCTATTCTTTTACGGTCAATAGTAATTCGAGCGTAAACAGAGAATTTTCCGTCTTTAGCAGCAGTCTTTCTCAAGTGGAAAAAAACATTGAAAGTGCTAGATTTTTGCGTCGGCTTAGTACTTATCATAGTATCTATTTTATAGATTTTATTATTATTTATATATCAATTCCTTACAAATTATAGAATTAAATTATTTAAAAAACTACTTCTTTGATAATCAAAAGATTACAAAGAAAATCGGTTACACCAAGGTAAAGACAGCTTACTTGTAACCGAATTTGTCGCAAGCTTTTTATAGAGATTTGATAAGAATTGATAGGCTAAAAACAAAAAAGCTCGTAAAATCAACGTTTTACGAGCTTTTTTGTTTTTTAATATAACCATCATTGTCGGGACGACAAGATTCGAACTTGCGACCCCTAGCACCCCATGCTAGTACGCTACCGGGCTGCGCTACGTCCCGAACACTTTCCCATTTATTCGCAGGGTGGCAAATGTAAAAGGATTTTATAAAAAACGGGTATATTGCACAAAATTTTCTTCCCTTTTGATGAAGCTTTTATTAAAGCAAGTAACTATCGTAGATAAATATTCTCCTTATAACGGACTGGTTAAAGATATTCTGGTAATCGATGGTCATATTGAAAAAATTGATTTATTAATAACAGTATCTGACGCTACCGTTATTGACCAAAAGGGCTTAATAGTCTCACCGGGATGGGTAGATATTTTTGCTCACTTTAACGACCCGGGCTTCGAATATAAAGAGACCCTTGAAACTGGAGTAGCATCTGCAGCGGCAGGAGGTTTTACAAATGTTTTTGTTCTTCCAAATACGCAACCTGTTCTTGGCAGTAAATCAACCATTGAATACATCGTTCAAAAGTCAAAATCTTTACCTGTAAATGTACTTCCTCTTGGTGCTATTAGTAAAAATGTGGAGGGCAAAGAACTGTCTGAGATGTACGATATGTTCAATAGCGGTGCCGTCGCTTTTTCTGACGGCTTACTTCCTGTGCAAACTCCCGGACTTTTCTTAAAAGCATTGCAATATGTGAAAGCGATAAACGGTGTATTAATACAACTACCCATAGACAGATCAGTTGCGAAATTTGGTTTAATAAACGAGGGGGTTACAAGTACGCGACTCGGACTTCCAGGCATTCCAGCAATTGCAGAAGAACTATTAGTAAGCAGGGATATCGAACTGGCAAAATATACCGGGAGTGCACTTCATATAACAGGCATATCTACAGCTAAAAGTGTACAGATTATAAAAGCAGCCAAAGAGCAAGGAGTAAATGTAACATGCAGTGCTACACCTTATCATCTTACCTTTTGCGACGAAGATTTAGCTGATTATAATACTAACTTAAAAACAGAATCTCCACTTCGTAGTAACGAAGATGTGTTGGCTTTAAGACAAGCGGTTGAAGAAGGAATTGTGGATTGCATTGCTTCTCATCATCTACCGCAGAACCGCGATTATAAGGTATGTGAATTTGAATATGCTGCTCCTGGTATGATTGGCCTTGAAACTTCCTTTGCAGCTGTTAATACAATAATGCCTCAACTTAATACTCAAAAACTAGTTGACCTTTTTAGTAACAACGCCAGAAAAATCTTTTCCCTAAGCCCAAAAGGTATTGATATAAACGCTGTAGCAGATTTAACGATTTTCAATAGAGGGACGGAATATGTCTATAGTACGGCTTCCATCAAAAGCAAGAGTAAAAACAGCCCTTTCATCAATAAAACACTTAAAGGAAAGGTAGTTGGCATCATCAACAAAGACAAAGTATATTTAAACGAAACAACTGGAAATGAAGGATAATAAAAATATCTCTACCGGAGTTACTTACGGAGTCATCATTGGTTTGATTTACGTTTTAATATTATTTTTTCGATGGAGTGCGGCGACAAACCTTATCAAATTTGGCTTGTACTCATTTCTTGGTTATTTAGCAATTCTAGTCTTATTATGTGTTGAAGCTGTTCAACGGAGAAAATTAGATGAAGGTTTCATTAATCTTAAGAGTTTATTTCAAACGCTCTTTATCTCTGTTCTTATTTTTGAACTATTCTATTCAATATATACTTACATCCATCTTAAATATATCGATCCCACTGTTGCTGACAGAATGAGGGAAGGAATGCAGGAGATGTTTGATAAAGTGGGGGACCAAATGAGTGATGAGGATAAAGAAAAAGCAATGGAAAGAATGGGAGATATAAAGAAAGTGACAGAACTGCCGCAAATGATTAAAAGTTACCTATCGAGCGTAGCAATTACCGGAGTTTTTGCGTTAATCATCTCAGCAATAGTGAAGAAGAAGAAACCAGTTTTCGAGGAAGTTAATTAGCTATATGGATTTATCTGTTGTTATTCCCCTACTAAATGAAGAAGAGTCTTTGCCTGAGTTATGTGCATGGATAGAACAAGTAGTTACTGCTAATAACTTTTCTTACGAAATTTTACTTATTGATGATGGAAGTAGTGATGACAGTTGGCAAGTAATTGAAAGTCTTTCATCTGCTAACGCAAACATAAAGGGAATAAAATTTCAAAGAAATTACGGAAAATCGGCAGCGCTAAACGAAGGTTTTAAAGCTGCAAAAGGCGACGTGATCATAACAATGGATGCGGATATGCAGGATTCGCCAGATGAAATTCCTGAGCTGCGGCGCATGATTGTTGAAGAAGGATACGACCTTGTAAGTGGGTGGAAAAAGAAAAGGTTTGATAATAAATTGACCAAAAATATTCCTTCAAAAATATTCAATGCTGCTGCGCGAAAGACAAGTGGTATCTACTTGCATGATTTCAATTGCGGATTAAAATCTTACAAGAAGAAAGTCGTCAAATGCATAGAAGTGTACGGAGAAATGCACCGATACATTCCTGTTATTGCAAAATGGGCCGGGTTTAAGAAAATAGGCGAAAAAGTTGTTGAACACCGGGCAAGAAAATATGGAACGACAAAGTTTGGTTGGGAAAGATTTATTAACGGATTTCTTGACCTTGCCACCATAACGTTCGTTGGAAAGTTTGGCAAAAGACCAATGCATTTTTTCGGCTTATACGGCACACTTAGTTTTATAGCAGGTGCTTGTATGTTCATTTATCTTGTTATAGCAAAATTGGTATCAACAGAGTTTGCACTCACTAACAGACCTTCGTTTTACATTGCCCTTACCACTATGCTCATAGGTATGCAACTATTTCTGGCAGGTTTTGTTGCAGAGCTAATTGCAAGAAATTCAACCGAAAGAAATTCTTACCTCGTCGAAAAAAAGATAGGAATTGTATAACCTTCAGAAGATATGATAGCAAGGAGGATAGTTATTATCGGTCCTGCCTACCCTCTTCGAGGTGGTTTAGCTTCTTTCAATGAAAGGCTTGCAAGACAATTTACTTCCGAAGGAATTTATGTTTCTATTTACACCTTCTCATTACAGTACCCTGGTTTTTTATTTCCGGGCACCACTCAATACTCCACAGAGCTTCCTCCAAAAGACATTGATATAAAAGTTGTCATTAATTCAATTAATCCTTTTAATTGGCTAAAAGTAGGAAATGAGTTAAAAAGATTAAAACCAGACATAGTAGTGGTACGTTACTGGTTGCCATTTTTGGGACCTTGTTTGGGAACCATTCTTAGGATAGTAAAGAGTAATCGGCATTCAAAAATTATTTGCATAGCGGATAATATCAAGCCACACGAAAAACGAGCAGGAGATGTACCGTTCACCAAATACTTTATTCCACCGGTTGATGGTTTCGTAACCATGAGCGATAAAGTGATGAAAGATCTTACATCTCTAACCAATAAGCCTGCTCAAAAAGTGGTTCATCCTCTTTACGATAATTTTGGCGAACAGTTATCAAAGCAAGATGCCAGGAAATACTTAGGGCTGCCCCTTCATGAAAAGATTATTTTGTTCTTTGGGTTCATTCGTCAATACAAAGGACTAGACTTACTATTGAAAGCGCTGGCTTTACCTTCATTAAAACAGGCCGGAATAAAGCTTTTGATTGCGGGAGAATTTTACGAAGACAGAAAAGCATACGACTTATTAATTTCAGATAATAATCTTCTACCCCAACTAATACTGAAAACAGATTTCATCCCCGACAGTGAAGTGAAATATTATTTAAGTGCAGCCGATTTCGTAATTCAACCTTATAAAAACGCTACCCAAAGTGGTGTTACTCCCCTCGCCTATCACTTTGAAAAACCTATGCTTGTTACAAACGTGGGCGGACTGCCAGACCTCGTTCCGGCAGGTAAAGTTGGGGTGGTAGCAGAACCTACTCCTGAATCCATAGCAGCTAACATTTTAAAGCTGTACGAATTAGGTGAAAACTACTTTTTGCCACATCTTCGCGAAGAAAAGAAAAAGTATAGCTGGCACAATCTGACTAGCCATATTGTTCGTTTATCTAGTTTATAATTCAATTTTCTAATGATTTATCGAAGCAGAGCGCCATTAAGGATTGGTTTGGCAGGCGGCGGAACAGACGTAAGTCCATACAGTGATCTTTTTGGTGGTGCCATTCTAAATGCAACTATCAATTTATATGCACGTGCAAGCATTCAGCCAATTGACGAAAACGCAATTGTAGTTCAGGCACTTGACAGGCACGAAGAACAACGATTTGAATGGAATAATGAGTTGCCGATTGACGGGAAACTCGATCTGCTAAAAGGTGTTTACAACCGTATACAGAAAGATTATGGTGTTCCTCTTACCGGCTTTAAACTATCTACTTACGTAGACGCTCCTGCAGGTAGCGGCTTGGGTACTTCATCAACACTGGTTGTTGCTATTATTGGCGCTTTTTATGAAATGCTCCGTCTCCCCTTAGGTGAATATGATATTGCACATTACGCTTATGACATAGAAAGAAGTGATTTGAAACTTGCGGGAGGCAAGCAGGATCAGTACGCTGCTACCTTTGGCGGCGTAAACTTTATGGAGTTTTATGAAGGCGATAAGGTGATCGTAAATCCCCTTAGAATTAAGCAACAAATATTGAACGAACTTGAAAATAATATCGTTCTATATTTTACTGCAACCAGCCGTGAAAGCGCAACCATTATTAAAGAGCAGGTAAAGAATGTGAATTCTAATAATGAGAAGTCGATCGAAGCGATGCACCAATTGAAGGAGCAAGCGAAGATGATGAAAGAAGCTATGCTAAAAGGCAGGCTTCATGAAATTGGTGAAATACTAGATTTTGGTTTCCAGCAGAAAAGGTTAATGGCAAACAATATTAGTAATAGCAGTATCGAGGAAGTGTACGAATCAGCTAAAAAAGCCGGAGCTACCGGTGGAAAAATTAGCGGTGCAGGAGGTGGAGGTTTTATGATTTTCTATTGCCCTGGCAATTGCCGATACAAAGTGATAGAAGCATTGGAACAATTTGGTGGACAAGCGAGGCACTACCAGTTTGCTCAAAACGGATTGAATACCTGGACCGTTTAACACCGATACCTTTCGTAATAAGCTTTGAACCTTTTTTATTGACTTTTCGAAAACAACAAAAGATTGTTTTAAGGTCAGGCTAAGAATTTAGATAGGCAAATAAGAGGATAGTTAAAAACACAGCTTGCCCATTAGCACGATTAGAACAACAAAGTTTAGTAAAAGGCGCAGTAAGACCTTGCCTTTAATTATTTACTTTGGTATAGCCTGCCTTTTTATTGGTACTCTGTCAGCAAGCATCTGGTTCTCCAACAGTTCTTATTCTTCACTTCTGAATTTCGTAACTGACACACTAAAAAGACCGGATCTTAAACCCTTAATTCAAAAATCACTATTTCCTCCCAAGAAATACCAGCTGATATATAAGTTTCACTGGATGGTTTATCCCGTAATCTTGGCTGTTACTATTGCTTTATATCTTAATGTTAGAAAAATTTCCGTCCACGTTCTTTTTGCAATCCGTTATATTCAATCAACTCTTTTTCATATAATTATTTTCTTCAAGGCTCTTCCTGCTAAAGAAAAATTATTATTAGGAGCGGGGGCCGTGATATATGTCTTTTTGATCCTTTATAACAACCATTTGAAAGAGATTAGTTACGACGAGGCATGGGGATACAATTATTACATCAACAAGCATTTTTATTTTCCTTTTATTCTATTCAATACTTATCCCCTCTTTAATCTTATTACCCATTTTTTCACGTTTCTTCCTTTTGACACCCTTGTAAATATTCGAATTCCTTCCCTACTTTTCGGTCTGTTGTCCTTACTAGGCTTATTCTATATCTTATACAAAAGGGCCGGCTTTGCTCTCTCCGCGCTTGCACTTGCCATACTCGCAGCTTCGCCGCTTTTTTATATTTACACTAGCTTAAGCAGGGGGATTACGCTATCATTATTTATATCAATACTTATTACTCAAATAATTCTTCGAATAACTGATGGCAATACTTTCAGTAAACGATACCGGTTTTTATTTATCATTTTAAATATCCTTGGCATTATCTCAATGCCTACTTTTTTCGTTTTTACTATTTGTAATTCAATATTTCTTTATTATTACACACGTCATCTAAAACCTATTTTAACAAGTGCCGCTGTAATCTTTGTGGCAAGTTTTCTCTGGTATCTTCCTGTACTTCTTACTTCAGGTGTTTCATTGATCTCTCATAACAACCATTATACTTTCAATATTATTGATACAATAAATCGATTAAGCGATTTTTTGTTTGGCTTGTCTCAATTGTTTTTTTCGTCGAAGTACATCATGCTACTGTTGCTGTCACTCGCATTTGTGTCGCTACCCCTTAAGCCTTTGGCAGGATCTAAAAAGACAATAATTGATTACTGCCTGTTTGTTATCATTTTTACTTTAACGGCCAGGGCTATTACCGGCAACATTTTTCCTGAAAGATCTTTGAACTGCCTCATTACAAATTGTATCCTCATTTTTATCTCGTTGATATCAATTTTTGTTAGACGAACGAACGCCAGCACAAAAGCCGTTTTAACTCTTTCTTCGATAGCCATTTTCTCTTACCTGTGTATACGTAATCAGAAAGAACTATTAGGTCCGGTTGAAGACAAGGACGCAAAAATTGTTGGAGACCTGCTAATAAGAAATGACATTGAAAACGGTTATATCGATGAAGAGGAATTTTGGTTTTGCGTCCCAATGATCGAATACTATTATTCCGAGGCACAAAAAAACATCCACTTTTCCACATCAGCCATTAACAGTACCAGGTACAAAGCTTTCAGCGCAGATGATAAGTATGATTGCATTATTACCAAAACTACTTCCTCTAATAATTACAGGTTAGACTATAAAGAACTCTTTAGAAACAATAGCTTTGTAATATGGATGAGGCTTAGAAATATGGAACAGAAATCATTGAATTATCACAAGAAATAAATAATGGACAGTATTAAGGAAATCATTACGCAATCAATCGCAACGAAGCAACGAATCTTAGACGATGAAGAGTTTATTGGAAGGATACAACAAGCAGTAGACCTGGTAACGACAGCCTTTAAAAATGGAAACAAAGTGTTGTTCTGCGGCAACGGCGGAAGCGCTGCAGATGCCCAACACCTCGCGGCAGAATTTTCGGGCAGGTTTTACAAGAATAGACGAGCGTTGCCTTCTGATGCACTTCATTGCAACTCATCTTATTTAACTGCTGTGGCAAATGACTATAGTTACGACGTAATTTATGCAAGGCTGGTAGAAGGCATGGGTGTAAAAGGTGATGTTTTAATTGGCCTTAGCACGTCAGGTAATTCGGGGAACATTGTAAAGGCTTTTGAATCCGCCAGAAGCCTTGGTATGGTTACTATTGGTTTTACTGGTATGTCGGGTGGAATAATGAAAGAAATGAGTGATGTAATTTTCAATGTTCCTTCTTCAGACACGCCCAGGATCCAGGAAAGTCATATAATGATTGGTCACATCATTTGCCAATTTGTTGAAGAGAATATTTTTCCCGGTTAGGAAAAATGCCAAAAAACTTTCAAACTGTAACCTCAATATTGCAACTTAAACTTCGAATGTTATGGGAATCAAAGAAGCAATTATTCTGGCAGGAGGTTTAGGAACAAGACTACGGGCGGCTGTTCCGGATTTACCTAAGTGCATGGCCCCTGTAAATGGTAAACCTTTTCTAACCTATGTAATCAATCACCTGCAGTCGCAAGGCATAAAACATTTTATATTCTCGCTGGGATATAAGAGTGAAGTAATTACTGATTTTCTTACCAAAGAATTTCCTTCACTCCTTTTTAAAACAACTATCGAGGATGAACCTTTAGGAACTGGTGGCGCAGTAAAAAAAGCTTGCAAGGTTGCAAAAGACAAGTGCGTGCTGGTTGCAAATGGGGACACTCTTTATAAGATAGATGTAGAAATTATCGCGGGGGTTCATTGTCTTAGTGGTGCCAGCTGCTCTTTGACTCTCAAACCAATGAAAAACTTTGACCGTTATGGTGTGGTTGAAGTTGATAACCATTGTTTGATCAAAAGTTTTAAGGAGAAAAAGTTCTATGAAAGTGGCCTGATCAACGGCGGGGTGTATGCACTTCATACACATAAATTTTTGGATGAAAATCTTCCCGATAAATTTTCGTTCGAGACTGATTACCTGGAGAAATACTTTCAAAAAAGAAGAATGTTTGGTGTTATCCAGGATGAGTATTTTATAGATATAGGCATTCCGGAGGATTTTGAAAGAGCCCAGAAAGAGCTTGTTGAAGATTAAGTTCTAACCGTAACAATTTACTAAAACCTCGATAAAACTATAAGTGCTTTCAGCGCTGTCAGCGCAGCTAACCCCATGAATACAATGCCTGAAATTGACAAAAGCTGGACTTTATTTTTAGACCGCGACGGCGTGATTAACCACGAAAAAAAAGAGGATTATGTTTTAAACTGGAGCGAGTTCACATTTTATGACGGTGTTACTGATGCACTTAAAACCCTTTCGAACTTATTTGGAACCATCGTTATGGTTACTAACCAGCGCGGTGTAGGAAAGGGCCTAATGACAGCAAATGATCTGGCAGACATTCATAAGAATATGGTCGAAGTCATTACCAATAATGATGGACGTTTAGACAAAATTTATTATTGTGACAGCATGGACAACGATTGCTACGATCGTAAGCCTAATCCCGGCATGGCCTACCAGGCACAACAAGATTTTAAGCACATCGACTTTAGTAAAAGTGTAATGGTAGGTAATAAGCTAAGCGACATGCAGTTCGGTAAGAACGCCGGCATGTTCACTGTGTATGTAGACACAACTAACCCCGAAGTCCCGTCTCCTAACCCACTTATAGATTTTCGATTTAAAGATTTACCGGCTTTTGCCTGGTCGGTTCAATCAGTTATAAAGAAACCTTAAATAGGTTCCACCACTTTTACATTCACGAATTATTATAATTAGGTTGAGGTATTTTCGTTAATTAGAATATGACGCAGATCCGCACCTTTTTATTGCTCCTTGTAACGCTTGTAGCTATTTCAGTTTCAGCGCAAACCTTGTCTCCTCAGGCTAAAGCTTATATGAGAAAGGAGGAAGACAGTATGAGAAATTACGGTCGGCAGATGATCATGGAGAAAACGGCTACACAACGCTTCACTGCTGACAGTGTCTTTATTCGCATGCTGGTAAGGTCTTTAAAAACACCTAACTCTTTTTATTATCCCTTCGACTCTCTTGAAACTGTTTCGAGGATTTACGCCCCCGATAGTTCCTTCCGTATTTTCTCCTGGCAATGGGCGCGCGACGAGGATTACTTTAGACAGCGCGGTGCAATACAAATGAAAACATCCGACGGCTCGTTAAAGCTGTTTCCATTGGTTGATATGAGTGAATTTACTACTGCTCCGCAGGATTCTATTCGTACCGGAAACAACTGGATAGGTGCGATCTACTACGGTATCGTAATGAAGACTTTTAATAACAAGAAATATTACACGCTTTTAGGTTACGACGATAATAACATGCGAAGTACGAAGAAGTGGATTGAAGTTTTATCGTTTGATGAAAGTGGACGACCCGTATTTGGAGGTCCTTACTTCTCAATGAAAGACGGCAAAGTGAACCCGTCTGCATCATTAGCGCGCTACTGCCTGGAGTATAAAAAGGAAGGCCGGGCAAGAATGAACTACGACCAGGAAATGGATATGATTGTGTACGATCACCTAATCAGCGAGAGTAACGAGCCGGACAAACAATTTACGATGGTTCCCGACGGCGACTACCAGGGTTTTAAATGGCAGAACGGGAAATGGGTATTCATAGATAAAGTATTTGATTATAAGTTGAAGGATGGGGAAGCTCCCATGCCATCCCCTATTAAAGACGCAACTGGCAAAAGCGATGAATTAAGACTAATAGAGCAGTCAGAGAAGAATATTCAGAAGAACCAGCCGGCAAAACAACCAGCAACTCCTGCGAAACCTTTACCGAAAAAGGTCTCTCCAAAAAAGCAAGCGAAAGACAACGACACTTACTGATTTAGCGCATCAGCTTTTACGCATTGTTAATTTCAGAAATTTCCCGGCTGGGATTTCTTCAATTGCAGCACCTGCAAGGCTTAAGACTTCCCCTAAATTTACTATTTGCTATTTTCCAAAATCATCTCGAATTTCAATCAAACCTCAGCTCTCCATAGCAGAGAAGGTTGAACGGATTGCGACGCAACAATGCTCCTTTCAGGTATATCGCTGGTATCATAATCACCAATTAGAACTATTGCCTAATTCTACTTTCAAACGGTATTAAGGGTTTAATTACCTATTGCATAAGAATAGAAATTGCCTAAATTTATATTAATAAAAAATTGATGTTTTATAAATATAAAAACCATGAAAAAATTATTACTACTCTTATTTGTAATTCCCAGTATTCTATTTGCGCAGAAAGGAGTTCAATTTGAACACGGACTTACATGGAAACAAATTCAGGCAAAAGCAAAAGCTGAAAAGAAATACATCTTTATGGATGCCTTTACTACCTGGTGCGGACCATGCCGTTATATGACAGCTAATATTTTTCCGCAGGAAAAAGTGGGCACTTTCTTTAATCAAAACTTCATTAACGTCAAAGCGCAGCTTGATACAACGAAAGCTGATAATGATGAAGTGAAAAGTTGGTATACCGATGCGCACAACATTATGACGAGTTATAAGGTGAACGTTTTTCCTACCTACCTTTTCTTTGATCCTAATGGTAAACTGGTTCATCGGGCTATTGGATCTTCTGAGGCCGATCAGTTTCTAGCCAAAGCGAAGGATGCCGTCGATCCTGAGAAACAGTATTATGTTATGTTAGACAAGTACAAAGCCGGTAAAAAGGACCCTCAATTTTTATTAAGTTTAGCTAAGGCATCGCAGGAAGCTTACGATATGCCAGTAGCTAATAGTGTGTCAAAAGAATATCTCGCTACTCAGAAAGATATGTTTACTAAAGACAATATAGAATTCATAGATCGCTTTACCAGAAGCACAAAAGACCAGGGATTTTCTTTTATACTTAACAATCCGGAAAAGTTTGACGCAGTTCGTGGGGAGGGCTCAGCCAATAAAAAACTGACTGAAATTATTTTAAACGAAGAAGTTTTTCCAATGATCTTTAAAAAAGATGCTGGCATACCTGACTGGAAAACTATAACAACAAACTTAACGGCAAAATATCCTGCACAGGCGAATGAGGTGGCTTCAACAGGTAAAGTTTTTTATTATCAAAACAAACGCGACTGGAACAACTTTGCAGTGGCAGTACAGGACTATATGAAAGCCTATGGTGCTAAAGCTAACCCTGCTCAACTGAATGAATATGCATGGACCGTGTTTGAAAATTGTAAGGATATGAGTTGTGTAACTGATGCGCTTGAGTGGAGCAAAAGATCTTTTAAGGATAACAACACGCCCGGCTTTATTGATACTTATGCAAACATTTTATACAAACTTGGCAGAAAAGATGAAGCAATAGCCTGGGAAGAAAAGGCTCTTGGATTCGCTTCTGAAGGCGACAAGAAAGGATACCAGGATGTAATCGATAAAATGAAAAAGGGAGAAAAAACCTGGAAAGAATAATTAAGTAATTGAGTTAGGGGTTGAAGAATAGCAAAAAGCTATTTTCCAACCCCTAACTTTTTTTATTGCCCTAAGAGAAAAACGGCATTGGCAAAAAGCATTTTGCCATTTTCCCAAAAGAGCCTGAATAACGGATCTTCTGCTAAAAGGACTACAGAACCGCTGCCCATTGGAAGTACACCAAACAGCAGCCCGTCTTTCAGCTGGCTTTTTACTTTTGATCCCGCAAAACCGGTTACGTAACTATTTTTTTTGATGATGCCTACGTTCCATCCTTCTTTCAGGAACTCATACACATTCGGATCTTGTTTTAAAGTGTAATAGGTACTCGAATAACCAAAGGCAAGCGGATGAGTCTCGTCTAACTGCACCTTGTAAATAGCGCCTGGTATGCTATTGTTCAATTCATCCCGATCGCGATTCTCATATTTTTTCAAGACAGAATAATCTACTTTATCATCTTTTTTGTCTTCTTTATCTTCTTTCAACTTTACGCCCCAATCACCGGAAGAAAGTTTTTGAACAGCATTTTCCATTGCTATCATTGTACCGCCGCTGTTTACAAACTCCTTTAATTTATCCGTCACATTCTTATCTGTCAAGTTCCGATAACTACCATTGGGAACGATCAACACATTGTAATTTTTTAAGCTTGTACGACTTAAGTCGCCTGCGTTAATGAGGGTTAAAGGGTAATCTAGTTGCTGTTCGAATAAATGCCATACTTCGCCTGCCGACCCTGAAGATGTTTGTTCCCCGGTAAGCAATGCGACTTTAGGAACACGTATAAACCTTACATCAGACGAACCAAAATCGGGTCCTTTATCCATAAACCCTGAAGAAACTCCATCTACCTCTACATCATTTTTTGCCGCTAAATCATTCAAAGTAGTTTGAAGATTTGCAGGATTTGCTTTTTGAAGTACAATCAAAGTACCGCGGTCGTATTGCTTCTGGTTGTAACTAAAAGGCTTCTCAGAAAACCTGACCTTAATGCCTTGCTTTAAAAGTTGACCAAGAAATTTTACGCTTTTGATTGAATTGTAGGGTATCAAATAGCCGTACGATGAAGATGCAACCGGCTTAACAGTTACAGAAGGTTGATAAGGTACCATAGAAACAGCATCTGACGCTGCATAGGCGTCTACGCCATAAGCAAACGGTAAAGACCAGGCGGTGATGTCATAGGTAGCAGAATCGACCAACTTGCTCTTCTGCTCCAGCAATACGCGGGCTAAAACTGACTTCGGCTGTGAAGTACTGACGGCTAGGCTGTATTTTTTCAGGCTCCCATTTTCCTGTTTTTCAGTTGAATAGTTTAAACCTTTAAAGGGCCTGTTTGCCAGCGAGCCAAATTCTACTCCGTTCAATTTTAGTAGTTGAGCTATGCTGTTTATTTTCGCTGGATTATCACTGGTAAGAACATACGTCTTCACGGGGTTTCCTTTTCCCACCTTACTGTCATCGAAAAACTTTTTATATTCTGTCACTAACTTTTGCGCGTTCTGAGATGCCATTTCAATAGTAGAAAGGCCGGTTGTATAGTGATGCGTTACCCTGTCAACCAATGTCAAAACTTCCCCTGAGCTGGTTGTTACTCCAAGTCCTCCCCTTGGTCCTCCGCCTTGCTCGAATGTCATACCTATTGCTCCATTGTATAAGGGGTAGGTATCACCGTAAGATGGGTACAATAAGTCAAACTGTTGCTTCGTAAAAAACAGCCAGCCATTTTGATCAAAATACTTTGCGTTATTTTTTCCGATTGTGTTTTGAAACTCTCTTTGCCAGGGCGTAATCACCTCGTGAAAAGGCTCAGCTGCAGGCGCAAAATAGTAAGGAGAATTAATGCTTTGCTCATGAAAGTCCACATGTATTTGTGGCAACCACTGGTTATACTTTACCAGCCGTTGTTGCGTTTCCTTTTGTGTCTGCCAAGCCCAATCTCTGTTCAGGTCAAAATTATAATGGTTAGTTCTACCACCTGGCCACGGTTCAACGTGTTCACGGGATTGCGGATCAGTATTATAATTTTGACCCACTACCGAATTGAACCAGTTAACATACCGATCTCTTCCATCCGGATTAATACATGGATCAATAATAATAACCGTATTCTTAAGCCATTCTTTGATAGATGTATTGGTTGGATCAACTAGTGAAAACAAAGTAAGCATGGCCGCTTCGGAAGATGAAGTTTCGTTGCCGTGCACATTATAGCTTAACCAAACAATTGCAGGATTAGCTGAAGTGGCGGGAGTAGTTTTATTGGCGTTCATGCCTGCAAACGACAAATTGTTTTGCCGGATGGTCTCAAGATTTTTAAGATTATCAGGGTTAGCAACATACAGCACCAAAAGTTCTCTTCCCTCATAAGTCTCTCCGTATTTTTCTAATTTAACCATGTCAGGCTTTGCCTGCGCAACCGCTCTTACGTAGTTGACAATTTTGTAGTGAGGAGTATATCTCGTTCCAATTTTGTAGCCAAGAAACTGTTCGGGAGATTGAAGGGTTTGAGTGTTTGCACAGAGGCTTGTAATTGTAAAAAGTAATAGCAGGAGATACTTCATAAGTTATTAATGAAGCCGCGAAAATAATTAAAAGAACAGCAGGGGAGTTTAAAAATCCTGATGCATAAGAATTTTTAGATGGGTGCTAGCTGAAGTAAAAGGAAGAAATTTTTTAAGGACAGTTTGTTTGACAGTAGAAGTCAAAGCTTCTTTAGGAATTTTTGATGGAGAATAGGCGCAATGAATTGCACAGAGAAGTCTAACAGACTACTTCTAGTCAACCAATTGTTGGTACAACCTATTTAATGTGTCAACAGCACTGGAACACATGCCCGGGTGAACAGAGGAAATTTGAACAACAGTACTTCGTGCAGCGGTTAGCCAGCGAAAACGAGAAGATAGAGGAAGTTTTGCAATAGGCCCTCCATCGAAATTGCCAGCACAGATTTTGTCAAAAGCTTGCAAGCGTTTTTCTATTTGTAATAGATCCAGCTCTTGTGCAAAAGCAATAAGCCTCTGTTTGTCGAGTTTAAATTTAGACTGTAAAAAACGCTCCTTTGAGCAATATAGAATTACGCCTACGTTTAAAAATTCTTCCCGTTCTACACGAGGCACTATCCTTATTACCGCGTACTCAAATAAGTGCTTCTCTTGCATGCTTTGCTTCTTTGACAAAAATATCTGAATTAATAAGACGGGTTTCCAGAAACTGCGTGTAAACAAATCTTCTCTCGTTACCAGCTTCCTCCGAAGAATCTGCTACAAGCCATTCCTCGGGGATCAAGGCAACAATAGAACGAATACTTTCCGGCCCGAGAATAGAGCGAAACTCCTCATTTACTGTATCAAGTTCGGTTGCAAATGGTAGTAGTACATGGTCTTTTACCTGCACAAAAGCGCGTTTTGCTTGTTCGTCAAAATTCTGCCAGGAATGATGAAAGTAAAGAGCAGCACCGTGATCAATTAACCAGAGTTCATTGCGCCACATCAACATATTTGTGTTTCGAACCGTTCGGTCTACGTTAGTTATAAAACAATCCAACCAAACGATTTGAGAAGCAAGCTTTGCATCGATGGTAGTCACGACAGGATCAAAAGTAATGGCACCGGACAGATAATGAAGTGCGAGGTTAAGACCTACGCTAGCCTTAAGCAGGTCTTGTATTTCTTCGTCCGGTTCGGTTCGTCCAAAGGCCTCATCTAAATTTGCAAACACAATTTCCGGAACTTTTAAGCCAAGTAATCTGGCAATCTCGCCAGCAATTAGTTCAGCAATTAACGCTTTTACACCCTGGCCCGCACCACGAAACTTAAGCACATATAGAAACTCGTCGTCCGCTTCGGCGATGGCTGGCAAGGACCCGCCTTCACGCAACGGAGTTACATATCGTGTAACGTTTACAGTTCTTAGTTCAGGTACAGTACTGCTCATAACAATCTTTCAAATTATAGTAAAGTTTATCCCTTTAAATCTTTTACTTCTAGCTCGCACCTAGCTCCACTCAAGGGTGTTCGAAAGTAGAACCTTTTTTTAGTTATTGAAAAATGAGGAAGAGTTGTTTGGACTGTTTTAAAAAAGGAATCGATAATAAGTAAAACAACTGATGTTATAACAACTAAATTTTTTTTGAAGTCAATAAAAAAAATGGGTATTAAAAATAAATCTTGGTACGGTTTTTTGAATATTGACAGTATTACTAACTTAAAACTTATTATTATGTTACGTTGGACAGTAATATTCTTGGTAGTTGCTATAATTGCCGCAATATTTGGTTTTGGTGGTATAGCTGCCGGTGCAGCTAGTATAGCTAAAGTATTATTCTTTATTTTTATCGTACTGTTTCTTATCTCGCTTATTGCTGGAAGAAAGTCAGTATAACCACCAGACATATTTAAAAATCAAAAGCAGCTAGGGCTGCTTTTTTTGATTCCGGTAATCTACCTTTTAATGCTTGAAAGTAGAAAAGCTGGCTCTCCCCTTACTTAATCTAAGTTGCATTCCTATCCGAATGTCCTAGGTTTTTGCCCGGGCTGATTCTATCCCTGATCAGTTGTTTAAGTTCTTTCACTTCAGGAAAACGTCCCATTGTTTTACGATCAAATACCAGTTGTTCATCAATAAAAATGGAATAAGTGCCGCTAACAACCGCTGGCTTTAATGCGACAGCGGCGACCTCCTCGGAAAACGTGGTAAGAATTTCTTGTGCCATATAAGCAGCTCTTAAGAGCCATCCACATTTCGGGCAATATTCTATACTAATTGTGGGCTTCACTTGTGTTTAGTATTACGTAAAAGGTAAAAAAACGTTTATTACGATGTCCGCCCTACCTAAATAAAAAAGTGCGGCTAACAATAACCGCACTTTTTATCAATATCCGGAGGTGTTTTTGAGTTAAGACGCTGTGGCCATTTGCTTTAAATAGGCAACGTGAGATACAACTGCATGACTCATCTTTTTATATTCTACATATTGAACACCGTATTCTTCACAAGCCTGCTTGATTATTTTGCTGATTTGCGGGTAATGGATGTGAGATATTTTTGGAAATAGATGATGCTCAATCTGGAAATTTAATCCCCCGACATACCAAGAAACTAATTTACTTCTCGTCGCGAAGTTGGCCGTAGTCTTCAACTGGTGGATAGCCCATTCGTCTTCAATTTTATTTGTAACAACATCCGGGACCGGAAAGTGCGTGTGCTCAACTGTATGTGCAAGTTGAAAAACAATACTTAAAATAAAGCCTGTAACTGCAGTAAAGAAAATAAAACCGATTAGCCAGCTGGTAAACCCAATAGTGATAATTGGGATTACTATAAACAAAGAATAATAAATAGCCTTAAAAACCCAGAAACTAATATGGTCCGCTGTGTCCATTTTTTTCAAAGGCATGTTCTGGATCTTCTTGGTAAAATACTTCCTGTAATCTGAGACGAAACTCCAGTAAAAATGTAAAAGGCAATAAGGAGCCCAAAAATACCAGTGTTGAAAATTATGAATTTTATACTTTTTCTGGGTTGAAGTCATCCTTAAAAAAGGCCTTGCATCGATATCATCATCAACGCCATCAATGTTGGTAAAAGCGTGATGGATGATATTGTGTTTTACATTCCACATAAAAGGACTTCCACCTAAAATTCCAAGTGTTATTGCAGCACATTTATTAATAAAAGGAGAGTCGCTGAAACTACCATGTCCGCCGTCATGCATAATATTGAAGCCAATAGCCGACATTAATCCACCTAACAAAGCCGCCTCAAGAAGAGCTAAAACAGTTGATGGAGTAAAAAAAACGAGGTGTATATAAGTAATAGAAAAACTTACTAAAAGAATTACAGCTTTGGTATACAACTTATAATTGCCGGTTGTGCTGATATTTCGCTCAGTAAAATATTCATTGATCCTTCTTTTAAGTTCCCCGTGAAAGGACTGCTTTTGTGTAGCAAATTTTGGTGTAGCCATAATACTAGATATTTATAATTCCGGTTTTGTGTTTATTATTTATGTCTCTAACGCAAAATCAGGTTGTATGTTGAATAAAGGAATTAAAAGTATTAACTCCTATCATCTTTTTTGTGATATAACCCTCTGCATATTGAACTCCAATTCGTTTTCCCAGCATCATAGATCTTGCTCTAATACTTTCGAAAAAAGCAGGGCTGGAGATGTAAGTCTGGGGTTCGTTAAGGTCGGGGTTGAAAAATTGCGTTTTATAACATAAGACAGATTGTAACTTTTTATCGAAATAATCTGAAATATCAAAAACAAAGTCGGGTTGTAAAAAACGATCCTGAAGGTAATGAAAAATGTATTTTGGTCTCCAGGCATCCTGCAATTCAGCTTCAACTACGGTTTCTATTTTTCTTAAACCAGACAAGAACGCAGCGTCTTCTACCAGTTGTGCACTTCTTCCGTGATCGGGGTGACGATCTTCCAACGCGTTGCACAACACAATTTCAGGCCTGTACTTTCTTATAACTTCTATAACTTTTCTCTGATGCTTTTCATCGTTTTGAAAAAAGCCATCTGCCATTTTAAGGTTTTCTCTCACAGATGCCTGTAAAACTTTTGCAGCTTCAGCAGCTTCTTCCTTTCTTGTCTCAGCACTACCTCTTGTTCCTAATTCGCCCTGGGTTAAATCAACAATTCCGACTTTTTTCCCTTCTGCCACGCAGGCGAGAATAGTTCCTGAACAACCTAGTTCTACATCATCCGGATGGACACCGAAAGCCAGGATATCCAGTTTTTCAAACATTTTTACAGCCTTTAAAAGTGGCTGCAAGGTAATCTTTTATAAGAAGGATTATGTTAATTAAAACAGATAAGATATTCACAGGAACTGACCGACATGGCCAATTTTTTAGTGCGAGATCACGCCTCCATTTGGGTTTCAACTGCGGTGGCCGTACATTCTTTCAACATCTTTAACAATGATCTCTATCGCCTGGTCTTTTTCTACCGGATCATAATTTTGTTTCAGGCTGCTTCCAAAAATGATTGCTACAGTTTGATAAAATCCTGCAGTAAAACCGCCCTTATATTCCTGGATGAGATGGTAGCAGTTGTTACCGGTTTCACGATAGATCAACTTCATTAAAACTTTACCCTGGTAAACTGAGAGATTGGTTATTTTACTTGTAAATTCCTTCTTAAGTTCTTTTTCCCTTGACTTAATAATCCTCTTCCGCTCTTGCTTATCAGTGACATTTACCAGTAAACTATTTACTTCATTAAAGACTTTACCCGCAGCTTTTGCATAGGGATAAGTGACATACACAGCGTTCCTTAACCTGTTCCATTCAGCCCAGTACTGCCGCCATTTCGCGTGCATTTTTGTGTAAACTTCTACATCCAGTAAACGCCCCCCCGGAATGGTATCCCCATCTACAACAAAAGCGTACACCTTAAGTGTATCGTTTCGGTTGTCCTGTGCATTTACGCCAATTCCACTTAATAGCAGGAAAACAATTAAACCACCAGTAAGTAGTAATTTATAATTTTTACTCATGACTAAACTCCTGTTATAAATATAGAGATAACTACGAATATTTATGCTGCTTTACTGTTTAAGTAACCTAACTCTATGTTATTTCTTTCTAAATACGAACTTTTCGAAAAAACGATTAAAAATGGTCGAAACTAAACAAACTAAAAAAGAGTTCGCAATCGAACTCTTTTAAAACGTTATTTTAATTAGTTGTGGTACTATACCACCTGAATTTTATTCAACTCTTGCGGTAGAACCAATCCTTTTCATCTGTTTTACCCTTTGCACAATGCTCATTATGATACCCACAACCATTACCAACACTCCCATCCATAGGATATTAATGAAGGGAAACTCGTAGGCTTTAAGGGTCACAAAATTAAGAACGGATGAACTTTCTTTTACTCCAATTTGCAGCAACCCCTGGGTTTGGTCCTTTACTTGCGCAAATTGTAGAATCAGGCTCTGCGCCATGACGGTGTCGGGGATGGAATAAATGCTGCCGTTTTTAACCTGCAGCAGCGGTTGTGCTTCGAAACGGTTTCCCTCTTTAGATATCACGGTGATGTTTAAAGCAATAGCGGTGTCGTTTTGACTAAACTGGTACTTTGTATTTGACGGGTTAACTGTAACATTATTTACGATCATAACACCTTTAGAATAAAAAAGGGTATCTCCAATGCGAACATTTGTGTTTCTAAACGTGGAAGTGTCGGCCGCCTTAATCTTTTCAGGATCACCCAGAAAAGTCAAATAGGTAAAAATATCCCTGTTCCAGTAGTGCTTCGCTGAAGGATTGGGAGTTACCCCTTCTGCACCTTTATTATTTTCAATGATGTCAGGATACAGGTTAAACTTCTCGTCGCCCTTTTTGCTTTGAAAATTTATCTCGTAATACCGCTTCCGATCTTTTGGATTGAGTGTATCCTTCACGTACGTCACCATGTACTTGCCCATATCAGTGGCGAGACCTTTTACCAACGTAAGATTTTCCAACGGGCTCTCCTTATCCCCGATTTTTAACGGGGACATGCCTGTTGTGTTATAACTTAAAACAGACTTTTTCGAGCTTGAAATCAGGATACCTAAAAGAAAAAGGCCAAAGCCTATATGAGCAACTGATGCACCCGCCATCTTTAGCTTTCCTTTCAAACCCAACTGTATATAGGAGGCATTTGCGACAACTGCATAAATGGCTGCAAAAACACCTAAATGAATGGCTATCAAAAAACCAATGCCTTTTTTATCGTACTCAATTTCGCCCCAAATGGCAATAGCTATACTGGCTAAAACGGCAATTAAAGTAGGACCTGCAATTCTCCTTAGAAAAAAGGGCTTAGGTGTGTCTTTGTATTTAAAGTATTGAGTGATCGCCGTTAATGTTCCTATAATAATAGCTACGAAAATCTGCACCTGGTTGTGAAAGCCTTCCGGGTCCTCACCAACTGCCCACTTTGTACCAAGCAGCTTATTCAGCACAGGCAACGAAGTGATCACTATTATAACAAACGCCGATAAGAAGAATATAAGCGAGCCGATAAACATCCAGAACTCCCTGCTATAGGTGTTTTCTTCTTTCGTTATTGTTGGTATTTCCGCATCGTGGTTAATCAGCCAGAAAAGAGCAACCAAAGCAAGAAGGGTAGAAACTAAGGTAAGAACGCCATAAAAATATCCTAAGACATTTAGGACTATAAAAAGAGCTACAACAATCATTTTGTAGTTTCTCGTCTTTGCTGCAATAAAAGGTGGAATCCAGAAGAAGAGGTTTAGAAAAAGGTATAACTGCACATTCATGCCTAGATCAGTAAACGCGTGTACCGAAGTATCCCCTAAAACCCCGCTTCTTGTCAAAAACGTAGAATATAAAATAAGCAGGAAGGCAAGAATATAAAATGAATATGTACTCTTTAGAGAATAACCGCTGCTGCGGAAAATCAGGTTCGTATGCAAGCCGGCGACCATTAC
This sequence comes from Segetibacter aerophilus, assembly GCF_007991655.1. Taxonomy (GTDB): domain Bacteria; phylum Bacteroidota; class Bacteroidia; order Chitinophagales; family Chitinophagaceae; genus Segetibacter; species Segetibacter aerophilus. The sequence goes on from NZ_BJYT01000009.1 coordinate 22,810, forward strand.
CAGCCACGGAACTAACGATGCGTTCTCAACAGGATCCCACGCCCAATACCCTCCGAAAGTCAAACTTTCATAAGCCCAGGCTGCACCCATCATTATACCAACACCTAAAATACCTGTCGAAAAAGCGGCCCAGGAAATCGCAGGCTTTGTCCAGCCTTTATAGTCTCTTTTCCACAACCCTGCGATGGCATAGGCAAAAGGAACAATCGTTGACGCAAATCCTAAAAACAACACAGGCGGGTGAATAACCATCCAATAGTTTTGCAGTAAAGCATTTAACCCGTTGCCATCCTTCCACATGCTCAAATAATCTTTCCGCAAAGCGCCGGTAGTAACGTCTTTAAAAACCGGGGCTGCATCAAAAAAGCCTTCATGTCTAAGTAGAACAAACGGACTGCTTCCTACTTTCGCTCCCCAGAAGTAAAGGCCGACAATCATTGTAGCAAGGCAAAATTGAGCAAAGCTTACAATACTCATTACTGGTGCTTCCCATGTTTTCGCTCTCCAGATGAGTATCCATCCTAACACGCAATGCCAGAAACTCCACAGCATAAAACTACCTTCCTGGCCCTCCCAAAAACAACTTAACAAATACTCAACCTGCAAAGCTCGGCTACTATGTTGCCAGGCATATTTGTATTCAAAAAAATGATTTGAAATAATATAATAAAGTGAAGAAAATATTGCAACGATAGATACAGTCTCTAATAGAAATGAGATCCTTGCTATCCGTATCCAGCCGCTTTTTTCCTGTAATTCTGCAGTATTGGCCGCCTTAAAAAAAGCAACGGTGGCCACCAACGAAGCCACCAGAGAAAGTATTGCGAAAAATTGTCCTATTTGTCCAGGTAGTAAATGTTCCCCTATAAATTCCATGAGCACTTTTTAATTTCTTCTCTTATTTTGTTTCATAATTCACTGCCGTTCCCAATTCCTTTTTAGCCGCGTTCATATCATCCTTATATTTCGATGGGCACTTCAAAAGAATATCACGACATTCAAAATGGTCTCCCTCTACCCTGCCCTTTAATACCAGTCGCTCGCTTTTTTCCATGTCAGTTGGCTTTGTATTGCGATAGACCACTTTTATGCTATTGCCGATAGAGTCTACCGCAGTAAATGAGAGATAATTCGGGTCTTTTACGGGATCGTAATTCAGAGAGTTCTTTTCAACTTTTGCAATCAAATGCACAAATTTTCCGGGTTTTTCTTTGGCCGACGTAACGGTATCATACGTAGTAACATCACCCATAAAACTTATTAGAACTGCAATGGCTGCAGCTATCAAAACAAGCAGAATTATGTGCGTTTTTTTCATTGCTCCGGGTTTTCCGCAAATGTAGTTCAAAAAAGGGATGGCATGAAGAGAGGTGTTTAGTGCTATTGTTAAAACGCGTACAGTTTCAAGGTTTTCAGAAGCCTTTTACATTTGGGTAAATTTCTTGTACCAAGCAGTATGTCTTCATTTAGCATCGTTGTGTCACACCCTTCTACTGTTGTATGTTTATTCAACCCGACCACGATTGGTTAAACACATTGGTGTGGCGTAAGTATCAATAACTACTTGCCCTCAAGCAAAATCAATAACTTTAGAGTTACTAACTCCTGCCACTATGAAACTTTTTAAGCCCCTTTTCCGCATTTACATAATATTCCTGTTGCAACCTTTAGCTATGCCTCTATTAAATGCGCAACCTGTTCAGTCTACCCCACTTCGCCTCGCTGTTGTAGGCATATCTCACGGTCATGTTGGATGGATACTAGAACGAAAAAAGCCAGATGTTACGCTTGTAGGTATTTACGAACCAAACAAAGAGTTAGGCGAACGCAACGCAAAAGAACACCATCTTGATCCTGCTTTATTCTACACGGATCTAAACAAAATGCTGGATGCAGTAAAGCCCGAAGCGGTCTCAGTCTTTGGTTCAATAAAAAATCATCTTGCTGCAGTAGAAGCCTGTGCTCCAAGAGGCATTCATGTAATGGTAGAAAAACCACTCACGTTTAATAACGAGGACGCGAGACAAATGCAGGAACTGGCCAACAAAAATCACATCTATCTGCTTACTAATTATGAGACCTCCTGGTATCCCACCACCGAGAAAACTTTTCAATTAGTCAATGACAGTAATTATGTTGGCCCTATCCGGAAAGTAGTATTTCATCACGGGCATGAAGGGCCAAAGAAGATCGAGGTTCAACCCGAATTTTTTCAAATTCTTACAGACCCAGCGCAAAATGGTGGTGGGGCTATTGTGGACTTCGGATGTTATGGAGCAAATCTTATGACCTACTTGATGAAAGACCAGGAGCCGCTTTCTGTTACGGCAGTAACAGGTCATTTTCAACCTGCCATTTACCCTAAAGTAGATGATGAAGCTACTATTGTCGTTACCTATCCAAAAGCTCAATGCATTATACAAGCCTCCTGGAACTGGCCTTTTGCAAGAAAAGATATGGAGGTATATGGCGAGACGGGATACATTATTGCGACAAATAATAATAACATGCGCCTGAGAAATACGCAAACAAAAGGCGAACAAACGTTGCGGGTAACAACGAAAGAAGTAACAGTTTACACGGACCCGTTTTCTTACCTGGCAGATGTTGTAAGAGGAAAAATAAAAGTGCCTCACAATGGTTTATACTCCCTGGAAAACAATATGAAAGCTGTACGCATTTTAGATGCAGCAAGAGAGTCAGCAAGAACGGGGAAAACGATAACGTTAAAGAAGTAGAATAAATCTTGATTGGCCTTTTATACTTCCACCCGTCTTCCTGTTTCCATTGCTTTGTAAATAGCTTTAATAATTCTTACATCCTGCAGGCCCATTTCACCGGGAACAGGTGACGGACGTTTGTCTTTAACGGCCATGGCGAAATCATCCATTTGTCTTGCCTGTTGATTGACACCTTTGAAATCCATTTCCCCTTCTGAAGTTTTGCCTTTTAGCCCTCTATAAGCGTATGTGGGCGAAAGTTCAAACCAGCCTTTTTCTGCTTCTGCACGTAGCAGGTTTGTTCCCTTAGACTAGCTGCACATACAATCTGCGTTTATCCCTCCTGGAAACTCCATTTGCCAGAGGATCGTTTCTTCAATGTTCTTGAACATTTCTTTATTTGTCTTTGGGCCTTCTTGTGCTGCCACGGAGATCGGTTCCAACCCTGTTGTATATCGTGCGCCTTGTATACAGTAAACTCCCAGGTCCATCAATGGACCGCCGCCTGCTAATTTTTTATCAAGCCGCCAACCGGATGTTCCGTCCATGCCATTGTATGCTTTTATCAGTTTAATGGGGCCATATATTTTCTTTTGACCCAAACGCATCATCTCCAGGTGAAATGGATCAAAATGAAGTCGGTAACCTATAGACAACATTTTGCCTACTTCCTTGCAGGCAGCTATCATACTTTCACATTCTTCTGTCGAAACTGCCATTGGCTTTTCACAGATAACATGCTTGCCGGCTTTGGCTGCGCGAATAGTATATTCTGCATGCATCGAGTTGGGCAAAACAACATAAACAATATCGATGTCGGGATTGTCTTTGATCGAATCAAAAGTTTGATAGTTGTAAATATTCTTGTCAGGAATATTGTATTGCTTCTTCCACTTCTCAGCTTTGTCGGGGCTACCTGTAACAATACCGGAGAGGTAACAATGTTGAGTTTCTTTTAGTGATGGGGCAAGTTCTCCTGAGCTGTACCCTCCTAATCCAACCAGTGCAATGCCTAGCTTGTGCTGGCCTTTTTCGTTCGTTGCTTTTTCTTCACTCTGTTGTTCATTTGTCCCGCAGCCGGCTAGAGAACTGATTCCATTTACTGCAAGAGCTGCAAAGCCCGCCTTGCAGGAAAGATTGTAAATAAATTTTCTTCGTGTGTAAGGGTTTGGTTGGTGATAGGGAGTCATAGTTGGAGAATTAGGAATTAGGAATTAGGAATTTTGAATGTTAGGACTAGCATGAATCGCTGCAAAAAACCGGCCTCTGTAATAAGGAGCTGCTTTACGATTTATTGAGTAAAAACATAGGTTAGTGTGGGATTTTGACGGGACGATTGGCTGTTTTGTTGAGGGAAAAACAAACCTGTTTTGGGAAATAAGGTTTAAGTCTTTTGAAGGCCATTTTGAAATAGCGACTAAAGATGCAGGAAGGTTTGCAGGTGAAGTGATTGCGACGCAACGATGTTGCTATGGAAACGGGTGCCGGAATAAACCTTTTTTTGAAGAACTCCTCCAAAAGACTAGCACGATCAAATTCTGGTACGAAATAAGCTGTTAGCAAATCCGTTAATGTTAAGATTTACAAGTGCGGTTCTGTCAAGTTATCCAGAAACATTAATTGGGCTAACTTGCACCGCGTTTTAAAAATAAATATGGCAGATCTATCTCTATTTGACCCTAACCAGGCGGGTAATCCGAATAACAACATTTTTGGATTGCCTTTTTCAGAAGAAGAAGCAAAAGTGGTTTTACTACCAATACCATGGGAAGTTACTGTAAGCTTCGGAGCTGGAACATCACGGGCAGCGGACCAAATTTTCAAGGCGAGTTTACAGGTAGACCTTTATGACCCCGACGTAAAAGACGGCTGGAAAAGTGGGTTCTACATGAAACCTATTGACAGAAAGGTTTTACTGAAAAGCGACTACTTACGGAAAGAAGCAGAATTATACATCGATTACATTTCGAAAGGCGACGATGTACAGGCGAACAAGTTTATGTGCAAAAGCCTTAGAGAAATAAATGAAGGCAGTATTTTTCTAAATGACTGGGTGTATAACCAGACAAAGGCTTTGCTTGAAAATGAAAAACTTGTCGGTTTAATCGGTGGAGACCATAGCACGCCTTTGGGATACTTTAAAGCAATAGCCGAACTACACGGAGATTTTGGAATACTGCAGATCGATGCTCACTGCGACCTTCGTATTTCTTACGAAGATTTTAAGTACAGTCACGCCTCTATTATGCACAACGCCTTGCAGGAAATTCCGCAGTTAAAGAAGTTGGTGCAGGTGGGCGTACGCGATTATTCTGAAGACGAAAATCAATATGTGCTTGATAACAGCGAGCGCATCAGTACTTATTTTGACAAAGACATTAAAGAAAGGCAGTACGAAGGGGAAACCTGGAAGACTATTGTTGGTGAAATTGTCGATCAGCTTCCTCCTAAAGTTTATATCAGTTTTGATATTGATGGTCTCGATCCAAAACTTTGTCCCAACACAGGTACACCGGTCGCTGGCGGTTTTGAGGCAGAGCAGATAATGTATCTTTTTAAAAAAGTAATTGAAAGTGGCAGGAAACTGGTAGGTTTTGACTTAAATGAAGTTGGTGTCGGTGAAGGTGGTTTAGATGCAAACATCGCTGCACGCATCCTATTTAAACTATGCAATCTGTTGGTTAAGAGCAATCCGTAATGGTGTACGATTACCTCATAACGCTTAAGAAGCGAGACTACCGAATGGCTGATCAAATCAGCCAGTTGATGTACGTCTTTGCCTTACTCACTTTTGCCTATTTCTACTATCATCATCCAAAGGCAGGCGCAGTATACCTTTTTATAGGTGCGGGAGTTTTCTTATCGTGGGCTTACAGCGTAATAAAGAAAAGCAAGAAGGGTGAGGCCTTATTTCGGCTCGGGTTATTTATTTGTGCGCTAGGTTGGGTGTTAGGCCCAGAAAGAAATGTGTGGATGGCCATTTTGTACGTGATAGCCGGATTGCTTGAAAAACAGGTTAAGTTTCCAGCTGAAATCGGATTTGCGGAGAAGGAAATTTCCTTCAATAGTTTGCCCAGAAGAGTTCTGCAATGGAATGAAATCAAAAATGTAATTATCAAAGACGGAATTATCACCGTCGATCAGAAAAACAATAAACTCTATCAAAAAGAGATTGAAGGTTATGTGACGGCTGACATTGAAAAAGAGTTCAACGACTTCGCTCACCGTTGTCTTGTTGCTGCCAATCCCCGAGAAGAATTATCTTAACCAGTGCCCATACCCTAAAAGAAAAGCAGCCGTTCTTTTAAAAACGCCTGCTTCCCATTTTTCGTTAAATCAAAAAACATACAAAAAACATCCGTTCTACCAGATGTTTACCCTTAAGCTGTCTGGTCTATACATTTTATTTCCCGGCTTTACATTGAAAGCTTCATAAAATTCAGGCACGTTTACAACCGGTCCGTTTACCCGCTCTTTTGCAGGAGAATGAACATCTGTCATCACCTGGTTGGCCAGTCTCTCTTTACGGATCTGAAACATCCAACTATAAGAATAGCCAAGAAAATATTTTTGTAACGGCGTAAGCCCTCCTATCTTTTTTCCGTTTTTGTAAGTCTCTGTTTTTTTAAATGCATCTAAGCCCAACAAAACACCTCCCAGGTCAGCGATGTTTTCTCCCTGGGTTGCATCCCCGTTGATGTGTAAGGTATCAACCGGGTTGAATTGATTGTACTCTTGAATAATCTTCTGCGCCCGTTCTTTAAACTGCTTCGCATCGCTGGGCGCCCACCAATCGTGCAGGTTGCCGTTCTCATCGTATTGACGTCCCTGGTCGTCGAAGCCGTGCGTTATTTCGTGACCAATTGTTGAGGCGCCTGCATATCCATATACAAAAGCATCATCCAAGTCAGGGTCCCTCATACCCGGAACAGCAAAGATCCCGGCAGGCAAAACAATTTCATTGTTACTTGGATTATAGTAGGCATTCCACGTTTGTGGAGTCATGTTCCATTCATCCCGGTCAACAGGCTTGCCTAGTTTATTCATCATATAGTTGTGCCACCAAACGCTCGATCTTTCCATATTTAGTACAAACGGTCCCCTATCAATTTTCAAATCGCTGAAGTCTTTCCACTTGTCAGGATACCCAACCTTTTTAGTGATCTTATCTAATTTATGTATCGCCTTTTCCTTGGTGCTGTCACTCATCCATGCGAGTTTTCTTATCCTGTCTTTGTATGCATCCCTAATGTTTTCTACCAGGTCGGTGTATCGCTTCTTTGCATCTTCATTAAAATATTCTTTTACAAAGATTTGCCCGAGCGCTTCTCCCATGGCGTTTTCCTCAGCGTCTAATACCCTCTTCCATCTTGGGCGGGGAATTGCTGCTCCTGACAAACTCTTGCGATAATTAAAATAGTTAGCGTAAGTCTTTTTATCAAGGAAAGGTGCACTGCTTTCAACCACATGGAAACGTAGATAATTCTTCCAGTCTTCGATCGGCGTCGACTGAATTTCACGGTTAAGGGTTGAGTAAAACTCAGGTTGCCCGACAATGACAGAATCGATCTTTTTGGCATTAATATTCTTAAAGTAATTAACCCAGTCAATGTTTGATGAAAGATTGCTCAGCGCCTTTACGTCCATTTTATTATAGTTCTTATACGGATCGCGCAAGTCCGCCAGCTTTCTGCTTGATTTTGCAAGACGCATCTCCAAATCATACACGCCCTTAGCGTTTTTTACTGCGGTACCGCTATCATTTCCTAACTGCATAAAGGTCTGAACGAGGTAAGTGTTATATGCTTTCCTCACGCCTTCGGTTCTGGCGTCGGTATTAAAATAGTAATCCCGGTTCGGCATTCCGAGTCCACCCTGACTCATTTGGTAAGCATACACTTCGCTGTTTTTATCATCCTGGCTTACGTAATCGCTAAAGAGTACGTCTATGCCTTTATTGTGAAAGCTTGCCGTTACATTCACCAGGTCTTTCGTTGATTGAATCGCATTGATTTCATCGAAGTCAGCTTTCAATGGTTGTAGCCCTTGTTTTTCTAAAGACAAAGTATCCATGCCGCTGTACCAGAAATCACCAATCTTTTGTTCAACCCCGGAAGTCGAACTTTTAATGGTAGCATCTTCATTAATTTTCCTTAGCCTGTTATAAATTTCTTCCTGCACAAGGTTGCCAATACCCCACGAACTTTCCTCTTCAGGTATAGGTGTATTTTTTAACCACGTGCCTTCAGCATAAGCAAAAAAATCATCTGCAGGATTAACAGTGCTATCGATGTTTTTAGCTAAAAAATCAGGTTGATTTATTTTGTCAGAGTCATTATTACAAGCCACACAAGCAATCGTAAACGCAGTCAATAACAGGAGGTTCCTTTTCATTCAATTATCCTTTTTTTATTTTTCTACTTGAAAACATTCCAAATATACACACACGAACCATTGGCGATATCAGGGGATTAAGAGAAGTCTTTTTTAGCCAACATCGGGTCTTTTCTATACATCGTTGCGTCGCACACTTTTGCAATGTTTTCAGTATTCAACTTTCTATCGCCGTTTGCGTCCCTAAAAAAAATCATCCGAACACTTACCTTCCTGATGAAATATGTACAACGGTACAAGGGTGTGACACAACGAGCGTTGCATAAAGATTAATGCCCGTAATCTAAACAACCCTAACCTTAAACGCTATAATCCTAAAACCTTAAACCCTAAACCCTAAACCTTAAACGCTAAACCTTGAAACCATGAACGCGATTCCGATTGTCGGCTCGGATTATTTCAGTTCATCCAGGTTGACTTTTTCGGACTTCCTGGTAAGCAGGTGGATGATAGTCCAGGCAATTAAATAGGTAAATCCGCAAATGGTAAATATGAGGTGATAACCACCTGAAAGGTTCCCGGCAGCTTTGTAAGTATCTAGCAAGCTTCCAATTAATATCGGAAATAATATTCCACCAATTGCACCAGCCATCCCCGCAATTCCTACAACAGAACTTACCGCTTCAGTTGGAAACATGTCGGAAGCCATCGTGAAAACATTCGTTGCCCACGCCTGGTGAGCTGCCACTGCGAGACTAATTAAGGCGACCGCAACCCAAGCTTCTTTTGCAAACTGCGCAAGAATGATGGACACTTCTAACAGCGCAAATATGATGAGTACTGTTTTCCTTGCTTTTAATACCGGCCAACCTTTTTTTATTAACCACGACGATAAGTAACCGCCGCCTATGCTGCCAATTGTAGTAGCGGCATAAATAATCATCAGCTGAAGGCTTGGCTTTTTAAGATCAAGACTAAACGTAGAGGAAAAAAACGAGGGCAACCAGAAAAGAAAAAACCAATAGATTGGGTCGATTAAACCTTTGCCGGCAATCATTGCCCATGTCTGCGGGAACATAAATAACCTTTGCCATTTGATTGGATCCGAGATAGCTGACTTATTGTTTTCAACGTCCTGCCCGCTTGTGATATACTGGTATTCTTCTGCTGATAGTCTCTTTTGTTTCGATGGAACTTCGTAGAAGATCCACCAGAAAATCAGCCATACAAAACCAAATGCACCCGTGATCCAAAACACCTCTTGCCAGCCATAGTAGTTAAGAATAAGCGGCACGATTAGCAAAGCAGCTACTACGCCGATACTTGTTCCGGCATTAAAAAAACCGGTAGCTAAAGCTCTTTCTTTTTTAGGAAACCATTCCGCCACTGTTTTCATGGCCGCCGGAAAATTGCCCGCTTCACCTAGCCCCAACCCTACCCTTGCAAGACCGAAACCAAAAGCGCTTCGTGCAACCGCATGCAGCATTCCTGCAACGCTCCAAACAATGATGGTAATGGTATATCCTAGCTTAGTTCCTATCTTATCAACTAACCATCCAAACGATACCAGGCCGACTGCATAGGCAGCAGTAAAAGCCATCACGATATGTGCAAAATCAGTTTCAGTCCAACTGAATTCTTTTTCAAGGATAGGTTTTAGCAACCCGATAATTTGCCTGTCGAGGTAATTGATCGTTGTTGCAAAAAACAACAAGACCACAATAAGCCACCGATAGTTCTTAATGTTTCTTAACAGCATTTATCGATTTTTTCATACGCGAGATTATGACCAGAAAGAAAATTTGCCATCAATAGTTTCAAATTATCAAGTAGCAATTTGCAACTTGTGATTAACGAACCCCAAACTTGCGATTAACTATTTACAACGCGTGATGAACGTATCCCAAACTCGCGACTAACGATTTACAACTAACGATCAACGACCCTCAACTTGCGACTGACCAAACTAGCTTCCCACCCTCACCTTCTCAACAAACTTCTTAAAATGCTCCTGTAAACCGACCCAGTTTTTATCCTTTATTAGATCTTTATTTAGAAGCGGGCTTCCCACACCAAAACCGTCAGCGCCGGCCTTTTTAAAGCTTTCAATGTTATCAAGGCCAATTCCGCCAGTCGGCAATAATTTCACCTGGTTCAAAGGAGCTTTTACATCTTTAATGTAATCCGCACCAAGCGTTGCTGCCGGAAAAACTTTTACCATCGATGCACCTAATGACCACGCTTCATAAATTTCACTAGGCGTAAAAGCGCCGGGAAAAATAGGGATCTCTTTCTTTACACATGAACGTATAATCTTCTTCCGGATAACCGGTGTTACTATAAATTGAGCTCCTGCTTCAAGCGCTTTTTCCAGGTCACCTTTTGTACAAACTGTTCCCGCACCTACATTCAACATGCCTCCAAACTTTTGCAGTGCATATTTAATAATCTCGTCTGCACCCTTCGTGTTCATAGTGATCTCGATGGTAGTAAGACCAGCTTGTTGGTAAGCTGGAAGAATTTCGATCATGTCTTCCAACGATACATTTCTTACGATTCCTATCACCGGGACTTTATTAAATAGTTCCCATGAAAATGCTTGATCACTCATTTTACTGCTTTTTTAAAATATGTCTTTGAAACATTAAAAGTTGTCCTGCAAGTGCTGCTTTGTCCACCAGTTCAGCGGGGACAATTGTAGTCCGATTTGATAGACCCAATTCTTCAATTGCCATAGTGTAGAACTTAGCCAGATTGCTTGCACTGCACAAATACAAGTGAACTCCTTCATCTTTTAAGAGGTAATTCATTTCTTCGCCTATCAATATTCCGCTTAAATAAAAACTGTTTTGCTTTTTATCAAACTTGTCAAACAGCTGGTTTGTCCTAACGGTAAATAAACCATTCAAAACTCCTGTCTCTTTCGATTTTTGTACGCCCGCTTTAAATGCATGTTCGTCTGCTTCTGAAAGTTTATCGTCATCATCTTTTTCAATCGAATTTTTTAAGATACTGTGATTGCTTATTAGGTTGAATACTTCACCGGTCATAAACGTATTGAACCTAACCATGCTACTCTCGTCGATATAAATATGTTTCGAATGAGTACCAGGGAAAATCAAAATACCGCTTTGAGGTTTTGCACCTGATTTTTCCAATAAAGCTAAGAGCCCTATTAGTTGTGTTTCCTCGCCACGCATCACGTCGTTTTCACTGCAAACGCCCGAGATTAAAATCAGGTCATGACGAAAGGTATCTTCTGATGCGAAATGTTTTATAATAGCACTACTTCCGTCGAGAGCAAAAGGCAGCTTTGCATAAGGAACGTCTTCCATACCAATTGAAGAGGATGCCATGCCTGAGATGACGATTGCAATATGAGCAAGATCGACAGACGTTTTACGAGACAAAGCTCCTACTTGCTCTGCGAGGTATTGACGAAAAAAGGTGGCTCTAGTGATCGAACCATTTTCTTTATTTGCCTGCTGCCAGCCGTTGTGCATTTTTGAAATTCCTTCATCAGAAACTACTTCTCCAAGTACTTGTTCTTGCGATATATCAAACAGCCTCATTCGAAAAGAAGATGTTCCCCAATCGCAACCTAGAAAATATGTAGTCATGAAAAGATTTAAAAGTAAAAGTGATCAGCAGGAAAATAGTATTCACTCAAAGGCGGAAAAAAAACTTTTAAAGACGCAACAAAAGTTACCAGTTGTGTATCGCCCCATCAGGGCTTTTTAAGATGGGGTGAGGAAACTTTGTTTTAGAATTTATCTCCATTACAAAATCCACCTTTTTACGATCAAACTTTACCCCTAACCCCGGGGCAGAATTTAGATATAGTTTTCCGTTTTTAAAAAGTACGTAGTCTTCGTTCAGGTAAGGAGGCTTCTCCGGTGCGCCTCCTCCAAGTTCCATCATACAACGCGAAGGTGAACTTGAGCCTAGCACATGCACCAATGCAGCAGTAGATAATGGACCGGTAAAATGTGGTATCATTCCAACGTAGTGCGTTTCGGCCATCGTGCAGATTTTCTTAAACTCAGAAATCCCTCCGGTATTCGGCAGTGTTACCCTTGTGTAATCTATCAGCCTGTTTTCGATTAGTTCATTTATGTCCCAGCGGTCGCCGAACTGCTCGCCGACTGCTATCGGTACTTTGGTCATTTGCCGCACCGTTTTATACACTCCCGGATTCTCTGACCTAACTATGTCTTCTACAAAATAAGGCTCCAAAACCTCCAAAGCGTTACAGATTTTTATGCCTTCAGTTAAGTCGAACCGGGTATGGAGATCGATGGCCCACTTGCCCTCACCTCCCACTGCAGCATCAATTCTTTTGCAGAATTCAATGGTCTTTTTTGCGTTTTCATAAAAGTCAAAACGCACATCTCCGTTGCCGCCTGTTGGCCCAATGCGGTACGTTCTTAAACCGGCTTCAATACAATCCCTTGCTCGTTGCTCTTCCGTAGTAGCTTTTGAAGCGCTAAATCCTGTAGCGTAACATTCTACAAATTCCCGGGTAGAACCTCCAAGCAAATCATATACAGGTACATTCAGTGCCTTTCCTTTGATATCCCACAAAGCCATTTCCAAAGCTCCAAGCGCATGAAGTTTCTCTCTCCCCGGCGGATAAAACATACCCCGATAAACATTTTGCCAGATGTGTTCAATCCTAAATGGATCTTCACCTATCATCATTTGTGCGCACTGTTCTATCATGTCTTTAGAACCACCTTCACCGATGCCAATTATTCCTCCATCGGTTTCAATCTCTACAATTCCACGCGCCTGGTTGAACAGCGGCTTGTTATAACCGGGAATACTGTAATACCTGATCTTCGTAATTTTTAATGGCGAAGCCGTATTGTTTGTAGGGCCGGCAAAAGATATGAGAATTGGAGATCCTGCAAGTGCAGCAGTAGATCCTAATAAAGTGGACTTAATAAAACTTCTTCTTTGCATATAAACGGGCAAGTTTTATAGAATGAGACTAAGCAGATTGAGAGTAGGGTTTTAAAGAAAACTATACCTTTTTCGTTATTTATCAAATTCTTTCTGGTTCCATTAATACCGGCGAGTTTAAATTTTCTCGCATTTTCATTTCTAGTTGGTACCGGCACCAGTCTTTCAATGATTCATTGTTGCGTCGCAATCCGTTCGTCTTCCTTTCATCAGGCATCTTCAGTTTTCTCTGCAAAAAACTTTATGCAATCGTTGAAAAACTTTTCACTTCAACTCGCTCAACTTTCCCAACCAAAAAAATATAAGAACATGCGCCGATGCACGCGAGGGCGCCAACAAAAATAAGTGCAGGGGCAAAGTTGCCGCCACCCACCAAAAAGCCAATGGCCAACGGAACAACGACAGAGGAAAGATTACCAATAAAGTTAAACACACCCCCTGTTACACCAATCAAATGTTTTGGTGCCAGCGTTGAAACAAAGACCCATGAAATGGCGGCCAATCCGTTCCCAAAAAAAGCAATGGTCATAAACAAAATAATCAACGCCGTACTATCGACATAATTAGCACCAATAATTGAAATTGACAAAATCAGCCCAACGATGATAGGAGTCTTGCGTGCAACATTTACAGAGACTTTTTTCTTAATTAAAAAGTCAGACAGAAACCCCGAAAGCAGCACTCCTGCAAAAGCTGCGAGAAAAGGAACTGACGCCAGAAAGCCTGATTTTAAAAAGTTCAATCCGCGGTACTTGACGAGGTAAGTAGGAAACCATGTAAGGAAAAACCACATGGTTGAAGTTGCACAAAATTGCCCTATATAAATACCCCAAAGCTTTCGATGAATAAATACTTCTCTAAGATTATTCCAACTGAATGAAGTCTTCTCCTTGTTGTTTGTAGCTGACCTGTTAATTACACCACCACCTTTTTCAATGTGATCAAGTTCTGCCTGGTTTACTTTTGAGTGCTCAAGTGGATCGCGGTAAAAAAAGTACCAGACGCCGCCCCATATAATGCCTATTAATCCTGTTATAATAAAGAGACCCCTCCATGTAAGAAAGTGTTCTATAGTTGTAAGCACCGGGGTTAAAAAAGCCAGACCAATAAACTGCCCCGACGTATAAGTAGCTATCGCAGAAGCCCTTTCCTTATCAGGAAACCATGCAGTAACCACACGATTATTTATAGGAAATGATGGCGCTTCAAAAGCCCCGGTTGCAAGGCGTAGACTGAACACCATACTAAAACCTTTCATAAACCCCTGCAGCAATGTAACTGCCGACCACGCTATAAGACAAAGGGTGTATAACACTCTTGGCTTAATTCGATCTACCAAAAGACCACCCGGAATTTGCAGCGCGGCATAAGTCCAACCGAAGGCAGAAAAAACAAGACCGAGTTGTACAGGCGTAAGTTGTAAGTCTTTAGTAATGGCAGAAGCTGCAACCGAAATATTACTACGGTCCATATAGTTAATAATAACGTTGCCGAAGATAAGTGCGAGCATGCCAAAGCGGATGCGAGAAGGTTTGGCAGCAGTTAGTTGATCTGTCATGGCAAGTTTCAAATCCTAAGTTCTTGTCTATTGAGTTAATAATCAAAACTTTTAATGCCGTTTTTATCCATCTGCTAAATGCTTTTCGCGGAAGAACTTCGAAGCGTAGCAGGAACTAACAATAATTTCTAAATTGAAGCCCCCTATTCTGCCAACAAATTAAGACTATCGATGTAAATAAAATGTTTACGGTTCGTAGTGTCTAAAGTTAAGCCGTGAACAACTGAGGTTGCTGCGATAAACAAGTCTGGCTTGTCAATACTTTTCCGTTTTGTTTTAAGTAGTCGAACAATTTCTGTTGCTTGTCTTGCTGCCCTGCTGTCAAAGTCTAAAACAGTAAAGCCAAGCAGCATTTTGTTCCAGAATTCCATATGGGGAGATGACGACCCGTTAATCACTTCAAATTCTGTTATACTGGAAATATAAAGGCTGTCATAGTTTTTAAAGTGACTGATTAAACGGGAGTTGTTCTTATCAGTTTTACGGAAGTAATCAATCAAAATAGTGGAATCAATCATCAACTTTTTGTCCGCCATTTTGCTATGCTTTTTCTGTTTTCCCCAATATTATTAATATCCTCTTCTGTATATACTGGTCCAGCAAGAAGCATTTCGATTAATTCGTTTTTATTGTCCTTCACAGATCTTTCTTTTGCCAATTCCTCTCTTAGTCTTTCTTTCTCTTTAGGAGTAAGTGTTTTAACAGCAGTAAGGAGTTGTTGAAATGGTATCTGTACTTTAATTTCCATTGCTCAAATGTAAGAATTTTGTTTGCTAAAGGATTTCAAATATGGCTGAAATAGAAGCTGTGAAATCTGAATTTGCAACACTACCATTCGGCCACACTACCATCTTCATGTCTCCATAATGGGTTCCGCCAGTTGTGTCCAATTGCCGCCATTTTTCTTACATACTCTTCGTCGATCTCAATACCAAGACCGGGAGCTTCAGGAATTTTTACATAGCCGTTTTCATAATCAAAAACAGTCTTGTCTGTTAAGTAATCAAGCAAATCATTGCCCTGGTTATAATGTATTCCGAGGCTTTGCTCTTGTATAAAAGCGTTGTGGCAAGTAGCATCTACCTGTAAGCAGGCTGCCAGTGCAATAGGGCCGAGCGGGCAGTGCGGAGCGGCAGCAACATCAAATGCCTCAGCCATAGAAATAATCTTTTTGCACTCGGTAATGCCGCCGGCATGAGAAACGTCAGGCTGAATAATATCAGCATAGCCATCCTTTAACAGGTTCTTGAATTGCCACCTTGAAAACATTCGTTCGCCGGTTGCAATTGGAATGGCTGTATGCTGAGCAATGTCACGAAGCGCTTCATTATTCTCAGGCAAAACAGGTTCTTCAATAAACATTGGGTGATAGGGCTCCAGCTCCTTTGCCAGTATTTTAGCCATTGGCTTATGTACCCTGCCATGAAAGTCAATACCAATACCGACCGAAGGACCAACCGCCTGACGTACCGCATCAATACGGGCAATGGCATGAGTAATCTTTTCGTAAGAGTCTATGTATTGCAGCTCCTCCGTCGCATTCATCTTTAGAGCAGTAATTCCTTGCGCTATCAAATTTTTTGCGGCTTGCCCAACCTCTGAAGGACGATCGCCTCCGATCCATGAATATATTTTCATGGCAGTGTGAGCTTTGCCGCCCATAAGTTGGTGTATGGGAGCATTATAGAACTTCCCTTTTATATCCCATAAAGCCTGGTCTATACCGGAAATAGCACTCATCAGTATTGGTCCACCACGATAAAAACCTGCCCGGTACATCACGTTCCAATGGTCTTCTATGTTCATCGGGTTTTTGCCGACCAGGTTTTCCATCAATTCATCTACCGCCACTTTTACCGTGGCAGCTCTGCCTTCAACCACAGGCTCGCCCCAGCCAACAATACCTTCATCTGTTTCAATTTTTAGAAACAACCAGCGAGGAGGTACCTGGAACAATTCATAGCTTGTAATTTTCATGAAGCGAGCTTTAGTTGAAGCGGCAATTTAAAAAGATCGAAGCAAGTTGTAGTTCTTTTACTAAAATCTTACAGGCGTGTCTCTTGAGTCTGCATAGGCCTTTGAGAAGTCGCGCGATTTAACCTGCCCAGCTACGTATTCGATACCTTGAAAAATATGTTTTACATATACCGGATCTGAGTAATCTTTTTTGTCGTGCCCAAGTACTGTACACCATGTGTGACCTCCATCGAAATCGTAGTACCAAACAGACGGATATAAATCGGCGTAGCCTCCCGCATTTTTATCCACAAGATTTTTCTGTGCTGTATCGGTAAGATTTAACGAAGTAATATTATGAGCCATCAAGACCCTGGGGCCGGGATAGAGTTCCTTTGCGAAATAACATTCGTCCTCCTTTTCCCAAACTTTAGGAAGACCACGCATCGAAGGATGCGAAGAAGTAATTACCTGTTCTTTAAATTTCTGAAATTTTGCATGCCATGAGAATGTCCCTCCCATCATCATCTTAAACCACTTCCAGTTGCGCTCGGTTCCTGTAACGGAATGTAAGCCGACAAAACCACCACCCGCTTCTATATATCTACGGAAAGCAAGGCGCTGCTCATCAGTGTCAAAAACGTCATTATTGGTACTGGGAAAAATGAGTAGAGAATATTGCTTCAGATTGTTCTCCGTCATCACAGAAGCATCCCGGGATGTATCGACTTTAAAGCCGTGTTGCTGTCCGAGTTTCTGTATGCAGCTCACCGCGCTTGGAATATTATCATGTACATATCCTTTACCATTTTTAGTATACACCAACACCCGAACATTTTTCCAGTTTACAACACCCTGCGCATGGAGAGAACAAGCGGAGGTAACGAGAAAACATATAAAAACAATGATAGCACTCAGTCTTTTCATAACGAGGTAAAAATTTGAATTAGAAGAAAGAAAGGTATTGTGGAAAGCTGGATGTTAACCCTCCACAATACGTTTAGATGAAAACCTTTTGAGCAGGAAAAATTTGTCAAACGACAAAAAGTATTGGTAAAATGTCAATAGTAGCTTTAGCAACAATACTGTTACGCCACTTTACCGTTTTGAGATTTTACAACATAGTTAGTTCCATAAGGAAAGCGCTGTGGTCTTGACAGCAGTTTATTTGCTTCGATATTATCTTTAAAAACTTCCTTCTTAGGATCCCAGTACAGCTTACCGGGAGTTTTCATTGCAGCATGAACCAACAGGCACGCACTACAAGAACGGTGGGCTACCTCAGCCGGGCTGATATTTGGTTTTTTATTTTGAATACAATCCAGCCAGTTGCCATGTTGTTCGGGGCTTTCATATAAATGAACTTCGTTTGGTCCTATAACAGAGGTGAGTATCGAAGGGTTACTGGCATCAAAAGCCTTTTCACTTTTGCCCGATGTTGGGTCTGAAGCTGTTACACCTACGTTGCCCCTGGTAACAAAAATCCATCCGTCTGATCCTTCAAAGCGAATACCATTTGGGTTCTTACTGCTTAAGATCATGTTCACACCATTTGCATATTTCATTGTAGCCTCATAGTCTCCATGCACATTCCATAGTCCTTTCGTTGGGAAGTCTGCCGTTGCTTCAATTTCTATGGGGCCTGTTAGTTCAGTATTCATACCCCAATGTGCAATGTCGATGTGATGAACGCCCCAACCTGTAATCATGCCGGCGCCGAATTGTTCGCAACGCAGCCAACCGCCTCTTGAGTTAGGATCTGTTTGAGAGTGAACTCTATCAACTGTATAATAAATGTATGGAGTAGAGCCCAACCACATGTCGTAATTCAGGTTTTCAGGAACAGGCATTTCTGCCGTATTTCCGCCAGCAGGATCAGAGGGTAATCCTACACGTACTGTGTGTAATTTTCCAATCCTTCCATTTCTCACTAGTTCGCAGGCCTTTTTAAATTGCGGCCATGGATTCATGGAACGTTGCTGACTTCCCAGTTGAAAAACTACGCCTGACTTTCTAACTATGTCGCTCATCTGGCGACCTTCTTCAATAGTAAGGGAGGTAGGCTTTTGACAATAGATGTGCTTGCCGGCAAGGGCTGCTTCAATAGCAGGCTGAGCATGCCAATGATCAGGCGTGCTTATGATTACTGCATCAATATCCTTATTAGCCAATAAGGCTTTATAATCATCATATATTTTTACGTCGATATAGTTAGCCTTACCCGTTTTTTTTGCGTACCATCCCTCTATCATCTGCTTGCCACTTTGCAAACGGGTGCGGTCAACATCGGCTACGGCCATTATGTTGGCTACATCATATTTGAAAGTTTCGGCAAGATCATGTGTACGGGCAATACGACCAATACCTATTTGGCCAATATTAATTTTATTGCTCGGTGCGTTTTTACCAAAGACAGACGCAGGAACAATCGTAGGAAAACCTGCTAAAGCAACACTTCCGGCGGTTGCCTTTATGGTATTTTTTAAAAAGGTTCGCCTGCTATTTTCATTTGAATTATTCATAATAATCTTTTGAATGGTGAATACGATATTCTGAATTTTAAAATTATCTATAAAAAACTACAGGAGTGCTTACCGTCAGATCCATCGGGATAACTCCGAGATGATTCATTAGTTGCACTCCTGCGTAATAAAAATGATCCACTTATACTTTAAACAAATTCTTAAGCATTTTTCAGATCTTCAATAACCGTGTCACTATGGTATTTTGTCCAGGGCAGGAACGTTGTTTTCAAAACCTACATACCCTTTATTTTGGTTGATACGTCCGTTACTATTTCCATTGATAGAACGGGTAGGTATTGGCCATAAAATGTGATAAGGACTCATAGTGTATTTATCATTGTGGTTAGTAACAATGCCCAGTTTATAGAAATTGTTCTTCGCCATAACCCTGTCGTACAAATAATTGCTTTCTGAAATGTTGGCTAAAGAATATACTTTTCCATTTTCAGCAGCCTTTCCTGTTTTTGCAAACAAGAAAGATATTCTTGTCATTTCTGTCTTACGATTTTCTTCAAAGTACAACTCGCGCGCTCTCTCATCCAATATGGTTCCCATATTTACATCAGCAGCGGTTATTGGGGCACAATTAGCCCTGGTTCTTACTGCGTTTATATCAGCAGCAGCTAAAGCCTGGTTGCCTTTCCAGAAATAAGCCTCTGCTCTTAACAGATAAGTTTCAGCCAGACGGAACATGTACCAATCGCTGTGTCCACCTTGTTTAGGTGCGTTTTCGTTATCATCAACAAAGACTTTGTACTGGGGCCATCCATACCAGCTTCTTATAGTGTCGGTACAAAGTAAACCACCGGCAGCATTTCTAAGCTGTAGATTCTTAAGGTAATTTGGATCGTTAATCGTTTTCAAACCTGGTTCGTTATAGAGAAGATCCTCCATATTCATCCAGTTACCTTTTGCATGTCTCAAGTCGTTTGGATCATTCCAGATTTCGTACTGAGCATAGTTACTAGGCCGGGTTCTTCCAATACCCCTCCCTACAAAGTTTGATTGAACGAGGTCCGCTGTCAGGTTATCATAAGTTCCTTTTTTACCACTTGGAGTATTTACGTTCGTTCCCCAGAATGCAACTGCCTGACGCATAATAGTCATCCCTGTACCAAATTGCCCATCCCCAAATCGGTCAATGATCATATACAAACCTTCCTTGTTCGCTCCGATAGATTTGTTCTCAGGGCGATGCAGATCCCATATTACATTGTGTGGTAGAGATTGAGGTGTGGCTGAACCGGGAACAAATACAATTGGAGCTGGTGCGCTACCAAAATTAGTTTTCATTAAACTGTAAGGGCCATTGATAGCGACATTGGCTGCAGTAATAGCTGCATCAAAATCTCCAAGAGCTAAGTTTACTTTGGTAAGTAAGTGAGCTACGGCACCTTTGGTTACTTCACCTTTGTTTACGTTATCAGAGGTCCATAAAAGTGCAGAATCAAGGTCAAGTTTTATTTTCTGAAGGATAACATCCTTTTTGGTAGAATAAAAATCAAGCTTTGGAGCAGTTATCTCATTCATGATCGCAGGAACGTCACCAAATTGGTGAACCAATTTATAGTAACGAAGCGCTCTATGAAAATAGGCTGCACCTAAAATAGCATTACGTTCGGCAGGAGATGAATAAGTAGCATCATCAATCCTGGATATAACAGTATTGGCGTATTTAATTCCGCTGTATCCCTCTCTCCAATACACATAAATTTTATTGTGATCATCATCATCTGCCTGCACACCATCCGGGGTTATTTGGAGATTGAGATCTTGTGCAGGTCCTGATTTGTCTGTGACGCCTTCCACGGCGATCTCAGTAAACAGCATTTCTGTAAGAATAGCAGGGTTTCCTCCGTAATATTCAAATCTTAAATTCCTTGCGCAAGCAGCCAAAGCAGCACGCATGGCCGTAGCGTCTACATAAGTAGCTGAGGGTTCGTAAAAGGAAAGGGGCTGCGGTTCAAGGTACTCCTTCTTACAACTTGCTACAGTAGCTATGATAGTTGTAAGGACACCAATGATTTTTATATATTTCAAACTTGTTCTCATTTTTAGTCTTATTATTTTACGTGTAATTATAAAGTAAGGTTAACGCCTAATGTGTAATATCTTGGTGGAGGTACTACAGTACGATCACTAGGAGGATTTACCCTGTACTCTGCATCCCAAAATGTCCACTCTGGTTGATATACCGCTGCATTGTTTACGTTCATATAAACCTTTAACGCCTGGATCTTAGCTCTTGTTAAAAACCGTGGAGATACTGTATACCCCAACGCTATAGTACTAAGCCTGATGAAAGAAGTTTGCCTATAAACATTGAAACCTGCGCTTCCGTTACTTGAGAAAAGACGCGCATAGTCATTAATAGGATTCTCTGGTGTCCAATAAGGGACCTGGTAAGAATTCTGCCTGTCAATAAATCCACCGTTATTTTTTGCCTGGTTGAATTCTTCCTTCTGACCCCAGCTGGAATACATCATGAAAGAAAAGTCAAAATTCTTGTAGGTAAAGTCGTTTCTGAAAGTCCACATATATCTTGGGTTTCTATAGCCAACGAATTGTCTATCCGCATCAGAGTACTTACTATCACCATTTACATCTTCCACTTTGAAGTCACCTGGCTTTACACCATATTTTGCAGCAGCGGCTGCCTCATCTTGTTGCCAAACTCCCAATACTTTTAAATCCCAGATTTCATCTATATCATGCCCGATAAACCATCTGTTTGCCACGTCATCTTTTTCTGACTGACCTATTACTTTACCGCTTGCATCGTAATCCGGAGTAGGTCCATATAGGTGAACTATTTTATTACGGTTCAAAGTAAAGTTTACATTAGATCTCCAGGAGAAACTTGGCGATTTTATATTCAGCGTACTGATGCCTAATTCTATTCCCCTGTTTTGAACTTCACCTAGGTTATCCAAGACATTTGCAAACCCGGTGACGTCTGGAAGCGCCCTGTTGATCAAAAGGTCTTTTGTGGACTTACGATAAACATCTATAGATCCACTAATTCTGTCTTTTAGGATTGAATAATCAAGTCCTAAGTTATAAGACTCTGTTCTTTCCCACTTAAGACCTGGGTTCTGAAGACGGTTTACATATAGTTGAGACACAAGTATGATTTGACCGCTTGGTGTGATAAACTGGTACTTACCGGTAGTAAGGTTTGAAAGGGCATCGTAACGACCAATATCCCTGTTACCATTTATACCCCATGAAGCGCGAAGCTTACCATAATTCAACCAGCTGATGTTAGAGAATTTTTCTTTAGAGAAAACCCAACCTAAAGCAATTGAAGGAAAGGTTGCTCTTGGATTTTGCAAACCGAAGGCAGAATAACCATCACGACGAACAGAGGTAGTAAGCAAGTATTTATCTTTGAAGGAATAGTTGATACGAGCCATCAAAGCATCTCCTGTACTTCTCTGGTCATTACTACTTATTGTTGGCTTTATACCTGCAGCAATGTTATTGTAACTTAGATTATCATTTGGATCAAATCCCTCGTTATTCATTGTTTCGTCCCACTGCTGGTATTTCTCAGCGTTAACAAGGAAAGTTGCATCGATCTTGTGCTCACCAAATGCTTTGTTCCACATCAACAAATTATCCATTTGCCAGTTGAAAGTGGTACGGTTCTGTCTTGAAGCGACTCCCTTTCTTACTGAAACCCTGAAGTCTTTTGCCGATGTACCATTAAAATTCCTATAGAATTCGAAGTTTGGAGTAAAGTTAGATTGATAAGAAAAACCCCATGGCAAATTACCTTTTGCATAGATACTTCCGAAAAGAGTATTGTACTTTCTTAAACGGTTAGTGTACACATTATCAAGGAATGGATTGGTATTATTACCGATGTCATCATTAGGGCTATCTCTTAAAGTAACGCCGTCAGCTTTGTACACTTCACCATAAGGAGAAGCGTTCACCATCTGTTGCCATGTTACAGGTACCTGGCTCTCGTCGCGATCTGCATACTGAAGATTCATACCGACAGTCATAAATTTTGCAGCTTTTGCTTCCAGGTTAATACGTGTTCTAAATGTTGTAAACTTATCACCAACTATATAACCTTCGTTTCTTGTATAGTTAGCAGACATGTAATAAGAGACATCTTCTTTCTTACCTGAAATACTTACTGTATGGTCGTTCCTTACACCTGTCTGGAACATCATATCATACCAGTTGGTTGTTTTACCAATTTTATAATTTTCACGCTCTACGGGTAACAACTTTAGCCTTGTAAGCCAGATGTCAACTGCATCACCTAAAGAGTTGTCGTATGCCTTCCACTGGTCAACAGTAATGTTTGAAGGTAAGTTTCTTGGATCGTCAAACTGGAAAGGTTTTGCGTTGCTGATGTTTGTACTTTTCAATACATCTGTTCTCCACTTCACAAAGCCAGGTCCATCATACAAAGGCTCATTCATTGCCAGAGTAGCAAGACCTGTATTAGAATTGAAA
This sequence comes from Segetibacter aerophilus, assembly GCF_007991655.1. Classification (GTDB taxonomy): domain Bacteria; phylum Bacteroidota; class Bacteroidia; order Chitinophagales; family Chitinophagaceae; genus Segetibacter; species Segetibacter aerophilus. The sequence continues at coordinate 46,344 of NZ_BJYT01000009.1, forward strand.
GTGATGGTTGGTTTAGCACCTGATCCTTTTTTAGTGGTAACCAGAATAACTCCGCTTGCTGCTTTTGCACCGTATACTGCAGCAGAACTAGCATCCTTTAAAACGTCAACTGTAGCGATGTCATTAGGATTGATATCAGATAAATCACCAGGATAAATCACTCCGTCAAGAACGATCAACGGTGAAGTACCGGCGTTTATCGAAGATCTTCCCCTAACTAATAAGTTTCCACCGCCTTTTGCATTTGGGCTTGATGTAACACTTAGTCCCGGTACGTTACCTCTTAAAAGATCTTGCACGCTTTGAGGATTTTCATTCTCTAACTGCGTTGCCTTTACCTGCGACACAGCACCTGTAACGTCTCTTCTCTGACGAGTACCGTAACCAATTACCACGACGTCATTCAAAGCGTTAACCGCTTCAGCTAAGGTTACATTAAAAGTGGTTCGGGAACCTACTCCAATTTCTTGTGCAGTAAAACCGGTCGAGCTAACTACCAAAGTACCCTTGTCGGGAACATTGGGAAGCACGAAGTGACCATCTGCATCGGTAGTAGTACCTCTGGTGGTTCCTTTTATTGTAATACTAACTCCCTGTAAAGGGGCTTTTTTACTGTCTAGCACGTTTCCTGAAACCGTACGCGTAGCCTGGGCTATTAGTAATGATGGTAAGAGGAGCGCGAAAAAAAGGAGACAAAAAATGGGTGGGGGATTTTGTACGTGAAAAACACGTAACAAGCATTTTTTCATTTGACAAGTTTTGTTTTAAAAAGTTCCAGAATCGTTATGAGCCTTAAGTAGTGACAATATGTCCTTACAAAACGCTGTTTGAGAAAATAAATATATAGTAAAAGCTCAAAGGAAAAATTTTTCATTAAAAAATTTTAACCGATTTCAGCATACATATAAATACATTAATATTCATCAATAGTAACCGCCTCCACAATGAAAAAGAAGTATCATACATTTGACATTCCACACACTTTTCCATTAAGTACCATAAATTCAAAAAAATAAAAGATGTCAATTTCACAAGAAAAAAAATATTTCAATCTCAAAGAAAAAGTGATTGTAGTAACCGGCGCTACAGGTATTCTTGGAGAGTCCTTTGTGAGTGGGCTGGTCAATATGGAAGCCAGGGTAGTATTGTTGGGACGCAATGAAACTGTGGGAGAAGAAAGAATGAACGCACTGAAAGAAAAAGGCGGAGAAGCTATATTTATTAAGACAGATGTTTTGTCAAGGCCTGAGTTGGAACGTGCAAGAGACATCACTTTAAATACATGGGGCAAAATAGACGGATTGGTAAATGCAGCTGGTGGAAATGTTCCTGAAGCAGTAGTTGCCCCGGGAGCTGATGTTTTTGATTTAGATATGGAAGCATTGAAAAGAGCTTTTGATCTCAATCTATACGGCACCATTTTACCAACCTGCATCTTTGGTAAAGCGATGACCCAAACAGGACGTGGCAGTATCGTGAATATCTCTTCAATGGCTGCGCAATCTGCTATTACCCGGGTGTTGGGATATTCAATGGCAAAGGCAGGTATCGACAACTATACTCGTTGGATGTGTGTTGAACTTGCTCAACGGTATGGAGATGCTATTCGCATTAATGCCATTGCCCCCGGCTTTTTTGTTACCAACCAAAATCGGCATTTGCTGGTGGAAAAAGATGGTTACACAAAGCGCGGCGAAGCTGTTATCCGCAATACTCCCTTTAAACGTTTCGGCAATGCCGATGAATTAATTGGGACTTTAATTTGGCTTTTAAGTGACGCCTCTGTCTTTGTTAGCGGGGAGGTTATTTGTGTCGATGGCGGTTTCCATATTTTCTCTGGAGTTTAGATATTTATTTTTTTGTAGCCATGGCATTGTTGCTACTCTCAGGCATCGTTGTGTCACACTCTTGTACTTTGAATGATAATGTCGGCAATTTCTTAAATTGAAAATATTATAGGATCAAGCTACAAATAAGAACCAATGTAAAGCCAAATTTCACAATTGCTTCCAACTCCCCCTTATGAAAAAATTTACTCCACGAAGAAGCTTTCTCAAAACAGTACTTGCGAGCCCAGCACTTACCCTAACCGGAGGCATGCTTTTAAATACCACGTCCTCGACCGCACAAACATCTCCTGCGCAAGGGGTAGGTTCAAAACTTAGAGTAAGCCTCAATGCTTATTCTTTTAATGAACCGCTTACAAAAAAGACAATGACTTTAGATGACCTCCTCAATTTTTGTGCTGAAAATAATTTCGATGCGGTAGATCTCACCGGCTACTATTTTCCAGGGTATCCTGCTGTTCCCGAAGACGAGTATATATTTCATCTTAAACAAAAAGCGCATCGTCTCGGCCTCGACATTAGCGGTACAGGAATAAGAAATGATTTTACAAATCCAGATAAAGGCAAAAGAAAGGATGATACTAAACTTATAAAAAAGTGGATTGAATGTGCCGCTAAACTCGGTGCGCCCGTTATCAGAATTTTTTCAGGACTTAATATACCAGAAGGGCACACTTGGGATGAGGTAACAACCTGGATGGTCAAAGACATGAAAGAGTGTGCAGACTACGGTAAGCAATACGGCGTAATAGTCGCGATTCAAAACCACAACGATTTTATTAAAACAGCCGAACAGGCACAAAAGATTATTGAACAAGTCAATTCTGATTGGTTCGGTCTTGTGCTCGATATTGGGAGCTACAGAACTGGTGATCCCTATAAACAAATCGAACAGACTGCAAAGTATGCAGTAAATTGGCAATTGAAAGAATTGATGTTTTTAGATAACCGCGAACAGAAGACAGACCTGCAAAAAGTAATCAGCATTATCAAAGCGTCGGGTTACAGAGGATACGTGCCGATAGAAACTCTGGGCGCCGGAGACCCGAAAATAAAGGTGCCTGTTTTTCTGGCTGAAGTAAGAAAAGCACTTGCATTAAATGGGTTATAACTCCTTTTAAAAAGCAAATTTTTATCTTAAATAATTGTTCCAAAAATTTTACAAACCTTCTTGTACTAAATAGCGAATTATGAAAAAACTGCTCTTAATTGTTCTAAGTAGCACACTGGTGTTAAGTGTGACTGCTCAAAAGAAGACCTCATCAGTAGGTGACAATTTATCAAAAACAAGGGTCAGGTTACCGAACGGATGGCACCTCTCTCCTGCCGGCAGGTCAATAGCTTTAGGAGATCTTCCTTTAAACATAGCCGTTTCTTCTTCCAAAAAATTTCTGGCTGTTACCAATAACGGACAAAGCGTTCAGAGCATCCAGTTGATAGATCCCAAGACTGAAAAAATTCTTTCTAATGTTATCATTCCAAAGTCGTGGTATGGGTTAAAGTTTAGTGCAGATGAAAAATTTTTGTATGCTTCAGGTGGCAACGATAACTGGATCTTTCAATACGCGATCACGAATAATAGACTCGTACTAAAAGACAGTATTATTCTTGGAAAAAAATGGCCCGAAAAAATATCTCCCGCCGGAATAGAAATAGATGATGCGGCAAAGCGGATGTATGTAGTTACCAAAGAAAACAATGCACTATATGTTATAAACCTTGCAGACAAATCCATTGTGCAACAATTACCACTTGGCAATGAAGGTTATGCCTGCGTTTTATCACCAGACAAAACTGAATTATATATTTCAGTATGGGGCGGCGATAAAGTACGGGTATACAATACAAGGGAACAAAAATTTACAGAGGAAATATCTGTTGGCGATAATCCAAACGAGTTACTATTGAACAAGAGCGGTAGTCTTCTATTTGTTGCAAATGCCAACGATAATAGCGTGTCTGTGATAGATGTAAAAAAGCGAAAGGTGCTCGAAGTTTTAAACGCAGCGCTTTTTCCAAATGCACCTGAAGGATCGTCGTCTAATGGTCTTGCTTTATCTACCAATGAAAAAAGTTTGTATGTAGCTAATGCAAATAATAATTGCCTCGCGGTTTTTGATGTTTCCGTTCCTGGCAGAAGCAAGTCAAAAGGGTTCATACCTGTAGGCTGGTATCCTACTAATTTGAAAGTGATTGGTACTAAAATATTTGTTTCTAATGGCAAAGGGTTTTCTTCTTATCCGAACGCTAACGGACCTAATCCTTTAAAAGCAACACAGCTCGTTCTTCGCCACATGGGCGATACTTCGGCTATGGTTAACCCCGGCTATATCGGAGGTTTGATGAAAGGAACAATGTCCATAATAGACGAACCTTCTGATATTACATTGGCAGCATATTCAAAAGCTGTCTATACAAATACCCCCTACACAAAGGATGGAGAGCTAACGAGCACCGGGGAAAAAGGTAATCCTGTTCCAATGAAAGTAGGTGACAAATCACCGATTAAACATGTGTTTTATATCATTAAAGAAAATAGAACGTACGACCAGGTACTTGGAGATATAGCTGAAGGCAACGGTGATAAATCGCTTACACTATTTGGTGAAAGAATTACTCCTAACCAACATAAGCTGGTGAAGGAGTTTGTATTACTTGACAACTTCTATGCTGATGGCGAAGTAAGTGCAGATGGTCATAATTGGAGCACGTCTGCCCACGCAACTGACTTCCTTGAGAAGAATTGGGTTACTAGTTATGGTGGTCGTGGTGGTACTTATCCAGGTGAAGGAAAACGTGAGATTGCAAACCCTAAGAATGGCTTTATTTGGGATTATTGCAAGCGTGCAGGTGTGAGTTATCGTACTTACGGCGAGTTCGCGGATGATGGTAAGGCGAACATTCCCGTGCTTGTCAATCATCTTTCTCCAACCTATACCGGTTGGGACTTAAATGTTCGCGATACTACCCGTTTTTATCAGTGGCAAAGAGAGTTCGATTCGTTGGTAAAAGTTAACGCCGTTCCACAATTCAACTCACTTCGTTTTGGTAACGATCATACTCAAGGACTGAAGCGTGGAGTCGCAACGCCATACGCCCAAGTCGCAGATAACGACCTGGCAGTTGGAATGTTTATAGAGCATCTTTCAAATAGTCCCATATGGAAAGAAAGTGTTGTCTTTATAGTTGAAGACGATGCGCAAAATGGTCCCGATCATGTCGATGCCCATAGAACAACAGCTTATGTAGCTGGCCCGCATGTAAAACGTGGTTTCGTTGACCACAGCATGTATTCGACTTCCTCTATGCTACGCACGATGGAGTTAATACTTGGCCTTCCTCCAATGAGCCAGTATGACGCAGCTGCTACGCCTATGTTTAAAAGTTTTACAGCCACACCAAACCTTGCTCCTTTTAAAGCGCTGCCTTCGGACATAAACCTGAACGATAAAAATTTAGCTAACAACAATTCTAATACTGCGAAGCTGAGCGATAAGATTGACTTGAGCAAAGAAGACCTTGTACCCGATATGCTTTTCAGCCAAATCATTTGGAAAGCTGTAAGAGGTGAGGACAGCGAAATGCCAGCTCCGCGTCGTAGTGCTTTTGTAAAAGTTGCAGAAAATGACGACGAAGAGGAGGAAGAAGAAAGAATGGAGTTAATAAGAGAAAGAAAGACCAAAAGCAAAACCAAGAAAAAAGCCGAATAGACCTGGCTTTTAGTTTAGTCAAAAGATGGCTTAGCGCGACTTTGCTGTTTAATGAAAACGAGACCAATTTCCTTTAAACCTATAGTTGCCATAGTACATACCGTACAAGAGTGTGACACAACGAAAGCTGCAGAATGAATAAGAGCTAAGTAAAAAATCATCTGCTAAAAAAGCGACTGTGTCATACGAATTTTAAGAAGATGGGTAACAATATAAAAAGCCTGTAGATAAGTAAAGTAATCTTTACATTTCTACAGGCTTTTATGTTTTTGTCAATTTTGAAAATTATACCTCTATTGGTTTCATCTTCGGAACTAGTAACCTAAACATGATAAACCATGCTGCCAGGTAGCCTAATCCGCAATATAGAAACAAGATGTAGTATCCTGTTTCTATATGGCCTAGTGCTTTATAATGGTCAAACAAAAGACCTGCTACTTTGGCTACAGCCATACCTCCCAGTCCGCCAGCCATACCGCCAATGCCGACAACAGAAGCCACAGAATTTTTTGGAAACATATCAGAAACGGTTGTAAAAAGGTTCGCAGACCAAGCCTGGTGTGCAGAAGCAGCAATACCAATTATTACAACAGCATACCACATCCCATAACTACCGGCGGCTTGTGAGACCATTACCAACAAAGGGAAAAATGCATAAATAAGCATCGAAGTCTTTCTGGCCTTTACGATGTCCCAACCTTTTTCTTTTACGAACCACATGGGTAACCAGCCACCGAAAACACTGGCGACACCTGCAAGGGTATACACAAATGCTATAGGCAAGCTAACCTGCATGCCCACAAGATGGTATTGAGAATTTAAAAACGCTGGCAGCCAAAAGAGAAAGAACCACCAGATGCCGTCCGTTAAAAACTTACCAACTATGAAGGCCCACGTTTGTTTAAAGCCTAATAACTGTGTCCATGTAATTTTAGGTTTTTCTTCGCCGGTTGCTGTATGGGTATCAGGTTCAACATCACTGTGGATGTAATCGAACTCTGCTCTCGAGAGTCTTTTCTGCTTCGAAGGAATTTCATAGTACATAAACCAAAAAATCAACCAGATAAAGCCAATGGCGCCTATGGCGATGAAAGCAATTTTCCAACTATAATTAATTGCCAGCCAGGGAACTAATAGTGGCGCAAGTATAGCTCCTACGTTAGTGCCCGAGTTAAAAATACCACCAGCAAACGCACGTTCTTTTTTGGGAAACCATTCTGCTACAGTTTTAAATGCAGCAGGAAAATTTCCTGCTTCGGTAACTCCTAAAAATGCACGAAAAACAGCGAAACTAACAGTGCCTGTAGCGAAAGCATGTAGGATAGAGGCGATGCTCCATAGGGTTAATGTAAGCGCGTAACCGATCTTGGTACCAATCTTATCAATGAACCTTCCTGCAAAGACCATCCCTATTGCATAAGCGAACTGAAAGGCTACGACTATATTAGAATAGTCAGACTCTGTCCAGTTAAATTCTTTTTCTAAAGTTGGTTTTAGCAGGCTGATTACCTGTCGGTCGAGATAGTTAATAGTGGTGGCATAAAATACTAATGCACAAATTGTCCATCTGTATTTTCCTATTTTGGTCTGAAGACCAGTATTCATTTCTATGGCTGCCATTTATTTTAGTTATTGAAAAACAAGTGAAATAAGCGTTGTTAGATTTTTAAAATTATTGAATTAGCGGATTACTTAGGTAAAAACATCTAAAGGATGGTAATGGCAACTTCTGCGCCTTTTCGTTCGGCAGACAAATATCCCGCGTAGATGGTTGCAATTACATCAGACGCCAGGCTGCTATCACTTTCTATTAGCTCACCAAAAGCTGCCGATCTATAGAAAGCATCCATTTCATGTTGGTATCCTGCAAACCATCCTTCGTCAGGAGATATCGAAGACCAACCTTGTTTTGTTTCGGTCTTCTCGACCACGTAAACCTCCTCAAAGTGTTTTTGCGCAGGCGTATAAGCCTGCATAGAAGTATTAGGATTAATGTTGCAGATAGTTCTGTGATTGGTTGTATTTACTTCGAGCCAGTTATGAACTCCACCAAGAACAAGTTCACTTGCAATTAAATTGGCAATGGTACCATCTTCAAACACTACATGAAGCATTGCAAAATCCTCTGTGTCTTTATAGGTGGTTCTTAAATATCCTTCGTCTTTGAAAGTCGGCATCCGGGTAATGGCGTGCGTGCGCGCTGATATACTTTTAGGTCTTATTGCCCTTCCATTGCGTGCCCTGCCTTCGGCATGTTTCAGGTAAATAGCAGCAGACAACGGGTGGCAACCCTTTCCTATCATCGAACCGCCGCCCGAAAATTTCCATTGTCCGTAAGTAAGGGAATGTGAGCCGGAGTGAGACTCCTCACCATTCATCCAAATAATTTGAGCACCCGTTTTTTGCAAGAGTTCCCTTTCTTTTTGAATGGCTGGCGCATAGACCCAATTCTCCGCATACATAATCTTGCCTTCACTTGCTTTCTCTGCGTCCAACATTCTCCTTACACTTTCCATTGCATGATGAAGGCCTTCTTCCTTAGAGAAAGTATCGCCGTTAAAGCTGGTGCTTCCATCTCCAAAATATCCTGTAAATGGTTTCTCGACTATAACGTGTTTGTTTTGCTGTAAGGCTGCGACAACAATCGGCTCATGCGTAACCGGTGGCGTACATACGTGAACTACGTCAGAATTTTCTATTAACTGATCGACGTTTTCAAATGCCCGTAGGTTTCTTGGTTCTGTAAATTTTACGAGATTATCTGAAGACGGAGAATATGCCCCGGTGATTTCTACCCTGGTACTAAAAACCCTTTGTAAAGCTTCAAAGTGAAACTTTGCCGCAAAGCCTGATCCTACTAATCCTGCCCGTAGAACTTTTTTTTCCATACGTCTTCTTCAAAAAGTTTCTAAAAGTTCAAACCAATAATTGTTTGATTTTTATTGAGCCAATCTGTGTGCTACTATGTGGCATTGTTGCGTCGCACTCTTTTACCTTATTTCAATATTCAACCAAAAATGCGTCTAGCTCATTGTTGACATTACCCCTCTGAAATAACCAATAGACTCAGCCATTCCGGGAAGCGGATCGCTCATATCTTTTTCGAACTCGATGCTGCACATTCCTTTGTAATTATTCTTTTTCAGCGCTTTTATTACAGCGTTAAAATCAATTACGCCTCTGCCGATTTCAATTGCCTTACCTTCTTTCTGAGCAAGTGATACGTCTTTAATATGCAGATCATACAAACGACCTTTAAAATCTTTGATAGCTTTCACCAGGTCCGTTCCTGCCCTTTCAGCATGACCGATATCTAAACAAAGTCCCATTCTTGAGTCCCTGTCTTTAATGCGATCGTACACCTGTTGAGGACCCGGATACAACGCATCTTCAGGCCCGTGATTATGGATGGCTATTCTAATGTCAGTTTCTTTTACTTTCTGTTCAGTATAGTCAATCAGGTCATAAGTTGGTACGCCTACAATCAGCTTCACTCCTACCTTTTTTGCATAATTAAAAGCCTCGTCCACCGCCTGTTTTGTTCTCATATAGATAACCCCAACGGCGTACACATTAATATTTGCAGCTGCGAACTGAGACATTACAGATTTAATCTTTTCGTCATTACTATTGATAGGCAGATGAAATTCTTTTAAAGAAAGGTTTTGAACGCCTATACGTTTCATCATTGCAATCGACTTCTCCAAGTCAAACTTATTGAACGTGTAGCCGGCGATACCAACAGGTAATAAATCACCTTGCTTTGCTACAAAATTTTTTGATTGAGTTGCTGCCTGGTTAATAAAAGGCACGCTGACAGCACCGGCAAAACCGAGTGTTGCCTTCTGAATAAATTTTCTTCTCGACTGTTCCATATTAGCAATTATTATTTTAATCGTTATTGTTAGAATGTTTATTTGGTATTAGTGGTTGCCATTTCCAAACCTTTTGTAGCGGTATAATATTTCGCCAACATATTAGGTACCTCCCACTCGGGCAATTTTTTGTCTTTCAAATACTGAAGGTAGCGTGTCATCACTTGTCCAAAATGAGCTTCATGACCGATCTTATAAGATTGAGGAATAACAAGCTTCCACCCGTTCGCCGTTTTTTCTGTTGTCACACCTGCATAAGAAGCGTTCAGTCTTGTGATCGTATTCTTTAACGTAGACTCAAAACTGTTTTGATTACCAACGGGAATAATATATAGTGTTGGCTGGTAACCCTCTTCTTTTCCCTGCTTGATTTCCAGGTTCGACTTTGTTCCTTTCAGGATAGAATAATGGGTATCACCACCACCGGGAGGAGCTTTATATTCCCAACGTGCTATTGTCTTAACGTGCACGTCTTTCAAGGTGTAGTTAATTTCGCCATTGCCGTGCGTTTGCAAAATGGTATCACTCTTTACATATTGCTTTAAGTATTCCGGGAAAGTACTTTGATTTGTGATGAGGCTAAACTGCGAAAGGGTTAAAGGCTCAGGCCATATTCTGGAAGAATTAATCTTGATGTCTTTTTTATAATCAATTGTCTGATCGGGAAAACATTCCCATTGTACGAGGTCAATTAAATGCGTTCCTACATCCGCTATGGCGTCGCCTTGCTGGGTGGGATCGAAGAACCAAGAGGGCCTCGTCAATACTTTGCCTGAAACAAACTTATAGAAAAAGTGTACGCTTTCCAGTATTACCGAAGGGTCGTTCGAGGTTCCTTTTTTTAACTCGCCAAACAGCTCGGGCGATTGGGCAAGTTCCCTTTGGAGTAGGTTAGTAATTTCGGACCGTTCGGTCATGATATCATACAACAACAATTTCTTCTGAGCCGCTTTTGCAAAAGTGTTCTGCAACAAATTAAAATTTTGAAAGTTGATCGCCATCGGCTTATCACCTAACACATTTAAACCTGCATCAATTGCTTTGTTGATGTATTCTGTTTTCTGACGGTTGTTACCTGCCAACACCACCACGTTTCCTTTCTTTTCGCTAAGCATTTTCTCAAGGTAATCGCTGCCAGTATACACCTTTTCGACCCACTTGGTCGGGTTTTCTTTTCTCTCATTGTATTGCTTAATCAGAGCAAGGTGCGCCTCTAATTCTGCTCCACCGGGTGCATAAACATTTACCTCCGGATCGATACCGCTATACATTTCTTTTTGCACCAAGGCTGCATGGAAATGACCAGGATCTAACGTAATTATTTTTACATTTCCATTACCAGCCGAAGTATTCTTCGATGCGCTATTCATTGTATGGCAACTATTAAGAACTGAAACCAATATAATTGCGAAAGTTATTTTAACCGGGTATCTCATTCCTGTTTTTACTGTTGAGCTTGAAAGATAATTAAGTTTTGAATAGGTCTTTTTTTCTTCAGATTTTCAAATTCTTGCGCCTTCTTTATGTTCTTGATAATTATTCCATTTTATGAAAAATGACATGAAATGTTCGATTCCATGTCATCTGTTTTTGTAGATAGAAAACTTTTAAAAGGGCCGCCATAAAAAGATGAAGTACAAGGGAGTGACACAACGGTGCTGATTTAAAAATCATAAGCTGGTACTACGATCCATTATACTTTAGGCTCCCAACCTTGTTGATAAGTACGACCCCAAAGTTCCATTGCTTTTTTATCGCCTACTACGTGCCCGTTTGTTTGATCTACATTTAATGTATGTCCTGTCCGCTGCGCTATATTTCCGAGCTGCATCCAAAGTGTGCTTTTGAACCCTACTGCTACATCCGCATTCGGAACTTTTGACAGGCGAATACTATCTAAAAAATTAGCAATGTGCACTGCATCCAAACTTTCACCAGGACTTGATGTATTGCGACCATCTATTACTGCGTTCGATTTGATTTCCTTCAAAACTTTGCCCTTCTCGTCGTAGATAGTATAGCCATCATGACCGGTAAGCATTACGCCCTTGTCGCCATAAAACAACACACCGCGGTCGAGACCTTCGGTTTTAAAGTTGTTACAGCTACGCCCCTCCCAAACCACAGTGGCTTCGGGACAATCAAAAGTGATTAGTTGTGTGTCGGGAGTCTGCCAATCGTCTTGCGCAAAATATCTACCACCGGTGGAGTTAACGCGCAGCGGGTAATCAACCCCAAGACCCCAGCGTGCTACGTCAATTTCGTGTGTACCATTGTTAAGCGCTTCACCAGTTCCCCAATGCCAGAACCAATGCCAATTGTAGTGAATCAGATTATCCTTGTAAGGCATTCTTGGTGCAGGACCCTGCCAAAGTTCATAATCAAGTCCCGGCATTACTGCAGTTTCTTTTCCTAACCCAATAGGCTTTCGGGCATTGGTATACCAGGTCTTTGCCATGTGAACTTTACCTATGGCGCCACCCTTTAATTCGTTAATGCCTTCTGTAAGTAATTTCCATGATCTGCGTTGAGTACCCATTTGAACAATCCGGTTATACTTCCTTGCCGCGGCAATAGACATTTCACCTTCACGAGGATTGTGCGCCAAAGGCTTTTCGCAATACACATGCTTACCGGCTGCGCAGCCTAAAATAGTCGCAGGAGCATGCCAATGATCGGGCATGGCTATATAAATTGCATCGACATCTTTGTCGAGCAAAGTTTTACGAAAATCGTTTTCTCCTTTTGGTGCATCCTTACCTGTTTTCTTCACCGCATCAATTCCCTTTTGTCTTGCCTTTTCTTCTACGTCACAGACATACGTCACATCTGTGTTGGCTTGTTTTGCAAAAGTTGCCGCCATGCCTGCCCCACGCCCGTTTGATCCAATCACCGCGACCCTGATCCGATCATTTGCACCTTTAATGTTCCGGTAACTTTTAGCAGTAAAGCCTGAAGCCAGCCCTCCGATAGCCACTGCTGCCGAACTGCCTGCAATATTTTTAATAAATCGTCTTCTTGAATTTTTCATATGCAATTTTTGTTAGAGTTCTTTTATCTTAATATTTCTAAAGGTGATCTTGTCGCCATGTGCCTGCAGCAGGATGGGTGATGAAGCCGCCTCCGCAAATCCTTTGGTCGATTTAAATTTGCTTTGCGCAATCGCCTGTTTAAACGGTTCACTGCCTCTTGTATACTGCAGCACTTTCACTCCATTTAACCAATGCTCCACATTGTCGCCCTTAACAACAATGCGTGCAGTGTTCCACTCGCCAGCAGGCTTATAGGGTTTGTTGGGATCGGGAGGAAAAACATCGTAAAGAGCGGCGGTCTTACGGTTTCCGTTAATTCCAAGCTTTGCATCAGGATGTTTGCTGTCATCTATCAACTGAAATTCGCAACCGAGAGAAGTGTTGGGAAGCAATCGATATTTAATGCCGCTGTTACCAGCTTCGGACACTTTAAAATCAACTGAAAGGTCAAAATTTTTGAAGGTTTTGGTAGTAACAATATCTCCACCATGTCCTATTGCAGGATCAAAACTAAGTTCTCCATTTTGAACGATCCATGCATGATCTGGGGCGGTATCGCGCTCTGCCTTTCTCCAGCCATTTAATGTCTTTCCATCAAACAAAGAGATTGATCCGTCTTTTGATGTAGGTTGAGAATAGGCGAGATCGGCAAAGAGCACTGCAATCAGCAAGAGAAAAAAGGGCAATCGTTTCATATGTTTCGGGAGTAATTTATGGATTATGCAGGAATAAAAAGTGTTTAAATCAAGTTTTAAAACTAGTGCATTTTTTAAAACAATAAGTGATCGGGCTTCCATGTGGACTCCAAAAACCATCTTATTAATTCGGCTGTAATCAGCTTACTAACTTTCTAAAACAACAACGCCTTCATTGCCCGCAACAATAGCTTTGGTTGCCATGCTATAAAAAAGGGAGGTTTCAACTATTCCGGGCACATTTTTAAAAATTGGGTTAATAGATTGAATTTCCGGCCAACTTTCAAAATAGGCGTCTACTAAGTAGTTGCCATTCTCAGTAATTACAGGTCCGTCTTTTTTGTCGTTCATTCGCATCACCATTTTTGCTACTTGAAAAATTTCTTCAATTTTCCTCGAAACAAAGGCTGCCGATTGAGGAAGTATTTCGAGAACAACAGGATATTTTAAATCAAAGCTTTCAACCAATTTTGTTTCATCGCCAATTAAAACAAATTCTTTTGCCATCGCAGCCAACAGCTTCTCTTGTGTATGAATACCGCCACCACTTTTTAATGCGTTCAACTGCCGATCCATTTGGTCGCAACCATCAAAGTAAATATCAATCTGGCTCAAAAATTCTGTCTGAAGAACGGGCAACTTTTTAGTGTGCAATAATTGAAGCGTTGAAAAAGACGATGTAACAAACTGCAGGTCTAGTCCCGACTGTAGACTGGCGTTTAAAAAGTCAACAAGATGAGCAATGGTAGATCCTGCGCCAAGTCCTACAACGGTTTTGTCTTTAACTAATGTAGCTGCCTTTTGCGCCGCAAGCTTTTTTAAATCTGTCATACCAAATTAATTTTTAAGATCGATTTTTAAAATGAAGCAAAGCAATGATATATTATAAAAGTTTCAGTGGAAAGAAACTGTGTTTTAAAATATCGAATGAAATGTTTGCTTTAGATGAAAAATTAGGCAATTTTTACTTAGCCATTAGGAAAGAATATGGTGCAGGAAAAGTAGATAATAGCGCGTAATACTCTTCGATCATCAGCCTGCTTTATACCGGAGTTACAACTGTTTCAATCAAATAAATTTCTTTTATAACTGCTGCATTTATGGAAGCTTGATTAGTTTAGCTCACTTGTTCACATTGTATTCTTGAAGTTAGCTTCCGTATAAAAAATGTCTCTATTTCATCCCTGTTAATTATGAAGCTATGACAAAAACTATCTTTCCTTTCGACTCGCAAATCAGCTACGAGCAGCGCAAGGAAGCTATGATGCAGGAACCTCGTCTCATCTGGCTTACGGGATTATCCGGATCAGGAAAATCTACATTGGCTCTTCGTCTTGAACACTATTTCTTCTTTAAACATTTTAAAGTCTTTATTCTCGACGGCGATAATATGCGCAGCGGACTTTGCAGTGATCTTGGTTTTTCTGAAGAAGACCGAAAAGAAAATCTGCGTAGAGTTGGTGAAGTTTCAAAGCTGATGTTAGATGCAGGCCTTACAGTGATTTGTGCGTTTATATCTCCCTCCGGAGAAGATCGTTCGGCAATTAAAAATATTGTGGGAGAGCAACGGTTTATAGAAGTATACGTGAACTGCACAGTAGAAGTTTGTGAAGAACGAGACGTCAAAGGCTTGTATGCAAAAGCGAGAAAGGGCCTCATTCCGAATTTTACCGGGGTGAGTGCACCCTATGATCCACCGGCACTACCCGATGTTGAGGTACATACGGCTGAGGAAACGGTAGAAGAATCGATGTACAAGATTATTAAGCTAGTTGAGCCTGCCATAAGCTTGCAAACATTACAGGCCTATTATTGCATTTAACCAAATCAATCTTTCTCGCCAAAAATGATCCAAATACAAGGTCTTTTACAACGTGCAAAAGAAGCAGCACTACAGGCAGGAAAAGTGATTATGGAAGTGTATGCAACAGATGACTTTGGAGTGGATATGAAAAGTGATAACTCTCCCTTGACCCGTGCGGACAAAGCCGCTCATAAGGTCATCACAGCGGCGCTTGATAAAAGTGGTTTGCCTGTACTATCAGAAGAAGGAAGCAACATACCTTATGAAGTTCGAAAGGATTGGGACTGGTTCTGGTTGGTAGACCCTTTAGATGGAACGAAAGAATTTATTAAGCGCAATGGAGAGTTTACAGTCAACATTGCTTTAATGCATAACAACGTTCCTGTCGCAGGTGTTATTTATGCGCCTTGCCTCGACGTTCTTTATGTTGGTTCACAGGGAGCGGGAGCGTATAAAATTGTGGATCAACTCCAGGTACAACTACCCTTTATTGAAAAAAAAGAAACTTTACACGAACTACAAAAGAAAGAGAAAATAACCATTGTTGCGTCGAAGTCTCATTTGAATGATGAAACAAAAATTTTTATTGAACAATTTAAAAGTCCCAACCTTTCTTCGATGGGCAGTTCTTTAAAGCTGATGTTACTGGCAGAAGGTGTTGCCGATATTTATCCCAGAATTGCTCCCACAATGGAGTGGGACACTGCTGCCGGACATGGCATTCTACGATCTTTAAATAGAAGTATTTATCAAACAGATTTGCAGACAGAACTTTTATACAACAAAGAAGATTTACTAAATCCTTCCTTTGTTGCTTTTTAGAGAAAGATATGGTTGTAGGCTACATATGCAGTTTTCTCTTACTGCCATCTAACCCTTTTAAACTTGCCTCTTATAACAGGCTCTAAGCCATTTGACCTTTCATAAGTTGACCTAACATTTCTTTAAAATTTTCTTTCTTGTTTGTATGAGGAAGAGGCTCAGCGGGCTCTGCTACTTCAAGGAAATTGCAAAGAGGTCCCCAACCTTCGCTAACGTCGAACACAAGTAATTTATCTGCGGGAACGTATGCTTTCACTTCTTCAATGTGCTGATTAAACACTTTTTCTGCAAAAACTTTGTCCAGAAATTTCCCTTCGAAATGATCTCCCATAATTACATCTTTAGCAAATTCAACGCATTTAATAGTTTCTACAAGTCCGGGATTAGCAGCTATCTTTTGACCCATTTCTTTTTTTTGCTCCTCTGATGGATTTTGCGCCTGCCAAATCGTACTATAAACGCTATCGTGCCATTTTTCAAAAGGTCTGACAGTTAAAATAACTTTTGCATCAGGGTACCGTTTCATATGTTCCTTATACCAGGGGTACGCAGGAAAATCAACCGTTGCCTGGTAGCCATTATATAACTCATCCCAATTTGTAGTGCCCGTTTCTCGTAGCGTTATCCAATGTTGAAGGTGTTGAGGCTGTACAAGTAGTTCCTTCATATGATATGTCTTTATATAACCCAATTTCTCCAAAGACTCTTTAAGAGTGTTTGTACCGGTTCTCGGGAAGCCAGCCCCAATAATTTTGATTGACATTTTTATTTTTTTAAAATGTTTGGAGAAATATTTCTAATCAAGGTATTATTTAAATTACTTAAATGCAAGGCGCAACGTGCTTTCCTTACCCGGTTTGAGTAATTAGTTTTTTTAGTCGTCGCGTTGCTATGATTTAAGAAATAAAAGAATTAAATTAGTAATGCTGCCTACACTCCCATCAATCGTCGAAGCTTTTACGAACCAATTCAAAGAATTCCTGAGACGGTATGATGCCAATGAAGTTTTCCGACACCTATAGCCTAATAATTTAGATACATCTTGCTCACTAGCGAAAGCTTCATCTCCATATTGTTTTCATCATTCAAGCATTCAACATGAAAAAAAATTATCTGCTCCTGGCTCTGTCTGTTGTTTTTATTACTCAGTCATTTGCTCAAAATGGTGTCTCAGCGACCGATACATCTAAAAAGAAACCAGCAGCTCCGGCAGACAGGAATATGTTTGGGTTAGGAATTAAACGAGGTTTAATTTCAAATACTGATGAGGCTACTAATGGTTACATCCTGTTTCCAGTTACTAATTCCGCTTTGGTTTATCTACTTAACCGCAAAGGGGAAGTGGTGCACGAATGGAAAAGCAATTACGGCTCTCTTGCGCCTGTTGCCTATTTAAACAACGACGGTTCCATTATACAAAATGTATTGGATCCTGATTTTCCTGTTTTTGCCGGGGGAGGAGAAGCCGGCCGAATAGAAAAAATAACGTGGGATAATAAAGTTGTATGGGATTATGAATATGCAAACGAAGAAGCCCATATTCACCACGATTTTACTGTTATGCCTAATGGTCATATTTTAGCGATTGCCTGGGAAGCAAGAACAGCTGATGCCGTTATTGCAGCAGGAAGAAAGCCGGCTTTAACACCTAAAGCAGGTCTTTGGCCCGATAAAATAATTGAAATTGAACCGCAAGGCGAACGCGGTGGGAAAATAGTATGGGAATGGAAAATATGGGATCATTTAATTCAAAACCTTGATGCAAAAAAAGCAAACTTTGGCAATCCTGCTGATCATCCCGAATTACTAGATTTTAACGCTGGCGAAGCACTTCCCCCGCCGATGACAAAAGACGATTTCGAGATGCAAAAAGTACAGGGCCGGTTCTGGAGAAACAATACACTGGACAACCTCGGATCGGATGTGTATCATTTCAATGCTATTAAATATAATCCCGACCTCGACCAAATAGCATTTAGTTCACCACACTTAAGTGAGATATTCATAATAGATCATAGCACGACTACCGCACAAGCAGCAAGCCACAAGGGCGGCAGATGGGGAAAAGGCGGAGATTTTTTATACAGATGGGGAAACCCCGAACACTACGGGAGAGGAGACTCAACTAAAAGAACGTTGTTTGGACAGCACGACATACGTTGGATTGAAAAAGGACATCCCGGGGCAGGCCACCTGATGCTATTCAACAACGATATTTCTAACCGCAACAACATGAATTATTCTTCTATTTATGAGATCGTTCCCCCGACTGACTCCAAGGGGAACTATCTCATTGAAAAAGGCAAACCGTTTGGACCGGAAAAACCGATATGGAACTATGTCGCCCCAGACACCGTCTCCTTCTGGAGTAGTTTCATTTCCGGGGCGCATAGATTAAATAACGGCAACACCTTTATAAATGAGGGAGCTAAAGGACATTATTTCGAGGTGACTAAAGACGGAAAAATTGTTTGGGATTATTTCAACCCATACCGCGGAAACATGCAAAAGCCCAATGGTGATCCAATTCCACTAGTCCCTCTAACTTATATCACCTTCAGGTCAATATTTATACCTGCTGATCATCCTGGGCTTGCAAATAAAAAATTAGAGCCGTTAAATCCGCAACCGAAAACTTTTGTTATGCCTCCGCCGCCAGGAACCGCAAGCAAATGACAGAGGGAATAACCAAGCATAATAACTGAGTAGTCAAAGCCCATTAATCTTTTAATATCACACCGTTCTCTTTTACATAAGTTTTCCAGGCGATTAGCATTTCCTTGTATTTAGCCGGGTACTGACTTGACAAATCATATGACTCAGTTGGGTCCTTATCTATATCAAATAATTCAAAAACAGCCTTGCCAAATGGGGGTTCCATTTTTCTTATTTTCCACTTTCCTTTCCTAATTGCGCACCTGCCAAAGAGTTCCCATCCCATCACATAATCATCCTTATGAACATCACTTTTTTTCTTTTCCAGAAATGGCAGTAACGAAGACCCCTTATATTTAGCCAATGATTTTCCATTATTGGTAGGTGGATACGTGGCCCCCGCGACGTCAAGAAATGTCGGGGCAAGGTCCATGATAGTGGTAAAAGTCTTAACTATACCTCTCCCCTCGTTTTGAAATGGCATTTTGATAATCATCGGGCTATGAATACCGCCCTCCGCACTATAACCTTTGTAGTAACTGTTTACTGCACTGCTCGCATGTGCCCATTGCGGCCCATAGGCAATAAATGAATTGGCAGTACCCATATAGGGATATGGATTAGATGGATTAGGGGTTTCATTTAGTTCAAAAACATCTGGACCATTATCGGACAAAAAAACAAAAAGAGTATTTTCATATTCGCCTATTACTTTCAGGTACTGAATAAGTCTACCAATATTTTGATCAAGGTTTTCAATCATTCCGGCATAGATTTCCATTTTCCTAGATTCTATTTTCTGCTCGCTTTTGCTTAAAGAGCTCCAGGCTAATAAGGGTTGGTTTGAAATATTATACAGGCTTCCTTTGACGCGGGGAAGTGGTGGCAATTGCACGTCTCCCAAAACAATTCCTTTTTCTTTTAATGACTCAAATCTAAATGTCCTCAAGCTGTCGTACCCAATATCATACACCCCTTTATACTTTTCAATAAAATCTGTAGGAGCTTGCAATGGCCAATGCGGAGCCGTGTAAGCAGCGTACAAAAAAAAAGGCCTGTTATCTACTCGATCCTTTTCTATAAATTCAATTGATTTGTCAGTGTAAAAATCAGTAGAATATTTACCAGGCGGAAATTGAGCAAAGCTCCCGTCTTCCCAAAACTGGCTCTGACTTCTGTCGGGCGCAAAGTGGTTGGCAGCGGCATCAAGCAAAGCAAAACAACGTTCAAAGCCTTTAGCGGAGGGACTTTGTTCTTTCGTAAGGCCAAGGTGCCATTTGCCTGATATGTAGGTGTGATAACCGGCGTCCTTCATCAACTGCGCAACACAAACAACTCTATTATTAAGAAATCCTTCGTATCCAGGCTTTCCTACCTGTTCGGGATAGTATGAAACATTTTCAGCCATATTTCCTAATCCTGCAATATGGTTATCGGTACCACTTAACAGCATTGCTCTTGAAGGGGAGCAAGTGGCAGCAGTATAAAAATTAGTAAAAATTTGACCCTGTAATGCAAGCGCATTTATGTTGGGAGTGGCAATCTCACTTCCAAAACAACCAAGGTCGGAGTAACCAAGATCGTCTGCAACAATCAAAACAATATTGGGTCGTTTCTTTTGCCTTTGTTCTTGAAAAGAAAAAACCAGACAACAAAGTATGATCAGTATGAATTTGCTTTTTTCCAGTTAAACAAGATAATTTATTTAAAGAGTACATCAAAGTTGCTCACCTGGAATAAGGACGTCACTATAGTAACTACATTTTTAAATTATTATCTTGTAAAGACTACTATCCTGCAAAGCCTTCCTTAGCCACACCTTCACGCGCTAAAATTTAATTATGGACAAGCACAACTGGAAACTGAAACTTACTCTACTTCTTGTGAGCAGCCTCACTATTATGTCTGTTATTACTATTTCTCCTGCCCTACCCCGAATGGCCAGTGCTTTTTCCGGCGTTACAAATGCAACCTTTCTTGTTAAGCTGGTCTTAACTATTCCGGCTCTTATGATAGCCGTCTTTTCGCCTATTACAGGTCGATTAATTGATAAGCATGGCAGGCTAAAAATTCTATGGTTCTCTTTAGTACTATATGCACTATGCGGATCGGCAGGATACTTTCTAAATAATCTTTATCACATACTTATTTCAAGGGCATTGCTTGGAGTAGCGGTTGGCATGTCTATGACAATCGTGATCACACTAATTGCTGATTATTTCGAGGGCTTGGAGCGACAAAAATTTGTGGGATTACAAATCGCTTTTATGTCTATCGGAGGTATTGTATTTATTGGTTTGGGTGGAATTCTTTCAGACCTTGGATGGCGTTATCCCTTCTTAATTTACCTGTCTTCGCTAGTTGTTCTACCTTTTAGCATTGCCTACCTTTATAAGCCAACAGTTATAAAAAAAGGAAATGAGGCAACACCATTCATTAAAGCCCCGCCAATAATATGGATGTTATTTATCAACACTATGCTGATGTGGATCATCTTCTTTTTAATACCTGTACAAATACCTTTCTACCTTAAGACCCTAGGTGTAGAAAAGAATGCTCTGGTAGGTGCAGCCATTGCAACAAGTACAGCATTTTCTGCCATCTCATCGTTTGCTTATTCTAAAATAAAAAGTCGTTTTAGTTTTCTTACCATTTTTTCTATGGGGTATTTATTAATGGCTCTCGGATTTATTTGTGTCTTTTTTTCCAGTTCTTTTGTAATGGTTGTTGTTGCCATGATGCTTTCTGGTTTTGGAATGGGAATGATGATACCAAATACGAATATGTGGGTCATGAAAATTGCCCCTCCTGCCATCCGCGGAAAAGAAATAGGTAAGTTGACCACCTTTTGGTTTCTTGGGCAGTTCTTATCACCCATCGTAATTTTTCCTGTGTTAAATGTCTTATCGGTATCCGCCACATTTATGCTGGCCTCAGGCTTTCTTTTTTTGATGTCAATTACCTTTCTTGTTTTTCATTCTACCGCGACAGGAAAGTTGATTACCCAATGATAGAAATTGCAAATAATGAGTTGGTGGCAATTATAATTTGCAAAATCTTTGAAGAAAAATAATAAGTTTTGAAAAAAATGCAGAAATGAGATCGATAATAGAGTAAGGCAATAAGTACATCAAAAAGCACCTCAAAGACGTCCTATACACTCTTCTTATTATGAAATTTTCCACATCGTTAGAATGAATAAGTAACGGTGTAATGCAAAGACTATTTTTGCCGCATGATCATATTGGATTATTGGCGCGAGATTGTTTTTGCTGTGTTTTGCCTGGTCACCTTTATTCAACTTTTCTATTACATCGCCATTTTTAGCCGTCTTGCTTTTTACAAAGTTGCTCCTAAATTTCACTCTCAACAACAGCCCGTTTCTGTCATTATTTGTGCAAGGGACGAAGCAGATAACCTGGCAAGAAATCTGCCTGGCGTACTTGTTCAAAACTATCCCACTTCTAACGAGGTTATTTTGGTAAATCATAATTCTACTGACGATACAAAGTACCTAATAGAAGAATTTCAACGGACTTTCAAAAACCTCATGCCTGTTTCTTTGACCCAGGACGCAATGATGATCTCAGGTAAAAAGTTTCCGTTAAGCATGGGAATAAAATCGGCCCGCTATGAAACCTTATTATTAACGGATGCTGATTGTGTTCCTGCAAGCGAAAAC
Source organism: Segetibacter aerophilus (assembly GCF_007991655.1). Classification (GTDB taxonomy): domain Bacteria; phylum Bacteroidota; class Bacteroidia; order Chitinophagales; family Chitinophagaceae; genus Segetibacter; species Segetibacter aerophilus. The sequence goes on from NZ_BJYT01000009.1 coordinate 68,466, forward strand.
TGGATTCAGCTAATGCAGGATGGATACAAGCCCGAGACAGAAATTGTACTAGGTTATGGCGCGTACACAAAAGCTGGTAGCTTTCTCAATAAAATAATTCGCTTTGAAACATATCATTCCGCCCTACAATATTTGAGCTATGCGCTTGCTGGCATTCCTTACATGGGTGTTGGGCGAAACCTTAGTTACAAAAAAGAAATCTTTTTCAAGAACAAAGGTTTTTCATCCATGAACTTTATACCGGGAGGAGATGACGATCTTTTTATAAATAAGGTCGCTACAAAAACAAATACGGCAATTGTAATAGATCCGGAGGCGCATACTTTAAGCAAGGCAAAGAAAACATGGGAGGAATGGTTTACACAAAAAACAAGGCATTATTCAACTGCGAAATATTACCAGAAAAAACACAAGTGGTTGCTTGGTATGTATTCGGTTACACAATTTTTGTTTTACCCGCTTTTTATTTTCACCGCCATTTTTTTCAGCTGGTGGATCGCTCTTTGCATTTTTGGAGTCAGGTTAATAGTTCAGGCGTTTATCTATTTTACCACAATGAAGAAACTAAACGAAGCTGATCTATTCCCGTTGTTTTTATTATTCGAATTATGGATGTGCGTCTACTATATCTTGTTTTTGCCGGCTTTGTTTAAAAAGGCAAAAAAATCGTGGAATTAGGAAATTAAAAAATGCCCGCTGTTTTAGATTAAAAGAATACTCGAATGGAAATCATTCTAAAATATTTCAGTGACTTCGATGAGAAGCAACTGCGACAATTTGCCGCGCTGGAAGAATTGTATAAAGACTGGAACGGCAAGATCAATGTCATTTCGCGTAAAGACATCGAGAGCCTGTACCTGAAGCATGTATTGCATTCACTCGCTATTGCAGCCACTATTGAATTCCAGCCCGGGACCAGCGTTATTGACATTGGTACCGGCGGCGGCTTTCCTGGTGTTCCATTAGCCATTTTTTTCCCTGAGGTGCAGTTTCATCTTGTCGATAGTATTGCTAAAAAACTAAAAGTTATCAATGAAGTCTCTAATGCAATTGGATTAACTAACATAACTACTCAACACACGCGTGCAGAAGAAATCAAAAACAGGCAGTTTGATTTTGCAGTATCAAGGGCGGTGGCACCGATTAAAGATTTATGGAAATGGGCTTATCCGCTTATAAAAAGGGGTAACAAGCAAGAGTTGCCCAACGGTTTAATTTGCCTAAAGGGAGGCGATTTGGTACAGGAAATTGCGGAAAGTTCAGTTAAACCCCGAATGATACCAATCGACGAAATTTTCGAGGAAGATTATTTTAAAGAGAAATACCTGTTGCACATTACAAAATAAGCTTGCAGTGAAGCCCTGCCTTTTAATAATGGCCAGGTTTAAAAGAGTTTTTATGAAGCCAGCATAGTTTACAAATGAAGCTATGTTGCGACGCTCCGTTCATCCTCTGTATTCCATAGGTACAAATGAAATGCAACCTGTTTATTCCCTTTAAGCAAAACAGCCGAAAAAACAGTTGAACTAACACTTGTAGCCAGGAGCTTAAGGCATGGATAGGAACGATGATGAAAGCTATACATGTACAAGAGTGCGACGCCACTAATGATGATGATAAACAAATGCCGGCCCCATGAAAATCCCCAGCACTTGGGCCAGGGACAAAACTAATTTTTGATATAAGGGCTAAACTATTTCTTCAAGTACATTACTTCCTTTACCAGCTTCACAGTTCTTGGAACATCGGGAAGGTAAGCCGCCACAAGATTTGGAGCGTAGTGCATAGGAGCATCGGCACTGGTAATACGGCGGATAGGTGCATCAAGATAATCGAACCCTTCTTTCTGAATGCGGTACGTAATCTCAGAGCTTACAGAAGCAAAAGGCCACTGCTCTTCAACTATCACCAGGCGATTTGTTTTCTTTACACTTTCTAAAATCGTATACCAGTCTAAAGGACGGATTGTTCTTAGGTCTATTACCTCAGCTTCGATACCTTCTTTCGCCAATTCTTCAGCAGCGCCTAAAGCCACTTTCATCATCTTATTGAAAGAAACGATGGTCACATCTTTTCCGGGCCTTTTTATATCAGCCTTCCCTATCGGAATGTAATATGTTTCTTCGGGCACTTCACCTTTTTCTCCATACATCACCTCGCTTTCCATAAACACCACCGGGTCATTATCGATGATGGCACTTTTCAATAATCCCTTGGCATCGTATGGGTTAGAAACCGAAATAACTTTCAACCCGGGAATATTGGCATATAAACTTTCAAAGGCAGTAGAGTGCTGCGCTCCCAATTGGCCAGCACTTCCATTTGCTCCGCGGAATACGATGGGGCAACCAACCTGGCCACCACTCATTGCAAGCATTTTACTTGCTGTATTTAAAATCTGATCCAGCGCTAAGACTGCAAAGTTCCAGGTCATGTATTCTACGATAGGACGAAGTCCGTTTTGTGCAGCACCGACAGCTATAGCAGTAAAACCTAGTTCTGCGATCGGCGTATCTATTACCCTTTTTGGACCAAACTCTGCTAACATTCCCTGGCTAACCTTATATGCACCGTTGTATTCCGCAACCTCTTCACCCATCAAAAAGACTTTTTCATCTTTTCTCATTTCTTCGCTCATGGCTTCTCTTAGGGCCTCTCTAAAAAGGATAGTACGCATATTGTCAGTGGAATTATTAGGAATAAATAAAGGTGCTTTTTAAAAAGCCCCGCAAAAATAGAAGATTATAGATTATAATCCCAAAATGACTAATCAGTATTTTAGGTGGGGCAAAAAAAATCCCGCTAAAGCTATTAGCGGGATTTCGTCGTTTTTTCGAATTAGGTTAAAAAACATTATAAGCCAAGGCGACGTAATAAAGGCCGCCGATATTTGGGTTACCAAAAGCGGTTGTATAATAATGATTGGTAAGATTAGTTGCACCCAATTTTATCATCGTTTTAATTGCTGGCATTTTGAAATTGATTTGGGCATCAAGCGTATGAAAAGCCGGAACGTTTCCGGCACCAAAATCATTTTCATAGTAGTAAGCATCCTGAAAGCGGTATTGCAAAGCAAAGCCAACTCTTTTCTTGTAAAGAAATCCGCTGTTAGCTAAACCAACATTAGCTCTGTACTTAGGAGTATTATAGTACGTAATGAAATTAGCAGGAACATTTTTTATTTCATCCGAATAAGCGTTTGCATTAATAGAGAAATTGTTAGGTAGCAGGTATTCTGCAGAAAGACCCCAACCCTGGGTATTAACCTTTTCGGTACTGTTTACTGAAACCGAGTAAATTTTATAGTTCAGCAAGCCCGGGATAGTACCGTTAGAAGATTGCAACGCGGTAGTACGGCCGATGAAATTTTCGTACTTGGTATAATAAGCATAAGCATCCAACAGAAGCTTGCCTCCCACTAATGTCTTGTACCCAATTTCATAAGAGGTAGCAGACTCTGGCTTGTACTCTCCAAACGTTTGTTGTTTCAGCAATGCAGGATTGCCGCTTGCAGCAAAAGCTTGCACACTTTCAACAGTATAGACAGGATTACCTTTAAAATTATAAAAATCGCGCAGTTGCGGTAGACCGCCAATCAGGCGAATTCCACCACCAATAACCAGGTTTATCCACTGGTTCTGAGTGGAAGGGAAACGATAAGCCGTTTGATATGACAGTCTAAGATTGTTGTCTTTAGCTACAGTGATTACCGCAGAAAAGCGTGGAGTAAAACGTCCCTTAAAGTTTTCATTCTTATCATACCTTGTTGATGCAGTCAGTTTTAATACGTCTTTGAAAAATCTTTTTGATATTAAAAATGAAGCACCTACCTCATTGATACCAATACGTCCTGCGGTGTCGGCGAATATTGTTCCGCCAGAATTTAGCACGTACCTCTTAAAGCTTGCTCCTACCAGGACTTCCGCAAATTTTACTTTATCAGTTAGGTTGTATTGTCCTTCAGTCATATACAACGCTGACTTGTCCACAAACAAACCTCCGCCATTTGAAATTGATCTTGCAGCAACAGAGTCAAAGATTTTTGTAAACTGAGGCGTACCTGGTTCAGGTCTTCCCTGGTCTGCATAAGTACGGGCAGCAGAATGATAAGCTGCGGTATTAGCAAGCATCACTCCCTGGGCAGTTGCAGCCGCTTGTTGATCTGTTTGTCCGGCACCCTTAGCTGCTACAAAAGCAGTTTGGTAAGTTGTGGCAGCGCCTGTGGCAAACACTGCAGCATATTGCGGGTACCAGCTTCCTGCAGCGTTTGCTGGATTAAAGCTTCGTTTCCATCCTTCGTTAAAAAGTTGGGAAGTAGCAGTAGCATTGAAAGACTTACCTGCATCTTCCTGGGTTGTATAACCTCTTAAGAACCAGTTTTTGTGCCTGAACTCAAGTTTATACTGGGCCATTTTAAAATCTCTCAGACTATACCTATCGCTACCGGTGTAAACCGTAGTTCCTGAACCCCAATTAGCACTTAAAGAACTCTCCACTGAAGGGGTGATCTTGTAATGGATAGCACCTGAAAATCTAAGATTTTTTGTAGTGGGATCTATAATGTCAGCTTCTTTATACCCGGTTCTTGAAACGTTGATAGCTCCATTTGTCAGGTAAGGCGCAAGGATTGCAGCAAATTGCTGTGGGTTTGGACTAGCCGCTACAACGCCTTGTAGAAAAGGAGTTCCAGGATCTCCGGTACTTGGCGGCTTGCGAATATCAAGAGATGTTTCATCGCCATAAACATTTACACCTTGGTAATTTGGATCATCCGTCCGGCTACCAGGGATGGTTTTTCCAGTTGCCGGATTGTTGCCTCTATTAAAGTTGGAATAATCCTGCGCTACCCAATCTTTGGCTTGTATATATTGAACTCCAAACTTGAAAGCAAATTTCTCAGACAGTGCGCGTGCATATCTCATGCTAACATCGTTGTAAGCGGAAGCACTTCTCGCATTGTCACCGATATGCATTACTCCTTCTTTTACCTGCGCACTTAATCCCTGGTATTTAAAAGGATTCTTACTATTGATAAGTAAAGTTCCGTTCATTCCACCTGGACCATACAAAGCTGAAGATGCTCCACCAAGCAACTCCATATTATCAACGTCGAGATCAGTTGGCCCAATCATACTACCGACAGGAAAATTCAGGCCGGGAGCTTGGTTATCCATTCCATCAACTAATTGATTAAGACGAAGGTTTCCACTACCGTTGAAACCACGCGTTGAAGGAGTTTTAAAATTGAGACTTGAGGTTATTATATCAACACCTTTCAAAGTACCGACAATATCATAATAACTAAGCGCGGGAGAATTACGAATCGCTGTAGAGCTTACTCGCTCAATAGTAACAGGTGACTCTAAAATTCTTTCAGGTAGCCTGGATGCGGCAACTACAACATCTTGTGCTAATGCAGAAGTAGGATCAAGGACAACTGACACAGAGGAAGAATTACTTGTCACTAACACCTCTTTAGGGGCAAAGCCAACTGAGGATATAACTAATGTAGCAGGAAACTTCTTTATGCCCGATAGCTTAAAATTACCTTTATCATCAGTGTAAGTACCGGTACCTGTTCCTTTAACTATTATAGAAACAGCAGCTATGTTCTCATTGTTGATAGTGCTTTTAATGTTTCCTGAAACAGTATTATTTGATTGGCTAAAAGCATTAACAGAAACAAGTGCTACCAAAAGAAAGGGGAAAAGCAAATCGTAGATCTTTTTCATAAAGCAGTTTTTATAAAGTATTGCACTACCAAAATAAATATAGTTTACATGCCGAGAAAATTTAATTTTCTAACAACTGTGCGTACTAAATTAAAAGCAATAATTCCAACAACAACACAATACAAATAATCGTGCGTGCCAATAAAAATATTTTTAAAACTGTCTGGATATTACTTTTGAAGCATGAGCAAATTTCAGTTTCCCAATCAAACAAATTTCTATAGCGGCAAGGTGAGAGATGTTTACTCAATAGGCAAAGACTGGTTGGTGATGGTAGCGAGCAATCGTATTTCTGCCTTTGATGTGATCCTACCGAAACCAATACCATATAAGGGTCAAGTACTAAACCAGGTAGCTGCATTCATGCTTGCGCAAACGACAGACATTTGCCCCAATTGGCTTGTAAGCACGCCAGCTCCCAACGTCGCTCTTGGAAAACGTTGTACTCCTTTTAAAGTTGAAATGGTTGTTCGCGGTAATCTTACCGGCCATGCATGGCGGACATATAGGGAAGGAAAAAGAATGCTTTGTGGGGTTGCGTTGCCCGAAGGTTTAAGAGAAAATGATTTTTTTGCTGCCCCCATTATTACACCTTCTACCAAAGCGGAAGCGGGTCACGATGAAGATATATCAAGAGAAGATATTATTGCCTCTAACCTGGTGAACGAAGCCGATTATCAACTACTTGAAAAGTATACTCTTGCGTTGTTTGAAAGAGGTAAAGAACTTGCAGCAAAAAGAGGGCTAATCCTAGTCGATACAAAATATGAATTCGGAAAGATTGGAAACACGATCTATCTCATGGATGAAATTCACACACCTGACTCTTCACGGTATTTTTATGAGGATGGTTTTGAAGAAAGGTTGCGAAACAATGAAGCTCAAAAACAGCTCAGTAAAGAGTTCGTGCGTGAATGGTTAATAGCAAATAATTTTATGGGTAAAGAAGGGCAAACTGTACCTGACATGAGTGAAGACTGGATACAGACCATTAGCAACAGGTACATTGAATTGTACGAACAATTGATAGGAGAAAAGTTTGTTCCGGAAGACTTAAGTGATGAAGAAACGGAAAGAAGAATAATTGCTGCTTTAAAAACGCAGGGCGCTATTTGATTTATAAGTAGAAGAATTTAAAACCTCCGCTTTTGACGTTAAACGTAGAAGCACGGCTTTATTATTGAGTTACTAATGACCAGGAAAGTGCGACCAAAAAAAGTTGGCATAGAATTTTTACCCATAAGTAATATCATTTTAAATCAATTATTTATGAAAAAAAATCTATTTATGCTAGCGCTTGCGATGGTTGCAGGTGTAGTTGTGGTAAAAGCCCAAATTCAAAGAGGAAATGTATTGGTAGGTGGAGATGTTGCTAATTTTGATGTAGGCCTTAATGAAGGTTCTGTGTTTACCGTAGATATCACTCCTAAGGCAGCTTGGTTTATTAAGGATAACACTGCAATTGGAGCTTATCTTAATTTAGGCTATCAGACAGCAAAAGGAAAAGGCTCGGATTTCCTTTACGGAGTCGGGGCCCTGGTCCGTCAATATTCAGGCGGTAATGCTGTTCCCGCTCTAAGGCATACCCGTCTATTTGTCGAGGCTAATGTAGGTATTGACGGAATAAATCATTCGGCTTCAAGCACTAATACTACTACTAATGGATTAGGCTTAGGTATCGGACCAGGACTGTCTTATTTCATAACACCCAACGTTGGTCTTGAAGGATTAGTTATGTATAGAGGTATATTAGGATTTGGAACCAGGGCAACCACTAGTAACTTAAATCTTAATGTAGGTTTTCAAATTTATTTGCCTGGAAGGGCTCTTAGAAATGCTGCAACAAATACACAGTAATAAGACAGCGTGTTGTTTCTTTAAAAAGGTAAAAGCTGCAGCTGTTTAAATAGTACTTAAGGCTATTCAAACCGCCGCAGCTTTTTAATGTTACTTTTTTATTTCAGCAATTTTCTCAACATCTGGTATAGCGTTTCACCTCGCAGGTCTCTTGCTATAATTTTACCTGTGGGATCTAACAGCAAATTTGCAGGAATGCTTTGGATACGATACAACTGGGCAACTTCATTTTGCCAGTATTTAAGATCACTCACATGCGTCCAGGTTAAATTATCTGCCTGTATGGCTTGTTTCCATTTGTCCTTACTCTGATCGAGCGACACACTTAAAATAGTGAAGTTCTTATCTTTGAAAGCGTTATAAGCTGCAACGACAGCAGGGTTTTCATGGCGGCAAGGTCCACACCAGCTTGCCCAAAAATCAACCAGTACATATTTGCCTTTAAAGGATGACAAGGAAACCGGTTTGTTGGCTGTATCATTCTGGGTAAACTCAACTGCCTGGGTTCCTGTAGCACCTACTTTACTTGAAGCCAAAAATTTAGCTATTTCCCTTCCGTAAAAAGTTTCTTGTGCCGCAGGTTTTAAGCTGTTGTAGCGCTTCTCAAGAACATTCATATCATTTGTAATTGGGCTTGTTACATACACTATAAAAGGCGTTACCGGCGACCCTGGTTTGGCTTTTATGAAGAGGTCAACTTGTTCTAACACTTTTTGTTTCGTCTTTTCAAAAAGGCCAACTAGTGAATCTCTTTTTAGACCTGCAGCTGTTTTATTTGCGGATGCTACAATTTGATCAAGTTTTACTTTGAGCGGATCAAACTTAGATTTGTAATATGCATAATCTGCTGCAGCCGCAGAACCCGTTATCATTAACTTTTTAAGCGATTTTACGTCACCGGTTGCAGTCAGCTTAGCAGGTGTTAAGAACACTTCAGTTACCTCAGGATGGCCAATAAAAGATAGCTGGTAAATATCAGCGTCAGCAACTTTACCGAAAAGAGTAAACTTTCCTTTTTGTGCATATCCGGTAGCAATTACATTACTGGCCTGACCAGAATGTGCAAGAAAAACCATCGTACTATCAGGTAAGCCAGCGATGCTTCCACTGATTACAAAGTCACCTTCAGGCGATTGATTGGCTATATTTTGGGCAAACGAAAAACACGGTAACAGAAAAAGTGCTAAGAAGAATTTCATACTATTTCGAGTGGCGCTTTTGTAAAATCTGAATAACATCGTGCAATTTATAGCCTTTTGCGTTAAGTAAAATCAAATAATGAAACAGCAAATCGGCGGATTCATTTAGAAATAACTCCTCATTATTGTCCTTCGCTTCAATAACAACTTCTACCGCTTCCTCCCCTACTTTTTGGGCAATTTTGTTTAGTCCTTTCTTAAAAAGAGAAGCAACATAGGATTTATCAGGGGTAAGACTTTTCCTTTGTTCGATCACTTTTTCGAGGTAAGGCAAAAAATTATCTGAACGATTTACCTCATTAAAACAGGTATCGGCGCCAGTGTGACAAACCGGACCAACAGGGTTGGCTTTTATTAAAATGGTATCGTTGTCGCAATCTGTCAGTAAAGATTTTACAAAAAGAAAATTGCCACTCTCTTCACCCTTTGTCCAAAGCCTTTGCTTGGTTCGGCTATAAAAAGTAACCTTACCAATCTCATTCGTTTTAGCTAAAGCTTCTTCATTCATAAAGCCCAGCATTAATACTTTATTAGTCTCGTTATCCTGTACAATTACCGGAACTAAACCGTCACTATATTTTGCAAAATCTATATTCACTTATTTGTTTTTTTAGTGAGCTTCATTAATTCTGTTGTATCACCGGTTGCGTCGCACTCTTGTACTTTCAATCTTTTTTGACCTAAAACACAAAAATCAAAAAATTGAATAATTTTCTTAACTCTCCTTTGATAAAGTCCATCATAAAATCACATCCGAACGACAATCCCCTTATCTCTTAAGTACCCTTTCAAATCAGGGATAGTAATTTCTTTGAAATGAAAAATGCTGGCTGCTAACGCTGCGTCTGCTTTGCCTTGTTCAAAAACATCTGTAAAATGTTCCATTGTTCCGCCACCACCAGAAGCAATAACAGGAACCGGCAAATTTTTAGAAAGCATTTTTGTTATATCTAAAGCAAAGCCTTTTTTAGTACCGTCATTATTCATCGACGTAAGTAAGATTTCTCCTGCGCCCCTGTCAACTGCTTCCTTTGCCCAATCAAAACATTTGGCCTCTGTCTTTGTGCGTCCACCGTTTAGATAAACATACCATTCCCCATCTTCTTCCTGTTTCGTATCTATCGCTAGTACAACACACTGGGAACCGAATTCTTTTGCAAGATCATTTAGTAATTGAGGGTTTCTGAAAGCAGCTGTGTTTACCGATATTTTATCAGCTCCGTTTTGTAATAACACACTTACATCTTCAACGCTTCCTATTCCCCCACCAACTGTAAAGGGGATATTAATCTTATGAGCAATTCGATTTACAAGTTGACTTAACGTTTTTCGTTTTTCAACCGTTGCGGTTATATCAAGAAACACGAGTTCATCAGCTCCCTGTTGTGCATACAATGCACCTAGTTCTACCGGGTCACCTGCATCCCTGATATTTTCAAAGTTGACACCTTTTACCGTGCGACCGTCTTTAATATCGAGGCAGGGTATAATTCTCTTGGTTAGCCCCCCCCGCCCCCTGAAGGGGGAGCCGGAAAGACGTTCACTATCTCTTATAAGTTCTTTCATTTCTATTATTTGCCAAAGTGGTATCCCCCATTTGGTTCCTTTCTAGGGATTAGGGGCTTAGGATCTAAATTGCTTGAGTTCTAACAATGAAATTTTATTCTCATAAATAGCCTTCCCAATAATTACACCTTTACAACCAATTTCCTGGAGCTGGTCAACATCTTGCAGGGAGCTAACGCCTCCACTGGCGATAAAAAAAAGATCAGGAAATTTTGAAATGATGTTTTTATAAAGGTCTACAGAAGGGCCTTCCATTTTGCCGTCTTTGCTCACGTCAGTGCAAAATATCTGTTGCACACCTTTATTTACATACTTTTCTATAAAGTCATAAATCCAAATGTCTGTTGTTTCAAGCCAACCGCTCACGGCAATTTTTTCATCTTTTACGTCGGCCCCCAAAATAAACTTTTCTGCCCCAAATTGCTGAAGCCACGTGGTAAATGCTGTTTCGTCTTTTACGGCAATGCTTCCTACCGTTGCATAAGTGGCCCCACTCTCTAAAACAATGCTGACATCTTTTTCGGTTTTTATTCCACCTCCAAAATCTACTACCAACTTCGTTTTTCCCGCAATTGCTTCGAGTACCTTCCAGTTTTTTACTGCACCTGCCTTCGCTCCGTCCAAATCAACAAGATGTAGCCGCATTATTTCTGCATCCTCAAATTGCTTTGCGACATCTAAAGGATTTTTATGGTAAATAGTTTTTTTTGAATAATCGCCCTGTGTCAGTCGAACGCATTTTCCATCGATGATATCTATTGCTGGTATTATTTGAAGCCCCCCCACCCCTAAAGGGGAGCTTGTAAAAACCTGAGTTTTTTGTTTGGCGTTTCCTATCTCAGTTTCAATTTGTTTTAGCACTTTTGATACATCATTAAAAAGTTCGTTATTCTCAAAACGTAGTATCTTAATTCCCAACTCTTTCAAATGACCTTCTCTGATTTCGTCATTTCTTTTTACTTCTTCAATTGCATGAATACTTCCATCTAACTCTATCCCCAACTTAAGTTCATGGCAGTAAAAATCTAGAACATACAAAAACGCAGGATGTTGTCTCCGAAATTTTACCCCCAATTGCCCTCCTTTCAAATAGTTCCAAAGCAACTCTTCAGCGTCTGTCGTACGATTTCTAAGCTCTTCAGCTTTTTCAAAGATCAAGTTATTAGCCCCATAAAACATTTCTTTCTTCACCTGTTATACGTTTTAAAATTAATTTCTTCTCGCTCCTCCCTTTAGGGCTGGGGCTTCTTCTCTCTCCTCCCTTTAGGGCCGGGGCATCTCTATAAAATTTTTCAAAATTTGTTCGCCTGCGTTAGCGCTCTTTTCTGTATGAAATTGTACACCATAAAAGTTGCCCTTACTTAAAGCGGCGCTGAAAGGTTTGGTATAATTGGTCGTAGCGATTGTGTGTTCACCTAGCGAGGCATAATAGCTATGGACAAAATAGCAATAACTGTCTTCTTTTACATTTTTCATTAAAGGAGACTTTAAGTCGTAGATATTATTCCAACCCATTTGAGGCACTTTTAATTCGGAGCCGCTGCTATCAAACTTAAGTACCTGTTCTTCAAATATGCCTAAACAGTCAGTATCATTTTCTTCGCTGTATGCGCACATTAACTGCATTCCCAGGCATACGCCAAGTACCGGCTGTTTTAATTCTTTAATTACCTGATCCAGCTTTCTTGCCTTTAAATAGTCCATAGCTGTACTGGCTTCTCCAACACCAGGAAAAATTACTTTGTCTGCTGATTGAAGCTCTTCGACGTCGTCAGTCACTTCCGCCTCCACTCCTATTCTTTCCAGTGCAAATAATACTGATTGAATATTACCGGCATTGTACTTAACTATTTTCAGAACCATGATTTAGATTAATTATGACGAAAGCCTGTGGGAAAAATGATTGGACTCATTCCCTTCTGAAACTTCCACATCTTAAATAATTGTTTGCAAAAAATCTCTTGTTGCTGTATTAACATCTTTACCATTACCTAACGCTTTAATGTAAGCGCTTCCGATAATTGCGCCATTTGTGTATTTACAAGCTACTTCGAATGTTTCGCGGTCTTTTATTCCAAATCCAACAAGAATGGGATTTGTGAGATTCATGTCGCTCAACTTTTTAAAATACCCTTCCTGCTCACTGATGTCTTTGTTATTGCCTGTTGTAGAGGAGGAGGAAACGGCATATAAAAAACCTGTACTTAATTCGTCAATCCTTTTCAATCTTTCATCTTTTGTTTCTGGTGTTACAAGAAAGATAAGATTCAATTGATGTCGCTCAAGGATCTCTCGGTATTCAGTCTCATACTCATACATCGGCAAGTCAGGAAGAATTAAACCATCAATACCAACTTCGGCAGCTTTTCTACAAAAATTTTCAAACCCATATTGAATAACAGGATTCATATAACCCATTAGAATAACAGGGACATGAATAGTAGGCCTCATTTCTTCTAATTGATTGAACAAAATTGAAATCGTCATTCCATTTTGTAAAGCAACCGCACCACTTTGCTGGATTACCTCTCCGTCTGCAAGCGGGTCGCTGTAGGGCATTCCCAGTTCTATTAAATCAGCACCATTATCCTGCAAAGCTTTCATTACTTCCATTGTACTTTCAAGTTTAGGAAAACCTGCAGTACAATACACATTTAAAACTTTTTGCTGCTTCTGTTTGAATAATTCTTCAATCTTTGTCATCGCGGTTATTTAAGATCTATCTCCATTTTTATATCTGCCCTTTTATATTCGACGTTTCCTAAAGGAACTTCCTTGAATCCAAATTTCGAATACAAGTGTATGGCAGGTTTTAACCTTGTGTTTGAGTATAGAATAATTTTGTGAGCTTTTAAATCGCGGGCTTTCTTCAAACAAAACTCAATCAATTTATTTCCAATTTTCTTCCCCTGGAACTCTTCTGCAACAGCCATTTTTGATAACTCGTAAACGCCGTCTTCAGTTTTTATCAAAGCAAATGTTCCCGCTATTTGATCACCTGTTATAGCAAAAAATATAAAACCTCCTTTGTCTATAATATAAGCTCTAGGAGAGGCCAAAATCTTCTCATCAATTGGTTCGACTTCAAAGTACTTCTGAAGCCATGCACGGTTTAATCTGGCAAAGTCTTCGTTGAATTTTTCGTCGTAGCTGATGATATTGATTTGTTCTGGGTTCATTTTTGGTCCTTATACATAAAATACTTTTCCTTATCCCTCTCCTCCATTTTGAAACCCAACCTCAGATATAGCTTCTGTGCCCTGATATTTACTTTTAAAACTTCGAGCTCCAACCTTTTCTTTTTCTCCTCAGCTTCTTTAATCAGGTCCCGCATGATTTTAGTTCCAATACCTTGCGACTGGTAATCTGGTAGCAGGTACAATCCACTTATGAAAATGCTTGCATCTCCTTCTTTCACATCCACACTTCCTATCGGTTGATCACCTGCTCTGATAATTTTTGTATTCCCTTCTGCAAAACTGTTCTTGTGAAACTTCGTCTGAAACTGATCATCCCAACCCCATGTTTGCTCTACGTATTCGCGGTAAGCAATCCTCTTAAGTCGATAAACAAAATCGAAATCGTCATTTGTTGCTGCTGATAAAGTGTAAGCCCCAAACCCTTGAAGGGGCATTAAAGGATACCCATACTTATTTGGCATAAGAAAATATTTAATAAACTAAAACCCGAACAACAATCTCACTAACTCCCTTTTTGGGGCCGGGTTAAACTCCCTTTAACGCAGGAGCTTGTTCCATACTTCTCATATACGTTGCCAAATCTTTGTCACCTCTTCCACTTAAACAAACAATAGTTACATCGTCTTCTTTCAAATCCATTTGCTTCAAAGCAGAGAATGCGTGAGCCGACTCAAGGGCTGGAATGATCCCTTCAAGCTTTGCCAATTCAAAAGCGGCCGTCAAAGAGTCTTCGTCTGTTACACTTAAGAAAGTACCACGGCCACAGTCGAACAAGTGTGCATGCATGGGTCCAATTCCCGGGTAGTCGAGGCCGGCAGAAATGCTATGAGGTTCTATTACCTGGCCGTCTTCAGTTTGCATAACCAGGCTTTTGCTTCCGTGTAAAACACCGGCACGACCAAGCTGTGTAGTAGCTGCACTCATGCCACTATTAATACCATGACCAGCGGCTTCAACAGCGATCAACCTTACAGCCGGTTCATTAATAAAGTGATAAAAAGCGCCCGCAGCATTGCTTCCACCACCAACACAGGCAACTACCTGGTTTGGTAACTCGGCGCCGGTCTTTTCCTTTAGCTGCCATCTCATTTCTTCGCTTATAACGCTTTGAAAACGAGCAACCATATCAGGATAAGGGTGCGGGCCGACAACACTTCCAATAATATAATGAGTGTGTACTGGCTCGTTGATCCAGGCACGGATTGCTTCGTTCGTAGCATCTTTTAAAGTTCTGCTACCGCTCTTTGCAGGAACCACAGTTGCTCCAAGCATCTTCATCCGGGCAACATTTGGTGCCTGACGTTCTATATCCACCTCTCCCATATATACGACACACTCCATTCCTTTCAATGCACAAACCGTTGCAGTTGCTACACCATGTTGCCCTGCGCCTGTTTCAGCTATAATCCTTTTTTTGCCCAATTTCTGTGCAAGCAAAATTTGCCCTATTGTATTATTTATTTTATGTGCCCCTGTATGACAAAGGTCTTCACGCTTCAGGTAAATCTTGCTGTTGAACTGCTTGCTTAAACGCTGTGCAAAAAATAAAGGAGTTGGCCTTCCAACATAATCTCTAAGCAACTCCTGGTATTCCTTCTGGAAAGATGGTTCAGCCATAATTTCTAAATACCGCGTCTTCAATTGCTCCACATTTGGATGCAACATTTCGGGAATATAAGCACCTCCAAATTTGCCGTAATAACCAAATTCATTAGGTCCGACACCTTCCTTACCAATTGGCGATAAAATCGTTTCTTCTACAGTCGTCATTGAATTACTTTTTTAGCTGGTGCAACGCACCACCTTAGTTTGAGCTTTTTTAAAGGAGTTTCTCGTTTTTGCTTTATGTGATTGGTCTAAGGTGAAGACAGACTCTTTACAAACGCTCCCACTTTGTCCATATCCTTTACTCCGGGTGATATTTCAAACTTGCTGTTTATGTCGACTGCAAACAAGTCTTTTGCTACAGGTTGTTGCATGAACTCTTTTATACTACCGCCATCTGCTGGCTCAATTCCTCCACTTAAGAAAAAGGGCTTATTAATGTTCACTCCCTTTAACTTACTCCAATTGAATTTCTTGCCTGTACCGCCATAACCTGCACCATCGGTATCGAACATAAACATGTCAGTGTCTGCGCTATAATTCCTGGTCTTCCATTCTACTTCGCAATCGTCTGTAATTCTAAATGCTTTAATAACAGAGATATAGTTAGAAAGTTTCGAGCAATAAAACGGGGTTTCGTCTCCATGTAATTGCACCATATCAAGGCCGAAGTTATCAACATGATTCATTACCTCATCATAAGAAGCATTCACAAAAACACCTATTTTAAACACCTTCAACTTTGCTTTTTTTACCTCATGCCCTTTTAAATGACGCATAACAAACCGAGGCGATTTATGGTAAAAGATCATTCCCGCAAACTGCACTCCCATGTCACCTAACTGGTGCATTTGATCCAAGCTTGTCATGCCACAAACTTTTATGCGGCAAGCCTTGAACGTGTCTGTTGCCTCGGTGCCACTATTGCTATCCATTACTTAATTTTTATCCCTCCATTTCAACCTTTGAAGCTGCTTTAAGGGCATTTACAAAATCAGCAAAAGCAATCGAAGGATCAGCATGTTTCATAAAGTTTTCTCCAATCAAAAAACCCTTGTATCCATGCTGTCTAAGGCGAAGAATCGTGTCTACATCACTTATTCCACTTTCAGAAATCTTTATTTTATCGGCAGGTATTTTCTCACTCAATTCAATTGACCGGTTAACATCCACCGTAAACGTTTTTAGATCCCGGTTGTTTACGCCGACTATGTCGACCTCTGTGCAAATATGCGACAACTCTTCTTCATTATGAATTTCAAGCAGCACTTCGAGACTTTGTCGCTTTGCAAAAAGTGCCAGTTCCTGTACCCGCTGAGGAGTTAGATTTGCAGCAATCAGCAAAATAACACTTGCCCCAATAGCCTTCGCCTCTATGATCTGATACTCATCAATTATAAAATCCTTTCTTAAAATTGGCACCGAAACTATATCTCTCGCATAAATAATATCATCGTTTGATCCACCAAAGTAATTCTCATCAGTCAAAATCGAAATGCCTGCAGCACCATGAGCGTCATAGGTTTCTACAACTGGCCCGATTTGAATGTCTGCATTAATAACACCTTTTGACGGTGATTTTCGCTTAAACTCGGCAATGATACCTGTGCTTCCTTCTGCAAGAAGATTTGAGACGAGTGAATTGCACATTGAAGCGTACAAAGGAAAAGTCTTAAGATCTTCCACAGGCACCAGCTCCTTTTTTTGCTCTACTTCAATTCGTTTGCTGGCGATAATGTTATCAAGAATGTTCATATTGTAAAAGTAAAACTCTAATTAGTTTATTATTCTATAGCGTTTCTTGGCCGACTTTAGATTTTCATAGCATCATCGTTGTGTCACTCACTTGTACTTTTGGTAATTCGCCGCGCGGCCGCCTCATCCTGGCCTCCTTCTCCTTGGGGAGAAGGAAGCCAGGCAGGGGAATAAATTGTTTTTCTTTAGCATTGACAATTCAACTCTAACAACTTGACCCAACAAAATATTACAGCAACTAACCCTAAACTCTAAACCTTAAACTTCAAACTCTAAACCCTAAACCCTGAACTTTAAACCTTTCTATTGCAAACTCACCAACTTCTGCAAACACTTGTATGCTTTGCCACTTTCCAAACTTTCTACAGCCGCTCCGTAGGCTTCATCATACGAATTATATTCTCCGGTGCATTGCAACGCCATTGCTGAATTTGCAATTACAACCGCATTTTGAGCAAATGTTCCTTCGCCCTTAATAATCTTTAAAAACATTTTAGCTGCTTCTTCGGGTGTATTGCCACCGAAAATGTCCTGAGGTTGCACCATACGTTTACCAATCTGTTCTGGTGTAAAAACCTTTTCTCCTGCGTTCGTGATGACTTTCGTGTCATCAGTCAGTGATATCTCATCATACCCATCAAGGCTGTGAATAATAGTGAAAGGCTTGCCTGTTTGCTGCAACAAATAATTATAAATTCTCGCCATTTCAAGATTATAAACCCCGACCAACTGAAAATCAGGATCAGCCGGATTGATCATTGGACCAAGCATATTAAAGAACGTACGAATTCCAAGGCTTTTTCTTAGTGGACCAACAGTCTTCATTGCCGGGTGAAACAATGGAGCATGCATAAAGCAGATGTTTGCTTCATCAACCTCTTTCTTCAAAGCGTCAATATTGTTCTTAAGCTTATAACCCAGTTGCTCCATTACGTTTGATGCACCGCTGGTAGAGGTCATGCCATAATTGCCATGTTTTGCCACTTTCTGTTCAGTGCCGGCAACTATAAAACATGAAAGAGTTGAGATGTTGAAAGTATTTTTTCCATCACCACCCGTACCAACAATGTCCATTGTTTTAAAGCCGTTCAAATCAACTTTTGTGCAAAGCTCCAGTAAAGCATCTCTAAATCCCTGCAACTCATCTATCGTAATGCTTCGCATTAAATAAACAGTTACAAAAGCTGTTATCTCGTACTCGTTGTATATAGCTTTCGAGATGTTGGTGAGAACCTCTTTAGCTTGCTCGCGACTTAAAGTCTTGTGCTCGAATAGGTGTTGTAAGATTTTCTTCATTGTCTGAACCGGGATTTAGAAGGATTTTTAGGATTGTGTGGAGACATTAGATGATTTGTATTTTTGATTTTCGAGCCTTTTGAATTGCGGGCTTTGAGAACCAAAATTTATAAGAAGCCCGACTTCAACATTATAAGCTTCTAAATAATTTTTAGCCTGGGCAAGATGAACGCTTTCAAGATTTACTAGTGCCTTTAATTCAACCATAATTTTTCCATCTACTAAAAAGTCTACTCTTCGTTCGCCTACTTCTAAATTTTTATAATAAACTTTCATATTAAATTCTCTTTCAAATGGCATCTTAATTTCCATAAATTCTATTGCCAGAGCTCGTTGATAAATTACTTCCTGAAACCCATTCCCTAATGCCGCATGTACTCTCATGGCTGCGCCGATGATTTTTTCAGTGGTTTCTTTATACTTTAGTTCGGACATGACTGGTTTTAGAAATTAAAGAATGTTGATTTTCTTATAATCCAATTAATCCTACAAAATCATGGTTCAGACAGTTCCCACCAGCCAATTCCTAATAATCGCTTCGCCATCTGGTGTCAACACACTCTCTGGATGAAACTGTACACCTCTTACATCATATTTCTTGTGCTGCAGACCCATGATTAAGTTGTTGTCGTCTCTTGCTGTTATTTCGAGTTCTTCGGGGAAACCTTCTTCTTTTACAACCCAGCTATGATATCGTCCAATGGCAATTTGCTTCGGTAAACCTTTAAACAAAACGTTTTCGGTATCTAATTGGCAAGGGGTTGCTACACCATGGAAAACACTAGAAAGATTTTCAAGTTCACCACCAAATGCCTGTCCTATAGCCTGGTGGCCAAGGCATACTCCTAGTATTGATTTTGTCGGCGCATATTCTCTAATCACGTTCAGCAATAAACCTGCTTCAGATGGAATACCCGGCCCAGGCGAAAGAATAATTTTGTCGTATTCTTTTATTTTTTCCAATGGAATTTGATCGTTTCGGTAAACGTCTACTTTTTCGTGCGTGATCTTTTCAACCAGGTGAACAAGGTTGTATGTGAAGCTGTCGTAATTATCAAAAACTAATATTTTCATGCCCTAAACCCTTAAAGGGATAATTTAAATTTTGTTGAATAATCTTGTTCGGTACAAGTAAGTGACACAACGATGTCTAATAGTAGCAATGCTGCTAAGCACCTAATCACTCACAAATACCTTCGGCAACTTTGATGGCTGTCTTCAAAGCGTTCAACTTGTTATTGACTTCCTGCAGTTCGCTTTCTGCAACCGATGCATCCACCACACCCGCGCCAGCCTGGTAAAACAAAGTGTTTTGTTTGCTAAGAAAAGACCTGATCATAATAGCATGATTTAGCTCGCCATTAAAACCAATCACACCTATTGCACCACCATAATAACTGCGGGAAGTTTTTTCGTATTCGTTTATTAGCTGCATTGCCTTAACCTTTGGCGCACCGCTAAGTGTACCGGCAGGAAACGTGGACGCCAATAATTCAAAAGGATTTGTTCCGGATTTTGGTGTACCCGTAACCTCGCTTACCAAATGAATGACGTGAGAATAATAATGCACCTTGCGATAACTACTTACATGAACGTCATCTGCATAACGACTTAGATCGTTGCGGGCCAGATCGACCAACATTACGTGCTCTGCATTCTCCTTAGGATCTTTTAGCAATTTTTCAGCAAGAAGTTCATCCTGTTCGTCGTTGCCCGTACGCTTGAAAGTGCCGGCGATGGGATGTACGATTGCCTTGTTATTTTTTATGATCACCTGACTTTCCGGTGAAGATCCCATTAGACGGTAGTCATTATAGTCGAAGTAAAAGAGGTATGGACTGGGATTAACAGTCCGCAGTGCACGATATACATTGAACTCATCCCCCGTAAAAGTTTGTTCAAATCTCCTGCTCAATACTATCTGGAAAACATCTCCACGGTGACAGCTTTGTTTGCCTTTTTCTACAATGTTGATATATTCTTCATTGGTAAGATTTGACGTCTCTTCTCCTGTAGCTTTAAAGGGAAAAACAGGAACATCTTTGCTTTTGATAAGAGAAATGATCAAATCCAAATCACTTTCAGACCCTTTCACCTGGTTTTCGCAGATGTACAATTCGTCTTTAAAATGATTGATAGCTATAACGTACTGGTACAAGCGATACCGCATTAGAGGAATGGCATTCGGTTCATCTTTACCATCTTTCAACTTAACATCTTCAAAAAACTGAACAGCATCGAACGTAGTGTATCCGAACAGGCCTTGTGAAACAGGAATTTCACTTTTGTTAGAAGGCTGAAAACGCTTCAAAAAAGTGTCAAGCTCTAACACGACTGCAGCTTTACCAGCTAACCTTTTTCGTATGACCGGCTCATTTGGATACTTAAATTCAAATGTATCTGCCGTACTTACTTCAATGCCCGCAATTGGCTTTACACAGATAAATGAAAAACTGTTTTCGGCTACGTGGAAGTCGCTACTCTCCAGGAGAATGCTACCAGGAAAACGGTCTCTCAACCTGAGATAAATACCTACCGGAGTGTATACATCCGCAAGCATCTTTTTACAAACAGTCTCGAAAACAATAGGTTTCATAATTTGACCTCACCTTGGTCCCTCTCTTCTAAGAGGAGCCAAGCTTTTTAATTTGAAAATTTAACTTCAATAGTGACTTTTCAACTACCTGTAATGATCATCATATCCCGTAATCCATTCATGCCCCAACCCTCGTTCAAAACATAAAAAAAACCCCGGCTTTTGCCGGGGCTTGTAATATGTTATATTTAGATAAACAAAAATAACACAGCTACCCCGGGAAGGAGATGCTATGCCACCAATTGTTATTTAAAGTCAATGTTTTCATTTGCCTAGCAAAGATGTAGGACTATTTTCTACTGAACAAATTTTTTTTGCAAGGTTTTTGCCATTAGTAAAATCAATTGAAAAAATAAACAAACAACCAATGACCATACTGCACAAAGAAAATGCAAACGAAGGAGCTTTTTATATTGAAGAAGACGGGCAAAGGCTTGCCGAGATGGATTATAGAAAAGAAAAAGACAGAATAATTATTCAACATACAGAAGTAAATGAGTCTTTAAGAGGTAAGAATGTAGGCTTCCAATTGGTGGAGCGTGGGGTAGAATATGCGCGGGAAGCAAACTTAAAAATAGTTCCGCTTTGTGTGTTTGCGAAAAAAGTACTTGATATGCACAAAGAGTTCCAGGATGTTTTATAAGTGATAAAAAGAACACTATTATTTGCAATTATACGTTTGTTAAAGCATCAGGGGCTAATAGCTTTTATAACCTTTTTTATAGAGATTTGAGTATGAAGAAATTTCTCCCACTGGTTCTCCTGCCCTTTTTGGTGTTGACCAGCTTCAATTACAATAATGCAGATGCGATTTTAGGCGAGTGGGCAAATGGCACTAATAAAGGTCATATTCAATTGTACAAACAAGACGGCAAATACTATGGTAAAATTATCTGGTTGAAGCAGCCGAATGATGAAACCGGAAAGCCTAAGATCGACAAAAATAATCCCGATGAAAACGCTAGAACAAAGCGTTTGTTAGGGTTAATCATGCTGCGTGATTTTAAATATGAAGATGGTGAATGGACCGATGGAAAAATTTATAATCCCGATGATGGCAAGGAATACAAAAGTAAAATGAAACTTAAAGATCAGAAGACTCTTGCTGTTCGTGGCTACATTGGAATTTCTCTTATCGGTAAAACAGAAACTTTTGTCAGAGTAAAATAACCAATGAAAAACATTCATTCTATTATTCCTGTTTTTCCAGCCCCGTAAATTTATAGAACATTGTTGTGTCACTCTCTTGTACAGTTTGTCTCAATTCAGCCCGGTTCTTTACTTAAAACCAATTATTCCTCCCAAAGATTCCCTTAACTATCATTCAATCCTTAGATCTAACACCGTCTTTTTAAAAAAGACAGCGTCCCTTTTTGCTTTTACTTTGTTGTATTATTCTTAAGTAATACAACATGCGATTTCTATTTTGGATTTTCCTTTTAATTACCGGTTCGAGTTTTAGTCAAAATGACAAGTACATTTTACTAAAAGCTGATCGTGTTTTCGATGGTGAAAACATGCATAGCAACTGGACGGTTCTGGTGAAGAACAATAAGATCGAACAGGTGGGACTTATCCAAAATATCCCAGGTAATACAGAAACGATTAACCTTCCCGGCACTACGTTGATGCCTGGTTTGATAGAAGGTCATTCTCATTTATTTCTTCATCCTTATAACGAAACCTCTTGGAACGACCAGGTGCTGAAAGAAAGCCGGGCCGAAAGAACAGCCAGGGCAGTAAATCATGCAAAGGCAACGCTGTCTGCGGGTTTCACAACAGTCAGAGATCTTGGAACTGAAGGAGCAATGTATGATGATGCCGGATTGAAAAAAGCCATTGAAAAAGGTGTGATCCAAGGTCCAAGGATGATCATAGCTACGAAGGCAATTGTTGCCAAAGGTACATATGGACCAAGATCAGAGTCACCGGACGTCGAATTGCCACAAGGCGCAGCAGAAGTTGTAGGTATAGAGGACATAGCCAATGAAGTAAGAACACAAATAGGCAAAGGTGCTGATGTGATTAAAATATATGCAGACTACCGATGGGGACAAAACGGCGAAGCTATGCCTACGTTTAGTGAAGAAGCACTCACGATGGCCGTAGCAACAGCAAAAAATGGAGGAAGGCAAGTGGTAGTACATTCCTCCACACCCGAAGGAATGCGTCGAAGCATTTTGGCTGGTGTTTCAACAATCGAACATGGGGACGATGGAACTGCAGAGATCTTCAGGCTAATGAAAGAAAGAAAAGTAGCACTATGTCCTACACTTGCTGCAGGTGACGCTATTTTGCAATATCGTGGATGGAAGAAAGGAGTCGATCCGGAACCTGCATCCCTAGTAAACAAAAAGAAATCGTTTCAGCTGGCATTACAGGCTGGTGTAACAATTTGCATGGGTGGAGACGTAGGTGTTTTTGCTCACGGAGATAATGCACGCGAAATGGAAATGATGGTAGAGTATGGGATGAAACCGTTAGAAGTACTACGATCAGCTACGTCAGTAAATGCTGACGTCTTTGGATACGGAACAAAGTTTGGAAGAATTAAACCAGGTCTATTTGCGGATATGATTGCAGTACAAGGAAACCCAGTCGAGGATATAAAGGCTATAAAAAAAGTTGTCTTTGTAATGAAGGATGGTAAGGTTTATAAACGCGACTGAGAGAAAACAGATGACGCGTTGCAATCAATTCGAAACGATAAGTTTTCCTCGATCCTTTCGAACCGTGTTATCAGTGTTTCATAATTACAACACCCCTTTTGTCGATGGCAAATAGTTGCTAAGAGGATCTCGCTTTACAGCCATTTTTATCGCTTTTGCAAAAGCCTTAAAAATAGCTTCAATCTTGTGGTGTTCGTTATCTCCTTTGGATTCAATATTTAGGTTACATTTTGCTGCATCGCTGAACGATTTAAAGAAATGGAAAAACATTTCTGTCGGCATCTCTCCTATCTTCTCCCGTTTAAATTCTGCATCCCAAACAATCCAGTTTCTGCCGCCGAAATCTATAAGAACTTTTGCTTCGGCTTCGTCCATGGGCAATGCAAACCCATAGCGTTCCATTCCTCGTTTATCGGCTAAGGCTTTTGCAAAGGCTTCACCCAAGGCAATACCAGTATCTTCAATTGTGTGGTGCTCATCTATTTCTAAATCCCCCTTTGTTATGACTTTTAAATCCATCTTTCCATGGCGTGCGATTTGGTCAAGCATATGATCAAAGAAACCGAGGCCTGTGGAAATTTCAGCTTTACCGCTGCCATCAAGATTTAAGTCAATACTAATCGTTGTTTCATTGGTATTGCGCTCGTGATGCACTTGTCGTAAACCCAGCTTTAGAAATTCATAAATGTCTTTCCATGAAGTAGTTTCTAAAGCGATTACTTTTTCAAGTTCAGCCCGGGCATCTTTAATTTCCGCTCCCCCAAGGTTTGCATCATTATTTATCCATATTCCCTTACAGCCTAAATTTTTGGCAAGCTGTATATCAGTAATCCTGTCACCGATTACGTAAGAATTTGGAATGTCATAATTGTCATTGCCAAGATAATCTGTAAACATACCAATACCAGGTTTACGGGTTGGTGCATTTTCAGCAGGAAAAGTTCGATCGAAATGTTGCGCGGAGAAATGAATTCCTTCGTTTTCGAGGCTCTTCATTATGAAATTATGAACCGGCCAAAAAGTGTTTTCAGGATAAGCATCTGTTCCTAATCCATCCTGGTTACTGACCATTACCAGTTCATAATCAAGTTCTTTCGCAATTCTGCCCATATACTCAAACATGTGCGGATAAAAGGCAAGTTTACTGAAACTATCAATCTGGTACGTTGGTGGTGCTTCGTTGATAAGGGTTCCGTCGCGGTCAATGAATAGTACTCGTTTCAAAGGCTTTATTTTATGATTATTTCCGAACAAAATGTATCCTCACTCCAGATTTTGTTCCTGGTAGAAATTGCTTCAAATATATTCCAAACTATGGCAAACAGGAGCTTTTCATGAAAGCGTTAAATCCTTCTTTAAATCTTTTGAAATTTAGTCAACCTTTTGATTGTTTTTGTCGACTAGCTGAAGAGTAAGCAGTAGAATAACCTGTCTTAAAATTGCTAATTCGTCATGACAATAGAAGGCGTAATTGCAGAAGAAAAAAGAATTTTTAGTTGAAAAAAGTGAACTAGTACGGGCCTGTATCAGCCTGCAATGACTTTCACATCTAATTCACAGGTTGTGTATAACGTAGTATGAAATTTGATTATCGAAGAATTATATTTGGTTAGAGGGAAAACAAGTGCTGAAGGTTTGTTACAGACATCAGTGCCATTGGTAAAAACATAAAAAATAAAAAATTTGACAGACACTATTATTAATCTTGAAACAGTAAATCCCATTGAATTTTTTGGTGTAAACAATGGGAAGCTGGATCTCCTTAAAAAGAAATTTCCGCTGCTAAAAATACTAAGTCGGGGCACCCAGATAAAACTAAGTGGGGCGCCCGAGCAAATTGAAACGGCAAAAGAAAAAATTGATTTAATACTTCAATACCTGGAAAGAAACGGACACTTAAGCGAAAACTACTTTGAGCAAATTCTCGGTGGAGACGATGCAGAAGTGATTGACAATTTCGTTGAAAGAAATCCAAATGATATCCTGGTTTTCGGACCGAACGGTAAAACAGTAAGAGCGAGAACTGCTAACCAAAAGAAAATGGTGCAGGCAGGTGATCGAAACGATATTCTTTTTGCAATCGGGCCCGCAGGTACGGGTAAAACTTATACTGCAGTGGCAATGGCAGTAAGGGCGCTTAAAAATAAGGTTGTTAAAAAAATTATTCTTACAAGACCGGCTGTCGAAGCAGGCGAAAATCTTGGTTTCTTGCCGGGAGATCTAAAAGAAAAAATCGATCCTTACTTACGTCCATTGTATGATGCTTTAGATGACATGATACCTGCTGATAAATTAGGGTATTACATGAGTACGCGAACAATTGAGATTGCTCCTCTTGCTTATATGCGTGGACGCACTTTGGACAATGCCTTTATCATCTTGGACGAAGCGCAGAACACCAACGACTTGCAACTTAAGATGTTTCTTACGAGGATTGGAGCAAATGCGAAGGCTATCATTACAGGTGATCCAACGCAAGTTGACTTACCTAAGAACCAAAGAAGTGGGCTTGAAAAAGCATCTCGGATTTTGAAAAATATTGACGGGATTGCTCACATAGAACTCGATGAAGAAGACGTGGTACGTCACAGATTGGTTAAAGCGATTATCAAAGCCTACGACCGTGAAAAGGAAAAAGAGCAGGTACCAGGTTTTCAACCGAACAACCGGTAATTAATTTAAAGTTGTTAATAAATGTAAAAGAGGCAGCCTTACCGGTTGCCTCTTTTGCTTTAGCATAGCCCATATAAAAAATGACTTTTTTTTATTGTTACCTTTAACGCCTACAAAAAATTAAATGAAATATTCTTTTTTAGCCTTCGCTTTCTTGTTACTATTTTCTTGTAAAAATCCTGATGAAGAGTATCACAAACCCGAAAGCGCTATAGATGCTGGCCGCGAGTTTATTCAGCAAACATTAAAAGGGAAATTTAATGCAGCAAATAAATACATGCTGCAGGATGAAGACAACCAGTTTTGGTTGGCGAAGTGGAGCAAGGAATTCAAAAAAAGCAGTGAGCAGGATAAAACAGGCTATAGTAATGCTTCTATTACTATTTACGAAGTGACTGATGTGGTTCCAGATAGTGTTACAATTGTAAGCTTTACCAATTCTTACCGGAAAAGGCCACAGAAAATAAAAGTGGTTAAAGCGAACGGAGAATGGAAAGTTGATTTTAAATACACTTTTTCCGGCAACTTTTAACCTGCGTAATTCATCTTTCTCGCGTGAAGGTTTGATGATTTTTAGAACAAAAACGAAATAATGATTAATACGGCTAAGTTGTAATATTGCATCTTTTAGAAATATCTTTTCACGAGCACCCAACACTTTTAAATTAATTTATCAAATAAGAATATGGAGAAATTTACAAACGTTTTACATCCATGGCACGGAGTAGAGTGCGGAGAGCAGGCACCAAGATTAGTGAATGCTGTAATCGAAATTCCGCAGGGATCGAGAGCGAAGTATGAGATCGATAAGCCAAGTGGCCTTCTAAGATTAGACAGGGTCATCTATTCCTCTTTCTATTATCCATCCAACTATGGCTTTATTCCTCAGACTTATGGCGACGATAAAGATCCTCTTGACATTCTTGTTTTGTCAAGTATTAGTATTCAGCCGATGTGTCTTGTTACTGCTAAAGTGATAGGGGTAATGCAAATGATAGATCAAGGCGACGGCGATGATAAAATTATTGCCGTAGCCGCAAATGATCCGTCTATCAATTATATTAACAACATCGAAGAACTTCCTAAACACTTCTTTGGTGAACTACGTCACTTCTTTGAAGAGTATAAAACGCTCGAAAACAAAAGTGTAAAAGTTGAAGAGTTCCAGGATAAGAGCATGGCTTTGAAAATAATCCAGGAAGCAATGGATAATTATAAAAGGAATTTTAAATAATCGTACATAGTTCTTGTGCTTCTAATTTTTTGTTGGAGGCACAAGAACTTTTTCGTTTTTCAAAATATGTGAGAAAAAGATTAAAAGGATAATCTTCGGTATAGCACCTGATTTATTCACTTATAATCCTTTTTATTAGCCTCAGCTTATGCGTTCGTTTACCTGTATCTCCGTTAACTATTCCCAGGTTGTCAATTGTATCTATCCTTACCTTTCCTGATGCATGAATGATAGTTTTTGTATCAAGCAGAATTCCTACGTGTGTTATCCTCCCCGCTTCATTGTCAAAAAAAGCTAGGTCTCCTGCTTTAACCTCCTGCAAAAACCCTACTTCATCACCTTGCGTTACTTGTTGAGATGCATCTCGTAATAATGGAATGTTGAGAAATTTAAAAACAGTTTGTGTGAAGCCACTGCAATCAATTCCAAAAACAGATCTACCTCCCCAGAGGTATGGAGAATTTAGAAAGAGAAATGCGATTTCTTCAAGAAGCTCCATACTCGACTTGTTCTTTTCTACGTTAAAAACTTTTCCTGAATATTCCACGCGACGTCTTCCTACAAACCCATTATTATGTAAGGAGCTTCCAAAAGGAATGCGCATCAACTTATCATCAACGATAATTTTATTTACCCAATCTCCCGCTAACCTCCCTGTTTTTATAAAACTTTGGTCATCTTCAAATTGTTCCAATTGGCTTTCCTGGCACCATCCTTCATAACTGTCATAGACACCTTTTACTTTTACGAAATCCCTGGCACTTTCAACAACTTCGCAAATTTCTCCAAACAGCAATTGGCTTACCTGCTCGCTTCGATGCGCTGATTCAGCACGCATAGGACAAACCGGAACAATGCAAACTAATAAGGTCATAAGAAAATTTATAGTACAGTTAATATTGTTATGGAAAAAGTTTTTATCAGCATCTCTAATAAAAAAATATCTACATTGAAGCGTGGCTAAAGATGCATTTGCACATATCGAAGATAAAGAACTGTTATCTAAGTTTTACAGCGATGGAAACAACCAATGGCTTGGCATTTTGCTTCAACGTTACACGTTGCTTTTATATGGAGTGTGCATAAAGTATTTGAAAGATGAAGAAGAGGCAAAAGATGCAGTGCAGCAAATATTTCTTAAGGTAATAACCGAAGTGCAAAAATACCGGGTAGATTATTTTAAAAGCTGGTTGTATATGGTGGCCAAGAATCTGTGCCTGATGAAAATAAGAGAAAAACACGGACGTATACCTGTTGAAATCTCAGACAAGATTGCATCAGCAGAAGATATGTTTAGTAAAACAGAATTGCTTGAAAAAGATCACACACTCTCATTGATTGAAGAAGGTTTGAATGAATTGAATGCGGAGCAGAAGCTATGTGTAACTTTGTTTTATTTACAAAAACAAACGTATCAACAGATTACAGATTTCACGGGTTTTAATTTATTGCAGGTTAAAAGTTACATACAAAACGGAAAGCGGAATTTGAAATTGATTGTTGAGAAAAAATTGAAGAAAGTAAATGGCTGATTGGAGAAATATATTGTCAGATAACAACGAGCAGTTGAGCGAAGAAGATCTTCTAAAGTATCTTGATGACGATCTGTCTCAGGAAGAAAAGCATTCCATTGAAAATAGGATCAACAATAGCCCTTTTGAGGTTGATGCGTTGCAGGGCCTGTTACAGGTCAAAAACAAAAAACACCTGCAAAAACATGTAAACCAGTTAAATCAAAAACTACAGCATTTAACAGCCAAAAGACAAAGAAAGGAAAAAAGAAAAATCAAGATCTTTAAGTGGGTAATATTGACTCTGCTTATTCTGCTTTTTACTTGTGTCGTTGGTTATGTTATTATAAGACTTCATGTCAGAAGTAATATCAACACAAAAAACCTTAACAGTACTACTAAGGTGTTAACCATGTAAACTAGTAGTGTCAAAGTCAATAAATCTTTAAAATAAAATGGGTTGCTTTTTGGTAACCCATTTTTGTTTAGTTCAAATCCCTCTACATTTTTATAAAATATAATGTAGAATGATGATCATCTACTTGAGATATGTAGCCGGTATCAATAACCTTGTTTTCGCCAGTTCTCGGTCCACGGTTAACAGCTATCATTAAAAGCCCAAAAAACTTATTTTGTTAAAACATTCTTAAAAAATCAGACGGCTTGGAAGGGTTAATAAAAAAGTTTTACTATTGATACGAAATAACTCGTATATGGCAAAACAGATAAAACCAACAGAGGGTGAACTAGAAATATTGCAGGTATTGTGGGAGAAAGAAAAAGCAACTGTTAGAGACGTACACGAAACAATCCTTAAAACGAAAGAAGCAGGATACACGACAACTTTAAAGTTGATGCAGATTATGTTTGAGAAAGGTTTAGTTACCAGGGACGACTCTGCTAAGACTCACATTTACCAGGCAAACGTAAGTAAGGAAAAAACACAAAGTCAGTTTGTGGGGAAAATGATCTCAAGCCTTTTTGGAGGATCATCAACGCAGTTGGTTATGCAGGCACTTGGAAGTCAATCGCCAAGCAAGGAAGAATTACATGAAATACAACAACTTCTTGATAATTTGAAAAAACAATAATATGCATCCTCTGCTCCATTCCCCCTTCCTCCAGGCATTGGGCTATACCATTATCAATAGTTTATGGCAGTTTGCACTTTTATGGCTTTTATACTTTCTAATTAACACAATTTTTAAATTAACCTCGCATCAGAAATATACTACCGGACTTGTTTTCGAGATCATAGGTTTTACCTGGTTTATCGGAACTATGGTTTTCTATTACAACCAGTGTTTGTTGCTACCGGAACAAAGCGGTGTAAATTCACAATCTTATATTCCCGGACTTTTAACTCGTACCGGGGCTTCTTTCAGCCAACAATTTTTCATTATAGTTTTAAGGTTCGAGCAGTTCTTTCCCTACTTGTCGATTGCTTACCTCGCGCTACTTTTTATTCTTGCAGCAAAATGGGTTTTCGCTTATAGGTTTACTCAACAGGTACGATTTGCAGGGCTTGCAGAAATAGATGAAGATTGGAAACTTTTTGTTCAAAAACTATCATTAAGCTTAGGCATTACGAGACCTGTACATATCTTTTTATCCGAACTGGTACAAACGCCTCTGACTGTTGGCTTTTTTAAGCCGGTAATTTTAATCCCGCTTGCCACCATTAACTACCTGAATCCACAGCAAATGGAGGCTGTAATCTTGCACGAACTTGCACATATCAGGCGATATGATTACTTATTCAATTTGATCCTGGCAGTAGTTGAAGCATGTCTTTTCTTTAATCCGTTTATGCAACTAATACATCAGCAGGTTAAAAAGGAAAGAGAAAATTGCTGCGATGATTGGGTTTTAAGATATGACTACAGCGCTACTTCTTATGCGCGCGCATTATTACAAATAGCATCGAACCAACCGGGCAAACAACTGCTATCGGTTAACGCAACCGATAATAAAAAGCTGCTTATTAGCAGGATAAAAAGAATTATAGAAAAAAACGAAAAGACTTTTTTTAATCACAAACATCAGTTACTGGCTTTGTTAGTGCTGACCACTGTTTTTAGTTTCCTTTCATTATTATCACCCTCAAAAAAAACTGCTCTTACATCTAATAGGTCAACTCAAGCTAATGTTGTTTTTCAGCCTATAGCTGCAAAAGTTAAAAACCCTCTCTTTAATCCTGTATTCTTTTTAGCGAATGCCTCTGAAGACACAGTTTCTGAAGACACAGTTGAGATAACAAAAAAACTGGTTGAAATAAAACCAGTTAAATCCAGAACTGCTATTAGTCGTTTCGCTGAACCTGTTTCTCAACAAGCTACTGCTGCAGAAGAAGCTTCCATGTTGCCAAACGAAGATAATAAGTTGGTAGAAGCTGCTTCTGTAGTCAATCCAATGATAGAAGTTAGCTCTCCATCATTTGCTGCCTCTCTAAATGTGGCACTGGAAAATTGGTCAAAAAACCAGGACTATTTTAAAACACAGGAGAAAACAGAAAAATGGTTTTCAGAAGAAGCTTTCAAACAAATGGAAGTTGCAAAAAACCAGCTTAGAAAAGTTCAAAAAGAGACAATTAAAGAAAAGGATATTTTAAACCTGGAAAAGGTTAGAATGCAAGTTGCAAGCGCGCTTGAGCAAGTAAAATCTACTAACAAAAAGGTTGAACTGAGTAAACTAAAAAGTCTTGTTCGGCTGGGAATTAAAAAAATTCAGAAAGAAAAAGTAAGCACTCTTCTTCCAGATATGAATGTTTTTAAGCTAAATGAACTGGAGTTGCTAGAGAAGCAGATAGAGAAAGAAATGACTTCGCTTAATCAAACCACCTTCTACACAACGGCTTCGATTACTAATACAGATTATAACTTCAGAGTTCCTGCTGTGGTTTATACACCTCCTACTGAAAAAGAACATACTTTTTCTTTCCAATTTTCGACAAAGCCAAGAGTGAGAGTAATTAGTTCACAAGGTTTGATCGAACTAAAAAGAGAGCAAAAAAAGGAAAAACTTCCTGTTGCCGAGGCTGAAGAAGATGACGTTACACACAATGAAACAATTGCTCCGCCACCCGCACCACCAGCGAGAGTTCGTTCTGTCTATATAATAAAAATTTAGAACTTCAGTAAAACCTATAATCGCGGAGCCGTCGGCTTTATTGGTTTATCAAAAGTGTTGGCTCCGTGCACTTTTACTTTTCGGCGAAAAACTTTATCTCCTGCAGAAACATACAAAGTATCAAAGTCAGTACCTCCAAAGCAAACATTGGAAGCCTGACCTGAGGGTATCGGTATGATAGCATTTACCCTTCCTGTTTGATCGAGGATTTGGATGCCTAAACGAGTTGCTACATATACCCTTCCGTCTCGATCACATTTTAATCCATCGCCCCAGGCATTGCCCTCGATGTCCGTTTCGTGCAACCAACCGTAACGTTGTTTATTAGCAAGAGATCCATCGGGCTGCACCTGGTACACCCACACCCAATGTGTAGAAGATTCGGTTATGTACAGTTGCGTTTGGTCCGGCGACAAAGTAACTCCGTTTGGATACTTTAACCCCGCATCTATCTCTATCTTTTTACCATCCTTAATCAGGTAAAGCTTACCTGGCTTTTTACTTCCATCTGGCGACGTTACATAGATGTTTCCGTTTTCAGCAACTACGAGGTCATTTCCCAAAATATCACTTGCTACAACTGCCTCTTTCCCGCTAGCATCGTAGCTAAGAATTTGTTTTGTTTCCCCAGCCACTACGTAGCGTTTTCCGTTAGAACCGAAAGACGTACCGCTCGATTTTTTAGAATGCAATGGCAGAGTTATCAACGCTCCCTTAGCATCAACTTTATAGGTTTTTGATTTGAGAATATCATGGAAGAAAACATTGCCTGCTGCATCCGCCGCCGTACCTTCTGTAAAACCATATCCCTGTCCTACAAGTTCCCATTTGCTGCCCGGTATCAAGATGTCGTTTATGAACTGATTTTTTGAGCTACCTGTGGTCATTGGCTTTGGCCAATCTTTCCATAAAAACCTCATTACCTCTGGAAAAATGGCGGTGCCGTGCCTTCCGCTATGTTGACCTTCTCCCCAAATATGCTTCGATTCGTAACCTGAAAAAGTTAAGGCTCTTTCCATGGTTTCGTTGGCTTTCCACCAATCACCTGCATAAATGTTTAAATCGTTCGTACCATCCTGGAGAAAAATTCGAAGTGGCTTTGGTTCATATTTACGAACAAGTGTAGGATATCTATCAGCCCCTCTTAATCCAACATAAGTGCCAATGGCGCTAAATACTCTTGAAAACTCAGAAGGCCTTTCCCATGCAGCAGTAAATGCACAAACTGCCCCGCTGCTTGATCCACCAATGGCTCTATCATTTCCGCTCTTAGACAATTTTATTTCACGTCCATCGCTTGCTTTCTGCTTTTCAACTTCCGGAAGCATTTCTTCTAAAATAAACCTTGCATACGCATCTCCAAGTCCGTCATATTCGAAACTGCGATTGTACCTGTTTAAAGCGTGAGCCGTGTCTAATGCTTTTACGATACCCGGATTTATAAAAATGCCTATGGTTACGGGCATTTCTTTAGCATTAATTAAATTATCAAAAACTGTCGGAGCCTTCCATTGTATACCATCCTGGTTTATGTACACACAGGCAGGTTTATCGGGTCGGTATTGTGCAGGAATATAAATCCAATAATCTCTTGAAGTACCGGGAAAAATTCTAGAGTTGTTGAAACTAAACTTTCTCACTTCGCCTTTTGGTACTCCTGAATGTTCAACTGAAGCAGAGTCTTCGGGATAGGTTTCGGTCGTTGTTTGCCCATACGATTGCATTTGAACGAGCAGTACGACAACTACCATTAATTTTTTCATTTTTAAAAATTGGTTTAAATAATGTCAATAGTAGGGAATTGATAAAGAAAGAAGGCTAACTAACCAATGCAGGTTGCCTCACTTTTTGGTAACAAAGTGGATCGAACTTTTTAGTTTCTTTTCTGAAAGTCACTGTCAGACCCGGGTAAAGGGTTGTGTTTTTTCCATTCGAGTTCATATACCAACTTCTGCACCCCGAGGCCCAGACAGTATTTTTCAGCTGTGCCTGTATTCTTTCATTGTACGCCTCCTGCACCGATGGCTTTAAATCGACATACTCATGCGGTCCTGACTTTGCGATGTAATCGATATACTGCAGAATATAGTTCACCTGCGACTCTATCATATGTAAAATAGAATTGTGGCCAAGCCCGGTATTAGGTCCCAGTAAAATACCAAGATGCGGATAGCCAGATATCGTTGTCCCGAGATAGGCTTGCGCCCCCGTCATTTTCCATTCACTAACTAGATCACGGCCCTGCAATCCCCGCACTTTTATATAAAGATTTAAGTCTGCGGCTACAAAGCCAGTTGCAAATATTACGGCGTCAAGCAGATGCTCGGTACCATCCATAGTAAGTATACCGCGTTCTGTAAACCGATCAATCCCCTCAGCTACAAGACTTACATTGTCGCGGTTAAAAGTGGGGTAATAATCATCTGACTTTAAAATTCTTTTGCAGCCTATTGTATAGCGCGGGGTCAGTTTTTTGCGTGTTGCAGCGTCTTTAACTTCCTTACGTAATTTTCGAATGGCCGTCCATGCCATTACCCTGTTTAACGTTTTATTGCCTATAAATCCCAACCCAAAAAACTCGTTTATCCAATAAAAAAATTCTCTTTTAAACCTTTGCGCCGCTGGAAACTGTTGATATACTTTCTTAGTTGTTTCACTTATTTTTTTATCAAAACGATCCATAATCCACGGAGGAGTACGTTGCATAACGGTTAGTTGTTTTACCGACGGCGCAAGATGAGGCACCACTTGTATCGCACTTGCCCCGGTACCTATTACAGCCACTCTTTTGCCTGTCGGCGCGAAGTTTTTATCCCACTGGCTGGTATGAAAATGGGCGCCTTTAAATTTATCTAAGTCTTTAAAAGTGGGTATAAAAGGTCTATTCAAAGGACCTAAACCAAGCAGTAATACCGATACTGTAGTCTCTCGTCCCATCCTGTCAACAACTACCCAGCAACTTTCTTCTTCAAAAAATCTTGCCTCTACAATGTCTGCGTTTAGTCGAATGTGACTTTGCAACTCACAAGAAACTGACACGTTTTTGAGGTAGTCTAAAATCTCGGGTTGACCGGCATATAGGTTACTCCATTTGGCATTAGGGACCTTAGCAAAAGAGTACAGATGGACAGCTATATCACAAGCACAGCCGGGATAAATATTATCCCGCCAGGTGCCACCAATTTCCGAAGCTCTTTCAAAAATCACAAAAGACTCTTTGCCCGCTTTCTTTAGACCTAAAGCTGCCACCAGGCCCGCAAATCCTGCTCCTACAATTCCAACCTGGTATTCTGGCTTCATGATCTATAATTGATATTTGATGATCTTGAAATTCTCTGTGTTTTTATCTGTAGTAAGGACCCTGCGCTGAACGAAAAGATTTATTATACAAGCATTAGTTCCCCCGTCATCATCGTTGCGTCGCATTTCGTTCATCTGTAAACCAACTTGCAACGTCTGTTTCCATTTTTGGTCATGTTAATTTACAAGATGCTTGCGTTAATGGCTATAGCCTTGGTAATTATACACTTACTTTAAACGCTTTGTCCATCCTTTTTTTGAAAATCCTTGTATAGGCAACTGGAAACAGCCGTGTCATCATATCTATTACTCTTCCATCTTTACCTATAACAAGCCGTAGTTTTTTTCGCCTTACTGCTTCCAGTATCAGGTGAGCTGCCCTCTCGGGTGTTGTCATAGCTATCTTATCGAAATCCGCTGTTGCTTTTGCATGCATTTCCTCAGTAAGAAACGTTCCTTTGGGTTTAGCCGCACGCATTATGTTTGTTTTTATTCCACCCGGATGAACTGTTGTTGTATAAATATTTGTTCCCATCAGCTCCATACGAAGTGCTTCCGTAAAACCTCTCACGCCAAATTTGGCTGTACAATAAGCTGTTTGATTGGCGAAACCTCCTAAGCCAAATACACTCGACAGATTTACAATGTGACCTTCATTTCGTTCCATAAAATAGGGATAGAAAGCTTTCGTCATTCTTATAACTCCCCAAAGATTTATATTCATCAACCACTCAAAATCATCCTGGTTCGTATGATGGAAGTTGCCACTAAATAATCCAACTCCTGCGTTATTTATAAGAATAAGCTTTCGACCTTTTAATTGAGGTATTATCAATTCGGCAAATTCATAGACCGCTTTTTTGTCTGCCACATCTAAGACATGCACTTCCATTTGCAATCCTTTTCGTGCACCCAATTGCTTTGTTTCTTCAAGGGGCACGGCATTAATATCGGCGGCGATAACGAAAGCTCCCCGATCTGCAGCTTGTAAAGCAAGTTGCCTTCCGATGCCAGAGGCAGCACCCGTAACAACTACCACGCAATTATTAAAATCGGCTGACATTAAGTTTGGAATTAGATAAGTAAGGTAAAAAATTGTAACATAAATCTTAATAAATGACCTTTCTAATTTTAGTCTGCGAAACGATTGAGCAATTAAAAGGACTTTCTAATGCAGCAATTGCTAGAAACAAAAATGCCACCCGTTAGGTGGCATCTTTGCATATAGCACTAATATATAATTAACCAAGTAAAGAGACATTGAAAGCTTCTAAACCTTTCTGTCCTTGTCTTGTTTCAAATTCAACTTTAGCGCCGTCATTTAATGACAAGCCATTAAGTCCTGATACATGGATAAAGTAATCTTTTCCACTGTTACTTGTAATAAATCCAAAACCCTTTAGTGTGTTAAAAAATTTAACTGTTCCTGATTCTTTCATGATAATTTTAATTAATGATTTAAAGATATCTTTTTTATTTAAGAAGCGGACTATTATTCATGCCGATTGTCTATTTAAAAAGTTAAGAACATTTTTCGTGCAGATTCAACAACCAAATTAATAGTCAAGAAAAACACGATTAGAGACATAAATTATCAGCTTCCGAAAATGTTAGTGTTTAAAAACTCATTCCTCATTTTGCCTTTTGGATCGTATTTCATAGCTATCTTTTTAAAGTCTTCAAGCTTCTCGTAACGCGAAGCAAGCACTTTAGGAGACATGGTAAAGAGCTTGCCCCAATGCGGCCTTGCGTTGTATGGAGAAAGTTCCTGTTCAATTATTGGAAGAAGCTTTTTCACCGCATCCCACTCCTGTTTCCATGTAAAGTGAATTGCCACAGAGGCCTGGTTTCGGCAAGGACTCATCCATAAGTTATCTGCAGCAATGGTTCTGATTTCTGAAATAAAAAGGTGAGGGCCTGTTTGTTTTCCTAAACGTTGTATAGCCATGAGCGCATTAACAGCATTTTGTTGTGGGATAAAAAACTCGGACTGCAGCTCCACGCCGCTGCTTGGCGTAAAGCCCATTTTAAAGTGAGGCAAACGCTCATACCACCTTCCCGGAACGCCCATTTGCTCCGTACAGTTAACAGCAGATAATTCAACGATCGGATGAAGATTTTTAGTGGCTGCTTTTGCTCCAAAAAACTCGGCCGGCAAGTCCTGATCTGATCCTTGATCACGCCTTTTTATCCAGACTTCATTTATGTTTTCTGTTTGCCAATCAGTAAAGAGGCTAACACTATAACCGGCTGAAACAATTTTATCAAAGTTGTCTTTCAGTTGGGTAAGTGGCATTTGCAAAAAAACATTTTGCTTCACCTGGTAGGTAGGCTCAACGTGCAGAGTCACTTTTGTTATCAAGCCTAAAGCACCCAAACCTACAACTGCCGCAAGAAAATCTTCTCCGTCTTTATCCTTTGACAGATGAACAACACTTCCATCTGGTGTAACCATTTCTAGCCCGGTAACTGCAGTAGCAAGATTTCCATTGCCGACCCCTGAGCCATGGGTAGCAGTTGTAATAGATCCAGCAACAGAAATGTGAGGCAGCGATGCAAGATTGTGCAGGGCGAAACCTTTTTGATCGAGGTAAGGTGCCAGTACTCCATACTTTATTCCTCCTTCAACAGTTACTGTATTAGCCTTCGAGTCTAGCGATACAACCTTGTTCAGTTCTGTGAGGGAAATCAGGTTGTCTTTACTATCGGCAATCCTGTTAAAACAATGCCTTGTTCCCAACGCTTTAAATCGATCACATTTTCTCACCAGCTTTTGTACTGCCTCAACTGATTTGGGATAAAAAACTTTATTGGTACTAAACTCTAAATTGCCTGACCAATTTTTTAGTTTTTTGTTTTGGGCAAGGCCTTGAAGTGGAGATATAAAAGGGGTGGCCATTAAAGTAGAAGATAGTTTGATGAATGTTTTTCTTTTCATATTATCGGTCTATATGAAAATGACATATAGATACATCTAAAGTAATATTAATTATGATAGATAAGGGACTAGTAAATTTTGATGGAAGTGGGTGAGGCTTTGATAACTTAGGCACGGTGAACAGAAAATGGTAGTAGCTGATTTCGGGATAAAACAAACTTGCCGAAGTTTGTGATTTAGTACAAGAGTGCGACGCAACGGCCGTTTCATTGCAGCTATCAGGTTTGGTTAAAAAAGTGCCTTTATTTTCATACTCGGAAAAAGTAAGGGGCTGCAAGCTTTGAAGATTTTTAGAAGGATTTCTGCATTTAAATAAATTGCTTTTATGGATATCACATTTAATACACCTGCATTATTGTTTCCTGCGATCAGCCTTATTATGCTTGCTTATACAAACAGGTTTCTTGCCCTTGCAAATCTTGTTCGCACTCTGCATGGGGAGTACCTGAAGAGTGACAAACAGAGTGTTCTATCCGGGCAAATCAAAAATCTGCGGTACCGGTTGAGACTGATTAAAAACATGCAGGCGCTTGGTATCGTTAGTTTTCTATGCTGCATTATTTGTATGTATTTCATTTACCTAAATAACAAAACAGGTGCTGATATTTTGTTTGCTCTGAGCCTCATCTTCTTTCTGTGGTCGCTTATGTTATCGCTATTTGAAATACAACTAAGCACCAAAGCACTTGAGATACAACTAGGTGATATGGAAGACCTGAGAGAGCCTACTATTGTTGATTATGTGAAACGCAAATTTGAGAAGGAATAATTCTCATGTCTTAAACCAAATTTGTTTACTGCAATTAATTGCAACTCTGTAATTTCAATAATATTGTAAGTACTAACAGTTGTACTTCTATTTACTAACGTTTGCATAACATACCAAGATGCCTGCTAACAACTTTCGCTTTGCTATTATCCTGCTTACTTCTTTGTTTTTCCTATGGGGCTTCGCGCTTAACTTAAACCCAATTTTAATTCCGCATTTAAAGAAGGCCTGTCAACTAAGTGACCTGCAATCAGCCTTGATTGACTCTGCATCTTATATAGCTTATTTCCTGATGGCTATACCTGCGGGATTGTTTATGAAAAGGCATGGATATAAAGGAGGAATAATCGTTGGTTTATTATTGTTTGCTGCAGGATCGTTTCTTTTTTTCCCGGCTGCTGCTGCGCGGTCTTATGCTTTTTTCCTCGGCGCTTTATTTATCATCGCCTGTGGACTGGCTTTTCTGGAAACAGCTGCTAATCCATACATCACAGTTTTAGGTGATCCTAAGACAGCTACACAACGTATCAATTTTGCTCAATCATTCAACGGGCTCGCGGCAACTTTGGCTCCCTTGGTAGGAGGACTTTTTATACTGTCCGGTCAAACTTACACTCCTCAAGAAGAGGCCGCGATGAGCCAGCAACAACTCAGTAATTATTTGCAAACGGAGGCAAACTCAGTACAAATTCCATTTATTATAATAGGCGCGGTCGTGTTATTAGTTGCCATATTCATCTGGAAAACAAAGTTGCCGGATATCATAGAGAGTGAAGACGTAAGGGTGGAGCAATCGTTGTTGAAGGAAAAAAATCTGATGTTAGGTGTGTTAGCCCAATTCTTTTATGTAGGTGCGCAGGTTTGTGTAAGCAGCTTCTTTATCCGATTCTCAAAAAGAGTTGCGGATATCGCAGAAAAACAGGCTGCCATGTATTTGTCAGCAGCATTGTTAGGCTTTATGGTTGGAAGGTTTATAGGCACTTTTTTAATGAGGTATATATCTCCTGCAAAATTGCTCGCAGCTTTCAGTATCATTAATATGGGTTTGCTTGCGCTTGCAGTAATGACCAGCGGTAAAATTTCAGTGTATGCCTTAGTTGGGGTTGAAGTCTTTATGTCCATCATGTTCCCAACTATCTTCTCTTTGAGTATTCATGGATTGGGAGCAAAAACAAAAGAGGGTTCTTCACTGGTAATAATGGCGATAGCAGGGGGCGCAGTCTTCCCCGTGATTATGGGTAAGCTCTCAGATGCAACTAACATACAAACAGCTTATGTCGTACCTGCTGTTTGTTTTATCGTAGTATTTTATTTTGCTATAAAGAACCTTCGGGTTAAAGACATTACGTTGTCTGTTGCTCATTAAACAAAGCCGCCATTACTTACCTATCTGCAACCTTGTGTTTGGATGATCAAAAAACTTATATATTCTACTTTATTCATTACAACGATGATTGCTTCCTGCAACAATGCTGCGAAAAAACAGCCGAATGAAGACAACAATGAAAATACCTACAAGGAAGGCACTTTCGGTTATGACCTCAATTTTCTGAAGCAGCATGACAGCGTTGTTGTTTTACAAGCGGCGGACGAAAATTCAAAAGTAATTGTCTCCCCAAAATACCAGGCAAAAGTATTTACCTCGACAGCTGAAGGAAACGAGGGTTACAGTTTTGGATGGGTTAATTATAAAGCATTTTCGGGACAGGTGGATGCACACATGAACGCATTTGGTGGAGAAAATCGTTTATGGCTTGGACCTGAAGGCGGAAAATTTTCGTTGTATTTCGAACCGGGAGCAGAAATGGTTTTTGATAACTGGAAAACTCCTGCGCCGATTGATACGGAAGCATGGAAGGTTACGAACCAATCCAGCGATGCTATCAGCTTGCAAAAAGAAATGAAACTAACAAATTACAAAGGCACTGAAATGCAGTTGTTGGTGGACAGAATCATCAAAATTTTAGACAAGCAACAAATACAAACCAACCTGGGCGTGACAGTAGATACGTCAATAAAAGTGGTAGGTTATCAGACCTCCAATGTATTAATAAACAAAGGTCCTTTCGAATGGACAGACAGTACGGGCATGCCTTGTATGTGGATCCTTGATATGTTTAAGCCCACTCCGGCAACTGTGATAGTTGTTCCTTTTAAAGACGCCGGCACTGAACCTTTCAATAAAGTTGCGACCACTAATTACTTTGGTGAAATCCCCGGCAATAGGATCAAGCATACCAATGAAGTTTTATACTTTAAAGCTGATGGTAAAAGCAGGGGCAAGCTGGGAATTACACCCGGTAAAGCCAAACCGCTGGCAGGAAGTTATGACGCTCAAAGTAAGGTTCTCACTATAACGATGTTTGATGTTGATCCTGGTGCAAAATATCTCAACCAGGAATGGAATACTACCAAGCCTTCATTTTCTGGTGATGCTGTAAATGCGTACAATGACGGACCATTAGCCGATGGAACTCAAATGGGACCTTTCTATGAAATTGAAAGTGTTTCTCCAGCTGCCTTCTTAAAACCAAACGAATCCCTTTCTCATAAGCATGCAGTGTATCATTTTACAGGAAATGAACAAGGGTTAGATGTAATTGCAAAAAAGCTTTTTGGAGTTGGTTTGGAAGAAATCAAGAAAGCTTTCTAAGTACTTCAATCGGTGGTACTCTTTAAGCATTCCACCACGCCTTTCGCCTTGGGGCCTTTTTTATAAATGATTTTACGAGGAAAAGTCCGGAAACGAAACCACCAATATGGGCGGCATAGGCAATGCCCCCAGCCTCTTCTCCTCCCAAAGTGCCCAATCCATTTAGCACCTGGAAGACAAACCATAAGCCTACCACTATAAAAGCAGGTATGGTTACCACAAAAAATAAAAACAACCATACGTGCACACCCCTTGTCGGAAACAATAGCATGTAACCACCTAAAACAGCGGAAATAGCACCCGAAGCACCAAGCGAAGGAATGAGTAAATTTTGACCTAAAATTAAAGTGGCAAACACGTGACTTAAACTAGCGAGGATACCACATAGCAGGTAGAAGGCGAGGTACTTTATGTGTCCTAAAGAGTTTTCTATGTTATCACCGAAAATCCAGAGGAACAACATGTTGCCAAGCAGATGGGCAATACCACCATGCATAAACATCGAAGTGATTAGTGTAAGAAAAACAGGAACAGGGGTTCGTTGAAGACCAGGCAGTTGAAGGTCCTGGCCGGTATAAGGGTCAGTCAAAACCTTAGTGTCAGTAATGATATCAGTGCCGGTTAAAATTTCCCCGGGAACGGTGGCATAACCGAAAGTAACGGGCAGATCCTGACCCAGTCTTTGCCAATAAATGAACGCAAAAATGTTTAGGGTTATTAGCAGATAATTGATGACGGGAGTTATTTTCCTGTCTCTGTTATCATCCCCAATTGGTAGAAGCATTGTTTCTTACAAAACATTACAAATCTTGTTCCCTTAAGATCGTCACTATTACTCAAACCTGTGTTTATCTATTTTATCCTCTCATTCCAGTTAAAGTAACTTTTGGCGTTATTAAAGCAAATATCCTGGATCACCTTACCGGTCCATTCGATGTCGTTTGGCAATTCGCCATCTTCGATTTCTTCACCAAATAAATTACACAAGATGCGGCGGAAATATTCGTGACGGGGAAATGAAAGGAAACTGCGGCTATCAGTAAGCATACCTATAAACCGGCTAAGCAAGCCCATATTAGACAGTGAATTCATTTGCTTGATCATGCCATCTTTCTGGTCAAGAAACCACCAGCCCGAACCAAACTGGATCTTACCAGCTACAGAACCGTCGTTAAAATTGCCTGCCATTGTAGCAAACAAATCATTATCAGCAGGATTTAAGTTATAGAGAATTGTCTTGGTTAACTTGTTCTGGTCATCGAGCGTTCTCAAGAATTTTGATAGCGATCGTCCTTGCTGAAAGTCTCCTATAGAATCCCAACCGGTGTCAGGACCAAGGTCGCGTAATCTTCTTGTATTGTTGTTGCGTAACGCACCCAAATGATATTGCTGTACCCACCCTTTTTCCCAGTCCCATTCCGCAAACTGTATGAGCATTGCCGATTTGAACTGCGCCTTTTCAAGCTCATTTAAATCTTTACCAGAACGAACTTTATTGAAAATATTTTCAATTTCGGCATCAGTGTAATCTTCAGCAACAATGGCTTCAAGACCATGGTCAGAAACGGTGCAACCATTTGCTGCAAAAAAATCATGACGAGATTTTATCGCAGCCAGAAATTCTTTTAAAGAGCCAATTGAAACATTTGCAGCACCCTCTAAACGACCAACGTAACTATTGAAGGTGGTTGTATTGTCAACATTCATTGCGTTGTCCGGTCTGAATGCAGGAAGGATAGGAATTTCAAATCCTTCTTCTGCAAGCTGAATGTGGTATTCAAGATTATCAGCAGGGTCGTCTGTTGTACAAACCATCTTCACCTTCATCTTTCTCAGTAAACTTCTTACTGAGAATTCAGGACTTTGAAGCTTTTCTGAGCACTCTTCAAAAATCCCTTGTGCCGTATCTCCGTTTAAAATTTTATACACGCCAAAGTACCTTTGTAGCTCGAGGTGGGTCCAGTGGTATAGGGGATTGCGTAAAGTATAAGGAACTGTCTCTGCCCACTTTTGAAACTTTTCCTGGTCGGGCTTATTGCCGGTGCAATAACTTTCATCCACTCCGTTTGCGCGCATCGCACGCCATTTGTAATGGTCGCCGTATAGCCACGCTTCAGCCAAGCTTTTGAATTGATAATCTTCTGCGATTTGCTTTTGAGGCAGATGACAGTGATAATCTATCACTGGCATGTCTTTAGCAAATTCATGATACAACCGCTCGGCAGTACTATTCTTTAGCAGAAAGTTTTCGTCCAGGAATTTTTTCATATTACAAACGTTGGTTCTTTAGGGTAGATCAAAAGTCAAAAGGAAAAAATGAAAAGGAAAAAATCAAAAAGCGGGCAACCAAAACTTTAAACTCTACAAACTCACTCCCCGCTTCCAGGGAATAAAATCTTCCTGGCCGTTCTTTACTGATTTTGCAACTACTTCGCCGCTCGCGACTTTAATTACATAATCCAATATTCTTTCGCCGGCCTGTTCTATAGTTTCTTCGCCTT
This sequence comes from Segetibacter aerophilus, assembly GCF_007991655.1. Lineage (GTDB taxonomy): Bacteria > Bacteroidota > Bacteroidia > Chitinophagales > Chitinophagaceae > Segetibacter > Segetibacter aerophilus. The sequence goes on from NZ_BJYT01000009.1 coordinate 112,649, forward strand.
CTATGATAGTACCAGTATTGATGTCAATGATATCTTTCATCTTCTCGTACAACTTAGTATTGCTTGACAGCTTAAGGACGGGAGCAACCGGGTTGCCGGTAGGAGTACCAAGACCCGTTGTAAACAACACGATGTTAGCGCCCGCTGCAACTTCAGCTGTAGTTGACTCAACATCATTTCCGGGAGTGCAAAGCAAATTCAATCCCGGCTTAGTTACCTTTTCCGGATAATCCAGCACGTCAGTTACAGGTGAAGTGCCGCCTTTTTTTGCAGCACCTGCAGACTTAATAGCATCGGTAATCAAACCGTCTTTTATATTGCCGGGAGAAGGGTTCATATCGAAACCTGAACCAGATTCTTTAGCCCTTTGCGCATAGCGGCGCATGATCTCAATAAAGCGGTTTGCCTTTGTCTCGTCCACGCAACGGTCGCTCATCTCCTGCTCTACACCGCACAACTCCGGAAACTCTGAAAGAATAACTGAACCACCGCATGCCACCAAAAGATCGCTCGTATAACCAATTGCCGGATTTGCAGAAATGCCTGAAAAACCATCCGAACCTCCACACTCAAGACCAATACAAAGTTTACTTATTGGAGCAGGCTTTCTTTCGTTTTGATTTGCTATCATTAAACCTGCAAAGGTTTTCTTCAAGGCCTGGGAAATCAATTCAGTTTCAGACCCTACTTTTTGTTGCTCCAGTATATAAAGGGGTTTATCAAAGTTTGGCATCCGCTTCGCAATTTCTTCTTCAAGCATTGCAACCTGTGCATTTTGACAACCGAGGCTTAGCACAGTCACACCGCAAACATTGGAGTGCGTAGCATAACCTGCAAACAATCCGCAGAGCGCTTGTGCGTCTTGTCGCGTGCCGCCGCAACCGCCTTCATGCGTAATGAACTTTACTCCATCAATATTGCTAAATAAACGCTCAATTCTTGCGAGCTGCTCATCCTCCTGGAACTGTACATTTAAGATCTCCTGGACTGATCTGCCGGAAGAATACAGTTGCTTTAACTGCTTCGCAAACTGGTTGTATTTCTTTGGACGGGCAAAACCTAGCTCGTCCAACAAACTTTCTTTCAACACATCCACATTCCTGTTCTCACAAAACACCAATGGGATAACCAACCAATGATTAGCTGTTCCCACACTTCCATCACTACGATGGTAGCCCATAAAAGTCCTTCCTTCAAATTTTGATGTATCGGGAACCTTCCAATCTGTTCTTCGTTGGCCTAGCTGGAAACCGGTAGATGCATGCTTTACGTTTGCAGTAGAAATTCGCGCACCGGCAGGAATATGAGTTTGGGCTTTGCCAACCAATACTCCATACATGAAAATCGAATCCCCGGGTTCCAAAGCCGTTTCAGGAAATTTATGTTTGGCTTGTATGTCCTCAGCTATTGTATATGTTTTGCCATCCAGCTCTACCACTTCAGCTTTTGTAAGATCCCGCAAGGCTACAACTACGTTATCGTCTGGATGTACTTTTAAAATACTCTTTTTCATAATTATACTCTGGTTGATTCAACGTTTTCAGTTAAGCAATCTTTAATAGCTTGCTTAACTTCACCCCTTCTCAATTGTTTATAGTTGTCTGCAACTGCCTCAGCAAAACCGGGAAGCCCAGCTAAGTCGTGCTCCCAAAAATCTTTATCACTCAATACAGCCTGCACTAAATCATCCCCACTTAAATTGCTTCGCTCAGCAAACCAACCTGCATGATCGTCTTGTATTGCGTATTCAACTCCTCTCGCAGATCCAATGAATTTCTCATTGATTTTGCTGCAATTCATAAAGACGATATAAGCAGCAAAACCTACTGCTATGAGTTGCGGAACGGTCTCATGCGACTCATAATGCTTCAACAAAATTGGCACGTTGCGCATCTTCATTTTGGAAGAATATTGAACCGAAATGCTTGACCATTTGTGTTCAATAAAGGGATTTCTAAAACGGTCACGTACCTTTTCTGCGAATGTTTTTGCTTCGTCCAAAGATAAGTTAGAACTAACAATTGCAGGTGCAATTTCATTGACCATTAAAGCCGTTACATAAGCTGAAATGGCTTCATCATCCATGGCCTCTTTTACGGTAGTACAACCTGCAAGATGCGCAAGCGCACAAGTTAAAGTGTGCGTTCCATTTAGTAAGCGAAGTTTCAATTCACGAAACTTATTGATGTCGCGAGCTATTACAACACCAGGATCTGTTTTATAAAAAGAAAGCTTTTCTTTTACTTTTTCATCCTTTGCTTCAATGGCCCATAAACTATAGCTTTCACTCATGATCATCAGCTCATCGTTATACTGAAATTCCTGTTGAAACTTTTGCTGGTCAGCGGCGGGCAATTTCCCTGGAACGATCCGGTCAACCAAAGAGTCACAAAAATGATTAGCAGATTCGAGCCAGGCTATGAACGCAGCTTCAGCCCCGTTTAGCTGGGCCAACTCAAGCACAATAGCTTTCAACTTTTTGCCGTTGTCTACAATCAATTCAGTTGGAACGATTATCATTCCTTTTGCAGAATCTCCTTTAAAAGCTTTAAACCTCTTATATAAAAAAGCCAGCAATTTTCCCGGGAAGGAAACTGGCGGCTGACTATCTATCTTATCATCTTTAACTAAGCTAATACCCACCTCAGTGGTGTTTGAGATAATAATTTCCATGTCGGAATTTTCGGCGCATTCCAATATTTCATTCCATTGCTCTCTCGCTGAAAGAACCCTGCTGATACTTGCATTGATAATATTCTCTTCAATCTTTGTCTCGCCTTCTAAACCTCTAATACATTGCGTGAACAAATTATCCTGCTGTGCAAATGCATCAGTTCCGCCTTGTGAAGTGGATTTCACAACCACTACTCTTCCATTGAAAACACCTTGCTTATTTGCTTTGTCAATAAAATAATCAGGAAGTCCACGCAGCAAAACACCGGTTCCGAATTGCAGCACTTTTTCAGGCAGTTGAAAAAGATTTTCGGTTGGAGTTTGAAGGTTGTTAGCTGAAATGCCTGCAATGCTTTTACGGGATAAATTCATAAGAATAGTTAAAGTGCAATTTGTATTTAGATCAGATTTGTTTCAGGAAATCGAACCTCTTGGTAGAGCTATTTTCCCCAAGGAATAATATCATATTTATTTGTCTTAATCGTCAGCACCCACTTTACAAAATCCTGTGCTGCCTGGAAGTTGTCAAACTCACCAGGGAGTTTTCGGCCATCGATGTATTCATTGTAAAACCACGGATCTCCAACGGCAAACACATAACCATGACCCACTTTTGCAATCGCAATCAAATCATCGCCATCTTTCTTTAAAACTGATTTTGCTGGTGCACTTACTTTTAGTGTACTAAGTTCTTTTATATAGGCCTTTTTGGCATTCTTGAAAATAGAATGGTTCACAGGAATCGGCACTGCACCTTCTTCAAAGTTGGTTCCCTTCACGCGGTTCTTATTGTCCTGGTTGAAGTGAATGCCAAACTTTTCTGCCAAAGTATTAAAGTGGTCAAACTCTGCGTTAACGCTGTCGTTCATAAATAGCGCCAGCACGCCGCCTTCTTTCACCCAATTGTAAATCGCTTTTACATGTTGCGGCTCCATGTAATTCGGCTTTGTACTTTCCTTTTCAGTGTCAGGATCAACAATTATATAGACACTTGCAGCGCTTAAATTTTCATACACGGGCGCCTCAGCCAAAGTGCTGATTTTTGAACCGTTTTGTTTAAAAATTTCTCCCAGCAAGGAGAACCCGTTGTTATCCATTTCATCCCATACGTAGTGGTAAGGAATGTTCTTGCCAGTAATATCTTTTTTGGTTTCACCGTTGAAATAGTGGTCTAGCAAAACCAATTTATTCTTACCAATTGCTTTACCAGGTATGATCTCAATTTCATTGCTTGCCAGTAAAAAAGCCCCCACTCCCTTTGGATCATTTACGACCACTTTTTCGCTCATGTAATAATCGTAGCTACCATCGCGATAAGGGTTACCGCCAAGGCCCGAAACGCTTACAGTACCATGCAGATTTACTTGCCCGTTTTCGGTTTTAATAAAATTTGCAATAATACCGGCGTATCCTTTTTTTGCTGCCGGTAGATATTTTGAAGACGGCAAAGCGCCTAAGCGAACTCCTTTAGCCAGCGCGTAAACAAGCATGCTCGATGCTGATGCTTCCACATAATTTTTATCCTTTCCGGCCATATCAACGATGTCATACCAGAGGCCTGTTTTCCGATCCTGGTATTTTACTACAGCGGTTGCGAAACGATTTAGTATGCGTTCAAGCGTATCTCTGTAAGCGTTATTTTCCGGAAAATTTTCGAGCACATCAACCAATGCCATTCCGTACCAGCCCATTGCGCGTCCCCAGACATGAGGCGAACGACCGGTTGTTTTATCGGCCCATTGCTGCTGACGGGACTCATCGTAGCCGTGGTACAGCAATCCTGTTTTCGCATCACGCGCATGACGCTCCATTAAGATAAATTGCTTAGCTATATCATTAAAAGCAGTATCGTCGTGAAAGGTCTTTGACCACTCTGCATAAAACGGTTGCCCCATGTACAAACCATCGAGCCACATTTGCCATGGGTAAATTTCCTTGTGCCAAAAACCTCCTTCTTTCGTGCGAGGATGTGTTCTTAATTGGTCCCGTAAAGTTGCTGCTGCTTTGTAGTATTTCTCCTTGCCTAAAACATTATAAAGCATCAACAGGTTTCTGCCGCAAAGAACATTATCAATATTGTAATTCGAAAGTTTGTAAGTACGAATAGAGCCATCGTCCTTTACAAAAAAGTCCATGCTTTTCTGTATGTAATCGAAGTATTTTTTATCACCCGTTCTTAACCAAAGGCCTTCGATGCCCTTCAAAACCACGCCCTGGTCGTAGGCCCATTTCACAGGCTTGTCCTTGTCCATTTGCATCGAGTCTTTCCAGATCGTCATGACGGTCGTCGCCATCTTTTCTGAAAAACTTTGAGCATGCAATTGTTGCACAGTTACCAGCAGTAAAACAACCGTTATTAATCTTTTCATACTTTTTAAAAAGGCCATTCTTTTTTGGTTACAAGCATTGTAGTTCTAATCATCAATGTTGCGTCGCACTTTTGTACAATTCTTTCTCTATTCACCTTTGTCAACTTGCACAACAGTTTTTAAATCTTCATGCTTTTCTGCCTTCGCGATTAAAACATCCGCTTAAGAAATAAAGTTCAGCAAAGGATAATAAGTACAAGTGAGTGACACAACGATGTTCAATAATGATTTTTTGCTTGTTATAAAAAACTGTCTAAAAAGCTCGTTAGTAAACATCGCTTATAACTCCACCCATAAAACGTTTTCCTATTTCATTTCTACTGCCGCCTCGTTGGCGCCATAAGTGGTGGTGAACTTTTTTGATGCCTTTCCTGTGTCTGTTTTAGTTACCACAATACCTTTACTTTTTTCGCCGCTCACGTTGATTAGAACATTCGAACCTGCACTATAGTCAATGCCTTCCAAAGTAATGTTTTTACTGTTATGCACGTTTAAAACAGGATCAGTATTCGTTGTATATAACTTTACATTTTTAAAAACGAAGCCATCAGCTTCAGTCATATACAATCCCTCTTTGGCTCTTAAGACCATGTCTTTTAAAACGATGTTTTTGACATTCATTTCCGGCAGCCCTCTAACAAAAACCGCTTTCTCCGCATTGTTACAAACCACGTTTGTGATATAAATTTCTTTAAACTGCGGCGTCTCTTCAGTAACCGGCAAAGTCTCCACTTTTGGTGGTTCGCGTTTTTCGCCCGCTAAAACAACAGGGTCCACGGCTGCATAATACATGTCGAATAAGATAGCTTCAGCAACAATGTCTTTCATGACGATGTTATTGACAAAAATGTTCTCTACAATGCCACCGCGACCGCGGGTAGTTTTAAAACGAAGTCCAATATCTGTTCCGATAAAAGTGCAATTGTCAACGTAAATATTTTTAGCACCACCGCTCATTTCGCTCCCGATTACAAAACCACCATGGGCATGGTATACAGTGCAATTACGAACCACCACATTTTCTGTTGGCTTACCTCTTTTCCTGCCCTCCGCATCTCTGCCCGACTTTATACAGATGCCATCATCACCCACATCGAACGTGCTATTTTCAATCACTACATTCTTACAAGACTCCAAATCAATACCATCGCCATTTTGTGCATACCATGGATTTTTAGCATAGACATTTCTAACTGTCAAGTCCTCGCACATGAGGGGATGCAAACACCAGGCGGGAGAATTTTGAAAGGTAACACCTTCAAGTAGCACTTTTTTACAGCCATTGAAAACCAACAGGTTTGGTCGTAAAAAATCTTTCACTGCTTTCACATCTTCGAGTGTTTTTTCCGGCGTTATGTAGCCAGCGTTTTTTACCGTAGAACCTTTCAATGATTTTTCACTTGGGTACCAGGTCTTCTTATCGCTGCTTAAAACGCCACCTGACGCTACCAGTTTTTTCCATTGTGTTTCGGTTAATTTGTCCTTTTTAACCATCCGCCAAGCTTCGCCCGAACCATCAATAATTCCAAAGCCGGTGATAGCAATATTGGTTTGGTTATTAGCAAAAAGCGGTGACTGGTTTCTCCACTGCGGAACACCTTCCCAGTTACTTTGCACCAATTCGTATTGATCAAAATCAGGAGTAAACTGCAGTAACGCCTCTTTCTTTAAGTGAAGGTTTACGTTGCTTTTAAGTTCTACTGGCCCGGTTAGCCACAAGCCCGCAGGAACGACTACAACGCCGCCCCCTTTTTTGCTACAAGCTGTTACAGCGGCATTTATGCTTTTCGTATTGAGCGTAATGCCGTCGGCCTTGGCGCCATAGGTAATGATGTTTATTGTATCCTTTTTAAAAGTTGGCGTAATTACACGAGGCAGTGTTGGAGCTTGTTTAAAAGCCAATACGGCAAGAATTGGGAGAACCGAGAGCAATCGTTTGAGCATGTACAATGATTTAGTCATTCTAATCATTCTGTTATGACTAAAATGCCTGATAAACTTAGCCAAGTGTTTTGATTCAACCGGCAAAAGGAACATTTTTTAACCGCATTTTTTACGCAATCGATGCCAATTGTATTTTCAAGTTTCGTTTCAATCGATCAGTCTGCTTCAGTATGCTCAAAGCTTTTTTTAACCACCAGGAGTTCAAAGTTTATTATGCTGTTCTTTAAAAACCTTGTTTAAAAAGTTCAAAGTATACTTCATCGTAGGTTCGAACCAGGGATGGAATAACCAGAACGGATGCGGTGTATCCGGCACGGTATGCACTTCTGAATAAATGCCATACTTATTCAGCTTGGTGATCATCTCCTTGTACCCTGCCGTAAACCGGGGATATTGGCTTTGAATAAAAATAATAGGTGGAGTATTTTTACCTGCATGTGTCAACGCTGATGCTTCTTCCCAAACCTGCGGCTTTTGCTCATACGTTCCACCTAACCATTCAGCTGCTACCTGCCCTTCAGCAGACTCGGGATGTTTAAAAGCAAGAATTCCATCGATGTCCATAATCGCATTTACCCAACTTGATTGTTTGCTGTTACCACCGTTGCCTTCAAATTTTTTTATACTATTTGTTGCTCCAACCAGGGCAGCGAGTTGTCCGCCTGCTGAGACCCCATGAACTGCAATCTTTGTTTTATCGATGTTGTATTTCTGCGCATTTGCACGCATCCACCTGATGGCGGCTTTGATATCATGGACGGCCGCGGGATACTTTGCTTCGGGAGAAAGCCGGTATTCAACTGCTACTGCCACATATCCTTCCGCAGCTAATCTTTGAGCCATCGGAATTGACATTGATTTATCACCTGACTTCCATCCACCTCCAAAAATTAATAATACTGCCGGATAGCGCAGCTTAGTTTTTTTAGCAGGATAAAAAACATCAGCATGTAAGTGCCTTTGACCAATCGAACTATAAACTACATTTTCCTTTGCCAAAACTCCTTTAGGTAGTTCGGGCCGTACGGTTTCTATGAATGGATATTTTTTACGCTCTTTTACAAAAGCGCTGTAAACAGTAAATGAGGTATCTCGTGGAATAACTTCCTGGGCGTCTGCAACCACGGCGATCAACACAAATGCAAGGGTAAATAGCGGGATGGTCGTTGGCAGAAGAAAGGACTTTTTAAGATGCATTTTCCAAATTTGCTTAAATATCATAAAGAAGCTTACCCGTTGTATATGATATTTCAGAGTTAATGTTATAGCGGAACTGCTACTGCAATGGGTTCCACTTTTCTTTAAATACCCATCTTGCATTTATTTGCTTTGCACCAGGAGAACCGGCAGCAGTTTTCAAATTATCCCGATGCCATGCGTAGTCTCCACCGGTCTTATGGCAATTGAAATAATAAATTCTATCACCCCATTGTATAGTATTAGAAGTCGCTACACGATAAATATTCTTATCAGACATGTTTGCAGCAAACGTGCAATTGATCAAATAAAATTGAGCGTCACGATGATACCGGCCCAAGTTGAAGCCGTCAAAACCTTCAAAAGAACAGCCCATCAAAACCGTTTTAGAGTCTTCAAATTTTGACCCATCATGCCAGATTGCTGCAGAACCGGAATGCGAAATAAAACGACAATTTTCAGCATATGCCCAACCCCGGGGACAATAGAAATCTACACCGCCTTCCATGATGCAATCTTTAAAATAGAACAGTCCATTCTCGACATTCCATGGACTTACCGTATCTCCACCAAAAGCACTGAAGTGACAATTGATGGCTTTCAAACGAGTCGCATTCATTGTTCGCATCGCCATTTGATGCCCGCTCTTCGTAATCGTTTTTTGCCTGGTAACGGTATCTAAAGGGCAACTAATTAAGACATCTTTCGACAGCTTAAATCCATAAGAATTCGTAATGGTTAGATTTTGAAGCGTGATGTCATTACCATCAATGTTTAAGGTAGCAACACCCCAATCGTCGTTGTGCAAACACCTCCATTCATCTCTCGCAATGGCTTGTGTTATAATCGTGCCCTCACGATCTTCTCCTGCTAAAATGATATTGTGTTTTTGGATGTAAATCTTCTCGTTGTAAATACCTTTTCTTATGAAAATAGTACGCGGAACATTTGAAGAATCTGCCAAGCTATTGATCGCGCCTTGTACGGATTTAAAATCTCCCTTGCCGTTGATATCAACTATAATCCTTCTGCTTGCATTACTCTTCTGAGCCTGTGCACTAGTCAGCAAAAGAATTGACATAAGAGTTGTAAAACATGCTGCTACAATGAATGATAGTTGCCTCATAATGATTTATTCTTTTCTGAATTTTAGTGCTTAAAACCTTTAAACCCTACTTTTTGAGTGCGAGAGGCGGACGGATATGATCGGTGAGTGGAAGGTTTAATCCACGTAATTCCTTCAATAAAAGTTGAGCCATCTTGCGGGCACCAAATTCATTGAAATGAGTATTATCATTTCGTCCTTCAGGATAGTTAGGATGTTCTCCGGGCTCTAGCTGCATGAATAACCATTTTGAATTTTCTGGTCCAAATTGTTGCAGAAGCTCGCGGCTCTTGGTATCCATATCGATGAATGGAACTTTGTAGGCAGTAGCAACTTCCTTTACAAGTTCAGAATAGATGGGATGAGTTTTCTCCATATGGCCGGTAGAGTCGAACCTTCTCCTGGTAACGGGAGTTAGCAATATGGGAAGCGCTTTTTTGCCCCTTGTTTCCGTTACAAATCTTATTAGATTGGTTTTGTATTCTTCAGGGGTAGTATAACTGCCCACTTTTTCTTTTACCTCATCGTTGTGTCCAAATTGAATGAAGACATAGTCTCCTTCATGTAGATTTTCAACGATGGGTTGCCAAAGATTTTCGGTAATAAACGTTTTTGTACTTCGACCATTTTTAGCCCTGTTATCGATTTCTATGGTAGAATCAAAAAAGTACGCGAATGGCATTCCCCATCCGGTTTCAGGAAAAGCCTTTACCTCTTTGTTAGCCATTGTAGAGTCTCCAATGAGGTAGACTTTTGTTTGCTTTTTTTGATGGATGGCAAATGACATTAGGAAGATGCTTACCAACATAACCAGCTTCCTTATCAGACGAATTCGCATATCTCTAATTTGGTTCAGACCTTTTGCCTTATTGTAAAAACAGTTCAATTTTTAATCAAAGCTCAAGCCGCTGGGCTTCGTTCTTGCAACAGGACTCCACCCACTTGTTTCTGAAACTGCTACGCATGTTTCAGAATGCTTTCGCTTCGCTTAGCACCCAACCGGCTGATGTCCCTTATGCAAGAACTGTTGTCGTTTCTTATTGACTTATTCACTTGTTGTCTCATTCACTATTAACTTACTACCTTACTGTCTTACTTTTTCTTATCTCGTTTACGCTTTCGGCACCAAGCTATTGAGATACACTTCTATGTTTGTGTAGTGTTTATGCAATTTGCTTATGGTGGCATCAGTTGGATCGTTAGGATTTAAAGCGTTTCTCTTTTCCCATTCATCCGGTATTCCATCCTTGTCGGTATCGGTGGGGGCTGGTAGGGATTTTAAAGTAGGCCATGCATTTACGGTGAGTTCGTAAGGCGTGCCATGGGGAAAGCCTCCTTGTACGTCGATTAGCCGTCCTTGCTTATTTTTTACATCATTGATTATTCTTTCATCAAGCGTGTCGCGGCGCAGGCTAGCTCCTGCATATTGCAATACTAGTAAATATGCTTCTGTTGGACTTTGGGTTTGCACTTGCTCCGCCGGGAAAGCTGTGCCCGCTTTTGCCTGTTCTGCATCGGCTACAGATCCATCATTCATTACAACTCCCTTCCAGTTATTTTTAGTTACATCATCCGCTCCATCTACATAGTTTCCATCAACATAAAATTTTCCATAAGGTATAGTTGGTGGTTTTTTATAAGGATTAAGAATCCTGGATGAAACGTTGGCGTGGGTGGACGGTCCGGGCTTGTAGTAATTATTCACCAGGTTGTACTTTCCACCTTCACCTGCATACACGTTGTTACTGGACCAGTCGTAAATCACATTATTTCTAAAGTCAACAAACTCTTCAGGAATATTCCTGATACCATCAAAACGCGGAGTACGGTTAGCGCAATGAGCAAAAAGGTTGTGGTGACCTGAAGTACGTCGTCCTCCCCAAATGCCGCCGTATCCATGATGCTCGAAGTCTTTATCGCCGTTCTCGAAATGGTAGGAATAATTAAGTGGCTCAGAGATCAGGTTCCATTGCAGCGTGGTGCTGTCGCCCTCATAAACACTAAAAACTTCATCGGTACTCCAACTCATCGAGCAATGGTCAACGATTATATTGTTACGATGAGTTCCACCGAAAGCATCATCGCCGCCGTTACCGGCCACCATCCCGCCTTTCTGGTTTTTATCCCCCATCCTAAAACGCATATAGCGAACGATGATATTATTACCGGAAAGTGTAACGGGATAGTCTGCCAAACAAATTCCATCCCCCGGCGCAGACTGCCCGGCTATAGTAAGGTCAGAAGTGAACGCCAGTTTACTCTCGAGGTGAATGGTGCCGGAAACTGTAAAGACAACTATGCGTGGCCCTTTCACCCGAATTGCTTCTCGTAAACTACCCGGTCCATTATCGTTGAGGTTGCTTACGATAAGTACCTTACCGTGGCGGCCACCGGTAGTATATTTCCCAAAGCCTTCTGCTCCGGGAAAGGCAATATTGCTATCACTTGTAGCAACACTACCGGTTATACTTTTTGCTGCAGAAATTGCCGGAGTACAACCAGGTAATGTTGTTATATAGAAAATAGATGTAGCTAGTAATAGCAGTTTTTCAATCATTAATTTAAATTTTTAGGAGCAAATACTAATAACCCGGATTCTGGGTAAGATTAGGATTCGCATCTCTTGCAGCCTGTGGAATGGGCAACAGTTCTGATTTATTTGGTGTAAACCCGGTTGCAAACCTTGCATTTGCCACTGTGTTGATTGCTGCAGTTACCCATACAACACTTGTGGTACCTGAAGGTGTAGCTGTCGGAGCCTTTGTATAGTATGAATTACTCCAAATACTCGCATTGTCTGCAGTAGATGTTCTTTTGTAATACATAGCTGTAGGAAGGTTTGAAATATTAGCAGCATACTGAGGCGGGTTTGCCATATAGCTATAAGAAATGGTTCCCGTGCCGGTTGACATTTTTAGCAAGTTTGCCTTCGTTTCGGTGATTGCAGTAGAAATTAAATTCCACCTGATAAGATCATATTTTCTCACGCCTTCACCACCTAATTCCAATGATCTTTCTCTCACAAGCGCAGCAAAAAACTGAGCTTTACTTAAACCGGCAGGAAGATCAACGGTAGCATCGGCCGTAGTTAACGGCTTACCAAAACCACGTCTCCTAACCATATTAATTGCATTGTAGGCAGCAGCAGTTGGGCCGTTCAATTCGTTCTCCGCTTCGGCAAACATTAATAGCACATCAGAGTAACGAAGAATTTGCCACTTCAAACTAAAATACTGCACCTGGTTGACCGGCTCTATTGCAGGATTTGAAATCCAGTCACGACGATATTTACCATCATTCATTGCGGTTATCGCCTGTCCTATTTTTGTTTGTCCATCTGCGGCAACGTTGTAAGGTGCAATGGTAACATCACGTCTTGTATCAGTGGAGTCAAACAAGTATAAATATGTGGGCAACGGGTTCACGCTGCTATTACCCAGGTTGTTAACTCTAGGACCGTTATAATAACCAAGCTTAGTATCCTCAGCACCTCCTTGCCCAATACCGCTTGCCTGGAACATTAATTCTCCATTAGGATCTGCAGAAACACGCGCACCTACCTGGTCTTTCCATAGTGCACGGAAGCTTGGGTTTAAAGTGTGTTGGCCAGAGGTCATAATATCATTTGCCTCGTCCCTTGCAATCTGGTAAAATTTAAGATAGTCTGCATTTCGTTGCATACCTCCGGGTTGACGCAATGAGTAGCCACCACGATATAAAGCGATCCTTGCCCTTAAACCTTTTACTGCTCCTTTTGTAATTCTTTCATTAGGCGCATCTCCAATGGATGCAAGATCGTTGCGCCAGGGAACCAGGTCACTTGCCACCCTTAAATCTTCAATGATTTGCGCATACAGAGTATCCCTGTTTACTCTTACAGGCAACGGATCTTCAGACGCCTGCTCGTAAGAAGGCAGAAAGTGAATGGGTAAATCGCCCCAGTTACGTATTGCTTCAAAATAATACTGTGCTCTCAGTGTCAGTGCTTCGCCGAGCATTCTTTGAAGTTGCTTTTTTTGTTGCTCGGTTCCACCGGTATACATGGCCATTTTAGGAATCCTATCTATGCAAGTGTTAGCGTAGGCAATGCCTTGGAATATCTGGTTGAAAGGACCGGATAATTGGGCATTACTTGGAGAAGGCTTAAAGCGAGCTATATCTCTTCTGTCGTTATCATCGTTACCTGTAGGGCCCTGCATTTCATCGTTATCCAAGGGATAGTAAAGACTCAAACGAATACCATAACCAGCGTCTCCTACCAGTCGGCTGTACACACCAATGATGGCCTGGTACGTTGTATTGACATCACTAAAAACAGTTTCCGGTCCAACATCCGTTATGGGTTGTTGATCCAGGTATTTTTTACAGCTGCCTAAGACCAGTATCAAACAAAAGGAAGCAGTTATTTTATTGAACTTATTTAGATATTTCGATTTCATATGAAAGGAAAATTAGAATTAAAAAGAAGCATTTATGCCAAAGATGAAACTCCTGCTTTTTGGATAAGCAGAGTAATCCAGATTAGGTGTCAGTGGATTGTTGCGTACACTTACTTCGGGATCAAAACCGGTATAGTTCGTTATTACCGCCAGGTTGTTTGCCGTTAGATAAAACCTTAACCTGCTCATATGTAGCTTGGCAACTTTTGTTGCAGGAAAGCTGTAACCAACAGTCAGGTTATTTATACGAAGAAATGATCCGTCTTCGATTGCCCATGAGTGAGGATAAAAAGCACCTGTACCCCGCAAAGGTTGCCAGATCGTAGCATTGGCGTTTAATGCTGAAAGTTGCTCAGGAGCAATACCGTAAACAATCGGAGCAGCTGATGTACCTCCTACCCATTGTGCAGTCTGCCCGGTTGCCGTTACTGTTCTCCAGCGGTTTTGCATAATATCGAGCAGGTTTGAGTTGTTGACATATCCATTTGTAAACTCGATCTTGTTAGCATTGTAGACATCGTTGCCATAAGAGAAGTTAACAAACAAGCTCATGTCCCACGCCTTATAGCTAAACTGTTGATTTAAACCCCCGGTGAATTTAGGAGTTGGATTCCCGATGATCGTTCTGTCTCGATCAAGGTCTATTACACCGTCGTTGTTCAGGTCTTTGTATTTGATTGATCCAGGTTGAGTAGGACCTCCAATTACTCCTGAATTATTTACTACGCCTGTCTTCAAAGTGTACACACTCGTAGCAGGGTTGTAATTGAAATCGTTTACTGTATAGAAACCGTCTGTTACCAATCCGTACATCGCGCCTACAGGTTCCCCAATTTTTACAATGTAATCTGTCGGTTGCCCTGAAACTCCCCAGCTAGCAGCGGGATAGAAAAACTCCTGTCCCGGTCCGAGAGCAACGACAGTATTTTTATTATGGGCGATATTGAAGTTAGCTGACCAATTCAAACCGTTTGTCTTGCGAAGTATGGTTGCATTCAACTGTACCTCCACACCTTTATTGGAAGTCTTTCCTATGTTTTGCTGCTGTGTAGTAAAACCATATGTTGGATCGATTTGAACTGCCAGCAATAAATCTTTAGAACTGTTGTTGTAATAATCAACACTAAGGTCTAACCTGTTTTTAAATAAAGTAAGGTCTACACCATAGTTACGGTTAACGGTAGATTCCCACTTTAGATTCTGATTTACAAGTGAGACGGGATAGTAACCGTTAACAGCCTGGTTGTTTATGCCATAGAATCTGCTTCCGTTATTAGAAAAGGTAGTGAGGTATAAATAATCCTGGATACGGTTGTTACCGATTGTACCGAAGCCAAAGCGCAATTTCATTTCGTTGATGAAGTCTACGTTCTCGAGGAACTTCTCCTTTTTAACCCTCCACGCAATTGATCCCGATGGGAAAGATCCCCATCTCTGATCAGGGGCGAATTTCGAAGCCGCATCACGTCGAAGGTTGGCCGAGAAAAGGTATTTGTCTTTATAGGAATAACTGGCACGACCAAAGAAAGACAAACTGGTATACCGTGTTTCGCCGAGTTGCGGGTATCCGGCAAACGGTACTCCAAGACTTGTTTGCTTAAACGCTACATCATACGCAGTAAATAAAGGGTAATTGCGGAAAAGACTTGATTGAGAAACGTTCCTCAAATCATAAGTTTCTTCCCCAACCAGGAAATCAAAATTGTGATTCTGCTTAAAGCCCTTTATCGAATACGTTAGGACGTTTGAGTTAGTGTAAATTTTTCTTTCAGTGGTATCTAAACCTGCGATCGGCTTTTTACCACCTTGAATAGTAGAGTAAGAACTAACAGTATCAAAATATTGCCTGTCAACTACCTTGTTTCTGTCAAAGCCGAAGGTCGATCTGAAAGTCAGGTTCTTTGCAATATTATAGCTTGCGTTTAAGGTAACATTATAAGCATCAGTCGTTCTTTTCCTGTATTCTGAATTCGCAAGTAGTATGGGATTAATCAGCACGAGGTTATTACCTGCGTTAGGATCTGCCAAAGGGTCCTGGTCTTCCAGATCCTGGTTAGCTGATAAGAATGGGCGATATCTTACGGCATTACGCAACCTGCTATAAGCTGATCCAGCCTCTGATGATACGCCTGCACCAAACACATTTTGTAATGTGTACCTGGTGCTAATGCCCGCCGATAAATTTTGAGTGATTTTATAATTCCCTTTAAAATTCAGCAAATGCCTTTTAAAGCTTGAGTTAAGTACAATCGCCTTATCATCGTTATAGGTGTATCCAAAACTATAAGTAAAAGCCTTCGTACCACCGACTGCAGATAAATTGTGAGTTTGAGTCATACCCGTTCTTCCGAAAACCTGGTCCTGCCAATCTACGGGCGCAAGGTTTTTATAATTCGTAAGGGTATCCCAGGTAGTACCAAAGTTCCTGGCAAAACTTGTACTATCGGTGCTGCTACCCCTTGACCTTTCTGATTGATAAAGAACAAATTCGTAAGGATCTAACACGTTTAGTTTCCTGGCAATTTTCCTTACTCCTACCAGTCCATTATAACTAACAATGGTTCTGCCAACCCTGCCGGATTTTGTTGTAATTACAATAACGCCGTTTGCCCCACGTGCACCATAGATGGCTGTCGCGGCAGCATCTTTCAACACATCAATAGTTTGAATGTCCTGCGGAGAAATGGTAGCCAAACCATTTTCTACCTGCACTCCATCTATTACATATAAAGGATCATTTGCCCCGGGTTGACTACTGATGGACATACCACCACGCACCCTTATTCTTACAGCTGCATCCGGCGAGCCTTCTGAAGTCGTAGCAGTTACACCGGCCAATCGTCCGTTTAGCGCTTCTGCCGCATTGTTTATAGGAATGTCTTTCAAATCTTTTGCACCCACTGAAGAAACAGATGCCAATAAATCTTTTCGTCTTACACTTTGGTAACCTATTACCACAACATCATTCATTGTGGTCGGCTCTTCGGCGAGGGAAATATTTGCAGTTGTGCTACCACTTAACGTCAACTCTCTTTTTGCAAATCCAACACTTGTAAAAACCAAAGTAGCATTTGCATTAGGAACCGTGATGGTGAAGTGACCTGCCGTATCAGTAATAGAAGAAGCTTTACCACCCTTTACAGATACTGTTACGCCGGGTACTCCTTCATTACTATTTGCCTTATTAACACGGCCACTGATTCGTTGCTGCGCGAAGGCAAAACCAGCTAGCAGAATCAAAATAAGTGAGAGACTAAATTTCAGTTTCATAAGTTAAGCAATGTTTAGAAAAGAGTAAAAGCTTGTAAGATTTGCTGTTATTTAAAACACACAAGTAGAATACCTCAAACGAATTTGCAGAAAAAATCAGCAAACAAACTTCACCGTTACTGCAACAATTCTAGAGCAATTTTGCTTAATGAAGTGTTATAGGATGTTTTAATTTTACGCAATCGTTCCCGACTAAAACACCAAAATTTTCTAATCAAATCCCTTCCGTGCTTTCAATGATTTGCGCCCAATTTATCGTTCGGGCTAAAAGAATTAGATTTGGAAGTAAATATCTCTTCTGTTTGATTTATGAAGTTTGAAGCTGTAACGATAAAAGATATTGCCAGGGAACTAGGCATTTCAACATCAACCGTGTCGCGTGCATTAAGAGATAGTTATGAGATAAGCGCTGAAACAAAAAGAATTGTACTTGAATGCGCTGAAAAACTTCACTACACACCGAATCCTATTGCATTAAGTTTAAAAGAAAAAAGAAGTCGTTCGATTGCGGTAGTAGTTTGTGAGATAGCAAACAGTTTTTTTTCCCAGGTAATTAATGGTATCGAGTCTATCGCTTACAATAAAGGTTATAATGTCATTATTTCCCAAAGCCATGAATCGTTCGAAAGGGAAGTAACCGATCTACAATTTCTTGCTTCCCGCTCTATTGATGGTTTGATTATCTCAGTTTCCTCGGAGACGGAAAACATGGAGCACTTGAAAAAACTTTTTTACAAAGGTTTGCCTATTGTTTTTTTTGACCGCGTAAGTGAAGAAATGGATACTCATTTGGTAATGGTAGACAACTTTAATAGTGCCTATAAAGCGACTGTTCACCTGATTGAAAACGGTTATAAAACAATTGCCTGCCTCACCAATTCCGCCCATCTGTCCATCACTAAAGAACGGATCGCAGGATACAAAAAAGCCATTGAAGACAGCGGTGAATTGGTAAACGAAGACCTGATTAAATATTGCAATCACGGCGGAGTACACGCCGACGAAACAGAAAAGGCGATGAATGAACTCATCAACTTAGAAAAACGCCCGGATGCCATCATAGGTTTAAGTGACAAACTAACAACGGGAGCTTTGCGTTTTCTGCAAAAACAAGGGATCTCAATTCCTAAAGAAATGGGGCTAATTGGTTTTTCGAATGGAGAATTTACTGAGTTCTTAAATCCATCGCTCAGCATTATAAGGCAACCGGCTTTTAAGATGGGACAAACTGCGATCGAACTATTGTTAGCTGTGATTGAAAGCAAAAGACCTGTTCAGGAATTTACCCGGTGTGTGCTCGAAACAGAATTAATAGTAAGAGATTCAACTTCGAGAAATAAGTAAAACTGTGTATAAAAGATTGAAACCTTTACCTCGGTATTCTTAGTGTTGCCTCCAAAATTTTGACACTTTCCGTTTACTCAAGATTTCCATTGAGCACATAGCTTTTCCCTTTTTCCGTTTTTATGGTGATCGTTTTATTGCCGTAGCGAACGTTAGCAGTATTTCCGTTTTTGGATAAGAGTTTCACCTGCTTCAGCTGCCCGTTTTCCCAGTCAAGGTCGATATCAAAACCACCTCTCGCAACTATTCCATGGATATAACCTTTTTTCCATGCTTTTGGTAAAGCGGGAAGTAATTGTATTTCACCTGCCTGGCTTTGCAACAGCATTTCTGTTATACCGGCCGTTGCTCCAAAGTTTCCATCAATTTGAAAAGGTGGATGGTTGTCAAAAAGATTATTCAAAGTAGACTTTCTTAATAGGGCCAGTACGTTTTCATAGGCAGCCTCTCCATCTTGCAAGCGGGCAAAATAGTTAATGATCCATGCACGACTCCAACCCGTATGACCTCCCCCATGAGCCAACCTATAATCAATTGTTTTACGTGCAGCCTGCAATAACTCCGGCGTTTGTTGTTTATTGATTTGCCGTCCGGGGTATAATCCAAATAAATGGGAAATGTGCCTGTGTCCGGGCTCCGGTTCCTTAAATTCTTCGGTCCATTCCATTATCCGGCCGTCGCTTCCAATTTTTGTCGGCGCCAGGCGTCTTAGTATGTCTTGCAGTTTTTTTATAAAAGCCCCATCCTTCTTTAAAGCCTGGGCAGCTTCAATCGTATTAGATAATAAGTCACGGATAATCATATGGTCCATAGTTGGCCCCATCACCATAGTTGCAGTATCGCCATTTTTAGTAATAAATCTATTTTCAGGCGAAATGGAAGGACCTGATACCAATTGTTTTGTCTGCGGATTTTCCACAAGCCACGCTACACAAAATTGTGCGGCCTCCTTCATGATGGGATAAGCAAACTCACCCAGGTATTGTTTGTCTTCCGTGAACAAATAATGCTCCCAGAAATGTTGGCAGCCCCAGGCAAAAGCTGTCGGCCACATGGCCCACTGTGGCTCTCCATATGGTTCCGTAAAATGCCAGGGATCGGTGGAGAAGTGCGCAACGGTTCCTTTAATTCCATACATATCCCTGGCTGTCTTTCTTGCGTCGGGCTGCAGCTCTTTTAAAAATTGCAGGAAGGGCATATGCAGTTCACTTAAGTTGGTGATCTCCGACGGCCAGTAATTCATCTGGATATTAATGTTGATATGGTAATCAGCGCCCCATGGCGGATACAAACCATCGGCCCAAATTCCTTGTAAGTTAGCCGGCAAACCTCCCGGTCTTGAACTGCTGATGAGCAGATACCTGCCAAACTGGTAGTATAACCGGATCAATCTTGCATCTTCATAACCGTTTTGCATCGCCAGTATTCTTGCATCGGTTGCGAAATATGAACCGTCACTTTCGCCCAGGTCAAGGTCTACTCTTTTAAAAAATTGTTGGTAGTCCGCTACGTGATCCTTCCTTACCAAATCGTAACTCTTTTTGGCTGCTGCAGCTAACTGAACACCTGATTGTTTTACCGGATCGCCTCCTCTATAATCCGTAGCTGCCGTTACTAATAATAAAACGTTGTTTGCTTTTTCTATCTTCAAACTATCTCCGGCCACCGCAACTGTACCGCCTTCATTAATTACTTTCAACCTCGCTACCATTTTCACTCCTACCCCATTCCCCACATGTTCACTCATGATTATTTCACCATTCGCAGCCTCGAACTTCGCTTTGTTTCCTGGTCTTCGCAGCTTGGCTCCAAAAGTTATTGACCCTGGCCTGCTGGCTGATAGCCGGACAAAGATTGCCTGGTCAAGAGCACTTGAAAAAATTTCGCGGGTAAAGGATGTATTGCCCCAGTTATAAGTAACTCGTGCAACAGCAGAGTCGATATCAAGTTCACGGCGATAGTTAGACACCTCTCCTCTTTGATGCTGGAAATCCAACAACAAATCACCCAGAGTTTGGTAGCTGCTCTCAACACTTTTATTTCCCATCATTTTCTCCCTTGCCATTTTTTGCGCTTCTGCATATTTACCTGCAAAAAGTAGTTTTCTTATTTCCGGCAGCGCTGCTTTTGCCCCGGGATTTACAAAATCAACATCTTTACCTGTCCATACACTTTCTTCGTTTAACTGAAGTCGCTCGGCGTTTACTCCTCCAAAAATCATTGCACCTAGCCGCCCGTTTCCTACCGGTAAAGCTTCGTTCCAGTTCGCTGCAGGGCGCGCAAACCACAGGTTTAAATCTTGCTGCTTTGTTTGTAACTGCGCTGTCACTGACTTGCTAGTAAGTAGTAAGAATGAAAATAGCAGAACAAATAAAAAAGAGCAGGAATTACGGGCGTTGTTCATCGTATAATTTTATAAAAACCAATAGTAGAATTTATCAGCAATAAGTATTGCACGGTATTATGCACGAAAATAAGCCAATCTCGTTCTGGCCATCATTGCAACTTTTACAGCTCTTCCAGCCAACAGAAGTCAAATTTTATCTATTATTGAAAAGTTGTTTAAAAATGTCAAAAGTAATTTTATCGACCGGGCTTCATTGCTACTATTGCACCTCGTTGCGTCGCACTCTTATACGATTTGATATATATGGAGCGATGGCAAACTGACTAGCCTCAGCAAAAACTTTCATTAGAAGAAAGCTACGCAGGTGCTGCGTTTCTAAAGGCTACACAAAAAATAAGATCGCTATATTTATTTATAAAATTCACCTACCCCCAACTTGCTATATGTTCTATAAGAAATCCGCAATACTGAGCGTTCTATTCACACTGTCTTTGACATCGACAACCTCGTTTTCCCAAACAGCACTATCATCGAAAATTCAAGACAAATTCCGTCCTGCAGAATCAGCTTCAATGACAGGCTTTGTGGGACAAAGATTAAATGCTTCTTATAAAAATCGAATTCTCGCACAAGATGTTAATCGTTTGATTGAACCTTTTAAAAACCGAACGGAAGACAGGTGCTGGCAATCAGAGTTCTGGGGTAAGTGGTTTACTTCTGCGGTTCAGGCTTATAACTATCGTCGTGATCCCTCGCTTAAATCAAAAATTGATGCGGCGGTTGCGGAGCTAATTAAAACACAAACGCCTGATGGGTATATTGGTAATTACGCCGACGCAAAGCACCTTGAGCAATGGGACATTTGGGGAAGGAAGTATTGTATGCTTGGCCTCTTGTCTTACTATGATCTTACTGGAGATAAAAAAAGTTTATTGGCAGCAGGCAAAGTCGCCAATCATTTGATGAACGAACTCGCTTATAAAAACGTAAAAATCGTTCAAAAAGGAAACCATCGTGGCATGGCTGCAAGCTCGGTTCTTGAACCAATTACAATGCTCTATGCCCGTACTAACGACAAACGTTATCTTGACTTTGCTGAAGAAATTGTAAGCGAATGGGAGTCTCCGAATGGTCCGCAATTAATATCGAAAGCGGATGTAAATGTAGGCGAGCGTTTTCCTATACCTGAGAAAAACTGGTTTGGTTATGAGCAGGGACAAAAGGCGTACGAAATGATGTCGTGTTACGAAGGGTTGCTCGAGTTGTACAGGTTAACTGGCAAGGAGGCATATAGAACTGCGGTGGAAAAAGTTTGGGAAAATATCAAAAACACCGAAATAAACGTCGCCGGCTCCGGCTCAAGTATGGAAGCCTGGTTTGGCGGAAAAAAACTACAGCCATTGATTTCTATGCACTACCAGGAAACGTGTGTTACCGCCACGTGGATAAAACTAAGCCAGCAATTGCTGAGGCTGACAGGTGAAGCGAAATATGCAGATGCGATTGAAAAATCTTTTTATAATGCCTTACTCGGATCAATGTTACCTGATGGCTCTAGCTGGGCCAAATATTCTCCTATTCTCGGTATCAGAAATGAGGGCGAGGACCAATGTCATATGGGCCTGAACTGTTGTGTAGCCAGTGGACCGCGAGGTCTGTTTACGCTGCCACTTACAACCGTCATGTCGGATCAGGATGGAATAGCTGTAAACTTTTTTAGTCCTGGTGTATACAAAGCAAAAACTCCCGGGAAACAAACAATTGAGTTGGTACAGGAAACCGATTATCCGGTTGGCGGAATAATTAATTTGGCAGTAAAAATATCCAAACCTGAAGCTTTTGATGTAAACATCAGGATACCCGAATGGAGCAATAAAACAACGCTGACTGTAAATGGAGAAGCTATAGAGAATGTACCACCGGGAAAATTTGCTCAAGTCAAAAGAGTTTGGAAAACCGGAGATAAAATCACCCTCACCCTAGATATGCGCGGACGGCTTGAAACAATTGCAGGGCTTCCTTCTTACCAGGCTATTCTACGCGGTCCTATTGTTTTAGCCCGGGACAAAAGAATGACCGGTGATGCTGATGTGGATGAAACAATCACTCCTTTGCTTACAAAAGATGGTTTTGTACCATTGGAAATGGTTCCGTCAATCAACAACGAAAGTATTTGGATGAGCTTTAAAACACCCTGCATGGTCGGGTCATATAGAGCCGAAGCAAGCGGAAAACCCGTATCTCTAACCTTTTGCGATTATTCTTCCGCAGGTAATACCTACAGCGAAGACTCTCGTTTCCGTGTCTGGTTTCCGCAGTTGCTTGATCCTAGAAAAAAATTGACAGAATAAATAAGCCGTACGAAACAGTGCTCTAACTATTGCTTGTACTGAATTTTATAAATTGTTCCTTTAGCATCGTCCGATACATAGAGCGATCCGTCTGGTCCCATTGCTAAACCACATGGTTTGTGTATGTCTTTATCAATTGAAAAACCTTCTGCAAACGTTTCCCATTTACCAGAAGGCTTTCCATTTTTAAAAGGAACAAACGCCACGAAATAACCTTTTTGCAGTTCGGCAGATTTTGCATGAAAAGCAACGAAAGCTCCATCCTGGTATTTCTGCGGGAACTTGTTGCCGCTGTAGAACAACAATCCATTTGGAGCGAGATGCGCCGGAAAAGCAACAACCGGATCTTGTGCCTTTTCGGCCCGTGTTTTCTTTCCATCGCCACCATATTCTGGTGCAAGTACTTTTTTGCCCTGGAAATGATCATAGTAAACATATGGCCAGCCACCATTAGAACCCTTCTTTACTTCATACATAGTTTCTGCTGGTAACATGCTGGCCTGTTCTGCGGAATAGTATTGTGGAAAGAGGTCGTGCAACTGATCCCGACCGTGCTCGAGGATGAACAAAGAATTCGTTTTGGAATTCCAATCAAGACCAACGGCATGCTTAAAGCCCGTAGCATAATGAACTGCGTCTTTGTATTGTTGGTTCAACTTATCTGCTTTAAACTGCCATATGCCACCAACCGAGTCAAGAAGCGGGCAAGGACTTGGAGCGACCTTAGATGTAGGATCAATAAGGCACGCACCGATATAGGAGCCGACATTTACATAAATATTACCATTGTTATCAACAGTTATAGACTTTGCATTATCCCTGTTTCTATTGACTAGTCCTACAATTATTTTTTCCGGTTGATTTGCATTGATCACCTCGCCTTTGCCATCTAGTTTATAACGATACACATCGTCATTTGAAGAAGCATACAGGTAATCATTCTTAATGAAAATACCAGTGCCGGGATAATCACCGAAAGCAGTTTGTTGATCAAACTTGCCATCTCCGTTTGTATCTTTTAAATAAACAATTCCTTTCCCGTCTTTCAATTTCGAAAGCTTTACATATAAGCCTCCTTGCCTGTTTGCAGCCATATGCCGTGCACCTGCAAGACTATCGAAGGCAATCGTTGCAGTAAAACCAGCTGGTAATTGCATTTTTGCGGCAGAGCTATCAGCAAAATTTGCGGTAGGTGTACGCGGTGGAGCAGCCTGTAGATTAACTGTCAATGCAATTGATCCAACAATAAAACCTAGTCTAATAATTAGTTTTTTCATATAGCATTTAAAAAGGTAAAAAGTCAAATGTGCAATAACTGTTGCCATTCAATCTACCGTTGTTTGTTTAAGTAATTGTTGTCAAAAATACGGTTTCAGCGAACGCAAAATGATTAGTCTTGAATATAAAGTTTGAAGCTTTCAGGAAGACTTTTCTTTTTATTCGAAGAAGGAAATTAGTTTCGATATTGTTTATACCTGGTGTGCAACAAGTCTTTCATGTAACAGTTTATTTCAAACTGGTCTGCCACAGGAGCATTTGTGAAAGGAATGGATGGCATATACGGCTTAGGCCCAAACTCGGTAGTCACCGGCATTATTTCGACACCTGCCTTTTCGTTCACTGCTACAATTCTATCCCACCAGCCAAAAAACTTTTCTACTGCATAGGCCCACTCTTCAGCCCTTGGGTCGGACACCTGCGGTCCCTCCTCAAATCCAACCCGTGTATGTATATGCCTGCTTCTATTGATCGCTTCGTCTAAGATTTCAGAAAAGTTTTCCAGCATACTTTCAGTAACACAAACCCAATGAGAAAAATCTGCAGTGAGCAAAAACTCCTTACGTGCTTGAAAGATTTCGTTGGTCATTTGAGGACTGTAACCTACTCTTCCCCGGTGTGTTTCGTGTACCACGGTTATTCCTGTTTTTTCTGAAAACTCCTGTGCGATGTCTATTAATTCAAGATTTTGTTCGAGCGAGAAATAATCGCGACCGGTGTGAGAATTTATGAGGATTGGTTTAGGCTCTGCACAAATCTTTAGATTTTTTGCAAAAGAGGACTTAAATGCTTCAAAGGTGTCTCCTGCTGCCTGGTGCTGGTGGGTGACGATATACATTTCATGCTTTTGCAGGTAATCAAACAGCAACTTCTTCTCGTTGCTGTTTTCCGGCACCCATGTGTCGAAACCATCGTATCCTGCCTCCCGCATTTTATCGAGAAACAATTTGTACTCGAGGTGTTCGTGCCCCCATAAGGGACTTAATATTTTGATCGTCATTTGTTCATAGTATTTTAATCTTTTACCAATCCTTCAATATTTACCGCCCATATAAAAGGCGCCGCGGCTTCATAAAATAAAGTGTAGGTAAGATGATGAATACAAGCAGAAATCAATATGTTTGAAAAATTGTTATTTACGAAACCGGCGCATTTAAAGCATCTACCGTAAAGAGACAGATAAGCATTTAATTAAACTAAAAATAGTATGTTATTACAAAAAACACTTTTAAGTGCAGCAGCCGTCGTTCTAGCATCGGCAGCAGGACTCGCACAAAAAGTAGCATTTACCGAGTATGATTTGCCGAATGGACTACATGTAATTCTGCACGAGGACAAGTCGGCTCCGGTTGTCGCAGTATCGGTGATGTATCATGTGGGATCAAAAAATGAAGAAACAAGTAGAACAGGCTTTGCCCACTTTTTCGAACACCTGTTATTCGAGGGTACCGACAATATAAAGAGGGGCGAGTTTATGAGGCTTGTATCTAGTAATGGCGGAGAAAACAACGCTAATACTTCGCAGGACAGAACTTTTTATTATGAAGTTTTTCCATCGAACCAGCTAAAACTTGGTCTATGGCTCGAGAGCGAAAGAATGATGCATCCTGTTATTAATGAAGTGGGTGTTAGAACTCAAAATGAAGTAGTTAAAGAAGAAAAGCGATTGAGAATCGACAATGTACCCTATGGACATTTTACAGAGGAGATTTTCAAAAGGCTATTTTACAACCACCCCTACAAATGGCAAACGATCGGTTCAATGGCCGACCTTGATGCGGCAAAGCTCGAAGAGTTTAAAGCCTTTTTCAAAAAATATTATGTTCCTAACAATGCCGTGCTTTCAATAGCAGGCGATATTGATGTTGCGCAAACTAAGGAATTGGTTGCGGCTTACTTTTCTCCAGTTCCCCAGGGTGAGCCAATTCAATATAAAAAAGCAGAAGAGCAGCCAATTACAAAAATGATTGTCGATACTGCTTACGACGCCAATATACAGATACCCGCAATCATGTCAGCCTATAGGGTTCCGGGATTAACGAGTAAGGATGCGACAGCAATGGAAATGATTTCTGCAATACTTTCCGGTGGAGCAAGTTCGAAGTTGTATAAAAAAATGGTCGATGAAAAAAAGAACTCCTTGCAGGTCGGTGCATTCAACTATGTGTTGGAAGACTATGGCGCTTATATCACTTATGCCTTACCAAATAACAATACTCCGCTCGATGTTCTCTTGAAAGACGTTGATGAAGAAATTGTGAAGCTTCAAACAAACCTGATAAGCGAAGACGATTATAAGAAGATCCAAAACCAGTTTGAAAACAATTATGTAAACGCTAACTCCCGTATGCTTGGAGTTGCAGAAAACCTGGCTAAAGGATATACGTTTTATAACAAGAATACCAACAACATCAACCAGGAACTTGATAAGATCAGGAGTGTATCAAGGGAAGATATCAGGGATGCCGCGAAAAAGTATTTGCAACCGAACGCCAGGGTCGTTTTATACTACCTGCCCGGAAAGGCAAGCCTATAAATTCTTATTTTATCAACCACATTGCCCGCTAAAACTTGAACAAGATTTAGCAAAGTTCAAAAACATTTAAACTGATGAAAAAATTCTTAATACTCACCGCAACTGCCTTTTTATTTTTCGGTGCAGAGGCACAGGTGCAAATAGACCGTTCAAAAAGACCAGAGCCCGGACCAGCGCCGGTAATCAAACTAAAAGATCCTGTTATCTATAAACTACCAAATGGCGTAACCGTTTTGATTGTCGAAGATCATAAACTACCGAGAGTTTCTTCCAGCTTTTACATCGATGCAGGGCCAATTAAAGAAGGGTCAAAAGCTGGTGTAATGTCTCTAATGGGTCAGATGCTAAACGAGGGAACAAAGGATATGTCGAAAGCCGCATTTGATGAGGCGGTTGATAAAATTGGTGCAGAAGTAAGTCTAAATTCCTCAGGTGGAAATGCAACTGCCCTTACCCGCTATTTCAGCCAGGCGTTTGAACTGATGGGGAAAGCAGTTAAGAGCCCCGCCTTTACTCAAGAGTCCTTTGACAAGTTGAAGTCGCAGACCTTAACAGGAATGAAAGCAGATGAAAAAAACGTGAAAGCTGTATCAGCAAGAATGGTTAATGCTTTAGCTTATGGAAAGCAACATCCGCTGGGAGAATTTGAAACAGAAGAAACGGTAAAAAATTTAACCCTGGCCGATGTAAAGACTGCCTACCAACAATACATCACTCCGTCAAGATCTTATCTAACTTTTATTGGAGATATTAAACCAGAAGTTGCACAGCAATTAGCGTTGAAAGTGTTTGGCCCTTTTAAAGGTCGCGCGCTAACATTGCCTACACTCACTCCGGTACCTAATCCTGCAAAAACTGAAATTGATGTGATTGATATGTCGAATGCTGTTCAGTCTGAAATTACCGTAACTAACCTGGTTGACCTCAGAATGAATAACCCGGATTACTTTGCTGTTCTACTCGCTAATCAAATCTTGGGTGGTGGTTCAGAAAGTCGGTTGTTCAATAACCTTAGAGAAAAACATGGCTTTACTTACGGCGCATACTCCTCGGTACAAGCGGGAAGGTTTCAGAATTTATTTACTTCTTCAGCCGCCGTTAGAACTGCAAAGACGGATAGCGCTGTGGTAGAGTTCATAAATGAAATTTCAAGACTTCGAAATGAGAAAGTATCTGACGAAGAACTAAAAAATACCAAAGCATTGTATAACGGTCAGTTCGCATTAGGCCTTGAGAATCCTGCTCGCACAGCTTCATTTGCAAGAAATATTCTCATCAATAATCTGCCTAAAGATTTCTATAAAACTTACCTGCAGAGGATTAATGCGGTAACAAAAGAAGACATCCAAAGAGTAGCTCAAAAATATTTCAATAGCAACAATACCCGCGTGGTAGTGGTCGGCAATACTTCTCAAATGAAGGAAGGTCTTTCTAAACTTAATTATGCGGTTAAGATGTACGACAGGTATGCAAATCCTGTAGTCGAAGGTGCTAAGTCTGCAGCATCAGCTAACGTAAAAGCTGCTGATGTTATCAACGATTATTTGAAGGCAATTGGCGGAACAGACGCTTTGAAAAAAGTAAATTCCATTTTTGCGACTATGGCTATGCAGATGCAAGGCATGAACTTGCAGGTACAGACGAAAAACATGCTACCAAACATGGAAAGCACGACGATGTCGATGGGCGGTAACGTGGTTATGAAAACCAGCTTCAATGGAACTGCGGGCTACCAGCAACAGATGGGCAACAAAAAAGATTTAACACCTGAAGAAATCAAGGAAAAGAACTTGGTAACAGGGCTATTTGAGCAGATGGATTACGTGACTAATCCGGCGTTCAAAGCTGAAGTAAAAGGCACTGAAAAAGTAAATGGTTCCGATGCTTATAAAGTTGTTATTACATATCCAACAGGTGCAACGAAGACAGAATTTTACGACGTAGCCACCAAACTACTGGTGAGAAAAGAGGAAGCGAAGACAACTAATAATATGACTGCCACATCCACGATGGATTATAGTGATTATAAAAAGGCCGGCACTATTTTGTATCCTTTTTCGCAAACCCTTACTATTTCAGCAGGCGGCCAAACGCAGGTGCTCGAGATGAAGGCATCTGATGTGAAAATAAATGAAGGAGTAACCGCAGCAGACTTTCAATAAAAATTAGCTCATTTTGTAAAAAAGGGAAGATATAAACGTCTTCCCTTTTTTGTTGCCACCTATCTCATTAGTGGTTTGTTCGGCCTACCAAAAGTGCTTACTTGAGCATCGTTGCGTCGCACTCTTGTTCTACAAACCTTTATTCAACAGATTCTAAAAATTGCAAAATTTAACAGGCGATAAAAAAGATTAATTGAAAATCTACAGACAAACGGAGCGTCGCAACCAAAGCTCCATTTTTGCAGGACGCTGGTGACAAAAACCACTACCTAAAGAGAACGTCCCCGTACAATCAGTTACCAGAAAAAGCTGCTTGTCTTATCTCATCATAATGATACAAGTTCAGACCTTTCTTGCTCGTAACCGCTGCATGCCTCATAGCTGCCGCAACCGTTGCAGCCTGTATGCCTTTGTACTTTTTCAGGCATGCCACAAAAAATAAAGATGCGGTCTGCATCAGCGCCTTTCCTACCATTTCACCAAGGCGAAACTCCTTTCTTTGGCCAAGCAAAATACTTGGCCTGAAAACATGGAAACCAGTGAAACCTAAAGCCGCAATTTCCGCTTCTACTTCACCTTTGAGCTTTAAATAAAAATTTGCCCCTTTTTCATTTGCGCCGACAGAAGAAACAAGCAGGTAAGTAGTAAAGCCCGCCGCTTTGCCGAACTTTGCAGCATTAACAGGAATGTCAAAATCGATTTTTCTATAAGCAGCTTTGTCGCCTTTTACTTTTTCGTTGGTTGTACCGATGCAACAGAAAATGCAATCACCCTTACCAAGCTTTGATTGATATTCGGCAAGATTATTAAAATCAACAATTTCGACTTCCAGCTTGGGATGCGATAATTGTACGGGTCTTCTGACAAGTATTCTTACTTTTGAAAAAGCAACATCATCTAACAATTGTTGCACTAATTGTTCACCAATAAGACCTGTTGAACCCAATACTACAGCAGTTAACGATTGCATATTTTTTACTTTAAGCAATTACATGCAAATTCAACAAAATATTTCACTTCGGCCTTATAACACTTTTCGAATTGATGCTTATGCAAAATACTTCGCAAAATTTACTTCCCTCTCTAACTTAGAACAGCTCTTCGATGCTCCTTTTTTGCAAGAAAATGAACGTCCTTTTATCATTGGTGGTGGCAGCAATATTTTGCTTACGCTCGACTATAACGGGCTTGTAGCTAAAAATGAAATGCATGGAATAGAGATTGTTAAACAAGACCAACAGCATGTATATGTAAGGGCAGCCGCGGGAGAAAACTGGCACCAGTTCGTTCTTTACTGCATTGAAAACAATTTTGCCGGTGTAGAAAATCTTAGCCTAATTCCTGGAAACGTCGGGGCTAGCCCCATGCAAAACATTGGTGCTTATGGAGTAGAAATAAAAGATGTTTTTTATGAGTTGGAAGCATTTGACATCAACGAACGAAAGGTGAAAACGTTTACCGCAAAAGAATGCGAATTTGGATACCGTGAAAGCGTATTTAAGAGGAAATACAAAGGGCAGTATATCATCACAAGCGTTACTTTTAAACTTAACAAACAACCTGTTTTCAACACAAGCTATGGCGCCATTCAGCAGGAACTTGACAAGATGCAGGTGAAGGAATTATCCATAGCAGCCATTTCTCAGGCGGTCATTAATATTCGCCAAAGCAAACTACCTGACCCAAATAAAATCGGCAACGCAGGCAGCTTTTTTAAAAATCCTACCATACCTCAGCAGCAGTTTGAAGATCTTAAAAAAGAGTTTCCCCAGATAGTTGGTTATCCTGCAAAAGACAGTGTCAAGGTAGCTGCAGGTTGGTTGATAGAACAATGCGGTTGGAAAGGCTATAGAAAGGGAGATGCAGGCTGCCATGCACAGCAAGCTTTGGTGTTGGTTAATTATGGAGATGCAAAGGGTAGTGAGATACTAGCATTATCGTCAGAGATCATGCAAAGTGTGGAAGCGAAATTTGGAATTATGCTCGAAAGAGAAGTAAACGTTTTGTAGAAGCAACTTTTTATAATCATCGCTTGTCAATGCTAGTATCATTTTTAAATCATTTTATGAAAAAAACATTTACTCTTTTTTGCTTCCTTTTTGCTGCAACATCTGTAATCAAAGCTCAATCCGCGGCTAAAACAGTTTTCTTTGAATTAGGAGGTCCCGGGCTGGCATCAATTAACTATGACATGCGTCTAAATAAAAAAGAAGACGGGCTAGGCTTTAGAGTTGGAGTCGGTGGTTTTAGTATTGACGATGCAAGTATTGTATTTATACCGCTGGGGCTGAATTACCTGTTAGGTAAAGATGGCAAAAACTATTTTGAACTGGGCGGTGGAATAACTGCGGTTGCAGGAAATGACGGTTCAAGTGACGGAACATTCTCAGGTTCTTTTGGCCATCTGAATTTTGGTTACCGTCTTCAGCCTTCTAATGGCGGCTTTTTATTTAGAGCGGGTATAGTGCCATTATTTAGTAAGGACGGCTTCGTTCCTTATTATGCAGGAATTTCATTTGGATATAAATTCTAAGATGACGGGCCAGCCTGTCAACGAAAAAATAAAAAAGGGGATGTTCTGAACATCCCCTTTTTATATTGTTTATCTAAAATCATCCTCCGTTAAATCATCTTCAAAATTCATTGCGCCAAAGTTCATCATACTTCCCATCAAATCTTTGAACTCAATTTTGCCGTCAAGCATTTTCTTGCTAATCAACGAATAGCTCGCCAGTCCGTGCAATACAAACTCCATTAGTAGAGCGTTTTCTTTGTCATTTGCCTGCGGGTAATATTTCTTCACGAAAGCATGCAGGCCGTCCACCTTATACAAAGAGTTAAGTTTTCCTGCGTCATTACTGTCTAATAAAAGATCAAGATGATTACCACCATCAAACCAGCGAATGATTGCTTTGTACGGATTTTCCTCTTCTGTTTTCACCTGCTGACTTGCCTTGCCTGTAGCCTTTTTCTTTTTGCTAGCCTCAGGGTTAGGGAAGTACAAAATGAATTGAGAGCGAATGGACTTTTCTAAAAGGTTAACCGCCACCTGGTAGGGTCCTTCCTGCTCGCCTTCGTACACCAATTCAATCTTACCTGTTATAGATGGAATGATCCCCACGAGATCGCTAATCCAAACCTGGGTTTGTTTTTCATTGTGAATGATTGCGCGGCGCTCTGCACTACTAACCGCATTTTCATATGCCGCAATCGTAAGCCTCGCACTAACGCCACTCTTCTTATCGACGTACTCATTATTTCTTGCTTCAAATGCAACCTGCTCTATCAAGCGCTTAACGAGGTCGCTCACAGTTATTCGTTTCGACTGTTCTTCCAAAACGTCCGCTTCCTGCTCGGTGATCTCTAACGACGTCTCAATAGTTTTAGGATAGTGCGTCAATATCTGGCTTTCAATACGGTCTTTTAATGGAGTAACAATACTACCACGGTTGGTATAGTCTTCGGGATTTGCAGTAAATACAAACAAGATATCAAGTGGCATTCTCAATTTAAATCCGCGAATTTGTATATCACCTTCTTGTAAAATATTAAAGAGGGCAACTTGTATTCTCGCCTGTAGATCGGGCAATTCATTTATAACGAAAATGCTACGATTACTACGGGGAATGATACCATAATGGATGACCATCTCATCAGCAAAACTTAGCTTAAGATTGGCCGCCTTAATAGGATCAATGTCTCCAATTAAGTCGGCAACACTAACGTCTGGGGTAGCCAACTTTTCTCCATATCGATCGCTTTTGTGTACCCAATGTATAGGAGTACTGTCCCCGTGTTGCGCGACAAGATCTTTAGCAAACTTGCTGATTGGCCTGAACGGGTCATCATTTATTTCGCTTCCTTCAACAGTTGGAATGTACTCGTCGAGCAAGTCTATCATTTGCCGCGCCATTCTCGTTTTTGCCTGTCCTCTTAAGCCAAGAAACAAAATATTGTGGCGGCTTAGCAAAGCTCTTTCAGTATCAGGAATCACAGTTTCTTCATATCCCACGATCCCCGGAAAAGTATTTTCTTTCGCCTTAATTTTTCCTATCAGGTTTTCACGAATTTCTTCTTTAATTGTCCTGCTTTTATATCCACTTTTTCTTAAGTCACCTAAAGTCTTAATGTTTGTAATATCCATTTATGTTTTTTTGGTAATCAACTTATGTTTTTCATAGCAACATCGTTGTGTCACTCACTTGTACTTTCAATCTTTTTTCGGTAATTTTTCATAACGAGGAATAATGATCGCGGCAGGAAATGATATTGATTGCTTCTTCAGTTACCTCATATACGAGTCGATGCTCATCATTTATTCTTCTACTCCAAAAGCCTTTTAAATGATGCTTCAATGCTTCTGGCTTACCTAATCCCTCGTACGGGTTTCTTAAAATATCCTCTATCAAATCGGCGATCTTGTCCTGCATTTTTTTATTCTCATTTCGCCACGAATTGTATTCTTTAAAAGCAGTCTTGGTAAAATTGATTGTTCTCATTTCCGCAGCTCATCAGGCGTAATTGAAACTAAGTCACCGCCTTTAAGCTCGCTTAAAGATTGCTTGAATTTGTCCCTGTTATCTTTTGTGGAAAGCAGGAAAAATGTATCGTCATCATCTTCTTCAACGGTTATTAAAAGTTGCTTCTTCCCAAAAGCATGTTTTAGTTTCTGCAGAAAATCTTCATTTAGTTCATCCGTAGATATGTGATAAGTCGTGGTCATGTTAGTAATAAACAATCAGAGGTATTTTTTTAAAAATTCAAATAAACCCTAATACACCGTCTTCCTCTTTCCGCTTTCAAAGTCTTTAAAGATAAAAGCACCCAGCTTATCAAGGGAAGCGAAGAAAGCTTTACCGTTATTTGTCTCAGTAAATTCGGTAACAAATTTCTGTAAATAAGGATCGCTGGCAATCATAAACGTTGTAATGGGGATCTTCAGCTTTTTGCATTGGGCAGCCAAATTGATACACCGGTTAACCACCTTTCTGTCTAAACCAAAACTGTTTTTATAATAACGTTTGCCAATCTTTAAACACGTTGGTTTACCATCCGTGATCATAAAAATTTGCTTGTTAGGATTTTTCCTGCGCCGAAGTAGATCCATGGCAAGTTCAAGGCCGGCAACTGTATTAGTATGATACGGGCCGACCTGTAAATAAGGGAGATCTTTAATTTCTATCGGCCATGCGTCGTTACCAAAAACAACGATATCCAAAGTATCTTTTGGATACTTAGTTGTGATAAGTTCGCTCAGCGCCATCGCTACTTTTTTGGCAGGAGTAATCCGGTCTTCCCCGTACAAAATCATGCTGTGACTGATATCAATCATTAGCACGGTTGAAGTCTGGGTTTTATAATCAGTCTCCCTGATCTTCAGATCATCCTCATGCATGCTGAAGCTTTCGATGCCATGATTTATCTGCGCGTTCCTAATGCTTTCGGTAAAATCAATTTGCTCCATGGTATCGCCAAACTGAAACTGCCGCACGTCAGGACTGATTTCATCTCCACCACCCGGTTTAAAAGTATCGTGGTTCCCTTGCTTTGACTTTTTAAGTTTACCAAAAATCTCCTCCAAACTGTTCTTCCGAATACCTTGCTCCGTTTTAGATGTAATAGAGATAGTGCCGTTTACAGGGTTTTCATCTATATATCCCTTTTCTTTCAATTCGTCTAAAAAGTCACCCATCCCATATTCATCGTTGGTAAGACCATATTGGTTATCCAGTTGGTTCAGCCATTGCAGCGCTTCGCTGACATCTCCGTTGGTATAAGTAAGTAACTGTAAGAATAAATTGAGTAACTGCTCAAACTTTGTTTTCCCATTCATGTTCGGGTCAAACTTCTCAAATCGGTGTCCTAGCATAATTGACAATTTCGCAAATAAAAGTGAATTAAATAACACAACATCTAAGCCAGTATAAAGTTTAACTTCTTTATGCCATTGAGTCATGTAAGAAGAAAAACCGGCCTGCAAAACAGGTAGTATTGGACAATTGAGCGTAGATAAAAAAAGACAGAAAACGGTAGTCATTGCGGGAGAAACCGTAGGGCCATCTCAAAAATTTAAAGGACGGGAATATCGAAATGTTGAGAACATGAGGCCTCTGGTTGCTAGTGTCCTCTTGATTCGCCGCTTCCATATCTTCTGTGCGAAGTTCCTGCCCTACCACCGGGAGAGTTGATCGTTCTTTCAGATATGGATATTTTTGGCTGGTCATCATCAGAATCATCCTTCATAGCTCCAGTTTCATCTGTTTCTGGGGTTGTTTTATCTGTTGCAAGTTCTGGCGGTAGGCCATCTTTGTTAATAGCCGCTGTAGCCAATGCAGTTAAAAGGTCGTCGGCATCATACTCTTCCTGCAGCGTTTCGTTTAAAAGTTTTGCTACTGTGGGTAGATTGAGTTGGTTAGCATAAGCAACGGCAGTTCCATAAGCGCTTATTTCATAGTGTTCTATTTTTTGAACAGAGGCTATAATTGCTGCATCTTTTATCTCCTGCGCTAAATCTAAGGTGAGCAGTTGTCTCATTTCTGCAATTAACCCTGCAACTCCTTGGCTCAAATATGCCTGGCCCGTATCCGACATTTCGGGTATTGCAAATCCCGGTATTTTTTCCTTAATAAGTGTCGGTATTTTATTTAATCTTTCCACTTGCGCTGTAGTTAAGCCGGCGTGATGTTGTAGCGCATTTTTTAATGAACTATGATTTGCTTGTTCTATGACTAAAGGAATAGCATCAGAAACCTGCTGTTCTGTTGCACGAAGACAATGCAGGTTATAGCTTAGCAGATCAACAAGATTATTCAAAGTTTCCATAATCGAACTTTGAGTAAATAGAGAAAAAATTATGCCTTTTCATTATTCCTGATTGTAAACAGTGCTGGCATGTGTTTTAATTAAACTTATTAATAATCAATAAAAATGAGCATCGATAAAAAACAGTTGGAAATAAATGTGAACCTGCATTCACTTGAACCTGACTTTTTAAATTACGAACTTCATTACGTGATTGCCAAAAGCGAAAGCTCTTTTAGGTTTGCTACCTGGGATGAGCAGCCGGAATCAGATGAGCACAAATTTTACTTTTTTCTCACTGAAAACGAACTACATATTCCAGCGGGAAACATAACCTTAGAAGAGAGCTATGTTTTGAAAGAAGAGCCAATTTACCCCTGCGTGTCTTCTTATAAAGATTTCAAATCCGTTATTGAAAAAGTGCGAACAGAGGGAGTTGCGAAAGCGATAAAATGTTTTTCTAATGAAGAAACAGATACGATCAGAGAACAATTAGAAGGCACTTTTGGAAAAATCGACAAACATCTTGTAAAAAGCTCGCAAGGTCAGCATCTTCTCCTCGTATTTGATGAATTTGAAATTTCGATTTCTGCTACAATGGTCTATTTCAGATGGAAAACACCTTTTAATGCAAGCCACTATCAACACGTAAAAGAAGAAAAGGAAGGCAATTAAGAGAAACCCTGAATGAAATAACGGTACAGCTGTAACGGAGTGAAAAATAAGAAAATTATAAAGCCTTTCGAAAACGAAAGGCTTTATAATTTCTAGACTTTAAAAGCAGTCCCTGATAATTAGTTGTTTAATACTTCAGACTTTCTGTCCTTCGTCTGGTTCCTACGGGCAGTATATGGGATCATAAAAGAAGAAAACGATCCGAAACAAAAGTTACCTACTGTAGCACACATAAAAAGTATAAAGACGAGACCATTTGTTTTACCTGTTCCTGTTTGAGATGGCGCATTTACTAAGGCACCGTCAGATTTACCACCACTAAAAATGTCGGGGATGAAAATTGGCAAAGCAATTGCGGCCACAATGCATGATATAATAATCGCTACAATCGTCGCAATATGTCCTGCAGCAACCATAGTTTGAGTACTTGCATTTTCCCCCTTAGATTTATTTAGGGCTAACATATAGGCGCCAATCACCACCATAACTATTGCGTTACCTAAAAATAGCAACCAGGTACTTACAAAATCTTCAGACGAAAGGAAAATAAACATAGGGATACAAAAAGCGACTGCTGACAAGAAGCCCCACTTTAGATATGAGCTTATATATTCTTTTTTAAACATTGCTAATGATTTTTACTTACAAGTCATGTGACCATGGCATGCGTAAAAAAATCATTCCAATATATTATCTAATTATTGCATTTCGAATGCGATATGATATAGTGGAAGCAGCTGTCTATAAATTAGAACTAGAAAATAGCCCCGAAACTTGGTCTATTTCAACGGGTCCAATTGTGCAAGCTCGAAGATTAATACGCCTCCTCTCCGGTCTTAAAGACTCTCTTTAGCTTAAGATTTTTTATTGGTGCAACTATTAGCGCAAACTTTTCCACAGATACATAGCTCGTATCTAGACCAAAACTTTTTGCCTCCGAAAGGCTTAGATCTTTCAACCAAAAATGAAACTTCATCACCAGCCTCTCAAAAAAAGGCAATTCATTATCGTTACTTAAGTATTTCTCCATCACAACAAACTGGAAATCGCCTACTATGTTATTACGCTCCAGGCTTTCGTATCGACTCGTAATGTTTACTTCTTTATTAGCAACTAGATCGGCTACCACCTGCCTGAACATCAGGTTTATCCTAGGCTGCACCCTGAAACCCAACCTAAACTCTACCCTTATGATATCATTAGGAATAATATGCTTTACGCTGTAGTCACTAGTATACGGCTCATCCACAGTATGCACGTGCACAAACCAATAAATGTCAGCTCTTTTGGGTTTCCTGTTTAAAATTGAGTGGATGATCTTGTGCTCAATCTCGTTGGGATTATCAGCACTCGTCATATAGACAAGGTGAGTAGCATGTTTTATGATCGACCTATCGTTACTTAATTCTTCCAGCCGGCCTATGTAATCATCCAGCGGCACAAATTCGACATACCTGTTTTTGATTTTTCGCGCGCGGTACCAGACGTACATTATCGCAAACAAAAATCCTCCTGCAACCAATGTCACATAACCCCCGTGCGGGAACTTATCGAGGTTAGCGGTCAAAAAAGAAAGTTCAATAGTAAGATAAACGGCGAGGTACAGATAAATAAATGGTTTGGCCGCCCGGTGTAAAACAAGGAAATTGGCAAAAAGAATAGTTGTGGCAATCATACACATGGTAATTGCAAGACCATAGGCCGCCTCCATGTTTGTAGACTTTTGAAAATATAATACGATGCCGACGCAACCAATATAAAGTAAAGTGTTTATCCCCGGGACATACAGTTGACCACGGGCTTCGCTCGGATACTTAATTTTCATTTTTGGCCATAGGTTGAGGCGAATGGCTTCACTAATGAGGGTAAACGAACCGCTGATCAATGCCTGGCTTGCAATTACAGCTGCAGTAGTAGCTATGATAATTCCGGGAACAACAAACCATGTGGGCATTATACCATAAAACGGGTTAAATCCATCAGTGATCATTGTTTGGGTGATAGCTTGCCCTCTGTAATTACTAAGTAGCCACGCTCCCTGACCCAGGTAATTTAGTATAAGACAGGTTTTTACAAAAATCCACGAAAAGCGAATATTCTCACGGCCGCAATGACCGAGGTCGGAATACAAGGCTTCGGCTCCGGTAGTACATAAAAAGACTGCTCCTAAAATCCAGAAACCCTTTGGATAAGTGGCTAAAAGCTTGATGGCATAATAGGGATTTAACGCACGAAAAATGTGAATGTCATCTAACAGGTGGCTTAACCCCAAAATAGCTAACATTAAAAACCAACCGCCCATGACAGGGCCAAATAACTTACCGATAGAAGCAGTGCCGAACTGCTGCAAAAAGAACAGCCCGGAAATGATTGCCACTACTATATACACGATGATGCGGTCAGAAATATATCCAAGGAAATCAATGTTTCTAAGTCCTTCAATCGCGGAGGTAACAGAGATGGGAGGCGTAATCATACCATCAGCCAGTAGGGCTGCCCCACCAATCATTGCCGGAAATACCAGCCAGCGTCCCCTTCGTCTTACCAGCGCAAACAGAGAGAAAATTCCGCCTTCTCCCCTGTTGTCAGCCTTTAAAGTAAGAATGACGTATTTGACGGTAGTTTGAATAGTAAGCGTCCATATGATGCAAGAAAGGCTTCCAATGATTAGCAAACCACTTATCACTTTCCCGTTGGTAATGGCATTAAGTACATATAAAGGAGAGGTACCAATATCACCGTAAATTATTCCCAGAGCGATTATCAGGCCGGCAGCAGAAACTTTATTATTAGGTGCACTCATAGTTGAAACAAGAATTTGCTACTTTATCTTTTTCTATGAAAAAGAATGCAAAGCTACATTCAAATTGAAGGATAATTCACCAACATTATTTTAAATACAACTTCAAATTGAGCTAAAATTTATCATTCTGGAACTAACAGCTGTAAGCTTTTTGAGGCAGATTCCTCATTAATACAAAATATAGGAGCAAGACAAGTGAGAAGTCACTAATGTTCCTTATGCTGGGTACTCAACAGTATGACAAGCAATAAAACCGACAATAATAAAAAACACCCCTGGCAAGCCAGAGGTGTTTTCTAAAAATTATAAATAGAGGATTATTTGTTTTCTCCTTTATTTTCTCCGCCTTCTTCTTGTTGTAACCTGTCTCTAATGGCGGCTAAAGAGCTTAGATCACCCAACGTAGCTTTTTCAACCTTAGTTTGGATGTTTTTAACTGCTTTGTTTGTTTTTTCAGCTTCTACACGAGCTTCTTTACGTGCAGCGTCTTTTTCTTGTTGTTGTGCCTGCTCCCAAATACGGGTATGACTAACAACTATACGCTTTTCGTTACGGTCAAATTCAATAACTGTAAACTGTGCATGCTCATCAACTCCCAGGCTCTTTCCGTCTTCTTTAACAAGGTGACGGGCAGGTGCAAACCCTTCAAGACCATAAGGCAATTGAACTGAAGCGCCTTTGTCATCCTTACGAGTGATAGTTGCTTCGTGGATAGTTCCAATTCCAAAAGTATCCTCCAATGTATTCCAAGGATCTTCTTCAAGTTGCTTGTGGCCTAACTGCAATTTGCGGTTGTCTTTGTCTATACCCATGATGATGATGTCGATCTTCTCACCAACCTTAGTATAGTCCCCCGGATGGTTGTAACGCTTCAACCAGCTTAGGTCGCTGATGTGAATCATTCCACCAATACCTGGTTCAAGTTCGACAAATACACCGTAAGGAGTGATGTTTTTCACCAAACCTTCGTGCTTGCTTCCTTCTGGGAATTTATTTTCGATAGTGCTCCAAGGATCGTCAGTCATTTGTTTGATTGACAGGCTCATCTTGCGGCTATCTTTATCAAGAGTCACAATCTTAGCTTCGTACTCGTCACCAAGCTTAAAGAATTCTTTAGCGTTGATTGGTGTGTTAGCCCATGTGATTTCACTTACGTGAACAAGACCTTCAACACCGGGCATGATTTCTAGGAAAGCACCGTAATCTTCAATATTTACAACTTTACCTTTTACAACCTGGCCTTCAGTAACTGTTTCAGGCAGCACATCCCAAGGGTGTGGAGTAAGTTGCTTCAAACCGAGGCTGATACGCTTCTTGTCGTCGTCGAAATCTAATACAACCACGTTCAATCTTTGGTCTAGTTTCAACACTTCGCTTGGGTGGTTGATACGTCCCCAGCTGATATCGGTGATGTACAACAAACCATCTAAGCCGCCAAGGTCCATAAATGCACCAAAGTCTGTGATGTTTTTGATAGTTCCTTCCAATACCTGGCCTTTCTCAAGCTTAGACATAATCTCTGCTCTTTGAGCTTCGATGTCGCTTTCGATAAGGGCTTTGTGAGATACAACGGCATTCTTAATTGCTTCGTTAACCTTAACAACTTTGAATTCCATTGTTTTACCGACGAACTGGTCGTAGTCAGTAACCGGCTTAACGTCAATTTGAGAACCTGGTAAGAATGTCTCCATACCAAATACGTCAACGATAAGACCACCTTTAGTTTTGCTGGTAACAACACCGGTAATAACCTCACCAGTCTTATGTACTTCAACAATACGCTCCCAAGCTCTGAAGATCCTTGCAGATTTACGAGATAGGTGTAAGTGACCAGCCCTGTCTTCTTTCTCAACAACCATCACCTCTACGTCGTCACCAACTGCAAGGTTTGGAATGTCACGGAATTCGTTTAAAGAAACAAGACCATCAGATTTGAAACCGATGTTTACAACTACATCAGTTTTGGTTAGGGCAACAACGCTACCGTTGATGATTTCACCATCATTGATTTGTACGAAAGTGTTATCATAAACACTGTCATACTTTTCTCTTTCTTCTTTCTTGTAGGTACTAACATTACGCTTGTCAATACTCCAGTCGAAGTCATCATGAGGCGTTTCAACACGAGCCTGATAAGCCTCTTTTGCAGGTGTTGCGTTTGTTTCTGTAGTAACCGGCTCAGCTTCATAAACTGAAGAATGAACCAATCCATCCCCAGGTGCATTTGTTGTCGCTGTAGTTGCTTCAGTATCTGCAGTTGCAGTTACCGGAGCACTCTCCTGTGCATCAGCGTTTGGGTTAACAATTTCATTTTCGGACATAAAATAACCCCGAGAGTTTTAATTCGGGGCTGCAAATGTAAGTAAAGACGTCGGAAAAAGCTTTAAAGGAAAGATTAAAAATGCTATTGGTAATTGTAGGTTTAGACCTTTTTATCAGCAATTACTGAATATTCTAAAAATCACAGATTACAATATTCTCACCTCATTCTTAGCAGCCTCTTAACGCTATTTCTAAAAGAAATTTTAAAACCAGAGAGGAACACCGGAAAAAATCCTTCTGAATAAGTTTGTAATAATTTTTATCCTAATTTTATTCCTCACCAAAGAAAAGGAGGTATTCATGCAATCTACAGATAAATCATGGAAGCCTTCGGTTAGTATCGCCTAACCGGGCTGTTCATAAAAATAATCTGCCGACGCACAGGCTGTGTTGGGGCCGCTAAGCAAGTCTTGGCGGCTTTTTTATTTAGCTATTAAGTTAACTCCCGGTTCCTTTATTGATTCCCTCCATTGCTTTACTTTTCGCTTTTTCAGCTTCCTCTCCTGAAATCCGTTCGGCGCCATCAGTTACGTTTTGAGCTTCCCCGGGATTGGTATCTCCATCAGGAAAGTTTTTTATACGGCTAACTTCTGCCCTATCTCCTGCTTCGTGTTGATTTTCATTTTCTGGTAACATCTGTATTATTTTTGGTTTTACAATTATTATTGACAAGTGTAACAGAAGAAATTCTATGCCGTTCCCAACTTTCCCCAAAAAAGAAAATTGCTTTCCACACCGCTGCTTCGGAGTTGAAGAAGTCGTGTGTAACCAGCGATTTCCTTTAAAGGATTTGCCGCAAAAGGATAGATGTGTTAAACAGAATCGGAAAAAAGCTTACTAAAACATTCAAACAAAGGAGAAAAAAACGCATGGCAAGAAAATTGAATGCCTTCTCAGTATTTAACAACTAAAAATATTTGTATGGCAACGAATTTAAATCCACAACATTCAGAAGGTCCTGTAGCAACGGCTATAGAAGAGCAAACAGCAAAGCTACCATCAGACTTATTTTTATGGTTGGCAATGGGGTCAATAGCAATTTCTCTAGGTTTTAAAATTGCCGGGAAAAATGACAAAGCTTTGTTTGTTGGACAGTGGCCTCCTACCTTTTTACTACTTGGACTTTATAATAAATTAGTAAAACTTGAAGGGCACGATTAGGCCTTACCGTAATCTGCAATTGAATAAAATAGGTTTAAGCATTACGCTTAAACCTATTTTATTTAATACTTGACAGCAAGTTTCATCCAATAATAATCTATGCTGACCCAACTCTTTTCCATTAGCTTCCATCTTACTATTTCTATTTGTGTAAACAAGCCGAGTTTTTCTCTTTTACGCTTTCCTTACATTCTATTTACATAAATTGAAGGCTGTTAAAATACACATCCTACAACTACAGAAGCTATAACCAGAAAATATGTTAATGAAGACCCTTATAAAAACGAGTATTGTTGCCTTATTTATTTTAAGCTATCACACTACCTTTTCACAAATTGACACAACTTCCATCTCCGAAAAGCTTCTTCGGTCGAGAGAAAAACTGGGTAAGGATATTGCCTTCGTTTTGTATAAAAACGGAAAGATCGCGTACAAGAAAGAGATAGGTAAACTAAATATAAAAACTCCCGTTCCTATTGGTGCAAGCAGCCAGTGGCTAACCACCGCCCTTGTTCTAACTTTCGTGCAGGAAGGTAAATTATCGCTGGATGATAAGGTAAGCACGTACTTGCCCATCTTTACTAAGTATTACAAAAGCTACATTACCATCCGTCAATGTCTAACACATTATACAGGTATCCAATCAGAACAAGGAATTGCTAAGCTGCTGCAGAAGAATAAATTTCACACACTTGAGGAAGAGGTAAATGAATTTGCCTCACGAAGAGATATCCAGACAAATGCCGGTACAGAGTTTAGGTATAGCAACGTTGGTTTTAATATAGCAGCGAGAGTGCTGGAAGTGATATCAAAACGGACATTTGACAGGTTGATACAAGACAGGATTATAAGGCCGCTGGCAATGAAGAATACTACATTCAGCAACGAGAACTATAACGACGCTCTTAATCCGGCAACGGGAGGAAAGTCTAGTGCTGCAGACTTCACCAATTTTCTTGCTATGCTTTTAAATAAAGGCACTTTTAATAACAAGCAAATATTAACCGAAGCTTCAGTTGCGCTGATGCATACACTAACTACAGAAGCAAGCCAGGTAAAATACGCCCCAGCTCCTGTCGCCGGCTTAAATTATGCGTTGGGTG
This sequence comes from Segetibacter aerophilus, assembly GCF_007991655.1. Taxonomy (GTDB): domain Bacteria; phylum Bacteroidota; class Bacteroidia; order Chitinophagales; family Chitinophagaceae; genus Segetibacter; species Segetibacter aerophilus. The sequence goes on from NZ_BJYT01000009.1 coordinate 156,529, forward strand.
AATGGATCCTTGAAACAAATGCACAGCAAAAAGCAAGTTCTGTTGCAGTACCGTCACTCCAGGGAACGTGGCCGATGCTTGATCTCTGCCGCGGCTATGCTTGTGTTATTTTTACAAACGAGCTATCCGGCGAGCAAAGTCGCAATTTGTATATGGATATAAAAGCAACTATTGATGATGTAGTTGGGGGGAACTGCCAGTGAGCGAAGCTGCTAGCTATGAGCTTTGAGCTACTAGCTTTTAAAGTTTGCTTGCTAACATGTAGATTAGGTGTATTCTAGGCAGCTATATGAGTAAAAGGTCGCGGCTCGAAGCTCATAGCTCGCAGCTATCTCTTCAATAGACTAACTGATGCGTTTGTTTAATAATACCCATTACAAATACACTTTGCACGTGGCCCATATTTTCTATCTGGCTCAACCTGTTCACGTGGAAATCGTAGTAAGCATTCATGTCTTCTGAGACCACTTTCAGCATAAAGTCAAACTCACCCGAAATATTATAACATTCTATCACCTCGTTCAACTCCTGTATTGTTTTTATAAACTTATCACCCGCTTCCTTACTATGCTGTTTTAAAGAAACATAGCAAATAACCATCAAACCTTTCTTAACCTTTGTATGGTCAACTAGGGTTGCATATTGTTTAATTACGCCTGTTTCCTCCATTCGCTTAATCCGTTCGTGAACTGGCGTTGTGCTGAGGTGTACCTTTTCTGATATCTCCTTTACAGTAATTCGGGCATTCTCCTGCAGTAAACGAAGTATAGAGAGATCTTTACCGTCTAAAGTATTTTGCCCAATAGTTGAATCTTCTTTTTGAACAGTCTTTGCCATAAATAATTAAGTGTTTATTCTACAAGAGAAGAAGTAAAGCTGCCTTTTTCCCAAAGTTATAGTAGTTAATAGAATATTTCACTAAGAAGAGTAAGTTTGCAGAAGTAAGTAAAAAGTAAAAAACTAAAATTAAAAACGCTTTTTCGACTTTTTACTTTTGACTTTTTAATTCACAATTTCATAAACAAACAATATGTCTACAACAACGAACAACCAGATTGACTTCAGTCTGAAGTACAAAGTGGCCGATATGAGCCTCGCTGAATGGGGTCGTAAAGAAATACGTCTTGCAGAAGCAGAAATGCCGGGTCTAATGTCTATCCGAGCTGAATACGGACCATCGCAACCATTGAAAGGTGCACGGGTAGCCGGATGCTTACACATGACTATTCAAACTGCAGTGCTTATTGAAACTTTGATTGCATTAGGCGCCGAGGTTAAATGGAGTTCTTGCAATATATTTTCTACCCAGGATCACGCCGCCGCTGCAATCGCTGCCGCAGGTATCGGTGTTTTTGCCTGGAAAGGTCAGACTAATGAAGATGCGGAATGGTGTATCGAACAAACTTTGTTCTTTGGCAGCCAGGACCGTCCTTTAAATATGATCTTAGATGATGGCGGTGATCTTACCAACATCGTGTTCGATAAATATCCTGAGCTTATTCAACACGTAAAAGGTCTTAGCGAAGAAACTACAACTGGTGTTCACCGTTTGTATGAGAGAATGGAGAAAGGTACTTTGCCTATTCCTGCTATCAATGTAAACGACAGCGTAACCAAATCTAAATTCGACAACAAATACGGTTGTAAAGAAAGTTTGGTAGACTCTATCCGTCGTGCAACTGACGTTATGCTTGCTGGTAAAGTGGCTGTTGTAGGTGGATATGGTGATGTAGGTAAAGGTTCTGCAGCGTCATTAGCTGGTGCCGGTTGCCGTGTTATCGTAACTGAAATCGACCCAATTTGTGCTTTGCAAGCTGCAATGGACGGTTTCGAAGTGAAGCGTATGATTGATGCAGTGAAAGAAGCTGACATTATAGTTACTGCCTCAGGTTGCCGTGACTTGATTACTGAGAAGCATTTCCGCGCAATGAAAGACAAAGCAATCGTGTGCAACATCGGCCACTTCGATATCGAAATTGATGTAGCTTGGTTGAATCAGAATTATGGTCAAACAAAAGACACTGTTAAGCCACAAGTTGATATGTATACTATCGATGGCAAAGACATTATCCTTTTGGCTGAAGGTCGCCTTGTAAACCTAGGTTGTGCAACTGGTCACCCAAGTTTCGTGATGAGTAACTCCTTCAGTAACCAAACTCTAGCGCAAATCGAACTTTGGAACAATCACGCTAACTACGAAAATAAAGTATACGTGTTGCCAAAGCACCTTGATGAGAAAGTTGCCCGCCTTCACCTTGCAAAAATTGGTGTTGTATTGGATGAACTTACAGACGAACAATCAGAATATTTGGGCGTAAGTAAAACTGGACCATTTAAGCCTGAGATGTATAGATATTAGTAGAGTTAACCGTAGATTTAGACAGTTGACAGAAAACAAAAAACCGCTTTAATAGCGGGTTTTTTGTTTCATTTAGCGAACGTTGTACTATGATTGATCCCTGTTGCGTCGCACTCTTGTACTTTTAATTATTCTACTCAACTTAAGGCAGAATTGATAATCTAAACTTCTTTCTCCTTTTGTAGCTTTTCTTCTTTATACTGAATAAACAATTTAAAGCTTTTAATCTCACGATCTTTCTCGGTTTTACTTTTACCTCCAAAGGAAATATTATTTCTAAGAGCACTCAGCAGTTGATTTAAAATAGATATCGAAGAGACTTTCTCAAGGTCAGGAACCATCAGAATTTTATCAATTAAATTCATTGCGGCTAAATTCTCTCGCCAATTTAATTTATGGTTTGCTTTTAGCCAATTCTCAAAATCCTGAAACTTATCCATACTACAATTTATTAAATTATTCTTACGAAATTAAACTATAAACTGCATTTAAGTTTATAACGTTTTAAGAACTAGCGTGAAAGGACTAAAATTCCTGACGAAAACCAGCAGTTAAACACTGCTACTTTACTTAATCAGTGTTACAGTTCCTTTTTTAAAATACGGAACTCCTTTATAGTCTATCGCTTTTACCCACCAAACGTACACACCTGTCGTTTGTATAACTCCGTTCATAGAACCATCCCAACCTTTGCCATCGGTTTGTGTACCAAAAACCTGCTGACCCCAGCGATTGTAAATCCTAAAAAATTCAAATTGTTTGATGCCCACGGCTATCGGTCGTAGCACATCGTTCTTTCCATCACCATTTGGTGTAAACGCCGTTGGGACAAAGACCGTTGGGCCTGTATTATAAACCTTTACAACAACAAAAGCTGAATCGCGGCAATTTGCTTCATTAAACACGACAACCTTGTATTGTATCTGGTTAAAAGTCTCATTATACGAGGCAATAGGATTGGCGATGTTTGTGGCTGATAAACCCGTTGGCGGAGACCAAAGATAACTAACTCCACCAGTGGCTGTAAGTTGTAAAGGTTGGTCAATAACCGCAGAAGTATCGCGACCTGCACAAGCGTGTATTGGAGGCAACACTGTGACAACTATCGTGTCGCGACCAGGTTTAGGGCAACCTTTTGTATCAAAGGTGTTAAGAATGTAAGCAGTGGTTTTACCGGGTGTCGCTACTGGATTAATTATACCACTATTGCTAAGGCCAATTGAAGGCGACCAGTTGACAGTACTTGCATCAGTAGAGCCGTTTAATTGGGTGGAAGTATTAAAACAAAGCATCGTATCTCTTCCGGCATAAGCCAGCGGATAAGGAACTGTAGAGACAGTAATGTTGCCAGTGGCAACACAACTGCCAATGCTAGCCTTTACAGTGTAGGTTGTTTTATTGTTGGTTATTGCTACTGGACTTGCAACTAATGGGTCACTAAGTTGCGGGACTGGCGTCCACGAGTAAGTAAACGCATCGGACTGGATCTTTAATTGGATAGTATCACCACGGCAGATGGTGGTGTCATTCATCACGTGCAGCGTTACATGATCCGTAACACGAACCGTAACAGTATCGTGATTGATGCAACCGTCATCATTGAGATTAACAAAATAAGAGGTAGTTGCCGACGGAAACACCGTAGGTGATGCTACGTTCGGATTGCTAATGCTGCTAGTAGGTCCCCAGGTAAAAACCCCTTCACCTGCCGCTTTTAATGTAACAGGATCACCTTTACAGACTAAAGTATCTTTAAATGCAAGTGTTATAGGCGGTTCAGTTACAATCGCTACCTGTCTCATGGCGGTGTCTCTACAGCCAACCGTATTTGTCACCCGCAATACTACATCCCTCGTTCCCTTTGTTGTGTAAGTATAAGCTGGATTTTGTTTGTCCGTGGAGTCGGAAGTGCCGAACGTCCAATTCCATGAGTTAACGCTTCCGTAGGCACTTGTGGTTAAATCTTTAAAAGTAGTTGGCTTGTTAAAGCAGATGCCTGTAAAACTAAAACCCGGAAAAAAACCGGGATATACCTTTGCAGTTGACATAGTAGAATCTTTGCAAGATTGGCCCCGATTAATCGAAAGCTTTATGTGATAGAAACCGGTATCAGCAAAAGTGTAGGTTGGCTTTGGTTCAGTTGAAGTAAAAATAACGGCTCCGTTCCTATTCGCAATCTCCCAATAATAAGTTCTTACTAACGGGCTGGTCGAAAGATTTACAAGGGAAATTGTTTTAGTGTCTCTACAAAGCATATACTCCGGCTCAAGCAAGGCAGCAGCGATGTTGCAGGGAGCAATATTTATCTGCAGGTCTTTTCGCTGTTTGGCTATAACTATTCCGTTGCGAATTTCCTCTACACAAACAGTGATAACATAGACTCCTGACTGGGGGGCTATCCCGGTTATCAGACCAGTTTCGCTATTTATCTGTACATTATTTCCCAGTGGTCCATTTTCACTATACCCGTTTCCATAAGGTACTGATTGGTAGGGGGGCGGCGGAGGCGGCGCAACATTATTCCCTCCTACTCCACTTCTGTAGGCTTCGCAGAATGAATAACGAAGATGGTCTCCATCAGGATCAGTTGCACCAAAACTATAGGCAAACCTGTTATTAGAACAAACTACTACAAGGTCGCTTCCTGTAAACTGAGCGCTGTTATTTCTTGCAGCATTTGATCCCGGAATCTCTGCTGCGTACGTTGCTCCAACATTTGAATAGAAGCTTTGAAAATTACTAATGCCCTGGATACGATAGTTTACCTGGCTTGAAATAGTGTAGCCGGCAAGAGTTGAAGGCAGTGTAAGCACAAAATTATAATAGCCGACAAAGTAGCACACTTTAGGAGGATCTGTAATGCACGGATCGGGATCAGTTACCTGGATTGTTTCAGAATTTGTTAGTGTTACATTAATGTCAGTAACACGCTGGTTGGTAGCATTATCGAAAACCGAAACAATTGTTGGATTATTAAATTGGCGACCGCTATTGCAGCGCATAAACAATTTAAAAGTAACGTGGTAGGTGTTAGTGCCGTCGGTATTAGGCGTACAGGTATAGAAAATTTCTCCGCCGGTGATATGATCTGCCTTTGCAGAAATGGTAAAGCAACATATGATAATACAAAAACTAAGAATTTTCTTCAGCAACATATTGGCAAGTCTGTGTGCAAATTGAATATAGCCAATTTTCGTTAATAGCATTCTTTGATTTTGTCAATTTCTTGCTTGAAAAGGTCTAAAGAAAGAAAAGTAGTTTATAGGCAAAACAGGCCATCGCAATGGTATAAATAAAAAGCCCGCGTATACATACGCGGGCTATTATAACGATAGGGTAAAATTATTTGCTTTCCTTAGCTCTGTGGCAAACGACCTCAATAGAAAAACTAAAGGCCAGTGCGAAAGCTGCCGCCTCCCAGTACGATTGCTTGTTGATTAAAGCAATAAACATCATCACAAGACAAAACAAACTCACCATTACAGTCAAAGCGTTTTTTTCGGAAAAGTACTTCTTCATATAAAATTATTGGGTTCAAAAACAGTTATGTGGCGAAAATACCCCGCATTATATGCTCTCCAAAATTTCGACGGTAAAACCCCCTTAATTTTATATTAAAAAGAAAAGGTTTAATTCTTTTTCAACCTTTTTTAGAAATCATTAAAAATCTTCGTAGAGCTTTAAACGGTTCTTCAGCGCTACTATTTCGTCCTGCAGATGCGTAACCTTCTCAAGCAGATGGGCAATAGCATCAATGCCTTCAAGGTTTATATCTAGGTCATAATGTAACCTGACTAATTGTTCAAGTTTCTGCAGTTGGCTTTCCGGAACGTACGTAGCCGTTTCAACTGAAGCTATTTCAATCAGCCCAAATCTTTGTAGGTCACTAATAAACGAATAGTCCACTTTATAGTAACTGCAAATGTCGTCTGCAAGTATTAATTCGTTGGTCTGCATAAGCAATACTTTTTACAATCATGATTTAGATAGTTCACGGAAAAGTGCTTTTTGTTTTTCAGTCAGGTTAACGGGAATGTTCACAGAGTAGGTGACATACAAATCACCAAACTCACCCTCATGTTTGTACACGGGAAAACCCTTTCCTTTCAGTCTAATTTTCGTTCCATTTTGTGTTTCGGGGTTTACCTTCAATTTTATCTTACCGGATAAAGTTTCCAACATTACCTCCCCTCCTAACACTGCTGTGTACAAATCAATGTCAACGGTCGTATGAAGATCGTTGCCCAACCTTTTAAAAGTTGGGTGCGGTGCAATCACAAACGTGATGTACAAGTCGCCATTAGGTCCGCCATTAATACCCGCGCCTCCATGTCCTTTAAGTTTTATTACCTGTCCATCTTCTACACCGGCTGGTATTGTAATTCTTATATTTTTTCCGTTTACGGCCAGTGTTTGCTGATGCGTTGTGTACGCATCGGTCAGGTTTAAATGTAATTCGGCATTAAAATCCTGTCCTCTGAATTTTGCCCGGTTACCTCCCCGGTGACCTTCAGCTCCGCCAAACATCGATGAAAAGAAATCTGAAAAGTCTTCATCTCCTGCAGCGCCGGCACTGCCAAAAGGATTTCCACCACCACTATATTGCTGCCGACCTTGGGATTGCCTTGCTTTTTCAAACTCTTCAGCATGTTGCCAGTCTTTACCATATTTATCGTACTTCTTCCGCTTCTCAGGATCGCTTAATACTTCGTTGGCTTCGTTTATCTCCTGGAATTTTTTATGCGCCCCCTTATCGTTGGGGTTTAGGTCAGGATGATATTTCCTGGCCAATTTCCGAAATGCTTTTTTGATATCCTCGTCGCTTGCATTTTTAGCTAGTCCAAGTATCTTATAATAGTCGACGAACTCCATGTTTTCTTAATTGGTTATAGAATGATAAGTTATGTAGAACAAGCAGTTGTTCATTTGGAGTCATCGTTGCGACGCTCCGTTCATCTGCATATTCTATGTCAACTTTTCTCTGTTTTACTACTAACATTGATGTTTTCAAAATTAGTACCATTACAAAAAGTATAGACAATTTGACAAGGTAGTCATTTAAAGATGTTGCTGCTTAAAGGGCTCATGGCGGAACGAAACTTTGAAGTAAGTAAAGTTCATACACGTAATAGTGGGAACAAATTTTTTATAAAAGGGTTATCGTTTGTACTACTACTATCTTTATTTATATGGCTAACCAATCTGATCATTTTAACGGTAAGATTTTCTTAAACCCGGTTCCGACTGAGGTGATGGGTAAAGGATCATTTTCAAGAATTATGAAATTGTATTTGCAAAAGCATCCAAACCGTTCACCATCAAAACAGTTAGGACCTTTTAAAGCAGATTCTTCTGTATTAGATAAATTACAACCAGATCAACTACGTGTAACATGGTTGGGACATTCATCTACGTTACTGGAAATAGATGGAAAACGTTTTCTCACTGATCCGTTGTGGTACCAACGTGCTTCACCTTTTTCAGGCATTGGTCCAAAGCGTTTTTTTGATAATCCCCTTCCTATAAATGATCTTCCTGCTATCGATTATATAGTGTTGTCGCATGATCATTTCGATCACCTCGACAAGCATTCTATTCTCCATCTTTTGTCGAAACGTATTCCTATAATAACGATGTTAGGTGTAGGTAAAAGACTCGTTGATTGGGGAGCTGATCAAAGCCTGGTAACGGAGCTGGACTGGTGGCAATCCATTAATCTGCCTGGGGGCTTTGTAATAACTGCGTTGCCATCAAGACATTTTTCCGGCAGGTGGATCAATGACCGCTTCTCTACTTTGTGGGGCTCTTTTGCAATCAAAGGCCCGTTACACAATGTTTACTTTGGAGCAGATTCAGGATACTACGATGGGTTCAAAAAAATCGGAGACCAGCATGGCCCGTTTGACCTTACGATGCTTGATACCGGTGCTTATAATAAAGAATGGGAAAGCATACATATGGGACCTGAAAATGCAGTGCGTGCTCATCTTGATTTAAAAGGTAAAGTCTTAATGCCTATACATTGGGGAACTTTCAATCTTGCATTTCATCCGTGGACTGAACCTGTTGAGCGGGTAATAAAAGCTGCCGAAATAGATGGAGTAAAACTTCTGCTACCAACTCCCGGCGAGACGCGTATTGTCGATACGAATTCTTACAATTCTGGGTGGTGGAAAAGATTTATGTGACCGATCACTGTGGTTACTTATAAACGTTTTCAATACAAGAGCTTCGCTATCTGCATCATCTTAGTATACTATTCTTGCATCCTAATTTCCCTTGAGTTTTCATCATTCCCATGAAGCTTCATATTCCACTTTCGGTGAATGAAGGCCATTTTGGGATTGTGTCTTTTACGGCTATCCTTTTACCCCACGTACGTATGTTATAACTACCATATAGCCGTTCTTCGTATTGTTATCAACAACGATCCAAAAAAGGGAAGGCTTCCCGGATTGTAAGCGACAACCCAATTAATCCAAATATCCTTAAAAACAATTATCCATTAATCCTTAAGAAAATCCATCATGAACATCCTTACACAGGCAACCGACAACCAACTAGTACAATCTTTCCAGGAGGGCAACAACAACGCGCTGGAAATATTAGTTAACCGTCACAAAGACAAAATTTTTACCTCTATCAACATTTTGGTAAAAGACAAGTATTTGGCTGAAGATTTATTCCAGGACGTTTTTATTAAGATCATTGACACCCTACGTAACAACCGCTACAACGAAGAAGGTAAGTTTTTACCATGGGCAATGCGCATTGCACACAACCTTTGCGTTGACCATTTTAGAAAAGTAAAGCGCACGCCAACAATTACAACAAGCGACGACAGAGACATTTTTGAAGTCATTAATGTAATGGAAGATGGAGCTGATAAAGCTATCATCAAGAACCAAAGCCATGACAGAATTCGTAAAATTCTTGACATGTTGCCTGATGAACAAAGGGAAGTAATTGTTTTACGTCACTATGCTGACCTAAGTTTTAAAGAGATTGCACAAATGACAAATTGCAGTATCAACACCGCCTTGGGCCGCATGCGCTACGGCTTGTTGAACATGAGAAAAATAATGGCTGAAAAGCAAATTGCACTATAGATAACAGACAAAAATTGAAAAGACTTTACTCGAATAGGTACCCCCACTTACTAACACTTAACAAGAAGCCTCCTGTAAAAGGAGGTTTTTTATTATGAATTTATTTTGAATTTTATTTTTAACAGTACAAAGAAATGAAGGTCCAACTCAATCTGTGTGAGCGGTTGGTGCCTAATCGGTTTTACAATAATTATTTGCACCAGCCGTTTTGTTATTGTAAATCTCAATCTATGGTACACAACTCAAGGCTTCTTCTTTGCAGCCGCGACATGCATAAGTTTATGGAAGCTAACCAGATTAGCTCCATTAAAAACCTCTTTGAAATTTCGATTGTCGATTTAGTGCAAATGCCAAACTTTCCTTTACGACTGCTGGCAGAGTGGGTCACCCTAAGAGATTTATTTAACCTGCTAATTGAAAACTAAGCTTTAAACGATTTCCGAAATCTTTCTCAAAAAGGTTTAAACCAGAAATTGAATGTAAGGTGACTTGACTCTAACGTTCTACTTAATACAAAACAAAAGGCTTCTCATTTCGAGAAGCCTTTTGTTTTGTATTAAAAACACTTGATAAAAAGTAAATAGTGCTTAGCTTTTTTCATAAACTGCTTTTGCAGCAAACGAGCCTCTTGTAGATACTGAAGTAGATTCTATTGAAAGCGTTTTTCCCCCGTCCGACAGTTTCCAATTTTCGGTTCCTTTGATCTCCATTGTTTGTCCGTCTCTTTCAAAGGCGATGTTTGAATTAAGATTTAAAGTTTGCCCGTTATCTGCCCACTTTGCTATTGATTTCTTTTTTGAAGTTCCGAAAACAACGTTCTCGGATTCTTTTCCGTCAAGGGTTATTTTTTCTGTTGTCTTTCTTTCCTCGCCGTTGAAACTTGACGTACGTTCGGTCGTTATCGCGTCGGCGCTTTGAGTAACTTTTAGTTTCGTCGGAACTCTTCCGGCCATTTCGCCTAGTTCGCTTTTCGTTGTGTTTAATGTCCAATCGCCGGAGAAGTTGGCACCCTGTCTGACTGTGTGTGCAGAACATAACGTAGCGAAGGCAGCAGCAGTTACAAAAACAGTGGACTTACCTGAAAACTTTTTGATAGCGGTTTGATAAAAACTCATATTATAAAGATTTAAGACAATGAATGTAGGAGAAAAATTTTTACCAACGTAATAAAAAAGCCTTTCCACCAGCGTAGGCAAACGGTAGCTAAAACAATTTTTAAGGGGATGGCGTAACAGGCTGAATGGTAAGAAACAGTACAAGTGAGTGACACAACAGTGCCGGGAATTGGTATATACCCCGTATCAAAATATATTAAAAAGAACGGCCCACTCGTAGCTGGAACAACTTCATTTCTTTTGACTTTGCGTAGGTGACAACTATTTGAATTTTATTAAAAGGAGCCAACAAAAGTCCACCGCCGTACGAAGTGTGCCAGGTATTAGAAACCTCGCCAGGTAACCAAACGCGACCATTATCGAACAAAGCAAGAACGCCGGCCTTGCCATTGAAAACATAACTTTTTATGTCGGTGATATACCTAAGCTCATTTGCATTATAAAAACCGGTTTTGCCCCAAAATCTTTCTAGCCTGTAGCCACGTAAAGTCTCCGGTCCTCCTATCGAAACGTACTGGTAAAAAAGCGGGTTGCCGGCAACGGTAAGTCCGGAGGTTTTTAAAGAAAATGATAGCTTTGACAGTAGCGGCACATACAATTGAAGGGTGCCTTCAAGCCGTGTAAAGTTCTTATCAGAAGCGGTTAAGTTGTGTGAATACGAGGCGCGAGTGATAAAAGTAACACCCTTAGTAGGAACGGTTGAGTCATTTACATGATCAAAAATGTAAGCAACCTTTGCACCCACAAAAGAGTTAGCATCAAAGTCATATGGATGGTTAGGTGTATAAACTTTAGAAACAAACCTGCTCGGATCATTTATTATTTTTCTTGACTGAAAAAAAGTGCTGATCGTAATATCGTTGTGATTGATAACCCTATTTATGCCAAGAGACGCCAGCCACTCCCTGCTTTGCATGCGATAGAAATCATTGTAGTCAGTTAGCAAAGGAGTCTCATTACCGAGACCAAAAAATTTCGTCCATCTAATTGCATCAAAATTTCCATTAACAAGGAGGTCCCATTTACCAACGGTCTTAGGGAAAAGGCCTTGGTAAGTAACACTAACAGCATGTTGAGAAATTGAGTAGTTAAGCGCAAGCTGGTGACTATAAGCAAAAGGCAATTGTCTCCATTTGTGCCCGATAAACTTTGCGTTGATACCGGCAAACAACCTGTCTTCATAATTGTAAAAAATGTTTGGACCTACGCCCTTCTTATCATACAAATAGCTAAAATAGTTGTAGGAATGTATGCCGGTATCAGAGGAAACGTGCAGCTTCGTTTCGTTGTTTGCAGCAAAAAAATTGTTGGCATCATCATAAACAATTGTTTTTGTTGCGTTCCCCTTAACAGCACTGCGGTCTACGATTGAATCACTTTCATCTCCCCCTATAATTCGAACAATTATTCCTTTATCAACACTACCATTAATTGTGTAGGTATCGTTTCCAGACAAGCCATACAGCCGTACTTCTTTTGTTTCGTTGGTTTTAAACACCCTTGAATAGTATGGAAGTTTTTCTTTGTATTCTTTCGTTTTTCGAAAAACATTTATAAGCGTTTCGTTTTCATTCAAACGATTTACTTCGAAAAACTCTTTGCCTTTACTACCAACAATTTCCACCTCTTTAGCTATAAACCGATAATAGGTAGTAGCGTATTCCAACAATCGGTCACGTCGCGATTTTAGTTTAGCTATTGTTTCTTTTCCTGAAAGGGCAAATATTTCGGGAGGCAGTTGTTGTATTGAATTTTCAATTACTCTATCAGTTAAAGACTGTTGCAGATCTTTAGCACTGTTTTGCCAGTCAAGTAAAGTCATATGATTTGCAAAAAATCTGTCCAGGTTTCTTTCCTCGTAATTGAAAGTTTTTACATCAGGTAGTGTATGATCAAAAGCCTGGAAATATTTCTGTCCGGAAGCGGAGATTAAAACTTTCAGCAGCACACCATCATATTTAAAATACGCCTGGTCGCGGTCTTGAGGAATAGGTAGAAAAACTTTCTTATCATTCATTTTTCGCATACCCCATTGCCACTGGTCTTCATGCCTGTCCCAATCGCCTATGAACATGTCGAATAAACGTGACTTTATAAACAGTGATTGATCAACCTCAAATTCATTGTCTTTTTTTAGTGTGTCAACGAGTTGATATGTGTCTATAAATTCTTTGAAATTTCCCAGGTTGTTTGCTTCCTGCCAACTACCGCTCATGCGTTGTTCGAATACATACAGCTTATTTCCAAAGTCATTGTTGAATGTGTCAAGAAGACGTTGCTTAGGTAGATAAACAATGGCAGGAAGGGCATGATAAATTCCTGCACTTTTCGCCAGGCCCGACACTGATGCCGCACCATAAGGATGCGACATCGAAACTTCATCATTTACGATGTCTTCTAAAAAAGTATTGTGTAAGATTTCAGGAAGTACTTTTCCGAGGGTTTTATCAACAGTACGCAACGCGTACTCCTTGTCGGCCTTCGTTTTTACATGAAGTGATTTAGTTTGGTGGCCGCCCCCGGTTTTGTACGGTGTCAATCCTCCTTTTGCAGTGTCTAACAACATGACCGGCACTTTCACATCCGTCGACCACTCCTTACGATAGTTCTTGCCCATTAACCACTGGTAAAAAGAAGACCTTTTGTATTGAGGGCCTGCTTTTACTTCTTTAAATCCGTCAACAGGGGCCTCAAAAACTTTCTGGGCGCAGGTAAGTTGAGCATAAAAAATAAAAAAGAAAAGAATATAAACGCCTTGTTTGGGTTTCTTTTTCATTCAGTATTAATGGTTTACATGAAAGTTATCAAAACCTTGCCACTATTTTATTTAGCCTGTTTTCTAATGCAGGAAAGGTAGTTTCATTTTAATTTAACTTCTTTCTACCATTTTTCAAAAGTGTTTTCATGGAAACGAAAAGTGCTAATACCTACATTTACACAAGTCAACGCCTTAGCATTAAGGCTAATATTATCAGGAGAAGAAAATTCATCACAAAAACGGGAGCACGAGGTGGGAGCTGAGTTTTTTGCCCCTTTAAATGTGTAATTTCGCCGTCAATCATAATAGCAAGAGGAGCATTTTTATATATGAAAATAGAATTTATTAAAAACATACAGTTTACTAAACTGGTGAAGGCAGACGGACAATTGAGGGAATTTAATTTTAGAAAAATCAGCGGTTCTAAAGAAGGATTATTTTCCGTAGATGTAAGTGATGATAGGGGAAACCGCAAGATGTTCAAGATGGCAAAGTCCGAGAACTCGTGGAAGATTGTTGGTGAAGAACCGCTCCCGGATTGGATCTATAAAAACGAAAGTATTTTTAATGAATTGATCGAGGAAGAATTAAAGATTAATGGATAATCGTCACTAAAATTTATAGAAAAAGCTGTTCTAAAAAGAGCAGCTTTTTTATTGCCATTTATTTAAAATTTGGATTTCTGTGCTGAATTAATGCAAACCTTCAAAGCCATATTTGGCGTTGCTCCAAAATTCGTCAAGAGCGATAATGCGAGGTTTAAAGAATGAAATAAGAGCTGGCCAATCAGCTTTATTGAAAACAGAAACGCTGCCTAATTCGCTAAAAATTCTACTGATAACTTTCCCGTTTTGATTGGGTGTATGTAAACTCCAGGTCCAGCCTTTACCGACAATATTTTCAAACATGTTTTTCAATTGAACGAATTGCTCATAATACAATTGCTGAATTTCAAGATCTGAATGGACAAGTTCGATACCGACGGTCGCCATTTTGTTTTCTGCTTCCATCTTAAATAAAACGTCCTTCTCACCTGTTTTATAGTTCAACCAGTTTACCTTTTCTCCTTCAAACCCAGGTACCGGTTTCATGTATTGGCCAAATACTGTCCAAAATTCTTTTCTCAATTGCGAAGCTTCCTGCCTTGAAAACATGATTAGTACTGTAAATTATTATGATTAGAATTTGAGGAACTAACGAATCTATTCAAAAAAGCTTTAAACAAAAAAGCAGCCTCTTTCGACGCTGCTTATAAAATACTCTTTCAAAAAATTATGATTTTAGCGCCTTAATGATTGCCACAAATTCATCAGCTACTAAAGAGGCTCCACCTACCAGTCCGCCATCCACATCCGGCTTGCCGAAAATTTCTTTTGCATTTGATGCCTTTACACTTCCACCGTACAAAATAGAAATATTATTAGCTATTGCTTCGCCGTATTTGGCTGCGAGTTGAGAACGGATATGTGCATGCATTTCCTGAGCCTGCTCGCTTGTCGCAGTCTTTCCTGTACCAATTGCCCAGATAGGCTCATAGGCAATTACCACCTGCTGAATTTCATCTGCAGAGAGATCAAAGAGACTTTCTTCCAGTTGCGTTTGAACGAATTGATTCTGCTGATTAACTTCCCTAACCGGTAAAGCCTCGCCGCAACAAAAGATCGGGACAATATTTTCCTCCAGGCACAACTTTACTTTTTCGCGTAAGAATTCGTTGCTTTCATTAAAGTATTCACGGCGCTCGCTGTGACCAATCACTGCATGATCTACACCAATACTTTTTAACATTGTAACAGAAACTTCACCTGTAAAAGCTCCGGACTTTTTTGAATAAATATTCTGAGCTGCGATAAACACGTTGCTATGATCTGTAACTTTTTTTGCGGCTAATGTCAGGTAAGGTGCAGGCACTGCAAAAACGACTTTTTGGTTTTCTGAAACCTCAAGGTTCGCATCCAGAATGGTGTACAATAAAGTCTCCGCTTCATTGATTGTCAGGTTCATCTTCCAGTTTGCAGCAGCAATTTGTTTTCTCATTGGTAGTAGGTTTTTCTCTTTAGATTTCTATTGTCTTTACTATGTTTTGGTAGCAGAAAGTTCAAAGATATGTTTCAAAACCTGTGTTTCCTGTTGGCCAATTATTTTATTCTTCATCTTTTTCCAATTGGAGATATCAGCTATTGCCTTTTCAAATTCATATCTACAATCCCCGTTTGAGCCCCAGGTAAAGTCAGGAATAAATTTTGGCAAAAGACCTGCTCCAAACACATTGCTGCAAACTCCGATAGCAGAGCCCGTATTTATGGAAGAATTTATAGCAGTGCGCGAGTAATCGCCCATGATAACGCCACATTTATTTCCAGCGGGTAAATACGCCTGAGCTGCATAGTTCCAAAGTTGAACTGTGCCGCCGGTATTTTTTAAATTACTGTTACTGGTACCTGCACCAAGATTACACCACTCTCCTATCACACTATCGCCGAGATAGCCATCGTGCGCTTTGTTGCTGTAACCTGTAATTATACTATTCTTAATCTCACCACCGCCCATGCTATAAGGGCCAATTGTAGTTGCGCCATACACTTTTGTTCCCATTTTTAAAACGGCGCCTTCTCCCAGCGCAAACGGGCCGCGGATAAAACAACCTTCCATGATGGTGGCATTTTTACCAATGTAAATAGGACCGGTAGATGCATTTAAAACAGCGTGATCGATTGTTGCCCCTTCCTCAATAAAGATCTTAGAAACCTTAATAGTATGTACCGTATCATTGGCATCATTCGAAATTCTTCCTTTAGTGAATAAGGGAAAATCGAACTCGATCATTTGTTGGTTTAATTGAAACAGGTCAAACGGAAATGAAATTCTCTGGACTTGAGGGACGGAAGCAGCGTTGTCAAAAAGCGTTGCAATGTTTTCTATAGAAGGCGAATCCCCTGAAAAAGCCCGGGCAGCAATTAAATCTGTTTCATCCTTTATGGCTTCATTTGTTTGTAAGCCCGATATCAGCTTTACTAATTCCGCGTTTGGGATAACAGAGGCATCAACAAAAGTGTTGTCACCTGCGGGAGCAACATTATATAGAGGCTGTAAGTATGGTTCCGTTAAAATAAACGCCTCAACACTTAAGAGTTTTTCCCATCGCTCCTTAATTGTTACTATGCCCATTCGAAGATCCGCTACCGCCCTCGTTAGTGTAAGCGGAAATAATTTTTCCTTGGCTTTTGTATCAAATAAAATGAGGTTCATTAAAAAATAGGGGCAGTTAAATTTGGATTAACTGCCCTGGCAAATTTCACGATTTAAAAAAAATCTATTAAAAATATTAAAAGTACTGGCTAATCTTTTGCAGCTCGGTCTCAATTTCTTTTTGCTTGTTTTCGCCCGCAAGCAGGTAAGAACTTTTAATTGTATTTAAGCTGTCTTTAGTAAGGTTGATATCTTGCGTCAATTGGTTGATCTCTGTTTTCAGTGCATTTATTTTTTGAGTGAGCGCCTGCAACTCTTCGGTTTTCTTCTGAATTTGCTGTTCTTTTTGCCGAACCTCCTTTTGATATTTTAATGCATGTGCCCCCTGGAAAGCATTCATGTCTCGCCCAATCAGGTTCAGGTATTCCTGCCCGGTCGATAGCAACTTTTCCCTGGTGAGACCGGTGCTCTTTAAAACATTATAAGCTGTTCTGTACTTGATCGCTTCATCCTGTATATCATCGATGTCAACTTTGCTGTCCACAAATTCTTTGTAATCTGTTCCCTGGAATATTGGGTTAGTGGCATTTGCGTTGTCGATTAACTTTTCAAAGTATTGTGCATGTTCGGGCAAGGGTGCTGTGATAGTTCCGGCAGGCGAATACGTTGGAACCTGGCCGGTAGCGGCAACATTTCCGGGAGTGCTATTTATTAAGGGATGTTGCGCATTAGGATCAGGAGCAGCTGGGGCAGCAGGTGCCTTTGTTGCTGCTGGGGTATTAGCAGCAGCAGCAGGAGTTGCCGGTGGTACAGAAGAAGGCGCGGTCGTTTTATTATCATTGGCTTGCTGCTTCTTTTGATCCTCGTCGAATTCTACAAAGGGAGTTAACAACTGCTTTAAGAAACTCATAACAAAGAGATTATTTATTGAGGCTTAGCAAAAAGCCAATTGTGAAGTTTGCGTCCCAGTCAAAAACGAAAGTGTCTGTTTTGGTAGCGTCAGAAATTGCCTTATAAATGTTTAAACCTGAGGCCATCTTTTTGTCCGCAGCTTTGTATGATGCAGGTGCATTTAGCACTGTATATCTTTCTTCGCCCTTGCGATGTTGCTTAGCTAAAGTAAAAGGAACGCCGCCAATGATGAACCCAACATTTCGCTTGCCTTCAGGAATTTTACTTGCCTGTGTTTTTACCTGGCTGTATACATCTTCATCCGAAGTTCCTTTGTCATAATATTTTGCTCCGGGCAACTCCTGCGATTTTAAATTCCCGTTTTCGTCCCAGGATATTTTAGTGTTACCGGAACCAATGTCGACCATAAATGAGTTGTCTGCAAATGACGGTGGAACGGTTGCTTTAAGCGCAAATTTTGCTTCCTGCTCAGCTGTAACATTGTTTACTACAAACCCCATTTTCTTTAACTCGTTGCTGATGGTAGTTGTCTTCGGCTCTTTTTGTGCGCCCGAAGAAATTACAAAGTGCATGTTGTTTTTTGACACGCCTTTGTCAAACATGGCAGCAAGATATTTTTTCAAACCGGCCCGGATATCTTCTGTCGTAGCAAGACCTTCGTAAGCGAGAGACTCACCAAAATCTTTGGAAACGATTTCCCAACGCTTTTGATTGTCCATATTAATGACAAAAGAATTGAAGCCTGTGGCACCCACTTCGACTACTCCGCGGAGCGTTCCGTTTTCTGGTTTTTCAGGAGTATAGTTAAATTCTCTTGACTCTGTTTTGGCGTCGCCGGTTGTAGCAGATGTAGTTGGTGCATCTTTATCGCTGGATGGCTGAGTCGGCGAAAGCTCTGTCGAGTTTTCTTCTCTTATTTTAGAAAATTTCGGCTTCAGCGCAAAGTAGGCCAGGGCTGCAATAATCAAGACTACTAGAATGACGCCTGCTGGTTTAATTCTCATTGTATCAGTTTTTTTTATTTTAATAATATGAATGATTGTTCTTACAAATCACTGTAAGCTCGTTGACCCAATCTCAGGCAAATTTAAACACGTTCTTTTAAGTTGAATGAACAATAAACAGTTGAAGAGTGCGACGCAAGAAAAGCTCGATAGTAGCAATGGCGCTGGCTAAAAAACATTTCTTATGTGACCTAAGCTTTAAAGCTTTTAAAATGCTTTTTTATTTATTAGCAATAGTAATCATCACAACTCTTCCGCCCTCTTCATTTGACAATAATAACTTTTTACCATCCGTCAGATCTACCATTGTATTTACCGGAATCTCCTTGTCCTCAGTTAGATCTTTTAATGAGGTTAATTTCTGGTTGACCAAAACCCACTTGTCTTTAAAAAAGGTAAAATATCCAACGGGCACCTTTTGTTCTGCTGTAAGTTTTTCATTTCTAACAACATTCCTGTTAACGTGCCACTGAAATAAGTACTGGTTATTATACACCATCAGCCGGTGGTTCTCCGGTTTCCAAACCGACGGCTTGAACTGGTAATACAGATCGAGCACGGGCAAAGTTCCCTTAACCGGAGTACCGCAAAAAGGGCACTTCGGAGAAGCTGAATTATCGAACACAAACCACTTCTGATCGCAATGAGCGTTGCTGCAAGGCTGCATTAGGTCAGTTGTTTTAAGTAACGACTGCTCCCACATATCGGCATTCGGCCGTTGGTTGGGTTCGTGCAACCCGGTAATAAAAGCCTGATCGAACAACGCTTTCAAATACGGACCTGTGATGGTGTAAGGAAGCTTGCTTACATCTGCCCAAGGCAAAGCTGATTTTGAAATTTGGTCCAGCTTTGGCCGGTTGGATGTATCAGTAGGATGCTCTATAAAGAGAGCCTTTTCACCCATTGACAATAGATCATCCTGCTCGGTATCGAGTGAGTTTACCTTACCTCCCTTCAGCGGATGACGATACAAGAGGTACATGTAAATCATAACCGCCATAGCATGCAAGTCAGTGGTACGGTTAGCATGCTTGCGGTTAGGGTCTCGCAGGTTTAAATGTTTTGTGGCCAATACTTCAGGAGCGATAAAATCAGCCGTACCAATTACATCAGGCGGGTAAAGACCGGGCACAACCAGGCCGTCAATATCGATGATGGTAGCAGACTTACTGGTCGGGTCAATCAACACATTCTTATACGATAAATCAGAGTGGGCAAGACCGGCAGAATGGAGGCGTTTTACTCCCCTCGCGATCTTCACACAAATCTGGAAATAGCTTAGCCAATTCCCCAACTCACTTTCATCAAGCCTTAGGGCAAACTGCTTGTTTCGAAATTTTGCCGAGGCAAACCAAAGCCCTTGCTTCTCCTTGCCCTTGATACCTTCACTGGTCGCATATCCTTTTTTAAAAAAGAAATTCTTGTTATACGCCGGCACTATCAGCCCAACTTTACCGTCGACCTCTACCATATCTGTTGGCCAGCAATAAAGCTCTTTAAAATAGTCGCCCCCTTCCCTATTGAAAAAACTATCGTAATACTGCGTTACGAGTTTCTTCAACCGCTCCCTTGAATTAAAGTCCTGCTTGTCGCGGTAAAAAGCTACGACGTAAGATTTGTCAGGGCCGAAATAAACATCTTTCATACCGCCTCGCATTGGCTCACCGTTGTCGACGTACTGGTAAGTTTTACCGGGGGTAATAACTGAAGGTGCAGTCTTCACATTCGATTGGGCAGTATTTGAAAAGTTGCTTAGATAACTCACACCAATTGTTTTTATTTTTTGTTCACACGCTTTATAACCTTGCGCAACATCGTTGTGTCACTCACTTGTACTTTTTATCTATAAGGAACGGTTGAATGGCTAATGGGAATAACTGATCGTTGTGCATTTCAACTTCAAACCCTAAACTTCAAACCTTAAACCTTAAACCCTGAACCTCAAACTACTAAAACACGATTGCCAACGTTCGGTCGTCATGATTTCCAGTGCTCCAAAAATCCATCCACCTAGAAAACTGTTGCTCGATCTCTTTGTTGTCCGCCTTTAATTCCACTTTTACTCCGTCTTCATTTTTACCGCCGAGGTCCGCTAAAAATTCTTTCCACTTTTTTATGTTTGGCAGGTTTGCCTCGACCACAAACTTTGGATCATAAATACCGTCAGACATCATCATGAGGTAAGAGAAATCGTCTACCAATTTAAAACCAAACCTTGTGGCAAATTTTTCATTCTTGAAAATTTCGGGCATTGTTATAAACCTTGTTCCTCCGCCAAAATCCCCGACATCAAGCCAGTTCATTAGCGTCACTTCTGTAACGTCTTTATTTAAAACTGCTATAGGACAATCACCGACGCCAAAAGAAAGCAACGCGTAGCCGACATCGTATTTTTTAAACAGGGTAAAGATGAGTGTACTGTTTAAGTCTTTTAGAGGAATATTTTCTTTTGCGGCAAAAGACTCCAAATTCTTATGAACCTGGAAAGCTGCCTTTCCAAGGTTATTGTACACAAAGTGGTTCAGCTTTTTTTGTATGTCTTCGCCTGTATTGTTTTTGTACTGCTGCAATAACTCGTCAAACTGCACCAGCCCTTCAGCCGACTCTTTCTGCGTGAAAAATTCAACTACACTATTACAAGCTATGGCCGAACCTTTTCTTGAAAGTTTGGCGCTGCCTGCCCCATCTGCCACCACCACAATGCTCCACCCGTTTTCTAAATCTTTGAAAGCAAAATCATCTTCTCTAAACGAACCTACGTTTGCATGCGAGCGACCGCGCTTTGAAGAAACGAGAATATGCCTGTCACCTAAAGGAGCAAATTTGGTCACATCGTTCTCCTTCCAATGTGGATCATTTTTATCACTTTCAACATTTTTCCATAGACTTTTCGGATCAGGGTTAATGATGAAAGGGATGATCTTTTCGTTGAAAGGGGCATCTTCAGGTTGGCCGTCTACTTTAAATCTAAACGTGACCTTTACGTCTCCGCTTTGTGTAGGAACCCCGGTTATTTGTTTTGTTTTTTCATCGTACCGCAGGCCAACTTCCTCCAGCCCTTTAAATTCAAAGGCCACAATGTCTTTCCAGTTAAACTTATTGAAGTCGAACTTAGTTTCATACGGCTTTCCTACGGTTGCGTTTAAAACCCGAACCGGTTGTTGCATTATCTCGATGACCTTATCTTCCAATTTCCATTTAGCCATAAGCTCGTTCAGATTTTGAACAATTACATTGATAGAAGCTGCGTTCTTTTCATCTTGTAAAAACTTGTCAAACAGCTCATTCTTGTTCGCAGGAATACTAATATTATTGCTTTTAAAAAGCTTTGTTACCACCTGTTTTATATCAGTCATTCCCTATCATTTGCTTGTTCCAAAGTTTACTGCTGCCCTCAAAGAAAAAACAGCAGAAGTCGTCCAGCTTTAATTACCAGCATTCAAATTTCTAAGGCCCTACCAATTATGTTACAATGTTTAGTTCAGATGGTGGTGGAGGTAATTCCCCAAGGCCGGTAACTTCCTTGCCGCCGTCTTCCACTTTTGTTGAAGTAACGCCAATAGAAGCAGTAACCCAGGTAAAGAATTTTGATATGCTTTGACTATCAGCCGTATCAAGGCTCACGACATTTTCAGTGATTTGTTTTAAAAGGTTGGAGTCCGCACCACTACCTGCCGCGCATGCAACCGTGTAGGCAGTTTTGCGTTTTTTAAATTCCTCCAATCCGCTTTGCCAATCATCTGTTGGTATACCATCTGTCATTATAAACACAAGCGGTTTCCAGTCACCTTTCTGCTCCGCTGTAGTTTTAGCTACTTCGTTATCAATACATGTGGAAACGACTTTTAGAGCGTCGCCCAGGCATGTAGTACCGGTAGCTTTAATATCTACCATTTGAAAAGAAGCCAGGTCGGTAAGTGGCACAACTTGCTTTGCAACACTGTCGAATGTAATGATGCTGATGAACGCAGTCTCTATTGCCTGGGGGTTCTGGCGCAAGGAACTAATCATTACCTGAACTCCATTTTTTACTGCTTCAATAGGCTCCCCGGTCATTGAACCGGAAGTGTCTAATAATAGATAGACGGGTAATCTTCTCATTTTATGATTATTTAAATTTTTAATTAAATACTGGCTAAAGCTATATGCAAATCCTGCGCCTCCGGATTATATTTTTTAAGCGGCAGACAAAGAAATTATTTAGTTCTTGCAGGCAATTGGAAAGCTAAAACGTATCGACACCAATTACTACTTTTGAAAATAATCCTGCAACAACAATCACAACAATTTTCATTCACCGGGAAATTTTTATTCCTACACTACATACCGAAATTAATAATTGAACTACACAATAGAAATAGCTACCTCGAATTACACTTCTACTGCCGCGGCAGTGGAGGGCGGTGCTGGTCGTATAGAACTGTGCGCTGCATTAGCTGAGGGAGGCCTCACACCTTCTTCTGCCTATCTAACAAAATGCCGAAAGGATTTTTCCATTCCGTTGTTTCCTATTATTCGGCCGCGAGGCGGAGACTTTTTGTATACAGATGAAGAATTCGAAATTATAAAACAGGACGTGATCTTTTGTCGCGAAATAGGTTTCGATGGTATTGTAACAGGTTTTCTTTTACGGGATGGCAGCATTGATAAGGAGCGTATACTCACGATAGTAGAACTTGCTCATCCAATGGTAGTAACTTTTCACCGCGCCTTTGATCGTTGTAAAAATCCGTTTGAAGCGCTGGAAGATATCATCAATGCCGGATGCAAACGAATACTTACGTCCGGACAAAAACCAACGGCGCCTAAAGGCATTGAACTAATTAACCAATTGGTAACTGCAGCCGACAACCGGATTGTAATCATGCCGGGAAGCGGTGTAAGAAAAGAAAACATAGCGGTGCTTGCCGAACAAACCGGTGCAAGAGAATTTCATTCTTCTCTGCGTTCAACCGGCCGGAGTAGTATGGAATTTATTCACCCCGAATTTAAAAACGAACCGGGAGACTATAGCCAGGATATTGTTTCGAGGGAAGAAGTTCAATTGCTTATTAATGCTTTGAAGTAATTGAAATAGTAAGCTGAAATCAAAAGAGTGCTTCAATATGTTTAAACCTCTAAATGTTTTTCCAAGGTTTAATCAGTATCGCGGCAATGCCGGAAGATTCCCTTAATTAATTATCGTTACTTTATTTATACAAATTCCTATCAAAATGAGTGAAACTAACACGGCGTCAAAACCAGAAATGAAATACGTGTCTGCTGAAGAAATGGAAAGACAGTTTTATGCCATTTTGGTAAAAGAAGGAATGAAAGAAGACAAAGCAGCTACCTGCGCAAAAGTGTTTACCGAAAATAGTGTAGATGGAGTGTACACACATGGTGTAAACAGGTTTCCGAGGTTTGTGCAATACATAAAGGACAAGCATGTAGTTACAGATGCTGAGCCAGTTTTAAAAGGCACTTTTGGTGCGGTAGAACAGTGGGACGGGCAGTCAGGTCCGGGCATTACCAACGCACTATTTTGTACTGAAAGGGTAAAGGAAATCGCCCGCAAAAGTGGAATTGGCTGCGTGGCAATAGGTAACACAAACCATTGGATGCGGGGCGGCACGTATGGCTGGCAAGCAGCGAAAGATGGATTTGCATTTATCTGCTGGACGAACACGATTGCCAACATGCCCTCATGGGGAGCAAAAGACAACCGGCTCGGAAACAACCCGCTGATTTTTGCCGTTCCTTTTGAAGAAGAAGCCATAGTGCTGGATATGGCTATGTCACAGTTTTCTTTTGGGAAAATTGAATTGATGAAAATGCAGGGTGAAGCGTTGCCGGTTGCAGGAGGCTTCGATAAAAGTGGCCAGCTATCCACCGACCCCGTTGCAATAACGGAAAGTGGTCTTTTACTTCCTATCGGCTATTGGAAAGGGTCAGGACTTTCGCTGCTACTTGATATACTTGCTGCTATTCTTTCAGGTGGCTTAGCTACAAATGAGATTAGCAAACTACCAGCTGAGATAAATGTTTCGCAGGTCTTTATTGCCATTGATCTTTCTAAACTCCACAATACTTCAGCCATTAGACAAGCACTTCAAAACGTTATCGAGGACTATAAAAGCGCTGTTCCAGCGGAAGGCAAATCAGTTAGATATCCTGGGGAGGGTGTGGTGAAAACACGAAAAGAAAACCTTAAGAAAGGAATCCCAGTAAACGTGCAGGTGTGGAATGAAATATTAAGTTTATAGGTTTCTCTGCTTCAAAAGCAACTTGGTTGCTATTCCTTTTCCACAAGGCCTTTTGCCAGCCCTTTCCATTGCAATTTTGAACCGCCGAAGATTGCACCGATACCTGTTGCAACATGGCGAACTTTATCCATAATAGTTTCGGAGTCCGTATTTGGTTTAGTATTTCGGTCGTAGATAGTGGCCGTTACTTTATTGTTTTCTCTGGTTACAATAAAAGTACTTGTAGAGTCTTCAGAATAGAAATGAGCGATACTTTTATCTTCATTGAGAGGACTGGTCGAAGGTCGCACACGTATACCAATACTATCAACATCAGTCTGAGACACTTCTTTTACATCCTCCACCTGCACCCAGTCGTACCCATCTCCTGCACTACTGCCAGGACCTGGTATGTCAATTTTAAAATAGTCGCCCTTCTCCACAGTACGATTTACTTCATGGCCATCTTTATCAACCAATTGAAATTCTGCGCTTGCTTTTCCTGCTACCTCGTGCCATTTATTTACAGCAAGCAGGCGGCTCTTTGCGATCTCAAAAAAAGCACTTGCCTCTCGGGGACTTTCAAATTCTTCAGAAGCTGCCGAGTCTATTATTACCCCGGTTTCTTGTGGCGGGATGAGTCCCGTGTAATTTTTTTCTTCCATACTAGAACTCATCAAAAATCTATGCCATATGAGTTTGAACTAAAAGCTGAACAGTCCTTAAGCTTTATTGATTTTTAAAGCCCTTTTTGCTAAAAGCCAAATTATTACAGGGAACAAAAGTTGCAACAGGCTAAATACAATTAGACCTCCGATTTTTAGAAATCAACAAAGCAAAAAATGGATAACAATCAAAAACTGAAAGGCCAGTCAGCACTGGTTACCGGCGCAAGTAGTGGAATAGGAAAAGCTGTAGCAATTGCCCTGGCCAATGAGGGAGCGAGAGTGGTTGTCAATTACTCGTCTCACCCTGAACATGCTGAAGAAGTTGTTGATGAGATAAAAGCAAACGGTGGCACTGCCATGATATATGGAGCAGACGTAAGTAAGGAGGACGAGGTTCAGGCAATGTTCCAGGCAATGTTTAAAGAATATGGTACTATCGATATTTTGGTTAGCAATTCCGGGATTCAGAAAGATTCTGGTTTTGCAGAAATGTCGCTTGCCGACTGGCAAAAAGTAATCGATGTAAACCTAACCGGGCAATTCCTTTGTGCAAGAGAGGCAGCAAGAGAATTTTTAAAACGCGGAGTAGTACCGGAAAGAAGTGTCGCTGCAGGAAAAATCATTTGCATGAGCAGTGTACATGAGGTGATACCCTGGGCGGGTCATGTAAATTATGCTGCAAGCAAAGGCGGTATAATGCTTATGATGAAATCAATGGCACAGGAACTTGCTCCACATAAAATAAGAATAAACAGTATTGCGCCGGGCGCTATTCAAACGCCCATCAATAAAGATGCGTGGGAGACACAGGAGGCGTTGGACAAACTACTTACACTTATACCTTACAAAAGAATTGGCAAACCTGAAGACATTGGTAAGGTTGCCGTTTGGCTGGCAAGCGATGAGTCCGATTATGTTGTAGGCACTACCATTTTTGTTGATGGCGGTATGACTCTATATCCCGGGTTTGCTTCCAATGGATAACTAAAAGCGGACAATTTTGGAAAGAAGATTTTCGATCAGCCAGACTCCTTAGGATCTGCTTTCGAAAATCTTCCAGCTTGTTTTTTAAGATACCGCCTTTTTATCTTTAGATCCATTCCTGATTTTGAAATATAGAATTGTTGCTGATAATAAAAACGTTACAGCGTTTGCCAGCACTACCGGAAGATTCTTAGTATAGAGGCCATATAGAAACCAGGTTAAAGTGCCGAATGTAAACAACCAATACATTGCAAGAGAAATAGAAGAAGTGTCTTTAGTGCGAATAGTTTGAAATGCCTGGGGAACAAAAGATACTGTTGTACAAAAAGCTGCTACCAATCCCGCCACGGAAATCCAATTCATATTATATTAATTTTTTAATTACTATTTGAAAACATCCTACCTAAGAAAAATGATGCCACTTTTCGAGCGGCCCTTCCGACGTTTAGGTTTCAGGTAGTTACCAGAAGCAGCTTTGAGTTTCTTTTATAAAGGAGGCATGCCCACATTATACGGTGGTAAATTTGTTCTACAGGAAGAATTGCCCGAATATCCTTGAAAGCAGGAACTAATACCCCACTTTATCCTCTTTGTTTTTCCATTGCTCGAAAACCTTTAAAGCCGCATTGCGGCCGATTGAGATGATGGGAATTTTACGTAGTGCGTGATCGCAACCAAGCTCTTCATAAATCATAGAATCGTCGAAGCCTATGGCGGCAGCATCGAGTCGGGTGTTGGCAAAATATACTTTTTTAGGCCGGGCCCAATAGATAGCGCCCATACACATGGGGCAGGGTTCGCATGAAGTATAGACTTCACAATCGGCCAGCTGAAAAGTTTGAAGATTTTTACAAGCATCACGAATAGCCACTACTTCCGCATGTGCAGTCGGATCATTCGTAGAAGTCACCCTGTTATTTCCCTGGCCCACAATTGTATCTCCTTTCACTATCACACATCCAAAAGGCCCTCCCTCGTTGCCTGCAATTCCACGGGCAGAAAGTTCGATCGCCTTTTGCATAAAAAACTCTTCTCTTGTCATTTACTTTACTTTTCGGTGAACATGTAAATATAGTTTAGCCCAACCATTTATTGCAGATGCAATACTTTTATGAGGTGATAAACAAGAGTTAGCTACCCATAGAACATAGGCTGCAGTTGCACAATGAAATGCCGATGAAAGGATTGCGACGCAACAATGAATAAACAGGGCAATGCAGCTGGTATTGAATAAAATGACAGTTGATGAATAACAGGTAACAGTTATTACGGTACGAAAATGGCAATCACTAACCGAAATATTAAAAAGACAGATGATTACAGATGTTATACAAAATGCCCACTTGTACGAAGGGTTGAATGAAAGATTTAAAAGGGCATTTAGGTACTTACATGAAACAGATTTTTCTGCCATTGAATTAGGGAAACACTCGATTGAAGGTGACGACATATTTGCCATCGTAAATGAATTTGAAACGAAAGACAAGCATGAGTGTGACGGCGAAGCACATAAAAAACACATAGACATACAATACCTGGTAAAGGGGACTGAAATGTTCGGATATGCACCGCTGACCACTCAAAAGCCGGTGGTAGATTATGATGAAGCAAATGACGTAGCGATTTATAGAGAAGCTGTCTCTTATCTAAAGCTTGAGGCAGGTATGTTTATCATCTTTTATCCGACAGACTTGCATCAACCGGAAGTGCGTGAATTTGAACCGGTGCTGGTGAGAAAAGTCGTCGTAAAAATTAAAATCTAACTCTTTCTTACTTTACAATTTCTTTAGCGTCACATGCAAACACTTCGCGTAAGTATAGTTTTCTTTTTATTAATAGTAGGTCTTCAGTCGGTCGCGCAGCAGGCACTTCCTATCGCGAGCAATATACAGAAGCTATATGCAAGCGGCACGCGGACAGAGGACGGACGACCGGGTCCAAAATACTGGCAGAATACTGCTGACTATGATATAGCTGCCATCTTAAACCCGTCAACCCTACTGCTGAAAGGTGCTGAAACAATCACCTATACGAATAATAGCCCCGATACTCTATTTGAGATCATTTTTAAGCTATATCCAAATATCTTTCAAAAAGGTGCAGAGCGCGAGACATCGGTTCCTGCAGAAGATATCGGTGAAGGGATGATAATAGATGGAATAAGTGTAGCAAACAGCCCCGTGCTAACCTACTCTATCAACGGCACCAATATGAAGGTCACTATTCCACCAATGGTGCCTAAACAAAGCATTGTTTTCAACATAAAATTCCATTATTCGCTTAACAAAGGACCGGGCATGCGTACCGGGCAAGTAGAAGAAAACAGTGCGTTTGTAGCTTATTTCTTTCCAAGGATCGCAGTGTACGACGATATAGATGGCTGGAACCTTAACCAATATGTGGGCACACAGGAGTTTTACAACGACTTCTGCAATTTCAAAGCGTCCGTAACAGTTCCGAAAGATTTTGTTGTTTGGGCCACCGGCGACTTGAAAAATTGCAGCGAAGTTTTTACGGAGAAATATTGCACTAGGATAAAACAGGCCGAATTATCTGATTCTGTTATGGATGTTATAAGTGTGCAGGACCTTGCTGCAGGTAACATCACCACTGATCAACCTGTAAATACATGGCTGTTTGAAGCAAATAATGTGACTGATTTTGTGTTTGCTACCAGTGATCATTACGTTTGGAAATCGGCGAGCTTGGTTGTAGATCCAACGACAGGAAGAAGAACAAGGGCAGATGCAGTGTTTAATCCGAGACATGAGGATTATAACGAGGTGATTAATTACAACCTCAAAACGTTGAAAGCTATGAGCTATTCGTTTCCCAAATGGCCCTACCCCTACTCCCATGAAACTGTTTTTGATGGACTGGACCAAATGGAATACCCCATGATGGTAAATGATAATCCCACCTCTACAGCTGCCGAGGCCATTACACTTACTGATCATGAAATATTTCACACGATGTTTCCATTCTATATGGGAATTAATGAAACGAAGTATGGATGGATGGACGAGGGATGGGCAACGATTGCAGAGTGGCTCATTTCGCCCATGATTGATTCGACAATTGTCGACAACTATGGAATTTCTTCTTATGAAAATGCTGCAGGTAAAGAAATTGACTTGCCTGTTACCACACTTTCCACCCAGCTCAGCGGCGCGCCATTTTTTCTAAACTCTTATGTAAAACCTGCTTTAGGCTACCTCTACATTAAGGATTATCTGGGTGACGATTTGTTTACAAAAGCGCTTCACTATTACATTGAGCAATGGCACGGAAAACACCCCATGCCCTATGATTTCTTCAACTGCATGAACACAGGCTCAGGCAAAAATCTTGACTGGTTTTGGAAGCGCTGGTTTTTCGAAGACGGTGCACCAGACCTGGCCATAAGTAACGTAAAAAAGAAAGGAAATAAGTACGAGGTGACGGTTACAGCGAAAGGTAGCAAGCCGGTGCCAATCGACCTGCAAGTAACCCTTGACGACAATACAGTTTTAAAGCAGCACAAAAGCATTGAAGCCTGGCAAGATGGCAAGACAATGACAACAATATCTTTTAAAACAGATCGGGATGTGCTTAAGATATTTTTAGGAAGCACTTACGTCGTCGATATAAATAAAGCCGACAACACGTGGACGAAGCAATAATGTCTATAAGAAACTTTTGTAGGTCGGCTACAGCTCAATGCTGATCATTTGTGGCGTCGCACACTGCAACTAAAAGTTTTAATCAACACAACAAGGCGTCGGAGGTTATAACGTTTCAGAGCAATAAATCGTTTTTAAGAAAAGAAGTCTAAGTACAAGAAAGCGTTCATTCTGGGATAGCAATATGGCTAAAAAAAAGGGCCCCCTGTAGAAACAGCGGGCCTCTAACGATTGCTTGCCATATGAAAAAGGTAGAAATATCTTTTATCAGGAAGTAACTGTATTTAAACTGTATTTAGCAGCCATACTTTCCTTACTTCTGCGAAGCAAAAATAGGAGAAAAATGAGGCGATCAACAAAAAATAAAATATTTTTATTTTTTTAATACTAATATAACTACTCGTTGTCGTTGATTTTTTTACTGCTACTTCTTCTTTTTAAGTAATTTTATTGCTTTTAAATTTACTACTTTTATTTAAGGGGGTTTAAGAAAAAACATTACAAATTTTTATAATGAAAGAATACTCGCTTTTAAAATCTTACCAGGAGCAACATAATGTCTGGGATGAGATGTTCAGTTCTTCAGGTATTCGGTCTTCTTATAGAAATTTTGTTTCTGCTATCGAAGACCTTTCTGTCACGGAAATGAACCATAAAGATGAACTGGCTAAAAAATTATTTATGAGCCAGGGAATCACTTTTACCGTTTACAGCAGCGGAGAAGGAATTGAGAAAATCTTTCCTTTTGATATTGTGCCGAGGATTATAGAAAACCAGGAATGGAAAGTAATCGAAGCCGGGATAAAGCAAAGACTAAAGGCACTGAACATCTTTCTTAAAGACATTTATCATCTTCAGTTCATTATAAAAGACGGAATTATTCCTGCGCAACTTATTTACTCATGCCCCTACTTTTTAAGGGAAATGATAAACGTAGATGTACCGTTCGATATTTATACCCATGTTGCCGGCGTTGATTTAATTCGCGATGGAGACGGTTCTTTTTATGTGCTTGAAGATAACTTGCGTACGCCGTCAGGAGTATCGTACATGCTCGAAAACAGGAGCATTACCTACCGTATTTTTCCTGACCTGCTTCCAAAGAATAAAGTGCGATCTGTAAAAGATTATCCGGACCTGTTGTATAAAAATCTGCTGTCCATTGCTAATCGCCAGATCAGTGATCCAACTGTTGTGCTGTTAACTCCCGGTATTTATAATTCAGCCTATTTTGAACATACTACCCTGGCCAGGCTGATGGGAATTGAACTGGTAGAAGGAAGGGACCTGGTGGTTGACAATCACTTTGTATATATGAAAACGACAAAGGGATTGAAAAAAGTTGATGTGATCTACCGACGCGTTGACGATGAGTTTTTCGATCCACTTGTTTTTAGGCCAGATAGTGCCTTAGGCGTTCCGGGAATTTATTACGCCTACAGGAAAGGCAATGTGGCTATCGTAAATGCAATGGGCAACGGAGTTGCCGACGATAAAGCTATCTACACCTATGTGCCTGATATGATACGCTATTACCTTAATGAAGAACCTATTTTAAAAAACGTTCCAACGTATCACTTATCGGATGTAGATAACCAGCAATACGTTTTTGAAAATATGAGCCAGATGGTGATTAAGAAAACAAACGAGTCGGGGGGTTATGGAATGTTGATTGGCAACAGCGCTTCGGAAGAAGAAATGGAAACTTTTAAGAAGGCAATCATCGCTGATCCAAGAAGTTTTATTGCACAACCGATTATCAGCTTATCGTCAACACCTTGTTATATAAATGGAGTACTGCAACCAAGAAGAGTTGACCTAAGACCATTTGCTTTATGCGGACCAGACGGAATTGACATTGTTCCGGGTGGGTTGACAAGGGTGGCGCTGAGAGAAGGTTCGTTGGTGGTTAACTCATCGCAAGGAGGTGGAAGCAAGGATACATGGGTGTTGGATTAGAATACTTTGAAGGTTTTGGATGCATTAATTGGCTGGCGGGTATTATCGGGTATTGATAAAAAGCAGCATTAAACATCAAAAGTACAAGTGAGTGACACAACGATGATTCAACTGTGTACAGATGTTGGCAAGAAAAAAGCATCTTTAGGATATCTATTAAAAATTAAACTTTTAAATCCCGTTAAGGGTTGAGGGCGAAAACATGCTAAGCAGAGTTGCAGAGACAATTTATTGGATGGCGCGCTACATGGAGAGAACCGACGGAATGCTGCAGGTTATGCGTACAAGCTATATATCGTCGCAGGATGATATAAAAGATTTTAGCTGGAAGCAGCTCTTAAATACTTACGGTAGTGGCCTTAGTAAAGATGAAATAATCAAAATTGAAAAGGATACGCCGAAAGTTTTTGACTATATCATTTTAGATAAGATGAACGCCACCTCTGCTTTCAATAATATCACTCAAGCGAGGGAGAATGCACGGGCTATACAAGATCACATAACGAAAGAAGTGTGGCAATGCTTGAATAATTACTATCACTTTATAAGGGAGCCCGAAACAGAGAGCCAACTGAGAAACGGCGACCCGGTAACTGCTATTGACCTGCTGATACAAAATGGACTTCTTTTCACAGGCACCATTAAAAATACAATGACGCGCGATGAGGGCTACACCTTTTTGTACCTCGGAAAGTTTCTTGAACGAGCTATTCTTACTGTAGATATCATAAGAATCAAACTAAACGAAATAGAACCTGAGGAGTTTAAATTATCGGAAGCGCGGGAACTGAGATATCTTTTATATTCTCTTTTCGGCTACGAGATCTATATGAAAACTTATAAAGGCAATTTTTCTACTTCGCAGGTTTTAGAGTTGGTCCTTTATAATAATTATTTCCCGCACTCTGTTTTGTACAGTCTGAACCAATTGAACAAATACTTTGAACGTTTGAAGCCTGAAAGCTTACCCGAGAATTATGAAGAACTTGAATTCTTGATCGGAAAAAGCTTAAACAACGTAAAATACAGTGACCTGGAAGCTGAGAACCTGAAAATGGTAAACCAGTTTTTGTTGCAGACAAGAAAGGATTTGATCGAAATTGGAAACTCATTCAGCCGGTACTATTTTGGAAACACTTAATCTTCGAAACACTTATGCCCGCCTATAAAATAAGACACATAACCCGCTATACCTACGCATCTCCTGTAATTGATTGCACAAACCAGATTATGCTTTACCCTGTGATTGACGACAGGCTGGAGGTTAAAAAGCACGAAATAAAGATTTCTCATAACCCGGAAATAGAAGTGTTCTCAGACTACTTTGGAAACAAGGTGGGTGCGTTTAGCGTAATTAATCCTCATACAGAATTATTAATTGAATCAACGGCCGAAGTTTTTACAAAACCGGTACTCGTACCAATGGACGAGCTGTCCGCCGAAGAGCAATGGAAGCATTTAGATGAAATAAAGTACAATATCGAATTTTTTGATTTTTTGAAAGAGGCCTCATTTCCTTCTGAAGCTGAAGCAAAAAAAACGTTGTCACGTGTAATAGATCCGGCAGATAAGCCTCTAAAGAATGCGTTAGTGTTATCGGAATATGTGTATGATAATTTCAAGTATGAGAAGGGTGTAACTAATATTGAAACGCCGATTGAAGAAATATGGGATTTAAAAGCAGGCGTATGCCAGGACTTTGCGCACATGTTGCTAGTCATGTTACGGATGTTTAAGATTCCTGCCCGATACGTAAGCGGTTATATCTGTCCGAAAGAAAGCGGTGTACGTGGGGAAGGTGCAACGCACGCATGGGTAGAAGCTTATATCCCATTCTTTGGTTGGCTTGGTCTAGATCCAACCAATAATACCATTGTAACCGACGGTCATGTAAAAATAGCGGTAGGACGAAATTTTGCTGACTGCACGCCCGTCAAAGGAACTTACAAAGGCTCAGGTGATCATACTTTAGAAGTAACCGTACATATAGAAAATGGCAAACCAAGAGCAATGCCTTCGCCTACAGCTATTCCTACCTATACCTACACAGTAAAAAACAAAGAAGTACCTATAAACTCCTACAGGAAGTACCTGGAGATGCAGCAGCAACAGCAGCAGCAGTGAGTTGCCGGCGACTCTCCTCACCATCCTAAAAACACCATCCCTGCTCCGCAAATGAAAATAGTTAGGCCGCTAAGAGCATGCATGTATTTTTCCAGTTTCTCGG
Source organism: Segetibacter aerophilus (assembly GCF_007991655.1). Taxonomy (GTDB): domain Bacteria; phylum Bacteroidota; class Bacteroidia; order Chitinophagales; family Chitinophagaceae; genus Segetibacter; species Segetibacter aerophilus. Next base: position 190,699 of record NZ_BJYT01000009.1, read on the forward strand.
TCTTTAAAAAAGCGAGGCCGTGGTAGCCAAGCACAACCATTAAGATCATAACCACCAAAGTGAAGATGGTGTACACTATTATGAGGAGAAACATGCCATAAGTAGAATTTTTGGCGCCTGGAAAATAAAGCAAAGGAATCATCGGTTCGCATGGACCTAATACAAAAATCAGGAACATGACCCACGGTGTTACGGTATGCCTCTCACTTGGTGCAACTGCCCGGCCATCTTTGTGTTCGTATACATACATTGATCCATCGTCGTATACGTCGAAGTGTTTATGCAGCCGCCCTCTTCTTGCTGTAACTAGTCCCCATATGGCATATGCTACGCCAAAAGCGACTAGTGCCCATCCTGCTATACCGCCTCTTATGTTTTCTAACCAGTTCACTTTCGATAATGACCAGCCCAAAGCCGCTCCGCCTAATCCCAGTAAAACCGAACTCCAAACGTGGCCGCATCCACATATGATGGTCCAGAAAATGGTTCTCGAAAAAGACCATCCCCGCGACTTCGATAGGGCGATAAATGGAAGATAATGATCTGGTCCAGCCACTGTATGCAAGCACGCGATAGTCACCGCCGCTATCATTAATACTTCTATTTCGGTTTGCATTATTTATGCCTTTTCTTCAAAAAGGGTCAAAAATTGTCATTAGCTTACTATTGCTTTTTAGGTACGAGCATTTGTTTAAATAGAGTCGTTGTTGCGACGCTCCGTTCATCTTCAAAGCTTATTGCATCTTCAGCTTTTATTCGCAAATATTATCCAAACCTCAAGCATCCTGCTTAATTAGTAAAAGCTCATTTAAATCTTGTAAACAATTGTACAATTGCTCCGCCTTATGACCGAGCAAACGAACGATTACACCGTTGACCGGCAACCCAGAAACACCGAAACAAATGTTCTCTTCCACAGAAAGCTTGTTATTTATTTCAGCAATCGCTTCAGTAACGGAAGCTGTTTCGTTTATATAAATCAAACTTGCCTGGTGGGTAAAGCCTTCCAGCTGACCAATTGATTTTACATTTATTTGGGAAGGTATTATTAACAGGTTTTCTTTAACCATCAGCCTTCTGTTTAAAAATATTTTTGTCAGGTTTTGATACTTTGTAAATGCAAATTCTTCCCCGTTTAGTTTTCTTCCGCAAGTGAGCACTTCTCCCCACGTAAGGCTACAACCACCGGACATGTAAATGTTATTTGTTGCGACAAAATGAGATGACTTATGAGGAACTGAAGGATGAGGCAGATAACAAAAAGAAGCGCCTTTACTCATTTGCACTTCTATCGTTTGCAAAGCGCCTTTCTTCATTTCGAAAAGCCTTTGATAAGATTGTGTTCCTAATTGAAGAGAGCAATCCTCTTCAAGATTAATCTTGATTTGATATTCATCGCCATCCAAAACTCCAGGTGATGAACTCATTAACATTAACTGCAAACAATGATCATTTTTGTTTTCGGTGATGTTGGCGATTTTTAAGGGAGTGGTGAAAAAGCAATTTTTCAAATAGGTTCTCGAATTGCTTAAACCTGCAGTGATCTGCGACCTCGTAATCATCGGCAAAGTTTTACATCTCCAACTTTTTCAATCAAAGCATATTTTTTCAACCATCCGATTACACTGTCTAATCCTTCCAATGTCATTAAATTGGTAAACACAAATGGAGTTCCTTTCCGCATTTTTCTTGCATCGCGCTCCATCACTTCGAGGCTTGCACCTACATAAGGAGCGAGGTCAATTTTATTGATTACCAAAAGATCTGAACGGGTAATACCAGGTCCGCCTTTCCTCGGGATCTTATCACCTTCTGCCACATCAATTACAAATATGGTTACATCAGCAAGATCAGGACTAAACGTTGCAGAAAGGTTGTCTCCCCCACTCTCTATAAAGATGATTTCAATATCAGGGAACCTGTTAGCCATTTCTTCCACAGCTTCCAGGTTCATACTTGCATCCTCCCGAATAGCCGTGTGTGGACAGCCGCCCGTTTCTACTCCAATAATTCTTTCAGCAGGAAGAAGGCTGTTTTGTGTTAAAAACTCAGCATCCTCTTTTGTATAAATGTCGTTCGTAATTACACCAATACTATACTCATTCATTAGCTCCCTGCTCAACCTTTCGATCAGCGCAGTCTTACCCGAACCGACAGGGCCGGCAATTCCAACTTTAATGTATTTTCTTTCTGACATAGATATAGTTTTCAATCAAACAATTTTTCTCAATCCAGCACAATTACGACATATACAACCTCGAATACAACTGTTCATGTTGCATGCACCTAATGTCAAAACCACTGCAACACAGGCCTATCAAATCCTTGTTCGGTACCAGAGAATTTTCAACGAGTTCAGTAATTAGTGGTTGAAGCGAAAACAACAATTGCTGCCCGTCCTGCTGGCCAAGCGGGATTAGTTTAACACTATTGGTTACCATTCCTACAGCGGCATTATAAAAGAAGCCTGTCAACGCTTCACTTTTTGAAATCCCTAAAGCATGAGCATACAAACCAAAAACGATAGAGTAATGGCCTGCTGCCTTTTGTTGATGTATTGCTTCTTTGTACTGCGTCGCTATTGCACACTCACATATCGGCATAAAAATTTTCAATAAGCGCATTCCAAGTTTTTGGCTTGCCTGCCGAATTTCCTTCGGCAGCTTTACGGCAGTGCATTCATTATCTAACTCCAGCAGCCGTTTAAAATTATTTTTTGCTGCAGCATCAAAGGCAAGCGAGACGAATGCACCATCAGTATATTGAAGGTTTTGAGTGAGCATTTCTGTCACAAACGCTTTGGCTGTAGTCACATCTTTTACAATGCCTAGCTGCACATAGGTTTCTAGCCCATTTGAATGCGCATAACCGCCAATGGGCAACGTAGGATCAGACAGCTGCAACAGGCTTAACAGGTTCGTATTAAACATCACTTGCAGAAGTTGTTAATTGTAGGATTTTGGAAAACAAACTTTGTTTACCTCCTTCATTTCCGTGTGGTGAAACGGTTGTTTTTAGAGGGTTTACCAACTTGCGCATTTCTCTTTTTGGTTCAAATCCTGCCGCCGATAACAGTTTGAAAATCGGCGGTTCAAAAGGAATCAATATTTCTTCATTTTGGAAAAATAAGGGTAAATGCTTGTTACCAATTTCATAGCAAACAGAAGCCATTTGATACATCGAAGCAGGTGTGATAATGATAGCTTCACACGGTTGAATCTCAACCGCGATTACACTATTCTCGTCTTCCCATAAAACATCTCCCTCAGTCAAAAATTGTGCTTCGTTCATAAACTTCATGATAACCTCAGTTCCTGATTTTGCTCTTTTATGAAATATCCGTTTGTTTGCTTCAAACCATTCAATCGGTACCAGGTCAATGGTTCTTCCTGATAACTCAAACGATGTAAGATTTCCTATTTTTTGCTTTATTACCATGACTGGTTTGTCTATTATTTAAAGTAATTCTGCAACGAGACTAAAGATGCTATTTGTTGTCAGATGAAGTGATTGCAACGCAACGATGATGCTATGAAAACCATTGCTTGTATCAAAAGAATCAAAACAAGAAATACCGCTGCGCCATCGGAACCACATCTACCGGTTCACAGGTTATATGAACACCATCTACCTTGACCTCGTAATTTTCAGGGTTTACTTCAATGTCTGGGGTAGCATCATTATGAATCAGGTCTTTCTTTCCAATGCTTCGGCAGTTCTTTACCGGCAAAATCATCTTCTGTAAACCATACTGCTGCACTATGTTTTTCTCTAAAGAAACTTTTGATACAAACGTTGCACAGGTATTAAAAACGGCTTTACCATAAGCACCAAACATATGCCTGTAAATAACAGGTTGCGGCGTTGGAATAGACGCATTAGGATCACCCATTTTACTGGCTATGATCATTCCGCCTTTTATAATCATTTCTGGTTTTACTCCAAAAAAAGCTGGTTTCCATAAAACAATGTCTGCCAGCTTTCCAGGCTCAAGCGACCCAACGTAATCACTTATACCGTGCGTAATGGCAGGGTTGATTGTGTACTTCGAAACGTATCTTTTTGCCCGAAAATTATCGTTACTGTTTCCTTTGTCTTCAGGCAAAAATCCGCGTTGCTTTTTCATTTTGTCTGCCGTCTGCCAGGTACGAATGATTACCTCAGCAACGCGTCCCATCGCCTGGCTATCGGAACTCATCATGCTAAAAACACCCATGTCATGTAAGATGTCTTCCGCCGCAATCGTCTCGGGCCTGATGCGGCTATCGGCAAAAGCAACATCTTCAGGAACAGATTTATCAAGGTGATGACACACCATCAACATATCCAAATGTTCATCAATGGTGTTAACCGTATAAGGCCGCGTAGGATTGGTAGAAGACGGCAGAATATTGGGATACATGGCCGCTTTGATAATATCAGGCGCATGTCCCCCACCCGCTCCCTCGGTATGATAAGTATGTATTACCCTTCCATTGATGGCGTTGATTGTATCTTCTAAAAACCCTGATTCGTTCAGTGTATCCGTATGTATCGCCACCTGCACATCCAATTCATCCGCTACCGATAGTGAGGCATCAATAACTGCAGGTGTTGAGCCCCAGTCTTCATGAATTTTCAATCCGATTGCGCCTGCTTCAATTTGCTCTGTCAAAGGTGCTGTAGTAGCACAGTTACCTTTACCAAGAAACCCAAGGTTCATTGGGAAGGCATCAGCAGCTTCCAGCATCTTTTGAATGTTCCAGGCACCGGGAGTAACGGTAGTTGCGTTGGTTCCATCAGCCGGACCGGTACCGCCACCGATCATAGTAGTAACGCCACTAAACAAAGCATGATCGATTTGCTGTGGACAGATAAAATGAATATGAGTATCGATCCCACCGGCCGTTGCAATCAATCCTGCTCCTCCGTGCACTTCAGTTGATGCACCAATTACCATATTTGCATCTACCCCATCCATCGTATCAGGGTTGCCTGCTTTTCCTATGCCCACGATTTTTCCATCCTTTATTCCGATGTCTGCTTTTACAATCCCCCAATGATCAATGATCATTACACTGGTTATTACAAAGTCAAGCACTCCATCTCGTCGGGTAGCTGTTGAAGATTGAGCCATTCCATCACGTATTGTTTTGCCTCCGCCGAACTTACTTTCATCACCATAAACAGTATAATCTTTTTCAATCTCAATGATCAAGTCAGTGTCCGCCAGGCGCACTTTATCACCTGTGGTCGGACCGTACATATTTGCATACTTAATCCTGCTTATTTTAAGGCTCATAGCGTTGAATTTTTAAAATTCTGTGTAGCTGCTTTTGAGAGGGCTTCTTCTTTTACACTCGCGCTCGTTGTATCGCCGTTAGTGAGGTTGCTAAACCCAAAGGCTTTTCTATGGCCGCCAAAAATTACCAGTTCCACTTCTTTTTCCTCTCCGGGTTCGAAGCGAACTGCTGTACCTGCCGCTATATTAAGCCGCATCCCAAATGCTTTTGCCCTGTCAAACGACATTTGTTTATTCACTTCGAAAAAGTGAAAGTGAGAGCCAACCTGTACAGGTCTGTCACCAGTATTTACAACGGCAATGGTGATCGTTGCTCGTCCTACATTGCATTCGATATCTCCTTGCGTCAGTATGTATTCTCCGGGTATCATGGTTTGTATTTTTATGTAACCAGCTTTTGATAATTAGTGCAGCATTTGTTGCGTCGCACTCTTGTGCATTTAGTTTAATACGCTTCAACCTGACAGCAAAAGTTCATGGTCCACTACCTAATATCTTATCGGGTCATGTACTGTCACCAGCTTTGTTCCATCAGGAAATGTTGCTTCAATTTGTATCTCATGTATCATTTCAGGGATCCCTTCCATTACGTCACCTCGAGTGAGAATGGTCGCTCCAAATTGCATTAATTCAGCCACCGATTTTCCATCACGTGCTGCTTCCTGTAGTTGGCTACTGATTAGTGCTATAGCTTCGGGATAATTTAATTTAAGTCCTCTTGCCTTTCTTTTTTCAGCAAGTTCTCCTGCCAAAAACAATAAAAGCTTTTCAGACTCTCGTGGGGTTAAGTGCATAATTAGAGGGGTTGTTGTTAAGCTGGCAGGCACTCGCTTGGAAAATTACTGAAAACAATTCATCTATTCGCTGTGAAGCAATATCAAGGATATTTTAATTTTCACCTTCCGATTTTTAAACCGCACAATCAAGGGCCCTTATTCTTCTCGGTTGCAAACTCTACCTTATTTATCTACTTTGAACAGAAATTAACTTTTAAACCAAAACGGGATAACTATGATAAAATATGCAAAACTAAAATTGACAAAAACAGATTACGACGAGCTTGAAACTGCACATGGAGCAAAAACAATTGTTTTCCAATTTATGCTTCTAAAACAGGATGACATTTACCCTACTTTAACAGCTTACCCAATGAAGCAACAACACCAGCAAATACCTGGCGTCACTGCTAAAAAATTGTCATATCTCAATCCTTCACCAAGTGCAGAATTGTCTATAGTAGGAGAACAGACTTTGGGTGATCTACAGATCACAACGGCGGAGATAGACAATCTGCTTAAAGCCTGCAATGACCCAAAAAATAATTATCAATACTTTATTTTCACCCCCAAACTGGGGGATGAGAACCATATTAAATTTGAAATATCTGTATTCCCGACTACCTCTCCCGGACTATTACTCCAGACAGCTTTTGCTAACCCATCGCCACCTAGAACTGCTGAATAAAGATTTTTCATAAAGGTTCCTTAATTAAACAGGAACCTTTTTTTATGATTCTTCCTCAACCCAAACTAAGGCGTATAAAGAAAGATTCAGCTGATGAACTGTTACAGAATATATGCACCCAACACTTCCTCACCTTCAACTTCAACCTGTATATGGTCTTGTAAAGTGGTAGCGATTGAGAGACCGATATAATCAATTTTTACAGGAAAGTTTTTGTGCATTCGCTCAACCAGGGACATTGTTTGAATTCTTTTAGGATAGAATTCTAATAGCGGCTTTAATGCATACAGAAGAGTTCTGCCACTGTTTGTAACATCATCTACCAGTAACACATTCTTACTATTAAAATCAATTGCTTCACTATAGGTTATTTCACCTGGGTTTCTCTTATTTAACTGACATGAAATGATCTGGACTGGTATTTCAAGGAGTGTTTCTAACAACACAAATAATTTTTTCGCTATTACCATGCCACTGCCTGTGATGCCAATTATTATTAATGGTTCAGTTTCACCGTACAGTTGGCCGGCAATTTCCAACGCAATTCTTTGCATTTTTTTTTCAGCAACTTCTTTTGAAAGTATCAGGTTTTTAGCCGCCACGAGGGTAAGTTTTACTTTCAAAAATAGTGATAAAACAACCCGTAACCTCACATTGTTAGCTCTCAAAAAACTTACCTTGCGATGGTAATAACACGTTATGCAAATAGTTCAGCAGGTTTTATTTTTAGCACTTATTGTTCTTGCCGTTTTATTGTTTGCCAAAAATGTAAAGAATATCAGGAGAAATATATTGCTTGGTCGGGATATCGATTTAAGCGATAACAAATCTGAAAGGTGGAAAAAAGTTTTACTGCTGGCGATCGGGCAAAAAAAGATGTTTAAATATCCTTTGGTCGCTGTATTGCACCTGATGATCTATGCAGGTTTTATTATCATAAATCTCGAAATTTTTGAAATCGTTCTTGATGGAATTTTTGGTACTCATAGAATGTTTGCTGCACCACTTGGAGGCATTTACTCCTGGTTAATTAATTCTTTTGAAGTATTAGCTTTTCTTGTTCTGGCGGCTTGTGTTGTTTTTCTTGCTCGCAGAAATGTAATCAGGGTTAATCGGTTAAATCGAAAAGAATTGGACGGATTTCCAAGAACAGATGCTAACCTCATACTGATTACGGAGATTGTTCTGATGACTTTGTTTTTAACTATGAATGCCGCAGACCAGGCTTTACAACAACAGCACTATGGACACTACACCCAAACCTCTTCATTCTTTATCTCCGGCTTAATAACACCATTGTTTGCGGGAATCAGCACAACTGCTCTTGTTGCAATTGAGAGAACTTGCTGGTGGCTTCATATCATTGGTGTGCTAGCCTTTTTAAATTATCTCCCTTACTCAAAGCATTTACACATTATACTTGGTTTCCCGAATACTTATTATAGCAGCACCAGACCAATGGGGAAGTTTACCAACATGAAGGAGATTCAAAATGAAGTCTTGTATGCTATGCAGCCTGAGCTCGCCCCTACCGGTGAGGCGGCTCCTGTAAAGTTTGGAGCGAAAGATGTTCCTGACTTGACCTGGAAGAATTTGATGGATGCCTATAGCTGTACAGAGTGCGGACGATGTACTGCAGCTTGTCCCGCCAACATTACCGGAAAGAAACTGAATCCACGAAAGATCATGATGGATACGAGGGATAGAATGGAGGAAATTGGAAGGAATATTAATAAAAACAAAAGTTTTGTTGAAGACGGAAAAACCTTGCTTCACAACTACATAACAGAGGAGGAACTGAGGGCTTGTACTACTTGCCAGGCTTGTGTGGAAGAGTGCCCTGTCAGCATAAGTCCGCTAGACATTATCGTTCAGCTTCGGCGGCATCTTGTTATGGAAGAAAGCAACGCGCCGCAGGAATGGAATGGCATGTTTAGCAACGTGGAGAACAACTTCGCTCCATGGAAGTTTTCGCCTGACGAACGCGACCGTTGGGCGGAGGAAATGAAAAGCTAGTCTGTCCCCATCTTGGAAGAGAGATTTACCACATCAGACGATCTACATTTTATAAAATAGCTTCAATTGTAAGTAATAGCTCAAGCCGCTGGGCTTCGTTCTTGCAACGGGACTCCACCCGCTTGTTTCAGAAACTGCTTCGCATGTTTCTGAATGCTTTCGCTTCGCTTAGCACCCAACCGGCTGATGTCCCTTATGCAAGAACTGTTGTCAGAGGTATTTTATCTTTTTTAAAAACCCTTCTCAAATCATTCAAAGTAAGCTCCTATGTGACCCTAATTTTTCTATTTGCCATTTGGTGAAAACACCTAACAATGTTACAAGAGTGCGACGCAAGAATGTTTACTAGTAGCTATTAGCTGGGCTAAAAATGATTTTCTTTATGGTCGTTAGCTAAACTCTTTAGGCTGAGTTTCTTCCTGCATTGATAATACCAAACGAGCAACGCATTACGAGCTTCTGGTAGATCTGCTTTTCTTCGTTCGTTGCGTTCCTTTCATCGAGACCGCGAATAATAGCCATTGCATATTGTTGGATTGTCAATAACGGAAGAACAATTTTCTCGCGCATTTGAATCGATAGGGCTTCAACGGGGTAATTGCCCATCAACTCTCCCTGTCCCGAAATTTCTAAAATGTACTTTTTCGTCAGTTCATACTCGTCATGAATTCTGTTCCACATTTCGCCGTACTTGGCATCGGTGGCGAGATAAGCTGTGAGCGGGAAAAAGCACTTTTTCATAGACATTTCGCAATTGTCTATAAGTGTTTTGAAGAACAACGAATTTTTGTACAGGTCTTTAATCTCATCTAAGCGACCCTGCTTATCCAATACCTGCATCGCATAACCTACGCCGTAATAGCCGGTGAGGTTTTGCTTTATCTGGCTCCACGATCCAACAAAGGGAATGGCCCGAAGATCATTGATCGTAAGCTTAGATGAACTGCCGCGTTTTGAAGGACGGCTACCAATATTAGTTTCACCATAAAACTTAAGTGGACTAACATCAGAAAGGTAGTTCATGAACTCAGGGTGTCCCTTAAGATCAAGGTAGGCTTGCAGACTTTCAACAGCTAAGTCATCCAACAATTTTTCTTCTTTGTCCGTCAGCGTTTTTTCTTTTGCTGACAATAACTCATTACTGATACCTGCATTCAGCAATTGCTCCATATTGAACCGTGCAGACTCAATACTGCCATAGCTGGTACTAATCGTTTGTCCCTGGATAGTCAATTGAATTTCTTTGTTAGCTACTTCCTTACCCATTGATGCGTAGAACTTATGACTTTTGCCACCACCTCTTGCAGGCGGTCCACCCCTGCCGTCGAAAAAGACAACGTTTACGTTGTACTTTTTAGAGATCTGGGTCAATTCTCTTTTTGCCTTATAAATACCCCAGTTGGCCATCAGGTACCCGCCATCCTTGGTTCCGTCGGAGAAACCAAGCATAATGGTTTGTGTATTATTTCTCTTTGAAATATGCTGCCTGTAAATGTTGTTCTCGTACAGGCAACTCATAATTTCAGTTGCATTTTGCAAGTCTTCAACCGTTTCAAACAGTGGCACGATATCAACAGTCATCTCTTCTTTCTTCCATCCTCTTAGCAAGAAAAGACCGTACACCTCAAGAACGTTCAAGGCACTGTTGCACTGGCTAATGATGTAGCGGTTGCAACCCTGCTCTCCGTTATATTGCTGTATAGTTTTTACTGCACCAACAGACTCAAGTGTATCGCGAAGTACTCCTGTTTCATATTTTTCCGGATCAGCGGATGCTTTAATATTCATTAAAACATCAATCTTCTGTTGTTCATTTAATAAGGCATAATCAGAAGAAAGTACATCTTCAGTCGAGGCAATCAGTTCGAGCAAAGAATTATGAACAGAACTTTCCTGCCGGATATCGAGCGTTGCAAAATGCAGCCCAAAGACATGTACTTTATTAATTACATTTTCAATCAATGAAACAAACAAACCGTTGTGTTCGGTAATGGTTATTTCTCTTGCCTTTTCGAGCGCTTCCAATATTTTTTCCCGGGTCACTTCTGTCTGATCGCCCGGAACAAAAATATTTGTATAGAGTAGCGCTTCTAAAGCAGCCAGGATACTATCAACACCTTTAAAAGTTAAACGTCTTTTTATCCGTCTGATATCACGGTAGTAGCATTTTATAATACTCGAACGTAAGGCATTTGCAACCTTTAAAGTGGTAGCCGTATTTACATTTGGATTTCCATCTCGATCGCCCCCGGGCCAAAAGCCCATGCCCATTATCGCATGCTGATCGCTCATCGTCTCGGGAAATTGAGACTTAAGATCTGTTATCATATTGCCCGTGGCGGCGTAAAAAATATTTTCCATAAACCACAGCAGACTCATGGCTTCATCGTACGGCGTTGGTTTCTCCTTGTTGAAAAAAGGCGTTTTAGCGAGTTGCTGCAGGTACATATTCACCCTGCTGATCTCGTTGCCTTTTAAGGCCATAGAGAGATCGTTGATGATGCCCAACACCGAACCGGGATAGAATTGAGTTGGATGTGCAGTCAGCACCAACTTTACGGAGAAGTCCTTTAGTTTTTCAGCCAGCTTATGCTGCAATGAATTTTGAATGATCTGCGATGTCAGATGCTTTAATGTACCGGGGCCATTTATGTCAATGACTTCCTTATAGGCCGAGTCTTCCAAAGCATCAAACAACACGACCTGCCTTTCTACATAATGAATGAACCTGAAGAGAAGATCAGTTTTATCCTTCTCATTTTCATAAGTAGTATAACGCTCAAAGAAGGTCTCGATGATTTGTTTCGGACTTGCACTTTGTTTGTACCCTTCTGTGCAGTTTTCTAATAACAAGGAAAGATGTACGCCTGTATTTTCAATCCTGTGGAAAGGCAATGAAATGAATAGGCTATTGAACAACTGAAACTTAATAGCAACGTTATTCTTAAATACCTGCAAGATGTCTGAAAAGTTAGAATCCATAGTTAATCTTCTTTACAAGAGTAGTTTTAGCAGGCAAACATCGTTAGAGATAAAAATATTCTAAAAAAAACAATTCAGTAAAAATTGTATTTCTACAATTACGATGTTCAAAAGGTCCAAACCTCCAATGACTATCCTTATACAAGAAATTATTTTACTTCAACAGATCAAGCAGCTTATACATCTTTCGCACCATCTCGGATGAAGAACCATTGAAATTCGATACAACGATGGCGAACGTATACCCACCTACATAACCAGTAAAACTTTTCACGCCACCGATGGTTCCGCTTTTCATTTTCATTCCGTTAAATTCGGGTAAGGCATTATAAAAAGAGTTGAAGTAGGGTTGCGACTTTGCGTACCTCATCACTTTAGCAAGAGCCTCTGCTGTAATTCTGTTTTGGGGAGAAAGGCCGCTACCATCTTTCATGTTGATCGAGGTTGGCTCGATCCCTCTCTCTTTCCAAAAAGCTTTAATAATATTTACGCCTGCTTCCGTAGAAGCTTCTTTCTTTTTTTCAAAGCCAAGAGTCTTAGCCAAAGCTTCGCCATATAAATTGATGCTTTTTCGTAAAAACCAATAATTAATACTGTCCAGCGGTGGTGACTGGTGAGTAATGAGTTCGTGATTTCCAGAGGTGTTTAAACCGCTTGCTGCATTGCTTACTGGGCTGATCACAATTCCCTGTTTTGCAAATTCCTCTTCAAAAAGGTTGCTAGCTTGTTTTGCGGGATCGGGGAAAGATCCTGAGATAGTAAAAGCATTTTCATTAGGCGGAATAGTGCCCCTGATATAACCAATACTACTATAGGGCGCAAGATAAATGTAGGCATTGTCGCCACTGCCAGCGCGGCCAGTTGTTAACTCGCTTATGAGATTTACATCGCGCAATCGAGGAAGTGTGGCAACGATAGTAACCTTATCACCAACGCTGTTTCCCGATTTCAGTTTTATGTCATACTGGTTCTCGCGCCAGTTAAAGCCAGTTGCCCCGGCACCGTAATAATTACCAATATCATCCCAAATCCATCCTCCCGGTACTGAGTACGTTCCCCAGTTATTATTTATAATGATGGAACCGTTTATGCGATTTATGCCAGCCTGCTTAATAGCCTTGATCCACTTATTTAAAACTGCCTGTTCTTTTGTTTGATCGTATCGCCAACTACCTGTAGTTGGATCACCTGAACCGTTGACATAAATATTCCCGGTTAAAGTTCCATTCTGAATTTCACCATTGTAAGCAAGCGTAGTTTGGTAGCGATAAGTTGTACCAAGCAGTTCGAGTGCTGCAACACTCGTCAGTACTTTTTGACTGCTTGCAAATGGTAAACCTATCGTTCCGTTTTCATTCAATACTACCGATCCAGTCTTTTGATCAACGACATAAAATGCTAACATTCCGCTCTTCAATTGATCATCCATTTCCAAAGTCTTTACTGCATCTTGTAACTTTTTTGAAATTCCCTGCCCACTTGCGAACCCAAATACTATTAATAGCGTAATAGACTGAACTAATTTTTTCATACTTGTAACTACATTGCGCTAAAATTAGCTTTTCAACTTAACGCCACCAATTGTATGAGTAACAAACGAGTATATGCATCGATAATAACAATAGGCGATGAACTTCTGATCGGGCAGACGATTGACACCAACAGTGCATGGATGGCGCAGGAGTTAAACAAGTTGGGTATCTGGGTAAAACGCCGGGTGGCTGTTGGAGATGTTTGGGATGAAATATGGAACGCACTAGATCAAGAAAGCAAACAGTCGCAAGTCATCTTAATTACAGGCGGACTTGGCCCCACTGCTGATGATATCACCAAGCCCTTGCTAAATGAATATTTTGGAGGTAAGCTAGTTGTTGACCAGGCAGCGTTGCAAAATGTAAAAGACATCTTTGAGAAATACATAAAGCGTACAATGCTTGACGTAAATCTAAAGCAAGCTGAAGTGCCGGATGTTTGTACAGTTATTCAAAACAAGAGAGGAACAGCGCCGGGCATGTGGTTCGAAAAAGACGGAAAGGTTTTTATAAGCATGCCGGGCGTACCAAATGAAATGAAAGGGATGATGACGGACTTCGTTTTGCCACGACTTCCAAAAATGTTTTCGTTACCGGCGGTAGTTCATCGCACACTGTTGACAGCTGGCATTGGCGAGTCTTATATTGCTGATAGAATAAAGGATTTTGAAGCTGCTTTACCTGGATACATAAAGCTGGCGTACTTACCCAACTTCGGAATGGTAAGATTAAGACTCACGGCAACGGGCGAGAATGAGTCAGAAATAACGGCGGAAATTGACCGGCTGTTTGTAGACCTGCAAAGCCAGCTAGAGGATGTGATGGTAATAAATGAAGACAAAAACCTGGAGGAGGCAATTGGTTTGATGTTGGCAAAACATGGTAAAACATTAGCAACGGCAGAAAGCTGTACCGGTGGTTACATCTCTCACCTTATAACCAGTGTTCCCGGTTCATCAAAATATTTTAAGGGTGGAGTCGTTAGCTACGACAATACTGTGAAGGAAAATGTGTTGGGAGTTGATGCAGACACGCTCGACAACCACGGAGCAGTAAGTGAAGAAACTGTATTTGAAATGGCTACTGCTGCTAAAGAACTAATTAAAACAGATTACGCGTTAGCTGTAAGTGGTATCATGGGGCCCGGCGGCGGAACTGAAGAAAAACCGGTGGGCACAGTTTGGGTGGCAGTTGCAGCAAAATCAGGAACGGTTACGAAAAGGTTTCAAACACGGTATGACAGGCATCGCAATATTGAGGTTACTGCCATCAATGCTTTAAATCTTTTAAGGCAAACAATTTTAAACGATCTAAAAACGATATCATAAACACTTCATATGGAAGCAAAGAAGACGCCGCAGGACATGCTCAATTTTAAACATCTTTCGGGTCTGGCTGGCTTTATTTTAAAAAATCATCTTGATGAATTTGCCGCCGAACAGCTTGCCTGGTGCTACGAATTCAATCTGCCCATACTAAAACTCTTCAAGAACTTAAACGAAGAACAGATTTTAGGGATTTCAAAAAAGACAAATGCAGAACTGCTACAGATATTAATTGAAAACAGGGCAAAAGAACATCTAGACGATTCGCTTAACAAATGGGAAAATAATAAACATGAGATCATTGGCCGTTTTGATCTGGTAGCTGAAGACATAACGCTGGTTAATCACATCAGGCAAAAAGGTTTAAAAAAATGGATCTTACGTTATACTTCGAACCCTGAAGAAATTATTGAACTACACGATGAGATTGCTGATTACACTTTTGCCAATAACAGCCTAAGCACAAACACTTATATCAAGATTTTGACCGAACGGCTAGAAAGAAAAAATAGCCAGTTACTGGAAGCACAGGAAATAGCACAGGTAGGAAGTTTTGAATGGAACTTTAATGAAATAAGCAGGGACAACAGTCCGGAGTTGCGAAAGATTTTTGAGACCGAAGAGCCGCAGTCTTACGAAGAGATGCTTTCGCATGTTCATCCTGACGACAGGGAAAAAGTAGAGAAGGCAGTAAAACAATCGTTGATTGAAGGCAGTTATGGTTGCGAGTATCGCTACATCGTAAACAATAAAGAAAAAGTTTTATGGACAAACGCAATTATCCATTATAATGATGGGAAGCCGGTGTTGATGACGGGCACGGTGCAAGACATTACCGAACGAAAGAAAACTGAACAGAGCTTATTGCAGAAAACCTTTGAGCTCGAGGTATCAAACTCAAATCTTGAGAAGTTTGCTTACGTAGCAAGTCACGATTTGCAGGAACCACTACGAAAAATTTTGATGCACACCGACCTGCTGATTAGTTCAGAAAAAGATCTGTTGTCAGAACGAGGCCGGGAATTGTTGGAGAAAATCGCAAGCTCTACGTCTAAGATGAAAAGTCTTATCAAAGACATTCTAACCTATTCTACCATTAACCCTGAAAAGAAAAAAGAAAAGGTTAGCCTCGAGCATTTATTACAAGAGGTGAAGACCGAATTGGAATATTTGATTTCTCAAAAAGCTGCTACAATACATTCAAACCACCTTCCTGATGCAAATGTTTTTCCGTCGCAGATAAAGCAATTGTTTCAAAATCTTATTGCAAATTCCATTAAGTTTTCTAAAAAAGATCAACCTCCTGTCATCACTATTACGCATGAAATATGGGGGCCGGAAAAAGTGACTGGTAAAAAAATAACGCCGGCATTTAGATACCTCCATATCAACTTTGCTGATAACGGCATTGGCTTTAAGGAAGATGAGGCGCAGGAAATTTTTTCACTATTCAAGCGATTGCACAGCCAGAAAGAATTTGAAGGTTCAGGCCTTGGATTAGCAATTTGCCAGAAGGTAGTGGAAAACCATGGAGGCTTAATAGAAGCTACGGGGGTTTACAATCAGGGTGCAAATTTTAGTATCATACTGCCAATGTTATAATTCATCTACTTGCCAGTCCACGCAGCAACCACACTCTTTTCATTCATTTTACTTGGGGACGGGCAATCGTTTTTCTTTCAACATTGTTGTGTCACTCTCTTGTACACACGTTTCTTTACGCATCAATCTGCCGTCATCATCCTTCTTGCTTGAACCATTTGCAATTATTAGTACTTTAAAGAAATGGGTTGAAAAAGATCCAAACTGTACAAGTGAGTGACACAACGATGTTGAATAGAGTGACTAGAGTCGGCCCCCTACGAACGAGCTAAAAAGTAAAACCGATGGAAATATAAGGTAGAGTGCCTTCGACAGAATGCCCTACGATAGCCTGGATTAAAATCAGCTCTGCGGGTATAATATAAATTCCGCCGCCATAGCCATCGTGCCATTTTTTCGACGCTTCGCCCGGAACCCAAACTCTTCCGATATCATTAAACCCAACAACACCAACAGTGCCCGGAAACAGGTAAGAGTTGAAATCGAACAGCTTGCACCGAAGGTCGAGGTTATAAAAAAACATGCTCTTACCTGTAAAACGATACGTGTGGAACCCTCTCAGGTTTCGCACCCCACCCAACTGAAACTGCTGAAAAAAAGCCGGAGTACCAATAGTAGCGCCGGCACCAATACGATTTGCTATCACAATGTTTGAATCGTTTGTAAGAGGCACATAAAAATTAAACTCCGAAAACACCTGTGCGAAAGATTTTCTCCCCCCGTTTAACTGCTTTAGCGCGGTAACTTCTGTAGCCCAAAATATGCCCTTACTTGAAAACAAACCATTGTTGCGGGTATCAACAGAAGTGCCGGCAACAACCCCGGTATAAAAGCGATTGTCAAACACGTTGTCATCAGGGTGCACGGCATTATAACTTTGAAAAAAATGGGTCTTATTATTCGCAGGCGAGCTGGTATAATATTGACTTTTGAAGCCCGCACTTGCCGTAAAGTTTTTGTTTATATGCCGGTGTAATTTTACCTCCGCTGAAAAGATATTATACTGGTTGCGATAATAACGGATGTCTTTGCCTTCCGCATTTACAAATTGAGTTTCATTTCCTACTCCAAAAAAATTGCTCGTATAGTTAGGACCTTTTGAAAGAAAATCGATGCTTAGATCATTACCGTAAATAACTTTTGTGAGGTACCCGGAATACTCAAACATGTACGAGTGCCGCTCAGTTCCATAGTTTGCAGATAGCATATGTTTCTCTGCAAAAGGTTCTTTTCTAAAGCCATGCTTTTCATAACCTACACCGGCCCTTAACAACATACCCTGGTCAATAGTGTATACAAAAGAAAACGCAGGGCCCAGTTTATCGTATTTAAAACTGTGCTTGTTGTACTCGTTTATTGATGAGTCACTAGCAGTTTTAATCCGTGCAAGCAACGGTGAAGGAAACTTGTTTTGCTCATCGGAACGATCGTAGGCATAGAGCTTTCTTTTGTTCCTGATATTTGAGGCCACGAAAAAACTGTCTGTATCAACACCCCCAATCATTCGAATTTTTATTGGCGACTTATCCACCCCTTTTACTGTAAAAACATCGTCGCCTCCTAATGCGTGTAGCCTGATTTCGTTGGTAGAGCGATGATCAAAAACACGTTTGTATAAAAGGCCGGTTGCGCCACTATTCTTATTGTTCTTTGAGATAGTTACCGCTACATTTCCATAGGGCAGGTATTCTATTTCAAATTGTTCAGACTTATCTGATGCGTGCACATCCACTTCCTCTGAAATAAATTCGAAATACTTCATCGCTTGTTTTGCCAACAAGGTTCTGCGGGCAATCAATGTGTTGATTATTTTATTTCCGGTGAGAGTATAAATCTTACCCGGTAATCGCCTTACAGCGGTTTTAATAAGGTCATCGGTTAGCATGTTCTGAACGTAAGAGATCTGTTCTTTCCAATCCGCTTCGCTTAACTCGTTTAGAAAGATTCGGTCGAAGTAGCGGTTGTTGAAATTGTAACCCCGGATGTCTCTTACATCATTATGAAAACCCTGCAGGTTTGACTTCAGGCTCTGCCGCGACAAAAGCCACGGAAAAATACCTGCAGTGTTATAATAGACTTTGTCGCGATCGCGCGGAATAGGGAGATACAAGCTTCCGGAGTCCTCCTTTTTTTCTTCCCAGCGCCATTGCCCCTCGTGCCTGTCCCAGTCGCCCAAGAAAAGGTCGAGCAACCTTGCCCGCAGCACCAGTTTCTGATCTACCCGGTTGTTGTGATCCTTTTCTAATTTCTCCTCCACTTTCTCCGCGTTGTCAGTATCAGTGGCGGTGAGAGGATCTCTTTCTTCCAGTAATAAAACGGAGTTAGCAAAGTCTTGCCGAAACTCGCCCAAAGCAGGATCGTCGGCGAGGTAAACAATTTCAGGGTTTGAATGTGGGATGCCAAGCGCAGCTGCAAAAGGAGGAACGGTCAAAGCAGCGAAAGGATGGCCTGTTGCTACCTGGTCTTGCAAAATGTCTTTTGCTATGGTCGCTTTTAGCCGTTGAGGCAGCGCGCGCTCAGGATACTTTTGAATACTTCGTAATACCCATGCCTTTCCTGAAGTATCGCTTAGTTTCAATGATTTTGTTTGCAATCCACCGCCTTTCTCAACGATAGTGAGCCCGCCTTTTTCTTTCTGTAGATGTATAATTCTAATCTTTACAGGAGTTGCCCATAGTTTTCGGTATGTTTCTCCAAACAGTACTCTGTGAGCTTTTGAGACATTGTCGTATTCGGGTGCAATAGCTACTGTTATGCTGTCTCCTTTTTGTGCAATGGCAGCAGGCGAACCTACCACATGCAAAAAAATCGTCAACAACAATAATGGCAACACGTCACATCTCATACAACTAGGTTAGTAAAATTCAATTGAAATAATGGCCTCGAACAGTTCATTTATTTACATAAAAAGAATACCAAGTATTTGAAAATCTTGCTTTTATACAATCAAACCTATCGCGAAGACATTCCTTGCATGGACGCACCGTCGCTACAAAAGGTTGTTTTTTTCACCCGGCTTGAAATGCATTTTTTGTTATTCTATATGTTGTAGCCACTAAACCTTTTACTTGAATTAATTCTGGTGTTTGCTTTGTCAAAACAGAAAGCTTTTGATGTAGGGTATTTTTTTAAGCAAAACGTTTTTATACTTTTTTCAATAAGACTTTAAAAATAGTTTCAAAGTATAACCAATCGAAATTGGCGAGTTGGTACAAAATTTACATTTCTTTGAATGATGGATTATACAATTAAAATGACGTGTGCAACCGACGCAGCCAAAAAAAGCCTGGTGTATGTTTTGGCCTTATTGCCGTTTTTATTACAGGCCCAAACAAACGACACAATTAAAGAGAATAATCTGCAGGAGGTTGTGGTGAAAGCTTATGAACAAAATAGACGGTTAAAAGAGATACCAGCTGCAATTAACTATGTTGGTCCATCTACGCTAGCTCGCTTTGGCCCTTCCTCTATCGTGCAAGCAATCAACTCAACTCCCGGAATTAGAATGGAAGAACGCTCTCCCGGAAGCTATCGAATGAACATCAGGGGTAGTTCTTTGAGATCGCCTTTTGGAGTAAGAAATGTAAAAATTTATTTCAACGATATCCCTATCACTGACCCGGGTGGAATTACCTATCTCAATCAGTTAGGTTATTACAATATCCATTCGCTGACTGCAATAAAAGGCCCGGGAAGTAGTTTGTACGGTGCAGGAACCGGAGGAGTTTTGCTGATAGAAAGTTTGCGTGATGCTGAACAAGCCGGGATAGAGGCGGAATACACAGCTGGTAGTTATAATATGCAAAACATGCACGCGGCCGTTACAACCGCATCAGAAACAATGACTAGTAAGTTAGGTATCCAGCACCAGGAAAGTAATGGTTTCAGGGACCACTCAGCAATGAAAAGAGATGTGTTTAGCTGGAACGGGCAATTCAATCTCGGAGAGAATAAACAATTAAAAACAACTTTCTTATACGGCAACCTTTTTTACGAAACACCAGGTGCATTAACGCAGGCAGAATATGACCTCAATCCAAAGGCAGCAAGACCCGCGGCCGGTGCGTTTCCCAGCGCTGCAGGTGCACAGGCGGCAATCATGCAAAAGCAGGTTATTGCCGGAGCCTCATACTCTCAACAACTACTTTCAAAGCTTTTAAACACGACTGTTCTTTACGGCATGTTTACTGATTTCCGTAATCCGGCTATTCAAAACTACGGTCACAACTCTGAGCCACATTTTGGAGGACGGACCGTTTTTAAGTTTACCGACTCCTTCACAAGATCAGCATTGCATATTGACCTGGGGGCAGAACTACAACAAGGTTTTACAACTGTAAGCATTTATAAAAACGCACTCGGCCGTGCTGACTCTCTCCGGACTTTTGATGAAATCGCTAACAGGCAGGGATTAGTTTTTACCCAGGCAGTATTTGACACAAAAGATTGGACGATTACAGCAAGCGCAAGTCTTAATTTTTTACAAGTAAATTATGAACGTTTTTCGCCTGCTTCTTCAGGAAAACAAAAACGTACTTTCAGCAACCAGGTGGCACCGCGTTTTGCTGTGCTGAAAAAATTCAACCAGGTAAATGTTTATACCAGTATTGCCAGGGGCTTCTCTCCCCCAACAACTGCAGAACTTATTCCTACGGGGGGTGCAGCAAACCTCGACTTAAACGCCGAACAAGGAACGAATTATGATCTTGGTATAAAAGGAACGATCGCTCACAAATTGACCATTGATGTGAATGCTTTTATCTTCTCATTAGACAATGCTATCGTACAACGTCGCACAGCGGGAGGCGGAGACTTTTATATTAATTCTGGCAAGACAAATCAGCGTGGCATTGAAACTTCTATAAATTATCCCTTGCTTCAATCGTTATCTTTTGTTGATAGAAGCAACCTCTGGTTTAGTCACACATGGCACGACTTCCATTATAAAGAGTTCAAGCAATTAAACAACGACTTCTCCGGAAACAGAATGCCCGCCGAAGCTCCTCATACTATTGCGGCTGGATTTGATCTTATGGCTAAAAATGGAATTCTTGCTTCCGCTAATTATTACTTCAGCGATAAAATTGCCCTAAATGACGCAAACTCTGCCTACGCAAATGCCTACCATTTGCTGGGATTGAAACTGGGCTATCAAACAAACTTTAGTCAAAAATTACAGATGAGAATTTCTGGCGGAGTTGACAATTTACTAGATCAGAAGTATAGCTTAGGAAATGATGCAAACGGGTTTGGAGGCCGCTATTATAACGCAGCAGCAGGTAGAAACTACTATGCATCTTTAGCAATACAATTTGCTGGGAACAGGAAATGACATTAAGTCAAGCCCGGAAGAAACAACAGATGCAGGAAAGACTTGTGGCAACAAAATTGTCGATAGATTTTGAGGCCTGAGATGCCGGATAAAAAATAAGCGATATGAAAAGTGGAGTATTGATAATTGCTTTTGCCCTGCTAACTATTTTTACAACTTCATGCAGCAAAGACAACAATGAGTCCACCACCCCTATCGAAGGAAATTGGGAATTAGTAAGAGTGCAAGGAGGAAGAGCTTCCGTTACGAACTACCCAAGGGGAAATGGTAACAGGCTGAGGTTTACCGGCGCGAACTACCAGGCTTCAAAAAACGGTCAAATTGTAAAAAGCGGAAGTTTCACTATACTAAATGATCCTTCCGCTGATAAAGAAATCTGCCTTGTTTTACAACCTAATGAATACCGGCAAAGAATACTTTACGACAACGATTATACGGCCAGCAAAGTCTTCTTCCAGGTTAAAAATGACACTTTAACTTTTCTGTCCGGCTGTTTTGCTGTTGATGCCGGAACCAGCAAAGAATATATGAGACAATAGAAGAAAAATAGCCGGGCGTTTTAAAAGGAAGTTATTTTATTGGCGTAAACTCTATTGCTATCGTCACATTGTTTCCTACAATATCTAACCCTTCAAATTGTTTTTGTTCAATATGTCCTACCAACTTTCCATCAAAAACAAATTCCTGTTTTAAGGGTGTAGCACCGGCTAAGGATTTCAAAGAAAATCTTTGTTCGTCTGCTTCTGTTGGCTCTCTTTCCAAAAACTGCTTTTTCGCTTCATAGATAATCTTGCCATAGTTTTCTTTGACGTGATCAACGATACTATTTATAAAAGAAGTATCTGCTTGTTTTTCAGCTATCGCCTTAAAATCGTCTTTGCTTGTAAACATCTTAACTATTATTAATTTTTTTCACACCGTTAAACCGCGAATTTACCGATTAACTGTACAACCGTTTTTAAATTGCGGCATTTTATTTCATTATTTGCCGTTAGCACCTTACCGATAGAATGTTCAGACATTGGAAAGAAAGGCAAAGTAGCTTCGTTAAAAAGCCACTTTCTTCAAGTACTAAGCGCAAGTTGAAAGGTTACCAGTCTTATTTTTATTTTAAGTTTTTTTACCCCCCGATTCTCTTTCAATAAAAAAGAACGACTGTTCTTCAGGAACTTCTTTTTTCTTTTTATTAGTAGCGTTTACAATAACTACAATTGTTGCAAATGCCGCTAATGTCAAACGTTTGTCTTTTTACCAATTTATTAACGAGAGCTAGCTGTTAATTATGCATACAATAAAACTGCCTTTTATTATTTTTATCCTTGTTTTACTTTGGTTTCTACTTCTAAGTCTTTTATTCTCATGCATGACTGCAAGCTTTCTTTTTTATTACTTATTTCAACGGAAGTCGATTTACGGTAATAAAAAGAACCTGGCTGCTATCATTGATTTTAGGTCTCTTTATTAACTGGCTAAAACTTAGCTTTCTTATTGCTGCCAATCCAATTTTCTATCTACATTCTCCATTCTATTTCCAAACCGCTGAGAATTGAGCAGTCATCAAATTTTAATAAAAATTCAACTTTATTAAAAAAAGCTAAAACTTTTGCTTTTAGTCTTTAGAATTATAGTTTTATGCTAATACTAGTTATGAAAGCAGTACTTCTAATAGTAATGTTTATAATTTTCTCACTCACTATTATCCCCGTTCTTCTCTGTACACTGGGGTATATTCTTATTAAGTTCATTTTTTACTATTTCTCTAAATTCTTCGTTTCAATATTCAAAAGAAGTGTTCCGGCTACAGCTGCGCTCTAAGCACAATCTCTTTTCATACTGTCGATTTGAAATTTTAAGTATTATTGTTTCCGGCAAACGTTTTAATTGCCACCTTAATACTCACATTCGTATGACAAGAGTTGTTTATTTTATTTGTTTTTTTAGTATCTGTTTCTGTAGTTGCTCAAGCAAAATAAGTCAGAGTTCAAGTGTTGCCAGTTCTGGTAATCCAATTTTTCCGGGATGGTACGCTGACCCTGAAGCGGCAGTTTTCAATGGCAATTACTGGATATATCCTACTTATTCCGCTCCTTATAATCAACAAGTTTTACTCGACGCTTTCTCATCACCAGATCTCGTCCACTGGACAAAAAAGAGTCGTATCATAGATACTTCCGCAGTCAAATGGGCTAAAAGAGCTATGTGGGCTCCTGCGATTGTAGAAAAGGGGGGCAAGTATTATTTGTTCTTTAGCGCGAACGACATCCAAAACGACAATACTGTTGGTGGAATTGGTGTCGCTGTTTCCGACAGTCCGGGAGGTCCTTTTCGTGATTATCTCGGCAAGCCTCTTATAGATAAATTTCATAATGGCGCACAGCCAATTGATCAGTTTGTTTTTAAGGATAAGGATGGACAGTATTATATGATCTACGGTGGTTGGAGACATTGCAACATAGCTAAACTAAAAAGCGATTTTACAGGCTTTGTACCTTTTGATGACGGAACTGTATTTAGAGAAATAACTCCGAAGAACTATGTTGAAGGACCTTTTATGTTTACCAGGAAAGGCAAATACTATTTCATGTGGTCGGAGGGCGGTTGGACCGGCCCAAATTATTCAGTTGCTTATGCTATGTCGAAATCACCGACAGGGCCTTTTGAAAGGATAGGGAAAATTCTGCAGCAAGACTCTACCGTTGCTACCGGCGCCGGGCATCATTCTATTTTGCAAATTCCTAAAACAGATCATTATTACATCGTATATCACAGAAGGCCGTTGAATGAAACGGACGCTAATCACAGGGTTACTAGTATAGACATGATGAGTTTTGATAAGAAAGGATTTATCAACCCCGTTAAGATAACCAAAGAAGGTGTGAAGCAGGAGTTGTTGAAAACCCGCAAAAAACGCGCTTCTTAAACTGCCAAACAATGGTTTGGAGTATAAGTGTGCGACGCAACGACCGATTCACAAAACATCAAAGCCTGTTACTAAAACTTCCTTCAGAAAGTGAAACCATAACTACTCTGGATTAGCTTATAAATAGCTCTTCCCTACATTACTAATACAACGCTACGAGCCACATCGGGCTTTTAAAATTCTTATTATACCAGCCATTGTAGTTTTAACAAGCATTGTTGTGTCACTCCCTTGTACTTTGGCTTAGTATGAAGCTTTTATCGTGTTATTTCAATTAAGCCAACAGCACTTTCCTCACCTCTAATCTTGATCAAACAGCGAGTGCACCTGCCATTTTTAATAATAACGATGTAGTCGTATATTAGTCTTGATCCTGACAAGGCTGGGCATTTCTTCTGCTTTCTTAACGGAAAAAATTTCAGCGCTTGCTAAACGTTCACAACAATTAAAAACTGTAAAATGTCTGACAAAAAAAAGTGTTTTGTTATTATGGGATTTGGAGAGAAGACTGACCTCGCCACCAGCCGGATTCTTGATCTAGACAAAACATACAGGGTCATCATTAAGAGAGCGGTTGAAGAAGCTGGACTTGAATGTATAAGAGCTGACGACATTATCCATTCAGGCGTTATAGACAAACCGATGTACGAACTGCTTTTTGCTGCCGACATTGTAATTGCGGATCTCTCGACCTCTAATGCCAATGCCATTTATGAACTTGGGGTTCGACATGCGCTTCGACCTTGTACCACTATTGTGATGGCCGAGAAGCAATTTAAATTTCCTTTCGATATCGGCCACCTGATCATACGACCTTACGAGCATTTAGGTAAAGGCATTGACGCCGAGGAGGCAGAACGTGTAAGGGAAGAACTGAAAAAGGCGATACAAACTTTGCTTGATAAACAAGATGTGGACAGTCCTGTGTTTACCTTCTTACCAAATCTTGCCATGGCTAAACTGATTGATAAGTTACACGAAAGAATAGAAGAAGCCGCGATCAAAGCAGACGAAAATACAAGTGAATTAATGGAGTTGTTTAAAGAGGCCCGGGCAGATGGAAATTGGAAAGGAGCTAAACGAAATTTGAAACGGTTACTTGAGAAACGACCAAAGGATGATTATATATTACAACAACTTGCTCTTGCCACTTATAAAAGCAAAGACCCTGACGCTATAACGGCTTTGGAAGAAGCAAAGGAAATCCTTCAAACCCTACGTCCGCAGCAAACAGCAGATCCTGAGACACTTGGTATTTGGGGAGCCATCCACAAACGTTTGTGGGAGCTCAAACAGGATCGTCAATACCTCGATGAAGGCATTTGGGCTTACGAGAAAGGGTTTTATCTAAAAAACGATTACTATAATGGAATCAATTTCGCCTTTCTTCTTAATGTCCGTGCTTCCATTTCAACCGGAAAAGAGGCAATTGCAGATATTGTAATTGCCGAACGAGTCCGTAGAAAGGTTTTAAACATTTGCAATGACTTTTTACAAAAGGGGATAAAAGATGACAATGGCAAACCGGATAAGGAACAGATCTTTTGGGTTAATGCCACGATAGCAGAAGCACTTACAGGAATAGGCGAAAAAGAAAAGGCGAAGGAAGCACTAGCTACCGCCGTAAAAGAAGCTCCCGAGTCATGGATGGAAGGCACCCTAAATGAGCAACTTGAAAAACTTAATAAGTTATTGGAAACGGGCCCATGATGTAAACAAAAAAATAGCAGGGCCCTTCAATAAGTTTTCTAATAAATCGAAAACCCTGCTAAAAAGATTATTTGTAAGCATCTCCTTTCCACGGATCTTTTTTTAGCATTTTATCCCAGGCTCTTAAGGGATGCCTTTGAGGATCTAGCTGCTCATCGACGTCCCATGGTTCAAATGCATTCTTAATATTTCCCAATCCTGTCGCGGCAAGTTCGGGGTAGTGCCGAAGAATTACAGTTTTGAAGTCAGTATTATCTATCCACTCCAATCCTTCTTTGGTATAATATTCTTCTGTATAGCAATCGGTATAAAACCTATCAGCTTGCAATCTTCTTGTTGCATTTAATATAAAAATCTGGAACATCGTTTCACCAAAACCAAAACCATCAGGCCGGTGACTTTCTCCTAAAGTACCAATCATCAGGTCCAGCATTTCTACTGCTTCGGGTCCTTCTCCATACAATTCCTTCAACTTTGCTACATGGCTTTTGTCGTCTGTAAGTTCTTCAAAACTACTAATTGGTTTAAGGCCTAATTGCCTTCTAAATTCATTATACCTTGGAACTCCACGTTCACGTGCGCGAAGAATATCAGCCGCACCCAAATCATACATGGGATTGAATGGTATACTTAGTTCCTGCATGAATTTGGGATAATTGTTCAAAACCAACTGACCGGGTTGTTGATTGCCGAAAGAATAAAACAGGTCCGAAAACGAATGTGTTTTGGAAAACTTTGCCGAACCCGCTTGTCTCGTCTCTGCAAAAGGAACCTCTGTTACTTTCTCGCCTTCACCCACCTTCTTTATTTTAAGGTTCTCGGGTAAAAGTGAATGCAGCCGGTATACTTCTACAAACTCCTGGGTTAACGCATAGTGCGCCCCATGTTTATTAATTGGGTTACCTACTACTCCACCCAGTTCAGGGCTTCTTACGTTGATGTCAGATACCGTTTTAAGGTGATCCCCTTTTTCAAAAAGGTTGGTCAACAACCCATACCAATTTGAGTTTAGTGCCATACCCAAACCTTTGTTTGCAAGAATAGCGGGCGTCCATTCCACAGAATGAATTTTAGCAGTGATGGCGGCATTTATCAGCCTGGCTACATTAAACAGTCTGTTGTCATCCCAACCAGGATTGTGTTTTTTTAAATGATCACAAATAGCGTTGTGCTCACGTGTAAAAAGGGTATGCAGCATAGAAAGACCAATCCACCAATTGCGTACGAAGCCTGTTTCTTCAATACCTTTTTTTCCTATTGGCAGCGTACCGTCTTCGTTGATACGTAATTTTCCATCTACACCGCTGCGGAGCCTGTCTACCGTTTGCTGATCGCTTCCATAGATCTGGGACCCGTCCCACCAGTGCGTTACCTCATTAATAAAGGAAATAGGTGCTTCCTCTTTTCCGTCCATTCGGGTAGGATCCGGTTGTGTTTTTGGCACCAACATTTTTGTCTGCCAGAATTTTTTTCGTGCGGGGTCATCTTCTGCAAGGGGAATTTCTATCAGCTCGTTCAAAGAGTTTTCTCCATGATTTATCCAATCATGATTTTCAAATTGTATCCAGGAAGCTGCTAGTAAATTTAAAAAGGGAACCTCCTTCATTCCATCACATCTGGTGAGTAAATGCCGGCTTAATTCCCTTGGGCTGGGGGTCAATAACCTTTCGCCTGTTTCAGGCTTTATTGCATCAATTGCTACGTTTCGCGAAAACCTTGTACCGGCCGCACCTTCTTTCGGATTGTCCAGGTTATTCCAACTTCCGTCGGCTGTTCTAAAATATTTTGGGCCTTCAGGTGGTGTCTGTCCCTCTGGCTGAAAACCTACTAACGTATTTTTTGGATAGCTGGATTTAAGATTATGCGCATTAATTTTTTCCCGCATATAGGCAAGCGTAAGTATTCCTAGTAATAGCGGTCTTCTGTACCAATTTGTCCATACCTTACCCGAGTAGCCGGCAAATTTTCCATAAGTACTTGTAGCCAACCCCATAGTAACAGTCGAAACAGCTCCTATCCCATTTCCCAGGACTACCTTCATTTTTTTCAACAATCCCGGTTTAGGCGGCGGTGGAACCGGAGTTGTAGGCAGAGCTCCATCTGGCACAACCGGCTTGCTCAACAGTTTTTCTCTATCAAAATAATAAACTTCCGGAATTGGAATATTTACTTCCGAAACAGCATTACTTCGGGCGTGTTGCCACATTTCCTGCCAGTCTTTGTTCGTGGGATCTAGCTTTAGCGCTTTCTCGTAATTAGCAGCAGAAAGATCATATTGCTCAGTATGAAAATAGGCAAGACCGAGCATAGCAAGGTGATAAGCGTCGGGCTGGCTATAATTTATACTTCTAAGCAATTCAATAGCATGTAAATACTCCTGCTGTTCCATCAGAGACTGAGGAGTATTTTCAGGCTGGGTAACTATATGATCAATCATGGCAGTTATAATTTTGGAGGGAAAAGAAGGGAAATTTGGTGGAGCTTCAAAAGTTGAAAGATCAAAATACAGCAGGTGAAGATTAATTCAAAGCGTCGGAATATTAAATAATTTTAACTGTAGCCTAATTTTAGTATTTCCACAAAGAACAATCTAGGTGTACCCGCTCAGGTTTTAGACCCCTTAGTTGTATTAAATCTTACTATAACTCCTCTTAAAGTTTATTTTTGAGAATATTCTAATTACCTCATATGTCGAAGCAACACAACTACTATTTGCAAGTAACCTGGTCGGGAAACACAGGCCGAGGTACTGAGACTTATCGTTCTTATGAGCGTAGTCATATTGTAACTGTAGAAGGAAAACCTCCTTTAGAGTGTTCATCTGATGCAGCTTTCCGCGGAGACAAAACGAAATACACGCCTGAAGAATTATTAGTCGCATCGCTGTCAAGCTGCCACATGCTTTGGTTTCTACATCTATGTTCAGATGCGGGAATTGTTGTGACAGGCTACTTCGACAGAGCAACTGGTGTTATGGTTGAAACGGAGGATGGAGGTGGTCATTTTACAGAGGTGAAACTTTATCCAAACGTAACTGTTGCTGAAG
The DNA here is from genome assembly GCF_007991655.1 of Segetibacter aerophilus. Taxonomy (GTDB): domain Bacteria; phylum Bacteroidota; class Bacteroidia; order Chitinophagales; family Chitinophagaceae; genus Segetibacter; species Segetibacter aerophilus. Next base: position 219,909 of record NZ_BJYT01000009.1, read on the forward strand.
AGTCTATGGTGGCTAAAGCAAACGAGTTGCATAAAAAAGCAAACGAATTGTGCTTCATTGCGAGGTCTGTAAACTTTCCTGTACTTCATCTTCCAACGTGCAAAGCGCAATTGTTAGAAGAAGCGAAAAGTGGGAACGAATTTTAAAAGATTGAGTGAGTCTTTTAGAAAAAATTGCATCCAAAAGATCTAAACTGAGCTTTACAGCAAGTGTTCAAATAGTCTCGCCATTACATAATAATCCTGTTTACCGGTACAACTTTTTCAGGAATTTCTTTTTCACCCAGCATTTCTTTGAGATCAATTTCTATTGTTCTGCAAATGGAAGTCATGGGAATATCATTCACACTATTTTCAAAAGGATTTTCGCTTTTATCACCAATAACTTCCATTACATGAAAAAGCCACGAAATAACCACGGCTAAGGGGATGGTGGTCCAAACGAAAGAAGGCCCGAGTTTGTTAAGCTCTCCTACCAGTCCAAACGGCAGAACAAGTGCAAGTATCCAAACAAACACTTCACTAAAAAAAGCATATTGCCTTGGAAAAGGGTAATTCTTAATACGTTCGCATGCGCCTTGCTGATCGTATAATTCCTTTATTATTTTGCCGATCTCAACATGTTTGTAGTTTGTTACACAACCTTTTTCAAACAAATAATTTAGGTGCTCGCTTTGCTTGCGCAATATATGTGTAACGGTATTGCTTTTATCATTCAGGTATTGGGCTTCGTCGTCGTGCAAGAACTGCTTTATTTCTTTTAATAGGTTCTGGTTAACAAAAGGCGTATCCCTGGCCACGATATTCATAAAAGGATCATTTCCATCATCACCCCAAACCTTCCGGCTTCTCAGCTGTATCCGCAATCCATTAATAAAAGCAAAGTGCCTGTAAATGATGATTCTTTTATGCTCTTCGAGGCTGTTATAATCCAGCTCTTCTGCAGGTTGAATATAATCGAGCACGTACACGCCGAAAGCCCTGCTTAAATTCACAATACTTCCCCATATTTTGCGAGCCTCCCACAAACGTTCGTAAGATGAGTTGTTTTTAAATCCTACATAAAAGGCAACGGCAGTACCTATTAAACCAATCGGAGTGAAAGGAATTCCGAGCCAGGTAAAGCCAGCCAATTCATAAAGGCAGGTTATGGCGGAAGAATAAATAAAGAAAAAAAGTAACGGCTTCCATGCAAAAAGGAAGAGAAGTTTAAATGATAGGTTTCGTGCAACGTACATCGGCTACTGGTTAAATATTTTTAAAAGCTTTTTGAGCAATGCAAAAAGAAAGCCTCACATCAAGGGTCCCTCCTTTATCGCTAAATATTATAATACGTCCTACTTGTGCTTCCGCTTATATCTATTTAGGCAGAAGATGTTAGCTGTCTATTGCTATTCTTCAAAACAAATAGATCAGCAAAAAGGTTATAACTACCAGCAAGCCGAAACTTTTAAAGGTGCCTTCGTTTTGCCGTTTATACAATTTAGAAGTTGCGTAACAGGTGCCGTGGGGTCTTTACTCTACTTTTGCGCCGGTTACAAAAAAACACATTTATTGGGTTGATCACAGTCTTGTGTAAGGACAAAAAATTAAAAAATCGAAACATTGCGAAGCATTTTACTCTTCATATTTTTTTCTCTTCCTGCTATCCTGCTTGCGCAGGACAAGTACACGATTAGCGGAACTATTACATCAGCAAAAACCGGCGAAACCCTTATTGGTGCTTCAGTTAGGATTAAAAGTTCTAGTACGGGCACTACCAGTAACGAATACGGTTTCTATTCCCTATCACTTCAGAAAGGGAGCTATACTATTGAGTTTAGTGCAATCGGTTTGGGACTAAAATCGCAGCAGGTGGAGTTGAACCGAAACCTAACCATCAACATATCTCTGGAAGAAGAAACAAGGGAACTGGAAACTGTGGTTGTAAAAACTACAGGAAGGCGAAGCATTACTAATCCGCAGATGGGGATGGAGCGGCTAACGATGGCTGAAACCAAAAACATTCCGATGTTGTTTGGAGAAAGAGATGTTTTAAAAACAATACAGCTCTTACCAGGTATCAAATCTGCCGGCGAGGGAAGCAGCGGATTTTACGTTCGCGGCGGTGCCGCTGATCAAAATCTTATTATGCTAGATGAAGCAACGGTTTACAATGCTTCCCACCTGCTTGGCTTCTTCTCTACTTTCAATTCTGATGCTATAAAAGACGTTACTGTTTACAAAGGTGGAATGCCTGCCCAATACGGCGGCCGTTTATCTTCTGTACTTGACATCAGGATGAATGAAGGAAATAACCAGGACTACGATGTAAGTGGTGGCATTGGATTGATTTCAACAAAACTAAATGTCGAGGGACCTATTCAAAAAGGTAAATCATCTTTTCTGGCATCGGGAAGGCGTACCTACGTCGACATGTTTCTTAAGCTATCAAAAGACTCTGCCATCAATAAAAACCAGCTTTACTTCTATGATCTGAATACAAAACTCAACTACCAGCTGGGCAAAAAAGATCGTCTATACTTATCGGGTTACTTTGGTAGAGATAAGTTGGGGGTAGGTGAAACATTTGCACTTCAATGGGGTAATGGCACCGGCACTGTAAGATGGAACCACATCTTTAGCAGTAAGCTGTTTTCGAACACATCATTTATTTACAGCAACTACGATTATAAAATTACCATCCGCAGCGGTAGCAACGATTTTGACATCTTTTCTCAGATAAGGGATGTTAATCTTAAGCAGGAGTTCCAGTGGTATGCGGGCAGTCGTAACACGCTTCGTTTCGGTGCTAATGCGATCTATCATACCATTCGGCCCGGTGAGATTACTGCAACATCAACTTCCTACATAAACACTTCTAACCGGCAGAGAAGGTATTCTATGGAAAATGCTATTTATGCCTCAAATACCTTCAAAGCTTCAGATAAGGTAAACCTTACTTACGGAGCGCGCCTCACTGGCTTCAGCGTACTAGGTAAAGGTGATTACTTTGCCCTGGATACAGCAGGAAATGTAATTGACACCTTCAGTTACAAAAGCGGCGAGATTGTAAAAACTTATCTTAACCTCGAGCCTCGCGTTGCTCTAAGCTATGTATTCAATCCCTCTGTTTCGATTAAGGCTTCTTATGTTAGAAATGTTCAAAACCTTCACCTGGTCTCCAACTCAACTACAGGCTCTCCTACCGACAAATGGGTAGCGAGCACCAACATTATTAAACCCGAGGTTTCTGACCAGGTTTCGTTGGGATGGTATAAAAATCTTTCTCAAAACAAATACGAGCTGACCGTTGAGGCATATTATAAGACAATGCAAAACCAGGTTGATTACAGAACCGGCGCCAACGTTTTTATCAACAGCGATGCGATAGAATCTCAATTACTTTTTGGCAAGGGACGAGCCTACGGAATAGAATGGCTTTTGCGCAAGCAGACAGGAAAACTTTCGGGATGGTTCAGCTATACCCTTTCGAAAACTGAACGCAAAATTGATGGTATCAACAACAATAATTGGTACAACGCAAGGCAAGACCGTACGCACGACGTCGCTATCGTAGGTTCTTATCAACTCAATAAAAAGTGGAACTTCTCCGCCAACTGGATTTACTATACAGGTGATGCCGTCACTTTTCCTGCAGGTAAATATCGGGTAGACAACCAGGTTATTTTCTACTACACCGAACGCAATGGCTATCGTATGCCCAGTTATCACCGGCTCGATCTTGGCGCTACTTTGCAACTTAAAAAGCGGAAGAAATACACTTCCGAGCTAGCCTTTAGTTTATACAATGCTTATGGTCGAGAGAACGCCTATACCATCGCTTTCCGTGAAAGCAAAGATGATCCGCAAAAAACAGAAGCCGTTAGAACTGCTTTGTTTAAGTACATCCCATCCGTTTCATACAACTTCAAATTCTAGTAGTAATGCAATCCTCATATAAAACTTACTCTTCTTTTTTTATTGGCCCGCTTCGGCGCTTTCTTCGGCTTCCGTTGTGTCACTCACTTGTACGGCAACAATTTTATTCAACAAGAAACAGCGGCAAATTTTCTGCATCCAAGGCAGCAGTCGTCCTATTAATAACGCTTTCGTCAATAGCCGTTACCGGTTGTCAAAAGGTGATCGATGTAGACTTAAATACAGCAGAGAAAAAATACGTAGTTGAGGCAGTAATTACTGACCAGCCAAACTCCTGTAAAGTATTACTTACTCAAACAAAAAACTTTGACGAAAACAATGCTTTCAATGGGGTAAGCGGAGCCAGTATAACCATTTCAGACAATAACGCTGCCCCCGTAACACTTACCGAAACAAGCGCAGGAGTGTATGAAGCATCCGGACTTAAAGGCCTTTCTGGTCATACCTATCGCATGACAATTATTGCCGGTGGCCAAACTTTTAGGGCCACTTCGACAATGCCTGTCTTTGTACCTTTTGATAGCTTGTACATTAGCGAGCGGACCTTCTTCGATAAATCAAACAAATATGCAACAGTATCTTATACAGATCCAGCCGGAAGAGGAAACGCATACCGGTACATACAGTACGTAAACGGGATAAAAGAAAAAACGATTTTTGTAAGAGACGATGATTTAACCGATGGCCGTAAAATAGAGAGGATCTTATTTTTCTTTGCGGACGACGACGAAGAAGAGAAAAAGAAATTAAAAACCAACGACGTTGTAAGAGTTGAAATGTTAGGAATTGACTACCCGATTTATAAGTATTGGTATAGCCTATCACAAAGTTCAACAGGTGAAAATCAAAGCGCTACTCCAGGCAATCCTGTAACCAATATTGAAGGTGGAGCTTTAGGCTATTTTAGTGCACATACCCTACAAAGTAAAACTATTGTAGTACCCTAAGCGCTGCCACACCTTATGCCATTAATCATAATTTGGTTGTAAATGATTAAAAGTAAGCTGTCGTAAAAATACCAAGCAGCCTAGCGCGTAGTTCTGCTTGTTTGCAAGTACCTTTTTAAAAAGATATTCTCCTCTTCGACCCTATTATAAAATCTTAAAAGAGCACCATTAATACCTTCCAGCGCGCGCTTGTTATCGTCGGTATCTGCAACTACAGGTTGAAGCATTGTGTAAGCACTTTTAATATAAAGCAACACGCTATCAATCATTTGTTGAATTTCTTTGTTGCTTTTGATTCCATTAAATCTCGAGTTTTTGTAGTCGATATAACGGTTAAATAAAGCCGTCCCGGTATTGAACGCAGAGACAGCCCCTTCGAATCCAAGCTTCGACTCACCATAACTTTGATTCTTATTTAGCAGCTGAACCATGTCGTAAACGAGCCGGTTCTTTTCACCATTTTTATTAATCCTCCTCGTAATGCCGGCAAATTGGTTCAAACTGTCTAACGAGTTGTGATGAATAAGTGTATCGGCATAATTAAAAAAAGGCTTGGTAGTATTTATAGAAACATTGCTGTTATTAAACTCGTCGTAGGTAACCGGGTAGTTCAACAACTGATTCATAGGATCAAAAGGCATATGATCCTTAATCATCTGTTCAGGAAGAAGTTTATAATAGCGGTTAGAGAAGCTTCGTGAGAACCTGTAATCCTTCACACTTCCTGCTGCCCACGTGGGGTCGAAGAAATACCACTTATTGTTTACCTCTGCCGCTACCCACGCATGGGAGAGTTCAGAAATAGAGCCGTTTGGTTCTTTTGTATAGCCTCCAACCAACATCGATTTTATATTGCACTCCTTCAACAGCGCAACCAGTAACTCTGAATATCCCTGGCATATAGCCATTCTTGTTTGCAGAACTTGGGCAACAGTAGTTCTTTCCGTAAGGTTTCTAGTGCGCACTTTCTCAACGTCGTAATTGACATTATTTGCAACCCAAACAAAAAGCGCCCGAACCCTTTCTGAGTCGGACGAGAAATGGCTTTTAACGTAAGAACTTATTCCATTCGTAGAGTAAGTATCCGGTTGAGGAATTTCCAATGCCATCTTATCCTGCGCAGAAAATTGTGCATGGCTGTTAGAAGCAAATAAAATTAAAATAGCTACTGTTATAAATACCCTTTTCATAATAATCCTGTCATTACTTACAGCAGAAGTTTATAATTTCAGACTGTTTTAGCCGTGGACCTTTTTGTGCATCAAATTGTTCAAAGCTCTTTCGTAAAAGTATAAACCTCCATCTTACGAGAATCATAAAACGTACAATTTGACAAATAAATTTTATGGGGATGTTAGACGATTTTAAGAATCGAGCTTCTAAAGCTTTAAGAGCTACTCTTCTTAGGAATTTATTTTATAGCCTTGAAGCATCTCTCTTTTAATTTCATGGAGAATATTTCGCGGGTCTCTCCCTCGATTTGCATGCACAGTAAGCATTGTTGTTGTAGAAATCAAATGGTGATACTGCTACAGTATAGGTTCGGTTAAGCTGTATATCCAGAGGGAATGTAGCTAAGGGAATAATTCAAAGTGGCGGTGTAATAATTACACGCGAAGAAGTGCACCAAGATCGGGATGCTAAGAGGTTGGAAGAAAAAGTCATTATTCACGCAAAGCTTTACCAATAAAAACTTTGCGTGAGATTAATGTTCTTACTCATACAGTCTACTTTAAGCCTCTACCAAAAACTTTGAAGTTTTCGAATAACAGCGCTAAAAACAGTAAAAGTAGAATTGAAGTAATTACTTCTTTACGTGGTTGTTTACCACTTTAGCTAATTCAAACATTGAAACCTGGTCTTTACCATCAAAAACCACTTTTAGGTCTTTGTCTGCATTGATCATTCTCCTGTTTTCCTTATCCTGAAGGTCGTTTGCTTTAATATAATCCCAGATTTTCTTGATTATTTGAGTTCTTGGCAACGGTTCTTTACCTACAATCTTAGCCAGGTCAGCGCTAACATTTAGGGGAGCCATTATTCCTGAGTTTGCTTTTCCATCAGGAGTTTTTCCCGATGTTTTTTGTGCAGCTTTTTTAGGAGCTGGCTTTGCGGCTTTTTTCGGAGCTGGTGCTTCAGCTTTTTTTGTTGGTGTCTCTTTTGCAGTTGCCTTTGCCATAAAGTTTTAATTTAAGTTTTAGTGATGCAGGTAATTTAATTGCCTTATTTATGCCACTTGCGGTGGTTTATAAAGCATCAAGATAAATAATTGTTTATCAACTTCTTTTATTAAAAAAATAATACCACGATCCCTTTCAAGTCAAGATTACGGAAGACTTCCTTTCTTTCAAAATTTATCCCCCCAATTAAAAGGCTAAAAAGATGCCCTTGCTGGCGTTTTTTCTTCCGCAATTCAACGTTAATTGAAGGGTAACAAATACCGCAGCAATATAAGAGTATCGCGCGTAATAGTTAAATTATGTAATCTAAAGTGGAAAAATCCTTTCCTCATGCATGTCTTATACCTATGTGTGCAGATAGTGGCCAATATAAGTTCGCCTTAAAAGAGCTTTTTTATTTATAACAGGCTTACCAAACATGGAGTATAAAAGCCGCTTGTACTTTTTTAACATATTTTGTGATACGACATTAACTGCTTGAATTGATAACAGTTATATTGCTCTTAATTAACTGTTATGCCAAAACTACTCCTGCTATCGCTCGTCTGCATTTTACTTTCCGTGACGGCCATTGCCCAAAATGCAACCATCACCGGAACTATTGAGGATACTATTAATCGTAAAACACTTCCTCAAACTAATATCTCACTTTTAAGGGCTAAAGACTCTATTTTAATTGATGTCATCAGGAGCGACAGCAAGGGTGATTTCAGAATACCCAAACTAAATAAGGGACAATACATTCTTCTTTTTACATATCCTACCTATGCCGACTACCTCGAAAAGGTTAGCGTTGAGGAAAATGAAAACAAAGTGCTGGGAAAAATAATGCTTACGCTTAAGTCTAAGATCCTGGAAGAAGTGCTTGTGAAATCGAAGGTTGCGGCGATGCGAATGAGAGGCGACACAACAGAATATGTTGCAGATAGTTTTAAAGTAAGAGAAGGTGCATCGGTTGAAGAGATGCTACGCAAGCTACCCGGACTTCAGGTTGATAAAGATGGTAAGATTACGGCGCAGGGAGAAGAGGTTAAAAAAATATTAGTAGACGGAGAAGAGTTTTTTGGGAATGATCCTACTATGGCAACAAAAAATCTTCAGGCTAATACTATAAACAAGGTTCAGGTCTACGACAAAAAAAGTGACCAGGCTGTTTTCTCAGGCATCGATGACGGGCAAAAGACTAAAACGATTAACCTGACAATGAAAGACAATTTCAAAAAGGGTTACTTCGGCAAGTTGGAACTGGCCGGCGGATTCAACAACCGATGGAATAACACGCTAATGCTAAACTCTTTCCGGGCAAAAAGAAAACTATCTGTCTATGGCATTATGAGCAGTACCGGGAAAACGGGACTTGATTGGGGTGAACAGGAAAAATTTGGTGAGGGCTTAGATATGCAGATGAGTGATGACGGAGGAATATACATCGATGGCGGCGGCCGTGATGAATTTAGCCAGTCTTCTTTTCGCGGGCAGGGCATCCCAAGAAGTTGGAGCACCGGTATTAACTACGGTAACAAGTTTAACGACGATAAGCAAACTATAAATGGTAGTTATCGCTACAACAAGATTCTTAATGAAGGCTCGTCAAATACTTTCTCTCAATTTATCTTGCCCGATACCCTGTTTTATCAAAGAGAAAACAACGATTTCGTTAGCAACAAACAAAGAAATTCAGCCAACGGAACTTTGGATGTGCAGATTGACAGTTTTACCTCTGTAAAAATTAAAGCAAACGGCTATAATGGTACTGAAAGCTCAGCCAGCACTAACCTGTCACAATCTATCAACAAGGCGGGCAATCTTGTAAATACGAGTAACCGATCAATTGTTTCAAAGGGTACTAACAACAGCTTTAACAGCAATATGATTTTTAGAAGACGGTTTAAAAAGATTGGCAGAACAGTTTCACTAAGCCTGATCGAAGAATATTTACAAACCAAGACTACTGGCTTTCTAAATTCATCAAATGACTTTTACGATAAAAATCAATCGATCATCAACAGAAACAATGTTGACCAGATGAAGATGTATGACGTAAACACGCTTACTACATCAGGCCGACTTGTTTACACAGAGCCGGTTGTCAAAAACTTATTCATAGAGTTCAATTATGGTTTGAGGTTAAATAATAGTGAATCGAAAAAGCTGTCTTACGATAAAAACAACACGGGTAAGTATGAAGCTTTAAACGACACATTTAGCAATAACTATAATTACAAGATACTTACCAATAGCGGCGGTATGGCCTGGAGATTCAATAGCAAAAAACTGAATGCAGGTATCGGAAGTGATATTGCTGTAGCAGACTTCACGCAGGAAGATGTACTAAGAAAAACGACTACCAGGTACAGTTATACAAACCTTTTCCCCCGGTCGAATATCAACTATAAATTCAACACAAACAGCGGTATCTATTTTTCTTACAATGGCAATTCACAACAGCCGACTATTCAACAGATACAACCTATCCGGGACAACACCAATACTTTAAACATTTTTGCAGGGAATCCTAACCTAAAGCAATCGTTTCAAAACAGGTTTAATTTAAGCTACAACTCTTATAAAGTACTATCTCAGCAGAACATTTACCTGTATGGATCTTTCAACACTATATCCAATGCAATTACCACGAATCAATACACCGCTACCTCCGGTGATAGTATTGGCAAAACAGTGTACCAGTACATCAATGTGAACGGTAACTACAATGGAAACATTTTTGGAGGATTTTCCTTCAAATGGAAAAAACCTGATATCAGGATCAATGCTGGTATAAACCTTAATGCGAATAGAAATAATAATATCGTAAATAAGATAAACAACGTGACCGATAATGAAAGCTATGGTGTACGCTTAGGCTTTAGTAAATATGTAGAAAAGAAATTCAGTTTCTATCTTAGCTCAAATGTGTCGTACAACACTTCCAAGTCTTCTATCAGACGCGATGTGAAGACGAATTATATCACGCAAAACCACTCCTTCAATTTTAACTACCAACTACCGTTTAAGTTTGAAATCAATACCGATATCAATGCTGATTTAAGACAAAAAACAAGCACTTTCGATAACAACAATAATGTGATTGTATGGAATGCTTTTATCGGAAGAAAGCTTTTCAAAAACGACAAGGGCTTGATAAGTATAAGGGGTAATGACTTGCTTGATCAGAATAAAGGTTTCAGCCGCTATATCGGTTCAAACGTGATCACTGAGAATTCTTACACCAGCTTAAGAAGATATTTTATGTTGAATTTTACCTGGAACTTCACTAAATCCCCCGGAGGTGCACCCGTTAAATAAATTTGTATGAAAACGTTTTACCTGATCGTATCCTTATTAGCTTCAACTGTGTCGGTAAAGGCGCAGCAGATATTTATTGAGAAAGGAAAGATAGAATTCGAAAGAACTATCAACATTCTGAAACGTCTCGAAGACGATATGGATGGGGAGGATAATTCGTTCTACGAAGCACTGAAAAAGCAATTGCCGCCTTCAAAATCAACCTACTTTAATCTTTACTTCGACCATGATAAAACCTTGTACGAGCCCGGCCGCGAAGTAGAGGCAGTAAAAAAAGTTCCTGAGTGGTTAGCAGGTCCTGCAGAGGACAACGTTGTTTATAGCGATTTGGCATCACAATCTTTTAGCAGTTTAAAGAATGTCTTTGAAACTTCTTACAACATCCAGGATAGCCTTCGAAAAGCCGAATGGAAGATTACGTCGGATACCCGGACCATAGCCGGCTTTGAATGCAGAAAAGCAACTACCATTATTATGGACTCTGTTTTTGTGTTTGCTTTTTATACAGATCAGATAGTTACCCGTGGAGGACCCGAGTCTTTTTCAGGACTACCCGGAATGATACTAGGGCTTGCTATCCCCCGTATGCACACTACCTGGTTTGCAACAAAACTCATTACTTCTGATCCTAAAATAAGCGCAATTGCTCCTCCTAAAAAAGGTAAGAAAACAAACCTAACTACTCTTAAGACCACTTTGTATAATTCAATGAAGCAGTGGGGTAAATACGGTCAAAGAAATACATGGAGCATAATGATTTAAAGTGTTGATTAACTTTAAGCTCTATGAAGCTTGTTCTTTACATATCAACACTGGTTCTTTTTACTGGAGCATTCGGTCAGGCAAGGCACCAGTCAAAATCACTTGAGAATTTTCCCGTTGAAAAAATTTCAAGTGATTTTAGAAAATTACTTGAAAGGCCTGCTGTTAATTTCAATCCTTCCTTTCAATCTTTTAGCACTGATTCTGTCGTAATCGAAAAAGGGTTCATTTATACTGAAAAGACAGAAAAAGTACCGATCCTCATTTACAAACCAACTACCGCCGGCGTAAAGAAATTTCCAGTCGTCATCTGTCTGCATGGCACGGGAGGGACTAAGGATGAAGCTAGCATTACAAACTTGCTATATAGGCTCTCCAAGATTGGGATAATGGGTGTTGCCATTGATGCAAGGTATCACGGTGAAAGAATTAAAGGTGGTGCCAATAACTCGAAGCAATATGTAGAAGCCATCACAAAGGCCTGGGAAAATTCTGGTTCCCACCAACAACATCCCTTCTTTTACGATACTGTGTATGATTTGTGGAAGTTGACCGATTACCTGGTAACAAGGCCGGATGTCGAAGCAAGCCGAATCGGTATGATGGGAATTTCAATGGGAGGAATTGAAACCTGGATGGCAGCGTCTGTTGATAAAAGGATAAAAGTTGCAGTACCTGTTATTGCGGCCCAGAGTTTCAGATGGTCGTTAGAAAATAACAAATGGCAAGGCCGCGCAAATACGATTGCAGAGGTACACAAACAAGCCGCACGTGATCTTGGAGACAGCACCGTAAAAAAAGAAAATGTACAACTGGTGTGGCAAAAATTAGTTCCGGGGATTACAGGAGAGTTTGATTGTCCATCGATGATCCGCCTCTTTGCTCCACGTCCGCTCCTACTTCTAAGTAACGAAAAAGATCAGAACTGCCCGTTAGAAGGAGCTAGGCTTGCGTTTAAATCCGCAACAAAAGCGTACAAGGCAAAGGGTGCACTGAATAGATTGGCTATACATATCACCCTCAAAGAGCCACATCGATTTTTGCCGGAACATGCCGACATGACGATCGCATGGTTTAAAAAGTGGCTTTGATTATCACAATCTCGACATTTTCCAACATCTGCAACAGTCTACAATTCAACTACTGATGCACGAATTTGTCTGTCGTTTTCCCACACGCAAAGTACATGTTCATTATTCAAAGCTTTTACTAAGGGTAAGCTTCCTTTACCTAGATTCTTTTTTACTCCTGCAGAGTTCATTAAAATCACATCACCATTTAAACCCCACGCGTAGACTTTTTTGCCATTTACAGTCTCAATAGTACAGCCACGACCTTCACCAATTTCTTTCTCGGGCATACCTACAGCGGAAGCAAAAATTTTCCCTTCACGTCGCCACACTGTTTCGACCGTTCCGTCTTTACTTATGGCAAGTCCACCACCATCCATCGGGCAACCCTTCAATTTCCAGGTCCCGTCACCTAATTTCTGCGAATGTTCAAAAGACTTTCCACCATTTGAGGATGAAACGACATATAAATCACGGCTACCATGTAGCCAGTTTCGAAACATAACATATACAAGATTGTCTTTTACAACAACAGACGGTTTACAACACTCGCAGACAGTACTATCAGGAGACGCGTAGACTACAATATTTCTACTCCAGGTCTTGCCGCCATCGTTGGATTTCGCACCGTACACGCTCTGACCTTTAGGATTTTTTACGCCAAGCCATACCGCAAACACACTTTCGCCATCTGCACTTAGCCCCATCAAAGCTTCTTTTGCAGACTCATCCACATCATTCACTTTGGTTGCTTTCGACCATTTTCCCGAGGCCGTCTTATGATAAGAAAAAATATTTCCATTGCTCGAGCATGCGGTTACTGTAACACCATCACTCGAGGCAGCTATCTGAGGTCCGCGCATAGCCGAAGCAAACAGGTTAGGCAGAACAGCAATTAGCGAAGCACCGCTAAAGCTTCTTCCATCTTCAGAAGAGAGGTACATAATGCTATCACCGGTTCCGTAAACAATATGGATAGTATTGTTTTTATCTTTTACCAGGTTCGGCATTTTTCCTTCTGCAACAACTACAGTGTCTGCCGCCTTCTCTTTGCCATTAATACTTGCCAAAACAAAAACCGCGACAAGTATAAAACCTAACGTCTTTAGCATACCTGTTTTAATAAATTTGAAATTTGTGTCAGCAGGGTTAACCTTAGTCAACATCGTTGTGTCACTCACTTGTACCTGTAGATATTCTACTCAACATTCTTATAGCCACCGGTAAAAAGGATGTCATTTTGCTTCAAACTAAGCCGGCTTTTAATCTACTGAAGTCAGTTTATAACTTTCTTATCATCACATTGCGAAATGCTACTTCATGGCCATGATCCTGGAAAGCAATTTTTCCTTTTGGAGTAGTTGCAAAATTTGGCCAGCCTTTGAACTTGCTGTTTTCAACAAGACTCTTCCACTCGTCGCTGCCAAGCTGAACCTCGCATGTTTTAATTCCGTTGAAATAAAGGGTCAGGTGACCGTTCTTCTGAACAATTCTTGCTTCATTCCACTCTCCTACCGGCTTAGGTTTTGAAAGATCAGCAGTACCTTTTAAGTCATATAGTAGTCCAGCCAAATGGTTCGCCTTTTTGTTGTCAGATGCTTTTATGTTATCAAGCACCTGCATTTCCAAGCCAGTATTGTACGTATTTGAAAACTTAGGATCTTCTTTAATGTCGAAAATAATGCCGCTGTTTCCTTCTTCAGTGATTCGCCATTCTGTCGAAAACTCAAAATTCTCAAACTCCTGGTCAGTTACAATATCTCCGCCGGCACCCCTGGTTCTTGCTTTTGGATCAAGCATAATCGAGCCGTTTACAACTTTCCATATTGTTGGTACCGTGTTTTTATTGTACCCATGCCAACCACTTGTAGTCTGTCCGTCGAACAACAACACCCATCCATCTTTCTTTTCTTTACTCGTCAAAGTGTTTGGCTCCTTATTCACTTCATGGTTAACGGAAGCCTGTTTAGAAGATCCGCATCCGGAAAGAATACTTGCTGCAATACAAATGGAAGCAATGGTAGATTTCAACATAAATAGTTTGATTTTAATCTTAGAAATTGCTTGTAATTTATGCATTTAAGCCTTTAGAACAGCCAGTTTATTTCGCAATAAATTTAGAGGAACTTTCAACAGTCATCGGGTGGCGATGCTCCAAAAGGTCGATGGGAAGTTGCTCCTTGCCGAAGACTTTTTTCTTATGAAGTTTACTGCGGCGTAGAAATAAAAAAAGTACAAGAGTGCGACGCAAGAGAGTTTAATAGCAGCACAATGTTGAGTACATACTAGCATACAAACTAACGGCTCTCTAAAAGGGAGAGTACCCAAGCCGACAAAAAAGAGGTTAGGTAAATAAGTATCGATAATGCTACTTAAAAGTTAATTCTTAACCCCCCAACCAGCCCGAACGAACTGAGGTAGGTTTTAACTGGCGCATCTTTATTGATGGCAGACAAAGCAATTCGGCTGGTGGGCGTAAAACTAAGCGCGAGAGTCTTATTTAAACTATAGTCAACACCAAGGCTAACTAAGCCACTGAAGTAAGAATTATTTAAACCCTCAATGTGGTCTATACTCGCTTTTTCGTTTCCGGCTGATCCGGCAATTTCAGTTTCAATCTTTCCTTTGGTTAAGAAGTTAGCTGCAACCCCCAACCCTGGTGATAAGCTTAGTTTTCCTTTACTAAACACGTATTTTACAGCCAACGGAACGCTCACGTAGTTGAGGGTATTGGTAGAAGACAAAGCGATTACGCTGTCTCCCGAAGCTGGAGCATTACCACGACGTAAGGTGACGAAAGAATAGCCTGATGAACAATTAAAACGATAGTTGATATTGCCACGGGGATCAGGACGTGCAAAAATTGTCTTTGGCTGAATGTTGGTGGTCATGGTCGAAAAAGAAATCCCGGATTGTAAGCTCCATCGGCTGTCTAAGTTGTAGTCCACCAATACACCAATGCTTGAAGTTTTTGAGATTTCCTCCTTGTTCTTTATTTCGTTTCGGTCATCTTCTCTAAACCAACGTTGTCCGTTGTCAATCCTGGTATTAACAAAATCAGCGGAATAATACGGAGTAATAGAAAACGTAAATCTATGATCACCTTTTACCTTGCTGTTCTTTGCCAGAACCAGTGGCTCGGCTGTGGGTATCTTATTGTTTTCGCTGGCGCTTTTTAAAATATTCTCAAGTAACGGGTCGGGTGATTGTATTTGTAAATCTTTTGGGCGTTCTGTGGCTGTAGCCAAATCTCCCACGGGCTTTAGCGTACTGGCCCCTGCATTTTGTGTTCCCTTTGAATTATCCGCGGCAGAAAAATTGGCCGCTTTACTGTTCATAGTAGATACTGCATTTCTTTCTTTAGATCCTTTGTAGACAACAAGAGCTTCTTCTGTTTTCCTGGCAGTCTTTACCCGCTTTCCTGAAAGTTTCACTGTTTGTGTGGAGTTGCCGTCTTCAACTTTTTGTTCAGCACCCGGCAAACCTACTTTCTCCGTTGCTGTTTGTTTACCAGCTTTTGCTACGGTTTCATTGGAGTCAACTGTTGTATGTGCGCTATCAATTCTTGTTGTAGGAACAGGCTCTTCAATAACTTCTTTCTCCAATGGCTTAGCATCGCTTATACCGGTTTTCGGAAAAGCCTTGTTATTTCCTCCATTCCTTTCAGCCATTTTTTTCCTGCTAATCGTTTTTGCAAGCTCTTTGTTCCTAAGCCTTGTTTGTACTGTGTACATAGCCAATCCAGCAGAAAAAATGAGTAAGGCAGCGGCGGCCCACTTTAGCTTTCTATATTTTTTTGAAATAGAAACAACGTTCTTTTTGTCGAGGTTTTTATCGATGTTCTCCCAAACATTTGTTGAAGGCTCCTCCTCGTGTCCCGCTATCGCCTTCCTAAATAAATGATCTATATTATGTAGATTTTCATCCATGCTTAATTAAATTTTACTTGTGGAGATTGTAAGCTTTTATTAACAGCCTTTTGCAAAATGGTTCTTGCGTCAGAAAGATTTGATTTAGACGTGCCTTCCGAAATACCTAAGAGATCAGCAATTTCCCGGTGTTTCATTCCCTCAAAAACATACAGGTTAAAAACCATTTTATATGAAGGCGGCAACTGTTGTACCATGTTGAGTAATTCCTTTGTGCCGATTTTCGAAATGATGTCTTCGTTTTCTCCGTACTCTGCTGTCACCGATTCAATATCTATAACCGGCCTCAGACTTCCTTTACTCCTGTATTTCTGCAACGCACAATTCACCATAATCTTCCGCATCCATCCTTCAAAAGACCCGGCGAATTTATACTGGTGCAAAAACTCAAACACCTTCATAAAGCCTTCCTGCAAAATTTCTTCCGCCTCTTCACGCGTCTTCGAATATCGCAGACAAACCACAAACATTTTCTGACAATATAAATTATACAACCTGCTTTGTGATTGCCGTTCACCTTTCAGGCACGCCTCTATCAACTGCTCTGTTTGCTTAAATATTTTAGGTTCTTCTGTCATTGATGCACTAAAAGGGAAAAAGGGTTGGGTTCAATTAAGTTTTTTAACAAAGGCAGATTGCTCCGTTTATTGGCTTCCTGTTATGGCAGATGACTAAGAAAATGTTTCAACAGCTTCTATTTTTTGGATGGATGTCCGCCATTAACAAATGGTTGGGTTTACTGTTAATTATTTTTAAAATAGTTTTTGTTATAAGCATCAAAGCTTCTGTCAACATTCTTGCGACGCTCCGTTGTAACGGTAACTTTTCATGGAAGCATCGAAACATAAAGTTTATTACACCTCAAATTTTAATAAGATTTTGTTAAGGAAAATGTCAAAAGAGATAAACAGAAAAAATTCTGCGACAAAAAGAAAACAGCCCTTTTTATGTTCAAACCTTCGGGCCACTCGGAACCTCTCAAATTGAAATTAAAACCAATAAGAAAACGGGGAAACGGTCTTTTTTTGGCAAATTTTATTGGTTGCTAGAAGGCGACTGGAGGTTGTAATACAGTAGTCGCTTTCGCGTTTATAGAAAGTTTTAACCCTTTATTTTTTTATAGATCAGACTTATTAGATACTATTACCGTTTGCAGGAATGTTCGTAGAAAAATTTTCTTTTTCCAGGTTACATCTACGCATCCGGCGTTTACTAATGGTATAGCACAAGGTTATGAAAAATACAATTCGTCTTCTAGGTTTGTTTATAATGAATGCATGCCTCTTTTCATGCAGTAAAAACACTATCGAAAACAATACAACTAACTCCGCTGGTTCCCAGTCCATTTACACTGATTCTGTTTTTTACGTAAAAGGGACCGCTGATTTTTTTGTGTCTCCTGCGCAACCTCGTGCAGGCACTTATTTTTCTTTTCCTGATGGACTTGCTTTAAATGAAACCACCGGCGTGATCAATGTAAACAAGAGTGATGCAGGTTTAAAATATCGGGTCTCATTTGTAGAAACAGGAAAAAAGGATACCCTCACTAATTTCATTACGATTTCCGGCATCAATTATTTAGATGGATTTTATAACCTTGCCAAAGGAGACTCCATTCTTAAACCGGTCTATAATGCTGATAAAAATGCAGCTGTTCCCGGCATTAACAACGGAACTACATTCGACGTCGATCTTGCACTAAATAGCCAGGGATGCAAAGTGAATGCAACAAGTGCAGAAATAAACCTGGCGCAAACTGTAAGAAATGGGGTATTTGGTGGCACGCCGTCCAATAACGATCGCCACGAATTTGAGATGACTTACCGCATTAACGATAACAGCTCTTTGGCTACAAATAGGTTGAAAGTAAAGCTCTACTTTTTTAACTCGATGAGCGAGGTAACACCAGAAGCTTTCGACATCATAGCATCAAGGCAAGGAACGATCATCGGGCCGGGAAATACAACACCCGCACCCCTTGCATTGAAAGCAGCAAAACCCCGCCCTCCCTGTATTTTTATTGTTGGCCGCTAAAGTTTCAGTTGTTTGTACTTTCCGCCATTTAACTTTATCCGAGCAATGGCGAGACAAGGACTACTTCTTATTTTATTACTGCTGGTTGTCACTATTCCACGGGGACAGAAAAAGCCGAAACAGGCTGACTATAAAAGCATTTATCATTACGCCGAAGAATTATACAGATCAGGCAGCGCTACCAGCACAAGCGATAGTCTTGCCATTGTAGCTTACCACCGGGTAGTTCAAATACTTTCGGCGCTTCCTGAAAACGATACCATTTTGTTCGATAGCTACGTAAAGGCAGCTATTCTTGAAATGACTTATCGCCGCGACACCGCTGCTCTACTTCATTTTGCAGCTTCCATAAATGTAGTAAAACAAAAGAGCCATTTGCCGGACTCTTTGCTGTTTCAACCTTACTTGTATGCAGGCAGTATTCATTACTCGCTTTTCAATTTCGACTCCTCGTTATATTATTACCGGCAGGCAGAAAACATCGTAAACAAGTATCCTTCCATTGCCGAATCTGAAAGGCTGTACAATAAGCTGGGCGTATTATTTTTCGAAACAGGAGATTATAGAAAGAGCATCGTCTATTTCGAAAAAGCACTATCGATAGTTGAAGCGCAAAGCCCAGCAGATATTTCTTTCATTGTTAACTATAAAAACAACATCGCTTCAGCACTCCGAAAGCTGAGGCGTTACCCTGAAGCTTTAAACATTTACAAGAGCTTAATCACTTTTGGCTATAATGTAGAAGAGCTTCATCACAATATTGGCGTTTGTTATTTAGACGCAGGAGATGCAAAACAGGCAATAAAATTTCTTGGACGGGTGGAGTATAGTAACGAGGTTAAATACAATGATTTGGCATCCGCTTATATCCAATTAAATAAACTCGATTCTGCTACTTATTTTTTACAGAAAGCTTTTGATGTTTATCAAAAAACTTCATCTAACCAAAAGACTAAAGACTATGGCATTACCTTGAAATACGAGGGTGATTTGCTCATGGCGAAGCATCTTCCGAAGCAGGCGCTGCAAAAATATCATTCTTCGATTATCCAGCTTGATCCTGACTTTAATGATCCTGTTGCTGAACACAATCCTGCTAGTTTTTATGGATTGCACAATTCTTTTCTTTTGTTCAATACGATAAAAGCAAAAGCAGACGCTTTTGCGCAGCTCTTTGCACAGACAAAGGATAAGCAACAATTAAGTAGTGCCCTGGATACTTATTCATCTGCACTTGCACTAGCTAACCATGTGGAGAAGATGTACCGCTCGGATGAATCGAAATTATTTCTAGAGCAAAATGTAAGCGTCGCATATAAAGAAGCTGTGAAAACGGCCATTCAATTATTTGAACTTACTAAAGATCGACTCTACTTAAAAAAAGCTTTCAACATTGCAGAAAACAGTAAAGCATCCGTATTACAAACAGATCTGCATGACCTGGAGTTGAATAACATAATTGGACTACCCCCAAAATTAATAAGAGACCAAAACCAGCTAAAAGCAAATATTTCAAAACTTAATTTTCAGATTAGTCAAACGACTGATACAATTGCGATTGAAAAGCTGCAAAATGACCTGCGGGACCTGGAAATACAGTTCTCGAGACTGCAGGACAAATTAGATAACGAACCCGCATATTACCAGTTGAAGTTCACCAATAAAGAAGTGAATATTGACACGCTGCAACAAAAGGTTTTGGCAAAAGATGAAGCGCTCATTTCATACTACTATTATGGCAACCAGTTACTCTGTTTTTATATAACAAGGGAAGACTTTGGTTACGCCGGTTCTAATACCACGAAAAACTTGTTCGACAATATCGTCTCACTAAGGCGACAGTTGAATGGGTTAGAAACAACAGACAAAAAACTAGTCCTCAATGTTTCAACGGATCTCTATAATAATATTCTACGGCCGGTTCTGCCTCACATCAGTGGCAAGAAACGTTTACTGGTGATTCCTTATAACGAGTTAAGCTATATTCCGTTTGAGGCCCTTGCACCGACAGATAATGAGCGTCCTTTACTCTACAAATTCGCTGTCAGCTACAACTACTCAGCAAACTTCCTGTCGACCAACGACAATGAAAAGAGTAAATATGAAACGTTGGCAATAGCTCCGTTTACATTAGATAGTAGAAATGAAAGTTTGCCGCGGCTTAGTCATTCTCTGCAAGAGGTAGCAGGATTAAAAGGAAAAATCTTAATAGACAAAGAAGCTACGAAACAACAGTTTTTAAAATTTTACGATCAGTTTCCTGTTATTCATCTGGCGACACATGCAAGAGCAAATGACTCCGTTCCACTTCAATCTTATATAGAATTCTTTGCCACAAAACCTTTAAACGATACTTCACACCGTTTATACGAACCAGAGATTTATCACCTGGATATGAAGAAGACGCAGCTTGTAATCTTAAGTGCCTGTGAAACAGGTAGCGGACAGTTGATCAATGAAGAAGGAATTATCAGCCTGTCAAGGGCGTTCTCTTATGCCGGATGCAAAAGCGTAATTACCTCTTTATGGAAAGCTGATGATGCTGCCACCGCTTTTATTATTAATAGGGTGCATCATTACCTACAGAAAGGTCTCCCAAAAAACGAGGCTTTGCAAAAGGCAAAAATCGATTACCTGGAGAACAACGAAATAGATGCAAGATTTAAAACGCCCGATTATTGGGCGCACCTGGTTCTTATTGGCAACGATGAGCCTATAGCAAGGGGCTATTATACTTTTTACCTTGTAATAGCAATTACAATCATTATCGTCTCAGTTATGGTTGTAAGAAAAAGCCGTACAAAATAATTTATACGGCTTTTTTCATTTGAGGGAATTTCATGGGCATCTTCAAAAACTTTTTTTTACTTGCGCAGTGTGATAGTACCCACGTGACTATCTTCTTTAGTTTTTACAGTAATGTTCGAAAGCACTGCATCAGCATAACTGTTAGTAGTTGAGTGTACGATCAGTTTGTATGTACCCGCTTTAAGTCCTATTATTTTAAATTCACCTTCACGCCCAGGCTTTGCAGTCGCAGTATCGGTTCCGCTTATTGCAGTTACAATTGCTCTGGCATCCAGCGGCGCCACACGACCTTCTATGCTTCCTGCCTTTTCTCTGGAAAAAGCATTGATACCAGGCTCGAACTCAAATTGGTTTCCAGACCTTCTTATTGATCGGCCAGCGTCTATATCAAGCCAGATTTTTACGTTATCAATATTCTTTTGTTCAATTCTTTCATCTTCGAGGTTAATTATAACCGTATTCTTTTTCAACTTCAATGCAACAGTTGCCCCGTTTAAAACAGCGGTGTTGTTATTTCCCAGCGTAATTCTTACTTTTTTTAATGTGCGTGCAGATTGAAATGATCCTGTTGAGATTAAAGTATCCAGGCCATTACGAAACTTGAGAATGTCTACTACCCTCGCGCTACTGCTTAAGGTCATCCAGCCTCCGGAAGTACTTCCACTATCATCATCACTTCCATTGCCACTCCCACTTCCCCCATGGTGCTCAATTTCGGTTTCATCGTCATCTTCTGCCTTGACTTCAATTTTTTGTATATCTACAAAAACGTTATCAAAAACGACCGAAGGATCATCGGTAATAAAAAGGCTGATTGATTTAGAGCCACCACTAGACTCCAATGCATTTTTCTGACAACCAACCGAAAGAGTTCCAAGTAGGATTGTTACTACGAATGCTTTTACAAAATGAGCTGTTTGACTTTTCATGTTTAATGATTTTTTGTTTTTTAAGTGCACTGATTATTTTTAGAGGCGCTTCATATATTAGTAAACACAGCCTTTAAATATGTAACCAATAATTTAAAAAAATCTCCGGTGGTATTGCCGGAGATTTTAAATAATGGAAACAGGAGAAATTATTTCCTTGAAAGAAGTTTCACTTTGAATAAAAAAAGAGCGCTTACCTTATCGTGATATAAGTGTTGCTTATCGTCGTGGATTTTAGTTAGAATGGGAAGTGCTTTTGCTGCTTGGTTGTTTTGCAGGTAAGCCATCGCTAAATAATACTCGCTATCATCTTCCAATATGTGACTACCTGCCTGAAAGTTTTTCTGTTGCAGCAATGTAAAAGATTGAATAGCGGCGGGAGCATTGCGCTGAGCGAGGTATGCGTTTCCCGCGTAAAAGTAGTCGGTTAAAGAAGGTTGCCTGATTGTTAGAAAGGTATCAATGATTTGCTGGTTTAAATGCTGTTTATACAGCTGCTCCAGGTTAGAAGCTTTGGTTTCTCCCCTTACTTCTCGAAGGCTATATTCCTGGTAATTTGATTCGAATAATTTACCGGAAGAAAGGCTGGAGTATTGGTAAGTAAAAAATCCGCCTACGACAACAATAAAAATTGCCGCAATGCTGAAAGCTTTTCTAAGCATAGAGACAACAGGTGCTGAGCGCTTGTCCCCGCCTGCAAATTCTTTCATCATTTCATTGTGGATGTTTCCAACCTGTTGCCTCAATGCGTAGCTCCTAACAGCAACTTGAGTATTCCGCAAATTTTCTAGTTCCTGCTTAAGGGATGGATCTTTTGAAACTTTAGCTTCCAGATCAACCAAATCAGTACCCTCAAGCTCCCCATCTAAATATCGAATTAAAAGGTCGGTATTAGTATCATTGTTATTCATACGATAAAATTGATTTAAGATTGTTCGCAAGGCCAGGTTTTGAAACAAGCATCTGTTCAAGCTGCTTTAAACATTTGTATTTTTTATTTCTTACCACTTGTTCATTTTCGTATTCCGACTGCTGAAGGATTTCCTTCATGCTTAAATTTTCGTAATAAAATGCCACTAAAATTTTCTTACAAGTATCTCCCAAATCACCGACAAGTTGCATTAACTGATTGCGCATTTCCCTGTTGACCATATACCTGCTTATATCTTCGTCGACTGTGCTTCTGGCCTTTTCAAATTTTTCATCACGTAGCATTGACCTTCCTCTCTTCTTTAATTCATTTAACCATAGATTTCGCATTATCGCAAGAAGGAATGTACCAATTGAACTTTCTCCCCTAAATTTTTCAAGCCTGACAAGTTCAATAAAAGACACTATGACCTCCTGGAAAATATCTTGTGCGTCCTGCTCATTGCCGCTATTTTGGCTTACGTAGACGAGCGTTTTTTTATAGTTGGACCTGTACAAATACGCGATGATTGCATTTGCGTCCCTGCCTTCACGCAACGTTTCTATCACTTCCAAGTCTGAGAATTGTCTTCCTCGTTCCATTGATTCTTATATTAGTAAACAGCAAGATTGATAATGTAACCCTCAACTTAGCAATATTTACAAAGGTCATTCATTGCATACTAATTATTGAAACGAAGCTGTGCAACTTGAGCTAATTAGTTGAAGCAACTCATATACCTATTTATGACCTCTTTAAGAGGAACTCTTCGCGATATCGCCTTTCTTACGAGGTTGTTGCGACAGTGACATAGCCGATACTATATAACTATAGTTCGCTAACCGTCAACAGTTCTTGCATAAGGGACATCAGCCGG
>NZ_BJYT01000010.1 GCF_007991655.1 Segetibacter aerophilus
TCGTTGCCTCGTTGCCTTCCACCTTAAACCCTAAACCCTACACCTTAAACCTTAAACCCTAAAACTCCACCCCTTCCACCTTATACCTTTCTTAACCCTTTTTTCGCGAACTTGCCCCAGTAAACATTACGCAACTTTTCTTGAAAAAAATTTCCCCGCTTATCTTGAGCCTGCTTACAGGCTTGTTGTTGGTAGCCGCCTGGCCCGACGCCGGTTTCACACCGTTGATCTTCATTGCATGGCTTCCGTTATTGTTATTAGCCGACCAGGAAGAAAATAAAATTCGATTTTTTCTTTTTGCCTTGCTTAGTATGTTTATTTGGAACGCCGGCACTACCTGGTGGATTTGGAATTCGACTGCACCCGGCGCTATTGGCGCTATTGTCGCCAACAGTTTTTTAATGGCTATTCCGCTTTGGGGTTTTCATACTTTCAAAACCAAATATGGAGATCGGGTTGGTCTTATAAGCCTGATGGCCTTCTGGCTCACTTTCGAATATGTGCACCTAAACTGGCAGCTAAGCTGGCCGTGGCTAACATTGGGAAACGTGTTTGCAAAGCGCATAGAATGGGTTCAATGGTACGAATTGACGGGGGTAAGTGGTGGAAGTTTATGGGTTTTATCAGCCAACGTAATGTTGTTCCTGCTTATAAAAGCCGCGAAAAAATCAAGAGTTGCTACAGCCGTAGGAACGTTCGCTATTTTACTGCTTCCAATTGTTTTGTCGTTTTTTGTTCGTCCCAATAAGGTAGACGAAAAGGCTACAACGAATGTGGTTATTGTACAACCAAACGTAGATCCATACAATGAAAAACATGTGGCAGCATCAACTGAAGGGCAGGTGCAACGACTAATTGACCTATCCGAAAAAAATATAGATGCAAATACGAAGCTGGTTCTGTGGCCTGAAACAGCGTTGCCCGTGGCGGTGTGGCAGGACCAGGTGCAACAAAGTCCTCAGTACGCACCTGTTTTTGAATTTGCAAATCGGCACCCCGACCTTACCCTCCAAACAGGCATTGAAACTATTAAAAATTATGGAACCGAAAAAGCAACCAACACTGCCAGGAAGAATGATTCGGACGGGACGTATTACGATGTCTTCAATGCAGCTGTGGTAATAAAAGCAGGCGAACCTTTACAGTACTACAATAAAAGTAAACTAGTACCTGGCGTGGAAACATTGCCTGACTTCCTGTTATGGCTGGGACCGATCTTCGAACAATTTGGTGGCACTGCCGGGGGCTATGGTCATGATAAAGAAGCTATAGCTTTTAAGGTAACGGGCAATCCCTACATCACTGCACCTATCATTTGCTATGAAAGTATTTATGGTGAATACACAACTAATTACATTAAAAAAGGTGCAAATCTGCTGACCATCATGACCAACGACGGATGGTGGGCAAACACGCCGGGTCATAAGCAACACCTAGACTATGCAAGACTTAGAGCCGTTGAGACAAGAAAATGGGTAGCACGAAGTGCGAATACCGGCATTTCAGCTGTCATTAACAGCAATGGAGATATTCTTGAGAAACGACCATGGGACGAAGTAGGGACGATTAAATACGCGATACCCGCAATAGACGGAGAAACGTTTTTTGTTCGTAATGGAGCATTGATTTTTGGGCTCGCGTTGTTTGTTATGACAGCACTGCTTGCTTATCATTTTATAATGATTTTGAAGAAGAGGTTTATTGGAAACAAGGCCTAGCTTCTTCGCTTATTTGTTTTTGTATCGGATGCTCAGGCCGCTGGGCTTCGTTCTTGCAACAGGACTCCACCGGCTTCTTTTGAAAACTGCTGCACATGTTTTCAAATTCCTTCTCCTAGTTTGAAAGTTTAAGAGCTGAAAAAAAATTTACAGTACAAGTGAGTGACACAACGATGTTGATAGATGTTATTGTGTTTATTACAAAAAAGGCTTAAAAAGATCCATACCTACTAAGCGGTTCCTGCGTAAATAATGAGGCCTAAGCCTACCACAAAAAACAGAAACATGGAGGCGATAAGACGGTCGGTTCCCTTTGGGGAATTTTTAAATTCCTTCCAGATAAAGACACCCCAAAGCGCTGCTATCATTGTTGCACCCTGCCCGAGACCGTAGGAAATAGCAGGTCCTGCTTTGCCTGCGGCAATAAGGTTTAATGAGTTGCCTAAGCCCCAAATTAAACCACCAAGAATACCTACCATATGTACCGATAACTTACCCTTAAAATAATCGGCATAACTAACAGGGGTTCCTTCGAAAGGCTTTTTCATAAGGATGGTATTGAAAATAAAATTGCTGAGAAGGATGCCAATTGAAAAAACAAATACGGCGGTATAAGGAGTCATCTTGCCAGCTGCGGGTTGTTGAAAGTTTTCAAGATCCATAGCTGCTGCAATAAATCGGTAGAAAAAAGACATGAGCAAGCCGGCAGCGAGCGACAACAACAAACCCTTTGATGAAACCTTTTGCGCTGCCTGGTTTGTTTTTTTATAAGCTACGGCATTTACAATAATTGCTGCCATCACAAACAACACCCCTAAAAACAAGATGTACGGGTTTCCCTTTTCGGCGCCGAGATAATTTACGATCACTCCCAATATTAAAGCAAGGCCGATACCCACGGGAAAAGCAACGGCCATACCTGCGATCGCAATTGCAGCGGAAAACAAAATATTAGCTGCATTAAACACAACGCCGCCAATAATTGCACTAATAATATTTGAAGAATCTGACTGAGCTAAATCAGCAGCAAAACTGCGTCCTTCACTACCATTGCTGCCGAGTGTAAGGGCTGATAAAATTGAAAACAATACGATGCCGATTACGTAGTCCCAGTAAAATAATTCGAACCGCCAACTCTTGCCCGCAAGCTTTTGAGTGTTGGCCCACGAGCCCCAGCAAAGCATGGTAATAAAACAAAAAACAATCGCAGTAAAATAACTATCAACGATAAACATAAGCCTGGTAAGATTTTAGGTTAGTTGAAAAAATCGGTTGTAGCGTGCAGCTTGTAGCTTCTCCCACTCAGCTTACTGAGATACTCCCTGAAACGCCCTTGACGCCTTTTCCAACTCTTTCACCCCGTTTACAGGTTGATCAGAATAAACAATTACGTCTCCTGCATTAACTCTTTGACCAGTGGCAGGATTTAAAATTTTTAGTCGTACGCTGTGCTTACCCTTCGGCAATTGATAGTTCCAGGCGAGCTCGTGACGTCGCGTAGTGAAACTTACAGGTAATTGTATAGTTTCAACCTTTTTATCATCAATATATAATTCTGCATTAAAAACATAAGCAGGGTTTTCACCTTGTGCATTTCCCCGTAAGACAAAACCAGTTCCTTCAAAATCAAAAGCCAACTCGTCTTTATTAGCTGACCACTTTGCTGCAATTTTATTTGTTGGATAGACACCTGCAAAACTCTTTTCAAATTTTACAGGTACCGGTTGTTGTTGCTTTATGGTTATTTGATTTCCGCTTACTTTTCCACCATTCCTTTCAATGTTTGCAAGGGCATGTTTCAGTCCTATATCGTAGACAGAGTTTAAAGACATGGTGGTGTATTTAAAATCGATTCCCTCAGCTTCCTTCAAACCTTGTTTCCAATAAGCGGGAATTTTATCGTAACCTAAAACAGTCCCTAAAATACCACCGGCGCTTGAGGGGTTGCAATCGGCGTCTTGCCCGCAACGGGTAGTAATATCGAGGGTTTTTGTGTAATCGCCTGCGCCATACAGAAGTCCAATAGCCACATAAGCTGCATTAACCTTAGCATCTATGTTGAAAGGCATAAAGACACCGTCGGGGCAGCCCACCTCATCGGCCCATTTTTTCTGCACTTCGAGCCAGGTTTGCTTCCAGTCACTCGGGTACTTCTGGTGCCATAGAATTACATCATTGATGCATTGGTAAAACTCGCTCTGCTTTGCGATCGTCTTCAAACCTTCCTTTACAATAAACGGGATATCATTTGATGTGAAAGCCAAAGCATACATAGCTCCAATATAAACTCCGCCATACCAACCGTCTCCATAATTCATGATGTGACCAATTTTATCACTAATCGTTGAAGCCGTGTTGGGCATTCCGGGGCTCATCAGCCCCGCAAAATCAGCTTCGATCTGGTAATCGATGCAATCAGCGTGCGGGTTGTTTTTCCAATCTCCTGAAAGAGGTGCTTTAATGCCATTCAAAATATTATAACGGCCAGCCTGGTTGGCGTGCCATAACATGTAACCGGCATTAGCATAAGCATTGGCAAAAGAATCAAGCGGGGCATCCAAGCCGTATTTCTCAAATACGTCTACAAACGTCAAGTCCATGTAGAGGTCATCGTATAATCCGGGGCCTTCCAACATCGTTTTCTTCAGGTAGCCATTATACCATAATAAAGGTTGATAGTCCCCGATAAAAGTTCCGTTGAAACGAAACTCGTATGGTCCGCCAAAAGTTACTCCAATGGTTTGTCCTGCCCATCCTCCTTTAATTTTATCCTGCAATTGCTGCTTTGTAAGCGTGATGTTTTGAGCAAACGCTGAAGCCGTCAGGCAAAGCACAAGAAAGCCAGTAAATAATTTTTTCATATAAATGTTATGATTGTCAAAAGAGTAGTTTTTATGTTCAAAGTATTATTCTTAGATGGGCCGGCCGTTGCCATCAGCATTAAACCTTTACATTTTTGCGGACACACTACTCCCGGTATTTCCCACAAAAGCCAATACATCTTGCCTCGACGGTGCTGATGCCTGTGCTCCAAATTTTGTTACAGATAGTGCGGCAGCATAACAAGCAAAGAAGGTTGCATCTCGCAAAGACTTACGCTCTGATAACGCTACTGCCAGCGCACCATTAAAAACATCTCCTGCTGCTGTTGTATCTACCGCCTCTACTTCAGGGGCACTTACCAATTCGCTTATATCTCCTGCAGAGATATAAGCGCCTTTCGATCCTAACGTAATAATTACTGTTTCGACCCCTTTCGCTCTTATGATCCGTGCTGCTTCTGTTGCAGAATCAAGGTCGGTAATGGCAACGCCTGAAAGCATTTCCGCTTCCTTTTCATTGGGTGTTATAATTGAAATTTTCGGGAACAAAGAAGTCGGCAGTTCGCAAGCGGGAGCCGGGTTAAGAATAACGCGAACGTCATTAGATTTTGCAAGTGAAGCAACCCATTCCACAGTTTCAATAGGGATCTCTAACTGCATCATCACAACCGTGGCGTTGGCAATAGCATCAGAAGCATTCTCTACATCACCCGGACTTAAAGTTGCATTTGCGCCTGAAGCAACAACGATTGTATTTTCTCCCATTTTATCCAATGTAATTAAAGCAACACCGGAAGGATTAATGTCGTCAACAACCATTAAGTCTGTATTAATTCCTTCGTCCTTAAACAACTGAACTGATTGCTTTCCAAAAATGTCATCACCTGTTTTAGCCACGAGGGTTACGTTTCCGCCAAGTCGCTGTGCCGCCACTGCCTGGTTAGCACCTTTGCCTCCGGGGTTCATAAAAAAATCACCCCCTAAAATCGTTTCTCCCGCGGCCGGAAGGTGATTGGCTTTAATAACCATGTCGATATTGGTGCTGCCGACAACAACAAGCGATGGCTTCATCTTAAATCGTTAGTAATTGAAATGATTTCTAATAATAATAAAATATCGGCATACGGCAATCATTAAGTAAAAGACAGGGACGAGCAGAATAAAAAGTAATAAGATTTTTTGAACCAGCTTCTGTCTTTCATAGAATCATTGTTGCGTCGCACACTTGTACTTTTACCCTTTATTGTGTAGTAAATTGCATAGTAGGAAACAGCTTCTTTTCTTGGAGGAACTTTTATAATTAAACTAAACAAGCTAGAAAATGGCCACCAACAATTCCCCCATTGTAGAAACACAAATGCTTATAAGAAAACCAGCGAAAACTGTTTTCCAGGCTTTTATTGATCCTGCAATAACAACTAACTTTTGGTTCACCAAAGCAAGCGGAAAACTAGAACGGGGGAAGACTGTCACATGGGAATGGGAAATGTATGGAGCATCAGCCAAAGTGCTTGTAAAGGAGATTATAGAAAACGAACAAATAGTAATCGAATGGGGCGAACCTGCGTCAACCGTTGAATTCACATTTAATCCGCTCACTCCAGACACAACTTATGTCGTTATAAAAAGTTTTGGCTTTAGCCAAACAGGCAATGAATTGATCGAAACTATCAAAGACAATACGGGAGGTTTTACAACTGTGCTCGATGGACTGAAGGCATACTTAGAACATAATATCAACCTAAACTTAATAGCGGACAAATTTCCAAAAGCAGTTAGTCAACACGGACAATAAAAATTACATACTGGTGAGTAAACTTAAGAAAGCCTCGGGCAGACAGCATATGAATTTGCGTTCTGTTATATTATTAGTGGCCCTCCAAAGTCTTTTCTCTTGCAATAGTGTTCATAAGGACGACAACTCAAATAATCCGAAGACCGAAACAATCCGACGCTTTGCAGTAAAGCCGGAAGATCTCTTAAAAAATTTCACGACTTGGTACAGATATGACTACAACAACGTAAAACTATCCCAAGACTTCATCGCACTAGATGTTGACTCAAACGTCATAAAAAAGGAAGACTTTTTACATCGCCTTTCAACAGGCAAATACTTTGCGATTAAAACCATGAGTAAGGATGAACAGCCTTATTACAACTTATACACGTTCCCTAATCGTAATGTAGAAATTGAAGAGACAATCAAGCAAAAGGCAGCCACAGCAATTGCGCATTATGAAATGGAAGGAAAAGAACTAAGCCCTTATCATTTCACAGATGTGAAAGGAACGACATACAGCAATAACAGTACAAAAGGAAAGGTCGTAGTTCTTAAATGCTGGTTTATACACTGTGTTGCTTGCGTAAAAGAATTTCCTGTATTGAACGATTTGGTAGACAAGTATAAAGACAGTCACGATATAGAATTTATTAGTTTAGCATCGGATACCAAACTGCAGTTAAACTCTTTTCTAAGAACAAGAGAGTTTAAGTATGCAGTGGTACCCGGCCAACGAGAAGAATACATGCGGGAGCAATTAAACGTTACAGAATACCCCACACATTTCTTAATAGATCGAACCGGAAAAATTGTAAAGGTTGTAAATTCAATAGAGGATTTAATTCCATTCATAGAAAAGGAAGTGAAGAAAAACGCTCTTTGATAAACTGATTTTTTTTACTAAAGCAGACACAACAAACACGAAAAAAAGTTTTTTTAGAATGAGACTTACAATCCTTTTTTTATTCTGTTTATTTTTTAGCATGGCAGCATTTGCTCAATCAAAAAAAACAACACAAACAGACAACAGCAAACCTTTTGTGCTCGGAGTAATTGAAGAAATAGCTTCGACTGAATTGGCAGAAAAAAGAGTCCTCAACATTTATTTGCCAGAGGGCTACAATAAGAACGACACTGCTAAATATCCGGTCGTTTATCTACTCGATGGTTCAGCAGATGAAGATTTTATACACGTTGTCGGGCTTTTCCAGTTCAACAATTTTCCATGGATTGACAGGGTTCCTAAATCAATCATAGTTGGTATTGCAAATGTTGACAGAAGAAGAGATTTCACATATCCAACGACGATAGAAGCAGACAAAAAAAGGTATGCAACAACGGGCCACTCACACAAGTTCATTGCTTTTATTGAAAAAGAGTTACAACCTTTTATAGAGAAGAAATACAAAACCAACAATTCGAGAATGCTTATCGGGCAGTCCTTAGCGGGCCTTTTTGCGGCAGAAGTTTTAATAAAAAAACCGGCTCTTTTCAATAAATTCATAATTATTAGTCCAAGTATTTGGTGGGATAATGGCTCGTTATTGAAACAAGCTTCAGCCATTTCAACAAACACTGATTTCTCCAAGACTGATGTTTATATTGGCTATGGAAAAGAGGGACTTGCCCCTGGTGAAATACCCCGTGTGATGGAAGTAGATGCAAATTTGTTAGGAGAAAAATTGCAAAAGCTTAAGAACAAGAATTTACACGTATACCTTGACTACCTGCCGGAAGAAGACCATGCAACAATCACTCACCAAGCCATATTTAATGCGCTGCGTATTCTATATCCAAAAGCAGTTGCGGCACATTGACGGAGTTATTGCAGGAGTTGATTTCAAATCTTAAAAATTAATTATGAAAGTCAGCGTTGCCCAAACAAGACCTTTTAAGGGAGACATCGACAAGAATATCGACTGCCATAAAAGGCTTATTAACCTCGCTATTCATTATCAGGCGGCAATAATTATTTTTCCTGAACTTTCTTTAACAGGCTACGAACCAGTATTAGCTAAGGACCTGGCTACAACAGAAGACGATGACAGGTTTAATGTCTTTCAAACGCTCAGCGATAAAAATAGAATTACGATCTGTGTAGGCATGCCCATCAAGAGCGAAGCTAGTGTGATGATTAGCATGCTGATCTTTAGCCCGCGGGAACCGAGACAGGTTTACTCGAAGCAATATTTGCACAACGACGAACTTCCCCATTTTGTACCCGGGCATAGCCAGGTTATTTTGAATATCGACGACCTTCGGATTGTCCCCTCCATTTGCTATGAGTCACTGGTACCTCAACACGCTGAAAGGGCTTTTGAGTTTGGAGCAGAAATCTACGTAGCGAGTGTTGCAAAATCAGCAGCCGGAGTTGAAAAAGCTGCGAGTTACTTCCCCGAAATTGTCGAAAAGTATTTCAGGTTTGTGCTAATGGCAAATTGTGTGGGCATGTGCGACAATTTTGAAACTGTTGGAAAAACATCCGTCTGGAATAATAATGGAAGATTGGTAGCACAACTTAATTCTACTAACGAAGGCCTCCTGGTATTAGATACCGATACATTAGAAATAGTTGAGGAGATCATTGTAAGTTGAAACCTTTTTGATGCTCTTTTTCAAACTAAGCTAATTATCTATTCTCATCATCCACAGAAACACCAATGCGAACATTATACTTTGAAAGAACTGTAGGGTATAACGAACAATTGTCTTATGGAGCGGTTTTTATTTTATTTTAATATGAGATTAACCACCCGTATTAAATCAAAACAAATCACTACAAAATAAGATAATATGGTACAGACAAATCAAATAGGACTCGATCCTGCAAAATCAAAGGAGCTTGCTAATAAATTGAACGTGCTGCTTGCAGACTACCAACTTTTCTATATCAATGCCAGGGGCTTTCACTGGAATATTGCGGGTGAAAAATTCTTTGAACTTCATGCTAAGTTTGAAGAAATCTACACAGATGCACTACTAAAAATCGATGAGATAGCTGAGCGTATCCTAACCTTAGGTCATACGCCTATTCATACTTTTACTGAGTACGTCAGCACCTCCTCTATTAAAGAAGTCATGAATGTTTCTGATGGAAAAACGGCTTTGCAACACGTGCTCAATGGTCTGCAAACTCTACTGGTTAATGAAAGAGAACTGTTGCAGATTTCTGAAGCTGCTAACGACGAAGGAACGACTGCTATAGTAAGCGACTACATTCGCCAGCAGGAGAAATTGGTTTGGATGTTCTCTGCTTTCCTTAAGTAGTAATAATGGGTTGGTCCAGGATTTTTTTTCGAACAAATAAAAAGGGATGTTGAAGCTTTAAGCCTTTCAACATCCCTTTTTTCATTTTTGAATAATTGTATGAAAAACGATTAAACCTAACTCAAAAAGTTATCGCTCTCCCTGTAGGCTGCTATCAATTTGGCTTCACCTTCTTTTCCCGGCATTGAGTTTCCATGCTCCATACCCAACACACCTTTATATCCTTTTTCATGAATGTGTTTGAAGATATTTTTATAGTTCATCTCACCAGTCGTTGGTTCCTTGCGGCCCGGATTATCGCCAATTTGCAGGTAGGCAATCTCGCTCCACGCCTTGTCCATGTTGGTGATGATATTGCCTTCATTCTTTTGCATATGATACATGTCAAAGAGTATTTTGCACGAAGGGCTTCCGACACCTTTGCATATCATATAAGTCTGGTCAGAAAATCTTAAGAAGAGGTTTGGCGTATCGCTTAAAGGTTCAAGCACCATAATTATATTTTCTTTTTCAAGAATATCAGCCCCTCTCTTTAAAGCTTCAATTACGTTTCCTGTTTGGATGCCCATAGTAAGGTTTCTTTCAAAATCACCAGGTACTACTGTGGCCAACTTACCATTGCATCTCTTTGAAACTTCTACTGCATCACGACAACCTTTCAAAAATATTTCAACATATTCGGGCTTTCCCGCCGCAAGCGTATTTGCACCATTACCACCCTTATTTAAAACAAATACACCCATTTGCATTCCTAACTTAGCCAGCGTATCTCCAATCTTTTTCTGCATGTCGGGGGTACGGCCAGGCATTCCATTGTCTTCAATTGAACGAAACCCCATGTCGTAACCATATTTTATCTGGTCAATAAAATCTGGTCCTGCTGCATTTTTAAACATGCCATCATGAAATCCATAATTTAAATTGAATGGTTTTTCTGCAAATATTCCACCACTGTAATTATTTGTTTTTTTACCTGCAAACACATTTGCTCCTGCAAATACTGAAGCACCCGCAGTTAAAAGTGATTGGCTAAGAAATCGTCGACGTTGCATATGAGTTTTCGTTTAAGGAAATAAATTTAGTTTTAAACTCTAAAGAAAAACAAAATTGAAGCAGTTTTTATTTTTATTAATAGCATTCATTCAATTCAATTTTGTAAAAGTTCCGGCGCAGGAAAAAAGGTACTCTTTCACAAGGGAAAAAATGGCTTCTCCATTCACCATTATTTTTTATACCAACGACTCTACCCATGCTAACCTTGTAGCAAATGAATGCTTTAACCTGGCTGATTCTTTTATAAATATTTTTAGCGACTACATTGAAAAAAGTGAGTTGAACCAATTAAGTGCAAGCGGAGGATTAGGAAAATCTATACCTGTGTCACCAGCTTTATATGACATCATGTTAGAGTCTGAAAAAGCATATATCCTAACGAGAGGATCATTCGATATCACTCTTGGGCCGGTAATAAGACTTTGGCGGAAGGCAAGAAAAGAAAAGCAATTTCCTGAAGCATCAGCAATAGCCGCAAAAATGAAAAGTGTAGGTTTCGACAAAGTAAAAATAGATGCGCGAACGGGGTCAATTAAACTTACTTCAACAAACATGCAGCTTGATCTTGGTGGCATTGCACAGGGATACATTGCGCAAAAGGTGCTTGAAAGACTTTTCAGCAGAAATATCAGGAAGGCCTTAATAAATGTTAGCGGAGATATTGCAATCGGCGATGCCCCGCCAGCTAAAAAAGGCTGGACAATTGGTGTTAATCTGCCTGAGAGTGAGCAGTTGCAAGAAAACAAATTGGTACTCAGCAACCGGGCTGTTTCTACATCCGGCGACATGTATCAGTTTATAGAACACGAAGGAAAAAAATTTTCACATATTGTTGATCCAAGAACAGGTTATGGCATCACCAGTCAAAAAAATGTAACCGTTATTGCTAAAGACGCGACTACTGCTGACTGGTTAGCAACCGCTTGTAGCATAATGCCCCTTAAAAAAGCAAAACGCTTAGCCAAAAAGTTACAAGCTGAAGTATTAATTGCAGAGTTAAAAAATGGTACCATTGTTCAATCGAGCACAAAAAAGTTTAGTCATTTTTATAGTTCACATAAGGGAAATGATTAATTTTCATTCTCATTTGGTTTAAACTTTATTTGTGTGAATAAGATTGTTTTATTTGGTTTACTTAATTGTTTTTATTTTTCTGCCTCTGCCCAAAATACAAACGCTGATTTTAAACCTTACGATCAACCCCTTCCGGGCTCAACTCTGATTACTAAGATGGTAACTATTCCTGCCGGAAGTTTTGTGATGGGAAGTAATAACAATGAAAGTGGCAGGAATGCAGATGAAGGACCTCAAAAAAAAGTAAATATTTCTGCATTCTGGATGGGTGCCTACGAGGTAACCCGGGACGAATTTGATGTGTTTTATAAAGATGACAATCTTAGCCAGAACGACGATGTAGATGCGGTAACAAGGCCAAGCCAACAATATATTGATTTAAGCTGGGGTATGGGTAAAGAAGGCGGTTTTCCTTTTAACAGCATGTTACAAAGAGCCGCAATTATGTACTGCCGTTGGTTGTACACCAAAACCGGAGTTTTTTACAGGCTGCCTACTGAGGCAGAATGGGAATACGCCTGTAAAGCTGGTACCAATACTGCTTACTTTTTTGGAAATGATGCCAGCCAGCTGCCTGATTATGGATGGTTTGAATCCAACGGCGAGGGTAAGTACCATAAAGTAGGACAAAAGAAGCCGAATCCGTGGGGATTGTACGATATGGTAGGTAACGTATCTGAATGGACACTGGATCACTACGACGAAAAGTCTTTAGAAAAAATAGCCGATAACGCAACTGATCCTACCCCAAAATTCAATGAGGAAACGTATCCTAAAGTTTTAAAAGGCGGAGGCTACGACAGCAATGCGAAATTATTAAGAAGTGCTGCCCGCATTAAATCTGATCCTGAATGGAACAAAAGAGATCCACAAATTCCTAAAAGCAAATGGTGGCTCACCGATGCTCCTTCAGTTGGTTTTCGAATTGTACGACCTCTAAAACAACCAACTGCAAAAGAAGCAGAGGAATTTTTTAAACTGTATCTTGGTATCTAATTTTTCAAAAATAAATCACTTCAAATGACTAACGATTACCTAAAAAAGTTTGCCAGCAGTCGCAGGGAATTTGTACGGCAAACCTCTTTACTCGCCGGCGGCCTAATTGCTGCTCCTATGTTATCGAAGGCAAACTATTTTTCAGGTGCTGATGATGCCATTAAAATTGTCCTGATTGGTTGCGGTGGCCGAGGTAGGGGGGCAACAATGGAGGCTTTGTCAACGAATCAGAATTTAAAACTGGTTGCAATGGCAGACGCGTTCCAGGATAATGTCGAAACTAGTTATGCAACGCTAACCAAAGCAGCAAATGCTAAGCCCGGTTTAAAAAGCAAAATCGACGTTCCTGCAGAAAGAAGATTTTTTGGCTTTGACGCATATATGAAAGCAATACCGCTGGCGGATGTTGTAATTCTTGCAACCCCTCCAGGGTTTCGTCCCATTCATTTTGCAGAAGCCATAAAACAGAATAAGCATGTATTTATGGAAAAGCCCGTCGCTACAGACCCTGCCGGAATTCAAAAGGTACTGGAGACAGCGGCGATTGCAAAACAAAAAAAATTGAATGTAGTGGTGGGTTTACAACGCCGTTACCAAAATTCTTATAGAGAATTATTTAGCCGCAAAGATCAGATAGGAGATATCACATCTGCTCAGGCATGGTGGAACAATGATGGAGTTTGGGTACGTCCACGTAAACCGGGCCAGACTGAAATGGAATATCAAATGCGCAACTGGTACTATTTCAATTGGCTTTGCGGCGATCATATTAATGAGC
Source organism: Segetibacter aerophilus (assembly GCF_007991655.1). Taxonomy (GTDB): domain Bacteria; phylum Bacteroidota; class Bacteroidia; order Chitinophagales; family Chitinophagaceae; genus Segetibacter; species Segetibacter aerophilus. Next base: position 13,489 of record NZ_BJYT01000010.1, read on the forward strand.
AACACATTCACAATATTGATGTCATCAATTGGTTCAAAGGTGGTTACCCGGTAAGTGCACAAGGCATGGGTGGAAGACAGGTTAGAAAAGGAAAAGAGCATGGAGAAATCTTCGATCATCACTATGTAGAATTTACCTATGCCGATGGTTCAATTTTAAATAGTCAATGCCGCCATATACCAGGTACAATGAGCAAGGTGGATGAATTGTTAATCGGTACAAAAGGTAAAATTCAATGTGGTGCTGCTAATATAGTAGACCACAAAGGAAAAGTGCTCTATCAATTTGACAAGAAGACTGAGAACCAGCCTTACCAGACCGAGCACGACGAACTTTTTGCGGCCATAGCAAAAGGCGAATACAAATTTGCCGATGCAGAAAGGGGCGCTAAAAGTACTATGACTTCTATATTAGGCCGTATGGCTACTTATAGCGGACAAGTTGTTCAGTGGGATAAAGCAATCAATTCTGGTCTTGATATCCATCCTAAAGTTTACTCTTTCGATGCAACTCCACCGGTAGTTCCAAATGAAGACGGTTATTATACAGTTGCCGTTCCCGGTAAAACAACTTACGCTTAAGAGCTAATTACATAGAAGTATATAGAATCAAAAAGGTGAAACGAAATGTTTCACCTTTTTGATTCTAGCTCTATTGTCCCTTTAAGATGAACTGTTTTTATTTAGCCGACTAATAGTAATTCTATTAAACACTCTTGCGTCGTACTCTTATACCGCAACTCATTTTGCTACTAATGAACATTCTGATATGTTTTTTCAAAAAGCTGAAGTTTCTTTCCTTCCGAATTCAAATGTCGGCATTCCGGCAAAGCCGCAATCCCTGATTACAAATACAGATCCTGCAAGAGGTTCTTTTTGCAGCTGTTCTTGAGTAAGACGGATGCTTGCTGAAGTAATATAAAGATCTTCATAATTTTCACCCCCAAAAGTGCAGGAGGTTACCTGTGATACTGGCAGGTCTATCTGCATCAGTTTTTCTCCTGTCATTGGGTTCCATCTTGCCACTTTCCATCCGCCCCAATGTGCTATCCATAGCATGCCTTCCGTGTCTATCGTCATACCATCAGGAAAGCCTTCGATGGCATCCATCTCTATTATAATTTTTCGGTTTGCAAGCGAGCCCGTTTCCTTGTCGTATTCATAAGAAACGACTTGTAGTGTTGGCGAGTCGATAAAGTAAAACGTTTTATGATCGATGCTCCAGGCAATACCGTTTGAAATGCTGACGCTGTCAATCTTCTTCTCGACGGAAAGATCAGGCTTTAGTGTATAAAGCGCACCGCCAGGATGATCTTCTGTTAGCGGTAGTGTTCCTGCCCAAAATCTTCCTGCAGGATCGCACTTACCGTCGTTAAAACGATTACCAGCAATATGGGCTTCAGGATCAATTATATTCTCTACCACTTCACTTTCAAGATCAATAAATGAGAAGCCGCTTTTAGTAGCCGCAATCAATTTATCGTCACTCAGTGCTACAGCACCGACCATTTCGCCAACCGAAAAAGTTTTAAATAATTGAGTTGATGGTGTAAACTGATGAATGTGTCCTTCAACAATATCGACCCATAAAAGCCTGTTCTGCTTATAATCCCAAACAGGGCCTTCGCCTAAAATGCACCTGTGGTCAACGACCGTTTCAATCTTTTTAATTTCCATTAAATGCTGCTATTTTTCTTTCAAAGGAATATGTCTTTTAATAACTTTTATAGGATTGCAAGAATAACAACGAATGCCGAAGTACGCCAGCTGATGGACTGTTTATTACAAAAGTTCACTTGAAAGGCACCGTACTTTTACCAACTCTATTTTACAAAAGAAATGAGCGACTGTTTCATTTGATGCGTCTTGAGTAAATGTACAAGTGAGTGACACAACAATGTTGACCAGGATACAATTGCCTGTAAACAAAAAAGGGTTTAAAAAAAGTCAATACCTCCCTCAAACTAAAAATCTTACAAGCGCTGCCGAGCAACAACTTGTAAGATTTAGATGTAACGTTTTATTCTTTTAAACTCCTCCTAAAGTCCAACCCTGGCGGTATTCGCGCTTTACATATTGGTTGACTTCTTCAAGATTTGTAACACGCATATTTTCATGATCCCATAAAAGCTTCATATTGCTTCCTGGGTAATCCATGCCTCTTCCGTTAGCCCTCGGCTTAGGAGTATCTGCGGCACGAATAGCAAGATTAGCCATTAAAATTGCTTCGGTCAGAGGACCGGCCAGATTGAATGGAGAACTGAGTTCCTTTTTACCGTAACCTGCAATAGCACCTTCCACCCACTGTGCATAGTGGCCGTCTGCGCTACCCGGAACGCGAGCGTATGTCTGCTTAACTTTCACCTCTTGGTTGCGTGAAAGCGGCAACAGACGTGGATTAGCAGCATACTCGCTAGCCATCATTTTACCCTTGGTTCCCACGAATAAAATTCCGCTGTTACCATCGCCGAAAACTTCATCAGGTCCCAATTCTTCGGGTCTTTCAGGCTTAATTCCACCGTCCATCCAATGCATCGTAACTGGGCCCTTTGTTTTAGTTCCTTTAGGAAAAGTCAACGTAGCGTGGCTTGAAGGAGGGAAACTTTTAGGGAAATAACCGCGTTTGCTCCAATCGGTAAACACACTGGTAACTGAAGCCTGGCAATCAAGAGCATACTTAATACCCAGCACACTAAAAGGAGCTTCCATCAGGTGGCAACCAAGATCGCCGAGGGCACCTGTACCGTAGTCGGCCCATCCACGCCAGCTTGCAGGAATTAGTTTGTCAACATAATCTACGTAGGGAGCGGTACCTAGCCAGAGATCCCAATCGAGTCCTTTTGGCACCGGTGGTTTCTCGCTTGGCCAGGGAATGCCCTGGGGCCATATAGGTCTGTTGGTAAAAATGTACACCTTATCAACGTCACCAATTACTCCTGCATCATACCATTCGCGTAACTGTCTGACGCCGTCACCTGAAGCACCCTGGTTTCCCATTTGGGTTACCACCTTATATTTTTCAGCAGCTTCAGTTAATTTTCTAGCTTCCCAGATATCGTGAGTCATTGGTTTCTGAACATACACGTGTTTACCTCTTTGCATGGCTGCCATAGCAACAACGGCATGGGTATGATCGGGAGTTGATACAGACACAGCATCGAAGTTTTTCGCTTCTTTTTCAAACATCTCGCGCCAGTCTTTGTAGTACTTGGCTTTAGGAAAAGCTTTGACTGTATTTTCGGCTCTGCGATCATCGACGTCGCAGAGATAAGCGATGTCTGCTTTACCCGATTTGAAGAAATAATTAATGTCCGACTGTCCTTTGCCTCCTACTCCAACCGCCGCGATTGTGAGGCGATCACTTGGAGCAACAAAGCCACGACCTAATACGTGTCGGGGAACAATCATAAAACCGGCTGCACCGAGGGCAGTGTTTTTAATGAAGTGTCTGCGGGAATTACCTTCCGGCAGATTTAATTTTTCATCTGGCATCGTTTTACTTTTAAAGATTATGAGTGTGATTTATTGTAACCTATTTTAAGTTATCCGAAAAGCTGTATTAGTTGTTCAATTGGTGTAGTCGCTTGTAGTTACTCCGGCCAATGTTCTGAAATTTTCTTACGAACAAAAGTTACACTTCGTTCGAGTTGATCCATTCCATCCACTCCGTCTTCAATGCTAATCCATCCATTGAAACCTACCCTTTTTAATTCGGCGAAAATGGCATCATAATCGTTTAATCCTTTTCCTATTTCGCCGTGGCTCAGTCGTTTTGCATAACCTAGTGCACCACCTTCTTCTTTTCGCAGATCTTCGATTGTTCCTTCCTTCAAATACCTGTCACTGGCGTGCATTGTTACTACACGATTTGAAACTCTTTTAAGCAGATCAATTGGGTCTTCTCCCGCGAGGTAAGTGTTACTTGGGTCATAATTTACACCAAAATTTGGAGAATCGATACGATTGACCAGTTTACAAAAAACGTCCATTTTTTGTGCAAACTCCGGGTACTCCCAAAAATCGTCTTTGTAGTGGTTTTCAAGGATAAGCGTGATACCATGATCAGCAGCGTAAGGCAAACAAGCTTCTATACATTGAGCGGCAAGCTCTACCCCATTATCTATTGATAGTTCTGGCCTTTTTTGTCCTGAAAGTACCCGGCAATATGAACCGCCAAGGGCGAACGTCATATTAATCCACTGCTTTTGTTTTGCTATTTCGTTGGTTCTAAAAGCCGGATCAGGATGAGTGAAATCTGGGGAGCAACACATCATTGGAATTTTCTTTCCTTGATCTTCGACCTCACTTCGAAAACGCGCCCAATTGTCTTCGTTTTGCATTTCGAGAAAGCCGGCATACCATTCAAGGCCATCTATATCAAGCTTAACTGCAAGATCTATCCATTCAGAAACCCGCATAGTTCCGTCTTTGCAAAGTGCATTCATAAATGCTTTTGGAAAAACAGCTAACTGAGGCATGGGATAATGAATAATTTTTTAATGAATAATTAAAATGTATAATGAATAATTGCTAAGCTGGAAATGGTAGGGAGCTTTTTAATTTGAGTTTAGTTCTTTGGTGGATTACGTCCTATTAAAGGGTACTGTTCAAGATCGACTACCTGTCCGCTGATTGGTCCGCTTTCGTTGGCTAACCAGTATATAGCGGCTGCGGCAATTTCCGAAGGCCAAAGAATACGACCGGCGGGAGCATAGACAGAAGAAATATCCTTGTACCAGTCATCCTTCAAACCTTGTGAGCGCTTGCGCTGTATTTCCGTTTCTGTTAGCACCCAACCTGGGTTGATTTGATTTACACGTACCCCGCTTTCACGAAAGAGCGTATCCCCCAGATTTCTTGTCATCGTCATAAGCGCACCCTTTGAAACACTGTATGCAAATAAGTTTGGTTCACCGCTCCATGCGTTTACTGAACCTATATTTAAAACACAGCCCCCCTCTTTAGCCAAATATGGAAATGCTGCTTTAATAAGTGCAAAGGGTGCAACGGTATTAACATCTAAAACTTTTCGCAGAAACGCGAGGTCAGTTGTTTCCATATTTGACGACAGTATCATGGCGGCATTATTTACAACTGCATCAAGTTTACCAAATGTTTTTACGGCCAGTTCAACAAGTCTTTCGGGTGCGCCTTCATTAGTAATTTCTTCAATTTGCAAGACGCCTTTATCCTTTTCAATCTCATTTATAACAGCTTCCCCAAGGTCTTGTTCCAACCCATGAACAACAACACTTGCGCCCTCTGCAACACACCGTAATGCGATCGCTTTTCCAATACCAGTGCAACTACCGGTAACGATGATAACCTTGTTATTTAAGCGCATCCTTTATTTTGCATTAGGAAGAAAATATTAGAATAGAGTTGATTATGCCGGCTTCAATACACTTTTAATAACTTCTCCTCTATGCATCTTTTCAAATGCTGTATGCCATTCTGATATTGGCCAGATGCCTCCAATAATTGGTTTCACATCTAATTGGCCTGTAGACAATAGTGTAAGTACTCTCTCCCACATTGGCCAGTTATGGCTGAAGCTACCCTGCAGGGTAATGTTTTTTTGAACAAGCGGATCAAGCGAGAACCCGAGTGGTTGAGGTCCCCAGCCAACCTTCGAAATTTTGCCATTTGGTCGAACCAGTTGCAAAGCAATCTTTAAAGTGATACTTGCACCTGCTGCATCGATCACACAATCTGCTCCAAGTCCATCGCGTTCATTTGCCCAGGCTGTCGCATCTCCAATAATGGCTTCACAGCCGTATTGTTTCGCGATTTCTAAACGATGCCTGTCAGCCTCTAATCCTACAATTGCCACTTCTGCCCCGCAAAGCCTTGCCATCGCGGCACACAAGATCCCTATTGTTCCCGGACCTAATACAACGACCCGATCTCCTGGTTTAAGGCGCGTGTTTTCGACAACAGCGCTAAAGGCCACACAACAAGGTTCAGTAAGACAAGCTTGTTCAAAAGGAAGTGAATCCGGGACCTTGTGAAGGCAACGTGCAGGAACACGAACATAGCGGGTCATAGCACCATTAACCCCATAGCCAAAACCTTTGCGGGTAGGATCAAGATTGTAAAGCCCTCTTTTTGACATCGGGTTATTTAAATCAATCACTGCCGCTGTTTCGCTTACTACCCTATCGCCTTCTTTCCAGCCATTAACTTGTTTACCGGCTTCAACGATTACACCGCCAAATTCATGGCCAAGTACAACCGGATAATTAACAGGCCAGCTATGATCATTGGTCCATTGATGTAAGTCGCTTCCGCATACTCCTACGTTAGCTACTTCAAGCAGTACATCTTCGTCACCAATAGAAGGTTTGTCAATTTCACGGATTTCTACCGAGCCCTTTTCAGGTGCATAATTTACTACAGCAGCTGACTTCATATTTTGATGTCTTTAGACAGAAGTATAAGAATGAATTTTTTCGCAGATTAGACGCAGAGAACTTTCAAGATCACCGCCCGCTGTTTTAAAGCTATCGCTGTCAATAGTAAGTGGAGCACCAAGAACAACCAGCGGAGCACCGTATTCAGGACATTGGATGGCTTGTTCCAAACTAAGCCCACCAACAGCTTGCACGGGAATGTTGACTGCCTGAACGACTTCTTTTAATTGATCGAGCGGACTAGGCATTCGCTCTCCCCTTGCGGCTATTCCTCTTCTTTCATCATAACCGATATGGTGAACAATGTAGTCGCAACCCAGCCTTTCAAGCCATCTTGCTGCTTCAACCATATCTTCGCATCCAAGATTGTCGCCCATTACTTTTACACCAAAATCACGACCGGCAGCAACCACACATTTTATCGTTTCTTCATGGGCTCTTGCCATAACGACCACGTGAGTAGCACCTGCTTTTGCCATCATTTCAGCTTCAAGATAACCACCGTCCATGGTTTTAAGGTCTGCAACAATTGGCACGCCGGGAAAAGCTTCACGCAATTTCCTTACGCCATGTAAACCTTCCGCCAAGATTAATGGAGTACCGGCTTCGAGCCAATCAACCCCTGCACGCATGGCCATTGCAGCAGTTTCAAGTGCTTCATTAATGTTGGTAAGGTCTAGAGAAATTTGAACGATAGGTTTCATGCTTTTTAAGATACAAATTGTGTTTATGGTAATGGCCTGACCATGATGTCTTTAAAATAAGCAACGCTCTTTGGGTCGTGCCCTTGAAGAGCAAACGTACCACTCGAAATTACCCTGCCGGGATGACCTTTAGGCGCTGTTGCACCGGCAGGTTCTGTCCATTCAACAACTGTCTTATCGTTAATTTTCGTTGTTACATTTTTACCGTCAACTTTTATGTACAGTGTAAACCATTCGTCGTCTTTTACATAAACTTCCCGAACATCTACTATATCATATAAGCTCGCGGTTCTTTTCCAATCTGTATGAGAGTTGTTAACCTGTACTTCAAAACCTTTGTCGGGAAATCCCCTTTCCTGGAATTGAGTATGAAAATAAAAGCCGGAATTAGATCCCGCCTTTGTCATTACCTGGGCTTTCACTTCGAAATTTTTAAAGTCGTGATTCATTACTGGCCCGTCATAATACAGGTGAGAGCGCGGACCGGCCACCATGATACTTCCATTCTCAATTTTAAAAGTTCCCGGCTTTTCGCTAAACTTCCAACCATCGAAAGACTTGCCATCGAAAAGACTAATCCAACCTTTTCCACCGCCTGCTTTCTTAGCACCGGAGCAGCCAAATAATACTAACACGGTTGCAAAAATTACACTGACTCTTATCATGTTGCTTATTAATTGTATAATATTAATGGATCTATATCTATCATCAATTTACCTTTCTTATAGCGTTCATTTAACATTATCGCTTGAACCGCTGCATTATTACCAGGTATTCTGGTTTTCTTGTTTCTATACTTGTATTGTTTCCATTCTAAAATAGATTGAATGCTATAAAAGTTGACTGAGCATCGATCAAGACTGGGCCACTATTTAATAGAAGACAGTTGTGCATACGTATTACCAATTCTATACTCATAACTCACAGAAACATTAGGGACAATACTTATTATTTTTAAAATACCATAAAAAACGTTTGTTGGGTTAGGACCGTTGACAATTTTGAAAACGTAGACACCTTCTCCGGAAGATGGATTAGCTGTTGCAGTTGGAATTCCTGCCATATATGCGGCGATAGCACTAGTGGGGCTATTAGTGGCATAATTGGCCAGGGTTGAAGGAACAAAAGAAATACTTTTTCCACCAACAGCCCAGTTAGCTCCACCATGCAACATCAAAGTACCAGGATCAACTGCAAGGATCGCATTAGCGTTAGTGGCAGATAAGGCCCCATTTACCAAAACGTTCAAACCATCCGTAGATCCTATAGCCATAGTTCCTGATTTTTTAAGAAAAAAATAAGGATCATTATCTACAACCACAACAGTAACATTATCCGTATTAGAACCAGATGTAGCTACGAAATTGTAGTACATAGTATCTTTACCTATTGCAAAATCATCACCCGAAATCGGGACTTGTGATACCGCGGCAAACGAACCCACGTTTATCCATGGAGCATTCATACCATTCTTTCTTTGTACAACAACATTACCAGTGAAAGCTCCTGACTTAGGCGCGACGATAATATCCAAGTTAGCTGTACCCGCACCACGAATTACCTTAACAGAACTACCGTTGTATGACGGTCCGTTAATCGATGTAGCCGGGCTCAAAGTAACTACAAGAGAGGCCGACTCCGTTTTTCCAGCCCAGCTAACAAACACGTTATCGCCCGCGTTAACCATTTGAGCCTGGGCTTTTGTGTAAGTAACAGATGCAGTTAAATTACTTGCGACAGTAATGTTTTGCTGAGTGCCAGCTAAAGGAAGCAACTGTGAGGAGGTAGATCCGGATGGGGTTTGTTGCTTAAGCAATTCAACTATCATAACATCGCCTGGCTTAGCATTAGGCAAGGTTACATTTACCGTAAAGCTGTTATCCAGCGTAGAAATCCCAGGCGAGGTAGCAGTCGAGATACCAGTAATGGTCGTCACACCATTTACTACATTCGGAACATCCCAATACGGTTGTTTAGAACAGCTAGCCATTAAGGCCAGTGAACATATTAATATTAGTGAGCTCTTATTTTTCATTTTGCATATATAAATTAGTTAACAATTGCATTCACCCTTTTTTACTGCCCAGCTTGTTTAGGCAGAAAGTTGAAATTCTGTAAGCATTTTGCATTAACAGCAATTTCATTCTGTGAAATAGGACACAACAAATTCATAGCGGAAAACGCGAAACTGAAACCTGTAGGCTGGTGGCCAAAAAAGCTTTGAATTGCAGCGAATGAACCTACTCCATCTACAAGGCACATGCGGGTACGGCGCTGGTCCCATAGCATTTTATTTTCCAATATCAATTCATAAGCACGTTCGCTCATAATGGATTTTAGGTTTATATCAGAGGCTAGAAAATCTGGTAGAAGTGCCCTCTGCCTAACTGCATTAATCCCTTTGGTAATATCATTATCGGAAACAGCAGTTCCCAATTGCCTTAATGCCCAGTTTACTTCTGTAAGCATAAGCAGTATGTCTGCGTACCTGTAAAAAGTATAGTTTAAATTAGTTCCACCCCCGTTTTTAATTGCCAAAGAATCATAATATTTGTAGACATAAGGCTGGGGAAACTTATCGGCAGGCCCTTGATTGGGATCGAACTTTTTGGCATAGGTATCGGAATAAAAAAACATCTGGCGGTCTTGAAGTCGTTTATCAGCAGGATTATAGGAAGCAATATATCCTAGAGTTGGTATATCAGTACCATATTCATCTCCGGCCTGATAGATATGGCTTTGAGTGGGAAGTGTACATTGTACGAATCCAGACATATCATTAACCCCTCCTAAATATTGGGCTTGAAATATTGCCTCTCCGGTATTGTTTATTTTAGAAGGTGTGTGAAGATCACTATAAGTTCCTAAAGTGTATTTACCATACAAAGCATTTAACTGTGTCTGTGCTTTTAGCATAAAATCTTTAGCACTTGGCGTATTTACAGGGTAGCCAGTTTGAGCGAATAGGCCATCGACACACCAGTTTTTGGCAGGAGCTGTTGCCACTTCCTGGTAAGGGTAACCTGCACATGTAAGGTAAACATCTGCCAGAATAGCTCTTGATATAAGCTTCGTTATTCTACCATTGCCAGATGGCGCATCAACTAAAGAACTTGTATTAACAGCGTATTCCAAATCAGGAATAATTACCTGATCATAAATATTTTTGAGTGAAACACGCGGCTGCTGGGCCTCGGCAACACTTGCAAGAACCGACGTATCCATTACAAGGTCCCCATAATAACGTACCAACATAAAATAGTAAAAGGCACGAAGAGTTCTAACCTCTCCATAAGCGGCAGATTGTTGGGATGCAGTCCAATCTGTAATACCACCTATTTTTGAAAGCGCTAGGTTACAATCTCTAACACCTTGGTACTCATTATTCCAGAAATTATCATAATCTGAAAGTGTACCCCCTGAAACCTGGTTGGTTTGGAATTTAAAAAATTGCGGATGCGCATCGGTTGTGTAAACCTTGCCAGTAGGATATTCAACGGTACAAGGTAAAAAATTACCATAATCTCCTGCGCCGCCTGTATAAAGGGCCAACGATCTGTATGTTCCGGTTACTAAAGCCGCACCTTCAGATGCCGATGAAAAACTGTAGTCAGATGTTATTTGCCCCGTAGGAGTCTCCTTCAAAAATTTTTGGCAACTGCCAAGGACAAATGCAATCGACGAGAACAACAGTGGATATGTCAGGGCTCTTTTATATTTTTTGAAATTAATTTGCATATTTTATCATTTTAACATTTAAAAACTTGTGTTAACTCCAAATGAAAACACTGTAGGAACAGGATACTGGTATTTATCAGTATTAGGGACGAGTGCAAATTGTTTATCCAATGAGCTACCTTCTGGGTCATATCCTGCAGCTTTAGTTCTCAAGAAGAAGTTCTGAGTACTGAGGTAAACTCTGAACCTTGATAACCCCCATTTTTGAACGCTTTTATCAGGTATTGTATAGCCAATAACTGCATTAGCACCCCTAATAAAGGAAGCATCATACATCATGTGAGTATCAGGGTAAGACTGGTAGTAAGCACCCCCGTTTCCCGGGCGAAATTGAGCAACCATAGTATTTTGATGATCAGGGCGCCATGCATCAAGGCTGGAGTTTAAACCACCAGAAACCAACTGGCGGTCTTCAGCAGATTCATGAACAAACGCCTTAGATACACCTTGCACAATCTGGATATCTACCCCTACGTCGAAATTCTTATAAGTAAAGCTGTTATTAAAGCCGATGAGCCAATGAGGAAAAGCATTTCCCATAACATCACCATCTGTAAGTAAATCTATCTTACCATCATTATTTCTGTCTAAGAATTTAAGGTCACCAGGCTTGAGGCCGTAACGTGCTGCTAAAGAAGTTTCCTCTGTGCTAAAAACTCCTAAACGAGTTAGGCCAAAAAAGGAACCAATAGGCTGGCCAATAATCAATGCTGAGGTTCCATTACCTGCACCTGTCTGAGCATAAATGGGCGCGCCGGTAGGGCCAAGTTGAACTACTTTATTTACATTATTAGTAGCAGTTATAGTAGAAGTCCATGACAAATTTTTTGTTTCAATATTTCGGGTATTTAAGGTAAACTCAAATCCGGCATTCTGCACCTTGCCATAGTTCTGCGTTACACTACCCGATGTCATTGAAAGCGGAAGTGGCACCTGGAGCAGCATGTTACTTGTGAGTTTATGATAATAGTCAAAACTTAAATTGACTCGGTCGTGCAATATTCCAAATTCCAAACCGGCATCATATTGTTCAGTTGTTTCCCATTTTAGGTCATTGTTAGCTACTGAACTGGGGTAAAGACCCGTAAAAGAAGTACCACCCAATACAACATTGGCGGTTGAAATATATGACTGCGTCACATAGCTTCCTATTTCCTGGTTACCGGTACGGCCCCAGCTTCCCCTTAATTTAAGATTAGATAAAGCAGTGACGTTTTTCATGAAATTTTCCTGAGAGACTCTCCAGGCAACCCCTGCTGACGGAAAGAAGCCATATTTATTGTTGCTTCCAAACTTAGACGAGCCATCTTCGCGGCCTGTTAAAGTGAATAAGTATTTGTCTTTATAACTATAATTAATCCTGCCGAAATAAGAATTTAGAGCGCTTGATCCGTCTGCACTGCTAACACCAGGTCTAACTGCCGCCCCTGCGCCAAGATTAGAATACCCGTAGAAATCAGACAGAAATATCGAGTTACTTGCACCATTGTTTTGGTAACGCAATTGAGACCAGGAAAGACCTAAAACAGCGCTTAAATTATGGTCAGTACCAATTCGTTTATTATAATTAAAATAATTTTCGTTCTGCCAGTACATATTTGTTTGTGTATTAACACTTGCACTACCAGTACTTCCATATAATTGGCCACTGTAGCTGTCTTGCTTATATGCGTTGTAATCTATCGAGAAATCACTTTTAAAGGTCAGGTCTTTAGTAATGTTAGCCGTAGTGGTAAAACTACCAGTAACCTGGCCAATATGATTAAATCCAATATTTTCCTGCCTTCTGTAAAGAACGTTGAACCATTGCTCACCTACGTTAAAGTCTTGGTTGGTCCCCCAACGGCCACCGACATAAGTATTACCAATGAGTTGATTAGCGTCAGTAGGGTATTTGACTGGCAAAATGCTCCATACCTCTGCTGTAGAACGGGGAATGTCTCCATCTCTATTTGTCTGCTTGCTTTTAATAAAGCTTAGAGAAGTACTTACATTGAGCCATTTCGAAACTTTAAAATCACTGGTAAGTCTGCCTGTATAGCGCCTGAAGAATGATTGCTTCATTAAGCCGTTCTGGTCTGTATAGCCAAGCGACATAGAATATTTTGCATTTTCATTACCGCCACGTATAGCAAGACTCTGATCGGTTGAAACGGAAGGCCTAAAGATTAAACTTTCCCAATTTGTATTGTATATCGGTGCATAAGACTTGCCATCCTTACCAATTAAAGGTATTACGTAACTGCCTGTTGGAACTTGTTTAAACAAAGCAGGCATTTCGGAGAAAGAAGTGCCCGATCCAGTTGGACGGAAATCTTTACCTGGGTTGACAGTTCCATATTTATTTCCATTCGCCATAGCTTGCATATAGGTGTACATAAGCTGGTCTGACGTCATAGTATAAAGATGCCTTTGCATAACATTCAATGAAGCAGACCCATTGTAATCAAGCTGAGGCTTCCCGGACTTGCCGCGTTTGGTAGTGATAATAATAACACCATTGGCACCCCGGGCGCCATAAATAGCTGTAGCGGATGCATCTTTCAAAACATCAAGCGATAATATATCATTAGGATTTAAAGTTGATAAAGGGTTACCGACTCCTACAACACCGTCAACCACATATAGCGGCTCATTGTTAGAGTTAATAGAGTTCGTTCCCCTGATACGAACCATAGGCTGACTTCCAGGAACACCAGCGCCGTTTGAGATAACCTGCACGCCTGCCACCTTATTTTCTAACGCCTGGCCTAAATTTACCACAGGTTTATCCATAAGCCTTTTAGATGAAACAGTAGCTACCGATCCGGTAACGTCCTTTTTCCTTGCGGTTCCATATCCAATTACTACTACATCATCTAAACCTGCAATCGATTTTTCAAGTGTAATAGTAATATCGGTTTGACTGCCAGGATTTAAAGTTTTAGTGGCAAAACCAACACTGGAAACTTCAAGTGTAACCTTTCTGTTATTTGGTACACTAATAGAAAACCTTCCCTCCTCGTCAGTAGTGCTACCCGTCTTAGTCCCTGCAATAATTACAGATGCGCCTTGCAAAGGCGTTCCATCGGGACTTAAAATTCTTCCTCTAATCTGGCTTGGAGATAAGGTTTGTGCATGTAGTTGGAAACTGAAAAGCTGCAGAATAACAATCAGCTTAAAAACCCAACCCATTTTTTGGCTAATTCTTACTATGGGCTCAAATAAACTACCCGCATGCAAGGGCATGATTTTTTGTTTCATGAGAATGATTAAAATTGTTTAACAGACAAAAATTTAATTACCTGCCGATAGCGCTGCGAACGTTATCGGCTTTTTTTATGGGGAAATAATTAGGTGAAAACCTATTGCAACTGAAAGAAGCTGTTCAATGTATTAGTATCGAAATAATAAAGTTTAATAACTCCAGTTACTTAGAAAGACTATCAAAGATTTCTTATTTACCTGCTAAAAAGCAAAAGAATGGTTACGAATAAAAGGGGCTAAAATGCTCGCTTCATAAATAATGACCTTCGTATTTCTGTGGAAACAGTAATACGGATTGAAGCTTTAATTCAAATGAAAGTATTGTTGTGTGAAATTTTAAAAATACTTGCTCGAACAGAAAGTGTAGCGTTTTGGCATAGTTTATTTTGTTTCGTTAGATAAGCTAATATACAAATAAAATTAGATTAACATTATTTTCTAAAAAATACTGTTAAAAGAAACAGCAGTTTTTACAAGCGGTAATTATTAATAAGGAGAAGGGCTGACCGACGTCCATCCGCCGTCAACAATTAAGGTTTGGCCGGTTATATGCCTTGAAAAGGGTGAAACTAAAAATACAGCAGCATGAGCGATATCTTCTACAGTAGCAGGCCTTCCCATAGGAGTTATCCTTGACCAGGTCTCGGTGTAAGATGCATCACCTAAAGTTCGTTCTGTAGCCGTTGCCCCAGGTGCGATGGCGTTTACCGATATGTTGTATTCTGACAATTCGATCACCAGCCCTTTTGCCAGCATTTCAAGACCGGCTTTTGTCATTCCGTATGCAACTAAGTTTTTGTGTGCCTGGTGACCGGTAACCGAAGACATAAATAAAATACTTCCACCTGAATTTTGTGCTCTTATTTGTTTGGCCACCTCCTGTGCGAGAAAGAAACTTCCACCCAGGTTTAGCTGCATTACTTTATATAAAGACTCCGGCTCATACTCGAGGAATTCATTGAAAAGTGTGATGCCTGCGTTAGCAATTGCAATCGTAACTTTTCCAAACTCACTGATCGTTTGCTGTACCATGTCTTTTATGAAAGACACATCCGCCGCATCTCCCGGTACCGCTATGCAGTTGCCGCCTGATTCTTTAATTGTTTTTACAGCCTCATCGGCAAGACGTTCGTCAACGTCATTTAACGCAACCCTGACACCTTGGAAGGTTAATTGTTTTGCAATCTCAAAACCGATGCCCTGGCCGGCACCCGTTATTATGGCAACCTGTTCGTTAAACATAGTCTTCTAAATTGTCATTGAATAGGTGAGTTGTGAATTGGGATTTAGGAGTTGGGAGTTGTAAGTAAGAAATTGGGCAATTACTCACAACTCACTGCTCACACCTCACAAGACTAATGCGAGTCCCTTGTAATTTCACTTCCTGACTTGCCCCGCAAGAATTCAAAATCAGCACCAAGATGCGCTTGCTGAACTGTTGAAGTATACAAATTCACATAACCTCTTTCGCTTGCTAATGCCGGTGCTTTCCAGTTTTGTTTTCGCTCTTCTAGCTCTTCGTCTGGTACATGTAAATGCAGCGATCTATTAGGAAGGTCTAAAGTAATCAAGTCACCATTTTTGATAACACTAAAATTACCACCAACAGCCGCTTCCGGAGATACGTGCAATACAACTGTGCCGAAACCAGTACCGCTCATGCGACCATCCGAAATTCTTACCATATCTGTTACACCCTTCATCAGCAGTTTTTTTGGAAGTGCCATATTACCTACTTCGGGCATACCTGGGTAACCTTTCGGACCAACATTCTTCAAAACCATAACAGAACTCTCGTCTACGTCTAAATCGTCGTTGTCAATCCTTTCTTTATAGTCTTCGATATCTTCAAAAACTACTGCCTTTCCTGTATGCTGCAGTAGCTCCGCAGAGGCGGCAGAAGGTTTGATAACTGCACCGTTTTCACAAAGATTTCCGTTTAGGACAACAATGCCCGAAATAGCGTTAAACGGTTCAATAACTGAAGCAATAATCTCCCTATTTACAAACTCGCTACGTTCAAAATTTTCTTTAATTGTTTTTGAATTCACGGTAATGCAATCCGTATTTAAATGTTCTGCCAGCTCTTTTAAAACTGCCTGCAATCCGCCGGCATAATAAAAGTCTTCCATGAAAAATTTACCAGAAGGCTGAAGGTTGGCAAGAAGTGGAATTTTAGTAGAATATGTATCAATATCCTGCAGCGTTAAATCAATTCCAACCCGCCCTGCAATGGCTAAAAGATGAAGCACGAAGTTGGTAGATCCGCCAATGGCTGCATTAGTAATAATTGCATTTTCAAAAGCCTTACGAGTTAAAATATCTGAAGGTTTCAAATCGTCTTTAACCATTTCCACTATTCGCAATCCTGACAATTGCGCAAGCACTTTTCTTCTTGCATCAGCCGCAGGTATTGCTGCATTGTTTGGCAAAGAAAGTCCGAGTGCTTCTACCATACACGCCATAGTCGATGCAGTTCCCATCACAGCGCAGTGACCCCGACTTCTACACATACTTCCTTCAAGCGTTACAAATTCTTCCTGGCTCATCTTTTCTTCTTTTATGGCTGCCTGGTATCGCCACAAATCGCTTGTACCAATGGAAGTTCCTTTGTGTCTACCTGTTAACATGGCGCCTCCCGAAACAACAATCGTTGGAATATCAACACTACATGCACCCATGACCAGAGAAGGGGTAGTCTTATCGCAGCCGCAAAGTAAAACAACACCGTCTAAGGGATTAGCCCTTATAGACTCTTCCACATCCATACTTGCAAGGTTGCGGTAAAGCATGGCGGTTGGCTTCATCAACGTTTCACCTAACGACATTACCGGAAATTCAACAGGAAATCCGCCAGCCTGGTAAATACCTCTTTTTACAGACTCTGCCAGTTCACGAAAATGGGCGTTGCAAGGTGTCAATTCAGACCAAGTATTACATATGCCGATGACCGGCTTACCATCAAATTCATAGTCCGGAATTCCCTGGTTTTTCATCCATGCCCGGTATACAAAACCGTCTTTGCCCTTACGGCCAAACCACGCACGGCTTCTGAGATTTACTTCTTTCATGTAGTTTCAATTATGGCTGCCAATAGTTAAAGACTTCAAGATATTACAAAGAATGAAAGTAAAAGTGAATTTTTGAAATTGGATAACGAGAGGACCTTTTACGAGAAAATTTTATCGACATTTTGCAGTCGTAAGCACTCAGGTACCAGCATTATTTCTACTAGAAACATCGTTGCGTCGCAAGCACTTCAGCTGCATAACGTCTTGCATCAGTAGTTTCAATTTTAAAACCGCAAATGGAATGCAGCGTGCTTATCATTTAATTTTATCAAAAGTAAACCATGGAAAAACGATTTGAACACAACGGATCAGCAGGTTATTACGAGGTGTACGGAAGTGGAAAACCGGTTGTATTGCTGCATGGCTTTGCAGAAGACAATACGATCTGGAACGAACAAGTTTCATTTCTCGAACAACATTGCCTATTAATCATACCCGATCTTCCCGGAAGCGGGCGATCTCCATTGCTAACGAAAGAAGATGCCTCTATTGAAGACTACGCCGATATTGTACATGCGTTACTCAATTTCGAGAATATAGAAAAATGCCTCCTTTTTGGCCATAGTATGGGCGGCTACATTACGCTTGCATTTGCAGAAAAGTTTCCAGGGAAATTGGCGGGTTTTGGCGTGGTCCATTCTACAGCTTTCGAAGACAATGAAGAGAAAAAAAATACCAGGAGAAAAGCGATTAAGCTAATAGAAGAATATGGCGTTTATCCTTTTTTAAAAAACAGCACGCCAAACCTCTTTTCCGAGACCTATAAAAAAGAACATCCTGAAAGGGTTGCCGATTTAATAGAGCAGGGAAAAAAGTTTACAAAAGAAGCGCTGATACAATATTACACGGCCATGATCAAGCGACCCGACAGGACAAGCATACTTGAAAAAAGTGATGTTCCGGTTTTGTTTGCGATTGGGACAGAAGATTCTGCCGCTCCTTTGGAAGATCTCTTAAAACAGGTGCACCTTCCTAAAGTCTCCTATATCCATATTATAAAAGATGTTGGTCATATGAGCATGTGGGAGAAGCCGTCTGAATTGAACAAGCACCTTTATCAATTTATAAAAGACTGCTCGTAATTATTCAAACTACGCTAGCCTTCCAAAAAGTTTTTTAGGATAACTGTCGCGAGTTGTGCTTGCCGTTAAGCTTAAAATTCAAACGCAACCAACTGTTTGTGAGTTTTTTCGCTCTATCTATTAACACACTCTTATGACTAGCCGGGATAGGATAAATAGACCAACCTTTCGTACTTTCACTTGTCTAAGCGTGCAGCATTTTCTAATAACCTGCTGTTCTGTTATGACTAGTATAAAGCTGACATGAAGAAACTTTCGATCCTTTTAATTACAATCTTCTCCTTTTTACAAACTTTTGCCAGCCATATTGCAGGCGGCGAATTGTTTTATGAATATATCGGCCAGGGTAACTCTACTAATACAAACAAGTACCGGGTTACCATGAGACTTTTCAGGGACTGTCATTCCATAGGCCAAACCCTTCAAACAGAAAGAGTCGTGATTGGAATTTACCGCACGAGTGGGCTTACATTATATTCTAAAATTGAACTAGCCCTTCAGTCCCCTACTCCAAGTATTCAACTTAATACGAATGCGATTCCCTGCCTGGTAAATGCACCGGAGGTTTGTTTTCAAATAGGAGTCTTTACCGGAACTATCGATCTGCCTTCTACTGCTGACGGTTTCACACTCTCATGGGTTAGATGTTGCAGAATAGAAAACATTGGAAATCTTGAAACAACTACCGGAATTGGGGGAACGTTCGTAACTAAAATTCCCGGCCAGGGTATTTTACCTTCGGGAAATAATAGCAGCCCTCAATTCTTAATTAAAGACACGGCGCTGGTTTGCCAGAATAAGAATTTCATTCTTGATTTTGGTGCAACCGATTCTGATGGGGATCAGCTTACGTATTCATTTTGTGATGCCTACTCTGGAGGAACTTCTACCAATCCAAATCCCGGAACATCACCGGCCGGCATTCCCTCAAGTCTTTCGTTGAATTCCCTGCCTTATGGGGCCGGCTTTAGTGGTCAGAGTCCTTTGGGCGCTTCGGTAAAAATTAATCCACAGACAGGCAAAATAACCGGGGTTGCTCCCGCAGCGGGACGGTATGTAATAAATGTTTGCGTAACCGAATCCAGAAACGGTGTAGCAATTAATGAACACCGAAAAGACTTTATTTTACAGGTGGGAGATTGCGATTATACAGCCGCGGAACCGGTGCCATTTACAGGCGCTTACTGTAAAGATTTTAAAGTGACTTTTAGCAACAACAGTTCCTCCTCCAATATTCAGAGTTATTTCTGGGATTTTGGTGTAACGGGCAGTATTGCTGATACATCTTCATCAGCCCAACCCACATTTACATTTCCCGACACAGGTTCTTATAAAGTGAAACTGATAGTGAGAGCTGCAGCGGGTTGCGTTGATACAGGGATAACAACGCTTAGTGTTTATCCCGGTTTTAAACCTGATTTTGATTTTACGGGCAGTTGTTTCCAGGCTCCCTTTAACTTCAACGATAAAAGCACAGTAACCTACGGCGCGATTAATAGCTGGAGGTGGAACTTTGGAGATGTCTCTACGGCAGCTGATACTTCCCGCATAAAAAACCCAACTTACCAATATTCTGACACGGGCAGGAGGAGTGTTTCTCTCACGGTAACCAGCACCAAAGGCTGTACGGAAACCATTACGAAAACAGTGGCAGTAACAGACAAACCATTTCTTTCTCTGCCCTTTAAAGACACGTTGATTTGTAGTATTGATACGTTACAATTGAAAGCAGAAGGAACAGGAAGCTTTGTTTGGAAACCGGCAAATAATATCATTAACCCTAATAGCGCCAACCCGCTCGTCTATCCTAAAGCCACTACAACCTATGCGGTTACTGTAACAGAAAATGGGTGTGTAGCCAGCGACACAGTTCGTGTAAATGTCCTTTCTTTTATCAATGTAAATGCCGGTGCAGATACCAGTATTTGCATTGCTGATAGTTTCTTGTTGAGGCCATTGAGCCAGGCATTGCAATATCAATGGACGCCGACTTCACAATTATCGGGTAGCTCAAATAGTAAAAATGTGGTAGCGAAACCGACGACTACTACGACTTATGTCGTGACTGCTAATCTTGGAAAATGCCAGGCCAGAGATTCGATCAAGGTTGTTGTTGCTCCTTACCCTGTAGCAAAAGCGGGAGTTGACGCTGCTATCTGTTTTGGTGACCAGGTCCCTTTAGCAGCCACTATTACCGGGTCATCTTTTAGATGGTCGCCTGCAAATTCGCTTGCTAACGAAACCACTCTTACGCCGATTGCAAAACCTTCACAAACTACTGCATACATCCTGGCTGTCTCAGATACGCTTGGTTGTGCGAAGCCTGTTTATGACACCGTAATGGTTAAAGTAATTCCTAAAATAAATGCGTTTGCCGGCAACGATACGAGTATTGTTGCAAACCAACCCCTTCAATTAAATGCTACGGGCGGAAGCACGTATTTATGGAGCCCTTCTACAGGGATGAACAATCCCTCTATAGCAAATCCTACTGTTACGTTAGGCGCGTCTTACGATTCTATATTATACAGAGTGAGGGTGGGCGTACCGGAAGGATGTGTTCAGGAAGATGAAGTGAAAGTAAAAGTATTTAAAACAGGACCAGACATATTTGTGCCAACTGCATTTACTCCCAATCACGACGGTAAGAATGATTATTTTAAACCTATTGCAGTGGGAATGAAAGGCCTTAGCTCTTTCAAAGTCTTCAATCGATGGGGGCAACTGGTGTACAGTTCATCTGTTATTGATCTGGGATGGGACGGAACTTTAGGAGGTAAAGAGCAGGCACCCGGAACGTATGTATTTCTGGCTGAAGGTACAGACTACCTTGGAAAGACAGTGTTCAAAAAAGGAACGGTGATACTTATCAGGTAAATTTCAGCGCTGGCTAAAAACAGTGGAATAATGATCCAAAGTACAAGAGTGCGACGCAACGAAAGGTAACTTCTTAACTTACAGCCGGGACACAAAATTTTCATTCCACTCAACCCACAATAGTGTTATAAAATGACTTTATCGGAATCACGAAATGTGGCTATTTTTCCTTTAAAGCAACACTGTTACCAGACCTTGTAAAGAGGTGACGGCCTTTTGATGCGTAGATTAAAAGACCTATCAAAAGCGGCAACCAAAACTCATAAAACCTGAAGAGCAGCATAGACTGTACGGCAATAACGGTCGGGTATTTGTACTTCTGAAGTATGAAAGTAAGCGACAATTCGATTGCGCCCATGCCTCGAAGAAAAGGAGAAATGATAAGGAAAATAGCAGCCACGATATAGCCGATAACAGATGCTTCAAGCGAGGCATGAACCCCAGAACCAAGCATAGCAATATAGAGATGAATGATGCCGATAACTTCTATAAAAACAGACACTAATGTTGCTTTCCAAAATTGCATCATGGATAGCTCAAAGGAGAAAGTGTCAGTAAGAAACTTTTCTATTTTCGGTCTTCCTTTTATAACCCACCTGTAAAAGGGACCTTTTGTTTGAATGGATCTTACCAACAATACCATCGCTATCAGAATTGCCAGAACCGTTATAAAAGCAGCTCCTGTGCCGGGTACAGTTGCATCTTGTATCCACAGGTAAAACAAAACGGGTACCGCTACAATAAAAACAGAAAAGATTCCGATAAAGCCATAAATGACAGACGCATGGTGCACCTGTTGTACGTCGGCCTGACTATCGCGAATACTGGATGGCAAATAAGCCAAAGCCGTAATACCGCCGGCAGGAAGAAACACTGCAATGACATTTCGTTTAAGATATAACTCGGTTGCATGAAGCCATGAAATACGGCCGCCTATTGCCAGGAAACTATAGACATACAGACCTGCCTGCAAGAGAATATAGACAACTGTTCCGGCAATGCCGAGCCAAAGCCAAACTGGATTAGTATGCAGCAGAGAAGTGCCTAAAGACCTTAGTTCTCCCCGTTGCTTCCAAAAAAAATAACAGGCAATTATTATGAAGATGATGGCGAGGAATTCTTTCCAGCCCGCTTTCTTAAAAAAAGCTTTGATTTTATTTTGAGGCGAATTTTCGGGTCTTTCCATTCTAGACAAAATGCTTTGTACCGTTTTAAGTAAAGCCTTCCAAATACTTTTAAACCTCTAAAATAAACAAGCCAGTGTGAGACGGTGAAGTGTTTAAATTGTTCTTACAATTTTCCACTCTTGATTTCTTCAACCACCCCAGGGTCTAAGAGCGTTGAGGTATCTCCTAAATTTTTCATTTCGCCTTCAGCAATCTTCCTGAGAATACGGCGCATTATTTTTCCGCTACGCGTTTTAGGAAGACCTGTTACAAACTGAATTTTGTCGGGCTTAGCAATTGCGCCAATGATGCGGGTAACGGTAGCAAGGATGTCTTTACGGTTACGTTCATCACTATCCTCTCGTCCGTTGTAAATCACAAATGCATATATGCCTTGTCCTTTTATATCATGCGGGTATCCAACCACAGCGCTCTCTATTACACCTGCATGCATATTGATTGCATTCTCAACTTCCGCCGTTCCTATTCTGTGCCCGCTAACATTCAATACATCATCTACCCTGCCGGTTATTCTATAAAATCCTTCACTATCACGCAAAGCTCCATCGCCGGTAAAATACAAACCGGGATAGGCAGAAAAGTAGGCTTGCCTGCAGCGTTCATGGTCGCCATAGGTCGTTCTAAGAATCCCCGGCCACGGAAATTTTATGCAAAGGTTTCCAGATGCTGTTTCGCCTTCTTTATATGGAATCTCGATTCCTTTTTCATCAACCAGTACCGGTTGTATTCCAGGTAGCGGAAGAGTTGCCCAGCCTGCTCTTGCAGGTGTTATTCCTGCAATGTTTGATATCAATATTCCGCCATTTTCTGTTTGCCACCAGGTATCCACAATGGGACATTTTCCTTTTCCAACCTTCTGGTCGTACCAATGCCACGCTTCTTCATTTATCGGTTCACCTACCGTTCCTAAAACTTTTAGGCTACTTAAATCAGAGTCTTGCAACGGCGCATCTCCGTAGCTCATTAAGCTTCGTAAAGCGGTTGGAGCAGTGTACAAAATATTTACCTTGAACTTATCTACGATCTTCCAAAACCTGCTTGCATCAGGAAAGGTCGGCACCCCTTCAAACATCAATGAACTTGCTCCGGCGCTAAGTGGACCATAGACAATGTAGCTATGACCAGTTATCCAACCAATGTCTGCAGTGCAGAAATGAATGTCACCGGGTTGGTATTGGAAAACGTTGACGAACGAATAATTGGTGTACACCATATACCCACCACAAGTATGAACAACTCCTTTAGGTTTACCGGTGCTTCCCGAAGTGTACAAAATAAACAAGGGGTCCTCGGCATCCATCTCCTCGGGCTCGAAATCATGCAGCCCCAAAGTTTCTACTTTTTTAATCTCATCATCCCACCAAACGTCGCGGCCTTTGATCATACTAACGGGAGTATGTGTGCGGGTATAAACGATCACTTTTTTTACAAAACGAATCCCAATCAGTGCATCATCAATCACACTTTTAAGCGGAATATCTTTTGCTCCTCGAAAGGCTCCGTCGCAAGTAATGATATATTCTGCCTGTGCATCTATCAGGCGATCAGCAATACTTTGAGCACTAAAGCCTCCAAAGATTACACTATGTATTGCTCCAATTCTTGCACAGGCCAGCACAGCAATGGGTAGTTCGGGAATCATTCCCATGTAAATGCATACACGGTCGCCTTTTTGCACGCCATTGTTTTTTAGCACGTGTGCGAACTGGCATACTTTCTCATACAATTTCTTGTAGGTCAAAGCCCGGTGATGCTCTTCGGGGTCATTCGCCTCCCATAACAATGCAGGTTGATCGCCCCTAGTTTCCAGGTGGCGGTCAAGACAGTTTTCGCTGATATTTAATTTTGCCCCTTTAAACCATTCAACCTTTGGCTCGGTAAAATTCCAGTTCAGCACACTATCCCATTTTTTTCTCCAGGTAAAATTGTCAGCTACAGAAGCCCAAAAACCTTCCGGATCTTCAATACTTTTTTTATAAGTGCTTTTGTAATCATCGAGACTTGTAATCTGGTGAGGATATGACATAACAATTTAATTGTAAGTGAGGCGACTTTAGCAAACCTATGAAAAGAGAATTTTATCAGCAAACATAATGTACAGGCGAGTGGTAGTAATCTTGTTTTGGTTATGTGCATTTGCTTTTCATAGCATCATCGTTGCGACGCTCCCTTAAAGAGATGAACGTTATTGGACGCTGCCAACAGTAATCTCAACAGTAAACAGAAGTAACGTACGTATCCTTCAAATAATAATTAGCGAAGAAGTCAACAACAACAGCGAAACTGAACTGGCAACAGGTAACTCGTCACAGGTAACCACACGCTGCTACAATCACCTTCCACCTGCCGCATCTCCTCCATTTACTTCTATTAAATTTTCAGAGTTTCAACAAACTCCTATATTTATGCTTTGCCATAAAAACCATGACTAACAACAACGAAAAAAAGGGGTTGGTTTCCATCATTGCCGCATCATCTTTAGGCACCCTGATCGAGTGGTACGACTTCTATATTTTTGGAAGCCTTGCTACTATTATTTCAACGAAGTTTTTTCCTTCAACCAATCCAACGGCTGCCCTATTAAGTACGCTTGCAACCTTTGCGGCTGGCTTTGTAGTGCGCCCTTTTGGTGCGCTTTTTTTTGGTAGACTTGGCGATCTCATCGGCAGAAAATACACTTTCCTCGTCACCCTTGTCATCATGGGCCTTTCAACCTTTTTAATAGGTTGTGTACCAGCTTATGAAACCATCGGTTTCCTGGCTCCTGTGCTTGTTTTATTACTTCGCCTGTTACAAGGCCTGGCCTTAGGAGGCGAATATGGTGGCGCAGCAACTTATGTAGCAGAACATTCTCCCGTCAATCAAAGAGGTTTTTATACTTCATGGATCCAGACAACTGCAACCCTTGGTTTATTTATTTCCCTTTTTGTAATTATCCTAACAAAAAGCTCGATGGACGATACAGCTTTTAATAATTGGGGCTGGAGGATTCCTTTTTGGATATCTATAATAATGGTGGCTATTTCAGTGCTGATACGGATGAAAATGCAGGAGTCTCCCGTTTTTGCAAAAGCTAAAGCAGAAGGCAAAACCTCCACCAATCCTCTAAAGGAGAGCTTTGGAAACAAGTTCAATTTTAAATTCGTTCTGCTTGCTTTATTTGGTGCAACGATGGGCCAGGGAGTTGTATGGTACACTGGCCAGTTTTATGCACTTAGTTTTATTCAAAATACTCTAAGCATCGATATTTCGCAGGCGAGTAAAATCATGATGTGGGGCCTTGGCTTGGGTACCCCATTCTTCCTGATGTTTGGAGCTTTAAGCGATAAGATTGGCAGAAAATGGATTATGCTATTAGGAATGTTGATAGCCATCTTTAGCTATCGCCCTATTTATTCTGCCATGTACGACGCTGCAAATCTGAAAGACAAACAGGAAAATGTTTCCCTTCAGAAAATAGAATCAACTGAAGTACCGGACGCAACTAAAAGCGGGCAGAGCTTAAAAACCACCGTTACCACTAAGGTGTTTACTGACGGTACCAAGCTGAAAGAGACCAAAAAAGAAACAACTTTTACAGATGTATCAAAAGTAGTTCCTCCAACAGATGTAAAGACAACAAAGGCTGTTGAGGTAAATAGTAACAGCTTCTGGTTACTGGTGTTGCTTGTATTTATCCAGGTAATATTTGTAACAATGGTGTATGGACCAATCGCTGCATTCCTTGTTGAGATGTTTCCGGTAAAAATCAGGTATACCTCTATGTCTCTTCCTTATCATATTGGAAATGGAATCTTCGGAGGTCTACTACCAGCAATTGCTACCTTCCTTGCGCTTAGGGCAACACAAGCAAATGACGCAGCTGCAAAAGCCGGTACAAAATTACCTTACGATAAACCCTTTCTTGAAGGACTGTGGTATCCTATTATAATTGCCGCTATTTGCTTTGTTATAGGAGCTTTATACATTCACGGCAAGGGGAAACGGGAAGATTAATTTCTATAAATGATAAACTATGAATAAGCTTAGAAGAATACTGGGAATACTATGGATCGTAATAGGCCTTGCAGGAGGATATTATTTGATTATAAACCAGGCCATCCCTAAATTCTACAGCGATAAGAGTGAAGACCTAATTCCTGCGATAATTTATGCCTTCATTTTAACCCCCATCATTGTCGGCGGCCTGCTAATCTTTGGAAAATATGCGCTGCAGGGTGAATACGATCAGTAGTTGTATACACATTCTAGTCCGAATACATGTTTTTGCTGGTATAGCTGTTAATCCTACCCGCATCTATCTATTTTGCCTTCTTTCTATAATTATGTTAGAAAGGTTGAAACTGTTATAAAAATGAGCTTAAACTCGAATAGAATTATAAACAGTAAATTTGCCGCAAAAACATTATCCATTCTAAAACTCGCTGGGAGCATTGCTCCAATAGAAGATGCTGCTAGAACTGATAGCCCGATATTATACACTTTTGTGGTTGGCATTTGCTGCCATCGCTTTCGTAAAAATAATTCTTTCATATTCCTTCCATGGAACGCTTGAAGGAGTAAACGGGATATTGTATGCATTATTTAAATGGTATGGCGAGGAAGAACAGGAAATGGAAGATTTTGGACCGCGGAGAACAATGATGCGTTTTCACAACATCGTAACCTTAATGTTGTATGCGATGCTGGGAATCATTTTGGCAGCTACATTAATTCCCAAAATTTTGGGACGTTAACGATAATCCATGAGAGGAAGTCTTCAATAATTTTAGCAGAAAGTAAAGTAATCTGAATGTCAATTGTAGTAAGTGAACTAACGAAAATGTATGGCGAACAAAAGGCTGTTGACAAAATAACATTTTCAGTTCAGAAGGGTGAAATAGTCGGTTTTCTCGGACCTAATGGTGCTGGTAAATCTACCACTATGAAGATGATTACAGGTTATCTTTCTCCAGACAGTGGGCTCGCTACTGTTAGTAACATAAACGTATCTGCCGATCCTATTGCTGCCAAAAAGAAAATCGGCTACCTCCCTGAAGCAAATCCTTTATACTTTGACATGTATATTAAAGAGTACCTCGAGTTCACTGCAGGGATTCATGAGATTAAAAATAAAAAACAGCGGGTTAAAGACGTAATCGAACTGACAGGTTTAGGCGTAGAACAACGAAAAAAGATAAGCCAGTTGTCAAAAGGATATAAGCAGAGAACCGGGCTGGCAGCTGCACTTATTCATGACCCGGAAGTGCTGATCCTTGATGAGCCTACAAGTGGACTTGATCCCAACCAAATTATAGAGATAAGGAACGTCATAAAAGAGCAGGGAAAAAATAAAACAGTGCTCTTCTCCTCCCATATTTTACAGGAGGTGGAAGCAATATGCGATCGCGTAATTATCATCAATAGAGGAGTGCTGGTTGCAGATGACAGGCTTGCAAACTTGCAGCAAAAAGGAAACAATGACCAGGTAAGAGTATCCTTTAAAGAGCCGTTGGAAGCAGAATGGCTTAAAAGATTGGATGCAGTAAAGACTGTTACAAAGGTTGATACGTTTACATGGCAAATACTGGGAACTGACACAAATGAGGTAAAAAAGCAATTACTCGAACTGAGTTTGCAACATAATCTTAATATCGTTTCTTTGCAAACCGAAGGCGGAAGCCTTGAAGAAATTTTCAGGTCGCTTACCTGGTTAAGTAACGTATAACCAGTACAAGAGTGCGACGCAACTATGCCCAATAATGATATAAAGATCACTGCCAAAATCTATTTAAATAATAACACAACCAACGAGATATGAGCTACATTTCAGACATTCATGCCAGGCAAATTCTAGATAGCCGTGGTAATCCAACAGTTGAAGTAGATGTAACTACTGACAACGGCATTATAGGACGTGCAGCAGTACCAAGCGGTGCATCAACAGGTATTCATGAGGCGGTAGAGCTTCGGGATAATGACAAAAGTACTTACGCCGGCAAAGGTGTTCTGCAAGCAGTTAAAAACGTAAACGATGTAATTGCAGATCCTCTATTAGGTTGGGCTGTAAATGACCAGGCAGGTATCGATAGAAAATTGATAGAATTAGACGGAACCGAAAATAAAGGTAACCTGGGAGCAAATGCTATGCTTGCAGTAAGTATGGCTATAGCAAAAGCTGCTGCCCAGGAAAGCAACCTCCCTTTATTTAAATACATAGGCGGTGTAAACAGCAGTGTGTTACCTATTCCTCTTATGAATATTTTGAATGGCGGAGCACATGCTGATAACAAGATAGATTACCAGGAATTTATGATCGTTCCAGTTGGAGCTGACACTTTTAGTGAAGGTCTTCGGTGGGGAGTGGAAATCTTTCATCAACTAAAAACAGTTTTAAAAAAGAAAGGCTATAGCACAAATGTGGGCGACGAAGGTGGTTTTGCACCCAACATTCAAAGCAACGAAGAAGCTATCGAAACTGTGTTAATGGCAATTGAGGCTGCGGGTTACAAACCGGGCGAGCAAATAGGAATTGCGCTTGATGCCGCTACTTCTGAAATGTTTAAAGACGGTGTGTATGAGTTTCACAAAAGTGATGGCAAAAGATACGGTATAGATGAAATGGTGGGCTATTGGGTAGAGTGGGCTAATAAATATCCTATTATCAGTATCGAAGATGGTATGGCTGAAGAAGACTGGGAAGGCTGGAAAAAACTTACAGACGCTTTGGGTAAAAAAGTGCAGCTGGTAGGTGATGACCTTTTTGTAACTAATACTAAGATTTTACAAAGAGGTATCAACGAAGGTATTGCCAATAGCATCTTGATTAAAGTGAACCAGATCGGTACATTGACCGAAACGATCAATGCGGTACAACTGGCTCAAATGAATAGCTATACTACGATCATGAGCCATCGTAGTGGTGAGACTGAGGATACGACTATTGCTGACCTTGCTGTTGCGCTAAACTGTGGTCAAATTAAAACTGGTAGCGCAAGCCGTACGGACAGAATGGCAAAATATAACCAACTTATTAGAATTGAAGAAATGTTAGGCGAGAGCGCTATTTACCCGAAAGGGCGCTTCAAGTTTATAAAATAATTTCTCATTTTTATTACCTAATCGTTAGCTGTTCGTATAACTTTACAGCTAACGATTTTTTTATTATGTTTTATAAAAAATTTGGAAGTGTTGTAAGGGTTTTAAGAAATAAATACATTTCTTCCGTAATTGTATTTGTCGTTTGGATCCTGTTTTTTGACCGGAATGATTTGTGGACGCAATGGGACAGGAAACACGAATTGCAGAAATTGGAAACAAGCAAAACCTTTTATGAACAGGAGATTGCCACTACAAAGAAAGATTTGATGGATTTAAACAATAATCCGGCAGTATTAGAAAAATTTGCACGGGAGAAATTCTACCTGAAAAAACCAAGTGAAGAAATCTTTATCATTGATGACAGTACCCAAGAAAAAAAGTGATTTAATACAATATTTAAGTTTTAAAGCCGTTTTTAATATCAGGCAATAAAACATAAACCGGAAAATACTTCTTTAAGCATGCCAAATTATTCAACAGAGGAACTGATACAGTACGTGTATCAAGAGACATCACCAGAAAAAACACAGGCATTAGAGAAGGCATTAGAAAATGACTGGAACCTGAAAGAAAAACTTGGTGCTTTAAAAGACTCAATGCAACAATTAGATACTGTTATTACAAGTCCACGTGAACAATCAATAACCGCTATTCTTAATTATGCAAAAAGAACATCAGTAGTAGAACAACCTTAACCGCTTTCTGACAATTATCTCAACCCGTATCTTTGTTCTTATTCTATGACTAAGAAAGAGAGATACGGGTTTGTTATTTCCTACTTCAGCGAACACGCCCCAAATGCAGAAACAGAACTAGTCTACGACAATCCCTATCAATTATTAGTAGCAGTTGTTTTGTCCGCGCAATGCACAGACAAACGGGTCAACATGACAACCCCTGCACTATTTGCAAAATACCCGACCGTTTTCCAATTAGCTAAAGCCGAATATGAGGACCTTTTTGACATCATCAAAAGCATCTCATATCCTGGCAACAAGACCAGGCATCTAATGGGAATGGCAAACATGCTGGTCGAGAAATTTGGAGGAGAAGTTCCGCTTACTGTTGAAGAACTAATGCAACTTCCCGGTGTCGGCCGCAAAACTGCAAACGTAATTACCTCGGTTGTAGATAATCAACCAAACATGGCTGTTGACACCCACGTGTTTCGTGTGGCCGCACGCATAGGTCTTACTAACAATGCCAAAACTCCCCTGGCTGCAGAGATGCAGTTGATCAAGCACATCCCCAAAGAACTTATTTACGTCGCGCATCACTGGCTAATATTACATGGACGTTATATCTGTGTAGCAAGAACTCCAAAATGCGAAGAATGCGGGTTGAAAATAGCCTGTAAATACTACCATTTTCATAAAGAAATAATCTAAAGGCTAATAAAAGTTTCAAAATCACGTTCTTTTTAAGGACTATAGAGTTGAACTTCTTATGAAAGCCTTGAAAATCTTCCTTTTATTGGTTGTATGTAACTTGATTTACAAAAATTCCCTCAGCCAATTCTATTATTTCAGTGACAAATACTACAATACCGATCTTTTGTACGAGGTTGGAATTGGACTAGGAGCAATGAACTGCATCACTGATATCGGCGGTGCAAATACAGATAACACAGCTTACTTAAATGAAATTAATAAGAAGAATAACAAATTCAGCAAAAGTATCTACGGCGGTGTTTTGTACCAGGGATTGCTGGGAGCGAGGATTGAGGGAACACTTGGTGAAGTAAGCGCTGATGACAGCAGTATAACTGGCAAGTCTAATAACATCTACTCTAAATATGTTCGAAACTTAAGCTTTAAAAGCAAAATTGCTGAGGTGAGTCTGTTGCTGGAGTTTCATCCACTTTTATTACTCAACTTTCAGCTATCGCAAAATTTATCACCTTATGTTCTTACCGGAGTCGGATGGTATCGCTTCAAGCCGCAGGCAGAGTTAAAAGGCAAAATGATTGACTTACAACCTTTACACACCGAAGGCCAGGGATTCGCCGAGTTTCCTGATCGCAAACCTTATAGTTTATCTCAATTCAATATACCAATGGGAGTCGGGCTAAGATTTGAAACCGGTTTAATAAATGTAAGAGTAGAATATGTTCATCGAAGGCTATTTACCGATTACCTTGATGATGCAAGTACAAAAGTTTATATCAATCCTAATTTATTTGCAAAATACCTCCCTCCTGCCGACGCAGCTAATGCAAGGGCGCTGTTCAACAGAACTAAAGACGGCTCTATACCTATCTATCGAGGTCATTCAAACAATAACGACGCTTTCATGTCGTTGTCAGTAAAGGTTGGCGTAGTGTTAGGCAGGGAAAAAACTGGCAACAGAACCGGAACAAGGCAATTGAGATGCGCATTCTAATTGTGAGATCTCGTACTAAAAATTTATTTGCTATCGTTCCATAGCAGACAGCCGTCGCCATAACTTAAGAACCGAAAATCGTTGTCCATCGCGTATTGATAAATCCTCTTCCATTCTTCTCCTACAATAGCCGCCACGAGTAACAGCAAGGTGGATTGTGGTTGATGAAAGTTCGTAATTATTCCCTTTGCAATTTTCAGTTGGTAACCCGGCGCAATCAGTATTTGCGTTTTTGTAATTATTTTATTCAAACCTTTTTTTATCATCCAGTAGAACAAAGCTTTTAGAGCATCTTTTACTTCAATGCCAAAATGTTCTAACTCGTACGGATCCCATTGAGATATAACTATATCGTCAACTTCAATTGCCGGCTCATGCAACACTTTCACGCCCATCCAATAAAGGCTTTCAATTGTTCTTAAAGACGTAGTGCCTACCGCTACAACAGTTTTGTCAACATAATTTATTAGCCTTTCAACTGCCTCCGCGGCTACCTCTATAAACTCTGCATGCATTTCATGCTCATCCATTGTTTCGGCCTTGACTGGTTTGAAGGTACCTGCTCCAACATGTAGCGTAACAAAATCGTGTCGAATATTTTTAGCCGCTAGTCTTTCAAACACTTCATCTGTAAAATGCAGACCTGCTGTAGGTGCTGCTACCGATCCGTCCTGTTTTGCGTAAATGGTTTGGTATCGGTTCTTGTCATCTTCCTCGGCCGAACGATGCAAGTATGGTGGCAATGGAATAAATCCGGCTATGTGTAAAATTTCAGCAAATGAAACTTCCTCTGGCTTCCAGCTTAGGTCAATGATAAAACAATCAGGCAGCCGTCCGGCAATGGAAGCTTCCAAAATAAAGTTGACCCCATTTTCATTTACCTGTTTCTGCAACTTCATCCCGTGCTTCCATTTGCTCGCACCGCCAACCAAACACTTCCAACTCGCTTTTCCTTTTTGCAGCATTGCTGAAGTAATATCCTTGTATTGATCCCCGGGCTCGAGGCAAAAAATTTCAATTACACCTCCGGTCGGCTTTTGAAAAAGTAATCTAGCTTCAACAACCTTGGTATTATTGAAAATAAGTAACGTTTCCTCCGGCAAAAATTCTGCTACCTGCTTATAGGTTGAAGTAGTAACTGTTCCACTTTTATACACCAGTAGCTTACTCGCATCTCTCTCTTCCAAAGGGTACTTTGCTATCCTTTCGGGATCTAAATCATAGCTAAATTCTGTAATTGAAAGATGTTTAGGGTGCATAGTGGCTAAAATTTTCAAAAATAGGGGTTTATTGATTTCTCTGATTTTTTGCACGAATTCGTTTGTTCCTGCTTCTCTTATCCCCATTGGTAACTTTCGTAACTCATCCTATCTATTTGATTATTAATAGCATCAACAGCTTATCCACCGCTTTCCACAATGTACTAACAGAAATACCAACAGACATGGCTCAAACTCAGTACCACGGCTGACTTCCCCCAAATAGTGGTGTGGATAAAAAGAATGCACTTTAATTTGTATTAAAAGTGGGAAAAAGTGTTATTTTGTGGTAATAAATGGAAAGGCCGACAAAATTTTTCAACAAATGCCCACATTTCTAGGTGAATATGAAGCTACTGTCGACACGAAAGGTCGCTTCCTTTTACCTGGTGGCTTCAAAAAGCAGCTCAAGGAAGGCGAAAATACCTTCGTTTTAAGTCGCGGTATTGAAAGATGCCTGACGCTGTATCCGATGAGTAGCTGGCAGCCCATTGTTGAAAAAATTAATGCTTTAAATGACTTTGACCCAAAAGTACGCGCATTTCGTCGGCAGTTTTTGGGCGGTGCAACAGAGGTAGAATTAGATGCTGCGGGAAGGATGTTGTTACCACCGACATTAAAAGAGTACGCTGATTTATCTAAAGACATCATCCTGGTAGCGGCTCTTGATAAAATTGAAATTTGGGATTCACCAAAATATAAAAAGCTCTTTGATGACATGGCGCCCGAGGACTTTAGTAAACTCGCAGCCGATGTAATGGCGGATAAACCCGTAATAAATCTGTAAGGTATGGAGGACAACACTCCAACTGTTGATCACCATTCATCGCCTTATCATGTGCCGGTTTTATTCTATGAAACGATGGAAGCGCTCGAGATAAAACCCGAAGGTATTTACGTGGACTGCACATTCGGCGGAGGCGGACATAGCAGGGGTATTCTAGATAAACTCGGTCCTGCGGGAAAGCTGGTTGCTTTCGACCAGGATGCAGATGCAAGTAAGAATATTCCGGAAGATGAACGGGTGGTATTTGTGGCCAATAACTTTCGACACCTGCAAAGGTTTTTAAGGCTACATGGCTTTGCAAAAGTGGATGGAGTGTTGGCTGACCTGGGAGTAAGCAGCCACCAGTTTGACGAAGGGGAGCGAGGTTTCTCTACGCGTTTTGAGGGCCCACTTGATATGCGGATGGACCAGCGCCATGAAAACACGGCTTCGGCAATTTTGAAAAAGTACACCGAGCAACAATTGCACAAACTATTCGAGCAATATGGCGAAGTGACCAACTCGAAAACATTAGCGAAGCAAATTGTGCAGCAACGAAACAGTAGTCCGCTCCAAACGATTGCGCAGCTAAAAGCTTTGATAAGTCCGGTAGTGAAAGGAAACCCTAACAAGTATTTAGCACAGGTTTTCCAGGCACTAAGAATAGAAGTTAATGACGAAATGGGCGCTTTAAAAGAAATGCTGGCACAAATACCGGCAGTCTTAAAACCTGGGGGACGGGCGGCCATCATAACGTTTCATTCGTTGGAAGACAGGTTAGTTAAAAACTTTTTTAGAAACGGAAGCTTTGACGAGCAAGATGAAAACCCGCTGTCGATTGAGGAGCGAAAAAACGATTTAAAGATTATTACAAAGAAGCCAATCGTAGCAGGAACCGACGAAGTAAAAAGAAACCCACGAAGCAGAAGTGCTAAGCTGAGAGTGGCTGAGAGAAAAGGACAAGAATAGATGAGCCTTAAAAACATGAAGAATAATAAATAGTAAGGTTTACATAAATGACAGGAAATATATAAAGACCGGAAATTAAAGCTGCAACCAAAACTACCGGCAGGCAAAGTTGAACAGAAGAAAATAATGATGTAACAGGCAGGAGAAGGAAAATTAGACATCGTTGCGTCGCACTCTTGTAGGAATGAGGCTAAAATGAGCAGAAATGCAAAAGGCAGGAAAAGTTGAAAAACGAACTAAAAGACGAACGGAATGCGACGCAACAGATGTTTAACAATGTACAAATGCGTGTACCAAAACCAGGAAAAACATCACAGCAAAACAGAATAAAAAGCAAAAAGTAAAACCCGAAAAGCTTGCAGCTAGCAGCTAAAAGCTTGAGGCTTTCAAATGTCTGAACAAACCAACATAGGAAAAAAGAATGCAGCTATTCGTGCAGTAGGAGGCTTTTTCAACTACAGCTGGATATTAAGAAACATTGGATTTTTTTTATTCCTGGCAGCACTGGCAGTGGTGTATATCGCTAACGGACACATGAGCGATAACCGTATAAGAAAGATAAATGAAACAGCGAGAAAGTTAAAGGATCTACAGTATGAGTATAAAACGCTAAAAAGCGAGATGATGTTTAAAAGTCGTGAGAGCGAGATGGTGAAAGCCGCCGAACCGATGGGGCTAACGATGGATACAACATCACCAACCAGGATAAAATTGATCAGCAGAAAATCGGTAGAAAATAACTAAGAGGCCATAGTGTTTCAAAAAAGTTTGCGA
The DNA here is from genome assembly GCF_007991655.1 of Segetibacter aerophilus. Lineage (GTDB taxonomy): Bacteria > Bacteroidota > Bacteroidia > Chitinophagales > Chitinophagaceae > Segetibacter > Segetibacter aerophilus. Next base: position 49,036 of record NZ_BJYT01000010.1, read on the forward strand.
GAAAAGTGGATGTAAAAAAAGACATACTGTGGAGAGTGTACCTGGGATTTATTCTTATGGCGATAGTAGGTACCTGTATTCTTGGAAAGGCTGTTTACATACAACAGGTACAAGGTTCTTACTGGAGAGGGATGAGTGACAGTCTTCATCAGCGTATTATTTCACTGGATGCAGAAAGAGGAACAATATATAGCGAAGACGGCAGCATGTTGAGTACGAGCATTCCCCAGTTTGATATCTATATAGATTTCATGGCCGAAGGCTTAAGAGATAAAAATGGTAAGCGCTTCAAAGAGAATATAGACTCTTTAAGTATTTGCCTTGCCAACCTTTTTCACGACAGATCAAGTGCTGAATATAAATACCTGTTACAAACAGGCTACCGCGAAAAAGACAGGTATTTTTTATTGAGAAAGAAAATGTCTTTTAAGGAGTACCAGCAGATGAGAAACTTTCCGCTTGTGCGCCTTGGAAGAAATAAAAGCGGCTTCATTCCTGATAAAAGAATCATCCGGCTTAACCCATATAAGATGCTTGCGTATCGTACCATAGGATTATTGAGAGACAGCAACAAAGTCGGTCTCGAATTAACCTACGACAAGTATCTACAAGGCACAGCAGGAAAAAGACTGGTGCGTTTCATAGCAGGAGGAGCAAGCGTTCCCGTAGACGATTATGAAGTTGAAGCTGAAAATGGAAAAGATGTCATTACCACGTTGGACGTGAACATACAGGACGTGACGGAGAATGCACTGATGAAGATGATGGTCAAAAATAAAGCAGAGCATGGATGTGCAATTGTAATGGAAGTAAACACGGGAAAGATTAAAGCAATTGCAAACCTGGGTCATGAGAAAGACAGCTTGTACTGGGAAGATTACAATTATGCTATCACGCCAACTGAACCTGGATCTACATTTAAGCTGGCTACCATGCTCTCATTGTTAGAAGACAGGAAAATAAATCTAAATACCAATGTCGACTTGAATGGTGGCAAATGGCAGATTTATAAGCGTACCGTGTATGATGCTGAAGAACACGGATTGTATAATGTATCGGTAAAGCAAGCCTTCGAACATAGCAGCAATGTTGCAATGGCAAAGCTATCAGTACAGCATTATAGCAATAATCCAAATCAGTTTGTTAATCATATAAAGAAGCTGGGACTTGATACACTAACAGGAATAGATCTTAAGGGTGAGATAAAACCTTCAATATATAAACCGGGCAGCAAGCGCTGGAGCAATACAACGCTTCCCTGGATGGCCTTTGGTTACAACCTTACCGTAAGTCCCTTGCAAATGCTGACCCTTTACAATGCCGTTGCTAACCAAGGCAGGATGATGAGACCTTATCTGGTAAATGAGATAAGGGAAGACGGAAGACCGCTTCAACAGTTTCAACCCACTATTCTAAAAGACAGTATTTGTAGTAAATCTACGTTGCATCAATTGCAGGAATGCCTGGAAGGAGTTGTTTTAGAGGGAACAGGAAAAGCACTAAAAAGCAATAATTACCGGATAGCAGGTAAGACAGGCACTGCACTTGTTGCAAATGGCAACCGTGGGTATGATGATAAAATCTATCAATCAACTTTCGTAGGATACTTTCCTGCTGAAAATCCCCAATACACCATAATTGTTACCATAAAAAATAAGGCTCACGCGGCTAACTACTTCGGAGCCTCGGTTGCAGGCCCTGTGTTCAAAGAAATTTCAGACCAGATCTATCTCTTAAAAGTTAATCAAAACCACAATACAGTTAATGCCTTTCCAACAAATGACAGCAGTTGGTATAGCTACGCCGGGTATACCAAAGACATCAAGAAAATTACTGATCAACTGGGAGTAAGTATAGCGGCGACCGAAGCAAAAGGAAACTACAGCAGGATTTATAGGCAGGATGGAAACAATGTTTTGTCGAGTCAGCAAATCAGTATGAAAAAGATGCCTATCCTACTGGGCATGGGCTTGAAAGATGCGGTTTACCTCTGTGAAAATTTAGGGTTAAAGGTGATTATTAAAGGAAAAGGAAAAGTTACAACGCAAACAATACCGGCAGGACAAAATATTACAAAAGGGCAAACAGTAAACATACAACTCAACTAACTCCTACTTTCTCTACCAAGGGCACGCTAGGAATCTGGTTATGGCAAAACTACAAGACATACTATACAATGTACGGCTGAAGGCAGTAACAGGCATTACGAATCTGGACGTGAAAGACATCCAGACTGATAGCCGGAAAGTTACTTCGGGTTCTGTATTTGTCGCTATAACGGGCACCGTTAGTAATGGTCATGATTTCATTGATGCTGCAATCGGTAAAGGTGCCAGTGTAATTATTTGTGAGGTAATGCCGAACGTCTTGAAAGACGAAGTGACCTATTTGCAGGTGAACGATACGGCGGAAGCGGTGGCTAACATGGCTCATCACTTCTACAACGAACCATCAACTAAGCTGAAACTGGTGGGTGTAACAGGCACCAATGGAAAAACTACGATTGCCACTCTTTTATATAAGCTCTTTACAAAACTGGGATACAAGTGTGGCCTGATAAGCACTGTTCAAAATCAAATAGGTAACACTATAGTTCCGGCAACGCACACCACGCCTGATGCTATTAGCCTGCAATCGTTGCTGCATGACATGGTAGAAGCTGGATGTTCACATGTTTTTATGGAAGTAAGCAGCCACGCCATTCACCAACATAGAACTACAGCGGTTGAATTTGTCGGAGGCATATTTACGAACATTACCCACGACCACCTCGACTATCATAAAACCTTTGATGAATATATCAGGGTAAAGAAAAAGTTCTTCGACGGTTTGCCCTCTGCAGCATTTGCCATTTCGAACCTCGATGATAAAAGAGGGCAAGTAATGTTGCAGAATACTGCTGCTAAAAAGCACTTCTACAGCCTGCATACCGTAGCAGACTTTAAAGGAAAAATCCTGGAAAATTTACTTACAGGATTAATCATGACGGTAAATGATAAGGAAGTTCATTTTAGGTTAATCGGAGAATTCAATGCTTATAACATTCTTGCTGTCTACGGCGCTGCTATGTGTCTCGGCGAAAACAGCGAGGAAGTGTTAACGATCATGAGTTTGCTAACTAGTGCTGAAGGAAGGTTTGACTACGTTGTCAGTGACTCGAAGATTATAGGGATTGTTGACTATGCTCATACACCGGATGCTTTAGAAAATGTGTTGCATACCATCAAAAAGCTTCGCCAGGGAAATGAGCAGGTGATTACGGTAGTTGGATGTGGTGGAGATCGGGATAAAACAAAAAGGCCTGAAATGGCAGAGATCGCGTGTGAACTAAGTGATCGGGTAATATTTACCAGCGACAACCCTCGAAGTGAAGATCCGGTAGAAATTATAAAGGAAATGGAGCAGGGTTTAGGGAGTGCTGCGAAAAGAAAGTTTATGTCCGTTACAGATAGAAAGGACGCCATTAAAATGGCGGTCAGCATGGCAAAGCCATTCGACATTCTGCTGGTTGCGGGAAAAGGACACGAAAAGTACCAGGAGATAAAAGGTGTAAAACATCCTTTCGATGACAAGGCGGTGTTGAAAGAAATGTTTGAGTTGTTTGAGAAGTAAAGAATGAATAAAAAATAAAAAATAAAAAAGGTGGCACGGGAGCAAAGAGATTAGGTAAAATATGTATAGGCCGGGCTAAAGTTAATAATCCAGCTTTCGTTGCGTCGCACTCTTGTACTGTAGCAACAAAACGGAACAATGTTCAACGGCTTTCAAAATTTTTCCTTTTGACTTTCTCCTTTTGACTTAACAATAGTGGACTAGTAATTTTTAATATGCTGTACTACATCTATCAATGGCTGGCAAAAGCAGGAATAAAGTTTCCGGGAAGTGGACTGTTTCAGTTCATCACCTTCCGTATGCTGTTGGCTGTTTTACTGTCGCTGATAATTACTACAGTCTATGGAAAACGCCTTATCAGATTTTTGCTTAAGAAACAAGTGGGTGAAACGGTTAGAGATTTAGGGCTTGCGGGAGAACAGCAAAAGAAAGGTACCCCAACGATGGGCGGCATAATCATCCTGCTTGCTATCATCATCCCTACCCTATTATTTGGAAACCTTGATAAGGTCTACGTACGCCTGATGCTACTGAGCACGGTATGGTTAGGCATCATAGGATTTATAGATGATTATTTGAAATTAAGGTCTAAGAGAATTGCCAAAGAAAAAGGTTTAAAGTATCAAAAGTCTGACAGTGATGGCTTGGCCGGAAGGTTTAAAATATTTGGACAGGTGGTATTAGGAATTATTGTTGGTGCCACCCTATACTTTAATAGCAGTGTAAATGTTGAGCGTGAGATAATGTCTAAGCAAGGAGTTGAAACTATTCACGCAGGAGAAAGAAAGGTGAACGAAGTAACACGAATGATCAGTGGAAGGCAACATCGTTTTGCAGTTGTACAAACACCTATTACAACCATTCCGTTTGTAAGAAACCACGAGTTTAATTATTCGAGATTATTGCCCGAAGCTTTAAGGGGTTTTACGTGGGTTTTATATATTCTCATAGTAATCTTTATTATCACCGCTGTATCAAATGGTGCCAATATAACTGACGGCCTCGATGGTTTGGCGACAGGCGTTTCGGCTATCATTGGTGTTTGTCTTGGTGTCTTCGCTTATGTAAGTGGAAACGTAAGATTAGCAGAATACTTAAACATCATGTACATCCCTAACCTGGGAGAACTAAGCATTTTTATCGGGGCTTTCATTGGGGCATGTATAGGTTTTTTATGGTACAATGCATTTCCTGCACAAGTTTTTATGGGCGACACAGGTAGTCTCGCACTTGGCGGTATCATAGCATCACTTGCCATTATCATCCGTAAAGAATTAATGATACCAATTATCTGCGGCGTGTTCCTGATTGAATTGGTGAGCGTGATCTTACAGGTATCCTACTTCAAATACACAAAGAGAAAATATGGTGAGGGGCGAAGGATTTTTCAGATGAGCCCACTACACCATCATTACCAAAAGTTAGGTTACCACGAGAGCAAAATAGCAGTGAGGTTCTGGATCGTAACAATATTATGCGTCGTGTTTTCTATCATGAGTTTGAAAATAAGGTAGAAGCCCCGGCCCTAAAGGGAGGAGAGAGAAAGAAGATAGTATTTGATTATAAAACAAGGGATTGGAATTGATGAACGACGATAAAAATAATTACGCTCTTTTAAGCTCCCCTTTACGGGCGGGGGGGCTAATAGTACTCGGCGGTGGTGAAAGCGGTGTGGGTGCCGCAATACTGGGAAAGCAAAAAGGTTATAATGTTTTTCTAAGCGACGGCGGTTCATTGAAAGAAAGTTATAAGCAGGAACTACTTGCAAACAATATAGAATTTGAAGAAGGCGGACATACGGAAGAGAAGATATTAAGTGCCGATGAAATTGTAAAAAGTCCGGGTATCCCTGAGAAGAATGAACTGGTTAAAAAGATAAGAGCTAAGGGAATTCCGGTGATTAGTGAAATAGAATTAGCGTACAGGTTTAAGGGTGATAGTAAGATTGTAGCCATCACAGGCAGTAATGGCAAAAGCACTACAACCTCACTTATCTATCATATATGCAAAGTTGCGGGTCTTGATGCAGCCCTCGTTGGTAACATCGGGTACTCGTTTGCGAAGCAGGTGGCTGAAGATCCAAAGCCATTATATGTAGCTGAAATAAGTTCGTTTCAACTAGATGATATCAAGGAATTCAGGCCGGATGTATCGGTGCTGTTAAACATAACAGAAGATCATTTAGACAGGTATGAATACAAGTTTGAAAACTATATAAACAGCAAGTTTAAGATAATAGAGAACCAGACTGAAGATGACTATTTCATATACAACCTGGACGATGAAGTGATAACGAAAAAACTGGAGACTTTAACCCTACATATAAACCAACTGCCATTTTCCATGAAACAAGAAGTAAAGAAAGGAGCATACATCAAGGCCGACCAGATGATGCTGAAGATACAGGAAGAACGAGTGAGTATGAGCATTTACGACTTTGCTCTGAAAGGAATACACAATCAACACAACACAATGGCAGCAGGCATTGCAGCTTCTACCCTTGGCATACGCAAGGAGAAGATCAGGGAGGCGGTGAAGACATTTGAGAGTCTCGAGCACCGTATGGAATATGTAGCTACAGTTCGCGGAGTAGATTTTATAAATGACAGCAAAGCGACGAATGTTAACAGCACCTGGTATGCGTTGGAAAGTTTGAAGAAGCCGGCCGTTCTGATATTAGGAGGCGTTGACAAAGGAAACGATTATTCATTTATAGAAGACCTGGTAAAAGACAGAGTAAAGGCAATTGTATGCATGGGACTGGATAACAAAAAAATTCATGCAGCTTTTAAAGATGTAGTAAAAACAATTGTCGACACACAAAGCGCACATGACGCTGTAACAACAGCATTCAACCTTGCTTCAAAAGGTGAAGCAGTATTGCTTAGTCCGGCCTGCGCAAGTTTCGATCTTTTTAAGAATTACGAAGAAAGAGGAAAGAAATTTAAAGAAGCAGTAAAGGAGTTGTAGAAAACAAGGTGAAAGGAAAAAGGTATAGGGTAAAAGGCCCTGAACCTTACGCCCTAAACCTTAAACCCGATTTTAGAATGAGTACATTTTTCAATAAGCCGTTTTCAGAGATGCCACCGGTAAGAGGTGTAGGCGGAGGCTTGCTTAAAAGGACCAAAGGCGATAAGTATATCTGGGGAATAGTTATTCTGCTGGCTATTACTTCTTTGCTGGTTGTTTATAGCGCCACAGGATCATTGGCCTACAAGATGTACAAAGGCAACACCGAGGTGTACCTGTTTAAGCAATTTGCTTTCATCGTTTTGGGCATTATTGTAATCTATTTTGCGCATCGGATTAACTACACGCTCTATTCAAGGTTTGCATTGTACCTCTTTCTTGCTGCCATACCATTAATGATATTTACTTATTTCTTTGGCGCTACTATCAACGATGGAAGCCGGTGGATTAAGCTTCCCATCATCAACATGACTTTCCAGACGAGTGATCTTGCGAAGTTGGGATTGTTTATGTACCTGAGCAGGCAGTTGAGTCGAAAGCAGGAAGTAATCAAAGATTTCAAAACCGGCTTTTTGCCCATTATTATTCCAATCGGAATCATTTGTATGCTCATTGCTCCGGCAAATCTTTCAACAGCTCTGCTGACAGGTGCAACAGGGTTGCTGCTCATGTTTATTGGCAGGGCGCAGGTAAAACACATTCTTTCAACGATAGGAATTGCGCTCGTACCGGTGCTGCTTTTAATTGCAGTTGCGGTAGGGACTTATGATAAGAATACAGAAAAGCAAACAAAAAGTGTTGCTATCAGCGAGCTAAAATCGCATGGTAGAATTGGCACCTGGATAAACCGGGTTCAAGACTTTATGTACGCAAGCGACGAAGAAACACCTTACCAGGTTCAGCAGGCGAAAATTGCCATTGCAAAAGGTGGGATAATTGGCGTAGGTCCGGGAAACAGCGAAGCGAAGAACTTTATGCCTCATCCATATTCCGATATGATTTATGCAGTAATACTTGAAGAGTATGGACTGATCGGAGGCGCGATCATCATTTTCATGTACCTCATTTTTCTTCTGCGTTGTATACGATTGTTTAGAAAATGTCCCTTTGCATTTGGTGCATTCCTGGCGCTGGGGCTAAGCTTTACACTTGTGATACAAGCAATGGCAAACATGGCAGTAGCGGTAAATCTTGTTCCTGTAACAGGTGTTACGCTGCCACTGGTTAGCATGGGCGGAAGCTCGTTTCTCTTTACCTGTGCATCTATAGGAATTGTGCTGAGTGTAGCAAGAAACGTCGAACAACTGGAAGGGAGGATCCCTCCAACTTCCCCTCAAGGGGAGGCTGTGAAGCCGGTTGATGAAGTCGAGGAACCTATTAATAAAAAGAGAATTGAGAAAGAGTTGGAGCCCCAGCCCTAAAGGGAGGAGAGAGAAAACAGCTATTAAAATAAGAAGTTTATAGTGGATGGGTATAAAGAAGAAAAAAAAATTTGATGATAGAACTGACCCCAAATACTGAAACGGTTTCCGGCTCCCCCTTTAGGGGGCGGGGGGGGCATATTATCATTGCAGGTGGAGGAACAGGCGGACACATTTTTCCGGCAATTGCTATTGCAAATGCCATAAATCAAATGGCACCTGGTATAGAGATTTTGTTTGTTGGCGCCAAAGGAAAAATGGAAATGGAAAAAGTGCCGCTGGCCGGATACAAAATAGAAGGCCTCGACATAGCGGGATTTAACAGAAGTTCTTTGATAAAAAATATTGGTCTGCCTTTGAAGCTTATTAAGAGCTTTTTCCAGGTAAGGAAAATTATTGCCGAATTTAAACCAGACGCAGTAATTGGTGTGGGAGGATATTCAAGCTTTCCGGTTCTAAAGCAGGCGCAGTTAAAAGGTATCCCAACGTTCATCCATGAGAGCAATTCGTTTGCCGGTAAAACAAACATGCTACTTGGAAAAAAGGCGACGAAAATATTTGTTGCATCAGAAGGAATGGAAAAATTCTTTCCTGCTACAAAGCTTTTAGTAACGGGTAATCCTGTAAGAAAATCAATTGCTCAATCATCGGTAACACGTTCAGAAGCATTTCGTTTTTTCAATCTTGATGAAACTAAAACTACTGTGTTAGCGGTTGGCGGAAGTCTAGGTGCAAGAAGCATAAATGAAGCCTTAGCAAGTAAGCTGGATGCGCTTCGAGCACGTGAATTACAACTTATCTGGCAAACCGGAAAAACAACGGCGGCGGCATATAAAGAGAAAGCAAGTAACTGTGAAAACGTGTGGGTAGATGAATTTATAACGCAAATGGAAATGGCTTATGCCGCGGCTGATATAGTTATCAGCCGATCAGGAGCAATGGCGGTTACTGAATTGTGTGTAGCTAAAAAACCCGTCATATTTGTTCCGTTTCCACATGCTTCAGAAGATCACCAGACAGTTAATGCACAAACCCTGGTTAACAGGAAAGCGGCGCTGATGATTAAAGACAATGAGGCAAATGATAAGCTTATAGGAATGACAATTTCGCTTGCTGAGAATAAAGACCTGCAAAACGATCTAAGTAAGAACATAGCAAAGCTTGCTGTAACAAACGCAGATGAAGTGATAGCAAGTGAGATATTGAAGACGCTGAAGCCCCAACCCTAAAGGGAGGAGAGAGTGGTGATGGATTTATAAAATAGAATAATGAGCGAGAATTAATGAACGAAGAGAAAAATTATAGTGCTGCTAAAAGCTCCCCTTTAGGGGCGGGGAGGCATAGTCTCTATTTCATAGGCATCGGCGGAATTGGAATGAGTGCAATAGCACGCTATTTCAATACACAAGGAGTGAAGGTTAGTGGTTATGATAAGACCGCCACGGTGCTAACAAAGCAGTTGGAAGCGGAAGGGATAAATATACATTATGAGGAGAACCTTTCACTGATCCCGAAAGAAGTGGACCTCGTGGTTTATACGCCTGCTGTTCCGGCAAATCATGCCGAGTTGCAGTTTTATCAGAACAACGGTTACAAGGTTGTAAAGAGAAGTGATGTTTTAAAAATCATTACAGAAAGTTCTTTTAATATCTGTGTTGCAGGTACCCATGGTAAGACAACTGTCAGTACAATGATCGCTCATATTCTTCGTCACACAAGTTTTGGTTGTAATGCTTTTTTAGGAGGCATTTCTGCAAACTACCAGACCAATTTTTGGAGTGATAAAAAGAATGTCTGTGTGATAGAAGCAGATGAGTACGATAGAAGCTTTTTGAAGCTATCGCCAGATGTTGCTGTAATCACAGCGATGGATCCTGACCACCTGGACATTTATGGAACAGCCGAAGAATTTGAAAACGCATTTATTGATTTTTCAAAAAAGGTTAAAAAAAGCGGGATACTAATAACAAAATTTGGATTAAGCAGAAGTGAAGAATTTACGGCTGACAAACAGTTAACCTACAGTTTAAATGACACTAATGCTGATGCATATGCAGGAAAAATAAAAGTTGAAAATGGCTCTTATGTTTTTGATGTGACTGTTAATGATTGGTCACTGAAAGACGTGACACTACACATGGGTGGTTTGCACAACATCGAAAATATTGTAGCTGCCATATGTGTCGCAAAACAGCTAGGAATAGATGACCAGAAAATAAAAAGTGCAGTAGCTGATTTTAAGGGAGTCAGGAGAAGGTTTGAATACGTGGTAAAAAATGCTGAGCACGTTTTAATTGATGACTATGCGCACCATCCGGAAGAACTAAGGGCGCTGATAGGTGGCGTAAGAAGTTTGTTTGAACAGGACGTTGTTATGGTATTTCAACCGCATCTTTTTAGCCGCACAAAAGACCAGGCAGAAGGTTTCGCAGAAGTGCTGGACCTGTGTGATGAAGTCGTTTTATTGCCTATTTATCCAGCGAGAGAATTACCAATGGAAGGTGTCAGCAGTGAGATGATTTTAGAGAAAATGACTATTGCAAACAAAAAGGTTTTAAGTAAAGACGCGGTAAAAAATTGGATAAAAAAAAGCAAACCCAAACTGTTGGTGATGGCTGGTGCAGGAGATATCGATCTACTGATTCAAGAGGTTAAGGTATTATTAGAATCACAATAAAAAGTTATGCAACAAGTGTGGAGAAAAAGATGGAGGAACGGCGGATGGATTGCACTTGGAGCGATTACTTTAGTGTTACTTGTGTCGGCAATTCATGCCAAGAATAATAAGGAGTGTACGGGCATTGAAGTGTCGTTTAATAGGGACGGAACTAACTTCTTCGTGGATGAAAAAGGCGTTGTCGCAGTATTAAAAGCATATGGCTCCATTAAAGGAGAACCGATAGAAAACATCAACCTGAAAGCACTGGAAGAAAGACTAAAAGCCGACAGGTGGATTGCAAATGCAGAATTGTTTTTCGATAACAAACAGGTGCTACAGGTGATAGTTGAGGAGAAAGAACCTGTAGCCCGGATTTTCACTGTTGAAGGAAGTTCTTTTTATATAGATAGTGCATGTAGAAGATTGCCACTAAGTGAAAAGTTAAGTGCAAGGATACCAATGTTCACCAACTTTCCGTCAAATCGATCAACGTTGTCGAGACCTGATAGTGAGTTATTGGCATCGGCCAAAGACTTAGCATTGTTCATACAGGCAGATGATTTTTGGAAAGCGCAGGTAGCACAGGTAGACATAACACCAACTGGTTTTGAAATGATACCAACAGTTGGAAGTCATGTGGTCGCGTTAGGTAAAGATGGGAATTGGCAGCAAAAGTTTGACCGGCTGTTTAGTTTTTATAAGCAGGTATGGACGCAGGTTGGGTTTGAAAAGTACGAGAAGTTGGATGTTCAGTTTGATGGGCAGGTAGTAGCCACCGTAAAAGGAGCAAAACCAGCAAAGGTAGATAGTGTAAAAGCGAGGATGGCTTACGAGAATTTACTTATCCAGGTAAAAAAATTAGAGACTGATTCTATCGCGGATAATAGTAATAATGATTCTTTTAGAGATTCTGCTAAAGTGAAAAATCCAACCTCAACAAATGCACAAATAGTAAACGTGGGAGGAAAAAAAATATTGCCTGTTAAACAAAATATTTCAAGCACCGCCTCACGGAAATTAGCTGCAAAAGTACCGCAAGCAAAGGTGGTTGTGGTAAAAGAAAAACAGGTTAATGAAGTGGTGAAACAAGGCGCAATAAAACCGGCTGTAGTAACTAAAAAAGCAGAGCCGAAGAAAGAGCCAAAGGCTGTTATGAAACCGAACACGAATGTAAAAGGCAAAGTTGTAAAAGTGAAATAGAAGCGATACAGACAATAGGCAAGTAAAGAGAAACAGTACAAGTGAGTGACACAACGATGATGAGGGAAGGAACACTGCTGGGGCCTAACATAAGGAAATAACATGAGAGGTTAGAATAGATTAAAACATAAAAACAACAACAGCTTTAAGCCTCGCGGGGGTTTGAGGCTTAACAAAAACACACATAGATATGAACGTCAACGAAGCACCCATCATTGTAGGTCTCGACATCGGCACAACCAAAATTGCTGCCATCGCGGGACGTAAAAATGAGTACGGTAAGCTGGAGATCCTTGGCTTTGGCCGTGCTAATAGCACAGGCGTACAACACGGCCAGGTTTTAAACATTGAGCAAACGATCAAAGCGATTCAACAAGCTTTAAAAAATTGCTATGAGTCAAACCCTGACCTGGAGATCAGCGAGGTGTACGTGGGAATTGCGGGGCATCATATAAAGAGTTTGCAAACCCGTGGCGACATTGTTCGGCAGGATTCAGAGAACGAGATTACCATCTTTGAAATCGAGCAATTAATAGACAACCAAAAGAAGACTTTCATTCCTGCGGGCGATCAGATCATAGATGTAATTCCGCAAGAGTTTACGGTTGATAATATTCAAAACATCCCTAACCCTATTGGATATAATGGGGTTAAGGTTGGAGCGAATTTTCACATTATTACCGGCGACAGAAATGCCATCAGAAACATCAATAGGGCTGTTGACAAGAGTGGTCTAAAAACCAAAGACCTTGTTCTGCAACCACTGGCTTCAGCATCAGCGGTGATGAGTGAACTGGATATGGAAGCTGGTGTAGCGATCCTCGACATTGGCGGAGGTACTAGTGACCTTGCTGTTTTCTACGAAGGAATTCTAAAGCATACTGCAGTCATTCCTTTCGGCGGTGAGAATATTACCAACGATATTAAAACCGGTCTTGGTGTATTGAAGCAACAAGCTGAAGCAATGAAAGTGCAGTTTGGAAGTGCCCTGGCGGATGAAGCAAAAGCAAATGCTTTCATTACTATACCAGGAATGAATGGTATGCCCGCAAAAGAAATCAGTGTTAAAAACCTTGCTAACATCATACAGGCGAGGATGGGCGAAATACTCGATTTTGTTACTTACCATCTTAAGCAAGTAGGTCTCGATACAAGGATGTTGAATGGCGGAATTATTCTAACAGGAGGTGGTTCTCAGTTAAAGCACCTTATTCAATTGACTGAATATTCTACAGGTCTATATGCACGCATCGGTTTCCCTAACGGTCACCTTGCTGCCAACCATATTGACGAGTTGAAGAAACCAATGTACAGTACTTGTATTGGTTTGATCTTAAAAGGCTATAGCGACTACGAACATAAATACAAGGAATTCGAAAAATCTTTTAAGAAAGTAGTTGTTCCTGAAACGCTTGTAAAAGAAGACGAGCCCGAAGTAAGACCACTTGAAGTACCCATCGCAGAAACAAAAGAAACTGTAAATACAAGAGGAAGAAAAGGAATGACAAAGTTCTGGGAGAAGTTTAAAAACAACTTGCTGGAACTTTTTAAAGAAGAAGGTGACAAGGACTTATAGAGTTATGAATGTAGAGTTATGAGTTACAGCACTCATAATTCATAACTCAGAACTTATAACTAGTAAAACAACAACAAAACATAATCTATTTACCCAATCAAATTTCGAACTATGATTCACTTTGATTTGCCGAAGCAGAAGTCATCTATCTTAAAGGTGATAGGTGTAGGTGGTGGCGGTGGAAATGCCGTAAACCACATGTACGGTCAAAATATTGACAGCGTCGATTTCATTATATGTAATACTGATGCGCAGGCATTGGCTAACAGTAAAGTTCCAAACAAGATCCAGCTTGGGCCACACCTGACGCAAGGTCTGGGCGCAGGGGCGAATCCTGAAATTGGTAAACAAGCGACAGAAGAAAGCCTTGAAGAAATCAAACGTATCCTGGAAGTCAATACTAAGATGGCTTTCATTACTGCCGGTATGGGTGGTGGAACAGGTACTGGTGGTGCGCCTATCATTGCTAAGATTTGCAAAGATCTGGGTGTGCTTACTGTGGGTATTGTAAGTACCCCGTTTACCAATGAAGGTCCAAAACGTATGCGTCACGCTGAAGCAGGTATACAGCAGTTGAGAGATAACGTGGATACTTTGCTTGTTGTTAGCAACGACAAATTGCGCCATCAATACGGCAACCTTAAAGTAAGAGAAGCATTTAGCAAAGCTGACGATATTTTGGCGACTGCAGCTAAATGTATTACGGACGTAATCACTAGCAATGGCCAGATAAACGTCGACTTTGCTGATGTCTGCACCGTAATGCGCAATGGCGGTGTTGCTATTTTAGGAAGCGCACAAGCCGATGGCGAAGACAGGGCTCAACGTGCCATTGAAGATGCAGTGAATTCTCCTCTACTAAACGATAGTGAAATCCGGGGCGCTAAATGGATCCTTGTAAATATCACTTCTGCGGAAGGCGATTATGAAATCACTATGGATGAAGAAGATACTATTATGAGTTACCTGCGCCAGCAGGCCGGAGACGATGCAGACGTTATTAAAGGTATTGGCTTCGACGAGTCGCTAGGAGACAAAATAGGCGTTACTATCATTGCCACAGGCTTTGAACATAAAGACCCATTTAAACCAACGCCAAAACCAAAAGAAGAAAAAAAGCCGGAAGAAAAAATAGTTCTTCACTTATCTTCTAATGGTGTTGAAGAGAAAAAACAATATACCCAACCAGCTTTAGCCTTAGAAGACAAAGACCCTTATGCACCAACAATGGTCGAAGTGTCAAACACTGCTCCCGCTGTTATACAGCCTTCACAACAGTACTACCAGGAACAACAACCTCAGGCGGTAGCACAAGAGCCTCAAGTTACTCAAACCAGTGACGGGCCCGTATATCGTTTTGAATTAAAGCCGGAAATTACAGAACAAGTAAAGCCGCAATTTTCTGAACAACAGCCGCAACCAAACGACGATAGCCTGAATATAAAACCAGGCGCCAATTTTCTTTCCAGACCATCTAATATTTATGCAGAATCAAAAGCTGGAGAGTCTCAAGTCATAAATCCTATGGAAGCAAAACCATCAAAACAACAGCTTCCTGAACAACCGGAGTTCGAGATGAAGTTAGTAATGAAGGATGAAATGCCAGAACCGACGGATGTACCTAAACCAATTCAAGCTAGTAGCAACCCATCTCAATCTGTAGAGGACCTTGCAATGCAAGACGATGCAGAAGACCAAAAACGCAGAGCACAGGAAAGGATTCAGAAGTTGAGAAACTTATCCTTTAATATGAATACTGCTGATGCAAGCACTGAGTTTGATTCTGTACCTGCGTACATCCGTCGCAATATGGAGCTCTTCGGAAATACCCTTACTTCAGTAGAAAATTTTTATAGCAAGTACACCGTAAAACCAGACGAAAACGATAAAGGCCAGATAAGTTCTATCAATACTTTTTTAGATGGTAAAAAACCTGACTAGTAGTTCATTTGCAGTTCGTACCGGTTGGTGAACTGGTATGAGTTTTTTTTAGATTGTGTTTTTAGTTGTTGTCCCTCCGCAAAAACGGAGGGATTTTTTATACCCGCTGGCATAAAAAGGAACTATAGAATAACAAACTCTTCGCGTGGAGGAATGGCAATCAAGGTTTCCTTACCCATCGAAATAAGCTTCTTGATAATCTTAGTGATGTCGTCTATCGCGTTGGGCTTAACTATAAAATAGTTTGCGCCGTTTCTATACGCGTTATCAATGTCTGCTTTGCTAACAGAAGTGGAGTAAATTAATATGGGCACCTGGTCGTACTTCCTTTCCTTTCTCAACAGTTGCAAACATTCTATGCCATTTTTGACTGGCATGTTAATATCGAGGAATAAAATATCCGGAAGTGTTTTTAAAATGAAGCGCCAAAGTTCTAGCCAATTACCTGCATATGAAAGTTGCAGTTTTTCACCTGCTTTTTCAGCCGCCTCCTGTAAGATTAAGAAATCATCTTTATCATCATCGGCCATCAAAATATGCATAGCAACGTCGTTTGTCTAATTAACAGAAACATTATTCTACAAATAAAGTCAAAAA
Source organism: Segetibacter aerophilus (assembly GCF_007991655.1). Taxonomy (GTDB): domain Bacteria; phylum Bacteroidota; class Bacteroidia; order Chitinophagales; family Chitinophagaceae; genus Segetibacter; species Segetibacter aerophilus. Next base: position 65,012 of record NZ_BJYT01000010.1, read on the forward strand.
TTCAATCGATTTAGTCTAAATAATTTTTTTCGGCAAATTGCATTTTACGATCGGCTGGCCCCGGTAAGACTACGCTTTCCACTAAATTATAAGTATACGTTTCCCGGTGCTTCTATTGTGCTAAAGCATCTTTGTGGTATCACTTTTGAAACTAAAAACGAAACTGTTATAGATGCAATGGTATGAGGAAGATGTAAAGGCCGCAATAGCAGAAAGGCAAGGCTGTCGGTATGATCCTAAGACAATTTTTTATGGCAGTTCATCTATACGATTGTGGAACAAACTCTATGAAGACTTTGAAGGTTTTAAGCCTGTAAACCTCGGATTTGGAGGTTCTACACTTGCAGCCTGTGTGTGGTTTTTTGATCGTATTGTATCACCCCTTAAAACTCCCACTAAGTTTATATTGTATGCCGGCGACAATGACCTCGGCGATGGGCGACATCCGGAAGAAGTCCTAATCTTTTTCCGTGAGTTCATAGTTAAACTACGTCAACAATATCCTGCTATCGCATTCTATTATATTTCAATCAAGCCAAGTATAAGTCGCCTTGAAATAATCGATCGAATTATTTACACAAACAAGTTGATAGAAGAAGATATAAATAGAAGGAGCGACAACGGTTACTATATAGACATATTCTCAAAAATGCTTGGTAAAGATGGCAAACCGATTGCTACTTATTTTGAGGATGATGGGCTTCACATGAATAGAGACGGGTACATTTTATGGAGGGAGACTATCTTAAATGAGTGCTTGTTGACTGAGAAAATCCATTAGCCGTAGTAAACCTTTATTTTAAAATGAACCGGGAATATCACAAATGGCTCAGTCCGCATCTAAAACGAAATATGGAGTTGCTTGTATTTGGGCATGCCGGCACTCCTGTGTTATTCTTCCCCACCCGAACGGCGCGCTTCTATGATTACGAAAATTGGAAGGTCATAGACGCCATTGCCGATAAAATAAACAAAGGCTGGTTACAGGTATACTGCGTCGATAGCATCGATCTCGAAAGTTTTTATTGCTCGTGTAGTCATCCGAGTCAACGCATTGTTCGCCACATTCAGTACGAGAAATATATAGTAAATGAAGTATTACCATTAATAAAGCATAAAAACAGCAACAACTATATCATTTCGACAGGCTGTAGTTTAGGGGCCTATCATGCAGTAAATATTTCTTTTCGCCAGCCGCAACTTTTTGGTAAAGTGGTGGGCATGAGTGGCAGGTACGACTTAACCCTGCACGCAAACAACTTCAGCGATTTGTTTGATGGTTACCAGGATGAGAACGTTTATTTCAATATGCCCTCACAGTTTATTCCAAACCTTACCGACCAAAACATCATCAGGGATTTAAAGAAATTACAGATAGTGCTGGCCGTTGGCAAAGAAGATCCTTTTCTGCCTAACAACCAGTACTTACACAATGCGCTTTTAAAAAAGGGGATAGCCAACACATTGCACATTTGGGAAGGCGAAGCACATCGTCCCAGGTTCTGGCAACAAATGGTACAGTACTTCCTATAGAGATTAAATATTTTTAGTTCCGCATTTGTTACTTCGTTCAACATTCTTGTGTCACTCCCTTGTACCGCAGTTTCTACTTTCAACGTCTTTATAGCGTTTTCTCTACAGTGTCATAAGCCATATTTGGGGTAAAAAAATCTCCTTTAAAATAAATACGCCCGTGCTAGTATTTCCTATTGAATAAAATATATTTACGCTCCAAATTCTAAACTATGCGCAATGATCAGATAGACTATAAAATATTGGGAGAGGAAATGCAATACGTTCAAATAGAGCTCGATCCTAACGAGACTGCTATTGCAGAAAGCGGCAGTTTTATGATGATGGATGATGGCATTCAAATGCAAACCATCTTCGGAGATGGTAGCCAAAACCAAAACAGCGGAGGGTTATTAGGCAAACTTTTAGGCGCAGGCAAAAGGCTGCTTATTGGTGAAAGCCTTTTTATGACTGCCTTTACAAACACCGGTTACGGAAAGAAGAGAGTAAGCTTTGCTTCACCTTATCCCGGCAAAATTATTCCGCTTGATCTGTTGAAGCTAGGGGGTAAAGTAATTGCTCAAAAAGATGCTTTTCTGTGTGCAGCCAAGGGAGTAAGTATTGGTATAGATTTTCAGAAACGGCTCGGCACCGGCATCTTCGGGGGCGAAGGATTTATTATGGAAAAACTCGAAGGTGATGGAATGGCATTCATGCACGCGGGAGGACATGTTTTCGAACGCGTATTAGAAGCCAATGAATTAATAAAAATTGATACAGGCTGTCTCGTAGCATTAACGCAAACTGTTAACTATGATATCCAGTTTATCGGCGGTATCAAGAACTCAATCTTTGGAGGTGAAGGTTTATTCTTTGCTACTTTAAGGGGACCCGGTAAAGTATGGATACAAACGTTACCGGTAAGCAGGTTGGCGAGTCGTATACTATCCTACGGCAGATCAAACAGAAAAGAAGAAGGAAGCATTTTAGGCGGGCTTGGCAATATGCTGGATGGCGATGGATACTAGTGGTTTAGTATCAATGAAATTTGTTGCTTTAACTTAAATAGCATAAAATAATAAGGGCAAATGAAATTTCATCTGCCCTTATTATTTATCGTAGAATCTAATGTTGATCTATTCCTGCTTCACTAGATATCACAAATCTTCACGCTTTGTCTCAAAGAGTCAAGCGCATCAGGTCGCTTAGGTACGAACTCTTGCGCAATGTGTCCTTTATAGCCGGTATCAAGAATTGCCTTCACAATTGCAGGATAATATAACTCTTGTGTTTCATCAATCTCTGCGCGGCCTGGAACTCCACCCGTATGATAATGCGAGATATATGGATGGTATTGTTTGATAGTGGCAATAACGTCCCCTTCCATTATCTGCATATGGTAGATGTCGTACAATAATTTAAACCTATCTGACCCAATCATTTTCGCAAGCTCTACTCCCCATTTTGTATGATCGGCCTGGTAGTCTTTATGGTTCACTTTACTGTTCAATAATTCCATTGTAACAGTCACCTTGTACTTCTCTGCAGTCTTCATCAAACGCTTTAAACCTTTGGCGCAATTCTCCAATCCTTGCTCATCACTTAGCCCCTTTCTGTTGCCTGAAAAAGTGATAATCTTATCCAATCCCGCTGCTGCTGCTTTCGGAATAACATCTTCAAAACTTGCCAGCAGCTCATCATGTAAAGCGGGGTTATTCCATCCATTCTCAATTCCCTTTCCCGCTCCCCATGGCATTGCGCAGGTTAGACCATATTTCTTTATTGTTGGCCACTCTTCCGGACCTTGTAATTCGATTGAAGACAATCCCATATCCTTCGCCGCTTTACACAAATCATCCAATGAAACTTTTGGATAACACCATTTGCAAACAGAATGATTCACGTTGCCTTTCAACTTAAGATCTGTCCATTCTTCTTTGATAAGTTCTGCCTTAGCAGCAGAGGGAAGTACCATAGCCGCAGAGAAAAATGCAGCACTACCTGTGAGGTTTTTAAGAGCGGTACGACGAGAGAGTTGCTTTTTCATATTGTTGTTTAAGCTTAATCGTTAAAGTAGACTTCATTAACGATATAAATGTAAGTGTTACAATTAAAAACGGAAGCAGATATTTTTAAGCTTTTCTGGTGTGTTGACTTGTGCTTTTAAAGACTTAAACAAAAACTGGTATAATAAAAACCTTTCATTAGAACTATAATTACTATCGCGATAGTAAATACCTTTATGACAGTTAACGACAGTTAAAAGTATTTGTCTATCTCACCATCTTCAAGTATAATTGTTATATCTACGACTTCATAAAGCCATTTGAAATGATGAAAAAAAATCTTCCCGGTTTTCAAGTTAATGCCTCTTATTTATTGAAAGCTTTCTTATTCGCCAGCATTCTAAATGGGGCCGGTTGTACAAACTCAAAGAACTCCGCAAAGACAACGGCTCAGACCGAAACAAAGACTGAAGAGGTTAAGGTTGTCGAAACAAAACCCGCAGCCCCCGTAGAAACTAAACCCCGCGAGTTGACAGAACAGGAGAAGCATGATGCGGAAAATGCATTGCAAGGACTTGTTGCTTTCAATGGGCTTGAAGTACATACGATGGCTACGGAACCAATGCTAAAAAACCCGACGAATATCGATGTCGATGATCGTGGAAGAGTATGGGTAACAGAGGCCTATAACTATCGCCCCGATATTAATGGCAACCCGACCAATCCAAAGGGCGACAGGATAATGATACTGGAGGATAACAATGGAGATGGCAAGGCTGATACAGCAAAAGTATTTTACCAGGGGCCTGAAATAAATGCGCCCTTGGGAGTATGTGTATTAGGGAACAGGGTTTTGATTTCTCAAAGTCCGTACATCTGGGCTTTTTACGACGATAATGGGGACGACAAAGCTGATAGAAAAGAAGTGCTGTTTCAAGGCATCGGTGGAGAACAACACGATCATGGCGCCCACACATTTACTTTCGGACCGGATGGAAAATTATACTTCAACCTTGGTAACGAGGGAAGAACTTTAAAAGATAAAGATGGTAAAATTGTTCTTGACCAGGACGGTGTTGAGATCAGCGCGAAAAACTATAAAGAAGGGATGGTACTCAGATGTGATCCCGATGGATCACATGTAGAAGTACTCGGGCAAAATTTCAGAAATCCATATGAGGTAGCAGTAGACAGTTATGGCACTTTATGGCAAAGTGATAACGACGATGATGGCAACCGAGGCGTTCGTATTAACTATGTAATGGAGTATGGCAATTATGGCTACAAAGATGAAATGACCGGTGCAGGATGGCAGGAAAATCGGACCAACATAGAAGACTCAATTCCCTATCGACACTGGCACCTTAACGATCCCGGTGTTGTACCAAACCTCTTACAAACTTACGCTGGCTCGCCGACGGGTATGGTGCTTTATGAAGGCTCTTTGTTACCCGAGCAATTTCAGAACCAAATGATCCATACTGATGCCGGACCAAATGTAGTACGCTCCTACCCTGTCAAGAAGAAGGGAGCAGGTTACTCAGCAGAAATGGTGAACATTCTAAAAGGAGATAAAGATCGTTGGTTCCGCCCGGCCGACATTTCTGTTGCGCCTGATGGTTCTCTCATAATTGCTGACTGGTACGACCCGGGAGTTGGAGGTCACCAGGCAGGCGATCAAACCAAGGGAAGAATATATCGTATTGCTCCTCCCAATTCTAATTATACAATCAACAAAGAAGATTATTCTACTCCTGCGGGAGCAATTCATGCGCTTCAAAATCCAAATTTGTCTACCCGTTATAAAGCATGGACAGCTTTACAATCAATGGGCGAAAAGGCGGTGCCTGAACTAGAAAAATTATGGAGTGCAGGTGCTAATCCTAAAATGAAGGCCCGGGCATTTTGGGCCCTGGTAAAAAGACCTGGTGCAAACGCACAACAATATATTCAGCAAGCCTTAAAATCAGATATCCCTGAATTAAGAATTGTTGGCCTAAGGGCTGCAAGAGAATTGAACGCTGATGTTGCAGGCGTTGTACGACAGTTGGTTAATGATCCTGATGTTCACGTAAGACGGGAATGTCTTATTGCACTCCACCATAACAAATCGCCGGAAGCAGCTGAACTATGGGCTACCCTTGCAAGTCAGCACGACGGAGACAGGTGGTATCTCGAAGCTGTGGGAGTTGGTGCGGACAAGCAGTGGGATCAGTTCTTCCCTGCCTATGTGGCAAAAGTGAAAGATCCTATTCAAAATGCAGCAACCCAGGATATCGTTTGGCGGGCACGAACAGATGCAGCAATCCCATACATCGCTAAGTTGGCTTCTCAGCAGGATGTACCCGTGAATAACAGGCTGCGTTATTTCAGGGCATTTGATTTCAACAAAGGGCCGTTGAAGTCGAAGTTGCTTCTTGCTATGATTAAAAATAACACCACAAACGACCTTACCCTAAACAAACTTGCGCTGCGTCATCTTGATGTAACCTCTGTTAAGAATTCTCCACTTGCGAAAAATGCTCTGACGCAACTTTTAAAATCTTTAGCTGGAACTCCGGAATATATTGAACTCGTAAGAAAGTATGAGTTGACTGATCAAAATAAAACATTGCTTGAACTCGCAATTTCTAATTACCGTCAGCCAATGGGCAGAGATGCTGCCGGATTATTATTGAAGGCTGGAGGAAGTCCACTGGCATGGCAAGCTATCACGGGTAAGGATACAACGAGGTCAACCGCATTCTTAACATCACTAAGCCGGGTAGGCAGTAAAGAGTCATTGGATATGCTGCAAAGCATTGTAGTCTCTCCAAAATACCCAATGCAGCTTCGTGAACAAGCGGCAAGAAGAATTGGAAGAAGTGGAGGCGGCGAAGACCTTGTACTAACCTTACTTCGAAACAAAAAAATACCAGAGCAACTAATCCCCGGTGCAGTATCGAGCGTGCAGGGAGCTTGGAGAAAAGCTGTAAGAACCGAGGCGGCGTCATACCTCGCTAATGCAGAGACTAAGACAGAAAAGAAGGTTCCGACAATTGAAGATTTGGGTTCTTTAAAGGCGAACGTTGCAGGAGGTAAAGGCATCTTTACAAACACTTGTTCTGTTTGTCACCAGGTCGGTAGCGAAGGATTTGACTTTGGGCCAAAACTGACTGAAATAGGTGCAAAGTACCCAAGAGAAGGTTTGCTTGAAGCGATCGTTCATCCTTCTAAAGGAATCAGTTTTGGCTATGAAGGGTGGGAAATAAAGCTAAAAGACGGATCAACACTTACGGGAATAATTTCGAGCAAAACTGAAACAGACATAGACTTAAAATTACCGGGCGGTGCTAAGCAACATATCAAGACAAGAGATGTAAAATCAATGAGAGAATTAAAAGATTCAATGATGCCCGAAGGCTTGCATGAAAGCATGTCGAAACAAGAATTAGTGAACTTGCTAGGTTACCTTGAAAATCTGAAGAAGAAAATTTAAGCCGGCTGCACTTGACAGAGGTTTCATCATTTAGTTGATATTTTTTCAAATAGTACAAGAGTGCGACGCAACCATGTTTAATAGCGAACAGCTGTTTGAAACAAAAAAATCAACTTCCTTGAGTAGGTGCCTCGCCTGTATTTATTTCAAAATTTGCTGTTTTCCATTATTCATTTAAAAATGATGTAAAGCTGCAAACGGCTTAAGCCAATTTTATTATCATAATAGAAAGTATACAACCCATGTTATCCCAAAAAAAGCTACTGTTTGCGCTAGCCGCGGCCCTTTGTTCGTTCAGTGTATTTTATGCCTGTAAAACTTCAAAGACAAATTCTGCAGCTACCGAAGCTAAACCCCGCGTCCTGGTATTTACAAGAACAAAAGGTTATTTCCATGAGTCCATTCCGACCGGCGCAGCCGCCATTGTGCAGCTCGGAAAACAAAACAACTTCGTAGCTGACACAACCTCTGACCCCGGCTATTTTATTGAGGACAGTCTTAAACATTACAGTACGGTTGTTTTTTTAAGTACTACAGGTAACGTCTTAAATGCAGATCAGCAGGTTAGGTTTGAACGGTACATACAAGCAGGCGGAGGATTTGTTGGCGTTCATGCCGCAGCCGATACTGAGTATGATTGGCCATGGTACAACAAACTTGTAGGTGCTTATTTTTTAAGTCATCCAAGACAGCAAAAAGCAACTATTAGTATACTTGATAAAACGCACTCATCTACATCCATGCTTCCTGAAAAATGGGACCGCTTTGATGAATGGTATAATTACCGCAACGTGCAGCCAGACCTAAAAGTGTTGGCTAATTTGGAAGAAACAAGTTATGAAGGCGGAGTGATGGGTGACACTCATCCTTTCGTTTGGTACCACGATTTCGACGGAGGTAGGGCTTTTTATACGGGGGCAGGTCATACCAAGGAAAGCTATAGCGATTCGTTGTATCTCAGTCATCTGGCGGGAGGTATCAAATATGCGATAGGCACAAGCAAGGCGTTGGATTATTCGAAATCTTACGCAGTGAAAGCACCGGAAGAAAATCGCTTTACAAAAACCGTTTTGTCTGATGATTTAAATGAACCTATGGAACTTGCCGTGGCTCCTGATGGACGGGTGTTTTTTACAGAAAGAAGTGGAAAGTTTTATATGTACGATCCGGTTGCTAAAAAGACAAAACTTGTTCGCGACTTTCCGGTAAAGGCAGTTGAGAAATACCTTAATGGCCTAATTGGCGTCACGCTCGATCCAGACTTTAAACAGAACAATTTTATCTATTTCTTCAATACTTCTAATACCGGGGAACAGTACCACCAAAACATTTCACGCTTTGTCATTTCTCAGGATGGAACGCTTGATACTACCACAGAAAAGGTAATTATCAAAATACCGATTGATCTGGAAGTGAGCGCCCACACAGGAGGATCATTGGCATGGGATAAAGACAAAAACCTCTTTATTTCTACTGGTGACAATACGGTTCCTTTTCAATCAGACGGCTATGCTCCGCTTGATGAAAGAAAAGACAGGCACACATTCGATGCTCAACGTTCTGCCGGCAATCCAAATGATTTGCGTGGAAAAATTTTGCGTATACATCCTCAGCCAGATGGTTCTTACACTGTTCCCGAAGGCAACCTGTTTCCAAAAGGTACGCCGGGTACACGTCCTGAAATTTATGTAATGGGTTGCAGGAACCCGTACAGAATATCTGTTGACCAGGCTACTTCTTATTTGTACTGGGGCGAAGTTGGTCCGGATGCAGGACAAGATAGTCGTCATGGTCCCCGCGGTTACGATGAATTTAACCAGGCACGCAAGCCGGGCAATTTTGGCTGGCCATATTTTGTGGGCAACACTATCGCCTACAACGACTCTGATTTTGCTACGAAAGCTATCGGTCCTTTATTTGATAAAAATGGTCCGACCAATAATTCACCAAATAATACAGGAGCTAAATTACTCCCCCCTCCTACCAATCCCCTGATCTGGTACCCTTATGCATTGTCAACCGAATTTCCTGCTTTAGGTGTAGGTGGCCGATGTGCCATGGGCGGACCTATTTATAATTTCAATCCTAATTTAAATTCTCCCACAAAGCTTCCTGTCTATTATGACAAAGCTTTCTTCATATACGACTGGATGCGCAATTGGGTGTTTGCAGTACGGATGGATGAAAATTACAACTACAAACGCATGGAAGCTTTTATGCCTGGTAATGGAGATTTTCGCCGCCCTGTAGATATGGAGATCGGTCCCGATGGTTCTATTTATATGTTGGAGTATGGCTCTGTTTATGGAATAGATAACGTGGATGCCCGGCTAGTTAGAATAGATTACAATGGAGGAAATCGTGCACCTGTTGCCAAGGTTACTACAAGAGATACAATTGGTTTGGCTCCTTTCAAAGTAGCTTTTAGCAGTAGAAATACGATGGATTATGATGAGGAAGACAGGCTGTCTTATCAATGGACAGTGAACGGGCAACCCATTTCAACTGAGCCAAACCCTACCTATACATTTGCCACCAATGGCATTTATAAAGCAGTTTTAAAAGTTACTGATGCTGCGGGATTAGCCAGCAACGATACAGTTGAAATAAAAGTTGGAAATACTCTACCGTTGGTGGCTATACAGACAACTGACAACAGCAGTTTCTACTTTCCAAAGAGTACGGGATTAAATTATGTTGTCGACATTAAGGATAAGGAAGATCCGGCAATTGATAAAGGAAACGTAAAGGTGTCAATGAAATACATCCCGAAAGTTGCAGGTACGCAAACGTTAGTAGGCCACCAGGAAATCAATGAAAACTACAATTACGGTAAGAACTTAATCAACAACAGCGATTGTAAAGCTTGCCACCAGGTAAACGCTAAATCTGTCGGACCATCTTTTATGGAAGTATCCAAAAAGTATATCAATGATAAAAATGCAATTGGTTACCTGGCGAATAAAGTAATCACAGGTGGTGGTGGAGTATGGGGCGAACATGCTATGAGCGCCCACCCACAGTTTTCGAAAGAAGATGCAACTGAAATTGTCAAATACGTTGTTTCAATCAGCAATTTAAGAGAAGAAAAACCGCTTGCTCAAACAGGCGAAGTCATTTTGAATGAACATCCTGGCAGCACAGACGAAGGCCGCTACATTTTAACTGCTTCATACACCGATAAAGGAGGAGCGATCGTTCCACTTACCGGTAAGGATGTGTTAGTGTTAAGACCATCAAAAGTGCAGGCAGAAAGTGCAGACGTTACCTACAATTTGAGAAAGACAGACAGAAATTTAAGTGGCATTAATAGCGGTTCTTACTTTGTACTAAAAAACATCGATTTAAAAGATATCAGTAATATTACTTACAGGCTTGCATCGTACGATAAAGATGGATCGATTGAAGTACATGCTAACAACCTTAAAGGTGAACTCGTAAGTAAATTGAATTATCAACCTACGGGTGCGTGGAATAAGATGGTTGAGTTAAGTGCACCAGTGACGAACCAGCTACCAGGCAAACATGACCTTTATTTTGTGTTTATAAAAACCGGAACCCCTAATAAAAATATCGCTGCAGTAGACTGGATAAATTTCGAGGGAGGGAGAGAAGCCATTGCAAAACCAGCGATGGCGGTAGAGGAAAAGGTTAAGTTCGCCCCGCCAATACGCAAGAAAGTAGTACCGAAGTCGGCGTCTCCAAAAACTCCGGTAAGAAAACTACCGGGAGAGAACTTAAAAAAATCGTCGGCATCCGTTCAAAATAAAATATAAAAGACATCAATTAGGGTAGTTAATCGCCATCAGGAGTACTACTACCAAAGTCTATTGCATCGCACCGTTGTACTGTAGTAGCTTTTTAAAATTTTTTTAAAAGTTGTAGCTTTTATTAAACAGCAGGTAAAGTATTAAGGAAGTTGTTCTTAGTCTTTACCTGTTGTCGTTTTAATTACAAAAGGTTTTAGCGTTTTGGTAAAAAGCATTAAAAAACCTTGTTTCCTTGAATGTTATTCGGCAACAGCCAACCGTTTTAGTCTTAGTTTTTTAGTATCTTTTGCCACATCAAAAAACCACCTTAAAAACGTAGCTTTTATCCTTAAATAAACCAAAACAATGAGCAACAACACTTCGAAGAATAACTATGGACCAATGATCATTATCGGGTCATTGTTTTTTGTGTTCGGTTTTGTAACCTGGGTCAACTCAATATTAATCCCGTATTTTAAACTAACATGCGAACTAACTGTTCGGGAGTCGATGCTTGTTGCCTTTGCTTTTTATATCAGCTATTTTGTAATGGCTTTTCCTTCATCTTTTATTCTGAAGAAAACAGGGTATAAAAACGGAATGATGCTCGGCCTTTTTGTAATGGCAGCCGGTGCACTTGTTTTTATTCCGGCGGCTAACTCACGACAGTATATAATTTTTCTCGTTGGGTTATTTATAGAAGCAACAGGCTTAACACTGTTGCAAACTGCGTCTAATCCTTATGTCACTATTCTTGGTCCTATCGAAAGTGCAGCGTCTCGAATTAGTATTATGGGCGTTTGCAACAAACTGGCAGGCGCCATTGCCCCTCTCTTGTTGGTAGGTGCCATTGTAAAAAATCCAAACGAGATCGACGAGATAAAGGCGCAATTAGTTAACATGTCTGCTTCGCAACAAGATGTGGTATTGAACGGCCTCTCGGCTCGTCTTATTACTCCATACATAATTATGGCCGTTGTGTTAGTTGCCCTCGGGTTATTAATAAAGTTTACCAGCCTACCTGATATTCACGATGAAAACACTGAGCCCGGTCAGCCTGCTAAAGCGAGCCTTCAAGAGAAAAGCTTTTTTCAACATCATCACATGATTTTTGGTGCCATTGCTATTTTCTGTGCGGTTAGTGTCGAAGTGTTGGCAGTGGACACCATTATTAATTATGCCCAGTATACAGGTCTTTCGTTTCGTGAAGCCAAGTACTTTGCTACGTACACTTTGCTTATTATGATCATCAGCTATATTATTGGCATTTTCACTATTCCTAAGATAATCAGTCAAAGAAAGGCCTTGATTGCATCGGCCGGCATTGGCGTTGTTTTCACCATTTTGGCGGTGATAGTTAAAGGACCGGCATCGGTGTGGTTTATCTCATTACTTGGCTTAGGCAATGCCCTTCTATGGCCTGCTATTTGGCCTTTATCTTTAAATGGACTAGGCCGATCAACCAGCAAAGGATCAGCGCTACTAATTATGGGAGTTGTAGGTGGAGCGTTAGGACCGGTCATCTATGGCGCTGTAAGCGACTCGAGTAACCCGCAAGTAGCTTATTGGGTTCTTATTCCTTTTTATTTGTTTATTCTTTATTTCGCTACTTCCGGATACAAAGCGGGAAAACAAGCAACCCCAGAATTGCAGGTTGCTGCTTAGCGAAGGCAAGGTTGAGGATCTGTAATGAAGTTTTATTACCCGGTTTTTTAATTGTTTAGCTATGAAAAAAATCTATTGCTTTTTTACTCTCGTATGCTTTGGATTAATTGCGATAGGTCAGGAAAATTACGAGATACAGGTTTACGGTTCACAGACTCAACAAAAGAATAGTACGATCTTCGAGCTTCATTCTAACTATACTTTCAAGGGTGAAAAAGAGGTTATTAAAGGTGTGAGGCCGACTTATCACTCGCTGCATGAGACTGTGGAAATCACCCACGGGATTGGGAACAATTTTGAGTTAGGCGTATATCTTTTTACAAATTATACTGAAAAGTATGGCTACCAGGTGGTGGGTACACATCTGCGTCCGAGGCTAATGGCTCCTTCAAAATGGAATTGGCCAGTGGGAGTTAGCCTTTCGGCAGAGATCGGTTATCAACGACCTGAATACTCCGGAGAAACATGGAATATTGAGCTAAGACCAATAGTAGATAAGCAATGGAACAAACTCTACGTTTCTTTCAATCCCACTTTTGGAATTGCGATTAAGAGTGTAGATGACAGTGGCGTTCCGGTGTTTGAGCCAAACATAAAATCTATGTATGCGGTATCTAAGAAGATAGGTTTAGGACTTGAGTATTACGGATCGCTAGGTGCAGTGAATGCTTTTGAAACATTAGAAGGACAAAATCACGCAATATTTACTGTACTAGATCTTTTAAATAATAGGGATTGGGAGTTCAACGTAGGCGCGGGTTTTGGCCTCACCCCAGCTACTGATGGATTTATGGCAAAAATTATTTTAGGCAGAAGGATTTTCTGGAAAAAGAAAAGTTGAGCAAAATAGGTTTAAAGTATCAGGGGAAAAATACGGTACTAAGAACCAAAAATAAAAGCAAGGCCGAATAAAACGGGTTATTCAGCCTTTCACTTTAAATACTGTTTTCCTGTTTTTTAGTAGTGTTGTGAGCGGCTCCACCAGATTCATCTTTAGTATGCTTTCCGGTATCATGTTTACTAACGCTCTTAGCTCCCTTTTGGTGACTCTGTTGGCTTTCTCCCTTATTCTTGGTTGTAGTTCCATCATTTCCCTTGCTTCCTGAGTGATCTTTACTATTACTCATAATGTGTAGTTTAAAAATTAGAAGATAAAATTTTACAGGTTTTAAAAGGAAATGAGGTTAAAAGATTATGCCAAAAATTTACCATAAGAAGCTTAAGCATAAAAAAAGCAGGAAGCGCTCGCTTCCTGCTTTTTTTATGAGACACTAATAATTAGCACGCTCTATTCATCATCATCAAAATTCATTGCTTCACGCGCTGTAGCCAATAATTCATATTCTTCTTTGCTACCGACAATCATGTTATCAAACTCTCTCAAACCTGTACCTGCTGGTATCGGATGACCTGTGATTACGTTTTCTTTTAGTCCAAGCATATCATCAGTTTTACCCATAATAGCTGCAGAACTTAAGACTTTCGTAGTTTCCTGGAACGATGCAGCAGAGATCCAACTTTGAACACCTAATGATGCTTTTGTAATACCCAGCAACAATGGCGAAGATGTTGCAGATGAAGCATCCCTGAATTCGATCAGCTTCCTGTCACTTCTTCTAAGAATGGAATTTTCCTCCCTTACTTCTCTTAAGCTAACAATTTGTCCAGCCTTCAGTTTAGTACTTTCTCCGGAGTCAACTACAACCTTCTTATCAAAGATGTAATCGTTTTCTTCATTGAATTCGATACGATCTACAGTATCTCCTTCAAGGAACCTTGTATCTCCCGGATCCTGGATTTCAACTTTCTTCATCATCTGGCGCACGATAACCTCAATGTGTTTGTCGTTGATACGCACACCTTGCAAACGATACACTTCCTGAATTTCATTAACAACATACTCCTGAACTGCATAAGGTCCACGAATAGCCAGGATGTCTGCAGGAGCAGTTGAACCGTCTGATAACGGTGTTCCGGCTTTTACGAAGTCACCATCCTGAGCAAGGATCTGACGAGTAAGAGGTACTAGATACTTCTTAACAACACCATCTCTCGCTTCAACAATGATCTCACGGTTACCACGCTTAATATTACCAAAACTAACAACTCCATCAATTTCCGATACCACAGCTGGATTGCTTGGATTTCTTGCCTCGAATAACTCGGTTACTCTTGGAAGACCTCCCGTAATATCCCTCAACTTACCTAACACCCTTGGAATTTTCACAAGTACTTGTCCTTGCTTCACCTCTTCACCTTCATCAAGTACAATATGACTTCCTACAGGTAGGTTATACATTTTGGTGTCTTTCGCACCTTGTACAATTAACCCAGGTATCTTAGTCTTATCTTTTGTTTCTATTACCACTTTCTCACGGTGACCTGTTTGCTCATCCGCTTCTTCACGGTAAGTAACGCTATCAATAATGTTTTCAAATTTGATAGAACCAGCGATTTCAGAAACAACGACGTTGTTAAACGGATCCCATGAACAAATCGGCTGCCCTTTGGTTACAGTCTGACCATCTTTCACCAATAAGGTAGCTCCGTAAGGAACGTTACTGGTAATTAGCAAACGGTCATTCTTAACATCCATAATTCTCACTTCACCTGTACGACCGATAACCACTTTTACTTTATCACCTTCGTTGTTTACAGTATCCACAGTTCTCAAACCGTCAAACTGCACTGTACCATCAAACTTAGCGTTCAAAGTACTTTCAACAGAAGCAGATCCAGCCACACCACCCACGTGGAATGTACGAAGGGTCAACTGAGTTCCCGGTTCACCAATTGATTGTGCAGCAATGATACCAACAGCATCACCACGTTGAGCAGTGTAACCAGTTGCAAGGTTTTTACCATAGCAACGAACACATACACCACGCTTAGCCTCACAAGTTAAAACAGAACGAATTTCAACTGTTTCAATTCCAGCTTCTTCGATCGCTTTTGCAATGTCCTCATCTATTTGCTGACCAGCTTCTACAAGCAATTCGTCAGTAACAGGATTAAGAACGGTGTGCAATGAGGTACGACCTAATATTCTATCAAACAATGGTTCAACTACATCCTCGTTATCTTTTAACGCACTTGTAGCGGTTCCACGTAAAGTACCACAATCTTCAAGGGTAATAACAACGTCTTGCGCAACGTCAACCAAACGACGAGTCAAGTAACCAGCATCCGCTGTTTTCAATGCTGTATCGGCAAGACCTTTACGAGCACCGTGTGTAGAGATGAAGTAATCCAATACGTTCAATCCACCTTTAAAGTTGGAAAGAATTGGATTTTCAATGATCTCGTTTCCTGAGCTACCACTCTTACGAGGTTTAGCCATTAGCCCCCTGATACCAGCAAGCTGCTTTACCTGCTGCTTACTACCACGAGCACCTGAGTCAAGCATCATGTACACAGAGTTGAAACCTTTCTTATCACTAGCCATTTCACGAATCAATGTCTCTGTAATCCTTGTATCCACACGGCTCCAAATGTCAATAATACCGTTGTAACGTTCGTTATTGGTAATCAGACCCATGTTATAGTTATCCCATACTTCTTCTACTTCTGTCTTCGCATTGTCAAGCAGTTGATTTTTGATTTCTGGGATAATCAGGTCATTAATGTTGAAAGAAAGACCGCCTTTAAATGCCATACGGAAACCAAGGGTCTTAATGTCATCAAGGAACTTAGCCGTTTTAGGAACGTCGGTAATTTTGATGATATCTCCAATGATTTCACGAAGACTTTTCTTAGTTAATAACGCATTTACATAACCAACCTCTTTAGGTACAAACTGGTTAAATAAAACGCGCCCTGTTGTTGTCTCAATTAATTTTTGATATAATTCACCTTTGTTAGTTCTTACTAAAGTCTTCACTTTAATATGAGCATGCAAGTCAACTTTTTTCTCGTTGTAAGCGATGATTACTTCCTCCATTGAGTAGAAAGCCATACCCTCACCTTGTACTTTATCGTCGTCAGAACTTCTTCTACCCTTGGTAATGTAATACAGACCCAAGACCATATCCTGTGAAGGAAGGGTGATAGGCGTACCATTCTGCGGGTTCAAAATGTTGTGAGAAGAAAGCATCAATAATTGCGCTTCAAGGATAGCAGCATGGCTAAGTGGTACGTGTACCGCCATCTGGTCACCGTCAAAGTCAGCGTTAAATGAAGTGGTAACCAACGGGTGAAGTTGGATAGCCTTTCCTTCAATCAATTTAGGTTGGAAAGCCTGGATTGATAAACGGTGCAGTGTTGGGGCACGGTTTAGCATAATCGGATGGCCTTTCAATATGTTCTCAAGAATATCCCAAATAACTGCTTCTTTTTTATCAACTAATTTCTTAGCAGACTTTACAGTTTTTACGATACCTCTTTCAATCAGCTTACGAATAATAAATGGCTTGAAAAGCTCGGCAGCCATATCTTTTGGAAGACCGCACTCATGCATTTTCATTTCCGGACCTACGACGATAACCGAACGACCAGAATAGTCAACACGCTTACCAAGCAAGTTCTGACGGAAACGACCTTGCTTACCTTTCAATACATCAGAAAGAGACTTCAAAGCACGTCCACCTTCAGCTTTAACAGCGTTTGATTTTCTTGAGTTATCAAACAAGCTGTCAATCGCTTCCTGCAACATCCTCTTTTCGTTACGTAAAATTACCTCTGGTGCTTTGATCTCTAACAAACGCTTCAAACGGTTGTTACGAATAATCACACGACGATAAAGATCATTCAAGTCAGAAGACGCAAAACGACCACCATCCAAAGGAACCAACGGACGAAGTTCAGGAGGAATAACCGGGATATATTGCATTACCATCCACTCAGGGCGGTTAGTAATACGGGTATTTGCATCACGGAAACTTTCCACCACACTCAAACGCTTCAAAGCATCAGCTTTACGTTGTTGTGATGTTTCGTTTGCCGCAGCATTTCTCAGGTCAAATGATAATTGGTCCAAATCAATTCTTTGCAATAAATCATGAACTGCTTCCGCACCCATTTTTGCTACAAACTTATTGGGATCCTCATCAGGAAGATATTGGTTGTCTTTCGGTAAAGCATCCAAAATATCAAGGTATTCCTCTTCGGTAAGCAAGTCACCAAAGTTTTGACCCTTATCAGCACGAATACCAGATTGGATTACTACAAAACGTTCGTAATAAACAATGGTCTCCAATTTCTTGGAGCTCATTCCTAACAAATAACCAATCTTGTTAGGTAAAGATTTAAAGTACCAAATGTGAACGACAGGAACCACTAATTTGATGTGTCCCATTCTCTCACGACGTACTTTCTTTTCAGTCACCTCAACGCCACAACGGTCGCAAACAATACCCTTATAACGGATACGCTTGTACTTTCCGCAGGCACATTCATAATCCTTCACCGGACCAAAAATTCTTTCGCAAAACAAGCCATCTCTTTCAGGTTTGTAAGTACGATAGTTAATAGTCTCAGGCTTTAAAACCTCACCGAAGCTCTTCTCAAGGATGCTGTCGGGAGATGCCAAACCAATCGTAATCTTAGAAAACGTTGGCCTTGGACGGTTATCTCTCTTATTGATTGCCATATATCGAAATTCCGGTTTTTACTTTTTTGTTTACCAGCTTTGGTGATCGCCGCAACATCGTTGTGCCACTCACTTGTACTGTTTGTGCTTTTTATCAGCAGAAATGAGATGCAAGCTTTCACCTACATCTCATACTTCTGATTTACTATAAACCAATCTTAATCCTGTTGGACTAGCACCGATTATTCAAATTTTAGATCTAAACCTAGACCTCTTAATTCATGTACAAGTACATTAAATGATTCAGGTATGCCTGGTCTTGGAATGTTCTCACCTTTCACGATTGCTTCATATGTTTTCGCGCGTCCAATGATGTCATCAGATTTCAGCGTCAACAACTCTTGCAATATGTTAGATGCACCATAAGCTTCAAGTGCCCAAACCTCCATCTCACCAAACCTCTGACCGCCAAACTGAGCCTTACCACCAAGAGGTTGTTGAGTAATCAAGCTGTACGGTCCGATTGAACGGGCGTGCATCTTATCATCAACCATGTGGTGAAGTTTGATAATGTATATAATACCAACTGTTGCTTTCTGGTCAAAACGATCTCCAGTTTCACCATCATACAAGTAAGTATGTCCAAAGCTTGGTAGGCCAGCCTCGTTTATCTTATCAGCTATTTCCTCAGTAGTAGCACCATCGAAAATTGGAGTTGCAAAGCGTACACCCAACTTCTCGCCTGCCCAACCAAGTACAGTCTCATAGATCTGTCCGAGGTTCATACGGCTCGGTACACCAAGCGGGTTTAGGACAATGTCAACAGGAGTACCATCTTCCAAGAAAGGCATATCTTCAGCGCGAACAATTTTGGCAACGATACCCTTGTTCCCGTGACGACCGGCCATTTTATCACCTACCTTCAGCTTTCGCTTAACAGCCATATACACCTTAGCAAGTTTCAATACACCAGCAGGTAATTCGTCTCCAATTGAAATGTTGAATTTCTCTCTCTTGTAACGACCTAATTCCTCGTTGTACTTAATACTAAAGTTGTGTAACAATGTATTAATCTGGTCATCAGTTTTTGCATCACCCGTCCATCCCAAAGGATTAACGTTCATGTAGTCAATCTGAGACAGGTTCTTTTGGTTGAACTTAGAACCTTTTCCGATCAATACTTCACCAAAGTTGTTGCTTACACTGTTCGAAGGTTTATCCCTCAAAAGTGTTTGAAGTTTTTCAAGCAGCACCTCCATGATGTCAGCTACATTCTTCTCATGCACTTTTTCGATCTTCTCAAGAATTGCCTTCTCACGAACTTTGGTGTTCTTATCTTTTTTAGCTCTTTGGAACAACTTCTTATCAATAACGACACCTTCAGTTCCGCTTGGTGCTTTCAAAGAGGCGTCTTTAGCATCACCGGCTTTGTCACCAAAAATAGCCCGTAGCAATTTCTCTTCAGGAGTTGGATCGCTCTCACCTTTCGGAGTAATCTTGCCAATAATAATGTCGCCTTCTTTAATCTGGGCACCAATACGAATGATACCATGTTCATCAAGATCTTTAGTAGCATCTTCTGAAACGTTGGGAATATCTGGAGTCAACTCCTCTTCGCCCAATTTTGTATCACGTACTTCCAATTCAAATTCTTCAATGTGAACAGAAGTGAACCAATCTTCACGAACTACTTTTTCGTTGATTACGATAGCATCCTCGAAGTTGTAACCTTTCCATGGCATAAATGCCACTTTAAGATTGCGACCGAGAGCAAGCTCTCCATCACGTGTCGCATAACCCTCAGTTAAGAAGTCACCTTCTTTAACCACTTGTCCTTTTTTAACAGAAGGGCGAAGGTTAATACAGGTAGCCTGGTTAGTCTTAATGAACTTAGTCAGCTTGTACACCACTAAGTCTTCTTCAAAGCTTACCAACTGCTGCTCAGCGTTTCTTGTATATCGAACGTGTATTTCTTTAGCATCAACAAACTCTACTACACCATCACCTTCAGCATGAATTTGAATTCTTGCATCACGTGCAGCTTTTCCTTCCAACCCAGTACCCACAATAGGAACTTCAGGACGGATTAGAGGAACGGCCTGCCGTTGCATGTTAGATCCCATCAGAGCACGGTTAGCATCATCATGCTCAAGGAAAGGAATTAAAGAAGCACTCAAACCAACGATTTGGTTCGGAGCAACGTCCATATATTCTACTTCACTTTTATCAAGAATTGGGAAATCACCGGTCTGGCGACTAACTACTCTTTCTTCAGAGAATTCACTGTTTTTATTTAACGGAGAACTTGCCTGAGCAATTTTCTTAAGGTCCTCTTCTTCCGCACTGAGGAAAGTTAACGTATTCATATCAACTTTACCGTCATTCACCTTATGGTAAGGAGTTTCGATAAAGCCCATCTCATTGATCTTAGCGTGAACGCAAAGAGTTGAGATCAAACCAATGTTTGGCCCTTCAGGAGTCTCGATTGTACAAAGACGGCCGTAGTGGCTATAGTGTACGTCACGAACCTCGAAACCTGCTCTCTCACGACTTAAACCTCCGGGTCCAAGAGCGGAGATACGACGCTTATGCGTAATCTCACTTAATGGGTTTGTTTGGTCTAAGAACTGGGACAATTGAGATGTACCAAAAAAAGAGTTAATAACAGAAGAGAGTGTCCTTGCATTGATCAAATCTACTGGAGTAAACACCTCGTTGTCACGTACGTTCATTCTTTCACGGATGGTACGAGCCATACGGGCAAGACCAACACCAAATTGAGCATATAATTGCTCACCCACTGTACGAACACGACGATTGCTTAGGTGATCAATGTCATCAATTTCTGCCTTGCTGTTTGTTAAACGAACAAGATATTTGATGATTTCAATGATATCTTCTTTAGTCAATACTTTCTTCTCAATAGGAAACGTCAAACCAAGTTTACGGTTGATCTTATAACGACCAACTTCCCCAAGGTCATAACGTTTGTCAGAGAAGAACAATTTATCAATGATACCGCGTGCAGTTTCATTATCAGGAGCATCAGCACCACGCAGTTGGCGATAGATGTGCTGAACCGCTTCCAACTCGCTGTTAGAAGTATCTTTATTTAATGTGTTGTAGATAATGGAATAATCACCGCTCACTTCTTCTTTCTGAATAAAGACGCTCTTTACTTCCATATCGCTGATGGTTTCGATAGCACTTTCATCAAGCACCGTATCTCTTTCCATCACCACCTCGTTTCTCTCGATAGACACAACCTCTCCGGTATCCTCATCCACGAAGTCTTCTACCCATGTGCGAAGTACACGTGCAGCTAATTTTTTACCTAAAAATTTATCGAGAGATTTTTTATCAGCATTCACCTCGTCAGCCATTCCAAAAAGCTCTAGAATGTCTTTGTCAGTTTCAAAGCCAATAGAACGTAACAAAGTTGTTACAGGAAATTTTTTCTTACGGTCGATATAAGCATACATGACGTTATTAATGTCTGTTGCAAACTCCATCCACGCACCTTTGAAAGGAATTACCCTTGCAGAATAAATCTTAGTACCGTTAGGATGAACTGACTGACCAAAGAATACACCAGGTGAACGATGTAGCTGGCTAACGACAACACGCTCGGCTCCGTTAACTACAAAAGTACCGCGTGGGGTCATGTAAGGAATATTTCCTAAAAACACATCTTGTACGATGGTCTGGAAATCGATATGCTCCTCATCATTACAGCTAAGACGGAGCTTGGCTTTAAGAGGAACAGCATAAGTTAATCCCCTCTCCATACACTCATCAATAGAGTAACGTGGGGGGTCAATAAAATAGTCCAGGAATTCCAGCACGAAGATGTTACGTGTATCTGTTATAGGAAAATTCTCCTTAAACACACGGAACAAACCTTCTACGTTACGCTTATCGGGCGTGGTCTCTAACTGAAAAAAGTCCTGGAAAGATTGTAACTGAATGTCGAGTAGGTCGGGTGTTTCTGATAGATTTTTAATCTTACCGAAACTGACCCTGTTCTGAACTTTAGTTGAAGACATATTTATGTTTAACCGGTTTTTATTCACGAAAATTCAGGCTAAGCACTGAAGTCTAGAATACTGAATTCAGACACTTTCGAAGTAAATGGCCATTTTCGAAAGTGCAGCTGCTAATTTGCCTAAAAATAAAAGGAACGCAAAGGTAAGGAATGAAGATAATACGGGAAAAACAATTTTTATACCAAAAATGTTAATGTGAAAAAAGACAATATTTGCTTTTTTCATAAGATGCCTCGAATTGATCTAAAGCTACAAGGTCGTATTTCTGCGCAGGCGACAAATGTACAAGTAAATTGAGAAGTGGAAGAAAGCTCGAAAAATAATTTTTGTAACAGCAGCAAGGGGTTTATTCTACTCTTAATATCGCGCATTTCATTGATCTACTAGAATCAACTTTACTTTTCCCAAAAGACGATATTGGCTATAGCAGATAGTAAAAGCAAAAAGCCGGCAAGAAAACTTACCGACTTTTTTATAAAAGTTTGGAGTGATTATTTTACTTCAACATCAGCACCAGCTTCTTTTAATTTAGCTGCAATCTCTTCAGCTTCAGCTTTAGCTATACCTTCTTTGATAGGCTTTGGAGCACCATCAACTAAGTCTTTAGCTTCTTTCAATCCAAGACCAGTTAAATCTTTTACGATTTTAACTACTTGTAATTTAGCCGCACCACCGCTTTTTAAGATCACGTCGAAAGCAGTTTTTTCTTCCGCAGCAGGAGCAGCAGCGCCACCACCAGCAGCAGGACCAGCAACTACTGCAGCAGCAGCAGGCTCGATACCGTAAGTATCTTTCAAAATTTTAGCTAATTCGTTAACTTCTTTTACTGTTAAGTTAACCAGTTGTTCCGCAAATGCACTTAAGTCTGCCATTGTTTCAAATTTTTGCCGCCTTCATTGCCTGTGCTCCGGCGGGCTTTTTAAAAAAATTTGTTTATTTCAACCGTTCAGGCTTGGTTGAGTTATTTTAATTGTTGTTTTATTGCCTTTCTGTTTTACAAGAATTTGCCAATAAAACAATCAAACAATTTTATTATACTTCTTGAGGTTGTCTGTCTTCCAAAGCTTTTACTAAGCTTGCTAATTTGCCTCCAGCGTTTAAGCCACTAAGCACATTATTAATCGGAGACTGTAACAATCCAATGATTTCACCAATAAGCTCGTTTTTGCTCTTGAGTGTTTTAAGTGCTTCAAGCTGGTCGTTTCCAACAAATACATCCATATCAATGAAAGCCGCTTTTAAAACAGGCTTTTCAGTTTTGGTGTCTGTACGAAAACTACTTATAATCATTGCAGGCTCCTTAGCATCTTCGCTAAATAAAAGAGCAGTAACGCCACTTAAACTATCGAAAACTCCAGAATACCTGGCGGAGTCGATTCCTTCAAGCGCTTTTCTTATTAAAGTGTTCTTAGCCACTTTCATTTCTACATTCTTATCGAAACAAATCTTGCGAAGTTTGTTTACCTGTGCAACTGAAAGAGCTTCTGTATTTGTAATGTAGAAGTTATTATATTGATTGAATTTCTCTTTAAGAACTTCAATCGCTTCGTTTTTTTGATCTTTAGTCATGACGCTTATTTTTATTCGTGCGTTTCGTAACCCCTACCTCACGGTTCTAATAGTTACGATTGCGCTTGACTGTTTTTTAGATGAAAGATTTTGTGTCAACAGTAATGCCTGGGCTCATTGTGCTCGCCATGCTTACACCTTTAAGGTAAGTACCTTTAGCTGCAGATGGCTTAAGTCTCATGATTGCATTGATAAATTCAGTGCTGTTAGCAGCAAGTTTCTCAGGATCAAATGAAACCCTTCCAATAGATGCGTGTATGATACCTGCTTTGTCAACTTTAAAAGCGATTTTACCACCTTTCACTTCATTTACAGCAGCAGCAACATCGTTGGTAACAGTACCTGTTTTGGGGTTTGGCATCAGGTTACGAGGACCTAAAATCTTACCTAATCTACCTATCCGGGGCATAACTGATGGAGTTGCAACAATTACATCAACATCTGTCCAACCACCTTCGATTTTTGTAATGAACTCGTCTAATCCAACATAATCAGCACCAGCTTCTCTTGCAGCAGCTTCTTTATCAGGAGTGCAAAGAACCAATACTCTTTTTGTTTTACCTGTTCCGTGAGGAAGTGTTACAGTTCCGCGAACCTGTTGGTCAGCTTTTTTAGGATCAACTCCCAAACGAACGTGAACGTCAACAGAACTATCGAATTTAGTGAGGTTCACTTCTTTCACCAATGACGATGCATCAGCAAGTGAATACACTTTGTTTTTATCTACCTTAGCTGCAATAGCTTTTCTTTTTTTAGTGATACCCATTGTTAATCAGTTTAGAATTGATCAATTATTTGTCCCATGGAGCTGTTCCGTCAACAGTTAAGCCCATGCTGCGTGCCGTACCAGCAACCATTTTCATAGCGCTTTCGGAAGTAAAGCAGTTAAGGTCGCTCATTTTATCAGTCGCAATTGCTGCCACCTGATCCCAGCTTACTTTACCAACTTTGTTACGGTTTGGCTCTTTGGAACCACTTGTAATTTTCGCTGCTTCTAATAACTGAACTGCTGCGGGAGGCGTTTTAATAACGAATTCGAAAGTCTTATCGTTAAAAACGGTGATTAATACGGGAAGTACTTTTCCCATTTTATCCTGGGTTCTTGCATTAAATTGCTTACAAAACTCCATGATGTTTAGACCCTTTGAACCTAGTGCAGGTCCGATGGGAGGTGCAGGATTGGCTTGACCGCCTTTCACCTGCAACTTTACGTAGCCTGAGATTTCTTTTGCCATGTTTTTAAATTTTTGGTGTTAGCGTCCCCACATATGCTCGTAAAAGCGGAGCCGTGGAGACTCCCAAATCAATCAATTCTACAGAAAGAACTTTTTTGGGAACGCGAAGGTAAGTAAAAGCAGCTTCCCATTAATTTCAGTTTCATAATATTTTTATAATATAAGGAGAATTTAATGGTGAGTTGACGGGAAGCTCCTTTCAAGTCAAGATTATTTGCCATTACGCGTTGCGCTACCGCCCTTCTGCCTAGTCCACTCTTCCGCAGAACAGACTTTAATAAAAGCTGCATAAAGGTTTTAGGTACAAGTGAGTGACACAACAATGTTGAAGCGTAAACGGAGCTGACGAAAAAAATAACTATTTTTTATGGCGCTGGAGTAACAGCTTTTTGCTGTTGCAGCTTCAACTCTTCGGCTTTCTTTTTTTCCTCTTCCTCCTTTTTTGCCTTCTTTTTAAAGAAACCTTTTAATAGAAAGTTGTGCTGAACGGCTTCAAGGTCGTCGTTAAGTTTCTGTGTGCCCGCTTGCAAATTGCTTAATATCACCCGTATGTCTGCTGCTGCGTCTTCATCATTCAGTAGCATCCCTACCGGCGTACTTTTATTGTTTAGGCTATTTCCTAGTTGACTGCTGGTATTATTTAAATTATCAACGACGATGCTTGCGTTTTTCGATACGCTTTCAATTTGGGCAGCCGTAGCTTTTAACCTACTAAATATTACAGTATCGGTTACTAAATCATGGGCCAGCGTTCCTTTGCTTTGAAGCTTTGCTGCAAACGCTGCTACGCTTGCACTTAGTCTTTCTGCATTCGCGGAAGCTTGTTGTAAACGAGCCATAGTACTATGAAGGTCATTCACAAGCGTTTCATCTGTTAATAGTTTTCCAACCGTGCCTTTGCCCTCGGTAATTCTTTTACTAATGCCTTTCACATCCGTAGTAATTGCAAAAAGGTTTTGGTTATTTGCCTGAAACGTTGCCATCATTTCATCGGGATTGCTTGCTTTTTCTACACCTAGGATATCGCCGTTTTCAACTGATGGTGATTTTGAAGCTCCTGCGTATAACACGATTATTTTGTTGCCAATTAATCCGTCTGAGCTAATTCGTGCTTTGGCATTTTTTCGGATATATTGCTTTGAAGCTTCATCAATATTCATATCCACTTCGACCTGTGAGTTGCCGACAAAAGAAATCTTTTTTACTGTTCCAATTTTTACGCCTGAAAACCAAATGTTATTCCCTTTTTGCAGCCCATTGATGTCATCAAAAATCGCCCTTACTACGATTGATTTTTGAAAGGTTTTTTGCTGTCCTCCAAGCGTTAACACCGTGACGACAAATATCGCTATTCCCAGAAAGATAAAAATCCCTACTACGAAAGCCCTTGTATTTTTATTCGATTTCATCTCTTATTTAATAAAATTGTAATTATAAAAACTTTTAATCCGCCCATCGTTACTGTCAAACACTTCATCGAAAGTTCCTTCCTTCGCAAAAGTTCCTTCAAGTAACATCGCTACCCGATCGCCTGTTGCCTTAGCACAGGTAAGATCGTGTGTGATGATAATAGAACTGGTATTGAAATCTTCTTTTACCCGGTTAATGAGGTTGTTTATTTCAATACATGTTATAGGATCTAATCCTGCTGTAGGTTCATCATACAACATAATCTCAGGGTTGAGAATTAAGGTCCGCGCAATACCTATTCTTTTTCTCTGTCCGCCTGATAGTTCAGAAGGCATCTGGTTTATCGTTTGGGCAAGCCCTACTGCAGTTAGCACCCTTTCGACTGACGCATCGATTTCTTTTCGCTTCAGATGCTTTTTATTTCTAACAAGTGGAAACTCGAGATTTTCTCTCACTGTCATGCTATCGTACAGCGCACTATTCTGAAACGAAAAACCGATCTTCAGCCTAAGCTCAAGCAATTCTTTATCGTCTAGTTTACTTACGTCCTCTCCCAACACACAAACTGAACCTGAATCTTGCGTCAATAAACCAGCGATAATTTTGATCAGGACAGATTTACCTGTACCCGAACGACCAAGAACCACCACGTTCTCTCCTTTATATACATCAAGGTTTACATCTTTTAGTACGCGATTACTGCCAAACGATTTATATAGATCCCTGATTTTAATAACCGGCTCATCCTTGCCCCTATTTTGTCTTTCGTTCTCCATTTATATCTAACCTCTTATGCTATTTGTAATTTGAACTATTAAAATCTCCTCGACAAAAATCAGGAACATGGACACAACGACTGATGCATTGGCTGCTTTTCCCACACCTTCTGTTCCCTGCGATGCATTGTAGCCCTGGTAACAACCCACAATTCCAATCGTATACCCGTATACCACGGCTTTTGTTAAAGAGGAAAAAATGTCTAGAAAAGATATCTTGGAGAAAGCCTGCTCAAAAAAGGCAACAAAGCTGGTCATTTCGTTTGTATGCACATTAATGTACGACCCCAACATGGCAACGCATCCTGTATAAAACATAAGGATAGGGATCATAACTGTTGTGGCTATCACCCGGCTTACCACTAAAAATTTAAAAGGATTAACAGCCGAAACCTCCATCGCATCTATCTGCTCCGTTACCCGCATTGAACCAATTTCGGCACCTATGTTTGAGCCTACTTTACCGGCCGCAATTAATGCAGTTACCAAAGGTGCGAGTGCTTTTATAATTGCTATAGCTACTAAAGAAGGAAGCCAGGACGTGGCGCCGAACTCAGCGAGGGATGGACGCGACTGCTTCGTAAATACTAAACCAGTGATAAAACCTGTGAGGGAAATGAGTGGCAAAGACTTCCAACCAATTTCGTAGCATTGCTTTATAATTTCTTTGCCTTCGTACGGCGGCAGAAATACTTCCCGGAAGAAACGGATATTGAATTTTACAGCGCTGTTAAGGTCTACGAAAAAAGAATCAACTCCCTTTGAAACAATAAATTCCCGTGCTTGCTTTACACTCATATCCGTTGTGATTAGTACTTCTTGGTAGTGCGAAAGTAACGTATCAAAAAGATTATTTAGGATTTCCTGACTTTTCCGCTTCTTAGTTTAAAGGTTTTAGTGCAAATATTTCAAATACCGGCATTCTTCCCTTGATTAATCATTGTTGCGTCGCAATCCGTTCATCAATTGTTCAATTTTCATCTTTTATCGGTTATGCTATCTGCATTTATGTACGTTCTACTGCCATTGGACACGCGGTAGAATGAGCAGCAAAATCAATATTGCTTATAATAAAAAAGAATGCCATTATGTTCGATAGCTGCAGGCAGGTTTATAGCTGCAGTGAGTGACACAAGAATGTCGATTTGCAAAAACAGCGGCCGGAACACAAAAAACAATATTGTGCAGTCTCGCCTCTAATTGGGTAATCTGTACGCTTGTCTAATTCCCGAACGCTAACTTCTTTTCCCTTTATTTTTGCTGTAAACCTTACCTATTATAGCTTCTCCCTCGATATTAGACAGCCCTATTGAATATCTGAAAGGTGTGGGACCTTTAAAAGCGGATTTGCTTAAAAAGGAATTGAGCATTTTTACTTTTAGTGATTTGCTTGAACATTTCCCAAACCGGCATGTAGACAAAACTTCCATCAGCGCTATAACTGATATTCATGCAGGAACTGATTTTATACAAACCGCCGGCATCATAGATAACATCGTAATACTTGGCGAAAAACGAAGCAAAAGACTTGTAGCGCAACTTAGAGATAGAACCGGCACTATCGAGCTATGCTGGTTCCAGGGAATTCATTGGATAGAAAAAAATATACACGCAGGCAAACTTTATCTTGTTTTTGGAAAAGTGGCATTTTTTAATGGAAAGGCTCAAATCACCCACCCCGAAATAGAACCTTGGGTTGCTGAAACCGCGGAAGGAAAAAACTTTTTAGAGCCTGTTTATCCTACAACCGAAAAACTAAAAGCAAAAGGACTAAACGGAAAACAAATCGGGAAACTTACAATGGCGCTAATCGAAATGATTAGTCCGAAAGATATTCCTGAAAATTTGCCCAACCATATTCTTGAAAACCTCATCTTACTAAGCAGGTGGGAAGCCTATTGCTTCATTCATTTTCCAAAAAACCAGCTGGAATATGACAAAGCTCTCTACAGGCTAAAGTTCGAAGAGTTTTTCGTAGCACAGGTTAAGTTAGGTTTAACAAGGCTGCGCAGGCACAAACACAGTAAAGGAGCTATTTTTGAAAAAGTAGGCGAGTACTTCAATACTTTTTATACTAAATATCTACCCTTCGAATTAACGGGGGCGCAAAAAAGAGTATTAAAGGAAATTAGAACAGACACAGGAAGAGGCATACAGATGAATCGGCTTTTGCAGGGCGACGTCGGCAGCGGAAAGACAATTGTAGCACTGCTGACCATGTTACTTGCGGCAGACAACGGTTATCAAAGTTGCTTGATGGCTCCTACAGAAATCTTAGCCACCCAACACTTTCTAGGATTAAGTGAGCTGTTAAAAGACATGCCGGTGAACATTCGTCTTTTAACAGGAAATACCAAAACAGCCGCACGACGAGAAATACTAAGCCAACTTGCAGAGGGTTCTTTGCACATGGTAACAGGTACTCATGCACTCATTGAAGACCCTGTGGTTTTTAAAAATCTTGGGTTGTCTATTATTGATGAGCAACACCGGTTTGGTGTAGCACAGCGGGCAAAGTTGTGGGCGAAAGCTGCAATCCATCCGCACGTGCTGGTCATGACCGCAACGCCAATTCCAAGAACGCTTGCAATGACTGCTTATGGTGATTTGGATTATAGTGTGATGGATGAACTTCCACCGGGAAGAAAACCTATTACAACCGTTCATAGAAATGAAATGTATAGGGTTAAGGTAATGGACTTTATCCGGTCAGAAATTGATCACGGCCGGCAAGCTTACATCATTTTTCCCCTGATAGAAGAAAGCGAGAAGCTGGATTATGAGAACCTAATGGATGGATATGAACACGTGAAAGCGTTTTTCCCTGAACCAAAGTATTGGATTAGTATGGTGCATGGGCGACAACCGGCAGATATAAAAGAAACTAACATGAAGCGCTTTGTAAAGGGCGATACGCAGATAATGGTAAGTACAACCGTAATAGAAGTGGGCGTAAATGTGCCTAATGCGTCTATCATGGTGATAGAAAATGCAGAGAAGTTTGGTTTATCTCAGTTGCACCAATTGCGGGGCCGTGTTGGACGAGGTAGTGACAAAAGCTATTGCATATTGCTTACCGGTACCAAGTTGAACAATGACGCGAGGGAAAGAATTAAAACAATGTGTTCTACAAATGATGGATTTAAAATAGCGGAAAAGGACCTCGAATTAAGAGGACCGGGCGACATTGAAGGTACCCGGCAAAGTGGAGCTTTAAACTTTAAATTGGCAAATATCATAAGTGACAAAGAAATTCTCGAAAAAGCAAAAAAGGAAGCAGAAATGTTGCTTTCAAAAGATGAAGAGCTTTCTTCGGCTGAAAATTTGATATTAAAAAATTACCTTTTGCATAAAAAAGGAAAAACTGTCTGGAGCAAAATTTCCTAATCAAACTGCTGTTAAATAAAGTACGGTCGGCGCAAACGAAATAATAATCCGGCCGTATATACTGATATATTAATTGTAACTTTTAAAAAAAAATTACAGGCTTGAAAAGACTCACCCCGATTGCTTTTTTAGTAGCTATTCTTTGTAGCCGTACAGCAGTCTTTTGTCAATATGCCAACCTTGAGTTCGTCGAAAATAAGGGGCAGTGGGATAAAAAAATCAGGTTCAAAGGAATGATGAATAACGGGGCTTTTTTCCTGGAGGAAAAGGGCTTCAGAGTAGTGCAGCACAAAGCCGAGGACATTCAGAAACTAGATGACCTGATGCACGGTTTTGCTGTCAACAGCAACTCTTCAAGTAACTTAAAAACAGTTGTTCCCGTAAAGAATCACCAAGTTCCAACCGATGGTTCTGGTGGAAGTGGAAATGTAACTGTTCACTCTCACGCGTATGATGTCGAATTTGTAAATGCCTTAACGCCTGTAGTTGTGGGTGATAAACCTTTAGACACTTACAACAATTACTTTATTGGCAACGATCCGGCTAAATGGCAGAAAGACTGTAAAACCTTCCAGGCAGTTACTTACAAAAATATTTATGCTGGAGTAGACGCACGTTACTATACAAATGAAGGTCAACTCAAATACGATATAATTGTACAACCCGGAGCAGATTATTCTAAAATAGTTATGAAGTATGATGGAGTGGACGGTTTAGAGGTAAACAATGGCCAACTTAATATCAAGACTTCAGTAGGTGAAGTAAGGGAACTGGCGCCTTATGCCTACCAGGTAGTTAACGGGCAAAAAAAAGAAGTAGTTTGTAGGTTCAGGGTAAGCGGCAAGACAGTTCAATTTGCTGTTGAAAATTATGTAAGAAGCGCTCCTCTCATTATAGATCCTGTTTTAATTTTCTCAACTTTTACTGGTAGTACAGCGGACAACTGGGGGTATACGGCTACGTATGGTCCTGATGGTAGTTTTTATGCCGGCGGAATTGTATTTAACACAGGCTTCCCAACCAGTCCCGGAGCATTTTCTTCTACTTATGGTGGAGGTGTTGGCGAAGGCGAAGGGGGCGGGTATGATATCGGCATAATGAAGTTTAGTCCTAACGGTGCTAACCGTATGTATGCAACTTACATTGGAGGATCAGGCAATGAGCAACCACATAGTTTAGTGGTTGATCCACAAGGGAACCTGGTGATAGCTGGCCGATCTAATTCATCAAATTATCCTGTAAAAATTACTGACAAGCCGGGGGGGCAATATGATATCATTCTTACCAAGCTCGACGCTACCGGCTCTACTTTAATTGGCTCAAGAAAAATAGGAGGCAGCAGTAACGACGGAGTAAACATCCGTCCCAAATACACTGCTCCTTATGGAACTGAAAGCCTTCGTAGGAATTATGGGGATGATGCAAGGAGCGAAGTAATACTTGATAATAGTGGCAACGTTTTGCTCGCTTCCAATACGCAGTCTTCAGATTTTCCAGTTTCATCTAACGCCTTTCAAACCACCTTTGGCGGGTTACAGGATGGCGTTATCTTAAGAGTAAACGGCGACCTTAGTACGATCCTTTACAGCACATATTTTGGCGGTAAGCAAAATGATGCTGCTTTCGTTTTGGCAATCAATCCTTCTAATGCCAATATTTATGTTGGCGGAAATACAGTAAGCTCAGACTTTCCGGGTAATAAAAGCGGGGTGATTAATCCAGGCTTCCAGGGTGGTGAAACAGATGGCTTCGTTTCAATCTTATCCCCGGATGGAAGCAGTTTATTGAAGACAACTTACATGGGTACGCCCGGTAACGACATGTTGTATGGGATTCAATTCGACAAGTTTAGTTTCCCTTATATAATGGGTACAACAACCGGTAGTTGGCCCGTAACAAATGCAGCGTTTTCTCAAGCGGGAGGAAAGCAATTTATTGCTAAGCTAAAGCCAGATCTTTCTGCATTTGAATATTCGACCGTTTTTGGTACCAATACGTTTGCACCTAACATTTCCCCTATTGCATTTTTAGTTGATCGTTGTGAGAACATATACGTATCAGGTTGGGGAGGCTCTACTGATACTAAGGCAGGTTTTAAGGATAATTCAGGAACAACCGGTTTAACGGTAACTCCCGATGCCATTCAAAAAGCTACTGACAACAGTGACTTTTACTTTTTTGTATTGGAAAGAAATGCAACAAAACAATTGTACGGAAGCTTTTTTGGTCAAAGCGGTGGATTTGGAGAGCACGTTGATGGTGGAACAAGTCGTTTCGACAGAAGCGGAGTTATTTACCAGGCCCTCTGCGCCAACTGCGGTCGCGATGTAACTTTCCCCACAACACCCGGAGTATGGTCGCCTGCTAATGGTTCGAAAGAATGTAACCTCGCTGCAGTTAAAATTGCGTTTAACCTGGCAGGTGTTATTGGTAGCGTACGAAGTTCTATTGCCGGCCGGGTAAATGCCGCCTCAGGATGCGTTCCTTTGACGGTAGATTTTACTGACACCCTTGCTGAAGGAAAAAGGTATGTTTGGAATTTCGGAGATGGTTCTCCTGACGTGGAAACTACTACAGAAAAAATCAGTCACACTTATACAGCAGTAGGTGATTACAGAGTAAGGCTCACCTCTATCGATAGCTCAAAATGTAATATTGCTGACACGGCTTATACTATAATTAAGGTGAAAACTGATAAGGGTATTTTAGGATTTACTCCTCAGAAACTTCAACCCTGCGACTCTTTCAATTATCAATTTGTCAATACCTCCTATGTGTCGCCTTCCGGCCGTTCGTTTCCGAGCAATTCTTTTATTTGGGATTTTGGAGATAAAACGCCGCGGGTAGTTGCGGGGTTAGAAACAATGAAGCATAGTTATCCTGCACCCGGAGTTTATAAAGTTAAATTGGTGCTGCGTGATACTAACTTCTGTAATGCCCCGGATTCTCTTGAAATAAATCTGAGAATAGCCACTAACCTAAAGGCTGAGTTTGAGACGCCGCCCACAGGATGTGCACCTTATACCGCAAGGTTTAATAATACTTCTTCCGGAGGTCAAAATTTTTACTGGACATTCGGAGACGAGGGAACTTCAAGCGAGGTTAGCCCCGAGCATGTCTATTCAACGCCGGGAACATACCTGGTAAAATTGAGAGCAGTCGATTCAAGCACTTGTAATATGTTGGATACAACTAGTTTTACAATTGTAGTAAGTGGCAAGCCCACAGCTTCTTTCTCCTTTACACCAAATCCTCCACTGGAAAATACTGCTGTTCAGTTCAGCAACAACTCTATTGGTGCTACCCGTTATATCTGGAGATTTGGAGATGGAGATACATTAGCTACACGGTCTGTTTCGCCTGTCAGTCATATCTATAATGAGACTAAGCAATATAATCCATGCCTGATTGCGCTAAATAATGCCGGTTGTCCTGATACTGTATGCACCTCTCTTCAAGCCCGCACCAGTCCTTTGATTGATGTTCCAAATGCTTTTACTCCTAATGGAGATGGTATAAACGACAAAGTCTTTGTAAGAGGATTTGGTATTACGAGATTAGCGTGGAAAATTTATAATCGTTGGGGAGCCTTGGTTTTTGAAACAATCGATAGAACGGAAGGCTGGGATGGAACCTATAAAGGAAAGGTTCAACCTAACGAAGTATATCATTATGTATTAGATGTGGAATACTCGGACAACTCCAAGTTTCAAAAAAGAGGTGATATAACGTTGTTAAGATAAATGCTTTATTGATCAGCTTTTGATAGGTTATTAAAAGCTGATCAATAAAGATTTCGATGATAATTTTTATGCCTTTGAATGCTTTGAAGGATTTATCTATAAAATCCATTCTGCACCAAAAT
The DNA here is from genome assembly GCF_007991655.1 of Segetibacter aerophilus. Lineage (GTDB taxonomy): Bacteria > Bacteroidota > Bacteroidia > Chitinophagales > Chitinophagaceae > Segetibacter > Segetibacter aerophilus. The sequence goes on from NZ_BJYT01000010.1 coordinate 99,237, forward strand.
AGGTATGAAGTACCTGGGGCAACATGATCCCCTCTCCTGCCTGGTTATTCTCCAACAAAGCAGCTACAATTCTTGGAAGGGCAAGTGAACTACCGTTTAAGCTATGGGTGAGCTGAGTCTTTCCGCTGGCATCTTTAAACCGACACTTTAATCGGTTCGTTTGAAAGTTTTCGAAGTTACTTACACTACTTACTTCGAGCCAACGATCTTGTGCTGCACTATATACTTCAAAGTCATAAGTAATGGCGCTGGTAAAACTCATGTCGCCACCACAAAGTCTAAGTATTCGGTAAGGTAATTCCAGGCTTTGCAGCAACTTCTCTACATGACTAACCATTCCATCCAACACCTCGTAGCTTTTTTCGGGGTGGACGATCTGTATAATCTCAACTTTTTCAAATTGATGCAGGCGGTTTAATCCGCGCACATCTTTACCATAACTTCCGGCCTCCCGCCTAAAGCAAGGAGAATAAGCCGTCATTTTAATTGGTAAATCATCTTCCTTCAAAATGGTGTCCCTGTAGACATTAGTAACAGGCACCTCAGCGGTAGGGATCATGTAGAAGTTATCAGCCGTTGCATGGTACATCTGCCCTTCTTTATCAGGCAACTGTCCTGTACCGTAAGCGCTTTCTTCATTTACCATAAATGGAGGGAGGTATTCAAGATATCCTGCAGCAGTATTGAAATCTAAAAAATATTGAACCAATGCTCTTTGCAACTTTGCACCCTTGCCTGTATATACGGGAAATCCACTTCCTGTAATCTTTGTTCCAAGTTCAAAATCTATCAGCTTCAATTTTGTCGTCAATTCCCAGTGCGGAACTGCCCCTTCTTCAAGCGTTGGTTTTATTCCTCCTTCTCTTACAACTACATTGTCTTCGGGCGTTTTACCTTTTGGTACTTCTTTAGCGGGTAAATTGGGTATTTGCAATAACTTATCAAGCAGACTTTTTTCAACTTCTGCCATTTTAAGCTTCAAAGGATCTATACCTGTTTTCAAAGAAGCTACCTCCGATTTTAACGTCTCAGCCTGCTCCTTTTGACCTTGCTTCATTAGATTGCCAATCTCTTTGGATGCGCTATTTACTCTCGCCTGCGTGTTATCAAACTCTACTTGTAGCCTTTTTCTTTCGTCATCTAAAGACACCACTTCATCTACTAACTCAGTTTGTGAAAAGTTCTTTATTGCCAGTCTTTCCAATACAGCTTCCCGATTTTGACGAATAAAACTTACCTGTAACATACATTCAAAAATTTGCGGCAAAGATAGCAGTTGAAGTTTTGTGAGTGCTATGAATTGAAAAGAAAGCAGTACGAGGAATTTGCGGCTCAATTAGTATTAAAGCGTCGTGATGCTTTCGTATTTTCTGATGCAAATTTCGAAGGATTTAAAAAAGTACTTGAAAAAGGCTTAAAGTAGAAAAGGAGGAAGAAAACTGCGGCGGAAAAAATTCACACTACTAATGAAACTAGATGTATAATCCTGTAAATTACAGATCTATCTTGTTTCGCCATAACTTAACTCGTTTTAATGCCTGAACAGCAACCAATAACAAGGTTCTCCAGAGATGAATTTATAAAAAGGATAAACGACCAGGCTGTATGGGACGTTATCGTAATCGGTGGAGGAGCAACAGGTTTAGGTGTTGCAGTCGACAGCGCTTCCCGGGGATTTTCTACCCTACTTCTAGAACAAGCTGATTTTGCTAAAGGCACTTCTAGCAGAAGCACCAAGCTGGTTCACGGTGGAGTTCGTTACTTAGCAAAAGGCGACATCCGACTAGTGTATAATGCTTTAGACGAACGGGCAATTATGCTCAAAAATGCTTCGCACCTTGTAAAGTCTCAATCGTTTATTATACCATGCTATAGTTGGTTCTCTACCGTAAAATATTTGATTGGTTTAAAACTCTATGACTGGCTTTCCGGTCGGTTCAGTTTCGGCAGTTCAAGCTTTTTTAGCAGGGAAAAAGTAGTACACCAGCTTCCCAATATCAATGCTAAAGGGCTCATTGCTGGTATCGAGTATTTCGATGGCCAATTTGACGATGCACGGCTCGCTATTAACCTTGCCCAAACGAGCGCTGCCAAAGGAGGAGTGCTTTTAAATTATTGTAAAGTAGCAGGCTTACAGAAAGAAAATGGAAAAGTAAAAGGAGTGTTGGCGATTGACTTAGAAACTAATAAGGAATATAAGCTATCAGCTAAAGCTGTGATTAATGCTACCGGAATTTTCGTTGATGAGGTTCTTAAGTTTGACGAACCCAATAGAAAGCCACTGGTAAGACCAAGCCAGGGAATACATCTTGTTTTAAAAGAAACCTTTCTAAAAAGCAACAATGCTATACTGATACCTGAGACCAGGGATGGCAGGGTACTATTTGCAGTTCCATGGCATCAACATGTTTTGGTAGGCACGACCGATACACCGCTTACATCAAGCAGTATAGAACCTGTGGCGCTCGAAGAAGAAATCGAGTTTGTACTTGAGACAGTACGAACATATTTTTCTGTTACTCCGACACGTAAAGATGTACTTAGTGTGTTTGCAGGATTGCGTCCTCTCGCTGCAAACAATAAGAATACAAACAGCACCAAAGAAATTTCACGCGATCATAAGCTGCTTGTAAATACATCTGGACTAATAACAATTACCGGGGGCAAGTGGACGACTTATCGCAAGATGGCGGAAGAGACTGTAAACAAAGCAATCGAAGTAGCCGGTTTAGCTAAAGGTAATTGCCAGACAAAAAAACTAAAGGTGCATGGTTGCACAACCACTCTTATCGAAGGTCATCTTTCTGTATATGGAACCGATGCAGCAGGTATAAAGGAATTGATCAAAGAAAATCCGTTATTGAATAAATCATTAGTAAGTCATTTACCCTACACCGAAGCTGAAGTAGTGTGGGCAGTGCGATATGAAATGGCAAGAAATGCAGAAGATGTCCTCGCACGCAGGTTGCGGATTTTATTTTTGGATGCTTTAGCTGCAATTGAAGCAGCACCACGGGTGATAGAGTTAATAGCCGAAGAGCTTCGGTTCTCTGAGGAATGGAAAAGATTGGAATTGGCTAAATTTCACCAGCTCGCTTATCAGTACTTACCTAATCTCTCAAATCATACCACTGAACCTTACAACAGAAACCAACAACCCGCTGATGGAAAAATTCATTCTTTCAATTGACCAGGGCACTACAAGCTCAAGGGCTATCGTCTTTAATCACGAAGGCAATATTGAATCGGTTGCTCAAAAAGAATTTACGCAATACTATCCCGAACCAGGGTGGGTAGAGCACGACGCCAACGAGATCTGGTCTTCGCAGGCAGGCGTGGTTGCAGAAGCTGTTATTAAAGCAGGATTAAGACCAATTGATATAGCTGCCATTGGTATAACCAATCAAAGGGAAACGACTATTGTGTGGGACAGGGAAACAGGCAAGCCCGTTTACAATGCCATTGTTTGGCAAGACCGACGAACAGCTTCTTTTTGTGACGAGTTGAAACATAAAGGCACAGACAAACTCATCCAGGAAAAAACCGGCCTTATTGTAGATGCTTATTTTTCTGCAACAAAAATTAAATGGATTCTTGAAAATGTGCCGGGAGCCAGGGAAAACGCCCAGTCAGGAAAGCTGGCTTTTGGAACTGTTGACTCATGGCTTATCTGGAATCTTACTGGAGGTAAAACCCATGTCACCGATGTAACGAATGCATCGAGAACGATGCTTTTTAATATTCATACGCTTCAGTGGGATGAAGAGTTGTTGCAAATCTTCGGAGTTCCCGCAAATATGCTCCCTGAGGTTCGTTCTTCGAGCGAAGTGTTTGGCGAGACTGCCGGTGAAATACTAGCTGCAAAAATCCCAATCGCAGGAATTGCCGGTGATCAGCAGGCGGCCCTCTTTGGACAAATGTGTACAAAGACCGGGATGGTTAAAAACACTTATGGCACTGGTTGTTTTATGTTAATGAATATCGGCGACAAGCCAGTTGTTTCCCAAAACAACCTGATTACAACCATTGCCTGGAAAATTGGAAACCAGGTGCAATATGCCTTGGAAGGAAGCATCTTTGTTGGTGGCGCAGTAGTGCAGTGGCTACGGGATGGGCTGGGCATTATCTCTTCATCTGCTGACGTTGAAGAACTTGCGCAAAAAGTCACCGACAACGGAGGTGTATTTGTAGTTCCTGCATTCACTGGTTTAGGCGCTCCTCATTGGAACCAGGATGCGCGTGGCACCATAGTCGGTTTAACCCGCGGTAGCACTTCTGCACACATAGCGCGGGCAGCTTTGGAAAGCATTACGCTTCAAACTATGGAAGTTCTAAAGGCTATGGAGGCCGACTCAGGAGTCTCAATCGAAGAACTTCGGGTGGATGGGGGCGCGACTGTAAATGATTTGCTTATGCAAATACAAGCTGATGTGTTGCAGGCCCGTGTAGTTCGGCCTGAGATTACCGAAACTACAGCTATGGGGGCTGCTTATCTTGCTGGCCTTGCCGTTGGTTTCTGGAGCAACGTCGAAGAGATCAGCCAACAGTGGAAAATCAACAGGGCGTTTGAACCTTCTAAAGAAAACAATCCCGAGGTTTTAATAAAAGGATGGCATAAAGCTGTTAAAACCTGCAAGGCCTGGACCGAGGATTAGCTTGTTTTATGAACGATTTGATGATTCGCAAAACTTCGAGCAGCTTTTACAAAACTTCCCAACGAGTGAAAGTTGGCAACCCGGAACTCTAAACCCAAAACTCAAAACTCCTTATGTCAGAATTTACAGCCGAATTAATAGGCACTATGCTGGTTATTTTATTAGGAAACGGCGTTGTAGCCAATGTAGTACTACAGGGAACAAAAGGAAATAACGCCGGCTGGATGGTGATCACGACCGGTTGGGCGCTTGCTGTTTTTGTAGGTGTGGTAATCGCCTCACCTTATAGTGGTGCTCATTTAAATCCGGCGGTAACGATTGGTTTGGCTGTGGCTGGCAAATTTGCCTGGAACAAAGTATTGACCTTCATCGTTGCCCAGTTGATTGGGTCTGTCATCGGTGCTTTCTTAGTTTGGATCGTTTACCGGGATCATTTTAATACAACCAAAGATCCAAATTCACAGCTCGCTGTTTTCTGTACCGCGCCTGCTATTCGCAACCGCGTTTTCAACCTGCTAAGTGAAATTGTTGGAACCTTTGTGCTCGTATTTGTTATTTTTTATTTTACCAATGCAGAAATTACTGATCAAAAAACACCTATTGGCCTTGGTTCGTTGGGCGCCATTCCGGTTACCTTTTTGGTGTGGGCGATCGGTCTTTCTTTGGGCGGAACCACCGGTTATGCCATCAATCCCGCGCGTGATTTTGGTCCTCGCATTGCTCACTCACTTCTTCCCATGACAGGCAAAGGCAGCAGCAATTGGTCCTACGGCTGGATCCCTATCATCGGGCCGTGTATTGGTGCTGTTATCGCAGCCTTAGTTTTTACCTTTTTGAAGGTAAAAGTGTAATTGTACAAAAAGAGATTTCCTGAAATTCTTTTGTGACCAGCTCCGGTATTTCTATTGCACATTGTTGTGTCACTCACTTTTACAGCAAACCTAACTTGCCCGCCTTCTTTGCAGCAGTACTTTCAACCTTTTAATGGCTGAATTTTTAAATGGTATAATACGGCTAGTGTGGTACAGCTCAATAGAATTACCGCCCGTAAAAGTGTGCAACGTGAGATTCACAGAGCTACTGAAGCTGGTAACAAAAAAACATCCCGTCGCTCCAGCTATTCAATCTTTAGAGTTTGCGTTATTTTATTAAGATCGACAGCCACATTATAAATCAGATTAAACTGGTCAACAATTGACTTCAAGTCGAACAACAGTTTGCGGGTAGAAGTTTCCATCTGGCCCTGTTGCAGTTCCTCTTTTCTTTTTTGCATCAGTTGATTGACGCGGTCATTGAGCTTACGCAAAGACTCTTTATTACTAATTGTTTCTTCTGTCACTTCCTCATCATTCAGGTAGCTCATTGCATTGGTGAAATACTGTCGGATATCCTCCGCAACTTTTATAAAATCATCCGAGCTATAAGGGATGACATTCATTTGGAGATAGTGAGATAACGTCGCGATGTACGACGTGAGCATATGATTTAGTACCACAAAATGATGCAAAAGCTCCACCCCCTGCTGTTGGCTTTTTGGCTCAGAAATCATTCGATTGAAAGCGTCAGACAAATTGGCCAAAGCAACAAGTGCGTTTTTCCTGGCTAGCTGCTTTGCCAAAGGATCGATTTGCCGGCCGCTAAAAGCTTCTGCTACTACGGAAAAATATTCCTTCACATCAGACAACATCGTAACCATGATTGGTTTAAACTTTTTTCTTTCCCACGACGGAAAAAGGAAAATGCTCGCTATAAATGCGATAACAGAACCAATAAGCGTATCAACAATTCTGTCTTTTAGCAATATCTTAAAATCGCCCGGGTTAAGCAGGTGATAAAAAATAAGCAGGTAAGTCGTCATCAAGAGTACGCTGATAAAGTAGTTGGTCCGCATGAACGTGTAACCGCCTGCCATAAAAACTACGAGGAACGCAAGTAACGTAGTGTTGTTATCCACCAGGTATAGTATGCCCAGCGCAATAACTACTCCTGCAAACGTACCCGCAAGCCTGTCGATATTTCTTTTTTTGGTTAAGCTAAATGCCGGCTTTAGTATTACCACTATGGTAAGCAGTACCCAATAGCTGTGACCAATCTTTAAGGCTGAAGCGATAATAAATCCTACAACTATTGCAATGCTTACCCGTAAGGAATGCCGGAAAGTGTCTGACTTTAAAGTAAGGTTGCTGAAAAACAAACCTGGAGTGATTTGTTGCGATGAGATCAGGTGCTCGTAGTCGGAGCCCTTAATTTTTCTTTTTTTGAAAGACCCGTCAAAGTCAGTGTATTTACGAAGCGTGGCCAGTCGCTCCGCGAGATCTTGAATATTTTCTAAAATCCTTCTTAAACTAATGAAACCTTCGATGTTGTCGGGGTGCAAGTAGGTAAGACGTAACTGGTTCAGCTTTTCGGTCACTTGATCTATGTGTTGCATCAGGTCCCGACTTTGCCTCGACCGTTCACCGCTCTTTACCGCTATTCCAAGATCCTCAAGTTCGTAAGCCAGCTCTTTTGCCAAATCGTAGTAATCATTTAAAATCCCCGTCTGGTCAAAATACTCATGCAGCAATGGGTACTGCTGATGAGACATCATTATTCTTTCAAAAATGTCGACCACATCCAAATGAATCATTACAAGAGACCGCCCAATGTTTGTCGATTCCTTTACAATGCTCCTGGTTTTAAACAAGAGCTCGGTTAATTCATCTTGCTTATTTTGTACAATAGCCTGCTGATGCAGCAACTGCTTAAACGTGTTCTCGTAGTTTACCTCTTTTTTGTAAAATTCAGACCTGGTCATCAGGTATTCTCCCGTTGCTTGTATAGCTTCCCCCAGCGCTTGTTGCAGTAACCGGTACGGCCGGAAGTTGTACAGCAACATACTGAAGCCCATATACCAAAATCCTCCGCAGACCATATAAAAAGAATGCGTAAGTACTTTTTGAGAAGTATCAAGATTTAGCCGGGGATCAATCGTGAGGGTCATTACCAGCATGACAGCGGTTCCAATAGAACCGGGGCGTGTTCCGTAAATGCCAATCATCGAGAAAAAAAAACAACCGGCAAGTAAAAGAATAGCAAGAAGAACGGATGACTTTGCAGCAAACCCAACTAAGAGCGTAACGATCAGGATGCCGGCAATACAAACGGCCATTCCGTTTTTTCGATGGTGAATAGGTCCGGGGCTATCAGTGACACTTACAAAAAGTGCCCCTAAAGAAATTACGATACCAACAGAAAACATATCAAAATAGCTAAAAGCTAGCGCAGGAAGAACAACGCCGGTTGTTATCCGCACACCCTCGCTCAAGTAGTGACTATTAATAAAACTCTTGTATGTTTTGATATAATCCATTGTTGTCTCACCCGGATAAAACCGCTACCAGCCTTTCCGTTTCCGCAAAAGTCTGAAAACTATTTTTGAAAATAGGTTTAAAAAAGTTTGAAAGCGTCAGGCCTTCCTGAGTGATCAGGCAATTGTTAATAGTGATAGAACTGAATATCTAGCGTCAACTAATTATAAAAACTTTGTAAAAACTTCGAGGGATAAAATATTAAACCGAACCGAACGTTGAGTATGTAGTAGTAATCAAAAGAAAAGTTACAGTAAGGGAGCTACATGTCTTACCCGAAAAAAAAGTAAGTATGAGAATGTTTAAAAGAATGGTTATCGTATTAGTAGTTATGGCCTTACCTATAATAATGCATGCCCAGGGTAGCCCAATCGACTTTGATGGAGAAAGCCCCTACGGTGTAACTGACGTTCCATTCGATGATGGCGTTGGTTTATTGGTAGCTGTAGGCGTAGTGTACGGCCTGCTAAAAATAAGAGCTTACAAAAAAGCACAAAAAAGTAAGAATGTATTGCTGCAGAACTAACCTGCATTCTCTTTCAATTTCTTTGCATTATTACATTTCTTCGTCCTAATTTTTATTAGCCTGTTCCTGAACAGGCTAAAACTCATAATCATATCCGCCATATTCGTAGCCCTCTCGGGCGTCATTGTAAATTGAAGTAATTTTTTTTCATCCAGCCCCGTTTTTAATGTTACGACTATCGCGTTCTTACAACAAACTAAAAAGCTGGATATGATAAAATTTTTACAACCAGGGCAACTACAAACGCTTAATATTTTCACTAAAAAAACTGTTTTTTCTTTTTTTGTTTTTCTTCTTACTTCAACTTATTTACAAGCCCAACAGGTTACAGAAATTATAACTGATTTTGGTGGGTACTGGCGTACAAACACAACGACTAATAATGCTACTAAACCGAATGATGGCCATAATTTACTAGCCTTTACAGTAGGAGGGACACTTTATTCGACAGGTGCTAATAATACGACGTTAACAAGTAAGGGCGTTTCGTTTACCACTGGAAATTATAAATGTTTGCCTATCACTTCTGTTACTGGATCGATAACTTCAGTCGCATGTGCTATTGGCCTTGCCATAAATTATGATGGTGCACCTGCCGGATATAGCACTCCATTACCTACAGTGAAAATGAAAGATGTACTTACTGATGGCACTAATGGACTCAACCTAGGAACAGGCGTAATAGATATACCGACCTCAGCTAAATTAACTTTTCCGGTTCAGAGCATTGACGCCAACTCCATTGCCGATGCAAAACCGGACATTTTATTTACCCAAATAGCGGATCCTGATCCAATTAAGACTGACACTATGTATTTTGTCAATTCTGCAAATGTGGTAGTGGGAAACAAAATAGTAGTTAGCTGGAGTTCTGTTCAAGTACTTGGAACTTATTTGGTTGATTTTTATGATTTACAAAGAAATGTACCGTGTGACCAGGCGGTCATAACAGGAGGAATAGCTCCTAATAATACCCGCCCCATCCGCTTAACTGCTTTCAAGCTATCAGACTTTGGTATTAACTCAACGAACAAAGCGTCCGTAGCATCTTTGGTACTTCAACCCAGTGGAAAAAGTGATATAGGTTTCGTTGCTTACAACACTGATGGTTTTGTCATTGCTCCACCAACTATTACCCAGCAACCTCAAACTCAGGTGGTTTGTACTGGTGCAGCTTCTGTTGCTACTTTTTCTGTTGTTGCTACAGGCACAAGCGATACCTATCAATGGAGAAAAAATGATGTGAGTATTCCCGGTGCTACAGGCACTGTATATACTATTTCCCCTGTTACTGCCAGCAGCGCAGGGGCGTACGACGTAGTGGTCACTAATCCGGGTGGAACTGTTACCAGTACTAAGGCATATCTGAATACAGAAATTACAAAGCAACCTGTTTCTCAAACCATTGTAACGGGTAATACAGTTACGCTTTCGGTTACTGCAACAAATACTACGGGTTATCAGTGGAAAAAAAATGGGGTAGATATTGCCGGAGCTGTTGACTCAATTTATACTATAAGTCCAATGGAAAGAGCAGACAGCGGCTTGTATACTGTTCGAGCCATTAATAATGCCAATGCAGGCTGCGCTTCTGTTACCAGTAACGCAGCAGCTCTCACCGCTGCTATAGTTGTTTATTCTAAAAGTTCCCCCGACATAAATATACCTTCTACCTGGGGCGCAAATACAGATGGAAGCGGCAGCACTCCTGTTGACTTTACACGTGCTGAGCACACATTTGTCTTATCAAACCGGCCTTGGGGGAACACGCTTACGAACTTAACAATCGCCGGCACCCTTGATGTAAAAAATGGCGTAGCCATTATTGCTGATAATACTACTCTTGACGTTGGACGAAGTATTCGCACGGGTACCGGTAGTATCTCGGGTTCAACTTCTTCAGGATTTACTACACGGGGAAACTCTGATTTGTATTTTACTATCGGTAGTCAATTTCTTAAAAACTTCACTGTAGCAGGGGGAACGGTTAACATGCTTTCAGACCTGGTTATAGCGGGTGGAACGCTTCCGGGAAAAATTAATATTACGGGTGGAACCTTGGCAGTTGGAACTAATAAGATTACAATTCGCTCAACAAGCACATTAAATACATCTATGGTGACTGCTGTCGGACCTACAGCTTCGGTAACTTACGGCTCAGGTGGAGCTTTTATAGTAGAAAGATTTATTCCTGCAAACAGATCTTTCCGTTTTATGTCACCTACCGTAACGACAATTACCAGCATAAAAAATAACTGGATGGAGGGAGTAGTAAACCCTGATAGATGGAACAATTACAATCCCAACCCAGGTTACGGAACGCATATTACCGGACCTAAAACAGCAAGTGATAGCCTGGATCCCACGCAGACTTACAATCCTTCACTTTTTACTTTTGATAATGATGCTCAGTCATGGAACCCCGTGCCAAACAGCTCCGGAACTTTGACGGCAGGAACTCCCTATCGTTTTATGATCAGGGGGAGCAGAGCCGTTGACTTAAATAATAATGAGGCTACACCATCTAACACAATTATCAGGGCTACCGGTTCTCTTTTAATAGGTACAAAAACGGTAGGTTCATCTGTCTTAAGTAAAAAGATTGGGGGATATAGTTTTGTGGGTAATCCTTATGCATGTCCTGTAAACTGGAACACGCTAACTACTTCCGGCCTTTCATCGACCTATTACGGTTGGGATGAGGCGCAAAGTAAGCGTGGTGCCTATGTGTCATACAACGGATACTCTCTAACCAGCAGCAATGCAAACTCTGCACTAAATGAAAATATACAATCGGGCCAGGCCTTTTTTGTGCAATCAACATCTACCACACCATCTATAACTTTTAATGAGACAAATAAAAGCTATAACAATACAGCCATTTTCAGAGGCGCCAACACGATGACTAAGCTTTCTGTGCAACTACTGCTTGATGGTGAGGTAGGAAATCATATTGTAGCTGATGGTTTTGTGGCGGTATTTGGAAGCAAGTTTTCAAACAGGGTTAGTGAAGAAGACTCTTACAAGTTTACCAACCTCGATGAAAATATTGCGATCGATCGAAACGGGGTAGTATTGAGCATTGAAGGGCGGCCGGACATAATAGACAATGACACGATCCCTATTAAAATCTGGCAGTTCAGACAGAAAGATTATTTCTTTAAGTTCGACGCTAATGATTTTAATTCTTCAGTCACCGCGACGTTGAAAGACGATTACTTAAAACAACAATACTCCATCGATCTTTCGAGCTCGACGACAATCCCTTTTAGCATTACGGAAGATTCGGCATCTTTTGCTTCAAACCGTTTCTCAATCGTATTTGCTCCGGCGAAAACATTGCCCGTCATCTTTACCAATGTAAAAGCTTACCAAAAGGAAAAATGTATCCAGGTAGAATGGAATACTTCGAAAGAAACTAATATTAAAGAGTATGAAGTTGAAAAATCTTTGAACGGACAAGACTTCAAAAGAGTATTTACTACGTCGGCGAAAGCAGATAGCCAGTTAACCAACACCTATTCCTGGCTGGATAAGAACGCAACCATTGGAAAGAACTTTTACCGTATCAAGATAATTGAGAAGGCAGGAAAAGCAGGGTATAGTAGCGTGGTGAAAGTGATTGTGAACAATGATAAAAGCGGCTTTACTATTTTTCCAAACCCGGTTAAAGGAAAACTGGTTCACCTTCAGTTAGCAAATCTCGAGGGGAAGTATGTGGCGAACATCTTTAATGATTTGGGGCAGCAGGTGTATCAAAGTTTAATTCAAATCAACCAAGGCACTACCTCGCAAACACTTTTATTGGACGGTCCAATAGGTAAAGGAAAGTTCACTATTCAGCTAAGTAATGATAAAACAACTTATAGCAAACCACTAATTCTGCAATAGTCGAAGCAAACTATTATAAAGACAAAAAGCTGCCGTAACTGGCAGCTTTTTGTCTTTATAGAAAATCGGCAATTATTCGCTCTTATCAGCCAAAGGAACTTCTACTGTAAAACAGCTTCCTTTACCGAGAGTGCTATCAACTTTAATACGTCCTTTGTGCACATCAATAACGGTCTTTACGTAACTCATTCCTAAACCAAACCCCTTTACGTTGTGTAGATTTCCTGTGTGAGCTCTGTAGAATTTCTCGAACACTCGCTTTACTGTTTCCTTATTCATACCAATTCCATTATCCTGAATTTTTATCTGCAGGTTTTTACCGGTGTTACAAGTCGTAATCTTTAGCACAAGATTTTCTCTAGAATATTTTATCGCATTATCAAAAAGGTTTGATAAAAGGTTTGTAAAGTGGTTCTCGTCCGCAATTATCTCATCGTTTTTAGCATCGAACTTCAATTCAACTTTGCCGTCTTTATCCTGTATCTGAAGCTGGTAGTTATTTAGAGCGCTTTCGATTAGTTTGTGCGCATGTACCTTATTCATGTCGAGCTTCAACTCTTGCCTGTCAAGCAATGCAGCTTGTAAAATTGTCTCAACATGCTTATTCATCCGCTTGTTTTCTTCCTTGATAATGCCGCTGAAATAAGACATCTTTTCGGGTTGCGCCAATACCTTCTCATTCCTTAAAGCGTCCACTGCGAGTGAAATAGTTGCGAGCGGAGTTTTAAACTCGTGGGTCATGTTATTAATAAAATCCGTCTTGATTTCGCTCAATTTCTTCTGTCGAAGTAATGCCTGAACTGTTACACCAAAAGCTGTAACTATGATGAGTGTAAAGACGACGGCAAACATTACCACCCACATCATAGACTCCAACACCTGGATTTTGAAATTTGGAATAATCACGATCAAATGTTCGAAAGGCTCGCGGGGTTGTAATATGTCTTCGTTATCCGGCGGCAATATGGGAACAATTATACTTCTGTTATGAACCGTATCATCCGCCTCTTTGAAAAAATTATCGGTCTGAAGTTCTAGCGTGTAAGCAGACGAATTGGATGTAACACCAAACTCGAAGTGCACGTCTTCAAGACCTTTGCTATTAAATGCTTTTTGAATTTTTTCTTTTATTTCGAAAACGGAAAAGTGCTGCGATAAAAGCGGTCTACCATAACCAATGGCGTAGTCGTTAGGTAGCAGACTTAAGTTTTGTTTACGGGGAATTTTAAAAAATGGAGCTGAAGATGCGTGTTTCCCTAATTCGATGGCGGCCTCGGTAGTTGCTTCTTCGGCACCTTTTCTTAATTGCACCTTCCGCAGAAGAGTCATGTCTCTAAACCAACTCACCTGCAATACAATTATGCCTAGCAATGACAACGTTATTAGCACAATAATTACAGGGAAAATTCTCTTCATCACAGCAAATATAAAGTGAATATCAGCGTTTAGAAGAGCGCTCACGGGCTTTTATCGTTTTTAACGCGTCCTTGACATCGAAATTTTTTAATTAAAATAGCTTTACAAATCTTAATATGTACTAACTTTTCAATATGACCGAAGTTTTTTCTGGAAAACTTTTAATAGCCGATCCCTTTTTACGAGATCCGAACTTTATGCGCTCAGTAGTTTTTATTTGTGAGCATAAGGAAGAGGGATGCTTTGGCTTTGTTTTAAACAGAAGATACGAGCAATTATTAGGAGAGTTATTGAGCGGACTTGAGACTTCAGATTTTCCAGTTTATTATGGCGGACCCGTGCAAGTCGATACGATTCATTTTTTGCACCAACGTCCGGATCTTATCCCCGGTGGAGTGGAAGTAACAGATGGAGTAGTGTGGGGCGGAGACTTTGAAACAATCGTCGAACTTTTAAAAGCCGATGAACTGACACAGCAAGACATCCGTTTCTTTATTGGCTATAGCGGCTGGGGCGAAGGGCAACTGGAAGAAGAGATGAAATTGAAAAGTTGGATCACAGGAGAAGGCACGCGTAAACTTATATTTCCTACCAACATAGACAACACCTGGAAAGACGCCCTGAAACAATTAGGAGGCGAGTATGTACAGATGATTAACTATCCCATAGATCCTCAATTAAATTAGTCCCATAAAAAAAGCCGGCTTTATTAAAAAAACCGGCTTTTAAATATTTAGAGGTTTAAACTATTTTAGGGCAAAAACTACCCCCGCGTTAAAACCTACTGTATTTAGATTAGAGATATCATTACGCTTATAATTGGTAAAATTGTAAGTCGCTCCGATTTTAAAAGCAGTTTGGTTATACTGGTTTCCAAAAGGAATTTTGATACCGGCACCAGCTTGCGCTGAGAAAGGACCTGACGCTTCTGTTCCACCAAACTCACCCAAGTACTGACCATAATTAATTAAGCTAACACCTGCGGCAGCAGAAACATAAGGTTGAACCTTAGCTGTAGCAGAAGCACCTAAAGGCGAAAACGTACCACGCAACATAACCGGAACAATTTCCATAGTATTGCTAACTACGGCAGACACGGTTTCGTTTCCTTGTAATTTGTAGACCTGGCGGTCATATTTCTGATAATAACTCTGAAAGCCAGAATGTAATCCCAATGAAAACTTCGGATTGAAGGCGTAACTGATTTCACCATAACCACCCCTGTATGAAGTTTTACTAATAAAATCATTTTTGAAACTTCCAAGGGGAGTACCCACGTTATACCCGAGCTCCATTTTTAGCTTTTGTTGTGCAGATGCCGAAAGGGTCAGCATGCACACAAGCAATGTCATAAATACTGCAATATTCTTTTTCATAGATTTTTTACTGATTTTTTAAGTACGCTGATTGATTGAATAACATTTTAACCTGGTCTGCAGCAGTGGACGAATTGAAAATTCCTGAACCACGAATCAAACCTGTCCAGATTACATTGATCCTGTTGCTGGCAGCGGCATTCTTAAGGTTGAGCATGTCTATTGAAAGTGCTCCTTCCCTTATAGAATAAGTTGCATAGCTGTATGGGCTGTAGTAACCGTACCCACCGTATCCCCAATAATAAGGATCGTAGTAACCCCCGTACATGTCATAATAATTTCTGTAGCTAACTATACCGGTTGAGGTATTGTAAATTCTGCTAACGTTGATACCTAGGTCAGGATTAGCACTTTTATTTACCAGCGTAAATCCTTTTGCCTGCATCTCTGACTTAACAGCATCGATAAATGCCCGGTCTGTCGCAGTAATTTCTTTAGAAGCCCTTCCGTCATTGATTACTGCAACGGAGTCAGAAATACTAAATGTTTTGAAAGTCGAGAAATTAACCGTCGAATCATGATCAGTGATATAAATCCGGGATTCTTCTGCAGTTAGGTTAGCCACAGGATCTTTCGTACAACCACTAAACATTGCACCCAATGCCAGGATTGTGAGCCACAACACATTCTTGCTTTTCATATTTTTTCCTTTTGTTGATTTAATTAACACAGATAATTAATCAAACCAGATGCCTACAAATGCGAAAAAAAATGAAAGACCGCAGGTTTGAACCTTTTTAAGAAAGCTTTAAATTTTCGACTAATATGATGTAAGCCTTCACTTAAGGACGCATGATTTGCGTTTATCCCGATCTGACGTAACAGCAGGAATGAGATTTTAAATTGTCAGATTACTGTCCTTTTTACTTCAAACGGGGGTTAAAAGCAAAAAACTCCCAAGCGATTTGCTTGAGAGTTTTTATTATTTCACTGAAGAAATTTATACTTCGGTAACACCCTCTACGAGCACTGTTGCTTTGTTATTCAAGACTTCTACAAATCCGCTTTCTATTGTGAAATTAGCGGCGGTTGTATTTTTATCTTTTATAACCTTTATGTTTCCTTTTCCCAAAGCACTTACAAGGGGTGCGTGCCTGTTGAGAACTTCAAATTTTCCATCGATACCAGGTAATTGTACACCATAAACGTCTCCGCTGTAAAGCCTCTTTTCCGGTGTTAATATTTCTAAAGTCATAGTTTATGCTTTTGCTGCTTCCATCATTTTTTTACCTTTTTCAACGGCATCCTCTAAAGTTCCCACTAGGTTAAATGCAGCTTCAGGGTAATCATCCACTTCACCATCCATAATTGAATTGAAAGCTCTGATGGTATCTTCGATACTTACAAAAACTCCTTTTAAACCTGTAAACTGTTCAGCAACGTGGAAAGGCTGAGAAAGGAAACGCTGTACTTTACGCGCTCTTGAAACGGTCAGTTTATCTTCATCGCTCAATTCATCCAAACCTAGAATAGCGATGATATCCTGCAATTCTTTATAGCGCTGCAAAATCAATTTTACGCGGTTGGCGCAATCATAGTGCTGATCGCCTACAATACCCGGAGTAAGAATACGACTGGTACTATCCAAAGGGTCCACAGCAGGATAAATACCTAAGTCAGCAATTTTACGAGACAGTACCGTTGTAGCATCCAAGTGAGCGAAAGTTGTCGCAGGAGCTGGGTCAGTCAAGTCATCTGCAGGTACATATACTGCCTGAACAGATGTAATAGAACCGTTCTTAGTTGAGGTAATTCTTTCCTGCATCAATCCCATCTCGGTAGCCAAAGTTGGTTGATAACCCACCGCTGATGGCATACGACCCAATAACGCAGATACTTCAGAACCAGCCTGTGTAAAACGGAAAATATTATCTACGAAAAACAAAATGTCTTTACCCTTTCCCTGACCATCTCCATCACGGAAATATTCGGCAATAGTCAAACCACTTAAAGCAACACGAGCACGTGCTCCGGGAGGTTCATTCATTTGTCCAAAAACGAAAGTTGCCTTTGATTCTTTTAATTCTTCAAGATTTACGGAGTCCAAGTCCCAACCACCTTCTTCCATGCTGTGCTTGAACTTCTCGCCGTATTTCATAATACCAGCCTCAATCATCTCTCTCATCAGGTCATTACCTTCACGTGTTCTTTCACCCACACCGGCAAACACTGACAAACCACCATAACCAATCGCGATATTATTAATCAACTCCTGGATCAATACTGTTTTACCCACACCAGCACCACCAAATAGTCCGATCTTACCACCCTTTGAGTAGGGCTCGATAAGATCAATTACTTTAATACCGGTATATAAGATTTCTGAAGACGTACTAAGGTTTTCGAAGGTAGGAGGCTTAGCATGTATAGGACGGCCATTAAGTTTGCTAACTGGCGGCAAACCATCTATAGCATCACCTGTTACATTAAACAAACGTCCATTGATACCTTCTCCCACAGGCATACTGATCGCCCGTCCGGTATCATTTACTTCCATACCTCTAACCAGGCCCTCTGTTCCATCCATCGCTATACAACGAACGCTATCTTCACCAAGGTGCTGCTGAACTTCCATCACAAGTATATCGCCGTTCTCTCTCTTCAACTCAAGTGAATTGTAGATCTGAGGCAAACTGCCCTCAAACTGCACATCCACTACCGCGCCTATAACTTGTTTTACCTTACCAATTTTTGACATATGACAAATTTTTTATTGGTCTAAATTTTGGCGCAAAGGTAAGGGTTAGCACTTTATTTTAAAAATTTCGTTGCTTCTTATAGGACTAACTGCGCCAAAGACTGTTTTTTTTAATAATCCTATTCCCAAGCAACCTTCGTTGGTATAGTGTTTGTCTTATTAACGAAACAATTTGAAGGATCTATTAGTTGGCCGTTGCTAACCTAACAAACAACCTTATAATAAGTCGGGGTTTTTAATTTTTATTGACCTCAAATTGTTTCGGATTGATGAAGGAAGCTGCCAGCAGCTTCCTTTTTTTTACAAGCCTTTTGTAAAGTTTTATTAGGAAGAAGTTGAAAGCTTTCCATGGAATATTCTTTAAAACAATGCTCGTTCTCTTTCCTCTTGTCTTAAACTGCTCTTAGCTGTTGAAGGTTAATTGTTACCTTGCAGCCATGTTTATTAAATCTTCTGAGTACGTTATTTCCAGTCCTGATTATACCAACTGCCCTGCTCCTGACCGTCCTGAATATGCATTCATCGGGCGCAGTAATGTTGGCAAATCATCCTTGATAAACATGCTTACTGCTAACCAAAAATTAGCAAAGACATCAGGCTCTCCCGGTAAAACTCAAATGATCAATCATTTTGTCATTGAATCTTGGAAAGGTCAGGAAGCACCAATTGGACATAAAAAACCTGATACCTGGTATATCGTCGATCTGCCGGGGTACGGCTTCGCCAAAGTATCTCAAAGTAGTCGGCGGAAATGGGAGCAGATGATCGAAAATTATTTACGAAAAAGAGAAAACCTCGTAAATGTCTTTATTCTGGTAGACAGCAGGCACGAGCCCCAAAAGATTGATCTGGAATTTGTGGACCAACTAAGAAAATGGGAAGTACCATTTACCATTGTTTTTACAAAAAGCGATAAAGAAAATCAACGAACTATTGCCGCTAACATAAAGGCCTTTTTTGAAGAGATGAGAAAAACATGGCAGTTTTTACCCCAGCATTTTGTGAGCAGCGCAATTAAAAAACAAGGTAGAGATAAAGTGCTCTCGTTTATCGAAGAGTGTAACGAACAATTTTATAAAGGAGAGTAAACAAGTAATCTGAACTATATGCAGGATTCGGGTCGTTAAATGAATAGAAGGCCCTTTGAAAAAATAAAGGGAGACGATCTCTAAGGAGGAACTTATTTCCTCCAAAATTTTTCAATCGTACAAATCCCGGTTCTCTAATTCACAACTTTGTTGGCGCAACTGCTGCTGGCAAAAGCTTCCGGTTTTGCTTTGAAGGCGAAGCCCATTCCGAGTATATAACCCATTGCTTCGCGTAACGCATCGTTACTTTTAAACTGTGGATTTGTGTTGATGTCTGCATGAACTTCCATGTCGACGTCATAGGTTGTAAACAGGTGACATAGCTCGTAAGCAATCTCTATACTTTTTGCAACCTCAACAAGCATTCTCTCTTTGATAGAATACTTCTGTCTTGTTTTATCATTGTTGATGTACATAAAGCCACCATGACCTTCCCTTAAAAAAACAATGACAGTTGCAAACTCAGTTTCCTGGCCTTTCACCTGGCTGTCGGTTCCAATACAAACTTTTAGTTTATTTCCGGCTGCCGTTTCGTTCTTAATAGCCGTTTCTACCGCTTCTTTAATTGGGAGATGAATTGGTTCTCCGCTGAACTTTCTCCAGAGCATAATAAAATGGGTTTGTGTAATTTACCCAATATTTTGAAATGGAATTATGCTGATTAGAAAATTTGTTCAAAAAACATTGAAACCATTGCCATTCAAACTTAGCTCAAGTTGATTAATAACAACGGTTCGGAAATTAAGTAACGAAGAAACACTAAGAAAAGGATTGCAACACCAGTTGCTTGAAGATCTGCCGATGAAAGTATTGCGTCGCAACGATGATCAATTAAGAAACCAACGCTGGCAACATAAAGACTACAAGAAAGAAAGCTATTACCTATCGAAAACTAATGAGGGACGTTAAGGGGTATCGAAGGTTCTGATAACTCATCAGGTCGACTTTTACAGAGCCGACTAACAAAGGGCTTTCTATTCTCAGCGGAACTTTATTAGCGTCATCACTTACATATACGGTCATTTTTTCTCCACCTTCGAACAACGTTCCTTTTACCAACAAAGGTTTAAAAACAATTGCCCTGAATTTACCGTACCTGGTTTTTATAGTCTCTTTTCCCTGGTAGCGGATATACATGTTATATACTTCGTTGTCGAGAAAAATGGTAAAGGGAATCTTGTCTCCCGGCTTGTACCTGTTAAAATCTATGTTACGAGCATAGTACATTGAACTTACGACATCCTGGATGCAAGAGGGAACTTTGTAAACGCCCTGCGTTGACAAAGCTGTATTAGCTGTATGGTTAAAAGTGATGTTTTCATATTTCTTATAACCGCCTTCATCCACATTTCTGATAAACTTATACGGAAGCAGGTTACTTGTATCAATGAAGGTTTCGTAGCGGTCGCGGACTTTAAAAATGAAATCGTATTTACTGTTTGTTACGCCAGTACCAACTATGTGGTACACTGCCTTGTTATTAAGCCTTTCAGTAGTTACAGTAAAGTTGGCAGTACCTGCATTGATATATAAACCAAGGGCGTTATAAAAAACTACTAGCGATATGTTTTCTCCTGCGCTAAAACTATTGTTTCTTATGCTACAGAATTCGTCGCCGGCGCTTAACCGGGCAGAGAAAAGGAATAATAAACCGGAGAGTAAAACTTTTTTCACGCTACTTATTTCTAAACAATTTTATGCCTAGGACGAACAAACTCCCTGCCAAAGCAGGCAAGATTAAGTTAATAAGCCAGATGGTGGAGGCGGTCAAAACAATCCCTAAAGTATTGGTACTAAAGGCCCCAAATAGAAAAATGCTGATCTTGCCTCTAACACCTAATTCAGCCAAAGCTATTGTTGGAACGACGGCCAAAATAAGAAACATAATTGTGATTAGCCAAAAGGCTGTAGCAATATTAATCCCTACGTTGAATATTTGTAACAATAAAAGGTATTGAATAACGAACACGCTATAACGAAGAATAGAAATTAACAACACCTTTAGAAGTTCCTGCCACCTGAAGTCTTCAAGCTTTTGAATGAAAAAAGCAAATTTTGCAATAAAGGGAATTTTTTCCAACAAACGGACTAACCAACTCAGTTCAAAATACATACAAACTAGCGCTATCGTTACCACTACGGAACCATAAGCGATGCCGTTAATCATGGCAAGTGAAATGTGAACGCTCTGACTTGTTGCATTATAAAACTCTCGTCTTAGTAAGAACAATCCTATCGTACCTAATAACATGGTAACAATTAACTGGCTTATGCTTCCCACAAATGTTAGTGTGATCGCCCTTATTCGGTTTCCTTGTTTTATATATAAAATTCGTCCAAAGTACTCACCCGTTCCGTTTGGTGTATTCATGGCAACGGAGACACTGAGGCCTGATAGAATAGCTTTAAAGGCAGTAAGAAAAGATATTTGTTGAATGTGCCCGATGAGCACTTTCCATTTTAGTGCTTCGCAACTCCAATTGGCAAGCATTAAAACAATTACAAGTACAGCCTTCCATCCTTGCTCGCCGTAGATAGAAACTTTTATTTGCTGCAGCGCGTCTTTCCAATCGGGTTGATGAACGATGTTGCGATAAATAGAAAAGGCTAAAAAAATAAATAAAACAGGACCTAAGAAATAATTAAAAAATATTTTAAGACTTTTGGTCAGGAGGTGTAAAATTTTGCCAAACCTACTAAATTATAATTCCACAACCATTTATACCGCAAGGTGGTAGTATGATAGATATAGATAAGTTACTTTCACGCTCAGTTATAAATAGCAATGATAAAGAGTAGAAATGTAATATTAGGCATCGATCCGGGAACGTTGTTTATGGGCTATGCGTTGATGGATGCTACCACAAGTACGCCAAGGCTAGTGATGATGGATGCGCTAAAGCTATCAAGCAAGACTGATGCATATGAAAGACTGCAGAGAATACACCTTACAGTTGTTGATCTTATAGCTACCTACCAACCAAATACGTTTGCTATTGAAGCCCCCTTTTTTGGAAAGAATGTACAGAGTATGTTGAAGCTTGGAAGAGCCCAAGGGGTAGCTATCGCGGCAGCGATGCAGGCTGGATTGACTGTTACAGAATACTCTCCTAAAAAAGTAAAACAGTCCATCACAGGAAATGGAAATGCTGACAAAGACCAGGTATGGAAGATGCTGCAACGCATTATGAGTCTCGAAGAAAAGCCGCAATATTTTGATGCAACGGATGCGCTTGCAGTCGCCCTCTGTCACCATTATCAATCCAACTCAGTGATCGGAAAACTCGGAAAAGGCTTGAAAGGTTGGGAAGATTTTATATCAAAAAATCCGGGACGGGTAATAAAATGAATAGTCACTAAGGTCATCAAGCCAGTAAGTCACTAGGGGAAGCTTTTTTTTTGATCCAGCTTCAGTGCTCTGCTTGACATCGTTGTGTCACTCTCTTGTACTGTAATTCATTATTCATCTACCATTACGTTTACGTAATTGGGCACTGAAAACTACCTCAGCGAGACCAATAAAAAGTCGAAGGGTGCGACGCAACAAAAGCTTAAAGGATAGCGAATGCTAAGTACATAAACAATCAAATCATCACTACAACAAGCAAACGGAAAAGGGTTTAACGGCACAATCTCCGGAACACAAGACCGTTAGTTGCTTGCACCCATTTCAGCAATTATCCTTTGCTGTATATCTGCAAACTCCTCTTTAGACAATTTTATTTTTGGATTATTAAGATGAACATCTGACGCATGCGTTATCGGAATTAAATGCACATGAGCATGAGGTACTTCAAGACCCACCGTAATTATATTTACGCGGTTACACGGAAAAATCTTTTCTAAAGCTTTGGCAATCGGTTTTGCAAACAAGAGTAAGCCGCCAAGATACTCGTCCGGTACATCAAATATTTTGTCGACTTCTATTTTCGGGATCACCAGTGTATGTCCTTTCTGTACCGGGTAAATGTCGAGGAATGCAAAAAACAGATCATTCTCTGCAACTCTATAAGAAGGAATTTCGCCTGCAATAATTTTCGAAAATATTGTCATACAAATTTTTTTATGGTCAGTTTTAATATGATTAATTCTAATGAAAAAGCCGGCCAAAGGCCGGCTAAAAAAACTTTGCAACAGCTTACACTGTAATGTCTTCCACTTTAAATTTCATGACACCGTTGGGTGCCTGCACTTCAGCTATCTCACCTTTTACTTTACCAATTAATCCCCTGCCAATAGGTGATGAAGCGGATATTTTATTAGCTTTTAAGTCCGCTTCCTTTTCACCAACTATCTGGTAAGTCACTGTTTTTTTTGTTGCCATGTTAGTTATGGTAACACGTGTTAAAATAGTAACCTTGCTTGTATCAATGGTGTTTGTATCTACAATTTTAGCAGTTGCAATAACCCCTTCTAATTGTTTTATTTTAGCCTCAAGCATTCCCTGGGCTTCTTTAGCAGCATCATACTCGGCATTCTCTTTTAAGTCGCCTTTTTCCCGAGCTTCTGCAATTGCACGCGATGCGGCAGGTCTTTCCACCGCTTTCAACTGGTGCAATTCCTGCTTCATTAACTCAAAAGTCTCTTTTGTTACATAATTAGTAGTCTCACTCATTTTCTTTCGTTTTAAAAAGACATAAAAAAATACAACGCCACAAAGACTTGCAGCGTTGCATCTGGCAAAAATAAGAAATTCATTAAATATAATTAAAATTCTAGTCGTTTCGAATACCTGTATTGTTAGTTTCCTGCTGCTTTTTGCTTTAACTGATATTTTTAATTTTTGGCTCTTAAATTGATCTAGGCCAGGCAAATGTTATACTATGATAACCTTTGCTCACATCCCTAAAAAAAACACTTCAGTTGTTACTTTCGGCCTTAAAGAGATTGGCCCGTAATACTGGGTTGGAAATTGCAAGAATGGGATCGATTACTATACCGGTCAAACCTTTCGCGCTCCAGCAAGTGGTTTATTACAACGAATAAAACTTTTTTCTTCGGTTGTTTACGGCTCATGTAATGCTACCTTAAGTATCTATGCTTTCGATCATTCCAACTATACTTTTAAGGAGAAGAAAGCAGAAACCTCTCGGACTATTACCAAAGCACATGAAAATCAATGGCTGGATTTCGACCTGGTGAACTTGAAAGTTGACAAAGATGGGCGTTATGTCTTCAAGCTCGAATGCCAAGGAGCCGGAATGTTAGCTGTGGCGGAATGCCCCTGGAGTACTCCAAACCCTTATGCTGAGGGCGAAGAATGGACAGGCTCTTCACTGTCAAAAGAAGGAAGTTTTTATAAAGATTTTGATCTCGCTTTTGAAGGTGAAATTGAAACGTTACTTAATACCCAGTTTATCTAACACAACTTTAGACATTAGATAATACGCTTCATGCGAGTAACCGGCAATGTGAGGGGTTATGATGACATTAGGTCTTTCAAAAAGATTTTTAAGTTGTTGCTGTTCTTCGGGCGTATAGGTATCTAGTTTTTCGTTTTCTAAAACGTCTAAACCTGCACCTCTGATTAATCCGGCATCCAGCGCATTAATCATAGCTTTTGTATCTGTGACCTTACCCCTGCAACAGTTTAAAAAATATGGCTTACTCTTACATGATTGAAAGAATTCGTCATTAGCAAGATGATAAGTTTCATCTGTAAGAGGTACGTGCAAACTAATCACGTCGCTATACCGGCAAACCTGTTCGAGGCTTGCTTCCTTTATATACCCTTTTGCAAAATCGTGCTTGTATTTATCAAAAGCTAGCACTGTAACTCCAAAGGGTGCAAGCACTTTAGCAAAGGCACTTCCATTATTTCCAAAGCCTATTATCCCAACTGTTTTTCCCGCTAGTTCAGTACCCCGGTTGTCGTTACGTAAATAAAGATTGCGCTTCAGTTCGTCAAAGCTTTTCGTGATGTTGTTCATCAAATTGAGTAACAAACCTAGCGCATGTTCTGCCACGGCATTCCTGTTTCCTTCCGGGCTACTTACACATTTTATTCCCTTGCCTTCGGCGTATATCACATCTATCAGTTCCATTCCGCTTCCCAGCCTTCCTATCCATTGTAAGTGTGGGGCCGCATCAATTAGTGCTTTGTCAATCTTCAGCCGGGTTGTTACAATCAATCCGACAGCATGAGCAATCCTCTCTCTTAATTCTTCGTAAGAAATAGACGGAACATATAAGACTTCAAAATGATTTTTCTTAAGCGTCTCCTCCAGGTAGGTATGAGCCGGAGCAGTTATAATGACTGTTGGATTCAAAATATTGTGGTTAAGTCTTTCTGTTAGTTCATCCGAAAAGTTAAGGCGGCAAAATCTTCAACGCTTAATACTTCGGCTCTTTTATCAAACAATTCATCCTTTAATTCTTCTGCAGTAAACAAAGACTTTACAGCATTTCTGAGGGTTTTTCTTCTTTGGTTAAATGCTGTTTTCACCAGGTTAATAAATGCTTTCTCGCTTCTCATCTCTGGTACCGTTTCACGCCTTGTCAACCTGATTACCCCACTCATTACTTTTGGTGGCGGATTGAAGCAAGAAGAATCAACATCGAACAAGTACTCCACCTTATAAAAAGCCTGGACCAGCACACTCAAAACCCCGTACACTTTGCTGCCTTTTTTTGAGGCGGCCCGCTCGGCTACCTCTTTTTGAAACATCCCAACAACCGTTGGAACTTGCTGCCGCCAGTCTAATACTTTAAACAAGATCTGGGTAGATATGTTGTACGGGAAATTTCCTACAACTGTAAACTCGTCATCAAAAGGTGCATCAATATCAAGAAAGCTATCATTAATAATTCTTCCCCGTATTGCCGGAAATGCTTTGTCGAGAAACAGGACCTTTTCATTATCAAGTTCCACAGCTTTAAAGTCTATACCGGATATTTTCAAAAGATACTTTGTAAGCGCTCCTCCCCCGGGGCCAACTTCCAATAATCGTTCAAAAGGCTGTTTCTGCAATTCGTCAATAATATTCCTGCATACATTTTCATCTTTCAAAAAATGCTGACCCAACGATTTTTTTAACCTGTATTCCATGAGCGCCAAAAGTAAATCTTAAACGTAAACTTTTAATGAGGTTGTGACTGGTGACACATAGGAAAATTACCGGCTCCGTCTAAAAGCCCTACTTAGGTCTAAATCATCCCTTTCAACGGTAACTAATAGTTTCACTATTTTTGCGCCTCAAACGCACAAGTAATATGAGCACCGAATTGCAAAAGCCTATCATTGGATTTAGCTGTGGCGACCTGAACGGCATTGGACTGGAAATCATTATCAAAGCATTGAGCGATACCCGCATACTTGATTTTTGTACTCCTGTAGTTTTTGCAAATAACAAAAGCATCAATTTTTATCGCAAAACCTTGCTTGATATAAACTTCACTTTTACCATTATTAAAGATTTAACCAAACCCAATATTAAGCAGGTAAACGTGTTAAGCTGCTGGGAAGAGGATGTAGCTATAACTCCAGGTCAACTAAATGAGACCGGCGGAAAATATGCTTTCAAATCTTTGAAAGCTGCTGTAGAAGCACTCCAAAACAAACAAATACATGGCCTTGTAACGGCTCCTATACACAAGAAAAATATTCAATCAGAAGAGTTCAACTACAGTGGACATACGCCTTATTTCAAAGATGCTTTCCATGTAGATGATGTGGTCATGCTGCTTGCAGCCAGTAACATCAGGGTCGGTTTGTTGACGGAACATGTGCCTGTTACAGAACTTGCAAGTCATATAACCAGTGCTGCTATTCTTAGCAAGTTGCGCATCATGAACAATAGTCTTATAAAAGATTTTGGTATTGACAAACCTAAGATTGCCGTGCTAGGGCTGAACCCTCATGCTGGCGACGAGGGCCTGATAGGCAAGGAAGAACAAACGATCATTAAACCGGCCATCAAAGAAGCTAAAAATAATAACCTGTTGGTGTTCGGACCGTATAGTGCTGATGCATTTTTCGCCCGCGGGCAGCATGAGCAGTTCGACGCTGTGCTGGCCATGTATCACGACCAGGGGTTGATACCTTTTAAATCACTTGCCATTGGCGAAGGCGTTAACTATACTGCCGGCTTACCTATTGTTCGCACCAGCCCCGACCATGGTACTGCCTTCGATATTGCCGGAAAAGGTATTGCCGACGCATCGTCGTTTGTATCTGCCACTTTCGAATGTATTGAGATCATAAATCGTCGTGCTGTTTACGAAGAAAATCATAAAAATCCGCTTCGACGCATTAGTGCCCGCGTTTTTGCAAATGTGGTGGATGAGAGAATTATCGAAGAATAGTTAAGAAGAAGATTTCTCGCGGAAGACGCAGAAATCGCGAAAGACAAGAAGTTGTTTCCTTTTTTTCTGCGACTTCAGCGCCTTCTGCGAGACACTTCTGAGTTTCCAGCCTTTGTCTTTCATGGCATCATCGTTGTGTCACTCACTTGTACTACAAATCAATCATCAGCTATGCCCTCCATCTCAAACGATTACATTTCTATCATAGTAGCCACCAAAGGCGCAGAACTTCAAAGCCTTTATCATAAGCAACATAAGCTTGAATACATGTGGAGCGGCGACCCTGCTTTTTGGGGTAAACATAGTCCCGTATTATTTCCAATTGTGGGCGAATTAAAAAATAAGACATACCAATACAACGGCGAAAACTACAATCTTAGCCGCCACGGTTTCGCACGTGAAATGGAATTTGAAGTATCAGAACAAAGTGAAAATTCAATTGCGTTCGTGTTACAATCAAATGAAGAAACGCTTGAAAAATACCCGTTTCAATTTAAGTTTTACGTTGTTTATACGCTCCTCGAAAGTTCGCTTCAAATTACTTTCATAGTTGAAAACCTTGGTTCAGACAATATGCTTTTTTCTGTGGGCGCCCATCCCGCATTTAAAGTACCGTTGATAGATGGAACGAGCTTTGTAGATTATCGGCTGGTTTTTGACAAAACTGAAACAATTGGCAGATGGCCTATATCTCCAGACGGATTGATAGAAATAACATCTCAACCCTTGCTTAATAACGAAACAATACTACCTCTGAAAAAGGAAATGTTTTCTGCTGATGCAATCGTATTAAAAGAGCTTGAATCAACTTCAATTTCTATCACCAGTCCTAAAACAGAACATGGCCTGAAAGTTCGGTTTGAAAACTTTCCGTTTCTCGGCATTTGGTCAACAAAAGGGGCCGACTTTGTATGCATAGAACCCTGGTGTGGAATAGCCGACAGTGTAAATGCATCAGGAAATTTCAAAGAGAAAGAAGGCATTAACACATTGGCACCTTCCGGTAAGTTTGAAGTTTCTTACCATATTGAGCTTTTTTAACAGGTATTTAAAAAACGCGAGTCGGAAGTCGAAAACCGCGATTGATAGCAGTTGCTGCTTTCGGCGAAATCATTTTTAGTTTTTAGCTTTATCATCCTTTTAATCATAAAGCACATGAGATTTAAACTGTCCCTGACTCTTGTAGTGGCAATCTTGCTGTCTTTTACATCTTTTAGCCAGGAGAAAAAAA
This sequence comes from Segetibacter aerophilus, assembly GCF_007991655.1. Classification (GTDB taxonomy): domain Bacteria; phylum Bacteroidota; class Bacteroidia; order Chitinophagales; family Chitinophagaceae; genus Segetibacter; species Segetibacter aerophilus. The sequence goes on from NZ_BJYT01000010.1 coordinate 127,772, forward strand.
TGGCTATAATAAGTGGAATAGTAAAAGATGCTCGTTCAAAAACTCCCTTAAATGAAGCCGTGGTTACCTTAAGCTCTTCTGCATTTCAAGGGCAAAAATTTGCCCTTACTGATTCAACAGGAATGTACAGCGTAAGAAATCTTCCGGCAGGAAATTATAAAATTGCTTTCGAGATGGAAGGTTACGAAAAGTTTACACAAGAAAATATTGCGTTACAACCGGGGATGTCTTTAGGGGTAAGCTTCGAAATGGTGAAGGCACGAAAGTCAAAAGACAAAAAGATAAAACAGGAAAATGAAAATGTAATAACAATAAAAAAGGACGAAAATTAATTCGTCCTTTTTTATTGCTTTATTATTCTGTTATAAATTTTAATTGCTTCTAAAGGCCCATTTCAACATTTCTTTCCAGGTTGCTTTTTTCCCGTACATTAAAATTCCGGTTCTGTAAATCTTCGCACTTACCCAGGTTGTAAACAGAAAACCGCCAACCAGCAGCGTCATGCTCAATAACAGTTGCCAGTACGGAACCGTACCGGGAACGCCGAAAGGAATTCTTGCCATCATGACAATAGGTGAGCAAAAAGGTATCAAGCTTGCCCAAGTCGCAAGACTTCCCGAAGGATTTGTAATAGCGTTCATCATGATGATAATTGATACGATGATTGGCATCGTAATCGGCAGTTGTAGACTCTGGGCATCTTGTGCATCCTCATTTACAGTGCTACCAACTGCAGCAAATAGTGATGCATAAAAAAGATACCCGAATAAAAAGTAAAACAGGAAGCAGCCAATAATCAGGAACCAATTTGCCTGGCTGAGAGTATTAGTAAAATCAGCAAATCCGTTGGCTGCACCACTAGCTGCACTCATGCTTCCGCCTCCGGGCATTTGTTGCGTCGATTCCTGCGCTTGTTGCAGTGTCTCATGAGGCAACAAAGCAGTTGCTGCGGATGTAAGACCAACGAGAAGAATTATCCAAATAAGAAACTGTGTTAATCCTACTGCTCCTATTCCTATAATTTTTCCTATCATCAGTTGAAAAGGTTTCACCGATGAAATAATTACTTCTGCTATACGATTTGTCTTTTCTTCAGTAACGCCCCTCATCACCATCATTCCATAAATAAGTAGCGTAATGTAGATCAGAAAGCCGCTGCCGTATCCTATACCATAAGCCAGCCCACTATTACCTCGTTTTACTTCTGAGCCTTCCTGGTAGGTCTGGTCTATTTTAGCAGAACCTATTCTTTTGCGCTCGGCTTCCAGATCTTTTACATCTACGTTGTACTTCGATTTTAGAAGCTGGTTCTCAAGGGTCTCGTTTATTTTATCTTCAAGCTGCGACTCAGCCACCATACCCAACTGCTTTTTGGAAATTAGTTTATAGCCATTATTACCGCCACCAGGAGTATATAAAAGTGCACTGTAACCTTTGGCTATATAGTTTGTGCTATCAACTCCCTTAGGAAATTCAAATGATAGCGCTTTCGTGTTTTCTATATTGCCTTCCATTGTTCCCGTATGATCAATCACAGCTATTTTCTCGTGATCAATATTTTTTACAGAAATTATAGTGACGGTAGTAATCAAGCCTGCAAATAATAAAGGGGTAAGAATGGTCGACAAAATGAACGTTTTGTTCCTAACCCTAACGAGGTACTCGCGTTGTATAATTAAAAGTATTTTATTCATGTTTTGGTTGAAATTGAAAAATGAAAGAAAGTAGGTTAAACAGTTACTTTTTGAAATTGACGGGTAGTTCTTGTTCCCTCAACCTGCCTGATAAAAACTTCGTTTAGCGATGGAAGAACTTCATTAAAAGCTTCAATAGAAGCATTCTCGTTAATGAAATACTTCAGCACATCATTGCTTGTGCGGCCTTCATTTATTTTAACTGTTAACTGGTTTGCATTTTGGTTGACAACTTCAAACGCCTCGCTTCGAACATCGGTTAATTCATTTGAAAGCTGTACTCTAAAAAGATTTTCTTTAAACTGTTGCTTTATTCCCTGTACGGTGCCGTCCAGTATTTTCTTGCCCTGGTTTATCAATACAATATGATCGCAAATTTCTTCTACCTGCTCCATCCGATGCGTACTAAAGATGATTGTACTACCTCTTCTTGCTAATTCAAAAATTTCGTCTTTTATCAAATTTGCATTCACGGGGTCCAAACCGCTAAAGGGCTCGTCAAGAATAATAAGCTTTGGTTCGTGCAGAACAGTTGCTACAAATTGCAGCTTCTGGCTCATCCCTTTGCTTAGGTCTTCTACTTTTTTATTCCACCAGCTCTCCATTCCTAACCGGGTGAACCAGTATTTAATCTTCTCCATCGCCTCGCTTTTTGTGAGGCCTTTCAGGCGCGCCAGATAAAGCGCTTGCTCACCAATTTTCATTTTCTTATACAGCCCTCTTTCTTCGGGCATGTAGCCTATAAAGAGTGTATCATTTAACGGATCGAACCTTTTATCATTGAAAATAATCTCACCTTCATCGGGATAAAATATGCCGGTTATCATTCGAAGCAAAGTTGTCTTACCGGCGCCGTTGGGGCCAAGCAGACCAAAAATACTTCCTTGCTCTATCGAGAAACTTATGTCGTCTACGGCTTTTTGCGTAGCATAATATTTTTTCAGATTCTTAAGTTGTAGAAGGTGCATGTGCAGCAGTTGGGTTAAATTCAAATGTAGGTGTAAGGAAAATTGAATGTATCTATTTTATGTGAACGGCACGTCTACTTGCAAAGTTTTCTTTATTTAAATTCTCGTTGCTTTTTGTTTCAAAGTAAAACGCCTGCCACAAGGTGTGTTTTTTTGTTGACCGTCAGTTGTACATATAGCAACATTGTTGCGTCGCACACTTCAGGTTTTTTTTATAAAATGGAGCATGCGAAGGATAGCTGAGTAAACATTTAAAGTAGAAGAGTGTGACACAACAATGCCCTATTTTTATTCAAATGCCGGCTACAACAATTTCCCGCTATCGTTCCCACTTTTCTAATCCGCCTTGTAAGTTCACAAGGTTTGTAAAGCCGAATTTGTCCTCCAGCCTTTGGATAGCGATTTGGCTGCGAATGCCACGGTGACAATACACAATAACCGGAACATCAGTTGGTATTTCGGCTGCTTTACTCATCACTTCACCTAATGGAATAAGTGTTCCGCCAATGTCAAAATCTTCATGTTCGTACTCTTCGCGTACATCCAGGAGGTAGAAATCTCCATTCTGGCCCAGCTTATCTTTCAACTGCTCTGCTGTTATTTGTTTCATAGCTGGCCCTAGTCGGTGAGAATTCTCTTCAGCTTTATGTTTGAAACCGGGGCTACGATTAACGGGAATTTTTCGACGGTAACTGTACTGGGGTCAAGACCAAAGCCCCGTTCTTCAGTAAGGCTAATGTCTTTTATCCAGAAATATAATCTCATAATTAACTTCTCAATAAAAGGCAGTTCGTTGTCCTGGCTTAAGAACTTCTCCATCACAATAAATTGAAAGTCTCCCGTCACGTTACTTTCCTCTATGATTTCGTACTTGCTTTTAATGCGAACTTCTTTGTTGAGCATAAGATCGGCAACTACGTTTCTAAACATCAGGTTGATACGCTGAGCTACTCTGAAGCCAAGCCTGAATTCAACCCTTATGATATCGTTTGGAATAATATGATCGACATTGTACTCAGAAGTATAAGGATCATCCAACACATCCACATGCACAAACCAATAAATGTCAGCTCTCTTTGGCTTGCGATTTAAAATCGAGTATATGATTTTATGCTCTATCTCTTTGGGATTGCTCGCACTGGTCATATAGACCAAATGAGTAGCATGTTTTGGGATTGTTCTGTCGCTACTTAATTCCTGTATTTGAGAAATGTAATGCTGCAAGCGAACAAACTCGATGTACCTGTTTTTAATTTTCCGGCTACGGTACCATACATACATTACCCCAAATAAAGCTCCCCCAACGATGAGCGTAACAAAACCGCCATGCGGAAATTTTTTGAGGTTGGCAACCAAATAAGAGGTCTCTATAGTAAGGTAAACAACAAGGTATAAGTAAATCCACGCAGGCGCCGTTCTCTTACTAATAAGGTAGTTGGCAAATAAGATAGAGGTGCTGATCATGCAAAGGGTAATTGCCAAGCCATAAGCGGCTTCCATGTTGCTCGATTTTTTAAAGTACAACGTGATGGCTACGCAACCGATAAATAACAGTAAGCTGATGCCCGGTATATATAGCTGCCCTTTTTCTTCGGTAGGATAATTGATTTTCATTTTCGGCCAAAGGTTCAACCGCATAGCTTCACTAATAAGGGTGAAGGAACCCGATATCAAAGCCTGGCTTGCGATAATAGCAGCGGCGGTAGCAATTGCAATTCCGGGCAGCAAAAACCATTGAGGCATCAGATCGAAGAAAGGATTGATGTCACCTTCCATATTATCTGACATTCTTACCCCTGTATAATTGTGAAGCAACCATGCGCCTTGTCCGAAGTAATTAAGTATTAAGGCTGATTTTACAAAGATCCATGAAACGCGAATATTGCTTTTTCCACAATGTCCCATGTCACTATAAAGGGCTTCCGCTCCGGTAGTGCAAAGAAAAACAGCGCCTAAAATCCAAAATCCACCAGGATAAACTGTAAGCAACTTGATAGCATAATGTGGGCTAAGCGCTTTCAGTATTGCGAAGTCATCAGAAATATGATATACCCCAAGAATAGCAAGCATCGTAAACCAAACAAGCATGATAGGCCCGAACATCTTACCAATAGTCAAGGTACCAAACTGCTGCATAAAAAACAAAAGAGAAAGTATGGCAAGTACAATGATTACAATGAGGGTAGTGGAGATACTTTCCCAACCGGGAATCTGTCTCAGACCTTCTACTGCTGACGTCACGGAAACCGGTGGTGTTATAATACCGTCCGCCAACAAAGAGGCACCGCCAAGCGTTGCAGGCATCACCAGCCACTTTTTCCTTCGTCGCACCAGGGCGTACAAACTGAAGATGCCACCCTCTCCATTGTTGTCTGCTTTTAAGGTGAGTATTACATACTTGAGGGTGGTCTGTAAAGTAAGGGTCCAGATGATGCACGATAAAGAGCCGAGGATGAGCTGCTGATTAATAATATGATCATCTATAATGGCATTAAAAACGTATAGAGGTGAAGTACCAATATCACCATATATAATTCCCAGTGCTATCAATAATCCGCCTGCAGTAACCTTGTTTATATTGCGGCTCACAATGAGTTTGATTAGTAAAAAATAAGAAGCAAGTCGCTAAGCAATTCCTCTTAATTATGTCGTCCAGGCAACTTTATGTTACAAAAGTAAATAATTGGTTAATTCTTTACCTCCTTCTTTCAATCTATCTTCAAAGGGGTAAGTGTTAAGATATCGTTGGATAATTACATACTTCACATAGCTTACATTTGTTAGGATTAAAATTTTTAAAGTCGGTATGAAAAGAATTGCTGTCATAATAGTGCTTTTAACGAGTGTTTGTTTTGCAAACGCGCAGCGGGTTATATATAGTGAACCAGATAAAAACGATTTCAGGCAAACAGAATTTGAGATAATTGGAAAAGTTGCCGGAAATATTCTAATCTATAAAAACACCAGGAACTCTTATGCCATCAGCGTATACGACTTTGACATGAAACAGAAAGAAAGGGTGAAGATGGACTTTCTACCCGATCGCATTATCAATGCCGACTTCCTGGCCTATCCCGACTACAGCTACATGTTCTATCAATATCAAAAGAGGAACGTTGTATATGCAATGGCTGCAAAAATAGATGGCAATGGAAAAATAGTCGGAAGCCCTATGGTGATGGATACTACTGAAATTGGGTTTCTTGCAAGCAACAAAATTTACTCTGTTATAAATAGCGAGGACAAAGAATATATTGGCTTATTTAAAATCAATAGTAAGAATGAAGACAATTTCTTATTAACAACTTCCATTTTTAATAAAGAGCTCGAAAGAAAAGACAAACAATATATCAGCATTCGCATGCCTGAGCGACATGATTACCTAACTGAATTTGTAATTGATAACGAAGGAGATTTTGCCTTTGTGCGAGCAGTGCAAAGCCAGGAGAATGATAAGATTCAAAAGCTTTATTTCTTTAAGAAGAAGTTGGGGAGTGACCAGGTAAGCGCGAAGCCGGTTCAGCTAAATAATCAATCACTCGACGATATACGCCTTAAGGTAGATAACTACAACAAACACTATATCATCTCATCTTTTTATAGCCGCTCCCGCCGCGGAAACATTGAAGGTCTTTACACGTGCATCTGGGATAAAGCTGCAGACTCCGCAAAGTCGGTACTTTCCTATGAGTTCAACGAAAACTTGAGAAATGATGCCAAAGGCGATAACAGTGTGAAGTCAGCTTTCAATGATTTTTTCATAAGAAACCTGATTGTAAGAAAAGATGGTGGTTTCCTACTGGCGGCCGAGTCCTTCTTTAGTACGGGTAGAGGCGGAAATTATAATCGTTACGACTATATGTACGGTTCGCCTTTCCTTAGACCAATGGATTATTACAGCTTCAGTCCTTATGGATACGGATATCCCTGGTACAGGTATAACACCTTGGGACAAAGCACCCGTTACAATGCTCAAAACATAGCAGTGTTCTCTTTTGACAGTACCGGAACAATGAGTTGGAGCAATGTATTGAACAAAAATCAGTACGATGATGAAACCGATGCATTCATCGGTTACTCTTTGTTAAATACCGGCGATCAACTTCACTTCTTATTTAATCAACAGGAAAAACGCCTTCAATTATTAAACGACCAAAGCATTTCTCCAACAGGCCAGGTTACCCGTAATCCAACACTTAGAAATCTTGATCAGGGTTACGATTTCATGGCTCGCTATGGCAAACAGGTTGGCAGCAGGCAAATAATTTTTCCATGCATGTACCGAAATTATCTTTGTTTTGCACGGTTAGATTTATAGAAATAAACCTGTTAACATAAAGAGTGGTTGCGTTATTTAAAGACCGGTCCCCGGCAGCAGTTGTCTGGCTCTTTATTCTGAGCTTTATCGTCCATAGCCACTTTATAGTTGATGTTCCTGTTGTACCGGCGGGGCGGTCGGACGGTCTGCTTTCTGTTTTCTTAAGCAACTATATTGCCCCGTTAAATCCTGTCATTGTTATTTTCATCTACCATGCTTTTGTCATTATCCAGGCACTAAGAATCAATTATCTTTTTAATGATCATCGCATGTATAGCAAGAATAATTTTCTTGCTGCCATGGTATATATATTATTGACAGGAATTTTTAAAGAATGGGGTAACCTAACTCCTGCATTAATTGAAAATATCTTAGTCATCTGGCTCTTTGCAAAAACGATACGCTTATATAACAATCCAAATCCCAAAACTTTACTTTTTAATATTGGTCTTCTCATAGGTATTGGTATCATTTTATATCACCCCTCGGCCCTTCTTATTTTAGTTGCTTTTTTTGCTTTAACTGTTGTCAGACCGTTCGTAATTACTGAATGGGTAGTCTTATTGATGGGCGTTGTTTTTCCATATTATTTCCTTGCGTCCTACCTATACCTTACTGACCGTCTCAGTACTATCTTACTATATATCCCAAACTGGGGGCTTAATATCCCACGCACCACTATTTCGCCGGCCTTTTTTGTAACCGTTGGTTTAATACTCATTATCCTTATTCTCGGCATGGTTTACTCGCAGCAGGAAACTCGCCGTCTTCTCATACAGGTTCGTAAAAACTGGGTAGTGCTAACTGTAATGCTGCTGGTAATGCTACCAATACCTTTCATTAATAAGGGTGTGGGAATAGACAGTCTTTTGCTTTGGATTGTGCCTGCAAGCCCTTACATGGCGAAAGCTTTCCTCGGACCGAAGAAAAATACTTTACCAAATCTTATGTTCTGGTCACTGCTCGTGCTTGCGCTTGTCAAGAACTGGCAGGTGGTGCCATAAAGGTTTTGTGTTGTAAGCACCCGACCATTTTTCGACATCGTTGTGTCACTCCCTTGTACAGTAAATCATTATTCAAAAACTAGCAATCTCTTCAAAAAAGCTTCAAACCTCTGCAGGAAATGTAGCTAATACACATCCTGTTTTTGCTGTTAGAACAGCTCGTTCTTACCTTGCCAATCTTTTATAATCAAAAACAATTCTCGTCCGTGAAAGTGTACCTGATCCTTCTGGCTTTATTCCTTGCGCTGGCTGGCAACAGTCAAAAGAACGCGCCCATAGATGCTAAGGCTACCAAAGAAACCAAAGCATTGTATGACAACCTAAGAAAGCTGTCTAAACAACATACACTCTTCGGTCACCAACATGCTACTGAATATGGGCATGGCTGGTCAGGAGATGAAAACCGGTCAGACGTAAAATCAGTTGTTGGTTCTCACCCGGCCGTGATCGGTGTTGACTTCAGTGGCTTTACGGGCGGCACACCGGAGTCAAGACAAAGAGCAAAGAATGATGTAAGAAAAACTGTCATAAACACTTACAACCGTGGAGGCGTTACTACGGTTGCCTGGCATTTCCCTAACCCGCTGTCAAAAGGTGGTTTTAATTGGGTTGATTCTGTTTCTGTACCTGCCGTAAAATATCTTATTCCCGGCGGCAAATCAAATGCACTCTACAAAGAAATTTTAGGTGGTATTGCTGAATTTGCAAAAAGCGCAAAAGTAGCGGACGGCAAGCTTGTACCGATGCTCTTTAGACCCTACCATGAGTTTGACGGAGGATGGTTTTGGTGGGGTAAGCCTCATTGTACAAAAGAAGAATTTTTATCACTATGGCGCTTTACTGTGTCTTATCTAAGAGATAGTCTTGACGTCCATAACTTCATTTACACATTTTCGCCCGATAACCGCTTCCTAAGCGAAGAGCAATATCTCGACCGCTACCCTGGAGATGAATGGGTGGACATGGTCGGAGTGGACAACTATGGCGACATGGGCCGCGATAAATATGATCTCGAAACTGCAGCAAAAAAGCTCAAGATCGTTTCGGACTATGCTGCAAAAGCGGGCAAATTAGCAGCTTTCACAGAAACAGGTCTCGAAACTATTCCCAACCCAACGTGGTGGACTGAAACACTTTTGAAAGTAATGAAAGCACACAAGATGCAACTTGCGTACGTGCTTGTCTGGCGAAACGACATTCGCAGTCCGACTCATTTCTATGCGCCTTTTCCCGGCCAGGTCAGCGCTCCTGACTTCAAAAAATTCTATGACGACCCATACACCTTGTTTGAAAATGATCTAAAGGGCATTTACAAGAAAAAGAAGTTTTTAGGCATCTTTTGATAGCTTGACATGAAGGCTCTCGCAGAAAGCGCGGAAGGCACGAAATAAAAAAGCTTCCGCGATTTCTGCGCCTTCCGCGAGAAACCCTCCTCGAAGCACTGCACTCCAAATATTAGAACAGTATTTACAATTGACTATTTACCTTCGTCGCACAAGATCCTTCTATTATGAAATTTGGAATTGTTGTTTTCCCTGGTTCAAACTGTGACAGAGATATGCAGGACGCTCTTCAAAACGAGTTAGGCAAAGAGGTGGTAATGCTCTGGCATAAAGACAAAGACATCAGCATGTTTTCAACCGACGATTGCATTGTACTACCGGGTGGCTTCTCTTATGGCGATTACCTCCGTTGCGGTGCGATTGCCCGTTTTAGTCCTATGATGGAAAGCGTTATTGATTTTGCAAAAAGGGGTGGAAAAGTACTGGGAGTATGTAATGGTTTCCAAATTTTGTGCGAGAGTGGTTTGCTACCGGGGGCCTTGTTGCCAAACGCGCAGCAACAATTTGTCTGTAAAAATGTTTATATAACCGACGATGCTAAAACGCCGCTGATGGTACCTGTCGCTCATGGTGAAGGAAGGTATTATGCAGAAGAAAATGTGCTGGATGAATTGGAAGCCGCGGGACAAGTGATGTTTAGGTATTGCGATGAAAAAGGCAACATTGAACCTTTAAGCAACCCAAACGGAGCGATGAGAAATATTGCTGGAATCAGAAATAAAGAAAACAATGTTTTTGGTATGATGCCACATCCTGAAAGAGCTATTTCACCTGCGTTAGGTAACATAGATGGGATACAGGTTTTCAAGTTGTTGGGATTGAATTAACACAAACGAGATTACAATTGACTGTGAGTTTAGTCAAATAATCAAATTTTTTAAACATGCGCACATCTATATCTTTTATCATTTTTGTTTTGTTTGCTTTTAGTTCTGCTGCACAGGTAAAAGATCCTGTAAAGTGGACCGCAACAAGCAGAAAAAAAGCGGGCTTTTACGAGGTTGTACTTACTGCTACAATGCCGAAGCCGTGGCATATCTATTCTCAAAAAACAGGAGAGGGCGGGCCTGTTGCTACTAATTTCAAATTCACTAAAAATCCATTAATAACCCTTAACGGGGAAGTGAAAGAAATTGGTTCCCTGAAGGAAAACTATGACAAATTGTTTGATACTAAAGTGAAATACTTTGGTGACAAAGTAGACTTTGTGCAGGCAGTTAAGGTAAAGGGGAATGTGAAAACGAATGTAAACGTGACTGTAGAATATATGACCTGTGACGATAGTCAATGCCTTCCGCCAACAAAGAAAACGTTTAGCGTTTCTTTGTAATTGATAACCCTTACCCACGATGATAAAATTTTTTAAACCCTTTTCTCTTCTTTTACTTTTTTTTGTTTCGCATACGTTAACTGCACAAGTGTCCAAACATGTGCAGTTTTCATTTTCAGGAAATCGTGATGAAAAAGGTGCATACCTGTCAATAAAGGCGAAAATTTCGGACAAGGTTCAGTTGTTTTCAACAAAGAAAAAATCCGTAGACGACGCATTTTGCAGTTCGGTTGAAATTGATAGTTTAAGCCAAAAATATCTAAAGGATAGCCTTATTGAAATTGGCAATCTCAAGACCGCGATGAATGCTGCCGCTGGTGAGGAAGTAAGATATTTTTCAGACAGCGTGGAATGGAGGCAACCACTAAATCTTGCTGCAGCCGATAGTGCTAAAATAAAAGGAACAGTTACGTGGCTAGCAAGTTTTAACGATGAGTTTCCAACAGGCGATGAAAGTTTTTCTGTTAAGATCAAAGCTGTTGGCGCTCCGTCAACTGCTGCTGCGACGACTGATGACGGTTCTTTGTGGTCTACATTTTTTCTTTGCCTGGTAACAGGCCTTGTTGCTGTGTTAACTCCCTGTGTTTTTCCACTTGTGCCGGTTACTGTTAGTTTTTTTCTCAAGAGAAGTAAGTCAAGAGGCGAAGGTTTGCGAAATGCAACTTTTTACTCTTTATCAATCATTTTAATTTATACTATTCCTACCCTCGTTCTTACTTTACTTTTTGGTGGTAACGCTTTGTATAATATATCAACCCACCCCGTAACCAACCTATTATTCTTTGCCATTTTCATTCTCTTTGCCATTTCATTTTTTGGCGCTTTTGATATCTCCCTGCCGAATAGTTGGGCAAATAAGGCTGATGAAAAAGCGGGAAAAGGAGGTCTTGTTGGCATCTTCTTTATGGCACTAACCCTGGTGATTGTAAGCTTTAGCTGTACAGGACCAATCGTAGGAACGTTGCTCGGCAAAACCGCAACGCAAGGCGTTACTTTAGCGCCTGTGATGGGTATGCTTGGATTCGGAATCGGGCTAGCTTTACCATTTTCACTTTTCGCCTATTTCCCGTCAATGCTTAAGAGCTTGCCCAAAAGCGGCGGTTGGCTGAATACTGTGAAAGTTACCTTCGGTTTTATAGAGCTTGCACTGGCTATGAAGTTTCTTTCTAATGTAGATCTCGCTTACCACTGGCGCTTACTTGACCGTGAGATCTTCCTGGTAATTTGGATAGTAATCTTTACGCTCCAAGGAATGTATTTGCTGGGCAAACTAAAATTTAGCCACGACAGCGACCTTCCTTTTATCACCGTTCCGAGGTTGTTTTTTGCGATAGCATCTTTTTGTTTCGCATTGTATCTATTTCCTGGTTTATGGGGTGCTCCTCTTAAAGGCATTGGTGGATGGCTCCCGCACACAAGCACGCAGGATTTTAATTTACAGGATATAAAATACCAGTTAGAAGATTTAAAAGCTAGTGGAGTTAGCTCCGGCAGTTCAAAGACTGCTGCTCCTCCAGCTAAAAAGTATGTCGATAAGTTGCATACTCCATTCAGACTCCCGGGTTATTTCGATTTGGAAGAAGGGATGGCAGCAGCGAAAATTTTGAACAAGCCAGTAATGCTTGACTTCACAGGTCATAGCTGCGCGAACTGCCGTAAGATGGAAGCTGAGGTATGGGCCGACCCGGAAGTATTGAGAAGAATAAAAGAAGATTTTGTATTGATCAGTTTATATGTGGACGAGTCTACTGAGTTGCCGGATGATGAGCAATACACCAACAAAGCAGGCGAAAAAATAGTAACCGTAGGCGATAAGAATAAAGATTTTGAGATAACGAAGTTTGGCTTCAACGCCCAGCCGCTCTATATGTTTCTTGATCTAAACCAAAACCCTTTAAGCGACATTAAATACGGGTATGATTCCAATGTGAAAAAGTTTGTTGATCACCTGGAAATGGTTAAGAGGAAATTCGAAGGGAAATAGGTTTTAAACAATATTGAGATGTAGTACAAGTGTGCGACGCAAGAATGTTAAATAGAAACACTTCGGCTTGGAAAAAAAATAATCCAGCAATAAGGAAAGATTTACAGAAATAAGAAAGCCTCCATAAAAGGAGGCTTTCTTGTGTAATGCAGGTTTTTCTAGTTTTATAATGCGATTTGTTTTTCAGTAAGAAGCTTGCGCATATTTATGAGACCGTATCTCATGCGACCCAAAGAAGTATTGATACTACACTCTGTTATTTCAGCAATTTCTTTGAAACTCAGGTCAGCGTAGTGACGCAGAACAATCACTTCTCTTTGCTCCTGCGGAAGCATGTTTAGCATAAGCCTGATACGTTCCTGTGTTTCTACCTGTATCATTTGTTTGTCGGCCGAATCTTCGGTAGAATTAAACAGTTCGAAAATGTCATGATCATCGCTAGTCTTAACTGCCGGCGTTCTTTTCACTTTTCTGAAATGATCAACGCAAAGGTTGTGAGCAATACGAATCGCCCAAGGTAAAAATTTGCCTTCTTCGGTGTAACGGTTATTTCTAATGGTATCAATGATCTTAATAAATGCATCCTGGAAAAGATCTTCTGCCAGGTATTTATCTTTTACCAGGAAAAGAATGGTTGAAAACATTTTGTCCCGGTAACGTGTTACTAAAATTTCTAAAGCCTGGTTGTTGCCCTCGCGAAACGACTGAACGAGTTGATTGTCGGTGGATTTGGATAGGTTTTTCATTTGGATAGTTCTGGATACAGAAATTGGTTTTTAATTAGGATATTGAAATATTTGGATTTGGACTTTTCTTTAATTCTTGATCGCAACTAAGAAGTTTTTTCTTTTATTGCTATCATTAATAACATGTTGTAAAATAAACGCAAAGCTGAGACAGGAAGTAAGTATAGCAGTTAAAACAATACCCCAAAGAGGCACACTTATAATACCTAAAAAAGGGCTTTTAGCACGATGGCACTATTTTATATTGATAACTAGTTGACAGTCAGCAGTAAAAACAATAGTTTAAAATCAATTCCCATTCTTGTAAAATCCTGAAAGTTATTCCCCGGGTTGGAACAATAATAAAAATGACTAAAAACGGAGCAATAAGGACTGAAAGTCACCGTCCTGTATTGTAAAACCGTGTGAATTACCAACAGCCCCTATCCAATAAATAATTTAAGAGGCTTATTGTTTATAATTTTGCTCTATGGCCAAAAACAGTTCAGCTTCATTGAAAGCTGTAAAAGAAAGACCTGCAACTAAGGCAAATGAAAACATACTTGTAAAGGGAGCAAGAACACACAACCTAAAAAATGTTACAGTTGAGTTTCCAAGAAATAAATTTATTGTTGTTACCGGGGTTTCGGGTTCGGGAAAGTCATCATTAACGATCGATACATTATTCGCTGAAGGACAAAGAAGATATGCTGAAAGCTTAAGCGCATACGCACGGCAGTTTATGGCTCGGATGAACAAGCCGGATGTCGATTTTATAAAAGGTCTCTGTCCGGCAATAGCCATTGAGCAAAAGGTTAGTACTCGTACTCCGCGTAGCACCGTTGGCAGTATGACAGAGATCTACGATTACCTGAGATTGTTGTTTGCAAGGGCAGGACATACCATCTCGCCGATAAGCGGACGCGAAGTAAAAAAGGATGATGTAAAAGATGTTATAGAGGCTATTCAAAAACTACCTGAAGGTAGCCGTATATTAATGCTGGCTGTTTTTAAGCAACATGCGAACCGGCAGGTTAAAGAAGAGTTGAACATTCTACTGCAAAAAGGTTTTAGCCGGATGTACGCCTCTGCTGATCCTTCCGCCGTTGGTTCTACTGGTGCGGAGGGCGAAGTAATTCGGATCGAAGACTTGTTGGAAATGAGCGACCAGGATCTCGAGCAGAAGTTTACGCCTTCAACTTCCTCGTCAAATCATCTTACCACTTTCATCCTCGTTGATCGTATTGTAAAAAAAGATTTTGATGAGGATGATATACATCGTTTAAGCGATAGCATAGGCACTGCTTTTTACGAAGGTGAAGGTGAAATGTATTTGAGAATAGGTGAGCAATTGGTGCACTTCAGTAATAAGTTTGAGTTGGATGGCATTCAGTTCGAAGAGCCTGTTCCCAATTTATTTTCTTTTAATAATCCTTTTGGTGCATGCCCTGTTTGCGAAGGTTTTGGAATGGTGCTCGGCATCGATCCCGATCTTGTAATACCAGACAAAAGACTAAGCGTGTATGAAGGTGCGGTTGCCCCGTGGAAAGGAGAAAAAATGGGATTGTGGCGCGACAACTTTGTGCGTGCTGCAAGAAGTTTTGACTTCCCGGTTCACACCCCTGTTGCTGATTTAACCAAAGAACAATACGATATACTTTGGAAGGGAAACAGGTATTCCGAAGGCATCAATGCTTTCTTTAAAGAAGTGGAGCAGAATTTATATAAAGTTCAATACCGCGTCATGCTTAGTCGCTACCGTGGAAGAACAAGTTGTACGGCATGTGAAGGATACCGGTTGAGAAAGGAGGCGTTGTATGTAAAAGTGGGTGAAAAGCACATTGGAGAGTTGTGCCAGTTGCCTGTGAAGGATTTGTATGATTGGTTTAAAGGATTGCAATTAACTGAGTATGATCAGCAGGTTTCGAAAAGGATTTTGATTGAAATCAATAATCGCATTAAAACACTACTTGACGTTGGTCTTGGCTATCTTACTTTAAACCGTCTTGCAAACAGTTTAAGTGGCGGAGAAAGTCAACGTATTCAACTTACCCGAAGTCTTGGTAGCAACCTGACTAACTCGCTGTATATACTCGACGAACCTTCCATCGGCTTACATAGCCGTGATACAGAAAGGCTGATAAAAGTGTTGAAAGAACTTAGAGACCTCGGCAACACTGTAGTAGTTGTGGAGCACGACGAGATGATGATGCGTGACGCGGATCACATAATAGATATGGGCCCTTTTGCAAGTCACCTGGGAGGGGAGGTAGTTGCCGCGGGCGATTACGACCAGATTATTTCAAACAGCGAAAGTCTTACGGGTAAATACCTTAAAGGGGAATTACAGATTGAACCTCCTGCGCATATCCGAAAGTCACATCATAGCATTACTGTCCACAATGCCCGACATAACAATTTAAAAGACATTACTGTCGAATTTCCGCTCGATGTCTTTTGTGTAATCAGTGGTGTAAGCGGTAGCGGCAAAACAACTTTGATTAAACAGATTTTAGCACCGGCCTTAAAAAAGTTGAAAGGTGAATTTGCAGAGAAAGTAGGTTTTCATAAAGCAATCTCGGGGGATACTGATTACATTTCTCAAGTTGAGATGATTGACCAAAACCCTATCGGCAAATCATCCAGGAGTAACCCTGTTACTTACATAAAAGCATACGACGAAATCAGGGATGTTTATGCAAAGCAACCGATGGCTAAAATGCGCGGTTTTCAGCCAAAGCATTATTCTTTTAATGTCGATGGCGGCCGTTGCGATGCATGCAAAGGCGAAGGCGAACAGGTCGTAGAAATGCAATTCCTTGCTGACGTTCACCTTGTCTGCGATGTTTGCAACGGCAAAAGGTTTAAAGAAGAGGTGCTGGAGGTAACTTATAAAATGAAAAGTATCTACGACGTTTTAAACATGAGCGTAGACGAGGCAATCGAATTTTTCAAAGATGAAAAAGGCATAGCAAAAGCAATCCAACCTTTGCAGGATGTTGGTCTTGGCTACATTAAACTTGGGCAAAGCAGCGATACCTTAAGCGGTGGTGAAGCACAAAGGGTAAAGCTTGCCAGCTTTCTTGGTAAGGGCAAAGGCATCGGTCATGTTCTCTTCATCTTTGACGAACCTACCACGGGCCTGCACTTTCATGATATAAAAAAGTTGCTTACATCTTTCAACGCGCTGATAGAACAAGGGCATTCCATCCTGGTTATTGAACACAATACAGATGTAATCAGAAGCGCCGATTGGGTAATAGACTTAGGACCTGAAGCCGGGGACAAAGGCGGCAACCTTGTCTTTAGCGGCGTACCATCAGAATTGAAAAACGCAAAAGAAAGTTATACAGGCAGGTTTATGTAGAATGTTATTTATAAGGGGCAAACATTATAACTCATCCAGACATCGTTGTGTCACTCTCTTCAACTTGTAGATACTTTGTCCAACTGTAGTTTGAGCTGCTAAAGAACCATATTATAAAAAAGGCCCTCCTATGAAAGGATGGCCTTTTACAAATCCCCCAATAAGCGCCAAATGTATCTGCATTTTAATTCTTGAAAAATCCCTATTAATAGTGATTTTTGATCAATACTTCCAACGCTAACTAATGAAACCTGAAATATTTAATAAGGCAAATAAGATATGGACGAAGATCACAGAAAATTCAAAAGAGGAAGATTTAGAATTTTCGCTAGATATACATAAAAAGCTTCTTAGCTTCTTCCAGGTCGGTGAATACTATTATTACATTTTCAACCTCAAAGAATCAAAATTTGAATTGATGAGCAAAGATGTTACAAAGGTATTGGGCTACGAGCCGGAAGAGGTTGATGTCCCATTCCTACTAAGTAACATTCATCCCGAAGACCAGCCCTGGTTTTTGAACTTTGAGAATAAGGTATCGGAATTCTTTCAAACCCTTAAGCAAGAACAAATACCAAATTATAAAGTAAGATACGACTACCGGGTGCGCTGCAAAAACGGGGAGTATATAAGAATATTACAACAGGTTGTTACCATACAATTTGATCAAAACAAAATTTTGAGAACATTTGGAGTGCATACGGATATAACTCACATCAAGGAAGAAGGATCACCGGTTCTCTCTTTTATAGGACTAAATGGAGAACCTTCGTTTATCGGAGTAAAGGTGAAAGATGTTTTTTCCCCATCGAAAATTGCCTTAACAAAACGCGAACAAGAAGTGCTTGCATTATTAATTGAGGGAAAAAAAAGTGAAGACATAAGTCAAATACTATTTATTAGCAAGCAAACCGTCGATACTCATAGAAAGAACTTATTGAAGAAAACAAACTGCTCAAATACTGCGTTGCTTACTTCTACTGCGATTAAAAAAGGATGGGTATAAGGCATTATTAGTTTCAACTTTTTTCGGGCACATTTCCATTCCTTAAAAAATCTGCTGCGATAAATCGCATGATCGAGATTATATTATAATCATTTTTTAAGTGTCCTCTATTTTAATCTCCTCTGGTTCAATATATATTTGAATTACTAATCTACGAGTTAATAGCTTTTCTATTCCATTCTGCCCCGCCTTACTGTTTTCCTTCTTGTTTTAATTCACCTGGATATTTCAATAATTCTGTAGGTTATGAAATTATGCATCACCCGGTCTCTTGTCATTCTTATCCTGTTCTTTACAGCACTTGATCTTTCCGCTCAGACATTGCCAACTCACTATTTTCGTTCACTTACATCAGGCAATTGGAATACTGCTACTACCTGGGAAAGCTCTCCTGACGGCTCTTCAAATTGGGTAACCTCTACTTTAGTTCCGACAGAAGTTGCAAATACTATAACTATCAGAAACACGCATACTGTTGCTATAACTGGTAATACAACCATTGACCAGGTAGTGATTCTTAGTGGTGGAATATTGGATCTCGCAACCGCGGTATCAACATTTCTAACAGTGAACGATGGCGCAGGTAACGATGTTATCGTGCAAAGTGGAGGTGTGCTCAAACATAGTATAGCTGGTTCGCAACTGCCGCAGTTTCTAGGCGCTGCAACACTTGAAATCCAAAATAATGGAGTATTAGAAGTTGTCACCAATAACGGCACTCCTTCCAATTATGCCAATAACGGTTCCACCATTTCTGCCAATCTCTTATGGGCTGACAGTTCAATTTTCAACTGGAACAATGCCACTTCCCCTGCAAATGGAATAACCTATTTTCCGCCCGGAACAGCGATACCAATTTTTCGGGTCTCAAAAGCCATCTCTTTTGGAAATACAAACCCGACGGTAATAAATGGATTGTTAGAAGCAAATGCCAATGTTAGCCTGCAAAGCACGGGAGCAAAGACTTTTAGAAATGGGATAGTCGGAACTGCATCAGTTTCTGCCACAGCGATTAATGGGGGTCAAATTGTAATTAGTGGGGCGACGGCCAAACTAGGAGGAGGAAACTTAACACTTAATAACAGTGGTCTTTCGATTGGCGCTGGTACCGTAGCTACTCTAGTAAGCAATAAAACAATCAATAACTTTCCTACCGGCACAGGTACGACGACGTTACTTGGAACTTTTATCGCCGGTGATTTTATTGTTAGTGGGGATAGCAAAATTCTAATTAATGGCATACTTAAAACAACGAACGCGAATGGACTTACCGGAAGTCTTAATTCTACTTTCGCAACTGGTTTCAACATCAGTTCATTTAGCATTTCTTCAACTACAGAATATAACCGAATCGGCGATCAAACGATTACTCCCTTAAGCTATGGTAACCTAAATATTTCAGGGACTGGTTTAAAAAAAGTTACCGCGCTCGCGGATGTTTCGGTAAGCGGTGCTTTAAATATTTCGTCGCCAAATACATTTGCCTTGAATGGTACAAACGACTTGAAACTTAATGGAGGCGGCTCTCTAAATATAAACGCAGTTTCATTTTTTGATAGTGGAGGAGAAAGCCAGGTTACCGGCGGAGGCTCTCCCACTATTAACATCTATGGAACTTTCATTTGCCGTGATGCAAACGGTTTTACAGGAACAAGCACTTCTATACCAGGAGCGACTACAACAGTTAATATCTATAGTGGTAGTATAATCGAATTTGGAAGGTTGGGAGATCAACAAGTGAGTGCAAGAGACGATTATAAGAACGTTACTTTTTCGGGTAGTGGAACTAAGACACTTCCAACCTGCTCGCCTTTTGGCACCGTAACTATTAAAGACAACGTGGTTGTTGACGCTTCCAACAAAACCTTTGGAGATGCAAATACGAATCTTATCATGGCAAGCGGAAAACTGATTGTCGCTGGCAATGGAACGAAACCAGATATGGACGGAGCATATAATCTTACCGGAGGAGATATTGAATTTACTAATAGTGGCACGACAGCTCAAGCAATACGATCGCCTAAGAACTATTTTAATATAATAATTAGTGGTTCTAATGTAAAGAATGGTGCAGGAATTATAACACTCGTCACGGGAGGTTCTTTTACTATTAAAAATGCTGGCATTTACGATAATAACGCAACAAGGATTGATGGCAATGTTGGAACACAAAGTTTTGTAATGGAAGCTGGTGCAACATTTAAGACAGGTGTACCTGCTGGTTTATCTGGCAATGGATCAGAAGCAATTGCAGATATTGAAACAATAAATATCGACCCAAAATCGATAATTGTTTATTCCCGAACCGATAATCAAACTATTACAACTCTGCAGAATGGTTACCCTACGTTACTTTTAAAAGGTAGTGGCGTCAAGACGGTGACGAGTGGAACGATGAACATTTCAACAAGTGCGGATTCTGTTGTGATTGATCCTCTTGTGGTGTTTAAGGTAAGTGCAGGTGCTAAGGCAAATTTCAATAATCGACCTGTTATCATTCATAGTAATGCAACCGGTACCGGAGCAATTGGTGAAGTTACAGACGGCTCTATCGCCTTATTGAATACTGCAAATATTACCGTTGAAAGGTTCATACCTGCAAAGCGCGCCTTTCGCCTTTTGTCTTCACCGGTTACAGCCTCTTCATCCATAAAAGCAAATTGGATGGAAGGACAAAGTAATACCGCTCCCGCGTACTCAGTTAATTATAATAGCATTCCCGGATATGGGACTCACATAACCGGATCAGCAAACGCTAATACTGGATTTGATGCAACGGCAACAAACAATCCGTCACTATTTACTTTTAATAACACCGGCCAGGTTTGGAACGCTGCTACAAATACAAATAGCACACTAGTGGCTGGTATAGGCTACCGGTTATTGGTAAGAGGTAGCAGGAGTGTAGATTTAAGCAACAACAGTGCACTTCCTTCTAATACCACGTTGCGGACGACTGGTTCTTTAATAAAAGGGCCGGTGACATACAACGGATCAACTACTCCGTCAATTGATGGCAACACCAATTCATATAGTTTAGTTGGCAACCCTTATGCCTCGGCGGTAGATTGGGATTTGCTTGCAAAATCAGGCCTCTCATCTTACTACTACGCCTGGGATCCAAATCTTAATACGCGTGGCGCTTATGTTACTTATGGTAATGGAGTAACGAGTGTGCAAGGTTCACAGGTTAATCAAAACATTCAGTCCGGACAAGCTTTTTTCATCCAAACAAAAACAGCAAATCCTTCGCTCACTTTTAATGAAACTAACAAAACAATTACAAACAGAAATGTATTTCGGACTTCCGCTGATGTACAAACGCTCTCTGTACAATTATTGCTGGATACTTTGAGCGAAAGTGAACATACTGCTGATGGAGTTACCATTCTTTTTAATGATGATTTTAGCTCTTCTATAAATGCAGAAGACGCGGAAAAAATTAGTAACCTCGACGAAAACATTTCGGTTACCAGTAATGGAAGATCGTTGAGTATTGAGGGAAGGCCGGCTATCACTTCGCCCGATACCGTTAGATTGGACATAACCCAGTTAAGACAAAAAAGCTATTTCTTAAAAATTAGTCCCTCTTATTTTCACCCCACAGTAACCGCCATAATTAAGGACAACTATTTGAAGAAAGACTCTCTGATTGATCTCACAACCGAAACTATTATTCCCTTCATCATTGATAGCGATCCAGCATCGTTCTTGTCAAATCGATTTATGCTTGTTTTTAAAACAAGCAAAATATTACCCTTAGTGTTAACAGATGTAAAGGCATATAAAAAGGAAAATGGAATACAGGTAGAATGGTCTACACAGACTGAAAAAGGTGTTGAAAAATACGAAATAGAGAAGTCTGTAAATGGTCAACTGTTTGAAAAAGTCCAAACTGTAACGGCAAAGAATAATTCACGCTTGCAGAATAACTATGCCTGGCTTGATGCTAATCCTATCTCCGGTAATAACTTCTATCGAATAAGATGCATTCAACAAAATGGAGAGCCGTTCTACACCAAACAGGTAGTAGTTTCAATTGAAAAGACCAGTCGTTTAACGGCTGTTTTTCCTAATCCTGTCAAAGGAAATTCGATAAACCTTAGCATGAGGAATTTGGAAAGAGGTAATTATACAATAGCTCTTATAAATAGCCTGGGAGAAACTGTGCTTACGCAAACCATCAAATACAACGGAACAACAGAACAATACAAGATAAATATTGGGAAGGTTTTTTCTAAAGGGAATTACAGTCTAACAATAACAAATGGCAGTGACATCTTTATTAATAGGGTAATTATCGATTGATTGGGTTACATCTAAAAAAACAATTGAGCCATGAATAAAATAAGCAAAAGATTTTTCCTGTTTTTGACAATTCTCCTTATAAACGTTCCAACCTCTATTTATGCACAACCTCCTATTGATAATGACAATGTGGAGGATAATCCTGTTCCTCTTGATAGTGGCAGCGGTATAAGTCTTTTGGTTGCTGCAGCAATTTTTTACGGCTTGAAGAAAGCTCGTCAACAAAAACAGCCGGAGACAATTTGAGCTAAATTATAGAATGCATATACTCTTAAATTTGTGGCAGTATCCCTTTAATCATGGACAAAAAAAATGCATACTGTTTTCACAATATGCATTTAATAAATGTAAGAGAACAAGTTATCTCAACCTGTCAAGGCTCTTCACCAGCTTATTATCTTTCCTAATGTTTATTGCAGCAAGCACAAAAAATATAGTCATCGCTATGGGTAGCAAAGCACCCCAATAATACGTTCCTTTCACTGCACCATTTGCCTCTTCAAATTCGCTTATTTTCCATACTTCTAATGCAATCAATATTATTGAAGCAACTATTCCCAAACCAGTAAATTTCATTTGCGTAGAACGGTTTTTAAAAAGAAAGATTGCTATGACGGCTAGTACAGCAGCAATAATATCATTAGCAAACAAAAGCAAACTTTCTGTCACCGTGTATTCCCTGGAAACGACGCCCGCAAAATTCTCTGCATAAATAGGCACCTCCGTTGTTAAAAAACCTGACCCTGCCGCAAGCGCCAGCCAGATTGTTTGTACTCTTTGTATCATTTAATATGTTTTATTTAGAATTGCTAATTGTCTTGTATTCATCAAAAAACTTAAAATTCGTCATTAAATAAATGCCGACACTCGTGTTATCCTAGTTCAGGATAGAGAGGAAATTGTTGCATGAATTCATTTACCTGTTTCTTAATGCTCCCTATAGTATTTTCATCATCGGCATTCATTAAAGCATTATCAATAGCGTTAACGACAAACTGCATGTGCTCCTCCTTCATACCGCGGGTTGTTATCGCGGGGACGCCCACCCGAATACCACTCGTTACAAAAGCGCTTTTATCATCATAAGGAACCATATTTTTATTGACCGTTATGTCTGCTTTCACCAACACGTTTTCAGCCTTTTTACCACTAATATTCTTATTCCGCAAATCGATTAGCATAAGATGATTGTCTGTTCCCCCGCTAATTAGTTGATAATCCTTTTCAACAAAAGCTTTTGCCATTGCCTGCGAATTAGCCACTATTTGCTTTGCATACACTGTAAACTCATCCGAAAGTATTTCACCAAATGATATAGCTTTTGCAGCAATGATATGTTCAAGCGGGCCGCCTTGAGTACCAGGAAAAACGGCCATATCAAGCAAGTTACTCATCATGCGAATATTACCTTTTACATCCTTTACCCCAAATGGATTTTCGAAGTCTTTTTTCATTAGAATAACTCCACCGCGAGGACCACGAAGCGTTTTATGTGTCGTGGAAGTAACAAAATGACAATGATCAAAAGGTGAGGCTAAGAGGCCTTTAGCAATTAATCCGGCTGGATGGGCCATATCACAAAAAACAAAAGCCCCTACTTCATCCGCCACTTTTCTAATTCTTGCAAAATCCCACTCGCGGCTATAGGCGCTTGCACCACAAATAATCATTTTAGGTTTCACTTCACGCGCTTTCGCTTCAAGCATTTCGTAGTCTACTACCCCACCCTCTCTTGTAACCCCATAAAAATGCGGTTCATACAATTTGCCACTGAAATTAACTGCACTTCCATGAGTAAGGTGGCCACCCATACTTAAATCGAGGCCAAGTATTGCATCGCCGGGTTGAAGCACGGCAAGCATAAGAGCAGCGTTGGCTTGAGCGCCGCTGTGCGGTTGCACATTCGCATACTCGCAATTAAAGATTTGCTTTAGCCTGTCAATTGCCAACTGTTCTACCTGGTCAACAATTTCGCAACCACCATAATATCTTTTACCGGGATAGCCTTCCGCATATTTATTTGTCAATACTGTCCCCATTGCCTGTATCACTTGCAGGCTGGCAAAATTTTCGGAAGCGATGAGCTCAATTCCATGTCGCTGCCGTTCAAGTTCTTTATTTATTAAGTCAAAAATTACTGTATCTCTTTGCATGTAGCGGTTTTAAAGGCGCAAAAATAATCTTATTTGAATATATCCAATGACAACACCAATTCCGACACTCTCTGCAAGAATTGCTAATCTTTTAAGCTTAGGAGGGTGAAAGGTGCACAAAGGTATGCGGAAGAACGAATTGCGACGCAACGATGGCGCTATAGATACCAACAGTTTGGAAACAAAAACATGTGAGAGAACGCATACAAGTGGAAGCAGCCTTAAGGTCAACAGACGCTTGCACTGGATATTTCCCATTCCTCTATAAATCGAGCACCAATTTTGTCTGATAAAAAAATTGTTATTTTACAACCCTGATGTAAAAAAGTGGAAGCACTGTTGATACGACATTGGCGGGAAAGTGTGAACGAATACGTCAGATAAAGACCATACATGAAAGCAATTATTCCTGTAGCCGGGGCGGGGGCTAAATTAAGACCTCACACTTATACCCAACCCAAGGCGCTGATACCGATAGCCGGAAAAACAATCCTAAGTTTTATAGTTGACCAGTTGCACGAGGGGGGCATTACTGAATTCATTTTTATTATTGGATACCTGGGCGAAAAAATTCAGGATTACGTAAAGTTTGCCTTTCCTCATATTACGTATCATTTTGTACAGCAGACCGAACGTTGGGGAACAGGTCATGCAATAGAACTAACGCGTGAAATTGTAGGCGACGACGAAGTATTTGTAGCACTGGGAGACACAATTTGCGAGTACGATGTAAAGGAGATGATCAACAGTCCTTACAGCATGCTCGGCGTAAAAAAGGTAGATGATCCAAGAAATTTCGGTGTTGCGGAAATGGGATTAGATGGTTTTATTGAGCACGTTGTAGAGAAGCCTACTATTCCTAAAAGCAATCTTGCCTTGGTGGGTTTGTATAAAATAAAGGAGACAGCTTTTATGTACGGTTGCCTGAAGCACCTGTTTGAGGAAAACATTAAGACCCAGGGTGAATACAGCCTTACAGATGCCCTCGATTTTATGATAAAACGTGGAGCCAAGTTTAAAGCTTTTAAGGTGAAAAATTGGTTTGACTGTGGTAAGAAAGACACTTTGCTTGAAAGCAACGCAACCCTGCTCAAAAAGTCCGGTGGGAATGTTACTGACAGTCATACTTTTAAAGGAACCATTATTATTCCCCCGGTTAGTATTGCACCCAACTGCAGTATAAAAGATTCTATAATAGGACCGCATGTGGCTATCGGCGCAAATACCAAAATAGAACAGTCAATTGTTCGCGAGAGCATTATTGGATCTTACACGAATTTATTTGAAGTTGTTTTAGATAACTCTCTCATTGGCAGCGACGCTTCCGTAAAAGGGTTGAGCCGAAGCTTAAATATTGGTGACAATACTGAAATAGAATTTGGCTAAGTGAATGGTATGAAAGCCGCCTACTTAAATTCTGAATCAGGAACGCCTTTATTGATCGTGTAAGAAGAATAGGTGATCTCTACTTTCCCTTTCCTGTTTTTCATATTTTGTTTTGCCGGCTCGTCTGTATCAAACTCCATTGTTACGCCTTTTGGAATTTTATAGTTTTTTGTATTGAAAGCAAAAATCACTTTATCAGGGAGTCCGAAATCAGCAAACTTGCCGTAATTCATTTCCATTTCAAAGGTTCCGTTTTCCCGGGTCGTTGTGTTAGTTTTTCTTATCAGAAGATTTGCTTCGTCTACGTATAAAGTGGTTAGTACCACGTCACTATTTTCGTCGTTAGGGAGAAGTTTGATCAACTTTACTTTTGTTCCGTTAATGATACTTTCACCTGTTGGAATTGCAGTAAAACTTTCGGTAGAAAGCAGGGAACTCATGTTGAAAGAGATGCCGCCTTTAGGCAGAATTGAAATGCCCTTGCTGCGCCTAATCCTGAATTGGTTCGGGCGTTTATAGTAGACCTTTATTTTTCCGGCAGGGGCTTTTATAAAAGCCACGTCTGTCTTCATGCTGCCCTCTGCTACGTAATCGTTCACTTTATCGAGCTTCGCTTTAACCCGCTTAATCAGAGCACTGGCGTCTTGTGCGGATGCGGCTACTCCTGATACAATAAAAACAAGTAGTACAATTATTAATTTTTTCATTTCTATAATTTGAGCTTGAATAAATATTAAAAGCAGCTTAGTGTTAGAATAAAGGCTCAATAAAGAACCTCCTGCTAAAGAGTGCGACGCAACAATGCTGCGGTAGTTTGAACAGTTTGGACACAAATTTTCAAATTAGCTTAAAACATCTTTTTTCTTGAATACTACTATTGAAGCCACTAACAATCCTACAATATGCAATACCAGTATTCCTGCGGCCTGCAACACCCTGCCTACATTTTGAATGGAGCCTACTATCGCTTCGTTTTCAGCGTTTACTTTCACATCGAAAAATCCTTTCCAACCAATCATTTGGGTCGTAAAAAGGTAAGGTTTGATTTTATTGAAAATGGGGATATCGAGCGTGCTTAAAATAGTAAAGACAACAATAATACTCATGGTTGCTACGATTGGACCAATAGAATTTTCTGCAAAAATGGATAGAAAAAAACCAAGCGAGGCCACCGTCAACATTGCTAAGGCCGCAAAACCAAAGGCGCAAACATACCGCCAGAAAATATCACTACTCTTTAGCTGAACCACGTAACCACTCTTTAAATTGAGCATATCGTCTGTACCAAAAATTGCCATGGAAACAAACAAAGCAAGGATGGCCATAAACATGAGCAACATAATGGTATAAATGGATGCAGCAAGAAATTTAGCAAGGATGATTTCGGTGCGACTAACAGGCTTTGTAAGCAGCAAACGCAGCGTGCCCATGTTGGCTTCTCCGGAAATAAGGTCGGCCGCTATAAGTGTAATCAGCAAGGGCACATGCACCAGCAAGAGCTGAAGGATTATGTAGCAAACCAAATAACCATTTAAAATGTTTCCTTCTATGCTGAACGACGCCGACAGGTCTCGCAACATAAATTCGATGTACATATTCCCATCGAGCTTAAGACCGAACTGAATAATGCCAACGAGGGCAGCAATGGCTGCAAAACTGATATAGGTCCGCGGCCGTTTAAAGATCTTAAACAACTCAATTTGCAATAGCTGCCACATGTTCGTTACTTGTTGTAAGCTGTAAAAAATAATCTTCTAAAGAATGCCGTGGCTGAAACGATAATACTGGTATTTGCATTTGCACGAGCTCCAGGTGAAAGGTTGGAATGTCGGCCTTATCCATTTTTAAAACAATCGTATTTTGTCTTGCAGGCTGCAAGTGCGACGACCATGGGCTTTGCTGTAATTGCTGAATTGCTTTTTCATTGTCCAATGTTTCCAGCTCTACAAGTGTTTCCGCAGGATCAAATAATTCTGATGCATTTCCCTCGACAAGCTTTTTACCTTTATTGATGATTAATAGGCGATTTGCAATAAGTTGTATTTCGCTGAGCAAGTGCGAGGAAACGACTACTGTCTTTCCCAATTCTTTGCTTAACCGAAGGATTAAATTTCTTACATCAGCAATTCCCTGCGGGTCTAAACCATTGGTTGGCTCATCAAGAATAATCAGTTTGGGATCATGTACCAAAGCAATAGCTATTCCCAAACGCTGCTTCATTCCCTGGCTAAACGTTTTTACTTTACTACTGGCCCGATCTTGCAGACCAACAACGGCCAACTGATCCAGGAGTTGTGATCTTGTAAGCTTTGCTCCGCCGCTGATCTTTGAAAAGAGTTGAATGTTTTCAAGTGCTGTTAAATACTTATAAACGTCTGGCTTTTCTATTACAGCACCTGCTTGCCTTAAGATCTCTTTTTGATGAGTAAACAGGTCCATTTCAAATATTTCAATTCTTCCCTCCGTTGGTTTAACCAGCGACAAAAGCATTCGAATGGTGGTGGATTTACCCGCCCCATTCTGACCTAAAAAACCATAAACATCTCCGGGATTAACTGTAAATGAAAGATTGTCTACCGCAACAATATCCTTAAAATGCTTGGAAAGATTAGTGACCTTAATTACAGGAAGCATGTGTATATAACAAGAAAGTATACACTTAGTTGAAAGGAGCAGAATAATTGAATTGTTAATTCAGAAAAGCCAGTGGATGGAAGTAGCCCCGGTAATGGGTGAGGTAATTATTTGCCTACTTGCAAATATTCCTGCAGCGCTTTTACATAGTTTTCAAAAGCTTCAATTCCCTTTGGTGTGACTTTGCAAGTGGTAAGGGGATAGTTGTCTTTAAACTGCTTATTTACTTCGATATAGCCTGATTCCTTGAGCTTTTGTACCTGCACGCTTAGGTTGCCGGCAGTAGAGTTCGTTTTTTCTTTGATGAATGTAAACTCAGCCTCCTTAACACTTATAAGCAAACTCATAACTGCCAGGCGTAACTGTGAATGTAGTATGGGATCAAGTTCTTTAAACACCTGCGCTCTGATTTAATTTCCTGCCTGTTAATTTTTTAAACTCCCTGTTTGCAATATGTCCCGGTATAATGTATCCAACTAACACTGCGCCAGCATGCAATAACATCACCACTTCAAACTTTGTCTGGAACAGCGCAATAAAGCCAAAAGCCCAGGTAATAAACGAAGCAATAACAGACGGTTTAAAGTCTAGCGCGGTACCATAGATAAGTATCCAAAAACCATACAATCCTATTAACAAAGCAAAACCCTTAGCAGGACCAACGCCAAGGTTAATAGCAAATATGTTAAACATGATACAAATGAAGAACCCGGCATTCAACTTTTCAAAAAGCGTCTTCGTATAAGTCTTAACTCTTGTTGTTCTTTTCATCAAAAACACTTTCACAAGCTCAACCACCATCACGATAAGTGTAACTGCCCCGAACATATTCCAGAAGAAAAAAATGTCGAACCATTTGTAGCGGAGATTTATGACCGTTAGTATAGATGCTGCAAACAACATCCAGCCCCAGGCAATCCAGCCTTTGCCATCGTCTTTTTGCTCATGCTTTGCAGTATTAATCATCTGCTGTATAATCATCAAACTCTCTTCCTGGCTCAGCTCTTTTTCGTTGTCGTGCATGGTCTATAATTTTTGTTTCCTGTATTGACTTCTTAATAAATATCCTGGTATAAGATAGCTGATAGATATAGCAAAAGCAGCTAACAAAATTTGCAAAGAATAATCTAAGAACGGGGCAATTGCTACTAAAACTAAACAAATACCACCCCCAATTCTCATAGGCCTAAATGAAAGTATGCTCCCCGAAATATATGTTCCGATACTATATAACATGATATAAAAAGGAAAACAATATTGCCAGCCATTTTGACAAATACGATTGCCAAAGCGAGGTATGAAAATCCGAGTATGAACCAAATGAAGCCGATCGTTTCGCCTATAAAAGTTTTTACCCGCTGCTGTTTCCTTTGCTTACGGATAAATATGAAATGCAACAGCAGTGCAACAGGCGTTACAAGCCACGCATAGTAATGATGTGGGTAGTTTGCAATGACCAATAAGTAATACTGTAATAGACAACCAACAAAGGTGGCCCAGCCCCATAAGAGAAAAAAATGACTATTGTCGCTTATAGAACTTTTTGTTGTTTCGATCATCGACCGTATCAGCTGAAGGCTTTCTGCCGGGGAAAAATCTTTGTTGCTTGTACTCATTGCGCAAATATGAATTTGATTTTGTAAACAAGAACAAATGCTTAATTAATTATCAAGCATTTGTTCAACTACAGTATGTGACTATTATGATTTGCTTTGTTCAAGCATTTGCTCAGTCGATTTTTCTCCCCAGTTAGGATAGAGGCTACCCGCTGGTTTGTATGTTTTAAACAGCTCAAGCGATTTTTCAAATAAAGGCTTTGCCTTATCTTTTCCACCTCCAAATTCTTTTGGCGTACCAAACAAGTTTTGACCTTCTAAAAAGTAAACGCGCGGGTTATTAGGTTCTAATTGCTTCGCCATCTCACGGTTAGAATTTACACTCGCTCCATACTGTTGCCAACGTGTCGCCGGATCTACCAACATTTTTAAGGTGGCGCTCATGCTCTTCAATAAAAATATTTCTGAATTTTTAGGCTCAATGGTTTCAGCTTTAGCAATTAAAGCATCTGCTTTTTCTGCCACTTCATCTTTGTTTGCTTTGGTATCTGAAAAGCCTCTTAAAATATGCGAAAGTGCAGCGTAATAATAAGGAAGCCACTGTGTTTTCTCTGCATCCGCTATTCGCTCAAAAGATGCAGCAAGACTTACATAATCGTCAGGGTTTTTCAAAGAGTCAAACTTTGCAAGGTTTGTTTTCATTGTCTGCTCATAGCGAGCGCTTTGAGCAAAAAGGCTATGCGCGCTTACCAACAATGCGACTGATAGAATGAATGTTTTCATGATGTTTTTAATTTTTTTCTTGATTTTTTAATTTCTCGTACTCTCTTTCTGTTGAAAATAAACTAGTACCATGATAGGCATGAAAATACTGCGTGGCAATGCCGATACCCCAACCTAGAAGTGGCCAAATTGGCCAGAAATAACTTCCGGGACCGGAGCTAAAATACCAGATGGCAATCAGCATACAGTTGACTGTTGCATAGGAGAAGATACCAATCTTAAAAGCGGCTCTTCTTCTGGCAATTTGCCAAAGTTCATTGTCCCTTACATTGGCATCTCCGGTTGTTCTGCTAAGTGGAAACGCTTCGTCTTGCATGTTTTTTGAGTTTTATATTTTGATATAATTATTCCTTTAAACCTCTGGAACTAAAATTTTATTTTACTTTTTTCCCGCTTTACAACTATCCTCAACATTGTTGTGTCACTCACTTGTACTCTCTATTCTTGCCTCACCGCCTTGATGCATCATCTACAGGTTGTTATTGATAGCATCCTGGGTTCTATCAACGCCCCAGCTTAAGAAACATCCTATAAAATAGAACCTTCTTGATGGCGGAGTGATTGGTTCTTTATACATTCCATTGTGCGAATAGTTATAACCATACACCTGGTTTGCACCCAATACATTCGTCATACTTGCAAACAAAACAATGTTTGTTTTAGCATTTGTTTTTCCAATGCTAGGCACATACTCAGCACTAAAATTCAGACTGTTGTAGCTTTTTGTTTTACCCTCATCAGCTAAATAATATTTGTAATTATTGTTGACCATCAGGTTATAATAAGGACGGCCTGTTGCATAGGTATACGTGAAATTAAAGCCCGACTTAATGGATGTATAAAACCGCTTCATTACAACAGATGCTGTATGATTGGCAACAAAGTTTGGTTGAAGTTTTTGAGGGTAGTTAAGATAATCGCGCTTGGTATCTATGTAAGAATAGCTAACCCAGTAATCAAAGTTTTTGATGGATTTTTTATCCCTCCAAAAAAGATCGATACCCTTCGCATCTCCATATCCTGAATTATTATACAAGGAAGAGAAATTTACAGCAGGCACTGTTTTAATCAAATCCTCATATTTCTTGTAATAACCTTCAATCCTTAAGATGCGCTCATGAGTCATCTTCTGGTAGTTGATGATGTAGTGAGTAGCTTTTGTCATGCCGACATTTGTACCGTAGTATAATTGATTATTCTCGGGCTTCTGGTAGAAGATGCCGTAAGCCAAAGACATCTGCGCATCCTTGCCCGTTTTATAAGCCAGTGAAACGCGAGGCGCAATGTCAGATTTTTTAATAACCGAAGAGTTTTCAAAACGAACACCGACTTTAGCGGCAAGGCTATTAGTCAAGAAGATATCGGACTCGGCAAACAGTGCTGTGTAATTATCAATCAGTTTATAGGTGGTATCATGAATAACATTCTTATCATACAAATGCCAATACTCACCACCAAAACGAAGCGCGCTGATACCTATTAATTTCTTTTCAAAAACTGCCTTCACCTGCGCTAAATCCTGCTTGTGCAGTAAGTCGAAGTTTTTGTTCTGCATCCAAGGCAATCCACTTCCAAACTGTTTTGGCTGGTTACGTTGATCTTGTACCTGCTGGCTAATATTGTCTTTATTGGTGCTATAACCTGTACCCAAATTCATCTTCCATCCATTGCCTAAATTCTCCCTCCAGCTAAGGTTGTTATACCAGTTATTGTTAGTTAGAGAAAATGCATCTTTTAGGTTCAAACTATCAATATCAGGTCTTCTTAAACCAAGTACTCCATTGCTGAAGGTGGTGTAATATTTAACCATTCCACCCCTCTTTGTCTTAAAGCGAAAGTTTGCATCGCTGCTATGGAACTGAGGCATTTTAAAGTAGTCAGGGGTCTGCTTCACCAGCCCGAAATACAAGCCAACATTTACATAACTATAATTGATCCCCCATGAAGACTTTTTATTCTTACTCAATTGTTGGGTTCCCGCACCAACCAATAGGGGTGATATAGAAGCATCGACTTCTGACTGCTCAGGCAGGTCGATCGACTCCAACAATAAAGCGGATGATAAGGCCTGGCCATACAAAGCAGAGTAACCTCCGGTTGTAAAAACAGTTCCTTTGAACAGAAACGGCGAGAAACGCCCGCGACTTCCAATATCCGGAACGCTTGTGAAGTATGGGTTATTGACTAACGTACCATCAATAAATTGCTTCGTTTCGTAGCCTGCTCCACCACGAACAAACAAGCCTTCCTGTTCGCCAACCTGTTGAGTACCAGGCAAGGTCTTTAGAGCGGCAGTAATGTCTGCATTTGAACCGGCAGTTGTGGCAACATCCAAAGAACTTAAGACCGCAGCTCTTTTTGAGTCACCTGCGGCAAAAGATCCTGCAGTTACCATTACGGCTTTCAGTTCGTCAAGCTTTTCTTTTATGCTAATAGTTAGGGTTATTGGCTCAGACCCTATTAAAACTTTTTGCTCAAATGAATTGTAGCCGATGCTGCTGGCAACAATAATGTGTTCGCCCTTCTCGGTTGTACGAAAAGCAAAGTTTCCTAAAGAGTCAGTTGTAGAACCATCGTAAGAATCTT
The DNA here is from genome assembly GCF_007991655.1 of Segetibacter aerophilus. Taxonomy (GTDB): domain Bacteria; phylum Bacteroidota; class Bacteroidia; order Chitinophagales; family Chitinophagaceae; genus Segetibacter; species Segetibacter aerophilus. The sequence goes on from NZ_BJYT01000010.1 coordinate 160,917, forward strand.
TAAGGGATATACTTACACCATAGACAGGATGGTTGCGATTGTCTTTTACGACTCCTGAGATTTTCACCTGCGCAATAAGCAAGTTACCTATGAGGATTAGAGCTATTAAGAATGATAATTTTTTCATCAGTTTTGATTTGCAATACAAACGTAGTATAGTTTATTTTATAAACCAAACTATCTTTGAAACTAATTCATTCTTCTTTTTCTACGGTCTTAACGACTGAAGAATGGTACTCATCGGCGATGACCCGAAAAAAATAAAAACAGTGATGGAAAAGGGTAAGAAAAAATTGCTACTAAAGATTAAAAGCCGCTGCCTAGAGATATAGTACAAGGACTGATAAAACCCGAGTTAATTAAAGAACAAATGCAGATAAAAAAACTAGCGAAAGAACGCCTGCGATGACAACGCCAGAACGGTTACAAATTAGGCGGTACTTATCAAGAAATACCACAATGATCAGAGGATAAGTTCTGCTACCTGCCCATTATTTTCAAACACAACTTTAGTATCAAACCTTTCCGCGGGCTGTTGTGTTGGTAGCCACCCTCTTCCAATTTTTGTAACGATAAACAATCCTTGTGTATCGCCCATAACAGAAAAATCTTGTAGCCGTGGTCCTTTTACAAAATATTGCAATCCATATTTTTCATTAAACATTTTGCATGCTTCGGTTACATCTTCTACGGGAACTCCAATCTCGCAAATTCCAATAATATCTGAAGGTGTGAAAGGCTCATTTGTATCGTTATGGAGGTCATGATGAGCTATAAATTCAACAATGTTTTTTTGATTATCATGAAAGTAAAAAGCATGCGCATTCCAGTTACTAAAATCGGCAATCGTAGTACCTGGAGTAAAGGGAAGAACTTCTATTTTATCAGCAATGAATCGATGGGCTTCATCAACTTTATTTGAAGGAATACTAAATGCAAAATGATAAAACGGATTTTGTCTTTCAGTGTAAGTAAAGGAAAGCATAGAGTGTCCGACAGAGAAAGAAATACGTGAGGCTGTCTTGTTATATATGGCAAACTGCAAAATGTCGCTGTAAAAACGCTCAGTAGCAACGAGGTCGTTTGTAAGTAAAGAAATCTCTTTTATAAGCATTTAGAGCGCTTTCTCCAAAACTACAAAAAGACGTAATTAAGAATCAAATGAAATCGAAAAATCAGTCCTCCCCTTTGCAACTGTTTGTAGAGAAAACTTGTATTGATGATTGAGTAAAATCTCTCTTATTAAAGTCAATCCAACTCCTTGCCCATCTTTTTTGGTACTAAAAAACGGAGTGAAAAGTTGCTCGGAAACTGAGGGGTCGATTCCTTTACCTGTATCTGAAATAATGAGTTGAGAAGGACGTGTTGTTGTAGTGAATGTAATGGTACCTTTTTGATCAATTGACTCTATGGCGTTTTTTACAACGTTTATCAGCGCTTGCTCTATTTGCTGTTCATCCGCATGAAGTGTTATTGGCTCTCTTGAAAAATTGTATTCAAATTCAATTTCCTTTTCACCGGCCTTTAAAGCCATTAATGTTGTAATATTTCTTATCAGCTTGTGCAGGTCGATGCTCTTTTTGTTTGGCTGCGGTAAGCGAACAAGGTCCGCAAAGTTGCGCATGAAGACATTGAGGTTTTGATTTCTGTCAACCGCTACTTGCAGGGCGTTTTTCAGTGTGCCATTTTGTTCTCCGTTGATCTGGTCTGTTTTTAAAGTTGATTGAAGAATGCTGTTAACGGGCCCGATCGTATTGTTGACTTCATGGGCCATCATCCGGATAATTTTTCCGTAAGCTTTCTTTTCAGCTTCAAGAATTTCTGCCGTCAATTCTTCCATCATAATAAAAACCCTTGCAAAACCTCGATCTATAAAATGAGACTTTTGTAGTTTGAATGTTGTTACCCCGCTTAGTGTAATCGTCTTTGCTTCCCCCGATTGAAGCCCGCTAATTTGTTTCATAACCGGGTGGTCAATTTCATCAACCAGTTGGTTGACTATGGCTTTTTCATCAATGCCTAGCAACTGGAGTGCTTTAGGATTTAGTTGCTGTATCTTATTATCATAATCCAAAATGATAATACCGGTAGGCGATGTTTGAATAAGCTTTTCGAGGAAGAAATGCTGTTCCTCTTGTTTCGTTCTTTCTGTTCTTAATACATCGATCATTTGATTATACACTGAGATTAATTGATCCATTTCATGTTTTCCTGTCGTTACAAACTTGGTTGTAAAATCACGGTCTTTAATGGCTTCCACACCTGTCATTAATGTTTTTAGGGGCTGTATTAATTGGCGATATAACTGGAAGGCAAGCATGGCAGACAACAGGATAAAGATTTCTGAAACAATAAAGAGAACCTGGTTGTCCTTAAAAATGAAATACGAAAGCACGAGCGTTATCAGGTGCAGTGTGATGACAAACAGAAGATACTTAGTCCGCAGTTTCATCGTAAGGGATGTTGAATTTTTCAAGCCGTCGATATAACGAACTGCGTGTAATGCCCAATGCGGAAGCGGCTTTGGTTACTTTGTTTTTATGAAAGTCCATTGCCTTTTTTATCATTTGCATCTCTAATTCATCCAAAGTAATCGCCCCTACCTGTGGCAATTGCATGGCGCCTTTTTTATTTGGTGATTGTTCCAGTTGCGATTTAAAATCATCGACTTCCAACACATCTTTTCTACTAACAAGAACTGACCTCTCCACTATGTTTTTTAATTGCCGAATATTACCCGGCAATGGCAGCTGTTTCAACCACTTGGAAGCATCATTGCTTAGTTTAAGGTTTGGACGATTATAGATCTCTTTTAAATTATTGATAAAAAATTCAACCAGCAGTGGAATGTCTTTTGGTCTTTCTCTTAATGCCGGCAACCTGACTGTTATCAAATTTATCCGGTACAACAAGTCTTCCCTGAACGTACCCATCGCAACCATTTCTTCGAGGTTTCGGTTGGTTGCACAAACTACTCTTACATCTACGTTCTTTGTGCGGCTGCTTCCCAACACTTCATATGTTCTGTCTTGAAGAACCCGTAATAATTTCACCTGGCTTCCTGCATCAAGATCACCGATTTCGTCTAGGAAGATGGTCCCTTTATTTGCCAGTTCAAAGCGACCTACCCGGTCGAACCGTGCGTCGGTAAAAGCACCTCGAACATGACCAAACATCTCACTTTCAAATAGCGATGTTGAAATGCCTCCAAGATTTACTTTAATGAAAGGCTTGTTTGCTCTCAAGCTATTTTGGTGTATCGCTTCAGCAATCAATTCTTTACCAGTGCCGCTCTCACCCATTATCAAAACAGGTGCGTCCGTCGAAGCTACCCTGCCAATTGTCTCAAGTATATCAACCATGTTATCGTCGTCACCAATGATCTGGTGAAACTTGTACATGCTGTCTAATTGCTTGCGGCTGTTCTTTTGTTTCTTTTTATCCTGTAGATCGAGTAAAGTTTTAATGGATTGTAGTACATGATCATTGCTCCAGGGCTTATTCAAAAAATCGTTTGCGCCGAATTTCATTCCCTGCACCGCTAGTTCTATGCTTGCCCAGCCTGTGATTAAAATGATTGGTATGGCATCATTTATCTTTTTGATTTCTTGTAATAAGTTCATTCCTTCCTTGCCCGATGTATCGATAGAAAAGTTAAGGTCAAGTATAATCAGTTCAGGTGTATTTGACTTTAAGAAGGTAAGGGCAGATGCCGGACCATCAGCTGTCGCTGTTCGGTAACCTTCACCTTCGAGCAGCAGTTGAAGGGAAGTTTTTACAGCAATATCATCATCAATTATCAATATCATGCGCACCTTTCAAATTCGGGTTAAATTACAATTTTCTCTTCGTTTAAATTCTGCTTCGGGTCTTGGTGGTTTAAACCTTTTTGGCAGCGATTGTTACATCAGCAAAAGAGTGCGACGCAACAAAACTTTAATAGATATTCTCCCGCCCGGCTATCAAATTCTTCACTCACAACTCACCCTTCACAACTCACTCCCACTACTCCTCATGCAACGCCACAGCCGGATAAATAGCAGCCGCCTGCTTGCCAGGATATAGAGCGCACAGCGTGACCAATACATAAATGAAAATCACTGAAAGCACAATGGCGGCAATGTACGTTCCGGATGCAAGGTCGAACACATTTAACAACGGAAACTGGAACGCAAAGAAACAACCAAGGAGCAGCGAAATAGTTGCTAACACAAGTGCCTCGCCCACCAACTGGTTAGAAACAGAATTGCCGGTGGCGCCGACGGCCCTTCTTAAACCGATCTCACCCCTGCGCTTATTGATGTTATACCAAAGCACGCCAAACAGACCTAGCGCAACATTGATGATGAGGAAGCCAGCAACTACTCCCGCAATAATCATTGGGACTACCATTATTTTATTTTTGCTTATTAGCTTCTTATCAAGGTGTTCAATTTCTATGTTTGTTCCAATTGTGTTTGAAAGTGTTTTGAACAATTTACTTTCAAATGTGGCGTCCGTGCCGGGCTTCACTTTTAAAAGGATCGTTCCGGTCCACCTCGCCCAGCCAGTATCAATAGGGTGATACATTCCGCTTTCTATCTCCTGGTAAGACCCTTTATCTTTTATATTTTCCACTACGCCAACTATGTGTAGTTGTGAGGCATTTTGCTGATCGAGACCAGGAAAATCGTCACCAAGCGTTTTTCCAACTGCGCTTTGACCATCAAACAACTCGCTCTCTAGCCGACTATTGATAACTATGATCCGATTTTTCGAGACCGCATCGGCCTTTGTAATCCATCTGCCACTTTTCATTTTCATATTCAACACTTTCAGGTAATCTTCGCCGGCATTATATACATTGGCCATTACTTTTTTATGCTTACCGTAACTAACTGCCGTGTTAGAAGTATTCATTGAAAACGGAATGTTATTGCCAGAAAAACTTAGCTCGGTTATCTGCGGCATTGAGCGTAACGTGTTTTTTAAAGCCTCATGAAAGATGGCAACAGAGTCTGCGTTAGTAATATTTTCGGGCGGCGTGAAATTCACACTCCAGACATCTTCATAAACAAAGCCCATGGGTTGCCTGTAATTCTTGTAACAGAAAACAACTACTGTAAAGATGGCAAACATCACAATGAAAGAGATAAACATTTCGGTTATAAGTAAAGCGTTTTGCTTCTTCTTATTCCAGATTAATCTAAACAAATGGGTGAACATATAATGAGTTTAAGAGAGTTGAATAATTATTGTGCTTTTAAAGCAGTTACTACCTGTAGCCTCGACATTCGCCATGCAGGATATACGCCCGACAGCAAGCCAAAAACAAGACAGGCAAGAAGGCTATAATATAAAACAGTCAGGTTAATAGTCAGGTGCAGGTTTGCAATCAAATCGCCGTTATTGATGATCTGCAAAATGATAAATGAAAGAACGATGGCGATAATAGTTCCAAGAAGCGTGAGTATTATATTTTCCACCACAAACTGACCAACCAACGTCATTCCTGATGCTCCAAATGCTTTACGCACTCCTATCTCTGATGAGCGCTCCATTATCCGGCTGATGTTGATATTGATAAGGTTGAGCGTTGGCAGCAACATAAATAACAACGCAAAAATGTACCCGAAAAATTTCAGCTTCCATAGTTTTCCACTCTCGGGATCTCCAATCGGCGACCCACCTAAATAGCTTTCAACATATGGCTCAGCACGACTGACAAATACATCAAAATCTTTGTTGTCCGGTTTTATTTTCGAAACTACTGCCGCATATTCTGCTTGTATTTTAGGAAAGTCATCTTTTGAATTTGCAAGCAGCACCGCAGTATATTGGCCCATTAAACTCTTGTGTTTGTAATCGACTTTTGATACAGTATATGGCACAAATAAATCCGCATAGGAAACCAACATTGTCACCGGTACGCTTTTCACTACGCCAGAAACCCTGTATTGTACATTGTCAGCCTCAATGTATTTACCCACTACACTTGGTACATCTCCAAAATAACTCTTCTTTGTATCTTCAGAAATGACTGCAACCCGCTCTCCGTTTTTAATCTGCTGAGAAGTATATGGCTTGCCCTCAATAAAATTATACTCTATCACATCCCAAAATTGGTCGTTGGTATATTTAAGGTTTATAACGAGCTTTTTGTTATTTACGTACGAATTTGTGGCAGCAAACATTGACGAAATCGCAACTTTTGCAGGGGTCTTTAAAGTGCGAACATAAGTGTCGAGATACCAAAAGCTTGCAGGGCTGTTCATCTGCCCAGAGGTCTTGGTTGCCTTCTGCCGAAGCTCATTAATGTAGAGAGATCTATCCCTGTTTACTTCAGGATAATTTGCGCTGGCTACGTTGTCTATAAACGCCGTTATGACGATTAAAATGGTAAGCGTAAAGCTTATTCCAAACAAGCTGATGAAGGTGAAGAACTTCCGTCTCTTCAATACAGCTATCGCTATTTTAAAATAATTTTTAAGCATGAGTCCGAAGTTTTGTGTTTCGTGTTTTGAGTTTTTTTTGTGTTGCCGGCTTTGGTTCTTAGTGGCGTCATCGTTGTGTCACTTACTTGTACGGCAAATCTTTTTGCATCTTTTTTTCTTGAACCACGAAGACACGAAGGGCACAAAGTATCACAGAGTTGTCTTAGTGCTTCTTCGTGTTCTTTGAGCCTTAGTGGTTCAAAACCTATTGCACTTGTGACCCGTCAAACAGCCGTACGAGCCGATGTGTCTTCCTCGCCATGTTTTCATCATGGGTAACCATCACTATCGTGGTTCCGTCTCTTTCATTTAGCTGCAGCAGTATCTCCATAATTTCATTTCCCATAGCACTGTCAAGGTTTCCAGTTGGTTCATCGGCTAGTATAATTTCAGGTTGACCGACAATGGCTCTTGCTATGGCCACACGCTGTTTTTGCCCACCAGACAATTGTGTTGGAAAATGTTTCATTCTATTACTTAGCCCCACTTTCTCCAGAGCCTCTGTTGCAAGTTGTCTTCTTTCCTTTGCTGTAGAATTTCGGTACAATAAAGGCAATTCAACGTTATCCAAAACCTTCAAATCATTGATCAAATGATAGCTTTGAAAAATAAAACCAAGCTTACGATTTCTGAACGCAGCGAGCTTTTTATCATTCAGCTTTGTTGTATCCTGCTTGTCTATTGATACTTCCCCTTTCGTAGGATTATCAAGCAAACCCATGATATTTAACAAAGTACTCTTGCCACATCCCGAAGGGCCCATGATTGACAAGAACTCTCCTTTGTCGATATTGAGAGAAATGTTGTTGATGGCAAGTGTTTCAACAGTATCTGTTCTATACACCTTGTTTATATTTTGCAATCGTATCATCACTTCTGCATTGTTATCATTTAAATTAGTATGATGGATTCTTTCAGTAGTTTCTACAGGTATCATAAGTGTTGTTTTAGTTATTTTTTAATTGATTTTCTGTTTTTTTGAAAAGTCGTACATCCTAGCACCGTCATTGCCTTTTGCCTTTTGCCTTTTGCCTTTCCTATTTATAAATGATTTTTTGATTTGTTTCAAAGTCGTATAAGCTTAAATATCTCAGTTGGTAGTAAGCGCTCCAAAAGTCTTTCAAGCCTAAAACAAAATCTCTCTTTGCCTGGTCGTTTTCCTGGAAAGCAATACTTAGATCTGTAATGCTAAGGTTCCCAAGCACATACCGCTCCTTTGCAATCTGGTATTTTTCTGAAGCAATGCTGTCTGCCATTGCATTCAAAACCAATTGCTCCTTCATCATTTGGTATAGTGTGACCTGTGTATAGATCTCTTGCGAAAAGGTTTGCTTATCCTGCTCAACTGCGTATTCTGTAAACTGCCTGTTTGCTTCAGCCGTTTTCATTCTCGATTTTGAACGACCCCAATCAAGTATTGGAATATCAAACTCCAACTGAAATAATTGCTGACTCTTAGGCGCCTCGTACACTTTAGAAAGACTGATCGAACTTTTTGAGTAACCTAGTCTTGCAGTTAGGGTTGCGTTGATACCATTATCGCCTTTTGCTTTTGCCACATCTCTTTTAGCCTCAGCAGTGCGGCGCATAAAAGCGATTGCATCAGAACGATTTTCCAAAGCTTCAGATAAAACCTTTTCCGGGTTTATGTCTGTTGATTTTGTTTCTGTCGGAAGTACCAGGGATATTTTATCGTTGTTTGTTAGCCCCGTATAAGTCCGAAGATTTAAAGTAGAAATCTCCATATCACGCTTAGCTATGCCCACTGACTTTTGAGCCTTCAACTGCTCGAGCTCCAGTTGCAAAATTTCGTTTCTTGACACTTTGCCTATATCAAACTTTTCTTTAGCAATACGAAGTATGTTCTTGGTGTTAGCAAAGTTTGTTTCAGCGATTTGCAGGTTAACCTGGGCCAGTAATAAGTCAAAGAAAAAGCCGGTTGCTCTTATAGCAATTCGCTCCATTGACTCAATGTATGCCTGCCTGCTTTCATTGTATTTCAGCGGCTCTATCTTTTGATCCCACTTAAGCTGGTTAAACCTTGCTAATGGCTGACTGTAACCAATTCCATACGGCACTCCATTGTATAGTTTGAAGTTCCTGTTGAAGTCGTCATACCGCTGCAACTGAGTTGTGCCAAATACAGTTCCACCGGTAGCAGCGATGCTTTGACTTAAAGCAAGATTTAGAGATGAGTTGTTATACTTCACTGGCTGAAATACGATTGTCCCATCCGGCTGTATCACTTCCTGGAACGAGTTGGTGTAGGCAGGCAAGACACCGTTAAGCGAAAGCTGTGGTTGAAAATTACTTTTGAACGTTCTCCATTGCCAGTATTTATTTTCTTTAAGTGTAACAGCCTGCTTTGCTGCTATTGATTTTCCCTTGGCCATTTCTACCACCTCATGCAGCGTCAGTCTCAACGTATCGCTCGTTCCCTGACCAATAGTTTCTAAGGTCAGCAGCGACATTGCAGTTAGTATAAGTAGTAGTTTCGATTGCATGTTAATCTAAGTTTCGAGATGCGAGTTTTAAAGTGTAGGGTGTTGCGTTTTGAGTTTTGAGTGCTGGGTTTTGAGTTGGCTTACTTGCGATTTTACGTCTAGCGACTAGCGACTCTAAACCTTAAACTCAAAACCCCAAACTCAAAACTTCTTCTAATTCTTTATCGTTATTTCCTTTGAGTTTTTATAATCGCTCATATCAGAAGTAATCAAGACTTCTCCTGGTTTTACATTGTCTTTGATCTCTACATAATCAAAATTGCTCAAGCCTATGTTGGCTGTTCTTCGTATTGCCTTACCGTTGCTTACAACATAGATGTCCTGTACATTTCCACCTTTAAATGCAGGTCCGTTTGTAATGCGCATTGCATTCGTTTTACTGTTCGTCACCACGAAGACATCTACCTTCATATTGGGCCGGTACAACTTGCTATTACGTTCGTCGAGCTGCACGTCAAATGAAACAATGCCGTTTTGAATGGTTGGATGAATGTTTACAACAGTACCTCTGACCGTTGAGTCATTTATGCGAATGATGGCTGGAAGACCCGTTCTAAGTTCATTTAGGTAAGTATCAGAAATGGTCCCGGAAACCTTGTAACTACCCAGGTCTGCTATACGTGCGAGCGTTTCACCTTCTCTCACAGTAGAGCCAATATTTTTATTCACCCATGTTACTACGCCTGCACGATTAGCCACGATGTTCGCTTGCTGCAATTTTCTTTGCAATTCAGACAAATCTGCTTGTTGAATTTGAACTGCTATTTCAGATTCTCTTATATCCACTTTCATTGTTTGTTGCTTACTTCCAATCTCATTTTCCAGTTGTTTTTTTTCAAGTAAGGCAACCTTCAAATCCAATTCAGCTTGTTCAATTGATTCTCTTGTTCCACCACCTGCTTTGTATAAGCGCTTTGCGTTTTCAACCTGTGCTTGCAGGCTGTTTATCTTAAGCTCCTTTATGCTGTTATTAGATTTAATGTCATAAAAGCTTTTATTTAGTTCGAGACGAAGCTTTTGAATATTATTCTTTTTGCCTTCCAGTTGAAACTTCAACTTCTGGTATTCCATCTCTGACGCTTGTTTGTCCAGCGATAAAATAGACTGACCTGCTTTTACAGCGCTACCAGCATCCATCGAAACGCTCTTTATGGATGCATTTATAGGGCTCGTGATTACCTGTTCAAATTCGGGAAGTATTTCTCCTGAAGCAGATATGGTATTTTCTATGTTGCCTATTTCAACAACTGCAGTAGTAATGTTTTGTCTTTTGATTGAAGATGAGAAGGAAGCTCTTAAAACCAGTACAGAAGCAACCAGTAAAACAATAATTAAAGCTGCAATGAAAAAGCCTTTTCTTTTCTTTTCCTGGCCAACTTCTCTTGAGATATTTGTATCCATTCTTGGTATTTGGCTATTATGTTCCAAGCAAGGTGCCAAACGTAAGTAGTTGAAAAAGAAGTCTTTGTTTAATCTGAATTTTTAGAAAACGTCCGATTTCGGACAAAGTGTTTGAAAGTGAAAGCCTCAGATAAAGGGAGAGATAAAGCCCCGGCCCTAAAGGGAGAAGAGATGTGGGAAGCGCCAGCACTGAAGGGAGAAGAGATTTTCCGAATTCTTCGTTATTGAAATCAGCTAAAGTATCTCGTCTATGTTTTTAAAAATGAGAGGCTCACTGTACCTTTGAAAGAAAAGCCCGTTTAGGGGTTGGGGGTTAAAAACTATGGACGACATACATATTTGCTGCCCGAAATGTAAATGGGAGCCTGACGGTCAAGCCTATTGGCAATGCAGTTGCGGTTGCATGTGGGATACTTTTAGCACAGGAGCAAGATGCCCTGATTGCGGCAGAGTTTGGGAAGAAACGCAGTGTATTGGCCATGCAGGTGGATGCGACAAGATGAGTCCTCACCTTGACTGGTACAAAGGTTTGGATGATATCATTCAAAGGTTGAAGGAAGAAATTAAAGAGCGCTGGCGGGTGAAAGAATACGCTTAACAGATCACAATTATTTAAAAAGAAGAGGTTATCTCGTTTGTTCGAGATAACCTCTGTTTATTGAGATCCCTGTTGTTACAGGTACATTATTTTAAATAATTTTCCAGGTCCTGATTGTAGACATAAATTATCTAAGAGTTAAAAAAAATATTCGTTTTATTAATTTCTAAGAAATGGTCTGGAGAATTAACAGAAGTGCCGGACGTAAAAAGTAGCGACTGATTAAAGTAAATGATAATCATTACTATTGCGAACGCGGCTATAAATAAGAAAAGTCTTTTAATAAGTATTTGAGAAAAGTTCTCTGGAATTGCCTGGTACATACACTGTTTTTTTATACCAGTATTATTTCAAGCAGGATGCCAAAGCACAAATAGCTGTAAAGGAAGCAGTTAGAACAAAATGATAAACACGGGACTGTTCGATAACGAACACTGTGTTTAGATTTGATACAAAAGAACCGGGATTTATCGATTTAGTAGATTAGGAGGAGATATAATCTCTTAACAAAAGAGCACAAAGTGTTCGTGGATTAGTGACCCGCATAATAATCATAACCTCTTTCAGCCCAGAAGTCAGCCGGTTTATCGTTGCTAAAAAACATGGTTCCTATTCGCTTCAAATGTTTAATTCCATACTTCACTGGTATTATCAGGCGCACCGGAAACCCCTGGTTAATTGGAAGTGGTTGACCGTTCATTTCATAGCACAGTAACGTTTGTGGATGCAAAGCACTAGGCATGTCTATTCCGACGTAGTATTTTTTGTCAGGTGTCTGAAGACCCACATACTTCATTTTCGATTGTCCGCTCAACCCGTAATGTTGCATAAAAGTTCTCAAGGGAACGCCAGCCCAATGTGTTACCTGGTCCCAACCTTCTATACATTTAAAATCAAAGATTAAATCTTTTTTAGGCAGTTTTTTAATATCGTCTAAAGTAATCTGTAAAGTATCGCCGGGTGCCCGTATCACTCTTAGCCGCCAGGTTTCTTCATTAACGCTGTCACGAAGTCCATCCATTCCATTTACCCTAACTCGCTTTGCGGCATGACTGACCGGGTATTCTTTTACCAGTTTATTACTATCAAAAACAGTTGAAAATACGGTTTCATTAAAATCAAGTGTTTTTCGTAAAGGTCTTAATGCTCCCGCATCCTGCGGCTGTCTTTTGATCCATTTAAAAGTAGCCCAGGCTCCAACAAGGAACAATCCAAATAACACGAATGAAAGAATACTATTTCTTCCAAACGTTCTGTTGGCGACGGTTTTAACAGGCAAAGAAGATCGATCATTCATGAGGTACTTTTTTAGGCGCATCCTTTATTACTTCAAATCCTGTAATCATAGCTTGAAAGTTATTCCATCCCGATTTAACTACCTGTATCACATGTATAAGGAAGAAAAGAACATAACCCAGAGTAAGAATAAAGTGTTCTAAACGTGCGGCTGCATATCCTCCACAAATCCATGAAAAAAAGCTGAACTGAACGGGCTTATAAATCGCAAGTCCTGTGATTAACGAACCAATCCCCATAATCATAATAGCTGTATAAGCGATACGCTGTGCTGCGTTGTATTTTATTTGAGGCGGTTCGTATTTCCTTATATGCAGGTCGTGCAACAACACAAGCCATGCCTCTTTGAAAGAATTTCTATTCGGCAATAAGAATTTCCACTGACCCGAAAAAAAGGTAAACAAAACATATAGTAGCCCATTGATCGTGAATAGCCACATAAAGGCAAAGTGCCAACTCATACCCTCCGCGAGATGAAACGGAACATTTAATGCTTTATAAAATCCTGTAGAAAAAAACTTCACAAATACTTTATTGCCCCAGCTAATCTTATAGACTCCATTTGCCCAATAGATTAATAAACCGCTCCAGATCATACAAACAAGTACAGGAAAATTTACCCAGTGAAACCAGCGAATAGCTAGTGGATGCTTGTAAAGAATCGCTTTCATTTATGAGAGGAATTTTACCCGGAGGAGTGTTTTACTTAATCGCAACCCTATCGTGTATTGGTACTAAAAACTATTAAACAAAACGAAAGATTACTTTTTTACAAACCGAAGTGAAGCAGAGTTCATACAATACCTTAACCCTGTTGGCTTAGGTCCATCCCCAAATACATGTCCTAGATGACTACCACAATTGCTGCAATGCACTTCTCTGCGAACCATCCCAAAAGTCTTGTCGCGATTTTCTTCAACTACTTTTTTACTTATTGGCTGATAAAAGCTTGGCCATCCCGTGCCGCTCTCAAACTTGGTATCGCTGGTAAACAATGTTTGGCCGCACCCTATACAATTGTAAATGCCTTTCTCATGATTATCATGATAAGCATTGTGAAAAGGAGACTCCGTCCCTTCCTTTCGTGCCACCCGGTATTGTTCATCGGTCAATTGTTTTTTCCACTCTGCGTCTGTTTTTGTAACGGGAAATTTCTTTGATTGTGCGCTAGAACAAGAGGTGGCGAAAAATATAATAGCGAATAGTTGAAATAGAGTTTTCATGTATAATCTGTTTTAATGCTATTTACGCTTAAAGTATGGTGGAAGATTTTTTCTACAACCAAGAATGTTCTAAGTCTCTGTTAAAGCTGTCGTTGGACCTAGTGTCCACCTCGCATAACTAATTACATGAGCATTCTTTAACTAATCTCCCAATTAACATGCTCACAATTTAACCTCTTGTTTACTCCTAAATTAGGCAAAAATTATAGTTAGATTATCGCTTGGATTCCGTTAACTCCATACTTCCTTTTGCACCTGCTACTGAGCATTTAAGGAACATTAGCAATAAGACGTTTAACTGTATTTAAAAGCCGCGTTGTAAAAAATTGCCGGATCGTAAAAAATCCCGAATATTGAACAAGTTTAAGTTATTTAAAGACTATTTAAGGAAATATTAAATTCTGTTTTTCGTTTTAACCTTAGTTTTAATTCTCTCGTTCAAACCATATGAAGTGAATATATTCCTGGTAGGTTTTCTATTGATTGCTTTTATTTTTTGCGCACCTAAAAAGGTCAAAGCCGGCGATACGTTGTTGTACAACAATAAATATTCTGTTGCATGCCACAACTGTTATCAAAAAAAATATTCCTCCAGCCTTGAAGAAGCGTTGGCCTATACATCGACTTTAGAACTAGACATTTGGGATTCTCAATATTTCCTGGGTAAGAAAAAATGCTCGGGTACTGATTGGTTTGTAAAACACAGCCTTTTTCAGAAAGGCAATAAAAATTGTGCAGGTGGATCTCTTCGTAAATGCCTTATAGAGATAGAGCAATGGACAAGAAAAAATCCCGAGCATGAAGTGCTTACAATTTATATAGACAAAAAGGAAGATTGGGGAAGTAAAAAATCTGCTAGAAAACCGCAAGATTTAGATGACCTGATTTCCTCAATTTTTCCTGCAACAAGTATTTACTCGCCTAAAGAAGTTTTACAGGAAAATAAAAGCTTACGAAATTCAGTGCAAGGGTGTAACTGGCCATCTACAGAAGAGCTTAAAGGAAAAATTATTTTCGTAATAACTGACGCAACAATACTTACGAGAAAAAATAAACTGCTTGATAAGTACCTAAATAAACAACAAAATAACTCCCTGTGTTTTGTTGCTCCGCTCATCAAAAAGAAAAGCGAAATCATAAAGCCTAGAGGCTTATCTACCCAAAATATCTCTAACGTAATTTTCTATAATCTCGGCTACAAACACTCAGGACTGTCGTCTGCAATTAGTTCAAGCAACTATATTAACAGGGTTTATAATTCTCCTGAAACATTGGCAACAGTGAATGCGCTTGCAGACAGAAAAGTAAATTTTATTGCTCTTCACAACTACAAATTAGGAGGCTGTCAACCGATAGTCACAGAGGGAATAAAACAAAATTGAGGTAAGGAGGTTAGTCTTGCACAAACTTTTCGACAATCATTGATTGAAACCAACGGTTCGGTACTATGAACCTTTTAAAGGCAAAAATGCCAATAATAGCACAACTGATACCACCTAATACATCGAGAATATAATGGTGATTGCTATATACTGCGGCAAACCAAATACCGACAACCACTACGCCAAAGAAAATGTTGATGAGGCCAAGCCTGTTTTTAATTCCATAATACAATACGATTAGGTTATACGCTGAATGAAGTGAAGGCATGGCGGCAAACACGTTTGAGCTTTTAGCATACAATGCATTAAAAATACCTGCGTTAAAAAAGTCATCGAACCGGTGCAGGCCGGCAGTATTACCGGGAGTATGAGGATTGAAGTTAAATCCATAAAGCTGAACGTACCAGGGCGGAGCTGCAGGGTAAACATAATAACCAACAAAGCCAATGAGGTTGACTAACAAAAAGGTTAAGGCAAAATACATGAACTGTTCACGTCTTTTGGTAAAGAAAAGATACCCTGCAAATACCAATGGAACGGGAACCCAACACAGGTAAAAAACACCACTTAAAATATCAAGTACAGTGTAAGTATTGTGTTGCCAAAACTCGTTAGGAGTAAGAATTTGCCCATTTACATGAATACCAAATAATCTCTTTTCAGCATTGTAAAGACTCTGGATGTGAACTGTATTGTAGAGATAATTCGGAAACGCCTTCATATAATCGAAGATGATCCAGAATATCATAAATACAGAAAAGCCTGTTATAAACTTACGAGTTGAAAATGAGATGTAGTATAACAGGTTAAAAATTACAACCAGCACCAACTGTTCCGGTTTATATCCAATTAATACTTTCGATAAAAGGAGATACGATAAAGATATTATTGAAGTTAGAAGTATATCTTTTTTAGCAAATAACCCTGTATATGTTGCCACCTTGGCTGGTTGATACATTATTTCTTCTTTGGAAAATCGGAGTCTAAAATTTTGTCCCACAAAACAGAACTGACCCCGTAACCTTTGGTTGGGTCGTCGTAATGATGGAGCATGTGATGTTGCTTGATTTTTTTCCAAAAAGAACTTTTAAAATTTGCATGATGAATGGCGTAATGTGTCATATCATACACGAGATAACCCAGGATAAAGCCGGGGAAAAAAGCATATAAGTTCACATCCGACAGGAACAAGGAAAACAGAAAGTAAAAAAGTGCAGCCAATGGAATACTTACAGAGGGAACCATTACCAATCTTTTAGAATCCCTTGGATAATCGTGATGAACACCATGGAAAATAAAATGCAATCTTAATCCCCATTCTGATTTCGGTACAAAATGAAACAGGTAGCGATGCAGCACGTATTCAGTGGCGGTCCAAACAAAAATTCCTAAAATAAAAAACCCGATAAAAGCTGCTGGTGAAATGTTGTGTGAAATTGCTTTATAAATAAAAAAAACGATAGCAGGCCCAAAAATGAATAATGGCACTGAAAAATGAATTTTAGAAAGACCCTCCAAAAAATCATTTTTAAACATCCTCACAGACTCTCTTGAATTAGAGACATAATTCTTCTTCATATAAAAAAAGCTTAATAAACTTATATTTTCCTTCTCTCTATAACTTCCTTACCGCTTGATGGATCTACTCCCTTTATCTCAACATATTCAACATTCGGCGACCAAAAAGACCCTCCATTTATTTTTACAAAGATACGATTGATGATAGCTTGTTTTTGATTAATTGTTCCATACACGTTGTACTTGTTGTTTGCCCCCTTCATCAACAACATCGGGAATTTTTTATAAGAAACGAAATTCAGCTCGTACTTGTCTTTCGAAATTGGGGTACTTTTTATGCCGTATGCAAACTTCTTCTGTACAAAATTCAGCTCTTCTTTTTGGCCTTTATCCGTATATCTTATCCAATAAACATGTACCGGTTCCTCCATGTCAAGAACATTGTTATTGTAATTCAACTCACAAATAATGGTGTTTGTATTAGCTGTTCTTTGCAGGTAAAATAGTTGATTAGGACCAACGACTGGCACCGGAAACTTATCCTGTGCAATAACGGCGAGAGTAGTAAACCAACCCAGAAAAAAAAGAATAGCTCCCCTCTTATAAATCACCCTGTTCATTTTTAATTTTATCTTTTAAATCCAGTGCCTTCTTTGCAGCATATAGTCTCTTAAAAGCAGTAATGTTTGTAAGAACAGCCATTACAGTTATAGGCAACGTGAAAACAGTCATGGTCTCAAAAACGTGAAACGGTATTCCGGGAACATATAATTTGTAATTACCGCCAATAAAATGAGCAGTTAATCCGCAGGCTATTGCGGAAACGCCAATTAAAACAACACGCTCGGGGCGTTGCATTAGGCCACCTTTGTTTTGAATACCTAAGCCCTCACTTCTTGCACGCGTATAACTGACCATCATTGAACCGATAAGGGCTATAAATGCAAATAAAGAACTGATGAAATAATGATGCGCAACAAGATAATAACAAATACCTAAAAACATTATTAATTCGCTATATCTGTCCAGGACGGAGTCAAATAGTGCTCCGAAGGTGGAACTCATATTACCTAACCGGGCTACCTGGCCATCGAGCATGTCAAACAAACCGGCAAAAAGAACGAGCGCACCGGCCCAACCTACGTATCTTAAATCAGCACGGCCACCTTCTTCTGCGCCTGAGATAAAAATTACCGCCACCCCTATATTTAAAAGCAATCCTATCGTTGTGACAGCGTTGGGTGTAAGGCCTAGTTTTATTAACCGTCGAACCAAAGGGTCAATTATTGTATAAATCGTCTTTTGAAGTGTATCCCTTAACGCTTGTTTTGCCATATTTTCTAGAAATCGAATTTTACCCTTGTTCTAATTCCCCATTCTGTTACTTCCGGATGATCTAAGTACGTTAGCCTTTTTACAAAATCTATCCTCAAAAGCTTTAAAATATTAGAAACACCCACGCTAACTTCAATATAGGGTGATTTATTTAAACTGTATGTTGTCGGTAAGCCCGTTTGCTTGTCTACAGGAAATTTTATGGTTGATAAATTGAGGTCCGGATTATTTTCATCACGCACCCCACCATATAAAACTTTAGCAGAGGCAACCTCCCGCCACTTTAATTTTTTCAGCAAAGGTATTTTATTTAGGAAGAAACCATTAAAATGCTGATCAATGCTGAAAGCAGCGTAATGGTCACTTACAAATTCAAGGAAATTCATGAGATTGTAAGATTCCAATTGGTAAGAATAAGTTTGATTTGCACGGTGAACAGTCATTAACGGGTAAGGAACTTTTCCAAAAATGTTTCCGCCCTCAAGCTTGACGTCGGCGAACCCTAGTTGCGATAACATTAACCTTTTGTCTATCGTAAGATTTAAGTTTTGATAATTGTACTCACCCTTTACGAGACCCTTTATGCCCGTGATGAATCTGAATTTAAAAATTGGGTACTTATTGATAATGGGGATGCGAAATCTCTTTCCCTGGTAGAACTGTCGATGGGGCGCCCATGTAAACTCTGCGGACAGTTCAGTAGTAGTAAGGTTTGGAACATTAACAAGGCTAGATCCATCTGGCTTTAAATAAGATATTATACCGGCAGGTGTTTGTTTCCAATTTTTGAAACCAAGAGTATATCCAAAGTCTTTTCCAAATTCCCTTACATACTCAGTTTTAAAAATAGAGTTGTAAAGCCATCGATCATTATTACCACGCTTGAAAGACAACAAAAAATTATCCTCTACAACAAACTGCAGTTCCTGCCCGGGAATTTTGGTGTCTCTTTGATAACCGAGTTTAAGGTAATTGAGCGGATAAGCGTATATAGAGGAATGGTTAAATGAGTAAGCCACAGCGCCATAGTACTTCCACTTCTGATCTTTAAACCCGTAAGCCACGTAGTTTTCAAGGTATATATTCCGATTGAACCTGGGAGTAGTTCTTCCTCCTATCCTTGTTCGTAAACCTTCAACCGGGTTAAAGCTGTAAAACGAATTAACCGGTCCAACCTCGTACCCTCCAAAGCTTTTATATCCAGCCATTAGTAACGTAGCTACATCCATAAAAGTTTTGAAAGATTTCAAATGAGTCAGGCTATCAATGTTTGAATAAACTTTTACTTCAGCCTCAGACAAAGGAGGAGATCTATGTGCCTGCCAGAAAGTATCTGAAGCTGCATTTTGTGATCCTATCCTAACAACAGCATCACCTTTATAAATACTATCAGCCTGAGGTTGATTAATTGTAAAGCTTTTAAATGAAACTGTTCTTTCTCCCACAATGCCCGTTTTTGCCGACTCTGCTAAAGCAAACTCAACAATGGTATTACTCAAAGCAAGATGAAATCGTCCGTCCTGGCCTTTTTCAAAATCCTGGTTTACATGTAATTCTCTAACAAAGTTTAAGTTAGCGTGCTTGCTAATACTCATGACCAATTTTTGAACAGAATAATTCCCGTCAAGTGTAACAAAAAGAGTTCCTTTAAAAAGTAGGTCATTTAGGTTCCTGGGAGCAAAATTTAAACGTACTAATTCAACTCCATCTACCTCTGTAGTATCAGCAATATAAAATCTGTAGAAAGTAGGAGCCATATCAGCAATGGGACTAAGAAACTGATTAGACAACAACGAAATGTTGTTCTGGTAAACGTCAACGTCTTCATACATCCGCTCGAGGTATGAATTAATCCCTTTCACGTCGAGGTACTCACCGAAATTCACTTCCTTCTCGGCTATTATGTAGGTCGTCTTTTTTTCGGGATTTTTACGATAGTATTTCTGAGATGAAATTTCGTTTATATAAACAGGAAGCATTGCTCTTCCCTGTATTTTGGTGGTATCATTGTTTTGGAACACGAATTTAAAATTCTTGAGAAACTTGTTGTTCAATAACTTTTCAGGAGTCTTTGTAAGCAACACTTCCATTTTCTCATACTGCTCGTAAGACACGTAGTCGTAAGCTGAAATTCTATTTTTATCTTTATTATCAATTACCTGCCTTATCAGCTCAACTGCCGGGTTGTTCTTATTTGAGTACTTTCCTCTTTTATTTGTCTTTACCACCACATTGCTCTTTGCGTCTGACACCTCCAACAATATATCTATTACCTGTTCCTTGTTAGGTATAAGTGTTTTTGAGACTGTTTTGTATCCGACATAAGAAAACTGCACTACGGTTAGCCTGGTATTTTCTGTAGCAAGCATGTAGCTTCCGTCGCTTGAGCTGGTGACGCCCTTGCCTCCTTTGAAATAGATACTTACAGATTGTAGTGGCTGTTGAGATACTGCATCCCGTATTACACCGCGAACAATAGTTTGGGAATTGACCGATACGAAGGTGGTCATTAACAACAGGACTAAAATAATTTTGCTGAATATCTTTTTCATTATTCAATCAATTATTTTTGAAAACATACTTTTTCTGTAGCACATAGTTATAACAGAAACCTACGATCAGCGATACAAAAAGTTTTGCGAACACATAATGTACTTTTAGCAGTTTTGTCATAATGTACATACCGCCTGTATTTAATATGAGGTTGCCCGTCCAAACTATTCCGTACCTGAAAGCCTGCTGATGCACTTTCCTTTTTCTTGATTCAAAAACCCACGTTCTGCCGATAAAAAAATTAAGCACTCCACCGCAAACGGTTCCCGATGTGCTTGCAATAACTACATCGATCCGAAAGAGATTTACAAGAAAAATGGTGATTAGGTAATCAAAAAATGAAGCAATCGAAGAGGATATATTCGCCTTAAGAAAAGTAAGCATTTTTATAACAACGTTGCGCCTTCTGTCAAAAGCTTTTAAGAAATTACTTTTAGTTAAATACCAGCCTTTGTTTAAAAGGCGTCATAGTTGCGACGCTCCGTTTGCCTGTAGTACTATTGGCAGCTTTTTTAAAAAATTATACAGCTTCTTTTGGTTGCACACCTAAAAACCTTTTCCCACTTTATCTAAATAAGACAGCGTGTAAAATTTAAAAAAAAGATTAGCATTTCAAACAATACGTAAAGCTTTTTAAAACAAAACTAATGGCTTGTATTTTCATAAAGGCATGCAAAGGTTTTAAACGGTCTAATAACAGTCTTAAAGGTTTAATTGTTCTTTACTGCAAACAAGACTATTGATGCAAGCATCTGTTGCAAAAAATGAATAAACGGTACAAGAGTGCGACGCAACAAAAGTTAGAGATAGCAATTTCGCTGAATTCAGAAAAAACTATTAGAAAAGTTTAAAGTGTACTATTACCATCAATAAAATATGAGCGTACAAACCCGCTAATACATCGTCTGCCATAACGCCCCATCCTTTTGGAAGCAACTCCATTCTTTTTATAAGCAGGGGCTTAGCGATGTCAAAAAACCTAAAAAGTACCAGGCCGGTTAAAACATATTTAAGGGTAATTGGTAAAAAGATCAAAGTTATCATCATGCCTGCCACCTCGTCGATGACGACCTTGCTGCTGTCTTTACCCCAAATTCTATCCACTACGTTTCCAGACCAAACTCCTGCTACACATACTACTATTAACGAAAGAATTTGAACCAAGATTGTGAAGTCTTGGGTTGGTATCAACAGCCAGATAATACAAAGAGCAACTGCAGCAAGCGTTCCGCCACCTTTGCCTATATATCCCAGGCCGAAAAACGTGGCTACCAGTTTATGGATTTCAATCATACTATATAAAAAAAGCCTCACCTCTTTAAGGCAGGCTTTGTAAAATTTTCAAGCCTTTAAAATTTACAACCACGCATTCTGTTTGTACCATTCCAGTGTTTCTTTAAGCCCTCGTTGCAAGTTGTATGATGGACTATAACCTAAATTTTTCCTTGCCTTTTCTATATCGCAACACCAGTTTATTGCCGTCAGTTCGTTCAACTTTTCAAGATTTACTGCAGGCGTTTTTCCAAACATTCCAAACGCCTTTTCCAAAACCAGCGCAAAACCCTTTACGACGGGCAACGGCAGATGAACTTTAATCGTTTTTTTATTCAATACACTCTTCGTTATGTTGGCCATTTCGTAACGATTGTAGCAGTTGCCGTCTGTAATGTTGTATGCTCCATTTGCTTCATCTGAGGTAAACAAAGAATTGACTGATGCAGCAGCCAAATCTTTCACATACACAAAACTTAATTGCTGTGGTATGTGCCCGATGTAAGGTTCGAAGCCTTTACTAAACGTTTTTAGAATTATGAAAATGTCTTTATCCCGTGACCCGTAGACAGCAGTGGGTCGCAAAACGATTAGAGGGAGCTTCAAGCCTTTCAACTGCTTTTCAGCCAGTAGTTTGCTTTGGCCATAAGCGGTAACAGGACGCGGGTTTGTTTGCTCAGTTATTAACCTCTCTGTTTGATCCAGTGGACCTAAAGCAGCCAGGCTGCTGATAAAAACAATTTTCTTTAGGTGGGGATTGTTTGCAGATGCTTTAGCGAGATTGATAGTGTACAAAGCGTTAACAGTATTGTATTCTTCCTGGTTCTTTGCTTTGGTTGTACCGGCCGCATGAATGATAAAGTCATATTCTCTCTCCCTAAGTTCTTTTTCGAGACTTTCAGCAGAGGTAAAATTGAGATAGGTATAATTAATTTTATGGGAGGCTAGATGCTTAATATCACTTGTCTTTCTAACGGCTGCATATACATCTAGTCCTTTTGCAAGAGCAGCTTCAATTAGATGAAAACCAACAAAACCACTTGCACCAGTTATCAAGACCTTTTGCTTCATATTACTTTTTCGTAAACACGGTACTTCTTATAAACTTTACCGTTGATGTTCTGCATTGCCTTATTCATCATCTCGTTTGTTTCCAATATCCACGAAGCTTCACCGCCCTTTATTTTTTTCTCGCCGGCCTTTTTTATTATTTGCGCATAAAAGCAAGCTTCAATTCCCATTTTCCTGTATTCCTCAATTACTCCAAGTGTAATTATTCGTACGTAATCGACCTTTTTCAGTCCTAATAAAAGTTTGAAAATTCCCGTTGGAAATAATCTTCCTTTTTTTATTTTTTTCTGAATTTGATTAACGTCAGGTACAGCCAAAGCGAACCCAACCATTTTAGACCCATGCTCTGCCACCAGGCAGAAGTCAGGATCTAAAATCATCTTTAAATCCTTTGCCAGGTAATTAAACTCGTTTTCTGTTGCAGGTACAAATCCAAGATTACTGTCCCACGCTGAGTTATAAATTTCCCTGACTTTTGCTACCTCATTTTTGAAATCCTTTACATTAATCTTCCTGATGGTAATCCCTCGCTGTTCAAGTCTTTTCATTAGCGCTTCCTGCAACTTAACAGCACGTTCGCTAACTGTATTTGTCTGCAAATCGTACGCAAACAAATCAACCTGCTTGTGCAACCCGTTTTGCTCGTAAAGTTTGATGTAGTAAGGCTGGTTGTAGGTCATCATAGCCACAGGGGGCTTGTCGAAACCGTCAATTAAAACACCTACTGTTTCGTTTGTCGACGGATTAACAGGACCAATCATAGTAGCAACGCCCTTTTCCTTCAACCATTTCTCCGCTTCTTCAAATAATGCTTTGGCTATAGTATTATCATCGACACAATCGAAGAAACCAAAAAAGCCGTCGTTGGTCTTGTTGAATTTATTGTGGTTATTATTTAAAATTGCAGCAATTCTTCCCTTCACCTTTTTATTTTCATTTACAGCTAAAAAGCACTGGAGAGATGAGTGTTCGTGAAAGGGATGCTTACCCGGCGTTAAAATATCTCTTTGTGCAATGAAAAGTTCTGGAACATAGTTTGGATCATTTGCATAGAGATCATGAGGAAAATCAATAAAAGCAGCAAGCTGCTTTTTTGACGTTACCGGCTCAATTTTTATCATAATTCAAACTTTTGCTTCATTCTTGGTATTTCCAGATGAGCAGCAACTTTAGTTAATTTTTCTACGGCCTCTTCAATTTGAGAGAATGTATGTGTTGCCATCAGGGAAAAGCGAATGAGCGAAGCATCAGATGGAACAGCAGGAGAAACAACAGGATTTACAAATATTCCATCTTCCTGCAACATCTTCGTGAGCATAAAAGTTTTGTGATTATCTCTTACATATACAGGAATAATGGGGCTTTCAGTTGGTCCCAACTCAAACCCTTCCTCCAACAATAGTTGCTTCGCATAGCGGGTATTGGCCCACAGTTGCTCTATACGTTCTGGCTCACTCTGTATAATTTCTAATGCTGCTAAAACACTTGCTACTGAAGCCGGCGTCATACTAGCACTAAAAATTAAAGAACGTGCCTTGTGCTTCAAATAATCTATAATCACTTCATCACCAGCAACGAAACCACCAAGTGAAGCAAGTGACTTACTAAATGTGCCACCGATAAGATCTACTTTATCAGTTAACCCAAAATGCGATGCAGTGCCGGCACCAGCCTCGCCAATTACACCAAGGCTATGAGCATCGTCTACCATAATGTTTGCCCCGTACTTTTCTGCGATATCTACTATTTCAGGCAGTTTCACAAAGTCACCTTCCATACTAAATATGCCGTCTACTACAATCAGTTTTATAGCTTCGGACGGCAAAGCAGCTAACTTCTGTTCAAGATCACCCATATCGTTGTGGCGATACTTAATCGTTCTTGAAAAAGAAAGCCTGCACCCATCAATGATAGAAGCGTGGTCATACTCATCTAAAATTAGATAGTCTGTTCTTCCGGTGACGCAAGACAACACGCCAAGATTTACCTGGAAACCTGTACTAAAAAGGAGCGCGGATTCTTTATTTACATATTTAGCCAACTTCTGCTCAAGTTCAATATGTATATCTAAAGTGCCGTTTAAAAAACGTGAACCGGCACAACCTGTTCCATATTTGTCGATGGCTTTTTTTGCGGCTTCTTCTATTTTCGGATGATTGGTTAAACCCAAATATGAGTTCGAACCAAACATTAGTACCCTTTTACCGTTAAGTACTACCTCAGTATCCTGCCCACATTGTATCACTCTAAAATAGGGGTAGATACCTTGTTGTTTAATTAAAGCAGCATCTTTAAACTGCTCTATCTTCTTATGTAGTTTTTTCTGCATTATCCAATATTTAAGAAGCCTTGCACATTTTTCTATTAAAGTATATTATCAGCCATAGTTTACCAATTTCATTTAAAGGATGAAAGATTGTTGTCTTTCATAAAGCAAGTGTATGAAACTTAAAAATAATGATTATAAGTGTTTTTTTAACCTTTTCAAACTTTAAGTTATTTTCACTCTATCCACACTTTATCCTTTAATTCCATCAACCATTATATCTACAAGTACGTCGGGTCCGTTCTCACAATTACGTACAAACCTTGATGCAGACAGCGGCAATTCAATACCCCTAAATGCTGCTACAAGTGTAAATGAGAATAGCTCTATATCTCTTTCTGCCAACTTTTTAAATTCTCCCGTTTGCACACCAACTTTAAGAATTTCTCTTATCAAATCAATTTGCGTTTCATCGTGTTTTTGTTTCAGTTTTAAAACCACTCCAATATGATTAAAAATATCTTCGTACACTACTGAACTTAGATTATGAAACTTTTCCATCACCCTCGCGCGCGTTCTCGAATACGCTTTCAGTTTATCTTTTGCCGTTATAGCCATATTAACAGCTTGCCGTGTCAGTCGTAAAAGGTTCTTTAATTCTTCTTCAACAACGGCCTCAAAGATTTCTGTTTTTCCCTGGAAATAATAATACAAACTACTCTTTCCTTTACCGAGAGAGTTCGCAATATCTTCCATTGTCGTTTTCTTCAAACCATGTTGTGCAAACAAAGTTTTGGCAGTGGAAAGTATTTCCCTGACCATAAACTCATCTTTTGCAACCTGTTCCAGCATTTTCGACTATTTGATAAAAACGGTCCAAAAGTAGAATGAAAAACTTAATTAAAAAATAATTTCGAAAAGGTGTTATGATAAGCGACAGACAGGTGAAACAACGCCTAGGAACTAAGATTGTTTTACTTATGTATTGTTTAAACTTAGCTTTAACTACTTAGGCTTTGCAGGCGGATTAAAGTCGACATTGTCTTTTTGAAGTGAGAACGGGCTACCTTTTCTTCAATGGCTCTAATAAATACTCCAAACCATTTATTTTAATTTCATACATCGTCGCTAACAGGACTCCCAACTTGCCTTTCGGAAATCCTTTTCGTTGAAACCATTCCAAGTATGAGACCGGTAATAGATATATGAATATATCTTTGTATTTACCGAAAGGCATCTTCATCGTTAGTAATTGCAGAAGTATTTCAGGATTCGTTTGGGGTTCTTCCATTACAGTGTCTAATATTGTAAGAGCAGGATTCGCTCACTTGTTCTTTGTATAGAAGTGTCTTTATTCTTCGTCATAAAATTCCAGCAACGAACCAAAATAAACCTCATCCCAACCTTCTACAATATCTTCAAATTCACTGTCCGGAATATTTGTATGCCTTAATTCAACAGATGTTCCACTTTTATGTGGATGCAGTTTTATAGTTACGATAGACTCCTCTTCCTGGTCTCCAAAGTACCATTCCTGCACAATTTTTTTCCCGTCTTCAAACTCTATATTTCGTCCAGCAATACTATCGTTCCATAAAGAAAACTCAGAACCTGGAACAGTTGACATATCGGCCTTTTGCCCGGTCCACAATTGTATTGTAGCTGGATTGGTAAGCGCGATATAGATCTCTGCCGGCTGAGCGGGAATGATGTAATATTTCGTAAAGTCTTTCATTGTATTTGTAAAAAGATGATCGCCCGTAACGATCATTATAGTCCCGGCAATATTACTACTATTTCACTTTTGTGGCGTCGCACTCTTGTATGCTTTAGCATCCTGCAACTTTTTTAGCCTAAATTTTATTACCGTATTTTTATGACAAACGCCATTTAAAGTATGATTAAAACCGCTTTTGCAATCTTATTGCTATTTACTTCAGCTTTATCTGCGCAACAAAAAAAAACAAACATCTCTTCCCCTGAACGGCTGAAGATAGCAGCTGAAATGGATAAGTCAATAAGAACCGAACTGCTAAACAAATGGTATCCGCAATCCGAAGACAGCCTTTATGGTGGTTTCATCACCTCATATACCTACGATTTTAAGCCAACTGGCAACCAGGACAAAATGATTGTTACCCAGGCTCGTCATACCTGGACTAATGCAAAGGCAGCGGAATTTTATCCCAGTGTTCCTTTTTATAAAGCAGGCGCTAAGCATGGGTTTAAATTTTTAAGAGACGTCATGTGGGATAAGACATATGGCGGGTTCTATAACTTAGTCGATCGGCAGGGAAACGATAAAAGCGATAAGCGAAAGCCAAAAGAAGCCTATGGCAATTCATTCGGCATTTATGCACTCGCTGCTTACTACAAGATGTCGCATGATACCGGTGCCCTCAATCTTGTAAAAAAAGCCTTTCTGTGGATGGAACAGCATAGTCATGATCCGATCTACAAAGGTTATTACCAGCATTTGCAAAGAGACGGAACACCGGTGGTGAGAGATAATACGGTGCCTTCAACTTCAGACTTAGGTTATAAAGATCAAAACACTTCAATTCATTTGCTGGAAGCTTTTACTGAATTATATAGCGTTTGGCCAGACAAGTTGGTGAGGGAGCGGTTGCAAGAAATGCTTTTACTTGTAAGGGATGTAATAACTACTAATAGAGGGAATCTCGTTCTCTTCTTTCAGCCCGACTGGACACCGGTTTCCTTTAGAGACTCTTCTGAAACGTCCATTTTAAGGCATCGAAATCTTGATCATGTATCGTTTGGGCACGACGTGGAAACAGCTTTTTTAATGCTAGAGGCATCGCATGCCTTGGGCTGGAAGAATGATCAAAGTACGATGACAGTTGCTAAAAGAATGGTAGACCACGCCTTAAGAAATGGCTGGGACAGCAATGTAGGTGGCTTTTACGATGAAGGCTATTACTTTAAAGACCAACAAAACATAAAAATTATATTAGACACAAAAAACTGGTGGGCACAAGCAGAAGGATTAAATACGTTGCTACTGATGTCAGACCAATTTCCAAATGACCCAATGCATTATTTCGACAAATTCAAAAAGCTTTGGCAATACACTCAAACCTACCTGATAGATCACAAGTATGGGGACTGGTACGAGGCTGGTCTCGATAAACAGCCTGAAAAACAAACTGCTTTAAAGGGTCACATATGGAAAGCTACCTATCACCATTACAGGTCACTATCGAATTGTATAAAGCGGCTGAAAGGACACGGAGAAAAATTTGATTGAAAGCAGTAAACGCTCTGCTATTTTTTTGAAGTCCGATTAAACGTAAAGACTTTTTTAAAAGCTCCGAAAGCCACTGTCTTCTTCTCGCTGGTAAACTTGTACTTGATACGCTTCAAGAAAATCCAGTCGTCTATCTCTACCAACTTGCTTGTTAAGTCCATAAATTGTTCATAGTAAACCGGCCTTTCGGTAGTTGGAGTTAGTGGACCCCATACCGATTTTACAGCCTCTATTATGCAAGTCTTGTCGTCGGGTTTAGATGAATACGCAGCAAAAAGTGTAAAAATTATTAGTAGTAAAACGATAATTTTTTTCATTCAAGTGTTTGAACAAATATCAACCATTCTTAGTCTAGCGGGAAATTTTTGTTGAAGCGGTTTCTTACTTTGGATGGATTTCAAAGAGATTTCAATTATTCCGAAACATATCTAAGACCGATAATAGAAGCGACTAAAGTGGAGATAAAAAATAAACGCCAAAATTCTGCCGGCTCTTTAAAGAATATAATTCCGACAATGACAGTCCCCACTGCACCAATTCCTGTCCAAACTGCATAAGCAGTTCCGATAGGAAGCGTTTGAGTTGCTTTATACAATAAGAACATACTTATAGATAAGCTTATAAAAAACCCGACAATCCACATAGTTGCGGTTGTTCCTGTAGATTCTTTAGCCTTTCCAAGGCAAGTTGCAAATGCTGTTTCAAAAAGCCCCCCAAGAATTAATAGTACCCACGGCATCTGCACGATTATTTATGTTTGGATTTTTTATTGAGGTCACGAATAGTGAAAGGTAAACAAAGATTTGTCGTACAAGTGAGTGACACAACGATGTTGAGAAAAGTAAAAAAGACCACTAAAACATTAAAACCTTACGGCCAAGTATCACTACTTCTTTTCCGGTACTTTCGGTACTGTCTTTACATCTGTTGCCTCAGCCTTTTGAACGGACTGACCACCTGTTTCAACTTCTACTACTTTAGTTGTAACGGCGTAATGATTTGGATGTATTTCTGATCCAAATTTGATAGCATATGCCTTTGTAAATTCTGCCCCAAAATATAGGATGATAGAGGAATAATAGATCCAGAGCAATAAAACAACCATAGAGCCAGCGGTACCATATGTAGTACCAATGTCGCTTTTGCTGATATAAAATGAGATTGCAAACTTGCCAAGCATAAACAACAATGAAGTTGCAATAGCGCCGGCTATAACATCCTTCCATTTAATTTTAGCGTCAGGTAAAACTTTAAATATCACCCCAAAAATCAAGGTAGTGACTGCAAGAGTGATAGCTACGTTTACAATATAAAATACCACAACCGTAACATCAGGGAAATGACTTCGCAGCCGTTCGCTAAAACCGTCAATAATAGCAGTAATTCCTAATGATACCAGTAACAAAAATCCGAGACTTACAATTACAGAAAACGAAAGAAAACGATTTTGTAACATCTTAAGCCACCCTCTTTTCGGTTTAGGCTTTAGCCCCCAGATTCCATTAATAGAATCTTGAATTTCTGCAAACACAGTAGTTGCCCCAACAATAAGAGTAATAGCCCCGATAATAGCAGCTATCTTACTTTTACCTGCAAGGGAGGCGTTTTTAATTATTTCCTGTAACTGGCCGGCAGTATCGGCACCAACAAAACCTGTAAGCGTGTTATATATTTTCCCTTCAACAGCTTCGCGCCCCAGGAAAAGACCGCACAAAGAGATGATAACAACCAACAAAGGACCCATTGAAAAAATGGTGTAATACGCAAGTGAACCACTAAGTTTGGTCACTTTATCGTCTCCAAAACCAGTAAATGCGTTTTTTAATACTTCGAATAATCCCTTAGCAGTGATTTTTTTCCTCATAATCGCTCTTTGCAGCATTACTGCAAAAAAGCTACCATACAAATATTAAAAGGAAATCATCTATCAAAAAGCTGGCTTTTCCAAAAAAAGTAATTGCGACCTACAAAGCTTTAAACCTTGAAACTATACAGGAAGGAGAATTATTGTCAGTTAAATTCTCTTGTGATATTCTTTTTAATATCATCTGAACAATGCTCGATAAACTTGCGCGCGATAATATCCATTTGAGTAAAATCAATAGGCTTTGTTAGAAAACCGGCGTTGTATTTTTCAGCGAAATCCTTGTCGCGCTTTTGTGAAGATGTGGTAAATAAGATAGAGGGAATGTCTTCGAACCGCTTCATTTGCCTGATTTTTACCAAGGCCTCTTTGCCATCCATTCTTGGCATGTTAATGTCAAGTATAATCAAACAAGGTGCGGGATCATCTGAGGAGAGATTTTTTAGAAAAGACAGTGCTTCCAAACCATCCTCGACTGTTACTAGTTTAACATTTTGTGAGTATTCTGAAAATGCATCTCGTACAAGTTGAATATCATCTATATCATCATCTGCATACAAAACAATGTTTTTTGCTGATGTGTCCATTGTCATTTTACGAAGTTTAGGGGGATACAAAAATATATAAACATTTCGGTTGTTTATATTTTAAACGCGAAAAGGATTAAGAATTCAACAGCGACTTAATTTTTTATTATCTCTTTCATCTGCAAATCGTTACAGCTATAGGTACTCACCAAAACATTTCAGTCGGCTGAATACTTCGGCCAACTGCGTAAATATGAAAATCACCTATTGTAGCCTTTGGTTTATTACAGTTGTCTATTGAGAATAAATGAAAACTACTTCGCTAAAATTTAGTTTTCTACAGGTATTTGTATATTTTTCTACGCCACTACTAATATTTATTTTCAAACCCAACTCGTACTATGCTTGTAATAATCAGTGACATACATCTTACCGACGGAAGTTCCGGGGAAGTAATTAGCGACTCTGCATTTCGTTTATTTAGAAACAGGATAAGCGATATGGCTTACGATGCTTCATGGAGATGTGATGAAAACAACCAGGAATATTATAAGCCTGTTGAGCAGATGGACATCATATTACTGGGAGACATTCTGGATATGATAAGATCCGAGCAATGGAACGAAGCTTTAGACACACTAATGCCATGGACAAAAGAAAGACAAGATGACTTCTTCGAAAACATCGAAAAAATAGCTTCCGGAATTTTAGATTTCAATGCCTCTTCTTTCAGCATACTAAAAGGCATTGCTGAAGGCGATTTATTAATTCCGAAAGAGATGAGGCGTGCGAATGAAGAGGAAAAAGCAACAAGAAAGATAAAGTATAAAGCAAGTGAAGAAAAGGTGTCTATAAAGGTAAATATCTATTACATGATTGGTAACCACGATTGGTTCTTTTATATAAAGGATAAGCGGATCAATAAAATTCGTAACAGGGTAATCGATGAATTAGGTCTAGCAAACGAAAAGGACCAACCTTTCCCTTACGCTTATAATGACAGCAAAGTGATACAGGAAATACAAGAGGCGCACAAGGTTTTTGCTGAGCATGGCGATCGGTTTGATAAAACCAATTATCAAACACCCCATCGCGATGCGTCTTCGGTAGGAGACGTCGTCGTCATTAAGATGCTTAATGAAATTCCTAAGAAAATAGAAGAATGTATTAGAAGGAGTCCTAAAAGCGCGGGCACTGAAGAGGAGATAAAGACCTTTATTAAACAGATTCGTGAAATTGACAATTTACGCCCTTACAGCCTCGCACCTGCCTGGATAACACAGGTATTAAAAGAGACAAAACTTGACAGCGAAGTAGTTAACAAAGCAATAAGTGACGCACTCGAGTTGGTGATAGAGGGCTTCAGACACAACGAAATAATCTCAGAAAATCATTGGTTAAGTTTCAAGATGAAACTGGCAGAAATAGTTGCCGACATTTTTAGTATCGAAACATTAGGTAACGTAATAAGTCATTTAGGCTTCAACAAAGATCAATTCGAATCCTATAAGCAATATGCCATAGACATTTCGAAAGACGAAGAAAAAGACTTCTTTGTTATGGGCCATACTCATTATGCTGAAGTTGTTCCAATGAACTCTTACATAGATAGCAGTAAAGAAAAAAGAAGTAAAATTTATTTGAATACCGGTACGTGGAGATCTGTACACTTCCAGGGACATGCTGACAAGAATAGCTTTATCAGCTACAAGACTATGTCGATTGCAGGATTTTTTCTACCTGATGAACGTAAAGGAAGGTCCTTTGAATTTTGGACCGGTTACCTGGCTTTATAAACCGTACTTTAGAAATATTATAAACTCATTTCAGGAACGTGATCAGGAACGATCAACGTTCCTTTTGTTTTAACAACTATCTCATCAACAGATACCCCTGGCGCTCTTTCAAGTAATACAAATCCTTCTGCGGTCACATTCATCACAGCCAGCTCAGTTACAATCTTTTTTACACAATTAACCCCTGTGAGAGGAAGTGTGCACTTGGGTAACAACTTACTTTCACCTTTAGGATTGGTATGCTGCATAGCAACAATGATATTCTTTGCACTGGCGACCAGGTCCATTGCCCCACCCATTCCTTTTACCATCTTACCAGGAATTTTCCAATTGGCGATGTCACCTGTTTCACTTACTTCCATAGCACCCAATACAGTTAAGTCAACTTTTCCTGCCCTGATCATTCCAAAGCTCTCTGCGCTGTCAAAAAAAGCTCCGCCCGGTATAACTGTTACCGTTTCCTTTCCTGCGTTAATAAGATCAGCATCGATTTCTTCTTCAACCGGGTACGGCCCCATTCCTAAAATTCCATTCTCACTTTGAAATATTACAGTCATCCCTGCCGGTATATAATTGCTCACAAGTGTAGGAATGCCTATGCCGAGATTTACGTACATCCCGTCCCGCAACTCTTGTGCTATTCGCCGGGCAATGCCAAATTTATCTAAACTCACGTTTGCTGATTTAATAGTGTAAGAAGGTGTGCTTTTCCACTAAAGCTGTGTGCTGCCTTTCTAGTTCAACTGCCATAACTGGGTTAACTGAAGCTATTGTTTCCACATCATGTTGCACCAGTTCAGCTATGCGATGGAGACCCTTAGCGTTTAGGCCGCTTTCGAGGTAAGCATTTTCATCGCCGGTTTCCCGGTCACTTTCAATATCTTCTGCATCGTCCAGCAAAAGCAATGCACTGATAAGTGCAAACCATTGCTGCCCGATAGCTTCAAATAATGAAGAGGAAAACTCAAGCATGGACAAAGACAATAAAAAGACATCGCCTCTGTGCAAAGATTTAAATGGAGTAACTAGTTTACCCAACAAGCTGCCTTGCCTACCATTCAAATATTCTTTCACATCAGTAAGCCATGCAGTATTTACTGAGACTTTTTCTACGAGATCGTTGCATTGTTCAATTGCTTCTTGAGCTGATATCTTTTTAATCTCCTCAAGTGCACTAATATGGCCTATTCTTTCCATTGTACCAATGAACTTTTCTGAAAACAACTTCTCCTTGTCAATCCCTAGTTTGAACAATAAATCAACAATAAGTGGAATAAACAAATAACCCGGGGCTGGTCGTAGATAAAGGAGTTTCTCATGCCAATACAAGTTGTCGACAGGAGGTTCTCTATCAACAAAAAACCGCGCTATTGTCTCGTCAATCCCGTACTTTGATACCAGGTACTTTGTAGATATAAACATTTGATCTTACTGTTGATTAGTTAATCGAACCGTCCTCCGCTCTATCCGTTTTTCATAATCTACTCCCTCGAAAATACGGTGCACATAAATTCCCGCAACATGTATTTCATCGGGATCCAATTCTCCAGGTGTAACCAAATGCTCTACCTCCGCTATTGTAATGTTTCCCGCTTTTGCCATTGATGTAGAAAAATTGCGGGTAGTTTTTCTAAACACAAGGTTGCCTAATGTATCCCCCTTCCAGGCTTTTACCATTGCAAAGTCAGCAGGCAAAGCATGCTCCATTAAATGCATTTTTCCATTAAACTCCCTACACTCTTTACCTTCAGCTATTTCGGTTCCATACCCTGCAGGCGTAAAGAAAGCTGGTATTCCCATTGCCGCCATTTGAATGCGTGTAGCCAAGGTTCCCTGTGGAATCAATTCTACCTCGAGCTCTCCGCTTAAAAGTTGTCTTTCGAATTCTGCATTTTCTCCAACATAACTACTCATCATTTTCTTAATCTGCCTTGTTTGCAGAAGCCTGCCAAGACCAAAATTATCAATGCCGGCGTTATTCGAAATGCATGTCAACTCTTTTACATTCTTATTTACGAGTGCTGTTATACAATTTTCCGGTATTCCACATAAGCCAAATCCTCCTAACATTATTGTATTCCCATCAAGCACGTCATCAATTGCCGCTTCAGCATTTTTAACTACTTTATTCATACATACAATTTATACTGAAAAACTAAAAAGGGAACATTTTTGTTCCCAGCAGTAACTCTCCTCCCAACTCCTGTTGCGTCGCACACTTGTACATTTTCTCTTTATTGAAGCCGTGCCCTAAAAGGTTGAAAGCTTACCGTCGGCTAGTAGTTTGAAAATGCTGTCGTTTTCTATTTGGCAGTCTTTTCCGGTTTAGGTTTGGCTTCTTCTATCTTTTGCCGATTCATCTTTTCATATAAAGAATCATATAAACCTTTCTGAACATCAGGATGCTGCTGATAGTATTTATAGCTCTGATAGAACTCTTTCCTCGATGTTTGGTTTACCTTGAAAACCTGCTCATATAAAATACTCCGCTTCTTTTTTATGTCAACCGTCGAGTCTTTAATTACAAAATTATTTACAAACTCATCTATGCGAATAAGATCATAGACTACTTTCTGCATTCTTTCGGGAGGAAGTATATTCTTAGGGACAGGGCTTGAAGCGCAACCGATAGAAATGATCAAAAGAGAAACTATTACCAGATTTCTCATTTTAGTTCCTGTTGATACTTTGAAGCATTTGCTACATCCAGTTTTTGTAAAGCTTCTATCGCCCTTACCTTATCTTGTGAGGTTGCTTTCTTAAAAATCTGAATAAGCTCCTGCGATTTTCCAATCATAAAAAACTGTACAATCATCGAGTTTGGATTTTCCTGGTTAAGGGTTTGCAGTTGGGCTAATGAGTTAAGTATTTTAGTTCTGCCTTCCACCTGGTTATCGTACATAAAATCCAGCCCCTGGCGGTAGTAACTATAAATGACGTCGTGAACAAGGTTAAATCTTGTGTTTAATAAATTCTCTGCAAGCCAGTACCTGTTTCTTGAACCATCAAAAGCCTTCCAGCCGCTGATGTTTCTGTTTTCGGGTGCGTTGTTAACTATATTCTGCGCTTTTTGAAAATATAAATCCCCTCCTTTCGGTCCAAATGAATCGTAATCGAGCCCCAGAATAATATTGACATAATAAGCAAAGGTGGCTGTGAGGTTGCTTGCCAAAGCATCTGAACCCTGCACACGATTTTCGTTAAACTCCACCGGCTGATATTCGACATATCTAAAAGTCACATCCGCATCTTGAAAATTGATAAGAGCAGTGGAGTAGGAAGAATTATAAACAGGTCGAGCAGCCTGTATGGTAAGACTCGCTTTATAAACGTTTGTCTCAACGACACTTTCAATATTTAATAAAAAGCTGCACTCGATTCGCTCTTGCGGTTGAACAACTTCCGAAGTCCATTTACGATTGTTTATGAAATTTGTCAGTTGAGACTGAAGCGTTTGAAATATTTTTTTGTCTACTGTATTCGGTACACGGCTAGCTATAACGGTTACTTTTGCCTGTAGTTCCTGTCCATAGTTTGTAACATGCAAGACAGCTATAAACAGCAACATCAAAAAACTATGCTTTTTCATTTAGCTTTTTTATAATTAAGTCTACAATATCGTTGGCCACCAATTTTTTGCTTTTGGGTTCGAAATCAAATGCCTGTCCTTCCCTATCAAAAATAGTTACTTTGTTAGTATCTTTTCCGAAACCGGCAGAGGTGTCTTTTAAGCTATTTAATACAATTAAATCTGCGTTTTTAGACGATAGTTTTTTCAAAGCATTCTCCTGCTCGTTCTCTGTCTCCAGCGCAAAGCCTACAAGAAACTGCTTGTTGCTTTTAAGAGCACCCATCGATTTGAGAATGTCTTTCGTCTTAGTCAACTTGAGAGTTAACAGTTCGTGGCTTTTTTTAATCTTCTCCCCCGCCACAGTTGTTGGTGCATAATCTGCCACAGCCGCCGCCATCACTGCTACATGGGATGTTGGGAAGAGCGCTTCAACTTGCGTATACATCTCTAGTGCAGAGGTAACCCTTTTAAGTTCTATACCGTTATAAGCAACCTCAACATTTACAGGTCCACAAACCAACTGAACGTCTGCACCCCTTTCATAAAACGCTTCTGCAAGGGCTATTCCCATTTTACCACTGGAATGATTTCCAACAAATCTAACCGGGTCAATAGCTTCGTATGTTGGTCCGGCAGTAACAACAACTTTTTTACCTTTTAAAATGTCACCCCTAAAAAATTTCTCGTATAAATACTTTACAATATCCTCTGGTTCGGCCATTCTTCCCTCGCCATATAACCCGCTTGCCAGTTCACCTTTTCCGACAGAGATAACAGCGTTTCCAAAACCTTCCAAAGTTTTAATATTACTCTTTGTAGCGGGATGGTGCCACATATCTTCATCCATAGCAGGAGCGACAATTACGGGGCATGTAGCAGAAAGATATGCAGCGAGTAATAAGTTATCACAAATCCCATTTGCCATCTTTGATAAAGTGTTACAACTAACAGGTGCTATTAGCATAACATCTGCCCAACGTCCCAGCATAACATGATTTGACCATGTATCCTCATCCGCCATCTCATGTAGAACTTTATTCCTGCTTAGGGTAGCCAGGGTTAAAGATGAAACAAAGTCTTTTGCGGCAGGTGTTATAATAACTTTTACCTCAGCACCCGCAATAACCAACAGCCGAACAATCAACACAGATTTATATGCAGCAATACTGCCTGTTATTCCCAGAAGTATTTTTTTTCCCTGTAGCATACTTGCTGTAATAAAAAACGACAGTTCAATAACTGCCGTTTTTCACTAAAATCATTAACTATATTAACTAAATAGATCAGTGTCGCTCTTACGATAATAAATCTTGTTATCCATGAATTCGTGTGTTGCAAGAATAGCAGGATTTGGCATTTTTTCGTACGCTCTCGAAATTTCGATTTGTTCTTTATTCTCGTGAATTTCCTCCAAACTATCCGTATGCGTTGCAAATTCTTCAAGTTTATTGTGCAATTCTTCCTTTAAGGCTATGTTTATCTGGTTAGCTCTTTTTGATATTATGGCGATAGACTCATATAAATTACCTGTCCTTCCTTTAATATCTACCAGGCTTTTTGTCTCAACAACACTTGCTGTATTTGTACTAAGCTGCCTTCTTAGTTTGCTCATTTTTTGAATTTATATTATTTAAAGATTGTGTTTTGTAATAGTCCACAGTTTTTGCAAGCTTACTTTCAGGAAATCTATCAACGAAATCCGTACATTCAGCTACTACTTTATCGTACCTCTCAGCTTGCCTTTCTTCAACACTGTTGTTAGCATAAAGATAATAAGATTTTATTACCATTAGTTTATATTCATCACCCTTTCCGGTGTCGGGATAATTGTCAATTAAAGCGCTAAAGGCTATCGCCGCGGCTTTGTAAAAACCAAGATTGTAATATAGCTCTGCACTTTTAAAGTCCTTTACCTCAAGTTTAGCTCTTGCTTCGTCTATTATAGAAGTTGCTTCAGGAATGCGGGCAGAAAGAGGATGTGTGTTGATAAAAGCCTGCATTTGTCCCATCGCTTTTGTAGTATTAGTTTGATCTAACTCAGGCTTGGGAGATTGCTTGTAGTAACAATAAGCGCGCATGAAATCGGCCTCTTCAGCTTTAGGGCTATTGGGAAAAGTCTCAACAAAAGTTTTAAACAAATTTTCAGATGTAGTGTAATCTTTTAAATAGTAGGCTGAGTAAGCGTACTTATAATAAAGATCCTCAAAACGTGCAGTTCCCTTGAAAACTGGGAAAAGGTCTTCAAATAAAATTTGGGCATTACTATACTTCTTTTGAGCATAGTAATTTTCAGCCATCTTCAATTTATATTCATTGTCCGTGCTCTTCAGCGTCTTTGATAACTTATTAGAACATGAGGCAAAAACGATCGTAAAAAGTAATAAGTAACTAAATTTAACCATAAGAATTATACAATATTACAACGAAAACAAGCAAATTAGCTAAGCGGAGATTTAAAGCAATAAAAGGTCTAGTTAATAATTCTATAATAAAAAGCACCCCTTATTTGAGGTGCTTTCTATTATGAAAAGGAATAGTGTTCTATTTAAGCTTCTGAAGGTTTGGATGCGGTGCAGGAACTGTATTAGGACCTTCCTCAGTAGTTCCCATTAGATCTACTGTGTTGGGATCGCCCTCTGTTCCGTATTCAAAAATAATCCGAGTGTTTGATATTCCCTGTCTTTCAACGAGGTAACGAATGATTGCACTTACTCTATCCCAACTTAACTGCTGTGCAGCTTTGTTTGAAGCACCATGACCCGAAACTTTAACCTTACAAGTAGGGTTAGCTTTCAATTGACTAGCTACACCATTTAGGATTGATTGCGCTTCTCTTGTTAGTTTAACGCTACTTCCATTAAACTGCACGCTAGGAAGATCCGTAATTTTACAATCGCTTGGACCACCGCCTGTTTTAATGATTTCCCTAAGTTCTTTACAGCATTCTGGCTCAGGACAATTACCTACACCATCCTCATCAACGGGAAAACAGTTTTGAAGAGTAAGCAGTTCTTTATCCCTGTAGTCCGGCACTCCGTCACCGTCAGTATCTTTAGAAACACCGTGCGTATCAACAGGCGCACCAGGAGGAGTATTGGGTTCAAGGTCAAACTGATCCGTTACCCCGTCACCATCAGCGTCATCCAATTTTACTTTAGGAAGCTTCATGTGCTTCGGGTTATTCAACTCGCTATATGCAAACTCTAGAGGGTTCATCCACCACAATGGTGGAATACGTCTTTTAGAGTTACCCAGATTTTGATTAACACTTAATGAAAGGAAGCCTATATTATCCCACTCTGATGTGAAAACAGGATTAACTAAATCTCCACTTTGACGAAACCATCCGTCAACATAGTCGTCCCGAGTCATGATGCGTTTATACTCCAGTCCCAAAGAAGTTTTCTTCGCAATTCTATATTCAGCACCAAATCCTGCACTGAATGAATGCCGTAGATTGTAGTTACCTAAAGAAGGTCTTCTATCATTTGTTAATGCCACAGTTTCATAACTACCATCAAGCATAGCTCTTAGCTGATCTCTGATTTCAGTTCTTGGTGCTGAGGAATTAATTGTTTGAAAAGGATATGGAGCTCCATTTGCATCAACGACGTCCATTTTGGTTTCATAGGCGAAAGCAGTGTAACCAGCTAGTAGATAAGTATTCCATCTGCCTTGCCTGTTATGGAACATAATATTGTTTAGAGATACTAATGCTTCTAACGAAGGAACAATTGCCGTTGTATGGAAATTGTGAATATAGCCTCCTGTTTGTGTAAGGTAATTTTGCTGCACAAATGGGTGGTTGTTGAAATTTCTATTCCTTTGATAATCCAATCCCTGCATGTTGTAATAAGCAAGAGATGCTTTTATTGATACAACATAACCCATAGCCTTTCTGATAGAAATACCTCCACCCCATGCATAGCTGCTTAATTCGGAGCCTGCACCTTTAAAAGCCATTGGGCAGTCGCCATCCACATAGGGCAGCCCCACAAACACCCCTAACTGCCACATGTCTCTCGGCTTAGCAGGAAAACTGCTGTTATTATTTAAAAAATCAGATTGCTGTGCAAGATTTCTGGGAGCAATATAGGAGGTATCAAGATAATTGTGGGTTCCTCCCAATTGAGAAAACGAGTGGAAGGTTAAAAAAAATAAAGCAGTTAGTAATGTAAATACTTTTCTCATAAACTTAAAAAGGTTGGTAATTTTTAGTTTTTTTTCGCTCGTAAAGTGTTGTGTATAAAAGAACAAAGAAACTGAAAAAGTTGCATTAATGTTAAAATCATTTTGATTTCAACAAAAAAATACCCTTCGTAAACGAAGGGTATTTCAAAATTATTGTGATAGGATTAAACTATCTACGCTTCAAATTTGGATGAGGAGCAGGAACTGTATTTGGTCCAGTTTCTTTAGTACCTGTTAGGTCTACTGTGTTTGGATCCCCTTCTTCACCGTAGGAGAAGATAAATCTATCCTCACTTATACCTTGTTTTTCTACTAAATATCTGATAACACTATTCACTCGATCCCAACTTAACTGTTGAGCACGCTTATCGCTTGCACCGTGTCCAATAACTCTAACTCTACAATCAGGAGTTGCTTTGATTTGTGTAGCAGCACTTGCTAACAAAGTCATCGCATCTTTACTAAGTGTTGCTCTACTTGAGGTAAATTGAATACTTGGCAAGTTTCCAATGTTACATGCAGCGCCTACTAATCCACTATCAATTCTAGCTCTTAACTCTGTGCAACATGCAGGTTCTGGGCAATTACCAACACCGTCAGCATCAACAGGGAAACATTTTTGAGGAGTTAGAAGTTCTTTGTCTTTGTAGTCAGGAACTCCATCTGCATCTGTATCTTTCGCTACTCCGCGGGCGTCAACAGGAGCCCCTGCTGGAGTATTTGGCTCCATATCGAATTGATCAGTTATACCATCACCGTCTGCATCAGGAAGTACCGGAGTTGGTAATTTCATGTGTTGAGGGCGATTAATTTCATTATACACAAAATTATTAGCATTTGACCACCATAAAGGCTGTACTCTTTTAGCAGAACTACCAAGGTTTAGATTTAATCTAGCACTAGTAAAGCTGTACATGTCAAAATTTCTACTATTGGGTGCTTCATAGCCATCTAAGAAATCATAATTTACAAAAGTGAACCTTTGCTCAAGCCCTATATTTACCTTGGGGCTCAACTTAAACGCTATTCCAAGACCCGCACTTGCACCTGGAGCTAGAGCCCAGCCTTTTCTTCCGCCTACTTCTCTTCCTCCAAATGTTCTCAAAAGACCCGTTTGATTGCTGCGGAAACCTGCACCGTAAAAAGTCCCGTATGCGCCATCAATTTGCGTATTAGCAAGACCTCTCACAAAAACCTTCGTTGCTATTAGGTCAAGTCCACCTAACACGTATACGTTAGTCTTTGGATTCCCCCGGTAGTGGCTATTAGGATTTAATGATGCTATTACATCTGCAGCTACAGAATGCTTCCAGTTCTGGAAGGCACGAACAGCAGGCTGTGTTTGAGTTTGAGGGATATTTGGATAACCTTGAGCATATCCACCAAAATAGCCAAATCTAAACGAAAACGTATGAGATACTGCTTTTCTTAAAGTTATAGCTCCTCCGACATCCATTTTAGGCCTTATGTCGCCTACTACCATGTTATTACCCGCCGCAAAGCCCAATTCCCACATGCTTCTTGGTTTAGCAGGATAAGGATATTGGTTATTTAAAAACTCACTCTGCTGAGGGAGATTTTTCGTAGCGATTTTAGAGGAATCTCTCCAATCATACCCTGCATCGCTTTGCTGTGCAAAGGCTGCAGAGGAACATAGGCTGATTAAGCCTAGCATTAAAATGTACTTGTTACTTGCCATAGAAGTGTTTTATATTTTTTGTAATAGAATATATTGTTAAGATTCTCAGGCAAAAATACGCGATGAGAATGAATAAACAAATAATTACAATTTCTTTTTAATTCATAAAAAAACT
Source organism: Segetibacter aerophilus (assembly GCF_007991655.1). GTDB lineage: Bacteria > Bacteroidota > Bacteroidia > Chitinophagales > Chitinophagaceae > Segetibacter > Segetibacter aerophilus. The sequence goes on from NZ_BJYT01000010.1 coordinate 202,840, forward strand.
ATACCAGTCTTAAAATGAATTAATTATACAACTCTTATAACAGATTTTTGTAATTCTCCTGTAGAAGATTTTTCCCATAGATTAAACAAATTGATTGAGGTTTACTGTTAATAGGAATACAATTAACTTGCGAGCAACTATTAGAATGGAACTAGCGGCAAAAATAATATTTGAGGAATTGAAAGAGTTTGAGCGCCACTTTAAACAAGCTGTAAAAAGCAATGTTTCGCTACTTGATAAAATCATGCAGTTTATTGTAAAAAGAAAGGGCAAACAATTAAGGCCAATGTTTGTGCTCTTGAGTGCAAAATTAGGAGGACAAATAAATGAGAAATCTTATAGAGCAGCATCGTTAGTAGAACTGCTTCATACTGCGACTTTAGTGCATGACGATGTTGTAGATGAGTCCTTAGAAAGGCGTGGTTTTTTTTCTATCAATACTTTATGGAAGAATAAAATAGCAGTGCTGGTTGGAGATTATCTTTTATCTAAAGGCCTCTTACTATCCTTAGACAATGGCGACTTCCAGATGCTACAAATACTTTCTAATGCTATAAAGCTAATGAGCGAGGGGGAACTATTGCAGCTCGAAAAAGCGCGTAACCTGAATTTAAAAGAAGACGTCTACTTTGAGATAATCAAAAACAAAACTGCATCTCTGTTAGCTTCTTCATGTGCTGCAGGAGCTTCCACCACCTTTACTGATGAAGCCGAGGTAGAAAAAATGAGAACTTTTGGGGAAAAGGTCGGAATAGCCTTTCAAATAAAAGATGATCTATTTGATTACGGCAATGAAGACGTTGGAAAACCAACCGGTAACGATATAAAAGAAAAAAAACTCACGCTTCCCTTAATCTACACTTTAAATAACACAAGTTCTTTAACAAGAAGGAAGCTGATTTACATTGTTAAAAACGAGAATACTAACAAAGAGAAAGTCAAGTTTGTAATCAACGAAGTTCAGAAAACAGGCGGAATTGAATATGCGAAACAAAAGATGTTTCATTACAGGGATGAGGCATTGGCAGTGTTATACACTTTCCCTGACACTGAAGTAAGAAAAGGATTAGAAGAACTGGTTAGATATACCACTGATCGAAACTATTAAGAATGCAAAAAAGGTGGAAAATATTGAAGGCAGATCAGGAGAAAGTAATTGCATTACAGGATGCCCTAAAAGTAAATCAAACAATCTGCAAAATACTTGTTCAAAGAGGGTTTGACTCGTTTGAAAAAGCCAAAAATTATTTCAGACCGCAGCTTTCTCAACTTCTGGATCCATGGCTTATGAAGGACATGGATAAAGCAGTGAATAGAATCTTATTAGCAAAAAGCAAAGGCGAAAAAATACTGGTGTACGGCGATTACGATGTGGATGGAACGACGTCCGTCGCGAGCATGTACCAGTTTTTAAAAGGTTTATATAAAAATGTGGATTTCTATATACCGCATCGCTACCGAGAAGGTTATGGCATTTCTAAAACAGGAATCGATTATGCTAAAGAAAATAACTTTAGCTTGATTATTTCACTTGATTGTGGTATCAAATCTTCCGGCCTAATCTCATACGCTCAATTACTTGGAATTGATTTTATTGTCTGCGATCATCACCTTCCAGATAATGAATTACCTCCTGCAATTGCTATACTTAATCCTAAACAGAAAGACTGCGAATATCCTTACAAAGAACTGTGCGGCTGCGGGGTGGGATTCAAACTTATGACAGCAATCGCAGAGACATTAGGTTTACCTGAAGAAAGTTATTTATGCTATCTAGATCTTCTTGCCACAGCCATTGCCGCAGATATTGTTCCTATGACAGGAGAGAACAGGGTGATGGCTTACTTCGGATTGCAGAGGGTAAATAAAAACCCGTGTAATGGCATAAAAGCTTTAATGCAATTAGCGGGAGTTCAGAAGGAAATGTTCATTACCAACCTGGTATTTATTATTGCACCAAGGGTTAATGCCGCAGGAAGAATGGACGATGCCCGAAAAGCAGTTCAACTTTTTATAGAAAAGGATTGTGTCAAAGCATTAGAATTTGCTGAAATGCTTCACATTGACAACACAGAAAGGCGCACTGCCGACACTACAATTACTGAGGAGGCACTGGCTCTTATTGAAGAGAACGCAGAGATGGCTAATCGCAAGTCGACTGTTGTATACCAGGAGCATTGGCACAAGGGCGTAGTTGGTATAGTTGCATCGCGATTGATAGAAACGTATTATAGACCAACCATTGTGCTTACCAGAAGTGGTGAAGTAGCCGCAGGAAGCGCCAGAAGTGTTCCCGGGTTTAATTTGTACGAGGCGATCCATGCTTGCAAGGAACACTTGTTGGGTTACGGAGGCCATTTTGCTGCGGCAGGAATGACTCTTTTGCCCGAAAACATTGAAGCTTTTACAAACAAGTTTGAACAGGTCGTAAGCGAAACTATTCACCAGGACTCACTGATACCTGAAATAGTCATTGATGCTGAAGTAACTTTCAACGAACTAACCCTTTCTTTCTATAATATTATCCACCAAATGGAACCCTACGGTCCAGAAAACTTGCGGCCAGTCTTTGTTGTGAAAAATGTCATGGATTCTGGTAATACCAAGCTTGTTAAAGACCAGCATATCAGGTTTTGTCTAAAACAAAATAATTGCAGCTTCAAAGGCATAGGCTTTAATATGGCAGAAAAGTTTTCGTTGATTGAAAATAAACTTCCCTTAGATGTTGTATTCACGCTTGAAGAAAATGATTGGAACGGCCAAAAGTCCTTGCAACTAAAAGTGATTGATTTCAGACTTACTGAAAGTTAATTGCCTTTGAGCTATATATCGCGACATTTTCGCTTTTTGTGTTTCTTAGCTTTACACCTTTTTGTGCATTTTTTCATTTAAACCTAAATTTTTAAAGTTATCTATTCTACTTCCTAAAGCCTGCTGCTAGCAAAAACGGGAGCAAAGAAGTTTTTGCCAAAAAATAAAAAAGCCGTTCAAAACATTGAACGGCTCCTTCTGGAAATTATGTTATTTAACTTATTGCGCTTCCACAACCAGATCCTTTTCACCCTGCATTAGCTCTACACTACGATTTATAAAAGAAGTCAATGCATTGCCTTTCAAAAGACCTTGGCTAAGCAAAGCAAGATCTGCAAGGTTTTTAACCTGTTTTTCCTGCAGTTGAGTATCGTCCTCTTTCAGCAATCCCTGGTAAATCTTATGATTGCCGTTCACTGTAAGCGTTACTTCATCAGGCATGTTCGCATACCAGCTTGCCATTCCGCCACCCATTGCGCCCATGTCTTTCATACGACGCATAAATTCAGGTCGTGTAGCTACAACAGGAGGTGCATCAGTGCTTAATCCCTTCACTTCAACTGTCACGTGTAACTCCGGAATTTGTATTCCAAATAAACCTTTCAGTTTCTCTTCTTCCTCTTTACTTAGAACACTTGATTGTTCTTCATTTTTATCAATGAGATTCTCGGTAATGTCAGCATCTACACGAGTAAACTGTACATTCTCCCACTTTGTTTCCATCTGGTTGATAAAAGCCGCGTCGACCAGCGTTTCCATTTTTATAACCTTGTAACCCTTACGTTGCGCTGCCTGGATGTAGGCATCTTGCTGAATTGGATCAGTGGTGTATAAAATGACAACTTTACCATCTTTATTCTTTTGCAAAGTCTCAGCCTCCATCTTATACTCATCCAGGGTATAGAACTTCTTCTTCCCTTCCTGCTCAGCGGCATCCTCCATTATTAAAAACTTGTTAGCCTTATCCAAAAACTTATCATCCGTCATCATTCCGTATTTAACGAATAACCCAAGACTCTCCCATTTTTCTTCGAAGGACGGCCTTTCGTTTTTGAATATTTCTTCAAGTTTGTCTGCAACCTTCTTAGTAATGTGAGCATTTATCTTCTTCACATTTGGATCACCCTGTAAATAACTACGGCTAACGTTCAATGGAATATCAGGGCTATCGATAACACCGTGCAACAGCATTAAGAATTCGGGAACGATGTCTTTAACCTCATCAGTCACAAATACCTGGTTGCTGTACAACTGTATCTTATCCTTCTGAATTTCGTAGCTCTGTTTAATTTTAGGGAAGTATAAAATACCGGTAAGATTAAAAGGATAATCGACGTTCAGATGTATCCAAAACAGAGGAGTTTCTCCAAAAGGATATAACTCTCTGTAAAAATTTTCGTAGTCTTCTTTACTTAAGTCCGACGGTTTTTTCGTCCAGGCAGGAGTAGTATTGTTAATCGGTTTCTCTTCTTTTTCCTCTTTATCCTTATCCTCAGCTTTAGCACTTTTATCGATAAAATAAATAGGAACAGGAAGGAAGCGACAGAACTTTGTTAAAATCGCTTTGACTCTGTCTGCATCTAAAAACTCTTTGCTTTCCTCGTTTATATGTAATACAATTTTAGTTCCTCTGTCAGGTTTTTCTATAGAGTACAACTCAAATTCAGGGCTACCATCGCAACTCCAATAAGTAGCAGGCTCATCTCTAAAACTTTTTGTATACACTTCCACTCTCTCACTCACCATAAAGGCACTATAGAAACCCAGACCAAATTTTCCTATAATATTCTCTTCATTCTGGCCTTTGTACTTCTTTAGAAACTCTTCCGCACCACTAAACGCAACCTGGTTCAGGTACTTATCTACTTCTTCTTGCGTCATACCTACGCCGCGATCTATAATACTCAGCGTTTTCTCCTTTGGATCTAATTCTACCTCAATTCGTAAATCTCCAATATCTCCCTTGGCTTCACCAATAGAGGAGAGGGTCTTTAACTTTTGTGAGGCATCAACCGCATTACTTACTAATTCGCGAACAAAAATTTCGTGGTCGCTGTACAAGAACTTTTTAATAATCGGAAAAATGTTTTCCGTCTGTACTCTGATACTTCCTTTAGCCATAGTGTTTTTATTTTTATGATGTCAACATTTGAAAATTACTCAACAGCCGTTGCGTCGCACACTGCAACAATTGTTAATTCTATTGAGCGACTTTTTAACAAAGCAGATGCCATCCTGCTAATTCTGACACTCTGTCAAAGCAGCCTAATTACCTACAATTCCTGTATCCACCAAAAATCATTTCTAAAGTGCTTTTTGTAATTTTACTTTTCCCTATTTAAACTTTCCTAATCTAAAGCACCTCGACAGTCTTAACACTTTCACTATGCGTAAAATCTACTTTCAATTATTATCATTTCTACTTATTATTAGCTTCACAGCCAACAGCCAGGTAAATTTATCAGGTACCAGCTATGTCGAAACTTTTGACAATATTGGTACAGCCTTACCTACCGGTTGGTCTGTTAGAACGGGCGCTACTTCTTCTGCTCTGGGTACTGCAGTGGCTCTTACTACGGCTAAAACAGTATGGTCAAACACTACCGGAGCTTTTAAAAACTTCGCCTCTGCCGATGGCCTAACTACAGCCAGCACAGCTGCAGATCAGAACGCTAGTACAGATCGCGCTTTAGGAGTTCGGCAGACTGGTGCTTTTGGTGATCCCGGAGCAGCCTTCGTATTACAGCTGGCAAATACAAACGGTATTACAGGTCTGAGCCTAACCTTCAAACTGCAATCCCTTGATGCCACGTCTGCCAGATCTGTCAATTGGGTAGTAGATTACGGTGTCGGTGCTGCTCCTGCTAGTTTTACAGCGGTTGCGACTCAGCCCACAGTGTTAACGACGGGCAATAGTACCTTTTCAAACAACACAGTTACTGTCAATTTTGGATCAGCTCTTGACAATAAATCAGACAATGTTTGGATACGGATAGTTACGCTCGCACCTTCAACAGGAGCGGGCAATAGACCCACTACAGGTATCGATGATTTTCAGCTTAATTATTCTCAGGGCGGAAGCGATGTAACAGCGCCATCCGTCATAAGCTTTTCACCCGCTAATAACGCCAACAACGTGGTAAGCACCCTTTCTTCGGCCAGCTTAACTTTTGATGAGACAATTCAAAAAGGTACCGGAACTATTGTGTTGAAAAAAGCTGCAGATATGAGCATTGTTCAATCGACTGATGTTACTTCCCCTAGCGTAACTGTATCGGGTAATACTGTCTCTTTCCCTATATCGTTATCACCTAATACAGCTTATTTCATCGAGATAACTAACGGGGCTTTCAAGGATATTGCAGGAAATAATTACGCAGGGATAACAGGCACCACAGGTTGGAAATTTACGACGGGATCATTGTTGTTTTCCGCCTCGTTTAGTACATGTACTTCATCTCTTACCGATGGTTTTACTCAATACAGCGTTACTGGTGCCGAAACCTGGGTTTGTACTACATTCGGTCGTGATGCCAACAACTCTCCTTCCGGAAGCGCTCCCAATGGGGTTCAGATTAACGGCTTTAGTGGCGGTACAAATGTGCCCAACGAAGATTGGCTTATTTCACCAGCACTAAACTTAACCGCTACCACCTATCCTTTGCTAACTTTTTATAGCAGAACAGCTTTTAATGGTTCGCCTCTTCAATTAAAAGTATCTACAAACTATACCGGTTCAGGTGATCCAAGGCTTGCTAGCTGGACGGATATTAACGGCCGCTTTCCTACCCAGGCTTCTGATACCTGGACTATTTCGTCGCAGATAAATCTTTCTGCTTTTAAGGAATCTAACGTGTATTTTGCTTTTGTCTATAATTCCACTAATGAAGAAGGCGCTCGTTGGACCTTAGACGATATAAGCGTTGACAACTCTCCAACTCCGCCTTCAGCTAATCTTACAGCAAATACCTCCGATATTCAATTTGGTTATGCCGCCTCAGGAAGTAGCGCTACAAAGACTTTAGTCGTTACTGGAAATGATATAACATCTGATATATCGCTTACTTCTAGTGCTAATTTTCTACTTTCTGCAAATGGTACTGATTTTAGTTCGTCAATTAGTTTTACACAAGCCGCAGCTAATAATAAAGCTGACACCGTGTATGTAAAATTTAATCCTACTGAAAACGACAAAAACTATAACGGTACAGTAACTGTAACTTCTTCAGGGTTAACTGTAACTGTAAATCTTACCGGAACCAGTATCGACCTGGCCAAAACGCTTGAAGTAGTTAACTGGAATATTGAGTGGTTTGGAAGTTCAGTTAACGGCCCCGCAAACGATAGTTTGCAGGAACAAAATGTGAAGAAAGTATTTCAAAGCGTTGGAGCAGACTTATATGCTTTGGTTGAAATCGTGGACACGTCAAGATTAGGACGTGTAGTAAGATCAATGCCAGGATATAGTTATGTTGTTTCAAACTATGGTTCTCATACCAATCCTACCGTTGCAGGAGATGGTCCTTTATCTGAGGCTCAAAAATTAGGTTTTGTATACAAGACTTCTATCTTTAGTAACATTTCCACTACACCACTACTCAATCTTGCAACAAATACAGCAGCTGATGCAGCAAGTAAGAATTACGACAATTGGTCAAGTGGACGTTATCCATTTATGATGAATGCAGATGTTACTTTAAATGGTATTACTAAAAATGTAAAATTCATCGTAATACATGCAAAGGCGAACACGTCGCCAACTACTACTTCCTATAACCGTAGAAGAGATGGGGCTGACTCTTTATACAAGCTTTTGACTACTAATTATCCTACCGACAACATTGTTATTCTTGGCGACTTTAATGATGATCTCGACTCAACTATTACCTCGGGAATAACTCCTCGTATAACATCTTATTCCTCTTTTGTAAACGACTCTATCAACTTTCCTGCGCTTACATTACCGCTTAGTCGTGCCGGTAAAAAGTCTACTGTAAGCTTCAATGATATGATCGATCAAGTAGTCGTGTCAAATGAAATGAGACCTTACTATATGAACGGTTCTGCCACCGTACTTACCGATGTTACAAGCCTTATTGCAAGCTATGGTTCTACAACGACCGACCACTATCCTGTCTTCACTCGTTATGCTTTTGACGGGACTATTCTTCCTCTCAAATTGGTAGAATTTAATGCTGCAAAAAAAGCGACGGCTGTAGATCTATCGTGGAAAACTGCACATGAAATAAATAGCAAAGAATTTGTGGTAGAGCGAAGTGCAGACGGTATCACGTTTAAGGCAATAGGATCTGTGGCAGCCAAAGGAAATTCTTCAAGCGAAGCAGAATATTTATTTACAGACAGTAAACCACTTGCAGGTTACAATTATTATCGTCTTAAGCAGGTAGATAAGGATAACAAGCAAGAGTTGACTAGAGTCGTGTACGTAACTTTTGAAGTAGGAGTTACAGTAAGCTTAAGCCCGAACCCTGCAAAGGATGTGGTTAATATAGCTTTAAGAAACGTGGGAGAAGTAGTTTCAATACAACTTGTTGACGTCAACGGAAAAGTTGTAAAACGGCAGTCAGTTAATAATAGCGAAACTAAAGTCTCTTTTGAATTAAAAGGCTTATCGAAAGGATTGTATCTTTTGAAGGTTATAAACAAGCAAACCGTAATTACTCAAAAACTAATAGTTCAATAATTCTTTCACTTTAGCGTCTTTCAAGAGCTCCAATATTGGAGCTCTTTTTTGTTTAATAGATTTAAATCACTACTAATTCGGAAATTGTCAGAGAACAGATCCTAGCAAATGGTAAAGCTTAACAGCATGCTGTTAAACAATCATGTGGCTGTTGCGATTTTACTGTTTAAGAAACAGTACTTTTTAACCAAGCTGTAACCTTTGTTTGTATCCTTTTCTAAAATCAGTGACCTTTTCTACCCTCTAACCCTTACCTTTGCAGCCCAAATTATTTTTTAACAATCAAATCAGGGATTAATGAACAATTATGAATTGATGGTGATTTTTACCCCGGTGCTGTCTGAAGAGGATTTCAAAGCCGCTCAGACAAAATTTTTAGACATGATCACCAGCAATGGTGGTGAAGTCGTCAGCACCAATCCATGGGGATTAAAATCACTTGCCTATCCCATCCAGAAGAAGACAACGGCCATCTACTGGGTAGCGGAATTTAAAGGGCAATCCGACTTCAATGAGAAGCTGAAAATTCAGCTCCTGAGAGACGAACAGGTGCTTCGTCACATGGTTACAAGACTCGACAAATATGCCATCGAGTACAACTACAAAAAGAGAAGTGGCTTACCAACAGGAAACGAAAAAGCAGTGGAGGCGTAAATCATGGCAAAAGCAAATGAAATTAAGTACCTAACGGCGATCAAACAAGAGAAGCGCGCTAAGAAATTTAGCCGTTTTGAAAAGTATGGCATTAAGTACATCGACTACAAAGACGCTGAGTTCCTGAAGAAATTTTTAAACGAACAAGGTAAGTTGTTACCTCGTCGCCTTACCGGTAACTCGTTAAAGTACCAGCGCAAGGTTTCTGTAGCAATCAAAAAAGCCCGTCAAATGGCTTTATTACCTTACGTAACTGATCTTTTAAAGTAGGAGGCAACTATGCAAGTAATATTAATACAAGATGTAGATAACCTAGGCGGAACTAACGAGTTAGTCAACGTCAGAAACGGTTATGCACGTAACTTTCTAATTCCTCAGAAAAAAGCTGTTGAAGCAAATTCTTCTAACCTAAAGCAAATGCAGGAAAAGCAAAAGCAGTTGGCGAAGAAAGAAGCCAAATTGCTTTCTGAGATTAACAGCGTAATTGCTGTTTTAAAAGAATCTCCTCTTAAAATTGGTGCAAAAACCGGCACAAGTGGTAAGATTTTCGGAAGTGTTACATCGCTCCAAATCAGCCGTGCTATTCGTGACCAAAAAGGTTATGAAATAGATCGTAAACGCATTTCAATTACCGACGAGGTAAAAGAGCTGGGATCTTACAAAGCGAACATTGATTTCGGCAACGGTAACTCTACAGATGTTGAATTTGAAGTTGTAGCTGAATAAGGGTTATAAAAGCTATAAAGTACTTAAAGTCCGTCTCTTACAGGCGGACTTTTTTATTGCTTTTTCTGGTAAAAATCGAAATGTTTTTATTGTAGAGTTTACATCTGCTTCTAGTATTGGATTTTGTATTGCACACCTTGAGATTTCGCTTATAACCCGCCTCTCTAATATCTACCGTTAGGAAATTGGGAAGAGAGAAACTTGTTCATAGATCTCACCAGTAATCCTTGAAAAGTGAAGAGTTTTACAAAAAATCCACACATTAATATTAATCTTCAAGAATTATTTGATTTATAAATAAAATAGCTATCTTCGTTTCGGCCTTAATGATCTTTACAGTTTCACAATTTTTCTCTGGACGTTTTAAGTAAATGTTTCTCTGGTATATTGTTCACTGTGTTCATTATGGATTTTTTATTTATTTTCTTAATTTTTTACAAATGAACATTTACGTTGGAAACCTCAGTTGGACAATGACTGAGCAGGATTTAGCCGATTTATTCACTCCATTCGGTGAAGTAGTATCTTCAAAAATTGTTACTGACAAGTTTAACGGTAACCGTAGCAAAGGTTTTGGTTTCGTAGAAATGTCTGATGATGAAGCAGGTCGTACTGCAATCAGCCAATTAAACGAAAGCGACATCATGGGTCGTAAAATCGTTGTTAACGAATCACAACCACGTCCAAAAGACGGTTCTGGTGGTGGTGGATTTAAAAAGAGAAGCTTCGGCGGCGAAAGCGGCGGTGGCGGTGGATTTAACCGTGGTGGAAGCGGCGGTGGTGGTGGTTTTAATCGCAATCGCGGTGGCGGTAGCGGTGGAAGCACTGGCGGTAGCGGTGGCGGATACAATCGTTATTAATCCTGTTACTCAAAGAACTGTAAAGTCTGGCTGTTGCCGGACTTTTTTGTTTTATAGTTTTTCTTAATAATTAGAAGACATTTTGAGAAAATTTATTCTCTACTACTTCACTTACCCCTTTGCATAAAATATATAAGGATGGAGGAAAAAATAAAAGTGACTCAGATAATAAAAGATCTTATCGAAAGGTCATGGGATGCAATCAAACAAAGACGAGTGTTAGAATTTCCTTTTGTAAGCAAAAGTGGCAATGTAGGGTCGCGGGAGATCAAGCCTTACATGGTCTATATTAATGATAAGAAAGAAATAAAAGTTGTAGGATTACCTCGCCCCTTGTGGGACTGTCTTATTAACAAAAGGCATCCAGGGCAATATCTGCTTGAGAAAATAGATCTTAACCAAATGAAGGTTTTGTCGAAAACCTTCATTGACCCTGGCGTTCCTAAAAACATAGTTGTAAGTACAAAAAAGGTAAAGATTATATGTCGCTTCTTTTACAACAATCAAGTTTTTCAGGAAGCTGCTAGTAATTGGTTGAAAATTGAGGGCTTAGATTTAATATAGAATCAAAAACCCCT
>NZ_BJYT01000011.1 GCF_007991655.1 Segetibacter aerophilus
TTTTGATATGCTTCAGCAGTTGCCTTAGGCTCTAATGAAGTATCGATAGCAAAAATTTGATGTGCGGAAATATTAAGAGGATCGAAGAGTGCTTTTTTGGCCATCAGAGCATTGCTGTCAGGATGGTCTGAAGGAACATACCTTTCATCTCCAAAAAAGAAATAAATCTTATCCCATTCAATCAAACTTTTAAAATCCGACGCAAGTAATTCAAACAGCCCTTTCGGAGAACTGCCACCTGACAATGCTACTGTAAACCGTCCGTGTTTAGAGATTGCCTCCTTTGCTGTTTGCACAAAGTATTCTGCGGCAGCCTGTAAAACTTCTTTGGTTGTTTTTGAAACATGCAGCATCACTACTTCTTTTTATTGTTTTGAGGAAGGGTAACCCAATGAAATCCATCACGTGCAATCAGCGCTTCCGCAATTTCAGGTCCCCATGAGTCAGAAGAATAGTTAGGAAAGTTTACACTCTTTTTACTTTCCCATGCGCTTAAAATTGGCATGATTAAACTCCATGCAGCCTCTACCTGGTCGCCACGCATAAACAAGGTTTGGTCACCTACAATCGTATCTAACAAAAGGGTTTCATAAGCTTCAGGCGTATAACTGGTATAAGCACTTTTGTAGTCGAACACCATATCGACCGTATTAAGTACCATATCGAGACCGGGACGTTTTGCCTGCACCTGTAAACGGATACTCATCTCTGGCTGAATGCTAATAATCAGTCTGTTTTGCTGCCAGTTGTCTGTGGCTTCCCCGGGAAATATAAGATGGGGAACATCTTTAAATTGTATGGTGATGACCGAAGCGGCTTCATGCATTCTTTTACCGGTTCTTACATAAAAAGGCACATTTTGCCAACGCCAATTGTCAACAAAAAACTTGATGGCCGCAAAGGTTTCGGTGTTTGATTGTGGGTCTACCTTCGTTTCGTTTCTATAAGCTGGTACTTGCTTACCTTCTATCCAGCCTTCGCCATACTGGCCGCGCGCTGCATTTTTTCTAACGTCTTCTGAAGAGAATGGGCGCATGGCTCGTAGCACATCTACTTTACGGTTACGAACTTCTTCGCCAACAAATGTTACCGGTGGCTCCATGGCTATAAGGCAAAGCAGTTGTAATATGTGATTTTGAACCATGTCTCTTAGAGCACCTGATCCTTCGTAATAATCTCCGCGATCTTCGACGCCGAGCCGTTCTGTTACTGAGATTTGAACGTACTCTATATAGTTCCGGTTCCAGGTGGGTTCGAAAAGAGAATTGGCAAATCGAAAGGCAAGAATGTTTTGAACTGTTTCCTTACCGAGGTAGTGGTCGATCCGATAGATTTGTTTTTCTTCGAATAGACCACCCAACAATTTGTTTAAAGCTGTAGCAGAGTCGAGGTCTTTTCCGAACGGCTTTTCTATAACGATCCTCGTGTTATCTGCATCTTCAGCGAGCTTACAGGCCGCTATATTTTGTGCAATGACTTCGAAAAAATTAGGGGAGACGGCGAGATAAAAAATAACAGTTGCAGTGGTTTGCCAATCCTCCTGGTGCGTTTTAATACGCTGGCCAAACTCCTGGTAAGTTTCAATTTTATTGAGATCAGAAACCTGGTAATGAAGATGGTTTGCAAACTCCTGCCACTTTGCAGGATCTGCTTCTCCGGAACGTGAAAACTCGTTGATATCTTTTAAAAGCGTATTCCGGTAATCATCTTCTGTGTACTTGGTTCTGCCTGTACCAATGATGGAGAAATTTTCGGGTAACCAATTATCTAAAAACAAATTGTACAACGCTGGTGCAAGCTTGCGCGAGTTGAGGTCGCCCGTTCCACCAAAAATGACAAATATTGTAGTTTTAGATCTGCTATCTATGCTCATTTAAATTTCGATTTTCTATTTTAATGTTTTGGTTTAATGAACCCGTTGGGATTAAGAATCGTTTCTCACTGCGGCTTTGTTTAATACTTTTTATCAAAGCTTACTTTGAAGGTTTTCGATCATCTTTTGTAAAGTCGTCAAAGTTGTTTCGTATTGTAGCTCTGATATATTCGCCATTGCTTTTTGTCTGAACGCCTGTTGTTTTTGCAAACAGCTTTTGTGTAGTTCAATTCCTTTGCTCGTTAGACTCAACTGTTCTTCTTTCTCAATCATTAATTGCCTTTCCTGTAATTCTGCAACTATAACGTTCAAAGCCTCAAGGTCTGCAAAAGGCTTCATTAAGCTTTGAAGATCTGTTCTGCTTATTTCGCCTTTTTGAAAAACAGTGTTCAAAACCTGCCAACCCTTTCTGTTAAGTGCAAACTCGTTTTGGATTTCGTCGATGCCCTTTGTTAGTAGCTCGTCCACTTGTTTTACGTAATATCCTATAGGAAGTTTCTTCGGTTCCATTGATATGCTTGAGCTACATCGCTTACAGCTGAGTTATATTATTACCGTACAAGAGTGCGACGCAAGAGAAGCTAAATACTTGTAGGGGGCTGGGCTAATAACCCATCTAACCCGTTACGCCGTTGTTTAAAGCAGTTACCGGATCTCCTGACCAGTGCGTATGAAAGAAGCCCTCTTTTCCGATTAACTCATAAGTATGTGCACCGAAAAAATCACGTTGTGCCTGGATTAAATTCGCCGGCATACGCTCGCTTCTGAACGTGTCGAAATAACTAAGTGCCGCAGCGTAAGCAGGAACGGCAAGGCCGCTTGTAATAGCCCCTGCAACTACGGTTCTTGTTGCCTGCAAAGTCTCGGTTACCTGCGCAGCAATTTGCTCATCTAACAAGAGATGCTGCAACTGCTGGTTGTTTTGATAAGCGTTATAAATATCATTGAGAAACTGGGAGCGAATAATACAACCGCCTCTCCAAATCTTAGCAATCTCCTGCAATTGAAAATCGTAACCATATGCTTTGGAAGCCTGGTAAAGCATGTGCATTCCCTGTGAGTAGGTAACGATCATACTGAAATAAAACGCTCGCTCAAGATTGGTAAGAAAATCGTCTTTATTAATGATGTTTAGACGAGGCAAAGTCTCACCGTAGAGAGAAGCTGCCTGTGTTCGCAACTGCTTATACTTTGAAAGATCACGCATAGAAACTGCAGTATCAATGGCAGTGATGGGAGTTTCTAAATCGTAAGCCACTTGTGACGTCCACTTGCCGGTGCCCTTAGCTCTTGCCTGGTCTTTAATATTGTGTATTAATAAATGATCTGATCCTGGTTCCTTGAAAGCAAAAATGTCACGCGTTATCTCAATAAGAAAAGACTGCAGTCTTCCTTCGTTCCACTTGCTGAAAAGGTCATAGATCTCGTTTTCAGGCAACTGGATTCCCTTATACAACAACTCGTATGTTTCTGCAATCAACTGCATTACTCCATACTCAATGCCATTGTGTACCATTTTTACAAAGTGACCTGAGGCACCGGGACCGATATAAGTAACGCAGGGTTCGTTGTTAACCTGGGCCGCAATCGTATCGAGAATAGGCTTAACAAATTCGTACGCTGATTTATCTCCACCCGGCATCATGCTTGGCCCTTTACGCGCACCTTCTTCCCCTCCTGAAATACCCATTCCGAAGAAGTGTAAACCTACCTGTTGAAGATCTGTATCTCTTATGATCGTGTCTGTAAAATGAGAATTACCGCCATCGATAATAATATCGCCGGGAGAAAGCAAAGGTTTAAGATCTGCTATCACACTGTCTACGATTTTTCCTGCAGGCACCAACATCATTACAACCTTGGGAGTTTTCAAACTTTGAATAAAGGCCTCTAAAGTATCGAAACCTTTGACAGGAGAATCCTTGCCCTCTTCACCCAGCAACCTTACCTTTTCCAGATCCTTATCATAGCCTGCCACTGCAAAGCCATGCTCTGCCATATTCAATAAAAGATTACGTCCCATTGTTCCCAGGCCTATCATTCCAAACTGGAGCCCGGTTGCTTGTTTTTCGTCCATAATAATTTAAAAATTTCTTGTAGGAATATAAAAGATGCGTCGATTTAAAAAAGCGACAAGAACTCTATCCTCGCACTAGCTTAGTTGCTTTCTTTGTGTCTCGATGGCATCCATCAATTTATTGTAAGGCTTGTTGAATTTCTCAACTCCCTCATCTTCTAATTTTTGAGTTATCTGGTCAATGTCGATGCCTGCATTTTTCAAGTCGTTCAGCACCTGGGTTGCCTTATCTAAATCATCTTCTAACCGGCTTTGAGGTTCGCCATGATCTCTGTATGCTTCAAGCGTTTCCATTGGAACTGTGTTGACTGTCTTTGGTCCAATTAGAGCTTCTATATATTTCACATCGCTGAAAGCAGGATCCTTGCTTCCGGTACTTGCCCATAACAGGCGTTGAGGCTTTGCACCTTTTTCTTCCAGTTTTTTAAATCTCTCACTACTAAAAATATTCTTATAAATCTCGTAGGCTTTTCTTGCCGAAGCTATCGCTACTTCACCTTTTAGTCGTGATAAACCTTTTTCTTCAAGCATCGGATCTACCATCACATCTATACGGCTTAAGAAAAAACTCGCAACTGAGGAAATTTCGCCGATAGGCTGATTTGCTGCCACCCGATCTTCCAATCCCGATATATAAGCCTCTGTAACTTCTGTATAGCGCGGAAGGCCAAAAAGCAGGGT
This sequence comes from Segetibacter aerophilus, assembly GCF_007991655.1. GTDB lineage: Bacteria > Bacteroidota > Bacteroidia > Chitinophagales > Chitinophagaceae > Segetibacter > Segetibacter aerophilus. The sequence goes on from NZ_BJYT01000011.1 coordinate 4,632, forward strand.
GACGTTTATATTTATTCCTTCACTGATACAGGTTTTGATTGCTTTTAACCCTTCAGCAGTTCCCGGAATTTTGATCATTACGTTTTTGCGATCTACTAACTTCCAAAGCTCTCTTGCCTGCTTTACTGTTCCCTCAGTGTCTTTCGCTAGCAAAGGCGACACTTCAAGACTAACGTATCCATCTGCCCCTTGCACCTCTTCGTTATACACCGGCAAAAGCATGTCCGCTGCACGCTGAATATCTTTTATAGCCAGGGCGTAAAAGAGTTCTTCATTGTTTTGTTTTTCCTTAGACAAGGTTTTGATATCCTCATCATAATCCGAACTACTACTAATTGCCTTTTCAAATATGGCGGGGTTTGAAGTAATTCCTCTCACGCCGTCTTCATTAATCAGCTTATCCAGTTCGCCTGTGTTCATGATCTTTCTGTCTATAAAGTCCAGCCAGATACTCTGGTCAAAATCATGAATCCTTTTAACTCTATTTGTTTCCATTTTGATAATTTTTTTCTTTTTAGCGGCAAGCTATAAGCTTTATGCTATGCGCCGTAAATAATTGTTTCTAAAACCCGGGGGCAACTTGTAGCTTGCAGTTTGTAGCTACCCCCTATTCCTCCAGTCGTTTTACTTTCTGTAATCGTCTAACGTGTCTTTCTGCTTCGGTAAATTTTGCCTCTAAAAACGTTTGTATAATTTCCTGGGCTACGTTGTTGCCTACAACTCTTCCGCCGAGGCAAAGCAAATTCATGTCGTCGTCCTCAACGCCCTGGTGTGCAGAAAAATGATCATGAACCAGGGCGGCACGTACACCTGTTACTTTATTTGCGGCGATAGATGCGCCTACTCCGCTACCACAAACAGCAATGCCGCGATCAACTTCTTTGCTTGCAACGGCTTTCGCTAACGGGATTACAAAATCAGGATAATCGTCCTGGTCATTTTGTTCTGTAGCACCAAAGTCCACTACTTCACACCCTAGTTTGGATATTATCGGGGCAAGAAATTGTTTTAGCTGAAATCCCCCATGATCTGCTGCTATTCCTATTTTCATAACGACCTAATTCAAACTCAAAATTTCGTTTCTATTTTTTGCGTAGCCATCGGTAATTCCTTGCGCATCTTTTGTTGTGTCACTCACTTGTACTTATTGGTTTCACCGCAACAACCCTAATGCAAGCCTCCATTCCATTTGTAAAAGTAAAAATTCAAGTTATAAACAACCCTATTTCGAAAGGAGCGCTTTGGCTCTTTTTACGACATTTTCTACTGTAAAGCCAAATAGTTCAAACAACGCTTCTGCCGGTGCTGACTCCCCAAATGTGTTCATTCCAATAACGTCACCTTCATCTGTCACATATTTGTGCCAGCCCAAAGTTGAACCCGCTTCAACTGCCAAACGCTTTCTCAGGTTTTTTGGAAATACTTTTTCTCTGTAAGAAGAATCTTGTTTTTCAAATAATTCCCATGATGGCATGCTAACTACCCTTGCAGCTATTCCTTCCTCCTGCAATTTCACCTGAGCGTCCATAATGAGAGAAACTTCTGAACCTGTAGCTATCAAAATTAGTTGCGGCTCGCCCTGGGCTTCCGACAATATATAAGCACCTTTCTCCAGCTCAGTTGCAGGAGTATATTTTTCCTGGTCAAGTACCGGCAGATTTTGTCTTGACAAGATCAGTGCTACGGGTCCTTCGTTGTGTTGGATGGCCCACTTCCATGCCTGCGCGGTTTCGTTTGCATCGGCGGGTCTGATAACATGTAGGTTCGGAATAGATCGAAGTGAAATTAATTGCTCAACCGGTTGATGGGTTGTACCATCTTCGCCAAGACCAATACTATCATGCGTAAAAACAAATATGGAACGAACCTTCATGATAGAAGCGAGGCGAATAGGCGGCCTCATATACTCAGAAAAAATCAGGAAGGTGGCTCCGTAAGGTATCATGCCTTCTGATAACGCAATGCCGTTTAAAGCGGCGCCCATCGCATGCTCTCTAATACCAAAATGGAAATTGCGACCTTCAGGAGTTTGAGGTGTAAAGGATTCAAAATCATTTAAAAAGGTATCGGTAGAAGGCGAAAGATCCGCAGAACCCCCAATCAAACTAGGAAGGCTTGATGCAATTGCATTTAAAGTTTTACCTGATGCTTTACGAGTAGCTATTTTCTCTCCTGCTTTAAAAACAGGCAGTTTATCTGTCCAACCGTCAGGCAGTTTACCACTGCGCATAAGTTCATATTCTGCCGCCAGCTCCGGGAACGCTTCTTTGTAAGAAGCATATAATTTATTCCATTCATCTTCTATCGGCGCGCCTCGTTGACCAACCTTGTTGTAGTAACTTAAAACTTCCTCCGGTACATCAAACGACTTCTCAGGATCAAAGCCAAGAAACTTTTTAACAGCCTTCACTTCATCGGCGCCTAGTGGTGATCCGTGTGCGCCGGCTGTGTTCACTTTGTTGGGGCTGCCGTATGCTATTTCTGTTCTCACCTTTATTAGTGACGGACGTTTCGTTTCGTGCTTTGCATTGTGTACGGCATTTTTTATTGCCTCTATATCATTACCGTCACTTACTACTTGCACGTGCCAGCCATAAGCCTCAAAACGTTTTTGTATGTCTTCGTTAAAAGTGATCTCCGTATTTCCCTCGATTGAAATATGGTTGTCGTCGTGCAGGTAAATCATGTTACCCAGCTCGAGATGGCCGGCTAAAGACGCCGCTTCGGCTGTTACACCTTCCATCAAATCACCATCGCTACAGATAGCATAAATGTGGTAATTAAAAATCTCAAAGCCGGGTCGGTTAAAACGAGCTGCAAGATGTTTTTGAGCAATCGCAAAACCAACTCCTTCAGCAAAACCCTGACCGAGTGGACCAGTTGTAATCTCAATCCCATCTGTTATTCCAAATTCAGGATGGCCCGGTGTCTTGCTGTGCAGTTGCCTGAAATTTTTGATATCCTCTAACGTCAGCGCGTATCCCGTCAGGTATAAAAAGTTGTATTGCAACAAACTTCCATGGCCTGCTGACAAGATAAATCTGTCGCGGTTTGGCCATCTCGGACTTTTAGGATTATAATTCATACTATGTGCCCAGAGCACATGGGCCATCGGAGCTGCACCCATTGGCATACCCGGATGACCAGAGTTAGCTTTTTGTACAGCATCAGCTGCCAAAACTCTCACTGTATTTATTCCTAACTGTTCTGTGGACTGAGTTGTTTCAGACATAATGTTTTTTTATAGCTACTGGATAGATGTGTAATTAGCTTTAACCTGCGGACGCTCCTCTGTTCTCCAAAGCCTTGCACCGCCTTTTATTCCATCTTTGTTTGAGATGATGGTGATATTAGAATCAAGATCGAAGTTTATTTTTTTTGCGTTTCCTCCGCCAATATATAGATGGTCGTAATTAAAAACCGTTTGCAGAATCTCAAGTACTCTTTTTATTCGTTTGTTCCATTTTTTATCACCAATTTCCAACATCACTTTTTCGCCAATGTATTGGTCGTAGTCTTTGCTTTTGGTAATCGGATGGTGTGCAATCTCGAGGTGAGGCAAAAGATTACCATCCATTAGCAACGCTGTTCCGAAGCCGGTACCCAGTGTTACTACAATTTCGAAACCCTTTCCGTTAACTACCCCAAGACCCTGCATGTCTGCATCGTTTACCACTTTTGCAGGTTTACCCAAAGTATCGGACAACAATTTCTTTAAGTCCACATTATGCCAGAGTGAAGTATCAAGATTAGGTGCAGTAATTACTACCCCGTTTTTTACGTAACCGGGAAACCCAACAGAAATACAGTCAAACACAGGAAAATTTTTTGTTAGTCCTTGTATTGTCTCCAACAGTTTTTCGGGAGTTGTTGGCTTAGGCGTTTCCACTCTTTGGTACTCCATTGTAAGCACGCCGTCTCTGTTTAAAATCGTTGCTTTCACATGCGAGCCGCCAATGTCTATTGAAAGAATATTTTGGTATGAGGTTGTTTCCATTAAAGAGTTGATGTTTGTTGTGAGGAATTCAAATTGAAGTAGTTAGTAATAACGGCTGTAAATGGTTCAAAGCATTTCAAAGCTTAAAACAAATTCACAGCTTTTTTTATAAAGATAAGACTTGCAATTTTTATGCTGATGAAACCTTGTCCTTATAGTACACATAGTTTGGCCTGAAACCTTTGGTGTTTTCAGATCATCTAAGACTTCGGGAGGTTTGCTAAAAAAATCAAGCCGTTGTTGTACCCGGTAATTCTTCTAACATGGATCGTTTTGCAATGAATTAGTTTTGACCTTTTTTAAGGCAAAATGGTACAAATTCAAAAAGGATACGCGATGGTATCCTTTTTAAAAATTTCTCTACAAATGGAATACCTAATGGCCGGTGCTCATTGTCATCTCTAATTCACTTGGGCTGGTTTTTGAATTTTTTTGCCAAATGAAGAATATAATAAACAGTACAATTAATATAGCAGGAAAGGTCATCATGTTTCGTAGCGCATGTTGACCCGTCGCTAGTTCCAGTGCATTGCCTGTAAGTCCTCTCGCTGTGTTTTCTGTGCGAGCGCTATCAATCCAACCACCAATAATCGGCTGGAAAATAGCGGTAGAAAACATTCCCACCCCACCAACAATAGACATACCGAGGGCACTGCTTCTTGGAACTCTTTGTGCTACTGAGCCAATCATCACAGGCCAGAAATAACACACGCCCATTGCGAAAACCACCGCTGCCAGATAGGCCACCGGTCCGGTTACTGAACTAAACAAATAAATACCAATAGTAGCGAAAATAGCTCCCATCAACAGTACACCTGTTTGACCAAATTTCGCAACAACAGGTCCTGCAAAAAATCTTCCCACGGCCATTAGACCAGAAGTAAGGGCTAGTATGATCATAGGTTCTGCTCCGCTGCTACTTAAAACAACACTTACCCACTGGCCCGGACCAAATTCTGAAATAGCGGTAAGCGCCATGCAGAAGAAAAGAAAAATATAAACCGGGCTAAGCATTGCTTTAAAGTTTTGAGAGAGCGAGTTGGCTTCTTCCAACTGAGGCTTGGGAAATGTTTTTCCGAAAAATAAAACAGCATAGATTACTGTTGGAACCATGGTAACCCACATCTGGGCTTCCCAACTCATATCCATCTTGGTCATAAAGTAAGAGATGAGGGAGCCAACGAGTATTCCACCTGGGAACCACATATGAAAGCGCGCTAACATTTTCTGCATCGTAATACCGGAATACATATCGGCTATCATAGGGTTACAAGCAGCTTCAGTACAACCGTTACCAATGCCAATAAACAGTGTGGAAATAAGCAATGTTGTATAACCACCCGCATAAATCGTCAACAAAATTCCGATGGTGTGGCAAACAAAAGCTACCAACATAATATTTTTTGGACCGAAAGTGTGATACACAAGGCCACCGATAATCATAGAAATAGGAAATCCCAGAAACCACATAGAGTTGATGAAACCAAGTTGTTCGGCTGAAAGGCCAAAGGCCTCGCCTAACTGGGGCAGAACGCCCGCCCGGATTGAGAAAGTAAAGGCCGTGGTAATAAGGGCAAAGCAACTACCGTTAAACAAGGCGCTTCTGTTAATGTTTTCGTTAGCCATAATGTAAGCTGTTAGATTTTAAAATGAGGGGAATAAAGATGTTATTGGTTAATAAAATTTGAGGAGGTAAAATAGCTATATCTGTTTAAAAATCTTGTGTTTATCAAACAAAAAAATAAATCTCGTATATCAAAGACATTTACTTTTTATTGATTGCCGCAGTCAAGCTCCAAAACTCCACGCATTGCTGCTTTTAATTCTGCAGTCTCAATGCCGTGAAACGATTAGACAAGCTTTAAGCTATCAAGTATTTTTGACCAATTTTAGATTATTGAGAACAGGCCCACGATCCTCGCAAACATCTTCTATCGTTGTTAAGATTAAAGTATTCTCTTTTATCTCGTACTTATACTTGCCAATGGTTGAAGTTTCACAATCACTTTGTCCGGAAACTTTTACAAGCGTAAATGTTGAATTGGTCACCTTATAAATCATTGTTTCAAGAACAGAACTTTGATCAAGGTTCATTACAGCCAAGGTGTCTTTGCCGAATTCAAAGGAAACATTTACGGGGCTGCCTAATTCCAAAACGCCCTTCCATTTACTATTAGCAAGCTGGGCCTTAATTGAGCCCGATACAAGTGTTATCAGTAACAAGCAAAAGAAACTTTTTTTCATAATTTATGTGTTTTAGCTAATCGTTAAATAATTTGATCAAAGTACAAAAAGTTTGCACACTGCACTAAAAGACTTGATGTTTTATTTGAATACTCACGCTTTCATTTTACTGGAAATCTACTTGCTTTGCTCGTTGCCTTCACCGTTTTAGAGTTGGACTTTCCCTCGTCATATATAGCTACTGCTACCCGTGAGTCCGCACAGCCATAATACAAGAACCATTTCTTTTTAAAGTAAACCAATCCTTCTGTGAAAACCGTTCCTGCAGGGTATTGGCCACTTTTTTCAAAAGACTCTTCAGGTACGAAAAACGGTTTGTCTAGTCTTGCAATTGGCTTTGTCGGATCTTTTAAATCAAACAAGACCTGGCCTGCAGCATAAGTATTAGCAGTGTAATTTTTATCACTTCCCTCTCCTGCTTTATTCTTTCCATTGTATATAAGTAAGATGCCTTTATCTGTCATGATTGCTGGTGGCCCACACTCTGTTAAGTCACTATCGAAATAGCCGGGCCGCGTCGCTATACATTGTTTCAATTCACCTTTCTCATCGAGCATAGGTTGCCAGTTAATGAGGTCGTTTGAAGTTGCAGTATTTACAAAATGCTCGCCCCAATACATCCAATACTTCCCATTGATTTTCGCTACTACCTGTTTCCCATTCACAAGCTTTGTTATAATGGATGCTGACTTAGTCGCCATATTGAAAAACTGACCATTGTAAGCCTTTCTAAATGCGGGACCATGCTTTGTCCATGTAACCAGATCTTTTGAGGTAGCCACACCAATCCTTGGAACTTTTTTATTCCACTGCGTGTAAAACATTATATAAGTACCGTTGGATGTCATGGCAACACGAGGATCTTCGCAGCCACCGGGCCATTCAAATTCTTTTTGATTATCGTTCCCTGGAAATAGTACCGGAGTTTGACGCCTCTTCATCGTAATACCGTCTACACTTTCAGCTAAACCCAGTCGGGAAGTTCTGGTGCCAATAGCTACTCCTGATTTGTCTTCTGCACGATAAAGAATACAAATCTTGTTGTTTCTAATTGTTGCTGCAGGGTTAAAGACATCGTTCGATTCCCAAGCAACTTGTGTGTTACTCATCGGATCCAAAAATCTGCTTGCAGGCTTAGGAGACAAAACAGGATTTACGTTTTGAGGCCGAACAAAAGGGCCAAAGGCCCAGGAAGGCAACGTCGCATTCTTCTGAGAAATTGAATGTTGGAATAGGAAAGCTAATGAAAAAACTACCAACACACTTCTAATCTGCCATTTGTTTTCTGTGCGCATGCTGATATGTTTTATTTGGTTTAGACGTTTTTGACATAAAAACATCTAAAGTAAGTTCGCAGTTCTACTTCGCTTTATAAGCCTTAATGCCCTGTTGATTTATTCCAAAAAGCAAAGTTTTATTTATGTTGATTACGCTTCTTACATCGCCCCAAATATTGAAGCCGGAACTTGCCTGCGTTACATATGTAAAGTCACCCTTGCCGTTACCCTTCAACAATGTTCCGTAATTGGCATCGTATTTACCAAATCTCAGGCGTGCATGATTGATATTTCCGCACAACAATAGGTCTTCTTTTCCATCTTTGTCGTAATCTAAAGGAGTAATCGTAAAGACGGGAGAAAATTGTGCTTGTAAGGGTAACTTCTTTTCATGAAACTTCTTGTCGGGACCACTTTCAAAATAAGCTGTTTGCAAGTAGTTCGCCTGCAACCTTCCTGCACCCGTTAATTCTTGTTCAGTAAAAATATCTTTCAGTGTTGCATCTGCATAGCTTTTATAATCAGTAAAACGTGTTCGCATAATGCTCATCTGGTCAAGCAATTCATCTCGGGTCACATAAGGATAACTTTTACCCTGGATATAAAAACAAAGGATTGGATCGATTGATCCGTTGTCATCAAAGTCTTTATAAAACATTTCAGCCGGCTCTTTGTCTGAAGCCTTGCATTGTGTGTTCAATCCCTGGTTGCCAATGATAAGATCAGTTTTTCCATCAGCATTAAAATCCCCGGTTGTTATTTTATTCCACCAGCCGCTATACTTTCTTTCAAAATAATTATCAGTTCTGTTTTCCAACTTGCCATTAATATTTTCAAATACTGTTACCGGCATCCACTCCCCTACAATTACAAGCTCGTTTTTTTGATCGCCATTTAAATCTACCCATGCGCCATCCGTTACCATTCCAATCTTTTGCAACGCAGATGATATAGTAGTGGTTTGATCAGTGAAGTGGCCCTTACCATCGTTGATTAGTAAGTAACTCTGAGGCGTCTCGGGATAGCGCCCTGGAATAACTCTTCCGCCAATAAAAAGATCAAGAAAGCCGTCTCCGTTTATATCGTTCGCACGTACACAACTTTTACTTGTTCGAATTGCGGGTACTACACTTTCACTTTTTGTAAAATTTCCTTTACCATCATTAAGGTATAGCCGATCTTGTAACATTACATCTTCGGGTAGATAACTATGATAGCCACCGCTGGCTATGTACAAATCATTAAAACCATCTTTGTTGGCGTCAAAGAATAATGCGTCAGCGTCTTCACATGCTTTGTCTGCTTCGAGTGCAGCCTGCTTTTGCTCTAAAAAGCCTCCATTTTTTTGCTGCAGAAAAATTGCACCTGCCTTTCCACTTCCTCCGCCCACGTAAACATCCTCGAGCCCATCACCATTTACATCTCCTTTTACTAAGCAAGGACCTGAAAAAGAAAGTGGATTAACAAGAAGGGGCTGTCTTTTAAAATCATTGATTGTATTAGACGCAGTTGTGAATTTAATAGGCGAGGATACTTCTGTAAATAAAGGAAGGGCTTTCTGTTGTCGGCTTTTTATAAACATCGCATCAGCTTCCTTCAGAGTCATCATTTGATTTGCTTGCACAGCCTTAATCATTTGCTGTTTGCCACTTAGCCATATTACCTTTACCGAGTCTACTAAGTTATCTTTTCCTAAACCAAAATGAAGAATTGACGAAACACCCGATTGAAAGCCACGGGTTGGCATCTGTTCGAGGTATTGCATTTTATCTTTGAAAAAGATTGAAACCTTTGCTCCTAGCCCTTCAGTATTTTGGCCAAAGCCCTTTAGATTGATCTTCAGAAAATTGTTCTTTAGCTGGGTATTGGCTTCGTTCTGATAAATGAAAGCAGGCTGATTGATGTTATTGACAACCAGGTCAAGATCTCCATCATTATCCAAATCTGCATAAGCGGCTCCGTTACTGTCGGATGTGGAATCCGCACTCCACGCCTTGCTAACATTGCTAAAAGTTAGGTCTCCATTATTTTTAAAAAAATAATTAGAAACATTCGTTGAAGGCATCTTACCTACAGCGTCAAGTAGATCGCTTCTTGTCAATTGCCGGTCCTTGAAGTTTTCGCCCATAAACTTCAAAAAATCCTGGTTTGTAAAATCTCTTAAAACTCCGTTAGATACAAACAGATCTTTCCATCCATCGTTGTCGTAGTCGGCAAGAAGGGGCGCCCAACTCCAGTCGGTGTTTGAGATACCAGCCAGTTGCCCTATTTCACTGAATGTTCCATTGCCATTATTTAAGTGGAGCATGTTGCTCATGTACTGGTAATAAAACCCAGAGCGAATATTGACATCTACTTTTTCATAGTTGTCGGGAGCAAATAACAACTTTTGCCTGTGATTATCTTCCGGCAGCATATCGAGGCTTACAAGGTCATTTAGTCCATCGTTATTAATATCAGAAATGTCGTTACCCATTGAGAAGAAAGAAGTGTGGCCAACACTGTTTTGAAGCCGATCAGTAAAAGTGCCATTCCCATTATTCATATAGAAAAAGTCAGGTTCAAGATAATCGTTAGAAATATAAATGTCTTGCAGCCCATCTCCGTTCAAATCTGCTACGCCAGCTCCTAATCCATGCGATAGCACAGTGCTTTTAATACCGACTGACTGAGTTACTTCGCTAAAGTGATTATCATCATTTCGTAAAAGCTTTAACCCGCTCAAATGATCATTTTCTTTGAGGAGCTCCTTAATAGTAGCCTCATCTAATATAGTGCGTCTAACAATGCTATGGTTTAACAGCAGCACGTCAAGATCTCCATCCTTATCGTAGTCAAAGAACACGGATTGTGTTGTATAAGAAGAGTCATCTAAACCATACTTTTTCGCTTGTTCGCTAAAGTGGGGAATTCCGTTGCTGTCTGCACCGTCGTTTATAAATAATTGCTTTACTCTTTTTTCCCCTCTTAGTTTGCCGGAATAAGATATGTAGATGTCCTTTTTCCCGTCACCATTGATATCAGTCATGGTAACTCCGGTTTTCCAAGGTCCTGGTCTTCCAGCTACTCCTGCAGAATTGGTAACATCTTCGAACTGCATTTTTCCTTTATTCAGGTATAACTTGTTATCTACCATGTTTCCGGAAAAGTATAAATCCTCCAAGCCGTCGCCATTTACATCACCTACGCTTACCCCGCCGCCATTATAAAAGTATTCATAGATTAAAACGTTTGTGTTCAATCCTTCCTCCAAAGCATTGTTGAATTCCACATGAGTGTGAGTGGATGGTAGTAGAGTAAATAGTGAACTGGAGCTACTGTTTGACTCGTCATTCGAATTTGAGTTGCTGCAACTTAGTAATAAGGCTAACCCGATTACCAACGAAATATAATTCAATGTTTTATTCTTCAAAAGGAGTTAACGATTTAAATGATTTTTTATAAACAATAATACGAAGTTCAGGACTTCGTTTTAATGCATCCCTTGTACTCTTTAGCTAATACTTTAAATCTTTAGGGAAGTAAAATTAAAATTTCTTAGAATTTGGAAAGTACTAAAAAGCGAAAATCTACGTCCCTGTCGGGCCATAGATTTTCGCTTAAATTAAATATCTATTTTATTTAGTATCCGGGATTTTGGTCCAACTTAGTTGCTTTTGAAGTTGGATCAGCATTCCTTTTTACTTCGTCCAAACTAAAAGGTCTGTAATACATTTTATCATCCCACTTCCTGTTTTCAAGACTCGTAGTCTTCACCGGAGTGTAAGTATAGTCAAACTTCGTTGGATCTTTTCTGTAAGGCGAAGGAGCAGTAGCTCCCGGCTTAAGTACCCCTTGAACATCAATATAGGTTGTTGTTCTACCAAGTGTTTCTTTTGCAATCATCCAACGTCGGGCATCATGGTATCGTTGTTCTTCATATGCCATTTCTATTCTCTTTTCACTGCGCAAACGCTGTCTTAATGCATCACCAGATTCTGTAGCCGCGGGCAGGCCTGCTCTGAACCGTATCTTATTAATCCAAGTCCTCGCCTCAGCATCTAATCCTAACTCAATACAAGCTTCAGCGTAGTTGAACATCATTTCTGTGTACTTTAAAAATCCCCACGGAATGTACTGGCGCTGTGTATTTTCGATAATGTTAGGATCAGGATCAGTAAATTTCCTGAAATAATAACCTGTCCAGCTACCATTCCAGTTTTCTATTGAACTTTGACGTGTATCCAGCCCTGGTAGTACTGTGCTACCAATTTTGTAAGTACCGGTTTGTATTTGGTTAGCAGGATCAACGTTACCTGAAATTTTATCACGTGGTTTCCAAGGAGCGCCATCATACAAAATAGTAGCATAGAAACGAGCTTCCCTGTTATCATATGGGTTTGCTTTATGCTCAGGCTTATTCCAATCGAATTTTGTTCCATCCATCATCTCATAGTCATCCACCAGCTCCTGTATTGGAGAATTACCTGACCAGTTATGATAACCATTTGGGCCGTTGTATAAACCTACCTGGCCTGCGCCTTCGTTTAAGTTTGTGCTAAAAGTCCTTTCAAACAATAATTCTTTAGCAGCGGCCGGATCAGCTTCAGGGCTTTTACTTCCTCCGCCCATGGCTATCGAAATGTAATTTTTCCTAGCCTCTTCAAAACTAACTGGAGCGGTTAAATCTGTTTTATATCCTGACCCTGCTGCATCTAACACAGCTTTTGCTGCGTCTTTAGCTGCTTGCCAGCGAGCAGTTCTGCTTCCAGTTACGTATCCTATTAGCTCAGGTTTTGCATACGCAGCCAATACAGGGGATTTTGCCTTAGCTGTAGGCATGTCGTGCAGGTCACTAGCAGCATATATTAGGACACGTGATTTCAGAGCAAGGGCAGCCAAATCAGAAGCCTTTCCCCTAACCTTAGCTTTACCTTTTAATAATAGTGCGGAAGAGTCAAGATCTTTAACAATAAAATTCACACACTCTTCATAAGTATTCCTCGCTATCGAATAATCTTGGTCCAACCCATAACTTTTCGTAATTAAGGGAATGCCACCATAGAATCTTAGTAGTTGCTGGTAGTAATAGGCTCTTAAAAACTTGGTCTCTCCCAGCAATCTGTCTTTCAAACTCTTGTCATCAAATGTTGCTGTACCTAGATTCTCCAAAGCTATGTTTGTAGAACGGATGCGGTTATACATGTTCTCATACTCAAAGTTTCCACTCTGCCAGCCAAGGTTAGAAGGGTTCAAAGTTCCTTCGTTGATAACGTTAATACTTCTGCCTGCGTGTGTAAAAATGGCCTCGTCAGAAACTGACGCCATCATTTGTTCTTCAAACCCGCCTTGACCTAAGCCTGCATATAGGTTGTTTACAAATGCTTCTGAGAGCGTTGCATCTTTCCAGGTATCGCTACCAGGCACCTGGTCTAAAGGCTTTGTATTTAAAAAGTCTTTTTTACAGGCAGTCAACATGCTGCTTAAGGCAAGCACCAGAATGAATGTTTTCTGCATTGTCTTCTTCATAATTTTATTTTTAAAACGTTACTCTTACACCCGTATTGATGATTCTTGATTGTGGATAGTACTGACCATTTGATGCAGTCGACTCAGGATCCCAGATTTTCATCTTATCCCATGTATAAAGGTTCAAAGCATTTACATACACCTTAAATCTGCTGATACCAATCTTCTTGCCCAAACCACCAAGATTATAACCGATCTCTATGTTCTTAAGACGCAGGTAATTACTAGGTCTTAAAAAATAAGTATTATTTCCAAAGTTTTGTCCGTCGTTAGTGTAATAAGTATTACCCCTGTTCGCGAGACGTGGATCTACACTGCTAGGATTATCAACTGACCAGCGGTGCTCATAACTATACTTCAAATAGTTTCCAAAATCACCTGTTTCATGCACATTAAATAAAAGCAATCCACCAGTTGCACCTTGCATAAGAAGGGACAGATCAAAGTTGTGATACTGCATATTTAAACTCATACCACCGGTAAAAGTTGGGTCCCTGTTTTTGTCTAATCTTACTCTATCCCAGCTATCAATTTTTCCGTCGGGTGCGCCATCTGCACCAGGACCGCCTACATCTTTAAACTTCATGTCACCTGGACGAAGTGTACCTGTTGCCGCACTATAGTTTATTGTATTTGCAGCAATTTCTTTTTCATCCCTGAAAACACCATCATATACATAAGCTAAGAAATTAGCTCCGTTTGTACCATATGAACGTCCGGTCGAAGTCTGATAAGGCTGAAGACCAGGGGCCTCATCCCAAAAAATAATCTTGTTCTTAGCATAACCACCATTTACGCTAACGCTAAAGGTAAGGTCGCCCGCTTTGCCGTTATAACCAACTCTAAATTCATATCCTTTGTTATCGAGTTTACCTAAGTTCACTGGTGGAAGCAAAGATCTAATTCCAGAAGACGAAGGAGTTGAACCGCCACGTGGGATAAGAATTTTTGAACGTTTGTTATAGAAGTAATCCAATTCGAAGAAAACCTTGTTATTGAATAAGGATCCTTCTAAACCAATGTCTGAATTATTTGCAACCTCCCATGTGATATCTGGATTAGGTACAACACGCTCTCTAAGTGTAGTTTGAACAGCAGAGTTGATGACCTGAGTTCCAAAAGCATACGTCGGTAGATACTGGTATTCAGCAATCCTATCATTCCCTAACTGACCATAAGACGCACGGATTTTTAAATTATTAACAAAAGGTACCTTGAAAAAGTTCTCTTTTGAAATGTTCCATCCAACCAATACACCTGGGAAAAATCCGAAGCGCTTGTCCTCAGGAAAAATGTATGATCCATCATTTCTCCATAAGAACTCAGCCAAATACTTCTCTCTGTAGTTGTACGCAACCCGACCAAAATAACTTAGACGAGCCTGGTTAGATGCTGAACCTCCGACATTTTGCTCAGCAGCACCACCAGCAAAAAGTTGGTCTACAGCAGGAGAAATAAAATATCTTCTGAAGGCGTTGAAGTTATCTGCATTCCTGGTTTCTTTAGTAGTACCGGCTAAGAAACCAACAGTATGATCGCCGAATGTGTGATCATATGTAAGTAAGGCTGTCAGGTTTATATTTAGTGCGTTCTCATTACCCTGAGTTAAACGAGGGTCAGCAAAGGTCGAACGTACACTCTTTTGAAGCAATGGAGTTTTACCATCGGCCTCATAACTTCTCTTATCCCAGTTATACAAATACCATGGGGTTTGAAATCTTCTTGTGCCCCTGCTGAATTTATCAACAGCTCCGCTTAAAGAAACTTTCAATCCTTCTATCCAAGGATTAGAAAAATCAATTTTTCCATTTGTTTGAAAATAATCTCTTTTATCCCTGTCGTACCCTGTGGCACTTGTGGTAATTACAATAGGGTTTTGTCCGTTTTCGATATCAGGTCCCGGCAAACCATTGGGCCAAACTTCCGGCTCAGTTGGCTTTCCACGCATTAGCATTCTGAACACAGTACCGGCACTTTCTGTTGGAAAAAAGCGATACTCTTCTCTGGCGGTAAGTCCAATATTTGCATTAATGTACTTGTTCACTTTTGCATCCAGGTTTATCCGCATGTCATACTGCTTATACCCTGTGGCAGAATTCTTATAATAAGCGTCCTGATTTTCGTAACCAGCAGAAGCAAGAAAACGGATGTTTTCTGACCCACCACTAATTTGAAGACCATGGCGATCCTGAGGTGACCACGTTTTCATAGTTGTTTTGAACCAATCTGTATTTGGATGGCCCCAAGGGTCTGATCCGTCTGCGTATTTTTGTATATCAGCCGGCTGAAAGGGAGCATTAACTGTAACGTTGTTGTCAGTACGTTTATAAGTACCGGTTTTTTTGAAGGCATCCCAGGCTGCACCCCATTGGCTAACAGGAATACTGCTAAACAGCGTTTGCTCATTCAATAACTCGGTGTATTGAACCGCATCAGCCAAAGCAGGAATTCGAGTTGGTTGGGCAAAACCTTTATTAAAATCATAAGTAATTACAGGCTTACCACTCTTTCCTTGTTTAGTAGTAATTAGAATAACACCATTTGCGGCACGAGAACCGTAAATAGCAGCAGAGGCATCCTTCAAAATAGACATGCTTTCTATATCGGCCGGGTTGATCCTATCCAATCCACCCGCACGATCAGGAACACCGTCAATAACAATTAGCGCCGAGCTATTTCCCGTTGTGTTTGTACCCCGAATACGGATCGTTGAACCATCAAAACCTGGCTCGCCACCCGAATTTATTGCAGTTACACCTGGTAATCTTCCCGCTAGCGAGTTGGATAGGTTAACTGTAGGCGATTTTTCTAACTCGGTCCCTTTAACAGTCGCCACCGAACCTGTAACGGTAACTTTTTTCTGAGTACCATAACCGACCACTACGACATCTGTCAGTTGCCCAGCTGCGGCAAGCATTTGAATATTAATTGAAGAACGTCCTCCAACTTTAACTTCCTGGTTTGCGTAACCTACGTTACTAACTACCAGGGTAGCATTGGAAGGAGCTGTAATTGTAAAATTTCCCTTGGAATCGGTTTGAGTAGCTGCCGTTCCACCTTTTACCATAATGGTAACCCCTTCTAAAGAAGAGTCTCTGTCTGTAACTCTACCAGTAATCCTTTGCTGAGCAAAAAGATTGAAAGAGAGAAAACTAAGGGTAATCAAAAGAAGAAATTTCAACTTTCGGGGATGAGGGCTAAAGCCGGCATAAAGCTTTTGAGCACCTTTTCGACTAAGCAAGCAAATTTTCATAGTGAAGGTCTAATTTTTAAAAAATAGAATGTAAGAAGGGTTTTGAGTTATAGGTAACCTTTGAAAAAGATGAAAAGTTACAAGGAGGACGAATGGAGGTTTCAATGTAAATTTTAATCATTTGAAGAATCGTTTTAGTAAATGGATTATTGTTGGCAACACTTGTAATGAGAAACACTACTATGTTCTAAAGGATATTGGGGAATAAACGGGAGTCTATTAATTTTAAAAAAAAGAGTGAGAGATACTTTTCTCAGTTCCTTGATTAGTTGTAAAAAGATTTAATTCTTGTAGAACAATCACTATTTCATCTACTTACAAATCAACAAATGGTAAAATCGACAAACAACCGTTTATAATCGGCATAAATGTAAACGTAATTTAACATTTAAAAAAAATGTTTTTTAAATGAAAGAGAGGTAGAGCAAAGAAAGAATGGATGCCGCAGGTATTTTTATACTTATTGTTTATGAGCAGTATCGGCACCATCCTGAAAAACTTGAACAGATGATTTGTAAAGAGTATTTAGGCTTGTTAAAATAACAAAGGAACCTACAATTATAAACATAGTTTTTAGAGGAAGTTTTCCTACAAGTCGCGCAGCAATTGGAGCAGCAATCAATCCGCCAAAGATTAAACCTAAGACATCCACGAGAGGAATGCTTTTTAGAAGAATAAAAAAGGTTATTGAACTTGCTAGCACAACAAAAAATTCAGCTAAACAAACAGAGCCGATTACATAACGTGCGCTTCTTCTTTTTGCAATGAGCGTACTTGTTACCAATGTACCCCAGCCTCCGCCTGCAAAAGCATCCATAAAACCACCGGCAGAAGCAAGCCAGCCAGCCCTTTTTACTTTGTCACTGAAATTTCTTTTACCGAATGCTTTCCTTACAATGTAATACCCAAGGTAGAGTGTATAAATCGAAAGTGGAATGCGAACAAAAGAGGAATATTGCTGACCTAAAAAAGCAAGGGAAGCGCCAATGATTGCACCGATAACACCAGGGATGACCAAAGCGCGAAAAAGCTTTTTGTTGATGTTACCAAATCGGTGATGACTGTATCCTGAAACACCACTGGAGAAAACTCTTGCCGAATGAACGCGGCTACTAACGATGGCAGGAGGCACACCATTAGCCAACAAAAAGGTTGTAGAAATAGTACCGTAACCCATACCCAAAGAACCGTCCGTCATTTGAGCAAGAAAACCAGTCAGGAGCATTATCAAAAAAGATCGCGTGTCGATATGATCGGGTAAGGTTTTTACGCTGTCAATAATCTTATCATAGGGAACATATGAAAGCACGCCATGACCAACAATCATAAATAAAAAAGCAAACAAGCACCACTTCACAACCCTTTGCCACTGCTTGTCGTCTTTCTTTTTAATCGTATCGGGTTCAACCTGCTTGGTCACCAACACTTTGGTTAAATCATTGAGTTTTTTTACTTTTTCGTTAAAATCTCCCTGCAAACCATTTCGCAAGCTTTGCATGTTTTCAAGCACGTTTTCCATTTCATCGGGAAGCATATTACTGATAACTTCCTTTAGGCGTTTTGCTATAGTTGGAGATTTGCCGTTTGTGGAGATGGCGATTTTCAAGCTGCCTTTTTTAACGACACTACCTAAGTAAAAATCACACAAGTCAGGTTTATCGGCAGCGTTGATGAGCTTTCCATGTTTTTTAGCAAGTGAACAAATCTCTTCACTTGCCCTATGATCGCTTAAGGCTGTTATTACGATATCTGCAGAAAAAAGATCATTTTCTTCAAATGCTTTTTCCTGCAACTGAATATTCGAATGTCGTATAGCAAGCTGCTTAATGTCCTCCGCGATCTTAATACTTACTAAATTTATTTTAGTCGAGGGAGAGTTTTGTAAAACGGTGGTAAGTTTTTCTAACCCAATATTCCCACCTCCCACTATTAAAAGACGCATCTGCTCCAGTTTTAGAAAAACCGGAAAAAGATTGTTTGTTACCCTATTCCCTAGAGAGAGTTCGCTGCCGCCGGAGGGAGGTTCATTTACTTTCATTCGAGTGCTTTTCTTCCAATTTGGAAGAAGGAAACTTGTACAGCAGTAGAAATTAGTCGTTTAATTTAAGTTCGCTCTCTTCTCCCTTTATGGCTGGGGTAGATTTACTTCACTAAAGCTACTTGCAGTTCGGGTTAAGGAAGCGCTATTCATCCACCTTTTATGCGCAAAATCGCCAAAGGTTTCATCACCAGTTTTTTCATTTTCATAAGTCTCAAACAAGAAATCTAATTCTGAGAGAATTTCATCTTCGTTCAAGCTTTCCTTATATAATTTATTTAGGCGTTCACCAATCCTATCTCCCCCTAAGTGCAAATTGTATTTACCGAGACTTGTGCCAACAAAACCAATCTCAGCAGCAAAAGGTCGTGCACAACCGTTAGGACAACCAGTCATTCTCATGACTATTTCATCCATTATCAGATTATGCTTTATTAGCAGGGGTTCAATTTTAGAAAGTAAGACGGGCATGTATCGTTGACCTTCAGCAAGAGCGAGCGGGCAAGTATTTAGGGCGACACAAGCGATAGCGTTTTTACGAATTATAGATGCATTTTCTGTATGTTCAATAATTCTAAACCGCTCTAATATTTCCTCAACAATAGCTTTGTCTTCCTGCTTAATGTCTGATACTATTAAATTCTGGTTGCAGGTAAATACAAAGTTTGCTTTGCCTGTTTTTGCAATTTCAAGCAGCGCTGATTTTAAGGCAACATTTTCATCATCTAAAACCCTTCCATTTTCTACAAAAAGTGTGTAGTACCATAAACCTTCATGGTTTTGCTCCCAACCGTAATAGTCACGGCGGGATTCAAAACTAAAAGGTCTTGCCGGCTCCAATTCAAATCCACTTCTTCTTGCGAGCTCTGCTTTCCACCAATCTTCGCCTAAACGGTCTACTGTATATTTTAACCTTGCTAGTTTTCTGTCGCTTCGGTTGCCGTAATCTCTTTGAGTGGTTAACACCTCGTACACCGCTTTCAACGTTTTTTCTTTTCCCTCAACATAACCTATGACTGATGCAAGACGTGCATAATGATCCGCGTTACCATGAGTAGCAGACATACCCCCACCTATTGCAAGGTTGAAACCTTTTAACTGCCCATTTTCTATAATGGCAATTAAACCAAGATCATTGGCTAAAACATCCACATCATTATTTGGCGGAATAGCAATTGCAATTTTGAACTTACGAGGCATGTACCTGTTTTGATACAACTCATCTTTTTCAAGTTCTTTTTCAACCAGCTTTTCGCCGTCGAGCCAGATCTCGTAATAAGCATTTGTTTTAGGCAAAAGCTTCGCGGCTATTTCCTGTGCGAATTGAAATATTTCAGCATGAAGCGGTGATTGTTTTGGATGAGAAGTGCATAATACGTTACGATTGATATCGCCGCACGTTGCAATCGTAGTAAGGCCTGCTTCATTAAACGCTTTCAGCGTAGGTTTTACCTTCGATTTTAAAACGCCATGCAACTGTATCGTTTGCCTTGTAGTAATCTTAAGTACACCAGTAGAGTTCTCTCCTGCTATATTGTGAAGTGCAATGTATTGTTGAGGAGTTATCAAACCACCGGTAAGGCGCAGGCGTATCATGAATGAATACAAACGTTCAAGCTTCTTTTCTGCACGTTCATCGCGGCGGTCGCGATCGTCTTGCACGTACATTCCATGAAAACGTACCAGCGCAATATCGTCTTCATTAATGCTGCCGGTAATTTCGTTTGCGAGGCTTTCTACAAACGTTCCCCTCAGGTTATCACTTGCCGTCTTTATTCTTTCGGTTGACGAAAGGTTCTCGTTATTTTCAGCCATAATATTTTATTTTTTATTGGCCCAGCCAATTGCTACTATAATACTTTTGTTGCGTCGCACTCTTGTGCAGTTTGTTCTTCATTCAGCCCCTTTTTTTCAGAAATTTCGATTCATAACTGAGCTGAAATTTTCGATTTTATCACTTTCCGAATATTCTTTAAAAAAGATCCAAACTATGCTGCAGTACAAGTGAGTGACACAACAATGTTGATATTCATTCAAATGCTCGTTACTAAAAATCATTTGTCGCCTCACCCCGGCCCTCTCCTCGCGGAGAGGGAGTCAAAGGTTATTTGTGGGCTATCCAATATCTTAAAAACCCGGTTTTTAATACACATCCTTCAAATACCTTCCGTCTTCTTTCAACTGCTCTACAAACTGAACAGCTTCTTCGATGGTTTTGTTTCCAAACTTCTCCACTATTTGCATCAGAGTATCTTCTACGTCGGCGCTCATGGGTTCCTTAGCACCACACACATAAATAGAAGCGCCATTGCTTATCCAATCGTAAAATTCTGCTCCATTTTGCAGCATCTTATGCTGCACATAAATTTTCTCTTTCTGGTCTCGCGAGAAGGCAAGATTGATTTTGGTAAGCGTTCCGGAGTCTTTCCAGTTTTGTAATTCTGTCTGGTAGAGAAAATCGGTGACGAAATGCTGATCGCCAAAAAATAACCAGTTACGACCGGTAGCACCAGTTGCATCACGATGCGCCAGAAACGAACGGAAAGGGGCAATACCTGTTCCGGGGCCGATCATGATAATGTCTTTATCATCCTCGGGCAAACGGAACTGGCTGTTTTTATGTATGTAGAATTCAATGCTACTATCGACTGTTAACTGGGACAGGTAATCGGAACACAAGCCGCACTTCCATTCATCGTTTACATGAAATTTGTCGCGTGCGACCGTCACATGAACTTCGCCGCTATGTGCTTCAGGGGACGATGAAATCGAATACAAGCGTGGCGCAATTGGCTCGAGTATTTCAATCAATTCATCAAACTGGCTATTGTCTTTTAAGGGATAAATTTTCAATAAATCCAATAAGGCAATTTTAGTTGAAGGAATATCCTGACCTACCAGCGCTGCATATTTGCTCACTACCCTTTCAGGCAAATAGAAAATATTGAGCTTTTTCCTTAAAAGCTCGAACGCGGTAACCTCTTCACTTCGAAAGCTGAAAGTTTTTTCCCTATCTATATTTAAGAGTTCGACAATAGGTTCAACTATTCTCAATGGGTTCTCTGGTATCACACCTAAAGAGTCACCAGGCAAGTACTCTATATCATCAGCCGCGATTTCTATATGGTGGGTTTCTTTATTAGAGCCCCTGTCATTGAGATTAATGTTGGTTAAAATAGTGCCGGTATAAATCTTCTTACCCGTTGATTTTTTAGCAACAGCGGGCGCAGTAACCGAAACTGAACCGTTACCGTTTACACTACCGTTTGAGCTCTTAGTCAACTGGTGCATTACTTGCATGAACCAGCCTTCCGCATCACTCTCATAATCAACATCGCACTTTTGCAAGGGAACAAGTCGTTCTCCTCCCAGTTTATTTAATCGACTATCAACCTCTTCACCGGCAGTAGCAAACAACGGATACGATGTATCGCCTAGCGCAAGTACGCCGTATTTGAGCTTGTTAAGTTCTAAGGTGTTCTCGTGGATGTAATCGTAAAACTTCTTCGCAGCAGCAGGTGGCTCACCTTCGCCGTGCGTACTTACGATGGCTAGAAAATAATTTTCTTTTGCTATATCATTTAGCCTGTATTGATCGAGGCTAATTACTTTGGCATTAATTCCACTCTTTTTTGCTTTTGCGGCAAAATCAGAAGCTAACCTTTTTGAGTTACCTGTTTCTGTACCATAGGTAATCGTAATCTTACTCGTAACGGGTTTGACGGCAGCAGAAACTTCCGGCTGCGATTGTCCGTCTGAGATTAAACCTGATAAGTAGCCGTTAACCCATATTTTTTCGTCTCGGGTTAAAGTGCCTACAAAATCGAGGAAGGTTTTTAGTTTAGACTCTTGTAGCATTTAAAGTTGCTTTATTCAAATTTTCTATCGCGGTTAATTGGTTAACCGGCTTAAAGTAATATTCGGTACTATGACTGTTTTCGAGCCATTTAAATTGTTCGTGCAAAGCCACCACTTTTCCTATGATTACTAAAGAAGGTGATATAAATGACTGCAGTTTCAACTGTTCGTCGTAATTGTATAAGCTGCAGATGTGAAGATTTTGCAAGGGCGTAGTTGCTTGTTCAACAACTGCCAACAGCTTGTCTTCTGCTATGTTATTTTCTGTGAGCTTCTCTACTACATTTTGTAATGTTTCTGATGACATGTAGAAAACAAGCGTGTCATTTGTCTCGGCCAGTTCCTTCCAGTATTCGTCAGAAACAATATCAGATTTGTAATAAGTAAGTAAACGAACGGCGGTAGAATATCCCCGTGCTGTTAAGGGAATACCTGCAGAAGCGGCAGCGCCCAAAGCGGCAGTAACGCCGGGAACAATTTCATAAGGGATATTATTAGAAACTACTGTTTCAAGTTCATCCATAATGTTGGAGAAGATAGACACGTCGCCACCTTTCAATCTAACCACTAATTTTCCTTCAAGTGCAAATTGCACTATCAGTTCATTAATGGTTTGCTGAGGAGTTGATACACCTCTGCGACATTGCTTTCCTACATATACAATTTCTGTATCAGGCTTTACATACTCGTTTAGGATCTCTTCACTTACTAACCTGTCCGTCAATACTACATCTGCCTGCTGCAGATATCTTGCTGTCTTTACCGTAATCAACCCAGGATCTCCCGGACCAGCACCCGCCAGTATCACTTTTCCTCGTACCTGTTGTCTTCCGGTTATCATTTTGTAATCTGTTGTTTTCTCACTGAAGGCGCAGAGATCGCAGAAAAAATATTTAAACTTTTTTTGCGACTCCCCGGTTCTCTGCGAGAGCTATTTAAAACAATCCTTCTATCGATAAATATCTTTCGCCTGTATCGTAGCAGAAGGTCAACACTCTTGAACCTTTTGGTATTTCAGGCAATTTTTTGGCTACTGCCGCCAACGCTGCTCCTGATGAAATACCTACCAAAATGCCTTCTTCCCTTGCTACTCGTTGCGCATATTCAAAAGCTTCTTCCTTTTGTACTTGGATAGTTCCGTCCAGCACGCTCACATTTAGGTTACCAGGAATAAATCCTGCACCCAAACCCTGCAATGGATGAGGACCGGGAGCCCCGCCGCTAATAACAGGAGACAAAGCCGGCTCAACCGCAAGCACTTTCAGGTCAGGCCATTTTTCTTTTAGAATTTCACTCAAAGCTGTGATGTGTCCGCCAGTGCCAACACCTGTAATAATATAATCCAATCCATCAGGAAAATCCTTCAATACTTCCTGGGCGGTTGTACGACGATGAATTTCTGTATTAGCAGGATTATCAAACTGAGCAGGCATCCATGCATTTGGTGTGGTTGAAACTATCTCAGTTGCCGTATCAATAGCACCTCTCATTCCTTTTTCACGTGGCGTTAAAACAAATTCAGCCCCATATATTGCCATTAACCTTCTTCGCTCGATACTCATACTCTCGGGCATCACTAAAATTAGTTTATACCCTTTTACGGCTGCAACCACTGCTAAGCCTATACCAGTATTTCCTGAAGTTGGTTCAACTATTACGCTACCCTCTTTCAGTAAACCTTTTGCTTCAGCATCTTCAATCATTGCCAAAGCAATTCTGTCTTTGATGCTTGCACCGGGGTTATTTTTTTCGAGCTTAATCCATACCTCATAGTCCGAACTAAATAACTTATTGATCCGGACATGCGGAGTATTGCCAATAGTTTCTAATATATTTTGAGCTTTCATGACTTATTTCACCAAGCATTTATATTTTAATCGACCCTGGTTTAAAACTCTTTCGCGGCTTCAATCCTGCCGCCTTAATCCGGCCCTCTCCTCGCGAAGAGGAAGTGAATACTCAACTCTACAATTTACGTAAGTCGCATTTATCCCACTTTTTTGTTCAAACTAGATAACAAAATTCAGTGCTTCAGGCAAGGGATTTTTGTCTCTCACCTGAATTTCACTTTTGTGATAAACGACCGAAAAAGGTGGAACGCTATAGGTTAGCCAAACATTTCCACCGATGATACAATCATGACCGATTATAGTGTCACCGCCCAATATGGTAGCGCCGGAATATATTATCACATTGTCTTCGATGGTCGGATGCCGCTTAGTGCTCGCAGCACTCTTGGCAACATTCAATGCACCCAGCGTAACCCCCTGGTAAATTTTTACATTATTTCCAATCACGGCAGTTTCACCCACAACAATACCGGTTCCATGGTCAATAAAAAAAGAGTCACCTATTTGTGCTCCGGGATGTATATCTATCCCTGTTTTGCTATGTGCGTATTCTGATAGCAACCTTGGCAACGTTCTAATTCCCTGTTCATGTAACTGATGAGAAATACGGTAAATAGCAGTTGCATAAAACCCGGGATAAGCTACTAACACTTCTTCAATAGATTGAGCGGCGGGGTCGAATTTCACAATAGCTTCAGCATCTAAAAGGAGGTGCTGATAAATTGAAGGAATTGCATCGAACAAGCTTCGGGTGTGCTGCTTGACCAGTGCTTCATCTTTGATCAATTCGTATAAAAGGGCTGAAAAGGTGCTTTTTATACTTTCATATTGTTGCTCAAGTTTGTCTTGCCCAAGCTTCTTTTCGTGTGTACCAAACAGGAAAAAAAATAGTTCGTCTATAAAATCCTCCGCTATCTGTTTATCAGGGAAACCCCGAAAACAAGTAGTGTTTCTTTTAAAGACTGCCGTTATGAAGTCCGTCTGGTTCATTTCTTTTCTCTTGTCCTTTTGAAGTGGTTCAACACACGGGAAATCTTTTTCCATATTGTTTCTATTGTATCATGCAAGCACCCACAGTAACGAAACTTGTTTCATCAATTAAAATAGCACCGCCGTTTTCACGTAAATCTTTATAAGAGTCCATAGGAATTGGTGAAGCGGTTTTTATAGTAGCTTTTATAATATCGTTCAACTCAGCTTTTGCAGGAGAGTCGATTTTTTGAAGCGTATTAACGTCCAACTTATATTCAATATCCCTCACCACACTTCTGACTACCCTACTATTAATTTGAAACAAATACTTATTTCCGGGTATTAATGGTTTGTTTCCCATCCAGCATATAAGTGCCTCAAATTCCTGTTCAACGATCGGCTGATTGTCCTTCAGAACAATCATATCTCCGCGGCTTACATCTACATCATCCTGCAGGTGGATCACCACGCTCTGGGGTGCATATGCTTCAGCTACTTCCTTGCCGGCAATTTCGATTGCCTTTATTGTTGTTTCAATTCCTGAAGGCTGAATAGTCGCCCTGTCACCTTTACGATATACTCCGCTAATAATCTTACCTGCGTATCCCCGGTAGTCGTGAAGTTCATCAACCTGTGGCCGAATAACATATTGTACCGGAAATCTGGCGCTCGTATAATTAATGTCGTTAGCTACTTCAACCTTTTCAAGATGATCCAATAAACTTTCACCTTCGTACCAAAGAAACTTTTCCGACTTTTCAACAATGTTATCACCGTTTAAGGCACTTATCGGAATATATTTTACATCCTTAAGACCAAGTGATTTAGCTACCTCAGTATAATCAATTACAATATTATTGTAGACATCTTCAGAATATTCAACCAGGTCCATTTTATTAATGGCAACAACAATGTGCGGAATATTTAGCAAAGATGCAATGATAGAATGCCGACGAGTCTGCTCGGCAACACCATTTCTTGCATCTACTAAAATAATAGCCAATTCTGAGTTCGACGCACCCGTAACCATGTTACGTGTATACTGAATATGACCAGGAGCATCAGCAATGATAAACTTTCGCTTAGGCGTGGAAAAGTATTTATAAGCAACGTCAATCGTAATTCCCTGCTCACGTTCTGCACGGAGGCCGTCAGTCAATAATGCAAGATCTATCTCTCCATCCTCACGATTTTTACTCTGCTTTTCAATTGCCTCTAACTGATCAATCAGTATTGATTTGCTGTCGTACAATAGACGTCCGATCAACGTGCTTTTGCCATCGTCTACGCTTCCTGCAGTTATAAATCTTAGTATATCCATGTCCTGTTGTCCTCATTCAACCAAAGGGTGAATTCAAGGATTTTTTATTTTTAATTTTATTTTCTTACCAGCGTGCGTCTCTTGGCCCCGCACCGTTGTGTCACTCACTTTTACTGCTATTTCTTTATTGAGCAATTTTATCGCTTCTCTTTCTGTTTTTGGCGTAGGCTAAATCTGCCTTGTAATCCTTCAAACCTTCAAAATCTATTTCTAAAAATATCCGCCCTTTTTCCGGTCTTCCATAGCAGCTTCAGATACCTTGTCGTCAATCCTCGTTTCGCCTCTTTCGCTGGTTTTCGTGGCAATAATTTCATTGATAATATCATCAATTCGAGATGCATGAGACTCTACTGCAGCGGTACAAGTCATGTCACCAACCGTGCGGTAACGAACTTGTTTTTTAAGCACTGTGTCAGTAGGATCAAGTGTTATAAATTTTGATACGGCAACCAGCTGACCTTCATGCTCGATGACATCTCTTTCATGTGAAAAATAGATAGAAGGGAGTTCGATATTTTCGCGCCGTATATAGTTCCAAACGTCTAATTCAGTCCAGTTGCTGATAGGAAACGCACGAACGTTTTCACCTTTGTGAATCTTACCATTGTAAGTATTCCATAACTCCGGACGTTGAAGTTTAGGATTCCACTGGCCGAACTCATCTCTGACAGAAAATATCCTTTCTTTAGCCCGGGCTTTCTCCTCGTCTCGCCGCGCACCACCAATCAATGCGTCGAATTTAAATTCTTCAATAGCGTCTAATAGCGTGTAAGTCTGCAAAGCATTGCGACTGGCAAACTTTCCCTTAGGTTCCGTAAGACCTTTTTCTTTTATAGTATCTTCTACATTTCTCACTATCAGCTTTTCTCCGATAGTTTTGGCTAACTCATCTCTATAAGCCAAAGCTTCTGGAAAGTTGTGCCCCGTATCTATATGTACTAAGGGAAAAGGAAATTTACCAGGACGAAATGCTTTGAGCGCAAGATGAACCAAGGTAATAGAGTCCTTGCCCCCTGAGAACAGCAATGCAGGACGTTCAAATTGTCCTGCCACTTCACGAAAAATATGTATTGCTTCAGATTCTAATTGGTCCAGGTAATCAAACTGGTACTGGCTCATATCGTCATTTTAAAAAACTTATCAATTTGTTGCATTTGCAGTTTCAGGTGCAGAAACGTGCAAACCGCATTCTTTCTTACTGCTATCTTCCCACCACCATCTTCCTGCCCTGAAGTCTTCACCCGGTCTTATTGCGCGTGTACAAGGGGCACAGCCTATACTTACAAAACCCCTATCATGTAAAATATTGTAAGGGACATTAAATTCATTTATGTAATTCCTGACATCCTCCGTAGACCAGTGCAGCAGAGGATGATATTTAATGATATTATTTTTTGCATCAAATTCAACCATCGGCATTTCATGCCTGTTTGCTGAATGTTCCGCTCTCAGTCCTGTAATCCAAATGGCATGGCCTGCTAATGCACGTCTCAATGGTTCTACCTTACGTATGTGGCAACAATCAATTCGGTTTTGGGGGGATTCATAAAAAGAGTTGGGACCTCTTTCACTAACAAGCTCCTGCAGCATTTCTGCATTAGGATAATAAGCGTTTATATTGGTATGGTATCTCTCGTTGGTAGCGCTCCAGACAGAATAAGTCTCAGGAAACAGTCGGCCCGTATCGAGCGTAAAAATCTTTATAGGAAGCTGATTGTTAAGAATATTATGTGCAATAGCCTGATCTTCGAAGCTAAAACTCGTCGAAAAAGTAACCTGGCCGGGAAATTCTTCTGTTAAATATTTAAGCATTTCAGGAATAGACAACTCTTTGGCCTGGCTCTGTAAATCCTCCACCATATTCAAAAACTCGTTGCTCATATTATTATTTTATGAGATTGGAAACGCGAAATTAAGCCAGAATTAATCGTCTACCAAACGAGTAGGCTTTTATTGCATGATTTAACACTGCTATGACGCAGGAAAAATTTAATACTGAATATTTAGAAAACAGGAAAAAAGTAAGAATTAGGTGAGAAGTAGCTAGAAAAATAGATGAGAAAGTAGCAGTGAGAGAGAGGAGAGAGCGAAGCAAGAAGAGAATAATTATCCTTTTTGCTTTTCGCGTGCGGAAAACATGTTGTTAGTGCAATGGATGAAGGGCGACCCGTTCTACGCTGGGCCAATGCGTTGACGAAGGAATTATTAAACTTTAAATAGATGAAAGATAATGATACTAGGGGAAAAAATTATTTGAAAGATAGTTTTGAACAATAAAAAAAATCCTTTCAACGTTTTTTATCTATACGCTCTAACAAGTAATGGGCATATTAAAACAGAAGGATTATGATCAAGTCTTTATTTGTACTGCTTTCAATACCCTTTCTACTGATAGTAATATCTTTTTTAGTCGTCACCCTGTCATTGAGTAAGCTTTTCGAAAAAAAATTAGCAACAGAAAAAGAGGAAGTACTGGATAGTGACGACATGTCTTACTGTTTGGCGAAATAGCCGGCCACAGTAAAACGTTCTCTGCAGATACTATAGTTCTACTATTTCTAAGAATGCTTGTTATATAATTCTGTTATGCAATCTTTGCCATAAATCCTCCTAAAGACGGCTTCATTCTGTTTTTATCTATCTTGAAAACAGTAGAAAAAAAGTCATCAAGGATAATATGAGCAGACAAGTTATTTTCTGCATACAGTCGAGCATTCTCCTTCTTATCCTTAAACTCGTCGTCAACTGCCGAAGTAATTGCATCAAGTAAGGCTTCTTTATTGTCCGGCTCTACTAAAATCCCCAAATTATTTGAGCTTATTACATCATGCAAACTTGTGCCCTTGCTTGCTGTTACAATGGCTACTCCACCAACTGATAAAATCGTACTCAACTTAGATGGCATCACCAAATCACCTGCACCAGACTTCTGCAGCACTAAATGGATGTCTGCCATATTAAGAAAAGAGTTAAACATTTTTAGAGGTTGAAGTGGCAGAAAAACAACATTTTGCAAGTTCAACCTCTCCTTCATCTTGATGAGGTTTTCTTTGTACGGTCCCGAGCCACAGATGGCAAACTTGATATCATGCCGATTTTCCAGACACTTTGCGCAATCCAAAATTGCTTCTAGCCCCTGTTTATTACCTATTGCGCCAGAATATAATATTATCTTATCCGAAGTATTGAAACCATAAGTGGATTTAAGAATATCTCTGTTTTGAAGAGGATAAAAAGTACTTATATCTACCCAATTAGGAAAAAACCGAATTTCCTTATCGTATTTATGCTTTACCTTTTTGATCATTCCGCTGGAAATGGTGCTAACCGTATCAGCTTGACGAATAATAAATGCTTCTATTGAAAGAAAAATATCAATAATAAGTTTGGACTTTACAATAGCCAAATCACGAGCTGCGTCTATCTGAAGATCCTGGATATGATACAAAAATTCTCCGCCTCTTATCTTTTTGTACAAAATTCCTAATAATCCCATTTCAAATGGTGGTGCAACGGTTATTATATTATCGTATTTTTTCTTAAAAAGAAGCACCATCATAACCAGGTAAGCGGAAAAAAAGAAAGAAAATTCTGAAATCATTCGATTTAGTCCGGTAGGATTTTTAGGAACAAAATGCGGACAACGAATAACTTTTATCGGATGCCCGTTCCTTACGTTTTGAAATTCAGTTGTAAACCAAAAACAGCTTTTTATATAGGGGCTCTGTACTTTCCATTGGGGGTAGTAGGGATAGGTGGTAACAACAGTGCAGTCGTTACCCTGCTCTGCTAACCATCTAACCATTTCCCCATTATACTTACCTATACCAGTTGGTTCAGGAGAATAATTGCCTCCAATAAGCAGTATTCTTCTTTTTACCATAAAATAATAATTAGCCGAGCTTGTGAAAATAACATAAATAAAATCTTGCTTCTCTGGATAAAACTAGCAATAGGACTAGAATAATATCCATTTTTTGAAATCATAAAGTCAATTGCAAAAAGTGTGCTTACTCTAAATACTAATAATTTTATTTAAAAGCAATTGCCTACATCATAGACACCTTTTGCCGAAAAAAAGTTGGATTTGGCGTATACTTTTAAACTAACCTTCCTGTTTGCGCGTTTTTGGGCGACTTATAGTTCTAATCTATATCTTAGACCT
The DNA here is from genome assembly GCF_007991655.1 of Segetibacter aerophilus. Taxonomy (GTDB): domain Bacteria; phylum Bacteroidota; class Bacteroidia; order Chitinophagales; family Chitinophagaceae; genus Segetibacter; species Segetibacter aerophilus. The sequence continues at coordinate 35,115 of NZ_BJYT01000011.1, forward strand.
TATGAAAAAAGAGGGATTAACAGAAGATCAAGGTCCGGTGAGAAATAAGGCAGTAAACGAGCATCGCTTAAATTTTGCAGTGGCGAGGGGGGAAACTCAAAAAAATGTCAATAAAGAGATTTTAAAGTTTTTAACCAAAAGATTTGAAAAAAAACAACCCTCTAAAATTCTTGATTTACCATGTGGTACTATGTTGTTTGCTAGTTATTTAAAACTCATTTTTCCAAGCGCGCAAATTACAGGAGCAGACATACAAGAACCTGCTGTCGAAGAGACCCGATTCGTTAAAATGGATCTGACAAAAGAATTCTCATTACTAACTGACGAAACATATGATCTTATTACTTCGATAAGTGGTATAATGATGTTTGGGAATACTCTGAGTTTTATTTCAAATTGCTCAAAAAGGCTAACGCCAGAAGGAACGTTTATTATTACTAACGATAATTCTGCAACTATACTGGATAAATTATTTTTTCTTTTCCTTGGGAGGTTTAGATTATTTAAGCCAGTTTTTGAGGATTCTGAAACATTAATACAAAATGTATCTATACAGGAACTTTGTCGATTATTAAGAACTAACGGGTTGGAAATAGAAACAATTAAGTATACCTCTATCTATGTTAAGGACTTACTTTTTTTTCCAATTGCAATTCTAATCTACCCTATACAAACCCTTTACTTATACTATAAAACTAAATACTCAACTCCACTAGTGCGACTTATGTTTCCCTTCAAACAATATTTTTGTCGACACTATATAATAGTAGCAAGAAAAGTTTCGCAGGTGTCAGCTTGATTTCGCGGTTGCCTTTAGCTTCCTTGCTTGATTTTAGATTTTACATACAGCAACTGCCTCCGGATACTTTTAATTTGTTGCACCAAAGAATAATTTTTTTTCACTTGCTGTCCGACAGGAAGGATTGTAAATATTTCTCCGCCCCTCATAAACTCTGCAGTTGCTGCTAGACTTCCCTTTTCTTTTTGTACCTCTAAAAAACGGCCATTGTCGGCACGAATAAGAAATTTATTTGAGTATAATGGAACAAGATCAAATCTTTCTGTACTATCAACAACGTCCGCATCGGCTTTAACTATAATGCCCTGCTCGCCTCGGATTGAAAAAAACAATTCATTTCTCCCTGTTAGTGAAATTCTACCTTCACCCAAATCCTGTATCGCAAAATCCCTGTTTAATTTAGCGTCGTTTTGACCAATAATTATTTCGCCTCCCTCTGCTAAACTTAAATACTTGCCACCCTTTGTTTTTAAATTGACAAACAGTTCTTTAGCTGCACTCTCTTTTATTGATGGTATTTCATCTAACCTAACAAATCTGTATCCGCTTGCTTTTAATATTGGAATCAGTTGTTTTGTAAGTTCTAAAGTCCGGTTCTTTGGCTTCAAAAAATTCATGTCCGCTATTTCATCATGCATTACAACGATGCCTTTGCCCTTTTCCTCGATGTCTAGCAGGTATTTTTCGACTGTGTCTTTAACGCTGATATCATTTTTCCAGTAAAAACAGTCTATACCAGCTATGTCCCAATGTATCGGACCAATATGGTTAATGGTTGCAAGAAGATTTGAATTCAGTTCATCTGCAACCTCCTTCGACCATTTGCCGTAAGGGCTTCTAAAGTATATAGCGCTATTTTTGTTATATTTTCTTACCAACGCGTCTGTCCTTAATATTTGGTTTTGAACATCTCCATTTTTTGACAAATAATAAGGCATATCGGGGTGCTCGTAGGTATGATTTCCAATTAAATGTCCTAGCCTTGCCACTTTTTCTAAAATATTTTCATTCTCAACAGCATATTTACCTACTACAAAAAAAGTTGCCTTAATACCTTCGTAATGTAGAAACTCTGCTATTTCAAAAGTGCTTTCTCCTGGTCCGTCATCATACGTTAAACAAAGAAACTTTTGCGGCAGTTCCTCACCTGTATACGGCAGTTCCCTATACATGTTTTAACTTTTTTTGAGGTCTTTTACGGTTTCTGAAATAACTTAAGATATTGCTTTGCAACAGCTTCCTTTTTTTGTTCTGCCAAATAGTTTTGTAATTCAGCTGTAGGAGGAGGTGAAGCTGATGTTCTCAATTCTTTCAACTCCTCTTTCAACAGAACTTCAAGTTCTTTCTGATTTCCCATTTCAAATAATTTTCCAAAACCCTTTACGGCTTCAGATAATCCCCCTGCATCTGCAGCAATTATTTTACATCCGCATGCCAATCCTTCCAGCGCTACAATACCAAATCCCTCCTCATCTATTGACGGAATAACCATTACATGATGTCTGTTAAGAACTCTTGCGAGAGATTCACCTTCTAATATTCCTAAAAATTTAATTTTCTCATCTAGTTTATAATTTCTGACCAGTCTTTCCAACTCACCTTTCTCAGGGCCGTCACCGACAATGCTAAGGGTAAAATCAGTATTTAAATTACGGCAAGCCTTAATTAGGAGTTCGCATCCTTTTTGCGATACTAATCTTCCTAGGAAAATAAATTCTGCAATTCTTTTTTCATCTTCATAAATTTTAAATATCTCGTTATCATAGCAATTATAAATGATCTTAGAACTCGTATCGATATACTTTGCGATGCAATTACTAACAGCAATATTTTGCGAAGCTAATTTTATAAGTAGTAATTTAACCCTGGTCTTCTCGCTGTCTCTGTTACTTAAATAAAGATCATTGTGAGAAATTATCCAGCGTTTAAATGGACGAAATGGAATGAACCAAATACCTTTTAAAGAAAAGTTTGGCATATAAAAAACATCACACCAAAGAAAGAGAGACAGAACTTTTAACAGGTTGGGATTATAAAGGACTTTTAGTTGTTTTTCTTTATTTTCCTGACCTTGTCTTGCAGCCAGTTCTGTTTGAAACGTAATGACTTTAATTCGGTGGCCTACTTTTAAAAACTCCTCGATTAAATTATAAGTTTGATTCTCTAATCCGCCGACTGAGGGATAAAAAGCAGTTGTAAATACAAGGATGTTCATATTTCTATTCATAAACCTGTAACCATGTCATTTTTTCCAACTGAAGAAATAGATAAATTCATAGAAATTGGCACTTCAATTAAAAGCGTTGCATTAAGTAACAAGTTGCCAGCTGGAATAATTAACTGGCAATTTTTTGAAATCTAGAATGTTAATCTAGTATCACTATTTCCTTACATCAACTTTAATCTCATTATAATACTACAGCATGTACAAAGCGATTGTACATGCTGTAGTTAAAAATATTACATCTTTTTTGAATAACAACCCAGCGGCTATTTAATCAATTGCTTAGTAATGATAAATTCTTTATTAAAGAACTTTAAAATGTAAGTGCCCTTGCTTAACGCAGGCGATAAAGGTATTGAATGAGAAAATATACCACCAGCGTGAGTTATTATTTCGTTTAAAATTGTCTGACCTGTACTTGTAACCAAAGAAACGGTGTATTCTCCTTTTGCAAGATTGCTAGATTGAATAAATATATTGTTACTAATTATTGGATTAGGATAAACGCTCACGTTTCCATTCCCCGTTACAAATCTTACATATACCACGCTTGAAAAGTGGACTTCCCCTGATTTGTATACTGTTTTTATCCGATAATAATTATCACCAGGAAAAGGACTTTTGTCTAAAAAGTTGTAATTAGAAGAAATTGCGCTACCTCTTGCAGGAACTGTTCCTACTGAAGCAAATTGCCTACTGTTAAAAGATCCTTCGACTTCATACCTTTCGACATCTAACTCTGCAGTTGTTGCCCACTGCACTAACACATCTTTATCCACTTGTGTCGCCTTAAGGGCCGTAAGTTGTACTGATAATATTATACTATTTACATTAGGGACTGCAATAGATGAATTTATCGTAAATGGAGGACTGCTTACTATTGAACTCTCAGTTCTTTGTAACGCTGCTTTCACTTTAAAGCGCCAATATCCTAAAGGCCTTGATACATTGCCAACATTTATCATTCCTGTAAATGTGGTGAATGGTCCTCCGTTTACACTTACCAATATCTCATTTGTACCTAATGAATGAAAAGCAGTTAATGTATTTGCTGCGTCATCTGCTGAAAGAGTAGGAGCAACCGGTGTAGTCGTAATGGTAAATGCTGGGCTTGTCACCACTATACTTTCGTTTCTTTGAAGTGTCGCTTTTATTTTAAACCTCCAGTATCCTGCAGGACGAGATACATTGCCAACGTTAATCGTTCCTATATAGGTTGAAAAGACACCGCCATTTTCACTTACCACTATTTCGGAAGTTCCAAGAGCATGTGTAGCAACTAAAGTGTTTGCAATGTCGTCCGCTAAAACTTCAGGAGCAAGAGGCGTGACCGTAGTGGTAAATTCTGGACTGTTTACTACTGCACTTTCATTTCTCTGTAATGCTGCTTTTATTTTAAACTTCCAGTAGCCGGTTGGTTTTGATACATTGCCCACACTAATTGGCCCTAAGTACGCTGCAAAAATTCCTCCATTCTCACTTACAAGTATTTCAGAATTACCTAACCTGTGAGATACCGTCAAAACGTTTGCTACATCATCCCCTACTACTACCGGAGCATCAGGTGTAGTCGTGACAGTGAATACAGGACTGTTAGCGACAATACTTTCGTTTCTTTGTAATCCAGCCTTAATTTTAAATTTCCAGTACCCATTTGGCCTTGAGACGTTACCTACATTTATTGGCCCTGCGTATGCTGCATAAACTCCTCCATTTTCACTTACTAATATTTCCGTGCTTCCCAAAGTATGAATTGCTGTCAAAGTATTTGCAACATCATCTCCATTAATGATTGGAGCATCAGGTGTAGTTGTAGTGGTGAATTCAGGACTACTCGCTACAATACTTTCGTTTCTTTGCAATCCTGCTCTTATTTTAAATCTCCAGTAACCAGCCGATCTCGATGTGTTGCCGACATTAATTGAACCTGTATAAGCTGTAAAAGCGCTTCCGTTCTCGCTAACCAGAATTTCTGAAATTCCTAAAGAATGAGATGCACTCAAAACGTTCGCTATATCATCCCCTACTAGTGCCGGTGCATCTGGTGTAATTGAAGAAATACTTGCAATTGTAAATTCAGGGCTCGCCGCAACTGCACTTTCGTTTCTATTTTGTCCCGATTTTATTTTAAACTTCCAGTAGCCCAAAGGTCTAGACACATTACCAACATTTACTGAACCTGTGTAAGGCGCAAAAGCGCTTCCATTTTCACTTACCACAATTTCTGAAGCACCTAGCAAATGAGATGCACTCAAAAGGTCTGTTGAATCATTCCCGACTACTGTTGGTGCATCTGGCGTAAACGAAGGAATACTTTTGACCGTAAATTCCGGGCTTACAGCAATTGCACTTTCATTCCTATCTCGTGCGGATTTTATTTTGAATTTCCAATACCCTGCAGGTCTGGAAATATCGCCTACGCTGATTAGTCCCACAAAGCCTACAAATGCACCTCCATTTTCACTCACTACTATCTCTGTATTTCCTAAATCATGGGAAGCGTCTAGAGTATTTGCGGCGTCATCTGCTTTGAGGATAGGGGCAGCAGGAGTTGAAATTGAAGTATTGATAGTAAAAGCAGGACTGCTTGCCAGTACACTTTCGTTTCTTCCTGGTACTGCTTTGATTTTGAACTTGTAATATCCTGCTTCTCTATTTACATTACCTACCGTTATAGGACCTGGATATTGGACAAAATCACTCCCGTTTGCACTCACTATTATTTCGGAAGATCCGAGAACATGAGAAGCAGTAACCATATTATTAATATCATCAATTGTAATGATTGGAGGTGTTGGAGTTACATTTTGAATGGTAGTACTAAACGCAGGACTTTCAGAAATACCACTTTCATTTCTCCCTATCCCAGCTTTAATTTTAAATTTCCAATAACCCACTGGTCTTGATACATTACCCACATTTATTTGCCCTGTGTAGAGCAAATACGGTCCTCCATTTTCGCAAACTAGAATGACGGAGTCTCCTAAAGAATGGGAAGCACTTAAAACTTTAGTTACATCGTTACCGATTACAGTAGGCGCAGCAGGTGTATTGGTAGTTGGCGAAGTAGTAGCATTTAACTCAGGACTATTGATTACAGCACTTTCATTCCTTTGGAGTCCCGATTTCACTTTAAATTTCCAGTAACCCTCAGGTTTTACTACATTACCTACACTTATTTGTCCTATATAAGGCAAATATGGCCCGCCATTTTCACTTACTAATATTACAGAATCTCCTAAGGGATGAGAGGCTTTTAAAGTCATAATCGTATTATCGATGACTATAATAGGAGCAGCAGGAGTCGTTATATTTATTGTATTGCTAATAGTAAATTCAGGGCTGCTAACTACTGCACTTTCGTTTCTCATTGTCGCAGCCTTAATTTTAAACTTCCAATAACCTGAAGGTCTTGCCAAATTATTTACGCTAATTTTTCCTAAGTATTGCACAAATGCACTGCCATTTTCGCTAACAACAATAGCGGTATCGCCAATTGTATGAGAGGCAACTAAAGTGTTAGCAACATCGTCAGCAGCAAGTGTAGGAGCTATTGGAGTGTTTATGGTATTATTTGAAGGAACAAACCTAAATTCGTCTAATCCTATCACTTTGCCATATGCCGGTCCCCCGCTATTAGTAAAGTATAGTTGCATTGTTTTAGGACTGCCAGTATTTGCTGCTAAGTCATAAGAGCCAACTTTAACTGGTTCACTACCCGCATAACCAACGCTTATTGCTCCCGCAACCATGCTTATGTCAAGCAATTGGAACCGTTTCGTAATGTTTTTTACTGTTGCCTCAGGACCTGAACTGATTAAAGTATTGTTAGCATAAACGTTCACAGTGATTGGCGAGGCAGAGTAATCGATGCTATTGTAAAACCTTATGATGATTTTACCATTATCGTCTAAGACATCTAAATACACACCTATACTTGTATTTGGCATGCAGTTGTCGTAATTTACCTTTCCAAATAATCTCCAAGAAGAGAGATTATTATTAGTTCCTAAGTCTCTCTTAATAGTATAAGCACCGGCTTCTTGGCTATATGTGATATACAAGTCGGGCGATTTCCTTTTGCTATAAGTTTTGACGTTTGTTTTCGCATTCCAACCGGCAGCGTCGCTTGCAGGATTTCTCGTCCAACCACTTGTATTGTCCGCTAAACTAGATCTGTAAGGAAGCCCTGCCATTAAATCTATTCCAGGCAAGACTGGAGTTTCGTCACCTCGTTGAAATGAAGTAGAAATAGGTATCGTTTGTTCTTGAATTGAGTTTAAGCCAGTTATTTTCCATCTATGCGTTCCTCCATGATGGCTTTCATCGTTGTGATACAAGTAGTAATCAGGGCCTATTGGTACAATAACCGGCGAAAAAGCATTACCAGCCATCTTAACATCAGCAGGCTGAGTAACATCATCCGAAGTCGTTCCAAACTGCCCTACAAACAAACCATTATCATAATAGTGATTGAAGATGTTTGTTTGTCCTGCTTTCCAAAACTCTCCATAGTAGTGGGTGATAATACTCCTACCAATTGCTAGGGCTGCGTCGCCTTGCCCCCCTTCATTTGGGCCAAAATTGCCCACTTCAAAATCTCCGTTATCTGGGAAAGCTCCCTCGTATGCGTCAAAGTTAGATAACGCAGTTTTCCACTTCACCTTACCGGTCGCAATATCTAAGCCGCCAAGATGGTAACTATTTGTTTCGTTTCTAACGCGGCTGCCCTTATATAGCGCAAGAATACCGGTTGATGTTATTTCAGTCGGGTATATTGTAATACTTCCATTTCGGGGCTCGTTTGTAGATGTATTACTGTGTGTCGCTATACCGTTCGCTTGACTATAGATTGGATTATTTGCATCGAACCCTAGCAACAATCTCTTCTTGAAATATTGAATTTCATTAACTCCGCCGTTTTGCATTTCGCCAATTGAACCATCAGCATAAATTTTGGCTGTACTCTCGAAAGTAAGTCCTGTATATCTTATACCCTTGGCTGTATCAAGCTCTACCACTTCCGCCAACCCATCCGACTTCCGCTTCATTATCGCGTAAGTACGTCCATTTGATAACGTACATATATGTCGCACTTTATAGAGTAAATCATATGCGGTATTATAAGTGCCATCCCAATTATATTTATGTACCCAGCTATTCTTAATAGGGTTTGTATAATTCACTTCGTATTCTTGCATTGTATTTAAGACTCTACTAGGATTGCTTAAGTCAACAGCCAAATTATAAGATCTTCCTGTATACTCTATTCTATCTATGAAGCGTCGATCAGACGAATAATGTTGCATTCTGAAATTAGATGGGTCACATACCCAAAAGGAACCGTCTTCTGCAAACGCCACTGCTCCAAACCCTACTTTTTCTGCTGTCTCTTGGTCGCGTTTCCAAAATGCAAAACGATCATTTGATATTGTCGGAATGATATTGTTACCATTAGGTTGTCCCAATGTCCAAGAGGCTACTCCTGAAGTAAAATCAAAAGCTTTAACCTGTTGGCTATCGGCCCCGTCGACTAGGGCAACTAAAGAGCCATTAGTGCTCATTGTAATAGGAGCACTAAAGCCGGTTGCAATAATCCCCGTGGAAAGTAATGTGCCATTACTATTAATTATACATTTTTCTACTTTATTGCCAGCGGTACACAACCATAAAGTATTACCTTTTGAAGCCATTGCTGTAGGTGAAGTAAACGCCAATTTTTGAACTACAGCACCAGTAATTTTATCTAGCACCCTAACTTCATTTAAATTCTTCCTTGATATAAAAATAAAGTTATCACTGACTGCCAGTCCGGTAATAAAGGCATCATGTGCATCCTCATATCCTATTGCCGAAGTATAAGTGTGGGCATATTTAACAGGAACTACTTTGCCGTAGGAAAATGTGGCTTCGCTTTTGTCTGAAACCTTTGTAGCAAATACAAACGAGTGAGTTGGTTGAAAAGCATCGTAGCCAGCCCAATAAATATTAGTTCCATCAGTAACCATGAAGTCAGTATTCTGCCCCGTATTATCATAAGGCATGGGATGGAGCTTTACTTGTATGTTATTCAATGCGAACATACCATTGCCTCCTTGACCTTCGCCATAACCGATACAATAGTAAGCATTACCACTGGCTATTACCATACCTATTGCGGGATCTAACGAACGGTGAATGCTGTTACCTGTCTGGGAGGTCGAACTATTGCCTATAATACCCTCCCAATTGTAACTTACATTGTTTGATAAGACTTTAACTAAATAATTATCATTAGGCAATGGCTGTTGAAAATCGTCGGTTCCATCCCACTTAATGGAGTAGGAACCTGCCTCTTTAGTGACACCACTCCACAACGTTCGCACCAAAGTTCCATCTTGTTTGAATATACCAGCACTAGTCAGTGCTTTCGCTTTTAAACTGTAAGAAAAAGCTGACGATGTTTGAGAATAAACGGATTTAAAAAATGAAGGGCTGAACGTCCATAGAAGGATAAGTAGCGTTCTCTTGTTTAACATAGAATATCTTATTGGATACCCTATCAAACTAAAAATGTGTCTTACCTATTGCACTTTTATGGACATAACCATAACCGAAATAGACCAAAAACTGTTTTAAATTCTAAAATAAAATTACTTTTTACCTACCATCTGCTATTTGTGGTTCATTAATTTTACAGTATACTTGAGTAAAATAAGCCATCTTCAAAATTGCAAAAGCAAGGCCTCTAGAACCATCTCTAAACCCTCCATAAAACAAGAAACTTCCGAAAAAGTAAGCTAGACCAATGAACGGGCCTTGCATCAATTTATACTTCAACTTCTGTTTCCAGGTCCACTTTTTTTTTTCACTTTTACTTAAAATTGTCTTTAAAAATCTTTTAGCTTCCCAATTAGAATATTCATTATGCTTGATAATATAATCGGACACTCCTCTGAAATCTTGGTGGTCTATTCGATTTTTTATTCGACCTACTTTTCCATCTAATATCGGGTGCTCGTGTACTTCCATGTCGAGTTTACTCCACTGGTCCTCATCTATCTTCTCATATTCTCCGGCACCGACTTTGAAAAGGGCAAGCTTTTTTAAAGGATATCCCCCTTTTAATTGTTTACCCATAAAATAAATAGTATAACTAAGCCAAAACCCTACTTTTTCCTCATCTTTTAAGGCTATTCTCAGTTCCGATTTAAAGTCTTGGGTTAGGTATTCATCAGCATCAAGAAATAGCACCCATTTTGACTGTATATTATAATTTTTTAAAAACCAATTTCTTTTTTTTGGAAACTTACCATCCCACTCAAAATTTAAAACACTTGCTCCGTAATTTTCTGCTATCAGTTTTGTTGAATCAGTACTGCCAGAGTCTATAACTACTATTTCAATTACTAAATCATCCCCTATCGACTGTAAGCATTGTTCTAAATTCTTTTCTTCATTTTTTACCGGTATTGCAATAGTTAAATCGAGTCGAGACATTATTTCATGTTGAAGTAGTAGCTGCTCACTATAGGAAAATAGTAAGCGCTTTCACAAATTATTTAAAACTGATAATATCAGCTGCGGGGATACGTTCTTTTATGGATTTGCAAGGATGACCTGCACAAATAGTCCATTCTGGCATGTCCTTCGTAACCACTGATCTAGCTCCTATTACACAGCCTCTTCCGATTGATACCCCTGGATGGACAAATGCCTCAGTAGCTATCCAAGCATGGTCGCCAATGATCACCGGTTTAGTAAATAGTGAAAATCCTGGGTCAGTATAATCATGAGTTCCTGTCACTATGTGCGCCCCTTGCGATATCACAACACGTCGGCCGACAATTATTCTATCCTGAGAATAAAGTATAGCACCATTAGCTATCCCGCACTGGTCCCCCAAAGAAAGATTCCAAGGAGCCCAAATCTTGACCCTAGGGTAAACATGCACTCCCGCGCCTACTTTAGCAGAAAACATTCTTAACACGAATGCTCGCCATCTATGAAAAGGATTGGGAGTATATCGAAAGAGCAGAGTATAAACAATATTCCAAATAACTCGACTTATGCGGTTCCTGATTGAGAAGGAAGGACTACAAGCAGTATCTTTATTCACCATGTTATTTGTAATTCCCCCACAGATTTAACTTTGATATCACATTAATTTAAACTTTAAAAAAAGGCAAAATAAAACGAAAAAGAGCGCGAAGGTAGCTTTCGAATCTCTTTTTTTTTGATTTGTAGTCTACACCCCAGTGAGCTCCAATTCCGGTTGGTTCAACATTGAAAGGAAACCTTATTTGCACTGTTTTATTTTTTATTTTGGCTAGAGGTTTTAAGATGTTGAAATATACCAGTTCCATATGATGTAAATGTGGAGACATCTTTCGTTTACTGTTGTATAGAACTTCCATATAAAAATCCTTCTGCACAATAAATAAAGTAGTTAAGACATAATGCTTTTTAAGCTTAAAGAAATCAAAGTCTCTGGAATCTGCAATCACATCATATTTTTTTACTAACACTTCGTCGATAAGTCTTGCTAATCTCGGGAAATATAGTCTTCCTGTCACTTTAACAATATATTCTGCCTTAATTAAAAGTGCACTATGGTCAAAAGCATGGTCAATCATTTCTAATTCTGAGTAGCCATAGTGAAGGCCTGGTGGTATTTCAGTAGGTGTTATTGATAAAAATTCAACATCTCTTCGATACTTATTATTTTTGTCGACTACGTGCTTTAATTCTACTAAATCATAAGATGAATTTTCAATAAATACTATTCCAGTGATTCGTTGTTCATCGTAATTCAACCAGTATAGCAATGAGGTCTTATAATCATTCAACCTTGTAGTCGGATCAGATCGTTTTACACTATTGATATCTGGCGCGATACAAGCTGTCATCAATAATATAAAACCTCCTTTTGGAATAGTCGGACTCGTCATCTTCTTTGTTAATAATTATAGTATAAATAGTTGGTCATGCTACTTACGCTATTGCCTCCAAGAGTCTTTCTGTCGATTTATTAATATTAAAAGTACTGTCAAAAACTTTTTTTGCATTTTGTGACATCACTTTTTTTTCACCTTTTGTTAGAGAAACCCACCTTTTTAAAAGCTCAATTGTACCGGTAAGACTATTTTCCATCACTATACCAGCTTTTCCATCTTCAATTTCCTTCCATATATTAACTTGGTTTGAAATTAGAACGGGCTTCCCGCATCCAAGGGCTTCAACAACTGCAATCCCAAAGTTTTCCTGATGGCTGGGCAAGACAAATGCTTGGCAGTCATAGAATGCGCCCCACTTCGCGTCACCATCAAGCATTCCTACTACAAAAATATCTGAACTACGCGAAGCCAATCTCTCAATTTGCTGTCCATAAAGCGTCTCTAAACCAGGACCCGCTATTACTAATGCAGGTAACTTAAATTGGGCTTCCCTTAAATTCAAATACGCTTTAACCAAAAGATCAATTCCTTTCTTTTCGTTCACCCTACCTAGATATAGTAAATAGTTTTTAGGAACTTTAAGTCCAAACTTCTTTTGAAATGCATCCGTCATGGCTTCTTTGTAGTCGGGCTGCGCATCTACCCCCAATCCCACCACTGATTCTTTTTTTGGTTCATATGGAGTGAAAGTTTTACGGGCTAGAATTTTTTCCATCTCGCAAGTAAATAATAGTCCGTCCGAATTACGAATAACTTTACTTTCTATAAACTTCCAAAAAAGCCAATTTCTAATCGCTTTAAGTTTTCTTCCGCTGGTCTTTTGAAAGTAAGGGTCCAACATTCCATGTGGCATTACAAAAACTCTCGGTATTTTTTCATTTCTACTCAGTAGTACTCTTGCAGCTTTTCTTACTGCATAACTGGTATATAGCCAAAGGCCGTGAATTATAACAACGTCGTAGTTGCACAGATTCAATTGCAGCCAGCCTAACAACCCTCTATTATACTGCCAAGCGGTCTTACCGGACCCAAGGGCATGAATTTGAAAAGAATAAGAAGCCAGGTAAGGAGCATCGAAAGTATCTAGGCTGACTGTCTGATTTAAGCAGCAGTTTTTATCCAGTCCTGCAATCATCATTTGGACAGCTTTACAAACACCTCCCATCTGCGGATCCATTGCAGCTACCACATGAAGAACTTTTAAATGGCCCATTTACTTTGTTATTCTACAACTGTTTTTAATACACAAACCCCTCAGTTCTATAAAAATATTTGGAGTCTCGTGGAATGCTTTGCAACTCTTTCGCTGGAACTCCTCCGTATAACGCCCAGTTCTTGCTAAAGCTCTTATTTAAGAGAGACTTGGCGCCCAAAACAGAATAATCAGGCAAATTAGCTCCCCCTAGAATTACTACATTGGTTCCAACAAATGTATAGCTTCCAATGTAGATAGGTCTACTATCCTGAATGTTTTCAAGCACGTTGATTGAGTGAGTTAATAGTTGAGAGTTATACCCTGCGATTGTTGAAAATTCCCCTATATATATAAGGTTAGTACAATCAAGATGATGACTTTTAGTTATTGCTGCATTATTTCTTAAAATTAATTTAGCTCTTCTCTCTTTTTGATGTTTGAAATGCACACCTCCAATATTTGTGGAATAACCTGTAATCCAATTGCTTCGGCCGATTATCGTGTTAACTCCCATCTCAATACAATCCAAATTAACAGCTACTGTAAAATGGTCTATTTTTGCTCCCGCAGCCATTTGCAACTCTTTAGGAAAAATCCACGCGAAACCTATAGAAGCTTTTGGGTCAATTTTATAATTAAATAATTTATTTAAAAGAATTCTTCGGATAAACCAAGGAAACAGAAAGGTGAACAATTTTAGAATCATTAATAGCTTATTTAAGAGTTCTTTCTATAGAAATTGAGATAAGCTTTAATCATTCGTTTATTATCAAACCTTGACCCGTTTTCAAATCCTTTGTCTATTAGTTTCTGCCGCGAGTCTTTATTTTGCAAAGAGAGATAGCCTTTTACAAAATCGTTTGGATTTCTTGGATCAAAGTGTAAGGCTGCTCCTCCGCTAATTTCAGGCATAGGTTCAATATTACTGGCTATAACAGGTGCTCCACAGGCTTGCGCCTCAATCACTGGCCAGCCAAAACCTTCAGAAAAAGAGGGAAATATAAAAGCTTCACAAGAACTATAAAGGGCAACTAAAGTGAGATGGTCAGGTTTTACAATTGAAAAGACGCGATCCTGTAGACCTAATGATTCGCTGTACTGAACTAGCTCACTGTTTATAGGTTCACCAGCAAAACAAATATTTAATGAGGTAGCACTTTCCATAATACTCGCCATGTCTAATAAAAGCCTTCTATTCTTTCTGGGTAAGCCAGAACCTACGTGTAAAATAAAAGGAACAGTGTCATCTATTCCTAACCTCTTAAGAACTTTCTTTGCTGACTCACTTGGCATAGGTTTAAATTCAGCATTAAATGCATTGTGAATAACCTTCCAGTTTTCCTTTCTTATTGTCTTACTATGGCATAACTCACAAAATTGGTTAAAGGTAAGTTGAGACACAAAGGCAATTGAATTTGCTTTATTCAAATAACTCAAAATCCATTTTTGAAGTATTTTCCCCATCTTCGAGGCCGGCTGATAGCTTCCAAGCAGGCCCAACCCCCCTTTGATAGCGATGACATCGTGACAAGTAATGCTAGTACGGTTGGCGGGAAAATATTTTAGATAAGGAGCGTTGGAATGATCGCAAATATGATAATGGATACTGCTACTCTTGAAATTCTTACTGTTTAAACGCCTCTTGAGTACCAATGGGAAAATGAAATATTTATCGATATATCCCAACCATTTGCCTATCCCCGAGTTGCTTATACTAATACTAGACCCAAATATTCCAGTAGGCCACCAAATCTCAGAATCAATTCCCTCGTCTTTAAATCCAGAATTTAATAGATGAGCAAACCTAATCATGCTTTCCTGCTTATCCGGACGATAATTACCGATGAGAACTATTTTTCGACTAGTTGGAAATTGGGCAGTTTCTCTCATTGCACTCAGTTAGATACGCGTAAAGAAGCAATAATTAACCCTCCTAAAAGTGTAGAAAAGCCTAGAGATGTAGGTTGTCCCCATTGCCCTTGTGGGATTAATAGAAGTCCAAAGCTCACTAAAACCCAGGGAAGTAAATTGCCAGACGCAATTTTTTTAAAACTAGCCCATGCGATTCGTATTGAAAAAAACACTCGGATTGCTATTAAAAATATTCCAAGCAGCGGGCCCATTTCTCCTATTAACCTACCCCATTCACCTTCTGCAATTAAAAAAGTGGTCTCTCCTGTTAAAAGAGAACTGCCCACATTTGTGCCCATCCCAATTCCACGACCAAAAAAAGGTAAACCATACGAGTTTTTTATAGCCTCAACCATTCCACCTAAGTATCTATCTACCAATACTCCATTAAGTCCACCCTCACTTTCATTCGCAATCTCATATCTCTCAGAAAAAGCTCCAGTGGCGGTTTGAAAAAAACTAAATTTCGATAAACTTACAAGTGCAATTAAACCGACCAACAAGAAAAGTAGGATTTTGCCTAAGTTTTCGGGTTTTCTTCCTATGGCAACCCCAGTAAAAATCAAAGAAATAAGAACCTGAAATAATAGTCCTCTACTTATTGACAATGGAACAGCACAAATTAAAGCTACTCCAGACGCTAATAATATGTATTTATTTATTTTTTCTGGGTTGAGAAAAAAGTAAATAATGAAGGGGGCTGCAAAGCTGTAGAAAAGAGTATTTCCGTTTGTGAAAGAAAAGGTACCAGGAGGTCGAAAAAATTCACCGGCACCGCTAAAACCAGCTCCTTGTAGTGAACCTCCAACTCCTCTATTCACCCATGCTGACTGAGGACTATAAAACTGAAGAGTAACAAGAACGGTCATTGGTATTGCGATATAAAGTGTTGCTTTTCCTATCTTAACTACATCTTCCAAATTAAAAATACGACCTATCGCAAACATTAGTGGGAAATGAATTAGCAGAATTCGGGCACCGAAGACAGCTACAGCTAGATTGCCATGTCCAAAAAAAAGCGAGGTAAAAAGCGCTATTACTCCGATTATGATAGTGAAAGTTAGATAAGGTGTAGAAGGTAAAAGCCCTAATCTCCAACTGGCTAAAACAATAAATAGTGCAATCGGATCTCGAACCACAAGCAAGGGTGTATCTAAAGCCGGCAATAACCATTTTCGTAATGCACCTTCAAAAATTAGCAGTAAAAAATATAGCCATACGGCTTTTTTTAAAAAAGTTGTCTTGTTATCGCTGATACCATCATAACTCTCATTATTAAAAGCTGTTATCCTATCCTGTTGCTTGTGCATCATAACTTCCAAAATCAAGAATTTTTAACGGCTTCTACTAATTCACGACCGTACACCTCCCAAGGTCTTTTTCTTGCGGTTTCCATAGCAGCTTTTCCGTTTTCGGCGATAACACCTGGATTGTATAGCAATTTTTCAATTGCCTGTTGTAATTGAAAGGTGTTACCAGCATCAATTAACCAGCCATTTCCATTATTTTCGATAAGATCTGGCCCTGCGGTCCTATTGGTAGTTATTACCGGTGTCCCTTGTGACATTGCTTCAGTTATAACTAACCCAAACCCTTCAAAAAGAGAAGGGAAAATCAGGACATCATGCTGCTTCATAATGTCTAAAATATCTTTATGAGGCAATGATGGTATCCAAGTGTGCTTCAATAAAGCTTCATTAAGTACCAAACAATCTTCATTAATTTTTTGACCAACTACAGTTAACTCTACGTGAGCACCGAGCGCTTCTACTGCTGCAAAGAGATCCGCAATCCCTTTTCGTTGAGAAAGACCCCCAACAAACAATAGTTTTAAGGCTTTACCTGAAGACAAGTTTCTGTAACTTCTTTTGGCCGTAACGGTGGGAAATCCATATGGTATTACTTTGATTGGACATAGTACTCCTGGAAATTGTTCCAAAGTCTTTGCTGTGAATTGGCTAGCAACAAAAATTGTGTCAGCCTGTGACAGCTCATAATCCTTGCGAACTAATTTTTTGTCAGAATCGGCTAAGCCTGTTAGGGTGCTTGTCCATTTTGGCCATCTTTCCTGCTCTACTGCTAATAGGTGCCTTGCTGCCCGCCAATATCCAATAGGTAAGTCGTAGAAGCATTTCATGTCCAATCTCTTTCCTTCTGCGAAAGAATACGCTGCTGCATCCTCATAAGCATAGACCGCTCGCGTTCCCTTTTTCGATAACATCTTTAGTTGAGCTGCTACCTTTTTGTCGAACCTTTTGTAAACCTCATCAATGCTAAAAAAACCCTGTTCATGTTTTACCAGATTCTTAAACCCTAACTTTCCAGATATTAGCCTTCCCAGTTCCCTACCAGGAAAGGCTTTGGTAACAGATTTAAGCGCAGGATCAAAAGCTCTTCGTCTCAATTCTGAAAGTGCTTTTACCGAAGCCAGATTATCTAGAACATCTCCTGGAAAAGTAGCAATAGAGGTGTAAAATCGGGCTAGTAGGTTAGCTTCCATAAGGCCTTTTGCTGCTGCTTTCACATTTGCATTGCCTGTTGGATGACCAAAAACTACCTTCATTTTATTTATAAATTTCTTTAAAATTGCGGTAACGCATTAGTAATTGAAGTATAAATTGGTTGGTTAAACAATAGAAAGTAAGTTTAATTGTATTTAGAGTTGTTTAAACCATTAAAAATATTTAGATAAAGTCTCGAAACTTCAACTGACGTATGGGCTGCTAAATGCATGACAGCTTCACGTCGCAATTCCTCCTCTAGTTTAGGCTCTTTTAGTACTCTTAGCATAGACTGCACAAATGAGTTAATATCGCCCCTTTTAAATACGAGTCCTGCCTTTCCCACTGCATCCGGCAAACCTCCACCATCAGATACAATGGGTACGCAACCACAAGCCATTCCTTCTAATGCCACTATGCCAAAAGGTTCTTCCCACATTGAGGGAACTAAAAGAAAGCGATGCTCATTCAAACTTTTAACTAATACATCTCCCCGAAGAGCTCCTTTGAAAAAAACCCTACCTGTTAATTTCAAATCGCATACAATTTTTTCTAACTTATCCCTTTCGGGGCCATCCCCAATTATAGTTAATGACAAGGAAGAAAAAGACGAGTTATCTTCTTGCTCTTTAAGTAACTGTTTAAAGGCTTGAATTGCCAAATCAGCTCCCTTATCAGACACCAACCGGCCAAGAAAAAGAAAATCACCTTTCTTTTCAATATTTTCTAAGTGTTTAAAAGTATCCTCTTGATAAGGATTTCCAATAACAATGGAAGTCGGCCAACAACGTTTTCGTATTGCTTCGCTGCATGATATTACTATTTTAGAGCGTTTCAACCATTTGAACTTAATTTTTTCTTGTAGGCCAACTGAACCATCTGCTTTAGTGATCCAAGTTTGGAGACTCGTAACCCAACCTCTATTAAAAAATATGCCGGGCCATGCCAGTCTAAGGGACAGGTTATTTTCAAATACCACATCTGCCCATCTGTGAACTCTAATAAGATCAAAAAAACCTGGACTCCTAATAACTTTAAATGGAAAAGTCTTTTTCCCTATTTCTTTAGTCCACGTTACCAAACAAACGTCGTACCCAGCATTATAAAAAGAATTCGCTAAAATCTCAGATATAGTCTCAATACCCCCTATGTCAGGGTAATATTTATGTGTAAGAAATAGGATTTTTAAAGCCATGTAAAATAAGTTCTTAGTCTACCTCTTCTTCTTTATTTTTTCTCAATAAAGTGATAAAAGGGGCTAAATGTAATTAGACTTTTAAAGCATTATTCATTTGCAGTAAAAGTTCCACTAACGTTCGTAACCTTTAACGCTCGCCTTTATTAAGTCTAACGTCTGATGAGTTAATTGGGTGCGACGAAACGGCTCTCTAACAACTAACGTTGCAGCTAGAAGTTCAAGTAAATGGCGAACTATTAAAAAGAGCGGCCATACCGTATATACTGCCGTGGGATTATAACATTTAAAATATCTTAGCTTAGCTCGGTGATACTGCATTGATCTCGTTGCCGACCAAGCTGATATTGTCTCTAAATTATCGTGAATAACTGCGTTTGAGCGAATTACGCCCATCTTCCAGCCAAGTTTTCTCAGTCTTTTTGCCCAGTCCACATCACACTCCGAAAATGGAAACAAGATTGCGTTTAATCCCCCAGATTCTTTCCAGGCAGCCACTTTAACTAGTAGAGGACTAGTATATACCACATCCAATTCACTAAATTCAACGCCTCCCTGTTCTTGTTGCCACTTAAACGGAACAGCTTCCATTTTGAGTCTATGAACAAGATGCTTACCTAAAGCAAAACCTAGCAAAGTAGGAAAGGGTTGACCAATGCCAGCGGATGTTCCGTTGTGCTTTCGCACAGTAAATCCACAGGCTGCCAACTTTTCTTTGACATTCAGCTGATTTATAGCTTCTAAAACAGGTTTGGCTTCTAATATTTGATTGTCCGTCTCGTAAAAAAGTAGGTATTTTAAATGTGGAAACGTTTGCAAGCCAACCTCTACTGCAGTATTTAAACCAGCGGCAAAAGATGTATCATCTCCTGGTTCAGGAATTACAATTTTTAAAACAAGGCCCATTGATATTTTAACACTCTCAATCCACTCTATACTGCCGTCAGTAGAGCCGGCGTCATATATAATTATAACGCAGCGGTCGTTTAGTTCGGATGTGGGAAGCCATAAGGATAGCGCGAGTAACGATTCGCGTAGAAGAGCAATACGATTAAAAGAATTAATTACTACAGCAATATCATATAAAGGCATAGAGTTATTTTAAGTCCGACAAAAATTTAGAAGCAATCTTCGAAACATTTATTTCTTTCTTAGCAATTGCTGTTGCTTGTTTTGCCTTTTCTAAAGAACTAAGGTTTGGAGACAAAATAACTGAAGATTGAAGTGAGGGATCTAAAAAACTCATCACGGAATTTAAGTAACGTTTGTCAGTATTAGGTGCAGCCACAGGAAGGCTATGCGAAATAAATGCAGCTACACTTCCACTTTTGCCTAACGCATGACGTGGTATTGGGGTTATTCCAAACTGGCATTTTTGTAGATGTATTGATACATCCTCTGCAGATAAGAACCCAGTGTGTTTTATAGTAGTATCAGCCGGTAACAAAAATTCAATGCTTTGTTTAAAAGCTTTCATTTTCTCTTCTGAGCCACCTATTAATAAAATTTCAAATTTTAGCTTTTTTGCTATAATCTCTTTCGAAATGGTGCTTAAGAAATTAATTATCTCATTACTAGTGCCTATCTGACTAAAAAAACAAGCTCTCAAAATGTTACCCTGCTGTGCTTCTTTTAACCTTTTTAGTTCAATATTCGAAAACAAGGAAAGATCAGAGGCGTTCCACCCCAACTTGTTTAATTGGTGCTTATAAATTGGTAAATGAGTATGTATCACAGAAGGTGATATCACTTCGAGCATCCTTTTAATTATATACTTCTGAAGAAAGGCAAAGATCTTCATTTTTAAAAAGTGTCCGTCTTCTGTTCCAACCCACAGTTCATGAAACATTATCTGCCACTTTTTTCCCTTCCCGACCTTCACTAATTCACTTGCCAAATTAAAAGGCAGACCTTTAAGGTGGAAGGCAAAAGGGACATATTGGAGGCTAACATGATCAGGGTTTTCGGCATTCAAAAACTCTTTGGCCGATAAAAACCTTTTTTTGTCAGACGTCTTATACGGTATTCTTAAGCACCGAATACCTGTTTCCCCAACTCTTTGAAATTCATTTATTTCTTCAATAGCGTCTTGGTCATGCAAAGCAATAATACTTGCTTGATGGCCCTTTTGTATTAATTCTATCCCCAATCGTCTTGTATAATCTCCAACTCCATCCGCGCCAAAACACAATGAACCACAAATAAAAACAACCTTCATTAGCCCCTTTCGATTGTAAAGTTTAGCCTAACTGCTTTCATTTTGGAAGTAGAATAAATTAAATAAATAATTTTATGTTCTTAAGAAAACCCAACGGTGACAAATATTCTTCCCAAATTGCTCTTAATCTTAGTTGCAACGCAATAAATTCCTCATTAGAAATATTTTGATGAAAGTTGAAAACGATTTGATCTATTCTATCAATATCTTTTTCTTCAATCCATATACAAAGACTTTTCCAGTCTATAATGTGATCAAAGGGGAGAACACAGTTAGTGTTAACAAAAATGGGAATTCTTCCACAACACAATGCCTCAAAAAAACGAATAGAATTATTGCCTATTCCTCTAACACATAATACGTAATCACTTCCGTAAATGTTATTGACAAAATTTCTGCGGAAGAACGTATCCGATTCCTCTGTATTTCCACTATTTAATTGGCCAGTAGGCCCAAAAGCGAATCTCGATTTTATAATAAAATTTCTTTCGATTCTTTTTGATCTTAACAGCCCAATTATGGCTCTTGCGCGGTAAGAATGAGATGCTCTAGAGGGAAACTTTTTCATCCACCCTAAATAATTTGCTCCCAGCTTTGCAATGGATATTACTTTTTCCTTGCTTAAATTAAGAGCTAATGGGGGAGCATAGCCACAAAAACCAACAACTGCTTTTGGCCCCTTTTGTCTTACCTGTAAAGGAGTACCTAAATATTCTTCCAGAAAATCTTCGAAAAAGTGTGGGTAAGAAAACACATTTTTTCCCTGCGCAGATTTAGTTACCGCACTATTAAAAATAATTGAATTTTTAATAGTGGTAGGGCATCCTGGCGCGTCATGACCGGTAAAAATTAAAAGCTTCTTGTTCAATTTCGAAACTATATCTACAAAAGGCTGAATTGCTTTTTCCAACACTTTTATATCATGGGCCGAATTATAAAAGAGAGGCAATAAAGCTGCTTCAGCATCTTCGGCACTAGTAAATTCAATAAATTCTCTCCCACTCGAAATCAATTTGTCAAACCTAGTACTCATAATCTTTCCAGGTTTATCCTCCTCATTGAATTTTCCAATAAATGGTATAAGTAGCTCTACAGGTTCTCCAAATTTCAAAAGTTCCAGATCCGTAAATATTTTCAATTTCATTAAAAAGCTATTAAAAGAAGGTATCACACTTGAACAACTTCCGAAACATCAGTTCAAGAACAGATAATGATGAAACTTCTTTAATAAAAGAAGATTAGCTATAACAATTTTTATAACGATTAAAGAAAATTCTGCAAATTACTCACCAATTATGTCTCAAACTTTTAAGTTCTGAGCAGAGATTATTTTTTAAATTCAAATATTGACAAGTTTATAAACAGCATAAGTAGTGTGATAAACAAGTTGAATAGCAGCAATAAAAATATTTAACCATAAAACACCACTAACGGTTGATACATCAAGAAAAATAATTCCAGTGGTAATAGCACAAATGCTTATCGAAATTGAAACTAGTGGTTTAAGAACCCAACCTTTACTTGTATAAAGATTATAAATTATTGCTCCAATTAAAAAAATGCTACTGCCTATTAAATTTATTAGCAGTTCCTTTTCTAACCCCGCATATTGATTTCCTAGAATTAGTAGTATTTTTTCTGGAAATGCCCATACAACTGTTAATAGAAGCAAGCAAAAAATTAGAAGAGTACCTATTATTTGAAAAAACCTGGTAAGTAAAAGTTTTTTATTGTTTTCTAAGCGGGCAAATCGTGGAATAATTAGCGTTGAAATTAATACTGAGAAAAAATTCAATAAGACCGCTAATCTTCCTAAAGCCCCTACCTCCGCAATAGAATTAGTTGTTCCGAAAATAGAAATTAACCAGATTGTTATCTGACCAGACAAACAATAATAAAGCGCACCAGGCAATATTCTTTTTACTATAAATAGAATGTTTTTTCTAACTGCTAAATCTGGCTTCTGCTGTTTGCTAACAAAACTATATGCTATCTTTCTTAAACCTATATTACCATAAGCACGGGGAAGTCCACTTGCAAGTATAGCTATATAAGAAAACGGAAAAATAAATAAAGTGAGGGTACTTAACATTAGGCGTGCGATACTTACCGTCAATTCATTCTTTTGTAATGGTATAATGCTTTGATGTAGTTTCGGAATTATTTCTAATAAAGAATCAGACAAGGCAACAAAAAAAGCCGGAATCAATGCTGCTACAATTAACAGTATAGTTATTACGCTAGCACCGCTACGATTAAGTAGATATATTAAAAGAGGTACAGCCACTAAAAGACTACCAAGTGCAAAAGTTTTTCTTAAATCAAGTCCAGTCGCTAATACTGCTCCTAATTTCTCCCGATCCTGCCATACTTTTCCTCCCTGTGCCATAACTCCGGCAGAAATGCCTCCGTCTGCTAAAATTCCCATGGTGCCCAAAAGAGTATTAGCTAAGGTATACCAAGCATATTGTTGAGTTGGCAATAGGCGTATTACAATTATTCCGCTAACTAATCCAGTTGCTTGCACTATAGCCTGTGATCCACCTGTTATCGTAATTAGCTTACCCCAGTGGATAAGTCTTGTATACTTTGGATTGTTAAGGATTTTCAGAATTGGTTCAGACACTTTCAACTATTCTAATAAAAATTACACTTTCTAAGCTTCAATTTTTCTGTCACTACATCTAGGGAGTAATTAGTTTCCTCTTTTTTTCCGGTTTTGGATCTGAATAGTAAGAATTATTGCCATAACCATAGCCGCCGTAGTTGTCACTATTTTTAATAGCATTTAATATTAGAGCCATATTTGGCAAAGATTTATTGTCGGCGATTTCGTTAATAAAATCAATTTGTTTTTTAATTGTTTTCTGACTTCTAATTACATACAAAACCATATCACTAAATTCTCCTAAAATAAATGAATCGCTTACTAACCCGGCAGGAGGAGAGTCTACTATAATAAAATCATACTCTGCTTTTAAAGCTTGAAACAAGGTGGCAAGGTTTGCAGTTAATAAAAGATCACCTGGATTAGGAGGAATAGGGCCCGATGGATATATATGTAGGCCTGGAACGTCCTCTGAAATGTGGAATATTTCAGAGATTGATTTAACGTCACCTAATAGGTAATTAGTAAGGCCTTTAGTAGTATTAAGATTTAAATTAGCAGCTATTACAGGCTGCCTGATATCAAATTCCAGCAGGGCTACTCTTTTTCCAGGCATGGCAAACACCGCAGCCAAGTTAAGACTGACAAACGATTTCCCTTCTCCACTGACTGATGAAGTTACCAACAGCGTTTTTTTATTTCTGTCCTTAAGTAAAAAAGAAATGTTCGTCCTAATAGCACGAAACTGCTCGGCTATAATGTTTCGGTCTAAAACAGCAATGACTTGCTTTTTTCTTCTAGACATATGAGCTAGCTGCCCTACTATTGGAACTAATGTACGTTTAGTAATATCTTCTCTTGAAACTACCTTGTCATTTAAAGCATCCTTGATAAAAATGAAGCCGAAAGCAAGAAAGAGTCCGAAAAGAGCGGAATAAAGAGTAATATTTGTCTTGTTCGGCTCAACCGGCCCATACCCTTGAGCTGAATCTAATTGTCTGTAGTGAGGTACTGAAGAAGTTGTACTGGAGATAGCGGCCTCTTCCCTCTTCTGAAAAAGATATAGATAAAGCCCCTCCGTAATTGTTTGTTTTCTCTTGATTTCCTGCATCACCCGTTCGTTATGAGGAACTGAAGCAAGCATACTCTGATACTGATTGCTTTGTTGCTGGAGGCCTCTTTCCTGTAGCTGCAAGTTTTTTGAAATGTTGCTTAGACTTTCCAGAATACTTCCCCGAAGATTATCAATTTGAGTGTTTAAATCTTGCATTACAGTGCTGTTTGGGGCAACGAGAGGTGCTTCTCTCTCTTTCCTTAATTGTAACTCATTATACTGAGTAATTAGAGAACTTAACGTTGCATCATTTAAGCCTAGTGAGGAGGGAACCAATTTGCTACCATTAGCAGGGTTTGCAAAATAATTCAATATCATTGAGGCAACACCTTGTTGAATTGCCAAATCTTTCAAACTTTTAGAAACACTGTTCGCATCCCCTAGCGCCTGACCTGACTGACCTTTAATATCAATTAGTTGATTGCTTCCCTGGTAGTTTTCTAGACTACCTTCAACTCCTTTCAATTCTCCGGTTATATTAACTAACCTGTCGTCAATAAATTGAACAGTGCTTTTAGATAATTTATTTCTGTCTTCAATATCAGAGCGGTTAAATTCAGTAAATAGACCATCTAAAACATCTTCACATTTTTTTATATTCTCACATTTTACCGTTAAAACAATTGCATTTGTTCGGGTATCGTAAGGCTTAACAGTTAAGCTTGCATTTAAAGCTCCAGCAACCCATGCCACAGGCTGCCATTTAACTATATACTCTCCATCTCCCTCTTTTATTACGCCTTTTGGCGATAATACAAAAACCTGATTACTGATTGTGAAGGGATCATTCCACTTAAACGCATATTTTTTTTCCTCTTTTTCAGCACCATAAATAAATTCGCCTCCAGTGGCATTAATTTTCTTTATGTAAATACTGTAGCTACTGTTACTATCCGTCATTTCCTTTGCCGTAAGAGTGAAAGGAGCATCTTTATATATCTCCAAATCCAATATTTTTCCTTTTTTTAAGTAAAAAATATTGAAGTCGTTTTTAGCTACAGTTCTCTGCATTAGATTAGCAGAATTTAAAAGCAAGATTTCATTATTTACATTTATTTCTTTTTTGCCACTTAATGCAGATTTTACTAAATCATCCTCAGACGCACTAGTACGTGATCCAATAATTAAAAAAGTCGACGTAGCCATATATTTAGGGACGGTATATTTTGCATAGATATACCCAGCACCTGAACAGACTAAAACGGTAAGAAAAAATAAGGGCCAATAGGCCAAATACTTAGACAACAGTTCCCGAATACTTGCAGAGCTGCTTTTATCTCCAAAAATCCCACTATCTTCTTTTTTCATAAATTACCTTCTTAAATAAATAAAAACACTAATAAGACTTATAGCGATGCCAACGTAACTAAGATAGACACTAATCTTCCTTTGTGTTTCCACGTCAGCATTTAATGTTTTTAACCTTTTATTATTTGGCGATACATATACAATGTCATTAGGTTGTAGAACATATACAGGTGAAGAAAATAAATTTTTACTTCTTATGTCAACTGTGTTATAATATTTCTTGCCCCCTTGCTCTCTTATTACCATAACATTTTCTCTTTTGCCAAATTCGGTTAGATCCCCTGCCGCACTAATCGCATCGATGAGAGTAACTTTGTCTACTGTAAACCTTTTTGAGCCTGGGCTGCGAACTTCGCCTAAAATGTTTATACTATAATTAGAAAACCGGACCACTATAGAAGGACTTTTTACATAGTTAGATATCTTTTCTACTAATAGCGCCTGCAGTTGATCCTTCGTTAACCCTGCTGCTTTGACTGTCCCAATAACGGGCATTTCAATATTGCCGAAAGCACTGACTTCGTACCCTTGAGATGCACCGGCATTGCCCGAAGTAGAACTAGCCCCGGCAGAAGCTGTTGAAGGCGCCAGTGATGAAGAGGAAGAAAAGATGTTAAAAATAGCAGCTTGCTCTTGGTTAAGAGTTTTACTATAAACTTGAATACTTAAAAGGTCACGAGGTTGAATAATCGTTTCTTTCTGCTGAACTGCTACATTGTCTTCTGCACCTTGAAAATACAAATATTCAGCATTGCTCTTCGTTGTACTGCATGAGGAAAGGAATATAATAAGACTAGAAGAAAGTGCTGCAAGGAATACAAATGATGAATGTTCTTTTTTTAGTATCATGAAATATTGGTTGAAGACGGTTTTTTAAAAATTACAGTAAGTGACTTCGCATAATAAACTATGCGGAAATATATAATTAAATTATTTGAACTAGTATTAAAAGCTTCGCTACAGTCAGTCACACTACTGCTACATTTTGTAAGCCTTCTGGAACCAAATTTTCTAACTCTCGCTACAGTGAATCAATCTTTCTTCGCACCTATAACGCTATTCCGAGTTTTGCAAATATGATTATTCTTTTTTTATTTCTTTCTAAATTATTTACGGGAACATTAAAGACAGTAATACTTCTTAAATGGATGCATTTAGCTGATAAACAGAGCTGCTTTAAAACTTGCAATAAGGAAAAAAGGAGGAGAATCAGACAATAAAGAAAGTATAAGGAGTTGTTAAAAGAAAAGATGGAGTATTGGGATCAACGAGAAGCAAAACAAATTAGTCACATGTGCACGTTGCCCTAAAAGTGGCTCCATTTGTGATAATAGTACAGCTAGATTAATTATTAGTACTTGAAGAAAAGTGGGCTAAAAAGTTGTAAAGCTTGGAGAAGAGCAGCCAAGAAGACTATTAGGTAAAAAAACGTTTTTAAATAAAATTCCTTTTTGCAGAGTACCTTGAACCGCAGTAAGAACCTTTAAGCAAAGAACAATCAATAGGAAGACTAGCCGTAGTTGGTAAATACAACCTTTATTTTATTTCCAACTCAAACAATCTTTCATTTTCTAAAAAGCCTTCTAGTACGTCTCCTACAACGCACTCACCGACTCCAGCAGGGGTACCGGTATAAATAAGATCACCTATGTTAAGAGAAAAGTAATTAGATATATTAGCAACGATCTGATCAAATGTAAAGATCATGTCGGTTGAAACACCTATTTGAACATCTTCGCCATTCTTTTTAAGAGAGAAGCTAACGGGTTTTTTAAGTAGTTCAGGAGTAAGGTCTTTCCATTGTCCTATAATTGCCGAATTATCCCAGGCTTTTGCTTTCTCCCAAGGGAGCCCTTTTTTCTTCAGTTCTCCCTGGATGTCGCGGGCAGTAAAATCTATCCCAACACTAATAGCGTTATAATATTTCGATGCCTGTCTTTCATTTACATACTTACCATTTTTACATACCCGTAGTACAAGTTCAACTTCATAATGGAGTTCATTGCAAAAATCAGGATAATAAAACGGTGTATGGGACTGTAACAAAGCGCTTTTTGGCTTCATAAAAATAACAGGTTCTTCCGGCACCTCATTTCCAAGTTCCTTTGCATGCTCTACATAATTTCGTCCAACACAAAAAATTTTCATAAGTTATTTTTTATAAAATAGCACAGAGTAACCGCAAAAGAAAGATTGCAAACAGTAAGGGTTAGTACAGTTATATTTTAATTCGGGTATATAACGCAAGAAAAATAAAATATTATGCAAACTCTAAATTATTTATTGCGTTCATCGTTCTTTGTAATCCGGTAAAAACAAAATCTTCTATTGTTTCCACACACTTTTCAATTTTCTTATTTACTATCGGCAACTCACTGCTTGTCCATTTACCGAGGACAAAATCTATTTGGAAACCTTTTGGATAATCACTTCCAATACCGAAACGGAGCTTTGGATACTTGTCGGTGCCTAGAGTAGCTTGTATATCTTTGAGGCCATTATGACCAGCATCACTGCCACTGCCTCTCAACCTGATTTTACTCAAGGGTAAAGCCAAATCGTCGACGATGGTGAGAGTATTCTCCAAACTGATTTTCTCTTTATCAAGATAAAACTTAAACGCCCTGCCACTTAAATTCATGTAAGTAGTAGGTTTGATACATACTAATATTTTTCCTCTAAACTTTATCTCAGCTACTTCTGCCAAACGTTCCGTTCTAAATAATCCTTTGTGCTTTGAAACAAGTGCTTCTGCAATATTGAAACCTATATTATGTCTTGTATCTATATATTCACCTCCCACGTTTCCTAGTCCAACAATTAAAAACTTGTTCATCAGACAAAAATACTTTTTTACGATATATCGGTAATCCCATTTCGGTTTCAAAAACATTTAAACTAATGTTCATTGGATAGATATCAATTTCTAAACTTTAGTTGCCAACAGAAGATTTTTTTCTTAATTAAAGAACGTGCCGAAGCTCAATTGAAACTTGTTTTCTTAACACAAATAAGAATTCTAAGGAGGTAGTAAAAGGCAGAAATGTTGGTAGGTGTAGTAGAAATCATGAAAAGGCAAAAAATTCGGCATAAAAAAACCCGGTCTCAATGACCGGGCTATTTTTTTAAAAAAGCTATTTCTTCTTTTCAGTCGATTCCTCCTGTTTCAACTGGCGGGTCATAACAACAGAAGCGATAGGTATACGTGGACTATTTAGTATCTCCATGTTTTCAACCTTTACATCTTCTACCCTAATATTGCCGTTCAACTCAAGATTTGTAATATCTACTGTGATTGATTCCCTTAAGTCAGAAGGTAAGGCCTTCACCTTTAACGATTTCATTTTAACTACAAGCTTACCACCAGCTTTAACTCCCACAGAAGTTCCTGTAAGATGTAGTGGTAGTGTCGCAACGACTTTTTTATCACCCACTAATTCTAAAAAGTCTACGTGTAACAATTGGTCTGAAACCTTGTCAAACTGCAGATCTTTCAAAATACAAACATAATTCTGGCCGTCAATTTTGATTTCTGTTTGTATAAATTCACCAGTGTAAACGATAGGCTTGAAAGCCTTTACAGGAGCAGCGAAATTAATTTCCTGTGCACCACCGTAAATTACACCAGGCACCAATTCGTGAGAGCGAAGCTGGCGCGTGGCTTTTTTGCCCATTTCGGTCCTCAGTTGTCCTTCGATTGTAATTGTCTTCATTTTATATGATTGTTTAAAAAATTGCTATTGTCTTTCTTCTCTTTTTGCTTTTAACTGCGAATGAATAAACAAGCTTGTAATACTTCTGTTTTCATAAGCATTCCTAATGGCAATTGCAAAGAGGTCAGCTACCGATAAACACTTTATTTTGCTACTTTGCCTTTTTAATGGAATAGTGTCACAAACTACCAACTCATCTAACACGCTGTTTTCAATATTTTCATAAGCTTTTCCACTTAACACAGGGTGCGTACATAATGCCCTTACGCTTCTTGCGCCTTTTTCCATCAGTAAACCAGCAGCTTTGGCGAGTGTTCCACCTGTGTCGCAAATGTCGTCTATCAGAACTATGCTCCTGTCTTTCACATCACCTATTACCACCATGCTTGCAATCTCATTTGCTCTTTTCCGATGCTTATCACAAATGACCATATCAGTATTAAAATAACTGGCAATTTCACGCACACGATTGGTACTTCCCACGTCAGGGGCGGCAAAAGTAAGGTTTTTCAGTTTAAGTTTTTCTATATACGGTATGAAAATGGCAGAACTGTCGAGGTGATCGACTGGGATATCAAAGTAGCCTTGGATTTGAGGAGCGTGCAAATCCATAGTGATAATGCGGTTTGCACCGGCGGCCACCAATAAATTTGCTATAAGTTTCGAACCGATTGCCACACGAGGTTTGTCCTTCCGGTCTTGCCTTGCGTAACCGTAATAAGGCATTACTACCACTATTTTGTAAGCACTTGCCCGCCGCGCTGCATCAATCATCAGCAACAGTTCCATAAGATTATCCGACGGAGCATTAGTACTTTGTATAAGAAAAACATAGTCGCCACGTATGCTTTCCATATAAACTGTTTGAATCTCGCCGTCGCTAAACTTCTGGATATTTATTTTACCGAGTGCAGTGCCAAAGCGTTCGGCAATCTTATTAGAAACACTTTGAGTACCTGTACCAGAAAAAATTTTAATAGAAGGATTCATACCTGCAATAATGTGGGGCGAAGATAGAGATTAGCGCAAGAAAGTTTTAATTTCAGAAATTATAAATTCAGCATGCTACAAACAGGTATAAAAAATTGGGCGATCGATGACAGGCCAAGAGAAAAACTTGCTTTGAAAGGAGCAGAAAGTTTAAGTAATTCTGAACTGCTGGCAATACTTATTAATAATGGCACAACTGATAAAAGTGCCGTGGACCTTTCAAAGGAACTATTGTCTTCGGTAGAAAACAACCTTCAGAGGCTGGCTAAGTTGTCAGTTAAAGAGATGGTAAATTTAAAAATAAAAGGTCTTGGACCTGTAAAAGCGGTAACAATTGCTGCAGCCTTAGAGTTGGGAGTACGGAGAAATATGGCTGACAATAAAAAGGAAATTGTTCTCTCCAGTAAGGATATTGCTAAGTTTTTGCAAGCACAGTTGCAATATAAAATGCACGAAGTTTTTGCCGTCGTTTTTCTAAACCGCGCAAATAAAATTAATCATTACGAAATTATCAGCGAGGGTGGCATAACAGGTACGGTAGCAGACCCAAGAATCATTTTAAAGAAAGCTTTGGAACATGAAGCTGTTAGTATAGTGTTATGTCATAACCATCCGAGCGGAAATTTGAAACCAAGTCGGCAGGACCAGGAGCTTACTACAAAAATTAAAGAAGCAGCTGGCTACTTTGACATAAAAGTGATGGATCATATTATTGTAAGCGAAGAAGGGTATTATAGTTTTGCCGATGACGGGATGCTGTAAACTATGTGCGATAAAATACACGTTCTGCTACAATAGCAATCTAAACTCCTCATGCCCTATTCGCTTCTTGTTACACTTACCCAATCAACCAATATTTTAATCTTCCCCTGCTTAATCAAGTCCACTGTTTCATTTGGCAGCCCGGGATATGGCGATTGAATTTTATTTACTCCTGCAGGATAACTTCCGCCAACAGCGAAATTTAAAATCATATGTTTTGGATTGTCAAAAGCCCATTTTCCATATTTCTCAATCATTGCTTTAGTAACGGTATAGAAAGCTCTTCCATCAATTTTAAAAACAAGACTTTCCGGAGTCCAATCTACAGAGTACACATGCCAATTAGTAACGGAGTTCGCCTTCATAGAAGAATCTCTTTTGACAAAAGGCGTATTGCCTGAATAGCCAGGTCCGTGTATAGCTGCGTTTACCCACTCGCGTTCTCCAATAAATTCCATAATATCTATCTCACCTGTTTGCGGCCATCGCTCATTGCCAAGTAGCCACCACGCCGGCCAAAGCCCTTTACCTTCAGACATCTTTATTCTTGCTGAAGCAGTACCATAAGTGAAGTCAAACTTTCCTTTAGTATGAAGTCGGCCTGATATGAAATCGAATTTCTTTCCGTCCCTGGTAACAAAGCCAGGAGTATAACGAGGATGAATAACCAAGGCCCCATTCTTCGCACCTTCTGCGTCTTTGCCT
Source organism: Segetibacter aerophilus (assembly GCF_007991655.1). Taxonomy (GTDB): domain Bacteria; phylum Bacteroidota; class Bacteroidia; order Chitinophagales; family Chitinophagaceae; genus Segetibacter; species Segetibacter aerophilus. The sequence goes on from NZ_BJYT01000011.1 coordinate 67,294, forward strand.
TTAACAAAGTAAACGGTAGCAGAGGAGTCAACGTAAGCCTGTTGTTCGTTGTTAAAAACCTGGCCGGTTAATAAAACGTTCCACTTGCTGCGATCTAATGAAGACCCGGAAAAGTCGTCGAAAAAAATACTCTTTGAAGAACTGGGAGAACTAGTGCTACTCTTAGGACCAGTGCAAAATGTAAAAGCAGGAATAAAAACAAAAGCAATAAACTTAGACCAATCAAACGGTTTCAAATAATTCATTGACTTACGGTTTCAAATTGTGTTAGTTCGAGGAGTAAATATGGCGAAATTATTTAAAACAAATTTTACGCTTGTTTTATTACACTTAGTTTGAAGGATTTTATAAGATAAATGGTCCTTAGCATAAACAAAAAAAGCCGGCACTTGAAAGTGTCAGCCTTTGTGATTAGAATATTGGATTTTAAAAATACCTGGCGATCAGGTTACATTATTAAAACGAGGTCTTAAACTTCTTATTACTTACAAATTGTGGTTAGAACAATTGGGGCACTATCTTAACTAATTGGGGTAGCTCAAAATAAGAATTGTTTCAAGTTGGGAAAAGCGGTTTAGATTACTTGATTTTTTCTTCAATTCGCCCTACTGTCTTAGACACGAGCTCCCCGTAAAAAAATAGGGCATCTAACGAACGTGTGTTAGTTGCCCCACCAGAAAGACATAACTTAGTAACTGGGGTTTTGAGTTAAGTATCCAGGTAAGTTGGATGCCCCATCGATAGCAGTTTGAGGTATCGGAAAAATTCTTTTTTGTTTATCGGTATTTGACTTTTCGGTCCAGGAACCTTCATACTTACCAAAACGTATCATATCGGTTCTGCGTAAACACTCCCAATAAAATTCGAAACCTCTCTCGCGAAACAAAAGATCAAGCGAGATGGATGGAAGTGGCTTGGCAGGTGTAGTAGCAGTTCTGGAAGCTCTCACAATATTTACATCAGTTAAAGCTGCTGTTGCATCAGGCGCCGATTTTCTTAGTTTCGCCTCAGCACGCATCAAGTAAATATCAGCTAAACGAAGGATAACGATATCATGTTCGCCAAAGTTTCTTCCACTTACAGAGGTCTTGCTAAACTCATACTTCTCAACCCTATAACCAGTAAAATAGTTACTTCCAGCAGGCGAGAAATCAATCGCTTCTGTGAAGTCGACAGGCAAAGTTGGCTTATTTCGAGAGTCATGAAAAAGTTTTCCGACTAACATCTTTCCGCTCGCGCACTTTAAAAACACTCCATTTTTTCTAATCAGACCATATTGTTGTCCTCTCAAAATGCCGCGATTAATATTGAAACTAGCAGCGTCTACACAAGAGTCTCCGGGATTGGAATAGATTGATAAATTTTGTTTGTAAAAACGAGGATCAGCAACAGCCGGGTCCAGTGGAAGGTTTGCATTTACCCAGGTGCGATAAAAGTCCGGGGTAATAGCGGGGCCATCGGTTCCGTTAGCAAGAGGGTAAGTAGGTAAAGGATATTGATCACCAGACAAAGAAAAATAAGCCATCCTGTTGTGCCCGTTCAAATCGTTTCTCTGATCAACTGCAAAAATCAATTCCTTGTTTGTATGGTTGTTATCATTAAAAAGAGAAAAGTATTCAGTCGCTAAAGCGTATTGACCCGAGCTAATTATTTTGTCACAATACTCAACCACCTTATCCATGTCCTCGTTTTTAAAAGTGAAAGAGGCCGCATAAGGGTCGCGGTAAACAGCAGCGTTCAGGTACAATCTTGCTAACAAACCCCACACTGCTGGTTTGCTAAGTCTACCCGGACCAGTGCCGTTATCAAGCACCGGCTCTACTGCCAGTAATTCTGATTTAAGATATTCTAAAGCTGCCTCACCTCTCAAAATCTTTGAAGACTCAGATAAGTCGTCTTTAACGAAAACGAGCCCAAAAAGATCAAGAGTAAGCATAGAGTAATATGCCCGCATACCTCTCGCTTCAGCGAGGAACAACTTGGCGTTCGCATCGGAATTTGTAGGCAAAGTATTTATCGCAGTAACCGCCCTGGATATTCCCTGCGTAATATTATTCCAGGTATTTCTAACATTGGGATCTGTACTGGTGGTCTCGTGTTTATGGAGGGCCACGTAGATTCCATTATCACCCCAATCTGTACCACCCCTATAAGGAAGAATGGCTTCGTCAGTAGAGATTTCCTGCATTGCAAAATAATTGGTATGCAGGAAAATATCCGGGAGTCTTGCATACACCGGCGCTATTATTCCCTCAGCAATTTGTTTATCTGTAAGACCAGTTACAGAAGATTCATCAAGTACCTGTTCATTCAATTTTGTACAACCGGCTATTATTAAAACACACATTAAAGCAAGTGGAACAAATATTATTTTCCTTGTCATCTTCTACTATTTTAAAATGAAAAATTTAAACCAAAAATGATAGACTTTGCTTTGGGATAACTTTGATAGTCTATACCGTACGACGAGATACCATTGATAGTTCTGTCAGTATTTACTTCAGGGTCGAAACCATTGTAATTTGTAATTACAAAAAGATTTTGACCTGTTACAGACAACCGAATTGCAGAAATCCACTTTTTAATTCCCAAATCATTTGTATTGAAATTGTATCCTAACGAAAGATTATTTAAACGCAGGTACGCGCCGTCCTTTAAAAACCTTGTGCTCACGGGAGCTGAATTACTAGTTGACTCAGTTGCATTTGCAATAGCCTCACGCGTAGTATTGACATTTTTAGCAAGCTTATTCTTATAGAAATAACTGTTTGCAGTATTGTCATATATTTTGTTGCCCGATACTCCGTTGAAGTTTACAACAACGTCAAAACCTTTGTAAGCGGCCCCGCCATTGAAGCTATAAATAATGTTGGGTAAAGCTGTACCAGCGGCAATTCTATCTTTATCTGATATAATACCATCTTTGTCAGTATCGCGATATGTACTTAATCCATTAGCATCAAAGCCGGTAAATTCTTTTAAGAAGAATGTACCAATTGGTTCGCCGTTTAAGTACCCGTTAATTGTTGCAGAAGTTAGTCCTGAACCAGAGGCAGAACCTGATGGTATCACTGAATAAGGCGAGTTGTTCACCTTGTTATGCATGTAGGTTAGGTTACCGCCTATATTGTAAGAAATGCCTGCATTAGACTTATGCCTGTATTCGATATCGAACTCGACACCTTTATTGTTGATAGTCATGTCTTGAACATTTGTCCAGAAAGTATTGGCTGGTTGTATAGGGTCTGCTGGAATTACTTCAAGCAAAATATTGTTAGACACTTTGTTGAAGAAATCAACTGATCCGGACAATGCACCTTTCCATAAACCAAAGTCTAAGCCTACGTCTGTTTGGGTAGAAACCTCCCATTGAATATCAGGATTAGCAAGCCTTGAAAAAGTGGTACCGGCAGGATATAAGCCAGACGCGTACAACGGATAGCTTGTAGAAGCAGAGACCTGTGAAGTATACAATGCCTGGGTAATTTTTGAAGGTATTTCCTGGTTACCTGTTCTGCCCCAACCGCCTCTTAGTTTTAGGTTGTTAAATACAGAACCGCTCATGAACTCTTCATCTGAAATCTTCCATCCAAGAGAGAATGAAGGGAATAAACCATACTTATTATTTGAACCGAATTTAGAAGATCCGTCAGCTCTAAAATTTGCAGTAAGCAAATACTTATTGTCTAGCTGGTAAGTAACCCTGCCAAAAAATGATTGAAGCTCGTTGATGAAAGCATAACCTCCGGGCCTGTTGTTGGCCAAAGTCAATTCTTGCCCCAAGCCGGGATTGTAAATGGGTTCAACAGGGGAAATGGGAAAGCGATTAATACTGTTGTTTCTTCCCTGCACAAAAATCTTTTGATAAGAATGACCGGCCAAAGCTGACACGCTATGACGTGGGGTAGCAAAAGAATAAGTGAGGTAATTCTCAATCAGCGTATTTCTGTTGTAGTTATAAAATGTTTCTAACCGGCCATCACGAAGAGGCTGAGCAAAAGGCAAAGCTTCAACATCATGGTTTGAATTAGAATTATCTACGCCAAAGTTGAGCTTATAAACAAGGCCTTTTATTAGTTTGAGAGAAGGAGAAATATTACCAATTACGCGATTGATGGTCGTAATATCTTTATCAAGAGTTAGGTAGACCAAAGGATTGCTAATATTCTGGTAGCCTATTGGTTTACCGTTCGCGTCATAGGCAGGATAAGTCGGGTTGTTGCTGATCGCATCTCCTATTAAACCTCCAATCGGTGGACGTTGATTTTTAGTGTTCGCCACGTTTAGGTTCGCTTCAATGATCAGCCTGTCATCCCAGAACCTTTGTGTTGCGTTAAACCTTCCAGAGTAGCGGTCAAGGCTATTCTCTTTAAGAATACCTTCTTGTTTTTGCAAGCCGAAAGAAGCATAATAGGTCAATCTTTCTGCCCCACCACTCATTGTTAAGTTATGGTTTTGAGTAAACGCTGTTCTTGTAATTTCTTTTTGCCAGTCGGTTGACCCTTTTTGGTCATCAATTGCGCCACCCAGTTTTGGAACCTCCGCTCGAAATTCTTCTGCCGTTAAAACAGGTAGCGCCCTTGCAATTTTAGAGTACCCAATACTGGTTGAGTAAGCAAGGGTTGAGACGCCTGCTTTTCCTCTCTTAGTAGTTATGATGATTACACCATTAGCACCACGTGAGCCGTAGATTGCAGTTGCAGATGCATCTTTCAACACGTCGAACGATTCAATGTCTTGTGGGTTGATAAAATTCAGAGGATCGCCACCACCTGTACTCGAATTATCAAGCGGCAGTCCATCTACTACAAAAAGCGGTGTACTACCGGTCCTTACTCCACCCGGACCCCGGATTGTAATGCCCTGCATGCTTCCCGGCTCTCCGCTTGCAGAAGTAACATTTACACCCGAAACTTTACCTTGTAAAAGCTGCTGAGGGGAGTTGATGATACCACGGTTGAAGGCCTCGCTCTTTACAGACTTAACCGCACCGGTTACATCTCTTTTATTTTGGGTACCATATCCAACCACTACCACCTGGTTCAACTCGGCTGAATTTGGAAGCATGGAAACTTCGATATTATTACCGGTTACAGGGAGCTCCTGGGTAACATAACCAACGTAACTAATAACCAGTACGCTGATATTGTCAGGTGCCACTATTGTAAAAGCACCTCTTGTATCTGAAGCAGTACTTTGAGAGCCGCCTTTTACATTTATGGTAGCTCCTGCGAGGGGTTTGCCTGTGCTTGCATCTTTTACAGTTCCGCTAACAGTTTGTGGAGGGTTTTCAAATATTTCGAATTCAAAACCTGCTTTTGCAAAAGCAGTTCCCGGAGAAAAAAAACAGATCCCGGCAAGCAACCCGACGAGGCATAGTTTCAACCAGGGGTGTGAAAAATAAATTTTACACATTTACAGTAGTTTAGTTAGATAAATAAAAGAAGCAAGATATGGTTGTCAAATGATTATTTCAATAAAACGGATTATCTAATCATTAAACATTCTCTCAACAAGTTAAATTCATTTTATTTGTTTTCGAATCAAGGTTTCAACCTTTTGAAGCAGGATTCGTGAATATTGGAAGATTGCAATTGCTGCCAAAAAAAGACAATTACTACGCTAAATAAGCTGCAACAAGATTTGCAGATGAATGTACTGCGACGCAAGAATGATTGGTAAAGAACCAATGTTGGTAGCCAAAATGTATTCAATAAAAAGAACTCCCGCCTACAGAAGCAGCGGGAGTTTTAAGCTCATTTATAGTACCAATACTTCTTCTTAAAAAATTTTAATTGAATAAAGCATTTGAGTGTAAGGGATCCAAAGCTTTTGCTAATTCACTTTCGACCGCAGCAACATAAGCAGGAAGTTCGTCGAGTTTATTTTCGTGCACTAACACTTCCATTTCTAGAGTTATATCCACCACTTTGTAGATGTCTAGGTTCAGCACCAACCCTCGTAAGCTGTGCGCTGTAAAAAGGATATCTGCAGCACTTCTGCGATTAACGGCATCAACGAGCAACTGTGAAGAAACACCCACTTGTTGGGTAAATGCCTCGAGAAATCCGTCGAATATTTCTTTGTCGCCACCTAATCTTTCCAGCATGGCAGCAGGGTTAATTAAAGGGCGCTCGTTCGTCTCTTTTACTTCTATCTTTTTAGTGTCTGAATTGCTGATACCAGTAACCCTTTCGATTGCTTTGATAATATCATCTTTTCGCATTGGTTTACTTACGTAGTCGTCCATGCCGGCTGCTAGACATTTTTCTTTGTCGCCTACCATTGCATTCGCGGTTAAACCGATAATTGGCGTGTTCCTGCCCGTACCTTTTTCCATTTGACGAATTTTTTGCGTTGCCTCGTAACCATTCATTACCGGCATTTGAACATCCATAAATACTAAGTCAAAATCCTCTTGCATAATTGCGTTAACTGCTTCTCTACCATTGTTAGCAATCGATACCCTGTTGCCACCTTTAACCAACATGTTGTATGCTACCTCCTGGTTTATCTGGTTATCTTCTGCCACTAAGACCTTGAGAGAAACGTTGTTGTAAACTGCCGGTGTAGGAATGTTTACTTCATCAGCCGAAGTAACTTTTGGTATTAGCTTTTGCAATAACAGAGCGTTACAAATACTGTCAAGCAAGTCTGAAGGGCTGTAAGGTTTGGTGAAAAAATGAGTGATTCCCATTTGAGCGCATAATTCTCTATCGCTTGCTTTGTAAGATCGTGATACTACTATTATCTCTATGTTTCTTAGAACGTCATCATTCTTAATTTTTTCTGCTACATCAAATCCATCCATTTTTCCGGGCAGCGACAAGCCTAGCAGCACAAGTTGATAAGGATCTTTTTGCCTTTTAGCTGCGTTCAATTCGATGATCGCGTCTTCACCTGTAGCAACTGCTGTTGGCAACATGCGAAACTGCCTGATCATGTCTTCTGTATACTTTCGTCCGGCTTTGTTTTCTTCTACTATTAACACCTTGGTTCCATCTAATTCGCGGTGCTTAATTAGCCGAGGTTTTTCTTCTGCTTTTTGAACCTTCAGAGGAACTGTAAATTGAAAAACACTTCCTTTACCTATTTCACTTTCAACCCATATTTCACCGCCTAACATGTCGACCAGCTTTTTTGTAATTGCTAAGCCTAAACCCGTACCGCCATACTTCCTGGTAGTGGAGCCATCGCCTTGACAGAACTCATGGAAAATAGATCCTAATTTATCTTCAGAAATGCCAATACCGGTATCAGAAACAGATATCAATAGTGTGGCTTGTTCTTCATTACGGGCCTTTAAGCTAACGCGCACAATTACCTCCCCATCTTCAGTAAACTTTATCGCATTACCCACAAGATTTACGACAATTTGCTGCAGGCGCAATACGTCGCCAAAAAACAAGTCGGGAACATCAGGTTTTAGATGGAAAATGAACTCAAGATTTTTTGATGAGGCTTTAAATCCAAGTACTTGTAATGATCTTGATATCTCGTCACGCAAAGAAAAATTGACAGGAGACAGTTCCAACTTTCCAGCATCGATTTTAGAAAAATCAAGAATGTCGTTTATAAGGCTTAAAAGCGTTTCAGAAGATGTTTTAATATTTTCGAGGTAACGCTTTTGTTGTAAGTCTACATTAGAATCAAGCGTAAGCTCTGTCATACCAATAATACCATTGAGCGGTGTTCTTATTTCGTGACTCATGTTGGCTAAGAACTCACTCTTAAATCTTACAGATTCTTCAGCTCTTTCTTTTGCTATCCGTAATTCGGCTTCCGTTTGCTTCAATACTGTAATGTCTGTCATCGAGCCAATCATTCTAAGTGGCGCCCCTTCATGTGAATAAACGATCATCCCCCGGTCAAATACGTGCGCATAACTACCATCTGCTCTTAAGAAACAATATTCTCCTAACCAGGTTTGTTGTTTGCGTTCAATTGCGTCTTTTATTGATGCCATTATTCGTTCGTGGTCCTTATGATCTATCCGGCTACTCCACCATTCAATGGTAGTGTCAGTTGTGTTTTCATCGTAACCATAAGACCTGAAAATTTCATCACTAAACCAAAGGTGGTGCGATATCATGTCCCAATCATAAATGGTATCTTCTGTTGCTTTGTACGCAAGTTTAAAACGCTCGTTGTCTACCCGTATTAATTCAGTCTTCGTTTTCTCGCTTGTAACGTTGCGCCATGTGCCGGCGATCTCTTTTGGTTTTCCATCCTCCCCGTTTATCAATTTACAATCACTGTTCATCCACACCCATTCACCATTCTTATGTCTAAACCTATAGTCAAACGAAGTAGCCTTGCTGATAAATAGTTTTGATAATTGAAGGTTTACATGCTCGTGATCATCCGGATGAATATTATTGCGCCACCACTTTTTTATCTCGTAATCTTCCTTTGTATAACCCAGTATGGTCGTTATATTTTCGCTGATGTAGAGAATGCCAAAGTCTCCAAACGCAAGGGTATTGAAAACAATATTTGAAGTGCAGGCAAGCACGACATTCAAATTTTCCTGCGTCTTTTGCAGACTCTTTTCAGTCTCGTTTTGCCTGTTTATGATTTGCTTATTCTCCCTGTTTCGCCTGATAGCAAACAACACGAATAGAATACTCGTAAAAAAGATGCTAATCAATATATCGTCGTACACACTCTCTTTTCTAACGTACAGAAAATCTACTACTCTTTCCGTCCAGTCGTTTATCACGGCTAGTACAGTAAGCGTTAAACAGACGTTGAGTATAATAATGATATCAAGAATAGACGAGACTTTAATCTTACCGGGAGGGGGATCTATTAACATAATGACGTGAGAATAAGCTGTATTAGTATTCCTAAAAAAACGGTTTGGAAATTTTGTTATTGCTTAATCTTTTCGGCCAATCGCATTTAACGCACGCAAAAACAACAAATGATAAACTTGCTGTCTGAGAGGGGCTTAAATAAAACAGGATGGGATAGAGGCACGGGCAGTTTTCACTAGCTTAAACAGCTAAACTTAAAGGTCTTTTGCCTTCGTGTAGGTGGCGGTAGTTTGAATGAATTGAAAGCATTTTTTCTCCCAGGCCAAATTCAACGGATTGATAGAAGTTTTTTGAGCCAGGATGCATTGCTACTATTATACATTGTTGCGTCGCACACTTGTACTGCATTTTAAAGCGCAACAACAAGCGGCAGAAAAGAGACTGTAACGATACGTTCTTATAGTCTTCTATGCTTAGAAGAGGACAGACTTACCAGGTCCCTCGATGCTTATGATCGTTTTTAACTTCATTTATCCGTTTCAGCGGAATTTGCATACCGCCGCTTTTTTCAAGCCAATCCCACAATTCTTTATTTAGCTGTTTAGCTACCTGCTGGTGTTGAGGGCTTCGAATAAGGTTATTTACTTCAAAAGGATCTTTTTGAATATCAAATAACTGGTCTATATCCCAAACTCCTTGTGTACGAATAAACTTATACTGGTCAGTTCGAACAGCATATTGCGTGGGCGTCTGAGGAAAAGCATTCTCCCAATAATACTCATAATAAATTCTGTCGCGCCACGGCACTTGCTTGTTTTGCAGCAGTGGTAAAAACGAATTTCCTTGCATTTGAGCTGGCTTACTAATTCCGGCCATCTCCAAAAAAGTAGGTGCTATATCAAGGTTTAGTACCATCTCTTTGACTACCGTACCTGGCTTGATTAACTCTGGACATCTTGCTAACAATGGCACCCGCATCGACTCTTCGTAAGCCTGGCGTTTGTCTATCAGACCATGTTCGCCAAATGCAAATCCATTGTCCCCCATGTACACGACAAGCGTTTCCTTATCCAACCCATTTTCTTTTAAATAATCCATCACTCTTCCGATGCTATTGTCGACTCCCATCAGGGTTTCAAGGTATCGCTGATAAAACTCGTCGAATTCTATTGTCTCGTTATACATATAATCTACACCGTGCCAGCTGTACCGTTGTGCCCGCACCCAATTAGGTATATCCTCATTATTGAATTTGTATTGACTACCATCGGCCTGTTTACCCCTTGTAAATTTTTTGCTCGTAGGCGTAGCCGTTGTGTACATCGACACCGGATAAAGGAACGAGAGGTTCTTGTACCTGTCAAGATCGCGTTTTGCCGGGGCCTCTCTTTCATGCACAGCTTTATGAGATAGGTACAGAAAAAACGGCTTGCTCTTATCGCGCTGTTTTAGCCAGTCTAAAGAAAGGTCTGTAAGCAGGTCAGTGATATAAGCACTGTCTTTATACTGAACATGTTTACCATCAATGTTAAGTAGAGGATTATAGTATACTCCCTGTCCCCTAAAACTGACCCATCGGTTAAAGCCCGGGCGCGGTTCATCCGTCTCTCCACCCATATGCCATTTGCCAAAGAAACTGGTTTGATAACCTAGCTTCTGCAAGTATTGTGGAAAATAAATTAGACTGGCCGGAGCAGGAGACTGGTTGTCAACAACGGTATGGGTGTGAGCATATTGACCGGTTAAAATAGAAGCGCGACTAGGAGAACACAAAGCAGTAGTAACAAAAGCGTTTTGAAGATAAGCTCCTTCCTTGGCAAGCCGATCCATATTAGGAGTTTCTAAACCGGGAACCCTACCGGTAAACCCCATAAAATCATAACGATGATCATCTGAAAGAATGTATATGATGTTACGAGGTTTTACTCCTGCAATCTTATTGTAAACAATTTGCTTTGTAGCCTTTGCCTGGGCGTACACACTTGTTTCAATAAAGGAGATTGAACAGGTAACCGCAATAAGTAGAACGGCGTTTTTCAAAAGTCTTTGATAATTCTTCATTTCTTAAAAAGTGTCTTTAAATTAGTTATACCTCATGTTGCTCCAGACTGTTTGCTTAGTTATGCCCGACCCTTGCCACGAAAAATCCAACAACTGCTTGCTGCTGTTCTTAATTCTACAATACAATTTAAAAGGGTGCAGACCCGCCTTGAGCTTCATACTTGCTGCGCGTTCTTCGCCGCCATTATATCCATAGTCCTCGTCTATGACGTTAGAATCATGAATTTTTAAAAATGCAGCTGAATTGGCAGTCAGGTAAAAAGTAAATTCACCATCCGCAGGAACTTGTATAAATCCTGCGTAAACCACAATGTCACCAACTCCGGCAAGCCCTACTTCGGGCTCTTGTACAATTCCTTTTGCAATGGACGAAAGAGTGCTTACGTCAGGTATCCATGGAGAAGATGCACGATAACGTTGCCAATAAAACCCTTGCTTGGTACTTACAACAAGTGCAGGAGGAATCAGCTCATTATCGTAAGGCCGAGGCGCAGAAGTATCGGGCCTTCTAACCTGTAGCACTCTTTCCTTCATTTTACTTTGAAGCAAATTCATCCCTTTATTGTTTGCAAGATTATTGGTTTCCTGAGGATCTTTTATTACGTTGTAAATCTCGAAATTATCGTTGTGTGATTTGATATCGTACCGCACTCCGACAGTATCACCAAAGCGGATCATTTGCATCTGGTTCCGCTTCCGGTTTCGATGGTGCGGGTCAAACTCTTTAAAATCCGGCGTTGATTGATTTTGAAAATACTCAATGTAAATAGTACTACTTCGTTGTTTTCCCTTACCGGTGAGAGAAGGCATCAACGACACGCCGTCGGTTCGCACTGGTGGAGGTGAACCAGCTGCATCTAAAAAAGTAGGAAGCCAATCGTGCACCCCACTAGGCGTTTTGATAACGGTATTTGCGGGGATATGACCAGGCCAGGCAGCGATTGTTGGTACACGAACACCACCTTCCCACACATCTCGTTTTATGCCATCAAAAGGTCCAAAGCTTTGAAAGAAGTTTGCCGCAAAATTTTCTTTAAGATAAGACTCAATCGAGGGGCCGTTATCTGAAGAAAACACAACCATCGTGTTGTCATCAATCTTTAGATCTTTGAGTAATTGCAGAAGATCGCCTACTTCGCTATCAATTCGTCGAACTGCAGTTGCATACCGTTTGTATACTTCAGGCCATGCAATTTGAGGCGTTGCCGGGTTATTGTCGTGATCATAAGTAGCATTGGCATATTCGGGATGAATATAAGAATCAACTTCACCTGAAGCAGTGTTAATCATATGTCCTGCTTCGCCCAACCATTGTACACCACCTTTCATTCCGCCGCCCCCAGGATATGCTTGCGTCGGCAACTCTAAAACAGCATGAGGCGTTTCGTAGGCGAGATAAATAAAAAAAGGCTGATCCTTTTTTTTGTCCCTCTTATTTTCAGTAATCCATTTTTTTGCGGATGCGGTCCAAAGATCTGCAGTGTAGCATTTATCAAGCTTGTCGGCAATGTTCGTTTTGTTTTCCCACACCTGCTTGGCGCCCCTGTATATTCCCTCTTTCGGGTAATGCTCATGACCATCTGCATGACGGATCATGCCCATAAAATAGTCGAATCCCCTGTTCAAGGGGTGGGCCGGCCACTCTGGTCCTTCGCTGTTTAAACCCTGCAAGCCCCACTTTCCAAACACAGCAGTTTTATAACCGACAGAACGTAGAACGGAGGCTATGGTGTAGTTGTCCTCCAAAGCTTTGTCAAACTGGTTGTCTCTTACGTTTGCATGCCCCTGGTGGAGGCCCAACAAAAGAGAAGCACGAGCGGGAGCACACACTGGTGCGGCGCAATAATGTTGGGGTAACCTCGCCCCCATAGCTGCAAGCCGGTCGATATTTGGAGTAGAAGTAAAGGGCTTACCAGGCTCGTTTGCTTTTTTTCGTTGATTTTGAAAAAAGGTTCCAATATCACCAAAACCTAAATCGTCTGTTAGTATAAAAATTATATTGGGTTGTTTGACTTTGCCTGCACCCTTCACTTGTTGGGCAGACACGTGGAAAAAAGACAGAGCCGTTATTAAAATAGTAGTCCCCAAATGTTTCATACCGATCACTTTCTATTGATGCGAAAATTCCTCGTCACTGCCATATAAGAGTTACCGATGAGCGTTATTTTTGCTGTTGCCTTTTAGCATTTTGTGTTCCCAAACGACGCAATAAAAAACTAAAAGTACAAGTGAGTGACACAACAAAAGATTCATTGAAAACCGAAAGCTTGGTCTAAAAGATTTAAACCTTTTAATACAAGAACATTGCAAACTGAATGTCCCTTAGTTCCGATTTATTTTACTTCGTTTTCAGTTACAAGAACATTTGCTTTAAATCGTGATGGCGTTCCAACGCAACACGATCGCTTCTTATAATGACTTTTATTTTGCAAACTCTGCACCGAGTGTAAAGGTTGAGCCAGAGCTGAAACACTTGCGAGGCCAACGGAAGTCTTAGAAATAACACGAGTATTTTCAGTGACTTTCGGAGCCGTTTGTCTGCATGAAAAAGCAAAGAAAAAAGCAGTTGTGATAATAAGCGGAGTAATCTTTTTATTCATTGTTAGCTTGCTATTTTAATTGACAATTGCGTTCATAGGTTTTTTTGTGGTTACCAACATTTGGCACTTCATTCAACATTGTTGCGTCGCACTACTTTCATCAGCAAATCTTTTGGCGGCTTTTATCGACCAATAATATTAAAATTACACGCTGTCTTTTACACACCTGAAACCTAAATTATTACTGCCACTCCGCACCTCTCCTTTTCCCCTGCTCCCCGATCGATACCGGATACAATACTGATCGCTGCACAAAAAAGAACCGCCCCTTTGAACTCGCTTCACGGCGCCAGGCTCTTCAGGGTCGTAACTATCAGCAGGGCCTCTAGGATTATTTGTAGGGCTTTGGATGTAATAATCCGCACTATAAAAATCGTTGCACCACTCCCACACGTTCCCATCCATATCATACAATCCAAAGGGATTTGCCGCGTAGGATTTTACTGGCGCAATGCCGTCAAAACCGTCTTCTCCCGTATTTTTTTGAGGAAAATCTCCCTGGTAAATATTAGCTACCCACTTACCTCCAGGCTTCAGCTCGTCACCCCAATAATACTTTGAACTTGCCCTTCCTCCCCGGGCCGCATATTCCCATTCTGCTTCGGAGGGCAAACGCTTACCTGCCCATTTTGCATAAGCTGCAGCATCCTCGTAACTTATATGGATAGCGGGATAGTTTTCCAGGCCCTGAATTGAAGTATTAGGGCCAAGAGGGTGCTTCCAGTCGGCCCCCGCAACATAGCGCCACCACTGAAGGGGATTGTCTAAAGCAACTTTTTGTTGAGTAGGCGTAAATATAGCCGAACCCGGAACAAGGCTTTCCGCAGGCACACCAGGGTAATCTTTAGGATCTAACTTTTGCTCTGCGTTGGTAATATAATTGGTTGCCTTTACAAATTTCTCAAAGTCAGCATTAGTTACCTCATGTTCATCCATCAAAAAACCCTTTAGTGTTACCTTATGCACCAGTTGTGCATCCGGAAACATTGGGTCCACAGTTCCCATTTCAAACGAACCCCCTGGGATCCAGACCATTTTGGCCGAAACAACTTCTACCTGCGAAGCGTTTGCCTTTGTGGAATCTGTTGTTACTGTAGGGATGTCGGATTGTGAATTTCCACAGCCGACAAAGCTAAACATCAAGATGCCTTGGACTATGCGGGAAACAACTTTCCTCCAGTTTAATGCTATTGGCTTTCTGATTTCTGCAACCATTATTCTAAATATTAACCTCTTTCAAACGATCTTTTGACAAGTTACAAAACCGGAAGCATGCCAATAAAAAATTTCTTGTCACTTAGGCTTTTTGTCGTTTTGAAAGAAAGCCAGGGAAAACATTCATACTCTGTCGCACCAGGAAATAGCTTTTGCTCTTTTAACTTTCTTCATCTTTTTCCCTGCCAATAAAAAGTTATGTTTGCAACCTAATTAATCTCAATATCCTCTAATCAACTTCTAGATATCCTGTCGATCTTTAAAACTGACCTAATCCAAGTTGTACTATTTAAAAACTCATCCTTATTAGTCAAAACTGTAATAACTAATGGAAACATTTTATTCGTTTTGATTTTCGCTTTGTCAAATTTTAGAAAGGGGATTAATTAGCATACATTATAATAATTTCTTATTTAGTAATATTGCTTTTCTCAAATTGCTTTAGCCAGCTATATGATTAATTACTACACAGTTTTAGAAATAGACGAGAAAGCTTCTAAAGAACAGATAAGAGAAGCATATAAAAGAATATCACTTAAGGTTCACCCGGACAAAAATAACGGGGATGAATATTATGTGGAGATTTTTAAAACTGTAAATGAAGCCCAGCAAATACTAACGGATGAGGCTAAAAGAGCAGCGTATGATGATGAACTACGACGATCATTTAAGTATCCTTTTGGCACCAGGGGAAATTTTTTAGGAATTAATTTTAATCTAAACAGAACCTGGATTTTTCTTTTCTCCTTAACAGCGGGCTTCTTGACTTTTGTTATACTTCTTCCGTCAACTGACTTAAAAGAACTTGAGCAGCAAAAAGCACTGATGGATCTTACTACCTCAAATTCTATTTTAAAACATCCTACGAAAGGTCAAAAGCAACAAACACCGCTTATTGCTTCGGCGAGCGAAACAGCAAGATTCGAAGCCCAAGGCCAACAATCGCGGGAAACACTGCCATTACTTAATCAAGGATCAACCGGACAAAATAGAAGCGCAGGAACAAAGGCGACTTTAGCAACACCGAGTGATGCAGAAGGAGTATCAGCTGACAGTTCTTCTGAGTTAGCAGACGATCAACTGCTAGCAAACTTCGAAACGCCGTCTTTGCAACAAAATGTGACGTACTTAACTCAGTTGCAATTGTCAGAAATTTTGGAGCAGGTAAACGCGGTGAAAACGAGCGCCAATAATAAAATCAACTGTGTTAGAGTCTTAAAGACAAAAAAGAGCAATGTGGAGAATGCATTTGAAATAGCTACTTTCTTAAGAAGCAAAGGATACATTATTTCGGGCCGCGACATAGCATTTAGGGAGATAGAAGGCCTGGAGGTCAAAGAAAACGATCAATGCATTTGTGTCACGATTGGCTCATTTAACAGGAACTAAAAAGGATTTCGCAAAGGCTCTACTTTGCGAAGTAATTTGCTAACAGGCGACCATAAACAATAAAGTAGGCAAGAGCGGTATACCAAGTTCTGCAATAATTTTCAATAGCTATTTTGCCATACGTTAATCCTGCAATGACAACAATAACGATAGTCAAAAAGATTAGCAACACAATCCAGGCTAAGCTGAGGTAGAATGCAAGTTTCGGAACCAACACCATGTGTAGGTAACGTAAAATGGAAGTTGGTAAGTATTGGATAAGTTAGTTTTAAATGGTTTTGTTTTTGATGTTCTTGTCAAGGCGGCCCTACAACAATTATTTTGATAGCGCGACCGCTGAGATAATGATAGCAATAATTGAAAGAGCTATACTCAACCAAACCATCCAAGGTTTAATTTTCAGACTATCAATTTCTATATGTAAGTCTCTTATCTCCTTGTCTCTTCTTTTTTGCTCATCATCTTTTCCCCTTTCCTGGTTCTGCAAAAGAGTAGTAAAGCCACCCAATTTAAGAAACTCCCTACTTCAAACTTATGCCAGGAATTAACACCTACAATTAATTTGCTATCGCCGTATCCGGTATCTACTTCAATCCATTTCGGTTTCAATCTTTCCATTTCAATAATCCAGTATTCAACAATGCTGCTGTTAATACCGTTTCTTTACAAATAATGCTGTCTCCAACAAGATGATCCTTCTGAAGGATGTGGTCAAGAATAATATCTGCCGGATGTCTTGTCATTCTATTAAGCAATTATTTTCGCTAAATTATCTGATCATCTCTTCTTAAAAAATTTTAATACGTCTTCAGCAACTTTAAGTGTTTTTGACGTGAGCAAAAATATTTTTTCTATTTGTTATTCGTTTTTTATTTTCATAAAATAAATTATGGCTATTAAACTTATAACCTCTGTACTGCATGACTGAGAAATTCCTCCTTTATCTTCCATTGATTACCTTTTCTGTTATTGCTGCCCTGGCTATTCTGAAAGTGGTCATATTTATGCAGATCAAAAGCACGAATACAAAAAATGTTAACCTGCTTTATTATCCGATTGAAAATATCCGTTACACATCGAATGCAAAAAGAAAAAAGCTAAAGCTCTATCAAAACATACTTTCTGTGTTAATTATATTAATTCTTGTCTTTGGAGTTACAGACACAGTTATCAATCACAGATTTGATTGATAGTTCACGTATTTCATTAAGAACCCTAATTGTCTCTGCTCAATAAGCAATCATCATCCTTTAGTTCCTGCTCTATGTTCATAAGTAACCTTTTTGTACTACGGCGGGCGTGGAGAATAGGTTGGCAATTTGAAGAAGGTTAGGGCAAGATTTGCTTCACTGTTGTAAGTAATATTTAAGAAGAAAACATCTTTATTTTTTTGACTCTCCTCTTGAGATTTTGAAGTCTCGCTCAGCCTTTTTCTAAATGGTTATGATCTTTTCTAGAAAATGAATCCCTATTTCGTTCAAAGTATTTCGCATTCTGGCATCCTGTTTGCGCAACGATTGTTGGCCGATTAACGTCTATTCACCTATGAAGATCATTTTGTCAGCGTTTACTGTTCTTATTATTGCACTCAGTTGTAAAAAACCTCTAACTGAGCGGGTTCATTTCACATCTACCAGTTATCAAAACTTAGCAACTTTTGATAATACAGGAAAGCCAAATAATCTAGAAGCTTCCGATGCTATTTCTTCAAATCTGCTATCTTTTATAACTACTACGCTTCCTGAAAATACAAATCTAGCAACTACGAATTCTGATTTGCTTAGCAGTAGTGCTATTGGGGATATTCCTATTCTGCAGAGATTAGATGTGTCTATAACCTTTGTATCAGAAGGTGCATCAAAAGCAAATGCATTCGCTTTTTATACTTACCCAACTAGTAGCCCTCCTAAAGGTGCCAAGGACATAAAAACCATTACATATGTTTTTCCTAACGCAGGAGCTGGCACAACGTTGCAACGAGGCAATAAAGTCAAACTTGGAAGTTTCGAACCAGGAATTTCTATCGGTTTTGTTTTAATACAAGGAGCATGGGATGCAAATACTAAGAATTTAAATAACGGAGCAGTACATTTTTGTTCTAATGATGTTTTAAATCCTGAAGTGGACCCAAGGCTAAAAAAACATGCAGTATTAATTAATTATCCTTTAGAAAATAAAGTGTTAATTGGTTTTGAAGATCTGGATAGAACGCAAGGAAGTGATAATGATTTCAATGACCTCGTAATTTATGCAACAGTTACTCCGTAGGAACTAAGGTGTAAGAATTGTGACGACATCACATTTTAAGTATCCTATTTTATTTACAAGTAAGTAAACATCGCTAATAGTTATAAAAAGAGACGAGTACCAATAAGGTTAAAATATGTTTGCAGCCCTGAGAATTATCCAAAAGCTGTTTGTGGTAAGGACGGCAGCTAAAAAAGAAGCGAGATAAATTAGCTATGAAGCACCATTAGTAATCTTCTATCTTCAATAATACCACTAACGATTTGACTCGTTAATGTCCCTTATAACGCTGTCACTGAAAATGCATCATGCGTGATGGTTACAGTGGAAAGGCAAAACTCGAGTCTGTATAGAACAGCAATGTAGGGTGTGCAGTCCACGCCTTAGGTCTGCAGGTAAGGATTGAACTTCTTTTCATGTCCAATAGTGGACGATTCTCCATGCCCGGGATAGACAATGACATGATCGGGCAAAGGGAATAGTTGTTCTCTTATGCTTGCAAGTAATACCTCGTGATTACCTCCCGGCAAATCTGTACGACCGATGCTTTGGTGGAAGAGAACATCTCCACCAATAAGGAAATTTTGTTCCGCGCAATAAAAACAAATACTACCGGGTGAATGGCCAGGAGCAAGCAAAACTTTCAAAACATGCTCGCCAATCTTTATAATATCATGCTGCTGAAGAAAGTGCAGTGGTCCTTCGTAATTATCAAAAGGTAGTCCCCACATTTTCCCTGATTGCGGACCAAAGTTTAGGACTTGCTCTTCATTTGGATGCAAAAACAATTCGAGCCCATACGTTTCGTACACCCATTTATTACCAAAAATATGATCGAGGTGGCAGTGGGTATTAAGCAGTTGAACGGGCAAGAGTTGCTCTTTTTCAATGAAGCTTTTTAGGGTTTGCTTTTCTTCTTCAAAGTAGCATCCAGGATCGATAATTAGGGCCTCTTTCGCATTATTATAAAGTATATATGTATTGACTGAAACGGGGTTAAATTGAAAAATCTTAACTGTTAGCATATTCGTAAATTTAAGAGAATTACAATCTATTTATCTTAATTTTAAAGCTCTAAAGAACGGATATGCAAGATAACAGTATGAGTAACAGGGTTATTGCTTTTTTAGGTTTATGTCTTTTTTGCTTTCAAGGAATATCACAGGTAAACTCGGTAGAATTCGGAAAAAACAGGATTCAACATAAAAAATTTATTTGGAAATTTTACGAGTCTCCAAACTTCAATACCTACTTTAACCAGGGAGGTCTTGAACTTGGAAAATTTGTTGCTCAGGCGGCAGAAAAAGAGTTGAAGTCTATTGAAACACAGATGGAATACTCGCTCCAGAGGCAAATAAATATTGTGGTTTATAATAATTACAATGATTATCGCAGTACCAATATTGGCCTTGGAAACGAAATTATCAACAACGCAGGTGGTGGTCTTACAAAATTGGTTAATAATAAAATGATTGTCTATTTTAACGGCGATCATGCTAACCTAAATCTGCAGGTGCGGCAAGGCATTGCGCGGGTACTTCTTGACAATCAGTTGTTTGGGGAAGACATAGGCGAATTTGCCAGCAACCAAGCTCTCCTTGACCTTCCTACATGGTTAACTGATGGCTATGTGAGTTACGTTGCCGAGAGATGGAGCACTAAAAAAGACGATGATCTAAAAAGTGCTATGCTCAGTGACAGCTATAAGAATTTCTACCAATTTGCCTTTGAAAAGCCCGAACTAGCCGGAGCAGCCTTTTGGTTTTATATCGAGGAAAAATACAAAAAGGAAAATGTTGCCTATTTTTTATACCTCGCCCGAATCTACAAAAGCTTAAATAGTGCGGCGCAGCGTATAGCTAAGAAGAAGTTCA
Organism: Segetibacter aerophilus; assembly: GCF_007991655.1. Classification (GTDB taxonomy): domain Bacteria; phylum Bacteroidota; class Bacteroidia; order Chitinophagales; family Chitinophagaceae; genus Segetibacter; species Segetibacter aerophilus. The sequence continues at coordinate 87,439 of NZ_BJYT01000011.1, forward strand.
AGGAGGTTTTAAAAGACTTCATGAGCTACGAGCAAGAGAAATATTATAAAGACATTCGTCAACGCAGAAACGTTCCAAAGGGAACTGTATCTGTTGTTGAAGCAGTTTCTACAAAAAGGGATTTTTTTCGCTTCCAGGCTAACCCTAATCCAAGAAATCAAAGCTATGTTGTTGGCAAGTATAACAAGGGCATTTACTCTGTAGGCCTTTATGAAAACTACGAGCTTGCAGCTACTCTTTTAAAGTATGGCGTAAGAACCCAGAAGACTGATATCAATCCTACCTATCCTTTAATGGCCTGGGACGGAAAAGGAACCCGGGTAGCAGTTATCTATTGGGAGAATGGCAAAATTAAAATGTTTGTTTATGACGCTATTGCGCGTTACAAAAATTACAAGCAGGAAATTGAAGGCCTCGACCAGGTATTGGATGTGCAGTTCATGCTTGATGCAAACACGCTATTGCTTACTGCTGTTAAGAACGGGCATACAGACATCTTTACTTTTAAAATAGAAAGTAAAAAACTAGAGCAATTGACGAACGATGTGTATGATGATCTTGATGCATCGTTCGTGGCTTTTCCTAACAAGACAGGTATTATTTTCGCCAGTAACCGCCCCGGTCCTGAAGTAGTAACTTCTGATACTGCATTGCCTAGCAATCACCGTTACAATATTTTTATGCTGGACTATATCACCAAACAGCAGATCACTCAGTTAACTAATCTTAAGTTTGGAAATGCCCGCTTCCCAATGCAGTACAACGTAAATCATTTTACGTATGTTTCGGATGAAAATGGTGTTGGCAACAGGTGGGCCGGTTTCTTTACTACTCAACGGGAAGGTCTTGATACACTCTTTTATATTGGTGATGAAGTTCTTCGAAACCCTTCTGATAAAGAGTTAGATTCAACGATGGTGGCGTGGCAGAAAAACGAACCGGACAGCATAAGCATGTTCCAGGTTACTAAAGACTCTACTTATACATTCCCTATAACCAATTATCAAAGCAGTCTCCTTGAAACAAGAATTGCAGGTGATCGTGGACAGGTGACAGAAGTAACGCGGCAGGGTGACGACAAATTCTTATATAAATTAAGAGTTGACTCCACAGTCCTTCGTAAAAGAAACGTAAATGCAAGGCCTACCGATTACATGAGAAAGATGATGTCGGAAAGAAAGGCTGAAGAAGGGAAGGCAACTATTACTAACACTGTGGATACCACTACAGCTAGTGCGGGCTCTGTGTTCCAGAGTGAGTTTGAAAATGAGAAGAAGGACTCTCTAACGCGTGCTATGGAAGCAGTACCACGCCTTGTAGAGCAAGGAGTGTTGCAACGGTCTAAGCTGTTAAATTATCGATGGAAGTTTAGTAACGATTATATTCTTGGAGGTGTCTCTAACAACATTCTAATCAACCGCTACCAGCCCTACTCTGGTGGAAATGGACCAATACAATTAGGTAACGGCTCTAACCTCAACTTTACTTTCCGTACAAGTGTGAGCGATTTGATGGAAGACATTAAGTTTACCGGGGGCTTCCGTTTGGGAACCAACCTTCGCGATAACGACTACCTTTTTGGATTTCAAAATTTTCGCAAACGCTTTGACTGGGGGCTAACTTACTACAGAACCAGCAACCACGATGCTGCAGGATTTGAAGGAACTAACCTCGCCTACAATGCCCAGTTCAACACTAACATTTACCAGTTTAACGGAAGTTATCCATTAAATGAAGTCAAAAGTTTCAGGTTGACGGTGGCCTATCGTCGTGATAGGATAATCATAAAGCCGACGCCGTATGTTAACGGGCAGCAGTTGCCACCAGACAGAAGAGGACTTGGTTTCCCGGACATATTATCGCAATATGCTTTGACCAGGCTTGAGTACGTGCATGATAATACGATTAACCCGACCATGAACATATGGCATGGCTTAAGGTATAAAGTGTACATGGATTTAAACGCGCCGGTAAGCGGAGAGTCTGTGAAAAACAGCTACACTTACAACCTTGGCTTTGACGCAAGACATTATCTGCCGATCTATCGCAACTTCGTCTGGGCTACAAGAGCGGCAGCAGACTTTAGCTGGGGAAACCAAAAGTTGATTTATTATTTAGGTGGAGTTGATGGCTGGTTGTCTCCCAAGTTTAACAACGGCAACAGGCCAGATCCTGACCAGACTTATGCGTTTCAAACTTTAGCGGTAAACCTTCGTGGTTTCAATCAAAACCTGGCTAATGGTAACAATGCATTTGTCTTCAATAGTGAGTTAAGATTGCCTGTTTTTTCAACGCTTTTGAATAAACCGGTAAATAATGCCTTCATCAGAAACTTCCAATTAATTCAATTCCTTGATTTGGGTACTGCCTGGAACGGTAAGTACGACAAGTTTGCTCGTCCCGGTGTAGTGTACCAGGATGGAGGAAATAACCCTGTCTCTTTTGTAACAAAAGCTGGTGGTATTGGTCCTTTTGCCGGAGGTTATGGTTTTGGAGCAAGAAGTACTTTGTTGGGATACTTTTTAAAGTTTGACCTTGCCTGGGAAATGAACGGGATATTTAAAGGCAAGCCTATTTCATACTTCGCGCTTGGACTTGATTTCTAAAATAGAATACAATCAATGATAAATAAAAACTGCCCGTGCTAACGCCGGGCAGTTTTGTTTATATCAACGCTAAAGTCCCGTTCCTACTTTGAACATTTTTTTCCCTTATTTGGAATAAGTAATAAAGCCGTTAATATTCCGTTTGCTTCTAACACCTAACAATAAGCCTGTTACCGTTTATTTTATAATTGGCTTAATTTTTAATTATGATGATGGACATAAAATTTTACAAATGGTATATTTTATAAATGGCGCAGTCATTTTACTGCTTTTATTATTTTTTGTGCTTTTATCTTTTGAAGACCATTTTGCCAACATCAACTCTACTAAAAAAAGCCTGAGCGGCTTTTTTCTACATTCAAAATTATTTTTCAAGCAACTTCTTAGAAAGTAAAACAGCTTGCATGGTTTACATACAAGCTGTTCTATATTTTTTGTCTAGTTAGAATTATATCATCTCACTATGCAACAGCGGATTTTTTAATGCTAGCCTGCTTTCATTAAACTGTTTAGCAGCCGCTACAAAATGAACAAACAAGGGCGCAGGATTTTCGACTGTACTTTTCAACTCCGGGTGATATTGAACACCAATAAAAAATGGATGTTTTGGCAACTCTATAATTTCGACCAATCCTGTTTCAGGATTAACCCCACTTGCTATCATTCCCGCGTTCTCGTACTGCTCAAGATAATCGTTGTTGAACTCGTAACGGTGTCTATGTCTTTCTGATATTTCACTAACTCCATATATCGCGTGAGCGAGACTGCCCTCTTTTAGCTCGCAGGGATAGCTTCCTAACCGCATAGTTCCACCCATCTTCGTTATCTTCTTTTGCTCCTCCATCATATTGATTACAGGATTATGATTGTGAGGATCCATTTCTGTACTATGAGCATCAGTAAGACATAAAACATTTCTACCAAACTCGATTACCGCCATCTGCATTCCAAGGCAAATACCGAAGAACGGAAGGCCTCTTTCACGTGCATATTTAACGGCAACAATCTTTCCTTCTATACCTCTGTGGCCAAAGCCTGGTGCTACTAACAGTCCATCCAGTCCATCCAGTTTTTCAGCAACGTTCTCATGGTTGATGAATTCGCTATGCACATTTACCACCTGCACCTTACATTCATTCATTGCGCCGGCATGGATGAAGCTTTCAAGAATTGATTTATAGGCGTCTTGTAGTTCTATGTATTTGCCAATGAGGCCTATTGTAACCTTGCTTTTCGGATACTTCAACTTATCAAGAAAACCTTTCCATCTTGTTAAGTCCGGTTCGCTATAGTCTGTAATCTTCATCTTTTTCAAAGCGATTACATCAAGCTTTTCGCGCAACATCATCAGGGGAACTTCGTAAATAGTTGAAGCATCTGCAGCCTCAATAACAGCTTCTGGCTTAACATTACAAAACTGAGCAATCTTACGCTTGATATCATTATTTAAAGGCTCCTCTGTACGGCAAACAAGAATATCAGGATGTACTCCATTCTCGCTTAATAACCTCACACTATGTTGAGTAGGTTTCGTTTTAAGTTCCTTCGCAGCCCGCAAAAATGGGATAAGAGTTAAATGAACCACGAGGCAATCTTCCTCGGGTAGCTCCCACTGCAACTGTCTTACAGCTTCAATAAAAGGTAAGCCCTCGATATCACCTACAGTTCCACCGATTTCGGTCAGCACCACATCATACTTATCGTCTTTGCCTAACAATAACATCCGACGTTTAATCTCGTCGGTAATGTGCGGTATTACCTGCACTGTTTTACCAAGATAAGCCCCTTCCCTTTCTTTATTAATTACGGTTTGATAAATACGCCCTGTGGTAACGTTATTTGCCTGCGAGGTAAAAATGTTCAAAAAACGTTCATAGTGACCAAGGTCAAGATCTGTTTCTGCACCGTCTTCTGTCACGAAACATTCTCCGTGTTCGTAGGGATTTAAGGTACCCGGATCAACATTAATGTATGGATCGAATTTTTGAATTGTGGTGCGTAAACCTCTTGCCTGCAGCAGCTTTGCAAGAGATGCAGCAATAATTCCTTTCCCTAAGCTGCTTGTCACCCCTCCGGTAACAAAAATGAATTTGGCCATGGTATTAGGTTAAGTTATGTTGTTGTTTTTTTTAATGATTTTTTTCAAGCAGTATATAATGGCCCGGCATCGTTGTGTCACTCACTTTTACTACCATTCTTTATTCGACTGATGTAGGAAATGTATATATCTCTTCTTGTAGAAACATCCCCGATCTTACACAATACGTTCTTCCCGGTGGAATTAGAAACTCGAGAAAAATTTAGAACGTTAGTAAATTTGACCGTGAAGAAAGATAGAAATCATCCAGAGGTCACACAAACCTACAGTTTATTTACGGGTCAAAAAAAAAAAGGGATAAAATCTTAACGAAGAGGGCGGTAAATTGTTAATAAAATAAAATCGACTTGTATGAGAATTGTTCTATTTTTTTTAGCGGCATTTGTTACGGCAGCCCTACTTAGTTACACCATGAAAACTGACCGAAAAATGTCAGTTTCTCCAAAGGAAACTATAGTAAGTTGTTACCCTGAAGACATACGTGAAATAGCAAAAATGGAAGCTGCAACGAAAGAATTTGCTGCCCTCCATCCAGATCCTCTTTACTTTAAAGTAAAAGACCCTAAAGGGAAGACAGTTTCATTTAAAACACCCGACGGAGGAAATGGAAGTGGTTACGAAATCAGGAACGAAAAGAAGACAAAGAACTTTCTTTTTGTCATTCATGAGTGGTATGGATTAAATGATTACATAAAAGAGGAGGCTGAATTATTGAGCACGGAGTTGGATAACGTCAATGTTATTGCACTTGATTTATATGATGGCAAAGTAGCTACAACTGCAGACAGTGCAATGAAGTATATGTCCGGGGTAAACTCACAACGACTTGAAAACATCATTAAAGGAGCACTTGCGTATGCAGGAAGCGATGCAAAGATCTATACCATTGGATGGTGCTTTGGAGGAATGTGGAGTTTGCAAGCTTCAATACTAGCAGGAAAACAAGGGGCCGGATGCGTAATGTATTATGGCAGGCCCGAAACCAATATCTCTAAACTGCAGCAACTCAATACTGATGTTATAGGGTTTTTTGCTAACCAGGACAGAAGCATTACTCCCGAAAGAGTAACTGAATTTGAAAACAACATGAAGACAGCAGGTAAAACTCTAACAGTTTACCGCTATGATGCCGGGCATGGTTTTGCAAACCCCAGCAACCCCATTTTCAACAAGCAGGCGAGAGATGATTCGCACGAAAAAACACTGGCTTTTCTAAAAGCGAGAATAAAATAAACCCTTATTAAAAGGCTGAGCAAAGAAGTAAAGATGAACTGAGCGTCGCAACGAAAGACAAATCAGGGAGCAACAACTCGCTCCCTAAAATTTTGCTGCCCTAAACCTACATTTCAATTACTGGTTAAGGAACGAACTGTCAGGAACGTTGATGTAGCTATTGTAAGGATGCTTAATAGTAAACCATTTAAAATTTTGATCAGCAATCATTCCCTTGCCGTAAATCTTTGAGTCAGGTGAGTGCCTAATCACATTTTTGTCACTATAAAAAATAGCTCTTGCCTGGTCCCAATACAATTCTCTACAAAAAAGCGTATCGCCCTTCATGTTAAAAACTACCACACTATCGCGAAGGAAAACTTTGTTTTCATTTTGCAGGTACCTTCCAAACTTTGCAGACAGCTTACTTTCGATCTTTATACTATCATTATAGAAATCGACATGAAGCGATTTTGGAAACTCCATTCTTGGAGTATCTTTTTGATAGCTTAGCATGAGGGGCGCTGTCAACTTCGCCTTCACTTTTCCATTCTCACTTAGATAGCTTTCTATCTGTTTAGCCTCTTCTACATTGATTGCTTTCTTGTTCAAATTCTGTACATCACGAATATCGTTTTCGCAAGACCAAACAAAAAAGCAGCCAATGGTAATGACTGCTATACTTTTTGCTAAATGAGTTAGGCCGTTATTCATACTTCCTTTTGATAAACCAAACATCGCTTAGGTTTAGTCCCAGCGAAAAGCGAAAAAAGCCCTCTGTAATATTATTGTTTTTATTGCCCCTGCTTCCAACTTCAAATGTTGTATTAATAATTGTGTACTGGTTGTCGAACGAGCGCCATTTACGCACCGGTAAACCTGCACCTAAAGTAATCGCATACACCGGCAATTTGTTTTTGTCTGCAGCTAACGCCTCCTTTCCAAAATAAAATCCCGCACGGTAAGTCACCCTGTTCCAATAGCTTTTTATGCTAACGGGATTAGGAGTCAACTGACCACCGATCTTTAGTAACGAGCTATTGTTGAACTTCTCTGCATTATTAAAAAACCGATAATTGGACCACTGCGTGCTTTCGTACTCAATCGCTAATAAGCTCTTCTCAAGTTTATTTCCCAGGCGGTCTACGAGGCTATTGCTGATGTTAATGCCAGCAGTATAAGAAACCGGCAAATTAATTGTTCCGCTTACTTCAGGTGCCATTGAAACGGTGTCTATCGTTATAGGAGTACCGTTCGCATCATAGGTAAAAGTTTCCCTGATCACTGATTGTTTAGCGCTTAAATTTTGTTTCATATTACCGGCAAAGCCTAGTCGTAAAGCCGTAGTCTTACTTAAGTCAATATCGTACTGCAAGCCGCCATTAAAAAAGAAACTTCCAAAGCTTGTATTGGTTGCTGAGTTTGACTTGTATGTATTAACGCTATCAATAGGGATGGCTCTTGTGTTATTATTTTTATTGCCAAACATATAGCCCGTGTTTAATCCAAGGCGTAAACCACCCCAGCGCTTGCCGACGCCTACAAAAGCCTGGTACAATCCTCCGTCGCCCTCGTACACATAGCGCATACTGTCTTTACCCGGGCTTGCTGTTCTTCTATTTTCCTGGATGGAATAACCAATTCTTGTTAATGGTCTTAAACCAAAAGCCAATCCTAAATTGTGCTTTTTACTAATTGGCATTCCAAGGGCTACGTAAGCAGGCGCAAGGTTTACAGAATTGTATTTTTGAACAGGACTAGTGCTTTTAAGCGTACGGCTATCTAAGGTTATACCAATGTCATAGGTAACTATTTTTAAATCGCTATAACTAGCCGGGTTAGCAAAATTGACGCTTTGGCCATTTCCGTACGTGCTTCCTATGCCAGCCATTCCACGGGAGACTATGTTTTGACCGGGATAAGTTTCGCCAAGACCGTATCGAGAGAAGGGAGAATTTTGTTGTGCAGTTGTGTAAAGTGATCCTAGTAAAAGAAAAACAATAAAGCTAAGTTTTGGGTTCATGATTGTACTCGCTGATGGCATAAAGCCCTTTGTATATTAAAGAAGGGTCTGCAAATATCTTATTTTTAAGCAGGGCGCCAAAAACGCCTATATCACCCCCGGTTAAATGCACGTTAAAGTTGACGAACTTCTCCTTGTATAAATCGATAATACCATCGATCTCTTTAGCCATTCCCGCGATGACTCCGCTTTGAATATTTGTCTTAGTATCATAGCCTAGCAAGGGAAAATTCCAATCAGCTTCTACTAGTGGAAGCTTAGCTGTGTAGTACTGTAACGACTTAAATCTCATCTCCATTCCCGGTGAAATACTACCCCCAATAAACTCGCTATACTTATTTACAAAGTTGTAAGTGATGCAGGTACCAAGGCCGATTACCAGGTTATGCTGACGTGGAAATAGGTCGACCGCCGCCACAACCATTGCGAGCCTGTCAGCACCAATCGTGTGAGGTTTGCCAACAGGTGATGTTACAGGAAGTTTGCTGTCGTAGGAAAGTTTATGAAAAGCTGTGCTATCAGCAAGCACTTCTTCAATACCTACGTTATGATCTATAACAGAAGAAAGTATACTTCGCTGCGGTTGATATTTTTCTACAACGCGCTCTATTTCTTCAACTGAATCGTTTTGTAAAACACCTTCTCCCGCAAAATCCCTGTTCACAAAAACAGCATATTTAAGGCGCGTGTTTCCAAAATCAAAACATAAGGTTGTCATGGTGAGAAGAAGTTACAAGTTACCGTAAGCGATTCAGTGCAAGTTACGGGTAAGCGGCAACCGGCAGCAAGCAACTCATAAATCAAAATTTCCTGAAAGATTTTTAAAATGACCATTCAGTTTTATCCTGTCTTTTAAAACCTCCATTTCATTCACCACCGGCAAAACTTTTAGCAGGTGTCGCTTTAAATACTCCAAACGTTGGTCTTCCCGAAACAAGCCGGCGAACTCATATTCTTCTTCCAAAGACAAACCCACATGATGGGCTATGTCGTAAGCAACCAGCTCGTCGTCTGGTTTTTTAAAATCTTTTTTCAGCTTCAAAACCGCGTGCAGGTCTTTAATGCTTTTGACCACCTTTTGTAAAAGCAGCAATTTTTTGCTCTCTTCATTTTGAGGATAGTTTACAATCGCGCCACTATACAACTTGTCAGGAATATCTTTTACTACCTCTAAAATCCTGAATATGGACAGGCCCTTTGTTTTTATGTCAAGCTTACCATCATCGTATACTTCAACAATCTCTTTCACCTCTACCAACGTTCCTCTTTCACTTAACCCATTTTTCAAAACGGTGGGAATACCGAACGGTTTTGCGTCTGCAAAACAGTCTGTTATCAACTGTTTATACCTTGGTTCGAATATGTGTAAGTTTAAATCTTCCCCTGGAAATACCACTATGCCTAATGGAAATATTGGAATAAAATTCGTCATAAATGCTGCTATTGTTTGTATTAAAGACTATGCAAAACATCTAAAAGTTCACAGAGTTAAAAAAAATTTCGTTCTTTGATGATATAAAAATCGTTAATGAAAATCTCGGGCTTCTCTTATGTAAGAAACGGATTCGAATATGGTTATCCCTTTATGGAAGCCGTTCAATCTGTTTTGCCTGTGTGCGACGAATTTGTAATGGCCGTAGGAGACTCAACAGATGGAACAAGGGAAGCTCTTACAAAATTGGACCCGCAAAAAATAAGAATTATTGACACCACCTGGGACATGAAATTGCGGGAAGGAGGAAAAGTTTTCGCGCAACAAGCCAATACTGCGCTTGACAATATCACAGGTGACTGGGCTTTTCACATCCAGGCTGACGAGGTGATGCACGAGGACGATTTACCGAAGATCACAGCCGCCATCAAACAGCACAATGATGACAAACAGGTCGAAGGCTTCATATTTCCCTTTCTGCATTTTTGGGGCAGTTATCATTATATCCGGACTTCGCGGCGCGTACACAAACATGAGATCCGAATTTTTAGGAATGATAAACTTGTAAGGTCTTACGCCGACTCTCAGGGGTTTAGAAAATACAGCAGTATCGAAGCGTACGAGCATGGCGAAAAAGGCGAAAAACTAACGGTGAAAAAAATTGATGCGCCGGTGTACCATTACAACGGGGTGCGGTCTGATAAGGTTCAGAAGAAAAAAATGCACACTTTCGATTTTCTCCACAATGCTGAAACCACTGAGAACGACTATTCGCATTTTGATTACCAAAACGTTGACCGGGTAGAGTTATTTAAAGGAACGCATCCGGCAGTGATGCAAGAAAAAGTGAGTGCAGCTGCGGACGATTTTGTCTTCGATCCTGCTAAATCGGTTTGGAAAACAAAGGATAAAATCATGCAGCCCATTGAAGATGTGTTGGGTTTTAAAATAGGGGAATATAAAAATTACAAGCTGCTTCGATGAGCGATGTTTCGATATTTTTTTGTCCTGGCTTTGGTTTTTCAATTGATCATCGTTGCGTCGCATTTCGTTCATCAGCAAATCGTTTAGCATCTCTTTTTGGCCTTTTCCAAAAGAGATCCATTTTAGAAAATGACAGAACTCGTTTCAGAAATATCAAAAGGATCCTTTAAAGCATTATCAAGGGCTATTTCATTAGTTGAAAATAAGGCAGCTGGTTATCTTGATATTCTGCTCAACCTTTCCTCCACTACACAATCAATTGTTATCGGCATTACCGGTCCACCCGGAGCGGGCAAAAGCACTATTGTAGATGCGCTGATTGGTGAAATTGTATCGGCAGATAAAAAGGTTGGTGTCTTGTGTGTTGATCCATCATCTCCTTTCAACCTTGGCGCTTTGTTAGGGGACAGAATTCGGATGAATAAATGGTACACTCATCCCAATGTGTTCATTCGTTCACTGGCCAACAGGGGTTCGCTGGGTGGATTACATCCTTCTATCATCGAGATCACCGATATAATGAAAGGATTTGGCTTTGACTACATCATCGTAGAAACAGTCGGTGTTGGACAAAGTGAGGTCGAAATTGTTGGTCTGGCTGATACAACTGTTATCGTACTGGTGCCCGAAGCCGGCGATGAAGTACAGACAATGAAAGCCGGACTAATGGAAATCGGGGATATTTTTGTGGTCAACAAAGCAGATCGACCGGATGCGGATGCTTTTGAGAAGACCCTTAAAAAAGTGTTTAGGTCTTCCCACAGTCATTATGATGTACCAGTTGTAAAAACGATAGCATCACAAGGTGTGGGCATAAAAGAGTTGTTCGAAAAGATCAATTTGCACACCGGAAGCGGCAAGCAAAATGATAAACGCGCGTGGCTGTTGACTGAAAAAGCCTATCACCTGCTCGCATCTAAAAGAATGGCAGAGCTACATAAGGAGGCAATTTTCAATTTAATACAAAATGAATTTTTGGGTCAGAAAGAGTTTAACCTCTACAGGTTCGTTGAGGATGTAAACAACCATATTTTGAAGTAGCAAAAAGGCTTGCAAAAAGATCCGTAGTAAGAAAAGCAGCATACATAACAAAAGGTACAAGTGAGTGACACAACGATGTTGAATGAAGGGCTCGCGCTTGTATCAAAACCTATATCTCATTGAGCGATACTCCAGCAAACATTATCATCAGCCGAACCGACAGCATTGGAGATGTTGTATTAACGCTGCCAGTGGCGACAGTGCTAAGAAAGTTTTTTCCGGCAATGAAGATTGCCTTTATGGGCAAAGCTTATACAAGACCGGTCATCGAAGCCTGTACCAGCGTGGATGTATTTATTGATATAGACGATTTCATGAGTCGCGAGATAACGATTTTTGGAGAGAAGCCGGCTGCCATTATACATGTACTTCCTATAGCTAAAATTGCACAACGGGCTAAAGAATTGAAAATACCAATGCGGATAGGTACCACCAACAGAATCTATCATTGGTTCACTTGTAACTCCCTGGTAAAACTAAGTCGAAAAAGATCGATACTGCATGAGGCTCAGCTGAACATAAAGCTGCTAGAACCTTTAGGCATTACCAAAGATTTTTCGCTTGAAGAAATTGGTAATTCGTTCGCGCTTAACAACATCCTACCCTTACCGCAGAAGCTGTCAGACTTGATTGACAACCATCGGTACAACCTCATTTTGCACCCCAAGTCGCAGGGCAATGGCCGCGAATGGGGACTTGAAAACTTCATAAGGCTTATACGTCAGTTGGACGGCGATAAATTTAAAATTTTTGTTTCAGGAGTTGAGAAAGAGCGGGCGCAACTAACGTCTATTTTCGAAGCAGCGGGAGATCGTATAACTGACATCACCGGTTTAATGACTTTGCCTGAATTCATGTCTTTTATATCTGCTGCTGACGGGTTGGTAGCAAGTGGTACCGGCCCAATACACCTTGCTGCCGCGTTAGGCAAAAATGCATTCGGAATCTATCCTCCGATTAAACCTATTCACCCGGGAAGATGGGCGCCTTTAGGACCGAAGGCAAAAGCCTTCGTAGTCGATAGATCTTGCAACGATTGCAAGGGAAATAAAATGTCGTGTCATTGCATGGAAGAAGTAAATCCTGCATGGATAAGAGACGCGCTGGACAAAGCTTTTAATGAAAAAACGAGTAAAAAGCAGAAAGGATAAAATGTATTAGGTGGCTGCAGATGACAGTCCTTTGCTCACGACTTCATCCTGCTTTGGACATTTAAATTGCTCTTTTGTCAAAAGGTCAAAAATGAGCTTACACCAAATAACGATACTGAAAACAGCTTTTATTGAATAGGTATCAACGTATTTTTCGGTGATCCATCCAGGCGTGATAAGATCGGTAGAAGTAAAAGAGGTGAATACCAGGCAGAGCCAAAGCAGGTCTTTATTGGTGGTATTGGCAGGCTGAGAGAAATACCAGATCCCAACTCCAACGAGTGCAATTACATAGGTTGGAGACTCTCCGCGATGATTGAAAATAACAATCCAGATTAGTAGCGAGGCCAATATTTGCAGCCGGAAATTATACTGCTTATAGCAGTTGAACTTCAAAAGAGGAATACAAAAAACAATCGCAGCTACCGCTACTGTAGCAATCTTTGAAAAGTTGAGATTGAACCATGAATGCACCAGCCCGATAAATGAAACTCCATAAGATGCTTCATGATCCCATTTCAAAAGATCTATCCAGTTTTGATATTGTTGCAGGAGTTCATTTTTAGAAATGACTACCAGCGGAAGGACTGCGAATACAAGTGTCCAGAAGATGGTGTACAGAACAAAACGAAATTTGTTTGGGTAGAAGACTCCGAGTACTACAGCTACCAGTCCAAATATTTTTATGTAGACAGTTAAGACAATTAATAAAGAGGCTAACCACGGTTTTTTATTTTCGAGAGAATGAAATGCCAGGATGATAAGAGACGCAATGAGCACGTTGGTTTGAACCCATTGCATTGATATTCCAAACTCAAGGAACAAAAACAAAAACAAGAACTTTAGCGAGTCCGGCGCAATTTTAAGTCTTAGCAGTGCATAGATGAAGACACTCGTGTTGATGATGTTGAATATAAAAAGCCCAACCTCATTAGGTAAATAATAAAAAGGTGCCATTAAAACTGAGAAAGTAGGGCTATACTTATACAGATCAAAATACTCCTTTGGATAATATAAGTAGAGATTTTGATTATGGATTAAATGACCAAAAGAGCTCTTAAAAATCACCAGGTTATTATAGTGGGTGTAGACGTCGCCTTGAGAAGCGATAATGCCCTGGATTGTAATTCCCAAAGCCAGCACTATGATTAATATAATAACGTGCTTGAGTTGAATTTTGAGAATAAGTGATTTCATAAGTAGGTTATGCCCTCGACCAGCAGATGGGCAGAAAGCTATTTTATTTTTACAAACATCTTGAAACAAAACAAAAACCTATGCAAAGCCGAGTGTTTTTTTACGCTTAAAAAAGTATCCCGATAGCGTAGAAAAAGTAGGAATCTGTTCAGGTTATTTTCCAGAGAAAAATTTTCGTAAGTCTTAACTAAACTCTGCAGCACTTTTTTTTCTTCATCGAAATGATCAGGACAGGCATTGTAGAAAGCATTCACACGCGTGCGGATTTTGATCTTATCAAGACGTGTTCGTTCTGCCTTTGAAACTTCCCTGTTCTTCTTTCCTTTTCCTCCAATTACTCCCGTTACATTGCCTGCATGCTGCCGATACAAAATCAAAGGCTCAGGAAAATATTTGATTCCACCATAAAAAGTTGACAGGTAAGGAAGCCACCAATCGGGTGGGATAACATCTAAGAAAGGGACAGCCTTGTTAAAAAAAGATTTTGTGAACATTATCGCATGGGCATAGATTCTACAAAAGACTGCCAATTGTAGAGGGTTACTCCACGACCTGAAGTTTACCAAATCAGATATTTTTGTTCCTGTAGGCTCGAGGTTGTCGTTGCAAACCAGCGAGTCACAATAAATGATAGGATGATCTTCAATAGCGGCAGCCATTTTCTTTATCTTATTTTCATCCCAATAATCATCCTGGTCACACAAAGCAATAAGATCACCGCAGGATAAAGAACATCCTTTTTCAAAATTTTTAATGAAGCCAAGGTTCATATCATTAACATAGACTTTCATGTTTGGATGTCGGAGCGCATGCTCATGTAAGATGCTTACCGTATTATCCTTGCTGCCATCGTCGACAGCAATAATTTCAATATTCGAATAGGTTTGGTTGAAAAGAGACTCAAGCTGCTTAGCTAAAAAAGCTTCCCCATTATAAGTGGCCAGTACAATTGAAACAAGTTTTAAAGTTTCATTTGGCGCTACCTCTTTTTCAGTAACCGAATTGTATCGAGGCTTCGAGGAGTTCATGATTTACATTTGCTTTTTCAGCTAGTATTATTTTAGGTCTCAAATATAGCAGAAGATGTTCTTCAGATAATTTATGAAAATAGCAGCAGTCGTAATACTTTATCATCCGACCGAAGATGCAATCTCAAACATTAAAACCTATTACGATTGGGTTGATAAGTTATTTGTGATCGACAACACAGAAACGAAGTCTTTAATACAAGATGATTTATCGCAATTACCAAAAGTCTCCCTATTTCACGACTTTGAAAATGGAGGTATTGCCAAAAGATTAAATGCTGCATGTCGGCTTGCTATTGGTGAACAGTTTGATTGGCTGTTAACGATGGACCAGGATACAAGCTTTGAAGTGAGCACCATCTCAGCTTATCTGGAATGCTTCAACGAATACAAGGGCAAAGAAGAGGTTGCAATGTTCGGAACAAAATTCAGCAGGCATGATCAACCAATTAGTGATGACTGTGCATCAGTAAGAGCTGAAAAGCTGATCACGTCAGGCAGTTTGCTGAATGTGTCCTTGTATGAAAAAATTGGAGGATTTGATGAGCAGTTGTTTATTGATGGCGTTGATTATGATTACTGCTTTCGAGCGCAAATGGCAGGATACCCTGTTGTTCAATTCCCCAACATTTATATCAGGCACACGGTGGGAAACGAGGTGTATAGATCATCTATAAAGACACTGTTCTTATTGAAAAAGAAAAAAGAGATTCACTCTGCTTTGCGCTGCTATTACATGTATCGCAATATGCTTTACCTCGAAGAAAAATACAAAGGCAAGGATAAGATGTACTCAAAGCAAATACGGGGCTACGTTCTATCCCGCGTAAAAGTGACGCTGCTATATGGAAGAAATACCAGGAAGATTTTACAATACTTAAAGCTGGCTAAGAGCGATTTTAAAAATAACAGGATGGGTAAAATAACTAATGACAGGGTAGTGCCTTAAAGCACGACTCATTTTCGACGCAACTTCTTGATATAGAAGCTTAGCATATAAAATGGCAGGAAAAGCAAATAGAGATAAAAGATAGGATCGTACTTGTAAGTCTTAAACACCAACCATTCCACGCCCTTGGGGCTTATATCAGTAGAATGCCGGTTTTTAATCTTGACATTTTTATACCAGAAAAAGATGAAATCGGCAAAGAACTTATTCTTTTCGCGATAGTAAGCGAACCACGATATTTTTCTCTCTTTCCTTAGTGATGTAATATAGGTATTGAAATAACTCTCAATAAAAAGCTCAAAGAAGTTATAACCTGTTTTCTTATTAACTACTTCATGGGCTACCATAAAAGACCTTGAGTAAGTAATTGCTTTTTGCTTTAAAAGAACACTTTCAAATAACAGTTCGGTTTGTAAAAAATTAGTTGTTTTAAACTGGTAGGTTTCCATCACCTTATGGAAGTCCTCTTTCCAAAAACCCACAGCGCCAATCCATGTGCTCCAGAACGATGCGATTTTAAGAAACCCATCTAAGCCAGTGGAATAATGAAACTCTTTCTTCCTTAAGTAAGAAACGCCATTTGGGAAGAATAATACTTCCCTTGTTGAAGCATGGTCTGTCACAATATCAAGAACCTTTAAAAGACCTCCTTCTGAAAACTCGCAGTAGTCATTCAGTAGCTTTAAATATTTTCCATTAGCAATTTTCAAAACCCTAATAATATTTTGATCGGCCCCAATATTTGTTTCGTTGACGAAATATTTTACGTTGTTGAATTGTCTGACAAATCTCTCACACACCTCCCTCGTATGGTCGTTCGAGACATTGTCAGAAATTAACACTTCTACCTGGGGATTATTTCCGGCCTGCTTTACAATACTCTCCAAACACCTTTCCAGGTAAGTAGCCCTGTTATAAGTAGGAATACAAATTGAGAGTAGTATTTCGGGAACCATTATTAAGATTTAATCAGCAATTTAAATAACCAGTTTTCGATATTCCTCCCTAAACTCCCACTTCCACCGTCGATGACTCCAGAGATAATTGAAAGGTTTTTTGCGAATACACTCCTGCAACCAGTCAACATAAATTTTGGTAAGCTTTCCGCGTCCGTAGTCCTGCGGAGTTGTTGTAACCAGGGAAAAGTCGGCGTGGTAATAACCCCTTTTTACTTTGTAGTGATGAACAAAAACGACAGCTGTATTATTAATCCGCGCACTTTTTTCAGGACCAGTGACGAAGGGAGTAAGCTTACCAAAAAAAGGAAGCCAGAAACTTTGACCCGTATTTGGAGGGTTTTGATCGGCATATAAGCCAAGCGCATACCGACCTTTTGCCAATTGGTGAAAGGTTGTTTTAAAATCATAGGTAGACAACATAATGCTGTGGTATCTCTGTCTCAAGTTTAATATAAGCTTGTCGATTGCCTTATTACTAACCTGCTTATAAACGCCGATAAAAGGATAAGGCGCATATTTTGGAACAGCCCAGTTCATGTATTCCCAGTTGAAAAAATGGCCGGAATGAATTTGCACGTTCTGTCCCGAGTCGTAGAGGTCTTTAAATATCTCGAAGTTGCCGCTTATTCGTTTAGAAAATTCTTTATCTGAAATCGATAAAAACTTGAGTGTTTCAATGAAAGTGTCAATGAAATTGTGGTAGAATTCTTTTGCAATCCTCACTCTTTCTAAAGCTGTTTTCTCTGGAAATGCCCTTTGCAAGTTGTCCATCACTACTTTTCTCCGATACTTAAAAACATAATAGAGCAACACATACACAAAGTCGCTCAGCAGGTACAATACCCTCCACGGAAGCAGTGAGAAGACATACAAAAATCCATATAGAACAGAATACATCATGTAGCAAAAAGGTGTTCAAAAAGGTTCAAAGTAAAGCTCTTACCTATTACTATTTCCGGGCGCTAAAGAATTGTCAGAGCTTGGGACCACATTAGGGCTTTGTAATGTCGCTTCTTTTTTAAACCCAACATTGTAAATAATCATCAACCAAACTACCAAACAAGGCAAAGCTTTTAAGGCATAGGTACGAATGATATTGTGTTTAATAATTTGGGGGACTAAATCCGTGGAAGAAAGACTGGTTACGATAAGAACGAATACGAGGGCAGCAATTTCGTAAGCGGTTGCTCTATGCATATTTAGTACAAACCAAATAGCCACCCCAACAGTAGCAATAACATAGGTTGCAGACTCAGCCCCGGAACTGAAGATGACGACAGAAATAAGCGCAAGACCCAGGTAGTACAACTGGTACACAAGGTTAGAATACAGGTTAAGCCTTAACAGGGGCAAACCAAGAAGAACAACTGCCGGTACAAGCACAAATAGGTTCGATATTTCAGATGAAATTCCGGTTCTCCTGATAATTCCCATCACAGATAGGTCTTGCATATTTACTTCGGTGTGAACCATATTCAGCAGGTTCTTCTCGGCAATCGTATTCATCCAGTCCTTGTAAGTCTGTATGATGAAAGCCGGGGACGAGATAAGCATTGGCAAAACAAACAGCACTGCCAGCCAAAACAGAAAAGAACCGGTAAACTTTATTTTGTTTTTTGAGAAGAGAAAAAACAGGATGCCTACTACTCCATAGATTTTAGCTAAGATGCCAAGAGCAAGAAAAAAAGCTGCCCAAAAATCTTTCCCTTTTTGAACGAATGTGTAGGAGAAAATAATGAGCGCCGCTACGATAGCATTAAATTGAACATTGTGGCCGGCTGTCATGAAATCGATCGCCGAGATAAGAAAAACAGTTTTGATTGCTTTTTCTGACAAGGGTAATTGCCTGATCGCTACAAATAAAACAAAGGCATTAAACATGACCCATAAAATCACACCTAACCAATCGGGTAAAATAGCAAACGGAGCAATTATAAAGCTGAAAATGGGCCCGTATAAATTATGATCCTGGTATTCGTCGGCGTAGTAGAGATATAAATTCTTTTGATGAAGAACGTGCCAGAAAACATTTTTAAAAATCAGGTAGTTGTTGATGCTGTGATGCAGTAGTTCGGCAAGAACCGCGATAAGAGCTAACGTAAACCAAAGAACATACACAAAAGGCACCTTACGATTACCACCAAAGCTTACGTCTTTAAAGAGGAAATTAAACGACAATTGAGTGTATTAGAGCGTTATTTTAGTTACAGGGAAATTTATCCTACCTCAGCATTGTTTTGCTTTTCCGCTTTCCACCACCTGAAGCCTATATAACCAACGATAGTAAAGGGTGCAAGCATTAGGTAAATGATTCCTGAGTTTAATCCCTGCGCGCGCTTTTCTCCCAATTGGCCTGCAGTCTTGGTACAAATAGAGCATTGTGCCTGCGCAGTATTAAGCATTGCAGCAAATGTTACCAGCAGAAAAAACACTATCAATCTCACCTTTTTCATAAATAAAATTTCAGTGACAAAGTTAAATGCAAAAACAATTTGAAAAAGTTATAGTTGCCTCGAAAAACTGCAGGACTATCGGCCCTACAGGTCTCCTAACTGCGGTCGTATAACAATGTCTTCAACAATGGCTGATGAAGAAAGTTGACTGCTTGCAAAAATCATTTTAGCTACATCATTCGCTTCCATAATTCTTTTCCGGTCAATGTCTGAACCTTCCCAGCTTCCGGTAAATGTTGCACCTGGTAGCACAGCAGTTACTTTTATTCCGTGAGGTTTCATTTCTTCACGCAAGTGTTTCGTCAGCCCGTACAGCGCAAACTTACTGATGCCATAAGAACCAACATTTGGCAAAGGTTGAAATGCAGCAATTGAACAGATGTTAAAAATGTGGCCACTTTTCCGTTCGATCATAGAAGGGATTAAAGCCCGGCAAAGGTGATACGAACTGTAGACATTTACTTCCATCATTTTTTCGATGGTTCCGTCTTTTTCCTCATAAATAGTTCCGGGAACAAAATAGCCTGCATTATTTACCAGCACATCCGCGGTAATTTTCGAATCTACTACCCACTTTCCAAAATCTTTAACCTGCTGGCCATCTCCAATGTCTACTGCTTTGGTAGTAACTGACACCGCTGGAAATCTTTTTAGAAAATCATTTTTCATTTCCTGTAAATCACCCTCGGTTCTTGCACAAGCAATAATATTATATCCTGCAGCGGCAAATTGTTCCGCGGCTGCGCGCCCCATTCCTTTGGTAGCCCCGGTGATAATAACATTCATTTTTTTTGTTTTTAATTAGCTTGCAGGCAAAACTAAGTAAATAGAACCCGAAATTGTAGTGAATGACTTACCAGCATCTTTTCTTCGATCTTGACCATACCCTATGGGATTTTGAAACCAATTCTAAAGAAACACTTCAAGACCTTTTTCTGCTACATAAACTGGATGAAACGGTCACGACAGACTTTCAACTTTTTTACGAGAAATATTCATTTCACAATAAACGTTTGTGGCACCGATATAACCATGGCTTCATCAGGCAGGAAGAATTAAAGTGGAAACGGATGTGGCACACTTTGCTGGAATTTAAAATTGGCGACGAAAATTTTTCAAAACAGTTGAGCCAGGAGTACCTTGAAATACTTCCGAACAAAAAAGCCCTCTTTCCGCATACCGACGAAATACTTAATTACCTCGCAAACAAAAATTACAAACTACACCTTATCACTAACGGGTTCGAGAAGGTGCAATGGCGTAAGCTTGAAAACGCCAACATTGGCAAGTACTTTTCTACGGTAATCACCTCTGAAACTGCCTGTAGTCTAAAGCCGCACAAAGAGATTTTTGATTTTGCAACCAACAAGGCAGGCTGCTGCTACACTGAAGGCATTATGATCGGAGATAATTTAGACGCAGACATTCTTGGGGCAATGAACGCAGGCATGGATACAATTTTTGTAAATCATATAAGGGAAGAAACAACCCTTAAGCCAACCCATATTATCTATCACCTCAGGGAATTGGAAGATATATTATAGCTCCGTTTGCAGGTGGTAAACAGGTAGTGATTGGACAAGTTCGAGGTAGCCAGCTTTAAGTACAACCATTGGCAGCCGTTGCGTCGCACTATTGTACTTTTTTTATTCTATTCATCCAATTACAATTGTTCTAAAAGTAAGGTTTATCCTCGCGGAGGTAACTTTTTTAGTTGGTGGTAAACGATGCAACCAGTTCGTTTGTGTAGCACCTTTCATTACTAATAAGCTGCCGTTCTCCAGCATTACTGAAACAGTCTCTTTCGTTTGTTTGTGTTTGAATAAAAACTTTCTTTCTGCTCCAAAGCTCACAGAAGCAATCGCAGAATTTTTTCCAAGTGTTTGCTCATCGTCGCTGTGATAGGCCATCCCTTCATCTCCATTGTGATATAAATTCAGCAAGCATGAATTGTACGTTTCGCCTGTAATTTTTTCAACCTTTGCTTTTAACTCCGCTAATTCCTTCGTCCATGGCACTGCCTGTTTTGTGGTGTTAGAATAGGTGTAGGCGTAAGCACCGTCGCCATACCAGGCTGCCTTTCTTTTGGTAATGATATGCTTGCCAAACATAATCGCTTCATCATTTTTCCAATCGATCGTGTTGAATAGCTGATCAAAATAATGCAGGGATTCGCTTCGCGAAAAAACCCTGCCGTAATAGTTGGCAACCCCATCGCCAGGCAGCAGGTTAGTTATGATGTCTGTATTAAATAAGTCCATTCTTTCTATTGATTAATAAACACGCATCAGGTTTTTGTCAACTCACATTTACTCACACCGCATCTGGATCTTGATCACCTCAAACAGTTGACAAATTTAAAATGTTCAACTGCCTTTCAAGTCGTAATTTTTTAATGAGGTAGCTAGTGTTCGATTGAAGATATAGATGAATAAAAAGAAAATGTACAAGAGTGCGACGCAACAAAAGCTTAATAGTAGTATGGATGTTTTGGTACTAAAAAACAACTTACCTCATAATTCCGGTTCTTCGCGCTTTTGCAAAAACTGTTTAAAAAGCTTTAAGCTGCTAAAACAAAAAGAGGTTATCATTTTTGATAACCTCCGCACAAAGCAGTCAGAAATTGTAGCGGACAAACTTTGCAAAGACTAGACTTTTGCAGCTTGCATTTTAACATGAATGTCTGCATCGGGAATGATATACAAACCGGAGTCGGCGTTGCTATATTTTGTCATGCCCCATTTGGTCCTATCTATTTTTAGCGTGGCTTCCACCTGCAGGCTATCACCTTTATAAGCAATTTTTGCGGGAAAAGTAATGGGATGAGTTTGACCAACAAGGCTAAGATTGCCGGTTACTAATTTGTTTGCACCTGCAACAGCTCCTTTCACGGAGCCATCAAGGGTTTCAACTTTTTCAATCCTAAATTCGGCGTTGGGATGCAAGGCGATATTAAAGAAGTCGGCGCTCTTAAGATGGTTAAGCAACTGCGGTTTTACTTCGGCCGGCAGATCGAAATTATCAATAGAAGAAATTGGAATAACAAAGGTTCCGGCCTGTATATCTCCATCTGACCTTGTCAATAAAGAACCTTCTATCTTGAACGAGCCTACATGAAAATGATCTGGTGCAGAACCCTTCCATTCCGCAACAGACGAGGACGTGTTGACTTTATAAATTCTTTCTTCGCTTTTTAATTTGTTACAAGCTATTGTTGCTGCTAACGCAATTAGTGCTGCTGATAAAACCTTTCTCATGTTTTTTAATTTGATTGTTATCTTAATTTTTTATGTGATTAGATGTTGATGTGACCATACGAAAATGTTGAGCAGCATCAACAGTAGCAAAGGCTTTTGCATGAACCCCTCTTTTTGAAGGATAAACATCATTAGAAAACGTAAGAGCGGTAACGACAGGAACTTTTCCTATTAAAAATATATGTGATAAGACATCACATATTCACGGGTAAAAATGTTTTATGTAAGAATAAGTACCGAACATAAAGGCGCATAAAAAAAGCCCTGTAAGAATTTACAGAGCTTTCAAATAAAACCTAATAGAAGATTTTGGATCTCGTTTTATAAAGTTGCCAGCACAGTAACTCCACCCTTTACAAGCTGGTTTAGCTGAACATTTACTTTGGTGCCAACCGGCAATATAACATCGACACGGCTACCGAATTTAATGAAGCCTAGTTCGTTGCCCTGGTGCACTTCTTGGCCCACGGACAAGTAATTGATAATGCGTTTTGCAAGTGCACCGGCTATTTGCTTCACCAATACTTCTGCTTTGTCATTCTTAATCACTACGCTGTGTCGCTCGTTTTCCGTAGAAGACTTCGGGTGCCACGCTACCAGGTATTTACCCTTATGATATTTGTTGTAAACTACTTCTCCGCTTACAGGATTGCGGTTCACGTGCACATTGGCTGGACTCATGAAAATACTTACCTGCAGTCTTTTATCTTTAAAATATTCCTCTTCCAAAATCTCTTCGATAACCACCACTTTACCGTCCGCCGGGCAGATCACTTCTCTTTCGCCCTTTGTTAACGAACGATAAGGGATCCTAAAAAAAGAAACAATAAACAGGAATAAAATGGCTGAAGCAATGAAGATAATTGTAGCCGTTTTAGGATAGTTATCTCCCAGGAAAATGAATGAGGCAATATTGATTAACCCAAATATTAAGGCAGCAAATCCAATACTTTTATATCCCTCTTTGTGAATAGTCATCAATGGTAGTTATGGTGCAAATATAGTAATTCAATATAGTCGTAACTGCAAACCGCTTTTAAAGTCGTTTCCGTCATCAGTTAACGTTAAAAGTAAGAAGTGGCATCAAGACATATTGGTACTCCTCCAAACGAAATTCTACCTAGTTTCTTATAGGCTTACCGCTTTTTAATACGCTCTGAATTCTCTCGAGTGTTTTTCTTTCGCCACACAAACTTAAAAAAGCCTCCCGCTCAAGGTCAAGCAGGTATTGTTCGCTTACTAATGTTGGTTCACTTAAGTCTCCGCCACACATTACATAAGCAAGTTTGCGAGCAACTTTCGCATCGTGGTCCGTTGCATAGTTTGCTCTCCACATTCCGTTGATGCCCGCGTACAGAGCGCCTAATGCTGAACGACCCAACACTTTAATGTCTTTCCTATGGATCGGAGTAATGTATCCTTGTTCGGATAATTCAATCACACTTTTCTTAGCTTCCGCAATTCGTCTCGATTGATTCATTACAATCTCATCAATACCTTTTCTAAACACACCCATTTCAAAACCTTCAAAACCACTCGTTGCAACTTTTGCCGTTGCTATATTGAAAAAACGATTCTTTAGCGTGTTTGTTTCCGGTTCATCTTCGTGCATTTCATCTGCTGCCCGCAAAGCAAACTCTTTTGTTCCCCCACCGCCCGGTATCAAACCAACACCCAATTCTACAAGTCCGATATAGGTTTCTGCAGCAGCACAGACTTTATCAGCATGTAAGTTCATTTCGCAACCACCACCCAACGTTAATCCGTGAGGTGCAATGACCACAGGAACAGAAGAATGACGAACACGCATCATTGTATTTTGAAACATCCTAATGGCCATATCCAATTCGTCGAATTCTTCTTCGACTGCAAACATGAAGATCATTCCTACGTTTGCCCCTGCGCTAAAATTTGGACCCTCGTTAGCAATCACCAATCCTCTAAAATTTTCTTCTGCCAATCCAATTGCTTTGTTTACACCTTCCAATACTTCACTCCCTATGCTGTTCATTTTTGTTTTCCATTCAATGCCCAACACCTCGTCGCCGATGTCATAGACAGTGCACGAACTATTCTTCCAAACCGTTTTCTCTTTGAAATTGTTCAATACTAAGAAAGCCTCTGCTCCTGCAATTGGCTTGTATGATTTTGACTTTACGTCATAAAAAAGCCTTTTCCCGTTTTCAACTTTATAAAATGAAGTTGATCCGCTTGCTAACATTTCTTCGACCCATCCTGCCGGTTGAACGCCGGCCGCTTTCATAGCGGCAACCGTTTTATTTACGCCCAGCAAATCCCATGTTTCAAAAGCACCAATCTCCCATCCAAAGCCTGCCATCATTGCATCATCAATTCTAAATACCTCGTCACTGATTTCGGGAATTCGGTGAGAGATATAACTAAACAAACTGTAATGGAACTGCCTGTAAAACTCGCCTGCTTTGTCTTGGGCAGCACTCAACATTTTTATTCTGGTAGGCAAATCTTCAATCGGTTTTGCCGCGTCTACACTTGCAAATTTCGGTTTGCTTCGCAGGCCATATTCAAATGTTTGAAGGTTTAATACGTGAATATCTTTTTCGCCCTTTTCGTTTCGGGTCTGCATCTTTTTGAAGAAGCCCTGGCCCGTCTTATCTCCTAACCAATTGTTCTCTGTTATCTTTTGCAGCCATGCAGGAACGGTTAATGTTTCTAAAGCCTCGTCACTTTTGCAGTTGTCAGCGATTCCTTTTGCCACCTTAACGAGGGTATCAATCCCAACTACGTCAGCAGTTCTGAAAGTAGCCGACTTTGGCCTGCCAATGATTGGCCCTGTTAAAGCATCTATTTCGTCGATGCTCAGTTGCAACTTATCCATCAGTTTAAAAATGGACATAATGCTGAACACACCAATCCGGTTAGCAATGAAGGCGGGAGTATCTTTAGCAAGTACTGTTGTCTTGCCAAGATACAAGTCGCCGTAGTTCATTAGAAAATCCACCACAGCCGGATCTGTATATGGCGTAGGAATAATTTCAAGCAGCCTGAGGTAACGCGGTGGATTGAAAAAGTGAGTTCCGCAAAAATGCTTTTTAAAATCTTCGCTACGCCCCTCAGCCATCATATGAATAGGAATACCGGAAGTATTGCTGGTGATTAAAGTTCCCAGCTTGCGGTATTTTTCTACATCGGTAAAAACTGCTTGTTTTATGTCCAACCTCTCCACTACCACTTCGATAATCCAATCACAACCAGCAATGTCTTTCATGTTATCAGTGAAGTTGCCGGTGGTTATCCTGTTGATGACATCCTTGATATAAACGGGAGATGGATTGCTTTTAACAGCGGCAGCGAGGGCCTCATTCACGATCCTGTTTTTGACAGCAGGATGATCGATGCTTACACCTTTTGCCTGTTCAGCTGCATTCAATTCTTTTGGTGCTATATCAAGCAATAATACCTGCAGTCCAACACCTGCAAAATGACACGCAATTCGACTTCCCATAACACCACTTCCTAAAACAGCAACTTTTTTGATCGTTCTTTTCATATAGAAGAAATTGTTCTCGCAGAAAGCGCGGAAGCTGCAGAAAAGCAGTTTTCTTTTATTGCTTTCTTCAAGAAATTTTGGTTCAATAATTATTTATGATTCTTATAATCCATTGTTTGTCTATCAATTCTGCAGCATTAAAATTAACAAGGAACGGACCTTTTTAAGAGACAATTCCAAATTATCTAAAGCTGTCTCTTATCAATTCGTTCAAAGACTCTTCTGCGTCTTCCGCGCCTTCTGCGAGAAACTCCCCCTACTTAAAAAACCACCTCAACAATTTCAACTTTCCCTTATACGGCGGATACTTTACATCGGGGTCAACCCAGGTGGCAGTTTTCAAAATAGCTTTTGCGCGCGTAAAAGTTTCAAAGCTAAACTTTCCATGATAAGCCCCTACCCCACTATTTCCTACACCGCCAAAAGGAAGATCTGCATTGGCCAGATGTACCAAAGTATTATTAACACAACCACCTCCAAACTGAACATTATTAATAAAGTAGTCTTCGTTTTTCTTATTGTTTCCAAAATAATACAATGACAGGGGATGTGAATTTTTATGTATGACTGCCAGTGCTTCATCCTGCTCTTTAAAAGTAATGATCGGAAGTATCGGACCAAAAATTTCTTCTTTCATCAAGGGGGCTTCCGGTGCAATTTGTTCCATCAGTGTCGGTGAAAAATACAGTTCCTCTTCTCGTACATGACCGCCTGAAACCACCTCTCCCTGCTGTAAATAACTCTTCAGTTTATCAACTCTTTTTCGATTGATAATCCTACCGTAGTCATTTGACTTTATTGGTTCTTTACCATAAAAACGTTCAATGCTTAATTGCATTTCCTTAATTACTTCATCCTTATTTTTCTCATGTACAAGCAAGTAGTCCGGGGCAACACAAGTTTGTCCGGCATTAGTAAACTTGCCCCATACAATTCTTTTTGCAGCCACTTTCAGGTCTGCATCCCCATCTATTATGCATGGACTCTTGCCACCTAATTCCAGTGTAACGGGCACCAATTTTTCCGCTGCTAGTTTTGCAATCTCTCTTCCGACCGGTATGCTTCCTGTGAAAAACACATGATCAAACCTATTCTCGGTCATAAGAGCCGGAACCACTATTGCTCCATCTCCTTCTACGACAGAAATATATTTTTTATCGAAAAACTCAGCAATCATTTCACTTACTACAACTGAAGTATTAACCGCCATTTCTGAGGGTTTCAAGACTGCACAATTACCTCCTGCTATTGCACCTATTAGTGGAGCTATCAACAATTGAAAAGGATAGTTCCAGGGAGCAATAATGAGGCAGACGCCTAGCGGCTCTCTAATGATGCTACTTGAAGAAGGCAACAAAAATAAAGGCGTACTAACCGAAGATTTGCGCATCCACTTCTGTAAGTTTTTAAGGGTATGAGAAATCTCAGCATAAATAAAACCAATCTCAGTTGTAAAAGCTTCTTCAGCCGATTTATGAAGGTCTTTAAATAGAGCGTCCATAATTTGCTGCTCATATTTCTGAATGCCTTTTTTCAATACTTGTAATTGCTGCTTTCTAAAAGTGTATTCAACAGTAGCACCGCTAAAAAAGTAGTTGCGCATTGTATCAAAATCAGTAGAAGTGTAAGTAGTCATAACTATTGAATTTACTTTTACGTCAATATCTATAACAAGATAAAAGTTTAATTTCTATATAACGCGGCGTAGGCATTAATAGAAAAACTTTCATTTTTTCTTTGTTATGTCGCCCGCATTTATTCTGCATGCAACTCCGATTGTGTCACTCACTTGTACCGTATCTTTTCATCTCGACGCCCCACAACATGTATATTATTCACTAGCAGATTGATCTAATTTTACAAAATGATATTGCACGACGACGAGCATTTTATGAGGCAGGCTTTAAGAGAAGCACAAGATGCATTTTTTGAAGGCGAAGTTCCTATTGGCGCTGTCGTTGTTATTAACAACCAAATTATTTCGCGTGGACATAACCAGGTAGAACGCTTGAATGATGCCACTGCTCATGCTGAAGTGTTGGCTATTACTTCTGCGTTCAGTCACCTCGGAGCCAAGTATTTGCCAGACGCCACTTTGTACGTAACCATTGAACCTTGTCATATGTGTGCCGGCGCTCTATATTGGAGCAAGCTAAAAAGGGTTGTATTTGGAGCACCTGATGTAAAACAAGGTTTCCATTTTTTCTACGGTGAAAAAAATCCTTTTCATCCTAAAACTGAAATTACCGGCGGAGTACTAAGTGAAGAATGCGCAAAGTTGATTAAAGACTTTTTCAAAGCACGGCGCTAACGTTACCTGAAGAAGTCATCCATCAGGCTGGTGCAAGTTTCTACTTTGAAGCTTTTAATAGACAAAACTCGAAAGGAATAATCCGCGTTTCCGAGATGAGAAAGATTTACAGCACGACAATGCACTTTTAACTTATAGGGTATAAATTTGTTGTTAATAATAAATTGATTAAAAACTAAAACCGTATAACTATGGCATTTACCTTACCGCAGTTGCCTTATGCTCCTGAAGCATTAGAGCCTTACATAGATGCACAAACAATGCAGATCCACCACGGCAAACACCACCAGGCGTATGTCGACAATTTAAATAAGGCAATTGCAGGAACTGAACATGAAAATAAGAGCCTTGAACAATTGATAGCCTCTGCAGGTTCTATCTCTCCTGCCGTTCGTAACAACGGTGGCGGTCATTGGAACCACAGTTTCTTTTGGCAGTTACTTGGTCCCGGCGGTGGAGCTCCTCCAAGCGGCGCTTTGTTGGAAGCAATCAATTCCACATTTGGTTCGCTCGACGGACTTAAGGAAAAAGTAAATGCAGCAGGAACAACACGCTTTGGTAGCGGTTGGGCGTGGCTGATAGCAAGGGATGGCAAACTAGAAGTTTCTTCTACGCCTAACCAAGACAATCCTTTGATGGATGTGGCTGAAGTAAAAGGCAAACCCATATTAGGTATTGACGTTTGGGAACATGCTTACTACTTGAAATATCAAAACAGGAGACCTGAATATTTAGGAGCTATCTGGAATGTAATAAACTGGGCTAAAGTCGCGGAGAATTTCAACGGAGCTAAATAATTTTTTGATAAATAGTTTTATGTATAATTTTCAACCCCGGTAATACTACCGGGGTTTATTTTTAATAACAAGAAAAATGAAAAGAATCCACTTGATTGCTTTGTTTAGCATAGTTACTTTTTTGGCTTGCAACGAACCTGTAACGAAAAAAGTATTGGTAATGGGACGTGGGAAAATAGATGCGCAGGAAAACAATATCACTATGACCGACGGTTCCAGCTATGTTGAAGAAACGATTGAGATAAAAGGAGACAAGCCGGTTACATGGAATGTAACTACTCCCTCTGGCAAGACAACGGTAAACATACCGGAAGAAAAAGGTTTTTATATACTGAACCTGAAGACAGACACAATCGTAGGAAGTCAGCAAAACATAGGACAAGATTTGGGTGGACGAACAATGACGCAGGAAGAATTGAAGGTAAAAATCGATAGTCTCATCAAGCTAACTACAGGAGCCAATATTTCTCTTGGTGGTCACAATTATTTTATTCTTCCAAACCAATTGATAAAAATATCTCCTAATACTGAAGCAAAAATATTTGGCCCTTTTACCAAAATTCCTGGAAGCTTCGAGGCTGATAAAGATGGTAATGCACCGGAAATTTACAAATTTTATACTAATACGGAGATGAGAGATTTAATTGTGCGACTGAAGAAAAATACGATTTAATTAATGCCTCAAGCCCCATTAAGGAACGGGATCATATCCCTGTCCTCCCCATGGATTGCAGCTAACAATTCTTTTTATAGCTAACCAAAACCCTTTAAAAAAGCCGTGCTTTTCCAATGCTTCCTTTGCATAATGAGAGCAGGTTGGCGTGTACCGACATTTTTGCCCTAATATTGGAGATATAGCTAATTGATAAAACTTGATCAGCAATATAAAAGGGTAAACTACTATTTTAGAAATATTTTTCAATTTTCAATTTGCTGGTCTAAAAGGTTCGAAAGCTTCAGCAAAATTAGTTGCATCTTTTTATTCGCGTCGGCAAAGTCAGGCAATTCTTTTCCGACGTAAATAAAAAATAGAATAAGGGATTTTTGCTTAAGTACCAGCGTTTCCTGAAGAGGTATTTTTTGTAACCGGTACGCTTCTCTCATTACCCGCTTTACACGATTTCGTTCTACGGCTTTTTTAAAATGCCTGCTGCTTGTCGTAACTCCTGCCTGTAGTGGAGTTTCCTTATCATCTACAAAATCGTACAAAACTTTGAGAGGAAAAGCAGAAAAGCTCTTCCCCTTGCTAAACAGATGCTCGATAAGTTTTCGACTTTTAAGCTTCTCTTCTTTGTTATAAGTAAATCGTGTAGCGATTACAATAAATTTTATAAAACTAAAAGCCCCATCTTTTTGACAGGGCTAATTATGTAAAACTCACCAATTACTACTGGTTTATTTTAATCTCTTTTCGTCGGAAACTGTTAGTTTCACACGACCTTTCGCACGACGGCTCGCTAATACTTTACGACCGTTAGCAGACTCCATACGTTTACGAAATCCATGAACAGATTTACGACGACGACGGTGAGGTTGGAATGTACGTTTCATTTTCTTGTTTTTACTAAGCCAGAAATAAGGTTTCAGACATCAGCGGTACGTCCCATAAGTACTGCTATGGTGAAAGGACGGCAAAAGTAGGGGAATTTAATAAGACTAGAACTGCGATATAAAGTTTTTTAATAAAATATTCAGTTTTAACGTAAGCACTGCCAGCAGCTAAATAAGCTACTTTGAAGGATATTAGCAGCTTTTTCTAAAATATGAAAAACCTGATGTTTATCGTTCAAAGTAAGAAAACTGCTTTATAAAGCAATGTATACTATTGGCAGTCTGTATTGTGAAAAAAACTATTCTTCAAGGTTCGCATGTTTTGATTGGATGAACTGACCGTAGAATTTAGAGCCATTAACATCAAAATCGTAAGTCGTATCAGTTGTATAAAATAGGGTGCTACCGTTTTTTCTACACTTTTCTTCTATGTCAGGATGACGAGTGAGGTAGTCTGTAAGACTTTCGGCAACAATGTTTCCCTGCGAAATAACGTGTACTTCAGCAGGCAAAAACTTCTCAATCCTATTTTTTATTATAGGATAGTGTGTACAGGCCAGCAAAATTGTGTCTATCGCCCCACCCTGTTCCATTACGTTTTTCAAATTTTTCTTAATGAAGAAATCTGCACCTTCATTCTCATATTCATTGTTCTCTATTAGCGGAACCCACATAGGGCACGCTTCCTGGTAAACCTCTATTTGGGGATAGAATTTATTAATCTCTATCTGGTAAGACTGTGACTTAACAGTCCCGTTGGTCCCTAAGATCCCTACTTTCCCACTTTTTGTTAACTCGCCAATATGCTCCGTCGTCGGCCTTATTACACCCAACACTCTTCTTTCAGGTGCCAGCAATGGCAAATCATTTTGTTGAATAGTTCTTAATGCCTTAGCCGAAGCAGTATTACACGCAAGAATGACCAAAGAACATCCTTGTTTAAAAAACCAGCGAACAGCCTGAAGGGTGTATTGATAAACAGTTTCAAATGAACGTGGGCCATAAGGAGCACGGGCATTATCACCTAAATACAAATAATCGTACTGCGGCAATAACCTCTTTATTTCCTTTAAAACAGTCAATCCGCCATAACCACTATCAAAAACACCAATTGGTCCACTTTCAATCATAAGCAAAAATAAAAGAACCATGCAAAATTGCATGGTTCCAATTATAAACGTGTTAGTGTATTCTACTACTTAGCTTGGTTTTTTCGGAGTTGGCCGTGTGCCTGTTCCTGCACCAGCAGCGCGCGGGTTTGCAGGTGCTGCACCAGGTTGTTGAGCACCTGATTGCTGATCCTGAGGACCTTGGCTTTTTAACTGATCAGGCACAGGAAGTTTCAATTCCTTAAACACCTTTTCAAAGACATTTTCCACTTTAGATCCCATTTCATAAGCACCAGGTTTCAATACCACGAGGTAATTATTGGCCTGCAATACTTTACTATAAGCACCTAAAACTCTTTCATATAAAGGAGCTGCCAATTCCTGCCTTCTTTGCTCACTCTTTTGCTGAGAAATCTGCTGCCAATAAATAATAGTGGTCGCAATCTGAGACCTTTGATCTTTCTGATAGTTCAACACCGTTGTAGCTTTTTTAGCCGCTGAATCAGCTTTGTAAGTACTATCCAGACGGTTATATTCCCTTACTGCAAAATCATATTCACCACGAAGTGAGTCTTGTTGATAAATACCCAACAAGCTATCTACTGTGCGGTAACCAGGCATGTTTGATACGGCAATATCAATATCAAAAACCCCAATCTTTGCTCCTGCTGCCTGAGCACTAGCACTGTTGGCAGAAAAAAACATTCCTGCAAAAGCCAACATAACGAACAAAACTTTTTTCATTTTTTCTTTTTTTAATCAATCGTTTCAAACGTTTAACTAAGGCCGTCACTTTTAAAACAGCCTGCTGACGATTGTTACTTTGTTTTTTTGTTTTTATTAATAATTGTAACAGATTAACTCTTTAAGCCCAGCTCTTTCAAAACCTCGTCACTCTTGTCTAATTTTGGGTCGGCAAATATAACCGTAATCCCTTCACTTTTGTCAAGAACAAAATCGTATCCCCGGTTCACTGCCATTTTCTGGATGGCGTTATAAACCTTATCCTGCACTGGCTTTACCAGCTTCTGCCTTTCTTTAAAAAGATCTCCCTCGTAGCCAAAACGCTTCTTTTGAAGGTCCCTGATTTCCTTCTCTGAGTTGAAAAGCTGATCTTCTCTTTTCTTTTTTAGATCCTCCGTTAGCATATACTGCTCTGCCTCATAATTGCGATACATCTGGTTCAACTGGCCTTGTTTGGCGTCAATTTCTTTTTGCCACTGTTCACTCACAAGCGCTAACTTCTTATCTGCATCCTTGTATTCCGGCATTTTATCCAAAATAAATTTTGTATCGATGATAGCATACCGCTGTGCAGAAACGGTTGCAGAAGTAAGTAGTACAGCAATCGCAATAAATAAGAGCCTTTTCATATGTAGCCAATTTATTTTTTGAAAGAAAAATTTATTCAGGTTCGTAACCTAACATAAAGGTAAACCTGGCAGCATCTTTAATTCCACCACCTGGCGTGTAACGGTCCAAACCAATACCATAGTCAAATCCAAGAAGGCCAAACATTGGTAAGTAGAAACGCATACCGACACCGACTGAACGTCTTAACTTAAATGGATTATAGTCTTTGAAACTGTACCAACCGTTGGCAGCTTCAAAGAAGCCGAGGGCAAAGATTGTACTGCTTGGGTTAAGGCTTAAAGGATACCTCATTTCTAAAGTATACTTATTGAACATCGTGAAAAATCTGGATGCACTTTGTTGATCAGGGTTCACTTTAGGATTGCTCGTCTCATAAACCGGATAGCCGCGCTGTGCAATAATATCATATCCTAACAAAGCAAAGTTGTTACTTAAACCGGCATCGCCTAATTGGAAGCGCTCGAAGGGAGAAATTTCCAACTTGTTATTATACCTGCCAATGTAGCCATACTTTACTGCAGCTTTCAAAACGAATTGTTTGTTCCTTTCAGCTCCGGAAGGCTTGCCAATAGGTACATACCATTCTCCATTAAATCTCCACTTATGGTATTCAACTAACTCATATGGATTCTTAGAAGTTGCCTTGTTTTTATCAAATAGAGAATACGGAGGTGTAAACTGGCCGCTCAACAAAAAGGTAGAACCGTTACTTGGGAATATAGGCTGGTTAACGGAAGATCTTTGCAACGCAACTTTCACGTTGAAGTTGTTAGAAACTCCATTACTAAATCCTTGGAAGATTGCGTAATCCTTCAATACATAGCGGGTATAGTTAAGAGATGTTACAAGGCTAAAAAAGTCATCGGGCCATTTCAACTGTTTTCCTAAGCTTATACCTACACCTGAAGTCTCTATATAAGAATCTCCCTCAGTGTAATCATAGTAACCTGTGTATCCATTATAAATTCCGTTTCTATATTTAGTATCGTAAAGACTCACCGTTAGTGAATTTCTTTTTTTACCACCTAACCAAGGTTCAGTAAACGACACGTTGTAAGATCTAAAGGCTTTACCATTACTTTGGAAGCGAACGCTTAGCTTTTGTCCATCACCGGTAGGTAAAGGATCCCAAGCCTTCTTACTGAAAATATTATTTATAGAAAAGTTGTTGAACGTTACACCTAATGTACCGGTCAAACCAATACCACCACCCCATCCTGCACTTAGTTCTAATTGGTCGCTTGACTTTTCTTCAACGGTCCAGTTTATATCAACAGTTCCATCTTCGGCATTAGGAACAACGCCTGGATTAATTTTTTCCTGGTTAAAAAAGTTCAGTTGCGCTAGCTCACGGGTAGAACGAATAATATCAGAACGACTGAATTTCTCTCCAGGAATAGTTCTAAGCTCACGACGAATAACGTGTTCCTTTGTTTTCTCGTTTCCGGCAATACGAATATTTTTTAGAGTAGCCTGGGGGCCTTCAACAATTCTTATTTCATGATCAATAGTATCGTTGTACACCGCAGACTCCACAGCTTCCGAATGGAAGAACAGATAACCGTCGTCCATATAAAGTCCACTAATGTCCCCTCCCTCTGGCGACATTGTTTTA
This sequence comes from Segetibacter aerophilus, assembly GCF_007991655.1. Classification (GTDB taxonomy): domain Bacteria; phylum Bacteroidota; class Bacteroidia; order Chitinophagales; family Chitinophagaceae; genus Segetibacter; species Segetibacter aerophilus. The sequence continues at coordinate 122,115 of NZ_BJYT01000011.1, forward strand.
CCGAGCTTTTTATTCAACAGGTCAAGGTCATACGTGTCACCTTTTTGTATTCCAAGGATAGTAGCTAAAATACTATCAGAGTATTTTGTGTTACCTCTCCAAGTGATATTTCCAAAGTAATACTTGTGCCCTTCGTTAACTTTAATCTTAATATTTAGGTTTCCCTTACTATTGTAGTACTGTGTGTCAGAAACAATGGTAGCATCACGATATCCAAGAGAATTGTAATATTCGAGTATCTTTTCTTTGTCTTCGTCATACTTCTTCTGGCTAAACTTCGCAGAAGAAAGCAGCTTTAGCCGAACGTAGGGATCAAGTAATTCTTTTGTTTGAGTGAAAGACAAAAAACCAGTATGGCGGAGATAATCACTAAAGGTTAGATGATTTCCAGAAATAGCTCCACCAAGAGTATCTTTTGGAGGATGGACAGTTAATCTTGTCATTTCCTTAGTTCCCTTCATTTGCTTTTCAAGCCTTGAACCTGGAACATTATTACCTGTGAAGTTTATATCACTAATCTTTACCTTATTTCCTTTTGTAACAACAAGAGTCATAATAACAGAGTTGTCAGCTTTCGGATCTTTAGTTTCCTGTATATCTGTCTTTACTCCCCTGTAACCCTTTTCAGCAAAATATTTTTCGATGGCTTCAACAGCAGACCTGCGATTATTTTCGGTAATGATACGACCTCTTACCAACCCAACTTTAGGCGTAAGGTCTTCACCCTGGCTTTTTGTTATGCCCTTGAAAGTAAAAGTGGACAAGCGAGGCCTTTCAGTTACAGCAATCTCAAGAGAAATATTTGAGCCTTGAAGTTGTGTAATATAAATTTCAACATTGCTAAAATAGTTCTGCTTCCAAAGGTTATTTATAGCTTTTGAAAAGTTGTCGCCACCTGGGATAGTAATCTCGTCGCCAACATTTATGTTAGCAATAGAGGTCAGCAATGCTGCATCGAAATATTGGTTGCCGGCAACTGTAACAGCGGCTACTTTGTATTTATGAGGAACCTTCTGATTAAAGATATTTTCGAGGTTAACATCAATAGATGCAGGCTTTTCTTGCTCAGTTGTAGGAGGCGGAATCACCTGGGCTGAAACATGGCCGGTTAACCACGAAGCTGCAATAAACAGTAAAATAAATTTGTAAACTTTACGCATCAAAAGTCTTGATTTGGTTGTTTTTAAGGCCGGGCTATATGGAGCTTACGGAACAGATTTTTCCAATCTGAGGCAAATTAAAGGGAATATTTAAAAGTGTTTGTTAAATAGTCACTATAAGTCTGGGAGGAAATCGATCTCATTTTTTTAAACTCAGCTTGTAACATGTAGTTGTTCGCTGATTTTACCAAACCTCCTTTCACGACCTTGAAAGTCGAGTATTGCCTCGTAAAGATTATCCTTTCTGAAGTCTGGCCAACGGGTATTGGTGAAGTATAGTTCGGCATAAGCTAACTGGTACAATAGGAAGTTGCTAATCCTATATTCTCCACTGGTTCTAATCATTAATTCAGGATCCGGAAAGTCGCTGGTACACAGGTATTTTTCTAACGTATCATAATTAATCAACTGGGGGTCTACCTTTCCTGACTGCACATCGAGCGCTATATTTTTAACCGCATTTAAAAGCTCCCACCGGCTGCTATAGCTAAGGGCCATAACCAGGTTTAAACCGCTATTTTGACTAGTCATTTCCCTGGCTTCCTCCAATTCGTCGACCGCATATTTAGGCAACATATTCATGTCACCAATCACGTGCAGCTTGATGTTGTTTTTGTTCAAAGTATCCACTTCTCGCCGTATGGTATCTACCAGGAGCGCCATCAAACCGTTCACCTCATTTTCTGGCCTATCCCAATTTTCTGTGCTAAAGGCATACAAAGTAAGATATCCTACTCCTAGCTCTGCACATCCTTCCACAATATTCCGCACACTTTCCACGCCATGAAAATGGCCAAAAAGTCTGTCTTCGCCTTTTTCTTTTGCCCAACGACCATTGCCATCCATTATAATTGCAATATGCCTTGGCAAACGAGAAAGGTCAATTTTATCTTTCAAATCCTGCATTTTATAAAACCCTGTTTAAGTGATCAAAGGTAGCAAAACGAAATGTTTAAGTAGAAAACATTTATAATACAAGATTTAGGCATTTGAGTAAAAGAAGGCATTTGTAAAACTTCTTTTTTTGGTTTCCAGCGACAAAGCATTATTCGCCTTCGTTGCGTCGCACATTTGTACTTTGAACCTTTATTGATCTGTTTTTATAAAACGCGCAAACAGTTACTACTGCACATCTACTCAAAAAAAAACCTGGTCATAAACCAGGCCTTTTTAAAATCTATTAAAATCAGTTTATGGCTTAGGACAACGGTAAGAAGAGATATTGAACGATACCCCAAAATGGGCCATCACATAAGAGTCTTTCTGGCTGCTGTTTCCTCTTTGCCTGCCTTTGACACCAATAAGTGGCCCGGTTTCGTAACTGCGGTCAGCAAGTAACATGGCAGGTGAAGGTTGACCGTTTGGCGTTGTAACAAAAGCATCAGGTGCGTAAGTCATACTTACATCGTCCAGGTAATCGGTGGTTGTAAAACGGTAACCAACTTCAGCGAAAACATTTATTGCAGGACTGACATTGTATTTGAAACCAATCGCTACAGGAAAACATACTGCCATTGATCCATAAGGTTTGCGGTCAGGATAAGCAGCGCTTCCCTGTCCTTCGGTACCTAAAGGGCGTAAGAAATACTTAGTGCTATCGAGATAAGCATATGGATCATAAGAGAACACGCCTACCCCTAAAGAAACATAAGGAGTATAAGTAAACCCCGAAATACCGGGATAGAACTTGAAGAAATTGAAATCGCCACTTACAGCAAACTCCCAAAGATTAGTATTGAAGCTAAGGTTTCTGCGTTGCTGAAATTCGTTTTTACTGTACACGTCAGAATAACCAAGACGAGCATAATTGGCTCCAACTTTTAAACCGATGTAATTGCCAAATTGCTTACGAAAAAAAACGCCGGCACTAAACTTTGGGCGATTAAGTGATGCGCGGGTATTTAGATCTCCGAAATAATGCGCTGCTCCAATGGCTACACCAAATTCACCTTCCTGCACGTAGCTATCCATAGATTGGGCACGGCTGCTAAGACTTATAACAACGGCGAAAAACACAATTGCAATTTGCTTCATAATTATAGGTGCTGAGTAAGTAGTAATTAATACAAATCAACCGTATTATTTTCAAATAAGCTATTTATTTCTTTTGTCAAAACCCCATGTTAACTTTTCTCTAAGAGTCGAAAGAAAGCTGTTTTCGCTTAGCACAATCAACAAAACTTCGAATTCTTCTTTCTTCACTGCAAGCTGAATGTCTTTCTCTACAATCTCGCGCCGGGCGTCCATTGTGCAGATAAACTCTTCTGCCCGGCCCTCTACTTCAAAACTAATAATGTTATTATCCGGAATGACAATTGGTCGCAGGTTCAGATTATGAGGTGCTATAGGCGTAATTACAAAACAAGCGCTTTCAGGAAAAACAATCGGACCTCCGCAGCTCATGTTATAGCCTGTTGAACCTGTAGGGGTTGAGACAATTAAACCGTCAGCCCAATAACTATTTAAAAATTCACCATTGAGATAGGTGTGAATTTTAATCATCGGAGAAAAATCACGTTTGTGAATAGCGAACTCATTTAAGGCAAAAGGAGCGTCGCCAAATAGAGGTATAGACGCATCGAGATGTAAAAGGATTCTTTTTTCAGTAACGTAACGTCCATTAGCAAGAGCCTCTACTGCCAGTGTAAGCTCGTCTTTACTAATACTTGCTAAAAAACCAAGACGACCGAAATTAATACCCATTATAGGTATTCTTTTATCACGCACCAATAAGGCTGAGTCAAGCATAGTTCCATCGCCGCCAAGGCTAATAATACAATCGATACTTGAATCTAAATCCTCGTGCTTAGAGAAAACTGAATAAGAGGCGGGAAGCATGTTAACCGCCGAATGTGGTCCTACCAGGGATTTGTGAAGGCAAGCTTTGATGTGGTGGCGGGTAAGTTCCTCAAGTAAAGTGAGCAACTGCACTTCCTGTTCCGGGTCGAGACCGCGGCTGTAGATAGCTACTTTCATTAAAATGAATTACGTCCTATTATTTTAAAATTACAGAATAAGTGTGACAGGCGTAAAAATGAAGACATTGAAAATGATGAATAAGTTGTGAAGGAAACCAAAACAAATTGTACAACGATGAACAAAGATATCCAGCACAAGAGTGCGACGCAACAAAAGATTGGCAGTGATTAAATGACGTTTACAAAAAGTAAATCCGGAGGTTTAAACCTTATTACCATTCATTTTGTGTATGAAAAAATAAGGAGTTGTCTCCAAGCTGATTATAACTGTACTCGAACCTCAACACCACATCGTAAAAGGTAACGATGTCAATACCAAAACCCCATGTGCGAAGTAGCTTATTATTAAGCCTGCTTATTCCATAATTCGGGGTGTAAGAATAGCCCAGATCACCAAAGGCCTTCAAAAAAACACGAAATGGAATCTTATCGTGGGTCTTACTTTTCAAAGGACTATTGATGTTAAATGATAACACCTCGTTTTTTATAGTTGCCCTTGCCACGCCTCCTGCAACGCCTTCGATTACGTAGTACTCCAATCCACGCATATAGAGGCTGGGCGAACCAAGAAGGTTATTTGATATATATGGCTGATGATAAGGAAAACGCAATACTCCGGCCGCTTGCAATTGTACATACGACGTAGGCGAAAGTTTGATATTGTAATTGCCTCTGCCATTTAACTGCCAATAGTTAGATCCGTTACCGAATCTTTTGTTGAGGCCCGCATCGCCGGAAAATCCTTTTAGGGGATACGGGGCATAATCGAGATTGGTATACGATAGATTATAACTTAAATCAAAATAGCGCGAATGAGTACCGTAATGAGCGAAATAAGTTGGATTAAGCTTGACTACGGAATCATCAACAGTAATATTTCCATAAGAGGCACGGAAGGTGTGTCTTGTTCTTATAGCCGGGCGATAGGTATAGGCAAAATCAACGTAATTTTCGTTAATTAAGAAACGGTCTTCCTGTTTCACATAGCCTATTTTGTTAGGGCGCGCAGAGTCCATTCCATAGTTCAATTCGCGATTACGTCTGAATCCGAAACCAACATTTATCCCGTTTTTAAGTTTATTGTCAATGTTAGGGTTATCGTAGCGTAGCGAAAATTGTTGAGTATATCCACCGACCATCCATAGATTTAAGTTATCGTTTCTGCCACTCACATTGTTTTGCATGAACTTAAGCCCATACTCTACCCTATCGAGGCTGTGATTCTCCTCTACCCACCACGTATTGAAATTTCTGCTTACAATTCTAAAGTAGGGAATAGGAAATAGGTACCATCTCTCTTTTACATGGATGTCGATAAACACGTGTTCACTATCGATTTTTACCGCTTTGATATCTACATCTACAAAGAGCGAAGTATTCATCAGCTGTTGCTTGCTCAACTTCAACTTGTCGGGCAATTCCGTTGAGGAAATGGTCTGCCCTTTTTTGAAGGCAACCTCTCGCTGAATGATATAAGGTTTTGTCTTTTTAAAGCCCGTTAATACAATATCGGAAATTACTACCGACGCACTAAAGGAGTCAACTGGTGGAGTATGTACAGCAACAGGTGAAGGAGGTGCTTTTTCAATTAGTTGCGAGAATCCATTTATGTGAGTGCACAAAAAGAGAATCGTCAGAAGAAACAGTATTCTGCCCAGGTTTCGCATTACAGGTAAGCAAACGTTTTTAGTATTGTAAATGTAAAAAGGGAAGAATTATCAAAATGAAAAGTACAAAGACATTAACAAAACCGTTTGTCCGCAATGGAACGGCTAAATTAGATTTTTAGATATGACATCAGGTGATCATAATTATATCTCAGCTCGTTTTCATACTGCTCTTCGCCCATAAAATATCTAACGCTATATTCATAACGTTGAAAAGTGGCAAGTATATCTGATACCTCCACTTTATTTATTTTAATAGTTACGATTAAAAGTCCGGTTTCGTTTTCAAAGAATGTATTGAACTGGGTTATATAGGCGTCATTGGTTTCTACAAGGCGGCTGATTTCGCCGAAAGAATAACTTTTTCTTTCCATTTCGAGTATGATCACAGCGCCTGGTTCTTCAGCACCTGTAAATGTGGCTGCTGCTTTCAATAATTCGGTTGCCGGTATTGCCCCCATCCATTCCTGTTCGTTGTTCACGACAGGCACCATAGAAAGATTGTTTTGGGCAGCTAATTTTAGAGCGGTGAGAAAATGTTCGGTTGGCCTGACTGCTTTTTGCAGCATTCCACTTAAAACGACTTTTATGGATGAAGTATCGTCTGCGTCTAGTAAATCATCTTTACTTATTATGCCCAGGTACTTGTTATGGTCGACTACTGCAATATGGAGAACGTCAAAATCCTCAACCAGTTGTAATGCTAAAGTAATTTTATCATCAGGTTCTACGGTAGGATAATGAGTGGTTATTAATTGATTTGCTAACATTCAGACGCCCTCAGTTTTTCTTTAATGATCAAACTCTAAGCCAAGGTAGAGACTGGCTGATGGTGCTTGCTTAGAAACTGATCTAGTATTACGTTAAATTCTTCAGGAACTTCCATCATAGGTGCGTGCCCACATTTGTCTATAAGATGTAGTTCACTATTAGGAATTAATTTTTTAAACTCTTCAGCAACGAAAGGGGGAGTAATGGTATCGTTTTTACCCCAGATAAGACAAGTAGGCTGCTTTATCCTTGTTAACTCCTGGCCCAGGTTGTTGCGGATAGCACTCTTGGCTAAGGATATAATTTTGATAACCTTAATACGGTTATTTGTTATCTCAAAAACTTCATTTACCAACTCGTCTGTAGCCATCGCCGGATCGTAAAATGTAAGCTCTGTTTTTTTGCGAATATAGTCTTTGTTACCGCGCTTCGGATAACTGTCGCCCATGCCGCTTTCAAAAAGTCCGGAGCTGCCGGTAAGCGTAAGTGTCTTTATTTTTTCCGGATGTTTTAATATGTAGACGAGACCAACGTGGCCTCCAAGTGAGTTGCCTAAGAGATGTACATTGTTGTAACCACGAGCATCAATAAAGCGATGAACAAACTTTGCCAGCCCTCCAACAGTAGTATGAAAAATATCTAATTCGAACAATGGCAGCATTGGCACGACAACACGAAATCTCGTGCTGAAATAATCAATAAGGTCTCTGAAATTACTTAATGCTCCAAAAAGTCCATGAAGCAGAACAAGCGGTTCACCGGAACCTACCTCTATAAATTTAAATTTGTCCTGTTGTTTTATTTGATACTTCATCTGCAGGTATGGGCGATTGCCAAATCATTCTTATTTCTACAAATAAACACAAATAATATGAAAGAATGCTTTGGGTAATGGAAACAAAATCAGTAGTTTTTAATTAACATCAAAAAAAGCTTAAAAGTTTATCATGGTAATATTCTCCTACCCTTTTTTCGAAACACCTTGAAAAAACTTCCCTAAGTCGGCAAACATGTGACTAAAAAGAGGAATTGCCTTACCAAGCAAATTCATCACTTTAGGCCCAAAAGGTTCAATAAAAGAATACGTATGCGAGTCTGTTTGTGTTTCAGCAGAAATCAGGTGAATACGGGTTGCAAAAAATAAGATCACACTAAAAACCATCAGGTACATAACCGCGTACAAAATGATTCCTGCCAACGCATCGGCCCATCCCAAAAAAGCAACGGTTACCACTTTTTTCAGAACTGCAGCCCCCAGCCTTACTAATAACACAACCCCTATAAACACAATTAGAAAGGCCAGGAAAGGAAGCCAGTAACCGCTGATGTTCATTTTTTCCTGCAGGTGAACTGCTACAACAGCAGATAGCTTCAGCGCCGCGGCTAATCCAATTATAAAAGCAAGTAAAGAAAAAACAGCCACGATGAAGCCTTTGCTTATTCCTTTAAATATAGCCATCACTATTATGATCAGGAAAACCAGGTCTATTATCATGCGTCGGTAATTGAAGATTCCTTTTTTGAGTGCTCCTTTGCTTTCTGGAAATACAATTACTTCGCCAATAGTTCTTTCACGGCTGCAGAAATCGCTTTTCCATCAGCCTTTCCTGCAAACTGTTTTGTAGCTGCACCCATTACCTTGCCCATATCTGCCGGAGACGTTGCGCCTACTTCAGCAATGATTGCTGATAACCCGGCTTTTAACTCTTCCTCGGTCATTTGTTTTGGCAAAAACTTTTCGATTATCGCTATTTCTTCCTGTTCTTTCTGTGCAAGGTCTGGGCGGTTTTGCTTTTGAAATATCTCCAAACTATCCCGACGTTGTTTTACTAATTTTTGCAGCAATTTCGTTTCATCCTCTTCTTTCAATTCTCCCCCTGCTCCTTCTGATGTTTTAGCAATGATAATAGCCGCTTTTATAGCTCTCAGTCCCCTCAAGGCAGCTTCATCTTTCGCTTTCATGGCATCTTTCATGTCAGCCATAATTTTTTGTTCGAGGCCCATAGTATAATTTATTGAAGTGTTTAAAATGAATGGAAAGCAAGCGCACTGGTAGTGAAAATTCAGCTATCCCAGCTTATTGGTCTGCATCTGCGAATCTCTGAATTTGGTATAAAAGCTCTTTGCAAAAGACTTCATGTCCTCAGATAGTTCAGTTTGTTTGGTAGCGCGACTATAAGTGTCAGCCATAGTCATAAAAGTTTGATAGAAAAAATCTGCCATTTCATCTACCATCATTTCTTTGGTCCAAAGATCAATACGAAGGGCAGTCTTATCTGCAGGATCCCAAAAAGAAATCATCATCGCTTTTGCACGTTGAGTAGCATCTGCTGTACTATCCGAGGCTTTCCACGAAATGTGTTGCGGCACCTTGTCGTCTCCTAACTCTACATCGATGGTTATAGTACTCTTTGGCATTTGTATATTTTTAATGTTCTTTCTTGTGAATGATAAATAAATATGACGGTTTGCAAAAGTAAGGGAGATTATTTGGAAACAACCTGCTCTACGACTTGCCCCAAAAGCGCAGCGGTTTTATCCCAGCTGAAATATTCCGAACGCATTTTTGCCGCTTCAATAAGCTCGTTTCTTAGCCGTTCATCTTTAAAGACTTTTTTCATTTGCTCGGCAATTTCTTCCGGACTGCTAGGGTCTGCGTAAAGTCCAGCTTCTGCTGCAACTTCGCTCATGCTGCTATGTTTTGTGGTAATCACCGGCACTCCACATTTTAGTGATTCTAACACCGGCACTGGAAAACCTCCATAAGACAATGGAAAAATCATCGCGTAAGAAGCAGCTACAAGTTTCGCTAGCTCCACCTGTTCCAGGTCCCTTTTAACAAGAACATCTGCGCGATATTTATAAGAAGGTAATTTTTCTAAATCCTTTTCGATTGCATCAAAACCGCCTGCTATTAGCAGTTTCATCCTGGTCTTTTGCCATTTTTTAAAAATTGAAAATGCCTTCAACACGTTTAAAAAATTGGAGCGGAGATATGAGCCGCCGGTAAAAACAAAATATTCATGTCCGTCAGCAAATTGTTCTTTAACGGCTTCTCTTTCTTCCCAATCGAACGTTTTGAAGGAAGAGGCAGTTCCGCTTCCAATGGTCTGGATAATTTTCCTATCAACGTTATACTGTGTTACCAGTTCTTCCTTCACAAAATCTGAAAGGGTAACAATAGCTTTTGACTTTTTTATGAAACTGGAAAAAAACCTTCTATAAAAGCTTAAACCATTTGCAGAAGAAGAGTTTTGTTTTCTAAGGAAAGCAAGATCTCTGACAACTAAGATCTGCGGAACGGAAGTAGTCAGGGAAGCGAAGCCGTAGGTACCAACAAACAAGTCAGCCTTATATTTTTTTAGAGCAAAGGGAAGCTTTACGTCGTACCACCATTTATAAGATAAAAGATTTGTCGGTTTTGGATGGATTGTCTTTTGTTCAACATTTGTCGAGGCACTTGCCTGGTCATTCGATTTGGTGTCGTTTAGAAATAGAAAATGATGTTCAGGATGCGCTGCAGAAAGACGATGAAAGACTTCGGCGGTAAAATTCATTACATCAGGATTTTCCTTGGCATGTAGAAACCTGGTATCAACTGCAATGCGCATAGGGTTCAAAGGTAGGATCGATTATCATCTACCTAATATTTGCGGGTGAAAGGATTGCTTTTATGGGGCCGGCAGAAGAACAAAACCGGGCGGCTGTTGCGTCGCACACTGGAGCTTTCAATCTTTTTTGGGCTAATTCCCACTCGAAGCAAAAGGGCAAATGTGAGCTAACATAAGAACCAATTGTCGACCTGCAATCTCCAAAACTCCGCTTGCAAGACTAACAGAATTACAAATGATGAACGGAGCGTCGCCACGAAAGACACAGAAGGAACAAATGCCGGAACCCAAATAACTCTCTTATTACCCAACAACAGGATGTCGTTCAAAAGGTCTGGATCTATCAAATATGTAACGATAGGTGATCATTCGGCGGCTTTGCGTTCCACCTAAGGCTTTGTAAATACCGATCATTCTTGGGTTCCAATCGCCCGCCCAACCCATCTCAATTAGATCGTATTTGCCCTCTTTTCTTATTACCAAAGTACCCGAATAAATCATAAACGCATCTATCCCTAACCCTTGAAATTTTGGAACTATTCCAAAGGCAACACCATTAATCTTGCGGCTCGGTTTGGTTTTTTGCAACAGCAGCAAACGAAGTTTTTGCCACCAGCCAAACTTGCCTTTAAAATATTTAAAGTACTGGTTAAGATCTGGAATATTGACCCACATACCAATTGGATCTTCTTTATAATAAGCGAACCAAACAAGCGACTCATCCATGATCGGTTTCATCTTATTGAACAACTTCAGCGCCGCTTGGGTACTAATCTCTTTGCCTTCATTGTGCTGTGCCCAAGCAAGGTTGTAGATCGTAGAAAAGTCTTTAGCAAATTTCGGAAGGTTACTTTTATCGACATGACGCGCAGAATAATCTGGTTTAGAAGCAAACTTCGCGTGCCTTTCGCGATACTTATCGCTCAGGGTACCATAGGCGGCTAAAGTATAATAATACTGGTTGTAATAATTTTGGAAGCCGTAACCTTCAAACAACTTTTCATAATAGCGCGGATTGAAAGAAATGCCGTACAGCGGTTCTTCATCAAAACCTTCGACCATGAGGCCCCACCATTTATCACGTTCGCCAAAATTTACGGGACCGTCCATTGCTTCCACATCATTTTCCCGTAACCATTCTTTAGCTGTATCAAACAAAAGATTTGCGGCGGACTGGTCATCAATGCAATCAAAAAAACCGCACGATCCAACCGGGTAAGTATCTCCTTTATTAATGTATTTGCTGCTAACAAATGCTGCTATCCTGCCCAGCAGACTTCCCTGGTTATCTTTTAAAATCCACCTTTTTGCAGTACCGTTTTTAAAAGCCTTATTTTTTTGCGGGTCGAAAACATCCCTTACTTCGTTATCAAGTGGCTGAATATATTTTGGGTTATGCCTGTTCATCAAGACATTTATTTCGAGAAATTCTTTTTCCGTTCTTTTGTCCGTCACCTCTGTTATTTGCATGTACTCGACCTTTTGTAGTAATAAATTTTGAAGGAAAACAGCATAAAAATAAATGAAAGAATGCTACGAAAACATACTGTAACAGGTTGATTAAGAGTAAACATCTGGTTTAATTATTGCTAACGATATTGAATAATAAAACGACCAATGGAAAAAAACGGATTTTTTGTTGAGGTAAAAGATATGGTTGAAGAGTATGTGGATGACCGCATGTTGTTGCTAAAACTGCAGGCGACGGAAAAGGCTGCAAAAGCTTCGGCAACACTTTTTCTTGGCGTAGTAATCACCTTTATAAGCCTGATTCTGTTTATGATCATAAGTTTTATAGCAGGTTACTATTTATCCCAGGCAGTAGACAGCTATCCCGGGGGGTTTGCCATACTTGCCGGCATATATGTACTACTGATTTTCGTGCTGGTATTCGTTCATAAGAAATACACGGGCAAATTAATTATTGACTCTATCATAAAATTTTCTTTCGATAAAAAAGAAACCTGGTCTAATGAAGTATAATTTATCTCACGTAAATTCTTTGAAAGCATTACAAAAAGAACAGCAAGTGGTAATGCAAAGAATAGTAGAAGAAGAACACGAATTACGGATGAAGATGTATGAACTACCGGGTGAACTTGCTGCTGCCGGGGTCAATACATTTATACCGAAAATTTTACGGGGAAAGATTACCGATGCTGCTCTAAACGGCGGGAAGAAATTAATCAACGGTTTTTTTGCCCCTCCCGGAAACCAGGGAAACCTGCTTACTTACGGCGCTAAGCGACCGTCTGCTGTTCTCTCTATTTTGAAAAAAGGGTTTAATTTGTTTAAAGCTATCAAGAAGTAAAAGAGTACCAAGCTGTTAAAAAACTGCACGAATAAAACCGACGAAACGTAATACAGTATCTTCGCCACCTATGGCGAAATATGCACACGACACCATTGTTCCCTTTAAGGAAAGCGACCAAAGCAAAAAACAACAGGTCGCAGCCATGTTTGATAAAATTGCTTTCCGCTACGATTTTTTAAATCGCTTTTTATCTGCCGGAATAGATGTTAGCTGGCGAAAAAAAGCCATCAGGCAACTACAGCCACTACACCCACAAATTATACTCGATGTTGCTACCGGCACGGGAGACGTAGCAATTCTTACCGAGAAAATATTGCAGCCAACAAAAATTACCGGGATAGATATCTCGGAAGGAATGCTGGAAATAGGGCGACAAAAAATCGAAAAGCTTGGACTGAAAAATAAGATAGAACTACTAAAAGGTGATAGCGAAACAATTGCTTTTCCCGACAATAGTTTTGATGCCATTACTGTAGCCTTTGGTGTAAGAAATTACCAGAACCTCGAGAAGGGTTTAAGCGAAATGTTGCGGGTACTTAGACCAGGTGGCAGACTCGTTGTGCTCGAATTTTCAAGACCCAAACAGTTTTTGTTTAAAGGTGTGTACAACTTATACATGAATACAATTGCCCCAGGTTTTGGAAAACTGATTGCAAAAAACAAAGACGCGTATCAGTATTTAAATGACTCGGTTCAAAGGTTTCCCGAGGGTGAGCAGTTCATTGACATTTTAAAAGGAGTAGGCTATACCTCCACCTATTCTAAGATACTTACACTTGGTATTTGCACCATTTACTGTGGCAGTAAATAGTATGAACCTTTTCGACATAGGCCTGGCAACATCGCAACAATTATTGTCGTCTTTATTCGTTTTACTATTAACACTTCTTTAAACGGGCAATTAGGAAGCTTCAAAAAACCCAAGTAAATTGCCCTAAAAATTAAAAGAAAAATATAAGCAGAAAATCTACCTAACAGATGATTGACAGAATAACAAAAAAGTAAATGTTAGATTTAAAGGGGATTTTCAATTGTATATATTTTTCAGGCAAGACAATCCTACTGGTTGTTTTTATCAGCTTTATTTCTTCCGGTGTATTTAGCCAGGAGAGAGAAGAAAACAGGCCCAATCACGATGACTGGCCTTATTACTTCGGCCTCTCTATCAGTTATAATTCTTCGACACTCCATCCTTCAAAACACCCGACATTTCTTCAAAACGACAGCGTTCTATCGGTTGAGCCCGGTAGCAGTGGCGGCATTGCTTTAGGTTTGGTTGGAACATTTCGCTTATCCTCCCGGTTTTCATTTAGGGCAAACCCGCAGTTAATTATTGGAGGAGCTAAGTACTTTACTTACGGTTTAAAATATCCATTGTACGACGAGAAAGCCATAGAGAAGAAGACCCTTCCATCAACAATTGTTAGTTTTCCCTTCCAGGTAAAATTTAATAGCGATCGTATTGGCAATTTTCGAACGTATCTGTTGGGAGGTGTAAAATATGACATGGATCTTTCTAGTAATTCCCAGGCGAGAAACGCTGAAGACCTGGTAAAACTGAATAAGAACGACTTTGGTATAGAAGCCGGGGTTGGCTTCAATTTCTTTTTCAAATACGTAACTTTTTCCCCTGAGTTAAAGATCAGCAATGGTTTGTCTAACATTCATAGCCGCGATCCTAATTTAAAATTCAGTAGCGTGCTCGATAAGCTACAATCGCGTATGCTGGTTTTTTCAATTATTCTCGAAGATTAGTAGATTCTTGTATTGTTACCAGGCCGCAGAATTTCTTATCGTCTCAGGTTGCGTCGCACTATTGTACATTTTATCTTCTTTAAGCAAAGGCTTTAAAAAAGCTTTAAAGTATCTATCCACTTCGGGTTCCCCACTTAAGGAATATTAAGTGTCCACCCCAATTTCCTGCTAGCCAATAAATAAAAATCCGGCAATCAGAATAAGATCTGAAGCCGGATTGGTATAATTTAAAACCTATTATTTTCTAAAAATCAAAATTCCTTCTGGCCATATTCCACCTTACTCCAAATGAAAATATGGTAGCAGAAGTATTGCCTCCTACAGCTCTGTTGTAAGTTCTACGTTGCAGGTTAGCGTCAACAAACAAGTTTTCCTTTAATTCATACGAGGCGAGAAGATTTATATTCATAGACTTCACCTTATTACCATCACCAACAAAATATCCGAAATCTCTTGTCCTTGTATTATAGCCAGCATTGATGTTACTGCCGAAATTAATGCCGGCAGAGTCTAACCCCTGGTAATAATAAATTGCTTTAGCCTGTAGGTATAACTTATTTAAAGGCTGATATTTTAAAATGCCAATATACTCCTGGAAGTTAGCACCCAGTGGATGGGCCAAAGGTTGATTGTAATGTGTATAATTGCCAATACTATCATTATGAGTATAGGTAAATGGTCTTACCCTGTTTGACTCTACTTGCAAGTCTAAATTCTTAACTCCAAATGCATCAGGGTACTTAACGCCCAATTGATATCCATATTTGTTAGCCCAAAAACCATTGTTTTTTACTACTTGCTTTAAGACAAACTCATCCAAAACAAATTGTCCATAAACTTGTAGCTTCTTCTTGATGTTTGCTTTTGCGGTGAGTCCAAGTTTTGCCTTGTCGCCACTTCCGATATCAGATTCTGCCGGACGGAGAAACATGACCGGCACGATGTACTGAAAGTCAAAATGATCTTGTCTTCCAAAAACAACAGCGTCGAACACGCCTACATTTAACCATTTTGTCGCATTGAAGGTTAAGTAGTTCATCCTAAAATACTTCCTCGGAAGCACGTAGTCACCGCTTGCCCTTCGATAATTTGGAATCAACTCCATGAACAAATTCTCGTAATTGAATTTCCAAATCCGGGTATTGAATTTTAAGAATAAAGCATTTCCCGAGAAATCGCTTAGTAGTAAGCTGCGGTGTCCATCTCCTATAAAGTTTTTATCGTAGCCCAATTGTATATCGATATACTTGGTAGCATTAATACTTACAGAACCCCTGTTATCAAAATAATCATAACCACCCGCAGCTTTAAAATTCTTATAATACCTGGCACCAGGAACGGCGGTGTTTCTGCGTATCCAATCCTGCACATACAGCGGGTCTCTTTCCTGGTTGTCTGTGATGTATAAATCAAAAGCGACTTTTTTACTGATCATACCACGAATACTCGCACCCCTGCTATTGTAAAAAAGGTTTTGAGAATTTCCCTTTTCGACCATCTGCTGATACTGTATAACCGGATTGAAGGCGAGGAAAAAGTCAGGCGTATTGATCTCAAAAAAATTGCCTTTTGTTTTATAGAAACTTTTAAGAAAGGGTTTTTTACTGTTGTAACTCTCCCTCGGTTTTGACCATTCACTGTTATTCATCAAAAAACGTTGCATGTTGTATTGATCAATCTCAGTAAGGCTTTTTGTTGAGGGATCTCCCGCAGCAACTAAGCTGTCGATGTTCTCAACCTCGTGGGTTGTGAGGCGGCGGTTAAACGGTTTTACGGTCGAATGCATCAGGTTTACATTTCCTGTTTTTATTTCGAGGCGATCCAACATTTGGTAATCTTTTGTTCCAAGAGGGATGTAAGAACTTTGCGAAGAGGCTATGAGAGGACTCAAGAAAAAAACAAGTATGCGAACGGATTTAATAATTTGCATGAAAACGGGTTTTGGATAAAATATCTACTATGGATTATTTAATAAAGGATATACAGATTGTGAACGAAGGTAAAACTTTGGTCGGTGATGTTTTTATTAAAGATAGGGTGATACATAAAATCGATCGCAACATATCAGTTAAGGAAAACGTTACCGAGATAAACGGAAATGGTAAGCATTTATTGCCCGGAGCAATAGATGACCAGGTTCACTTTAGAGAGCCGGGTTTAACCCATAAAGCAACGATATATTCGGAGTCAAAAGCAGCGGTGGCGGGGGGTGTAACAAGTTTTATGGAAATGCCGAACACCGTTCCACCGGTTTTTACACATGAGCTGCTTGAGCAGAAATACAGTATTGCGGCTACGTCATCACTTGCCAACTACTCCTTCTACATGGGTACAGGTAACGATAATTTAGAGGAGGTTTTACAAACAAACAATAAAAAGAAAGATGTCTGCGGAGTGAAGGTGTTCATGGGTTCTTCAACCGGCAACTTGTTAGTTGATAATCCTTTGGTACTTGAGAAAATTTTTGGAGGAGTTGAACTGTTAATTGCAACACACTGTGAAGATGAGGCTACGATCAAAAGAAATCTTCAAAAAATTAAACAGCAGAAAGAAACACTTGAACCTGCGGATCACCCGCTTATAAGAGACGAAGAGGCCTGCTTTGAGTCTTCCTTTCGAGCTGTTCAGCTGGCCAAAAAGTTTGATACCCGCCTACACATTCTTCATATTAGCACAGAAAGAGAATTGCAGCTATTTAGCAATATGCTGCCATTAAAAGAAAAAAGAATTACAGCTGAAGTGTGTGTACATCACCTGCATTTTACAAGTAATGACTACAAAAATCTAGGGAACCTGATAAAGTGCAATCCTGCTATAAAAGCGGAACATAACAAGCAAGCCTTATGGCAAGCGTTGCTTGATAACAAGCTGGATGTAATAGCCACAGATCATGCCCCTCACACTTGGGACGAAAAAAATGAACCTTACGAAAAGGCGCACGCTGGTCTTCCCCTTGTGCAACATTCGTTACTGCTAATGTTGAAATATGTGCAAGAAGGAAAAATTACGTTGGAAAAAGTAGTTGAGAAAATGAGCCATGCAGTGGCTGACTGTTACCAGGTAGAAAACAGGGGTTATATCAGAGAAGGTTACTTCGCAGATCTTGTAATGGTTGATATGGACACAGTTTCAGAAGTCAACAAAGAAAATATCTTGTACAAATGTGGCTGGAGTCCCTTGGAGGGAACCGCCTTTCCAGCTACTATTACTCACACTTTCATAAATGGGAACTTAGTTTGTGGAAAGGGAGTATGGAATGAGTCTATCAAAGGAATGAGAATGAAATTTGATAGATAATTACGTTCAACAGGCGACCATTAACAAAATAGGCAGCAACAAGAGCGGAAACTTTGAAACACATGCAAGCAGACAAGACGACTATTCACGATTTAGCCATTTTCCATAACGAAGAAGAACAATCTGTTTTTCACTATTTAGACTTAACAACTACTATCGGTGGAAGAGAATGGTTTAGACACTTCCTTGCAAACCCGTACTCAGATCTTGAAAAAATTCAGGAAACACAACAAACGCTCAAACTGATTATTGATCATGAAGACAAGTGGCCCTCCATGATATCCAATGGTACAGTGATGGTCGTTCAGAAATATTATGACTCCCAAATAGAGCAAGTACCAAAAGAAACTAATCCTGTCAATAGTATTTATTACAGAATTGTTAGAGCGCAAGACTATGCTTTAATAAAATTCTCGGTTACTCATTTTATTAACTTTCTTACCGGTTGTAAGCAACTTATAGAATGTTTCGATATCCCAAATACGCCGAAGCTGTTGCAGAAGATAATAGAAAGGATAAAG
The DNA here is from genome assembly GCF_007991655.1 of Segetibacter aerophilus. Lineage (GTDB taxonomy): Bacteria > Bacteroidota > Bacteroidia > Chitinophagales > Chitinophagaceae > Segetibacter > Segetibacter aerophilus. Next base: position 140,189 of record NZ_BJYT01000011.1, read on the forward strand.
ATTTTAACGAATAATGCGGTGGTTAAAGAGATGATGGAATGGAATATTCAACAAAAACTTTCCACTGCTGATAATCTTAATTTCGGTCATTTTTTACTTTACCGATTTAAACAGAATGCTTTCGATCTGATAGAGATCTACAGTCAGCTGGACGCATACCGAAGCATGGCCCTGGCGAGCAAAAAATTCGAGTTTCATTTTCCTGAGATTAAGGTGATGAACTCGCCCTTTATTGAGGCGAAAAATTTATACCACCCGTTGGTTCGTACCCCTGTAGCTTATGACGTTCAACTTAACCAGCAGGGAAACTTTCTGTTTTTAACAGGTGCTAATATGGCTGGCAAAAGCACCTTTATAAAAGCAGTGGGCGTATCTGTTTATTTAGCTCATGTGGGTATGGGAGTGCCTGCCGAAAAACTTGAGCTGAGTCTTTTTGATGGTTTATTGAGTAACATCCAAGTAGAAGACAACATTTCACGCGGGGAAAGCTACTTTTTCAATGAGGTACAAAGAATTAAAAAAACCATTGTCAAAATCAATGATGGTCGTAACTGGCTGATTTTAATTGACGAGCTTTTTAAAGGTACAAACGTTCAGGATGCAATGAAATGCAGTACAGCAGTTATCGAAGGTTTGAGAAAAATGAAAAATACGCTGTTTGTCCTCTCTACTCACTTATATGAGATCGGCGAAGCCCTCAAGCAATATTCCAATATCAAATTTTACTTCTTTGAGACGCGGATAGAGGAAGATCAGCTCATATTTAGTTATCACCTCAAGGAAGGCATCAGCAATGACCGCTTAGGATATCTTATTTTGAAAAGAGAAGGGGTCGTTAAGATGCTTCATGAGTTATAATCTCTCCCGCGATCATATAAAACTTATTCTACCACAAAGGCAACAAAATAGTAATTATTCGCAGCCGCGATGAGTTTTAGTTTGATATAGAAAGACAAAGTAAAGTCAAGGAAAGCTTTAAACTCATGAGTAGGAACAACAAATTCATCAAAAAAGATAACATCGCCTTTTTTTAAGTAAGGGGCGAGTGAAGTAAGCGCATATAAGGTCGCTGACCAAAGATCAGCATCCAGCATAATAACATTTCTACGACTATTATCTAACTCACTTAAAAAGCCTGGTACAGTTTGTTGAAATAGGCCTTTGTAATACTTTCCGCGAAAATCTTTTATCAGCGGCATTTCATTATTATTACTGAAAGAGCCCTTTTTAAAAGGACCCCAATCTTCCGGTAACCCGTCAAATGTATCAAAACCATAAAACCGACTGTTGGAATGTTTGTTTTGTGACATGAACCAATCAAAAGAATGCCCAGCTGCTACTCCAAATTCGATATAGTTGATAGGTCCGGTCAATTCTTCCTTCTTTACTACCTGCTCATACATGGGGTACCGTTTGAGGTAGTCCCACTTACTCCAAAAATCGTTGTATTCAGCTTTCTTATTTTCAGCTGCCCATTTCGAAAATCGTGATAAATAAACCAGGTTTAAAAAAACGACCTCAAAAGGTTGAAAGATGCGATGGAGTTGAAGTTTTATAAAAAATGACTTTGTAAATCGAATTAAAAACAGCTTCATGCGGCAAAGAAAATAAATTATATAGCAGCGGCTGATAAAAAAAATTTTCGATTTAGCATATCTCGCTCGAAAATTGCTAAAAGCCGAATAAATAAAATGAGGAGTTAACTTTGAAAATAATGTTGGTAGTAAGATTCTACTACCGGTCGACTTTATCTTTTGTAATGGCACTGCGTGAATTGAACATTGGTAAAGTCTTACTGAAACAAACGTTGTTGCAAAGTGGCTCAAAACGATAGATTGGATCGCTCGATTGCTTAATATTTTTAAACGGCTTTTTATGTACGCAGAGGATAAGGAATTACTATACCAGTTCAAAGATCCGTCGCAAAAAGAAAGGGCTTTTACAGACCTGATAAAGAAGTACCAGGAGAAGCTATATTGGCACATCAGGAGAATGGTAGTAGATCACGACGATACGAATGATATCTTACAAAACATGTTCATCAAGGTGTGGAAGTCATTGGAGAATTTTAGAGAAGATAGCCAGCTGTATACATGGTTATATAGAATTGCGACAAATGAGTGTCTTACTTTTCTAGAACAACAAAAAAGACGTAGCGCAGTTAGTTTAAGCGAAGTTGAAAGTGGGCTAAGCAATAAGATAAAGGCAGACGAAAATTTCGACGCCAACAAGCTGGAATGGAAACTTCAACTTGCCATGCAAAAGTTGCCCGAAAAGCAAAGGATTGTATTTAACTTGCGGTATTATGATGAGATGCCATATGAGCAAATGAGTCGGATTTTAGAAACAAGTGAAGGTGCATTGAAAGCAAGCTATCACCATGCGGCCAAAAAAATTGAAGATTTCATCATTAATAACTAAAAAATTAAAAGCATAATTAAACTTTAGGCGACCTTCCTTCGTCAAAGCAGCGGATATGGAGAAGAATAACAAGATATTGCAGGAATTACAGGAATGCGCCCCCTCTCTAATGCAGATTGACAACAAAACGCCTTATAGGGTAGCCCTCACCTATTTTGATGGTCTCAGTGGAGCAATTACAGAGAAAATTAAGTTGAACAGCGACGTGAAATATTACTTCTCAACAGATATGCCGTATTCAATTCCTGGTGATTATTTCGAAAATTTTTCATCCCGAGTACTGGAAAAAATTTATGAGGAAGAAGAGGTAAATGAAGCCTTTGATGAGCTAAAGGAAATTGCTCCGCTATTAAATAAAATCAGTAGAAAACCGGTTTATAGTATTCCTGCCAACTACTTCGAAGAGAAGCAGTGGAAAAAAAACATTATTGCTGACTCAAGGGCAAAAATTATTTCAATCACTGCCCCAAAAAAAATATATCGTTTTTTAGCGGCGGCTGTAATCATTGGATTATTGGCTATAGGTCTTTTTATTTTTATAGGAAAAGACAATACTAACGCCAGGTCCTACCAGGTTAAGGCTATACCGGCGGTTAATAAATTAAGCGAGCAGGAAATCGTTGAATTTTTAAAAACTACTTCGCCTAATGAAAATATCGTCTCGAATAAAAATATCCAGCGGTCCAAACATAACGATATTAGAAGCGCTGTAAGCAGGATGTCAGACGAGGAGATACAGGAATTTTTACAGGAAAATGGCGAAAAGGATAAAATGTAAACAGGAATTTGATATGACAGAAAAATTTACTTTACTACTAGTACTTCTTATAAACATTAATTATATTTGTTTTGCTCAGCCACAGCAAAACAGTAAAAGAGCCGATTCTCTCCAAGTTGAATTTTTAACAAAGGAACTAGACTTAACTTCAGAGGAATCAGATAAACTTTGGCCTGTTTACAATAATTATAAGAACGAAATAAGGAATATCCGCAAAGAAGATCAAAGCGATCAAATTGTTTTAGACGAGAAAGTCTTAAATATCCGGAAAAAGTATAAAGACGACTTTAAAGCTGTTTTAGGGTCAGATGAAAGAGTAAATAAGCTGTTCGTTGCTGAGAAAAACTTTATGGAAATGTTGCGAAAAGAATTAATTAAGCGTAATATTAAACGAGAAGGAACATAACAATTTTAAAACATTTGTACCTTATTATAAACTCGGTGTTTTTCATAGGTTAGCAACGGCCAGCTCTTTTTAGGGCAGGCCTTTTTTATATCAAGTAATATCCCAATTAAGGTTTGGAGGAATAAAAGGGTGTTTTTACGTCATGGTAAAACAAAAAAGTCCAGTGTTCCCGGTTTCCTTGTTGCCACCACTTTTGCCTTAGCTCCATGCTCTTTTTGCCATCATAATCATACTTAGCTACAAGTTTACTTTTCATTTGTTGTAGTTGAGGTGCTACATCTCCTCCAAAAAAAACCGTCTCTTCACTTTCTTTTATCCAATAGGCATAATGAAATGGGCTGTGTCCACCAACGAGCTGATATTCTATATAGTCGTCTATACTTCCTTTTTCGTCGAGTAGTACTGCCTTATTGTTATTAGTAAGTATGTCAAACTCCTCGGTTATATAACTGGGAAAGCCTTTTTCAAAAGCATAATCAAGTTCATCTTTGGGAAGATAATAGGTAGCATTTGGAAACGCCAAAGAATAATGGCCTAGCTTATCTTTTACACTTACTCCACCCGCATGATCTTTATGTAGATGTGTTAGCAAAACTTTGGTAACTGTTAATGGGTCTATTCTGTTTTCCTCCATGTTTTTATAAATCTGGGGTCTCCCATCTACCATAAATCCAAGGCCTGTGTCCAGCAGTAAAACGTCTTTGGATGTTACTACGACAAACGGTTGCACTTCTACCAGCAAACTTCCAACAGGCCGTTGTTGCAAATCATCTGATGCCATCTGAAAAGGAACAAAAACTTTGGTTTTATCAATGGTAAAAACGCCCTCACTTAATGGAATAATTTTCATATCTCGCTGAGTTTTTCGGTAAAGTTTCTTTCAAAAAGGGTTATAACGATCACGTACACACATTGCTTCATAGTGTTTAAACGTACAAGAGTGCGACGCAACAATGAAAAATAGTAGTAATGATTTATGGATCCACATCTTTTTACTAAATCACAAAAGGACTGATAATAGCTTTAAACTAACGTAAGATCATTTGTCTGTCTGCATCGAGCCTGATAAGAATAAACAACAAAATGGTGAAGGTAAGCAAAGAAGATCCACCGTAACTAATCAAGGGGAGCGGGATTCCGATAACAGGCGCAAGCCCAATAGTCATGCAAATATTTATGGTGATGTGAAAAAAGAAAATGCTGGCCACACCATAGGCGTACACCCTGCTAAAAGTGCTTCTCTGTCGTTCTGCAATAATTACGATCCGGAACAATAAAATCGCATAAAGGGCTAAAAAAGCAATACTGCCGAGGAAGCCGAAACCTTCACCGATTGTGCAAAAGATAAAGTCTGTTCTCTGCTCCGGCACGAAATCGTACCTTGTTTGTGTACCCTTTAAGTAACCCTTACCTGTCCACCCACCTGAGCCAATAGCTATTTTTGATTGAATAACATTGTACTCACTTTGGTTGCGGGTTTTACCCCTCGTTTTAGCTTTCACGAGTTCTAGTTCCGCCCTCTCTTCCGGGTCCTGGGGAATGTAAGGCTTACCAACGAGACTATAAATTCGGTCCCTTTGGTATGGTTTCATTACTTTATTTATCAGGTACGGAATGGCTACGGACGACACTATGCTCGCAAAGGCCCACACGCCTATTATTATCCAAAGCAGTGCACGGTTTCTCTTAAATAGATTACGGCAAAAAAATATCATAAGCGCAGCTAAAACAGCGTAGGCGATAAAAAGAGTATTTGGAGAAAAGATGAGTGATAGTATGAGAATAACAGCGAGGGACGCTCCTGTAATCAGAATAAATGGTGGCAGTCCTTCCCGGTACATTACGAGGAAAAATGAGAAGTAAACCAACGCCAGTCCCGTTTCATTTTGAGCAACGGTAATAATGGCGGGCAACAAGGATATTGCTGCCCCAACTGCCTGCGATTTTGTTTTGCTAAAATCCGTCTCCTGCCTGCTTATGTATTTTGCTAACGCAAGACAAGTAAAGACTTTGCAAAGTTCAGAAGGCTGTAATCGAAAGCCGCCTAGTACGAGCCACGACTTTGACCCTTTGACTTCCGAACCGATTACGAGCGCCGCAAGACACAGTACAATACCGACCCCATACATCAGGTTTGCGGTCGCTGTAAAAAATTTGCTGTCCGTGAGTAAAATGAAAATGGCAAGCACCGAACAGATGCCGGCCCATAATGCTTGCTTTCCGTAGTCTTTTGATTGGCTTAAGACAGGCTGAAAAATGTTATCCCCCTCTTTATACTCATTCGCAAAAATCATCAACAGGCCTATGATCACGAGCGTTCCGTACAAGATAACTATACTCCAGTCTATCCCTTTAGAGATGTTATTACTATTTGTCATGCTTCAACGTGTCTAAAGTATTCTTTTTGTCGTCAGGTAAAAGCATGGACGGTTTCTCAATGAGATATTCTCCTGTATCTTTTCTATTTGGTTCGGCTTCAGGATCGAATGTTGTCTTCTTAGCTACTACCACCGGCTGTTCTATTACTGTATCTACACTTACTTCTTTAATGCCAGCTTTAGCTCGCCTGATAGAGTCCTTTTGATAATACCAGTGCTTGATTGCTGCAGGAATTAAATCTGCTTTAGATACCCTTTCCAGTGTCGACATACTTTCAGCAGAAATAGTATCATTTAAGTATTTCTCCATAAGCAGTGTAGCAATTGGACCTGCCCAGGTAGCACCATAGCCAGCATTTTCAATCACAACAGCGACAGCAATCTTTGGGTTTCTACGCGGAGCGAAACTGGTGAATATTGAGTGATTTTTACCGTGAGGGTTTTGAGCTGTCCCCGTCTTTGCACAATATTGAATGTTCGGAATTTTAAGAAAATTTGCAGTACCGTATACAGTAACGTCATACATTCCATCAACCACGGCCTGGTAAGCTGAGTCTGAAATATTTGTCACCTTATGTTTGGTTCTGTATTTTTCAAGGAAAGCGGTATCATTAATCGTTTCCTCTTGTATACTATCTACAAAATGCGGAGTATAATAATAGCCGCGATTAGCTATAATGCTGGTTACGTTTGCCATCTGAAGAGGAGTAGCTGTCATACGATCCTGGCCGATGCCAAGGGTTAACACGTTGCAGCTGTTCCAGCGCTTCGCGCCACCAAAATCTTTATTGTAACGACTCGTATCTGGTATTGAAGCCCTGTCTTCGCTCGGCAAGTCAACGCCTAATCTTACACCCATGCCAAATGAGTTCATGTACTCTTTCCATTTAAGGTAGCCATTGGCGGTATTTCCAAAAGCAGGATTATCAAGAGCCATCCGAAAAATCTGGACAAAATACGAGTTGCACGAGTTGGCCAAAGCTATTCTAAGATTGGCGGCATGACCCCCACCAGAGTGAGTACAAGCCGGCTTTCCTATTCCGCAGCCATAGTAGCGACCCGGACATGAGTACCCATAAGAAGGGGTGATCAGTCGTTGATCTAAAGCTACCAACGCACCCAAAGGTTTAAAAGTAGAGCCGGGAGGATATTGTCCCTTGATTGCCCGATTGTATAAAGGTCGGGCAGTGTCAAGTGCCATTCTGCCCCAGTTTTTTCTAAAAGCAGCACCGGCCAAATCATTCGGATCATAACTAGGTCCCGATGTCATCGCAAGGATTCCTCCTGTTTTAGGATTAATAGCTACCAATCCGCCTATCTTGTTCTTCATCAATTTTTCAGCTAATTGCTGCAACTCAATATCAACGCTCGTATATAGGTTTCTTCCGGCTTCCGCCAAGGTATCATACACGCCTTTTTCATAGCTGCCCTGTATTCTGTTTCTGTTGTCCTTAATCAAAAAGTTAATTCCTCTTTGACCCATTAAAACCTTTTCATAGGTTTTCTCTAAACCGCTACGGCCCACCAAATCGCCCATTTGATAGAAATACCCAGACTTTCTAATAATGGCCGTATCCACTTCTCCAACGTAACCTAATATATGAGCAGCAGCTTTGTACGGATAAGTACGAACAGGTCTTTCAGAAAGGTCAAACCCTGAAAACTTATACATGTTTTCATCCAACTGCGCTTGTAACTGCGTAGTTATAAAAGGCTCGAAAACGCTGGGTCTATACCTTCCGTTTTTGATAATAGAAGTGACAATTCTTTTGTTGAACTCGGCTGTATCTATTTTTAAGAGATTACATAATGCGAGCGTATCGATTCCTTTTACCTGGGAGGGCGTAACCACTAAATCGAAACGGGCAATATTATCTAGAATAGCTCTTCCTTTTCGGTCGTAAATAATACCACGGCTTGGGTAAGCGATCTTTTTAGCAACGGCGTTATCGTCTGCAAGCTTTTTATATTTTCCAGATGTCACTTGCAGGTTAAATAGCTGTCCTACAATTACAAGAAAAACAACAACAAAAATTAATTGAATTACCCTCTTTCGGGACTGATTAAATTCCGGCATATTGCCCTTTCTATTTTACGAACCATTAATACGTTACCATGCAAATTTGCAGTATGTTTTGCAAAATTTCTATTATTAAATAAAGACACTGTGTGCATTAAGTAGAAATCAGTTTTGCCTCAACTTTTCAATCAATTGAAGTTGTTTTTTGCCGGGAGTAATAAACGTGCAAAAAGGCTCAAACCTTCACAAGCTTTTGGACGCAAAAATCTTAATAAAGAATTTTTTGTGGCAAGCGAACGAAACGCTTTTCATCTTCGTTGCGTCGCACACTTGTACTTTTTTTTACAAAAGGCAGCAGCTCAACGGAGAATTTTCATTTCTTACAGTGAATGAAATAAGATGGAATTTGATGAATTACAAAAATATGAGCAGCCACTAACTCTTTAATTTTCCTGCTTCGTTAGCATATCCTTTTTAAAACGCTCCCAAAAACCATCAAAAGGTTCTTCATGATCTTTGCTCCAACTTTCCAACTGAGACTTCATTTTCTCATCCCGTCCAGCTCTACTAGAAGCAAAAAACTGTTCAATAAACGTAGTATCGTTTTCCTGCGCCAGGCGGTTATATAACTCCTTAAGCTGCTTTTCTTTCAACTGGTTAGCCTCAGCAATTTCCTTCTCCATATCCTCTGTCAATTTCACCTTTTCATCATAAGTTCCCGCAGGCAAAAGAGTTTTGGCCAAAACTGGCATCAATTCGATCAACATCAGAATTACAACTATTAAGATGTATCTCCATTGCAAAGCTGAATTCTTCTTAACTAAATTATTAAGCGCTTCTATTCTGGTGAGAAATCCGTTGTTTAATAATCCCGCAAAAACATCGTTCTCTTTTTTTACCTGGCTATTTATAGAGGCAAGGTTACTATCTATAGAAACAATGCGCGGTTGAAGAGAAAAACGTAGCTGGTTGTATTGACTGTCGAGTTTCTCATACTCCGCTCTTTTCGCTTTCGCAATGTTCTCAATTCCAACCTTACCAGTCCCGCCTGTTCCATCTATCTCCGCTAAAAATTCCCCGCGTGAGGTCGACACCTCGTTGTATTTTCCGGTCAGCTGGTTTTGCAATTGCGTACGCTCGGCATTAAGAGCATTTTTCTGAGGGTTGAAAAGAGAATCCAGTTCTTGTTGTTTTGCTCGTTTTCTTATCTCGTTATCTAACGACGCCTGCAATTTAATTTCCTTATCGAACATAAAAAGAATAGCGGGTTGAGCCATAAAAGTTCCAAGAGTAATAGCTAAAACACTTCGAAGCAATAACGGAGCAATTTTGTTTCTATTAAACTTATTCATGCCCTTGATAAGAGCACGGTCGATGGTAAGTATAATAAAACCCATAAACAATCCGAGCAAAATGGCCAGAACCAGGCTAGTCGTAATGGTTGACCAGAAGTAGGTCCATGCTAGGGTGGCAAAGCTCCATGTTGCCAAAACTGTAGTACCAATAATTTTATACCTGTTTCTATCAACTACGCATTGTATCAGTAGTTCTTCCTCTGCTGTGCTTAACCACCATAAAAAAGAATCCCATTTGGTGGCGTTATACTGCTCCCTTTGAGAAATAGATGAAATGTTTTTATTCATCAGGAAATAAATTAAGTGAGTAAAAAATAGATACAGGCGGTTGAAGAAGGGAAAGTATTACAAATACTGGAAGTAAAATAAAAACATTGACACTTACAAAAAGTAGAGAAAGTCCCTTTTATCTATACTTTAACGTCAACTTTTTGCCAATAAGCCAATCGTGCTTTAATAGAATGAGCTGACTTCTAGCTTACTGCCTCCTCCCAAATCTATCTAAACTGCAAATCATTACCTTTGCCGCCTAATTTTTACTTTGTTATGAAGACTGACAATAATACGGTCATTGGTTTTGTGTTGATTGGGATTCTTTTTCTTGGATATTTTTGGTTTTCAAACCGGCAGCAGCAGGCCATACTTTTAGATAAAAAACGAACTGAAGATTCTATTGCACGCGTTAGAGCTCTTACTGCACCGAAAGTAGATCCTGCCGCGGCAGCTTTAGATTCACTAAAAAGAGATTCTACAAACAAGCTAGCCGTGGCGGGTAACTTTCAAAGCGCAGCAAATGGTGCTGAAGAACTTACAACTATCGATAATGGGCTTATAAAAATAAGTTTTACAAATAAAGGTGGCCAGCCTAAGAGTGTTGAACTAAAAACTTTTAAGTCCTTTGATAGTTCTAATGCAATAATGGGCGGTTCTCCATTTAATAATATTGCGTACACCATTAATACTTCTGCAAATCAGTCAGCTCTAACAAGCAGCCTGTTTTTTAATCCCCCAACCATTACTAAAGAAGCAGATGGAAGAGAAGTAGTGAGCTATTCACTCACTTCTGTAGATGGTCAGAGCATTACTCACCAATTTATCGTTAAGCCGAACGATTATATGGTTGACTGGAATATCGTAATAAATGGTGCAAACCGGCTTTTAACAGGAAATACATTAAACGTAAACTGGCAGGTAGAAGCGGACAAGAAGCAGACAGATATTGTCTACGAAAGAAGACAGTCCAGGCTTTGTTTCGTTGAGGACGGAAGCTACGATTACAAGACTGCGACTACAGGCACGACAGCTACTTTTGAGAAACCTGTAAACTGGGTGTCGATGAAGCAGCAATTCTTTAATTCTACGCTTATTGCTAAAAATAATTTTAATGGCGGAGAGATGAGTGTTACAGTTCCAGCCGACAGTGACACAGGCAAAGTAGTCGGGAAAGCTATTGCGAATATGAAAATTCAACTGCCTGCGGCGGCGTCAGCTACTATTCCAATGGCACTTTACTATGGACCAAATGAGTTCAACGTTCTTAAAAAGTATAACATCAAAATGGAGAGTATTGTGGACTTAGGTTCGGGTGTGTTCTCCTTCGTAAAGTATATTAATAGGTACATTATTATCCCTGTATTCAACTTCTTCGCAAGTTTCATTAGTAGTTACGGTTGGGTAATCGCCTTACTTACAATCTTTATCAGGTTAGTTACTTCCCCCCTTACATATACGAGCTATTTAAGCGGTGCCAAAATGAAGGTTTTACGCCCTGAATTAGATATCCTCAAGAAAAAACTCGGGGATGACCAGCAAGCCTTTGCAATGCAGCAGATGAAATTGTTCAGGGAGGCAGGAGTTAATCCATTAGGAGGCTGTATACCGGCTGTCTTACAAATTCCAATCTTCTTTGCGTTGTACAGTTTCTTTAATTCTGAGATTGCGTTGCGAGGGCAAAGCTTTTTGTGGGCGAAAGATCTTTCGTCTTATGATGTAATTGCGCGGTTGCCTTTTTCTATTCCTTTTGGGTTCGGCGACCACATTAGTCTTTTTACAATCACGGCAGTCACTACCAGCTTTCTAATTTCAATTTACAATATGAGCATGACTCCTGACCAGGGAAACCCGGTCATGAAGTATATGCCTTATTTCTTTCCCTTTATACTCCTGTTTATATTTAACCAATTGCCGTCGGCGTTAACGTGGTACTATACTGTTTCAAACCTTATTACGCTAATTCTTCAGTTTGTAATTCAGAACTACATTATAGACCACGACAAGATTTTAGCAAAAATGGAAGAAACAAGAAAAAAGCCAAAAACAAAGTCTAAATGGCAGGAGCGATACTCCCAGATGATGGAATCGCAGCAAAAGGTTCAGGATCTGAAGCAAAGAACCAATAACAACAAAAAGTAAATATCTATCTATAAAAAGCTGAAGCCGCGCTTCAGCTTTTTTCTTATCAACAGCCAGATTTTTGTTTCTTTACATCGACAATATGAAAATACTACTAACGATCTTTTGTGTAGCTTTTTTGGCTAGCGCTAAAACCTCCGGCCAGGAAACAAAGATAATCTCTGACTGCACTGTGAATTTCGATGTTGCGGTACAAGACACTAAAGGCGACATGGCAGCTTCAAAAGCTATGACTGGAACTACCAAGGTTGTTTATATAAAAGGTACAAGAAGCAGAAGCGATTTGGAAACGCCAAATTTTAAGCAAACAATGATTTATGACTCGAAAGAGGACAGTACAATCATATTGAGAGAGCTGGGAAATACAAAATACATTTCTTACCTCGATGGCAACCAAAGGAGAGAGAAAAATAAAAAATATGAGGGAATTAAGTTTACAAAAACAAATGAAAAGAAAACAATTCTAGGCTATGAATGCAATAAAGTAATTGCAACTCTTACTGACGGTTCTACTTACGATGTGTTTTATACCACCGCCATTATCCCCTCGACTACAGAGTACGAATATCAGTTTAAAGATTTGGCAGGATTTGTTTTAGAATACCAGGCTGAATTTGCTCAAGGGAAAACAAAAGTTACTTTTACAGCTTCAAAAATATCATTAGTACCAGTTCCGGTAGCTAAATTTGACGTGCCTAAAACTGGTTATCGAGTGCTGTAATATACAAGAAAAGCAATAATTAACGAAAAGCAGGAGGTGCTGGAGCTTTAAACTTAGGAACACTTACCTTATGAGTATAGGGATAAATATAGGTCGTGTTACCTTTTTCAAAACGCATCATAGAGTTATAAGTGATATCCCCGTTTTGCTCTTTCTTTTGGCTTAGCAATTGCAGCCCTCTATATTCAAAACCAGCGCGTAATGAGAACGGAGAAGCTGATTTATAAAAATTTCTATTAAAGTTCTTTAACGAATAAATATTTCTAGTTCTTTTATCCGTTGAACCGGTAAAAGAACCCATAGCAATATGAGTAAACCCAACTAAGAGCAGGGCAATTGATATTTTTTTAAGTTGTATGTTATATGGATGTCTCATTTTACGGTACAAATTTACAAGTATTATTCATTATTTAACAACTTTTTGCCCTTTTTATTATAGACGCGGGAAAATAAAAAAAGTTAAAAAAAGAAATTTGTTTTTTTTAACAGGTAGCTTAACTTTCAAATATAAGACACACAAATGGCGGGAAATTCATACAGAGAAGATAAAGAAGAGATGCGGGAATTGCTCAGGCAGTTTGAAAATTTAAGGTCCGGACGACAGCATTCATTTCTGGAAGAAGACTCATTTGAACGCATAATTGACTATTTCGACGAAAAGGATGAACTTTTAAAAGCGATGGAGGCGGCAGACTTTGGAATAGAGCAGTTTCCTTTCTCGTCGGTGCTTATGATAAAAAAAGCTGACCTTTTGTTGGCGGGAAGAAAATATTGGGATGCACTTGAAATCCTTGAGAAGGCTGAGCTATACGATAGCAACGACATCAATCTTTTCATTCTTAAAACGGACGCATATCTCGCGCTCGATCAGCAAAGCAAAGCGGTTGAACTTTTAGAAGCTGCCCTATTGCAGTTTGAAGGTGAAGAAAGAATTGAACTCCTTTTTGAACTTGCGGATGTTTATGATGACTACGAGGAATTTGACAAGGTTTTTGATTGCCTGAAATTAATTCTTGAAGAAGATCCCACCAATGAAGAAGCCCTCTATAAAATTTGCTTCTGGACAGATTTTACCGGTAGAAATGAAGAAAGCATTAAACTCCACCTTCAGATTATTGAAGATTACCCTTATAGCGAACTAGCGTGGTTCAATCTAGGTGCGGCGTACCAGGGTTTGAAGTTGTATGAAAAAGCGATCGACGCTTACCTCTACGCTGTTACAATCGATGAAAAGTTTGATTATGCCTACCGGAACATGGGTGATGCATATCTACGCCTGAGGAAGTTTAAGGAGGCTATAGAAGTGCTGGAAAAGGTTCTAGAACTGAGTCGCCCGGAAGATGTGATTTACGAGGCTATTGGACATTGTTATCATAAAATTGGAAATTTCGCGCAAGCACGATTCAATTATCGTAAAGCATCGCACCTGAATCCGGACGATAGTAAGTTGTACTACAAAATGGCACTAACGTACATCAACGAGGAGCAATGGGAAAGTGCCGTGAAACAATTAGATAGTGCCATGCGTATTCACCGTAACCTGCCGGAATATAACCTGGCAATGGGCGAATGTAAAATGCAGCTCAGACTTTTTAAAGAGGCAATTCAATTTTTTGGAAATGTGGTGAGAACCCGCCCAAAAAGCGTTGCAGGATGGGAAGCACTAATAAGATGCCTTTTTAAAGCAGGTTTTTATGAGGAGGCAATAGAGCAGTGCCATGCGGCTATTAAAATTACTGAAGGAAAGTCCTTATTTATATTTTATCATAGCGCCTGCCTGTTTGCTCGCAAAAAATCTAAAGAAGCGCTTTTACAGTTGGAAAAGGCAATGAATAAATCTCCAAGGCAAGTTAAAAAGCTTATAGACCTTTATCCTGCAATTTTACAAAATCAGCAAGTTGTAGATTTAATTGGCAGGTATAAAAAGGGAAAGAAGTCATAGCTCAAACAGAATTGCCTGGAGTAGATCAGACGAAATAAGTAGTAAACTTCTACCGCTAATGAGACTAAAGAGCCATTGAAAGTTGCAGACAAAGTGATTGCGATGCCATGGTGATGCTATGAAAAGACCTGCTGGTATCATAATAGTTTAGATGCTAACTTCAAATTGGAAATTCAAATCCATTACCTACTTTTGCGGCTCTTAAAAAGGTTTAAAGGAATTTGAATTAATTATTTTTTTATGGCAAATACATCAGACATCAGCCGTGGGATGATTTTAAAATTAGACGGCAGTCTTTATACGGTGGTTGAATTTGGACAGAACAAAACTGCCCGTGCTGCTGCTAAATTTTGGGCTAAACTAAAGGGACTTGACAATAATAGAAGTATCGAACACACCTGGAATAGCGGTGATACTGTTTACCCTGTAAGAGTTGAAAAGAAGCCTTACCAGTTTTTGTACAAAGACGAAAGCGGCTACAACTTTATGGATAACGAAACTTTTGAGCAGCTGTCGTTGGCAGAAACAATGATTAATGCTCCCCAGTTTTTAAAAGACGGCCAGGAGGTTTCAGTATTAATTAATACTGAAACAGATCAACCGATGAGTGTTGAGCTACCCGATAAAATTGTGATGAAAGTTACTTACAGCGCACCAGGCTTGAAAGGTGATACAGCGACAAGAACATTAAAACCTGCAACCGTAGAAAGCGGTGCAACGGTGATGGTTCCTTTGTTTGTAGATGAAGGCGAACTTATTCGCATCAATACATCAACCGGTGAATACGTTGAGCGCGTGAAATAAGAATTGAATTTTTTAGAAGAGCAGCCTTAGGGCTGCTTTTTTCATTTCTGTACATTTCACTTACAACGATCTCGCAGCCAAAACCTACTCTCCTACTGTCTATTTGTACTTAAAGTAATCTTCCAATTTGCACTTGTCTTAACTTCGGTTTTATGAATGCGCTTATTTATAAATCAACGGGAAGTTGGTATGTGACAAAGACTGAGGATGGAAAAATTTTTAACGCCAGGATTAAGGGTGTTCTGAAAATAAGCGGCCTTACCTCAACAAACCCTATCGCAGTTGGTGATGTGGTAGAGATGGAACTGGAGAACGAATTAGAGAGCACAACTACCATTACTTCGATTCATGACCGGAAAAATTATATTGCCAGGGTTTCTCCTCACAACAAAAACCAGCATCATATTGTCGCTTCAAACCTTGACCAAAGTTTTTTGTTTGCTACCATAAAGGATCCAAAAACATCCCAAGGCTTTATTGACCGGTTCCTGGTTTCGTGCGAAGCTTTTCATGTTCCTGCAGTCATTGTCTTTAATAAGGCCGACGTCTACGGTCAGAAAGAAATGGATAGGTTTGACGAATTGAAAAGCATGTATAATGGGGTTGGTTATACCGTACTGCTGGCAAGTGTTGTAAACAACACAGGGATAGACGAAGTAAAAGAATTTCTAAAAGGCAAAACTACTTTATTGAGCGGCCATAGCGGGGTTGGCAAATCATCTCTTATAAACGCAATATTTCCCGAATTAAACCTACGCACTAAAGAAGTAAGTGATTGGAGCGGCAAAGGAATGCACACCACCACTTTCGCCGAAATGTTTGATTTGCCGTTAGAAGGTAAGGTGATAGATACACCCGGCCTCAGAGAGTTTGGATTAACAGGCATAACAAAACAAGAGTTGTCACACTACTTTCCGGAAATGAGGAGGCGCCTGAATGATTGCCAGTTCAACAATTGTATGCACACCAATGAACCTGGCTGCGCTATAAAGAATGCGGTAAACACAAATGAAATACATGTAGACAGGTATGTTAGCTACATGACTATTTTAGATACAATGGAAGACAAAAGCTATTAATAAAACTTGCTTTCAAGGGAGGCGGCAAGTTCAGCTACAACATCATTGTCCCTGATGTGAGCGTTGCAAATGGAAACGCCATTGTAGATATTATAATGCAAGTTCAGACTGTGACCTTTATACTTAAAGTACCAGTCCACCGTTTCGCTGCGATCCTCTTTAGCCACAAATTTAATTTGGTGCTCGCTTACAAGCATGTTGGCAACACTTAAAAACTTTTTCATGCCGCAATTATCATCGATAACTGCTTCGATCGTGCCCTGAGCCGATGTTAGGCGGTAACTCATATATTGGATATTAGATTTTACAGATGCACTTTAAGAACGAAACTTGCGGGCTTTTTTCATGTCCTTTATCGCTTTAGGGTCACCGCTTAAGATTTTTTCCGCTCCCACATTTCTTCCGCTGCTTGGACACCCTTTGCCCACATTGCAAGACATAAACATTACACACATCGCACTTATAGCTATTGCTGCAACTATTTTCATGTCTGTATATTTTTGTGTCGGCATTAATTCTTTTTTCTGCTTCCGTTGCGTCGCACACTGCAGCTTTGATGCTTTTATTCAGCTTTTTTCCATTCACGTAAAAGCCTTGCTGGGTCCGATAGATCTTCCCTGTAGCACAGACTTACTTTTTAATAAGCAGCATGATATAACGTTCATAAGTTAAATATTATTTTCTTTTACCGCATTATAATTCTCAAACCAAGAAGCATATTTTGTATAGTTATTTGCAATGCGGTCAATTTCACCACTTATTTTCTCAGGAGAAATGTCCTTTACTTTTTTGGCGGGAACGCCAGCATAAATGCTGCCTTCTTCGACAATGGTTCCTTCTAAAACAACTGCACCTGCTGCGATGATAGAATTGCTGTTTACTACACTTCTATCCATTACAATTGCCCCCATCCCTATTAACACATTGTCATGGACCGTGCAACCATGAACAATGGCGTTATGACCAATAGATACATTATTACCAATGTTGGTTGGGTTCTTAAGGTAGGTACAATGGATCACAGCACCGTCCTGCAAGTTTACCTTATTGCCCATTTTTATATAGTTGACGTCCCCTCTTATCACAGCATTAAACCATACGCTGCATTCATCCCCCATTACTACGTCCCCAACAATGGTAGCATTTGGTGCTACAAAACATGCTTTGCCCAAAACAGGCATTTTATCATTTACAGGAAGTATTAAAGCCATGAGGTTATGTTAGAAGTTGATGCAATAGAGTTTACAATAAGTTGTTCTCTTATAAAGATAGAAAGAGAATTTGAACGGGTCATTCGATCATAACCTTACATGTGAGTTCGAGACGAACCAGGACAAAGCAGTAGTTTATAGAATGTCACTCATTAAAAGAAAAAAATTAGCAAAACAGAATTATTGTTTCTACATTTACTGTATTACTTAACTAATACACCATGATAGAAATACAAGATGTATCTTTTGGATATAGCAGAAAAAAAATGCTGTACAAAAATCTAACACTCACACTGGAGACGGGAACCATTTATGGATTGTTAGGTAAAAACGGGGCCGGTAAGTCTACTTTGCTTAAAAATTTAATCGGCTTGTTATTTCCGGCAAAAGGGAAAATCAACGTTAATTCATTCGAACCTAGACGACGCCAACCTTCTTTTCTGCAAACCATTTATTTTATTCCTGAAGAGGTCTACGTGCCGTCTTTAACCATAAAAGGTTACCGCAATTTGTTTGCACCTTTTTATCCCAGCTTCGAGGATGAAAAATTCAGCCAGTATTTAAAAGAGCTAGATGTAAAAGATGAAGGAAAGCTAAACACCCTTTCATTCGGTCAACAGAAAAAATTCATCATAGCGTTTGCCCTTGCATGCAACACCAAAGTATTGCTGCTTGATGAGCCAACAAACGGGTTAGATATTCCTTCAAAAATTCAATTTCGAAAACTGATTGCCTCCGTAATGAACGAAGGCCGCACAATTGTGATCTCAACCCACCAGGTTCGCGATCTCGAAAATCTTATCGACCGCATAATCATTGTCGATAATGGCTCTTTGCTTTTAAATGCTTCGCTTGGCGATATCTCTGAAAAGCTTTGCTTTAAAACCGTTTCAGAAGTGGACGATCCAACTCGAGTCTTATACGCTGAAGACACCCTTAAAGGAATTTCTGTGGTGCAGGAAAACACGGAAGGCGAAGACTCAAAAGTAAACCTTGAGCAACTGTTTAATGCTGTAACCGAGAACCCTGAAATGATCAAAGCAATTTTCTCAAACACCGAAACACTTGTAAAATGAATGATACTTTCAACCTGAAACGATTTGGCTGGCTTTTCAAGAAAACCTTACTCGAGCGCCCTGCACAACTGTTGGGTTTAATTGGTCTTATCCTTGTTATCACAGTATTGTTCTATGCCATCCTAAGATACATGGGACCTTGGGACGTAGCGCAAAACGGCTCGTTCTTGATCGGCTTTATTGGTGGCGGCACCTTCCTCGCGTCTTTTGTGTTTACTTATTTTACTTCAAATGCAAGTGGCTCATCTTATCTTACTTTACCAGCCTCACATTTTGAAAAGTGGCTCTGCGCAGTTCTAATCACGGGGGTAATATTCACATCAATCTTCCTGCTTTTTTACCGCGCTATCGATATTGCTTTTGTATCCATCTATCATAAGGCACTTAATCCTACAGGTCCTTTTTACAAGGAGATGTACGAGGCTATAAATGTCTTGCCCTATAATGGGTTTATAGCGGGAAAGGCTTACATGATGTTTGCAAATTTTACAACCGCAATGCTTGTCGGTGCCCTCTATTTTAATAAAGCTGCGTTTATAAAAGTTGCACTTATTGTGTGCGCCATTTTTATCGCAGGCTCGTATCTCAATTATTTTATGGCAAAAGCAGTCTTTGACAATCTTGACAAGGCACTTCCTTACTATGCAGTTTTTATCACCGTAGGCAAAGAATTCGGAAAAATCATTCTGCCATCGTTTGCTTCTAAAGCTGTCGACATTTGTATTTTATACATTATACCTTCAGTTCTTTTGATTACAGCTTACGTACGTCTTCGTGAGAAAGAATTTTAAATTTTAAGAATGGAATTCAGAGAAAACCAGGCGATATACATTCAAATTGCGGAGTACGTTTGCGAGCAGATCTTATTGAAAAAATGGGAGCTAGGTGAGAAAATTTTAAGTATCCGCGAACTCGCTGTACTAATGCAAGTCACTCCTAACACGGTGCAACGAGCTTACGACTTCCTTCAGCAAAAACAAATTATTTCAAACAAACGCGGCATTGGCTATTTCACAGACGCAGACGCACTTGAACGAATACTAGCCTTTAGAAAAGAACAATTTATCGCAAACGAGCTACCTGTTTTCTTTAGAAATATGTATTTGCTAGACGTCGATTTTAAAGAGGTGAACAGCCTGTACCAACAATTTATAAACGACAATTTTAAAAAATAACCAGTATGAAAATAAGTTCGATAATCCTGCTTGTAACATTTCTGTTGCTTGTAACAGCTATGTTCGCCTCGAATGTTTTACTTAAGAAAGAATACGATAAAGTAGATAAAAGTGACTTGTATTGGACCTATGGTAAAATTCTTGAGCAGCCTTTTAAGCACTTAAAAATTAATGGCGGGAACGTCACAAATATTGCTTTTGAACAAAACCCAAATGCATCGGTACGGGTGTTTAAAAATTGGGATGGCTACGATAAAGGTGCGGTGAAGGCTTTTGTAAAAAATGACACACTCTTCATAACGTTCGCTAATACCTTTCAAAATCAGAATGAAAGGCAATGGCTGAGAAATAGTACTCCAATTAGAATATTCAGTCCTGAATTATTATCAATAGATGGATTTGACACAAACATTGAATTGTTTAAACTAAAGCAAAAAGGCATCAAAGTAAACCTGTCAGGTAAATCGATGGTGGAGGTAGAAAGCTTTTTATCACGACTCGACACCCTTTATATCACCCAAAAAGATTCAACGAAAGTGGTTTTCGAAATGTCCCCTGAAGTGATGAATGATAATATTAAAAGCACCGCTCAAACAAATCCAAAAGAAACACCTACAATACAAAAAGAAGGTTTTCCTTCTTCCAGCATTATGATTGCGCCTCCGCCAATAAAAAAAGGTTGGGAAACAATGAATATTCAATTTGTAGAAGCCGACGTAAAAGATGTGTCTTTGTTAGATATCGGCCATGCGCAAATAAAATCGTTGAAGTTAAATATTACGGATAGTGCGGCTGTGATCATTTCAGGAGGAACATTAAAAACGATTCGCAAGTAGATCTTTGATGATATGAAGAGGTATCGACGTTTTATTGCTGATTTTTCTAAAAATGGAAAAGAAAATCTATAGAGTTCTTAAGTATGTCTTGCTATTTTTTTGCATTCTCTTTTTGTACAAGGCCTTTGTTCCGAGAAGTTATTCGTCACCTCCTTTATGGAGAAGAGCCGGTACATTATTCTGGAAACTCTCAACCGGCTCAAGAATTGGTTACACATTGCTACGTGCAAAAGGCCCACGAATAAAGCAACCAATTATTTACCTGCATGGAGGACCAGGCGGACACATACGTGAAGAAGGTATTGATGTATTAAGGCGGCTTTCTGAAAATGGCTATAATGTTTATTTATACGACCAGGTCGGCAGTGGCCAGTCGGACAGGTTGAAGAATATTAAAGAGTATACAGTAGAGAGACACGTAAGAGACTTAAGAGAAATAATTAGCAGAACCGGATCACAAAAAGTAATTCTTATCGGTCAATCATGGGGCGCCATCCTGGCTGTTTCATTTGTTGCTAAATATCCGGCCTTAGTTGACAAACTAATTTTAACCTGCCCCGGCCCCATTTTCCCTGTGCGTCAAGAACTGGCGAATATTCCAGCGCCTGATAGCTTTCACTTAAAAGATCCCTTGTTTACAAATGCGATGGGAAATAAAAAACTAAGAAACCTGAGAACGGATGTAGTTAAATTATTAGCCACAACATTTCATATAAAACTGGCAACAGACAGGGAAGCAGATATGTTTCAAACTGCACTGGATTATGAAGTAGATAAGTCGGCCGTCTGCGATACAAACAAATTTTTAAAAGCTGAAGCTGGCAGCGGCTTTTATGCGCAAATCATGACTTTTAAAGATCTTCAGAAAACACGCGATTTTCGTTCAAAGCTGCAAAACCTGGCCATTCCAGTCCTGGTGATGAAAGGGCAGTGCGACAATCAAAAGTGGGGCTTTACTAAAGAATACCTCGACATCTTTCCCAACCATCAACTTGTTATTGTACCCAATGCCGGCCACTTCATTTCCGTGGAGCAGCCGGAAGTGTATATAAAAACAATTGTAAAATTCTTAGATCATTAATCGTCTTTGCAGCAACTCGAAACCAATTTCCATCAAATCTTTACAAATACTGTTCACTCCGCCCAGCACTTTGTTGTTACCAAAACATTATTCCAAAAATCCTATTATTGCATCAGTAATCTTCAAACCTTCATTGCTCATCTGTCATCTTCCCAATGACCAACCGCCAATTATTTCTAAGCCATGTCGCCCAAACTTCCCCTGCCCCAATAGGATTAGAAATTGTAAAAGCCGAAGGCATAAAAATGTGGGACGTTGACGGCAAAGAATATATCGATCTTATCTCCGGCTTTAGTGTCTGTAATATTGGTCATAGTAATCCTGAAGTTATAAAAGCAGTAAAAGACCAGGTCGATCGTTACATGCACCTGATCGTATATGGCGAGTTTATCGAAACACCACAAGTTGCTTATGCTAAACTCTTAACGGACTATCTCCCCTCCTCTTTGAATTCGGTCTATTTCACAAACAGCGGTGCAGAAGCTACAGAAGGCGCCATGAAGCTAGCTAAGCGGGTGACAGGAAGGTCGAAGATCATAGCCTGTAATAAAGCTTATCACGGAAGCACACAGGGCGCGTTAAGTGTTATGGGAGACGAATACTGGCGCAATGCCTTTCGCCCTTTACTGCCGGATATTTATCATTTGGATTATAATTCCCAGGAGTTAATTGACTGCATCGACAATACCACTGCTTGTGTAATAGTCGAAACTGTGCAGGCCGAAAGTGGCGTTAACCGTCCTGGAGAAAAGTGGCTTAAAACCTTGCAAACTACATGTACTGAGCAGGGAGCTTTATTGGTTTTTGATGAGATACAGGCAGGCTTTGGAAGAACGGGAAGCTTGTGGGCTTTTGAACACTACGGTGTCGTTCCTGATATATTGTTGCTTGGCAAAGCTCTTGGTGGGGGAATGCCATTAGGGGCTTTCATTGCTGATATAAGTTTGATGGATTCGCTGACTAATAATCCTGTGCTGGGGCACATAACTACTTTTGGCGGGCACCCTGTTAGTTGTGCTGCAGGAATGGCTGCACTAAAAGTGTTGGTTGAAAAAAATTGGATTGAAGAGGTTAAGACAAAAGAGGAACTGTTTCTTAATTGTTTAAAACATGACAGGATTCATTCAGTTCGTTCTGCAGGACTATGGCTCGCAGTTGAATTTGAAAGCTTTGAAGTTTGCAAGCCGATAATAGACAGATGCATAGAGAAAGGGGTTGTAAGCGATTGGTTTTTGTTTGCACCTAATTGTATGCGAATAGCTCCCCCACTTATCATTACCGAAGCAGAAATCAAGGAAATATGTTCCGTTATTATGAGTAGTATTGAAGAAGTCTACCAAGGTAAATAGCTCCATTTAAATGATAAGTACAAGGGTGCGACGCAACGAATGAATAATAGAATTACCAAAGCAGGCTACATAACTCTTCTAAACTCTTAAGTAACCTTCATCCTTCTCGCAGTAATCTTCTGACTAAAAAACTTTTCTTGAAATGTTTGGTGCATTAAAAAGATCTTTGTTACTTTGAATTACAAAGTACTTTTATGACTGATGCTTTTGAACAACTCTCCGCTATAAAGGATATAAAACAAATGATGGAGCGAAGTAGCCGTTTTATTAGTCTTAGCGGTTGGAGCGGTATTTCTGCCGGCGTTTGCGCTTTAGCAGGGGCTTGGTTTGCAAACAATATTATGAGCCGCAGCAGGTATGCTGAAGATAATAGCTCCTCGAATCTTGATTATAGAAATGGACATGATCGGTTTGATACGGTGCAGGAATTTATAGGTAACAAACTTATTGTAATAGCTGCGCTAACTTTTTTAACTGCGTTCGTTTCTGCCTTCATATTTACATATCTCCGGAGCCGTAAAAACAATACGCCTATTTGGGGAACAAGTGCGCGTAGATTGCTGATCAACGTGAGTATTCCTATGATTGCTGGCGGCGTTTTTTTATTGAAATTAATACTTGATGGAAGCTACGGAGTTGTAGCCCCGGGATGCCTAATTTTTTATGGACTTGCTCTTTTAAACGGCAGCAAGTATACTTTAGGCGAGATCAGGTACCTGGGATATTGTGAAATTATTTTGGGAATAGTTAGCTGCTGGTTTATCGGATGGGGTCTATATTTTTGGGCTATTGGCTTTGGTATTTTACATATCGTATACGGTGCTTTTATGTTGAATAAGTACGAAAGAAAAGAAGGGTAATGGAAATTTTTTTAGTAAAAGCCAAACGGCAAGCGATCGCATGAATAACCCGATACAAAACCTTAATAAGATATTTGACAGCCGAATTCGGTTGGGTATAATGAGCGCCCTTATGGTAAATAGTGAAGTGAATTTTAATGAGCTGAAGGAATTGATACAGGTAACAGATGGTAACCTCGCGAGTCACCTGAAAACGCTTGAAGAGAACGAATATGTAAAAGTTCAGAAAGGGTTCATAGGCCGAAAGACAAATACAACTTACTCAGTTACTAAGGCGGGTCAAAAAGCTTTTAAAGCGCACCTTGATGCATTGGAGCAAATGATAAAATCCATGAACTAATTTTTTTTGTACTAGTACTTTGAAATTCAAAGTGCTTTTTCAAATACAACAAACACTTCTCTATAATCTTTCTCAAAATCAAAACAAAAGACAAATGGAACACAATTCAAATGCAAGTCCAAATGAAGCAACAGGTTCAAACAAGATCTTAATCAAGGGAGCCATTACCGGTGCTCTTATACTCATCATGCTTATTCCAACGGTATTCATTACAAACCTGGTACAGGAACGTGAGCAACGACAAAAAGATGTGGTAGCTGAGGTAAGTAATAAGTGGGCGAAAGCACAGACGATTACAGGTCCGTATATCGTTGTTCCTTATAACGAAGTTGTTACAGACACTGCTAATAAAAAATTTACGGAAAGAAAGAATGCTATCTTCTTACCAGAAAATTTAAACATTAACGGCAACATCGCTCCTCAGCAGAGTCACCGTTCAATTTACAACGTGCTCCTTTATAAAAGTAGCCTCTCTGCAATTGGAAATTTTTCAATAAAACTACCACACGATATTTTGCCGGGAAACCTATTGTTTAGTGAAGCAAAACTGTGCGTCGGTCTAAATGATTTTAAAGGAATTGAAGGAAAAGTGGCGGTTACTTTCAACGGTACTGCCTACGACCTTACCGCAGGTTTACCTACCAATGAAGTTGACTCAAATGGTCTTGCTGCAACCATCCCTTTGGCTGCAGAAAATTTCGGGAAAGACATACCCTTCACATTTAGCATTAATATAAAAGGCAGTGAGCAGTTAAGCTTTGTACCCCTCGCCGGCAATAGCCAGTTTACGCTTAAATCAACCTGGGCTATTCCATCATTTAACGGTAACACATTGCCTTCTGACCGGACTGTAACCGAAAAAGGATTTACCGCCAGGTGGAATTTCAATAAAGCAAACCTACCCTTCAATACTGCTTCAAAAGATCTTAAAATTGACAAAGACATTTTTGCCTTTGGCGTTACTATGTTACAACCTGCTGATCAATATGCAAAGACAATGCGAAGCGTGAAATATGCGATCCTTTTTATAGGTCTTACGTTTTCATTGTTTTTTATTGTTGAACTGATGCAAAGAAAACCTGTCCACCCGGTTCAGTACGTTTTGGTAGGACTGGCACTTGTGATTTTTTATTCGTTGTTGCTTTCCTTTAGCGAATACATCGTTTTTGATTATGCTTATTTAATTGCAGCTCTAGCTACAGTTACGCTGATTACCCTTTATGCCAAAAGTCATTTTGTTAGTTGGAAAATTGCCTCTGTATTTGGCGGCGTACTATCCGCTCTATATACTTTCATATTTGTCCTGATTAGCTTAGAAGATACTGCGTTGCTGGTCGGCAGTATTGGGCTATTCATAGTATTAGCGCTGGTTATGTATGCAAGCAGAAAAATAAACTGGTATCATCCGACCCTACCAGCTGCCACAATAGAAACGGTGTAAAATATTGTTGAAGTAATGGCCGGGGTAGAAATGTGAGGTTGTTATCGTGCAAGTGTTTCTATTATAGATTGGAAGAATGTCTTCCGGCCATCTTTCAACATTGTTACTTCACCTACTTCTGATTTTTATAGCCCTTTTTGACGTATTGGAAATTCAAAGTAAAAAAGCTTTAAACCTATTTCTTGTTAAACCAAATTCATAAAAATGAATACTACTATTCTACTTCGACCGTTGGCTGTGGTTGGAGGAATGCTGCTTATTTTTCCCTCAGTTTATTTTGTTATCTCTTCGTGGCTTAACGACGCTTTTAATACTCCGGCACTATGGAAGATTATTGAACCAATTTTCAAAAATCAGGAATTTGATTTCGTAGGATGGAACAGGGATGTTATAATGTTACTCGGACCCCTACTTGCGATTTTGATTAACCTGCCTCAAGTAGTTCATCTGCATTTAAAAAAAGATAATCAGCAGCTGCACGTCAATCTCGTTCTTTTAAGAAATGTGTATTGCTGGTTGATCATCGCATCCGCAACCTGGTGTTTGACAGTTATCGATTTTACTTATTCTAGGATAGCGTCTGCGGAATTTTCCACAACATCACTACCCTACTCCAACTATTAATCCCTTTTTAAATTATAACATATGAACCCGATTTGGTTTAAACCTTTTGGCTGGGCGTATCTTCCAATCACTTTCATGGGAATGGCTATCACTATACTGGCGGCTGCTTTTCTTGTGCCTGTTTTCGCAGCTATTATAAGAAACGGTCATTCTTTAAGCGACGATTTATGTCACATGTTCATCTATACCACCTGCACTGCTTTTTGGTGGAAATGGATTGCAGAAAAAACAAGTTGATTGATTGCGTTTATTAAAGTAGATTTTCGCCAAAATCTACTTTTGATGCTAAATTTCCTGAAAGGATTTCTCTACGCTTTTAATGGTTTGGTCATCTTCTTCAGACATGAAAGAAATGGAAGAATACAAATGGTGATAGCCATCGTGGTTGTGATTGTAAGTTGGTGGTTGAATATTTCAGCACCAGAATGGATGGTGGTGTTAGGCTGTATCGGAACAGTGCTTTCCCTCGAGATGATTAACAGTGCAATTGAGAAAATTTGTAACCTTGTCCATCCAACGTATCACCCTGCCATTAAAACTATCAAAGACATGTCGGCAAGCGCCGTGTTATTTGTTTCAATTATAAGTACAATTATCGGTGCAATTATCTTTTTACCAAAAATCCACGCCTTTTAATTTGATCCATTTTTTCCAGACATTAAAAAGTATATCGTATCCCCAAGCCACCCCAACTTCCAACAAAGCCGCGGCCGTCTGCAAATTCAAACGAGGGCTGCCAATCAATGGAAAAATTTAGTGGCGCTTTGTTGACTTTATAATCCAACCCTAAAACACCATCAATTCCAGCTACAGCCTTATCACCTGTATAGCCTTTATAATTGTAGAAACCCAAATGCGCCCCCGGTCCTACATACCATTTAAGCCCTGGTGCATCTGCAATATTTCCGTGGATTTCATACAAGCCCGTAAGCCTGGTACCATTTCGATACAGATAACCAATAACCTCTAACGCGTTATTAGGTGCTACAAAAGTCTTAAAAGAAATACCTCCTCCGTCCCAGACTTTTACCCCAAGCGCAGTCTTATAACTTCTACCCATACTTTGACCATTTGCAGTGAAAACTGAAACACACATGATAGAACAGAGCACCACCAGATTTTTCATAATATTAGTTTCAAAGCAAATGATAAAATCCATGCCATTAGCCACTTTTGAGCATTTCGTCTCGCATAATATTATTCTTTAATTCATTTAAACTAACTCATGCTTTTTGTCTAAATAATTGGAGCTCAACCACTAAGCGTAGAATTTTTTGCTCACAAAGTTGTACTCATAGCAACCGGGCTAGAAGCGGTAATAGATCTATTGAATATAATGATGGCCCGTTTTTTTTACTTATCCTGTAACCGTACTTTTTACATTTAAAATAAATCATCATGGAAAAGCAAGAAGAATTAATAAGCGTTTTAAACGATCTTATCAGAATAAATAATGATCGCGTAGTAGGCTATGAAAGAGCGGTAAAAGAAGCAAAAGATTTAGATGTAGACTTAATAGCAATATTTAATGAGATGGCTGACCAAAGCCGCAAATACACTGCGCAACTTGTACAGGAAGTAGGTAGACTTGGTGGCGAAGCTGCTCATGACACCACTGTATCGGGCAAAGTTTACCGCGTTTGGATGGATCTAAAAGCAGCAATTACCGGTAAGGACAGGGAAACAATTTTAGGTAATTGTGAATATGGCGAAGACGTTGCTCAACGGGCCTATGAAGCTGCGCTCGAGTCAGACGCATATATGAGCACAGAAATAAGACAATTAATAAGTACTCAAAAAAGCGATCTGAAAACTTCGCATGATTTGATAAAAAAATATCGCGATCTGCACGATAAAGTAAGTTAGGGGTTTAGAGTGTTTTATAATTTTAAGAAGAAAGCCGGTACTTTTTGCCGGCTTTTATTTTTACATTTATGCACTGTTTCTTAGTTACTCTGGCAAGAAATTTTCAATCATTTTAAAAACCAACGTTATGGAAGAAAATAGCACCTTTATGGAAAATAATGACCTGATACCTCATATGAAATCGCTTGCACTGGTGACTAATAAAATGGTAATGGATGGCTATGATGATGACTTTAAAATATCTGACAAAGGTCTGAGATCGTTGAAGACTGAAAAAGTATATCAGCCTGAAGATGTAAATGTGGTTAATTTCTTTAGGTTCGAAGGCCAGTCTGATCCCAACGATAATACTATTTGCTACGTTATCGAAACCACAGACGGTTTGAAAGGAACATTAGTTGATGCCTACGGGCCTTACGCTGATCGTAAGCTTTCTGAATTTATGCAACAAGTAGAAAGCTTTCAAAAGAAGACGACCAAGTAAGTAAGAGATTTGTAAGGGATTGACAAGTATTATAAAAATATAAAAGCGCCAGTGGCGCTTTTATATTTTTATAACAGCAACATCTCTTAATCCTTTGAAAACGGTCATCCAAATAAAGTTGAAGAATGACCGGTACTTGTTCCTTGTAATCACCACTTGAGCAGTTCGCATATTACTGCCTTCCTTATTACTGTTCTTTACCGCCAGGTTTGCCAGTAAACTAAATATTCCTTTTTTAGCATACTCATCGCCCTTCTTTTTTAGCAGCGATACTTTCAAATCTTCGTACGGCATTAATAAAGTTCCGTTTGATGTATTTGTATCAGCCTTCATAGAAAACGTCAACGAATGGATCTCCCCTTTTTCAACTTTTATCAACCCCATAGGTTCAGTTAATTGATTCAGCGTTGTAGCGTGTATGTTGTTAGCAATTGAAGCCTCTGCTGTAAAAACTCCTTTTTGCCATTGATCTAGGGAGAAAGTAAAACCCCCTGTTAAAGGAATCTCATCTAAAAAATTGGTTTTAAAGCTTACCACTATTTTTTCACCGTCCCTCGGTTTATGGTTTGAAACATTTTTTAAGGTTAATGCTGTATTAGCAAATCTTACCCGTCCGCTGTTTTCAGACTTCGGGTTTTTTTCTTTGTATTCTATATAAGTATTTGAGAAAACAAACTTGTCTATCTTAATTGGTAAGCCAAGTTTATGAATGATTTGATGGGGGTAAGTCATCTGTTGCCCCTGTTTCGATATGCTGTCGATAGGATAAGATAAATCGCGAAAGACTTTAACTGAACTTCCTACCGTGTTGATCGATTCTATATCTATTTCACCCCTCACCAACTTTTCGCCATCAACGTTACTGCATCTTACATCCTTTATAATAATATTATAGCGGTCGATTTGGTATCTGGCTTTCCTAGCGAAAGCAGCTTCATCGAGCTGAGGTATAATCCTTAATGACTTTATTGAAATACTTTTTGTTTTAGAGTTTAATCTAATCCCAGACACTTTGTATTCATATATATTGTCTGCACTCCTTATACTGATCTCGTCGTTGTACAAGTCTATTTCTTTGGCTTGATTGATCAGCTTTCCGTTGAAAGCCGCAGTTCTATCTATGCTTATATTTTTAATTAGAAAAGAATTGTTCTTCACCTGGAACGGCCTCTTGTTTTCTTCGGTTGTCCGGCTGATATAATTGACGGATTTTACCTGCAAACTGTTAAGCGAAAACTTTTTGATCCACCCCGTTAAAATTCTTCCCTCCTTGTTTTGCTTGCTTTTACTATCCTTGCTGTCATCTAAAAGTGTTTCTAATTCACCTTTGTTAATTATAACCTTATCTACGATAAGATCTGAATTTTCTACGGGGCCTAACCATTCAATTCCGCTTAAAGATATTCCTTGAAGCTCTGTTTTAAAGAAGCCGCTGTTTTTAAAAGCATCGTAACTGACTGAGGAGAATGCAACAATTTTTGAACGGGTGTCGAACGTTGCGAAAGATGCTTCTGCAGTATTTTTTTTGTCGCCAAAAATTATTTTGTCTGATTTGATTCCAATCTCCTTGCAAAATAACGTGCGGCTTGTATCCTGGTTGTAAGTGCTATCTATTGCAACGCCACTTAGGTTTACCGTAGTTTGAAACGTACGAAATTTGACTTCCTTGGAAAAAAAATCAGAAGCAACGACCTGAGCATTGATGACCGATACGCTGTCTGCCTTCATCAATTTAAAGTTTCCTAAAAGCTGCTTGTATAACTCTTCCTGCTTTTTCTTATCGTCTTTTTGTTTACCCTGTCCCGGAAAAAGATAGAGACGTACTTGTGGATTTGATATTACAATCTGCCTACACTCCATTTGTTTCGACAGCAGCGCTCTTGCAGTTTTAAAATCAACTACTTTAAGCATTGGAACAAAAATGTCGAATATTACTGCAGTTGCATTTGTGTCGTTCTTATTGATTAGTTCTAATTGACGCGCGGTATCTCCTTTTATGTAAATATTCTTTATGTACAAATCGCCACCTATCTCATCAACAGATATTGAATCATAACTAATCTTGTATAATTCATGGGTTTTTTCCTTAACAATACTCTGAAGCTGGTGATCTAGAAAATTGTGTTTTTTAATTTTATAGAAAACAAAGCCCGCAGTCAGAAATAACACAACTATTGAAGTAATAATGTAAAATTTTCTTCCGGGCTTCTTAGCTGACATCTTGGTTTTATTTAAAAACAAAAAGCTACAGATAACCTGTAGCTAAATTTATCCGAAAACGATAAACTACTTAGACCCTTCTTATCAAGCCAAGTAGCAACGAAATAATAGCCAGAACCAAGAGTACATGGATGATACCTTTTACGCTGTACACAAAAACGCCTAACAACCATCCGATAACTAATATCACAGCTATAATATAAAGTATACTTCTCATAAAATGAATTTGAAAAATAATTTAAAGAACCATGCCACTCTTTGTCTTTGGCAAAAGAAAGAGAATACGTTTGCCGGCATAAGAGATTGAAAGCAAATAAGATAAGACGCGAAAAAAAATACACGTTTACACAATTTATTATGATACTGGCACGAACTTAATACTAGTTTCATGTAATTCTAACCGATGAAATTTATTAAGAAATATTTCCATGTGTTAAAGGGCGCTGCAAGTGGTTTCAGCCAGGATAACTGCGCCAAGCTAAGTGCGGCATTATCGTACTATACAATTTTTGCAATCGGTCCTTTACTGATAATAATAATATCGCTATCTGCTATTTTTTACGGACGAGATGCAGTACAAGGCAGACTGTATGGTCAACTGAATGGATTAATAGGAAGTGATGCCGCTTTACAAGTACAAGAGATTATTAAAAACGGCCAGCACTCACATAAAGGTATTATCGGAACAATCATAGGAACTGTTTTCCTGGTAATTGGAGCAACGGGCATCTTTACGGAAATTCAAGACTCTATAAATTTTATTTGGTCGCTACGAGCCAAACCTAAAAGGGGTATAGTTAAATATCTTGTCAATCGGCTTCTTTCATTTTCATTAATTGTGAGCCTTGGATTCTTATTGATCGTGTCTTTGGTTGTAAGTGCTTTGCTTGATTTGCTAAGCGATCGTCTTACACACTACTTTCCTCACAGCACCGTTTACATTTTTTATGTAATTAACATCGGGATAATTTTTGTCATTATTAGTTTATTGTTCGCAATAATCTTTAAAGTACTACCGGATGGAAAAATAAAATGGAAGGATGCTTTTATAGGAGCTTCGTTTACATCTGTTCTGTTCATAATCGGAAAAGCTGCGATCGGATTTTATCTTGGTAGATCTAACCTGGGTGCCACCTATGGTACTGCAGCGTCTGTTATTATCATACTTCTCTGGGTGTATTACACTTCGCTTATACTCTACTTTGGTGCAGAATTTACCAAGTCTTACGCGCTTGAGTACGGGGGCGGAATAATTCCAGATGATACTGCGGTATTTATTATTAAAAGAGAGGCAAAAGAAATAGAAACAATACCTGTTGCGCTTGCAGGAAAAAACAATGAAGCAGCACAACCCTAAAGGCCTGACTATATAATTTTAGCTGTCATCATGACTACTAGCTGACTGCAAACGTCAAAACGTTTCATTTTAGGCCTTTTTACTCCCATAATAGGAATGTTGGGGTGATCATAAACCAGTCTTTAAATAGACTGGTTAAAGCGGAAAAGCAGTTAAAGCGTTCATTTCCACTCCCTTAGCTGTAGAATTGATTCCACAGAGAAAATTTAAGGATTTTGTTGAAATCAGGTACACTTTTAGAAGTATATATACTAAAGGTTTAAACATGATGCACAATGAGAAAGTTTTACATTTTATCGCAGAAAAAATAGAAGATATAAAGGTTGCTATCTTTTATTGCCACAGCAATAGTCCCCTTAAAATCAATAATACTATCATTCATACATTTAAGGTGGATGACTGTGGTTACATTACTTTTTTCATTAACCGTCCCCAACAGTTAATCAGCCAGTTTGATCGTGAATTTCCTGTAGGCTTGAATTACTTCAAGAAGGGTAAGGACTATTTCATGAACGTTTTCGGAAAAGCAAGAATTATTCATGACCCCGAAGAATTAGCTTATCAGACAGATTTAACCGCAGAAGAAATAAACAATGCGCTAACAACACAGGTACTGATTAAAGTACAAATACTAAAAGTTGATTTTTACGATAACAATTATGAGAAGAAGAACTTATTGCTTAAGAAGATTTGGTCGGTTTTCTCTTCACTATTTGACTCGGTCGGAGCTGCTTCCCGTAGCTATGATTTAAGTGGCCCGACGGTTCATAATTACGGATTTTAAAACTTAAGCTATACGAAGAAAATCTACTCTTTATTCAACTTATTCAACGACTAACTCTCCTTCAGTTCAAATTATATGTAGTTTACTTTAGAACTTTTAGAAGCAAAAAAGAGAAATGTCTAAAAAGCGAATTGATAATTTTTAGTGTATAGGATTTACAAATAAAAAGAGAGGCAGTTTCAGCCTCTCTTTTTATTTGTTTCAATAATTTATCGGAGTTGAAAATGAATTCAACCTTTAAGAACTTATACTTTTTTAAAGCCTATAATAAAAGAAGTTCCAATATTAATTTCTGATTTCACATCGATATGAGCATTGTGAGATTGAATTATATTGAGTGTAGAAGCGAGGCCTAAACCCATACCATTTCTTTTGGAGGTAAAATAGGGCTCGAATAAGCGTGACATGTTCTCATCACTAATACCACTGCCGTTATCTTTAATTTCAACAATATGCTCGTCCTCAGTTGTGGTAATTGTGATCTTTAGGATGCCAACACCTTCCTCCATTGCCTCGACCGCATTTATAATAATATTTAAAAATGCCAGTTGAATCTTCTCAGGATCAAGTAAGACGAAACAATCAACTTCAGGATAAGAGACTTGGAGATCAATACGCTTTAAAGTCATCCGGTCTATTGCAGCAGAAATTGCATTATCCATTGCCGATTGCAATGAAGTTTTATGCAAGTTTATCTGAGACGATAGGCGTGCTGAATTAAGAAGCTCCGTTATCAAATCCCCTATCCTTTTACCGTTGCGTTGTACTATGTCCAAGTATAATTTGGAGTCATCATCACCAGCCTGCTGGATAAGCTGCTCTATGGAAAGATTAATGTTGTTTAAAGGGTTTCTTACTTCATGAGCGAGGGTACGTACAAGACGGCCGGTTGCAGCTAACTTTTCGGCTTGTAAAGAAGTTTTCTCAGCCTTTTTGCGGCTCGTATTATCATGAATAATTCCCTGGATATATTTTTCAGCATTATTGTTTATTTCTATGGAAGCTGAAATAATACAATTTTTAATCTCCCCATTTTTTGCAAGAAGGTCCACTTCATAATCGTAGAATTCACCTATCTCATCTAGTATGTCTGCGAAATACGTTCGGTCGCTTTTATTCTTGAAAAGAGAAAAAATGTCCCTCCTGATTAACTCATCAAGTTCATAATCCAACAACTCGGTAGCTGCATAATTTATCTCCGAGATTCTGAATTCAGTATCAGTTATAAAAACTACATCTTTCGATTTTTCAAAAATGCTTCGATACCTTCTTTCATTTGCTTTGAGTGCCTGGATCGATGCTGCTCTTTCAAGCGAGTAACGAATGCACCTTTCGAGCTTTTCAGTATTTAATTCTGATTTTATCAAATAGTCGTACGCGCCACTCTCCATTGCCTTTACGTCAATTTCCTGTGTGCCTTTACCGGTGAGCAATATTATAGGAGCTTCACAGCCGCGCTGAATGGCGTCGTTCAGTAGATCCATCCCTGTCTTTATACCTAACCTGTAATCGACGAAGTAGATATCATACTCATTCGATACCAGCTTCTTCAGTGCATCATTATAATTGTATGACCAGTCTACTATAAATTTATTAGCAGGAATACTTTTAATATACTCAGAAGTAATAAAAAAATCGTCTTCGTCGTCATCTACTATCAATATCCGCTTTTCCTGGTTTTGTCTGTTCATTTATATCTACCCTTTTTCAAAGTTTATTTATATACGTGCTATCATAGAAGTTGGTGTAAATAATCAGAGATTATTTTTATAAGGGAAGGCAAACTCTCTACATCGACTTACTGTCTCTTGCAAAAGAAAAAAGGGTAACTTTTTTTACCCTTTTTTCTTTTTATAATTTTTTCTTTTACAAGTCACTATTAAACTGCTTGTACTGCTTCATTTTATTATAAAGCGTTTTTCTGTCAACGTTCAAAATTTTAGCAGCCTTACTTTTGTTGTAATTAGCCTTCCTTAAAGCCTCTACAATCATCTCATATTCTGCATCAATACTAGCTCCTTTAAGACTGTGTTCATTAATCTCCAGTTGTTTGGTAAATACAGGCTCCGGTAAAACAGGGGCAGAATAAGTGGCCACTGGCGGAGCCGGATCTGCTTGCCTAACTTGTAAATTAGAAGTTGCTTCTTCACTGACTTCTCCAAACTGTAGTTTAGTAAAATTGGTGATTTCAAAAGGCAATACAGTCGGCATAATGTACTCAGTATCGCAAAGCAACGTGGCACGTTTTACAACGTTTTTTAACTCGCGCAGGTTCCCTGGCCAGACGTAGGTTTTGAAGATCGCTTCTACTTCAGGAGAGAACCCTTTGATGTTCTTACTTAATTCATCGTTTGTAAGTTTCAAAAAGTGCTTCGCGAAAATCATCATATCATATTTCCGCTCGCGAAGAGGCGGCACTTCTATACTAAACTCATTGAAGCGGTGATACAAATCTTCCCGGAATTTTCCCTTTTTAGCCGCATCCAATAATCTTTCGTTGCTTGCTATTATAATACGAACATCAAGATCAATGTCCTTATTACCACCTATGCGGCGCATCTTCCTCTCTTGCACAACCCTTAGCAAAGCCACCTGAACGTCGTAAGACAAGTTGGCTACTTCGTCAAGAAAAATAGTACCTCCGTTGGCTATCTCAAAGTTTCCTATTTTTTGGTTAAGGGCTCCTGTGAATGATCCTTTCTCATGACCAAATAACTCACTTCCTGCTAATTCTTTTGAGAGGGCGCCACAGTCGATTGCCACAAAAGGCATGTCTTTACGCTTGCTACGCTTGTGTATCTCCTGTGCAATCGCTTCCTTGCCGCTTCCACTTTCACCATAGATTAGAATGCTATAGTTAGTTGGAGAAACAAGGTCTATTTGCTTTAGTATGTTTTTAAACTCGGGGCTATCACTGAAAATGTATTGGCCTGATGTAATTGTTTTGGACTTTGTACTATTTTTTGAGTCATCTTCAGGCATTATTACCGTAGCAACATTTTCCTGTTTAGTTGCGCTCTTTTGTAGGGCAGATTTAATGCTTAATAAGATTTCATCAGGGAACAATGGCTTTGTAACATAATCGTATGCCCCTAATTTCATTACATCTACAGCAACCTTAATATCACTATAGCCCGTAACAATAATTACCGGCGTACGAGGATATCTTTCTTTTATTTTAATCAACAACTCCTTTCCATCAATGTCTTCCAATCTAAAATCACACAGTACAAGATTCGGCTCAGCATTTTCTAGCTCCTCAAGCGCCTTTTTGCCGTTATGGGCAAGCGTAACTTCGTATCCATTCTTACTTAAAAATCGCTTTAGAAGTAAGCACATGTCTACGTCGTCATCTATCACTAAAATTTTACTCATTTAGAAAATTTAATACTTATTAATTAGTTTTGATTTAGGCCCACATTCTTCGCAACTGGGCAACGGGAATTTGTAGTTGTTCCCTGTATTTTGCAATAGTCCGCCTGGCTACATTTATACCTTTATTCGCTAAAATACTTACCAATTGCTGATCGGTGTATGGATTTAACTTATCCTCTTTTTCTATAACTGCTTCAATTGCGGATTGTATAACTCTATTACTTATTACTTCGCCCTCCTTATTAATGATGCCTTCAGTAAATAAATTCTTCAGCAAAATAATACCAAAAGGCGTATCAACGTATTTATTTGACGTAACCCTTGATACGGTGGAAATGTCGACCCCCACTTTGTCAGCTATATTTTTTAAAATCATTGGCTTCAAAAGGCTTACGTCCCCTGTTTTAAAATATTCTCTTTGTAGGTCAACAATGGCTTTCATTATTTGCATCATGGTTCCTTCACGTTGCTTAATCGCATTTACAAACCACTGCGCCGAACTCAACTTACTTTTTAAATACTGAGTGGCTTGCTTGTCGCGTGTAGCACCGGCAAACTGCACCGTCTCCATCAACGACTGGTTGATGTACAAAGACGAGGATCTTGACCTGTATAAATTGACTTCAATATCACCATCATCATCAACTGTAAGTATAAAATCTGGTATTATATTGTTGTTAACTGTAGTGCCTTCAAATTCTTCGAGAACAGGCTTAAGTTTTAAAGAAGCCAAAAGTCTCAGGACAATTTTTAGCTCATCTTCATCTATGGAAAGTGCCTCCATAATTTTTTCCATATTACGATGAGACAAGTCTGCATAATGGTTCTCAAGGAGTTTGATAGCCATCTTCACATCAGGACCTTTCTTGTTGAGGTGATGAAGCTGTAGTAGCAAACATTCCCTTGTATTTTTGGCACCTACCCCAACAGGATCAAGCTTTTGTATATGATTGACCACTTCCTGCAATTCGTCAGCTTCCACTATAACTCCATGCTTAAACGAAAGGTCATCTGCCATGTCCTCTAGGTCCTGTAGCAAAAAACCGTTGCAGTTAAGGCAGTCAATTATATAATCTGCCAGGTTTAAATGTTTTTCTGAAAGGTCCATATACCTTATCTGATCCTTGAGGCCTTCGCGATAATCGCTAAAAGATTTTATAGGTACATTAGGTATCGACTCGCTATTGAAGTAGTTCTCGTACTCCAGTTTGTAATCTGGTACATCATCATATCCGTGTTCTTCCCAATCTTCATAGTCCTGTGCATTTTCTTTTGCAAACTTCTCAACTGCTACCGTCTCTTCCTCTTCATTCATCTCCAAAAGAGGATTCTCGTCTAATTCATCACTGATACGCTGATCTAATTCTAAAACATTAAGATGAAAAATGTTCAGCATTTGAATTTGCTGAGGCAAAATCTTCAACTGCTGTTTTTGGGTTTGAATTTGGCTGAGCATATTGATTATCTGAGGTTTAAATGTTCACTTTCACTGAATCCAATACAACACCAAACTTTAAAGATGTGCAAAAAAAGTATAAACAAAACAAGAAGAACGTTTTACAAATATACATTTTAAATACTGTATAAACTTCACTAAAATAATATCTTAAATAAAAATACCTAGTGTAGAAAAGTTTCCACAGCCGCTTTTGTTTTTATTTTGGTGTAAGAAAAGTCAACGTTTTGTAAGGTAACCGAAACAGGCGGACCACACTGGTATAATACATTTTTTCCCATCCAACTGTTTTCCTCTCAATGCTTTATTTAGTTATATTTTCTGTTCTACAACTCCAAACAGTGCTTCGTTAAGCACTAATAAAATTAGAAAAAATAAAAAGGAAAGAGAAATATAGAGAGTGCAGAAAAGCAAAAACTAGATGAGGATTTTTATACAGTTTGGAGCTTTTTAATAAAGTATCCTAAAAACTAGAAAAAGTGCAGTTTTACTGCCGGCCGACGATGTGAACTGATTATGAAATAGCGTAGGGAATGTCAAGCGACCAACGAGTGTTACTACCAGAGCTTTTAATGCTTTTTGTGCTTATTTATAATTGTCCCAATATTTTTTGCGTAAAATCTAAAGACATCGTCGAAGTGAAGCTGCACACCCGGTAATAGCACGCATTGCGTCATGCATTCCAGTGCGTTCTTTAAAAATCTTCCTGAGGCTTTCATAGGTTATTAATTCTTCTAATCTTACTAAGTAAATTCCATACCACTTTTAAGAAAACTTTCTTTAATTCTTTGATCTATAAGAATCTCATGTCTTCTTTACAATCAACGTGCTTTAAATACTAAATGCCCCTCTTCGGAGCATTTAGCATTTTTTCTTCAAGGATGTTTACAGGCCAAAATTGACACCTATGTTAACCCCCAAGTTCCTGTTATGTTGTTTAGTGGTTGGTCTAATATCAGTGATGCCATGTAGGTAATTAACATCAGCGTTAAACCAGGTATTGGTTGCCAGGCGAACATTTAAGCCGGCCCCACCTGTAAGACCAAAATCGAAAGACTTATAAAAATCTTTAGAGTTTACGGTTTGAGTAATGACAGGAGATTCTATTTTGGTTTGCCCTCCGCTAAGAAAGCCGAAGGAAGGACCAACAAATACCTTAGGTCTTACTTTATGTCCGTAGCTGCTAAAGAAATAAATTGCTTTCAACGGAATCCTGAAGTAATTGAGATCTGAAGTAGTTGTTTGATTATTGGCTGAAAACTTTCCGCCCTCAAAAGAATACTTTGCATCCAGACCAATTCCGAAATGTTCAGCTGCACTATACACAAGCGACAGACCTGCATTACCGGCAAGTTTAGTTTTTCTGTTAGGAGTATTGTCTAACCAGGACATGCCCACCCCGACATTCGGACCAAGAGAAAATTTACTTTGAGCGCCTGCCACCAGACTAAAGCCATTGCTAATTACTAATGCCAAAAAAAGCTTCTTCATGCTAAATCAATTTTTTCTCTCCTTAGTCAATTTTAATGCCATTTAGGTTTTTGTGCCGGTAGATGCCAAGGAAGTAACCAAAAGAAAAAGCAGACAAATGTCAATTTCTTATCATATTAATACGAGTAATCCCACTGGTTAACATGTTTAGAAAAAAATAAAAATTAATTTTTTTATGAGAAATTGTTTCTACAAATAGAAAAATCCCTTATAGAATAATTTAGAGAACACGATGGCAACATTTTTTACAACAATGCAGTATGGATAGAAAGAAAGTATTAATTATCGATGATGAAGTAGACTTTTGTTTACTGATGCAATTCTATTTATCCAAGAGAAATTGCGATGTAAGTATATCTCATACACTTCATGATGGATTAGGTTTAGTACAAAACAATTCTCCAGATATAGTAATTCTTGACAATAACCTCCCTGATGGTTTGGGATGGCCCGAAGCTCCAAATATTATGAAAGCTGTTCCTGGTGTACACTTGTTTTTAATTAGCGCTAATAAGCCAGGCAATAAAACTTTTTGCGATGACAAAGACAAAGATGACTTGAATGGAGATGGAGGTATGCAATGTCATATTGTTGAGAAACCTATCTCCATCACGCAGATCGACAACTTCTTGAAATAGGTATACTTTTTTCGAAAAGGATATTATGAATTAAACCAGAAATCATGAAAGAATCATTTAATGCAGAAAAGGATATTTCGGAGAACGTAAAAACATCTTCGACTGATTCGAAAGAGAACAGTAAAACTACAGGAGATAGCCAAGTGCAGGATGGTGAAGGCGTTGCAAGGCCGGAGCAACAGAAAAAATCCTATGAGAAGAGTGATGAGCAGCAAGAATATTTACAAGACGCCAACAACAATACCGCCTCAGGCAATGAGAGCCCGGTACAAGATGGAAAAGGATTGTCGATGTAGTTTATACGCACGTAATTTTTTATTCAAGTGCCTGGTACAGTTAGTGCCAGGCATTTTGCTTAAAAAGAAGTTCCGTGAGTTGATTTAATAAGAGCCTTCGCCAAGGGAGGAACTGAATGCATCGTTTGCAAAAACAAAGAAGTTGAAGTATTTCCACCAAAAAATCTCTGGACATTTCGTCCTACCCATAGCCTCAATGAAAACGCTTTTTTCCAATCTGCCTCGTACTTTTCTTCCATTATATTACGACTAACTTTTCCTTCCAGAAATAGTTTAATACAATCAAATGATATTTTAGACGAGTGCATCGCCATACTCATACCGTTACCACACAAGGGGCTGATCATTCCAGCCGCGTCCCCGAGCATGAGGACATGATTTTCAACCTGGGACTTTTTACTAAAACTAATTTGCGAGATTGCTAATGGCTCTTTATACAAAAACTCAGCAGAAGTAAAAACGGACTTTAACTTTGGGTTTTTGAACAACACCTGCCTTTGCATCTCTTCAATTGAATTCCCACAAGATTTTAAGTTAGATGCAGTTGTTAAATAACAGAGACAACTCTTATCATCTTCAATTTTAGAAAGCCCGCAATAGCCGTTATAGAAGTTGTGTAAGGAAATACTGTCCTTGTCGTGTTCGTATTTGATATGGTATTTAATTCCAACATAGTTGTTCAGCCTTTCAGTCTTTTGGGATACAAAACTTCTTTTCCACTTAATATCGAGATTGCTTCTTTTGCCAAAAGATCCCGCGGCGACCTTTGCCCTTACCTGTCGCCCAGCGCTGCTTACTGTGAAAAGGTCATTAGAAAAACTGACGTCAGTTACTTTACAATTAGTAAAAACAGTTACCCCTTTTGATTGAGCTATTTTAAATAGCCGGTGATCCAGAGCGTGGCGGCTGATACCAAATCCACCTAAAGGCAGGTTGAACGAATAAGTTTTACCCTTTACATCCGACAAGTGAAGGGTTTTAATTAAAGGCAAGTTGAAACTTTTCAGATCAGCCCCTATTCTGTGTAAAAAATCCCAGCTTTCGAGGCTGATATACTCTCCGCAAACTTTATGATAAGGATACTCTTCTTTTTCAAAGAGAACAACGCTGTACTGTGCATCAGCACATTGAATGGCAAGTGAAAGGCCTGCAAGTCCTCCTCCAATAATGGCTACATCGTATACAAGATTATCACTCATGTTTATAGCTAACGAGGTATCTAAAAGCCCATTTCCACTGTATCGTTGCGTTGCTAATACCTGCTTGGCTACAAATTTGGCTTAATTCTTCCTTGGTAAATCCCCGTGCAACGCTTAAGGGCGCATCATTTTTTACCAGGTAGGATTTCGAAAACAATTGTGTTAGGATTTTTATGGAATAATATGCTATCGTACTCCTTTGCAAATCATTTATGAAAAAACCGATCGTACTGTTTTCTTTCATCCACGTAAATTGAAACACTAATTCCTCAAAAGTAAAATGATGACAAAATAGACTGGAGAAAATAATGTCAGGTTTACGTTCAAAACTTACCTTTTTGTAATCGCAAACAATCCAGTTAACATGGGAGAAACTGCTTTGCCTGCTTTTCGCGAAATCAATACACTCTTTCTTTAAATCAATTCCCGTAATAGACAGCTTTATATTTTCAGATCTACACCATTTCTGAATGGCCACCAAATTATCACCACCACCACAACCAATTTCGCAGACAGACACTTCCTTTTTATTTTCAACCAACTGCCTGAACCCGTCGATTGTAATACTGTGCCCACCCAACCATTTGTTTATAAAATCGAGCTCTTTTAGATTTTGCTTAATGTCTTCAAAAGGAATTAATTCTTCGTCTAAAAATTCGGTTTGATATGACCTTTCGGTAAGGTTCATGCTTTTGATGCAATGAAAGTTTCCATAGTCAGACCGGGGCCAAATGCTACTCCGAAAACATTTGCTGCACGGTGCTTTGTCCCTTCCATAATTTCCTTGAGGACGAATAAAATAGTAGGGGAAGACATATTTCCGTATTTGGATAAAACAGATTTTGAGCAGGACAGGTCCTCCGCTGAAAGTGAGAGCTTTGACTTAATTACTTCCAAAATTTTCCTTCCACCCGGATGTATGCACCAGTGAGTTATATCACTTTGATCAAGGTTGCCTTCGTCTAATGCACTCTTTACTAAAGCAGCTATGTCTTCCTGTATCAGCTGCGGTATATAAGCGCTCAGCTTCATAAGAAAGCCGGTATTACTTATTTGCCACGACATGTCGTTTTTGCCTTTATATGAAATCTCTGAATAAAAGCTTTTAACCTTTAAAGCGTTGGGAGAAGTTATAGAATTCGAGAGCAGCAACGCAGCGCTTCCATCTCCAAATAACAAACTGCTTGCAGCATTGTCGAGGGTAAAATGCTTTTGAAAATGAATAGTACAAAGCTCAGTGCAAACGATTATAACCTTTGCATTGCTGGTTGAATCACAAATCATTTTTCCAATCTTCATCGCATGAATTGCTGCATAACAGCCCATGAAATTTACAGAAGTTCTGAAGACTTTATTTGAGAGGCCGAGATCTTCTGCGATTTGTAAGTCTAAGCCCGGCGCACTCATTCCGGTACAGCTAACAGTAATTAAATGAGTAATTTCTTCAGGTTCAATAAAATTTTTTACACACTCTTTGATGGCCGCTACCGACAGGGCGAGCGCATTTGACTCAAAAAGATCGATCCTGCTATTAAGGCATTTTTCCCCTGCATCAGGCTCAACAAATTCCCACTCGCTTTCAGGTTTTCCAAAATCAGGCAACACTGAGTAACGGTTTTCTATTTCACTTTGCTTGTATAAGAAACTAAGCTTCCGTGCATCATCTTCGTTTAGACGATAAGCCTTTTGCATAAACTTCAGGATCTCTTGTTGCGGGTGGCAATATTGAGGTAAAGCAGTTCCTATAGATATTATATTAGCCAAATTTTTGAAGCAGAATTATTGTTATAAAAGCGAGGCTGGTACAGGTGCTCGCCAGCCAGTTCATTTGCATTGTATGTTTGTAATCGGCAAGGGTTTCGTTCTTCAGCACCTTTAAAAACCATTGAACAAAATATACGACCACAGGGCTGAAAAAGATTAATAAAACAATAAAAGGTTTATAAAGTTCATGGTTGCGATAATATGACCATAAAAGTGCCAGGGCTAACAAATACATGAGCGAGCAAAAGATGAAAGTTCCCTTTTTTCCCATCTTCATGCTAATGGTTGTTATGTTGTCTTTTGCATCAGCCTCGTACTGGTAAATCTGGGTAATAGGGTAAAATCCTCCAATTAAAAAAGCGGCGGCTAACAAACCTATGAATGACATGTGATTCGTAAGATTCGAGTCAACACCATGGTAGACCATGAAGAAAGTGAGGGCGCCTTGGTTAAAAATCACTGTGAGATATCCCAATAAGGGGTATTGCTTCAGCCGAATTCCGCGGTAACTATATAAACGCGAGCAAAGGATGTAGATAACAATGCAGGAAGCAAATAAGGAAGACACAAACAGCGATAAGACAACTGCCACCACATCCATCACGACGGTTACAAAAAACAATTGCTTAGTAGGCGGAGGCGGCTTTTCAATTCCACCTATGCTTCCGTCATCTCTATCCATATAGCTATTGTAACCATTGCTGGATGGATATACCAGCAAATGAAGAATTACAAAAACCAGAATGGCTCGCGGAACATTTACAGTATCTACAAAACTGACTGCAAACCAGTAAACGGGCATTAAAAAATAAGAAAAAGGAAAACGAAGTAGCTGTATTGTAGAACGTTGAAGCAAATAAATTTTTGTTTTAAATATACTG
Source organism: Segetibacter aerophilus (assembly GCF_007991655.1). GTDB lineage: Bacteria > Bacteroidota > Bacteroidia > Chitinophagales > Chitinophagaceae > Segetibacter > Segetibacter aerophilus. The sequence continues at coordinate 184,309 of NZ_BJYT01000011.1, forward strand.
CTAAATGCAATCTCCCTTACAAGCGTTCACATTGGATGTTGCATCGGATGCTAGGATGAAATGCGAGTGAATTGCTAGAACAGCTTGTTCGTACTACTCCCGTACCAGCACGTAGCAGATGAAGAACTACAAGGAATGAAATCTGGAGTTAATAGAAAAAGGTGCATAAAACCTTTAAAGCTTATGCACCTTCCTGCATTAAGATTGGTTAGCGCCTTTTGCTCCTCCGGCAACTAAACCACCGGTATTTGTATCTGTGGAATCGGGTGCTTCGTTCGCTCTCGGGTTCACTCTCTCGTTGTCCCTGGTTGTTTCGGTATTAGGGCCACCTACTTTATCTAGAATTACGTTTGGCTGAGGCTTATTAGCTTGTTCGATTTCCTCCTTTGTAAAGGTGGTGCCTTGAACAGTTACCGTATCTCCTGTTAACTGACCCGTATTTGGTCCACTTACTGACGAGTTCAAATCGTTATCATTTTGGCTGTCTAAGCTTTTATTTGTGTCTGACATAATTTTTACTTTTTGCATGAAACAATAACTAGATAGTAAAAATTGTATGCCATCTTTTCTTGCTACTATGAGGGGGCAAGAAATATTTTAACATTAAAAGTCATGACTACCGTTACCCCTACATCTTATTTCTTGTACAGCCGTAACATTAAAACATCGTGTGCGGCACTACTGCTTTCATTGCAAAGGAAATCGTTGGGAGTTGGGATGAGTGGAAGCCGAAGCTGTCCCTGTCTCCATGCAATGTTGATATAGGCATAACTCTGTCCAAATCCCGTAGCGGAAACCAGACACATACATGCAAAAGCTGCGATACATTTTCTCATACAACTTTTTTATTTCGTTTGTTTTTTTGGTTACAAGCAGGAGTTTTCGGTACCAACTTTTCTTGCGTCGCACACTTGTGCTTTTATATCCGTATTGATCATGCTTCCCGAGTCGACAAAAAGGTGAAGTTTATAAGGTTCAACTGCTGCGCGAATGATATTTCGTGTTTGGGGAAAAAGGCTGATAAATGTTTAATAGTACAAGCGTGCAACGCAACGGTCTTGAGTTCTTGACAAGAGTCCGGCAACAAAAAATCTTTCTTATAAATTCACTTTCTCTGAAATCACTTCAGGAATTCTTTTTAAAAGTTCTATACAAGCTCTACTGTTGTGGTACGGGCATTTCCACAGTCCCACTTTATCCTCGCCGTGCATCACAGAGTAATCTTCTTTGATGCCCCAAAACCATTCGCCGTCTTTTTTATTGAGGATATACTGCTCAATAAACTTCCAGCTATTCCAGGATTTGTCAAGAAAAGATTGATAGCCTGTAGCCTGGTAGGCATTATAAAAACCAACCATCGCTTCAGCCTGGGGCCACCAATGTTTTTCTTTAATGAGATGCCCTGATGGCAGTTCCTTTTCGTACCACAAACCTCCATCTGCGTCCAATCCCCGTTCAGCCGCTTCAGCAACTTTTATTGACTTTGCTTTCACTTTTTCTACCAGGCCTGCCTGCTGTATAATTTCAGCAGCTTCCTGAACCAGCCAGGCAGCTTCTATGTCATGTCCAAAGGATATTGTAGTAGACTTCCTGTTCCATTTTTCATCAAAAAACAAAATGAGATGGTTCGTCTCTTTATCAATAATGTGATCAAGAAAGATGTTGATTAGTTCTTCGATTTTTTGCTTTAAAACAGCATTGGGCCAAATGAGATAAAGGTTCGCAAAGGCCTCCAAAATATGCAGGTGTGTATTCATCGATTTCTTCTCGTTCGAATCTTTTGCACTCAAACGGAGGTCCTCTATTTCTTTCCAGTCTCTTGTCAGGGCTTCAATATATCCACCGTAAACTTTCTCGTAACTACGATTGATGATTGACTTATACAGATCTATTGCCAGCTGCTTGGCCCTTTCATCTTCGCTTGCTTTGTAGTACTCACTCAAGCCATACAATGCAAAAGCCAAGGCGTAAATTTGCTTCTTTGTATCCAGGGCGTTTCCCCTGTAGTCGATCGTCCAGTAAACGCCTCCAAATTCTTTGTCAATAAAATAAGAACTGATGTATTTAAAAGCCCTTTCAGCGGTTTGGAGGTAAGCAGGTTTTTTGACAAGATTATACGCAGCTGAAAAAGTCCATAAAATTCTGCTATTCAGTACCGAACCTTTTGGAGCGTCTTCCTCAACCTTATTTGCGTTATCTATACGTCCATAAAAGCCACCGTTTTTCAGATCAATAGAATAGGTAAGCCAGTACGCAAGAATGCGATTCAGCTCCTGCTGCATCTCGTTCCTGTAGTTAATTAAAAACTCCCTCATTTCCTTCTCGCGTTTGATCTTCTAATGCATTTTCATTTGGTGATACTGCTTATCATTTTGCCTGTTCATAATAGCAAGGTTTCGATCGATGATTTTATTGATTGTATTAACCGTATGCTCAGAGCGAAACCCGTCTTCAGGAGAATTGACGACATAATCAACAAGGCGATCGATAGAGGAAGTTGCTACATGCAGACGCGTGTCGGAGGAAGCGTAATAGATAAAGACAGTTCCGTCATCATCTGCTATCCAGCCGTTGCTAAATAATACGTTCGACACATCTCCTACCCTTTCCTGTCCTTCAGGCGCCATAAAGAAGCCCGCAGGTTTATGTATCACCTTCGTTAAATCCTGCAGATCGGTCATAAACATATACAGCACATATCGCAAACCGGCAGCAGTGTTGCGAACGCCGTGCGCTAAATGTAGCCAGCCTTCACTCGTTTTAATTGGGGCAGGACCTAAACCGTTCTTTGCTTCGTACACCGTATGGTACACTCTTTTGTCAATTACAATTTCTTCTTTTATCACGGCATTTTCCATGCAATCGGCAAGGCCGAAACCAATTCCACCACCTTTACCTGCATCAATAAATCCATCTTGCGGACGCGTATAGAATGCATATTTTCCTTTTACGAACTCGGGGTGCAAAACGACATTCCTTTGCTGTGGTGAAGGCGTCTTCAGATCAGGAAGACGCTCCCAATCGATGAGGTCTTTGGTACGTGCTATGCCACATTGGGCGTCTGCAGATGACTGGTCGCTTTCAGGAGCATTAGGATCGCGGCGTTCCGCACAGAACAAACCGTAGATCCAGCCGTCTTCGTGTTGTACAACGCGTATATCATAGATGTTAGTAGCAGGGTTTTCCGTTTCCGGCATTGTTATAGGTCGATCCCAAAAACGGAAATTATCAATACCGTTATCACTTTCTGCAACAGCGAAAAACGACTTTCTATCAATTCCTTCAACTCTTACAACAACCAGGTATTTACCGTTGAATTTTATCGCTCCTGCATTTAGTGCCGCATTTATTCCAAACCTTTCCATCAGGTAAGGATTGGTTTGGCGATTGAAATCATACCGCCACGTCAAGGGAGCATGCTGCCCCGTTAGAATAGGGTATTGGTATCTTTCATATACGCCATTACCTAACTCCTCTCTTCTATTCGGCCTTTCTATCAATTTGCTGTGGGCTTCCTGCAAACCCTGCAGTCTTTTTTCATAATTGTTACTCATGTGGTTCTTTTTTTGGCTGCAAGCTGTTAGCCTCAAGCTGCAAGTTTTTTTATTTATTTTTCGTCACCCAACAGAACTGTTTACCTGGTTTTTCTCTAATCTTCCAATTTATCCCACCATGTCTTTTTTAGGATCAAAGCAATAACCACCAACAATACGATCGTAACCAATAGCGGGAGTTTCATCGACAGTATCAGGTACATTGGTAAAATTGTGAGAGCCGTTTGCGCGGTAACTCCCAGCACCACGTTAAACATGTCGAGCTTAAATCTTTTGTTTGGTACAAATCCCGGATTCTCTGCAACCACCTGGGCATGTACCGGTTTCCAAAATCCCCATGGACGTACAGTACTATAGAACTTTTTCAATACTTTCATATCCGTGGCAGGAGCAGCATAGGTTCCGACAATACATCCCACAACGGATATCAGGAACAACAGTGGCCAATTATACAGTGGTAGTCCCGTAAAAATGAAAGGAAATACGAGCGCCGCCGCAATACCGGCCATCATACCCCAGAAAAAACCACTTGCATTAAAACGCCACCAATACCATTTCAGCATGTTTGCAGCGATATAACCTCCGTACAAAGCACCTACTATCCATTGCAAAATGCTGTTTACATCTTTTGCAAAAAAGCCAATGGTAACTCCCACCGCAACCACCACAATCCCAGTGATATAATTCATGTAAATAATCCTTCTATTAGGAGCCTCAGGATTAAGATACTTCAAATAAATGTCGTTGACAATGTAGGCCTGGGCGGCATTTAGCGTTCCTGAAAAAGTGCCCATAAAAGCTCCTAACAAGCCCGTTAATACTATTCCTAAAATGCCGACCGGCAGAAAGTTATTGATAGCTCCCGGAAGAATCCGCTCAAAATCTGTCCCTCCTCCGGGAACAGAAAGATCTAGCTGATTATAATAAAGCATCGCTAAAACAGTTAAACCAATAACCATAGTATAACGGATAGGCAGCAAAATAATAGAGACAAACCCGGTCATTTTTGAAGCATCCTTGGGAGACCTGGTTGACAGCACTTTCTGCATGTCGTAGTTAGGTGCAGGACCGGCTAAACTTGCCAACACTCCTTTAAAGCACATCATCATAAAGAAGACACCAAACAGTCCAAACTTATCTTCTTCAATTTTTTTAGTAGCAGCCGGAAGCAAGTTGCGCCAGTCAAGATCTAAATTCAAACCAAAGAAAGGGCTGTCCCAGCCTTTAGGCAGATTCAGCTTTTGTCCTTGTAAATGTTTCATAGCTATGTAACCAATCGCGACACACCCAATACTCATGATAATGTACTTTACCAGGTCGCCAATAACGATGCTGTGCATGCCTCCTAAAATGGAGTAAAACATAGCGAACAGGGTAAAAACAATTCCATAAAAATGAGCGACATATTCAGGACCTATACGAAAAGGCACATAAGGCTGTACAGTGTTCCAGGGAACAAATATTTCGAGAAACTTACCCAGGCCTACGAAGCCGTAAGCTAAAAATCCAAGACACCCGATTAAGGCAAAAACAACCACAATATTGTGTGATGCTTTTACCCCTGCGCCTCGAACTCCAAAACGCGTGGCCAGCCATTCAGCACCGGTATCAGCGTTTGATCTTCGCAACCATTTTGATAGAAACATCATGTTGAAAATCTGGTTAAACACTGGCCATAACCAAGGTATCCAAATGCTCTTAAAGCCATAGACAAAACACAGGGCAACCATCCACATCGTACCACTGATATCAAACATATCAGAGGCGTCGCTCATCCCCAATAAAAACCAGTGTAGTTTCTTTCCGCCCATCAGGTAACTCTCTTTATCCTTGCTCGCTTTTTTACGCATAAATACGCCAATCAGCAGCATGGATACCAGGTAAGCAACCATGATTAAAATGTCTATTAACTGTAGCTTCATTAATTGCTTATCTTTTTTTTGAACCCGGCATATCTACTTCTATATTGCTTCCGTTGCGTCGCACTCTTGTGCTGTAGAATTTAAAGCGGCAGCCGCAATAACAATCCCACTTTCACTAATTTCTATTGCCCTTACTAGTCAACGAATAAAAAAAGCAACATATCCTATTGCTTTAAAAAAAACTGGTTCATTTCAACTTGAAATGAACCAGTATAAAAATACGTTGGTCGGTATCTAGAAAAATTCTTAGAAGCGAGATACTTTAATATATCCCTAAATTATCCACGTATACTGTGAAGTCTCCACTAGCAGAATAATTTTTCAGGTATAGATGTGTAAGGGTTCCAGCAGAGGAAATTTGGCTAAGCGGAATAGTAAAATCTGTCCACTGACCTTCCACAATGCTGATAGTCTTACCGTCAGTCTCGTTGAAACCAACATTTATACTTTTACCATTGCTTCCTGTGCCTCCATAAATAGAAACCTTTAGAGATGTATAACCACCAAGCGAAATATTAGCACCACCTAATTGAAGCGGAACGCCGTATCCACCGCTGGTATAATCAATCTTTACCGATTTAGAACCAGACTTTACAGGTGAGGTATTATTCAAATCTTTTGAACCGCCCCATCCACCACCAATCCAACCATTCCATGCACTAGTAATTGCATCATCATAAATAATTATTGGTGGTACAGAAGAGCCTATTATAGGCAAATCATTTGCAGATTTAACAGATAAGGTAGAGTTCGCAACAGACAACGTTATCTTACCGGTTACAGTAGCAGGTGGTATTTTAACTACAATCTGTGTTGCTGTTTGACTAACAAAGGAAGTAACCGGATTAGCAGCTCCGACAAAAGCAATTGCACTCACCACGTCCAGATTGGTTCCGGTAATGGTTAGGTTTGCACCGATGTCAACCGGACTTGGCGCCATAGAAGTAATAGTGGGAAGTACAACATCTGCATCAAATGATGAAGGAGATTGAACGCCTGAAGCCGCCACCAACGTTACTTTTCCTTTTGTTGCACTTGCTGGTACTTTAACCACTAGTTGCGTAGCAGATTGGCTAACAAAGGTTGTTACCGGCGCAGTTACGCTTGTAAACAATACCTGTTTTACGAGGTCAAGGTTTGTACCTGTAATAGTAAGGTTTGTTTGATGCTTAACAGGATTAGGTGAAACCGAAGTAGCTACAGGTAAAGTAACCTTTAGAGTATCAGTCGTTTGAACCTGAAGTGGCTTTGTTCCACCGTAACTAATTACCAAAGGACCAGTTTCAGCATCCATAGGTACCTTAACCACTAGTTTATCTATCGCCTTACTAACAAAAGTGTCGACGTTTTTGTCCTTCGCGAAGGTTACTCTTGTTACCCAGTTGAGGTAGTCTCCGGTAATCGTAATCGTCTCCCCAGGACGTGCCTGCTTTGTTACAGACGTCACCATAGATGCCACGTTCAAATTCAATTTTGTTTTTGTAACAATGTCTCCCTTCGTAGTCTTTAGTGTTACAAAACCTTGTTCTGTAGCTTTCGGTACAATCAACTTTATCAATTCAGATGTTTGCGTGATAAAAGAAGATTTAGGAACAACAGCACCATTGCCGGTGAAGGCAATTTCAGTCACCGCATCTAAATTGTGCCCGATAAAACTCAATGTATCTCCGATCAATGCACCAGTTGGACCAAAGCTTAACAATTGAACCTGGTCTGATACAATGTCGTTATTCTTTTTACATGAGCTTGCAAGCCCAATTGCCATTATAAAGCAAACCAATGCAAGTAACTTGGTATTAAAAATCTTGATCATTTTACGTTTTACTTATAAAAATTATTTATTGATTTTTGGAACGATTCTAAAATTGTCAAAACAGATATCCGCATCTAACGCTCCCGGTCCGTGGATTAACAACATTGACCAGTAACCATTTGGATCTACCACAGGTCTAACTTTATAGCTAGCGATTACTTCTTCATAAGGTATAACTACTGTTTGCCATTGGCCCTTGGAGTCATACGGCGGTTTCCATTGGTAGTTATCATTGTCTTGAACATTAGTACCAGCATTAATCTTAATAATGTTGGCATTATAAGGTTTAAGAGTATTTATCTCAAACTTCAGGTTGTAATCCTTTGGGCTAAGTATGGCAGCATCAGGAATTCTTTTACTATGAATTGGCATTGCAGATGCAGGTCCGTCAGCAACTTCTGTGTACGGCCAATCACCTAACTTCCTTGTAACACGAATATAGTTGCCGTTAATTTTAGGAGGATCTCCAGGACCCGGATCAGTAACTACAAAGGATTTGGTATTCCAGCCTTCAAACGGATCGCTACTGATAAAAATGTTTCTATCGTCTCTAAACCAAAAATCAGATTTAGTCTCCCCGAAGTTGGTAGTTATAGTAATAGGTCCCGGTTGAGCACCAGTAGGAACTCTTACCTGCAATATTTTATCAGTAACAGAAACCACTTCACCACTTACACCACCAGTAAATTTGACGGTTAAAGGCGCATAAAAGAAGTTTCCGTTAATAGTAGCAACATCACCTGTATTTACATACTCAGAAGTCATACTGGTAATAGAAGGCTTACTAATTTGCACCTGGAAGTTGTGCAACAAAGAATCACCATTAGCAAAGTAAATCTTTAGCTTATTAGTGATAACCGTTGGAATTGGGGCCGGTACATTAACAAGGATCGAAGTGTTTGTAATATAAGTCGGGTTTAAAGTAGCTGGCTGATTATTGAACCAGATGCTTTTTGCATCGCCTAAATTTTCTCCTACGATCGCTATTAGGTTTCCCTGTGCAGCACCTACTAACAAAGAGTCAGAAGAAGCAGGATTTGTTATTCTGATATAATTAATTCTTGGCTGGCCGCCATTAAGGAGATCTTCCTTTTTACACCCGGCAAAACTACCTACCATAGCCACGGCTATAATAAGTAGTAATATTGTTTTATTTAATGTTTTCATTTGACTTGCAAATTTTTATTAGTGACTTTAATTACTTATGGATATTCAACAGCAGGTCTCGTTAGGTTAGGTGCCTGTGTAATTTCGGCAGACGGAATAGGAAGGCGGAAATTGCCTGCATTTGCATTAACCTTTCTATCTGTAGTCGCCCAGGTTGTCTTTTTAATTGTCCACTGAGTTGGGTTAGGGAATACATCAGGAGTAATATTATAGAACCCTCTATCCTGGCTATTCAGGATTGCATATGCCTTTTGAGGATTATAATAATGCAGCCTTACTAAATCGTACCAAGCCATTCCTTCCATAGCAAACTCAAGAACTCTTTCTTTAAATATAACGTCAAAAGTTAGTGGAGTAGCTGCACCCGTAGCCGGATTTGTAAGCGTGTAAGCAGCAAGTCCTGCTCTTGTATGCACTTTGTTGAAATATTCTAACGCTGTTGCATCTGTTGTAGAAGCATTGTTTCCAAGAACAGCTTCAGCATAAATTAAATACAATTCTGCAAGTCTCTGCATGTATGTATCGTTTGGATAATTCTGTTGTGCAGCCTGTCCGCCTACATCCTCAGCTTTACCAATCACATACTTTTTAATGCTGGCAAAATTTACATCTCCAGCAACGTAAGGGAAAATTAATTTTTGTTTACCTGTAGGCATTGCTTGAGTAATCTCAGGATAGCTAGCCCCTGGTAACATATAAGTAGCCTTCAACCTCTGGTCAAGTGTACGGCCTTTAATCATTGTATCACCTGAAGCTTGCATTCCTTCGTATTGACTCAACATCCACCATGTTGCACCTTTATCACCACCCCATCCATCTCCGTTAGCGATATCAGGACTGAAATTAAGGTAAGCAGGTGTGCTGTTTTGTGCACCATACTGGCCGGGCTGATATACCCACTGCAGTTCAAACAAAGACTCTTTATTGTTATCATAAGGATACTTGAAGAGATCTTCATATTTAGCTAACAATTGCAATCCGCTATTAGCAATAACGTCTTGCGCATAATATTTAGCGCTATCAAGAAAAGTTTGATTTCTTCCTGTCGGGCCGGTTGATTCTACACCTGCTCTTGCAAGATAAAACCTGGCTAACATACCTTCTGCAGACCACTTCGTCAGTCTTCCAGGTTGGGCGGCTGTTGCTGGTAAATCTTCTGCAGCTGCGCGCATTTCACGCGTAATAAATCTCCAGATACTAGGTACAGTATTTCTTACAAGAGATGTATCAGTTAGTACCTCAAGGTTATTTGTAATAACAGGTACTTCACCCCAGTTCATAACAAGATAACGGTAAGCTAAAGCTCTCATGAACCTTGCTTCTGCAATGGCCATTTTTTTAACAGTAGGTGAAACGCCCTCTCCTGCATTGTTATTAATATTAATGATAGTAAGGTTAGACTGCGCAACTACCTGGTAAAACGAACGGTATGAAGCGTTATTCTCTCCATTTTCAGCTGTAGTATTAAACAATACATTACCACGGTCATTATAGGCAGAGAACGTCGTTCCTGATCTGAAGTCACCGATGTTGTAGGACGCTTTGTCATTGTAGTCAAACCATACTTTATTGTATAGTCCGGCTGTACCGGCCAACACCTGCTCGTCAGTCTTATAAAAACTGGCGTCAGTAATTCTGTCTGTTGGTGGCTTTTCAAGGAAGTCTTTTTTACAACCCGAAAGAAATATGATTGGAGCTACTAAGCCAATCAAATACATTTTATAACTAATCTTCTTCATTTTTCTAATTCTTTAAAAATTTACATTCAAGCTAAATGTATAAATAGGAGTCAAAGGATAGCGACCGTAGTCAAGTCCGATAGGACCGTTATTGCCAGCGTTCACACCTGTGTATGCACCCACTTCAGGATCGAAGCCAGAGTACTCTGTTATAGTTGCTAAATTCTGAGCACCAAATGTTGCCCTTACACCACGTACCAATTTTTGACGAGAGATTAAAGATGTAGGAAGGTTATAGGACAAAGACACGTTTTTGAGCCTAAGGAAAGATCCACTTTCTACCCACTTACTTGTCTGACGAGCATAGTTACCATTTACGTCAACACCAGAGATTATTCTCGCTACATCCGTACCCGGATTTGCAAGCACCGGATTACCATCTTTATCTGTAGTTAACTTTGCATAATCGTATGCGTGCAACATCATGTTGCGACCAAGGTTGATATTGTTTGGGTTTGAATTTTCCCATGCCATAAAGTTGTAAATATCATTTCCGTAAGTACCTGTGATCAGTACACTCAGGTCAAATCCTTTATAGCTAAATGAGTTTGTGAAACCACCGAACAACTTAGGCCATGGGTTACCAATATACGTTTTGTCATCACTGGTAATTTTACCGTCGCCATTGACATCCTTTAACTTAATGTCGCCTATCCAGATACCGTTTGTAGGGGCAGTTGGACGCCTGTTACCACTGTTATCAACAGGAACTGCACTCTTGTTGATTTCTTCCACAGAAGTAAACAATCCTTCTTCAATATAACCTCTCATTAACCAAGGCTCAAGACCAACTGCAGAACGTTGTGACCAAGGATCTGCCTGGTTCAACCACCATGATGAACGCTCTAAAAACCCGTTCTTATTATTTAAACTTGTAATCGTAGTCTTAAAGTGTGACAAGTTTAAATTGCTTTCCCACTTGAAATCTTTCGTACTTACGTTAGTTGTATTTAAAGTAAAACTCCATCCTTTTGTTTTGAGAGAACCCGCGTTAACTGTTGGCGGTTGCACTGCTGCTGTACCATTAGAACCCATGTACCATGGAATAGAAGCCGATAAAAGCATGTTATCTGTGTTCTTTACATAATAATCAAAGTCAACAGAAATCCTGTTTTTAAACAATCCAAGATTTGCTCCTATATTCTTAGTATTTGTTTCTTCCCACTGAAGTCCCTTGTTAGGATACACAGATGGCAAAAAGCTTGATCCCCAAGGGCTGGCTCCTGCAACAAGTGGCGAATAAATTGGGTCGCTTGAGAAACCCTGGTTTCCTGTAAGACCTGTCTCTAACCTTAATTTCAGCTCGCTAATAGCTGGAACATTGAAGAACTTTTCTTGCGATACTCTCCATGCTGCAGATACAGACGGGAAAGCTCCCCATCTTTTTTCTGGTCCAAAATAAACAGATCCATCTCTGCGATAAGTAGCAGTTAATAGATACCTGTTATCATAACCATAGTTAACCCTTGCTAAGTAAGACTCCATACCCCACTGTCCTGATCCACCTGTATTGCTTGCTGTTGTTGCATTACCTGCAGTTAGATCTAAGATGTCGTTACTAAGAAATCCTGTTCTTCTACCACCTACGTTTTTATAAGTAGAAGCCTGGGCCTCATGACTTACCATCGCTCCAACGTTGTGTTTACCAACTTGCTTAGTGTACTCAAGTAATTGGTTCCAGTTCCAATAAGTGCTTTGGCTTGTACCGTTCTCAAGAGCGGCAGTAGTATTGATAGCCCAACCAATTGCGTAAGTAGGTTGGAAATATGTTGATCCGCCGTAACCAAGATTTGTATTTAACGAAGTACGGAACGTAAGCCCTTTAGTCAGATTAAGACCAAGGTTAAGTCCACCCAAGAATTGCTTTCTGCTATTTGAGTTAGTTGTTAAAGTAGAGATAGCGATCGGGTTAACTGGTGCAAACTGGTGAGCTGGGTTAGATAAATCTCCACCGCCCCATGAACCGTTAATATTTTTAACCGGTACCTCAGGGCTTAATTGTATTGCACTTGAAATAAGACCGTTTTGGCTGGTTGTTGTTTTTTCGTTGGTTTGGTTGAAACTAAGGTTGGTACCTATAGTAATCCACTCTCTTGGCTTTGTATCAAGGTTAATCCTGAAACTATACCTATCGAAACCAGAACCAACCGCGACACCTGCTTGATTCAAATACTCACCAGACATATAATAAGTAGTATTGTTACTACCACCGCTTAAACTTAACTGGTGCTTTTGCATTGCTGCGTTATTAAATAACTCACCCTGCCAATCTGTACCAGGACCAAGAAGAGATGGATCAAGTAGCTCACCTCTTACATTACCGCCAGCGATTGCTTTATAAGCTATCTGCATTTGCGCATATTGCTGCAAATTCATTACTTCAAAGCGTTTTGGGGGTGTTTGAATATTATATTGAAAACCATAAGTCATTCTTGCTTCACCTGATTTACCACGCTTTGTTGTAATCAATACAACGCCATTAGTTCCGCGAGAACCGTAGATCGCTGTTGCAGAAGGACCTTGCAATATTTGCATGTCTTCAATGTCTGAAGGGTTGAGACCTGCAAGGTTACCCGATGAGTTTCCGCTGCTGCTGCCTTGTATTTGAACACCGTCAACTACGTATAATGGTTCAGTAGCATTGTTAATTGAGCTAACCCCACGGATTGATACAGAAATACCACCACCCGGTTGACCTGAATTTTGTGTAACGTATACACCAGCAGCACGACCTTGAATAGCCTGCTCAATAGTTGTATTTACTGTTCTTTCGATTTCTTTTGCACCTACCGATGTTTGCGCTGTTGTCAGGTTGGCCCTTCTTGACCGTCCATATCCGACTACCACTACATCATTTAAAGTGCTCGCACCGCCGGTAAGAGATACACTTATCGGAGCACTTCCTGTTCCAATACCGACTTCTTTAGTTTGCATACCCACAAATGAAACTACAAGTGTTCTTGCTGTTCCCGGAACCTGCAATCTGAATGCTCCTTCCTGGTTTGTACTTGTGCTTACTGTGGTGCCTTTAACTGTAACTGTTGCACCGGAAAGTGGAGCGTTTTTATCATCCAAAATAGTTCCGGTAACCGTTCTTCCCTGGGACCAGGAAGAGGTAAAAAAGAGAATACTGACTAATAAAAGCAGCCCCCTTTGGAGTACATCTTTAAACATATAGCAAACTTGAATTTGTTTTGCCAAAACTATGTGTAATTGCCTCGAGTAATTGATACTATTTTATCAATAACAGATGTTTTTTATAATATTTAATTATCCTTAACTTTTACAACTGCCTCTTTTTAAACCTTTTTTAATACTAATTAAACTTTCATGGTTGAAATTATATTAGTACTCCAATAATTAAGCCGGTAACAACCTATATGAAATTCAAAAGCAAATACATACTTTTATAGCCGTATAACAGTTGTTCGAAACCAGAAGCTATGCCATCTAAACTTTTAAGAGAAATTACTCCGCTTACTTCCAGTGATTGCTTTACCCTGTTTTCACGTATTAAAGACAAGTTCGATTTCCCATTGCATTACCACGAAGAGTTTGAACTTAATTTCATCAGAAATGGAAAAGGAGCTAAACGGGTTATAGGAGATCACATTGAGGAAATTGGCGAACTTGAACTTGTGTTGGTGGGATCAAATCTTCCGCACGGATGGTTTACTCATAAATGTAAAAGTGAGGAGATACAGGAAATTACCATCCAGTTTCACCGGGACCTTTTTGACGAAAAATTTTTGCAGAGAAACCAGATGAGCTTCATCAGAAGCCTTTTGGAAAGATCGTTAAGAGGAGTATGCTTTACAAAAGAAACTTGCCAGGCGATTTTGCCGAGGCTAATTGAACTTCCACAAAAACACGGTTTTGATTCTGTGTTGGAACTAATGTCGATTTTGCATGATCTATCTATTTCACGCAATATTCAAACTTTGTCTGATGGATCTTTCAATGCTGTTGAAACCATTTCGTACAACAGCAGAAGAATTGAAAAAATAATGAATTATCTCAATAACAATTTCGACAAAGATGTTTCGCTAACTGACGCAGCAAAAATAGCAGGCATGACAGAAGTTGCGCTCAGCCGTTTTTTCAAAGCACGAACAGGTAAAACATTTGTCGATACAATTAATGAAGTACGCCTTGGAAATGCGTCAAGAATGTTGATTGATACCACGCATAGTATTACGGAGGTGGCTTATAAATGCGGCTTCAATAATATGTCAAACTTCAACCGGATTTTTAAAAAGAAAAAAGACTGCACCCCGAAAGAGTTTAGGCAGAGCTATACCTCTTCGGGCATAAGAACGTTCATATAATGGCTAGATATATCTGATTGCCTTGAGCTTAAATGTTACTCCGTCTCACTTTGCTCTTCTTCATATTTTCTCCAAAAACAAAAAGTGCCTTAAAAATCTTTAAAGCAAGCTTTTTCAACTCATTAACCTTAGCCCTGTAAAATGGTGCTTATTTTTATCGCTTATTAATTCCTGACGATGCATCTCTTTACACACCGGTTACTTGTTGTTATTGCCACCATGCTAATGGTGATTCCTGCTTGCAAAAACAATACTGGTGAGGATGAAACTTCGAACGCAAAAGAACAATTAGGTCCGCCGTTATTTACCTTACTTCCTGCCGAAAAAACCAATATTAGTTTTAATAATGCCCTAACCGAGACTCCTTACGCCAACATTATGTCGTACCCATATTTCTATAATGGTGGTGGCGTCGCCATAGGGGACTTTAATAAAGATGGCTTGCAGGATGTCTATTTTTCGGGAAACCAGGTAAGCAACCGATTGTACCTGAACAAAGGGCAGATGAAATTTGAGGACGTCTCTGTTGCTTCAGGTATACAAGGTGCGGCAAATAGTTGGAAAACCGGCACAACTGTGGCGGATGTAAACGGAGATGGCTTGCCCGATATCTATCAATGTTATTCAGGGCCTTTACCGGGAAGTGCGAGGGCAAATCAATTATTAATTAACCAGGGAGTTGGAAAAAATGGGGCACCTGCCTTTATTGACCAGGCAAAAGAATACGGGCTGGCCGATACAGCTTTTAGTACGCAAGCTGCTTTTTTTGATTACGACCGCGACGGTGATCTTGATATGTTTCTGCTTAATCACAACCCCTCACCTTTTAGTCACCTTGATGAGGCAACGATACAGCAGATCTTGAAAAAGCCCGAGCCGAACATGCACGCCAAGTTGTACCAAAACAATAACGGTAAATTTAAAGATGTCTCGACAGCTGCAGGCTTAAACAAATCTGCCTTTTCTTATGGCCTGGGTGTTGGCATCGCCGACATGAACCTGGATGGCTGGCCGGATATGTATGTATCCAATGACTACTCCGCGCCGGATTATCTATGGATCAATAATAAAAACGGCACTTTTAGCGACAAATTAAAAAGCAGTATAGGACATACTTCACTGTACTCAATGGGCAATGATATTGCTGACATGAATAACGACGGCTTACCCGACATTGTTAGTCTCGACATGTTGCCCGAGGACAACAAACGCCAGCGACTATTATTTGGGCCTGACAATTACGAATACTTTGATATGATCGTGCATGCTGGTTTTAGTCACCAGTATATGCGGAACATGCTTCAGTTGAACAACGGAGATGGAACTTTTAGCGAAATCGGGCAGTTGAGCGGGATATCAAACACCGACTGGAGTTGGGCGCCTTTGATGGGTGACTTTGATAACGACGGACTAAAAGATCTTTTCGTGACAAATGGCTTTTTGAAAGACTTCACCAACATGGATTTCATCAAATTCAAAAGCTCCTATTTTCAATACCTCAACGGAAGGGTTACGCCTCAGAGCGTAATGGACCTCATTTCGAAAATTCCTTCTTCAAACGTAACTAACTACATTTTTCAAAATACGGGAAATCTACATTTCAAAAACCAGGGTAAAAACTGGGGTGTTGATGTTCCATCAAATAGTAATGGCGCTGCTTATGCAGACCTTGATAATGATGGAGACCTTGACCTGGTCGCAAACAATATTAACGAGCCAGCTTTTGTTTACCAGAACGAGGCTCAGGGACAACTGAAGAACAAATATTTGCAGGTAAAACTCGTCGGTGCAGGTAAAAACACAGAAGGCATCGGTGCTAAAGTAACAGTATTCACTAGGACGCAGCAACAATACCAGGAGCAATCAACATGTCGCGGGTTTCAATCCAGTGTGTCTGCTGTGTTGAATTTTGGCCTAGGCAGCACAACAGAAACCATTGACTCGCTAAGAGTAGTTTGGCTAACGGGAAAACAACAGCTGCTGCAAAACATAAAACCGGGACAAGTACTAACCCTTGAAGAAAAAAATGCGGGTTCTATTTATCAGGGGCCGACAATAAGCAATTCTATTTTCGCTGAAGCGCCTTCTCCCCTCCCTTTTATTCCCACAAAGAATCCTATCAACGACTTTAAAAGGCAGCCGCTCATGATTAACCCGCTTTCGTTTTCAGGTCCTTGTTTGGCGAAAGGTGATGTAAATGGGGATGGCCTCGAAGATCTTTTTGTTGGTGGATCAGGTGGTCAATCAGCTGCCTTATATGTACAGCAAAAAGGGGGATCATTTACGTTACAGGCCAACAAAGATTTTGAAACAGAAAAAAACAGCGAGAATACAGATGCCCTTTTTTTTGATGCAAACAACGACAAGGCTCTAGACTTATACGTTGCTCATGGTGGGTATCACAATTTCACGCCTGTCGATCCTGCCCTCCAGGACAAGCTGTATATAAATGATGGCAAAGGCAACTTTACAAAAAGTAACAATGCCTTACCTGCTATGCTCACCAGCACCAGTTGCGTAAGAGTAAATGATATAGACGGAGATGGTTCGCCTGACTTGTTTGTAGGTGGACGAGTTATACCAGGAAGGTACCCGGAACTTCCAAGAAGTTATATTCTTATCAATAATGGAAAAGGACAATTTACAGATCAAACCAAGGCCATTGCACCTGCGCTTGAACATATTGGTTTAGTAACCGATGCTGCATGGTACGATCTTAACGGCGACAATAAACAGGAACTGGTGATTGTAGGTGAGTGGATGCCTGTGACCGTATTCGCCAACAACAGCGGCAAACTCTCCGACAAGACTGATACGTACTTCGCTAAAAAATACAGCGGCTGGTGGAACAAATTACTTGTTGGCAATTTTAACCACGATAATCATCCAGACCTCGTAATAGGAAACCAGGGTTTAAATACGCAATGTGTTGCTTCCGATAAAGAGCCCGCGGAAATGTATTTTAAAGACTT
This sequence comes from Segetibacter aerophilus, assembly GCF_007991655.1. Taxonomy (GTDB): domain Bacteria; phylum Bacteroidota; class Bacteroidia; order Chitinophagales; family Chitinophagaceae; genus Segetibacter; species Segetibacter aerophilus. Next base: position 201,804 of record NZ_BJYT01000011.1, read on the forward strand.
CGACGACAATGGCGCAGTTGACCCAATTCTCTGCTTTTATATTCAGCATAAAAGTTATCCTTACGTCACACGAGACGAATTGTTTGACCAGATTAGTATGACCCGTGTTCGCTTTGCCGATTACAACAGCTATTCAGATGCTTCCTTGAAGGATATTTTTACTGAGCAAGAACTGGAAGGTGCAGGACATCTATCTTCCAATTATCTTAAGACGGCGTACTTCCAGGGAGGTGCTGACGGTAAATTTAAAGAAATGACATTACCTGTTCAGGCGCAATTCTCGCCGGTATTTGCTCTATCCGCGCTGGACTATGACCATGATGGGGCTACTGATATAGTGTTAGGTGGCAATATTGGCAAGAGTAGGTTACGCTTTGGAAAGTATGACGCCAACTACGGAACGCTTTTGAAAGGTGACGGTAAAGGCAACTTCACCTACATACAACAGCGGCAATCCGGATTTAATATAACAGGTGATGTTAGAAGTATTTTGCAAATGAACAATACGCTGTTGTTCGGTGTGAACCAAATGCCTATAAAAGCTTATAAAGTACGATAATGAAAAAGCTGTCTTACCTGGTGTTATTCATTCCCCTTCTATACAGTTGCCAGCAACAAAAGCAAGATTTACAATTTAGTTCAGCACAAATTAGTGAAGTGATCAACCGGATGACAGACATCATGGTTCATGATGTAACTAATCCACCACTTGCTGCAAGATTTTTTTCCTATGCTACCCTTGCCGGTTACGAGGTTATTTCTCAAAATGATAAAGCGTATAAGAGCATGGCCGGCGTTTTAAATAATTATCCCAAATTAACAAAGCCGGATAGTATAACAGGTTATTCTACTCAATTAAGCGCATTGTTGGCGATGATGGAGACTGCTAAGAAAATGCAACCTTCCGGTGCTTATATCGATTCTTTTGAAGTGAACTTTTTAGACTCATGCCGAAAAAAAGGCCTGGACGAAGACATCATTACAAATTCTACAACCTACGCAAGAGCTGTTAGCAAAGCGATGCTTGCCTATGCAAAGGCAGATAAGTACAACAGGATTAGTAACTACGCAAGGTATACGCCACTGCAAACCCCGGGTACCTGGTATCCGACCCCGCCTGGTTTTTTCGCTCCGGTAGAACCTTATTTCAATACTGTTCGCTCGTTCACACTTGACACATGTATTCAATTTAAGCCGGCCCCACCTGTTGCTTTTTCAACTGATAAAAGGTCGCCGTTCTTTAAGATGCTCAATTATAACTACACTGAGAGCAACCATCTATCAAAAGAACATAGGGAGGCGGCAGCTTTCTGGGATTGCAATCCCTTTGCATTGCAAGACAATGGGCATCTAATGTCAGGCAGAAAAAAGATGTCTCCAGGTGCACATTGGCTTATGATTACAGGTATTGCCTGCAAAGATTCTAAGGCAGATTTTTCAAAATCTATGAAAGTTCATGCAATGGTTTCGCTTGCACTAATGGATGGTTTTATTTGCTGCTGGGATGAAAAATTTCGTAGTAATAGAATTAGACCTGAAACAGCAATTCGGCAATATATTGATGCAAACTATAAGCCTCTGCTTCAGACGCCGCCGTTCCCCGAATACTTAAGTGGTCACTCTACTATTTCGGCAGCGTCGGCAGTCATCTTATCTCATTATTTCGGAAATAACTTTCATTATAATGATACTTCGGAAGAAGCTTATGGATTACCGTCCCGCAAGTTCAAATCTTTCCAGGAAGCAGCTATAGAAGCTGGCATCTCCCGCTTTTACGGAGGCATTCATTTTATGGATGCCGTTGACAATGGCCGTAAACAAGGCTTAGCCGTTGGTGAATGGGTGCTTAATCGAGTTGAAAGCAAATCGCCTGCAGTAGCTGGTTTGAACAAAAACTGATGCAATTTTTGTAAACATCAAAGTTCGATTCTCATCAAACTATTACAATAACCTTTCTTGGAAACTAGTTGTAACCGTAGTGCTCGTGTGATGGGCAGGTGCAGCTTCATGCTCATCACTGTTTGTACAGCCTTTCGCCAGGAAATACATTAGCCCGAGAATTATAACTGCTACCAGTATTAGCGTACTTAATGAAGAGTCTTTTTCAGCGCGGTGTTCGTGGAAATCAGACATACAATAACTTTTAATCTTTTTATTAGTTGTTTTAGTAACTGTAAAAAATTGTGCCTTGCCAAGGAACTAGTAATCTCAGGCTAATTAGAAAACAGTTTACAATTCGCTACTTCCTTTAACACTTAGCCGACCTCATAACAAAGGCGTTAAGAAAATTACCAGCTCGGGCGTTAAGAAATGAAATAAATGTTACTGCAGTTTAAGAATGTTACCTTGTTTGTAAGTCATACTTAGGTGGATATTATTCTAACGTTGTGACTTATTTCATTTTAGCCCGAGCTGGCAATTTTTAGCCTTTTTTATGCAGTCTTGACTTTTTGTTTCTTTTTTGTCAAGAAAAAAGAAAAACAAAACTTGATCATAACAAACAGGTAAGGTATTATTAGCAAAAAAGCGATCTACATCTATATATTCCTCTTCTTCAACTCCTCAATCGCATGGTTGGCAGCGCGCGCAGTAAGGGCCATAAATGTTAAGGTAGGATTCTGCGTTCCGGTAGACGTCATACATGACCCATCACTTACAATTACATTTTTGCAGGCATGAAGTTGATTCCATTTATTAAGCATTGATGTTTTTGGATCTTCTCCCATGCGCACTCCACCCACTTCATGAATATCAGCACCAGGAGGGGACTTAGTATCTTCAGCATTGATATTGATAAACCCTGCTTTGGAAAACATCTCTTTGGTTTGTTCGATATAGTCGGCCACCATCTTATCATCATTCTCGCTCCATTCGCAAGACACGATCAATTGTGGAATGCCGTATTTATCTTTTAAATCTGCATGAAGACGAACATGATTTTTCTCAAGCGGAACCACTTCACCCATCATCCAACTACTCAACCGCCGGTTGCCCCATTTCGGATGCTGAATATTTTCTCTTAGCTCGTCTCCGATCTTACTGGTATCTGTCCAGGTTCCCCTTCCCCCACCCAGGCCGATTGCGTAACCACGTAAAAAATCCGTCTCCTGTTTCAGCACGTTTCTAAACCGCGGCATGTACGCATTGCTTGGATTTCGACCATCTGTTTTCTTGTCTTTAAAACCTTCAAACTCGGCTCCTCCTTTACCCCGGTAGTTGTGCCACGAAATAAACTTACCCAACACATTTCCGTCATTTCCTAAACCGTTAGGAAAACGGTGCGAAGTAGAGTTTAGTAAAATGGCATTGCTGTTAAGCGTAGAGGCATTCAGAAAAATGATAGATGCATAAAACTCTATCATCTCTTTTGTCGTTGAGTCAATCACCCTGACACCGGTTGCCTTACCCTTCTTGTCGTCATAGATAATTGAATGAACAACAGCATGCGGACGCAACGTAAGCTTCCCTGTTTTTTGAGCCCAGGGCAAAGTAGATGCATTACTGCTAAAATAACCGCCGTACAAGCAACCCCTGTTGCACATTGTTTGGTTCTGGCATTTACCGCGTCCCTGTTGTGTATGTATTTGTTGTGGATCTGTTAGATGTGCGCATCTGCCTTTTATAACATCGCGATCGTTAAAATGCTTTTTTATATTTTCCTTGAAATATTGCTCAATGCAACTCATCTCAAATCCCGGCATTACCTCACTGTCCGGAAGTACAGTCAGGCCATCTCTATCACCTGCAACTCCTGCAAATTTTTCAACGTAGCTGTACCAGGGTTCCAGATCTTTATAACGAATGGGCCAGTTAACAGCAAAGCGGTCGCGCTGCGGACCTTCAAAATCATAATCGCTCCAACGTTGTGTTTGCCTTGCCCACAACAAGGATTTTCCACCCATATGATAACCCCGAACCCACCTAAAAGGCTTCTCCTGGATAAAAGGTTGCTCATCATCTTTCATTGCCCAATTCAGGGTTTCTGCCCTTAAAAACCTCGAACCTTGAAACGCTGTTCTTTCCTGTAAGGTCACTGCACCTCGATACTCAAAATCCCAGGGCGCCTTTGATGCAGCAGGGTAATCTACGCCATGCTTTACATCACGCCCTCTCTCTAGTACCAGTGTTTTCAATCCTTTATCGCACAGTTCTTTCGCCGCCCATCCACCACTAGCTCCCGATCCGATAACAATGGCGTCGTACGTTCTGTTTTTTACTGTATCTAAAATGTTACTCATGCTTATGCCTTTACATTTTCAAACCAATATAATTCTACTTTTTTATCCCGCTTTAGGGGCTAGGGGCACGCAACCGTAATAATGTCCGGGTGCAACTTTATAATTAAGTATTCCAGCCAACACCTGCTGTGAAGTATTGTATCCAAGAATCGTTTCTCTTTTTACCAGGTTGAAAAATTCTTTCTCATTTTTATCCTGCGACCTCGACCACTTTTCCAGCAGCGCCTGCCGTTCTTGCTGGCTACAATTGGTAAACGATTTACTGTACTCTTTTTGCGCAGCGGCTTCCAGTTGCTGCAAACCTTTTTTTACATTTTCCTGGTCAGCCTTTTCATAGCAGTCATCTACCACTTTCTGAAAATACTTATCTACTCCGACTGACAATGCGCCGATCGAATTACCGGCTGGAATAATGGTATCAGTAATGGAAGCAAGTATCTGTTGTTCGCTCGCAGAAAAGGAGGAAAGATGAGTAGGACTACCGGCTCCAAAAGCTTTCATCCAGGACGGCAGAGTAATCACACTGCCAGCGGCTAACACTAAATTTTTAACGGCAACACGACGTTCCATTTTTGTGGCAAGAGTTTAAAGGTCAAGAAATCTACATCGCGAGTTGAATATAATGAAAGATTTAAAATGACTTGATTAAAAGGCCAACCTGAAACGAAGAAAGTCGTTTGGTTACCAGCTGTTAGCAAGATGGATCATTGTTGCGACGCATTCCGTTCAGCGGCAAATCCTCCGGGAACTTTTTTTACGTTGCGTTTAAAAAGATCATTTTGCCGCTACGAATTCCCAGGTTTTTATTCCTCCTACATTTAAGCTTTTTTGAAGCTTTTTTCTAAAAACTCGAAAGCTGTCAATACAAAGACAAGACATGAAAAACATTGTGAAATTCTTGGATGGCAGACAACATGATCCCGTCTTACTACCCTTGCTTACACTTAGAGTTTATCAAACCACTGTACCTTTGCTCCTAACAAAAATTCAGAAATGGACGGTACAATCAGGGCAGACATTAAACTGGGAATGTTGGTAAATATTATTCTTAAAAAAGACCAGCGAACCGGCATCCTTACCGAAGGAATCGTTAAGGATTTACTGACAAGTGCACCAAGACATCATCGTGGAATTAAAGTACGTTTAGAGGATGGACAAATTGGCCGCGTACAAGAAATAATTGAAGAAGACCCGGAATAAGAACAACCTGTTTGTGCTTGGATAGCAGTATTCAATCCTTTCTACTAATTACACTACGCTTGTAACAATGCCTTAGTCCTTACGTGACTATTCTACCCTCTTCTTTTGGCTATTGTGCATTTTTTTCTGCAAATATTGCTTTTATACTATCCTAAGCTTGCTTCCCGTAATTGGCTTAGGCAGTTCTATACAACTTACACTCAACCCCGTACATACTTATTATAAATAAAGTGAATGTAGTATGATCATTGGACTTGTTACAAAAACAGTACAATGAGTGGTCCCAATAAACGTACTAACAAAGCAATATGGGCAATGGCCATAATCGGAGTTATTATAGGCGGCGGAATAGCTACATGGCATTACTTAAAGAAGGATGTAAAATCGCCTAACTCTAAGGTGGAGCAGATCGTCGAGCAGAAAGCCGAACCCCAGCTAAAGAAAGCAGTTGCCGAACTTTCTGACAGTATGTATACCATTGACTATGGAAAGCTGAATGTAGAAATTGATAAAGGGTATGCTGAAATACACAACCTCAAATTAACCCCTAATCCAGGCATCATTGAAAGACTGCGAAGAGATCAAAAGCTACCAAACAATGTGGTAGATATGAAAGTCGACAAGATCATTATACAGAACATAGGTCTTAAGAAAATAGAGGGTGAAACGGCAATGCATATTGGTAAGATGTCTGTTATAAATCCTGTCATGACTATCAACAATAAAATCAGGAATTACAAGGATACTTCCGATCATCGCTCGCTGTTTTCTATCCTCAGAAAAAAACTTTCTACTTCAGTTGACTTTGATGCCATTGCAGATGTAAAGATCGACGTGATGAATATGACCAACGCGACCCTTCTTTATAAAAACAACAATAGCAATAGTCCACGAACTACCAGGCTGAAAAATCTTGACTTTATTATCAGCAACATCTCGACCGATGCCTTAGCGAACAAAGGAGATAAGAGTGGTGGTTTAGCTATTGCCACAATAGCACACCAGAGAATTGTGACGGCAGACAAACTATACTTTGTTGACTTTAGGAACATAAGAATAATACCATCGGAACGCAAGGTCTTTATTGGATCATTTGAGCTAATACCAACACTTAGTAAATCAGCATTTGTAAAGGCTGTAAAAGCTGGGAAAGCAAACTATAGATATCATTTAAAGAATACGGGAATTGTAATGCGCGACATTGACCTTGATAAACTTACCAGGCGCCAGCAGATTTACATTCCGGAGGTAGATGTTGATTATGCATGGGCCGAGTTTTATACGAACTATAAATGGCCGTTAAGAACTCCACCAAACAGGCGCGACAAGTACCCGAATGAACTATTACAAAAGCTCGCCTTCGATGTTACCATCAAGAAAATGCGCGTCAAGAATGGGGATATGGAATTTAGAATAGTGACTGAAAGTGCGGACAAGGAGGCCTACTTGAGCATGAACAATGTAAGCTCGGTATATACGAACATCACCAACAATGTTGCGGCGAAGAACGCCAATCGGTACACAACGTTAGTAAGCGATTGTAACGTGATGAATAGTGGAAAACTGCATAGCGTGTACAAACTCGACCTGAAAGATAAAAACGGAAGATATACTGCTTCATCAACTATGGGAGCAATGGATGGGACAGCTTTTAATGCTTTGTCAGAGCCGCTTGCACTTACGCAGGTAAAGTCGATGAACATACAGAAAATGCACCTCGATCTGAAGGCAGATGAATACAAAGCCACAGGCAACATTGACATGTATTACACCGACTACAAAATAAACCTGCTTAAGAAGAAGGATGATGGCAGGCTAAAAAAAAGAAGCATAGTAAGTTTTGTGTCTAACATCGCTTTGCCTAATGATAACCCAAAAGAGAACGGTGACTTTAGAAAAGGGCCTATAAATGTGATACGTGACCCCAAAGAATCTTTTTTTGGTTTTCAATGGCGCGCAATGCTAGACGGTATGTCTTCTGCAATGATGGGTAACGATCAGAAGAAAGATCAACCGAAAAACAAGGTCACTAAAATGGCTAAAATGTTTTTTGGCCCAAAAAAGGGGCAGGAGTATAAGAGCACCGGCACCGATAAAAAGAGAATGACAGGTACTGAAGGAACGGGACAAAAAAATCAGGAGTGATAACTTTTTTGCAACGGAGAATTGCATCTAAAAAGATGCGCATTGGTTTGCTGATGAACGAAAAGCGACGCAACCATGATTCATTGGTAGTTCAAATGCAGGTACCAAAACAAAAACGAGCTATTTCAATGTGACTAAAACTTATAACTATATCCTAACC
>NZ_BJYT01000012.1 GCF_007991655.1 Segetibacter aerophilus
CCCTGATGGAGGTATGGAGGCGCCAATAGCAGGTTCTCACTTGTCGCCTTTTAATTATGACATCTCGAGCAACCAGGCAAAGATGGCGGAACAGGCGGTCGCACGAGTATTAGAGGATCATCTGGAACTTTCAGATCCGGTTGAAGGTGGGTTGAGTGTAATTGATATCAAGGCAAAGAAAGCTGATAAAGACGTTTTGGTAGAGTTCTCTACAACAAAGAAAATAAATACAGATACATACGAAGTCGAGAAGTCAGCGGACGGAAGGGTTTTTGAATTAAAAAAAGAAATTAGAGTGATAAAGAATCAAGTTGAAGGCAGCTATCACTTTACTGATCTCAATCCTAATCCCGGAGAAAATTATTATCGGGTTCGATCTACTGCCCATTCGGGTAGAATAACACTTTCGAAAGTTGCTTCTGTAAATAATATAGCCGAGATTGAAAATGTCCGTGTTTTTCCAAACCCAATTATCAGTAATAAAATTTATGTTCAGTCTTATAACCTCCCCGGTGGTACTTATGTAATAAAGTTATTAAGCAGTCTTGGGCAAGCCATTTATGCTCAATCGATCACCCATTCTGGAGGCTCTTTTAACCATATAATTTCTCTAAAAACCGAGTTGTCAAAGGGGCCATATCTATTGCATATTTCAGGTGAGAACAGAACGCTCACAAGGAAGTTGATTAAATAAGAACGGTCATCAAGTATGTAAGGAGGCTGTCTCGCATTAATGGGACAGCCTCTTTTTTTATAACCTGGACGGATCCCTAGGGAGTTCTTAAAAGACTTTGATATTAATGCCCCTAAGTTTTGGTTTTCTTATAACGAATTAGTTAAACTTAAGCCTGCGTATCTTACTTAGATGCAATTGCCAATTGCAGTGCTATAATCCTTTGATTTGGAAATTAAAAGCAAATTGTCCCGTTTCAGAAAGAAGAGGTAACATTTATAGCAATATCTTCAAATGCGGTGGCATTTTATAACATAGGACTTGTATTTGTAGCAGTTGTGCTGAAAGCGCTATACATACGAAATATTTTTACCATTACACTCCAATCCGCCTAAAATGCAAAAAAGCACGTTCCAGTAAGAAACGTGCTTTTTGCATTTTAGAATTTCCCTCTTAATTATATTGAAACTTCTGGCTTTTTATAATTTCTTCGTCTTGCTTAACCTTCACCTCCCATGCCCACGCGGTTCTCATCATTTCTTTCAAGTCATATTTAATATCCCATCCCAAAGCTGTACGCGCGTAATTGTTGTTTGCATAAATCGCTACCACATCCCCCGGTCGGCGCGGGCCAACTTTATAATTTAGTTTTTGTCCGCTAACTTCTTCAAAAGCCTTGATCGCTTCCAGCACGGTAACACCGTTTCCAGTGCCGAGATTAAAAATGTCACAATTGGTTTTATTTTTTTCAGCAAGAAGGTATTGGATGGCCAGGGTATGTGCATGAGCAATATCGGACACATGAATATAATCGCGGATATTACTACCATCACGTGTTGGATAATCAGTCCCAAAAACAGTGAGTTGAGGAATTTTGCCAATGGCAGCCTGTGTTATAGCGGGAACCAGGTTCGCGGGCTTTCCTAAAGGAAGTTCCCCAATTAATATTGATGGATGAGCGCCTACGGGATTAAAATAGCGTAACAAAATTGCTTTTGTATCAGCCGCTTTCACCACATTTGTTATAATCTCTTCACCCATTTGCTTTGTTGAGCCGTAGGGAGATTCAGCCTTTTTTATAGGAGATTCTTCAGTTACAGGAATTGTGTCAGGGCTGCCATATACAGTGCAGGAAGAAGAAAAAACGAAATGCGGAACATGAAATTCATCCACGCACTTCAACAAATTAATTAATGAAAAAAGGTTGTTTTCATAATACATTAGGGGTTCTTCGACCGACTCTCCAACCGCTTTATAAGCTGCAAAATGAATGATACCCGATATGTCTTCATTCTCTTGAAAAACTGCGCGGGTGTCGTTATAGTCCTTAAGGTCTACTTTATAATTTTTTACTTTTTTGCCTGTCATCTTTTCAATACCATCCAACAGATAGCGGGTACTTCGCGACTGGTCGTCTATAGATATTACATCAAATCCATTTTCTATAAGGTCAACAATTGTATGAGAGCCGATATAACCACAGCCACCAGTAACCAGGATTTTTTTCATAAATTATGTATTAGCAACATTTACACATGCAAAATAAGTGTAAATAATGAGTTCTACGCGGTGATTTTTGCTATAAAAAAACTTTGATAAGATAGAAGATGAGGGCGGCAATGATACCACTAATAGGTATGGTTAAGATCCACGCCCATAGAAGACTTACGGTTACACCCCACCGTACTGCAGAAAGGCGCTTCGTTGCACCGACGCCGATAATGGAACCTGTAATGGTATGAGTGGTACTTACAGGAATTTTGAAATGCTCAGTTAGAAAAAGAGTTATTGCCCCAGCAGTTTCAGCGGCAACGCCTTCCAGTGGAGTTACTTTCGTAATACGCGTACCCATTGTTTTTACAATTTTCCAACCTCCACTCATAGTACCAACACCCATGGCTAAGAAACAAGAAAGTGGAACCCAATCAGGAATGCTTTTTAAGTCAGGAATGTAGTTGCTGGCAACCATAGCAACGCCAATAAGACCCATCACTTTTTGCGCATCATTTCCTCCGTGCCCAATACTGAACGCTGCAGACGAAACCAATTGTAATCGTTTGAACCAACGTTCGGCTCTATATGGATTCGATCTTTTAAATAGTTGAACAATAATGACGGTAATAAAAAAAGCGATAACCATACCTATTAGCGGAGCAGCAACTATAAATGAAATAGTAGGGATAACCTTACTTGCATTTACGACACTGAAAGTGTGATAATGCGCCACAGCAGCTCCTATGAGACCACCAATTAGCGCGTGTGATGAACTTGAAGGAATACCGAACCACCATGTAATAAGGTTCCAAATGATCGCCGATAGTAGTCCGGCCAGAATTACATACAAAGCCAGCGGATCCCCTTTTTGAATGGAAACGCTCTTTGCTATAGTATCTGCTATTCCAAAACCACCAATAACATATTTCGAAATAAAGAAAGCTGAAAAGTTGAATAACGCCGCCCACAAAACGGCCTGGAAAGGAGTAAGAACTTTTGTTGATACGATCGTAGCTATGCTATTTGCCGAATCGTGAAAGCCGTTGATATAATCGAATATAAAAGCAAAAATGATGATAATGACCAGCAAAGAAATCATACGGGAAGTTTGAAGTAATGTAACTGGTGATTAAGCGTATTTTACAATAATAGACTCAATCACATTAGCAGCATCCTCACACTTATCTGTCGCAAGTTCCAGCACCTGGTAAATCTCTCTTCGTTTGATCACTTCCTTAAAATCGTTCTCCTGGTTGAAAAGCTTTTCAATACTTAAATCAAAAATATCATCAGCCTGGTTCTCGATATCATTAACTCTTACCAGTGCTTCCGTTATTTTTCTAAGATTTTTCATGTTGCGGAGTTCTACTACGGCGCTTTGTACATGTATGGTACCTTGTTCAATCAACTCAACCATTTTCTGTATACCCGGATCGTTTGGATTAACCCTGTAAAAAATAATCTTCTTTGCAGAAGAATAAATATAGTCTGCAATGTCATCTAATGCAGAGGCCAATGTATGAATGTCTTCCCTGTCAAAAGGCGTGATGAAGTTGCGCCCCAATTCAGTAAATAGTTTGTGAGTATGGTCGTCATTTAGATGCTCCAGGTCTTCGAGCTTGCTCGAGAGGGAAGCTCTTTTATCAAAGTCAGGTTCATTAACCAGTTGCTTTAATACTCCACCCATGGTGCGAACCGTTACAGCAACCTCTTCAAACAAATTGTAGAAGATGGTATTTTTTGGCATGAACAGCTTACCGATAGAATTTAATCCCATACATAAAAATTTCAGCAAAAATAGAGTTAAGGCATCTATCTACAACGCTTAACGATTACTTAATAATAAGATAATATTGAGTAACGATTATAGTCTTATTAGTATGAATGTTTTTTGAATGCTTTTTTATAAGCTTCATAACTTCTTTCAACATCGTTGTGTCACTCACTTGTACAAATTATTTTATTGCAGCTTTCAACCTACAACTTCAGATACTTCTATTAATACTGCGATAACATTTAAGTAACAGTAGGATAATGTTGAGGTAACAGTACCATAACATCGCCCTGATACTTTTGCTACAATGAAACTAACTAAAGTGAAAGTCTATATTTTCTTTTGTACAACTGCACTCACACTTTTCTCTTACTCACTATTAGCTCAAGCCGCGTCTAAGATCAGTGGTAAAATATTTAACCTTAAAAACGATCCTCTTTCAGGTGCGTCTGTCACCATTGAAGGTTTATCAACCGGAACATCTACAGATGTAGAAGGCAGTTTTGTGTTAACTGTCGCTTCTTCTAAAACTGTAACCCTTAAAGTATCTGCTGTAGGCTATAAGGAAAAGACTGTTGCAGACATAATTGTGGCGTCCGGTAAAACCGAAGAGCTGAATATTGTTTTAGAAGAAGCAAGTAAAAAACTTGAAAATGTGGTAGTCAAATCTTCAGGAGCAAGAAGAGAATCTGTGAATGCATTAATCGCATATCAGAAAAACACAAGCACTGTTGCACAGGTAATTTCTGCTGAAGCCATCAGAAGATCGCCGGACAAAAACACAGGGGAGATACTAAAGAGAATACCGGGAACGTCTATACAGGAAGGTAAATATCTTGTTGTAAGAGGATTGAGCGATCGCTATAACCAAGCGATGTTAAACGGAGTTTTATTAAGCAGCACTGAGCCCGACAGAAAGACTTTCTCATTTGATATTTTTCCTGCAGCAATGATTGATAATATGATTATCAATAAGTCGTTTATCCCCGAACTAAGCGGCGAGTGGGCCGGGGGTTTGGTACAGGTTAATACTAAAGATGTTCCTTCAACCAATTTTCTAAATGTTCAAATAGGTACAGGTTTCAATACGCAAACAATAGGTAAAGACTTTTATACTTATCGTGGAGGAAAACTCGATTGGCTCGGAATTGATGATGGCGCAAGAGGTTTGCCAACAGGCCTTCCAACTAAATCTCGATTCAGTGACCTGGGTTCTACCAAAGCACAGCAAAATGCTTTTGGAAGAGAATTCGAAAATATTTGGTCCGCTAACAAGAATTCTACAAATATTATCCCTGTTCTAAACAAGTCTTTTCAACTGAGTGGCGGGCTGAATAAGAGGCTGTCTACTAACAACAAATTAGGGGCAATATTTGCAATTACGTATAATCAACAAAACAGGAGAACCGAGTTTCAAAATACACTCTACTCTTTTCAGAACAATGTTGCCAGTGTAAATTTTGACTACAATAATAATAAGTATAGCCAGGATGTTTTGTGGGGAGCTTTAGGAAATGTTACCCTGCAATTGGGAGCTAATCATAAGATCTCATTTAAGAACCTCGCCAATATAAACTCGACAGATTATGTAACTCACAGAACAGGTAAAGACTTCGAGTTTAATTCCTCTTTGGGCGAGAATATTAGGGCGACAGAGTTAGCCCTTAAATCAAATACATTTTTTAATACCCAGTTATCGGGCGATCATAATTTTACAACCTTGCAATCGAAATTGCACTGGTACGGCAGCTTCAATATTCTCGATCAATACATTCCTGACCAGCGCCGTTTGCAATACAACCAGAACCCGGAAGTTACCAACACCCCTTATGTTGCATTGATTGCAACTTCCAAAACTTCGCAGAAATCGGGAAGCAGATATTATGGTTTTTTGAACGACTATATTTATAATACCGGCGCTGATGTGGCTACATCTTTTAAAATGTTTGATTTGAACCAGACAGTAAAGGCTGGTTATTTCTTCCAGGTAAAAGACAGGCTGTTTGACTCAAGACCATTTGCCATTTACATTCCGGCTGGCGAGAACCCGGCTCTGCAAACCCTTCCCGCAGAAACGATCTTTAACGCAGAGAATTTCGGAAACGGGGAAGATAATAAGTTCGCGTTTAATGAACTTGCAGGCGACAGGTTCAGGTATGTTGCCAATACAATTCTTAATGCCGGCTTCCTGCAGTTTGATAACCAATTCTCGGATAAACTAAGAGCTACGTGGGGTGTGAGGGTCGAAGATTATGACCAGGTAATTGGTAGCCTAAAGCAAAGTGATCCAAGACATTTACACACACGTACAACTGATCTTCTTCCAGGGTTTAACCTGACTTATAAAGTAACCAATAGCGCCAATATTCGTTTGTCCGGTTCACAGACTGTCATCCGTCCTGAGTTTAGGGAACTGAGTGATTTTCAGTTTTACGATTTCGAACTAGGCGCAACGGTAGCAGGATATAGAAACCTGGTTCGCACAAAAGTGACCAACGCAGATTTGAGATATGAACTATATCCAAGAGCAGGGGAACTTTTCACGGTAGGTGTGTTTTATAAGTATTTTAAAAATCCTATTGAATCTTATTTTAATGCTGTTGCCGGCGGAGGTAGTTCTTATAACTTCCTGAATGCTGATAAAGCAAAAGGTTTCGGTGCAGAATTGGAATTGAGAAAGAAATTAGACTTTACTGAAGCACTGCGCAACTTTACTTTTCAAACCAATCTTTCTTACATATACAATAGGGTAGAAAGCCAGGCTGCACAAATTAAGCGGCCAATGCAAGGACAAAGTCCCTATGTGTTCAATGCTTCACTGCAATATGACATTGAGAAATTGGGATTGAACACTACACTTCTTTATAATCAAATTGGTGATAGAATTTTATATGTCGGCGGCGACAACACTCCGCCAATTTGGGAAGCTTCACGTCCTTTAATTGACTTTCAGATAGCTAAGAAAATCATGAAAAATAAAGGCGAACTAAAGCTGAACGCTTCTGATATCTTAAACCAGGCGACCAACTATTACGTCGACCTTAACCAAAACAGCACATACGATAAAGGTCAGGATGCTTTAGCCATCAGAAGAAAATTCGGTACAAATGTTAGCTTTTCATTTGCCTATAATACACGGTAGAAGCAAAACATGTAAGTAGTCGAAAGCGGTTACAACAGTACAAGAGTGCGACGCAATCAAAGTTCAATTCTGTTCTATTGCCGCATTCAAAAAACACTTCATAAAACACTTAAAGTAAAAATAAACACATGAAAAAGTTGTTCATCCTTTTTATAGCAGCGGGCGTTGCAATAAGCGGTTGCCGTAAAATAGAGGTAGACGGACCAACGACCGTTATCACTGATCCTACCACCACCAACGGCAACGAAAATGTTGTTCTTGAAGGTAGAATTTCAGCAAACAGAACATTGAAAGCAGCGTACACCTACAAGCTTCGTGGACTTGTATATGTAACAAATGGGGCAATCTTAACTATTGAACCAGGTACTAAAATAGTGGGTGAAACCGGCAAAAACGGCGGACTGATTATAACAAGAAGCTCAAAAGTAATTGCAGACGGTACTGCTGATAAACCAATCGTGTTTACATCGGAAGCAGCCACACCACAACGCGGAGACTGGGCGGGTTTGGTAGTACTTGGAAACGCTCCGACAAACGCATCGTTTAATGGCGTGCAAGGTGTAGGCGAGATTGAAGGAGGTATCAATAATAGTGACGGTCTCGGTCTGTATGGCACGCCTGCTACACAACAGCAAAATCCGGCGGATAACAGTGGTATTTTAAGGTATGTAAGAATTGAATATGCAGGTTATGCATTCTTGCCTGATAAAGAAATTAACGGACTAACCTTAGGTGGAGTCGGTAACCAGACCGTGATCGACTACGTGCAGGTTTCTTATGCTAATGATGATTCTTTTGAATGGTTTGGTGGAACCGTTAACTGTAAACACCTCATTTCTTTCCGTACGTTAGATGATGATTTTGATACTGACAACGGCTTTGCAGGTAAAGTTCAGTTCGGCATTGCTTTAAGAGACTCGGCTATTGCAGACATCTCAAAAAGCGAAGCTTTCGAAAGCGATAATGACGCAAATGGAAGCGTGTTATTCCCGCAGACATCGGCAGTATTTAGCAACATGACAGTACTCGGCCCAAAAGCTACTTCGTCTTCAAGAGGTAATAGTTTGTTTCTAGCAGGTGCCCAGATTCGCAGAAATTCTTCCATTTCTATTTTCAATTCAATCATTGCAGGATGGCCGCAGGGTTTAATCATCGACGCCTCTAAAGGTGTGCCTACAGATTTGAATATTACCTCGGCGACACCTTTGCTGCTTATGCAAAATAATATTATTGCGGGTTGCGCTCAACCGCTGGTATACGCTGCAAGCTCAACTGCCGCAACAGGAGCTACTACGGCCTCTATTGCAAGCTGGTTTAATACCGCTGCCTATTCAAACACCATCTTAACTAACAATGAGGAAGCAGGTTTAACAGCCCCTTTTAATTACGCTTCGCCTGATTTTAATCCCACAGCAAATTCTGTCGCTGTAACGGGTGCAGTGTACACAAATTCGAAGCTTGCAGGATTAGCGCCCGTAAATTATAAAGGTGCTTGCGGTCCGGCCGATAGCTGGTGGAAGGGATGGACGAAATACTAATTCTCTTATATGCAGGATCATAAAAAAGCTATCGTTTAATGCGATAGCTTTTTTATGATGTCTATTATGAACTTATAGTTTACACAGCCTTTTAAATGAGCGTCGTTGCGGCGTGCGGCTCTGGTATTGTGTCTTCAATGCGCAGGGTCTTTTGCTGCAGGTAATTAAAGATTTCAATTTGCGACCTTACCTTATGGTGTTCATCTCTCTCGACATAAGTATTAGATAGTTCACGATCGAGCCATCTTGCTTTTACGTTGTCTTGTAATTGGATGGAGATGATGTCTTTTAACTCGTTGATAATTTCTTTATTTGTTACAGGAATGGCAGCCTCTATGCGATGGTCAAGGTTTCTTACCATCCAGTCGGCGGAAGAGATAAAGACTTTTTCTTTGCCATCATTGTGAAAGATCATTACGCGGGCATGCTCAAGATATTCATCAACAATACTGATAGCACTAATTGGTTTTTTGAATTTTGAATTTTCGACAACCGCACAAAAAATTCCTCTTACCACCATCTTTACAATGACACCTGCCTGCGCTGCTTCATACAATTTTTCAATTAAGTCAGCATCGCTTAGTGAGTTTAGTTTTAGCGTGATGCATGCGTCTTTCTTCGCTTTGGCGTTCTTAATTTCCTTATTGATTAACTGCGTCAACTCATGCCGCATACTTGTCGGGCAGACCAGTAATGTCTGGCAGAGTTTTAAAGATTCTAAGCTTGTTTTTGGATTTTCGAGAAAATTAAAAATCCGGTTGATATCAGCCATAACGTTCCGGTTGCTTGTAAGCAAGCAATGGTCGCCGTAGACCTTCGCCGTTGATTCGTTTAAGTTCCCTGTACTTACAAACCCGTATTGAATAACCTGGTCCGCTACCCGCTTCCTGATCATGCAGATCTTTGCATGCACCTTCATATTGTCGACCCCGATCAGCACTTTTACACCTTCTTCTTCCAGTCTTTCTTTCCAGGTAAGATTTGCTTCTTCATCGAAACGGGCTCTTAGTTCAAGCATTACCACAACTTCTTTACCGTTGCGTACAGCATTGATCAGGGCGTTGATGATTTTAGAATTTCTGGCAAGGCGGTATAGAGTAATTTTTATAACAGTTACATGCGGATCGATCGCTGCTTCACGCAACAGATCAATGACAGAATTGAAAGAATGATATGGAAAATTAAGTAGCACATCTTTCTCGAGTATTACGTCAGTAACACGCAGCGAGTGAGAAAGATCAGGATGCATAATCGAACTTCGACGATTGCTTTTCGCATTGAATACATCGGGAAAATCCATGAAATGCCTGAAATTATGAATACGCCCTCCGGGGATAATATTGTCTTTTCTTGAAAGGTTTAATTTCCTGATCAGGTATTCCAGCAAACCGGCATCCATTTCTTTGTCATAAACAAATCGAACTGTTTTTCCCTTTCGACGATTTTTAATGCCTTTTTCTATTTTTTGAATAAGCGAAGTTGAGATGTCGCTATCAATATCAATTTCGGCGTCTTTGGTAACTTTAAAAATATGCGACTCGAAATGGTCGAACCCAAAATAAGAAAATATGGACGGCAGGTTAAAGCGAATCACATCTTCAAGCAAGATGATGTTTTGCTCCCCGTTTT
Organism: Segetibacter aerophilus; assembly: GCF_007991655.1. GTDB lineage: Bacteria > Bacteroidota > Bacteroidia > Chitinophagales > Chitinophagaceae > Segetibacter > Segetibacter aerophilus. The sequence goes on from NZ_BJYT01000012.1 coordinate 10,251, forward strand.
CTGAAGGTAGTAAAACAAAACGGCCCAGCGCTCTTGTGGGTATTTCTATCAATGCATATTTCTGCTCATACGCACTGCTTATTTTTCGCATGATTACCGCGAGGTAAATGGACTTCTCTCTTAAATATGGAAACTGCGGAATGCTTTCAACCAACAGCGGTATTACATTGCTTCTTACTTCTTCTTCAAAATATTTTCTTACAAACTGGCTCTGTTCCTCGTTTAATTGTTTTTCATTGAGGAGGTATATTTTTTCGTGTTCGAGTTCAACGAGTATGTCTTCCCAAATCCTATTGAACTCATTTTGTTGTTGCAAAACGGTCATCTGAATATCATCAAGAATCTTTTGCGGATCCTCTTCAAGATGCATATTTTTTTTTCCAATTTGAGTCATCCGTTTTAGAGTAGCTACCCGCACTCTAAAAAACTCGTCGAGGTTATTTGAAAAAATGCCAAGAAAACGTATCCGGGCTTTTAAAGGAACAGAGGGATCATTTGCTTCCTGTAATACCCTGGCGTTAAAACTTAACCAGCTAATATCTCTTGGAATGAATTTGTGTTTACTCATGGTAATTATTCTTCTATCACTAACGATCTAATCTATCATTAAATTTTGATCTAATATCTTTATTCGGCTTCTTGCTAACAGAAACATTTATGCCATTATTCTAAACATGGGTCGAAAAGGTTTGTAGCAGGAATATTTAGTTTCTTTTGCAGCAAGTTTTCTTTCCAATATTCCGGTCAATTACATGGCTACTTTCTTTCGAATTGTTTCAATTTATAGCTAACGAAAAATAGCACTTAAAGCGGAAAAGACAAAATCTGCCACTTCAGTTTTACCTTTTGTTTGCCCTGTATTTGTGCTTAAAAGTTTTGGGGGGAATTACTACTTATTCTATTAATCACTTTTTTTGTAAAACTTATGATAACTGCTTCTAAATATTTATTTCTACTCTTCTTAATTGCGCTTACGTTAGAAGCGCCCGCTCAAAAGCTGCTTAGGGTTTTGACAGTGCCGGGTAAGGATGCGTTTACAAATATTAATAAAAATGGAAAAACTGTTTTACCGAGTGGCAGGCATGTTACCCCTGCCGGTCAAACTATTCAAATAACTCATGACCCTTTCGGCATGGCCGTTTCTCCTGACGGAACCAAAACAGTAACGCTACACAACGGAGTTATTACAATCATCAACAACAGCACATTAAACAACACCCGCGTTCCTTCGTATGATAAGAAAATTGTTTCACCTTTTTCGAATGGATCTTTTTTAGGCGTTGCGTTTGCACCTGATTCTAAAACAGTTTATCTAAGTGGCGGCGACAACGGTGCTGTGCTTGTATATGACGTAGAAAAATTTCAGCGGGTCGATTCGATTTCTCTGAATGGAAGCATAGCAGGCGTCGAATATGATGACAGCTTCACATCTGATCTTTTGTTAGACGATGAAAGTAAAGAACTGTTCGTGCTTGACCGGGGCAATTTTCGATTAGTTCGAATTAACATTGAAACAAAGAAAATCACGGCTTCTATAAAAACCGGTCGCCAACCTTTTGGACTAGCAATTAGCCCTGATCGTAAAACTGCTTTTGTCGCCAATGTGGGTGTCTATGATTATCCTTTACTTACGGGACTAACACCTAAAAACAAAAACAGTTTAGCCTTGCCTTTCCATCCTTATGCCGATAATAGTAAGGAAGCAATCGAAGGGTATGAATACAGAGGGAAAAAAGTTCCCGGTGTAGGAAGCCCACTAGCCCCTGAAGCTATGAGTGTTTATACGATCAATTTGGCAACAAACAAAGTGATTGACAGATTTAAACCCGGCCACCAGGTAGGTCAAATGGTTGAGGGTGCAGAAGTGGTTGGAGGAGCAAGCCCAAATTCAATAGCTGTTGGAAGCAGGTATGCCTATGTAAGCAACGCGACAAACGATAACATTTCTGTAATCGATTATCGTAACCACAAAATTGTTGGCCATATTCCCATTAAAGTAAATCCGCTGATTGATCACTACCGGGGGTTATTGCCTTTTGGAGTATGTTTAAGCAAAGATGAAAAAACGTTGTATGTAGCATTGTTGGGCTTTAACGCGGTTGCTGTTATTGATGTTGAAAAGAGAGTGACAACAGGGTTAATACCTACGGGATGGGGACCAACGCGGGTTCAATTAAGTAAGGATGATAAGGATTTGTATGTAATTACTTGTCGCGGATATGGCGCCGGTCCAAACGGAGGTAAAGACTTTGTTGAGCCCATACAAGGAACTTATATCGGCGATATACAACTAGCAACATTTCACAAAATACCTGTACCTAACGTTAGCCAGTTAAAGGCCTATACAAAACAGTCGGTTGAAAATACATTTGTGCAAGTGCAGGTAAAAGACGATGTGAAAAACCCTGTTCCTTTATTGCCCGGCTTAAGAACGAGCCCAATTAAACACATCGTTTACATTACCAAAGAAAACAGGACTTACGATGAAATTATGGGGCAGCTAACAACCGGCAGGGGCGACTCTACTTTGGCTCGTTTTGGAGTGCACGTAAACATTAGCGATACAAGTGGAGATTTAAAAAACATGGATGTTTCCCCCAATCATTTAAAAGTCGCTAAAGAGTTTGCTTTCGCTGATAATTTTTATTGCGATAGTGACGCGTCAATTCACGGTCATCATTGGATGATGGGCGTGATACCAAATGAGTGGGTTGAAACAAATTCAAGCGTGGACAAAAGGGCAAAAATATTTTCGAAAGCTTCAGGCAGAAGATTTCCCGGATCAACGGGAAGTATGGATCCGGAAGACTATGCAGAACGTGGTGGCTTGTGGGAGGCATTGGAAAGAAAGAAAGTTTCTTTTTACAATTTTGGTGAAGCCAATGAAACAGCACACGTGCGGGAGGAGTGGATGGATACAGCTACGGGTGCTGCTCACTCTGTAATGGTCCCAATGCAAAAGGCTTTGTGGAGCAGAACTAGTCATGATTATGCCGGTTATAATACCAACATTCCAGACCAGTTCAGAATGGAACAGTTTGAAAGAAATTTTACGAAGATGTGGCTAAAAGGCAAAAATAAAATGCCGCAATTAATAACCATGCAGGTCCCCAACGATCATACAGCTAGCCCTCGTCCTGCTGATGGCTATCCTTATCGTCACTCGTTTGTTGCTGACAACGATCTTGCAGTCGGCCGAATTTTACATTTTCTTTCGCGCACGCCTTACTGGAAAAACATGCTTGTTATTATCACAGAAGACGATCCGCAGGGTGGGGTAGATCATTTGGATGCGCACAGAAGTATTCTCATGATGGCCGGTCCTTATGTGAAGCGCGGTTATACATCGCATACCCATGCGAACTTTGGATCGATCCTAAAAACGATCTATAATATTTTGAATGTTCCTTACGTAAATCAGTACGATGCTACTGCGTCTAACTTACAGGACTTTTTCACTGGTAAACCTAACTATACGCCTTACACTTTAGTCATGCCCTCGAAAGAAGTATTTGACCCAACGAATGCGATGAAACGTTATAACCGGGATATCGATTGGCGCAAAATTATTAAAGGTCCCGAAATGGATGATGAAGATGACCAGCGTAAAGACCATTATGACAGCAAAAAACCTTAATGGTCAACAAGGTTTAGATGGATTAAAAGGGATTGGAAGATTGCCCAACTTCTTCATTGGCAATAATGCTATTGGCTGCGCGATTTATTTTGCCGCTACAACGACAGGTCCAGGAGTCATGACCCCTTTACTTAAATACTCTTTTACTTTCGGCGTCAGTTTTGTCAATTCTGCGTACTGATTTATTCTCGCTCTCAGAACAAAAACGGTTACTGTATGTTTTGAAAAGTTTTGTTGATGCTGCAGATTTTTGTCATAGGTAAGTAGGGCATCAAAAGAATTAGCGATTAGAAGCTTGAGTAATTCACCATTTTTAATGCCATTCCATTGTTGGTCGCGAACTGTATAAATCTCGTGCTCTGGAAAATCCAGTTTAAGGCGTTTCGGTAGGTTTTCGTCAAGCAACAGTCGCATATAAAGCCTCGATATTTTTCGAGGTTAAAAGCTTGTTTGCAATCTCTAACAAAGCAACTGCTTGTTCCCTCGAAACTGTTGGGAAGTCATCTAGAAACTCTTCTAAAGGTACACCGGCTTCAAGGTGGTCGAAGAAACTTTCGACAGGAACCCGCGTGCCTTTAAACACAGGTTGTCCACCTAAAATATCGTTGTCAACGAGTATGATCTCACGAATTTCCATGATACAAAATTACAGTAATTTGTTGCAAGCATCGTTGGTAAGCTCTACCAGGGTAACGCTAGCCTACTATTTTCAAGCAGAATTTTCAGTATTAATAATCGGTTAATGCCGCATCGGTGCTTTCTGTGGCACAAGTGTGCGACGCAACAAAAGTTAAGTAGTATTTCTGCCGCTGGCAACCAAAAAATTAATAACAAAACATAGGCTCGTGTGTGAACAATGAGCATTTTATCCTTTACCAAAGTTTGCTAATTTGCACCTCAACCCGTTCTTGAGCGAGAGAAATATTATGGAAAAATTTATTGTTTCAGCCAGAAAATACAGGCCTCAGAATTTTAATACTGTTGTTGGTCAAAGCCATATCACTACTACTTTAAAGAATGCTATCCGCAATCATCAACTCGCTCACGCCTTTTTGTTTTGCGGTCCCCGTGGGGTAGGTAAGACCACTTGTGCCCGTATTTTGGCTAAAACGATTAACTGCGAGAATATTCAGCCAGATGGTGAAGCTTGTAATGTTTGTCATAGCTGCGTGTCATTCAACGAAGGAACTTCTCTGAACATTCATGAGCTTGATGCTGCCAGCAACAATTCGGTAGAAGATATACGGGCTCTTGTCGAGCAGGTGCGATTTGCCCCGCAAGCTGGTAAATACAAGATCTACATTGTGGATGAGGTGCACATGCTTAGTACGAGTGCTTTTAATGCATTTTTGAAAACTTTGGAAGAACCACCTTCTTATGCCATTTTTATTTTAGCTACCACGGAAAAGCATAAGATACTTCCTACCATTTTAAGTCGCTGCCAGATCTTCGATTTCAAACGTATTACTAACAACGATACGGTTGAGCACTTACAGGAAATTGCAGGAAAAGAAGATATCCATTCAGAAAAGGCAGCGTTGCAATTGATCGCTCAGAAGAGTGAGGGTTGTATGAGAGACTCTCTGAGTATACTCGATAAGATCGTAAGTTTTACGAATGGCGATGTTACCTATCAGAATACGCTTGAGCACCTGAATATCCTCGACCACGATTATTATTTTAAGCTGCTTGATACCCAGATCAACCAGGACATGGCAGGATCGATGCTGCTGTACGACGAAATAAACCGCAAGGGTTTTGAAGGAGATCTCGTTCTGAACGGTTATGCTGAATTTATCCGGAATGTATTGGTTTGTCAAAATCCGAGAGCTGCTTCTTTGCTTGATGTGGTTGAAGGGCTTCAACCGAAATATATAGAGACAGCAAAAAAGGTTAGCCCTGCTTACCTGGTAAGTGCTCTTAATATTTTAAACGAAGCCGAGATTAATTATAAGATGGCCCGGAACAAACGGCTGCACGTGGAGATGACGATGATCAAGCTTACTTTTTTGCAGCAGGCGATAGAACTGTCTTTCGACAACCAGACTTCTACGCTCGTAAAAAAAAAGCGGGTTAGCGGTCCTGTAGCTGTTAAATTCGAGCAGTTACAATCCCTGCAAATTAAATCTGCACCTGGCACTAGTACTCCTCCAACAGGAGCGAAATTATTTATTGATCCAAAACAACCGGTGCTTGCGTCGGTAACTGAAGTTCAAAAAGCTGCTGTAAAAGTGGGTGCTATTGCTGATATTCCTGCTACTGCAAATGAAACGCTTGGTGCTACCGCTACAGTAGCAGCGCCACCGAAACCAAAAGAAGCTTTAACAGGCAAAAAGTCACTTCTTCAAAGTTTACGCGATAAGCATATTTCAAATAAAACAAGCGAGGATATAAAGGAAGCTGTTCCGGTAACCGAAGAAAACCTGAAAGAACATTGGAAGTGTTTTACCGAAAAACTAAAACAGCAACTAAAACATTCGGTAGTAACTGTCTTTAATAATGCAGCGTTGCAAGTTGTAAATGAGCAGCATTTTTCTGTGACCGTTTCCGCCAGTCTTGAACAAAAATTTATCGAGCAGGAAAAATTGCCTTTGCTTGAGTACTTGAAAAGCTGTTTTCATAACCGCAATATTGGCTTTACTATACACATTAATGAACAGCCAAAAGAAATTGTAATCTCAGAAGCAACGTTGACAACACGCGAAAAGTACCAACGCGTTATCGAACAGTATCCGATGATTAAAGAGTTGAAAGATCGTTTGAAGCTTGAGTTAGATTATTAATGTTGCATAACTTCGGCTCGCTCATCGACATCGTTGTGTCACTCACTTATACTGTTGCACACACTAGCAGCTTTTGTTAAAGCGGGGCAAGGAAAGATTGCTTATTTAGATTTTTAAGGAAAACAACTCAATGCCGTTGTTCTTTCCTTTTAATTCAACGATGCCTAAGCTCTCTGTTTGCCATTCTTTTAAATCGACATTCTCCTTGAAGTCGACAGACACAATAAATTTCTGGTTCAGCTCGCTGCACGCACTTCGTATCCGTGCGGTAGTGTTCATCGTATCACCACTCATGGCGATGTCCTTTTTTATCACACCTATTTCTCCCACGGTCACATCACCCACATGTATCCCTACCCTGAACTCCGGGATTAGACCATAATGACGACGAAAATGTTCACCTCTTTTTTGTAGGTTTTTTCTTGCCTCTATTAAAGCGTCCATGCATTTTCGTGTATTCTTTTTTTCGAAGAGCCACGACACTACTACCTCATCCCCTACGTATTGATAAATGCTGCCACCATGTTCTATCAGGGCATTTGAGATTTGGTAAATAAACTCCCGAATAAATTTAAAGTAGTGCTGGTGCCCAAGTTTCTCAGCAATCGGAGTAGAGTCCTTCAAGTCTAAAAACATTACGATGCGCCTTTCTATTTTTGGCTCAATATATTTTCCAAGAAGGATATCCATAAAAACGCCGGGAGCATACTTCTCATTCACCTCAATAATCAATTGGGTTAATACAAAAAGAACCATCCAATAAATGATCTTCTGCGTTAACCACAACGGCTGAAAAGCATCTTCCCCGTATCGAGCTAAAGCCTGGCCAACACTTAAGTTGAGAATGAAAACTATGTTAGCCGCATGAATAATGTAGTTAACAATGAATGCCCCGATGAATAAAATCCCGCTTCTAAAAACAAAACTTACGGCCAGCGAACGATTTCTAAATAATCTCCTAAGCTTAAAAATGAGGAGGTAACCAATTGCCAGGCTCATTAAAAAAATCAACACACTTCGTAGTACAATGGCAGAAGCAAGGCTATAGTAGGCTGGCTCAGGCCGCGTGAGCACAATGATAAAGTCTATAAGCGTCCAGAAAATAGAGATGTACAATATAAGCGAGAACCTATACCTGCTTACAAAGCTGAAAGTGAATAATTTTCGTAGCGGCGATTTCATATTTTCATTTGCAGCTCTTAGCAGAAAGAACCTTTTCTGCACTTTTACGTGTTATTGCGGAAAGTTAGTAACATCTGACCCTGTGTAATTAAATTATAATACCGAATAGAAGAATAGGATCTGTATTGCTAAAACTATAATGGAGATCCCTGGGGACCCGTTATTGATCCACTAGCACTATTACTTACAATAACAGCAAACGCGAAAGCAATCACCGAAAGTATTATTCCGAACATAAAAATATTATAAGCCCAACGGATGAGCCGGTATTTTCGGGCAAGAACAACACCTAACTGGTAAATATCTTTGATGAGGGAGCCGTACAAATATTCAGAGTCAACCATCATTTTCGACATCGCTTTTTCATATTCTTCCTGTGTGCACTTATAAAAATTGCCGAAGAAAAGAAGGTTCGTTTTCTTAGTATCAATATCCTCTTCACTAAACCTGCCAACGCTTACCTTAGGTCTCGTTGCCAGGATAGCTACCACAATGGTACAAACAGAGGACGATAAAAATATAATGGTGGGAACGGTCAAATAAGCATCCTCCTGCAAGCGTCGCATGAGTACAGATAAAATAACGGAGATAATAATTGCATTTACTGATATCAGGATATTTGCCTTGCCATCTGCCATATCACTTAACCTCATATGATTCTCAGAAGTAAGCCGTAGCATCGTCTGAATACCTTTTGTTGTAAGGTTGTTAGCGGCTTTAATAGATTCTTTGTCAGTTGCTGGTGCGGGAGCTTCCTCGGGTTGCTCTTCGATGTTTTTCTTTAGCTTTTTGATATTTTTCTTTTTTCTATCGTTAAGTAGTTCTTTACTGTAAGAAGTATAGTAGTGATGGTTTTCAAGCATTTTAACCGTTTGCTTATCCCAATCCCTTTTGCTCATGTGGCCGTTTCTTGAGACGAACTCATCAAACACTTGTTTGTTGGTAGCCTCAAGCTCTTTTGTTCCAAAATGATAGCAGTCTGCATCCACCAATATTTGCTGTAGTAAGTTAACCGGCTTTGCACTTGGCTTTGTCGACAATATTAGCTCTTCAATGTTTTTAAGAATATCAGTATCAGCAATTACGGACGAGGCGAATTCGTTCATCAGCTGAACACTCTTCTCTTCATGTAATGCAATTTCGTCAAATAAATAGCCGGTGTCGTGAAACCATGCAGCAACAACCAGCGCAAGCATATCATTTTCAATAAGGTGATAATGGCCTGCAATTTCCTTGGTTCTTGCTACTACTTTAAGTGTGTGTTGTAAATTATGGTAAACCAATTTAGGGTTTGCCATTCGTTCAAACAGATTCGTTACGTGTGCCTCTACCTTTTTATATATTGAGTTATAATCCATGAAATATGGTTAAAAAGTCAGGTTAAATTTTGTACCAATCGAAAGGTTAAAAAGTGTTTCTTCCTCGGAAAAGCCCATTGCTGCTGAAATCAATACCATATTAAATGGAGAATAGTAAAGTCCTCCTCCCACAGAGTTATGCCATTTCTTGCTGCTTTGGTTTCCTGCCCAAACGCGTCCAATATCATCAAATCCAATGACGCCTACAGAACCGGGAAGGATGTACGATTTAGTATCAAACAACTTTACAAGCAGCGATAGACTTCCATAGGCGAGGGATGTTCCGGCAAACCGGTTCTTTCTAAATCCTCTTAAAAAATTATTTTGCCCCAGGTTCAGTGCCTGGAAGTATTCATAATTTTTACTAAAGATATGTCCGCCTCCAAGTTTTAAAATACTAACTACCCTAGCCGGATCAGTCAGGCTGGAATAGAGAGTCATATCTGAAGTTAAAGTAGTAAGAGGCTTGCTGTTCTTGTTAATGCCACCTAAAGCATTCACTTCTGTATTCCAATAAATTCCCCTGGTAGGCATGAACTCACTGTTTACATTGTTTAATAGTATTCCGAATTTACCGCCGACATAAGTCTTAGTCTTGTACACGTTTATAGAGTCAAGTCCGACAAGTGACGGCGCATTCAAGATCTTGTTGCTATTGTCCTCAAGATGATTCCAATAATTAAAAATGCGCGGGCCGGCGTATATTTTTAAAACGTCGCCCAACCTCCTGCGTAGCAATACCTCACCATTTACGTAGTTATAGCGAACACGGTAAAACAAAGGTTCCTTATTGTTTGCAACTTTGGTATTGTTACCGATGCCGAAAAAATTATTAAGCGTTGGCTTGGCCATTTCACCATTAATCACAATATCATTTTTTCCAATGACCTGGTTGAACTCGCCTTGGTAATTGAATTTGTAGGCACCACTACCAAAGGCATATAATGTGTTGAATTTTTGAAATGTGGAATAAGGCTCTTTCCTAAATCCGAAAGTTCTTCTGGCAAAGCCAATACCTGCCATGAAGCCATCTTCCCCGTTGAAGCTAACGTTCAGATTAGGGAAATAATTCTTGTTATAGTTGAAACCTGTAGTACTGTATTTATTTGCTTCAGGGCTGTTTTCGAACCTTAATCTAGTCCTGTTTTTATTTTGGATGACGTTTTTCTCAGTTGAAAGATCATAGAGGTAATTCTTAATATCTCCCTTAATGTTGAAGGTATCATTGCCTCTGCCTCCAATGATCCTCATTTTAATTTTTGAGCTCGCATTCTCGTCAATATCGAAAATATCATCTCCGTTCAACCCGTACATGTGAATCTCTTTGGTTATACCGGGTTCAAAAACGCGGCTAAAAACAAGAGCGGCAGAATCTGTCTCTTTTGTTTTTTTATACACTCTTACCTGTAAGTTTTCACCCGCTGACTCTACCTTAAAGTATTCGTTTTTGTTACTGCCAACCACATTTACCTGCTTAGATAAAAATCTGTAGTACTTCATTCCTTTTTTTGGCAAGTAGTCGCGGCGACTTTTCAACTTTTCGCTTATAAGCGCTCCATCTAATGCATATACCTCAGGAGGAAGTTTTTTAACAGCATTGTCTATTACGTTATCGGGCAAATTAGTCTTAAAATTGGCCAAAGCTCTTGACCAAGTCGCACTATCGAGGGAATTAAGAAAGTTGCGATCGAGATCTTTTGCCCAATAAGCAAGCCATTGAATGCCTGGAATGTGTCTTCTAAATCCTTTAAGGAAAGGGATTAAATTTTCAGAGGCAAGCTTTACGAGCACACCATCCGAGTAAGAAAAGGCCTGGTCCCTATCGCGAGGGATAGGGTAGTACAATTTACCTTTTCCGGTGTCTTTTTCTAAAAAGCGCCATTGGTCAAAGTGCCGGTCCCAGTCGGCTACTAGAAAGTCTAACAGGCGCGCACGTAGAAAGGCTTCCTGGTCGACATGGTTATCATTGTCATCTAACAATTTATTTACTACTTTCTGCTCGCTCTTGGTGTCTTCTCCCTTCGCTATTGGTTGTCTTTCTTCCAACAGGCAAATTGTGTTGGCGAAAAAGGGGCGATAAGAACCTAGCGCAGGATCGTTTGGAATATAGAAAATTCTCGGGGTAGCAACTGTTACATTAACCGCTTTTGCTAGGGGAGGAATAATTACCGGTGAGTATGGATGAGCTGAGGAAATGAAATCCTGCAAATAATCTTGTGCAAGCGTTCCCTGGATGTTTCCCGGAAGTATTTTAGTAATGTCTTTATTTATAGTTCTTAGGGTCCATTCCTTTCCGCTCGTGTCGGTGAGACGCAAAGATTTTGTCTGGTGTCCTCCACCCATTTCTCCGATCTTAAATCCACCCATTTCTTCATGTACTCTAAACACTTTCATCTTAACCGGCTGTGCCCAAACATCACGGTAATTACTTCCATTAAAAAGTCTTTTGGTACCTGAAACCGCAGCATATGTTGGATTTGCAGCCACCGTTATACTGTCAGCTGCGTAAGGAACAGCTACCACAGGTTCGTCTTTTTTTGTATCCTCTTGAGGTAGTTTAGAAAAGTTTAGGAGATGGCTGTTATAAGCCTTCTTAATAGAGTCACTAACGGTATAAAAAGAAACGTCTACGTTTTTGTTTTTTGAAATATCAAGCACAGCGTAACCGTTTAGGTCAGATATGAATTGCGCCTTTTTATTAGGGGAAACGCGGGTGTGTTTTGTTCCACTACCGCTAACAATATAGTTGTAAGTGCTGTCTTTAATCAATTGAAGGCTATGTTCGTGACCTGCTGTAAAAATTACATTTGGATGTCCCTTAACTACTTTTTCTACATCACGAATCATATTGGCATATGCAGGGTGAGATAAATCCTCAGGAACACCGAAAACACCACGGGCAATCGGGTAGATAGACCCAATAACCGGCAGTGGAATATACATATTAGGCGACGCGTCAGTGAAAGGAAAAACGTGCTGCTTGAGAGTAAAATAGCCCCCATGAATACCATAACTTCTAAAGGTATGATGGCAGGCAAGTACAACCAGCTTCTTTGAATTTTTTGAAAGAATGTCTTCCAACTGGTTCAATATTTCGAAAGGAGTTTTGTAAGGACAATCTGATTCAACACCCGGCTTGTCGTATGGATGTATCCACCATTGGCTGTCGAACATAACAAGGGTAACATCGTCGCTGAGAGAAACTTCTACCGGTCCGCCACACCCATCTTCGGGGTAGAACTTCACATTTTTACCTCCTTTAGAATCTATGTACTGCTGCTGTCTCACGATTGCCTCCCAGCCTCCTCTACCACCTTTATCCCAATCATGGTTGCCGGGAATAAAAAACACTTTTGCATCGGTGCCGCTCGCAATAGCGATCTGCGTATCCAAAACGCTTCTTCTTATGTCGTAAGATGAATACTGCTCGTCAGGTAAACCGGTCGTGTAGAGGTTATCGCCTAAATAAAGAACCGTCGTTTTCTTATCCAGCTTCTGTGTTTGTCGCACAGCATCTATCACCGGATGTCTTCCACCTTTAAAGTCACCAGCGTCTCCAATCAATATAAGTTTTGCCTGCAGCGTGTCTTCCTGGCTATAACCACATAAACCCAGAAACAAAAAAATTAAAATCGCACTAGCCTTTTTCATTAACCAAACTTGTTTTAAAACGTAATATTTTTCTCTTTGTTCTTTCCTCCGTTTGTCATCACGCCATCTAATCTTCTTACAAGTTGATTTAGAAGCGTTCTATTTTTCTAAATAAACATATTTATACAAAAAATTCAAGTGACGAACCGTAAAAACTGTAACAACAAAGTCAAATCCTTTGCCGTCTACTTTAACTGTTGCAACAGCGTTAATCAGAAATGTCATTAAGGCGCAACCAGGTCATGGGGAAACATTTCTACAAGAAACGGGCCTATTAATGTTTTAACCAATTGATATACAAAAGGCTATAATATCAGTTGTAAAGAGTAAAGTTATTAATCCGCGCTTTTGTTTTATTCATCCTGGCTGACTCTGGCTAATCCGAACTTCTTTATCTCACAATTTTTCAATTGACAATATCACGTAAAAAAGCGACAGCAGCTTTTCGGCTTATCCCAAGTTTTATTCGCTTATGTAAATACGTAATCATTCGTACTTATGTGCTTTCTGATGCTGTTAAATCTTTTGAGTTTTGACAAAACACTTGTTATGCTAAAACAATTACTCTTTTGTTTCTTGATTTTTTTAACTTTTTCAGCATTTTCTCAAACTACTAAAACCAACGTTTCTATTACAGTACTAGGCGAGGGGAAAGCTCCTTTAGAAGGGGCTACCGCAGAATTATTACGAGTCAAAGATTCTGCTATTGTAAAAACTGCCATTACTGATAACACCGGCCTGGCAGAATTTGAAAAGGTCAGTCCGGGAAAATTCCTTGTTCGAGTAACATCAGTCAATTATTCCACCTATTTCTCTGAACCATTTGAAGTCGGCACCGAGCGGGTGACTATTCCCCCGGCGAGCCTAACTATGAAAACGGAAGCGGCGTTAAAAGAAGTGACTGTTGTTACTCGTAAACCCTTCATCCAAAAGTTAACAGACCGGATTGTTGTCAACGTAGAAAACAGTATTGTAAATGCCGGTAGTACCGCCATGGAAGTATTAGAAAGATCTCCGGGTGTTTCAGTAGATCAAAACGACAATATAAGTTTAAGAGGCAGGGCTGGTGTGGTGATTATGATTGATGGTCGCATCACCCCTATGACAGGCGCTAGTTTAGCCAGTTATTTAAAAGGTTTGCCGAGCAATGCAATCGAAAGAATCGATCTTATCACCAACCCTTCATCAAAATACGATGCGGCAGGAAACTCGGGAATTATCGACATCCGGATGAAAAAAGATCAACGACTTGGATTGAATGGGACTTTCAACGCTGGGTATGGACAAGGAGTTTATCCTAAGGCAAATGCCGGCACTACGTTTAACTACCGCAATAAGGTTGTAAACATCTTTGGCAATTATAATTATAGCTATCGAAAAGGTTTAAACCATTTACTGCTCGAAAGGAACTTTTTCTCAAACAGCAACTACGATGGAGGAGACGAAAAAGATAATTACATGACTGCTCCATCCAACAATAACACTGCAAGGTTTGGAGCAGATTTCTTTGCAGGCAAAAAAACAATCCTTGGGTTTGTAGTCAATTCAAGCTTTAATGACATTGGCAGAACTAACCATAATAGCGCTGTTGTGATGAACAATGTAAAGCAGGCTGCCTCGACTTTTAATACGGATATTAGCAGCCATGACAAGTTTAATAACTCAGTAATTAACGCAAACATCAAGCATACATTTGATAAGACTGGCAGGGAATTGACTGCCGACGCGGACTATGGGGTTTTCAATAACAGATCCATTTCGAGTACACTCACCAGGTATTATTTTCTAAATGGTACTAGTCAAAAACCCACCTATATTTTAAATGGCGACCAGGACGGAAAGCTGACTATTAAAACAGCAAAAGCCGATTATGTAAACCCCTTGAAAAAAGATGGACGAATAGAAGCAGGCATTAAGACAAGCGTTGTTTCATCGGGCAACGATGCGAAATTTTTTGACGTGAGTTCCGGCCGCCCCGTTAACGACACTACTAAGACCAACCACTTTAATTATGATGAAAGCAACAATGCTGCTTATATCAATTTCAGCCAGCAGTTTAAGAAATTTAGTCTACAATTCGGCCTGCGAGGTGAGCAGACAAACATTAAAACAAAACAGGTAAAAGGAAATGTATCGTGGGACTCCAGTTACTTTCAATTATTCCCCAGCGCCTTTATCAACTATAAACTTAAGCCTGATCAAACACTAGGCGTATCAGTAAGTCGGCGTATTGACAGACCTGGTTATAACCAACTTAATCCCTTTCTATTCTTAATAGATATCAGCACTTATAGTACCGGCGCCCCGGGCTTGCTGCCGCAGTTTACATGGTCGTATGAACTCAGTTATACTTTAAAGCAGTTGAACTTTACGTTGGGTTATAGCCATACAAAGCACATTCAGTCAACTGCCATTATACCCTTTAAAAGTGTGTTTCCTAATGTGCCTATCAACGACACAAATGTCACCTTGCAAATACCTGTTAACCTTACTTCATCAGACTATTTTGGCTTAACAATCGCGGCTCCAATTAAGGTCAATAATTGGTGGAACATAATGAACAACGCAGATCTTTATTATATTAACTATAAAGGAAATCTTGCCAATACTCCTTTAAACAACGGGTCTCCCACTGCGCGCATCAGCACTAATAATTCCTTTACGTTTAAAAAGGGATGGGCGAGCGAGCTGAACTTTAATTACTCCAGCAGAAGCCGTAGCGGTTATATGGTATTAGAACCTCAGTGGGGTTTATCGGCGGGGGTACAAAAAAGCATTCTTCAAAACAAAGGAACTGTTCGCTTCAACGTAACAGATATTTTTTGGACCAACCTTCCGAGAGCCACAATCACTTATAACAACTATATAGAAAACTGGCACGCATACCGCGAAACAAGGGTAGCTAATCTTTCATTTACCTATCGCTTTGGAAACAATAAAGTAGCTGCATCACGAAGAAGAACGACAGCCTCTGAGGAAGAAAGGCGGCGGGCAGGAGGGAATTAAGCAGTTGCAAAAAAAGGTGTAGAAAAGCTTCAAAGCCGGGTGAGATTATTCACCCGGCTTTCTTGTATTTCCTCCTTGGCATGCTGAAGTTTATTGTTTTTGTAACGCGCATTTGTACTTTTCTCAACATCGTTGTGTCACTCTCTTGTACTTTAATTTATTTAGGGCAGCATTTTAAAAATGCCGAAGAATAAAACCTGCAGAAAAAATTTTTCGACCATTTTGTCCAATTCCCTTTAACCCGTTTGTTATGGATTTATAATTAATTTTCATAACTATTAAATTTCAACATCATGGATGAGTTCGCATTAATTTTTAGACACGAAGACGGTCAAAAAGTAGCTTCACCAGAACAAATGCAAGCGTGGATGAAACAAACGATGGACTGGATAGGAGGCATAGCTGCGCAAGACAAATTTGTAAGCGGCACAGGTTTACCTTTTGAGGACAGCAAGGTAGTACGTTACAACAAAATCGTAACGAACGGACCATTTGGAGACATAAAGGAAACCATTGGCGGATTTGTCATCGTGAGGGCAGAGTCAGTTGAAGAGGCAGTTGAATTTGCAAAGGGAAGCCCCGTACTACAAGGCGAAGGAAATAGCGTTGAAGTAAGAAAAATCGCTAAAAGCGATGGTGTTCACTAAAGACTATGAAGAGCCTTTGCAGCAATGCAAAGGCCCTTTTAATTATGGAGCAAAACGAATTAATACCACACCTGTTTAGAACAGAATACAGAAAAATAACAGCTGTTCTATGCAAGCTGTTTGGTATAGATCACATTGAAGTTGCAGAAGACTTAGCCAGCGAAACCTTTTTGCTGGCAGTAGAAACATGGAGTTACAAAGGCTTGCCTGAAAACCCGACCGCATGGCTTTATTACGTTGCAAAGAATAAGGCCAAAAATCATTTAAACCGTGACAGCATTTTTACAAGCAAAATCACAACCGACCTAAAATTATCATCGCAAGGTTTCGAGGAAATCGAGATAGATTTATCAGAAAAGAATATTACGGACAGCCAGTTACAAATGTTGTTTGCGCTTTGTCATCCATCAATACCAACTGAGGCTCAAATCGGGCTTGCCCTTCGTATTCTATGCGGCTTTGGTATTGATGAAATTGCTGACGCTTTTTTAACTAATAAGGAAACGGTCAACAAAAGACTCTTTAGAGCCAAAGAAAAACTGCGGCAGGAAAAAGTAAAGATTGAGTTTCCGCGGCGAGCCGAAATCGATAAAAGATTAGATGTGGTTCTGCTCACTTTATACTTGCTCTTTAGCGAAGGCTATTATTCTGAAAGCGAGGACAAGGTGTTGCGTAAAGACTTATGTTTCGAAGCCATGCGCATAACTCATCTTCTTACCGAAAATGAGCAAACCAATCAACCCAAGGTGAACGCTTTACTTGCCCTGATGTGTTTTCATGCTTCGCGTTTTGATGCAAGAAAGGATGAAAGTGGCGAGATTATTTTGTACCAGGACCAGGACGAAACATTGTGGAACCAGGAACTGGTGCAAAAGGGTGTTTGCTTTTTTAAAGAAGCCTCACGTGGAGATAAACTTTCTAAATACCACCTGGAAGCTGGCATTGCTTACTGGCATACCATTAAGACTGACACAAAAGAAAAGTGGGAGAATATTTTACAACTCTATAACCGTCTGCTGCAATTGCAGTATTCGCCCATTGCCGCCCTCAACAGAACGTATGCTCTCTCAAAAGCCAACGGAATTACAGAAGCTATTACAGAAGCAGAGAAGTTAAACTTAACAGGTAATCTTTTCTATTTCGCCTTGCTGGGAGAACTTTATAAAAGCGTTGATAAGCAGAAAGCGAAAGCACATTTCGAACAAGCTTATTCGCTGGCTAAAACAAAGACGGACCGGCAAGTGATTCGAAAGCAGATTGAAAACCTATGAGGCTAGGTTTGCAGTGGATCTAGTATTGATGTCGTTGAAGTGTGCGACGCAACGAGGTACGAATAATGTTCTTAAAGCCTGGTCAAAAAAGTCTCCTACTCCACTTTTCCATGCTTATACAATTCCTGGAAAGTCTTGAAATATTTGTCTCCCACAAACTGTTGCAGATGCTTTGCAAAATGACTGTAGTCATAATACCCAAATTGAAAATACTGGAAGGTAGACGGCGAAGCAGTAAGGCTGATGACTGCCTCTCTTATCCGCATCGTTTGAAGTGCCTGCTTGCTGCTAAAACTGGTAGTTGCCCGGAAGTATCGTTGCAGTGTTCGATTGCTGATTTTATACTTTTCAGCGAGCTTTTCAACCGGGCTATCAAATTCTTTTTTCTGCAGGCTATTGACCAATATCTCTGTCACGGTGCTTACATAATTTAACGAACCCGTGTGCTTATTTACAAGCTCTTCATAATGCTGAAAGATGAGCCCGACTCTGTCAGAGAATGAGCCGGCGTTCTTTACTTTGTTTATGATATTTCGGTCAATTAAATAAGCGAGGGGATAGACAAAATCAGTGTACTCGGAGAAGTCTACATCTTTTTCAAAGACAATTGGACAAACCTTAAACTTGATTCCAAAAAGCCTGTTGCCGGCAGAATGATGGCAGGTGATATAATGATGACGCGGAATAAAACCGTCGTTTTTTACCTCGAGAGAACTCTTCTCGAGTTGCATGACGAAAGGAGTACCCAGGTTGATGATATATGTATACCCAATGTTTGGAAAAAGAACATCTGCGAAACCATCAGGGTGTTCAGAAAGAAGGTGGTCAAAATTAGTTTCCCAACAAAAATCTATGTAAGACGACAATGCACCAGTTGCCCACGTTCTGTGGTACTTGTATTCAAAATGTTCGCGATCAATAAACTCCAGGTACTCCATAATCTCCTCCTCGTAACCTTAATTATAAATAGAAATGATAGTAAAAATAAACGTGGTAGTAATACTATGAAAATTTTAGAAAATGCACTTTTTTTACTGAAGGAACTATGCCTACAATTCTTCTGCTGATTCTTTGCCACAATAATAATTGATAATAGGAGCGTCGCTTTGCATTGGCATTAAAATTATATAGTTTGTTAATATGATCCATCCTCATACGAAGCTTAAATTTATCAGCCCCGAAATAGGTTATGGGGTAGTGGCAACGAAGCTTATTCCAAAAGGAACAATTACATGGGCCTTCGATCAACTTGACCAGGTATTTACTCCCCAGCGAGTTAGTGGGATGGACGAAGTCTACAAAGACATTTTGCATAAGTATACGTATCGGGATAATAAGGGCGATCTAATCCTTTGCTGGGATCATTCAAGGTTCGTAAACCATAGCTTTAATTCGAATTGCATTACAACTGCTTACAACTTTGAGTTGGCAGTAAGAGATATTTACCCGGGAGAAGAATTGACGGATGACTATGGTTACTTAAATTGTCTTGAGCCTTTTGAATGTCTTCCTGAACCCAACACTTCGCGCACACATGTGATGCCCGATGATTTGCTGCATTACTACAAAGAGTGGGATGAAAAAGTGGCGAGGGCCTTTGAGTATTTTAACAGCCTGCAGCAGCCGCTCTCATTTTTAATCGAACCCGCATACCGTAAAAAAGTCGGTTCGATCGCAAATGGCAAAGAGCCAATGGATTCTATTTTAAACTGCTATTATAGCGAAGACGAAAGCAAGATGACAGTGAAAGAAGAATTGCTGAATAAGTACAGCTATGCTTAAGCTAAATAGGAATTTTTGTTCGTTTTTCCTTTAAACTACTACTGTTGGTGATGCTGGTACTAAGCATCTTTTAGAGGCAACTTTTCGTGTTTGTAATATTCTTCCTCCAATTGCTTGAAAGCTGTATAAAGCTCACGGGTAATTTTTCCCGGCTTCCCATTACCAACAATAACATCATCGATTTCTAAAACCGGCAAAAGTCTTTTAGTTGAACTGGTCAAAAAAACTTCAGAGGCATTCTTTAAATCCTCAAGAGTTACCGTCCTTTCCTCAGCTTTATAATTTCTACCTGCAATGTGGAGTACCTTCTTTCTTGTGATGCCGTGCAAAACATTTTTGCCCGGAGTTACAACCGCCCCTTCTTTTGTTACTATAAAAACGTTAGACCTGGGAAACTCGAGTACCTCCCCGTTTTGGTGATACAGTACATCATCTGCTTTCTGCTCAACAAGCCTGTTCTGAAGATAGATTGCCATGAGGTAATTGATAGATTTTACTTCAGGTACATCGCGCAAATATTCGTGTAGAATTATCCTGATGCCCTTCTCGAATTTTTCTTCAGAAGAAATTTCTACCGGCTGTTGGGTCATAATGAAATTAGGAGTGCCGGGCTCAAATCCATCCTGAGAATATCCTCCTGTTAAGATCAATTTAAAACCTGAAGTTTCAATCTGGTTGCGATCAATCATTTCATAAATAATTGTTTTCAACTCTTCTCGCGTGTGTCTTGGCTGCAGACTTAGTAAGGTGGCGGAATTGAAAAACCGATCAAGATAATCATCCAAAAAAAGAGGGACATAACGATACGTTCGAAAAAAATCAAAGATGCCAAAACCCCTTTGAACTGAAAGATCGCTTATACCAATAGAAGCTTCCTTTTCATCGATAAAACGGTCATTTATAAATACAATCATTTGCGCCGGTTTTAGTTTGCAAAACAATTTTTACAAAATGATATTCTCCTTCAGCACACTCTTCTCAGGATAGTCTGTATTAAAATGTAACCCGCGACTTTCCTTCCTAAATGCAGCACCTTTTACAATAAGATAGCCGACGCTAATGAGATTTCGAAGTTCACATAGCTGCGGAGACACCTTGGTAGACCGGTACAAATCCTCTGTTTCTTCATACAACAAATCCAACCTTTTTAGGGCTCTTGTCAGGCGCACATTGGTTCTGACGATACCAACATAATCGCTCATAATTTGCTGCAGTTCTTTTAAACTCTGGGTAATCAGGATCATCTCTTTCGGTTCCCTTGTACCCTCGGCGTTCCAGTCTGGAATCATGGCGTCCGCTTGTGCAGCACTTTGCGGATGTAAAGCTTCCAGTTCTTCCAATCTTGCGATAGAGTGAACGTACGCTCTATGTCCAAAAACCATTGCTTCAAGAAGGCTATTGCTTGCAAGGCGATTTGCGCCATGTAAGCCGGTACTTGCACACTCGCCGCAAGCATATAAATTTCTGATGGAAGTCTTGGCAAACTCATCTGTCTTAATGCCGCCGCAACTATAATGCGCAGCAGGAGCTACAGGTATCATGTCTTTAGTAACATCAATACCAATGCTCAGGCATTTCTCGTAAATATTGGGAAAATGATGGATGAACTTTTCAACAACCATATGCCGGCAATCAAGGTATACATGCTCGGTACCATTCTTTTTCATTTCGCTGTCAATGGCTCGGGCAACAATGTCGCGTGGAGCAAGGTCTTTGCGTTCGTCGTATCGCTCCATAAACGCTTCCCCAAACTTATTTCGTAAAATGCCCCCGTCTCCCCGCACAGCTTCAGTTATTAAGAAAGAGGGCGACACGCCAGGTTGAAACAAAGCAGTTGGGTGAAACTGGATGAACTCCATATTTTCAATCCGGCCCTTTGCGCGATACACCATCGCAACCCCATCGCCGGTGGCAATGATAGGGTTGGTAGTAGTTCGATAGGCTTGTCCATTTCCACCAGTAGCCAGCACTGTAACTTTTGAAATGATCTTTTCTATCTCGTTGCTTTCAAGGTTCAAAACATACACACCGTAACACTGAATGTCTAAAGTTGACTTTGTAACAAGGTAGCCAAGATGATGCTGCGTGATCAGGTCAATTACAAAGCAGTGCGTAATTAGCGTGATATTAGGAAGGCTTTGTATTTTTAATAAGAGCGCGCGTTCCATTTCTCTGCCTGTCACATCCTTGTGGTGCAAGATCCTGTTTACACTGTGACCGCCTTCTTTTCCTAGCGTATAATCGCCGTCGGGATCTTTGTCGAACTGAGCGCCCCATTCAATAATCTCACGTATTCTTTCCGGACCTTCCTTAACAACAATCTCTACAATTTTTTCATTACACAACCCATCACCGGCAATAAGCGTATCCTCAATGTGTTTTTGATAACTGTCATTTTCGTCATCCCAAACGCCCGCTATACCGCCTTGTGCATACTTCGTGTTTGTCTCGTCTGAATGCGCTTTTGTTATTACGGTTACCCGTTTGTCCGGCTTTGCTTCCGCAACTTTTAGCGCGTATGTTAGTCCTGCTATTCCGCTACCTATTACTAAAAAGTCTGTTTGCATGCAGTTCGTTTCTTACTTAAAGAGTTTTTACTTTTAATAATTTTTAAAGATAAATGTCTTTAAACATATAGTCGAAGAAAGAGAATTGTTAGAGGTATGAAGTTTTTTTAGAGCCCTTTGGCATTGCTACTATTAAACATTTGTTGCGTCGCACTCTTGTACAGTAAGTCCAGCCGGAAGCGCAAAACCTACGACACAACATGCCATAACAGAAAGGAAGGTTTTAAAATTTTTTATTAAATCGTGTCTTTTGTTTTTATGAAATCCCCTACTTTTGCAACCTCGCGGATGTGGCGAAATTGGCAGACGCACTAGACTTAGGATCTAGCGCCGCAAGGCATGTAGGTTCGACCCCTATCATCCGCACTAAGAACCTGGCTTTACTGGCCGGGTTTTTTGTTTCTTATACTTTCCTCTCAAGATCCTCGAGCTTCCGTTCTTCGAACAATGAGAAAACGGCATAATACAGCTTTTCGACAAAAAAATCTTAATCTTTTGAAGCGGGAGATTGCTTTGAAGTATTAAAAGTTTTAATAGGTATTTTTTTCCACGCTAAAACTTACCTTCGCAGCCCTAAAATTTCAGCAAGCTTTCGTTGTTTGCAGAAGATCTTTTTAAAAATTCTATAATAAATTAAATAGTATGGCTACTGTTTCAAGAGAGAATATTGGCAAGCTGACAGACAAGTTAACTGTTACGCTTTCTAAAAACGATTATATGCCGGCGTTTGAGCAATCGCTGAAAAAATATGCTAAGACAGCTAACATTCCAGGCTTTCGTAAAGGGATGGTTCCTGCAGGGATGATTAAGAAAATGCATGGAAGTGGTGTGTTTACTGAAGAAGTACTTCGCACAGTGGAGAAAGAATTGAACAAATACATGCAGGAAGAGAAGCTCGACATTTTTGCTCAGCCATTACCACTTGAGACTGATGCAAGGCAGTTGGATATGAACAATCCTGCCGATTATGCATTTGCATTTGAAATAGGTTTAAAGCCTGCTATCGATATCGACATTAAAGGCATTACTGTTACCCGTCATCGTGTTAATGTAACCGATGCCATGATAGATGAAGAGGTAGAGCGTTTAAAAGTCAGGCATGGAAAAATGACAGATCCTGAAGAAGTAACTACCGAAGAAAACGTACTAAACGTAACGTTTGCAGAAAGCGATGCTGAAGGGAATGAAATTGAAGGTGGCATAAACAAAGGCAACTCTGTTATAGTTAAATATTTCTCTGAAAGCTTCCGCCCGCAGTTAATGGGTAAGAAAAAGGATGACACGCTTGTCTTGCAATTAAACTCGGCGTTTGAGGAAAAAGAAAGAGAGTGGATTATCAGCGACCTTGGGATTGCTGTAAACGAGGAAGGTGCAGCAGACAAGTATTTTAAAATGACGATCACTAAAGTTGGGCTGATCGAGAAGCCTGAAATGAATGAGGAGTTTTTCTCACAAGCTTTCCCTGGAAGGAATATAGCCAACGAAGACGATTTTCGTAAGGCGGTAAAAGAAGGCATTCAAGCTACATGGGATGCCCAAAGCCGTAACCAGTTGCACGACCAGATTTATCATCACTTAATTGATCATACCCCAATTGATTTTCCTGAAGACTTTCTAAAGCGATGGATGCAGGAGGGACAGGAAGAGCGTAAAACTGCCGAAGAGGCAGAAAAGGAATATCCTACTTTTGCCAACTCTTTAAAGTGGACTTTAATCACCACGCAGCTCACTAATCAATACGAGATAAACGTAGACCCTGCGGAAATTAAGGAGTTTGCAAAACAACAAATTCTTGGTTACATGGGCGGTCAAAGTATGGAGGACGCACCGTGGTTAGACGGTTATGCCGACAGTATGCTAAAGGATAAAAAGTTCATTGAAAACACGTATTACCAGTTGCAAACAACCAAGTTATTTGGTGCTTTGGAGGAGCAGGTCAACGTGATTGAAGACGTCGTAACTCCTGATGAATTAACTGCTATGCAGCACAATCACAGTCATTAATGCAGCACAAATATTAAAAATAAGGTCAGGCTTGGGTCTGGCCTTATTTTTTTGCATACAGACCAGTATAAGATGGAGAATATTAAAACAAGAATAGTTTCACAAGTGCTATTTTGTCGTATTTCTTCTTTTGCATAGTATTTGAATGAAAGCCTAATCAATTAAGTAACAATCTTTATATTCACTACAATAAATTATTATAAATGAATTTTGGAAAAGAGTTTGAAAAATATGCTGTGAAAGATCATGGTATAAGCAGTGCAACACTGCATAATTTTCAACAACACCAGGTAACAAATCTTACTCCATATATCATCGAAGAAAGGCCTATGAACGTTGCTAGTATGGACGTTTTTAGCCGTTTAATGATGGATAGGATAATTTTTCTTGGTGAAGGAATTAATGACTACGTAGCAAACATCGTTACCGCCCAGCTACTGTTTCTTGAAAGCACCGATCGCGCTCGCGATATCCAGATGTATATAAACAGCCCTGGAGGAAGTGTATATGCCGGTCTTGGTATCTACGACACTATGCAATTTATCGG
The DNA here is from genome assembly GCF_007991655.1 of Segetibacter aerophilus. Classification (GTDB taxonomy): domain Bacteria; phylum Bacteroidota; class Bacteroidia; order Chitinophagales; family Chitinophagaceae; genus Segetibacter; species Segetibacter aerophilus. The sequence goes on from NZ_BJYT01000012.1 coordinate 34,686, forward strand.
TCCTGATGTATCTACCATTTGTACCGGTATGGCTGCTAGTATGGGAGCCGTTTTAATGTGTGCTGGTGTTAAAGGCAAGCGTACTGCTCTCAAGCATAGTCGTGTAATGATGCACCAACCAAGTGGTGGAATAGGTGGTCAGGCAAGTGATATTTTGATAACTGTAAACGAGATCAAAAAAATCAAAAAAGAATTATACGAAATCATCGCTTTCCATGCAGGTAAGTCACCGGAAGAAGTAGCAAAAGATAGCGACAGAGACTATTGGATGAGTGCTGAAGAAGCAAAAGCATATGGTCTTGTAGACGAAGTGCTCCTTATTAATCCACGGAAGCAAAACAAAGACTAAAAAGTAAAAAAGGAAAAATTCAAAAGTAAAAAGAAGCACGCTTTTAATTTCTGCTTTTTAAAGCAATTCCAATTTAAAACACACAATTATTAAGATGATTACTTCAAAATATATAACCAATCCTTTTAGGATGGAAGACGAAGAAGAAAAGCCTAAAGAAGAGCAACCTTCGGCTGAAAGCAAACTTTTAGCAAAAAAGATGGAGAAACAATTCTTTGAAAAAAGAAGCGTTTATCTATGGGGAGTTGTTGACGATAAAAGCGCCAGGGATGTGGTAAGTAAACTCTTGCTGCTGGATAGCGATAAGCCTGGTGAAGAAATCAAATTTTACATTAATAGCCCGGGTGGTGTAGTAACCAGCGGCATGGTTATTTACGACACTATTAGGTTAATTAGTTCTCCTGTAAGCACCATTTGCATGGGTCTTGCAGCCAGCATGGGATCAATATTGTTAAGTGTAGGAGAAAAGGGAAAGCGTTTTATTTATCCTCATGGTGAGGTAATGATACACCAACCCAGTTTGGGAGGTTATTACCAGGGAACAAGTGCAGATCTTGAGATACAAGCTGTGCAGACACAAAAAACGAAAGAGTTGGGTGCAAGGATACTTGCTGATAATTGCGGTAAGACATTTGAGCAAATCATGAAAGACTTCGATCGTGATTACTGGATGAACGCAACAGAGGCAGTGGATTACGGAATTGTAGATAAGATATTAGAGAAACTGTAGGTTTTTGTTAAAATGCTCCCGCTACTATAATAGGCATCATATTAAGGCTTATTTAGTAGCGGTTTTTTGTAAATTTGCAGTTCTATCACAGGAAAAGTAGAAACACACCTCTTTACCCCGCTTTTATATATATATCCCTGTGAAAAGGATAATTTTTATTTTATGCCCAAACAAAGTCATTTACATTGTTCTTTCTGTGGAAGAAGTCGCGACGAGGTTAAGATCCTTATCGCCGGCCAGGATGGACACATTTGCGAAAATTGTGTAGAACATGCCCAGGAGATAATTTCACAGGAACTGCAATTAAAAACAGAATCTCAGCCAGCTTCTTTCAAGCTTACCGTTCGTAAGCCAATGGAGATAAAGAAGTTTATGGACGAGTACATAATCGGGCAGGATGATGCTAAAAAGGTTTTGGCGGTAGCGGTTTATAATCACTATAAGCGCTTGCAATATCGCCAGACAGAGTCTGATATAGAGATTGATAAGAGCAATATTATAATGGTTGGCGAGACAGGTACAGGTAAAACTTTACTGGCAAAAACCATTGCGCGCTTATTAAATGTTCCTTTTGCTATCGTGGACGCAACTGTGTTTACTGAAGCAGGATACGTAGGAGAGGATGTAGAGAGCATGTTAACCCGCTTGTTGCAAAACTGCAACTACGATGTGAATTCGGCAGAACGAGGAATAGTATATATTGACGAAATTGATAAGATTGCCCGTAAAGGCGATAACCCTTCGATTACCCGCGACGTAAGCGGTGAAGGTGTACAACAAGGATTATTAAAAATGCTTGAAGGAACCGAAGTGCTTGTACCACCGCAAGGAGGCCGTAAGCATCCTGAGCAAAAAATGATCAAAGTAAACACACAAAATATTCTGTTCATATGCGGTGGAGCGTTTGATGGAATTGATAAGGTAATTGCCCGTCGCGTAAACACAAATGCAATCGGCTTTAACGTAAATAAGCAGCTGCAGGATTACCAGCGAAAAAATTTACTTCAGTTTATAAATGCCCAGGACCTTAAATCTTTCGGATTAATTCCGGAGCTGTTAGGCCGTCTGCCAGTTGTTACTTACTTAAATCCTTTGGATGCGGAAACTTTAAGAGCAATCTTAACCGAACCAAAAAACAGTATTATCAAGCAGTATAATCGTTTATTTGAGATTGAGAATATTGCGCTTACTATTGACAATGATGTATACGATTTCATGGTAACAAAGGCAATGGAGTACAAGCTCGGCGCTCGTGGATTAAGAAGTATCTGCGAAAGCATCTTAACCGAAGCAATGTATGAGCTGCCAAGTTCTGGACAGAAAGCGCTTCATGTGACGCTTGAGTATGCAGAAAGACAATTTGGAAAGAGCAAGATGAGTATGCTAAAAGTCGCTTAGTCTGAAACTATATTTAGAGAGCTTCGCATTTTTTGCGAAGCTTTTTTTATGCTCTCAAATTCACCTTCCGCCTTTGAGTAAAATACTTCAACTTATTGTAATGATCAGCTTAGGTTCAGGGCTTCCGAGTTGGAATGCTTTTTATACTTCATCCTTTCATTCAATAGCAAACTAAAAATTAATTTATGAACGAGATAGTAGAACGTTTAACTCAGCAAGCAGGACTAACTCCCGAACAAGCGCAAAAAGCAGTGGAGACAATTGCTGATTTTGTAAAAGAAAAATTTCCAATGCTAGGTGGTGCAGTAGACCAGATGTTTACAGGTGGGGGCTCAAATTCTGGTGGTTCTGGTTTTGGTGGGTTTGGAGGTTTTGGCCAATAAAACACGTTTTTTCTAAAAACAAAAAAGGGGCAAATTCAATAAGAACGTGCCCCTTTTTAAATATCCTCCAAAACTATACTATTTCAGTACTTCCCTTGCGATTACTAACTTTTGAATTTCACTGGTTCCCTCGCCGATGGTACAAAGCTTGGAGTCGCGGTAAAACTTTTCAACCGGAAAATCTTTTGTATATCCATACCCACCAAAAATTTGCACTGCCTCTGTAGAAACTTTCACTGCAACTTCACTGGCGTAATATTTTGCCATTGCAGATTCTTTTGTCATAGGCTCGCCTCGCATTTTTAAATCACACGCTTGCTGCGTTAATAATTCTGCCGCAGCAATTTCAGTAGCCATATCTGCTAATTTAAAACTTATACCCTGGAAGCTCGATATCGGCTTATCAAACTGCTGTCGTTCTTTTGAATATTGCAAAGCTGCCTCAAAAGCTCCCTTTGCAATTCCAAGGCTCAGTGCTGCAATCGAAATCCTTCCACCATCCAATACTTTTAGAGCTTGCCTAAAGCCATCTCCAACCTCACCCAATCTTTGAGAGTCGCTAATACGGCAGTTATCAAAAATCATTTCAGCTGTTTCGCTCGCTCTCATTCCAAGCTTGTTCTCCTTCTTACCTCCTGTAAAACCTGGTGTGCCTCTTTCAACAACAAACGCAGTGCAATTGCCACTTGTTCTTGCCTCACCTGTACGTGCTATAACGACTGCTACGTTCCCTGAGATTCCATGAGTGATCCAATTTTTAGTACCATTTAAAATCCAATCATCTCCTTCACGGGTGGCAGTAGTCTTCATGTTTCCAGCATCACTACCGGTGTTCGGTTCTGTCAATCCCCATGCTCCTAAAAATTCTCCGCTTGCTAATAATGGTAAGTATTTTCTCTTCTGCTCTTCATTTCCAAAAAGCATAATGTGACCGGTACAAAGAGAGTTGTGAGCTGCGACGCTGAGACCAATAGAGCCGCATACTTTGGATATTTCTTGAATAATTTCTATGTATTCGTAATAAGATAGTCCTGCCCCGCCATACTCTTCAGGTACTAAAACTCCCATTAACCCCAATTCACCTAATTTCTTGAAAATTCCAACAGGGAACTCCTGGGTTTCGTCCCATTCCATTACGTGTGGCTTGATGTGTTGCAAGGCAAAATCTCTTGCTGTTTGTATAACCTGTTGCGTTAATTCAGAAACCTCAAAATTCATAAGTAGCAATCATTTGATAATGAACAAAAATACGTGAAACACGTGCCGAAAGATTGCATAACGAAAGAATAACAAATCGTACAAAAAGGAATGGTGGGAGTTATTAGAGCGCGATGTAAGGAGCCATCTTGGTATACGTGTTTTCGTCGATGATTTCAATCTTATGAAGCTCGTCGACCGACTTGTACGCGCCATGCTGGTTCCTGTAGTTAACGATGGCATTTGCAATATTCCATCTTATATACGGATGAGTCCTCAACTCGTGGGCATCAGCGGTATTAATATTTAACTTCTTAACATCAGGATTGTTACATTGAAGCCTGCCTTTTATTTGCTGAAAGGTGCTGTCAGCAATTCCATAAGTTTCTCCAAGTTGATTAACTGAGCTGAAGCCGCCTAGCTTTTGCCGGAAGTTGATGATACGGGTAGCAAGCTTAGTCCCAATACCGGGCAAAGAAATAAATGCTGACGTGTCTGCAAGGTTGATATCAATTATTCTTGTTCTAGTGTTTTCGTCCCGTTCATGATTGATGGCGGAGTAGGCCCTAGTTTGAACGATTTTTTTACTGATTCCTTCCTTTTCCAGAATTCGCACGAAGGGAATCAGCTGGTCTGCTTCCTGTGATCTAAGTCCATAAATTTTTCGAATGTCATCGGGTTGGCGAAAACGGTATCCTTTTGAAATAAAATTTCGAATGGTGTTGACAGTTTTGTCTCTCACTCCCAATCGTTTCCATCCATTTTCATCCAATGTATTTGGATCAAATAGAAATAATTCTCCTGTTGGCTTACTGTAATTGTCGTAATGTTTTGGACGGTAATTTTCAGCATCGTCATTATTTTGATAAGCGTAAGAACTATGAGAGGTATCAATTGAAATCTTCAGTTGCGCGAGTTCTTTCTGAAAGGCATCTTTGCTAACGTTCATTTTCTTTACCGGCAGAAACCGCCCAATAAGAAATACAAGTACAGAAAGAAAAAGAAGGACGAAAATGCCACGGCGTTCTTTTTTCGAAAAGGTGAAGTAATCCTTGACAATCTGTGAACGCAATCTCATCTGATTGAGTATTAAGAAATAATAATACAACTTAAATCAGACAAATAATTGCAATGTGTCAAATGCTAAGAACATTCCTTTAGGTAACTTGCTATTGACCTCTTTATCTAGGCCAAGCTGGTGACTAATATGCGTAAAATATGCGGTGGGAATATTCAGCTGTTGTACAAGAGCAATCGCTTCTTTCAGCGAAAAATGGGAAATATGGGTTTCGTTTCTTAAAGCATTTAAAACAACTATTTCGCTTCCTTTGATTTTTGTCTGCTCCTGTTCGTCAATCGCATTCGCGTCAGTGATATAAGTGAACTTGCCAAAGCGGAAGCCGTAGACGGGCATTTTGTGGTGCCAGACAAGAATAGGAATAATGGGAATATCGCCTATAATGAACGGCTCCAATGTTATTTCGTGCAAGTTTACCTTAGGCACTCCCGGGTAAGCCAACTGCTGAAACGCATAGGGAATTTCCTTCTTTACCCCTTCAAGCGTCATCTTGTTTGCAAAAACGTCTGTCGCCCTTTTATTAAAGAATTGAAAGGCGCGGGTATCGTCTATACCGGCAACATGATCTTTGTGCGGATGTGTTATTAAGAGGCCGTCGATCTTCTTCACTTTTTCCCGAAGCATTTGATACCTAAAGTCGGGTGTTGCGTCTATGATGATTGTTGTGGTAGACGACTGCACCATAATACTGCTACGAAGCCTGGTATCTTTTACATCGTCAGAAGTGCAGACCTCGCAACCGCAAGCGATCATCGGAACTCCGCTACTGGTACCGGTACCTAAAAAAGTTATTGTCAGAGAAGGATAGGCCACATTACAAACCTACAGGAAATTGAACAATCTTATGTGCGAGACAAGTCGCAAAAAGAGGATACTTGAATATTAGCCTTTTTGAAAAAACGGGGTAATTTCTTTTAAACCAACTTCAGCACTTCACCAAGCATCGTTGTGTCACACTCTTGTACGGAAACTTTTAAAGCGACAGAAGCGGGACTTAAACTTCTTCAGGAGTTTGTGTTTCTTCTGGCATAACGGCTGCTTTTGCTTCTGTGTCTTTCTTCTCGGCTTCAGTTTTCTCGCTGGCCTCAAGGGCCAAAGCGACCGATTTCTTTTTCAATTCGTCGTACAGCTTTTGCGACTCGTGGGTAAGTAAATCAAGGTTGACATTTAGCTGGGGAATTAGATCTACCAGTGTATTGATTCGTCCTTCAACGCTTAGGAACTTATTGAGCACCACAACCTTCTTAGCTTCCAAAATGCAATAGCCGCTTTGAAATGTTCCTCTTTCGTAGCGAACTACGTATTCAGCTTCGTCGAGTATTTTTTCAATTTTATTTAAAGTTGCCTGGTTGTATTTCATACACTTCTGCCGTTCACCGGCGCTCTTTTAATAATACAAAAGTAATTCTGGCGACATTTTCTTGTTCTGTCAATTATCCACAAAAATGTTTCAAAGCTGGGATGGACGATAAGAGAACTAAAAGTTGCAGGGTGCGACGCAACAACTGATCATTAGAGTTTCTATAGTTGACTACAAAAAAAGATCATTAGACTAGGACACTTTGCTTACCATCTTAATCACGGGTACAATCATTTCCTCCATACTTACCCCGCCGTGTTGAAAGGTGTTTCGGTAATAATTGACAAAGTGATTATAGTTGTTTGGGTAGCAAAGGAAACCGTCTTCCTTAGCGAAAATAAAGGACGAGTTTACATTAGGAACAGGTAGTCCCGCTTGGCGTGGATCTTTAAAGGCCAACACATCTTTGGGCTCGTAGTTTAAGTTGCGGCCGTGTTTATAGCGGAGGTTGGTGGTAGTTTGCTTATCGCCAATAACCTTGTAGGGAGTTTTAACCTTAACCGTTCCATGGTCGGTAGCAACGATGAGGTTTACCTTTTTGTCAGCGATTTTTTTAAGCGCCTGGTTGAGTGATGAATGTTCGAACCAGCTCTTGGTAATACTGCGGTAACTAATCTCATCACCGGCAAGTTCTTTCAGTACTTCCATCTCTGTGCGTGCGTGACTAAGCATGTCGACAAAGTTGTAAATAATGATGTTTAAATCATTACCCATCAGGTTGTGGATGTTGTTTACCAGTTGTAGTCCTTCATTATTGTTTACAACTTTGGTATAGCTGTACTTGATATTATCTTTTCGTAATCTTTTTAACTGGCCTTTGAAGAATGTTTCCTCGAAAAGATTTTTTCCACCCTCTTCGTCGTCATTTTTCCACTCGACCGGAAACTGTTTCTCGATGTCTATTGGTAGTAATCCTCCAAAAATGGCGTTGCGCGAGTATTGAGTGGCCGTAGGTAAAATGCTGTAAAAGGTTTCTTCTTCAAGTATCCGGAAGTTTTCGGCGAATAAGGGTTGTATAGCCTTCCACTGGTCAAAGCGAAGATTGTCGATCAAAAGAAAAAAGGTAGGAGTTCCTTTTTCTACATGCGGCAGCACTTTAAACTGAAGCAGGTTATGGCTCAGGATAGGAGCATTGTTTTTTGGATCAAGCCATGAAGCGTAGTTCCTGCTGATAAATTTAAAAAACTCTGTGTTGGCTTCCTGTTTCTGGCTTTGGAGGATTTCCTGCATTTCAGGGCTATCGCTCTTTTCCATTTCAAGTTCCCAGTACACAAGCTTTTTATAGATATCCATCCATTCGTTATAGTCGGGGTTGCTGTTAAGCGACATAAACAATTCCCTGAACTGCTGCTGGTAAGCAGTCGTAGTTTTTTCGGCAACAAGGCGTCGGTTGTCTATGATTTTCTTCAGGCTCAGCCAAACCTGGTTAGGGTTTACTGGCTTAATCAGGTAATCGCTAATCTCGTTACCAATAGCATCATCCATCAAATTCTCAGTTTCGTTTTTCGTGATTAAAACGATTGGTATTTGAGAATTGACTGCTTTTATTTGTGCAAGTGTTTGAAGGCCGGTAAGGCCAGGCATGCTTTCATCCATTAACACTACGTCCACTGCATTTTCCTTCACATATTCAATTGCATCAAACCCGTTAGTCAACGTAGTCACTTCGTAACCTTTATTCTCTAAAAAAAATTTCTGACTTTGTAAACTTTCAATTTCATCATCGACCCATAAAATTTTTGCTGCGGACATAATTCAAACACTGGTTTGGTGTGCAATATTTCAAAAATACCCTTTTTAATACAGCCAATAGTAGATTTGCCGGAGGTGCTAATATTTTAACAACAACTTTTTCAATGCCTGTTTCAACGAGAAAAATTATTAATGATCCTGTTTACGGTTTTATAAGTATCACAGATCCGCTCATTTATAAAATAACTACACACACCTGTTATCAAAGGCTCAGACGGATTTATCAAATGGCTCTCGCCCATCTTGTTTACCCCGGTGCTGTTCACACAAGGTTTCATCATTCTTTAGGGGCTTATCATTTAATGTGTAATGCCCTTGGAGAGTTAAGCAGTAAAGGGATTGAAATAACGCGTGAAGAGGAGGTGGCTGCAAAAGCTGCTATTTTATTACACGACATTGGTCACGGGCCCTTTAGTCATGCTTTGGAAAATATTCTGCTTAAAGGAATTCACCATGAAACCTTAAGTCTGCACATAATGAGATTGCTAAATGAAGAGTTTGGCGGAGAGCTTCAGATGGCTATTGACATCTTTACTGATAAATATCCAAAACGATTTCTACACCAATTAGTCAGCGGGCAATTAGACGTAGACCGGATGGATTACTTAACAAGGGACAGTTTTTTCACAGGAGTAAGCGAAGGAGTGATTGGATATGACAGGATCATTAAAATGATGGCAGTGAAGAATGGCGAACTGCTGGTTGAGGAAAAAGGAATTTATAGCATCGAAAAATTTTTAGTTGCGCGCCGTCTGATGTATTGGCAGGTGTACTTGCATAAAACGGTATTGGTTGCAGAAAAAATGCTGATAAAAATAGTCGAAAGGGTTAGAGCCCTAGGGGCCAGAGAAAGTTCAACTCTTCTTACAGGAACTTCCCTTGATTTTTTCCTATTCGAATTTGATGGAAAAATGGATGAAGAGGCGATTCGAAACTTTGTTATTCTTGATGACATGGATTTCATGCATGGCATTAAAACCTGGAGCAAACATCCCGACCAAGTGCTAAGCGTACTATGCCAGGGAATTTTAGATAGAAAGTTGTTAAAGATTAAACTTCAGGCCGAGCCTTTTATCAAAGATTTAGTGCAACAAAAACTTAAACAAGCTTGTCAAAGGTTAAGTCTTACGAACGAAGAGGCTGGTTATTTTGTATTTACAGGTGAAGCGGTAAATACAATGTATAAGACAAGTGATGAGCGAATCAATATTTTATTTAAAGACGGAATAATCAAAGATATTTCACAAGTCGACAACGCTCTTATTCATAATACACTGAGTAGCACTGTGAAAAAATTTTACATTTGCTACTACGAATAGCATTTGCCCCTTGAAGTTGCTCAATTAATACAAATTCACTTACGCCGAAGCCAAATGCTTTTGCTAAACTTTTAGAAATGATGTTTACTGCGAGTCAAATAGCGGTTTTAATAAAGGGGCAAATTGAAGGCAACCCTGAAAGCTTAGCAAATAGTTTTGGACGGATCGAGGAAGCTCAGCAGGGTCAGCTTGCATTTCTGGCAAATCCTAAATACGAGGAATATCTGTATATTACTAATGCGTCAGTAGTTATCATTTCCGATAAACTTGAATTAAAACAACCTGTTGCTTCTACGCTTATCCGTGTGCCCGATCCTTATTCAGCTTTCGCAAGTCTGCTTCATTATTACCAGGAGTTGAAAACGCAACAATTACAGGGCGTAGAGGAGCCGTGCTTTATTTCTCCTACCGCGAAAAAAGGCGAAAATGTATTTATAGGTGCATTTGCTTACATAGGCGAGGTGAGCGAGATTGGTAACAACGTAAAGATCTTTCCAGGAGTATATATAGGGAACAATGTAAAGATTGGTGACAATAGCCTACTGCATCCGGGGGTTAAGATTTATCATGATTGCATCATTGGAAAAAACGTGACTATTCATGCAGGAACTGTAATCGGTGGCGACGGTTTCGGTTTTGCGCCTCAACCAGATGGGTCTTTCAAAAAAGTACCTCAAATAGGTAATGTAATTATAGAGGAGAATGTTGAAATCGGTTCTAATGCTACCATAGACCGCGCGACAATAGGCTCCACAATTATAAGAGCGGGAGCGAAGCTTGATAACCTAATTCAGATAGCTCATAACGTTGAAGTAGGAACTAATACAGTAATTGCCGCGCAGGCCGGAGTAAGTGGCAGCACTAAAATTGGAAATAACGTGATGATTGGAGGGCAGGCCGGTGTTGTCGGGCATATTCAAATTGCGGATTATAGCAAGATAAATGCTCAAAGTGGTGTCAGTAAATCCATAAAAATTCCAAAGTCTGCTGTTACGGGTTCGCCGGCTTTTGATTATACGAGTGCGTTGCGAAGCCAGGCACTTTCGCGCAATTTGCCTGAGATGGAAAAACGAATAACGGAACTTGAAAACCAGCTAAAATTGCTGCTTGAAGAAAGACTAAATGCTGCTCATCTGCACTAGAAAAAACTGTAAAGTAGAGATTTACACGTTTTATAATTCTACCACCCTTTAGAACTAAAATCCGATACTTTTCATACTTTCGTGGCCTTTAGGAGCTTATGAACAGTAACGGACAATCATTTCAACATACCATACGTCAGGAAATAAGTATTTCGGGTGCCGGCATTCATACTGGTCAGTCTGTTACGATGAATATTAAGCCTGCAGCTCCTAACACCGGAATCAATTTTCAAAGGGTTGACCTCCCCGGTAAGCCTGTTGTGAAAGCAGATGTAGATTTTGTAGTTGAAACTAACCGTAGTACCACACTTGAGCACAATGGTGCCCGGGTTAGTACGGTTGAGCATTTAATGGCTTCACTGTTAGGAATGCAGGTTGACAATGCCTTGATAGAAATTGACGGAGAAGAAGTTCCCATTTTAGACGGAAGTGCTCAGCAATTCGTCGAAGCCCTGGAAAAGGCTGGTTTGCAACAACAAGGTGTTCCAAAAATTTATTATACTATTGACCATAACATCACTTTTTCTGACGAAGAGAAAAAAGTAGAGATGGTTGCTCTACCTTATCACGAGTACAGAATTAATACATTAATTGATTTTAATAGCCCTGTGTTGGGCACTCAACACGCCTCTCTAAGGAACTTTTCAGATTTTAGCAAAGCAATAGCTCCATGTAGAACATTTTGTTTTTTTCATGAATTGGAATGGCTACTCGCCAACAACCTCATTAAGGGTGGAGATATAAACAACGCTATAGTGGTTGTTGATAAGGAAGTGAGTGAAGAGCAGGTTGAAAGGATTTCGAAGGTGTTTCACAAAAAAGACGTAGAAATCAGTTCCGAAGGTATTTTGAATAATCTTGAACTTCGGTTTCCAAACGAACCCGCAAGACACAAGTTGCTAGACGTAATCGGAGATCTTGCGCTCGTAGGCTACCCTTTCAAGGCCCATATTATTGCTAACAGGCCCGGTCATGCAAGTAATGTAAAGTTTGCAAAAAAGATTAAAGAGCATATCAAAAAAATCAAGAATAAGCTTGATGTGCCGAAGTATGATCCTAACAAGCGGCCAATATTCGACATTCAACAAATCGAACAGGTTCTCCCTCATCGATACCCCTTTCTCCTGGTAGACAAAGTGATAGAACTAACTGAAAAAGTTGTAATAGCTATTAAGAATGTTTCCTACAATGAACCCTTTTTCCAGGGACATTTCCCGAATAATTCAGTTATGCCGGGTGTTCTGCAAGTAGAAGCACTTGCGCAGGCAGGAGGTTTTCTTGCGATCCCCAGAGATACGGATGACAAATACGATACTTATTTTTTGAAAATAGAGAATTGTAAGTTTAAGCAAAAGGTGGTGCCAGGCGACACGCTCATTTTAAAAATGGAGCTGTTGAACCCAATTCGCAGGGGTATATGTGAGATGAAAGGAACGATATACGTTGGCGACAAGATTGTTACGGAAGCTTCTCTCGTCGCTCAAATTGTAAAAAGACCTAAAGCATGAGCAAAATAAGTTCGCTTGCCCACATTCATCCTGATGCAAAAATTGGTGACAATGTAACAATTGATCCTTTTGCTGTTGTTCAAGGTGAAGTTACTATAGGCGCCGGTACTCATGTAATGTCTCATGCCGTGGTAATGGACGGATCCATCATCGGAAAAAAGGTTACTGTTTACCCAGGTGCTGTTATTGGTGCTACTCCACAGGACCTAAAGTTTGTAGGTGAGAAAACAACCGTTGAAATAGGTGACGGTTCAACTATACGGGAGTGTGTAACGGTAAATCGCGGAACTAAAGAAAAGTGGAAAACGGTACTAGGAAAGAATTGCCTGATCATGGCTTACGCCCACGTTGCTCATGATTGTATTTTAGGTGATAACGTTATTCTTGGAAACGCAGTACAGTTAGCCGGTCATGTTGAAGTCGGAAACTTTGCCATCATTAGCGGATTAAGCGGAGCAGTTCAATTTACCCGTATAGGCGCTCACACTTACGTTGCCGGACATGCCGTAGTACGAAAGGATGTACCGCCATTCGTGAAGGGAGCCCGGGAGCCGATGAGTTTCGCCGGGGTAAATAAAGTTGGGTTGCAACGTGCTAAATTTTCACCTGAGAAAATTCAAGAAATAGCAGAGATCTATAAAATCTTGTTTATAGAAAAAAATATCACTTCTTCGGCACTTGATAAAATTGAGAGCACCTTTCCTTCCTCAGTAGAAAGAGATGCAATCGTTGACTTCGTCAAAAGTTCTAAAACCGGTATAATAAAGCGTCCTTCCAAAACAGAGAGTGATGACGATAAAGCTTTCTAACGTCGGAAAACGTTTTAACAGAGACTGGATCTTTCGCAACACATCTTACACTTTTTTAGCTGGTCACCATTATGCAATTACGGGCTCCAATGGATCCGGTAAAAGTACTTTACTACAAGCTCTGGCTGGAAGTTTGGGAATTAGCGAAGGCAAAATAGAATGGGAACTTAATGACCGCGCTATAACTCCGGACTCAATTTATAATCAGCTCGCTATTGCTGCTCCTTACGTCGAAGTAATTGAAGAAATGACGGCCGTGGAATTTTTGCTTTTTCACCAACAGTTTAAACCTTTATTGAAGGGTATTTCCCTAGACGAAATACTTTTTATTATAGGTCTAGACAAAGCTGCACACAAGCAAATAAGGTACTATTCCTCCGGAATGAAGCAGCGTATTAAATTGGCGCAAGCAATTTTTTCAAACGTTCCGTTGTTGCTGTTGGATGAACCCTGTACAAATCTCGACCTTGCAGGTTTCGATTTATATAACAAGCTAATAAGGGATTATGCTAATTACAAGACGATTATCGTTAGCAGTAATGACATAAACGAATATTCGTTTTGCGAGAATGTAATTAGTATTATGGATTATAAATAAAATCCATTGATACTTACGATACACATAGCATACACGCTGCAACAACCCCTGCCGTTTCTGTTCTAAGCCTCGTTTCTCCCAGGCTTACAGGTATATAACTTTTGGCTAGTGCAACCGAAATTTCCTCTTTAGTAAAATCTCCTTCCGGACCTATTAAGATTTGAACAGATTGTTGTAAACGAAAACTGTTAATTGAACTCTTTATTTCCTCTTCGCAGTGCGCAACTAGTTTTGTATTGTATCTACTCCCTTTGATCACTTCGGATACTAATTGTGGCTGGTGTAATAACGGCAACCAAGCTTGTTTACTTTGCATCATTGCGCTCACTACAATTTGCTTCATCCGTTCAGAACGAAAATGTTGCTTTTCTGTGCGATCGCATAGTAAAGGGATTATTTCGCTTACACCTATTTCCGTAGCTTTTTCTAAAAACCATTCAAAACGACTCGAATTCTTCAATAGTGAAATGGCTACAGATACTTCCTGGTTCTTTCGGGCTATAAATTTTCGCTCAATTATTGCAACCGTGCACTTTTTTTTATGTTCATCAATTATTTGAGCAGTTAATAGGTTGCCAGCGCCATCTGTAAGTTGCAATTGCTCCTTTGTTTTCATCCTTAATACCTGTACCACATGCTTCGACGTATCCTCATTTAGAGTGAGAATATCTGCAGAAGAAAAATGATCAAGAAAGAAAATAGGAATATCCATCGGCGTAAAATTAAAAACAAAAACCCCGGAAAAACCGGGGCTAATATATAAATGATTAGTCGCTAAGAATCAGAACGGGGAAGCTTCATCAAAGCCTTCATCAAATTCTCCTGTATTCATTTTACTTCCTTTTTGAATAAATAGACGTGCGCCGTCATTTGTCGGTGGAGGTGCTGTAGGTCCTCCTCCTGAAGGCACTGGTTTCCAGTTTCCACCACCACCTGTAGATGGAGGTCCGCCTCCGCTGAGATCATCTCCTTCTTCTTCTATAAATTTTTGAATATGCAGGAGCGCTCTCAGCTTAATAGTCTCAAGACTACCATTTCTATGCTTCGCAATTCTAACGTGCGTTTCTCCCCGGTTACTCTCGCCTAATTCGTTTGTGTTTATTTCATAATACTCGGGGCGATACAAGAACATCACCATGTCAGCATCCTGCTCTATTGCTCCAGATTCTCTCAAATCACTCAACTGTGGCATCTTGCTTTCTTTGCGCGTCTCTACCGCACGACTTAATTGGCTCAACGCGATGATCGGAACCTGGAGTTCTTTTGCCAAACTTTTTAAATCCCTCGAAATACGGCTGATCTCCTGCTCACGGTTCGAATTCCTGTCGCCACTGCCACTCATTAATTGCAAATAGTCAATAATAATAAGACCTACCTTATGCTTATTAACTAAACGGCGGGCTTTTGCCCTAAACTCAAAAATGTTTAATGCTGCAGTATCGTCGATAAAAATAGGTGCATCGCTTAGTCTGGTTACTCCCTTACTGTATAGCTGCTGCATTTCGTAATCTTCCAATCGACCTCTGCTAATCTTTTCAAGCATAATTCCGCTTTCTGCACTAAGTATACGCGAAACTAATTGGGCTGAACTCATCTCAAGACTAAAAAATGCTACGGCGGTAGGTTTGGTAGGATGTAAAGCAGCGCTACGGACAAGGTTTAACGCAAAAGCTGTTTTACCCACCGCCGGACGTGCTGCAAGAATAATTAAGTCAGTTGGCTGCCAACCGAATGTTACTTTATCCATAGATGGGAACCCTGTTGGAACCCCCGAAATTTCTTCTTGCTTATTTCTTAAATCATCAATTCTTTGAATAGTTTTTACCAAAACACTTCCAATATCATCAAAGTTCTTTTTAAGGTAGTTGTTGGTAATATTGAACATCTTGCTCTCGCTTTCATCAAGCAAGTCAAAAACATCAGTGCTATCCTCATAAGCATCGCCAATTATTTCTCCGCTAATGCGGATAAGTTCTCTTTGTATAAATTTTTGTAAAATGATCCTCGCATGGGCTTCAATATTCGCAGTAGAAACAACCATGTTGGTTAGCTTGGTAATAGCATAAGGTCCACCAACCACATCTAGTTCTTCTTTCGTCTTTAATTCTTCTACTACTGTAAGAATATCTATCGGTAAGCTTTTTTGAGCCAGCGACTGAAAACACTTAAAAATTCTTTGGTGAGCATCTACATAAAAACACTCGGGTTTTAAAATTTCAACAACATTATCAAAGGCGCTTTTTTCCAACATAATAGCACCTAAAACGGCTTCTTCCAGCTCTTTTGCCTGCGGAGGTACCTTGCCGTATACCATTGTGCTCAAGTCGAGCGAGGGCTTTCTTCCTTTCTTCCTGTCTTTATTAAAATTGGTTAATTCCATTGTTTTTTCTTTTGTTCTTTGTACTGTTTCTGATCCTTAAACATCGCTATCACCTCGCATTTTCATTTTTCCCCATGTTACCGGATTGCTATCAGATTTTTATAGGACGGCGAATATAGGGTCTTAAAAAGTGAGGAAAAAACTTTTGCTACAGGTATAATTTTCCTATTTTATTCAACAGACTTCTTCTACTAAAATCTCTCTTTACTAACATAAAGAAGGGAGATGTACACAAGCTAAAAAAGTTTTCGACCCTTTTGCAATTTCAATTCACACAACCTGTGAAGAAAGAATTATTCGGGAAAAGTTGGTTTGGAACAGTATTAATCTTAATTCAAAGGGGAAAAAATTCCACAATTTTAAGAAAATTTTAAATCATTAGGAAGGTTTTATTTGGTAAAATAGAGGGCTATGAAGGATTTTGAGAGGCATTTTAAAAATTGACAAAAGACAGCAGGGACAGTAAAAATTTTAAAAGTAGAACCTGTTACAGGTGTGTGTGCAGAATTATGAATGATGTAGCCCACCCGCTATATTTGCATACGGCAAAAAAAGTTACATGACGATTAGTTACAAATGGTTGAGCGAATACCTTCCAAACGAAATAGACCCGCAGGAGCTTTCAAAGATTTTGACATCGATTGGTTTAGAAGTAGAAAGTTTGGAAAAATTTGAAAGTATTAAAGGAGGCTTACATGGTGTAGTGACAGGATCGGTGCTTGAGGTATCGCAACATCCAAACGCCGATAAGCTTAAACTAACAAAGGTTGACATTGGATCGGGGAGTCCACTTAAAATTGTTTGCGGAGCAGCCAATGTTGTTGCAGGGCAAAAGGTTTTGGTAGCTACAGTTGGATCAACGATCTACCCAACAAATGGACAACCCATTACGATAAAAGCAGCAAAGATTAGGGGCGAAGAAAGCGAAGGGATGATTTGTGCTGAAGATGAAATCGGGCTTGGAACAAGTCACGAAGGAGTTTTAGTTCTTCCACAGGAAGTTCCTGTAGGAACGAAAGCTGCTGATTATTTTAAACCTTATACTGACTATATTTTTGAAATTGGCCTAACTCCAAATCGAATGGATGCAATGAGTCATCTGGGAGTGGCCAGAGATGTTTGTGCTTACTTAACTCATCACAACAAACAAGAGGTAAAGCCCAAAAGTCCTTTTGTAAACAGTTTTAAAGCCGACAGTCACTCATTGCAAATTGCAGTAACAATTGAAAATAAAGAGGCCTGTAAACGTTACTCAGGAGTTACAATTTCGGCAGTGACTGTAAAAGAAAGTCCTAAATGGCTTCAGGATAAATTGTTGGCGATAGGACAAAGACCTATCAATAACATTGTAGACATCACCAATTTTATTTTACACGAAACGGGTCAACCGTTGCATGCATTTGATGCGGCGGCTATAAAGGGCGGAACCATAGTAGTTAAAAACTTAGCCCAAAATTCCCCTTTTACTACACTGGACCAAAAAGAAAGAAAGCTCGATGAGACAGATCTGATGATTTGTAATGCTGAAGAGGGAATGTGTATCGCCGGTGTATTTGGAGGAGCGGAGAGTGGTGTAAAAGCTGACACTAAAAATATCTTTCTGGAAAGTGCGTGGTTCAACCCGATAACGATTCGCAAGACATCTTTTCGACATGGGTTACGAACCGAAGCCGCAGCCAGATTTGAAAAAGGGGTAGATATTTCAAACGTTGTAAATGTTTTAAAAAGAGCAGCTCTGTTGGTAAAACAGGTGGCAGGAGGCGAAATTTCTTCAGACATCGTAGATGTTTATCCTGAGCCGCAGGACAAAACTCAAGTAGGTATCAAGTATCATTACCTAAAAAAGTTAAGTGGTAAGAATTATCATCCCGATGCCATAAAAAGAATATTAACAAGCCTGGGGTTCGAGATCGTTAAAGAAGGCATAGATGAATTATGGGTATTAGTTCCCTATAGCAAGCCCGACATTTCGTTACCCGCTGATTTAGTAGAAGAGATTTTAAGAATTGATGGATTAGATAACGTTGAGATTACCGGTAGCATGACCATCACTCCTGCCGTTGATGAGAACATCTTGAAAGAAAATTTGAGGGAGAAAATCTCAGGCTACCTGGTAGGTTTAGGTTTTAATGAAATTGTGACTAATTCGATTACTAACAGTAAATATTATACAGAGGCTGAATTAGGGGGAGCGGCTAAAATGATTAATAGCCTAAGCGCTGACCTTGATGTAATGAGGCTTTCAATGGTAGAAACTGGCCTGGAAACAATTGCTTACAACATCAACCGGAAAAATAAAGATCTCTTATTGTTCGAATTTGGCAAGACCTACCATTCCTCAGGAGTGGGCGATTATAAGGAAAAAGAGCACCTTTCTTTATACATAACAGGTAGCCGGCAACAGGATAGCTGGAAGTCAAAACAGGAGGCAATTGATTTTTTCTTCGCAAAAGGAATTGCGGCCGGAATTGTTCGGGTTGTCGGGCTGGATACTCCTTCTCTTCAAAAAAAGGATATTAATGGATTTTCTCTTGCGCTGGCTAAAACTGTAAATGGACAGCAATTATTAACTGTAGGAGAAATTGATCCGAATAAGCTAAAAGCTTTTGATATAAAACAGCCGGTGTTCTTTATTGATTTTGATTGGCTACTGTTATTGAAGTTAGTGAGTAATGAAAATATTACTTACAAAGAAGTTTCTAAATTTCCAGCAATGCAAAGAGATCTTGCCGTTGTTGTAGATAAAACCGTAACATTTGAAGCAGTCGAAGATGTGGTCGAAAAAACAAAAATTCCTACATTACAAAATCTACAGCTGTTTGATGTTTTTGAAAGCGAAAAACTTGGCAAGGACAGAAAATCCTTAGCAGTAAGTTTTACTTTTTTAGATGAAGAAAAAACACTGACAGATAAAGAAGTGGATGAAGTAATGGATCGCCTCATCCTAACTTTTGAGCGGGAGCTAAGCGCCGAAATTAGAAGATAACTTGCAAATACAATTTGTATGGAAGACATGCAGGAGCAAATACAGCGAATTGAAACTAAAGTGCAGCAATTACTGAAAGAGTACAACAACGCTCAAAAGGAAGTTCAGCGGTTGCAAAAAGAAAACGAGAACCTCGCGAGGCAATTACAAACACAGACCGAGCAGGCGAATAAACTTCATCAGCGGGTTGATGCGCAAACCTTTTCTTCGTCAAACATGGAGGATAAAGCTAAAAAGGACCTGGAAAAGCGCATTAACACTTACTTGAAAGACATTGATAAATGCCTTGCACTACTACATTCTTAACATTATGTCTAAGCCGCTCATTCCCATAAATATAATTGTAGCTGACCGGAGTTATAGGCTAAAGATTGATCCCGATGATGAGGAAGTGGTAAGAAGGACTTTAAAGATTATCAATGAGAAAATTATTGACTACAAAACCAACTTTGCCGGAAAAGACATGCAGGATTACGTGTCAATGGTGTTACTATGGTATGCAACGGAACAACAAAAACCTACTCCGGAGATGACCTCCCAAACAGGAAGCCAGGCTAAACTGGACAAACTTGAAGAACTACTTAATAAGGCCATTCCTATAAAATAAAGAGCCCCTGCTTTCACAGAGGCCGTAGGGTACGGATACAACAGTTTTGCAACAGCTAGTATCCAGACTAAATATACTACATATACTTCACTTTTTTCTTTCCTAAAGGCTACTATATCTAAATCTAATTTTTAGCTTTCGCTACCAGTAAAGTTTAATAAAGACCAGCTAGCGCGTCTCTTCCTTTTGACCTTTCTTAAATAAAAATTGAAAAAGTCGAAATTGAAAAAATGTAATTAAGTAGCCCGCAATTTTTACAAATAGCAAATATGGGCGAATAAACATTTAAAGTACAAGTGAGTGACACAACAATGGTAAGACATCGGCTAATGTTTGTACCAAAAACAAACCTATCTAATAAGAGAAAAAAATGGCAGAACCCCGAAAGAAGGTACGTTTTAGCACACAACCTCCTTTGGCGTAACCCTGCTTTATCAACCGCTTTTATCGTTCATAATAATTATCTTCGCGAACCTATACAATCATTTATAACAGAAATGGAGGGTATAACCATATGAAATTAAACTTTTTAAAAACAAACAGAAAAGCATGGGGACCATAGTATTAACCATAATTATTGGCATTGTCGGAGTAGTTGCAGGAATTATTATAGGAAAATTAATTTTTGCCAAAGACACAAGAAAACAGGTAGAGGATGCGGAGCAGCAAGCGCAAAGAATTATTGCTGATGCACAAATGCAGTCGGAGACTTTAAAAAAAGAGAAGATACTTGAGGCGAAGGAAAGATTTGTTCAACTAAAGAGTGAGCATGACAAGGAGGTTATAGACAAAAACCGTAAGATCGCTGACATTGAAAACAGGTTAAAACAAAAGGAAGTCTCAATTAATCAAAAGGAGGTCAACCTCGACAAACAATTAAAGGATAACGAGTCGATTAAAGAAAACCTGAACAGACAACTTGAAGTAGTAAGCCAAAAGCGAACTGAACTTGAGAAACACCAGGAAGAACACATTCGTAGACTGGAAAAGATTGCTGCCCTAACTGCGGAAGAAGCAAGAAACCAATTAATTGAAAGCTTGAAGCAGGAAGCGCAAAGCCGCGCACTGAGCATACAGCAGGAGATTATTGACGATGCTAAACAGAAGGCAAATAAAGAGGCTCGTAAGATTATCATTCAAACTATTCAAAGAACTGCTGCAGAACAAGCCATTGAAAATGCTATTACTGTTTTCAATCTTGAAACAGATGAAATAAAAGGCCAAATCATTGGACGTGAAGGCCGTAACATTAGGGCCATTGAAGCCGCAACCGGCGTTGACTTGATCGTAGATGATACGCCGGAAGCAATTGTACTTTCTTCTTTTGATCCCCTTCGACGCGAAATTGCTCGGTTGAGTTTACAACGCCTTATTTCTGATGGACGTATTCACCCGGCTCGTATAGAGGAAGTGGTTGAAAAAACGCGTAAGCAACTGGAAGAGCAAATTATGGAGATCGGTGAGCGCACGGTGATAGAACTAGGTATTCACGGGCTTCATAAAGAACTGGTACGTATTGTAGGAAAAATGAGGTTTAGGTCGTCTTATGGCCAAAACCTTCTAATGCATAGCCGTGAGGTAGCTAACTTGTGTGGGCTGATGGCAAGTGAATTAGGCATGAATCCTAAACTTGCTAAACGTGCCGGGTTGCTTCACGACATTGGAAAGGTTCCGGACGAGGAGACAGAACTAAGCCACGCATTACTTGGAGCCAAGCTTGCTGAAAAGTTTGGTGAAAATCCTGCAGTGATAAATGCAATTGGGGCGCATCACGACGAAATGGAAATGCAGTATGTGATTTCTCCTATTATTCAGGCTTGTGATGCCATAAGCGGTGCAAGACCTGGTGCCCGACGAGAAATTATGCAACAATATTTGCAAAGAATAAAAGAGCTCGAAACCCTTGCGCTAACATACCAGGGAGTAGAGAAAGCATATGCAATTCAAGCAGGTCGTGAACTAAGGGTAATCGTAGAGGCTGATAAAGTCACCGATAATGATAGTGACAAACTGAGCTTTGAAATTGCACAGAAGATTCAAACTGATATGACTTATCCTGGCCAGATAAAAGTTACTGTAATCAGGGAGAAGAGAGCTGTTAACATTGCAAGATAAACTGAAATCTAATTATAAATTGAAACCCGCTTTAGGCGGGTTTTTTATTTACGTTAACAGTCGTGCAACCAAAAGGAGCTAACTGCCAGTCTTAGTAGTAAGATTACCAGTCAATTATCCAATATTTCTTAAAAGGCCGCTGCAATTTCTTCCCAAAGAATTGTTTGCCCCCGTAATCATTTTCTGAAATAATTAATTGGTGTATGAAATCATTTGTAGAGTACCCGTTGGACTTTGAAAAAATCCTGTTTCCTGAAGTATCAGAGAAAAGCTATTCAGGTAAGCTAATAGCCCATTACGAATTATACAGAAAAGTAAGTCATTTGGAAGGTTGCGTTGTAAAGTGTGGGATTGCTTCGGAAGAAGGTTTTACACGCTTTTCAATGCTGCGAAATCTCGTAACTGCCCACCCAAATCAAAAAGTGGTTGCTTTTGAAAAATTTTCGAAAAGCCTCTATCTTACAAGTAGTACAGATGACAGTAGTAAGTTAAAATATCATATTAAGAGATCGCCTATCAACGTAAGTAGGATTCAGCAGAAGCTGGATAAAAAAGGAATTAAACAACAAATCGATTTCGTTCCGGGAAACATTGGAGACTCGATTCCCGAATACCTAATGGAAAATCCGGAGATGAAGATCGCTTATCTCAATATTGACTTTGATGATTACGAAAGTTCATTAACAACCCTTCAGTATTTTTACCCTCGGCTCGTTCACGACGGTATACTTATTTTCGACAATTACTACAAAAAAGAGGAAGATTATCAAGCGGTCAAAGATTATTTCAAGTATTCTGAAAATCGTATTCTTAATTTTTCTGTTAATAAAGGGCCGCACTACTTAGTGAGAATGTAAAAAGAATGTTTAAAAACTTTTTCCATCAATCATTTCCCCTTACCTTCGCAATCCGAAAAAAAATTTGATATGAACGCTGTAGCTTATGTGCATGAGCAGTTAACTGTAAACAAAGAAGTACCTAAATTCAAAGCAGGTGATAACGTTACCGTTAATTATAAAATTATTGAAGGTAATAAAGAGAGAATTCAGTCTTTTAAAGGTGATGTAATCAAGCGCCAGGGTCAAGGTGCAACGGCAACATTTACTGTACGTAAAATTTCTGATGGAGTTGGCGTAGAAAGATTGTTCCCTGTTAACTCTCCTAATATTGAATCAATTGTACTGCATAAGGTTGGTAAAGTTAACCGCGCTAAACTGTTCTACCTTCGTGAGAGAAGCGGTAAGAGTGCAAGGATTAAAGAAAAACGATACTAGTATTTACTTTAGAATATTTCTAAAAACGGAAACCAAAAGGTTTCCGTTTTTGGGTTATAGCTACTTAATGGACCTATTTAATTATTCGTTTAAATATTAAACCTTTACTAAACTTTACACGTATTTTAGAGGTCAGTTATATCAACACAACATTATAAAACCTATTTTTGTAGTCTAAATCACAAGCGATGTTCACTAATTTATTAATCGGAATGCCAGGAGGCAGCGAATGGATTTTAATTGTTCTTGCCGTATTAATCTTATTTGGAGGCAGAAAAATACCGGAATTCATGAGAGGTCTTGGAAAAGGTATCCGAGAATTCAATGATGCTAAAGACAACGTGAAGAAGGAAATTGAAGAGGGAATGAGTGAAAAAGAGGTAAAGAAAGCTTCTCAAGGTTCATCTGTTCAGCCGTAAACCTTTAGTTAAAGCAGCTCCTTTTGGTAAGTTTTCAGTCTATTTCGGAATATCATAATTTATTAATGAACGGCCAAACCACTTGTGTGGAGGCCGTTCGTCATTATCTGGATAAAATATCTGCTTCCTCTCATCTCAATGCCTGGTTAGAAGTTTACGAAGTCGAAGCTTTGGAAACGGCCGCGTTGCTTGACAAGCAGAGGCACAGCGGTTCACCTTTAGGAAGGCTTCATGGAGTGATAGTAGGCATTAAGGACGTTATTTGCCATAAGGACCATAAAGTATCTGCTGCTTCTCGAGTCCTCGAAAATTTCACGTCAGTCTATAGTGCTACAGCTACGGACAGGTTGCTTGCAGATGAAGCAATTATAATCGGACGTCAAAACTGTGACGAATTTGCTATGGGTAGTAGCAATGAAAATTCGGCTTATGGCCCTGTCCGTAACGCCATTGATGAAGAAAGAGTTCCAGGAGGGTCATCAGGTGGCTCAGCAGTAGCCGTGCAAGCAGGAATGTGTATGGTTAGCCTTGGGAGTGACACTGGCGGGTCGGTTAGACAGCCGGCCGACTTCTGTGGTATAGTTGGAATGAAACCTTCCTATGGTTCAATTTCCCGTTACGGACTGATTGCTTACGCTTCTTCTTTTGACCAAATTGGTATCCTAGCGAAGAATGTGGACGATGTGAAACTCGTTCTCGATGTAATTGCCGGTGCGGATGAATTTGATAGTACAGTTAAGCAAAAACCTTCTCATATCCCTGCTTTAAAAAAGAGCTATAGATTTTGTTACTTTCAAAATGCTTTGGAACATTCTAGTCTCGATCCTACAATTTCCGAAGAGATAAAAGGGTTTATAAAGAAATTAACCGGAGAAGGACACACCGTAGAACCAGTCGCTTTTGACCTGCTTGATTACATTGTTCCTACCTACTATGTTTTAACTACTGCTGAAGCCAGCAGTAACCTTTCCAGGTACGACGGAGTTAAGTATGGCTACAGGAACTCGAATAAAGAAAACAACTTAAACGAGTTGTATCAACAAACTAGGAGTGAAGGTTTTGGACCAGAAGTTAAAAGAAGAATCTTGTTGGGCACATTTGTTCTTAGTGCAGGCTATTTTGATGCATATTTTACAAAAGCTCAAAAAGTAAGAAGATTGCTGGTAGACAAAACTCTAAAAATTTTCGAAGAATATGATGCTATTATTCTACCAACTGTGCCAACTCCAGCATACAAAATAGGCGAAAAGAAAGACCCGGTAGAAATTTTTCTAGCCGATATCTACACTGTCTATGCTAACCTCGTTGGCATTCCCGCTATTTCTCTTCCACTTTTTAAGAACGATAAAGGGCTCCCTTTTGGGTTACAATTGATGTCGTCTCAGAATAATGAGCTACATTTGCTCTCCCTTTCAAAATTGTTAATAAACCTACGGTTTTCAGGGAAGTAATCCACACCTATAGATTTACCGACGACCAAGACGAGGCTTTATAACCTGTTTCATTAACTAAACATTTCTAGTGTAAATCATGAAAAATGTAAAATTTGTTGTCAAGCTTCGTCGGCTTGTGAAATCTTTGGCTCTATGTTTTTTTATCCCATCTGTATTTGTTGCCGGTAGTGCCTTCAAATCATTTCCGAAAGTTGGTGATCCCGTGAAGTCTTTGGTAAGTACTTCATTAAATGACAAAAGTGGTTTCAAAAGTCTTTTTTCAGCTTCATACTTCGATCCCACAAAACCTTATGTTACACAACTAAACCCTAAAGCTTTACCGTTCGTACAAAACTATATTCGCGAAGAAGGTGCTGACCTTGAGAAAATGAAAGTTTGGGGTAAGCCGTATTTTGATGTCTACGATGCCATTCTGCGTGAGCACGGATTGCCTTTGGAATTAAAATATCTCTCAGTTATTGAGTCTTCCCTAGTATCAAATAGTGTTTCAGTTGCCGGAGCTGTTGGCCCTTGGCAAATTATGGCCGGAGAAGCTAGAAGAATGGGTCTTAAGGTAGGGGGACGCAATGATGAAAGAACGAACTTTTATAAGAGTACTTATGCAGCGGCAAGAATTCTAAAAGAGCTGCACAAGCAATTCAACGATTGGTTACTTGTTGTTGCTGCCTACAATTGTGGTGCTGGCCGGTTAAGGCAAGCTATTAGAAAAAGTGGAACGAGGAATTTTTGGGAGCTGCAAGCTTTTCTTCCTGCGGAAACAAGAAATCATGTGAAAAGATTTATTGGGACACACTTCGTTTTTGAAGGAAACGGCGGTTTGACTACTATGACAGCCTCGGAGATTTTGGATTACGACCTTAAAACAGCAGCAGTAAATAACAGGAATTTGTCGGTTGCGGGAGAAGTAGGAAATACGCTAATTGAAGTTGCTGGTAAATACCGATCGACTGTTGTAGCAAAAAAATTGGGTATCGATCTTACCATATTTAATAAGCTTAATCCAAATTTTGATAAGTTGGTAGCAATGGGCGAGACCTATCAAATGAGGTTACCGAACGAAAAAGCTAGTTTGTTTTATAGTAGCAAGAATGCAATCCTGAACGAAAGCGTTCAAGCTAGTTTGCAGATGTAAATTGGGTGATATTTTTATATGTAGCGGAGTAAATGAAAACGTCAGTTTTTATTTACTCCGCTTTCTTATTTTCTGAAAATATATTCAGAATTGCTCCCGCTTTTAATAGGCATTCCTCGTATTCTTTTTCAGGTTCGCTTGAAGCGGTAATAGCGCTGCCCGTATGGAACGAAATATTAGTCGTGGTAGCATTATAGACGATACTTCGAATTACCACATTAAAATCAAAATCTTTTGTTGGCGTTATATAGCCAAGCGTGCCTGAATAAATGCCTCTTTTATCGTGTTCATACTTTTTAATTAACTCCATTACCTTTCTTTTAGGCGCGCCGGTCATACTGCCCATTGGGAAAGTTGCCTTTAGAATATCTGAAAGTCCCGTATCTTTTTCAACACTTCCGCTAACTGTAGAAATCATTTGATGGACATGCGAGAAAGAGTATATTCCAAAAAGCTCTTCCACTACTACTGAGCCCTCCTTACAAATCTTGCTTAGGTCATTCCTTACCAGGTCAACTACGATGACGTTCTCGGTCTGGTCCTTCAAGCTGTCTTTTAATTCTGTTTTATTCAATTCGTCTTCCTTTTGATCAAACCTGTTCCTTGCAGATGTTCCTTTGATGGGTTGAGATATAATTTTCGTCCCTGTCTTCTTGAGATATCTCTCGGGACTTGCACAAAGGAGATAGTTTTCACGAACGCGGTAGAATGCAGAGAAAGGGTTTGGAGCTATGTCACTCAGCTTAGCGTAAACGGCAGCGGGTTCAATGTGACAAGTCGCACGAAATTCCTGGCAGAAGTTTATCTCGTAACAGTCACCGTGCTGAATATGTCGCTGAAGCTGCTCAATGCTATTTAAATATTCCTCTTTTTCAATTGTAGGTGTAAAAACAACGTTACTAAGCTTTGGCTGATTTACAGGCAGTTTTGTTATTTCTGAAAAAACTTTATTTGCGTCTTGATCAAGTACACCAATTGTTAGAATATCTTCTTTCAGTTCAAGAACAGTTTCAGGAACAAAGAGAAAAAAGTCTGGAAAGCCATCTTTATTGGAGGATGAAGAAAAAGTTTGCCCTTCAATTATGTTTTTAGCTTCGTAATTAAAGTGTCCGAAGATGAAATCCTGGTGATTGCCAATGTAATTAGTAAGGGAAGATAAAAAATCACCTGTCGGTTGAAAGATTGAGGCAGCGCCCGCCCCTAATAAACATTCGAAAGAATTGTAATTGGATTTATAATAGTGGTTATCAAGCAAACAGCAGATGTTAAACTGGTTGGCCCAGGTTAACATCTGCTGTTTTATAAGATCGCTATTTTCTACTTTGAAAGTATGATAAGCTCTGGCCACAAAGGTTTATGAGATGATGCTAATAATCGTCGTCATCATCGTCGAACTTCGATGATTTGTTGTCGAAAAGATCTTTGAACTCATCGTCTATTTTAAAATCATCGTCATCATCTTTAGCGCTCTTCTTTGTCGTACCTGTTTTTTTTGCTGTCGATTTAGGTAAATCAAACTCATCAAAGTCAGGGTCCCAATCATCCTCTTCTTCCGCTTTATTCCATGTATCATCAACTTCATCAACATCGCTATCGTCGTCCCCGTCTTCTTCCGACTTACCTTTTACCGCCGCAACTTTTTTTCCCTTTGCAGGCTTTTCATCTTCAGCATCTAAATCGTCATCATCGTCTTCAAGTTGTTTTTTCGGTTTTGATGCGATTTTTTTTGCCGCCGCACCAGTCTTAGGAGCTGCTTTCTTAGGGGTCTTTTCTTGATCAGATTTTGCTGCCATAACTATAGAATTTGGTCACGTAAAATTTAGAACTGTTTTCTATCCGTCCAAAATTTTTATTGAAAAATTATAAAAAATGTAAACGATGAAATTTGATAAAAATTTTAAAGTGCGACAATTTGCTCCCTACCGGGACCATTAGATACATATTTAACAGGAGCGCCGACAAAGCTGTTGATGAACTTAACATACTCATTCATTGTGGCAGGAAGGTTTGCACTTTCTTTGATCGCCGTAGTATCAGTATTCCAACCTTTGAAAGATTTGTAAACGGGCTCAATCTTAACCTTTGAAATGGCAAATGGAACTTCTTTCTTTTCTTCTCCGTTAATAAGATAAGAGGTACACATGCTTAATTCTTGAAAGGAGTCGAGAACATCTGCTTTTGTCATCACAATTTTTGTAACGCCATTAATCATACAAGCATATTGTAAAGCTACAAGATCAATCCAGCCGCATCTGCGAGGACGACCTGTAGTAGCCCCAAACTCTGAACCAATTTTACGTAACTCTTCGCCTGTTTCATCAAAAAGTTCTGTGGGGAACGGCCCGCTTCCTACCCTGGTACAATAAGCTTTTGAAACACCAATTACCTCATTTATTTTTTGGGGAGCTACTCCCAAACCAGTGCAAACTCCTGCAGAAATGGTGTTGGAGGATGTCACAAAAGGAAAAGTTCCAAAGTCTACATCAAGCATGCTGCCTTGTGCTCCTTCTGCCAGAATTTTTTGTCCCTCTGAAATTTTATTGTTGAGGAAATATTCACCGTTCACCACGTTCAATGAGCGCAAAAATTCTATTGCATCAAAGAACTCGTCTTCCCAATCTGATATGTCTTCGTTAAAGTGAAAATTGTCTAGTAGCCTTTGATGTTTTAAACGAAGTTTTATATAATTAGTAATAAAACTTTTATCTAAAATATCGCCAACCCTAATGGCGTTACGACCAGTTTTATCCATGTAAGCCGGTCCGATACCTTTTAATGTACTACCTATCTTTTCTGTTCCTTTCGAGGTTTCAGAGGCTTTATCTAGAGCGCGGTGCGTAGGAACAATAATGTTTGTTCTTTCAGAAATATAAAGGTTCTTTCTAACGTCGATACCAAAAGAGGCGACAAGGTCGCATTCTCTCTTTAGAGTAACCGGATCTAAAACAACCCCACCACCAATAAGATTGATTGTGTTTTGATGAAAGATACCTGAAGGTATCTGGTGCAGCACTACTTTTTTATCTTCTACATAAAGAGTATGACCCGCATTTGGACCACCCTGGAAGCGGGCAACAAGGTCATAATTCGGGGCGAAAAAATCGACAATCTTCCCTTTTCCTTCGTCGCCCCATTGTAAACCAAGAATAACATCAACCATTGTAAAATGTATTTGCGTTTCCGGCAAAATTAATGGAACTGACTTTACTTCGGCTATTTATTGTGTTGTCGCAAGAGGATGCGGAAAAATGCCCGCAAAAGAATTTGCCCTAAAAAGCTTTAAACTACCACGAGTTGCTCCGGATCAATTTGCTGCCCCAAAGATGCAGTACAAGTGAGTGACACAACAATGTCGCTTATAGATTCGATTGACGGCAAACACCATATCTTCCTTCATTTCAGAAAAGGCAATAAAAAGTTCTAAACTACTCTGCATCGAAACGATCGACAGTTTGAATGCCTTTGAGCATCTTTAAGCGCTCCACCAATTCTTCCAACTCTTCTTTGTCGTGCACAAATACTTTTATGGTTCCTTCAAACAACCCTTCATGAGATTCGATGGCAAGGGCGGCAATATTTATTTTGAGGTCGCCTGATATTACGTTTGTAATCTTGTTTACCACACCGACATCATCCATGCCGATGATTTTTAGCCCGGTAAGGAAACTGATCTCCTTATTTTTTGCCCACTTGGTTTTAACTACGCGATGTCCATAATTAGAAAGCAAACTAGGCGCATTGGGACAGCTTGTGCGATGAATGATTAAACCTTTGCCGGTGCTTACAAAACCAAAAACGTCGTCGCCGGGAATAGGGTTACAGCACTTGGCCAAAGTGTACATGATCTTATCGCTGCTCTCGCCAAAAATGATCAGTTCAGAGTCCTTTTTTGAATAGTGTGGGGTAATCTCTGCCGGTACTTCCTGAACGGGTTTCTGAGGTTTGGGCGGTTCGAGCCTGTCACCCAGTATCTGGAACTCTTTTAATTCTTTTAGATCGATTGCTTTAACCGCAACCTGGTAGTAAAAATCAAGCTGCGAATGGAATTTGTAAAATGCAACCAGCGTATCAATGTTTTGCTGTGAATAGGCAGCACCTATACCTTCCAGCTTTCGCTGAAGTATGTATTTTCCTTCTTCGGCAATGGTTCGTTTTACCTCTTTAAGGGCATCCTTTATTTTGTTCTTGGCTTTGGCGGTAACAACAAAGCTGAGCCAATCTTCACTTGGCTTTTGCTTGCTGCTTGTAATGATTTCAACCTGGTCGCCGCTGCGGAGTTTATGACTTATCGGAACAAGCTTGTGGTTGATCTTCGCGCCAATACATTTTGTACCGATGGCACTATGTATGCTAAAAGCAAAGTCTAATGCTGTGCTTCCAATCGGCAGCATTTTTACATCACCTTTCGGGGTATATACGTAAATTTCCTCGGCAAGAAAACTGGTCTTAAAATCTTGCAGAAAATCGACCCCGTCTGTGTCCTGTGTATTTAAAACCTCTCGTATCTGGCTAAACCATTTATCAAAGCGGTCTTCATCTGCTGAGCCTTCTTTGTATTTGTAGTGGGCAGCAAGACCCTTTTCTGCAATTTCGTTCATGCGTTTAGATCGTATCTGCACCTCGACCCATTTGCCTTGCGGCCCCATTACTGTAGTATGTAACGCCTCGTAGCCATTGCTTTTGGGATTGCTCAACCAATCTCTTAATCTTTCTGGGGAGGGAGTATATTCATCCGTGATAATTGAGTAGACTTTCCAGCAGTGCTCTTTCTCGCGGGCATGAGGCGAATTCAGAATGATTCTAATGGCAAACAAATCGTACACCTCTTCAAAGGCAACACCTTTTTTCTTTATTTTATTCCAGATTGAATGGATGCTTTTTGGACGGCCGTAAATTTCAAAATCAAATCCACCACTGATCAGTTTTTCTTTCACCGGCCTGATGAACTCGTTGATATACCTTGTTCGTTCGCGCTTAGTTTCTGCAAGTTTACGGGCAATGTCTTTGTAGGTCTCTGGCTCCATGTACTTCATCGATAAGTCTTCGAGCTCTGTTTTGATGTTGTACAATCCCATCCGGTGAGCAAGCGGTGCATAGACCCAGACTGTTTCACTTGAGATTTTAAGCTGCTTTTCGCGCTTCATACTGTCAAGCGTACGCATGTTGTGTAACCGATCAGCAAGCTTAATTAAAATGACCCGCGGATCATCTGTAAGTGTGAGCAAAATCTTCTTGAAATTCTCCGCCTGCTGACTGGTATTATTATCAATGACGGTAGAGATTTTTGTAAGTCCGTCTACAATCCTGGCTATCTCATGGCCAAATTCTCTTTCAACATCTTCAAATGTCAGGTCAGTATCTTCAACAGTATCATGAAGCAGTGCACAAATAGTACTACGGACACCTAAGCCAATTTCTTCCACGCAAATCATGGCAACGGCAAGTGGATGAATGATGTAAGGTTCACCGCTTTTTCTGCGCATGGTTTTGTGGGCTTCGGCAGCCATCTCAAAAGCATGGCGCACCAATTCCTTGTCGCCTTTTTTTAATTTTTCGCGCAATGCCCGAAGCAATGCACGGTAATGGCGCAAAATTTCCTTCTTTTCCTGCTCCTCGTTTAAATTATATTTCGGCGTTAACGGTGCCGCTACTATTTCTTGCTCTTCCATATGTACGAATTTACGAAAACAGCTGCAATCAAGATCGCGGAAGCAGCATTATGCCGGGAAATGATGGTTAAGAGAATTGAAAAAAGCGGGAAAATTTTCCCGCTTTTAACTCCGATTTTAAATGTGTTTATAAATGCCCGCCTACTTTAAAGGTTAGCCGACCAGGTGTTATTTGCATCATTGATATCAGGTAATCTTTTTGATGGATCAATTACCACCGAAGTTATTTTATCGGTAGAGTTTACCCTGAACGTCCACTTGCTGCCATGATGCCAAACTTCAACCGGTAGTTTTACAAGCTCTGATTTTCCATTTGCTTGTGTAATCTGTACTGTTACGGGCAGCGGCATCATTTGCAATAATTCTATTGTAACCAAGCCACCTTTTGCAGCATCGTTCTCTACATACTTAACATCTGCGACACCTGCATCAAATTTCCAGTTATTGATGAACCAACCACGCCAGAACCAGTCAAGGGTTTCTCCACTATAATTTTCTATCGCCCTGAAAAAGTCCCACGGTGTAGGATGTTTGAAAGCCCAACTATTTATGTAATAGCGGAATGCCTTATCAAATCTTTCCTGGCCCAGGATTTCTTCACGTAATAACAGGAGGCCCAGAGCCGGTTTGTTATAGCTATTGATGCCCCAGTTTGCAGGAGAGTTCACATCAGGAAGATTGAAGATGCTTTCGGTTTTATCGGAAAAATATTGCTTGGCAAGGCGGTACCTGCCGGTGGTGTCATTGCCAAACTCGCCGTTGTTGTAAGCTGCGTTCGCGACTGTATTTATAAAAGTGTTGAAACCTTCGTCCATCCAGGCATACTTACGTTCGTTGCTGCCAACGATCATTGGAAACCAGTTGTGCCCAAACTCGTGGCTCGTAACGCCCCAAAGGCTTTTTTTCCTTGATCTATAACTACAAAAGACGATCCCGGGATATTCCATTCCACCTACGCGGCCTGCCACGTTTACCGCCACGGGGTAAGTGTAAGGATACCATTGGTTTGAATAATGTTCTAAAGAGCCTTTCACAAATTCAGTAGACCTACCCCATGCTGTATCTCCTGCGCTTTCTACCGGGTATACTGACATTGCCAATGCTGTCTTATTATTTGGAAGGTTCATTTTTGCAGCATCCCATATGAAAGATTTGCTTGCTGCCCAGGCAACATCCCTTGCATTCTGACATTTAAATCTCCAGGTAAGCTGGCTTTTATTAGTTGGACGTGATGCCGGGTCTGTTACCTCGTTTTCACCCCTGATCACTATTGTTTTGTCACTTTGTTTTGCCTTTGCCAGCCTACTTACTTGCGCGGCCGTTAACACCTCTGATGGGTTTTGTAATTCGCCTGATCCTACGATGATGTGGCCGGCAGGTGCAGTAATGCTGTAATCAAAGTTGCCGTATTCAAGATAGAATTCACCTTGCCCTAAATAAGGCAACGTGTTCCATCCTTGCACATTATCAAAAACACACATCCGGGGATACCATTGTGCTACTTCGTAAATCCATCCGTTTTTTGTTTGTACCCTTCCAAGCCGGTCGGTGCCATATTCTGGTATGGTGAAAGAATAAGTGATTTTTACTTTCACCGAATCTCCGTTTCCTTTTACAGCTTGTGGTAATTGAACTTGTAAACGGGTATCAGAAATCAGGTAAACAGCTTTTGTTTCTTTTCCCGCTTTCACTATGCTGACTGACTGAATGTTGTATCCTCCGTTGAAGTTTTGGTTAGCCCATCTTCCGCCGGCGGTTGCGGTTTGAGCAACCCCTCTAGATTCAACGTTGTAAATGTTCTGATCAGCTTGTAACCATAAAAATGGCAGGCTTTGCGGGCTGTTATTTTTGTAGGTAATTAAAACTGTTCCCGCGACCGAATGGCTATTATCGTCGAGTGTCACATCAATCTTGTAATTGGCGGCGTTCTGCCAATATTTGGGGCCGGGAGTTCCTGCAGAGGTGCGCACATCATCTCCATAATTTGGATAAAACTCAGGATTAAAAGCCTGGTGCGCGTCAAAAATGGAAGTCGAAGCGGCAGCACTGTTCGTCGTCTGTGCAGACAGGCCACTACTAAAAAACAACGCACCACAAAGGGAGAGAGTACTTAATAATTTCATTGGTTATAACCTTTTTTAAAGTATTTTTTTATTTACCTGATAGATCTTCAGTTAGGCAAATATCCTTCCATTTGTAAATAGGGCCGCTTTTTTAGATTTTAATTAATGGAAAAAAGCTGCCGAAATGTTTCGATCTAGCTATTTGTCTTTAAAAAACAATTCAAGTTTTGTTTGTAATTTTCACTGATGCAACAAAACCAATTTCTACTCTACGGAGCAAATGGCTACACCGGTGAACTCATCGCGAGGTTTGCTTCTGAATATAACCTGCAACCTATTCTAGCGGGCAGGCGTAAGGAGGCGTTGAAAGCTTTAGGCACCAGGCTAAATATGCCCTATAAAGTGTTTGACCTTGCTGATACGGCCGCATTGGAAGCAGCGCTCAAAGAAGTGAAAGTAGTGGTTCACTGTGCAGGTCCTTTCGACCATACAGCTAAGCCAATGGCAGATGCTTGTTTAAAAACAGGGGTACATTACCTGGATATCAACGGCGATATGGATGTGTATGCCTTGTTGTATTCATACAACGAGGCGGCAAAAAAGGCGGGGGTGATGATTATGTCAGGGGCAGGATTTGACGTTGTTCCGACTGATTGTACGGCATTGTTTCTTAAAAAATTACTTCCCTCTGCTACTTCTTTGCAATTAGCGTTTGCTACGCCGGGAGGGGGATTGTCACATGGAACAGCTACCACAACGGTGCAGAAATTAGGCGATCCCGGAGCAGTTAGGAAAGATGGAAAACTAATACCGGTCCCGGTAGGTCATAAAGGAATGAAAGTTGATTTCGGAGGAGGCCAAAAGTTGTTTGTAATGAGCCTGCCGTGGGGCGACGTGTATACCGCTTATCTTACCACGGGCATCCCTGACATAGAAAGTTATACTGCTGTACCAGCAGCGGCTTATTGGCTTTTAAAATTCCAGTTTTTGTTCAATTGGCTTTTGCGGACGGCCTTTGTAAGAGGTCTTGTTAAAAAGAAAATCGACAAGGCACCGCCAGGTTTGGAGGATTCTAAGAGAGAAAAATCAACCAGCTTAGTTTGGGGTAAAGTGACTGATAAAGCCGGAAACAAAAGAATTGCAAGACTATCAGGACCTGATGCTTATACACTCACTGCTTATTGCACGTTGCTTATTGCCAGAAAAATATTAGACGGTCACTTTGCTCCGGGATATCAAACACCGGCAGGAGCTTATGGTGAAGATTTGATTATGGAGATAAAGGGGGTGAAAAGGGAAGTCGTAAATTAAAAAATGGGGATGAAATTATTCCAGCTATTGTTTTCATAGCAGCATCATTGCGTCGCAATCAGTTCGTCAGCATATCATTTTGCGACTTTCCTTTTCTTTCCACGTATAAAGGAATGGGGTTCAAACGATCAATAGAAAACATGCAGTTGCTGTGTGCGACGCAACGATGATTAATTGAAAGACAAACGCTGGTACAAAAAGAAACATCCAAATTTTTAGAAATGTTTAGACAGCCGGCTCAACCCATGCATCACTTTCTTTTAGCAGCATGATTAATTCTGATACAGCTATATCGCTGTTTACATTTCGCTTTACCACCTCTTTACCCCGGTACAAAGTAATCTTTCCAACACCGCTACCCACATAGCCGAAATCTGCATCAGCCATTTCACCGGGACCATTAACGATGCAACCCATGATAGCAATCTTAACACCCTTTAAATGATTGGTTACTGCACGAATCTTAGCTGTAGTCTCCTGCAACTCGAAAAGGGTACGGCCGCAGGAAGGGCACGAGATGTATTCGGTTTTAGAAATGCGGGTACGTGTCGCCTGAAGAATGCTGAAAGCGGTTGAATTAATAAACTGTTCAATGGTCGCGTTGTTTAGGTAATTTCTTCCAGAAGCATTGTTTGCTGAAGCACTGTTGTATGCATTGCTGTTCATACCAAGACAAACGCCGTCACCAAAACCGTCGAGCAAAAGGGCGCCGCATTCGGTTGCATAATGAATGAGATGTTCATCTGCAGTTTGCCAGTAGCTGTCGCAGATGATAACCGCGGGATTGAGAACGTTTCTAAGTTCTAATTCCATGAACATGCGACGAACTGCGGGCATCGCATGAGGATGAGTGCTGCTAAGGCAAAGCACGACAGTCGGATCATTAGCCAGTGCATCTAAATGCGTAAAGTCATTTACAGACGTGGTGTCGTTAAAGCAGTCAATCATTACAAAATTGAGATTGCTTTTTACATCGGCTTTTACATAACCACTATCTTGAAATATTGGGAAGTACTTTGTTTTGTCTTCAACCTGCAGCCACGCGTTAGGATACACTATTACCTTTAAAGTGCCTGGTAGCGCGAAAGACAAAATTTGGCTGCCGGTAAAAACATAGTCTGCAGCAGCATCACTGATAGCCCACTTATCCGTTGCTTCATTATAGGTATAACCAATGCTTTGTAAATGGGCCGGAGTTATTTTATCAATTTTACTAAAGTCAGCAATTACAACGGGGACGTGTTTTTCGCCAATATTGTCAACAGCAAACGTAGCTCTTCTCTTATATACAAAAGGGTCGTAAGGAATTTTTTCAACAGGGGGAATGACAGGGGGGACAGTTGACAGTTGATTGTTGTTATATGACAGATTAGTGTTGCTGTCTGTTATCTTACTTCTGTCATCCGTCATCTTGTTTTCATATCTCTTAACTAGATCACGACAAACCGGTATTTCAAATTCAGGATCTTCTGTAAGGCTGACGCGAATAGTATCGCCAATTCCATCTTCGAGCAAAGTGCCAATACCGGCAGCACTTTTAACCCTTCCGTCCTCTCCATCACCGGCCTCGGTAACGCCAAGGTGTAAAGGATAACATTCGTTAAACTCCTGCATCATTTGCTGAATGAGCAGCCGGTAAGCTTGGACCATGACCTGGGGATTGCTGCTCTTCATGCTAAGCACAATACTATGATAACTTTCTGCCCTTGCTATACGTAAAAACTCCATCGCACTTTCAACCATTCCCATCGGCGTGTCGCCGTAGCGGCTCATGATACGATCGCTTAAACTGCCATGATTGGTGCCGATCCGCATAGCTGTTCCATACTCGCGACAAATTTTTACAAGCGGAGTAAAACGTTCCCTGATACGGTCTATTTCTTCGTTGTATTCAAGATCGGTGTAATCGATGAATTCAAACTTCTTTTTGTCAACGTAATTACCGGGATTAACACGCACTTTCTCAATAATTCGTGCGGCGATTTCGGCTGCATTAGGTGTAAAATGTATGTCTGCAATTAGAGGGGTTGTGTAGCCACGTCTTCTTAGTTCTTCCTTTATGTTGCGAAGATTTTCCGCTTCATTTTTACTAGGTGCTGTTATGCGAACCAGCTCAGCACCAGCTTCTATACAACGGATAGTTTGCTCTACTGTACCAATCGTATCCATGGTATCAGTAGTCGTCATAGTTTGAAGCCTTATTGGATGATTATTGCCTAAGACTAAATCTCCAACTTTGACTTCGCGGGTAGCTAATCTTTTATATTCGGTTAATGAGTTACAGTATAGTTGCATGATGATATTAAATTAGGAAATGGGAAATTAGGAATTAGAAATAACGAATTAGGAATGAGTACTTTCGAATTGATGATTCCTGGTTCAAAACCTCCCAATTGGGCTGCTACCAATCTTTGCCATTTGCGCCGCCGGTATTATTCTTTTTCTGGATGCCTTGCTGAAGTTTTTTCTCTTCCTGTCTTAGGGAATTGAGCATCTGTTCCGCTTGTTTTTGATTGAGCTTACTTTTATTCTGGGGTTGGTCGTTTGGCTTTTGCTTCTGTTTGTCCTTATCCTGCTTTTTCTTATCCTCTTTGGGCTGCTGCTGTTGTTGCTTTTTTAATTCATTCAATGCCTTTTGCAGGTTCTGGCGAGCTTCTTCATCCGTTGGAATTAACCGAAGAGCATCCTTATAAGCCATTATGCTTTCCTGTAATTTCTGCTGCCTTGTTAGTGCAACCCCCTTGTTATATACTGCCCTTGATTTTCCGTTTGGATCCTTTGCATTTTCTGCAGCATTATCATAAACTTTTTCAGCTGCTTCCGTTTTTTTGCTTTTATACAATGCGTTGCCGAGGTTGTACATCGCCAACGGGTTCTTTTCATTTATATCGGCTGCTTTCTGATATTCTTCAGCGGCTTTATCATACTGCTGCTTTTTATAAAGCTCGTTGCCTTTTATTACCAAAGGCTTTTCCTGCTGGCAATTTGCAATTACAGTTATGATTGAAAATAATATCGTTAACGCTATTTTCCCCATGACAGCCACTTCATTTTTCGTTCAGGAATAATTATTTCTAGGATAAGGAAAATAACAGCAACGAGTAAAAACCATTGAAAGTAAGAGTTGTAAACCCTTATTCCGGTTCCACCGATCTGTTTCTTTTCCATCTGGTCTATCGAAGCCGCCACACGATTTGCAACTTCATCTGCTGTTGAAAACAAATTGTATTCACCACCCGTTTGTGTTGCTATCATTTGCAAATCCTGCTCATTTAATTTTGACACAACAGTATTACCGCTTTCATCCTTTTTAAAGTCATTTGTTCCAGGATCGAAAATTGGTGCACCGTCAGGGGAGCCAATTCCAATTGTATGAACTACTACTCCGTTGTCTTGTAGTTCTTTTAAAACTGCAGTGGCTTTTTCATCATGGTCTTCACCATCCGAAATAAGTATGACTGCTTTGTATTTTTTTTCTTTCGTATCTAACGAAGTATTGCAGAGCCTTAATGCATCGCCGATTACAGTACCCTGTGTTGGCACAGCATCAGGACTTGCATTAGACACATACAATTTAGCTGCACCAAGGTCAGTTGTAAGAGGCATTTGCAAAAAAGCTTGCCCGGCAAAAACGACCATGCCTAGCCGGTTATTGCCCATTTTATCGATGATCTTACTAAGCACTTGCTTGGCCCGCTCTAAACGGTTTGGCTTTATGTCTTGCGCGAGCATACTATTACTTACATCAAGCGCAACCATTACGTCCACGCCTGTTCTGTTGCCAGTGTTTCCTGGTGCTGGCGTTCTCATGTTGGCGGCTCCTACAACACACAGGGCAAGGGCAGCAATGATTAGAAGAAATTTATAATTGAAATACCTGGGTGAATAATCAGACGTGAGTGCATTCACCAACTCTTCATCACCAATTTGTTTCTTTACTTTTTTCTTCCATCGAAGAACCAGTACAAACAATAAAGTAATCGGAACGAGGACCAGCAGGCCCAATAAAAAGTCAGTATTTTGAAAGGATACCATTAAATGAAATAATGCATTTAGCGCAAGCTACAGAGATGTTTACTAAGGAAAACAAAAAATGAACCAATTACATTTTGCCTTCAAGGAAACCTAATTGTTTCAGGATGCCTCTCATCATTTTCATTCTTACATCAGGCATTGGCAGGTCATGAGCACCTTCAATATTGAGGGAGAAAAAATAAGGGTGTTGGTTCTCAACAACCCAACCTATCATCCAACCTAAAGAGTTTCCGTTTTCGCGAAATCCCCACCCGGTTTTATATGCAAGGGTATAATTAGAATTCTTTTCCATTGCCATTACTTCTTTAACAATGCGCATGCTTCTTTTTTGAAAAGGCAACTGGTCGAAATAAAGTTTTTTTACCAATCCCAATTGTTCGTCCGGCGTGACTTTTATAGAGTTGTCGAGCCAAAACGTGTCGATCTTTCCAATCTTATGCTTCTGGTACCGTGAGCCATATCCTAAAGTATCAATCCAGAATTGCATCATGTCTTTTCCAATTCGCCTGGCAATTTCCTGGTAATAAGGAACGGCCGAGACTTTAAACGCTTCCTCCATTGTGAGGTCTTTGTTCCATGCAGTAGCGGTGTCACCTAAGGGATATCTACGAACGACTCCATCCCACTTTATCACCATTTTTTCGTCAGTAATTTTTCCGCTCTCAAGGGCGATAAGAGAATTAACAATTTTAAAGGTAGATGCAGGCAGGTAAGTACTGTCTTTAAAACGGTTTAAATTATAGATGGTAAATTCTCCGTTTCCATTATTAAACAGGCCGAAAGTTCCTTCTACATGATTGTCATCAAAGAACTTCTTAAGGCTGTTATCAACCACCACGTTATTTTGTCCGCACGATGCAATAGTAAGTGCAAGTATGATAAAGCAAAACCAATTCCTCATGTAAAAATTTTTGCAAAGATAGAACACGACATGCGATGCATTTGTTTTGATTCAGGCCTCGTTCTTTTTAAAGTAGCCTTTCGTAGGATATATATAGAAGCTTAAAATAATCGGTCCAATTTTCGTATCATTTATATATTTGCTCTTCATACATCTAATGAAACTTTTAAGCCCTGCCATATCGAGATTAGCCAGATTTAGGCTTTGGAGAATTGAACATTGGATGAATAATCCGGTCTCTGTTCAATTCGAATTATTGCAGGATTTGATCACTTCAGCCCAGTACACAGAAATCGGTCGGAGGTATGGATTTGAAAAATTGTACACCCTTAAAAGTTTCAAAGAAGCTGTTCCTATCCACGAATACGATGACCTGAAACCTTACATCGAACGGTGCATGCAGGGCGAACAGAATCTTTTATGGAACACACCCATTACCTGGTTTGCTAAAAGCAGTGGCACTACAAGTGAAAAAAGCAAGTTCATTCCTGTCTCAGAGGAAAGCCTTGGGGAAAGCCACTTCCAGGGTACAAAAGACGTCCTGACTTTATACTACAATTACAACCCTGATAGTGATCTTTTGATGGGCAAGGGCCTTGTCATTGGTGGCAGCCACCAGGTCAGTAAACTAAATGAAGAAGCCCAGTTTGGAGATCTGAGCGCTGTGCTAATGCAGAACACTCCTTTTTGGGGCCATTGGTTACGCACCCCTGAGTTGTCAATTGCCCTATTGGATGAATGGGAAACTAAGATCGAAAAACTTGCCGAAACCACCATTGTTGAAAACGTTACCAGCATCAGCGGCGTCCCGACCTGGACTTTGGTTTTAATAAAAAGGATACTTGAAATAACAGGAAAGCAAACTTTGAAAGAAGTCTGGCCAAATCTGGAACTCTATATTCATGGCGGTGTGTCTTTTACACCTTATCGAGAGCAATTTGAGAAACTGATAGGAGCTCCCATTAACTACATTGACCTTTATAATGCAAGCGAAGGTTTTTTTGCAGCACAAAATAATCCGGATGAAGAAGGCATGTTGCTGTTTTTGCAACACGGCATTTTTTACGAGTTTATGCCCGTGGAAGAATATGGCAAGGAAAACCCTCAAACCTTGCAACTCGATGAAGTTGAGCTCGGAAAAAACTATGCTGTGGTTATAAGCTCCAACGGTGGGTTATGGCGTTACCTTATTGGCGACACTGTTCAGTTTGTATCGAAGGCTCCATTTAAAATTAAAGTGTCAGGCCGCATCAAACACTTCATTAATGCTTTTGGCGAAGAGGTAATCGTTGATAATTCTGACCGTGCGATTGCCGTGGCAAGTGAAAAAACGGGGGCAATCGTAAAAGATTATACTGCCGCCCCCATCTATTTTAGCGAACGCGGAAACGGGGGCCACGAATGGTTGGTTGAATTTGAAAAAGCACCTTCAGATCTCGGCTTGTTTACTTACGAATTAGACACCGCTTTGAAAAACGTCAACAGCGATTATGAAGCAAAGCGACATAAGGACATTGCTTTGAAAATGCCGGTTGTTCATGCTTTAAATAAATGCGTTTTTGAAGAATGGTTAAGAAGCAAGGGCAAGCTCGGCGGTCAGCATAAGGTACCACGGCTAAGTAACGATCGAAAGTATATCGAAGAGATTCTTGCGATTGCCAACGGCGAAAAAGCAAACAAGTGTTTTTGATAAAGCGTTCGTTGCAATATTTGTAATGGTACAGGCAGAAGTTTTCCATAGCCTCATTCTTGCGTCGCATTCCGTTCGTCTGTAAACCTTTGTGCAGCTTGTCCATAAGGCATTTTCACTCCAGCTAATTTTACCAATTCTAATGCTTCGACTTACTAACGTTCAGAAATATTACGGAGGTTTTTTAGCAATAGATATCCCTTCACTATTTATTGAGGAAGGCCTATGGTGGGTGCAGGGAGAAAATGGTTCCGGTAAAACCACTTTCCTTAAAATGATTGCCGGTCTCCATCCTTTTAATGGAACGATTTCTCTCAACAATCTAACGATCACAAAGCAACGCCAGCAATTTGTAAAGCTGGTTAATTATGCAGAAGCGGAACCATTGTATCCTTCATTTCTCACGGCAAGAGATCTAGTCGAACTGTATTGTCAAACAAAAGGCGGGGATATATTATTTGCGCAGGAATTATTAAAACAGCTTCATGTTTTTGACGCATATACTCAATCAATCGGAACCTATTCAAGTGGCATGATAAAGAAGGTAAGTCTCGCACTTGCGTTTATCGGACAACCTAAAATAATACTGCTCGACGAGCCCTTAATAACGATTGATGCAAGTGCAGTAAATGCAATTTGTACAATGATTAATGATAGTTATAAAAAGGGCGTCTCTTTCATCATTACCTCTCACCAAGCAGTACGAAGTGAGCAACTAGGATTTACCGGAAAGCTTTTAGTTGAAAACAGAACGATTCACAAAAACAGCGAATGAGGAAAGCGCTTGCTATACTGCAAAAGGTTTTAGTAAATTATTTCTTTCGAGTTAACGCAGGGCTATTCATGTTTGCATTTTTCGTTTTATTCGGGCTGCCTTATTCGGTGCTTGCGTTTCATTACTCTTTGATTACAGGTGTCGTTCAGAGCCAAACATTTTTGGCGCTGGTAATGGTGGTTTGGCTGCTTTATAATATCAAGTGCGTCGACTACATAAGTAAACAGTTAAAACATCAACACCAGTCTTTTTTGTTTTGCCTCAATTGTTTGCCCGATAAAAAAAATTATCTCCTGCAGTTGTATGTACAGGTGCAAGTGTACATGCCTGTTCTGCTGTATTCTATAGCTATTGTAGCGATAGCTCTTAAACAGCATCATTATTTAGCTGCTATCGAAGTAATACTCTTTAACTTGATGGTGCTGGTGCTGACACCTTTTTTATATCTGAAGGTTTTGCAACGAAAACCTTTAAACTATAAAGGGCTCGCAATTCCATCATTGGGGTTAGAATTACGTAAGCCGTATTTTTTATATCCTCTGTATTTTCTTCTAAAAGATCGAAAGCAAATGCTATTAATAACAAAGATTTTTTCTCTCTTGTTATTATATGGCTTCATACAATTATACCAGCCTGAAAGAGCTGATATAAGACCCGTTCAGCTTTGCCTTCTAATTACTGCCGCCGCTCATTGTGCCATCGTTTTTGAGGTAAGAATGTTTGAGGATGAATATTTACAATTCAGCAAAAACCTGCCAATAACGTTGATTGGTCGTTTTTTTAAATCGATTGCCTTGTATCTAATCCTGCTTTTGCCGGAAATGGTTTTCTTGCTTAAGGGAATTCATACCCAGTTTTCGATCTATAATTACCCACAACTAGTATTAATGTTAATTGCCCTGATCTGTATG
This sequence comes from Segetibacter aerophilus, assembly GCF_007991655.1. GTDB lineage: Bacteria > Bacteroidota > Bacteroidia > Chitinophagales > Chitinophagaceae > Segetibacter > Segetibacter aerophilus. The sequence goes on from NZ_BJYT01000012.1 coordinate 78,031, forward strand.
TTTCATGTAGTGTTGCTATTAGAGAAAACGAACATGGAGCAGTTCATCAGAATTGTTTTTGCCATTAGTGCTGCTTGCTTTTTTGTAATACTCTACGACCCGGGTGTTTTGCTTGCAGCGATGATTTTGGCTTTAGCTTTTGTTCTTTACAGCTCTTATTTTTATCAATACGAAAAACAATGAAAATGTGCTTTTGGTGTTTATTGTTCCGGAGACAATAATGGTTTTGCAGGGTTGCTGATGAGAGAATAAAATGTACAAGAGTGCGACGCAACGATGTTCAATTTATTTACTTTTGCTCACTTCATAATTAAAACACACATATGAAACTTCTTGAAGGAAAAGTGGCTATTGTTACCGGCGCTAGTCGTGGAATTGGTGAGGCGGTTGCTCTAAAATTAGCGGAGCACGGAGCAAGCATTGCCTTTACTTACGTAAGCAGTGACGATAAAGCAAAGGCACTTGAAGAGCGTTTGCAAGGTCTTGGTGTAAAGGCAAAAGCTTATAAAAGTAATGCCGGTGTGTTTGCAGAATGTGAGGCAATGGTGAACGCTGCGATCAAAGAATTTGGAACAATAGACGTGTGTGTAAATAATGCCGGAATAAGTAAGGATAACCTGTTACTTCGTATGACCCCCGAGCAATGGGATGATGTAATGACCACCAACCTGAAGAGTGTATTTAATATGACCAAGCAGGTAATAAAGCCGATGATGAAAGCAAGGAAAGGCAGCATTATAAACATGAGCTCCATTATTGGAATGCGTGGAAATGCAGGGCAAAGCAGCTATGCAGCATCAAAAGCAGGCATCATTGGTTTTACAAAATCGATGGCGCATGAAGTAGGAAGTAGAAATATTCGTTGCAACGCAATTGCACCCGGCTTTGTTGAAACCGACATGACACATTACCTAAAAGAAGGAGAAGCTTCTACTGCTTTCTTACAAAAAATACCTTTGGGTCGTTTTGCCAAAGCAGAAGAAGTTGCTGATACCACTTTATATCTTGCAAGCGATATGAGCTCGTATGTTACCGGGCAGGTAATCAGCGTTTGCGGAGGTTTGAATATTTAAGGGCAAATTCTTTTGGAACGAGAAAAATTTGTGAAGGCAATTGCTATCATGTGTTAGTTTGTCATTTCCTTGTTAAACTGATATCTATTATTGATTAATAAATGCCATCGGTTATCTTTGCACCTCCGGATGATAAAACTAAAGGTCATATCGTTTTTTCTGTGCTTGCTGATGGTAATGCAAATGTTGCCAATAAAGCAAATTGGAAAGGTGCTTGCAAGTAATCAATGGACAGAAGAATTACCTCATGACGCTGATGACCTTGGAAAAGACCCTAGCGTAAAATTTAATCATCCTTTCTTGCCCCCGGCAAATTATACAACTCCAGACTCTTTCGCATCTGATAACAAGGCCCTTGCCTATATTCATCATTCAGAGCAGATACCATCTAATCATTCTACAGAAGTAGTTACTCCTCCGCCAGACGCTGTTTGCTAAACAGGCCTCTTATTTTATTTTATTGTTTACTTCTGATTTTAATTAATTAGATAATCTATCTATTTCTGCATGAAAAAGTATTTACAGAACGTAGGGTCGGATTTACCGTCTGCTATCGTCGTGTTTTTGGTGGCGCTGCCACTTTGTTTAGGTATTGCATTGGGTTCCGGTGCACCTCTTTTTTCGGGTATTATTGCCGGCATTGTCGGCGGCATTGTTATAGGAACATTAAGTGGTTCACAACTTAGCGTGAGCGGGCCAGCTGCCGGACTGACTGCAATTGTTGTTGCAGCAATCACTAAGCTACAGGTATATGAAGCATTTCTCGTAGCCGTTGTTATTGCAGGCGTTATCCAAACGATCTTCGGCTTTTTAAAAGCAGGAGTCATAGGCGATTATATTCCAAACTCTGTAATCAAAGGAATGTTGGCAGCAATTGGATTGATCCTTATTATGAAGCAATTGCCACACTTTTTTGGTTATGACAAAGATTATGAAGGGGATCAGTCTTTCGTTCAGGCTGATAATGAAAATACATTTTCTGAGCTATTCAAGATCTTCAACGTAATTACTCCTGCTGCTGCTATTATTGGTTTCGTGTCAATGTTTATTTTGATACTGTGGGAAACGAAGGCTTTTAAAGCAAAGAAAGCGCTGACTCTTGTTCCCGGTCCGCTTGTGGTCGTTTTAGTGGCGGTAGTTTTAAATATTCTTTTCAAGTCATACTCCCCGGGTTTTGAACTTGAGGACAAACATTTAGTTACACTGCCAATTGCCGACACTCCTGCAATGTTTGTTTCTTTCTTTACTTTCCCCGATTTCTCTTTTATTAAGAATCCACAGGTTTGGATCAGCGGTTTAACGATAGCAATCGTGGCAAGTCTTGAAACTCTGTTAGGTATTGAAGCGGTGGATAAGCTTGACCCGTTTAAAAGAGTAACACCAACCAACCGTGAATTAAAAGCGCAGGGTGTGGGAAATATGGTGTCTGGATTAATTGGTGGCTTGCCACTTACATCTGTTATTGTAAGAAGTTCAGCCAACGTGATGGCCGGTGCGAAGACCAAGATGTCTACCATTTTTCACGGGACGTTATTACTTCTTTCCGTTTTCTTCATTCCAAAGGTGATGAACCTTATACCGCTGTCCGCTTTAGCAGCTATCCTGATATTTACAGGGTACAAGCTGGCAAAAGTCGGTTTGTTTAAAGAGTTCTATGTGAGAGGCTGGGATCAGTTTATTCCCTTTGTTGTTACCATTGTAGCAATACTATTATCTGATTTGCTGATAGGTATTGTGATAGGCGTTATGGTGGGTTTATTCTTCATGATAAGAAGTAATTTCAGGTCTTCTGTATTTGTAGTGAATGACGAAAACAGGTATCTTGTACGTTTGCGAAAAGATGTCTCGTTTTTAAACAAACCAATTGTAAAGCAAAAGCTCGAGGAAGTGCCTGCCAACTCCTTTATCATAATTGATGCAACACGAGCCGATTTTATTGATAAAGACATTATTGAAGAAATCAATAATTTCCTGAAGCATGCCCACTTAAAGAATATAAAAGTAGAGATTAAAAAAAGCATGTACAAAAGCATGCATACATTATTTAACGAACAACCTAAACTGCTAGTAAGATGACATCATACGAAAAATTATTATTAGAAAATAAAGCATGGGCAACGGAAAAGGTAGAAGATGATCCTGAGTTCTTTTCACGGTTAGAGCATTTGCAAACACCCGAGTTCTTGTGGATCGGTTGCAGCGACAGCCGTGTTCCTGCAAATGAAATTACCGGAACGCAGCCAGGTGAAATCTTTGTTCATCGCAACATTGCCAACCTGGTAATCAATACCGATGTTAATTTATTGAGCGTACTTGAATATGCAGTGTCGGTACTTAAAGTAAAACACATAATTATTTGCGGGCACTATGGTTGCGGCGGCGTAAAAGCTGCGCTTACAAATAACGACCATAAGCAGGTTCTTAACATGTGGCTACGAAACATAAAAGATGTGTATCGTCTGCACCGGGCAGAACTTGACAAGCTGGGTGAAGGAGACGAAAGGGTTAACCGGCTAATTGAATTAACGGTAAAAGAGCAGGTAATGAACCTTGCAAAAACTTCCATTGTACAAAAAGCGTGGAAGGAGGAAAACCGGCCTCACCTACATGGCTGGGTGTACAGTCTTTCTAATGGGTTGATAAATCCAATTTTCGAGATGGAAGCAGGAACTCATATAGATCCTGTTTATGAATACGAGAACTTTCGCTAGTTTTTTTGGGTCAGGCAGAAGTTATTCTATGAAGCTTCTCTTGCGACGCAGTACGTTCATCTGTAGCAACAGTAGGAAGCTTTTATCGTGATATTTAAAAGAAGGTCCGCAAACATTTAAACCTTGCGGGCCTTCTTCTTTATTATTACATTTATAAAAGCCGTCATATTTAATGCCTCTTCGTACCCGCCCTTATTTATGGAAGCAGATACCTTTTCTCAGGCTGATAATTCCATTAATAGCAGGGATACTTATTCAATTTATCTTTCCTTTCTCCGTCACACAACTCCTAATACTTGCCGCCTTCACCGCTTCTATAGGTTGCATTTATTACCTCCTTACTTTCTCTGCTAAATATTCTTTCAGATGGCTCCCAGGTGTTGCCATACATTTTGCGCTGATTATATCAGGTGCATTACTAGTGCACAAACAAGACAGCAGCAATAAAAAGAACTGGATAGGAAACTGCCGGGCAGACAGTGTAACAGTACTTATAACATTACAGGAGCCATTAATCGAAAAAGCAAAAACCTATAAAGCTGAAGCCACAGTTGACGCAGTGTACGCAAGCGGAGACTGGAAAGAAGCCACAGGAAGGATGTTGGTTTATTTCAGCAAAGACAACATTCAAACGTTGACGTATGGCTCCCAAATATTGTTCGATAAACGGTTGCAGCAAATTAAAAACTCGGGTAACCCGGGCGGCTTCGATTACAAACAATACACAGCTTTCCAGGGAATCTTTCACCAGGTATTTTTAAAGGGTGATGAGTACAGGGTCGCTTCTTCCACAAATGGAAGTGCTTTTAAAAATTGGCTTTTCAACGTTCGTGGATGGGTGATTAAGAAATTGCAGGAATACATAAAACCCGACCGGGAAGCAGGGGTTGCAGAAGCACTTTTGATCGGGTACAGAAATGATCTTGATAAAGACCTTGTGCAGGCATATAGCAACACAGGAGTCGTTCATATCATTGCTATTTCTGGTTTGCATTTGGGAATGATATATATGGTACTTGTCTGGTTGATGAGACCTTTCAGGAGAACTAAGTGGATCCGCCTCGTAAAGCCAATTATCATTCTAACTGTCTTGTGGGTATTTACATTGCTGGCCGGTGGAGTTCCTTCCATTCTTAGATCTGCAGTTATGTTTTCGTTTATCGTTTTGGGCGAAACGCTCAATAGAAAATCATCTATTTATAACACGCTTGCTTCATCTGCATTTGTAATGCTTTGCGTAAACCCATACTATTTGTGGGATGCGGGATTTCAACTTTCGTATGCTGCTGTTATTGGTATAATTACTTTTCAAAAACCAGTGTATAACTGGTTTTACCTAAAAAATAAAAGTCTTGATTTTTTGTGGAAACTAACGTCGGTTACTATAGCGGCCCAGGTACTAACGATACCAGTTATCTTTTACGCCTTTCATCAATTTCCGACCTTTTTCCTGCTAACAAATATGGTAATCGTTCCGTTATCATCTCTTGTTTTATTTGCTGAATTAACCTTGCTGATTGTTTCTTTTGCCCCGGCCGTTGCAAACTTTGTTGGTATTGTGACTTCGGGAATGCTCGCTATAATGAATGGTTTTATTGAACGTGTCAACAGCTTTCCTTACGCTGTTTATGATGGTATTCAAAATAGCCTCGTTCAAACTATTTTACTGTACATCCTTATTATCAGTATTGGCTGGTGGCTATTAAATAAGACAAAAAGAGCCTTGTTTATAGGTTTGACTTCCATGCTGCTTTTTATCGCGATAGATAGTTACGAGGACTACGGCCGAAGGGGGCAGGAAAAAATGATTGTTTATAATATCCCACAACGCAATGCCATCGATTTCGTTGCTGGAAAGCAGTATGCCTTTACGGGCGATGCAGCGTTACTGGCGGATAAATACCTGGAAAACTTTCATTTAAAACCATCGCGAACTTTGCATCAAGTTGGTTCAGCAAGCGACCTTGAAGGTTTGTATATAAGCAAGCCATTTTTCTGGTTTGGCGGAAAAAGAATATTGGTAGTTGATAAGTCATTTCGGTTTGAAAGTGCTGCCAGAATTTTCGTGGATGTTATCATCATCTCTCACAATCCCCGTTTCAGTATTGATGATCTTGTAGGAGTTTTTAATTGTAAGCAATTTGTTTTCGATGGTTCAAACAGTGCGTGGAAAATCAATCAGTGGAAAAAAGATTGCGAGCGATTACATTTGCCAAATTATTCAACTTCTGATAATGGCGCTTTTGTTTTGGACTTATAATTAGAGTTGAAATAATACGCGTTGAAAAAGCAACAATAGAATTATAAGAGTTGAACGGAGCGTCGCAAGGATGCTGAACGTTGTTGCTATCGTTTGTCAATTTAAAAAACACTGCTTTTAATCTTACCAAACATGCAAAAGAAAATTCAATCTGCACTGATTTCAGTTTTTTATAAAGAAGGCCTTGATGCCATTGCGAAACGCTTGCAGGGGTTAGGAATAACTATTTACTCAACGGGTGGAACAGAAAAATTTATCAGGGATCTTGGTATTGATTGCGTACCCGTTGAAAGCCTGACGACCTACCCATCTATCTTAGGCGGGCGGGTGAAGACTTTGCATCCTGCTGTTTTTGGTGGCATTCTTGGAAGACGTGATCTTGACCAGGATATGCAGGAGATGAAACAATACAATATTCCTGAAATTGATTTGGTGATTGTTGATCTCTATCCCTTTGAAGAGACGCTTGCATCGACTACGGATGAAAAGCAAATCATAGAAAAAATTGATATTGGCGGCCCATCGATGATACGTGCTGCTGCGAAGAATTTTAAGGACCTTTTGGTCGTAGCGGCAAAAGATGATTATGCAGCACTAGAAAAATTGCTGGTTGAGCAAAAGGGTGAAACAACGCTTGAGCAACGTAAACAATTTGCCGCAAAGGCTTTTAAAATTGTGATGAATTATGATATTGCTATTAGCAATTATTTTAATCCGGCGAGTGCAGTTGGCGCGGATGGAGTTGCAAAACAATCTTTACGGTATGGTGAAAACCCGCATCAAAAGGCTGTTTTTGAAGGCGATTTGAGTAAGATCTTTCAACAGTTGCATGGCAAGGAATTGTCGTACAATAACCTCGTAGATGTTGATGCGGCGATAGAACTCATCAATGAGTTTCCTGCTTATTCTTCCGCAGAAACTGATGCTGTATTTGCAATTATAAAACACACCAATGTTTGCGGCGTATCATCGAGGGCAACTATAAAGGAGGCGTGGGACTTTGCTTTAGCAGGTGATCCGGAAAGTGCATTTGGTGGCGTCTTGGTTTGTAACGGAACAATTGATAAAGCAACGGCTGAGGCAATTAATGAAATCTTTTTTGAAGTATTAATTGCGTACGGTTTCGATAGCGATGCAATGGAGATCTTGCAGAAGAAAAAGAACCGGATTTTGCTGCAGTTGAAAGGTGCTTTCGAAGCAACTGAGCAGTTTAAAGCTGTAGCAAATGGTATTTTAAGACAAGACCGCGACAAGGGAAATTTTGTAGAATGGAAAGAGGTTGGCGGCAGAGAAACTACAGAATCTGAAAGAGCAGATTTAGAATTTGCTAATCTTGTTTGCAAACATTTAAAGAGCAATGCAATCGCCCTGATAAAAAATAAACAACTTGTTGGCAAAGGGTGTGGCCAAACAAGCCGCATCGATTCTATAAGGCAGTCAATAGAAAAGGCGAAGCAATTTAATTTCGATTTACACGGAGCGGTGTTAGCCTCTGATGCGTTTTTCCCTTTTAATGACTCGGTGCAAATCGCACATGCTGAAGGCATAGAGGTATTTATTCAGCCAGGTGGTTCAATAAGAGATAAAGACAGCATAGAGTATTGTGTACAAAATAACCTCGCGATGGTGTTCACCGGTATGAGGCATTTTAAGCATTAGTCTGAACCGTGATTTAAAAGATTTAAGGATTTGGAGGAAAGGGTGCCTATTTACTTCTATCCTCCAAATCCTTTAATCCTAAAAATTCAGGTTCTGACACATTGTTATATAGCTTTCTCGCCAACCTCTAAACATCTTATCCGTTCCCAGGAAGTGATTGTGCCAGATTGTAATTAGTAGTCCGTTGACTTCTTTCGTTATTCTAAAATAGTGCTCCATTTCCTTCAAAGCTTCATCGCAATTGTAGTGTTGCTCATAGTAGGAGTTGGCGTCCATGTAGCAAAAAGGGTAGATGAGAAGTTTTGTTATTTCCTCTTGTTGTAAATCGTACCAAAAAAAGGGCAAACAATAAGAAGCTCTAAAACCATTTATACTTCCGTAACCCATCGAGTAATCTTCTGTAAGTCCGGTATCAAGCAATCTTCTATAAGTCTCGGGCAAATTCATTCTTATATAGTGCTGCCGGCTTTTAGTGATTTTTTTGCCCGATATTTTTTCAAGCGCTTTAAGTTCTTCTTTTAATAATTCTTCTTTATCGCCACTTTGCCAGGAGGGATGAATGGCCACTTCATATCGCTCTGCATGTTGACGGACCAATTGTTTCATCGCATGCTTTGACGGAAGAATATTTTTATCATAAGCTTTGTTTTGGCTGGCAAGCAAAAAAAAGTAGATCGGTTTTAATTGTTGAGCCTGGTGTAATTCATGGAGCCAATGATAGCTATCAAAAGGGTCGGGCTGTTTTCCAAATAACACGTTCATTCTTTCTTTTACCCGGGCCCATTCGCTCGCCCACATAGCTTTTATAAAACCGCCGAAGTTTCTTGCTAACCCTTTATGTAGATAGCTATAGGCAATGTCGATATCGTAGGTAGGGACGAAGGTGAAAGGTTTAGGGTGGAAGGTTGAGGAAGGGAATTTTTGAACTAATGTCTTACGAAATTCCTGCAACCAAATATTTACGAGAGGCAGTTTTAGAAAGTCCTCTTTGTACGCCAGGCTGTTCTCATGTGCGTACCGGCCATACATATCTTTTCTGTGCGGCAAGTATTCTTCGTACCGGGAGATCAGGTAGAACGAAGCGGCAAAAATGTCAAAGGGAAAATCGCTGTAAGAAGTTTTAAAAAAGGCCTTGGAACCATTGCAATCAAAACAAATGATTTGCTGCTCAATTATTCGGGTTTCAAATAGCAGCCTCGCAGGGGATATCCAAAGTTCATCGGCTGTTATCCGCTCAGCGGAATAATTTATTTTGGGGTGAGGCAGCTGGGAAAAAAATGTTTGATCGGTAGTGAAGCTGAAGTCTTGAATGCCTAAAGCGCTTAGTAATGTAGAGAAAATATAATCTACACGGGAAGAAGGAGCTTGAGTATAAATGTACAATCTACTCAAGGATTGTAGATATCCTTTAGGCTAAGAGAAATATCGAGCTTAGGAAAGATTATAAGCTGTTCATCTTTCGTAAATGTTACTTCATTAGACATTTCTTTATGCAACTGTATTACTTTCATAACAACTCCCTTTATCCAAATTTATTAATGTTCTTCTCAATAACAATTGTAGAAAGCAAAATAGCATTTCAACTGACGAACGGAGCATCGCAACGATGATTAACCAAAGTTGCAAAGTCTGCCACAAAACATCCTAACCTTTGCCATTCCTTTCATCCCACATTTCGTTGAAAGTCTTATTGCTAAAGTTCAGCTTTCCTCGGTGTGCGGTCCACGCAGAAAAAACTTTGTTGATCATCCAATTCTTCAATTTGCCATTGCCCAGGTTCATCATTTTCCGGTTGAGGCTGCCGGTTTTCCAGGCCTTCCAGGCAATCCTTTCTCCGTACGTCGCCATTCCAAACTCAACTGCCTCATGCCTGTTTTCGAGCAATAGCTCATGCAGGTTTATTCTTACCGGACAAACCTCGGTACAGTTTCCACACAAAGAGGACGCATTACTCAAATGCTTGTAATCGTCCATCTCTTTCAAGTGCGGAGTAATTACACTGCCAATCGGTCCGCTGTAAGTTGTTTCATAAGTATGACCACCAATGTTTTTATAAACCGGGCAAGCATTTAAACAAGCGCCGCATCTGATGCAGTACAACGCTTCCCTGGTCTTTGGGTTATTAAGAAGATTAGTTCGGCCGTTGTCGAGGAAGATTACATACATGTCCTCGGGGCCATCTGTTTCGCCTTCCTGTCTGGGGCCTGTAACGATAGTATTGTACACCGTTACTTTCTGACCTGTGCCATAAGTGGCAAGCAGTGGCCAAAACAAACCAAGGTCACCTAAAGTAGGAATGACCTTTTCGATGCCAACGATAGCAATATGTGTTTTTGGGAAAGCACAACTTAGCCTTGCATTGCCTTCATTTTCTGTAATAGCAATTGCGCCAATATCTGATATAATAAAGTTTGCACCGGTAACACCCACCTCGGCCTGGATGAATTTTTCACGAAGTTTTACGCGTGCTACAAGTGTTAGTTGTTCCGGTGTAAGGTCCGATGGAGTTCCCAGCTTTTCAGCAAACAGCTTTGCAACGTCTTCTTTGCTTTTGTGCATCGCGGGGGTAACAATGTGGTAAGGAGCCTCACCGTCGAGTTGTTGGATGTACTCGCCCAAGTCGGTTTCCACGCTTTCAATACCCTGCTTTTCTAAAAACTGGTTCAGGTGGATCTCTTCGGTAACCATGCTTTTACTCTTCACCAACGTCTTGCAATTTTTTTCCTTGCAAATCTTTTCTACAGCTTCCAGCGCTTGTTCGGCGGTCTCGGCCCAAATTACCTTTCCGCCCCGTTTGGTAAATTGCCGCTCAAATTCTTCCAACTGCTGGTCAAGCGTTTCTATTGCCCGCCACTTTGCGTTTTTAGCTCTTTCCCTTGCCACCATTAGTTCAGAGAACTGGTGCTTGGCAACAGGAACAACAGCGTTATATTTATTGATATTAAAATTGATCTTACGCCTATGCTCGCGATCATCAGATTTTATAGTACTCTTTGCTTTAAACGACTCGGCAGTTTCGGTCATGATTTAAGTCATTAATAATTTATAAATACTAATTCTTTCGTTTTATTTTCTTTGGTGCCAACCCTTCGAAGCTCTATTAAGCTTCGTTGCGTCGCACTCTTGTACGTTTAAATCTTTACTCATCTTCTTCTGCCTTTGCCCGTAACTATTTGCGACTCCCGCATATATTTCGCTGTAGCATCCAGCGTTTCAAAAAATTCTTCTCCGTACTTTCTTATGATCGCTTCTTTCAAGAAGATATAAGCAGGCACCTTCAACTTTTTCCCAAGCTTACAAGCAGCGGAACATAAATCTTCTCGAGGTTCATAATTTACAAACTCAGTGTCTCCATGTTTGCTTTTTTTCAGTCGTATTGGGAAGAGGTGACAACTTATAGGTTTCTTCCACGTTATTTTGCCGTCGTTGTAAGCCTGCTCAATGGCACACTTTACAATGCCCTGTTTGTCTTTGTAACCATACGCACAAATCTCGCTGTTAATAGTTGGCGTTACCCACCCAAACTCCTGGTCATAAACATATTTGCCGGCTTTTTCAATTTCCCTAATACCCTCAGCAGTCATGTATGATTTAACAAACGGATAAGCATTATTAAGATGAGCCAGTTCCTCTACTTCAAGTGGAGCTCCCGCATCGCCATCTTCACAACATCCACCTTTACACTTAGTCAAGTCACACACAAATTGTTCTTCTACTACCTGGTCGCTAACCAGTATATTTTCAATTGCTATCATAACCTTTGTTTCTGCACTTTAATCTCGAAGTTCGATTACAAAGATAGTTGCAAAAAGATGCTTATAAAATGTAGGTGTAGTACCATTTTAAGTAATTATTCGGAGAACTACCGGTGTAGGAGAAAATCAAAAACGATTAATATTAGAGAGAGAATAGCCAGCGCATAAAAAATCTGTCTTATTAGAACGGATTTGTTTAAAAGTTAAAATGCTAATGGGTTATTTCTTTACGATATCGCCCAAACCGGCATCGTCTAAATTAGGCTTGGTTAGCGTGGCTGGCTTAACAGTTTTTCTCATTTTCATGTTTAATAATTCTACTGCAAACGAGAAAGCCATTCCAAAATATACATAGTTCTTAAGGTGCAACTCTTCGGCCTTCTCACCCGACCATCCTTCTACAATTAGTACCATACCTACCATAACTAAAAATGAGAGCGCCAACATTTTTAAAGTTGGGTGACGATTAATAAAGTCTGCGATTCTTTGACTAAAAATAAACATGATGAACATAGCTACTACCACCGCAAGGATCATCACTTCCAAATGGTTCGCAATACCCACTGCTGTAATGATGCTGTCGAATGAAAAAACCATATCAACCACGATAATTTGTCCTATTGCATTGATAAAAGATGCCGGCTTTTTTCCAACGTTTTGAAATTCATCCTCTTCACCCTCTAGTTTGTGGTGTATTTCCTTTACGGTTTTATACAATAGAAACAGACCTCCCGCGATCATCACGAGGCTGGCCAAATCAAAACCCTTTCCAAACAGACTAAAAAGCGGGCTACCCTTTTGCTTGATCAACCAGCCCAAGGCCATTAGCAATAAAACACGTACAGTAATGCCCGCTATCATCCAGACCCGGCGTGCTTTTAATTGCTGATTTTGGGGCATCCTACCCATTATTATCGATACAAAAATTACGTTGTCAACCCCTAGAACAATTTCCAGAATTGTAAGGGTTAGCAGACTTATTAGTGCATCTAATGAGAACAAGTACTCCATAAATTCCAATTTAAAAATGGCAAATATAAGAGAAGAATATATGGTCGTTTCTTCTAATTTTTGTAGGAAGCCGTTACACCGTTAGAAATAATCGGACCTGCTTATTTTCTTGCAAGGTCTTCACAAATGCGTTTTACTATAGCCGGACCCTCATAAATAAAACCGGTCCAAACCTGTATAAGCGATGCGCCTGCAGCCAGCTTTTCTCTCGCGTCTTCTGGGGTAAAAATTCCACCGCTTCCAATAACCGGAAGCCTGCCATTTGTCTGCTTACTAACGTACTGAACTATTTGAGTAGATTTTTGCTTTAGCGGTTTGCCGCTCAGCCCGCCCATACCAATCTCACTTACCTTTTCTTCTTCTGTTCGCAAGCCTTCACGACTGATAGTAGTGTTCGTTGCTACAAGCCCGCTCAACTTAACTTCCTGCGCCAACTCGATTATATCATCCAATTGGCCAACGGTAAGATCAGGGGCAATTTTCAACAGCAAGGGCTTTGTGTTTATACGTCCCTGGTTGATGTTTTGTAGCTGACTTAATATTTTCTTTAAAGAAGATTTCTCCTGTAATTCCCTTAAACCCGGTGTGTTGGGAGAACTAACATTTACAACAAAGTAGTCTATGCAATCAAACAACTCGTTCATACAGATTTCATAGTCCTTCCAGGCATCTTCGTTTGCGGTAGCCTTATTTTTGCCAATGTTTCCACCTATAATAATGTTTCTTTTTGCCGACCGTAGTCTTGCAGCAACTGCTTTTACCCCATCATTATTAAAACCCATCCTGTTTACGATAGCTTCATCTTTATGCAGGCGAAACAACCGGGGTTTGTCGTTTCCCGCTTGAGGTAATGGAGTAACCGTTCCGATTTCAATAAATCCAAATCCTATAGTTTCGAGTTCTTTCAGGTAAAGCGCGTTTTTATCAAACCCTGCTCCTAAGCCCACCGGATTTTTGAACGGTAAACCAAATACTTGTTTATGTAAAGAGGGGTGATTGAACTGGAAGTTTTTTGCAAGTATTTCTTGAAAAGCAGGGATGTTAGTTAGGCGTTTTAAAGAGTTCATTGAAAGGTGATGAACAGCCTCTGCATCGAAGTTGAACAGTAAATTGCGTAACAGAGAATACATGCTGCGAAGGTAATGTTGGAAAATGTTTAAATTTGGTAAAAGAGAATAAATATGCAAGTCGATGCTATAAATATTGATCCTGAAATCTTAAGTGGAACGCCTGTCTTCAAGGGTACCAGGGTGGCAGTAAAAACACTATTTGATTACATCGGCACGGGCGAAAGTTTAAAGGATTTTTTACAAGATTTTCCTTCAGTGCAAGAAAAACAGGCATTAGATGTTCTTCAATTTGCGGGTAGGGTAGTTGTTTCAGAAAAAATTCTACTAGATGAAAATTCTGCTAGATGAAAATCTGCCCGTGAGTTTGAAAAATGACTTTGGTTTGAGACATCAAGTGTTTACTGTTAGAGATCGGGGTTGGTTAGGAATAAAAAATGGAGCTTTGATGAAGCTAGTTGAAGCAAACGATTTCGAAGTTTTTGTAACAACTGATACTAACCTCCAATTTCAACAAAACGTATTAAAGTTCTCCTTTATAATTGTCGTATTGAATGTCGTAATTAACAAATATCAAAATTTACGGCCGCTTATTAGACCACTGCTTGCCGTCTTAGAGACCAACCCGATAGACAAAGTAATTGTTCTAAAGTAGAAAAGTAACAGGTTAACGATTGAAGTGATACAACATGCTTCAGGTTGTCAAAGAACTACTTTTATTCTTATTACATTTGGAAGACATAATTTTTTAAATATGCAGGAAGCTTATATAGTTGCAGGATACCGAACTGCAGTCACGAAAAGTAAAAAAGGTGGGTTTCGTTTTACAAGACCTGATGATCTCGCAATAGAGGTTATCAAAGGGTTAATGGCTTCCGTTCCACAGCTGGAAGCAAAAATGGTCGATGATGTAATTGTAGGAAATGCAGTTCCGGAAGCAGAGCAGGGATTGCAGGTTGGGCGCATCATTGCTGCAAGAGCTTTAGGCCATGATACTCCGGGTATGACAGTTAACAGGTATTGCGCAAGCGGGCTGGAAACAATCTCTATTGCTACAGCAAAAATAAGAACGGGAATAGCTGACTGCATTATTGCAGGTGGAGTGGAAAGTATGAGTATGGTTCCAACGGCAGGATGGAAAACGGTGCCTGCATTTTCTATCGCTTCTGACGAGCCAGATTATTATTTGAATATGGGCCTGACTGCAGAAGCTGTGGCGAAAGAATACAATGTTACCCGGCAGGAGCAGGATCAGTATAGTTACGAGTCGCATCAAAAAGCGATAAGAGCTATTTCGAGCGGGTTTTTTAAAACGGGAATTTTACCCATAAGTGTGGAGCAAGTTTACCTGGATGAAAAAGGTAAAAAACAGAAGAAGGCGTATACTGTTGACACTGACGAAGGTCCCCGCGCAGACACCAGTATCGACGCCCTGACAAAATTAAAACCAGTCTTTGCCGCCGGAGGAGTAGTTACGGCAGGCAACTCCTCACAAACCAGTGACGGAGCAAGTTTCGTAATTGTGATGGGCGAAAAAATGATGAATGAATTGGGACTGAAACCGATTGGTCGATTAGTGGCTTGTTCAAATGCCGGTGTAAATCCGAGGCTAATGGGTATTGGACCTGTAGCAGCTGTTCCGAAAGTATTAAAGTCTGCAGGGATGGCGCAAAGCGAAATAGACCTTGTTGAATTGAATGAAGCTTTTGCGTCGCAGGCTGTAGCCGTGATAAGGGAGTTAAATTTAAATCCCGAAATAGTAAACATAAATGGAGGGGCCATTGCGCTCGGTCATCCTTTAGGATGTACAGGAAGTAAATTGACTGTACAAATTTTACAAGACATGAAACGGCTCAAAAAGAAATTTGGGCTCGTTACTGCTTGTGTAGGCGGAGGACAAGGCATTGCAGGAATCATCGAAAATATTGACTAAACTAACGTACCCGTTCCTCACAAAAAAGCTTCGCCAACAACGAAGCTTTTTTAACTATAAAGCCAGAATTGGCAAATAAGTCAGACACGGAAAAAAGTTGAATAGAGTTAGCACAGACGAACGAAATGCGTCGCAACAGGTGCGTCATAGAAGAACGAATGTTTGGAACAAAAAAGGGGTCTTTTTAAAAAGATTTGAAATTTTTATTTTAAATCCGATAACTTTTGGGCGATTTTGATGGGCTCGTTTCAGGTGTAAAAGATTTATTGAGTAATTAATTATTATTTCTTTCATGAAATATCGAATGGTCGTTTTTATTGTTCTGTGCAGCTTGCTTTCTTATGGGCAGGAGAAATGGAGCTTGCAACAGTGTGTGGAGTACGCAATAAAAAATAATGTATCTATAAAGCAGTCAGATGTACAGGCGCGGCTTACCAGGTTATCGTCTTTGCAAAGCCAAATGACCCTTTATCCTAACGTTGGTGGTGGAGTGAGTACCGGTTACCAACATGGTCTGACAGAGGATCCCACAACCGGCACGTTAGTAAGCTCAAGCTTCATTTCGGGAAGCGCTAATCTGCAGGCGAGCTACAACATCTTTAATTGGAATGCCAGGAGAAACAGCATCGCTGCAAATAAGCTGTATGCGCAAGC
The DNA here is from genome assembly GCF_007991655.1 of Segetibacter aerophilus. GTDB lineage: Bacteria > Bacteroidota > Bacteroidia > Chitinophagales > Chitinophagaceae > Segetibacter > Segetibacter aerophilus. Next base: position 94,154 of record NZ_BJYT01000012.1, read on the forward strand.
TGACGAAATCGGAATTGACAAGGCACACAACGATATCTCGTTAGCTGTCGCCAATGCTTTTTTACAAGTAATGCTGCGTCGTGAACAGGCGAGAATAAGCGAAGTGCAATTAAATCAGTCAAGGTCGCAGTTAGGAAATACACGTAAGCTGGTAAACGCTGGAAGTCAGCCTGAACTAAACGCGATTCAATTGGAGGCGCAACTGGCAAAAGACAGTTCAGGTTTGTTGCAGGCGCAGGCGCTTGAACAGCAGGCCCTGATCAACTTAAAGGCTTATATGAATTATGACTTTTCTCTGCCTTTTGATATTCAATCTCCGGCGGTTGAAAGTATACCTGTTGAAAACATTGCTGACTTGCAACCGGCCGCGGTATACCAGTTAGCGGTAGCTACCCAGCCAATTCAGAAAATGTACAAGCTAAGAATTGAAGCAGCTCAAAAGGAGGCGAAGGCCGCAAGGGGTTTAATGTATCCCAGTCTTTCCGCTTTCGGTGGAATGAATACCCGCGCTGTTAATGCAAAATACCCGGTGATGGCTTTTGCTCCGCCTGACTCAACAAACGCTTTTGTTACGATAGGTACTACCCAATATAAAGTGTTTGCACCATCGGTAAGGCAATTGGGCACAGTAGGTATTCCTTTATTCAGGCAGCTGAGCAAGAACTTTGGTCAAAGTATAGGTTTAAGTGTTAATTTTTCAATCTTCAATGCTTACACATCCCGTACTCAATGGGAACGGGCGAAGGTAAACGTAGTGCAATTGCAACTGCAGGACGAACAGGAGAATCTGAATTTAAAGACTAACATATACAATGCATACCAGGACGCATTCTCCTCATTTCAAAAATATAACGCCGCTCATAGAACTGTTGAGTATTCTCAAAAAGCATTTGACATCTCTAAAAAAAGATACGACATCGGCCTGCTCGGCACCCTTGATTTTATAATCACTCAGAATAATCTTTATCTTGCTCAAATCGATGAGATTAGCAGTCGATACGATTATGTTTTTAAAATGAAAGTCCTTGAGTTCTACAAAGGACAAGGAATAAAATTATAATTAAGCTTAGTGCTTATCCCAACCCTTAATAACACAAACTTCCAGGTATGAATAAAAAACTGATATTAATAATTGGTGGACTGATTTTGCTTATTTTAATAGTATTGGTTTTAAAAAAGAAGGGTGTAATAGGAGAGACTCCGGGTATTAAAGTAACTACCGAAAAGGTGGGCAAGCGAACTATCATTGAGACAGTAAACGTAAGCGGCAAAGTGTACCCTGAAGTAGAAGTAAAGGTGAGTCCTGATATCAGTGGAGAGATTGTTCAGCTAAATGTTGCGGAAGGAGACAGTGTACGCAGGGGCCAGGTGTTAGCACGTATTTACGCCGATATTTATAATAGTCAAAGAGACCAGGCTGCCGCAGTCGTTACCCAATCACAGGCACAAGTGTCAAACTCACAGGCACAATTAGGAGCGCTTAAAGCAACACTAGACCAGGCAGAAGTAACGTATAAAAGACAAAAACAATTGTTGGATGATAAGGTCATTTCAAGGGCAGAATTTGAACAGGCAGACCAGACGTTTAAAACAGCAAGGGCAAACTACAATGCAGCCGTAGAGGGAATTAAAGGCACACAAGCTTCTGTGCAAAGTGCGCGCGCTCAATTGATGAGAGCAAATAAAGATGTAGGCAGAGCAACCCTAATTGCTCCTATGGATGGGGTGGTAAGCTTGTTGGCAGTTAAAAAAGGTGAAAGGGTAGTGGGTACAGCGCAGATGGCGGGAACCGAAATGCTCCGGGTAGCTGACATGAGGGTAATGGAGGTTCGCGTAAACGTGGGTGAAAACGATATACCTAAAGTACACTTAGATGATAGCGCTTTGATTGAAGTAGACGCTTATGCAAACCGCAAGTTCCGTGGAATAGTAACAAAGATTGCAAGCAGCAATACGACAGCTGCGTCCGCCAACCAGGCTGCTTCAAGTACTGATGTTACCAATTACGAAGTGCGCATCCGCCTGCTTCCTGAAAGTTACCAGGACTTGATGAAAGAGCGCAAAGGTGGAAGTTCTCCTTTCAGACCGGGCATGAATGCCAGTGCAGACATCCAGACAAAAACTCATGTAAATGTTTTGGCCGTTCCCATTAATGCAGTAACCACCAGGGACAAGAATAGCGATAAAGCCAAGCCGGGTAAGGAAAGTAGTAGTACCGGAGAGAACAGCTCTTCTTCAACTCCTGTTAACAATGCTGATGAAATTGAGGAGGTTGTATTTTTATTGCAACCAGACAAAACAACCGTAAAAAAGGTTAAAGTAAGAACAGACATTCAGGACATTAATTATATAGAAATCTTAGGCGGACTGGTAGGCGGTGAGGAGGTGATTACCGGTCCCTATAATGTTGTTAGTAAAACGCTGAAAGAAGGCGACAAAGTAAAAGTAGTTCCTAAAGAACAACTTTTTGAGGGTGATAAAGCGAAAGAATAAACATGAAGCGCTGCTGCCTAAGAAGCGATAATTAACCGTCTTTTGTATGTTTGTCTAATATTTAAAGCTCATTAATGCAATTTGGAATTTTAGGCAGCGGAAGCTGGGCAACAGCTCTTGCAAAAATCCTCACCGACAACAACAATAAAATCAATTGGTGGATTCGTAATACCGGTACTATTACACAGATACTCCAAAGAAGGCACAATCCCCACTACCTTAGTTCGGCCTATTTCAATACTTCTTTACTTACTCTACAAAACGACATTGCTGAAGTAATTGATGCCTCAGACGTTTTGGTCATAGCAATTCCTTCAGCGTTTGTTGAAAGCGCTTTTGAGAATCTTCCTGCCGATAGCTTTGAAGGAAAAAAGGTAATATCTGCTATAAAGGGAATTTTGCCTAGCTGCAACCAGTTGCTGAACGACTACATGCACGATAGGTTTAAGGTCGAAATAGCCGCCTACTTCACTGTGCTCGGACCTTGTCATGCTGAAGAGGTGGCGTCCGAAAAGCTTTCTTACCTGACTTTCTCTGGGGTTGATGAGGACATGACTAAGCGTATCGGCGCCCACTTTCATACTGAGTATTTAAACACGGTTGTTAATCACGACGTCATCGGGGTGCAGTATGCCGCAGTCTTAAAAAACATTTATGCACTTGGTGCCGGCATCGCGCACGGCCTTGAGTATGGCGACAACTTCCTAAGTGTCTACATTGCGAATGCCGCAGATGAGATGGTTTCGTTTCTAAAAAAGGTCGTTGGCAACGAGGTCTGCAACCAGGTAAACTACGCTTCGTCCGTTTACCTTGGCGACTTGTTGGTTACCTGTTATAGCCTCTACAGTCGAAATCGAACTTTTGGAAATATGTTGGGAAAAGGATATTCAGTACGTTCCGCCCAACTGGAGCTGAATATGGTTGCAGAAGGTTACAATGCCAGCAAGTGTATGTTTAAAACTAACCAGTCAGTTGGTGCGAACATGCCTATTGCAAAAACCATTTACCAGATTCTGTGGGAGCACGTTCCGGCTGAAGAAGGCTTTAGAAGAATTGAAGAAATCCTGCTGTAAATGTTCATACCAGCAATTGTTCTCATAGCGTCATCGTTGCGTCGCAATCCCTTTATCAGTTGTAATTCTTATCGGCTTTTTTCCACGTAGAACTGGAGGTTCCCCGTTTACGACAACTGCTGAAAAGCCCAATAAAGATGTAGGGTACAAGTGAGTGACACAACAATGCCGGAATGAGTTGGATGGCTTGGACAATAATTAGAGAATAAACAGATCGGCGGCTATACCGTCTGCTAATAGTTTGCCGCTCGCAGTTGTTTTCAGAAAATTGTTTTCCAAAGCAAGGTGTTGACTTGTAAGATGCGAATGGGCAGTCTTCAAAACCGTGTCATATTTGTCTTTTCCAAAATCTGCCAGCAATTTGTTCAAAGAGATACCTTCCATAGTTCGAAGGCTCGTCATGATATATTCATTCAGCTGCTGCTCGCTACTTAATACTTCTTCTTCAGCCGGTATAGTGCCTTGAGCTAAGCTTTGAATATATAAAGCGTTGTTTGCAATATTCCATTGGCGACTACGACCATTAAAAGAATGAGCTGATGGGCCAAGCCCAATATATTGTTTTGCCTGCCAGTAACTACTGTTGTGCTTACTTTTAAAGCCCGGTTTTGCAAAGTTTGAAATTTCGTAGTGGTCGTACCCACTCGCTTTCATCCATTCCATCAGTTGCTCGAAGTGCCTGGCCTGCTTTTCTGTATCAATATCCGCTAACTTTTTTTGACGAATTAGTTTGTCGAGTGCAGTTGCAGGCTCTACCGTAAGAGCATAGCAGGAAAGGTGGGGGATTTGTAAAGCAATCGCCGTGTCTACGTTTTTTTTCCAGTGTTCGTCGCTCAAGGTTGGAGTACCATAGATCAGATCGATAGTTAGATTGAAGAAGCCAGCGTCCTGTGCAAGGTGGATACAATTTTGAGCTTGTTCAGCATTGTGAGCCCGATTCATCCACGCGAGATCTTCTTCAAAAAAAGATTGTATTCCGATGCTTAACCTATTGATGCCGATCTGTTTCCATTCCTGCAGCTTTTCCGGGGTAATGTCATCAGGATTTGCTTCGAGTGTAATTTCAGCGCCAGGTTCTATCGTAAATGTTTTCGACAGCTGGCTTAGCACCGCATCAATTTCGCTAGATGGCAGAATAGAAGGCGTGCCTCCTCCAAAATAAATGGTAGAAACGGGTTCAGTCACGTAATCTTTTCGCAAGTCGATCTCTTGCAGAAGAGCCGTTATAAAACTTTCCTGTAAACCTTTTGAAGTGGAGAAATGGAAGTTGCAATAGTGACAGGCTTTCTTGCAAAAAGGGATATGAATATAAACACCTGCCATGTTAAGCCGGAACTTTTGTAAAATTGTTTAATTAAAGATGGCAAAGTTAACCAGATATAGAGTGACTGTAGTGATAAGCGTGTTAATGTGTGTGATCGGTTCTGGCGCTTTAAAAGCTCAAGGTAATTATCGTCTTGTTGTTCATCCAATTGATAAAGACAGCATTTTCGTAACTGGCAATCTTGGCATAAAAACATCCTTTCTAAGCGAGTTGGAATGCAATCAATACGTCGTTAATCTTCCTGCGCTCTTGCAATCAAAGGGATACATCTCTTCGTCTGTTGACAGTCTCAATGTTGCTGGTGATCAAACAGTTATTTACCTGTTTGTGGGTGAGCAGTATAAATCGCTTAACCTTCGAGTTCGTGACCAGGACAAGCCGTATGTTCAGCAAACAGGATGGGATGACAAAAGCTTGAAGAAGCGGCTTATCCAGTTTTCCGAATATAGAATGATGAATGATAAGTTGCTGGATTTCTTTGAGGACATTGGGTATCCATTTGCCAAAGTTTCTCTTGACAGTGTTGCTATAATGGGGAACGAAATACAGGCAGTACTGAACGTAGAAAAAGGCTTTCCCTACCGGGTAGATAGTATAAGAATGTATGGGCCTGCAAAAATTTCACGAAACTTTATTCACCGTTATCTTAATATAGAAAGAGGGTCTCTTTATAATAAAACCAAGTTTAAGAAAATAGACCAGCGCTTATTGGAACTTCCTTACCTGGAACAATCGCAACCATGGGACGTAACAATGTTGAACACCGGCAGCCTGGTTAACCTCTATTTGCAACAAAAGAAAAGTAACCAGATAAATGTACTGGCGGGCTTTCTTCCATCAAACCAGCAACTTGGGGGGAAGTTATTATTGACAGTAGATGCTAACCTACAGCTACAAAATGCTTTTGGAGGGGGCGAAAGTGTAGGATTGGTTTGGCAGCAGATCCAGCCTAAGTCGCCAAAACTTCATCTTCAATTTACCCAGCCCTATATGTTCAATTCCCCTTTTGGCGTTGATTTTCTCTTTGAATTAAATAAGAGGGATTCTAGCTTTTTGAATATAAATGGGCAAATAGGTTTGTTGTACATGTTGTCGCCAAACCAAACTGGCAAGGTAGTGCTCCAAACGCAGCAGACCAACATACTGCAGGTAGATACATTTAGTGTGAAGGCGCGTAAGCAATTACCCGATATCGGAGACGTTAGCTCTTTGAACCTGGGTATTAATTACGATGTTTCGAACACCGATTATCGCTTCAATCCACGGAGAGGCAATGAGTTAACAATTTTTGCTTCGGCCGGAAATAAGACGATAAAAAAGAACAACCTCATTACCCAGATAAAGGATACTTCTTTCAACTATAACCGGTTATATGACTCTATTAAGTTGAAAACATTTCAACTTAGGCTTACCGTTAAAGGAGCACACTTTTTCAAAACGGGTAAGCAAACCGTGCTAAAAACAGGTTTCAATGCCGGTTGGTACGAAAGCCCTAGTTACTTTAGAAATGAGCTATTTCAGATTGGGGGCTATCGCTTACTTCGGGGCTTTGATGAAGAAAGTATTTATGCAAATCGATTTGCTGTAGGTACTATCGAGTACCGGTACCTGATCGGTTTAAATTCAAACTTCTTTGTATTCTCTGATTTTGGCGTTAGCAATAATAGTATTCGAAAACAATCAAACAGCTATGCCGGGTTTGGAGGCGGACTATCCTTCCAAACTAAGGGCGGAATTTTTAATATCAGTTATGCGGTCGGAAAACGCAATGATCTCAACTTCGACATAAAACAGTCGAAGATCCATTTTGGATATGTAAGTATTTTTTAAAAAGATAATAGAGTTTACTTTGGATATGCCTTCAAATTGCTAAATAGAGCGACCTTTTATCAGCCAAGTAATATTTTTCGCTGTCGACTCACTAAGATATTTTTGCCCACTAATCCTGTTGATTGAAAAAAATAATTTTCATACTACTTCTTTTTTTTGCCGGTTTCACTGCTTTTGCTCAAACTGATACGACATTGCCGAAGGAGCAGCCAGATACAGCAGCAACCGTAAAGCCGGTAGTAAAACCAAAACCACCGAAAAGAAGAATTTCGTTGGACTCTTTAAGAAGGAAACGATTTGCTGACAGCTTGCGCAACGCTGATACAACATTTAGAAAAGACTCTATTGTTGCTCCTATTACCGACAGTAATCGTACCGCCATTGCAGAAACCACTAGAGCAATTGTTAAGCCCATAATTGTCAAACGTCCAATAGATACTTTTTACAGGAAGTTGTTAGACAATCCGTTTTTAAGATCCAAATCAAAACCGATTTATCTTGTTATTAATGAACGGCAAAGAATTTCAAAAGACGAAGTCTTTTATCTTCTTTTGGGACTATTGTTTTTTCTCGCCTTTATAAAACTTCTTTTTAGCAAGTATTTTCAAAATTTGTTTAGGTTATTCTTTCAGCCATCCTTCCGGCAGAAGCAAACCCGCGAACAACTTCAGCAAGGCAACCTGCCTTCGTTATTGCTAAATCTATTTTTTATACTTTCCGTAGCTGCCTATATTTCTTTTCTTTTTGTATACTATGAAATAGTTACTATTAACTTTTGGTTACTGTTGTCGTACAGTGCTATTTCATTGGCTATTTTGTACACAGGGAAGTTTATATTCTTAAGCTTTGCAGGATGGGTTTTTAATGTCAAAGAAGCTACTAGCTCCTACATTTTTGCTGTCTACCTAATCAATAAAATACTCGGTGTCATTCTTATTCCTTTTACCCTTGTTATTGCTTTTTCCCAGTCAAATATTAAAAATATTTCCATTACACTCTCCATATTGCTTATCATGCTTTTGTTTTTTTATCGCTACGTTGTGTCCTATAACCCGGTACGGAGGGAAGTAAAAGTAAGCCCATTACATTTTTTCTTTTACGTATTAGCTTTTGAAATAACCCCCCTTTTACTCATTTACAAGACGTTAATGCTTTATTTGAACAAGAGTCTTTAATTTTGCACAATTAGAGCAGATAACGCATGTTTAAAAACGGGGCTACATCCGGCAATGCCGGTAACACTATGAAAAAAATCCTGATTACTCAACCTAAACCTGAAAACGACAGGTCACCCTATTTTGAGCTTGCCAGGAAATACAATATTGACCTTGTTTTTCATCCTTTTATTAAGTTAGAAGGCATTCCGTCAAAAGACTTCCGCAAACAAAAAATAGACATTTCTTATTATTCTGCTGTCATTTTCACCAGCCGGAATGCGATCGATCACTTCTTTCGTATTTGTGACGAAATGAAGATTAGTATTAGCCAGGATACAAAATATTTTTGCATCACTGAGGCAGTTGCCTTGTATCTGCAAAAGTTTATCCTTTATAGGAAACGAAAAGTTTTTTATGGGGCAGACGGCACTAATAAGAGTATGTTCGACGTGATTAACAAGCATAAAGAGAACGAAAAATTCCTTTATGTGTGTAGCGAGAACCAGCAGGATAATGAAATTGTGAATTGGCTTAAGAACAACAAGTGTGAATTTGCCCTTGCTTTTATGTACCGCACTGTAAGCAACGAAATAAGCCAAATAATGGAGTCGGAGTACGACGTGATCTGCTTCTTTACTCCAAGTGGAGTTAGGAGTCTTTTTGATAATATCCCAACTTTTAAACAAAACAACACGCTTATAGGCGCATTTGGCAACAACACAGGTAAAGCTGTAGAAGATGCTGGATTAACTTTAGAAATAAAGGCTCCGGCGCCACAGTCCCCTAGCATGGTTGCGGCTCTAGAACAGTTTTTGTCTGCCGAAGCAAAAAAGAAATAAGTCCGTTTTAATTATCAGTAAGAGCAATTGACGTTTTCTCTCATTTCATTTTATAAGCATTCAAGTCTTCGTGACTTTGTCACTTTACTTCGAATAGTTTTTTTTCAAAAAGTCCGATTACTGCAATTACATCACATCCTTGGTTAACCAATTTGTACCACGAAAAAGCGTTATTAAAGCTAAAGACTGGCCAAATCTCGTCGTTTAAATCCAGTGTTTGCTCTTCTTTTATTTTAGGGAAAAAGCACGCAAATTTGTTCAAACAAAAAGTTTGTTAAAATACCGGTTATATTGAAAACGTACTTTAAATTGTGCTTCATTTGTTTTCAATTCATAACATCTTCCTATCAGATAGACTTCTACACATTACTCGTTACTATTGAACTGGCGTCTTAGTTTTTTGTATAATTATAATTTATAGAACGAACAAATACAATAAACTGAAACGTGGCTCGTTTTAACACATCAAAGCTAGCGTTGTTAAAGAATTCTAATACGCTATCTTATGACAAATTTGAGTAAACTATTTTATTACATTTGCTTTATACCTATTAATCGTTAATTATAAATGAGAAGTCAACTCTTTGCTTTTGCAGCTCTAACAACCCTGGCAGTCGGATCTATTGGTTGTGGCAATAAAGGAAAGTCCAAAGGTATGCTAGACAATGGACAGCTAATGGGAGCATCCTATGGAAACATTAAGAGTATGGGTAAACCCATAGGTATGGTATATGTTCCACCTGGGACTTTTCATATGGGTCCGAGTGACGAGGACGTAAACTTCAACTTCACCGCTCGCAACAAGCAAGTATCCATCAACGGCTTTTGGATGGATGCTACAGAAATTACAAATAATGAATATCGGCAGTTTGTTTGGTGGGTAAGAGATTCTCTTACAGCGAAAGAATTGGGATATGGAAAAGAAGTTGACGGAAGCTTTGCCGTTGATTGGAAAAAAGTACCTACAATAAAATATAGCGATAAAGCAACTTTGGAAAAAATTTCAAAGCTGACATTAACTCCTGACAATAGACTGTACGGAAGGAATGAGATTGACCCTGAAAAGCTACTTTTCCGAGTGGAGTCTTTCAATATGAAAGAAGCCGCGAAATTGGAAAATAAGGGAAAGCCTAGAAATTCGTTTGTTGTGAAGTATGATGAGAAAGTTTATCCTGACACTTTGGTTTGGATGAGAGATTTCTCTTATTCTTACAATGAGCCGATGGCTAAGCGTTATTTCGCTCATCCCTCTTTTGGAAATTATCCTGTAGTAGGGGTAAACTGGAAACAAGCTGTAGCCTTTAGCAAATGGAGAACAAACTACATGAACAGCTATCTTGAAAGAAAGAAAATGGCTGTTGAAAGTGACTTTCGTTTACCGACAGAGGCTGAGTGGGAATACGCTGCAAGAGGTGGTCGTACGCAATCTCCTTATCCATGGGGAGGTCCTTACTTAAGAAATAAAAAAGGTTGTTTATTAGCAAACTTTAAACCTGGGCGCGGTAATTATGCTGAAGATGGTGGCTTTTACACTGTGAGAGCAGACGCTTATTGGCCTAATGATTACGGCCTTTACAATATGTCAGGCAACGTTGCGGAATGGACAACTTCGCTGTATTATGAAGGAAGTTATAACTTCCAGCATGACATGAACCCTGATATCCGTTGGGATGCAAAAGATACCGATCCTCCAAGAATGAAGCGTAAAGTTTTACGTGGAGGAAGTTGGAAAGATGTTGGTTACTTTTTACAAACCGGCACCCGCTCTTATGAATACCAGGATACTTCTAAATCCTATATTGGCTTTCGTTGTGTAATTGATCTTCCGGCTTCAAATTCGAAAAGAAGATAATCCAAGGGCATATAAAGAGAATTTTCTAAAAATTTATTACTTCAATTTAAGTGTGTAGGAGCAATACTATTCCTACATACAATCCGTTTATTATTCTATAAAAAAATAAAAATTAAAAATGGCAGTTGCAATTCCTTCAAAAGTTAGTAAAGTAGTTGATATTTTCGTATCCGTCGCCGCTGCAGGCGTTATCTGGGGAGCTCTTCAAAAAATTCTTCATACTCCATCTGCTGACATGTGGTTGAAGATCGGTCTAGGTACAGAAGCTCTTGTATTTTTGGTGTATGGAATCCTGTATATAATTTACCCAGCGGTATCAGATGGACACGGTGAAGATCATCCTAAAGCAGCACCTCAGCCAAAAGGTAACCCGGCTCTTCAAAGTATGGAAAAAATGTTGGCGGATGCAGACATCACTCCTGCAAATCTTTCTAAATTAAGTTCTGGTTTCCAAAAGCTTGGTACAACTGTAAGCAATATGACCGAGATTGGAGATATCGTTAAGTCTACCGGCGATTATACCCAGAAAACTAAAGCTGCGAGCGCCGCTTTAGAAACTGTAACTGATGCCTATAAGAATACAGCAACATCTTTGTCATCTTTTAATGCGGCTAGCGAAAGCACTAAACAATTCCACAGCCAGGTGCAGGTGTTAACTAAAAACCTTTCTTCATTAAATACAATTTACGAATTGGAATTACAGGAGAGCAACAATCACCTGAAAGCTCTAAATAACTTTTACGGAAAATTGGCGCAAACTTCTGCAGCCATGGAAGGAAGCGTTGAAGATGCTAAAAAAGCTCAAAAAGAGATTGGTGCTTTAGCTAATAACCTTGGCAGATTAAACTCTGTATATGGTAACATGTTAACCGCTATGCAGGGTAGATAATTCTGTTCTTTAAAAAATTATTTCGAATTCTAAAAAAAACTAATAATACTCCGGTATGTCTTTACCTAAAGAACCGCGGCAGAAGATGATTAACCTGATGTATTTGGTGTTAACAGCCTTGTTAGCGCTAAATGTGTCCTCAGAAATCCTTAACGCCTTTAAAACAGTTAATAATAGTTTAGTGAATGCCAACGGCATCATTGAATCTAAAAATGAGAGCATCATAAAGTCCTTTGAAAATAAGCTTAAGGATCCTAAAACTGCACAACTTGCTAGTCTCTGGAAACCAAAAGCAGATCAAGCCAAAGGGTTAGCAGATGGCATGTTTTCATACATTGAAAACCTCAAAGTTGAATTAATGAAGGAAGCAGGTCAAACAACACCTGGAGGAGCTTACAAAGAAGACAACCTGGATGCTGCTACAAGATTGATAGTTGATGGTCCAAAAGGTAAAGAGTTGATTTCGAAATTGACAGAATACAAAAACGGATTGTTAGGTATTCATCCTGATATTAATAAGGAGTTTCAAAATTCATTACCTATTGATCTTTCCGTTCCTGCAACAAATAACCAGGCTGGTAGAAAAGATTGGGCTTATGCTTATTTTCATATGACGCCTACTATTGCCGCGATTACTATGCTTAGTAAGTTTGAAAATGATGTTAAAAACAGTGAGTCTTTAGTACTTGATTATTGCCACCGGAAGATTGGTGAAGTACAAGTGGTTTATGATGAGTTCCAGGCATTTGCAGGAACAAACTCACAGTATCTTATGCCCGGACAAGAGTTGGTAATTACTGCGGGTGTTGGAGCATTTAGTAAAGCTGCCAAGCCTTCTATTACGGTAGATGGTTCAGGAGTTGGGTTAAATGCAGAAGGTGTTGCAGAATATAAAACAAAAGTTGGCGGCCCTGGCACTTATACTAAAACTGTAAACATTACTTACGTAAAACCAGATGGTTCTACTGCTACTATCCCTAAGAAGGTAGAATATACCGTAGGCTCTCCAACTGGTGCGAGCGTTAGTGCCGACAAGGTTAAAGTTCTCTATATTGGTCTTGAAAATCCTTTGACTATCACAGGGGGTTCTGCCGGCGACGAGAAGACGTCTGCGAGTATGACAAATGGTAGTTTGAGCAAGGTTGGAGCTGGAAAATACATTGCAAAAGTATCTACTCCCGGCACGACTACAATTAACGTAACTGTTGAAGGAAAAACGACCCCTTTTGAATTTAGAGTTAAAAGAGTTCCGGACCCTGTCGCAATGGTTGGTCAGAGTTCAGGAGGAAGAATACCGGCTAACGCCTTCAAAGCACAACAAGGCGTTAGGGCAGATTTAAGAGACTTTGTTTTCGAAGGTGTAAAGTTTGAGATTACCTCGTTTTTAGTTTACGCTACAGGAACTGGTTTTACAGAAAATGCGGCGTTTAACCAGAACGGAGGTGCTTACTTCAACGAGGCTTCTAAGAAGATTATTGATAGATGCAGGCCAGGATCTACAGTTGTAATAGATGAAATCAGAGCTAAAGGACCAGACGGAACGCCTCGTCCCCTTCCTCCGATGGCTTTTAACTTATTCTAATAAATATAGTAGTTATGAAAACGAGACGGTTTAAAACAGTAGTATTGATGATGTCGGCTTTTATTGTCACTGCTCAACTTAGCGCTCAGAGAGCGACTAGGAATGCAAAAGCCCGATCTGGATATGGCACTAGTAATAGTGGGTATGGCAACAGTGGGTATACAACTACAAATGCAGGAAAAGATACAACTAAGAAGAAAACCACAACTACTGCACCTAAGTCTGGTTATGGTACTACTACGCCAGGTAGTGGCTATGGTAATACTGCAGGTAGCGGCTATGGTACTACTCCGTCAGGTGCTGGTGCAACTGGTTCCGGGGCGGTAAATGCTAACTTGCCAATAAAGGTTATTAAAAATAGCGGTAGTGGTATTGGTGACTCTATTGCTCCATCGCTTCGTACTGATAATGCTATTGACAGACAGTTAGTAAAAGATAGAACACCTTTGCCTTATGAGCATATTCGTGAAGATGATGCGGTTTATAAGCAAAGGGTTTGGAGAGAGATTGATACTCGTGAAAAAATTAATCTTCCTTTTCGCTATGCAGCAAATGAGGATAACGGAAACCAACGTTTCATCTCGATCCTTTATAGTGCTATCCAGGCTGGAGATGTAACAGTTTTCAGTGGAGATGATGATCGCTTCACTGTTCCTTTGACAAAAGAAGACGTTGCCAAAAATATTACTGGTGGTATGGATACAGTCCCTGTTGTTGATATGAACGGGGAAGTTAGTAGCTACGAGGCCAGGCAAAGAATGGTAGAGCCTGACTCAATTTACAGATTTCGCTTAAAAGAAGAATGGATATTTGATAAGGAGTCTTCGAGGATGTTTGTAAGGATCTTAGGTATCGCCCCTGTTATGACTCAATATACATCCTCGGGGGTTGCGGTAGGCGATAGAACTTTGTTTTGGGCTTATTATCCTGACCTGAGACCGACTCTTGCAAAGTACGAGGTGTTTAACGGAAAGAATTATGCCGGTAGAATGAGTTGGGAAGAATTGTTTGAAAGCCGGTTCTTCAGCAGCTATATCACTAAATCAACCCTTGATAATCCATACGATAAGAGCCTGAGAGAATTCATTAAAGATCCTTTATTCCGTTTGTTGGAGGGAGAAAATATTAAAGAAAAGATCTTTAACTACGAACAAGATCTTTGGTCGTACTAGATTATTTTGATCTGTTTTAAAAAAGCTTGTCCAGACAAGCTTTTTTGTTTTATGGCCACGTTTGTTCTCTTACACAATTCTGTAAATTCCATTCAAAATTCTTCAAAGTACGTCTCTCTTTAGTATTTCCGAAACATGCAGATTTTTTATAAATAAATGAGAAAAAGTTAAACAAAATGATTTTTGAATGTGAAAAAACATTAAAAAAACCGGTAGCGTGTTGGAGTGTTATTCAGTTTATATATCTTTACCTCGGTTTTTCATAGGATATTGGATTTTAAAAACGGGGCTGGATGTTTATCCTGGCCCCTTTGTTTTTTCTAGACGTTCTTATGCGTAAAGTGCTCCATCACCATTTTAGCCTTTGATAATCCTATAACTTTTGTCAGCTCTTCTTCAGACTTCAACTGTATGTTCTTAACCGATCTAAATTCCTTTAGCAATTGCTCGGCAGTTGACTTACCAATACCTTTAATGTTTTCGAGCTCGTTTTTAAAAGTGCCGTTACTTCGTTTTAATCTGTGAAAAGTTATTCCGAACCGATGTACTTCATCCCTTATCCTTCGTATCAGTTTAAGACTTTCGCTATCCCAGCTAAGTTTAATTGATTCTTTGTCTCCATAAAAGAATATCTCTTCTTCATTTTTCGCCAGTCCAACAACCGTAACCCGGCCTGCCAGGTTCAATTCCTGAATACTCTCCATTGCTGCACTAAGCTGACCTTTTCCTCCGTCTATTATAATTAGTTGTGGCAGTGGCTGATTTTCTTTTATTACTCGTGAATATCGTCTTAAAACAACCTCCTTCATGGTAGCAAAGTCATTAATGCCAATTACCGTTTTTACATTAAAATGCCTGTAATCTTTTTTGCTGGGTATGCCTTCCTTAAAACACACCATTGCACTAACGGGATAGCTTCCCTGGAAATTGGAATTATCAAAACACTCGATGTGGGTAGGTATCCCTGACAGCTGTAAATCTTGCTGAAGTTGATGAAGAACCTCCTTTTTTTGTACATCTGTTTTGCCTTCCAATTGCAGTATTTTTTTCTTTCTCAGTTCTTCCGTAAAATAATTTACGTTCTTCACTGATAGGTCTAAGAGCTTCTTTTTATCGCCGCCTTTTGGTACAGTAACAGTAATTTCTTCCAGGGCAAAATCAATCTCAAATGGAACTATTATTTCGTGTGCAAGACTATTAAATGTTTCACGTAATTGAAGAATAGCCAGAGGTAAAACCTCTTCTTCGTTTTCTTCCAGTTTGGTTTCAATCCTTACTGTATGCGTTTGTACAATTGATCCATTTGCAACCATCAGATAGTTGACATAGGCGGTGTCTCCATCTTTTAAAATTGAAAATACATCGAGATTAGACAGATGCCTACCAACGACTACTGACTTTGCCTGAAAGTTCTCAAGGTGTTCTATCTTCTTGCGAACCCATTCGGCCTTCTCAAAATCAAGGTTTGAAGCAAATTGAAGCATTTCTGCTTTAAAGTGTAAAATGACAGGTTGCAAATTTCCTTTCAAAATGTTACGAACCTGGTTCAGTGCATCCGCATAGTCCTGTTCGGACTGGTGACCTTCACACGGACCCTTACAATTACCTAAATGATATTCGAGACAAACCTTAAACTTCGCTTTCTGAATGTTTGACTGAGTAAGATTCAATTTACAAGTTCGCAAGGCAACATTCTGCTTTATGAATGTCAACAGTTCGCGCACTTTTGCGACTGATGTAAAAGGCCCGAGGTATTCCGACCCGTCATTAATTTTTGTCCGTGTTAAAAATATCCTCGGAAAAGGTTCTTTCTTTATTACGATGTATGGGAAGGACTTGTCATCCTTCAGGTCTATATTAAACTTAGGCTTAAACTGTTTAATGAGTGAATTCTCAAGAAGAAAAGCATCGGCCTCACTATTTGTGATGGTAAACTCAATTCTTCTAATCCTATTGACTAGTTCATGGGTTTTGTAATTTGTAAAAGTTTTTGTGAAGTAGCTGCTCGTGCGCTTTCTCAAATCCTTTGCCTTTCCTACATACAGTAAGACATTTTCAAAGTCAAAATATTTATAAATGCCTGGCTGATGAGGTATAGTATGTGCTATTTGTTGAAATTCCTTTGGTGTCATGACTTACTCCTTAACCCTTTTTGTTCCAAACAACAATTGTTTGTCGTGAACTCTCACTATTTCCAGTCTTTTGAACAGATCGGTTTATCTGGAAGTTCTCGCCTGGTTTCCAGCTTAATTGTTCTATGGCAGAACTGTCAGGGTAATTATAATACTTGCGAAGTAAAACGCGTTTAACTGTTTGGCCATCCTCATCAAGTAAAATGTCCACGTTTTGTAGTGCGAGTTCTTTATTCGTTGTCGAATAGCTTATAGTAAAACTCTTTGTGGTCTGATCTTCAAAAATACTTTCGGTATAGTACCGTTTAATTTTCTCATCATTAATATCAAGAGCAAGGAACTGCTTGGACACCTGGTTGAAAATGGCAGTATTGATTGGAGTAGAGTCTTGCTTATTATTATGAATGTCAATTTTATAAATAAAAAAAGGAGTGGCATTAACCTCTTTAATCTGACCTTCTAGAAATTGGGTCAACTGGAAAAACTTGGTTGTGTTATTTTCATCTGCTTTGCTAATTAAATTATTGGCTTTGTTCTTACAGGAGGATGTGTAAATAATGGAAGCCAGAATAAGAAAACTTATCAATCTCATAAGGCAAAAATAATACAACTAATAATGGCTTGAAAAAGCAGGATGTTAAAGAAATGGCTGCTGTGGCTCAGATGAAAATATTTGACTGCAAGTGAAGAAGAAAAGCCATTTTAGCTTTTCGAGTTTTTAGTCCTAAAACGTCAAAAGTATGAAGGGAATTAGCTAATGAGATTACCAGATTTTTAATAAGAAAGTAGAGTGAGAAACACAATAACCGGGACTAGCTATAACACAAAGCGAGTTCCAGTTTGGGAAACTGGCTTTGTTAGTATTCAAATCTTTAATTGATTGTCTTTGATAGGCCAAGTTTAATTCCGTAATCCATCAGGTGCTCTTTAATAGTGTATTCGGGAATAAAGGTGGAGTACGGTTGATAGCGCAATTGCGGACCAATTTGCCATTTAAAGTCTCCGGCTTTAAAACTCATAAAGGCTTCAATATTGCTATTAATATTCCACTGCCTAACCATGCCAGGATTTTCAGTGTAATTTTTAAAATTTGTTGAAAGAAGGTAAGCATTACGATTTAGAAGGTAGGTTGGTTGGATAGTTCCGGCAACATTCAACTGGATTTTTTTGTTGCCTATCACCTCCCATTCAATACCCACCGGTACTGACAATTGATAATAACGATTAACAAGTTGTGCAGAGTAATAGCCGTTATTATTTCTATAAATAGCCAATGTGTTGATGGTATCTATCCTGTTGCTTCCTACTAAAGCAATGCTCGCTAATTCAGTACTTGAACGATATGCTTGGATACTGTACTGGCGCATATTGAACTGGAAGCCAGATTTGACACGTACTTTATCAGACAAATTATACATAATGGCAACGCCCGCTTCTATGCCGGTTCCAGGCTTGTGCCTGACAACCTTGTTTACGTCAGTGACATAGTTTACACCTACAGGGCCTGCAGTATTTTCTTTTGTTATGGAGTTGTCTTCTAATAATTTTCTATAACTAACTGACGGAGCTATATACAGTT
Organism: Segetibacter aerophilus; assembly: GCF_007991655.1. Taxonomy (GTDB): domain Bacteria; phylum Bacteroidota; class Bacteroidia; order Chitinophagales; family Chitinophagaceae; genus Segetibacter; species Segetibacter aerophilus. Next base: position 112,076 of record NZ_BJYT01000012.1, read on the forward strand.
GATATGAAAACTTATGCTTTAAACTTTGCTTTGCAAAAACAGGGTGTGATGTTACGCTAGCAGGAGTAGAGACTGGAGTTTTATCAAGCGAAATATCCTTTTTTGAATCTTTTGCAGGCAAAGCCTCAGCTAATTTTATTTCCTTAGAAGTTTCGCTATTGTTTAAACCAGAATTGGCGTCATTAGTATTTTCTACCAAAGCATCTTTTGTACTGCTAACTCCGCTTAAGCCTTGCTTTCCAATTGAACTGTTTGAGAGCGAAGTAACTCTTGCATTAGATGGATGCTTGGTTGATACTACAGCTTCGCGAACAGACGTGAAAGATGTGGTGTTGTTTGCAACATTATTAGCAATAGTTTGGTTGGAAGAAATAACTGTAGTTGCTACTGGCAATTGGGCAGCTTTCTGTGTTAAGACTTCGGCTGATTGATTTCCTTTTGCAAAAGGATCAGAAGGGGTTAAATGGCTTAAGATGTTATCTTTTTGAGAAGCTTGTTTTGTAGATGTATTTACATTGGCAGTTGGTATTGAAAATAAATCGGGTTTAGGTGAAAAATAAACACAAATCAGAACGGTAGCACTTACTAGCATTGCGGCGGCAATCGTTAAGGCTGGCCATCTTTTTTCTCCATGTAGTTTCTTGTCTATTTCCCTCCAAACTGCATCGGCAGGATACATCCGGTGGTTTTTTACCTGATCCTGAAGAAACTCTTCGAAATCGTCGTAATTAAAATTGTCTTCCATCTAACTCAAATTCTTTTTGTCACTTTTTTACTCCAGCTAGTAGAGTGAATTGTGCTCTTGGTTTTTCAACTATATTTTTCTTAATTAAAATGTTCTCTAACATTGATTTAGCCCTTGTATACTGACTTCTACTGGTACTCTCCTCGATATCTAACATAGTAGCAATTTCCCGGTGACTATATCCTTCTATTGCGTACAGGTTAAGTACAGTACGGTAACCAATAGGTAATAGTCGAATACACTCTGTTACCTGTTTAGCTTGCATAATCGAAGGCATTGTTTCTTCCTTTACGTGTGCAGAAACTGCCTGGTCTATGTCAACGCTGTCATTAAATTTCTTGTACTTCTTAAGAAAGTTAATACAGGTATGAACAATTATTCTCCTAATCCAACCCTCAAACGCACCCTTGTTTTGGAAGGTGTGTATTTGGGTAAAGACTTTTATAAAACCCTCCTGCAACATATCCTCTGCGTCTTCACGGCTTTGTCCAAATCGGTAACAAACAGATAGCATCTTGGGGCTGAACCTGTTATACAACTCTCTTTGGGCCGAAGGCTGATTATGAAGACAACCTGCAATTATATATTCCTCTGTCATGAAGCGATTTAAGTACCCTAAAATAAGACAATTAATTCAATAGGATGCTGCTTATGTTGAAATAATTTTATAGCAAGTTTATAGTGCTATCGACGCAATTTTTAGAAAAGGTCATTTGTAAAAAACGGAATGCTGATTGAGAACAGGACTGAGCAAAAGATATTATTGCGGTCTTCGTAACTCACATTATTTTTATGCAAACCCACCAAGAAATAATTATCAAATGAAGACTATACTTGTTCCAACCGATTTTTCGGAGAATGCAAAAAATGCAGCAAAATACGCTCTTGCTATTGCAGAGGATTTACAGGCCCAAAAAATTATTTTTTATAATGCCTACCAGTCTCCTCCTGTTATGACTGAGAATGCTTTACCGGCAATACCAGTTATAGACATTGAAACATTAAAAGATGTTAGTGAGGAAGGAATGAAGGTTTTTATTAATAATATAAGAGAATACGGAAAAGGAGAAATAGAGATAGAACACAAGACTGGTTATTCTATACTAGCTAATGATATAAATGATCTTTGTGAAGAAGTGCGAGCGGAACTCATTGTAATGGGTATAACAGGTACGAGCAAAATCGAAGAGGTTTTAATAGGAAGCACAGCACTAAGTGTGGTGAAACAAACTAAGGTTCCTGTGATTGTTGTGCCCGCGGATGCCACATATACGTCTATTAAAAATGTAATGTTTGCCTGCGACTTTAAAAAGGTGGTGGAAACAACCCCGGTACAGCCGATCAAAAATGTTTTAGACGCAACGAAAGCTTTATTGCATATTGTGAATGTCTACGAAAGTGACAAAGAAATAACCCCCGAAAAAACCAGGCAGCAAGAGCTTCTACATTCGCTCCTTAAAGATTACAATCCGGAGTTTCATTTTGAAAACAACGAGCACTTTATTGAAGGAATTAATCACTTCGTAGAAACTCACGCCATAGATATAATTATCACCATCCCAAGAAAACACAAACTATTCGAAGGTTTATTTAAAGAGCGCCATACTAAAAAACTTGCGTTTCATAGTCATGTGCCCTTAATGTTTATCCACCAAGAAGATCTATAAAGTTTGAGCTATTAAAAGCAACATTGATGTAAACAGATGAATGGAGCGTCGCAACAATGCCGATACCTTCAACGACGTTGGTAACAAAAAAATAACTACGAAAGATACTTGCCGACTATAGGAACCCGTCTGCCAACTCCGAATGCTTTAGGGCTAACTCTTATTATCGGGCAAAATTGATTTCGTTTATATTCATTGCTGTTTACAAGCTTCAGGATCCGATCAACTACTGCAGCATCAAAACCAAGTTCCTTGATTTCTGAAGGTCCTTTTCGCCGCTCGATATATTGATACAGCACCTTATCGAGAATAGAATATTCGGGCAGACTATCCGCATCCTTTTGATCCGGTCTTAGCTCGGCACTGGGGGCCTTATGAATAATATTATCAGGTATAATTTCTCCATCCCGGTTTATGTATTCCGCAAGGGCGTACACCTGCAATTTGTAGCAGTCGCCTAACACTCCAATCCCTCCAGCCATATCGCCATAGAGCGTTCCGTACCCCGTTGCCAGTTCGCTTTTGTTTGATGTGTTGAGTAAGATGTAGCCGAACTTATTTGCAATACTCATAAGCAGGTTACCGCGGCTACGGCTTTGAATGTTTTCTTCTGCAATACTAAAAGGGAGGTCTTTGAAAATTGGTTTTAGCGTAGCAAGAAAAGCCTCATACACCTGTGTGATCTTAATGATATCGTAAGGGTTTTGAAGGTTTTCGCTTAGCCTGACAGCATCGTTCACAGAATGTTCAGTACTATAAGGCGAAGGCATTAGGATTGCCCGAACATTGTCTTTTCCCAGCGCTTCGCATGCCAAAGCCAAGGTTACTGCACTATCAATTCCACCAGATGAACCTAGGATTGCTTTCGTGAAACCCATCTTGGTGAAATAATCTTTTATGCCATGAACGAGTGCTGTATAAATGCCCTTGATATTAAGGTTTGGATCATATTGGGCAGGATTTGGTTTAATGTGAGAAATAGGTTTGATGTTATCAACAGCAATTTCTTCGATAGTTCCATCATCGTGTAAAGTTGCTCCGGCAATTGCTTCCTGGAAAGACGGTAAGCACTTGCTAAGGTTTCCTTCTTTGTCAAATACGAGAGAAGCGCCATCAAATACAATTTCTGTCTGGCTTCCCACTGCATTGCAATAGAACATCGGCAGTTTATACTTAATGACGTTTGCTTTTATGACCGACTTTCTTTCTTCTTCGTGTATATAATCGAAAGGAGAAGCACTTAGGTTAATCATGAGGTCTGGCTGCTGCTCCATTAATTTATCCATCGGGCAGATGCGATACAAGGGGTTGTCGTTGATGTTCCAAATGTCTTCACAGATGGTTACGGCTAGTCTTTTTCCTTTAAACTCAAGTACATGCCATTCAAAGGCAGGCTCGAAATAACGGTACTCATCGAAGATGTCGTAAGTGGGTAGCAGCGTCTTATGTATTTCGCCTTTAATCTCTTTTTCGTATAAAAGAAAAGCAGCATTAAAAAGGTCTTTACCTTCTATGGCAGGGTTTCTTGCCGGGGAGCCTACCAATACTCCAATCGTATCAGCATGTTGTTTTATCTCGTCAATTGCCTGGTAGCACCTGTTTATAAAATCATTGAATTCCACAAAATCCCGGGGAGGATAACCACATATGCACAGCTCGCTAAAAACCACCAGGTCTGCTCCCTGGCTTTTAGCTTCGTTTATCGCAGAAATTATTTTTTCGGTATTTTTTTCAAAATTGCCTATGTGATAATTCTGTTGGGCCAATACAATCTTCATAATTCAAATTTTGCTAATTGATGTCTAACTGCAGCATAAAGTTCGTGCCTTAATGTAATTTGCCCAATAAAGATTATTTGTATGGCGCGTTTTTGCTGGTTCCTTTTTTTAATGATATCAATACTGACGGGTTGTACAGGCAGAAAAATTCCTGATGTTTCTGATGTAAAAGTAGACTTGCAGATGCAAAGATTTGAGCAGGATTTTTTTGCAATTGACCCCAATCATACAGATAAATCACTCGAACAGTTGAACAACAAGTACCCCGGTTTTCTAAGGGATTTTATTTTTAATATTCTCGCGCTTCCACCCCAGCCAGATAGCACAAAAGCTGTAGAGCAGCAGGTCGTTGCATTTGTAAATTCTTACAAACCTTTGAAAGATTCTGCCGATAAAATTTTCGCAAATTCCGCTGATATTCAAAAGCAGGTGAGAACCGGGTTGCAATTTGTAAAGCACTATTTTCCGTCATATAAGTTACCCAACAAGCTTATAACCTTTATTGGCCCAATAAATAGTTATGGCAATATTTTGACAACCGATGCTTTAGCAGTCGGATTGCAGTTATACATGGGTAGCAACTATTCGTTGTATCAAAGCGAGGCAGGGCAGGAGTTGTACCCTGCTTATATTTCCCGACGTTTTCAAAAGGAGTATATTCCTGTTAATTGTATTAAAACTATCGTCAACGATTTGTTTCCTGATAATGACGCAGGCAGACCTCTTATTGAACAAATGGTTCAGGCTGGTAAAAGACTTTATATGCTCGATCAATTTGTGCCGGAGGCGGAGGATACCTTAAAAACGGGCTATACGAAAACTCAATTGGACGGGTGTTATAAAAATGAAGAAACTATCTGGTCATATTTTGTGCAGAACGACTTGTTGTATGTTTCAGATCCGTCTGTTATTAAAGATTATATGAATGATGCTCCTACCACGCAAGCCTTTGGTGCAGAATCTCCCGGTTTTATTGGGCAGTTTGTTGGGTGGCAAATTGTAAAAAAGTGGATGGGTAAAAATGATAAGGTAACGTTGCAGCAGTTAATAGAAACTAATCCTAAAACTATTTTTGAGCAGGCGAAGTATAAGCCTTGAGGAAAGTTTTGAGTTTAAGGATTTTGGGTTTTAGGTTGTCAGTTCTACTAGTTCTTAAAGCACGCATTTTATAACAAAATTTGTGAACCTTAAACTTGGAACTCAAAAACGTCCAAACCTTCCCTAATTCATTTTATAAGGAACGATCATTTCGAAAGCGGGGATATTGACTTCGAAAGTCATTTTATTGTTCATGTTTTCCATCACATACTTCCCGAACATTTTACCCATTTCGGTACGAAGATTACAACCGCTTACGTATTGAAATTGTTGCCCTGCCTCTAGTAATGGTTGCTGACCTACAACGCCTTCTCCTTCTACCTCCCGATACTCGCCGTTGCTGTCAAATATGTGCCAGTGCCTTCTGTGCAATTGCACGGGAAAGCTATTGTGATTTTCGATGGATATACGATAAGCAAACATGAACTCATTATTAACCGGGTTGCTATAGTCGGGTTGGTAAAAAGTTTCTACGCTTATTTGTACTCCCTCAGAAAGTTTTGAAATCATGTGAGGCAGTTTTAGTAAAAATAAAGAAATTTTTAAATGTGCTTATACTATTTATGCAAAGACTTTACCAAATTGTTCTTCGCTGCTTTAGTACGAAAAATGTCCTTTTTTGGCTTTTATTATATAGGTTGCCTAAGAAGAGTTGGTGCGGGAAACAAGCGTGTGCCGGTAGCATTTTTGTACTTCAGTACAAGTGTGCGACGCAACGATGCTGAGTTCATATTTATTGCTGGCAACTAAAGCATTACTATGTGAGAATTTAGATATGTAGTGAGTATACATAACTTACCTTTGCCACCAGAAAATAATTACTTTAAAACATTACATATGAATAAAGTTGCTGTAGCTAAAGGAGATGGAATCGGTCCGGAAATAATGGAAGCTGTCCTCAAAATTTTTAATGCTGCAAATGTTCCTCTCGAGTATGAGTATGTGGATATGGGCAAGTGGGTTTTCGATAAGGGATACAGCAATGGAATGACTCCGGCAGCACAGCAAACGATAGAAAGTCTCGGTATTTTGTTTAAAGGTCCGATGGAAACTCCGAAGGGTAAAGGGGTAAAAAGTGTAAATGTTACAGCGAGAAAAACATGGAACACTTATGCAAACAAGCGTGTCTTTCAAACACTTCACGGGGTAGATACAGTCTTCTCTAAAGCGGGCATTCCAATAGACATAACAGTCGTTCGCGAAAACATTGAGGATACTTACGGCGGTATAGAACACATGCTTACGCACGACGTAGCATTAAGCCGTCGGTTTATTACCCAGCCTGGTAGTATGCAGGTAATTAAGTATGCTTTCGAAATGGCCAAAAAGAAAGGCACAAGACGAATTACCTGCGGTCATAAGGCAAATATTATGAAGCTGACCGACGGGTTGTTCCTACAGACTTTTTACGATGTTGCAAAAGATTACCCTGAGCTTAAGGCAGATGATATTATTGTTGATGACTTGTGTATGAAATTGGTGACCCGCCCTGATCAGTTTGACGTAGTAGTATTGACCAATTTGCAAGGCGATATTGTTTCTGACCTTTGTGCCGGGTTAGTCGGAGGTTTAGGCTTTGCCCCTTCAGCAAACATCGGGGACCATATTTCTATTTTTGAGGCAGTACACGGAACAGCTCCCGACATTATGGGAAAGAATATCGCGAACCCTACAGCATTGTTATTAAGCGGTCTTGCCCTGCTTCGTCATATTGGTTTGATGGAAAGTGCAGCAACAATCGAAAATGCTTTGTTGTATACCTTAGAGCAAGGCGTGCATACAGGAGACTTTGGCGACAAAGCCGTTCAGTCGTTAAATACTACCGAATTTTCTGAGGCCATTATTGCCAATTTCGGAAAAGTGCCTGAAAATAATCCAAAGCCTATGCTAGAAAATCAACCTATCACACCTACTGTTTTTAAGCTGGATAAGAACCCGATGTTGGAGAACAGTGAAAACATAAACGAGACTATTATTGGTGTCGATATGTTTATCGAGAGCAATGAGCAGCCTATGGTGATAGCGGAAAAATGCCTTCAGCATACTTTCGGACTTTTTAAACTGGTTACCATCAGCAACCGCGGTACACAGGTATGGCCGACAGGAAGTATGTACACCAATCTTGTAAATACTTATGCTTGTCGCTTTGAAAGCGTAGGCGAAGTTTCTGTTACCCAGACTGACATTATAGAGCTGTACCGCCATCTCGCGCAAGACTTTAAAATTTGCTCTACAGAGCTCTTAAATGTTTGGGATGGTAAGAAAGCTTACTCGCTGGCAGCGGGACAGTAGAGAAGGCTGCGGGCTACGAACCTCGAGCTCTCAGTTTTTGTTGTCTTCTGTTGTTGTTTGAGCTTGTTGTTTATTTTAACCAGCAATGGAGCATAAAGGTAGCATCGTTGCGACGCTCCGTTTTAGCGGTGGAATTCTTATCAGCTTTTACCGGGTTATGAGTTGTTAACTTTTGCTATAGCCGTTTTTAGTAAGCCAACAAAATGTACTTTTATTACCTAATTTAGTAGAATGCGTTTATTCATATTTTTTATCTTGTTGCTATCAGTATCAGCCTCACAAGCACAGAGATTTTTGCCTGGAAGTTTTATTGATAACGGTTACAGGGGAGGTTTTGCAAACAACATCAACCTCAACGATAGCACTGCTAACAAGAAATGGTCACTTAGCAAGTACAGCGGCATCTCTACAAGTTTTACTTTTTTTAAAGGTGGAAATGCCACGGTTGTTTCGGCTCCACTCGGTCTACAACTCAATCGTAGACTAAACAATAATCTATATGCTTTTGCAGGCGTTTCTGTTGCTCCCTCTTATATAAACTTCAACCAGTCTTTTATGACTTCTGATTTTAATAAAGCAAATCAGAATAATCCTTTCTTTAAGTCAAGCAGCTTAGGTATTTATTCAAGAGCAGAGTTGGGGTTACAGTATGTGAATGATGAGAAAACTTTCTCTATCTCGGGCAGCATAGGCGTTGAAAGAAGCAGTTATCCAATGCCAATTTATAGTCAAATAAATAGTACAAGGTCAAATCCGGTAATCTCCGCTAACCGGTAACTTTAGATGTTTTTAGAGGATTTATTTAATTACAATGAAAGACGAAAGTAGCAACGGTATTTTCTCATTTGCCTCTTTACGTCGGTTTACAACTTCGGTTTTTGAACACTTCAACGTACCTCGTAAGGATGCAATCTTAGCTGCTGATGTACTCGCTTATAGCGACGAACACGGCATAGATTCACATGGCATCGCTCGTTTGGAAACTTATTATGACCTGCTGAAAATTGGTCGTATAAATCCCAATCCTGTTATTAGTATCGTAAGGGAAAAAGCAAGTGTCGCTACCGTTGATGGCGATAATGGATTAGGATTGGTGGTGGGTCCAAAGTGCATGCAAATGGCAATGAAAAAGGCTGAAGAGTTTGGTTCAGGTTGGCTCTCTGTGCGCAATACTAATCATTACGGTGCAGCAGGATACTACCCTGTTATGGCTTTGAAGCACGACCTGATTGGTCTCTCGATGACTAACACAACCGCCGGAGTAGCTCCATTTCTTGGTGCCGAAAAGATGCTCGGTACAAATCCTATTGCAATTGCTTTCCCCGGATTCAACGAACCGCCGGTTCTTATTGATTTTGCATCCAGTACTGTTTCCTATGGAAAAGTAGAAATTGCAAACCGAAAAGGTGAAGAGGTTCCTTTGGGTTGGTGCATCGATAAGAATGGTAATCCTACCAGTGATCCCTCGGAGATGATTAATGGTGGTGCGCTTCTGCCTTTAGGTAGCGATGCAAATGGTAGCGGACACAAAGGCTATTGCCTTGCAAGCATGGTCGATATTCTAACATCAGTTTTAAGTGGTGCTAATTGGGGTCCGTTTGCTATTCCCTTTGCCATTCATGTTGCGCCTCTTGAAAAGCAGGTAGGCAAAGGGATAGGCCACTTCTTTGGTGCTTACGACATCGATGGGTTTCGCGACAGAACAGAATTCAAAAAGGAAATAGATGAATGGATCGTCACCATGCGAAATACCAAACCTCAACCAGGAGCAGAAAAAGTATTGATACCCGGAGACCCTGAAAGGATTGCTTACCAGAAAAGAATAATAGAAGGCATCCCCGTAGATAAAGAAGTCCTAAAGTCTTTGCGAATAATAGCAGAAGAAACAGGAATTGAGCTGGCCCAAAACTCATAGCTTAAAGCTTGCAGCTGTTTTCTCAATTCACTACATTCCTGATCTCGTCTCCACGCAACGCCTTTAAACACGCCTCAGCGCTTTTTACCCGGATCTCTTTGAGTCCTTCCTCGCTATAAAAAGCTGAATGCGGATTAATAATTACTTTATGATAAGCGGGATGATTAGGATCTTTCCATGCTTGTATTAATGCATCATCAACCGGTGGTTCCTGTTCCAGTACATCAAACGCAGCTCCAGCGAGACGGCCACTTTCGATAGCTGCCGGAATAGCAGATGTGTCGACAACAGCACCTCTGGAAGTATTGACCAGGTAGGATCCCTTTGGAAGAAAAGCGAGGGTATTTTGATTTATCAGGTAATGGGTAGTTGGGGTTAATGGGCAGTGTAGGGTTAAAACCTGTACTTGCTTAAGCAGCGCTTCCAGAGTGGCTGCTCGTTGAATTCCTAAAGCTTTATCGAAGCCGTCGGGTTTAAAAGGATCGTAGAAAATAGCATCCATTCCGATTGCTTTCGCCCGAAGGGCAGCGGCTGTTCCTATCCTACCAAGACCTACAATTCCAATTTTTCGATTTCGTAATCTTGTCAGAGGTTGGACCTGTGTGTAATTCCATTCTCCTATACCCGCCCTTAAACGTGAATTGAGAAAGGAGATGCCGCGCGTTAGATCGAGCATCATGCCGATGGCAGTATCAGCAACATCTTCCGATCCGTAGTCAGGGATGTTAGCTACAGGAATGCCGATGGATCTTGCATACTCATGATCGACATTGTCAAAACCAACCCCTGCTCTCAGGATTAGTTTACACTGTTTTAGCTTGTTTATTGTAGCGCGGCTTAAAGAAAGGGTGTGATACATGATGACTGCATCCGCACTTTCAATTGCACCTTCTAAAAGCTGTTCATTGTTTACGTCTAATGCAACAACTTCTGCTGTTTCGCCGAGGATTTCTTTTTCAATATCTAAAGAGTCATTGATAAAGTCTGTGATGATAACCTTGTACTTTTTGTCCATTTTGGTCTTCGGTCCTCGTATGCGTTCTGAAATATTTTCAATGAATTTTTTAGATCTTCTTAGTATTCTTATAGCCATTCTTGATTAGCCATTGCAATACTTTTTCTCTTTGATCTCCCTGTATTATTATTTCCATGTCTTTTACGCTCCCCCCTGTACCGCAAAAGTTTTTTAATTTTTTGCCCAGGTCTTCTACATCCTCTTCTTTGCCAATGAAGTTGTCAACTAAGGTAACTGCTTTACCGGCACGTTGCTTTGTATCAAGGCGCACTTTGAGCTTCTGTTGATTTGGAGGCAACGTTTCCTGCACCTGTTCAGGCTCTTCTTCGAACCGAAAATTAGGATCGGTGCTAAAAACAAAACCACTTTTATCTGGTTTATTTTTCTTGTTCATTGATGTTTAATTGAAAAGGTTGTTTGGCCCTGATAGTCTTTATATCTCAGCTTTCAAACTTAAATCAAGGCTTTTTGCCTGGTGAATTAAAGCTCCTACACTAATGTAATCAACTCCTGTTTTGGCGTATTTAACTATGTTCTGCAAATTGATTCCGCCGCTTGCTTCCGTTTCAAATCTTTTATTAATCAGGCCGACTGCCTCCGTTATTTCTGATGGTTTAAAATTGTCGAGCATTACCCGGAATACTTTTCCATCTCCCATCTGTATTACTTTTTTTACGTCGGCAAGACTGCGGGTTTCTACTTCTATTTTCAGACCTGGCTTTTTAGTTTGCACATAGTCCCATGCTTTATTGATCGCGCTTTCAATACCTCCTGCGAAATCGATGTGGTTATCTTTTAGCATGATCATATCGTACAAAGCGTAGCGGTGGTTTGTACCGCCTCCAATCTTTACGGCTTCCTTTTCAAGCAATCTGAAGTTAGGTGTTGTCTTTCGGGTATCTAGAATTTTTGTGCTATAATCTTTTATAGTATCAGCGTATTGCCGGGTTAAAGTTGCTATACCACTCATTCTTTGCATGATATTAAGCACCAACCTTTCACACTTTAAAATGGTATGAACTGTTGCCTCTACAACAAAAGCTTTCTCGCCATACACCATCAACTCGCCATCTTTTTTATACGAAGTGAAAGTTACTGAAGGCTCTACGAGTGTAAAGATTTTTTCCGCAACGGAAAGGCCTGCTAAAACGCCATCTTGTTTGATTTTTAAAACTGCTTTTCCTCTCGCATTCGGGGCTATACAACTAAGTGTTGAATGATCTCCATCGCCTATGTCTTCGTTTAATGCTTCAATAATTAAATGCTGTAGCATTTCATCATAACTATTCATAAAAACAAAGCTACAAACTGTTGGAACATGAACGGTGGGATCGGAAGAGATAAAAGAAGCGATGCGGCTACTTTGACAAAGCATCTCCACACATAAGCTTGAAGTCGAATAAAGAATCAACTATAAAAGTGAGTGACACAACAATGCTGAAGTCTGTTCTTGTGATGCCTCGAAAAAATAAAAAATTACTCGCGCTAACTGACTGCCATAAAAAAAGCCCCGTTATAAAAACGAGGCTTTAAGAGTTGAAAAAGCAACAGTCTAACTAATTCTAACCGTAATTATTTGGGGCTTACCTTCTTTGGTTCGCATCATAATAGAAAGTTTATATCCCTCGCCAGCGTTGATGAGTTTGCCCGCGATATACATTGTACCCCCCATTTCTCTTTGAGAAGAAAGCTCGAAACCTTTTATATTATTGTTATCAAAAAAAGATTTTAACGCTATACCAGCCTGGTTTTTTCCAATGCTTTTTATTTCGTCTTTTTCAGGAAATTTTATGTCCAGAATTTTATCAAAATAGCTTGAAACTTCTTCGGCATTAGCTGATTTTAAAGCGTTTACGAGGTTGCTTCCGTCCTGTGCTTTTGCTGCTATTGAAGCAAAAAACACCATGAATATTACAAGTAGCTTTTTCATATTTTAGGTTTGAAATTCAATTGATCACCTATAGGCGAAAAATATGCCAAATTGAGGAATTTCAAAAAGATAGTTGACTTTTGCAGTTCAGGTAATTATTTAAAAAGCAATAGTTTTATAAAATGGAAAAGAAAAAAGTGATTTTAGTTATAATGGATGGCTGGGGAATTGGAAAGGTGAAGTTGGCAGATGCTATTCAAAACGCGAACGTGCCCTTTGTCTCTTCTTTGTACCACAAGTATCCAAATACCACTTTAGTTACTTATGGTGAAGACGTGGGTTTACCCGAAGGACAAATGGGAAACAGCGAGGTAGGACATATGAATATTGGTGCAGGTCGTATCGTTTACCAGGAACTTCAAAGGATAAACGTTGCTATTCGCGATGGTGAGTTTTTTGAGAACGAGGTTTTGCTCGAAACAATAAATCATGCAAAAAACAATCAAAAGCCTTTGCACATAATGGGCCTTGTAAGTGATGGTGGCGTTCATAGCCATATCAATCATTTAAAGGCAATTATTTCATTGTGCAAAAATCAAGGACTGAACGAAGTCTATATCCATGCGTTCACCGACGGCCGTGATACTGACCCAAAGAGTGGCGTTGGTTTTATTAACGAGCTTCAACAGCATCTTGATGCTAACGTTGGAAAGATCGCTACTGTTATAGGTCGTTATTATGCCATGGATCGCGATAAGCGGTGGGAAAGAATAAAACAAGCATATGATGCAATGGCAAAAGGTCAGGGACACACAGCAACATCAGCGACAGCTGCAGTTCAGGAGTCTTACGACAGGGACGAAACAGATGAATTTATAAAGCCAACGGTCATAACGGATGCTAATCAGAAACCTTTAGCCACAATTAACGACGGCGATGCATTGCTTTGTTTCAACTATCGAACAGACAGGCCGAGGGAAATTTCGGAGGTGCTTACACAAGAGGACTTTCCGGCGTACGAGATGAAGAAGTTGAAGGTGCGTTACACAACCCTTACTGAGTACGATAGGAATTTTAAAGACGTTCATATTGTCTTTCAAACCGATAATCTAAACAATACACTTGGTGAAGTATTGGCTGCAAATCAAAAAAAGCAGATCCGTATAGCAGAGACAGAAAAATATCCTCACGTCACTTTTTTCTTCAACGGTGGTCGCGAAGTTCCGTTTGAAGGTGAACGACGCATTTTAATTCCTTCTCCAAAGGTGGCTACCTACGATTTGCAACCAGAGATGGGTGCTGTCGAAATAACCGATGCTATCATACCTGAAATTGAAAACCAAACTGCAGACTTTATCTGTCTCAATTTTGCCAATGCGGATATGGTTGGTCACACCGGTTTTTTTAGCGCCGTTGTAAAAGCCGTTGAAACAGTCGACCGATGTATGGAGCGTTTGGTAACTACAGCTTTAAAAAGTAATTACACCGTGTTCATAATTGCCGATCACGGCAATGCAGATTTCATGATTAACGAAGATGGAACACCCAACACCCAACACTCTTTAAACCCTGTGCCATTTATTATAGCTGACAACGAGTTTAAGGGCGAGATTCAACATGGCAAATTGGGCGACCTCGCTCCAACTATTCTTACTATGATGCAGATTCCTATTCCCAAAGAAATGTCGGGCCACGTCCTGATCACTGTGTAAAGTATTTTATGAAGAGTTTCAAAAAAGTGTTGGTAGGCTTATTAGTTCTGTTGATTATCATACAGTTTTTTCATCCTGCCAAAAACACTTCATCGGCTATGTCTCCCAATCGTATAGCTGCTGTATACGCTGTTCCTGCTGATGTCGACACCATTCTTAAAAAGGCTTGTAACGATTGTCACAGTAACAATACCCGGTATCCCTGGTACAACAATATTCAGCCGGTAGCGTGGTGGTTAGACGACCATGTTCGCGAAGGAAAAAGGGGTTTGAATTTCGATGAATTTGCGACCTATCGTATCTCAAAACAGTATCACCGCATGGAAGACATTGTCGAGCTGGTTAAAGAAGATGAAATGCCGTTAGGGTCATATACCCTGGTTCATACAGAAGCTAAGTTAACAGAACAGGAAAAGTCTTCATTGATTGCCTGGGCCGGTTCTATCAGGGATATGATGAAAATGAAGTATCCGGCCGATAGCCTTGTAAGAAAAAAGAAGTGATAGTTCTTGTACCCTATATCAACAGTATTCATAACATAAAAACGTTTTTGTAGTGATCAATAGGGCTGGGGCTGAGCGGTTGTTGCGTCGCACACTTGTACTTTTAAAAAGAAATCAACCGTAGTCTAAACCTTTTAGCCTGCTTTTTTCAAAAAAAGGAATAACAAATTTGAAGCAATACGATTATATCATATCTGGTGCAGGGTTGGCAGGCTTAAGTCTACTGATGCGCTTTATGACCAACCCTGCTTTTAACACCAAAAGCATATTGGTAGTTGATAAAGCCGCAAAGACTGAAAACGACCACACGTGGTGCTTCTGGGAAACACAGGCAGGTTTATTTGAGCCGGTTGTTCACCATCGTTGGCAGCACGTAAATTTCTTTTCAAGCCAGTTTTCTTCCCTTCTTGACCTTGCTCCTTACACCTACAAGATGATCCGGAGTATCGACTTTTATAAGCACGTATACGAGGAAGCCGGTAAGCACCGCAACATCGAATTCATTTATGGAAGGGTAGAAGCTGCCGGAAACGCCGGGAGTAAAGGACTTGTAGTGGTTGATGGAAACCAGTACTACGCTGATTTTGTATTTAATAGTATCCTTTTTCAAAAACCTGAACAGCCTGGGCAGGCACATTACCTGTTGCAGCATTTTAAGGGTTTTTTCATTGAAACTAAAGAATCTTTTTTCAAACCCACTGAGGCAACTCTAATGGATTTTAGGGTTGATCAAAAGAATGGAACAACCTTCGCCTATGTCCTGCCTTTTACTCCAACCAAAGCTTTGGTCGAGTATACCTTATTTTCAAAACAACTTCTTAACGACGAGGATTACACCGCTGCTTTAAAGAATTATATTTCTTCCGTGATGGGTTTACAGGACTACACTATTCTTGAGCAGGAATACGGAGTCATACCAATGACAAATATGAAGTTTGTAAAGAGAGTAGGTAAGGTAATTAATATCGGCACAGCCGGCGGACAAACAAAAGGAAGCAGCGGATATACTTTTCAGTTCATTCAAAAGCACTCAGACAAGATTGTAGCAGACCTGTTGCAGTATGGTGATGTCTCCGAAAATAAGTCGTTGTTGCAAAAGCGTTTTAATTTTTACGATAGTACGTTGCTCAACATTTTGTCGGGCGAAAAACTTGCGGGAGACAAAATCTTTTCAGACCTGTTTGGTAAAAATCCGGCAGAAAGAGTGTTGAGATTTCTAGATAATGAGACGACCTTTGAAGACGAAATAAACCTGATGGGAACACTTCCTCAAGGGGTGTTTATGAAAGCTGCATGGCAGGAAATATTTAAATAAAAATAAGGTTGATGCAAAAAATTGTGACGCTTACTCTGAATCCTGCAATCGACAAAAGCACGACTGTAAATACGATTGTACCTGATAGAAAACTCCGCTGCTCTAACCCTGTATTCGAACCCGGGGGTGGTGGCGTAAATGTTTCAAGAGCCATTAAAAAGCTTGGCGGAGAATCCACTGCTATTTATATATCGGGCGGCTATAGCGGAAAGCATTTGGAGGATCTGCTAAGGTTAGAAGGAATTGAATCTTCTGTGGTAGCCTTCGATGGACAGACAAGAGAAAACCTGATAGTTGTTGACGAGTCTTCCAATTCTCAATACCGTTTTGGTATGCCAGGCCCTGCGTTAAATAAGTTTGAGTGGCGAAAGTGTTTAGAGATACTCCAACATTCTTCAGGTGCTGAATATATTGTAGCCAGCGGTAGCCTGCCGGAAGGCGTGCCTGAGGATTTTTTCGGACAACTAGCTTGCGTTGCAAAAAAGGTAAACGCAAAGCTTATAGTTGACACTTCAGGAGAGCCATTGAGATATGCAATGAGTGAAGGCGTTTTTATGATAAAGCCAAACCTGGGGGAACTGAGTAACCTACACGGGGTTGAAGAATTGATAGAGAAAGATGTAATATCCGCAGCAAGATCCGTTATCGACAAAGGAGGAACAGAGGTAATAGTCATTTCGATGGGAGCTTCAGGCGCAATGCTGATAACAAAAGACCAGGTGATAGAGTCTCCATCTCCAACAGTTAAAAAAAGAAGCACTGTTGGTGCAGGAGATAGTATGGTTGCGGGAATGGTGCTTGCTCTCACCAAAGGGCTGACTTGGTTGGAGGTATTGCAATACGGGATAGCTGCTGGCACTGCCACCACAATGAACCCCGGTACTGAATTATGTAAAAAAGAAGACGTCGAAAAATTGTACGAGTGTTTAAAAGCGAAGAAGGTGTAAAAAGTATATACACCCGAGCTTAATTGCTGCTAGCTTTTACAACAAATGTTTTTCAATCTGCTGGCCTATTGTATCTATCAGCCCGGGCTCGATGTTCTTATCAGCGTTTTTTAAGGAGATTTTCCACGACAGGCTTTTATCTTCATCCGCCGAAGGAGTTACCGTAAATTGATATTCATTTCGGATATAAATATCATAATAGAAAACGTTATTTTCCTGGCAACAAGGCCTTACTTCTGCAATCTCAGAATCACCCTGGTATAAATATTCAATAAAGAAAGGCTGTGTATCCATAAGGAGCAATTTGGCTAGGATACTTTCAAAGCCTATGCCACCTCGATGTTGGTAGAACCGGTAAGGCAAATAAAAAAAGCCTGAACAATCCAGGCTTTTTTATCAATCTTTTTATAAAACATTCATTAAGGCTTTCGCTCTCCTGATGCAGGTGCTGCGCCTGGAGCACCTTGTGGCGCTGTGCCGGCAGGGGGGGCTGCTTGTGGTGCGGGAGGTCTGTTTTCAGGGTGCTCCTTTCCGTGGTGGCATGAGTAACAAGATACCTCCGGAATGCGGTTTACATTACCGGCCATGCTCTGATTATTATCATTGTCTGGCTTGAAGTACTTCTTATTAATCTTGTTCATCATTTTAAACATACTACGGGCGATAACCTTGTTTTTGCTTGAATCACTGGCAAAGTTCATAGTTCTTTGAGCATCGTTACCACGCACGTGACAAAAATTACATCTTACACCAAGCGACATTGAAAAGTGTCTCATAATACTATCCATCTCTTTCTTCGTGGTGTTTTTAGGTAAAACTTTCAAGTTCTCATACTTCACTTGTGTCTGCTGAAAGGCAAAGGATAAACTGATTAAACAAACCAGTGTTCCGATTAGAAGGGTTTTTTTCATTAAGATGATAGTTAGTTAGTGGATTGGTTATTAATAATTTTAAAAGTAAGGGAAAAACTAAAAAGAATCTTTAAAAGGGTAGTCCGTTTAATTTTTTTTATTCTTCAACTCTTATTTCCTTAACAAAATTTAATGTCTCTGTATCCCCGTAATATTTATTTTAGACATATGGTTCTTTTTTTACACGTGAAAAACATTTAGTTGTGCGGTCGAGGTTCAGGAAGTGGATTTTAAAAAAGCCAAGAGCATTAACATTTATAATTGAAGGCTCTATTAAACCTTAGTCACTTTCTTTTATCTCTATATTTCTCGAATTAAAAAAAATTTTAAGAGGTTGTTGTAGTTGCTAAAATATTATTATGACAAAGGATTTTGGAATGTGTGAGACACTAATGATTAGGAACTGTATTAGCGGGGATAGAAAAAGTCAGAAAATGCTTTATGACAAGTACTTCATAAAGATGCGCTATACATGTTTACGGTTTACAAAAAACGATGTCGACGTGGAAGACATTTTACAGGACGGTTTTGCCAGGTTATTTAATAACCTGCACAAGTATAGAGGAGATGGATCTTTTGAAGGCTGGGTAAGAAGGATTTTTATAAATATCTCCATTGAGCATGTTAAGCGAAAAAAGGTGCATGTGGTGGAATTAGAAGGATTGGAGAATTTATTGGTAGCAAAGCACTTCGACGTACTCGAAACACTTTATGCCAAGGATTTATTGAAAGCTTCTCATACCATAAGTCCGGGATGCAAAACTGTTTTTAATTTATATGCGGTGGGCGGTTTCACTCACCAGGAAATAGGGCGAAAATTGGGAATAAAAGAGAGCACAAGTAAATCGCAGTACACAAGGGCAAAGGTGAAACTGAGAGATATCATTCAAAGCAGATAGGAGTTGGCGTTCTCTTTATTTTAAGTTTTTTTTCAGCTCTTTTAAACTTTTTAAGTTTCTCGTTATCGAATAGAAAATGCTTTAAAGCTATGTGGGGCGTTTGAGGTGGAGGTGTGTTGGCATAAATTTTTACAATGTGGGCTATAATGGTAAGCATTACACAAAAACAATAATAAACTTTTTATGATACTCACTTTTGCCTTATCAATTATGACGATCTCGTCAATTTCTCTCTTTCTCTATTTAAACTATCTTACCAGCAAGAGCCAGAAGGAAATCAAAGGGTTACCGAAAGCAAAAGAATATCGACAGCTTGCAACTAATGCTCAGGTAGTGGACTTTTCTGATGAGTATGCTTTGGTGGAAGCTGTGTAGGTTTTGTGACTGATGCAGATTTGGGTTTAATAAAAAAGGCGAATGACCAGCATTCACCTTTTTCATACATCCATTCATAATAGGCCTTACTTATTTAAAAGTATAGGTTCGCCAAAACCTAAGGCTGTCAATCTAGATAGTTGAGTTTTCGCATCACCTACTATCAACCAGAACATTTTATCGGCATCAAGGTATTTTTGCGACAGTTGTTTAATCTGCTCCACAGTCATATTTTTTACAATCTCTTCACGCTCCTTTACGTAATCCGGCTTCCAGCCGAACTTGCTGATGTTTTCGAGCATGGCCAGTTTTGATCCCAAAGTTTCAAAAGCTCTCGCATTGCTTTTTATCAGGAACGACTTTGTTGTCTCCAAATCTTTTTCACTGTAATTCTTCCCATAATTCTGCAGGATTTCCTTTATCAATTGTGCAGACTCCAACGTGGCATTGGTTCTCACACTACTTCCAATGGTGAAAGGTCCTACGCCGTTTGTACCGGAGAAGCCGGAGCTGATACCATAAGTGTATCCTTTCCCTTCGCGCAACTGTTGGGTGAGCTGCGATGCAAAACCTCCTCCGCCAAGTATATAATTCATAACAGATGCGGGGTAATAATCTTTGTCGGTAGCTGCCAGCGCAGGATAGCCAAAACGGATGACGGATTGTTTTGCATCAGGTACATCATAAAAATACACCTGCGACTTTTCCGGAGCTTTAGGCGTAGTATAGGCTGGAATGTTTACAGGCTTACTTTTCCATTTTGCGATAAGACCAGATAATGGAGTCGTGATGGCTGTTTTGCCTAAAGACCCGACGACCTGCATGTGGGCAACTGATGGGGAAATGCTTTTGTCGTAAAATGCTTTCAGGTCGTCGAGCGTAATTGCGTTAACGCTTTCAATAGTACCTAAGATGTTTTTTGAACGAATATTCTCTTTTCCGAAAATCAACTGGTTGTAGTTATTCTGAGCAATAGCATTTGGATTGGCTTCCTGCTGCCGTATTTGACTTATCATGCTTTGCTTCAACAATTGAAATTCCTTTATATCCCAACGTGGCTCGAGTAGGATCTCCTGTAGCAATCCGAGTGTGGCCTGGTAGTTTCTAGCCAAAGTATTTACCCTGATCCGTATATCCTCGGCACCGGCAAATACATTTATACTGGCACCTAATTGATCAATCGCTTCTTCCAGTTGCTCGGGTGTTTTTTTAATTGTCCCTTGTGTCATCATTCGCGCCACCAGGTTCGATACGCCTACTTTATTTGGATCTTCCAGTAACAAACCTCCATCAATAACCAACTCAAATTGAACCAACGGAACTTCATTATTTTCTATTCCAAGAACACGTACCCCATTCGCTAGTTTTTCGCTCCACACAACCGGAATTTTTACCCGGGGAGCAGGGCCATAGGGAGGTTCTTTACTCCTATCGAAACTTGAAGGTGTACGCTCGTACGTTGCCTGTGCAGAAGGATCAATGGTACCTTCGGCGCCTTGCACAATTGCTTCTTCAGACACCTCTGCTTTTTTAGATCCTTCTAAGGCAAGTGCAGTCTTGCCCTTCGGTACGAAGCTGGTTGCTACGTAATTTTTGTTCTTAATGTATTTGTTATACACCCTCATTACATCTGCAGTTGTCACGGCGAGTGTGTTGTTTATATCTTTTTCAATAAAACCCGGGTTACCCGCGAAAATATTATACTGCGCTAACTGAGCTCCTTTACCTAATACGCTGGAAAGCGAATTGTAGAAGCGGGTTTCAAGACCTGCCTTAATCCGGCTAAGGTCTTTATCAGAAATACCCTCTTTTTCAAATTTTGCAAAAGCTTCGTTGATAGCTGCCGCAGCTTCATCCAAATCCTTATCTGAAAAAGCCCTCACCGAAAGTTGCATTTGCCCCGCCAGCTCCGCCGTTTGGTTATACATGTTTACGTTCGGAGAAACTTTTTTGTCTTCTACCAGCACTTTGTAGAGGGGAGCTTTTTTACCATCAGAAAGATATTGAGCTAAAATTTCAAGAGGATACGCGTCCGGATGATAATCTTCAACTGTTACCCAGGCCATAGTCAGCTCAGGTAACCTCGCAAAGTTATCCTCGTGATAGAGCTTTGTTGTTTCCTTCACTAAGCCGGGTTTCTTTGCAAGAGGAGTCACCGCTTGCCCCTTTTTTATTTCGCTGAAATATTTTTCAACCCATTTACGCGCCTGCAGTTTATCAAAGTCTCCAGCTACTACGAGCGTTACATTATTAGGTACATACCACCTTCTGAAAAACTCTTTTACATCGGGCAGTGTGGCATTTTGCAGATCTTCCAATGAGCCTATCACTTGCCAGTTATATGGATGATCTTCCGGGTACAAGTGCTTGTCGATGACATACGAAGTATGGCCGTAAGGGTTGTTGTCGTAGCTCTGGCGCTTTTCATTTTTTACTACCTGTTTTTCTTTTGCCAGCACAGGTTCAGTAACGGTATTAATAAACCAGCCCAACTTATCGGCCTCGGCCCAAAGCATTTTTTCCAGCGCGTCATTGGGAACAGTTTGCAGGTAATTTGTCCGGTCAGTGTTAGTAGATCCATTAGCGCCCGAGCCTCCAATTCTTGCCGTCATTTTATCGAGCCCGCCTTTGCCAAGGTTTTCTGATTCGAGAAACAAGAGATGCTCGAACAAATGAGCAAAACCTGTGCGTCCGGGTTTTTCGCGCGCAGAACCAACATGGGCGGTTAATGAAACAGCCACGACGGGGTCAGAACGATCGATATGAAAGATTACCTGCAGCCCATTGGGCAAAGTGAACTTTTCGTAATCGACTTTAAAAGTAGCTTTAGGAGCAGCAGCCTTTTGTGCACTGGCAAGAGTTGAGGTAAGTGCCAATGCAAAAGCAAAAAGAAGGTAAGATGTACGCATTGTTTTCTTCATAATTGAGGGCAAAGATGAAAGAATTTAGTTGAAAAGATCGGCCTTATTGTTTTCGTTGGTTCATAATACAAGCTGTATACTTTTAGATGTTTTTAGTAAAATAAGAAATCGGTCTTATTATCCTTTAAACCTTGGTGAGTTGTAATAGTTGAATTGATCCTTCAATACCGTTGCACTTGTTTTCCTGTTTGGGAAGAAGTGCTTAGAGAATTAACAGGACTATTGAGACAAAGCCTGCTGTTGATAGTCGCACGAAAGTACAAGGGAGTGACACAATGATGTTGAGAACAGCTCGAAAGCTGGCGCAATAAGTATTTGTGAAGTACATCAGTGACGATTGACTCAGGCTGTTGTTATTAAAGCGCCTATTGCGATAACTTCGTGTAGCTCATCTTGAGAAATTGAGATGGCTTAATTGAATGGAAGCAGTTGTAAAAACCAGAGCGAGAAACCAATCTGATCTGAAAGTAAACGGAGCTTAACCAAGAACAAATGAAAAAAATTACAGGACTTTTATTGACAGTTTTTATGATAGGAAATAATGCGGGCGTGTTCGCTCAACCAATAGCGAAATCAGAAGAGACTACTTATAAAAATCCGTTGCGGGTTACGTTTGGAGATCCATATGTACTGTATGTAAAAGGTGATCAATATTACATGTACGGAACGGGTGGTGCCAAGAATGGCTTTGCGGCTTATTCGTCTATCGACCTCGTCAATTGGAAAAGTGAAGGACAGGTTTGGTTTGCAAATAATAAGAAGGGGTGGAGTGATAGCACGGCCGGATGGAACGGTGCTTATTGGGCGCCGGAAGTGTATGAGGTACGTGGCAAGTTTTATATGTTTTACAGCGCACAATGGAAAGTTAACCCAACGAAGGAATATGAAAACTTCAGGATAGGGGTTGCTGTTGCCGACAAACCTACCGGACCTTTTATCGACTTAAATGACAGGCCCATATTTGATCCCGGGTATCCTGTTATTGACGCAAATGTGCTGTTTGATAAAAACGGAAAGTTGTACCTCTATTATTCACGCGCTGCTTACAAACATCCTGTAAAAAGTGAGGTCGCTGATTGGGCAAAGAGCAAAGGCTGGTTTAATGAAATCGAAGAAAGTTGGGTATATGGAGTCGAATTAAAACCAGATTTTAGCGGCGTGATTGGTGAGCCCGTATTGTTGTTGCGTCCGCCGGTGACAATGAAAGATAAACAAGCGGAATGGGAGAGTCGTTCTGTAACATCGAAGGAAGTCAATCGGCGGTGGACTGAAGGATCGGTAATATTTAAGAAGGGCAATGTCTATTACATCATGTATTCCGCCAACTATTTCGGCGGTAGAAATTATGCGGTAGGGTATGCAACATCGAAAGGCCCGTTGGGACCTTTTAAAAAATCTGACGATAACCCTATCCTTGGTAAAGATGTAGACAAGGGTGGAATTGTAACTGGCACGGGGCACAATAGCATTACCTATTCACCGGATGGTAAAGAAATGTTTTGTGTTTATCATGGCCGAACAACAGCCACGGGAGATAATCGTGTGGTTTTTGTTGATCGTATGAAAATCTTAAAAGATGGTCGCCTGGTGGTAGAAGGTCCAACCACCAAACCGCAACCTTTACCATCAGGGATTAAAAAGAAATAACGGCAATTCTCATATAAAGTAAAATGTGCATTTTTTCCTCCTACTATAGTTTCCGGCTCCGGTTGAATTGTTCCAATTGTTATTGCTTGAAGCGTTTTTAAATCGTTAAACGAGCAGTTGAAGCAACTTCAAAAGTGATGTTAAAGGCGGGTAGCCGCAATGAAAGTTTGCTATATTTATTTCTCATTTTAGAACTATGAAACGAATATTGTTAGTTGCCTTTGTGATGGCTTTTGCCTACGCTCCTTCTTTTTCGCAGTCTGATACAACCATCAAGTATTATTCGAAAAATGGCAAGGAAACAACGAAAGATAGTGCGGCGAGTTATGTAAAATTTTTCAGGCAATCGAACCTGTGGCACGGAATGGAATACTATACAAAAAGGAACGTGTTGAAATCGGAAGGGGACTATAACGAAACAAATTTGCAAACGGCCGTTGGAAGTGTGAACTATTACAAGGAAGATGGAAAGCTGGACTACACGACCGAGTTCGCGGATGGAAAGCCTTTAAACAAAACATATTTCCACAAATCGGGCGATAAGAAATCATACACATTGTATTCGGATAAAGGGATACAACTTCAAAAGGGCTGGGATGAAAGCGGCAAGGAGTTAAAGGATTTTGTCGTCGAGCGCGAAGCCCAGTTTAAAGGCGGCACCGAAGGTTGGAAAAAATATTTAGAAAAGAATTTAAATCCTTCAATCCCCACAGCTGTTGGCGCACCTCCTGGCAATTATGAAGTCCAGGTACAATTCTTAGTTGATAAAGACGGAATACCTACAAACCTGAAAGCTGTTTCAGTACCACCCAAATGCAAGGCATGCGGAGCAGAAGTATTAAGGGTCCTTAGAGAGTCTCCGAAATGGGATCCCGCAATATTGAATAATGAACCTGTTATTTATGAAACGACTCAAACCATTACTTTCCAACCTGTAGAAGGTGTAAAGAAAGGGTAATGCAATGCCGTTGGTACTATCGCTGACATTGCAATAACCTGATGAAATCATAATAGAAAAGCAGTTCGTTTTGACTGACTTATTTTTTAAATAGAAGAGGCGTGAACTCAAGCAGGTAGCTTCTCCAATTGCTCCAAATATGACCCCTCGAGCTTTCAACATATTTATAGGGAAAATGTATTTTGTCTAGAATTTTTTTATACTCCTGCAACGGTTCGTATAGCATATCCGTTTTGCCTATTCCCATCCAATAAAGCTTGATACCTTTCTTCATCTGTGCAGCCAGCTTGTTTTCCAAATCATTGTAAGCCGGAAGGTTCATGTTCACTGTTTTGAAATTAATGCCTGGCGAAAAAAGTCCGACATAATCAAATAGATCAGGATGGTTGGCAGAAACAAACAACGAATGAAATCCCCCCATCGAAAGGCCCGCAACGGCTCTTTTAGATTTCATGGCCTGGGTACGATAATGCGTATCAACGAAATCGACGATCTCTTTAAAAGACAGCTCGTAGCTTCCTTCTTTGTAGCCGGGAAGGGTATTGCTCATAACAGGTCGATAAGCCAGGTTTTCTTTTGTTTCTCCCGGTGCTGCCTGCTTCGAAGGATTTCCGTTTGGCATCACCACGATCATTGGTTCAACTTTCCGCTCAGCAATTAAGTTGTCCAAAATCCTTGGTACCGCGCCTAGCGTTACCCACGCTTCTTCGTCCCCGCCGCTGCCATGTAACAGGTACAGAACCGGGTATCTAGTTTTGCTCTCTTCGTATCCTGGCGGAGTGTAGACAGTCATCCGCCTGCTTGTTTTAAATGCTGTTGAAGGATACCACGTACGAGCCACACTACCGTGCGGGACCTCTTTTACGCTGTAATAATCGCCCTTTCCATTATTCGTGATTAAGACACTGAAAAGATTACCAACGTCCCTGCAGACAAAAGGATTAACCGGATCAAGCAGCTGAACACTATCAACGGTAAACGTATACAAGTACATGTCTGAAGGCAGGCTGGCAACAGTAAAACTCCACACACCACTTGCATCTTTTGTCATTGTGCCTTTCCCTCCGTCAGCCTCCCAATCACCTTTGATTGACACCGATTGTGCAAGAGGCGCTTTTAACCTAAACGTCACACTGTTCCCTTCACTTATCTGCGGAGAAACAAGGCTTCCCTGCCTAAAGCCGGTGTTTTGCTGTGCCCGTACTCCAAAACTCACGATTGCAGTTAAGATGATAGTTAGCACCTTTTTCGTAATCAATTTTTGTAAAGCCAAAAATCGATTTGGGAGATTAAAACGGGCTTGTTTTCTTAAGGCTGGTTCTAGTGGATTTATCATATTTAGAAACTTACTTTTTAAAATTCAAATTGTTTATGGATGGAAAGGAAAGTATTTTTTATTCCACCATAATAAAGTTAGGGGGAAACTCACTGCTGTAATCATTAGTATTAAGACTTGGTCATCGGTATCTTGAACAGATAATAGACGGTAAATTTTTAGGATACAGACCTAGGTAACTCCGATTGATCATTGTTGCGTCGCATTTCGTTCATCGGTAGTTCTTCGATTTAACTTTCAAAGGTCTCTTAATCACTCTGACATTTCTGAGGTTGGAGCGGCAAGTGTTCCAGGTGCAATTGCGTTTGCCATTATTGTTTTGTACTTTGTTTTTCTCTCGCTTGCTATCCTTCCTGATACCCACCACCGAAACTTTATTCTTCACAAAAAAAAACAGTAACATGCTTGAAACTTCAGCTATCGACATTAAGGAAGTAATTTCAGAAACTTTGCCTACCCGGGCTTATGCTGCCCAAAGTTCGACGTCACAATTAGAACCATGGAATTTTGAACGAAGGGCACTTCGGCCTCGCGACGTTCTAATAGAAATTCGATATTGTGGCGTGTGTCACACCGATATTCACTTTTTAAAAAATGATCTTGGCTTCTCAGTTTATCCATTAGTACCCGGACATGAAATAGTTGGGATTGTAACGCGGATAGGAGACCAGGTAAAAAAGTTTGGTGCGGGAGACATTGTAGGTGTAGGGTGTCTCGTCGAATCTTGCAGGACTTGTGCGAATTGCATGGAAGGAGAAGAACAATATTGTCTTAATGGCGCCGTGTACACTTACAACGGAATAGAAAAAGAAACAGGCAACAACACTTACGGTGGTTACTCAGACCAGATTGTTGTGAACGAAGATTTTGTTTTAAAAGTTTCTGATAAATTACCGTTGGACAAAGTAGCGCCTCTTTTATGCGCTGGCATCACTACCTATTCACCCCTACGAAGATGGAACATAGGAAAAAATCACAGAGTTGCTATCATAGGGCTGGGCGGTTTAGGACATATGGCTATAAAATTTGCACGTTCATTTGGAGCGGAGGTTACCCTGCTAAGTACTTCACCATCAAAGGAGCAGGATGCACTTGCATTAGGAGCTCATAAATTCGCCGTTACAACAGACGAGGCAGAAGTGCAAAAGCTAGCAGGCTATTTTGATTTCATATTGGATACAATTTCTTCCCAGCATGATTTGAACGTTTATCTCGGTATGCTCAAGACTCACGGTTCACTTGTTTACCTCGGCATTGATCCTGCTCCATCACAAATAGCTTTGGTGTCAATGGTTTTTTCAGGTAAAAACTTGGCCGGTTCCCTCATTGGTGGAATTGCAGAGACACAGGAAATGCTAGACTATTGTGCTGAACATAATATAACATCCGATGTAGAGTTGATTGATATAAAAGACATCAATCAAGCGTACGTAAGAATGGTAAACAAGGATGTTAAATACCGTTTTGTGATTGATATGGCTAGTTTGTAAGCGCGACCAGATTTCTACTCCTTCAAGCTCAGCAATGGTAGAGCTGTAAATTATAGATTACCCTTAATGTGCCTGTTGCAGTTTTCAATTAACAGCAACAACGAATGAAGAAATTTTTCAAGAATTTACAAGGTGGCTAGCTAACTCTTACATACTGTTTACAATTATCTTTATTGTACAACTTCTGTATGAATCGTATTGATCGTCTCGCTGCTATTGTTATACAACTTCAATCGAAGCGATTGGTGAAGGCGCAGGATATTGCTGACAAATTTTCGCTTAGTCTTCGTACAGTTTATCGAGATATTAAGGCTTTGGAGGAGGCAGGCGTGCCTGTAACAGGTGAAGCCGGAGTTGGCTACCGCCTGATGGAAGGTTATAAGCTTCCACCGGTTATGTTTAATGAAGATGAAGCTACTGCGCTATTAACCGCAGCTAAGCTAATGCAATCAATGAGTGATGAAAGTTCGTCCAAACATTACACTACTGCCCTTGATAAGATAAAAGCTGTATTAAGGCTGGCAGAAAAAGATCATCTGCAGGAGATCGACGACCATATTGCAGTGGTTTCACATCCCGCAATTGCGCAAAGAAAGCCACCTGAATTACACCTTGCAAAAATCCTAAAGGCAATTGCATCCGCTTCAGTTCTAACAATCGATTATACCTCAATAGAAAAAAGGGAATCGGTACAACGAAATGTCGAACCAATAGGCATCTATTTCCAGGGCAGTCATTGGTACTTAATCGCTTTCTGTCAGTTAAGAAATGATTACAGAAACTTTCGAACTGACAAGATTAATAAGATCACGCTTTCGAACGAAAAAATTAAGCAAGCCCATCCTCCTTTGCAGACTTTTATCTGTCGGGTTACCGAACAAAGGCAGTTGCAAAAAGTGTTGATTGAGGTAGATAATCGCGTGCTCAAATACTTGGGAGAACAGAAGTATTACAACGGTTTTGTGAGTGAGGAGGTCGTAGGTAATAAAGTACGAATGACATTTTTGAGCGGCTCCCTAAAAGGTTTTGCACGGTGGTTTATGCTGTTTGGTGACCGGGCAAAGGTTATTGAACCAATAGAATTGAATAACCTGGTTGTGGAGATAGCTCGCGGCATTTTAAGTAACATAGAACAAGAGCAAATGGTGATAGCATAACCTCTTCCTTCTTACGTAGACGCTTATTTACATTAGAAAAAAGTTGTTGAACCCTACTGACATACTGTTGTCACTGCCCACTTTTAGTTTTGCTGTAAATAAATAATTCACCTCAAAAAAGCTTAAAGTATGTACACTGCAACAACAGATCAAATTGCTTCGGTTATCACTTCTCAAGAACTACTAGCACATTGGCAAGGCCACAGAAAGCTGACCCGCAAACTCATAGAAGCTTTTCCGGAAAAGGAATTTTTTGAATATTCTATTGGTGGTATGCGCCCATTTGCAGCAATGATTAAAGAGCTTCTTGCTATTGCAGTTCCGGGGATAAGAGAGATAGTGCGCGGTGCCACAGAACAACTAGATGAAGACCTCAAAGAAGTGAACAGTAAGGCAAAGGTTCTTTCGCTGTGGGATAAGTCTACCGAGGAACTAAATAATTATTGGTCACAACTTTCTGACGAAAGATTTCATGAGACCATCCTTGCTTTTGGTAAGTATGAAGGAACTGTTTATTCATCTATTCTTTACTTTATTGACAACGAAATACACCATCGTGGACAAGCTTATGTATACCTGCGATCACTTGGTATAGAACCTCCTGCTTTTTGGGATAGATAGAACTAGATAACCTTCTGGTACCGCTAACGGAAAGAGCTCGTAGAAACAATGTTTTACGAGCTCTTTTTTTAAATGATTAAATCAGAACGCGGGACGGTTCTTAGCTGCAAAACATCAAAGAGTGATTTGTGCGTAGATTGGGGCTGCAATAAACCTATTTACGTAACCATCTTTTAAACTGAAAATTATGAATCGAGATTTCTACCTCTATGGCGGTTTTTTTTCAGGTTTAATAACTGGTGCCGGCTTATTACAAAGCATCATCTATTTAATCCTTAATGGTCAAATGTACGGGCTTGAGTCATTTACGGGATGGTTTCTGGTTAGCAATATGACTTACTTGATTGCATCCATATTCTTTCTAAAATATTATCACTCAAAAAGGTATCACTTCACCTTCTACGCATCTATCATTCACATTATTGCCGTCCTTTTTCTTTCTATTGTCTTTTATAATATGGTAGCTGCAAGAGCAATCAACAAGTTCTACTTGCCGTCTGTCTTTGTTTCTTTGGCAGCCGGTGTTTTATATGGTATGAGTCTTATATTTTCCAGAGCCAGTGAAAGAGTGTGGCTAAAAAGCGCCGGAATTGTGATATTAATTCTAGGCGTTTTGCACTTAGTCGACGGGATCTGGTATCTTAAATCTGATGATAACATCGTTAAGGCAAATTTGGATAAGGTGCGCCCCTGGCTTTCCATGATCGGTAGTTTAGTTCCTATTTTATTTAATATAAACTTCAGACAAGAAATAAAAGACATAGACGGTGAAAACTTAAATGACAACCAATATAAATTCTATTACAATTTGCTTGGCTTTGTTTCGGTAGTAGCATTTGTATTAATTGTGTTTTTCGGAGTAATCTTTGCCGGAAAGGCTTATTCAACAGTATACTGGGCGAGTAGAAATTTTGAAAAGACCCGGAAGATGGCCGAGCAATTTCAGGCACGAAACTTTGTTAATGCGGCAGGTGAAAAGTTGCGATATCGATTGTTGAAGCCAGTTGACTATGACCCTCAAAAAAAGTACCCTTTAGTAGTATGCCTGCCATATGGAGGTCAACCTGGTACAGATACTATCAGGCAAATTGAAGGAGCTTCTGCAGCCGAGATACTTTCAGAAGACAGCAATAGGAGAAAATATCCGGCATTTCTTTTTGTCCCCAATGTGCCCAACGGAGCAGGCTGGGGTGGTGTTCCCAATTATCCTACCGTTGATACCTTAGTGTTTCAAACCCTAGATGCGCTAATGCAACAAGAATCAGGAATAGATGTAAAAAGGTGTTACGTAACAGGAATATCAAGAGGCGGATATGGAACATGGCACTTTATTACAAACCGCCCCAACATGTTCGCGGCCGCCATACCTGTTTGCGGAGGAGGTGATCCTCAGCTTGCACCAAACATTGTGAATGTTTCTGTTTGGGCTTTTCATGGCGAAAAAGATAAGAATGTTCCCGTAAACGGTTCCCGCAATATGATCTCGGCGATTCAAAAAGCAGGTGGACGACCACGGTACACTGAATATAAGGGTGAAGGTCATGATATCTGGTACCAGGTTAGTAAAACACCGGGGTTATGGGATTGGCTATTTGCGCAAAAGCGTAATTAGCGCAGTAAGACAAACAGGGAGAGGGGTATGTCTTTATTAGCCGTCAAGTTCGTTGTATTCATAACTCAACTTGGTTTGCAACCAATAAACACAGCTCTTTACAAGAAAAAGTGGGGCTAGCTATAATTGTATATTAGCCCTTAGCCACTCAATAGCCCGTCTATAATAGTAGATAATGTTAGCGTACATCAAGTTAATAATTGGGTTGTAATCTAAGGCTTATTTAGCAGCAATTATAGGGAGTAATCTCGTTTTTAAAGCTTCTTTTTAATTCCGTGTCATCATTATAATTTGATATACCTCCAGACACTAAATTGCTTTCGTCTTGCGTTATTAAAGTATCATATGCGTTGTAGTTGAAAGAGATTCAACCGATCATCATTGATAACAATTTCGTGTCGATACAAAAACTAACCAATACCACTTTTTAGAGATTATGAGGCTTCTTTTTAAAACAACCCTATTTTTCCTTTTTTTCCTGTCCCTTATTACCAAATCTTTCTCGCAACAGCCCGGAAAGAAATCGTCACCTTTTCGTTTTTTGATTAATGGTGCTTTAGAAGTTGGAGGTGATAAAATAGCGGAGGTCTATTTTACCAACGGTAACAAGCAAGGTGTGCGGACGGGCCAAGGAATATCAATCGGAGTCGGAGGCCAGTTTCAAATGCCGGGGGCGGAAAAATTTTTGTTACGTTCCACTGTCGGTTTTAAGTATGTTACTACTGCAGCTGACAATGCACATATCCGATTAACAAGGGTACCAATAGTTGTGACCGCAAATTTTATGGCGTCTCCGAAACTGCGTTTGGGTGCAGGTTTATCAATGCATAAAAGCATAAGTTTTAATACTGATGGGGTCGGTGAAGATTATCACTTTAAAGGAGCTAATGGACCAACGTTTGAGATAGCGTATGCGGGGGTAGGTCTTACTTACACGGCGATGAAATATGAAGACCAGTCAAATCACAGCTACTCCGCAAATGCGATAGGTTTATCGTTTTCTCTGGTTATACCAAATAGGTAAAATACATCCATTACATCTTTTAGGTTTGACTGTTTTATCAAACTTACTTTTAAGAAATCGAACGCTGCTAACTTTATGAGATTTGTCGGTCTGTTTATTATATTAACAACCTTTTCAATGGCAGCTAAGGCTGCAGATCCCATACCCGGCTACATTGTATTAGTCAATAATGATACAGTGAAGTGCAAATTTAAGACGGGAGGTTTTATACTTGCAAGTAACTTTTTCAATAAACTAACGGTCATAAACGACCAGGGAGAAGAGCAGGTTTATCATGCAAGTGATAAGAAATTAGTTGCTTTTGGTTTAACGCAGAACGGTAGAAAGTATGATTACCTGTACATGGACGTCAAACCTAAAACAGACAACGGGTTTTATTTACGCATAGTTAAAGGGGGAAAGTACCAACTGTATAGCCACCAGGTTGCCTCATCATCCGGAATGTTTAGTTCTCTATCGCCTATATATGTTTTATATAACCCCTCAGGAGAGTTTGTAAAGTTTGAGCCTTGCGTACTATGCCCTTGGAAGAAACACTTGCGGGAACTGCTTAAAGATGACCAAAAAGCGCTGGATGAAATAAACAACATCCCATTTCCTCCCAATATACCCAAGTTCGTTGTCGAGATTAATAAAGAGTAGCAGGAAATCATTTGTATAAAACACAAAACCCCTATAAAATGTACACTTTATAGGGGTTTGTCAGTTTTGATACTTTCGTAGTGGCCTCGCCAGGAATCGAACCTGGATCTGGAGCTTCGGAAACTCTTATACTATCCATTGTACTACAAGGCCGGAGGGTTGCAAAAGTAATAGTTACTTACCAAAAGCACTTATATTGCTGCCAAATATCTTTACAGCTATCGCCAGCAGGATTACTCCGAAAAACTTTCTAACTGCTATCAGGCCGGCTTCCCCAAGTGCTCTTTCTATAAATTTCAATGACTTTAAAACGATATACACAAGAACGAGGTTTGCAAGAATTCCGAGCAGAATATTAATTTCTTCAAAATTTGCTTTCAGCGACATTACAGTAGTTAGTGTACCGGCTCCCGCAATTACCGGAAATGCAATAGGAACCACTGTTCCTGCCCGGGCATCTTTTTCGCTCTTAAATATTTCGTGACCTAACACCATTTCGAGCCCGAGTAAAAATATAACGATAGAGCCACCAATAGCAAAAGACTGGATTGTTACACCCAATAATTTTAAAAACGGTTCGCCCAGGTACAGAAATCCAACCATAAAAAGCCCTGAAATAATGGTTGCCCTAAACTCTCTTATTCCACCCATTTTTGTATTTAGAGAAATGAGTATAGGTATAGATCCAATTGCATCTATAACAGCAAAAAGGGTAAAGCTGACGGTAAGAAAATGTTGTAGGTTGAATTGCATAATCCACTGTTTGAAACAAAATTAAACCACCTATGCAAGAGGAAGCTTTGATTTTTCAAATTACAATGCCGACCCTGTTCGGCTACAAATTTCTTCGGTTTCGATTAAGCACGCTTTACATAGACATTCATCATACTGCTTTGCTAAAAATTCCCTCGTTGCTTGTGATACATACACTTCCATGCACTGGCAAATAGTGATGCTTCCCGACTTGCATTCAAACGATTTATTGCAGCAAGGGCATGTTTTGGTTTCATGCATCATACAAAGCTTTTGATGAAAGAAGTTGTTTAGTTGAAGAGTGCGACGCAACGATGCCTCATTGTTGTTTGCTGCCAGGCTCATAAACTTCTTTTATTGGCCGTGCAGACAATCCTTGTGGTTCAGCGTTGCGTCGCAATTCGTTCATCGCTCTTGCTACCAGGTAGCTTTTTTAAATGCCTATTATTACCAGCTGAGTACTACTCCGCCATTGAACATGGCAGGTATAGAATTGTAACCCCTGACATCAAAAAACTTTGTATTGAAAATATTTTGGCTGTCAGCAAAAAACTTCACGTACTTGTTTAAAGTAAAGTCAGCATGAGCCCCGGCAATGAAATAGTCTTTTAATAAAACGTCAGCTTTTTGATAGCCGCCTACATCCTTGCGACTGCTTACATACTTGCCCGTGATGGAGACGTATAACTGGTTAGATGGCTGCCACCCAATGCTTGCATTGATTGTATGAGCAGGCCGGCGTAAAGAATAATCATAGGTAACAGTATCCTTATTAGTAACGCGATTTTGAGTCGTCTCTTCTGCAGCAATCCAGGTATAGTTTGCAGAAAGGGTAAATTGTTTAACCGGCCTTACAGTAGTTTCAAGTTCAAGACCATCTACCACCTGTTTTACGTAATTGAAATATTTGAAGCTGATGTAATTGTAGTCTATCCCGTTGTTTATTTTCCTGTTGAAAAAGACTGCACGGCTGCTTATCTTTTCGTTGTTAAACTGCAGGCCGCCTTCATAATTTACAGACTTCTCTGCTTTAAGGTTTTCATTGATGCTTAACTGGTAAAGTGTCGGCGCCTTAAAACCACTTGCAACACTTGCAAATACTCTCATTTGATTTGTAAAAGCATAAGAAGGATTAAATGTGTAAGTGTTATTGGTTCCATACCTGGAGTGCTTGTTTATCCTTCCACCCAATTCGATATTTAATTTACTATTAGCGCTGCTATAATTTATTGAACTGTATACCGCTTCCTGGTGAAGTGACGCATCAAAAGGTTTAGGGCTATATGGGCCAAAACTCGAAACAGAATAATAATGATTGTCATAAGATGAAAACCTGTAGTCTGCACCAGCCAGCAAAGTAAGAGGCTTAAGGACTTTCAGACTTGTATACAATTCGGCAAACTGTGTCTTACCAAAGTATCTATTGTCTTCGAAGATTGTGCTTGTTTTATAAATACTATCATTAAGGTAGTCTCGTGTAAGCTGACTAAATTGATAAGTTCCGTTTATAGTTGCAATACTTTTTTTGTATGTAAAACCGGCGCCACTGGTAAAGCTGCTATTACTAATTGAATAATCTTTTTCATCTGTAAAAACCCCTGCGTCGATGTCTGCTTTATACTTGCTGTACATTATAAAAGACTTCAGCGACAAAGCTGGCGACGCCTGAAATAACAGTTGTGCATTTGTCACGTTTCCATCGTAACGGTCTTTGTCGAAGCGTTTGTTGCCGGTGCTGTCGTAAGCAGAAGAAAAGCCATTTGTAAAAAGCCTCGCATGGCGAACTGAATAAGTGAACTTATCCTTTTTTCCAAATAACTGCACATTTCCCTTGAAAGTACCAAACGTGCCTTCGCTCAGCGTTGCCTTTACGTTTACCGCTTTCGCCACATCCTGGCTGACAGTGATAATATTAATTACTCCGGCGATAGCATCGGAGCCATAGAGAGTCGACTGCGCACCCTTACAAATTTCGATGCGATCAATATTGTCGAGTGAGAAAAGATTAAGGTCGAATTCGTTATTAATCATAGATGGGTCATTTACAGGAATGCCATCTAAAAGGATTAAAGTACGGCCCGATGCTGCACCACGCACGTAGATCGTTTGCACCGCACCAGCATTGTTAAGTGCGCCGTTTATGGTAACTCCCGCCTGCTCGTTTAGAAGTTGCGAAAGTGTTTTACCACTACTCTTCTCAATTTGATCTTTATTAATTACAGTGATCACCTTGCCGGTAGTGCTTTGCTTCTGAGGGTATTTGTTTGCGGTCACAACAACCTCGTCCAGCCTATTTCCGTGGAGTGTGTCTGTTTGAGCGTTAGTGGCAATTGCTGCCAGAATAAAAAATGATGTAAGTAATTTCTTCGCCATAGTCATTTGATTTACTATGAACCTTCGGAAAAGAAATAATGAGAAATGGAAAGGCCCGTGCGCACCAGGCGATTACATCTCTTGCTTTTCACCCGAAAGCCCGATGATTAAATAATTTGAAAGGCAGGTCTTCTGGCTTGGTCTCAACCTGATAGCCTTCCCATGATTACACAGTGGCTTTTAATATCAGGTTGTTTTAAACACCTCTACTAGGGTTTGAAGGACCTTTACAGCTACGGGGATAGCGCCGGAATTTCGCCGGCTTCCCTTTTAATCCCGGTTTTTATACGGGAACCATTCGCTGCAAATGTATAGGAACGAGTTTGAGGAAGGAAAAAATTATTTCTATTATTTATCGTGCTCTACTGCCACAAAAAAATTACGGCATCATATTTTATTTATTTTAATTGATAAAAAAAGTGCAATGAATATTGTTGACATTCTTCTTATAATCGTCATTCTCTTTTCTCTATATAATGGCTGGGTAAAGGGATTTATCATCGGCACACTTGAACTGCTCATGTTTGCAACCGGGATAGTGCTGGCACTATTAACCTATCCTTACATTGCCGCCTTTCTCGAAAAACATGCTCCAAGTCTGGGCATCTGGACAGTTCCGCTTTCATTTATTATAGGTTTGATACTTATTCGAATACTTCTCTCAATTATCGTAAACCAACTCTTACAGCTGGTACCGGCCACTGCTCATGCAAGTACGGCAAACCATGCATTAGGTATTTTGCCTGGAGCAATCAACGGCATTATTTGGGCGACTATCATTTCTGCCCTTTTATTATCCATACCTTTTTCAGATGGCCTTTCTGCAAAAACTCGTGACAGCGTATTTGCAGAAAAGATGGCCGACAAAGTAGAATGGCTGGATGAAAAGTTCTCGCCGGTTTTTGACCAGGCAGTAAACAAGACACTTAACAAACTGACGGTAGAACCTGAGTCTGAAAAATCGATCAAGCTACCTTTTAAGGATGCTGACCCAAAAGTTCGTGAAGATCTTGAGGCAAAGATGCTGGTACTGGTAAATGAGGAGCGTCAAAAGGCTGGTTTAAAACCATTAAAATTCGACCCTGAAATGTTGGAGGTAGCACGCGCACATTCGCGTGATATGTTTGCAAGAGGATTCTTTTCTCACATAACGCCGGAAGGGTCATCACCATTTGACAGGATGAGAAAAGCGAAAGTGAGATTTTTAGCTGCAGGCGAAAACCTTGCTTTAGGTCAAACCCTAAATATTTGCCATCGGGGTTTAATGAATTCTCCCGGCCATCGCGCCAATATTCTCAATCCAGCTTTTGGCCGGTTAGGAATAGGCATCTTAGATGGAGGATTTTATGGATTGATGATTACGCAAAACTTCAGAAATTAGGTACTCCCCCAGCTACCTGAATTTATATACAAGGCCAGGCATCAACCCTCCTGCACCCGGCATGTATTGGATGTTTAAGGAAATGTCTCCTTTTTTCTTCTTAACCTTTCCCGTCCTTATTAGGCGCGAATAACGGTGATAGTTATTAACCACCTG
This sequence comes from Segetibacter aerophilus, assembly GCF_007991655.1. Classification (GTDB taxonomy): domain Bacteria; phylum Bacteroidota; class Bacteroidia; order Chitinophagales; family Chitinophagaceae; genus Segetibacter; species Segetibacter aerophilus. The sequence goes on from NZ_BJYT01000012.1 coordinate 149,189, forward strand.
TGTACCGCACGCCAATCCTAATAAAGCTCCGGCAAATATATCTGTCGCCCAATGACGATTTTCTATAATTCTGCTAAAGCTGACTAAAGTAGCCATACTATAAGATATAATAGGAATAGCAGGAACATTTTTATATTCCATCGCATACACCCGTGCAGCAGCAAAAGCAAGTGTTGCGTGCCCCGAAGGGAAAGCGCTATTGCTACCATAAGGGATAGTATAGAAAGGCCCATGAAAACGAGACGAATTCATAGTTGAGTTGGCGTCTATATCATGCGGTCTCAACCGGCCCGAAAGGGTTTTAAAGAGTGTTGACCAGAAGGTAGAAGTAATATAAGCTTGCGTTGCAAGAGCGGTCGTTGTTCTAAGTTTTGGGTTTTTAAAAATAAACCCATAGGCGGCGATGCCGGCAAAAGTTCCTACCTCATATACTCCACCTATGTCCGTAATTGTCTTGCTGTAGTTGCCTAAAGTGGGGTTTCCTCTTCGCAGCCCCGACGCCCATCTCTGAATTGGCTTATCAACAAAACTTATCCCTATCGTAGCGCCAACAAGTGTAGCCCCTGTTAGCCACGCTCTTTTGTTGTTGATATCTAATGGAGATAATGCTTGTTGCTTAAAGTCATCTAGTAATAATGTTCCAAATACTCTCGCATCCATGCTTGTACGCTCGTCGTAAAAGCTAGGTTCTGTCTGGTTATGTTGCCCTGTTGTATCTGTTTGTTTTTTAAGGCTGTCGAGTCTGTTAATTATTGTGTCTGTCCGTTGTGCAAAGCCAATAAAAGGAGTAATGAAAAGAAAAACAATAATAAATCGTACAACGAGCCTCATAAATTTTTTTCTAAATTTTTACAAAACAGATGCCAGCACAAGCAGTAGCTTTTGCAGGCATCAATATAAAAAAGATTTTTTTAAAAGCCATTTTTGTTCAAACGACAAATCCCTTCTTAACATTGTTGTGTCACTCACTTGTACAGTAAGTTTTTTATTCAACTTTTACTAAACGCCGCGATACTGTGCTGTTATTTATACGCGGCTTGAAAGCAAACTATGGAGTGGTGACAGACACCGGTAAAATTTTGCCATTAAAAAATTGATGACCGGTTAAAGCGAAATCAGCAATCAACTTTCCCATCTCCGATGCTTTTACAGGCGATTGGTAACCCGGAAAAGCTTTTTCCAGCATCTCTGTTTGTGCAGATCCAAGCGCAAGACAATTTACCTTGATCTTACTTTGCTCTAACTCTAAAGCCAGGCATTCGGTCAAAGTATGAAGAGCGGCTTTGCTTGCCGAGTATGCTGCCAAACCCGGAAACTTTATACTTCCCTGGAAGCCGCCCATGCTACCAATATTTACAATGTGGCCGCCCTGCATCGACATTAGGGGAAGCAAATTTTGGATCATTTTTATATGCCCGAGAAAGTTGCTTTGAAGCATCGATACAAAATCAAGCTGGTCTAACTCAGTAAATGGTTTGTTTATTAGGGCACCCGCATTGTTAATCAGAATATCAACATTACCAAGGCTTTTGGTCAAATAAGGTATCAACTCCAGGTCATAGTCACCGTGAATGATGTCAAACTCTATTGGAAATAAAAAACCATTAGGGTGGCGCACCTGCGCTATGTCTGCCAACTGTTCCAGCTTGTCTCCCGATCGCGCGAGAGCTACCACTTTGTTTGCCGGGTCTTCTATTAGCTGAAGTGCAGCTTCAAAACCTACCCCGCTACTTGCACCTGTTATCACAATATTCATACGTTACACTTTAGGTGTTGCTAATTCAGTTACAGGATGTTTAATCAAATAAAAACCATCGGTAATCAATTTCTTATACCCGGGTTCAGTACTGGCTTTTTGATCGAGATAAGTAGTTATTTCTTTAGCAGTATCAGTGTAAATATTTTCCTGCTCAAACAATTCGAGTACTTCTAGCGAACAAAGCCAATCATCCCGGAACTGGTCTTTTAAACTGCTCCAGACCACTGGTAACTTTTCGTAGTTATTATGTTGCTCCCTTACATTCCGCACCGTTTGAAATAACTGCTGGTACAACTTCTCCTCATTAGTATAATCGTGATGATAAGTTTTAGTATCAGACATTAAAGGGATTTCTTCAAAAGAGTCTTTATCAGCAGCACCGCAAAAGACTGATACTATTTTCTCACCTACAGCCATGTCATAATTTCCCCATGCAGGTTCAAAGTACGTTTTTCCTTTTTCATCTTTTACAGTGCAATTTGTAAAAGTTATAATAAGCACTTGCTGGTTTTCTACTGTGATGTTTGAAACCAATCCTTCAACTGAAATACCGCTTTCAAAAAACAAAGTTGTTTGCTGTCCATTAATAATTCCGGTTTCAGCCAATTCTGCAGCAGTCCAACTCTCAAGAGGTTTTGTGTATCCTTTTAACTTGCCAACAGGTGATGAAAATCCGTCTTTGTGATATTGCTTGTCTTGCCCTGGCATTTGCTTGTTTCGGAATGAAAGCGCAGTTGGGCCGGTAGTTTTAATGAATTGAACATGATTTTCCTTTGAAACAAAATCAGTAAATACACCGGAAACCTGCAAGCCCGAACTATAAACCGCCGTACAAACATTTTTACATTCAATAGCTTTTTCTAAGCCTTCTGCGCCGCCTCTTCTAAAAGCCATTGTGTTTGCAAAAGCCTCCAACACATCTACCAAATTTTGAAAGGTCGGGGTAACAAAGAGTTGAGGTTGTTCTTTAGTAATGTCGTACGTGTAATTGACTGCATCACTGGTGTACCATATTTTTTTCACTTCCGGCTTCATGCAACTTGCACTCTCGCCAATGGAAGACAAGAGACCCGCACCATAAATTTTAGGATTTTCAAGGGTTCCGATAAGTCCATATTCCACTGTCCACCAATGCAAGCGACTCAGCAAAGCCATCTCTGAAGGCTCGCCTAAATTTTCCTGGCAGTACTCAACATTTTTCTGTGCTTTTGCTATATTGGCAGGGTCTGCGTCAGGCATTTCTTTTAAAATTGATAACTCCCGAATTGCCTCATACAGTTCGAAGTCTCTCGACGAAAACATAGCCTTCGCACCTATGGAACCAAAATAACTTAAGTATTTATTATAATCAGAATCAGCAATGATAGGAGCGTGACCAGCAGATTCATGAATGATGTCAGGAGCCGGGGTATATTCAATATGTCTCAGTTGGCGGATGTCTGCCGCAATTACCAAAACCCTGTAAGCCTGGTATTCCATAAAAGCTGCGGGCGGTATAAATCCATCTACCGTTACTGCACCCCATCCTATTTTGCCAAGCGCATCATTCATTTCTTGCAGGCTTGGAATCTTTTCTATTGTAAGTCCGGCTTTATGCAAGCCAGGGATATAAGGATAATAAGCAACGTCCTTCAAATAGCTATAATTCTGCCGCATCACATACCGCCAAACAGCATTGTCGATAGAAGAATATTTTTCATAATGCTGCTCTACAATAAATTGCTTAAGATGTCGTGGCAGCTTTGCAACCTGGGCGTTGTTAAAATCCTTGAATTCGTCCATATAAATACAAACGGTTTTGAAAGAACCGGCTACGGAAGTATAAAAATTGCGTGCCTTGATCTTTACAATAGGAGGTGAGAAATGCTACATAGAATTACTATAAGATGAACGAAATGCGACGCAACAATGACCAATCGGAGTGATAAAGCTGGTATTTAAAATATTCTCACCAACCTTATCTATCTAACAAAACCGGTTCTGTTATGCCGTAGCTACACTAGCACTCGCAGCTTTTCTTTCTCCAATTTGCTGGCGCCACATCGCGTAATACAAGCCTTTTTCTTCGAGCAGTTCGTAGTGGTTTCCGGTTTCCGCAACCTTGCCTTGCTCCAAAACATGGATGCGATCGGCATGCATAATGGTACTGAGGCGGTGTGCAATCAAAACCGTAATCTGCTCTCTTTCCGAAGAGATTTTCTTAATCGTGCTGGTAATTGCTTCTTCAGTAATACTGTCGAGAGACGAGGTAGCCTCGTCGAATATGAGCAAATGTGGATGACGTAGTAAAGACCGGGCTATCGACAAACGTTGCTTCTCGCCACCACTTAGTTTCAATCCACCTTCGCCAATAACTGTTTCCAGTCCTTGCTCTGCACGGGTAAGAATATAATTGCAGCTGGCCTTTTTAAGTACATCCCACAGTTCATCGTCGGTAGCGGTTGGGTTAACAAACAGAAGGTTTTCTTTGATCGTTCCGGCAAACAATTGGGTGTCTTGTGTTACAAAACCAATCTGCCCCCGCAACTCATCAAAATCTATATCGTCGCTGCTCACACCATTATAATAAATATGTCCTTCTTGCGGACGGTACAAGCCGACAAGCAACTTCACCAACGTACTTTTTCCTGACCCGGAAGGGCCAACGAAAGCAATGGTTTCACCTTTTTTTACATCAAAACTTATATCGTCAAGCGCTTTAAATTGTGCTGTACGATGTTTGAAACTGAGGTTTCTGAACTCCAACTCGTTAATGCCACCAACAATAGAAGGTTGCGCCGGTTTAGCCTCTACCGGCCTGTTAAGCAGATCGTGAAAGTTTTGCAAACTTGCCTCAGCCTCACGATAGCTGATAATAATATTACCCATCTCCTGCATTGGGCCGAAAATGAAAAAGCCGTAAAACTGTAGCGCTAGGAATTGTCCCGGTGTTAAGATGTCGCGGAAAATGAGATACAATAACACGAAGCTGATGACCTGCTGCAAGAAGTTTACAAGCGTGCCCTGTATAAAGCTTAGGGTACGGATGCTTTTTACTTTGCGCAATTCAAGCCCTAAAATTTTATAAGTGTTATTGTTGAGGCGCTTTACTTCCTGCTCAGTAAGTCCTAAGCTTTTTACCAGTTCAATGTTCCGCAGACTTTCAGTTGTAGTACCAGCCAACACGGTCGTTTCTTTCACAATGTTCTTTTGTATCACTTTTATTTTTCGGCTCAAAATGCTCGTAACTACCGCAAGTATTAACATGCCCACTACATACGTCGGCACAATGCTCCAATGTTTGCTTGACGCGTAGACCGAAACAAATACAACGCTTACGATAATGCCAAAAAACACGTTGATGAAAAACCCAATAAATTTTTCTGTATCGGCTCTTACCTTGGAAAGTATAGAAAGCGTTTCGCCGCTGCGCTGGTCCTCAAAATCCTGGTAAGGAAGACGCATACTGTGCCGCAAACCATCTGTAAATATTTTAGCTCCAAATTTTTGAATGATGACGTTGACCACATAATCCTGGAAAGCTTTTGCAATACGGCTAACCATGGCGGTGCCAATAAGTAGCCCTAAAAAGTAAAGCACGCCCATGATATAAGCATGCTCAGTACGGGTTTTTCCTGCTGCGTCAGCGTGGGGATGGGTGGCAAGTTGGTCCATAATCTTACCAATAATCATTGGACTAAACAATGAGAAAACCTGGTTAACAGCGGCCAGAAAAAGTGCGAGAAGAATGAACCACCTGAATGGTTTAAGATATTGAAGTAGAAGTTTCATAAAAATAATAATTGGCGAAAGTCTGCAATTAAAGCTAATAAAATATTAACAGAACAACGAGCGCGCCCAAATCGTTCTGTTTTTCCCGCTTTCGCAAGAGCTATGGTTACCTATGTTTAGATTTAATGTGCCCGGCTTTATTACTACTATGTTTCTTTCGTTGCGTCGCACACTTTTACAGTTTGAAACATTTCAGCTACAAAAACATATTTTAAGGATACTTTGATATTTAGTGAAAGTCCAACATGACTAACTCTTTTTAATTTCAACGATGAAAAAATTGGTTTGTGTATTAATGCTAGCGGCTGCTTTTTCTATCGAACGAACTACTGCTTGCACTACATTCTTTCTTGAAAAAAGTGGCCAGATGGCATTTGGTAAAAATTACGATTGGATGACCGGAACAGGTTCTATCAATACCAATCTTCGCGGTCTTGCTAAATCTTCTTTACGGCTTGATGATGGAAAAATTTTGAAATGGGTGTCAAAATATGGAAGCACTACTTTCAATCAATATGGCAAAGAATTTCCAAATGGCGGAATGAATGAAAAGGGCCTCGTTGTAGAGTTGATGTGGCTTAGCGAAAGTCAGTACCCAAAGAAAGATGACCGCCCTGGACTAAGCGTACTTCAATGGATACAATATCAGCTTGACAATAATGCTACAGTCGATGAAGTATTGGCAACAGACAAAACAGTTAGAATTACTTCGACAGGTACACCACAACATTACCTGGTTGCAGACAGCAAAGGCGCCGTTGCTACTATTGAACTTTTAGGAGGCAAAATGGTAGTTCACCGAAATGATAAATTGCCCTATGCGGCGTTAGCTAACAGTACCTACGAAGAGTCAATAAATGCTATGAAAAACAAAAGGACAAACGACAACTCTCTTGATAGGTTTTCAAATGCATGCACAATGCTTCAACAATACAAGCAAGCAAAAACAACCAAGCCTTTGGTGGATTACTCTTTTGATATTTTGAACAAAGTAGCACAGCCTGGATTTACAAAATGGAGTATCGTGTATGATCTTACAAACAAGAAGATCTTTTTTAAGACAAGTAACCGGCCACAACAGAAGATAGTTGCTATGAATGCGTTTGATTATGCGTGCTCCTCTCAAGCCAGGTCGTACAACTTAAACCGAGATGATAAGGGTGACATCAGTAAAAGGTTCGTTAGTTTTAATATTGAAGAAAATAAGAAAATGGTAAAAAAAGCTTTCAAGGAAAGCGAGGGATTAAATATTAAAGATGAACTGCAGGACGCAGTAGGGGAGTTTGCGGAAGGTGTAAAGTGCGGGTAGTTGAGATTAATAATTTTTAGGACTCATGCTTGTATGTCTTATCCTCACAATAATAACTTCAGCATTTGTTATCTTATAAGATACCCGGTACCTAAATAACTCAAAAGCCCTGAAAGAATTATCATTATTGATTTTATATTTATCAGGAGGATTTAGTTCAGGGTTAACTGCTAGTTTTTCAGTTGCTTCTAGTATTTCTTTTCTGACTTTCTCCGCATTTTGAAAAGAGTCTTTTCTAATGTATAAATAGGCTTGTTTCAGTTGTTCTGTCGCTTTTCGAGCCCAAATAACTTTAAAATGGTTATTTACCATTTTTCTGACTGTTCTTTCACCTCTTTCTGGCTCATAAACTCTCCTTTCTTAAACTGCTCCAGGCTTTCTTCAATATCTCTATTATATTGTTCAATAGTAGAAAAATTATTTGGTGTGTTATAGGATGTCACCATTTCCCACATCATATGTATCAGAGCGTCATCCCCGTTATCTATGTACTGATGAAGTTTTTCTTTTACTTCTGAGCTATCCATAATTTATACTTTATGCTAATTTACTTCAATTACACCTTACATTTTTTTTCGAAGCATTAGATTTTGCAATACTGTAATTCTTATAAATCTATCCTTTCTTCACCCCGCCCATCCCTCTCTATCTAAACTTCTGTATTGAATTGCCTCTGCCAAATGCTCTACTTTTATGTCGGGGCTTGCAGCTAAGTCAGCAATCGTTCTTGAGACTTTCAAAATTCGATCGTATGCCCTTGCTGAAAGGTTCAATCTCTCCATAGCCTTTTTTAGTAAACCTTCGCCTGCCTTGTTGATGACACAAATTTCACGAAGTTGCTTGCTGCTCATTTGAGCATTTGCATAGGTTCCCGGGGTTTCCTTATAACGTTCCGCCTGTATATCCCTGGCTTTGATAACGCGTTCACGGATAGATGCGGATGCCTCGCCTTTACTTATGTTGCTAAGTTCAGTGAATGAAACCGGAGTTACCTCCACGTGTAAATCAATTCTATCTAGCAAAGGACCTGAAATCTTATTCAAATATTTCTGAACAGCACCGGGAGGACAGGTGCATTCTTTTTCGGGATGGTTATAGTAACCGCAAGGGCAAGGGTTCATACTAGCGATCAACATAAAGTTTGCCGGAAAGTCCAAAGCCACTTTAGCTCTTGAAATTGTCACCCGCCTTTCTTCCATCGGCTGGCGCATCACTTCTAAGACCGTTCGTTTAAACTCCGGCAATTCATCAAGAAACAACACACCATTGTGCGCCAAGGAAATTTCACCTGGTTGCGGCACTCCTCCCCCGCCAACAAGTGCTACATCTGAAATTGTATGATGGGGACTTCTGAAAGGTCTCTTATTTATCAGCGATGCGTTCTCGGGCAATTTTCCTGCAACACTGTGAATTTTAGTTGTCTCAAGTGCTTCCTGTAAACTAAGTGGCGGTAAAACTGTTGGAAGCCTTTTAGCAAGCATTGTCTTTCCTGCTCCCGGTGGCCCGATTAAAATAGCATTGTGCCCTCCTGCCGCTGCAATCTCAAGCGCTCGTTTTATATTTTCCTGCCCTTTCACATCAGTAAAGTCGAGCTCAAACTCGTATTGAGAATTGAAGAATTCTTCTCTTGTATTTACATCAACAGGCGTAAATGAACTTTCATCAGCAAAAAATTCAATTACTTCCTTTAGATGAGTTACTCCGTAGACTGCAAGATTATTTACCATTCCAGCTTCACGCGCATTTGCCTTTGGAACAATCAAACCTTTAAAGCCTTCTTTTCGCGCTTGTATGGCAATTGGCAGAGCGCCTTTTATCGGTTGAATAGCGCCATCGAGACTTAGTTCTCCCATTATTACATAATCTTTAAGGGACTCTGCCTTTTCAATCTGGTCACTTGCTCCAAGTATTCCGATAGCAATCGGAAGGTCAAAGGCAGAACCACTTTTTTTAATATCGGCCGGAGCCATATTAACCACAATCTTAATGCGCGGCATTCTAAACCCGTTATCTTTTATCGCACTGTCAATTCTTTGCTGACTTTCTTTTATAGCTCCGTCGGGCAATCCTACCACGAAGTATCCCTGACCTTCACTAACATTTACTTCGATTGTTATGTTAATTGCTTCCACTCCATACACTGCACTTCCAAACGTTTTTACCAGCATGTATTGAGAATTAATAATGTAAGCTCAAAGTAGTTAAAACTAATCAGTATGTTCTTACTTGTAAAAACAAGCACGAGCTTCTAAGTTCAGGCCTGTTACAGCAAAACGAATGTTGCATAATTCCTGTTTATCTAAATATCTTAAAGCAAATGAGTGAGAGCGAAGACACAATGATTAATAAAGTAAGAATATTATTGAATGTGGAATAAAGATGACTACATCTTAAACCAAAAAAAGGTGGCCTTCAACCACTTTTTTTTTACTGATTAATAAAAATCTAAATTTTTAGCGCACACCAAATAAACCTATCTGAAGTGAAAAAATTTTTCCACTGGCTCCGGCGGAGATAGTCCAGGGGGAACTGGTAAAATGTTTAGTTATTCCAAGGGCAGGTCTTATACCTGTGTTAGGATTAGAGGTAACCTTATCGTCAGCTCCTGCAATATGATAACCTACGCCGCCATATAGTTCCCAAGTGCTAAAGAAATGGCCAACCCTTGCTTCCGCAATACTAGGAATTTCGACATTTTTTGTATTGCCTAATAAAATCATGTTTAGCGAAAGGTGATTACTCGTTGCCAACATGGCGCCAACGGATAAAGTGCCTATTGCCGACTGTTTACTTGAATATCCTCCGCTTAAGCCCATCGCAACACCTGTTGCAACATTCAAATTGTTATAGAATTGTGCCGGAGCTTTAAAGCTTATTACCATAAAAACTATAAAGGAGATAAATTTCATATTCTATCAGTATCTGTGTTTAGTAGATCAAAAAGTAAACCCGCTTTTTTATAGAATATGGAAAGAAAAATCAGTGACTGTAGTAAGGAAGAGGGTTGTCTCCAGGGTATTTGGGCTTAAAAATTAAACCATAAACAATAGAATGTCCCGCTTGCCGAACTGCATTATAAGCCAATACTTTTAGAAACACGTGTCCGAGTTTTTTGTTTTCGTCTGTGGGCATAAAGGCCATTGCCATACCATTAAACTGGTGAGTAACCATATTTGTAAGATGTGGACCGTCGGTTGTAAATGCAAGAAATGAGGTGCTGCCAAAATAAGCAGGTCCCTGCCTCATGTCATTATTTTTGTACTTATTGTTCCAACTGTTTTTACCGTTCCAAAACTTACCGTATCCGTCCATTCTATACATTGATGCATCTCGTAATCCATCACTTGAACCACCTAAAAAAGTACAAACCAATGAAGGCAAATATTCCTTAAAAGTTTGTGCATGACCGATAATTGATAATGCCATAAGCATTAAGAGGATTAAGAACTTCATTGCAGTTGCGTGTTGGTTGGCAATTAATAGAAAATCCAAGCGAATAAAAGAGGTTAGTCAGTAGAGAAGTGAGAGATCTGTCTTCAGATTAAAAAGCAAAACAGGTATTCCCTATTGGATTAGAATGGACAAAATGTATTTGTAAGACCGCTCGAAAATGAATTAGGTTGCAAATTTAGCGTGTAAAGAGAATGAGAAGAGCTTGCCAAAATAATGAATGAGAAACTAAACAGAAAAGCCGCTTCTCAGCGGCTTTTAACTTGGTAGAGCGTACGGGAATCGAACCCGTGATTCCTCCGTGAAAGGGAGGTGTCTTAACCCCTTGACCAACGCTCCATTTTTTGTAATCGGAGTGCAAAAATAGGAGGGGGCACCTTTCCAGCCAAAATTTTTTTCAAAAGTTTCTTTAATACTTTCTCTGCACTTTATTTTTTGATGCATAAAGATTTGAAGTACAACTGTGCGACGCAACAAAAGCATGGGCTGGAACAAATGTTGATGACAAAAAAATATCGTTATTTATCCCACCTTTCAATGTAATTTTGCAGAGTTTTTTAAAATAGAAAAATCAAAAATATGAGTACAGTTAAAGTTGCTATCAACGGTTTTGGACGTATTGGCCGTTTAGTCTTCCGCCAAATTTATAATATGGAAGGTATTGATGTTGTAGCTATCAATGACCTTACCAGTCCGAAAGTATTGGCTCACTTGCTAAAATATGATAGTGCTCAGGGTCGCTTTACAGGCGAAGTTACCAGCACCGAAAATTCTATAGTTGTAAATGGTGAAGAAGTAAAAATATATGCACAGAAAGATCCTGCTCAAATTCCCTGGGGACAGCATGGTGTAGATGTTGTAATTGAAAGCACAGGGTTTTTTACAGATAAAGCAAAAGCTGAGGCGCATTTAACCGCAGGTGCAAAGCGTGTGGTTATTTCTGCTCCGGCTACCGGTGATTTGAAAACGATTGTTTTCAACGTAAACCACGAGATACTTGATGGAAGCGAAACTATCATCAGCTGCGCATCTTGTACTACAAACTGTCTCGCTCCAATGGCGAAGGTTTTAAATGACACTTTCGGTATTGCTGGTGGTATTATGACAACCATTCACGCTTATACAAACGATCAAAACACGCTGGACGCTCCACATCCAAAGGGAGATCTTCGTCGTGCAAGAGCTGCTGCTCAAAATATTGTTCCCAACAGTACCGGTGCTGCAAAGGCAATTGGCCTTGTATTGCCTGAGTTAAAAGGTAAATTAGATGGAAGCGCTCAACGTGTTCCGGTAATTACGGGTTCTTTAACTGAGCTCGTTTCAATGTTGAACAAGCCCGTTACTATTGAAGAAGTAAATGCTGCAATGAAAGCCGGAAGCAATGAAAGCTTCGGTTATACTGAAGACGAAATTGTAAGTAGCGATATTATCGGTATCAACTATGGTTCTCTCTTCGATGCCACTCAAACAAAAGTGATGAATATGGGCGACAAGCAACTAGTTAAAACTGTTAGCTGGTACGACAACGAAATGAGTTATGTAAGCCAGTTGGTTCGCACAGTTAAGTTTTTCGCGGGTTTAATAAATAAGTAAGCCTTTTTGAGCCAACATTTGTAATTCTATTTAACATTTGTTGCGTCGCACACTTGAACAGTATGTTCTCACTTCGGCTTTTTACATAATTATTGATAGTTCTTAATTCTTAACCACAAAGGACACAAAGAAATGAGTAAAGGGAGCACAAAGATTATTCTGAGTGAACCTTTTAAATTTCATTGTATTCTTTGTGGTTTTTCTTTTACCATTAAAAAACCTTTATGAGCAATTTCCAAAACCATAACTTTTCTGGCCAGAAGGCTTTAATAAGAGTGGACTTTAATGTACCGCTAAATGACAAATTCGAAATAACAGACGATAATCGGATGCGTGCTGCGGTCCCTACTATTAAAAAGATTTTAGGTGATGGAGGCAGTGTTATATTGATGAGCCACCTTGGCCGACCAAAGGAAGGGCCAACTGATAAATATTCGTTGCGCCATTTGATTCCTCATCTAGTCAAATTGCTTGATGGCGCCACAGTTTTATTTGCTGATGATTGCATCGGCGAGGAAGCAAAGAAAAAAGCTGCAGGTATGGAACCTGGTGAAGTGCTTTTGTTAGAGAACCTCCGCTTTTACAAGCAAGAAGAGAAAGGCGACGAAGCCTTCGCAGAAAAGCTAAGCAAACTGGGAGATGTTTACGTAAACGACGCTTTCGGTACTGCGCATCGTGCACACGCTTCTACAGCTATTATTGCTAAATTTTTCCCTGGCGATAAAAAGATGTTCGGCCTACTGATGGAAAATGAAGTCGAAAGTGCTGAAAAAGTTTTGCATAAAAGCGAACGACCTTTTACTGCTATTCTTGGTGGAGCAAAAGTGAGTGATAAAATATTGATTATAGAAAACCTCCTGGAAAGAGCAAACAACATTATCATCGGTGGAGGTATGGCATATACTTTCCTAAAAGCACAGGGAAAAGAAATTGGAAGCAGCCTCTGTGAAGAAGACAAACTTGATCTTGCGAATGAACTTCTAGCTAAAGCTAAAGCAAAAGGCGTAGCATTTCATCTGCCTCAGGACAGTGTTGTTGCAGACAAGTTTGATGCGAACGCAAACACAAAGATGCTAAGTAACGACAACATCGAAAAAGGATGGATGGGACTGGACATTGGCGACCAAGCTATAAAGGATTTTGGGCAGGTTATTCTTGAAAGCAAAACTATTTTATGGAACGGCCCAATGGGTGTCTTTGAGATGGAGAAATTCAAAAAGGGAACGAAAGCAGTTGCAGATTATATAGTTGAGGCTACATCTAAAGGAGCCTTTTCGCTGGTCGGCGGCGGTGACAGTGTTGCAGCAGTAAATCAATTCGGACTTGCAGATAAAGTAAGCTATGTAAGTACAGGCGGGGGCGCTATGCTCGAATATTTTGAAGGAAAAGAGTTGCCAGGTATTGCAGCGATTAAACACTAAGACACAACGGCAGATTTTTTTGATGGCAGATATTTTGCAATAGCTTGACGAGTTTATTTATAACTCGCTAAAACTTAATTGAAAAAAACAATTTAAACAATGACAAAAAACCTCACACTCATAATCATTCTTGTAGCCATCTTAATATTAGGCGGCTGCGGTTGTGGTAGCTATAACAGTTTGGTCTCTCAAGATGAAACCGTTAAAAACGCTTGGAATAAAGTTCAAAGTGACTATCAAAGGCGTGCAGACCTGATACCAAATCTTGTGAATACTGTAAAAGGCGAAGCAGGCTTTGAACGTGGTACTTTAACTGATGTAATTAATGCAAGGGCATCTGCTACTCAAATGAAGGTTGATCCGAATGATCTAAGCCCAGAAAAGGTGCAACAGTTCCAGGCGGCTCAAGGGCAGTTGTCGCAAGCTTTAGGCAGGTTGTTAGTAGTTACAGAAAACTATCCTAACCTTAGGGCTAACGATGCATTCCGTGGACTTCAGGCTCAGTTAGAAGGAACAGAAAACAGGATCAAAACATCGCGTAATGATTTCAACGACGCAGTGCAAACGTACAATACCAAAGTACGTTCGTTCCCTACAAACATCTTCGCAGGAATGATGGGCTTTAAACAAAGACCAGGTTTTGCTGCTGAAGCCGGTGCCGAAAGAGCTCCTGAAGTTAAATTTTAAAACATTCAATCTTTAACAGTGTCATTGTTTTCATCATCGAAAAAAAGAGAATTTTTCACTCCTGAACAGCAGGAGTTGATGGTGAAAGCCATACAGGAAGCTGAAAAAAATACCAGTGGCGAAGTAAGGCTGTTTGTTGAAGGCAAATGCAACTACGTTGACGCCGTTGACAGGGCTAAAGAAATTTTCTTTAGTCTTAAAATGGATCAAACCAAAGACAGGAATGCAGTGCTCTTTTATTTAGCAATGGACGATAGGCAACTGGCGCTATTTGCAGATGAGGGCATTTATCGAAGGCTTGGAGAAAGCTATTGGAACGACAAGGTTAAAAAGATAATTAAGTCGTTTACCAAAGACGATTATACCGGGGGCATTTGTTCAGTTATTTATGACATAGGCGATGCACTCAAAACTGAGTTCCCTTATGAAAGCAGTGATAAAAATGAATTGCCGGATGAAATAATTTTTGGAAATTAAAATAATCCCGCAATTGCGGGATTATTTTTTCTTATTAAATACATGAAGCGTTTTCTACTTACAGTACTTTTTTTTGTACACGTTCTTTTTGCCTTTTCTCAAAATATTCCTGCTCGCCCTAACCCGCCCAGGCTGGTAAACGATTATACGCAGACACTAACCCAGGATCAGCAATACACGCTTGAGCAAAAGTTGGTGGCTTACGACGATAGTACCAGCAACCAGGTTGTCGTGGTTATAGTTCCTACACTTAACGACTATGCTCCTGTTGATTATGCTACTAAACTGGGAAGAACGTGGGGAGTCGGTAACAAGAAAACCAACAATGGAGTTGTACTTCTGATAGCGAAAGAAGATCGGACCATTTTTATTGCTCCCGGTTATGGTTTGGAAGGAGCTTTACCTGATATCACTTGTAAATCAATTATTGAAGATGTAATTAAGCCAAACTTTAAACAGGAGGATTTCTATCGGGGAATAGACTTGGGAACTACTGCCATCTTTAAAGCAGCAGCAGGTGAGTACAAAGCGCCGGAAGGTTACAGAGGTAAACGTTCGCCAGGCGGAGGTGGAGGAAGTATTTTTGGAATAATCATTATCATCATTATTGTACTAATGTTTATTGGAAGAGGTGGCGGCCGCGGTGGTGGAGGCGGAATGTTTAGTCGCCGTGGATATGGTGGTTTCGTTGAAGGCGCTATTTTAGGTAGCCTGCTTAACGGAGGCGGAAGAGGTGGTGGTGGCTGGAGCGGAGGCGGAGACTCCGGTGGTGGAGGTGGTGGTTTCGGTGGTTTCGGCGGTGGAAGTTTCGGCGGCGGTGGCTCCGGGGGAAGTTGGTAACAATCTGACAGAAATATATAAAATGCAGGTGAGCAATCATCTGCATTTTGTTTTATACTATCACAAGTTATTGTGCAAAAAACATCGATTCTGTCACTTGTCCGTTTCTCTCAGATCAGGGTAGCAAAAAGATTAGTTTAGATAGTATCTTCAATCAAATAATGCAAGCCACATGAAAATTCTTTCTTTTATCTGTACCTCTTTCATTACTATACTGTTTCTATTGCCATCAGTACAAGCGCAGGTAATTCAAACAGTCGTTAAGCAAAATTCTTCCATTGATTATAGTCGTTTAAACAGAATCGATACACTGCTTAATGATTACATCCGCAAAAATTATTTAACAGGGGCGGTCACGCTGGTAGTAAAAGATAACCAGCTGGTGCAGTATAAAGGCTACGGCTATGTAAACGCCGAAACAAAAAGCCCAATGAAAAGTGATGCAATCTTTCGCATCATGAGCCAAACAAAAGCAATCACAAGTGTGGCCATCATGATATTGTACGAGCAGGGAAAGCTGCTACTTGACCAACCGATTGCCGACTTTATTCCAGCCTTTAGAAATCCCGTTGTAATAGATAAATACAATAGTGCCGACACTACTTACACAACGGTACCTGCAAGAAGAAATATTACCTTCCGCGATTTACTTACACATAGCTCGGGTTTAGATTATGCAGATATCGGGTCTGCCAGGGGAAATGCGATTTACGCTAAAGCCGGTATTCCATCTGGCCTTGGCTACTTTAATGCAGACTTATTAGAAAAGATGAAAGTGCTTGCAAAGCAACCTCTTCTTTTTCAACCGGGCGAAAAATGGCAGTACGGCTTAAACAGCGATCTTCTTGGTTGCCTTGTTGAAGTAATCAGCGGAACGAACCTCGAGGACTTTTTCAGAAAAAATATCTTCGATCCTCTAGGCATGAAGGACACTTATTTCAACCTTCCTCAATCAAAAGCCAATCGCCTTGCTTCAGTTTATACAGAGGATTCTTTGCACAGGATCATCAAATGGAGTCCTACGTTTCGTCACATAGATCCCAACTATCCTTTAATGAATAAAAAGTATTTTTCGGGAGGTGCCGGCTTATCTTCTACAGCATTTGATTACGCAGTCTTCATGCAAATGCTTTTAAATAAGGGCGTCTATAATAGACACAGAATTCTTTCACCTCGCTCAGTAGAAATGATGACAAGTCCACAGCTTGACTTTTTATATAACGGTAGCGATAATTTTGGTTTGGGTTTCGGCCTCACTTCTGCTAAATCTGCCAGCCGTAATGCACGAAGCGAAGGCTCTTTTGCATGGGGTGGTTATTATGGAACTACTTATTGGGCCGATCCAAAAACGCACCTTGTTTGCCTTATTATGACTCAGCAAAGTCCCAACTCCCACGGAGATATAGGAGCAAAATTCGAATCACTGGTCTACGCTAGTTTGAACAAATAATGTTGTGTTTTCTCAACCAGCTATAATCTTCGTTAAGAGACATTCTTGCGACGCTCCGTTTAATCTTTACACCTCTGTGGATCATTCATAGCAATGCATCATGCTACATATAAATGACACTATTTAAGCACAACTAAAGCTTGTGTTTTTGTAACAGAAATTTTTGCTCCTATCAAATTTTGTTCAAAATAAGTCCTAAGCACTGTTTTTGCTATAACGCAGCACCGCGAGTATTAACTATTAGCTATACTATAAAAACAAGGTTTTTCATAGCTTTGTTACTAATAAGTCAATATAAACCGCTTATTCAATTTACGTAGATGAAGTACTTCTTAAGTATATTTTTCCTTTGTTTCTTTTTGGGCAATGTTTCCGCACAGGAAAAACATTTTGTCTTTATTCAATCCGATGCTAAACAACCTTTTTACGTTTCTGTTAATGGCAAATTGTACAGTTCAACAGCTAGTGGATATTTAATCATTCCAAAGCTTGCAGATGGCAACTATAGTCTTACAGTGGGCTTTGCGCAAAACGCCTTTCCTGAACAGACCTTCAATCTTGCTATTCAGAATAAAGACCTTGGCTTTGATTTAAAGAACTTCAACGAAAAAGGCTGGGGCTTATTTAATTTGCAATCGCTGGACATAACCATGGCATCCGCAGCAAATTCAAATGTTGTTTCGCAGGCTCTTAATGCAAGTTCAAATTCAAAAGCGCTTCCACCAGTGATCTCCTTCGAAAAGAAAAAAGACACTGCTCAAGCGGTAAGCAAGCCGCCTGTAGACACTTTAGTTAGCAATCCTACCAGAGATGTTGAGGTGAAAGAGTCGATAGCAAAAGCTGATCCTCCACCCGTTAAACAAGTAACAGCAGAAGCAACTTCAACTCCGGATCAGCCATCTAAAAAGCCAGAGCCAGTAGCAAAAGCAGGTAAGGATAATGATATAAAGAAAGTGTCAGAAGTTAGCGGCGAAGAAGGTGTGCATTTATCTTATGTTGAGGGAACCGGAAAGGCAAGAGATACAGTTAACATTATCATCCCATCTTCGCCTGCGTCTAGCAATACTGCTAACTCATCTCCTGCTAACACAAGCAGCACTAAAACTGATACTGAAACAATTACTCAAGCCAAATCTTCTACTTCTGCTGCAAACAAAAGCGATGTAAAGTTTTTGGATATCAATATGTCTGGTGCTAAAAAAGATACGGTTCAATCGGTAAAGACAACTGGCGACGAGCGCAGGATTTTGGAAAACAGCAATTGCAAAAATATAGCTACTGATGAAGACTACGCTAAGCTTAGAAAAAAGATGGCATCCGAAACGTCTGATGATAAGATGATTGTTGAGGCTAGAAAATTTTACCGTAATAAGTGTTTTACTACCAGCCAGATAAAAGGACTTTCTACCTTATTTCTATCTGACGAAGGAAGGTTTAAGTTTTTTGAGACCTCTTTTGTCTCAGTGGCAGATGCGGGCCAATACTATACTTTACAAGACGAGTTCATCGATCCGACTTTTGTAAATCGTTTCAAAGGCTTACTTCAGTAGCAGTATGCACTTCATCTTTTAATGGCGGTTCATGCGTTACTTTCTTGAGGTAAGTTATAAGGGTACACGGTATGCCGGGTTCCAGGTACAGCAGAATGGAGACACTATTCAAGGCCAGGTAGAAAGAGCACTTACAACGGTCTGCCGTTCCCCCATTAACCTAACCGGATCTTCCCGAACTGACGCCGGTGTTCATGCGCTGCAAAATTTTTTTCACTTCGACCTTGAAAGCATTTTTGACCCTTTTTTGATTTATAACATAAATGCCCTGCTCCCTTTAGACATCGTTGTTAAATCTGTATTTCCTGTTTCAACAGATGCTCATTCAAGGTTCCAGGCTACTTCACGTGAATATCGATATCATATTACCACCACCAAAGATCCGTTCACAACTGAGACGGCATGGTATTATCCTTTTTCTGTTGACATAGATCTTTTGCACCACGCATCAGCCACGTTGTTTAATCATACCGACTATACTTCCTTTTCAAAAAGAAATACGCAGGTCTTAACTAAAGAGTGCAAAATCATTAAGAGCAATTGGAGTATAACGGATCGCAATCTCACCTATACTGTCGAGGCTAACCGGTTTCTTCGCGGTATGGTTAGAGGCCTCGTAGGAACGATGTTATTGGTGGGTCGAAAGAAAATCACCTTACAAGAATTCGAGGAAATCATTCAAGCAAAAGACTGCACCAAAGCAAGTTTTGCAACTCCGGCTCATGGACTTTTTCTTGTGAAAGTTCAATACCCTTTTCTTACCGACGACAATGGTAACAGTTAAACCAAGCACGGGTAAAAGACTTCGTGAAGTTATCCGTATGGGTTACAGTGGAATAGCTCCTTACAAATAAAGAATACAGTAACTTTAAACTCATCAATTATTAAAATTTGAACCCGGAATTCAGTGCTTTTAAAAAGCAACTAGCAAACCCTTTTTCTTTCAAGCTGTTTCTACTTACGAAACTTCCATCTGCATTCTTTGCGGGATTGAAATTAATTAGATTAGTCCCTGAAGAAGCTGCTATAGGCGTCAGCTATAAATGGTTCAATAAAAATCCTTTCCGATCAATGTACTTCGCTGTGTTATCAATGGCGGCCGAGGCAAGCACAGGGATTTTGTGTATGTCTGCATTGTACAAAAGAAAACCATCAGTGAGTATGCTGATTGTAAGGATTGAAGGAAATTTCTATAAAAAAGCTGTAGGCCAAATAATCTTTACGTGCCCTGATGGGATGAAAATACAACAGGCAGTAGAAGACGCATTGGTTTCAGATGAAAGTAAATCTGTAATCTGTGAAAGCACAGGAAAAAATGAATCTGGTGAAATCGTAGCGCAATTCTTTTGTACCTGGAGCTTCAAATCAAGAAGCAGGGCTTAATATTTTATCTTCTACCTCAAAATCATTTATGCAACTATCTATTCACGGAGCAGCACGCACTGTTACCGGTTCAAAGCATTTGCTTTCTTTAAAAAATGGTAAAAGGCTTTTACTGGATTGTGGATTGTTCCAGGGAATGGGACGCCAAACGGACGAGCTAAACAGCAACTTAGGTTTTCACCCAAAAGATGTTTCTTATCTTATTTTATCGCACGCACACATCGATCATTCTGGTTTAATACCAAAACTATATAATGAAGGTTTTCGCGGACCTATTTTTTGCACGCCTGCTACTAAAGATCTGTGCGAAATATTACTCATGGACAGTGCAGAAATACAACAATCAGACACAAAATACATTAATAAGAAAAGAGCAAAACTTAGCCTGCCCCTCTTTAAACCTATGTATTCAACTGAAGATGCGAAACGTTGTCTTGAGCTTTTTACAACGGTAGAATATGGAAAATGGTTTAGCATCGACGACGAGATAAAGGTGCTGTTTACAGATGCGGGCCATATTATTGGCAGTGCAGCGGTAAGCCTGCAAGTTGTCGAAGACGAAAAAACAACGCGCATCACATTTAGCGGAGATATAGGAAGATACAATGATGCGATATTGAAAGCTCCCGAAGAAGTTCCGCAGGCAGATTACATTTTATTGGAAAGTACCTATGGAGATAAATTGCATGAAGAGGTAATAAACCTTCCGGAAACTTTTCTAGGCTGGATCGAAAGAACGTGCTTACAAAAAAAAGGTAAGCTAATCATTCCTGCTTTTAGTGTAGGCCGAACGCAGGAACTTCTGTATGCTTTAAACAAGTTGGACAATGAAAACAGGCTGCCGGCATTAAAGTATTTTGTTGATAGTCCCCTAAGCAAAGAGGCAACCGATGTCATAAAGAGTCATCCGGAAAATTTTAATAAAGAGCTGCAAAACGTTTTGCTACACGATAAAGATCCATTGGACTTTAAAGGATTAAACTATATTAAAAGCGCTGAAGAAAGTAAGCAGATTAATTTTTACAACGATCCTTGCGTCATCATAAGTTCAAGTGGAATGGCCGAAGCAGGCAGGGTAAAGCATCATATTAAAAACAATATTGGAGATGCAAAAAATACGATCCTGATGGTCGGTTATGCATCTCCTTTTTCGCTCGCCGGCAAACTATTGAAGGGCGAAAAACAAGTAGATATTTACGGTGATGATTGTACTGTAAATGCAGAAGTTGGTAGTATGCCAGGCATGAGCGCGCACGGCGATTACGAGGATTTATTACAATTCTTGTCTTCGCAGGACGCAGGAAAAGTTAAAAAATTATTTCTTGTACATGGGGAATATGATGTACAAAGAGCCTTTGCCGAAAGACTGACAGAAAAAGGATTTGAAGTAGAAATTCCGGGTATGAATTATGCACTGAACCTTTCCGTTTAGTTTATAGGATTTTGAGAGCAAAATAGGATTAAACCAAATTCTCAATTCTTATGTTTTTCTTACCAGTAACAAGTATTTATGAAATTATCTTTTCATGGGGCGGCAAGATCAGTGACAGGTTCAAAACATCTACTTATATGTGACGACGGAAAGAAATATTTATTGGACTGTGGAATGTTCCAGGGAATGGGAAACGAGACAGAAACTTTAAATGCTGACTTCGGCTTTGATCCAAAAGAAGTTAATTTTCTGTTTTTGTCACATGCGCACATCGACCACACAGGTTTAATACCAAAGTTGGTAAAAGAGGGTTTCGAAGGAAGAATATTCTGTACCCCGGCAACAAAAGATCTTTCAGAAATATTGCTTGCAGACAGCGCTGAAATACAAAAGCACGATGCTGATTTTATTAATAAGAAAAGTAGTGTGGCAATAGACTCTGTTGCTCCCTTGTACGAGATGGAAGACGTTGCGAAAGCAATGCAACTATTTGAAACTGTCGAATACAACGAATGGTTGAAGGTTGATGAACACGTAGAGATTATGTTTTCAAATGCTGGCCACTTGATTGGAAGTGCAGCTATCAACCTTAAAGTGACGGAAAACGGGAAGACTACTTCGATCACTTTTAGTGGAGACGTAGGGCGTTACAGAAGTGCTTTGCTACAACCTCCCGCCGAATTTCCTGAAGCTGATTATATAATTCTAGAGAGCACCTACGGTGATAAAACGCATGACATTGCATCGAATACGATAGATAACCTTTATCGCTGGATTAAAAAGACCTGCGTTGACAGGGGCGGCAAGCTGGTTATTCCGGCTTTCAGTGTCGGTCGTACCCAGGAAATTTTGTATTCTTTAAACCAGCTGGAACTTGAGCACCGCCTGCCAGAACTGAATTATTTCGTCGACAGCCCCTTGAGCGAAAAAGCTACGGCGGTAATCAAGAGTTATACAAATGAATACAACGAGCGACTGCAAAACATTTTAAAAATTGACGAAGACCCCTTCCACTTTAAGGGTTTAAAACATGTTGAGTCGGTTGAGGAGAGCAGGCAATTAACCGAGCACAAAGAGCCATGTGTAATCATCTCCTCCAGCGGAACGGCTGATGCCGGCCGGGTTAAACACCACATTTTTAGTTGTGTTGATGAAGAGCCTAATACTATTTTAATGTCTGGTTATTGCTCAACCTCTTCGTTGGGAGGCAGGTTATTAAATGGGGCAAGAAAGGTTGAAATATTTGGCGACAGTTGCGACGTGTTGGCAGAAGTGGGTCAAATGAAAAGCCTCAGTGCTCATGGAGACCAGGATGATCTCGCAAGGTTCATTGGCTGCCAGGATGGAGAAAAAGTCAAAAAAGTATTCTTAGTCCACGGCGAATATTTGGTGCAACAAGAGTTAGCTGCAAGGCTAAACAGGAAGGGTTTTGAGAAAATAGAAATGCCTTCTATGCACCAGGAATTCGAACTTGAATAGGATCAGACCGTCAATGTCGAAACAATTATTGCTACTTCGCTATTAAGATATTTGTTATTTGCCTTCATGGCGATAGCAACTACCCCGTCCAGCTTTCGAGTTTATACTACTTCCTACGAAGTAGTTATACCATTCCATCATCGGTTTTCTGAACAAGCAAAACGAGTATTTATGCTTGCGGTTCGTCTTAAGTGACTAACTACCTTTATACTGTTTAAGGATGTACCCGATTTGTTTTTAAAATTCAAGGATCCTATAGAAAAATAAATTGTGTAAGCAATAACGGCTGCTACATTTTTGTGGCGGCTTTTTTTATGCCTTCTACCATCGTATTGCTCTCGGGGAAAATACTATCTCGCGGCGACCATCAATGCTACTCTTTCACCGTCCATAGCCGCGCTCACAATTCCGCCAGCATAACCTGCTCCCTCACCGCATGGGTAAAGATTTTCAACTTGAGGATGTTGTAAAGTAGTGCTATCCCTGGGTATACGCACAGGTGAAGAGGAGCGACTTTCAGTGGCGACTACCACAGCTTCGTTGGTTAAATAACCTCGCATTTTTATTCCGAACGACTTAAAAGCTTCTTGCAAGCTTTGATGTATGAAGGGAGGTAAAACGCCTCTTAGATCTGTGCTACTTATTCCGGGCAAATAACTGCAAACGGGTAAAGAGCCCGAAGTCTTGTTGTTACAGAAATCTTCCATTCTTTGAGCCGGAGCAACAAAGTGTCCGCCGCCGCCCACGTAGGCTTTCCGCTCAACCATCTCCTGAAAAAACATCATGTTTAAGGGTGAGTCATACTCCACCAGATTATCCTTTGTATACTCTTTAAAGTCCTTTGAACTTGCCAAATCGTTATTTTCCACGGTTACTACCATCCCACTATTGGCAAAAGGGTTATTTCGCTTGCTAGGGCTCCAGCCGTTTACAACCAATTCTCCCGCGTCTGTCGATGCCGGCGCTATAATTCCCCCGGGACACATGCAAAAGCTGAAAACCCCTTTCTGCTCTACTTGCTGAACCAATGCATATGAGGCGGGAGGTAAAAACTCCCCCCTATTATTAGAATGATATTGAATGTTGTCTATAATGCTTTGGGGATGTTCGATTCGGACCCCAAGCGCAAAAGGTTTCGCTTCTATTAAAATTCCTTTGCGGTGTAGCAGTTTAAAAATGTCTCTTGCCGAATGTCCTGTTGCCAATATAACGGCTTCCGCTTCAAACTTATCGCCGTCAGCGGTAACTACACCTTTTATGGTGTTTTCTACTACGACTAAATCCGATACCTTTTTCTCAAAAAGAAAAATTCCTCCATGCTCTACAATGCATTCCCGCATAGCAGTAATAATCTGGGGAAGTTTATTGGTACCAATATGGGGATGTGCTTCAACTAAAATCTGTTCTTCTGCTCCAAACTGAACAAACAGGTTTAGTATTCGATTAATATCTCCACGTTTATTGCTTCGCGTATACAATTTTCCATCACTATACGTTCCGGCACCACCTTCACCAAAACAATAATTACTATCAGGGTTTACAACACCTCCTTTATTCAGTGCTGCCAGGTCACGTCTCCTAGCTCGCACATCTTTACCCCTTTCTAAAATAATTGGTTGTACTCCTTCTTCTATCAACTTCAGGGCGGCAAACAACCCTGTTGGACCTGCGCCTACTATCACTACTTTTCGGGCAGATTTACCTACATGCGGAAATGTAATTTTTGCGGGCTTTCTTTCTACAAAAGGCTCATTAATAAAAGCATGAACTGTAAGGTTTATATACACCTTCCTGCCTCTTGCGTCTATAGATTTTTTGAGGGGAAAATAACCGGTTATGTCATTTGACGTTTTACCGGTACTTGCGGCAATGTAGCCTTTAATAATATTCTCATCTTCCGCCTCTGAGGGAAGCAGTTTCAGTACTATTTGTTGTTGCATCTTAATGTTAGGTATTTATCCTAAAAATTGCAATTTTAAAAATAAACTTGTTATTTGTTTTAAAGCTAGCAACTCGATAAGAAGCGCTAATGTTAGTTACTGTGGAGAATTTTTAATGCGAGTGGCAGTATTCTAGAAAGGCAAATCGTCGACATTATCGGATGGCGGGATATCGTTATAATTCACCTCACCGCTGTTTCCATTATTTTGACTCAGCTTTACACTTTCCATTCTCCATGCATCAAGATTGGTTATATAATTTGCCCTGCCGTCTTTCTCCCACTTAGTACCTTTTATGTTAAACTGCACTTTCACCTCATCACCAATATTAAACTTGTCGGGCATTGCTGTCTTATCTTGTACGCATTGAAATTTTACAAAATTTGTAAAACTTCTTCCATTTGCATCTTCAGTCTTTTCTATTACAAATTCTCTTGTTTTAAAATTTTCGTTGCGCTGAACTATATCAAATCTTACAATCAGCTTACCGGTAATCTCGTATGACATTTCTTATTATTATTTCCGCAAAAGTATCATTTAAAAACATTGAGGAAGGTTAAATACCACATTTAGGTCTCCTTATTTTGGGGATAAACTTTTAAGTTTTTTAATTATGAAAAGCAGATTTAAAGTTCTACTTTTCTTTCCTCTTGACGCCTGATTAGTCTAGAATTTGCTGGTAATAATTTAGCTTAAAAAGAGAACGCGCAGTTGAATTAATCCCAATTTTCTATCTTAATACAACTGTCAACACTTTTTTTCAGTCATATACATTTAACATGCGAATGTTATAATTAGGTAAAAGGTAATCTTTGCAAAAACACGTGAGCTTCTGTTCGCCTAAAGGGTATTCAAGCCCATCTAGTCTGCTAACCCAGTATTTAAGAAAGATCTCTGTATACCTGCCTATCCATCTATCCATTGAAAGGTTTGAGTAAGTAAAAGTTAAATTGAAGGAGAAGAATTTTTGTGTCAAACAGTCAACTTCCAAAGCATAACAAGTGAGGAAGATTCTGTACTCATGCCAAAAAAAGGGACGCCTTCAAATTCGATAGATTCTTTGTTGTTTTATTCCACACAATTTGCTTCTAGTTGCAACTAGTGTTACAACCAACCGGCATTACAGCCAGTCTATAAGTATTGGTAATGAAGCAAAAAATGCTGGAAAATAACAACCACGTTTTGTTGTTGAAAACGCAGTAGATCTTTTTTAAAAAAATGAAATATTTGCTGCTGGTATTTGATTTTAGACCCGGCACTTTTTGGTATTGGAATTGAACTGCAAGGATGAGTTTAAATAGGATTAGGAAGAGTAGAAGTGCATGGAAATTAATAGTTAAGGAAGCGATCAACTTAACTAAAATATCTCATATCGAACGATATTATTTTGCAAAAAAACAGTCGAAAAATAGTGAAAAAAAATATATTCTTATGAAACGTAACACTGTCGCGGAAAGGGGAAAAACAATCATTTTTAAAATTTTTTTTTAAATATTAAAGTTTGATATTCGCCGTCCTGCCAAACTTTTTATACACACTTGTGGGGAATTTTTTGGTGAGGTTTGAAGTTCTAACATTCCTAACTTAATTATAAAAAAACTATAGTGATAAATATGGCCAAAACTGCCGATATAGTTTGGAGTAATTGTTTGAAAATTATTAAAGACATAGTAGAATGGCAACATTATAAAACGTGGTTTGAGCCTATAAAACCAGTTGAACTAAAAGATTATATATTGCTTATACAGGTGCCTAGCCAGTTTTTTTACGAATATCTCGAAGAACATTATGTAAACCTTTTAGCTAAGACGCTTAAGAGAGAACTAGGTAAAGATGCGCGACTAGAATATAGAATAATGGTGGATAGCGGTAACAGTAACAACAAACCATTAACCATGGACATACCTGCCAATAACATAAAGACCTACAGCAACAACGAAATGGATTTTCCTTTGGTTATTAACAATCCAGTTAAGAATCCATTCGTTATTCCAGGTCTTAAAAAAATGCAGATTGATCCGCAGCTAAATCCAATATATACTTTCGATTCTTTTATAGAG
This sequence comes from Segetibacter aerophilus, assembly GCF_007991655.1. Taxonomy (GTDB): domain Bacteria; phylum Bacteroidota; class Bacteroidia; order Chitinophagales; family Chitinophagaceae; genus Segetibacter; species Segetibacter aerophilus. The sequence goes on from NZ_BJYT01000012.1 coordinate 175,790, forward strand.
GGAGACTGCAATCGCGTAGCGCGCCGTGCAGGTAAAACAGTCGCAGAAAAACCTGGAGCAAATTCATTCAACCCGCTAGTTGTGTATGGTGGTGTTGGTCTTGGTAAAACCCATCTGGGACAAGCAATCGGTAATGAAGTAAAGAGACTTCATCCAAGTAAAGTTGTCCTATATGTAAGCTCTGAAAAATTCATCAACCAGTTCCAGGACCATAGCCGCAACAATGCGATTAATGACTTCATTCATTTCTATCAATTAATAGATGTTTTGATAATAGATGATGTGCAGTTTTTTAACCGCGCAGAAAGAAGCCAGGATGCGTTCTTTGCGATATTTAACCACTTGCATCAGTCAGGAAAACAGTTAGTCTTATCATCAGATAAACCTCCAAAAGATTTAGATGGTTTGCAGGAAAGATTGCTTAGCCGCTTTCGCTGGGGATTGAGTGCAGATCTTCAAATGCCCGACTACGACACTCGCATTGAGATACTGGATAAGAAGATGAAAAACGATGGTCTTGACATGCCTCGTGAGGTTGTTAAATACGTATCTTATAACATCAACAGCAACATCCGTGAGCTTGAAGGAGCGTTGATTTCATTACTAGCCCAGTCTTCATTAAATAAAAGAGAAATTGATCTTGAATTAGCTAAGAAAGTTTTAAGAAACTTTGTAAAAACAAGCAGTAAAGAAATAACAATCGATACAATCCAAAAAATGGTGTGCGAGTTTTTCGATGTGCCTTATGATAAGCTCTTACAAAAGACCCGCAAGCGCGAAATTGTCCAGGCCAGGCAGATAACCATGTTTCTTGCAAAAGCATTTACTAAGAACTCGCTTAAGACTATTGGAGAACATTTTGGAGGACGTGATCATACTACCGTTATTCATAGCTGCCAAACGGTAAAAGATCTTATGGATACAGACAGCCTTTTTCGCGAAAACGTTATGGAATTGCAGCAGAAAGTACAACTTGCCGCAATGTAATGAGCTGGCCAAAAAATATTAATTGTCCCTGGCATTTGTCAGGGATTTTTTATTGTAAGAAGAGGCATTCAACTATTAGTAAATACAGGACTGGTTCGCAGTCTTAAACCATCTTTTTCCTATTTATAGATTTGTTTCGTCAAAACCTTCAAACCCTAAATCATCTTACTCCTGCAGAATAGACCCTCGCCTTACACCATCTTCCTTAAGAATGTCAGGAATATTTTTTGCGATAAAAAAAGTTCACTTCTATTTTGAATGTGAGAGCAAATACCCTTATTTTTGCCACCCCTTTAAAAAAGGAAGGGTTGGTGAGGTGCCTGAGTGGCCGAAAGGAACGGTTTGCTAAACCGTCGTACGGGTTAAACTGTACCGAGGGTTCGAATCCCTCCCTCACCGCTTCCTCACCGGTTAATAGGTTTCGGGGCGTAGCGTAGCCCGGTTATCGCGCCTGCTTTGGGAGCAGGAGGTCGCAAGTTCGAATCTTGCCGCCCCGACATAAAAAAGAAAAGCTCACAGAAGTGTGGGCTTTTTCTTTTTAGCCAAGTAGGGGGTGAAGGGAGATTTGAAAAAGGTATTAAACACCCATTTAAACACCCAGTTTTTAAAACTGAACACCCATTTTTACTTGTTACTTCCTTATGCATTTGAGGGATTTCTTAACTCTCAAATCAAAACAAATGTTACAGAACACGTTTAATGTAGTCTTTATTGTAAAGGCTGAAAAGACCAACAAAAAAGGTATTGCACCCATTTTTGCTAAAATTAAAATTAATGGTCGCAAGATTGAGCTGACAACGAGTAGAAAAATCAAGGCACAACTCTGGTCAGCAGAAACACAACAAGCTCAACCAGTTTCTAAACAAAAGGAGCTCAATGATTACCTGTTAACGTTTAAGGGTAAGCTCTACACTGCGTATTCCCAGTTGTTATCTACAGGGGAAAGGATAACTCCAGAACAGTTTAAAGAGTCATTTTTTGGTAAACCAGCAGTGAAAGTTTACTCCCTGATAGAGACTACAATTGAACATAACGAGCAGTTTGAAAAGAATATTGGAAAGAAATATAGTTATGGCAGCTTTAAGAATTATAAGACCACGTTGAAGTATCTAAAAGAGTTCATACCTGCATATTATAGAAAAGGGGATATACCATTGCTTTTAGTGGATTACAAGTTTGGTGAAATGTTTTATGACTACTTAACCTCGTTGAAAGGTTGTAAGGAAAATGGAGCTAATAAACAGATACAACGGATCAAGAAGATAGTAAACTATGCCATTAGGCTTGGATATATCCTAACAAATCCTATGGCTACCTATTCACTCACTTTTAAGCAACCCTCCCGCTACCCTTTGTCAAGTGAAGAAATCGATCTGCTTAGAAATGTAGAATTATCTTCAGAAACTCTGCAGAAGGTAAGAGATGTATTCATTTTCCAGTGCTTTACCGGACTATCATATAGTGATGTAAAGAGATTGAAGCATTTTCATTTGTTAGCGGGAGCAGATGGGGAAACTTGGATTAAGATGGAAAGACAAAAGACTAAAGTTCCATTCTCAATACCTCTGCTACCTCACGCTGTCACCGTTTTTAATTGTTATCTAAACCGAGCAGAACACAATGAATGCTTTTTCCCAGTACTGTCAAATCAGAAGATGAATGATAACCTTAAGGTAATACAACATATAGCTGGTATCGGCAAGAATCTAACTACTCACCTGGCTAGACACACTTTTGCCACCACCATTACATTGAGTAACGGAGTACCGATTGAGACAGTCAGTAAAATGCTTGGGCACACCAACCTCCGCACAACTCAGATTTATGCAAAGGTGGTGGACACCAAGATATCCTCCGATATGAAAGCATTGAAGGATCAATTGCGGTAACTACCTGGAATATTTAAGACACGTTGGGTTAATTTGAGTCTTACCATTCAAATAATTCCTTAACGTTGAATATTTTAATCCCAGTTCTTCAGCTGCCTCCTTAGCGCTTCTGTACATCTTACCATTACAAGTGTCTACCACTATTTTGGTTGGCACTTGTATTAGTTTAGTCCTGTAAGCATGAAGCATGTTTTCTGATGCTGTAACCCATTCCAGGTTGCGAACATAGTTATGTGTCTTAATACCATTCCTATGGTTAACCTGAGGCTTCTTTGTAGGGTTGGGTATAAAAGCACCTGCAACTAACACATGAACAAACTTAGTAGAAGACACTCCGCCTCTACTTAGCCTAACTTCTTCATAGCCACAATTATTAACTCTAGTTGAGAGGATTTTCTCCTTTACAGTCCTAAAGCCCTTAGGATAAGGAACCTTCCTCTTAACACTTTTAATTAAACCCGTATTACTAACCTCATAAAATCCCTGATAACCCTTAACACTTTTCCATATAATTTTACTTGTCATTTTTAAGGTCCAAACATTTTAAAATCGTGTTTGGCCTCCGTTAAAGGGGATGTTTCCCCTTTTTATAGTTAACAATCTCTTTTTCTTAGTTCATAGCATTTACAGGAGATGACGTTACTTCTTTACACTTTAAGGGAGGTTTGTAACCTGTCCATGCTTCAATTTCTTGCGTCATAATAGACTCAAGAAGAGCCTCATTTCCCTTGGTAGTAATAATACTATCATGTATTGTGAAGAAGGGAATGTCAGGGTATTCCTGCGCTACTCTTTTACAAATAACATCAATGACCAGGAAGCTTTCCACTCTCTGCAGTATAATGGGCAGATAATTTTGTTGAACAGACTTAACCAATCTAAAAAGCTCGTACACTTTAGGAGAGAGCTTCTTGAACAACTCACTCATGTCAAGTTGATACATTTTACTTGCCTTCTGATACATCCATACCATCACTGCTTTTTTTACCCATGCACGATCCTTGTATTTTTGAGGAGAGGCTTCATTAATAAGTGTCTCTAAATGAGTATACAAGTCTCCTTGAACAACTAAATCTCCGTAATTTTTCTCGTTAAACCCTTGAGCGGTAAGGGTTTCAGAGGTTTTTAACAGAGTAATGATAGCTTTATAATTATTACTATTCTTAATCTTATTATATATATCCTTTAATATCCTATCTAAACTCAAATTCTGTCCACTATTTTTCCTACTTGACTGCCAAAATGACTCTTTGAAGAGAACTAGACTGAAAAAAGGCTGGGAGTTCTTTATATCCACTTCTACTAAATGCTGACCCGCATATGTAACAAACTGCCTCAATTCTCTTTTCAGAATACTTATCGTATTGTAAAACCTATGACCCTCACCACTGAAATGATACATTGCATCAGGCTGATTCAAGCGCCTTACCAATTGTTTAAAATCCTCTGACGTGTTAATAGCATTTTTGATCATTGCTATTTTATCCTTTTTGGTTTTAGGTCCAGCTTGTATCCCCTTAATCTTTTCTTTCTCATAACTTTTGATCCACTGAAATGCTGTTTCCTCATCAATTTGAAGATCACCAGTATCCCACCATTTACCCATGTATCCATAGCCCCGCATCTCCTTTTCCTGTTCTTCCTTCCACTTTATTCTGGCTCTTCTAATAGCCTTTTTAAGGCGGTATTCTTTAACCTCAACACGCTTCAACCTCTGCCCAGAATACTTTTCACTGAAACAATACCCTCTACACTTTTCTCCCACAATAAAATGATTGTCTGTTTCGATAGCTCCTTCTTGAAGAAGGTACTCTAGGTATTTATTATAATTGTAAACCACTTGATCCAGCATGTTACTACAAAGAGGCGCATAGGTTGTTTCATCTTTATCCATCTGATTGCGGTGGTTAGCACGAGCACTGACCAAAGCTGAACAGACGTACAGTAAGTTTTCTTTTTTCAAACCCTGGTTATAAAAAGAGTGGGGGTTTAACTTAACGATCTCTTCCACATCTAAGTTTTCTGGAATCCATAATAGTATAGGTCTCAACATATACTCAATTGTTTTTTGAATTAATAATAGCGTTGTCACGCTTTGAGGGAGAAGACATCTAAGAGATGAATTTCCACTGGGTCTATCTCGTTAGAAATAGAGAGTTAATGATTGTCGTTACCTTTTCTTCCTAGAGACCTTTTACTTTGTTAACCACTGAGCAGTGGCAGATTCTTACAACAAAGGTAACTTTTTTTCCTTCTATAACCTATTAATAGTCAGTGTTAATTAACGCAAAATGTTAAATACGCGGACGGGAAGCTCACAGTTCCTATTACCCCCGCCTTACATAGAAATTGATGTCTGGTACCCCCTCCCTTTTTAATAGAGATAATCTAGTGCATTATATTTCTAGACACCAAGTTCCAAAATAATCCTATTAGTTATTTCCCCTACTAGATCACCTATCCATATCTCCTGCAGATGACATTTAATAAACCTCAAAACCATCTCTATGACAGTTCAACTGCATTCCCAGCACTTCAAAAGCACCCATACCTTCCCTACCTGCTATACAAGGAGAGAGCCTTACCACACTTACTTCTATCAGATGTGCCAAGTACAGGTTCATCGTCTTCCATCTGGCCATTACTTGCATTTCACTATCACTCTTCAAGGTGTTACACTCTGGTATGTGTCAATGCTTCCTTTCTAAAACTCCCTCCCTTCGGTCGGTCGTTGCAATACTATGTATTGCCATTTATAACTCTAATACTATTAACATGAAAGTTCAGAAGATAGCACTCGTTTCAGAACCACCAACTGAAAACGAACTCACGGCAAAACACCAAGCAATCCAACTCAAGCACTTAGTAGAGGTTATGATATTAGGTGATAAAGTCACAGAGTACCAAATGGATTACCTCAAAGAAAAGGTGGAAGCTTTGATTGAAACAATGGATGGCAGTTATGAAGAAGACTCTTACGAGGAAGACTAGATCTCCTTTTTAAGCTCATATCCCTCTCCCTGCAGATTACAACAGTTCTATCCTTTAGAGAAAGTCAGCAGAAGTACAACCCCAAGCTTCAGTAGTTACCAGCATCATTTGAATAAGGAGGTTATAAGGTCTGGAAAATACTATAGTCAGGCAAGTAGTTACGCCAAAACTTGCTGCTATGCCACCCACTCCATAGCCCTTGCATTGGCAAAGCAACAAGCCCTCCGGGTACTTCGTATTTTGTCATACTCCTTGCAACTTCCTTATGTATTTTCCAGTTGCAGCTCCTGTGTCTTTAAGGCAACTTTGTTCATTCCTTCCGTCACTCACTCCACTCCACCACGCTCGTAGCTAGTAGGGCTTAAGCCAGGCGCACTTTACCCATTCACATTGCTTTATATAAGTGCAGCTTGGCTTTGCGCCACCTCTGCTACAATACTCACTGGGTTCCATTCCACTCCCTCAGTCATTCATTCCCTGCAGTACCCTTAAATCCACCCGCTGCCCTCTAATCTTATGCTCGCCTTGTTGGCTTGCTTAGGCTGCGTGGCTGTCATGATTTTTGGCCTGCTTGCACTTCTCCCATTTCAGTCAAAAATACACGCCAGCCACTTGCGTCGAGACGTACTTGTCTACGCTATTTCATAGCTATGTATCCAAGACCTATGCAAGCACTCGCGGGTCAATGTCCACTCGTCCCTCATTCCCATTGCCCTTGTAGGCGAGCAGGGAGAGAAAAGTTGTATTTTTTAGTGTACCATACTATAAGAAGAAATAAGAATTGGGCTGCAAATGAATGGCTTGAGTTCTAAGATGCTCAAAAACAAGCTATTACATCTACAGTAGAAGGAAAGTTGCAAATTTTAGTGTAAAGCTAGTCGCCTGGTAGAAACCGTCACTTTCATTCTGAGGTTATTTAGCGTCTTCTAAAAATACTATTAAACTTCGTAGCTACAACTCCTATGCTTCTTTTAAGCAATCTATATTACCCTTAAGTTTAATGATATAAACTAAACCTTGAATCTTAATGTTGTTACTACAGTTACCTAGCCTTTTCTTATTGGTTATCAGCTTTTAAAGTCGTATCTTTCCAGACTTCATCATTCCGTTTAACACTAGTAGTTCTTATGCTTTATAATTATAAACAAATTGTTATTGCAGACGATGATGAGGATGATATTGCAATGTTTAAAGAGGCTGTAGCTGAAGTCTGCCCTGCAGTTGATGTATTAGTAGCAGAGAATGGTGTAGAACTATTATCTCTAATAGATGAAATCCCAAAGCCTAATGCTATCCTACTCGACCTCAATATGCCATTAAAATCAGGCAAAGATTGTTTGGTAGAGATAAGGGCTAAAGAGGAATTTGATATAGTACCAATTGGAATGTTATCTACATCAGATACAAAAAGTGAGATTGATTATTGCCTTAAGAAAGGCGCAAATCATTACTTCGTAAAGCCTCACTCTTTTGAAGGTATGAAAAGTATAGTAACAGCGATCTGTAACGGTGTCTTAACTCAAAGAATATAATTATTATCTTCTGGGTCGTTTTAAATTAAGCTCGTGCATCAGCTTTTCTTAGTGGTAGGATAGAGACAAAACCTCGACGTGATGGGGAATGACAATCTCACTCCTTAAGCAAGTTAGCCCTCCTCATTGGCACAAGCCCTAGTATCCAAAAGCTTACGGCATAAACGAGCATCTCCTTTAGCATCCATATCTCCTGCAGATAAATCAAAGGTTACTTCCACATCACCTTCCACAGCATTTATTCCGTTTCCTTTTGGAGTATGCCAACTCGTTGAGTTATTGGCTGCTTAAGCCTTTTAACTGTCATTTTGAGCTCCTTCTCTTAAGTTCGCTAAGAACCCTCTACAACCCAGCTTTGCTTTTAATATTAGCAGCCACCTTTACATACTCCTCATAGCTTGATGGCTTTTCCAAATAGTCAAGAGCCCCCATTTCCCTACACCGTTCAATCTCTTTTTCTGTTTTAGCAGAGGATAAGACAATCACTAGAATGTGCTTATACTTGTCCATTCCTTTCAAATCTCTAAGAAATTCTTCACCGGTAATGCCAGGTAGATAAAGGTCTGTTACGATAAGTTTAGGCAAACACATACGCTCTGTTTCTTGCAAATAGGAAAAAGCCTGCATTGCAGAAAAAACATAGTGTATTCCATCTACACCACATTGTGTAAATGCCTCGGCTAATATTTCAATGTCATCTTTATCGTCATCAATTATTAAAATTTTACACTGAGCCATAAAGTACTATTAGTGCTTATCATGCATAACCACTAAGCCTAATTCTATCAGTAGATAAAAGGATGATTATATAAGATGGGCAGGTAACAAATAGGAGGTTAAGTTAGTAGTAAAGCAATACATTAACAAAAATAAATTATGAGCATTGGAAGACTTTGAAAAAATTAACTACAATAAAACGCAATATGTGATCTCTATAAAAAACTGGTCCTGTCAAGATAGGCCAACAGAAAAGTTATGTCAAAAAGGAGCACAGCACCTAACAGACTCAGAGCTCCTATCAATCCTCATCAACTGTGGTACTTCTGGTAAGAATGCTGTAGACCTGGCTAAAGAGCTACTAGCTGCTGCAGATAACGACATTAAGAAGTTGGCTCGGCTATCTGTCAAGGAAATAGTAAACCTCAATATTAAGGGCATAGGACCAGCAAAAGCCATCACTATCACTGCAGCTCTTGAGATAGGCATAAGGAGAGAAATGTCTCTATCAAGGAAAGAAGTAGTTCTAAGCAGCAAAGACATAGCAGACTTCCTTAAAGCCCAGTTACAATACCACCAACGTGAAGTATTTGTTGTTGTATATCTTAATAGAGCCAACAAAGTAAATCATTACGAGATAGTAAGTGAAGGAGGGATGACCGGGACTGTGGCAGATCCACGCATAATCTTAAGGAAAGCGCTAGAACAGGAAGCTGTCTCACTTGTTTTGTGTCACAATCACCCAAGTGGCTCTCTAAAGCCTTCCCGACAAGATGAAGAGCTAACCTATAAGATTAAAGAGGCTGCTAGGTTCTTTGATATAAAAATACTTGATCATCTCATTGTAAGTGAAGAGGGCTACTACAGCTTTGCAGATGATGGAATTCTTTAAGCAATTAGAAATACAAGTAATGGAGGTATCAATTAACCCATCATGTCAAGACTATTAGTAAATAAAAAAAAGGCAGAATAACAAATTTTAAGTCCAATTCGGTTATTGTTTTGTCCTTTATACACAATAGATCTAAAGCTTACCCCTCAACTTTACATGCAAATAATCAGTAATGTTACTAACGATTGCCATAGTTACCCTTCTTATTACGTCTGTTTTTATTCAAGTGACTGTGATAGAGATAAAAACCAAAAAAGCTATAAGAAATATTGTAAAGAGTAGTGCTTCCTAGTTATTCCTGCTGGCCAATTTCGTCCTCGTGATACTTTCGGAAAAAAAATAGCAATGCTATAACAACAGCAAAAAGGGATAACAACTTTAGTAGGATCATAATAGGGTTTTAATAGCAGCAGAAAGCTAGAACGAAAGAGGTACGTTTACAGCAATGGTGCCACATCTAGAGAATTGGAAACTATTAACAGCATTAATATTCTAACCCTAACATGTAAAGTAGATCTAAGTGCATTGAAGAAAATTGACGTTGCAGTAGTTGCAAAAGATGGTAGGGGAAAAATTAGAATAATTGAGGATGAGATTTTTTCGGCAAGGACGTTGAATAATGACCCTTATAATTGGTTTCCTTTAATTTGTGTACTTGGCAAAATATCAACTAATAATCCCCCTCTAGTAATAAGGAAGTGCAGAAATGTCTTCCTTTTTTTTGCCATAAAACAAGAGACCCCTCAAAAATTAAGAGGCCTCAAGCTGAAAATCCCCCCGATCTTCAATATTTAAAGCTATGTTAAAGGAGATGTAGGCGCTGTCACATAAATATGTGATTTTTTCATCTTGGAGAAGTGGCTTTCTGATGGTGTAATCTTTTTTTTGTATAATTTAGGAGAAGGACGCTTAATAACTAGATGCTTAAAAACCTTTTATAAACCACTGGAAAGAGCAGACAGTGGTAAAACTTCCTTGCAAATTTCATTTGCGTCGTAATTAATAAATGCGATGGTTGCACTATAATCTTGGAAGTTCTCAATTTTCAACGTTATATGTGTGGGGACATTAGGAAAGCTCCCGTGTGGCAATTGTCCTTTCTCTGTTAATAAAAATGCTTTTCATACAGGTTCTTTTATATAACGTATTACTTTTTCAAAATTGGTTATAACTGAGGTACTAAGGGACATTGTTTATTTAAATAGCTGGAATGTTAATTGCATTTATGAAGAAAGACAATGGGATTATTACCACAACCGAGACTTCAGAATAAGTTTATGAACTGTGTGAAGGAAGAGATTTCACGCTTGGAATTTGAACTTTCAGAAGCAGAAAATGCTTGTGTCTCTCTTCAACAATTAAGGAAAATAAAAACTAGGATTAAGCTTTATAAAGGTTTAAGAAAAAGCAGCAAGGTATGACTTGCTAATTCTATTGCTAGCGTTCATATTTTTTCTATCAAACTTCTTCCTTGACTAATATTCATTGGAAATAAAATGAACAAAAGTGGCCCTATTATTATAATCGAAGACGACATTGACGACCAAGAACTTTTGGGAGAAGTCTTTAAAGAGCTTAATTATAACAATGAAGTAATCTTTTTTGGGGATGGGGAGGAAGCTTTAAGGTATCTGATAAACTCGGAAGTCCAACCGTTCCTAGTACTTTCTGACATCAATATGCCGAAGCTAAATGGGGTAGAACTGCGTGAGAAAGTTATTAATAATGAAGAATTACGAATGAAGTCTATTCCTTACCTTTTTTTTACTACCAATGCAGAACAAAAACACGTAGTAGAAGCCTATTCCCGATCCATTCAAGGCTTCTTCGTTAAGCCAAATAGCTATGAGAAGCTAAAAAAGATGATTGTGAAGATTGTAGAGTACTGGCAGGAATGCCATTCACCCGATTACATCAAAAATGCCCAATAGTAGGTGCACAATACGCATGAAGAGTAAATAAATTTTCATAATTACCATTTTTCTGGATATTTTAGCAGTCTCATTTGTTTACTTGTATATTAATGTTTCGAAGCCTTGCTGAAATGTGAGGCTTTTCCATTATTAAAACACGAGTGATCGATGATTTAGAAGTATTAAAACTAAAACTAGGAAGAGTAACACGTACAGGAGTGGATATAGGGTTAAAAGATAATATATTTACACTTTTGAAGTATGAGAAACCCGCCTACTTATACATTTGAACAGCTACAAGAGGTTATACCCCTATCTTGTTTAGAAGAACTCAAATTAATCACGGAAACAGTTAAGACGGAAAAAGAGTGTTATAGCACGTTTACGATGTCTAAAATTTTAGTGCTGATTAGTAGAAGAACACTCGAAATGGCACGACACATATAACCAGGAAAGAAAAAGATAACAAGAAGCTCAGCGGCCTCTCAAATTTTTTTTGAATCAATAGCTAACTTTTTGGCTATTCTAACTAGAGAAATGAATATACCTACTTCCGCGTCTTTTCCTAACATTAAGTTTTTATTGAATTTAGTAAAAACTTCAGTAAGAATTCGACAAGCCTCATCTACTGCTAAAACATCGTTGAGTATTAATCCACACAACGGTGCTGCATAACAATCATAAAGGTCATTAAATGCTTTTGGGCAGCATGTCTTTAGTTTTTTGAGTAATATTCTTTCGTTTTTAACTAACAAGCTTGAATGAGATAGTTTAAAGGTATTAGAAGCCTTTCTAAATTGGTAACACAACTGGCTGAAAACGGTATGTAGAAACTTTTCCTTCATCAAGATACCTTACTTAGTTCATCTACTCTTTAATAGTTATCACAGCTCCTTTTTTTAGGAGCTTTTTTAAACCTCAATAGAACCCGAATCAAACCGTTTCCTCTCTATTAAGGTCATAAGAACGAGTCCGCCTAATAAGAATCCGTCCTACAAAAAGACTACCCTTAAGAAAAAAATCTTTACAAAATATAGTGATTTTTATATATGTGTGTAAATTGCGCCTATTTCTGTATAAATGGAGGAGCAGGAGTTAACATATACCTACAATCAATTGCAGCAACTAATCCCAAAAGCAAACCATGAAGAGTTGAAGCAGCTTACTTTGATCATTTATAAGGAAAGGAGATTATACTATTACATAACTTTTAGTCGCACATTAAGAATGATTACTAGAAGAACTTTAGAGTTAACACCTACCTCAGTTTTCTTACCTTAAAAAGGAACTCAGGACTAAAAATGGAAAATATAATCCTAGTGATGCTGAGGCTTGTCTTTCGAAGTAGGGGAGTAGAGGGTAGCTTTAAAATAACTCTGTTAACAAACAATTTTCTCTGCCAAATCTTTGTTGTTCTAAGTCGCTTAAAGTTTCATTAAAAAAGAAGCGCCTACCCTACCGGAACTAGAATTTTTATTAAAGCCTCATTAGCTTAGATAAAACTAAACGATATGCAAGCTAAACAAATAGAGGGTTACACAAGCTACTGAATGGGTAAGGCCGTCCTTGTATTGATGTAGGCTCTTGAGAGAGTTTTAAATTTCTTCCCTTCAAAAAGATACTCCCGTTAACCTACTCTCCGCTACTAGTAATCCTCCTTACTTGTATACTTATGCAACTTCTAAAGCATGAAAATCTCCTTTCTTCTAGCAAGTATCTTTTATACCATCTGCATCACCCCTGCTTCCATTCCTTTAGTACTGACAAGCATTAATTCTACTCCTTTGAGCTACTGTGCTTCAGTTGCTGTCATTGGTCCAATAGAAACAACTGATAGGCTCCATTTTTCTGGCTTTAAAATTGTTTTCATATGAAAAATTATATTCAATGCAGCAGATTTTTCATAAAACGATTGGCGGTACTTCTCTTCAATTTAATAGACTTCTTTATCCTATTAGGTACCAAGTAAAGAAAGATAACCTAG
>NZ_BJYT01000013.1 GCF_007991655.1 Segetibacter aerophilus
ATGCCTGGCAGGGGCAGGGTGAAAGGTTAGGTTTGGAAACAATTATTGCGACATTGTCGCAACAATTAAGCTTGAGTGGTTTTGAGGTATTAATAAAATATACAAGATAAGTTGAAACGAGATTTTACTTAGAATAAAGTAAAAGAGAACATTTGGAATTGTTAGAACGTTACGAAATTGTAAAAACAGCATTCAAGGAAATATTGGCACAAAAACTCCGTCCGGCACTTGAAATTGCAAGACAGAAAAAACCTGCTTAAGTAGTTTTTAAAAAGGTTCTTGTTCCAAAAGTCTCCTTAACTTTGCCTTGAATTTGAAGTTATTTGACCTTTTTTGGAGGGATAAAAATTCGGTTAACGACTATTTTACGCTACTTTTCTTACTGATTATTAATGTGTTAGCGGCGCTGTTCTGTTCCCTAACTCTCCGCCTCGCAGGATATCAACTCCTTAAAACGCTATAAACGATTGTTTATAGCGTTTTTGTTCTAGGATAATTGTTCTGTATAAAAATTGAGCGATTTCACTTTTTTCCTTATACAAGGAAAAGCCTTTTAATTACTCGCTAAAGCCTTTTTTAGTAATGTCTGAACTTCGTGGTTTTCATGCGAATCCTGGTTATTTGCCACACGCCGTTGTAGATCTTGCAAAACTTTGATCGATTCTGCGGACTTGATTGCGGTGAGGCGTTGAATGGTAAACGGTAAGATATTTGGCACCTTTGCCTTTAGCGCCAAATCCGCCGCTCTGTTCATATTAGTAGGAACCGTTGGTTCAAATGCGTACCAAAGCATTAGTGGCAAGTTGTGATCGTTTTTATCCTCTGCCCTTTGCAAAAGCGCTTCCATTATTTCCCACCTGTTCTCGGGAGCTATACGTTGCGCTGCCGACGCAAGGTAAAGGCGTACTAATGCAGATGTGTCTGTCTTACCTAAGTCACCGAAGCGTTTTAAGGCAGTGGCAGAAAGGGTTTTGTTTTCTGCAAGGAGTTGAATTGCCCAGCTCCTGACATACTCGCTTTCGTGTCCTAGTAGATCTAGAAGCTCCTGCTCCTTGAGTCCTCTGGTCACATGTAAAGCCCAAAGTGCCCGTAGTTTGCGCGTCACATCAGGGTTAGTATTTAAGATGTTTTTTAAAGCTTTGTGAACCTTCCTGTTTGGTCCGCGTTCCTGTAGAATAAGACGGGCGGTCCGTACATACCATTCATTTGGATGAAGCTGGTAATTCACCAGTTCTTTATCCGAAGCTTTGGAAAGGTCTACTTGCACCCACTTATCTGTCTCGTGGCTGATTTTAAAAATGCGACCCATTGTTTTTTGATGAACGTCCGGGTTAGAGCTGTGGCACTGGTTTTTGTCATACCAGTCTATCGCGAAAACAGAACCGCTAGGGTCATACCGGAAATTCAACCATTGCGACCAGGTATCATTCGTCAAAAGAAAATCTTTGTCGTGGCCAGCCACATACCCTGAACCGTTCCGGCTGAGCCGGTCAACATTTACTCTGCTTCCATGAATGTTATTCATGAATATGTTGTTCCGGTACTGCTTGGGCCAAAGCTCACTGCCTAAATAGATCATTGCTCCGGCATGGGCATGCCCCCCGCCTACGGCGTCTGATCTAAAGTTACCGGCATGCGGACCGCGATCGCCGATCCAATGCACGTGGTCGCCAATCTGTTTAATGTCGGCGTAGGTGTAGGGGTTGAAGTGCTTGCCCGCCTGGCGCTGATACCGTGCTCCCTGTATACTTTGAAACATATGGGGGATCACGCAAACAGTTATAAACGCGTGTCCGTAATCGTTGAAATCTATTCCCCACGGGTTGCTGGTTCCTTCCGAAAATAATTCGAACACTTTGGTAGTGGGGTGAAAGCGCCAAACACCACCGTTCAGCTTTGTCCGCTCATTGTCGGGCGCACCCGGGCGACCCACATTGGAATGGGTAAAAACCCCGTGTGTACCATACAGCCAACCATCAGGGCCCCATTTGAAGTTGTTGAGCATTTCGTGTGTGTCCTCCAGCCCCCATCCGTCTAACATTACTTGCGGCGGGCCTGCTGGTTTATCATTCTTTTTGTCCAACGGAATAAACAAGAGATTAGGAGCTGACCCAAGCCAAACACCACCCATCCCTACTTCAATTGCGCTGATGAGATTGAGCCCTTCCATGAAAACAGTTCTCTTGTCCAGGGTACCATCGCCATTAGTATCTTCCAGTATAAGAATCCTGTCCTTACCCTGGCCCTCAGGAGCCCTTACCGGGTATGTGTGTGCTTCCACTACCCAAAGTCTTCCCCTGGTATCCATAGTAAAGCTAATGGGGCGGACAACGTCCGGTTCGGAAGCGGCAAGTTTCACGGAGAAACCTTTCTGCATTGTCATGCTCCGGGCAGCTTCCTGCCCTGAAAGACCCGAATGAATAACGGGGTCAAGGGGAGGAAGGACAACAATATCGCTCTTCCGCAACTCGTTCGTAAAATTCGGTCGGGATGGGTAAAAGAGAAAATCATCGAAATTGATGTGCGCCCATTTATCGTCACCGATATAGGGAATTTGTGAAATTCCTGTTTCATTGTCTATAATCCTGATGAAGATTTCTTTTTGCAGGTGCGGAGTAAGATCAATTACAACAGGCTGAAGAGGAGCCCGTCCCGAACCGGTTATTTCAAAAATCACTTCTTTGGTATCTGCCCGTACGAGTTCCACACGAGTATCCTGCAAGGCCCCGCCGGAAACTTTAAAGGCAGCAAAGGGCTGCGTAACGGGAAAAGGTTCAGAGGTAAGGGTACCCGTTCTTTTATAGTACTTAGTGCCCCCGCTGGTTAGGAAATACTTTCCGACTATGCCGAGTTTTACATCTTTTTCATGTACCGGAGAAGGATCTGCAGAAATCAAGGCGTCAGTAAAGGCATCTCCCGTTGCTGTCCAGTCCTGCAAGGTTCCCTTTTCAAAATTCAAGTTCAATTCTTTCCCGGCTTTTTTGGGCTTTATGCCTTCAACAGTATTCTCATTGGTAATAGGACCATCTACTACTTCAAACTTCCCTACCATACCCGCAGCCCGGTGCCCTGGAATGGAACAAAAATAAGTATCGCTCTGGCGGGCTGTAAAAACAATGCTGGCGCTGCTCCCTTTTTCCACGAGTACTTTACTTTTCACACCCATTTTTTCAAGTGTAATATCATGAGTCATGGTCTCACCATTAACGATTGTTATTCGCACGTTTTCGCCTGGCTGTGCTTTCAAAACCGGGTTCCGCGTTCCGTCCTCACCAAAGTATCCAAGCATAGTTGCCTGTAGCGTATAGTCCCTATCATAACCCTCAGTTTTGGTATGTTTTGCATCGTGACGAGCAGCGGGTTGGCTGAAAACACCGGGATTAAGAGAAATAGAAAGCAGGAAGCATAAAAGTAGACGAGAGGCAGGCATATGTTAGATAGGTTTTCTTTTTAAGGAATAAGCCGCGAAAATTCGGAAAAATCCTTTCCGGATCACAGTGAAAATTTAAAGGTAGCCAGTTTATAAAAGAATTGGATTAAAACTGATGGAAGTTAAAAAGTAAAGATTAATTACTGGTTGCATTAAAAGTAAGCTTTATTTCCGTGCGGTATTTCGAGGTAATTCTTCTAAAATTATGTCCTTGTAACGGACTTCTGCCTTGCCCCCGCCATGAATTTGAAAGGCAATCAGGCCCGATTGAGGGATTGTCTCATCCTCCTCTGTATAGGCAACCGTTTGTTCACCATTTAATAGAATTCGGATCCGCTTTCCCTGGGTTTGAATTTCATAATCATTCCAGTCATTTGGGCGGAGCAACCGCTTTATTTGGGCAGAGTCTGCTACTGCAAGCAGCTTATTCCGGCGGGATTCATCGTATAAGCTTCCCCAATAACCCTTACCGATGTCGGCCTGGTAGCCGGTCATTTCATGAGCCGGATTCGTTATGCGTCGACTATGAAACTGTACGCCTCCGTTAATAAAACCTTCGTACCCGGTAAGTTTAAATTTGAGCTTGAGCACATAATTGGCGTAGCTTTTTGTGGTACTGATAAACTCGTTATGAGGTACCGTTTGGGACAGCGAACCACCTACCAAACTGCCCTCATGTATCCGCCAGGTATTGATGGTATCACCTTGCAAACCCTTGAACGTTTTTCCGTCAAATAAACGAATCGGTTTCGCTTTTGACTGACCAAAAAGGCAAGAACAATGCAAGGTAAAAAGGACCAAAAGGAACCAGAATGATTTCATACTATAAAGTCTTGATTTTTACGTTTGGAATTACTCTTTACTCAATAACATACCTATTTTCAATTCCACTAACTGAAATAGAACATGTTTCGTTTATTAAGAAATATAGAAAATATTTTAAACTTAAAAGGAATTTTAGTCGGCGTTTTGCTTAAAGACGAATACTCCTTTTTTGTTAGCTACTATAATATCTTTTAATCCATCACTGGTGATGTCTTTCACTACCACGTCGACCCCTACCCCTGATGCATTATCTATAAGGTGAGGAACCCAGGTAGGCTTCGGACCGGGTTTCAGCCCGAACCAGTACAATACGGGAGGGTTTAATTCTCCCGGGTCATGACCCATGTGTGCGAAATAGCGCATTCCGGTTACAAGGTCAGGGAAGCCATCCTTGTCCATATCAGTCAAAGCCAGTCCGTGTGTTTGCGTAAAGGCGTCGGAAATGAGGTGGGTTACCCATCTCCGGCCTCCTTGTTCAGCTACTTGTTCGTGCCACCAAATACCTAGACCGTGGGCCGACGACGAAATCACGTCCTGGTCACCATCCGCGTCAAAGTCATATGCATACATTTGAGCCGCAGCCTGCCCAAGATTTGCTTCATGGAAAACCCATCCCGGTTGGCGTACATCCGGCGGCGCTTCCCACCATCCTTTTGTAATGATCACGTCCTGGCGCCCGTCGCCGTTCATGTCGCCCATTCCAAGCCCATGAGAGAAAGGCTCGGCTCCCAAATCTGCTTCACCGCTTATGGGGAATGCTTGCCATTCTGAATCGTTAGGAGAGGAAGGGGCTTTAAACCATGTCATTTGCTTTTTAGATGAGTTTCCACCGAGCAAATCAAGCCTGCCGTCCTTGTCTATATCAAAAAAGCCCGCAGACTCGTTCCCTACGGCATCGTGTATCAAATGTTTCTTCCAATATCCCGATTCTCCTTTGGGGTTTTCGAACCAAAAAGCCTCCTTACCCGGGAAACCAATGCGCAAAAAGTCAGTCCATCCGTCTAAATTCACGTCCATCGTTTGGCTGATAAAGGCATCGCTGTAGCCCTTGTCAAAGAAGAACTTTTCAGGTTTCATTATTTCGTGTGGCACCCAGCCAGGGGCCTGGAACCAGTAGGCGCCAGCCAGTACATCTACCAAACCGTCTTTATTCACATCCCCTACGGCCACCCCCTCAGCGATAAATTCCTCCGACAGTACTTCTTTGGTAAAAGTTATCTGCTTAACGGCGCCTCCTTTCGCTGCGTTCTTTGCAACGGTACTGCAACCCGTATTTAGACAAAAAGCAGGGAACAACCATGCGTAAGCAAGGGTTTTAATTATACGTTGCCCTATCTTATTAAAGGCCTCACTGGGGAAATGAGCGGTGCGTTTCTTCATATGGCGAGCTTTAGACCAATTTACATTAGGGCAAACTTTGATAAAACCAACGAAGGTTTTCCTACGAAAATCTGATTAGAATATTCTACTTCTCAGCAAGGTGATTAGTTACATAGCATGAAAAGTAACCGATGTGGTTATTGTTCGTACTATTGAAATTAATTAAGATTAAATTAAAAAAAAGAAAGAAAATTTCTGAAACGGAAGCTGTTATGTCCTACAAATTTTTTTTCTTTTTCTCGGTTTACAAGTGAATTAGTCTTTCCTTGTAAGTCCTACCAAAGAAAGGTGCAGTAGGTTTGAGATCACACCAGCAGTTCTAAGAGCAGGCCTAAAAATTGAAAGGCATTTGCCTTGCAAGAAGGAGATGAAGATTAGCAAAACCAATATTTGCTTACAAAAAGTTTGGGAAATTTTGCTCTTATCATAGCTTCGACTGCATTTTTTTCTTAAATAAATTCTTAGTAAGACTAAAATATGGCTGCTCTATCAAACTATTTTTTCTTTGACCGTGACCTCAGTTGGCTTTCATTTAATGAGCGGGTGCTAATGGAAGCTGAAGATGATACAGTACCGCTGTTAGAACGGATTAATTTTTTATCTATTTATTCTTCTAATCTCGACGAGTTTTACCGGGTCCGGATGCCTGCTTTAACAGCTCTGCAGAAACTTTACCAAAAACAAAAAGTGAAGAAGCAAACTGCTCTTAGGCATGAGGATGTCGCCGGCAAAGCAAAAGAAATTATTTTGGAGCAGCAAAGTCGTTTTGGGGAGGTCTTACACCAGCTTCTACCGCAATTGCAGGCGCATCAATTAGAGCTAGTGTATGGAAAGCCTATACCGCCGCAAATCATGCCGCAGGTTTCCCACTATTTTTTTACGCAAGTACTGGCCTTTTTAAAGCCTATTGTTATAGCAGGCGAGGGATCTGATTTTTTTCCTGAAAACAATATGCTTTACCTCGCTCTTATAGGGAAAGGGCACGAAGACACAGATGAGATAGTAGTTGTAAATATTCCGACAGAACATCTTTCCAGGTTTTTTCAGGTTGAAAAAGAAGGGAAATTCTATGTCGTCTTTCTTGATGATATCATCAAAGCCCACTTGCATGTGATTCCCCGAATAACAGTGGAAGGCTCCTTCAGTTTTAAGGTAACAAGGGACGCAGAATTGGAGCTTGAAGATGAGTACGAAGAAGACATTGCAACGAAGATTGAAAAGCAAATTGAAAAAAGAGACGCAGGTCTTGCTACACGATTTTTGCACGAGCCAGGCATTCCTGAGAAAATACTATGGGAGTTAATAAACAATCTTGGTCTGTCAGAAGCTGTCATTATGCAAGGGGGTCGCTATCACAACTTAAAGGACCTAAGCACCATTTCGGTCAACCTACCACACCTTAAATATAGGAAATGGCCTGCTGTTCAGCTTCCCTGCACAAATGAAGACGGGATATTGGAAGAAATAAGCAAACGTGATATATTGTTGCATGTGCCTTACCAATCGTATGACACCGTGCTTCGGTTCTTTAATGAAGCTGCGATAAGAACTGATGTTGAACACATATACCTCACCATGTACCGTGTTGCAAACGAATCGAGAATTGTTAATGCTCTTTTATCTGCTGCACATAACGGAAAAAAAGTAACGGTATTGATTGAACTAAAGGCCCGTTTTGATGAGGCGAACAACCTTAAATGGGCTAAAAAACTTAAAAAAGCCGGTGTGGAAGTTCTTTTTACATCAATTGACTTGAAAGTTCATGCAAAGCTTGCGTTAGTCAAAAGAAAGATTGGGCCAAGGATTGAGTACGCCGGTTTACTTGCAACAGGCAACTTAAATGAAAGTACTGCTCGTTTTTACACAGATCATATTTTACTAACTAGCAATACTGAAATGCTGAAAGAAGTGGAGAAAGTTTTTCAATTGTTTAAAGAAAAAGAAAAGACAAAAGAAAAATATCAATTTGAAAATTTACTGGTTGGTAAACACAATTTGCAAGAAAAATTTTTAGAGTTACTTGATCGGGAGATCAGAAATGCGCATCAAGGCCTGCCTGCACGCGTTATTATCAAGGTTAATAACATTGAGGAAAGAGAATTAATTTGTAAGCTGTATGATGCTTCAAATGCGGATGTAAAGATTCAATTACTCGTACGTGGTATTTGCTGTTTGGTTCCAGGTGTTCCAGGCATGAGCCAAAATATTACAGTACGAAGGATTGTGGACCGTTACCTAGAACATGGACGAATTTTCATTTTTCACAACAATGGTAGTGATGAAGTATTTCTTGGTTCATCAGATTGGATGAACCGTAACATCTATAAGCGAATCGAAGTTTGCTTTCCGCTATATAACGAAGATCTGAAAACCGAAATCAAGGAATTAATAGACATACAGTTAAACGACAGTTTAAAGGCGGTCGTGTTAAATCAGAACCTACAGAATGTCAGGGTTATGAATGACGGAGAATTAGTTCAGTCACAAGATAAAATTTACAACAAACTGGCCTTCTCTAAGGCTAAAGGTGTTTATTCTTCTACTCCCTAATTGTAGAAACAAATAAAAAGCATGATTGCTTGTCCGATTTGAAAGGCTGCTTCCGTAGCAGGTCGAGCTTAAGGAACCCAACAATTAAAACTTAAACAAAGAGACATTCTGGTGCGGTAATAATATAAGTTAGTAGAGTGCCAAAAACCACCTGTTTTTTGGAGCGCAAAGAAAAGTTGTAGTAATCCCTTCAAACTTCGCTTTTGTAACTTTTAATTGATCTTATATTTTTAAATAGTACTCCAAAAATTATTTTGCCTTTAATGATCAGAATTAGATACAGTATTTATTGAAATGAAAAAAGTAGGTTTGATACGGTCGAAGAATATTCCTTTAAAAAGCACCGGCCGATGTCTCTTATGTAAGAACTGTTGTTGGTAGGGAACAAAAAATCTAATAAACTTTAATGTCTCCTTTTCCCGCGACGACCTCATAGAAAAGGCGTTAAGAAAATTAGGCGAACAGGCGTTAAGAAATGAAATAGATGTTACTAAAGCTTGGTTTCATCCTTGGCCTGTAAGTCCTCCAAACGCCGGAACTTGTTCTCCAGTTGCGACTTATTTCATTTTAGCCTGTTCGACTAATTTTTAGCCTTTTCTATGCACTCTTGATTTTTTTGTTTCTTTTTTTATCAAGAAAAAAGAAAAACATAACATAAACATTCAAACTAGATTTCTTATAAAAGCACAAAGCGCTTACTTCTTACATTATTGCTCAAGCCGCTGGGCTTCCTTCTTGCATAGCACTCTACCCGCTTCGTTTG
Organism: Segetibacter aerophilus; assembly: GCF_007991655.1. Taxonomy (GTDB): domain Bacteria; phylum Bacteroidota; class Bacteroidia; order Chitinophagales; family Chitinophagaceae; genus Segetibacter; species Segetibacter aerophilus. The sequence goes on from NZ_BJYT01000013.1 coordinate 8,949, forward strand.
AAAACTCAAAAAAATATGATCAACATAAGCAAATTTGAACATGCGTTTTAAAGGGTAACTCTTAATTTTAAAAGCCCTTGCATTTTTAATGTATCGATGCTATTCGTTTGTGCTTGCTATTAGGAATGATGAAAACAAAAGGAAGACATCTCTCTCACTGAGACTCTATACTTGTCTAAAAAAATTTTACTAATCTTGCTCAGTGGCTTTCACTCACTTAAATCTCGATTTTCAATGAAAAATTTTACTCATACCAGTTTTATTCTCTTGTGCTTAATTTTTCTGTGCTCTTATTCCCTATATGCACAAAAAATGGATTCTTCTCAGGCAAAGGAACTCGATAAAGTTGTTATAGTTACTTATATAAGCATGAATGGAATAGGGCATTTAAAGGAAATACAGCGTCCCTTTATTTATGCAGGAAAAAGAACTGAGGTGATTGTCATAGACAGTGTAGATGGCAACAAGGCTATTAACAATACACGGCAAATATTAGGAAGAATACCCGGTTTAAATATAGTTGAGAGTGAAACAGGCGGATTTGTATCGAACGGAATTGGAATACGGGGGCTAAATCCTGCCCAGTCGCTGGAGATGAACGTAAGACAAAACGGCTATAACATCGCTGCAGACATTTATGGCTATAACGAAACTTATTACCTGCCTTCAATGGAAGCAGTTGAAAGAATTGAGTTGATAAAAGGAGCATCTTCTTTACAATTTGGAGCACAAATGGGTGGAATGGTAAATTATGTGCTAAAAGAAGGAAAAAATGATAAGCAGTTTGATTATGGCACAATGCAAACTGTTGGCAGCAACGGTCTATTCAACACTTATCATTCCTTCGGCGGAACGATTAAAAACGTCAATTATTTCGGATTTTTAAACTATAGAAATTTAGATGGTTGGCGGCCTAATTCTCTTCAAAAGCAATTAACGGGCTTTGGCAAAATTAGCTACCGGGCAACGGAAAAATTAAAATTGTCGCTCGAATACTCTTTACTAAGAAACAAAATAAAAATGCCCGGCGGTTTAACTGATGAGCAGTTTGAACAGGATAGCCGCGCCTCATTTCGCAGTCGCAATTGGGTAAAAAGCCCGTGGAATGTAGTAGCAGCTTCAGCAGATTATCACTTCAATGAAAACATTTTTTTTCAAATTAAGTCAACGTTGTTGTCGGGCGAGAGAAGCCTCGTCTGGTTTGCCAAAATACCTCCTGAAATTGATGCTATTGATCCTGTTACCGGCGGGTATGGCAATAGGGAAGTTGACCGCGAAATAATGAAAAGCTCTGCAACCGAATTGCGGTTTATGCACCAGCGTAATGAAGGAAAGATTAAACATACAATAGCTGCGGGTCTACGCTTTAATATTGCAAATTTTCAGAGAAAAGAAGAAGCTCTCGGTACGAATAAAGCCGATTTCGATCTCACTCCTCAGAGCGAATTTGAAGAAAAGTTTAATTTTTCTACAGTCAACTTTGCACCCTTCTTTGAGGATTGCATTCACCTTAACGACAAATTTTCGATTACTCCCGGAGTAAGGTTTGAAATGTTGGGATCTGAAGTAGAATCAGAATATGAAGTGGGCGGTGTAGAGATAGAAACCGAAGAAGAAAAAGGGCGACAATTTTTATTGTTTGGACTTGGATTGCAGTATAAAATTGCGGGATCGTCTAACATTTATGCCAATACATCCCAGGCTTACCGTCCAATTGATTATGCCCAATTAGTACCTCTTGCCTCTGCATCAGTTGTAGACCCAGCTATCAGAGATCCGAAAGGGTTCAACACCGACATTGGTATCAGGGGAACGGTGAAGAGTTTTTTGAATTACGATATCGGCCTGTTCTATCTGGCATATAACGATCGGGTTGGATTGTTATTAAAAACGGACGAAAGCGGTGTGCCTTACACTTTTCGCACTAACATTGCAAAAAGCATACATAAGGGAATTGAAAGTTATATCGAGGTCAATATAACCAGAGGCTTGAAGATAAATAAATTGCTTGGTGACATTAGTGTTTACAATTCGTTTGCTTATACTGATGCACATTACACGAAAGGAGAGTTCAAAGGAAACAAAGTAGAGTATGCACCGGAAGTTATTAACCGTATTGGGTTAAGCTACTCGAAAAAATGGTTATCGGCATCAATTCAGCTTTCCAATCAATCCAGTGCATTTGCAGATGCAGCCAACACCATTAGAAGTAGTAATCCAATTGTTGGAAAAATTCCCGGGTATACGGTCGTTGATTTGTCATCTACTTTCACGTGGAGAAAATTAAAGTTGAAAGCAGGCGTAAATAACATTGCAGATAAAAGATATTTTACACAAAGAACAGATGAGTACCCGGGTCCAGGAATTATTTCATCTATCGGTAGAAGCTTTTATACCGGCATAGGACTTAATCTGAATTAGCTATAAAGAAGCTTGTATAAGTTTCTTACTTTCCATTGTCGTTCGAAGCCCTTGCTATTTCACTGGATAAACTAGTTTTTTCTTTGCTGATCGATTAACATACAGGCGGATTATTGACACAATCTATACAGCTACATCAGTGATAAGTAAAGGAGTATATCCACTACATGTAACTGCCAAAAACAGGACATATGCTTTATTAAATAAGCGGTGTACGTCCTAAATTAGTTTTTTGAGGCTAAGTGCCAGTAGGTCTACCATAGTCTAATTTTTCGCGGCAAGGTGTCCTTTGCGAGAAAAACCATTGTGGAAAAAATTAAGGGTAAGCTAAAATAATAAAGGAGGTCCTTCCAACAATCCCAAGTTGTATCTAGCAGAAAGTTGGTGGGGTCAGAAGGATAATACCTAATAGGCACTGAGTCTCCTACGGCATAAGGAAGATTATAATTGCCTGGAGAAGTGATCAGAAAATTTGAAGAGGTATATTGAAATATTGGATAAGTCTGTCTGGGACGAACCAACGTTGTCTCTTTAACGTCAAACACCACTGCAACCGTTCTTTGCGAGTTGGATAACCAAATAGCCCGATAGATTACAAACGGGGATGTTAGCAGAAGCAGAACAAAAAAGTATACCGTCCACTTTGAAATCGTCATTTTCGAAAAATTGATCAAGCAATTTTAAGTGGTCTATGGTTGGTTACGACTCCACCCCTAACATAATTACTATTTTACCTTCTGGCGTTCTATAAACCTCAACGCTGCTGAGGTCAAGATCACCGAGATCATGGCAGCAAATTCCATATGGTCCATCTGTCAGGTTACGGTTTATTATGCCCGTTCGTTTTTCCTCCGGAACTGTTTTGGTTTTGGCTGCAACTTCCTCCTCTTGATAAATCTTGTGATACCGTTCACTAATCTTCTGGATCAACATCTTGCTAGTAAAACCAGCGACGGTGCCCGTAAGCTGAGATGTATCAGGATGGCTTAAAGGGTAATCAATTATTAGAGACACATGCTGGTAGGGTAAAACAACGTTGTCACCGTTCACCAAGTTCGGCAACTGCTTCTCTGGATGCTCTAAGTTGACCCAGGGAACGAAGCCTTCTGGGAACCTCTTGAGATCCTCGCCTGTGGCCTTTACTTTAAATTCGATTGAACCGACAATCTCGCCAGGAAATGTCTGGGTTATATCTTGCGCAGCCTTTTCCAGTGAGTCTATAAACCTTGCTTCTACTTCTAAGTTAGAAGCTGACCTCGAGGCTTGAGCAGAAGATTTGGACTGACAGCTGGTTGAAATAATAAGCGCCGTAGCGAGGACATAAAGGGTGTTTTTAAGCATAGTTTGTTTAAATGAAATAGAAGATGGCAGGGAAGATTTTCTGGAAAAGAGGTGGTGTCACGTTGGCACCCGCTCACATACTTAATAAGGACTTTTTTGTGTTTTAGTATTGGCGGGCAATGTGAACACTGACTTTTCAAGCACCATTGGCTTAACCTCGACTGCTAAGCTTTCCATCGTAAACTGTCCGTTATCTACAACGGCTCTCAATGGTAAGCCTTTTGCCCTTGATGTGTATTCGGCCCAGTTACCGTACTTATGCTTTTCGTAAAGGCCTCTGTTAACACCGAGCTTTGAAGTGAAGTAGTAGGTCTGCGTTCCACTTTTGCAGGTAAGAACTAGCTCATCACACTTGTATCCTAATATCTCCGTGACACCCTGGTGCAGCTCCGCTTTCAAAACCTCGTCGCTATTAACCGCTCCGTCATTCCAAAGTACTGCTTCCGAAGTAGACAATTTGTTGTAGAGCTTATTATCCTCATTTATGTAAAGTTGCCACAGGCTTAACGTTCCGTTTGTGATGGACTTGTAATTCCCGTCTTTAATGAAATACTGTTGCTGCGTGCCTAACATGGTGTTCCACTGCTGGTCCGTAACATTCGCCAGCTTGCTTTTGAAAGAGTTTTGGTAAACAATTTTGCCTTCGAAGTTCTGCCCGAAGATATTCAGTGTTGTAATTAGTGCTACTAGAAGTGTGAGTGTTTTGGTCATTAATCGGTTCGGTTCAATTGATAGTTAATCTTGTTCACTATCATAACGGTAACACCGTTTACAAAATTGCTCCGCTCTGCTTACGGTGCCACCGTGACACTTGGTTAAAGTTCAAAAACTTATTATAACATAATTCTGCAACAAGCTCTTTAAGAATCTGCGTTTTATAGAGATTTTGAACATTGTCCTATTGCTGCACTTTTATAATCGATAAGAGAAAAGGACTTAATTGTCAACCGATTACAGAAAGGATAAAAATCCCTAATTCTCCGCTACCACAATAGCTTCTTCAATGGTCTTTTTTGTGCCCTGTTTTTTCTCCAAACATAAAAGCGGGTTTATGTATTTCTTGAGAGGTTACGGTTTAATTGTTTTTCCCCTACTTATTCTTATTCCGATAATTATTTGATTTTTGCACTGCCAGAAATTTAGCAGAAAAACCTTTAAAGCTACCAAATGAAATATAAACAATTGGGGAAGTCTGATCTTAGGATAAGTACTATTGGGTTTGGATGCATGTCCTTAAAAGCAGACCAAAAGGAAAACGAAAGAATAATACATGAGGCTGTTGAATTGGGTATCAACTTTTTTGATACCGCTGATTTGTATGACAAAGGCATGAAGGAAATTTCTGTGGGAAAGGCGTTGCAACAAAAACGCCAACAAGTAATCATAGCAACAAAAGTTGGCAACCAATGGAGAAAAGATGGTAGCGGTTGGGACTGGAACCCGCGAAAAGATTACATACTTACTTGCGTCGACCAAAGCTTGCAGCGCTTACAAACCGACTATATAGACTTATACCAGTTGCACGGCGGCACCATCAATGATCCTATAGAGGAAACGATAGATGCTTTTGAAACTCTACAGCAACAGGGCAAGATCCGCTATTATGGGATCTCTTCTATCAGGCCAAATGTGATTAGCAAATATGTAAGCCTCTCAAATATTGTGAGTGTTATGATGCAGTATAGTTTGTTGGACCGAAGGCCTGAAGAAACTTGCCTGCCGTTGCTGGAGGAGCACAATATCAGTGTGTTAGTGAGAGGCAGTGTTGCAAGTGGTCTTCTCGTCAACAAGCCGGCAAAAGGCTACCTTAACTACAATGAAGACGAAGTGCAAAAGGCTGCTATAGCCATACAACAATTGTCAACAAGTAATCGAAGTGCTGCTCAAACCGCCATACAGTTTGTATTGAGCAACCCGGCCGTTACTTCAGCGGTTGTAGGAATTCGAACTTCAGAACAGTTGAAAGAAGCTGTTGAAGCCGTGTCTGCCACGCAACTAACTGAATCGCAAAAAGAAGCTTTAGCGAACTCAATAGAAAGAAATTATTATAGCGATCATCGCGAGTAGCTAATGTAACAGGTCGGACGGCACTCCGCTTAACGCTATTTGCCCAACTTGTTCTTTTCTTCTTTTAACGACCTCATCATTTCGCCGTAGTGCTGTCCTCGTGCGCAAGCTGTAACTGTTTGCGCGATCCTCTTTGCTTTGGTTTCAACTGTCTTTGCGCTTTCAACCCAACGGCTATAATATTTTTGATGCGAGCCCGGAAGCTTGTTGAAATAGGCGAGCGCAGATGGCTCATCTGACAAGCACTGTATTAGCTCGGGTGAAAGTGTTACCGGTGTCGTATCTACTTCCATTTTTACCTGTAGCGTAGCACCTTTTCCTTTGCCGAGAATTTTTCTAACGGATCCGTTTATTGGAAGAATAAAATCACCGCCACCAATAGGAATAAGTGCAAAACTCGCAAAACTGTAATTGTCAAGGAAACCTTTTACCCTGAACGATTTCTTGTTCCCCGGAAGCAATTCCGACGCGATTGCTTCAGGCACTTCAATATAAGTCCAACCGGTTTTTTCACCCTGTTGTCCGAACTTTTTGATAGTACAAGTAAAGTCAACCATGTTATTTGAAACTTTTGAACCTACAGGTTTGAATGAAAAAAAGCAATTAAAACCAATTTAAATAATTACACGAATTCTGCTACGAATAAGGCAAACATTTTACCACGCATTGGAAAAAGCTGCTTTAATACTTGCCGTTGAACGTACTGCGTCGCAACGATGATGAAACAAAGAACAAATGCTTGAAACAAAAGAGTCTCTTCTTAACAACTTATAAAAACTCTGCTAATTAATTGTTTAGCGCTTCCTTTTTACCTTCATTTATAACGCAAGATGTTTTTTAGCAGGTATAATTTTTTCTATAATAAACAAAAAAATTGCCATGGAAAAAATGAACGATTTAAAAGCTTTATTAGCACATGAAGTGCGAGATCTGATGTCGGTAGAAGACCAGATAATTGAAGCAATGCCAGGTATGATTGAAAAGGCCCAAAACAGTGACTTAAAAAAAGCACTGGAGCAACATTTATCGGTGACCGAAAAACAAAGAACCCGGCTGGATGAAGTGCAGAAAATAGTTAGTGGCGAGTCCGACGAAGAAAATAAAGGATTTTTGTCAGGCTTGTTTGGAGCGATTACAGGCGGAGAAAAGTGTAAGGGAATGGAAGGAATTATCAGCGAAGGAGAAAAAATAATGGGTGCTGACATGGACGTTGATGTGAAAGATGCAGCCGTGATTGCATGCGCTCAAAAAATAGAGCATTATGAAATCTGCGGTTATGGCACTGCAAGAGCTTACGCCATGCAACTGGGCTTAACAGAAGCTGAAAAGTTGCTTCGTCAAACACTGGATGAAGAATATGTAGCGGACGATCTGCTTACTAAGCTTGCTTACTCGGGCATAAACGAAGATGCAGAAAGTACAGATGAAGCCGGTGGGTCCCCTAGAAAAAAAGCCGGAGGAGGAAGAGCCGATAATACATTAAAAAAGGCCGCAGCTAAAAAGAAGGTTGAACCCAAAAAAGCAGCTACAGGAAATATTAAAAAAGCAGCATTAAAAGCTTCAAACGGTAAAGCAGCAAGCAAGCAGGCAGCAGCTAAAGCTGCACCGGCAAAAAAGGCAGCAAGCAAAAAATAATTTCCGTGCTTTAAGAGCCAGCAATTCTTTAATACCTATGAAAGCTCTACTTCTTATCGACATACAGAACGATTTTATTCCCGGTGGGACGTTGGCTGTTCCATACGGTGATGAAGTTATTCCTGTCGTTAATGCCTTGCAGCCTCACTTCGAATTAGTGGTGGCAACACAAGATTGGCATCCCGAAAATCATAAGAGTTTTGCAGCAAATCATCCGGGAAAAGAAGTTTTTGAAACAATCAATTTAAATGGATTAAGCCAGGTGCTTTGGCCAATACATTGCGTACAAGGAACAAGTGGAGCTGAGTTTTCAAAAGACTTAGCAATAAACAAAATTGAAGCAATTTTTAGAAAAGGAACAGATAGCGAAATCGATAGTTATAGTGGATTTTATGACAATGGTCATCTCAAGTCTACTGCACTCGCAGCCTATCTGGAAGGCAAGAATGTTACAGAAGTTTATGTGGCTGGACTAGCCGCGGATTACTGCGTTTATTACACTGCTAAGGATGCAGTAGAAGAAGGTTTTACGACTTATATAATTGAAGATGCTGTACGGGCTATAAACGACGGCGCTTTCACAAAAGCCAAAGAAGGTATTATTAATAAAGGCGGAAGAATTATTAAAAGCAGCGCTCTTCTATAGCCAATTCTATCACTGGCATAAAAATTTAATCGTACCTGGTATACATTAAAAACACAGCATATGCCACTAGATAATGAAACTCCCAAAGTTAGAAATAACCCTCAACCCACTCCTAAAGATGACGCGGTTATTGCTGCACATGAACAGGCAGATAAAGATATAGAGCAAGATCCCGATCTAACTCCCACAGCAAGTCCGATAGATGATTTAGATGAAGGTGAAAGTGCACGGTTCGAAGATGAGGCGGCAAAAGACGACGTATAAGTACAACGTTGTAAACTCCAGCAGGTTTGATTGATTCTTCCTGCCTATTTTCTAAATAACAAAATATATAAACCAGTGAAGGATTTCTTCGACTGGTTTTTTTATTAGAAAAAGATTTAAAGTAGCAGTGGCTACAGAACTGTAGGGTTGCTTTCAAAGTAGGAAATCTTTACCCCTTCGCAGTAGGATATCCCTTGTCTATCCAATCCGTTTTAATGTTGTGGGGCAGGTTTAATAGTTGGAAGTTCGTAAACTTCATTTCTTTAAGAGCATCGATAGCCGGCCTTACGTTAGGGCAATGTTCAAACGGGCAGCAGCCGCAATACACAACAACTTTAGTTTCTTTTGGCAAACCGCTTAGCTCCTTCTTAAGCTTATCCATATTTTCTTTTTCCTTGCCCATTCCTATATCAATTGAATGAGGAATAGGTGCTCCCGGGCCAACGCTAAATATGACAGGCAAGTCTCTATTGGCTGTAATCTTTTCAGCTAAGTCGGCCGGCTGTATTAGTTGTTTGCTTGTCCAGTTTTCAGGATTTTGTGCAATTGTTTTCTGAGCGAATAAAGCAATAAACAAAACGCAGAACAGTGTAGAAGTCTTAAGTTGTTTCATGTATAATAATTTGAAAATCTCAGGTTGATTTGCTGGTAAAGTAAAATCTAATTTTAGATATAATGCGGATGTGATAAAGATTTTAACTAATCGCGCTAGTCGTTGGATTTCTTTTATTCCCAGCCAAACATCGTACTACTGTTGATCTTTACTTGCGTCGCACTCTTTTACTTTTTTCCCCATACTCAGCAGTAACCGCGGCTCTATTTGCACGTGCAACTATAAAACCTTTTACATTTGATCGAACAGATAAAACGCACATGAGTCTACTAACTGTATCAGGAATAAGTAAGCGGTCGGGAAGTGATTTTGAATTAAAGGATATAAATTTTTCACAGCAAAGAGGTCAGAAAATTGCAATTGCAGGAGAGACCGGGTCAGGAAAAAGCACGCTGCTAAAAATAATTGCCGGTTTGGCTCAACCCGATACAGGCTCTGTGATATTTGACGGCCAAAAGATTTTAGGCCCCGAAGAAAAACTAATACCGGGACATCCAGGTATTGCCTTTTTATCGCAACATTTTGAATTACGCAATAATTACAGAGTCGAAGAGTTGTTAGAAATGGCTAACAAAATCTCGCCAATAGAAGCTGAAACAATTTATAAAATTTGCCAGGTCGAACACGTGTTACAACGAAGAACCGACCAGCTATCAGGAGGTGAAAAACAGCGTATCGCTACAGCAAGACTGCTGATAACATCCCCCACATTACTATTGCTCGACGAGCCCTACTCCAACCTGGACATGTCCCATAAAAAAATTTTAAAATCAGTTATTAACGATATTGGAAAAAAGCTGCAAATAACATGCATACTAATATCGCATGACCCACTTGATACCTTGTCCTGGGCAGACCTTATCATGGTCATGCAGGATGGCAAAATCATTCAGGCAGGAACGCCGGAAGAAATTTACAGAAGGCCAAGGAACGAGTATGTTGCCAGTCTCTTTGGAGATTATAACATAATCAGTAGTGCAGTTGCTACCCGCTTGGGCGTATTAAATACAAATGGACAAAATATTTTTACACGTCCCGAAGATTATAGATTGGTACAAAACGAAGAGCAGCCAATGATTGCAGAGGTTGAAAAAATTAATTTCCTTGGTGGGTATTGCCAGGTAGAAGTTAGAGTTGAAGACGCCTCAATCATCGTAACGGCACCTGAATGTAATTTTTTAAAGGGAGACCTTGTGTACGTCTCATTAACGAAAAAGGAGCATTGGTATCTTTAGCCGGCATATCTGCGAAATTCAGAAAACCGACCTTAAATGCTTTAAACTAACAAGTCTCAAAACTACAGAATAGTGCAGTAATCGGAGTCTTATAACACACGTTGTTGTTTAACAGGTAAGACTATAACAAAGTCTGAACCTATGCCCTCAGTGCTTTTTGCAATGATGCTACCGTTGTGTTTTTCGATAATTCTCTTAGTAATTGCCAGGCCGATGCCAGTGCCTTCATATTCATCTTTGGTGTGTAGCCGTTTAAAAAGGGTAAACACATTCGACATGTATTTTTCATCGAAGCCTATCCCATTGTCTTTTACATGTATGCAGGCATATGCACCTTTTGTATCAGGTTCACTATCATAAAGATTATCGCAAATTCGTGCTCCTGAAATAGTAATTACGGGATTTACTCCTAACCTTGAAAACTTCAACGCATTGCTGATTACGTTTTGAAATACTTGCCTAATCTGACCGGGATTCACTTCTATCATCGGCAGTTCTTCGACTGTTATGGTGGCTTTCTTTTCTTCAATGACTATTTCAAAATCCTTCAACAACTCTTTAATCAGTGCCTGGAGGTCCGTAAGTTCAAACTTATTGTCTTTATCAGACAAGCGCGAGAATGAGAGAATATCTTGTATCAGCACTCTCATCCTTTCTGATGAATTAATTATCTTTTGCAAATAAGTGCCTGCAGAAGTTGAAAACTGTGAAGCAAATTTCTCCTTCAATAGGTTAGAGTAGATTTGAATTTTGCGAAGCGGCTCCTGCAAATCGTGGGAAGCTACAGAAGCAAACTGCTGAAGATCGTGGTTACTTATTTCAAGCGCGCGATTAATTTCCTCGAGTTGCAGGTTGTTTTGCTTCAACTGCCTCTGCGTTTCTTTTTGCTGTGTCAGATCGGTTAGGATAATACTGAGAGAAACACCTTCATCCAATTCCAGCGTAGTAAACGAAAGCTGAAATTCTATGTGCTTGTCCTGGTTTACCAGGGAGATTTCACCTTTACAATCCTCCTTCCACCCTTTCTCGAAAAGATCAAAAAACTGGTTAATAAAAGGCGGCGCAATAAAGTTAGAAAAAGGCAAACCAAGAACTTTCGATAATGGGAGATTGACCATTCGTGCAAACTGAGAATTGCTGTAAACAATAATTCCCTGGCGATTTAAAGTAACAGCGCCCTCAATCATTTTCTCGATGAAGAGACGGTAGGTTTGGTCAGCTGTTTTTAGCGTGTACAATTCATGCCCTTTTTCTCCAAGTACTACAAGCGCGTCTACCTGGCCAGTTCTTATTGCCTCAATAGTATCGTTGGCTTCATCCAGCTGATGACGCAGATGCGTGACTTCATCCAAAAGTTCCTCGTAAGTTTTTGCTTTCATCTGCAACTAGACAATGATTCCTAAACCACGAAGAACCCTGTCTTTGTCAGACATGTCGCCAATAAGTCTTCTCTCGGGCAAAGGGAATGTTTTAATTAGAAGAGGTAATGCAATGAGCTGTTGTGCTTCAGCTATTTCTTTTTGTTGATACACGTCGATAATATCCAAAGAATATCTTCCTTTAATGTAGGTTTCACAAATATCTTTTAAATTAGTTATGGCCCTTACAGAATTTGAAGACGCTCCGATAACATATAAACGGAGAACGAATTCCACTTCTTCCTGGCCATTTTTTTCCACCTCACCCGGTTCTTCGTTGGTCATACTATTGTTTTGCAGGACGGATGTTCAAACCAACCAAAACCTTTTCTTCATTCGATAGGTCGCCTATGATTTTGCGTATCGGTTCAGGAACTTTTTTTACTAATGTTGGAATAGCAAAAATTTGGTCACCCTCTGCCAGCTGAGGTTGCACCAATAAATCTATGACCTCGATCACGTATTTACCTTTCAAATGCTCTTCACATAATTTGTTGAGGTTGTTAATAGCTGCGACAGATTTTGTTGTTTTACCGGCCACATATAACCTTAGTTCGTATTTATCTTCATTTAGTATCTCGGGGTTCGTCTCCCCCGGGCTCGTTGCTGTTTCCATTGTGTCTTTTTTTAATTAATTCTTCTCGGTTCTTATGCATCACCTCTTTGCGCAATTCCTCCTCCACGTAGCTTTTATTTAGTTCATCGGATACTGACTCAAACTCTGCTCTTAAACTTTCTATCTTGGACTGCAACACGTTTCGCTTTCTTTCTATTTCCCTGTCTTTTCTTGTTACTGCATGTGTTCTTAAAACAATCCCCGTTTCCTCCATCAATTGTTGAGCCTCCCTTGCAGAGCCTGTTAAAACTCCTTCAGGTCCCAGGTACACATCCACCAGGCTAAGCCCTTCATCAGATATCACGAATTCGCGTACCTGGTTCGAATGCCTCATTCCTCTCGACTTCATTATATACATTCCGCGATTTCTTTCACCATTGTTTTCAATGTCCCGAACAAGTAACCAGGCATCTACTAATGAGGAAACCCCTTCATCCGTCTGTTCGTTCACAACTGTATTTAACGTTAATGCAGTAAACATGACTGTAATCTGTTCTGCCTGTAAAAAATCGATCAGCCTTATCAACATGCCTTTCACTTCGCTTACCGAACCAATGGTAATCAAGTTGGTTATCGGATCAAGAATGATTGAGGATGGTTTAAATTGCCTGACCGCTTTGTGTATGGTTAAAAGGTGCATCTCGAGACCATTCAATGTCGGTCTTGAGGCATTAAAAGCAAGGTATCCGTTATCGATGTGTTGTTGAAGATCTATGCCGATGGAACGCATGTTCCTGATAATCTGCTGAGGCGATTCTTCAAAGGCAAAGTAGATGCATCGCTCTTTACGCTTACAAGTTTCGCTGGCGAAGTAGGCTGCTATACTAGTCTTTCCTGTTCCGGCAGTGCCTGAAACAAGAATACTGCTTCCCCTGAAAAAACCTTTTCCTTCCAGCATTTGATCAAGTGATGGGACACCCGATGAAACCCGTTCGGAAGAGACCGGGTGCTGAAGCTTAAGAGCAGTTATTGGCAATACAGAAATGCCTTCTTCGTCAATTAAAAACGGATATTCATTTGTTCCATGAACAGAGCCCCTGTATTTTATAATTCTTAAAATTCTTGTAGAAATCTGGTTAATAACCCGGTGGTCTAATAGTATCACGCAATCTGATACGTACTCTTCGAGGCCTTGCCGGGTAAGAAACCCTTCACCTTTTTCACCGGTTATGATAGCAGTTACTCCCTTTTCTTTCAGCCAGTGAAACAGTCGACGAAGCTCGGCCCGCAAAATTGCTTCATTAGCTAAACCTGAAAAAAGATTCTCTATTGTATCTAATACCACCCTTTTAGCTTTCACACTATCGATAGCATATCCTAATCTTATAAACAGGCCGTCAAGGTCATATTCCCCGGTTTCTTCTATCTCACTCCGTTCAATGTGCACATAATCTACCTTAATCTTTTTGTCTTTTTGAAGTGCTTCAAGATCGAAACCTAGTGAAGCAACATTTATAGCCAGTTCTTCCGCTTTTTCTTCAAAAGCCATAAAGACTCCCGGTTCATCATAATCAAGTGCGCCCTTCACGATAAACTCCAATGAAAACAATGTTTTTCCACAGCCAGCAGCACCACAAATCAAAGTAGGCCGGCCTGTAGGCAGCCCACCGCCTGTTATTTCATCCAGTCCAACTATCCCGGTGGGAGTTTTGGAAAGTGACTTATTAAGTTGTGCCATATTTACTTTTAAATAAAATATTCATCCATTCCTTCACCTCATTGCTAGACAATAAATATCATGCCTTTACTACCTGTACCTGCTTTTGATTAGAGTTACCAGTTGCATTTATGGCTGCAAGTATAAGCTGCGTGAGGTAGTTGAAAAAAAATTATTTCGCTGCAAATGTTTATCGTTTTAAGACTTTCTTGTTCAAGCTTTTATCTTTCAATTTAGCCTCGTTGCGTCGCACACTTGTACATAAGAACTATATGGAACTGACCTTCCCGCTTTATTTCTTCGGCTGATGCATCATCATCTTATTTATCAAGTCCTGCACCTCCAAAGGTGGTCTGTCTTCTACAAGGTAAAAATGACTTCCGCCCTTATTGTTCCATGTATTGGCGCCCTTTTCCGTTACTTCAATAGTTCCCGAGACCAGCTTATAGTAGGGTTTGTAGCCAGCTATTGCTACGAGTACTGCTGTCTCATCCCAACTCATTCTTCCTGCTTTGTCCTGGGGATCAAGCGGAATACTGATGCGAAATACATCTTTTACAGGACTGTTTTTTATAGTATTGTTATTTATCAGCGGCAGCCCGGTTTTTATTTTCTGGCCTATTTCCCAGCCGCTGAAAATGATGGGCGTACTCCAATTTTCAAAAACGTATTTTCCTGAAGCTGCATCCTGGTCAATATTAAACTCACTGCCCGAAGGAAATCGGCCAGCCATACTAACCAAAGATTTTACTTTCCGATTTACCAACTGCACTCCGGTTAAAGGGGAATATTTATCAGGCTTGGATTTTAGCAAATTAGCCAGGTTTGTTAAAAAGCCTACCGTAATGATTGTAACGCTTTTATCGGGTTGCTTTGCCAGCACCTTCCTGTAAATTTCCACTGCATCAGGAACCTCGCTGTTATTTTTTATTGCATGCGGATAGTTTTTAATCAGCGTATCGGTCCAATGTTGAAAATCTCTTTTTGTCAACGCCTCCCCTTTTGGAACGCCAATCGGCAGCCCTGGCTGTTTAAAATAGGTATTGAAGACATTAAGCACAGCTGCCACTCCTTCGAATTTTGTGCTGGCAACTGTTGCTAGAATATTCGCCTTCCCTTCATCCGCAAATGCGTGCAATAAGGTAATGGCACCTGCATCGTCATAGTCCGGTCCCATATCAGTATCGAAAATAACCGGGACTGGTTTGTGCGCCTGGGCGGAGATAACTGTACTTGCTAACAAGAAAAAATGTAAGAGTGCAATTTTTATCATATCGTAGGTTTCAACAATTTTAAGACAGAAATTAAAATTTGGGAAATCAGGTTTATTAAAAAGCTGGTCTAAAGAATTCTAAAAAATATGAAGACAGCAACCGGTTTGCTACTCTTCTTCATCTAATAACAGTTCTCCATTTGTCAATTCAGGTAAAATGCTTTTCAGTTGTTCATCGGTTAGTGTGTCCACTCCTTTCAAACGTTTTTGTATGGCTCTTGTTCTTACGCCCGCAACGTTTTCAAGTTGGTCCAACCCGGTTTGAATGTTTTTTTGTGCTTTTTCCAATAACCCGCTAAAGTTGCCAAACTCAGTTTTAACAGCGCTCAACAATTGCCAAACCTCGCCGCTGCGCCGTTCTATGGCTAACGTGCGGAAACCCATCTGCAAACTACTTAGGAAGGCAGATAAAGTGGTCGGGCCGGCAATGTTTATTTTACATTCCGTCCGGATGCTTTCAAACAGGCCAGGAGTTCGCAACACCTCGGCATATAAACTTTCAAATGGCAAAAACAGAATAGCAAAGTCGGTGGTGTTGGGAGGATCAATATAGCGACCACAGATATCACTTGCGCACTTTTTAATACCTTTTACAAATGCCTTACGACTTTCTTCGATCTGTACCAGGTCACCCAATTCGTAAGCCTGCATCAACCACTCAAAGTCCTCTTTAGGAAATTTAGAATCAATCGGGAGCCACAGCACCTTGTCTTTGTTGCCGGGCAGCTTTACAGCAAATTCAACGAGGGCATTGCTACCTTCTTTTGTTTTTACATTTTTCGCATATTGATCAGGCGTAAGGGTTTGTTCGAGTAAATTCTCGAGTTGATATTCCCCTAGTAGTCCCCGTGTTTTCACATTGCCAAGTACACGTTTAAGATCGCCTACACCGGTTGCTAGTTGCTGCATGTCTCCAAGACCTTTGTGTACAGCTTCGAGCCTGTCGCTTACCAGCTTGAATGATTCGCCAAGACGAGTCTCAAGTGTCTGTTGCAATTTTTCATCTACCGTTATTCTTATCTGCTCGAGCTTTTGTTCGTTGCCGTGCTGCAATTCAAAAATTTTCTTCTCGAGTGTCTCTCGCATGTTGTCGAGACGATTGCCTGTGTCTGTATTTTGTTCACCCTGCTTATTTAAGAGGGCATAAAAGTTCTCTTTCTGAATTCCATTGAATTCCTGTATCGATAAAGCAAGGTCTTTTTTAAAGGTGTCAAGGGCTTGTCTTATTTCCGTTCTTGCGTCTTTTGCATTATTGGTATTGGTTTCGTTAAAAGCGGTAAGCTTATGGTCGATCGTATTGGTAAGATGACTTAACTTTTCTTCGAACGAGATAAGTGATGAGGCCAGCTCTCTTCTTGCAAGCGCAGCATTGTCAAAAGTTTCTTTTCGGTTTGAAGCAATTTCTGTTTTCACAGACCCTTCAACCCGTTGCATTTCCAGTTGGAGCGAATCGAGCTTATAGATGAAGCCCGTGTCTTTGTTATTGTTTGAACGAGACAATACAATAAGATTGATTATGAGCAGCAGGATAATAGTAGCCAGAAGGACGTAAATAATCATAAAGCAATTTAGCAGCTTACAATTGAATAATGACCAGGATGACGTTGCTTCCTTCGAATTTTGCAACAAATTTCTGGGAGATAGACGCACTTTAAGTTGCAGGAAAAAGCTATAGTGAAGCGGCTATCTTGATGGTTGAAATGTAGCCGAGATCTACGCTTGGCAATTTATTGGAAAAAGTACAAGAGTGCGACGCAACAATGATGCGTGAACAACTACAGCCAGGGCAACAAATAAAATAGCACCCTGAAAAGATCAAAAGAATAGAAGCCTGGTTCCCACTAAAAACAATACAACGGCCAACGCTCGTATAATGCCTTTCGGTTTTATTTTTTGCGACAGCCTTGCTCCCACTTGTGCTCCGACAATAACGCCCATACCGATATAAACGGCTTTAGACCATTCTTGCCAGAAAGCGCCTTGTATCATATGAACAATGGTTCCCGCCAGGGCCATAATCGCTAATATAAAATGAGAAGTAGCCGTGGCAATATGCACGGGGAAATGAAGCAGACTTGCCAACACAGGGACGTGAATAATTCCTCCTCCTATGCCTAATAAGCTTGAGAGAAAACCAACTAAAAAACTGATGGCAATACCAACTGCGAGGTTGAAAGAATAATTGAACCTTTCTTTATAAACGTCAATAATTGTTCTATGCACCAAACGCGTGTTGTCACTATGTTCACCATCGCGCATTTGCCCGGGGCGCACCAGCAGGTAAATTGCCACAATAATTAGCAAGGCACCAAGAATAAGATTGAACAAATGTCTTGGAATATGACTAGTTACAAGCGCACCGATAATAGAGCCGGGCAAGCTGGCGACGGCAAAAATGATGGCAGATTTATAATCGATCCGTTTAAGTTTTGCATAAGCAACAGAGCCTGAGGCAGCGTTTAGAAATACGACAGCAAGAGAAATGCTGGTAACCACCTCCGGCTTTAAGAAAGGATACAAGAACAGCAGAACAGGTGCTAAAATAAAACCGCCGCCAGCACCGATCAACGTACCAAAAGTACCTACAAGAAAACCTAATGCGATTAAAAGTACAGCTGTAACCAATATTTAAGTTTGTAAAATATTAAAAGCGCAATTCTATAGTCTGCCCGATCAAATATAAGAGAGCCTGCTAACATTGGGCATTCAGTTCCTTATGCTATGATAGCGCTATTTGTAAACCTTTATATTTGATTAATAAAAAGAACGGCTGGTTGCAAGACACGGGCATCTGCAGTTCATTGGATGTATGAAGACAAATCTTATTTTAATTGGCCTAGGTGGTGCGCTCGGAAGCATAGTAAGATACCTGGTTTCGTTGTATGTATCGAAGCAATTTTCTTCTATGGCTTTTCCTTACGGAACTTTTGCCGTCAACGTAATCGGGTGCGTAATTATTGGAATTGTTTACGGGATGTCTGAAAGATTTCATTGGCTCACTCCTACTTTACGCTTGTTCCTGGTGACAGGTTTTTGCGGCGGGTTTACGACTTTTTCAGCTTTTGCTTATGAAAACCTTCAATTGCTGCAAAGCTCGAATTACACTGGTTTTGCCCTTTACACGACCTTAAGTTTTATCGTCTGTATAATAGCAGTTTTTTTAGGGTCGTTAGTAGTTAAGATTGTTTGAGTTGACTTTTGTCGTTTTCAGATAATCCGAGGAAAAGATGACGAACTTATTCGATAGGGAAAAATATTTTGAAGGTTGTTCCTTTGCCAGGTTGACTTTCCGCTCTAATAAAGCCTTTGTGGTTTTCAACAACTTTCCTCACAATAGCGAGGCCAATCCCAGTGCCTTCGTACTCCGCTTTACCGTGCAGTCTCTGAAACATTTTAAAGATTTGATCCGCATACGCCTGGTCAAATCCAATCCCGTTATCAGTGATCTCGATCAGGTTGTACTTCCGGTTTTCATCTATCTCCGGATGGTCAGGGTGCGCCTCAGCTTCACCAACTACTGAAGCAGTAATGATTATTACAGGACGAACACCAGGTTGGCTAAATTTTAAAGCATTTGTAATGAGGTTTTGAAATACTTGTTGAATTTGCCTTCTATGTCCCTTGATTGTTGGGAGAGTTTCTGCTATTATCTGCGCGTTCTTTTCGGCGACTGCTACCTCAAGATCTTCTAACACCTGCAGTACTTTTTTATTAAGATCGATGTTTTCTAAACTTGTATTTGTGGTCGAAGCATGAGAGAATTCCAACAAATCGTTGATGAGCAATTGCATTCTTTCAGTAGCTTTTTCCATCCGCTGAAAGTAGTGTTGGTCCTCTTCTGAAAGTCTTCCCGCAAGGTTATTTTTAAGGCGGTCAGAAAAGGTTCTGATTTTTCTTATAGGCTCTTTTAAATCGTGCGATGCAGCGTAGGCAAAATCTTCCAAATTCGAATTAGACCTTTTAAGTTCCCGGATGGTTCGCTCCAGTTCAAGCTGGGACTTCTTATTTGAAGTTACGTCAGTAAAAATATGAATTAGGTGATTGTCATCCATCTTAGAAAGGGTGAGTTCAAGCCATCGACCGGCGGCTTCCAGGTAGTATTGAATAAGCGAAGGATTGCCAGATTCCAATGTTTCTATACAAGCCTGTCCGTAGGGCGAATTAAAGATGTTAGGATCCATTTCGAGCGCTCTCTTAGACAAGTAAACCTCTTTGGGAATACCCACCGACTTTACTGCAGATGCATTAGCTAGAATAGTTCTGGCGTCATACACTTTACCCTGTTCATCTTTAATTAATTCGCTGACAGAAATTCCATTGGACGAATTTTCTAAAATATTATCTAACAGGTTCTTCTGGTTCTCGAGGTCCCTGGTCCTTTCCTTCACCTTTTCTTCAAGCAGGTCTGAAGCCTTCTTTTGGTCGTCGATATCGGTGCAGGTACCATACCATTTGTAGATTTTGCCTGCTTCATCTTTCAAAGGCAAAGCCCGTCCAAGGAACCAGCGATATTTGCCGTCAAAACGTTTAAAGCGGTATTCAATTTCGTAGGGGTTGCCGGTTTCCAAACTGTGCTTCCATGCTTCCCCGGCCCTTTGCTGATCGTCCGGATGCAACACTGTATTCCAACCCGTATCCTTTGACTGATCGTAGGTCAACCCGGTGTAATCGTACCATCGCTTATTGTAAAACTCGTGATAGCCGTCAGGCTTGGTTGCCCAAATTATCTGGGGCATAAAATCGGTAACAAACTTAAATTCTTTGTTACTCTCTTCGACTTTAATTCGGGCAGTTACCTGCTCGGTCACTTCAGTGGCAACCACCATTACTCCTGTAATCTTTCCACTTTCATTAACAGCGGTAAAAGCCAGTTTGAAGTAACGCCATTCAACTAATCCGTGACTTATAAAAGGAACGCGCCGCTCGTCGTTTACGTAAGGTTCGCCAGTCTCGTAAACTGTGTTTAGATTAGTAATAATGGAATGACTTTTTATTTCCGGTAGAACTTCCAGAAGCGGCTTCCCAATTACTGCTTCGGTCTTGTTAATCAGTTTGAGCATGCTCCGGTTGACTGTATCAAAAATCATATCGGGTCCGTTGAAAATAAGCATCGCCACCGGCGCAGTATTGATGATATTTCGGAAGTTTTTATCTTTTTGAATAAGTAACTCTTCGTTCTTTTTACGCTCCGTAATGTCTTGCATCGAACCGAGCATTCTATAGGGCTTACCGTTCTCGTCATGTAATATGTAGCCACGATCCAGCACAGTTGCGTAACCGCCATCTTTTCTTGCAAAACGATATTCTGCTAACCACTGAGTGCCACCTTCGTCAATTACCGCATGTATGCTTTTCACTACCCATTCACGATCCTCGGGATGCAGGCGAGAGGTCCACGCCTCAATAGTCGCGCCCTTCTCTTTCTCGCTGTAGCCAAAAAGCTCTTTAAAACCTTCGTTCCACCACATATCATCAGTAAGCAGGTTCCAATCCCAAATTGCATCCTGCGTTGCTTTGGCCACCAGTTCAAATCGTTCCCTGGCCTCCGAAAGGTCATTAGATTGTTCTTTGATACGGCGGTCCAAATCCTGGTTCAGACGTTGCAATTCTTCCAGCTCTTTAAGGTTAATGACTATAGCGTTTGCCGGTGAACCTTCTTGTTCCGCGGGATTATTTATTAGAACCAATGCTTCTACTGTCGAAAGTAATTTTACTAATCTATCCGCAATGCCTTCCATTTCGTCCAAACCTATCCTTGCTTCCGTTACCTTACCAGCTTTATATAAATCCACCAATTTTTTAGCCACTGTGTGAAGTGTTGTATGCACTTGCTCGAGTTCGTGCATTTCGGCAATGTCAGCATAAGCACTTAATGCATGACCATAGATCCATTTTCCAACCGAACATTCAAGGTGAGAAACTACGGGAGTTTCATCAAGGCTAGCCCCATATAATATCGACCGTAGCCTTGTCTTAAAAAGCAGATGTTTAGCGCGAGCTTGCTCAAAATCAAATCTAATCCAACTGCCTTCCTGTTCCTTGTTCATATTTACGAGGTGAGTTAAATTAAAGCGGATTGCAAATTTAGAAAGAAAGATGGTTGGTAAAGTACCTACACTTCGAGCACGGGCGCTGATTAGTGGCAGGTCCTGTCTACCCTTTGCCTTTTACGTCGCGTTCAAACATACCGATATTTCAGGAACGAAGTTTAATTGTAGTAATATGAATGAGATTGTTGGAAGGAGTAGACTTTGTATAAGAGCGCAAAGCTTTGGAGCTTTTTATCAGTTAATTTGAATTAACCCAATTTTTTGACTGCCTCTTCCCAGAGGTTACAGATGAAGTTTAGTTGAGACCAACGCGCATACAATACTTTGACAGTCATATCTGACTCATTTTTTGCTTTGGCAACCATATATTTTCTTCTTGCTAACCTCATTTTAACCTGTTGTTTTTTCAGTTTGGCTTTGATATCCATTAAAACGTATTAATCGGTAGTAATTTAAATCTTGCTAGTATTTATACCTAGTAAAACTACCATTAACATTTGAAATTCAAAATGAAAGTTGAGGAGATTTGTGGTGGGAATGGGGTTCGTTGGAGGAGAAGGGAATGCACTATCTGCTTTAATATGATGGTTTCAAAGCCCTTAATGCTCCAAGTGCGAAATTCGAACAGGCTTGAAAAATCGCCAGCAATTTAGCAACTACAAAAAATCGACTAAAAAAGATCCAAAGCTTAAGTCGACAGGATTTATTTAAAAGCAATTAAAGCAGCGGAAGGCTTACCGGAATTACCGAAAGCACCAAGGGCGTAATTTTGTCAGTTATTGTAGGCCCAAGGTTTTCAGTACAATACAACAATAAAGCTTCGATTACTTAAACTCCAGCTGCTTTTATGTACATCAATTAATCGTTCGCTTTTAATTCGACAATCAAACTGTGCTTTTTTAGTATTGACATTTTTGATACCACTTTTGTAAAAGCCCATATTTACATTCCACTAGTTGCCGCCCGATATTTAGCTACATCTAATCATACGGTAAAGTTGAGTGAACATGCAAGTTAATAATCCTTCTATCCTTCACACAATTATAACTAGACTTAGTCGTTTAAAGCTGTGGCTTATTTTGAATGTTTTTTCTAAAGCGATGATTATTAACATGAGGTTTCTACGTATAAAAATAATAGGTGTCCTTCTTACCGGTGCTATTGTAAGTTCTATCCCAACATTAGCGCAGACACGTACCGAATTGAAGGAGGCTGATAAACATATTGGTGAGACCGTGACAGTATGCGGTACCATTATAAGTGTCAAGCATCTTTATAATGTAAAGGATAAGCCCATTTTGGTAAATCTTGGAAACGTGACGCAACACCTTGACGTAATAATTGCCACAGAAGAAGGAAGTATTGCGAGCCTCTCTGCTGATAGCTTACAATACAAAGATGCTTGTGTAACGGGTAAAATTTATTACTTCAAAGGAACAGAACACGTTTATCTGAAAGCAGAAAATATAAAACTGAAAGAATCTGAAATTGTTGCTTCAGTAGCCTTTAAAGAAAAGGAAGCCGAACAGTTTAGCACGCCTTATATATTATCGGCAACTGAAAAAAGTAATGTCAAAAAGACGATAGCCCTGGATAGTAAAAGGCCCGACCCTAAATCGACTGCGCTTTTGATTAGATATATTAAGCTTGGAAAGATTGTTTCCTTTAAAGAGAAAAAAGGAAAGAAAATTTATATTGTCCAGTTTAAAGAGTATAAGAAAAATTAACTGGGTACTCTTTTGAAGTTTACGTCATAATTATATTTTACTTGCCTGTAAGTTTTACGAACAAGCGAGATCATTGGGTTATTACTGGTTCTCCAGCGCTTTTCCGTCCAGGTGCTCGGCTCGGTGGCAGAATTCTCCTGTATAAACAAGGTTTTAAATTCATTAAAAAACAGCCCTTTTCCTTTTTTTTGAATGAAGGAAACACACTTTGTATACTCTGTCTTCCTTGAATTTAAGTGTTCTGGGTAGCGACCGAACTTCTCTAAAAAATTACTTCTCCTCAGGTGCGGGTGATCGCTGTAATAGTGAAGCTTCATTGTTTTTAATCCCCAACGACTATATACCATTTCCGAAAATCCTTTGTCAAAAGGCTTCAAGTACGGGTAGGGTGAATAGGCATAGAACCTAACCAAATCCCACTTGGTGTCCGAACTCATAATATTTACTGCGTCTAGAAAATGGTTGGCAAAGACAGACGTAGGTATGAAGTCTTCCTGTACATAAAGTGTATAAGGGGTCTTAACCGCGTCCTGCCCTTTATTGATATTATTTCCGAGACCCTTGTTCTTCTGCGTGGTGATGAGCTGAAAGGAATATCGGTTCTCTAATTCCTTAACCGCTTCCAGGTGTTCTGGCAGACTTCCATCGTCAGACACTACGATGTCTCCAAATTTACAACTCCTTTCTTTGAAGGTTTGCAATAAACGCTCGAGAGAACTACTCCTGTTATAATGGGTAATCAGCAAAGTGACATCTGGAAAAAAGTAGTTTGTAGTAGACATGGAGTTATGGGTTAGCAATCGAATTACGATTAAAGACTTATGGGGTTTTTAGTAACAACGCCAATCCACTCGTTTGTTTCGAAGCTGTATTGTTTAATTATTTTAGCGGGATTACCAGCGGCTACACAATAAGGAGGAATACTTTTCGTAACAACAGATCCTGCAGCGATAACACAGTGTTTACCAATAGTGACCCCTGCAGTTATAACGCTGTTTGCACCGATCCAGCAGTTATCTTCTATAATTATTTTTCTTGTCGTTATCCCCTGCTCCCTAACAGGCAAAGCAACATCCTGGTACTTGTGATTTAACCCGCTTACTACAATGTTTTGAGCCAGTATAATATTGCTGCCTATTTCTACGGGGCCAATGATTACATTACCTAATCCAATCAAAGTATTATCTCCTATCACCACATCTCCTACCCCGTTATTTATAGTTGAAAAATCTTCAATTACAGAACTCTCTCCAATTTCAAAATAATTGAAGGGCACAACGTCTAACCTCACCCTTCTTCTTATTACGGAGCTTCTTTTTTGTTTATGAAAAAAGGGGTTTACAAACCAGCTTACCCACAATCTTGGCCTCGCTTCGTTTGCGGGTATTAATAGCCTGTGAACAATCTTTTTAAGCCTCTTATTATTTTTTAAAAAATTAAAATTCATTATCCCCTTATGTTATTAACCAGTTGTATTAATACGAAATAAAACAAGCTCAAAACCCGTTATAGCATCTATTGATTACAAGCGGGTATAAATAGTTGCAGTTTGTGCAGCAAAATCTTTTTTAAAGGAGTTGCATCATATTTTACTTTCTTGTCATCATACTAGCAACCAATTTTTTGAGAATCCTTTTTATCGTAATCCAAGTATGTATCGTTTTATCTTACTCTTATGCATCCTGTTCTTTTCTGTTGTTCCTAAGGTTGAGGCGCAGGAAACTATGTTAAACGAAATATCTTACCCTTATCTAGACACACTTATTCGTATTTCCAAAGGCTACTATGCCCGGATGAAAGTATTCGAAGCGCAGATAAACATAGCTGAACTAAATGTAAAAAAATCTAAAGCATCGCTTCTTGATGTCATCAACCTTAACTACTTATACAGTCCTAAGAATACTACCACTTTAATAAATCCTTCTCTATTAAATGGATACCAGGTTGGCGTGGGAATTAACATTGGCACGTTACTACAGAAACCTACCCAGGTTAAAATAGCAAAGAAAGAGCTGGAGATCACATGGCTGCAAAAAGATGAGTATTCTTACCTGCTTGAGGCGACGGTGAAAGAACGCTATTTTAAGTATATACAATCGTTATCTACACTTAAACTAATAGCCCAGTCTGAGATTGATGTGCAGAGCGTTCTCGTATCGGTACGAAACAAGTTTCAAAAAGGCGAGGAAACGTTCGGCAACTATTCTGCCGCTTTAGTAGCATATACGAATCAGAATCAAGCCAAAGTAGCTGCAGAAGCAGAAGTGTTTATTGCAAAGGCAAGGTTGGAGGAATTAATTGGGAACACGCTAGAATCTGTAAAACAATGGCAATAGAAAATTTTATAAAAGTTCTTTTAAGGCATAAGATAGCGCTGCTGATTATTCCAATGATCGCTGTTGCTGCTACTTACTATTTTCTGAAAGACTCTCCGGAGACTTATACATCTCGTGCACGAATTGCCACCGGCATTATCGATGGATCGAACGCACTTATGAATGGAAAGAGTGTGCCGGAGGTTCAGGTCAACCAGGAGTTTGGCAACATCATCCAAACCATGACGCTGAAAAAGGTTTTGAACCAGGTGTCGTATCAATTGGCCTTGCACGATCTTTCTACCGAAAAACCTTTCCGTCAAACAGGAAATCTATTGACACACCTCAGCCCAGGTGAAAAAAGGCAGGCTATTGAAATCCTTACAAATAAATATAACAAGAGGGAGGAGCTCTTTTTAAACAATCCTCAGGAAAATAAACTATCGCGGTTGCTGGCCTCCGTGGAGTATGACAGTGAATCGTTGCTTTCTGATCTCCTTATTTTAAGGGTTACTAATAGTGACTTTATTGATTTGACCTATGCAGCTGAAGAGCCCTTGCTTTCGGCTTTTGTTCTTAACACACTCTGTAAAGAAACGATAGCTTACTACACGGCAACCGTTAGTGACAACAACCGTAAATCCGTCGAGTTTTTAGATAGTCTTCTACAACATAAGCAAGCGGTTCTACAAGAAAAAACAGCTTACCTCCGGGACTATAAAGTAAGAAATGGCATACTGGATGTGAATGGACAGGCAAGTACTCTAATCTCGCAAATTGCAGATTTTGAAACGAAGAAGCAGGATGCTCAAAAAAACATAAGCTCGTACCGGGGTGCATTAAGAAATATTGACAGCAGGTTCAACCCAAATGACAGGAAGTTTTTTGAAAGCAGCGTTGCAAATCTAAACCAGGATATACTTGTCACCAGGGGCCGCCTAACAACAGTAAATAACGATTATATAAAAAGCGGTTTCGATCCTAAATACAAGGCGAGAGCAGACTCGTTGCAGTCAGTGCTTTCAAACCAGCTTAACAAAGTAAATGACAACTATAGCTACAATCCTACATCGTCTAAGCAGGAGCTGGTTGCACAAAAGCTCAACCTCGAAGTCTCCCTTGAACTTGCCAAGAATAGCGTGTCTTCGCTTGGCAGCGAGCTGAGCAGGCTAAACAGCAGGCTGTATTCGCTTGTGCCCTACCAGGCAGCAATAAAACGCACTCAGGATGAGATTGACCTGGCCACAACTGAGTACACCGAATTATCAAAAAAGTACGAGCAGGCAAGAATGGACGCGAGTTTTACTGTAAAGCTAAGACAGGTTGAAGCGGCCACACCAGGCACTCCGAAACCATCTAAAAAGATGATGCTCGTCGTTTTATCGGGAATCATAACTTTTGGATTTTGCATCATGGTACTCTTCGTTTTATTTTTTCTGGATGACTCTATAAATGATGGCAACGAACTCGCTAATCGTACAAAACAACCGGTATTAGGATCATTAAACCGACTTAAAAACGATAAGATCAATCTGACGGATATCTGGAACAACACAAGTGAAACTGGCGAATTACAATATTTTAAAAGCTTACTTAGCAGCCTGCGATTTGAGTTAGATAATAACCTGAACAACAAAAAGGTAATAGCCATTACAAGCCTGGATGGAGATGAAGGCAAAACTTTCTTTGCCTTAAATCTTGCCTATGCTTACACTATGATCAACAAGAAAGTTCTTCTTATTGATGGCAATTTCGGACAACCTGAAATAACAGAAACTGTAAAGACTAATATTTACTTCGAGGACTATGTGCTTTCCGATAACACCGACAAGTCTCTGCTTAACCCCGAAAGTAATCTGACCATAATGGGCAATAAGGGCAGCGATCTCTCCTTACTTGAGCTTAGTAGTCACCAGTTGATAGCAGAAAAAATAAAGACATTAAGAAATTTATTTGACGTTATTCTTATTGAGACGCCATCGTTAAATAGACTGAATAAAGCCAAAGAATGGATCATGTTTGCAGACAAGGTAGTGCCAGTGTTTGCCGCAGCGAAAACTATCCGCAATACCAGCAACGGTGAAATTGATTACCTGGGAAGTTTAAATGGAAAATTATCGGGCTGGGTTCTTAACCGTTTTGATGGGAAAAAATTTGCAGTGAAAGGCAGGAAAGTTAAAACAGTAAAAGCGTGAACATCGGGGGAATGACCTGGATAATACTCCAACTTATAATAGGGCACAACCTGGTAATGCCACTACTGCTTTATACAATTCATGTTTGTGCAAAAAAGCAAAAAGATTTGCCAGAACATTCAAAGGAAGCTGACTATGCAATTATAGTAACTGCATATGAACAAACCGATCTGCTGCAACAAGCAGTAAATTCTATTTTAAATATCAATTACAGCAATTATTTGGTTTATATAGTTGCCGATAAATGTGATGTTTCAGGTTTAATTTTCGATGATCCGAGAGTAATTCTTCTACGTCCTGAAACCACTTTGGGAAGCAATACACGGTCTCACTTTTACGCGATAAACAGGTTTGTAAGAAAACATGAAAGGTTAACGATCATAGACAGCGACAACCTGGTCGACAGGGAATATCTGCGAGAGCTAAACAAGTTTTTTGATAAGGGATATGAAGCAGTTCAGGGAGTAAGGGATGCGAAAAATCTGAACACAACATATGCCTGCCTTGACGCAGCACGAGATGTGTATTATCATTTTTATGATGGTAAATTGTTATTTGGTGTTGGTTCTTCAGCCACCCTTGCCGGCTCTGGAATGGCTTTCAATACTAAGCTCTACAGAGACTGCCTGGAACATCTTGACATAACCGGTGCGGGCTTTGACAAAGTCTTGCAATTTGAAATTGTAAAGCGAGGTAGACGTATTGCATTCGCAGAAAACGCACTGGTGTACGACGAGAAAACAGCAAAGACCGATCAACTTGTTATGCAACGTGCCCGTTGGATAAACACGTGGTTTAAATATTTTTCTTATGGTTTTACCTTAATGGCAAAAGGAATAAAAAAGACCAATTTTAATCAGTTCTTGTTTGGCTTAATCTTACTAAGACCACCGCTCTTCATCTTTTTACTATTAGCGATTGCTTGTTTTAGTGTAAACTTATTCATCTCGCCAATGATTGCCATTGTTTGGATGGTTGGTATTCTATTTTTTGTAGCAGCCTTTCTAATTGCATTGATGAAGACGAAGATTGACAAAAGAATTTATAGCGCGCTGATTAGTATCCCAAAATTTATGTTCTTCCAGGTATTGTCTTTAACTAAAGCTTCAAAGGCGAATAAAATTTCTGTGGCCACGAGACACGACTACAATTAAAAAATGTGAGAGGAACTTAATAGTAATGAACGTATGATTTTACCGAAGACAAAAAACGCTAAGTTGTTTAACGAGCAGGATGCCAGGGTTAAAAAAATTACCAAGGGAGCCGCGCTTTTATATGTGTTTGTCTGTGTCTTTATTTTCTTCTTTAAAATACTTTTCTTTTAATGGAAGAAGTGGAAATAATATTAAATAAAGGCAGAACCGGAGCAGGTGGAACCCCTCATACTAGTAAGTCAATCTCAGTTGCTGCAGCTATTAAAAACAACAAACTCCTTGCTTTTATATTATTTATCGCTGCTGCCCTTATCGCATCGTCGTTAGTGGCAAATATGGGTGTCGTTGGTGGAGTAATATGCATTGCTGCAGTTATTGGTTTGCCTTTCGTCTATACCATTGTTGTCTACCCAAACTTTGGTATTATTTTCCTGTTGGTGCTTGCTTACTTTCTCATGTTTATTTTGAGGTACCTGCATAACGTGCCGTTGGGCACGGCTGTTGACTCTTTAGAAGTCCTGTTTATTCTCGGTTTCTTTATTAAAATGAAGAAGGAGAAAAATTGGGAAATGGTTAAAGGACCTACTTCCATTCTTATACTTGCCTGGATTTTCTATAACCTTCTTCAAGTTTTTAATCCTTCAGCCGAGTCGATTTTAGCATGGGTATATACCGTGCGTTCAGTTGGTTTATTAATGCTGTTGTATTTTATTTTTGTTTACAACGTTCGCACGATCTCTTTTATAAAACTTATTTTAAAAGTCTGGATCCTACTTTCTATTGTTGCCGCATTGTACGCGCTGAAGCAGGAGTTTATTGGGTTCTCAGCTGTTGAAGAAGAGTACCTTTATTCAGATCCTATTGTATCAGCTTTGTTGTTTATAGATGGTGCATGGCGGAAGTTTTCTATTTTTTCGGATCCTGTTACATTTTCGTACAATATGGCTGCAAGTAGCCTTCTTTGTATTGCTCTTATAACCGGTCCGCTTAGACTTTGGAAGAAGCTGGTTCTTGGATTTCTAGCCGCTCTTTTCTTGTACGTAATGGTCTTTTCGGGTACCCGGGGCGCTTATGTACTAATACCTGCCACACTACTTCTATTTGCAATTCTTAAGTGTACAAAGACGATGATGGCGACAATGATGGTAGTGGGAGCCTTCTTTGTTATTCTAATTTTTATTCCTACAGGCAATGTCACTCTATATCGTTTCCAATCTGCATTCAGACCATCAAACGACGCGTCTTATAATTTAAGAAAAGCGAATCAGAAAAAGATCCGGCCTTACATCTTGTCTCACCCAATGGGGGGAGGCCTCGGTTCAACTGGAGTCTGGGGTGTGAAGTTTGCCCCTACATCGTACCTCGCAAGTTTTCCCCCTGATAGCGGATATGTACGGGTCGCAGTTGAAATGGGATGGATTGGACTATTCCTCTTTTGTCTTTTAATGTTCACTATTTTAAAAACAGGCGTCAATAATTTTTATAGTATTCAAGATGCGGAACTAAAAAGCTATTGTCTTGCCATGACCATGATTGTTTTTGCATGGAACATCGGCAATTTTCCGCAGGAAGCATTTGTACAATTTCCTACAAACGTCTATTTCTATTTAGTGGCGGCATTGATAACAGTAACGTATAGAATTGATAAAGAAAAGCAGGCCGCTACAAAACAAGTCGAACTTCAACAAAACACTGAAATTGGAATTCGGGCATTTTAGTATCGGAGGCAGGATGAATTATGAGTAATAAAAAGAAAGCAATAAACGGCGGTAAATGGATAACAATTTCAACCGTTATATCAACTGTTTTTCAGTTTATGCAGGTTGCTATTCTTGCAAGGCTGTTAAACCCTTCTGCTTTCGGGGTAGTCAGCATAAGTACCTTGATAATTGCTTTCTTTAATATTTTCACTAACCTCGGATTTTCTAATTCAATTATTTACAAACAAGAGCAGGATCGGAAAGTACTTTCAACCCTTTATTTCCTAAATCTTATTCTCGGCGTAATCATTTTTATTGCCATTTATTTCAGCGCTCCTTTAATTATTGCTTACTACAAAGAGGCTAAACTGAGCGAGGTTATCAAGTTGTCATCGACCTATTTCCTCATTGTTTACTTCGGGCAGATTTACTATTTCTTACTTGAAAAAGAATTGCAGTTTAAGTCGGTGGCAGTTATTGAGATAATAGGTGCGGTTGTGGGTACTACCGTTACCATCACACTTGCCTACTCGGGCTTCGAAGAGCTTTCATTGATTTACGGGCAATTATCCATGCAAGCCGTAAGAACAATATTGCAAATAATACTTGGCCGCAAATACTTCGTGCCGAAGCTTTATTTCAACATCTTTTCAATAAAAGAACATCTACAATTTGGAATATATAATGTGGCAGACGGGTTTATTGGTTTTATACAATCAAATGCAGACAACATCATTATTGGGGGAGTTTTAGGCGTTAAAATGCTCGGCTACTATACAATTGCAATTCAACTGGCGGTGTTCCCAATCACCAAATTAAATCCGATCGTTCTTCAAGTCACTTATCCCCTATTAGCGAAGATGAAGGATAATCTTTCAGGTCTTAAAACCTCCTACCTTACCATACTCGACTTCTTATCTTATATAAATCTGCCCTTATTAGCCGGCTTGTTTATTACCGCGGATAGTGTAGTTCCACTGTTCTATGGACCGGGTTGGGAGCAGACAATAGCGCTGATAAAAATATTTGTATTTATAAGTTTCTTTAGCTGCCTGGGTCATCCCCTGTACACGCTGGCTTTTACAAGAGGAAAACCAAAGCTGTTGTTTTATTTAAATCTTGCCACACTTGCAGTAAAGATTCCGCTACTCTATGTCTTCTCGAAATATTGGGGAGTAACCGGTATTGCTATGGCATTTTTAACAGCCACTTTTATAAACCTCGTTCTTAATTTTTGTATCGTTCATCATCTGATCGGCGACTTTATTAAAATGTTTCTTAGAAATCTTTTAAAACCCGTCTTCTTTTGTTTGTTAATGATCGCTATTATTTATGCTTATAAGATGTTGGTAGGTTATACAGGTATCATCAATACAATAACGCAGGTATGTATTGGGGGAATAATCTACGGAGTACTAACGTTAATATATAAGATTTCGCTTTCAGAAATTAAGGCACTAAAAAAGGCCATTTGATAAACGATTTCAAAAAGAGACTAATAAAACAGAACAGCAAATGCAACGCTTAATTCTAAAATCTTTATACGCCTTTGTGCTCATAAAATATCCCCGAATCCGTAACGATCTAAGGTATTTTATAAGAGATAATTATTTCTGCCGACTTAACCAGGCTCGCTTTCTGGTGAAAGATTATTTGGTAAAAGAGCAGTACAAAGAGGTTGAATATTATGGAGAATTCGACCAGGAGCTGCGGTATGTTTTGCCTTTTGCTTACTGGCACCATTTGAATGGGACACTTAAGAAAACAATATCGTGTAAGAATACAAAGGAGTTTTATTTCTTCAGCAAGAACCATGAAGAAAAATATAGCGAACGCGTTTGGAAGGCGGGTTACGACTACTACGACGTTCCCAACATGACCCATAGCAATTCTTTTAGTTATAGAAAGTGGGCACGAGTTCCTCTAAAGAAATTTTATAAAAACGATGAGTTTGTTTTTGAGAAACCCATTTTAATCATTGCCAATAAATACAATATCGAGTGGGACAACCCGCCATTGAATTACCTTGACATAGCCTCGCTTGATAAAATCATTTCAACCTATAAACACAAGTACCAGGTCATTTACAACCGTCCTTTATCTACCCAGATTATTTCTGATAACAGCGAGGTGCTTGACCTAAACGAACACTCGTGGCTTCGGGAAAAGCATCCTGAAGTTTTACTTATGAATGACTTGTATACTAGCTACAGATCAAAGGTTGCGAGCTTCAATCACCTGCAGTTAATGGTCTATGCTAATTGCGACCGGTTTATTTCGATGCATGGAGGCACCGCAGCTTTAGCTAGCTATTTTGGTGGAAAAAATATAATTCTATCAAATCCCTCACATGGTATGGAGCACCATTTTGATGAATACAAAACAATATTTCCTGCTTTATCAGGAGCTACAATTCTTCACGCTAAAAGTCGGGATGAAGTATTCAGGTATTTAGAAGAATTATATTAAAAAGAGTGCAAGTAAGCGATCGCTTGCAACATGAAGACAGTATGATCATTTCAAAAATTACAAGTGGATTAGGAAACCAACTCTTTCAATATGCAGTTGCGAAGAGTCTCTCTTTAAAACATAAAACTTCTTTGTTTTTCGACCTAAGCTATTATAAATCGACTTATGAAACAGACACAGCACGGAGCTTTAAACTTCATCATTTTGATATTGATTACAAAACACTAAACACCTCTCCGCTTGTCTACCTTTCTAAAGCCACTAAACTTTTTCCCAATAGAAGTTGTCAGCCTTTTTTCTTACTTCTGAAAGAAAAGCATTTTCATTATGATGAACAAGTAGTGAAGGCTAAATCCACTTGCATTACACTTGACGGATTTTGGCAATCAGAGAAATACTTTGCAGACGCTACCGAAGCAATAAGAAGAGAGCTAATCTTCAAAGACGCTGCAACTTCAAGTTTAAATGATTATAAGGGACAAATTGAAAAAGCCGTAAACCCCGTTTCAATTCATATCAGACGAGGTGACTACGTTAGTCACCCTGAGTTCAGCAAAAGCTTTGGCTTTATTGGTCTCGAATATTATGAACAGGCTGTGAGCTATATAAAGACTAAGGTTGAAAATCCTACCTTTTTTGTTTTTAGTGATGATAAAGAATGGGTTAAGAAAAGCTTTAAACTACCGGGTTCAAATGTATTTGTCGAAACCGCGGGAGAAGACAGTGATGTAATAGAATTGCAACTAATGAGCTTGTGTACGCATCATATTATTGCTAACAGTTCTTTTAGCTGGTGGGGTGCATGGTTAAATAACAATAAGAACAAAATCGTTATTTCTCCGGCAAGCTGGTATAAGAACAAGCCTGATTGGAACACTAAAGATTTACTCCCGGCTTCGTGGGTAACATTTTAAATAATATGAAATTCCGCAATCACGATATTGTAATGCTTACCTCATCCCGCTGGGATGATGAACTCTCGTCCTCAGCATTGAGTCTTGCAAAGGAATTCTCAAAATCAAACAGGGTTTTTTATATAGATCATCCTTTTTCGATCAAAGATTTTTTTTCTGGCAAGAACAAAACCAGGATTAGGTCACGGATGTCATCTCTACTATTAGGTAAAGGTATCTGCAGGAGGGTTGAGGGATTTCCTCCTGGTTTCACAGCCGTTACGCCGAAGCTTACTATTCCTATAAATTGGCTGAAAGATGGAAAGATGTATAATTTTCTTTCAGGTAAAAATGATCAAATATTATACAAAACGCTGAGGGAGGTAATCAAGAAGAACAGCATCAAGCAATACATCTTCATAAACATCTTTGATCCGTTTTTTTTCAAAAGCTTTCCGTCCGACCTAAAGCCTAGCCGGCTCATCTATCAAACAGTGGACGACATCAGTCAGGAAGAATACATTGCAAAGCATGGAATACGCCTGGAAAAGGAAGCAATTAGTAAGGCTGACTTCACCTTTGCTACTTCCAGGGAATTGGTACGACGTGTTACCCCATTTTCTAGTCGCGTTTTCTATCTGCCTAATGCCGCTGATATATCAATTTTTAAAAGGGCTTCGAACACCATCTTACCTCGCCCGGAAGAATTAAAAAATATAATAGGAAAAATAATTTGCTACACAGGCGTTATCGGTACAAGAATCAATTATGATCTCTTAAAGAAAATTGCCATTCATCATCCTGATAAAACACTTGTATTAGTAGGGCCTGCGTTGACCTCAGAATATATTGATGCAGGCCTCAGCGACTGCCCTAATATTATTTTTACAGGTGCAAAGGATATTAATGAGTTGCCCGCCTACTTGCAGTATTCCGATGTTGCAATCATTCCCTTTGAGTACAACCAGTTAACCAAAAGCATTTATCCCCTCAAAATAAATGAGTACCTCGCTGCAGGAAAGCCTGTCGTCTCAACAGCATTTTCGGAGGACATAAAGGAGTTCGATAAGGTGGCATATATAGCCAAAACCAATGAGGAATTCTTGCAGTTGATCGACTTCGCCATCAAGGAAAATTCATTGCAGAAAAAGACTGAAAGAATGAACGAGGCAGCAAAAAACACATGGCAAAATAGGGTAGAAACTTTTTGGAATATTGTCGAAGAACAAAGTGAAGCTAGTACCGGGCGGCCCGGAGCGGTTTCAATTAATAAGACTTTCTAATAAATTCAATGTCAATCTTAAATACAGGCAATATCGATACAGCTTTAGTTCACACACTTTTCGAGTCTGCAGCTGAAATGCACGCGGACAAAGTTGCTATAGTTTTCAGCGATGAGACAATCACATATAAGCAATTGAATGAACAGGCACAGAACTTAGCCTTTACAATAGTAGGGAAGGCAGACACATGTGACTTAATTGGTGTTAGTGCCTCGCGCGGTATACAAACTATCATTGCCGTGCTTGCTATACTGAAAGCAGGCAAAGCTTATTTGCCACTTGATATTGACTATCCACGCGAAAGGCTTTTACACGTTATAGAAGATGCAAGGTTAAAATTTTGCATCGCTCCGCCAGCCGAGACAAAGCTGTTTGAATCTTTAGGCGTTTACGTTATCGAAACTGATAGCGATTCCAAGAAAGCTATTTTAGAACAAAAGGCTGTGCCTGGTTCTGTAGCCTATGTCTTATATACATCAGGATCGACGGGTAAGCCGAAGGGTGTTTGCATGGGACATAAGGCGCTCGTAAAT
This sequence comes from Segetibacter aerophilus, assembly GCF_007991655.1. GTDB lineage: Bacteria > Bacteroidota > Bacteroidia > Chitinophagales > Chitinophagaceae > Segetibacter > Segetibacter aerophilus. Next base: position 44,454 of record NZ_BJYT01000013.1, read on the forward strand.
CTTTTAAAGTGGCAGGGCGAAAGTTCAAGTTCTGGTGTCAACACAAGAACGCTTCAATTTGCGCCTCTAAGTTTTGATGTTTCTTTCCAGGAAATATTTGCAACGCTCACAACGGGCGGCACACTTGTGTTGATCGAGAATGAGCTACGTATTGAGCCGGAAGCCTTACTGCAGTTCATTGAAAAAGAAAAAATAAACCGCATCTTTCTGCCGTTTGTCGCATTGCAATATTTAACAGAGGCAGCAAATGCAAGTAACCTTTTTCCTGTTTGCTTAGAGGAAGTAATCACCGCAGGGGAACAACTTAAAATTACGCCGGCAATTGAACGCTTTTTTAGTCAACTTCCTATATGTCGTTTAATTAATCAATATGGGCCTACCGAATGTCATGTGGTGACCGAATGCAAGCTCACAGGCATACCAACTGCATGGCCAAAACTTCCATCAATAGGCAAGGCAATCGCTAACACAGAAATATTAATTCTTGATGCAAATCATAATGAATTGCCGCACGATGAGACAGGCGAACTCGCTATTAGCGGAGCCAGTCTTGCAAATGGTTATTTAAATAACCCTGAATTAACAGCTTCTAAGTTCGTAGAAGTTGAAAGGGCTAATGGAGAATTTAAAAGAGTTTATCTGACCGGCGATTTAGCTCGCAAGTTGGAAGACGGAAATATTGAGTATCTCGGACGAAAAGACGACCAGGTTAAAATACGTGGGGTAAGAATAGAATTAGGCGAGATCGAAGTTGTGCTGAATCAAATCAGCAATGTTAAACAAGCGGTAGTCATCGCTGACGAAGGCGAAGATGATCAAAAGCGCCTCGTTGCTTACCTCGTGTCTGGTGATGGTAAACGTGACACCGCTAACGTAAAACAGTACCTCAGCGATCAGTTACCGGATTATATGATACCGTCTGCATTTGTGTGGGTACAAGAACTTCCTAAAACTACCAGCGGTAAAATTGACAAGAAGGCGCTACCACGCCCCACTATTACTCGTCCCGATCTGGCTGTTTTGTATAAAGCTCCTAAAACCATTATTGAAAAAAGGATTGTTGAAGTATGGACAAAAGTGCTTGGTATAGATCAACCGGGCGTTGATGATAACTTTTTTGAGCTTGGCGGAAATTCTTTACTCGCCCTTAAATCAGTAACTATTCTTTGTGAAAAGTTTGGTTACACACTACCGGTTACCAAACTCTACAAGTTTGCTACGGCCGCAGCCATTGCAGATTTTCTCGAAAATGGAATAGGTTCAAAAAACGTTCAAACCAGCATTAAACTTAAACAAGAAATTGTAGATGATATAGCCATCATTGGAATGGCGGTCCGCTTACCTAGCATAAATACGATTTCAGAGTTTTGGGAAATTTTAAAAGAGGGAAGAGAAACCACTACATTTTTTACAAATGAAGAATTGTCCATTCACATTGATCCTTCTATAAAGTCTCATAGCAACTACGTAAAGGCAAGAGGCGTAATTGATAAGATAGAAGAATTTGACGCTGCTTTTTTCGGCATTAATCCTAAGGCTGCCGCCCTAATGGATCCGCAGCAACGGGTATTTTTGGAAATCACCTGGGAAGTGTTGGAACAGACAGGACATCTGCCTGAAAAATATAAGGAGACGATTGGCGTGTATGCAGGAGGAGGAAACAATTCTTATTATATCAACAATGTCTTACCTAACCCAGACGTCGTTGATAAAGTAGGCGCCTTTAACGTAATGACGCTTAATGAGAAAGACTATATAGCATCAAGAACAGCATACGAATTAAATTTAAAGGGTCCTGCCGTTGGTGTTTACTCAGCCTGTTCTACTTCACTGCTTGCTGTAGCGCAGGCTGTCGACGCTGTTAGAAAAGGATATTGTTCTATCGCCATTGCCGGAGCCGCGTCCATTACTTCGCCTGTAAAAAGTGGACACCTCTACGAAGAAGGTGGAATATTAAGTAAGGACGGCCATTGCAGACCTTTCGACAAAGACGCTTCAGGAACAGTTTTTAGCGATGGCGCAGGCGTTGTTCTTTTAAAAAGCCTAAAGGATGCTGTACGTGATGGTGATACTATTTATTCAATCATAAAAGGTGTAGGTGTAAACAACGACGGGTCAGGCAAAGGCAGTTTCACCGCTCCTGCTGCTGAAGGCCAGGCAGGTGCAATTAGTATGGCGATAAACGATGCACGTTTACAACCTTCAGATATCTCTTTCATTGAAGCACACGGTACCGCCACAGCCATCGGCGATCCGATAGAAATAGAAGGATTAAATCTTGTTTTTGGGCAGCAACAATCCAAACAATTTTGCGCGGTTGGTTCAGTAAAAAGTAACGTGGGTCACCTAACAGCCGCTTCCGGCATTGCCGGCCTTATTAAAACAACTCTATCTCTATATCATAAACAGATCACTCCTACCCTATTTTATAAGCAAGCTAACCCTGAGATAGATTTTGTAAACAGTCCTTTTTATGTAAGCACTGAACTAAAAGCATGGGCCACAAGTGAGAAAAGAAGAGCCGGAGTAAGTTCATTTGGAGTAGGTGGCACAAACGTTCATGTGGTTGTGGAGGAATACGAAAACAAAGAGATGGAGTCTGGCGGATCAAGGCAAATGCAGCTTCTTACATGGTCTGCAAAATCTCCTCTAAGTGGAAAGGGTTACGCAGAAAAGCTGGTGGAATTCTTACAACATAATAAGAACGAAAACCTGGCCGATCTCGCTTATTCGCAGCATTCAACACGTGCTGAATTCAACCATCGCTATTCAACGGTAGTATCAACAAATGAAAAAGACATAGCCGTTTTACAGCGCGCTATCCAATCTGCAGAAACTAATACAGTGTTCGAAAAACCTTCAGAGGTTGTATTTATGTTTCCCGGCCAGGGATCGCAGTATTTAAATATGGGACTTGGTTTATACCAAAACGAACCTGTGTACAAGCAATCAATTGATACTTGTGCTGAGTTACTGCTTCCCTATCTTAAAATTGATATCCGCCATATCATTTTTCCTACTGAAAACAGTAGTGACAATGCATCTGCACTCAACAATACGTTTTATACACAGCCAGCAATCTTTATTACAGAATATGCTTTAGCTAAACTTTGGATGAGTTGGGGTATTCATCCAACCATCCTTTGTGGCCATAGTATTGGTGAAATCGTTGCCGCTCATCTTGCAGGCATTTTTAGTTTAGAAGACGCCATTCAGTTTATTGTGTTAAGGAGTAAAATGGTGAGCGAATTGCCGAAAGGAAAAATGCTGTCGATCAGAACTGATGTCAAAAGTTTGAAGGATATTCTCCCGCAAAATCTTTCAATAGCAGCAATAAACAGTGACGATGTAATTGTGGTTGCGGGTACAGAAAAAGATATCGTGGATTTTTCAGATAGTTTAACCACCAAGGAGATACCTAACAAAGTTCTTACTACCAGTCACGCTTTTCATTCTTCTATGATGGAGCCCATTATAGACAAGCTGCAAAAAGTGGCTGAAGGCCTTGTTTTACATCGGCCGCTAAAACCAATCATGTCCACGGTCACTGGCACTTGGCTTACTGACGCACAAGCCGTTGATCCGAAGTATTGGGCAGAACATGTTAGAAGAACGGTATGTTTTGGAGATGCTTTAAAGAATATACTATTAGAAGAGAACCCGATTTTTCTTGAAGTAGGTCCCGGCATTGTCACAACCACTCTTGCCCGCAAGCAGACAGTGGGAAAGAAGATCACTGTAGTTTCAAGCCTTCAGGATAAAAACAACGAATACGCTTCATTACTGCAGTCTTTAGGAAAGCTGTGGATGTATGGTTTGGAGCCGGATTGGCAATTATTTTATTCAAATGAAAAGCGAAAAAGACTAACACTTCCAACTTATGCGTTTGATAAAAAATACTGTTGGATTGACCCTCCTATTAAATCTGGTGTACCTGCAAAAGTCGCAGTTGAAACTAACTATGATAAAATTCCTACTCCAACTTTATTGCAAGAATTACCAATGAGAAAGGCAACTTTAGTCAAAAAAATAAAACAAATCATCGAAGATGCCTCGGGTCTTGAAATGGAAGATGATACGACCGGAATCAGTTTCTTAGAAGCTGGTCTTGATTCGTTATTACTTACCCAACTGGCCATAACACTAAAAAAAGAATTTGCCGTTCCGGTTACTTTCCGCCAATTACAAGAGGAAAGCAACACTATAGATTTGTTAGCTGAATATCTTGAGAAGGCACTTCCACCTGATACCTCTGCAGAACATAAAAATCATACTACAGAGCCTGCGTTAAACCATTTTGTTTCGGCTAATGGCAGTCATCATTCAACGCTTGAATTTATTACGCAACAGTTGCAGTTGCTAACAAAACAGGTGGAAAATTTACGTGGTACTTCGAACAATTTTCAAGCAAATTTCTCAAAATCAAAAGAAGTGAGTTTGTCCGAAATTGGCTCTTCTCACGATACATCAGGATTAAGCGCCGAAGAGTTTTTTGAAATAAAAAAGCCTTTTGGCGCGACGCCAAAAATTGAGCGCAGAAAAACAGATTTTACACCCGCGCAGGAAAGATTTCTGCAGCAATTGACCTTAAGGTATAATAAAAAGACTCAAGGCAGTAAAACTTACACGCAAGAAAACCGGGCACATATGGCAGATCCCCGCGTAGTATCGGGGTTCTCTCCATTAACCAAAGAAGTCGTCTACCCTATTATTGTCAATAAGTCAAAAGGCAGCAGGTTGTGGGACGTTGACGGGAATGAATACGTTGACGCATTGAACGGCTTTGGCTCAAACCTGTTTGGCTACCAACCTGACTTCCTTAAAAAAGCAATTTATGACCAGGTGGAAAAAGGGTTTGAATTAGGTCCACAACATGAACTTGCGGGCGAAGTAAGTAAAATGATTTGTGCGTTCACAAATTTTGACAGAGCAGCTTTCTGCAACACTGGCTCGGAAGCAGTATTAGGCGCTTTAAGAATAGCACGTACTGTAACAGGCCGTTCACTTGTCGTTGCCTTTACAGGTTCTTATCATGGAATAAACGATGAAGTACTTATTAGAGGAACAAAAAAATTAAAGTCGTTTCCGGCAGCGCCAGGAATTATGCCTGAGGCCGTCCAAAACATGCTGATCCTCGACTATGGTACGGAAGAAAGTTTACAGATAATCAGGGAGCGGGCACATGAACTCGCAGCGGTTTTAGTTGAACCTGTGCAAAGCAGGAGACCTGAATTCAGACCAGTCGATTTTCTGAAACAAGTTAGAGATATAACGCATCAGTCGAACACCGTATTGATTTTTGACGAAGTGATAACAGGTTTCAGAATGCATGCGGGGGGCGCACAAGCTTTGTTTGATATAAAGGCAGATGTAGGAACTTATGGCAAAGTGATTGGCGGAGGATTACCAATTGGTGTGATCGCCGGCAAAAAGACTTTCATGGATGCGCTTGACGGCGGCTACTGGGACTATGAAGATGACTCTATTCCAGAAGTAGGTGTTACATATTTTGCCGGAACCTTTGTTCGGCACCCGCTTGCTTTAGCCACTGCTAAAGCCACACTGGAGTATATGATGGCAAAAGGGCCGAAGCTTCAGGAAAGTATAAATTACAAGGCAGAATATCTCGCCAATAAAATAAATGCTCAATTAGAGCGCAGGAAACTACCAATTTATATTGCTCAATTTGGCTCCTTGTGGAAAACGAAATTCAAAGAAGATGTACTTCACGGAGAGTTATTGTTTACGCTAATGCGTGAGAAAGGAGTTCATATTTGGGATGGCTTTCCTTGTTTCATGACCGAGGCACACAGCCCGGCAGACATAGAATTTATCATTGATGCATTTATAGAAAGTGTCGATAGTATGATAGCAGCGGGATTCTATAAGGAGGCAAAATCGGTGGATCAAAAAACTTTCCGAAATGGAGATAATTCATTTAATACAACACCAGTTCCCGGAGCAAGGCTAGGGCGCGATAAAAGCGGTAATCCTGCCTGGTTCATCGCCGATGCAAAAGACCCTGGAAAGTACCTTCAGATAAAGACACATTAAATAATGGTTACACATACAACTTCGCTTAAGTTCACCTCTGTTGATTTTGATCCTTTTTTTGGACCACAAATCGTAGCGGTAGCTCCTGCGACAGAACCGCAGAAAGAAATCTGGATTTCCTGTGTGCTGGGTGGAGAAAACGCAAGCAGAGCTTTTAACGAGTCAGTTTCATTGATTTTTAAGGGAGAATTACAAAAAGAGAAATTAGAAAGTGCATTACACGATTTAAAAGAAAGACACGAACTACTTCGCGCAGCCTTTAGTGCTGACGGCAGTCAAATTTGCATTTTTAAAAATCAGTATACAGAACTTTCGTACGAAGACTTGTCAGGTGTTGAAGTTGAGGAGCAGGAAAAAATCTTAGCTAACGAAGCGCGACAAGCGGTTCTTCATATTTTCGATTTACTTCAAGGACCTCTGTTTACAACAAAACTATTAAAGCTAGCTGGCGAGAAACATATTCTTATAATAACAGCACACCACATCATTTGTGATGGTTGGTCCCTTAGTCTTATGTTGCAGGAACTGGGTAGGTTATACTCTGGCCAAGTGCAAAACGTTCAAGCCAAATTACTACCGCCTGTTTCTTTTAAGGAATACGCAAATGAGAAGCTGTCATTTTACAAAACAGAAGAGTATAAAACGGTAGAAAAATATTGGATAAATCAATATGAAGAAAACGTTCCTACAATAGCTCTTACACCGGATTTTCCACGGCCAGAAATTCGTACTTACTCAAGTCAGCGGCTGGATTATAAGATTGACAGTGAATTAACGTTGGCGTTAAAACAACTTGCGATTAAGAGCGGCTGCAGCTTTGTAACTACACTAGTTAGCGGCTTTGAAGTATTTCTCCATCTACTGACAGGTCAGGATTCGCTTGTGCTAGGGCTACCGTCAGCAGACCAGGCAGCAACAGGACAATACAACCTGGTAGGTCATTGTGTGAACCTTCTGCCCTTACGCAGCCATGTAGACAGGCATAGAAGCTTTGCGGACTATTTGAAGCTGCGAAAGAAATCTATTCTTGATGCATTCGATCATCAACAGTTTACGTTCGGAAGCCTTCTAAAGAAATTAAATCTCGCACGAGATGCATCAAGGGTAGCCTTAGTGCCGGTAGTATTTAATGTAGATATGGGCATGGGCGACGGAGTAAGCTTTTACGGACTACAACATGAACTTGTAAGCAACCCAAGAGCATTTGAAACCTTTGAAATCTTCTTAAATATAAGTGGCTCCGAAAAGTCGCTCACCTTTGAATGGTCATTTAATACCTATTTATTTCAAGCACAAACGATTAACAATATGATGGAAGGCTTTAAGAATATCCTAAAAACAGTAATTGAAAATCCATCAATTGCCATTGAAGACATTCCGCTTGATAATAAAGCAGGTGCAAATATCAAACGCAATCAAAGGGATGCTGCAACCATTTACTATCAGCGCGACAAGTCTGTGCACAGTTTAATAAGCGAGACAGCCGAAAAGTTTCCGATAAAGACTGCGTTGGTTTTTGGAGAAAGAAATATAAGTTATAAGGAGCTGCACAGAAAATCAAATCAATTTGCTCATTATCTTATAAGAAAAGGAATAAAGGCTGGAGACATAGTTGGTGTGGCGCTGGAAAGATCTCCGGAAATGGTCATTTCGATACTTGCCGTAATGAAGACCGGTGCTGCCTTCGTCCCTTTAGATGTACAATACCCTACTGACCGTCTTCAATACATGCTAGATGATACGTCTGCTAAGTGTATCATAATGAACAAAAAGTATAAGGGAGAATATCGTTCTCCTGAGTTATTTATTGAAGATGTTTTACCTGAATTAGACTCTTACTCTAAAAGTGAGCCGGGTACAAGAGTTGGCGGTGATGCTCTTGCCTATGTTCTTTATACATCAGGGTCTACCGGAAGACCTAAGGGAGTACTTATCAAACACAGGAACTTAGTAAATATGCTCTCCAGCCTTCTAAAAATGCCAGGCATAGTACAAAGGGATGTGTTACTTGCAGTAACTACAATTTCATTTGATATCGCTTATGTCGAACTGTTTTTGCCTTTATTAGTCGGCGCAACCATTGTGCTGGCAGATGCAAACGTCGCAAGAAACGGTCGGGAAATTTTACAAGTTGTGAAAGATCAACAAATAACTATCATGCAGGCTACACCTGTTACCTACAGGATGATGCTTGCAGCCGGGTGGGATCAGATACTGCCAATAAAACTCCTTTGTGGTGGAGAGCCCATGTCTAAAGATTTAGCAGATAAACTATTGGTAAGATGTAGTTCTCTTTACAACCTATACGGGCCGACCGAAACAACCGTTTATTCCACAGGAAAGCAAATTTTGCCAAATGATGAAATTATTTCTATTGGCACCCCTATTAACAATACCGAGGTGTACATATTAGATGAGGACCGTAATCTTGTAACAGAAGGTGGAACGGGAGAAATATACATATCAGGTGATGGAGTTGGGAGCGGGTATCTGAACCTGCCTGAATTAACAGAAGAAAAATTCATTCGTAATCCCTTTGGTATAGCTAAGGGAAAAATGTATAAAACAGGAGATCTTGGAAAGTTTTTACCTAATGGTGAAATACTATGTTTAGGTAGAATAGACAGGCAAATAAAAATACGAGGCTTTCGAATCGAACCTGGAGAAATTGAAAATGTCATTATGAAATGTGGCCTCTTCAAAGAAGCACTCGTTATCGCGCAGCAGGATGAAAGGTTACATCAAACACTCGTCGGATATTTAGTATTTAAGAACGCTCCCGATAAAGATAATTTTTCAAGGATAGTTCCAAAATTAAAACATCAATTAAAAGTAGAATTGCCGGCTCACATGATACCGGATGATTTTATTTGTCTTTCGCAATTGCCGCTCCTCCCCAATGGTAAAATCGATTATAAGGCAATTCCAAAAATACACCGACAGTCAGCAAGCAAAGACGAGTCAGAATACAGCGATGCTGAAAAACTAGTTAGTAAAATTTGGAAACAATACCTGGGCGACAAAAACATCGGCCTCAATGACAACTTTTTCTTGTTGGGAGGTCATTCGATGATAGCAGTAGAAGTAATGGTACGGATCGAAAAGGAAACAGGCGTAAAGCTTCCTTTATCAAGTTTGTTTAAATATCCTACTATCAAAACTTTTGCAACACTTTTAACCACTGACAATAAAGAAACCATCTGGAAATCGCTGGTTCCTATAAAAGCAACGGGAAGCAAAATGCCTATTTATATTATTCATGGCAGTGGATCAAACATCATGAATTTTAGCAGTTTTGCGCTACACATGCACGATGACCAGCCTGTTTACGGTTTGCAGGCCAAGGGCCTTAACGGGGTAGATAAGCCATTGGATAGTATGGAAGAAATAGCGAATCATTATATCGGCGAGGTGCTTAAACACAACCCTTCCGGTCCCTATGCTATTGCGGGTTATTCATTTGGTGGTTATGTAGCCATAGAAATGGCGCGGCAACTTAGATTGATGGGAAAAGAAGTAAAGTTGCTTGCCATGTTTGATACAAATGCCAAAGAACATTTCTCTGAGACAAGTGCTTTTCATAAGGGATTGAATAAAATAATAAGACAGTTTAAAAAAGGTGCCTGGATATCATCTTCGCTAATAAAACAACCAAAGACGACTATAGATTATCAAATGTCTTTCCTGTCTAATAAAGTTAAAGCGATTTCATTTTCCCTTGGGCTACTAAAAGCAAAAGAACGAAGTGAGTATCTTCCCGAATTGAATCTTATCAGTCGGCAGAATGATATTGCTTACAACAATTACAGAATAAAACCTTTCGAAGGAAAAATTGATCTGTTTAAGGCAAAAGAGAGAGTTTATTTTGTGGATGATTTCAAGTTTCTAGGATGGAAAAAGTATGCATTGCAAGGTGTAAATGTTCATGAAGTTCCGGGTGATCATAAAACAATGCTATTCGCTCCTAACGATAAAGTTTTTGCAAGCGTTTTACAAAAAGCCCTTGACAATTGTATTTAGTTTAAAGACTATCAAAGAGAATTTCATTGAAAGTAATAATCAGGCAAAAATTTGTTGAAACTGTTGATAGTAGATTATTAATAGTTCGCGGACAGAATTTGGTTCTATGCAATTAGTGTCTATAATAACGGTCAACTACAATAATGCCCCGGTTACAGAAGAACTTCTGCAATCAATTTTTGATAAAAACAGGTATTCTGATATAGAGATTATTGTTGTAGATAACGGTAGCAAAGTTGATCCTGTTCCTGCCTGGATAATCACTTACCCGACAGTGAAGTTTATAAGATCGGAAACAAATATTGGTTTTGCAGGCGGCAATAATCTCGGAATTAAGGCTTCAACGGGCGGGTATTTATTTCTTATTAACAACGATACAGAAGTTACTGATGATCTTGTCGGTCTCCTTGCGAATACCCTTGATCAAAACTCAAATGTCGGTGCTATTTCTCCAGCTATTTTATTTTTTGACGCACCGGAAGTATTTCAATATGCAGGTTTTACAAAAATGAATTACCTCACAGGAAGAAATCAAACTATTGGTATTGACGAAAAAAATATGGGCCAATACAATGATGTGGTGGGAGAAACAGCTTATGCACACGGAGCAGCAATGATGATCAGGCGGACGGCCATTGATAAAGCTGGTTTAATGGCAGAAAACTATTTTTTGTACTACGAAGAGTTAGACTGGAGCGAGAGAATAAAACAGAAAGGCTTCGACATCTGGATTAATACCAATGCCATTATATTTCACAAAGAGTCACGATCTGTTGGCAAGAATTCTGCTTTGAAAGAATATTACATGAACCGAAACAGAATTCTTTTCATTCGTTCGCATGCACCCGCTTTTACCTATTGTATGTTCATGATTTACTTTCTTAGCATTGTATCTACAAGAAACATGATCACTTATTTGAGGAACAAACAATTTAGTTTCATCTCCATCTTGTTTAAAGCCATTTACTGGAATTTTACAAATAGCGTAAATAGTAAGCGCTTATATTTCCCCTCTTAAAATAATAGAAATAGGTTGAGCGTTTTATCATAGAAATATTCTTTTTTCTGTCAGCGCAATTCTATGATAGTTACTTTTTGGATCAGTGTCTTTATAATTTTCTATACTTATCTCGGTTATGGTTTTGTACTTTTTATACTTGTAAAAATCAGGCAAGCCATAAAAGGCAAAAGGCCTGTACATAACAATCTCGAGAATCTTCCTTCGGTTACATTAATAGTTGCTGCATACAATGAAGCAAATATTATTGACGAAAAGATAAGTAATACTCTCGCGTTAACTTATCCTGCAGATAAAATTGAATATATTTTTATAACCGATGGTTCTACCGACAGTACTCCAGATACAGTAGCAAAATACCCACGTATAAAACTCATGCACTTACCTGGGAGAAGTGGTAAAATAAACGCAGTACATCGGGCGATGAAAGAAGTAACATCGGAGGTTACCATTTTTACTGATGCAAATACTTTTCTAAATAAGGAGGCTCTTATAAATATCACACGGCATTACGAAGACGAAAGAGTCGGTGCTGTCTCCGGTGAAAAGCGGGTTGAAATAACAAATGTTTCTGACGCCACTGCAGGAGAAGGATTTTACTGGAAATACGAATCGGCATTAAAAAGGTTGGATTCACAGCTCTATTCAGTGGTAGGTGCCGCCGGAGAACTTTTTAGCATTCGTACAAGTTTATATGAACCCGTTCCTGCCGACACGATTTTAGATGATTTTATGATCTCACTACAAATTGCAGCCAGGCATTATCGCATCATTTACGAACCTGATGCTTTTGCGCTTGAGACTTCATCTGAAAACACGTTTGAAGAGCTAAAAAGAAAAGTACGTATTGCAGCTGGTGGAATACAATCGATACTTCGCTTGCGTGCCTTATTAAATCCCTTTAAATTTCCGGTGCTGTCATTTCAGTACATCAGCCATAGGGTGTTACGATGGACCATTACTCCATTCTGTATGATACTTGCCTTCTTACTAAATATTGCTATTCTTTTCTCTTCCCCAGATTACCTGTACAGCTTTCTATTTTTAGGCCAGTTCTTTATATACACTGCGGCACTAATAGGCTGGTTGTTTGAAAGGAAGGAGATTAAGATAAAGGCTGTTTTTATCCCGTTTTATTTTTGCATGATGAATTATGCTGTACTCGCTGGAATGGTCAGATTCGCTTCAAACAAACAAAGTGCAGCATGGGATAAAGCCAGGAGAAAGTAAAGTTTAAAGATTACAAGTCCGTTCTAACTTCAGTAAATCTTTGAGGAAATAGTGTTTTTGCAATTCGCTTATTCAAGCCCTTTAGAAAACCTCCTTCCATTTGTATGCGTCTGTCAGTTGTCCAAACAAGAGCGCCAGATGTAGTAACGTTTCGCAATTTCCCAAAGCCTTTGTCTCTTAATTTCAAAGCCAACCAACCGTCTTCGTTGCTACCAACAGGATGATTAAATCCTTCTACTGCCAGGCCATGCTCTCTTCTAAAGCAAGAATTAAAACCGTAAACATTTACCGCTTCTTCTTTAAAATGCCGATTGTAACGCCTCAACAGGTTTGTCGCAGACTCATAAAGAAAGTAGGTGAAACGTGAAGTGCCTCCCGTAGGTATAAAACAGAAACGCCCATAAGTCAGCGAAATTGCAGTGTCTTTTTCTAATGGCGCAACCATTGCATCAATCCAGTTATATGGATAAATGGTATCAGCATCAGCGTTTAGAATGTATTTGCCTGCCGCTACTTGTAAGCCGGCATTTCTTGCAGCCGTTATTCCCTGCTTTTTTTCTAAGATGCATTTTACACTGGTTGGCCGCACCAGTTCTTCTGTGTTATCTGAAGAATTATTGTTGACAACGATAATTTCAACCGATTTCGCAGTTGTATTTACAGCTAAAGAATGTAACGTTTTAAGAATGTTTTTTTCCTCGTTAAATGCGGGAATAATAATAGAAACATCACAGACGCCACTTTTTTTTAAGCGCTGATTATTTGTTTTTATTATTTCAATTCTGTCTGCTGCGGAAACATTTTTCCAAATGTTTCTTATACCGGGCGGTATGAATAAAGTGCTCATATACTCTTTGATGAATACATCTTTGTCTAAAGGGCGACTACAAATTTATACTTGACTTTTTTGGAACAAAGCTGCCGGAGTGTTGGCCATGATATATAGATCGAAAATAGGGCTTGCTCTTCTTGCATACACAATGTCAAGATCTACTCGCTCTTTGACGGACATTTCAGCTTTTCCTCTTTTTTTGATTTGCCAAAAACCGGTCATCCCCGCCGGGGCTGAAAATCGTTCTACAAAATCGTTGGTAGTTAACGTAGCGGCCTCGTACAATGGAAGAGGTCGGTTGCCGACCAGGGACATGTCACCTAACAAAATATTGAAAAGTTGAGGCAATTCATCAAGACTACTGTTACGTAAAAATTTGCCGACACGTGTTACGCGGGGATCATCATTAAGTTTAAAAAACAGGGGGCCATCTTTGGTTAAATCATATTGGTTAAGATGAGCTAGCTCACTAATCTTTTTATCTGCGTCCTTTATCATCGTTCTAAACTTATAAAACTTAAAAATTTTATAGCCTCTTCCTGCGCGCAAAGAGCTATAAAAGATTGGCCCTTTTGAATCGAGTCGTATAGCGATGGATATTAAGATTAATAGAGGTAACAACAGTAAAATGAGCACAGCTCCGACGGACATGTCAAACACCTTTTTTAAGAAAAAAGAAAAATCCCGGGCTTTCATTTTACCGTGTACACGTAACTCTTTTGAGTTATAGTATAGCCGCTTACGATTGCTTGTATTCTTTCCCTCTATAGCGTTCTTTACTACCAAATCAAGGTCTTCTGATTCGATGTCTACTACTTCGTCCACCAGTTCGAAAGCCTTCAAAAACTTGGCTTCGTTCTTAGTCAGCTTCCGTGAGTTGTAAATAATAATAGTGTTAGTTTTTTCTTTGATGCTGGATGTGAACCTTTCGAGGGTGGCCACTGCCAAAGCAATGTCAATAACCACCACTCTATATGTGTGGCTGGCAATTGCAAGAACCTGTTTTTTTGCTTCAGTAAAATCTCCTGCAACATATCGTTTACCAATGTAGTTGTTAGAGAAAGAAGCGTTTGAACTTTCAATAAAAAAAATAGGAAGTTTAGTTTCAGGCCTGTCGAAAAAATCTGAAGTCCGGAACCATTGTCTCTTAAAATTTTCCCTCGGTATTAGTTCACTTTCTAAATTCATAATTCCTTGCTATTGAATTAAAATGTTATACACTTAGTTACGCTACATAAGTAAGTGCCTGTTGTTGTAAGATTTTATTTGCGGCTGCAATCAATTTGACCGGATCAAATGGCTTGAGAAAGTAATGAGGAAGGATATCCTGGTCAAACTTCTTTATTATTTTCTGATCGGTCAGAAGCAGAATAACGGGTTTTGAATAAAGAGAACTGTTGCTTAAGAATTGTATTAAGTCAACACTTTCCTGTGTCTCAAAGTCTGCATCTACGATAAGAAGATCGATATTCCCAATCGTTTTCAGTTTAGTAATACCGGCGGCAATATCATCTGCAGGTATCAGGCTATAACTTTCTGATAGGGTCGTTTTCAAAAGATAATTCATAGGCTTATTGCCCGTAATGCTCAAAATTTTTTTTCGCACCTTAAGTAGTTGTTGTTGGTTAACAATCAAAAAATCTAAAAAAGACAGAACCGATGCAATTATTAAAAATGTTAATAGTGCATGTTTTTTAATTCTTCAGAATGATGGATTGGTCTATTACAACAGGTACTAACTGAGGCTTTAGTTGTAGAATAAGAGGATAAAATATACCAGGTAAAGAAGCTTTAAACTAGAGATGATCACCGGTTTAGCTAACCGTAATTTTACGGGTTTAATAGTATATATACTTAAGACGGGCTATAGCAAAAAAAGATGCGTTGAAAGGCAAAAAGTTTTTGACTACGGAAGGTGCTAGTTATTTATGTGGATACGAGTCCAATTCGTATCCCCAAATAAACATTTTACTAACAGGTATAAGGTGGAGACTGGTCCCACGATCGCATAACGAATGAGACATCTGGAAATTATAAAAAGCATTTAGACGACTGATCTTATGAATGATCCTTTTTTAAAATAATGTCAACGCTGCCTGAGCCAGGAAAGTAGTCAAGCTTTTGAGAATAGAAACCTTTTTTGGTTACCGATAAAATGTATTGATCTTTTTGCATTTGGTACGGCAGATTTACTTTAAAAATTCCGCCAGCATTACTCCGGATAATTGTATCGCCATCTATTGCAATTGAGCACCCTTCAATTCCATTGCCTTTACCATCCCTTATATTTCCATACACTGATGCTAAGGTACCATCTGGTACAATTGAAATATATGTCTCACTCTTATTTAAAATAACTGAGTCAGTCTTGAGCTTCCAATTCCTTGCGTTGAGCTCTGCACCAATTTTTTTTCCGCTAAATGAAATAGGAATTTGCTGAAAGGTTATAGACTGATTAGGCAGGATGCTTTTCTTATCTTCTTTGTTGCCAATAAAAAAGCTGATATCCCCACCTTCAAATGCAGGGTAATTGGGATGAAGTTTTAATGCAGCATCCGGCCTTACGAAAACGGTGGCATCAAAAGGCTTGTTTTTTTCATTTAAATAGTATGATAGCACGGCTAAAAGCACCAGTAGCGAAATGCCCGGCATCAGCCATTTCGATTTCAGGAGCCCTTCCCGTTTTCGCTTATAAACAGGATCCTGGTAGTCCTTGCCAACATAAGCCGCAACGCGTTCGAAATTTTCGCCTTTATAGAAAATGACCTCGAAATAACGCAAACTAGCAGGAAGGTCTTTTATCTCGATATCGTCTGTGACAACGGTAAGAATATTTCCGTGTTTTCGTCCCGCCCTTTTTTCGCTTATAAAAAATCCCCATTCAGCTTCAAGCCATGGTGAACTTAGATACTCTACTTTAGAGCTTACTACAATCATATGTTTGCATTCATCTAGGGCTTTGTCAATAGCCTTTCGATAGTCGCTGCTTCCAAGCTGTGGTAATGTTTCTGAGGATAGAAACACTGATAGACCCTTTGATGTTAGGTAGTGGCTAAGTGCTTTTGCGAGTTCAGCATCCGCGCTTTTGTGTGATATAAAAATGTCTTTTGCTGTGTGATTTTCTACCATAAGTCATCATAATTCTAGTCGACGAGAAGACCTTTTATTTTATTAAAGTCTGGATGGGTAATGTCAGCTTTTTCCAGTTGCGCAAAGTCGTCGAGGAACATGCTTACGTAGCTTCTATCATCATACGATTTACCCTTCAACGATAGATACACCTTCTTTGCTTCTTCAAATTTATTCTGGAGCAACAGTGCCACTGCAAGGTTCGCATTTACATACTCCATCTCTTTATCGTACAAGCCTGTTTTTGTAAACCACGGGGTTAATGCTTCGCGGGCAGCTTGCTCTGCCTCCGCATATCTTCTATTTAATAATAAGTACCAGGATAGACCATTAAGATCGTGGCCATAAGAAAGGATGTCCGAAAATTTTCCGCTCTTAATATAATCTCTCTTCTTTTGAACCAGCAATTGGTGCAGGATAAGTTTATTGTAAGTTGTATTAGCAGACTCGATGTCGGCAACGAGACCATTTAACTCATCTTCAACTCTTTCTTTGTCTGTCTTTGAACGGTAAATAGACGGATCAATTGCTTGAGTGCGCTTCAATTCGTTGTTTATGCTTCCTATAAAATTTCTCAACGACTTTACGTCTTCGATGTACTTGCCGGGATTCTTTGCTTCTAAACTATTGTACGTTTCTAATAACTCCTGAAACTGACTCAAAGATTTTCTTATACTATTTTCATTTTCCTGCTTTGAGTAAAATACACGTGAGTGATAGTCATTGGCGGCAATATCATATCTACAACTTGCTATCTCTTCTTCTAAATTTTCTTTATTAGTCAAAGACCAACGTTGATAAATAGCAAGGGCACTGTTAAATAATAGTCTGGCTGAAGCTGAATTCCTTGTTGGGTAGAGTTGCCCCAATCTATGTTGTACCCCCGCCAGTGGCAGTTCGAACATTTCTGGTACAAGTTTCGAAAATTTCTCAAAAATCAATAGCGTCTCTGTAAAGAATGCCTCAGCCGAATCTCTGTCATTTGCTTCTCTAAAAAACACTCCCATTTGATTGTATGTCTCTGCTAATACAGGTTCGTAAACACCGGGAGCACGAGTGGCAAGACTCTTTGCTATCTCCATTGCTTTACCAAGATAATTACGTGCAGCAGTACTGTCATGTTTTTCTACAGCATAAGTTCCCAAGTCACTACGGGCCGTGTATAGGCCTCCTAAATTGGTTAAAACACTAGCAACATAAGGATCGAATACTGTAGGAGAAGTTTGTTGAAACTTCCTGTAAACAGCCAACGCATTTTCCAGTGCGACCTTGGCACCGTCATACTTTTTCTGGTTTAAGTACAACTGCCCCAGGTTATTTTCAATTTCTGCTATTTCAATTTCGTTTGATAGAGGGTCCGTTTCGTTCAGATTTTTTCGAAGCTCGAGGGCCTGTTTAAATGTAGTTTCTGCCGACTTATAATTTTCTCTTTTAAGATAAAACACCCCTAAATTGTTTTGAACCTCTGCGACCCCCGCTTCATATAATTTCGGGCTCGTTTGTTCAACCGATTTGTAAGTAGCCAGCGCCTGCCTCAATTCACTTTCTGCCTCTTTATAAAGATGTTTATCTACGTAAAGTTGTGATAACCCAATTAGCGCTTCGCATGCACCTTTAGAGTAGGAAACAGGGTTGCTGTTAGAAAGTTGCTTATAGAGGTTATAGGCTTCTTTCAAGGCCTCCTCCGATGCCTTATATTGATACTTGCTTTTCAAGACAAGTCCTAAATCATACTGAGCTCTTGCAAGGTTTGAACTAAATGCACCGGGGTTTGCTTGCTTTAATCTTGTGTAGGTGGTTAATGCCTTTTTTAAGATTACGTGGGCTTTGTCGAAATCGTTCTGGCCTTGTAAAAATTCGCCATAGTGCAGTTCGTTTTCGTAATCCGAGCTATCATTTTCGGCCAAAAACTTCAACTTCCGCTCGGCGGTTTTCCAATCAAAGCGAAGCTTTGAAAGATTTATTTCTTCTTTTAGATTTCGTCTATGAAGGTCTATAGTGTTATAAATAAGCCGCGACGCAGAGTCCTGATCTTGTCCATTCTTATTTAACTGCTTTAATCTCTCGTTGGCTAACAGCAAATTTTTTTCGCTTTGCAACGTCTCGCGTAGCAGAATCGATTCCTCTATTTTGCCTTGAGCAAAGTATGCATAAGCAGCTTTTTCTGTTTCTGATACCTGGTCGAGATTTACCCTGCTTAAAGTTTCAGCGAGCTCGTAAAGATTCCTCTTTGATCGAACAAATTGGTCGTCGAGGGAGTCTGTTATTTTCTGAAAGTCTTTGCTTTGTTTATTTAATTCCGCTTTTTTCTTCTGTAGGGCCTCGCGTAAGATCTTGTTTAACAGTTTAAAGTTGTCCTGGTTTTGCTTTGCCCAAACATCTGCCCGGCACATGATAATTGTATGTGGATGGTTGAAAGGATCAAGGGGCAAGTTTACCTCCAGCCTGTTTTTCTCCGTTATTACCCATTGTTCTTTCTCCAAAACCAGCACCGTATTATAACCTGGTTTTCCGTTTTGAAACGTGAGGGTAAAACTTCCATTGTCAGTTGTTGCTGTCTGGTTGGCAAACCCTGATTTGACCATAACCCCTGGAACTGGTTTGTTATTACTGTTCTGTTCCAAAACATATCCGAAAAGCTTTTGTCCCTGGCAGTTAAGGATACAAAAAATGAAACAGAAGGCTGCAGCTATAAAGAGTTTACCCATGTTTTACTAGTTGTTGTTCAACCACGTCTTTAAGTTTTGTCTTGAAACAGTTGGGCGATCAAGCTTTAATTTACATCAAAAATGTGGAGAATAGAACGCTTGTCGCCTGCTAGGAAATGAAGGGGAAAGGACATGCCTCACAATAAACTCTGAGCTTCTCTCTTACGTACTGTTGAAGTACTTCGAACACTCACTGTCAAACCAGATCTCTAACCATATTGCTTCGTCTAAGTTTTACCGAACTTTCTTGGGTAATAAGAAAAAGTTAGTAGGAAATACTGCTGCAGCCCGTTGGTAATCCTAGTTGTAGTACCATAAGAACTGACACTGTTGGTGATGTTTCTGTACTGCTTTAAAATGTCCATGGCGGAGAATTTCAATTCACCCTGCTGCTTCATGAACCGGTACGACGCAAATGCATTCCAAAGATTAGTCGGCTTATCTAAGTTTGAATTACCAACACGATCGAGCGTACTGCTGAAAGTAAAATTCTTCGGGTAATTGAGAACAGCGCCTAACCTGGTAGTATTATTTGAATTTTTAAACGAAGTAAGTCCCGCAGCTGTTTGCCTTGTATTGTAGTACTGAAAGCTTTCGCCAATAGTCAACACTAGCAGTGAACTGAGCGAAAACTGGAAGGTTAAATTGTTGTATAGACTACGCGTTTCGCTAATGTTATAAACCCTATCAATATAATTGGGAGAACTGTAGGTGTTAAACCTGCCGTCGTACATCAACTGCAAATTGTTTTTCTTTACTTTTCTCGAAATGTTAAAATTGTAATTTAGGTTCAGATTGCTGCTCTTATCTGCATTCGTATGATAACTAATTCTTCTGCCAGACGGATCATTAATAGTACTATCTACTACAGGATTTAAAGACCGGGTATATGAACCTCCAACACTGCCGTTAACGGAATATATTGCTTCAGGCTTTTGTGTATTAAAATTACTGTTTAGGCTAAAAGTGTGATTAATCCTGTTTTGTAAGAAGGCATTACCAACCCGCGTATCATAGACATTTATATCATCTACAACAGTATAGAGCTGATCGACTGGAGCATACTGAAAGTTCTTGGAATACCCCGCTGATACATAATAATAGTACTTTCTCTGCTTAGTATAATTGTAGTTTATGTTTCCCTCGTATCGGAAGAACTGGAACGAACGGTCAAGGTTGCGTTGAACTATCGTTGAAGAGTTATTATCCGTTTTAAACTCGTCTATCAATCTTAATTGAATATTTACACTTCTATAGTAGACGTCGCTGTATTTATTAAAATTCTTTGACAGTGACAATGAAGGAGTGTATTCAAAGAGTTCCCTTTTGTTTACGTTTGAAATTCTACTGTTGATAATATAGCGTTTAACAGTACTGTCGAAGTCCGTTACCTGGTTATCGTCCGACTGGCTGTTATAATTTAGCCTTTGTGTAAAATTCAAATTTATCCCGAACAAATTATACCTCCCCAACAACAGCCTTTTGAAGCCTAGATAATCAATTGATCCTCCTATGTTTTTTGAATTGTTATCTGTAGTGTAATGCCGGTTATAGGACGTGTTTTTGTTTGCGTCAACAAATGATTGAAATACACTCTTTACATCTCTGTCTGATACCGATTTTCCCTGTCTTGCATCAAATTGAACAGTAAAGCCTTTTATAGGGTCTTCACGGTCTGATTTGGCAAAATTTAGGTTTAGCGACTCGTTATGCGTTTGCCGCTGTTGCAGTGATACCGAACTATTCGTACTCTGCAAACGGTTCGCACTGTCTCTTACTTCCGTAAACCTCGTTGAATTGCCCTTGTCATTACTCGTATTTATTGCTCCATTTACATTGAGGTTATCATTGTAACTGTTAGTTTTTACATAGTTAATTGTAACATCGTGCCTGTCGCCCTTGTTATTTTGAACACCATCATCGCGGATGAACTGCGGATTATTAATTGTAGTTCTATTTTGCAAATTCACGTCAGTAGTATAAGTGTCCGTTCCAGATTTGTTATAGGTAATGGCGACACGGTTGTTTTGCCTGCTGTTAGCTGTCTCAATAAAACTGTGGGTAAACAAACCTCCGATAGAGTAATTCTTATTGATACCACTGGCGCCGAACCTACCTACATTGTATAAGTTGGGATTGTAATTTCTGTAAGTATTGTTCTGCAGCATCTCCTGCAGATTCCCAATATTCTTATTAATATTATTGAAACCTCCACCGATACCGCCACTGCTTGTTTTATTGTATACCTGCAACGAAAGATCGGCTTCGGCGCGGTCCGTTGTGCCATAACCTGCGCCGGCTTTGCCAAAGAAACCTTTTTTACTGCTTTCCTTTAATTTAATGTTCATAGTCAGCAGCGAATCCTGTGGCTGCGCTACCTGGCTTATATTACTTCTATCATATTCCTGGTAGAGTTGAATTTTATCGATAGCTGATTTAGGAAGGTTTTGAGTGGCAACACGTGTATCAGTTGACCCAAGAAAAGGTTTTCCATCTACTAATAAATTGGAAACCTTTTTACCGTTCACTGTTATGCTACCATCAGACCAAATGGTAATTCCAGATACCTGGTTTAAGACTTCCTCTACTACTGCATCTTGCTTCAATTTAAAAGCTCCCGGATTAATCTCCAAAGTATCACCATTCATACGAATAGGAACAGTGGTGGTAACAACTACAGCATTTGTATCCTTATTATTAAAAGCCAACAAAACATTGAGAGTGTCACGCTTTCCCGGCTCTAATTGTATAGCTGCATAGTGACCGAGATACCCGGTATAAGTAACACTCACAATAAGCCTTTTTTTCACCGGGAGTTTCTCCAATAAAAACCTTCCATCTTTGTCGGATAGCTTGTAAGTGATAAGAGTTGAATCCTGACCTAGTATGCTTACCGTTGCCAGCTCTAATGGCGTTTTACTTTTGGCGTCTTGAACCGAACCTATTAATACACCTGTTTGACACAAAGCTCTGGTGCACCAAAAAAGCAGTAAACAAATAAAGAGGGTGTGCTTCACAGGTTAGTTTTTAAATTTAAATTCTACGATTACAGGTGTATTAGCCGGTGGTTTGCTGTTTATAAATTCTTCGAGTTCTTTGGGTACTGCGACATTTTTGTTCTTATCAAAAAAATCGAGTAGGTCACTGGCCTTTTGAGATTTGTAGAATTTATCCCGCTCCCTCATCAAACCAAACGTCGGAAATAGCTGCAAATTATACTGACTGCTATCCGCCTTAACGTTCCTGGTTTTGTAAGTAACGTCGGTTTGTTTTTCATAGATGTAAGAATCAAAGTTGGAGAGGTATCTGACCATAAAATAGATGAACCGGGGAGTTTCATAAAAGCTATAAATCTGCTGCAGCATCCAGCCATTGTTTCTATAAAAATTTTCCCGCTCTGTTTTATTTTTAAAAGGCTTGTTGTAAAATGAAGGAGGTAACGTGTTTTCTAAAGGTAGCACCAGCTGGTAAGCAGCAAAGAGGCTATCTCCTTTCATTTTGTAGATAGTATCGTAAAAAGGCCGGGTAAGAATATGAATGTTGGCCGTATCTGTTTTATTAAAACTAACATTCTCCTGGGTATATAAAAACCTTGGCTCATTGATGCGGTTGTACGGAAAAAAGGTTTTAACCAGTTGGTTGCTTTTGTACACCTTAAATTCATAATCCACGCTGTCGGCAAAAAGAGGGCTTACAGTAATTTGGCTTTGCACATAATAATCATCATAAAAGTGGCGGACCTGTACAATGTCTTTTTCAGCAGGAACACCTTTTTTAATAGTGAGTAAAGGATCATTTAGATTAAGCGTGTACTTCTTAAAATACTTTTTGTTACGTGGATTGTTCCAATCTAATTTGATCTTTACCAAGTCTTTTGGCGTAAGCGAATAGTTCTTATTATTTCCAAAGAAAGTAACCTGGTTAGTTACCTCCTGGTAGTTAGGATAAAAACTGTCACCTAGCTTGTTATAAGCTATCTGCTTCAAAAACTTCCCATTCTTCAAATACACAAGTAGCCGTTTATTCATGTAATCGATCAACAGTATATAATTTCCTGTCACTTCGATATTGTAATTATTACTTATCTCGATATCCTCCTTTATTTCCAGCGGAATAAATCTTAATGAGTCAACAAATTTTGTTTGCTTTTCTCTTGCGACTGTTTTAGGATGCAGATATAGTTTGCGTAATTGTGACTGCACTGTTGTTGAAAAGAGAAGGAAATACAACAGTGATGTAGAATACAATAATTTAACCCTCATTAAAAGCAGCTTGGTATACTAAAAGTATGTTTGAGAATGTGAAT
Organism: Segetibacter aerophilus; assembly: GCF_007991655.1. Classification (GTDB taxonomy): domain Bacteria; phylum Bacteroidota; class Bacteroidia; order Chitinophagales; family Chitinophagaceae; genus Segetibacter; species Segetibacter aerophilus. The sequence goes on from NZ_BJYT01000013.1 coordinate 67,751, forward strand.
GGAATTTGAAGGAAATATATACCCTTTTTTTGAAGCTAAAGGCTTACATCTTTTTAAATTATTAAACTAAAAAAGCTGCCAATGACTCAACGGCACTTGACTATGTATTATGTGTTTTGAATAAAAGCTTAAGGTTTATCAATCTGTAAAAATTAGAGGATAATCGCTTAAAGTAAGTTCTACCGGATACACATTTTTAATGATAATAGTTGATGCGCATCATCTCCATTCCAACTAAAAGAAATCATTGCATGTCTTTTCGTTGTCCCTGTTGATTGCCAATTTTCATTTGCAGCTTTTGATGATTCTATTGCCGTTTTCCTTTTAAGGTTAAAACTGCGTCAGGCGCGTTGGTATTGAAACTACGCTTTAAATCAACTGTTATATTATCACCGGAAAAGTGGCACAGCATGGTCTGAGTATGCGGACTTTCTATGTACCGTAGAACAAGTTCAAGGGTATTTGCGTCAATCCAGGTGTACTCGCCTGCAACTTTAAAAGGAGGTAAGCCCGCCAGGCTATTTCTTGCACCGCTCACCAAGTACGGGCCTTTTAGTTTCGTCTCACCTTGTTGCCAGGTATTTGCAGCAAAGCTGATAGGGTAAACCTCGTTATCCCGTTTCACTATCACCTCACAAACCTTGTTCTGAAATTTGAATTGAAGAGATTTTATGTTTTGAGCATTTGGCTCTATTGAAAAAGTCTTCCCTTCGGTAAGCGACGGAGCTATTACATCTTTCTTTACCGGCAGAGCCAGTGCAGCCAACTTTTTATTCAATTCTGCATCTGCTGCTGCGTTTGCAGGAAGTGTACCTTTTTGCATCACCGGCAACAAGATTTTCCAAATCAGGTTCAATTCACCCTGCATATCTGTTGTCTCGGATGTAATGGCGATGACGACATCCTGGTCAGGAATAATGATCGCATATTGGCCAAATGCACCGTCGCCACGATAGGCATTGTTTCGACATCGCCACATTTGGTAACCATAACCTTGCTCCCAATCACTCGCCTCTCGTTTCTCTTGCGGGTAGTCAGGATGTTGAATAATGTGAGCAGTACTTGCTTCCTCTACCCACCCCTGCGGAAGTACTTGCTTGCCGTTCCAATTTCCTTTTTGCAGAAATAGCTGTGCAAACTTTGCAATGTCTTCTGTTCTCAATCGAAGTCCCCACCCGCCCGTGTTAACTTGTTGCGGACTTTCTTCCCAGTCGGGCTTTGCTATACCTAATGGTTCAAAAAGCCTTGGTTGCAGATAGTCAAGCACCGTTTGACCCGTTACCTTGGATACAATGGCGGAAAGCATATAGGTAGCAGTTGAATTGTATAGGAACTTGCTACCAGGCTGGTACTTTATAGGGATAGTCAAGAATCTCTTCACCCAATTAGTGTCCTGTACAACAATACCGGTAGGATCAGGCTCCTGCCCTACTGACATCGTGAGCAGATCCTTCAAAGTGAGTTGTTTCAGGTACTCGCTGGTAGTATCGGGCATTTGAGTTGGAAAAAAAGAGACCACTTTATCTGTTAGTGAAAGCTTTCCTTCAGCCCGGGCAAAGCCAACTGCTGTAGCAGTGAAGCTTTTGCTTAATGAGTACAACGAATGACGTAAGTCACGACGATAAGGATTCCACCAACCTTCCGCAATCACCTTACCATGACGAATCAACATAAAACTGTGAAACTCATGCTTACTTGTTGCAATGGAATCCAGGAACGCACTGATTGCAGATGCAGACATACCTTCTGCCTCTGGCGTGCTGCGTTGTAACGTGTTACCGCTTTGTGCGCTTACCGCGAAAGGCAAAATGGTGGAAAGCAATAAGATGGAAAGCAATGTTTTCTTCATAAGCAGGCTTTAAACATTTTAAGGGCTAATTTGACAAGCAATGTAAAACTTATTCTATTGCTTGAGGCTGAAATGCTGATAATAAAAACAGCATTTCAAACTGGGGAACATTCATAGGTCGTTTTCTTTCATCAGAAAAGAGGAAGACCGACAGATGCGGAATTAAGAATAATAAATTAAAATTAAAAAGCCCTTCGTAATTGAGAAGTCGCCATTAAAAGTCAATTAAAACTTTTCATATATTAAAATGAACAGCAGAAAGTTATGATCTTACGGCAGAATATCTGTTTTATGATTAAAGCTTCGCCTGTTTACCTGGTCTACCTCTTTGGAGTTCTTTTTATAATGCTTATATGGGGTATTACAAAGACAATTTGTTTTTTCTCGTCCCTCAAAGGACTTATACGCTTTTCCAAATTAAATGATTGGAAAGCCCGTCCCTCCTACTAACCAATTCCCACTTTTATTCTTTGGCCTGCTCCCCACTCGATAATGACCCAAATAAGTCAGCCAATAACTATTAAGTATTCCTCTAAAACTTGCCAAAAAAAGTTCAAAGTAAGCTAGCCTTTCCGCATCCACTTATTGCATGTTAGGCTTTTTATATATACTATTGTTGAAATATTATAACATTGAAATTTTATAAAAATGAAAAACTTTATTGTTGCTCTATTTGTCATTACGGTTGTGCTATCGTCCTGCGATAAAGAGGACGCTCAAGGTGGAACATTTGATGGACCAAAAGCTACTTTGTATGGTGGAAAAGCATGGACGAGGGTACAGTTAGATGCAGACGGAAACCCCATTTCATCAGGATTTGTTATAGACGATGCGGCATTAAATAGTCTACCCGTCGGTGGAACTGCTGCCGGACTCGAAAACTCTTTACAGTTCGACAGTCGTGCTTCTAAGCTACCTTTTATGCATGCCGGGCTCGACTGGAATCCAAATGGCCACGATCCTCTTTTTATCTACGGCAAACCTCATTTTGATTTTCATTTTTATATGATTGGTGAAGCAGAAAGGATGGCCATTCCTGTTTATACTGCAGATTCTGTTAAGTTCAAAAATTCACCTAATGCTGCTTACCTGCCTCCAACCTATATTAATCCGGGCGGCGGTGTTCCGATGATGGGTGCCCATTGGATAGATGCTACTTCCCCCGAAGTCAGTCCAACTAATCCTCAACCCTTTACTCAAACTTTTATCTATGGTACTTATAACGGGAAGGTAATTTTTTACGAACCGATGATTACTCTCGATTTTCTAAAAGCTACGACCACTTTTGAGAGGTCCATCCCACAGCCTACTAAGTTTCAGACAACAGGTTACTTCCCTACCAAAATGAAAGTTGCCAGACATGACGGAGTCACAGAAGTTGTGCTTACAGACTTTGTTTCAAGGCAAGCGTCATAATCTTACGGTTCGGTGCTTCTATCTTCAATTACAATGACGCATGAGCCATTTGCCTATGATTATTGGAAGAGCTAAAAAGTCAATAGCTTAATTTCTATTTTGAATAACTCTCAATTAATGTCTTAGCTTCTGCTGCGGTCAATCGAGAAACTGTACCATGTCTGGCTTCAGAGGGAAAATTAACGTCGTTTTCAACTGCCCAATGAATGAGGTCCGGCGAGTAAGAAGCACCGAAACGATTCGTCATACAATAATCATATAACAATAACCAACCGGGCTTTACAGGGTCTTTCATTACAGTAGGCCCTTCAGTAATTACCGGAACAATCTGGCCATTGTTTAAATGTCCTTGAACTATGCTGTATGGCCCCTCGAGGTTCTTAGATGTGGCAACGCGAATAGCTCTCCTTTCGCCCGTTTTTACCCCAAATTCTTCCTCTTTATGATACAAATAATAAGTTCCGCCACGTTCCAATAAAGTCCCGTCAATAACGGAATAAGGAGGATTGAAAAACATTTTTGCAGGTGTAAAAGTTTTCCAATCACGCGTTTTTGAGTACCAAAGCCTGCTCTCTTTCCACCCCGCATCTCTGAACGATGATGACCAGAATAAAATGTACTCTCCTGTTTTATCATCATAAAACCACTCAGGAGCCCAAATATTTCTAGCTAAAGCACCGAAGTCATTTCGTACGTCTTTCATCAACCGCAGAGGCGCTTCAACCTGCCAGCGAAGCAGATCTTTAGAAGTTGCGTAGAGACAGCCCGGCCCTACTTTTTCACGGTCGGCAACTCTTCCCCCACCTGTTGCCAATATCCGCCACAAACCATCCGGTCCGCGACGAACAAAGGGATCTCGCATCTGTTGCTCCCAGACCGGCTCGTTGTTATTTAAGGGAGTCCAATGACGTCCATCTGTTGATAAAGCGATGTGCAACTTTTCTACCTGCATGGGGTTAGGCAAGGGTACTTCAACTGTATTTCCTTTTGAATCAATTTCAATACGGGTTGGATAACGTTGACGAAGTAAGTAAGCATCCAGACGTTTTCATTCTTGCCAATGGTAAGCTGTTCTTTTGCTACTGTCTCTTTTTTGCCCTGTGCAAATGCTCCTGTCTGAAGAACGACTAATACAATAAATAGTGCAAGTTTCATGTTTACAAAATTTGTACTGGTCAAATGTAGGCTATGTTGTTATTACTTCAGGAAAGACAAATCGAAGCTTTATAGGCATCCCTTCCAAATGATAGACATTATAATATTATTGATTGTCTCGTATTGTCGGTGAACAAAAATCAAATAACCAGGTAGCAAGTTCCTGAACCATTACAAGCAGCAGCAATCGACTCAACCTTTTTTCTTCAAAGAAAACAGCATTACAAGACCGCTAAGTAAGACAAGGGTTAAGAACTGCGGAGAAATCAATTAACTAACTCGCCCGGTTTCCGCTGGCAAGTCCGTTATTCAGGTTTTTGAACACTGCAACTAAACCTAGACGCAGTTCAGTTGGTTGAGCGCATTCGTCCTTTCGACTGAACAAAGCATCGGCACTATAACCTGGCCTTTAAAGTATAGTGAACAAACATTGTTGTCCTGATATTGAAGTCACTCACATAAGCCTTGGTACCCTATTTAATTTCGAAACAATTCTACTACTTCAAGCTTGCTTACTTTGGTTGTATCAGGCACGTTTACCCAAAAAGCATTAAATAGAAGCTTTCCATCGATTAGTTACAACTTTTAGTGATAGTATTTCATCTGTTACAAGAACAGTCAATGCAACTAAACAGAAGCCTGCTTCAAAACTTATGATACCTGAGCCTAACTTACCACTTCATAATTTCTTCATTCATGAAAAACCCTTTGCGCTAAAGCAGGACCGTCCGCTTGCAAGTTTTGTAAATAAGGCTTTACGCGGTTCAAGGTTTAATTACCAGCTTAATCCGCTTCCCAACCCCGTTGAGGACATGAACACAATAGAACAGCGCATCAACTTCTTCCTTCTCCTGGAAAATATAATTGCAAATAAAATAGAAGGAGATGTAGTCGAATTAGGTTGCTTTACTGGGCACTGCGCAATGCTGTTTCAGAAGACGATCGAGATGATGCAGTCCACTAAACAACTGCATTTGTACGACAGTTTCTCGTCGAAGTTTACAATCGAGGGTAGTGTTCTCGAGGTATTAAAGGAGAACTTTAAAGCAGCGGAGTTAAAAGAACCTATTATTCACGCGGGATATTTTAATGTAACTATACCAGGAGATTTACCGCCAGTTATTTCCTTCGCCCATATTGATTGTGGCTTTGCAGGAGACCCGTTAAAGCATAAAGAAGTCGTGCTGGATTGTCTCGACCATATTTATCCAAGAATGAGTAGTGGAGCAATATGCATATTGATGGATTATCATGATAGCTCAATTAATGATAAGGGCTTCGACGCCAATCCGGGGGTGAAACTGGCGTGCGACGAATTTTTAAATGATAAAAAAGAAAGAATAACGTCCCTTTTTGGCAACCAGTATTCACACGGTTTTTTTAGAAAAATCTACTAAGTTCCGATGCCGCGAGGGAGTGCACTGAAGGCCTTGGTAATTTGCTGATAACGAGGAAATAAAATAATTAGCCGGTAGCGAAAGTGATACAAGAGTAAGCCGTGAGAGAGTGCCTTTTTGATGTAATAAACTATAAATACCGTTCCTACAACAGGACTACTTACTCCACTAAAGAATTACAAGAAATGAGGAATCAGCGGCGTGGAATAAATATTGATTATGCCGAATGAAGAGTATTGCAGCTTGAGAAAGATAAATTAATTCAAACAAGCGTCAACACTGAATACATGCAACTTAAATAAAACTTAAGGCATCATTAATTCGTTATTTAATTTTAAAAAGGAACAAAGTGAAAGCAGACTTTACGAATCATTCGCATTTTAACATTATCAAATTTCTTTACCAATTTAAGGATGATAATAAATTTTATAGACTGGATGAACAAGAACTTAACCTCGAATCAAAGAAGGACACTTATAGGTACATCTACAACTTGCGCAATGATGCACTGATATGTACGGACAGGGAGGTTTATCAAATCGATGAGGATTATTATAGCGTAGAAAATTTTGGTAATACCGAAGAAATAAGGGCTAAAATTCTACCAAAAGGGATCGCCGTAATAGAGAACCTGCAAGAGAAAAAGAACTTCGCTGCATCAGAAAATTGATCTTATAGCAGTATACCTATTTCACAGTATCACTTGCTCCCAGGTAATTGCCGTTGCCTTAACAATTGCCTTTTCCAAGCTGCCCTAATCTATCATCGATGATCAATAGTTCATCGGTGATAGATCTTTTTCAAGGCCTACGCGGTCTAAACTCTCTAGAGGCAAATAAAAACCTCAACTAATTCTTTTACTACAAATCCAACAGGAAGCGTTAGTCCGAACTTGCGCTTAAATCTCGCTGGCTACTACTTCAATTTTCTTCCTATTTAATCTTCCTCCATAAGTTCTTAGGTGCTACAAAACATAACTGACTGAACTAGATATTTTGGAACTATAGTGCTTAATTTGTACTTCTATAAGCAGTAAGGTTTATAAAAAAACTTTAATATTACTCCTAACATAGCTAAGAATGTGGAATGAACGTTTGAAGGAACAGGTACAGAAATACTCCAAAACATTACAAATCGAGAATGGGAATTGGGACCAGTTCTTACAAGATGTAAGCGATACTTACGATGAATTTGAGAATAAGATCACATCTTGCAATCTCCCTCTATCTCACAATACTTATTCAACAAACGAAATAAACACCGGGTTAAGAAATGAGGCCGAAGAATTAGAGCGGGCACACGCCGAGCTCGGCAGAATTTTGAATAGCGTAAACCACGGTTTCTTTTCACGCGACTTAATCACCGACAGCTACACCTATCTATCTCAAGGCTGTGAAAAAATTTACGGTTATAAGATTGAAGAGTTTTTTAAGAATAGGAGACTTTGGTATGAAGTGATTTTTGAGGAAGACAGAATTGTAGTACAAAGAGACAATGAACGTTTAAAAAACAAAGAAGAAGTATATACCCAGTACAGGATCATACATAAAGATGGAACGCTGAAATGGATTGAATTAACATTGATTCCGTTCTTCAAAGATAGTTTGTTGGTAAGGGTAGATGGCGTCGTAAACGAAATCACAAAACGAAAAGAAGAGGAGACTGAACGAGACGTTATAATGAAGGAACTCATTGCAATTAACGCTGACCTCAAACAATTTTCCTATATCACATCTCACAATTTGAGGTCGCCTTTATCAAATATCCAAGGCATCTTAAACCTCTTTGATTTAGACCAAAAAGATGAGCACAATCGTCGACTGGTAGAGATGTTGAAATCTACTTCCCATCAACTACACACTACTATCGAAGATTTGACGCAGATTCTTATAATTAAGAATAATGTAAATCCTGATCCTGCTGACCTAAATCTCGAAGAGACTTTTAATCATGTACTTAAAACTTACACTGGCGCCATCAATGAAATCGGCGGAAAAGTTATTGCTGATTTTAAATCACCCTCAGTAAAACTAAAAAAAGTATTTCTCGAAAGTATTTTCATCAACCTCATTTCAAATGCCGTTAAATATCATTCTCCACATCGAAACCTGGTAATACAGGTCGAGAGCAAAGAGGAGGATAATAATTACGTCTGTATAAAGTTTACTGACAACGGCATAGGGATAGATTTGAACAGGCATAAGGGAAGAGTCTTTGGCCTCTACCAACGGTTTGATGACAAAGTTGAAGGCAAAGGCCTCGGGCTTTTTATAATCAAATCTCAGATAGAATCTACCGGAGGCTCAATCGCGATTGAAAGCGAACCTGGTGTCGGTACAACTTTTCTTATTAAGCTTAAACGGTAGCTCTACCGTAGTAAATCCCTGCTGTACTTTTGCAGTAATAAACTTGAGATAGTTGATAGAAACTCTTTTAACCTCTGCAGCAGTTGTACTAAGAATAGTTTCAAATCCCGTTGGAAACGTGTTTCAAAAACAACTCACTGCAAGAGGTAATCACCCTCTACTAATCAACTTTCTAACTTACCTTCTTTTATCTTTTGTTTGCCTTGCATTTGCACTGCACATCAATTGGCAAAAGCTTCCTGCAGAATTTTGGCTTTATTCTGTTTTAGCAGGTATAGTCGGAGCACTGGGAAATGGTTTTTTGGTAAAGGCACTTCAAAAAGGCGATCTCTCTGTTCTCGGTCCAATAAACGCATACAAATCAGTTGTCGGAATCATTGTAGGCATTTTTCTTTTAAAAGAAATCCCTAACGTTTGGGGCGTTCTTGGGATTGCTTTAATTGTTTACGGAAGCTATTTTGTTTTAGACACCACAGAAGAAAGGTTTTCATGGGGTTTATTTAAAAAAAGCGAAATCCAGTTCCGACTTTGGGCGCTAATCCTGACCGCTGTTGAGGCGGTCTTTCTAAAAAAAATCATCCTCGCATCGTCTGCAACAATTGCCTTTATTAGCTGGTGTTGGTTCGGTGCGGTGTTTTCGTTTCTTCTACTTTTTGTCTACCAGCTTAACGTCGTGTCTCAAATGAAAAGAATACGTTTCAGGGACTTTAGCAAATACCTATTTCTTATTATTTGCATCGGCACCATGCAGTATTCTACCAATTATACGTTCGGGCACATGCCCGTTGGCTACGCCTTATCCCTTTTTCAACTTTCTATCATTGTAAGTGTCGTACTAGGACATCGGTTTTTCCACGAACAGGACATCCGTAAGAAGTTGATTGGTTCCATGATTATGATAGCGGGTTCTATTCTCATTATTCTCTTAAAGAATAAATAGGTTTAAAAAGATCTAAACCTTCTGATTTTTATGTTGCCAGCCGTGGTATTATTCCCCTTGCTTTTGTTGTGTCACTCCCTTGTACAGTTGATAGGAACGCAGCGACGGTCAATAGATTTTTCCCATAAAAACGAATAGCGGCAATGATGCCGCTATTCCAAAATCAACTAAACATTTTCTTATCTACAAAACTCAATCAGGTCTTTGTTAAGCATTTGGCGATGCGTATAAAATAAACCATGAGGTGCTCCCTCATACACTTTGTAAACAGCGTTTGGTATCATTGTAGATGTCCGTTCGCTACTGGCTTTGATCGGCACGGTTTGATCATCATCACCATGAATAATGAGTGTAGGAATTTTTATTGATTTTACGTCTGCCCTAAAATCAGTGGATGCAAACGCAATTGCACATTGCTGAGTAGCTATCGGCGCAGCAACAGAAGCCAGCGCCCGGTAGTACTCAAGCAAAGGCGCACTAACCGGGTGGTTAATAAGATTAACGCCGAAGAATTTCTTTCCAAAGTCGTCGAGAAAAGCTATACGATCCTTTTTCATTTCAGTCATCATTTCTTCAAACACTTCATTGGCAACACCATCCTTGTTGTCGTCAGCTTTTTTCAAGTATGGCGTTACGGCACTAACCAATACAAGCTTCGAAACTCTTTCGCTTCCATATTTGCTTAGGTAACGAACCGCTTCTCCTCCACCCATAGAAAAACCGACCAACACTGCATCACGAAGATCAAGAGTTTCCATAACTGAATGAAGATCTGAAGTCAGCGTATCGTAATCATAATCACCCCACGGTTTCGATGACTTACCAAACCCTCTTCTATCATATTTAATCACCCGGAAGCCTGCCTCTACAAGATCATCAATCTGGTACTCCCACATCTCTTTGCTCAATGGCCAACCGTGTATTAAAACTACAGGTCTACCCTTTCCATAATCCTTAAAAGATAGTTGCACTTCTTCTCCTGAAGACGAGTCAATTGTTTTAATAAAGTCCATAATTACAATTTTTGTTTTGAGACAGGTTGTACAAATCGTTCCACTGTACTTTGTTTATTTATTAAAGACTTTTAAGAAATTGCATTAAACACCTGTTGCTCGTGTTTCTTAAAAATGAGGAATAATGTCTCTAACATTTTTAACTGCAGCAGCATATCAGATTGTAATTACGGCATTTAGAAAAGAAATAGCTTTTGCTGACTACTTAATAATTTTACGTTAATCACATGAACATCTCTTCTTGTTCATACCAGGCCTTCAAAAATGGGTTCTATATTCTCACCTTATTTGCAGCAACATTTTAGCAAACTGAAAGTATACTTCTATTAATTTCTACTTTAGTTTCGATCGTTTAATTGGTCATTCTTCTAAAATGAAAATATTATTCACAGCTCTATTCACTGCCGTCACCTTTCTTAAAGGATACAGTCAGAATAACTATATCAACTGGCACGACAACACTAAAATCAGGTGGGCAGATTTTAAAGGTGTAGTAGAAACAAGTAGTCCGTTTGCAGCTATGTCAGCAGTGGGCATCAATTATAAATATAATTCCGTCTCCAAAGGAAAAGCTGTTGAGGTCAGCTTTGAAATAAATGCAGCGTTCGACAAAACGAAGTCGTGGAGTAAAAGATCGGAACAGACCGTTAACACCCTCAAGCATGAGCAGCTACATTTCGATATTTGTGAGGTAGTGAGTAGAGAATTCAGAAAAGAGGCAGAACAAACCGTTTATACTAAGAATTATAAGAATGAAATTACCAGGATCTTCAACAGGTATACTCGGGAACTACAAAAACTGCAAAAAAAGTATGATGACCAAACAAGGCACAGTAAGAATAAAACAAAGCAAAAAGAGTGGGAAAATTTAATTCACCAGGAGTTGGCGAGATAATTCTTCCTGGTTTCGCTAGCTAAGAAGCAACAGTACTTTCAAGAGCTATGAATGATTAAGGCACGGTTTTTATTAAACTAAGTAATATTATTTACCATTAAAAAATAAAATTATGCTTCACAATAAGAAAGGACCAACCGGAGGTTTATTATTAGCAGGATTAGCTGCCTTTGCATATTATAAATACTCAAAGCTTAGCTCAGAGGAAAAAGAAAACTTGTTCGGTGATCTAAAAGCTAAGGGACAAAAGCTGTATGACGAGTATGTACCTGAAAAGTACAAAAGCCTTTTTTCTAAAAATAGCGGTAGTACTGCAGGTAGCTCTACAAGTGGTACTGCAAGCGCTAATTCTCATTTCGGTGAAGGAAACGCTTACAGCAGCTAGAATTAAAATAAAAGATGCAGAAGCCCGTGTAATGAAAATTGCAGGGGCTTCTTTTTTTCGGACATGTTTTCACGCACTAAAAGTTGATTAGAAATTGTAATCCATAGATTTGCATGAGCCTTCACCTTAACGGCTTCTAACGATGCTTCCGCAAAACACCCCAAAACTTTTAACCGTTGTTTGTCTATTACTGGTAATCCCCTTTGTCTATTGCAAAAAAAGCATCGGCGGAAATGAAGCCACTTCTGGCATATCTATATCCAATATTTCTCCTGTTAGAGACAGCGTAAACACGACAATAAAACTAGTGGTAACTGTTGAGCCGGTAAGCAGCAAAACTATTACCGTTGCTTATACTACTGTCGACGGTACCGCTAAAACGAATGTTGACTTTGTGCCTACTTCAGGTACTTTAACTATTAACGCCAACGCAGCAAGCGCGGAAATACCTGTGCAGCTAATTGGTCGAAAGCTTTTGAGTAGCACACAAGACTTTACTGTAAAACTGTCAAACGCAGTAAATGCCAATTTAAAAGTGGACCAAGCCACAGTATTTATTGAAAATCCGGGATTTGATTACCAGCTTGTATGGAGTGATGAGTTTAACGGAACCTCCGTCAATACCGCCGATTGGAACTATGAGGTGGGCGGAGGAGGATGGGGTAATAATGAATTGCAGAATTATACCAGTGGCACTAATAACGCATATATTGAAAATGGGAATTTAGTAATAGAGGCAAAAAAGGAAAGGTCTGGTAACAATGCTTACTCGTCAGCAAGACTTACTACAAAAGGTAAAAGAAAATTTACTTACGGCAAGATTGAAATAAAAGCCAAAGTACCGGCAACAGCCGGGCTATGGCCGGCTATATGGATGTTGGGTGAAAATATAGACCAGGTTAGTTGGCCAAGTTGTGGCGAGATTGATATAATGGAAGCAATCAATAAGGAGACGCCTTCAAAAATTTACGGAACAGCGCATTGGGGAATCAACACTTCCACCCATTTAAGCAAAGGCAGCTTTTATACTCTCCCGTCAGGTTATTTTTCCGACAATTACCACGTTTTTTCTGTAGAGTGGGATGCCAATTCAATCGTTTGGTTTTATGATGGAAACAGATTCAATAGTGTAAACAAGGTAGACGTTACCGGAGGTAACAATCCTTTTAATAAAGATTTTTTCCTTATCCTAAATGTTGCCGTGGGTGGTAATTGGCCTGGAAGTCCTGATGCAACCAGCATATTTCCCCAAAAGATGATGGTCGATTACGTGAGGGTTTATCAAAAATAATTTCTGACGTTGTAATTAATTTCAGGCTCTACTCATCCGACAACTCAATCCAAACCGGCGCGTGATCGCTTGTTTTCTCCCATCCTCTTACTGCGGAGTCAACACCGGCAGCCGTAAGACGGGGAGCGATACTAGGGCTAAGTAAAAAATGATCAATCCGTAAACCAGCATTTCGTCCATAAGCATTTCTAAAGTAATCCCAGAAGGTATAAATGGTTTGATCTGGATATAATTTCCTGATCGCATCAGTCCACCCTTGGTCTACAAGGGTTTTAAAAGCTTGTCGCACTTCGGGTCTAAACAAAGCGTCTTCATGCCAGCGCTCAGGCTTGTACACATCCAACTCGGTCGGCATTACATTATAGTCTCCTGTTAAAACAACTGGTTTACCGGAAGCGAGAAGTTCTGCAGCATGTGTTGTTAACCTTTCAAACCAACGCAGCTTATAATCAAACTTCGGTCCCGGAGCAGGATTTCCATTAGGTAGATAAAGACAGCAAACGTGAATACCGGCAACCATCGCTTCGAGATAACGGCTTTGGATGTCCTCCTCGTCCCCTGGAAGCTCTCTACAAATCTCTTGCACCTCGTCTGTGCGAGACAAAATAGCAACCCCGTTCCAACTCTTTTGTCCGTTCCAAATTGCATGGTAGCCCAAATCCTGTATCGCTTTTTCAGGAAATTTTTCCTGCGGCGCTTTTAATTCCTGCAAGCATACGATGTCGGGCTCAGTTTCGTTCAGCCATTTAAGAAGCACGGGCAAGCGACCATTAATTCCGTTTACGTTGTAAGTGGCTATTTTCATGACAAGATATAATTGATCAAAAATTAAAAGGTGCGGTTTTTGGTTCAAACTAGTACAGGCGTAAAGCTAATAACAGATGGAATATTATCAGGTAAGAATATTTTTAGGCACTTTTTTAAGAAACGGGAAATAAGGATCAATTAACCGAAAACGAAACTATAGCCCAGCGGGCTACAAAAAGAAAAATGATGAAAGCAAATACCGAGAGATTGTATGAGATTGTTGAATTTCTAACATCATTAAATCCCCCAAGAAATTTTCAAAACCTTTCTTCTCTGGAAAAAGCATACAAATACATAGAAGATCAGTTCTCCAAAGCAGGCGCAAATGCGGAGTTACAAAAGTGGAATGTTCAGGGGAAAGAGTACGTCAATGTGAGCGCGTCTTATAATGCGGACAAACCAAAAAGACTGGTTGTAGGAGCACACTACGATGTATGCGGCGATCAACCAGGCGCAGATGATAATGCAAGTGCGGTTGCAGGACTAATCGAGATCGTCCGGCTAACATTTGAAAGCAAACCAACTCTTGATTACCGGATTGACTTTGTTGCTTATTGTTTGGAAGAACCACCTTTTTTTGCCAGTGATAAGATGGGTAGTTATGTTCATGCAAAGTCTTTACATGAGAATAACGTTGGCGTTATCGGAATGATTTCTCTTGAAATGATTGGCTACTTTTCAGATGCGCCTAATTCACAACCTTACCCATCGGCCGACTTGGCAAAACTTTATCCGCCTACAGCTAATTTTATTATTGTTATCGGTACTGAGAAGTACGCGGCTTTTAATAACAAGGTTCACAAGTTGATGTCGAAAGACTCAGCAGTAGATGTGCAGGTAATCAGCTTTCCTCCGGATAATGGACTGGCCGGACTTTCTGATCAAAGTAGTTATTGGAAGTTTGGCTATCCCGCCCTAATGATAAATGACACAGCCTTTATCAGGAACCCCCATTACCATATGAAGTCAGATACAATTGATACACTTGATTTTAAAAAGATGACTGCTGTAGTCGACAGTGCTTATAAAGCAATTACAAATATGATTTGACCAGTCACCCTTCCTCTATTTTCCACTTTGAAATCACTTACCATTGTTCTTCTTTATGCTGCTGTAGCAATTTGAAGTTTCCTCTCGTATGATTGCGTTTTGATAAGATCGGGTAATGTGTGCATTTTTTCTTCCAACTGCGATAGAACCTGGTCCCGGTAATATCTCCACAATATTTCGTTCAACACGGCTTCCTCGTCATTCATGTGATCAAAATTGGCCATCATAAATTCGTTGTAGCTTTTCGATATGGATGCTATCAGATCCAATTTGTCTTTAGCTTTCGACTGATGATAATAAGATTGAATGAGGCTCTTTAGATAATTGGCCAGGCGGGTCATTCGATTATGTTCACTTGCGTAGTTGTTCCAAACTGAAGGCTCATACTCAAAGACAAGCGGAAAAATATGAAGACCCTCGAACACAATTGTTTCATTGTAGGCCTGTAAGACATTCTTTACTTTCTCAACTGCATCTGCCGCAAAAGTTACCCCATGTGTTGCTATTTTATCAATGGAAACGCAAGCCGATAGTAACGATGTTTTAAGAGGAAAGTGAGCTTTATTGAAAATATTATAACGCATAAGACCGTGCTTTTAAAATTATTATATTCAAAAAAAGCACTTTAAAAGAGGCCAGACAACCGCACAAATGTGTGGTTGGGTTAAACGGTTAAATGAAGAGTTCGGCGGAAAAATATAGGTTGGAGTGGTAGCGTTATTGGATGAAAGCCTGGCACGCGACAACATCAACAAAATGTAAAGCATCTTATTTCCAGATCCGCTTCAGCTTTGTCAACACTAGTGATTTAATATTCAAATTACTGGTTGACTTAATTTGAATATTAGAATACACCTCATGAGGAAAAAAGATCGCAGTCATTGTCGAACGTCCATTATCGGCAAACAATTCAATAGAAGCATTATCTACTATTAAGGTCATTTTTTCGCTTTGTCTGGATGAAAACCTCGGAGCTGTATGCCTTTTAGCAAATCCTTTTTCAAAATCAACTTTACCTGATCTAGTTCGATCTATATAATATTCGTTAGCGGCTTTATCAAAACCAACCACAACATTTTCATCCAGCTTATTTGAAAAAGTAATGGAATAGCTTTCTAACTTATCAGCAGAAAGTTCTAACCTGAACGGTCCTTCCATTTTACCTGCCTTTGCAGTAACATCGAATTTCCTGGCTTTAATATTTTTTATCGCTACAGGCGCAGCTGCCAAAGTGCTTAGCTCTGAAACAGGTTTTGATGTAACTAAAAATTGCTGTCCTACTTTTTCGATACCCAGTTCACGGGGAACCGTGGTTGCGCTTCGCCATTTCTCCGTTGGAACGACGTTGGCGTATTGCCAGTTACTCATCCAGCCGAGGAAAATTTTTCTACTGCCGGTGTTAGACCAGGTAATGCCCGCATACTCATCAGGCCCGTAGTCAAGCCATTTTGTATTTGTTTGATTAGGAGTAAAAGTATGGCCGTCAAAATTGCCGGTAAAGTACTGAGTAGCGGAACCTCCATTTGGTCCACCAGGATTGATATTAACGATCAGCACCCAAATCTTCTGACCATTATACGTAAGTGGAAATAGATCAGGACATTCCCATACTCCACCGTGCGCTCCTAGCTTTTGACCAAATTCACTCTCTTTTGTCCAATCCTTTAAATCCTTTGATGAATAAAAAGTAATGTCATTCAATGTTGCCAATGTCATAATCCATTTCTTATCAGGTTCAAACCAACTCACCTTTGGATCGCGGAAATCTTTTATTCCCGGATTTTTCAACACAGGATTAGAATCATATTTCTTCCATGTAATGCCTTCATCGAGGCTATAGGCGAGGCTTTGGTTTTGAAATGTATTGCTTCCTGATTTTTCTCCCTTGGGATCATGGTGGGTAAAAATAGCAACCAGGGGAGCTTTGCCGTTTTTACCAAATCCAGAAGTATTATTTATATCTACGACAGCACTTCCGGAAAAAATATAGCCAAGACTGTCGGGATACAGGGCAATCGGAAGATTTTGCCAATGTATTAAATCTTTACTGGTAGCATGTCCCCAATGCATTGGTCCCCATACCGTACTATCAGGGTAGTACTGGTAAAATAAATGATATTGATTATTGAAGAAGACCATGCCATTGGGATCATTCATCCAATGGGCTTCAGGAGAAAAATGAATTTGAGGACGATGTGGTTCGTTGTAAGTGGAAGAAGAACTGCTAACACTTTGCGCATTACCGTGGAAAGCAAGCAAAGTAATAATAACCGGGACAAGTATTATCTTCATGATGAATTTTATAGGCTGCTTAGTAAATAGCAATTCCATCTGCTAAAATATATTGAGTATTGAAAGACTTGTATTACTCCAGTTTCACGAGGTTATTTCACCTTTGCTGCATTTTCTTTCACTTTAAATAATACAATTTTTCGTACCAGCCCATGTGGTATTGGCTTATTAAGAGGAAACTGGACAGAGCCCTTTCCCTGCTTGTACTTTGAAAGTTCTTCACCAAACTCACTGTAACCCGAAGGCGTCGCATAAAGCCCGATATGATTCTTATAGCCGCCAAAATAAATGAGCGGCTTTCCATTTGTTTTATAAGCAGGCATTTGATAGGCAATACTTTCAACAGCCTCCGGCGCATTCAGTTTAATGGTTTCGCGGATTTGTTGCAGTATCACTTGTACAATCTCCGGAAAATTTTTTATGTACTCATCAACAGTTTGAAAACTTGCTTTCATTCGTACGTTTTTTGTAGTGCGGTCAGGGGGGTAAGTAGAAATATCCAGGTTTACCAGGGCCTTTACTAATTGCAAAAATAAAAGTAGGTGTAATTTTTTTACTAATTCGTATCATGCAAAGCACCAGGAAGTTTAATAAAGAATATTTCAAAAAGCTGCCCTTCGGCTTAATTATACTTCTAATCTTTTTTGCCGCATCGATATTTTCATTTGTATTTATCATGCACGAAGTGCTGTCTGAAAAAGAGGTGGAAGCCGACAACAGCGTTTTTGCTTTTCTTTCGGCTAATGTAATCAGCAACCGACTAACACCCTTTATGAAAGGTGTCACCTACTTCGCTTCGGCGACCTTTTTACAGATTGCTTACGGTGTGCTTGTGTTTTTCTATGTCCTCAAAAAAAATGTAAAAAGGGCTTTAGAAATTGCAGCGATCGGATTAGGTGGTTTTATGGTAAATTATTTTATGAAAATATCTTTTCAACGCATTCGTCCACCTCATCCGCTCATTGAGAAATTGCAGAATTTCAGCTTTCCCAGCGGTCATGCTACTTCTGCGTTTATTTTTTATGGATTGCTTACTTACCTCGTGTGGAAAACAAAAATCAGGAAGGTGTACAAATTTTTAATTGGTTCGGTTCTTATCCTTTTTTCACTGTTGATAGGTTTCAGCCGCGTGTACTTACGAGTACATTATCCCAGCGATGTTGTTGCCGGCATATGTATTGGTTTTGCCTGGTTGATTTTAACGGTCGGGTTGTTTGAGCGGCTAAAGAAACGTGCTGCTAATGAAGTAGCATAGCCGCCGTTTCGGCTACCGCTAAGCGCAATGACACACTTCGCTTAGAACGGGTTTAATTTTTTCTAAAACCTAAAAACTAATTTGGGTCTTTCAAGTGCTTGTGGTAGCTAAATAGCTCACGTAATTCCTGCCACCAGTTTGATTGAATTAAGAATGACTTTTTCTTTTTTATCAAAATTTATTCAACTCAAATATTTTTTTAGTTCCTCCGCTACATACTTAACAAAGGGCTCATACATCATGTGTGTACGAGTAAGATGCTCGCCCGGAATGTCTAAAGACTTTATCTCTCCTTTTACAAGTTTTTCCTGACGCAAATGCCCCTCTAAATTGTCTTTTTTACACATCCTTACAATCACTTGCTCGAAGTAGTTTTACGAGTACAAATATTTAAAAAAACAAAAACTAACAACCATGGCAAGTACAAGCACCTACCTTAATTTTCCCCGCAATACAGAAGAAGCTTTTAACTTTTACAAAACTGTTTTCGGTGGAGACTTCTTCGGAAAACCTATGAGGTTTAGCGAAGTTCCTCCTATGGAAGGCATGCCTCCTATTTCAGAGGAAGACAAAAATCTGATCATGCACATTGAACTGCCAATTGTTGGGGGTCATATGTTGATGGGAACAGATGCACCGGAGTCTTTTGGGTTTCAGGTAACGTTCGGCAATAACGTACATATAAATCTTCAGCCGGATACGAGGGATGAAACCAAAAAATTGTTCGATGCTTTACAGGAAGGCGGCAAGGTTTCCATGCCTTTACAGGATATGTTTTGGGGTGACTATTATGGAAGTTGTACCGATAAGTTTGGAGTCAACTGGATGTTTAACTGTGGGGAGAAAAAATAATCGACGCGAGTGGAATTTATCCGATGTAAAGAAACTGTTTCAGAAAGGCTTAAACCTTAAGAATCATTCGCTGCTTCTGTGCATAACCGTACTTCTTCAAGAGACAAATAATTTAAACACTCATTACCCATGCGCTTATGTCAAATCCAATCATCACGGTTCAAACAGTTGTAAAATCAAGCCCGGAAAAGGTTTGGAAATGTTGGACTACTCCATCCGACATTATTCATTGGAACAATCCTTCGGATGACTGGCACAATGTGAAAGTTGAAGTCGACTTTCGGGAAGGAGGTTCTTTCCTGTTTGCCATGCAATTGAAAGACGGTAGCGATGGTTTTGACTATTGCGGTAAATATGATAAAATAAAAATGCACGAGTTGATTGAGCTTACAACTTCCGACGGAAGAAAAACGACAAACACATTTTCTACTAATGGAGACGAGGTATTGATAACCGAAGCGTTTGAAGTGGAAGCTAAAACGCCTCTTGACGTGCAGAAGGATTTTTGCCAGGCAGTGTTAAACAACTTCAAGAAATACGCGGAGAATAATACTGACTCTAGTAACGAGCCCGG
Organism: Segetibacter aerophilus; assembly: GCF_007991655.1. Lineage (GTDB taxonomy): Bacteria > Bacteroidota > Bacteroidia > Chitinophagales > Chitinophagaceae > Segetibacter > Segetibacter aerophilus. Next base: position 87,288 of record NZ_BJYT01000013.1, read on the forward strand.
TTAAGGTTACCTCTTTCTTCGCATCCTTCAATTCGTTTTTGTTTTAATTACTTTTGCGGAAGAAATATTAAAACAGCATACTATGAAAATTGAAAAGGCAATTCTCGCCGGCGGATGTTTCTGGGGAGTTGAAGAGCTTATAAGGAATTTACCAGGCGTAATAGATACCGTCGTAGGCTATACAGGTGGTGACGTTCCTAATGCCACGTATAGAAATCACGGTACTCATGCTGAAGCCATTGCAGTAACCTTCGATTCGGATATTCTTAGCTATAGAAAACTGTTGGAATTCTTTTTTCAAATTCATGACCCCACCACGCGCAATAGGCAGGGTAACGATAGAGGAACCTCGTACAGGTCTGCCATTTTTTATTTGGATGAAGAACAACTAGAAACCGCAAACAGGTTGATTGAAGAAATGACGGCATCAAAAAAGTGGCCGGGAACCATTGTAACAGAGGTTGTACCGGCAGGCGATTTCTGGGATGCAGAAAAGGAACACCAGGACTATCTTCAAAAATATCCGGGCGGCTATACCTGCCATTACCTTCGCCCGGAATGGAAGTTATAAAAATAACTTTTTTTATTTTTCTACCCGAGCTTGTTAGTAAGGAAGTCAAGGCATTGACTTCCTTACTTTAATGTCAGCACTAAATCTTTGCCTGCACTCGATATGGTTTGCAAGTATAAAAGCACTTCGCAAATCTAATTTTATCTCTATCCCGTACATCTGGTATCCACCTTCACCAGATAGCGAGACAGTAATTGAAGTTTCATACAGCATATTACCTTTTGTTGCTTTATGCAACCATAATGATAAAGCCGTTTTTGCCCGCGGTTACCGATTGGTATGAGCATGAGTTTAACCCTATTCAACATGAGATCAAGGTTCACATGGTTTATGGGAACCATCATCTTGAAAAAGATATGGCAGAAAACACGTCAGAGAAAAGTCATAACAACGGCGGTTCTGTAAAGTCTCAAGACCCGGTTCCTTTTCATGTTTTAGAGCAACAATTTGAAAGTTTCAATATTTCAATTTCAAGCGACACACAATACCAGCTATTTCATTATAACAAACTCCTGTGTGTTTTTATATCCCGTGAAGGGCCTCCTCCTAAACTTCGTTGTTAAATACGCATCTCGCAATCCCCATTGCAGCATTCCCCCATCTGCTAGGTATTTCCGTATTTTTTAAATATTGCCTCCATAAGCTTTAAAGCTATTGGCTGATGTACGGCTGTTGGATAATACAAAAAAGCATGAGGTAAGCTGCGCTAATCTTCACGGTAAAAAATCTACCTCCTTAAGGTAACATTTATCTTATGTCAATATCTCTACTCAAAAGATGCGGACTAAGCCGCGGTCTTTTCCTAATTTTTATAAATCTTGTTTTCGCTATAACTGTTTCTAACGCTCAAAGAATTGTATCAGGGAAAATAATAGATGCAACGAGCAGGCAACCACTTGTTGCAGCAAGTATAGCGGAAGAGGGCAACCAAAAGCATACTGCCCTTTCTGACCAGGATGGTAATTTCTTAATTCGTGTAAGCAGTGTAACCACAAAGCTCATAGTTTCTTTTATAGGCTTCCAATCTGCAAGCATCACCGTTACGGCACAACAAAATGCAAGGATAGAATTGCAGCCTGCTTCTGTGAATCTAAAGGATGTTGTGCTTGATAATAAAAACGTACAGCAAAAGTTTGCAACTCTCGCAAAAGTGGACCTGGACTTACACCCGGTACGAAATACACAGGAACTATTAAGAGTTGTTCCTGGTTTGTTTGTAGCGCAACACGCTGGAGGAGGCAAAGCAGAACAGATCTTTTTAAGAGGATTTGACTGTGATCATGGAACAGATATACAGGTGAGTGTAGATGGACTTCCGGTTAATATGGTATCGCACGCCCACGGGCAAGGATATGCTGACGCTCACTTTATTATTCCGGAAACTATTAATAATATCGACTATGGTACCGGTCCTTATTACACGCCACACGGCAACTTAAATACAGCCGGTTACGTTGCATTTTCAACTTATAATAACATTCAAAAAAGCCAGGTACAGGTAGAAGCAGGCCGCTATAACACCTTTCGCACTCTGGCCGTTATCGATTTATTAAAGAAGAATAAGGAGAAGCAAAGCGCTTATGTTGCAGGAGAATTTAATTACACTAATGGAGCTACCATCAACAAACAAAATTTTAACCGCTTCAATCTTTTTGGTAAGTATAACCTTGCGATAACTCCTGCAACACAATTGACGATTTCCGGTTCAGGTTTTAAAAGTAAGTGGGATGCGTCGGGGCAGATACCTGTGAGAGCAGTAATAGATGGTAGTGTTGATCGCTTTGGTTCAATAGACCCTTCAGAAGGTGGACATACTGAAAGGTATAATGCAAATGTCATTCATACCCATGCATTTTCAGAAAGTCTTTCCCTAATAAACCAGGGATTTTATACAAGGAATATTTTTAGCTTATTCTCAAATTTCACTTTTTATCTTAACGATCCTGTTAATGGAGACGAAATAAACCAGGCGGAAAAAAGAGACATTTTTGGTTATAGTTCAAAGCTGATTAAGAAGAGTATTTACGATAGTTGGACGGTAAATTCTACCTATGGGATTGGAGTTCGTTATGATGCAACAAAGAATAGCTACCTCGCCCATTCAGTTAAAAGAGTGTTTCTTGATTACGTGAAACTGGGTAATATAAGAGAAGCTAATGCTTATAGCTTTATACAAAAACAGGCAACTTTTAGTAAATGGGTAATAGATGCCGGTCTAAGGTTCGATTACCTTCATTTCAATTATTTAGACAAATTACAACCAAGCGAGCCCGCACGGAGTAAAACGATCTTAAGTCCTAAAATAAGTGTTCAATACGCCTTGGCACCAGCAATGGAGGTCTATGTAAAAGCGGGTAAAGGTTTTCATTCAAATGATACTAGAGTGGTAGTTGCAAACAAAGGAGAGGAAATTTTACCTGCTGCCTATGGGGTTGATCTTGGCGTCATCTTTAAACCCATTAACAACCTTGTCGTGAATATAGCCGCGTATTATTTACATCTAAACCAAGAGTTTGTATACGTCGGCGACGACGGTAATATTGAACCCAGTGGCAGAACAAAGAGAACGGGCATTGACATAATTGCACGCTACCAACTTACAAAATACCTCTTTGCAAATACGAATATCAACTTTACCAAACCGAGGTCTCTTGGTGAGCCAAAGGGTGCTGATTATATTCCGTTGGCTCCAAGGGTTACAAGTACGGGAGGATTATTTTATAAAAAGAAAGAAGGCTTTAACGGAGGAGTGACATATAGATATATAAAGAACAGACCCGCCAATGAAGACAACTCAATTGTTGCAAAAGGCTACTTTTTGTTAGATGCGTCTGTCAACTACTCCAAACCCAAATATGAGGTAGGACTAGCTATGGAAAACATATTAAACAATGAGTGGAATGAAGCGCAGTTTGCAACAGAAAGCAGGCTTCAAAACGAACCTTCGCCCATTAGCGAATTAAACTTTACGCCTGGTACACCCTTCTTTATCAGAGCCAAGTTTACCGTATTTTTTTAAGGCGCCTTGCAGGAATTGATGACGGTGCAATATGTAAGCTTTGATCATTTCAAACCCTATTTTCTCAATTTTAATTTATTGGCAGAAATACGTTGAAAGTACCGCCCACTCATGGATGCGCTGAGCTGTAATAAACCTTTATGATTTTCTGCTAATTTTTCACTAAAGCCAGCCCTATGCCTGTGCCTTCATATTCTGCTTTTCCATTTGCCGCTAAAACATTTTAATTTTTTTTCGGCATACTCTTGTTAGAAGCCAATAGCATTATCTGAAACATCAACTTTCTTGTACAGTTGAACTTAAGCTATCGTTTGTACGTGCTGCACTGATCATAAACAAACTACCTCACTTTCTTTGCCTATGATTCACTGATAATTATTGCTATTTTGATTGCCAGTCAAGAGGTAGAGAAAGCCTATTAATAGCAAGGATTGGAATTGTATTGTGACAACCTTTATTGAACTCCCTTTAATTTAAATCTATAAACATGAGGAAATCCACTATTCGTAAAAGACCTGCATTATTAATCATTCTCTTATTTATGCTGGCAACAATTAATAATGGTTGCAGCACAGTACATGTTTACCAGGCAGGCGGACCGCAAGGACGGGAAGGCGGTAACCAGCCGGGAACTGAGTGGGAAAGCAAGCCAACAAGTACGTTTTTATGGGGCGCAATAAGGCAAGATGTGAAAATTGAAAACTGTGTTCTCGGTGATGGATCGCGTTTGAATATTGAAGAAATTAAAGTTGAAAAAAACTTCGGTCGCATTGTAGCTACAGTCTTAACACTTGGCATTTGGGAGCCAGTCAAAATCAGTTGGAGATGTGCCAAACCTAAAACCACCAGTCATGATTAGAAGAAATGGTACAAAGAGTTGGAAGAATATTCATGCTACTGTTAATCTAACGCTTGAAGATTTAATCGATATCGACAACTCTAATGCGCAAGGGTTTTCACAAACTAAGTACGAGCTATTGAACCAGGCGTCTAAAGACATCAATGATCTGATCAAAGAAGCGCGAATAAAAAAGAAGCACATCCGGGCGATTGGATCAGGATGGGCGTTGTCACACATCCAGGTAACAGAAAACTGGCTTTTAAATACCAAACTATTAAACGAATGTTTTGAAGTAGACAAAGAAGCTTTTCACGAAACTTACCCGGAAGATAAAAAACAACTGTTGGTAATTGTTCAATGCGGAATATCAATAGCCGAATTGAATGTATACCTCGAACTCCCCAAAAACAAAAACAGGATAGCCCGTTCCTTGAAAACAGTTGGAATAGGCGCCGGTCAAACCATCGTTGGTGCGGTATCTGGAAATACACATGGTGCCGCAGTTAACTTTGGCGCCATACCTGATTTTGTGGTAGCAATTCAAGTATGCGTTGGTGCAGAAAAACCTATATGGATTGAACGGGCAGACTACCGGGTAATGAACGATGTGTTCATTGAAAAAGTAAATTCAAAGCTTCTTCCCGACACCAATATTTTTAATTCTGCCTTAGTAAGCTTTGGTGCCTTTGGAATAATTACCGCTTATGCGATAGAAACTGAAAAAATCTATCACATGAAATTTCCGAAAATCCAGGAGATTAATTTGAGTAAAGTAACGGCGTTGTTTCGCGACCCATCCTATTACGCTAATATTCGTCACCTTGAAATGGTTTTCAATCCCTATGAGGACGATACTTTCTACCTTGTCGAAGGAACGCAGGTAATTTATGAACAAGGTCTTCCCAACCCACGTCCGCTCTGGGTGATTACTGATAAACTCGGCTACTCGCCGGGAGACTTAACTACAAAATTGTTACTTAATCTTCCGCTGGTTTCGGGAAAGAAAAAAAATCAAATCCTATTCAAAGAATATTTAAAAAATGGATTGTTAAGCGAAGTGCGGGGTACGTCGGGTCAACTCTTTACAGCCACCATTACTTACCTCGAAGGATATAACGAGACAGCTTTCGCTGTTTCAATTAACGATATTGTAGAAACTATAAACATAGCAAAAGAAGCTACGAGAGAATTAAAACTGCCCCTTGTTTTCCAGACACGAACGGTTCATCCAGGCCATGCCGTATTTGGATTTACCAACCATTCGCCCCGCGCTATTGTGTTTGAGTTTGGAATTAGCAACGACGCCAAATATCCCAAGTTTGAAGAATTACTAATAAATAGATTGAAAGCTCAGAACATTAAATACACACTTCACTGGTCTAAAAACTCCCTCGTGGACAAAGCACGACTTATGGAAATGTACGGTCAGGCAAAAATCGATACATGGAAAAAAAGTAGGGCTACGTTGTTTAATAATGAAAAAGAGCTGATGGAAATATTTAATAACCCACACTTAAAGCAGGCAGGACTAGACGTTTCCTGAAAGTTAGCTTTTACTTTTTTTCAACTTTTTTAAATTGAGATAGTCGAGGTAGTAGATAACTTTTATTGAAAGATTGTTGTTGTGCGGCTCTGAAATAGTTCTGTCGAAATTCTTGAAGTAGCTATAATCGATCGCCTGGTTTGATAAGATTCCCTGGTCTTTCCAAACTATATTAATAAAACTACCTGGTGCAAACTGAAGCGTATAAATAGCATCAATGTTGAAAATATTGAAATTTTGAGGTCTCAATGCAATGTTAGTTTCTCTGGCGGGTGAAAGTGAGCCATCCGTATTCAAATCATACAACTGCCTTTGTTCAACTTTGCTCCAATAGTGTCTTGCTCTAAAGGTAACACCCGATTTATTGTTGAAATTGTATTTTGCCTCCACCACATTTTCAATCGTTTTTACATCCCTTCTTGAAAAAATTATACTCTTTAGCACGTTAGTTCCGCTGGCATTTGTTTCAAAAAGCTTTTGAGAAAATCCTGCGTCATTGGTTGCAGGGTTATAAAGCAACGATTGGGTTAAGGAGAACTTATCACTGAAGCGATATCGGTGTAATAAAGTAAGTTCATGGTTAGGGCTATTAAACAACTTTCTTATACCAACAAAGTAATTGACACTAGCATAGTATTTTTTCGCTTCATTGGTTTCAAACCATCCGGCAAACTGGACTCGCTGCGGGGACTTAAACGAGTATCCGGTTTCCCTGGGCTCATAAAAGTCATTTCCTTCAGCAACATAACCAACGAACAGCCCTACCCACCAAAGATTTTTCAATTGACTATTAGCATTCACATTTGTTCTAAAGCTTTGAAAGTTTGAACCGATCTTTTGATTTGCAAAAGGCTGAAACAAGCTGCTTTGATACGCATTGAAGTTTATCTGCACTCTCTTATACCAATTCTTTGGTTCTATCCACCGATAACCTGTCCATAAATAATGGTCGACGTAATTGCGGGTATTTAGGATACCCATGTCATTGATGTCATACTTTTTGTCAGCGATCTCCTGTATCAATTGGTAGTTCCACCTGCCACCAGTTTTGCCGAAACCGAGATTATGTGAGTAACCAGTAATGCCATTTGAAGAAGGATTAGTCAGGTGGCTGACAGCAAACTTGCCGGTCCAATTGTAAGTGTTTTTTTTGTTGTTGAAGTTGAATAAGGCAGCACTTACATTAGCGTCATAGTCTGAACCATTTCGCAAGACATTTGTGTTAATGAACGAAACGGAGGAATTGTTTTTTAAGGTCTGATCGAGCACCAGGATGTTGTAATTGGTCAAGGGGTTTGTCTCTATCTCCCTTGTTTGCCCTAGGCTATTTTCTATTTTAGCATATGTCGGATTCGTTATAGCGTTGAAAAAACCAATACCTAAACCTTTGCTGGTTCTACCGGAAATTTTCGTTGCATTTACCAACTTTGCTTCCTGCGCATTCCTCGTTACTTTTTCACCTGCACCTAGATTATTGTAAGCATCTCCAAAATGCAATGGAACTCCTCCAATTCGTCGCGAATAAAAAAGATCTCCTTTACTAAAAAGTTCTGTTCCTTCAGTAAAAAAAGGCCTGTTTTCGTTGTATTTAACTTCAAACGGAGAAAGGTTTAAAACCTGGTTATCACTTCGCACCTGCCCAAAGTCAGGCACTAACGTCATATCTAAAGTAAAACTTTCGGTTATGCCATATTTTACATCCATACCACCATTTATGGAAGTGTTCCAGGGCTTTGAGTCAAGTTTGTAATGATTGATGTAAGAAGAAAAATAAGGTGAAAGAGATAGGCGAATAGGTGCTTCTATTTTTCCGATATCGCGCCATTGACCTTCCTGGTTAATAAAGCCATTTACTTTTGGATCGATAGAGTTCCAGGTAAATTGCTGGCCCGTTTTATTGCGCCGTCTTACAAAATTTAATCCCCACGATTGCGTTTCTTTACTCACAAATCTTAGCGCCGAATAAGGAATTCTTACTTCAAAAGACCATCCATCGCTATTGATTTTTACGCGGCTTTCCCACACAGCACTCCAGCTTATATCTTCATTGTTAGTGGAGTATTTAATGTCGAACTGTTCTCCGTAAGGGGTAACAAAAAAACCAAGTGCGTTGATTTTATCATTATAAGTATCGAGGATAACCCCTGCAAAATCGTTTATACCTACTTTGTCTCTTCCTATCAGTTCCTTTGAAATACTGTCTTTTGTTTTCTCGTAACAATATCCAGCAAAGTAAACAGACGTATTATCATAAAGAAGATACATCGTCGTCCGGCTGCTTGAGTCCTCACGTTTTCCTGCATTAGGTCTCTGTTCTATAAAGTTTGTAGCTGACTTTACTTCTTTCCATGCCAATTCATCTAGTACCCCATCAATTTTTATCGAACCCACGCTTCTAATTGCGGGCAATTCTTTTTTTTGAACTTGAGAATAAGAGTAGGAATAAAAGAAAAGAAATAATATCACGAAGAACGAGTAGCGCATTAGTTTGGGGGTATGTATGTAATTAACAGGCAAAAATAAACCTATAAAAACATACCTAACCTACCGCTCGTCATGATTAAAAGCCTTCTATAACCGTAAACACGTGCGTACGGCTACATGCTGATTAAGAAGTAGCTATTACCCTCAAAGACTTACAGGGGTTGTGGAACAATAGAGAATGTGGGAAATGAATTCTAATGCTCCTGGTCGCTAAGTTCAAACAATTCCTTTTCAACTAATTGTTTAGACATTTCCTCGAGGTGGAATTTGAAAGGATCGCAACAGGCATTTATTTTAATTGCTTCTGTTTCCAGGTAAACTAGAGCGCGGTATCTATGAGTTGGACATTTTTCTTTTTCAAGAAGTTTTACTATTTCAGATGGATTTGCTTTCATATACTAGGGCTTTCGTTTGTGTTTAAGAAATCAAATTCTCTTGCTTAGCTAACCTTTTCACAGAAATTAAAACCTGATTAATAGTTTCAATAAATAAATGTAAAGAGACTTTATAATTCAAAAATTTTTTGGTGAATAACTTTAAAAAAATGTGGATTAATTGTAAAGGGGAATACACCCACCCTATCGATTTGATGGATTTTTCCAACCTTTCAACAATCGTTCTACTGTGCCTTTCAATCTTTCTGATCTTGTTTCATTCCGCTTTGCGGTAACAATCCATTCGACATATTCTTTCTTGTTGGTGAAGGATAATTGTTGAAAAAGATCAAAAGCTGCCCGATTTTGTTCAAACTGCAAAGCAAGATCTTCCGGAAGGCGAACGGTTTTATTTGCCGAATCAACATAATTAAATATTTCCCTTGGTTCTGCTTTCGATTCCTTTTTTTCATCCGCTGCCGTTTTTAATCTAAATGCAAATGCTGACCATGTTTCATTAAACGCAACAAGGCTAAGCCACTGCAACTCTGTATGCTTTAAAAGTGAATCCCAACCCTTATCTCTTGTGAGATCTGTCTTTATCTTGGAAGTGATTTTAGGGTAATAAATCCAACAAACTACTGCGTCTTTTATCATTGCTACTACCCCCTCGACTTCTTTGTCCAGCTGTTCTTTATTTAAAACAAACCAATGCACCTGGTCATACTTTTTTAGGTTAGTTGAGATATTTACACCTTTTGGAAGCGGTTGTAGCTGTGATGCAAAATCAGGTGGCGCGTGAAGCGTAAGCAAGTTCATCTCATCTTTTATCTTGAGCTTCTGACATATTGTTTGCGGCATAAGCAAAGATAATAGGTGCTCGTTAACATCTATTCCCAAGAAACCGTTCCTTTTACAGCCCTGCGAAAAGTAAAGGCAGAGAACACAAGCACTGTTTGCCCTTACGAACTAAAACTTTCTTAGGTATTTCCTTGCGGAAACCTTTTGACGTTTCTTATATTGCCTTCCTATATTTATAAATAAAATAAAAAACCGAAACACTCTTATGCCTCATCAAAACATTATTACTGGAAACTCCGAAGATGAAGTTTGGAAAACAATAGCGGATCAATTAAACAACAAAAAAGACGACCTTGATTATACGGCTCAATTCAATACGACTGACCACTGTGTTGATCTTGATATAGACATTCATCCAGATCGCGGCGAGGAAGGCGAAAAACCTGTGACTTCATTTTCTGTTCAACTTCCTGATGAGACCAGCTTTAGGTTTAAGATTCAGAAACAAGGAATAAAACACGAAATAGGAAAGCTTTTTGGAATGCAGGATGTAATTATTGGAAACCGTGAATTTGATAAAAAGTTTCTCATTCAAAGTAATGATGTGGATAAGGTAAAGAAGGTTCTTTCTGATGAAAAGGTTTCTTCTGAATTATTAAAACATCCGGTTGTTGATTTTAAAATCAGGGAACGGAAAATTGGCGCTAACAAAGAAATCGTACTAGGCTTGGAACTTGAAGGAGGAATAACTGAAACAGATAGATTAAAGGATGCATTTCAAGCCTTTAAAGCGGTGCTTAATCACCTTGGCTAGTTTTCTCACTGTCAACACCTGTAGATGATAAGATAAAACTCTTATCATCTATTTGCCTCGCTCAACCAATGAAACTGTCTTTCGGCCAGCTGAAAATGCCTGTTACTTTTCTTAAGCTCTACATACAAAGAATCGTTTTGCTTTTTGCCCCACAAGCGCACAGTATTGCTATCTGGCATTAGAAAATTCATACTAAAGATCGGGAGGCTATCTTCTGGAAACTTTTTAAACTCGAGTGTTTGTTTTATTGAATCTGGCTTATAGAAAAAGTAACCCCTTCCATACCGTCTCCTGAATGATGTATCAAAAGTTTTTATACTACCCATACCGCCCCGTTCAAATATCAAGTCCTGCCAACGAACAGTATCAGTTATCAAGGGCGCAAGTGTATCCCGATTCACTGCAAACCTTATTACATCATATACTCCGCTCTTAATCGGTGGAATTTCTGCCTGCATCTTGTTCTCGTTGAAATATTTCCAGTTATCGTAAAACCCTCTTACAATGATAAATAGTACTAAAAGCTTTAAAACTATTCGAGTTACTCTCATCCATTTCTTGGTCAGAGGATGGTGATATACTGTACAAGCAGGCGCCGGCCTGTTTAACACAAAAAAGCAAGCGATACGTTCATATTCGTTCGAGAGTAGATACAGGCACATTAACACCAGGTTCATTGAAAAAAGCTTCACCGGAATATCGTAACACAGGTTCAGCATCATGACGTTTACAAATACTGCAGTAGCCACTAGCACGCCCATTGTTGCGGTTCTTCTCCACAACAAAAGAGATCCTGCGACCACTTCCATCACCCCTGAAAATATTTGATATGGAGTAGAGTACCCGATAAATAACCACGAGAAGCGCATAGGTAGAAGGTCTCCCAAAGGCGTCGCTAACTGGCTAAGCAGTGGAAAGGGCATCTGCATGTACAATATCTTATTGAAACCGTAAACAAAAGCAATCAGAACGAGATTATACCTTATTAACAAGCAGAGCAGGTAGTTTAATTGCCTGTAACCTTTTCTCTTTCTGTCAAGAGTGGTCCATATTATGCAACCAATGGCAGCAATGCTGAGAAACAGGTAATTCTGGGCCCAGCTATAAGATGTGTCGCCACTACCATTTGATACAGGATGTACATTTTTGATATTAAAAACCTGGAAGAAGTAAAAATTAGCTTTAGTAGTAAGCGTCTCAACAACATCGTAGTAGAAACCCAACAGATAATTTACTCCAGGCAGTATTCCAACCCACGACCAGGGAGAAACGTACAACAAGAAATATATAAAGAAGAACCTGAATAATATTTTTTTGGGCAAAGGCCAAAAGACCCTGCCAGCATTACTGGTGTCTACCATAGCAGTTGTTTTACATTCTCAAGATAAAAAATATACTGATGGAAGGCAGTGTGGGAATAGAGCTCTTCTCAGCAACACCAGAGTGAGAGCTGACCGTTATATTTATAGTGTCGAAAACGCGTTGAAAGAAATTTCAACAAATGAGTCTTTACGGATTATTTCCTAAGTGCTTCAAAAATTTCAATGTCTTCGGCCGTACTTGAAAAGAAACGGTGAATAACCAGGGGTTTTGGTGATTTAGCAATAATCTCCTTCAAAAGATCCAATTCCTTTTTGTTTTTAATTGAGCTAATGGGAATATTTTGAAAGGGCATTTGGTATGTTTGAACCAGTTTTTTTTCATCTTCTATCCTGGACTTCTGTTCCTGATCAGTTGGGTCCATTAACGATATTACTTGTTGTACACCACCGGCAATCAGGTAACTGGAGTACTCTTCATCGGTCGGATAAGGTGTATAATAAACGTCTTTATTTATTTTCAAAATTTCGCCTCTTTCAAACTTGCTAATACTTTCAAGGGTTCTGCCTTTGTTTTCTTTATCGTCTAGTCTTACTGAATTATTATAGTTACTTATTAATCGCTTCACCAGGTTTACTCTGTCTTTCCCGAGGTAGCAGTGAACATAATATCTACCAGTAGGATGCTCTGCCAGATGCCGAATTTTATTCAAGGCGTCTTGATTTTCACTTATCCAGGGCAGCATAGGAATGCTAATTAGAGTTAACCCCACTTTTTTACAATTCTCTTCTTCTTCTTTCAGCAAGACCGGCTCAAAGGGGGTAACTGCAGGATGTAACAAAGAGATAACGCTGCTACATCCTTCCTTTTTTAAACTTTCTAATTCTTTTAAACCGGGATAAGAACCAAAAACGAATTGCCTGTTGTCACTATCTTTCAATTGGCTTGAAAACATTTTCAAATTCTCGGGATGTAGCAGTTGATACAATGCAAGAATTCCCACCGTAAGACAAGCAACAGGTATAATTATTTTTACACTTCTAAATTTTGCTTTAAGGACTGCTGCAGACAACCGCATTGATATTATAAACGAGACAGCTGCAAGAACTAACATGACGCCTTTTATTAGCAGTGCCTCATGACTGTCCGAATAGTTTCTTTGCCTTGAATAAGTAGCAATCCATCTAACCGGACCAATCAACACAGTAAACCCTAATGCAAAACCGATATTTAACCAAATAAGGGCAAAAAGGCTAATATTCTTAATTGATAATTTGAACATTGTCGCAAAAAAAATATTTCAAAGTGAACGAGCGTATAGAAACAGAAAACCAACCGTTATAACAGTAAAAATTGTGTGATATTGTGTGAGGATGAAATTTTCATCAGTACTAACGATAATTAGGTGAGCTAATCAGAGGAATTGACACAGCCAAAATAATAAACTGGCAAACAAAATATGCGGACTCAACCTAGTTTTAATCTTATTCACTTTAATAATTTTTAGAGTTGTATAATCAATCATTTAACTAATTTGCCTTTTTAAAAAATGCCTATAATGAAAAAAATCGCCTATTCAATCTTTGCTTTGGTAGCAAGCGCCAACATGGCAACAGCACAAGCCAAGCATGAAGACACTGAGTTTTACACTCCTGTGCCTCCTGTGGTTACTCCAACATCAGCCAATTTTGCGGCTCCTCCAAAAGATGCTGTAGTTCTTTTTGACGGTAAGAGTTTAAACAACTGGGTTACCACTAACGACACAACAAAGCCTGCAACGTGGGATGTATCAGGTGGAGTTATGACAGTAAACAAAACGGGAGGTAACATTCAAACGAAGCAATCGTTCCAGGATTATCAATTACACATTGAATGGAAAATACCTAGTAATATCACGGGTACCAGCCAGGGAAGAGGTAATAGCGGTTTGTTTCTTGCCTCTATTGGTAAGGGCGACGCAGGCTACGAATTACAAATAATGGACAGCTATAATAATCCTACTTATGTAAATGGCCAGGCAGGAAGTGTTTACAAGCAGTATGCTCCTTTGGTAAATCCAAACCTACCTCCGGGCCAGTGGCAGTCTTATGATGTTGCCTGGAAAGCTCCACGTTTCAATGAAGATGGCAGTTTGCTAAGTCCTGCAAGAGTTACTGTATTTTTCAATGGAATACTTGTACAAAACAACGTAGAATTGAAAGGTCCAACCCAATATGTCGGTCAGCCTTCTTACAAAAAACACAATCCTGCAAACCCTATTAAACTGCAGGCACATGGCGATAAAAGCGAGCCAATCAGTTTTCGTAACATCTGGATTAGACCAGCTTAATATTCTAGGAAGAAATTAATAAAGCGAGCCTTAAACCACTTTTTCAGTGTGTTTAAGGCTTTGTTGTTTTACGACTTTTTCATTAACCTGCTCTAAAGGAACCAAAGTAAACTTCCTTGCCAGGATAAATAAAAAATAAACAATTACAGGAGCAGCAACAACATCGATTGTATAATGGATATGTTGCAAAAGGAGCGCTATACCTACCACAATCGTTGCAATTAAAGCCATTGTCTTCTCTCTTTTGTTTCTAAGAATTAAATAAGCAAGAAAAACAGAGGCAGTGTGTCCTGAATAGAAAAGGTCTTTGGTTATACCGTTGGGTCCGTAAAAAGGAAGTAAGATTGGATCAACAAGGGATACAAGTCCGGCAGGCGGCTCTAACGGAACAGAACTGTTTGTAATCAACCTCGAAAGGCTTACAAAAAGAGTAGCCCACAGATAAAGTAAAAACAGGTAAGGAGATTTAGCAGCCTTAAATATTGTATAAATGACAGTCATGTACAACAGCGCAAATATGACCAAAGACATATTAACCGAAGGCAGGTAGGCCAACACGAAGTCATTTATTTCGACGCCCTGTTTTTGCTGTATTGCAGCAAAGAAATGTGGCAAGTAAAGGAGTACTCCAATATATAAGATCCATCCTACAATCAATTTTGTTCTATATACCGGCGACGCCCATGCATCCTTCCAGCGAATTTGCAAAATGTCTTTTTCTTCTTTTGAAATCATCTCTGGTATTTATATTCATTCATCCTTTCTGCCCGACCTCGCCCATGCAAAGCCTCCTCCTGTTTACTGCTATGGTTGCAAATTTCTATATAACTTTTAATAATCACGTCTTTACAGAAACTATTAACAGTTCTCTAAAAAACTTTCCACCTTACTAACTTATGATAAAATGGTTATGGGTAAGAGAAAGCGCTTTCATCTTTTTTAAGACGGTAATGAAAGGTTGAAGGATGTTTGCTTAAAGGTGCGATGCTTAAAAAATCGCAGGAGGTATTCTATATAACAGCTTTGGCTCTAAAAGACTACGTCTTAATCAAAACATGTCTGCCCTCCACACACACTTCTTCCGGCTTGTTTACTGGCACAGTTGTTATTTATATTACAAATAAACATCACTTATGTTACAAATAATGAAAGATGTACCTACTGGCGTGGTAGGTGTACGCGCTTTAGGAAAAGTTACAGAAGAGGATTATAAAACCTCCATAGTACCTGCGTTAGAAAAGGCATCAAAAGAATTTGGAGAGATTAATTTCTTAATGGTATTAGAAACAGACTTAGGAAACTTCACACCCGGCGCATGGATGCAAGATGCAAAAGCGAGTTTAAAGCATTTCGCAAAATGGAACAAAATCGCAATAGTAAGCGACCAAAAAATCGTTGAGAAGCTTGCGCATGTTTTTACCTACATCTCACCTGCCGAAGCAAAGGGGTTCCCTGTGTCTGATATTGAACTCGCAAAAGGATGGGTCGCAGCACCAGAAGAGGCCAAAGATTTGATCAACCAGTAACCTTTTGTGCAACTTTCCTGGAAGACCCTAAAACAAAAAAGTCCCTCGTTATTAATTACGAGGGACTTAATTTATGTATTGCTTCAAGCTAACTCAACTTCGGTATTCCTAAATACCACCAGTCCATCAAAGACATCTACAAGTACTGGTTTTGTCCTATCAATATCTCCTGCCAGTATTCTCTTACTCAATGGGTTTACCACTTCTTTTTGAATTAGTCGCTTTAATGGCCGGGCTCCGAATTGAGGATTGTATCCGTTCTGAGCAAGGTAATCAAGTGCATAGTCGCTAAACTCAAGATGAAGACCAGCATTTTGCTCAACCAACTTTTTGAGATTCTCCAATTGAATGCGAATAATACCCTTGATCTCTTTCCGCATCAGTGGTTGGAACATGATCACCTCATCAATCCTATTTAGAAACTCGGGACGGATCGTTTGCTTCAACACATTCATCACATCCTCTTTTGTACGTTCAACCACCTCATCCATGTTGTATTCATCTACATTCTCAAAAGCCTCCTGAATAATCTGGCTGCCCATATTGCTTGTCATGATAACGATCGTATTCTTAAAGTTCACAGTACGACCCTTATTATCAGTTAAACGACCATCGTCCAAAACTTGTAGCAACACATTGAATACATCCGGATGCGCCTTTTCAATTTCATCAAGAAGAACAACACTGTATGGTTTGCGACGCACCGCTTCGGTTAACTGTCCGCCTTCATCGTATCCAACGTATCCGGGAGGCGCACCAACCAAACGGCTTACGGTGTGCTTTTCCTGATATTCACTCATATCTATCCTGGTCATCATCGATTCGTCGTCGAAGAGATAATCGGCCAATGCTTTAGCAAGCTCTGTTTTACCAACACCCGTTGTTCCAAGAAATATAAATGAGCCAATGGGCTTTTTAGGGTCTTGTAAACCTGCACGGCTCCTGCGAATAGCATCTGCAACCGCTCCGATTGCCTCATCCTGTCCCACTACCCTCTTGTGTAATTCATCCTCGAG
This sequence comes from Segetibacter aerophilus, assembly GCF_007991655.1. Lineage (GTDB taxonomy): Bacteria > Bacteroidota > Bacteroidia > Chitinophagales > Chitinophagaceae > Segetibacter > Segetibacter aerophilus. The sequence continues at coordinate 103,926 of NZ_BJYT01000013.1, forward strand.
GCGCAGCAGCTTTTCTCGCTCACTTTGTATCATTTTAGCGACAGGTATACCGGTAGCTTTCGCAACATTCTCCGCGATATCTTCAGCGTCAACTTCCTCTTTTAGCAAGCGCTTGTTTTCGCTTATTTCTTCTAGTTTTTCAGAGTACTCTGCAATTATTCTTTCCTGCTCCTGCACTTTACCGTAACGTATCTCAGCCACACGTCCATACTCTCCGTTGCGCTCGGCTTGCTCGGCAAGGTGTTTTAAATTCTCTATTTCCGACTTAGCAGTCTGTATTTTTTCAACCACCTCTTTTTCCTGCTGCCATTTCGCTTTGAGCGTATCCCTTTCAAGGCTAAGCGTGCTTATATCTAAAGCGAGTTGCTTTAATTTTTCATCGTCGTTTTCACGTTTAATTGCCTCTCGTTCAATTTCTAATTGGCGAATTTTTCTTTCCAATTCATCCAATTCTTCAGGCATGCTATTCATCTCAAGACGGAGCTTAGCAGCACTTTCATCTATGAGGTCAATGGCCTTGTCGGGCAAAAATCTATCAGTTATGTACCGGCTGGATAATTCTACCGCGGCAATGATTGCTTCATCTTTTATACGCACGTGATGGTGTGTCTCGTAACGATCTTTTAATCCCCTCAAAATTGAAATAGCATCTTCAATACTAGGTTCATCGATCATCACCTTTTGGAAGCGGCGCTCCAACGCCTTGTCCTTTTCAAAATACTTCTGATACTCAGACAATGTAGTTGCACCGATCGCCCGTAGTTCACCTCTCGCAAGCGCTGGTTTCAAAATATTAGCTGCATCCATTGCGCCTTCACCAGCACCAGCGCCAACCAAGGTGTGAATTTCATCTATAAATAAGATAATCTCACCATCACTTTCAGCAACCTCTTTCACCACACTTTTTAAACGTTCTTCGAACTCGCCCTTATATTTTGCGCCGGCAATTAGTTGGCCCATATCAAGAGCGAAAATTATTTTGCTCTTTAAATTTTCTGGTACGTCACCATTTACAATACGATGAGCCAGGCCTTCTGCAATTGCTGTCTTACCCACACCTGGTTCACCAACAAGTATCGGGTTGTTTTTGCTACGACGAGATAAAATATGAAGCGTTCTTCTGATCTCCTCGTCGCGGCCAATGACAGGATCGAGTTTGCCATCGCTGGCCATATCGTTCAAGTTGCGGGCATATTTCTGCAAAGCATTGAATTGCTGCGAAGCTGTTTGAGAATTAACTGTTGATCCTTTTCGCAGGTCAAGTATAGCAGCTTTAACTCCCTTTTCGCTAGCCCCTGCATCTTTCAACATTCTCGCAACATCATCGGTACCTTGAATTAATGCAAGCAAAAGATGCTCAATACTTACAAATTCATCTTTAAAAGTTTTCAATAAACCATTAGCACGTAAGAGTGCATTATTTAATTCACGGCTGATGCTTTGTGCCGGTTCGCCACCCGAAACTTTTGGTAGCTTACCAAGAGACTCTTCAACCTTACTTTTTAGAAAAGCGACATTCACATTGTTTTTCTTCAATAGAAACTCCACAGGACTGTCTTCGTCATTAAGCAAAGCTTTCAATACATGGTTGGTCTCAATGTTTGAGTTACCATTATTAAAAGCGAGTTGCTGCGCCTGCTGGATGATTTCCTGCGCCTTGATGGTATAATTGTTCAGGTTCATATATCAATAATGTTTTTATTTTAGTATTTCTATATAGTGTTCCATCCATAGTTCTCCGCCAAACATCGTTGTGTCACTCACTTGTGCAGGAGTTTTATAAGCAACGGGTGTTCATGAAAAATTCCTGCAAATTCTTTATCAGCAACAAACCTGGTTAATCTTTTTTGGCACCAGGTATGGAGGTTTTAAGAGAACTATTTTAAAAACTGAATATTAGTATTCAAAATGTAATCCGGAAAGAAATAACGGAAAAAATGACGCAACAAAACTTACGTAACTGACTGGCAGTCATTGTAAGAGAAGCAGAACTGCTAAATTTACATGAAGAAATAGAAAGCGGTGAAAACACAAAAGTGTTGATATTGCTCAACTAGAAAAACTGCTTTTTTCTGTTTAAAGTAGCGAAAATTAATACTAAAGAAAAAGGATGTTCAACAATCTGAACATCCTTAAAAAATTACCTCTTACGCCATCCTACCTGCCTTTTACTTTCCGAAAACTTTCTTAAGCAACGCTGTCGTTTGTGCAGCGGGATCTTTACGAATCTTCTGCTCCTCCAACGAAACTTCCTGGAAAATGCCTGACAGAGCTTTCTCAGTCACATAGGCGGAAAGATCTGTATTTACTTTTTGTGTGCTAAAGGTGTTGTAGGTTGTAAAGAGGGTGTTCCAATATTTTGTAGCGTTTACTTTTGCAAGTGACTGTTCTATCACCGGGCGAAAAGCCTCAGTGAGGTTAGCCGTTGTTTTACTTTTTAAATAATTAGTCGCGGCAAAATCTCCTCCCTTCAGAATGCCGACAGCATCTTGAATCGTCATCTGTTTAATAGCATTTATAAAAATCGGCGCAGCGCTTTTACTTGCATCTTCCGCAGCGCGGTTCATACTCAAGATAGCATTGTCTACCTGTTTGCCTAACCCGAGTGCTCTCAATTTCGATTCAACTTTCACAGCCTCAGCAGGCATTAAAATCTTCAATGCCGCGTTCTTAAAAAAGCCATCTACTGCTGATAGTTTTGATGTCCCTCTTTCTGTACCGACTTGTAACGCTTCCTTTAATCCACTTGCAATAGTGTTCGTCGATAATGAGTCTCCACTATAACCTCCAACAGAATTTATCACCTTGCCCAAAGATGAACGCGAAGTATCTTTTGAAATTTTATTAATCAAGCCTTTAAGGCCTTGCGCGTTTATACTTATGATGGAAATGAAAGAAAAAGAAGTAAAGAGGATAAATTTTTTCATGTTATGGTTTGTGCTGCAAAGTCAAAAATGATACCATTCAAGTGAAAGATCGGTAAATACCATCTTAGTCAGTGTTAAAGAATATATTATTACAAATGCCGGTAATATATCCCTTTCAACTCCTTCAAAAATGAGTTGTACAACTTCCTTGTTGATAGACTTGTCAGTGATATTTTTCGTGAAATCTATTTTGTCATTGCTTTGCTATCAGCTAAAAGTCAGGCTTACTGACAACAACGAAGCGAAGTAATTTTAACGGAAGCGATTATTCATCTTGCATACATTTGTTATAAGACTCTAAAACATGAAAAGACTTCTAGCATTTACCTCTCTTGCGCTGTTGGTTATAGGTTGTAAAAATGACTCTTCGAGTAGCGACAATACTGCGGCAACCACTACAGCTAATGCAGTTGCAGCTCCGGCAAACATTAATTATAACATTGTTGCAAGCTACCCTCACGACACGTCGTCTTATACCCAGGGACTAATTTGGCAAAACAATGCTTTGTATGAAAGCACCGGACTCGAAGGTGAAAGTCGTGTGATGAAAGTTGATCTTAAAAACGGTAAAGCAGAACAATCCATTTCAATTGATCCCGCTGTCTTTGGTGAGGGAATAACTATTCTAAATGATAAAATTTATGAGCTAACGTGGCAGAGCAATGTGGTGTATGTATATGATGCAAAAACTTTTAAAAAGATAAAGGAATTTGCGTGGGATCATGAAGGATGGGGCATTACTCATAATGGAAAGGAACTAATCATTAGTACAGGAGATAGTAATCTCTATTTTGTAGACCCTGAAACTTTTAAACTATTAAGGATTGTGGGCGTTACCGACAATAACGGTCCTGTTGGAAATCTTAATGAATTGGAGTATGTGAACGGAGCCGTTTTTTCAAACATCTACCTCACAGATTATATTGTTAGAATTGATCCTTCCAACGGTCATATTACAGGTAGACTTGACCTATCGGGATTGCTGGAAAAATCTGGTAAGACGGTGAATAAAGACAACGGTTACGTGTTGAACGGAATTGCTTTCGACAGCGTAAAAAACTCTCTTTACATCACCGGAAAAAAGTGGCCCTTATTATATGAGATGAAACTTAATTAGCAGTTTGAATGTTTATTTATAGTATTTACTAATAAACGAAAGCCTGTTCAAAAGGCTTAAAGCTAATTTTTCTCTGTTAACTGTTCTGTTTACTTTTATCAATTATAACCTAACTCATATAACAATTTGAAAAGCGGGCCGATCCTATTGGTTGAGGATGATATAGACGACCAGGAATTTATTATCGACGCATTGCAAACACTAGGAGTAGACAACCCTGTCGAGATATTTGACAACGGCCAAAAAGCACTTGATTACCTACTAACCAGCGATCAACAACCTTTTCTTATACTCTCTGATGTAAACCTTCCAATCATGAATGGTTTGCAATTAAAATCAGAAATTCAGCAGAATCCCTATTTGAAGGACAAGGCAATACCTTTCATATTTCTCTCAACCAGTGCTGATGCTAAAGCCGTGTACGAAGCTTTTGAGTTGAGCGTACAAGGTTTTTTTGTAAAGGAAAACACGTACGACGGTATACAGCGGCAGCTAAAACAAATTATGGAATACTGGAAGTCTTCCCGCCATCCTAACTCTACTCCGTAGTATTTAAGTATGCGCGTGACATCAGCGCTATAGTTAGAGAATGCTTAAGCAAAATCGACAATTCAAAAGCTTCTTATTTATTTACTAGAGTTAAATGCCACTACCCGTCGGTCTCTACTACTTTCGATTGCAGCTTCGATAACTCTGATAACGTCCAGGCCTTCTTCTGCTGTTACAGGGAGAGCTTCTTCGAATCTAACGGCTCTATAAAACTGGCTAAAATAATCGATGTAATTCCCTTGAGGAGGAGTTACGAGTTCTCTGACAATTTCATTGTTTCTCTCGGTATGTAACAACCCTCGACCATCTTCTGGCTCTATCCCCCACCCTTCACTATCCGGCGCTTTACCTGCAATCAAATCATTTTCCTGTATATCTGTTCTTGACTTAATGAATGAACCTTTTGATCCATGCAATACATAAGCTGGCAAACCTTCCCTTACCTGGTTGCTTGCTTTTAGAATGACTCTTTTTCTGTTATAATAAAGGATCACTTCAAAATAGTCATCCACTTTTGATATGGGACGAAGGATAGTAAGATCAGCAAAAACGGCTTGAGGCAATCCGAAGAGTTGCAATGACTGGTCTATTAAATGTGAGCCCAGATCGTAAAACAAGCCAGCGCCAGGTCCCGGAGTTTCTTTATGTAGTTTAGGACTTAATTGTTCTTTAAAACGATCATACCTTATTTCAACCTGGTTCGTTTCTCCTAACCAATTTCCCTGAACCACTTTTCTTACCAGTCTAAAATCGCTATCAAATCGCCTGTTGTGGTAAACAGACATCTTCTTTTTTTGCTTTGCGGCAAGTTCAATCAATTCTATTCCTTCTGCAGTATTGATAACAAAAGGCTTTTCTACGATTATATGCTTTCCTGCTTGTAAAGCTTTTTTGGCGTATTCAAAGTGAGTAACATTGGGAGTATTGATGATAACAAGTTCGATAGCCTGATCAGATAGCATTTCTTCAAGCGTATCAAACGATTTCACTTCAGGATAGAACTGCTGGGCTGTTTTTTTACTTCTTTCCCAAACGCCGTACAGATTGAAGTTTGGGTTAGCATGAATAAAGGGCGCATGAAAAACTTTACCAGACATACCGAAAGAACAGATAGCTGTTTGTAGAGGAATAGACATATTAATGATCAATTTTAAAAAATGTTGAAATGTACTTATAGAGCAAGTACAATTGGTTAAGTATTTAGGAAAGCTACATTAAGGCGTTTCAGACAAACGAAATGCGACGCAACGATGATCAATTGAAATACTAATGCAGGGTACCAAAATAAATGAAATAAACGAGTCCTGGACGCGACATTATCCTCCGAGTCTTTCTATGCAACTAACCAAGTCAATCGCATTTTTCGCATCAAGCATTGGGGCAAACAGGTCGCCCTTTTTCTCAATTCGTTTGTGTATAGTTTTTATCGTGAATGCTTGTGGCGTGAGGCCCGACTTAACTTCACTCCAATCCAATGGCGTAGACACAGTTGCTCCTTTCTTTGGCCTCAAACTATATACGCACGCAATCGTTTGCCCCTTCCTGTTTTGGAGGTAATCCATATAAATTTTGTCTTTGCTCCTTTTGGTTAAACTTCTTTCGAGCGTAGTGAACTCCGGTATTTGCGCGCTTGCTAACATACACACAATGTTCGCAAAATCCTTTGCCTGGTCATAATTGTATTTACCTCCAAGAGGCACGTAGATATGAAGGCCGGAAGCGCCGGAAGTTTTGCAAATACTCATAGCCCCGGCTTGATCGAAGATTTGTTTTACGACGTTGGCCGCTTCTATAACCTGCTCAAAAGTATTGTTGTCACTGGGATCGATGTCAATGATCAAATAGTCAGGATTGTCCAATGACTTCACTCTCGAATGCCACGGGTTGATTTCTATACAACCGAGGTTAGCAAGGTATACGAGCGTAGCTGCATCGTTGCATAAGATATAATCGATGTCTTTTTTTACAGAGTCGGAATACAAGGGAATATGCTTGACCCATGAAGGCGCTTCATCGCCGGCGTCTTTGTGAAAAAACCCTTTTTGATTAATACCGTTGGGCGTACGGAATAAAGACTCCGGTCTGTCTTTTAAATACGGGATGATAAGGGGCGCCATACGTTCGTAATACTCGAGCACTTCGCCTTTCGTTATGCCTTCATCAGGAAAGTAGATCTTGGTTATGTTCGTCGCTTTTACTTGCGCCTTGCCAAACGTGTAGATTCTTTCTTTCTCATTCTTTACAACATCTTTTACGGCCGGTTTTTCTTCTGTCTTTTTTGGCTTATTGGCTTCGCTTTTTTTCGCTCCTTTGGCTTTTTTGATTTCCTCGCTCTTAGCTGGCGCCTTTGAAGCTTTTGAAGCCACTTTTTTCAAAACTTCTTTTTTTGGAGCAGCCTCTTTGACCGCTGCTTTTTTAGGCGACTTTTTAACCGGCGTCTCTTCTATATTTTCTTCTTCCTCGATTTCAACAGTGTCTGTAATCTCCATTTTATTTGCATTAATAAATTGAGTGTTTACATCCTTTATGTCTTTGTCTTCTCTTAATCGTAAAAAAATTGGATGCCTTAATTTTCCATCTGAGGTCCATTCAGTAAACTTTATTTCACATACATATTTCGGTTCAACCCATGTGACCGGCATATTGGTTTTTACCTTTTCAGCAAATGGCGATTTTTCTATGATTAATGGTTGAAGCTTCGCTGAAATCTCTTTTAACAAAGAAGTGTCAAAGCCTGAACCTGTGTGACCGATGTAGGTAAGTTTACCGTCTACAAAACTTCCTAAGACCAATGCTCCAAAATATTTTCTTCCACCTCTTGGAGCAGTGAAGCCTGCAATGATTGCTTCGTCTGACTTATGGTGTTTTATCTTGAGCCAATCTGCAGATCGGTTACCGGGATAATATTCGCTACTCTTTTTTTTAGCCATCATTCCCTCAAGATTTCTTTGTTTTATTATTTCAAAAAAATCTTCCCCTCTTTCTTCTATATGATCGCTGTACTTAATTACGTCATCCTTCGGAAGCGTTTCTTCAAGCAATTTCTTTCTTTCAATTAATGGAGTACTATAGAGTTTTTTTCCATTCAATTCAAGCAGATCAAAAATGTAATACTGCAAGGGATAGTTTCTGAACTGTTCGTAGTGCTGCAGCTTCTGGAAGTCCGGGTTGCCCTCTTCATTTAAAACCACTACTTCCCCGTCGAAAACCGCATTTACTTTTAGTTTTGAAAGCGCATCTACAACATCCGGGTAGTTAGAAAGAAATGAGTTGCCGTTACGCGAATACAACTTGACTTTGCCTTTGTTAACCTCAGCGATAGCGCGATACCCATCCCATTTCATTTCATAAATCCAGTCCTCCTTCGAGAACGGGGTATCTGTATCTTTTGCCAGCATTGCCGGAATGAATTCTTCTAGCTTCCTTGTTGAGGTAGTATCAGCCATCAGGGCTTTTTTTTTGCCTGTTTGTCATCCAACCTATTAATAGCAAGCCATTTGTTTATAGGAGAGTTTTTAGGAGTGTTTTCTTCACTGTTATAATCTTCTTGTACCGCAAAGCTGTCGTTGTGTTTTATCAACAACCAACTGTTTGAGTTGCTGCCTTTTAACCTTACGAGCGCAAACTCGCCCTTCAATTTCTTCCCGTGCAAGACGAACTTCAGGTTGCCTGCTTCAAGGCCGGCTTTTAAAAGCTTTTCATTTTCTTTGGAGGAGCCCTTGTCTTGTATAGCAGTATAGGTACCACTGTCCCATATTTCAACAATGCCTGCGCCATAGTTTCCTTCAGGGATGACTCCTGCAAAATCTTTGTAATCATACGGATGGTCCTCCACCATCATAGCCAATCGTTTGTCATGAGGGTTAAGACTTGGTCCTTTAGGTACTGCCCAACTTTTTAGCACCCCATCCATTTCCAATCGAAAATCGTAGTGCAAATGCGAAGCCTTATGGCGTTGGACTACAAACGCAAGCGTATCGTCTTTGCTATTATTTTTCTTACCGGATGGTTCAGATGTTTGCTTAAAATCTCTTTTGGTATTGTAGGTGGCTAAACTCATTGTTATGAAGCTTTCTTTTTCTTAGTACTTAAACTTGCTTTTAATTGAGACATTAAATCCTCTGTTGCGCTGTGAACTACTTTCATTTTTCCTGGGGCAGGTTTCGCACCCTTCGATTTTGCCTCTATTACCTTCATCAACTCCTCGGTGTAGGTATCTTTGAAAGCAGTGATGTCGAACTTAGAAGTTAACTGATCAATTAAAGATATAGCCATATCCAGCTCTGCCTTTTTTATTTCGGGCGCATCAGGAAGTGCCAGTTGATTAGGATCCCGAATTTCTTCGGCAAACCGTATCCGGTTTAAAATGATAACCTTATCTCGCGGTCGTAAGATTGCCAGTCCTTCCTTATTACGCATTACGAACGTGGCGATGCCTACTTTCTTTGTCTTAAGCAGCGCCGCTCTCAACAACGCATATGCTCTTGTACCACTTTTATCCGGTTCTAAATAATACGGTGTTTCAAAATAGACGCTGTCAATTTCCTCTTCTTTTACAAAGTCTGAAATTTCAATTGTCTTTGTTTTTTTTGCATTGGCAGCTTCAAAATCTTTCTCGTCCAAGATCACGTATTTATCGCCAATCTTATATCCTTTTACAATCGCGTCCCAATCAACAGGCTTTTGAGACTTTTCATTGATACGCTGGTACTTAATCCTCGAAAGATCATTCTTATCAAGCATGTCAAGGTTCAATTCGCTACGTTCAGTGGCACTGTACATTTTTACGGGAATGTTCACCAATCCAAATCCGATTGCTCCCGTCCAAATAGGTCTCATAATGTTACTTTTTTTATTGATGAATTAAAGGAGAGTAAGTATGTCACCTGCTGTTGCTCATCGTTCGTCTCCTGTTGTGTCACTCACTTCGGCTCAATCTTTCCACTTCATCAAAAGTTTTATTTTCTATTACCTCTCCACTTACTAAACTCTCATTAATAGGGAGTTATGTAAATACAATGAAAGTTTCGTGCCTTTTCTAAACAAACGAAAGAATAGCATATAAAAAGTTTCTTAAAGACATTCGAGGAAAATAGTCTACAGCTTTCTTTTTATTTCATTTACAATCATTTACAAAGACAATCGATGTTATATTCATTCAAAAAATATTATTATTGCAACTTAAAATCATAACGAATGTTATTAGATCTGTTTTACTTATTTTGTTGTTAATGGCATGGTTTTATAACTAATTTATTAACTTTCTTTCTCCAGTTCACTCTTTAAATTTTTTATTCAAATGATAACAACCAACACTCGAAACAATGAAACCGGCGTAACTAGCGGTGACGAAAATTTTCTTACTAATACTGGTTTTTTCACCTCTGCATTATCAGTCGATGATGATGATTTAGATGAAGACGATGATATTGATGATGACGACGATGACCTTGATGATGTAGATGATTTAGATATTGATGAAGTAGATGAAACTGCTGCAGAGCCTGTTATTGATGATGCAGATTTAGATGACGATCTTGACCTGGACGAAGATGACGATGACGACGAAGATGATCTTTAATTAGTGATTTATAAAACGAAGAGGCGATCTAAAAAGATCGCCTCTTCGTTTTATATCAAACTCAGATGTCAGTCTACTTTTTGCCAAATTCCAAATGTTGCCGAATTTTATTGACAACCTGTTTTGCATAATCAATCTGCACTTCATAAGGAAGTTGTTCCGGCGCGGACAGTCTATCAGCTACAACAACCTGTCCTTTATAGGCCAATGAAAAGTAGGCAAAGAGGCCTTCTTTTTCGCACTCAGGTACAACAGATGCATAGCCTGTAATACCAATTCCATAATCACTCGAAAACATTTTACTTACTTCAATGGCCATCGTATCTGCAATTCTAGCCGCTACACAGTTGACCTTTCCACCCAATATTGGATCGATGTGTAAATGCCTTGCTTTCTGACCAATGTTGTAGGCAGTTATTCCTCCCTGGAAATATTTTGAGGCATCGATGCCTGCTGAAAATGCTGCCTGTAAATGACCAGCCGTCACGCTTTCTGCGGCAGCAATTGTTTCTTCCCTTTCTATTAAAATATCCTTTACGGCATTTATTGCTTCTTCATTATAGATCATAATAATATTGCCCCTTTCTTGTTAAAGAAAAAGTGCAGAGCTAAACATTTGCAGCCCTGCACTTTTTTGCTTACGCTTATTAGTTATTGCTGTGTTGCGCTGCCTTCATGTTTTGATGCCGCATTGTCTACGCTTCCATCAGGTCCTAGTCCACTTCCGGCTTTAGAACCATCACTTGCACCTCCCCCTGTGTCTCCAGGCACAGTTGCAGGACCACCATCATGCCCGTGCTTAGAATATTTTTCGCTGTCCGCATCGTTACTGCTGCCAATAATGCCCATATTTCCTCCTATGGTACCATTATTCATATTTCCATGATCCTGGTCTCTTTCCGCATTACTTTCAGCATTTCCAGCATTGTTTTGCTGTTCTTGAAATTTATCTTCATTAGCCATAGATACCTCCTGTTAATTTTATTAATAATATTATTGTTAGAGAAAATTCATGCCACTAGTTTCTGGATCGGCAAATGCAGAAATGCATCTTCCTTAACTTTTTTCAACCCTGTAGTTTAAATGTTTCCAGACCATTTTCGAAAAACTGATATAAAAGAAAGAGGACGGAAATATTTCCGTCCTCTTTCTTTTATAAACCCCAAAACTAATCCTCAGTATTACCATCATCGCCCGCCTCAGCATCTAACTTTTCATCTTTTCCCTCGCTTTGTTCACCACTTACTTCACTTTCACCACCTTCTGCCTCTGCTTCCTGGTTAATGTTACTTTCCGCAATTTGGGTCAGCAACATGTCTGTGTCTTTTTCTTCCTGGAGTGTTTGTCCCAAAAGTTCTTTTACCTGGCTCTCTCCCATTTGCGCAGCGAGCGTGGCTAAGCTTCCATAACTGGCAATCTCATAATGCTCCATTTTTTGAGAAGCCATAATCAATGCTACATCGCGAGTCATGCTTCCTTTCTTGGTATCCTTAATCATGCTATCAGCCTCTCTTATCAAGCCTTCAATTGCTTCGCATTTTTTTCCTTGTGCCTTTTTACCTAATATTTCAAATACTTGCTCTAATCTTTGAACCTGTCCGTTTGTTTGTTGCGAATGCTGTTCAAAAGCGCCTCTCAATTGTTCTGAAGTTGCAGCTTTTGCCAATTTAGGTAGAGCTTTTACTCCACTCTTTTCAGCATAATAAATGTCTTTCAAAGAGTCTAAGAACAACGTCTGCAACATTGTTTCGTCGCTTACCGGAGCAGCTTTTTTAACGGGAGCTATTTTCTTCATTGCTACCTTTTTTGCTGGAGCAGCAGTTTTTTTAGCAGCAGCTTTTTTAGCGGGAGCTTTCTTTGGAGCTACTTTTGCTGCGGCTTTCTTAGCGGCTGCCTTTTTGGGAGGGGCTGCTTTTTTTGCTGCAGCTTTCTTAGGCGCTGCTGCTTTTTTACCTGTTGCCTTTGCCATAAAATAAATATTTTAGATGAGTTAATATTACTTCAGTGTGCATAAAAGTAATGCCATTGAAAAACAATAGCTTATGCCGAAACATGGCGAAAAATTTCCACACGTATTTCCTTTAAGTAAAATAAAGTATGAGGCCTTTGGCGGAGAGAAGGGTTTAAGCATTTTTTGCAGAGGATTTTAAAAGCAAAAACGCTTCCAGTCAGTAGTAAGCAATAATCAAAAGAGAGTTTTTCAATTAAGAAAAACTCTCTTTTATATGTTCAAACTAAGAAGCCTTGTACTAATCAACTCTTCTGTTGTCGATGTTTTCTTTGTCCGAAGTTATTGGAGCCAGAAAAACTATCTCAATTACTGCTGATAAATTTAAAGGACCGTATACATGGGGGAACTCTTGTTGCAATTGTTCATCGCGATCGTATTGCAACTTCTGGTTGAGGAGTGAAGGATCAATTACTAGTTTCACCAGGTTTTCCTGTCCTTTAAAGTGTCTTTCCTGCACACTTTCCAATTGTTCCTGCGTGCAACAATGTACAAATCCTTCTCTTTGAAATGAAGGTGGCTCATAGCTGCCTTTATCTTGTGCGTCTTCCCACTCTTCAACTGTTGTTAGATGATAAATAACCTGAGAATCCATGTTTCGTTGATTTTTAAATTATACAATGCGGTTGATTCTATTTTCCAGCATTAGCAAATCGGCCAGCACAAATGCTGTTACCGCCTCTAATACTACCGGAACCCTCAATGCAATGCACAGATCGTGCCTTCCCTTCACCGAAAATGTATCTACTTCCCCTGTTTCCCAGTTAAGCGTTTGCTGCTCTTTCGGGGTCGATGAAGTAGGTTTTATCGCAATTCTAAAAACCAATTCGTTTCCATTTGTTATTCCACCTACAATGCCTCCGGCGTGGTTCGTTACTGTTTTGCCGGCAGCATTTTCAATAGCGTCGTTATGTACACTTCCAAACATCCTTGCTGCTTCAAAACCGGTTCCGAATTCAATTCCGCGTACAGCAGGAATTGCAAAAACCGCATGGCTGATGACAGACTCAGCCGAGTCGAAAAAAGGTTCTCCAAGCCCAATAGGAAGGCCAGCTACACGACACTCTACAATGCCTCCAATAGTGTCTTTTGCATCAATGGCTTTTTGCAATCCTTTTTCAATATCGGGCTCGCCACCAATCTCTAGAATTTTGGATTCAACCTTTACTTGACCCAGTAATTTTTTTGCTATAACGCCTGCTGCGACCAGGCACACGGTAAGTCGTCCGCTGAAATGTCCGCCGCCCCTGTAATCCTCGTGTCCGCCATACTTTTTGCTGGCCACAAAGTCAGCATGACCAGGTCTTGGAAACGACCGCTGCTTTGCATAATCGGTACTTCGGGTATTGTTATTTTCGAAAAGGATGGTGATGGGGGCGCCGGTGGTTTTGTTATTAAACAGGCCACTTTTAAAAATCGGCAAATCATCTTCTTTTCGGGGCGTAGTGCCTTTGGCGCCGCCTTTGCGTCGTTCTATATCAGCCAGGAAATCTTCTACCGATAATGATAATCCGGCGGGGCAACCGTCAATCGTTAGCCCAACACTTTCACCATGTGATTCTCCAAAAATGTGAATACGAAATATGCGGCCGAAACTATTCAAGTGCGTAGTTTTTTTATTGATTCAGATTATTAATTGTCTTTATTAAAACCGAAAAATGCATCTTAAAGGTCGAAATTATAACTGCTTGTGTTATCGTCATTTTACCTGCAATCAACATTATTGTGTCACTCACTTGTACCTTAAGTTCTTTGTTGCACGGTTCCAATTACACGTTTTCGGACATTGCAAAAAGATTAGATATTGACACAGTACAAGAGTGCGACGCAACGAATGATCCATCTGTGTTTATATGCCGGTTACCAAAAACGATTTAAAAAAGATGCAAACCTCGTGAAGCTAAAAGTTAACTGTCGCTCCTAATTTCTGTAAATGACGGTAAAAGTCGGGATACGATTTATTAATAGCTTCAGCGTCTTCGATGGTTACTTCGTCGTCTGCCTGCAATGCAGCAACCGCACACGCCATAGCAATCCGATGATCGTGACGTGAATGAACTGTGGTACCAAATAACTCAGATCCACCCTCAATCAACATGAGATCATCTTGCAAGGTTATCTTGGTACCCATCTTCCCAAACTCTTCTTGCAAGGTAAGGCCGCGGTTACTTTCTTTATGCGCCAACCGGCTTACTCCCTTAATAGTTGACGTTCCACCGCAGTAAGCAGCCAACGCAACCAGCGGGGGGAAAAGGTCAGGGCAGTCTGTAGCGTCGAAATCAAAAGCCTTTAAATCTGTCGGTGGGCCGATGTTAATAGCATTTGGGCCAACGGTTAAATCGCACTCACAATCCTTCAAAGCTCGCATCACCTCTCTATCTGCCTGTGTTGATAACAGATCTAATCCCTTTACGGTGATTTTACCAGAGATTGCACCTGCTACCAGTAGGAAAGCAGCTCCGCTCCAATCGCCTTCAACTGTGTACACCTGCGGCTCGTAATTTTTTCCCTGCGGCTCAAGATGAAAGACTTCATAATTGGTATGGGTCACTTTTCTGCCAAAACTTTCCATCACCTTCAGCGTAAGGTCGATGTAAGGTTTGCTTTTAAGATTGTTTACTTTAATTGACACCGGCTTTGTGACTGAAGCGCCGTAAGCCATCAACAACCCTGTGAGAAATTGGGAGCTTAAAGAGCCATCGACCTCAATGTCTGAAGGAACCAAAGGACCTTGTATTTGCAATGGAAGCTTACCCTCTCTCGAATGAATCTTGATATTCAGCTTTGGAAAAATCTCGTCAAAAAAGTGCATGGGCCTGGTAGATAAGCTACCCGTACCGTTAATTGTAATATGCCCGTTACTAAGGGCAGCAATGGGCGTAAACATGCGAATGCCCAAACCGCTTTCGCCACAATTAATCTCTTCTTCTATGGGGTCAACTCCGAGGCTATGTATTGTAATTGATCCATCCTCATTTTCTACAACTCTTGCGCCTAGTTTCTGAATAACGTCCAACGCTGCAAGGTCGTCGTTGCTTTTGCCCGGATTTATTATTTCGGAAGCACCTTCAGAAAGCAGCGCAGCAGCGCAAGCACGTTGCATACTACTTTTACTGGCAGGCGCAATAACAGAACCGGTTAGAACGGAAGGTTTAATTTTTACTATCATACTCCTAAATTCCGTGAAGGGAACTTTATAGATTATTGATTAATGCGTGAATTTGTTCAAAAGGTAAAGGGACAATCGTTGCTTTACCTATTTTATTTAGAAGTACGTAATTGATAGATTGATTGCTTTTCTTTTTATCGCTCTTTAAAATTCTGAAAGTTTCTTCTTTATCAAATTCAAACTGCGGAGGAAGACCGTATTGTTTTAAAACGTTCACAACACGTGCTGTGTCTTTAAAACCGGTGATTTCTTCAGAGAATTTACAAGCCACACCCATACCAATACTCACGGCATGACCATGCGGAATTTTATAGAGATTTTCAACAGCATGTCCAATCGTATGACCAAAGTTTAGCAGTTTTCTATCTCCATTTTCAAACTCATCTGTAACGACTACCTTAGTTTTTAAAAGCGCATTCCGCTGAATAAGCTTTGCAAGATTTTCGGGGTCTTTTTGAAAATAATCAAGTTTATTTTCCTCCAGCATGTTAAACATCGGAGCGTCTTTGATACAAGCATGCTTGATTACTTCGGCAAAACCATTTACCCATTCTTCTTTCGGCAATGATTTGAGCAACGAGAAATCATACAATAGAAAAGCCGGTTGTTTTATTAAACCAACCATGTTTTTATAAAGACCTACATCAATTCCGTTTTTGCCACCAATTGCGGCGTCCACCATGGCAAGGATTGAAGTAGGAACAAATCCAAATGCAATACCTCGCATGTAAATACCAGCCACATAGCCAGTAATGTCTGTAATCACCCCACCTCCAACACCGACTAACGTTGTGTTCCTGTCTGCACCTACATCTATTAATTGCTGTATAATATCGTCTACTGTCGCCTGTACCTTATGTTGCTCGCCCGCTTTTATTATAATTGATTTCCAGCCTTTGAATTTTTTCTGGTGTTTAGCAAAAACATTTTCATCAGTTACAATTACGGCATTGTCTTTAGAGACTAATTGCTCTAGGTAATTGAAATCAGCGTTGAAATAATAGTTGACGGTGGAAGAGGAAAATGAAAATGACTTCTTGATCATAAGCAGTGGTGATCCCTGCTGGTTGCAGGTAACGGTTATTGTACAGCCATAGCTGTTGTAGAAAAGAAAGAATAGAGGCTTAAAAAAGAATGGTCGCCAACACGGACGGCTGGCGACCAGGAAGTATTTTCTTAGCTATTCATTATTGCAGTCTGGTGATTGATACTTTCCATGTGAACCGCGTCGTAATATTTTGTTATGAACTCATTACTCAAGCCTAATGATTCACCTTTTCTGAAGGCTCTTTCCAAAAGTTCGTTCCAACGATTTGTCTGAAGAATAGTGATATCGTTCTCTTTTTTGTACTGGCCGATCTTGTCGGCTATCTTCATACGTTGACCTAATAGCTGCATCAACTCATCATCTATGTGGTTGATTTGTTCTCTCAATTTCTCAAGTGCGACAACAAATTCTCTTTCATTAGTTGTTTCGTGTCTCCACTTGATGCCATCCAAAATTTCTGCAAGTCTTTCTGGGGTAACCTGTTGTTTTGCGTCGCTCCAGGCTTTATCAGGATCAATGTGACTTTCAATCATTACACCATCGTAATCAAGGTCAATTGCTTTTTGAGCAACACTTTGCAGCAACGTACGGTTACCTGAGATATGACTTGGATCGTTAATGATCATCATATTTGGGTTACGACGTTTCATTTCGATAGCAAGGTGCCACATGGGCGCGTTACGATATTCTGTGTTACCATAAGAAGAGAAGCCACGATGAATTAAACCTATGTTTTTGATGCCTGCCTTAGCAACACGCTCAACGGCGCCTATCCATAACTCTAAGTCAGGGTTGATTGGATTTTTTATAAGAACAGGCACATTTGCTCCGCGAAGTGCATCAGCAACTTCCTGTACACTGAATGGATTAACAGTGGTTCGTGCTCCAATCCACAAAACATCAACATCAAAATGCAAAGCATCTTCTACCTGTCTACCGGTAGCAACTTCGATCGCAATAGGAAGACCAGTAATTTTTTTTGCCTGGTTTAACCAATTAAGACCTTTTGTACCCACGCCTTCAAAACTTCCCGGGCGGGTTCTCGGCTTCCAGATACCGGCTCGAAGTACATCTACCTTGCCTGTTGCTTTTAAACGGGTAGCTGTTTCAATTACCTGCTCTTCAGTTTCGGCGCTGCAAGGTCCGGAGATAATTAGCGGACGTTTAGAAAGTACTTCATCGATTGTTGACGCAGCATTTAATGTTTGTTCCATTTTTAATTTATTGAAGTAAAAATATTAATTTATAAACCAAACTTCGACACCTTTTCGTTGGCCGTGATATCGCTTTTGCTTCTCATATTTATCTGAACACTTGCGATCCATTCGCTACAATTCTTTGAGAGCAAGTGCTCGTTTACTGCATTTACTATGGCCATTACTTCTGCATATGTTCCTTCCACTACCGTTGCAAAAGGTCCAATCTCATGTTTTATTCCTGACTGTTGTATAACTACTATCGCTTCGTCAACCCATTCGTAAGGATGTTTATCCTGTACAATAGGGAGAATTTGTATGGAAGCGTTAACGAGATAGTTGTGCATCTTATTCGAGCTTACCCAACCTCCGTCTCCTCAAGGAGAGGGAGGTCGGGAGAACGTTTTTTATTTTATCTTTTGTTTCTTACACTTCAACTTGAACCTTATCCTTCATTCGCTTATCAATGCTCTGCTACTGACGTGGAAGTTCGAACTGCTTATTAAAGAACTAATTTACCGCTCCTTCTCCTGAAGAAAGAGTTGGAGCATGAGATTTCTACCCCCTGCTATTAGCATCATTCATCCTGATCCTTCTGCCTTTGAAAGTTTTGCCGTCGACCGCGCGCACCATTTTATCTGCCACGCTTTTATCTATTTCAATCCAGCTATTCATTTCCTTCATATCAATGCGTCCTAAGTTTTCTTTCTTTAGTTCGCTCATATCTAGAATAAACTGCAGGAAACTTGCCTTGTAAAAACCATCCTTGGTTCCAAGATTTACAAACAACCTTGCATAGTTGCCATCACCTCCAGAAAACTCTCTGCCTCTTGTGTCCCGGGTACGTCCATCAGCACGATCACCTCTTGAGTCACTTCGGTCTCCGCGATCGTATGGCGTTCTTTCCCTCACACGTGTATCAGTACGGGCATTAAGGTCTGAAGCATTTTCATAGTATTTTAGGAACCTGTCAAATTCTGTAGCGACCACCCTTTTCAACACTTCTTCCTTGCTTACGTCTGCAAACTTTTCTGCAAGCATGGGCATATATGTTTCGTAGTCGCCATGACTTACATCTGTTTGCAGCAACTTATCCATGAAGTAAAAAAACTGCTTACGGCAAACATCTTTACCGGAAGGAATATCTAACTTATGAAAAGGTTGTTGAACCATTTTCTCTATCTGGCGAAGCTTAAAGATCTCTCTTGAATGCACGATGGACATCGAAATTCCCTGGCTACCTGCACGACCTGTACGGCCACTTCGGTGCGTGTAAACTTCTACATCATCCGGTAGTTCGAAGTTGATCACGTGGGTTATCTCTTTCACATCAATACCACGTGCTGCCACGTCGGTTGCAATTAGAAGCTGCAATGTTTTATCGCGAAACTGTCCCATTACTGCATCACGCTGACCTTGCGATAAATCACCGTGTAATGCATCAATATCGTAACCTTCTCTTGTAAGCTTTTCCGCTATTCCTTGCGCATCAAGTTTTGTACGGGTAAAGATGATACCATACATACCGGGGTTAAAATCGATGATCCGCTTAAGCGTCTCGTAGCGATGTTGCGACGAGCATACATAATACTGGTGATCGATATTCTTATTTCCCGTATTTGCCTTACCTACCGTTACTTCGACGGGGCTTTTCATATAGCGCTTACTTACCTGTCTTACCTCAGGCGGCATTGTTGCACTAAACAACCAGGTGCTTTCACGGTTAGGGGTATTCTTTAAAATGAATTCAATATCGTCTCTAAAGCCCATGTTCAACATCTCATCCGCCTCGTCCAGCACCACGTATTTAATTTGTTCAAGGTCGATTGCTTTACGCTCAATCAGGTCAATTAAACGGCCCGGAGTAGCCACTACGATTTGAACACCTCTTCTTAAATCACGAATCTGCATGGTGATAGAAGCGCCACCATAAACAGCTACAACATGCAATCCTTTTATATGCTTTTTAAAAAGTTCAATCTCCTTTACAATCTGCATGCACAGCTCGCGTGTAGGACATACAATTAATGCTTGCGGATGCTTATTCTCTACCGAAATCAATTGCAACAATGGCAAGCCAAATGCTGCTGTTTTACCTGTACCGGTTTGAGCCAATCCCACAAAGTCAGTTGTGCCACTCAATAGCACCGGGATTGCCTGCTCCTGTATAGGGGTTGGGTTCACAAACCCCAACTCGTCGGTTGCCTGAATTAACCTTGCGTCAATTCCCAACCCTTCAAATGTCATCATATAATCTAAAATTTGCGCAAAGGTACTATTTAATTCTAGCCGTATTGCTGCTTTTGTTGTTATGTTTCTGTTGTAAGACCATTAGTTTTCGATTGATGAATGATAGTAACTCCCTCCCTCAATTTTCGCGCTTAGCTCAATCAATTTTTTCTCATTGAACAAACTGTAGCACTACTTTCGACATCGTTGTGTCACTCACTTTTGCCTTTATTTTTTTACTCAGCCTCTACTATTCGAGCTCTCTACTTTTGATGTTTTAAGAGCAATTTTCAAGACTTGAGTTAATATCATTTAATCGCCAATTATTTCAAAATCCTCCTGATTCCATTTGCATTCTCTATCAACTCCTGTAAGTATTCGTAGTTTTCTTTCTCAAGACAACTTTTAAATTTTCTAAGCTGTGTAATGTGTTCGTTAAGTACATCCAACACGTTCTCTCTGTTTTGCTTAAATATCGGAACCCACATGGCAGGGTTACTTTTTGCAAGACGAACAGTACTTTCAAAACCTCCACTGGCAAGTTCAAAAATTGCTTCATCTTCCTTCTCTTTTTCTAACACAGTATTTGCCAATGCAAAGGAAGTAATGTGAGATATATGACTCACGTAAGCAGCATGTAAATCATGAGCGGTAGCATTCATATAAATCAGGTGCATTCCTATTGCAGTATACATTTCCTGAACCATTCTTAATGCATCCTCATCAGAGTTTTCCGCATCACAGATAACCGTTGCCTTGTCTGCAAAAGCTGTCTTTACAGCTGCCGCCGGCCCGCTATATTCCGTTCCCCACATGGGGTGAGTGGCTACGTATCTTCCTCTTTTCGGATGATCCGCCACCAGACCTATCGCACTTTCTTTTGTAGAACCCATATCCATTACCACCTGATCTTGAACCTCATCTAAAATTGCTGGTAATAAGCTGTGTAAAGCATCGACCGGAACGGCTAATACAATTAAATCGCTTTTGGCAATTGCCTCTTTTATCGGCAACACTTCATCTGCAATACCAAGTTCCAGCGCTCGTTGTTGATTTTCGGGTTTATTGTCAACTGCAATTACATGTTTAGCCAGACCTCTATCTTTTAATACCAATCCCAACGATCCACCGATTAAGCCCGTACCAATAATTGTTACAGTAAGCAAGGACACCGTTTTGTCTGTATCTACCTTATTAATATGTTTTTCTGTTGAAATCATAGTCCTTCTGTTAGATCCTGTTGTAGGCTTCGTTCCATTATGCTGTTACCCGCTCCAAAGCCTCCTCAAGCACTTCTTTCTTAGCACATAAACTTATCCTGATATAACCGTTACCGTTGCTTCCGAAAATACCTCCTGGAGTAATAAATACATTCTTATCGTATAAAACTTCATCGCTCAGTTCGTAGCCGTCTTTGTACGACGAAGGTATTTTTGCCCAAACAAACATACCTACCTGAGCCTTGTCATACTTGCATTGCAACACGTCTAATAGCTGGTGAACCAATTTTCTTCTTTCTGAATAAATGCCATTTAATTGATCATACCACTCCTTGTCTAAACTCAAAGCCTTCGCCGCCGCCAATTGAACAGGCAAAAACATTCCGCTATCCATATTACTTTTAAAGCGTAAAACTTCTTCAATTCTCTCCTTCGCTCCTATCATCATTCCCACTCTCCAACCTGCCATATTACTGGCTTTGCTTAATGAATTTAATTCCAGCGCCACTTCCTTTGCGCCTTCTGCACTTAATATGCTGATAGGTTGTTCGTTAAGAATGAAACTGTATGGATTGTCGTGACAAATTAGAATATTATGTTTTTTTCCAAATGCCACAATTCTTTCAAAAAGCTCCTTTGAAGCTTGTTTGCCCGTTGGCATTTCAGGGTAGTTGATCCACATCAGTTTCACCTTGCTTAAATCAATTTCTTCTAATGCTTTAAAGTCAGGCTCCCAATTATTTTCCTCTTTCAAAGCATATTCTTTACATGTACCACCTGCCAATTTCACTGCACTGCTGTAGGTTGGATAGCCAGGATTTGGAATCAGGGCTTCATCACCCTTATTCAAATAAGTCATACAGATATGCATGATACCTTCTTTGCTTCCGATCAAAGGCAGCACCTCCATGTCTGGGTTGACATCTGCCTGATACCATTTTTTATAAAAAGCCGCCATCGCATTTCTTAAAACAGGACTGCCTTTATAGCTCTGATAGGCATGCACATTTGGTTTAGCAGCTTCTTCCTGCAGGACCTTTACAACTTCAGGATGAGGCGGCAAATCCGGACTTCCTATCCCGAGATTAATTATTTTTTTGCCTTGTTTATTTAATTCCTCAATTTCTCTCAGCTTCTGAGAAAAATAATATTCTCCAATTCCTTCCAGCCTTTCTGAAACTTTAATATCCATCCTTATGCGTTTTGCTGTTATTTTAAATTCCCTCTTTTATAAGTACCAAAGACTTTAAGCTTCGCAGTTAACGGCTTTATATCATCTACAACCTGGTTAAATTGCTCAGTGCCTTCGATCTCCATATCTGCATAAAAACCATATAGAAAATCGCTTCCTGGTATTGGCATACTTTGAAGCTTATTCATATTTACTCCATTGACTGCGATGGCCGTCAGCACCTTAGCCAGGCTGCCTTTACTATGGTCCGTTTCAAAATACACTGATGCCTTGTCTGCACCATCAACTACCATTGCTTCTCCCTTTCGTTGCACCATAAGAAAGCGTGTGTAGTTGTTTTTAAGTGTATGGATATCTGGCGCGATGATGTCCAACTCGTATAGCTCCGCAGCAAGTTTACTTGCTATAGCCGCAGTATGTTTGCTTTTATGCCGATGAATGTAACGGGCACTTAGGGCAGTATCATCAGTTTCAACCAGCTTCCAGGAATGGTGTTGTTCTAAATAATCGATGCATTGCAACAATGCCATAGGATGCGAATGAACTTCTTTTATGTCTGATAACTCTACTCCCGGATTAACCAAAAGATGTTGACGAATATGCAAGTATTTTTCCCCCACAATCGTGAGGTCGCTTTTTTGTAAAAGATTATAGTTTGGAAGAATACTACCTGCAATCGAATTTTCGATAGCCATAACTCCACCGTTGCTTTCATTTTTATCACAAGCAACTTTTATCACTTGTCTGAAGTTGTCGCAAGGAATTACTTCGACATTTTTACCAAAAAACTTTCGTGCTGCTTCCTGGTGAAAACTCCCTTCGTAACCCTGGATCGCAACTCTTAGCGGTTTCGTTAATGCCCCTGCTTTTGATTGTTTTTTCCCGTCAGACATAGTTAATAAAAAAAGTCCCGGCTGTTTGGCCGGGACTTTATATTTTGATTGTTTAGTTAGTTTTCAATCTCAATAGGCTCCCGGTCCACTTTCTAAAGTAGAAGTAATAATAAAAGCTAAACCAGGTGTTTGCTATTGTTTGTTTCATTGTGAAGTAAAAATAGGAATTGAAATAAAAAAGGCAAATTTTTTTATCTCCTTTTTACGAATTCCAAAAGTTAGACAAAGTGCTGAAGTGTGCGACGCAACAATGTTTGAGAGAGTCTTAATGCCGGATTCCAAAAAAGAAAATAACCGGGTCGTGATGCCGACTAGATACCTATTAATGCTTTGCCACATAACACAACGTACTCATATCCCTGCCGTTATACTTTTTGGCTCTGAGCAAAATTGGTTATAAAAACAGCAAAAGCTTGTGTAGCTAAGAAATATGAGCGGTCAAAAAAAGCCCCGTATAGCAAACTCTATCTTGCCTCGCTCATTCCGGTTGTGTCGGCGTTCATTTTATTACTTATTGAACTGTCTATAACTACACCTTTTGAAAAAGAAGTGTCGACTGTTGTAGAATCTGCACTTCGACTGTTAGCCGAGTTATCGTTTCCACAAGAAACAATTGCAGCAAGCGGAAGTAATAGTAAGAGCTTTTTCATATGCTTTTTTTAAAAGGTTAAAAACTCGGCCATGGAACTATGCAAAAAAAATAAGCCATCCCTAAGAATAGGGACGGCCTCTAACGATTGCTTGCCATATGAAAATCTTAACTACTTCTGCTTTGCAAGCTTTTACTACTTTTAACATAAGAGCAGAAGCATAAATTATTTTAGTGAGGAGTGCTCATACTTGTTGTGTCCGTAGACATTGCACCTGTGCCGGTAGTATCAGTACTCATTGTTCCTGTTGATGAAGATGCATCAGTAGATACAGTAGTTGAATCAGAAGTTGAAGTTGAATCTCCACCACCACATGCTGCAAATGCGCCTAAAAGGAATACGAAAAGTAACTTTTTCATTGTTTCTTGGTTTAATGTTAACGTTTAATTTAAGTGTTAATACAAGGGCCAAGGAAAAGTAACCCAAGTCATTTAATTTTTTTTTAATAAATCTTAAGAAAAAAATAAAGCCATTCCCACGAATGGAAATGGCCTTTAACGATTGCTTGCCATAAAATTCTTAGTCAACTACCTATAATGCAAGCGCCGATGTAATAAATAGATTGGCAGTTGATTTATCTAAATCGAATTAGTGAGCGATAGTTGTAGTATCTGTGCTCATTGCACCAGTTCCAGTAGTATCAGTACTCATTGTTCCTGTAGATGTAGATGCATCAGTAGATACAGTTGTAGAATCAGAAGTTGTTGTTGAATCTCCACTACCACATGCTGCGAAAGCACCTAAAACGAATACGAATAATAGTTTTTTCATTTTTCTTTGTTTTGTTTGTTTGTTTATAATTGAAGGTTAATACAATCATACGAGAAAGGTAACCCGGCTGTCAAAAAGAATTTTTTGATTTAAAGCAATAAAAAAAACTTCAGCAAAAATGCGGTCTGATTTATTGTAACGCCATCAACGATTACTTTACTTTCTGTTGAAGTATTAGTGCTTCAATCAATAATAAAATCACGCATAAACTACCACTAACTAGTTTTCCATTTTCCAGGAATTCATAGATTTTTTGTTAATAAATTTTCGAGTCAAACCATATTGTTTAGAAGGTAAGCTTGAACAAGCAGTATTTTTGAAATCGATAAAAATCCGTGGGTTACTTTAGCAATAAAGCGGTATTAAATAAAACATCTGTGAAAGCCGAAATCAACGAACAGGTATTACTTAAGGGACTGGCTAAAAGTGATGCAAAGGCTATTGAGACTATATATAAGAATAATTTTAGCATGGTGCAGTCGTTTGTTTTAAATAACAATGGAACTTACGACGACGCTAGAGATATTTTTCAGGAGGCAATGATTGTGTTATATGAAAATGCAAAAACAGACTCATTTGTCTTAACCTGCCAGATAAAAACTTATGTGTACAGTATATGTAGAAGGCTTTGGCTAAAGCGGTTGCAACATCTTAACAGGTATACTAGTCCTGCTGAAAGTCTTGAAGAAACTGTTGCCGTTGAAGAAGATCTCGAATACCAGGAAAAACTGAATGCAGATTTTGCAATCATGGAACGAGCGCTGGGAAGCCTGGGAGAACCTTGCAGAAGTTTACTTGAAGCCTACTACCTGCAGAAGAAAGATATGACGGACATCGCCACAAGTTTTGGATATACCAACGCCGATAATGCAAAGAACCAGAAGTATAAGTGTCTGCTAAGATTGAAAAAACTATTTTTTTCGCAATATAACATAGGAGAATAAGTGATGGATGACATTTTACTATTAGACACTACTGAACGATACCTGAAAGGTGAGCTTAGTGCTGCCGAAAAGGCTGACTTTGAACAGTTGCGTCGAACCACGCCCGAGGTAGACCAAATGGTGGTCGAGCATAACATGTTCCTACACCAGATAACGGCTTTCGGGGAAAACCGTGAATACAAACACCAGCTTTATGAAGTTCATGAACGTCTTGAAGAGACGGGAGAAATTTCTAATGGTGTAGTTACCGGTGAAGGAAAAGTTGTTCAATTATGGAAGCGGTATAAAAAGGTTACAAGCATTGCTGCGACTATTGCAAGCGTTACAGCTTTGGTAATCAGCGCACTGGTTAGTTATTTTTCTCCTACAAACAAAGGTGAGATTGTACAGCTTAACCGTAAGATTAACCAGGTGATGCATAGCTACAATGTGCAGAGCAAGCAGTTGAATGAGCTGAAGTCAAAGGTGCCAATGTATGAGAAAGCGCTGAATGGTGGTACAAGCTTTCTTATAGATGGCAGCGGATTTCTTATTACTAACGCTCATGTCGTGAAAGGTTCATCAACGATCCTTGTTCAAAATAATAAGGGACAGGAGTTTAAAGCCGTGATTGCTCATATTGACAACATGAAAGATCTTGCCATCCTAAAGATTGACGATGAAGATTTCAAATCCTTTCCAAGCCTGCCCTATAGAATTCGTAGAGGCACAACTGACCTAGGTGAACCAATTTATACTCTTGGGTTTCCAAAAGACGAGATTGTGTATAATGAAGGTTACATGAGTGCCAAAACAGGTTACAATGGAGACACCATGAGTTACCAGATCGCGGTGAGCGCAAATCCTGGCAATAGTGGCGGTCCGGTCTTTAATAGAAATGGTGAAGTGATTGGTATCCTAAGTACGTCTCAACCTACTGCGCAAGGAGTTGTTTTTGCAATTAAATCTAGAAACGTTTACCAGGCTATTGACTCTCTTAAGAAGGAAGATACCAGCTATCAAAATTTGAAGGCATCTTCAGTTTCAAGTTTAAAGGGATTAGACAGAGTTCAACAAATAAAGCAAATACAAGATTGTGTTTTCATGGTAAAAAGTTTTACCAAGTAAATCTGATTTGACAGCAATAAAAAATCCTGCTAAGTTCTTAGCAGGATTTTTTATTAGAAGAAATTTGTTTGTACTAAGCTTTATAAAATAAATTAGGCATTGTTGCGTCGCGCACTTTTACTCCTGTAGTTTACTCAGCATTTACAACTAGTATTATTGCGCCATTAAGTTATTCGGATATTCTCCGGACTGCACTAACGTGTCAATACTTTTTTGAACGCCGGGAGCATCTTCTTTATAAGTAACACCGAACCACTGTGCATCAGTTGGTATAACCTTAATAACACCTAAACCCGATTTAATATAATTATCACCAACCAGGGGAATAAAGAATTCCGCTTTAGGCTTGTTTATATTTTCAGCTAAAAACTCCTGGAACTGCTTTTCGATAATCGGAAATATAGCCGGAGAAAAGCCAAAGAAGTTCATGCTTACTAAGCTGTCTTCGCTTACTTCATGTAAACCTGTTTCATCTTCGTAAGTAATTTTTCCCTGTTCGTTCCGGTAAATGCTCGTACGCTCATTAATTGAAATCAGGTTGTTGTTTTCATCTGCCTCACAAACTCCGCGGCTAACACTTCCATTTTCGCTAAGTGTCTTCTTCAGTTGGTAGCCGATAATACATTGGGCTTTTTCACTAACGTCGGTAGTTAAGAAATCATAGGCTTTTTGAAAAGCGTCTCTTCCGTAAAAATCATCTGCATTGATCACTGCAAAAGGCTCTTTGACTGTTTCTTTGCAACACAAAACTGCGTGCGCCGTTCCCCAAGGTTTTGTTCTCTCTGTAGGAACCTGCTGGTTGCCTAAAAAAGATTGTAAGCTTTGAAAAACATAATCTGTCTCGATTTTTCCTTTGAGCTTTGGTTCGAATATACTTTTAAAGTTTTCTGCAAAGTCTTCCCTGATAATAAAAACCACTTTCTTAAACCCTGCCCTGATAGCATCATAAATAGAATAATCCATAATGGTTTCCCCTGAAGGACCAAAAGATTGGATTTGTTTCATACTTCCATATCGGCTTGCCATACCTGCCGCTAAAATCACTAGTGTTGGTTGCATATTGAATTTTTAAACTTTGCGAAACTAATTTATACTGCTCATGCAGCAAATAATTTTGTTGACTTTTGCAAAAACGATACCAGTGGATCTAAGTTCAATTGATGTTCAGCGTATAGAAGCAGAATGGCTTATAGATAACGATGTTTCACTGGATGTTGTAAGGCTCGACAAAATGGATGCAGTCGTAAGCGGAAACAAATGGTTCAAGCTTAAATATTATTTATTAGAAGCACAAAAGCAGCAAAAGACTGTTATAGCAACTTTTGGTGGCGCATGGTCAAATCATATTATCGCGACAGCTTTCGCTGCAAAGCAAGCCGGGTTAAAAAGCGTGGGAATCATTCGGGGCGAAAAACCAGGCGTTCTATCCTACACGCTTATTAAGGCAATAGAATTTGATATGGAACTGCATTATGTCAGCAGAGATCAGTATCAAAGAAAACAAGAGATAGTAACCTCCTTTTTAAATGAGAATTGGTTCTGGGTAGATGAAGGAGGCTATGGAAAGACAGGAGCAAAAGGTGCCTCTGAAATTTTAAAAACAGTAAGGGTATCCGCATATACTCATATCGTTGCCGCTGTTGGAACGGGAACAATGTTGGCCGGACTAGTTATGGGAAGTACAAAAAATGAATCAATAATCGGCATAAGCTCGATGAAGGGCAATTATAGTATCGAGGAAAAGATAAGGGATTTGCTGGAACAGGAAAATGGCGAAGCTTTGTTTGAAATTAAACATGATTATCATTTCGGTGGTTACGGAAAACATCCCGAGGAATTGATTGCTTATATTAATGACGTTTATTATAAACATAGCCTGCCGCTTGACATTGTTTACACAGGTAAAACTTTTTACGCCATCGAGGACCTGGTGAAGAAAAAATACTTTGAAGCAGGAAGCAAAGTACTGATGATTCATAGTGGAGGTCTGCAGGGAAACGAGAGTTTAGGGGCAAAAGTCTTAGCATTTTAATTATTCTTCACCCATTATCTTTGCCGCAATAATTGAAAAAGAAGTTGAAAAAATTCATTAGCCTGGTACTTGTCATGTTTATAGCAAGCAGGTTATTTAGCCAGGATACATTACCAAAATTTACAATTACCGAAAGAGGCGATAAGGTAACGGTGAGTTGGACAAATCCGTATCAACGTATGGTGCAGTTAAACATTCAAAGGTCTTATGACAGCTTGAAGAACTTCTCCACCGTGTATTCTGCAACCTCGCCCCAGCTTCCGCAAAATGGTTTCACAGATCCAAGGCCGGCGACTAATCGTACTTTCTATCGTATTTTTTATGTGCTCGAAGGAGGCTCCTACTTTTTTTCGAGATCGAAGCGAGCTTTTGGATCGGCACCAGTAGCGGCTGCGCCTGTTGACAATTCAAGAGATGTTGCCAATGCAAGAGATTTGACAAACGGTGCTTTTAATAATCCCATCGCTGGTGATAAAAGAATGGTGGCAATAAAAATAAAGGATTCGATTTTCAGGAAGCTGCCAGTGACTGCGTTCAGAAGTTTCAGGGACAGTATTCTCCGTCAAACGAAGGATACGATCTATTCAATTAATGACACTTCGATAGGGCTCAGCCCTTTTGTGGTGGTTGAGATTTACAAGACGTCGTCGTATGTCTTCATTAGTAAAGACGGCTACATAAATGTATCCGTCCCGCAGGTGAACGACAAGAAATATCATGTGAAGTTTTTCGAAGAAAATGGGACTGCGCTTTTTGAAATCCATATGGTAAAAGAATCTCCCTTAATTCTTGATAAATCGAATTTCATCCACTCAGGATGGTTTTTATTTGAACTGTACGAGGACAATAAATTAAAAGAGAAAAACCGGTTGTTTGTACCGAAAGAATTTTAGAAATTCTCACATTAGTCCACTTAAGCTTTAAACCTTTCAAGCACGTTTTTTTTAAGAGAGAATAATTTGGTTGACGTGAGAGACAGCTCACAAAGCAAGAGACTCGGATGCAGCAGGTTGTATCTCGACATCAAAAATTTTTTCGAAATTAGTTTTCACTTTCTCTTTCACTTCTTCCATAGGCAACTCGTAGCCCAGTTCTTTTTGCAGTGAGGTCACCTGCTTATTTTGAATGCCGCAGGGAACGATATAATTAAAATAGTCTAAATCAGTATTTATATTAAATGCAAAACCATGCATCGTAATCCAGCGGCTGCAACGGATGCCCATTGCACAAATTTTTCTTTCTCTGCCCCCAATGTCAGGGTCTAGCCATACACCGGTTTCGCCTTTGCTTCTTTCGCCTTTTAAACCGTATTCAGCTATTGTAAGAATGATTACTTCTTCAAGACTTCTTAAATACCACCCGAGGTCTGTTTTGAATTTTTCAAGATCCATAATTGGGTATCCTACCAGCTGGCCCGGGCCATGGAAGGTTATATCGCCTCCCCTGTTTATTTTAAAAAAATCGATGCCTTTATTCTGCCTGTCTTCTTCGCTAATTAAAACGTTAGCAATGTCACCGCTTTTGCCAAGAGTATAGACAGGGCTATGTTCTACGAAAAGAAGATGGTTTGTTGTTGAGCGAGTTGTTGAATGTGAAGTTTCCTGATGACCTGGTAAGCCTCGTGCCGCAGCTTTTATCGATGAGTTTTGCTGTAAATATTGCTCCTGCAAATCCCATGTTTCTTTGTACGGTTGATCTTTGCCCAGATCTGTGAATAAAACAAGTTGTTTCATGAACAGGCAAAGTTATAGCATACATAGCAGTTGCAGAATTACAACGGACTGAAGGTTTCCAAGGATTTGTGTTTTACCCTTCAAAAAGCTCCAAACCTTGAAGGCTAGAGATGAATAAAGATTTGCGGTACAAGGGTGTGCCACAACGATGTCGCCATGAAAAGTGCTGTTGGAGACCTGATCATGTTCTTAAAAGATTTCTAATTTGTTAACTGAGTAAAACCAATCACAATAATCGATAGTGATTTGAGTTATGAGTTTGAAAAACTTTTCGTTATTGGCCCGCCTTACCTTTGCTGACTATGAACCAGGAAAATGAATTGTTGCCAGAAGAAAGCGGCGAAGAACTGTATGAGACGAGGGTTATAAAAACAGACAAAGGCCAGGAACCGATTAGAATTGATAAGTTTCTAATGAATAGAATTGAGGGGGCGACGAGAAATAAAATACAACAAGCACTTGAAGCAGGCCTAATAACGGTGAACGGGCAACAGGTGAAGTCGAATCATAAGGTGAAGGCTTTTGAGGAGATTATTATTTATTCTACCGATCATCCTGAGTCGACAGATGTCGTTCCGGAGCCAATGGATATAAACATTGTGTATGAGGATGACGCGGTAATGATTATAAATAAACCTGCCGGAATGGTAGTACATCCTGGCAGCGGAAACTACAGCGGTACGTTGCTGAACGGAATAGCTTATTACCTGAAACAACAAAACCCGGAAGTGGATGAGAACTCGCTTCCAAGGTATGGCCTTGTCCACAGAATTGATAAGAATACAAGTGGATTATTGTTGATGGCTAAAACTGCACAGGCCGCGGCTCACCTGGCAAAACAATTTTTTCACCATACTATCCAGCGGAAATATATAGCGCTCGTGTGGGGTGACTTTGAGGAAGAAGAAGGAACGGTTGTAGCACATGTCGGGCGAAACCAGCGCTTTAGAAAACTTTTTGATGCTTACCCGGAAGGTGAACATGGCAAAGAGGCGATCACACATTACAAGGTTTTAGAACGATTTAATTATGTAACCAAAATAGAATGCAAGCTTGAGACTGGCCGCACGCACCAGATAAGAGTACACATGAAACACATCGGTCATACTTTGTTTGCTGACAGCACCTACGGCGGCGATAAAATTCTGAAAGGAACTATTTTTTCGAAGTATAAACAGTTCGTCGAAAATTGTTTTGAAATTTGTCACCGGCAGGCGCTTCATGCGTTTACGCTTGGCTTTAAACACCCGGTAACAAACGAGGATATGTTTTTTGAATCTCCTCTCGCTGATGATATTGAACAAGTCATTGAAAAATGGCGGAAATATGTAAAAGGGCGCAGCGAATAAATAGATTGCCCCCTTGTCTCTAAAATGAAAAACCACTTTTTTGTCCTTTCCATTCTACTACTGTTTTTTGTGGCTAAAGCTTCTGCACAGGTACAATCTTATTACTTACATCGTGGTTTCACCAACGGAGCTACAATAACAACTTGCACGGGTAAGTTTTTCGATTCTGATCCAACCAATAACTACAACCCAAACGAAAACTATTCGGTCACTTTCTGTTCGGGAACCGGTAACAAAATTATCCAGGTAGTTTTTAGCTCCATAAGTATTGCTGCCGGGGATACTTTATTTTCTTTTGATGGCAACAGCATCAACTCCCCGGTTTTAGACACTTTTACAAATAGTACTCAAAATGGTCTTTACTACACCCCCTCGCTTTCTAACGCGAGCGGTTGTATCACTTTCAAATTTGTTTCAAATGGCCTCGAAGAGAGAAGCGGATGGGAGGCGGATATCAGGTGTATATTCCCGTGCAAGCAAAAGATTACAGGTAGTATTTTTTCATTACCTGCTAAAGATGCCACCGGCTATACAAATGTTTGTTTTGGTGACGCCATAAATTTTTCTGCAGCCATACAATATCCTGACAACAACGTTGTTTATCATCAATCTGACAGCACGTCCATCTTTCATTGGGTTTTTGGAGATGGAAAAGATACCACGGGTAAAAACTTGCTATCTGTAAAACATTTATACAATAGAGCCGGCGGGTATTATGCCCGGTTAACTATTACCGACTCCAATGGTTGCTCAAATACTGAGCCTTTTCGATTTCCTGTTAGAACAAGTTTGAAACCGATTTTCAGCATAACTCCCCCACCCTACATTTGTTTATTTGATACTGCTACCCTACAACCAACCGCTACAACAAACCGACAGCCCACTGTTACTACCCCTGTCGGCTCATTTGTAACCTTACCCGTTTCCGGTGATTCTGTTTTTTTGCCTGACAATCCTCCGCAATGTTTTACCAGTAGTATTGTGATCGAACAATTTGCTCCTAATCAGACCCTGCAAAACTTAGAAGACCTGCAAGGAATTTTTATGAATATGGAGCACTCCTACCTTGGCGATCTAACCATTTCGATTGAAGCTCCCAATGGTGCAAAAGTGTTTTTGAAAACTACAGTAGAGGGCAGTGCAAACGATGGAACTTTTCTAGGTGAGCCTGTCGACGAGTCTTTATGGGGCGACCCTACTGATAACAACTTCTCGAAGACCAGGGGTAAAGGATATGACTATTCTTTTAGCAATACCCCTGAGCATGGGACGATGTGGGATGAGGTAAGTAAGTATAACTACAGCTATACTGACAATGGCGGACAGGTAATTACGCAACATTACTACCTGCCAGCCGGCAGCTACAAGTCAGAAGAAACTTTGCTTCCACTAATAGGAACTCCTTTGAACGGCAGGTGGACAATTGAGATTTGCGATAAGCAGGCAATAGACAACGGCTTTGTTTTTAACTGGAAAGTGGAATTCAAAAAGTCAATTTTTCCCAACGCTGAAACTTACACTGTTCCGATTATCAGTCAAGTGTGGGCTCCAGCGGTCGGTGTAGTTTCTACTAATCAGGCGACGGCTTTGGTTTCTCCCCGCGCTGCAGGTGTATTTCCTTACACCTATCATGTAAAAGATGCGTACGGTTGTTCGTACGACACAACCATACGACTGACTGTAAACCCTATTCCTGCCAAACCCAGTTTAGCCGATGACACAACTATTTGCAACGGTGGTAGTTTGATGCTTTCTGTTGCAAATTTCGCTACAACGAATAATTATCACTGGAGTAACAGTCAAAAAGGAACATCGAATATTATCGTGAAATCGGCCGGAAGTTATTGGGTGGAGGTGTTGGA
This sequence comes from Segetibacter aerophilus, assembly GCF_007991655.1. Classification (GTDB taxonomy): domain Bacteria; phylum Bacteroidota; class Bacteroidia; order Chitinophagales; family Chitinophagaceae; genus Segetibacter; species Segetibacter aerophilus. The sequence goes on from NZ_BJYT01000013.1 coordinate 137,503, forward strand.
TGCGAAGGGTTGCAAAAACCGTGATACTATTAATGTAAAGCAACTCGATCCTTTTACCGTAACCTTAAGTTCTGATACGTTACTCTGCGAAGGCAGACCAACTACACTATCGCCAAAAGCATCGATTAACGTCAGTGGATGGAAATGGAATACAGGCGACACGACAGCTACCTATATTGCTTCAAAGTCTGGAATTTATTGGGTTGAAGCAAAAGATACAAAAGGTTGCCTCGTACGAGATACGGTTAAAGTGTCTGAGAACCCAATTTCTTCTTTCGAGCTACCCAACGATACCTCCTTTTGTGAAAGTTCCGGTTATATGTTAACTCTTAACCCAACATCAGGCAGCAGGATTATGTGGGATGACGGCACTACCGATTACTCCCGCATGATAAATAAGTCCGCAACTTATCATGTGGCTGCCGAATTTAAAGGGTGCGTACATTCAAGCAGTATGACGGTAGTAGTTAAGCCACTTCCAATATTTAGTCTGGGAAAAGACACTACAATTTGTAACGGATACGATTTGCCTTTAAAAGCAACCTATCCCGGCGCTACCTTTCGTTGGAGTACAAATACTGCAGACACTATTTATACTGCGAGGCAGGGTGGAATGTACTGGGCGGAAGCAACATTAAATGGATGCAGCTACCGCGATAGTGTAACGGTGATGCAAAAGCTTTGTGCCTGCGACATCAAAATGCCTAACGCCTTTTCCCCTAATGGTGATGGAATTAATGATGTGTACAGACCGAGTATAAAGTGCTTTCCCCGAGACTACCATCTGACAATTTTTAATCGAGACGGACAAGTCGTTTTTGACACCAAAAGTTATCAAAGCTTCTGGGACGGTAGGTATAACGGAAGCAACTTACCTGTTGCTACTTATTATTATACGCTTACCCTTTTTAACCAGGATTTGATGGAAAACGAAAAGAAATCCGGGAGCATTACCTTGTTGAGATAGAAAGGAAATAATGCCAGAGAGCTTTCTGAAATTTTCTTTTGTGTTACCAACATCGGCTTTTCATAGCAACATTGTTGCGTCGCAATCCTTTCGCCTACAAGTCTACATGGAGCTGTAGCTTATAACAGAGTAAGCCTTTAATGAATTTGAGAGGGTTTTAGAAATATTTATAAAACTATTTCGCGTACATCATCTTATAATCCAGTTTCAGCTTGCCTTTGCTTATGTCGTTCAGTTTTCCCTGTAGCATCTTTTTTCTTAAAGGCTTCAGGTAGTCGATAAACAGTTTGCCCTCTGTGTGATCATATTCGTGCTGAATAATACGGGCTGTTATTCCAACAAATCTTTCTGTGTGAGGCTGAAAATTTTCGTCTACGTAATCGAGAACAACTTCTTCCGGACGCATGATATCCTCCCTTATTTTCGGAATGCTTAAGCAACCCTCGTTATAACTCCAGTCGTCGCCATCAAATTCCTTAATATGTGCGTTTATGAAAACTCTCTTTACACCGGGCTTATCGGGATATTTTCCTTTATCCTCTTCGTCCTGGTTTTCGAAAATTTGTTGACTGTCTATTACAAATAGCCTAATGCCTTTATTTATCTGCGGTGCCGCCAATCCTACTCCATTACTGGCATACATAGTTTCCCACATATCCTCAAGGAGTTTGTTTAAGTTGGGAAAATCTGGAGTAATATCAGCGCAAACTTTACGTAAAACAGGCGCACCATAAGCTACTATCGGCAATATCATGAAATAGAATCAATTAGTGATAAATCGCAAATTTACCCCTAAACGAGGCAAACTACAAAAGGAAGGTCAGCCATTATTGTTAAGATATTCCTGCAGCATTATCGTAGCTGCTATCTCGTCGACAAGGTTCTTATTCTGCCTGTTCTTCTTCTTCATGCCGCTGTCAATCATACTTTGTACAGCCAGCTTAGAGGTAAATCGCTCGTCAACTTTTATGATTGGCATAGCCGGAAATATCTTTTTAAAACGATTGATAAACGCCTGAACAAGTGGAGTTGCATGAGTATCACTATCGTCCAAATTTGTCGGATGACCGATGATAACTTTTTCAACCGCCTCTCTTTTAAAATATTCGGTTAGAAAGTTTTCAAGGTCTTTTGTATGAATTCCTGTAAGACCGCTCGCAATTATCTTAAGAGGATCGGTGACTGCAAGACCAGTTCTTTTAGAACCGTAATCTATTGATAGTATGCGGGGCAATGGGAGAATTTGAGAATTAAGAATTAGGAATTGATAATTAGGAATTAACGAAAATTCAGTTCTATGTTTAATTAAACTCTAAACTATTTGAAAAACATATCAGCTAAAACAAAGCAAGCAAACACTACGCTTGCTATTCCGTTGGCAGTCATAAAGGCTAAGTTCACTCTTCTGAGATCATTTGGCTTTACAATCGAATGCTGGTAGATAAGCATTCCCGAGAAAACGACGACACCGATCCAATAAAGCAAACCAAATGATGCCACAAATCCCGCAATAATTACTAAAACCGCACTTAAAAAATGCAACAACTCCGAAACTCTAAGTGCTTTCTGTTTACCTAAAACCGAAGGAATTGAATAAAGGTTCTGCGAAATATCGAAGTCAACGTCCTGAAGAGCATAAATTATATCAAAACCGCTAACCCAAAAAAGTACGGCAAATGAAAAAAGCACTGGTAAAAGATCAAACCTTCCGGTAATAGCAAGGTAAGCGCCAATCGGTGCAAGCGATAACCCTAATCCGAGAACCAAGTGACAAAGCGCAGTAAACCTTTTTGTATAACTATAAAACAGGATGACAAACAAAGCAACAGGACTTAGAAAAAAACAGATTGTATTGATGAACCAGGTACAAGCGATAAACACGATAGAATTAATAATTACAAACATGAGCGCACTGTTTGCCGAAATAATTCCTGCGGGAATTTCCCTGATAGCAGTTCGAGGGTTTTTAGCATCAAAATTCTTATCAAGGTAACGGTTAAAGGCCATGGCTGCACTACGTGCAGTGATCATGCAAAGAACAACGAGGATGAATTTTATAACTTTTTCCGAAGCAAAAAAACCAGCAACATGATTACCAGCGTCTGACGACGAAGCTACATTGATATATCCCGCCCTTACCACTCCGAGAAAAAAGCCTATCATGGCGAATGGCATGGCAAAAATAGTATGCGAAAATTTTACGAGAGAGAGGTAGCTTTTTACAGAAGACATTGTAAGTGTATTGGTAGAAATTCTTCTGGCAAAAATACTAAATGTACAGCCACTAGCCGTTACAAAGAGGGAGGCCAGTTAAAAATTTACGCTACAAAGTTATTCTTACGAACAAAGGTGAAACATCTCCGTTGGGTTGAATGACACGAGCAAACATTGAAGTTTATATTTGCGAAGAACTATGACAAAGACAAAACGATGGATTTATTTATTACTTTTTATAATTATGATACCGCTTGGTATCGGAACTCGTTCTACCGGGGTTATTCTACCTGACTTAATACGAAATTATGGAGGTGACACATTTTTTGCTACCTGTATTTTTTTTGGCGTTCGTTTTCTTGCAACACAAAAACAATTGTCGAAGGTTGGAGCGATCGCCTACCTGATTTGTCTGTGCATAGAAACTCTTCAGTTATACCAGGCACCGTGGATACAAAAAGTGAGGCATACCTACCCATTCGGACTTCTGCTTGGTTATGGCTTTGTGTGGAGTGACTGGATTTGTTATGCAGTTGGGGTTGTAGTTGCCTTGACCATAACTTATCCGCTTGAGTATTTACTGTTCCAAAATACGCGGAATAAAAATTTATGAAACAATGATAATGGAGATTTACAGTACAAGTGAGTGACACAACAATGTCGAAAAAGGATATAAAGCTTGCATCATAATGCCATATTTCCCCTACCCGGAATTTGATTAAACTAACAAAGCCCCTCAATAGAGGGGCTTGCAGAATAATATTGAAATAGAACTACTTCTTTGCGTAACGCTTTTTAAACTTATCAATACGACCTGCTGTGTCAACAAGCATATTTTTCCCGGTGTAAAAAGGGTGAGAAGTATTGGAAATCTCTAATTTAATTACCGGGTATTCATTACCATCTTCCCATTGAACTGTTTCTTTTGAGTTGGCTGTAGAACGGCTTAAAAAGCTGTGACCATTACTCATATCTTTAAAAACTACTAAACGATAATTTGCTGGGTGAAGACCTTGTTTCATAATAAATGTATTGATATTTCGAAGCCACAATTTTCCTGTGTTTATAGTGGCCGCTTTTTTTATTTTCGACGTGCAAAATTATGTGTTTGCTACTTCTCCTCCAAAAGAAATTGAAAGTAAAATAAACATTTACGCTTCTTTAGGATTTCATATTTACGTACTGCAACGCAATTCCAAAGTTGCTGTTCTTACAAAGGGTGATCACTTCCTGAAGGTCATCAATCTTTTTAGCAGTAATTCTTATAACGTCGTCCATTATCTGGGACTGCACTTTTAATCCACTGTCTTTAATAGCCTTTATGATTTTTTTTGCGTCTTCCTGTTTTATGCCATTTCTTACGGGGACTTCCTTTCTAACAACTTTTCCGCTTGGCGAATGTTCTTTACTAAAGTCAAAAGCTTCAGGAGAAATTCCTTGTTTCATGCTCCTGCTAAGAATTACATCAGTTATCTGCGTCAGTTTCATTTCACTTTCAGCTTCCAGGTCAACCTTGTAGTCTTTCTTATTCAGTTCTATTTTAACCGGGCTTCCTTTAAAATCAAAACGATTTTCAATCTCCTTTTTTACAGTATTAATAGCATTGTCTAAGGTTTGCAAATCAACTTTGCTGGTAATGTCGAATGATGGCATAGAGCAGTTTTTGCAAAGATAAATTTTACGTTCAATAGTTTACCAAGAATTGCTGCCAGGAAAGATATCTGGGAAATGACGGTCAAATAATCGTGACGCGAAATACTTTTTAGTTTGATTCGTTTTAGTAAAAACGTTTAAAAAAGGTCGAAACCAATATGGAAATTGTCAGATACATCGTTGAAGCCATCTTATTCCTATTGGTATGTTGGGTGATTTTAAATATGATACGCCCCCTTATTTTGCAATGGCTGGAGGAACGTTAGAAACGGCCGTTATTGTTTCTGGAAATACTTAGAAAAAAGCACTTCTTCTTTCGGGCTACTCCCCTCCGATTTTACTTTTGTTCACCCCGTGATTATCCTTCTCTGGATTTTCATCTGGTCTATCTACCGTTCGTCCATTAAATATCGAATTACTCAATCCTAAAAGCAGCGTATTTAGTCTTACACTTTTCCTATAATAAAAGACTTTTTGCTTTATTATAGTTATCGCAGTAGCGGAAAATATTCAATTTCTTATTGAAAAAGTTGATGGGTACTTCACGAGCTTGAAGCCTCACTAGTTTTTTCTGTTATCAACTTTAAAACATTTTGAGGCTGATTTCCGTATTTAAAAAAATATTTTAAATGAATCCATTTCTGTTTTTAACATATTTTCGGAATATTATTTACAACAGACAAATAACTCAACTATTGGCTTGGCATCCCTCTTAATTACCTCTACGTATTTATTAAAAACTTTAGTTATAGGATCTTGAATAGAATTAGACAAACAAAAAGAACGAAACAAATAAAAAGATTATGATAAAAAATGCGTTGGCATTTTCCAATAACTATCTACTGACCCTAAAAAAGTTGATCGGTCTCGTTAGCCTGATATTTATACTCCTGTCAATCGATTCAACAGCTGCAGCTCAGGGTAATACCGTAAGAGGCAAAATCACAGACTCGCTTGCAAATCCTATACAAGGAGTTTCGATCGTTGTAAAAGGAAGTAAAAATGGCACTAGTTCTAATGCAGCTGGCGAGTTTCAATTAAATGGAGTTGCTGAGAGATCTACATTGGTAGTCAGTTTTGTAGGCCTGGCAACACAGGAAATAAGACTTGGTTCCGGACAAAGAACGATCAATATTAGCATGCTGCCCGACCTGGGTACCCTCCAGGATGTTGTGGTAACAGGTTACCAGCGAATTGACAAAAAGAGATTTACGGGATCTGCTGTCACGTTAAAAGCTGAGGACGTAAAAATTGAAGGTGTTATAGATGTAAGTCGTATGCTTGAAGGCCGTGCAGCGGGCGTATCTGTTCAGAACGTATCGAGCACTTTTGGTAGCGCTCCTAAGGTGCGTGTTCGTGGGGCTACCTCTATTAATGGAGAAAATAAACCTTTATGGGTGGTAGACGGAGTAGTTTTGGAAGACATCGTAAATATATCAAATGAGCAATTGTCAAGTGGAGATCCAACAACATTATTAGGTTCTTCAGTTGCTGGTATCAATGCAAATGACATAGAAACATTTGACATTTTGAAAGATGCTGCGGCCACTGCCCTTTATGGCGCAAGAGCAATGAATGGTGTCGTAGTTATCACCACTAAAAAAGGTCGTGCAGGTAAGCCGACAGTAAATTACACCGGCAACTTTAGCACCCAGCTAAAACCTCAGTATAGCAATTACAACATCATGAATTCGGCTCAACAAATGTCGGTGTTGGGGGAATTGGAACGCAAAGGAATATTACAGGCTGATATTTTGAGTCGACCAGACTATGGTGTTTACGGCAAAATGTTTGACTTGATTAGTACTCCAGACGCCTATGGAGCTTTTCCGCTCGCAAATACTACAGAAGCTAAATCCGCTTTTCTTAAAAAATATGCAGCAGCTAACACAGATTGGTTTGATGTTTTGTTCAAGAACTCTTTAACCCAGGAACATTCACTCAGCATTTCTTCCGGAACTGATAAATCTCAAAGCTTTTTCTCTACCAGTTTCTATAATGACAACGGATGGACCATTGCTGACAAAGTAAAAAGATACACGCTAAACTTTCGTAACAACTATAACTTTTCGGACAAATTATCTACCGGTTTTATGACTGTGGGCTCGGTGCGCCAGCAAAAAGCACCCGGAACTTTAAGTCGTGTTAGCAATCCGGTTTCCGGACAGTTTGATAGGGATTTCGATATTAATCCTTTCAGTTATGGCCTCAATACCAGTAGAACAATGACTGCCGTTGATGACAAGGGTAATCTTGAGTTTTTTAGGAGGAATTTTGCTCCTTTCAACATTATCAACGAATTGAAGAATAATTACCTTGACATTAATGTAATCGATTTGAAGTTACAGGGCGAGTTAGGCTACAGATTTAATAAGCATCTTCGCTATGAATTCATTGGTGCACTTCGTTATGTAAAGTCTTCGCGCGAACACCAGATAACTGAGAACGCGAACATGGCGCAGGCCTATAGGGCAAACGGAAATGCCACCATTGCCGCAGCCAATAAGTTTTTATATACAGACCCTGATAATCCATCTGCGCCGCCGGTGGTCGTTTTGCCTTATGGAGGATTTTACAATCGTACAGAAGACCAGTTACTGAATTTCGATGTTAGAAATAGTTTAAACTATACTAACACATTTAATGAAAAACATAATATAAACATTTTGGTCGGGCAGCAGGTGAAGTATGCAGACCGCCAGAATTTTTCTAATACCGGATATGGCTATCAATACGAAAATGGTGGCGTTCCGTTTGTCGACTACCGTATCCTTAAGCAAACCATAGAAAGTAGTTTCCCTTATTATGGAATGAGTAAAGAATACGATCGCTTTGCAGCTTTTTATCTCAACTCGCAGTACACCTTTAATAAAAGATATAACTTCTATGGAACTGTCCGATATGATGGTTCTAACAGGCTAGGTTCTTCCCCTAAAGCAAGATGGCTGCCTACATGGAGTTTTGGAGGGGCATGGAATATTGAAGAGGAAGGATTTATGGAGAATCTTACTGCGATAGACTTTCTTAAATTAAGAGGAAGTTATGGACTAACTGCCAGCCTTGGGCCTGCAACAAACTCCAATATCGTCTTGAGAAGTATTACCACCAATAGAACTTTTCCAACAGAAAGGGAGTCAGTTATCAGGCTTGCTAATCTGGAAAACGCAGACCTGACGTGGGAGAAAAACTACCAGACAAACCTTGGTCTCGATGGGGGACTATTTAAAGGCAGACTCAACATTAGCCTTGACGTTTACCAAAGAAATAGTTTTGATCTTATCAGCATTATAAAAACACCTGGTATTGGTGGTGAAGCACTTAAAGCTGCGAATTACGCCGACATGACATCAAGAGGTGCAGAAGCCCTGATTGGCGGAACTATTATTCGTAAAAAGAATTGGAGCTGGAGAACGAATTTTACGATTGGCTACAATGAGACCAGGATAACCAACGTAAAGAATATACCTCTCATTTTCGATTTAGTGAAAGCAGAAGGCGGCAACACCCAAGGATATCCTGTTAATAGTTTGTTCTCTATTAATTTCAAAGGCCTGGATCATATTACCGGTGTCCCTCAATTCGTCAACGAGAAGGGCGAGGTCAGTTCTAATGTTTATTTGCAAGATCAAAACACTTCTAATCTTGTTTATGAAGGTCCGGTCGATCCAACATTAACAGGCGGGTTTTCAAACACCTTTAACTACAAAGCGTTTTCACTGAATGTTTTTGTTACCTACCAGGCCGGCAATAAAATTCGACTTTATCCTGCATTCAGAACTGCCTATACAGACTTTGATGCTATGCCTAAAGAGTTTAACGACAGATGGGTAATGCCGGGAGATGAAAAACTAACTAATGTACCTTCTATTGTGGATGCTTATCAGCGTTACATATTAGGTGGAACAGGCGCTTACCCGTACAATAATTACAACTATTCGACTGCGCGAATAGCCGACGGAGGTTTCGTAAGATTAAAAACAGTATCGCTTACTTACAATGTCACTAAACAAACATTAGATAGAATAGGCTTTAAATCTTTAGCAGTTACCGCCGTTGCTGCAAATCCATGGCTCATTTATTCTGATCCTAAACTAAAAGGTCAGGATCCTGAATTTTTTAACTCAGGTGGAGTGGCTCAACCTATACAAAAACAATTTACACTTTCACTTAAAGTGGGTCTTTAAATACTTTCTATGAAAAAGATCTTATTATATACTTCTTGTTTATTTGTACTGATTTTATCATCGTGCAATAAATACCTTGATAAAGAACCCGACAATAGGGCCAAGTTAAACAGCCCTGAAAAAGTTTCTCAACTACTAGGTACTGCCTATCCGCAATTTAACTACCAGGCTATTGGGGAAACACTTTCTGATAACGTTACAGATATCGGCAATGGCTTGCCGGATAATACAATTCACGATTTATATTTTTATATAGATACTAAAGAAAATCAGCAGGACTCTCCCGAGGGATACTGGTACGCTTGCTACAGCGCCATTGCATCTGCAAACCTTGCCCTGGAGACAATTAATAAATCTACTGATCCGAATGTATTTAGGAATCAAAAGGGTGAAGCTCTACTGGCAAGAGCTTATGCGCATTTTATGCTTGTCAATTTCTTTTCAAAGTCTTATGATGCCACGACTGCTTCATCCGATCCGGGTATTCCTTATGTAACACAACCGGAGACCGTAGTGATCAAACAGTACGAAAGAAAAACTGTGCAATATGTTTATGACATGGTTGAAAAAGATATTTTGGAAGGTCTTCCGTTAATAGAAGATAAGGCCTATAATGTTCCAAAGTATCATTTTAATCGTTCGGCTGCCAATGCTTTTGCAACGCGATTTTACCTGTTCAAAAAGGATTATAATAAAGTAATTCAGTACGCGAATCAAGCTATTCCTGGCAACAATTATCTTCCCTATTTGCGCGGTTGGAATAGTACTTACCAGGATATTTCAGACGTTACCGAACTTTTTAAAATCTATGCTAAATCAACGGAAGCTGCCAATTTACTTCTTGTTGAAACCCAATCTTCATGGGCACGAAATTTCTATACTGTTCGGTATGGAGTTAGCGAGGAAAAGCAAAGCCAAATATTTCCGCGACCCGACCCGTTGACTGGCGGCACTTTTGCTTTTAAACAATATTCTGTTTTCGAAGGCACCCATGCTTTAATACCTAAAATTGACGAGTATTTTGTGAAGGTTTCGGTAAATGCTAACATTGGCGATCCCTATGTAATGGTTCCTCTTTTTTCAGCAGAGGAAGTACTGTTTAACCAGGCAGAGGCTTATGCTTATACTAACAACTTCGCCAGTGCAATCGCCAATCTGAATGCTTATGCAAGTACGCGGATAAATAATTATACAGCATCTAATAACATTACTGAAGCAAAAGTCAGAACAGTGTTTGGAACTAACGATACCCGACTGGCGCTAATTAGTGCAATCCTTTATTACAAAAGAGCGGAGTTTATCCATGAAGGTATGCGCTGGTTCGACATCTTAAGATATAAAATTCCCGTAGTTCATACTACCCGAGACGGACAAATTATTACACTTACTCCTGATGACCCAAGAAGAGTTCTGCAGCTTCCGCAATCAACAACGCTTGCAGGGTTGGCAGCAAATCCGAGGTAAGTTTATAAACACAATTATTATGAAGATTATAAAAATTGCTTTCTTTTTATTCTCACTAACCATTTTGGCCTCTTCTTGTAAAAAGGAAGCTGCAGTGGGTAGCGTTGAAAATATTCAGGGTTTAGGTGGTGATACGTGGGCTAGCGGTCCCTTAGATAAATGGATACTCGATACCCTGACTGTTCCCTATAATATTTCAGTCAAGTATAAGTGGGACCAGTTTGAAATAAACAATTTCCTGGATAAAACCCTTGTTCCTCCTAAAGAAGAACAAATCATACCTGTGATGCGGGCAATAAGAAAGGTCTGGATAAACACTTACATAGCTGAAGGTGGGGAACAGTTTTTCAAGACTGTTAGTCCTAAGTTTATGGTGCTCGTTGGCAGTCCTATTTATGTGCGCGGTGCGATAGTGGAAGGGTTTGCAGAAGGAGGACGGAAAGTAGTTCTCAGCAATATCAACAACTTTCGTATCAAAGGAATGCCGGGGTACTCTTCCGCTGATAACGATGTTGTATTAAGAATGTTTCATGTAATACACCATGAGTTTGCCCATATTCTAGATCAGACTATTAAAGTTCCGATCGATTTCAGTGCGTCAAGTGCCAGTTCATATACATCAGATTGGCTGAACGTTTTTGACCAGGACGCTTTAAACGATGGCTTCATAACTCCTTATGCACAATCTCAAAAAGGAGAAGATTGGGCTGAAATGGTTTCTTTGTTACTTGTTAACGGAAAACCCTGGTTCGATAATCTTGTGAACTCTATCAACTATACCGGTACTACACCTAATGGGACTACAGCAGAGAAAGCACGCGCAAGGTTGAGACAAAAGGAAGCGGTTGTGATTAACTACTTTAAGCAAGCGTGGAATATTAATTTTTATAGTTTGCAATTAAGAACAAGAGCAGAAATAAACGCACTTCTATTTTAATTTAAACAGCTCAATAATAAATGAAAAAACTACTTATAATAATTGTTGCAGCCGTTTCCCTTTTTTCTGGTTGTAAAAAGGATGATGGAAGTATTTTTAGTAAATCTCCTGACGAAAGGATTAATGATGCGCTTACTGCTTATCAAACTCAATTGTCGGGTGCAACAAACGGGTGGAAGGGTTTAATTTATCCAAAGAGCGGGGGCATCTATACTTTCTATTTTAAATTTAATAGTTCGAACCGTGTGCAGATGCTGTCGAGCTTCGACTCTGCGTCCGCAGTTACAATGAAAGAAAGTAGTTACCGTTTGAAGGCTGTTCAGCAGCCTAGCCTTTTGTTTGATACCTACTCTTATTTGCATGTACTGGCAGATCCTAACCCTGACGTAAGCGGCGGACCGGTAGGTGCAGGTTTACAGTCCGACTTCGAATATTATTTTGATTCAAGCTCTGCCGATACTATCAATCTTGTTGGAAGGTTTAACGGAAGTAAGGCAGTTTTAGTTAAAGCAACGCAAGCCGAGGCAACAGCTTTTGCAAGTGGACAGTTAGCAAATGGCCTTTTAATCAACAAAATTCAAACCTATTATAAGAGGTTAACAATCGGGTCGACCTCAGTGGATTTTTATTTCGACCCGCTTACGAGAAGTATAAAATGGACAGACGTTAATGGAAACTTGATGGACTCCACAAGAATGTCAGATTACTTTTTAATCTTAGGAGGCATAGGTTTTACACGACCGATTACCGTGGGAAATCAAAAAATATCCCAAATTACTAACCTAAGTTTTTCAACAACCTCACAAAGTATTTCCGCTACTGCCAATAATGTTGCAGCAACTATAGCAGAAGTTATTGTACCACTAAAGGTCGATCTTAATGCTCCTTCCCGATGGTGGAATTATGCCGCAGCTACAGACGATTATTGGTACTCGATTGATGGTTTCCACGTGAACGGAGTGGAAGACGCGTATGGTGTAAACAAGCTTATAAGTAGTGGCGGTTTGCCTTATTACTTTCTGATATACTATCCCAGGTACAGTACTACTAACGACCTTTTTGCACCTGTTTTCTTAGATGAGGCAGCAAATTCTCTAGTAGTAGATTACGGTTCAGCACCAAGAATTCCGACTTTTACTGCAGATGGACGAGTGTTGTTTAGGGAACTAGGTATGTACGGCGCCTATCCTACTACCGGCGGCGCAAATGCATCAAGACAACTCTTATATAACTCTTCCGGTTTCTACCTTGTTCAAACCAGTGGATCAACCTACGACATGGTAAGTTCACGGGACGGCAAATCGTGGATTACATGGTATAGCAGTAAATAAGAATTATGCACGAAAACAAGTTCTTAAGCAGATGTACTGCGCAATTAATAGTAATTCTCAAAGAATCTTTAGAAGCGCATTTTTTATTCTAAACTTTCCCTAAATTGTTCTTCAGCAATCCTAATTATTTATCAAAAGCTTTAACAATTATTAAAAGTCAACGCTCATGAAACAAAAACTCTTAACTATTCATTGTTCTTTATTTTTAGCCATTGCAATACTGTTTGCTTCATGTTCTAAAGAAGGTCCTGCTGGCGCAACCGGTCCTGCTGGTCCTGCTGGCCCTACAGGTGCACCGGGAGCACCTGGTGTACCTGGCGCTCCCGGTGCACCTGGGACCGCCAACGTTGTTTATTCGGCATGGTTAAATGTCACTTTTACCGGCACTGACTCCACCGGATATGATGCCACTATCCCAGCACCGCTGCTTGTAGACTCTATTTTAAACAGGGGTGAAATAAGGGTCTACCTTAATTTAGGAAGCGACTCAACCAATGCTCAATTTGTGGTGCCATTGCCAATGGTTGACTTCTTTCTATTTAACGGGCTCGTCACTATGAGTCCTTATTACTCAAACAAGGCAATTGAACTGGCGTCAAACGCTAATTTAAGTTCACGTAAAATAAGAAACTTTAACTATTTGCAGTACAGGTACATTCTCATTCCTGGAGGTAAGGCAGCACGTATGGAAAGCAAAATAAATTGGGACAATTACGATGAAGTGAAGAAATACCTGCGAATACCTGATTAGCAAGAAGCACATGGAATTATAATAAAAAAGCAGGCATGAATGACATGCCTGCTTTTTTTATTATTTCTAAATCTATTGTTTTATCAATAAGAATTATTGATAAAACAGATTACCATTTATCTACTTCTTCAGTGCTATGATTTGTTGCTGGAATAGAGACTGATGCTACTACTTCGCTTAATTCAGTTGGCATAGTCGGTATCTCTACTTCTTCAATTTCTGCTTCAACAGCAACCACTTCATTTACCGGTTGACCTTCTTCGTAGTTGTCATGATTAAAAGCATCAAAATCAAAGTCAGGCATTAAGTCTGTCTTTACATAATCCACAGCTTCGTTCAACGCTTTCGTAAACTTATTAAAATCTTCTTTGTACAAAAAGATTTTGTGCCTGTCATAACCATTGTCGTTAAATCTCTTGCGACTTTCAGTAATGGTTAAAAAATAATCATTGCTGCGGGTAGCCCTTACATCAAAAAAATAAGTTCTTCTTTTTCCCGCACGGATCCTTTTGCTGTAAACACTTTCAATTTTTTGTTCGTTGCTTTCGTACGCCACAGTAAGTTGGTTTTTTTGTTAAGACTTCATTAAAAACAATGATACACAAATATATAATTACTTTTCAATTACCAAAATTTTTAAAGAAAAGTTGAATAATAAACGGAAAGGCGGTTTGACAACAAACTAAAAAGTCGATTTTTATAAGCAAGTATCGGCAATGAAGCAAAGCAGTTTCCTCGAATTATTCAGTGTGCGCTTGAACAGTCTGCATTTTATAAAGCTCAGCATAGTAGCCATTTTTCATCATCAACTCATTATGTGTTCCCTGCTCGGTTATCTTGCCATCTTCCAGGACAACAATGTTATCAAAGTGTAGTAAAGTAAATATGCGATGCGTGATGATAATGGCTGTTTTGTCTTCCAGGTACTGATATAGGTTTGATATAATGGTATTTTCAGTAGCTGTATCCACCGCACTGAGACAGTCATCAAAGACTACAATTTCCGGCTGCTTGATTAATCCACGGGCAATTGATAATCTTTGTTTTTGACCACCACTTAGTGTTACGCCCCTCTCTCCTACCATCGTTTCGTAACCCTCTGCAAACTGCATTATTTCGTTTTCGACACTTGCCTGGCGGGCTGCTTTACTTATTATTTCCTGCGGATGATTAGCTGCTTCAAGTCCAAAACTGATATTGTTAGCAACGGTATCACTAAACAAAAAAACATCTTGGGGCACGTAGCTTATTTGCTCTCTTAAATTTTTTATTGAATATGATTGCAGGGGAACCTTACCTATGGTAATATCCCCTTTTTGTGCATCATAAAAACGAAGTAATAGTTGTGCAATGGTGGATTTGCCTGACCCTGTTTTACCTAGTATCAATACTTTTTCACCTGTTTTTATTGTTAGCGAAAATTTCTTAATTGCATGGATGCCGGTATGCGGATAAATAAAATCTACATCTTTAAAAACAATATCTCCTTTTACATGCTCAATGGCTTTGCCTTTGTCTGCTATTGAAGGCTCAGTCTGTAAAAACTCGTTAAGCCTTTTCTGCGATGCAGAAGCTCTCTGTATCATGCTAGCTACCCATCCAATTGCACTCACAGGAAATTGAAGCATGTTGATGTAGATAACAAACTCAACGATTACACCCACTTTTGTTGTGTCGTGCAATGCTTGTACCCCTCCAATTAAAATGGTTATTAGTGTACTTAATCCAATCATCAACGCCATACTAGGGAAATAAATTGACTCCACCTTTGCAAGACCGATGGCGTTGTTTTTATAATCCACGCTGTTTTTTTCGAAAAATCCAAACATTGCTTTTTCCTGCACAAAAGATTTTATTACCCTTATGCCAGAGTAGCTTTCCTGGGCATTTGTTGTGAGATCAGATAGTAGCGACTGAATTTTTTCGCTCTTCTTATAGATAATCTGGTTCACTATATAAATGGTGGCAGCCAAAATCGGCAACGGAGCTAAAACATACAATGTCAGCAATGGATCTTTTCTAACCATGTTTATCACGCAGAAGGCGATCAACGAAAGCAGGTTGATGAGGTACATGATAGCCGGCCCTGTATAACTTCTAACGCGGCTAACATCTTCTGTTATCCGGTTCATCATATCACCGGTGCTATGGGTTTTGTAGAAATTTGTATCCAGTAACTGGTAGTGAGCAAACACTTCGTTTTTTTGATCATACTCAATATGACGACTCATTACAATAATCGTCTGCCGCATCAAAAACATAAGTAATCCTCTTGCAAGCGCAAGCAGTAATATGGTTACGCTGCAAATGGTGACAAGCTTAATGAAGTTTCCCTTAATCGGATCAAGAACAGCAATGAACCATTCAACTAGTGGATCATTGATAGCATGAGTGGTAGCAGGTTTAGCATTGGGCAATCGTTGTTGCACCAAATTCACCACATAACTAGTTACTTGAGGCGCTAAAACCGCGAAGTAGTTGGAGGCTGCTATGAACAAAATCCCCGCAAGAAACCTGAATCTATATTTCCAGAAATACTTATTGACCGCCGAAAGATGTTTCAATCAAAAACAATTTTTCGCAAAGGTAGGCTATGTTATTCCTTCCAAAATGATAAGAAAGCCTCCTGACCACAAGTTTTGGAGTGACTATTAGGAGATCTTTTTTTAGCGGGGATCTTAAAATTGTAGGTAATCGCTTTGAAAAATAAATTGTTCATTTTGCCACTCGTCTCTCAAAGCCATTCGTAGATGGCTAAATTTTTTCTTATATAATTTTGTAAAAATCAAAAAAAGTATGAAAGCATTTATAGGAATGGGTTTGTTAGGTTCAAACTTCGTTAAGGCTATGATTCAAAAAGGCGAAACGATGCATGTCTGGAACCGAACAGCGGCTAAAGCTAAAGCCCTTGAAGCTGACGGGGCGAAGGCCTTTGATAACGTTGAAGATGCGGTTAGAGATGCAGACGTAATTCATGTGACCCTGAAGGATGACGATACAGTGAACGAAGTACTTGAAACAGCAAGTAAAGCATTTAAAAGCGGGGCAATTGTGATTGATCATACGACGACCTCTGCCAAAGGAGCCATCGAAAGAACCAAGACCTGGAAAAGTAGAGGAATTAATTATTTGCACGCTCCTGTTTTTATGGGCCCTCAGAATGCTCGTGAAAGTAGCGGTTATATGTTGGTATCAGGTGATCAACAATTGATTGAGAAGGTGGAAGGAGACCTTTCAAAAATGACGGGAAAGCTGATCAACTTCGGACCACAAGAAGGTAGAGCGGCAGGTATCAAATTGACCGGTAACCTGTTTTTGCTTAGTTTGACAGCAGGACTTTCAGACGCTCTTGCTCTTGCCAAAGCACATGGCATAGAAACACAGGAAATTCTTAATCTTTTCAGTAGCTGGAATCCCGGTGCAGCCGCCCCCGCCAGGTTAAAGAAAATTTCAGAAGGAAAATTCGACGAGCCTTCATGGGAACTCAATATGGCTCGCAAAGACGCGGGACTAATGCTAAGTGCTGCTAAAGAAGCAGGCGCAAATTTAGCAATCATACCAGCGATTGCTGATGTGATGGATCAATGGATAGCCAAGGGACATGGTAACGATGATTGGAGTGTTATTGCAAAAGACAGTTTATAATAGTTTCAACCTTTTTGGGGCAGAAATGTAGAAAACGTCAAAAAGGAGCGAATACACTCGTTCCTTTTTTTGTTTGTATTAGTCTTGTTTTCACCCTATTACAACTTATGGTTTAACCCTTTTTCTTAGCAAAACTGTCAGTTGTCATAATGAATTTATCAGAATTCTGCGGCAGGTATAAATATTGCTTAACCTAGAAAAAAATTAAAAGAGCATGGCGCTGTTAGGTGGAGTAATCAAAAAAGCAATAGATTTTAATGGATTAATAAGCCGCGAGGTAAAGCCGGGTAAAGCACAAAAAGCAGTTCTTTTACAGCTTTTAAAGAAAGCCAAACTTACCGCGTTTGGAATGCATTATCATTTTAATGAAATTTTAGAAAGTGCTGACCCAATTCGTGCTTTCCAGGAGAAAGTACCGGTGCATGACTACGACGGCATGTATGACCAATGGTGGCATTATCTGCTAAAAGGACACCAAAACATCACATGGCCAGGCGGGCAAAAATACTTTGCACTTAGTAGCGGCACCACGAGTAATAAAAAATATATCCCCGTAACAAGCGACATGGTTAGTGCTATCAAGAAATCGGGTATGCAACAAGTGTTAAGCTTGAAAAACTTTGATCTTCCTACAGATTTTTTTGAAAAGCAAATTCTAATGCTTGGCAGCAGCACCAGCCTGATACAAGAGATCGATCATTTTGAGGGAGAAATCAGTGGCATCAGCGCTGCAAACATTCCCGGTTGGTTTAGTAAGTTTTACAAACCAGGTGCAGAAATAGCCTCAATTGAAAACTGGGACGAAAAAGTTAAGAGGATTGCTGAGGAAGCACCAGGTTGGGATATTGGTAGCATCTCCGGTATTCCGTCGTGGGTAGAATTAATGTTGAAGGAGATTATAAGCCACAACAATCTTAATACAATTCACGACATCTGGCCTAACCTTCACGTTTATACATCAGGGGGTGTCGCTTTTGAACCATATAGAAAAAGTATGGAAAAGTTGTTGGCTCGTCCCCTTATTTACATCGATACATATCTTGCTTCCGAAGGCTACCTTGCTACGCAAAAAAGGCCCAATACTAACTCAATGGCTTTGATTGTTGACAACGGTATTTTTTTCGAGTTTGTCCCTTTCTTAGAAGAAAACATTGACGATGAAGGACGGGTTAAACAAGATGCGGAAGTACTTACACTTCAGCAGGCCCAGGAAAACGTCGAATATGTTTTGCTTATTTCAACCGTGTCGGGAACATGGAGATATATGATTGGGGATACAGTAATTATCACTGATAAAAAGAGATCTGAAATTCAAATTAGCGGGCGTACAAAACACTACTTAAATGTTGTAGGTGAGCAACTGTCAGTCCAAAAAATGAACATGGCGATTGAAAAAATCGAAGATGTTTTTGATACGGAGATCAAAGAGTTTGTTGCGTCAACGGTGTTTGAAAATGACGAATACAAAATGAAATTCGTCATCGGCACCGATAAGGAAATTAATACGGCGGAAGCATCTGAGATTATTGACGCCGAATTATCTGAAAACAATAAAAACTACAAAGTCGCGCGTACTAAAGCTTTGAAAGGAGTTGAAGTGGAGGCTGTGCCTGTAGAACACTTTTATAGTTGGAGTGAAGAATTTAAGAAACTGGGTGGACAGGCAAAGATCCCAAGGGTAATGAAAGAACAGGATTTTATTGAATTCAGAGAATATGTTCAACAATTAGTTCAAGCTTAATAGTAGTATTTAAGCTTCTGCCGTTGTTGAAAAAAAAACTGTTTCCGAGCACTAAATAATCGCCTTACATCTCCCGATTACCTGCAAAAGCGTTGGGAACAGCAGTAAATTTTCAGTAGCTTTATAAGGAAAGAATTCCTGACTTATGAACAAGTCTTTTCTTTTTTTGATAGCTCTCCTATTTACTTTTCAAGTAAAGGCGCAGCCTGCCGATTGTGTACTTAAACAGCCACTAGTCGGTATTAATTTCGGTACGGGCAACATTCAAGATCTCAACAGCTCAGCACTAGAAAATTACGAACCTGTTTCATATTACTGTCCAACCGACGGCCACTACACTTTTACTCCCTACACCAGCAAGTGTTTTCGGGACGACTGGTTTACCCTGGAAGAAGACCATACCCCGGGAGATGTTGCCGGTAACATGATGCTTGTAAATGCTTCTCATAGAGGCGGCGCATTTCTAAGCACAACCATCAACGGGTTAAAAGGTAACACTACTTATGAATTTGCCGCATGGATGATGAACCTTTGTAAGATCACAAAAAAATGCCCTTTTCCATTGCTTCCAGTAATTATAGTGAGGTTAGAAACAGTTGCCGGAAAGTTGGTAGGGCAATTTAGAACAGGCGAACTTGTGCGGCGACAGTCCCCGCAATGGACCCAGCACAAAGCCTACTTTACAACCCCGGCTTCCCCCACGCCGCTAATCCTTACCATGATTGACATTTCTCCTGGTGGTTGCGGAAATGATTTCGCGCTAGATGACATCACCTTCCGCGAATGCGTAAAGCCTGTTGTAAAAATCACAACTCCACCCAAGCCCATTGTTCAACCGAAAAAAGTTCAGAAAGCGCCGCCATTGCTTGTGAAAAAAGCAATTTCACGACCTGCAAAAAAACAAGCTGAAATCATTCCAATTGTAAAACCTAAAAAAGAGGTAGCAGCACAAACGGTTCCGGTGGTAAAGCCGCAACCTTCTGCTTTACCTGTTTTGCCGCCTCACCTTACAACCCGATCAAGTCCCCTGGTAAAACGAATCGAAACCGAGATGGGCGAAATTAGAATCGACTTGTATGACAATGGTGACATCGACGGAGATACAGTTACTATTTATCATAACAACACGATGTTGTTTGCAAATGTTGGCCTTACTCAAAAACCCCTGACATTCAAAATCCTCGTTGATTATAACCATCCGCATCATGAGCTAGTTATGGTAGCAAATAACCTGGGTTCTATTCCCCCGAATACTTCTTTAATGATTGTTACTGCAGGCGGCCGGCGTCATGAGGTCTTCATTTCCTCCACGGAACAAAGAAATGCAAAAGTGGTTTTTGACTTAAAGGATAACAGGTAGCTGATTCTACTTCTGCTTCTCAAGCAGCTTCTTCTCCTCTAATTTTCTTACTTGCTCTACAATTACATCAGGTGAGAGATACAGCCTCCGGATTTTGTCTTTATAAGCTTGCGGAAGTTCTGCATGATCGAGAATAAAACGTTTGGTGGCGACAATATAATTCCCCATTCCGCGCTCAACTGCCAGCGAGTCTGCCAGCATTTCTGCATGTTTTACAAAGGATGAGTGAAAATAGTACTTGTAGCCAAACGAGATCATCCCCACATTACTCCTACTCTCGTAGTCGAGAATATGGCCCAACTCGTGTCCTATCCATCCCACCATTACTTCGTCTGGTATTTGCTCAATAGGCATTTGTGAATGTATCAGCTTGAACTGCTTACTTATATTGACTCTGTAACGCCTGTTTTTTCTTCTGCTTAGTAAGGTCATAAAAACAGGTTGCGCCTGCATCACTGATGTCTTAATGTTCTTTTTAAAAATAAAGCTGATGTTGGCAGGAATTAATTCAGGGTAAAACGAAAGAGCTTTAAGCACATTTTTTTCTACCGCAGCCGGTATTACCTTATTGTTTCTAAATGATTTCAACTCCTCATTTTGCTGGGCCTGCGTGTTTATCGATTGAGATACCATCATAAAAACTACAAACAACTTCATTAAAATATTCAAATTCAATTAACCATTTTATTAAAGCTTGTTTGGGGACAACTGTTCATCAGTTTGTTCCTTCCACGCCTATCGTATGCTTTCATACTTCAAACCTAAAGCTTTTATATACCCTTCATTTCCTTGACACTTCTTAAAGAGTATTGCATCTAACAACTGGTTAAATGAAGCCTTTGTGGTTTGAATGTTTTTCGGCCTTAAATCTCTGATATCCTGAAAACTCTTTTTTGGCGCGTCTGCATAATTGATAATAGAATCGTACCCGGCAGGTTTATCAAAGGAGACAATGCCGCTTTTGCTATCCATTTTCTTGTAAGGCCAGAAATGCCACCCGATATTATTTTGCTCACAAACAACTCTAAAACTATCTACCCAGCCATCACTGTTTTCACCAGTTTCGCCAACATATATCGGTACGTTGTACTTATCCCGAAAGTCAATGTAATCCTGCACCACCGACTTCACGGCTGGGGTCCAGTACTTATGAAAAGTGTAAGCAAGATTACTGTCGAAGGGTTTCCCAAAAGGTCTGAAGTTTGAGTCCCATTGAGAACCGCCAAGAAAAATAAGATGGTTTTTATCAACAGTTCTTATAGCAGCTACAATCTTTTTATACAGTGGTTCGAGTGTAGGGTTAAAGTGTGAGCTATCAAAAAAATGAGCAATCGGCTCGTTCAACAAATCGTAGCCTAAAATAATATTTTCATTGCTGTAGCGGCTTGCAATCTTGGTCCAGATATCTACCGTTTGTTGTTGATCGGCGGGACTGTCAAACAAAAAAGGGTAAGCAGAACCGTCATCGATATTATCTCCCGTTTGACCTCCTGGTGCACAATGCATATCGAGTATAATATACAGTTGCTCCTTTTTGCACCAACCGATAAGCCTGTCAAAAAGGATAAAACCTTGCTGGTCGTTATTCTGTCCCATATAATTCTCATTCGTAAACAAGCGGTAATTAAAAGGAAGCCTGATAGAATTCATCCCAAGTATTTTGAGGTAATGAATGTCAGCAGCAGTGATATAATTGTCCTGGAACTTCTTCCAGAACACTTTCATTTCTGCCGGTCCAACCAACTCTGTAAATGCCTGGTTAATTAGCCTTGGAGAAGTAGCGTTGTTCAGTTTAAACATATAACCCTCAGGAACCAGCCAGTTACCAAGGTTGGTTCCCTTAATCAGGAATGGCTTTCCATCAGCAGAAATAATCTCCTTGCCCTTTGCATAAAAAAATCCTTTCGATTGCGTTTTCCCGAACTGTATAAATGCAGCAAAAAAGATAAAAAGTAGCAGGCATTTTTTCATAGAACAAATGATTTTAGTGCAAATTAGAGAATATAGAAAGAAGTACAGCGGCAACGTGTTTGAGAGGTTAGCCGAGTATTGGCGTGGATAAAGACGTCCAATTATACAAACGTTCGACAATTTTGAAGCGCAAGGAGAAATGACAAAAATTTGAAGACGGGATGATGTAGATCATCTTTCTTGCCAATACTCCAAAAGATATTTGTATAAAATAATTATATATGCAAACGATATCATTAAACCACTCACAAACAGAAAGATCAGTTCAATTTCAAACAACTTCAATTTCTAAGTGGCTCAATAAGACACTCGCAGTTGCAGAAGAAAATAGGTTCGGTGTTACAGCCATTCTAATTTTGCTGCAGGTTTCAATAGCAGGTTTTAACGTTGTTATTCCGCCTATGATTGGTGCATCCGTTCTCCTGATGGCTCCAGGAATTTCTTTGGCTTTCTTATCAAATAGCATTGCGCTTGCTCAAGCAAAGATGAAGTGGGTTTTACTGGGCTTCGCGTTAAGCATGATTGTAAACGCAACCATCAGTATTTATTGTTTTTCTAAATTATTATAATCCCATAAATAGAACCTGTAAAGCTAAAAAGGTCTGCACATGCAGGCCTTTTTTATAAAGAAATATTTAGACTAAATCATAGCGAACCTCGCTTAATCGTTCGTTTTAGCTTGCGACATTCCTGGCAGTTCTTTTCTGTTTTAACTAAATGATCATTGTAGATAAACATCGTTACCTAAATTGCAGCTGCGAAATTTATGGGACCTTTTTACTACATAGCTGCCGATGAAAATTCTTTCAAGAATGAATCTTTCGATCATCTCCTCGCTGCCGGATACTATAGGATGCAGCACCTTATGTTTACCTGCAACGACACAGCTTTAGGAGAAGACATGCCTGCTGTTCCTGTCTTTTGGCTACGCACGCTCGTAAACCAATGCGGGCTTAACAGGGCCGCTAAAACTATTCTGAAAAAGGCCGAAAACTTTTCCGTAAGTGTCCAACCTGCTAGTGTTGATGATGAAGTTGAAAGTCTGTACGCCCTCTATAAAAATCATGTTCCTTTTTCTGTATCTACTACCTGTACCGATTATTTGCACCAGGAAATTGTACCTCATCCTTTTGATTCAATGATGGTGCAGGTGCGTGACGATGACAAGTTAATTGCTACCGGGTATTTTGATAAGGGAAGTCAATCAATTGCAGGGATCATGAACATTTACCATCCCGATTACAATAAATATAGCCTAGGCAAATTCCTGATGTTGCAGAAGCTGCAATACGCCCTCTCCCAGAAAAAAACGTTTTACTATACTGGCTACATCAGTACCGGAAGTACCCGCTTCGATTATAAAACCTTTCCTGACCCAACTGCTGTAGAAGTTTTGTTTCCTGATAAACAGGAATGGCAGCCTTACCATCTATTGAGTAAAGCATTCCTGGCGGAATATTATTCAAAGTTTTTAGTATAAGTCAATAAATAAAAAAGCACTACTTACGCTTCAAAGCTTCAGCGATTGCTTTCTCCGCCAACGGCCCCATAATTCTATATCCCTTCAGATTTGGATGGACCCCGTCCTGAGATAAGCTAGCAGGCAAACCATTCCGCTCATCTTTCATCGCATTGAAATAGTCGAGGTATACAATGTTGTTTTTGCCGGCATACTCTTTCAGCATTGCGTTTAGCTTTATTACTTTTTCTGCGGGCTGCATTCCCGGCCTCCATGGAAAATCATAAGCAGGCAAAACAGATGAAATGACAACTTTTATATTATTCATCTTCGCTAACTGGGCCATAGAAACAATGTTACCAAACGTTTCATCAAGGGTCATTGGGCCGGTGTTTCCTGCGATATCATTAATACCTGCAAGAATGACAACAACCGCTGGCTTTAGGTCAATAACATCAGGACGAAAACGTATCAGCATTTGGGGAGTCGTTTGTCCGCTAATACCCCTGTCTATATAATTTTTACCTGCAAAAAAAGAAGAGTCAACATTGATCCACGCGTCAGTGATTGAGTTTCCCATAAAAACTACGCGAGGTTTTGCAGAGCTGCTGGAAGCCAAAGCAGTGTTAGCTTTTTTGTAACGGTTTAAATTTTGCCAGTCGCTATGAAAACGGTTTTCGTCATTCTTCTTTATATCATCGAGCTGCCAGTCTTCAAGCCTCTTTGCCCACTCGGGCGGGTGCAACAACTTAAGATAATTGTTTAATCGAAGCCAGTCCCCAAAACGTTCAATCCACGTATCGGAAGGCAGATGTTGCACGCGCATACCAAAGCCATGGCCACCTTTAGAGTACATATGAATTTCGGCAGGATGTTTTGCAGTAAGCCATTGCTGGTAGAGGTTAGTACTATGAGGGGCAAGATTTAAACCATCGTCGGTTGCAGCAGCAATAAACAAAGGCGGCGCATCGCTCGCAACCTCAGTAACCATTTCCGGAGGAAAGTAAGGATACACAGGCGCAACAAAATCAGGACGGTTTTCTGAAGTGTAGTTGAAAGCGGCAGACGCAGCTACGGTACCACCAGCAGAGAAACCCACAATCCCTATTTTATGTGGATCAACCCCATATTCCCTTGCATGATTTCGTACATAAGCAATGGCTGCTTTTCCGTCAGCTACAGAAAGTGGAATGGTGTTTTTGAGGGCTTGATTAAAATCTGCATTCCCCCATTTAGCTGTCATTTCAGCAACGGGATCTGTGGTAAGACTGTGAGCAAGCCTGTATTTTAAAACAAAACAGGTAACCCCTTTTTTGACCAGCCACCTGGCTACATCATATCCTTCGCTATTGATAGATAAAGCATGAAATGCACCTCCGGGCGCAATGATCACAGCCGTTCCGGTTAAAGACATTGAGTCTGGAGCAAAAACAGTGAGTGTCGGGTGCGAAACATTATAGACAGCTTTTGTTTTCCAGGCATTATTATCGCTTTCCGCCTCGTTCCAGTTCCAGCTTTCAGAACCGGGTGCAGCACCAGGATATAACTGTATCACCTTTTGTTGTGCCTTTAAAACAGCATTAGAAAACAAAAGGACGGTCAGCAGAAATGATAATTTATTCATTTGGCAAAGCTTTTTAGAATTCGATAAATGTATTGAATATTTAGAAAGCTTTTGCGTAGACGAATTATTAAGTTGGCTCTTTTGGTTGGTTTTCAACAAAAATTACTTTAAATGATTTTAGTATGCTTTATTGATTTTCTTATAAAGAAGCAAGGTACTTACCTGAAATTCCTTGCTTCTGGAAAAAGTTTTTCCTGCGCATCCTCACGAACCTGGCTTCTCTTGTTTAATCCCGGCGGAATTGATTTTTCATCAGGTCTTGCAAGGGTTAGCACTTGTGGTGTTTCGTTATTTGATGGAGTTAGTTTTCGCAGCAGTTTTGATAAATCATAACAACGTTTTACGATTACATGTATTACTTCCCCCTGTACCTGCAAATGACCTTCGGCCATGATCAATCTTGATTGTAAAATCTCTTTTCGATATTCATCAAAAAGATTCTGAAAAATAACCAGGTTAGCAACCCCAGTTTCATCTTCAATGGTCATAAAACAAATGCCCCCTGCTGTACCCGGTCTTTGACGTACTAATACAAGTCCGGCCACTTTTACCGGCTGTCCATTTTTTGCAGTAGCAAGTTGACTGGTTGATAAAATGTGCAGCTGTTGCAACTTCTCCCGCACGAAACTTACAGGATGAGCTTTTAAAGAAAGTGAAGTGGAAGCGTAATCATGCACCACATGTTCTGCAGTTGACATTTGAGGCAGTGATATATCTTCAAGCTTTTCATCTGCCGATGGCTGCCCCGTAAACATTGCTACCGGTTTATCCTTTGTGGATACTTCCCAAAGCGCCTGTCGACGGTCAAGGTTAATCGACCTGAATGCATCTGCATCTGCGAGTTTTTCTAATGCAGCATCCGACAAGCCAATCATTCGTAAATCTTGTATGCTTTCATATTTTTTTTGTCTTGCTGACACCAGTAAATCCATGTCTTCTTCGCGGATCCCTTTTACCTGTCTAAATCCGAGGCGAAGGGCGGCCTCACCCCGTCCCTCTCCTCGCGGAGAGGGAGGCATTTCAAGCTTATTGTCCCAATGCGAATAATTGATATCAATTGCTCGTACTTCAACATCATGTTTACGTGCATCAATTACAATTTGTGCAGGTTGATAAAAACCCATCGGCATGCTGTTAAGCAAGGCACAGGCAAACACATCGGGGTAATAACATTTAAGCCACGAAGATACATATACCAATAAGGCAAAGCTGGCTGCATGACTTTCCGGAAAGCCATAACTTCCAAAGCCTTCCAGTTGTTTAAAAACACGTTCTGCATATTCTAAACTATAGCCTCTTTCAGTCATACCGTTGATGAGCTTACTATGAAACCTAGAAACCCCTCCCTTCATTTTAAAAGTTGCCATACTTCTCCGCAGTTCATCAGCTTCAGCAGGCGTAAACCCTGCTGCAACGATTGCAATCTTCATCGCTTGCTCCTGGAACAGTGGTACACCTAAAGTCCGTTTTAATATTTCTTCCAAATCTTTTGAAGGATATTCAACCGGTTCTTCTCCATTTCTCCGACGTAAATAAGGATGCACCATATCTCCCTGTATAGGTCCCGGACGAACAATTGCAACCTCTATTACAAGATCATAAAAGCAACGAGGCTTCAATCGTGGCAACATGCTTTGTTGTGCCCGGCTCTCTATCTGGAACACGCCAATTGTATCAGCATGACAAATCATGTCATACACCTTTGGATCATCCTGTGGAATATTAGCAAGCGTGAGGTCAAGTCCATAATGCTCTTTTGTAAGGTCAAAAGCTTTTCTTATACATGTAAGCATTCCCAAAGCAAGCACGTCAACTTTCATAAATCCCAATGCATCAATATCATCTTTGTTCCATTCAATACATGTCCTGTTTTCCATGCGGGCATTCATGATGGGGCACAAGTCTGAAAGTTTGCCATTGGTAATTACAAAGCCTCCCGTGTGCTGCCCCAATTGTCTCGGAAAACCCATAAACTCTTTGGTAAGTTGCAATACCTTTTGCAGGTGTTTATTCTGTGGATCAAAGCCTTGTTCTGCAATTCGTTTTCCTTCGAACCATTCATCTGTAAACTCCCAAATAGCGCTTGACAAACGATTGATAGTGTCAACAGAAAGCCCCATTGCTTTGCCCACATCTCTTATTGCTCCTTTTTGATGTTGTTGTGTTACGGTGGCAACTATAGCTGCCCTGTCACGTCCATACTTTTGATAGATGTATTGAATGACTTCCTCACGTCGTTCATGTTCAAAATCCACATCAATATCAGGAGGTTCATTGCGGGCAGAAGAAATAAACCGCTCAAACAGCAAATCAAATTTTGCAGGATTAACAGAAGTGACCCCAAGGCAATAACAAACCGTAGAGTTGGCAGCAGAGCCTCTTCCCTGGCAAAGAATACCTTGGCTGCGGGCAAAGCGGACGATATCATAGACCGTAAGAAAATAAGCAGCATAATTCATCTTCTCGATGAAATCCAGTTCGTATTTAATTGCCTCCTTTGTTTTCACTGGAACGTCTTCTCCAAACTTCTCTTTGGCGCCTTCCCATGCGAGGTAGGTAAGCTCTTCTTGCGGAGTTCGGCCTTCACTCGTTATTTCCTCAGGATATTCATATTTCAATTCATCCAGAGAAAACCTGCAGGCTTCAGTCAACTCATGTGTCTTCTCGATTGCATCTTGGTATTGCCTGAAAAGACGCAGCATCTCATCACTCGGTTTCAGGTATCGTTCAGCATTTGAATGTAATCGAAAACCTGCATTATAGATCGTACATTTTTCACGAATGCAGGTCATAACATCCTGCAACTGCCTTCGGGATGGAGTATGATAATGCACATCATTAGTCGCAACAATTGGTATAGCTAATTCCTTTGACAACTGCTTAAGGCGGTATAGATATTTGCTGTCATTTCCCTGGTAGCGGCGGGTTGCAGCAATATATAAGTCTCCCTGGAAAACTCCTTTATATTCCTTCAAAGCAGTTTCAAACGATGAGTCAAACTCAAAAGCCCCGTTCAATTCATCCGGCGGCAACGCAACAAATTTCACTCCCCTGGCATACTCAAAAACATCTGCTTTATATAAATGACACTCTCCTTTCTCTGCCCGACTATTTCCTAACGTAAGTAAATTGCTTAATTGAGAGTAAGCAGTTTTATTAGTGGGATATGCCAATAAGCTTGGCCCATCCAGCAAGTCTAACCTGCAACCCACTACTATTCTTATTCCCAATTTTCTTGCGGCAGCATGTGCCCGTACGATCCCTGCGAATGTATTTCGATCTGTTATTGCAATTTCCTTATATCCATAAGCAGCAGCCTGCTCAACCAACTCTTCAGGATGAGAGGCTCCGCGCAGGAAAGTAAAATTAGTTGTTACCTGGAGTTCTGTGTACATTTTTTTCTTTTGGTCACCTGCATTTGAATATAATTCAACATCGTTGTGTCACCTACTGCAACTGAAATCTTCTCTTCTACTTTTTATAAAACTTACTTATGTATAGGTCGTTTCTTTTCCCAAAAATTCTCATGTGCAGCTTGTCACTTTCTTTTTCTTG
>NZ_BJYT01000014.1 GCF_007991655.1 Segetibacter aerophilus
TGTACTTAACCAAAGCTCTGTAGCATCATCTCCGGCTATCCAAAAAGTATAATAACCTGTTTGTGGCGGACAAATATATCCTCTGATTCTTGCAGCAAAGTTATCTGTCAAATTCCTCGGCGCCTCAAATGATGTAAGAGGATTAGACTTACTAGGATTGCTTGACCAATTATTATTTAAAATATTAGTACCTCCTACATTGTTCCAAACTTCATATAAAATAGAACCTGTAGCAGAACATTGGCTGGTAAAGGACTTGAAAAACTCTGGGCT
This sequence comes from Segetibacter aerophilus, assembly GCF_007991655.1. Taxonomy (GTDB): domain Bacteria; phylum Bacteroidota; class Bacteroidia; order Chitinophagales; family Chitinophagaceae; genus Segetibacter; species Segetibacter aerophilus. Next base: position 274 of record NZ_BJYT01000014.1, read on the forward strand.
ATTAACCACTGCACTCTCATTACGTTGGATTGATCCTTTAGTTTTAAACTTCCAAAAACCTTCCGGCCTTGCCACGTCACCTACATTTATCTCGTTATTATACTCCGCAAAGGGACCTCCATTTTCACTTACCAAGATTTCGGTTTTGCCTAATGCATGGGATGCAGCAAGTGTGTTGGCAGCGTCATCAGCTGCGAGTATGGGAGACGAAGGAGTTGTAGACGAACCATTTGAAGAAATAAACCTGAACTTATCTAATCCAAGAGTTTTACCGAAAGCCGGTCCTCCACTATTAACGAAATATAATCGCAAGGTTTTTGGACTTCCAGGATTTGCCGTGGCATCATAGGAGCCAACTTTAACAGGCTGATAACCCGCATAGCTAACTGACATACTCCCCCCTGTCATGCTTATACTCAGCTGTTGAAACTGCTTTGTTATGTTTTTCATCAAAGCTTCTATGCCCGCGCCAATTAAAGTATTATTTGCATAGAGATTTATCTTGACAGGTGAGGCAGAGTAATCAATGCTATTATAAAACCTTGTAATTATTTTACCATTGTTGTCTAAAACATCTAAAAACACTCCTATACTGGTATTAGGCATCGAGTTGTCATAACTAACTTTACCAGTAAGTTCCCAAGAATTTAGTCCGACATTTGTACCTAAATCTCTGCTGACATTATAGGCTCCGGAATTTTGACTATAAGTAATATAAAGATCAGGAGAGCTTCTTTTACTGTACGTTTTGACATTGGTCTTGGCAGTCCAACCAGTAGCGTCACCTGATGGATTTCTGCTCCACCCACCTGTATTGCCGGGAAGTGTAGAGTTATTGGGTAAACCCGCCATTAAATCTATTCCCGGTAGCGCTGGAGCCTCATCTGTTCTAACAAAAGAATTTGAAATCGGTATAGCTTGTTCTTGTATTGTATTTAGCCCTGTTATTTTCCACCTATGGGTACCCCCATGGTGGCTTTCGTCATTATGATATAAATAATAGTCTTCTCCCAATTGCACAATCACAGGTGAAAAAGCATTTCCAGCCATTTTAGCGTCAGCAGTTTGTGTCACGTCATCAGAAGTCGTTCCAAATTGACCTACAAATAACCCATTATCATAGTAATGGTTAAAGATATTGGTCTGTCCAGCCTTCCAAAACTCTCCATAATAATGAGTAATAATACTCCTTCCTATAGCCATTGCTGCATCCCCCTGACCACCGTTCTCAGAACCAAAGTTTCCCACTTCGAAATCTCCGTTATTTGGAAAAGCTCCCTCATAAGCATCAAAGGTTGGCAATGCTGTCTTCCACTTTACTTTTCCTGTAGCAATATCAAACCCACCTAAGTGATAACTGTTGACTTCATTCTTAACCCTATTACCTTTATATAAGGTAAGAATACCAGTAGATGTTATTTCTGTTGGATAAATTGAAATGCTGCCGTTACGAGGTTCATTAGTAGAAGTGTTACTGTGTGTAGCTATTAATTTTGCGCTACTGTATATTGGATTGACGCCATTAAAACCAACAAGCGTTCTTTTTTTAAAATACTGTGTTTCATTTACTGCCCCATTTTGCATTTCACCTATAGAACCATCTTCATATATTTTGGCAGTTGTTTCAAAAACAAGCCCTGTATATCTTATTCCTATTGCTGGATCTAGTTCAACCATTTCGGCACCACCGCTCTTTCTTACCATCATTGCGTAGGTTCTTCCGTTAGATAAAGTACACATATGCCTGATCTTATATAGCAAATCATACTCTGGTTTAAAATTACCGTCCCAATTATACTTATGCACCCAACTGTTTTTTATAGGACTTGTATAGTCAACCTGGTATTCTTGAACTGTATTCAAAACCTTAGTAGGGTTTCTTAAGTCTACAGCTAGATTATAAGCCCGACCAGTATATTGTATTCTTTCGATAAAGGTTCTGTCAGATGCATAGTGTTGCATTCGGAAATTAGCTACGTCGCAAACCCAAAAAGAGCCGTCGGGAGCGAAAGCGAAACCGCCGTGAGGTACTTTCTCACTAGTTTCCTGATCCCGTTTCCAAAATCCAAATCTATCGTTAGATACTACAGGTGAAGTTAGATTACCCCCAGATTGACCAAAACTCCAAAGTAGTGAGCCATTATTGAAGTCTATCGCTTTTAACTGCTGACTACTACCACCATCAACAACTCCTACTAAACGGCCATTTGTATTCATGGTAATGGGAGCAGTAAATCCAGTTGCTTTAACGCCTGTTGAGGACAATGTGCCGTCGCTATTAATGTTGTATTTCTCAACTGAATTAACCCTGGTGCATAGCCATAAGGTGTTACCATTTGCAGCGATAGCAGTAGGAGAAGGAAAATTCAAAGTTTGAACCAAAGCGCCGGTAGTTTTATTGATTACTGATATGTAGCCCAACCCTTGGTAAGAAACAAATAAATAATCTGAAGAGACGGTGATCCCAGAGGGTTTTGCCCGAACCCTTTTCAGATCTATCACGGAGGCGAATTCTTTCCCATGTCTTACCTTGTGCGTTACACCATTTGGAAATATTACTAAACTATTATCAGAAACCTTTGTAGCATATACCCATGAATTTGCTTCGTCATAATTATCCCATCCTGTCCAATAAATGTTTTCACCATCCGTGCAGGCATAGTCAGTAGTTTGATTCACAAAACCAGTAAAAGGATCTAACTTTACCTGGGGATTATCCAACGAAAATTGAAAGTGAGACGGAGTTCTTTCATCATAACCTACCGTATAGTAAGCGTTTGCTCCAGCTATTACTATATTGTCTGGAGCATCTAAAGACCTATGAATGTTAGGCCCAACTTGATTAGCAGAGCTGTTGCCTATTACTCCTTGCCAAGTATATTGCATGTTACTTGACATTACTTTAATAATGTAGTTATCTTTCGGAATCGCCTCTTGAAAATCATTTGTTCCATCCCACACAACCTCGTATGTGCCCGCTTCTTTTACAACTCCACTCCATAGCGTTCTTACTAAAGTCCCATCAGCTTTGTACACACCTGCACTTGTAGTTGATTTTTCTTTTATTGTATATGAGTTATTGTTCGAAGGTGCAGCGCTCTGGCTAAAAGATTTAAAAGTTACGGTACAAAACACTAGCGTAAATAGAGTAAAGAACAGCTTTTGATACATCATACAATAATTATAGATCGTACTTTTTTTACAAAAAAAAAGTGTTAGTTAATCAAGTCGTAGCGTTTACAACTTTGGTTTTAGAATTTATATTTAAAAAGATTATTATCCTACACTTACCGGGTTCTAAAAGATAGTTAGTAGCACTTTTTCCAATATATCGGTTCAACTAACTATTAATAAATCAGTCGATATTGATATGGCAAACAAGGGATTTGTTACTTATTGGAATTCTGTTAGGATGTTTAGAATTTTTGCAAACATAAGGGCAGATTGTTTTTGACCTACATATTTTATTTATTTTAATACTACTGGTTCGATAGTTTTAAATTTTTCTCCCTAATTCTTAGAGTTTCGTTTTTTAAATATTATAGCCCTAATGATTACATTGTTTTTGTAAATGGTTGGCTTGACTTTAAAAAAATTTTCAGCTTTTTTGGCTAAACGAGGTTCATTCCATTCTTATTAGAGCGTAAAAGCAGATATAAATGTTAAAAATAACTGTGTCGGCCTCTCTTTCTTGTCTCACAAATTTGGCGAAACTGATAGCTATATATATCTCTTTCCCCAAAAGTCTGGATAGCTTTTCTTATTATTTTCTATTTACTTTGTCCATATGGACATTAATAATGTGAAGGATCCGCTGAGGTTTAGATGGCGGCAGTTACTCAATTACTTTTTCCAGGGATTGATTATTTTAGCACCGATCACAATAACCGCCTGGGCCGTTGTCTCACTATTTATTTATATCGATAATATTCTTCCAAACTTTATACATTCTATTTTTCCGGTTTTTTATAAGCCGGATGAAAACGGCGATATTGAAAAAATTCCTGGGGTGGGTTTCCTGGTTATTACCATCATCATAATTCTTGTAGGGTATGTTTCTACTTCGTATATCGTAGGTAAGATTGTTGATTTTTTCGGGCATCTTTTAGAAAGAACACCTGGGATTAAATTTATCTATACTGCAGTTAAAGACTTTTTAGAGGCATTTGCTGGTGAAAAAAGAAAGTTTGATAAACCTGTATTGGTTAGTGTTGACGCGCCTGATGTTTGGAGAATAGGGTTTATGACGCAGGAAAGTGGCGAAAAACTTGACTTGGTAGATCACGTTGTCGTGTATGTACCTCACTCTTATGCGGTGAGTGGCATTGTTTATATTGTACCCTTGGAGAAAGTAAAATTATTGCATCATGTTTCTTCTACTGAGGCTATGAAGTTTGCTTTAAGCGGCGGCGTAGCAGAGTTAACTCATTAACATCCGGAAATGAAAAAAGCTTTGATATTTAGCGCATGTTGCTTAGTAACAGTCAAAAGCTTTTGTTGGGGTTTCTATGGTCATCAACGCATCAATTACTATGCAGTATTTCTTCTTCCTCCGGAGATGATGGTTTTCTACAAACCCAACATCCAATTTTTATCCGATCATTCTGTTGATCCTGACAAACGCAGGTACCTATTGGCATCAGAAGCCAGCAAACACTATATTGATATTGACAGGTACGGAAAGTATCCATACAAAGAACTTCCTGCAAGTTATGACAGCGCGGTAAAAAAATTTTCGGAGGATACTATCATGACAAACGGAATAGTGCCTTGGTGGGTACAGACCGTGCAAGCCCGACTAACAAATGCTTTTAAAGAAAAAAACCCTGCTAAAATATTAAAACTGTCTGCTGAGATAGGTCATTATGTAGCAGATGCACATGTACCGCTGCATGCTAATTCAAATCATGATGGACAATTAACAGGGCAAAAAGGAATTCATGCATTTTGGGAAAGCAGGATACCTGAATTATTATCAGAAAAGGAATTTGACTTCATGATAGGAAAGGCAGCTTACATTTCGAATATTTCATCGTTTATTTGGAAACGCGTATTAGAAAGTGGGGCTGAAGCCGATACAGTATTACAAAATGAAGCTTTTTTAACAAGCAAGTTTGCAACGGATAGGAAATATGCATTCGAAGAAAGAAACGGGAAACTGGTAAGGCAATATTCATCAGGATTTACTGTCGGCTATAACAACACGCTTAAAGGAATGGTAGAGCGAAGAATGCGAACAGCTATCACTTCGACTGCAAGCTTATGGTATACCGCTTGGATAAACGCAGGCCAACCAAATTTAAAAAATATGCAACCACTAGCATTCAGTGAAGAAGATCTTAAAGAATTCGAAATACTAGAGGCTGCATGGAAATACAACAACATCAAAGGAAGATTGCATGAGTAAGAATTGATCCTGTAGATAAATATGATCTAGTGCATTTTCTTCCAGCCGAGTAGCAATCAACATGTACAATTGAGTGACACAACGATGACGATGAAATCACCATTGTTGGTAACTCAATTAGTTTAACACTGAAGCATCTTTTTCTGTTTTTATTCCGGGTTGAGCTTTTATTGTATCCCAGCCGCCCACTACGTTTCTCACGTTGTGTATTCCCTGTCTTTTTAGAAGTGAGGCAGCAATTGTACTCCGAAACCCACTGCCGCAGTGCAGGTACAGATTGTCTGTGTCTTCTATATCAGCCATACTTGCCGGGTCAACCATATTGCTTAAAGGGATATTTACAGCCTCTTTGACGTGCCCATCCGCAAATTCAACTTCTTTTCTTACATCTACCACTACCAAATTTTCATCAAAAGGTATATCCATAGCTAGTTCGTCAGCTTCCACCTCTATAAGCAGGTCTATTTTTTCTCCTGCATTTTGCCATGCAGCAAAACTGCCCTTCAAATAACCCTGCACATTAGATAGGCCAACTCGGGCAAGTCGTGTGACCGTTTCCTTTTCCTGCCCTTCCTCTGTTACCAAAATGAGCGGTTTATCAAATGGCAACAGGCTTCCTGCCCACTCTGCAAACTTTCCCTCAAGTCCGATAAAAATAGAGCCGGGAATAAATCCGCTTGAAAAAACTGATGCATTGCGAGTATCAACTATAATCGCATCATTCTCCAATTGCTGTTTAAATTCCTCCACCGACAATGCGGTTAGCCCTTTATCCAAAACTGTGTCAATACTATCGTAACCCTCCTTATTTATTACAGCGTTTATCGGGAAATAATTCGGGGGAGCTACAAGCCCCTCTGTAACAACCTTTACAAATGCTTCTTTTGAATCTTGCTGTAAAGCGTAATTTGTCTGCTTTTGCTCGCCTATAGTGCTTTGAGTGTTACTTCCAATATTCTTACCGCAACTACTGCCCGGGCCATGTGCGGGATAAACAATAACATTGTCGGATAGGGGCAATATTTTTTCGTGGAGGCTATCGTAAAGCAAACCTGCCATTTCTTCTTTTGTAGTGTCTGCTGAAACCAGATCCGGCCTTCCGACATCTCCCACAAAAAGCGTGTCGCCAGTGAAGACCGCATAGTCCTTGGAGTTTTCATCTTTCAGCAAAAAGCAAGTGCTTTCAACGGTATGACCTGGGGTATGAAGGACTATTACTTGCAGCTTACCTATTCTAAAAGTCTCTCCGTCTTTAGCCACAGTTGCTTTGAAACGGGTTTCGGTTTCAGGGCCGTAAATAATTGGGGCCGAGGTAGCTTTCGAGAGATCAATATGGCCACTTACAAAGTCAGCATGAAAATGAGTCTCAAAAATATATTTAATAGTTGCTTGTCTTTCTTTTGCCAGAAGCAGGTATTCTTCTATATCTCTTAATGGGTCAATAATGGCAGCCTCGCCTTCGCTTTCAATATAATAAGCGGCCTCGCTCAGGCAGTTAGTATATAATTGTTTGATGAACATAAATTGAATTTAAAATGCAAAAGTAACTGATGGCTAGACAACGTTGTACTTAACACGGTTAAGGTTTGCCAAAATAAAACAGGGATGTTTCAATGAAACATCCCTGTTAGTAATAAAGAGATCTTATGGTTAAGCTACGAGGTCTTCAACAAATTGATTCACTTCAGCGACCCGGTCGTAATTGATAGCGTAGTATATAAACTTCCCGTCCCTCTGAGTAATCACAATGCCGGCACGGCGAAGAATTGCAAGATGTTGAGAAGCTACTGATTGTTCTAATCGTAATTTTACATAAATCTCTGTCACCGTCATTCTCTCACTCTCATCAAGTAACTTAATCATTTGCTGACGTAGCTTATGATTCATAGCACGGAGCACTAACGCGGCTTTTTTTAAGTGCAGAAAATCTAATTTAATAGTATTACTATTCTCCTTATTAGCAATAGTAATACTCTGTGTTGTTGTGATCATAAATATTTGTTTTGGGGGTTGTTTGTGTAAATATAAAAATGAAATTTTATATATTTTTATAAATGAATGTTTAAAATATCGATTGTGTATAAACTTTACTTAAGTGTGGGTTTTACTGGTTGAATGGAAATCTTTGAAATAAGATGGCTCGGAATAGGAGACATCGGAGAAGTTTTTTTTCTGAAAAGCCTGTTCGGCTAGGGTTCCAAGATCTTTGGCGCTGTGGCTAATGTTTGCAAATTGGCTGTTTCTGCTGCTTACCATTGGCCCGAATTTAAGGCTACCGCTGCCGAAAAAGACTAGTTTTCTTTCGATCATAAGTTTGTTAAAACTTTCTCCATCTAATATCACTGGTTGCGGCGGTAGTACACAATTTAGCCCTATATCAAATAATGCCGCAAAAACCTCCATTCTTCTGGCATCTATCATTGGACACAATAAGTCAGTTCCGCTAAATGTATTACCGCTGTCTAAGGCCGCCTTTGCCATCACTTCCAATGTATTTACCATTATTAATGGCTTTGAAAATGCATAACAAAATCCTTTGGCAGCAGCGATGCCAACCCGCAGACCTGTATAACTTCCTGGTCCGGATGTAACGGCAAAAGCTTCTATGTCCTGTAAGCTATACCCAACTTCTTCAAGCATATCGCTAATAGCCGCATGAACAAACGAGGCGTGCTCTTTCTGATGCTGGTTTTCTCTAAAAGCTATAGAATCGCCATTAAGAGAAATACCCACAGAGGCAGCCTCAGTTGCAGTATCAATATTTAGAAGTAGCGCCAAGATCAGAAATTTTGCTTTTTTTAAAAAATGGTGCTGGACTATAACGTATATATAAAGACGTTAGTGTCCTAACAAATTAAATATTTTTTGCAAGCCAATACCTAACCTATTATTGGATATAGCAAGTCAAATTATGTTTGTTAGTTGAAACAAAATGACGCAATTTTATTTTAAACCACACCTAAATGGATAAAAAAATTATCAATACCTCTAAAGCACCTGCTCCCATCGGCCCTTATAACCAAGCGATCATTACAAATAACATGATGTTTATTAGCGGGCAAATTCCCCTCAATCCTGCGACAAACGAATTAGTTACTGGTGACACAGCTACGGAAACACACCAGGTAATGCGCAACTTATCTGCAATACTTGAAGAAGCGGGCATAAATTTTAACCACATTGTAAAGAGCACAATTTTTTTAAGTGATATGGATCTCTTTGCTACCGTAAACGAAGTTTATGGGTCTTATTTTTCGGCTGACTACCCGGCCAGGGAAACTGTCGCAGTAAAAGGTTTGCCAAAAAATGTAAACGTAGAGATTAGTATGATTGCCGTAATGTAGACTAGAATAATTTTTAGAATATGAGAAGGACGCTACCTGTAATTTTTTTTCTTTTATTAAGTCATCTATCATTTTCACAGGGCAACCGTTTGAATGATTACAATTCGATCGGCTGGTTTACCACTACCATAACTCCGGCTCTTAGCAAGAAAGTGAGCCTGCACGGGGAATACCAATGGCGACGTGCTAACTTTTTAAAATACTGGCAGCAAAGCCTCGTAAGAGTAGGAGTAACCTACAAGATCACATCACAAGTTGCAGTACAGGTAGGCTATGCCTTTGCACCTTCTTTTCCATATGGCAACTACACCCTTTCTGCTGTTCCTAAAACGTATCCTGAGCACCGTATTTATGAACAAGTAGTTCTTAATTCAACGATAGGGAAAACTACTTTAACAAATCGATTAAGATTAGAGCAAAGATGGATTGGAAGGTTTGCTTCTATTGATCAGGAGAAGCCTGATTTTAATTTTGTAAACAGGTTTCGTTTTATGCCACGACTAGACTTTCCTCTCAATGAAAAGTGGTACGCAAGCGTATATGATGAAATACTTATAGGTTTTGGAGAAAATGTTGGAGAAAACATTTTTGATCAAAACCGTTTTAGTGCATTAGTCGGGTATAAGGCTTCTAAAATTTTCAAAGTAGAAGGCGGATACATAAATCAAATCGCACAGTTAGGAAGAGAGATAGAAAATAAAAATGTTATTCAACATAATAACGGAATTGTAATAAACACCTACTTCAATTTCTAAAAATTGAATTGGCCAATCGTTTCTCGGAAATTTTCCCGTGCATTTTGAAAGGCTAAAATACATCCTGCAACATTACTCGTAAATCATTTATCATTATTGCTATTGAGACAACTTGCATTGAAAAAGATCAAACTTTTTTCAACCATTACTTTTTGTTTCTTTGCACACGAAAAATAAACTTACATGCTTCCAAAGTACAAACGAATTCTTCTCAAGCTTAGTGGTGAATCTTTAATGGGTGATAAAAATTTTGGTCTTGACTCAACCGTTATCGCTCAATATGCTTTGGATATAAAACAAGTTATAGAACTGGGTGTACAAGTGGCAATAGTGATTGGAGGTGGCAATATTTATCGTGGCATGAACGAGGCTGAAACAGGTATTGAAAGGGCACAAGGAGATTATATGGGTATGCTCGCCACCGTCATCAATGGAATGGCATTGCAGGCAGGGCTCGAAAAGGTTGGTGTGTACACACGTTTGCAAAGCGCCATCAAAATGGAACAAATTGCAGAGCCATATATTCGTCGTCGTGCAATAAGGCATCTTGAAAAAGGTCGTGTTGTTATCTTCGGTGCTGGTACAGGAAACCCCTACTTTACAACCGACACTGCAGGTTCATTAAGGGCTATCGAAATCAAAGCCGACGTTATTTTGAAGGGAACGCGTGTAGATGGCATTTATACTTCAGATCCTGAGAAAGATCCTACGGCTAAAAGATTTGATAAAATCTCTTTTGCAGAAGTAATCAATAAAAACTTGAAAGTAATGGACATGACTGCTTTCACCCTGTGCCAGGAAAACAGCTTGCCGATTATCGTTTTCGATATGAATACTCCGGGTACTTTACTTGAAGTTGTTCAAGGCATGGATGTGGGAACTTATGTTAGCTAGTACTTGAAAACATATAAGTTTAATATTACTTCCCTTACCTTTTTTGGTCCAGGCTTTTGTAGTTCTATTCTACATCGTTGCCACGCATTTCGTTCATCGGCAACAACCGTCTGCTACTTATTGCCAAACAAATTTTCTACCGTGTTGTTGTACTCTCTACATTGAAAAAGAAACAATATGGAGCAATCAATTGCTGACATAAGAAAGGACTACAAACTGAAATCTTTATTAGAAGAAGATGTGTTAGATAATCCGCTGGAACAGTTTAAAAACTGGTGGAGCGAGGCCATTAATAGCAAGATTGAAGAGGTAAATGCAATGACTTTAGCGACATCAACTCCAGATGGATCGCCGTCTGCAAGAATCGTATTGTTAAAGGGCCTATCTGCTGAAGGGTTTATGTTCTTCACTAACTATAAAAGCCATAAGGGTAAAGAGTTAGCTGCAAATCCAAAGGCCGCTTTAGTGTTTTTCTGGAAAGAACTCGAACGTCAGGTAAGAATTGAAGGATCCGTAGATAAGGTAAGCGAAGCAGATAGTGAAGCTTATTTTGCATCGAGGCCTGCAGCAAGTAAAATTGGTGCATGGGCATCTGCACAAAGCACAACAATAGCAAACAGAGACATTATCGAGCGAAATGTTTTAAAATACCAGGCAGAATTTGGAGAAGAAAATATTCCAAAACCGCCACATTGGGGAGGATATATTGTGAGGCCTTTGAGAGTAGAATTTTGGCAAGGAAGACGAAGCAGACTTCATGACCGAATATTGTATCGCCGGGAAGAAAACGGGTGGACTATAGAACGATTAGCGCCTTAAATCCTCTAACACCCTAAGTAAGCTTTGCGGCTGATTGAGTTTAGCGCGAGCTACTCTCAATCAACCATCAACTAATTAAGCTTCTTTTTTTTCTGCAACAGGCTTTGCTGCTTTTGCAATTCTTGCAGGCCTGGTCTTTCCGAAAGATCCTTTAAAAATCTTTCCTTTTTTTGTTTTTTTATCACCTCTTCCCATAACGATTTTTTTAAAATTTTAAATAACAGGTTGCAAACCTACAATAGTTTGCCTAATATATCAAAGCTTATAATTGGCTACCCTTTACCCTTTTTTGAAAATCTCTGCTATAAATGCAAAAAGCAGGAAATCCTGCTTTTATATCAAGAAAAAGATTTGCTTTTATATTCTCGCTGATAGCTCTTTACCTGCTTTAAACTTGGCTACCTTTTTTGCTTTAATTTTTATAATCTCACCTGTTTGAGGGTTGCGACCATTACGTGCTAATCTCTTTGATACAGAAAAAGTTCCAAATCCTACCAGAGTAACTTTATCTCCTCCCTTCAAAGTTTTAGTTACGGCATCTACAAAGGAGTCTAAAACAGCATTCACCTGCGTTTTAGTGATGTCAGTATCGTCAGAAATTTTAGCAATCAGTTCCGCTTTGTTCATTGTAGTTTTTTTTTGTTAGAGTTAAACACGGCAAATTTATTAGCTTTTGCCTAGCAGAAAAACTTTTCATCAACTTTTAATACCGCTAAAACATCTTAATGATCCTATAGCTAATATTTGTTTAATAATAGCCTAAGATGCAGTAGGATTAACTCTAAAAAAAGAAAGGAAAGACCAAAGGCTTTTAAGGCATGCTGAATGGTATTGAGGTACTACTCTACCACTTGCATTAGCGTTCTAAAATCCACATATTTCTGTCCCCACTTTTCTGTGACCTTTTTTCGAAGTGCAGGAGCATAGTACTGAAGATAATGGTCATATTTAGTCAAAGTTGGAGCGTAGTATTGCGTGGCATAAGTAGGCCCTTCTGTTTCGTCTACTTGGAGCAGCCTTACAAGCTGGTGTTTATCGAAGCAACCAGTTTCGAGTAGTTCTGGTATGTATTCTTCCTTCATCCATTTCTCCCAGTCTTCCGCAATGGACCAATCAACCTTTATGGTGACATTATAAATAATCATGTAATTACTTTTCTTAACCTAAAATGGCAACCCAATTCCAAGGTTAAATATTAGGTTACTACTTCTCCACTCACTGCTTCCAAAATCTATTTGATTTAGAACCGATCGCTGTCCTTCAGGTAGCCATGGCTTTCTAATTGGAACTGCGACGTCAAGGCGAAGCAACAGTATTTGGATATCTATTCTCAATCCAACACCCGCATCAACTGCAAGCTCTTTTAGAAAATCTTTTGAGAACCTTCCACCCGGGTATAAAGGTCTACGTGAAACTGGATCTACAATATTATTAACTAACCATACATTGCCCGCATCCAAAAATACTGCCCCATAGAGAATACTAAAGAGTTTGGGGCGATACTCTGTATTTATTTCCAGTTTAAGATCGCCAGTCACATCAGGGTAAAACCCTCTCTTATTTGCAGTTTGGCCTCCAGCAAAGGTACCAGGACCTACCGAGCGACTTCTGAATCCACGCAAACTGTTATTACCCCCTACAAAATATTGTTTTATAAAAGGCAGAACGTTCGAATTTCCATAAGGATAGCCAAGGCCAATTATCACCCTGTTGGCCCACTGACTGTTTAACCCAATTTTGCGATAGTAGCGGGTGTCAAACTCGGCCTTTAAATACTGGGAAAAAGGTGATCCAAACAAATTCTTTACTTTACCATTTTTAGCATCAGCACCAGTGGCAAGGCCTAATATATTACCTGCTACATCGAGTAGTCCGTTGAAATATATCCCGGTTGCATTTTTCTCCCGGCCAACGAGTTGATTGTAGTTGTAGTTATAGGTTGATCCAAGTATAAATTGCTGCTCAATAGTCCTTTTTAATGTTGGATAGTCGGAAATAAATCTTCTGAAAGAGTCTGTAACATTCAGTGGCTGAACATAAGTAATAGATATAGCGTTTAACTGGTGTTCTTTCTGGGCACTTTCTTTCCAGTTGTAGCCAAGGTTTGCCCGGTAGGAGTTTAGAGAATATAATTTTTGCCTTTGCAAAATGTCATAGCCCAACTGTATAGTTGTTCGAGGAACATAGGCACCAGTTGTATTCAAATCAAAAAATGGTATTACAAACCTTGGAAGCGCAAGATTTAACTCGGCCCCATAGCGTAAAGTATTGAATCCGCTGTACGAGCCTGATACCTGTACCTCTGTACCAAAGTATGCGTTGATGTTTAATTGTTCCGCCCCTCGAAATGCGTTTCTATTTTTCCAACGAACAGTAATCTCAGAGCCAGTCGCATTGTTAGATTTTGTTAGGCCGCCTATTTCTGCACTGAGAGATTTGCGAGGTAGTGGAGTTAGATAATAATAGGTGTTGAGCTTAAAAGAATCCGCTACAACATCAAATCGGTTTTTTACAAATTTGAAGGTACCTAGGTTTGTAAGCCGGTTAAGGGATTGATTATGGGCTGTACGGTTGTACAGATCGCCCGGCTTAAACAACATCATCTGTTCGAAAACCAAAGGTTTGAAGGTTTTATTTCGGTCGATAACATAATACCCTTTGTAGAAGATAGAGTCAACTTTCATCGTATCCCTTCTTGCAGTATTTAGGTTATAATTGGAATAGATGTAAATATCATTGATAGTATAAGCCTGCTTTCTTGCCATTTGCACATCTGGCTTAAAGCTTACGTAGAGGTTGGTAAGATCGTTACCTATAGTACTATCGACAAATACGATTAGGTCATCAGGACTAAAAAAGTAAAAGCCTTTTTCTTTAAGAGCTGCATCTATACGTAATCTTTCGCCTTTGACTACATCGAGATTAAAAGCATCTCCTTTCTTAAAGATCGTTTTATTTGAAATTGCCTGTATAGCCTGGCTGATAGCGTTGGTGTCTTTAGGAAAAGTTACCTCGTTTATTTTGTACTGAACCCCCGTATTAGCGACATAAGTAGCACTAGCTTTTTTATCCTTAACAACGGTATCAGCAGTGACCTTTGCATGAAAAAAACCCCTGTTCTCAAGGGTGTTTGTAAGCACTTGTATGTTGCGGTCGAGTTTAACCGAGCTTAACAGAACCGGCGGCTCACCATTTTTCCGTAGGAACTTATTTATAAAATTATTCTTCTTACCGGCCATGTTGTACAAGACAAGCTTGAACGGGATACCAAGGAGTTTCGAGTTAGGCCTCGGACGGATTAAAGCCTGCAGGTCCGCCGTAATTACCTTCTTTTCATTATTAGGAACAGAGGCATTTTCAACTTTTACTTTATGTCCTGTGTATAAAGCCTCCCCTTCGGGAATTTTTTTAGTAACATTACAGCCGGCCAACAATATACCGATAGCAGCAATTTTCGAATAATGAGTAAGTAGTTTAGATCTTCTAATTTGCATCTGTTGAATCTTTTTCTGTCGCAGAAACTGTTTTTCTGTCGTCCGCTATTAATACTTTTTCAAAAGTGATTGGAGAGCTTTCAACTGGTATACTATCGTTAGCTGTTGTTGCTTTTTCTGAAGATTTCAGTGCCTCCTCTCTTTCTTTCTGCTCGCGCCTTTGCTGCCTTCTTTTCTTTCTATCTATAAAAATGTCCTTGAATTTTTCGTAGTCAACGGAGATAATAAACTTCAAGCCTGTTTCTACAACAAATCCTTCGACGACTGCTTCATAGTCGTTTTTTCGATAGCCGCGTAAAAGGTACTTGCCATCCTGTGTGAGAAAATAATCGACAGTAACATTACCAATTACATTGCTACCGCTTTGATTTCCCTGGCTGGGGCCTTCAAGTTCATAGTTACTTCCTACGGTTACTTTAAGACGATCGTTCAAAAGACGTTTTGATAAAGCGACATTAAAGTCGGTTCGATCTCTTCTTTCACCGGTAGAATAGTCTTCCGCTGTATTTACATCAAACGATATATCTACGCCCGCAATAAGATCTCCTGCAAGGTTGTTTAGCTGCTCTGTCAATAATTTACTTACACTCTGCTTTGCAAATGAAGCCGCATTAAAACCACCACCACCACCACTAGTTGCAAAAGGATTTTCTGCTACAAAACGATTTAGTAACAGTAGAGCAAAAACCTGTTTATTTAATTCCGAAGGCTCTGTCTTTATTTGATCCAACCTAGTAGTAACTGTTGTCAAAACCTCGTTTGATACTCTTGCATTATTTTCTGTAGGCAAGGCAATATCAAAAGTTAATACAGGTTGCATCAATTCTCCCTTCACCATCAACCTTACCTGGAACGGTAGCTTTTGTTGATAATAACCTTTCTGCCCTTCAGGAATTTGATTTGAGACCAGCTCCATAGGTGACGTATTAGCAACATAAATAGCGGTAACATCTATGTCTGCTGTAGTCGGTTCACCTGTCCAGGTAATCTTACTACCTTTTTCTATTGCAAACTTGCGGCGAAGGAAATTGAAAGACAATTCGTATCCGCCCTCTTCTATTGTGTAAGAACCGGTCATGGTAATTTTTCCGCTTGGATCTATACCACCATTTAACACAGCAGTTCCTTTCAAATTAAGAAAGTCTCCATTCGCCTCATCTATAATTACATTGAAGTTTGCTTCTTTTACCACCTCCATATTTACGGACACATTCATTCCGGTTATCGCAGTCTTATTGAAGGAAGAATCGTAAGTGGCAAGGGTTTGCTTAAATATCGAGTCGTTTTCCGGGGCATCCATATCTACAAATTCTATGATGCCTTGCCTGTCTACTACGCCCGGCTCAGCCTGCGGTAATACTATTGACAAATCTGTACCCTCATTCACACGTAACGAACCATCCACTACAGGTGCAGCTTCTGTACCTTTTATGCTTATATTTGTGTTTAAGAACAATTTGCCGTAGTACAGGCTGTTCTGTCTTTTTGTCGTATTAATCGCCCTGAAATTCCTTGCTTTTACAGTTAGGTTTAAATTGTAATTGATGAAATTACTCGTACCAGCAAGACCATCAACAACGAGGCTATTGTCAGCAGAGTCTTTTATAGTGAATGTATTGAAGGCTATCCCCTGGTTGTTTACTTTGATTGTTTCACCGTCTATTTTGAAATAACTGCCAAGCATTACAACGTTGAAACCGGTCTGATTAAAGTTAATTCCGCCATCGATGTTTGGCGCTTTGGTGGTACCATTAATAGCCACGGCTCCTGTAAGGTTGCCTGTCGACTGGTTAATAGCACCCATGCTTGCAGCTTCAATTGTTTTAAAGGGTAATTGCCTGATATTTAAATTGAAATCAAAATTGCTATTGTTAGCAGGCTTCATATAATAATTTCCGGTGAGACTAACATCGTTGCCCTTGCCAGTAATGGTGACATTGGTAGCAAAGACGTTCTGGGTGTTATTATTTACTTTAATATTTACATCGCCAATAGTGTCTTTTTTAACTGCAAGATTATTTAAGGTAAGATCGGTGGTAAAGTTTGGTTGTTTCAACATATCCCTCACTTGTACATTTCCATTCAACAAACCGTCGACCAACAAAGTATCAGATTGCACAAAAGCAGTTAAGGTAGCAACCCTAAAGTTTGTGAAAGCCACTTGCAGGGGACTATCAGGTGCAGTATTCAGACTATTGATTATTAAATGCTGGTTGTTTTGACTTAAGTCAAAATTTCGTGCATTGACTAAAGTGGAGCCAAAGCGAATAAGATTATCAGGACTGATAGACCAGGCATCATAATTAAGCATCAGGCTGTCGGGCCTAAGAGACACAGCGTAAATATTATTAGGTTCCTGTGCAAATACTCCTGCCAGCCTGTACTTATCTTTTGCAACCTTGTCTTTAATTGATAACCCAAAGTTGATACGGTTATTAGCAAGTGTAGCTGTGAGCCTTGTGCCGTAAAGAGCTATACTGCCTCCATTGGATATCTGGTTTACATTAGTAACTATGTTTAGACTACTATCCCTTCCGACAGCATTTAATGACAAGTTGTTGATAGCATTAGTCCCATACAAAATATTAGGAGCAGTTATGTTTGCGTTCCACCCCTCGCTGCTGGAAAAATTAGATACAAGGGCTATTCCATCAAAACGTTTTAGGTCAGGAACAAAGGCATGAAGCGTTGGATGGTCAATGACATTGGCATTAATCGAAAAATTGTAAGGATCTACAGCTTTTAAAGGCGCACCGGTTGTATTGATAGCATAATACGGTTGAATTGTTTCCATCATAATGTCGCCTAACTGCTGCAACTTGTATTGGCCTTGAATAACAGCATTTACAAAATCAGTTTTTAAAGCAACAGTTTGTTGGTTGTTTACATTGCTTGCAATTACGGATAATGAGTCAAGTGCTATTCTTTGCCCATTCATGACCAGAAGGGAATTTACAACGAACACTTCTCCGTTCAGTGCATCGAGGTTTAATTCAGGAACATTCGCTGTTATCTTTCCGCGGTAAAAAATGGCATTTGGAGTAAGGTGTAAGGGAAGCGTTTTAATGCTATCGATGTCAGCATTAACGACAAAACCAGGTAGTTTACCCCCTATGTTTCCTTCGGCTTGCAAGGCAAAATGAATGTTAGGATCCTGCATAGCAGCATCAGCAGTAAATTTTTGATCAGCAATAGAGGCGTTTAAAGACAAACCCGTGTAAGTGTATTTCTTAACTTCTGCTGAAACAATGTTTCCTTTAATTTTTGCGTTTGCATTGTCAGGATTAAACCCTTTACCACTTATAGTAAAGTTTGCAGATATAGCTCCAACATTCTGCGGCTGCTGCATTATGGCCCCCAGATTTAATGCAGTTGTTGAAATGACAGCATTATACCTTGCATTATTTTTATCTGTTGCATTGCTGATCTTCCCATTAAGTTTAGCTGAACCGAGAGAGGTGTTTACAGCAAGATCGGTTGCTAAATTTTTCATCCCTCCTTTGATCCTTCCTCGCAACGCAATTGTTTCCGGTATAGTGATATTTTTTGGAATGGTGCCGGCAGGACTTAGCGCCATTATTTCACCTCTTGTTGTGTTAAACCTATTGATGCTGATGTCAGCATATACATTATTAGGGTCAGCAGCATTATCAACTGTTCCTGATAGATCTATATTGGTATTTCGCGAATCTCTAAATTGAAGATTATTTATTTCAAGATGCCTCATTCCTCCCCTCAATCTTCCGTTCAGGTTCATTACTTCCGGAAGACTTACTCCTTTAGGAAGAGTGCCGGCAGGAACTAATGAAACAATATCACTCCTGCTTGTAGTGAACTTCCTGATGTTAAGATCGGCTGAAGCATTCTTACTATCCATTCCATTATTGACAAAACCAGCTACATCAATGCTTGTGTTATTTAAACCTCTAAATTGGAAATTCTGAATATTAAGTCTGTTGAGACTACCCTTCATACGGGTATTAAAATAAATCTTGCTAGCAGGGTTTCTAAATGCCGGCTGACCAGCCAATGTTGGAACAAAAGTGAGAATATCTTTTACCTGCAAATAACTATTGTCGATGTTCAAATCAAGTTCAAGTAATCCCATTTGCTTTTGGATAGCGGCCAATGAAGGATAGCGAATGATGGCGCTCCTTTTAATTTCAGAACCGGGAGTTTGAATAAGTATGTTTTGTAGTGAAGCACCTTTATCTGTATAAACAACATCTGTTTGAAATTTGTCTAACTGAAAGCCACTTTTTTCTCTCATATGACCTTCTACGATGTTGGTTGCAATAGTATCATTATGGAAAAGAAAATTATCTGCGTGGAGTGTAAGATCTTTTAGAGCCAGGTGAGCAAAATCCATCCCTCTACCTATTCTGGGCTTAGTGTCATCATCAAAGGCAAAATTATTATCGTCGAAACGAATGGATGCTATTGTAAACTTCCATGGCAACGGTTGAGTGGCAGTAGAAACAGCTTCTTTGTTTTCATTTGTAAGTTGAACTACAGAAGGAGTGTTAGCTTTCCCCATTCTGAAAAAACCATCCAAATTGTTCAATTGTACGTCTTTTAATGCAATCACAGAATTCTTAAGATCGAAGCTTTCAGGATGGATATTAAAATTTTTCAAAGCAAGGCGAGTCGACATAGCGGACACAGCATTGCTGTAGCTAATGTCCAAATCACTTAAAAGAATTTCTTTGT
Organism: Segetibacter aerophilus; assembly: GCF_007991655.1. GTDB lineage: Bacteria > Bacteroidota > Bacteroidia > Chitinophagales > Chitinophagaceae > Segetibacter > Segetibacter aerophilus. The sequence continues at coordinate 19,697 of NZ_BJYT01000014.1, forward strand.
TAGTAAAGTTTAAGAATTTCGGAGCTTCATTTTTTACTTCAGGCCTTGGATTATCTACCACTGTTGTGACCGCTATAGGCTGGGTTTGGTCTATGCGGCCTCTTACACCATTCACTACAATACTCGGCACATCATAACGAAGATTAGTAGGATCAAATGTGTTAATTCGGGTATCAAAATGGTTAAGATAAACGTCAACATCATTTCCCGTAACAACATCCAGGTAAACAACGCGAGTCTTATCAACAATAATTTTTTCTATAGCCATTTTCATGGCAGCAGTATCCTTTTCAACTGTTGTATCAACAGGCGAGGCAAAGGCGTCTACGATAAACTGGAAATTAAAAGTGGTGTCAGGAAGCTGTCTCTTTATCTTGGTCGTAATTCCGTTTAGGTTTATTTCATTGATTTGAATTTGTTTGCTCAACAGCTTGAACATGTCAATGTCAACCTTCAACTGGTTTCCTGCAACCAAAGTATCCTTAGTTCTGTCTTCAATATAAACGCCTTGTAAAACAATCATCTTCGGGAACTCGATATCAAGCCCCTTAATTTCAACCCTTGTTTTAAGTTTATTTGATAAGAAAGAAACAGCCTTTTTCCTGGCGAAATTTTGTACCGGTGCTGTTTGAATTAAAATCAGGATTAGGACAATTAGTCCTATCAGGGAAAGTAAAAAAATCGCGAAACCACGTCCTATTTTTGCAAGAATCGATCTTTTGTGGGTGGGGGTAGTAGTTTGTTGCATACGCCTTCATCATCTTTAATCTGCTAATAAAACTTTAATTAGTCAAAAGACGCACCAAACGATTTTCCTTTATAGGTTTTTGTTTTTCAAAGAGATATGAAGATTTTTTAATGCAATTTTCCCTCTGGTGTAGAAATTATTCCTCACGCAAAAAGCATAAATTTAGAAAGTAAGAAGGATGTTATGGAGACTCTACTAATAGGCGTGTAAGTAAACTTTTACTGAATATCTTGGTGGCTCTAATCGAGTTGTATAGAACCACGAGTATTAGAGTCGGAGGTATTTAGACAACATTTGCGTTGAAAAAAATTTATCCGAATGGCCGAGCTTGTTTTTGTCTATTTCCTGACTTTTCCAATTAGCCATAATACCAACGCAACTATTAAAACCACTACAATAACGCCTACCCACATTCCTGCTTTAAAAATTCCTCCAATAGCTTCACAGCTGGATAATAGGCTAACCGCAAAAGCAAGAACCGTAAATAACAAAAGACTCTTTCTCATAACACTATTTTAAAATCGTTTAAATTATATCAATACCTCACAACTACTTATTCGTGTTTATTCATCTGTAAATTTGACAAGGGGAATTTCAAGAAAAAGTTCCGTTACATCTTAGCTACTTGCAGTTCTACCCTTCATTTTAAACTTACTGTAATACAAAGTAAAAAGTAGTGCCAAACTTTATCATCAAGCTTTCCTGTATTTAAACTTTAGTACGAGAATAAAAAGATTGAGCAAAACAGAGAAGCTATTTGTAACTATAATCGGCCAATCTTCTCGCAGAATGCCATAGACTACCCATAGTATTATTCCGATTAACAAAGAAAAAAACATGGTCATTGATAAGTCCTCCACCTTTTTTTCCTTTATGATCTTTACCAATTGCGGAAGAAGGGAGGCAGATGTAAATATGCCTGCTACAATTCCGATAACACCAACTGTACTCAATGCTTTAACTTTTAAATGAATGCACTATTGTCTCCTGCCAGATTTCACATCTTGCTAAATCTCTTGTCACTTAAACCTCTTCAACCTATGTATACTTCGCGGCAAAAACAATAAATATTTGAAAAGGGATAGAAGGCAAAAAAGAAAGGTCTGAAATATTAAAAAGTGTTATAGTAAAAAGTGTGTGCCATGGATTAAAAAGGATAAGATTTTCGGACAAAGGAGATGCATAAAAACCGGCTCTTCCGTGGGAAAATTATTCCACAAAATATACATAACTCCTTTGTAATGTAGGCTTTATTAATACTTACGCTCTATTTCGATGTGGCATTATTTTTTTTAAAATCTATAATTACAAAGCATTAAAAAAATATTTTTTACCATTAAAAACCGTTTATTATGAACTCAGGATCAAAAGTTTTATTAGGAGTTTTAGCTGGTGCCGCTACCGGTGCTATTTTGGGAGTTTTATTTGCTCCTGATAAAGGAGATGAAACAAGAAGACGTATATCTGAAGGTAGCAGAGATGTTACAGAAAATTTGAAAACTAAGTTTGGAGAATTCGTTGACGGTCTTGCTGACAGATATGAAACAGTTAAAGAAAGCGCAACAGACCTTCTAGACCAGGGAAGACAAAAAGCAAATAGTGTTGTTAGCGCGTTGAAATCTGAAGCGGGTGATGTTGCTTCCAAAGCATCAGGTGCGGCAGGAGCAGCCTCAGGTGGCGCAGCAGGAGCAGCAGCCGGTGCTAGAGCAGGTGCAGAAGCTGGAAGTGGTTTTAACCAAATATAAAAGTATCAACAGTTGGAATTAACAGGTCTCCGGCGATTATTAAAAAACAGCTATGAGTAAGCAGCCCACTTTAACCTTAATAGAGTCAGTATTTAGCCAGTCGAAAGATTATATAGATAACCGGCTCGAGTTGTACAAGTTGAAAATGATTGATAAAACCTCTTCGGTTACTTCGTCAATCATTTCTTATGTAGCTCTATTCGTAATATTTTTTATATTCTTTGTTGTCTTTAATATTGGGATTGCTTTACTAATAGGCGACTTAATAGGCAAAGCTTACTTAGGATTTTTGATACTCGCTGCTATTTACGGGATCGCCGGAGTTATTCTGTTTTCCAAGAGAGATAAGATTTTCAAGACACCGATTACTAAATTGATTATTGGTAAATTTTTATAAAATGGCAACCACAAGCAAAATTTCCAATAATGAAGATCTGCGGAAAGCAATCGATGATTTGGAAACCAGGGTAAAGGTTCAAAAACTTGAGATACAGGATACCTATGCACAGGTGAAAGAAAATTTAAGCCCTAAAAGAGTTGTAAAAAACACTTTTAGCTATGTTGGTGAAACTCCTGAAATCCAAAGAACGTTAGTAAATACTGTTATTGGATTCATTTTGGGTTATGCCTCTAAAAAGGCCGTCGAACTTTTATCTGAAAAGTCTCTCGATCGCACCATACACAATATGGTCAATCATCACATCACAAAGATCGAAAGTAAAGATCCTGATACTTTGCTTTCTAAGGGTATTTCGTTGCTTAGAAAGCACACCCCTCACGACTCTCCCATCTATCCTTTTGTTCGATATAAATAGTTTTTATTGCTTAACATAGTCAACTCATTAACAAAAGCCGCTACCATATGTAGCGGCTTTTTTGTTTACCAAACTTCGCTGTTGCTTAGAGCTTTGGAGCTTTTAAAGGCCAATTTTAGATAGGGGAAAAATCATTCTTCTTATATTTTTAAGTATAATAAATTGCGTCCTTATAATTCATCTTTATGCATAAGCCAGTCTTGGTGATTAAATTAGGAACAGCGGTCATCACGGGAGCTGATGGTAAAGCCGACGAGATGATTATATCGAGACTGGCGGAAGAAATTGCAGAACTCAATACTACTTATAAGGTTGTTTTGGTTTCAAGTGGCGCCGTCGGCAGCGGAAAATCTTTTATTAAAAACTATAAAGGAACACTGATTGAACGAAAGGCCGCCGCGGCTGTCGGCAATCCAATTCTTATACAGCTATATCATAAGCATTTTTCGATGCACAACCTGGTGGTTGCGCAGGCGCTTTGTGAACGCCATCACTTCTCTAACCGTTCGCAGTTTCTACAATTAAAGGAGACATTTTACGAATTTTGGGAAAACAATATTATTCCTGTTGTAAACGAAAATGACTTAGTGAGTAATGTCGAGCTAAAGTTTTCAGACAACGATGAGCTCTCTACTTTAATTGCCATTGGATTTGATGCTGAGACCCTGGTTATCTGCACGTCTGTTGGTGGCTTTCTTGATGATAATAAAGCCATTATTCGTTCAGTTGAAAATATTGACAATACAATTCTTGGATACGTAAACTCAGAAAAAAGCGCTGTCGGCCTTGGGGGGATGGTTTCAAAACTAACTTTTACAAGGCTTGCCACCTCTTTGGGAATTCAGGTTATCATGACTGGTTTGAACCAGGAGAATGCCTTAAAAGAATCAATGGCAGGAAATAGCGGAACAATATTTAAACCGAAAAAGTCAAATTTAAAAGCCCGGCAGAAATGGTTGGCTAGTGGTTCAATAACACTGGGTAGTTTGCTGGTTGATAAGGGAGCCGAAAAAGCTTTACACGAACGAAAGAGCCTGCTTACTGTAGGCGTAAAAGATGTGAAAGGTATTTTTTCTGCAGGTGAAGTAGTGCAGCTTATCAATGAAGAAGAAACCATTATAGGTGTAGCCAAAGTAAAACTGGATGCGGCGCAAATGGCAGAACAGGTTTCTAAAAAACATGCACTCGCAGCACATTGTGATGATATCGTTTTGTTCTAGCCGTTTTACTTTCTTAGGTAATTGCGCTGTTCTGTTTACTTTTAAATATTAATCAACGTAAAAACAAGTTCAATAAAATGCTACAGTACAAGGGAGCGTCGCAAGAAATGTTGAGCAAGGTTTACAGCCGAATACACAAAAAAACATGCAATCAATAGAGCCTCTTATAATTAAAACATACAAAGCAGCCGCATCTTTAAGAAACGCGACAGATGAACAAGTAATTAAGACTTTAACGACGCTTGCTGATGCTATAGCAGCTAATAAGGAAGCTATTGTAAAATCGAACGAAAAAGATGTGGCGAGGCAAGACGCCGGCGACCCGAAAACAGATCGTTTAAGACTGAATGCTGATCGTGTTTTAAATATTGCAAAAAGCATCAAAAAAGTTGCTCAGCTTCCCAACCCAACTGGTAAACAGTTAGAGCAAAGAACGTTGTATAATGGTTTGCAACTAGAGAAGATAGCGGTGCCGCTAGGCGTTGTGGGGGCTGTCTATGAGTCACGGCCAAACGTAACTTATGACATAGCAGCGCTATGTATCCGAAGCATGAACGGTTGCATTTTGAAGGGGAGCAGTGATGCTGAGAACAGTAATCTTGCGGCCATTGAATTGATAAAAAATGCCCTGCAAGAAAATAATATAGACCCTGACTGCGTGACTTTGCTTCCTCCTGCAAGAGAGTCGGTGCAAGAACTGATGACAGCGACAAAATATGTAGACGTAATAATTCCGCGCGGATCTGAAGGTCTGATACAATTTGTAAGAAAAAACAGCCTGGTGCCAGTGATAGAAACCGGAGCCGGTGTATGTCATGTATATATTGAGAAAGATGCAAACATTGATAAAGCCGTGAACATTGCGGTGAATGCGAAAGTAACCCGGCCATCTGTATGTAATGCCGTTGACACTATTGTAGTTGACCGCCAAGTAGCCGGTGAGTTTTTGGGGAAACTTCAGCCATTGTTTACAAAACATGCAGTGGAAGTGTTTGCTGATGAGCAAGCTTTCAAACTTTTGGAAGGATATCAAATGCTCCAAAAGGCGAGTGCTGAAGACTTCGGTCGCGAATTTCTAAGCCTTAAATGCGCAGTGAAAGTCGTGGAAAATATAGATGAAGCTTTGGAACATATTCGGCAGTTTTCGACAAAACACTCAGAAGCCATTGTGTCGGAGAATAAAGCAAATTGTGAGAGATTTATAAAAGAAGTTGATGCGGCTGTAGTCTATTCAAATGCCTCTACCCGGTTTACTGACGGCGAAGAATTTGGTTTGGGTGCCGAAATAGGAATTTCTACTCAAAAGCTGCATGCACGTGGTCCATTTGCCCTGGAAAAATTGGTTACGGAAAAATGGATCATCACAGGAGATGGACAAATAAGATAGGGTATAAATGAAGAAGGGACTGATTTCAGTCCCTTCTTCATTTATACCGCCTTATAGTTTTCTTATTTTAATATTCTTAAACCATACTTCTTCGCCATGTTCCTGTAAGGCGATTTTTCCCTTTTTAAAAGTGCCGAAGTCGGGCATTGATTTGAACTTACTGTTAGCCACCATTTTCTTCCAGTTATCGTCCCACATAGTTGTTGTTACGATCGACACGCCATTAAGAAAAAATTCAAGCTTGCCGTCCTTACACATTATTTCCGCATGGTTCCATTCTTCTGCGGGCTTTACCGGTTCACTTGACGAAGAGATGAGATCATATAAATCACCGGCGCGGTGTTTAGGAATTTTGGCGTCGGCATGACCTGCATTATCAAGTACCTGCATTTCCGGACCTGTCTCATAAGTATTAGCATACTTCGACTTGTCTTCATGCACGTAGAAGATTATGCCGCTGTTGCCTTTTTTAGCCAGCTTCCAATCTACTTTCAAATGAAAGTTGTCGTACTCGTCGTTGGTTAAAATATCCTTGCTTTCATTTGCCGGCCAACTCTTTCTATTTGCCACATCTAAGTGTAAGCAGCCATCTAAAATGTTCCAGGCATTACCAACAGCGTTATATCCGTAACTATGCCAACCACTAGTCGTCTTGCCATCAAACAAAAGCTTCCAGCCTTCATTTTTTTCCTGGGTTGATAGAGTATTGTCCTGCATCTTGTTTGACGTATTCTGAGCTGAAGCCTGAGTAAGTAAAAGAATTACAGATAGGATTAAAAAAGCACTCTTCATCGTTTATTTCTTTAAAGCCATTATATACTTAACCATAGTCTTTGCATCATCTTTCGACAACTGAGGATGAGCGAGCATAGGAACTGTTCCCCAATTACCAGCACCACCGGCAATTACTTTGTTAGCTAGTTTTTCGATCACCTCGTCTGAAGCAGGAGCATATTTTGCTGCAACAGCTTCATACGCAGGACCTGTCGCAGCTTCTTTTACTTTGTGACAAGTGAAGCAATCGCTTTTTGCTACTAATTCTAAGCCCTTTTGATAATCTTCACTTTTTGCTGCCGGAGCTGGTTCTTTGGCCACATCCTTTGCCTCGTCTTTACGGTCCTCTTTTGCCGGATTACTGTCATTGCTGCCGCAACTAATTACTACGCAGCTAAAAGAAAGAATTACGATTAACTTTTTCATGGTAAACTTTTAAATTAAAATTTTAAATTATTATACTAGTCCTAGAATACTTTTATTTAGTTGGTCCTCATTATCAGCACCTGCGAAATCGTCAAATGCTTTTTCGGTAACCCTGATAATATTATTATCTATAAATATTGCACCTTCTTTGGCTCCTTCTTCAGGATGCTTTAGCGCACACTCCCATTCCATTACTGCCCAGCCGTCATAGTCATAAGAGGTTAGTTTACTAAAGACGCCTTTAAAATCAACCTGTCCGTCTCCGAGCGAGCGGAACCTTCCTGCGCGCTTCACCCAACTTTGGTATCCACCATAAACGCCCTGTTTTCCTGTAGGATTAAACTCTGCGTCTTTTACATGAAACATTTTTATGCGCTCATGATAATAGTCGATATAAGTAAGGTAATCGAGGCATTGTAAAACAAAGTGCGAAGGATCGTATAACAGGCAAGCCCGCTTGTGATTGTTTACCTCTTGCAAAAACATCTCGTAGGTTTCGCCATCATGCAAATCCTCTCCGGGGTGTATTTCGTAACAAAGATCCACACCTGCTTCTTCATAAGCATCTAGTATCGGCAGCCATCTTTTAGCCAATTCTGCAAATCCCGCTTCTACTAGTCCTGCAGGTCGTTGAGGCCAGGGATATACAGTGTGCCAGAGGAGCGCACCGCTGAAAGTAGCGCTAGCTTTTAAGCCAAGATTTTGGGAGGCTTTTGCAGCAAACTTTACCTGTTGCGTGGCCCACTCTGTTCTTGCTTTTGGGTTGTTGCGAAATTGCTCAGGAGCAAAGGAATCGAACATAGCATCGTAAGCGGGGTTTACTGCTACTAACTGCCCTTGCAAGTGAGTAGATAGTTCAGTTATTTCTAACCCGCACTCATTGATTAGGCCTTTCAGTTCGTCTGCATATGTTTTGCTTTCTGCCGCTTTTTGTAAATCGATACAACGGGAGTCCCATGCAGGTAATTGTACTCCGACAAAGCCTAAAGCTTTTGCCCAGTGACAAATACTTTTTAGATCATTAAAGGGTGGCTTGTCACCCATAAATTGCGCGAGAAAAATACCAGGTCCTTTTATTGTTTTCATATTGAAGCGTTGCGTTTGGTCTTGAATTGTTTATAAAAATTCGCCTGTAAAAATAAGAACTGAGCAAGTTGATAGTAGTGCAAAAGTACAAGTGAGTGACACAACAAAAGCACATTAAAAATTGTAAGCTCGTTACTTACTATTCTATCCCTTGTCAAAAAAATCCAATCATCACTTCTTCCCCCAACTATCTTAAATAACCGTACCATTTAACCTCTGACTTCTACAAATATAAAGAGCTATAAAAGTAAAATCAGGAGGCATTTTATCATAACTCGTTGCTGCAAGGTTTCAACATTTTTTTGTTCGGTTTCCCTAAATGCTTAAACCTCCAAAGCATTGTCAACACTCCATTATAAACAAAGCACTTTAGCGGTTCTACTTTTTATGTGCTAAAATGCTCCATAGTAGGAACTTCAAATTTAACTCGAATCTTATATAAACCTTTTTAGATGCCATGATAAAATTATTAAGCCAAAAGCAAAACCTATTTCTTTAAGTGCTACATTTATTTTCTACAACTTCATCACTACAAATAGGTTATTTACGCGCTCTGTGTTTGTGGACCCAGATGTTGTTTTAGCAAAAAACTTCTCACTAAAAACAACTGCCTAATGAACTCTGCGATTCGCTTCAGACTTTCCTTTATGATGTTCCTAAACTTTTTTGTTTGGGGTGGATGGTATGTAACCATGGGCACTTATCTTAAATCAATTCCCGGTATCACCGATGTGCAAGTCGGTATCGCTTATGGAACACAATCTTTGGGAGCCATAATCGCTCCCTTTATTATTGGTTTGATTGCTGACCGTTATTTTGCTGCCCAAAAAATACTGGGCGTTTTACATCTTTTGGGAGCTGCCATTTTGTATTATATCTCAACGATAAGTAGCTTCTCGGCTTTTTATCCGGCGTTGCTTATTTACATGATTCTTTTTATGCCAACACTGGCGCTGGTAAACGCTGTATCATTCAAGCAGATTGACAATCCTGAAAAAGATTTTGCAAACATTCGGGTATGGGGAACTGTTGGATGGATTGTCGCTGGTCTTATCATTGCCTGGTTAGCGTGGGAGCAAAAAAATACGCTGATCAACACCTTCCGTTTATCGGCCATCGTATCATTAGTAATGGGATTATTCAGCTTTACGCTGCCAAATACTCCACCACCAAAAGCGGGTACTAAAACAACTTTTCGTGAAATTATTGGCCTTGATGCAATAGGCTTATTGAAAGATAAAAACTTCCTGATCTTCTTTTTGGCCTCTTTACTCATTTGTATTCCGCTTGCTTTCTATTACCAGGAAACAAACATTTACCTGAATGAAATAAAAGTAGAAGGGGCTGCAGGTAAGATGACCTACGGTCAGATGTCTGAGTTACTCTTCCTGTTTTTGATGCCGTTATTTTTTATAAGGTTAGGCGTAAAAAAAATGTTGTTGATAGGGATGATTGCATGGGCTTTACGGTATTTCCTTTTTGCTTACGGAGATACAGGATCAGGCATGTGGATGTTATACGCAGGGATAATTCTTCATGGGATTTGTTATGATTTCTTCTTTGTTACCGGCCAGGTATATACAAACGATGTAGCAGGCGAAAAAATACGTTCGTCTGCACAGGGAATGATTACCCTTGCAACGTACGGAGTAGGTATGCTAATCGGTTTTTGGATAGCCGGATTAGTGGCCGAAAAATATACAGTTCCCGGAGGTCATTTATGGAAAAGTATATGGCTCGTTCCGGCATTTATTTCTATCGTGGTATTCCTGATGTATGCATTTCTGTTTAAGGAAGTTAAAAAGAAGCCGATTTCGGAAGGTGAAGCAGAAAAAGGTTTGGCAACGAGTCCTGTAACATAAGAGGGGCTTTTATCAATAAACAAAAAACGAGGCAAATTGTCTTAATACTAACCTCACTTTTAACGATCAACACTATCAGTAAAACAAAAACGTTGAGAGGAAACATACATCATTCTGTTTGTCGCTGGACCTACGAGTTTATCCCTTTAGATGAACTGTGTATGAGGGTAAAAGAAATCGGCTTTGCTGCTATTGACCTTGTAGGACCCAAAGATTGGCCAACGCTAAAGAAATATGCTGTTTACTCTTCCATGTGTAACGGTGCAGAAATAAGTTTAACTGAGGGATGGAATGATCCACAATTTCATTCGACTTTAATAAAAAACTATACAGAACATATAAACCTTGTAGCGGATGCGGGGTATAGAAATCTGATTTGCTTTAGCGGTAACCGAAGAGGAATGGCTGATGAAATTGGATTGAGAAATTGTGCTGAAGGTTTACAGAAAATTTTATCAATTGCTGAAAAAAAAGGTGTTGTTATTTTCATGGAATTGTTGAACAGCAGGATTGACCACCCGGATTATATGTGCGACAAAACATCTTGGGGGATTGAGCTTTGCAGAAGATTGAATTCGGAAAACTTTAAGCTACTGTATGATATCTATCACATGCAAATTGACGAAGGAGACGTCATAAGAACTATAAGAGAAAATCACCAGTATTTCGGCCATTACCATACAGGCGGTGTTCCCGGCAGAAACGAAATTGATGACCAGCAGGAATTAAATTACCCGGCTATACTAAGAGCGATAAAAGAAACAGGATTTAACGACTACGTCGCCCAGGAGTTCATTCCGGCTAAATCAGACAAAATAGCGTCCCTGAGAGAGGCAATAAAAATTTGTGATGTCTGAAGTGAATAACCTTTAATTTTATGTCGCTTATTTCAACCCGTTTAACATCTCTTCTATATTATAAATTCTAACAATTAACGATTGCTATGGCAAACAACACTTACGACGCTATTGTAGTAGGCTCTGGTATCAGTGGAGGCTGGGCTGCAAAAGAGCTTACCGAAAAAGGCCTCAAGGTTTTGATGCTCGAACGTGGCCACCACATTGAGCATGTGAAAGATTATGCGGAGACTAACAAGCCTTCCTGGGAGTATCCGCATCGCGGTGGAAGGACGCAGAAAATGATTGACGAATACCCTGTATTGAAAAGAGATTACCCCTTAAATGAACGAAATCTTTCATTTTGGGCAGTTGATAAAGACAGCCCGTACGTTGAGAAAAAACCCTTTGGATGGTTTCGCGGTTATCATACCGGTGGCCGTTCTCTAATGTGGGGAAGACAAAGTTATCGTCTCAGCGATCTTGACTTTGAAGCAAATGCAAAAGACGGGATTGCTGTTGATTGGCCTATCCGTTATAAAGACATAGAGCCATGGTATACGTACGCTGAAAAATTTGCAGGCATCAGCGGTTCAAAGGAAGGATTGCCACATTTACCAGACGGTCATTACCTCCCTCCAATGGATATGAATATTGTGGAGCAGACTGTCGCGTCGCGCATAAAGGAGCATTATAATAATAAAAGAACGATGTTCATTGGTCGCACGGCCAATCTTACACAGACAATTCCAGGCCGCCCATCCCCTTGCCAGTATAGAAATATCTGCTCCAACGGATGCCCATTCGGGGGGTACTTCAGTACACAGTCATCTACTTTACCTGCTGCTAATGCAACAGGCAATTTAACCTTACGTACTTTTTCGATCGTCACAGATATCATCTACGATAAGAATACGAAAAAAGCTAAAGGTGTAAGAGTGTTAGATGCACGGACTAATGAAGCGCTTGAGTTTAACAGCAAAATTGTCTTCCTGTGTGCTTCTACTTTTAACTCTACAGCAATCCTCATGAGATCTGCCACTGACATTTGGCCTGATGGATTAGGAAGTAGTTCAGGAGAGTTGGGGCACAATGTTATGGACCATCACCTAAAGTTGGGGGCGAGCGGAGACATGGAAGGCTTTGACGATAAATACTATTCAGGGTTCAGACCGAATGGCATTTACATTCCGCGCTTCCGCAATTTACCCGGCGATGAAAAACGAAATTACCTGCGGGGATTTGGATACCAGGGATCAGGTAGCCGCCAAAACTGGTCAAGACAAGTGGCTGAATTAAGTATAGGCGCTGATCTAAAAGAAGCATTGAGTGAACCGGGCAAGTGGACTATGGGAATCGGTGGATTTGGTGAAATGTTGCCTTATCACGAAAATAAGATTACCATCTCAAAAGATACAAAGGACAAATGGGGCATCCCCGTTCTCGAGTTTGATGTTGAATTCAAAGAGAATGAACTAAACATGCGGAAAGACATGGTTGCTGATGCAGTTGAAATGCTTACAGTTGCGGGTGTCAAAAATGTAAAAGGTCAGGACCAGGGCTGCGAGCCAGGTTGGGGTATACATGAGATGGGTACGGCAAGAATGGGTAGAGATCCTAAGACTTCGGTGCTAAACAGCAACAACCAGGTATGGGATTGCCAGAATGTATTTGTAACAGACGGATCGTTTATGACTTCCGCATCTTGTGTAAATCCATCTCTAACTTATATGGCAATGACAGCACGGGCCGCTGATTTCGCAGTGAAGGAATTAAAAAAAGGAAATATCTAAATTCTGGTTTGTCGCTGTAGCCCGAAGAGCATGATAGCAGTAAACTTCAGACAATTATTTTTTAAACTTTTTCAACATGAACAGACGTGAACTATTAAAAATGGTCGCAGCCGCTACTGGCTCGGTCATGATTGGTGGAGAATTTTTATTGTCAGGATGTAAAGGAAACCCTGATTCTGCACCGGTGCCGTTTACAGAAGAAAGTATAGCTTATTTAGATGAGATAGCTGAAACGATCATACCACAAACTACCACAGCCGGTGCTAAGGCTGCTGGCGTAGGAAGGTTTATGACAGTGATGGTGAACGACTGTTACACCAAAGAGGACCAGGAAATATTTCATAAAGGATTGAACATTCTCGATGATGCTTGCGATAAAATGCATGGAGTTGGCTTTATGAAAGCTACACCTAAACAGCGCAAGCAATTACTGATTGCTGTAGATAAGGAAACGAAAGATTATGTGAAAAAGCAGGCAGACGCTGTGAATGTACAAGGACAAAAGGAGAAGCAAGGACAAGAGAGAAATACAAATGACTTCAAAAAGCAGGCGTTGCCTAACCACTATTTTCAGCAATTGAAGCAGTTAGCCATTTTTGGTTATTTCACTTCAGAGAAAGGCAGAACTGAATCTTTACGTTATACCCCTGTACCGGGAAAGTTTGAGGGAGTTATCGATTACAAAAAAGGAGATAAAGCTTTTGCAGGTTTAACCTAACCTGGTTCCATTTCCTACTTTATACAATAAAATGATTTTAAAACAGAAAGTTTACCTGTAAAAGAGTTACAAAATGATGAACGAGAAAGACAAAAATCTGCCGGATAATTCAAGGAGAGATTTCCTTAAGAACACTGCACTTGCTGTAGCCGGCTTTATGATTGTTCCCCGGCATGTACTAGGCGGAAGAGGTTTTGTTGCGCCAAGCGACCGTCTGACGATTGCAAGCATAGGTGTTGGTGGAAAAGGTGAAAGTGATATTGCTAACTTTTTCAAAAGCGGCAAGGCCGACATTGCTTACCTCTGCGACGTAGACGAAAAGCGAGCTGCAAAAACAGTGGGTAACTTCCCTAAAGCAAAAGTGTATAAAGACTGGCGTCAGATGCTTGATAAAGAATCAAAAAACTTTGATGCTGTTTCAGTTTCCACTCCAGATCACAACCACGCTGTTGCTGCACTTGGTGCTATGCAACTTGGCAAGCACGTGTATGTACAAAAACCCTTGACGCACGATTTGTATGAAGCTCGTGTGCTTACCAACGCTGCCAAGAAGTATAAGGTGGTAACCCAGATGGGAAACCAGGGCGCGTCGAATGATGGCGTACGGCAAATGATGGAATGGTATGATGACGGAATAATTGGAAATGTTCATACCATCTATTCCTGGACGAACCGACCTGTGTGGCCGCAAGGCATTCCCTGGTCAACGAATAAAGCAGAAGTTCCTAAAACATTAGATTGGGATCTTTGGTTAGGTACCGCTCCGCAAAAAGATTACGTTGAAAAACTTGTTCCGTTTAACTGGCGCGGCTGGTGGGACTATGGTACCGGCGCACTGGGAGATATGGGTTGCCATCTTTTAGAGGCCCCTTTCCGTGTGTTAGATCTTCAATATGTTTCTGATGTTCAGGCTAGCGTGGGTACTGTTTATGTTGACGAGTTTAAACAAGGGTATTTTCCTGAAAGCGTTCCGCCTTCAAGTCACGTTACCATGACCTTCCCTAAGACAAACAAAACAAAGGGACCGGTAGTGGTTCATTGGATGGATGGTGGTATTCAACCTGAAAGACCTGAAGAACTAGGACCCAATGAAATGTTTGGCGACGGTGGTAACGGTACATTATTTATTGGCACCAAAGGCAAAATGATGTGTAGCACTTACGGTGCAAACGCAAGACTGTTGCCTTTATCAAAAAACGAGCAGGTTAAGGTAAAACAAAAATATGCTCGTGTACCGGGCCAGGCAGAGGGGCACTATGCTCAGTGGGTTGAAGGGTGTATTGCGGGCTATGGCAAAACACAATTAAGCTCTCCTTTTGAGATTGCAGGACCTCTTACTGAAGCTTTATGTATGGCAAACCTTGCCATTAGGGGATATGATATTCGTAAACCAAGAACTACCGGTACAGGCTTCACTTATCCTGGTCGTTATGTGAAATTGCTTTGGGATAACCAGAATATGAAGGTGACCAACTTCGACGACGTAAACCAGTTTGTTCGTAGAAAGTACCGCGACGGTTTTGGAGTAGGTGAGTTGGTGTAAAAAGAGCGGGAGAAATTGCTGGTAGCCGGTTACTTACTAGTTGCCGGTTACTAGTTTCTGGTTTTTTAGGCTTGTTTCAACTATGCATTTATCACAGTTTGCTGAATAGAATAATACGGTACAAGTGAGTGACACAACAATGTTGAATGAAGAACAGAAGTTGGTTACAAAAAATACTTGTTTTCGGCACTTTATGCCAAAAAGTTAGAAACCGGAAGATTACACACGGAAGCGTATTTCCAAAACAACCTTATCAATAAATCGACTTTCAATTATGAACAGAAGAGAAGCTGTTCAACACATATGCGCGCTGTTAGGAGGATCTGTGTTGGGTGCTGGTGCTTTTTTAAGTGGCTGCAACACCAACCCGGTTAGCAGTAAGAAAGTCCTCTTTTCCCCTCACGACATCGATTTTCTTAATGAGGTGGGTGAAACCATTTTGCCTGCTACAAATACGCCCGGAGCCAAAGCGGCAAAAGTAGGCGAGATGATGAACGTAATGGTGAATGATTGTTACGTAGAAAGAGATCAAGTCGTTTTTCAAAACGGCATTAAAGACTTGCAGGCTCGGGCAAACAAAGAATTTGGAAAGGATTTTATTGACCTTACTTCTCAACAAAAACTGGCCCTTTTGACCAAACTCGATAATGAGACAAACGAAGCCATGAAGACGTGGCAATCTTCATCTCCAAAACCTTATTTCCGCTTAATGAAGGAGCTTACGCTTCTTGGATATTTCACTTCCGAAATTGGCTGCACGCAAGCCCGGCGATATGTTGAAACACCGGGAAGATATGAAGCATGTATTCCTTACAAAAAGGGCGATAAAGCCTGGGCCTAATTAATTTAATCAAACAAACATCATGGATTATAAACGTAGAGACTTCCTAAAAATAGCCGGAACTTTTGCATCCGGGGTAGCCCTTACCGGTGTAGCCGGTCAACTAGCTGGTTGCGGTACCAGCTCGAAGTTGAGCGGTAAAAACAACACCTTCGGGCTGCAGTTGTATAGCCTACGCGACGACCTGCCGAAAGATCCGAAAGGAGTTTTAAGGCAGGTAGCCTCTTTTGGCTATAAGCAAATTGAAGGCTTTGAAGGTTCTAAAGGCATTTATTGGGGAATGTCTAATACGGAGTTCAAGCGTTATATGGACGACCTCGGAATGCAAATGGTTTCGAGCCATTGTAACTGGAAACAAAACCTGGAAAAGAAAGCCGATGAAGCTGCTGCAATCGGAATGAAGTACCTGATGTGTCCTTATCTTGGACCGCAGAAAAGTCTTGATTTATTTAAAAAGGCGGCTGAAGACTTTAATAAAGCAGGACAGATCTGTAAACAAAGAGGGATCCGGTTTGCTTATCATAACCACGATTATTCTTTCAAGAAAGTTGAGGGACAATACCCGCAAGATGTGATGATGCAGAACACCGACAAAGACCTTGTCGATTATGAGCTGGATATGTATTGGATCGTTGCCGCCGGCCAAAATCCAAACGAGTGGTTTCAGAAATACCCCAGACGCTTCAAATTAGGGCACGTAAAAGACCGCGGTGGAAAAGAAACAACTACTTTGGGTAAAGGAAATATTGATTATCCTTCTTTACTAAAAGCTGCTCAAAAAGGTGGAATGGAGTATTTTATAGTCGAGCAGGAACAATACGAAGGCACAACGCCACTTGCAGCGGCAAAAGACGATGCAGATTATATGAAAAGATTAAAAATCTAAGGGTACATAGCGGAAGGTTTGAATGTTTTTTAAGCAATTATCAATTTTATAAATAACTAGCCGAATGAGGAAACTACTTTATTTTTTTATACTATTAATCCTTTCGCAACTTATAAATGTTGAGAAGGCAGTTGCATCACCGACTTCGAAAAACGCAGGGTATTTTATTTTAAGGGTCTATCATTATAAAGATGCATTGCAAGAGGCTTCAATTGACAGCTTCCTTCAGTATAGATATCTCCCTTTTTTGCATTCTTCTAAGTTGAACAATGTTGGTGTTTTTAAAGCCCTAGCCAATGATACCGCGGCAGATAAAAGGACTTATGTATTTATCCCATTTAAATCTTTAAAAGAATGGGAAAGCTTTTCTTCCAACTCAATTGAACCGACGGTAACGGGTGACGTAGGATATGTGAACGCTGCCTATAACAAACCGGCTTATACCCGATTTGAAACCATCCTGCTAAAAGCTTTTCCATTGATGGAAGCCCTTGCACCATCAAAGCTTACTGCTCCTAAAAATCAGCGCGTGTACGAATTGAGAAGCTATGAAGGACCAACGGAAAAGTTCTTTAGAAACAAGGTGAAAATGTTTAACGAGGGTGGAGAAATTGCCTTGTTTTCACGTCTCGGCTTTAATGCCGTTTTTTATAGTGAAGTTCTCTTTGGCTCAAAAATGCCGAACCTGATGTATATGACTTCTTTTGAAAACATGGAATCAAGAAACGAACATTGGAAAGCCTTTAGCGCTGATCCGGCGTGGAAGACTTTATCGGCTCTTCCTGAGTATCAACACAACGTTTCTCACAGCGACATTATCTTTCTAAGACCAACAGAGTTTTCAGATCTATAAGTTTTTATGACAGGATAAAAAGGTGAGCTATGGCTCACCTTTTTCAATTTCTAAAACCACAGTATGTCTAAATCATATACCCAGTTTCCCCTGGCTGCTTTACTAGCCACGTTTCTTTTACCCTTTACCGGAAGAAGTCAAACAAAACCTCTTGTACTTCCTCTGTGGCAAAACGGGGCGCCCGGTTTTGAAAGCAGGAAAAACGAGCCGGAAGAAGCTAAAGAGTATTGGGTTAAGAATATTCATAACCCTTCGATTGCTGTCTATCTCGCGCCGAAAGAAAAGGCGACCGGCGCAGCTGTTGTAGTCTGTCCTGGCGGAGGTCACCGGTTGCTGGTGTACAATGCAGAGGGTGTAGAACCTGCTTTGTTTTTAAACAGTATCGGCGTGACGGCTATTGTGCTTAAGTATCGTCTTGCCCGAGAAGAGAATTCTCCATATTCGTTGGATAAGCATTTAGAGCAGGATGCGCATCGCGCACTGCGGTTGGTAAGAAGTCATGCAAAAGATTGGAATATTGACACTGCACGGGTAGGAATGCTTGGGTTTTCTGCAGGAGGTGAAACCGTAGCCGCTGTGGCCTATGCTTCAGGAAGCGGTGATTTAAAAGCAGCAGATCCTATAGACAGGTTAAACGGTAAACCAAACTTTCAAATGCTTATTTATCCCGGTCCGCTAGGTATTCCAGACTCTGTAGGCAACGATGCTCCCCCAACTTTTTTGCTTGCTGCCAACAACGATCCTTGTTGTGCTGAACCAGTGGTGAAATTGATTGACAGATATCGCAAAGCAAAAGTGCCTGTTGAAGCACACTTGTATGCGCAAGGCAGTCACGGGTTTAATATGGGCCAACGTTCAAAATTAAACTCATTGAAAACGTGGTCTCAAAGAGTGGCCGACTGGCTGGAAGACAACAATATTCTTCATCCGGGGAAATATAAGCCGGAGTAAGAATCAGTCTAAAAAAGCTTCTAAGCTTGCGAGTTGAACAGTTACGAAATCTCTACTGCCGCCAATGCTCTAACAACAATTTCAAGGTCGATTACTCCTCTGAAACCGCTAAAGCCAACGGCGAGTTCAGTTCCGTCTTTTAGGGTAATTAGCTGGCCGCCTTCCCACCCTATCCAGTCCGGTCTTTCGATACCAAATTTTTCTTCGTCAATTTCATTATTGAAAGCGAGCTTTTCAAACTCTCCTGTTTTTAACCGTGTGATGTGAACCTGGCTTGCTTTGGTCCAGGCAACTCCGTAAGACTCTCTCGCCCTGATTTTATTGGTGCCAAACATTCGTCCATAGATTACTCCCTCGTCGTCTATAATACAGACTGACACGTTTCCATTTGCTATCCTTCTGTCTTCTTCATTTTCCATATAAAATGGAATTAGTTTCTCCGCTTCATCTATGATTCTTCTAACCGCGCTTTCCAATTCTTTGCCCTTCATAGCAATAATTTTTTCTGTTTGATTTTTTGCAATTAGTATTCCGTCGCCCGATATTCACTCTTTCTACATGAATATTACAACGGAGTAATTCACGCCCTGTTCTACTTACTCATTGTAGTGTTACTAATAAAAGCCAGCCGCTTGCTGTCGGGAGACCAGTTAGGCGTATTCATCGTTCCTTGTCCGCCATACACATAAGCAATAACTTTTGGCTTACCTCCTGTAATAGGCATCAGCCGAATGTAAACATGTTTGTAAAAAGGATGATCGTCGGCACGAACTTCATCTTTCAGGAAAGATATAAAGGCAATCCATTTACCGTCCGGCGAAATATGTGGAAACCAGTCATGAAACTCCCCGGTCGTTACAGCTTCCTGGTTGCTGCCGTCGGCATTCATACGCCAAATTTGCATCGTGCCGGTACGGTTTGAATTAAAATAGATGTATTTTCCGTCAGGCGTATATTCCGGCCCGTCATCTAATCCTTTGGCTGTAGTTAGTTGCACTTCCGCTCCACCTTTCGATGGCACTTTGTAAATATCGAACTCATTATTTCGCTGACCGGTGAAGACAATACTTTGTGCATCGGGCGACCAGCCATGGCCGTACGATGGACCCTTTGGTGTTATCTGTTTTGGTGCACCGCCTGTAACCGGAACTGTATACACAATAGAACCACCCAAAGCTGCCACACCGCTACTTAATAGGAGCATCTTTCCGTCAAAAGAAAGTACGTGATCATTGTTATTATTTTTCACATCTCCTGTAGGTATTACAGATGGTTGCCGTGTGGCCAAATTGAAGTTATACATCAGCCCTTCGCTGTTATAAATAAGGCTTTTATTATCAGGCGTCCAGTTTGGAGCCTGAAGAGATTTGGGCGAAGTATAAATGGTTTCCCTGTCGCCTGATGCAACGTTTAAAATTTCAAGGCTACTCCCCAGGTACTCGCGATAAGGAACCAAACCTTCACGCGCTGGTACTGATACTTGCACATCTTTAAAAACGCCCGTTTCAACCACATCAGCATTGTGCGAACCCACGAACAGACCGACGTACACTTCATCCCCAAGGTCCAGGTCAGCAACTTCTTCGGTTACAAAAGGTTCACCAAATTTTGCTACCCGCATTGTGTAAGTCTTGCCTTTTCGTTCGAGTTGGATAATATTTGCATGGGTAAGCGCAGACTTTTTTTCTTCAGTATTTACGCCATCTTTCGGCCGGTATTGTAGTGACGTAAGTCCATCACCATGAGTAACTGCATTTATTTGTGCAGACTTTCCGTCAAGACTTTTGCGTACCATCCATCCTACTTTTCTGTGCGGGTCTACTCCCTGGAAACCTACAAGCTCTGCCCGGGTGTACAGCAAAAAATCTCCCTTCATTTTTTTGTATACATAGTGAAACTCATCGTGGTCAAACCAGATATTATAGCCGGAACCCGAAATAACATACTGATCGCTCTGAGGAATATAAAGCCCTGATCCCGGAGTTACCTTTGCTCCAATATCTGCCTGGCCTTCAAAAATTCCTATTGTTTGTTGTGCAGAAACAGCGATGCAGGAAAGCAACAATCCGATCGATAAAAAAGCAGTTTTAAACGAACTAAGTTTCATACTTAAAGATCTTATATAAGAGGGTAGAGCTTCGAATGTTTTAAGAAGCTTTTTTTGGATTAGAATAATCTTTGGGAAATCGGCGGCAAACCAACAATCGACATTGTTGTGTCACTCACTTGTACCTATAGTTGCAGATTGAACCGCACCACCAATTTCTCATATTACCGAGGAATAGATGATGCGGTACAGATCGAAAAAAGATACAGCTACACAAGATTTCTTTTGATGTAAGTAATACTCTTTGTTATGCTGTCGAAAGGATTTCCGGGGGTCATATCCTGTTCAACAAAAAAGTATTTCATTCCTGCTTTATTCGCTTGTTTAAAAATCCGCTTAAAATCAATCGAGCCGTTGCCTACTTCAGTAAAAGCTTTAGCCGGCGTTTTATCCATGTCTTTTACATGGAACAAAGGGAACCTGCCAGGATGTTGGTTGATCAGCTCAACAGGATCTTTGCCTGCCTTGCTCACCCAATACAAATCCATTTCCATCTTAACCAGGTTTTTATCCGTATTCAAAAGAATGTCATACGGAAGGGTTGAGCCTTGCTGCATAAATTCGAAATCGTGGTTATGGTAGCAAAGCTGTATGCCCGATTTTTTGCAACGTTCTCCAGCCTTGTTCAGCGCGTCTGCTACTACTTTATAATGATCTATTCCTCCACGCTCTGCTTCAGACAGGTAAGCACAAACCATGTATTTGATACCAACTTTCGAAGCATCGTCTACGGCTTTGTCCCACTCAGACATCATCGTACCTTTTTGAATTTGTCCATTCACTTTTTCTTCGCCGAGACGATAGTGACTGCTGGGCATAATCAGCCCGTTTTGCTTCAATACTTTTGCAAACTCCGCCGGTTGCATCCCATAGAAATTTTGAGTTCCTGTGTACGTTGCTCCTTCCAGAGAGTTATAGCCAATCGAAGCAACTTTAGCAAGCGTGCCCTTGGGATCTTTCTGCATTGCATCTCGAACAGTGTATAGCTGCAACCCTATATAATTAGTTTTTTTGTCGAAGAAAGGATACTTTACAAAAGCTCCTGCTGTAAGAAGAGAGCCGGCTTTAATGAATGAACGTCTGGATGACATGCTGATCGTTATTAAGATGATTATATAAAGAGAGAATTTCTTAATAAATGTAGCCAATTACCGGCATTAAGAAATGTTGAACCGACCTATTTGTTTTGATCAAAGTTTGATCGACTGCATTCGTAAGTTGTCAAATGTCCATAACGCGTCTTGCAGCAATTGTTGCGCTAGAACTAGCGAGATTAAGGCCTAATTAGAATAAAGCTTTTTGACACATTTTCCGCCTATCATTAATAATTCTCAAAACTTCCTAAATCCTTTTCAACCGATTATCTTCGTCACACTAAAACTACCTCCCCGCTTATGAAACCTATTCGCTTGTGCCTGCTGTTACTACTTTCAGCTGCGCTTATTACTTCTTGTAAAAAATCTGTCCCGAAACAAACAAAGTATATTCCTAAAAACGCTGTCTTTGTTGCCACCATCAACACAAAGTCTTTGCAGACCAAGCTGATGAAGAACCAGGCGACCATTGAAAATATTATAAGATCGATAAGCGGTAGCGACACCGCAATTAATAAAGGCAAGCAGGAGTGGGAGGATATTAAAAACTCAGGCGTTGACCTGGATGAAAATTTTTACGTAGCTGTAGTAAACAAAGGTGGCGGAATGGGGTCAAGTCCCGGCACTATTGTTACGTCGGTTGTTGGCGGCCTGAAAGATGCAGGCAAACTCGAAGCTTATATAAAAAAGAAAGATCCAACAAGCGAGGTACGGAAGGAGAAAGAGTATAGTTATGCAACAATACATGGTGACAACATGGTAGCGTGGGGTACCGACGTGGTCATCATGATGTCTTACCAGAAATCGTTCTCGCCCGGCAATATGCAATACGATAGCACGACAGGTTCATACAACCTCGGATCTTCTCCCAATGCAACAAACGATATGAAGCTTGAACTTGCCAGCGCTTTCAACCTCAAAGAAGATCAATCTGTTGCTTCCATTCCTGAGTTTAGAGATTTGATGCAGGAAAAATCTGACGCAAGCATGTGGGTAAACTCGAGCTCTTCGGTAGAGAATTTTCCTATTCCATTGCCTAAAGTAAGGGAGCTCTTTTCGAGCAGCTTTACCGCAGCGAAAGTAAATTTCGAAGATGGTAAAATAACGATGACTTCTAGGTCATACTATAGTTCTGCCCTCAAAGACATTCTTAAAAAATATTCCGGTCCAACTGCTGACCTTACGCTGGTAGAAAATTATCCTTCAGACAACGTGAATGCCTTTGCCCTCTTTTCGTTCAATCCCGACTTCATTAACGAACTGGTTAAATACCTTGAAGTAGGTGGAATGGTAGATTCATACCTTACAAAAATGATGGGTAGCAATTATACTTTAAAGGAAGCACTGCGAGCCATCAAGGGCGATTTTGCTGTAGTGGTTTCAGACCTGGCCGCGAAGCCTGCTTCAGACCCAAATGCGGGAATGAGAGGTGGACAATTGCCTAACCTAAAAATGATTGTGAATATACCCGTCGGCGATAAAGTGCAGATGAATAGGTTGATGGACAAATTGGTGGAAATGCAGATGCTGGTAAAGACCAATAATCAATACAGGCTTACACCTAACATGCAACAGACGGGCTTTCAATTGATAGTAGACGATAAAAACCTTTTTATAGCTTCTGACGAAAATGTATTAAATCAATACAAGGCAAAGTCGAAGAAAGCGAATATAAATGCAAACGTGATGAGTGACTTTAAGAGTAAGTCGGGTGTCGCTTATATAAACATCGAAAGTATTTTAAATGGAATAAACACTTCGCCAAATGCGCAGGGAAATAATGTACTTCCCAAAGCTCGTGAGACTTTTAAAGACCTTGAAATGTATACCGATAATTTCAATGGCAAGTATATAGAAGGGTATGGCGAGCTCAGGTTCAAAAATGAAAAGGAAAACAGCCTTACGTCTTTATTGAGCTTTTTTGAAACGGCAAGTAAATACGTAAAAACAACGCCGGGAATGGTAGACAATAACGATGTTCAAATAGATACTGTTGCTCCAGGCACCGGCCGTGAAATAAACGGAGCTGATGTTCGTATAGACACGGCTACAGAATTGGCGCCATCAGATGCGCGAGCTCCGAAAAGAAAGTAAACTAATCTTATAATTATTGTAAAAAGGTTGCTAATAACAAAGCAACCTTTTTTCTTGCGTTTGTGTTGCTACTTTTAATAAAACTCTAAATACTTGCTTAAAAGCTTCAAAGTACCAGCAGTTAATAATCGTGCAGCTCCGGTTGTGTCACTCTCTTGTACGGCATCTTTTCATAGCAACAAAGCTTCATGCTACATTCGTTCATGATTTTAATAGTTAAACCCTGCACACATAAATGGAGATACAATTACAGCAACTAGTTCCAATACCATTAAAAGAAAAGTTTAGCCAGCGACCATCTAATATCTGGAACACAGGCATTGCTTTTCGTGCAGGGGATTGGATTAAGATAGTTGCTCCAAGCGGAACGGGCAAGACGACGCTGATGAACATTTTGTACAAGGTGCGACACGATTATGAAGGCTCGGTAAAGTGGGATAACCGGGATTTAAAAAGCATTACAGGGGATGATCTTGCAAAGCTGAGGCAGCAAAATGTAAGTGTAATATTCCAGGACCTGAGGCTATTTGAAAACCTGACTGCACGGGAAAACATAGAGCTAAACAGGGTTTTGCAAAAACCGTTTTATGAAGCAGCAACCATTGATGACATGGCAGGGTTGTTAGGTATCAGTCATATTTTAGAACAGAGAGCAGGCGTATGCAGCTATGGTGAGCAACAACGAATAGCTATAATTCGGGCCCTGGTTCAACCATTTGAATGGCTAATAATGGATGAGCCTTTTAGTCATTTAGATAATGCAAACACACACAAAGCAGCAGACCTTATAGCAACAGAGTGCAAAAAAAGAAAAGCAGGTTTTGTACTTACCGACCTTGATGAAGACTCACTTTTTCCTTATACACACGTGTACAGCTTATAACTTAGAGACTGGAAATGCTAGATCAACTACTAAAGAAAATTATACGAACCGGTGTTGGAAGGAGCCGGTTTATCATGGCAGGGATAGGGCTGACGATTGCAATGCTACTCATTTTATCGGCCGTACAAATACAGGTAAACTACAACGAGCTGTTGTATGGAAAAAGTAACCAGGACAGCATTGCTAACTTTTTAGTAGTTGCCAAAGTAATTAACGGCAATAAACGTGAAAATGTATTAAGCACAGAAGAAGTTGAAAAGCTAAAAAGGCAACCTTTTATTGAAAAAGTAGGCTTACTTACAGCAAGCCGCTTTAAGGTTTCTGCTCAAAGCCCAAGCGACCGGTTTCCTTTTTATACAGATATGTTTTTTGAAAGTGTGCCCGATGAATTCATCGACGTAAAAAGCGATGACTGGAAGTGGGAACCCGGTTCAACTACAATACCTCTTATCATCCCCAACCAATTTCTCGATCTATACAATTTCGGTTTCGCTCCATCCCAAAACCTCATGCAATTGACCCAAAGCATGGTGATGGCCCTTCCTATTGTTTTGAACGTTACCTATCAAGGTCAACCCATAAGATTTACTGGAAAAGTGGTCGGCTTTAGTGATCGCATTTCATCCGTGTTAGTTCCTCAGAACTTTCTAGCGATGGCTAACAAACAATTTGGAACACAGGGGGATGCCCGACCTTCGAGAGTAGTTATAAGGACCAGCGACCCGGGAAACCCGGAACTAGCAAAATTTTTAAAAGATAATGAGCTGGTTACTGATGCCGATAAAACAAGGTTTAGCCAATATCGAAGAATTGTAAATACGGTCGTAAATGCTTCGTGGCTTACAGGAGCGGCCATGCTATTGTTCGCGTTGCTGGTGTTTTCGTTGTTTATTCAACTGACCATTGCCTCAACTAAGAACGAAATAAATTTATTAGTAACCATTGGCGCTTCGCCGAAACAATTGCAGCGTTTTCTTATGAAGCAATTTCTACCAGCTAACGTCATCATTACACTAGTTTGCCTGGCGGTAATAACAATCCTTCAATATGTTTTACAAGCTTTTTTGGCAAAACAAAATATGAACGTCAGCTCCTGGGTGTCCTGGTACACGGTTGTAACCGCAGCCGTTATACTGATTGTTTTATGGCTGGTAAATTATTCTACGATTAAGAAATACATAAAAGAAACCGAAAAGTAGAATTGCTTGAAGAATAAATAAAAGAGAAAGCCCGGCAAGTGCCGGGCTTTCTCTTTTATTTATCAGGTTGTGGAGGTGGCGTTGGTCCTTTTTGAGGCGGCCTCTGTTGTTGTGGTCTTGGTGGTTGAGCTTGTCTCTGTTGCTGTTGTTGCTCCCCTTGTTTTTGCTGCGGCGGTCTTTGCGGCCTCTGCTGTTGCGGTGGCCGGTTTTGCTGCTGTCCTGGCTGCTGGTTCGGACCTCTTTGCTGTTGTTGGGGTTTCTCTTGAGGAGGCCCTCCCGCAGGTTTGCCTGCATTTCTTTGCTGGTTCGGGTTTTGTCCCGGTCTTTGTGGTCCTCCTTGTTGAGAAGGTTGATTTCTTTGGGCGTTGTGTTGTGGGGGTCGCTGTTGGTTCTGTGGCCCGTTCCCTTGTTGCTGACCTTCATTAGATCTTCCAGGTCCTTGCCTGTCATTTCCTCTCCCGTCACGGCCTTGTTCTTTATCCTTTCTGCGGCGACTATTTCTTTCCAGGCTACGAAGACTTATCTGGCCAACCACATCAACAAACTCAGGTTCTACTTCCTTAGGCTTCGAACTCACAATTTCAACCGGCTCAAGTTCATCGGGTTTCAATCCCTGCGCATTCATTTTCTGAATTTCTTTCACCCTGGTTATTGTCAACGGATAATGCTTATTACTATCCGGCAAAGTGTACCACATCAAATTCTTGAAAATGTCCTTTTTTACCAGGTATGCGGGCGCCCGGGTTATATGTATTACATCCGCATTATCCGGAAAATGCTGCAAAGCGTCGAGATAAGTGTCCAACTCATAATTCAAACAGCACTTCAGCCGGCCACACTGGCCACTGAGTTTGGTTTGATTAATGGATAAATTTTGATACCGGGCGGCTGTAGTATTTACACTCTTGAAATCCGTTAGCCAGGTAGAACAACACAATTCGCGGCCGCAGCTGGAGATACCCCCCACCTTTCCAGCTTCCTGGCGGGCACCAATTTGGCGCATTTCAACTTTTACTTTGAACTCTCCTGCATACAAACGAATCAATTCTCTAAAGTCAACCCTGTCGTCTGCAGTGTAGTAGAAAGTGGCTTTTTTACCGTCAGCTTGTATTTCAACTTCAGCGACTTTCATATCAAGGTTAAGCGTCCTTGCCATTGCCCGGCTACGAACCAAGGCTTCCTTCTCGCGGGCTTTGTTGTCTTCCCACTTCGCTAGGTCCGTTTCTGTACTTCTACGTAGGATCTTTTTTATTTCGGGGCTAAACTCATCGACACCCTTTTTCTTCATTTGTATTCTCACCAGTTCACCACTCAGGCTTACTTCTCCCACATCGAACCCACTTACACCTTCCACAGTTACCATCTCACCTTTCTCAAAATATTGCAAAGTTGCATTTCTATAAAACTCTTTTCGGCTACCCTGGTTAAAACTGATTTCAACAATTTTGCAGGTACTTTCCGGGTCACTAAAAGGCAGGTTCATTAACCAATCATGTACATTCATCCTATTACAGCCACCTGTGCTGCACCCGCCGTTGCTTTTACAACCGCCCGGCTTTCCACCTTTTGCCGTTCCACAACTATCACATCCCATATCTCTAATACGTAAAAAGATTAATAAATAATAATGAGATTAAAGAGAGAGAATGTTGTAGCCAGCATAAAACATCTATGCAGCTATTGTTGCGTCGCACACTTGTACTGAAGTAGGTTATGTCCGCTTTTACGCTATGCGCAAAACTGGTCTCCTTTCGATATTCTATCTAGGCAGAAAGAAAAACCCTGGACGAAAAAACACTTTATAAAACCGAAAAATTTAAAAATTAACCCATTTCCTTCATCGCAAATGCCCGCTCACATATTCTCTCAACTTCCGCCACACATAATTTTTAATTATTCTATATGGCATCTCCGATTCAAAAATAATGAATTAAAAAGAATAAAAAGTCATAAAGGTTACAACAGTATTGATAATCAAGGTTATTCTTAACGTATACAGTTGCCGCCCAGGTTTATGGACGTTTAATAGTAGCCGTGGGTTATGCCGCGCTTACCAACACTTTGTCTCGTATAATATGCAACATCTTTATAGTGAGGGCATGGAAAAGCATTTTGCCGTTCGCGTTTCTTTCAATGAAATACGAAGCATTATCCAATTCCGTTATAATGGCCTGCTGCTGGCTTACACTGGTGATTTTGTTTAACCGTTGAGCGAAGTCCTTTTCATTCTCTGACAGTGAAAGATTTGCCGGACCTAAAATTCTTAAGCGGACACATTGTTCAAGCAGGTGGTTATAATACCGCAAAAATTGTTTTTGCTTTTCGCGTCCCAGTTTTGAAACCTCATCAACCCATTTTACCTGCGCGACGGGGTTTTCCTTTAGGGTCGCGTTCATCCATTCTCTCAGTAAGCTGAGCCAGTCTTCCTCAGAATGTTGCAAAAGCTGCAGGGCTTCGTGGTAATTTCCCTGCGCGATGCCTGCCAACAATCTGGCCTGGTCCTGCGAAACCTGGTTTCTTTCCATCAGCGCTTGTTCCACTTCAAAATCTTCCAAAAGCGGAACTTTCACCAACTGCGTTCTTGACAAAATGGTTTGCAAAATTTGCTCTTCACTTTCTGCAACGAGTATAAAAAGTGTATTTGCGGGCGGCTCCTCAATGAGTTTTAAAAGCTTATTACCCTCTTTGCCCAGGTACTCTGGCAACCACATCAGCAAAATTTTGTATTCGCTTTCAAAGCTTTTAAGGCTCAGTTGTCGAATAATGTCGTTGCACTCTTCTGCAGTAATGTTTCCCTGTTTATTTTCGGCACCTATAAATTGTAGCCACTCGTACGCATTTCCATATGGGCTTTGCCTCGCAAACTCCCTCCATTCTGTTATAAAGTCTGTCGATTTAGGTTTGTCGCCACCTTTTTTCGAGATGACCGGGTAGGAGAAATGAATATCAGGGTGAACCATTTGCCTTGCTTTGTTGCAGGCGGAACACTCACCGCAGGCGTCGAATAACAAAACTTTCGTTTTCTCGATAGGTTCATCAAAACCAAATAATGAAGGTCCTGGTTGAGCTGCACCTGCTTTGCCGTTTACTTTTTCGCAAACAACGTATTGCGCAAAAGCCAGTGCTAGTGGTAACGCTCCGCTTCCTTGCTTTCCTAAAAATAACAACGCATGGCTCAGCCGATTTGTATGAACCATTTCTGCAAGGTGGCGCTTCACATTCTCTTGTCCGATGACGTCCTTAAAAAGCATAGCGGCGAAGTTATCAGTTGCAGACTTATTATTAATTGGAAAATTTCAACAGCCGGAGCAAATACCATGGTTTGAAGAATTCCAGGTAGTATTTAAAAAAAGGGGAAATCTGACAATAGGTGCAATGCATAAAAGCCTTTGGCGATTTGAAGTGCGGTTGCACATTGTTATAAAGATAAACGGAGCGTCGCAACCACTGTTTCTCAGGGAACTACTGATAGCAACAACCACTACCTGTACCTTTTCAAACAAAGCAAAAACGGGCAGAAAAAGGTTGAAAGCATAAAAAAAGCCTCTTTCGAGGCTTTTACTATTTATTTTAAATACTTTAAAATTTCTTCCGATTCTGGGGTGACTTTACTTTCAAACGTTGCAAGCAGTTTTCCGTTTTCGTCTAAAAGGAATTTTGTGAAGTTCCATTTCACTTTTGCATCTAATACACCGTTTTCTTCTTTAGAAGTTAACCATTTAAACAAAGGATGTGTATTGTCACCAACAACCTCGACCTTGCTAGCTAAAGGAAAGGTAACACCAAACCTAGCCTTACAAAATTGCTGAATTTCTTCATCTGATCCAGGTTCCTGACCACCAAAATTATTGGCAGGAAATCCTACAACCACTAATTTGTCTTTATGCTCCTTGTACAGTTTCTCGAGACCTTCATACTGTGGAGTATAACCGCATTTGCTGGCAGTGTTAACAACAAGAATTTTTTTGCCCTTGTATTTTTTGAAATCAATAGTACCACCTTCAATAGAAGGAACCTTAAACGCATGTATGGTTTTTGGATAAGCTTTGGGCTTTAATTTCTTTGCTTTTGGGATGGCAGCAACACATACTACTAATAAGACAACAACCAGAAGAAAATTTTTCATTGTAGAGATTTATGAGGTTAGAACAAATAATGTGCAATAAAGTTTAATTAGGTGAAAGGCTTTAGTTAATATTCAAAGCACCCGATATCTGGTTTAGAATCTCTTAGTTTTCCGTCGAGGTCAGTTAATACTCCTGTTGATGTTATGCCGGCATTAACTGCTGGTGAGTTTTGGCGAAGGTGAAAGTTGAACGTCCTTCTGCCAACATCAATGCTGTCAAATAGCGGCGGTGCGTTCTTAATACCCTTTACGAAATACGAGTCAGCGTCCGTGACCTTGTTGTTATAGATCACATTTTCAAATACAACTTTAAACTCGCTTGCTGATGGTGTACCCTTTTTGTCAATTACAACCTCATTTTCAACAATTCCTCCTTCACCGTAAAAAATACAATTAGTAAATCGGGCATCAAGTATCGGCCCGAGCTGGTTTTGATAACCATTGCTAACATAGAGCACGGGGTTTTTATGCGCAATAAAAAGGTTACTATAAGTGGCGACTGTACAGTGAGTGAAAGAATAAAGGCCGCCTCCTGCTATCGATATATTATTTCCGCAGTTGCTGATTAAACAATTGGTTGCTTTAATACTGCTTGCTACACTCACGATGCCAGCATCGTACACATTATCTATAATACATTGGTTCAAAATTATTTTAGGAACCGTGCTAATACCAAGTATTGAAATTATTCCCTGGTAAGCATTTCTTATTACGGCATAGTTAAGCACATTATTAGTACTTGACTCGGAGAAAAAGATACCAGGCCACCCGGCAGGAAGATCACGATAAGTAGGGTCTAAACGATCTCCATCGAAAGTTACTCTCGCATTTGCACCAACTTCACCGTTAACCTTAAGGCTGCCATTAACAATAAAGGGCGCGTCTGCATGCGAATAAATTTTACAACCTTTTTGTATAGTCAAGGTAACATTGCTGTCGATAGTTACGCCACCAAGAATAACGAAAGGGAGATCGCTTTTCCAGGTAGAGTCTTTTGTTATTCGCCTATTTCGGTAAAAATTAGCATTTTGACCAAAAGCCTGCAGTTGGATAAAACGCTTATTGCCGTTATAATTAACCAGTATACTATCGCTGACTATAAAGGGAAGACTTGCACTATTTGGATTAATGGTTGCTGAAACGAAAACGTAAATACTATCATTAGGTTGTAGTTCTATGTCATTGAAGTTTTCGCCGGGTGTGCCATCCACGTTCAATTTGAAGGCAGAAGTGCTTCCTCCCGATATTCTTAGGTTAGATATCCGAAGCTTTTGATCATTCAGGTTAAAAATTTTTACTGATTGAGTAACAGAACCGGTAGTAGTGAATACGGTATCAAAATGTAAGGTGTCAGACGAAAAGCTAACCGATGCGTCAGGGCTATTGATAAAAGAAGTCTTACGACAGGAGAGCACAATAGAAATACATGAAAGAATTACAACAGCGTTGACCAGGTGTTTCATCCTTTCAAAAGTAAATTAAAAGCTTTAAATGGTATAAGCCAAAGTTGCTATGCTGAGCTTGGTACCAGGAACCTTTAATATTTCTGCGCCACATGCTTCAAGCGATGCACCTGTTGTAACTACATCGTCTACCAGCAAAATATGTTTGTCTTGCAGCAGGGAAGGTTTTGCCACTGCAAACACTCCGTCCATATTCTCCCAGCGCGTAACTCGTCCTTTGTGAGTTTGTGTTTCTGTGTTTACATTTCTTATAACAGCGTCTGTCACTACAGGCTTATCCCAAACAGTCGCTATCCCTTCCGCCAAAATTGTCGCCTGGTTGTAACCTCTTTTCTTTAGCCGCCGCGCATTTAGTGGAAGTGGTACGATCAAGTCAACTTCATCGTATGGACTGCTAAGCAATAGCGTTCCAAGCCTTTTGCCCATTTCGAGTCCAACGGCCTTATTTCCTTTGTATTTCAACTCATACACTAAAGCTTCTATCAAAGAATATTTCGTAAAAAAATAACCAGAAGCGGCATTGACTATGTTTAGTCTGCCGTAAAAATTTTTCTCAACTGGATTACCCCGTTGCTCAAAGAAATTCGTAGATGGAAGTTGAGAGACACAACGCAAACAAAGCTCTTGGTTTATAGTAATGATGTCAGAACTGCATCCGGCACAAACATGTGGATAGAAGAGGTGGATAAAATCCGTAACAGCAGAACTGACGGTTGACATGACGTGAAGATGTTATAACAATATAAGCAATTGTTTTTACAGGATTAAGAAATGAAGCGTCTTGTCAGAATTCCAATATTAGAATAATAATTGGTAAACCTCCTGCACTTGTCCGACCGGTACTATTTGGATGCCTGTTTTTTGTTTATCGAACCCCTTCTTATTGTATTTAGATACAATTATCTTTTCAAACCCCAGTTTCTCTGCTTCGGCTATTCTTTGTTCAATCCTGTTAACCGCCCGTATTTCTCCATTCAAGCCTACTTCACCAGCAAAGCAAATTTTTTGCGGTAGAGGAATATCTTCAAAACTGCTGAGCAACGCGCAAATAACAGATAAATCGATAGATGGATCTTCCACTTTTAAACCGCCGGCAATATTTACAAAAACGTCTTTTACCCCAAAATGAAAGCCGCCCCTTTTTTCAAGCACGGCTAGTAATAGCTGCAATCGTCGCAGGTCAAACCCACTGACAGTTCTTTGAGGGGTTCCATATACGCTTTGGGTAACGAGCGCTTGCACCTCTATCAATAATGGACGCATACCTTCCAAGGTTGCAGCGATTGCACTTCCGCTTAATTGTTCTTCCTTTTGTGTAATCAAAATTTCGGAAGGATTAGTAACGCTTCGCATCCCCTCTCCTGTCATTTCGTAAATTCCTAACTCAGCTGTACTACCAAACCTATTTTTGATAGTACGCAAGATGCGGTATGCATAATGACGATCTCCTTCGAATTGAAGAACAGTATCAACCATATGCTCAAGTATTTTCGGTCCTGCAATGGTTCCGTCTTTTGTAATGTGACCAATTAAGAACACCGGCGTATTTGTTTCTTTCGCGAACCTTTGAAACTCGGCTGCACATTCTCTTATTTGAGACACACTGCCTGGAGAAGACTCTATAAAATTTGAATGCAGTGTTTGAATAGAATCTACGATAACCAGTTGTGGCCGTAGTTTCTTTATCTCCTTGAAAAGCACGTCAGTCGCAGTTTCAGTCAATAAATAAAAATCCTGGTTAGAAGCTTTCAACCTATCAGCACGCATCTTTATCTGCTGCTCACTTTCTTCACCGCTAATATAGAGAGTACTTACTCCATCAAGATGCAATCCTACCTGTAAAAACAACGTGCTTTTACCGATACCAGGCTCACCAGCAACCAACACAATACTTCCAGCAACGATACCTCCACCCAGTACGCGATTTAGCTCGCCGTCTGTAGTTAGAATTCGATCTTCCTCGGTAGCACTTACTTCGTTTAATAAGATTGTTTTTGACGTACGTTTATCTGCGTTGTAGTCTTTCCAACTGTTATCATTTTTTTCTACTCCCTTAGTTATAACCTCTTCTACAAAGGTATTCCATGAGTTACACGAAGGACACTTGCCTACCCATTTAGTGCTTTCATAACCACAATTACTACAGAAATAGGCCGTCTTAACTTTACTCATTCATCGAAGATAATTGTAAACAAAGGGTTTTGAAAAAGGGAGATATTAAGACAGATAATTAGGAGGTAGAATCAAAAAGGGTCAGCAAGAATGCTAACCCCGTTACTTACTAACCCATTAAATTCTGCCACTAAATTACAAATACGGGTCACATTTCAAAAATAATTTTTATCCCTGTGAATAACTTTTATACCCCTTTTTCTCCAAAAAAGGGAAATTAAATTTCCAGGAGATGCGATGAGCCACATTGTCTTCTTTTTCTATTTTTGCGACTTTTTGTCACTTTTTCTTTATACAAAAGTAACAAGGGAAGCGATTTTATAATTAAAACAAAGTATAGAAGCAAGGCTTC
The DNA here is from genome assembly GCF_007991655.1 of Segetibacter aerophilus. Lineage (GTDB taxonomy): Bacteria > Bacteroidota > Bacteroidia > Chitinophagales > Chitinophagaceae > Segetibacter > Segetibacter aerophilus. The sequence continues at coordinate 53,671 of NZ_BJYT01000014.1, forward strand.
TTAAAGTCTAATATTAGCAAAAGAGGAAATGAGGGTCAAAAAAGTCTAAAGCTTTCAATACAAAAAGCCACCGCAGAGGTGGCTTTTGCTAAAAACTTAATACTTCGATTATCCGTTCATGCTAGCAAGAAATTCGGTATTGTCTTTTGTACCTCTCATTCTTCTAAGCAATTCATTCATTGATTCCTCAGTGTTCATATCATTGATATATAAGCGAAGAATATTCATACGTTGAAGCGTTTCTCTATCAAGTAACAAGTCATCACGTCTTGTAGAAGATGATACAAGATCAATGGCCGGGAAGATGCGCCTGTTAGCTAAACGACGATCCAGCTGCAATTCCATATTACCTGTTCCCTTAAATTCTTCAAAAATCACTTCATCCATTTTAGAGCCTGTTTCTATTAGGGCTGTAGCCAAAATAGTAAGCGATCCACCATGTTCAATTTTCCTGGCTGCTCCAAAAAACTGTTTAGGTTTTTGCATAGCATTTGCCTCCACACCACCACTTAATACTTTTCCACTTGATGGAGCCACGGTATTATGCGCCCTCGCTAAACGTGTTATGCTGTCTAATAAGATAACTACGTCGTGCCCGCACTCAACAAGACGCTTTGCTTTCTGCAAAGCGATAGTTGAAACTTTCACATGCTTTTCCGCTGGTTCGTCGAAGGTAGAAGCAATTACTTCTGCTCTCACGCTTCGCTCCATATCCGTAACTTCCTCAGGGCGTTCATCAATCAAAACAACCATTAGGTAACACTCTGGATGATTTGCCGCTATGGCATTGGCTACCTCTTTCAGTAAGACCGTTTTACCAACTTTCGGTTGGGCAACTATCAATCCACGTTGTCCTTTTCCTATCGGAGTAAAAAGGTCCATGATGCGTGTACTGAAGTTATTTGCAGTAGTGAATAAATTCAGTTTTTCAAAAGGAAAAAGAGGGGTCAAATAATCAAAAGGAACGCGATCTCTTACTTCTTCCGGCCCTTTACCGTTAATTGTTTCAACTTTCAAAAGAGCGAAATACTTCTCACCTTCTTTCGGTGGTCTAACAGAACCGAAAACGGTATCTCCTGTTTTAAGACCAAATAATTTTATCTGGGAAGGAGAGACATATACGTCGTCAGGAGATGACAGATAGTTGTAATCAGAAGAGCGTAAAAAACCATAACCATCAGGCATCATTTCAAGCACACCTTCGCCTTGTATTACGCCGTCAAATTCTATATTAAAGGTTTGTTCTCTTCTCTGATTTTGTTGCTGATGTCTTGGCTGATGTTGTGGTTGCACTACAGGAGCACCTTCAGGTACTTGCACATCCTGCACACCTTCCTCGCTCTTAGCGCTTTTATTTACATCTTCGTTTTGAGATTTTTCTACAGGTCTGTCATCAGTATTTGCAGAGTCGAATTCGGGCTGCTTATCGTTTTCCTCCTTAGTAGGTTTGCTCTTCCTTGCTCTTTTTGGACCGGCATTTTTAAAACTCTCTTTCTTAGGTTCTTCTGGTATATCCTGACGTTGTTCCTCTGGTTGTGCAGGCGGTTCTGGGGCAGTAATTACTTCATCCTGCCCATTACCATTTGATGTTGTATTTGCTTTTACAATTCTTTTGCGTCTTCCTCTTTCAGCTCTTTCAGGTGCAATGGTTTTTGTTGTGCTTTCATCTACAGCCTGCCGGTCAAGTATTTTATAAATAAGGTCTTGTTTGTCTGTTTTTTGAGCATGGGGAATGCTTAGTTGTTCTGCTATATCCTTCAACTCAGGAACAAGCATGTCGTTCAGTTGCGCTATGTCGTACATAAAAAGTTTTGATAATTAAAAGCTCAAACCATCCAATCGTACAAAGGAAAATATTTGAATGAAATGAAATTGGGAAAACCGAAAAACTGATTAGCTAAGAGTAGTGAGGCCGGTCAGCTCTGAATTTCAATGCAAGTTTACGTTACAAATTTGTAAAATCGCAAACTTTAACTTGTTTTTACTTATATTGAAATTTAAAAAATTGCTTTTTTAATATCCATACTTTAGATCCCGGATTTTACATTATTACGTCACAGTTCGTTCATCTGTAGTTTAATTTTTCATCTTTAGTTTTAGTCTTTTATCTGCAAGTGCTCTAAAAATGCCCTTTAAAAATTAGTATAAAACTTCATGCCAATTCTAGAAAAAATGATGTTCTGCTTTTTAAAAGAAAAGAAAGCGATAGAGTTTGAATATTGTTAGGAAGTAGGTTGTAAACCTAGTCCACTGCCTTTTTCAATAAAATCTGAGAGCATTCAGATTAACACTAATTAACCAACGTAATTTTTTACAAATTGTTATACTCCTATTTAAAATTTCAATAGCACTACCCCTGTCCTCGCTAGCAATTACTGCAACGAAAAGCTCAACCCTTATCTTTGCCGCTCGAATAAAATAAATAGAATGTTTAATAATCGAATTAAGGTAAGAGACCTTTTATCTACTGATGAAACAGAGCAGGAAGTAATTGTAATGGGCTGGGTACGAACCTTCCGCAACAACCAGTTTATTGCTTTGAACGACGGTAGTACAAACAATAATATTCAAGTAGTAGTAGAGTTAGGTTTGTTAGATGAAGCTACGTTAAAAAGAATAACGACGGGAGCTTCTTTGAAAGTAACAGGTAAGGTTGTAGCATCTTTGGGCAAAGGACAACGAGTAGAAGTCAAGGCTTCTTCAGTAGAAATTTTAGGCGACTGCGATGCAGACAAATTTCCTCTTCAACCAAAAAAGCACAGTCTCGAATTCTTACGTGAAATTGCTCACTTACGTTTTAGAACCAATACGTTCGGATCTATTTTTCGCATAAGACATTCGCTCGCTTTTGCTACTCATAAATTTTTTAACGATAAAGGTTTCATCTATCTCCACACGCCCATTATTACCGCCTCTGATGCAGAAGGTGCAGGAGAAATGTTTAAAGTAACTACACTCCCATTTGATGCTCCTCCAAGAAATGAGGATGGTAGTATTAACTATAAAGAGGACTTTTTTGGTAAAGGCACAAATCTTACAGTAAGTGGCCAGCTTGAGGGTGAACTAGGAGCAATGGCCTTTAGCGAGATCTACACTTTCGGTCCCACCTTCAGAGCTGAAAATTCTAACACAACCCGCCATCTCGCAGAGTTCTGGATGATAGAGCCGGAAATGGCCTTTTACGACATAGAGGATAATATGAATTTGGCTGAAGAGTTTATCAGGTATTTAATTCAATACGCAATTGATAATAACCGGGAAGACATCGAGTTTTTGGATCAACGACTTACTGAGGAAGAGAAGCAAAAACCACAAAACGAAAGAAGTGAGCTTGGTCTATTTGAAAAACTAGAATTTGTAATCAACAACAAATTTGAAAGAATAACTTACACAGATGCTATAGACATACTTTTAGAGAGCCCTTTCTATAAAAAGAAGAAGTTCAAATACGACGTGAAGTGGGGAATTGATTTGCAGAGCGAACACGAGCGTTACTTGGTGGAAAAGCATTTTAAAAAACCTGTGATCGTAACAGGATACCCGAAGGACATTAAGTCATTTTACATGCGTCTAAATGAGGATGGAAAAACTGTTGCCGCAATGGACATCCTGGCCCCAGGAATTGGAGAAATCGTCGGCGGTTCACAAAGAGAAGAAAGACTGGAAAAGTTGGAGCAAAGAATGCGAGAAATGCATGTTCCAATTGATGAGATGAGTTATTACCTGGATACACGCCGTTTTGGAACAGTACCACATGCAGGGTTTGGACTAGGGTTTGAACGCATGGTACAATTTGTAACGGGCATGACCAATATTAGAGATGTCATCCCTTTTGCAAGGACTCCAAAAAATTGTGAGTTCTAGGTTTGTACAAAAAAAGATAGAATTTCCTTTTTTAAAAGAAAGACAATTTTTATTTTTGACGAATTAAATAAGCTGTTATATTTGCAGCCCGAAAGGAACTAATCCTGAGAATAGCCAGGAAAGGATGGTGCGGTAGCTCAGTCGGTAGAGCAAAGGACTGAAAATCCTTGTGTCGCCGGTTCGATCCCGGCTCACACCACGCAAGTTTAGAAAAAGAAAAAGCCTCAAAATAATTGAGGCTTTTTCTTTTTTCCAAATTTGACAATCGTTCCATATTTATTTTCAGCATACTTTTATTCTGTAATTTTTATATCTAAAACTGCCCAGTTATTCCTATCAGTCCAGTCGCCATTTTTGTATCTAAGCTTTACCATCCAATTATACTTGTGTCTAACACAATCCGCATCATCTGCTTCTACTGTAGCCGTAATTTTGTAGACGTTATGCTTAAGTTTTATCCAATCCAAATTAGTATTATCAAAAGTTGGAGCAGGTGAAATATTAAGCCTCCTAGCTACAAACTCTTTAGCCATAACTATTGCTTCTGCATGATTAAAATCATCTACAGGCCTTAAGGAGGAATTCGACTGCTTTGCAACAGTTTTGGTATTTATTTTAGCAGTATCTGTATGGGCTGTTTTAGAAATATTAGTAGCCGCCTCAATATCCTCGGAACTATCACCGCAGGAAATGATGATCGAAAGAAGTAAAATATAAAGGATTGATTTTTTCATCCAGCCTGCAATTATAGACTCCGTTAGGGTTTTGCTAATTCAACCGCCGCATTTGAAGATACAAAAATTATAGAAGTTGAAGCAAGCGAAAGGCTAGTCTTAAAATAAAAAGGAGGCATCAAATTTAAAAGCTACGACGAGATAGTACAAGAGAGTTCACATCAATTTAGATCACTTTTAGAGTTATTTGTAAGTGTGATATTAGTTAGGGATATTTCTGCATTAAGGAAAACGTTCGGACTGATAAGCACCCTTATTTATATTTTTTGTACAGACTAGAGCAATAACGGAAGGAATAATTACAGGCATTTTAGCAGGCCTCCACTAATACCTGTTTCTCGACATCGTCTAATTTTATATTCTCTAGAGGCATTCTAAACTTGCTTTGAATAGCAACTCTTTTTGTCTCCTCTTCATTTAGGGCAGTGAGATGATTGAAGTATAATACCAGAGTGATGGATGATAAGAGCATTACTAGAAGAGTAAAGAATACTATCATATCGAAAGGTTTTAGAGCTTTTCTTAAAGATAATTTGACCAACTAAAGATTGCAAGTTTAAATGATACTTTTTTTGAATAATTAAAGTAGCTGAAATTCAGCATCGGACGAAAATACTTGTCTTTTTGTTTAAAGCTTTTCCGGCTTGTGTGAGTAAGTATTTGAAGATGATATTGTTGAAATAAAACTTATTTTTAAAAAAGAAGGTTTGCTCGTTTTGCATTTGAAATTCTTTTATCCATTCTCCTCAAAAAGAAAAATGATTATTTCACACACTACTTAATAATGCCATGAAAAAGTTGATCGTTGCCTTTGTATGCCTCATTGCGAGTCTCAATCTCGCTGTCGCTCAGACTCCACCCTTTAAAAGTGGAATAATGGAAGATGACTTTGTTTATGATGTTGCACCTTTCCCACAATGCCATGCATCTACGATAGTAGAAACACCGAAGGGGTTGGTGTGCGCTTTTTTTGGGGGAACCAGGGAAAAAAATCGTGATGTAGAAATTTACTTATGCAGAAGAGATGGCAATAAATGGTCAGCTCCTGTTTCAGTTGCAAACGGTGTTCAGAATGCTTCACTTCGTTATCCAACGTGGAACCCCGTGCTATACCAGGTGCCTGGTGGTGATTTGCTGCTCTTTTACAAAGTTGGACCAAGCCCGTCTACATGGAAAGGATGGATGAAGGCATCCAAAGACAATGGGTTAACCTGGTCGGAAGCTAAGGCATTGCCCGAAGGATTTATAGGCCCAGTTAAAAACAAACCTGTTCTAGTTGGTAACGAAAGATTAATTGCACCATCAAGCAAAGAAGATAACGGGTGGCAAGTGCACTTTGAAATATCGGATGACTTTGGAAAATCATGGAAGATGGTTGGGCCAATTAATGATGGCAAGTCAATTAGTGCAATCCAGCCAAGTGTATTGATTCACAAAAACGGAAAACTACAAATACTTGCACGTAGCGAAAACCGGGCGATAATGGAAGCATGGTCTTCCGATAACGGCGATACATGGTCACCTTTAACTAAGTCATCTTTACCAAATAACAACTCGGGAATCGATGCTGTAACCCTGAAGGATGGAAGGCATCTTGTGGTGTATAATCATATTTTAGCCCCAGGCAATAAGGCAGGCGGGCCACGAACACCACTAAATTTATCTTACTCAAGTGATGGCAAAACCTGGTACGCGACTGTTGTACTTGAAAATTCTCCGATAGGTGAGTACTCTTATCCTTCCATCATTCAATCAGCAGATGGAATGGTTCACATAGTGTATACGTGGAGAAGACAAAAAGTGAAATACGTTAAAATAGATCCCACAAAACTGGAAGGTAAAAAAATCGAAAACGGATTATGGCCGTATTAACACCCTCTTTTACCGAATAAGTAGAACGGTTACTTTCAATGTTTTTAGAGGTGATTTAAAATTCGATTAAAACATAGCGACGTGCTAGTAATAAAAAAGGCGAGACAGTGTCTCACCTTTTTTATTACTCTATAAAATTTCGTTTTATACTAACATTCTTAAAGGTTCTTCTAGTAAGCTCTTAAGTGTTTGTAAGAAAGCGGCTCCAGAGGCTCCATCAACTACCCGATGGTCGCAACTGAGCGTTACTTTCATTACATTTCCAGGAACAACCTGTCCGTTCTTAACTACGGGCACTTGCGAAATTCCGCCAATTGCCAAAATACAAGCATCAGGAGGATTGATTATAGCGGTAAATTCATCTATACCGAACATCCCTAAATTACTAATCGTAAATGTGCTGCCCTCCCAATCCGATGGCTGCAACTTTTTATCTTTTGCCTTTTGAGCAAATTGTTTCACTTCAGTTGAAATCTGGCTCAAACCTTTTGCGTCTGCAAACCGCACTACGGGCACCAACAATCCCTCGTCTACAGCTACCGCTACACCAATATTCACATGATGGTTGATACGTATCTTATCTCCCAACCAGCTACTATTAATTTTTGGATGTTGCTTCAGAGCCACTGCTGCGGCTTTTAAAACCAAATCATTGAAGCTGATTTTAACTGGAGAAAGTTCGTTAAGTTTTGCACGTGTTTGAACAGCCTGGTCCATGTCTATACTCATCGTGAGATAGAAATGCGGAGCTGAAAATTTACTTTCTGCAAGTCGACGTGCTATCGTCTTACGCATTTGAGAAACCGGAACCTCATCAAAACTTACTTGTCCTATTCCGGAAGCTGTAGCTGGTGTTTGTGGTTTCGCTTCCTGAGCTTTTGCCGTTGGTTCTACAGCCGGTTGTTGTTGGGCTGCTGGTTGTTGAGAAGTTGCCGGCTGAGATGGAGCCTGAACTTGTGACGCCCCTTGTGCTTGTGCAGGGGTGAAGCCGTCGATGTCTTGTTTCACAATTCTACCATTGTCGCCAGAACCCTTCACGTAACGTAGATCAACGCCTTTTTCTTCCGCAAGTTTTTTCGCCAAAGGAGAAGCAATGATGCGTCCTTCATTTACTACAGCCAATTGCTGAGGAGCAGACGCACCTTGCAAAGCCGCAGCCGGTTCTTGTTGCGCAACAGGGGCAGTTGTTGCTGCAGGTGCCTGAGTTACAATCCCACCTTTTGAAGCCGCAACGATAGCATCGATATTCATTCCGGCATCCCCTATTATACAGAGTAGGTCATTCACCTGTATCTTTTCACCGGGCTTAGCTCCCTGGTATAATAACGTTCCGTTCTTATAGCTTTCCAGTTCCATTGTAGCCTTGTCTGTTTCGATTTCGGCTAACACCTCACCCTTCTTAACTGTGTCCCCAATATTTTTTTGCCATGCAGCTATCACACCCTCGGTCATGGTATCACTAAGCCTCGGCATTAGCACAACTTCTTCCATGTTGGCAAGATCTATAGGCTGTGCATTTGCAGTGGGGGCTTGAGGTGCTGGTGTAGGAGCTTCAGGCGCTACCGGACTTGCCTCTTGAGTTTCTGGTTTTGCTTCAGCTGCAGCTTGTCCATTACCGCCTGAGTGTTGGGTAACTAATGCAGATACATCTTCTCCCTGCTTGCCAATAATAGCTAATAAATCGTTTACTTGTAATTTCTGGCCATCCGGCGCGCCTCTGTGTAACAGTATCCCCTCCTGGTAACTTTCCAGTTCCATTGTAGCTTTATCCGTTTCGATCTCAGCCAGTAAATCGCCTTTCTTAACTGTATCTCCTACGTTTTTATGCCATGCAGCTATTACGCCTTCTGTCATGGTATCGCTCAACCTGGGCATTAATATCGGTTCGGCCATACTTAATTAGTTTGCTAAACGCCTTAACGCAAATGCCTTTACAACCGCAAATGTTTAGGCGTTAATTTTTGAGCCGTGAAATTACATGAAATTGAATTAAAGGCAAGATGGCGATTAAAATTTCCTATAAAATTAGTTGGGAGTTGATTGCGTTAAGAAGCGTTATTTAGACGCGCTGTTCTCAGTTTGCTATTCATTGTTATACAAATAAATTACACTGATCGAGCGGGTAAAACAAATGTGTCGCCGGGGGCCAAAAATATTCTACCTCTAAAAAAAGAAAGTGTATTCCTAGAAACAATGTTTTTTACAGGCTTTAGCCCTCTACCAAACATTGTTGTGTCACTCACTTGTACGTTAGCTTTTCATAGCAGCATGCTCCACGTTTGCTTTAACGTAGTGTTTATATAAAGAGGGATGGAGGTTGACAACTTCTCCAACCATTATAATCGCCGGGTTAGATAGCCCTTTATATTGTGCCCTGTAATAGATATCATTTACCTTACCTATAACCATCTTTTCATTATCGGTTGTTCCGTCTTGTATGATAGCTACTGGTGTTTCACTCTTACCATGCTCCGCAAAAACTTCCATAATAGCTTCCAGCTTGCTCATAGCCATTAATATGATAACCGTTGCGCTTGATTGAGCTGCCAGCTTTATGTCTGCTGATATCTCTCCTGATTGTGTAGTTCCGGTAGTAACCCAGAAGCTTTCATTTATTCCGCGACAGGTTAACGGTATCATTTGTGATGCAGGTACACCAAGTACACTCGAGATTCCCGGGATTACCTCAACCTCTATTCCTGCTTCGCGTGCAGCGTCGATTTCTTCCATAGCCCGTCCAAATACAAAAGGATCTCCCCCTTTTAATCTAACAACCCTTCCATGCGACATTGCATACTCTATTATAACATTATTTATTTCTTGCTGAGAAAGTGCGTGACAACCAAAACGTTTTCCGACAAACATTTTTACTGCATCCTGCGAAGCGTATTCAAGCAGCGCATTATTAGCCAACGCATCATACAGGATTACATCCGCATTTTGGATGGCTTTTATTGCCTTTAAGGTGATTAATTCCGGATCTCCCGGGCCTGCTCCAACTAAAGAAATTAATTGTTCTTTCATATTAATATTTAAAATATGTTAACTATTTTAAGAAAAAGAATCAGAAAAAGCACTTTTGTAAATATGAACCTTGTAAATTTATGATACAAATCACGGAAAAGAGTAGAATTTGTAATAAAAGTATAAATATTTATTACATATACTTTTTCTTAATGTTTTAACTGCTTGCCATTCTAATTAGTTTTTAATTCTTAATTAAACACCTAACACTATGAAAATTGTAATCATAGGAAATGGAATGGTTAGCTACAAATTCTGCGAAAAGCTGGTAGCAAAAACGGACTTACCATCAGCTTTATCTATAACAGTATTTGGTGAGGAAGTCAGACCGGCATACGACAGGGTTCACCTCAGCGAATATTTTGCAGGTAAAAGTGCAGAAGAGCTTACCATGGCACCTGCCCAATGGTATGCAGATAATAATATCAGGCTCTATCTTGGCGACCCTGTCCAAAGTATAGACAGGCTAAACAAAACAATTCATTCATTTCATGGAATTACAGAATCTTATGATTATTTGGTCTTAGCGACTGGTTCATCTGCATTTGTTCCCCCCATACCCGGAGTTGAAAAAGAAGGTGTCTTTATATATAGAACAATAGAGGATCTTGAAATGATGACTGAATATGCTAAGAAAGCAAAAACTGGCGCAGTCATTGGTGGCGGTCTGTTAGGTCTTGAAGCCGCAAAGGCAATGCTTGACTTAGGAATTTGTGATACACAGATAATTGAATTTGCGCCACGGCTTATGCCGCGTCAAATTGATGATGCGGGTTCTAAAATTCTACAGGCAAAATTGGAAACTCTTGGGCTGAAAATACATACTAATAAAAATACCTCTGCTATACTTGGTGATGATTGCATTACCGGAATGCAGTTTGCAGATGAATCTCACATTAGTGTAGACATGCTTGTCATCTCTGCGGGTATAAAGCCAAGGGACGAGATTGCAAAACTCGCAGGCCTTGAGGTTGGACACCGTGGTGGAATAGTGGTAAATGATCACATGCTAACAAATGACCCGAACATTTTTGCAATTGGCGAGTGTGCATTGTACAATGGAATGATTTACGGACTAGTGGCACCGGGATATGAAATGGCGCAGGTAGTTGCAGACTACTTGTTAGCAAAGATTAATAATTCCCCTTCGGGGGTTAGGGGCTTCACCGGCTATGACATGAGCACGAAGTTGAAGTTGATTGGGGTAGATGTGGCAAGCTTCGGTGATCCATTTGTACCACAAGCTGAATGTCGTACAGTTGTGTTTGAAGACACAATGAAAGGAGTTTACAAACGTATCAACATAACACAAGATGGTAAACACCTTTTAGGGGGAGTATTGATTGGTGATGCGGAAGCATACAACATGCTTTTGCAAACAACAAAAAATAAGATCGCATTACCACCAAATCCTGAAGATGTTATTCTTGGTTCAAGAGGTGGTGCAGAGCCTGAAGGCGGGGCAGGCGTGTTAAGCCTTCCTGAAGATGCTTTGATTTGTAGTTGTGAGGCGGTTACTAAAGGTGACATCTGCAATGCGGTAACTGAAAAAGGTTGCGAAACTGTAGATTCCATAAAAAAATGTACAAAAGCAGGAACAGGATGCGGCGGTTGTATTCCGATGTTGAAAGACCTGATGGTTCATACGATGAAGGCGCAGGGTAAGTACGTGAGAAATGTTCTGTGCGAGCACTTTAGTTATTCAAGGCAGGAGTTGTATGATTTGGTTAAGGTAAAACAACTGAAATCTTATGATGCTGTATTAGATGAAATAGGACACGGTGACGGTTGTGAAGTCTGTAAACCGGCTGTTGCATCTATCCTTGCAAGCTTGTGGAATGAGATGATTTTGAAGAAAGGAAATGATACGGCTCAGGATAGTAACGACCGTTACCTGGCAAATATTCAAAAAGGCGGAACTTACTCTGTAGTACCCCGTATTCCTGGTGGAGAAGTTACTCCTGAGAAATTAATAGTAATTGGACAGGTGGCGCAGAAATATAACCTCTACACAAAAATAACAGGCGGACAGAGGATCGATTTATTTGGAGCTCATCTCAATGATCTACCTGCAATCTGGAAAGAATTAATTGAAGCTGGCTTTGAAAGCGGACATGCTTACGGCAAAGCTTTACGCACTGTGAAGAGCTGTGTTGGCTCTACCTGGTGTCGCTTCGGCTTACACGACAGCGTTAGTTATGCTATAAGAATTGAAGAAAGGTATCGCGGTCTTCGTGCACCGCATAAAATAAAATCAGCAGTATCAGGTTGTATACGTGAATGTGCCGAAGCACAATCGAAAGACTTTGGAATAATTGCCACTGAAAAAGGCTGGAACTTGTATGTATGCGGTAATGGTGGTTCCAAACCTCAACATGCTTTATTACTAGCTACTGATTTAGACAGTGACACTTGTATCAAATACATTGATCGCTTCCTGATGTTTTATATAAAAACAGCAGATCCTTTATCACGTACTGCTACCTGGTTAAACAAAATGGAAGGGGGAATAGATTACCTAAGAAATGTTGTGGTAAATGATAGCCTCGGTGTTGCTCAGCAATTGGAAGCTGAAATGCAATTGCTGGTCGACAGTTACGAATGTGAGTGGAAAGCTGTTGTTAACAACCCTGAACTACAAAAGAGGTTTTCGCATTTTGTAAATGCACCGGAAGAAAAAGATCCTTCAATAAAGTTTGAACCGTTGAGAGATCAGAAAAAGGCGATGGAGTGGAAGTAGGGAAAGGTGGAGAGTTCTATTTCACGAAAAGAAAAACCAAAGGGGCAAAGACGCAAAGTACAAGCCCTCTCTTTGCGCCTTAACGTTGTATTCCTTTTCGTTCTTTGCGTGAAAATATTTATCGCTCAATAGAATTAACACAAGTACAAGAGTGCGACGCAACCGATGATATAACAGATTTACAAAAAGTCTGGTCCAAAAGATCCAAACTAATAAAATACTGCTTTCATAATAAATAAATCTCTTTTACCCTAACGATTGTTTGCCTTTGATAGCCTTACGATTAGCTGCTGTATGAAGTTTTAGAATGAATGTTACTGCCATAACTCTTCATCAAAATTTCATAAATATGAGTACTACACTTACCGGAAACATTACCTGGTTTCCTGCATGCAACACTTATGACGTACCCGAAAATGGGGGCGTTTGTGTAAAGTATAAACACAAACAGATAGCCCTGTTCAACTTCACCCGCCGTGGAGAATGGTACGCTTCTCAAAACATGTGTCCTCATCGAATGCAAATGGCACTGAGCCGCGGAATGATCGGATCGTTGGAAGGAGAACCCAAAGTTGCATGCCCATTTCATAAGAAAAATTTCTCCTTGGTTGACGGCCACTGCATGAGTGGCGATGATTACAAGATTAAAACATACCCTGTAAAAATTGAAGACAATTTAGTGTACATAGGTGTGTCTGAAGAAGACAATGAAACGTATGAAACTGTATGCGCATAAATAAGAAGCCCGGACAGGCTGCCACCTGCCGGACTTAAGTCTTAAATAAATAACGCTCACTTAAAACCCAGGTTAAAATTACATGAAAAAACCTTCATTCATTCCGGTCACGCTTTTGCTCTTATGCACGGCGACCGGAGTTCGAACGAAAGCTCAACTATCGATGTCTGCACAGTTGAGAACAAGAACAGAATTAAGAGACGGGCAAGGAGTGCCGTCACCAAAAGGTGCGTGTCCAGCATTTTTTACATCTCAACGTACACGGCTAAACGTTGGCTATAATATGTACAGATTGAAGTTCGGTGTAAGCTTGCAGGAAGTACGTGTTTGGGGACAGGACGTATCGACTATCAATCGTACAACTACTCCTGACAACAATGGAATGATGTTGCACGAAGCGTGGGCAGAAATGTTTTTGACAGACACAACTGTTAAAAACAAAGCACTAAGCCTAAAGTTAGGAAGGCAGGAATTGGTGTATGATGACCAGCGATTGATTGGAAACCTCGATTGGTTGCAACAAGGTCGCAGGCATGATGCGGCGGTATTGAAATATGAGACTAAGGGCTGGATGCTGCATGTAGCAGGAGCATTTAATCAAAACAAAGAAAATGCATCAGGAACAGTTTATAATAGCAACCCGGCCGGAAATTATACCAGCAGCACTAATGGCGGCAACATGTATAAAAGCATGCAATTTTTATACGCCGGCAAAAAGCTAAAAAGTGGCAATGCGTCTTTTTTGTTCTTTACCGATCAATTTAGCAAATACAGGATGGACACGGTAAACAGCAGTACCGTAAAAACCTTTGAACAGGGTAGTTGGGGCAGGGCAACAACTGGCTTCTACCTAAATAATACTTTTGATAAAGTTGGGGTTACTGCATCTGCTTACTACCAATTTGGCAAGACGGCTACAGCTCAGAAATTAAGTGCGATATTATTAAGTGGAACTTTTCAATATGCTTTTAATAAAAAGGTTAACGCTGCTGCCGGTGTTGATTATACATCCGGCGGTTCCAAAGGTGCTACCAGCAATACCTTCGATCCTTTATACGGAACACCTCATAAATTATGGGGATTGATGGACTACTTCTACGCAGCCAACCCTTTCGGTAAAGGCGGTTTAACAGATTACTATATAAAAGCAAAATATAAAACATCTGACAAATTTTTGCTCTCTACAGACCTTCATCAATTCAACAGCGCAGCCAGCATTCGCACCGGTGATAATCAAAGAAATTTCGGACAGGAAATAGACATGGTAGGTAATTATTCTCTTACAAAACAAATAACCATCGAGGGTGGATATGCACACTTCTTTGCAACTCCGCTTCTTACTTCTGCGGCTGTTAAAAACGTAGCAAACGCTCAGGCAAATAATAACTGGGCTTATGTGATGATTAACATCAAACCAGACTTCCTCTTCAAATAATACAAACGGGTTGCCTGCCAGCAAAATCAATTTATCACCCGTAATACAACTTCTTATGTCTCTTCCAACATCTCAACAGCCACTAACCAAACTAAATGTTTTTAGCTTGAAAGGCATACAAATGCAAAGTTTTCACACAACATGGCTCATGTTCTTTGTGTGTTTCTTTGGCTGGTTCGGTCTGGCTCCTTTAATGCCGACCATTCGCGAAAACCTTCACCTTACAAAAGGCCAGGTCGGAAATCTCATTATCGTTTCAGTTTCATCAACCATCATTGCCCGTCTCATTATTGGCAAGCTTTGCGATAGCTGGGGACCGCGAAAGACTGCTGTCCGTTTATTGCTTCTCGGTTCGTTGCCGGTATTTTTTGTAGGCCTTGCAAAAGATTATACAACCTTCCTTTTGTTTCGTGCTGCTATAGGTATCATCGGTGCTTCATTCGTCATCACGCAGTTTCATACCTCTATGATGTTTGCATCAAACATTAAAGGAACAGCCAATGCAGTTGCAGGCGGTTGGGGTAATTTGGGTGGTGGAGTCACCAATATTGTAATGCCATTGATTTTTGCATCCATAGTAGGAATGGGTTTTACAAAAGGCGAAGCGTGGAGATACGCGATGATAGTTCCGGGAGTAATGATGGTAATCGTCGCGTTCTTATACCAGAGGTTTACAAAAGATACTCCACAAGGAAACTTTGAAGAAATTGGAAGAACTAAAAAAGTAAGTGAAAAAACCGATTGGTCTGTTTTGAAAGACTGGAGAATTTGGGCACTGACTGCTGCTTATGCAATGTGCTTCGGGATGGAAATCACTTTCGATAACGTTGCCTCGCTTCACTTTGTTGATACGTTCAAATTGTCTCAGTCAAATGCAGGTTTTTGGGCAGGAATTTTTGGTTTGATGAATTTATTTGCCCGTGCACTTGGCGGTATTGTCTCGGACAAAACGGGTAAAAGATTTGGCATGCGTGGAAAAGGATTATTGCTTGCAATTGTGTTGTTGCTTGAAGGTCTCGGCCTCATCCTTTTTGCCCAGGCTGGTTCACTTGTATTTGCGATCGTTAGCATGTTAAGTTTCGCCCTTTTCCTTAAAATGGCCAATGGCGCTACTTACGGAATTGTTCCTTTCATCGATGAAAAAAATGTAGGTCTGGTTAGTGGTATTGTTGGTGCCGGCGGTAACCTAGGTGGTATGATGTTCGGCTTCCTGTTTAAGTCTTCAACCATTTCATATGCGCAGGCTTTTACCTACATCGGGTATATCGTAATTGCTGTTTCGGCTGTTGTTTTTGTAACAAGATTTGTTGGTAAGAAAGAGGCTGTTGCCGAAGAAGTGTTGCTGGGACGTGAAGTTGCGGTGGCCTAGTTGTCTGAACCACGATTTAGAGGGATCTTTTGGATTTTGAGGAAATGTCTGAACCGGGATAATGGGATGAATGGGAATTGTGGGATTATCTGAACCATAATTTGAAGCCATTAAATGGATTTTGAAGAAAAAGTAAATGTGCTAAAATATCCCTTAATCCAAAAAATCCAGATCAAGGTTCAGACTAAAATTATCCTTATCCCACCTATCCCAAAAATCTCACCCATCCCAGTTCTAATAGAAAATTGACGAATGAGTAATTCAAATAAAATGAACGAATTTTCCAAACTCCCCCTTCAGGGGGGCGGGGGGCGCACAACATGTTGCTATTGCGGGGTCGGCTGCGGAATAGTAATGCATAAAGACCGCAACGGTAAGCTGCATGTCGAAGGCGACAAGGATCACCCGGTGAACAAAGGCATGCTCTGCAGTAAGGGAATGAACTTGCATTATACAGTAATGGATCAAAGCGACAGGTTGTTGTATCCCGAAATGCGTTACAATAAAAGCATGCAGCGACAAAGAGTTACATGGAACCAGGCGTTGGAGAGGACTGCTGCTGTTTTTAAAACACTTATCCATAAATACGGTCCTGATTCAGTTGCTTTTTATGCATCGGGGCAGTGCCTGACGGAAGAGTATTATGTAGTCAATAAGTTGATGAAGGGATTTATTGGTAGCAATAACATTGATACCAATTCGCGCTTATGCATGAGCAGTGCAGTGGCAGCGTATAAAATGAGTTTAGGCGAAGACAGTGTTCCTGTTAGTTATGATGACCTGGAACTGGCTGATTGCATTTTTGTTGCAGGCGCAAACCCCGCCTGGTGTCATCCTATTTTATGGAGAAGGATTGAAGCTGCAAGAGCCCTTAACCCAAACATTAAAATCATTGTCAGCGACCCAAGGAAAACGCAAACTTGTTCATATGCAAATGTCCATCTTCAACTAAAGCCAGGAACTGATGTAGTACTACATCATGCGATTGGACGGATACTAATTGAGAACGGAGACATTGATATCCATTTTATAAAAGAACATGCTGAAGGCTACGAAGCTTATCGCAATAAAGTGATGCAACGAAGTGTTGCAGAAGCGGCGGTGATATGTGATGTGGTTGAAGAAGACATTAGAGAAGCTGCATCGTACATAGGCAATGCAAAAGGTTTTATCACCATGTGGACGATGGGGTTGAACCAAAGCGTTATTGGCGTAAACAAAAATCTCAGCTTAATCAACTTAAACCTAATTACAGGTCATATCGGTAAGCCTGGAAGCGGCCCATTTTCATTAACTGGTCAACCCAATGCAATGGGTGGAAGAGAGGTGGGTGGTATGGCAAATATGCTGCCTGCTCACCGTAACCTTGCCAACGCGGGCGATCGTGCTTTTATGCAGGGCTTTTGGGGTGGTACAACCATTGCTTCAAAGCCTGGTTATACCGCAACTGAAATGTTTGAAGCGCTAAACGACGGAAAACTAAAGGCTATTTGGATTATTGGAACAAATCCATTGGTAAGCCTTCCCGATGTAAGAATTGCCGAAGAAGGCCTAAGGAAAGCAAAGTTTGTAGTGGTACAGGACGTAAGCAACAAACCGGAAACGCTCAAGTATGCAGACGTTATTTTACCCGCTGCAGCATGGGCAGAGAAAGAAGGAACGATGACGAATGCGGAACGAAGAATTGCTTACATGAACAAAATAGTAGAGGTCCCGGGAGAAGCGCTTCCTGATGCTGAAATCATTAGCCTTTTTGCTAAAAAGATGGGCTTTCATGGTTTTGATTACAAAGACTCTTCTGAGATCTACGCAGAACATTGCAGAACGACAGAAGGAACCAACATCGACATTACAGGACTTAGCTATGATGTTCTTAAGAGCAAGCGTAGCGTTCAATATCCATACACAAAAGAAGAAACGGGTTTTGGAACTACAAGATTGTTTACTGACAAACAATTTTATACTCCTTCTAAAAAAGCAATTATTCAAACGGTTGAAGAAGGCAATCAATCGGAAAAGACTACAGAAGACTTACCACTTGTTTTAACTACAGGCCGTATACGTGACCAATGGCATACGATGACGAAAACAGGAAAGGTGAGTAAGCTAAAACAACATCTATCCAACTCGTTTTTAGAAATCCATCCAAATGATGCGGAAGACAGAAACATCAATGAAAATGATATTGTCGAGATCTTCAATGGCCGGGGTAATGTGAGAGTAAAGGCAAAATTGACGACGGACATAAAACAAGGGGTTGTGTTTTTACCCATGCACTGGGGTAAGATATTAAACAGCGATTTAAACAGGGCAAATAATCTTACCAATAACCTTGTCGATTTGATCTCAAAAGAACCTGATTTTAAATTTTCTGCTGTCCAGGTTCATCGATACAAAAAAGCCAAACAAAAAATAATAGTCATTGGGGCTGGAGCAGGTGCATATGGTTTTGTAAAAAGCTACCGTGCAATGAATACAGAAGATGAAATTGAGATCTTCAGTAAAGAAAACTTCCCGTTTTATAACAGAGTAATGCTGCCTGACTATATAAGCGGAGCGCAGGAATGGCAGCAGCTGGTAAAAATGAAAGATGAGGAAGAATACAATCTAAATATAAAATTACATCGAGGAGTAAGCATTGAACAAATAGAAAGAGGCAAGAAGTTGGTTGTTGATAACAGAGGTGTTGTTCATACTTACGATGTCTTATTGATGGCAACAGGCAGCAGGGCTACCATGCTAAGAGACATTCCTGGAATGCAAGGCATCTTCACCATGCGTAGCCGGGTTGATGCTGATGACTTTAAAAATCATGTTGATCCCACAAAAGGTAAAGTTGTAATAGTGGGTGGTGGATTACTCGGAATTGAGTTAGCAGCGTCACTGCGCGAAGTCAATGTTGAAGTGACCGTTATCCAAAGAATTTCCCGCTTAATGGATCGACAGTTAGACACATTGGGAAGCCAGTTACTTGATGAAGAACTGACCGACAAAGGTGTTGAAATATTTTATGATGATGAGATAGAACGGTTTATTGGAAAACAAACCGTAACGGGCATAAGACTTAAAAGCGGACGCGAAATAGATTGCCAGGCAATCGTTATCGCAATAGGAACAACCCCTAATATTGAACTTGCTCGTGAATCGGGAATTGAATGTAAACGTGGAGTAGTGGTTAATGAATACCTGTCAACAAATGATCCGAACATATATGCTATTGGTGAAATCGCAGAGTTTAAAGGTTTTTTGTATGGCATTACCGCAGCAGCAGAACAGCAGGCTGATATTGTAGCGAAACATTTAAATGGTGACATCTCCAACTTTTATGAGGGCTCATTGCTAATGAACATCCTAAAAATGCATGGAACTGATTTGTGTTCTTTAGGACTACCTGAAGCTCCTGCAAACGATCCTGCTTATGAAGAAGTCGTATTTATTGATAAAGCAAAAAGGTATTATAAAAAGTGCGTCATCCACAACGACCGGTTGGTAGGTGCGATATTGATTGGCGATAAAACAGAATTTTTAGAGTATCGAGATTTAATCCAGCATAAAATTGAATTATCGGAAAAACGTCTTGAATTGTTGCGTTCTGGTAAAAAAGCGGAACCTGTAATTGGTAAATTGATTTGTTCTTGTGGTAGTGTTGGAGAAGGCAACATCGAAAATAAAATAAGGGAAGGATGCACAGAATTAAAATCTCTCTGCACAGCATCAGGAGCAGGTATGGGATGCGGAAGTTGCAGACCAGAAGTGCTGGCGATATTGGAGAGATGTAGCCCCCCTGCCCCTGAAGGGGAGCTGCTGCCGCCGCTCAAATACAGATCCCTGGGGCAAATTAATAATGCATCTAAACTAAAAGCACAAAGAGCTTAAACATTATTACATAACAATAGCTCCCTTTAGGGCGGGGAGCAAATTCACCTTTAGGGGTTAGGACATGGCAACAACAGAACTTATATACATTAATTTTACTGGCGGCATTGTTTCTCCGGGTTACTTAAAAGAAGTACTTGAAATAGCTGCAATGGCTAAAGTAAAAGACGTACGTTTTGGTTTGAGGCAACAATTAATTCTGGAAGTGCCGGTAAAACATATAGATGTATTTACTGAGGCGTGTTTTGAAAAAAATATTGCTTGTTCAAGAAAAAAAGAAGCCCATCCAAACATCGTAAGCTCTTACCCTGCGGTTGATATTTTCACTACTGATACCTGGGTGCGTGAGGGTGTTTACAAAGACATCTTCAACCTATTCGATTACACGCCTGCCGTAAAAATTAATATTACTGATAGTAACCAAAGCCTCGTTCCATTTTTCACTGGTCATGTAAATTGGATCTCTTCTGAATCAACCCATTTCTGGTATTTGTACGTCCGTTTTCCTAAGTCGGAGCATGTGTATTGTTTTCCTGAATTAGTTTATACAAATGACATTGCTTCCGTGTCGAAACACATAGAAGGAGCTTTAGCTACGAAAGAAATTGCTAACGGAAATGAACTATACAAACAAGTGAAGGATGCCTGTCGGTTCATTTCTAAGCCAATAGAAAAAGCGCTGCAGCTTCCGACATTTTCACTGCCTTATTATGAAGGCTTTAACCGCTACGACAACAATTACTGGCTGGGAATTTACAGGCGTGAAGAATCGTTCTCAGTCAACTTCCTGTTGCAAATTTGTTCTATCTGTATGAAAACAAGAGTAGGTCAAATGTATACGACTCCATGGAAAAGCATTATTATCAAAGGCATCGAAACAAGCGAAAGACATTTGTGGGATTATGCGCTGGGCAAATACAGGATCAATGTTCGCCATGCAGCCAACGAATTAAACTGGCAGATTGAAGACAACTGCGAAGATGGTCTGCAACTAAAAAGACATATAATCCGCTATTTCGATAAAGAGGACGTACGAACTTATGGGCTGTGCTTTGCGGTAAAGACGAGGGCTTTTTCAAGTATGCTGGGTTCTGTAATTGTGAGGAAACAAGAAGTCAGAAACCCCGAACGATTAAAAGCATTGGAGCGTTTTGAAATTTTATACACTGCTGACTTCAATCCCAATACTTCGAACTTGATAATCTTTAGAAAAGATGTTGAGAAAGAACACCTCGGAACGTACCTTGTTTCGTTATGCAAATATTTTTACGAATTGGAAAGTGAGGAAAAAACAGTCATCCTTGAAAATCTAAATCATCCCGCAGATGCATCCTCAGAAACTGTTCCGTTGAAAGAAGTCTATCAATGTAAACATTGCTTTTCTATTTACGATGAAACGACGGGTGATGAAGAGAATAATGTTCCTCCAGGAACTCCCTTTACTCAACTGCCTTCTAGCTATGTGTGTCCATTATGTGAAGCCGGCAAAGAAGACTTTGAAGCTATCGATCTTTCTATGCTAAATACTCCAGTTTCTTAAAACCATCGTTAACAGGAAAGGGATTAACCAAAACGAATTTAGAGGTTGCATTCATAGCCAAGAAGTAGCTACCGGCAGCTGCGTACTATCAACCTTTTTACCTGCCTTTTGTTGATATCGGCAAATACGAACTTGCTTTATTTCGCTTTTCGTTCCTACTTTTCCTTTTTAATTAATCAAGCTATTTATGAAATTATTTGGGCTCATTGTACTTCTTATTTCTACTACTCCTTCATTTTCACAAACACGCACAACAGCTAACTACCAGCTTGCCTCCAGGTTTTCTCCAAAAAAATTAGACAAGATGGTTTTTTCTACATCTGTCGATCCACACTGGCTAAAAAAATCAAATCGGTTTTGGTATGTGTACGAGACACCTCAGGGTAAAAACTGATTTATAGTTGATCCGGTGAAGGCACAAAAAAGACTGATGTTCGACAATGCAAAACTTGCTGCAGAACTAACCAAAATAGTAAAAGATCCCTTTGATGCACAACACTTACTAATAGACAGTATGCGTTTTGTAAAAGACGAAAACTGGATTCAATTCGAAGTAAAAAGCTCGCAGGAAGTTGAGCGAAAAGATACGACCGTAAAAAAAGGAACGCCTCCCGCAAAAGAAAAAAAAGTGTTCTATTTTGAATATAACCTCGATACCGAACAACTGGTTGAACTGTCGGATTTTAAAAAACCAAAACGAAATCCTCGTTGGGCATCTGTTGCGCCCGACGGCCAAACCATTGTTTTCGCTAAAAACTTCAACCTGTTTTGGATGGATAAATTCAACTACGAAAATGCTTTACAAAAGGAAGACGATAGCACCATTGTTGAGAACAAACTCACTACAAACGGAATTGAATATTTCGAATATGGCTCTTCGGACAATGAAACCAATGTAGACAAAGAGAAGAATAAAAATAAACGCAAGCCCGCCCGCATCTTATGGTCTGCTGACTCAAAACATTTTGTAATGTCACGGCCTGATATGCGGGCGGTAAAAGAGCTGTGGGTGATTAACAGCATTGCTTCTCCACGCCCTACATTGGAAACGTACAAATACCACATGCCGGGCGAAAAAGAATCACCAATCGAGTATGTGTTGTTGTTTGACATGGCTACTAAAACAAGTAAAGAACTGGATGTAAAACAGTTTAAAGACCAGGCTGTCAGCTTATGGAGCGCGCCGGTTTTAGAGAAAACCAGGGACGACGATTATCGCCCCGCAATTTGGCTCGGCACAAATAATAAATTTTATTTTGCCCGTACAAGTCGTGATCTTAAAAGAATAGACGTTTGTGCCGTTGACATCAACACCGGTAAAGTAAGTCCTTTGATAGAAGAGAGAATGAACACGTATGTTGAGATGAGGAAACTTGGCTTAGTCAATGGAGGCAGTGAATTGATTGAATGGAGTGAAAGAGATGGATGGGGACACTTTTATCTGTATGATGGAAATGGCAAGCTGAAAAATCAGATTACATCAGGTGCTTACCACTGCGAAGACATTGTAGGTATCGATGAAAAAAAGAGGGTTTTATATTTTACGGCAAATGGACGCGAGCCCAAAGAAGACCCCTACTACACACACATCTATCGCATCAATTTCGATGGTACCGGCGCACGCTTACTAAACGCAGGAGAGTTCGAACACTCAGCAACAATGGACGATGATGAACAGTTTTTCGTTGATAATTTCTCAAGAGTCAACACTGCTCCGAAATCAGTACTTTTTAATAGCGAAGGCAAAAAAGTACTCGACCTTGAAACCACCGACCTGTCATCATTGATGGCTGCCGGTTACAAATTTCCGCAAGTGTTTAAGGTAAAGGCAGACGATGGTATAACGGATCTCTATGGAGTAATGTACAAACCGTTCGACTTTGACTCAACAAAGAAATACCCGGTAATCGAGTACGTTTACCCCGGTCCGCAAACAGAAGCAGTAAACAAAGCATTCGGAAAGGGAATGGATCGTATTGACAGGCTGGCACAAATAGGCTTTGTCGTAGTTACAGTCGGCAACCGTGGTGGCAATCCCAGTCGCAGTAAATGGTATCATAACTATGGTTATGGAAACCTCAGAAATTATGGACTTGCCGATAAAAAGGCGGCTGTCGAACAGCTTGCCGATCGCTATTCTTTTATCGATATTAATCGCGTCGGCATTCACGGTCACTCCGGTGGTGGCTTCATGTCAACTGCTGCCATGTTCAATTATCCCGACTTTTTCAAAGTCGCTGTTTCCTCTTCCGGTAACCACGACAACAGTATCTACAATCGTTGGTGGAGCGAAAAACACCACGGGGTAAAAGAGAGTGTTGGCGAAAAGGGCGACACCACTTTTACGTACAACATCGAAAAGAACAACGACCTGGCCAAAAACCTAAAAGGTCACCTTCTCCTGACAACCGGCGATATTGACAACAACGTTCATCCCGCAAATACCATAAGAGTTGTAAATGCCCTTATAAAAGCAAACAAACGTTTCGACCTTGTAGTGCTGCCCGGACAGCGCCATGGATACGGCGATATGAGCGAGTATTTCTTCTATATGTTGGCAGACTATTATAGCAAGTGGTTATTAGGCGATTTCTCACAGCCGGTAGATATAGAACAAATGAACCGCGAAATAGAGTTGGGAAGCGGAGGTAATAAACTGTAATTCTTAACCCTCATAGTTTTTATTTAAAGAGTACGAATGTTTTTCGTGCTCTTTTTGTTTAAACCAATAAAAGCTGTTTACTCTTTTTCGTTGGCCAGCATTTGTAATTCTTCTGATGCTTTTGTTGCGTCGCACACTTGTACATCCTTCTATAACTCAGCTTTTATTAACGCATACTGCAAACATCACTTCGGTCATTTATTCTACTTCAAGCCCAATTTACCCGGCTACCATGTAAATCATCTTAACCGTTTAACTTCCCTCTTTGACCGTTTTTATATATCAAAAAACAAAGAACTGATAAAATAAGCACGTACATTGCTTGACTATTTTTCTTAAAAACAAAAATTAAAAAGATTATGAAAAAGGTAATTGTATTGCTTGCTTTTTTACTAGGCGTCTCAGGTAGCGCTCTAATGGCACAGGGTGGCGGTGGAGGTAACATGGACCCTGCACAAATGAAAGAAAGACAACTTACACAGTTAAAGGCTTCTGACCTGAAACTTACAGACGCGCAAGCTGATTCTGTAGTAAGCATCAACATGGAATCAAGACAGCAAATGAGAGGTCTTAGAGATTTAAGCGATGATCAAAGAGCGGCTAAGATGAAAGAGATGAACGATATGCGTTTAAGAAGATGGTCAGCAGCTTTAAAAGATGAAGCGCTTGCTAAAAGAGTAGCAGAATACTATGAGAAACAAAGAGCGGCCAGGGCAAACGGTGGCGGTGGTCCACAACAATAGTTTTTTAAGAAAACGGCGAAGCTCAAACTTCGCCGTTTTTGTTTCAACCAATTTCACTGCTTTTTTTCAAAAGTGAAATATTCAGAAGTATAAGTTCGTTCAGCGCTCTGTTTCCAGGTTTTAATTTTTCTACAACACTTTTGAGTTTTTAAAAGATATTGTATTTTGACAAGAAACCTTTAGTATGAGAAAGAACCTTATTACCACATTACTTCTTATAACTGTTACACTCTTCTCTGTTACAGCCACGTTTGGCCAGGCATCTATTTCCGGCGATACTATTAAAAATGCCCTGGCAAAAGAATGGCAACGCGCAAAGGAATATACGCAGGAATATATGCGCGCAATGCCGGCAAATAAATACTCCTTTAAAGCAACTGATAGCGTTAGAACTTTTGCCCAACAGTTATTGCACCTTGCACAAGCAAATATGTTTTTAGTATCGACCGCAACCGGTGAAAAATCTTCTTACGCTGGCCCTGATCTTGAAAAAAGTGCGGGTGCACAAAGCGCTGACTCTGTCATGTACTACGTAAACAGCAGTTATGATTTTGCAATCAATGCGATCAAAAAATTGCCTGCAACTTCTCTCATGCAAACAGCCACTTTAAACATGGGAAGACCGCTGACCGAAACAAGACTTGCATGGCTATTAAAGTCGTTTGAACACCAGACTCACCATAGGGGTCAAACAACCATTTACCTGCGACTCGCAGGAGTTCGTCCTCCTAACGAAAAGCTTTTCTAACAAACCTAACTACTACCCTATTTCGAGCAACAATACTTAGTCAAGTTTGTTGCTCGTTTTTATTTATGAAGCACTAGTTTCTCAGGTTTTTGTGAGCTAAATTGGTTGCTTCAGCTGGTTGTTTTAATGTTTAATTCTATCTTTCAAATTCTCTAATTAACTGTTGTTATTTTTATTTTCTATCGGTCAATTTTTTGCCAAAAATCATTTTTCTTCAACTTATAATTCTATATTTAATTTTTCTTCTGATTGCAAAAACCTAATAAATTTTATGGGTGATATCCAAATTAAAAAATCTTCAAAAGTTTACGATGCAGTAATTGTTGGCTCCGGTGCAGGCGGAGGCATGTCGGCATATGTTTTAGCAAATGCTGGTGCAAAAGTTCTGTTGTTAGAGGCGGGTCCATTCTTCGATCCTGTTAAACATTCACAACAATTAAAATTTTCTTACGAATCACCAAGAAGAGGTGCCGGTTCTAAACTCAGGGCCTTTGGTGACTTCGATGCCGCCTACGGTGGATGGGAACTTGAGGGTGAGCCTTACACTAAAAAAGACAACACTCAGTTCGACTGGTTCCGCTCTAGAATGCTTGGCGGCAGAACGAACCACTGGGGAAGAATTTCACTCCGGTTTGGACCAAAAGATTTTCAACCAACAGATGGTTACAGCGAAAGATGGCCATTAACCTACGACGAAATAAAACCCTATTACGATAAGGTAGACATGCTGATAGGTGTGTACGGAACCAAAGAAAACTTGGAAAACGATCCGGATGGCATATTTCTTCCACCTCCAAAACTTCGCTTGAATGAAATGTTCATTAAGCAGGGCGCTGAAAAAGCGGGTGTAAAAGTAATTCCCGGAAGAGGCTCTGTTTTAACTAAAGCGTTGCCTAATAATAAAGACCGTGGTGCATGTTTCTTCTGCGGCCAGTGTAACCGTAGTTGTAAAGTCTATGCCGACTTTTCTGCTTCGTCATGTCTCGTTATTCCTGCTATGAAAACAGGCAATCTCGAAGTTATTTCTAACGCGATGGTGCGTGAAGTACTAACTGATGACAAAGGTCTTGCAACGGGCGTTTCGTATGTGAGTAAAGACGACATGCAGGAATACCAGGTGAGCGGAAAAACGGTTATCCTTGGTGCAAGTACTTGCGAGTCTACAAGGATCATGTTTAACTCAAAATCTAAAACCCATCCGAACGGTCTTGCTAATAGCAGCGGGGTTTTAGGTAAATATTTACAAGACTCCACCGGTGCTTCTCTGTCTGGCTTTCTTCCAAAACTAATGGATCGTAAGCGCTATAACGAAGACGGTGTTGGTAGTATTCACCTGTTAGGCCCCTGGGTTACTGATAACAAAGGACTTGATTTTCCCCGTGGTTATCATATAGAATTTGGTGGCGGAATGGGTATGCCGGGTTATGGTTTCGGCGGAGATGTTCCGAAGCTAAATGGAATGGTACCTGGTCCCGATGGAAAGATGAAAGAAGCGGGCGGTTTCGGTGCTTCCCTAAAAAATGACTACCGTCGTTTCTACGGAACAAATGTAGGTATGGCTGGTCGTGGTACAGGTATGGCTAGAATTGATAACTACTGCGAGATCGATCCAAACGTAGTTGACAGGTTCGGTATTCCCGTATTGCGTTTTCATTACAACTGGAACAACGACGAGATCAACCAGGCCAAACACATGCAGGAAACTTTCCAATCTATCATGCATGAAATGGGCGCAATCGTAACGTCGTCAGAAAGAAACGCTGCAAATAACTGGGGACTGGAAGCTCCAGGAAGAATTATACACGAGGTAGGTACGGCTCGTATGGGTGATGATCCCAAAAAGTCGGTGTTGAATAAGTGGTGCCAGGCGCACGACTGTAAAAACCTTTTTGTTGTAGACGGATCATCTCACGTACAACAATCAGACAAAAACGCTACCTGGACAATTCTTGCGTTTTCAATGAGAGCAGCCGAGTATATACTTGATCAAAGAAAAAAGCAGAATATTTAAAATGATTTTGTAATCAGCTGTTGCTTTTATTTCAGCTCCGGTTGTGTCACTCACTTATACTGCATCGTTATGGCATCAGCAGGTGACAGGATGATTGAAACAGCAACAGTAACGAGAATAATTAAAGTTGAATTTATAATTTAATAAAACAATTTTTATGAACAGGCGGGACTCATTAAAGGCGCTCACGATAGGAACTCTTTCTACAGAAGTTTTATTAAAAGCATGTAAACCGAAAGAGCAGAATACAGACGTATCCGGATCTGGATCGGGAGACCAAAAAGGAGAAGCTGACAGACCCCAAAATGAACTGGACAGAAATGCTAAGCTAAATGCGGAGAAATTTTTCACCGAGCATGAGATGGCGACTATTACAATTCTAGCTGACATTATCATTCCAAAAGATGAGAAATCAGGAAGTGCTTCCGACGCGAAGGTTCCCGATTTTATAGAGTTCATGGTAAAAGACGTTCCCGATCACCAGATCCCTATGCGAGGCGGTCTGCGCTGGCTTGATATACAAATGCTAAACCTTCACGGTAATCCTTTTAAAGATTGCAATAGTGATCAGCAAATTCAAATGGTTACAGAAATAGCTTACCCCGCGAAAGCAGCACCTGAAATGCAGCAGGGCGTAGCCTTCTTCAACAGAATGAGAAGCCTGACAGCTTCGGGCTTTTTTACAAGCAAAATTGGTTTAGACGATATAGGATATGTGGGTAACAGGCCTAATCAATGGAACGGCGTTCCTGATGACGTATTGAAGCAGTACGGCTTAGCTTATACTGAGAGAGAATTAAAAGAGAGTATCAGTTTCTCAGCTTAGCATTAATATTTGATTGTGTAAAATAAGTGAGGGTGGCAGAAGCCGCCCTCACTTATTTTTATTAATACTGTAGATTCTAATTTTGCCAAAACGGGCGTTGCGCATAATTTTAGTTTAAACCTTTTTAAGATATTTAATTGCAAATGGCATTATTAGAAAAACATTTGGAAGTACGAGAATCATCGATCCCAGGTGCAGGTAAAGGCTTGTTTACCGATAAGCATATTCCAAAAGGAACGAGGATTGTGGAGTATAAAGGCCGAATTAGAACGTGGAAGGAGGTAGAGAATGAGGACGATAACTATTATATCTTTTACGTAAACGAAGACCGTATTATTGATGCATCTAACCATCAAAAGTCTCTTGCCCGTTTTATTAATGATGCAAAAGGGCTGCAAAAAATAAAAGGATTATCCAACAATGCCCAATTTGTAATCGACGGCTTACGAGTGTTTGTAGATGCCATTAAAGACATTCCGGCAGGAAACGAAATCTTCTTGGGATACGGAAAAGAGTATTGGCAAGTTATTCGAACAAACCAAAAGCTCGATGCAAAGAACAAGTAGGGCAAGCTCCAGAGCCATTCATTGGGATTAGTCGCTTGCTACAAGAAAACGGCTTTGAAAAATAAATGTTGGTTTGAAGACTCCTTAATAATCTCCTCCTGCTCCACCGCTTCCGAAACTACCTCCGCCAAATTCTACCCCAGTTGTAGCAGAAGTCTTCTGACCTGTAACTTGGGTAATTACGAGGCTTTCTATATTTATTCTTGTCTCATTTAAGTCAGCGTTCCTATTAAAACTTAACCCAAACCTCGGTATCCTTAAGTATTTTATAATTGCATAACTAATTGCGATCATGATGAAGCCTCCAATCAGCACTGCCATTTCAACTGACAGCACATGGTAATAGTACCTGAAGGTAAACACTGACATACCAACAAGCACTAATCCTATTCTTAGAAACATCAAGTCTCTTTTCTTAACTCCATGGGCAACATAAGCAACGGGAACAACAAAAGTGAGAACCCAAAATAACCATCCAAAAGGAATTGGATCGATTTCACCCAGGTGAACGCCAGACATTTCACCTCCTAACTCTTTTACAACAAAGTAATTTACAGAGCTGTAAAAGGTAAGAATAGTCACGAGCAAAACACTTTTAAAACAACGACGATACAATTGGTATGCATCCTTTTTCCTTAGCACGGTTAAGCAACCATAGGTCACGGCAGAAAAGATCATTATTAAGAAAGGAGCGGTTGCTTTTGCAAAAGCGCCGATCCGGGTATATAAGAGGAATATGAATACCAACAGCCCGAGGTAGCTTAGTATTGCCATGAAGCCATCAACAAATCGAACACTCAGGTATAGAAATACGATGACAGCGACACCACTTACTAAAGTCGCATTGGCAAAATCATTATAAACAGCGATCCCTGAAAGCAGAAATGCGGCCGAAGAAAACATCAAGAGGTTATCTACCCCCGCGTTGTAGTACTGCTTGTTCCTGACCAAAAGCTCTAACGAAACATAATTAATCAGCGCCAAGATTATATACATGCCAATGCCGGGCGTTGATGAAAGAAACACAAGTATCACAAGCAAAGCTGAAAAGATGATGGCGACTATAGTCAGTAAGCCAAGTGCTATCCTAATGAAATTGTTGGGCGTATACAAATTAGAAGTGTAGTTATCCCGGATGTTTTTATAAGCCTCCTCGGTGATGTATTTCTTTCCATATGCTTGATATGCCTCGTCCTGCACATGCTTGTTATATAAATCCGTATCAATATAAATGTGCATCATTCTTTAATAATTGATTGTAATAGATTAAAGCTTTTATCAAGCTAATTCCTGAAACCAAAAAATATATAGTCGCAGCGTAAATACCACCTGTGCTTTCATTATTAAAAAATAAAAAATTACACATAACATAACTCAGTCCAATATAACCGTAAAACAACGTTACGACCAGGAAATAAAAAGAATGAACTCTAATGGCATATCGAAAAAAAAGATAGAAAATGACTGCTAATACGAGGAACCAGACCAGGAAAGTATGGTCAAAATGAAAGAGCGCTGCAAGAATTGAAATAAACAAAAGATGCGCTCCGAAGTTTTTATACGTGAACGCGAAATGTTGCTTGACTTGCTTGCGCGAAGACAGAAACGACAAGGCAAGTAAGCCTGCACCCAAGATTATGGCAGTAAAGATTAACTGTTCGTCCTGGAAGTCGTTGCTACGAATTATATTTAGGGGAGCTACTGTTAGACCTGCCCAGGCAGCTAGATTTGTTATTGCCATACTTAACACATCAATATGATCAAAGTAATAAGCTGCGGTAAACAAGACGACCATAGGAACAAAAGTGGCAAGCCCCCAGTCCACGCCAAATACTTTGTACTCGAATTGAAGGTATCCTACAAGTGTTACAAGCAATAGACATCCAAAAATCAAAAAGTAGTCGAACAGCGCCGTTGGAGAGTCAACTTTTTTATTGGAATAGCCTTTCGCTTTTCTTATGCAAAAGGCAAAGCAAAAAATACAGGTTGCGGCAATCATAGTAATTAAAGCCGCATGGCCTATAGAATCAATGTTCTTATAAACTAAGATGCCTATGGCAGTAGTAAAAAGTAAGATACCAAGTGATAATATCGAAGTAAGCTCAATGTAAATGGAAAGAGGAGCACGCTCATGTTGCTCAACACATTCAAATTCCCCTTCTGAAATGAGTCCTTTCTCTAACAGCTTTCTAAATAGAGGTATATCCACATTTAATATTTGACTAAAAATAGAATTTTAAAACACGTAATCAAATAGACTGGCATTGCTGGCTTTCGTCATTCTGCAATCCACGCTTTGAATGGTTTTAAACCAATTCCCTAAAATCAACAAAAGGAAAAGCGGAGTTAAAGAAACGGGCAAAGAATAAAACGAAATTAGAATGAAGACTGGCAGCCTTAATTTTGTCGCCACCAATAGTATTCACCAGGCCGATCATTAGTATAGCGGCAGAAATACTTCTTTTAAGTTCGCTTGCAAGTAATCGTATAAACCATATTAATGCAGACTCTTAACAACGTTCACCAGCAATTTGCAGAATTTTTTAAAAGCGAAACACTTAAACCATTTGCGTTTTTAGTTTCTAAAAAATTAAGCGAAGGGCATATCTGTATTCAGGTAAACGATGCTGCGTTAGAACTAGAGGAATCAGCCTTTTTTGATGCAAAAACAGTATTTAGAAATATTGCAAAGCTGCAGGAAGAGCCGCTGGTAACTACTTCAAATGGTCCTAAGCAACCGTTTGTGCTACACAACAGCAGGCTCTATCTACAGAGATACTTTAACTACGAAACGGCGATTCTGAAAAGAATTAAAGCATTCGTCGAAAGTGAGAAAGGATTGTTCGAGAAAAGGGCACAACAACTAAGTTCTCACGCAGCTTTTATCAGATCGCTTTTTAATAGTGCTGCTGCAAACGAAAACGCCTTATCTGGTGAAAATATTGACTGGCAGCTTGTGGCTGCTATATCTGCGGTTCTAAACAATTTTACCATAATTACCGGCGGCCCTGGTACCGGCAAAACGACAACGGTAGCAAAGGTTCTTGCGATACTGTATACTTTGAACCCTGACCTTAAAGTTGCCTTGGTTGCCCCTACCGGTAAAGCAGCGATGCGAATGGCAGAGTCTTTAAAAAGCTCGTCTCTAAACGTAGCTTCGGATATAAAAGAAAAGTTACAGGCTGTAACTCCGGCAACCATACATCGCTTATTGAAGTACGTGCCCGACACTCCATATTTTAAACACAACAAAGAGAACCCTTTAAACTATGACGTGGTAATCGTAGACGAATCGTCGATGATTGATGTCGCTTTGTTTGCAAAGCTATTAGACGCAACAGGGCCTGAAACAAAACTGGTTTTGTTGGGTGATAGGGACCAGTTGGCTTCCGTTGAAGCAGGTAGCTTATTTGGAGATCTTTGTAGAAGCCAGTCAGCGTTAGAATTTCTTTCACCTGAAAGAGCAGCGGTGATTAACTCTTTTATTGCTGAAAGCGAAAGACAGTTACCGCCCGATTATTTTTTAAAAAGCGCTCCTCATCTTTTATCTGAAAATATTATTGAGCTTAAAAAAAGCCACCGTTTTACAAGCGATAAAGGCATTGGAAAATTTAGTAAGGCCATCATAAAGAATGACCTAGAGGGATTGAAGGAGTACATAGAAAACGACCAGGATGAACAGGTAACGATCGATACACAGTATGCCCCTGAATTATTTGAAAAATTTGTAGAAGGTTACGCAGAATATATCAGGGAGCCTGACATTAAAAAAGCACTACAGAAATTAGGTCAGCTAAGAGTGCTTTGTGCTGTAAGAGAGGGTGAGCAGGGTTTGTATAGTTTGAACACAGCGATTGAGAATTATCTGAGAAAGAAGAAACTGCTTGATAAACGTTCTGAGTATTATGAAAACCGTCCTATTATAGTTACAAGAAATTATTATTCTCTTGACTTGTTCAATGGTGACATTGGAATTATAAGGGCTGATGAAAATGGGGTTTTAAAAGCATGGTTCGAGGATAGTAATAAAGAACTAAAATCAGTATTACCGGGATACATCGCAGAGTCTGAGACGGTGTTTGCAATGACGATACACAAAAGCCAGGGCTCTGAGTATGATAAGGTGTTAGTGGTTTTACCCGATAATACTAACGTAAGAATATTGACAAGAGAATTGCTCTACACCGCGGTTACGCGGCCAAAATCCAAGGTAATTGTACAGGCAAGCGAAGCAGTCATCTTACAGACCGCAGAAGGAGTAGTCGAAAGAGCTTCAGGGATCATGGAAAGGTTTGATGAATAACTGCAACTGGAATTGATGGGATGCTTCAAATTAGTTGGATGATGGAATAGATAACAAATGTTCGCTACCATAAACAGGTTGGCGACAAAAAGAAGTAATTGAACTATAATGAGTTTACAAATTAACGGGTCTAATTCACTGGAGCATCTTGCAGGCCAACTTTCCCAGGAATTGCTGCGGCAGCAGAACCACGTATTTCAGCCGCAGTACATCGTGACGCAGACGCAAGGGATGAATAACTGGTTAAAGATTAAGATGGCAGCTACGGTGGGGATTGTTGCGAACTGCAAGTTTGTGAAGCCCAACGACCTTGTGAACGAGATCTATTATAAACTGGGCTCGCAAAATAAACAGGCACTTTCACCCGATATTTTACAGTGGGTGCTTTTTACCCTTTTATCGTCGAAGGAGTTCCAGGATGAATTTAGGAACATTGCTAACTACTACACAAACGATGACGTAAAGCGTTTAGCGCTTGCAAAAAAAGTGGCTGATCTGTTTGACCAATACCAGATCTATCGACCTGAAATGATTCGTGATTGGAACGAAAACACTTCCGGCTTCAACGGTAGCAATGGATGGCAAAAGTTTTTGTGGGTTAAGGCAAAAGAGATCCTTGGAGAAAGCATGCCCGATAAAACAGTAATAGGCAAGACAATCATCGAAGCACTGAAGCAACCGGAACAACAAAAGAAATTAAGAGCGCAAATTCCAAATATTCATGTTTTTGGTTTGTCGATTATAACCACTTATCACGTTCACATATTTTACGAGCTGGCAAAAATTATAGACGTTACTTTTCATTTGTTGAACCCTGCTCCCGCCGTCTATTGGTTCGAAGACAGAAGCGAAAAGCAACTGGCAATGTGGAGGCAAAAGAGTAAAGTGAAGCTGCGGCCGGCAGATTTGCAAAGCGCTGGAAACCCTTTGTTAATAGGATGGGGAAGAGTATTGCAAGACACGTTTAGCATGTTCTTCGAAAGCGAGGAGTTCTTGAATCAATACGTAGATATAGAGTCGCCTGAACCTTCTACGCAAACCTTGCTGAAGAAAATTCAAAATGATATTTTTCATAATCATGCCGTTGAGGCCAGGAATGAATTAACAGAAGATGATCTAATCGATGGTTCGATAACGGTCAACGCATGTTATACTACCGCTAGGGAGGTGGAGGTATTGTATAATTATTTAGTGCATCTCGTCGACCAGAAATCTGAGGCATTATCTGCAAGAGACATTGTGGTAATGGTAAGCGATATTGATGCTTATGCGCCTTATATAAAAGCTGTTTTCAACTCTGCCCCTTACAAATTTCCTTTTACGATTGCTGACGAAAGTTTTACTATAAGTGATAATTTATTTAGCGCTCTTCAGCTTGTCCTGGCGCTAAGTGAAGACAATTTTAAGGCAGAAGAAGTATTGCAACTATTGGACTCCAATTATATCAGAACCCGGTTTTCAATCACGGGTACGGATCTCATTAGAAAAGCTGTTGACAAAGCCAACATCAGGTTTGGAATTGAAGGTAAAAAGGAAGATGAAACAATCTACGTAAGCTGGAAAAATGGTATCCGAAGAATTATGTATGGCATATGCATGAGCGGTGAGGAAGCCTACGACGTTGACGGATATACTACCTATCCGCTTGATATAGCAGAAGGCGAAGATTCATTTGAGCTTATCCGCTTTAGTCATTTTGCTGAAGTACTTATATCAACTATTGAAGATCGGAGGCATGTTAGAACCATTACAGAATGGGGAGAATATATTGAGCAGGTGATTGATAAATTGATTTATCAAACGGAAGACAACAACGACGAAGATTATCAATTGCTTTTGCGAAACCTTGAGAAGTTATATGCGTTGAATGATGTGGTGAAAGACAAAATTAGTTTCGATGTTTTTAAGCACAGTTTTCTTAATTCACTTACTACCGAAACCCGCTCAAACGCATTTGCATCGGGCGGCATTACCTTTTGTTCCTTGATCCCAATGCGAAGTATTCCCTTTAAAGTAGTCGCATTGCTCGGGCTTAATTTCGATAAGTTTCCTCGTAAAGAGACAAGGGTTAGTTTCAACTTAATGGAGCTGGAAAAGAGAAAAGGCGACAGGAATGTAAAGGAGAATGACAAGCACTTGTTTCTCGAGACGCTACTTTCCGCACAGCAGTATTTATACATCAGCTACATAGGGCGCAATTCAAAAGACAATACTGTAATGCCGCCATCGGTGCTGATTGATGAATTGATAGATTATATACAATCTGGTCTTAAAGATGAAGCGGTTAAACTAAGAGAGACATTTGTGACTACTCATCCTTTGCATGGTTTTAGCCACAAATATCAAATACAGAATAAACGTCTGTATAATTACCTGGGCGAGGCGGATACAACAAAGCACACAACCGTAGTGTCTCAGGCAGCTGCAACCGCTCCGCTCGCTTTTGACGAGGTGTCTATCGAAGCCTTTATCGGCCTCTTCAAAAATCCTTTAAAAGCTTATTATAACAATGTATTGCGCATCCGCTACGAACAGGATAATGTGCTGCTGCCCGAGAACGAAATATTCGAACTGGATGGTTTGCAATCGTGGCAAATGAAACAAGATATGTTGTTCTCGAACCCCGACGAACTCACCGAATATAGAAACAAGGGAGTTGCTACCGGCACGCTGCCGTTGAAAAATATGGCGGATTGGGTACTGGCAAGTACGGCCGTTTCAGTTAGTCCGTTGAAAGAGTTGGTGAGTGATTGCATAGGAGATGCCCATGAGGAAAGCATGCATGTTGAATTGGAGCTCGGCGATACTTTGCTGAAAGGAAAGCTGGGTCGCATTTATGACGGTAAGCTCTTATTTATTTCACTCTCAAAGTATGAAAGCAAGTATTTGCTCGAAGCCTACATACGGTTTCTTATCGCCATAGCTGCCGGCAATCCGCTTGACTTATTTTATATTTCGGCAGTTAGGAATAAAGTGTACAAAATCGATGAAAGTAGCAGAAGCAGGAAAACGGCTTTGAAAAGTTTGCAAAAGCTACTGAACGTGTACAAGCTTGGGCATGAAGAGATTTTGATGTTCTATCCTGATTTCAACAAAAGTCCTGCTGATATAGAGAGCTTAACCGAAGACAAGTTTAAAGTGTTGGTCAATAAGTATCTCGAAAGTGAAGGCTACGATGTTTACTTGAAAAAGGAACATTCGTTTGGCTTCTTCGACCAGGATGGAGTGTTCGAGCAATACCAGGAAAATAGTGCTGAAATCTTTGGTGAGGCTAAGGAGCTATTTGATCTGTATTATGGAAGGAGTTAGTTTTTTAGCCAGCATTCGTACCACGCCTGGCCTTCGTTGCGTCGCACTCTTGTACTTTTTGAATAAATATTCAACGCCCTTAGACTACAGCAGCCACAATTAGGAGCATGTAAACATGCTGTTAATCCACCCGGTCAACAAATGCCTGTGAAGGCATTTTTATTTACTTTACACCCTCATGAAAGTCAAAGATTTTGATACCTCTACTGTGCCTCTTTCAGGCAGTAACCTGATAGAGGCAAGCGCAGGTACCGGTAAAACTTACTCCATCGCTATCATGGTTTTGCGACTAGTGTTGGAAAACAAGATTCCAATAAAAGAGGTCTTGATGGTAACATTTACCAAAGCGGCTGTAGCTGAACTTGAGGAGAGAATAAGACTGTTTATCAGGCAGGCCCACAAGGCCAGCCTTGGAAATAAAAGTGGCGACCCTACACTTTCCGCTTTAGTGGAGCATGCCACTAAGCTAACTTCACAGCAAGACGTTCAGCAACGTCTTAAAGACGCAGTATTGTTTTTAGATGAAACATCTGTGCTTACTATCCATAGTTTTTGTCAGCAGACGCTTACCGAATTTGCCTTTGAGACAAACCAGCTATTTGGCTCAGAAACATTAAAAGACCTTGTTTCACTTATAGAAAGTGAAGTGAATAAATTCTGGCGTGAAAACATTACCACCTTAAATGTTGATTTGCTCGGGCAGTTGCTGGAGCATGGACTATCAAGGGCAGATCTTGTTTCTGTCATAAGGGAACATCTGTCCGGTAAAAATTATTTTGAATACGATGAGAACGAAAGCTATTTGATTTGTGATGAAGACCAGGTGAGCTTCTCGAACACCATAAAAGAACTGGCAGAAAAAGACCTAGAGATCAAAGACTGCGTGTACGATCATATCAGGAATCATTCGGATCGCCTTAAATCTATAACAGAAGCAAACAAGTGGGCCAAAGCAAGTTTATTGCACTTGGTGGATACACCTCCAGAATTTCTAACGGTAGTAGTTAGTAAAAAAGGCACCGGTTATATCGATAAGTTGTACGGAGATATCATCTTGCAGCATAGCGAGTGCGACGACTTGGTGGAAGAGAGAAAAAGTATTCTTCAATCCGTTATAAACAAAATTAACTGTCATGCTATTGGCATCGTAACAAAAGCAATCGATCAATATAAGCAGCGCAACAGTTTGCTCGGCTTCGACGATATGATCGTTAACCTCCACAAGGCAATTGTACATAACAACAACACAAACCTTATTACTTCTCTTCAGAGAAAGTACCGCGCAATTTTTATCGATGAGTTTCAGGATACTGATAAGCTGCAGTATGAAATTTTTCATAACACTTTTGGGACAGGGCAAAATATTCTGTTTTACATAGGCGATCCAAAGCAATCAATTTACTCCTGGAGAAAGGCTGACATTTTCACCTACTTCAAAGCATCGGATGAGGTTGACAATAAGTATGGGATGAATGTAAACTACCGGTCCTCTGCATCCTTTATAAATGCAATGAATTTATTCTTCAAACCTCGTATTGATTTTGACACATTTTATTTCAATGGACATCAACACTCGATTGATTATATCAAAGTAGAATCGCCTCGCGATAATAATAAAGGTGGCTTATATCTGAACGGTCAACAAGATGTTCCCATCACTATCTATGGCAACCAGAATAACAGTGAAATAGCTGAGACAGTAACGGCCCAAATTATCAACCTGCTTGAAAAGGAAAAATTTACGATAGTTGAAAAAGGTATCTCTAGAAGGATAAGGCCTTCTGACATCGGTATTCTGGTAAGAAAAAATAAACAAGCAATTGCAGTGAAGGCTTGTCTTGCCAAGCGTGGTATACCCGCAGTCACCATTGATGATACTAAAATTTTGCAGTCTGAAGAAGCAATCTATGTGTTATATCTTTTAGAGGCTTTAATAGACTTAAACAGGCCGTCTATTAATAAAGCTTTGTTGTCTCCTTTCACAGGTTATGACACAAGAGCTGTTCTCGCTTTGAATGAGGAGACGGTGCTAAATAATTTCAGAGAATACAAGAGCATCTGGGACAAAGATGGGGTGTATAGTGTTTTAATGAAGTTCGTTTCTGACTACCAGGTAAGGGCGCTGTTGCTAAATCATCATACAGAAAATGGTGAACGTACTATTGCGAATCTTTACCAAATTATTGAGGTGCTGCATAAGGTACAATCTGCCAAACAGTTTTCCGAGCTTGAGCTGGTGAGCTGGCTAAAACGCGGAATTGACGGAATGCAAACTGAAGGAGATGAGTTTGAACAACGGGTAGAAAGCGATGAAGAAGCGGTTAAAATTGTGACACTTCACAAGAGCAAGGGCCTTGAGTACAACATCGTCTTTGCACCTTTTCTGGACCTTGATACGAAGATACATTTTCGTTTCTGCAGTTTCAGAGACACGGAAACCGGAGATTACATTTTCGCCGACAGCGAACAGCTAAACCCCGAACAACAACAGATCGTAGACGAACAAACCGAACAGGAAAACCGGCGCCTGATATATGTCGCAATTACCCGGGCTGTGTATAAATGCTATCTCAATAAAAGTCTTGCAAACTATTATAAAGACTCTTCGCTCGTTCCATTTCTGGCTTCCGTTAAAGGGATTGATCCAAGCCTCATTAGTTTCAATGAATCTCCTACAATTCCTGCTAAATACTATTATTCCTTTGACCGGGAAGTGATAAAAACTGCAGAAGCGAAGCCGGTCAACTTTACGCTCTCACAGGTGAATTGGAGAAAGATGAGCTACACGTCTCTTGCAAGCGCACATACAACAAGTACTAAACATAATTCTGGTATTGCAGCTAACGAGTACGATCATTTTGTATTCAAGCAATTGGTTAAAGGGAACAAAACCGGCAACCTGTTACACTATATTTTTGAAAACATCGACTTCGCAAATAACCGGAATTGGGAGCGAACGATACAGAGTGCTTTAAAAAGATACACGGCAAGACATAGCGACTATACGACTATGTTAATAGAAATGCTGAACAAGGTTACAAAAGTCAGTATTAAGATGAATGGCGAAGAATTTTCGCTTTCGAACATTTTGCAGGAAAAACGTTTAAACGAGTTGGAATTCGATTTTAATGTCGGGCTGTTTGACCCTGCTGACCTTGCCGGGCTTACAAACAATGATACCCGGATTAATTTGAAATATAGCCAGGATTTGGAAGGGGTTATGAACGGCAAAATGGACATGTTCTTCGAGTATAATAACAAGTACTACATTCTTGACTGGAAGTCAAACTTTTTAGGCGACTCGGTTGAGTACTATAAAAAAGAATTACTGCCGGAAGTAATGAGCGAAAACAACTATCATCTGCAATACTTGCTCTACACTCTTGCAGCGAAAAAATATCTTCAAAGCCGCTTACCAGAGTTTGATTACGAAAGGCACTTTGGTGGAGTTATTTATTTGTTTGTCCGCGGTATCAGGGACGATGCAAATAGCGGCGTGTTTACCAGCTTGCCCTCCCTGCGAAGCATTGAGATGCTTGAGAAAATCTTAAGTAAGAAAATATCCATTTAAGCCAAGCCAATTACTTTAAATGTTTTTTGCGATGTATTCTAAAATCACTGAAAGTAATCGTGTAAAGACTTGTAAATAATGTTTCGAAAATCAAAACCCCTTATTTACTCTCCATCACCTTCTTCCATAATTCAGGGATACGTCTGACCCAGATTAATTCTCGTTTTTTAGTCAACGCATCTTCTGAAGGCGACCCCCAATGAACGCTGTTATCGGGCAAATCTTTGCCTACCCCGCTTTGGGCGAGCACGGTAACATTATTACCAATAGTCAGTGTTTTACTTAAGCCGACCTGGCCCCAAAGTGTAACTCCATCTTTCAACCTTGTTCCCCCGGCTATAGCTACTTGTGCGGCAAGTAAACAGTTCTTCCCAATCACCACATCATGACCAATGTGAACCATGTTATCAAGCTTCGTTCCCTGTCCAATTCTTGTATCAGCAGTCACTCCCCGATCAATCGTACAACCCGCCCCTATTTCTACAAAATCTTCAATCACTACATGCCCGCAACTTTGCATTCTTCTATACCACACCTCACGATTTTTTTTAGTGTTATAATAAAATGCATCGCTTCCTACAACCGTTCCTGCTTGTATAACAACGCTATCTCCTATCACGGTATAATCGAGTATAGCGACGTTTGGGTGAATAACACAGTCCCTCCCAATGGTTACATGATTGCCAATAAAAACATTGGGCATAACAACGGTGCCATCGCCGATTTTTGAAGAATTACTGATAGATTTTTCAGATGGAGCAAAGGGCCTGAAGTGATTGGCGATTGTGAGATAAGCTTCAAAAGGGTCACTTAAAACTAACAAGGTTTTACCTTCAGGAACTTGCACTTCCTTCGTATTGATGATGATAAAAGAGGCTGCACTATGTAAACATTTATCATAGTATTTAGGATGATCAACAAAACAAATATCTCCCGTTTCAACACGATGAATTTCATTAATACCGGTTGCAAAAGCAGCAGCATCACCAAGCACTTCAGCACCTATTAAACCAGCAATCCATTGTACAGTAACAGGAGAAGGAAATTTCATGATAAAAACGATTTTGGCAAAGGTACTATGCGCTTCATTCAAAGCTGTATTTGGCTTATTCTTATTCAAGAATTGGCGACAATTTAGGCTTCAGCAATTCACAAAAAAACACCTCTATTTTACCTTATATTTTGGTGGAGTAACGTTTTATGTCTCATACTGACAAGGAGCAAAAAATGACCGTAATTTTCATTTAATGCAAAGCAAAAAAACGTTAGCGCCAGAAGATGAGTCTATTATAAAAGACATCGTAGCAGTTAGGCATTAATATGCTGCTTAAAAACAAAATGAAGATCATTTTTAAAAGAAAATTTTCTTGCGATTCTTATTGCTATTTGAGACACTAAGTAAGACGTAAACAGACAAGAGCTTTGTAGCTTAAGTTATGCGGCGAGCACGATCTGTTTTTCATAGAGAAACGCCGAAAGCCTTTATTCATCGCACTTTCAGCACTTTAAATGGCATAAACATTGGTAATAAAAATTGGTGTGAATATAGTTGCGACAATGCAAATTTGGTGTGTAATTCAGCGCTCTTAAAAGTGTCCTTATTAACAATAAAATTAAAAATGTGTATAAAATAATGAAAGAAAATTTTTGTGTTAGAAAAAACAATTTTTAATATTGTGTAAGGAAATTTATTTCCTGGTACTTACTAACCCATCCATATATCAAAGCCTGGTTTTATACCGGGCTTTTTTATTGTTATATGCAGCGCTATTTCATCATCTACAAGCCATTCCAGGTACTAAGTCAATTCACGTCAGAAGGAGGTAAAAAGTGCCTTGCAGATGTATTTGATGTGCCTAAAAATATTTATCCTGTCGGGCGCCTCGACTATGATAGTGAGGGCTTACTTATACTTACTGATGACACCCGATTAAATCACCTTTTATTAAGCCCAAAACACGAACATGAAAGAGAATATTGGGTGCAGGTTGAAGGCAGTATAGCCCCGCAAGCGTTGGATGAGTTAACAGGAGGTGTAACCATATCAATAGATGGTAAACAACACACGACACTTCCCTGTAAAGCATCTCTTTTTACTGAACCGCCACAAGTATTTGAAAGAAACCCGCCAATAAGATTTAGAAAAGAAATTCCCGTTAGCTGGGTTAGCTTATCACTGGTCGAAGGAAAGAACAGGCAGGTAAGAAGAATGACTGCTAAAGTCGGTTTTCCTACATTACGATTGATAAGATACCGCATTGAAAGGCTTTCAATTCAAGGCCTTGCTCCAGGTGAAATAAAAGAACTTTCAAAGCAGGAAATTTATAAAGGATTGCTTATTCAATAACAGAAATACCGTAGTTATAGATGGCTGCTGAAAGCAGTTAAGTACAAGAGTGCGACGCAACTATTGCTTAATTGAAATACTTATGCTTGAGCCAAAATTTGCCTTTAAAATCTTTAAAGCTTCAGGGGTACTAAAAGCAAAAAGCCGGTTCAATAATGATCCGGCTTTTCAAATTTTTATAACCAACGTAGCTATCCTGCTATCTCCCACACCTCTCTTCCACGCAACAGTTTATCTAAATCTCCTGCTCCTTTTGTTGCGATTGTTTC
The DNA here is from genome assembly GCF_007991655.1 of Segetibacter aerophilus. GTDB lineage: Bacteria > Bacteroidota > Bacteroidia > Chitinophagales > Chitinophagaceae > Segetibacter > Segetibacter aerophilus. The sequence continues at coordinate 96,216 of NZ_BJYT01000014.1, forward strand.
CTCTATTTGCATTTGCATGATGTCTTCGTAACAAGCTCTTTCAGTTTCATAAAACACACCAAATGGCCTTGGAAAATGAACGCTTTGTTGAGGGTCGTCAAACATTCTTACAAGCACCTGCGCTTTATAAAAATCCTTCTCGTCATGTATCCAAAGATCATCTTCACTAACGCCATTGCCTAACTGTACAGCTACTGGTCGAAGGCCTTCGATTTTTATTCCCTTATCCCGTGCAGTTCCGTATACCAACGGCTTTCCATGTTCGAGGAATAAAGCTTCTTCCATCTTGGTTGATTTCTCTGTAAAAATCTCGAAAGCTCCATCATTAAAAATATTGCAGTTTTGATAGATCTCAAGAAACGAAGCCCCTTTATGTTGATGACTTCTGGTAAGCATCGTTTGCAAATGTTTTGGATCGCGATCCATGCTACGACCGATAAAAGTAGCGTCTGCACCAAGCGCAAGGGCAAGTGGATTAAAGGGATGGTCTATACTACCATAAGGAGTACTTTTAGTGATCTTTTTCTTTTCACTAGTAGGCGAATATTGCCCTTTCGTTAAACCATAAATCTGGTTATTAAACATTAAAAGGTTAACGTCAAAATTTCTTCTTAAAAGATGAATAGTATGGTTACCGCCAATGCTTAGGCTATCACCGTCACCACTCACGATCCACACGCTTAATTCAGGACGACTTGCTTTTAATCCACTGGCAATTGCAGTCGCACGTCCGTGAATACTATGCATCCCGTAAGTGTTCATATAGTATGGAAAACGGCTGCTGCAGCCGATACCGCTAATGATCACAATATTTTCTTTTGGAACACCTATGCCTGGCATTATCTTCTGCACCTGCGCAAGAATAGAATAATCACCGCAGCCAGGGCACCACCTGACTTCCTGATCGGTCGCAAAATCCTTTGCGGTTAATGTAACCGGCCTTGTTTCTGTTATCGTTGACATGATAATACTTCCTTAATTTGAGGGTGTAAAATTCGATAAATAAAACCGAGTTGCTGTTGGTTTTACTTTTTTTTGGCTATTAATTACTAAAATAGAAATCGTTCGACCTTGCTTTCTTAAAATTACGCTTTTGTGTCAAGCTTCATAAATAAATTCTGCTGCCGTTGCGTCGCACTCTTGTACTTTTCGTAATTCTATTTAACAAGCTTAAAGCTGCCATATAAACAGTGTTAGCTAAACACCTTTTAGCCGAATTCGAATATCACTACCAAACGCTTCAAAGCCCTGGCTATGATTTTTGTAGTTCTTCCCAATACTCGGCTGCGCGACGAGTATGAGGTATGACGATGGTACCGCCGACAATATTTGCTACTGCAAAGATTTCGTACATCTGTTCGGTCGTTACTCCAAGTTCGTAGCTTTTGCCTAAGTGGTATTTTATACAATCGTCGCACCGTAAAACCATGCTTGCAACCAGCCCCAGCATTTCCTTTGTCTTCTTATCTAAAGCTCCTTCTTCGTACGTGTTTGTATCAAGGTTCCAAAGCCGTTTCATCACCAGGTTATTCTTACTAAGAATGACTTCATTCATCTTAACCCGGTAGTCATTAAACTCTTCTACTATATTGCTCATACTATTACTTTTTACAAAATTACGGTCAGAGTGCCTAAACCTCGGGCAAAAGCAACGCCTTATGGCGCGGCTTATTTTTTGCTTATTTATATATTAGAGTTTAACGTACATTATAACAAAGGTTAAATGCCAAAGCTTCATATATATAAAAACGAAAAGGAAACATGTTACGCTTTTGCTGAGTGGCTGGCAAACCTGGTCAAAGAGACTTTGACTAAACAAGACCGATTTACAATCGCTCTCTCCGGGGGTGATACACCTAAACTCGTTTACAAAATATTGGCAACCGATTACGCGACTAGTATTGACTGGACGAGAATTCACCTGTTTTGGGGAGATCAAAGTTTCATCTCTTCTCCAGACGAGAAATATAACCCGACGCTAGGTTTGAAGAATTTGATCGACGATTTACCAGTTTCGAAAAATCATGTTCATAGTATAAGAACTGATGTATCTCCTCAAGATTCAGCGACAGAATATGAAAATTTGTTGAGGACCTACTTTACAGAACCCGAATCGACATTCGATCTTGTTATACTTGGCATGGGTGAACAAGGAAACCTGCTTTCGCTCTACCCGTTCTCGGAAGAAAGTCATCATGCCGGCTCGTGGGTAATGCCTGTTTACGACAAGCAAGACGATTTATACAAAGTCACGTTAACCATTTCAGCAATCAATGCCTCCGCCGTAAAAGCTTTTTTAATAACAGGAAAAAAGAAAGAAGACGTAGTGCAACAAGTTTTGAAGGGCAAATACGAACCAGAAAAAGCTCCGGCTCAACTAATTGTTGCTGCGAATAAACCAGTCCATTGGTTCCTTGATGAAGGCTCGGCAGGTAAGTTGATCAAACCCAGCTATTGATTTAAGTAGCGCGTTACCTATATCGTTTTGAGATCTTTCACCCTTCTTTATTCATTATTGTAGACTAATAGTGCAGCTCTAAAAGTTGTTAATAAGCGGGCTACAATTTCCTTCTTCATGTTCTATAATTTCTTTTAACGCCTTGCAAAAACTTCTATTAGAATCGTTAATATTCATTTCTCAACTAGTTGCGTTTCAATTCGTTCTACTTGTTTTTGTACTGCTATTTTAATTCTGGCACAGTTTTCTCTTTGTATGGTCAAAGAATTTATAATAGAATTTTTCACAACTAAAAACTGAACAGATAAGTCAATTCTACATTTTAAAATTACAATTATGAAAAGTAAACTATTAGCAATTACGATGGCGGCAATCTTTGCAGCTTGTAATAGTAACCCGAAAACAAATACACAGACGACAACGACTACAGATACTACCAGCCTTAGAAATAATTCAATGGCCGATAAAGGGCAGGTAATTGAATTGAAAGGCGTAAGCGACACAATCGTCGCTGGTGATGGCAGCCGTTACGTAAAGGTTGATCCTAATCAACCTGCACAAAATTTGGCGGCAACTACTACCCCTCCAGCATCCGTGAAAACACCAACTGCAACTACTCATCGTAGCACTGCTAAAAAAACTACTCGTAGCACCGGTACAAGATCTTCCGGTGGTTATAGTGGAAGGGGTTCTTCAGGCGGTGGTTATTCAGGTGCGGGTACTGCATCTGCTCCCGTTCCGGCAAAAAAGAAAGGATGGAGCAAAGCAGCAAAAGGAGCAGCAATTGGAGCTGGTACTGGTGCCGTTGCAGGTGCTATCATAAGCAAAAAGAAAGGTTTAGGAGCAGTTGTTGGTGGAGTTGTTGGTGGTGCAGGTGGATATATCATCGGCCGTAATAAGGACAAGAAAGATGGCCGTTATTAGTAGAACAAGAGCCGACAGTTAAACAATCATAAGAAATAAAATTTCGATCTGTATGCAAGTTGCAAAAAACTGTATACAGATTTTTTTTTGCACCAATTTTTTTCTCCTTACGGAATGGAGCAAAAAAAGCTTTAATCCTCTGAAGTTTGGCCTCATTTTTTATTTAATAAACTAAAGAAATTACATGGAAAAAGATCAAAACCAGACAAAGGAGTCACCTCAGAAAGAAGAGAACCAAAAACCGTTACCCGTTCATAATCCTTTCGATCCTAATGACACGCGTAAAATAACGCAAGAGGATATCGATAATGAAGAGAGGTTCAAAGAGGCGATGACAGAGAGGGACTAATCCGAGTAACAAAAATCAGCAACCATTACCTGGAAATGGTTAAAAAAAATTAGCTATGAAACATCTTTTGTTAGCAAGCATTTTTATTGCAAGCACTTTTCTCGCGCAGTCCCAAAGTGCCACCGGTACGAGAACGAGTACCGGCAAAAATAGTAGCAACGCAAAGAAGACTGCCACACAGGCGAGAGGCACAGGCCAATACCACGGAAGCAAGGATACTACACCAGGAAGCCCAATGGGAACAGGTGGTGCTGGCGGCACCGGAATGAGCGGGTCGCCAGCGGGATCTGCGTCTAAAACGGCACTACAAAAAAGTAAGGCTGCCCCGTCAAATGAGCAAAGCGGAAACAACATCCTTGCGAGAAAGGGGACGGCTAAAGGAAAAGACTAACATTTTAGGACATTTGGATTAGGGGTTTATCTTTCTGCATGCCCCGCACAAAACATGCTTGCAAATTATATTAAAATATATTTTAATAATATGAGCATGCTCTTGTACAACTTTTTTTGATTCGAGCTCTTTAAAGACTAAAAATCCTCAAGATTCCCCAACAAATCATATTACTTGTAATTTTAGTGCGTTGGCAAATGTGGTCTAAACTTTGAAGCCTTAATAGAAAAGATTGTAGTATGAAAAAGACATTCATCGTTGCATTATTTGCATTAGGCAGTTTATCTCTAAGTGCCCAAACAGGATCAGGAACAAATTCTGGTTCTCAAGGTAAAACAAAGCACAAAGGAACAACAGGACAGTCAAGTACTAGTGGCCAAACTGGTACCGGTAGTACAACAGGAGAAGGTAGCGGAGCTGGATCAGGGAGCGGTACAGGCGGCACAGGAACAGGTCAAAGCGGTACAGGTGGTACAGGCGGAAGTAACATGCACAAAGGCATGAACAAGGGCAGTGCTAATGGACAAAGTACGAAGAGAAAACACAGGTCAACAAGAAGCGGGGGAACTAACTCAACTGGTTCTCAATCGTCCGGAAGTGGATCTGGAACAGGTACAGGTAGCGGAACTACAACTCCTCCTCAAAAATAAGTGGAGTTGCCCTATTGAAAGAAAGTAAGCCATCCTGCCCGGGTGGCTTTTTTTTATGATTTGACGTTAGTAAAAAAGAACGCTAAAAAGCTTCAATCCCTCATTATTTCGTTTTATATGATTTTGGAACCAATTCTTATCAAAAAGCGCCGGGGGTATCTTCTTACTTTTTCACTTTCACAACATAACCTTACCATTTTTGAAAGCCGACGTCTTAATACAAAAAATCCCCGCAAAGCAGGGACTCAAAGTAAGTTCAAGATAGCATTTAGAAAGCTTTGGTAGAAATTTGTGGTATGGTGGGATCGTCTGCTCTTGACCTGATATGTTTGCGAGATTTACCCCCAATTAATTGCTGAATAACTACTGATCCAAGTACTATTGCACTAAGAAGCATAAGAACATTTTTCATGATTGCTGATTTAATTTTTTATAATTAGAAAGGAATATGGTTGATAAAAAATCTTGCCATTAAAACGATCAAAGTAGTTATTGGTGTCCCAGGCATTAGGGGTTATCACGTCATTGGTTGCGTCGCACTTGTGGGCGTTTTTATACCTCTTAGCGAACCTATTCTCATGACTTCCTCTATTATAAGGACCTGTCTTTAGTAGTTCTTATTAAGCCAACCCCAGTAAAGAAGAAAATGAGACCAAGTATACCATATACTGTGATCATCTTTATGTTGTAGCTGCCGCTACTTGAGTTTACAAAATTTACCGCCGCAGCTATTAGTCCTACTATACCTAAAATGGTTAGTATGATTCCGAATACTTTCTTTTCCATCGTTATATTTTTAATACAAAGGGTAAATGCAAAAGATGGGCCGTTCAATAAGACTTAGCAATTTTTTCAGGAGTAAATCCACTCTTTTCACCACTTCCCCAACTTGTGGTTAGCACAGTTTTAGTAACCCTTATGGTATTATTTCATCATGTAAAACTGTAACGATATGTCAGAGTCATCATCAAATACAACGACAGATTTTAAGACAATTAAAAAATGGGCAGAGGAAAGAGGGGGCAAACCTTCACGCGTTAAAAGCACTGCAGATAAAGAGGGAGGCGGAGTTCTAAGAATTGACTTTCCCGGATATTCAGGACAGGATACATTAGAAGAGATTTCGTGGGAAGATTGGTACGAAACTTTCGAAGACCGAAAGCTGGCTTTTCTCTACCAGGATCATACAGCAGGAGGAAAGGAAAGTAGGTTCTTTAAGCTGATTAATAGAGAGAAATAGAGTTTACAAAAAAGGGTAACGTCTGCTGTTGTGAGCCGCCGGCTACAGCAGCTTTTTTTTTAATTAAAATGCGTTTTATGAAAATTGCATTCATAACATTGCTAACCGCCATTTGTATAAATACCTACAGCCAGTCGAAGCCGAGGACTAACAGAAGCGCTCCGGTTAAAGCAGCCACCCGAAGTTCTACTACAACAAATGCCGGCATTGGTCAGCCGCCTCGGAGCGAAGAAAATTTACAACCGAGGCAAACAGTTACTGATAAATATTTAAACGGGCCTGTGAGAAAAGGAACTGATACAACTTCCGCAAAGAGTGCCAGTTCATCTAGTCCTTTTGTTGGAGGAGTGCATGCTGCGGATAACGCGACGAGGACATTCGATACAACTATTAATAGAAATAATTCGAACGGGCAAAGAGCCAATACAACTATTGCGGGTGGGAATGATACTACTTTCAACATTAATACGACCCTTTCTCAAGGAGGAGTAACGACTAATTCGGGTGCAGTTGACAGGTCGGGGCAAGCGCAGTTTGGCCAGACTAATTGGGGTAACAGCCGAAGTACCGTTGGCGAGAGTCAATGGACTATTCCACCACCAATCACCGCTTCTTTTAATAAAGAGTTTCCCGCTTCTAACAGTGCTACCTGGACAAGGAATAATGTAGATACGACTATCTATTCAGCAAAGTATAAATCGGGAAGCCAGTGGATCGTTACTAACTACAATTCCTCAGGCCAACGGTTAGATATGCGTACAGAGGTACCTCTTGTGCAGCCACCAAGACCTGTAAGTGTATACCTGGCTAAACAACCTGCTAACTTTAAGGCAGCTACAATTTATAAGCTACAAGTGCAGGGGAAAGATGACTTGTATGAAATAGAGACGGCGGGCGGAAAAAGAATTTATATTAACAACGATGGTGTGGAGGTCAACTACTAATCTGAGTTTAAGACGGTGGCAATAGCAAAGACTTTAATTGACAGCCTCGGAAGATATAAGTTTTGACAAGGCAACCGTTTCTAACAATATTCGGCCGGGCATTTGGGTGTCTTCGTTGTATTCCCATTTTATCAGTGATATCTGTCCTGCTTCTATTTCCAACCCCGTAATATCGCCATCGTTGTAACAGCAGCAACCACTATTAAAATACGAGGGTTTATAGCCAGAGAAATCAGGCAGTATTTGCCCTTTCTGATGCTTTATTTGTATTTCATTTTCTATGTCTTTAACTGCTGCTTCGTCCTTTGACTCTTTTGCTGATTCAAGTCTTCTATATAATCTTTCGAGTTGGGTTAGTGATTGAAATACTGGTTGATGAGTGTGACCTGTAACCAATAATATATTTTGTTGTGGCGCCACCCATTCATACATCAACTTATTGTGGGCCGTCTTTAAATAATTATAGTAGGCGGGCGTATTCGGATTAATTAAAAGATATGATTGAAGCGGCGCCCACAAATTCGCTATGAACCACTTGGTAAACCAGTTGCCATCGCTCAGTTCGTCGCCCTGGTGACCATGAGTAAGAAAGATATCAAGGGAGTTACTGCTGTCAGTTGTTCGTAACACCACGCCTTCGTAAATAGTTACTTTTTGGGCATAGATGTCTTCAAGTTCTGAGCTGCTGAAAGGACTGTTGTCCCAAAAAAGGTCGTGGTTACCAAAGACCTTTATAAAGGCATTTCGCTGTAAAAAGAATCTTTCCTTATCAAATGAATCTGCGTTTGCCTTTTTTACAGCAGCCAGTTTGTTTTCCCAAAGTTCTTCGGCATCTCCAAGCTGGATGTAGGTGAACTTGTTTTTCTCGTAATACTCTAAAGCCTGCAAGTAATTTTTTTCGGAGAAGTTGAAATCGTCCGCACCATTTTTAGTCCCTTTATGCATGTCGGAAAAAATGATAAAACGATCAGTCTCCGCATTAAAATTTAATAATAGACCTTTTTTATTGTCGGATGTAATGCTTGCATAGAGGTCAGTTAAAGCTTTGTGTACACGTTCTTTGTCTGGTCGAGATGAGTAATAATCAGCTAGCCGGTTGATAGGTTTTACTAGTAGCTCCTGTAGAAATTTCCGCATGATAGAGGTAGAATGAAAATATGCTGTACAAGGGTGCGACGCAACAAAAGACGATTGGAAATAAAATGATGACTAACAACTAAATCTTCAGCGCTTCATCATTACATGCTTCTCCTGTATTGTCCACCTACTTCATATAAAACATGAGTGATTTGCCCAATCGAACAATACTTTACTGTTTCCATCAACTCTTCGAAAAGGTTCCCGTTGTTGACTGCAGTGTTCTTTAACCGGTTGAGCATCTCGGCAGACTTGTGTTCATTACGTTTTAGAAAAGCTTTCAGATTTTGAATTTGCTGTTGCTTTTCTTCTGTGGTACTGCGAATAACTTCGTTAGGCAAAATAGTGGGGCTACCTTTTTTATTCAGGAAAGTATTTACGCCGATAAGAGGCAGTTCACCTGTATGTTTCTGGTGTTCGTAGAAAAGACTCTCCTCCTGTATTTTGTTGCGTTGGTACATTCGCTCCATAGCACCCAGTACACCACCCCTTTCATTGATGCGATCAAACTCTGTCAACACAGCTTCTTCAACAAGGTCTGTAAGTTCTTCTATTAAAAAACTTCCCTGGTTGGGGTTTTCGTTTTTAGCTGTTCCAAGTTCGCGGTTAATAATTAACTGAATCGCCATCGCACGTCTCACACTCTCCTCTGTAGGGGTAGTTATTGCTTCATCATAAGCATTCGTGTGAAGGCTGTTGCAGTTGTCATAGATAGCATAGAGCGCCTGCAACGTTGTTCTGATATCGTTGAAGTCGATTTCCTGCGCATGAAGACTTCGGCCACTTGTTTGAATATGATACTTGAGCTTTTGGCTCCGCTCGTTTGCGTTGTATTTATACTTCATCGCCTTGGCCCAAATTCTCCTGGCAACGCGCCCAATAACACTATACTCTGCATCCATTCCATTGCTAAAGAAGAAAGAGAGGTTTGCAGCAAAATCATCAATATTCATCCCACGGCTTAAATAATATTCCACGTACGTAAAGCCGTTGGCAAGTGTAAAGGCAAGCTGTGTAATGGGATTGGCTCCTGCCTCGGCAATGTGATACCCGCTGATGCTAACGCTGTAAAAATTCTGAATTTTATTGTCGATGAAAAACTGCTGTACGTCACCCATCAACTTAAGAGCGAACTCGGTACTAAAGATGCAAGTGTTTTGTGCCTGATCTTCTTTTAAAATATCTGCCTGCACTGTTCCTCTCACCTGACTCAATGCTTCTGCTTTTATCTGCTGGTAAATTTCGGCGGGCAATACTTCGTCTCCGCAAAGTCCTAACAGTTTTAAACCTAAGCCGTTGTTACCCTCAGGTAACCTTTCTGGTGAGGATGGATTATAGTAAGAAGGCTTGGAAGAATTATTGAACTTTTGATCAAGCTTTTCATTGACCAGTTGCCATTGACCATGCTCCTCTATCCATTTCTCACACATCTGGTCGATAGCTGCATTCATGAAAAAAGCAAGAATGATGGGGGCCGGGCCGTTTATCGTCATGCTTACTGAAGTGGTAGCACTACATAAATCAAAGCCGCTATATAACTTTTTTGCATCGTCTACAGTTGCAATGCTAACACCACTGTTGCCAATCTTTCCATAGATATCGGGTCTGATTTCTGGATCCTCGCCATATAGGGTAACGCTGTCAAACGCAGTAGAAAGACGCTTGGCCGGTTGCCCTAAAGACACATAGTGAAAACGTTTGTTGGTGCGCTCGGGTCCACCTTCGCCGGCAAACATTCTTGTTGGATCTTCGCCTTGTCTCTTTAGTTCAAACACCCCTGCTGTATAAGGAAACTCGCCGGGAATATTTTCCTGCAATTGCCACCTCAAAAGATCGCCCCAATCTTTATACTTCGGAAGAACCACCTTAGGTACACGCGTTCCGGATAAGGTGTTGGTGATGAGAGATTGCTTTATCACTTTGTCGCGCACCTCGTACTCAAAAAAGTCGGAGCTGTACTTTTGTACGATGTCATTCCAGTGCTGCAACAACTTTCGGCATTCATGATGCAACTGTTCATCCAGTTGTTTCCTTGCTGCTTCGAGACTTTCGGTAACTGCCGGTGTTCGAGTGCCAACTTCAGCCAGTACTTTAACAGTTCCGTTTATGTTATAGAGTTTAGAAGCAATAGCGCATTGTTCATTTACCCAGCTATCATATTTCCGATTGTTTTCAGCAATCTCAGACAAATAGCGAACGCGTTTGGGAGGAACTATCAAACTGCTGATAGAATGTTTTACTTCTGTAGGTTCGATTGTTTTTTGAGCAAATTTTAAATTTGTCTTAATCTCAACAACTTTCATCAATTCGGTAAAAAGCTGGTTTACCCCTTCGTCATTGAACTTTGATGCGGTAGTACCAATGACAGGTAAGTCCTCATCTTTGGCAGTCCATAAATTGTGGTTGCGTTTGTACTGCTTGCGCACTTCCATAAGTGAGTCTAAAGCGCCTGCCTTGTCAAATTTGTTGATGCAGACTATGTCGGCATAATCAAGCATGTTTATTTTTTCTAACTGGCTTGCAGCACCATACTCCGGCGTCATCACGTACATGCTGATATCGCAATAATCTAAGATACTTGCGTCGCTTTGACCAACACCTGCACTTTCAAGAATAATGAAATCGTATCCTGCACTTCTAACAATGTCGATTGCCTCTTGCACATGACTACTTAAAGCTTTATCGCTCTCGCGAGTGGCAAGGCTGCGCATGTAAGCACGACAGCTATGAATGGAGTTCATCCGTATCCGGTCCCCTAACAAAGCCCCACCAGATTTCTTTTTCGATGGATCAACAGAGATAACTGCAATAGTTTTATCCGAAAATGTGTGCAGAAAGCGACGAACAATTTCATCTGTAACTGATGACTTACCTGCGCCTCCTGTTCCTGTAATTCCTACGACCGGTGTCGTTTCTTTATCAGTATTGTTCTGAATGGGTAATAATAACTTTTCAAACTCCTGCCCGTTCTCCGCGTGGCTGATAGCTCTTGCGATAAAACGAATGTCTTTCACTTCATCAAGCTGTAGTTTGCCTGATATTGTTAAATTCCCATTTACTGCGAAATCACAACTCTTGACTACATCTTCAATCATTCCTTCAAGGCCCATCGTTCTTCCGTCATCGGGGCTATAAATACGCGTAATTCCGTAATTGTGTAATTCGCGTATTTCAGCTGGCAGAATAGTGCCTCCGCCCCCGCCAAATATTTTTATATGTCCACACCCGTTCTGGTCAAGTAAATCCTTCATGTATTTGAAGAACTCGACATGTCCGCCCTGGTAACTTGTAATCGCTATCCCTTGCGCATCTTCTTCTATGGCACATTCAACTATTTCTGCAACGCTTCGGTTATGACCGAGGTGAATAATTTCTGCACCCTTAGATTGCATTATCCTCCGCATTATGTTTATGGCGGCGTCATGACCGTCGAATAAAGAGGCCGCAGTTACGATTCTAACTTTGTGTTGAAGACTATAAGACATACTTCGAATTCTAAATAATTTTATAAACCAGCAGGTAATGGGTGAGTAACTAATCTAATATCGATGAACTCTTTCCAAAGAATAACCCCATTTATTCTCTAACTATCAACAATCATACTTTCCCTACGCGGTGAGCTAAATTAGCGCTTTAAAGGGTTTCGGTTGCTTTTTAGCAAATCGCCTAAAAATTTTGTTAGAAGAATTCAAACTCACGGCCTAAAATTCCACAATTATTACTACGGAAGTAGCAGAAGTTAGACCTTTTTTAGAAAAATTCTAAAAGGAAGTGGGCAAGCGGGCATTAACAGCAAGATGCTTGGTAACGTTTCGAAAAGATAAATTATAGGGTAGAAGCCTTACTAAGGGAAGATTAATACAATCGTAATGGCCCTTGCTTACTGCCGGGCCAGTTGAAAAACAACGGTGTTAGCTGAATTGATAAAACAAGCTACAAAACTGATAAGAGGGAACCTTTTAAACTGCCTCTACCAGTAAGTGGCTACGCACTTCTTGTAGACTTACTTCCTGCCTTGTATCTGTGACAGCTTTAGTAACTACTTGCTTTTTAAGTTCTTGCTGGGTGCGACGTGTTAGATGACTTGTGTAAAGAATGAGATAAACTGAAGAAGCCAACATTATTAAAAATGTAAAAGTTAGTATCATAAGTCAGGGTTAAAAGAGTAATCTGCTTAGAGACAACTCTTTTACCAGTAACGATGCACATTGAAATAATTATTTTCTTTATGCATAAACTACAACACCTTAGCGTAGACGGAAATCTGAGTAAAAGCAAAAAAAAAGATTTGCTAGGATATGCTAAAAAGAATAGCTCGTTAGCGGGCAGACAATATCACTACCAGAACTCGTAGCCAGAGAACTTTCGAGCAAAGGCATTAAATTTTAAGTCGTATCTGCGTCGGAGTTAATACAGGCAGAGCGAAATCTTATGAGGCAGAAGTAGAAGTTTTCATTCGTTTGTTAGACATCCTCAACCTTTCTTTATACTCTTCTTTTACAACCCACCTAACAAACTTTTTAATAACTATTATACTGATAAATATAAATACCGCAAGGAGAAAAAACTGAATTATCATACGCACAGAATATAGGTTAGATTTTGTTTCACGGATAATTGGATAAAAATGCCCCAACCCAATGCACAAATGAGAAGGGTTGAGGCTAAGAGAGCTGTGGAAGAAGGGCTCGAACCTTCACGAGGTAGTTAGCCAAAGTGCAATGTTGTGGTGGTCAACCCCAGTCTTTCTTGCGAAAGGCATTACGCTTCGTTTATCCCATGATCCTCACCCCCGAGACAAGAGGGCATGTCTGCCAAAAATTTCATCACTCCACAGTATTGATAAGAACTCTTTTTTTTAAAGGTACAGAACTAAGACACACCAGCATCTGTAATTTCGTTCCTGGTATTAGGTCTTCAAAGGTATTACCATTTTACTAGCTGTAGGGGGAGGGGTCGAACCTCCACGAGGCAGTTAGCTTAACGCAAAGTTTAGTGGTCAACCCTGGTCGGCCGAACGCAAGGAACAGTCGGCTCTACGCTTAAGTTTATCCCGTGATCCTCACCCCCGAGACAAGAGGGCATGTCTGCCAAAAATTTCATCACCCCACAAGAAAAAAAGATCGTACATCAATCCTCATTGACTATGCAATATTACAACATCTTCCCTTTTCATTATAAAATCTTCAAGTATTATTTTAAATATTTAGAAAATATCCACATATTTGTAGAATATGTTAGAAAATTTAAAATAGAAGAATTAAAAATGGCAGGGAAATTAAATCTTGACAAACTGGATCATGAGATCATTTACGAAATGATGGAAACGGCAGAAATTTCTTACGCCGACCTTGGAAAAAAATTATTTGTGTCAGGCGGAACTATTCATGTCAGGATTAAAAAGCTCCAGGAAATGGGCATCGTTAAAGGCACCCGCTTAAATGTCGACCTAAAAGCGCTCGGATACGATGTAATTGCTTTTATCGGCATTTACCTTGAAAAAAGTTCGTTGTATGACGATGTTGTAAAAGAACTTAAAAATATTCCTGAAATTGTACGATTAAATTATACAACTGGCAACTACAGCATGTTTGCTGAAATTATTTGCAAGGATATCACGCAGCTAAGATCGGTGTTGCATGATGAACTACAAAAAATTAAAGGAATTGAAAGAACAGAAACGTTTATCTCCCTTGAAGAAAGCTTCAGCCGCAACGTTGTTGTTACTAATAATTAAGTCATTTACAGAATTGCACTAAAAAACATCACAACTTTCCCCGCACATTTAAAGCGTCTCTCAAACCGTTCCCAAGCAGGTTAAACGCAAGCACTAAAATCATAATGGCTAATCCGGGTGCGAGGGCCAGCATTGGATTATGGGTAATGATGAAGTTGTAGTTTTCTTTTATCATCAATCCCCAACTGGGCTGTGGCGGTTGAACACCTACACCTAAAAAACTTAACCCCGCTTCTATAACAATTGCTGATGCAAAATTGCTCGCAGCAATAACCATTACAGGACCCAGTATATTGGGCAGAATGTGAAAAACAATGGTACGGGTATGCGAATAACCCAAGGCTCGTGTTGCTTCGATAAATTCAAGTTCGCGTACTGCCATCACTTGCCCGCGTACAAGTCTCGCTACGTTTACCCACATTGTTAATCCGACCGCAATAAAAACTTGCCAGAAGCCTTTGCCGAGTAGGAGCGTTAGGGCAAAAACAAGTAATAGGGTTGGAATGCTCCAAATGACGTTAATGAACCACATGATGATATCGTCAATGCGTCCCCTAAAATAACCAGCAAGAGAGCCAAGTAATATTCCAAGTATGACGGAGATTGTTACTGCGATCAGTCCCACACTCAGGCTAACTCTTATGCCTACAATTAACCTACTTAGAATATCTCTCCCAAATTTATCCGTACCTAATAGAAAGGTTTTCCGCAGAACCATTTCCTGTTCGACCTTCGATTGATGATACGATTGTCGCTCCGTTATCCCTTCATCTATATACTTCTGAACAATAATGCTGTCGTTTACTTTTTGATAAGATGTAATAGGTAACAATGAATAAGGTTGTTCCTGACCATTTACTAACCGTAAAAAGAACGGTACTCTCTCAGCTATGTTTTCGTTTTTTATTTTCAGAAAATGTATGGTAAACCCAGGTTTTTCGCCACCAATTTCAACCGTCATTTTGTTTGCATTAGGCGAAGAATCTGGCGCAATGAAATAAGCAAAAACAGCCAACAGAAAGGACAGGCAAATTATCACCAAACCAAACATAGCGCCCTTGTTTTTTTTAAGGCGTTTCCAAAAGGCTTGTGAGTATGAACCAGAAGGCATGAAGAAAAATTAGTTGACAGATGATAGTTGACGGATGACGGAAACTTGAGCTGCAAGTTACAAGTTTCAAAAGGTTGGCTGGCACTGTTGCCTGTTTTGGATACCAGTTGCCAGTGCAAATTTCCCACTGGCTAACAAGCTCGCAACTCGTAGCTTTCCTTCTCACTTAACCACTCTTCCTTTCCACGAGTACTTGCCAAACTTTCCTAACCACCCGGCGATGATTGTATACCCAATATGAAATGGTTGCATAATGGGGAACCACCACAACAGTTTTTCTTCATTAAAAAATTTAGCGACAGGAACCATGAACCTGAAGTCAATGACTGTTTTACCAGCAAGCATAGCCAGCCAATACCAACCAATGTTATCAAGCCAGATCGCTGCGAAAGGCAACAGAAGAAATGATAGATTAAAAAAGTAAACAAAGATCAAAACAAACACAATCCTTTTATCCTCAAATTTATCCGCTTTACTTGCCCATCGAATGCGTTGATTAAAGAAGTCCTTCCAGGTTTCCATCGGAAGCGTTTCTACGACTGATTCTTTTGAAAACAAATAGTGAACCTGTGTTTTATAGCGCGTGTATATTTTGTGCATGAGCAACATATCGTCGCCGCTGGCGATATTGTCAATTCCCTTAAACCCATCCACTTCGTAGAACACTTTCTTACTGTAAGCAAGGTTTGCACCGTTACACATGGTATGAAAACCGGCACTTACAGAAGCGGCAGTGATGCCTTGCAGGCTTATAAAATCAAGGCATTGAAAAATAGAAACAAAGGAACCCGTGTTTATAAACTTGACAGGAGCTGCCACGAAAACAGCATTATTCTGTTGAATAAAATTTGAGAAATTTGAAAGCCATTCTTCTGAAACATTGCAGTCTGCATCGGTTGTCACGATCCAATCTCCGTTAGCTTGCTGAATTGCCAGCTCAAGCGCTTTCTTTTTGTAGCTGTTGAGTTGTTTTTGAGGCAATAGTTTTTCTATCTGGAGTAAACGCAGGTTTTTATATTCGTTCTGCATCTGCCGCACTATGCCGGCAGTGTTATCGGTAGAGTAATCGTCCGCGACAATGACTTCGAAAAGTTCAGAGGGATAGTTTTGATCTAATACACTTCGCAGGCATTTAGCTATTTGGTGTTCCTCATTTCTTGCAGGTATAATCACCGAAAAAAAAATCGATGGAACAGAGCTAGAAACAGGTATGAACGGCTTCACTTTCAAAAACCATTTGCGATAGCTTTCAATCAATACGCAATGCACAAAAAGGAAAAGCAGGATAATCGAAATAATAATTGCTGAAGCCATCAGGGCAAAGAAAACAAGAATTAGTCATTTATTAGTTGGGCTATTTTTCTTGCATTTACTTCAGATAGCAAATTATGTCCCGCTTCAACAACCTCGAAAGATGCAAACGCTTCAATCCCTTCTTTGAATCGTTCACCTCCTTTGTACGGGATCACTCTGTCAAATGCACCAAACAGCATTCGCACCTTAATGCCGTTGTTCACTATTAAACGCCGCAGTTTCCCTAACGCCGGGCTAAACTTCCTCATCGAAACCCACCGCCTGTAGAGGCTTAAACGGTGCTCCTCATCGTAGATATAATATCTTATCAAGTCCGCGATGCTTCTATGAATTACCTTCCACTTCTCCCCCTTTTCAACTACCCAAACTATCCACCCGGGATGATAAATGGTGTAGTGAAGCAGCTTACTGCCTATCCACGTCTCACTTCCAAACCATCGCCAGAAATTAAAAGACAATCCGTCGGGCGCCAAAAGCACCAAACGATCTATTTGTCCCGATAAAAGTTCGGTAAGATGTAAAGCAATTCGACCACCCATACTAAAACCAAGCAGGCTGAATTTCATGTTCTCCTTTTTAAGCCCCTGCCGTATATCAAGAATAAATTGCGCCAGGTATTTCGGCTTCAATATCAGTTCGTCTTTCCATTTGGTGAGCCCGTGAAAGGGAATATCAATCGCGATGATAGTATAGATGTTTCCAAGCCTTTTTTCAAGAAATGAAAAAGTATAGCTTTCTCTTCCATAGCCGTGAAAGCAGAATAAAAGTTTAGGCCCGTTCCCAAACTGCCTATAATGAACAGTGGAATTTTTATGAGTAATGTAGTGGCTCTGCATTCGTGGTGAGAAAAGTTTTAATGCTGTTGCAAAAACAATGCTATGGGAAATGGAGATAAAAAGGCGCCTTCATTAATAGAAAGAAAAACATTTTGATACAAACATTATCCCCTTGTTGTTCCATCGTTGCGTCGCAATCCGTTCGTCTTTTGTAACAATTTGCGGCAACTGTTTTATTCCTACGAACAAAAGATTTTCAACAAAGAATACAAGAATATGAAACAATCCCCTTAGCCAGGCAAATAGCGGGATCTGTTTTGGTTCGAAAAACGAAAGCAGGTAAATTCACCATTATTACAATTCCCAATATGATTAGTAAGATTTTAACTGCTGTTTCCATTATTCTCCTGAATGTGGTTGTTTGTTCTAGCCAGGTAATACCAACGCCGAAAGAACACTTTGGTTTTAATATTGGTGACGACTATCAATTGGCTAATTACACGCAGACAGAAGCTTATGTAAAAAAATTAGCTGCTGCATCAGACAGAACAAAGTTGGTTGACATAGGACTAACGGAAGAAGGCAGACACCAGTTCATGCTAATCATTTCGTCGTCTACAAACATCAGGAACCTGGACCGATACAAAGAGATTTCTCAAAAGCTTGCCCGTGCTGAAGACCTAACAGATGAGCAGGCTCATACCTTAGCAACCGAGGGTAAAGCTGTTGTCTGGATAGACGGAGGCCTGCACGCAACTGAAGTAGTTGGTGCACATCAATTGATCGAAACCATGTACCAATTAGTAAGTAGAAAAGACCCGGAAACATTGAGGATATTAGACGAAGCGATCATCCTGTTTGTTCATGCAAATCCTGACGGGCAAGAACTTGTTTCGAATTGGTACATGAAGGATAGCGATGTTAAAAAGCGCAAGACAAACATCCCGCGGTTGTATGAGAAATACATCGGCCACGATAACAATCGGGATTTCTTCATGATGAACATGAAAGAGACGCAGAACATCAGCAAGCAGCAATACATCGAGTGGATGCCCCAGGTTATTTACAATCATCACCAGACAGGGCCAGCCGGTTCTGTATTGGCAGGTCCTCCATATCGCGATCCTTTCAATTATGCTTTTGATCCCCTATTAGTTACAAGTATAGATGCCGTTGGAGCAGCAATGAACAACAGGCTAAATCTCGAAGGAAAACCGGGCTATACACAAAGAGCAGGCTCGAGTTATTCGACCTGGTGGAATGGTGGTTTACGTACAACTGCCTATTTCCATAATATGGTTGGCTTACTTACAGAAATCATTGGCGGCCCTACGCCTGCTGCTATACCGCTTGTTCCTTCACGCCTTATTCCTAATGGAGCTACACCAAACCCAGTCGTTCCGCAGGAGTGGCACTTCAGGCAATCGATAGATTATTCCGTTTCGCTTAATTACGCAGTGCTTAATTACTCGATTAACCAGAAGCAGGATTTATTATACGGAATTTATAAAATGGGAAAAAACTCTATCGAGAAAGGAAACAGGGATACGTGGACACTTAGTCCACGTTATATTGACTCTATCAATAATGCATTCAAAAAAGATCAAAAGCTGGCGAGGTCTGGTGAAGGTGAGCGCGCTATTTCTGAACGAGATACTGTTCCAACAAAATATTTTGATGCGGTTTATAAAGATCCTACGCTACGTGACCCACGAGGCTATATTATTTCGGCGGATCAACCTGATTTTCCTACGGCTGTTAAGTTTATCAACGCCCTTATTTACTCAGGTATAGGCGTTCATCGAGCCAGTGCTGATTTTACTGTCGCAGGAAAGAAATACCCTTCAGGCTCTTACATCATTAAAACAAGCCAGGCCTTCCGGCCCCACATCCTTGACATGTTTGAGCCGCAAGATCATCCTAATGATTTTCAATATCCCGGCGGCCCTCCCATACCACCTTACGATGCTGCCGGCTGGACGTTAGCATATGAGATGGGGATCCACTTTGATCGAATCCTAAATGCCTTCGATGGTCCGTTTCAAAAGGTCCCGTATGGTCAGTTGCAATCACCAAAAGGGTTGGTTACAAAGGCTGCTTCAGACGGATATGTTTTAAGTGCCGCTTCTAACAATTCCTTTATAGCGGTCAATGATTTAATAGAAAAGGGAGTGGATGTGTATCGCTTATCTTCCAGTCAACAAAAAGACATTGCTACAGGTTCGTTTTACTTTGAAGCAAATTCGAAGACAAAACCTTTAATTGAAAAATATTCAAACGAACTTGGATTGAAAGTGACGGGACTGAAGAAAAGACCTCCGGTAATGACGAAGGCAACTCCACTCCGTATTGCCTTATGGGATACTTATGGAGGCTCCATTTCTTCCGGCTGGGTAAGGTGGATTTTCGAGCAGTATCATTTTCCTTTTACAGTTATTTACTCAAAAGATGTCGACAACGAAGATCTCCGGCAGAAATATGATGTGCTGGTTTTTGTGTCGGGAGCCATCCCGGCAGTAAGAGCCGCGGGCGCCCCAAACAGGGGAGGTGGACAGCAACCAAAGCCGGAAGAAATCCCCGCAGAGTTAAGGGAAAGACTTGGAAGAATTACGCAGGATACTTCCATTCCCCGATTAAAAAGTTTCATGGCAACCGGTGGTAAAATTGTAACGATTGGCACAAGCGCAAATCTTGCTTACCATATCGGGTTACCGGTTAGAAATGCTTTGGTTGAAGTAGTGAAGGGCCAGGATGTTCCGTTACCTGGCGAGAAATATTACATTCCCGGCAGTATCATGAATATTACGGTTGATACAACTAGTGACGCCACTCTTGGAATGCCTCGAAAAGCAGATGTCTACTTCGATGCAAGTCCTGTGTTTAAAATTGCTCCCGGTGCAATTGCCAGCGGCGACGTGAAATCCATTGCATGGTTTGCATCAGGTAAGCCTCTACGCAGTGGATGGGCATGGGGCCAGGCGTATTTGCAAGATGGCATAGCGGCTTTCGAGGCAAAAGTAGGCGCAGGAAAGCTGGTCGTTTTTGGACCTGAAGTAACTTTTAGAGGCCAGACACATGGCACCTTCAAACTGCTGTTCAACCAACTCTACCGCCTTGACCAAAAATAAAGACAGCTTTCGTGGAAAAAGTTAGTGGCTAATTCTAGCTAAAAAGCAGGGTGAAAAATGTGCTCTTTTAACCATCAATTAATTATCAAATCCTTCCATCATTAAGTAATTAATTTCTTCCAAGAAAACAGCCGATGTTGTTTTGTATCCCGCAAAATAATTATTACATTTGAATAGTTGCATAACTAACTATATGCCAAACAACCAATTTAAAAGAGGTGAATTATACAGCTTTATTACAGGGATGGCGTCAACTGCCGTAGCAAGAAGACTTCAAAAAAATTTTAAGCAGGCAGGCATTGAGATAACAATAGAACAGTGGAGCGTTTTATATCATTTGTGGAAGCAGGATGGCTTGAGTCAGCAGGAATTGTGCAAGCAAAGCTTTAGAGATAAGCCTAGCATTACCCGGCTTGTAGACAACCTCGAAAAATTGAAATTGGTAAAGAGAGTACCCTCAAAAGATGATCGAAGAATCAACCTGGTGTATTTAACAGAGGACTCAAAAAAATTGCAGTATGAGACAATGGACATGGCCAACCAAACACTTAACGAAGCCCTTGACGGAGTAAGCTCAAGTGATATAGAAATGTGTAAAGCAGTATTGCAAAAAGTATATGACAATCTAAAATAAGGTGAACGGTCCAGGGTTTAAGGCGTAGAGCAAAGAAGCTGTACAGACCTTAAACTTTACACCTTCCACCCTAAACCTCTAATTATGGAAACCTTACAAAAAGCAGCAGTTATTAAAGGCGCAGAATGGTTAATTAAGGAAACTAGTCCTGCAGAAACTTTTATTCCGGAAGATTATAATGAAGAGCAGCAAATGGTTAAAGACATGTGCCGCGACTTCTTAGACACTGAAGTTATACCTGCAAGTGACAGAATTGATAAGCTGGAAGAAGGTCTGATGCCGTCGCTATTAGCGAAGGCGGGAGAACAGGGGTTGCTAAATGTGTCAATACCGGAAGAGCTTGGTGGACTTGGGAAAGAGTTCATTACTTCAACGCTGGTAAGTGAAGGCCTTGGAGGAGGTTTTAGTTTTTCCGTTGCAGTGTCTGCTCACACGGGTATAGGTACGTTACCAATTTTATATTTTGGTACCGAAGAACAAAAGCAAAAATATGTACCCAGACTTTCATCGGGCGAGTGGAAAGGAGCGTACGGATTAACGGAGCCTAATAGTGGAAGTGATGCCTTAGGCGCCAAAACCACGGCAAGGCTAAGTGCAGATGGGACACATTATCTCATTAATGGTCAAAAGTGCTGGATTACCAATGGAGGTTTTGCGGACGTTTATACAGTATTCGCAAAAATTGACGGCGAGAAGTTTACCGCTTTTATTATCGAAAGAGGTTTTGAAGGTTTTACGCAGGGTGCTGAAGAGCATAAGATGGGCATTAAAGGCTCTTCTACTGTTCAGCTGTTTTTCCAGGATTGCAAAGTGCCTGTAGAAAACGTGTTAGGTGAAATTGGCAAGGGACACATCATTGCTTTCAATATTTTAAATATAGGCCGTTTGAAACTTTGCGCAGCTACATTGGGTGGTGCAAAACGAGCTCTAAATACTTCACTCGAATACGCTATTGCACGCGAGCAGTTTAAACAATCAATCAGCAACTTTGGAGCAATAAAGCACAAAATTGCTGAAATGGCAATACAAACCTGGGCTTGTGAAAGTGCGCTCTACCGAACTGCAAAATGGATAGATGACAAAGAAACCGAACTGGTCGAAAGCGGAAAGCCTTTCAATGAAGCCTTGCTGGGCGCGGCTGAAGAATATGCGATTGAATGTGCGATTATGAAGGTTTTAGGAAGCGAGGTACTTGATTTTGTGGTTGATGAAGGCGTGCAAATACACGGCGGAAATGGTTATAGCGACGAGTATGTAATTTCAAAGGCGTACCGTGATAGTCGAATTAACCGGATTTATGAAGGAACAAATGAGATAAACCGTTTGCTTATAGTTGATATGTTACTCAAGCGGGCAATGAAAGGCAGATTGAATTTAATGGGGCCGGCAACCAACGTACAAAAAGAGTTGATGGCAATTCCTGAGTTTGGTGGCGGAGACGAGGAACCGTTTTCAAAAGAACTAAAAGCTATCGCAAATTTTAAAAAGGCAATATTGATGACAGCCGGAGCTGCGGTACAAAAGCTAATGATGAAACTGGAAAGCGAGCAGGAAATATTGATGAACGTCGCTGATATGATCATTGAAACTTTTACAGTGGAAAGTGCTTTGCTTCGTGTGATTAAGCTGGCTGCCACCAAGGGCGACTCGGCAGTGCAATACGAAATGGATATGATGCGCGTCTACCTGACTGACGCAGCTGACAAAATAAATAAATATGGAAAAGACGCCATAAACGCATTTGCACAAGGCGACGAGCAACGGATGATGCTGTTAGGAATTAAACGGTTTATAAAAATGCAGCCATACAATACAAAAGATGCAAGGAGAAGGATTGCAGAGAAACTAATAAAGGAAGGGAAATATGCTCTATAGAGAAAGTAGATGGAGATGAGTTAAAAAGCTTTCATAAGCCTTATTAAAGCGGGTCGTAATACGAGCCGCTTTTTTTTGCTCTCTAAACAGTCTTAGACCAGTGAAGATTTTATTTAACCTTTTTCCATCGGCAATAAAGCTATATTTAAATATCGTTTACCTTTTTAATCCACATATATGCCTCAGATTACCCCGCTCATAGTCCTGAATACCCTTATTAAACACGAAACGCTTACTCTCAACGATCTTGCTAAAGAAGAAAACATTGGAATGACTTTACGTCCCAATGACCTTCAATCTGTTTTGGATGAATTAAACAGCAACGGCTTTGTAGATGTACTAAACGACGTATCACCCGTTACTTATACGATCACTGACGATGGCATTACAGAAGGTTCAAGATTGAGTGACAAATTTGAGGTTGAATAGTTTCAACCTTTTTAAGGCAAATTTTCCAATGCTTTAAATTATTCCTGCGCAAACGTTACAGCTTGCCTTATTAGGTATTTAACTCTCCGATTGTGGTCTACTGCTGGAGTCCACTTTGGAGACTTGCGTACTGCATTTACAGCTATCCTGTCAAAATCGGGATAGAAAGGAGTATTTACTTCTACGTCTGTCATATTTCCTTCTTCATCTACTACGCCGGTAACCACCACCACTGCAGCATCCCCATTTACAATTTTATATTGGGATGGAAAATAAACCTGGCTCTGTAGAAACTGGACCCAACCTTTACTACCTCCTTTAAAAGTCGCTTCGTGATCCCTGTTGGTAGTATCGGCAATTGTATTACCATCCTCATCAAAATAAGTTTTGTTAACCAAGCGACCATCAGTATAAATTTCGGTTGAACTCAGCTTTCCGTTTTTATGAAAAAATTGCCACTTACCATTCATAGCCCGTCCGGGTGCATATCTTCCTGCCCTTGAAGGAGCACCGTTATCAAACCAACCAACAGATACGCCACTTCCATCCTCGTTATAGATAGATGAGTCAGATATATAGCCATTGGAGTGCCATCTGAAAGAAGTGCCTATGGGCTTTCCATCTTTAAATAGACTTGAGTCCCTAATAATTTTGTTAGGATAAAAGCTGACCCAGATGCCTTCTTTTTTTCCATTCACAAAATCGCCCAGGCTTTCAAGGCTTTTGTTGGGATGGAAGTATTGGAACTTACCATGACCGATTTTGCATGAACTGTCAAGGAAGGAACCACTCATACGCAATGACCTTTCACGTACATAAAAATCCCTTCTGTACCAGACAGAGTCTTTGTAATCAATGGTTGTTAGAAAACGGGCCTGGGATATAGTGGAAGGCTTCCATTGCCAGTCATAATAGTGCTCGATATGTTGTGCATAAGTAGTCAGGCTACCTAGCAAAAAGACCAAAGCTTGCAGTGTTTTCATCCGATTAAAATAGCTCATATCAGAAATAACCGCAAGTGATTTAAAAAAATTTTTTGTGGTAATACCAAGGTGAGGTTTAGCCAAACAACAGCCTACTTCTTAAGAAAAACGTAGTGCAGAGATTGTTCATGGATGGAAGGAACTACATCTTACTTTGCCATGTAGTTAATGATCACAACCAATTCATCACTTCCCGTTTGCCTTATATCGTGAGAGTTTCCGGGACGTGTAAGAATACCATCACCGGCCTTTACAGCAAAGCTATCGTTGTTCATTCTCATTACACCAGTACCGCTTTCTATGTAGTAGATTTCATCCTCTTTTTGAAGATGGAAGCCAATGGCAGCTCCCTTTTTCAAAACCCGTCTGCGAAAAGTAAGCTTGAGGCCGGGGGCAGAAGCAAAGTATGAATAAGCAGTTGACATGCCGACACCATCATGAGGAGGAGGTTGATCTTTAGCAAGATCTTTTGCATGTTCAAGTATATAACCTTGCTGGTACTTTCGACCAAAAACGAATGAAATAACGGAAATTGAAATAACAGTCACCAGTGCAACAGCAACGAAACGCTTTTTCATAACACAAGCATTTAAGAAAGAAAAATTAATCAAACCTCCTGCAGGTTACTACGCAGAATTAGAAGAAGTTTGAGACAAAATAACCAACCTTGTTTCTATTTTACAAATGAACGCGATTGTACTTTGTCTCCCTCCATTACCTTAAGAACATAGAAGCCGGGTGGCAAGTTTTCTATGGTGAGATTGAATTCGTTTAAGCCTTGAGAGACTTTTCTTTTCTCCCTATAGAGTTCGCGACCTGTGTTAGTATACAATTGCATCAATACATCGGCAGCGTCGTTTGCAGTGTACATCACGCGGATAAGATTGCCGGCTGAAAGCGCATATGCCTTTAAAAACTTCTGACTTGAAATCTTAATCAGTTTTGTTTCAGAGTACACACATTGGTTGCCGACTTTGCATTGCTTTACGCGGTAGTACAAGGTATTAGACAGGGGAAGGTTATTGTCAAAATAAGAATAAGACGCATTATTGTTGAAAGAAGAAGGTATGCTTGCAATGCGGGTAAAGTTCACTCCATCGGTTGATCGTTCTATCTCATAAGAGGTACGATCGTTCATGCCCGTAGTGCTCCAGTTTAAATCTATACCGCTATTCTTTTCTTCGGCGTTCATTTTAATGAGGCGGTCAGCCAGCACAAAAGCTCCAAGGTTTTCTTTCCTTGCAATAACAATGGTAGTACCGGCATCAAAAATAACGTTGTCGCCGGCTGCATCGGTCTGGCCCACAGTATTTCCACTTGGATGCTGAAACGAAAGAAAGATATACTTATAATCAGGACTAAAAGTGATGCCTGTAGGTTCAGAACCGCCAGGGGTATTCGCAAATACTTTTATCGCTGGTGAAGCGGTGGTGTGTGTAGGTGCTACTACCCAAATGTGATTGTCGCCTCCGTCCTGCAGTACCCACAGGTTTCCTTCGCCGTCGAAAGCAAGGTTATCAGGCGATTCAAATTTTGCGGGCAAAAAAGGTCCGGAGCCATCGACATCATAGTTAATGCTTTCAACAAACACTTCAAGGTTATTTACTGTCGCCCCGCCATCGTTCAACCTATATACGCGACCAGTTGTGGTCGAAGCAAAGTAAATTCTACCGTCGGGTCCAATTTCAACGTCTTCTATTCTTTGAAAATTGTAAGCATTCGCTGCTACACTTGCAGCCACCACGCCATTTCTTTCTGGTTTTGTAGTGTTAGCAATTTGTTTCCATGTGCCGGTTGCAAGTGCGGCAGTCGTTTTTAAAACATACAAGGCACCAGCACTAAAATTTCCCGGAACGGTAGGAACAAACTTGTAGAGAAACCCATTACTAATATTATCTGCGCCCCAGTAAGCAACAGACTGATCGCTCTTAATGGTTACGTTTTCATGGGTTTGCCTGCCCATCGCCCAAAGTTTATCAACACCTCCTGTACCATCCTGGTTGATGACAGTCTTTGTAACCAGATCAATTTCTATAATCCATCCAAGATCATCGTAGCCGTCTCCATTTGAATCACCGTTTGGGTTTACCTCTTCGCAGACCATAATTGTATTGCGAGGGGTTACTGTACCGGAGCAAAAAGCTGCAGTTAAGCCGATATCTGCGGTAGGCAAACTTACCTTCCCGCTATTGGTGATGCTCCAAAGTTTATTAGCGTTGAAAGTCATCGTAAGAATATTTACCTCAGCAGGCGCTGTTTCATGACTAACAGACAAATAGCCATTTGTACTACTACCTGCAATAGGCACATAACCTGTAAAATCGGGGTTACCACCAAAGTTGCCGCCACTTGTAAGTGGGGTGCCTGATCGAATTATTCTTTGAAAAGTATGCGTACCGGGAAGAACCAGGTTCTGTGTCTGCGCCGTAGGTGCGACCGAATTAAAAGTTGCAATAGACTGACTTAAGCCAACCGGCATATTTATACAGGTAGAAAAAGTAACTACAGCAGACCCGATAAGAATTCTTTTCATGGTGCAGGTTTTAGTCTGATTAATTCCGAGTCGACTAAAATAGAGCATTTATCCACATTACTTCCAAATGCTTAATAACTATTTGCAATGCTTTAAGTAATCAACATTCCTAACTTTGGCAGTCATACAATTAGCACTTGTGCAGTAGCGGGACCCCTGCTGAATAGAATTATTAACTGTATAAGAGTGCGACGCAAGAGAAGTAAAATAGTATTACAACCGCCGGGACAATTAATTTCTTTAAACTTATTTCAAGAGCTAATCGTAACATCTCCCGCATTTGATACTTCACCTCAGCTCATGTTCACTCCGTTGTTGCTACTGCTTACTGCTTCCACTTGTACAGTTAAAACACCGCTTATACCAAGCCCTAAAAGTTTTGCTTTAATTTACTACTTTCATTTCCTGCTTCAACTTTTTCCTACTTCAACCACAAAAAGTAATTGAACCGGCCGGTGTCGGTTTAAACAAATCATTTAACCAGGAAAAAAAATTACAATGAAAAAGTTGCAAACTATCCTTTCCATCCTAGCATGCTTTATAGCTGTCTCCTGTAATTACAATAGTGATAATTTAAGTATTACCTATAGCAACTCCGAACAGTTTTATACAATGAAGGCCAGTTTCGATAGAAACAAGACGAGAGATGTAGAAGAATATATGGACAGGAAAATAGGCGCCAGCAGCAAAATGTCTTTTGTCGATCACGATATAGACGGTACGGTGGCTCTTAATGATCGGAGCAAATTCCACATACAAAAATCGCCGGGGGTACTTGAAATACAACTGGACAAAGCCGAAAACTCAGCAGAAGCATATCGAATGGTGAAGTCTATGTGCGAGGGAATAAAACCGATTCTTACGAGGAAATAAGGATATTGAAAAAGTTTTGGCGCTCGTATAATTGATCTACATAATCTAACCTCAACTGCTTCGCATGAAGTTTTTGCTTTCGACACTACTCTACACAGTCCTAATGTATTTGGCGGGAACGCTTTCTGTTAGCCAAACACCATTAGCTGAAAGATAAAATGTACGTCCCTCTTTATGCATTGTTGCGGCGTCTACTGTTAACACCACAGGTTTGCCATGTCGCCTACCCACCGCTACAGCCGTCGCTACATCAGCGCTTAAGTGTACCCATTGCCGGTTTCTTTTCTCCAGCCCTGATTGTAAAATACAGGTTACAGATCGCTCGCCGGTACCATGGTATAAAATGGCAGGCGGTTCAACGGGCGTAAGCTGAAGATCTATATTTATCGAGTGTCCCTGGCTTGCCCTGATCTTCGTTTTGTCTTCATTAAATGCAAATCGTTTCTTAGCATTTGTGGCAACTATATGCTCTAGCAAAGCAGGAGTTATGTGCTTTCCTGCCTTGTTCATTTTATCTATTAAAGCCGACGTGTCTGCCCACCCGTTTTCATCCAAAACCAAACCGATGGCACCTGGGTTATGACGCAAAACGAGACTGATAAATTTACTTAGAGAGGTAACTTCCTTTTCACTCACCATTTGAATAACTGTTTTAATGCCGCACCTTAATTCACTGGATAAATTATTATAAGTATCCGTTCATCGGTTCCTATTTGTAGCAAGCAAGTGGCCCGGTTTTACTTGTGCCATAACAATACCACAGTTAATAAAGACAGTTCAGCAAACCATGAAACCATTAGAAGAAACACTAACCAAGCCAAAGGAAGTACATGAAATATTGCAGCAATTGACCGAAGAGGGCGAAAAACAACATAAGCGAAGCAATGCCTCCTTGTCCCTTTCAGCTTTTGGTGCCGGTCTCGAAATTAGTTTCAGTGTATTGCTCATGGGCGCCATGTACACCATGTTCAACCAGCAGCTAAGCGAGTCAGGCATGCACCTCGCGATCTCCATCTGTTATCCATTAGGCTTCCTGTTTGTAATCATTGGCAAGAGTGAATTATTTACCGAGCATACTACCGTGGCAGTCCTCCCTATACTTGCTAAATCCGCAAGCTATACAAGCCTGTTCCGGATTTGGGGCATTGTGTTACTGGCCAACCTGGTAGGTCTCTTTATTTTTTGTTGCATCCTCGCCACGCTTGCTGTCGATATGGAAATAATTAAACCGGAGGCCTACGATCATCTCGCGTCTAAACTTATAAGCCATAAGTGGTATAACATAGCCGGAAGTGCAGTGCTTGCAGGCTGGCTCATGGGCCTTCTCGGCTGGCTAAAAACTTCTGCAACCGATACCATCAGCCGCATTTTTATTATTATACTCGTAACTTTTGTTATTGGTGTAGCGGGCTTGCACCACAGTGTGGTAGGTGCGGTAGAAATGCTTGCAGGCACCCTCACCAGCCCCCATATTCACTTTACCGATTTTTTACGCTTCATGGCTTTAGCTGTTCCCGGAAACATCATTGGCGGTTCCATTTTCGTAGCCGTTCTTAAAAAGAGCCATACCAAAGAAGAGGACTTTGATGTACAGTAGTGTGAGAAGTTTTTGTACTAAGCAATTGGGGTTACTATTAAACTTTACTTGCCACGCTCGCTTGTACTGGTGTTGATTCTATTCAGCAAACGAAGAACTGATTGATTGTCCTCAAGCCTTCCTAACCGTTTCGCAAACCTGGGGTACGTAAAAAATAACTGTTGTTTTTTCTCTCTATATCGCTGGTATAATATTTTTCCTCCTGCTAAAAAAGCCGGTATGCCAGTCATTAAAGATTTTAAAGATTTCGCTCTTAAGGGAAATGTATTAGAGCTTGCAATAGGTATAGTGATAGGTGCTGCTTTTGCGTCTATTGTAACTTCTGTAGTAGATAATTTATTAATGCCAATCGTAGGAATTCTAACGGGCGGCATCGATCTTAAAGCCTTGTCCATTAAAGTAGGATCTGCAGAATTAAAGTACGGAATGTTTCTGCAGGCCTCTGTGACTTTTTTAATAATTGCCGCTTTTTTGTTCTTAGTAGTTAAGTCTGCCAACCGGGCAAAACTGAAGACTCCTATTGTACCTAAAGCAACCACTACAGAAATTTTGCTAACTCAAATAAACCAGGAACTGATTGAAATACGCAAAGAGCTACGTAATAGAAATTAAGAGTGTGGACAAAATTCTATGGGCAGATACTAGTGCTGGACGATCTCGCGCGGTTGTTGATTCTATTTCGTTGGATCTAATTTTGTTTTATCGACACATTACTTTTACTAGATAGCATTTATTGACTTTAAGCAAGAGAGCAACTTAGTTACTCCCGTTGCACAGTACTTTATTTCTTCCATCGTGTTGTTGAATTTGAAATGCTTAGAATGATACAAAGAGACTTTTGTATAAGGGGAACTCCAATAAAATCGATAAGATGACAAAACTGATAAGAATGTGGAGTAATGCTCTTTACTTAACTTCTCGCCCACTTCCCATGGAATATTAAGCCTAATCGTAGCAAAACCGTTTTCTGTTGTAAACTCCACACCTTTCTTAATAAAATCTTTTCCATACCAAAACTTTTCTCCTTGAGTGAACTCATAATTTGTAAAAGACGTTTTTAGACATCTTAACCATTCTGTCTCAAACGTGGTCAATGCTGATTTCCTTATTTGTTCACCTGTATCTTTGATAAGACTCGCAACTTGTTTTACCGTTGAATTCTTGTACAGAAAATTGATATTTTTTACACACTCTTTGTAAGCTTCCTCATCCTCGACACAATCAAGACCTACTCCCATTTCTTCATTATGTGCCTCTGAGTAAGAGTAAAGATTGAAAGAAGTTACAATAGCTACTTTTTCATTTGCATAACACTTACCATGAAGATTGCTCTTAAAAGATAAATTGCAGTCTAAATTCTTAAGTAGCTCGTTTTCTGTATTGTTTAATTCACATTTGCCATGAACAAAAGTTACAATTACTCCTCGCTTTATTGCATCCTTTAGCCTGTCATAATAGGTAGTTGAAAGTTGAACGAAAGGGGTGATCAGGGAAATGTGGTGATCTGCATTTTCAATTAACTCTTCTATACCCAATGCAATTCCTCTTGTCGTTAAAAACTTCGCCATTTTAATCTTTAAATTAATAGTGTTGTTTGTTTATTATTTTTTCTTATCCCCTCTAACGTTCAACAATTATTTAAATTATTTAATGTTAGAAATATAAGGAACCTCGCAAGCAATTATTATTACACCTATGGCTGATGTGCCTGATAAGGACCCAGAAGCTACAACATGAGCCATATAAAAGGCAAAGACACCAAGGTGAAAATGTTACTTTCGAGTTGCTACAATGCGTCAAGATTCCCGCGGCACTCTGTTGCTACAACATTCCTCAGAAATGCTTGTTCATCTGTTTGCTAAACTGCCGCCGCTTCCATATTTGTTCTTATTTTCAAGATTCAAAGTTTCAATTGATGCCTATTCCTAAAAACATTACCAGAGAACATTTATTAGCAGCTATCGACAAGATAGATAAGGAGGGCACCCCTCCTGGTGGAGAGTCTCGCTATTACGATGTTGTTTATAACAAAAAAAGATATCCACCTAAAGTAATTGTGTCATTTGCAAACTTATTTGCCAACGAAGAGATACTTGATAGAAATTCTTTTGAAGGTGGTAAGGATACAGATTGTTTTAATCTTCTACAAGAAAACGGATTTGAAATTGTAAATAAAGCAGGTAGTATAATCGAAAAAATTAAAGCATTTTCCGAAAACTATAAACAAGAGGTACAACTTAAGCACAGCAGTAATTTAGTGAGTTTTCAATTATTAGTTAAGGAGATTCCAGAGGAGTTACGGAAACATGTGGAAACATTCGATGATAAACTAACAATAAAGGGTTCTATTGGGTCAGGAGTCAACACCTATTATCCATGGATAGGAATATTTGACCCTAGGGTATCAACTGGAGCAACAAACGGATTTTATGTTGTTATTTTATTTTCTGATGACTTCGAAGACTGTTATTTAACCCTTAATCAAGGTGCTACATTGCAAACTGAGGAGCAAACGGAGGCTTACAGAGATTTTATTTATAGTGTCTACGAAAACATAGAAGGTTTTGTCAAGGGAAGAATACCGGAAGGAGGACTCGTAAGGACCCAAACGGGTAAGGCTTCTGCGAATGGTAAAAAGTATGAAGAGAAAAATATTTTTTACCGGAAATATAAAGTGAGTTCATTATTGGATGAAGATCTCCTTAAAAATTTGGAAAGGCTTGTTGACATTTATATTGACTGTGCCGATAAGTATTCAAAAACCACAAAGACTACATCGCGTGTAATGCCATCAACAAGTCAAGAATTAGTTTTCGACTGTCAAAAGTTTCATGCCGATATTAGTAGTTCGGGGTTACGATTCAACAAAAGCATGGTTATCCGATTCGTTTCATCCCTTTTAACCAAACCCTTTGTAATACTTACCGGCCTTTCCGGGTCTGGAAAAACAAAGCTTGCTCAAGCATTTGCAAGGTGGATCTGTCAAAACGAAAATCAATATTGCATTGTTCCCGTTGGTGCAGACTGGATAAATAGAGAACCGTTATTAGGATATCCAAACTCACTAGAATTTGAAAAATATGTAAAGCCGGATAATGGCATTTTGGATTTAATTATGGACGCTTCTATTGAAAGTAACCAGCAGAAGCCCTATTTTTTAATACTCGATGAAATGAACCTCAGTCATGTTGAAAGGTATTTTGCAGACTTTCTAAGCGTTATGGAGTCACAGGATAGGAAGGGGATTTTGTTGCATTCAGATAAGAACAGAACCGATACTAGTGACACAGCCATTCCGAATAGTATAAAACTCCCAGCTAATCTTTTTATAATTGGAACTGTCAATATTGACGAGACAACATATATGTTTAGCCCAAAAGTTTTAGACAGAGCTAATGTGATTGAATTTCGTGTTACCAATAGGGAAATGGAAACCTTTTTAGAAGCTACTAGGAAGATTAGTTTAGACAGTCTAGAGGCAAGGGGCGCTACAATGGCTAGCAGCTTCATTTCTTTAGCCACCAACGACGATTTAAAAGTGGCCCTAACCACCAAAGAAGAACTAACCAAACCATTATTGAAATTCTTTGATGAATTGAAAAAAATAGGTGCTGAATTTGGCTATAGAAGCGCGTCTGAAATTTTTCGCTTCGTTGCTGTAGTCGAAACGTTGCAAACAGGATGGAAACCAGACCAAATGATTGATGCTGCAATAATGCAGAAGCTATTACCAAAATTGCATGGCTCAAGGAGCAAACTGGTTAAGGTCTTAATTACATTAGGCCAGTTGTGTTTAAAGAACGATAAGGATGTAAAAAAGGAAGTGTTTGACAAACACCATGAATTCAAATTCGAAGAAAATGACAATGTTCATTATCCTATCTCGCTGGAAAAAATAAGCCGGATGCACAAAAATGTTGTTGAACACGGTTTCACCAGTTATGCGGAAGCTTAATGGTTAGTCAGCAAAAAATAAGAATTCCACTTGCCGGCGATTTGTTTCTGGATGTCTATCCTGAGCAAGAAAATTCCCTCTTCGAAATAACAGAAGAAGACGCCGAAGAATTCAGTGAATCACGTTATCAGATTTTGGAGGGGAGAAGCTATGAGTATGCTTTTTCAGATCATTCATTCCGGCTTACGACTTCCATTAATAAAGTAATCACCCAACTTCGAAGAGATGCTTCTGCCGGCAGAATAATTCCAAACATTTATGTCGGCACCCTAACCCTTCAATATTTCCATAAGGATACTCCAGATTATAAAGGAAACTTGACGATTGAAGTTTTGGCTACCAAATTTAATAGAGAGCCAGATAAAAGTTACCGAGACAACTATCGGTTCATGTTAGAAAGTATTACCTCTAAATGCACCGAACTTTTAATGCAAATCAATTCTCCGGTTCATCAGAATTTTGAACCAGATTTCGAACGAGATAATCAAATTATTTATCAACGTTTCTGCTTTGTAAGTGCATTAATATCCTCAAATGAATTTGATGAAGCAGTTCGTCAAATTATTTCTCAACCAAAAACGTCATGGGCCGAAAATGTAGAAGTTAAAGACGTGACAAGGGTACGCCGGTTCAGTAGAGCAATTATAAAACAACTCTTTAGTGGCAACAATAGAATTGCACTACCTGAAGGACACTATTTACTAAGTCGAAATATTAGTTCAGTTCCTTCCAAAATTCTTGCTTCCTCCAAGATTGAAAATTTGGACAATGCAGAAAACCGGTTTATCAAACATGCGCTGCAAGAGTATCTTTCATTTTGTGAAAATTGCAGCGCACTATTTGATCCAAAAACCCGGGAGAAGAAAGAAGCAGATGTTCTCATTAAAGTGCTTGAAAGTTATCTCAGCCATAACTTCTTCAGGGAAGTAGCAAATCCTGTTACATTGAAGCTCAATAGCCCGGTGCTGCAACGCAAAGGTGGTTATAGAGAAATATTAAACTCTTGGTTAAAGTACAGCCTCGCTTCCAAATTAATTTGGAGAGGTGGCGACGATGTTTACAAAGCGGGAAAAAGAGACATTGCGACCTTATATGAATATTGGCTGTTTTTTACCCTGTATGATTTATTCATTGAAAAATTTACTCTAACCGTAGTATCCGTAGATGATAAGCCATATAGCCAATTGATAGAAATGGACAAAGACGGTATCAACTTAATGGTTAAAGCCGGAAAGCATACAGCTATCTCGGGTATATGCAATTTTGAAAATAGAAAACTGAACGTCAAATATTCGTACAACAGATCTTTTACGGGAGGTAAAAAATATGATAGTAAAGCAGGCGGCAGTTGGACAAGTACACTAAGACCAGATTACACGCTTACAGTCTGGCCTTGGGGTTTATCTGAAAGTGAAGCTGAGGCGGATGAATTAATTGTCCATATACATTTTGACGCTAAGTATAAGGTCTCTGAGTTTAAGGTGAAAGAAGAAGAAAGTGAAGATGACTTAAATGAAGAAAAACAAGAAGAAAGGCAGGGTATTTATAAAAATGCCGACTTACTAAAAATGCATGCTTATAAAGATGCGATTAGAAGAACCGGAGGTGCATATATTCTTTATCCAGGCTCGGAAAAAACCGAATTCAGAGGCTTTCATGAAATTATCCCCGGCCTTGGTGCTTTCGCAATAAACCCTTCTGAAGAAGCAAATGGGATACAGCACCTCTCAGAATTTGTAGATAAAGTCATTTCCCATTTGTTGGACAGAGCATCACAACGGGAAAGACTTTCTAACAAGGTGTACGAAATTCACAAAGAAAGTAAAGCGGATGATAACGTACTCCATGAACCGATCCCTGAATATTTGGCTGGCAGTAAAATTATACCAGCTGAAACTTTCGTCGTGGTAGGATATTATAGAGATAATGAACACCTGAATTGGATTGAGAGCAAAGGATTATATAATGCTAGAACAGGTGATAGAAAAGAGGCCTTACATTTAGGAGTGAAAGAAGCCGGTGCTAAATATTTATTACTGCATTCGACCAATGAATTAGTTTCTTCGAAGCTGTATAAACTGGGATTTAAAGGGCCAATAATCTTCTCAAAGGAAGATTTACTTAATAAAGGATATCCCCTTTCGCCTAGCCAACCTTATTATTTAGTTTACGAACTAGTAGGCCGGATTGAAAAAGAGTTTGGTGAATTGTCTTGGGATATAAGAAAGCTGCCGGGTTATCAAAGTTCTCGCAGGTCATCCTTTCCCTTCGCTTGTTCATTATCCGAGTTAATGGATGTTGTAGTAAAGACCAAATGATACCTTAAACCCATCAACCCTTTCACTCTATGCGTCTCGATAACTTCTGGGAAATATCATCTGGCTAATGTTTGGAGGCATCATTGCCGCCCTTGGCTATTTCATTGGCGGGTTACTACTTTGTGTAACGGTTATTGGTATTCCTTTCGGCTTTCAGTGTTTTAAGATCGGCGCATTTGTGCTAAGGCCTTTCGGCTTGCACGCTGTGAGCACGGGAACAAGTATGGGCTGTCTGTTGTTGTTGCTGAATATCCTTTGGATCTGTACCGGTAGACTTGCTGCTGCCATCAGTCACCTTACTTTTGGTTGTATACTTTGCCTAACCATCATAGGCATCCCTTTCGGGCTACAACATTTTAAATTAATAGAAGTTTCATTGGTGCCTTCTGGCAAACAAATCATACAGAAATAGTGTCGACATTCCACGAGCATCACGAGCTGAATAATTTACTAAGCGTACAACTGTGCGACGCAACGATTACTTAATAGAATTCCTTCCGCTGGCTACCAAAAAATCTTCCGTCTCTTTTAATAGAAACACCAAGCTTTCAAGGAATTCATGCATGAAAATCGATTTTCCGAAAACTTAGTTGCCCATAATTTGTTGTGACTTCATCAGTAACAGCCGCAAGGCAAAAATGTACAATACACTTATGAGCATAGCAAAAACAATTACAATAGCAGGTAAAAGCAGTCATCCTTTAACCGTTAACCGCCTCGGGTACGGCACTATGCGTCTTACAGGCCCGGGAATTTATGGTGAGCCACCACGAAGGGATGAGGCGTTGGAAATTTTAAGGCAGACAGCTAAGCACGGTATCAATTTCC
The DNA here is from genome assembly GCF_007991655.1 of Segetibacter aerophilus. Lineage (GTDB taxonomy): Bacteria > Bacteroidota > Bacteroidia > Chitinophagales > Chitinophagaceae > Segetibacter > Segetibacter aerophilus. The sequence goes on from NZ_BJYT01000014.1 coordinate 132,400, forward strand.
TGGATACAGCCGATTATTATGGGGAAGATGTTACCAACCGCTTGATTGCAGAAGCTCTTTATCCTTACAATCACGACCTGGTGATTTGCACCAAAGTGGGCGGAGCCCGCAAGCCTGATAAAAGCTGGATACCCTTTAATAAACCTGAAAACCTGCGCACAAGTATTGAAAACAATTTGCGCACGCTAAAGCTTGACCAGATAACGCTGGTGCACTTCAGGGTAATGCATGGGGACAGCGGCTTTGAAGCATCTATGGAGGCAATGTTTACAATGCAGCAGGAAGGGAAAATTCTGCACGTTGGTGTAAGCAATGTAGACGCTGAAGAACTGCAGGCGGCTATGCGTATGGGTGCCATTGCAACTGTTGAAAATATGTATGGTCATGCGCAGCGCAATACCATGACTGGCCATGGTGGTGTAACCCGTGGTGCCGAAGACATACTGCACATCTGCGAGGAAAATGAAATTCCGCTCATTCCTTTCTTTTCGCTGTTGACAGCCAATCAAAAGAAAGATACACGTGTTGCCACCATTGCACAGAAATACGGAGTGTCCGAAGCACAGATAAACATAGCCTGGCTGCTCCATCGCTCGCCATGGATGTTACCGATACCAGGCACCTCTTCCCTAAAACATTTTGAAGAAAATGTGCGGGCTGCAGATATTGAGCTTTCGCAAGAAGACATGGATTTTCTTGCGTGAGGCTTTTTGCCTTTTTGAACGTGATTCGTAAAAACTTTGAACTGTTGGTTTGGTTACGTCTGCAACTTACTCACCTCCTTGATTCTAAGGATTGTAGTTTTGATGTTCTGAGAGAAGAATTGTTTGACGACACTACCCGGTTTTTAGACCTTTTTATCGGCTAGCTTGTCACTTTCTTTGTCTTA
>NZ_BJYT01000015.1 GCF_007991655.1 Segetibacter aerophilus
AAACCTACATCATTACAACAACTCCGCCAATTACCCTGTCAGGATTTGCTACTGTATCCTATCTTAATCCGCTTAATATATCAAGTCACACAGGTCAAAAGCCTCAGGCCAAAACTTGGAAATTTGCAGGAAAATGGTGGGCGGCTTTAGCTACAGATCAGGGAACAAAAATATTTAAACTGGTTGGGAGCGACTGGACAGACATAATAACACTCTCTACTGCGACCAATACTAAATGTGATGTTAGGGTAGTAGGTGATGTAGTTCATTTATTGCTTTTTAGAACAAGTACTTCTTATGTCGTATCTGTCGAGTATGATCCTGCTACCGATAAGTATAAGTTATGGTCAAAACGTAACTCAAAAGCAAGTATCACTTTTGAGACAGGCACTGAAACCGCTACGATAGACATGGATGCCTCTGGCAGAATGTGGATAGCTTCTGATGGTGATACTGATATTAGAGTACGGTACAGCGATTTCCCCTACGGAACATGGAGTGCCCCCATCATTCTAGCTACGGGAGTTACGGTAGACGACATTTGTTCCATTACTACTCTAAATAACGGAAAAATAGGGCTATTCTGGAGTAACCAAAACACCCAACGATTTGGTTTCAGAACACATATGGATGGCGATAGTCCTTCCACCTGGTCTGCCGATGAAAATCCCGCTTCTCAATCAGCTTTAAGTGTAGGACACGGTTTCTCTGATGATCACTTGCAGCTGATGCTTGCCAGTGATGGTACTTTATATGTTGCTATGAAAACCAGTTATGACACAGACGGCTACCCAAAAATAGGGCTGTTAGTACGTCGTCCTGTAGGTACCTGGGATAATTTGTACCCTGTTACTACTAACTTGGTTGGTACACGGCCTATGGTTATTCTAAATGAGTCTATAGGCAAGGTAAAAGTTCTGTATACTTCACTGGAAGGCGGAGGTGATATTCTTTATAAAGAAGCTCTCATTTCGGATCTTACAAATTTCAGCCAGCAATTTACGTTGTTCAACGGCAACTACAATTACCTTACAAGTACTCACCAGACTTACAATCCGGAAATTGCCGTGATCGTTACTGATCAGAGTGCAACACAACTTAGGGCAGCAGGATTTTTAGGTAGCGATGCTGGCACATCTTCAAGTACAAGTATTACATCCTCACCTTTTATGAAAGCAACTGCTATCGACTCTGCCAATAAAGGTGCAATTCCGAATACTGAGGAGACTTCTTTTCGTGTTTATCCTAATCCTGTTTCTACAAATGCCACTGTACAATTTAGTCTAGTAGAACAAGGTAAGTATCACATAAGTTTATATACTACGAGTGGAGTAGCATTGTCAGTATTAAGTGAAGGGTGGTCAGAAGCCCACAAAACACAAACAATAACAATAAATTGCTCTAATTTAAACCCGGGTATGTATTTATTGAGGTTAAAAACTAACAATTATACGACTAGTCAAAAGCTTATAGTAAGATAGGCTTTGCAGCAAAGGATAATGGTTGAAAGAATATAGTAGAATTAGAAAGCAGAAAGGGATAGAAGTTCAGTATTTTGATACTTCTATCCCCTTTTTGGAGTAATGAAAAGATTTATAAACTAAATTCTATTTGGCAATAGTAAAACTTATACTCTTAGAATTTCCGGGAGTGCTTGTACCGTTTACCAAACTGTTAGGTATCGAGGTTAATGTATAACTACCTGGAGTTGAAAGGAAATAATCTTCATGGTAATAGTTTCCCTTGCCGTCATCACCAAATAAAGCATACGGAGCACGACTGTCTTTGTAATTATAATATTTCTTGCCGCTTAAAGCAAAATTTACGCTGCTAACAGTAGTTCCACTTGTGTTTGCCCTAATATTTACTTTGCTTATACCCAAGGCCTTCAAACTGTAAGTAGCTCCATCAGTTATAACTGCAACATCTTTATCAGTTCCTGCATTAACTAGAGTATAACTAACAATTTGAGAGATCGAAGGAGTTTCAGGACCTGCAGTAGTTTCAGAACCTGCAGTAGTTTCAGAACCTCCATTAGAAGAAGACGATGATGGTGTCATATCAGCTAAAGTAGCACTGGAATTGCCTACTTTTATGTTGTCAAAATAAAGCACCCTACTATCGCGGACCGAAGTTTTATTTAGAAACGAGGCCTTATAAAGGCCCAACTTCCATTTCGGATATTGAAGGTGCATATTTCTGCCGGGGATGGTGTGAATTTTAACTCCATCTCGCCATACCTCAATTAGGCCATCACTTCCAGTTGAATGAATGATGTGAAAAGTAAATTGGTGCCAAGAGTCTTTCGAGATAGTTACAAACGAAGTAGGGGAACCAGTTGTTGAGGCGACCCCGGAAGCTTCATTTAAGCGGAAAAGGTCGTACTTTTTTAACGTTGAAGAGCCGGCCTCTGGGCATACTTCAAGGTACGCCTTATCTTTTTCTGCCCGCACACTTGTCTCGTCACTTCCGTCTTCATACCACTGTGTGATACATTCTCTTTCAGCATCATACTCCATTCCAACGGAGGGAAAATATAGGGCGTATGAATACCACATTTCTTTAGTAAACCGGGTATCGGTCGTTCCCTTAAAAATAGAAACCTCCGATCGTACCTTTTGAGATGATCCTACCAAAGGTTGGTCTTTTCGGATTTCGAATCGCACAGCTTTTAAACCCTGAAACACCGGATTGTCAACATACTGTAAAGCATAATCAAGACCACAATTTTCTATTCCAACTACGGTTGAAAACGGAGTACTCCCTTCAAAGGTTTCTTCGTAAAGTATACTGGAATTTACAGATACATTAGAAGTTGCCGAAGCAGCATTAAGACCAGCGGTGGGATTAAGCTGAGATGACAGATCATCGTTCAGCTCCTTTTTACAGGAAGAAAGTTCAAACAATAAAAACATGGAACAAAAAGTAATAGTTCCTTTTGAAAACAGATTTTTTCGATTCATCAATTTGGTTTTGTCTACAAATAATTTCAAGGCAATTACATTAAAGAAGGTCTACCAATTCAAACCATTACTTTTTTAGTAAAAACACTTTTCCTCATTTTTTGAATTAATAATTTATTTTTAAGATCTGCTGCCCAGCCAATCTTGTGCCAATGTTTTATCTCCTTACCACGAAAATTGTAAAATCATGTTAAAGGAAAACTTGTACTTTTTTCTCTTGGCTACAGGACCACTTTAATAAATAGTTGCTGCTAGGTCAAAAGAACTCAGAACAGTTTTCAACAAAAACAATAAATGATGAGTGATACCGCTTCTGCTTTAAATGTAAAAATTTAAACTTATTTCTGTTTTCCAGTAAAGGGGTTAGTTAACCAACAAAAAGTTTTCCCACAGATCCTTTTCATATAATTTTAAGTCTACAGGAGTGAAGAAAATTTGTATTTCTGGAGCAGGAACATGTGTTCTCATTTATCTAGAAGTTTCCAATACAAGAATTAGAAGTAGGTGATACTAAAGTAAAAAGCGACGGAGAAAGCAGGCTTTTTATCTTCTCTTAACGGACACAAGTATAGTGCGGTAAATAGGTAACTAGTAGCACGATTAAATGAGGCAATTACCTTACTCGCAGAAGTGAGGTAAAATGCTGTTGATGTTGTTTAGAAATAAAAGAGGGAATAAAAGGTTGGTAACTTGCCAAGCTTTTATTCCCTTTTTTTATAACCTCGATTAAAGGATCTATTTTAATTATTAGCTCGTGAACAAAAGCGTAATGATTTACGAGGAGTAGTAATTGTTGTTGATGTTGTCCTTTTTCAATTAGAAGACATCATGCTCGATAAGTTAGCGTCAGTGTTTCCAACTTTGATGTCGTCGAAGTAAATTACTCTTGAGTTTGATAAAGAGGATTTGTGTAAAAAAGAGGCTTTATAAAGCCCCAATTTCCACTTTGGATACTTCAGATGCATATTCCTACCAATAATATTATGAATTTTAAGACCGTCCCGCCAAACTTCAATTAATCCATCGCTGCCTTTAGAATGAATAAAATGAAAAACAAATTGATGCCATGAATCTTTGGGAATATTCACAAATGATGTTAGAGAAGCAGTTGAAGCACCTAAATTTGAAGTAATGCTTGTTCCAAACAAATCATATTTTGTTAGAGTTGTAGAACCAAGAGGAGGGCATACTTCAAGGAAGGCTTTGTTTTTTTCATTACGGATGGAAGTTTCATCACTTCCATCCTCATACCATTGTGTAATACATTCTCTTTTCGTATCAAACTCCATCCCTTTGGAGGGAAAGTATACTGCATACGAATACCACATTTCTCTGGAAGCCCTAACAATCGCCACTTCAGAACGCACTTTCTGAGATGAACCTACAAGGGGCTGATCTTTTTTTATTTCAAATCGCACAGCCTTGGAACCGTTAAAAACTGGACTGGAAACAAATTGCATTGCGTAATCTAGCCCACAGTTTTCTATACCAACAGCCGTTGAAAAAGGATGCACTCCTTCAAAAGTTTCGGCAAAAACTATCTCTTTTTCGTCACCTGAAACATTATAATTGTGACTTTCTTTAAGAATTGTTGAATCATACTCTAAAAATGAAGTTGTTAACAGGAGCGCGCTTGCTATTATTGATAAGTAAACATTACTTTTCATACAAACTGAATTTTTAGTCCACAGGGGTGACAAATAAAAAAAGCATTTGTCTTATAAGATAAAAAATTTTTTAAAAATCTCACAGTAGGTGATATTTTAAATAATCTTAGGCGTTCTGTCGGGATCGCACTTTTTGTGTTGCCTATTGATGTGTTACTCGTATATTCATTATTGAAGGCTGACGTCAAAAGCTTTAAGACAATCGCGCTCTTAAAATGTTGCCTTAAATGCAGGTCTTAATTGGTTACTATAATCGAACCATTGAACTAAAACTATATGTTAAACAGACCATTTAGGGTAATTGGATGTCTGGCTTTAGTTGCAGAGTTAATCTCTATCCCTCTAAAAATGTTTGACGTTGTTAATTGGTCTTGGATCTGGATTTTAAGCCCCTGGTGGATATGGACCTTACTTGTGATGCTTGCTATTCTTTTAGAATTACTCCTCAAAAATATTAAGAAGTAAAATACTGATTCTTTTAAAAATATTTTCGAAACTGTAAGGTTCCGATATTGCATCGAATGGTTTTAGAATGGCTTTCGGTCAATAGCTACACTATAAACGCAGAAACAAGATTAGTCAACTTAAAAAAATTATTATCAACGAATTAGTGAAATTCCAAGATCTGACTTGAATCTGAATTTTAGCGAACAAAACGTAGCGAAAACTCAATATTCCGGTTCATTATAAAACTCTTTTCGATCCTTGAGAAGATGATCGAAATGGTTCCAAGTAGTATTTACAACCATTTTAAATTGCCGTGAATATTTGTGGGCGACCTTGCGCACCGGCAGTAGAAAGAAAATAATTGCTGGTATTGAAGTGGTGATAGTGGCAACAGGTTTTCCAATTCCTCAATAGGCGCGTATAATTTTTAAACGAAAGGGCTGCTATTGATCTAGCAGCCCTTTTCGTACCTTGGAAAATCCATTAATAAAACATTCAAACCAAGCAGTACTTACATCACATACCTTTTCTTCTTTTTATTCTGCTGCTTCATTATCAAAACTGCTGCACCTGCAATGGCGACACCTATTGCAACATTTTTAACCAACGACTTCCTGTTGTATTTCCACTCTGCTTGCCATCCTCGCTCGGCAAAAGGATTGGGTACAATACCGTGCTTCAGGTCATCAATATAACCTTCAATTACATTCACCCTATCTGCTAATACCAGCGGCACCCAATGCAGATAGGTAGATTCGCTGTATTTAAAAGCCCAACGTCGTATTGCTCCACTTATTCCTGTCGGCGGTGTTGAGGTTCCAAATACGCGGGAAACACCAGGTCGTTCAATAGAATGCAGCACTTCAACGTCAATGGGTTGTTGTGTTGGTTTATCATAGTTGAATCGCTGGTAATCCGCACCGTTCCAATTTTTCATTGGGTAGGTAGGATCATTCTCAGGATTAGCATCTATACCCCAACCAGGTATATGGTCTTTCGGGCTATTTGCAATGTTTCGGTCGTTGTCAGCTTCTATGGCTTTATCTGGTTCTGGCTTATTTCTATTTTCCATAATAATTAATTTTATGCTCTTGCATGTGGTGGAATAAGAACTGGTTTAATACAATTATCACGTTTTGCAGAAAAGATATGATAGCCTTCTGCCACTTCCTCTAATGGAAGGCGATGAGAAATAATTGCTTTCGGATTTAGCCTTCCCGACATAACATGGTCGATCAGGGTGGGAAGAAGACGCTTTACTGATGCCTGGTTCGCGCGTATGGTAATCCCTTTGTTTACAACATTACCAATGGGAACCAGCGTATCTAAAGGACCGTATACACCAACTATCGAAACTATACCTCCTTTTTTCACTGAGTTAATCGCCCAATGGAGCGCCGTAGCTGAGCCTCCGGTAAGAGGTAACTTGCGACCAACAAGACTTTGGAAAGCATCGCCAGCAGCATCACAGCCAACAGCATCAATGCATACATCCGCTCCAAACCATCCGGTTGTTTTCTTCAAAAACACCACCACATCTCCCAATTCTTTAAAGTTGTATGCTTCGCACTGCGCATAATTTCTTACGAATTCAAGGCGATAGTCTATGTGGTCAATGACAATAACACGACCTGCACCAAATAGCCATGCACATTTTGCAGCCATAATACCTACGGGCCCAGCCCCGAAAACTACTACCGTATCGCCTTTTTGAATGCCACCCATTTCGGCCGCCTGGTAGCCGGTAGGAACGACGTCCGTTAACAAAACGGCGTCGTCAAGGTCCATACCCTGCGGTATGATGGTAGGTCCAACATTAGCGTAAGGAACGCGGACGTATTCTGCCTGTCCGCCGTCGTAGCCTCCGGCTGTGTGCGAGTAACCATAGATGCCCGCTACCGCTGTTGCCTGCGGGTTTGACTCATGACAGTTTCCAAATAATTGCTGTTGGCAGAACGGGCAGGCGCCACACGCAATATTAAATGGCACCATTACATGATCACCTACTTTTAAATTTGTTACGGCTGATCCGAGTTCTTCCACGACACCTGTAAACTCATGGCCGAACGTCATCCCTACCCGGGTATCCGGCACAAGACCGTGATATAAGTGCAGGTCTGATCCGCAGATACAAGAACGGGTAACCCGAACGATTGCATCTTGAGGATGTTTGATTTCGGGATACGGACGATTTCGATCCGCCCTGACTCTAAATGGTCCGCGGAAGTTCATTGCTAACATAGATTGTCTCCTTTTTTTTAAATGATTACAACTTTGTTTCGTTTCTGACTGAAAAGCAATTGATTAATAGTCTTTATTCGATTTACAAAAAGATGCCCATAAAGAATGATACTAAGGGTTTAGTAAGATCGGAGATAGTTGTTTTTTGTAACTATTTGTTTTTGTGCGCATTATATTAATCTTATAAAAGATACTTTAATTTTTTTCATAAGTAGTTCCGCTGGAAGTACCTGCGGCGCCCCTGCTCACGTGTATTGTTTTCCCCTTTTAATTCGAGGATTTTCGCAGGTATCGTTTTTGAAATTTCGATCTTCCGGTTTTTGCTCCCAGGGTTGGGTCTGGATAAACGACCGTATCAATTCAAAGAGCCTGACGAGCTTGTAGAACAGGACACCTGCAATTATCTTCCTTTATATTTGCGGTCTTTAAAGGAGCTATTTTAAGAATTGACACTTATGAACGAGCAGCACAATTTGCAAGACTTTACTGACTTATCAAGAGATCACAGCGGATTTGATTTGGTTATTATTGGCGGTGGTCCTATCGGTTTGAACTGCGGGTTGGAAGCAAAAAAAGCCGGATTGAGTTATGTAATTTTGGAGAAAGGAGCTTTGGTCAATTCTTTATATAATTATCCAATAAACATGACCTTCTTCTCGACCAGTGAAAGGTTAGAAATTGGAGGCGTTCCTTTTGTAAGTAACAATCCCAAACCAACTCGTCCGGAAGCGCTTGAATATTACAGGAGAGTGGCAATATCAGGAGGATTACATGTTAAGCTGTTTGAAGAAGTATTGAAGGTTGAAAGAAAAAATGAAGGTTTTTCCGTAATCACCACAAAGCAAAACTACACTGCAAAAAATATTATAATAGCTACCGGCTTTTATGATATTCCATATTTACTCGACGTACCCGGAGAAGATTTGCCCAAGGTAAAGCACTACTACAAAGACCCTCATTATTATGCCTTTCAAAAGGTTGTGACTGTCGGCGCAGCAAATTCTGCCATCGATGTTGCCCTTGAAACATGGCGAAAAGGTGCAGAAGTTACGATGGTTATTAAGGGTGATAAAATAAGTGACCGTGTAAAATATTGGGTAAAACCCGATATCGATAACAGGATTGCCGAAGGTTCGATTAAAGCATACTTCAACTCATCGATAGCCGAAATAAGGGAACATGAAGTTGATATCAATACGCCTGAAGGTTTAGTAACCATCCAAAACGATTGGGTGCTGGCAATGACAGGCTATCAGCCCAACATGAAATTTTTAAGAGATGTTGGAATTGAACTTTCTGACGACGCTGTTCTATGCCCAACCATTAACGAAGAAACGCAGGAAACCAATGTAAGGGGTGTTTACCTCGCAGGGGTAATTTGTGGTGGCATGAACACGCACCGGTTATTCATTGAGAATTCCCGGGTACACGCAGAAAAAATTGTAAAAGATATTGTTGGAAAGAAATGACCCTTTAGCAGCCTAAGCGTCGGCTAAAATTCCGCCATTACACCTACATACGTTTGCGGAGTTATTTTCCTCAGTTCTACTTTCACGCCCTCATTAATACCCAACGTTTCGATAAACTCCTTTATGTCGTTTTTAGTTATAGAAGTTTTACCCCTCGTTAGTTCTTTCAACGCCTCATATGGTTGAGGATAATTTTCACGGCGAAGAATAGTCTGAATAGCCTCGGCAACCACGGCCCAATTCTGCTCGAGGTCTTCGTTTATTTTAGCCTCATTCAACAACAGCTTGCCTAGGCCCTTTTCAATAGATTTTATTGCAATTAAAGTATGAGCTACCGGAACGCCGAGGTTACGCAAAACAGTGCTGTCCGTTAGGTCTCGCTGCAAGCGGCTTATGGGAAGCTTCGCTGAAAGATGCTCAAGCAAAGCATTTGCAACTCCAAGGTTTCCTTCTGCATTTTCAAAATCTATGGGATTTACTTTATGTGGCATTGCGCTGCTGCCGACTTCGCCTTGCTTTGTTTTCTGCTTGAAATATTCCATACTGATATACGTCCACGCATCACGGCAAAAATCGACAAGAATATTGTTGATGCGTTTAACGCAGTCAAAATGTGCAGCCAAATTATCGTAATGTTCTATTTGAGTTGTAAACTGCATTCTTTGCAAATCAAGCACATCTTCCACAAATTGATTTCCTAATTCTATCCAGTTTCTTTCAGGATAAGCAACATGATGCGCGTTAAAATTTCCAGTTGCTCCGCCAAATTTTGCCGCATACGGAATATGTGAAAAGAGGTTTACCTGATTTTGCAGCCTTTCTACAAAAACCATTAATTCCTTGCCTAATGAAGTAGGCGATGCAGGCTGCCCATGAGTCTTGGCCAGCATCGGAATTTCTTTCCACTGCACTGCCAGCTCCTTCAAACTTTTTTGTAGGTTAACAATGGCAGGCAAATATTCGTGTTCTATACAGGCTTTCCAGCCCAAGGGAATGGCAGTATTATTAATGTCTTGCGAGGTAAGTCCGAAGTGGATCCATTCTTTTAAATTGCCTCCACCTGCATCTTCAAGTTTTTCTTTCAGAAAATATTCAACAGCCTTCACATCGTGGTTTGTAACTTTTTCTATGTCTTTTATTTTTTCTGCATTTTCCAAGGAAAATGTATCCGCCACCTTTTGAAACTGTTGACGGCATGTGAGATCTAATTCAAAAAAGTTATTGTCGGCAAGGAAGAAAAAATATTGAACTTCAACCAGTACCCGGTATTTCATCAACGCGTATTCACTAAAATATTCATCTAAAAATTCTACTTGTTTTCTATATCGTCCGTCAATGGGAGAGATGGCTGTAAGATTGGATAATTCCATTTATTTGTAGTGGTAGTTTTTATTAAGCTATTATTTTAGGTTACCAGCGCTTGCAATACTATTCATCTTTTCTTGCGTCGCACACTGCATCAGTTTGGAAAGGTTTGAACAGTTTTTAGTGAAATTTTCAAATTTGGCAAGAACTTACTGTCTGATGTCTTTATCAAATGTCGACCGTTCCATCTTTAACAGTCGCCAGTCAAACCTTAACCGAAAATCATTTTCCTTTGCAGCTCAAAATTAGATGAATTGGATAAGACTGTAAAGGTAGGAGCTGTAAGTTATTTGAATACGAAACCATTGATGTACGCTTTTAAGCACGGACTAAGGATAGAAGGGATGGAGATTGTAGAAGAGTATCCGGCTAAAATAGCGTCAATGTTACTGAGCAATGAGATTGATGTGGGACTGGTGCCAGTAGCAATTATTCCAAAGTTAAAAGAACATTATATCATTAGTAATTACTGCATCGGGGCGGAGCAGGAAGTTGCATCAGTATGTCTTTTTAGCGAAGTGCCAATTGAGCAAATTGAAAAAGTTATACTCGATTATCAAAGCAAAACATCGGTGGCTCTTGCAAGAGTTTTAATAGAGCATTATTGGAAATTGCCTGTAATATTTGAAGAAGCAGGCATTAATTTTAGGGACGAAATAAAAGGCACAACAGCCGCAGTTGTAATAGGAGACAGGGCTTTTGAGCAAAGAAAAATATCAGCTTTCAACTACGACCTTGCAGCTGCTTGGATTGATTTTACCGGACTTCCGTTTGTCTTTGCTGCCTGGGTTTCTAATAAGCAATTACCTGAAGACTTTATCCTCCAGTTTAATGAAGCAAATAAAAAAGGGCTTCAAAACATAGATGCTGTAGTTAGTGAGAATAGTTCGCCTAATTACGACTTAAAAAAATATTATACAGAAAATATTAGTTACGAACTGACAGCTGGTAAGAGGCAAGGTTTGGAGAAATTTTTAAGGTTTTTGCCGAAACCCTAATATGTGTTGGATCAATCTAACAAGTGCTACCTCATCCAATCCGCAACAGATGCGCGCCGGAAGTTACTGGGGAACATTCAATACCAAAGTCTTGCTTCAACCTTTTTTAGATAATTTAAAGTGCTTTCTTTTAGCCTTGTTCTTTGCTCTTTTTGGGGAATGTCAAAAACTTGTTTCCAACCCGTAAGCCATCCCTTAATATCAAAACTTGTTTTTGATAAGTACTCGAACGACCACATAAGGGCGGTAGAGTAGAAGTATGTTTTTGGTAAATATCGGTAAGCCACTTTTGTTTTATTCACCCACATCATTCGCTGTTTGTCGCTGCGTGGCTTTCGTCCTAATGGGCTTTCCTTATGAAGCATGACTATGGAGCTATCGTATTTTATGCAGTAGCCATTGTCAAGAATACGGTAGCTAAGGTCATATTCTTCCATTCCATAAAAAAATTCTGCAGGCAATTGTCCTGCCTCGTCTAATATTTTTCTTTTAATAGCGTGGGCTCCACCCGCAAAGAAATACGTGAAGAACTCGCTTTTATCTTTGTATTGCTCAAACTGCTTATGAGGCAATCCATTCTTCTGCATTTCAAGAGAGTCATAATATAAAATCTTAAAAGAAACGATCGCAACAGGACGGTTCTCGAAACCAGGCCTTTGAAAAGCATTTAAAACGTTAACCAATGAGTCTTCCCCTTGTAGCACTGCATCGTCGTCAAGAAAAATAATAATTTCACCTTTACTGTATTGCAAAGCAAAATTTCTTCCCTTCGTTACACCTAAGTTTTCCTTTGCTTCGATATATACAATGGGAAGATTTGAATCTTTAAAATCTCTTACATCATCGTAGTCTTCAGTTGAGGCATTGTTCACTACAATCACATCCTGCAACAACTCGCTAGCCCGATGTAACTTGCTTATGTTTTGCAACAACTCAAGTGCATCTTTAGGCCTGTTGTAAGTTATAATAATGAAGCTGAGAGGTTTCAAGAGAGATTGTTTCTTAACTGATCAAATAGTTGCCGGTACTTTTTATCAAACGCTTCTAAGCTGAAATTTTCATACGCATATTTCCTGTTGTTTTCTCCCATTTGCAATAAAAGTCCTTTTTCTTTTGAAAGTAAGGAAAGAAATTTTACTCCTTCCTCAACTATCAATGCTTCATCCCAAATGGAAGAAAATAAAAAGCCATTCTCATGAGGTTTTACATGGATCGGAATGTCTCCAACGGGAGTGGCAATCACTCCACAACCATGAGACATTCCTTCTTCGATTACTAAAGGGAAACCTTCGGTATAAGACGTGATTATTACTAGATGGGCTTTGCTATAGACTTCGTCAATTTTTTTCTGGTCAACAAGATGACCTAGTATTGTGCAAAAGGATCTAAGCGAGGGAGAAATTGCTTCCCGTACATCTCCCATAAAAAGAAATTCAACAGGTAGCGCTTCTTGTGCTGAACGCACTGCTATTTTCGCTACCAGGTTGACCCTTTTTTCTTCGGTTCCTCGCCCGGCGTATAATACTTTAATTGTTTCAGTGACATCTTTTTGTTTTTTCGATAACGGCAATGGAATACCGTTTACTATGTGTTGTATTCTCGCTTTATATACATCCGGTACTTTCAATTTTTTATATTGCTTCAGATGGTCGTCAATTCTTACCTGGCTAATCATAACCGTTCGAGAAATAAAAGGAAGAAATGGAATCCTGATCCAGGAAAAAGTATTGAAGGAGTGTATTAATTCTATCTGCGGAATTCGCTTTTTTATCCATGGGGAAATTTTATAGGCAAAGTTGCATTGGCCGTTAAAAATTAAGGCAGTCTTTTTTTGATTATTGATGACTCCTGAAATATAACCCCGATAAATAAGATTTAGAAAATAGAGAAACTTGTTGTCAGTATATCTTGAAATGTCTTTGATAGTTGAGCCTGACTTTACAAAATCAGCATAGAAATTTTTGTCGTGAGACGTGCGTGTAAAATAGATAATTGAATTCGGTCCTCCAGTTGCCTGTGTAACAAGCGCATGAACTTTTTCTGCGCCACCGGTGTGATAAAAAGGGAAAAAATAAAAGGTTTCGTACTCTTTCTTTAGTGGAAGCATGAACGCGATCAATCTACCAATTACAACAAAGGGATAAATAAATAAAGCCTCTAACTTTCTCTTAATTATGTAGTGCCCAAAATTCAATCTTTGACAATTGCTTTTATATGTTTACCAATTCCCATTGTTCCATCAAAAATAGTTGTAAGCAGTACCGATGACTCGAACAAACCCCATTTTCCGTGCATCGTCCTTTGCAGTAAAAATCTTTTCTTGCATTGAAATTGTTTAAAGAAAGGATTGCTTTTTCTTAAAACTGTTCCTGTTATTGAAGCTTCGTGTACCCTATATAGTAACAGCTTTTCCGGAATTTTTTCTATTACAGCTCCATCTGCAATCAATCTCAGCCACAAGTCATAGTCCTCGGTATTCTTTTGATTTTGATTGTACCTGTAAGATTTGATTAAGTCAGCTCGAAACATCACAGTAGGGTGAGCGATACAATTTGCCCAAGCCATCTTCTGTTTTATTTCGCGGCAACTTACTGTGTTTACATCTTCTTCCCAATCTCCTGTAACTTTTCCACTCTCATCTATAAAAGATATATGGCAACTAACAACAGAAGTTGAAAGGTTTTTTTCAAGCCATGTAAATTGCTTTTCTAGTCGTAGTGGTACACAAATATCATCTGCATCCATTCTGACTATATACTTCCCTCTGGCTAGTTCAATTCCCCTATTTAAGGTATCAACAAGTCCTTGGTTATTTTCGTTTTTAACGTAAGTAATTCTGCTATCAATAAAAGATAAAACGACTTCTTCAGAACTGTCGTAGGAGCCGTCATTTATAATAAGCAATTCAAAATCTTGAAACGTTTGCTCTAGTAAACTGTTTATTGCCTCGCCTACATACTTTGCCGCATTATAAACCGGCAAAATGATACTAATAGCAGGTGAAGACATTGCCGTGTTTTTAGGCAGTTAAAGTTTGGGAGCAAATTCAGAAATTGTAAGAGCAAGGCAACAATAATCTTAATAAATTGAAGCTGTAAAAAAACAGCTTCTTAGAAATTAAAAAAGGCTACGCGCTTTTTGCCCTTGTATTTTTTACCTCAAAGAAAATTGCGCCGGCTAATAGCAGCAGCATAAGAAACGAGCAGATATAAGTTACTGTCCATCCAACTGCGTGACTTTTTGGTTCGAACTTAAATACGATTGTATGTTCTCCCGCCGGAACCATCATTCCCCGTAGCACATAATTCACTTTGGCGTATGGTGTTTGCTTTCCATCTACGTAAGCATTCCAGCCTATGTTGTAAAACACTTCACTAAATACAGCCAGTTGTTCAGCTGCGCTTCGGGACTTATAGGTCACCACATCGTTTTCATTTTTTACCAACTGGATACTTGCCATAGGATCTACGGTAAAACTGGCTTTTAAAACATTCGAAAAAGATTTATTGGCTACAGCAGAATCTCTTGTATTAAGGTTATCAAGCGCTGCCATTTCCTCCTTTGCATTGTCTGTAAAGCGAATACCTTTTACAAACCAAACCGGTCCCAGGTTCGTTGGTCTTGCAGGAACAGTTGTAGCATTCGGGTTTTCGATGACATACTTTGTATTAAGCATGTCTAATACATTCTGGTTATTCGGATACTTATACAACTGGTGCTCTATTAAATCCTGGTAGATGCTAAGTTTAGCTGGGTGGTAGCCACCAATTGTTTTATGATGATAAGCAGTTAAAGCGCCGCCATTGAAAGCATTCCCCACGCCATTAGATAAATCCAACACCCTGTACCAAGTCTTATCCTGTAGAATCGCCTGGTCAGCAGGAGTAGGATTGAAGGCTGCTTCATTTTCTTCCTTCTCCTGGTAGTTTTCGCTTTTTAGGTAATTGACGTCTATAGCCATAACGTCAATAAAAGAGAAAAGACCAATGACACTCATTACAACTATTGGCTTTAAAACTTTCCGTTGGTATAACCATATAGCTGCACCTGCAATAGCTATAAAGAATAACGAGCGAAAAATGTCCATCAGGAATAAGTGTTGCCTGTCATCTTTGAGCCCGTTTAACATAGAGCGAGCAGCGCTTTCAAAGGCGGCTTTTTGAGTTGGATCGGGTATCTGACCTATTTTTTGCAACAATTGAGTGTCACCATTGCTAACATAATCAAGGTTAAAGTAGATAAGAAACAACAAAACAAAAACTGCAGCTGTGGCTACAAATCCTTGTTTAATCTGCTTCTGAAGAACGGCTTTGTCCTCAACACCAAACAATATTTTTTGTAATGCTAAAATAGCAGTCATACACAGCAAAAAAGTAGGAATGACAATAGTCATGCTGGGAGCCCTGAACTTATTGTACATCGGCAGATGCTTTAATAAAAAACCATTGAAGCCAGGAAAGAAGCCGCCCCAACTCATTAAAATCGCCAATATGCAAGTTACTAGTATCCACCACTTATGCTTCGAATCCAGCACCGCAAAACCTAGTATTGCAAGGAAGCAAATAATAGCGCCAACATAAGGCGGCCCCTGTGTTCCACCAATACCACCCCAATAAAAACTTAGATTGCCCTGAAGCTGTTGACCAAGTTGCTGCGGCATCGCCTGCAGCGCCTCGATAGCTTTCGACTTGCTTTCATCCAACTCTAGATTGTTGCTGCTTCCGCCAAACATTCGCGGAATAAGCATTACAAAAGGCTCGCTCTTATACATACTGTAGTCGAACGCATACTCCTCGTTAAGTCCCTTTTTACCGATATTGCTTTTTGCGTCTGCCAGCTCACTTCCACCCCTTATCGTAGCCTCAGTATATTCGTAATTTGGAAAAAGAACCACTGCGTTAGATAACGCCCCAACTACTCCCGCAAAAAGTGTTATTGCCCCAGCTAATAATAAATGTTTATACTCTCTGTTTCTTATCCAATTGATCGAATAACCAATCGTCATAATAACGGCAATGATTACTCCGTAATATGTAATTTGGTAATGGTTCTGACTTATTAATGCCCCTGTAAAAAAGGCTGTAAGCGCTGCTCCCCACCAGTATTTCTTTTCATAGATTAAAATAAGTGAAGCAATGAAACCGGGTATCAAAGCGATGGACATCATCTTTGTATCATGTCCCGCAACTATTATCACCGGGTTGTATGTAGCGTACGCATAGGCCAGCGATCCGATTACTCCAATCCATGAATTGACTCTTAACACTTGCGATAAGAAATAGAAACAAATACAAGCGAGAAAAAAGAATTGAAAGGGCTTCCCTAAAAACAATGATAGCGCTTCAGCAAAATAATAAGGTACATCGTTGTTTGTTTTACCAGCTATAAGATAACCCGGCATTCCACTAAACATACTGTTGGTCCAAAGGGGTGCTTCGCCGTGTTGCTCTTTGTACTGGTAAATGTCGTGGCTCATCCCTTTCCACTGAGTTATATCGCTCTGTTGCAACACTTTACCTTGTAGCGCAGGCTTGCAATAAAATAAAGCTACAACCAGGAAAATACCAATAGCAAATACATGCGGCCAAACCCTCTTCCAATCAATATTCTTCATGTTGTTATTTTATGCGGATGGCAAAATAATACTATTTTACACGAAATTATTTCATGCGTGTCCTTTTATTTCTTGCAAGGGTCGCATTCATTTGCAACCTGTTCTTTGTTTTATGTTTACTAATTCGGCACACGCATTTTACAATTCCGGAAGGTGCCACAGGTTTTGTTGTGATCGTAGGATGGGTTATGTCAGTCTTCTTTAATTTGATTTTTGCTGTTTATGCCGTTTGGATGTTTGCTGCAAAAAAAGCTTTATTGGTTCCTGTATGGTTGGTAAGCCTTAATCTCATTTGTTTCTCAACTCAAATTGTTTATCGAATACTTTCGCCAGAATGATAGAAAAAATTATAAAAGACAAGCCGACAAAACTTTTTGTTGTCATCACCGCTTTTTTTGTTGCAAATGCTTTAATAGCAGAATGTATAGGTGGAAAAATATTTTCCCTTGAAAAATTGCTTGGACTACAACCTGCCAACCTTACCATTTTTGGCGAGAGCGGGTTATCATTCAATCTTTCTTGCGGTGTGTTGCTGTGGCCACTTGAGTTTATCATAACAGATATTGTTAACGAGTTCTACGGTCCCAAAGCCGTTAAGAGAATTTCTTACATTGCCGTAGCGTTGATCTCTTATGCTTTTTTCATTTTCTACCTTGCCATTCATTTTCCCCCCGCTGATTTTTGGATTGGCAGTGGCAGTCCAAATCATATTCCTAACATGAACGATGCGTTTAACTCCATCTTTGGCCAAGGCATGTGGATTATTGTTGCAAGCATCATTGCATTCCTCGTAAGTCAATTGGTTGATGTGACCATCTTTCACAAAATAAAAAAAGTAACGGGCGAGAAAAAAGTGTGGCTCAGGGCAACTGGTTCAACTGTAATTTCTCAGCTTGTTGATAGTTTCATTGTAGTATTTATCGCTTTCAAAATAGGCAAGGGGTGGAGCTGGCCAACTGTGCTCTCCATCTCCTTACTGGGTTATAGTTATAAGTTTTTAGTAGCTGTTTTGATGACTCCCGTAATATATTTTGTTGAAGCCCGGATAGCAAATTATGTAGGAAGCGAAACAGCAAGACAGATGAGATTGTCGGCGATGAATAATGATTGAGTGGGCTGTAATTAGCAATTAGGAATGAATAGTGAATAATTAATAATGAATAGTGAATAATTAGATGGTGTCTTTGTTACAAACAGTATAATTTCTATTGGGCTTTAGTTGCGTCGCACTCTTGTACTTTGGACTTTTTGAGGTGCTTTTATCATTTTTTGTTCATCTGTTTTTACTCCACCTGCTTGCCGTTTTCTAGTTTTATAAAGTGAGTTACACATGCAGGAATTTCATCAGCGTAATGCGAGACATAAATAAGCGTTTTGTTTCCGGCAACGCAAATAGCATTAATTATTTCTTTAAACATCAGGGTTTGCTCCTCATCTAAGCCTTGACAAGGTTCATCCAAAATAAGCAGAGGCGGATTTTTTACAAGAGCACGCGCAAGCAAAACCAATCTTTGCTCGCTGTTTGATAGTTGGTTCAAAAACTTTCTTTGTAAGCTTTCTATCTTAAGTAACTGCATCCATCTAATTACAAGTGCTGATTGTTGTTGATTTATTTTTCTAAAAAGTCCTATCGTATCAAATAACCCTGACGCAACTACGTCGAAACAATTTGTTCCCTTTTCAAAGTATAAGTGTAGTTCAGGTGAAACAAACCCGGTCTTCTTTTTAATATCCCAGATGCTTTCTCCGCTTCCACGCTTTCTATCAAATAGATAAATATCATTCGCGTAAGCTTGTGGGTTGTCTGCATTCACCAGGCTTAGAAGGGTAGACTTACCTGATCCATTTGGCCCCGACAACGACCATCGTTCGCCGTTTTTAACTTCCCAGTTTATATTGTCTAGAATCTTATGGTCGTACTCAATATTTACATCTTTCATCTTTACCGCAAGTTCAAAAGATGCATGTTTATTATTTAAAGTAAGCTGTCGCAATAATTCATGATCAAATGACACTTTTGCTTTCGTAGCATGAGTATCATTCCATTCAACTGCATTTACTGGTTCAGTAATGTATGAACCATCTTTTGAAAGAAACAGAACATTGGTTATAAAAAAAGGCAGGTGAGTAGCAGATGTAACCAGGATAATATGAATCCCTTTTTTACCAATTTCATCTAACACTTCTTCAAGCTTTTGCCTGCTCTTTACATCAAGACCTGTGAAAGGATTGTCGAGCAACAAAAATGCAGGTTGCAGCAATAGCGCTTTTACAATTTGCAGGCGTTTGTTTTCGCCATTAGATAATTGGATAAGCCTTTCTGTAAATAATTTCTTTATATTAAATAACTCAGCTAATTCATCCAAACCTTGCAACGACGACTTTGTTGCAGTAAGAGTTTTTTGTAAATCTTCTTCAACCGTGATAGCATCTTCTGCATCCTGCGAATTGAAGCGTTGCTGGTAGTAGAAATTTGTTGTGTTTGAAAGGTTTTTAAAGTGGTGCTGTTGTTCAACCAACACAATTTTTCTGGTAAGGGTAAGATTGTTTTCATGAAGCGTTACATGACCAGTAAAATGTTGTCTTCCGGTAAGAGCCTTCAATAAAGTTGTTTTACCTGAACCCGCAGGGCCAACGATGGCCCATTGTTCCCCTTGTTGTATAGAGAAACTGAGTTGATTTAGTATGGTTTGTCCGCCATGCTTTACAGTGACCGAATCTGCTTTTAAGACCTCCATCTTAGTTTGTTGAGAATGGCGAAATTAAGGTTTGTAGATACAAAGTTGTTTGAAGCATGGCATGCACAATTGTAATTATACAAGTACAAGTGAGTGACACAACGATGCTGATAGGTGATTTTCTGTCGGTAGAAAAAAGAGTAACAAAGTGCTAATGAATGGAGCGCACCTTTATCGGGATTTTTCCTTCTTTCAACATTTTCACGACTACTTTATCAATAGGCAAAGAGACAGATTCTTCTTTTAAGTCCTTCCACGCAATCCACCTGAAAACTTCAGACTCGCCTTTTGGGTCCGCTACCTGGTGTGGTTGAAAATCGAACAAAGCTGTTTTCGTAGCAAGCGGGATTGGTTCAGCTGCATACGCAAAATAATAGATGCTGATGATCTGATCGACATTATTAAAGGCCGAAATCTGGAAGAAATCTGTTGTATAAATGTGGTCGCCGATGGTTACATCAAGATTTGTTTCTTCTTTAAATTCCCGTTTCAGGCAATCCCTTGTTCCTTCGCCAAACTCCAATCCACCGCCCGGGAACTTGGTAAAATAATTACCGCGGATAAATTCATCACTCACAAGAATGCGTTTTTGACTATCTAGCAAAATGCCATAAACTCTTACATTAAACAATGCCATTACTTAGATTTTGTTTTTCTAACACGATCAAAATACTTCCAGCTTACAACGACCAGTATTATGAAAGATATGATGACCGGGATCCAAAAAGTATAGGGAGAATTTTTATAAGGGATCGGCGTATTCATGCCATAAATACTGGCGATCAGGGTAGGCACAGTCAGTATTAAGGTTAGCGTAGTTAGCCTTTTTAAGACCTCATTTTGGTTATTTGCAATAATGCTAGCAAAAGCATCTAAAGTAGAACTCAGGATATTGGTATAAATGTTAGCCATCTCCAACGCTTGAGAGTTATCGACTATTAAATCATTCAAAACTTCCCGTTCCTCTTCATTAAGGCTGAAGAAGTTTGTTCGTTCCAGTTTCATCATAAGCAACTCGTTGCTTCGAAGTGCAGTAACGAAATAGACAAGGCTTTTTTGAATCCTCACCAGTTGCAGCAGTTCTTCATTGCGATTGGCGTCGTACAGTTTTTGCTCAAGTAAGTTTCTTCGTTGGTTGATTTCTTTCAGGTAATCCATGAAGTTACTTACGACCTTTTCGAAGATCTTCAACACCATTAAATTTCTTTTGTCGGGATGTCGTTTTTGGAACGTGTTAAGAAACTTTTTGATAGCCCCGTTATCAAAAGAGTTTACAGTTACAATGTGGTTGTGGGTTAAAATAATACAAATAGGAATGGTGATATAGAATGCATCGCTGTCGTTGAAAGAATTGTTTTCTGTAGGAGTTTTGATAACAATAAACTTGACATTGTCTTCTATCTCGTAACGCGGCCTTTCGTCTATGTCGAGAGAGTCTCTTAGAAATTCAATTGGTATGTCAAGTTCTTCACCAAGCTCAAAAAATTCTTCCTCTTTAAATGGCGGAACAAGATTAACCCAGATACCATTTTCGGGTTTGTCTATTTCTACAGTCTCGTTATTTACGTTCTTAAAATAGTGTATCATGTAGAAATGCGGTCAGTTGGTTTTTGGTAAATATAACTGATCAAAAAAATTATGGAAGTTCAATTTCACCCTTGTAAACAAACATGGCGGGGCCGCAGAGCCAGACATCGGAGAAATGGTCTTTTTCATCTTTTTGAAATTCAACGGCAAGTTCTCCGCCCAACGTTTTTACCTGTACCCGATTAAAGCCGGTGTTGTGAGCACAAGCCAAAGCACTTGCCGTAACGCCTGTACCGCAACTATAAGTTTCATTTTCTACACCGCGCTCGTAGGTTCGAACGTATATGTGTGCATGTTCTATTTCAACAAAATTTACATTAATACCTTCCTGTCTGAACTTTTTGCTGTTTCGTATCCGCTTGCCTTCTTCAAACACGTTATACTTTTTTACATCGTTCACTATTTTCACGTAATGCGGTGAACCGGTGTCTACAATACAGTTGCCGTTGTCTTCATCCATCTCGTTTACATCTTTCATCTTCAGACGTATCCAACCATTGTCCCCAAAAGAAGCTTCGTGGGAGCCATCGATAGCCAGGAATAAATAGTCGGATTTCTTTATGCCCATATCGTTGGCGAACTTTACGAGGCAACGCCCGCCATTGCCACACATGGTACTTTCGCTTCCGTCGGCATTGTAGTATTTCATTTCGAAATCGTAACCTTCCAATGTGTTTAGCAGCATCAGGCCATCAGCACCGATTCCAAAGCGGCGATCGCATAAGAACTTAATTTGCTCCGTTGTTAGTCCACTATATTGTTTGTTTCTGTTATCAAGTATAACAAAATCGTTTCCTGTTCCCTGGTATTTGAAAAATTGAATGTTCATTTGTTTAAAAGCTTGCTATTATTTTCAACGCCTTTTCAATCATATTCTCCACTGCTGCGTTTCCGTCTTTGCTAAATTCTTTTTTTATCCGGTTTGCTACTATTGTGCTTAGGCTCAGGCATTGGTGCCCGAGTAATCTTCCCAGTCCGTAAATAGCACTTGTTTCCATTTCGAAATTGGTAATTCGGTGTTGACCAAAAGTAAACTCTGTAAGCCTGTCTATTAGATCCGGGTTGGTAAGGCCAAGGCGCAACACCCGTCCTTGGGGGCCATAGAAGCCTGGGCAAGTAATGGTTATGCCATGATAGAAACCTGCCACAAAATGCTTTAAAACAGCGGAACCTGCAGAACTGATATACGGGTGGGAAAAATTACTATTTAGCTGCGTGTGCGCAACAAACTGTTGAATGATTTGCATCTCTTCATCGTTGTTGTCGTGCTTGTAATAGTTCAGCAGGTTGTCGATGCCCAAACCGTGCGTTGAGACAACAATACTATCGACCGGGATATCTTCCTGCAGTGCTCCTGATGTTCCTAGGCGAATGATATTTAACCGCGTTAGGTCGGGTTTAACCGTCCTGCTTTCAAAGTCTATGTTTACAAGTGCGTCCAATTCATTAACCACAATATCTACATTATCAGGGCCAATACCCGTAGATACAACTGACAGCCTTTTACTGTTTATTGTACCCGTATGGGTTACAAATTCACGGTGCTGGCGTTTGTGTTCGATGTGGTCAAAATGTTTGCTTACTTCCTTTACACGGTCAGGATCGCCAACGGTTATTACTGTATCGGCAAGCTCTTCAGGCCTTACGTCCAAATGATAAATTGCGCCCCTGCTATTTATTATTAATTCGCTTTCAGCAATTTTTGCCATGATAATGTTTAAAGTATTTATGTGAGAACTGGTGATCCTTTTCGTTTTTTGATCCTGGCTTTTATTTATTAATGAAACATTGTTGCGTCGCATTTCGTTCGTCGCCACACCATTGGTCATCATTTATTATGTTATGAAGGGTAGTGACATAGCTATTGTAACTCCGGCAAAAATAGGATAGATAATATTGAATATAAATTTTTGGCGGGGTGAATAGATAACTTCAGGTACAAGGGAGTGACACAAGAATGTTGAGAAAACTTATACTGCCCGCAACTAAAGGGAATTGAAACAGGAAAAGGCGACTAATAGAATTCACATGCTAACCAACTTACGACGGAGCGCTTGACAATTTACCTGTTTACTTTTACTTTCAATCTTATAATTTTACCAAAATACTTCGTTTGAAGACTATTCTAACCGAACAACAAATTTCCCTAACTATTAAGCGGCTTGCTCACCAGGTTCTCGAGAATCACCTCGACTTAGTTGATACCGTTATTATCGGATTGCAGCCCCGTGGCATTTATGTGAGCGATAAAATTGTGGAAGAGCTAAGAAGCAATTTAATGGGCAAAACCGTCAATTACGGAATACTGGATATCACATTTTACCGTGACGATGTAAGGCGGGAAATCAAAGTGCCGAATAAGACGGATATAAATTTTAGCATAGAAAACAAGAAGGTAATATTGATTGATGACGTCTTATACACCGGTAGAACTATACGTGCCGCACTGGACGCTCTCCTCGATTTTGGCCGCCCGGCAAAAGTTGAATTGTGTGTTTTAATTGACAGAAGGTTTAGCCGCCAGTTACCTATTCAGCCCGATTATGCAGGCAAAGTAATTGACGCCCTTATTTCGCAGAAAGTAATTGTAAAGTGGAAGGAGAAAGATGCAGTGACCGAAGTTGTGATTACAGAATAGGTTTTCATGTGCCTGATCGCAGCTACGCCTTATTATTAACCGATACCTATTAACTTTGCCTCTTGAAATGACACTTTCCACGCCGCACCTTTTAGGAATTAAAGATTTACTACCAACGGATATCCGTTTAATTTTAGACACAGCCCAACAATTTAAAGACGTTTTACAAAGACCGGTTA
The DNA here is from genome assembly GCF_007991655.1 of Segetibacter aerophilus. Classification (GTDB taxonomy): domain Bacteria; phylum Bacteroidota; class Bacteroidia; order Chitinophagales; family Chitinophagaceae; genus Segetibacter; species Segetibacter aerophilus. The sequence goes on from NZ_BJYT01000015.1 coordinate 23,907, forward strand.
AGAAAGTTCCTTCGTTGAGAGACGTGACCATCGTTAACCTGTTTTTTGAAAATTCAACCCGCACCCGAATTTCATTTGAACTTGCCGAAAAGCGTTTAAGCGCAGATGTTCTAAATTTTACAACCAGCTCGTCTTCCGTAGCAAAAGGTGAAACGATGTTAGATACGGTAAATAACATCTTAAGCATGAAGGTCGACATGGTAGTGATGCGGCATAGTGCAAGCGGGGCGCCTCATTTTTTAGCTCAGCATATTCCTGCGGCTATTGTAAACGCTGGCGATGGAATCAATGAACATCCTACCCAAGCTTTGCTCGACGCCTTTTCTATTGAGGAAGCAACAGGTGGTTTGCAGGGAAAGAAAATAGCGATCATTGGTGACATTATGCATAGCCGCGTAGCTTTGAGTAATATTTACCTGCTTACAAAAATGGGAGCTGAAATTACGGTAGCGGGGCCGCCTACGTTAATTCCAAAATTTATTAAAGAAGCTTTTGGAGTAAACGTAACCTACAACGTAAAAGAAGCGTTGGAATGGTGTGATGTTGCAAACGTCTTACGCATTCAACTGGAGAGACAAAATCAGCCTTTATTTTCTTCTTTGCGCGAGTATAATCTTGCCTTCGGTATAACAAGGAAGTTGTTAGATAGCATTCAGAAGAATATTGTGATCATGCATCCCGGTCCTATTAACCGTGGTGTCGAACTTGACAGTGACGTCGCTGACGGAAACGAAAGCATTATTCTGCAACAAGTAGAAAATGGTGTGGCTGTTAGAATGGCTGTATTATACTTGCTCTCAAATAGAGAGCATTAGGTATTATAAGAAAATTACAAAAACCCCTTATTTCCCTTTAAACTGTTTAATTCGTTACTATGGCCCGCATCTGTCTTTTCCCAGGAACCTTTGATCCCGTCACTTTAGGTCATGTAGATATCATCAATCGGTCGCTAAATCTTTTTGATAAAGTCGTGATCGGCATTGGTAAAAATTCCAATAAAACTCCGTTGTATTCTGCTGAGGAAAGACTCTACTGGGTAAAAGAAATTTACAAAGATGAACCCAAAGTGGACGCTTTGGTTTACGAAGGTTTAACAGCAGATTGCTGCAAAAGGGTAGGAGCAAAATTTATCTTAAGAGGAATTCGGTACGTAAATGACTTCGAATACGAAAAAGCCATCGCTGACATGAACCGCAGCCTCGATGCTTCTATCGAAACTATCTTTCTCACCTGCCTTCCTCAATACACTTCTGTAGCGTCAACTCTTGTAAGAGATGTAATCAGGAACGGTGGCGACGTGTCGCAGTTTTTACCAAAAGTGGTATTAAATTCTATTAAGGAAATGGAATTGGAGCATAGGTAGATAGATAGTAAGTTGCGAGAGAGTTATGTCGGTAGTCGCAAGTGATCGAAAATCGCGAGTAAGAGGCGGAGATTTGGAAGTCGTGAGAGATCGGAAGTCGCTAGTAAGACGACGGTGATGAAAAACTAGCGATTAACGATTAACGACTAGCGATTGAAGAATCCCACCCAAAGCACCACCACTACCACTCCCTGGCCACATCCCAATTTTCAAATTCTTTAGCTACCTCAGTTAGAAAGCTTGCTCCAACACTTCCATCAACTACCCTATGGTCGTAGCTCAACGACAAGTACATCATGTGCCTGATACCTATAGCATCACCTTCACTTGTCTCGATTACCATTGGACGTTTTTTAATAGCTCCAACAGCAAGAATGGCGACCTGCGGCTGGTTAATAATCGGTGTTCCCATCAAGCTTCCAAAAGTGCCAACATTCGTAATGGTAAAAGTGCCTGCATTTGTATCATCAGGTTTTAGCCTGTTGGTTCTTGCAGCGTCTGCAAGGCTGTTCACGGATTTAGAAAGGCCCACCAGGTTAAGATGATCTGCATTCCTTATTACTGGAACAATTAGGTTGCCCGATGGAAGGGCAGTGGCCATTCCAATATTGATGTCTTTTTTTAAAATTATCCTGTCACCTTCTACTGAGCAATTGATATATGGGTAGCGTTTTATCACCTTTGTTACACAAGCAATAAACATAGGCGTAAACGTTAGTTTTACCCCTTCCTGTTTCTCGAATTGTTTTTTAACCCGCTCGCGCCACATCACCATATTGGTTACATCAGCCTCCGAGAAGCTTGTCACATGTGGACTAGTCTGCTTACTGTTAACCATGTGTTTGGCTATCATCTTCCGCATGCGGTCCATCTCTATAATCTCTACGTTACCTGTTGGTGCAGAAAACGATTGGGCAATCTCTTCAACTGGCATCTCATCCGACTGTTTTTTAGCAGGCTCTGACTTTGGTTCATCCACCGGTTTGATGGGTGCAATTGGCTGAGATGGCTTGCCGTCTTTTTTTGCGGCTACATACTGCAAAATATCTTTTTTCGTCACCCTTCCCTCATTGCCTGTACCCGGAATATTTTCCAACTCTGTCATTGCAATTCCTTCGCTATTGGCAATGTTTAAAACCAATGGAGAGTAAAACTTATTATTGCCTTGTCCGGAGCTGCTGGTATTTGTAGTTAAATGTGGTAAGAATGGAACAGGCTCTTCAAAGGTGTCATCGTCCTCGCGTTCTACCGCATGTTCGTGAGTGAATGGTTCAAGGGGTTCATTTGTTTCGGCAATTACTTCGATCTCCGAATTTGCTTCTAACATTTCTGCAGTGTCGGTTGCATTGCCTGTTGTTTCGATGCGGGCAATTACCGTTCCTATTGGTACCACTTCATTTTCATTAAATAAGATTTCTGTAAGCACCCCTTCAGACGTCGATGGAACTTCACTATCAACTTTATCCGTTGCAATTTCTAACAAAGTTTCGTCCATCTTTACAGTTTCGCCAACCTTCTTCGTCCACTTTAAAACAGTGGCCTCCATTATGCTCTCTCCCAGTTTTGGCATTACTAAATCAACTATAGCCATATCAAATATTTTGTTTTGTGATGAAAGAATTTTTGGTCCCGGCTTTATTCTTTCAATCGTTCATCGTTGCGTCGCACACTTGTACTTTCGTTGTTGTTCAACTAAAATTATCAGGAGTGCTACCCGTTACTGCAAAGATGTTTTATTTAAAGGAGATAACAAAAGAAGCACGTTCTCATCAACATCGGTATTGATGAAGGAGGTAAACTATTACAGATGACAACAAAATATCAGCAGAGTTGCCTTATTTTATTTTATCGATTTATTGGTAAAAGCTTCTAATAACGTCATAACCTCCACACCCTCGTCGGCACTTGAGGGGTTTTCTCCTTCACCCAAAAAATACTGCACTACTTTTTCGATCATAGGTTGTTGTACATGTTGCAATTTATCAAGTGTTATTTTTGTGAACTTGCCATCTATTACAAGCGTTATTTCAGGTTCACCGAAAATGCTTACACTTATTTTTCCCTTAGAGCCAACAAACTCGCACTTGTCTACAGCTTCTTCCTTTGGTACATTAAAACACCACAGCCCCTGAAATATTACCCCGCTTTCAAATAAAATATTTCCGCTGACGATATCATCAGCATAGTAGGCCCGTCCTTGGTTTGCAGAATATCCAGATGCATTTTTGATTTTGCCAAAATAGTACAGCATCAGGTCTAACTGGTGCGGTGCAAGGTCATGAAACAATCCGCCACCGGCAAGAGCAGGATCGACGCGCCATTGAACTTTTGGTAGTTGAAGATCTTCATTTGACAGCGGTACCTGCAAGAATTTTAGATTTATGTACCTTATTTCGCCTATTATGTCAGACTCTAAAAGTTCTTTTAGTTTGATAAATAGCGGCTGGGCGCGTCTATAATGAGCTACGCTTACTTTGTTGTTTTTTGCTACATCTGCTATTCTTTTTGCAGAAGCTGCATCAACCGCCATTGGTTTTTCTATGTAGACAGGCTTGCCTGCATTTATAGCCGCGATGGCATACTCCTCATGTTGAAGCGGCGGCGTGGCTACATAAATCGCGTTGATTTCAGGATCATTAATCAATTCGAATGCGTCAGTATACCACTTAGGAACATTATGCTTTTTTGCATAATCCTTTACTTTTTCTTCATTCCTGCGCATGACCGCCAGAAGTTTCGAATTCGGAACCTTATTAAATGCAGGGCCACTCTTCACCTCTGTAACATCTCCACACCCAATAATTCCCCATTGTACTGTCTCCATAATCGTTTTTTTATTCTTGTAAATGTTAGCAACGCATCGGCCCCTTTAACGTCCAATTTCTTCAAGATCTTTTAATCTAAAAAACTACACCAACTAACAATCCTATAAAAGAAAGGTTGCTTGTCGTATTTGAAAAAATTCAAGCGGAACCTTGCCAGTTACAGCTTTACCTAAAAGTTTTTATTGTGACCTATTAAGGTTAAACCTTGCTTGAGCATAATAACCTGATGTTTTCTTCGTTTGACGTGCATCATCTATAAATGTTCTTGTTAAGACAATACTTCTATATGCGATTAATTTTTACGTATTTCCTTCTACTCCTAGTTACAATTTCAAAAGCACAAATAGGAGTAGGGACAACTTCTCCAAATTCTACGCTTGATGTGAGGGGTTCGCTTTCTTTAAATCAACGATCGTTTTCTGCTTCGACTACTGCAGCTTCTACTGATAATGGGCTGGTTTTTACCGGCACTTCAGCCGCTACGCTTACTCTACCTGATGCTACAACTTGCACTGGTCGGGTGTACACCATAAAAAATACAAGCGCTACTTTGCCGGTACCTGTACTTACGATTGCAACTACTTCTTCACAAACTATTGATGGTTCCTCCATTTACCTCCTTGATGAAGCACAAAAATCTGTTACACTTACCAGCAGCGGAACGGGGTGGAATGTAACTAGCGTTGCAGCAATTAATAAAACAAGGGCAAACTATGTAATTGTAAAATCTTCAGCAGATTTTCCGGCTCCTGTTGCAGGAGTAGTCACATTAGCGGCTAACACCATTTATGAGATTAATGGTACAATTACTATGACGAACAAAATAAACTTAAACGGGTGTTACCTGATGGGGGAAGATGCGAACACCGATAAAATAATTTACACTCCCGGAAGCGGCGAGTTATTTACCGGAAGCAAGGGCGGAACTATAAAAGTGCTTACACTCGCCGCAATTACTTCGGGTTCAAAACTGTTTAATCTTACTCTTGCTTCGAGCGAAAACCTTATTGTTCGTGATGCGAATATTGTCAACTGTAAAGATGTAGGTTTAGTAAGTGGGGCAAACATCTGTTTTTTTAGTGTCGTTAATTACGCGGGTAATTTGAATGGCATTACTTATCAAAACATTACTTCACTGTTACTTGATAATACCGCCTGGTTTTCTACTAATAGCAATACGTTCGAAAAATTAGTAGGCACTTTTGAGATCATAGAAAAGTTAGGCGGCCTAAGCCAGGCTTCTGCTACGTTGTCTGCAGTAAGTTTGGATATAACCGGAATTACATCAATTACCGAAGCAGGCAATTTAAAAAACACAGGTTTCACCGGTACAGGAACAAAGGTTAATGGCACATTTTCAAAAAAATGGGAAGTTGAAGCTCCTGGCTTAAGTACCGAAAAGGATGCGGTTGCTACCGGAAGCTTATATGTCTCTGCCAGCGGCTTAACAGATATTATCTCCATGAACGTTCCGGTAAAAATAGCAGGTACTACATCTGCCTCAGATCTGGTGAGATTTACCTCTCCGGCAAATAATCGTCTGATGTATGATGGAACTAAGACAAGAACTTTTACAGTCAGTTCTTATATGTCGGTACTAGGAGCAAGTGGCACCTATACCTACTCTTTTTATATTTATAAAAACGGAGTGAAAGTTCCGAGTTCAAAACAGCTGACAAGTGTTCGATCTTCACAAGGAGACATCCAATCGGTAACACTTGGCTGCACAGTTTCTCTGGCACCAAATGATTACATAGAGGTATGGGCTGAAAACAATGAAACAAATACGGATGTAACGGCACAAACTCTAACACTTATAGTAAAGTAGGCAATGCTTTTAGGGCATTCATTGTAGAATTAGTTGCGGAATGGAAACGATAGAAAAATCACTTAAAGAATGAGATTTTTAAAAAATATACTAGTTGCATTTACTGTGTTTTTTGCCTCGGACACCGAGACATTTGCTCAAACTATTTTTTTTAACAATGGTACTTTAAAGGTTAGCGGCAATACAGACACCTTGTATATTTCATCTGATTTTACAAACAGCGACTCTGCTATATTAACAAATAGCGGAGCTCTTTACGTTAAAGGCAACATCATAAATAACCAGACAAGTTTCGCGGCAGGAACTACCGGACGGCTTTACCTCACCGGTAGTAGTGCCCAATCGATTTCAGGTTTGAACCCTTTTAATACCTATGATCTTATTGCCAATAATGCTTTTGGCGTCTCACTAAACAAGAATTTTATAGTAAGTAACAACCTTACTGTTTCGTCAGGATCGTTAGATGTGCTTGCAAACACTTTAAAGGTCGGGGGAGCCATAGTAAGTGCAGGATCAGTAATTGCAGCCAATGGAAGTATAGAATTGAATGGTACGGCAGCGCAAATAATACCTGCCGGTACATTCTCATCAAACACAGTTGCCAACTTAATAATAAACAACAATGCGGGAGCAAGCTTAGCTGGCCCATTAAATTTAACCAATGCTTTATCTCTTACAAATGGCGCCCTGACTTCAGGTGGCTATCTTACTTTAAAATCAACCCCGACGTCAACTGCCCGTGTAGCAACCATTACTTCCAATGCTGCAACGCCTGTAATTGGCAATGTAACGGTTGAGCATTTTATTACAGCCAAAAGGTCTTACCGTTTTCTTGCTTCACCCGTGAGTACGACTGGCAGTTTAAAAGCGAACTGGATGGAAAATACTAACAACTCAAACATTGGAGTAAATAGCAATCCTGTGCCAGGATACGGCATTCAAATTACAGGTAAAGATGGGAATGGAAATGGCTTTGATGCTACCACTACCAACAATCCGTCTATGTTTACGTTTGACGAACAAGGGCAAGCATGGAGCGCGGTAACAAGTACCGGAATTTTGTTAAACCCGGGAGTCGGCTATAGAACTTTCGTTCGTGGAAACAGGAACACTGATCTGTCTCAAAACACGCCAGAACCTTCTACAACAACTCTTCGAACCACAGGTACCCTTCTTACAGGCACAGTTACAATAACAAAAGCGGGAGGAGGTGGCACTGCTAACACCGGCGCAATATCTTCGAAAAATACTGAATACAGTTTCATTGGCAACCCTTACGCGTCTCCGGTGGACTGGCAGACAGTAACTAAGAAGGATATTTTTTCTACAATATATATTTACGATCCAACTATTTCTGGCTCTAATGGTCGTGGAGCTTATGTAACCTATAATGCGGCATTAAACGCCAATAATAACAGTGCATCTTCTATTGACAACAACATACAAGCAGGACAGGGGTTTATAGTAAGAACGACAGGTCCAAACCCAACCATTACTTTTAAAGAAACTGATAAGGTAGGCGCGCGGAGAAACGTGTTCAGGTCAACGTCGGAAACGCCTCATGTGTCTGTCATGCTGTTATTGCCATCCTCAACAAAGGCGGCAGACGGAGTGGAAGCTTACTTTGACGATCGTTTTAATAATTCTTTACAGGACGAGGACTCTTACAAGATTTCTAATCCTGATGAAAACCTGGCTATCTATCGCGACAGCCAATATTTGTCGTTGGAAGGAAGAAAGCCAATCCATAGTGCTGATACCTTATTCTTGAGAATCTGGCAGTTATTAAAAAAAGACTATACGCTGCAAATCCAGGTTCGACAGCTAGACCAGGTTGAAGTTTGGTTGAGGGATAACTGGCTCAACTCTACTACAAGACTGATTAATGAAACCATTACAATGGTTCCTTTTTCAGTTACCGCGGATAGCAGTTCCTATTCTGCAAACCGTTTTTCTATCGTTTTTCAAAAGTTCACGACTTTACCTGTCGAATTAAAAAGTGTAAAGGCTTTCGAAAGAAATAATAGTATTCAAGTAGAATGGACCGCTCCTTCAGAAATAAACATCGAGCGATATGAAGTAGAGAGATCCCGGAATGCGCGCGACTTTGAGAAGATAGGAACAGTAAAATCAAAAAACGGTAGCGATATTCTCAATTCCTACTTATGGCCCGATAACAGTTATTACAATGGTGACAATTTTTACCGCATTCGTACTGTTGCCCGTTCGGGAGAAGTAAAATATAGTCAAGTAGTATCGGTGAGTATTGAGAAAAGTAAGGGTAGTATTAGCTTATATCCTAACCCCATTATTGGCACAACCGTACGTCTTGGATTTAAAAATAAATTGTTAGGAACTTACCGGGTAAGAATAATTGATGCGTTGGGGCAGGAGAAATATACAACGTCAGTTAAGCATAATAGTACGACAGAAGAACATATCTTCAAGCTGAAAAATGCATTAACGCCCGGAGTATATCAATTGCAAGTTTTAATGAAACAGCAAGTTCAAAATATTTCACTGATAGCGGAATAAATGACTGTTTCTATAGTTGGAGGATGAGACATTAACCCGAGGCGTCAACCTACTTTAATTGCCCGCGTCTCTTCTTTCGAAAACCATTGCACCGCTTTTGCCAAATAGTCGGAGAGCAAGTTCTTTTCCTACACCTTCGGCATTTTTAAAGAGCATTCTTTCATTTAAAACCATCGGTAAGTTCGAACCACTTTTCACACTTACGGTTGCTTCGTATTGATCTCCTTTCTTTACAAAGGATACTTGGGCTATCGGTGTATTGCCATCGGCTTCGTTGACCCAATTTACTTTACAACGCTTTAATTCTTTTACTGCCGTATTTGTGTTTTCGTCAATAACGCCACTTGTAACCAGTTTCATCGGAATGGTAATCCCTGAGAAGGGAAGCAGTTGGGGATATTCTTCGTATAGAGCATTAGCATAGAAGTTCTGATCCCTGTCGTTGCCGTCGTCTTTATAGCCTTTTGCCAGCCCTTCGTATAGCCTTCCCAAAAACAATCTTTCATGGGCAGTATCTAAAAGCACTTCTTTAACCATTTGCTTATAACCGTCGAATGCTTTGTCCTCGTCCCCGTTCATCCATTGCATTTGATAGGTGAACAGTTTAAAATAGCGCTGTAAGTTTTTTCGGTTATCTGTTTGTTGGTAATTCTCATACTTTTTTACAAAGTACGACGGACTAAAGTCTTTTATGAGGTAAAAGGCTTCGTCGAATGTGGTCGTGCTTTCGCCGCAAAAAAGGTCGTACACAGTCCTGTTTCTTTCAGGGTTTGCAGCCATTTGATTAATAACGACATATTGCAAAAGCATTTTGCCAAACTTTAAAGCGGCGATATCATACAAAGCAGATGGAGAGTACCACCAGCCTTTGTTCTCGAACTTAACCAGAGCAATCTTCCGTTCATTCAATTGCAGCTTTAATAGGTTGATTGTAAAGTCGTATTGGCTCTGAGTCAGAGTTGTTCCAATATGGATCTCTTTAAAGTCTGCAGCTTTCTGGATGGTATATTCTGCACTGTCTAACTGGCCGTCGTACATATAACTTCTGGCAAGCGCAATATTGTACCATCCGAAGCCTGGTGTAGATCCCGAATTTATAATCGCCTCTTTACATAAAGCCATTGCGTCTTTTGTTCGGCCTGAATACACATTCAGCATCGGAACAAAATAAAACGGCTCTTTTAAAATCTTTTGCTGGTACTTGTACTTGTCCCTGTTCAGGTATTCCAAGGCGACCGCAAATTCGCCCAGTTCGTGCTTTTCGTTCCCGTAGTTGTTCCAGGAAACCGCTCCGTTTTGGGCTAACCTTTGGTAATAATACTCGCTGCTGTCATAGTTTTTGTTGTAGCAGTGCAATAATGCGAGGTAATGATATACTCCCATTCTATCGCTCTCGGCCTGACCAGGACCAAACCACATGTCGTTTTTGGTTTTATTAACGTCAATTTTTTCTAGAGCGTAGTAACAATATTCGAAAGCGGCTTTTTCATTTTCTTCAACGGAATTTTTTAAAAATGAAAATTTTTCCGAGGTAAAAAATCTATTGCGGTGATAAGTCCAGGCTCTTGTTGTATTTGATCCCAAATGATCTTTTGGGAAATTGTAACCTGAGAAAACGTTCAACACCCAAATTACACTGTCGGGCATTTCAATGTTATCATAACACTCTTTGAGGGTATTTGTAATCTGCAAAAAGTCCACATATTTGTTCATTGACTGCATGTAGTTCTGAGGCGAGTTGAAGATGCCTTTTAGATCTTTGCCATAATCTTTTTGCAATAAAACAAAAGCCTTCTTTAGAGATGGGATAGAATTTTTGAAGCCAAGGTAGTCGCTGCTTTTATCAGATTTATAAATCCCCTCAAACATATAGCCAACGTAATAAGTACTATCCAGCCGAATAAACTCGCGGCTCCTCGGAAGCGCATCTTTGTCCAATGGATTTACTCCGATTCGTTTTGCATCAATTTCATAACGGGCAGTAGGATTGCCTTGTGAAAAGGAAAGGGTCGTAGTAGAAATTAATATTACAAAGGACAAAATCCGATAGATCATTTTCATTTTTTTAATTCAGGTCTCACTCATGCACGTGCAAAAAGAACAGCGCGGAGCTATTTTCAACTTATCAACTTTTTAGTGCAAATGCATCAACCAAGACTAGTCCTGGTATTTGTTTAAAATCCTTACTATTGTGACTAAGTAAAGTATGATTGTTTATCAGGGCAGTAGCAGCAATGATGGCGTCAGGAGTCTTTATTTTGAATTGTTGCCTTAACTCAATTGTTTTTAAAATAATAGGTTCATCTAAAGGATAAACAAAGGCATTATTAATAAAGAGGGATAGTTTGTCTGATTGTTTTTGAGTAATTCCTAGCCAACCTAGTATTTCGATTCTTGAAACAACAGAAACAACAGGAACTAAATCATCTATAAAAGTTGTTGCCGCAGGAGGTAGCTTATTACCGAGGTAATCTATTACGACATTAGAGTCCATCAGATACTTGTGTCCCATTCTTCTCTTGATTGTTTTACATATTCCTGAAGTTGTTCTGCTTCTTCAGAGGTCAGTATACCTTTATATGACGACATTGTTTTCGGTAAAAGTGTACTCTCAGAAAGCTCCTCCACTGCATACATCAGTACTTCTATTTTTTTTCCAATGTAGCTGTCTGGAATGGCCAAGAGAACATTATTATTAGCAGGAGTAATGATTGTCTTTGTCATATGTTAGAATTAAACTTGGATAGAGTATTTTTTTTGAATAAAGTTACAAACAGTTCAGGGGTGCGACGCAACAAAAGCACAATAGAAGTTCTATGGTCAGAACAACAAATTCAATTTAACTCAACTTCAATTTACTCAACCTGTCCATTTCCTTATTTAATATTGCCGCTAAAGATTTGGCCTTCGCATCTTTGTTTCTATAGATTAAACGATGATCCAAAACAGCAGGGGTAATTTTCTGCAGGTCGTCTTCTGTTACAAAAGTTCTACCGTTTACAAGTGCAAAAGCTTTCAGGCATTTTAAGAAAGTAATGCCACTTCTTGTTGAAGCCCCTAATACAATATCAGAATTACGTCGCGTATCCCAGATAATATTTCTTACAGCTTTCACAATTTCCTCATGGATAAATACCCTTTCTGCTTCATCTTGTAAAAACAGGATTTCTTCCATGCTCAACACCTGGTGAATATGTTCAAGGTTGTTGGCAATGCCAAGGTAGTTGTTGTAGATCTCGAGCTCAGTTTCTTCATCTACATACCCAAAAATAATCTTGATAAAAAACCGGTCAAGCTGGGCAGCGGGAAGGGGATAGGTACCTTCCATTTCAACAGGGTTTTGAGTGGCTATGGTAAAGAACATTTTTTCCAAAGGATAAGTAGTTTCTCCCATCGTGATCTGGTGCTCCGCCATACACTCAAGCAAAGCCGATTGTACTTTAGGAGAGGCCCGGTTAATTTCATCTGCAAGCAGCACGTTACAGAATAATGGCCCTTTCTTAAATATGAATTCCTTTTTTACATCATCAAAAATGTGGGAGCCAATCAGGTCCATGGGAAGTAAATCTGGCGTAAACTGAATCCGCTTAAAATTAACGCCACCTTCATTTGTTCTGCCGGAGATACTTTGCGCCAGCGTCTTCGCCATCACCGTTTTACCAGTTCCCGGATTGTCTTCCATTAAAATGTGGCCCTTAGCAAGTAAAGCGGTTAATATAAATTGAATTTGAGTACGCTTACCACGAATAACAGTTTCAATGTTTTCAACCAGTTTCTGTATATTTTCAAGTGCCTCGTCTATCTGTATACCTTGTTCAGTCATTTGCTCCATCTCTTAGCTAATTTTTGATTTTGTAAAATAATGCAGGGTATTGTAAATATTTAAGAAACTGCTGAACCTCTGCTTTAAAGGAATATTATTTCTGACCTGCTCCTTAAACGGTTCATAAAAATCTTGCACCAGCGTTTCCTCCTTGGTAGTGAGTGGTGTGGTGCTGTATTTTATTTTCTGATAAACATTCGTAAATGAATTAAAGCTTGAACCAAGTCGCTTGTCGGCTGCTTCAGCAAATTGTTGAGGGCTTTGATTTTCTCTAACTATTCCCAATTGATTTAGGTAATACATACTGGCCATATAAATGTTGTATGCTTTTGTTCTGGCGTTTGCTGTATTGCTTTTTGCCTTGCTGTTTAAATATTGCCAAATCAACCAAGGTGAAGAGAACAACAAGAGGATAAAGAAGCCTATAATGCCTAAACCGATTATAAGAGCCTTTGCCCAATCAAAAGGCTTTGACACAGCTTCCTGTCGCCTTTCGCGATCCTTTTTCTGCTGTTCTGTTTCCATGATTTTTATTTCATCAACAGGAGCAGGTTTTGGAAGTTTTACAATTAATGAAGCAAGATTATCAGTCTCATTAGCCATGATATTTTTCAACGCTTCCGCATATGAAACGGCAACAATGTTACTGCCTGCTTTTATATCACTCAGCTTGCCTGTTCCTGTATCTCTCGTTATTGATGCAATTGATACATCCATCAGCAGATCCTTTACTTCGGGTGCCGGAATGTTTTCGTCATGAAACAACATTTTTTTCACTTTCATGGTCACTCTTTTCGCCACGGTGTCTACACTCAACGCCTCACCATCAGCTACCATAAGTGCCTGTTGGGTGTTCATTGGAGGCGTTCCGTCGGGTTGAGGCGACTGTTGCGTGTTTTGGTCGGGCACTGTGGTGTCGAAATCCATCCAACCGTACCCCGGAAAATATAACTGAACCCATGCATGCGCCTGGTCAGCGTAGAACCAATACCACCCCGGATTTTTGCTGCTTCTGTCAACAGTTAAAAAACCTGCCGCAATACGGCTTGGAATGCCGAGAGAGCGAAGCATAAATAGCGTAGCACCCGCAAAGTAAGCACAGTAGCCTTTACGGTTTTCAAATAAGAAATAATTTAGTTTGCTGGCACTTGGTAGCCCCGGAATGCCCGGATTGTCGCTATATCTGAATAGAGGTTGTCCGAATTGATCCTTGCTGGTAAAGTGATCCCTTATGGCGATCATTTTATCAACAGGCGTCTTTGCATCTTTGGTTAATTGTTTTGCCAGTTCTGTTATTCTATTATATTCTTCATTGCGCGGCATGTAAGTGTAGTACTCCATAAACCTCTTGTCGAGACCGTCGTATGAAGTTGCCTTTCGCAGCATTTCGAAACGTTGTTGTTGAAACGTTTCCAGCTGTTTGTTGCCTGCGGGATTATAAATAAAGTAAGCACTGTTTAAATCGCTGACCCACATCTTGGCGCGGTAGGCGCTTTTAAATTGTTTTTTATACTCGTTTTCTACTGGCAGTGGCTGGCAAAAGAATGCAGTAGAAGGCGCGATATATTCGTTAGGTGATAGAATTACTTTATAAATATCAGCTGACACCACCTTACGGTTTAAAGTGGCCATTGTATTTGTTATAACGGCGGTATCAACCTTGGTAAAGTATAAAGGTATTTTTGAGGGATCCGGGCTAAACAAGTCGTTTTTAGGAAAGTTCTTATCTTCCTCAAAAGTCTGCGTAGCGGTATCGAATTTGGTATAATAAGTTGAAGTAAAATAGAGCGGATTAGGCGTTTTTCCGTCGGGGAAATAGTTGTCGAGTTTAGCGACAAACACAAGCCTTTTGTCTTTGCTTAAAGATCCAGTCATTTTCATCTGGTCTTTGTTGCTGAGGCTGCCATCTTTGTTCTGCTTGGTCATGCTCTCTTTGCCACCGTTCTTCTTATTTCCACCCTGGCTTCCGCCCCAGTCGTGCTCAATGCTGTTGAATTGTTTCTGAAAAATCAGCAGCATGCTAAACAAAAGAACTACAGACAGGGCAATAAATCCGGTAAGACGCTTTGTGATGAACCAGCCGAAGCCGGGCTCATCCTCATTCATATTTCTAATAAGTTCGGAAGTGTAGATGATGTAGAAAGCATACACTAGTACAGGAGCAAATGCTGAAATCAAAGAATTGGCTGTTATCTCTGACGTTTTGCTAACTACAATAATCTGCATCACAAGCAGGAAGACCGACCAAAAAATGGTAAAATATCTAGACCTGGAAAATCCATAACCAGCCAGCCATCCGGCGGAAAAGAGCATAGAGAAGATCAGGAATTTTACGGAGATAAAGAATGCGTCAAACTCGCCTACACTCAATTTCCCCAAAAGCCTATAAGCAATGAAATAAGCTCCAAACAACAGTAGAGCAGTGGTGATGAACCTGAAGCGATAACCGTAAAAAATAATAGCTGCAACAAGACCGGTAGTAAAATACAATCCCTGTTCGAGCCAGTTATTTTGTAAGAATGAATAAAACCTATTCACATTTAACAACAGGTATAGTGCAAGCGCCACTGTCGGCAGCGCTAATAAAATCAATTGAGCCGTAACTTTCTTCCAACTATGTATTCTTCCGATTTGCATTTGTCTCTTTTAAAGCCGGTTTTAGCCACAAGCTGCTAACTTGAGGTTGTAAGCTTTTTTTAGTTTGTTTCTTTTTATAAGGGATTTCGTTTTGTAGCAAATCTTGCTGCTTCATATTCTTTCAGTACAAGTGAGTGACACAACAATGCTGATTATAGTTATAAAGCGCCGCTCCCAAAAATTCCCAATTCTCAATTCCTAATTCCTATTTGCTTCACACCAACTAAATGACCACCGCATCCTCCTGGTATTTTGCTACAAGGTCTTCCAAGCGTTTTTCGTTGTTTTTAATTCTTTGCCTTAAAGGCGACAAAGCCCAGGCTCTCTTGTAAACATCGATATCGTCTTTTGCATTCTGCACAAATACCCATTGCACCCAATCGAACATGTTCTGGTTCTTGAAGCTTTCTGTGAGTTTTATGAAAATGAACGTGATGTCCTTTCCGTGAATCTCAATCAAATCCTTCACCTCGTTCGCATTGCTCAACGATGAAATCACCACAACTGAAGCATCACTTGTTTTTACATACGACTTCAGATCTTTTGCCTGGTGCCAATTGCTTGTACTGATACTGTATTTGACCCACTGCGCTTCGTCGGCCAGTTTATTTTTGGCAACTTCCTGGTCAGGAATGTACCGAACCTCAAAACCCTGTTTGACCAGGTTTTGGTAAATCGACCAGTTAATCACTTTAAAGTAATTTAGAAAAGGGACTTCAATTGCGCCATTTCCTGCAATATCAAACACGGTATAATAAGAAGCATACAAGTAAACATGAGAAGCATAAGGATCCATAATTTCAGGCATCCTAACTACGAGTTCTTTGTTTTTTGCATAAATCTTCCAGACGATTCTTCTTACGTCGTCGTTGTTCTCAAAGTTTTTATAATTCAAATATTCGCCTTCTACTTTCCTAAGCTGTTCGATGCGCGTACTCGTTTCTTCAGTTTTGCGGGGCAAAACTTTTAAGTCTTGTAAGCTTTTTGATGTAGGCTGTGTAAAAAACTTACTGCTTGCAGGAAGTGTTACGGCTATTGAAAAAAACTGGAAAAAATCTTCAAAGTAAATCAACCCTTTTTCGACATGATATTCCTTTATTTCAGGAAGTGGCCAATGATAGGTTCCTTCAATTGAAGTGCTAAAAAACTTTCTGCTACTGTTTTCAAGCAACGAGAACTTGTCGGAAAAATGTTTTTTATCGTACAGCAACCTCAGTTTTATAAAGCCAAAGAGTGGCTTCAAAATTGGTCTTATTACCAACTTCACTGTCTGTTTCTGATTCGATTCGCTTTCCTTTAAATCTGTTGAAACCTGGAAATGAATGCCGGGTTTTCTTTTCTTATAAAGAAAATAGAGATAGGAGCCAAGAACAGATAAGAATGCTACCGCAAGGATAGAGGCACAAAACGCAAAAGCAACCTTAAGTAACAGGCCAAAAATATCGGCGTAAGAGGAGTCGGCATCAATTTCGTTGTGCCCTAACATCTTGTATGAAATAAGCGCAGCTATGGTGAAGACAACAAAATAAACCGTGAAAGGAATATAAAAGGAAGCCCGCCGGATTTGGTCTCTGATCTCTGAAAAGTTCATGCTCATTTCGGGTGTCAAGGTAAAGAAAGAATAAATGATAGAAAAAAGAGTTGGCTTAGGCCAGCATTTTTTTAACCGCCTTTTCACTTTCTTTGCCGCAATATGGCTTTTATCATTAACTACGATCATTGCTTATGCTGCGGTAGCGCGGCAATCAGTAAAGTACTTACCTGTACTGATTATACAGTTTCGCACGAGCAGTTCGACGTGTGGAAATGCAGCGCTTGTACCTTTCGCTTCACCCAAAATGTTCCTACCGAAGCTTATATCGGTTCGTATTACCAGTCCTCAGATTACGTTTCGCACAGCGATTCAAAAAGGGGACTAATTAACCGGCTCTATCATATTGTACGGACCTTTACTTTGAAAGGAAAGAAAAAACTCGTGGAAGAAGCCACGGGAATTGATCGGGGTATTTTGTTAGACATAGGGGCCGGTACCGGTGCGTTTGCAAACATTATGCAAAAGGCCGGCTGGGATGTAACCGGACTTGAACCTGATAAGATCGCACGAGACAACGCAATGCTTAACTATCAGCTACAGCTTTCGGAATTAGAAGAATTGAACAATCTTGTAAGCGAGACATTTGATGCAATCACTATGTGGCATGTTCTGGAGCATGTGCACGACCTGGAGGGCTACCTTGAAAAGTTTATTAACATTTTAAAGCCCGAAGGCCGTCTAATTGTTGCCGTGCCTAATTACACCAGCTATGATGCAACGATCTATAAAAATTATTGGGCAGCTTATGACGTTCCTCGTCACCTGTATCACTTTTCGCCAAAGAGTATGGAGGTACTTATAGAAAGAAAAGGCTTTTTGCTGGAGGCAATAAAGCCAATGTGGTTTGATAGTTTCTATGTAAGTATGCTGAGCGAAAAGTATAAGAACGGAAAAAATAATCTGGCTAAGGCTGTCTGGAACGGTCTTGTTTCAAACATTAAAGCGAGCCGGGATGCTACAAAATGTAGTTCGTTGATTTATATTATTAAGAAGAATGAACAAGCATAAGATGGAAACATTAGTTTGTACCGAGCCTGGCCACTTTGAATATATAACAGGCAAAAAACCAGCTTTGATAAAAGGTCATGCTATCATAAAAATCAAACGCATTGGTATTTGTGGAACCGACCTGCATGCGTATGAAGGGACCCAACCTTTCTTTAGCTACCCGCGAATACTGGGACATGAGTTAGCGGGGGAACTGATGGAGTTTGATGATGCACCTGGTTTTCAAATTGGTGAAGCAGTCACCTTCATCCCGTACTTTAATTGTAGTGAATGCGTCGCTTGTCGTGCAGGCAAACCAAATTGTTGTAATAAAATAATTGTTTCCGGAGTGCATTGCGATGGGGGGATGGTAGAGTATTTATCCGTGCCCTCTTATTCCCTGGTGCACGGGGAAGGATTAAGCTTCGATGAACTTGCGCTGGTAGAACCGTTAGCCATTGGTGCGCACGGAGTTCGAAGGGCAGGTGTACAAAAGGATGAATTTGTGCTCGTGATTGGGGCCGGCCCTATAGGACTGGGTACCATGGAGTTTGCACGCATTGCGGGAGGTAAAGTAATAGCGCTCGATATTAACGAACAGCGATTGGAGTTTTGCAAAAACAAGCTGCAGGTGACCCACGCTATCAATGCACTAGCTCAGGATGTGACGGAGCAATTAATGGAAATTACGAATGGCGATATGCCTACAGTTGTAATAGATGCCACCGGAAATTTGAAGGCTATCAATAATGCTTTTCGATTCATGTCTCATGGTGGTCGCTACGTGTTGATTGGTTTGCAGAAAGGGGAGATATCGTTTAGCCATCCGGAGTTTCATAAAAGGGAGGCAACACTGATGAGTAGCCGAAATGCAACCCGGGAAGACTTTGCTCACGTAATAGCGTCCATGAAAAATAAGCAGGTAAATCCCACCACCTATATTACAAACAGGGTAAAATTTCAGGAAGTAAAAGACCAGTTTGAGCAATGGCTCGACCCGGCCAACGGTGTTATTAAAGCCATGGTCTCTTTGGAGTAAAAGCAGCACTTTAATCTCCGCCAAGTCTGGCAACAGCTTTTCTTAAAATTTCAGACGCTCTTGTTTCACCAATTCTAAAAGCTTTTCTTATCAGTAACTTCGCTGTTTAATTGAAATTATAATGAAGTACGAGGTAGGAGATGATATTATAGTGGCTCATAGCAATGATCCCGGGAAGGTGATTGAGATTTTGAACGATAAGATGGTGTTGATAGAAGTTAAGGGCGTAAAGTTTCCGGCTTATATGGACCAGATTGATTTTCCGTACTTTAAAAGATTTACAGAGAAAAAACTGTTTCCCGAACAAAGAAAGCCGAAGGTATATGTTGACCAGGTGCAGAAAGAAAAGCGCAGGGACGAGGTGAAAGTGGCCGACGGCATTTGGATTATGTTATTCCCCAAGTTTGAGACAGATCTTTTTGGTGATGATATTGTCGATAGGTTTAAAGTGTACCTGGTCAACAGGACCGATATTGGTTACGAGTTTACCTATAAGTTGAGTTTTTTAGGCAAGACAGATTTTGACATAACCAGCGATATACAACCATTCAAAGATTTTTACTTACACGATATTCCCTTCGAAAGTCTGAACGATAATCCCTCTTTTGATTTTGAATTTAAACTGCTGCAGCCCTCGAAGTACAAAGCTGAATTTTGCGAAGCGCACTATAAGATAAAGGCGAAGCAGATGTTTCAAAAGATTGAGGAGTTGAAAGAAAAGAACCTTCCCTCGATCAATCACAGGCTGTTGGAAAAGTATCCCGATAAGGTTTATGTAGATGACTCGCTCGATTTGTCGAAATTAAGCTCTGCAGGGTTTAAAGTATATGACGCCGGCAAAGCAAGGCAGCACCTGGATCCGGCAAGAAGTGTGATTGATTTGCACATTGAAAAGATAACAGACAACTGGAAAGGTTTGAGCAATTTCGAGATCATTACCATCCAACTGAAAGAATTTGAAAAGTGGTATGATTTGGCCGTTGCTCACCGTCAACCGGACCTGATTGTTATTCATGGTGTAGGCAAGGGCAAACTGAAGGATGAAATTCACGACATATTAAAAACGAAGAAAGAGGTAAGGTTTTTCGTTAATCAATATGACCAGCGATTTGGATATGGCGCGACTGAAATATTTTTTCAGTACGCGTAAACGAAGAGTAGCAAAAAAGGAACAGAGCTGAATAGCGAAAATTCTGATGAACGAAATGCGACGCAACGATGTAACATCAGCGATATTAAGCCTGGATCAAAAAACGCTGTAAAAAACATTCATAGCTATTGCAGCCCTGGTACCAGAAAGTGGCCTGTGGCCCAGTTTTCATAGTAGTGTTATTTTTATAACTACGATGCAAAAAAAGTGCAATGAATAAGGACATGCCGGTTACCGTCAGGAGAGCTTTGGAGCTTATAGGCTTATATTTTTTAGGGGTAATAATTGTAGCGGGAAAAGGCATTATAATGCCTATTGTTCTCGCTTTTTTTATAAGCATTGTTCTGCTGCCTGTTTACAGGTTTTTTAAAAAAAGAAAGTTTCCCGAGGTTTTATCTATTTCGCTAGCCATCATGATGTTGATAGTGCTGGTAGTTGCGATACTGTGGTTTTTTTCCTCACAAATGAGTAGTCTCGTTAACGATTTTCCACAAATCAAGCAAAACGTGACAGTGCACCTACACTCACTGAGCGAATGGATTGACAAGCGAACCCATCTTTCTACAGAAAGGCAAGTGCAGATTATTAATGATCAAAGCAAAAAGCTGGTTAATTATGCCGGGGGTGTATTAAGTGGTGCTGCATCTTCGCTAACCTCCATTTTTGTTTTTGTCGGCCTGCTGCCTATCTATGTTTTTCTGTTGCTTTTTTATAAAAATTTATTGTTGCGCTTTGTCTTTTTGTGGTTTCCGCAATCGAACCAGAAGGAAGTCGAAGGTGCCATGCATGAAACGGAAACGATCATCAAAAGCTATCTCATTGGGTTGCTTATCCAAATAACTTATATAACCGTTTTACTGGGGGTTACTCTACTGCTTTTTGGAATTAAACACGCAATATTGATTGGGGTAATATTTGCCTTACTTAATTTGATTCCTTATGTCGGCGCCCTACTTGGAAACATTATAGGCGTTCTGCTCACGCTGACCTCTTCACAGGAACTATGGCCGATTCTTACGGTACTACTTACCATAGCGGCAGTGCAGTTTTTAGACAATAATATTTTGATGCCGAGAATAGTGGGTTCGAAAGTGAAAATCAACGCACTGGCTACGATTGTCGGAGTTATTATCGCGGGGGCGCTCGCCGGAATTTCAGGAATGTTTTTATCGTTACCCATTATGGCTGTTCTTAAAATAATCTTTGACCGCACAGAAAGTATGAAGCAGTGGGGTGTATTATTGGGTGATGAACAGCCCAGGCAAAGCCCAATGAATTTTCCTGTTTTTCGAAAAAAGGGAAAGAAAATCGAAGAGCAGCTGAAAAAAGAAAATGGGATTGAACCTCCTGATGAAAGATAGCCGGTACTGTCTACTCAAATACTTTTGCCTTTTTTGCCCCGTAGCTTCCAAAAGCTCTCCGTGACAAGGATTGATAGCGCAAATCTTGCTGCTATTGCAAATGTTGCAAAGCCGTTATACTTTGTTGTAGTCTGAACAGTTTTGATCAGTTATTTGAAAAAACGATAAAGTAGGGCAATTAATACTGCAACTATGAAGGATAAAAGGAAGTTTATCGACATGAACAAAAGTTCTCTTGTTAGTCAGTTACTGTCTGTAAGAGATAGTATCGTTAACAAGAAGCCTGATTACGATATGCATGGTCTTGTCGAAGAAAACAAGCTTACGTGGTTAGTTAGAAATATAGCCAATATCGGTAATTCTCATTTTGCCTACCAGACTTATCCTAAGCCCGAGATAAACAATGGGATCTTCAAAATGCAAAATGATTCGGACAAACTAACTACTGTTGCTTTACTAAGCGATTGGGCTTCCGATACTTTTGAGTCTCACCTCATAGCTCGCCAGGCGGCAGACAACGACTACAGCATTCACCTTGGAGATACCTACTATGTTGGAAATAAAAAAGAGATTGCGGACAATTTTAATACCGATCATCAGGGTACGTGGCCGTATGGAAAGCAGGGAAGTTTTGCATTGCTGGGTAACCATGAAATGTATTCGAGCGGCAGAAGTTATTTCCAGCAACTATTGCCTTATATGGGCAACTTTGTTAAGGATCATGATAAGGCCCAACAAGCTAGTTTCTTTTGCCTCGAAAATGATTACTGGCGCATCATCGGCTTAGACACGGGCTATTATTCGCTGAAGGGAATTCTTGGTTTAAGCGCTAACGTCAAGCTGGATCTCCACGAACAGCAAAAAGAATGGCTGGAAAAGACCGTTAGATTAGATGATGATAATCGTGGACTTATCATCCTTTCACATCATCAATGTTTCTCAGCTTTTGAGGAGGAGTTTCCAAAGCCAGGAAAATTTATTTCATCTTTAATAAAGCCCGGCCGAGATGTTATATGGCTTTGGGGACACGAGCATTGGTTTTCTGTATACGGCCCAAACAAGTTAGACAATGGCTCAAACATTTTCGCAAGATGTGTTGGAAATAGCGGAATGCCTGTTGAAATCAATAAAAAGAAAGAGCTGAAAAGTCCCAAAAATGCCGACTGTTTAAATCCTGTAAACCGTAACCTTGCTTTGTACGACTGTAGAGAAAGAGAAAGAATTGATGGAGAAATCGCACTCGGCTATAATGGATTTGTCGTTTTAAATATCGCTTCAAATAACCTCACCATTAATTACTTCGACGACAACGATAAGCAAGAGCAACCTCGGAAAGTCTTGCAGGAAGAGTGGTCCGTAGATATCGCTACCGGAAAATTAACTGGCTTAAGTATTACCGATCACACAGCAGACAGCGACAGAAAACTTAAAACGTTTGCAAAAGATTTACGAAAAGCGATAGAAGCGTAGTTTTTACATTTTTTTCAACGGCGTTTCAGCTGTTGCCTTTTAAAAGCTAGTGTGGCAACTGTTGCTGTACTTTCAGCGTCTTTTTTTAAACGCTTGGTAAGGTCTTTGATTAATTCAAAAAATATGTACTACTACGGAAGAGATAGAAGACGACGCAATAAAAGAAAGTTAAGAATAGCATTAATTTCTCTGTGTGTAATTGGCGCTATTGCCAGTTCTTATTTTTTACTTTTCCGTTTGCGTGACACTCATGACGTTGTCGCGGTTGACCCTATAGAAAACAGTCTTGCGGCCCGCAAAATATTATCTCAAAAGGATCAAACCTCTGAGCAAATTAGTGGCAACGAAAGAAGTGCAGCTCTTGCAAATGACGCTACTACCCAAGACCAAAAAGTGCTCCCGCAAAAGAGACGAAAGACGATATGCTGGCTGTTGCTAAAGAGCCTCAAATACAAAAAGCAGTGGTGCCTGTAAAAACCGAAAGAGCTTCACCGCAGACAGATTATAAAGTAATTTCCGTAGCACATTTTTATAATGAGCCTGATGAACAGACAAGAAGAAAGGCCTTCATTAATTACTGGAATAATTCCTACGCATCCATTAGACCACTTGATGAGACAGATGGTTTCATTTACGTCGTATTCAAAAACCATTTGGGACAAACCACAAAAGGCTGGTTGCGAAAAAAAGACTTAAAAAGAGTAAAAGGAGCATACGAAAATACCAAGGAGTAGGCCTTTCAGAGAACGCAAAACTCATTAAGAAAAATACAAGTCGGCTTCAGCTTTTCTCCGGCGTGTTAATCCTGCCAGTGCTACCAGTTGTTTTGTTTTAGGATCTCTTGCTTTGTTCCACTTCATAAACTCATCACGAATAGTGGGATCGTTTCTGTTTGCTTTCACTTTTTTAAGTAATGTACTTCCTGCCAATGCACCACAACCAACGTTATAAGCAAAGCAACTAAGGCTATCTATTTGATTTTGATTTAAGGGAACGCCTTTGATCATTTCTGTGATGCTGCAAACCTTTTGATTTACTCCATGGAAGAGTAATTCTTCAGCTCGCTCCTGAGAAATAACGTCGCCTATTTTTACTTTAGCCCCATTTTCATAGCAAATAGTTCCGTAGCCGATAGTTGGTATTTTAATGGGGTCGAGGTAAGCTTTCAAGCATAATCCCTCAAATTGTTTAATTAGCTCAATTCCGTTTTTAGTTACAATTGATGCCGGGCGGGTAGGCATTGTAGGAGTTACTGAAGTTGCCATAAAGTATGAATTAGTATTTCATAAAAAGAATGCTTTAAGATAAAATTGAAAATCGAAAAGTCATAATGCATAAAAGGAAATTTTGAAAGGGGCAGGGCTTTTTCTAAAGTCAACTATTTGCGTTGTTTCTATTTACAATCTTATCCTGAACGAAGGATTTCAAAACAGCCCCGAATGGTAATGCTTTGCTTTTCAACCTCATAATTCTATATTTATATCAAATTTTATTATGAAAAATATTTTCACTTTTCTGTTAGTAGGTCTCTCGTTTTCAGCAGTGGCACAAAAACATAAACTTGTTAAGCTATGGGAAACTGACACCATCATTGCAGTTCCTGAATCTGTTTTACCGGTTGGGAACATGTTGTACGTGGCCTTGATAGATGGGGATCCCTGGGGTGTCGATGGCAAAGGTGGAATTGCAAAAATCCAAACGAATGGCAAAGTCATCAATCGCTATTGGGTACACGGACTTAACGCGCCAAAAGGAATGGCAAAAGTTGGAAACCGGCTGTACGTAGCAGACATAGCTGAGGTAGCAGTGATAGACATTGCTAGTGGAAAGATCACAAAAAGAATTAAAGTTGATGGAGCTGAGGGCCTTAACGACGTAACGGTCTCAGGCAACGGAGTACTGTATGTTTCAGATTCAAAAAAGGCGACCGTTTGGAAAATTGAAAACGATAAGCCCGTGCTTTACCTCGAAAACATGCAGGGGGTAAACGGCTTAAGGGCGGTAAAGAATGACTTGTATATAGCGTCAGGAAAATCGTTTGTAAAGGCGGATATGAACAAGAAAGTTACACCCGTTGCAACCCTACCTGAAGGTGGCGACGGAGTGGAACCAATTGGCAACGGAGACTTTATAGCCACTGCCTGGGGAGGTTGGATTTATTATGTTTCAGCAGACGGTAAGGTAGAAACGATGTTGGATACAAGCCCACAAAAAAAGAATACTGCCGATATAGGCTATGATGCAGCCAAAAAAATCATTTACGTTCCAACGTTCTTTGGAAAGACTGTATCTGCTTATAGGTTGCAGTAGAGTTTTGCTCTCAACTCACATATTTATGCTATTCAGGTTTTATGGTTAATTATCATCCAAACTAATAACCGCTCATACTAGAAAAAGCAACGTTTATACCAGTAGTTTATTAAGGCAATTCGCATTTTTATGCGATTGCCAAGTCTCTTTTCGATAAATAGTTTTGTCATCATTAATGCAATTCGTAATCAACAAAAAAAGCATCATGATACAAAAACTAACAATGCAAAAAATCTTAATCGCCGGCTTCATTCTTTGTGTGCCCTTTAGTAATTATGCTCAGTTCGGAAACATTTTAGATCGCGCTAAATCAAAAGTCAATTCCAGGATAAACAACAAAACTGACCAGGCCATTGATAAAACGCTTGACCAGGTCGAAGGCAAGAACACGACTCCAGCAAAGGAATCTAAACAAAGTACTTCCCAAGCAACAGGTGCCTCAGGTGAAAAAGAGGAAACAGTTGAAAAAGCTACTCTAACAAGCTACTCTAAATTTGATTTTGTTCCTGGCGACAAAATTATTTATACGGAAGATTTTGCGCAAGACGCAATTGGCGAACTGCCTACAAATTGGAATGCCAGTGGAAAAGGAGAAGTGATGACGGTTGAGGGTAAGCAAGGGAAGTGGCTGCGCCTGTTTCAAAACAATACTTATTTAAGTGGTAATACTAAACCTTTCGGTGAGAATTATACTATCGAGTTCGACATGATTTATTATTATAAGCCCAAGCAAGGCGGCTATTCTTTACCTGACGTCACCTTCGGCTTTTTCTCCAGCGGAACTGCAGACAATGGAGATAATAAATTTTTAAAGAACTATGAAAGCATTAACTCCGTAACAACAAGTATTAACGCTTATGGAAGCGGTGGTGCAAGACTGGAGAGTAACAAAAATGGCGGGCAGGTTTTTTTAAGTGATCGCGTTACTTTAAATGATTATTCTAAAGATTTTAATAAACCGTTACATTATTCTATTCATGTACAAAAACAGCGTCTACGTCTTTGGGTGAATGAAGCAAAAATCTTTGATGTTCCAAAGGCGATTAATACAAGCGACGTTATGAATCAACTTGTTTTCCACCTCGAAGGATCAAATTACAAGGACGAGGAGATAGGTGTATTTCTAAAAAATATTAAAGTAGCTACAGGCTTGCCCGATACAAGGCATAAACTAATTGAAGAAGGTAAGTTTAGTACAAGCGGAATTTTGTTTGACGTAAACAGTGCAGTGATTAAGCAGGAATCTTATGGTGTGATTAAAGAGATAGCAAGCGTGCTGAAGGAAAATCCTACAGTAAAAATAAAGGTAGTCGGTCACACAAGTAACGATGGAGATGCTGCTGCAAACATGGAGCTTTCGAAACAAAGAGCTGCCGCGGTAAAAGATTTAATTGTAAAAGAATACGGCATCGATGCAGCCAACATTTCAACTGATGGAAAGGGAATAACGCAACCAATAGCAGATAATAAAACCAAAGAAGGCAAAGCACAGAACAGGAGAGTGGAATTTATAAAGATTTAAAGGTTTAATAAACAGCAACCAAAACAAACAAACTTAAGGCAGTTCCTGGGTGATTTCAGGGGCTGCTTTTTTATTATGTTCCAACTGTTTCTCTGGCTAAGCCAAATATTGATTTTTCTCTTTTTGATTAAAAAAATCTTCAAACTACCGATAATTCTAGTGGTATAACAATTGAGAGTTGAACTGATATTACCTCAATTTTAGTAAAAAAATTATGGATAGCCAAATGTATCAAAGCAAGGATGACAAGTTTATTCCAATGACATCAATATCGAGTGGTAAAGTAAGGGAGGCAAGGAGCGATGTCTCATATTATACCAATCAAATTGTCAATGTTATTTTTATTGGATCGGCTGAAGGGTGGGTTTTGGTAGATGCAGGGATGCCAAAGTGTGGAGAAGAAATTCGCCTGGTTGCGGAGGATATATTTGGAGCAAACGCGAAACCGGCTGCTATTATTCTTACCCATGGCCACTTTGACCATGTTGGTGGAATTGTTCATCTAATTGAACATTGGAATGTGCCTGTCTATGCTCATCCACTTGAATTTCCATTTTTAACTGGTCAGCAAAGTTATCCTGAACCTGATACTTCTGTGGAAGGAGGAATGCTTGCTAAAATATCTTCCATCTATCCCAATGAACCGATTGATATAACACCTGCACTTCGAGAGCTTCCTGCTGACGGCTCTATTCCTCATTTGCAAGACTGGCGATGGATACACACTCCAGGTCATTCACCCGGACAAGTGGCGTTATTCAGAGAAAGCGATGCAACCCTTATTTCTGCTGATGCCTTTATAACCGTTAAGCAGGACTCAATGTATAAGGTACTTGTGCAAAAGAAAGAAGTGTGTGGACCTCCTGTATACCTAACCACTGATTGGCGGGCTGCGTATGAATCAGTACAAAAGCTGGCGGCACTTAATCCGCAGCTTGTTGTTCCCGGGCATGGTACGGCTATGGACGGCGCAGAGCTAACCGAAGGCTTGAGAAGGTTAGTAAATGAGTTTGAAACGGTAGCCGTTCCAGAGCACGGGAAGTTTGTGGATAAGGAAAGTTAGAAGCTGGAAGGAAAGTAAGAGAGAGTTGCATGCAGATGTGCAAGAATTAAGGCTCGCTGGATAATAATTGAGTTCACTTGCCTTAATATAACTAACAATTGTTAGTGGAAAAGCATGCGCACCAATTCAATAAAGATTCTCGAAACATCCTTATTTGAGTAAAAAGCATGCGGCTTAGATATTTTATACTGTATCTAAATTCTACGAAGTATGGTACTCTCAATTGCCCTTATATTAATGTTTGTCTCTGGTGTCTCTATGATATTTTACTTCAACAACTTAGCAACAAGAAATAGCAGGGAGTCGATATATCCGTCTCGGGAAAGTGTCTCCGCTTCATCAACTAAGTTTTTAAGCCAGGAATAAATAATAAGAAAGCCGTCTACATTTCAATGAGACGGCTTTCGCATAAAATTTTATTTTTTACTACTGTTTAATAAGCTTTCCTGTTTTTACAATTTTGTCTGTAATTAGTTGAATGTAGTAAACACCTTTTTGTAAGCCTGCTACATCAATGTATTGCTGGTAGACGTTTGCGCCTCCTGCTATATTCTGTTGGTATACCTGTTTACCGCCGGCATCTATAATTCTTAAGGAAACATTTTTTGCTCCACCAGGCTCAACCGTAACATTTAATTGTTGTTTTACTGGATTTGGCGAGAAAGTAAATTGCACTGCGCTTCCCTGCAGACGAACGAGCAGCACTTTAGAAGGCACCTGTGATCCATCCCTATCTACTAACGTTAATCTATAATACAGTAAAGGACTGCTTAGAGTTGAAGACTGGCGATCAGAATAACTATAATCCTGCTTAATAGTACTGTTGCCGGTTGCATTAACGTGTCCTATATCAGTAAACTTGTTTCCATCTGCACTTCTCTCAATTATGAAATGACTGCTATTTATCTCATTAGTAGTTGACCAGTGAAGGTTAACCAAATTTGAACTTTCTACAGTTGCAGCAAAATTTAGCAGAGTTATTGGCAACACCGTAACCGTTGCGTCAATTTTAAACAAGTCAGTTCTACCGGCTACATCACCATTCGTTCCATTAAAGTATAACTGGTTATTGAAGACAAACATGTACCGGGGGTTGGAGCCGGGAGTACCAGTATTTACGTCAAACACTCTTGTTGTTCCAGGATCTGTTCCGTTAGATATCCAAGGCTCATACCCTGAACCGTTGTTGGCGCTAAAATATAAACCGGAGGTTGTGTACAGATAGCTTACGACACTGTCAGCTACTCCGGTAGGCGCGCCGGTATTGATATCCTTTACCATAGTGGTGCCTTGCGAAGTTCCATCAGTGATCCAAAGCTCTTTACCGTTTGTTCCATTATTAGCAGAGAAGAATACCTTACCATTATACAGCGTGCTACCATAGATGTTGCCAGATGAAAAATCATAATTTTTGTAGACAAAAGGATTTGCGTTAGCAGAACCCGGATTAATCTCTTTCAATAGTTGCGTTCCGGTTTCGGTGCCGTCAGAATACCACAGTTCACTTCCGTTGGCAGCAGTTGTTGCCTGGAAAATAAACCTGTTATTCATTACAACGGCATTAAACACAAAAGGAACAGAACTGGCCTCACCACCACCCGGATTTATATCCTTTACCAGCGTTGTACCCGCTGTAGTACCGTCTGTAACCCACAGCTCGTTTCCTGTATTTGCATAATCGGTACCATTGAAATAAATTTTGCCATTAAAAGGAAAAAAGAAAACTGGAAAAAATCCTGAAAAAGTTCCGAAGTCTTTAATAAGAGTAGTGCCGGCTGAAGTACCGTCAGATCTCCATAACTGACTAGTAGAGGTTAAAAATTCTCCTGCGGTAACACTAAAAATAAAAATATTTCCTAGATTGATAAATTGGCCGAATTGTGTTGATGTAGCTACACTTGGAGTGGTGGTAATATCTTTAACCATGGTAGTACCGGCAGGCGTTCCATCGGTTCGCCATAACTCCTCGCCGTTTGTTCCATTATTAGCTACAAAATAAAGAATACCATTTGCAACGTGAAAGTTAGTGGTCGGAATGCTTAACCCACTGCCTGCATTAGGGTTGATATCTTTCAGCATTACGGTTCCGGCTGCTGTTCCATTGCTTACCCATAGTTCGCGGCCATTTACTCCATTGTCTGCTGTAAAAAATAAAGTGTTGTTGTAGGTGAAGAAATTTGCGGGGATAGAATTCGTGGTAACTGTGTTTATGTCTTTTAAAAGGGTTGTTCCACCAGAAGTGCCATCTGTAACCCAAAGCTCCTGGCCGTTTGCGGAATTAGCCCCAGAGAAAAAGAATTTTCCATTAAAAATCTGACCTCCTCCGGTATCTACGTACGACACGGAATTAGTAAGTTTTACCGTACCTGCTGGTGTACCATTAGTAACCCACAGGGAGTCTTCTTCTGAAATTAATAAGGCTTTGTCATTTAGTACAAATCCTGTAGTCAGGTTTGTATTGTTTGATAGTAAGGTTACTTGTGAAAAAGATTTTTCAAAACAAAAAATAAATAGTGCAACAAGAAGAGTTTGTAATGTTGATTTCATATCCAGTGTTTTTTTAAATTATAAAAATTCATAAGATCAAAATACAAAAGGCTTTAAAAGTTTGCAAGACCCCCAATTATTTATTATTTAAAAAACAGAAAATTATTCTTTTTTTCTTTAAACCTAAAATTGTACTGGCGGAAGGCGTAAAATGCGTTTTCATATTCTAATAAACGATGGGCAGAAGGCGCTTTGTTTACGTATCCACAACCTTTCCACCGCACGCGACCATGATTTCGGTTTCATTGCCTTTTGAACTATGTTCGCAGTTAGAAGAGGTTTTAAATAGTAAGTTTTAAGTAGTAACTACAGATTGTACTACTGGAATTTATTTTAAAAATGTAGAAATTGAGATTAAAGTCATTAGAAATAAAGGGTTTTAAAAGCTTTGCCGACAAAACGGTGCTGAACTTTGATGAAGGTATTACCGGCATCATTGGACCGAATGGTTGCGGCAAGAGCAATATTATTGATAGCATTCGTTGGGTGATTGGCGAGCAGAAGATTAGTGCTTTACGTAGTGAGAATTTGGAAGCGTTGGTTTTTAATGGCAGCCGCACGCGTAGCGCCAGTGGACTAGCAGAAGTGAGCCTGACTTTTGAGAATACAAAGAACCTGTTGCCAACGGAGTTTAGTACCGTAACCGTTACAAGAAAATTTTATAAGAACGGGGAGAGTGAATACCGCCTTAATGATGTTAGCTGTCGCATGAAGGATATCCATAACCTGTTTATGGATACAGGTGTAAGCACCGACAGTTATGCCATTATAGAACTTGGAATGGTGGATGATATTATTCGCGATAAGGAAAATAGTCGTCGGCGTATGCTGGAGCAGGCTGCCGGAATTACCATTTACAAAACACGTAAAAAAGAGGCAAAGGCAAAGCTGGATGCAACCGAAGGAGATCTAAATCGTATCGAAGACTTGTTATTCGAAATCAATAACCAGTTAAAGACCCTGGAGAATCAGGCCAAAAAAGCTGAGAAGTACTACGAAATTAAGAA
Organism: Segetibacter aerophilus; assembly: GCF_007991655.1. GTDB lineage: Bacteria > Bacteroidota > Bacteroidia > Chitinophagales > Chitinophagaceae > Segetibacter > Segetibacter aerophilus. Next base: position 54,968 of record NZ_BJYT01000015.1, read on the forward strand.
GGATTATAAAGAGATCTCTGTAGAATTGGCGAAGGCCTCGTTGGAAGGTTTCAACGATACTTATAGAGATTTGCATGAGAAGCAAGAGAGTGAGACAGATAAGAAAATCCGCCTTGAAGCAGAAATTGCTACCGAGGAAGCACTTATCGAGCAGGAGAAAGTAGGCTTCATTGAAAAGGAAAGGGCGTTGCAAAGTATGCAGCATGAGTTCAACGACCTCGTGCAGAAATTAAGAACGCATGAGAATGAAAAGAAGCTTGCTACACAAAAATTGCAACATTTAAAGGAGAAGGAGGGAAGCATTAAGGCCTTTCTGGATAGGGCGGAAGGTCAGTTGAGCGGAATCAATGAATCAATTGAGTTTACTACGCTCCAGTTGGGCGAGGAAGAAGGAAAGTTGGGCAATCTACAGCTGCAGTTGGATGAGATGAAAATGGATGTAGCTGCTAAGCGCCAGGTGTTCGACGACAAACGCGGTACTGTTGACCAACTTCGCCGCCAGTTCCAGGATATTCAACGTAAGCAGTTCGATGCAGAAAAAAAGGTAGCAGTAGCTGATGCGTCTATTCAAAATCTTCAAAGAGCTTTAACCCAGTTGCAGGATGAAAGGCAACAGCGCGAAAGCCAATTAAAACAATTGGAGGAACAGCGGGTAGACAAAGAGCAGGAATTGGAGGATAAAAGGGTAGAACTACGCGAGTTACAAGAGCAACACGAAGCCACTAAGCAACGCATACTGGAGACTCAGCAGAAAATGGAAGGTTTGCGTAACCGCTTAGCGGAAGAGAGCCGTAAGCTGGATAGCAAACGTAATGAACATGCTTTGCTGAAAAGTTTAATCGATAGCATGGAAGGCTACCCGGAAAGTGTAAAATTTCTCCATAAGAATAAAAACTGGAATCATACAGCGCCCATCTTATCTGATACTATTTATGTAAAGGAAGAATATCGCGCCGCGGTTGAAAATGTGCTGGAGCCTTACCTGAACTATTACGTAGTCAACGACCTTGAGGAAGGTATGCAGGCAGTTCATTTGCTGGACGCTAATCAGAAAGGGAAAGCAAATTTTTTCTTGCTTGACAGAATCAACAATTACAAAAAGACGGAAGAACATCAGCCGGCAAATACAATTAAGGCACTTGAAGTAATCGAGGTTGATGAAAAATATCGCCGGCTCGCAGAATACCTTCTTTGCAATGTCTATATAGCAGACGATGAAGCTGCAATGCTAGACAGCGATGGGGGAGTAGTGCTTGAAAAACATGGTAAGTTCGTAAAGGGCAAATTTTCTTTGACTGGTGGAAGTGTAGGTTTATTTGAAGGGAAAAAAATCGGCCGTGCAAAAAACCTGGAAAAACTCTTTAGTCAAATCGAAGCGCAGGAAACAGTTGTAAACAGCATCAAAGCAGAGATACAGGCGCGACATGACGAGGTTATTGCATTTAACGACCAACTGAAAGAAAACGTTATCAGGCAAACACAGCAGGAAATCAATAACCTGACGAACCAGGTTTTCGCCTTGCAAAATAAGCTGGAGAACCTGGTATCAATGCAAAGCAATAGTCAGAAAAGGTTTGACGAGCTTGAAGGAAACCTGGAAGCCAACCAAGACTCGATTGCAGATGTACGGGAAGAATTGCTTGGTTTGAATGAACAGCTGCAGGCTGCTTCAGACAACATGAAAATGCAGGAGCAGGATTATAAACTGGCCGAGCAGGATTACAATGAGGTTAACAGGTTGTTCAACGAAAACAATCTGCAACTGACTCGTCAGCAAAGCAAGATCTCGGCTTTGAAGACCGAGCTAAACTTCAAGCGAAACCAGTTAAACGATTTGACTCAGCAAATTGAAAATAACAAGGTCCAGCTCAAGCAGGCAACAGAGACCATCGTTGAAAACGAGGCTTCCCTGAATGACAACGATGAATTTCTCGTCAATTTGATGAGAATGAAAGATGAAGAAGAAAAGAAGTTGAATGATGCTGACCAGGAATATTACAACATCCGAAACACTTTACAAGCGAAGGAAAGCGAGTTACGTCAGAAGGTAAAAAGCAAGGAGCTGATCGATCACATACTGACCGAGATAAAAGACAAACTGAACGAGCTAAAACTGCAGTTGGCAGGGATGAAGGAAAGGCTGAGTGTAGAGTTTAAGATTAACCTTGACGAAATTTTAGACCAGGCTCGAAATACCGATACTCCTGTTGCAGACTTGCAGGCCGCCTCGGACAGGATGAAGAAACGTCTTGAAAATATGGGTGAAGTGAACCCTACAGCGATTGAGGCTTATACCGAAATGAAAAAGCGGTACGACTTCATTGTCGAACAGAAGAATGACCTGGTGGATGCGAAGGAGAGCCTGATGCAGACAATACAGGAGGTAGAGACAACAGCCAACCAAAAGTTTCTTGATACTTTTAACCAGGTACGGGAACATTTTCAAAAAGTGTTTAAAACATTGTTTACTGAAGAGGACCAGGGAGACCTTATATTGGTGGATCCGACAAACCTGGCAGAAAGCGGAATTGATATTATCGCGAAACCTAAGGGAAAACGTCCAAGCAGTATTGGTCAGTTAAGCGGTGGAGAAAAAACTTTAACGGCGACAGCATTATTATTTTCGATATACTTGATTAAACCCGCGCCTTTCTGTATCTTAGACGAAGTAGATGCTCCGTTAGATGATGCGAACGTTGGAAAGTTTACAAAAATGATCCAACAGTTCAGTGAGAATAGCCAGTTTATTATTGTTACGCACAATAAGCAAACAATGAGTACGGTAGATGTGATTTACGGTGTTACTATGCAAGAGCCCGGTGTAAGCAAACTAGTACCGGTTGATTTTAGAGGGCTGGCAGACACGCCTCCTTCAGCCAAAAAGGTAGCAATCGGATAAAAAAGGTTTTTGTTTTTCTTTTGTAATAGATAGTGTAGTAAGAGCCGCTTTTGCGGTTCTTGCTGTTTTAGGCTGTTTCTTATTTCGTTCTTTTGGAACATTACTACAAACACTCCTAATTTTTCTACCTGTAACTTTGCTTCATGTCATTAAGTTACAGTAAGAGAGCACAATTGGTGGAGTGTCCGCGAGATGCAATGCAAGGTTGGAAGACATTTATTCCAACACAAACAAAAATTACTTATCTAAACAATTTACTTAAAGTAGGTTTTGATACCCTTGACTGCGGAAGTTTTGTGTCAGCTAAGGCAATTCCGCAAATGGCCGATACAAAGGATGTCATCGGTCAACTATCGTTAGAGGGGACTAAAACAAAACTGCTTGTTATTGTCGCAAATGTTCGGGGAGCCGAAGAAGCAACTCAATTCGACCAAATCAGTTATTTGGGTTTCCCGTTGTCCATTTCTCCAACCTTCCAAAAAAGAAATACAAACAGCAGTATCGAAGAGAGTCTTGTTACTTTAGACAAAATTCAGAATCTATGTTTAAAAAGTCGAAAGGAGCTTGTGTTGTACTTAAGTATGGGTTTTGGAAATCCGTACGGCGATGAATATACCGAAGAGACTGTATTGCACTGGGCTGACGAAATGGTTAAAAAAAATATTAAAATTATTTCCCTTGCCGACACTATCGGCATAGCAACTCCCGATCAAATTAATTTTGCACTTGCCACTTTGATTGCAGCTTATCCTCAGGCAGAGTTTGGAGTACATCTCCACTCAACTGCTATCAATTGGCGAGAGAAACTTGAGGCAGCAGTGGAAGCAGGCTGTAAAAGATTTGACGGTGCATTGAAGGGAATTGGCGGTTGCCCGATGGCGACAAATGACTTGATAGGCAACATGAACACCGAATGGATGATCAGGTACTTTAAAGAGATGAATATAATGAGCACGATAGACGAGGAAGCGTTGGCGAACTCTTTGAAATTAGCGGAACAAATTTTTATATAGCATTCTATATTCCACTAATATAACTCGCTAAAACTCGGCTGAGGTTTGAAGTGTTTTGCGATCTTTTTTTCAGTTTGACATAATATGAACTTCATTTTCAAATTTTCAATCAACTAATTCAAATTTGCAGTATGAAACTCATGTTAGATGTAGAAATTAAATCTCCTGCCAGGAAGATAACTTACGCCGATAAGATTTTTTTGATTGGCTCGTGTTTCACCGAACATATTGGGCGCAGGTTGGAGGAGCTGAAGTTTTCCATGATACAAAACCCTAACGGAATTTTATTTGACCCCGTAAGCGTAAGCAAAAGTCTAAACTCCTATATTGATCTTAAAAAATACAAGCAAGCTGATCTTTTTTATCTGAATGAATTATGGCAAAGCTGGAACCATCATTCGGTCTTTTCGGGGATGGATGCTAACAATGTGTTGCTGAATATTAATCTCTCTCAACGAAAAGCCCACGACGAATTAAAGAAAGCCACCTGGCTCATCATAACGTTGGGTTCATCTTTTTCTTACCAACTGACGGAAGATAATCAGCCGGTTGCAAATTGCCACCGCGCCCCAGGCCAGTGGTTTAATAAGCACATGCTTACTACAGAAGAGACGGTGTCAGTACTTGAAGAAAGTATACAAAAGCTTTTGGATTTTAACCCGACTTTGCAAATCATTTTTACTATTAGCCCCGTCCGCCATATTCGTGATGGGGTGGTGGAAAATAATCGCAGTAAGGCGAGATTGATTGAGGCAGTTCATCAACTTGTCGATAAGTATGAACATTCTCATTACTTTCCATCTTATGAGCTAGTCATTGATGTCTTGCGTGATTATCGTTTTTATGACATCGATTTGGTTCATCCCAATTATGCTGCCACAGAGTTTGTCTTCGAAAAGTTTGAACAGAGCTTTATAGATCCCAACACAAGGAACTATATGGAGGAAATCAAAAAGATATCAAACGGGTATCGTCACAAACCGTTTCAACCGCAGACGCAGTCGCATTTATCTTTCCTGAAAAGTAGTTTCGAAAAAGTAAGGCAGTTGCAGGAAAAGCTACCTGAGTTAGATTTTTCCAAGGAGCTAACCTATTTTTCCAAGAGAAATTTGTAGGGAAAGGGTGTGTTTCCAGCTTCAGTTTTTCATAGCTTCATTCTTGCGTCGCACACTTTTACTTTTAGTGTTTTTAGGGCATTTTTGCCTATACTACAAACACCCGCTTTTATTGATTCTCTTTTTGCCAACAGAAAAATGTCATGCTTTTTGTTTCAAAGCTGCTGAATAAAAAAAACGAAAAGTACAAGTGAGTGACACAACAATGCTGATAAGAATTACAAACGTGGGTAAATAAAAAATCTCCTGACCCACTTCTATGGCTTGGGGCCAGGAGATTGCTATTGATTCTTTGATCGTTTACATTGTGATCATTTCCTGTTCTCTAAAAAATCTATCCAAAGCATTATCAAGACCGGGTAGTTCGAACCCTTTTTCAGTGGTAAGCACACTATATGCAGGTCGAGATGCTATAAAATTCATTTCCGGCAGTGAGACAGCTTTAAAATGTTTGGGATTATAGCCGCTTCTGCTTGCCACTTCGTAAGCCAACATTGCCCAGCTAATACTGCCTTTATTTGAAATGTTCCAAATACCATTTGCCTCGTCTAACAATAAATCAAGTGTAGTGTGTACAAGGTCGGGGACATAAGTGGGCGAGACAATTACATCATTAGGCGCCGCAAACTCCTGTTCGATTGAAAAAGCTTTTAGCGCCTCATGTACAAAGTTCAATTTGTCCCACGGTCCAAAGAATGCGCCGGTTCTAATAATTAGCGCATCAGGGTCATTTTTCAACACATTCTCCTCCGCCATTGCCTTACTCTGGCCATACACATTTAAAGGGGCAACAAAGTCGCTCTCGAGGTAAGGATTGTTCTTTTTTCCATCGAAAACCAGGTCTGAAGAATAAGTAACAAACTGAACGCCGTACTTTCTGCAGACAGTTGAAAGAAACTTAGGAGCAACACTATTTACCATGAAACAATTTTCTGCTTCATTTTCTGCTTCGTCAATTTTAGAGTATCCCGCAGTATTAATAATCGCCCACGGATTGTAATGCTTCACCATTCTTTCAATATCCGCCAGATCTGATATGTCAACTTCTTGACGACCTAGTGTTATGTGATGAATACCACGCAGGTTACAAATGCGAGTAAAAGCGGCTGCGAGTGTGCCTGTCTTTCCAATAATAATTAAAGGGTTTCCCTGGGCTTTCTTCACAGGCGGACAGGTGGTAGTTAAATCCTCCAACTGGTATGTAACCGCACAGGATCTTTTCCACCAACCCTCTTCTTTTAGAACAGGGTGGTTGAATTCATTTCCCTCTGCAAGTGATTTAACAAGTTTAGTTAAAGCTGTTGGTCTTGGTTCTGCGAGTGCCCTTACATCATATAATCCCGGCTCGTAAATTCCAACCGGCTTTGTTAGCAGACTACACCAGTCAAACGATCCTAAAAGTGCCCAGGCTGTTATTGCTCTTATGTCTGCGCCTTCATCTTTTAATTTGTTTACCGCAGCCCAGATGTAGTTAAACCATCTTAATTGTTCCTCACGCGTACAATGCAGATGAACTTCGGTAATAGCAATAGGTAAATGAAAACGTTCCCACACTTCCTTAAACAACACTTCAGGCCCCTGATTCCTTCCAACCCGTACTGCTTCAACGTCTGCATAAACATCTATCCCGTTTCCTCCAACAGCATGAGCTGGAAACTTCTCGATCCTTTCATCTATATACCGTTCGGAAGTAACATAGTGATTAACACCCATTATATCCGGAGGGCAAGGGTTTTCTTCGAAAAATTTAAAATCTGCCTCAGAAAGGCCCTCACCAATAAGATAGCCCCATAAAGAATGATCCTTATTGATTTTACCCGAAAGGATGTCGAACGACAACCAGCGGCGTTTATTTTCGAAGTCAGCCTGGTATCTTAGCTTATAAGAACTTTGAGTTTTGCCTATGTCTTCTGTTTGAACAAGCTTTGCGTTAGGGTTTACCTTCCGAATCGCTTGCATAGCAAGAATAGTCCCTTTACATTCAGCAAGTAAAATCTTCAGAAAATCTAAAGTGTTGGCTCTGTGTGGGTACCAGTGACCATAAAGACCGCAGAAACGAGCCGTAGTCAACGGTTCATTTACTGGAGTATAGTAGGTTAGCCAAGGGAATTGTTCCGCTACTTTTCCTGCATATTGACCAAGACCTTCTGCAAAAGAGCCGTCAAAAAAATCAGCATACACAGGGCCGCTTCCATGATGAACCAAGCCGGCAATGGGTTCAATGCCGGCTTGCTTTAATTCATTTAATCTTGCTGTTGAGTAACTCCAATCGATTATTTCATCTTTTTGCGGCGCATGCTTTTCCCAAAGAATTGGATAGCGAAGCGCTTTAATCCCTAGTTCTGAAAATCTTTTTATATCCTCAGACCCTCTTTTATAATGACCAGAAAGAACTAACTGGTCCATGTAATTATCTTCAACCCTATTGAGAGAACATTCAAGCCCGCCCCATATCTCAATTCTGTTTCTGGTAAACTCTGTCTTCATCTGTGTGCAGTTTGGTGGACAATTCGGACTGCATGATCTTCTTAAACGTAGAAAGTGCCTGCGCAACAACCTGGTCCATATTATAGTAACGGTAAGTGGCTAGTCGACCCACGAAATAAGTGTTGGTTAGCTGGTTTGCCAAAGCAGCGTACTTTTTATATAACAGTTCGTTCTCTGGTCTCGGAACCGGATAATAAGGATCTCCTGTTGCTTCTGGGTACTCATACACTAAAGTCGTCTTATCATGTTTTTGCCCGGTTAAGTGTTTGAATTCTGTAATTCTTGTAAATCCATAATCATTAGGATAATTTATAGTACCGGTTTCCTGGAACTGTGACGTCTCTAGTGTTTCGAATTTGAAACGCAATGACCTGTAGGGAAGCCTACCATATTTGTAATTGAAAAATTCATCTACCGGTCCGGTGAAAATCAGCTTTCTAAATTTCACTTCATTCATCACTTCTTCATAATCCGTGTTCAACATGATTTTTATGTTCGGATGCGAAAGCATCTTTTCAAACATTTTTGTATAACCATGAGCAGGCATCGCCTGGAAAGTATCGGTGAAGTAGCGGTCGTCTTTATTTGTTCTTGTTGGTACTCTTGCGGTTACTGAAGCATCCAGTTCAGAAGGATCTAAATCCCATTGCTTGCGGGTATATCCCCTGAAGAATTTCTCATACAATTCTCTGCCTACTTTGCTCACCACTACATCTTCAGAAGTTTTAACCGGGTACACTTTTTCAGCTCTTGACGCAAGAAACTCTTCAACCTCCAGTCCGTTTAGATTCAAGCCATAATACTTGTTAATTGTATTTAGGTTGATTGGAATTGGAAGGAGTTGACCATCTACATTGGCTAATACTTTGTGCTGGTAGTTGCGCCAACCTGTAAACTTGCTTAGATGGTTAAAGACATCAGCAGAATTTGTATGGAAAATGTGCGGACCGTACTTATGTACCAGAATGCCATCTTCATTGTAATAATCATATGCATTACCGCCGATATGATTTCTTTTATCTATTATTAAAATCTTCTTATTGCCAACAGAAGCCAATCTTTCCGCAAGCACACTACCTGCGAAGCCAGCGCCAACAATCAGATAATCATAAGTGTATTTCTCTGATGCTCTTGCAACAGTCTTGTTTTTCTTCTGATTAGCTATTGTTGCGTTGATCCTTTTCAGCATTTCCATAAAAGTTGAACTCCAGCTTTTGTCTGCGAGGAATTCATCCACCTCAGGGAGCCAATTGCTTCTGTTCATCTTCATGTATTCCTCTGCCGCTGCTACAAACTCTTCTGCAGTAGATCCTATTTTTACAATGCCTTTGTTCCCATAAGGATTAATGACATCAGTAATAGGAGTAGAAACTACAGGAACGCCTGCAGCTAAATATTCAGGAGTTTTTGTTGGGCTAATAAATCTTGTTGATTCATTTATCGCAAAAGGAATTAACGCTACGTCCCAACCAGAAACATAATGAGGTAACTCGTCGTAACTCTTTCCTCCTAGTAGGTGCACGTTAGATTGTTTAGGTAAGGAGTCGCGATTAATTTTAACTACAGGACCTAGTAAAACAAAGTTCCACTCGGGCTTTAATTCTGCCATTCTCTTCACTAATTCTATATCGAACCTTTCATCTATCACACCATAAAAACCTAGTTTAGGTCCAGCGATATTTTTTTGGTCTGCGGGCTCTTCTTTCACAGTTCTGGCCTGCTCGAAATGTTTTTTATCTATGCTGCTTGGAAATGCGTGTATATTTTTATGCTTGTCTTTTTTATAATCGTATAAACATTGACCACCGGTAAAAACAATATCAGCTTTTTTAAACAAATCATTTTCAAAGTCTGTAAGCCTTGCCGGAGCATTTTTGAAATGAGACAACTCATCCATGCAATCATATATAGTAAGAGCAGGCTTAATATGAGCTGAAAAAGCAAGTGCCATTGGTGTATAATACCAGAAAATCAAGTCATCCAAATTCTTGTTCTTCAAAAAACGGTCTAATAAACTCTTTTGTAATCTTTCAGTCTCGTCATGAGAAATACCGTTTGGAAGATGTGGCCTTACTATCCAGAGGTTATCAGCTTTTGGAGTAAAAGATAAAGTAGGTTCACCTGGAGCATCATGATAAGGCTCTTCAACAAAGTAGACGGTAAACATAGTAGCAAAACGAGAAAGAAGGTGTTGAGGACGCTGGTAAACGAAGTCCCATCGTAGGTGAGAAAAACAAATAAGGGTAGATGGATTATTTGAATGTCCGTCTAAGTTGTAGCCATTATTGGTTTTAAAAAAACTGTTTGTTACCTCCATAGTTCAATGTTATATTTTAAGGTCAGAGATAGTGATACGCACATATATAGTATTAAATACGTGCCATTCTTTTTTACTTAGGAAATACATTAAAAATTCGTAATATCAAACTTTTTGAAAGTGTTTAAATTAAAAGCCAGAGAGGTAGTGTGGAAATAACTGCACAAACGTTTAAACTTTGAAAGAGAAGAACTAAACAGTTTTAATCGGGGTTTTTTTAGAAAAACGGGTAAAAGAGAGTAAACTACCATTTAGGGAAAATTGGAAGTTTGATTAGGTACTTTCGGTTTTAACCGTTCAGTACTTTAGGCTACTTAAAGAAAAGACTGGAGTTTAGCAGCTGACATATGCCGCATTATAATGATTTTCGGCTGAATGATCCTTTCCTAGATTTTCTAAATATGCCTGAATATCGTTTGAACCTACAAATGAAAAATGCATCCGGTAGGGGATGCATTTTTATATTAGTTTGAAGAAAGGTTAAGCAGATACCTGCTCTTTTATTTCGTCCATTGAGATGGAACCGTGACTTTCGTCATATATACATTCTCCGTTTTTTATTAAAAGTATTTGAGGGCTTTCGTGAAAGACACTAAACTCAGAAGATATCTTATTGCTAATACCGCGGTGCGCGATAAGGTCGAGAAAGTAAAAATCGGCGTTGTCGGGAGCTGCACTTCTTTCAAGTCTTCCTTTTGCCATCGCACTAATGCTACAGCGGGTACTATGTTTAAAAATTACCTGCGGTTTTAACTTTGATTGTTCTTTAATAACATTCAATTGATCCTCACTTTTCAGTTCGATCCAGTTCATAATATCTCCTCTTTTAAATGTAAACTCTACTAAAAAATTATCCCTTATAAAAATAACGCGGGTTATGAGAAGGGCAACTTCCCTGGCGACTTGAAGCGCAAGATACAAGCATGCTGCTGAAGAGTATCACTGTAGCGATTGCAATAAATGTCTTTTTCATAGTTTATTTTATTAGACAAATAAACGGTTATTTTGCACGGAATATTTCAAAGATAAAAAAATTAATGAAAGTTCACTTTATATCAATTGGTGGCAGTGTTATGCACCAGTTAGCAATTGCTCTAAAAAGAAAAGGCTACGAGGTAACTGGAACTGACGATGAGATTTTTGAACCAAGCAGATCAAACTTAGAAAAAGAAGGGTTGTTGCCTAAATCGATGGGTTGGAACACCGATTTAATTAATCCTGAGCTTGAAGCAGTTATCCTGGGAATGCATGCAAAAAGTGATAATCCCGAAATAGAAAAAGCCCGTCAATTAGGTTTAAAGCTCTACTCATTTCCCGAATATATTTACAAAGAAAGTACATTAAAAACACGCGTCGTAGTAGGAGGAAGTCATGGAAAAACTACCACTACCAGTATGATCATGCAGGTGTTAAATTATGCACAAAAGCAGTTTGACTACCTGGTAGGAGCTCGGTTGGAAGGGTTCGATCAGTCAGTCAATATAACCGATGCACCAGTCATAGTTTGTGAGGGAGACGAGTACCCAGCAAGTGTGATTGAGAAGAGGCCAAAATTCCATTTTCTTTTTCCTCATATAGCTATCATCACCGGCATTGCCTGGGATCATATCAATGTCTTTCCAACGTTTGACAATTATCTCGAGCAGTTTAAAATTTTTATAGATAAGATTGAACCTAAAGGACATTTGATATACAACGAAACCGACGAAATACTGAACAAGTTGGTTTTGCAAAATAGACGGGAAGACATTCACCTTCAGCCCTATGCAATTCCCATGCATACAATTGAAAACGGACGAACTACCGTTAGCATTGAAGAAACGACCGGTCCGTTAAAAGTCTTTGGAGATCACAATCTTCTTAATCTTAACGCGGCCTGGTATGCTTGCAAATACCTTGATGTAGGCTCTCAGACGTTTGTAGAGGCAATGGCAACTTTTACCGGTGCGAGCAAACGGCTTGAGAAGATTGGTGAAAATGATAGCACCATTGTTTATCGTGATTTTGCACACGCTCCAAGTAAGGTAAAAGCAACCATTGATGCTGTAAAACAACAATTTCCGAACAGGCAATTAGTGGCTGTTTTGGAACTGCATACATTCAGCAGCCTGAATGAAGAATTCATGAGGGAATATGCAGGCGCACTTGACAAGGCGGATAAAGCGGCAGTGTTTTATTCGCATCACGCATTGCAACTTAAACGAATGCCAGATTTACCAAAAGAAGTGGTTAAGAATGGTTTCAATAAAGATGGCCTTGATGTTATCACAGATAAAAGCCAATTGTCTTCCTGGCTCTCGGGGCAAAAGTATGAAAATTCGAATCTGGTCTTGATGAGCAGCGGCAATTATGACGGCTTAGATATTAACGGTTTTGCTGAAAAGATAACGGCTGCCAAATAAGAAATAATACAGATTTTTGCATAAACTATTTAATACCCGTTTTGAATAATCGTACATGAAATTAGAACTAAAAAGACCTATTGCTTTTATTGATCTGGAAACTACTGGAACTAACCTTGCCGTAGATAGAATTGTTGAAATCGCCATGGTGAAAGTAGGCATCGATGGAAGCCGTCATACAAAAAGAAGGTTGATCAATCCATTAATGCCTATACCAAAATCGTCAAGCGACATACACGGAATTACAGACGAAATGGTGAAAGACGCTCCTTCGTTTAAACAGGTAGCAAATGAAATAAAACAGTTTATCGACCAGTGTGATTTGGGAGGCTACAATAGCAACCGGTTCGATATACCGATGCTGGTCGAAGAATTTTTAAGATCGGGACTTGAATTTTCGATTGATGGTAGAAAGCTAATTGATGTGCAACGGGTTTTTCATATGATGGAGCAAAGAACTTTGAGCGCTGCCTATAAATTCTATTGCCAAAAAACGTTAGAAGGAGCACACGGAGCTGAAGCCGATGCAGCAGCTACCGCTGAAATTCTGGAAGCGCAGATTGAGAGATACCCTGAAATTGGTGTGACCCTTGAATCAATTTGCAGCTTTTGTGGTGAAGAAGATATGGTTGACTTTGCCCGTCGTTTTGTGAGGGTCGATTGTAAGGAAGTATTCAACTTCGGTAAGCATAAAGGCCGGTGTGTAGAAGACGTTTTAAAAGCTGAACCTCAATATTATGATTGGATGATGAAAGGTGATTTTCCGTTACACACAAAACAAAAGCTTACAGAGATTATGAAGCGCTCTTTATTGAAAAAAGTTTAAGTGTAATTTAGTTTTAAGAATACTTTCGTAGTAGAACATAATTTGTACATTCGGTCACAACTAACCTCTGCTGTTTTTGGAAAAAATTGTAATCATACCCACCTACAATGAAAAGGAAAACATTGCTAATATTATTAAAGCAATTTTTTCGCTTCAGCAGGGATATCACCTGTTAATAATCGACGACGGATCACCCGATGGAACAGCAGATATCGTAAAGGATTTGATGGAAGTGTATGATGGGCAACTTTTCTTAGAAGAAAGATCAGGTAAGCAAGGTTTAGGCACCGCTTATATACACGGTTTCAAATGGAGTATTTCAAGGGGTTATAATTTCATTTTCGAAATGGATGCGGATTTTTCACATCGTCCTATCGACCTTGAAAGGTTATACACTGCCTGTAGATATGAAGGTGCAGATGTAGCTGTTGGTAGTCGTTATGTAGAAGGAGGAAGAATTGATAACTGGCCATGGGACAGGATGTTTTATTCAAAAGGGGGCGCACTATATACGCAATTAATTACCTGGATGCCAATCAAAGATCCAACGGCAGGATTTGTATGTTATAAAAGAGAAGTGCTTCAAAACATCAATTTCAAGCAGATTAAATTTGTCGGATATGCCTTCCAGATCGAAATGAAGTTTGCTGCCTGGAAGCTTAAATTTAAAATAAAAGAAGTGCCAATCGTCTTTACTGATAGAAAAGATGGAGCTTCTAAAATGAGTAAAGGAATTATAAAGGAAGGTGTCTTAGGGGTTTTGAAAATTCAGTTTCGCAGCGTATTCAAAGATTATCGTCGCCGCGTTAGAAACCCATCTGAAGTGGCTGTGCCTAACCAGTTTAAGGTGTAATCCATTCTTGTCTCAAATACATTTAAAGTAAACCTTCCCGCTCAAATTTATCTACAGCTTTTCCGTTGCCCTATATTTGCGCTTCATGAAGAATGCTTTACTTAAGCTGCATATAGCAGTATTCTTATGGGGCTTCACGGGCGTCTTAGGTAGGTTAATTTCCCTCAACGAAGGTTTACTAGTTTGGTATCGCCTAATTATCACGATAGCTACTTTATACTTTTTGATGCGGGCGAAAAAGCAGCTTGAATCCGTGTCTCCAAAACAACGCTGGCAACTGTTCGGCATAGGTGGACTTCTTGCTTTCCATTGGTGCTTTTTTTATGGAAGCATCAAATACTCAAATGTATCTATTGCTTTAACCTGCCTTTCTTCCACCGGTTTATTTACGGCTCTTCTTGAACCTCTATTATCGAAAAAGAAGTTAATTCTAACAGAAGTTCTTTTAGGAATGCTAGCCATTGTCGGCATCTATCTTATTTTTCATTTTGATCCCCGGTACAAAATAGGAATAATCCTTGGCGTAGTTGCCGCCTTGCTCACTTGCATTTTTTCCGTTCTAAATAAAAACCAGGTCTCCTACAACGCACCTCGAACAGTGATGTTATACGAGTTGTGCGGAGGCTTTTTATTGCTGACCGTTTTAATGCCTTTTTACCTTTATTTTCTGCCAACCGATCATTGGATTCCGTTAAAGCCCGATTTTTTTTGGCTGGTATTATTAAGCTGGGTTTGCACAATTACTGCTATGGATTTCTCATTGCAAGCTTTGCAAAAAATATCGGCTTTTACTCAAAACCTTACGCTGAACCTTGAACCTGTTTATGGAATTATACTTGCATTTGTTGTGTATAACGAGAATAAGTATTTAAGCAAGTGGTTCTATTATGGCTTTGGTTTAATACTCTTAGCTGTGGTGCTGCAAATGCTGCGTGTTATCAAGAGTCGAAAGGATTTGGTTAGCGTTAGGTAAGGGGTGTAAAACTCCTTCATGGTATTGTTTTTACATTTGTCACTAAAATTGGTTTGAATGAAATTCGAAGACTTTTATTTAAAAGGATATAACTGGATTGTGAGATATGGACTGCGAGCAATTGTAGCGCTTATACTTTTATCAATAGGTTTTTGGGTAATAGGAAAAATAAAAAACCTTCTGCATAACTCCCTGGATAAACGCAATGTTGATCCATCGCTTCGTCCTTTTTTATTAAGTGTTTCAGTTATCTTTTTACAAGGTCTTCTTTTGCTTGCGGCAATGCAGGTAGTAGGTATACAGATGACCATCTTTGCTGCATTTGTGGGTGCTTTTGGTGTAGCTGCCGGTCTGGCTTTGTCGGGTACACTTCAAAACTTTACCAGCGGTGTTTTAATTCTTATTCTAAAGCCTTTTAGGGTTGGTGATAATATTATCGCGCAGGGGCATGAAGGCATCGTTCATTCAATAGAAATTTTCTACACCATCGTAACAACGTTCGATAATAGAACTGTCATTCTTCCAAACAGCAAATTGTCAAACGAGGTGATTGTAAATCTTAGCAGGGAGGGAATTCGAAGACTCGATGTCGAGATAAAGCTTCCTTTTGCAATCCCTTTTGATAACGTGAGAGCAGTGCTGGAAAATACAATCCGGGCTAACACAGATCTTTTGAAAGAGCCAAAATTTCGTATCGGTGTTTCGTCTGTAGATCCTGACGGCTATAAAGTTATAGTCAACACGTGGGTAAAGCCTGAAGGTTACCAGGATATCAAGTTACAATTGCAGCAAAAAATCATGGAAGATGTTGTTGCTGGAGGTATTAAACTTCCGGGATTGTAAATGCCCGATCTATTCATTTTAATCCTCTAGCAAATCAGGCCTCCTTTCTTTTGTTCTTTCAATAGATTGGTTGGTTCTCCACTCATCTACTTTTTTAGGGTCGCCTGCCAGCAACACGTCTGGTACTTTCCAGCCTTTGAAATCTGCCGGTCGGGTATACACCGGAGGAGCTAGCAAATTGTCCTGGAAGGAGTCGAAGAGGGCAGAGGTTTCATTACTTAAAACCCCCGGAATCAATCTTCCGATGGAGTCTACTACGACTGCGGCGGCTAGTTCACCACCGCTTAGAACATAGTCTCCAATCGAAATTTCCATTGTTACGTAATGTTGCCTAATACGTTCGTCAATTCCTTTGTAGTGCCCACAGATAATAAGTAGGTTTTCTTTCAGTGATAACCGATTCGCTATCTTTTGATTGAAGGTTGCTCCATCAGGAGTCATATAAATGATCTCATCATATTTTTGATCTTGCTGCAATGTATCTATTGCATCTGCTAATGGCTGGCACATCATTACCATTCCTGCGCCCCCTCCAAACTGGTAGTCGTCGACCTGCTTTTGTTTGCTCGTGCTAAAGTCGCGGAGGTTAATAACATTCACTTCAAACAAACCCTTTTCTTTTGCCCTTTTTAAGATAGAATGAGAGAAAGGGCTTTCCAACAAAGCCGGAACAACACTGAGAATGTCAATTTTCATTTGTCAAAAATACTATAAACACACCTTTACTGCCTGAACTTGGGCGGAGCTATTAGAAGGTAAAATTATAATGGAACTTAAAGTCAATAAGACACTGAAAGTCTTCCACAATTAAACATCTTCGACAAAATCATCGAGATCTCTTCTTTCTTTTTTGGTTGGTCGTCCAATTTTGCTAAGTCGCTTGCCGGTATGAAATGATGTCGCTTGTGTTTTTGTTGGTTCAAGCTCTTCTGAAGGCGTAAGGTCTATGTAATACTTTACAGCTTCAGCATATTGAACTCTATTTGCAAGCAGGCCAGTTACTTTTATAATCCACTTTCTTGCCTCAGTTTTTATTTCATATTCGTCGCCCACTGTAACAGCCTTTGAGGCTTTTATCGAATCTCCTTTAAATTTTACCTTGCCTTTTTCGCAGGCTTCACTTGCCAGGCTCCTGGTTTTAAATACGCGTATCGCCCACAGGTATTTGTCTATTCGTAATTTTTCTTTTACTTCTGCCATAACTATAGTTAAAACATTTAAACTGCTGATTTTCAAAATTAGCTCAAATGATAAAATGAATGCCAGCTGCACCGAGTGATACAGTTACAACGGAGCGTCGCAACAAAAGCTGCATTTTATTTAAATGTTGGCTAAAATCAATCCCGACATATTATTGCCGGGATTGATTTTCTTACTTAAAAAGGTTCTTAGTCACCTTTCATTTCTGCAAAATATTTATGGAAATAAGGGATGGTTTCAATGCCTTTATAAAAATTAGCAAGATCGAATTTTTCATTCGGGCTATGTAGGTTGTCGCTATCTAAACCAAAGCCTAGGAAGACGGTTTTAAGCCCAAGCATACTTTGAAAAAGGGAAGTAATAGGAATACTTCCGCCACCCCTAACGGGAATGGGAGATTTGCCAAAGGTTGTCTCGATAGCTTTAGCGGCAGCCTGGTATTCGATGCTATCTACGGGAGTTAAATAAGGATCGCCGCCGTGATGTTCAGAAGCTTTAACCGATACACCGCCAGGTGCGATTGACTCGATGTGTTTAATGAGCACTTCGGTCATTTTTGCGCTCGTCTGGTTTGGAACAAGGCGGCAACTAATTTTGGCAAACGCTTTTGAAGGCAAAACTGTTTTAGCCCCTTCTCCAGTGTACCCACCCCAGATACCGTTCACTTCTAATGTCGGGCGGATGCCGGTTCTTTCATTGGTAGTATAGCCTTTTTCGCCCCATAATTCCTTAACGCCCAAATCTTGTTTATACTCATCTTCGTCGTAAGGTGCTTTTGCCATTTCAGCCCGTTCTGTGTCATTAGACTCTAGCACGTCATCGTAAAAACCGGGAATGGTTATATGGTTGTTCTCGTCATGCAGGCTGGCGATCATCTTTGCAAGAATGGTGATTGGATTAGCGACCGCGCCACCGTACACTCCGCTGTGCAAATCGCGGTTCGGGCCAGTAACTTCTACTTCTATATAGGTAAGGCCACGAACGCCAACATCTATACTCGGGGTTTGAAGGCTAAGCATAGCAGTGTCACTTATTAGTATGACATCTGCTTTCAACATGTCTTTCTTTTCTTTGATAAAAGTGGCGAGGTTTGGACTTCCAACTTCTTCTTCGCCCTCTATTATAAACTTAAGGTTTGTGGAAAGACTGTTTGTTTGCACCATTGTTTCAAACGCCTTGATGTGCATATAAAACTGTCCCTTATCATCGCAAGCACCTCTTGCATAAATCTTATCATCTTTTATGACAGGCTCGAATGGTCCACTATGCCACAACTCTAATGGATCAGGAGGTTGTACATCGTAATGGCCATAAACAAGGACCGTTGGTTTTGTTGGGTCAACCATTTTCTCTCCATATACAACCGGATAGCCACTCGTTTCAAATATTTCTGCCTTATCTGCGCCGGCCTGTAATAGTCTTTCTTTAACTGCCTCCGCACACTTTTTCATATCTGCCTTATGTTCACTCCTGGCGCTGATGCTAGGTATACGAAGCAGCTCCAGCAGTTCATTTAAAAACCGATCTTTATTTTTCGATTGATACTCTTTCCAGGCTTGCATTTGGTAGCTTTTTTTTAGGATCTGTTAGGAATAAATACAGGGCGAATATATGCACTTAAAATAAAAAGATATGAACGAACCAATACTGAAAGGATGCCGCGATGAGAAATATTAAAACGAGTTGCGACGAAAAATTTTATCTTTAATTTTCGGGAATCGACAGTAAAAAGCTTCAAAGCTTTAAACAGGTAGCGGAGTAAAATTCATAATAATAATCCAAAAAGAATAAATAAAGAAAACTATGAAAAAAGCCCTTTTGCCGATATATTTTATAGCGGCAGCGATACTAGTAACAGCTTGTAAAAAGGAAACCGCAGCAGATCCTCCGGCAAATAATTTTGGCCCTTCGACAACCGGTAGTAATTGGACTTATAAATATACTGAAGGCACCGCCTCTACCACATTTAAACTTACTGCTACGAACCGTGATACTACCGCAAATGGTAAGACATATAAAGTGTATACAAGCTCAGACGGCTCTACTACCTACATGGGAAAGATTGGATCTGATTACTACCGTTTTGCCTCTTTCCCTTCCATCGGTGTTAATAGCTTTGAGGAGTTGTATTTAAAAGATGATAAAGGGTTAAACGATACATGGACAGGGACTGCATCATTTACTTACCTGGGCGCAAATCTTACGGCAAACTTAAACTATGCTATTAAAGGCAAAGGAGAAAGTCGTACAGTAAATGGAAAGTTATTTGATAATGTAACGCATGTAAGATTAGATATCTCTTTGTTTGGAACCGTGGTTGGAGGAGGAGATTTCTATTATGCGCAAGGCGTTGGATTGATAGAAGACACGATCGCAGTTACAGCTCCCGGTGCCCAGCCTTATACTTCAAAACAGGAAATAATATCTTACGAGATAAAATAAGGAAGCACAAAAAGACGGCAACAAGTCCTAATAAGTGCAGTTGCAGGAATTGAAAGCAGGAGAGATTTGTTTAAGTATAAATTAATTAAAGTGGAAAAAAATTAATCACAATTTTTCTACATGTATCGCTTATCTCATTACATTTGCTTCACGATTGAGCGATTTGCCATCCATCAGCCTTTGCCGGTTTTTCTCGATTAAGAGAGGAGTCAGCAGAGGCTGAGCCAATTTATGCAGCGTCCTTTTTGAGGCGGTGCATTTGGTTGGTGAGAAGATTTTCAAGTGTCCATTCTACTTTATGTTCAAAAGGATGTTGTCTTACGGGACAGGAGAGTTTGTCGCACAAGGGGCAGCTGAAAGCAAGACAACCATCAGTATGAACAAAGAACTCAATTGCGCTTCCAAATTCCCTTGTAATTAAATTCATCAAAGTGTCAATTTCACTTTGTGCTTCGTGCACGTTCAAATACCAGGGAACAGTAAGGTGACAATCGATGTGAAGATGACTACCGTATTTTATGATGCGGAAATTGTGTAGGTCAATCCAGTTAACACGCCTGTTCTTATTTAAGAAGTCGACAATCTCTTGCAAAAGCTGCATGTCTTGTTCATCCATAATGCCCGCCAACGATTGTCTTATAATCTTATAGCCATTATACATTATATAGCCTGACATAAAAATCGCAATCACTTTATCAAGCCAGAAAAGCTTTGTAACAACCATTAGTAGTAATCCGACAATAATGGCGAGGGTAGACCAGGTATCAGTTTGCAAATGACGCCCACTGGCCTGCAGAGCGAGAGAATGGTTTCTTTTGCCAATTTTTAGGCAGATTACTCCCGCGACATAATTCACGATGGCGGTGCCTGCTACCATTATTAGTCCCGCATCCAACTTACCTAATGGGTTGGGCGAAATAAAATTGATAATCGTTTCGTACAAAATCACAACTCCTGCAGCAACGATCAGGGTTCCTTCCACGGCTGCTGAAACAAATTCCGCTTTCCCATGTCCGTACGGATGTTCCTCATCCCGTGGCTTTGCTGCTATAAACAGACTATATAGTCCTATGCCTCCAGCTACTACGTTCACAATGCTCTCCAAAGCATCCGTTAAAATAGCGAGTGAATTGGTAAGATAGTAGGCAATGACTTTAGCCACAAAAAGGACAACCGATAAAGCAGTGATCCACTTCTGCACTTTTAAATTATAACTCGCTGATTGCAAAGGCTTATACTTTTTATTTGGCTGACTAATAAAACCACGATGATTGGTTCTTCTGGTAAATAGGTCAAGATGATAAGGGCTATTACAACATAAATAGAAGTGAAAAAGCACTGCAAATGTAGCAGTGCTTTTAAATATATCATTAATTCAAAAATGGTTTTAAATACATGCAAACCTTCACCCCTTAACAAGAACTTTGCTTATTTCGCAGCAGTATCAAAACGCTCGCTAACAAATGACCAATTAACAACGTTCCACCAATTGGTAATGTAATCAGGTCTTTTGTTTTGATATTTAAGATAGTAGGCATGTTCCCACACATCCAGGCCTAAAACAGGAAACCCTTTTAAGTCGCTTACATTCATTAATGGATTATCCTGGTTAGGTGTTGAACCTATTTTTAATTTTTTGTCAGGTGTCATTACAAGCCATGCCCAGCCACTGCCAAAACGATTTTTACCTGCATCGCTAAACTGGGTTGTAAAAGCTTCAAAGGAGCCAAAGTCTCTTGTAATAGCTGACATCAGGCGTTGGCCTGGTTTTGCACTTTGTTTCGGCCCCATCACTTTCCAGAATAGTTCATGATTATAGTGTCCTCCCGCGTTATTGCGCATTTTGGGAGTATACTTTGAAATATTACCGAGCAAATTCTCAAGACTTGTATTAGCAGGATTTACCCCTTCAGCGGCAGTTGCTTCTGCTAGATTTTTAGCATAAGTAGCGGCATGTTTCGAATAATGAATTTCCATTGTAGTTGCGTCAATAGAAGGTTCAAGGGCACTGTAACTATAGGGTAGAGGCTGCTGCGTATAAGGGATCGGGGGTAAGTTTTTAACCATTGCATGAGCGGCATTACAAGAAAAAACTGAAGGCAATACTGTAGTAGAAAGGCTTAGTGCCACTCCCGCCTTGCCCGCTTGCTCAATAAAACTTCGCCTGGATAACTGCTCTTTTTTCATACGAATCTTTTAAGTGGTAATTCTTTTATTTTTAAAATTAGATAAAATAATCCGAAGCCTTTTGAAGGACCGGTAATAGTACTCCTGGTTGAATAACTGCGAATCTTTCATGGCTTTATAAGTAAGAAAAAAACTTATAGGGATCAATACAAAAGTTGAAAGCCACATACCGGTAAAGGCAGACATTACACCACCTCTTACAAACTTCTCGCCGAATGTATTTAGGAGGTGAAATAGAACAAAGAAGATTACAGCAAACACCAAAGGAGTACCAAGGCCACCTTTCCTGATGATAGAGCCTAGTGGGGCACCGATAAGAAATAAGATCACACAAGCAAACGCCAAAGTGAACTTCCGCTGCAACTCTATTTCGTGGTATTTAATGTCTTTTTGTTTGGTATCATAATCAGTGGCAATGAGGTCGATATTAGCCCTGGCAGAACTAACCTGTGTTTGTGCCCTATCCCTTACTAATGTCTTTGCCGAATCTGGTATCAGGTCATCTGTACTTTTTACGACAGGCAAACTTTTAGGGTCAATTTTATTCAAACCTGTATCAGCATATTTTGGAAAAGTGAAATAGATAGATACTTCGTTTTGTGCCCTTTTTTCAAAAAGAGAAGCAGTGTTTTTTAAAGAGTCAATCGTTTTACTAAGCTGTCTAACGCTAAGCATTTTATAGTTGTCGCGGAATGCACTGTCAGAAGTCTTACTCATTTGAAAGCTACTGAGGTCTAAGATCTTTTTGTATTCTTTAAAGCCTACTCGAGTAAACTGGGTGTTCGTTGTTAAACGGTTTCCTTTTTCTTCGTAGCGCCAGCCGTTCTTTAAATCAAACTCTAATTTGTTTCCCGGCGCAACTTTCATAACGCCGCTCTCGGCGACAAGGCTGTAATCCTGCAAACCATAATTCTTTTCGTAAATAATCACGTCCTTAATTGTATTTCCATCTTTTGATTTACGGCCGATCTTAATTACATACCCTTCTATTTTATCGTAGAATACACCTTCTTTTATGTCGAATGCTGGCTTCGCCACGATAATATCATACTTTAATGTATTAAGCTTCAAGACGGCAACAGGCATAATATTATTTGCAAACAAAAAAGAAATACCTGCTATAAAAACTGAAACAATGAACAGGGGCTGCATAAACCGAAGCAAAGGAATACCAGCCGACTTGATCGCAATTAGTTCAAAACTTTCTCCAAGATTTCCAAACGTCATAATCGATGAAAGCAATAGGGCAAGAGGCAAGGCCAATGGTACCCAGTTAATGGCGACAAGGCCGGTTAGATGTGCAAGTGTTCCTATATCAAGACCCTTTCCTACGAGATCATCAATATATAGCCAAAAGAACTGCATTACCAGTACGAATAGCGCGATAAAGAAAGTTGCGAAAAAGGGCCCTACAAAAGCTTTTATAATTAATGTGTCAAGTTTTTTAATCACTTTGCAGATTGAGTAGCGACAAATTTAGTGCATTAGACAGATGGATACTTATTGCTCAACTTCAGAGACTATTTATTAACACTTGTTTCTTTTATAATTATACTGATATGGCTACTGCTCTTACAGAGTACGAAATGAAACTTGTAACAGATCAGCATTTGCTGTTAACTAAAAACAAGATTATTCAAAAGGTATGTGAGTTCTTTGGAGGTCTTAGTGAACTTTATAAGAACGTTATAATAATTGAAAGTTCTCCTAGTTTAAATCTTATTACTCCTAAAATCTCCCGAGGAGAAAATTACAAGGGGCTGCCTTATGTCATTTTAGACTACCCTCGACAATTTGGAAAAGTAGATGTATTTGCTATCAGGACTTTCTTCTGGTGGGGCAATTTTTTCAGTATTACCCTCCAGCTAAGCGGACAATACAAGAATGATTATTTGCCGCACATCGAGAAGGCAATAGATGAGAAATTATTTGAGTCTTGGTATGTGGGTTCCTCTGATGATCCGTGGCAACATCATTTTGAAAGTGACAATTATCAGCCATTACAACCGGAGAAAAAGTATGATTTTGAAGATTATAGGTATCTAAAAATCGCAAAAAAAATCCCACTTGATAAGTGGGATGAAGCTGAAACTTTTTTTGAAGAAAATTTTAAATTGCTTATTAAGATATTAGCTTCTTAAGCACCAATTCTATGGAATAAATCTTTTATCTGGTATTCCCACAATTGCGTTTGATCTTTAATTTCTTTTTTCTCTGCAAAATCTTTAATGACCAGTATAGTTTGATTTGTTACTTCAGATTTTTCAATTTCGAATTCAAAGTATTCTTCTTTAGGTGCATCTACCCAATGAAATCTAACGGATTTATTTTCTGTCATATCAACCAACTGAGCCTTTTCGCTTGAGTCGTTCCATGTGAAAGTGAAGACGTGTTCTTTGTTCTCATCAACTTTGTCAGCAAACCATTCACCCAAGCCGGCAGGTGTTGATAAGAATTCAAATAAAATACTCGGCGAACATCTTACCGGGTATTCTAATGTGTACAATTGTTTTTTGCTCATAATAATCTATTGTCGTAGAAACGAAAGTTTGCAATAATATTAAATTAATAATAGAGCCAAAATATTTTTTTCAATCGCTTGTTTTTCTGCTATGATTAAACCTTTTAAACTACCGTTTATAAGCATCATACAACCATTAAAATTATTTAATGGAATGATGTTTTAACAACGTCTATTATTTTTTTTTTGTTACGTAAAACCTTCTTACTTTGGTGATAAGAAATCTCCCCCCAATTACTTCACACGTTAAAATCATTATTACCTATTCATTTAGTTACCCTAAAACAAAAGCATTATGAGTATGCGTCAACTTA
Source organism: Segetibacter aerophilus (assembly GCF_007991655.1). Lineage (GTDB taxonomy): Bacteria > Bacteroidota > Bacteroidia > Chitinophagales > Chitinophagaceae > Segetibacter > Segetibacter aerophilus. The sequence goes on from NZ_BJYT01000015.1 coordinate 79,360, forward strand.
AGATCACGAAGTCAATTACAAATCGTGAATCTCAAAGTCTTGAAAAGTATCTTCAGGAAATTGGAAAAGTCGAACTCATAGCACCGGAAGAAGAAGTAGCATTGGCAATTAGAATTAAGGAAGGAGATCAGAAGGCACTTGACAGATTAACAAAAGCAAACTTAAGGTTTGTAGTTTCAGTTGCAAAGCAGTACCAAAACCAGGGACTGACATTACCCGATTTAATTAATGAAGGCAATCTTGGTCTCATCAAAGCTGCCCAAAGGTTTGATGAAACAAGAGGTTTTAAATTTATTTCTTACGCAGTTTGGTGGATACGTCAAAGCATACTGCAGGCCCTTGCGGAGCAAAGTCGTATTGTAAGGCTGCCTTTAAATAAAGTGGGCCTTACTAATAGAATCAGTAAGGCGTACCAAACACTTGAACAGGAGTTTGAACGTGAACCAACTACCGAAGAGCTGGCAGAACTACTCGAAATTACTGCCGAAGAAGTATCTACTACGCTTCAAATGGGAATTCGTCACGTAAGTGTTGATAGTCCATTATCTGATGGCGAAGACAACACGCTTATAGACGTATTAGTAAACTCAAATGCAGACCAGGCAGATGAACAACTTGTACATGGAGAGTCATTAAAAATGGAAATTGATAGATCTTTAAAAGCCCTAACAGAACGGCAAAAGAATGTTATCTGTTTTTTTTACGGTATTGGTGTTGACCACCCGCTAAGTCTTGAGGATATAGGAGAAAGGTACTCGCTCACCCGGGAGAGGGTAAGGCAGATAAAAGATAAAGCCATTACAAAGCTTCGCACCACTTCCAGATGTAAAGAACTGAGGGTCTATTTAGGTTGATTATTCTAAGTATCGGTTGAGCTAATAGGCTAGCCCTTTACTAATTCAGTTATTATACATATTACTACAGCAAGTATATTTGCAATTCATTAAAGTGAACATTTCGTTCACTTTTTTCTTTTTGAATAATCTTAATAAATCTTTGATAATATGTTTGAAAGTTTAAGTGAACGGTTGGAAGGTGCCTTTAAAAACCTAAAAGGTGAAGCTAAGATTACCGAGTTAAATATTGCGGCAACAGTGAAAGAGATTCGCAGAGCCTTGGTGGACGCTGATGTAAACTACAAAATAGCAAAAGAATTTACAGATAAGGTAAAGGATATTGCCCTGGGAACAAAGGTTATAAACGCTGTTAGTCCTGGTCAACTGATGACGAAGATTGTAAAGGACGAACTGGCTAATTTAATGGGTGGTACAGAAAGTTCATTTAATATAACAGGCAATCCTGCGGTGATTTTAATTGCAGGTTTACAGGGTAGTGGTAAAACAACATTTAGCGGTAAGCTTGCTAATTACCTGAAAAGTAAAGGCAAAAGTCCACTACTCGTTGCTGCTGATATTTACCGCCCTGCTGCCATCGATCAGCTGATGGTTTTAGGAGGACAAGTAGGAGTGGAGGTGTACAGTGAAAGAGAAAACAAAAATGCAGTAGAGATTGCCCAAAACGCGATTAAAGAAGCGCGGGCTAAAAATAAGAATGTTGTTATTATTGATACCGCAGGTCGTTTAGCTGTGGATGAAGTAATGATGACAGAGGTGGCAAATATTAAAAGTGCTGTAAATCCGCACGAGATTTTATTCGTTGTTGATAGTATGACTGGCCAGGATGCAGTAAATACAGCCAAAGCATTCAACGAAAGACTCGATTTTAGTGGTGTCGTTCTTACAAAATTAGATGGAGACACAAGAGGTGGCGCCGCCCTTTCTATTAAGTATACAGTAGAGAAACCAATAAAGTTTGTAAGCAGCGGTGAGAAGCTGGATACGCTTGATGTTTTCTATCCCGAGCGTATGGCGCAGCGTATCCTGGGCATGGGCGATATTACAACATTGGTGGAGAAAGCGCAGGCCCAATATGATGAAGTTGAAGCTAAAAGGCTGGAAAAAAAGATCCGTAAAAATCAATTTGACTTCCAGGATTTTCTGGATCAGCTACAGCAAATCAAAAAAATGGGTAACTTGAAAGATTTGATGGCTATGATACCGGGCGTTGGAAAAGCGATCAAAGACGTAGACATCAGTGATGACGCTTTTAAAGGAATTGAAGCAATTATTAAGAGCATGACTCCATTTGAGAGAAGTAACCCCGATGAAATCAATCAGAGCCGTAAACTTCGTATTGCAAAAGGTTCGGGCAAAGACATGACCGAGGTTAACGCTTTTATGAAGCAATTTGACCAAATGAGAGACATGATGAAGATGATGAATAAGATGCCGATGGGTATGGGTAAAATGCCTGGTATGAGGAGGTAGAAAAAGAATTACTGAATCTAATTATATTTAAATTAAAGAGCCAATCTGTAATAAACTGATTGGCTCTTTAATTTCTGGCATGTAAAAGCTTAAGGTTATGGTTTGCATGCGAGGACCTTCGACGATTATTTACTTCCTTGGTAATCTAACTTCATAGCTTTTACCCGGATTAACCTTTAAAGATCTGTCACGCATCCACGGATTTAAGATTTTTAGCATCTTGTAATTTGTTCCGTTTTGCAATGCCCATTGAGCAAGATTAGGAATAGACGATGAAACCGTTACCGAACGTGCCTCAAACGGTTTGTAGCCATTCTCGTCGTCCACCATGTATCCCATTTCTTTCGAGTTACCCATCAGGTACTTAAAAGTCAAAATTCTAAAAATGTATTTATTTGTTTCTTCAGGCAGCTGCAAGTCGTAGTAATATTTTGTTTGTTGAAAAGTTGATAAGTCATTTACTCTTCCCATTCCACAATTGTACGATGCTGCTGCTACCGTCCAATTGCCAAATTTTGCATAGGCTTGCTTTAAGTATTTGCATGCTGCGTCGGTTGACTTCATCACATCAAACCGTTCGTCTACATTATCATTTATTTCAAGATTGTAGCCCGGGCCTGTGTAACTCATAAACTGCCAGAACCCTGTTGCGCCAACTTTGGAAGAAAGATTTTGAAGATTTCCTTCTGCAACACAGAGATATTTAAAATCGTCAGGAACTCCGTTTTCTTTAAGTCTTTGTTCGATTGCAGGAAAGAACCGTTTAGACAACTTCAATAAGTAACTGATATGTCCTGGAGAATTGTAATTATACAGGAGTTCTCTGTCAAATGCCTCACGCACTTCCCAGCGATCTAATGGTACTTTTTCACCTGCAAAAGAGATTTCTGCTGGCAATTGAGGTAAAAAAATCTGAGGTGCATTTTGAGTGGTAGGCTGCTTCTTATCTTTTTCTTTTTTATTATTTTCCCTAAAAGCCAATTGAGAAATAACAAAAATGCCGGTTATAAGGCCTAGCGAAAAGTATATAATTGATTTATTTGTAGCTGTCATAAATATTATAATTAAAAGTATTATCCTTTATTTCCTTTTTATTACTAAAACTGTGCTAAACGCTATTCTCCGGTTTTGACTAAATATTGCCTCATTTCTCAAAACAGGTAAAACTTGTCTTTTTTACAATATTTCATTTACATTTTCCTTTGGTACTTTAAGCACTATGGGTTAGCTTTGCCATCCGTAAATAATTTTATTTAACGCATTTAAATTTCTATTTAAGATGCCAGTAAAAATGAGACTGCAAAGACACGGAAGTAAGAAACGTCCTTTCTACTTTATAGTAGTAGCTGACGCCCGTGCACCAAGAGATGGAAAATTTATCCAGAAAATTGGAACTTACAACCCTTTAACTGTACCAGCAACCGTGCAGTTAGACCGCCAGAAAGCATTAGATTGGTTGCACAAAGGTGCTCAACCAACTGACACAGTTCGTAGAATTCTCTCTTTCAAGGGAGTGTTGTACCTGAAACACCTTTTGCGTGGTGTTGGATTAGGTTTGTTTGATGATGCTACAGCTATGGAAAAATTCCAGGTTTGGCATTCTGAACACGAAGCCCAGGTTAAAAAGCGTACTGAAGAAAACCGTAGAAACCAGAGAGCCAGAAGAAATCCTCCGGTAGTAAGACGAGTTGAAAGAAGTAGCGATGCGCCTGCTGAAGGTAATACACCAGCTTAATTTGAAAAGGTTGTAATACAATTCTTTGAGTCCCTAACCTTGTTAGGGACTTTTTTTATGATACAGGCATTAGTTCCTACAGCATCATGGTTGCGTCGCATTTCGTTCATCAGCAAACCTTTGTTCAACTTTAAAGTAGCAATACAGTTTTCTCAAGAAGACATCCAACCTTAATCCTTAAACCCTAAACGAAAAACCTTTTTTCTTAAACCCTTCTTTATGAAAGATTATTTCAGCATTGGAAAAATAGTAGCAAGCCACGGCTTGACCGGCGAAGTGGTATTACAACATGCTCTTGGGAAAAAGACTGATCTAAAAGGTTTACAGACCATTTTTATAGAAGAAAGAAAAGATTCGTTTCTGCCTTATTTTATTGAAGGCACTACTGCAAAAAATCAGGAAGAAGTTTATATAAAGCTGGAAGGATTTAATACAAAAGAAAGTGCGCGAAGGTTAAACCAAAAAGAGGTTTGGCTACTTAAAGCAGACTTCGATAAGTTTGCCGCCAAGTCTTCACCTATTTCTCTCCTTGGCTTTATGATGGTCAATGAAGGCGCGGAAATAGGTGAGATCGTTGAGGTGATAGAGCAGCCGATGCAGGTTTTATGTAAAATAATATATCAAGGCATTGAGGCACTTATTCCAATTCACGAAGAAAGCCTTGAGAAAATTGATAAGAAAAGTAAACGCGTATATGTTGACTTGCCTGAAGGGCTTCTTGATATTTATACTAACCCCTAAAATGAAGCAAGCGCTGTCGTTTCACCTATTTCTGCCCCCTCTATGCACGCCTTTTGCAATGCTCTTTCTGCCTGTAATACATGACGGTAGTTGTGCATGATGATGAACCGAAAAGTATCTCCCAACTTCAATCTGATAAACTTTGCAATTGAAACAGGTACCTTGGCTTTTTCAATATCTACCTTCCTGGCTTCTTGCAATAAGACGAGTATTTTCTCCTGTTGGCTGATAAATTCGCTTAGTACCTTGCCGCTGTCTAAAGCTGCTGTAGGAGTGTGATTTTTAGGGGCTGACATTTTTTTCATCTTCTTTTGCTGAATGTCAGGCATCATCAACTTTGTAAAATAATCTCCAAATCGCCCCGGCTTAAAAATTTCTTTTGAAGGCCAATTATTTTGTTTGGCTGTTTTGATTGCCTTTTCGATTGCAGGTAAATAATAATGACCATAGCTATTCAAGTGTTCAAGGCATTGAGCAAGGCTCCATTTATTTTCTGCTGGTTGTTTTAACAATCTTGCAGGTGAAGTCATCTGCCAGTCTGAAACAGCCTTTTGCAGAAAGCTTTCGGTTTGTTGCTCTAGTTCATCAATCAATTTTGTCGTGTTGTATGGTTGCATTGTTTTAAATTTTAGACAAAGCTTGCAAAAAGAAAAACAAGAAATCTTTGTCTGCACCAAGATTTTCTACCATTTAACTTAATCTATTTAAAATCATTCGACATAACCCTTCCGATCCGGTAAGTCAGGTTCTATATCCTCACGCTGCCTAACAGCTTACTAAATGTTGTGGCGTCCAACCCCAAATAAGATGCAAGATATTTGTGCGGTATCATGCTAAGGACATGTGGGCTTCGTGAAAGGAGTACCCGGAATTTTTCTTCTGCCGTAAAACTTTGCAATTCTATTTGCCTCTCCAATACCCCGGCAATGGTAAATGCGAGTGACTTTCTAACAAAGGTTTCAATGTTGTGGTATTGCTTCATCAGCTCGTTTATCTGTACAAAAGTTGTTCTAATAAATAAGCTGGCGGTAAGGGTTTCTAAAAAATAACGCGAAGGTTGTTGAAGCAAAAAACTATCAAGAACGCCTGAGAAAGAGCCTGTATAAGAAAAAACAAGTGTTGCATCTTTATCTGAATTTTCTCTCAGGTAAAATGCCCGCTGGACACCTTCTGTAACAAAGTATAAATACTTTTCAGTCTCACCTGCTGCCGTTAGTATTGTTTTACGCTTGGCGGCAAAAGGTTGCCAAATAGATGCAAAGCTCTCCCACTCTTCAATAGTAAGACTGTGAACATTAAATACAACAGACTTAAGTTGTTCTAAAGGATCAACGTTTTGCAAGCCCGATATTTTTTTACAACTAAAGCTATTAAAAGAACTGATAATTTTAACTGCATTATTTTGAATTAGGAGGAAGAAAACCCACAGCTAACACGAAAAATTTGAGAACAACCGATTTTAAAAATATAGGAAATGACAAAAATAACTTCGGCCTCTTAAGATTGCTCGCGGCTTACTTTGTACTTATTTCACACTCTTTTGCTGTTCTTCAAATACCGGACAAGCAGCCGGCGCTCTGGTATAACGGTAAAAATATTATTTTCAGTGGCGTAGGCTTGTCTATCTTTTTTACCATTAGCGGTTTCCTTGTGACACAAAGTTTATTTGCTTCCGACTCTCTCAAGCAATACCTCTGGAAACGCCTTTTAAGAATAATTCCTGCGCTTATTGTTGCCAACCTTGTTTGCGTTATCGGCGGCTGCCTTTTAACTAGTCTTTCAATCGGTGATTACTTTTCCGCAAAGGAAACATGGACTTATCTTCTTAAAAATTCTACGCTCATTACGAACCAGTTTTATCTTCCCGGGGTTTTTGGCAATTTAAAAGATCATACTGTCAATGCCTCGCTTTGGACAATTTTAATAGAGGTAGAGTTTTACCTCGTTTTGTGTTTTAGTGCATATTTAATTGTCATCAAAAAATGGCTATACTTATCATGCTTTGTTTTATTTGAAGCCTTGCGGATATACATGACCGTATTAAACAATATGCATGTAAAAGCCCTCGATCTGTATGCCATTTTTACCTTTGGTACTTACTTTTATCTCGGTTCACTTTTCTTTATTTTTAAAGATAACATCCGATTCAAATGGTTTTATGCAAACATCCTGATGGCTATTGCTCTAATAACTGTCTATACCTTTTTAGAAGCAATCACCATTTCCATTTTTTTCGCTTATTGCTTTATTATTATCGGTACCTCTAAAGCCGTGATTAATCTGAAAGGGTTTGATGTTTCGTATGGTGTTTACCTCTGCGCTTTTCCAATTCAGCAAATTGTTGTTTCTTATTTCGGTTATTCTATGAATGCCTGGCTTCATGTTGCCATCTCGGCTTTGTTTGCTACAGTTCTGGGCTTTCTTTCATGGATATTTGTTGAAAAGCCATTTTTGAAAAAGAAGTTAATCGTCCGGTAGTTTCAAACCTTACTAATCGGTTAGGAATATATCGACTCGACAGTCAGCATTTACATTTCTCTTTTCTACCTTAGTATTTCAGATGCAAAACCAGCAACGCTATATTGCTCACTTCGATCTCGACAGCTTTTTTGTTTCTGTGGAGGTTTTGAAAGATCCTTCCTTAAAAGGCAAAGCTGTATTGGTTGGCGGTCACAGTGAACGTGGTGTTGTAACAGCCTGCAGTTATGAGGCTCGAAAGTTTGGAGTACACAGCGCAATGCCAATGAAGAAGGCCCTAAAGCTTTGTCCACACGCAACTGTCGTTGGTGGCAGCAGGGGAGACTACAGTAAGTACTCAAGAATTGTAACAGAAATTATTGCTGCAAAAGCGCCTTTATTTGAGAAGGCTTCAATCGACGAATTTTACATTGACCTTACAGGGATGGATAAATACTTTGATCCATTCAAATGGACAATTGATTTGCGTCAGGAAATTATTGATAAAACAGGTTTGCCCATTTCTTTTGCTTTAGCCAGCAATAAGCTGGTGGCAAAAATTGCTACGGATGAGGCCAAACCTAATGGTTATATACAAGTGGCTCCAGGCTTTGAAAAACAATTTTTAGGTCAGTTAAAGGTGAATAAAATACCGGGCGTCGGAGCACACATGTACCAAACCTTGCTGGCAATGGGTATCCAGACAATCCAAGACATTAGCAATTACGATGTGAAAGAGTTGGAACGTAAATTAGGTGGATACGGCCTCGAGTTGTGGAATAAATCCCAGGGCATTCACACAGGACAAGTATCAGCTTATCATGAAGCAAAATCGATTTCTACTGAAAATACTTTTCATGAAAATAGTGCTGATATTTCTTTTTTGCTAAAAGAGCTGGTGAGAATGACCGAACGGGTAGCCTACGAACTTCGGCAAGATGAAAAATTAGCAGGCTGTATCGCTGTTAAAATACGTTATAGCGATTTCAGTACTTTCAACAGGCAGGTAGCAATTGACTACACAAACAGAGACGACGAGTTGATCCACATTGCGAAAGATCTTTTTACAAAATTATACAAAGCTGGTGCACCGGTGAGACTCCTTGGCGTACGACTAACGGAACTTACCAACTTTGCCGTGCAGGCAAACTTGTTTGATGATATCGGAAAGAAGAATGATTTGTATAAAGCCATTGACGATGTAAAAAATAAGTTTGGAAAAACGGCTTTGAAGAAGGCCAGAACGGTTTAAATATTTCCGTCGTACTAATTATTTCATATGCCAATTTCGAGGCGGTACGGCGATCCTCTTTCATGTATAACAAGTATTTCCTTGCAAAAATTCCTGCTTTTATCCATCGAACTTCCAGTAAAAAATCTGGTTCGAAAATCCTTACTCTATTAATTTAGTGGGATATTCCTTACCTTCGTTCACCTTAAACAAAAAATCTTTTTACTATGAGTTTACACTTAGGAGATGAAGTTCCAAATTTTCAAGCTACTACAACTATTGGTCAGTTAGACTTTTATGAATACCTGGGTGATAGCTGGGGTGTTTTATTTTCTCACCCTGCTGACTATACCCCGGTTTGTACAACTGAATTAGGCAGAACCGCCCTTCTGCAAGACGAATTTGCAAAAAGAAATGTAAAGGTGCTTGCGGTAAGTGTTGACCCTGTTGATAAACACCACGGGTGGGTAAACGACATTAATGAAACCCAGAATTGCGATGTTCAATTCCCCATCATTGCCGACGAAGACAGAAAAGTGGCCACTTTATATGATATGATCCATCCGAATGCTTCTGCAACTGCAACGGTGCGTTCGCTTTTTATAATAGGACCAGACAAAAAACTGAAGCTGTCAATAACTTATCCTGCGAGTACAGGTCGTAACTTTTTTGAAGTTATCCGTGTTATCGATAGCCTCCAATTGACGGCTAACTACAGCGTTGCAACTCCTGCTAACTGGGAAGAAGGCCAGGATGTAATTGTGGTGCCTGCAATTAGTACTGAAGACGCCATAAAGAAATTTCCTAAGGGAGTGAATGTTGTAAAACCGTACCTGAGATATACTCCTCAACCAAATAAGTAGAACCGGGATTTATAAGTTTAAAAGGATTATGATGAGAAACAATATTCATCATAATCCTTTTTTATTTCGTTCTGAACCGTCAAATCTTTTAAATCGTAGTTCTTACATTTTTCCTCAACTGCTGGAGCAGGGCTTTCAAATCTTTTGATAAAGGTGCTTCCAGCTCGTGTTTTGTGCCTTCGGCATCTGTAAATTTTAGTTGTAAGGAGTGCAAACCAAGCCTGTTCAACAATGGCCTTTCTTCCCATTCGTCTTTGCTTAGTTTGAACTTTCGTTTAATTGATGAAAGCAAAATAGGCTGTCCATCTCCGTAAAGCTCGTCGCAAACAACAGGATTGCCTACATACTTTGAATGTACCCTGATTTGATGCGTGCGGCCAGTATGGATTTGGAACTGAACCCATGAGTACAGCCCGAACTCTTCAAGCACTTTGTAATCGGTAACAGAAGGGCGGCCTTTTTTATTAGCCATCATTAAAGTGGTTTTACCAGGGTGTTCCATTATAGGAACATCAATGGTTCCCTCCCTATTCATCAGCGTTCCATTAACCAAGCCCACATAAAATTTTTCAACTTCACGCCCTTCGAATTTCTGCGACAGGTCTTTATGAGTTGCTTCATCTTTAGCAAAAATGATTAGGCCGCTTGTGTCTTTGTCAAGCCGATGAATGGTGTAGATCTTACCAAACTGTTCCTGCAAAATACTTTTAGCCGAAGGGTCTTTTCCAAACCGGTCAGGAATGGATAAAAGACCGGCAGGTTTGTTTATAGCAATAAATTGTTCGTTTTGAAAAATGATGTCGAATTTCATGAAAAGTAAAAAGTTGTATTAGAATGTTGCTGTACAAGTGTGCGACGCAACGACGATGAATTGGAAACCTGACGCTCGTGAAAAAAGGATAATAATTGTTCTGTTATTCCTTAATTTTTACGAAAGACTGATTCATAAACTTAAGGAGGCGGATTTCTTTTTCTTTTAGCAAACGCCATCGCCCCCGTTGTACATCCTTCTTAGTGAGGCCTGCAAACATTACGCGGTCCAGGGCTTTTACATCATACTTCAGGTGTTCGAAAATACGGCGAACGATACGGTTACGACCACTATGGATCTCAACACCAATGATGCTTTTATCTTTTGGATCGGCGTACGCGATGACATCGGGAGCGACAAAGCCGTCCTCGAGTGTGATGCCTGAAGCGATCTTATCCATGTCATTTTTAGTTAAAGCCCGGTCGAGCCTTACTTCGTACACCTTTTTGATTTCATGCTTGGGATGCGACAACTTCTGGGCGAGATCTCCGTCGTTTGTAAGTAACAAAACCCCGGAAGTATTGCGGTCTAACCGGCCAACAGGATATACGCGTTCGTCAGTTGCAGTGCGAACAAGGTCGAGCACCGTCTTGCGTCCTTGAGGGTCTTCGGAAGTTGTAATGTAATCTTTGGGCTTGTTTAGTAATATGTAAACAAAGTTCTTACTTGGCGTGACTTTCTTATTTCCAACCTTTATAATATCTGTCGGCGCAACCTTCATTCCCGGATCGGTTGCGGGCTCACCATTTACGGTAACCTTGCCTTCTTTAACCCAAATAGCCGCATCGCGCCTTGAGCACATGCCGCCGTGGGCAATGTATTTATTCAAAGGCATTACGTCTGTTGCACCTCTCTCAAATTGCCCTTTCGTGGCAACTGTTTTCGCTGGTGCTTTTTTGCCGGTTAAAACTTTTGCTGCTGAAGGTGTTGCGGTTTCCGGAGCATCAGCTACTGGTTTTGTAACGGTACCTTCAACTTCTTTCTTGGGGTATTTATTAGGTCGTCCTGTTTTAGACGGAGCAGAAGGAGGAGGAGGAGTTTGTTGTCTTTGCTGTCTTTCTGCTCTTTTTCTTTCAAAGTGTGCTTCTATTGCTGCAGCTTTTTCTTTTTTCTCTTTTCTTTTTTGCTGCTTAATTTCTTCTTTAATCGCGCTTCCTTTCTTTTGTTTTACAAACTTTTGGAAGTTGTCTGAGCGTGCGGGCATGTGTGCTTATTTTAAACGCTTGCTGTTTTACAACAGTAAATATTGATACCTGGTAAAGGTAGAATTAAAAAAGCAGACCAATTGGCCTGCTTAAGTGTGGGCGATCGAACTGCAACTTTTTCTTAATTATTTAACAGCAGAACGATTAGGGCGGTTTTTCTGGCGGCTCTTAAGCTGTTCTTTTTGATCATTGGTAAGCAATGCTTCCATGTCAGATCTATGTTGTTTCATTAATTTTTTCATTTGCTCTTTCTTTTCATCCTCGCTTACTGAAGCGTTTTGCTTTATGTTTTCAAGGCTGGTTTTAAAGCTTGAATTGATAGAGCTTATTTTTGCAGATTGGTCAGGAGTAAGATTTAGATCTTTTGTTATGTCGTTAAACTTATTTTCTCGTCCACCTTCTTTTCTGCCTTCCTTAAAATCTTTGGCATATTTAGAAAACTGCTCTTTTTGTTCCGGAGTTAATATAGCTGCTATTTTTTCTCTATGGTCTTTTGCAATTGCCTCGCGCCGCTGCTTTTGTTGATCTACTGCAATGTTTCCTTGTTTTTTCAAATCCTGCATTTGTTGCCTGAAATTCTCATTGATGGTCTTCATCTGTGCCTTTTGGGCATCCGTCAAATTCAGCTTGTCCAAATTTTCACCGTGTTTGAAATGCTTGTTTTTGAACTCTTTGCGCTGGTTTTCATTCTTGTTTGAATTGCCATTTTTTTGCGCCATTGCTGAGAAGGTTAACGCAACCGCGATCAAGCCTAGTATGATCTTTTTCATGTGTTTTTTTGTTTATTGCAATAAGTAGACATAGACTAGTATTCTAAGTTTAAACACACATAGAGGGATCAGTGTTAATTATAAACAAAAGAAAATTTGGTATCTTCCAAACACTTGTGATGCTTTTTGCGGCAATTCTTGAGAAACATTTCCCCGAAACAAAGAGACATTTATGAAGTACTTTTTTATCATCGTCGCCCTAACTTATTTGACACTTCCATCTTCAGCCCAGGAATATAAAAAAGTACATAGTGAAGCGATCGTTGTAGATACTCACAACGACATCCTCACTGCAGCATTTGAAAAGCATGTAAGCTTTGACAACGATTTAAAGGGCAAAACGCACAGTGATTTGCAGCGCCTGAGACAAGGCGGAGTTGACGTTCAAATTTTTTCCGTTTGGTGTGATGGTCTTAAGAAAAATCCTTTTGCGTATGCTAATCAACAGATAGATACACTTGATGCATGGATTGCCAGGAACCCAAGCAAGATAATGCTGGTAAGAAATCCTAACGAACTGAGCGCTGCAGTATCACAAAACAAACTTGCTGCTTTGATTGGAGTTGAGGGCGGGCACATGATAGAAAATAGCCTTAGCAAGCTAGATACTTTGTTTGGCCGTGGCGTTCGTTATATGACACTTACCTGGAACAACTCTACTCCCTGGGCTACTTCCGCGATGGAAGAAACGAACGATACATCGTTACACCAACCAAAAGGTTTAAGTGCATTCGGGAAAGAAGTGGTACAGCATATGAACAAACTTGGAATGATAGTAGACCTTTCACATGTCGGGGAACGTACTTTTTGGGATGCAATTAATACTACCACGAAGCCCGTAATCTTGTCTCACAGCAGTGTGTATAGTTTAGCCCCCGTTTTTAGGAATGTAAAAGATGACCAGATAAAAGCTGTGGCTAAAAATGGAGGCGTTATACATCTAAATTTCTTTTCCGGTTTTCTTGACAGTAACTACATGAAAAGTTTTATAGCTTTTAGCACAAAACATAAAGCCGAAAGGGATTCGCTGTTGAGGTTAAACCCGGAGCCATTCTTTGCCGATAATGTTTTGTCTGAAAAATATGCAAATGAGGTGCAGCAAATGCGTCCTCCATTGTCGCTACTCTTAGATCATCTTAATTACATTGTCAAATTGGTAGGACCAGATCATGTTAGCCTCGGTTCTGACTTTGATGGCATTAATTCTGCTCCCCAACAGTTGGATGACGTCACGAGCTATCCCCTGATCACAAAGGAGTTGCTTGCGAGAGGCTATAGTAAAAAAGACATCAAGAAGATTTTAGGTGGAAATTTTATGAGGGTATTTAAGGCCAATATGATGTAGCGGATTAACAAAAAAATTTCTCCATCTTAAAAGCAGTCTTCAAAATCCACACATTCTCAAACAGCCAATTATGAAACAATCCATAATATTTCTGGTGCTTTTTATTTCAACACCTGTAATTTTTGCGCAGAATAATTTTGATGAATACGGAAAGTTTGCTAAAAAAGCCGATTCTCTGTACTACTTGAAGGACTATAAAAACGCTGCTACTACATTCTCGCAAGCCTTTAGAGCAATTGGTTGGAAGGGTTCCCAAAAGGACAGGTACAACGCTGCCTGCTCCTGGGCTTTGGCGGGAGTTGCTGACAGCGCTTTTTATCAGCTTAATAATATTGTTGAGAAACAGAATTATACGAATTACGCCCATATCACTTCTGATCCTGACCTTAATTCTTTGCATAAGGATAAGCGCTGGGCACAACTGATCGCACGCATAAAACAAAACAAAGACAAGGCAGAAGCCAATTTAAACAAGCCACTGGTTGCGCAGCTCGACAGTATTTATATTGAGGACCAGAAGTACAGGCAGCAGATAGATTCAATTGAAAAAAAATATGGTTGGGAGTCAAAGGAAATGACAGCGCATTGGAAAATTATTAATGAGAAGGATTCTATCAACTTGATTAAAGTAAAAAACATTCTTGACAAGCACGGTTGGCTGGGAGCAGATGTTGTAGGGGAGCAAGGAAATACAACGCTGTTTCTTGTTATTCAGCATTCAGATAGGGCAACGCAGGAAAAGTATCTGCCGATGATGCGAGATGCCGTAAAAAAAGGCAAAGCACGTGGAAGCAGTCTTGCACTACTTGAGGACAGGGTTGCATTAAGCCAGGGAAGAAGACAGCTATATGGTAGCCAGATTGGAGGTGATGCTGCAACTAAAACTTATTACGTCTTACCACTCGAAGACCCTGACAATGTTGATAAAAGACGAGCTGAAGTTGGGCTTCAACCATTGGCTGATTATGTAAGACAATGGCAAATAAAATGGGACGTTGAACAATACAAAAAAGACCTTCCATCAATTGAAGCTAAGCGTGTTGGGAAAACAAATTAAAAATCTTCATTGGCTTTATTGCCTTCGTGCTACTGGGCAGGTGATGAAATACTAATTACAGAAAAGGTAGAATCAGCCTCTTAATTGTCTCTTTCAGCCACCATCGAAAATAAAAAGTCGATCTATTTTTAATGTCTAAAATCTTTAAGACATGCAACCATCAAACAAAGAAATTGGCGAACGATTTTCCAAAGGAAACTTCTCATTCTGCTACGACTACTTTGCAGAAAATATCGAGTGGAAAATAATAGGAAATACAACTGTGCGAGGAAAAGAGGATGTGATAGCTTATTGCGATAAAATGAGTGCAGAAATTGGTTCTGATACTTTGATTAATTCCAATACAATTTTTGAAAACAACCAAATTGCAATTGAAGGAAATTGCCGTTTTGTTGGTCCAGACGGAAAGCCCAGCGAAATCGCCTATTGTGACGTATACCGTTTCGACAATAGTAAGATCGCAAGTATAACATCGTATTGTATTGAAACTAAAGAGGCCTAACCTGTCGAAATAAATCTCATGCTTCTCGGGTAAATCTTCCCAGGCAACGCCTAGGTGTGAAAAAAGGAGAGGGAAAACACTTTTATTTCAGCACACTTAGTGCCTTCTGCACAAAATCGTCTGATTGGTTCATTACCTCGTAATATCCTTCATACCTCCACATCTGGCGGGCAATAAGGGCAGGAATTCTTTTAATAATATAGGCTTTGTCTTTAGGGGCGACCTTAGTAAGATCAACCGAGTCTTTCATAGCAAAAGTCTTCAGCGCGTTCCACTCAACTTCGCCTGCCTTGAAACCTGCAAGGTCCGAGGTCTTTTTATATTGTTCGAACTCCTTTTTATGCTCTATAAAATAAGTATAAATAAAGTTGCTTAGCGTTCCTTTCAGGTACAGCTTCATTATTTCTTTACCCATGCTTGCTGTGTCAAAAGGCACATAAATGTCTGGGGTAATGGCTCCGCCACCATATACGATTCTCCCTTTTGGAGTTTTAAATGCCGGACCTAATCGTTTTGTCGTATCGCCTTTTAGAACCTCCCCATTGTGAAAACGCTGGGTAACCTCTTCTTCATATTTATCATACCCTTCCTTGTAAGACTTTTGAATATTTCTTCCGAGAGGCGAATAATAACGAGCTACAGTTAGACGAAGGGCGGATCCGTCGCTCAGCTCAAATTGCTCTTGCACCAGCCCCTTTCCGAAACTTCGTCGGCCAACTATGGTTGCCCTGTCCCAATCCTGCAATGCCCCGGCTAATACTTCGCTAGCGCTTGCAGAACCTTCATCCACCAATAATACCAATTCACCTTTTTCAAACAAACCCGGTCTCTTGCACCTGTATTCGTTTTTAGGAACATGACTTCCCTGGGTATAAACGATCAATTTGTCTTCGTCTAAAAATTCGTCTGCTATGTTTACTGCCTGGCTAAGCAGGCCGCCACCGTTTCCACGAAGATCAAGTATTAGCTTTTGCATTTGTTGCGCCTTTAACTTTTCAAGCGCCTGCATAAACTCGGGGTAAGTAGTTTCAGCAAATTTGTTGATGTGTATAAAACCTGTGTTAGGAGTAATCATGTATGCCGCATCTACCGAGGGAACAGCAATGGTACCACGGTTAACTGTAACCGGTACAAGCTGGCGATTTCGTAGCACTGTCAATTTCACCGGGCTTCCGCTTTCACCACGTAATAATTTCCTTATGTCATCCGCCTGCAAGTGTTTGCCCGCAATATTAATGCTGTCGTTAACTTTTATAAACTTGTCACCGACCATCAATCCGGCTTTTGCAGAAGGTCCTCCCGGAAGCACGTTTATAACATTTACCGTATCTGAAAAAAGTTGAAATTCTATGCCGATACCGCTGAAGTTGCCTCTTAAATCATCGTTTACGTATTCGATGTCGCTTGCTGGAATAAATACAGAATGAGGGTCAAGTTGATGAAGAAGATTGTTAATCGCCCGATCACCAATAGAGTCAACGGGCACTTTGTCAACGTACCTTAACCTAATCAGGTCCAGTACTTCCTGCATTGGACTTTTATTGCTGATAGTGAAGAAATTCTTTACGCCTGAATTTTCGTGCAGTTTGTACCCAACCACCATCCCAATCACCATAATTATCGAAAATAATAACGGAAGCCAAACGTGCAATCTTTTATTTACCATACTGTCATTCACTTAAATAGTGTGCGAATTTCACTAATTATGTCTAATAAAAAATAAAGTTCTTTCGCCAAAAACCCTTCAAAAAACGCCAAACCTTCGCGTTAATGGTTTTAGCCGTGCTTTTAATTACTTACGCATTTTCCAAAGCCTTCGTTTTACCACGTCCCTTGATTGGTACCAGCAAAGTATTTTCTGTAGCCGGCATTAGTCACTAAAGAATTATCGTTGCGTCGCACACTTGTACAGCGATCTGGTAATAGGCGATAGTTCTCGGCGCAAAAGTTTGCACCTAACACCGGCTCTTGAGCTACAACCAGAGAAACTTTTTTTGTATGTTTTCTTCGCTGTATTTCAATTGGCACAAACGTTTTCTTGCCCTAATTCTGTATTCCGGTGGCTTAATTTTTGAACCCTTTTCTCGTAAAATATTCAATACGGAGTTGTATGAGCAGATTAGTAATTATTTCAAATAGGTTACCATTTTCTTTAGATACCAGTGGAGATAAGGTACAGATAAGGCAAAGTTCTGGAGGGTTGGTGTCAGCTTTAAAAGGTTATTTTGAACAAACCGGAAACAAACAAAACGATTTCGATGAGAAGATATGGGTAGGAAGCTGCGACTTCTCGGAAGACGATTGGAAGGAGAATAAGGAAAGTTTGCAAGGGGCAGATTTTTCTATTGAGCCAATTTTTATAGAAAAAGAGGTTTATTCAGATTATTATAACGGGTTTTCAAATTCTACCATCTGGCCACTGTTTCACTACTTTCCTTCGATGACAGAATATAAAAAGCAGGAATTTGAAGCCTACTATAAGGTCAACCAGTTGTTTGCCGACAGGATTATAGAAATTATGAAGCCGGACGATGTTATCTGGG
The DNA here is from genome assembly GCF_007991655.1 of Segetibacter aerophilus. Taxonomy (GTDB): domain Bacteria; phylum Bacteroidota; class Bacteroidia; order Chitinophagales; family Chitinophagaceae; genus Segetibacter; species Segetibacter aerophilus. The sequence goes on from NZ_BJYT01000015.1 coordinate 96,947, forward strand.
TTCACGACTACCAGTTAATGATCTTGCCGCAGATGCTTAGACAAGCAAACCCGGAAGCTACCATCGGATTTTTTCTGCATATTCCATTTCCTACTTACGAGATCTTCCGCCTTATTCCCCGCGAATGGAAGACAAAAATTATGGAGGGTCTGTTAGGTGCAGATCTCGTAGGCTTTCACACATACGATTATGCGCAGTATTTTATTAATTCTGCTAAAATGATCTTAAGCCTCGAAAATCAATACAACACTTTAACCTATCATAATCGCCTGATAAGAGCTGATCTCTTTCCAATTGGTATTGATTTCGATAAGTTTAAGCAGGCTTCAGAAAAGGAAGAGGTAGTTGCTTACAAAGACGAGTTGCTGCAAAGCTTTGGAGGGAAAAAAATAATATTTTCAGTCGACAGACTTGACTATACTAAGGGACTGACCTATCGTCTGCAGGGCTTTGAAAACTTTTTGGCAAAGTATCCCGAGTGGCGCGAAAAGATTGTTTTCATTTTAAACATCATTCCCTCAAGAGATAGCATTCCTGCCTATGTGGACAGGAAGCGCATCATCGAGGAGATGGTGAGTACAATAAATGGAAAGTATTCGAGTATTCAATGGCAGCCAATCATCTACCGGTACAATCATTTACCATTCGACGAGTTGTGCGGATTGTACCTGGCAGCGGACGTTGCTTTAATTACTCCCCTCAGGGATGGGATGAATTTAGTGGCCAAAGAATACGTAGCTGGCAGTAACAACGGAGGTGTATTGGTGTTGAGTGAACTTACCGGCGCAGCAAGCGAACTGAACGAAGCTTGTCATGTTAATCCTACCGATGCCGAGGAAATGGCGGACGCGATCAACACTGCACTCACCATGCCGCTGGAAGAGCAAAAGCAGCGGATGCAGGCTATGCAAAAGCGGCTGTCTGATTATAATGTGGTTCAATGGGTGAATGATTTTTTAGAGCAGTTGTCTAGAATTAAAAAAGAGCAGGAGCACTTAAAAGTAAAACAACTAGATAGGGGTGAGGTTGAAGAACTTGCACAGCACTATAGCAATGCTAATAAGAGATGTCTTCTTTTAGATTATGATGGCACTATGGTTCCATTGCGAAAAATTCCATCTGCTGCGGCGCCAACAAAAGAGGTACTTACTTTTTTAGAACAACTTGCAGCAGATGAAAAAAATGAGGTTGTAATCATCAGTGGGAGAGATGCTGACACGTTGCAAAACTGGCTTGGACATTTACCTCTTCACTTCATTGCAGAGCACGGTTCAGTAATACGTTACAAAGGAGGGGAGTGGAAATTGCAAAGCGCAGCTTCAACCGATTGGAAAAATGAAATAAGGCCAATGCTCGAAAGTTACGTTTGGAGATGCGCCGGCTCTTTTTTGGAGGAAAAGCAAAATACGCTGTCGTGGCACTACCGAAACACGCATCCCGAACTAGGGTTTATTCGCTCACGGGAACTCCTGAACAACCTGTTGCAACTAACGACTAACACCCCTGTGCAAGTAGTGGATGGAAACAAGGTCTTGGAGGTAAGATTAACCGGAATGGATAAAGGTGTGACTGCCCTCAAAGTGTTAAATAAACTAACCCCTGAATTTATTCTTTGCATAGGAGATGATACAACAGATGAAGACATGTTTAAAGCCCTTGAAGGCAAAGCCTACACAATAAAAGTAGGAAACGGATCTACTGCTGCTAACTACAATTTGCAGACGCAGGAGGAAGTGCTTCCTCTTTTAAAACAGATAACGGAGTTGAAGTTGGTGGGAGAAAAACAGTTGGTATAGATTTCGACGACAGATTAAAGTTGGCAAGCAATTGCGCAGCTTGTAAGTTCTACGAGCTGGGGCAAAAGCAGGATGAATTATTAATTTTGCAATAGTGCTTTTTATTGAAGCTGTATTTCCAATATTCATTGATTAACAAAATAAAGGTTAGCTGCAATAAAATAGTATAATTGCTTGTTATGATCAAGGCCAGTAAGATACATAAGGAAAGAGTAATACAACTGTTAGCTGAATGTATTGACACAAACAAGAGTGTTAACTGGATTGTAAAACAGGACGCTGATAGAAAGCAAAGAATAAGACACTTAATCGATTACTCCTTTGACGCCTGCGTAGACCTGGAACAAATTTATTTGAACGAGGATGAAAATGGAGTTATCATTAGCAGCATGTCCGATGATAAGTTACCTTTTTTAGAAGAAGCGTACTTGACGGCCCGTTTTGTTCTACAAGTGACAGGTGTGGACGGTATAGCGAAAGCATTACGCCGCGAAGACTATATCAACTCGTTCCATCCACAAGACCATGAATTTATTTATATCTGGTTTATAGCAGTGGACAAAAATCAGCAAGGCAAAGGGATAGGTTCGAAGATGCTGAAGGAGATTATTGACAAAAGCAATAAGGAAAATATGCCTATCTATCTTGAAACTTCCGAAGAGAGAACCTTGAACTTTTACCTGAATCATGGCTTTGAAAACTATCATACCTCGGAGAAAGAGATGTTTGGTTTTGATTTGTATTTTTTAAGAAAACTGCCTGAAAACTTCGATAGTAGTTCCTCTTGATTTTGAAGGTTTATTGTATTGCAAAACGATCGTGTAACTGCAACCATGAAAAACTGCAGTACAAGAGTGCGACGCAACTAAAGAATAATGTTGATAAACCGCTTGCTTCCAAATAAATATATCAGCTAATAAAAAGACCGGAACAATTATCATGTTCCGGTCTTTTTGTTATAGAGTTTCTTTGAGCCACTTATAAAACTCACGCTGCCAAACCAGCGCATTTTGGGGTTTCAGCACCCAGTGGTTTTCATCTGGCAGGTAAAGTAATTTGCTTTTAATTCCTCTTAATTGTGCTGCCTGGAACGCTTGTAATCCCTGCTCGATGGGTACACGAAAATCTTTGCCGCCCTGTATGATGAAAATCGGGGTGTTCCACTTCGCTACGTTGTCGATAGGGTTGAATTGGGTGAAAGTCTTTTGGGCGACTTTGTTGGCCTTATCCCAATAGTAACCCCCGTTTTCCCAATTGCTAAACCACAACTCTTCGGTAGTGCCACTCATGCTTTTGAGGTCAAAAACGCCGTCGTGAGATATGAATGTTTTAAAGCGATTATTGTGTATTCCGGCAAGATAAAAGACAGAATAGCCGCCATAGCTTGCACCCACACAACCGAGCCGACTCTTGTCAACATAACCTTCTTTACTTGCATAATCAATGGCCGACAAGTAATCTTTCATAACCTGGCCGCCCCAATCTTTACTGATAGCTTCGTTCCATTCCTGTCCGTGCCCGTACATACCCCGACGATTTGGTGCTACTATAATGTACCCGTTCGCCGCCATCAATTGAAGGTTCCAACGAAAGGAATAGAACTGGGTCAACGGAGACTGAGGGCCGCCCTGGCAATACAACAGCGCAGGGTATTTTTTGGCAGGATCAAAGTCCGGAGGAAACATCATCCAAACCAGCATCTTTTTGTTGTCAGTAGTGGTAACATATCTGCGTTCAAATTTGCCTGTAGTTAATTTGCTATACACCTCGTCGTTTACATGAGTTAATTGTTTTAAGGCACCTGTTGTAAGATCGACCGTATACAATTCAGCAGCATGGTTCATGTCTGTTCTTGCAACTACCATGGTGTTGCCAACTTGTCCAACCAGCGCGCTCACATCAAAATCTCCATGAGTTATTTGTTTGACTTCCGGCACTTTCATTGTCATGCCGGGATAGTCAACAACGAACAATTGCAGGGTACCATCAACCGCCGCATTGAAATAGATATTACGTCCATCACTACTCCATTTAAAGCCATCGACACTACCATCCCAATGCTGAGTAAGGTTTACTTTGCCCGTGCCCGTGTTTACAATAATGTCTTGCTTGTCGGCCTCATATCCTTCACGCTTCATGCTGAGCCAGGCCAACTGTCCCTGGGCAGAATAGGCCGGCGCCTGGTCGTAGCCCATCATTCCCTGCGTTAGATTGAGGGTTGTTCCGGTGGTTAAATTATAAGAGAAAATGTCGGTGTTAGTGCTCAGCGCATACGCTGTTCCTTCCTTGGGTTTAATTACGTACACAATATTTCCATCAGGAGACCAGGTGAAATCTTCATCGCCGCCATACGGTTTCTGAGGAGAGTCGTAAGGCTGTCCTGCCATAATATCCTTACGCTCGGCGGGCTTGCCAATAGGTTGTACGAATATGTGGCTGAAGGCGCCGTCCTCCCATTCGTCCCAGTGGCGATAATTTAGCTGGTCATAAATCTGTGCACTCGATTTTGAGAGCTCAGGATAGAAATCTTTCCCAAATACGTTTTTGACTTTTACGTCATCTGCAAGTATGAAGTATTTTCCGTTTGGAGAAATGTGGTCGTTTTTTACATAATCGTTGCTGTCAGCTATTTCTTTTGCAGACCCGCCAATAATTGGAATGAGATAAGTTTTCTTACTGCTTTTGTTTAAATCGACATTAGGCGTACTTACGGTGAAAACTACCCCGGTGTTATCCTTCGTGATGCCAACTCCTGAAACCCTTCCTAACTTCCAAAGCAGTTCCGGCGTCATTCGTTGTTGAGCTACAGAGGAAAGAAAGACGCCCGCAAATGCTGCTAATAAACCAAATCTTTTCATTGCTAATATTTAGAAAAGGAAGGTAAGAAAATCATATCAACCTTTCCATTGGTCATGAAGAACAGCGACGAGGTAACGCCTCCCATTTTCTTTTTTAAAAACAAGCACTAATGACTTCCAATCCATTCCTTCATACTGCTTATTAAAGCCTGAAAAATAAAACTGGACAAATTTGTGACCAGGATAAACTGAGGTTATGTTGCTTGACGATGAATCTGGACCGATAATGTTATTAATTGATTTCCTTTCGGCGTTTATAAAGTCTACATCATACACGAACCTTTTAAAGTACTCCCTTACATTCAAGCTAATTGGCTCGCCGCTACCTTCTGAAATTCCCCAGTTAACTGTTTTCTTGCTGCTAGTTAAGGTGGATAATTGTTTTGCAGTAAGTCTCTGATCTTTTAATGTATCTGTCACTCCGTAAGGTGAAAGACGAATGCCCGATTGAGGATGGATGTATGAACCAAGGTGCGCGAAGTCTTGATTTTTAAACAATCGTAGAATGGAATCAGACAGAAGCAATAGCGATGAGTCCGCTGTTGGTTGTGCAACGACCGTAGTGTCTGGTTCATTAGCTACCGAACCTTTTTGAGAACTACTAACCGCCGAATCTTTGGTTGACTTATTAGTTTCATTTTGATTGCAAGCAAAAAGCATTAACACGAGTATCGAGGCAGTAAGAATTTTCGTTGTCATAAGTACTGGTAATTAAAAATGTAGGGAAAACCGAAAGCCAGGTGCAAGTTGTTCCTTTTTGAGGACAATTACGATTTAGAAGATAAGCACTGCAGTTAAAGCAAAATAATTCGCTGCAAGATTATGCGGTTGAACAAAATCTATTGTAAAAAGATTTGAAGTATAAAATTGAAAAACACGAGAAAATTTCAAACGGAAACAATAAGTAATAAAAAACTCTTTCCCCAGAACAGAAACTGCGGAAAGAGAAGTATGTTGAAAAGACTTAATGGAAGCCGCTACAGCTTTTGCACTTGTTAAAATGCAGGTAGTCGGAGGATTTAAGGAACCGGTTTTATAGGATGCTCTCCGGCATGTCTTGAAATCATAAGGTCTGTTACTTCCTGGATTATTTCAAGTTTACGCACATTCTTGCCGGGGCATGCGTGAGTTGTAAGTGGATCTTCTCTATGGATTTTCATTGTTTCGGGTGCAAGTCCAAGAATTGCTGACAGGGTAGCTATTGCTGCTACGGCATTCCTACGCACGTTTAATCCCCTTCCTGAATTGAACTCTTCTTTTTCGAAGTCTCCCAGCATTTCAATGCCAATCGCCACTTTATTCCAGGAAGGAGAATGGGTGCCAGAAACGTTCAAAGGAGTAAATGCCCAAATTTGTTTGTCATCAATGAAAAGATGCGGCCCGCCAAACCACTTTTGTTCATCCCGATAGAACTTTTCAAGCCCTTTTATGTGATCGAGGGTAAGACCATTAGCTCTTTGAGCAAGGTTGGGGATAGCGGTGTTGTGCAAAACAATAAAAGATGGTCTCCAAGCCGTCCATTGAATGGTGTGGCAATAACTATCGAATTCTGAGAGGGAAAAGCTTTTCCCAACAATTCCTTTCCAAGGCATAACAGTAAGTTTGATTGGTGAAATAATTAGTTTAAGAAAATTTTGGATGGCACAGGTGTTAATCCTTGTAAACCACCTATTTAGCTACAAGATTTATCTTTTTTCGTACAAATGCAAGCAGGGAACTATTTCTGCCACGGTTTATAAATCTTCTGTTGAAGAATAACGGAAAGAAAGTACAAGAGTGCGACGCCACTGAAGCTTGAAGTAGTGCTATTGCCGGGTGCCTAAAAATCTACTCTAATCTTATTGTTAAATCACTTTTTCTTAAAACCTTCCTCGGGGTTATTGAAGTAATATGCAACACATTTATAATTTATGCTGCATAACCTTCTTTCAAAAAACATACTTCTGGTGGCAACGTTTGCTACAGGTTTAAGTATTCTTTCATCTTGTCAAAAAGATATTGTTGAACAACCTGCTACTACCGAAACTCCCGCTACAAATAGTAATACTGGTCCGTCAGCCGAATATAAAATGAAAGACTCTGTGCTGCAGTTTAGCCGTGAGATTTATTTATGGTACAATCAAATTCCTTCCTCTTTCGATGCGCAGTCATTTGCTACTCCGGTTGAGACGATGACCGCAATAAGAGCGTTTAGTATTGAAGCGCCCTTTACTACAGCTGTTGACAGGTGGAGCTTCGCCATCAAAAAAACGGAGTGGGACAATTCGAGTACGGGTCATGTACAGCAAACTGCTGAAAGTACAATAGACCTGGGAATGAGGGTGTTTTTTAGAACGGAAGGCGACCTGCGGGTAACACATGTAGAACCCGAATCGGCAGCGGGTAGGGCAGGAGTACATCGCGGCTGGAGGATAACGAAGATCAACGGCAGCACCAATATAACTACGGGTAATGGCACTCAAATTATAAATGGGGTGTATGAAAGTACCAATAGCACTTTCACCTTTCAAAAGCCCGATGGTACAAGTGTAAATGTTTCATTAAGTGCAAATGCTTACAACGAACACCCGGTAGTGCTTGACTCTGTATATACGGCCGGCAGTAAGAAAGTTGGGTACCTTGTTTTCAACTCTTTCCTCGGCGACACCACTAAAATTTACAACGACTTTAACCGTGTCTTCAGTCGCTTCAGTAATGAGGGCGTAAACGAGGTGGTGGTTGACCTTCGCTACAATGGAGGCGGGTATGTGACAGTGCAGGAAAGACTTGCCAACTATTTAATCAACAATGCTTATAACGGGCAAGTGATGATGACTGAGAAATTCAACGATAAAAACACAAGGTATAATAACACAACAAGGTTCAAAAAGTTGGGGTCTTTAAATCTCAACCGCATATTTTTTATTGCAAGTAGTAATACCGCTTCTGCCAGTGAACTTCTTATCAATAACTTGAAAGCTCATATGGATGTTCGTTTGGTTGGTCCATCTAATACCACCGGTAAGCCTGTTGGTTTCTTCCCTATCCCCGTTGGAGAGTGGTATATATTTCCTGTCTCTTTTCGTACTGTAAATAAAAATGGAGAAGGCAGTTATTTCGGCGGACTCACAATAACCAATCGTGCTGCTGATGGAATTGATAAGGATTGGGGTGATAAAAGTGAGACTGCGCTGGCTTCTATATTAAATGGCTTTTCTTCCGGTACGTTTCGTAGTGCTGAGACTGAGGGTGTAGTTGCAGATCCAGCCGTAGAAGTCGTTAATGGCAGACTTTCTCAAAGGGAATTTAAAGGAACGATTGACACGAGAGGTATGCGTTAATTGAATAGATTTCTATTAGATAAATGAAAGAGGCCGTCTTTGTATGACGGCCTCTTTCGTTTATTTGATCTTCCCATGAGGTTGTAAAGAAAACGAGCAAGGACACGTTGATTTGATATGCGTGTTGCGTAATCCCAAATTAAAAGCTCAAGCCGCTGGGCTTCGTTCTTACAACGTGACT
>NZ_BJYT01000016.1 GCF_007991655.1 Segetibacter aerophilus
AATTAGGCTTTTGTAGTACTGTGGTGAAGGACAATTGTTCCTTGATGCTTTGAATGTTTTTCAGCTCTGTTTCGTTACTAAGTAAAAGAACAGGTAAGGACTAGGCTTGAATTTGGTCAGATTTGCGACTCAGCTGGTTCAAAAGGTTATTTATAGGATGAAAAATGCTGTCGGCAACATGCTTCTTACTATTGACTTTTTTTAATGAATTTTATAAAAATATGAGAAGAGCCTTGCTGCATATATTTTTCTGGGTGGCCTATTTGTTCCAGGATGTTCTGTTGATTTTTCTTTTAAATACTACCCGGCTTCAAGACTCTACAGAAAGAAATCTTACACTATCCTTTTACAACGGTCTCTTATTGCTTTTGCCCAAACTACTATTCACGTATTTTATTCTTTATACCACACTTAATAAAATGATTAGCGAGGGCTTTCAGAAAAAAGGAGCTATGTATTCTCTTTTTGCCTTGCTGCTAACTCTGCTGCTCTATAGAGCGCTAGTCTTCTTTTTTGTTAATCCTGTTATTTACGGTTGGGATGGCGCTACTACTTCATTTTTTTATCCTCTTGCGTTTCCTGTTGCGTTAATGGATATAGGATTTGTGTCGGCAGCGGCCATTGCTTTGAAACAAATCAGGCAACAATTGCGGAGAGAGAAAGTAGAGCAAAGCCTGGTTAGAGAAAAGCTGGAAACTGAATTAAAATATCTTCGAAATCAAACCAATCCTCACTTTCTATTCAATACGCTCAATAACATTTATGCCCTTGCAAGGAAAAAGTCTGATGAAACTCCTGAGGTAGTAATGAAGTTGTCAAAGCTGTTGCGCTTTATGTTGTATGACGCCGCTAAACCCCTGATCACATTAGCTGAGGAGATTAAAATGCTTGAAGATTATATCGATTTGGAAAGAATACGATATAACGACAGGCTTACCTTGAGTTTTTGTAAAGATGTAACAGATGAACAGCAATTAATCTCTCCCTTACTTTTATTGCCGTTTGTTGAGAATGCATTTAAGCACGGTGCTAGTGAAAGCAGGTTCGCATCGATGATTGATCTCAAAATGAAAGTGCAGGACAGCATGCTTACATTTAGCGTGAAGAATACAAAAGAAAACAACGAGCATACGCCTGCAGGTGCAACTATTGGTCTGCACAACGTGAAAAGGCAATTGGAGCTGTTGTACACAGAACATGACCTACAGGTACGGAATGAGGATGCCCTTTTTATTGTGTTATTGACTGTTAACCTTAAAAGCTATGCAAAAAATAACTTGCCTCATCGTTGAAGACGAACCGTTGGCAACAGAAGTACTTGAAGACTATATAAGCCAGGTTCCGTTTTTACAACTAGTAAGTACGTGTCACGATGCAATTTCTGCGCTGGAAGTATTGCAAAGAGAAAAAGTTACACTCATCTTTTTAGATATTCACCTACCTAAATTAAAAGGTCTCGACTTTATAAAAACACTCGATAATCCTCCAAGAATAATTATTACTACTGCGTACCAGGAATATGCGCTGCAAGGCTACGAAATGAATGTAGTGGACTACCTGCTCAAGCCCATTGACTTCAGACGATTTATAAACGCCGTAAACAAAGCAAGTCAACTAATCGAAAGTTCCCAACCAATAGCGGATGGGCAAATGGCTGGCGAGAGAGCGTACTTATTTTTTAATGTTGGAAAAAAGAAGGTGAAAATGTTTCTTGATGAAATCCTCTACATCGAGAGTTTGAAGGAGTACATTAAAATTGTTTCCAGTGAAAAATCAATCCTCACAAAATTCCAGCTGGGACAAACTGAAGACCTTCTAAAGAACAAGAATTTCCTTCGCATTCACCGTTCTTTCATTGTTGCAAAAGATAAAGTAGACTCGTTTTCTGCAACCGATATTGAAATCAAGGGACGCCTTATTCCAATTGGCAGAAGCTATAAAGAACAAGTCTATGCTGATTTAGAGAAATGAGTTTTTTATCGTTTAAACTGAGTAATCGGCGTCTTAAGACCGCAAAGAATTTTGCCGCATTAATTGCTGTTCGTTCTTACAAACATGTTGTTCGTTGATTAGCATCGAAGGTTTTAACCTTTTTGATGAACTTAACGCCAGAGCAAATAAAAAACTTCAGAAATGAACAAACTTATAAAAACCGGCCGCTTGTTTTTTAGTGTAGGCATCGTAGCCTATGGAGTACAGCAAATTATTATCAAAGATTTTCGTCCGCAAATAGTACCGGGATTTCCTACATGGGCTCATACAATAGCTGCGCTACCAATAGTGACCGGAGTAATCATGGTTGTTGTAGGGCTCATCATTGCAGGAGTGTTTAAAGTGAGTGACGATATCAGAAAAAAGACAGCTCTGTATCTTGGCTTCTACTTTCTGGCTCTCATCATTGTTAGTCATATTCCGTATCTTCTTTTCGTTTATCCTCATAAGCTAAGCCATCTCGGGTCGTGGGGAGATGTATTGAAAGAATTAGCTTTTACCGGTGGAGCATTTGTAATTGCAGGATCTTTTTTACACAACTCTTCCGTACCTGGTAAGAATAACTTTTCTACATCTGCTGATCGAAAACTGACCCTGATAGGAAGGATATTTTTTTGCACGACAATCATCTTATTTGGATGCAATCACTTTGCGTACGACATATCGTTTATGGTGCCAAGGTGGTACGGCATGCCTACTTTCTGGAGCTATTTTGGTGGCGCCGCACTCATTCTATCGGGAATAGCAATATTGTTCAAAATATATTTAAAGCCTGTTGCATTACTTCTGGCTCTTATGCTTTTCCTATGGTTTATTTCACTTCATGTGCCCAATGCAATTGCGGACCCTTATGCAGGCCGTGGCAATCGTGTAGTAAGTGCCTTTGATGCATTGCTGTTTTGCGGTGTAGCGTTGGTACTTTCACAATTTAGAAATCAAACAAGTAGTAAAATTTCAAAAAGTTCTTCAACGCTGAACATGGAATATGAAAGCTCTTTGCGGAACGAAAGGGTATAGTTCATTCCGACGTCATACTTTATCAAGTGGTTTTCTTTTCTGTTCACCCACCTTTTTAAAATGGCTTGGAGTTAGCCCTGTTACTTTTTTAAATTGGTTGGAAAGATGGGCTACACTGCTATAGTTAAGTTTATAGGCAATTTCGCTTAAGCTCAATTCGTCATAGATAATAAGCTCCTTAACCTTCTCAATTTTTTGGTTGATGATATACTTTTCGATCGTAACTCCTTCAACTTCTGAGAACAGGCTGCTTAGGTAAGAGTAATCTTTATGAAGAGCGTTGGAAAGTACTTCTGAAAAGTTGTGGTTGCTTGCTTCCTCGCTATGATGGACTTGGTTAATTACTATGTTCTTTATCTTCTCGATTAACTGTTGTTTGCTATTGTCGAGCAATTCAAAACCGAGTGAAGCCAGGTTGTGGGCGAGTTGCTCAACTGTTTCTTTAGGTAATTCATTTTCGGTCTCTACTTCTCCTAAGGAAACAGTACGACTTTCTATATTCAGTTTTTCCAATTCCTGTTTTACAACCAGTATGCATCTGTTGCATACCATGTTTTTTATGTAGAGGTGCATAAGCTCAAATTACAGTAAGGCAAAAGTACTACTGCAGTTCAACAACTTCATAAACGCATAATAAGTGAATGATTTTGTATAGCTACTTTGTTACTTCATCAGCCCTTCTTCCTCGTTTGATATATCTGCTATTGCATACCTTTTTACGTCATTTATCGTCATCTCGTCCAGCACATTAACCACATCGCGGTACACGCAAGCATTGCCCGGTTTGATGATAACGAAAAAGTCTTTTTCCGAAGTTCTCCTCTTTTTGATGAGGATGAGATTACGTATTTCTTCAAGGTTGGATACCTTGAACTTGCCCTTCTCCAAGGCTCCTTCGTAAAAATATACAGACCCATTAGAAGAGGGTAGTAAAGTCAATGCTCCGCTTTCTTTAGTAGGCATTGCTTCACCTGTATCATCAGGCAACACTAGTCTCATAGTAGTTGGCTGACTCATAGTCGTAGTAAATATAAAAAAGGTAATTAAAAGGAACCCGAGATCTACCATTGGAGTAAGGTCGACTCTCGTTGATAACTTTTTTGTTTTAGGAGTACCAGCCGTTTGTTTTTTGTGGCTTTCGCCGGAAGAAATATCTGCCATAGTGTAAGGTTTCTTCTAAGATGCCTGGTTAGAAGAATTCCATATTCCGTTCCTTAATAAACCACTTTCAATCAATTCATGCTCTTTTTCCGGAAATCCCTAAAGCCAATGAAGAGAAACAAAAGTGTGTAAGCAACGGAGGTAAAGCGGATGGTGTTAAGATGCTTTAGCTGGAATTCCTTAAAGCTGACAAACATGTGAAAGCTATACGGGAAGTATTCAGTGAAGAGGAGCTTAGTTTGCATCACTAAGATGGAGCCAATGAACCAAAAGGCTATACCAATGGCTACAGGAATAATGAAGTTTTTATATCGTATTCCTAACCAAAAATGTATAGCACTCATAGCAAGTAGAGCAACATAACCGTTTGCGAGTGTAGCAAACATTGCCGACACATTTAGCGGCTGATTTAATACATGCAACGATGGCTCCATAAAATGAAGGATAACTGCATCTGCAAACATGAGTAACTGGTTGGTGACGATGAATAGAAATATGAGCAACTGGATGTTTACAAACTTTGCGAAGAATACATTGGGTTTGAGTTGGGGTGAAGCAAGCACTTGCTTCCACGTGTTATTTTTATACTCGATTTGCGGCAATAGGGTACAAATAAGTATTATAAACATGGGAAGCACCACCGCGCTTGTCATCTGAAACTTCGTTGTAAACATCTCGTTGAAGATGTCTTTTTGATGATCCTTATCGACACCATCAAAAATGAGATCCAGCATAGACATAAGAGGACCAAATGCCGCAGCGGCAAGAGTAAAATATAGCGAGACGGTCCGTTTAGTTTTAAAAACTTCAGACCGCAGTGATATCAGTAGGCTCATGATTTCGTTGATGTAAGGTCAATAAATAATTGTTCGAGATTATTCTCCTTCGGGTGAAGAAGATATACATCAAGGTTGTTTTGGGTAAGGGTTCTGTTTATGCATGCTATCTGTTCCCTATCCTTTAAGGGGAGAGCTAGTGTATTACCAACCCATTCAGGATGATGCTCCTGCAACAGCTTTAACGCCGCCTCGTTATCAGATGTATCGACTAACAGCTTTGAACCTTTTTGCTCGAATAAATGCAATTCTGCCAAAGAGCCCTGGAATAACATTTTTCCCTTGAAAATAATTCCAACATGACTTACCATTTTCTCTACTTCAATCAACAAGTGGCTCGAGATAAGTATTGTCATGCCGTAGTCTTTGTTCAATCTTTTAATTAGTTCCCGAAGCTCAATAATGCCGGCAGGATCTAAACCGTTTGAAGGTTCATCGAGTATTAAAAGTTCAGGGTTAGGCAAAAGGGCCAATGCAATTGATAGCCGTTGCTTCATCCCTAATGAGAACTTTTTTACTGTCTTCTGGCCCGTCCCTTCAATACCGGTAATTTTCAAAACTTCATTCACTCGTTCTTTTGACGCACCGTATACCGTCCGATAAATTTCGAGATTTTCCTTTGCTGTAAGGTGAGCATATAGGGAAGGTGTTTCAACCAATGAACCGATCTTTTTTAGAATATCAATCCTGTTAGAATGTAAGTGTTGGCCAAAGATTTCAATATCTCCTTGTTGGTTGCCTAGCAGGCCAAGCAGGAGACTTAGCGTGGTTGTTTTCCCGGATCCATTAGGACCAAGAAAGCCGTAAATGCTTCCTTTTTCAACATGTAGATTAATGTCGAATAAGGTTTGCGCTTCCTTCGAATAGTGATAGGAGAGGCCCGTCGTTTTTATTACTGGCGCATTAGCCATTGCGTTTTTGATTTAAAGGGTGTTATGGTTTTGCTTTCTCTATCCATACAAGCATTTGGAACACGGATAGATCATTGTTGCGTCGCACATTTCAACATTCGTCATTGCGAGGAACAGAGCTGTTGATAATAGAAAAGCGGGTTGCTTCGTCGTTCCTCCTCCCAAGTCGAAGCATAGAGTGAGGTACAAGTGTGTGACACAACAATGTTTAATAATGATGTTATGCCGGCTACAAACAAATTAACAACATGCTCCTATTGACCGATACGGTTTTGCTCCTCGTTAGCACTGCCTGCAGTTCTTTTTACGGGTGCAATCTTTTTTCCTTTGCTAAAGCTGTACGAGAAGCCAAGGGTTACAACTTGCGTTTCGCTAACCTGGCGCATTTCAAAGTCTACATTACCATATTGAGTCACGCCTTTTAATCTTTGTGTCCAGAAAATATCGCGTGCTGTTAAGCGCAGCATTCCCTTTGTTTTTAAAACCTGTTGACTAAGTCCCGCACCAATAAAACCTACCGGCCTCACTCGCATAATACCTTCCAGCCAACCATTTCTAAACCTGCCATTTACCTCAGCAGTGAGTGTTTTGTTTACCTTAAACTGCTGCGTTCCGGTGACGGTAAAACTGGTGGCCGCCCTGTTGATGGAAGTGCCGTTAATCGCTCCTTTATAGTTGTCGTTATACACATTTAAGTTGATGCTGCTTGTCCACCACTTGGCGATGGGTGTGTTTGCATTTACGGCAATACCAAACTGGTTAAGAGATGAAACATTTGCAGGCATATTGTAAGCTTCCTGTCCTTTCTGTTGGATTACTTCCTCTATTACGTCTTTTATATTCGTGTAGTTTATCGTCGTAGTGATTTGATTTTTCCAGGTATGTGATAGCTCGAAATTGTTACTGATCGATGGCCTCAGGTTCGGGTTGCCCTGGCTAAAAGTGTAGCGATCTATGAACTTAATAAAAGGGTTTAGGCTTTGATAACTCGGGCGGCTAACTCTTCTTCCGAGGTTTGCACCAAAGCTGTTTTTATCATTGATTTTGTACTGCAAATACGCGGTAGGAAATAACTGGGTGTAATGCCTGTCGAATTTTTCGCCTGTAGTTCTTTGTCTTCCTTTTGCATTTGTATTTTCTACCCGTAGGCCAAATTGGGCAGTTATTTTTTTAGATAAAGGTGTGCTGAAATTTGCATAAGCAGCATCGATGTTCTCTTCGTAAACGAAATGGTTGCTACGATTAAAGTCATGCGAGACTCTTCCATATTGTATGCTATCGTAATTTGCGTTGTTGTCTGTTTTTACTACGCTACTTTTTATACCCGCTTCAAATCTCGCGTTCTTCTTCAAAGGGTGTAGGTAATCTACCCTCGCACTGTATACATTTATTTGTTGTGGTAATAGTCCTGTTAGGGTGTCTGCTTTTCTATATGGATTACCAGTTGCATCGGTATAAGAATTAACCATAAACAGGTTATTGTCCATCGTGTGTTTTGCAAAGTCAATATCTGAAGTGATTTCTTTGCCCGTCTTATCAAGCACGGTGCGGAAGTTTACATTGGTGCTGATGCTATTCCAATCTGTCTCGTTTCCAACTTCGGCCCTTGTTATACTTTGAAGGGTTTTAGCAGCGTTTGAGATATTCGTGATATTTGGGTTGTTTGATGACATCCCCCGTGAATTCACATTTACAACCGCGCCCAGTGTTGTTTTCTTAGTGGCAAAAAAATCAACTCCGATTTTTGCGTTATAAGAATTGCCAGCCGAAATTCTATTAGCCTCCTGGTTGAAGATATTCTCTACAGAATTTGTATTGCTGTCGAAAATGTTTCTATCAATTGAAAGTATCGAAAATCGTTTCTGGTAGTTATGGCTCAGATTGGTGAAGAGGTTCACTTTGCCTTCTCTATAGTTGAAGTTCATGCCTTCTGTTGTTTTAGGGTATCGGCCCTGGGAATAGGCTACACTTGCAGAACCGTTGTACCCGGCAGTAACCGTCTTCTTTGTTTTAATATTGATAATGCCTGCATTTCCCGCGGCATCGTACCGTGCGGGTGGGTTTGTCATTATTTCAATTTGATCGAGTTGGTTGGAGTTCATAGTACGCAAAAGGTTTGCGAGATCCGCTCCGCCTAGTTGCGTTGGCCTGCCATCAACCATTACCAACACACCTGCCTTTCCTTTTAAACTAATATTACCATCCCTGTCAACTGAAACACCGGGAGATTTTTCCAATACTTCCAGTGCTGAGGTGCCAACGTTTGTGATCGACGCATCCACATTTACTATTGTTCTATCTATGCGTTGTTCTACAAGCGCACGCTTAGTCGTAACATTCACGTCCGCCAGAGCTTTTGGTAAGGCAATGAGGTTGACGGTCGGCAGCAGAACTCGTGGTGCGCTGGGCGTAATTTCAAAAAGACGCGAGAAACTTTTTCTATGCCCAACGGTCGTTACTGATACCAGGTACTTTCCGTTAGCTACATTTTCAAAGCTGAAAAGTCCTTCTTTACTGGTGACCGAAAGTTTAATTGTGGCTGAATCTTTTGCTTTTAAAAGCGCAACTGTTGCACCTTCTGCTGCTTTGTTGTTATTGCTCACATTGCCCGAAACCGTTCCTGCATTTTGAGCGCTTACGTTGGATAGAAAAAGAATAATGCATGATAGTAAAACGTAAAACTTCATAATGTTTGATTTGTTTTTTGTAATAATCAAACAAGGTTAGGCTACAATGATGCGTAGCAGGAATGGTATGTGTCGAATGACTTTTATTATGTGACGGAAAGTGTTTTATGGAAAAAGGAGGTACTGGGGCAGGACTATAAACAGTGGAAAGTTTTGGTTAGCAAACGACACCAGGCACTTGTCACATTTTGTGGGTGTTTCGTCACTTTTGATATATCTATGTCTTGCCTATAAACTAGCATTGCAGCATAAGACATAGTATGAGAGAATTATTTAAAAAACCTACAACCTTTACCCGCATCGAATTCTGGGCCATTACTACCATTTTTGCTTTTGTAATATTTTTCTTCGTACGCGATGTCTTCGAGTGGGATGACAGGCAGTTTGCCGATGCACCATACCGGGTGTTTTTTGAACAGGTGAAAATGCCATTTGACTTCTACGGAAATTATTTCCTTCCCCAATTGATACGGCATGTGGGGCTTTATATCGCACTGGTGGCGCTTAATTTTATCATCATTCCATCCCTGCTAAAGAAAGAATTCGTCGTGCGCAATATCGTATTGTTTGTGTTGGTCTTCATAGCCCTGACAATAATGTTTGCTGTTACTGCCACCCATTTGCGTGAATACCTGTACGCCTCCGGAAAAAGGGATCAAATTGACCAACGGCTTTTTCTCGATGCAGTTGGGGATGCATTTACAATCATTTCTATGCTCTTAATTTATACGGCAACAAAGTATGCAGCTATCCGCCTGCTTGCTAAAGCAGAAACGGTCGAAGCTAAATATCGTTTCCTTAGAAAGGAAGCCATCGTTGCTGCCATGATTTGGGCAGTTGTGCTAATCATGTTTAGGTTTGGACGTGCGGAGATCGATATCATTATTGGCTGGGCCATCGTGATCCCATCAGCCATTGCACTCTACCTCTTTTCTTTTTATAGATTAATTCCACGCTCCATGGCCGGCAACAAAGGAAAGTTCTTTTCCTATGTGCTCAGAAGCGCCTTTATTCTGTTCATTGCTTTCTTCGTGGTATACCTTGCATTTGCACTTCCCTCAGGGGCGGATGATACAGGGTTAGGGTATGCTGCCTTCAATACATTTTTTCAGCTTTTTGTTACGGTACCAGTCACCTGGGCAGCGTACAAAAGACATTTAAAAGGGAATGAAGAAATAAACGTGTTGCAAAAAGAATTGAAGAGATCTAGCGCAAGCGTTGATTTTCTTCGTTCGCAAATAAATCCCCATTTTTTGTTCAATGCTCTAAACACGCTTTACGGAACAGCTATACAAGAAAATGCAGATAGAACAAGTGAGGGCATCCAAAAGCTTGGCGATATGATGCGGTTTATGCTGCAGGAAAATATGCAGGATAAAATCTCGTTAGCAAGAGAGATTGATTACCTGAATAATTATATCAGCTTGCAACGGTTGCGTACGGACGCAAATCCAATTGTACAGATACAAACTGAAATACAGGACCGGGAAAACCTGTTCCAGATCGCGCCCATGTTATTGATACCTTTTGTTGAGAATGCTTTCAAACATGGCATCAGTTTTCGAGAACAATCGCATATAAAAGTGACGTTAGAAATAAAAGCAAATACACTCTACTTTGATGTGCACAATAGTAAACATGCTGCTAGAGATAATGATCCCGAGAAAGACAAAAGCGGTATTGGGTTAGAAAACGTAAAGCAGCGTTTGAAGCTTTTTTATCCTAATAATCATGAATTGATAATTCGGGAAACCAGCAAAGATTTTTTTGTACACCTTACGATAGAATTGGCAAAATCATCTTAATCTTACGACATGAGAGCTATTGCCATAGACGATGAACCGATAGCGTTGGAGATTATAAAGTCGCATGCTTCAAAGGTTCCTTTCCTTGACTTGACGGCAACCTTTACAGATGCATTTAAAGCGCTCGAATACTTACAGAAAGAGCAACCGGACCTTTTATTTCTCGACATAAAAATGCCCGACATCTCCGGCCTGGAATTCTTTAATAGCCTAAGCAAAAAGCCGCTTGTAATTTTTACCACAGCTTATAGCGAGTATGCAGTTACCAGCTTTGAAATGGATGCGGTTGACTACCTCTTAAAACCTTTTTCGTTATCCAGGTTTTTGAAGGGATGCAACAAAGCTTACGAACTTTATAATTTTAGAAATGGCACCGAAACTGTAGATCACCTATATATAAAAAATGGTTACGAACAGGTAAAAGTGATGTACGATGAGATACTTTACCTGGAAGCAACCGGGAACTATGTAACGTTTGTTTTGAAGGATAAGACCATACTTTCACGCAGCACCTTTATTGAGGCAATTGGTCTGCTTCCTGCTGAAAAGTTTGTAAGGGTTCACAGATCGTTTGTCGTAGCAGTTAATAAGATTGACAAAGTGGAACGCCAACAGGTGACTATAAACAAGACTGTTATCCCCGTAAGTGAGGCGTATAGCGATCATCTTTCTGCAGCCCTTAAGAAATGATGATAGAGCGAGCACGTTACCTGTGGTATGTAGGAATTTTAGCCTCTTTTTGAAATTACCGAAAAATCATCAAAAGCATTCGACGGTTTCTTACTGCAATTAGTTCTCGCGGCAAGCACATTCATGGTGTTCATTGAGATACTCAATCGACGCTTTGCATAACTTCTCGAGGGTTGGTATATCGATGTCAGAGAGTTTCTTCATGTATATGCAGGCTTTCCCCATTTTGAACTTTCCTAAGTTGTCCAACAGGTGTTTGTTATCTTTTGCCGGAGTATATACATAGAGGGAGAATTCAGGTTTTCGGGGGGAGAAACCAAGGAGAGGAGCATCTCCCTCATGTCCACTCGTATACTTGTAATGATAGCTACCAAAGCCAATAATTGTTGGGCCCCACATTCTTGGCTCAAAGCCTGACCATTCCTGCATTAACTCGATCAATCGAAAACTATCTGCTTTCTTTTGTTCATTGTCTACATACGAGTTAATAAAATCAACTACACTTACTTCAGTTTCGGTTGTCTTATTTTTTGCCATAAGAAGCAATTTAAACTAACGATTGTTTTGAGGCCTAGCTGTTTTAATTTGTCACGTACGAGCACTTTTTAAAACTACTTTTTATTTAAGGAAATTAAAGCAGGTTGGCTGCTTTTAAAGACAACCGGCTTTAATCTGACTATAAGAAAAATTTACCTCTTGTCCCACCAGACTTTGGAAACATAAGTATCTCCGTTCGACATTCTTGCTGAAGCGGCTTTATAATTTTCTGCATTTAACAAAGCTTCGCGGGAAGAATAAATCGTGCGACGGGGAATAGTTCCGTTTGTTGATCCGGCAAATGGGCCGGGCTTCAACGCAGGATAACCCATTCTTCTCCATTCAGTAAATGCCTCATAAGAACGTCCAAACAACTGGATCCATTTCTGAGTGCCGATCTTTTCAAGTTTCTGTTCTTTCGTTAACCCGGTAAAAGAAAGTTCGGTGAAGCTGGCGGGAACAGTGGTTATGTTATAAGGCTCTTGCGCCAATGCGGCTCTAACACCAGCCTGGTAGAAACCTTCTGCCTGCTCAACAGTGGCACCCCAACCTTCCAAAGCGGCTTCCGCTTTATAAAAAGAAACATCAGAGAATGACATTACAATACAGGGAATAGCAGGACTATAGCTCCTATTGAAAAATGTAAGTGTTGATGCGGTAGAGTAATCGTCTTTGATAACATTCTTCAATAGTGCATCAGTAAGCGCCACACCAATGCCTTTGTAACCCGGCGTTCCTGCTTTTACTGAATTTACAGTTGGCTGCGCTATGCGTGGAAGACGAGGATCGTTCGTCGTTACAAGTTTCGTAACAAAGGCATCAGCTAAATATTTAAGGTCAGGGCTACCCGCCAGGAAATGGTTTAGCAACGGATGCACGTTAGCGTTGGTCGCGTTATTATAAGTCGGTATAGTTGCATTGTCACTATTGCTTTCCATTAAAGGCTGAGCCATTGCTTCTGTAACTGTTTTTTGAGCCAAGGCGGGGTCTGCATAACGAATACGCATCCCCAATCTTAACTTGATAGAGTTCGCATACTTTTTCCATTTGGCAACATCGCCTTTATAGTAAAAGTCCGCTGCCCCATAGCTTGCATCGGATGCATTTAGTTGCCCCATTGCTGTATTGATATTAGCTATCAATGATTTATAAATAGATTCTTGTGTATCGAAAGCAGGCTTTGAATTGACCTCCTCAGCGCCAAGTCCGGTTTGTGAATAAGGTACATCTCCAAACAAATCGGTAAGTCTTTGCCAGACAGTTATCTCAACAATTTTGGCCATTGCCAGTTTTGTTCGTCCGGCCGGATCGTTCTCCATACCTTTTAAAATCTCGTTGCGGATCTGGCTGATGTTCCTGATTAAGGTGTAATGTGCGGCCCACGTGTCATTATCACTTTGTTCAACATACCTCGAACTTGAAATCAAAACACCACCTGCCCATTGTTGTATCCATGAGCCAAACTGGTTATTAGGATATTCGTATCCTTCTGCAAAAGCGGCATCTTTCTGCACTTTGCTAAACACAAGGCCGGGATCAATAACAGTAACCGAAGTGGGTGGGGTATTAATTTTTTCGAAGTCTTTAGTGCAACCTTGCAGGAAGCTGATAGCAGCCGTAAGTATGAATAATTTATAGGTACTTTTCATTTTTATAATAATTTCAGTTAAAGATTAAAGCTCCACATTGAGGCTCACTCCAAAATATCGAAGCAATGGCAAAGCCGTTGATTCAAGACCAAGCGAAGAATTATTTACGTTGAATGCAGATGCTTCAGGAGCAAAACCTTCTGTTTTTCTTTGCAGATAAAATAGGTTGCGTCCATAAAAACCGGCGCGAATTCCTTTGAAGGGAGTATGGCCAACGAGCTTTGCAGGAAGCTGGTAGTTAAGCGTGAATTCACGGAAAATAACGTAGCTCGCATCGTTCAACATCTCTTCCGGGATAACATTGTCCTTATCGGGTGCTACCACGTTCCAGTAGTCTTGTGCCTTAATTTGTTTTGTATTTGCCTGCCCTGTGCCTTTCCAAATTCCATCTGCTCCTTTTGAAGCTACCACACCGTCGGCTACATATGTTCCATCGCGACCGGGTAATGTTTTTTTGATGGTTCCGTATACCAGTTCTTCTCTCAAGCTTTGTGAGTAAATCTTACCACCCTGGCTTACGTCTATCAAGCCTGATAGTGTTATTCCTTTAAATCGAAAACTGTTATTAAAACCTCCAATCCAATCAGGTAGCGCATTGCCAAGTGGGTAAAGAACTTTACCATTTGATTTTAGAGGAAGGCCCGTGGTTGGATCGATCAGGCGGTTGCCTTGTTCATCGCGCAGCCATTGAAAACCGTTTCCTACAATCGTTCCAAATGGCTTTCCCGGTTCTGCAACTACGTTTACTCCGCGGTCGGTTCCAAGCACATAAGTATCTACACCTTCAGCAAGCGCAACCACCTCGTTTTTGTTTTTTGAGAAATTGACCGTTGCATCCCATCTAAATCCTGAAGCTGTTTTAACAGGCGTAGCGTTTAGACTTAGTTCGATACCATGGTTGCGAATTTCTCCTGCATTGATACGTCTTGAAGTAAACGTGCTTGATGGAGGCAACGGCACATCAAGAATTTGATTCTTCGTACTTGCATTGTAGTATGACACTGAAAGACCTGCACGATTTTTAAAGAACCTTGCTTCCAAACCAAATTCGGTTGAGGTGGTTAACTCATTTTTTAAGTTAGGATCAGGAATGGTCGAAGAAAAAGATGCTAACGGAACTCCACCGTGAGCATTCTGATCCAACGAATAAGTTCCTGTTAGCTGGTAAGGAGAACCAGAACTACCTGCCTGAGCTACCGATCCCCTGACTTTTAAGAAGCTAAGAGCATCACTCTTAATTTTAAATGCATCAGTAATAACATAACTGGCACTTACTGCCGGGTAGAAAAATGAATTATTTGCCGGTGATAGGGTAGAGGACCAGTCATTTCTTGCTGAGAAATCAAGGAATAGATATTCTTTATAACCGACCTGGCCTGAGAGATAGGCCGAGTTGATTGACGACTGGCTCAAACCAAATACATACGAATTGGTCAGGGTATTATTTACTGCATATAAGTTAGGAACAATAAATTCACTGCCTGTATTACCTGTTGTTCTTGCATAAAACTTTTGGTGGTTCGCACCGAGGTTTAGGCCAAATGAAACATTTCCGGGCAATTTTGGTGAAAGCGATAAAAGTACATCGCTGTTGTCCTCACGAACTCGTGTAACCTGTTCGGTTATATCACCATTTTTGTTTGCACTTTGGTAAGTGCCTTTTTCTCTGTAGCGGAAACGCTGGTCGGTATAAAAATCGGTTCCTGTTTTAGCGGTTAGCCTGATCCAGTCGTTGAATTGGTAGCTCAGCCTTACCATTCCAAGTACACGTTGGCGATCGTCAGAGTTATAAGTATGGTCCCTTGTCCATGCCGGATTAGCAGTGGAAGAATTGGTAGCGTAAGTTTTCTCCATTCCAATAAATGGTACCGTTCCGTAACCTAACTGTTTGCTTAAGTCTGCAGCGGTCCAGGCAGAATTTTCAAGAATGCTCATAGGAATACTGCGCGGTTGGCTGATAAAAATGTAAGCGGGGTTATCGCTTGCATCAGAAACAGTAGGTCGGTTTGCTCCTTTCTGATCGATGTAATTCACCTTGGCGTCCAGCTCTAGTTTCGGCGTTAGCTTGGCAACCGTTCTCAGGCTTATGTTATTTCGACCTAGCGTATTACCGGGGGTGTAGCCGTTAATGTTTGTATTACCATAAGACAACCTATAGTTGATATTGTCGCTGCCACCTTCCAAACTTAGGTTGTTCATCAGCTGCCTTTCAGTTTTGAAATATTGCTGGAAAGTATTTGGTTGAGGTGTGAAGCTTAAAACATTCCCCCACTGGTCCTCGTATTGCTGGCCTTGCATCCTTGCTCCCCAGCTTGCCCTGGTGAACCTGTCGCGGCCGCCACTTGTTTTAGGCATGCCCTGGATGTTCGCCGCTTGTGCTGCTGACCAGGTATAAATCTTACCATCTGTTCCCCTGAAATTGGTAAACGTGCCATCGAGCCCTTGCCCATACTCATCCTGGAAATCGGGTAAAACAAGCGCTTTACCCAAAGAGTAATCAACGCCGTATTTTATACCGATACCTCTGCGTGCTCTACCGGATTTTGTGGTAATCAAGACAACCCCGTTGCTTCCACGCTGGCCATATAGTGCTGCAGCATTTGGTCCCTTTAAGACAGAAATAGACTCTACATCCTCAGGATTTATGTTCGAAATCCCATCGCCATAGTCTATACCGCCACTGCTTCCAGGCGAATTCAGGTTGCTGTTATCCATTGGAATTCCATCGATGACATATAGAGGCTGGCTGTTTCCTACAAGTGAATTGGTTCCCCTGATTACCACGCGTGAAGAACCGCCTGCTCCATTTGCAGAACGGGTTACTTGCACGCCGGCCATTTTTCCGGCCAGCGCATTGGCAAGGTTTGCTTCCTTTGCTGTGGATACTTGCTCACCGGCAATTTCCTGTACAGAGTATCCCAGTGCTTTTTTATCGCGTTTTATACCAAGGGCTGTAACAACCACTTCGTTGTAGTTCTGGGTACCTGGTTCGAGAGTCACGTTGATTACCGACTGGTTGCCCACCAGCACTTCCTTAGGGGCATATCCTACAAAGGAGAATACGAGGGTAGACTGCGGACCTGCTGCAATCTCAAATTTCCCTGCGCCATCTGTAGAGCCGCCGCGATTGGTACCTTTTACAAGTACACTAACTCCATTGAGTACTTCGCCGGACGCTCCTGACACGGTACCTCGTACCGTTTGTTGGGCCGCCGCCCAGCCTGGGATGAGGCAAAGCAGGAAAAAAGATCCTGCCATTCGTAGGAGAAACGAAAAGTAACTTTTCTTCATAAGGGTGTAGTTTTAGCTAATAATAATAGTCCGGTAAAATAACAAAAATTGATACGAAGGCATTGACAATCGGCTGGTCTTACACTATGTCGGCATGTTGTAATAGTTTGGTATCGGCCGGTTTTAGGTAACAACCAATAGCTAGACAAACTTCCTTTACAGTTCGTCCCAAAGTTGCCTAAAATGTTTTTCGAACCATGTCAGTTCAGCAAATATTGTGGCAGCCTGTAGTACAGGGTCAAAGGTTTTAAGCTTATTCCGGCATTTTTCCTCAATCCTCTATTGCTTCAATACCGAGCTGTTTCAGGCGCTCGAGGTGATCCTTCATAACCTTGAGTTGTTCATCAGAATGTCCTTGCCAATCTATAATCTCGCCGCAAATACGAAGGGGATGTTGAGAGCGATATGACTTGGTTGGATTGCCGGGAAACTTCTTGTCGGTTAAGTTGGGATCATCTTCAAAAGGGCCCGTTGGCTCTACTATATAAATTCTTCCGCGTCCCTCACCCAGAGCAAGTTCTGCTCCCCATGTAGCTGCTTCCAACGTAGCAGTAAGGTAGACATACGAAGCCTTCTTCCTCTTACCATAGTTTGAATTAAAGCCCGGTTCAATTAAGTCTCCCGGTTTCAAATCGGCCTTAGTGCCATGATAGAATTCCTCTGAACTTTGGTTGTCACTTGCCCGGGTTGGGTCGTGCCCGCTTATGTTTGTGTTCATGGTCCTGGTAATATGATTTTAAACAAAGGTTAAAAATTTGCTCTAATCTTTAAAAGCCTTGTTTTTCGTTTAAACCTATGCCGATGGTATAACCGCTGATTTCCCTAACTTTCACTAAACCACAACTGCATGAGATCAACGCTTCTTCTCGTAATAGCCACCCTTTCTTGTACAGCCATCTTCTGTCAAACGGCCGACATTATTCTTACCAATGGAAAAATCTTTACGTCCAATACTACACAACTATATGCAGAGGCAATTGCAATTAAAGGCAATAGGGTAGTAGGGGTTGGCAGTACACAAACGATAAACAAGCTAAGGAAACCAACAACAAAAGTGATTGACCTGAAAGGCAAAACTGTTGTTCCCGGTTTTAATGATGCACATTATCATCATGAGCCTTATACACTTGGTTACAATATTCCTTTTCCACAGGACGGAAGCGAACCCTCATGGCAACAATTAAAAGACTCTATCGCAGCAGCGATTAGGCAACAACCAAAGGGAACCTTTATCAATGCAACGATGGGCAACGATGTAGGAACGGATACAAGTATCAATCGCTGGGTGCTCGATCAACTTGCGCCGGATCATCCTTTAATGATCAATGCTTATTGGGGCCATGTCACTTACTTTAATACTGCGGCAATTAAAGTCTTTGGAATATCAGAAACGGAACCCGATCAAAAAGGAGGTTTCTTTGGCAGGTTTCCTGGAACACAAAAACTGGATGGAAGAGCGTATGAAAATGCCTGCAATTACCTCCGCTTAAAACGACCAACCAGCCAGCAATTATTCCTGGCAAGCCTGAACGATCTTGGTAAACAAGCTTTGTTTTTTGGAGTAACTTCTATTCAAAACATGTGTACCGGCGCCTCGCCACAACAATTTATCGCAACGCTTCAAAAGCAGTCGCTACCTATACGTCTCCGGCTCATTCAATGGGGAAAGATGAACCAGGATGGAAGCCTTGCATTACCCTCTAAGAACCTGTCACCAAAAATAAAAGAGCTGCCAATGGTCAATGTATCCGGCACCAAGTGGATGTTAGACGGAACACCGATAGAACGGTCAGCATGGTATTCAGTGGACTATAAGGACCAGCCGGGGTGGAAGGGACGTCTCAACTTTACAAAAGCAGAAACACGATCAATATTAGATGAACTAGAAAGTCGAAGAGATCAACCAATGTTTCATGCCGTGGGCGACAGTACAATTGATTTCCTATTGAATGAACTTGGCGAAAAGCCTGGTACATGGTCAGTCCGACGGGTACGCTTTGAGCATGGAGATGGGTTATTACCTGCTTCTTATGCCGCTGCTGAAAAGCTTCAGATTATTGTAGTTCAAAACCCCACACACTTTTCTATTGCGGGGCTATTGAACCAGCGATATACACCCAAGCTCCTGCAAAACGCCGCACCTATGAAATCGCTTTTACAAGCCGGTATTCCTGTTGCGTTGGGTTCTGACGGGCCCTTAAATCCTTATCTTAATATCATGTTTGCCTGCATGCATCCCTTCCGGCCAGCCGAAGCTTTAACCGTAGGGCAAGCAGTGATTGCATATACCAAAACATCCGCGTACGCGGAAATGCAGGACGATAAAGGCATGCTCGCCCCCGGCCAGCTAGCCGATCTTGTTGTGCTCTCACAGGATATATTTACCATTCCCTTGCCACAACTACCCGCAACAAATAGTGTCTTAACGATGGTAAATGGAAAGATCGTTTTGAATAAATTGTAGCGTTCGCCAGGTAGTTGATTTTGTACCCCGCTCAAGTGCTACTATAAACTTTTGTTGCGTCGCACTCGTGTACACCAGAGCTTGCTTAGCAGCTCGGCCCTACAGCTGTCGTTGTGTCTCTTGACCAACAACTATAGCGCTAGCCACTTCAGCGAATGTATTAGTGATGAACACTAACGCAAGAGCCTACAGTTGTACATCTATTTCTACAATACATAGTAATAATAAATTATGTGTATATAATTTCTGCGCAATTCATTTTTACTTCAATTTCTAATTTGCTGATTTTTAGAACGGTTACAACTTGTCTCAGATTTATGAGATAGCGGAGAAGGATTTGTAACAGTTATCTGAGTGGTGAAAGATGTAAACAGATTATTGCCACAACGAAAAGCACAAATGTTACGAGTGCGACAGATCCGTGAACCTGCGAAATAGATAGCAATGAAAAAGTTAATTACCCCTGCGATTGCACTTATTGCAACAGGATTGTTAGGATGCGGTGCATCTAGAGAAATACAGGCAGATTTTGTATCTGCGCAAGTGATCAAAGTTGATACAGTTTACCGCTACCCCAGGCCGGAAA
The DNA here is from genome assembly GCF_007991655.1 of Segetibacter aerophilus. Classification (GTDB taxonomy): domain Bacteria; phylum Bacteroidota; class Bacteroidia; order Chitinophagales; family Chitinophagaceae; genus Segetibacter; species Segetibacter aerophilus. Next base: position 19,627 of record NZ_BJYT01000016.1, read on the forward strand.
AGGTACTAACCTGGCAATGCCAAAACAAAGTGACCTTTTTCTCATTCGTACCCATGAGTTCCACTTATGCAGTCGGTACCTATCATAGTGTACAACTTACCAAATAAGAACTAGTCTCCGAAAACTTAGAGAGTTTTGTGTCTTTTGCCTGGCCAGGAATTACTTAGCAAAGTAAGTTTACCCCAGTGGGCAATAATGCGAATTAAAATAAAGCTGTCAGGCTGAGCTTGTCCAAGCCTTAGGAAGGCCATGTAAAGAGCGAGATTTATTGTGGGAATACAGTAAATTATCCGTGCCTTAATAGAAGAAAGGTGGTGACAGTCGAGCCCATTTTAAATTGCCATTTTATGAGCCCAATATTCTTTGCCCAGTATGTTGTAGAAGCTGTGCCGCTAAAATTCGCTGTTGATACATTTACCTCGTTATAAGTTTTGCCTTCTATTGCCATCGAAGGTAAAATAGTCGAAGTTCCAGGGTATGAAAATAATAATATGTTTTTATAGTCTCTCAAACTAATAGCTGACCTGTCGCTTGTAATGAAATTACCTATTAAATCTCCTGTTGTTGCGTTGAGCCACGTCGTTTGATCACGCCCGCTTGTAAGTGTCAAAGAAAATCTTTCATAGTGATAAGCAGGATGATTTCCAAAACAAGAAGGTCCGCAGTAATATGCGGCCACGTCTACCTGCTCCAAATTGCTCTTTGTTACAATCACCGAGTCCTCATTGCCAGTCGCCGAATCTTTATAGATGAAATATTTCCCTATAGGTATTTGAATAAACTTCAATCCCTCCCGGTCAAAACTTTGCCTTGCTTCTTCTACGGAACTTGTAGATGACTTTTCGCAGCCAGCGAAAATAATTACAGTAAGTACTACAACAACAAGTTTATTATATCCATGCCAATACATTTATAAACTTTTTTAATCGTGAAAATTATCATCATCAATAAACAAATTAATAAAAATTCCCAGCGCTCCCAATAGGCAAAACCAACAATATTAGTAGATCAAGTAAAGGACTTAATAGGATGCCTAAAAGTAAGTTTACATCAGTGGGCAATAACGCGAATTAAAGTAAAGCTGTCAGGTTGAGCCTGTCGAAGCCTTGGTGAATAACGATCATAAGATAAGCAATACTTCGACGCTTAAACGTAGCAGCCAAGGCAAAGAAAAACACTGGTCCTCTAGGTCGAATAATATTACAAGAGTACAAGTGAGTGACACAACAATGTTTAATGGCACTACAAAAGCTGGCTTATTAATATTATCAACTTTTTTAAAAAGTCTTCAAAAAACGTTCGTTGCTTTAAATGGGATGAAACTATCGATAGTATTACAACCTGTTCAGTTCATCCGGACCGCTGCGCTGCCGTAATTCTGCTTTTTGTCCCTTACTGAATTTGTAGCGCAAGCTAATACCGAAGGTGCGCCACCTTAAGTACTGGTCAAATTCATTTACGTTACCGCCATAATTAGCGGCCCATCTAAACCGCCATCCCTTAGTAAGATCATTGATGTTAACAGCTACCTCTATTTTCTTCTTCCATAAAGATTTACTGAATGCCAGGTCTATGCGATACATCGCCTGTTGATGGTAGAGGCCGGCTGCTGCAGGACCTCTATATAAAAAAGTAGCCTCGGTACGAAAATCTTTAGGCAGTAAAATGGTATGGGCTGATTGGATGTAGTAAAACAGTTGCTCGTTCAAAACCGGTTCATTATTCTGCACGGTAGAGTACTTGCTGTATGAGACCTGCGCCGTATTTCGTGTATCCCACTTTTTTGCCAGCTTTACGGGAATAATCGCTGAAACCCCCGTGCTGTAGCTGTCATCTACATTACCGGTGGTGTAAACGGTAACACTGTTAACAGGATCAGCCATTGGCAGCTCTATCATTACATCTTTCGTATACTGGTAAAAAAGCTGTAGAATATAAAGCTTTTTAAATGTTTGGGTAACGTTGAACAGGTCTGTATACTGGGGACGCAGCGAAGGGTTTCCAACGGTCCAGGTGTATGGATCACGGTAGCTACGGAACGGATTTAAATTGCTGTAGTTAGGCCTGTTGAGCCGACGACTATAGTTAGCAGTTACATTATAACTTTCGGATGCCTTGTGTTGCAGAAAAACAGACGGGAAAAAGTCGAGGTACTTGCGGTCTGTTATTTCCCCCGTTGTCAAGGAATGACCACGTGACACAGTTTGCTCCGTGCGTAAACCAAGCTGCACAGAAGTCTTCTTTGTTAATGTGCCTGTCCAGTTTACATAACCCGCATAAATGGATTCTTTATACTTAAAATAATTGGTGCGTTGTGGATCTATCACCTTGCCATTATTATTGAAGTAAAACCGGAAATCATTATCAGAATCCACCTGGCTAACGCGGCCACCCATCTCTGCCTTATGATTTTTATTGAGTACATAGCTGAAGTCTATTTTCCCTGAAAAAATATCAAAACCATTCGGAGTAAGGGTGTAAAGATTGTCTGTTGTTTTTTGCCCGTCGCTTAAACGCGTAAAGCTGTTGTAGAAATTTCCGTCACCCTTATTACTAACACGAGCAAAATCTACATCGGCAGAAAGCGTAGAGCCAAGTGTATCAAGCTTACCGGAATAATGAATATTTGCTATCGCATTCTTCAGCGTGTTGCTATTGTAATTATCTGCGTCAATAAATTGCGCGGGCTTTTTCGGCTCGGGGCCTATAAAGGTTTCAGTTAGAAATTCAGCTTTAGCGGTATTGGTAAAATAAGAGGCGATAAAGCCTACGCTATGCTTCTCATTAATAGTAAAATCAGAGCCAATACGCAAAGAAGGTGGACCAATGTTAGCCCAACTTCCAACCGCAGTCTGGTCAAAATAGGTGCTTGTGTTATTATTGCGGAAAACCCTTGTGAAAGTTGCTTCACGTCCACTGCCTCTTCGGTTAAAGTCCGATACGAGGAATGAATTAAACCTGCTGCTTTTATGATTAAGTGTTAGACCGGCACCATAAAAATTTTGCTTCAGGTTAGTACCGTATGTAACATTAACGGTACCGTTAGTTCCCTGTAGTACATTCTTTTTAAACACGATATTAATGATGCCGGAAGTGCCTTCAGCATCGTATTTTGAAGATGGATTGCTTATTATTTCGATGCTTTTAATGTTTTCGGCTGGCGTACTTTCCAGTAAGTTGCGAAGGTCACGTGCGGAAAGATAGGTGAGGCGCCCATCAATCATTACAGTTACACCACCCCTTCCGTTTAGTTGTATGGCTCCTTCAGGATCTACAAATACTCCCGGAGCTTTTGATAGCACCCCGAAGGCATTATTGCCGGCTGCCATAGCCGTGCCCTGTACAGTTATTACCAAGCGGTCAGGGAGCTGGGTGATGGTTGGTCGGATGGCAAGTACGTCTACATTTTCCAACTGCTTCCATTCAGGCTGTAGAGTGATTGTGCCCAACTGGACTGGGGTTCCCAAACTATCCGTTGCGGTAGTAGTATCCTTCTTTGTAAAACCGATAACAGTAAACTGCAACCTCCACCGCCCCACTGTTGGTGTCGACAAAGAAAACATCCCGAAGGAGTCCGTTAATGCCGCACCAACAGATGCTGCGTTTTTTTGAACGGGCAGCATCGTAACATTTACAAAAGCAATAGGGTTGCCTTTTTCATCTGCTACCTTACCTGTAATCGCGCTTTTTTGTGCCGCACCTGCTGTACAAAGCAGAGTGGTTGCCAGGATAACTAGAAGTCTAATCATGAAAGAGTTTATGTGCTGTTTATGCGAAAACATAAAGGTTACGAAATGTTTCGTTTTTTGCGAACCGTTCATCCTTTTTTACTACCATCTAACCAATGCACGGGCACCTCTTTTAAAAACATGTGAGCAATCGGGAATTATGAAGGGTGGAAACGAGATCTTTAAGAACGCATAGCAGTAGATTAAATTTGGAAATCATTTAGATTGAAACACCCCTTGATGAAAAGAAATATTGCGATGATCATTTTGTTCTGTAGCCTAAGTGTATCATCCGTTGCACAACCTCGAATAATCCTTGATACTGATATAGACTCTGACGTTGATGATGTGGAAGCAGTAGCAATGGTGCACGCACTAGCTGACCAGCATAAAGCCCAACTATTAGGAATTATTGTAACAAGCGACGACCCTTATGCGCCCACTTGCGTGAGTGCCCTAAATAAGTATTTTGGACGGCCACGCCTGCCCGTTGGATTTCTTACGAATCAGAAGGAGATAGTTCACAAGGAGCGATACAAATACACAAAACAAATAAGCGAGGAGTTTCCGGGCAAACTAAAGTCTTACCAACAAGCACAGGATGCTGTGTCGCTATATCGGAAGCTACTTAGCAAAAGCCCTGATGGCTCTGTGGTTATTATTACAATTGGCCATCTTACTAGTTTACAGAATTTATTGAAATCCACACCTGATAAAATTTCTTCACTAACGGGGCAGGAATTGGTAGAAAAAAAAGTATCAAAATGGCTTTGTATGGGTGGCTATTTTCCAGCAGGAAAGGAAGCAAACTTTTTTAATCCCGACCCTTTGTCGACTGTCTATTGTTTACAACAGTGGAATAAGCCAGTAGTGTTTAGCGGGTGGGAAATAGGTAAAGATGTGATTACAGGTGGACAATACCTGCGCGACAATATCTCGAAAAAGAGCCCCGTATATCGCGCTTACCAGCTTTATAACAATTTTGCCGGCCGTTCAAGTTGGGACCAAACTGCCATCATTCTCCTCCTCGACGAATGGAAAAAGTTTTTTGATACAGTCAAACAAGGGTATTGTTATGTAAGTGCTGACGGAAGCAATAAATGGATGACCGACAAAGACAGTCCGTACCAGGAATACCTTGTATTTAAACCAGATGCAGACGGGAAAAAATTAGCTAAGATGTTAGATGACCTGGTTATCACTGTGTCTAAATAGCTATTGTCGCAGTGATAGGGAAGGACGCTTTTGTGCCCAGTCGAAGTGCTACTATAAAGCCTTTCTTGCGTCGCACGCTTGTACAGTTGTGGTTGGTTCAGCAAGTTCAGCAGCAAAGTAGTAGTTGTGTCTTTTGACCAACAACTTCAGTGTTGTTATTGCTTCGAGGAATGTGTCGGTGGAGAACACCAACAAAGCGGAACATTAACACAAGCGGAAAGGCACTATTTTGCTGCAAATTTCAGAAGCTGTGAAACCATTTTTTCAGCAGTAGATGTATACTCTTGTTCGTACTTTTTCCATAGTTCTTCTCTGCTCGTTTTAGTCCCTTTTGCTTGTCCTTCGTACATTACCGAAAGCGTTGAATAAGGTGGAAGTATAATGCCAATAGCATTAAAGAAATTGGCCACGTCTGCGATGATATGTTGGGCCCCATCACTATCACCTGTTATTACAATTCCGCCAACTTTGTTTTCAAGTCTTGATGGTTTGCCTTCCAGTATTTCATCGTGTATATTATCGAGCCGTTCTATCACTTTTTGCATTTCCGAAGACATATTGCTCCACCAAATAGGTGTGGCAAATATGATGATATCAGCAGCAATTATCTTTGCAAGAATAGCAGGCCATTCATCACCGGCTCCCATGTTATCATAAGTTCCCGGTAGGATATTATGTTGAACAAGTTTGATTATTTCGACTTCTACTTTTTGTTTCCGCAAATGCTCTCCCAAAAATTCCGACAGGACTTGTGTATTAGACAGACCTTCTTTTTTTAACGTAGCAAGTAAAATGATTGCTTTCATAAAATTTGTTTAAAGTAATTGAGCTTCGTTTGTATTGGTCAACAACTGGCCGCAATAATTAGTCGGCTGATGAAAGTTGCAGCTTAGTTGAATAGAAAACAAAGGTACAAGAGTGTGACACAACAATGTTTAATAGCACCACAAAAGCCTGCTCAATAATTATTATTACTCCTCCTAATAATCATCATCGCATCAGCAACACCGATCCTTTTACGAAGACTTCTTTGCCTTGCAGATCTGTTCCGCTAATGATGTAGATATAGACGCCCATGTCGGAAAGATTACCCTTATACTTTCCATTCCACCCGGTTTGTTGGTCGCGCGTTGTGAAGACTTTTGCGCCCCACCTGTTAAAGACAGTAAACTCCTTTAAAGTAATGGAAGTAGCAGGGGGTATCCTGAACACATCGTTTTTACCGTCGTCGTTTGGGGTGAAGGCAGTGGGCATATACAGGTCAGTAACTACTCTTAAAACGGCTTCTTTACTTGTAGTGCATCCATTTGCAGATACGGCATTGAGTTTATAAGTAGTAGTCGCGAGAACAGGAAGCGTAAGAGGTGAAAGGTTTTGCGAATTAGTGAATGCATTAGCGGGGCTCCACGTATACGAGGCAACATTACCAATAATGCTCACCCTCATTTGAACCTGTGCACCTGGCTGTACAATCGTATCAACAGGGCTAACGATGATTTCGGGAACGGGCTTTACCACGAGCGTAATCGTGTTCGACGAATCTGCAGAGAGGGTAGCGCACGATGAATTTGCAGCCGCAACAACCAATTGTATGTTGTCTTTATTGACAGGTGTGTTGTAAGTAAAAGTTGGATTGCCGGTTGCAAGTGTATTACCATTTACCAGCCAGTTATAGGTTGAGGTGCTACCGGCATTTTGTGTGCGGGCAGTGAAAGTTATTGGCTTAGTTCCGCAGATATCATTAACGGATGCTGTAATGTTAACAGTAGCTCTGACGGGTGTGGTTACTTTAATCGTTATGCTGTTAGAAGTGGTATTGGAACTACTGAAACATTTCGTTGCATCAACAATTACTACGCAAGTAACTACGTCGCCATCGTTTAGATTTTGAGTCGTAAAGCTTTTACTATTTGTGCCTGCGTTGGTGCCGTTGATCTTCCATTGGTAAACAGGATTCACCCCGACTTCTGCAGTCGTAGCTTTGAATGTTACCGGAGCATTTTTACAAATGTTCGTAAAATCTGACGAGATACTAATCGACGGATTCAGGGCAGTATTTACAACTATCTTAATGGGATCAGAATAGTCTTTTGTACTTCCTCCCCCGCATTGTGGCACGGTCATACGGCATTGTACTTCAGATCCATTAGTAAGTGTAGTGGTAGAATAGATAGTGCTGTAGGCGCCCACCTCTTTTCCATCTACGAACCATGTATAAATAGGGGTGGGGTTGCCACTTTTATTTGTAGCTGTAAAAGTCACAAGGTCACCGGTACAAATACTGATTGAAGTAGCAGCGACGGTTACTTCGGGTGTAGGCCCCTGGTCGAGAATGATCGTAATGCTGTTGCTTGTTGCCGAAGAAGGTGGGCCGCAATCGCCCCTGGTCATTACCGTACAGGTGATGACCTCGTTATTTAAAAACATATTAGAAGAATAAGTTGGGCTATTTGTTCCAACCGGCAAGCCATTTTTTTTCCATTGGTAAACAGGATTATTGCCGGCGCCTGTAGCGGTTGCGGTGAGCGTAATAGGTGCACCATAACAAACGCTATTTGTAGAAGAGGTGATGCTTATCGCAGGAGCTTCTACGGGATTAACGGCAATCGTGATGGCATTACTTGTGGCTGTATTTATAGGGAGACAATTATAGATGGAAGTTATGGTACAAGTGATGATGTCGCCTGTAACAGGGTTCTCATGGATATAGCCTCTTGAGTTCTGTCCAACGTTTACTCCATTTTTTTTCCATTGATAGGTAGGATTTGTGCCTGCATTAGCCGGGGTGGCAAAAAAACTTATACTATAGTTACTGCAAAATGTTGTTGAGGTTGTATAAATGGAAACGGTTGGTGGAACGGTAGGCGCAATAGACAAAGTAGCAACGGCTGAATAGCTAACTCCACACGCATTAGCAACTGCACAGCGATAGGTATAAGCGTTCATGGAAGGAGTAGCGCCGGTGATTTGTAAAGTATTTGTTTTGGCGCCTGTATAGGTTACATTATTAGGAACATCCACCCATCCAGCACCTGTGTTCACGAGCCACTGATAGGTTGCAGTATTAACTGCCTCGATGGTAAAGCTTGTTGCGCTATTGCTGCAAACAATTACGTCTTTAGGCTGAACGGTTACGGTAGCTGAGGAGGATGAACTTATTTTTCTTACCAGCTGGTTATAAGTGTCTGTTATGTACAGGTTATTACATGCATCTACTGTAACGGCTGTAGGAAACCATAGTCTTGCCGCCAGGGCAGGTCCGCCATCTCCTGAAGTTCCTGCGTGTTGTCCAAGGCCGGCAATGGTTATAATTATTCCTGTGGGATCGATCTTTCTGATTACGTGATTTTGATAATCGGCAGCATAAATATTGCCTGCGTTATCGACTGCCAAATCATTGGGGGAGTTGACCGTAAATTGCGCCGCTGTCGCCGGACCGCCATCGCCTGTGAAACCATAGGTGCCATTTCCTGCAATGGTGATTATTATTCCTGCAGTGTTTACTTTCCTGATGACTGCGTTTTGTCCGTCAGCTATCAGAAGGTTACCAAGGTTATCAACGGCGACACCATCAGGCGATGTGAGTTGGGCGGCAGTAGCCGGACCGCCATCGCCGCTATAGCCTGCAACGCCGCTTCCGGCAATCGTAGTGATAATGCCTGCTGCGTTTACTTTTCTAACAACCTTATTGTATTTATCTGCGATGTAAATATTGTCGAGGGCATCAATGGCCATGTCTACCGGGTTATCAAGTTGTGCAGCTGTTGCAGCACCACCATCACCGCTATAGCCTTTTGTGCCATTGCCCGCTACAGTAGTAATCTTGCCTGCTGCATCGACCTTTCGTACAACAGAGTTAACAGCTTCAAGAATAAACAAATTGCCTTTGCTGTCAATTGCCACACTATTGGGAAACCAAAGCCTTGCTGCCGTTGCCAGACCGCCATCGCCGCTGTACCCAAAAGCACCTGTTCCGGCAACCGTGCTAATTATTCCTGAAGCCGAGACTTTTCTGACAACATGATTGTTGCCATCCGGGATATACAGGTTGCCAAACTGATCGACTGTTGTTCTTCCCGGGTAACTCAACCTTGCTGAAATGGCATAGCCTCCGTCACCCGAATAGCCGGCACCTCCAGGTTGTCCTGCATAGGTGTCGATAGTTTGAGCATTAATTTGTGCAAATAAGAAAAGAAAGAAAAGAGATAATAGTAGAGTAGGATAGGAGCTTCTTTGAATGATTATTGTGCTTTTTTTTAAAACGTCGAACATTGCTTTACCGTGGCTTTATAGGTCGCCGCAAGCGTTGATGCAAGTTTGTGTTGCACGATACCAACTGCTGCGATAATATGACATCAGCATAAAAACGCTGTTTCTTTTGTATTAGTATACATGAGGGGCAACTTGCAGCAGCGGCTAACGGTGTAGATTGATGAATAGAAAAAGATCGTGGCCGAATTTTAAGAATAACGGAAATAGGCATCAAAAACATACAAACCGCTATTTTGTCTTTTGGAACCTCATGATTTTATTCTTGTTTAGATTGGCCCATGTAACTACCCTTTCCTTCGATTCGATTGCATCCATAAAAGATGCAGCTGTCGACCTTCCTTTTACACCTCCATCAATTGAATATAAAACCAGGTAATTTTCAATATCGGGAAGTACCCCTAAGATGGTACCTGTCTTTGAAACAAGTAGTCGGGTAGGAAAGGTGTTGATCTTTTGTTTGTAGAAATTATTTCCGGACTTCAAAGCTTTGTCTTTAGCCATGAATAATTGAATGCCGGGCAGTTTGTATTTACTGATCATGTTTTTCCATCGCGGCTTGTTCGCGATATTATCGATACAGACACTTACAAAAACCACATTGCCGGAAGGCTTATAAGCTGAGTAAAGATTTTTAAAAGCTGGTATTTCATTAATGCAAGGAGCGCAAGTGGTAAACCAAAAGTCTAAGATTACAACTTTGTTGTTTACACTCTTTAGATTGAAGACATTTTCGGCAGTGTCTGGTAAAGCAAAATTTGGGGCAAGCTTACCGTTCAGAAACTTCAGTTGCTGTAAGTATTCATCAACATCTTCTTTGTCAAGAACCTGGCCGAGAGAAAATAGCGGTGATAGTAAAATAAACAGCAGGATAGTTTTAAATCTTTTCATAAGCAAGGTTGCATCTTAAACATTTAGTTTTCAGTATGAACTTATCACTAATAGCCTGCTCTAACAAATCTTAAAAAGTTCTATCAATATTATCGCTGTTGATCTTCATAATGATGCATGTGCCGTGAATTCGAGAAACATATAAAATGTCAAAAGCTTTAAAGATGATTATCGCGAGCTATGTCAAAACGCATTAAGACACGGAGCTATGAAAGCCCTTCGACTTAGACAAGGTCAGCGTTTTGCATTATTAGGATTAAGCTTTTTAAGCACTAATTTTAAATATTCTTATAACACAACTAAAATCAATTTTTATGGTAGAAAATCTGAACAACCTTGTAAAACAAAACGCAGATGCTGTCATCATCAACAACACTGCTATCCCCAACGAGCGAAACGAAGAAGCGGTGCAGGAAGCAAGTTCCGCAATAGAAAATTCTTTGAAAACTTCCTTATCAAGCGGCAACGTGAAGGAAGTCGCTAACCTTTTTAATAGCGCGGGAGAAAACGTCGCTTCAAGTCCAGTAACTCAGGAGGCGACCGGCAATTTTATTGACAGACTTCAAAGCAAGTTTGGCCTGAACATCACGCAGGCCGCCAACATTGCAAACAACCTGATACCTACGGTATTTAAGAAATTGGTTCAACAAACATCCGATCCTGCAGACAAAAGCTTTGATCTTCAAAAGATTTTTAACGAGGTAAGTGGCGGAAAAACTGATGGGCTAAATGTTCAGGGAATGATGAATAAACTTAAAGGAAGCATGGATAAGGATGGCGATGGCGACGTTGATCTCCAGGATTTAAAAGCGTTCTTTACCGGAAGCGGTGGGGTAGTAGATAAGGTAAAAGGATTGTTTAAGTAGAGCCGGACTTGTTAGATAGATAGTTGTAATGGTTGTCTGAAGATTGTTATTGCATTTGCAGGAATGCATTCATAAAAATGGCCCGCTATAGGTTTAATCCTTTAGCGGGCCATTTTTTAAATACCCAAAATCTCTTTAAAAATTCTTTTACTGTTTCTGGAAATCGACCGTCAAACTCTTTGTATTTAAAGTGACTTTATAAGTACCTGCTTCGGCACTTGTCAGCTTCCATTTTACATCGGGGTTGCCGCCGGGGCTAAGCTGAGCTTTGTTGTTACTAATAGATTGCGCAGCAGTAGCAGCCCCAAACGTATCGGAGCTGAAGTTTAAAGCAGTAGGAAATTTTATTTCACCTGCAGTCAAAGGACCGGTCCACGTGAAAACGTTCGCTTCTGTGCCTTTTGTCATCGGTAGGGCGTTTGCAATCGTCCATCCGGCAGTGGTTGCATCGCCGATCAGGTAGGCTTTATCGTAGTCCAATGTTATCGGATCGCCTGCCTTCAGCTCCTTGCTGCAAGATGCAACTAAGACTACACATAGTATTAGCAAAAGTGAATTCACCGCTCTGAATGTTCGTCTGCTTCGTGAGGCGGCTGTTAGAATAAATTTCATCTTTTTTATGTTTGATATTTTTTAATTGACAGCTTCTACGTCTGTCACAGAAATTGAACAGCTATTAATATCCCGGGTTTTGTTTTAACTGCGGAGACAGGTTAAGGATGGCCTGGCCGATTGGAAAAATCTGTGTGTGATTATCCGGATCCGGCGTCTTATCCCACCATGTACCAGTATTAAATACTCCCCAGCGGATCAAGTCTGTACGTCTGCGTCTTTCCACCAAAAATTCACGCATCCATTCGTCCAGCATTTCGTTGTCGTTTAATTCGCTTCCTGAAACGCTGTACAAACTTGGAGAACCTGCAGGATAATTTCTCTTGCGTACTGCATTTAACAGGCTTGCTGCCCCGGCCTTATCACCTGCTCTGTACTTACATTCTGCAAGTGAATAATAGATTTCTGCGTACCTGATTTCAGCATAAGCAGATGTAATTTTATTAGGATCATCAGAAGGATAGATTGGATATTTAACCGGCCACACTCCCGAGTTATCGTCTGCGTGATTCATGTTAGACTCTTTGTCGGCAGGCACCTGTCCCGGAGGGGTAGCTTTAAATAATCCTACCTGGTCACGCGCGAAGATTGTATAACCCCGGTTGCTTTTAACGAACTGGTTAGGGTTATTGTAGTAGGGGAGGTAGCCGTACATGAACATCCCTTCACGTTTACTTCCACCCAAATTCTTATACTTTTTCAGACGCAGGTCATCACTGTATTTCTGAAACTTTACAAAGGGTTTTCCAAGTGCAAACGGATATTCTACGCTGTCAACATTTCTTCCGGGTTGCAGTGCATATCTTGTATTCATACCTCCAAAGTCGGTGAAGCCAAAATAGTTCTGCGCCTGGTGAGGACCCATCCACCAATACATATCACCCGTGTACTGCCAGTGTGTAAGTGCGAAGCTTCCGGGGAAGCCAAAAATAACTTCAGGAGAAGTAGAGTTTGTATAATCGAACGGAGCATCCCAACGACTCTCTAAAGCATAGGTGCCATATTTGCCATTGATGATGTCCTGGCAAACTGCTGCACACTGGGTAAATTTATCCTGCCCGATGTACACCTTTGCATTGAGGTATAGACGTACTAACAAAGACGCAGCTCCTGCTTTTGTCCAGCGTCCAATAGAGCTTGTCCCTAAGGCTTGTCTTGTAGGAAGTCCGGGAATTGCATCCAGCAATTCTTTTTCAATGAAATCGAAAACCTCCTGCGGTGTAGCCTGAGGCGGCATAGTTCCCTCTCCTTTGATCTTTGTAACAATGGGAATATTTCTATAGAGATCAAATGCGCGAAGGTTGAACCAGGCGCGTAAAGTTTTCAATTCTGCAACATAATCTGCCTTCTCTGCTTCTGCCAGGTTAAACTTAGCAGGGTCAATTGCCTGGATGTCCTCAAGAGAGTTAGTCGCTAAACTGATACCTTGGAACAGACCGGTCCACATATCACTTGTGTAATTGTCCTGTATGGTCCAGGTGTGATAATGCAACCGCTGGTATAGTCCACCATCAAACCAGTCGCCTTCCCTGTTTGGCGTCATCAACTCATCAGAGGGTAATTCTTGTGCATAGAAGTTTCCACCTCCCTGGATTGTCCAGTAACCATGTTCAAATGCCCTTAGAAAATCCCGAACAACATCATCTTTCGTTTGAAGAAAGTTGGCTGAAGTAATACGATCATACAAGGTTTCATCGAGTTTCGTACAACTATTAGAAAATGCCATAATGAAGCAACTGATGGCAATCGTGTACTTGTATTTATTAATGAGTTTCATCTTATTAATTCGTTAAGCGTTAAAATTTAAATTGTAATCCCACAAGCAACTGCAATGATGAAGGGTAGTAGGACAATGATGAGTTGATACCCGGTGTTAATCCATTAACCTGTACTGACTCAGGATCGCCTGTTGTGAACTTAGTGAATGTGTACAGGTTTCTTCCTGTTAAGTAAAGCCTGCCTGAATTCACAAATTTTATCGGTGACTTAAAGTTGTATCCCAGGGTTACGTTGTCAATTTTTACATAGCTACCTTCTTCCAAAAAGTAATCAGACAAGCTGGAATAAGTTGCAGGGCTGGTCAACGCTGCATATTTACCATCGCCATAGGCTGTAGTAAGCACATTAGCACCTGACTGTGTTACCGGAGTTCCTGCATAAAAGGCAGTAGTATTAAAGATTTTGTACCCAAAAGTTCCTCTCAGGTAAATATTAAGATCGAGGTTTTTATAAGTCAGGGTATTACCAAGACTTGCAGTATACCTTGGCAACCCATTACCTACGTATTGTTTGTCAGCAGCAGAAGCCTGGTTTCCGGGAATAATTTTTCCGTCTTTATTATACACTAACAATCTTCCGACAGCATCTCTTCCTGCAGACCGCAGCATATAAAAACTACCGATTCTTCTTCCTTCTTCCAAACGTTGCGCTGTTCCTGGTGAACCCGGGCTTGGCATACCAACCATGTCAACAAACTTTTGTCCGCGGTAAGTTTCGTTTGAAAATGATACGAACTTATTTTCATTGGTAGATCCTGCGAAAGAAAGGGAATAATTAAAGTCTTTACCTCTTATTGCCTGCGCTGTCAACTGAACTTCAAATCCTGTATTTTTCATTGTACCAACGTTCGCAAAAGTGGTTCCCTGCACGTTAGGGGGAACGGGAACGTTATAACTTCCCAACAAATCTTTATTGGTTCTAACATAATAATTTAAGCTACCTGAAAGAACACTCTTCAAAATGTCGAAATCTACACCAAGGTTGAAGTTTTGTGATTTCTCCCATCTTAGCTCGTAGTTTGTATTCTGGCTAGGCCCCCATACCTGGTAAGAAGTTCCGTTGTACAGGTAGTAACCATAACCAGAATAAGTATCAAGGGAAAGGTAATTTCCAAAATCCTGGTTACCTGTTTCGCCATAGTCGGCACGTAATTTCAACTCGCTGATCCAGGGAACGGAAAAGAAGTTTTCGTTGCTAATTCTCCAACCAACCGAAGCGGCCGGAAAGTAACCCCACTTGTTAGCAATACCGAATTTGGATGAACCCTCTCTTCTTACGCTCGCAGACATAAAATACTTCTTACCGAAGTCATAGTTTAATCGGCCAAAAAAGGAAATCAGCTTTGAGTCATTTTTGAAAGATCCAACCCCATTTTGCCCCACCAGAAGATTGTAGGCACCAGTTCCAAGATTGTTATAGGTTAACACATCTGAAGGAAATCCCTGGTTTGAAGCGTTCAGGCCGGAGCTATTTGCATAAAAGTAAGAATACCCTCCTAAAAGCTTGAAAGCGTGAGGACCGAGGTTGAGCGAATAATTGGCGATCCACTCAAGGCTTTTCTGGTCATTTTTATTGTAATCTCTGCCGGCAGTATTTCTACCACCATTCGAATTGATCAGGCTTGTATTATACGAAGGCGTAAAGTTGAAGCCAAAGAAATCCTGTGTTTGCTCACCTACCGTAAGCTGAGTGTAAAGATCTTTCGAGATGTTGAGCCTGAATGAGCTGCTCATATCCAGGTATTTGCCTTCTGTTCCACTCAATACTGTATTGAGTTCTTCAATCGGGTTGTATGATCCCGAAAAACCTGTGCGGATGTTATAGTACCTGTTAGGATTTGCCGTGTCTCTTATAGGAATTGTAGGGTTAAGTGTAATCCCCTGGTTAAATGCTCCGTAACTCGCATTGCTTGTTTTAAGATAACGGGGAGCTATGGTAACAGCCACCGTATATAAGTTATTAGCTGAAGTATGGTTTAGATTTAAACGCGCACCATATTCCCTTTTGGCCGATCTTAAATCTAAACCTTGTGCATTACGGTAGTCCAACGAAAGCAAGTAATTTGTCTTTGAACTTCCCCCTGAAAACTGGACTGTATGTTTTGTAGAGGTTGCATGATCCCTGCTAACTGCTTTAAACCAGTTCGTATTTCCGCCATAGTCAACCCCTCTACCACGTTTTACAAACTCGTCGCGTGAAAGTACTTTCAGCTGGTTGGTAGCAAAATCAAAACTCGTGTAACCGTCATAAAAAGCTTGTGGCTGGCCTGTGCCTTTTTTAGTAGTAATGATAATAACACCATTTCCACCACGGGTACCATAAATAGCAGAAGCTGCGCCACCCTTCAATACATCAATTGACTCGATATCATTCTGGTTTATGTTATCGATGTTTCCGCCGGGTATTCCATTTACAACATATAAAGGTCCCAGTCCTGCATTACGAGACGAGGCACCGCGAAGTTGAATATTAGGTGATGAGTTAGGATCTGCAGGAGCAGTATTTACAACGGACAATCCTGCCACTTTACCTTGCATTGACATTAAGGCGCCATTTCCACCTACGGTCAGTAAGTCTTTAGAAGAAAGATGGGTAACCGCGCTGGTAACTTCTCTTTTTTCCAAGGTTCCGTATCCGACCGAAACTACTACTACGCTGGTGAGCGAGTTGGCGGATGAACTAAGCGTAACATTAACAGGCCCATTTCCTATCGGCACTTCCTGGGTTACAAAGTTTACAGAACTAATAACCAGGGTAGTGGCATTCGATGACACGCGCAACGAAAAAGCTCCATTAGAAGAAGTTTGTGTTCCCGTCGTGGCACCTTTTACTAATACAGACGCATTAGCTACCGGTGAACCCGTAGAATCGGTTACCCTTCCGGTAACTTGTCTGTCTTGTGCAACCGCTCTTCCTGCTAAAAGGAACAAAGGCAGGACGATCGCTAAGAGTAATTGTTTAAACATCATTTGTTTTAAAATTTAATAAAAAGGTTATGGTGATGTCAGAATTGGCTGAAGAGTCTGCAGGTAAAGTACTAGGACAAGATCACTTGCTTATTAAAAAGAATACAAGAAGGCGGTGAAAAATGTAAGAGAAACAAATTTTGAGAAGACCGGTCTACATACAATTTCATACGGCTTTCGTTTATCAAACTTGCTAGAAGCAGCTTTAAGGCGATGCAATATTATGAAACATTAAAAAGCAAAAACACAAGTGAAGAAAAAAAATTTTCACCGATTCTAACCGACCATTCGTCGTCGAATTTGTAGATTTTTATAGCCTGCAGTGATGATAGTTTAAGTGGTGGTGTGTGATCATGTTAAGCTGTTAAGTGATTGCAGGAATGAGTTTTATTTATTATAATTGAGGTAAGAGGCATTGCGGCGATGCAAGAGGAGAGATCGGGAAACAATAGGTTTTATAAGACAAGAACTTTCCTTCCATTGCGTCGTCCTAAAAGCTTCTTTTAGCTGACTGTGTTTTGCTTTCCTTTCTTCCGCAACGGTTTGCCATGTCCCGATAAGTAGTGTGTAAATTTTAGGTTCTGTGGATTTTAAAAATTATTTTTCTTCTATAACCAAATCTAATTAAGATGAAAGCAGCCTTCCCTGCAGTAGCGTTTATTCTTGTCGGACTTATTTCATCTTGTGTTTCTAAACAGGAAAAAGAACTTGGCAGAAATTTGTTACTGGGTGCAGGATTTGGCATTAACAGCGCTACATTAATTGTCCAAAACTTAGATAGCGCCCGAAATTATTACACGAATGTTCTAGGGTTTAATTTGCCGCGGCCAAAAAAGTTCAATCAGGGAAGCTATGATGGAACAGTGGGTCTTTCTGTTTATTTTCCTGACCTTTCGTTTATAGAACTTCTTTCAGTTAAGGATACAGGACTGGTTGAAACGAAGCATCCATTTATTACTTCTTTTGCCCAGCACCAGGAAGGCGTGCGCGTATACTCGCTATCCACGTCTTCGGCTGATACAACATACAGTTGGATGAGTTCACAAGGAATTAAAACAGAGGCAGTCAAGGCCGGCCGTGCCACAGCAGAAATGCCAAAGGGCTGGAATTGGGATGATGGCGGACCTCAATACCGCACTATAGAGTTTAGCAGTAAAAACCCTCCCGGTTATCTCCCCAGCTTTACAGAATGGATTGGTTATCCTTACCAGGAAATGCAGGAAGGATGGAAACCTTACTCCTGGCGCAAATACTATCCGGAACAGCCTAACGGCGTAGTGGGAATATCTTCTTTGCTTGTTGTTGTTAACAATCTTGACTCTGCGCGTAAGGAGTTTTTAAAAATAGGACTGACAGAATTGGAAGCAACTAACACCTCTGCCGGTTTTAAAATAGCACACAGCCAAAAGTTGCTTTTGATGGCCCCTAAGTCTCCAAACAATGAGCTTAGTAACTTTTTGAAAACACGCGGACCAGGTGTGTATGCTATACGTTTTGAAGTAAAAAAACTTAAAGACACGCAGGAGTTTCTGAAAAAGAAATTGCCGGCTGGAGCTTTGCGGTTTGACACGTCATTGAAACAACTGACAGTACCAAAGGAATATGCATACGGTGTTCAACTTGAATTTATAGAAGAACCGAAAGAGCAGGCAGAACTAGCTAAAATATACAACTTTAAGGAAGGTTCGAAACTGGATAGCGCATCGTCGCGGCATGCCTTGGGCATCTACACAAAGTACTGCGCCTTGTGTCATGGCAAAAATCGTGAAGGCTACGCGGCAGACTTTGCGCCTTCATTACGTTCCCATTCCTTAATGGCGACAACTCTCTTACCCAGATACAGTTACAATTATCTCAGTCATACTATTGCTTATGGGCGTTCAGGCACCGCTATGGCACCCTATGCAAAAAGCCAGGGCGGACCGTTGGATGAGGATGACATCGATTTATTGTTACAATGGCTCCATGAGTTGAGCGGCGTAAAAAAACCTATTGAAATGTCAACCAAACCTGTCATAGGCAATGCAACGCTCGGAAAAGCACTGTACGCAAAATATTGTGCATCCTGCCATGGTATCAAGGGAGAAGGAATTCGTGCACCTGCACTAGGAAACCCGATGCTGTTAGCTACAGCCAGCGATGCGTTTTTACGCTACACCATTTCAGAAGGGAGAGACAGCACTCCAATGCCTGCATTTAAAGACAGCCTGAGCAAAGTTGAAATCAATGCGGTTACAGCTTATATCAGAAGTCGGGCTTCAGGCTGGAACGCTCCTGAAGCAGTTACTATGACACAACCCCTTTCTAAAAATTATGTATTAAACCCAAACAAGAAGGCACCGAAGTTTACATTACGTGACGACCGCTACATATCTGCGCAACAACTTCTAAAGGCATTAAAAGACAGTTCGCGTATGATTTTACTGGATGCCAGATCGGAGGCGGCATGGCATCAGACACATATTCCAGGTGCTATTTCTGTGCCTTACTACGAAGAGCCTGATACCTTTGTTAAGCGTATACCCAAAGACAGCACATGGATTGTTGCTTATTGTGCTTGTCCTCACGCTGCCTCCAACAGAGTTGTAAACACATTGCGGCGCTTTGGATATAAGCATACAGCAATTCTTGACGAAGGGATTCTTGTATGGGCGCAGCGCGGGTATCCCGTGCAATACGGACAAGGCAATATGACTAAAAAGTAAAGCAAAGGAACTATTACCACCTATAAGTTCCAAAAGCTATTGCTGGTAATGGGCGAAACAAGAAGTGGTATCAGTAAGAATTGAACGAAGCTTTATTGGTTTAATTATTTATCCCTTGGCGTAACTTGCCCATAACTCGTCTAAAGTTTTCCCGGTCAAATTTTTCCAGCTTTCTGCACTATAAGTATGTTGGCGCAATTGCGAGTCTAATTTTTTTACGATCCCCTTATGTTGATTTGTTTCAAGCCAATTAAAAAAAGCAGCAGTTATGCGATAACTATTCGTATAGCTTTGTCCCGCTTTATATGCAGGTAGTGCCCATTTTGCTCCTTCATTATTTACCCCAAACTTAAACCTCGCATAATCTGCGATTCCTTCTGTAAGCCAACCCGGACCGCCGCTTCTCCCATAGTTCTGAACGATATGCATTACTTCGTGCGTAACTACATCAATATCCTGTGGATGCTTTTCCATATAGTTCGAACTAAATACTACTTTTCCGCCGCCGGTTGCCGCTACCCCTTTATAAGCAGTATCGATCAAAAATTTTACCTCCTTGCTTGTATTCTTATTGTATTCTTTCGCCAGCTTAGGATAAACTTTAAAAAAAGTTTTGATAAGTACTTCCTTCAGAGCTGGATCAAATGAAGAGTTATTGCTTTCGAACGTTAGGGTGTACCCTTTTTTCGAAATGATATCTTGTCCCTTCACTTTTGAAGAAGAAAAACAAACAGAGAAAACTGTGGCGGCTAGTAGAATTAATTTTTTCACTAAGGGGTGTTTTTATAGATGATAATGTTTGCAACAATACTAAGTTTTGTTGTTACATTTTTCATAGTCATCCAACTTATTTGTTCGAGTATAATTGCATCGAGACTATTTCGTCCTGCTAGTGCTATTAAAGAATTTCTAAGAGGCAGATACAGCGTATGTATTGAAATTAAAAAACCCTTGTAAGTCATTGCAAAAAATGAAGTACAAGGGTTATTAAGTGCCCAAGACTGGATTCGAACCAGCACATCCTTGCGAACGCTGCGACCTGAAGACGAAAAGTGCGTGTCTTTAATCGCCAATATTTATGGCAGCAACTAAATGAGTCGTTTTATATGGGATGTTGTTTTTATTTTCTTAAAAGATGTAAATGGCTGAAAATGAGCACAAAAGTTTTATAGCGTAATCTTTGATGTGCTGCTCCTTATCCAGTCGGGGCACTTGAAGAAGGGCATTTCCTCGGTTTTAAGTGTGCTACTTAAAAACCGAAAAAAATGAGTTTAGGTACAAAAAGATCGAAATTAGGTACAAAAAGTAGAGCATCTAATGGCAGTGTTTCAATCCAGAATTTGCAGAACACAACCAGGCTCAAGTACACCTATAAAGGTAGCAGCTGCTATCTTACTATCCCTGCCAAAAGTGAACTCCAATCGACAATGGTTGAGTTGATTAAAAAGGGAATTGAAAAGGATCTTTATTTGGGTGTATACGATGAATCTCAATTGAAGTATAAGAAGTGGATAACCGAAAGAACTGTAGCTGAACAGCTTCAGCCAAAGTGCCAAGAATTACCCTTTGATGAGCATTTAATGCTTTGGATGGATGCAACGGACAGAAACGATTCAAAGGATGTTTATCACTACACTTATACTATGGTGAGAAATTGGGTAAGAGATGGTCGAGATGTTCAGGCAATGAGGTTGCCTGGTCTTTTAGGTTCCATGAACTATGCCGCAAAAACGTATAATAACAGACGATTTGTTTTAAATTTATTCTGCAATTGGTTAGTTAAAAGAAAATTTATTGAATATAATCCTTTTGATGATGTTGCTATCAAAAGAAGAAAGGTTGGCAAAGATCCTAAAAGAAAAAGACTAACCGATAGTGAAATAAGCAATATTTTGGTTGCAATTAAAGATGATCGATTCCAAAAGCCAAACAACCGTGGATACACCCACAGTCATTATTATTCCATTTTTTGTTTTCTGATCTTTACAGGATGTAGACCTGCTGAGGCAATTGGTTTAACGGTTAAAAAGGTGGATTTTAATAGAAAAGCTATTACCATTGACTCTGCGTTCGCAAGAACCAGGAAAGGAACATCTTTTGCCTGTAGGAGAATGAAGGGAACTAAAACCGAGGAAATTAGGGAATTGCCATTTGAGGAAAACAGTATGTTATATGCCGTACTTAAGAAAGAATGTGAAGGTAAAAAGGCAAACGATTTCGTTTTTAAAGGTCCTGACGGTCCGACATGTGACGATAGGAAAATGAATGACACGGTTTTGAAGAATGTACTGGAAGGACTGAACATACCACCACGTGTGCTTTACTGTTTTAGGCATTCCTTCTGTTCACGTTGCTTTGAACAAGGTATGGATATTAAATCTGTTCAAGCATTGACTGGGCATAGAGATGTAACAGTGTTATTAAATATCTATGCAGAGGTAACGCATAAAAAAGTATGTATACCTGAACTAAATATCGTCTGACAGTTTCAAATCCTACTAATTTGGTTTGCTCTAACGTTGTTGTTAGGGCTTTTTAGTTTATTCCCCTTTTAGTTATTACAAATAAGAAATTTATGCATAACTGAGCATATTGTAAAGACACGTTAAAACAGGTCAAAATTGTAATGTTAGTGGGACGTTTCAACCGTTTTTAAAAGAGATATTTTAGTTTTTGCCGAGAACAGGAATGGCATGTATTTGTGTTTCTTCCTGACAAGCCAAGCTTTAAGGCCGTAAGATTGACCCTTAAAGCAATCTAACCATTCAATTCGGCAACTTTTTTGTTTTATTCTGGCTTTAGCATCTTCTGGCTACTATTTATA
This sequence comes from Segetibacter aerophilus, assembly GCF_007991655.1. Taxonomy (GTDB): domain Bacteria; phylum Bacteroidota; class Bacteroidia; order Chitinophagales; family Chitinophagaceae; genus Segetibacter; species Segetibacter aerophilus. The sequence continues at coordinate 41,482 of NZ_BJYT01000016.1, forward strand.
ACTAAATGAGAATATGCGAAAAAAGAACGAGCAAGTAGCTCCACCTACAGCAAACGAGCTGCAAGCAGCAGCAACACAGCTATCTAACCCTACTTCATTAACGCTACTCAGTTACTTGTACAAATCAGGTTTTGGATTACAAAGCAGCATTATCAAAGCAACAGCGTTTAGCCAATCAACAGTAAGCAAGCAACTAAAGGCGTTATTGACTGCAGGGTTGGTGTCAAAGGAAAAGTTCCGAACATGTAATATCTACAGCTTGAATCGGCCGCAATTTGTACGGTTCGGATTAGCCATTGACGTATGGTTAAAAGAAAATTAGGTGAAGGACTTACTCTGTTAGTAAGTTTAATTTGTTAGTTATTTATTTTTATTCTAATACTCATAGCCTTTATTTATTGCTAAGTACATTTAAAAAGGACTGATTTAGTCACTAAAAATTTAGTAACTAAATTATAAATAAATATAATGTATAAATTCTTGAAAAACAATTTTTTCTTCTTGATTTGCTGCCACATTTTTGCCAAGCCAAGAGTGGGGGCGCCCTCACTTTTAGCTTTAAAGCAAGTTACCTATTATGAGGTGAACGCTACTTAGCAGCTCTAAGAGGTAAATCAACAAAATTTAAGCGTAGAGATGTAATAAGCATCTCAATTTTTTTAAACCTAAAAAAAGGTAGGGGGAATGCCTTTGCCTAAAAAAATATGAAGAACATTAAGAATTTTAATAAGATGAGTAATAATAGTGAGAAGTTAGAAATTACAGTGTTTACCGACTGGTTATATTTTCAACCTCAACACTTGAGCAACTTGATTGATGTGCTTGAGTTTGTTGAGTGTACTGTGTTGTATTATCATATCAAAAGGGGCAAGCAGGAAATTTATTTATGCATCGAGGAAAAGATGGAACTGAACATTAGAGAGGATATAAAAACGAATATTAAAAAGATGAACGATGATGAAACGAAAAAACAGGTGGTTATCGTAAAAGTAAGAGGTATTGACCTGGAAGGTCATAAAGTTCAAACGGTTACTGTCAAGGAATATGCAGTTGAAATAATGGATGCAGAGTAATTTAAAAATTCAAGAAATGAAAAAGGTAAAGGAAGATACAACAGGTAAGATGATACATGTACGCTTAGCTGATTTGAATAGACTAATTGGGGTATCCGACAAAAATGGTATTAAGGTGTTGATGTACTTCGTTGACAACTACAATGCAATGATATTAATACCTGAAGAAATGTACATCAATGTGCTCAGAGATGTTACCGAAAGGAAGCTGGCAGCTTGCTTAAAATATAATGGTTTCAATGGCGCTGAGACCATTGAGTTTCTGGTGAGATTCGATGAAGAGAGAAAAGAGGAAATTCTACACGCACAGAGTTATCTGGTAACGTTGGATGATACCGTGGATACTGGAGTTAAGAATGAAGAGTTGGTTGAACCGATTGAAGTACCAGAGCATACAGACCCGCAAAAAGGCGATGGAGTTATACCAGTACCAGTGGATGTACTCGTAGACATGCAGAACGGGTTACAGTACGCTGTGGAGTTGTTGTTGACCATTGGTGAAGAGTTTTACAACAACAACTATGATGGCTTCCAATATTTAATTACGATACAGAAAAAGGTTAGGCTATTTCAAGACTTTCACATGGGTAAAGGGAAAAAGGACTGTGGAGTTTCCAACGAAGAAGAAGTGGTGGATAAGTTCAAAGACAAGATTTTCACGTCTAAAGGTGACATAAATCTGCGAACGGTAAAACAGATAGCTTTTGCAGCTGGATGGATAGACCAGACGTACATAGGGGTGATACATCTAATCTATATGTTAACGGTGAAATGATCGACCATTACGGTGGTAATGCTGCTGAAGAAGTTGCTTCAGTATATAAGTTCTGTTTATACCTAAAAAATAAAGAAGAGTACGCAGTACTGAAAAGGGCAGATATTCGACAGTATCACTATTCAGCCTGACATTATTAATTGAAAAAGATATTGATGAAACAAAAGAGTAAGCATTCAGAGCAAACACGTAACATATTTTTAGAACTAAGACGGGCAATTGAAGATGAGCTTTAAGGTGCATCTTCTAAGCATGAGAAGACTTTTAATACTTATACTGCTTGTACCAACACTTACCTTATCACAAAAAGTGACGACGACAGAGTTTGGTGGAGCTAATAACATTTATAATGATGGGATAAAACGTTACTTAATTCTATCGGTACAGAATAAAAAACACAACCAAGACACGTTCTATGTTCAGCAGGACAACGTTATTACTGATAGCTTAATGACGAGAATTTATGGTAGTAAGGTGGTGGTTGCTGATAGCAGCGTTATTGAAGAGAAGCTTAGGCAAAATGGCTCTTTTATGCTACACAAGTTGTTTCCACTGAGCTTTGATAAAGGTGTGTTTTACGTTAGCCTTGTGCTCTTTAGTGTAACAAAGACAAATGGTGAAGTTTACTTTGCAAATACAGCGACTTTCAAACTGGAATACCTATTCTATACCAGAATGAAAGCGTTTCAATTTACCAAAGGTAGAAGCTACGGTCACTAAAGCAGCGTACAACAAAGGCTTATGTTCAAGTTGGGCTGAAGGACGTATATTAACCATTGAAACAATAATTAACGGCAGTGGTGGTTTGAAGCGTTAGCTTTCCAAATAACCAACCTGCGCAAAGCCATCCACGTTGGCTGCAAAATTGTGAGACACTTTCTATCCATATTGGCAATATTTTTCACTGCTTCTTGTTTAACAGCAACCGACAAGACAATTCAAGGAAACACAAGATTTGACACGTTGCCTTTGCCTGCTGATAGTGCGACATTCTACTTCAAAATAAAAACTAACTGGCAAGACACAACACGAGATGCACTTGACACATTTGTCAATACATGGTATTCTAAGATGTTATTTGCACTAAAAGAGCCAGTTTTAAAAGATTATAAAGCTGGCAAAGAAGTTTATCGTTTCACCTGGCTGCGCACTTTTAATCATCCTGTTGTTATTAGACTTGAAAAGCAAGGAGACATTGTTCGACTGTTCAGCAAAGTAAGTGATGGTGCTGGCGGTTACGAGCCAGGAAAGATTATTTTTGACACGACCGTTAATTTAACTTCAAAGCAGATTGACACCATTAATTCCAGGCTTGATACTGCAAAGTTTTGGTTGCTTCAAACAGAAGCAAATAATAACAATGGTAACGATGGCTCAGAATGGATCATTGAAGTCTACAAAGACAAACATTATCACATGGCAGTTCGTTGGACACCAGACAAGGGAACAGCCTTTAGAAGTATTGGGGAATATCTGCTTTCTATTTTGCAAATTAAAAATGAAATGACAGGTAGAGACCAAGGGGACTATTAATTGCCAAAATCAGCTTTATGGAAGCAGGGCAGAAGAATATAAATTCAACAAACTTTATTGAACAACATCAAGCAAGTGAAGCGACAGAACATTAATTCCCTGCCTTCATAAAGCTGAAAAATGTTATAGGCAATTTTTTTCAACACATGAACTTCACCAATCGTCGATACTTCCTTACGCAAACCTTCCAGATTAAAGGAAGCTCAATACTTGTTAACAGAAAGACGCTGTTTGAAGAAGTTGAATTTGAGATTTTGTTTGAGCGGTTAGCAAGTAAGAAAAGAACAGAGGCAAAAACTAACAGTAATCTTTTCTTTACAGGAATTATCTTCTTTATAATGAATATGTTTTTCTTATCAGGCTCTATAATTGAAATGGCAGGAATTTGTATTGTGGTTGCTTTGATTTTAATTATTACATCTTTCATAGACAAAAAGAGAACGATAACAATTGCTGGCTATGACGGAAACAATATTGTACTATATTTTACAAAATCTAACAAAGGAGAAGTTTCAGGTTTTGTGGACCAATTATTCAAAGCAGCCAACGACTTCCTGCTCAATAAGTATAAGAAGATAGATAAGGCTCTTCCTACTGAACCGCAACTTGACAACATTCAGTTTCTTAGGAACAGAGAAATTATTTCGGAAGAGGAGTACGAAGCTCTTAAAGACAGGTTATATGGACGTGATAATATTTCCAACATTGGATTTGGCAACAGTAATTAAAACTGCCTATAACAAGGGTATTGATGCAAGTGTGGCATGACGTTGTTACTTCAGCTATGTGCAACCATAAGCTGTAGTTCAAGCGTAACGATTAACATTCAGCAATCGAACAAACAATGAACTTTTAACTATAAATTGAGCAGCGGTTATCAGCAGACGGAATGCTATTTACCCACCTGCACAAAGCCCTCTTCGTTGTAAGCAACTTTATGACACCACACTTGGAAAACAAACTAAAGGCTGAAATAAGAAAACTTGTTTCAAATGCAAAAGCCATCTTGACTAACCAAATTGGTTTTCCATTAGGTGTAAGCAAAATGCACACACTAATCGTTTATATCAATCAGATTGAGCCGATAACAAACATTAATTTTTCTGTTGTTAACGAATACCTGTCGAAGATTGATGGATGTCCAATAGGTTCAGAAAGACTTCAATGGGAAAAGGAAGCACTTAAAAAGCAAGATAAAATTATTGACGAAGCTACTTATTACTATAAAGATAGAATAGTGGATACTTGCTTTCACATCATTAATCTTCTTAATAATTAAAACGGAAAAGCTGCTTACAACATCAGCTTCTATGCAATAGTGGCTTAGGAACAGCGTTAAACAGAATATCTTTAATAAGCTTTAGAACAGTAGTTAAAATTAAAACATGAATACCACTACTGCATAAAGCTGAAAAACGTTGTGCGTCATGCTAAAGCGAAGAAAATTCCCCTAATCTTTATGAAAGACAGGAAAGTTGATATTGACCAAATGATGATAGATGAATGGAGACAGCTTGGTTTCTATTATGACTTTGACGACCGCCTTTCGGTAAATCAGTGGAGATTTTACGGAAGCAAACAAGGACTTTTAAACTTTGTAAAGCTGCTGGGCGATTATGTAAATAACAAAAACAACGACCAGTTTTCAGAACATGAACACTACGGACCATATATGTATCTGAAAATTATTACACTGGAGAACCAATGTGTAATAAATGAAAATGCTATTGGTGGGACAATTGAGGACTTGAAAAGACTAAGAAATCTACTTGCTGACAAAATCGAAAAAAGTTTACCTGGACAAACGTTTTCAATTGACAAAGACTTTGGAGAAGACAATACTGTCACCGCAAAATTCTTTGTTATGGCTAAAGACTTTGACCCAGTGACAATGGATGAATTAATAATGTCTGGTAGACAAAAAATAGTAAACGAGCAAAACATAAAGTAAGAGCTTTTAGGTGCTGAAAGAAGCACGAACGCACAACAGTGTGTTTATAAAATTGTGGCGGCACATTAAGCATTCAACTTTTTATCTCTATTTTGCTTGTGTGGTTATTGTAACTGACGTTTTTCAATTGCCACAACTTCATTAACACTTTAACGTTAGGCGCAAATATGGAAAACTCTTCAATTAACATCTTATAGTCTGAATGACAAGATTATTTTACTTCTTACTTATTTCTTTGTGCTGTGCGTGTAGTTCATCTACAAATTCAAATCAGGGTACAGCTCCTAAGCCTGAAACTATTTCAACAGACCATTCCATTCTTGGGGAAGAAAATGCAAGAAAGCAGTTAAATGATTGCCTAAAAGGAAAAGGTCAGCCCTTTACTTGGGACACCTTAATTAAAACTCCTGCAACTGCAATAGCCATTGCTGAACCAATATTATTTGATGTTTTTGGCAAAGAGCAGATACTCCAAGAGAAGCCTTATGAAATTTATCAGATGGAAGGATACTGGTACATTGCAGGAACGTTACCAAAGAGCTATAACAAAGGTGGAGCATTTGAAATAATTTTTAGCGCAAAAGATGGACGGATTATAAGGTTAACGCACTACAAATAACAAACATGCGCCTAACAACAGCTTGTATGCAATAGTGGCTTTAGTAATAACCTTAAACACAATATCTTTAATCAGCTTCAGCACAATGGTATACTTCATAACAATGACTACCACTACTGCATAAAGCTGAAAACCGTTAGGCGCAATTCATATGAATAAGTATTCTTCTATTAAATACCGTCCTTCAATTCTCCTAATTGTTTGCTGTCTTCTTTCTTCATGTAGGGGGTCCAAGACTAAAAGCCTCTCGTTCGAAGGGTGCCGAGCAACATATGTTGAGTACTTAGGCGGTAAAAAAGAATTGTATGCAGGTCACTTTATCACTAATGCGATGGAGTTAGAAGCTGCACAACGAAAGTTGGGTGATTGCCTTTGTGAGGAGTACTTGAAAACAAGAGACAGCACAATACGTAATAAAATTATCGAACTCTACAATGAAAAGGAAACGTACTTCACTCCTTCTACTGAAATCACTACCAATAATTTTGATTCTATTATCAAGCATAGAAAAGAGGTTTTTGACACTACGATGTTGATTGACTAACATGCGTCTAACAACAGCTTCTATGCAATAGTGGCTTTAGTAATAATTTTAAACAGAATATCTTTAATTAGCTTTAGTAAGGTGGCAAACATTAGAACAACGAATACCACCACTGCATAAAGCTGAAAAACGTTGGCTGCAACTTATGGAACCAGCCTTAAAATGCGTCTTACTGAAAAGACTTTATGCGATTACCCATTCAACTTATTATCTGCTTTTGTACTGTGACAACATTTGTTTCGTGTTCACCTAAAGCTGAGAATACTGAAGATGAACTAAGTAGACAGAATAACACTTTTGACACCTCGAAAATTGCACTGATCTCCTTCAAGCAGACTTCGAATTGGCCTTTTCCTAATGAATACATACCTACAACTCTAAATGCGCTGGAAATTATTCAGCTGGATAGCCTAATCAATTCATGCGCCCTAAGCTACAACAGTAGGCTGTCAGAGGACAATAGGGATGCTTATGGAATAAATTTTAGCAAACGTCATTACAAAAGACAGTATGTGCCAGTTCTCAATTCAAAAGGCGAAAAAGAGGTGTGGGCAAACTTCTTCTGCAAAGAATGGGAGAATTGGAAACAAGAAATTGTCTTTATAAAAGATGGTGGAAACTGTTTTTTTGAACTCAAAATTAACTTGACCACCAAGGCCTGTTCTGCGGTACATGTGAATGGTTATGCTTGACACGCTGCAACCAACATAGGCTTCATGCAATACAGGCAAAAGAATAAATTCTCAACAAAAGAATTACTATTTTGCTTCAGAAAGCGTATGAGGCAACAGAACATAAATTTCCTGTACTGCATGAAGCCATTTCAACGTTAGCTGATATGTTAGGAGAGAGGTGGTAAGCCCGAAAACTATTTGATGAAGGAAAAATTTACTGTCTTTTTTATGGTTGTCCTTATTGTAGGTATAGCCGTCTACTTTAGTTATACAAATGGATGGTACGAGTTTCGGAGAAACACTGATACTCCTAAAGAATTTTTAAACCCGACAAGTACAAGTAAAGAAAATTATAGTAGAGACAGCATAGAGATAAACAATCAGGTTAAAACGCTGATAGCAAGACACAAAGATTTTTTTTATAGTAAAGAGTACTTTGAAGGAACTAACATACTTATTGACACCATCGTTTATAGCCCCCGTTTAGACAAATTAGCCGTTTTAGTAATCACAAAAAATCCAGCATCACGACAGTTGCAGCCAGCCAAGGACAAGCATTATTATTATAACGGGACAAGTTACTTAGGTGTTAGAAAAGGCGATACAATAAGTCTAAGTTGGCTTGGCCCCGTTTTTACTAATTCAATGGACAAAAGTGAATTATCTAATGAGCTAAGAGAGGCTTGCTTCAGAACTTTTGTTTCTAAAGACACCACTAAAGAATATTCTTATAAGTACAATCTTAACGACATACGGTTTTGGACAAGCAGCGTATGGCGGTTAATTGATGAAACAAATTAAAACAGAAGAATCAAAAGACGACAAAGTGAAATTCCCTGAAAATGGTTTACGAACCCATTTTATAGAAAACACATCAGCTAACAACAGCTTTATGCAATAGTGGCTTTAGGAATACTTTAAACAGAATATCTTTAATGAGCTTTAGAAAGTAGTCAGACGGTGAAGCGAATGAACACCACTACTGCATAAAGCTGAAAACCGTGACTTGCAAGCACAATGACAACTCGGTACTTAATTATCTTCTTCTTACTTGTAGCTTCTTGTAATTCTGGTAGGGACACAAATTCTTTAGGTAAACCCACATCTTTTGAAGCACCAGAGCTTTCTGTTGCCTGTTCGAAAGTCATCAAGACATTACGTAATGAATTTCATGGAGTTGCGATTATAAGCACTGCTGGTAACATCGAGAAAGACAGCCTTATATCACACCTTAATCGCCTTAAGTCGTATGGCGTGGTAGAGAACAGCGGGTTTGAGACATTCGTCAAGAGATGTAATAATTTGAGGTTTGTTACTTGGAAGTCAAATAACCGTGAACAGATTATAACACGGATAGAGAAAGTAACTTACAAAACTGATGTAAGTGGAAATACAATTAAAGTAACAGACTTTGACGTTTATTCTACTAACAAACCAAATCATTTTGCATTGAGAATAATCAACGACTACCAATTTGAATATTTAATACTGGACCATGAGAAATACACAAGAGTATCAGAAAGTGTTTTAGTAGGAGTTGATGAAGCAATGGCGGGCTTAGATGCGACCAGGAATGCCTGCAAGTAACAATAGCTTATATGCAATAGTGGCTTTAGGGCCTGCCTTCATAAAGGTGTAAACGTTGTGCGTCATTTTACAGGGACTCCAATTTCAAAGAATGGTAAGACTCAAATTAACTTTTTTATTTTTCATCGGATTGCTTTTTAGTAACTGTTGGGAACAACTGTGGGGCGACAATGACCTGGGTGATAATTTCTCATTACTGGAAGGCGATAGAACTGAAGACAGGATAATAGTATACTGTAGTGGACGAAGTGCTGGTGCTTGTATGGCTGGTACCCCTATCGTACCTGTTTACTCAAGGCACATGGACAGCGAAGGACAGTATGCGGAATATGTAGAAACCGCTAACTCAAATGACAATTTTATTATTGCCAAGACTGTACAGCTAAAGGACAAAAGAACAAACTATTGGATTATCACAAAAGGTTACGGTATTGACAATTGCGACAAGATAAACTGTGACAGTATTATTCAATCTCATGTCCTTGGACCTCTGGACCAAAACCAGTTTCAAAAAGAGGCTTCCAAACTTAAAATAAATTTAAGGTTTCAATAACTGCGTGACAAAAACGAACGCACAACAGCAGCTTCTATGCAATAGTGGCTTGAGGAATAACTCTAAACAAAAAGCTAAAAAACGTTAGCCGCAACTGATGAAGCAGATAATCATTACAACTCTTTTCTTAATAATCGGACTTGCTGCATTCAGTCAGAAAGACTCCGTTCGTGGAAAGCAATTTCACCTAAAAGGCAAGTTAACAGAGACGGTTCAGATTACACCATCTTGTGGTTATATCGCTTTTGGAACCGTTGTAGAATTTGAAGTGAAAGACCTTTTAGGCATGCGGTACAAAAATAAAAACATAGGAATTATTGTTACCTGTCCAGACATGTATAAAGAGGGATTTTTTAAAAAAGGGAAAATGTATGAGGTATCGTTTTCCGACACCAATCCAGCAGACTTCGGGTGGACTGTTGGGAATAGAAATCTGCTGAAAAAGAATGGTCTTGCTTTTGACCCCTATGTAGTATCCCTGAAAAGAATACAGTGATGCGGCTAACAAAGGCTTCTGTGCAAGTCGGGCTGAAGGAAGTATATTTAAACTGTAAAACAATCATTAACGGTATTGGTGGTGTGAGGTTCGGGCGTACTGTACAACTTTACCATCCACAGCTCCCCTAAGCCCGCTTAGCCCCTTCAAATGACATGTTTAACCTTGGTGATGCTGGGAAGTTATAACCGTATTTTCTTTGGATGTTGAGCGACATGTTGAGCACGCCAGAGTCTTGCCTAATCCTGCACCTTCCCCAGCTTTAAAACTGTACAATCCACAATCTCCACCAGACCAATAGACAGAAGGAAGCAGAACAGTTATTCGAATAGCTGTGAGGAGCGTCTGGCTGGCCCTTTGGTTGACTCTGGTCACGGTATCATCTTCAACCTTTACAAGTCATGCAAGCCTTTATGGCCCTTGATCTAAATGGTGAACTGAGCTTAATCTTGGGTATTACCAACGGTAACCTGATGTCTCTGGCTGCTTCCCGTAGAACAGGTCCAGTACCAGCAGCGAGCTGAAATGGTAGCAAATCTCCAATGTTTGGTAAATGATCATTGGTAAATGAGTAATAACTTCAGTAGTCCAGTGGAGAAAGTAATATGTGCTTTACCTGAAAGGTTATCTTCACTTCAAACGTTAATGAGTAACAGCAAGCTATGATCAAACAACTGAAGTTTACCTGTATCACTTCTACAGTTCTAATATTAGCTTTTATTGTGACACGTGCTAATGCTTGCTCATGCTTGGGGAAAGAAAAGCAAACGCTTTCGGTCACAGGCGATAGACAAGTTGATACTTATTCAATTGATAGTTTATTCAAGAGAGTTCCTGAGCTTACTATCGAAACTACACTGCCTGATAGTGTTTTTTCCAGTTATTTCAAAATAATTAGGCTTGAGCAAAGTGACGGAATTACGCTACGTGCAGACTCCACTTTTGAAAGTGTTATTAGAAGTTCTTTTTCTAAAAGCGGTAAATGGCGAATTGACAAGAGAGAGAAGCAGATCGTTTTCAATTCTAACCAAAAGAAACAAGAACGGTTTTATGTTGTTAAGTACTGGGGTTGGCTTTACTTAGTTCGTCCGCAGGAAATAAGAGATTTTGTTAATCGCTTTAACGTTAGTAGAAAAAAACATAAAAACGCAAAACCCTTTGAACTGGAAACAGGGGGCAAGCTATACACATGGGAGTTCTTGGTAGCTTCTGATTTAGCTAATAAAACTTACGTCATGAATTGGTCGGATGATTATTAACAACACCCAACCCAAACCTACCGTTGACGTAGCTAAAATAAATATTTATACTTTGACGGCATCTGTGGTTCCCAATATAAAGAAAGCTTGGAATAGCCTTTACAGCTCTTTCAATCATGCTATCTCGTGCTGCAACGACAACTACCAGCAAACCACGGAACCTGTCCTCACCAAAGCCCATCAAAATGCGAAGCTAACCTTATCAAACGAGCAGGGTTATCCTGCAATTTTCATACGGCCCGTATCGTTATAGAAGTGCACAAGTTTCAAGGTTCGACTGGACAGGAAAGTTGCATACAGCATCAGTCGTTGTGATTCGACCTTTGACCGATTATATTTAAACAGTAAATATACACCAACAGTATCCATTCATCGAATACGCAACATTCAGTAAGCGGAAACCGTCGTCAGTCATACTAAACTGACACCTCACCATATGAAAAACTTAACGCTAACTGCTTTTTTTTTCTTACATGTCTCGCTGGACAATCGCAGACAAAGAATTTTCTTGACCAGCCTTATTTAGAGGTTACTGGAAGTGCAGACACATTGGTAACACCGAATGAAATCTTAATCAAAATTTTCATTTCGGAGAAAGATAGGAAGGACAAAACATCAGTTGAACAATTAGAAATAAAAATGTTCAACACCCTTAAGACATTAGGTATAGACGTTGAAAACAACTTAACGACAAGCGACATGTCGAGCAATTTCAAATTCTACTTTTTAAAAAGTAAGGATGTAATTAAGACAAAACAGTATCTTTTAAAAGTAGGTGATGCTGTGACAGCCAGCAAAGTGTTCATCCAACTCGAAGATTTAGGCATTTCAAATACATCTATTGACCATGTTGACCACTCGGAATTGGAGAACATAAGAAATATTATCCGAACTAAAGCGGTGGCTAATGCAAGAACAAGAGCATTGGCCTTAATAAAACCATTAAATCAGAATATCGGACCCGCTATTCATATTGCTGACAATGAAGCATACAATGTAAACCAACAGCTTCAAGGACGAGTAGCAGGAGTTGTTGTGACAGGATATTCGATAAGAGGAAAAGCTTCTGATGAATTACCAAAAATTGAGTTTGAAAAGATTAACGTCACTACGAACATCAATGTGAAGTTCATTCTTAAACCATAAGCACCAATGCACAGCATGCCGCTTTGTAGAAATTGGACGGAAGGCAGCATATTCAACAGTAAAAAGAGCCAATTGTTATTTTACCTTCCACAATAGAAATTACTAATAAACAATTATATGAGAAAAGTATTTTTTTTAATAGTCCAAACACTGCTTTTTAATACTTGCTACAGCCAGCATCAAGAAGATTTAAAAATTTTGTGGCCTGAAGAATTTAAATGGAAATTGGCGTTAAACCAAGAGGACTCATTTTCGCATACAATTACTTTGATTCCTGAAAATGAAAGCTTAACAAAGTGGACCGTTTTAGGGCAGATGATGGCAATTAAAAATAATTTTAAAGCAAACAATATAGATCAGGTTGTCAGTACATTTACGCAAGCGTCACTACAAGAATCTCCGAAAGCAAAATACTTGGTTTTAGAAAAAGATGAAACGACAAAGAATTTTTGGGCAATTTTTAAAGTTGAGACCCCTAACTATCCAAACGACCCTATCCCTGAGTCGCAACTGTGGTATGCAATACAAGGAAACTCTACTTTATACGTGAATTTTGTTGCAATCAAGGAAAAGACGTTAAGCAAAGCATTTGTTGAAAAGTGGATAAAGGTTTTTAAAAGCAGTCACCTGATCAACAAATAATTATCTTTCAATATCATTTTGCAGTGTTTCTATTGTAAATAGTAAAGCTTTCAAAAGATGATTTGCTTTTGTGGTCAATTGAACTCGACGTTTTTTTAATTGCCACCACTTCATAGACTCTGTAACGTTGTCACAGACGTGTTTGCCAAACAACTGGTTATAGGAAAAAAAATCTTGATGTATTTGATTGACGATACGGAAGCAAGTCTTTTAATTGATGACTTTACACAAAATAAATCGATTCAGATTACTAAAGTTGCTGGTAATAGACTAAATCTTTTTGTAGATACTTTTGAATTCCCTGAAAGAGATTGCTCCATAGAAAGTTTAAGAAAAGTTAGTTTTCAATTTGCTTATCATGAGAGACAATTCTACATACGTTTGAAAGGATCTATTAACAAAGGAGACACCATTTATTTCTTGTTTGAAAATGGTAAAGTAATCGAAAAGACTATAACTAAGGCTCTTCCTTTTCATAGGGCAGAATACGCAGAAGCAGTTCAAATAAGTGTCGAAGAAACAAAAGTATTTGCCACTACTTTATTAAAAAAATGGAAGGTAACAACGAGCCGAACGAATACTTTCATTATCGGTGGATTTATTGATAACAAATACCTGGAACAATACCCAACCAGTGAGGAAGGCCAATATCTTTTATTGCTTACTGCACGACAATTAATCAAACAGGTAATTTTTCATTATCCTAACTTGGAATATCAACAGCTACTGGGGTAAAGCTTGAGAACCAAACTAAGAAATGACTACAATAGAACTTTACACCTATATCAAAGCTCCAATTACCGTTTGCTTCAACCTCTCCAGAAGTGCTGAACTTCATATGATTTCCACTTCAAAAACAGATGAAAAAGTCATTGCAGGAAGATCATCAGGTTTATTTGAAAAGGGTGATACTGTTACCTGGAAAGCAAGACATTTCGGGGTATACCACACCCTGCAAATGGAAATATCGGCTTTGTCATTTCCTTACAGCTTTGAAGATAGAATGGTCAGGGGTCCTTTTAAATCCATTTGTCACAACCATCATTTTCAGGAAGCGAATGGACTAACGGTAATGAAGGACGTATTCCAGTACGAAGTTCCTTTTAGCTTGTTTGGTCAATTGTTCAACCAAATGATTTTAAGGAAGCACATGAGAAATCTGCTTGAAGAAAGGAACAGAACGATAAAGGAATATGCTGAGTCGAATAGATGGAGAGAGGTATTACCTGTTTAATTCCTTGTCTTTAAATCTTATTAAAAAGCCTTATAGATCGCTAATAACTTCAACTTAACCCACATGTTCAAAAACACCGTTTTTATCCTCACTGTTGCCCTCATTATTTTTACAGGCTGTCGCAGCAAAATGTTAGCGCAAGTCCCAAAAACAGCTTCTAATGCAGAAGTAGAGGCAAAGTTTCTCGATTCGATTGAAAGAGTGGCTCAGGCAATAAAATTTGAACCACCTGGAGAACTGATAGCAACCATAGAATTTAGAATCAGGGCGACAGGGGAAGACTTGAAAAACTTCAAAGAAGGTTTTATTCCCTGGGTTAGCCTGGAACATCCAGAGAAGCAATTGCCCAACTTAATAAATCCAGAGCAAGTGGCTTTGCCTTACCAGCATGTATTCTTAATCATTGGTTATCCTTTGAACCATCCTGATACTTCTCAGCTCACTGGGGCTGTTGCTGGTTTTACAAATAAAATGTTGATACAAAAGATAAGCGAACGTTATCGTCAGATTTATCAAGAGGAAGAAGCAGGAGCAAAAGTCAAGACCATCCCAATTGAAAAAAGAACGGGTTTAATCAACAGGAATCAAACTGATGGGAAATACGAGGTATGGGGACATGACTTGGGCGATTTGGATTTAAGCAGCGTAGAGGTGTATAGAACTGCTGAAGGTAAAATCGTATTAATGTTAGGGGTGGAGTCTTAACAGCCTTCATGCTGTCAGGACTATTTGAATATTTTTAAGTTATGGTAGTTTCCAAATGGCATATTTATCTGGCGGTTCTACTTCTGTTGACCTCACCGTTTGTGATATACCGATTCATATGGTTACATCGGTCATTGCCGACAAAGGCAGTAGTGTTGTACGTAGAGGGGACAAGGTTGGTTCGTCCTCAACAAACTTTTCCAGTCTTTAGATACACTGTCGATGGACGCACCATATTGTCCTCTGGTAACTATAATTCACCCTTTGTTGCTGGTGATTCTATTTTTATAAGATACAATCCCTAAAAACAACTGAATTTAAAATAGATAACACCTGGGATTGTTGGAAGGATCTCATTTTTTATTTCAGTCTCCCGTTAATTTTCATTACGATGATATTTGCTGCAAGAGATATATTTCCAGGCAATATCAAATTAGGTCCAAAACAGAAAGGAGTTGTTAGCTAAGAGGCATTCAGATGACATTAACGATGGCATGAATGGTGAATAAAGCTGCTGCTTCCCGTAATTTAAGGCATAATAAAGACGTTATTAGAGATGTGAGTGTAATGTTGGCCTTAAAAGGAAATTTCCGTTGTAGGTATATTCATTTGCTACGAGAAACACTAAGGGTGTTTGCTGGAGTAGATTAACCTAATTTTTTTGAATTTTTAAACTGCATACATTAGCAGAAATAACCCTGAAACAAAATATGCACTTTTTCAAAATTGCTATTATTTCCTTTGTCTACCACGTAACTTTTATTAATGCATCAAGTGCACAGAAAGCAACCTCTCCAGCAACTAACCTTAAAAGGCAGGCTGAACAGATGGTGAACTTTTTCAGTACTGGTGACCTCGATAAGTTCAGCAAATTCACCTATCCAAAAGTTATTCAAATGATTGGTGGAGAAACAAAAATGATTTCAGTTTTAAAAAAAGAAATGGACAGTTGGGAGAGCCAGGGAATAAGGATAGATTCAGTAAGTGTGGGAGATGTATCCAAAATTGTAAAAGCTGGGAACGAATTACATTCTTTGATTACACAGCGTCTGGTAATGAAGGTTCCAGGCGGCAGGATGGTGAAAAATTCATTTTTACTTGCCATATCACCAAATAATGGTGCTAATTGGTATTTTCTCGATACAGCTCCATTAACCCCTGATATTTTGAAAAAGCTTTTTCCAAACTTTAATAAAGAAATTGTCATTCCAACTAAGGAAGAGCCAGTGATGATACCTAACGAATAACCTCTTTTCATTTCAGCTATAACAAATCTATTAACCTGGATAGAAGTGTATGAACAGTGTTAGAAGAAATGTATTTTCAATGCTGCGGAAAGTATTTTTAACTAATAAGTTTCTCACAGCCACCTCTTATGTTCGTCATTTTTCAATTCAAGTAAACCTGAGTACCTAAATTATAACGGGGATTTAAAATAAAAAAAGATGAAAGCTTTGTAATATGGGGGCCGTTTCCTATGATTGTTACATATGGATAACGCTATGAAAAAAGAACCAAAAGCACTTGAAGGAGTTAAGCGCATTTACATGGATTTCACGTATTACAGAGCTGAAAGCTTACAGGATGAAATTTTAGTAAGTGAAATGACAGAGTTTTTTAAACTACAAAGTTTTGAACACCGTTTTTTTGAAGACAATTCATTTACTACAGAAGAAAATTTGATTCTTTTCGAAAGAGATATACATGCTACTATATTCTTTTCATTAAAACCATTTAGAGAGGCTTGTAAAAGCAACGAAGCATTAAATAGCTCTTTTTTCACTTTTTTCATGTCCACTGTAAAAACTTTCAAAAGTTTATATGAAGTTGATTTCTTTAAAATTTCTAAGGAAAGTTTAAACCTTTTTTCTCGTCAAAGACACTTGCGTTTAAGACATTCAGGTAAATTTTGTCAACTTTTACTGAGGAAGAATTTGACTAACAAGTAATATCTTCCCACCCTCTTATGTTAGTCAAATTTCTTCTAAGTCACTTGGTGATCCCACTTAATTTTCCTATTATTATTAAAAAGCTTCCAACCGTTTTATCTGGAAGTGCTTTAGTTTTCTGTTGAACTTAACCAACAGATAATGCAGGTGTGTTTTCACCCTTCACCTTCCACTTGCGTTACTACACTCTCTTCATTTGAAGAATATAATAAAAAGGAGTCAAAAGGGAAATGCATAAGAAATGCATTATAAGAGAATGTACCTGTTCGATGACAATTCAGAGCTGGACAGGTTGATAGAAGAAAACTGTGAAGGAAACCTTAGGATTAAAAAGGTTAAGTTCAAGTTTATAATAAGCAAAGGACTTACGGTTAAAGCTCACCACAAAAAACAGTATGAGCAGAGTGGATTTGGACTACGTATTCAAGCTGGTCCTGGCGCATTAGCAAATGATCCAAACGCAAATATTGGTACTCTTCAATATCTTTTTGGCGGTTCGACCAAGCAAATCACCGAAATTATTAATCAGCTAAAAAGCTGGGGCATTATTTATGTCTTTAAGGAAGCTGTCAGAGGAGAATCTTCACGAAAGTATAAGTTTACCCCACACTACGAAGGCCAGGACATGACCATGAGATGGTTCTCACGGAAGGATGCAAAGTTCATTGAAAAGTGGCATAACCTCTGGCAGGAGAGACTAAAAGACCCTCTTTACCAAAGGACCCAGGACATTTTGGACGACAACATAAAGCTTAGCGACGAAGGATTGGAATTTTTGAAAAACAAATACCAGGGACATAAGGGAGTCTCAGACTTGGTGGAAGCGTACAGGCTCGGCTGCGTAAGGGACAACTGGATACATTTGAATGAGATTCTAAAAGGTATTCTCATAAAAGATGAGGACATTGTTCTCTTTCAGTTTCTATTGATGAACGCTCAAGTTTATCCAAGAAAGAAGACCAAAAGGTTGTTTCATACCTTCTGCAACCTAAAAAGATGTTATCGAAAATTTATACTACTGGATGGAAGGCCGTTATTAGAAACTGATATTTCCAATAGCCAGCCAACTTTCTCAGTGGCTTTAATCAACAGTTATTTAAAGGAGAAAAAACCACAGCTTTATGGCAAGCACGACATGAGGGTTTATGAGAAGCATTGCAGAGAAGGGAACTTTTATGAGGTAATTGCTGGAAAGGCTGGTGTTGATATTACAGATGGTGAACAGCGTGATCAGTTTAAAGAAGATTTTTATAAGCAGATATTCTTTGCTGTTAACTCAGGCCGTTCAACTCCCATAATGGAAGCCTTTACACAGCTGTTTCCGACTGCTGCAAGAGCCATTTCTGGATTAAAGAAAGGGAACTATAAAAGGTTTGCACTGGAGTTACAAGGGTTGGAAGCTGAGCTAATGGTTTACACAGTATATAAGCAGCTTTTGGATGAGGGGCACGTTGTTTTACCGTTGCATGATGCCATCTACAGCAACAACGAGGAGACTAAGCAAAGGGCAGAGGAATTAATCAAGCTCCAGTTCCAGGTTAAGCACGGAATGCAGGTAGCTGTTAAAAACAAAAAAAATGATGGCATGGGAACAAGCGTGTGTAAAGCTACCGTTGGAACAGGAGAGGCTGCTAACGAAGTATTTCAACAACAACCTTTAACTGTGATAGAATCTCGGCAAGAAGTTTCATCGGTTGCAGTTAATGAAACGCCAATCAACTTGGAAGCAATGGTTGATGGACAATCTCTGACTCCAGATCAATTGGCAAAAGTGGTAGCTTTTATACGAAAGGAAGTCATAAACGGAAAAACGGATATAAAGAACGCTGCCTAAAAGCGTTTAATGTAATATTATTAAAGCCTGGAGTTCAATCCAGGCTTTATCATTTCAGGATAGTAGCAGTGCGACTTCTTGCATTAGCAAATGGCTTCTTTTACGCAACCAGTTTCTCCTGGCACATTTGAACCACTCTTCTCTCTTCCACCTTTCTCAATCTGGCTTGTCTCTGCTTTTCTTTTGTCTCTGCTTTATGTGCTAATCCGTCCGTTCCCACACCACCTCTGGTCATGTTAGTTAACTCAGCTCCTGCATCCCTGAACCCTTTGATATATGCTCTTTCAGCGTCACAGGCATCTGACTTGGTTTGAATACCATCTTCGATGACGACCATGATTAGTTTATGTCCATTTGTCAGTATCTCATTGACCCATTTATCCTTATTGCTTTTTCTCTTTCCAGCGTCCACAACATGCCTGATATATCTTAGGTTTAGCTTCATACTGGTGTACCCTACATATCGTATGTTTGTTGGTGCGTCACTTGACACCAGGACATAAATTAAATAAGGGTTTTCATAGGGGAAAGAATGGTTTTCTGCTTCTTTCTGCATCAGGCTGCGCTTATACCAGCCTTTTTGGTTTCTGCCAGGATAGCGAGGGTTTTTGGTTTGAGTTGTATTCGTCATAACTATTTTAGATAAATAGTCATGGTCGGGAGCAGAAGTTCTAAAATTCGAAAAGCGACTGTAATCCTTACTTAACAACAGCAACAGCTTCTTCCAGAAAAAAAATTATTTATTTTTTTGTAAATCCTTTGTAATACTATAGTGGAATCCTATTATTATCACAGTTACAACGAAGAGATACAGGATTTGAAGAGGTGGCCACCATTAATCTAAGTGAATCGGGAATTGTGCAAAAAATTAATATACTATGAAAAGGAAAACCAGTGGAACGGACACTTCAAAACCGATAAGTTTTAGGCAGCTTAGAAGAAAGCTGGAACAACAAGAAAACTATGAATTAAACGGAATAATCTTCTCTTTACAAAGGAGTAAAGGTGGCAAAGATGCAATTAGATTTAAAGCCGTTGGGACCAGTGATCTTGGTGTATTTGCTTGTGATCAGTGGCTAATAAAAGGAGTTTTACGAAAGGAGAACATAAAAGGTAAAGAGCATAACGTGCATCATTACACAGCTGAAGATCTTTTTGAGATGTCAGAAGGCCGTCAGGTATTTCACTCAGGATTAGCTTTCACTGAGAACTACATAATTGATGATGAATCGGAAAAAGTAACGCTGGAGTCCCCAATGTCCCTACTTGAAATATTAAGCTATGGAATCGATGACTTTGACGATGCTTTAGTTGACGATGAATTTATTCGGAAAAGCCAGTTGGATGAGATAAAGAAAGTTAACTACTGTAACAAGCACGGGTTGAAGTTTTCTTTTCAAGCTGTCCCATTAGCCTCAATCCGAGTAGCTGCGAGCGATTTAAATATGGGTAGCGTTATTAGTATTGGAATGTACCTCAAATTAGTCAAACGTGGAATTGACACGATGGGAGAAGGAATTTTTATTGACTTGTTATCAAAAGGAGAAGCCATTTATATCAACGACGTTTTTTTTATTCCTGCCATAAGTGACCTACACAACGATGAGGAAAACATATTAGATAAAGAGTTAGTCATACAAGTTGGAGATGAACACGGCTTGATAGTAGAAAAAAAGTTAGGTATTGATATAGTTTCTACAACCGATCTATTAAAAGCTGCTTTAAACATGAAGAATTTCGCTGAGACTCCTATTCTAAATTAAAATTACAAGGGTAGGATAATTTAAAATGGCTGTGATAGCAGATACAATCACAGCCACCCTACCAATTCTAAATTCACAAATAAAAGAAGATCCAACAGGCATAGCCATGTTTGGAACAAAAACAATCCTATGAAAGATTTACAACAAACAACAACAGAAGGAACAGTCGTGGCAGATGATACTACGCAAGAGGAAATAAAGGCAACTGCAACAGTCCCAGAAGAAAAGCGTCACCAGGACAACGAGGACCAACAGTATATTGATTACCTGATTGGCGAATCGGAAAGGGAAGAGCAGGTAATCGAAGATTATTATCAGACCTTTAGTGAGGAAGCTTTGGCCCAGGAAAATGGCTTAATTGATTACGGCTATTATGATGAGCCGATTGAACAAGATCAGGTTTATTCCACCTATTGGTGCAGCCTAAATGGTACACATGAAGTTTTGGACCAACGGAATGAAGCACAGAAAAGGACCATCGGAATTGCGATAAACGTTGAGACGATGAATGGTTTTCTTTTTAAAAACAGTAAAACGTATCAAAATGAAATCGAAGTTGAGACTTATTTGAATGGCAGAAAGCTGGTGACCCGTATCTCACTGAACAAGTACAATGAATTATGCAGGGTAGGGCTTAACACAATAGACATTTGGTCGTTTTTTCAGTTATTCTATGACCAAGGTTCAATCGCAGTTGATAACCTACATTTTAGTCAATGCCCTAATACTTCCAGTCTTAACTATCTGAGCGAAGATGAAGAGAAAGTGGTATATGTGGAGAATATCGAGATTTGGAATGACAGCATTTACGACTGCATAACCGTTCCCTGCACGACTTACTTCAATCACCCCACACAGTTTCTGGAGTTTACTGAGCATCAGTTCTTTGAGGAATACAACAAGAACATTCCTTTTGCTTCGCTGATATTTGGAGAATCAATGGCAGCCTAAAGAGTGTTAAATGAAGAAGAAAGCTTTGTATTGTTATTAGGCTTTCTTCTTCATTTTTTACCTCTTTAAAATTTCAAAGACTACCCAATTATCTTGTTACCTGGTGCATTTACATTTTTCGCCCAGATGATAGAATTGACAGGTTGGTGAACGTTCTAAACAAAAAACATTCTACATTTAGGTACAATTTATTAAAACTTAGGTACAATTTTAAAACCGAGGAAGTTTTGCTTCAAGATGTTCTAAAACTAAAAAAGCCCTGAAAGCTAATGCTATCAAGGCTTTTAAGAAAAGTGCCCAAGACTGGATTCGAACCAGCACATCCTTGCGAACGCTGCGACCTGAACACAGTGCGTCTACCAATTTCGCCACTTGGGCATTAAGGAAAGAGCTTGTCTGGTATCTTGTACTTATACTACGTTAGATATCCGGTTCCAAAAATAGTCTTATTTGCTATTCGAAGAATATTCAGGATATGAATCCGCCCTAGTTTAAAGAAAAATAAGAGACTTTTCCTAAAACGCTAAAATAGTAAGTAGTAAATCTCGCTTGCTCTTAACCTCGTTACTCTTGTTCGAAAGCTTCTTGCTGTTTTTTGTTTTTCTTGAACCAGAAATACATTGGAACCCCTGTTAGCATTAGCACTACCCCGATTGCTGCTTCGCGGGGGCGAGCGAAAATGGTATTGATAAAAAGGGCTGCACAGAACAAAATAACTATCGCCGGAACAGCAGGGTAACCCCAAACTTTATATGGCCGGGGAGTGTCAGGCATTTTTTTACGAAGTATAAAAACGCCTAAGGTAGTTGCACCATAATAAATAAAAACCGCGAAAATGATCATGTCTGTCAACTGGTCAAACGTTCCTGAAAGTATTAGCAGGCATGCCCAGACACATTGATATAGGAGGGAATTAGCAGGGGCTTTTGCGTTGTTCAATCTAGCCACACTGGGAAAGAAAAGTTCTTCTCTCGCCATCGCAAAGTAAGTCCTGCTACTGGAGAGAATAGTTGCATTGGTGCAGCCCAAGGTCGTAACAAGAATAAGAACTGAAATGAATAAAGCGCCGTTTTGTCCCCAAAAGGTCCTTACTGCTTCGATTGCTGCAATCTGGTTTCCGCCTTTATAAATTTGCTCAAGGGCTGGAATTGAAAGCAGCGAAAGATAGGTCGCGTTGACAAGCATGTATAAGCCGATGATGATAAAGACTCCTATTGTAATTCCTTTTGGAATGTTTCGTTTTGCATCTTTGATTTCACCCCCTACGTACCCTACCGACGCCCAACCCTGGTAACCCCAGAAGGCGGCTAACATGGCAGTAAAAACTGCGCTAAAAGTTACCGGTGCATTATTAGCGGTTTTCATGTCAAAGGCCTGGCTAATATTAGAATGGCCTGTAGAAAGGCCTGCACCTATAATTAAAAATATTCCTCCGAAGACTAATATCAATATTGCGCTGCTAACCCATGTGCCGGTTTTTATTCCCCTCGCATTGACAAGCGTCAGCAAAATGATTAAAATTATGGCGGTGAGTTTTACATTAAAATCTGCAAAAGGGTAGAAGATTCCTCCAATATTAAAATCGGGCATGGAAAGTAAAGGCGGGAATGGGAAAATACTATTGAAAGATTGGGCAAATACATACGCTAATGACGAAATGCCTGCCGTTTGAATAACAGCAAAGAGTGACCAACCAAAAATAAAAGCAAAAAACTTGTTGTAAATTTTTTTGTAGTAAGCGTACTCGCCACCTGTGTCTGCAAGTAGTCCGGCTACTTCTGCGTTGCTTAGTGCTCCAAACAGTGTAATAATTCCACCTAACATCCAGCAAATTAATACCCAACCCGAGGAGTGGAGTTCTGCTGCCATTGGCGCCACTTTTTTGTAAACACCCGAGCCAATGATGTTTCCTATAACAACCACAATCACCATTCTTATTCCCAGAGATCTATTAAGCTGATTTGCGCCCATAAAGCCAGTTTAGTTATTATCCGAAATCTTAAAAGTTGTTAAAAATAAATCGAAAGAGTAAAAATCAGTTAAAAGAATATTCTCACCAAATCATCTAAACAGTTGGGAATAATAGAATTACTAAAGTTAAAAGAAGTGCGTCGCAACAAAAGTAAAATCAGGGATACTATGCCCGGCTCCACAAATGCTTTTAAGAGTTTCTTCACTATTAATCCGAAAAGATTGGTAGGATTATTGCCATTGTGAGGGTATGTACTACTACGGCAGAGATAAAAAACGAAGAGCGAAAAAAAGATTAAAGCAGGGCCTGGTTGCCCTTGCATTAGTAGGTATTATTGCTGTTTCTTACTTTTTATTTAGCGGCACTAATACTGACGATTTAGCTGCAGTTGATCCTGTAGAAAATAGTTTACAGGCTCGTCGAATACTAGCAGGTAACAGACAACCGAATCCCGGTAAGGCAGATAACCACCCAGACCCGAAAAAGGTTGAAACCGGTAAAGAGGATTATCAAACAGCTATTATTCCTAAAGAGGAAAAAGGCAGCGATTTTGCTACAAAGGACGACGGTAAAAAAGTTGATAGTGGTGAAGTAAGTTCTGAAGGAAAACATTTGGGATCTTTTTACGAGGTTAAGTCCGTTGCACACTTTTACAGTAAGCCCGTTGAAAAGGCGCGTAGAAAAGAAGTAATTAACTACTGGAACCACTCCTATGCTTCTATTAAGCCAAAGGATGAAAAGAATGGCTTTATCTATGTGGAATTTAAGTATCCTTTAGGACAGACAACGAAAGGGTGGTTACGAAAAAAAGATCTTAAGCAGGTAAATACTGTTTACGGAAATAATAAAGATTAGTAGAATAATACGTACTACCTGGCTGATGCCGCATCTTAAAAGGGTGTGGCATTTTTTTATTAATTAATTTTCCGGAAAATTAAAGAATACTGCCAACCGAGCTATCGCCTCTGTAACAAGGGGAGGAAAGTCCGGACAGCAAAGAGCAACTTACCGGTGAATAGCCGGCTGCTTCAGAAATGAGGTAAGAGACAGTGCCACAGAAAATAACTATCCGTTTGAATTCGGAAAAAGGTGAAAATGTGAGGTAAGAGCTTACAACGTTGTTAAGTAATTAACGATGTGGGTAAACCTTAAGTGCTGAAATGCCATGTATAGGATTGGTTTGAGAGCTGCTCGTTCGATCTTCGCAAGAAGAACCATCCAGGGTAGGCAGAAGCAGGTGTTTAGTAATAAGCATCGCAGATAAATGATAGCGTTGAAACAAAATCCGGCTTATGAGTTGGCAGTAATCTTAATTTTTTAGTTTGTTCGTTTTTAGCAGAAAAATTTAAATAACAAAAAACCCTGTTGCGCCGCAACAGGGTTTTTTGTTATTGGGTGAATAGTTTCTGGACTAGTTACCGTTGAAATTTGCGGTAAGAGGAGCATTGCTTTTGTCTCCTGCCTTAGCTACTTTAATTTCAATTGTCTTTTCTTTGATTGTTTGTGTGCGTTCTGCCGGACGTCTTGTTCCATAAATACTTGCAAGTGTTGGAGCAATTACCAACGAAACAATAGACATTAGTTTAATTAAAATGTTCATAGAAGGACCGGATGTGTCTTTGAAAGGATCTCCGACAGTATCACCAGTTACCGAGGCTTTGTGCGGGTCGGACTTCTTGTAATACATTACGCCATTAATTTCCACGCCTTTTTCAAAGCTTTTTTTAGCGTTATCCCACGCGCCACCAGCGTTGTTTTGAAACATACCCATTAACACTCCACTTACCGTCGCGCCTGCTAAAAATCCGCCTAAGGCTTCAGGGCCGAAAATAAAACCGATAATCAAAGGAGAAATAATAGCAATAGCACCAGGAAGCATCATTTTCTTGATCGAAGCTTCAGTCGAAATCGCAACGCATTTATCATATTCAGGTTTTCCTGTTCCTTCCATAATGCCCGGAATTGTTTTAAACTGCCGGCGCACTTCTTCAACCATCGCCATCGCCGCTTCACCTACCGCACGGATTGCAAGGGATGAGAAAATGTAAGGGATCATTCCACCCACAAATAAGCAGGCTAATACATCGGCCTTATAAATATCAATACCTCGGATGCCTGCAATACCCACAAAAGCTGCAAATAAAGCCAGCGCTGTTAAGGCAGCAGAAGCAATTGCAAACCCTTTACCTGATGCTGCAGTAGTATTTCCCACGGCGTCAAGAATATCTGTTTTTTCACGAACCTCTTTTGGCAATTCGCTCATTTCGGCAATACCGCCTGCGTTATCCGCTATCGGGCCGAAGGCATCAATGGCCAATTGCATCGCAGTTGTAGCCATCATACCCGCAGCGGCAATTGCTACACCATATAAACCAGCAAAGTGGTAGCTACCGTAAATTCCGGCGGCTAAAACCAAAATTGGTAAAAAAGTACTTTCCATACCGACAGCAAGTCCACCGATAACGTTAGTAGCATGTCCCGTAGCTGACTGACGAATGATGCTCATCACCGGGCGTTTTCCCATGGCGGTATAGTATTCCGTTATAATACTCATTAAAGTACCCACCAACAATCCAACAGCAATTGCACCCATAACACCATTTTTAGTAAAATGGCTAATGCTCTGCAATTCCTCACCTGTTGGCCTGATGTCTCTGCTAAGGTATAAGTCTCCATCAGGTAGTATTCCATTCACAAGAAAATAAGATGCAATAGCAGTCAGCACAATTGAACCCCAGTTACCCATGTTCAACGCCCTTTGTACAACAGAAGTATTTAGTCCCGCTGTATCACTGATACGAACAAAGGCGGTAGCAACGATTGAAAATAAAATTCCCACACCTGCAATCAGCATTGGTAGCAGGATAGGAGAGAAGCCCGAATAGCCATCAGAAAGGGCTGCTCCGGTACTTGTGGTTACCTCATGTCCTAAAACAATTGTTGCTAAAACTGTAGCGACATAAGAGCCAAAAAGGTCAGCGCCCATACCCGCAACATCTCCAACGTTATCTCCCACATTGTCGGCAATCGTTGCAGGATTCCGTGGGTCATCCTCGGGGATACCAGCTTCAACCTTTCCCACAAGGTCAGCGCCAACGTCTGCAGCTTTGGTATAAATACCACCACCAACACGGGCAAACAAAGCGATACTTTCGGCTCCTAAAGAAAAGCCTGTTAAAACCTCGATAGCCTTAGTTACGTCTGCAGAAGTGGACAAAGCTCCGGGAGCAAAATATTTGATAAGGATAATAAACAATCCACCTAGACCAAGAACAGCAAGACCCGCAACACCCATTCCCATCACCGCACCGCCTGTGAAAGAAACATTCAGGGCTTTTGATAAAGAGGTACGAGCTGCGTGTGCAGTCCGTGTATTTGCCAGCGTGGCAACGCGCATACCTACATAACCAGCTAAAGCGCTAAAAAAGGCACCGATAATAAAAGCTATAGCAATTGTCCAATCAGACTCAGCACTTCTACTGCCCATAAAGCCTAGGAGAATAGCGACAATAACCCCGAAGTAAGCCATGATCTTATATTCAGCTCTCAAAAAAGCCATGGCTCCTTCCTGGATATAACGGGCTATCTCTTTCATCCGGTCATTTCCTGGATCTTGTTTAGATACCCAATTGAACTTGACCAAGGTGTAGAGTAGTCCGATAATGCCCATTGCCGGAACCGCATAAATCAATTTGTCCATATCTGTTTTAGTCTTTTATTTTTTAAAAAGTGGTCAAAAATAGTATAAAAGTCCATATTAACACTTTATTAAATAATCCTTCTTTTCCCGATATAATTCGTAATGAAGCGTGAGATATGACGCTATTAATTGGCTATTGAAAGAAAGGCTTTACCAAGATATTCGGTGATATCTCCTGCAACCAATGCTTCCTGTGAAGTTGTCTTTACTGCAATATCTGCTGATAGCCCATGAAGGAACATTCCTAATAGACAGCTTTCTTTTGCTGAGTATCCTTGTGCGAGAAGGCCGGTTAAAATACCGGTTAAAACGTCGCCGCTACCGCCAGTGGCCATACCGGAGTTGCCGGTTGAATTAAAATACACTTCGCCGTCGGGACAAGCGACAAAACTATAATGACCCTTTACTATAATATAAACAAACAACTTCTGGGCTTGTAATCTGGCAGTTTGAATTCTTTCAAGGTGATTTTCAGTTTTACCAAATATTCGTTCAAACTCTTTGGGGTGCGGACTTAAAATACTTCCAGGTGGCAGCTCTGATAATAGTTCGTCGTTAGCTGCAATAATATTTAAACCGTCCGCATCGATTACTATTGGCCTGTTGTAGTTTACCAGTACTCTTTGTAACAACCTTGCACTTTCTTCGCTTGTACCCGTACCCGGACCTATACCAACGGTTGTATATTTTGATAAGTCTACTGTCTCGATTGTTTCCTGGGCTATAGCCATTGCTTCAGGAACTGCTGTCTGAATTATCGCAAACTGTTCTTCTGGAACCATTGCAGATACAAGTCCTGCACCCGAACGAAGGCAGCCTCTCGTACATAAAACTGCAGCACCCATTTTGCCTTTTTCACCGGCAACAATGAGCGCATGACCATAAGTTCCTTTGTGAGAGAATTGTTTTCGCGGCTTGTATATTTCTTTAATCATTTTCCAGTCCGTCAATTCGAACATAGAATTTCCGGCAATCGAAAAATCGGGATGCAATCCAATATTTAACACATGAACCTCTCCAAAAAAAGGCTCATTCTCGGGAAACAAAAAACAGAATTTAAGTTGCTGAAAGGTGAGTGTTTCATGCGCTTTGATTACAGCGTTAGTAGGAGAGGGCTTGTCGGCAAACATGCCACTTGGCAGGTCAATAGCGATGATTGTTGCTGCCGACTTATTGAGATGTTGTACTAGTTGCAGAGACAATCCGTCCAATGGCCTGTTAAGTCCTGACCCGAAAAGTGCATCTATAATTAGATCTGCTTTATCTATTACGGGAAAAAAATCCTGGTGTTGAATGAAATGAATAGTAACGGGGAAGGAGTGAAGTCGGCTAAGATTGGTCTGAAAATCATTAGTGCCTAAAGAGCCAAATTCAAGGATATAAACGTCTGATAAAATGTCTTTCTCCACAAGCTGTCGGGCAATTGCCAAGCCGTCGCCACCGTTATTTCCTTTGCCACAGAAAATTCTGATTTTGCGAAAACCCCCTTTTTTTTGTTCAAACCACTGGGTGCACTGGCGAGCTGCTCGTTCCATCAGGTCTATCGAACTTATTGGCTCATTCAATATTGTAAACTCATCCCATTTACGTATTTGTTCTGCAGATAAAATCTTCATAAACGCTTGCACTGTTAGTGGGTGAAGGTCAGGATTCTTTGCAGCACGAGACAAAAAAAGAAAGAAATTCCGGAGATTAATTTTCAATAAGTATGAGCGAAGTTGGTGGTCCCATTTAATTCTCTGCTAAAGTTGGTACAATGGAGAAATGAATGCTTCACCAAAGTAACTGAGGCCCTACCAATAAGTGTAGGAATTGACGGGAGAGTAATTGGTGCGAGTTAACAAAGAGTACAAGTGAGTGACACAACAATGCTGCTATAAAAACTACAGCCGGTCCAACTCGACAATTATTCCTCGGTCTTCTCGACTTCGGTCTTCTTACTATTATTAAAAATAGTACCAATTTTCATTCCGGCGTAAATGCCTTTATTAAACTTATTGCCTAGAATTATGATTGTGGCAGTATCTGCAACGAGACGTGTGAAGCAGGTATTATTGCCATGCCACCAGCCGTTGTGATAGACAATTTTAGTCGCGTTAGGCATGATCATCAGGCGCCAGCCGAGGCCGTAATTATGCATGGATGGCCTTTCATTACTGTTCGGTTGTGTCGCTTCTTCGTACGTTGCCTGCGAAACAATCCTGTTACTATAAATAGCCTTGTCCCACAGCAACATGTCGCGTGCAGTGCTGTAAACATTTTTATCTCCATACACGCAGTCCATTGGCTCCAGGTTAAATGGCCTGTTGTTGTATTGATAACTCGGATGATAGTTAGCTGAGTCTTTTATTGAAAATACAAAGGTGTTCTTCATCCCCAGGGGAGAAAAAATGGTGTTGCTTAAGTATTCGGGAAAAGTTTGACCGGCCACTTTTTCAACTATCAGCGCCAGTAATGCATAATTGGTATTGCAGTAGTGGAAGCCGCGGTTAGGATAGCTGTAAAGGGCTGGTTTTTTATCTATCATAAACTGCAGCATGTCGTTATTGGTGGCAAGCTTGTGCTTCCACTCGGGGTCGGCAGGCATGAAGTAAACATAATTAGGCAAGCCGCTTCTGTGGCTTAATAACATTCTAACCGTAATACCGGAGTAAGGAAACTGAGGGAAGAACACTTGTAATGAGTCGTCGAGGTTTAATTTCTTTTCTTCGTACAACTTCATAATTGCCATTCCTGTAAACGTCTTGGATGTTGAGGCAAGATGAAATGGTGTAGTTGGAGTAATCGAATCTTTTGTATGGAGGTTGGAGTAGCCATGGTAATCTTCAAACAGCACTTGGCCGTTCTTTGCTACAAGGATGCTGCCGTTGAAGCCATGTTTACCCAGCATCGAGTCATACATTCTCTGGACTGCTGCTGCGTATTGTGCTTTTTCTTCTGGAGATAATTGTCGGTATTCAAAGCCGCCTGCATCGGCGACGGATGTATGCTTATCGCTGGGTGTAGAGTGTTTGCACGAAACCACTAGCGCTATGATAAATATATATAGTAGAATTTTCAAGGAAGTACGTTTTTGAACACAACAAAAATAGGGTAACAGGTAAACGTTTTTTCACTGACAAAATTTTACTTAATAACATTTTTTTAATACAATAGTTATTAACCAATGTGAATACCGGAAGAAAGCAAATACTATACCTTTTAACCCGGAAGCCGCACACATTCGACCCAAAATTTTCCTATCTTATTCATTTTGTCGCACCATTCTTCCAGGTTGTTCGGCTTGCTTATAAAGCAGCTGGCGCCAAGGTCGTAGGCCTTCTCAATGTCTTTTTGAGCGTTTGATGTGGAGAAAATTACGACAGGTATTTTGCGGAGGGTTTCGCTACTTTTTATTTCTTCTAAAGCTTCGAAGCCACCTTTACGTGGCATATTTAAATCGAGCAATATAAGGTGAGGAAGATTTTTAGTATCTGCTTTAAGATGTTCCATTAAAATTTGGCCGTCGTATACCTCTTTTATCTGGACCCCCATTTTGTTTTCGATAAAACAATCTTTGGTTATCTGCACATCATCGGTATCGTCGTCGGCAATTAATATCTTAAATGGAGAGGCTGAATTATTTGTCATTATGGGATGAAGTTAGAAAATATTGGAGCAGTTGCAGCAATTGCGGGGTCAAAAATCCCATTTAAACGGTAGAATAAAAAAATGATTTAATTTGGCGCTTTTTAAAATGGTAAAGCATTTACCGCTTTTATTATAAAATTTATTAAAAAACCAAAACAGGTTTAATGAATAACCAAATAACGAGCTATCCGAAAGAAAAAATTCAAATTCTGCTGTTAGAGAATATTAGTCCAAATGCATCGAAAGTTTTTAAAAATAATGGATATAGCAATATAGAAACAATTGCAGGAGCAATGTCTGAGGATGATTTAATAAAGGCTGTCAAAGATGTGCATCTGTTAGGAATTAGAAGCAAAACAAAGGTGACCGAGAGAGTGCTTGCTTCTGCTAAAAAATTACAGGCGATTGGCTGTTTTTGTATTGGTGTAAACCAGGTGGATCTGCAGGCCGCAACAAAGTTTGGCGTTACAGTTTTCAACGCCCCTTATAGCAATACCAGGAGTGTGGCTGAATTGGTGATAGGCGCAGCGATCATGTTGATCCGGCGTATCCCTGATAAAAATATGGCGGCTCACAAGGGAGTCTGGATGAAAGATGCTAAGGGCAGCTACGAGCTTCGCGGAAAAACTTTAGGTATCATCGGTTATGGAAATATTGGAAGTCAGCTCAGTATTTTGGCAGAAGCTTTAGGCATGAAGGTGCTTTTTTACGACGTGGAAACAAAAATGCCACTTGGCAATGCGGCTGCTGTAAAAACTTTACCCGAACTGGTAGCTACGGCCGATGTCATCTCTCTACACGTGCCCGAAAATGCGGGAACCAAAAACCTCATAAACAAAGAGATATTGGCTGAATTTAAAAAAGGTTCGATTTTGATCAATTATGCCAGGGGGAAGGTGGTGGATATAGAAGCTTTAAGCGCAAGCCTTGCTGAAGGAAGGCTAGGTGGAGCTGCAATAGATGTCTTCCCCGTGGAGCCTGAAAAAAATGGCGACCAATTTATTACGCCTTTGCAAAACCTTCCGAATGTCTTGCTTACACCGCACATTGGCGGAAGTACAGAGGAAGCACAACAGAACATTGGGGAAGACGTAAGCAATAAGCTTTTTCAATTTTTGGAAAAAGGCATCACAAACGGCTCTCACACTGTACCGTCGCTGGCTCTTCCTCCGCAGGAAAATACACACCGTATTTTGCACGTTCATAAAAACGTTCCGGGGGTCTTGAGTGCCATAAACACTCAGCTTTCCACGAATGACATAAACATCATCGCGCAATATCTAAAGACGAACGATGAGATCGGCTATGTGGTGCTTGACGTCGACAAAAAACTTTCTGCGCAGGCGGTCGAATTACTGAAAGATGTAAGGGAAACGATTAAGGTTAGGTTACTTTATTAAGCTTCAGTAAAAAGATTTTTAGGTGACACGAGGAGAATTTTTGTATGAAACCAACATTGGTTTTCATAGCAACATCGTTGCGTCGCAATCACTTCACCTTAACGTCAATTTGCATCTTCAGCTTTACCCACAAGCCGTCTTGAAATTTTAACAGCCTCCAATGAAAGTTATCTTACCCGTATTCTTATTCTTGATTTTTCCGCTGTTAGCCATAAGTCAAAATAAAGTTTCGGGTACTGTTGTCAACGGATCGGATGGTAAGCCCCTACCGGGCGCAAGCATATTTATAAACAACGGATCAAATGGAACCGTCACAGATGCAGAGGGGAAATTCGCCCTTGCAGGTATCACCAGCGCTAACTTCGAACTGGTTGTTTCCTTTGTGAACTACCAGACCATTGTCGTAAAAATAACTCCTGAAAATATCGGTAAAAGGTTCCGCATCGAAATGGAACCGAAACCGCAAGAACTGCAGGAAGTAGTGATCGGCCCGATATTAAAAGACGGTTGGCAGGTCTGGGGCAAAACATTTACAGATTATTTTATCGGAACATCTAAAAACGCGACCCAGTGCGTTATTAAAAATCCGAAGGTGCTGCGCTTTCGTTACGACAAGAAAAACCAGGTGTTGAAAGTAACGGCTTTAGATAAAATGATCATTTTAAACAATGCGTTAGGATTACAAATAGACTATCAACTGGAAGAATTTCGCTACGATGGAAAGGCCCGTATGATGAGTTTTTATGGCTATTCTTCGTTTAAAAAGATGACTTCCAAACGCCGCAAAAAACAGGAGGAGTGGATCAATAAAAGAAGAGAGGCTTATAACGGTTCTATGATGCATTTCATCAGGTCAGTTTACGAAAACAAGACTGAACAGGAAGGCTTCGAACTGAGACAATTAATCAGGTTGTATAAAAGCGACACTTTGTTGCGACCATACTACGACAGCATCATGGCCGGCCTCAAAACGATTTTCGACCCAGCCCTCTATTCGATGCAATTGATGAAAGATGGGCAGTTTTCCAGTGATCCCATCATCTATATTCTTGGGAAACAACCCTTGTCCTGCGACTCAATAAGAACTTTCGATACGACTAGTAAGAGTTGGTACTTAACCTTCCAGAACAATTTGCAGCTGGTCTATAAGAAGGAACTCGAGACAGAGGAGTATGCACAACAAATGGGACAGAAAGTTACGAGCAGGAAATACCAAACTTCTATTTTGCAATTACCAAATCAAAGAGCAGTGTTGATAGAGAAAAACGGCTTGTATTTCGATCCGCTCGATTTATTTTCCGAGGGTTATCTCGGGTGGGAAAAGATGGCTGAAATGCTTCCAAACGACTACGAGCCGGGGGACTAAAAGATAAGAAGGTGAGCTCCTGGTTTTCCTTCACAAGATCATTTTCTCTTTTTCAGCAAACACTGGTTATTATGTTCAAACCCTTATTTTTATCGCCTAAAAGCAAAATTGCATGTCATACAAATCACGTCGAAAATTTATCACTCAATTAGCAGGTGTAGCCGCGCTGGGCATTGGAGCAACTTCCTGCGCCATGAGTAAAAAAACTACCTCAACAGGTAATAATTCAATGGCTGGTTTCTTTGAAATTTCTTTAGCAGAATGGAGTTTTCACAAAGCCTTGTTCGCTAATAAAATGACCAATCTAGATTTCCCGGTTATTGCTAAACAGCAATACGGAATAAGCGTGGTTGAATATGTGAACCAGTTTTTCAAGGACAAAGCAAAAGACACAAACTACCTCAACGAACTATTGAAGCGTTGCAAGGACAATGGTGTTAAAAATCATCTGATTATGATTGATGGTGAAGGCAACCTTGGTAATCTTGACAACACTAAAAGATTACAGGCTGTAGAAAACCATTATCGCTGGGTGGAAGCTGCAAAATATTTAGGTTGCCGCACAATACGGGTTAATGCTGCCGGAGACGGAAGCGCCGAAGATGTACAAAAGGCAGCTATTGACGGCCTGGGCAGACTGGGGGAATTTGCCGCAAAAGAAAATATCAATGTAATTGTTGAAAACCACGGCGGCTACTCTTCCAATGGAATTTGGTTGACAGGTGTAATGAAAAGCATTAATCGACCTAACGTTGGTGTACTCCCTGACTTTAATAATTTCTGTATAAAACGAGGATCGGGTAAATGTGTTGAAGAATATGACAGGTATAAAGGAGTTACTGAACTTATGCCATTTGCAAAGGGTGCAAGCGCTAAGTCAATAGACTTTGATGAAAACGGCAACTGTGTTGAAACAGATTATACGAGGATGCTTAAAATTGTAAAAGACTCAGGGTTCCATGGCTATATCGGGATTGAATATGAAGGCAATAAACTAAGCGAAGAAGAAGGAGTACGCAAAACAAAAGCGCTGCTTGAAAAAGTGGCGGCAAGCATGGCGTAAAGAATTTCTTGAAACAAATTTTCAAAAAGCTTGTAGGGTCACTTACAAGCTTTTTGTTTTTTTCTTCCTAAGAAAGAAGTGTAGAAGGTCAAAGAGTTTGCCTCATTTCTGGCCCCGTCTCCCACACTTTTATTCTAGACTAAATCCTTTAATTTCATTCTTTGCATTAAACACTACCTCGACAATGGCAGATGTAGGAATAAATAGAATTGCAAGATTGCATCGTTTTCCCTTTCAAGTGCTGTTAGTAGCAGGCCTTCTGCTATGTTGCTTTCATCAACCAATTAAAAACCTTGCTTCTACTAAATCAACCGCGAAGAACCCAACTTATACTAATTGGACCGAGTACAACGGCGATGGAAACCGGAGCCATTATTCAACCATTGGCGAGATCACAAAAGATAATATCGGCAAACTAAAAGTGGCCTGGGAGTATTCATCAGGAGGAGCCGATGACCAGGGCAACAGATCGCAAATACAATGCAATCCAATTATTATAGATCGAATTCTGTACGGCGTAAGTGCCAACACACAAGTATTTGCTCTTGATGCAGCAAATGGCAAAGAATTATGGCGAACAAATCTTACCGATAACGGTGGCACAACAAGTCGTGGAGTGACTTATTTTGCTGACAACCTTTCTAAGACTATTTTCTTTGGAGCCGGTAAATACTTGTATGCTTTAGATGCCGAGACTGGCAAAGCCGTCATGAGTTTTGGTGACAGCGGCCGGATTGATTTAAAGAACGGATTGGAGCAACCTGGGAGCGACAACTACGCAGTCTCTAATACTCCCAACACCATTTACGAAAACTTAATAATAACCGGGGTTCGGGTGTCAGAATCTGAAACAGCCATGTTGGGCGACATACGAGCCTTTGACGTTCACACCGGAAAACTAGCCTGGACGTTTAGAACAATACCTGCAAAAAGCGACTTGGGGTACAGTTCGTGGTCTCCCAATCCACGACAATCAATGGGAGGAGCCAATAGCTGGGCAGGTATGGCGATCGATCGCGAACGAGGTATAGTGTATATACCAACAGGTTCTGCTGCATTCGATTTTTATGGAGGTAATCGTGTCGGCAATAATCTTTTTGCCAATTGCTTGCTCGCACTTGATGCAGCAACCGGTAGACGGTTGTGGCATTATCAACTGGTTCATCACGACATTTGGGATAGAGATCCACCTGCTCCGCCAAACCTGGTTACTGTCACCAGCAATGGAAGGAAGATTGCTGCTGTTGCTCAAATCACCAAACAAGGATATGTGTATGTTTTCAACCGCGTTACCGGCGAGCCAATTTTTAAGATCGAGGAAAAAGCTTTTAGCACTAAAGCAATCGCGGGCGAACATCCAAGTCTTACACAACCCATCCCTGTTAAGCCTGCACCTTTTACACGTCAAACCTTTACTGAAAAAGATTTCAATTCATTTGTCGCAGACAAGGACTCCCTTGTTCAAATTCTCAAACAGGCAAAGACCGGTAGCATTTATTTGCCTGTAACCAAGGCAATGACCATTATCTATCCAGGCACTGATGGTGGCGCGCAATGGGGTGGTGCGGCTACAGATCCTGAAGGTATTTTATATGTCCCTGCTAAAGAATTACCCTGCTATACATCTCTCAAGAATGTCGATAATTCTGGTGACAATGCAACTGTCACCGGTGCCACGTTATACAACAATCTTTGCTCATCCTGCCATGGCAAAGATCGTAGCGGTACGCACGATGGTTCATACCCTTCTTTAATAGGCGTTGAGAAGAGATTGTCGTCAGCAGCTATCCTCAATATCTTGTCAAAAGGAAAAGGAATGATGTCATCCTATTCTCACATTTCTATTGAACAGCGAAAAGCAATTACAGATTTCATACTTAATAAGAAAACAACAGTAAAATTCGAAAAAGGCAAAATGCCGCTGAAGAAAGTTCCTTACCAGATGACAGGTTACAATCGATGGTACGATAAGAACGGCTATCCTGTTAACACGCCTCCATGGGGAACGCTAACCGCTATTGACCTCAATACAGGTCAGCATAAATGGCAGGTTCCTTTAGGCGAATACAAAGAGCTCGTCGATAAAGGCATCCCTCCAACAGGAACAGACAATTATGGTGGTCCGCTCGTAACCAGTAGTGGCTTGATATTTATTGCCGCTACAAGAGACGAAAAGTTTAGGGCCTTTGATAAACGTACGGGAAAAATTGTCTGGCAGACGCAGTTGCCTGCTGCTGGTTATGCCTCACCAAGTACCTACGCTATCAACGGCAAACAATACATAGTGATCGCATGTGGAGGTGGGAAGTTGAAAACAAAATCAGGTGATAAATATGTCGCTTTCGCCTTGCAAGACTGATGAGTAAAGAAGTGGTTATGTAGATACCGGCATTTGTTTTACAATTAATCATCGTTGCGTCGCAAGCACTTTTACGTCATCGCTTTGTGGAGCTTTGGTTTCTTGCCATGGTTGCAAACAACACAATTATTCGTTTTAGCTGAATCTCTTGTTAATATAATCAAACCTGGACTTTCAGATAAATACAATCTTATGAAAAAATATTGTTTGGCAGTAGATCTAGTAGATGACCCTGCATTAATAACAGAATACGAACGATTGCATAAACCTGAAAACGTACGGCCCGAAATCAGGCAAAGTATTTTTGATGCAGGCGTTACCAGTATGGAAATTTACCGAACCGGCAACCGCATGTTCATGATAATGGAAACAGACGATTCTTTCAGCTTCGACCGTAAAGCAGCTATGGACAGTAGTAACCCTAAAGTGCAGGAATGGGAGCAGTTCGTGTGGAAGTTTCAGCAACCCCTGCCATGGGCAAAAGAAGGGGAGAAGTGGGTACTAATGGACCAAATCTTCCAGATCTAGCTACAGCCACCAGCAAAAGTCACAGCAACACAATTAGCACAATCTCAAACCTGATCTTGCAACAATCTTTTCAATCTAATCTATGGATCTACCTTCTGAAAAGCCCCACGAGCAACTTAGTTTCCAACAAAAGGTTTGGATCACTTGCAGCATCACTGCCTTGTTTGTTATTTTCATCTGGTTTTTTATTGCCACTTTCAATGTTTTTCTGCTCATTTTGGCCGGCGCTCTAATCGCCCTATTCTTTCACGGTTTTGCATACCTGATTCAAAACAGGCTTCATTTAACGCATAAAGTTTCTTTACTGATCTCCATCATTTCAACGTTTGTAATTATCGGCCTGCTGTTTTGGTTTATGGGTGCAAGAATACAAGCGCAGGTTACAGAACTAGCCAAGACTTTACCCGCGACTATTAATACTGCGAAGCAACAACTATCAACCACATCTTTAGGACAAAAGCTTTTAGAAAAGACTTCTTCCGAAGATGTTTATAATAAAGGTTACGCCTTTGTAAGCAAATTTTTCAATAGCACATTTGGGGTATTTACCGACACTTATATTGTTTTGTTCCTCGGGCTTTTTTTTACCGGAGCTCCTAAAACGTACATTGAAGGTTTTTTGCAGCTAATTCCAAAAAGAGCAAAAAAAGGTACCAGAGATACAATTAGTAAAGTAGGTTTTACATTAACGAAGTGGTTAAAAGGACAGGTTTTTTCTATGGTAATTGTAGCCATACTTAAAGGAGTAGCCCTGGCTGTGTTAGGTATTCCCATGGCTACCGCCCTTGCCTTAATTGCAGGAATTTTGAATTTCATTCCCAATTTTGGCCCGCTGATTTCTATGTTTCCGGCAATTCTGATTGCTCTGACCTTAGGCATCAATAAAGCGATTCTTGTTACAGTAGTTTACCTCGTCATCCAAATCTTCGATGGCAATGTCATCACGCCATCCATACAACGGAAGTTGATAAATATGCCAGCCGCCCTTATCATCATCGCCCAATTATTTATGGGATACTTTGCCGGAGTCTGGGGACTAATCCTCGCCACCCCAATTGTTGCCATCCTGATCGTCGTTGTACAGGAGGTCTACGTAAAAAAGATTAACGAGTAGGAGAGTTTAAGGTTTAGGGTTTTGAGTCTAAAGTTGGTTGCGTGATAACTCCGGCCTGGCTACTCACCACTCACAGCTAACAGCTCGCATCTCCCATCTCAAAACCCAAAACGCAAAACTCACAACCCAAAACTCAAAACCCGAAACTCTTCTATTTCCTTACTTTCGCTTCCTCAATTTTCAACTGCAAGTTTTATGGCTTCAAATGCTAAGGCCGCAATGGGTTTTATTTTCGTTACACTTTTAATCGACGTTATAGGTTTTGGTATTATTATTCCTGTTTTCCCTAAACTCATAGAGCAGTTAATTCATGGGGGTATCAGCGAAGCAAGTCAATGGGGTGGATGGCTCACATTTGCCTACGCTTTCATGCAGTTTTTATTCGCGCCCGTTCTTGGTAACCTAAGTGATAAATACGGTCGCCGACCTATTTTGTTATTCTCACTTCTCGGTTTTGGAGTCGATTATATCTTTCTCTCCATAGCTCCCAGTATAGGTTGGTTATTCGTTGGAAGAGTGATTGCAGGGATAACGGGTGCCAGTTTCACAACCGCTACTGCATACATTGCTGACATCAGCACCGACGAAAACAGGGCGCAGAACTTTGGTATGATTGGGGCCGCTTTTGGCATTGGATTTATCATTGGCCCTGTGCTAGGTGGTGTGTTAGGAGAGTATGGAGCGCGTTTACCTTTTATCGTAGCGGCTTGCCTTGCCCTCCTTAATGCATTGTATGGTTATTTTGTTTTGCCGGAATCTCTTAGCAAAGAAAACCGCCGACCTTTTGATTGGAAACGCGCTAATCCTCTTGGCTCCCTGATGCAGCTTAAAAAATATCCTTCTATGGGTGGATTGATAGGGGCTCTTGTATTGGTATACATTGCTGCACACGCGGTGCAAAGCACCTGGACTTTCATAAACATCGAAAAGTTTCAATGGTCAGAAGCGATGATTGGATACTCATTGGGTATGGTGGGAATTCTCGTAGCGATCGTGCAAGGTGGTCTCATTCGTTTCATTAATCCAAAGCTTGGAAATGAGCGAAGTGTATACATCGGTCTCACGCTGTATGCGCTCGGGTT
Organism: Segetibacter aerophilus; assembly: GCF_007991655.1. GTDB lineage: Bacteria > Bacteroidota > Bacteroidia > Chitinophagales > Chitinophagaceae > Segetibacter > Segetibacter aerophilus. Next base: position 80,984 of record NZ_BJYT01000016.1, read on the forward strand.
GCTGTTATTTGCCTTCGCCTCTCAAACCTGGATGATGTTTGCGTTCCTTGTTCCGTATTGCCTCGGCGGCATTGCCGGCCCTGCATTGCAGAGTATTATTTCCGGCGAAGTCCCTTCAAATGAACAAGGCGAATTGCAGGGCGCACTTACCAGTTTAATGAGCGCTACTTCCATTGTCGGCCCTTTGATTATGACTCATTTATTTGCCTTTTTTACAAAAAGCAACGCACCGGTACGATTTGCAGGAGCGCCGTTTTTATTAGGCGCAGTCCTCATGCTGTTGAGCGCCATCCTTTCTTACATGGCCTTGCATTCACGAAAAGATGTGGTTAGAGGTAAATGATTGGTGTTTTTATTTTCCCGGCATTTGTACTTTTATGATACATCGTTGCGTCGCATTTCGTTCGTCTTTTTGTATTCTATTCAGCCTGGCCTAACCTTTTGCCCGATTTATTGTTGAGCTCTAAAAGCCATTATCACAAAGAGAACCCTCCATACAATTTCCCGCTACATTATGGCAGTGCTTTATATTGCTGCCGGCATCAATCATTTTAGGTCGCCAAAATTTTATCAAAAGATAATGCCGCCTTACTTACCGTATTCTTACCCGTTAATTTATATCAGCGGCTTCTTTGAAGCATTTTTAGGGATATTATTATTTTTTGATAAAACAAGAAATCTTGCTGCATGGGGATTAGTAGTTTTATTGATTGCAGTGTTTCCTGCTAATGTTCAAATGTTAGTGGATTACATCCGCGAAAACAATCCCCGTTTTTGGGTAGCTATTGCCAGGCTGCCATTACAGTTGCCTCTAATTTGGTGGGCCTACAGCTTTACTGATCGGAGAAATAATCGAAGAAATGTTTCTAAAGTTCCCGCCTGACAACCTTCACTTTTACATTTCAAATTCTCCACTAGCTTTCGCGACCTTTTTTGCTCAGCCAGATAAAGTTACTTTTGCCGCACTTTTTCAGTCTTTAGCAACTGGAGGATAATTTAAAAATGACAGAACGTATTTACTTAGACAACGCAGCCACTACCGCTCTTGACCCGCAGGTTTTAGATGCGATGATGCCCTATCTTACTACCAACTATGGCAACCCATCCTCAATTTATAGTTATGGACGTGAAAGCCGTTTGGCTGTAGAAAACGCCAGAAAAACAGTAGCTAAAATTTTAAATGCACATCCCGCCGAAATATTCTTTACTAGCGGCGGAACAGAAAGCAGCAACACCGCTATTACAGCATCAATCAGAGATTTAGGTTGTAAGCATATCATCACTTCACAAATTGAGCATCATGCTACTTTACATACCGTTCAGTTCTTGCAGCAAACAGGAGCGAAGGTTTCTTATGTAAGAATTCTTCCTACCGGTCATATAGATATGCAACATCTGGAAGAACTTTTATCAGAAAGCGGCGAAAAAACGCTGGTTACACTCATGCATGCAAATAATGAGATAGGTAACATGATTGATTTGCATGAGACCGGAAATCTTTGCAGGAAGTATAACGCGATATTTCATAGCGATACGGTTCAAACTGTGGGTCATTTTCCTTTTGACCTTAGAAATACGCCTGTTGATTTCATCACTGGAGCAGGCCATAAATTCCATGGGCCGAAAGGAGTTGGGATACTTTACATCAACGAAAATGTAAAGATCAAACCGTATGTGCATGGTGGTAGCCAGGAAAGAAACATGCGTGCGGGAACAGAGAATTTATACGGCATAGTAGGATTTGCAAAAGCGCTTCAATTAGCGACCGATAACTATGAAACGGACAGCAACTACATCAAAGGTTTGAAGTTGTATATGATGGAACAACTTCAAAAAGACCTCCCTGGAATTACCTTTAATGGCGATCCAACGGGTCGTTCCTTATATACAGTTTTGAGTGTTAATTTTCCTAAAACCGATAAAAGCGAAATGATCCTTTTCAACATGGACATCAACAACATTTGCGTTAGCGGCGGAAGCGCGTGCTCAAGCGGAATTGAGGGCAGTCATGTTATTAGTGCCATTAGTAGTGATCCTGATGCAGTAACCGTTCGTTTTTCTTTTAGCAAGTACAATACAAAGGATGAGATAGATACGGTAATTAAGAAATTGAAGGGGATGATTTAAAAGGAGCACTATTTAGTCGGGCTTGGATGATACCAACTAAAAGCATTTTGTTCTATCTTTTTTAAGTCTATCACAGAAAGTGATCCATTAAATTCGTTGCTTTAACTGCTTACTATGCCTCACATAAAACTGTCCTTAATCTTTGTTTTTATTGTAGCGCGTACTGCTCTTTCAACTGCACAGGTAACAAGTTCGCGGCCGCTTACAATTTCTATCAATCCAAATAATAAGGCGCAAATCATTCAAACCTTTGGCGCTTCAGGTTGCTGGTATTCGGAAAGCATTGGCAAACATTGGCCAGCTAATAAAAAGGAGCATATTGCTGAATTATTGTTTAGTCGTGAAATAGATAAGACTGGCAATCCGAAAGGGATCGGACTATCTGCCTTTCGTTTCAACATTGGTGGCGGCACTGCAGAACAAGGACAAGCGAGCGGTATCTCAAATCCTAGTCGCCGAGTAGAATGTTTTTTAAATCCTGATGGCACTTATGATTGGAGTAAACAGTCAGGTTACGTGTGGTTTTTGAGAAAAGCAAAAGAATATGGGGTAGAGGAGTTGATTACATTTTCTAATACACCACCTGTTCAGTTTACCCAAAACGGTTTTGGATTCAAGTTGAACAAAGACGGACTTGCCAATCTGAAACCTGATAAGTATGTAGCCTATGCAAATTTTCTCACCGACGTTGCAAATCATTTTGATAAGGAGAAGCTACACTTCAACTATATAAGCCCGGTTAACGAACCTCAGTGGGATTGGAGCGGAACGGTCGGCTCGGCAAAGCAGGAAGGTTCTTCCTGGACTAACCCGGAAATTTATAGGGTAGTAAAGTCTTTAGATAGTTTGTTACAGGCAAGAAAACTAAAGTCAAAAATTTCCACTCCTGAAGCAGCCATGCTGACTTATTTATACAGTAATAAATCGCCCAATTCAAAACAAATACAAAGCTTTTTCGCTGATACCAGCTCGCTAAATTTTAGAAATTTTAAAAGCCTTCCTCCAGTAGTTGCCGGACACAGTTATTTTACAGACGTTACGGATTCGGCAATAGTAAACATTCGGAAAGCGGTTGCAGATACCGCAAGAAAATACAATGTCGACTTCTGGCAATCGGAATATTCTATGCTTGGAGATGGTTATAAGGAAGGCTTAAAAGGCAGACGTACTCCAATGGATTGCGCTTTATTTCTAGCCAAAATTATTCACAACGACCTTGCCGTCGCCAATGCTACAGCCTGGCATTTGTGGAATGCCTATGAACCTGGCAGCGCAGATTTTGATACCCGTTATTATCTCATTGCTTTGAAGCCTGACTCTGGCTTTGTTAATGGCGATTATACGGTAACAAAAAACCTCTGGGCACTTGGTCACTACAGTTTGTTTATTCGTCCCGGCATGCAGCGATTGAATGTGAAGCGCAACGACAATTTAAACGATATTGAAGCAGCTCAAAAAACAATGGTTTCAGCCTTTAAAGGTAATAATGGCAAAATGGTGATAGTAGCCATTAACTATGCAAAAGATCAACAAGCTCTGAGTATTGACCTGGAAAATATGCCTATAAAAACGCTGCGAAGCTATGTAACAACAGCGGCTGGGGAGGATAATATGAAAGCTACTAAACTTCGAAATTTAAAAGATGTAATGCTTCCGTCACGTTCGATCACAACTTTTGTTATTAATTAATCTGCGGAGACGGGCCTCATTGCATTCCTTAAAAATCGTAACCAGTTTCCATGCATGATATTTTCAATGTCTTTGTCGGTGTACCCCCGCTTGCTTAGCAACTCGTTCAGCTTCTGCAAATCCGCTATCGTTTGCAAATCATATGGACACTGTTCAGTACCAAAAGCGCCGTCAAGATCAGACCCGATTCCTATATGGAGTGTATTACCGGCAATATCGCATATGTGATCGAGGTGATCGATGAGGGTGTTTAGCGTAACCTTCATCTCACGCGGAGTTGATTTACCTCTTACCCAATTTGGAACCATCATCCATGCATCTAATGCTCCCCCTATAACAGCTCCTCTTTCTATAAGTGCCTTTATCTGTTCATTACTAAATTGTCGGTTGTGATTTACGAGAGCACGAGTAAGATTATGACTGGCCCAAACAGCACCATTGAAATGATCTAGTGCCTGCCAAAAAGCATCATCGCATAAATGGGTTGCATCGAGAATGATGTTCAGGCGTTCCATTTCTTTTAGAAGGGCAATTCCATCAGGTCCCATTTTGCCTGTTGCATCCGTTCCGTTTGCATAGCGTCCCGGTCCATAATGCGCCGGACCAACCGCACGAAGCCCGTAGTGCCAGGCTCGCTCGAGGTACTCAACCGTTATTAGTGAGTCTGCACCTTCAAGGCTTAAAATATAGCCAATAGGTTTTTTGCCTTCTGCGGTTTCGCTTGTCCATAATGCTACATGCCTTTCTAAGGAAGCAAGGTTATTTATCTGCACCATTTCTCCCACCTCTTCCATTGCCTTATACCATGCAACCTGCCCTTGCGTTTGCGCCCACGCCTGTGCCGGTGAATGCCATCCCGGCAAAGAGTTCCCCGGGGCAACATACCTTGCTATTTGTGTAGCTACTACCAGTCCGATACTTCCTTTTCTTAGTTCAGCAAGTGAAACAGTTGCTTTGCCTCTGTCCGGCTTATCTGTAAGGTTTGCTTCTCTGGCGTTAATTTCTGCAACCGGCTTTGTAAGGTCACGGTTCCATTCCAAAACATTCATGCTAAGATCAAGGTGGGCGTCGATTATAAACATTTTGGAAGGTTCTCTAGACTGTGATTTTTCTATCTCTGGCAATGATTTTCCACTCGTCAACTACTTCATGATTTTCTACAACAAGCGCCCTTTCATACAATGCACAGGTAGGGCAGATGTGATAAGGAAGTCCGTACAAGACATTCCCGGGTTTGTAGCTATGACCTTCTGGTACTTCTGCAACAAGGTGCTCCTCGCTATGTCCTATAAATTTTAATTCTGGAGCATTTAAAAAATAAACCCGTTTACCTAATTCGTTTTCTGACGCTATTGACTTGTGGCCAAGATCAAGGCATAAAGTATTTTTATCAGGCAGAGAAATGACCCGTGAAACAACCAAAGCTGCAGTAACAAAAGGTTGTTCAGGACAAGCAGTTTGATATCCTTTGTCCCAAAAAATGAAAGTTCCGGGGCTGCACTCAACATCTTTTCTTTTAGCGTGAATAGGAAAAGTAGGGGAGCCGCCTGCAATAATAATCGGTTCAGCAAACCCTTTTTCAGCCAGCTTTTTTTTCATCTCTTCAACCTGTAGAAAAGCTTCGTTTGACTCTTTAGTTCGTTGTTCAAAATCAGGAGATCTAAAGTGGCCGTCGTACCCATGAAGTCCTTTTAGTTGCACGCCTTTTAAACACGTGCAGGAATCATAGAGATCAATTGCGTCTTCGTCGGGCGTTATTCCCGTACGGTTCATACCCAAGTTTATATCAATGTAGATGGGAATGACAATGCCATTGGAAGCAGCTGCTTCAGCAATATTAGTCGCGGAAACAAGGTTGTCAACCAGGCAGGAAAAAGTAGTTGCAGGATATTTATTTGCCAGCGAAATAAACCGCTGCAACTTAGGACCATAAGGCTGGTAGGCTAACAAGACATCAGGAGCATTGACGATTGCCAGCATTTCTGCCTCAGCAATGGTTGCACATTTAAATTTCTCAATGCCTGCTTCCAACATCATTTGGCTGACTTCTTTTGATTTATGTGTTTTTACGTGCGGCCTTGATCTCTTTGGATCATCTATCATTGACAGCAATACACGAATGTTTTCTTCAACCCGCTCCTTGTAAATTACCAGGGCCGGCGAGTCTATTTCATCGATGTTTTTTATTTTATACCAATTCTCCATTATCCTTAATTTTTGCTTCAAACCTTGTAGATGGCAACCCGAGCTTTCGATCTTTTTTAATCTAACGTCCTTTCGAAGTTGATTACTATACCAGTTCAAAGATCGCTTCTATCTCGACAGGAATATTATCTGGTAAAGATCCCATACCAACTGCGCTTCTTACACCCACGCCATTTTCTTCTCCCCAGATTTCTTTAAACAACAGACTACAACCGTTGATGATATAAGGATGTTTTTCAAAATCAGGCGTACAGTTTACCATACCCAAAACTTTGATCACCCGTTTTACTTTGTCAAGGCTTCCAAGATTTGCCTTGATGGTCGCAAGAATTGTTAGCCCTACTTGTTGTGCCGCCTTGTGGCCTTTTTCTATATCCATTGTTTCACCGATACGTCCTATGATCAGCGTTCCATCGGTTTGAACAGGTCCGTGACCTGATACGTAGAGGTACTTACCATCGATCAGAAATGGTTTGTATACGCCTAATGGCTTTGGAGGGGGTGGAAGGGTTAAAACTGTTTTGGCAAAACGTTCTTCTGGTGTGGTTGTTTCCATTTTAATTGATTTTGAAATAGCTTCTGCAAAAGTGGAAAGAAAGTCAACACCAATTACGGTGCACTTATTATTTCTTTGAAACTTTTTTGAACCCTTTCTTCTAAACTGTAAAACTTCTCTATTTAATGTCGGCTACTTTCTAAAAACTAAAACTTAAATCCTTTAAGGAGCAATGGTTTCCTATTGTAAGTTTGTATCCCAATTAGAACAAACGCTCATTTAAAAATTGATTATAAGAATGACAAAAGGCAAGTATTTAATTACAGCATTTTTAGGATTGTTATCGTTAAGTGTAACCGCACAAATGGTTGATAAAATTTCAGATCCGGTTGAGTGGGTTAATCCTCTAATGGGCTCCGACTCGAAGCCTAGTCTATCCAACGGAAATACATATCCATCCATTGCAATTCCCTGGGGAATGAATTACTGGATGCCTCAAACCGGACCCATGGGTAACGGGTGGGCGTACACCTATAGTGCCGATAAAATAAGAGGGTTTAAGCAAACGCACCAGCCATCGCCATGGATGAATGACTACGGCTCTTTTGCTATCATGCCTGTCTCAGGACATTTGAAATTTACTGAGAATGATAGGGCTAGCTGGTTCTCGCATAAGGCCGAAGTTTCGAAGCCATATTATTACAGTGTTTATCTCGCTGATCACGATATCACAACAGAGATTACTCCTACAGAAAGAGCTGCGCAGTTTCGGATAACTTACCCTTCATCAGATAGCTCATTCATTGTTGTAGATGCGCTTGACAGAGGTTCTTATGTGAAGGTGATACCGGAGCAAAGAAAAATCATTGGGTATTCAACAAGGTATAGCAGCGGTAAGCTTACGAACTTTAAGAACTATTTTGTTATTTATGTGAATAAGCCCTTTACTGTTTCTTATACCTACAATGATAACAGGTTAGTAACGGACTCTTTGGAAATGAACGCTAACAAAAGCGGGGCTGTTATTGGCTTCAAAACAGCAAAAGGGGAGAAGGTATCGCTAAAAGTTGCCTCATCATTTATTAGTCCTGAGCAAGCTGATCTGAATCTAAAGCGCGAACTGGCGTCTGATGCATTTGATGTAACGATGCAAAAGGCAAAGGCCGCATGGAACAAGGAATTAGGTAAAATATTGGTAGAAGGGGGCACGTCTGAACAGATTAAAACCTTTTACTCATGCCTTTATCGCGCACTTCAGTTTCCTCAACGCTTATATGAGGTTGACGCAGCTGGTAAAATAGTGCACTATAGTCCTTACAATGGTAAGGTGCTGCCAGGGTATATGTTTGCAGGAACGGGCTTCTGGGATACTTTCCGTGCTTTATACCCGTTCCTAAATTTTGCCTATCCTGCTATTAATAAAGAAATGCAGGAAGGGCTTATTAACGACTACAAGGAAGGAGGCTTTTTACCTGAATGGTCGAGCCCTGGTTTCGCCGATATTATGGTTGGAAACAACTCCGCTGCTGTTGTAGCTGATGCTTACATTAAAGGTTTAAGAGGATATGATATTAATACATTGTACGAGGCTTTGAAGCACGGGGCAAATAACGAGGGGCCAATGACAGCTGTAGGACGAAAAGGTGTTAGTTATTACAACGAGCTTGGCTATGTGCCTTACGATGTGAAAATAAGAGAGAATGCCGCCCGTACTCTGGAGTATGCATACGACGATTTTACTATTTACCAGCTGGGAAAAGCCTTGGGTAAACCAAAAGAAGAAATTGATTTATACGCCAAGCGTAGCATGAATTATCGCAACCTTTTTGATAATGAAACGAAGCTGATGCGTGGAAAGAATGCTGACGGAACATTTCAAAAACCTTTCAATCCTTTTAAGTGGGGTGATGCTTTTACGGAGGGTAACAGCTGGCATTACAGCTGGAGTGTTTTTCATGATATTGAAGGTTTGAAGAAATTAATGGGAGGGAATGAAATGTTTGTAAAAATGCTTGATTCTGTTTTTAATATGCCGCCTGTTTTTGATGAAAGTTATTATCGTGGAGTCATTCATGAAATACGTGAAATGCAGATTATGAACATGGGGCAATATGCCCATGGCAACCAGCCCATTCAACACATGATATACTTGTACAATTATGCAGGTCAGCCCTGGAAAACACAGTACTGGGTGCGTGAGGTGATGAACCGTTTGTATAAGCCAACTCCTGATGGGTATTGTGGTGATGAAGACAACGGGCAGACTTCTGCGTGGTATGTGTTTTCGGCGCTCGGATTTTATCCTGTTTGTCCGGCAACTGATCAATATGTTTTAGGAACTCCGTTATTCAAGAAGGTTACAGTATCATTTGAGAATGGTAAAAAGCTGGTGATAAATGCCCCGAACAACAGCGAAAAAAATAAGTACGTTCAGTCCGTTCAACTGAATGGAAAGCCTTACGATAAAAACTGGGTTAGTCACGCCGAACTACAAAAGGGTGGAACAATTAACATGACCATGAGCCCTACGCCGGATAAAAAAAGAGGTACTACCGAAAACGCTTATCCTTATTCGTTTTCGAAAGAAAGTGCCGAAATTCCTCGAAAGCTCTAATCGGGTCTAGTCGAATTTCAAGCTCCTTCTGATACCCGTTTTAAAGTGTCAAAATAGCTTTATGAACAAGTACGTCGCTACAATTGGTCTTTGCATAATTCTTACTAATGCTACAAATGCGCAGGATAAAAGCACGACCAAAGTGAACGATAGGGTAGCGTGGTTAAACTATCTCGATAAGGTTTCGAGACCGGTAATGTCAAGCCTGGCTGAAGGTCGACTAAAGGAAAAGCTACCAAAGGTCATGTCGAAAAGAATTGACAATGCGGAATCGAGATCCGCCGTTGCTTACCTCGAAGCTTTTGGAAGAACGTTGATGGGTATTGCGCCATGGATGAACCTGGAAGGAGGCTCAAAGGAAGAAGTTGCTCTGAGAAATAAGTATCGCGAATGGTCTTTAAAAGCCGTTGCAAATGCGGTAGATACTGCGTTGAAAGATTATATGGTATGGGATAAAGGTGGACAACCTTTGGTAGATGCATCTTTCGTTGCACTTGGGTTTATCCGTTGCCCATGGTTATGGGAGCACTTGAATGGCAAGACAAAAAGCCAGGTAGTTGCCGCCTTCAAAAAAACCAGGTCGATCGTTCCCACTTACAGCAATTGGATTCTTTTTACTGGGATGATTGAAGCTTTTTTCTGTAAATATGGATTAGAGTATGACAAGGTGCGAATTGAATATGGGGTAAGAGAATTCTCCAGTCACTGGTATGTTGGTGACGGCATGTTTTCTGACGGAATGGATTTCGCGATGGATTATTACAACAGCTATGTGATACAACCTTACCTCGCTACAATAGTAGAGATCGCCAACAATAAGACAAAATCTTACACTGCTTTCGCTACCAAGCTTGACAGGATCAACAAGCGTTATGCAGAAATCCAGGAGAGGATGATTAGTGCGGATGGAAGTTATCCTGCGCTTGGAAGATCGATAGTGTACAGGGGAGCAGCGTTCCAACACCTCGCAGACATGGCTCTAAGAAAACAGTTACCGGCCTCGTTAAAACCGGCACAAGTAAGAGGTGCACTAACTGCTGTTATACGTAAGACGCTTGATCCCGCTGGCACTTTTGATAAAGACGGTTGGTTAACCATCGGCCTCGGCGGTAACCAGCCTGACTTGGCGGATGTTTATAATACAACTGGTAGTTTGTACTTATGTACCGCAATATTTCTTCCGCTTGGTCTACCCGAAACAGATGAATTTTGGTCTTCACCGGCACTACCATGGAGCTCTGTTAAGATCTGGAGCGGACAGGATACGCCTGGAGACCATGCGCTACACATAAACTAGTCACTGACGTTTCTTACGCAACAAGGCCACGCTCTTAGAAATTTTTTTTCAATCGCGATCAAATGTTTACTGCATTAAAAATTAATAAGATGATTATTATTAAAAAAACTATGTAAGCGAAGAACACTGAATCGTTGTTAAAACAAAGAAAGAATTGCATGGTTATTGTTTTCAGCGTTACTACCGAATACATTGCTAGCCAACCATACTAATCCTTAATCTTAACTTTTAAAAAAAGCTGTTTTTATGAGCAATCATCAGTTTTCGATTTTATTCAATGGTCACCCCGTTTCGGTCACTGCCCTTGACAATGACAGTTATTTGGTACAGGTAACTTACAAACCTGTAACTATTCAATTAAAGAAAACCAGCGATGGCCGGGAACATTGGCTTGACCAGGAAACCCAACAAGAAACCTATGTAAGTAGAGAATTGGGCAAACTTATTACAGCTCACCTTTGCACTGCCTAAAACCTTGCCTTCGCTTAAAAGCGTTGTAAAAACACCAACTAGTATTCACTTTTTTAACCCATTTTATCTAACGAGTTGCCCTTGAAACGGCGCTCGTTTTTTTTAGCACAACTATTTTAAGTTCCGGTACTGAAGTGTGGGAGTTAAAAATATTGGTAGTTATTTCTAATCTTGCACCTATGTCAATAAAAATTGAAAAGGTAAGTATCGACGATTTAGATGAGCTGGTGAAGATTAGCTTCGAAACTTTTTACGAAACTTTTTATCAGCAAAACACAGAAGAAGATATGGAGCTTTTTCTTGCAAGTTCCTTTAATCCTGATAAGTTGCACGAGGAAATGTTGCAGCCAGATAACCATTTTTTCTTCGCCAAAGAGAGTGAGATGGTAGCAGGGTATTTAAAACTTTCAACGGCGCCATCTAGTGAACTCGGTAGAGAAGTTTTAGAAATAGCAAGGATTTATGTGGTGAAAGAAAAGCTGGGAAGTGGGGTTGGTAAAGCACTTCTTGAATTTGCCATTTCTTTTGCAAGTGAACTTGCTAAAAAAACAGTTTACCTGGGTGTGTGGGAGCACAATAAAAAAGCCATCAACTTTTACGAAAGGTTTGGCTTCACAAAATTTGGTGAACATATTTTTATGGTTGGAAAAGATCCGCAGACAGATTGGCTCTTTAAGAAGGAACTTGAGAACTGAGTAAAAGTCGATGAAAACGAAATTGACGGACTATTCGTGCAGTATTAACAAGGATAGCTGAGCAATGAAAACAAGGCACAAGAGTGAGACGCAACGATGCTGAATAAAGATTAATGGGTCGCTTAATATAAACCCTGTTAAACTATTTTGCCTGCAACTGATTCATCTTTCCCCGGTTCACTTACCCCTTATCTTTGAAGCCGTTTTAATTCACCAGACGATTGTCAAATTATGAACACAAGAGAAGTTTATATTATCTCTGCCGTACGCACGCCGATAGGCAGTTTTGGAGGTTCACTCAAAGAAGTTAGTGCTACTAAACTTGGGGCCATTGCAATTAATGGTGCTGTTGCCAAAGCAGGAATTGAGCCAGAACAGGTGGATGAATTATTAATGGGGAGCGTTATCCAGGCGGGGCTTGGCCAGGCACCCGCTCGACAGGCCTGCAAAGCTTCCGGATTGCCAGACAAAGTTATTTGTACAACTGTAAACAAAGTGTGCGCAAGCGGAATGAAAGCTGTCTCGCAAGGAGCGGCGAGTATTGCTTTGGGAGAAGCGGACATTATTGTGGCTGGAGGAATGGAAAGCATGAGCAACGTGCCTTTTTATGTAGAGAATATGCGCTGGGGAAATAAGTACGGAAATAGCTCACTGATTGATGGGATAGCAAAAGACGGCTTGACCGATGTTTATGACGGACTTGCAATGGGCAACGCAGCAGATTTTTGTGCGAAGGAATGTGACATCAGCCGCGAAAAGCAGGATGAATTTGCTATTGAAAGTTATAAACGCAGCCAGGCCGCATGGAGCGAAGGGAAGTTTTCAAATGAAGTTGTTCCCGTAGAAATTCCGCAACGGAAGGGAGAGGCCTTGGTAGTAAATAGAGATGATGAACCGTTCAACGTAAAGTTTGAAAAGATCTCTGAACTACGTCCCGCATTTAGTAAAGAGGGAACGGTAACCGCTGCCAATGCTTCTACCATGAACGATGGAGCTGCTGCGTTAGTGATCATGAGCAAAGAAAAGATGGAGGCATTGGGCTTGAAGCCAATTGCTAAAATTGTAAGTTATGCCGATGCAGAACAAGACCCAAAGTGGTTCACAACAACTCCTTCGTTGGCTTTACCGAAGGCTGTTGAAAGGGCAGGTCTACAAATGACTGACATTGACTTTGTGGAATTGAATGAAGCCTTTTCTGTAGTTGGAATTGAAAACATGCGACGTATGAACCTTGACCCTAGCAAGGTAAATGTGCATGGTGGCGCTGTCTCACTTGGTCACCCCTTGGGATGTAGTGGAGCAAGAATACTGGTTACTCTAATAAATGTTTTGAAACAAAATGGCGGGAAATATGGAGCAGCTGCTGTTTGTAACGGCGGAGGTGGAGCGAGTGCAATGGTAATCGAACTGCAGTAGTCAGCTTGTTTCTATTTAGTCTTCCTCGAAGATTTTATCAAAAAACGAGCGGAGGGTTATTACTACTAATATGAATAGCAGGAAAGACAAGAAGAATATGACAGCTTTAGTAATCATAAAAAGACAATAATTATTACAGAGACTCGCCATAAGGATGAAAAGATGCTTTTAGCCTAAGCAATTTTTATTTTGGAACAAGATCCACGAGGATTGCATGCGATTGGTGTGGCAACCTTTCTTAATAATTCCAATGTCAGCTTTATCTTGCAGCCGCAGGAAGTTTTTTAAATATGTCGGTAGAAAAGATATTATCAGAATGGAAAATAGGTGCATATAAACCTATTTATTGGCTGGAAGGTGAGGAGCCTTATTTTATAGATAAGGTTGTGGATTATGCGGAGCACAAGATTTTAAATGAAAGTGAAGCCGGCTTCAATCTCACCGTTTTTTATGGAAGAGATGCCGATTGGACGGTGGTCGTAAATGCCTGCCGTCGATATCCCATGTTTTCCGACAGGCAAGTAGTGCTGCTAAAGGAAGCCCAGCACATGAAAGACATCGAAAAGCTGGAAGGGTATGTAAGTAAACCTCTTTCCTCTACCATTTTTGTGGTAGCCTACAAGGATAAAAAGATGGATGGCCGAACGAACTTTTCGAAGGTTATCAAAAAGAATGGCGAATTGTTTCAAAGTAAAAAAATCTTTGAGAATCAGTTACCCGATTGGACAAGGGGAATGATCCAATCCAAAGGATATGACATTACACCCCAAGCCTTACAACTATTAATTGACAACATCGGGAACGACCTCAGCAGGCTGGAAAATGAAGTAGAGAAAGTTTGGATCAACCTTGGTAACACCAAAACGATCGATGAGAATGCTATCGAGAAATATGTTGGTATCAGCAAGGAGTTCAATGCATTTGAGCTGCAAGCGGCCATCGGAAAAAAAGACTTAGCAAAGGCAATTCGTATCATTCAATATTTTAAGGCTAATCCAAAAGCTGCCCCCATACAATTGATACTTCCGGCAGTCTATTCCTACTTCAGCAAAGTTTACTGCATTTTTGGTATGGACGATAAAAGTGAAAATGGCGTAAAGGGCCTTTTTAGTAATAACTTTTATGCTGCAAAAGATGCACTTGCTACCGCTAAAACCTTCGGCATCGCTGGTGTGGAAAAAATATTGTTGCTGCTGCACGAATACAATTTGCGGAGCATCGGTATTCACGACTCAGGCACCTCAGATGCGGATTTGATGAAAGAGATGGTAGTAAAAATGGTGAGCTGACAAGACTTTCAAGTGGCCATTCTTCACTTAAAACCCCAGGTTGAAGACCGTAAATTCGGATAGTTTTGCTACTGTTCGCGAAGACCTTTTTCCCTACATTTGCGCTTCAAAATATTAAACCTCATGCCTTTATCAAGTATTTTAGATCGTTTTGCTGAACCGGAAACCCTTAAAATGGCTAAACTTGGCCGCCAACTTAGAAGCGAGGGAAAAGATGTTGTTGATCTCAGCCTTGGAGAACCTGATTTTGATACCCCAGATCATATCAAACAGGCAGCTATTAAAGCCATCAACGACAACTACTCACATTATACTCCTGTTGGTGGTTATTTAGATTTAAAAGAAGCAGTTTGCCACAAGTTGAAACGTGATAATAATCTTGATTACAAACCTGAAAACATAGTTACCTCCACCGGTGCTAAGCAAAGCATTGCAAACCTGATTTTAGCCGTGGTTGACAAAGGGGATGAAGTGATTATTCCCACTCCTTACTGGGTTACTTATTCCGAACTGGTTAAAATTGCTGAAGGTATTGTCGTTCCGATAGAAACAACGATCGAAAGCAATTATAAAATTACGCCTGCTCAGCTTGAAGCAACGATTACTGAGAAGACAAGATTGTTCATGTTTTCATCGCCATGTAATCCGTCAGGCTCTGTTTACAGCAAAGAAGAGTTGGAAGGTTTAGCAGATGTTTTTGTAAAATACCCAAATATCTACATCATGAGCGACGAGATTTATGAGTACATAAATTTTGTTGGCGGACACGAAAGCATCGCACAATTCGATGAAATAAAAGACAGGGTAATTATTGTGAACGGCTTAAGTAAAGGTTTCGCAATGACCGGCTGGAGACTTGGTTATATTGCTGCCTCCGCTGAAATTGCTAAAGCGTGCGAAAAGTTACAGGGACAATTTACAAGCGGTCCAAATTCAATTGCTCAAAAAGCAGGGGTGGTAGCTTTAACTGCAAGCCTCGATCCTACATTTGCAATGGTTAAGGAGTTTGAAAGAAGAAAAAACCGTGTGCAAGAATTGGTTTGTGATATCCCTTCTTTTAAGTGTTATGTTCCCGAAGGTGCTTTCTATATTTTCCCTGATATCAGTAGCCTCTTTGGTACCTCCGACGGCGAAACTAAAATCGAAAACGCCGAAGATCTTTGTATGTATTTGTTGCATACAGCCAACGTATCCACCGTAACTGGTTCTGCGTTTGGTAGTCCAAATTGCATTCGTATTGGGTTTGCCAACAGCATGGAAAATATTGAAAAAGGTTTTTCAAGAATTAAAGACGCGTTGGATAAATTGAAATAAAGCTCCCTTTAGAGGGACTTAAAATCAAACAAAAACTTTGAATTTTATTAAGAGCAGTAATTGTGCAATATCAATTACTGCTCTTTTTTATTTTGCACTAACAGTAGTTCTTCCCTTTACATCGTTGTGTCACTCCCTTGTACCTTAAATCTTTTATGGGCACATTTGCCACCACGCTATAAATTCTACAATAAGTTTTTTTCAAACGAACCTCGGCCAGTGTGCACCCGTTTATCAAGGCTTCTAGTATCGACGAAGTTTGTTTTACGAGTGACACTAATATGCGCCAACC
>NZ_BJYT01000017.1 GCF_007991655.1 Segetibacter aerophilus
TGCGCTACGATAAAGAAACAATTAGTAACAATGTCAAGATTAAATTATTCAGAGAACAAGCGCTGAATACTGACAAATTTACTGGGAGTAAAAGTCCTTCTTTTTCATCGAAGGATGCAGAAATAATGGACGTAAATAGGCTAAATGTGATATTCTCTAATAGCTATGAGATGGATCTCTTAAACGCTGCATTGAAAAAATATAAAAGGCGTACAAAAAGTGTAATTGTTGACACTGCTGAAGGCCTGTATCAGAACAAAATCTATCAATAGTCATAAGATGATAAAAATAGTATCAACACCGCCAGCAATAAGACTCTTTGGATTTTTTAGGGCGAGCGGTGTTGATGTCGAACAAAAATGTTCGATCAACGCTTGGCTCGCTTTTGCTCCCGTTGGTCGCAAAAGAAAAGACAGTTCTAAAACTTAAATATAGAACATATGGAAAAAGTGAGAGCCCTTAAGAGGCAAGCTGGAAGGCCAGTGAAAGCCATTAAGAAAGAAATAAGAGCCTCTGTAAGATTTACTAAAGCGGAATACTTCAGTATTAGAAATAAGGCTTCAAAAGCAGGCATCAAAGCCTCCGCTTATATCAGGGAGATTGCGATTAATGGAGAAGTAAAAATGCGGTTTACAGAAGAGGAAAGGCAATTTGTCAGGCAGATTGTAGGCATGTCAAACAATTTTAACCAGCTTACGAAAAACAGTTATAAAGAAGGAATGTTGACAACTGTTTTTCATTTTGAAGCATATCGTAACCGTTTAGATGACCTGCTAAAAAAGTTTGATTATGCTAAGTAAAGTGTATTCCGGCCACTCGTTTTCCCATGCCTGTAGGTATATAGTAAATAAACAAGGTGCTAAAGTTTTGGAGTGTGAAGGAGTAAGAGGTCACGATTATAAACTAATGTCGGATGATTTTAGAATGCAGCAACAAATGCGACCAGGAAAAGAAAAAGCGTGCTTTCATTGTTCATTGAGTTTTTATCCGGGAGAGGTATTGAGCGATGAAAAGATGGTGAAGATTGCACAGGAATATCTCGAAAAACTTGGTATCGTTAACACACAATATGTAATCACAAAACATACTGATCGGAAACACCTTCACCTGCATATTGTTGCCAACATGGTAAACAACAATGGCAAATCAATCTCGGATGGTTATTTAGGTTTTCGGGGAAAGAAGATAGCCCAACAGTTGACACAACAATACAATCTTGTTCCTGCGGTAAGCAAAAATATCGAACTAACAAACTTCGAAGCATTACGAAAATCTGAAGCAAATAAGTACAAGATCTATAAAGAAATTATGCAGGCATTACCGCACTGTAAAACGTTTCAAGACCTGGAAAAAAAATTACAACAACGCGGCATAGAGGTACAATATAAGTACAAAGGACAGACATTAGAGAAGCAGGGAATAAGTTTTAAAATAGGGGAGGATTGTTTTAAGGGGAGCAAAGTTGATCGCCAATTTTCTTTAGGAAATCTTGAAAAGGCTATAGCGACAAATCAAAAACAATTACAAGAAATAAAGCCACGAGTTGCTGAAGCGACCAGACCACAAGGTCCGTCAATCCGAGATACATCAGTAAGTATGAGGCAACAAAACACGGTTACAAAAGGTCTGGAGAATGTGATAGAGATGTTAGTTAAGCCAGAAGAAAATCCTGCGTTGCCTCCAACTGAATTGCTGAAGGAAAACAAGCGAAGGAAGAAAAGACTGTCTCAAAGACGATTATAGATCATAAACGAAAAAAATGAGGTTATGAGTGAAGCATTATTAGTTTTAATGATTGATAGACTAGATGAGCTGCAAAGAAGAATTGATTCGCTCGGTGAAAAGCTTGAACCTATAAGTAGACAATCGGAAACAATGAGTGTAATTATTACTAAGGTTGATGCTGTAAGAAGTGATGTTCAAAACATCAGTTTTCCTGTAGCGGAAATTAGAGAGTTGTCAATAAACCTTGACACTACTATAGACTTATTAAAGCGGCCGGTGAAAAAAGAAATAATACATCACCATCATGCTACTAAAGTTCTATGGGTAACTGCTGCTTTGTTTTTGATCATTTGCCTTTTATCAACTGGTTGGTATCTTACTAAAGATGCTTTACTGCGGTATAAAGAAAGTGATACTAAATACCGCTACTTGAAGTTGCAGGCTGGAAAAGGTTTGAGCAATGCTTTGTATTTTATTGATAGTCTCTATATAAAAGATGGAAGCATGAGGGATAAGGTAATTAGTAAAGAAGAAGAAAACCAGCGGAAATTTGATTTGCTTGAGAAAGCTTACAAGATGGAAAAGGCTGCAAATGAGCTCGAGCAACAAGTAAACTAGGCAAATTTACCAGAGGAAAACTCGAAGCTTGTAGGGCGTGGGAAAATAAATAAGGTTGGTAAAAATACTAAAAAATGGAGAGTGAAAAATAAAGAAAATTGCTTCACAATTTTTTGCCGCCGATTTGCCAACGGAATTAGTAGAGCAAGTTATTGCTATTCTTCTACATCAGTTTCATTGCAGGCACCATTCTTTGCGCCCTTGCAAACTCCTATCACACCTTGCTTGCGGCTCGCATCATCACGGGTTTATTTGGTGGAGTTATCGGATCAATTTCCCTGGCTATTGTTGCCGACCTGTTCGATATACATCATCGTGGTCGTGTGATGGGATTTGTGCAAATGGGTTTTGGTGCAAGCCAGGTGCTCGGCGTTCATATCGGGCTTTATCTTGCTAACAACTTGGGATGGCGTGCACCGTTTTGTCTCGTAGTAGCTATGGGTACATTGATAGCGGTCTTGATTGTTGCAAAACTAAAACCGGTAACTGCTCACCTTTCAGCACAGCACAGCCGTACACCGCTTCGCTACTTACTAAACACCTTCTCAAAAAGAAATTACCGCATTCGCTTTTTAGCCACCGCCTTTCTGTCTATCGGTGGGTTTACGATGATGCCCTTCAGTAGTGCCTTTGCAGTCAACAACCTGAAAGTAACACATGAACAATTGCCCCTTTTATTTATGGTTTCCGGCTGCAGCTCTCTTGTCATTATGCCGCTTATAGGGCGCATTGCCGACCGCATAAACAAGTTTACTTTATATACTATTGCATCCGCATTGATGATAGTAGTGGTGGTTGTGTATACCAATATGTCAGTAACACCGCTCGCATGGTTCCTGCCGTTGCATTAACAACAGCCATCCCCGACCTCGCAGACCGTGGAGCATTCATGAGTATCAATTCATCATTACAACAAATAGCCGGTGGCGTAGCGGCTGCGGCTGCAGGAATGATCGTAAAGCAAAAAGACAAGTTTAGTCCACTCGAACACTACAATACGGTAGGCTATGTAATGGTGTGTGTTTCCTTATTAAGCGTGTTCCTTTTGTATCGTGTAAGTGTGCTGGTAAAGAAAAAGCTGGGGGAGAAGAAGGTATAAGAGATTCTTTTGTTGGACCCCCTTTAGGCCCTTGATTTTACATCGTTGTTGCCTGCCCCGACGAGGAGCAAAGAGACGCAACTCGGCGTCACTCACTTTTACTGGTAGTAGTTGCTTCGACAGGTTTGAAAGTGAAGCTATTCGGCTTTCCTTCATTTATTACCCTCCATTTGCCCCGTAATAAATTTTGATAGTTCCTTAGGATCAACGGATACACCTTCTTAGTTATAATAATATGTTTAATTTCAGAGCGATCAAATGGATGATTTGCTTGCGTGTCCGTAACAGGGTCATAACAGGACATGTTTTCCAAATCCTTCAGGTCCATCCGAAATGAAATTGTTTCTTCATCGTCTAAAACTATAGCGCTGCTAATTAGGTCTTTGCCGTGAGTTAGGTATAACAAAGGTAGTTTTTCACAAATGGCGGCAGCGCTATGGCGGACATGAAGTTAATGAGCTGAAGAGGGTAAAGGAGCTTGAAGATGAGAACAGCCGTTTAAAGCGCATGTATGCTAACTTAAGCTTAGTACATGAAGCCCTAAAAGATGCAGTGTCAAAAAAGCTGTAATGCCTGACCAGAAAGGCAGCCTGGCTGAACACATGATCATTGAGCATGGCATCATTTAACGTCAGTCATAATACACGCAGGATTACAACTGTTCAAGAACGCATAAGTTGCTAGGTTATATTCCACCAGCAGAGTATATAAAATCCAAATTCCTATAAAAACCAAAAGAAAAATCTATGGCATTTTATACTTTTGATTGGCATGAAAATTAGGGAAGCTTACAGGATAGTTTCTGGCCACATGGACGAAACAGCTTTTTTTACATCGACTTTTATATTTTGCCATGCTCAAATAAATTTCCGTGATCATCAACCTCACAGAAATCCTTTTTTCAACCGCATTTTTTAAAGCGCCAGCACAGCTATCTTAAAGCTAAATGCGAGTATGAAGTACCTCATGCGATTCAAGGTTGTATGAGAAGACAATGTCCTATCTTAAGACAATTTAGTTCAAATTTTTGTTTTATCTTGATCTTCATATACAACCGTTTATGTCCAACCAATCTATTAAAATTTTCCTTGCCTCATCGTCCGAATTAAGAACGGACAGAGATCAATTTAAGATGTTTCTATACGACGAAAGCATCAGGCTAAACAAATCGGGACTCATTCTTGAAATTGTTCAATGGGAAAACTTCCTCGATGCGGTATCTCAGACCAACTTGCAGGACGAATACAATAAAGCACTAAAACAATGCTCCATTGTTGTCTGCCTGTTTTATACGAAGGCGGGAAAGTACACTCAATTGG
Organism: Segetibacter aerophilus; assembly: GCF_007991655.1. Taxonomy (GTDB): domain Bacteria; phylum Bacteroidota; class Bacteroidia; order Chitinophagales; family Chitinophagaceae; genus Segetibacter; species Segetibacter aerophilus. The sequence continues at coordinate 4,762 of NZ_BJYT01000017.1, forward strand.
AATTCGATACAGCACTTAAACAATTCCATGAAACAGGCTTGCCCTTAATTTATACCTATTTTAAAACAGGTGCGCCGGAAGCAGATCCGAATAATGAACAGGCAAAAGATCTGGATAACTTTAAAAAACGCCTCGGAGACATAGGTCATTTTTATACTTCATACAACAATATTGATGATCTCCAGTTACGGTTTCGTAAACAACTGGACAAGTTAGAGGACAACGGGTTTATTAAGCTGCAGGATGATGTGAAAAGAGAAACCAGAGAGGCAGTTGAAAAATATGCAAGAAGCATTAATACTGCCAACATAGATGGAAACGAAAATGTCGTTACTCAGGGAGAGACGGTGAATCAATCAACAATTTATGCGGAAAATCAGCAAGCAGAAAAAATTGTCAATATTGGATCAAATGTTGGAAATATCAGTTTCTAAAATAACTTATTCTAGGCATGCCAAAAAATACAATTGAAAATAGATTTATACCGGTTGGTCAAGGCAATAGAGGTGAGGTGCACGCTGAGGGTCAACAAGCCGACAAAATTGTAAACCTTGGAACTAATGTTGGAGATATTAATATTCAATCTGCAACATTCATTAACAATACTACTGAGGGTAGAAAACCGGTAAGCATGCTGCTTACCCGCAGGCTGATTGACGCACTTGGTGATTTTAGTCCAAGAGCAAAAAATTTTCTATCAAAAATTAAGGATTCCGAAAAGGTAGACTGGGAGCGGCGCAGCGATAACAAATACTTGTCCACTGCAAAAAGTGTCATTGTCTCCTCTTATGCTTCTGTGATGAGCGTTTATATTTCTAATCTTTTTGGCTGCGAAAACGCAAGAGATTATTTTGGACTGAGTATCGCCATAGCAAAAAGAACGCTCCAGTTGTTATGCTTCGCCTTTGTTTCCAGTTTATCGGATCATCTGGAAAATGAAAAGACCGGGTTGTCGGCGCCGGTGCCGGATAGTGTGAGTAGTTTTTTCAATTCGCAGACAGAACTAGACATTTCTGAATATGTAACCCTTCTTAATGCGCTCGTTATTCTATTTCATCAAAATCAGCTTAAATATCCAATTGCAGAAATAAAAAATATCGAAAAAGACCTTAATGGCGAAAGTGAATTCTTAAAGGCTTGCAATAAACTTAATGACTACGCTGTTAGCGACAGTGGCAGTTTGCCTCCCATAGTTGAGATTGAAAATGTGTTAAGTACTTTCCTCGTATCACTCAATTTCCTCTGCGCATATAAAATGATTTCTGTAAAGGAAATTTCCTATGAGGAAGTAAGGTATAGAACCACCGCTCAATACCTCCACTGTTATACACTGCTTGGAATAAATAATGAAAAAAACGGGCAGAAATATAACTATGACGAAAAGCCTTTAAATACCGACGCTGTCATTTTGTTCAAGGATAAGTACCAGGAAGGAATCAATCTTTTCCCATTTATTATTGACTATAATGCATTGATGGATGAACAACAGGCAAATATTTGCTTTTACGTGGGAAATGAAGAAAATTTTACTGAAGAAGACGATACCAAAACAATTAAAATGCTAAGATACTTTAACACCAGTAAAATTTCATCCGGCAATGATGACAAGGACATTATCATTGAATTTGATGAAGAAATAGAAATGGCAATGGCTGTAAAACCTAATAATGATATTGTTACCCGATATAAAACGGAAGACAACAGCAACAAATTCAAGGCAATGAAAAAGAACGAAGCTTACAAAGCATTTCAACAAGCAAAAAAAATAATAACGAGTTAAAGCATTGCTCCGCAAACATACTTCAAAAAAAATCCCTATCACATAGATGCAGGAAAGTAGAGAAAAAAAGTACCCTTTTAAATTTTTAGATTCCTACAACCGGAACGATACGGATATATTTTTTGGAAGGGATGAAGAAATAAAAGTCCTTTATGAAATAGTCTCTCAAAATCCAATGGTCTTGGTTTACGGGCCATCGGGAACGGGAAAAACAAGTTTAATTCAATGTGGTTTAGCTGGAAAGTTTAAATCTTATGATTGGCTACCGGTGACGGTAAGAAGGGAAGGCGATATTAATGTCTCACTTGAAAAATCATTGGTGGATAATGGTGGTAATGCTGAAAACTTTGATGCTGAGCTGGAAGATGCAAGCGAAAATGAATTAAATAGTCTTGCTAAGCTTGTTAAGGGTGTATATCTGAGTAACTTTAAAACCACCTATTTTATTTTTGACCAGTTTGAAGAATTGTATATTCTCGGTAATAAGGATGAGGAAGACCGATTTATAACAGCAATAAAAGACATTCGGGCTACAGGACAGCCAGTCAAATTCATTTTCTCCATACGCGAAGAATACCTTGGTTATTTGTACAGGTTTGAAAAAGTATTTCCACAGCTTTTACGCAAAAAGCTAAGAGTGGAACCAATGACGAACGAGAATCTGAAGGACATTTTAACTGGTATTAACAATTTAAAAAACACTTCTATTCGTGTAGATGGTAAGGAATTAAATGATATCAGTGAAGCAATTTTCGAAAAATTAAGGGGAGACAGTAAAACGCTCCATTTCGAATTACCCTATCTGCAGGTATTAATGGACAAATTATATCTTGATATCACAAAAGATAAGGATTATAAGACTGATGCATTTATTACACTTGATCTGGTAAACAAAATAGACAATCTCGGAAATGTTCTGAAGAAATTCCTGGAGGATCAGGTTGAGCAGGTTAGGGTTTTAGCCGTTGAAAAAAATATTTGTGCTAACAATATTTCTGGGGGAAGCATCTGGAAAATTCTCTCGCCATTTGCCTCATTGGAAGGAACCAAGGATCCAATATTGAAAGATGAAATTAAGCGTCGCATCTACGATAAGGATATTGATGACTCATTGGTTAGCTTTTGTATAGATGAATTTGTAAATCGAAGAATTCTTAATTTTTCCCACGAGACGGAACTTTATGAACTTGCTCACGACTCGTTAGCAAAATGTATAGCTGGTAAGCGAAGCGATGTAGATATTAGGCTGCTGGAAATTTACAGGCTCATCAAATACCAGGCATCTATAAAAGAAGGAGCGCGGGAATTCTTTTCCGAAAAGCAACTAAAGATAATCAGCCCCTATTTGAGTAACCTGAAGCTTAGTGATGATGAAAGTGAATTGGTTTCAGAAAGCCAAAAAGAAGTAGCCATAACAATAAGCAAAAGAAAAAGAAATCGCTATTTAGCATTAACGATAACCATATTTGTGATTGCATTTTTTGCGTGGCTCCTCTATTATAAAAATCAACAGGGAGCAGACAATATCCGAAAGGTTAAACTTGCCAGACTGAAGGAACAAATAAGTACTTCAACGGGCAATGAACAAAAGCTTCTTCCATTTTTTTATATTTTGGAGGCATTGGATTTAGAAAAGGATCTTTCAGAATATAAAAAGCTTATCGAAACAGCAAAAAGGTGGAAAACTTATCCTACCCATACTCTTGAAAAAATATTTGTTGATAGCTCATTTAAAATCGGCGGCGCTGCATTCGTGCAAGGAGACTCATTGATATATGTATGGGATTATAATGGCAAAAACTTAAAGGCATGGGATTATAACGGAGGAAAAATACTTTGGTCAATATCTGTTGAATTGCGGGACCGCAAATCTGATAATCCATTAGTTACACAGCGCAAATTGTTTTTTTTCTCGCGGCAGGGTCTAAAAACAAATGAGAAGAGGGATTCATTAAACATTTCTGATTCATCACTCTTTTTTGTAAAAATGTATATCGATTCAGTCGTTAACAATTGGGACGTTACTGGACTACCCGTTTTACCCAAAATTATAAATAAAATTTATGGCGCATCATTCAGCCATGACAAACAAAATGTGATGACCTGGGGCAAAAATTCTGAGTCCAATTATGATGCTGCTAATGTTTGGAATAGCGAAGGCCCTAATATTGGAACAGCCCTCGTACACGATGGTATAAAGGGATCTGCTTTTAGTCCGGATGACAAATTCGTACTTACCTGGGATGACAGCACCGCCCGGGTGTGGAGATATACGAATGACAGTGCAATATTCAGGTTGCCTTCCAATCTGTTTAAATTGAGAAGCCAGGTTGAGACGGGTCTTGAACTGTCTCCTTCGGATAATAGTACGCTCCGGATTATTCCTCTCCCCGAGTATAACAAACGACGCGAAGAGTATGTAAAACTATACAACGAGTACCTGGAAAAGGAAAGAAAAAAATAGAATCGATATTAGTGACAATCACGCAAGCGTAGTCATGGGTAGGAAAAGTCGGATAGCGTTAATACAAGTACAAGATTGCGACGCTAGAGTACCTTTGGCAGGCCCAAGCTTAACAAAATGAACACCCGAAGGGTCGAATTTTTTTAAAATCAGTAAATATATAAGTGCTGATTTCAAAAAAATTAGAACCATGTTCATTAGTACGATGTCAAGTTCAAAGAACAAATGCGGGTAAAAAAAAATATTATAGTTCAATCAGCGTAAGACTATTGTGTACACTTTATTTAGTAAAAAAGGGATACTAAATTGTAGCTAAGTTGTTTCTTGGAACTGGCGAAAGTTTTTCATGGCATCATCGTTGTGTCACTACTTGTACCGATTGACACATGATGATCTTTCTTTTAAATACGTTTTTAACATCACATCGTTTTATTGATGAATCGTTGCGACAGGTTTGTATACCGCTGAGAAAAAACCCTTTCAAAATTCTGGTCCTTAATTTCTCCTCTTAGGACCAGAAGAGGAGTATGTGGGATGAGGAGCGGGGACCGTTTCGGGGCCATCTTCAGTTGTAGCCAGTATATCAACTGAAGTGGCTGGACCGTCCTCACCGTAAATAAAAATAAAACGGTCCTCTGCAATCCCCTGTTTTTCAACAAAGTATCTAATTACCGCATTTACATGATCCCAGCTAAGCTGTTGTGTCCTTTTATCATAAGTGCCAAATCCAACAATTTTTACCTTACATCCTGGATTTTCCTTTATGTTTTGAGCCGCAGCACTAAGTAAAGCAATGGAGGAATTTAATAATTTTGAACTTCCCGATGCAAATTGAACAGAAGGTAATGGACCTAATTTACAATTGCTCCTGCCGCTTTGGCCCGACACAGAAAACGCCATTACCGAAAATAGCATTCCTAAGGTAATACTGGTTAAGTTGTATTGAAAGTATTTTAAATTTACAACCATGGTATAAAATCTTTTAGCGTTGTTAAATCTAAACAACCAGCACCTTGTTTCCAAATGAATCACACTTTATTACAAAAGATATGCTTATTTGCCCTTAAAGCCCCGACTGTTAAGGGCCATTAACATGATTGCTCCAAGATTACGATAAGGTGGTACATAGTCTTGAAACCGGTTATCATTTTTAAAACGAACGGACAAGGTTTTCCAAACCGACGGCCAATCCAGATTTTTGCCCTTAACGAGCAATTCTATTATATAGTTTATCAGTGGTTGATTGATTGTTATACTTCCTTCCTGTTTAGTTGCGACAATCTGTGCTAGCGGACTGATTTTATATACCTGGTTCAATTGGTTATACCCCCCGCAGCTGCCAATGAAAACCAGTTTATTTTCAGGAGATAGTAGTTTTAAAGTATTATTAAGATGATAGCTATGCCCCCGGTGGATTATTACTGATGGAACTATGTTCCTTTTTTTCAGATAATTGCTAAGTACTTGCTGGGCGTATTCAGCCTGTTTAGTATTATCATCGAGCGGCAGATTGGCATAAATATGTACCGGAATTCCTTTTGTGTTTACAAGCTCATACCAATATTTACTTCTTATGATTTTCCAGTTAGTGTTTCGAAAGGATTTTATAAAAATGTTGAAAGCATCTTGTCCGTCCTGATCTCCGTAAAAGAACTGCTGAATAATGATACTGCCGTTCTTGTTCTGCAGCGAACTGTTCTCGATCCGGTACACATTAGCGATGCCCAAAGTAGCTGTAAGATTGATGTGATTGGTTGTATTGAGGCTTAAAAATAGTGTGTTTAACAAGGAATATATTCGAAGGGAATCGGGAATGGTTTGCGGTCTGATATCTATTTTGTTTTGTATTTCCTTTAAAATAAACTGGCGCAAACTATTGTTGTGGATGCTGGCATAGCTGTCCGCAACATCAACGGCATCCTCTATTGCATTATTGCCATTTAGACCATCAATAAAAGCATGCATAAGTGTATCGGCTTCTTCTTTTTTCATTCGTCTTAGAAAATCATCGAGCGTATTGAAAGTGCTAGCCATTTTCAGAAAGCGCTTAAAATGATCAAAATAGACTGCCTTCAGAAGAGTGTAAGTGTTTAGAGAAGCGGTTTTCTGAAAAATTCGGTTGTAAATCTTGAGATAACTACTTGTAAAAAGGTCATTAACGCCATTGATACATAGGTAATAGAGCTCAATTGAATTAAGGTCTTCAATTACTTTAAGACGAATATCGTCCTTGTATTCATGCAAGGCGTTTAACACACGGACAAAATCGTATGAAGCGGTAAGTGCGATCTTTTTTGTGAGGTACTGAAAGGCAATGGCGGTATCATTCGAGGCGAGACCTTTATTGTAGCCTATCAGAGTTTTAATAAGCAATTGATAGTAAAATACCCGCTTATCTTTCCCTAATGTGTTTGTTATCGCGTCAAATGATATTTTTTTATGGTACAGGTCATAAATGAAAGGAAGATAAAAAGTACCCTTGGGTAACTTTGCGATGTCAGCTATTAATTTAACCAGCGTATCACTGTTCGTAAGTATTCTTTGCCCTAATTTAGAAAGAGAAGCCTGGCTATAAGCATACAATTCTTCAGGCATCTTAGTTGCTGCAAGGATCAAAAGACTGTCAGCACAAATAACGTCAGGAAATTCAAACAATGTTGGAAAAAAGACCGAAGGATCACGATTAAAAGTTTCACGCACCAGGTATTCTTTGCTTTCATTAAAACTTACGGGGTTTTCTTGCCCGATTGTATTCAAAATTACTCTTCCAAGCGTAAGGTCGCTTTCTTTGATTACTGGCAGAATAGATTGATTATTTGCTACCAACGCTCTTGCTTCGCTATACTTATTTAAGAGCACCGGTATGTTTTGGACTACTAACCCACCGGAATGCAGGGCATACGATACGTCATTTAGCAAAACCTGCCATCTTTTTAAACTTGTGTACTTCGCGCTGTCATTCTGAAGAGAATCGGCTTCAATAGCCAATTGAACTGAGTCAATCAAGGTAATAACCGAAGCCGTAATGCTGTAAAGCTTTTTTTCATAATTAGGTAATTCAACAGGCAACTTCTTTTTAACGTCTACTAAAATATCCTGTTGTAACTGGTCAATTTCTTGGTGAAGCATCTTCGTTCCCGATGTATCAGCCACCGAATTGGTCTTCGTGCTATGAAAATCGAAAGGATTGCTGGAAGGTATAGCTAGAGGATGGGATGATGTTTTATACGCAAGACTATACTTGTGGCTAATGTCGTTAGTTTGTGCAGACAGAAAAAGATAAAAAAAATGGGCAGATAATAACAAAGTCAACCTCATTGAATGCCGCCTAATCCTCATGTCTGTAAAACAGGAACAACTCATTAAGTAAATTTAAGTAAGGAAAACTTGTTTGAGGAGAAAAACGAGTGCATTAACTTGTTTTACCTAAACATTAGGTTGGCGGCGGTAATGTTAGCAAGCCTTAGTTGAATGAAATTTTGTTGAAGCCTTTCATTTGATGCAATCCGAAAGCTGCAATTGCCAGTGTGTGGAGATTTCAACTTTGTTCGTCAAAATTGCCTACTGCTCTTACGCTTTGAACTGATATTGCCTTTATTTCATTATCGGGTATGATCTGTGTAATTGACGTTGTATTTGCTCTAAAGGAAGATCAATGCAACCTCTTTCAGTTTCTTAAGTTCATTCCTCAATATATTGCTTATATAAGGGTCTTGGTAACTGATCGTGTAGAGGGAGAACTCCCCGTGTTGTCTTCCCCAACCAGCTTTCTCGGAGTGACCCGAATGTCAAGGGTCTGAAGCTTTAATAAAAATTCTTTATACTGCGTCATGCTACTCTTTAAAATTTTTCAAAGTGCTTACGGGCATAAAACTAATTAACAAGTTCAATATTTCCTGTTTAAAAAACACCGGGCTTCTACGATACTAGAATTTAAATGTTTGCTAATTATTTGCCTAACCGCTTTAAGAAGAAGAGAAGAAAAAAACAGTCTAAGGGATGGCGTTTGTAAGTGTAAAAGTGGCTATAGTAGCACTAGGTTGGAAAACTCAGTTCGGTCGCTTGGGCATGGTTGAAAAAACTTCACGAATTTGTTAGCTCTTTCATAGGCGACGATTAAAATTAAAATATGCTATCATCTAAATGAAGGGAGCTTTTTTATTTACTTAATGTTCAGGCAGACGACGCAAAAGCTTTAGTTAATTTCTAAATGCTTTTCACCTGTTTCTCTATTTCGAAAGAAATTCATAAGTTGGTTGGGTAGTCGAAGGAAATCTCTTTTGTCGATGCGACTAATGCCAGTTCATTCTCAAAGAAGATAGCGTTTACTTTTACACCCCTAGCCTTATTGAATCTATCGTTTCCCTTCGTTTATTCGTACTATTTTTCCTGTGGCACCTTAAAAGGACCCTTGTAGAAACGATTATTTACCCTAACATTATATGCCTAATTCTAAATCAGATATTTAACGCTTTCTGCACACCTTAGGGAGATGTTTAAATACGCGTCATCAGCTAAATTCCATTTCGTTACCGGTATGCCACCTTCAGGTAAAACCTGAAGTACAGCAAACTCTTGTTTTTCCCAGTCAGATGGCCGGAGGATAATGGGAATAATTTCGACCTCCCCTCTCTTTTTTCTTTCAAAAGCGGCCTTCATTTCCTTATGACAATAGTCCGAATTAATAAAATCTTGACTAATCAGAAGGAAGATTACATTACAGGCGTCAAGGCTATCAAAAATTTCCTTTTCCCATTCTTTTCCAGGAAGAATTTCCGCATCATACCAAGATTCAATCTTGTTGCTTCTTTTTAAATGTTTAAAATATTTATTCAGTTCTTCCAAGTACTTCCTATCCTCGTGGGAATAAGAAACAAAAATTTTATTTTTTCTGCCTCTATATCCGCCATTTCAATACCATCAAATAATTCCTGTATGCTAACATCATCTGCACTTTTATTACATTGTACCTGTTGTCTACCTCTTGAGATAAAATTATTAAGGGTGGTAAGCTTATGAAAATATGGAGCTTCAGAATCCTTACACTCACTACAGATGCATGGAATAGTTTCATCAACTAACAGATTACCGCGAAATGAATCATGGATCTCTTTAATTGCTTCCCTAATTAAAAAAAGAAATTCTTTTCGTTCATTTCCTGTAATTCTTATTGCAATATGTTTATTTCCTGAATAAGAATTTTCGACTATCTCTGCAATCGTCTTGTCTTTCTTCAGCACAACCCCTTTAAATAATAATCCTTTTACCACATTAAGGGGAGCTAGTGAGCATCGTTTTCACAACACTCTCCCGAGCTACCGCTTATAATCCTGCTGCAGGTTCGCAGTTCAATGAAAAGGGTAGAAGTGAATTCGTGAGGCAAATATGGCCGGCAAATTTTTCATCCCTCTGGCATATTATTTTTTCTCCCTTAAAACTGTATAATAGCTTTGTAACACAGTAAACCTTTATCAAGTTAGATAAACTGTTGTAGTCCTTTGAGTTCAATCGAGTAATTAATCGAGTAAAAAAAGAGAAGTAATTTTTTTTTAATAGGTTAGGAGAGTGGGGAGAATTCGCTCGGTGTTCTACAATCACATACTCCGTGTTGTTTTAAAAACTTTAAATAATTGGTATCAGCAACAGAGAAAAGCTAGTGACTGAGTTAATAATGTTCTGTTCATGTTATTCATTGATATTTACGAACTCGAAAGAAGGGCCTATGGTATAACCATCCTTTCCTGGAAAAGGCATGGCGGCCAGCTTATCACCATACAATTTTACGTCATACATCAAGCCTAATGTGTAACCGATATAATCAGGGTATCCGTTGAATGTTTTATCAAGTGCATTCAATAAATTGGAATGGGATTGACTGAAGAGCTTTGCTGCACGGTATGCCTCAGTGGCCGCTGGCAAGTCAGCCAGCTTTGTATGGGGATATAGAGGATGTACGCCGGATGCATCAAACGGTATGGGAGGGCCGCTATATGAATAACCAAGTTTTTCAGCTTTATCCGCTAACAACTGTTTGCCATAATATATCTCTGCAAATCGATAATAATAGGCTAGGTCGCCGGAAGGTTTACGCTATGATTTGCTCGTTCCTTCCCCTTATTATGGATTGTACAACGGTTTCACATCAATTGCAATATTTATAGGGGATATCTTATAAAGTTGCATTTGGTTGTTAGAAGTAATTTTTTTATCAACTTACGATTTTGCGGACAATCGGCTGAGCGGATACTTCTCAAAGTAGGTACCAAACCATTGTACATCTTCTTTCAAGAATGTGTGGCGACAGATGGATGTTTCTTTCTAAAATCTATGATCATTTTAAAAAACCTGAAAACGTCCAGAAAGTTATCTTTCCTTTTCCAGTCAAGCCAACTAATTTCATTATCCTGGTTATAAGCATTATTGTTTCCAAATTGGGTTGCTAAGAATTTATCACCCATTCTAAACATAGGGACGCCGTTAGAAAGCAAAAGGATGGTTGCAAAATTTTAGCTTGCTTTTACGGAGCTTCATTACATTTTCAGGCACGTTGTCGTCGCCTTCAACACCGCAGTTCCAGCTGAAGTTACTATCCGATCCATAGGTATTGTCATGGCCGTTCGCTTTATTATGTTTTGTGTTGTAAGCAACAAGATCATACAATGAAAAACCATCGTGAATGGTAATAAAGTTTATTGATTGAAATGGATGGCAACTATTAGGCATTCTATCAGGAAATAAATCATCGCTTCCATATAGCCTGCCCATTAATTTAGCTATCATTCCATCATCACCTTTTACAAATCTTCTTACACCTTTACTTTAATATACCTTTTACTTAAATATCCATTTTCAAATATTTATAGCTCTGCTAACCCCACACTCCAAATTCAGAGTTTTCGGGTCGGACGATTAATGTAAACAGCAGTTTGGTTAACCCAATTTGCATATTATTTTTTTCTCCGTCAAACTAAGTAATAACTTTGTTCCACGGTAAACCTTTATCAAGTTAGATAAACTGTTGTAGCACTTTGAATTTGATCGAGTAAATAATCGAGTAAAAAAGTAGAAGTAATTCTTTTTCAATAGGTTAGGAGAGTGGGGAGAATCCGCTCGGGACCTCTTAAATAAGGATTACAGAAATGTAATCCTTATTTATTTTTATTAAGTTTACATCAACCGCCTCTGCTAGTTATGATTTCGTGTCAAAAAAGGTTTTAGCTGTTCCCCAATCAAATTAATTCTAACACGCAGGTAAGGACTAATCAAGTCTACAATCGACATTGTTAAAACTACTGATACGACAGAGTTCAAATGCAAGTAGTAAAGGTAAAAGTTGAAATATAAACTTTACCAAAAGACAATCAGCATTACAGTCTTATCAGGAAAACGGTACATATTATTCCTTGCGAGCTACAATAATGATATGTCTAGAAGAAGTAGGTCCAATAATTCTTCCTGAATAATGAAGGAGTTTTGCTAAGTGAGGACTAGCTACGATAGGCTTAAGGAGGGATTTAAAAGGCAGCTTTTTAGCGAGAGACTCCAGCAAGTACCAGGGCCGATCATGCAAATACGTAATTTTCACTATTTTGAAAGCGCTTTGGTTAACTAATTTTATGTAGTCAGCAAAATGGTCTGCAGTAGTGTAGTCTGTAAGAATAATGTATCCTCCCTTTTGCAATGCCCTATAAGTATCTTTTAGGGCTGCCTGCTTTTGTTCCTCCGTAAACCACCAGCCGAGAAGGCCGTCACAGAGTGTAACCGTATCAAAGCTACCATCATTAAAAGGAAGTCCGGGAGTAGTAGTAACGTAATACTCAATTTCACAGTTGTGCTTTCGTGCAACAGGATCACATTTTTGCTTGCAAGCTTTTACAGCACTAAGTGAAACATCAGCAGCATAAAGTTTACTGGTAAAGGAGGCGAGCTTAGCCGTCATTAATCCTGATCCACAACCTAGCTCCAATAAGGCACATGGGTGGGGGCAAAATTCTCGTAGTTGTTGAATAGTAAATTTATGCCGAAATATTTCTCCCCCTCTGTGACTATAGTTCCACGGCTCCTCGTTTCTGCTATATTGCTTTTCGAACCAATCATTGTAAGCTTGATTTTGGGAGTGATAGATACCACCTGTAAGCAAAAAATTGTCAGAAAGAGAGGTAGCAGGATAATTTTGTGGCATAATGTTTCCGAGTTAATCGAACATATTGGTAGTTCGGAGGTAATAGCAATAAATCGTAGGCTCTCTACAAGAAAGCACGAAACGAGAAACAGGTGATAGGGTAAAAAAAGAGCAACGTTTAAAGAAACGGCGCTCGGTAGAGAGAGAAGTCAAAATTATTTGCTGATCTTATCGATGCTGATAGAATTGTCGGTAATTGTACCTGTGATCTTCACTTTGTCGCCTATAAACTTCGCTACTTCCTTAGGGTTGCTGATTGCATAAACTTTTTCGCCTACTACAAACACCGGCGCCTCACCACCTTTAACGCATTTTTGGGCACAAGCTGCATGGGTAGAAAGATCTTCTTTAGCCCCGCAATGAGCATCACTGATATAGCCGGTCCAGGTGCCTTTATCGGCCGCATAGGCAATTGTAACAAAAAGCAGGGAGAGCACAACTAAATACTTTTTCATAAAATTCATTTATTAGTTAAGAATATTCAAGCTGTTACAATATACGTAATATAACGTTTGTTGGCAACATTCTGCAGTTCCCGTCTTGTGTCATCTTAGAGCAGTTAGCGATTTATGTTGCTTAAGTCGTTAACTACTATTGGGGCAGCACTTTTTTTAACCGGTAGTCAAATAAGCTTAAGTAGCTACAAGTAAAATCAAACAGTGTACAGGTAGAAATAGTTTCGCTTAGCTAGTTGTGAAAAAGAGGCTGCAAACGCCCAACCTCAAATAAGATTATTGCCGCTTAAGTAAAAAGGCGGCTTAACTTCCGCGCCTTAAATATTTTCGTTCAAATTTGCTTCTTATATGCCGAAATCGATTTTGCCCTTTCTTTTAATGTGTTTTTATAGCAGCGTATACGCGCAGGTTAATCGATCCATTCGCGTTACAGTGCTTAATGACAAAAAAGTTGCCCTACCAGGTTCTACTTTATACCTTTTAACGGCGGATTCTGTAAACATTCGTACAGCTGCAGCAAATGTCGCCGGCACAATTCAATTTACAGAAATTAATGCGGGAAAATATCTGGTTAAAGCAAGTGAACTAGGCCACGAAGAGGGCTTCAGTAAATTGCTCGACCTTGAAAAAAATGACTCTGCTACTGATACAATTATTCTAAAAACCAAAACAGGGTTACTTAAAGATGTAACGGTTATTGCTAAAAAAGCCTTCGTTCAATTTCTGCCTGATAAAACAGTTATAAACCCTGAAGCCAACATTACTAATGCCGGCGCAACTGTTATGGATATCCTTGAAAAATCGCCTGGTATAACTGTTGGAAAAGATGGCTCGCTAATAATGAAAGGAAAGCCTGCAGTTACAGTATTTATTGATGGCAAACCTACACAACTGAGTGGAGCTGAGCTGCAAGCGTATCTTTCAGGCATGAGTGCTTCACAGGTAGATGTTGTAGAGCTAATCGAAAATCCAGGTGCTAAATATGATGCGTCTGGTAACGCTGGTATCATCAACATAAAAACTAAGGCAAACAAACAGAGGGGTTTTAATGGGTCGTTGAATGTAAGCTATGGGCAGGGTGTTTATGCGAAAACAGGTAATACGCTTAACCTGAATTATCGCGAGGGAAAAATGAACTGGTTTATGAATTATAGCGTTCGTGCTAATACTGAATTTCAAAACATTTGGACACTCCGAACTTATTTTAATAAGCAACGCCAGGATTCGGCGTTGCTTGAGCAACCGAATTTTGGAAAAAACAAAGCGTCAGGCCAGAATTTTAAAACGGGCCTCGATTTTTTTGTTAGCAATAGCACCACCGTAAGTCTTGTATTTACCGGCAATATTTTTGACCGGCAGGGAAATTTTCGTAGCGCGATTAATTGGATGAATCCCAAACATCAGGTTGACTCTACAATCAATACTTTAGGCGAAAACAATACAGAGTTTAAAAGAGGGGGTGTAAATCTGAGCGGCAGGCATCAAATAGATAAAAACAGTGAATTTAGTTTTGACATAGATTATGTGAAGTTCAACATAGCCAATGATCAAAATTATCAAACGCAGTTATTGGTACCCGGTAGCGGTGTATTAGCTACAAAGGGCAATACACCATCAATGCTTGATATAACGACACTAAAGGTTGATTACTCTAAACGTTTCAAAAAGTTACTCCTGGAAACAGGCTTGAAAACAGCGATCAATAAAACGGACAACCTTGCTGAATACTATTATCTTGATAACAACAATTGGTTGCAGGACCTAAGCCGCAGCAACCATTTCTTATATAATGAAAAGATTAGTGCGGTCTATGCAAGTGTAGATGCTGAAAAAGGGAAATGGCATTGGCAAACGGGATTGAGATATGAGTTTACATCTTATAAAGCAAATCAATTGGGCAACGCGGTAGTAAAGGATTCTGCTTTTAATAAAAACTATGGCAGCGTCTTTCCCACGGCTTTTGTTTCATACGCTGCTGATAGCAATAATATGATAACGTTTCGAACAGGCAGAAGAATCGATAGGCCCCCATTTCAGTTTCTGAATCCTTTTCTAAGAACATTAAACAAGTATACTTACGAAGGGGGCAATCCTTTTATAAAACCACAGTACACGTGGAATTTTGCTTTGGCTCATACATATAAGCAAATGCTTACCACTGAGCTATCATATGGCTACCTTCGCGACTATTTTTCACAGGTATTTATTATTGACTCAAGCAGCAGGAATGTTAACAAGAACATCATTATTTACACAAGGGGAAACGTAGGTTCTTTTCAAAATATTGGGATAAGTGAAACTTACCAGGTTCCGCTAAACAAATGGTGGAACGTTACTGCAGCGGCAGTGTTCAATCACAAAACTATAAAAGGTGTTGTATGGGCTCCCATCACTGTTAAGATAAGTCAGCTTAATGTGAGCTTGAATAACCAGTTTCAGTTTAAAAAAGGCTGGGGTGCCGAAATTAGTGGTTACTACCAAACAAAAAGCCAGATAGACTTACAGGAATGGCTGGAGCCGCAAGGTGAATTGAACCTAGGTGTTTCCAAGGTCGTGTTGAAAGGGAAAGGTTCGCTAAAACTAAGTATTCGTGATATTACTTATTTCCAGAATTATTCCGGCTATTCTACGTTTCAAAATTCATATGAACCCTTTAAAATACAATGGGATTCAAGGGTAGCGCGAGTTAATTTTAGCTGGAGGTTTGGTAAGACCATGAAAGCAGTAAAACGATCTGAAGGTGGAGCTACAGATGAAATTAACCGCGCGGGTAGTGGAAACTAAGTTTCGTTAATCGAAGGGTTTGATGGGCAAACACGGATCTAAAGCTTTTGTCCAGTTTGTATCTTTCTTTTGAGCTAAGCCATAAACATCTATTTGGCTTCCTTGCGTCGCACATTTCTACTTGTGTACTCACTTCACCAGCTAAGTCATGATGCCTTAGCCTACCCACGTACCTTTTTAGAAGTTTCAGCAGGACAAAGGGGGTAGGAGTTGCAATAATTTTAAGTACAGGTCTTCTACATACCAGATTCAATCCCCCTTCTTATTTAACCGCGTAGCTACCAACAAACGGAACGCACGGAAAGCCTACGAAGACTGAGGGCTTCACTGCTCAATTGCAGCTTTTATTTTTGCAACGTCAATTTTCTTCATTGTCATCATTGCTTCAAATGCCCGTTTTGCTATATCACCGCCCCTCGCCATTGCATCAGTCAAAACACGGGGAGTGATTTGCCACGAGAGTCCCCATTTGTCTTTGCACCAGCCACACTCACTAGCTGTGCCTCCGTTATCAATAATCGCATTCCAATACAGGTCAGTTTCAGCTTGGTCATCTGTAGCAATTTGGAAGGAGAACGCCTCACTGTGTTTAAACACATCGCCACCATCAAGTCCTATACATGGTACTCCGCAGACAGTGAACTCTACTGTAAGCACGTCGCCTGCCTTGCCTCCCGGAAAGTCTGAAGGCGCTTGAAATACCTTTCCGACCGAACTGTCCGGAAATGTGTTTGCATAAAAGTGAGCTGCCTCGACTGCGTCGTTATTGTACCACAAACAGATCGTGTTCTTTTGCATAGCTACCTTTTTTAAGTATTGATCTTTATGTGCCGTTTATAAATTTAGCAATTAATCCGATAAACCTTAAAGCAAAATGCCCTCTGCTTATCGACTCTTAAAATAAGAGATAGTGTTAAATTAGTGTCTAGTCACTAGTATTGTTGAACGATAAAAAAATTGACACTGATAAAATTCCTTAACGACATTTGAAAGAGGATAAACTTTTACTAGTCGCGAGACTGGTGAATATTAAAAATTATAACAATGAAAATTTTTTTCACCCTTCTTATTCTGTCGGGCCTTTGTCTTGCCCGTAATTATTCACCAACCACACATGCAGTTGCTGAGAAAAGTCAGTTAAAAACAGGTGCTGAACAAACTGATAAATATGTGCCTTACCTAAAGGGGAAAAGGGTTGCTATTCTTGCTAACCTCACAACAATTATTGGAAGGAGGCATTTGGTGGACAGCCTCAAAACCCTTGGAGTTAATATCGTAAAAGTCTTCGGTCCCGAACACGGTTTTCGCGGCAATGCAAGCGCGGGTACTGCTGTTGCTGATGAAATTGATGTTTCTACTGGAATACCTGTAGTCTCCCTGTACGGCAAAAAAAATAAACCCACAAAAGAAGATCTTTCTGATGTTGACATAATCATTTACGATCTACAGGATGTGGGGTGCCGGTTTTATACTAACATCAATGCGCTCTCTCGTTTAATGGAGGCCTGTTATGAAAACGGTAAAGAACTCCTTATTCTTGACAGGCCAAATCCAAATGGGTATCTAGTTGATGGACCAATACTCGATATGAAATTTAAATCAGGCATTGGTATGTTTCCTATACCTATGTCGCATGGATTAACTGTTGGTGAATTTGCACAAATGGCGAATGGCGAAGGATGGCTGACAAACAAAGTAAAATGTAATCTAAGAATTATTAAAGTGGCGAATTACAATCATGACATGTCGTACGATTTACCTGTAAGCCCGTCCCCTAATTTAAATACACAACAAGCGGTGATGTTGTATCCTTCTACTTGTTTATTTGAAGGCACTTACCTCAATCATGGTCGAGGTACTTATTTTCCATTTACCGTAATA
This sequence comes from Segetibacter aerophilus, assembly GCF_007991655.1. Classification (GTDB taxonomy): domain Bacteria; phylum Bacteroidota; class Bacteroidia; order Chitinophagales; family Chitinophagaceae; genus Segetibacter; species Segetibacter aerophilus. The sequence goes on from NZ_BJYT01000017.1 coordinate 22,308, forward strand.
GGCAGCCCTGAGCTAAAAGGCAAGTATACATTCAGCTTCACCCCAACAAGCATTAAGGGAATGGCAGAAACGCCGCTCTTCATGAACGAGGTATGTTATGGCCTTGACTTGCGCAAGTATGATGTAGACCTCTTGAGAAAAAAGAAGCAGATTAATTTGGAATGGATGATGGAATTGTACTCCGCTTCTCCTTACAAAGAAAAATTTTTCGACTCCAAGTTAAGCAAGGAAATGGGCGTGATTGAAAGACTTGTAGGATCTGCTTTGTTCAGGCAACAAATTATTGATGGCAAATCAGAAAAAGAAATCCGAAAAAGTTGGGAGCCTGGCTTAAGTGAATATAAAGTGATGCGAAAAAAATATCTGCTTTACCCCTAACTGAAGAATGAGAAATGTAACCTAACATGTTGGTTCCTGAACTTAGTCTTATTCCCTTTTTAATAAAAGTATTGTAAAATGCTTCAAAGCTAGAATGAGACTTTTGTTTCTCTTCATTTCATTTCAAGGAAAAAAACCTCACTACAGTTTTTCATCCTTGCCCATTTTCTGTAGCAAAATAAACAACAAGTAAACGAGGGTCATAGCAGATAATACCTGTAGCAGGGCCATATAGAAGTTTTACTAGTAGCAAGACGCCACAGTAATAGATGTTAGTTGCAAGAGTTGTAATCAACAAGGGAACAATAAGTCTTGATTGGATAAAGTGAGCCCATCAACAAACCAGCCGCTAATTCTCCTAATTTTATTTCTATACCATGATGAGTAGCAAAACAAACAATAACTAATAAAATAGGCCACAATAAGTAATAAAGGACAAAAGAATAACTATAACGGGTGTATTAATGTCGATACGACAATAATACTCTACGTATGAGGTTGAATAAGTAGCGTTTTAATTGCTACCAATGAAATATCTCAATTTTTGTAAAACCTTTGCCGAAACCTTTATAGCAGTAGCTATACTTGCCCTTCCATTTGCTGCGAGTGCTCAGAACAAGAGCTTAAAGTTTGAGCATATAGGCATATCAGCAGGTATTTCGCAAATAAATATTACCTGTGTCTTCCAGGACAGTTATGGGTTTATGTGGTTTGGTACAAGAGATGGCCTGAACCGATATGATGGATATAAGTTCACGATCTATCGACATGACTCAAAGGATGATAATACGATCAGTAATAATTTTATCCAGGATATAAAGGAAGATAAATCAGGTAATATTTGGATTTCTACAGAAGGCGGAGGTGTGAATAAGTACGATGTTAAACATCACAGGTTTACGAGGTATATGAATGATGGCCGGAATGCGAACAGCATTTCGAGTAACAGCGTAAACAAACTATTATTTGATGAAGAAGACGATTTGTGGATCGCCACTCAAAAAGGCGGGCTAAATAAGCTGGATTTAAAAACCAATCGGTTTCAACGTTATATCCATTCTGATAGTGACCCTACTACTATTAGCGACAATAATATTATGAGTCTTTTTCAAGACTCTCATAAGCATCTCTGGATCGGAACTTCTACAGGTGGCTTAAATCTAATTGATAGAAAAACTGGTCGGGTCACAAAGTTCTCCCACAAGGAAAACGACCCTAAAACTGTCTCAGGGAATAGTATTAGCGCAATGTTCGAAGACAGTAAGCATCGCTTTTGGGTAGGAACGCAGGGTAGTGGTCTTAACCTGTTTGATGAAAGGGAAAAAACGTTTACCACATTTAGGCATAACAGTAAAAAAGGCAGCATTGCAGGTGATAATATCTTATGCATAAATGAGGACGGCGGCGGAAATTTGTGGGTCGGTGCAGAAAATGCAGGTATTAGTATTCGTAATAGCGAAGCGGACATTTTCGAAAATTATGCTCACGACGACATCGATTACAATAGCCTTAGTGCTAATTCCATCTATGGTATTTCAAGAGATAAGACAGGTAATATGTGGCTAGGTGCTTTTAGCGGTGGCATCAATCTCTTCAAAAAAAGCACAACCAACTTTTCTCACTATACTCATAATACCTCGCCGTTTAGTTTGTCAAATAATTTCGTGCTTGATTTATTTGAGGACGCCGACCATAATATCTGGATCGGAACCGATGGCGGAGGTCTCAATAAATTTGATCCGGTTAATGAAACATTTACTTCTTACAAGGACAAGAATAACTACAATGGACTTTCGGGCAATTTTGTGCTTTCGATAAACCAGGACCAGGACCGCAAATTATGGATAGGTACATGGGGAGGTGGGCTGAGTGTCTTAGATCAAAAAACAAATCGTTTCAAACATTTTGTTCATAACGAAAAAGACACTAATAGCTTATCAGGCAATAATGTGTATTCGATCATACATACGCTAGATAAAAAGACATGGATCGGCACTTACAATGCAGGATTAAACGTGTACAACCCAACTAGCAACAATTTTACTCACTATAAATTTAATCCTAAAAACGTCAATAGCTTAAGCAGCGACAGGGTATACTCGATCGTAGAAGACAGGCGCGGTAATCTGTGGGTGGGTACGTATGATGGAGGGCTGAATTTACTGGACAGAAAAAAAAACAGCTTTACCCGGTTTCAACATGATGAGAAAAAGAATAGCCTGAGTAATAATACCGTCACCAACATTTTTGAAGCAGAAGATGGAAAGTTATGGCTAAGTACTTATTCCGGTTTGAATGTGTTTGACCCCGAGACCAGGCAGTTTACGGTCTTTACCAGGAAGGACGGTTTGCCCAGCGATATTATTTATGCTGTAAAGGAAGACAACGGTGGCAACATGTGGATCAGTACTAATAATGGACTGACCATGTTTGACTCAAAAAATCGCCGGTTTCAAAATTATACTATAGAGGATGGTTTGCAAGCCGACGAATTTAAACCTCACTCGGCTTTAAAAAGTCATGATGGAACGCTCTACTTTGGAGGTTTAAATGGCTTTAACGCCTTTAACCCGGAAAGAATAATCAAAGACAAACGCTGGTCACCTTTGGCCATTACTGGTTTCAATGTTTTTAATAAAGCATTGCCAATTTCCGAAAATAGTAAGAACACGGGCGTTTTAAAACAAGATATTTCTTACACCCAGGATGTGCGCCTTTCTTATGATCAATCTGTTATTTCTCTCGAATTTGCTGCACTTGATTTTACCACTGCCACCAAAAAGGAGTACGCTTTTATGCTGGAGGGTTTCGACAAAGACTGGAACTATGTTGGCAGCAGAAATACGGCCTCTTATACCAATCTTTCGCCAGGAAATTATAGGTTTAAAGTGAAGTATAGAACCAACGAAGGTTTGTGGTCGCCTGTAAATGCAGGGCTTGAAATTACTATTGTACCTCCCTTTTGGTTAACCTGGTGGTTTAAATTACTAGTAGCGCTGACAGTTGTTGGAAGTGTTTACGGCGTATTTAAGATTCGGTTACAGAAAATTAGATTTCAAAAAGAGCGGCTTGAACTACAGGTGAAAGAACGGACGGAAAGACTAGCCCAATTAACTGTTGTTGAACGCCATTCGCGTGAAGAAGCTGAACGCGCACGCGAGGAAGCTGAAAACGCCAATAAGGCAAAAGATGTATTTCTAGCTACTATGAGCCACGAGATCCGCACGCCGATGAATGGAGTAATAGGAATGTCGACTTTACTGTCAAATACCACTTTAACTCTCGAGCAACAGGACTATGCCGAAACAATCAAAACCTGCGGGGACGCGCTTTTAACAGTTATCAATGACATTCTTGATTTTTCTAAAATCGAGTCCGGCAACCTGGAATTAGACGAACAAGATTTTGATATCAAAGATTGTATCGAAGGAGTACTCGATGTGTTTGCCGCAAGAGCCGGGGTATTAAATCTTGACCTGGTTTACCAAATAGATGCTAACGTGCCATCCAAAATTATTGGAGACTCCGTAAGGTTAAGGCAAATTTTGATCAACCTGGTGGGCAATGCAATTAAGTTTACAAGTCATGGGGAAATCGTTATTGGCGTTAAAGTAAACAAACAGCAAAATGAAAATATTGAATTGGTGTTTGACGTACGCGACACTGGTATAGGCATTCCAAAAGATAAAATACATCGTCTATTTAAAGCATTCTCACAGGTAGACTCGAGCACTACAAGAAGATATGGAGGAACAGGTCTTGGACTAGCGATCAGTGAAAAACTGGTAAAACTGATGGGAGGCGATATTAAAGTAATGAGTGAACCGGGGGTAGGAACGACTTTTAGTTTTAGTATACAATCTAAAATAGGAGTTAGTGGGCTAACTACCTATGTGCACCTTAGTATGGCTAATATGGCTAACAAGCAGATTTTAGTGGTGGATGATAATCTTACCAACAGGAACATAATGGAAAACCAGTTGAAGCAGTGGAACTTTATTCCAGTACTTGCTGAGTCTGGGCAGGAAGCCCTCGACATCCTGGGAAGAAATAAGTCGATTGATTTAGTTATATCGGATATGCAAATGCCCGAGATGGATGGAGTAGAGTTAGCCGAAATTATCCGGAAAGTTCGGCCGCAGCTAAATATCATATTACTTAGTTCTGCCGGAAACGAGCAAAGCCGCAAGTATTCCCATTTGTTTAATGTTATCCTAAATAAGCCTACTAAGCATTCGCTCTTGTACAAACACGTTTGCGACCAGTTGAAGCAAAACAGTCACAAGCCTTTTGAAAAACCAGAAGGCGCGCGGCCGTTATTTTCAACCAATATTGCCCAAGCCTACCCAATGAGTATTTTGATTGCGGAAGACAACGCAGTAAATCAAAAGTTGATGTTACAGGTATTGGCTAAGATGGGTTACGAGGCAGATGTCGCCAGCAATGGTCTTGAAGTGCTAAGTGCAATGGATAGTAAAACATACGACCTAATCCTGATGGACATGCAAATGCCTGAGATGGATGGGTTGGAGACCTGCGAGTTTATAAGAAAAAATATGAATGATCAACCCATTATAGTTGCTATGACAGCCAATGCCATGAATCGGGATAAGGAATTATGTATCAAAGCCGGGATGGACGATTACCTGAGTAAGCCTATAAAAATTTCAGAGGTAGTACAAGTGCTCGAAAAATCAGGGCGTAAGGCACGCAATAAGGTTAGAATGAATTAAGGTCGAATTTGCAATTATTGATAATTTACAAAGTCACTAACAATACTTAAGCTTCGATACAAGTCTAAAACCAGATTGCTCTTTTGATTTACCTGAACATCCAATCCAGAAGAATATAGATACAATAATTTGAATTTACGTTTTCCCTATGAAAAACCTTCGTAGAAAGATAACCTCCTATGCGACTAGTCATTATACTTGGGCAGGTTGTACACTGTGTCCAGCAGCAGAACCTGAATCACAAAGCAGGAATGTCTTTTACAGCTATACTTTCAACCAGCTAGATCAGACAATTGTATAGGTTTTTATAATTTTAGTTCAATATCCTTTATACTATGAGAAATGTCCATTCAACAGAACGGGATTCAGAAAAAATATACAACATACTTCTTGCTGAAGATGATGAAGACGATTTTTATATTTTCAATAACGCTGTGACGTCAATAGGCCGCCCCATTCAAATACTACATACTTCTAATGGGGTCATGTTTTCTTCGATGATCCAAACCCAAATAAGCCCGGATGTTATTTTCTTAGATATTAGTATGCCTTATAAGAACGGTATAGCATGTTTGAAGGAGATCAGAAGTAATCCAGCTTTTATGGAAACAAGAGTAGTAATGTATTCAGGGAGTAGTCAAAAAAAAGAAATTGACACTTGTTTTGATCTTGGTGCGAATTTTTATCTCGTCAAACCTACAGAGTTCTCACTTATTCAGCTTCAGTTAAGGGACTTGTTTCAGAATAAACACTTCAAGTTAAATGTGCAACCTTCGCGGGATAAGTTTGTGATGAACTATCAGAAAACACGTAATAATAAATTTCAAAACAAATTGGTTGCTTAATAGTAATCACTAATTCTAGCCAAAGTATCTAGCATAGGAGTAGTGAATCATTTGATTTGAAAGTGATGTAGAATTCGGTTCCCTTATCCTCTTCGCTTTGTACTTCAATTTTTCCTCCAAGTGCCATGATTTGGGTCTTCACCATATATAGTCCCAAACCAACTCCTTCTTTGCCAGCGTGAAAGCGCTGATATAACCCAAATATCTGCTCTTTATGGCGCTTCATGTTAATACCGCTGCCGTTGTCTTTAATCACAAGAACAACTTCTCCCGTAGCCTTTTTTGTGGTTGATATATCAATCACAAGTTTCCTTGCAGGTGAACGATACTTTATTGAATTAGACAAAAGGTTTATTAAAATACTTTCCAGATAAGATTTGTTTAAAACAATGTTTTCCACAAGAATATTCCTGTTAATTGTGCAATCAATCTCTGCAATCTCGTAACCTAAAGAACTGCACACGTCATTCAATACATTGGTAATGTTATTATTGACAATATTTACGTTGAGGTTATTTTTTATGATCAAAATCTGCACAAGATCATTAATTGTTTTATTTAACTGATTGGTAGACACCTCAAACATCTTAACAATTTCCCTGTTGTTTTCGGTTAAAGTACTTCTATCAATCAGGCTTAACAAGCCAATAAGGTTAGACAAGGGCGCCCTGAAATTATGAGAAGTAATGTAAGTGAACTGTTTAAGGTCATTGTTACTCTTAACTAAATGCTCAATCAAATATTCCCTTTCATTTTCTATTTTCTTTCGCTGAGTAATATCTTCCATAGCCCCAACAAAACGTGTTGCCTTACCCACATCATTATAAATAAGGTAGCCTCGGTCGTATACAATAGCGATCTCACCGTCAGCTTTCAGATACCGGTATTCATCTTCCCATAGCATCCCACCGTTATTAATAACATTAGAAAAGCCATTCTTTACTCTTTCCCGATCTTCAATATGTATTTTATCGAACCACTGTTCTGCATCCAAATTCTGGTTAACATTCTTGTAACCAAAAATTCTTTCATAACTCTTATTCCAATACATTTCGTTAGTCAGCAAGTTCCAATCCCATATTCCGTCATTTGTTGCCTTTGTAACTATCTGGTATCTTTCATTACTTGTCCTTAATTTTTCCTCGACAAGCTTTAAATGCGTTATGTCTACAATCATGTTTACCGCGCCGACTAATTTTTTGTCGTTGTCGAAAAGTGGAATAGGGTTGGCGCGTGCAAAACGTTTTTCACCATTAGGGTGTTCAATGATAACTTCAAATTCAAAGTTTCCTTTTCCATTTTTAAGGGTTGAAGCCATGGGACCTTCCTCAGGCAAGATCGGCGAGCCATTAATATAGTAGGTTTTATAGGCACCAGACCAGTAATCTTTGCCGATAACAGGTTCTCTACCCCACAGCTTCACGGCAGCATTGTTATACAGCTCTATTTTACCTTCGGCGTCACACGTGTAAACTGCTTCGGGCAAGTTCTCAATCAGCTGCCGGACACGTTTTTCACTTTCTTCTATCCTTTTTCTTGCCTCAACCTGTTCTGTAACATCTACAGCGAAAAAGAAAACTCCTTCTATTAAATTTTTACTGTTTCGGTAAGGGTGGTAAACAAAATTTAAATATTTGTTTTCTAACTTACGATCATTATTTATGTCAACCTGCACCAATCGTTCATTGGCAGTAAACGGCACCCCAGAAGTAAACACCTCGTCCAGTAGTTGCAATAAACCCTGATTTTCCATCTCCGGAAATACTTCGAGTACGGTCTTTCCAATAATATCTTTCCTACCTGTTAACTGCAGGTAGGGTTCATTTGCCATTTCAAACACATGCTCACTGCCTTTAAAAACACCTACACTTGCGGGTGCATGCAGAAATAACTCCTGCAGCCGTTGTTGCTCGCTGTCATAGGCAGCCTCCATTCTTTTTTTCTCGGTACCATCTTTCGCAATACAGTACATCGTCTTTTCATCATCATCCCATCTTGCCGACCAGAGCATGGGCACAATACTGCCGTCTTTTTTAACGCATCTATTTTCGAACATGGTTACAGCATTTCCCTGCACAATATCCCTTGCTGCTTGAAGGGTAATTTTTTCGTCAGCAGGATAGACGAGGTCCATGTACAATGCGCCCTTCAGTTCGCAGGGCTCGTAGCCCCAAATAGAATTAGCTGCTGAGCTAACGGTTACAAACCGGCCTGTGTTATCAATAGAGCAGATAATGTCAAGCGACGAATCCATAATCTTTTCTACATCCGTAAGCGCTCTTTTAAGCTCCAGCGATGTATTAAGAATTTGCTCATCAGCCTTTTTGCGTTCTGTAACATCCCGAATAATCATGGAAGTTCTTTTTTCCCCGTCGTCTGTTCCGTAAACAGAACTGGTTATTTCGCCAGGAAAGCGACTCCCATCTTTGCGTAAAAAGTTAATTACCCCTTTTACCTTGCCTTCAAGTTCACGTTGTTCTAACCCTGCCGGTAATCTTTCGTCTGTGGTATCGACCAAACCGAATCTTCCTGCTTTACAGATTTCTGCTTCCGTCATCTGGAACATGGCGCATGCTGCAGGATTAGCGCTTGTAACGTGCCCATCTGTTACAGTGATTAAAATGCCATCCATGCTATTTTCGAAAAATGCACGATATCTTTCTTCGCTTTCCTTAATGGCAATTTCTGCCAGCTTACTAGCTGTGATGTCCTGGTTTGTTCCAATTAAACGTATAGGTCTTCCTGCTTCGTCGTACTGTATATGTGCAACAGATTTGATGAAATGAACGGAACCATCGTTCCAAATAATGCGATATTCGGATGCGAATTGTGCGCTTTGTTGTAAAGCCATACTAAACTCCTGCACAACTCTTTCTTTATCTTTAGGATGGAGAAAGCCCAACCAGATTTCAAGGGTAATGTCAATGTCAACCGTGCTCGTGCCATATAAGGATAAGAGCAAATCGTCCGCTATAAATTTGTTTTGTTCTATTTCATATTCCCAAATGCCAATGCCGGCTGCCTGGGTTGCAAGCAGTAATTTATCAGATAAATTTTGAAGCTTGCTCTTTGCTAAGGCTTCTTTTTGGTGAGCGTCGTCTATTAGTCTTTTGCGGTCTTTTTCAAATCGGTACTTGTCAATTGCGTTGCTAACTACAAAAGGAAGACGGTTTAGCCTGTCTTTAAGTACATAGTCATCAGCACCTTCTCTTACCACAGTCATGGCGACATCTTCGCTCATAGTAGCAGTGATAACGATAAAAGGGATATTCAGTCTTCGGTCTTTAATGATCTTCAATGCTGCAAACGAGTTAAAGGCTGGCAGAGAATGGTCGCACAAGATAACATCAGGCGAAAAATGATCTAAAGCAGCTATAAATTCCTGTTCAGTATCTATGACGAGAAAATCAAAAAGAAAATTGTGACGTCTTAAAGTCCTTGCTACAAGCTCTGCATCTGAAGCAACGTCTTCAAGATGTAATATTTTAAATCGATCCTTCATTTTTTTCTTCTATTATGCAAAGGGAGGCTGATTGATAAGCACCCAATACAAACCCAGCTCGCTTACGGCTTTTGAAAAATTATTAAAATCAACAGGTTTTACCACGTAGCTGTTGACTCCTAATTGGTAGCTTTTTATAATGTCCAATTCTTCTTTGGAAGAAGTCATTATAACAACAGGAATGGTCTTCGTAGCCTCATGCGATTTTATTTGCCTCAGCACCTCAATTCCATCCACTTTGGGCATTTTGATGTCTAGCAGAATCAAGCGAGGTACATTTTTTATTTTCCTTTCCGCATATCTGCCTTCGGCAAAAATAAATTCGAGTGCTTCTTCCCCGTCCTTCACATGTACCAGGTTATTGGCAAGATTTACTTTTCGGAGTGCGCGGGTTACTAGCTCTGCGTCACTCATATTATCTTCTACCAATAATATCTCTACCTCGTTATACTTACTGTCCATTGTTGTAGTTTTTAGGAATGCTGAAGTAAAATGTGGCACCATGATCTTTTTTTGCTTCCGCCCAGATCTCTCCGCCGTGCTTAGTAATTATTCTTTTTGCCAGTGCCAATCCCAGGCCCGTTCCCTCAAATTCGTCCTGCCTATGAAGGCGCTGAAATACGCCAAAAAGTTTGTTGGCGTATTTCATATCAAAACCCGCCCCATTGTCTTTCACATAGTAAATGTGATTTTTGTGATCGTCTAACGCGCCGACCTCAATATTTGGTTTTTCCTTTTTTGCTGAGTATTTAATAGCATTTGTCAGAAGATTTTGCCACACCTGTTTCACCATTTTAACATCGCCGTTGCTGGCCGGTAGATCCAGAATATTAATACAAAATTTTGGTTGAGCGTCACCCTGCAAAAGCTCGGTCATGCATTGGTCTACCAGACGCTTCATATCAATAAAACCATTTGCTGCTTCAAGCCTTGCCATTTTTGAAAAAGTTAGCAAATCGTCTATCAACTGCCCCATCATTTTTGTATTATCAACAATATTATTGATGATGCGATTCGCCTCCGAATCCAGTTGATTTTCGTAGTCTTCCTTTAGCATCATTGAGTATCCGCTAACTGCCCGTAAAGGTGTTCGAAGGTCATGAGACACCGAATAGGAAAAAGCCTCCAATTCTTTATTTACAATCTCAAGTTCGTTGGTGCGCTGCCTGACTTTGTCTTCCAGGTTTTCCTTCAATACAGCATTTTCTTCTTCCAATGTTTTATACACTGTTAGATCACGTGTAACTTTTCCAAAGCCTTTAATAGATTGGTCGTCGTTATAGAGAGTTGTAATGATGATATGAGCATAAAATCTGGATCTGTCTTTTTTTAGTTTCCATGTTTCATATTCTACTCTTCCTACTTCCCCGGCTACTTGTAAGTACTTTGCTGCCTTCTCTGCTAATTCCACCTCCCCATGAAGCAATTCCACAGACTGTCCTACAATTTCGTCTGAATTATATCCATATAAGTATTGCGCTCCCAAATTCCATGTCAGCACTTTCCCCTCAGAACTAATCATGATAATTGAGTAGTCTTTAAACTCTAACAGCAATCGATATAAATCCTCGTCTATTAATTCTGCTTTTTTGTTTATCGAACCAGTGGACTTTTGTAACAGCAAAGCAGCAATATTTTTATAATGATAAAATCAACAGGAACTTTTCAGGCCTCTTTTGAATATGACACAAAGAAACCAAGTTTCAGAAGTATCTAAAATAGAGTAACATCTATTCCTTGTGTAAGCGTTATTCTACAAAAGGTTTAAAAAAAATTAAAAAGCTGAGGAAAACATTAAACGGAAATCGTTTTAATCGAAGAAAGATTTGTGATTAAAAAAGGACTTTCTTCCTTCAAGTCGTCTTTTAAAATTTAGTCCGCAAAAAATGATTTATTGATAAGAGATAACTACACCCCTTGCCTGACATGTTTTTATCCCGTAAACTGTTATGATAAGGAGGCTAGGATGTGACGAATATTGTCAAAGTCTTTAGACTTATCTAAAAAGTGGTCAGCCCCCATTTTGAAACACAATTTCTTATAGTAATCACTGCTTTGATTAGTAAACATGATTACAGTAGTTTCAGGAGAATACATCTTTACATGCTGCAATAACTCTATACCGCTCTTATCAGGCAAATTAATATCAAGCAATGCTACAAATGGTCTGGACGAGTCAATCAAGCAAACAGCATGCGCGTAGGTGCCACAACTTTTAAGTGAGGTTGCCATCTCTAGGTCGTCAAGAAGCTCAGTTATTTTAGAGACAATTAATTTTGAATCATCTACGATAAGAATATCCATTTTTAAGTATATATACCTAATACAGGCAGCTTTTCATCTTTTAAAAAGGTATCTGCTAAGCCTAGAGTATTAAATAAGTTAATTCCGAATTACGAAGGTCATGCAAGATAAATTTTTAATATTTGATGCAAATACAGAAACATCCTGATTTCTTGTAGCGGAGGGAAGGAGATTGGCGTAGTATTACTACTACACCTGCCATTTAAATCAGGTTATTTTCGAGCGAGTATTGTGTGAGGTCTGCGTTTGTCTTCAAATTCATTTTAGCAAGAATTCTTGCACGGTATGTACTTACGGTTGTGCTACTTAAAAATAATGAAGATGCGATATCTGATATTGATTTGCCTGCTGCCAATAGTTTCAGTACTTCAAATTCGCGATCAGACAGCCGTGCGTGCGCTGGTCCCTGTGTATTCAAATCGATGTTTGTAGCAAGTTTTTCAGCTATGGATGGAGTAATATATTTTCTGCCTGAAAGAACTTTGTGGATTGCATTTACTAATTCTTCAGGTGCCATGTCCTTATTCAAATATCCTGAAGCACCTGCTTTTAATACCCGGATGGCATATTGGTCTTCAGGATACACACTTAATATAAGTACCGGTAGTTTTGGGGCATGTATCTTTATTTGTTGTAATGCTTCTAATCCGCTGCGACCAGGCATTGAAAGATCTGAGAGAACAATGTCCCATACTTCTTTAACCACTTTATTTATAAGGTCTTCTGCATCCGCAACTTCAGTGATTTCCGCTGAAGGAAATGCTTCAAGAATAATTTCTTTCAGTCCCCGCCTTACGATTGCATGGTCATCTGCAATTAAGATCCGCCTCATGTAATGATTATTTTTTTTTCAACTTGATAATGGAATTCTTACAGAGACGTGTGTACCATTGTCGGGTTGACTACTAATTTCATACTTCCCGTTTAATATTGCAACACGTTCTTTCATTCCCAAAATACCTAACGTCTTTCTTTGATTTAGCTCTTGTAAATCAAATCCGCTCCCGTTATCTGAAATAGTTAGGATAAGGTCATCACCTTTTTTTTTCAAGCTGCTCTGTACTAATGTAGCCCCTGAGTGCCTGGCAACATTAGTCAGGGCTTCCTGAAAAATTCTAAATAGAGCAATTGAAACTTTAGGTGCGAATTTCATTTCAGTTACTTCTGAGAAAAACAGCACTTCTATTGCTGTTCGTTTGCAAAACTCGTGACTGTGCCAATCAATAGCATCGGCAAGGCCAAGATCATCTAGAATGCTGGGCCTAAGTTCTGATGCAATTTTTCTTACTGTGTTTATTGTTCCATCAATTAGCTGAAGCGATGATTTGATTTTGGCAATTACATTCTCATCCTGCTTTATCAGTTTCCTGTTCAGCCATGCAATATCCATTTTTAGTCCCGTTAATTGCTGCCCCAATTCGTCGTGAATCTCCCGGGCCATGTTAGTTCTTTCATCCTCCCGAACGTTTTGAAGATGAGACGCTAATTCACGTAATTCCTTTGTAGTAGTGATTAAATTATCTTTTATGTTTTCCTGCTCGGTGCGATCAATTAATAAGGCAAGTTGCGCTCTTTTATTTTCGAATTGAATAGTGCTTACTGATATGTCCACCCTGATAATTTTTCCATTTTTTTTTCGATGCATTGCAGTTCCAATAAATTTATTCCTACAATCTTCATCATTTATATCTGCGTTGAAGCCGTTGTTGCCATATACACTAATGTCGGCTAAGGTTAGAGTAAAAAATTCTTCCTTCGAATATCCATATTGTTTAATGGCAGCAGGATTGATTTCTAAAAACAGCATTGCCTCCACGTCGTAAATCCACATCGGAACAGGACTCTTATCAAAAAGGAGTTTATATTTTTCTTCTGATTGTATCAGCTGTTGTTCAGCTTCTTTTTGTTCGGTCAGATCATGGCTAACTCCTAGCAGTTTAACAACCTTTTGTTGTTCGTCTTTTATTGGGATGATAGCTACCTCAAAAATCTTTTGATCATCTTTTACTTTCCTGGCTGTCATGTATTTCTGAATAACTCCACTTCTAACTGCCTCATCCGTCTTTGCAGCAAAGCTTGAAAACAACTTCATATCAAGAGTTGCGTTTACTAACTTACCTACCATTTCTTCTTTTGATAAGACAAGAACATTTGACAAAGACTCGTTTACCATTTCAATTCTAAAAGTTTCATTATCCTCCAGTTTTAATAGCCACATCGGGCTTATCGTATTATTGAAAACCAAAGACAGCTGCTGTTCTCTTTCCTTCAATGCACGAGCATAATTTACCTCCGCTGTTATCTCACTTACTGAGCCCAGCCAAACATGTTTTCCTTTATAGAAGATCTTATTAGAGGTAACTTTTACAATAATAATTTCACCATTCTTTTTTTTATGTCTGGCCGTTGAAACTATTATCGTTTCAGTATCGTGTTGCTTCAGTAACTGCTGCACAACCGAGTTGTCGTCCTTTAATCTCAACTGCCAGAGGTTCATGCTAAGAAACTCATCATAGGAATATTCATACTGTTTTACGGCAGCCTCGTTTACTTCAACAAACTGCTGGGTGTTAGCATCCACCATAAATAATGGAACAGGATTTTTCTCAAATAGGACTCGGTAATTATTCTCTGATAGACGAAGCTCTTCTTCAAGCAATTTTTGTTCTGTAACGTCTTGCACCATTCCCACCAATGTTGAGGGCTGTCCTTTATCATCATTATGAACTTCAGCAACCTCATGCAAGTACTTTGTTGACCCATTTTCCAGTACTACCCGGTGTATAAGGTTAAATGATTTTTTGCCCGTAAAGGATAAAACATGTACTTGCTGGAGCATCTCCTTGTCCTCCGGATGAACATGTTTGATAAAGTAGTTGTAATCAGGCGTCGTCTGCTTTCGCTGCAATTCAAAAATCCGGTATACTTCGTCGGACCATAAAAGTATACTGGTAGACAAGTCTAACTCCCAATGTCCCAGTTTCCCCATAGTCTCCGCTCTTCGGTACTTCTCTTCACTGTCTTTTAACTTCTGTTCCGCTAATTTTTCTTCAGTAACATCTCTTGAGATGCATGCAACTCCTTCTACTATGTCGTTGTTGAAAATAGGATTGAAACTCACTATAATCCAGGAGGTAGGGCTTGAAGTCTCTAAACTTGCATTTATTTCTTCTTTAAAAGACAACCCTGCTAAAGCTTTATCATACAATTTTTTCCAAAGGTTAAGGTAGTGTGTGGGGACATCGTTGGATGATAATAAGGGTGTGCCGACTGTAGGCTCGACTCCTAAAGAGCCCTTCATACTATTTAAAAAAGCTTTGTTTCCTGCAATTAACTTGTAATCATTGCTTACACTCCAGATTAAATCAGTAGTGCTATTTATCAGTGCGTCCCTATTTCTTCTTTGGAACTCTTTTTCTTCTTCTGCTGCCTTTAAGTATGTAATATCAGTCACCATTGCAAGGCTCCCTTTGAATTTACCTTCGTGGTCAAAGATGGGATTAGTTGAAACCTGGGTATATAACACGCGCCCGCTTTTGGTTATAAACTGCGACTCGTGCTTTTCACTTTTACCTTGCTTTCTTAGTTGTGCTCTGTCTAAAACATCCTGCAGATCGTTTTGATTCCTGAACGAAAACGGTGTTTTCCCGATAATTTCCTCGGAAGAATACTCCATCATCTCGCACATCTTTCGATTAACATAAGTAGTTTTTAAATCCTCATCGGTCATCCAAATGCCCTCTTGCGCTGTTTCAACTATTGTTCTGTATCTTAATTCACTTTCAGCAAGTGCAGTTTCCCCTTTCTTTTTATCTGTAACATCTTCGAAAAAAACAGACATGCCCTGGTCGGAAGGATAAAGAATGGCTTCATACCACTTATCGAGCAACTCTAAATATTCAATAACCCGAACCTGTTGCTGTCCGTTGGCAGCTTCAAGATAGGCACTATAAAAAGCCGTTTCAAAAAGGGATGGTGCTACTTCCCAAATGCGTTGTCCTATCAATTTTTTAATGTCCCCGCCAATAAAAGAAGCAGCGCTGGTATTGATGTGAGTACAATTTCCTTCTTTGTCAAAAGCTATAAATCCGGCAGAAATTCGATTAAACACGTCGGCTAATTCATTGGTCTTTGCAACTACTTTCTGTTCCAGTTGGTCATTTAAATCCCTTAACTGTTCCTCTAATTTTTTTTGTTTAGAGATATCTTTTATCACTGATACAAACTGAGATATGTCACCTTCTTTATCTCTGACAATTCCTACTGAGACAAGAGTAGAAAATGCTTCTCCGCTTTTTTTATGTGCAATAATTTCTCCCTTCCAATAGCCTTTCGAAAAGAGCAGTTCCCTTACTTTTTCAGGAGTTGTGCCAGGATAGAGTGGCTCCGCGATGCTTCGTACCGACTGGCCGATTGCTTCTAGGGCTGACCATTCGAAAATTTCTTCTGCAGACCTATTCCAGTTAGTAACGAGAAAATTTCTGTCGGTTACTATAGTGGCATCTGAAATAGTATTAAATAAGACTGAATGAATGGATGAGCTATTATCCTCTAAAAGACAACAATTAGCAGGCTGTTTTTTTTTATTTTCAGTAACATATGGCATTGCAGAATATTAGATATTGAGGTAATGAAATTTAAAAGTAGCACATAATTACAACGGGAAATGATGCGTGTATAAAGCAATATTCAGAGGAGTGATAACGCTAACAGAATTAGGAGTAAGTGTATTAGAAAGATTGCCGATATAAGCAAACGCAGGGAAATTTGTGATATCAAAGTGTGTATTTACACAGCGTTGCTTACAAAAACATTTTCAATAGCCATAAATCCATCAATTCTGCTTAAATTAATTTTTCAAATGAAAACTGCCATAGAAAAATGAGTATCTCGACACAAACAAAACCGTCTATGCTCGACAAAGTGGGTATCCCGAAACCACTTGCCTGGGGCTATTTAGGTATCATGATTTTTATGATGGGTGATGGAGTAGAGCAGGGGTGGTTAAGCCCTTTTTTGCTTGAAAGAGGAATGAGTATTCAACAATCAGCTCTTTTATTTACGGTGTACGGAGTCACTATTGCTATTTCATCCTGGTTTTCCGGAGTGCTTGCTGAAGGTTTTGGACCGAGGAAAACGATGTTGACAGGACTGGTACTTTACATCCTGGGTACTTGTGGTTTTGTTGGTTACGGTCTAAACGGGCAGAATTACGGAATCATGCTTATCACTTATGCCGTCCGTGGATTTGGTTATCCTTTGTTTGCATATTCTTTTTTGGTTTGGATTACTTACAGAAGTCCGCAAGAAAAGTTAGGCCGTGCAGTTGGTTGGTTTTGGTTTGTATTTACTGGTGGTTTAAATGTTTTTGGGGCATATTATTCCAGTTGGGCAATTCAGCATCTGGGTTATCTAAATACGCTTTGGAGTTCAATCTTCTGGGTGTGCGTCGGGGCGCTGTTTACCCTCGTCTTAAACAAGGATAAGTTTGCACCTCAAAATAAAGGCAAGACCAGTAGCAAGGCCGCAGAGTTAGTAAAAGGTTTGACGATTGTAAAGGAAGAACCAAAAGTTTTATTAGGCGGTATTGTTCGTATTATCAATACAACTGCACAATTTGCTTTCCCGGTTTTTTTGCCAACTTATATGTCTCAGTTTGGCTTCTCAACTACAACCTGGCTTACTATCTGGGGCACTATTTTTACCAGTAATATTCTTTTCAATTTAATTTTCGGTTTTGTGGGTGATCGGATGGGTTGGCGCAATACAGTAATGTGGTTTGGGGGAGTAGGCTGTGCATTGACGACACTTTTGTTTTTCTATTCGCCTCAATTTTCCAACGCTAATTATTGGGTGGTTTTGTTGTGCGGAGTAGTATGGGGCGCATGCCTGGCAGGTTATGTTCCACTTAGTGCACTCGTTCCCTCGCTTGTAAAAAAAGATAAGGGTGCTGCAATGGCAATTCTAAATCTTGGTGCTGGTCTGCCTGTGTTTGTAGGGCCGGCGATCGTTGGTCTTTTTATAGGATCTTTAGGTAGCGAAGGGGTCATCTGGATCCTTGCGATTATGTATCTTATCAGTGCCATTTTAACCAGGTTTATTACCCTTCCTGATAATGCAAGAACTACAAATCATATGAACACAGAGGTAGTCATGAAACCTGTTGCAGGATGAGGATAAACAAGAGACAACCTTGAATATAAAGGAAGTCTCTAGTACAGGTCTCCAAGTATTGTAGGTGTTATGTTATAAAACGAGCCGAGGTTTTTCATGGCATCACCGTTGTGTCACTCACTTGTACTTTAAGATATCGTTTCAACTTTTCTGCTGTCATAACCAGTAAACAACTAGAACGTACTTTGGGTGTTTGTAACATTGGCTGCCTGTCTGCATTCAAAACTAGAATAACTAAATTTTGAAGAATTAACTATGAAAATATTGATCACGGCGCCATACCTCGAAGCGGCGCAAATTGAGTTGAAAGCAAACATCGGAGAAACTATTTACAAGCCTTGGAAATTAAACGGCCGGGCATATAACGAAGACGAGTTAATCCAACTACTACAAGAAACAAAAGCAGAAGCTTTAATCACTGAGCACGATGAGGTAACAGAAAAAGTAATTGCTTCATATCCTGCTCTTAAGTTTATCGGAGTGTGCCGCGGTACTCCCTCTAACGTCGCAATTAAAAAAGCTACTGAAGTAAGTATCCCTGTTTTCTTTACGCCCGCCCGTAATGCGCAGGCTGTCGCAGAAATGTTTGTGGCAAACGTAATAACTTTTATGCGTTATACGCTTCCTGCAATTGCCTGGTTAAAAGGTGGAAACTGGGGCGAAGGAGCTCACACTTCCTACTTGCAATTTAAAGGAAATGAGCTGGCTGGAAAAACAATTGGAATGGTTGGCTTTGGCGCAGTAGGGCAACGAATTGCAAATATGGTAAAAGGTTTTCCCTGTCACATCCAATACTACGATCCTTATATTCAAGACGTAGATCCTCATTATAGAAAAACAACAATTGAAGATGTTTTTGAAACAAGTGATATCGTTTCCATCCACCTACCTGTCAACAACGACACAAAGGGAATGATTAATAGAAACTCTCTGGCTTTAATGAAAAAAGATGCAATTTTTGTTAATACCGCAAGGGCAGTAGTTGTAAACAACGACGATTTATTACAAGCTTTAGAAACTAAGCAAATACGTGGCGCCATACTTGACGTTTTCGATCATGAACCTCCGGGTGGAACAGATCTTAAATTGATTAACCTTCCAAACGTTCTTGCCACCCCTCACATCGCTGGCGCCACATTCGAGGTGGAGGACCACCATGCTGAAATAATGAACGAGGCTTTGATGGAATGGTTTGTAAATGGAAAATCATCGACAAGGTTATTATTCAATAAAGAAATCCTGACAACTAAGACGACATTATCATGACAGCAGAAACTGGTTATTTAATCATAGACATTGGCACTGGTAATGTACGTGTTGCTATTACCAATCAAACTAGTCAGGTATTGCACCTGGAGCGTGACAATGTGCGGTATGTGAAAGATGAGTTGTACCCCGACGCAGTGTATTTTGAGCCTAATGAACTTTGGGGACAGATCATGATGATGGCGGAAAAAGCAGTAAGTATGATGCCTCATGTAAATATTCGGGCTATTACGGCTTCGAGTCAAAGAGAAGGAATTGTCTTACTTGATGACGAAGGGAAATCTTTGATAGGCCTTTCTAACCACGACCACAGGGGTCGCGAGTGGGAAGACATGATTGATGATAAGCACTACGTTTATTCCTTAACCGGCAGGTATCCAACTTCTCTTTTTTCAGCTTTGAAGGTTATTGGCATAAAAAACCGTCGTCCCGAAATTTACAGCCGTTTTGCAAAAATGTTAAGCATCAGCGACTGGGCTCAATACCAGTTGTGTGGGATAGAAAGCTACGAGCATTCACAGGCGTCAGAAACAATATTGTATGACGTTGAAAGGAAATGTTGGTCAAAAGAGCTGTGTGATATTTTCGGCATCAACATGAAGGTTCTACCAGAACTAAGGAACTCAGGAACCATATTAGGTAAAGTGTCACCAGCATATGCAGAAAGATTGAAACTTAATACTGATACTGTAGTGATTGTTGGAGGGGCAGATACCCAGTTGGCTATTAAAAGCACCAAACCTTCAGTTGGCGATATTGTAATCGTTTCAGGCACAACTACGCCAATAGTAAAAATCGTAAACGACTACGTAACAGACATCCATCAACGTACCTGGACTAACCGCCACATTAATGCTGACAACTTTATTTTAGAAGCGAATGCAGGAGTGACGGGGTTAAACTATCAACGATTAAAAGAGATATTTTATCCAAACGAAAATTATGACGTTATTGAAAAAGAGTTGGCAAAAAGCCCAAACTGTCACTGTGTTGCTTCGTTAGGATCTTTAGTGGCAGAAGAAAAGTCACCTATTATACAAGGGGGATTTGTATTTAGTACGCCGGTCTCTCACGAATTGAGTAGAGCAAGTTTTGTTCGTGCAACGCTGTGGGATATCGCTTGTTCCATTAAAGAGAATTATGAAATCCTTTGTAGTGTTTCAAGTAGTATTCCCGGCTTTATATGGGCTTGTGGGGGCGGCTTTCAAAGCAAAGTTTTAGGACAATACATTGCCAACTTAACGAGAACAAAGGTATTGATCCGCGAGGGTTATCAGCAAGCGTCAGTAGTTGGTGCATCTCTTGTTTGTAATGAAGCGCTTGGAATAAAGACAGAACAGGAAACTGCCATAGAAGAACTACAACCGCAGGTTGACAAAAACGAACATGCATTATACAACCAGTGGAAAGATGTGCGAAGTAGTTTCCGGCAAAACGTAATGGAGGAAATGATATGACAGCGCCTTTCTTCCTCGGCGTTGATATAGGTACCCAAGGTGCCAGGGTAGTTTTGATCGATTCAAAGGGAAATCAAATAGGAAGTGAAGAAGAAGATTTTGCGTTGAGTGATGAATCAAGGGAAGAACAATCTCCTGCTGAATGGTGGCAGGCATTGCTGCGGTCACTTAAACGACTAGTCGATAAGGCAAGGTTGGTAGTTGATGTTGATTATATAAAGGCTATTGCAGTCACGTCAACTTCAGGAACGGTAATACCGATCGCTGTAAATAATGAGCCTCTTCATAATGCCATAATGTATAGCGATAAACGCTCTGCAGAAGAAGGCAAGCTATGTAGGGAAGCAGCTTTACGACATAACAATACTGGCTACACAGGCTTTAATAGTTCGAGCGGGCTATCTAAAATTGTCTGGTATTTACGCCATTTTCCAACACAAGTTGAAAAGATCAGGAGGTGGGTTCATGCATCTGATTTTATAACCGGCAAATTAAGTGGTAACTGGGGAGTAACGGATTATACCAATGCGTTGAAATCAGGCTACGACTTGATTAATCTTTGTTGGCCGGAGTACCTGTCCACAGAATTACAAATTAAAAAAGAGTGGCTGCCAAACGTTGTTGCTTCGGGAACAGCTGTGGGTACTTTAAATAAGGACGTTGCCTTGGAAATTGGGCTAAAAAATACAATTCAAATTGTTGCGGGAATGACTGATGGTTGCGCCTCACAAATCGCATCAGGCGCTGTTAACTTAGGTGATTGGAACACGACAATCGGAACGACATTAGTGGTGAAAGGTGTAACCAAAAATGCTATCACAGATCCCGAAGAAACTCTTTACAACCATCTCCATCCTGAAGGATTTTGGATGCCGGGAGGCGCTAGTAATATCGGGGCAGATTGGATTACTAGAGATTTTAAAGAAGATCTGGATTTACTCAATGAACAGGCGCAGCTGCTAATTCCTACCGGTAAGATTGCTTATCCATTGAGACAAGCCGGAGAACGTTTTCCTTTTGTTGCCCCACATGCACGGGGTTTTCAGGAAAAAGGATTGACTAGGGAAGAAGCATTTGCTGCAAACATGGAAGGAGTTGCCTATGTAGAACGGTATGCATACCAAATGATTGAGAAACTGAGTGGCGAAAAAGTAAAAGTTATCTATACAGCAGGCGGCGCGAGCAATAGTAGCGTATGGCTCAAGATCAGAAGCAATGTATTGAATTTGCCGATTTACAAAATGAAGTATGTCACGGGTGCTTTTGGTGCGGCAATACTTGCAGCATCAAAAACTCATTTTTCAAATATCATTGAAGCAACGCAGGCATTGACACAAATAGAAAAGGAAGTAATGCCTGAAAAAATACTCGTAGAAAAGTACCAAACTATCTACTATAGTTTTTTGCAGGCATTAAAGGAAAAGGGTTACATAAAAAACGAGGTAAATGCTTAGAGTTTATTTAATAAGGCACGGGCAAACAGAATGGAACGCGGACGGAAACAGGTATTGTGGACGAACAGATCTTCCATTAACAGAAAAAGGAGTTCGGCAAGCAGAGACAGTATGTGAGCAATTGAAAGCACTGTCTTTCGACGCCTTATATTCGTCCCCACTACAACGCGCCTACAGAACTGCGCAAATAGCAAGTGGTCGTGAAGATGTAATTAAAGACGAACGGTTGATTGAAGTAGACTTTGGTAAATGGGAGGGAAAACCAAAAGAACAATTCATCCAGGAAGATGAAGAGCTTTGGAACAGTTGGACAACAAATCCTGCAATTACCAAAGCTGGTGGCACTGGTGAAACTGCCGCACGAGTGATTGAGCGTGTTGATGACTTCTTTAAAATGTTACAACATAAACACCCTTCCGGGAATATTTTGGTGGTTGCCCATAATGGAATAAACAGGTTTTACCTGGCTTACAAATTAGGGATGAATTTAAAGGACTACCGAAAACTGGTTCAGGAAAATTCGACGGTCAGCATGTTCGAACTTGACGAAGCCGGAGAACTCACGCTTGTTCATCTTAATAGTAAGCTATAGTTGAAAGATTTAGAGCAAGTTGTACGACGATATATAATTGCGAAGTAAAGATTCAAAGTAGTCTATGGCTTGACGATATCTATATTATTCAGCTTCTCGAAGAATTAGCAGTGTGACTATAGTCTTTTGTTCCCAACTTCTTCGAGCATTTTATTAAAAACACGGTTAGTCTTTACTATCTATACCTTATTGGTAGCATGTCCATTTTAAGTAATAACAATAATAATAGCATCGATACAGTTCCTATAGCTGCAACTACGTTAACGAGTTTTTGTGCTTTAGCACTATTACCGAAAGCACTTGAAATAGCTTTAAACAACAATAATCCAATTACTCCGCCTAAAGTATTTGTTATGACATCTGTAACATCGAAGGCGCCAATTCTCAAAATAAATTGAAGTCCTTCAATTAGTAAACTGATTAAGAAAAGTAGGAGAAGGTTTTTGCGGAACGTCCAACCCTTAAATAGAATTGCTACATATATGCCAAGGGGCACGAAAATTAAGACATTCAAAATGTTTTCACTAGTTAGAATTGAAGGCCCATTAAAGGGTATCAAGTTTGCCCTACGATCGGTCATATAAGAAAAATGTACTCCTAACTTTAATAGTAAAATCCAGCATAGGGCAACCAGGTAAATTGCAAATAATACCCTTGTTAATTTGTTTGTTACAGTACTATTTTTCGTTTGATCCCGCATTTTTTTGGCAATTTATACTATTGATGTTATTGGTCCCGTTTGCTTTATGTAAAGACATTTGGTATACAAGATGTTTAGAAGTGCCTTCTATAATCGAGGTGACATCGGAAACATTCGTAACCATCTTAGAGCGACCACTTTTGTAAACTTTCCAGAGCGAAAGACCTTCATAGACTTTAACTAAATCAAGTCAAAAAAGACTTAAACTAACCAGCACGTTAAGGGTTACATAAGCCGATCGTTCTTGCCTCGCTACATAAAAGGCCGTAATGAACGGAGTTGCGAAATTCTCCGTTGAAGTAAAAATCCTCTTTGAAGAAACCTTCCTGTGCAAAGCCTGCCGTAACCAGCAAGTTGCCCGACGCTACGTTATCTGCGTCAATTATAGCTTCTACACTATGCAGGTTCAAATGATCAAAACCATATTTCAACACACACTTTAGCGCTTCAAGCATTATGCCTTGCCGATGCCACGCTCTTGAAAGGGAATAGCCTACTTCAGCCCTAAAGTGTTGTGGTTTCATGTTTACATAGCCAATCATACCTATCACTTTGCCGGTAGATTTTGCGGTGATGCCCCAGTTTATCTTTTCACCTTTCTCTAT
Organism: Segetibacter aerophilus; assembly: GCF_007991655.1. Classification (GTDB taxonomy): domain Bacteria; phylum Bacteroidota; class Bacteroidia; order Chitinophagales; family Chitinophagaceae; genus Segetibacter; species Segetibacter aerophilus. The sequence goes on from NZ_BJYT01000017.1 coordinate 46,318, forward strand.
AAATTCATTTACCATTTGTATAACCGCGGCTGCATCTTCAACCGTTATAGCCAAAGGACGTGGAATGTATTGCATAACCTGCGGGTCGGATCGCATCACGAAAACGTCCTCGGCATCCTCATTGCTCAGTTGTCGTAGCAAAAGTCGCTCGGTCTCCAAGACGGGAAATGGTGTAAATGTCATGTTGCTAAGATAACATTTTACTTAGCACTTACTTTCTGCATCAAACAGTACTTCGTTCGTCTACGTTACAGCTTTGAATGATTTGCGGATTGTTTTAATAACCGCTTTGAACATTTCTACAACCTTTTTCTAAATAAAATTTTTTTAATAAAAATTCCCATTTTACTTTTGTCTACCAATCTAGTAGACTAATAGTTTCTAACCTTTATTTTTATAGCATGAATGTATATTTTGACAATGCCGCTACTACACTGCTTGATGAAGAAGTTTTTGAAGGAATGCTCCCGTATATCCGGTATCACTATGGTAACCCATCGTCAAGTCACTCGCATGGAAGACAGGCTAGAAGTGCAGTCGAAGACGCAAGGAAAACGATTGCACGATTACTTGGCGCTCAACCATGCGAGATTTTTTTTACATCAGGAGGGACGGAAGCGGACAATACGGCTATCTTATCTGCTGTCAGAGGTTTGGATATAAAGCATGCAATTACATCAAAACTCGAACATCATGCTGTTTTAAACACTTTAAAGGCATTTGAAAGAAATGGTGAAATAAGAGTGAGTTATATTTTGAATGACAACTGTGGTAACCTTAACCTTGATCACCTTGAATACTTGTTGAAAACAAATGAGAGATCACTTGTCTCTGTGATGCATGGTAACAACGAGATTGGAAATATTAATGACATAGCGGCAATAGGCGAAATCTGCAAAAAATATGATGCAGTATTTCATAGCGATACAGTACAAACAATGGCACATTACGAGTTTGATGTATCAAAATTAAGCGTTGATTTTATCGTAGGTTCAGCTCATAAATTTCATGGTCCAAAAGGCGTTGGGTTTTTATATGCGCGGAAGACAATAACGCCTGTGCCACTAATTAATGGCGGTTCACAGGAACGGCATCTGAGGGCTGGAACTGAAAACGTCGCGGGAATAGTTGGCCTTGCGACTGCACTTGAAATTGCTTATCGTAATTTAGATGAACAGCAACTCCATATCGAAAAATTAAAGCGATGTTGCATAGAACGTCTTCAAAACGAAATCCCCGGTATTCAGTTTAATGGTAACTCTGCTCTTGGTACTAAAAGCTTGTATACCGTTATAAGCACAAGTCTTCCGGCAACTGGCACAGACTTGCTTTCAAGCCTCGACTATAATGGTATTTCAGCATCAGGCGGTAGTGCCTGCAACAGCGCATCAGTAAATAGTTCTCATGTTTTAGCTGCGCTCAATAGGGAAGGGAATAGACAAACCATCCGTTTCTCGTTCAGTAAGTACAACTCGCTGCAAGAAATTGATTTCTTAATTGAGAAATTGTCAACTGTTTGTAAAGAAAGAGCAGTTGCTTAAAACCTTTGTCTTTTTATCCTACTGTTTTTATAGACTTGTATTATATTTGCAAACTAAAAGGCAGATAAGGGCTCAAAACTTATTGCCTTTACAAAATAGAATTAAAATCAGAACAATGAAATATGCCAGGAGCCTTAACGAAAAGGCATCAGTAAACAACCAAACTATCTTAACCGATTCCACTGCCTCTTCTTTTACTTCCCTTTGCATGCGCTGCTGTTGTATGTGCTAATCTTTCTTTTCCTTCTAACGCTTGTATTTTTTTGCCTGAATGATCATGAATGACTACTTACAGAAGTATCATTCATAAGCTACCGCTTTTTACTTTTTTCGGCAATCGATAGCTGCGAGACAGCTATGCATTTTTACATCCTTAATTCTATTCACCATGTCAAAGCATTACAAATTGCTTTTCGGAGTATTTACACTCCTTTTTTACAATGGCGTTTTTGCGCAAAACATAACCGTGAATGGTTCGGTTACAAGCAAGAATGACAATAAACCATTACCAGACGTAACCATTACAATAAACGGAACCAATAAGGGAACAAAGACCGGCAGCGATGGAACGTTTACATTAACTGCTCCGGCAAACAGTGTCGCTACATTTTCTTTCGTTGGTTACCAGCCACAGCAGTTTACACTAAGCACTGCATCCTCTCCTTTAAACATTTCACTTGAAAGCGGTGAAAACGCTTTGAACGAAGTGGTGGTTACGGCGCTTGGAATTACAAAACAAAAGAAATCGCTGGGTTATGCAGTACAGGAGCTGAAATCGAAAGACTTTTCCGAGGCAAAAGAGCCAAACCTGGTAAATGCTTTGGAAGGTAAAATTGCAGGGGTTAGGGTTACAAACAGCCAGGGCGATATGGGCTCGTCAAGAATTGTTATTCGGGGTGAAACTTCTATATCAGGTAACAACCAGCCACTGTTTGTGGTAGATGGTGTGCCTGTAGACAACTCTCAATTAGGGGCGGGTGGTTCGAGAGATTATGCAAATGCAATTGCAGACCTGAACGCTGAAGACATTGAAACCATCAGCGTATTAAAAGGACCAAATGCAGCAGCGCTGTACGGCTCACGGGCTGCGCACGGTGTGGTGCTCATCAAAACAAAAACCGGCAAACATCAAAAAGGATTAGGCATCACAATAAATTCAAATACAACCTTTTCAAACTTACTTGTTCTGCCTAAATATCAAAACATATTTGGTCAGGGAGCGAATGGTCAATTTAGTTTCGTTGATGGAAAAGGCGGTGGAATAAACGACGGCGTTGACGAAAGCTGGGGACCAAAACTGGATGGAAGATTACTACCACAGTTTTATTCTAATGGAGTAGCTGTTCCATTTGTAGCGCAGCCGAACAATGTAAAAGATTACTTTAAAACTAGTGTTACCCTTAACAATGGTGTTGCAATAGCCAATGCAGGAGAAAATTACGATTACCGGGTTTCGTATAATAATTCGAACCAAAAAGGGGTCATACCAAACAGCGAGTTGAATAAACACTCACTATCGATCAACACAAGTTTTAAAGTTGATCCTAAACTTACGTTAACAGCTGCAGCTAATTATTTTGTTGACGATGCTCCTAACTTACCGGGTTCGGGAGGCAAGCGGGCAACAAGTACAATGCTTCAGTTCACTTGGTTTGGCCGGCAAGTCGATATAAACCAGCTAAGAAATTACAGGGACGCTAATGGCAACACCTTCAACTGGAACAACAGTTATTACAGCAACCCGTTTTTTGTTGCTTACGAAAATACAGTTCAACAGAGAAGGGACAGAATTATTGGCAACGTTGGGTTGAACTATAAGATTACCGAAAACCTTTCAGCCAACTTCAGAAGCGGAAGTGATTATTATACCGATCGTCGCAAGTTGAAGATTGCTTATGGCACCAATGGTACACCGTATGGGTCATATGAAGAGGATGCTTATACCGTTAATGAAAATAATACAGAGGGTACTTTGAGCTTTACAAAGAAAGTAAACAATGACTTTTCTTTCGATGTTTTAGCAGGTGGAAACAGCCGGACAAAAACGTACTCCGAAAATATCCAGCAGGCACCAAGGCTAGCTGTGGCGGGAGTATACACACTCAACAACTCAAGAGATCCGTTGGTGTCTTCTAATTACTTCAGCAAATTAAAGCAGTACAGCCTCTTCTCTTCTGCACAGGTTGGTTTTAAGAACTATGCTTTCTTAAACTTTACTGCACGCAACGACTGGTCATCTACATTGCCGGTTGAGAACCAATCTTATTTTTATCCATCAATCAACGGGAGCATTGTTCTTACAGATGCATTGGACATAAAAAGCAATGTACTAAGCTATGCTAAAGTGAGAGGTGGGTGGTCGAAAGTAGGTAGCGATGCTGACCCTTACCAGTTAATCAACACTTACAATTTTAATGCACCGTTTAATTCTAACCCGCAGCTAACTGCTACAGGTAAAGACCTGAACCGTAATCTTAAATCAGAGTCGACTACCTCTTCTGAAGTAGGCTTTGAAGCAGCTTTTTTTAAAAACAGGGCTCGCCTTGATCTAAGTTTATACAACACGAACAGCTATAACCAGATTTTGTTTGTAGATGTAACTGCCACAACTGGCTACACTTCGAAGTTGCTAAATGCAGGCCGGATAAATAACAAAGGAATAGAAGTTCAGTTAGCGGTTACACCTGTTAAAACAAAAGCATTTGCCTGGGATGTGAACCTGAACTATGCATCAAATAGAAGTAAAGTTTTAGAACTTGATAAAGAAGGCCGGTTGCAGAATTATGTGTTAGGTTCTTACCGCAGCGTGCAGGTGTTGGCAGCGGTGGGGCAACCGTATGGAACACTGTTTGGAAATGCTTTTTTACGTGATGCTTCAGGAAACATTATTGTAAATGCAGACGGTTTACCTGCTACAGATCCTAACAAAAAAATCCTAGGAAAGTATACGCCCGATTGGACTGGTGGTATTACCAACAGCTTCTCCTATAAAGGAATTAACCTAAGCGTATTAGTTGATGCAAGTTATGGTGGATCTATTTTCGCGGGTACCAATTCAACCGGTAGTTACACAGGTGTATTGGAGTCTACATTACCGGGACGAGATGCAGCAAATGGCGGATTGACTTATTATTATCCCGGCAACAACAAAGCAAATGGATCGGTACAATTAGTTGGAACTGCTACTGCTCCTGCAGGTGTAACGGTGTATGACGATGGAATGATCTACAACGGTGTAACTGCCGATGGCAAAGCAAACAGCAAGATTATACCCGCTTCATCGTACTATAAATCAACAAGAAATATTGAAGAAGCTTATGTGTACGATGCTTCGTTTGTAAAGTTGCGTGAGGTTAAATTAAGTTACGCTTTACCCTCAAGCCTTATTAAACATATCGGTTTTGCAGGAGCTTCTGTTTCACTCGTTGGACGAAATCTTTTGATCCTTCATAAAAATGTTCCAAACATCGATCCTGAAACAGCTTTCAATAATGGCAATGCACAAGGCCTCGAAGATCTGGGCCTGCCTACAACCCGCAGCTACGGATTCAATATCAACTTTAAATTTTAATACTTCCAGTCATGAAATTCAGATATCTCAATATACTCACTGTAGCCTTCCTCTTGTTTACAACAAGCTCGTGCAAAAAGGAACTTGCTGAAACAAACATCAACCCAAATACTGCACAGGTTGCTCAGCCCGATTACCTGTTAACTGCCGCTTCAAAAATTACTGCAGATGCTTACTGGGGTGCAGATAATAATTTTAATTCAAGTCTTTTGTTGGTACAGCATTGGGCTAAGATCCAGTATACAGAGCCGGATCGCTATATCTTTTCAAACAGCAGTTTTGTTTCTCTTTGGAACACCGGCTACTCGCAAAGTATAACCAACTTAAATACCATCATCAAGCTTGCGGACGCGCAGGGAAATTCGAATTACAAAGGCGTAGCGCTTGTTTTAAGGTCGTGGGTGTTTCAATTGTTAACTGATGCTTATGGTGATATTCCATACAAGCAAGCTGGCAATATCGATCAATATCTTACTCCCGCTTACGATACCCAGAAGGATGTTTATTTTGGTTTGCTCGACGATTTAAAAACTGCGCAGGCAGCATTAGACCCGGCAGGCAAGGCCCTAGCTGGCGACGTTATTTATGCGGGCAAAATTGCTTTATGGAAAAAGCTGGCTAATTCGTTGCGTCTTCGCATTGCACTTCGCATAGCAGACAGGGAGCCTGAAAAGTCAAAACAAGTGTTGGCAGAAATTGCCGCACAAGGTTCGGGATACATTAGTTCAAACAGCGAGATAGCGCAATTGGGTTACTTCGATTCACCCAACCAGAATCCTATAAGTGCATGGTTTGAGACTCGTGATGATTTCCGCATCAGTAAAACGCTAACCGATAAATTGGTTCAGTTAAACGACCCACGCCTGGCAGTTTTTGCAAGCAAGACCCAGGCAACTACTCCAACTGGTTACGTAGGAATTCCCAACGGACTAACTACCGGTGATGCAAATAACCTGGGCTTTTCCAAAACTTCTAAACCTGGCACTTATATCATTGCGTCTCGTGCCCCGGCTGTAATTATTAGTTATGCCGAGGTGTTGTTTGATAGGGCAGAAGCAGCGGCTCGTGGACTAACCGGCGAAAATGCTGCTGACTTGTACACCCAGGCAATTCGTGCATCTTTCGCTCAGTACAGCGTTGCTGATTACGACATTAGTGCCTATCTCGGCCAGCCTGCTACTCAATTCGATGCGGCGAACTACAAGAAATCGATAGGGGAGCAGAAGTGGATCGCGCTGTATGGCCAGGGGCTTGAAGCATTTGCGGAGTGGCGTCGCCTCGATTTTCCAAAGCTTGCTCCTGCAGTTGCTGGCGTATTAAATAACCAATTACCTGTTCGTTTTATTTATCCCGGAACGGAGCAATCGCTGAACAAAGAGAATTATAAAAATGCAGTTGCAAACCAGGGAGCCGATGTGCTGACAACAAAGCTTTGGTTTGACGCTTATTAGTATGAATTGTTTTAATAGCAATTTGCTAAAAGGCTGAACAAAGAAAAAACAGTTGCAGTGAGTGACACAACGATGTTGATGATAGTTAAGAAGTCTATCCCCCAAAAAAGCTTTCTAATCACCCTTTAAAAAGAGCTAAAGAAGTTTTTGGAGCCGGACAGTAAAGCCTTGATTAAACATCGTTGCGTCGCACACTTGTACTAACCAACGCTGCTAAGCAAAATGAAAACCTCATTACAGTAACGACCTTTTGAGGCATAAAAAGTAAAAAACCGGAAATGTCGTTAGATGATGCAAGAACGAATTACAACCTTGTTGTTATTGGCAGGAGCAATCCTCAACAGAGTAAAAATTATAGCTACAATAAAATAAATAAAATGAAGAAGAATTATATGAGACAGTCTTTTAAAAGGAGTGCCTACCTATCGCTTTTTTCACTACTACTGCTGGTAAGCTGGACAGACAAAAAGCCGGTTTTTAAAAACGGCATTTATCGAACTGTTTTGGTAAGACCGGATAAAAAAGAAATCGTTTTCAACTTTGAAGCAAGGGACAGTGCAGGCAAAAAAATCTTGTATGTCCTAAACGCTGACGAGCAATTATTGGTTGACAGCATAACGATAAAAGAAGACTCTGTCTTTATACAATTGCCGTTTTTCGAATCAAGCTTTAAGGCAGCAATAGATGACGATGGAAACCTGGAAGGGCAATGGATAAAAAAGTTTGCAGATAGGGACCAGGTGCTGCCATTCAAAGCGACCCGTAACAAAAAAGAACGCTTTGCCACCGTTGCAAAACCGAGCTATAATGCCTCGGGAAGATGGGACGCAACATTTGTTGGAAGAAACAACGCGGAAACAAAAGCAATCGGTGAGTTTACTCAAACCGGAACAAAGCTTACGGGAACATTCCTTACATCAACAGGCGATTACCGCTACCTTGAAGGCATTGTTAGTGGTGATAGTTTAGTATTGTCAGGATTTGATGGAGGACATGCATTTTTGTTCACCGCAAAACTAGCCGACAAGAATACGATTATAGCGGGTAACTTTTATTCGGGCGCTGTGGGAACCGAAACATGGACAGCAAAAAGAAATGACAAAATTGAGTTGCCTGACGGATACCAACAAACAAGCCTGCGTGAGGGTGAGTCCAAATTAAGCTTCGAGTTCACTAGCACCAATGGTGAAACCATCTCTATCAATGACGCTCGATTTAAAAATAAAGTGGTGGTAGTTCAACTCTTAGGTTCGTGGTGTCCAAACTGTATGGACGAAACCGCTTTCTTAAGCGACTACTATAACCGCAACAAACAAAAGGGAATTGAAATTATCGGGTTGGCTTATGAAAGAACCACTGATTTCGAAAGATCGAAAACAGCGTTGCAAAGATTTCAAAAAAGATTTAATGTTCAATACCCGGTTCTAATAACTGGTGTAACGGTTACCGATAAACAACGCACAGAAAAAACATTACCGCAGTTGACAGAAATCAAAGCATTTCCGACATCGATATTCATTGATAAAAAAGGCAATGTAAAAAAGATCTACAGCGGTTTCAACGGTCCGGGAACCGGCGAACACTTTAAAGAATTTCAGAAGGAATTTGACGAAACGATTAAAAGTTTGTTGAGTGAATAACGGGGGTAGTTTTATCGCTTCTACTAATAATTGTTGTACGGAATATTAGGCCTATAAATGTTCAAAGCGAGGGTTTCCCAGGGAAGTTATCTCTTGATTAATCCTAAATTTTTGATCAGTTTTTAGCGTAATGGTTTATCATTTGGAGCCTTATTGTATTTGTCAAGGCAACTGTCAAGCTGCTGCCCGTTGTTATGGATACAATCACAGAAAGCGTCGCCGGCGGTAGTCCTGTTAGTTCCTATAAATTGCTTCTTGCAGTCTACGAAACTATTGTATGGTTTGATGTCATACAAGTTTGCAGCAATGAATAGAAAAAAGATGACTGTAGCAACCACGCCGGCGAAAAAAAGTACCGGGAATTTATTGCTAATCCTTTCCGGCTTTGCAGCAGCTGCATCAATTGCAGGATGTTTAAAAGGAAGAACGTACTTCAACCTGTCGTAGTGCCAGCAAAGAAGAAACAAATTGCTTATCACCATCAAAGGTGAAGTAAACAATGAACCATCAAAACGCACTGCAAACGACAGGACAAAGATGTTTAAAATGATAGGGAAATAGATCAATGCGCCAAGTAAAACCGTCCTTGGAATCAACAGGAGTATAGCCGCGGCTACTTGAAGCACGCCTATAAAGGTGTAGTAATAACCCGTGTGGTGCAGTGCTTCCAAATAACTACCCATAGGATGCTTAACTGATAGTCCACTAGCGAATCGTTCACCCACAATCTTCACCATGCCTCCGGCAAAAAAACCTATTGCCAAGGCTATACGATTGAAAATTGCGAAATACCGAAGCCATTCATTTTGCTTCGCCTGCAAGTGGAGCCGGTCAAGTGCAACAAGAATACTCATACAAAAATTTATTTGATAAATTGAAATAAAAAAGCGCTTTGCATTTCAAAGCAAAGGTATGTTTATCAAAGTTGCTTCCGCACCGTTTTTTTTATTTTTGAGAATTGAAAAAAGCAGCTCTAGAAACTTGAAAGCTTATACTTTTTGACCGCTATTTAACAAACACCATCTGCAGTTTATTCCTCGGAGAATTCTATAATAAACTCATTTCTCACCTTTAAAGTAAATACGACGGAAACTATTGAAACAATTTCTGCTCCTGCGATGGACGAAAAAAAGGTAGAGCAGTATCTATGATGCTCCAAGACCCGTAATAATTAATTTGGAAAGCAGGATCTGCATTTTCAAGCGTGACTGGATATAAACCTTGGGGTTTCGTACTAGTATGACCTACTGTTCTGTAACCGCTTTCGGTAAAAGGGCTCTTAAAACATTTAAACCAGCCTAAGACTGCTACAACAATAGAAATGGTAAGAAATGGCAGGAAGGCTTTGCCTATATTGAGTTATTCACAACTGCTACAATGACTAGTTGATATACGCCTAAAGAGATTTAAGAGCTACGGTAATGATCCATTAAACTTTGTCTCGAAAATAAGCAAGTGCCATAAAACCTTTCACTTCTTCATTAATGTCATCCTTAGAGATCATTCTGAAGTGATGGTTGAATTGTTTGTCGTCGCCCGGAACTTGTGCAATCTTCACAAAACACAAATTGTCATGATACGGCTGCCGAAAAGGGAAAACTATGTGAACGAAGTTTTTACCAAAGTGAGTTGCCCAGGCAATAGTTCGATGTGGGCTGCAAATACCAATCATAGTTTTTGCCGCACGAAGTTCTACCATTCCAATACTATCATAAACCTCTTTAAAATAGTTAAAAAGCTCAATGGAAACAGCGGACTTACCCTGTAAGAATTCGCCTATTGTTTTATTATTATCGGCCATACAGTATTTGATGGATAGAGTAAAGTTGCATGAAAATTCTGGCGGTTCGGCGTTGCGTTTAAACAGTTTCGTGGTTGCCCGGAAATATTAAAGTATGCGCCAGATTTTCTTCTTTTAAAATGAACTCATTGATTGGTTTCCTGATAGCTTCTATAGTCTTGTCTTGGTGAAAAATCAAACCTCCACCCATTGGAATTTCATAAGCTCTTTTTATATCTGAAATTTGTAATAGTACTGCTACTTTCGCAAGTTCATCCTTATCCTGGTGCACCAGTACAATAAAGGGTAGCAGCTTTAAAGCTTCTGTGGCATTCATTTTTTCGTTGACTGCTTTGAAGGACTGCCATCCTAGTTGAACAGCTCCCGCAGATATTCCAATTAAAATAGAACCTTCAGCATATTTTCTTTGCAAAATTTCATCTATCCCTTTTTCCCGGAAAATTTCAAGCCCGAGTTCTGTGTCTCCTCCTGCCAACAGAATAAGATCGGCCTTGTCTAAAAAATCGCGGCCATCTTCATTAAAAGATGAACTAATTTTTTTGCAATTTGTAAGTCCGAGGTTTTGCATTGCTGCAATGAATAACTCGTAAAATACCGGCTCATCATTATTTGAAGCGCCGATATAAGCACATGAGGGATCGGCATTTGTTATGTCATTCATTACTGATTGCAGGTAATACTCCTGCTGGTCATTCTTAAGGAAAAGGAGCTGACTGTCTGCGAATAAAAATATAGGTTTTGTTTCCATTCAATATCTTATAATAATGCTTGTTCTGGTACGATCAAATTTAGAAATCTAAACAGGTCAGGATGCAAAAAATCAACCTCCAACCCCTAATATTTACGCAATCATAGTTAGAACCTTTTTAGAGCTATTTCTTCTTTTACCTAAGAAGTTTATCAGGAGTAATAGGCAAAGTTCGAATTCGTTTTCCCGTTGCGTGATAAACAGCATTTGCAACCGCCGCTGCAAAACCCACATTAGCAATTTCACCTAAACCCTTACTACCAATTGGATTTATGAAAGGGTCTGGTTTATCAATAAACAGTGCTTTTATATCCGGTACATCGGCGCTAACAGGTACGTGGTAATCGGCAAGGTTGTTATTGACATAACGTCCGAAGCGATGATCCATTACAGCATCTTCCATAAGCGCCATTCCGATACCACTGACTACACCTCCCATAAGTTGACTTGCGGCAGTCTTTTCGTTGATGATCTTTCCGGCATCAGCTACTGTAACTACTTTTTTTATGCGAACAACTCCCGTTAACCGATGCACTTGTACCTGAACAAAGTGAACAGCAAAGGAGTAAATAGAATACTTATTTCTTTCGTCTCCTGCCTGTGAGTCTTTCGTTACTTCCAGCTGCGAACTACCCGTCTGCTTTACAACATCTGCATAAGCAACTTTTTTTGAAGCATCTGTTTTTAGGGTGATGTATCCTTTCTCAAAATGAAGGTTTTCCGGCTTTGCACCTTGTAGCAGTGAACCTTGAATTGTTACCAGTTCGGCCATCTTTTGTTGCAATGCAACACATACATCATGCACTGCCGAACCTAAAGTAGAGGTAGTTGTGGAGCCGCCCTGTGTAGGTCCCGGCGGAAGCGAAGAGTCTCCCAATTCAAATGTTATCTTACCGGGCGATAGCCCAAACACGTTACTGGCAATGCTAGTCATAGTAGTTGCAGTTCCAGGCCCGCTGTCGCTTACTGCACTTTGCAACACCAGTGACCCATCAGCTAGTAAGGTAGCCTTAACCGTTGCCCTACCTCTGTTGGCATTAAAGTTACCGGCTCCCATTCCATATCCTAATTGCCATTCACCTTCCTGCATAGAGTTTGGCTTCGGATTTCGCTTGTTCCATCCAATTGCTTCCGCCCCTTTTTGGTAGCATTCTTTTAGATATTTGCTCGACCAGGGAAGATTACGCACCGGATCAACATCTGCATGATTTCTTATCCTTAATTCAAGCGGGTCGAGGTTTACTGCATACGATAGCTCATCGATGGCACATTCTAAAGCATAAGCGCCTGTAGCTTCTCCCGGGCCTCGCATCCACGTAGGAGTACTTTTATCGAGAGCCACAATCTTATACCTCGTATTTACATTTGGGCATGCATACATGACCTTCGAAATATCTACGGTTCGGTCTGTAAATTCTTCATAAGTAGAAGTTTCAGAAATAGCTTCATGGGTAAGGCCGGTAAGCACTCCATCACGGGTAGCGCCTAAACTTATTTTTTGCCACGAATAGGGCCGGTAACCGACCATAGTAAACATTTGCGGGCGGGTTAATACGAGCTTAACAGGCTTATTTATTTTTTTCGCAGCCAACACTGCCGCTATCACATGTGGCCATGTACGCAAACCTGAACCAAAACCCCCGCCCACAAAATCGGTGTTTACCTGTACGTTTTGCTCCTTTAGCTTAAACGCATCCATAATGCTTCTTTGTGTAGATTTAACACCCTGCGTTTTATCAAACACGGTCACTTTATCCTCTCCATCCCAAAAAGCGGTCGTTGCATGAAGCTCCATTGGGTTGTGCACTTCTACAGGAATAATATATTCGGCTTCTATCTTAATGACTGAATTCTTATAAGCATCGGCTTCACCTCTTATATAGTCCGCATAACGCGGGCCTTTTGGTACAACTGCTTTGTCTTTATTGCCTTCTATATCCGTACGTTGATCGTCCTTATTGTACTCGGTTTCGACTAAAGTAGCAGCGTAGATGGCTCGCTCGTAAGTATCTGCAATAACAATCGCAATGGGCTGACCTGCAAAATAAATTTGTGTATTCTGGAAAACCCTAAATGGTTCGCCCCCGGTAGGAGGTTTGGCAGGATTGCCACCAGTTTCATATCCTGGTATTGCAGGGGCGTTGCCATGATAAATTATAGCAAGAACACCCGGAGCACTTTGAGCTTTTTTTGTATCAATTTTTTTGATATGGCCTTTTGCGATGGTGCTTTCAACCAATACCGCATATGTTAATCCTGGTAGAATGTCGTCGACTGAATACTTTGCTGCACCCGTTACTTTTTGCCTGCCATCAACCCGATCAAGCGCCTCATCTGGCTGACCTCCTAAATATTGGTGTGTTGCCATAAAATGTCTATTTACCTATACCGCAGCAATGATTTTATCGAAGTTAATTGTTTGACGCAAGAGGATTGACAAAAGTAATCCGTTGGTCTGATAGGTCAGAAAACTCTTTCTTTCTCACTGCACAGAACCTAATCCCTTTCGAAACGTTTAAATGAAAATTAACCTAGGGTTTTTATTATGCAATTAAAATAAACAATGAGCACTTTAATATTAGTAGCAGGAGCAACTGGAGATTTAGGTGGACGAATAGTAAGGGAATTAGTAAACCGAGGCGCTGAAGTTAGAGCCATTGTTCGTTCGACTGCTGCGGTTGAAAAAATAAGACTATTGGAAGCACAAGGTGTAAAGATTTGCAAAGTAAATAATTGGAATTTGGAGGAACTAAAAAAAGCTTGTGACGGAGCGTCTTGCGTTGTTTCTGTATTAGCCGGTTTGAGTGACGTAATCATAGATGCCCAAAAGGTATTATTAGACGCAGCAATTGCCGCAGGTGTGCCGCGTTTCATCCCCTCTGACTATTCATTAGACTTCACTAAATTCTCACATGGTGAAAACCGAAACTTGGATTTAAGGCGTCAATTTCATCAGTATCTTAATAATACTTCTATAGCCTCCACGTCCATTTTTAATGCTGCATTTGCAGATTTGCTTATAGGTCCAATGCCTGTAATTTTCTTTAAACGAAAGTTAGTTTTGTATTGGGGGAATGCGGACCGTCGCTGGGATTTCACTACCATAGACAACACTGCTGCTTATACAGCTAACGTAGCACTTGATACATCAACTCCAAGGTATCTTAGAATAGCAGGCGATCAAATTAGTCCTAGAGAGATAAGAGCAGTTGTAAATGAGTTGACGGGCCAGAAGTTCTCGCTTCTACATACAGGCGGGCCAAATTTGCTTCGAATGATTATTAAAATAGCAAAAACACTTTCACCATCAAAAAATGATCTTTATCCTGCCTGGCAGGGAATGCAGTATATGCATAACATGATTGACAAACGTTCTAAAATTGAAAAACTGGATAACAACCGATACCCAGATATAAGATGGACAAGCATAAAGAAGCTTCTAAGTGAACATCTGCACTACATCAAAAGTGTTTAAAACAGTTTATATGATCAACCCTTGTTGCAACACGCGCGACTTAGTCCTTACGTAATCTTGCGTTAGTTGTAGTAACTGTGTTATTTATCTCTGCACTTTTTTCGTTTGCCATCATTTACAATTCTACCTAAATTAGGATGAACCATCTACATAGGAACTTACATTAGTTAAGAGAAACTTGCTTAAAAAAAACGTGGTCCTTGTCCTTAATGTTCTCAGTATAAGCTATCACAATTTTATTTGCATTAATTGGGTAAATAACCGGAAAAGATGAATTGCTTGTTTGGGAAGTGATATAGCTTTTTGTTGTTGTCTTGCCGTTTGCATCTCTTTGTTCAATGCCTATTCTGCTGCTAAACTTATTTCCATTTGGAAAACTTTCATTCCATACAATCAAAATATTATCGTTTGGAAGTGATGCAATCTGACAATGTTTTGCCGCTTTACCACTTACACTATCCCTGCTGGTAAATGTCTTCCCATTATCCTTTGAATTGTTATAATAGATGCCTGAGCCCGCTCCACCGGTGAACCATGTGAAGTGTATTCCCAATTCATTTTCTGCCATTGCAGGACCAGTATGAGGGCAGCCACTTATTACCCAATTGTCCTGACTTATTCTTTTTGGTGCGGTGAAAGTTCTGCCGTCATCCATTGAAACAATATGCACCATGTCACGAATGCTGTCGTTGATAATTGCCCTGTACAAAACATGAATGTCTTTATTTTTATCAACAAACAAATCTGTTCTGCAACACTGGCAACAAGGTCCACTTATTAACCGCTCATTCTGAAAGCCATTCTTACCATTTGTGATAGCATAATATAATCCGGAACCTTCCCCTTTCCAATGCTTCCGGTTATCTAACCAGGTAATGCCTGCTTCACCATTTGGCAACAATGCCATATCAAAATACCGCTGGTCAAAACTTGCTGTATCTACTGTTAAACTCTTTGGTTTTGTCCATGTTCTACCACCATCAAACGACTGGCTATAATAGACCAAACCCGAGTATTGATTTATAGGATTGGGGTTGGCTGCACCCCAGGTAGCAATGATTTCACCTGAAGGCTTGACAATCACTTTTGGCATATTTTCTCCCTGCGGATGAACATTTGTACTCCCTGGTATTTCTACGGCCTTACCAAATGTCTTTCCCTCATCTTGAGATATGGCATAACAGAAAACAGAAGTCACGGGATTTACTTTTTTTATCCAGCTTAATACCACCCTGTCTTTACTGTCTTTAGTTAAGTAGGGGCACGACCCTGCTGCTGTGTCTATAATTGTTTCATTAGATGCCATGATAGTTGCTTTTTTGTCTTCCGTTTTACAGGAATATGTAAAGATTGTTGCAACTAATAATAATAATAGTGATGCTTTTTGCATGTGGTTGTTTTAAAAAAGGTCGGTAGTTAAACCGCCTCCTTACATCTATTATTGATTTCTAAAATTATAAGCAATGCCTACATTAATGGTTCTTAATTGCCCGGGGCGGTAAGAAGTACCGAAGGCACTTTTCTCTACCACTGTAGCAAAAACCTTATCGGTAAGATTTATGCAGTTTGTCCAAAATTCAAAACCTTTGATGCTGTAACCCGCTCTCGCATTGAAAGCAGTAAAGCCGTTGTAGGTAGCTGTATTTTGTGGGTTGGTAAAGTATTTATTCATTCCCTGCATCTCGATAGCGAGTCTAAAGCCTTCAAAATAATGTGGCTTATAAGTGATTTCTCCATTATAAATGAAAGGCGGAGCTTGAGCCATCTTATTTCCCGAATAATTTTTGCCTTGTTCTATGTAATCAAGATACTTGTGTCTTGCATAAGAGCCTGCAAGCCGAATATTAAGGTCTTCTGCAGGAGCATACTTAACGATTGCTTCAACACCTGTATGGCTTGTTCTTCCTGCATTTTGATTTTGATAAGAACCATCAGCAAGCCTCGTACTTACAATCTCATTTTCTCCATCTAAATTGTATAATGACAGTTCTGCATAGCCTTTATTTGCTGCAAAAGAAACCCATCCACCCACTTCGTAGTTATTGTATGAGGATGCTTTTAACACAGGCACTTTTACACCTGTGTACAGGTCTGTAATGTTTGGTGGGGCAAAGCCGACACTGTAATTAATGTATGCTCCTTTGTTCTTGCCAAAGTCATAAGTAATTCCCAACTTAGGTGTAAAATGGTCAAAATGGTCTGTAGCATCAGGAGCCCCTGTAAATGCACTTGGTGGTAGATGGTTGTCGAACTTATAATCTAACCGGTCGTAACGTGCAGCCGCAACTAACTTCAGTTTGTCAGTTGGCTTGTATTCAAACTGCGTGTAGACGGCAGTATTAAGCAGGTTAACATGGTAGTTTGTCAAAAGGCTGTCTTTAACTGTGTAGTTGTAATAAACTCTGTTTGCATCTCTGTCAATATCTATAAACTCTGCTTTATAAGTAGCAGGACTGAAATCAATACTAACCCCTGAAATAAACTTTGCATTTATTGACTTCAGTTTAGTTGTATGTTGTAATACTGAACCATAGCTTTTAAAACCGTCTTCGTTAATCTGCCCTTTAGCTTTTAATGAATTTGTTGCAATATTGCTAATTGAGTAAAAAGGATTTTGACCAATGGTTGTATTGCGATAGAAAACGGTAAGACTTGTTTTGTTGTTATCGCTCCAGTCTTTAGTTAATGTGCTTCTTAATCTGAATGCATCCACTTTACGATAGGTAAACCTGTAAAAACTAACGTAGTCTTTGTTGTAAAAGTGGGAACTGTCTAAGCCGCCTTTCTGGTCTGTTTTGTAAGCAATGTAGTCAGCAACTGTAGAGAGTTTGGCTTTATCGGTAAAGCTGTAATCTGCACGTCCCGTTAAAGCTGTTTTTTTAAAGTCGTTGTGCTCCTGGTCAGGCTGGTTTTGATTAGCATAATACCCACCTATAAACATACCGACCTTGTTGTAAGTGTTACTTGCACTAAAATCTGTACGCTTGTAACCTCGGCTGCCTATCTCCGCCTGAACTTTTCCTGTTAGAAATGGTGAAGGTGATTGAGTAATAAAATTAATTGCTCCTCCCACCGCTTCGCTGCCGTACAACGACGATGCAGGGCCTTTTATCACTTCTATTCTTTCCATTGATGCCTGGTTAATTTCTATGAGTGCATTGTGATTAAAATCGCCGGTTGTTCTTATTGGAATACCGTCTTCTAAATAAAGAAACAGGTTTTTGGTGCCCAAAGGTTGCCGGACAGACATTTCATGTTGCTCATTACCTAAATCGACCATGTATACACCAGGCACTTTGTTAATTAGCATATCAAGCCTTGTAGCTTTGGTGTCGTTTATTGTTGCTTTTGATATAATGTTGATAGCTACGGGCACTTCTGTCCGCTTCTGTATTTCCCTACTTCCTGAAACTACTACCTCGTTAAGGTTGGCAAATGAAGGTGATAATAAAATAAACAGTTCAGAAGTATTTGCGATCAACCTTTTCGAAGTATAGCCTACTGATGTAACTGTAAGACTGTCCGCGTTAAAGGCCTTATTTAATGTAAAGTTTCCGTTCTTGTCGGTGGTAGTATTTGATTGGTTATTTAAAGTTGCTACAGTAACGCCTTGGATTGGTTGATTTGTTGTTGCATCAATTACTTTTCCTCTTATGGCTACCTGCGAATACAGGGAGTTAATTGCCATAAACAGCATTGCTGCTAAGCACAATGGCTTATTCATATTTTAGAATTTAAAGCATAATAAAGTTGTCTTCCGTAGAATACGAAGACGATATTGTATGTTGAAGAAAATGCTTTAAACAGTAGGTGGGTGGAAGACAGAACAAAGGAATACAGCTTTTATTGTATCATCCTTATCACAATAATTAACTGCGTTACAGAAATTAGTAGGAGTAAAGGTTAATTGTTCTGGAAGAAAAAAAGCCTGCACTTCAAACTTTTCCCTTTTATGTGAAGGTAGTTGTTGCTCTTGTTGTCCCTGTTCTTTTAACTGCTTCGCAAGGTAACATTTACCATTACAATGCATCTTTGGCTTCTCTTTATTTATACAAAGAACCTTAGTGATATAGCTTTTATTGAGGAAATAATCAGCTCGTATTACAAATGAGCTAAAAGTTTGTAAAAGCACAATTAGTAATAGAAATATGGTCGCAAAAGGTTTCAATCGAAGCGTCTCATATTTAAGTTATTGGACAAAGATTTTTTTGTGTCATAATCACTATCTGTTAAAGTGGACAGTACGCCTTTTGCCTTCGTCAGGATCTGTAATGTCAATATGAGTACTGGTTGCAATTACTACTTGCCATATTCCGTTAGTTTTTAAAAGGCTGGTGTCGGAAGAAAGTACATTCAATTTGAACGTGTGCAAATTTTCATTTTTTACTTCATTCCAGGTTCCATCGAAATTCGTCCCGTTTTTGTTGAGAACAAATTTACCATCTCTACTAAAAGTACTAACACAACTGCCTACATCAACTTGACCTCCATTTTCTGTATAAGTCATTATCCAATTGCCGCTTGTTATTATACTGGTTACAGGTAGCGCCTCCGTTTCCTTTGCTACCTCGCTTTTGTCACAACCTGCTAGTAGGGCAAAAATTAACACGAAAATTATTCCCTGTTTCAAGCTCTATTTTTCCGATAAAGGTATGAAGGTTATTAAGACCTTATTTCCAAACATTTAATATTGTTCTTTCTAAACCTACCTGAATAGTTCTTTGACCGACTCTAAGCATATTGCTTTCTAATTGGAAGCGAGCCCCTATATTTAACTTGGTTTTACTATTAAATATCAATTGTAAAGCAGGAGCAAGGTCAATAAGATAACGGTCGTTGTCCAGGCATTTATCTCCCAACAATTCAAGGTATAAGTTTAGATTTATTTGTTTATAGTTCGTGTACTCCTTTGGTAGTAAGAGGTATCCCGCGGACAAAGAATAGCTTACCATTTGGGTAGAGTGATTTAGTACGTCATGATGTGTAGCTGCATCTTCAACAAAGATCTTTGTATAAGAAGTTGTAGCAGATAAAGCAAACTTATTAAAGAGCTGCGTAGCTATTAAACCAGCCTTTATACCATCATTATCGCCTTCCAAAGTCATTTCTTCATAGAGGTATGAATGATTTGAAAATCCTCCTTCAGCAAATGCAGCCATTCTAAAATGTTTATGTACGTCATCCACGGATAAGAAGCGGTATTTTCCATAAATTTTTGCTCCGTCAAATTGAAGCCGGTCGAGCCGGTAGTAATTAGAGAAGGACGCACTTGCATCTATCATTAGCTTCTTATCAACGCCAACAATTACTTTAGGAACATACCGGTTACTGTAGTAAGTATTATCCTTATTATCAGGGAGTTTGGCAGTAACATTCAAAGCAACTGATTTAGCCGACCGGCTACTTGCCGATTCCGCGAAAACAAACAGTTCCTGTGCTGCAACACCGTAGGCAATAAGTAATGTTGTAATGATAAGTAAAATCCTCATATATAAAGCTGGTAGTAGGATGTTCTAAAAAATAGCGGGCCTTGCATTGGTAGGCAAAGAAGTTGAAGTCCTTGCTTTGTTATATTACTTTACACACAACGTCTATTTTAAATCCCCCCTTGCTTTTAACGTAAGAAGCAGCCTTTTGCTATTTTCGATAAAAGACAAAATGGTGTATTTAACATTGATAGTAAAAATATTAAAAATAAGTAATACGATAGTAACACAAAAAAGGTTGGTTACTAAAAATAACTAGGTGGATCTAAAATTCACCAAAATGCCTGTTATTTATAAATCCAGTATCTGTTAGAGAATAAAGAAAAGCTTTTAGCTGCCCGATTTCATAATTTGATAGAGAAATTCCGTTTCTAACAATTGGGTCTGCAGCCGGGTCTTTTATGCCACTGCGATAGTGCTCTAGGACATTGTCAAGAAAGAAAAATCTTCCATCGTGACCATAAGGAAAAGTTTTTTGTGTATTCCTCAGCGAGGGCACCTTAAATTTTGATATATCTGCAGAATTTGAGGTCACCATAAATCTGCCAAAATCATTTGCAAAAGGGTCGACAGGTATTCCTGTGTTCCGAAAACTATTGTCGGTGAACAGAGGTTCGGTATGGCAACTTGCGCATTTTACTTTAAAAATATCATAACCGGTCTGTTCAGGCAGAGTGAAAGTAGCTTCTCCACGCATTACTTTATCGTATCGGCTATTGCTGCTCACCATTGTTAACACAAACTGCGTCAAAGCAGCAGTCATACGATCAGCATTAATTGTTTCATCTCCGAAAGCAGCTTTAAAATATGTAGGGTAGCTATTATCAAGCCTTAACCTGTTCAATACATTCTCAACAGTATCACCCATTTCTATGACGCTATTTATGTGCTTCAAACATTGCTGTTCTATGCTCAGAGCAGCTCCATCCCATCCGAAGAGTTTCTGCCATGCCAAGTTCTGCAGCGGTGGTGCATTTCGTAATGTGTGGGAATAGTTATAACCATGACTAAGGTTGTGGTCATAGGTTCCAAAAGCAGCTATTTGTTGATGGCAACTTGCACACGGAAAGCCGCCGTCCTTACTCAACCTTCCATCATAAAATAATCTTCTGCCCAAATCAACACCTTCTTGCGTAAGGGGATTTTTTTCAAAATTATATACAGGAGCAGGCCAGCCGTAAGGCACTTTAAATTCAAGAGGGGTAGGGCTGCTATTAGACACAGCTGTTTTCTTACATGCCTCGATTACGGAAAGACATAATAACAAGCATAAAATAATAAATATTGTCAAGTGCTTCTTCATAATTAATGCTGAAAATTACATTAGACAAAGACGTCTTTCACTGTTATTTTTAAGTTATTTGAGCACGTAAGACGGTATCAACTGAAAGACCGTCTAAACTCCAACGGCGAAAACTTTGTCTTGGTTTTGAAAAACTTGTTAGATGAATGAGGATGTTCAAAGCCTAAATTGTACGCAATTTCTCAAACTGTTAAGTTGGTAGTAGAAAATTTTTCCTTTGCCTTTTCACTCAGTTTATCTTGTATGTGTTGGGGTGAGTAAGCTGCTCAAATAGCTTGAGGAAACATATAACGGATCAGCAAGATATTGAAATAACCTATAGAGAACGCCCTTGAGGCGAATTATGTTTGTAATTGAAAACTCGCATCATATAGCTTCCCTTCTTGCAGGTATAAATTTATTTTTACATCTTAGTATTACAACTATTGTTTGTATAAATCTCAACCTGCCTATATGTACGATATACTGTATAACCACTTCAACAAATACGTGTCACTGTCTAAAGAGGACTTTGAGGAGTGTAAATTGTTGTTTAAACATAAGAAGTACCGCAAGCACCAGTATATTCTTCAGCAAGGCGAAGTGTCTCGCCACGAAACTTTTATAGTCAAAGGTTGTACGAGGACATATGAAGTTGATGATACCGGTCAGGAACACGTCGTTCAGTTTGGGTTGGAGACGTGGTGGGTGGGCGATTTGCATAGCTTTTTTACCAACAGTCCAACCCGCTATAACATAGATTGTCTTGAAGACACCGAAGTACTTCAAATACCAAGAACTGAAATGGAAAAAATGTACGATAAAGTGCCAAAGCTTGAACGTTTTTTTAGGATACTGATTCAAAAAGCTTATGTCGCTTCCGTTGAAAGGATATATTCCAGTTTAAGTAAGCCTGCTCCTGATCGTTACCAGGAATTTGTAGATAAGTATCCGGACATAGAACAACGGGTTCCAAATCATCAAATAGCATCTTTCTTAGGTATTACGCCTCAAAGCCTAAGCAGGATCAGAAGCCAAAGCGTTTCCAGAAAAAAGGTGGTGAGCCGATAAATAACAGGTTTGGGCTCTTGTAAATTCTTTACTAATTTTTAAAATCAGAACTTAATATGAAAAGGTTTTAAACTTGATTAACAACAGTCGTTTCCGCTTTCACATTATATATTGCTTTAAGAGTGGCTCTTTAAGGAGTTCAGCGTAGTTTATATCTAATAATTCTTCTCCCTCCCTCCCTCGAAGAGATGAAAAAGAACTTCCGTACAAGGTGACACAAGGATGTTGATTGTTGTACTTCGGATTGTTACAAAAATAGTGTTCTCATTAGCAACAGTTATTACTGTTATACACTTCAATGCAATAGAACTAAAGTCTATTGCATTTTTTATTGAATCCTTCTTAATGCACGAGAATAGTTAACATAGGTTAATGTAATTACTTATCTAAAGTGATTGTACCGGGGCATGGTTGAAAGCGAAATTTGTATTGTAAAAATGATTGGCAATGCAACAAGTAATTATATCGGTAGTATATCATACAGGACAAGGACATACAAAACAAATCGCCGAAATTCTTGCAGAAAACCTTCAGTCAGAATTCTCACGGGTTCATTTAATAAACGTTGATGAAGTAAAAGAGCAGTTTGATCTACTTCATGAGTCAGATACTATTGTTTTTGGCTGCCCTACTTACTTTGGTGACATCTCGGCAGGCTTCAAGCAGTTTATGGAATTGACAGGAGGATTTTGGTACAGCCAGGTTTGGAAGGACAAGTTGGCGGCTGCTTTCACTGTATCATCTTCAAGATGCGGTGATAAATTAAATACACTTATTTCTCTTGCCTTATTCGCTGCACAACACAGCATGCAATGGATTAGCCAGGGTATTATGCCTCGCTATTGTAGCAACGAACAAACCGAAGGACAAAACCGACATGGTAGCTATTTAGGATTAATGATACAATCTGACAATGCAAGAGAATTAAACCCTCCGCATCCGGGAGATATACTAACAACAGAGCTCTTCGCAAAACGCATTCTTGATGTCACTTTAAAATTTAAAAACATAAAAATCTACAACTATGAACAGAGTACAAATTGAAAACTCACTACAAGAGTTAAACAACATGGTATTAGCAGGTCACTTATTGGAAGCATTTGATAAGTATTATCACGATGATGTTTCCATGCAGGAAAACAATCTTCCTCCCACTGTGTCAAAGGAAGCAAACAGGCAGCGTGAAATTGAATTCTTAAACAACATAACAGAGTTTAGGGGCGCTGAAGTAAAAGGTATTGGAGTTGGTGATAACATCTCTTTTGCTGTCTGGAATTATGATTACACGCATAAAGAATGGGGTATAAAAAACTACACGCAGGTGGCCATCCAGGAATGGAAAGATGGTAAGATCATCAATGAAAAATTTATTTACAACAACTAAAACTTTAACCAATAAAAATTAAGCAAAATGAAAAAGATAATCTTTAACACAAACAGCAATAACTGGGCAGCAACCCTTGGCCGGTTGGCATTAGGAAGTGTAATGTTTGCACATGGTGCACAAAAACTTTTAGGCTGGTTCGATGGGCCAGGTTTTAAAATGACAATGGGCTTTTTTACAGGCAATATGGAACTCCCGTGGATCATTGGCTTCCTTGTGATTATTATTGAATTCTTTGGATCGCTTTCAATAATTCTCGGCTTTGTAACACGTGTCTCTAGTTTTGCCATTGCCATCTTAACACTTGCCATCGTTCAATCTGTTCATTGGGAAAACGGCTTTTTTATGAACTGGTATGGTACACAAAAAGGTGAAGGGATAGAATATTTTATATTGATGTTTGCGCTTGCTGTTAGTTTAATGATAACTGGTGCAGGCAAGTACTCCATTGATGCTTTTATTATAACAGACAAATCCTCAAAACCTTACTTCCACCGATCGTTTACCGAGGAGGATGCGTTAATCTTTTAAGTCGAGGCTGATTGTTTTCATTCACGTCCTAATGAAACAAAACCAATTAAAAATTTAGATCAACCTGAAAAAACTAATAACAATGTTTAAGAATAACTGGACTGTAGCCATAACTCTATTACAAGATGCTAACCGCCCACGCCCGCTGCTCTTCTTTCGTCGGCCATGCTGAGTCACACGAAAGGAATGACAATTGAGGTATAACTACTTAGAATTTAATTTTTAAAAGTCAGTATTATGAAACTATATAAATTAATTGCAGCACTAGTAGTGCTCAGCTCGTGCACAACGATGAAAGTGTCCGTACCGGAAAAGTTTAGTAGAGAGGCGACCAGGATGCCGGTACGAGGGCTTAATGGTTGGATGATAAACCAGAAGTTAACCTTTGGCAGCTATGAAACATCGCGGGTTAAGAGAGGCTGGGACTTTTCGGGATCGTTTCAATACACAAAGTTTAGAATAAGGCCGGAAGAAGCGTTATTGAAAGTCTTACACATTGATATTGATAACAAGAGCTTGAAGCAACGGAACAACTTTCAGTATACAATCGAAAATGGAGATGCTGCTGCCGAGGTATATGCAACTGAAAAGTTTTCAGAAAAGCAATTAGTATATAAAAGCAACAATCCTTACATAGGAAGTGTAAGCAAAACGAAAAAGTATGAGTACGCTTTCACCGCCGGCATTATCCCACTTACTTCAAAAAACAACGCCCCCTGGTCACTGGTCCTGATTAATACCTACGATATCAACAAGGATACAAATAGAAAAGTATTTGGGCAACCATATGTAGAGGAAGAGGGATATGCCACAAACGGAGAACAATCTATTGCTATCAGGCCTTTGAGAGTTGAGAATGTTTCCACTAAAGATAGTAGAGATGTAAGGGTGTTTGGCGGAAAGCTATTATCAGGCTACGAACTTTTAATAGAAAATGAGCCGATAGCTTTGATTGATATTCTTGAAAACAGCATTTGGCTTCACAACAAGTTAAACGCAGATGATAAATTGATTCTGAGTTCCATTGCTTCTGCAATCCTACTGAAAAGAATACAGGATGTTGAAAAAGAGAGGACCGACTTGTAACAAAAATGCGCGCCGGTTTACACCAAACTAATAAAGGGGATAGGATACTCAAGATACCTTGGAGATAAACTTATCAGCTCCACAGCAACAGAGATAAGACAGTCAACACAGCCGCACTTATATCGGGTCGAACTGCTGCTTTAGACGCCCATTCTTCCGGTTTGGAGGGACTGTAAAACCTTACAGGACTTTCATAATGAATAACAAACTACTAGTGGCCGCCGGCCCGCTGCCTATAATCAATAAAATTCAACTTGTAATGTATACGTACGATACCGTCACCGAAGCAATAGCCGATTTAAACAAGAGAGGCTATATCGATACTTTAAATATAAAGACAGATTGTTTGATATGCGGAGACAGACAAATAACTCTCAATCCGGAACAATTTAATATTAATGAAGTGTATAGGTTTGAAGGTGAAACCGACCCCGGGGATGAAACAATTGTCTATGCGATATCCTCAAGAAATGGAAAAATCAAAGGGACTTTAGTAAACGGTTTTGGAACTTATGCAGATACCATATCAGAAGAACTTGTAAGAAAGTTAAACATCAAACGAGCGTAAGGACGAGGCAAACACCGGTGATACTTCCGAAGTAGCATCCGGCTTACTTTGCCTTCTTAAATAGCTTGTTTTCCCGATTTAATCACCGATATAGCAACTCCACCAACAACTTTTTTTTAAACTTTTCCATAAAAAGAAAAAGCTTACTGAAAGAACTTAAACTAAGGCATCACAAGGGATTTTGTCGACTATTTTTTATTATTATACCTGGTACTAATTCCCAGGAAAATAAATGATCCTCCCAACTTCATAATTTAAAATTACCCTACCTACAAGTAATAATCGATATCGACACGATTAAATATCAAGTAAAGTTGCACGTCAAATTGGCCTACTTTTAATCCTGAATGAACTAAACAAATTGGTAAACAGCATAAATATTCTACTTATTTATAAATCGTGTTCTTATGACTTCTAATATAATAAAACAAGGTAAAACCTACCTTTTGGCCTTCTTACTGCTTTCTACCGTATCGGCAATAGCGCAAGATGGTACGATTTATCCACTTAAAGCCCCTGCTGAGCCGAATGCAATTCCACTTAATACCGGAAGTGTGGATGGCCAAAAAGCCCCTGAGACCTGGTTTCGGCAGTGGGGTGGCCCGATGGCCCGTAACATCTCTAGTGCAACTCTAACCCCCTTCTTGCCGGCACCTGGCAAAGCGAATGGCGCAGCTGTAATAGTGGCACCAGGCGGTGGCTACAGGTGGCTCTCGATCGGTAATGAAGGTTGGGACGTTGCAACAGCACTTGCGGAGAAAGGAATAGCTGCCTTTGTACTAAAGTACCGGCTTTATCCAACTCCGGAATCACTTGAAGACTTCAAGGCATCAATGAGTCAACCTCGCCCAGCTCCAGCTGCTTCTGCTAACACTTCGCCAAGTGCAACCACCACCACCACTCGGCCCTCGCAACCAGATCTGTCTAATCAACTCGAAGACGCCGAAGCAGCTTATGCGCTAATCCTCAAAAGGGCGAAGGAGTGGGGTGTTGATACAAGCAGAATTGGTATGATTGGTTTCTCGGCGGGGGCAGGACTTACAATGCATTCAACACTCCATTCCAATACTATGAAACTAGCTTTTATTGGGCCGATTTACGGCGGTATGGGCCCGGTGGAGGTGCCTAAGAACGCCCCGCCGATGTTTAATGTTATAGCCTCTGATGATTTTCTATTCAGGGGTCAGTTCGGCGTGATAGATTCGTGGTTCAAAGCAGGCAGACCTGTTGAGTTTCACCTCTACCAGAACGGCGGTCATGGTTTTGGGCTTGGCAATCCTGACCGAACCAGTAATCGATGGTTTGATGCCTTCATTCACTGGCTAAACGTTAACAAATTTCTTAAGCCGGAACCCGGAAAGTGATAAGACGAAGGGCACGTACGGAGGAGCCAGCCTTATGAGGTTATAATAAATGAATATTTACCCGGACAAGGAAATAGAGCATATAATGACAGCAACTACTTCGAAAACCAAATCTTTACTATTAAACTGGGAAGCGGTTGCATAATGCGATTATGACGTAAGATATAATTGGAACACGCAATACTTTCGATCTTAGAACTTAATCCGCGAGGGTTAGAAAAATATCAATTTAAAATTAGATTAGCCTTTTATAGAAGCACCACTAAATAAAACGGGAAAACAAAAAGATGAAAAAAAGTCTATACTGCCTAAACAAGCTTTTGCCCAATTTCAAACGAATCATAGTTCTGCTTAGTTTTATTGCATTTATCAATAATGCTCATAGCCAAGTTATCTCAGGCACTGTAGTTACGAAAATTCTAAACTCCATTTATTTAAAAAATACCGGCGGAGAAAATTCGAACAGGAAAATCTCAGTGTATCTGCCGCCTGGTTACGAACAATCGAAAAAACGTTATCCCGTTATTTATTACCTGCATGGATTTAGCGGCACTGATAGCATTGCACCTGTCATGAAAAGCATTCTTGATAGAGGCATTGCAAAAAACAAGATCGGCCAGTACATATTTGTTATTGCAGATAACTATACACTCTTTGGAGGAAGTTTTTACAGCAATTCGACGCTAATCGGCAACTGGAGCGACTTCGAGGCAAAGGAACTTGTTGGTTACGTTGATAAAAACTTCAGAACTATTGCAAACCGCAATGCACGTGGCATTGGTGGTCATTCAATGGGTGGCTATGGCGCCTTAAAAATTGCCATGTTGCATCCCGATGTATTTAGTTGCGTCTATGCCATGAGTCCTGGATTGCTTGCTTTTGTAAAAGAATTTGGTCCTAATAGCGATTCATATAAACAACTCGCTTCCATTAAAACGAAAGAAGAGTTGGACAAAACCTATTATCCGAAAGTAATTGCAGCGTGTGCAAGAGCATGGTCACCCAATCCCAATAAACCACCATTTTACATTGATCTTCCTTTTAATTATATCGGGGACAGCCTTGTTGTAGATACTGCAGTATATGAAAAATGGAGAGCAAATATGCCGGTATACATGTTAAACCAATATGCTTCCAACCTAAAAAAATTAAAAGCCATAAAACTTGATTGGGGTAGAAATGACTCGCCACGCTTTCCGATGCAATGTGGAATGTTCAGCCAGGAATTAGAGAACCATGGAATAGAGCATTATGCCGAAGAGTATATAGGCACGCATGTAAGTAAGATATGGACAACAGATGGACGGGTGCTGAATGAGATGCTTCCCTTTTTTAATGATTATTTGCAGTTTGAATAGCCTGCTTTATAATTGTCCGCCTAGGCCTCACGCACTCGAAAATATCTTTTAAATTGGCTGTGCTAAAGTGTTTTATTCTTCTGAAAGGTTTTTAAAGAATACCGCTGAGCATTCAACTAACTTCCTGCTTTATGCTTGCAATTTACGGTGTCGCTACTATCATTATTTTCCTGGTGCTTATTATCACAAAGCGTTTGTCTGTAATCACCGCTTTGGTTTTAGTGCCTGTTATTATTGCTTTGATTGCAGGTTTTGGTTACAAAGAAATAGGCACCATGGCCTTAGCAGGTATAAAGCAAGTTGCCCCCACAGGAATTCTGTTGATGTTTGCGGTCTTATTTTTTTCCGTCATGCTGGATGCGGGTTTGTTTGATCCTGTGATTGCTTTGATTGTGCGTTCGGTAAAAGGAGATCCGCTAAAAGTTATTGTAGGTACAGCTATACTTACCATGCTTGTTCATTTAGATGGTGACGGCACTGCAACTTTTATGATTGTGCTTTCTGCTTTTTTTCCCATTTATAAAAAATTAGGCATTAATAGATTGATACTGGCAGGCATTGTAGCATTGAGTGTCGGGCCCATGCACCTGGTACCATGGTCAGGTACATCAGTAAGGGCAATGTCAACGTTAAATACGGACGCAGTGCACATGTTCAATCCCAATATTCCCGCGATGCTGGGCGGTATTGTATGGGTATTATTTGTTGCATACATTTTTGGAAAGAGAGAAAGAAAAAGAATTGGTATCGTGCAGTTTGATTATGAGCACAACGAAAATTTAACCCAAGCACAAAGAACTTTGCGGAGACCTAAATTAATTCTCATCAATGCAATCTTAACCATTTTACTCATTACCGCTTTATTAAAGGGAATTGTTCCTGCACCTGTCTTATTCATTATTGCAAGCGTCATTGCACTCATCATTAATTACAGCAAACTACCAGATCAACAAAAGATAATGAAAGCTCATGGGGCCAACATATTTATGGTCTCCAGTTTGATCTTTGCTGCCGGCATTTATTCAGGTATTCTTACAGAATCTAAAATGATAGAAGCGATGGCTTCAGGTTTAGTTAATCTTATTCCCAAACAACATGCATCCACCATACCTGTTCTTACGGCTATTATCAGTATGCCTGCAAGCATACTCTTTACGCCCGATGCCTACTATTTTGGCGTAGTCCCTGTTCTTAGTCATACCTGTGCCCAGCTAGGAGTTGATCCGCTTGAGATTGGCAGGGCTTCTTTATTAGGGCAAATGACAGTAGGATTTCCTTTAAGTCCGCTTACAGCGTCTACTTTTTTGTTAATAGGATTGGCTGAAGTTGAATTAGGTGAGCACCAGAAGTTTATTTTTAAATGGGCATGGGGAACAACTATTGTAATGACAATTATTGCACTCTTAACCGGTTCTATACACATATGAAAGAGAAAATAAGAATAGGTTGCGGCGCAGGATTTTCAGGTGATAGAATTGAGCCTGCTGCCATTCTGGTTGAAAAAGGAAATCTCGATTATTTAGTCCTTGAATGTTTGGCAGAACGAACGATAGGTCTGGCTCAAAAGCGCAAAGCGGTTGATCCAACAAAAGGCTATGACCCGCTTTTAGAAAGAAGGATGCAACTTTTGTTGCCTTTATTGAAAAAACACCACGTAAAGCTGCTAACTAACATGGGTGCTGCCAATCCGATCGCAGCAGCAGACAAGATTATTGAGATAGCACAACAATTAGGATTATCGGTGAAAGTGGCAGCAGTAACAGGCGATGATGTATTGCATATCCTCGATGGAGAAGAAACAGCTATGGAAACGGGCAAGCCTTTGTCACAATCTGGTGAGATGCTTTCGGCCAATGCCTATTTAGGTGCAGATGCAATTTTGCCTGCCCTGAAAAAAGGTGCTGATATCATCATTACTGGTAGAGTGGCAGATCCATCTTTGGTAGTTGCACCACTGGTGCATGAATTTGGCTGGTCATTAGACGATACAGAAATGATTGGAAAAGCAACGATCATTGGGCACCTGATGGAATGCGCCGGGCAAATCACAGGCGGCTACTTTGCCGACCCTATTAAAAAGCCTGTTGATGCCATGGATAGTTTGGGTCATCCCTTTGTAGATGTGACTGCTAATTGCATTGCCCAAATCAGCAAAGTACAAGGCACCGGCGGCATTATCAATCTAGCAACTGCTAAAGAGCAGTTGTTATATGAAGTCACCAATCCGCATCAATACATTACTCCTGATATTATAGCTGATTTTACAACTGTCTCCCTTAAGCAGGAAGGCATTGATTGTGTTAGTGTGTATGGTGGAGGTGGTAAACTTAAACCGGCTACGCTAAAAGTAAGTGTGGGTTACAAAGCGGGGTTTGTTGGCGAAGGAGAAATTTCTTACGCCGGAATGCACGCATTGGAACGAGCACAACTTGCGGGGGAAACGATACGGAAACGAATGCAAGCTAAATTTCCAGACTTGCGTACTGATTATATTGGTTGCACTTCTGTGCATCCTCCTTCACTTGGAAAAAATAGCCTTCCTTATGAAGTGCGATTGCGTGTCGCAGGCAAGGCGGCAACAGCAGCAGAAGGATCATTGGTTGGTGAAGAAGTGGAAGCCCTGTATACAAACGGGCCTGCAGGAGGTGGCGGTGTTCGAAAATACGTGAACGAAGTGGTTGGTATTGTATCCACGCTGATTGATCGTGATCTAATTAAAGCAACCGTAACGGTAAAAACAACATGAAACAAAAACTCTACGAGATAGCGCACAGCCGTGCCGGCGACAAGGGAAACACTCTTACTTTATCGTTAATCCCTTATGATGAAAAAGATTTTGAACTGCTGCACAGGGAAGCTACAGCAGAAAAGGTAAAAGAGCATTTAAAAGAAATTGTTCAGGGAGAAATTATCCGCTACGATCTTCCGAATATTGCTGCCTTTCAGTTTGTTTGTCAGCGGGCTCTTTCAGGTGGGGTAACTACATCACTTGTTATGGATACACATGGCAAAACCCTCAGCTATGCATTGTTGGAAATGGAGATTGATGTTTAAAGGCTAGACAATTCCTCCTTCTATCAGCGTCTCAACTCATCAGCGTTCTTCCGGCTTTAGTATTTATCTTTCTGCTTCTACTACCAATGGTGTTGTATGCCCTCCATCACATTACAGCAGTTCAAAAGGCTGTTAGGTACTTGCATTAGTTGTTCCATTCAGCCTGGCGGCCTACTTATTATTTACAGTGTTTACCTTTTTGGCCCTGCATCGGCTTTTTTCCTAAACTTTTCCTGAAGAATAGCTTTAAAAATTAAAAATATTAATACATCTAAAAAGCTTTATAAGTGCCGCATCTATTTGTGCAATAACTTAGGTATTTTTTTTTGTTGTTCTTAACCTTTTTTTATCTGATAGCTTGCCAATGACAAATCCAACTCCTGGAGTTTCTGTATATCAGCATTTGCCTTCATTAGCGAAGTTCATCTTAGATGCCCATGTCTACGATTTCACGGTTGAACAACTACAATTGGCAAGGGAGTATAACGTACCGCTCCTAAAACATTTAAGTCATTTTACGGACGAACAATTAATAGAAATTTCCTCAACATCTCTTAAAGAAATACTAGGGTTTTTAATCGACAATAAAGCAGCCGAACAAATCAATACCTCCACTCAACGATGGCTCTCTAATCAATTGGAAGTAGTAGGAAGAAATGATATAGTGGCAGAGGATATTACGCTATTAAACCATGTACGAGGAAAGTCTCTAAAAAACTATGCTTTCAAGTTCTACAACGATTGGTTTAAAATACAAAAATTACTTGCCGAAATTGATGACTTTCTATTAGCCTCTACTACCACAGCAGCTAATACTTATATCTCTATCTTAAAAGACCAGTTGCAGGAAGAAGAAGAGTTCAGGTCAAAACTTTCTAATGCACTTCCCGGCTTTATTTATGTGTATGACGTGTTTGATAAAATTCAAACATTCTCCAATGATAAGTTAAAGGACATTTTAGGTTATACAAGTGATGTAATGAAGGGATTGAGCGATAACTTTTATCAGTCTATTACTCACCCGGAGGATTGGGCAAAAACATTTGACTGCCGTAAAGAATATTTTAAAAGTGAGGGTACAACATGTTCTTTTGAATGCAGGGTAAAAGATGTTCATGGTACTTTTAAATGGATACGCTACTATGAAACTGTATTAAGAAAAGAACCGAACGGCGAAACAAGAGACATTATAGGGGTAGCCTTTGATATAACAGCAGAAAAGGAGATTGCACAGGCACTTGAAACAAGAGAAGGTCAGTTATTAGAAGCACAAAGCATTGCTCATATAGGAAGTTTTGAATGGCATATCTCCGGAAACAAATCAACAACTAATACTCCTGAAATTTATAAGGTTTTTGAAATGGAGGAAATGGAGAAGTTTGAACAATTTATGAAGCATGTTCACAGAGATGACCTTCAGAAAGTTGAAGATGCAATGAAGTTATCATTTCGAACAGGAGATTACGAGTGCGTTTACAGGTATTTAAGGAACGGAAAGGAAAAAATAATTTGGTCAAAAGGGGTTGTAACTATTGATGAAGGCAAGCCTACGAAAATGGTAGGAACAGTACAGGATATAACAACCATAAAACGTATTGAAGAAGAATTAAGGCAAAAAACAATTGAGCTCGAAAGGTCAAACGAAAGTCTTCAGCAATTTGCAGCAGTCGCAAGCCACGATTTAAAAGAACCATTGCGTAAGATTGCCATCTTCGGTTCAAAAGTTTTGAATGCTGAAAAAGATAGACTGTCTGAAGTATCTTATACTGCATTAAGCAAAATCTTTGACAGTACAGGCAGAATGCAAAAAATGATTGATGAGATTCTCCAATTTTCTTTTATAGAAGGTAATCAACAAAAGCGAGAAACAGACTTAGAAGAACTTGTGTCAGAAGTAAAAGAATTACTTTCTGAAACCATAGCAAACAAGCAAGCAGAAATAATAACAGATGGGCTTCCAAGTGCATTTGTGGTAGGGTCGCAAATAAGCCAGCTATTTCACAACCTTATTGCAAATGCACTAAAGTTTTCCAAAGACGGCGAGCCACCAAAAATAACAATCACTCATACATTTTTTATTGATAAACCCGCAGCTTCTGCAAATAATAAGCGATTAGAAATCTGCATAGCGGATAATGGGATTGGATTTGATGATAGTGATAGTGAAAAAATATTCGGTTTGTTTTATCGCTCGCACAAAAAGTCTCAATTTGAAGGAACAGGCTTAGGGCTATCAATTTGCAAAAAAATAGTCGAAAAACATTTTGGAACAATTACAGCTAAATCTAAAATAGGCGAAGGCTCAAAGTTTATTATACAGTTGCCGCAATAGCAGAAGTTGCTTTGTCGCTTTTCAACCCCTTTTATTACTGCACATGGTTCATGCTGAAAACGTTCCTTTATTACAAAAAATAGCAGATAAATCATTTATTACTCCAACAGCTTTAGGTCAATATCTTAATTACATTATAACAACATGAAGGCAGAGCTACAAATTCGAAAGCAAATTAATTAATGAGGTTACGAAGCATTTAGCCTGTTACGGTAAGCAAATAGAGAACTTAAAGAATGAAATAGCATCAGTTAAAAAACAAGACAAAGTGAGCATAGACAAATGAGATACATAATTTACAAAAGGAAGTAGCGAAATCGAGAGGTTTAAATATCACAACGATTTTATTGATAATAGTAGCATTAATTTTTGGTTTACTTACGGCTCGCCTGTATCCTGCAACTTATTGACACGCTCTAAAAGTTGATCCATTTTTAATTGAAGCTTCATTACTTCCGCCTGTGCTTTCAGGTTAACATGGTATTCAATTTTGTTCCTGATCTCCTCCTCTTTTGCAAGTCTCCTTTGGCTATTAAGTATTAGAACAGTAAGCAAAAAAGAAGTGAGTGTAAGTAAAAAACCTAAAAAGAAAAAAGTAGGCGGTGTATCTAGGAAATCAATGGCGGCGTGAGATGTTCTTTTATATAAATACACTTGTGCAACAATCCATGCAACAATGAAAACAACAGAAATGGTGAGAAAGGCGCTGCTCGTTAAACACTTCGCCATGTTATCAACGAACGTTTGAAAAATAGAGCGTTTTGCTTCTAACTGTTTATTGACATCCACTACTGCACGCATTTTATCAGTATTGTCTCTCAGACGAGTAGTTAGCACCTGCATAAGAACATGAAACAATTGGGGATGTTTATCTAAATAAGAATAGAAGGTAGCACGATCAAGCGTTAAGAGGGCGGTCTCTTCTACAGTACGAGCAGTTGCCACATGCGGTCCATTATCTATCAGGGATAGCTCACCAAAAAAAGATCCGGGACCTATAATGTTTAGAGTGATTTCTTGCCCCTCTTCGTCAATATAAGAAATTTGTACTCTACCACTTGCAATTATATATAGCTGGTCTCCCTTCTCGTTCATCCAAAAAATGGTATGATGGGGAGGATAGATTTCTTTCTTCAAATAGCCCCAAAGTTCTTCAAGAGTGGTATTATCTAAACTTGAAAACAACGGTACATTCTTCAACAAATTCTCACTCATGAGCATTTATTTATGATGAAGTCAGGTTAGTTTAACAGATATATCTCACACAATACTTCCTTAAAAACAAGTGTTCCTTATGCTAACACTGGAAAGATTAAGTTAGTATCAATTTGAAGATATAACGAAAAAAGTTTAAGTTCTGTCTCATCTGCTTAAGCAATACGTTTAAGGACTAATTTTATAAGATGTTCAAGGTGATTGTTTCTCTAAGGAGATCATCCTACAGGCAGCCCGTTTTAAATTAAGATTTAGCTTAAGTTATCGAGATATAGAGGAGTTATTATCTACTAGGGGAGTAACAGTAGATCATGCTACTGTACAACGATGGGTATATAAATTTACTCCATTAATTGAAGAAGTTTTTAGGAAGAGGAAAAAATCTGTAACTAATAGCTGGAGGATGGATGAAACTTATATTAAGGTAAAAGTCA
The DNA here is from genome assembly GCF_007991655.1 of Segetibacter aerophilus. Lineage (GTDB taxonomy): Bacteria > Bacteroidota > Bacteroidia > Chitinophagales > Chitinophagaceae > Segetibacter > Segetibacter aerophilus. Next base: position 81,710 of record NZ_BJYT01000017.1, read on the forward strand.
GTGGATGTTTTTGTATAGAGCTGTTGATAAGGCAGGAGATACGGTAGATTTTCTATTGACAAAAAGGAGAAATAAGCTTGCAGCACATAAGTTTCTGCTAAAGGCAATCAGTAATAATGGCTGTCCTAAAGTGATTAACATAGATAAGAGTGGCGCGAACAGGGAAGCAATCAGAACCTACAATACGAGGCGTTTTAAAGAGAATAAGAATTAGGCAATGTAAGTATCTAAATAATAGGGTAGAAGGAGATCATCGATTTATAAAATGGCGAACTCAAAGTATGTTAGGTTTTAAGAGTTTTGAATCAGCATCGAGAACATTGTCAGGAATAGAAATAGTATGAATGATTAAGAAGGGACAAGTAAGTTTCTTTTAGGCTACTTAATTCGAAACATTTTGTTCACTAGCCCAATAATTCTCCGTGATTCGGTTTCTGGATTTTTTTCCGCATGGCGGAGGGAGATATAGAGTTTCCAATGTGTGAGGAGGGTTCGGAATATGAGTTAATTACATTAGTTTATAAATAGTGAACACGGCAAGAGAAATATAGCTGACGTTATTAAAAATTATATGAGAGTAAAATTAAGATCGCTGCTGTTTGCAGTCATACTGTTTTCGTGTTTCAATAGCTTTTCACAGGACCCGAACTTTTACATCTTCCTCTCTTTCGGCCAGTCGAACATGGAAGGAAATGCTAAGTTTGAGCCACAGGATACAACAGTAGATAGTCGGTTTAAGGTACTGGAGGCGGTGAACTGCCTGAACCTTGGAAGAGAAATGGGTAAGTGGTACACAGCACGCCCACCGTTGTGCCGTTGCAATACTGGTCTTACTCCCGCTGATTATTTTGGAAGAACGATGATTGCAAATCTTTCTAAAAAGGTTAGGGTTGGCATTATCAACGTCGCCATAGGCGGTTGTAAAATAGAGTTGTTCGATAAGGACAAATACCAATCTTACGCTGCTACAGTACCTGGTTGGATGACAAATATGATGAAAGAATACAACGGTAATCCGTATCAAAGATTGGTGGAGATGGCGAAACTGGCGCAGAAAGATGGGGTTATAAAAGGCATATTGCTGCACCAGGGCGAATCAAATACGAACGATAGTACTTGGCCAAAGAAGGTAAAACTCGTCTATGAGAATTTACTGAAAGACCTCAACTTGAAGGCTAAAAAAGTTCCCTTACTTGTTGGTGAAATGGTAGATGCTGAACAGGGAGGAAAATGTGCCAGCATGAATGCAATTATTGCAAAGCTCCCAACGACAATTCCTACCGCACATGTCATTTCCTCAAACGGTTGTACAGATGCTGCCGATAACCTTCATTTTAATGCCGGAGGTTACAGGAAACTTGGAACACGGTATGGAGTGAAAATGCTCTCGTTGCTGGGGCGTAAAGTTAGCGCAGCGGATAAAGCACTTTAGCAGTTCTTAGCATCGTAAAAAATTATTTAGAGGGCATAGAAACAAAAAAACGCCCTCAGAACTGACCTGATACTCTAGTCACCTTCATTCGAAGGTTTTAATTGGATAAGCATGAAAAACAAATGCTGAAGCCACAGTAGCAAACGGAGTTTGTTTATTAAAAGCATTCGGCTTAAGTGATGGGAAATTCATTAAATTACTTCAAGTTGAAGTAAGAAAAAATTGTACAAGTGAGGTTCTTTTTACTTCTTCCACTGAAAGAAGATAAAAACGACAAATAATTCTTACAACGATGTTAATAGCGATTCAAATGCTGGCTCAAAAAATAAAATACTTTCGAAATACAACCTCTGATCTTTAGTACACTAAATAAATCTATGAAAACAACGATACTTGCTCTACAAATCCTAGGCTGTCTGTTTATAAATTTTAAAGCCTACAACCAGGCAACTGTTGCCAGTCCTGATCAGCAACTGAAGTTGAGCTTGTCTGTTAATAATGGAAACCCGGTATATACAGTAACTTATAAGGGCAAAATAATGCTGGAAGAGTCCCCACTTGGTCTTATCACGAACGAAGGAGACTTTAGTATCGGTATGAAGTTTATCGGCAATAAAGAAAATAAGGTTGATAAGCGCTACAAACAAAACCGGATAAAACAATCTGATGTGCACTACGTTGCAAACCAGCTTACCTGCACCTTAGAAAATGCCCAGCAAAAGAAAATAAGCATCGTCTTCCAGGTAAGTAACAATGATATAGCTTTTCGATACCTGTTTCCTACCTGGGGAGAGAGAAGGAGTGCAGTGGTGGAACGGGAAGCGACAGGTTTTAATTTCCCGGCTGCAACCACAACCTTCCTTTCGGCAATGATGGCGCCCATGACCGGTTTTGCACGCACTGCGCCTAGTTACGAGAGTGGCTACGAAGCAGACGCTCCCCTCGGTAAATCGACGCGTAGTAAAGAAGGTTATATATTCCCCGGTCTCTTTCGCCTGGGAAACGACGGATGGGTACTGCTTTCCGAAACCGGAGTAAGCAGCCTTTACTGTGCCTCACATTTAAGCGATGAAACGACAGACGGAATGTATACAGTTCAGTATCCTAACCCTAAGCAAAACAATGGTTTTGGCTCTACCGGTGCAGCTATCAGCCTGCCTGGTGCAACTCCCTGGAGAACGATTACCGTGGGTGAAACCTTGAAACCTATAGTAGAAACAACGATTCCATTTGACGTTGTTGAGCCTTTGTACGAACCTGCACAGGACTATAAATACGGTCGTTCAACCTGGAGTTGGGTGGTATGGCAGGACGCCAGTATGAACTACGACGACCAGCTCAAATTTATTGATCTAGCTGCAATCATGAAATATGAGTATATTTTGATGGACGCATTCTGGGACAGCAAAATTGGCAAAACGCGGATGAAGGAGCTGGTTCAATATGCTCGTCGTAAAGGTGTGGATGTGCTGTTGTGGTATAACTCAAACGGTACTTTTAATGACGCTCCACAAGGGCCGATGAACAAAATGAATACTTCGATTGAGCGAAAGAAAGAAATGAAATGGTTGAAAGAGACGGGTGTGAAAGGTATGAAAGTTGATTTTTTTGGCGGGGACAAACAGGAGACCATGCGTCTGTATGAAGATATATTATCAGACGCTAACGACTACGGTTTAATGATCGTTTTCCACGGCACAACTTTGCCAAGAGGCTGGGAAAGGATGTACCCTAACTACGCTGGCAGTGAAGCCGTCGTTGCTTCTGAAATGTTGATTTTTTCCCAGGCAGTCCGGGAGGCAGAAGCATATAATGCAACACTGCATCCGTTCATTCGTAACACCGTCGGAAGTATGGAGTTTGGCGGAGTATTACTTAATAAATTCCTTGTCAAGAGCAACCAGGGAAGGAACAAACGTCTTACCACCGATGCTTTTCAATTAGCAACAGCTATACTCTTTCAAAATGCCGTACAAATGTTTGGGCTCACACCCAATAACCTTACCGATGTTCCTGCATTTGAAATTGATTTTCTAAAGAAAGTGCCCACTACGTGGGATGAAACTCGTTATATAGATGGCTATCCTGGTAAATACGCGGTCATCGGTCGGCGCCACCAAAACCAGTGGTTCGTCGTGGGAGTGAACGGTGAAAAAACAAGTAAGGAACTAACAGTTAAGGTACCGATGTTAGCTGGTAAAAGAGTGCGGCTTTACGGTGATAACGAGAATAAGGAACCTTACATGAAGGAGGTTGTGGTAGACCAGAATGGAGAAATGAAAATCGCAATGCAACAAGGTGGTGGTTTTGTAATACAACAATATTAATGGCACTCTGTAGAAAAGAAAGTCTGCTTTTTAAGGCAGCGTCTATTGTTACTACGAAACGACCGTTGCCACGCTCGCTTGTACTGTTGTTTATGATTGAAAAGGCAGTACCTTATCGTGTTTAGAGGACGCGGCTCAATTGCTTTTTTTCTGCTAATCCAACATATACCCGAAAAGTTACCCACAAATGAAAATCAGATTTCTTGGAGTTTTCTTGCCCTTGTATTATCTGGCGGCACTTGTTTAGCGCAAAATAATTCTACCGCATTAACGAAGGATTTTAGACCTTCTATTTTTACCAACTGTTCAGGTATATCCGCAGGTCAACTAGCAGGGTTATGTACGTTTTCGAATACAGGCGCCAAATGCGGACAGTGTTCTGGTAAAATTAGGCCTTCATGGCCAGGACTGAACGCTGAAATAATTCTGCCCGTATTACGTTACTGTTTCTGCCACTTCTTTCTTTTACTTAAAATTGTATACTTTGAAATCAAAGTTCGAGCAATGCTCGATTTTTATTGTTGCCCTTTTTCTTTTAGCGTCTTGTAAGAAAGAAATACAAATCCAACGTGTAGCTCCAACTGCTAATGCAGGTATTTCACAGGCTATTCAGCTACCGGTAAATTCCGCAATAATGTTAGGTACAGGAAATAGTACCAATGGCAGAATTTTAGGATATTTGTGGAGCCTTGTATCGGGTCCAAATGTTCCGGTTATTACCAACCCAAGTTCAAGATCAACTGAGGTTAATAAATTAATAGCAGGAAGTTATATTTTTCAATTTGCTGTAATAGATAGTGTAGGTTTAACTGGTGTAGATACAGTATCTGTTTTGGTTAAGCCAGCTGTCCAGCAAACAGTTTCGCTGCAGCCGAGCAACAACCTAAACGAAGGACACGTTGATAGCTACAATCTTATTGGTGGTGCTGGTGACACAGAATTGGAAATAGGTTCATGGACAATAAATGGAACCCCTACGAATTGGAGATCGTTTTTGAAGTTTGATCAAAGCCAAATCCCGGCGACTGCTACCATAGTTAGCGCAACCTTATATCTTTATTCGATGCCAGATCCTAAAGTTGTAACTGGTGGACAGGCACAATTAGGAACAGCAAACGGATTTTTTGTTGAGAGAATAACAGCTCCTTGGAGCGCTTCTAATCTAAAATGGAATAGTATGCCCGGCATCACCAGTACAAATAGAGTTGCTATCTCTCAAAGCACCACCGCATCTGAAGATGTTTCTATCAATGTTACGTCTATAGTGCAGGACATGCAAACTAATGGCAATTACGGTTTTGCCTTTCGCCTCCAGAACGAGAGTTTTTACAACATGCGGCAATTTGCTTCCAGTTTCCACTCTAGTGCTTTGCTGCATCCCAAGTTGGTCATTACATTTAAAGAATAACAAAATTACCAGTTACGAACTGCAATGCGACTCTTAACCGACGTCTTCTTAAAAATATCAATCTCAATTTTCAAATGCCCAGATATCTATCAAAAATCCAGGCTCTTATTTTTCTGACAGTATTCATTATTGCCGCTTCTTGCAACGGACAAGTCAAAAAAGACCTGCCAAAAGAAAAGGTAATTGAATCAAAAACAATATTGGATGATCGACCCAAACTTAAAAAAGCACAAAGCAAAAATCAGGGGAATAATGTTCATTGCAGTATACAGGATAAAGATGGTAATCTTTGGTTTGCAACTACAGGTGATGGCGTTTTTAAATACGACGGAAAATCCTTCATTCAATTTACAACGGCAAATGGTTTGAACAGCAATACTGTTTGGAGTATTTTGCAAGATAAAAGTAGTAATATTTGGATAGGCACACAGGCAGGAGTTTGCTTATACGACGGTAAAAAATTTACTGAAATCCTAATCCCTTTGCGCAAAAACCTATCGCGTAATACGGTAAAAAATACACACGATGTATTTAATATTATGCAGGACAGAAGCGGTAAATTATGGTTCGCTACTATTGACGGTGTTTATACTTACAATGGCAAAACCTTTACTCCGTTTATAGTTAAAGAAGACGGACCTGGTTTTTTAAGCAGTAACCATAATGTAGAATACATTTTAGAAGATAAAGCGGGTAACATTTGGTTTGGTGGACGGAATAATGAGGGCGTGTATCGTTATGATGGAAAATCAATAACCAACCTCAAGATAAACGAACAAAAAGAGGCCAATTGGGCCTGGCCTGCTTTGCAAGACAAACAAGGCAATATTTGGTTCAGCAATTGGAATGGCGCTTACCGCTATGATGGCAAATCATTCATAAAACTTGGTGGCTTATCTACTGGGCTTGTTAGTCCTGTCACTACAATCATCGAAGACAAAAAAGGAAATCTCTGGTTTGCAGGTGGTAACCGTGGGATTTGCAGATACGATGGCAAAACCTTCACTTGTTTTACCACAAACGATGGATTAATCAAGAATGATGTATGGTCAATTTTGGAAGATAGAACTGGAAATCTTTGGATAGGTACAAGGAACACAGGCTTGAGCCGCTTTGATGGGAAATCATTTGTGAGTTTTTCCGAATAGACACAAACAAACTAAAACACAGAGCAACGAACCTCTAACATGGTCTTGTCGCATCTACTATTGTAGGTAGTAGCTGGAGGATGGATGAAACCTACATTAAGTTGAAGGGAGAGTGGCTGTACTTGTACCAGGCCGTTGATAAGGAAGGCAAAACAGTAGATTTTTTACTAACAAGGAAAAGAAATAAACTAGCAGCGCATAAATTTCTCCCAAAGCCGATTACTAATAATGGTTGTCCGAATGTGATTAATATCGATAAGAGTGGTGCGAACAGGGAAGCGATCAGAACCTACAATAAGAGGCGTTTAAAGAGAATCAGAATTAGGCAATGTAAGTATCTAAATAATAGGGTAGAAGGAGATCATCGATTTATAAAATGGCGAACCCAGGGTATGTTAGGATTTAAGAGTTTAGAATCAGCATCGAGAACATCGTCAGGAATAGAAATAGTAAGAATGATTAGGAAGGAACAAGTAGGTTGTCTAATGGCCACCTACTTCAAAACATTTTGTTCATTGGCCGCTTGATTGAGCAACTGCTACTAATAATTTGCCTTGCTAAAAATAGATGCGACAGAACCAAAAAAAGGCTCTGTTACTTGATAAAATACTTGACACATTACTTTTAATTTCAAAATATCTTTTTTAAATTTATTGTAGACTGGTTTTTTATCAGTTATCTACTACGGCATTCCCTCTCCTATGGCAGTTGCGTTTTGACAGGCTTTAAATAACATGCATTTAGCAAAAGTTATAAGCTCAATTTCCCCTTTATAACTTTGTTTGGATCCATTATTTCTCATTAAAAACTTGCTTCAGTATGCAACTTTCATTGACAAAAACCCGCTATCGGTTGCACCTTTTGATCGTATTTTTCATTTTATGTTTTGCAAGTTCTTGCGACAAGGATGACTTACCGCCAAGCCCAGCTGATGAAAGCGGTGACGTTGCATACCAATGGTATAAACTAATAGCTCGTATTCAATTACTAGCAAATCCCCAACCAGTGTTAATCTTAAACCATAGAAACTTTGGTTATATAGGTGTAGGCCTCTATGAGTCAGTGCGACCTGGTATTACTGGATCTGTAAGTTTAGCAAGCAAGCTTTACCAGATGCCACCAATGCCGCAACCAGAACTCAACAAGGAATATTCGTGGAGCTCATCCGCTAATGCAGCCCTCGCTAGCATGTTTAAGCAGTTTCTGCTTGGACTAACCGATGCAAATAAGGCTAGTATTGATTCTTTGGAAAATGCTAACAACACCCGTTTTCGGTTAAGCATAAACGATGAAGTACTTACGCGTTCTCAAGCGTTTGGACGTAGTATTGCTAACAGCATTTTCAATTGGTCAACGAGTGATAACTTCAGCCTTTCAAGTCAAGGGTACACTCTTCCTGTTTTCCCGGGCTCATGGGTGCCAACTCCTCCTGCCTTTGCCGTCCCTGTTGGTCCTTATTTAAAAGATTCCCGACCCTTTCTCTCTTACAGTCTTACAGCCACAGCGCCGCCCTTACCCTTTTCTTATTCAGAAGATCCAAATTCTAATTTTTATAAAGAGGCAAAAGAAGTTTATGATATAGGCAAAACTTTGACGGCTGAACAAAAAGCAATTGCCAACTGGTGGGCTGATGCCGGTGGTGCAGGAGTGGGCGTTCCTGCGCCTTATCATCTTCTTTCTATTGTATCAGGGGTATTAGAAGAAAGAAAGGTAAATCTACAACAAGCGGCTAGTGTCTATGCTAAAATTGGTATTGGACAAAAGGATGGTCCTATTAATACTTTCAGAGCCAAATATCAATATAACCTTGTTCGTCCGGTTACTTACATCCAAAAAAACATTGACCCGGTCTGGCAAAGTTATCTACCAACACCTCCTTACCCTGAATATCCTTCGGGTCTTGTTGGTTTATACGCTCCATTAATACAGGTAATGGTAAGGGAATTTGGTGACATCGCTGTAACTGACCATTCATATGATTGGGCTGGCATCCCTTCTAGACAATATACTTCTTTCACTAAATTAATTGAGGAGGCAGCAGTTTCAAGAATATATGCAGGAATACATTATCGGTCTACACAAAATGCTTCCCTTGAAATTGGAAAAGCATTGGGAAATCAAATAGCGGATATTAAGTTGACCGCGCCCTAGCAGCTGTCTGACTTCCTCACATCCTCCTTGCTCTCATCCCCCCACTAACACCTTGGCCTTCCAGAATAGGGTAGAAGGAGATCATCGATTTATAAAATGGCGAACTGCAGGTATGTTAGGTTTAAGAGTTTCCAATCAGCATCACGAACACTAACAGGAATAGAAATAGTAAGAATGATTAAGAAGGGACAAGTAAGTTTTCAATGAGTACCTACTTCAAAACATTTTGTTCATTAGCCGCTTAATTGAGCAGCTGCTCCTAATAATTTGCCTTGTTAAGAATATATGCGACAAAACCGGAATCGGTCCCTTTACATAATTATTTCGCTTTTTCAAATAGAAAAGTAAACCGAAACTTTTGTCTAACATTTTTTAAAATTTTAGCGTTTACAAATTTAGACTTGCAGTTACCCAAAAACAAGATGTTCAGGAGGTGAACCTGTTCTTTTTCAATTAGTTATAGCAATTCCAGTGAGCATTTTTTTACTATTTTTTTGACTCACCGAATCGCTCACTGAAATTTTGAGAGTTTATGAATAATTTGACCGAGTGATAGAATAAAAAAAGCCTGCTAAATCAACGATTTGCAGGCTTTTGAACTGTTTTAGTAGCTACTTGTGCGGACCGGACGGGAAAGGTTAGCCCACTACAACTTATTGAATTACAACTTTTTATTTTTTTACTCGATTTTTTACTCGATCAACTTAAAGAACGCCTCCAAATCTTACATCGATTTACGTAGTTTGACTTGTCTTTACAAACCTAAGTTTTTTATCTGCATGAAGATGAACTTTAAGTCAATTTCTTAGTAGTTGGAAGAATAAAAAGATGTGATATACAAGATAACAATCAATAGTAGATACGACAGGATGTACTGTAGCAAGGCGGGATAAATGCCTAAGCCACGATATTCTGCCAGTGTTCTAAAGTTCCATAAATACCTGTTCTTTTTTGGCAAAATAAACTCGTGGTTTAATTCTCCAATCCGTGCTTTGCCTCTTGCCATCCAACCAAAACCTGCAGGTTGCCGGTTTATATATGCAACAAAAGCAAGGTGATCATTTGATAGTCTTTTCAATACCTCCTCAATAGTTGTATTTCCAAGTGTAGATAGCATTGTCGCATCTGAACATACTTCAATCTTCAAACCTGCAGGTATTTTTACCGCTGGTAATTTATTTAAGTTGGAGATGGTATAAAGTGACATAGCAGTTAGTTTTAAAGTAATTTTTTAGAAAGTTAAATAACGGTGAGTTTAATGCACATGGCACTGAGTATCAGTAGTATGAACGTATTCCTTTGTTCCATCAATCACATCAAAGTTCGCCATCATACCTGCTGCATGATGTTCAACTATATGACAGTGATACATCCACTTACCTGGCCGGTCGTCAGGCATCCATGCAATTTTCACTTTTGTTCTTGGCGTTAGGTTAATGGTATCTTTCCATGCTTTGTATTCAGGCGCTTTTCCGTTTATCTCAAGTACCTGGAAGAAAAATCCATGCAAATGAAAAGGGTGATCCATGAGACTTACATTGTTAATCTCCCACACCTGTAACTCACCCACTTTTACTGGCTTGTCATTCACATGCGTATCGTTGTTTACAAGGAAATCGAGGCCGTTTTTCAAGCTTGGCCCTACAGAAAGTTTTACCTTTCGCTGTACAGGTGCATCTTGTGGTGCAAGCGGTTCAATCACCCTAAGCGTTTCCGGAATCATTGCAACAGAAGACTTAGCTTTAAGAACGTGCACTTTAGCAAATGTTTCTGTCTTAGATCTTAAGAAAGTAGACCTGTTATAGGATAATGCATTAAGGTTGAATGTTTCACCTTCTTCAAACGCCCCTACAGCGATATCCAATCTTTCACCTGGTGTTATTAAAGCTTCCGTAACAGCTACCGGCTTTTCAATCAATCCGCCGTCTGTACCTATTATCCTAAATGTTTTTCCACCTAGGTATAACTTAAAGTACCTGGCGCTTGATGAGTTGATAAACCGCCATCTTTCTGCTTGTCCAGCATGAATGTTTATAGTTGGATCCTCCTTCCCATTGATTAAAAGAGTATCACCTTGTCGTCCATCATGTCTTTCTATTAGCCGCGGCAACGACCATGAAGGCTTTGTAAATTCAAGGTCAGCAGTTAGTTTCATATCATCAATCATAATTACTTTCTCACCGTCAAAAACCGGGTCTGTTTTATCTTCAACTATCAAAGCTCCATACATACCTCTCTCCAACTGTACGGTTTCATTATAATGGGAATGATACCAGAAGGTTCCTGCATCAGGCACAATGAATTTGTATTCAAATTCTTCTCCCGGCTCTATAGGCTTTTGAACTCCGCCTGTTCCATCCATTGCTGCCGGCAGTCTTATTCCATGCCAGTGTATGATGGTAGGTTCCGTAAGATTATTTTTTACTTTAACTGATAGCGTTTCTCCCCTTTGTGCTCTGAGAACGGGACCTGGAAGTTGGTTGTTGAAACCCCATGCCTTTACTGTTTTACCTGGAGCAATTTCCCAGTTGAATTCATTTGCTTCGAGTAGATATTCTACTGCTTTAGATTGACTTTGCATAACGTTAGTTTTTGTTGGGTTGATTTTGATGAAACAAATCTAATATGGGGGATAGGGGGTAACGTTATAGAATTGTGGTTAAGATTTACATAATTTTTAGATGGATTAGATTCAAATTGCGCCTAATTCAATCCTAAATATTTGAAATCAGTATCACTTGTACTTTGCAACCCGAATACACTAAATGCAATGGGTTTTGAAGAAAATAGAAAATAGGGTTATCGACCCTTTTTACGGCTGGAAAACCAGATCGTCGAACCAGTACATAATCTTTCAAGATCTTGTAGAGAGTATCACGATGTTACAAATTTCCATAATTACCCCTGTTATTACTGAGACTAACTTCGATTCTTTGCACATAGAAGCGATTGTCCACCGTTTCCCTTTGCTTCTACTATTTTTAGGTTTGTGTTTTTTGCTTTGGAGTCAGAGCTCTCTATCCTTAAAAAGCATTGAAGAAATTATGTTCTAACCGGATGAAAAAACCGTTTGGAGCTGTTCTGATCATTGTGCTGCTTAGTTCTTTTCTGTAGCCTATATCTACTCTGCTTTTACTATTGAGTATAAATTGAACAGAGGGAGCAACGTCCATGTAATACTTCTGCGAACCTACGTTGACCTGGTTTAGGAATTCCAGCATCAAGTTAACATTCGTTTGCCTGTAGTCTTTATACTCCTTTGGAAGCATTAGTTTCCCGATAGAAAATGTATAATTAACTGCCTTGCTGTTTGTAGAACCATAAATAAACTTATTGTTATTTCCGTTGTCGGTCGCCTTCGTATAAGAGACAGTTGTTGACAACGCAACCTTACGGAGTAATTGAGTAGCAACTACACCAGCCTCGAAACCACTATTATGCCCGTACATGTTAATTTCTTCCTGGTGAATATCGCTGTTATTATAACTGACTCTCCCGAAGGCAGCCATACGAAAATGTCTTTGCATCGCATCCTTACTCAAAAACCTGTATTTAGCATAAAGACTACCGCCTTCGGCTCTGAACCTGTCATTCCGGTTGCTAAAAAACAGACCACCTTGTATCATTATTTTTTTTGATAGACCTACCCTTATTTCAGGAATTAGATGATAGTTTATTTTGGAAGAACCGATTTCATCCATGACAGAATTATCTAGCCTGAAACCAATACTTCGTGAAGCCATATTACTGGCGGGCTCGGTTTGGGAAAATAGTTCCTGGGCGTTACTTGACAATGAAAGTATAATGGCGAAAATTATGAATTGCAGTTTCATATGAACAAATTTTATCGATGATTAAATGGTTGCATGATAAGTGCCTGGTGTGGGGGCAGAAAAAGCATAAGTTTTGTATTCCCTTTGAGAAACAAAACCTTTGTCTAATACTTTAACCTGCTTTATGCCATGTAACGACTGGTCTTTCACATTTACAAAAACAAAAGTTTTGTCTCCAATTGTTACTGGCTGGTTGTTCTTTACTTCTACCTGGTCGAAATGGATAGTAGCAACAAAGCCTGAAACACTAAAGCCGGCCTTCTCTACCTTCATCTTTATCTTATCAAAATCAACTTTACTGTTTGCCTTAAATGTTACCTCAAATGTGTAGTTCTTAATGTTTGCTTTTACTTCATCAACGAAGTCCAAGGTTTTCAACGCCTTATTTATTGCGTTACTACACATGCTGCATGTTAGGCCGCTTGCCTCTAGAGAAACTTTAGAGACCTGTGCTTTTGTTTGCACTGAGAGCGCAATGGCGATAAATAAAAAGATCGTTTTCATTTTTGTTTTGGTTTATTGTTAGTTATTAATATTTCGTAAAACTACTCCTGCTATCTGCCGGAACTATTACACAATTACAGATATGATTTGCAAAATTTGGTGTGATGTTTTACTGAGGTTAACGAAGTTTACAGTGTCCTGAAAAAGAGTTAGCGTTAGAGGGTGTTGTGACTACAGAGGCATGGATAGTCCTAATAGAAGGACACGTGTTGGTGCCAACATAAGTTGATGAAATGCAACACACTAGCTTATTCTTCAGCTGGAATTACAACCTCACGATCAGCTAGGAAGTACTGACAGCAGTTAGTTTTTGTAGATTTTT
>NZ_BJYT01000018.1 GCF_007991655.1 Segetibacter aerophilus
CATTGGCTTATAGGAGTAGTAGCCACATTAGTGCTTTTGTTAAGTAGAATAACAGATGAAAACGCATTTAACGAAATTGAACCGCTATATACAGTGTTCTTTACGTCAATAAAATTAGTGTTTAATGCAAAGCTATTTGTAGTGACGGCAGGATTATAAGTTAATCTAACGGAGTCTTCGACATTTGTATTCGTTACGTTAGCATTTAAGAGTTGAATGTTATCAATATAAACAGGAGTTGTTTGCTCTGGTACATCAATACCTATACTTGCATTGGCCTCACTTTCCAGAGGCACAAACAGAAACTCTACCTCAGATCGAGAGCTGCTTATTTTGGTTAACTTTCGATCAGTAAGGTCTGTATATGGCGATAAACTTTTCCTCAAGTACACATCGAGCATCTTGTTTTCATCTGATCCCTGTAAACTGAAACGTAAAACATATGCTTTGTTAGCGGTAACTGCACCTACGTTAATAATAACAGTTCCCTTATTGTTGTTACCAGCCACATTTGAAAAAGATAGTTGTAATGTACCCCCATCAAGAGCACCATTATTCCACCGGTTTGTAAAGTTACTAGCAGGCGAATAAGAATATAAACCACCAACATCAGCGGAAAATAAACCATTGCTAAATTTATTGCCGCCTATGATTTCATTAATTCTATAGGAGGCAATTTGTTTAGGAGTTTTCTTTGAATTAGCATCCTTGCCATACATAGCTCTCCATCCTTGTAGATCTACCTGGTTGAATATGTAGTTGCCATTTACGTTTTTTAATGTATTGATAACCGCATTGTCTTCGATTGGTCTGCAATAATAGTTATTATCGAAAGTGCCAAAGTTTGCAAGGTCATCATTCTTAGTTTTATATTCTGCGACAGGTTGCGTTGCGTATAACGAAAATAATATATTGTCAGTCACAGTATTATTACGTACCGGGCTGTTCGGCGCGATATCATCGTGCTGCATCTCTAACTGTACCTCGTTGTTGTAAATAGTATTATTCTTTATTACCAGATCTCTGGCATTATGAATGTATAAGCCAAAGCCATTGCAATTCGCAACAGTGTTTGACGAAACGTCAACATTAGTAGCATTATCATCTATATAAATACCGTGAGCATACTTCTTACTTTTATCTGCAGTACCTTCAGGAGCGCCAATGCCATTCTCCACAATGTTTCCAATAACCTTTCTATCGTTATTTACAGGTGGATTTGATCCGTTGTTCCAGGTATAAATTGCACCGCCATCATCTTTTACAAATGCATAGTTTCTAATATAATTATTCTTTATCGTTACATTATTTCCACTAAATGTTACAGGAATATAGCCTGTGCTATCAATTACATTTTGTTCGATAAGATTATTATCGCCTGAAATTAATAATGCTTCGTAGGATCCTGAGTCTCCGTCACCCATGCCAGCATAAATACCGGTTAGGCTAACTTTGTTGTTTATAAAGGTAGTATTCGCGCAAGAAGTTGCGTTAAGAGCAATGTTGTTTGTGTGGGTAATGGAGGAATTCCCAATGGTTAGATGGTCCGTATTGTTTGCAGTTATAGCATTACCGCCTGAAAAAAGAACTTCGCAGCTACTTATCCTAATATTGCTTGAATTCTTTATAAGAAAAGCATGTGTATTTGCGCCAGTAAAAACAATATTATCAAAAACGATATTGCTCTGTTCTGCTATTGATACCAAAACATCAACAGTACTTGCTCGAACATTTTGTAAGGCTGCAACTCCTCCCGTAGTATATATTCCTATTTTTTTCTCTGCTCTATCGTAATACCACTCGCCTTCCTGATCTAATGTTTTTACATGATTTTGAATAAAGTAGCCATATCCCTTGTCAGCTAAATAGCCAGATTGAGAAGCGTAGTTGAGCGTATTTCCAGAATGATTCGTTATTCTATTTCTATCTAAAACCCAGCGGTTTTTTCTAATTACAACATCTCCACCGGTAAAATTAAGGCCAGACATTTTACTATCACTAATGGCAGTGTTTCCTGTAGCATTTTCGTAGTATAGAAACCCTTGTTCCGAAGAATTAACAAAATTAGGAAATCGTCCAATCCTTTTTGCTGTTCCATTAATTAAAAGTGTATTGATAGAAGAACTAAAAAAGGGATGGGTAGTCTCCCAAATATTTTGACCTGCAGGTGCCCAACCAGAAGGAACGCTAAAGCCTGTAATGACTGGCTTATTACCACTGCCGTAAGCGCCAAAAGAAATAGGTGAAGAAGAATTGCCTGATTTTTGAATGATTATAGAACCATAAAAAGTATCCCCTCTTTTGAAAAAAATCATATCACCGGCAACAAGGACGGGAAGGATTGAATTAAGTTTTTCTAATGACTTCCATGGAGTTTCCTGTTTTTGAGCCTCGGTTGTTGTTCTGGCATCCGATCCTAAGGTGGAAGAGAAGTAATAACTATTGGAACGGGATGTGAAGGAGATAAGCAGGTAAGCTGCTACTATTAAAAAATGTTTCACTGTTACGGTTTTGCTTTGCTAGTATTTAGTATAGAAACACTAATAACATGCAAATAACCCGATTTATTGCATTTTAACTTATTTTACCTGATTTGTCCAGGAAAATAATCGCCGACCTTGGTCCTACCACTTTAATTTTGAGTACACCTTAAAAATTACATTTCTCCAATAGTTAAGGTCAAACATAGCCCGTTAAATCCCACATGTATACCTTCAACATTGCCAGATATTATTTCTCGCCCACTTATTATAAAACCCCTTTGTTGTAGATAACCTCCAATTTTAAAACCATTATCAACATTGCTGCTTCTTGTTTTCTTAATAGTAATGCAATTAGTATTGTAGTTATTTTTTAATTTTTCTGACTTGATTGCAACGTATATTCTATCTAATTCTTCTGATTCAAAAGGTTTAATATATTTCGCTTTTAAAGTCTTTTTGCTAAAAGCCGTTTGTATTTTTTCGACTTTTTCCTCTTGTTTTATTATAGTCTCGCTAGGCTTATTGTCCAGCGAATCTTTCAACTTTTCTTTTTGAGGCAGGTTTTGCTTTAAAACATAAAGTGTGTCCTTAGCTATTTCTTGGATTGCTTGAAATTTCCCTTTGCTACCAGACCCAAAAAGAGTACTCTTGCTTCCAAGCCACAGAAAAATAAGCAGACCAGTAAGTACTGTGATAGATACTAAAATTGCTACTTTTTTTCTTCTGGCAGTTGCTTTTTCAAAGTGTTTTCTTTTCTGTTGCCTGTTAAATTCATCTTCAATTCTTTGTTGAGTAAAAAGATCAAAAGCGTCAGAATAGTTAGTGAGAAGTAAATCATATTCCGATTTCTTATCCTTATCCGTCAGAATTTGTTTCGCTTCTGTAATTTGCTCGAAAAGAGAATTAAAAAAAGGATCATCAAGGTTTTTGTCTGGATGAAATTTTTGTGCAAGCTTTTTATATGCGTCATTTATTTGTTCGGCAGAGGCGTTTTCTTGTAGTCCAAGAAGATGATAGTAATTATTCATGGCAGCATAAACTTCAGCAGAAGTGTAATTATAACTAAAAATGTAACAAAATGGGAAATCGCTTAATCTAGAAAACGATGGTTTTCAATTTGAGTTGAAATTTTTACTCCCTTTAATAAATAGTATTACCCGAGTTTTACAACTTACTGTAGATAGAAAACTTTTGGGAGCTCAAGGTTGCACGTTCCCCTAAAAAGACTGCTAATTAGCAAATGATACCTTCCGAACTGAAGCAAGTGAAGTAGACCTTGAAGCGAGAGCTAATGTGATATCTTAATCTGCTTGATTGATGATATCAAAGTCCGAAGAAGAATAAATGCATTATTTACAACTATAAATAATAGAACATTTACCAGTAATAGTCCAATAAATGCCCACCATACGGTAGCATAGCTGTAAAAAATCAAAAAGAAAAAACCTGCCACGCATCCGAGATCCGCAATTCTTATTAAAGAGCTTGTCCTAGCTGACCCTGTGGTTGATCCAATGTACTTTATCAAATACTCAATGTTTAACATGACGAAATAAAAAGTCAAACTGTATTTTGAAAAGAGTAAACCCAACATCTGGAAGTTTTTGGTTAGAACGACTAAAAAGTTTGATTATTGCGCTCAAAAGCTTTTCTTTTTTCTTCAATGACACTAGCATTTCTAGAGCGTATAATGTTTCTATATGCAGTAAAAATTTGTAGTGCACTAACAATTAAATAATTTTATTAGATATACATTGTACACATTATACAAGATTAATTTTTATTTTAAGTCTTGTTTGCAGTTATAAAATTTTTGTCGTGATTAAATATCTTTTACTTATTCAACTACTTTTCATACAACAATTTCTGCTCGCTCAGAATGCAAAGCGAAATTTAAAAAACACTGAAAAAACTTCTTCTGAAAAGTATGATACTCTACTATCGAAAGCCGAGTTGGCTTTAGAAAATCAGGAGTTGAACAAGGCAAAAGAATACTACAAAAAAGCTTTGGAATTAAGACCTGGTAATACTTTTCCTAATCAAATGATTATTAGTATTGAAAATAGCATTGCCACTATTGCTGTAAATAAAAAGCGAGATAGGGATTTAGCCAGAAAGGCAGAAATTAATCGCGCTTTAGACAGTGCAGGAAGAGCAATGGATGAAGGTAAATGGGATGCTTCCCGAGAAATTTATTTATATGTACTCTCGCTAAGCCCGGTTAAATCCATAGAAGATTTCGCAAACCATAGAATCAATGCCCTTAATACTTCTTTGGGAACTCCCGGTTTGCTAAGAGGCGCTAATACCTCTTCAGTTACCGAAACTCCAACTAAACAGCTGGAGGCTACTAGACAAACTGCTAGCGCAATGGAAAAAAACTCTTTACCTGATGCTTTAATTGAAGGTGAAGCAGAAAATACGGATAAAACGATCAATCAAGAACTTACTAAGAAGAGTAAAACCAAAAAAATAAATATGCAGGTGGGCAATGCTTACAAATACCAGGATTTATCAAAAACGAAGAGTCGAACTGGACAGGAAAAAAATAGAAATGCATCCATCAAAGTTTCTAGTGCCCCAACCGGATCCACAAAATCATTAGACAATCCGAGTACACCAGTAGGAATTCCAGAAAAACCGAATGGTAGCTTTAAGACTGGCAGCGTAAAACAAAAGAATGTGGATAAGGGTAAGGGAAATAATTATGGGTTCTTAATGAATGAGGCGCTAAAGGCAATCAATCTAAAGAAATATGTTACTGCTCGAGCATTGTTTCAGCAAATTCTTACACTTAATTCCCCAAATGTTGAAAAAAACTCAATAAGGTCAGTAATTAGGTCTATTGACGAGGTATTAGCAAAGGAGGGGAAACATTGACTAATTACTGCTGTTACCTTGGAATTAGACAATTATGAGCTAGCTAGAGAAAGAGGTCTTTTTATCACAACCCAAATTTAAATTAATGTTCAAAACTTGCCAAGAACCTTAAAAAATCTAACAGGGGTTTAAAAAACATAGAAAATCGTTTCTATTAAAACGCGGACAATAGTCAATTTATTGCATCAGTAAATTAAATACTAAAGATGTCAACGACATCAAAACTCATTAAGAAACTTGTAAAACTTTTACTCTACATGGTAGCTTTAGAACAGGGTTAGAAGAAAAGTTCTGATATTTTTTAAAAAGAGCTTCGTAGAAGAAGATAAATAATTTAATCGAATTTTAAGTACATTAACACTGCACGAAAAGTTGTGATATAAAAAAGTTAATGATTGTTTTTTATACTCGAAAACCAATTATATTTGGCCTCCCCATTTTCTACAAAAACATACTGCTATGTAGAAAAACGTCAATACTTCATTGTTGTCTTTAAAAGTAATGATGGATACTCTCGTCCAATAATTCAGTTTAAATCCGAAATACCCTGTTTATTAGGTTTACTCTCTTGCACGATTGTGGATGAGGAAAGCGGAGCTTTTTTATAGTAAGATTAGTTTTTAAAACATATTGAGAAATTCTAAACTAGAGAGAGTTCGGCTTTTAATTTCAATCAAATAATAGAACATAATCTTTAATTAATTGTAGAAAGACAAATATTGTGCCACACGTAGTTACTGCTACACTTCTTTCAAAAGTGAAACGAGGTATTTAGCTAAAATAAAGTTGAGGGTGATATAGCGGCGACATTAGCCAAAAATCTATAAATAATATTTGCGCCTTTATATAAATAAAAAAAGGAATTAAAATCTTTTAAAATGGTTAAAGTCGGCTTAATCGGTGCAGGTAAAATGGGGATCTCCCACCTGTCAATACTTGGTGCGCATCCAGAAGTTGAGGTGGTAGGAGTTAGTGACACTTCCAAAATGGTCCTTGATGTATTTAGAAAGTATTCAAGGTTTCCTGTTTTTGCAGACTACGAGGAAATGCTGATGCAGGCAAATCCTGATGCAGTTTTTATCTCTGTTCCAACAAAGTTGCACTCTACTATGGCACAAAAAGTAATGCAAAAGGGAAAACACGTTTTTTCTGAAAAACCGCTATGCCTAACGGATGAAGAAGGGCAACGCTTAGTGGCTTTAGCTGAAGAGAAGAAATTAATAAACCAGGTAGGCTACCATAACAAGTTTATTGGCACTTTTCAGGAAGTTAAACGGATAGTAGATGGAGGCTATTTAGGAGAGGTTTTTCATTTCGTTGGTGAGGCTTATGGCCCCGTAGTTGTTCGTCCTCAAAAAGAAAACTGGAGATCAAAGCCTGGAGAAGGGGGCGGTTGCCTTCTTGACTATGCATCCCACGTAATTGATTTGATTAACCATATTTTGGGTCCTGTAACGAAAGTGCATGGTACTATCATGAAGTCGTTTTATTCAAAAAGCGTGGAAGATTCAGTTTTTTCGCTACTAGAAATATCGCCCAAGGTTTCGGGTATGTTATCTGTAAATTGGAGTGACGACACTTATCGAAAAATGTCTACCTCGATCACCATTATTGGAAGTAAAGGAAAAATAATTTGTGACGCGAACGAGTTGAAGCTATATTTCAAAACACGCGACTGTCCCGAAACTTATACAAAGGGATGGAATGTAAAATATGTTACGAACTTTACTGATAATGTTAACTTCTATTTAAGAGGCGAAGAATACTCAGCGCAGGTAGATTATTTTATTAAAGCTGTGCAGGGTCAATCTCCTAATAATGTTAATACGTTTCATTCAGCCTGGCATACAGACAGAGTAATTTCGTTAATAAAAAATAGTGTAAACAGAAATTGACGTTATAAATAGATAATTGTTATGGAAAGGATACTTTTTGGCGACAACCAGTTTTTCGCCGTTAACCATATTTCAGATGAGAAATCAAGAGCTCAGTCTATAAGATTTCAGGATGACAAAGCAATATTAAAAACGCTTGATCATGCGATAGGGGCAGGAGTTACAACCTTTATGTGTACAACTCATGATCGTATCGCAAATATCTGCGAACATGTTAGAAATCATCCCGGAAGATATACTGATTTTAAAATGTTTCCTTGTATGCCTTATGCTCATAAATATGCAAATGCAGTGACTGAATTAGGAATATTAGGGGCATTACAAGAATACGTGCCGGGAAACTTTTTGGGGTCTCTTTATAAAGGAGGGCGTGCATTTCTCTCGAAAGACTACCTCTCAATAATGGAATTGCTGGTAGATTCGGAGATGAAAATGTTTAAAGGAATAAATACGCCGGTAATTTTTCTTCAAAATATTATAACCGACCTATTATTGGGACTAGGTATGATTGAAGTGCTAAAAAGTTTTTACTTGTATGTTCAAAAGAAATACAATGCAGAAGGTGGCTTTATTACTATGAATCTACCAAAATTACTAAACGAGCTGGAAGGAGTTGGTATTGAAAATCCAGTCATTTGCACTTCAATTAATAAAATTGGCTTTAGAATGTCAGGGGGAATCAAGGCCTACGAAGAAATACTTGCAACCCGCAAAGTCAGGGTAATAGCTATGCAGGTATTAGCTTCTGGGGCAATACCACCTAATGATGCAATCAAATATGTTTGTAATCTACCTAATATCGAATCTATTTTGTTTGGAGCTTCTTCTAAAGCTAACATTCAGGAAACCGTATCTCTTATACACAAAAACGATGTTTCGTCTTCAGCAGAAAAGATTGCAACGGTATGATGTCGAGCTGAAATAGTATTAACGGTGGGAGGTTTTAAATTAAACCAATTAACAATCCTTGCTTGCACTTAAAGAACGTAACTAATTTATGAATTTTAAAGCAATTTCCAAACTTGCTCCTGTGCTCAGTATTTTAATTTTTAATCTTTCTTGCATTGACATTAAAAAAGCTGTCTATTTTAATGATACTTATAGAGCAGAAATAGCAGCTCCACCTGTGGACTTAGAGCCTGTTATTCAAAAAAGCGATTTGCTTAGCATTTCTGTTATGAGTTTACTTCCTGCGGCAACAGAAATTTTCAATATTCCTAATGAAAATAAAATTACTTCAAGTACTTCAACGGGTACTAACAGTAACGCTGCGGGTTATCTCGTTGACAAAGACGGCTATATATTTTTCCCGATTCTGGGAAACATAAAGGCGGCAGGGCTGACCAAAAAAGAACTAAGAGAAAACATAGTCAAAAGTTTAGTTGATAAGAAACTTTTACTTGAGCCAAACATTACTATAAGATATCTTAATTTCAAGGTAACTGTGCTAGGAGAAGTAGGACATCCTACGGTAGTAAATGTGCAAAATGAAAAGATTACTTTGTTGGAGGCACTTGGTTTGGCTGGTGACGTTACCATATCCGGGAGAAGAGACAACGTAAGAGTGATCAGGGATGAAGGAGTAAAAAAGATAGTAACAAGCCTTAATTTAAATAGCTCGGAACTTTTCACGTCGCCTTATTATTATTTGAAGTCCAATGACATTGTCTACGTAGAGCCAAATAGATCAAAAGTTGCGTCTACTAGCCGTACAACTTTATTGCTGCCTGTAATTTTTAGTGCGCTTTCAGTTGTTATCATCTCAGTTGACAGACTATTAAGATAAAAACGTATGAATTCAAATTATAAGACAGAAACAAACGAAAGTTTAATAGCGCAGGTATCCAGCAAATTTTTTCCTTATTGGCCTGTTTTCCTTATTCTGTTAACAATCTCCCTAGCTGCTGCTTATGTTTATTTACAAATAGTAACTCCCGTCTACTTGTCTTCTGCTACTATTTTGATAAAAGATGAAAAGAAAGGTGCTGAGGAGTCAAAGATGACAGAAAACTTCAATTATTTTTCATCTAAAAAGATTGTTGAAAATGAAATTGAAGTTATTCATTCCAGAGCTGTTTTAACGGAAGTAATAAAAAAGCTTTTTTTACTGGCTCCAACCTTTGAAAAGAAAAAATTTAAGTACATTTCTGCTTACGTTACCTCTCCGGTAACGATCGATGTTCGAAATATTCTTCCTACAAAAGATCTTGAGAAAGACAACAAAATTCCTTTTTCCTACCTGTCAAAAACAAAACAAGTTAAAATTTTAGATAGTACATATAAGTTGAATGACTGGGTTAAAACTCCGTATGGAACTTTAAAATTTTTAGAAAACAAAGGACAAACGTCAATACATACTGATGCCCTTTTCTTTTCTTTGATTGATGTAAATAAAGCTGTTGCTACTTTATCATCAAGTATTTCGGTGACCCCTGTTAGTAAACTATCTACCGTTGTTCGCCTTAATATTGAAGATGAAGTACCACAAAGAGGCAACGATATTTTAAATGCCGTAGCAAACACTTATTATACATTCTCCATCAGAGATAAGAACGAAATGGCAGAAAATACTTTGCATTTTCTTCAAGAGCGTATTGAAATTGTGGAAAGAGATCTTGATTCATTAGAAAGAAGAATTCAAATGTTTAAATCGGGGCAGGGAATTGTAGATTTAAGTGTGCAGGGCCAACAATATATTCAAAATGTCGGGAGTAATAATCAGAAAATTGCAGATATTAATATGCAGCTGGCAGTATTAAGCCAGCTGGAGAAATATGTCGTTGCCAAAGATAACACGACAGGGATTATTCCTTCTTCATTAGGTGTAACAGATCCTGGATTAACTAAGCTTTTAGATAAATTGTATTCTGCAGAAACAGAATACGAAAAGTTGAAACGGCTAACGGGTGAAAACAACCCAATATTATTATCTATGCAAGCTCAAATACAACAACTACGGCCGGGAATTTTAGAGAACATAAGAAATCAAAGGCGGAGTTTGCAGGCTGGTAAACTAAATATCAATACTACTAATAGTAGTTATAGTAATGTATTAGGTGCTATCCCCCAAAAGGAAAAAGGCCTCTTGGAGTTGACGCGGCAGCAAGGTATTATTAGTAGTGTGTATACTTTTTTACTACAGAAAAGAGAAGAGGCAGGCTTGTCATTTTCGTCAAATATTGCAGATAATAAGATTATAGATACTGCTGCAGCTTCGATTAGCCCTGTTAAACCAAGTAAGGTATATATTTACCTTGTTGCGCTTGCTATTGCTCTTAGCTTAGGTATTTGTGTAGTAGTTGGCAAGGATCAATTAAACGGTAGTATTTTATATCGTTCCGAAATTGAAAAACTTACTGCTTTTCCAATTATTGGGGAAATAGCATTTAAAAAGTCTAAGAGCTCTCTTGTTATTTTGGACGGGCAACGAGGACTTGTTGCTGAGCAATTTAGAAAATTACGAGCTTCACTATCATCAACAAGTAACGGCAAGATAAAAAAAATATTAATTACCTCCACTATAGCAGGAGAAGGTAAAAGTTTTATCACTGCAAACCTTGGATTGGCACTTGCATTAGCAGGTAAAAGAGTTGTTTTATTAGAGCTAGACCTCATCAATCCTTCCTTAAGCGATAAATTACTTGTACAAGAAGAAAAAGGCATAGCAGCTTTCTTGCTGGGAGAAATCAATCTTGAAGATATTATAAGAAGCACCGAGGAAAGTCCTAATCTTTATATTATTCCGGCAGGACAATTACCAGACAATCCGTCCGAACTTATTATGAATGGGAATATTAAAAAAGCATTGACTCTTCTGGAAGAAAGATTTGATTATATCATTATTGATACTGCTCCGATATCAGCTTTATCTGACGCTTATATATTGTCTCCCTTAGCCGATACTACATTTTTTATAGTACGTCATAATCATACACCTAAGGCGGGATTTCAAAGGTTCGACGAAAATAATAAGGCCAATGAGTTAAAGAATTTAAGGATTATATTTAACGGTGTTCGTCATCGAGGATTTACTAAGAGTAGTTATGGTTACGAGTTTGAGTATCTAAATAATTCTAAGCCTCGCAAGATGAAACTTATAAGCCAAAAGTCTACGTGGAGTTAACAATATTTAGCAAATTGCTTTAAGGCGTCGATTCAACTAATAATTGATTATAAAGTATTACTAGTTACACCCATCTTGCGCCTTTGATTCAATTTTGTTTGAGTGGAATTTAATATTTGTTATAATAATAATGTAAGCGATTCGACACTCTTTTTTCTGCAAAAAATTCAAGTATTTTGCTCGTTTTGTTGTAATTCAAATTCAGTTGTTATCGAAATATACCTTAAGTTAAAAAACATGGAATGGCGATAGAAGCAGTACATCTTGGTTGAAGTAAAGTTGCTGAGCTAGTTAGAGATATATTCATAGTTGATAACTATTAACCGGTAGAGACTCGGTTTTCGAATAACTTACTGGTGCCTAAGACCTTCCAGCTACTTTTCGATCGAATATAAATATGGTCATGCTAAAGAGACCTTTATCTTAAGGTGTCGTTGTAAAATTTCTACATAAGTGCATAAATTATTAGGAACTAAAAATGCAAGAAGTCTATTAATTAGAAAAAATATTATTTTTTCTATTCTCATAAAAGGAGGAAGTGTTTTAATAACATTACTACTTCTTCCTCTGACAATTAATTATATAAATCCACAGCAATATGGAATATGGTTAACAATTAGTGGCATAGTTTATTGGATCAATATTTTCGATGTAGGATTAGGAAATGGCTTGAAAAATGAAATTGGCTATGCATTAGCAGTAAAAGACGAAAGTAAAATAAAGGCTTATGTTAGCACAGCTTATGCTTTGTTGTTTATTATTGCATCAGCTCTTTTTATCATACTTTCTTTTATATGTTCGTTCTTCAATTGGAATAAAATTCTGAATATTTCAGATAATATTGATTACAGTATTTACAAGATAACCGTACTTGTCCTTGCGTTTTTTTGCCTTCAATTTTTCTTACAGTTAATTAATGCAGTTCTTAGCGCCACCCAACAAGTGTTCAAGTCGTCAATTATTCTTTTGTGGGGACAGATTATCGCCATTACGGCTATATACATTTTAACTCTTACTGTACCTCCAAAATTAATAATACTAGTTTTTGTACTTTCAGGTGCTCCAACTTTAGCTTTAACAATTGCTAGCGTTTATTTATATTATACTGAATTAAAAAGATTTGCTCCATCAGTTAGGCTAATAAATTTTAAATATTCAAAGAATTTATTAAATATTGGCAGTTCTTTTTTTCTCATTCAACTTGGCGCCATGGCTTTAATTCATGCAAATAATTTCATAATTGCACGAATATTAGGACCACAAGCTGTTACTATATACAATATACCTTTTCGATTTTTTTCCATTCTCTCGATGTCATTTGCAATCATTATGATGCCCTATTGGAGTGCCTTTACAGACGCTTTTGCTAGCAATGACCTTAATTGGATAAAAGAAAGCATTAAAAAGATAAGGCTTGTTTGGCTGTTTTTATCGTTGACTGGAATACTAATTTATTTTTTCTCAAATCGAATCTATAAAATTTGGATTAATGATTCTATTAAGGTGCCGGCTTCACTTTCATTCTCCATGCTTGTATATATGATTGTATATATGTGGCATACTCTACATGTATATTTTTTGAACGGTATTGGCAAAATTAGGTTACAATTGTTTGTAGTATTGGTGGGCGTATTAGCTAATATTCCTCTAGTTATATACTTAGGAAAGCAATTTGGGTTACCAGGGATCGTATGTGGGAATTCACTAACATTTGGTGTGATGGGACTAATTTATACCGTTCAATATGAAAAAATTATTTCTGGAAAAGCGTCCGGTGTTTGGTGTAAATAGTGGTTGATATTAAATGCTTTGCCTTTAATTATTACAGTCTTCCGAAAAGTTAACAGCAGCAGAATTGAAGCGAGATATTTAAAGTAGTACTTATAAAGGCTCATTTCTGTATTACAAAAAGAATTACAATTTTGTAGAATTGCTTCAGAATATTGAGTCGATATAATTGCAGAAATAATGACAGCTTTAGTTCTACAAACAATATTACGGTGAAGACCTTTTAATCTTACAAAAAAATGAAAAACATTATTACCTACGGAACATTTGATCTTCTTCACTATGGACATGTGGAGTTGTTATACAGAGCAAGCGAATTAGGAACAAAACTAATCGTTGGATTATCAACTGATAAATTTAACGAGGAAAAAAACAAGTTTTGTGAAATTGAGTATTGGAGAAGAAAGCGATTAGTTGAGGCTTTTCGTTTTGTTGATCTTGTAATCCCGGAAGAAACATGGGAACAGAAGATTAGCGACGTGTTAAAATATCAGATTGACGTGTTCGTAATGGGAGATGATTGGGAAGGAAAGTTCGATTTTTTGAAAGAATACTGTGAAGTAAAATATCTCCGAAGAACTAAACTAATTTCAACTACGGCACTAAAGTCTGTTCTAAACCTTGGGAAGTAGTGAAAATATGTTTTGTTTAGTTTAATTCTACAAATATTCAAGCTACGAAATTTGTCCGACACCAGCTTACTTCAACTAAATGTTGTTTACAAAAATTAGGCTTTAAAAAGTGTTAAGACATTGTAGTTGGTGTAATACTATTATTAGGATATGATGAATGAAATAAAAGAAAAGTTTGTCAGGCATAAGACATTGATACAAAATTTCAATTTCATGTCGATTCTGCAGATCTCTCAAGTTTTATTTCCGTTTGCAACGTATCCTTACTTAATTCGAGTATTGGGAAAGGAAACTTTTGGTCTATTAACTTATTCAACTGCAATCATAGCCTATCTTATTATGTTTATTAACTTTGGTTTCAACATTTCTGAAATAAAAGAAATATCCATACATAGAGACGATAGGGAGAAAGTCTCTGAAATTGTATCTTCTGTTATCGCGATAAGATTGCTGCTTTTAATTGTTTCTATTTTGATATTATTAATCTGTCTTTCTACCGTTAGTATTTTAAAAACCCATAAACTCTTGTACTTTTCTTACCTAGGGGTGATGATTAATGCGGCAATTGACCCAAGTTTTTACTTCCAGGGGATAGAAAGAATGAAATTTACTACGATTATTTCCGTACTATCAAGCTTGTTGTTTTTAATTTTAATCTTCTTGTTTGTAAAGAATGAAGGACATGTAAATTTAGTTCCCTTATTTACTAGTTTTGGCGCATTCACTGGAAGTGCTTTCGGTTTGTATACTGCTTTTAAAAATGATAACCTTAAGTTCTATTTCCCCCATACTAAACAAATCAAGGCTCATATCGTTGAAAGTTTACCTTTCTTTTCCTCAAGACTTTCCGTTTTGCTTATGGAGAAAACAAACACTGTATTGTTAGGGTCTTTTATCGGCTATACCCAAGTATCATATTACGATATAGCAGCAAAATTAGTAGCAGCACTTAAAGTACCTTTTGGTATAATAAATCAGGTTATTTTTCCAAATGTGTCGAAAACCAAAAATATTGTTTTGGTTAAAAAAGCCTTAGTAATCTTAATCATTTTTTATACGTTTGGGTATTTTTCTCTTTATCTACTCGCTCCTTTTTTAGTAGTAATTCTAGGAGGTCATAACGTTTTGCCCTCTACAAAAGTGGTGTATATATTAGGTATTACTTTGATAATAGATTTAATTTCGACTTTTATGGGTGCTCCTATGTTACTAGCTACAGGACACAAAAGGGAATATAATATGAGTATTATTATTGGAAGTATTATTTATATTGTTTATGTTTTCCTACTTTATTTATTTAAATCTATCGGGTTATACCAATTAACAATAGCAACTGTATGTTCTGGTTTTTTTATCTTATTATTTAGATCTTATTATTGTCGCATATATAAATTAATATGATGAATGGAATTCCAAAATCTGTACGAATAGATGAGCAGGATTATTATTATGAGGAGATATATTTAGTGAACGGTACAAAGAAAATGAATGTTAATATAGCAACAGAAAATTTAAAAATATTCCATTCACTTGTTAGTCAATCCAAAATTACTTACGGTTTGTTTTTTGGTACTTTGTTAGGTGCAATCCGGGAGAAGAATTTTATTGTGCATGATGAAGACACTGACATATATGTATTAAGTGAAGACAAAGAAAAATTTTTAAGTCTTTTATTTAAATTCAAGGAGCTCGGACTCATACTAGTACGTTGTCAAGAAAATTTAATTTCACTAATGAGGGCTGATGAATATATAGATGTTTACTTTTTTAGACCAAAACGAAAGCTTGGATTTTTTAAGGTGAGGATATTAGAAAACCATAACGAATACTCCGCAAAAAATTTGGAAGAACCAGTTCTATATCATTTTCTAGGGATTGAACTCTATATACCACATAATCCAGAGAAAATTTTGAAAGAATTATATGGCAAAAATTGGCGAATTCCTATTGCTAATTCTCCAGCGCCTTACAATACTTTTTATACAAAAATTTCCAAAATTGCTCCTTATTTAAAACACTTTCCGTTAGTCCGTACTATTCAAGGTAAATTGAAATATATTTTGTCTAAAATTTAGAGTCAGAAGTATTCAAATTGAATGATTACTAACCAGAAAAATAAATCTTGCAAGAAAGTCTAAAAAGAGTACCGTTTATTGATAAAGCCGCCGGCATCGCAATACTATTGGTAGTTTACGGCCATATTTTTTTTCCTGAAACAGAAAAAATTCCTTCTCATCATATAAGCCTTGAGATCATCTACAAATTCCATATGGAATTCTTCATGACTTTGTCAGGCTACCTCGCTTTTTTATCAACAAAAAAGTTAGAAATAATAAGAGCAAGTGATTATTATCTCTATCTAAGAAAAAAGCTTAAAAAGTTCCTACCAGCATACATTTTTTTTTCAATTACTGCTACCCTTTTAGATATTCTATTTGGAGATTTGACAACCCGCCAACTCGGGGAAGCTGCTTTTTCTTTTTTTTTTAGACCCACAAGAGGCTCGGCAGCTTTTCTTTGGTACCTGTACGTACTAACTGGTTTTTATTCTATTACTCCTTTTTTAATTAGATTGGAAAATGCAATTTTATACCTATTATTGTTTTTCGGGTTTCTAATGACCAGCTTTACACCTTCTCCTTTA
Source organism: Segetibacter aerophilus (assembly GCF_007991655.1). GTDB lineage: Bacteria > Bacteroidota > Bacteroidia > Chitinophagales > Chitinophagaceae > Segetibacter > Segetibacter aerophilus. Next base: position 16,446 of record NZ_BJYT01000018.1, read on the forward strand.
TTTTGCGCCGAGCTTTTCTGCAAATATTTCTTTTTCTTTTTAGCCGGAGGATTGCTTTTATTAAAGCAACAACTTTTTCTAGTGACTTTGAAAAAAAGTAGAAAAGTTCTATTTATTGTGACATCAATAGTAATATTTATAAACCTGTTTGATTATTCAATTATTCCCTTCCAGATAACAAGTATATGCATTATTTGCTGTGGCATTTATCTTTGCAATACAAAATGGCCAAGTAAATTTGAAAGTTTAATAAAGGTGATTGGACAGAACACATTTTCGATATACTTACTTAATACCACTATTTTAAATGCCATATATTATATAAGTAAGTTTTTTATCAAAATAAAATTAGATTACTTCTTTATTTCCTTCAGCTTCATTTTAACAGTCAGCATCTCAATTTTTATCAGGAAAATATTTAATAAATATATTCCCGCTACTATCTATAATTTGTAGGCTATTCTAATTTGCTAAGAATCAAACGCGGGCGCTAGAAGAATAAAATGTAATGCAGTTAGGAAAATACTATTTCTTAGTTATCGTTTATTTTGTAGGTGTCATGGCTGGCACCCTTGCCCACTTTTTTGGCGCTGATATTCAGACAATACTGAGATTACCTTTTTTAAATTTTAGATGGATTGATTTTTTCATTATAGTTGTAGTAACTGCATATATTTTTAAGGCATTCACTAAACCAGCCAACATTGATAAAACTAAAGGACTTTTGATTTTATGCTTTATTTTATTGTTGTTCGAAATCTTGCAATTAATTAGAAGTTGGGGTAGAACAGAGGATAGTTTTCAGATTGCAGGTTTTATTTGCTTTCTAACAATATTTATTATCATTGATTTACTAACCTTCGATATTTCCAAGGCTGAAATAATTAAATTTATTGAAAGATTAGCAGTACTTGGCGCTATAACAGTTATAGTGAAAAATGCCTACCTGCTATATTCCTTTATTAATGGTAACATCATTTATGTTGATTCTGAAATCAGGGTGGGCCTTGAAGTTATTGGGGAAAAGGAATCTGTTTATACTTCAATCCTAACATCTTTTGTTTATGCTTTTTCTTTATTCTATATAGAGAATTCATCAAAGAGATATCAAAAAATTCTATTTGTAACAGCGATTTTAAGTATATACTTATCCTTAGTTTACTCCTTCCGAAGAGGTGATTTATTTTCAACCTTATTAATTACTATAATTTATTCCTTGGTCTTTTCGAAGACTATTATTAAAAAGATCCAACAAGCATTTATAGTCTTCTCCTTGTTAGTGACATTGTATTTTATATTTGGTAGGGCATTAGCACAAAGAGGATACGACCCAATTCAAAAGGTTGTAGAAATTGCCCAATTTTCAGTAGATGTAGACAATCCGGATTGGGATAAGGGCAGATCTATACCTAGGCAATATGCTCTTACAGCATGGGAGAGAAGTCCATTCTTTGGTTATGGTTATGATGATCTTCATAATTTCGGTTTGCCGGAAGACATAAATGGTGCACATAATTTTGTTATTACGTCCCTTTTCATACGGGGTATAGTGGGTACAACGGTATATCTTTTAATTCTTTTCATGTTATACCGGAATTCAATTTTATTTTGGCGACAGTTGAGAAATTTTGATAGTTATGAGAATAATATAATTCGATTGCTAATTGTTGTTTCCTTTTTTTGGCTAATACCTTTTTGGACTCAGGAAGCGATCTGGGAAAAGTATTCTTTAAGTATGCAAATGATGTATTTAGGCCTAATAAACAACCTAGCAAATAATACAATTGTTAGTCCTTTTAATCTCGGAGTTAATCAATATTGTAAAAATGAGTAACCAAATTAATTATAGAGAAAAACTAAAGATTTCAGTTATAACTCCTTCGTTTAATCAAGGTAAGTATATCGAAGAAACTATACTTAGCGTCATTAATCAAGGTTACTCAAACCTTGAATATATTATTATTGATGGTGGTTCAACCGATAATACAATAGAGATAATTAAAAAGTATGAAAATAAGATTAGTTATTGGGTTAGTGAAAAGGATAGTGGACAAAGTGAAGCAATTAACAAGGGCTTTAAGATTGCTACGGGCGATATCTTATGTTGGCTAAACAGTGATGATATTTTTTTAAGTAACGCTCTAAATATAGTAAGTAGTTTTTTTATCAATAATAAAGAATATCAAGTGGTTAATGGTTATCTCGTTATTATAGATCAATTTTCTAACATCTTAGATAATCTTGTTACACTTCGCCAAAAAGAGTGGTATGCGCGTAGGGGAGTCTATTATGTATCTCAGCCTTCAATGTTCTGGCGAAAAGAAGTTTTGCAAAAGGTAGGTTTCTTAAGAAATGATTTTCAGGCGTCAATGGACAGGGAATTTTTAATTCGAATATTTCAAAATAATATTAGAATTGGGCAAATAAAAAAATTATTAGCTGGATTTAGGGTACACGATACTTCTAAGTCTGCCGCCGGGTGGGAAAATAAAGACTATATACGTGATCTAGCTATGATCAAAGAAATTCACGGAAACCAATACGGAGGAGAGCCGCTATTATTTTATAAACTAGTATATGGTTTAGAAAAATTTTTGAGGGGGATATACCTTAAGAACTGGATATTTTGTTTTAGGTGGAAAGGATATCCAGTAGAAAAAATTAGTTTAAGTAACTAGCTGTAAAGTATTAGTTGTTAATAAATCTTTGTTGTGATAATATGAAAAAAATTACATGGTGTGCTGTTGCTAGAGCGCCCTATCTTGACTATTTACATACTGAGGTTGACAAACATTTTGACCTGAAAGTATTTTATAAAATAAAAGAAAGAACACATCCATGGGAGTTGGATCAAGTTCATTTTAAAAATAAAAATATCGACGGTAATTTATTAAAAGTATTAAGTCTAAGCCTTCGTTCTGATTTACTGATCATATCAGGTTGGGCATTTTGGCAACATCTCATACTCATGTTATTTCCAATGGGATCAACGAAAAAAATATATTGGACTGATACTCCTAATTTGGATAAACAGAAATGGTCTGGAATAAAAGGATACATTAGGAGAATAATTATTAAAATTGTTTTTAATGTTTTTGACGAGGTGTGGAGCACCGGGACTCCTGGATGTGAAGCACTAGAAAAATTAGGATGTGATAAAAAGAAGATTAGGTCTTTCACCTTTTTTTTTGATCTGAACCGTTACACTAATATTTCCCCCATACAAATAAAAAAAGCTTTAGCTTTTAAGAAGAGAAACATTAACTCGGATAATGATGTAATTTTTTTATGTGCCGGCCAAGTAATTTCAAAGAAAAGATTTGAGAATGCAATTGAAGCTATTCGTAGACTGAATAATAGAAATGTCGTTCTTTGGATAGCAGGTACTGGTCCTCAGGAAGAAGAGTTGAAACGGTTTGCAATAGAATTAAATGTTCTAAGCCAAGTTAAGTTTCTTGGCTGGTTACAACAAGATGAAGTAGAGCTTGCTTTTATTAGTTCAGATGTATTTGTTCATCCTTCCCATTTTGATCCTTTCCCGATTGTTGTTTTAGATGCGATGACTTGGGCAAAACCCATAATTGCTACAATAGAATCTGGGTCTGCAAAGGATAGAGTTATTGACGGAATTAGCGGGTTTTTATATCCTTCTGGTCAGGTTGAAACATTGGCGAATAGAATGCAATATTTTGTTGATAACAAAAAAGCTATTAAAGAATTTGGTTTGGAAGCTAGAAAAACTGCTTGTTCTTATCCAGTGGAATGGGCAATTGAGCGGCTTAGAAGTGTGGTTAGATGATATTTAATACGCTTAACAAGTAATAACTAAAATTGTGAGAAGTAATAAAAATACTACTTTAAGAAGGTTACTTTTTGTTGGCCAGTTTCCTCCCCCGATTCATGGAGTTAGTGTTTTAAATAATTATTTACTGCAGAGTAAAATAATTAGAGCAGAATTCACAATTGATTTTATTGATTTGAAGTTTGGTCGAACTATTAAAGAGCTGGAGAAGTTCTCAATTAAAAAACTAATAATAGCCGTTAGATATATTTTTGTAATAATTTACAAAACGTGTATGGTGAGATATTCTATTGTATATTTTACCCTTACTCCTACTGGTTTTGGCTTTTATCGAGATGCGCTTTATGTATTAATTATGAAATTTTTTAGTTCAAAAATAGTCCTTCATTTGCACGGAAAAGGAATTCAGAATAATATTGACAATATTATAAAAAGAAAATTATATAGACATGTATTAAAAGATACTAGTATTATTTGTCTCTCTGAGAGACTTATTTTTGATCTAGATAACGTTTATTTTGGAAAGCCGTTTATTGTTCCTAATGGAATTGAGATACAAAAAGATGCTGGATTGAAAAAGACAGCTTTAATACAGGGAATTCCTCGTATTTTATTTGTATCTAATTTCATAAAAAATAAAGGTGTTTTGGTATTGCTTGATGCACTGACTATACTTAAAGATAGAGGCTATGATTTTGAAGCAAGGTTTGTCGGTGCTCCCTCAAATATTACAATTGAAATGCTGGAAAATGAAATAGAGGAAAGGGGAATGAAAGGTCATGTAACCGTAGTCGGACCACTGTACAGTGAATTGAAATTTAAGGAGTTTAAAAATGCTGATATATTTGTTTTTCCGACCTATAATGATGCCTTTGGATTAGTCAATTTAGAAGCTATGCAATATGGGTTACCGGTAATTTCTACATTCGAAGGCAGTATACCGGATGTTGTAATAAATGAGGTGACGGGTTACTTAGTTGAAAAGGAAGACATTTCAATGTTAGCGGAAAAGATTGAAATTTTAATTAAAGACGAAGCTTTAAGATTGGAAATGGGAAGTAAGGGTTACGAAAGATGTAGAGGTCATTTTGCTTTAGAAAATTTTGAAGCAAACATGGAAAGGACTTTTAAAATGATTTTAAGTAATAAAGCTATTTGATTTTTCAAATATGAGATCGGTAATATGTAAACAACAGCTGCGATGTGTGGTTTAGCGGGATTCGTTGGCTTCTCTGATAATGTATCTTTAGCTAAAGAAGCAAACAAAACACAAGCCCATCGCGGACCAGATAATCAATCTATATGGGAAGATGAAACAATAGCCCTTGCACATCAGAGACTGTCTATAATAGACTTATCAGATTCAGCAAACCAACCGTTTGTTAAAAATAATTTCGTCATTGTTTTCAATGGGGAAATTTACAATTACAAAGAGCTACAAAGTTTATTAATAAATGAAAAAGAGGCTGTTTTTATATCCTCATCGGATACTGAAGTAATCCTGGAAATGTATATACACTATGGTCTTAAAGTTCTTGAGCATTTAGTTGGAATGTTTGCTTTTGCTATTTATAACGTTTCGGAAAGGAGTCTGTTTATAGCAAGGGATCATTTTGGTATAAAACCATTATTTTATACGACTATTGGAGAATCGTTTGCTTTTAGTTCAGAGCTGAAAACGCTGGTTCGAATTCCAGGCTTTAATAAATCTATAAACTCTAAGTCACTAGTTAGTTGCCTTAACTACCTGTGGGTTTCAGGCAATGAAACTATGTTTATTGATTGTTACAAACTTCCACCAGCCCACTATTTAACATACAGTGAGAATGATGGGATCAAGATAATTAGATATTGGGAGTTAGACGATAAATTGAAACTAGCTGAAGGCAGTCGACTAATAAATGACGTAGTAAATACCATAGGGTCTTCTGTAAAACGCCACATGGTTGCCGATGTACCCGTTAGCAGTTTCTTAAGCGGAGGTCTTGATTCTTCCTTAATTGCAGTATTGGCGAAGCCTTTAACTTCAAAATTGTCAACTTTTACAATATCCACAACAGAAAAGGACAAGAAGATAGAACGGATGCCGGACGATGAAAAATATGCAAATCTAGTTGCCTCTCTACATCAATTAGATCACCATGTCATCCAAATAAGTCCTAATATTTTAACTAGCCTTCCAAATATTGTTCGGTCGCTAGATGAACCAATAGGTGATCCTGCAGCCATAAATACCTATCTTATCTGTCAGGCAGCAAGGCAAAATGGAGCAAAGGTATTATTATCAGGTATGGGGGCAGATGAAATATATTTTGGATATAGGAGGCAGAAGGCTACTCTGCTGGCAATAAGGTATAATAGGTTACCAAACGTTGTCAAAAACTTAATTCTAAAAGTTGTAAGAAAAATGCCTGTCAGGTTTTTTGGCAAAGGGTTTAAAATCGGGCGATGGTCGAAGAGATTTTTGACCTTCGCAGCATTACCAGTTGACGAGGCGTATATGAGAAGCTACTCTTACTATGATACTCAGGAATTGAAAATGTTATTAAAAGAAGATTATGTCTCTGCCATTGACAAACTACGTTTAGAGCACAAGACTCTTTTTTTTTCAAAGTATAACTCTGACCCTGTTAATCAAATGTGCAATACAGATCTTCATCTGTTCATGTTAGGTCTAAATTTAACCTACACAGATCGAGCATCGATGGCCGCTTCTGTTGAAGTGCGAGTTCCTTTTATTGATAAAGTAGTAGTTACAGAAGCAATGCAAATTCCAGGGCATTTGAAAATAAAGGACGGCATCTCTAAATATATTTTAAAAAAAGCAGCTGAAAATATTTTGCCTAAAGAAATAATATATAGACCTAAAGCAGCTTTCGGTGCACCTATAAGATCTTGGATATCAAATGATTTACGAGGTATGGTAGATGAATTGCTTTCGGAAGCAAGTATTATTAAAAGAGGTTTTTTAAATTATGCTTTTGTAAAGGATTTAATTGAAAAGGATCGTAATGGTAAAGAAGATTACGCTTATCAGATATATCAACTGTTGACTTTAGAAATATGGTGCAGAGAATATTTAGATTAATAGATACATAAATAAAAAAATTTGAAACAATTAATACAGAACTTTAAGACTGGTGAATTATACGTTGATGAAGTACCAATGCCATCAATCTCAGAAGGGATGGTTTTGGTAGAAAATCAATATTCACTGATTAGTTCTGGAACTGAAAGAAGTACAGTGAAAGTGGCAAAAGCCAGTCTCATGGGAAAGGCAAGGCAACGGCCCGATCTTGTAGCGCAGGTTTTGGCAAATATGAAGAAAGAAGGATTGACAGCCACAATCGATAAGGTTAGAACTAAGCTGGACACTTTAAAAGCAATGGGATATAGCACCGCTGGAACAGTCTTAACATCATTGGATAGGAATGGCGTATTTCAAGCAGGTGACCGGGTGGCTTGTGGGGGACAAGGTTATGCTTCGCATGCAGAAATTGTATCCGTTCCCCAAAATTTAGTAGCAAAAATACCAGATAACGTAACATTCGAAGAAGCTGCTTTTACGACTCTGGGAGCAATTGCGTTGCAAGGAGTACGGCAGGCAGAACCGAAGTTGGGTGAAAAGGTCTGTGTAATTGGGCTAGGTCTTTTAGGACAGCTAACGGGTCAGTTATTAAAATCGAACGGATGCGACGTACTTGGTATTGATCTTTCAGAAAGGCTTATAAATCTGGCGGCTGAAATAAGTGTACATAAAGCCTACCACCGTAATGATTCAAACCTTGCTGCTGCCTGTAACAATTTTACAAATGGGCGTGGATTTGACAGTATTATAATAACTGCCGCTGCACCAACTAACGATCCAATAATTCTTTCTACAGAAATCTGCCGAAAGAAAGGAAGAATAGTCGTCGTTGGGGCAGTGAAGATGGATGTTCCAAGAGAACCTGATTTTTATAGAAAAGAATTAGAATTAAGAATTTCCTGCTCGTATGGGCCTGGAAGATATGATGTAGAATATGAAGAAGGAGGAATCGATTATCCTTTTGCCTACGTAAGATGGACAGAACAAAGGAATATGGAAGCTTTCCTTGATATGGTGTCAAAAGGATTGATAAATACAAAATCTTTGGTCACGCACACGTTTGTGGTAGACCGGGCTGAGGAAGCATATGAAATTGTAGTTGGAAAGAGACCGGAACCGCACATTGGAATTCTACTAAAATATACTGAAGACAAAGAAAAGTTTTTGACAACTAAGCGGATTTTTAGTCAACCAGTAAAACAAATAAACGTTGGATTTATTGGAGCCGGAAGCTTTGCCCAAAGTTATCTTATTCCTAATGTAAAAGCCTTCGGTGCTTCTCTTGATACAGTAGTTACCTCTAAAGGCATTACTTCAAAGAACGTGGCCCAAAAATTTGGTTTTAATTTTTGTTCTGCAGATATAAAAGATATACTAGGAAAGCAAGAGATCAACACTGTTTTTGTGGCAACCCCCCATTCTTCACATGCAGGTCAGGTTGTAGAATCTCTTAAAGCAAATAAAAATGTATTTGTAGAAAAGCCTTTGGCAGTAACACAAGAAGAGCTGGAAGAGATAATACAAGTAAAACTCGCTCACAATCTTCCTTTGATGGTTGGCTTTAATAGGCGTTTTGCGCCAGTCTGCGAAAGCGTGAAGAAAGAATTTAAAAATGTAGGAGAGCCTTTAGTCGTTAATATAAGGGTAAATGCAGGATTTATACCTAAAGACCACTGGACACAGATCCAGGCAGTAGGTGCCGGCCGGATAATTGGAGAAATGTGCCATTTTATTGATCTTATGCAATTTTTTACTGACGAAGAGCCGGTAAAAGTCTTTGCTGAATGTATTCGATCAACCAATGAGAAACTTAAGCTCGATGATAATATTTCTATCATCATTAAATTTAACAACGGATCAATTGGTAATCTCACCTATGTTGCAAATGGAGACAAATCCTTAGCAAAGGAGTATATCGAAGTATTTGGCGCAGGAAAGGCGGCGGTAATTAATGACTTTCAAGACGGAAGTGTTCATAGTGGTAATAAAAGAAGAAAATTGAAATCTTCAGGAAAAGGCCATCAACAAGAAGTTTTAGCTTTTTTACATTCGCTTACACAAGGAAAAGAAACGCCAATCTCATTTCGTTCTATTTGCCTTACTACCATGACGACATTTAAAGTAATAGATAGTTTAAAAACCGGATTACCACAACAAATTAGAATAGATGTCTAACCTAATTAGGGGCTCATTTGTCCAATTGGAGCAATATTGCCGAAAGGAGGAATATAAAGGATGGGATCCCTACGACGGATTAAATAGTAAAGTTTTTCAAGCAATGCCGGTTTTGCCCAAAAATCGCATAACCAGACTAATGTGGATACAATTTATTAAAAAGTTCCCAATTAATCTTAGGCCTGTACTTAAAATCAGTAAAGAGTACAACCCAAAAGGCATTGCTCTTTTCATTTCCGGATACTCGCAATTAAGTAAGGTTCCGGGTTATGAAAAAGAAGCAATTGACACAATTACATTTCTTTCTGATAAAATTTTGACACTGAAGACTCCCGGCTATTCAGGTAGTTGTTGGGGATATAATTTTGACTGGGAGTCAAGAGCTTTTTTTCAAAAGAAATATACCCCTACAATTGTTGCAACTACTTATGTTGCTAATGCCTTAATCGATGCTTATGAAACCACTGGAAACAGGAACTACTTAGATACAGCTATTTCAGCTAAAGATTTTATTTTAAATGACCTTAATAGAACTTTTAACGAAAACGGAGATTTTGTATTTTCTTATTCTCCACATGATCACACATCAGTTTTCAATGCTTCTTTGCTAGGTGCTAAATTACTTAGCAGGATTTATTGTTATACTGAGGAAGAAGAGTTAGTTCAACTAGCTAAAAAGGCTGTAGCATACTGCTGTAGCTATCAGAATAGCGACGGTTCATGGTATTATAGTACACTTCCTTTTCATCAGTGGATAGATAATTTCCATACTGGCTTTAACCTAGAATGTATTTCCGAATATGCTACTTTTTCTAAAGACAACAGTTTTAATAAAAATTTTAACAAGGGCATGACTTATTATCTTAATACTTTTTTTGACAAGAAGGGTCGTTCAAAGTATTATAATAATTCACTTTTTCCTATAGATATTCATGCCCCATCTCAATTGGTAATAACATTGGCAAAAGCAAACTTGTTTAATGAAAATAAAGTGCTTATTGACAGAGTACTAAAATGGACAATTGAAAACATGCAATCTTCAAAGGGATATTTCTACTTTCAAATATCTAAGTACTATTCAAACAAAATACCCTATATGCGGTGGTCTCAAGGGTGGATTTTCTATGCCTTCGCGGAATACCTCAAACAGGAAACAAATAATTAAGATCAGAGTTTTGTAGAAATCATGTTATTTAACTCATTTGCTTTTTTGCTGTTTTTTCCTATCGTAACTATATTCTTTTTTATCCTATCACATAAGGTGAGGTGGCTTTTTTTATTACTGGCTTCTTGCTTTTTTTACATGTTCTTTAAGCCGGAGTACATATTAATACTTGCATTCACAATCGTTGTTGATTACTTTGCCGGAATAATAATAGCGTCGACAGAAAATGTCAAAAAGAAGAAAAAGTTTTTGATAGTCAGCCTTGTCGCTAATATTTCAGTACTGGGTTTTTTTAAATATTATAATTTCATAAACTATAATATTGTTGATGCTGCCGCTTATTTTGGATATGAAATAGAAGTGCCTCTCCTAACAATGCTATTACCTATTGGCCTCTCGTTCCATACCTTCCAGGCTATGAGTTATACAATAGAGGTCTATCGGGGGAACCAACCTGCAGAAAGGCATTTCGGTATTTACGCATTGTATGTCATGTTCTTCCCCCAGTTAGTGGCAGGCCCAATTGAAAGACCGCAAAATCTTCTGCCCCAGTTTCACGAAAAAAAAGTTTTTAATCCTGATCTTGCCGTAAGTGGATTGAAGTTAATGGCATGGGGATTATTTAAAAAGTTAGTTATTGCTGACCGTTTATCTCTTATGGTCGACCAAGTATACAACAGTCCCGAAAATTATCGCGGTTTAAATATTGTGATAGCGACTTTATTTTTCGCTGAGCAGATTTATTGTGATTTTTCAGGTTATTCTGACATAGCTATTGGTTCTGCACGCGTCTTGGGATTTGATCTCATGAAAAATTTCAGAAACCCTTATTTGTCAAAATCTATTTCAGAGTTTTGGTCTAGATGGCATATCTCCCTATCTACCTGGTTTAAAGACTATCTATATATACCTCTTGGCGGAAATAGGGTTTCTGTGCCTCGGTGGATGTTTAATTTATTAATTACCTTCCTTGTAAGTGGCTTTTGGCATGGTGCAAATTGGACTTTTATTATTTGGGGTGGTCTTAACGGAATTTTTATTATGGGTGAAATTTTTATTGATAAAAAAAGAAATACTTTCAGCATTCCTACCATAATCAAGCGGTCAACTACTGTAATTTTAATCTGCGTCACTTGGATATTTTTTAGGGTAAATACATTGAAAGATGCAGGAACAGTTTTTCGAAATATATTCTCTAATTCACAAACCTTTGCGTTTGATTTGACTCAATTTTTATTAGCTGTGCTGCTAATAATTGGATTAGAAATAATTCAGTTTATGGATGAAAAGAATAATGTGATGAGTAAAATCAAGACGTTGCCCTATCTTATAAAGATTCCTATATATGCCGTATTTCTAACCGTATTATTGAACTTCGGAATTTTTAATAATAGTCAGTTTATCTATTTTCAGTTTTAGCAATGAAGCAAATTCTTATAAAAGCAGCATTGATAATTACTCTAGCTATCCTTTTAAATTTATTTTTGTATTCTGCTATTTATACACGTTTACTACCTTATTCGTGGGGTAGTAATGAACTTTTAGATAAACGAGAGTTTCTTAGAAGAAATGCCGCTAAGTATAATTCACTTTTTATCGGGTCGAGTAAAACTCATAATCAAATTCATCCACAAATTTTTGATGAAAAAGCGAGAGAAAATGGGTTAGATATTCGCTCATATAATTGTGGGGTTGGTGGCCTTACCCCGTTAGAGTCATTACACATTTACGAAAATTTACTGCTTCACGACTCCCTTAGCTTTAAATATGTATTTATTGAACTCGATTGGATCGCTACTATTAAAGTTGAAAATTTAAATTCTGTTAGAAGCTTTTATTGGTTAACGCCTAGAAACTATAATTTTAGTATTAGTTCAATTTTAAATTCTACCGTCCCTATTATGCGTTCAGCGTGGGGACTTTTTCATTATTCGTTAAATTATGGTGAAAATTTGATGAATATTGGAAAAGTGCACGAATACTTTAAGTACAAAAATTTTGTTGCAAATCAAAAATTTCTACCATCTGATTCTAACATAATGTATAATGGTTATATTCCAATGTCTCACAAAATGAATTCGACAGAATATTCATTATATAGTGAAGTAGTTGGATCAGCCAGATTGGCTGTAAGAAATTATCCAGATCTTGTAGACCAACATTTATCGCAACCTTATCTTGACCGTCTACAACACATTATATCTATTTCTAAGCAACGAGGTATAATTACATTTTTTATTGTTCCTCTACAATGGAAATACTATCAATATGAGCAGTTAATCCCAATTATTAATAAAATTAAAGGCGCAAGAACTATTTGTTTGTTCGATATTGACAGGTATGCAAATATCTATCAGGTTGACAACTTTGCTGACCCTAACCATTTAAATGAAAAAGGAGCAAAGCTGTATACAGAAGAAATATTCAATCAATTTTTGAAGTTATACGGTAAGTAAATGCAATAATGTTGGCTGAGTTTTGCATTTAAAAGCAAATAAGATGAGAATTTGGATCGATTTTATTAATTCGCCCCAAGTAAGCTTTTTTGAACCTCTTATAGGAGAACTTACTTCACTTGGGCACGAATTTGTCTTAACATGTAGAGATTCCGCAAATACTGTAGAATTAATAAAACAACGAAAATGGAGTTGTAAAATAATAGGCAGTAAAGCAGAAAAAGGAATTTTGAAAAAATTGCTAGCGTTTCCATTACGCATAAACGCACTTTATAGGTTTTTAAAACATCGAGGTATAAATGTGGCTATATGCCAAAGCAGTTTTTACTTGCCTTTGACTAGTAGGCTATTGCGAGTGCCTTCCATATATACTAATGATAATGAACATGCTTTAGGTAACATTCCAGCTTTTTTATTTGCAAATAAAATATTCATCCCTGAGAATTTATCTATAGCAAAAGTTTTAAAAAAAGGAGCAAGAAAGAGCAAAATAATTCAATATCCGGGCGTCAAGGAAGGTGTTTATTTATGGCCTAAAGGGAAAATAATTCAAGACAGAAGAAGGGAAAATTTCTGTGATAAAAAAATCTATGTAAGAGCGGAACCAACTACCGCGGAGTATTATTCAGGTAAGCTCAACTTTCTTGATGATTTCTTGATCATGATAAAAAAGAAATACTCGGTAACAGTTTTGGTTAGGGACAAAGCGCAGTTCATACATTATTCTCAAGCAAGATTTTTAGGCATCGATGTACCCGAGAAGCCTTTATCTTTCGAGGATATAGCGGTTGGCTGCGAATTATTCATTGGAGCAGGAGGATCTATGACAAGGGAAATGGCTATAATGGGTATACCTACGATTTCTGTCTACCAGGAAGCGCTATTAGACGTAGACAAATTTTTGATAACTGAAAAACTGTTAGCCCACGAGCCTGAGCTAACTTTTTCCATATTTGAAACCTTCATCGAATCAACCAGTAGGAGAGAGATTAATGCGACGTTGATTGAGAAGGGAAAAGTTGCATATGAATTGTTTAAAAATCACTTGTTAAAGCAATCGCGACAATAACATTAGTTAAATGAAAAGTTTAAGTAATTTGACTCGCAGCTTTTTTTGTTGTTTTGCAGGAAAAAAAAATTAGTAAATAGATGAAGGTGACTATTGTAGCAGGGGCGAGGCCCAATTTCATTAAAGTTTCTCCTATCATTAAAGCAATTCAATCTGCACAACGAAAACAGAAGCTAATTTCTTTTCGCCTTGTACACACTGGCCAGCACTATGATAAAAAGATGAGCAGCGATTTTTTTGACCAATTAGGTATTCCTCATCCAAATATCAACCTTGGTTGCGGTGGAGGAAGCCAAGCTGAACAAGGGGCGGCTATCATGGTTGGTTTCGAAAAGGAATTAATTGATAATAGGCCGGATGTAGTGCTAGTTGTAGGAGACGTTACTTCTACCATGGCTTGTACTATAACTGCAAAAAAATTATGTATAGATGTGGCACATGTTGAAGCCGGAATAAGGTCTGGTGACATGACAATGCCGGAAGAAATTAACAGAATAGTTACAGATTCTATATGTGATCATTTTTTTACTACAACAGAGACGGCGAATAAGCACTTACAAAAATCTGGAATCGACGACAGTAAAATACATCTTGTTGGCAATACCATGATTGATACGCTCCACCAAAATTTATCCAAGATTAAAAAACCCGACTTATGGGACAAGCATCAATTAAACAAAAAACAATACTTCCTTGCAACGATTCACCGTCCCTCTAACGTGGATAATCCAGAGAAGCTTAATTCGATCCTTTCTGCAATTAAGGCGTCTTCTTTAAATTTTCCAATCGTTTTTCCTGTTCATCCCCGTACTAGGCAAATTATAGATAGATTTAAGATTAATATGGAAAACATTTTAATGATAGAACCTCAGAGCTATTTAGAATTTATTTTTTTAATACAATATTCCAAAGGAGTAATTACAGATTCCGGTGGCATAACAGAGGAGGCTACTATACTAGACGTTCCGTGTTTAACATTACGAAACTCAACGGAAAGGCCTGAAACTGTTTCTCTTGGAACAAATGAGTTAATCGGAGACAATTTAAGTAAGATGAAATATTGTATTGAGAGAATTATTGCAGGAAATTGGAAAAGAGGAAGAGTTCCACCGTTTTGGGATGGAAAATCATCTGAAAGAATCATTGACACTTTAACTTTAATCTATGCTAATCTAAGTGCAAAGACTGAGCCCAATCACAACGTTTCGAGCTAATTAAATGCGGTGGATGTTTTAAAAAGTCACCTACGAATATATGGACAATGTTATTTTCGAAACTCTAATATCATTGCTTCTCGAATTTTTTCAATGCTATCCTACCGGTACTTGAAGACAAGATTTCTAAAAAGTAAGTACCAGCGGGCAAACTACTTGCATTTACTTGGTGCATGCCATCTCCTACAATTTTGTTTATCTGTTTGCGTAATAATGTTCGGCCGCTAATATCAATTACTGAAATTGATATTTTATCCGTAGGGGATAATTTTAATTTAAGATTAATTGTGTTTGATACAGGATTAGGATAGAGAGAAATAGAAACAGGTAACAACCTCTTGCGATTGTTTAATTTAACTATACCTGAATAAGTAGATCTACCGTCTTTATTGATTTGTCTCAACCTGTAAAAGTTCGTTTCCATCTCAACACTTGTATCAAGCAAAGCATAAGAAATTGTTGTTCTACTATACCCATTAATTGCTTTCGTAGGTTGAAATTTTATCTTTTTAAAATTTGTTCCATCATTGCTTTGCTCCACTTCAAAGCCAGCGTTATTTTCCTCAGCGGAAGTAGCCCAACTTAGGCTATTAATATTGCCTGCAACTTCACCTGCAAAACTTATCGTAGTTACAGGTAGAGTTTTATCTGAAGAAACGACATTGACAGTCATAGAATCTTTTACTGTTACACCTCCTTTATAATTTACAGTTAACTCAAATGAGTAAATACCCTTCTCCAACCCTATAACCGAGGTAGCTACAGCATTGGGATTAGCAATAATTCCGTTTGAAGGACCGCCAATTTTTCTCCATGTGTACGATGTTATTGTTCCATCATTGGTAGCGCTTCCAAAGAGACTAACGTTGTTAGCTGGAAGAATTATCGTTTGATTAGCTCCAGCACTTGCTATTGGCAAAACGTTCAGCTGACTGCTACGTATAAGAACTGCAGAGGTAAACCGTGGAAGAGTAATATTTCCGTTGTAAATCTCGCGAGAGACATCAATATAATTAGCATCTAAACTTACTGTTTTACTAAAAGAAGTTGCATTATACTCGAACATCAGTTCATTAATATTAGTAATCGCCTTAGGGGACTTATGACTGTTTACGTCACTGAAAGAAGCAACTTTCCATTTTGCAAGTGTCATAACTACTGCTCCACCACCACCTGGATAATCTTTATCGACAACAAAGGTTGCACTATCAGCTATAGGTCGAGCATAAAAGTTGCTATCAAGGAGACCTATCAAAGCGGGATTGTCGCTTACATAAGTTTTATAAAACATTACTTTCTGGCTCGCTTTCCTAGCAATAAATTTATTTCCTATTATTGTTGTATTTCTAGTTATGGCAGTGTATTGGTTAATTTCCAATTGGCTTGCATAGTTATAAACCAGGTTATTTAACAGGCTATTGCTATGAGTATTGTGAAGAAATATTCCTGACCAATCCCCATTTGCAACGGTATTGTTTGAGAGTACTGTATTATTGGTAAAATCATCTAAGTATATTCCTGCGGCTTTTCCAAAGGGTTCATAGTAGTAAGACTCTACCCCAGCAAAGGCCCCTATAGCATTTAAGATAATGTTGTTTTTAATTTGTCTATTACGGTTTAATATTGATGAATTTCCGCTATAAGTATAGATCCCTCCACCATCATCTTTTGTAATACAAAAGCTATCAATAAAATTGTGTTCAACTACAACATCATTTCCCATGAAGTGAATACCATTATAGCCAGAATTTTTAACCTCGTTATTTATTATTGTAGTGTAGTTGCCACTTATAGATATGCCATTGCCTACACCATCACCTGATCGCCCTGAGCCTGATATTAAATTAGTATTTTTAACAGTTACGCCATTAAGTGTACAATAGTTGGCATCATATTCAAACTGGATTCCATTAGAAAGCGAATTATTTACACTGCCTCCATTAACTTTTATATAATTAAGGGAGCCACCGTAAATAGAAACTCCCCCTTGATTGTTGAAGTTGCAATTATCCAAACTAATATACTGAGAACTTATTAATGAAATGCCCTTTGTATTCCCTCCTTCAAAAGTGATGTTGCTTATAGTAATATATTTTCTCGTGCTAATTTCGCAATTTTTATCTTGAACACTTACTTTTACAACAATGTCTTCTGGCTTTTTATCTCCAAAATGTATAAAAAGCTTTTTTGCTACTGCATCATAGTACCATTCTCCAAATTGATCAAGGGTACTTAGGTGATTTTGAATAAAGTAGCCGTTTCCATTTACTGGCTTATAGGCATTATTGTTTCCATACTTAGCTAAAGCATTGTAGTTTAAAGTACCTCCTTTTTGAAAAGTAATTACCTGCCTATCAATTATCCACCTAGATTTCCTTATTACTACCTCGCCTCCGATCCAAGAAGGAGAGCCCGATAGTTCATTATCTGTAATGCTTTTGTTTTCAATGTGGCTTTCATACTTTAAATAGCCCGAATTAGGGTATCGTCCCATCTTCTGCACAATATCGTTAAGTGTAACAATATTTAAGTTCGGTAAATCTAAAGATGCATAGTAAATGCTATTTCTCAATAAATTCCATGCGGAAATAGTTTTAAATCCACTAATAATTGGATTCGCACCTTTTCCATAAGGGCCATAGAAAATTTCTTTTGTCTGAGTTCCAGATACGTTAATCTTCAAGCTTCCTAAGAAACTTTCTCCTCTATTAAAAAGAATTGAATCTCCAGGCATTACTTTGTTAAACAAGTTAAGCCTGTCGATCGTTTTCCAGGGAGTTAAGGAACTTTGAGCCTGAGTTTCTGTGTAAGAATCATTACCCCAAATATTAGAAATGTAATAAGTGGCTCCATTAGTTGTTTTAAATATTAGTAGTATTATTAATATAGAAAGAGTGAATTTCATAGGAAAATTTTTTATTGGATTAAGCTTAATTAAAAACGTCAGAATTGAACAACTATTATATCTTTTTACTTATTGACTATATATTTACCCTTTCCAATAAAAAAATTGGCACAAGAGATAAGACAGATGGAAAGTTATATGTATTATAAATAATAACAACAATAATAATAATAAAATGGTCGATAACATTTGGGTGGGAGGTTCTCGAAAAAAGATAACGATAGCTGTTATAGGGCTGGGTTATGTTGGCCTTCCTATAGCACTTGAATTTGCACGAAAAGTCTCAGTAATTGGTTTTGATACTAATGAAAAACGAATAGCCTTGATGCAGAGGAGTATTGATCCAAGCAACGAAGTGGCTGACGTTGAATTTAAGGAATGTGATATTACCTTCACGTCATCTTGGGAAAAATTAAAAGAAGCTAATTTTTTCATTGTTGCCGTTCCCACACCTGTAGACCCACACAATGTACCCGACTTAGAACCGATTCGAAAAGCATCAGAAACAATCGGGAAAGTGCTAAAAAAAAATGATTATGTTGTTTACGAATCTACAGTCTATCCAGGCTGTACGGAGGAGGATTGTATTCCAATTATAGAAAAAGTAAGTGGTTTAAAGTTTCGGGAGGACTTTAAAGTTGGTTACTCTCCTGAAAGAATAAATCCCGGAGATAAGGAACACACACTTACCTCTGTAGTTAAAGTAGTATCAGGATGTGATGCAGATTCGTTGGAGCAGATTGCAGCATTATATGAATTAATAGTCAAGCCAGGGGTACATAAGGCATCGTCTATAAAAGTTGCGGAAGCATGCAAAGTAATTGAAAATAGTCAGCGGGATTTGAACATTGCATTTATGAACGAGTTATCTATCATATTTGATAGGATGGGCATTAACACGTATGAAGTATTAGAAGCTGCAGGTACAAAATGGAATTTTTTAAAGTTTCAACCAGGATTAGTTGGAGGTCATTGCATAGGAGTTGATCCTTATTATTTGACTTATAAAGCTGCTGAGCTAGGATTTAATTCCAGAGTGATTCTTTCCGGTAGATATATAAATGATAACATGGGCAATTATCTTTCAAAGAAAATCTTGCAGCACGTAATTGCTCATACTGAAAATGTAAAAAAGTCAAAGGTATTGGTAATGGGGGCAACGTTTAAAGAGAATGTAAGCGACGTAAGAAATTCGAAAGTTGCTGACGTAATTGCTACACTAAAGTCTTATTACCTAAATATTTTTGTTCATGATCCATATGCAAATGCAGAAGATTTAAAACATGAATATGGTATTGAACTACTTAGCCAATTAGATAACGATTATGATGCTGTAATCATTGCTGTCCCTCATCAACCTTATAGCCATTTTGATGACAGGTATTTTGCAACTATAACAAAGGAACATGCGTTGATTGCCGACCTTAAAGGAACCTATCGTAATAGGATTACGAGTAGAAAGTATTGGAGTTTTTAAGGTAAAGAAAAGAACTCTAATAGGCATTCTATCGTCTGTAAATCCTGTGTTGTGTGACCGCTTAACTTTTAGCTTTTAGGCAGCTATTGCAAATTCCGTAATAAGTTTTGTTGACTCAGGAAATAAGTTTTCTTTGCTTATTTCGGGTTTTAACTCCAAAAAAATTTTGCACAAAGCATCTTAGGCTGCTTTCAAAAATCTTGAAATGATTGCATTTTCTAGTTTGATTTAAGCATATTTGTAGAAATTATATTTCTTAAATTTGCCTGAGACCAAAAAGGTTACGAGACTAGTAGAGAGTAAACAAGTAATTAAAAGATAACGTTTTATAGCTTAAAGTATCATCTTGTCGTCCCGACCACAATGATCATTTAGAATCATATCAATAAAAAAGCTCGTAAAAACATCTATTCTACGAGCTTTTTCTTTTTCCAGCTAATCTTTGCTATCAACACAACTAGCCTCAAACTCGAAGGCCGCTATCACTTTATCTCTTTTGTGCCGGTGAACGTACCTTCTGCCGCGTCGCCGATTGCAACTTTCCCCTTCATTGTATTGCCTTCGATGGTGCCGGTATAGACAACATTATAGTCACCTACTTTGAATTCGAGTTTGATTGCTTTTTCTTTCAGCGTTCCTGATACAGGTGCTTCACCTAATTGACCGGTGTAGGTGCCGCTGATCTTTTCACCTGCTTGTTTTAGTACAAATATGGGCGTTCCGCTGCCAGCGCTAGTTTCTACTTTCATATTCCATTTTCCCGAAACGTCGATGGCTTGAGCAGAGACTGAGAGAGTCGAAAACAGTAACAGCAGAATAGTACTTAGTGAGACTATACAAAAAGCTTTTTTCATAAAAATTTTTTTAGGTAAGTGAAGTAATATAGGTAAAATCTTTAAAAGCCTTAAACCGATAATGACAAACTTGGAGGATCTCGAATATTTCGCTTGCAGACCTGCATCTACTCATCGAGCAACCGGTTAACCGTATCACTTAATCTTCTTTTGGAGAGCTCATAATATCCCCCGGTAGCCGGCCCGTAAAAATTTGTATGTATTTCTCTTACTATACCCTTTTTATCAATAAAGACAGTAGTAGGAAACGATTTGATAGCGGTTAGTTGAGGTAATGTTTTTTCAGCTTTTCTGTCATCACCCGCCGCTACACCGGTAATAAGCATCGGATATTGCACATCAAACAAATTTTTAAACTTTTTGATACTTTTCTTTGAGCGGTCCCTATCAGTTGTGTATTCGTAGGCAAGCGCCACCACCTCTACGCCTCTTCCCTTATTTTCCTTGTAGTAGCTACTTAAGAACTTCGTCTCATCCAGGCAGTTAGCACACCAGCTTCCCATAAGTTGTACTATAACCACTTTGTTTTTATACTTTTCATCCTTTATAGAAACTGGATTACCATCCAGGTCATTAAAAGTAAAATCTAATCGGTTATAACCATCGCGAAGTTTTGTTGGGTCGCTAATTTCGGGCAAAGCAACCGATGCATCCTTTGTAGCAGTCCATACTTCTTTGCCGTCAAATCCATTATAAAAAACTCCCTTTAAGATATTTTTATTTTCATCAATTTTTGCTTCAAACAATCGGGCATCATCTCCGTCAAAACTCGACAGGACCATGGAGTCACCGGTTACAATTCCATCGAGGTAACGATAATCGGCAGATGGTGTAAGAAAACTTCCGGTAAGCTTGTTGCCTTGTTGCTTGAATACGGCAAGCGCTTTTCTAATGGTACCGTTAGGCCGGGTAATGCTAACATTCCATTTGCCCGAAATATTACTTTTTGCACTACCTCGCGTCGCTTTGTATCTTATCATATTATTAGCCTTTCCATACAGCGGCCAATATTGCGTGCTTCCTGACGTCGCTTTTATAAAAGTTCCGGTCAGATCTCCATTAGCTTCTACCTTAACCCTAAAACTTGCCTCGAAAGCAGGCATTGAAAAAAATAGAGAGTCTCCTGAACGTTCCACATTGGTAAGCTTTATTTTTTCTCCGGCATTTACTACTGACAATGCTGTTCTGCCTTGTACCATGCTTTTCTCTAATTGAAAAATAATCTCCTTGCCGTCCTTCCGTTGCAAAGCAACCCTCCAACCTTTTTGTATTCCGCTTACAGTTTGAGCAACAACTGTTGCTGACGACAAAAGGCTTGTGACCAACACTAACGATCTCAGGGCTTTTATTGCAGATTTAATAATTACACTCATCTGTTGCAAGGTAAGATGGTTGGTGGAAGGATGGATACCTTCTGACCATTACTTCAGTGTTCTAAGTAAAATATCAGCCTGAAAAACAAGCCATAGTCCTTCCATAGAAAAAGCTCGTAAATATAGTTTTACGAGCTTTTTCTATAAAAAACATCCATACTAGGAATTATAGCTGGTAGGACCTGTATTGCCCACAACGTCCATGATGAGAAGAGCGGTTAATAATTGGAGGCGCTGCTATAACTGCTGGCTTCTTTTTAAATACGATAGGAATGCCCAGGCTAACATTGAAACCTGAAGTTTTTGAACTGAATGTGGTGGTTGTTGGCTTAAGCATCTCGTTGCTGGTAACAGTCTGCGTGTTGTTGCCAAGACCCTGCAAGTAATTTACACTTACAATAAATTTTGTCTGAGTCTTCGTACCGAATTCAAACGCGGTACCAGCTACAAGGGCAGTGGTTGACCCTGCCCTATAAGTATAATTGGTTGATCCGTTTTTTGTAGTCGTTTCTATGCCGCCTCCTATGGGTGCATATGCAAGTCCTACAGAAGGTTGAATGCGCAAAAACAGTCCTTCATCTTTTGGAGTGATTTTAGACAAACTTGCCGCAGCAGTATTTGCTGAATTACGCATTCCTCCACACCTGCTAATGCTACTACTACGTGTGCAACGGCGGGCTGTTTCACTCGTAGTTCTGCCAGCATACTTGCTTGCAAAACTCTTTGTATTAACGGGCTTTCTAAGCGCGATGGCCTTGCTGGTAAATTGATAGCCTCCTTCTAGTCTGAGTTGTAAATTTTTCGCAGCTGCTGTATATGCAGTGGCGGCATGCAAAGGATCAGCAAACGAAAAGTCTACTGCCTGCTTCGTGGTAGCAACACCTATATACGCACCTGGACCTGACTTTAATTTATAAGCCATTCGCACGGACAGGCTTGGCGTAAACTGTTGGCCCATAGGGGAGAAGGAAGAAAAGTCTCCGGGGGTTATGGTTGTTCTGAATGTTTCCATTCCGACTCGGGGAACAATAGAAAATTGCGCGTTTGAAGCGTATGATACTAAAGCAAATAAGGGTAGAATTACTCTTTTCATAAAAGATGGTTTTAGTAAAGAAAGTTACCCCAATTGTTTAAGTGGCGCAAAAATTATCGGTGAAAACGATCAGTAGTTTTACATCACAGATTGAATGTTTTTTGCCCGTTTTGCTGCACGAAACGGATAGGTGAGGACCTCGATTTTTGCTATACTTTGGGTAATATCAAGGGCTTTCTATAAGTGGGTGTAATCAAAGCATTTGCAGCAGTATTGTTGCCGAAGTTCCTGCTGTTCTCATTCCACTGTAACCTCTAATTTGTTCTTAATGCTATGTTAGCGAATATGAGCGCAGGTCGTGACCAATCTCCCGTTTTCTACGATGCATGCCGGATCTGAAGTAGTAGCTAAAAAATCACGTCTTGTAGTTAGCATTGGCTAAAAGTTAGATCGTTAGGAGTTCGCAAGTTTCAAGTATAAACTTCCTCTTGAAGGTTTATAAAGGCCTTTCTCGGAACTTGCAGGAAGTGCAATAAAACGTTCAAAGTAGGAACGTGATTTTTTTGGTAGCCAGCAGTGGCACTCTTTAAGGGCTTCCGTTGCGTCGCACTCTTGTACTTCGCTTTCGATCAGAGCGAAGCGAACCGTAAGGGTACTGATTATAAATAAAAGGACTTGACTTCATACTTTGTAAGAAATTAAAAAACCCGCTGTAAAGCTTCAAAGTAGAGCAGGAGGCTTGACGGAAGTACACGCTTTACAGCAGGTGAAATGAGAGCTTTTTAATTGAAGATTGGTGAAACTCTTTATTACACCAATACTTTTTTATCAATTCTTAACTATAAAACTGCTTTAGGCTATGTAGTGAAATGTCTCTTTCCAATATCACTTAGTTTTACTACTGCTAACTCAGCTAACCAATTATCATTGATATTTTAAATGCTTTGCAAAAGCCAAAGCTTCCTGATACTAAATGAACAAACATCTTCTAAAAATAGCCGCATCAGCCCTGGTTGTCCTGTCAACTCTCTCCTGTTCAAAAAATGAGATTGACGCTCCGCCGGTAGTAACACCTCCTCCTACGACCGGCTCGGCACCTGTAGTACCCGGAGTAGATCCACAAGTAGCGACTACTATTGGATTTTTTCTTGATACTTGGCTTCCAAAAACCTATACGGCCCCTGCTTTTACAGAGGGTACAGTTCCCGCTACGGCAAGTAATACTGTTACAGTCGATGCGTCTGATATCATTACTAAAATACCTACGCAGATTTTTGCCCATAACGCAAATACCTGGATGGGCACTTTTGTTGACCAACCCAGTTTCATTACCGATATAACGAACCTTAAGCCAAATATCATTCGCTGGCCCGCAGGTAGCGGAAGCGACGTTTATTTCTGGAATGTGAAACCAGGGGACATTCCGGAAGGCGCACCTACAAAATACCTGGACAAAGATGGTAAAGTCATTAATGCCTCGTTTTTCTATGGTCGATCTACAGACAACTGGCGCGCATCTCTGGACAACTACTATTCGATGTTGCAAATGAGCAATAGCAAAGGCATCATTACAGTTAACTATGGCTTCGCCCGTTATGGAATTAGTGCAAATCCTGTAGCCACCGCTGCTCATCTTGCTGCTGACTGGGTTCGCTACGATAAGGGCCGCACGCAATATTGGGAGGTAGGTAATGAAAACTATGGAGACTGGGAAGCAGGCTACAGAATTGACGTAACAAAAAACAAAGATGGCCAGCCTGAATTCTTAACAGGTAAATTGTATGCCCAGCATTTTAAAGTCTTTGCAGACTCCATGCGAAAAGCCGCAGCGGAAGTAGGTAATGCGGGTATAAAAATAGGTGCAGTTATCCAGGAAAGTCCTACAGCGTCGTGGCAAACCAATACTACACAAACCTGGAACAGCACTTTGATTCCTGAGTTGAATAATAAAGAAGATTTCTTTATCGCACACAACTACATTACTCCTTATGGTGAAAAGTCAAATGCTGCTACGGTTTTAAATTCGGCTCTTTCAGTACCTGCATCTATGATGAGTTTCATAACTAACCAGGTTAAAAATAATGGGGGCGAACTTAAGCCGATAGCTTTCACAGAGTGGAACATGTGGGCGCAGGATCTAAAGCAACAAGTGTCTAATACAAGTGGCCTCTTTGCAGTTATAGTGCAATCAGAAGCGATTAAAAATAAGTTCGGTTTGGCTGCTCGTTGGGATCTGCTAAACGGATGGGAGGGAGGCAACGACCATGGACTATTTAGTGATGGCGGTAGTGCTGACGATCCTCGCTGGAACCCGCGGCCTTCATTCTATTATATGTATTATTTTCAAAAGTCAATTGGTGATCGGCTCGTATCAACAACCGTAGAAGGTGCTGAAAGTGCTGCTGTTAAAGCTTATGCATCTACTTACAGTTCGGGCCAGGTAAATATCAACTTACTAAATACGTCTTCAAAAGCGCAGGCTGTTACCCTTAAGTTTAAAAACTTCAATGCCGGCAGTCGGTACTATTGGTACAGCTTAGAAGGAAGTAATGATAACGGCGAATTTTCAAGAAAGGTGCTGGTAAATAATACCGGCCCATCGGGTGCTGCCGGTGGTCCTGCCAGTTATGCTACTCTTAAGGCAATGTCTGCTGCAACTACAAATGGCGTTAAAGTAAACGTACCTGCTTACGGCGCCGTTTTCGTAATGGTAGATAAATAAAAAAGATGGCTTTTAGTTTTGATGATTTACGAAGAAGAAATGCTTTTTTGAAATACTGCGTTCAACGAACTTTCCGACAGTTGTCGGAATTTATTTAAGTAAAATATCTATAACGGCAGGTACACTTTTAGTCTCCCTGATTCTAATAATCGCCAACGCACAACTTAGTAAAAAACCAGGATTTTTAATTCGGTCAGCGATCCAAACCACGTCGTTGTCCATCTTTTCAATATGACTCTTCCTGGTATTTTCATTGTAACCTGCAAGGGTTACTGCGTTTTTCCATGAAACTTTCCTTGCGGTATTAATACTAAAATTAATGACCGCATCTTGCTGCTTGTCGCTAATCCGGTTGATAATTCTCATTGGCAACCAAATTTGTGCAAGCGTATCTTGTACTGATTGAGTAAGATTAGCTATAACCGAATTTATCTTTTCAAAGTCGCTTTTCAAATCATAGATCTCATCCTTTGGACAACAATCGGCAGCAGCGATTGCAAGGTCTAGATTGATATGTGTGTTAATACCCAGAAGAAGATGCTGCAACACGATCAGGCCGTTTTTTTCGCTTGCGTCAAACGCAGCACACCAAGCATTCGGACAAGGCTTTTTATTTACATAAGCGTCCCAAGCTTGCAGGTATCGGTTGGCAAAAATAACATCAAGGCGAGCCATTCTTTCACTACCCGTAAAGCTGTTGTTTTGAATTCCATCTCTAACAGCTGCAGTCATTTTTCTGTACAGAATTGCGAAATAACCAATGCGGCTTTGTCGCTCTTTACTCCAGTCAATAATGTTATCTAAATGTCTTAATACCTCATCAACCGTGTTGGCCTGTAACATGCGTTCCCTTTATTTACGTAGAAAAATAACAAGGAACATTCATAAAAGGAAATGTGTAAGTACGTGTAGCTTTATGTAGGGTTTGAATAGTATTTGCCCTGAAATTCATGGATGGCAAATTGTTTTAAATGCTACTAATGAAAGTCAATTATTGTATCAATCTTGATTAGCTCTTCGCTCAACTCGACAAACTGTTTTTCGGTTCCTGTTATCTTCAGAATAAGAAATAATTTCCCGTGGCTCTTATTCATCATTATCCGTTTACTTTTCATTTTTGACTCTTTTAAAACCCCTTCAAGCGAATACACATTGTTTATCTCCGCATCCTTAAAAGTGAAATAAACATTCTTGCTATGGTTCAACCCATCGATAAGGGTTTCAATTTTTCCCATCACCGATAACACTAGGATTGTAAACACGGTTAGACAAAAGGCTAACGCATGATAGCCAATTCCCGTTGCCATCCCGATGCCAGCTGTTGTCCAGATTACTGCTGCCGTTGTTAAGCCTAATACCGACAGCTTGTCTTTGAATATTACACCCGCACCAATAAAGCCTATTCCGGTAATAATATTTGCCGCAATCCGGTCATCAGAGCCGGTTCCATGTTTAGATACTATGGTAAAAATGGTTGAACCAAGACTTATAAGAATGATAGTTCGAAACCCTGCTGACTTGTTATTGTATTCGCGCTCAAAACCGATGATCCCTCCACAAAGAATGGACATGGTAATGCTGATCAGATCCTCCCTTTCAAGTAAAAATTCCATAGAATTATAGGTGCTATTATTGGTTTACTTTCTACAGTTGCAATAATAATAGTGCCGAAGAGAGCCTGGAAGATGCGGATGTTTGTAAGGATTGCGAAAAAATCTTTGTCGGCGCTACTCTCTAAACGCTTTAAAAAACTTTTTTATTTGGTTGTAGCGCTTGTGCAGTTATTTTAGCTGCGGTACCAAATATAGTTTCAGCAGCAGACGGATGAACAGGGAAGGCGTTCCGTTGCAAGTAGGTGGGGTTGGAGTACAACTCTACTTTTAAACCGTTAGGAAGGGGAGTTACAAAACTTCGGCTTTTATTAAAACTAGTTGTGTTAAATGAATATTTGGAAGGAGTTAGGGGCGCAAAAACGCTTGCGCTGTCTGGTAAAAGTTTTCTGGCCCGACCGCTTAATGTATCTATAGTTTGAGCGAATGCAGGCTTTATTAAGCATGCCGACAATAGAAGAAATAAAGTTTTCATACGCGCCAATTTGTCTGTCCAAGATAACCCAACTTTATGGAAGGTCAAATGGTAAAGCTTTGAAGGAAATACAAACCTATTCTCCAAAAACGAATAATTCTTACAACAACTTGTCTGGTGTTATCGGCAAATCCCTCACCCTTTTTCCTGTAGCGTTAAAAATAGCATTGGCAACAGCGGCTGCCACTCCTACAATGCCAACTTCGCCAATTCCTTTTACCCCTAGTTTATTTGGTATGGTGTCTTTTTCATCGATGAATATGGTATCAATCGTCCCGATATCGAGATTGGAGGGAACGTGGTAATCTGCCAAGGAACGCGTAACGAAATTCCCCCAACGAGGGTCAAGGATAGACTCTTCGGTTAATGCCATTCCAATGCCCCATACATTTCCACCTATAATCTGTGACCGTGCTGTTTTGGGATTTAGGATTTTTCCAGCCCCTGTAACTGCCAGGAAACGTTTCACTTTTACCATCCCAGTCAGGCTGTTTACCCAAACCTCCGCGAAGTTCGCATTGAAGCTGTGGGAGGAATAATTGGTGGCATCTGCCGGTGCTTTTGCGTCGGCCCTTGTTTCAAACGCAGTGAGGTTTTCGCTTACCATCAGGTTAGCTACAGTAGGTCGAACGAAAAACTGTTTAGTTGATTTTTTCATCAACTCATCCGTAATTTTTTCGCAAGCATCATTTACGGCATTAGAAAAACTTGCCGCACCCACTGAGCCAACTGAACCCGCCGCAGGAGGCAAACTAGAATCGCCAATTTTAACGGTGATTTTATTAACTGCCAAACCCAAAGCATCGGATGCCGTTTGTGCAATAATGGTGTTGGTGCCGGTGCCTAAATCAGAAGCAGCTAGTTCTATCGTTGCTTTTACGTCGTTGCCCTTGCGTGTTAATTTTACTATAGCAGACGAGTTTTGCTGACGGGCAGGGTAGGTTCCGCAAGCAACGCCGTAACCAATCAAATACTCTCCCTGTTGATTTTGCCTCGGTTCGATTTTTCGCTTCCCCCAACCAAACGCCTTTGCTCCTTCCTGTAAACATTGCACAGTAGTACGTGATGACCATTGCTTGCCATTAGAAGGATCTTTTGCCGGCTCGTTTTTTAGTCTGAACTCGATTGGATCCATTCTAAGTTGATAAGCCAGCTCGTCAATAGCCGACTCAAGGGCAAAGCTGCCGGTAGACTTACCGGGGCCGCGCGTGTAGGTTGGAATAATGATATTCATTGGCACCACCCTATAAGAAATAAGTGAGTTGGGCACCTCGTACATCACCTTCGAGCAATCTCCGCAAGGCTCTACAAACTCGTTGTCAATAGCACAATGGGTTGTCGTTTCATGAGCCAGTACAGTAAGCTTTCCATCCTTTGTTGCTGCAAGCCGCATTCTTTGATGGTTCCTCTGGCGCAGGCCGACCGAATTGAACATCTGCTGCCTCGTAAGAGCAAGTTTTACGGGCCGGTTAACAGCTTTGGCAGCAACTGCAGCAAGCACCAGGTTTGCCCATTGCCCGCCTTTTGAACCAAAGCCACCACCGATAAATGGGGTAACAATACGCACGTTTGCGGATGGAATGCCAAGGGTTGAAGCAGCTGCGCCCTGCGCACCATTTACAATCTGTGAACCATTATACAAAGTCACTTTATCACCCTCCCAGAAAGCAATGGTTGAATGAGTCTCCATCGGGTTATGGTGTTCTATAGGCGTTTCGTATACCGCTTCTATTTTAAATTCAGCATTACCAAAAGCGGTATCAACATCACCGCGAATTGCGTCATGATTGTCTTTTGGTGCAATAGCTTCTTTCTTGTGCTTTTCAAAGTCAACCTTTGGCTCGGCCTTTTCGTAGCTGACTTTTATCAACCTAGTTGCGTATCGCGCTTGTTCAAATGTTTCTGCAACTACCAATCCGATATGCTGTCCGTACCATTCAATATTTTGGCTTTGTAATAATGCACCTCCGCGGACGCCTCCTTTTTCATTCAACTTCGGGGCATTCTTGTGCGTAATAACTGCCAATACACCAGGCGCTTTTTCTGCCTCACCCGTTTCAATATCTTTTATTTTGCCTGCAGCAATTGTGCTTTTAAAAATAACTGCATGTACTGTATTCTTCAATACATAATCAGTCGCATAGGTGGCTGCGCCGGTTACTTTTAATAGACCATCAATGCGATTGATCGCCTGTCCGATTGATTTGTTTAGATCACTCATCTTAAGTTATTTAGTGCAAAGACTGTGTAGCTTTTTAGTTTCCAATTATCGTCGAACTAAATTTTTGTTCGTAAAACCGTTAAACCTCCTGTCAAAGCTCAAGCCGCCGGGCTTCGTTCTTGCAACAGGAGTCCACCCATTTGTTTCTGAAATCAAGAAAAAAAGAAAAACAAAACATGATATACAACTGAATTAACGTCCACTCGAAGCTCCAGACTACAAGCTACGCAGTCCCTCCATTCATTGCTCTTGTCAGCGCCAGCACAATTGCTCGTGTGCCTAATTCAATTTTAAAACCATTGTGTTCAAGTGCTTTAGCCTGTTTCATTTCCATTTCTGCGGCTTGCCTGAAGTTGTCTGCGGTGGCTGCTTTTCCTGCAAGAAATCTTTCTGCTTCAAATGCCCGCCACGGCTTATGCGCTACTCCACCCAAGGCCAACCAGGCTTGTTTTATCCCGCTTCCATTCATTTCAATGGCGGCCGCCACGGAAACAAGTGCGAATGCGTAGCTGGCCCGGTCACGAACCTTTAAATAATATGATTTACTAGCAAAATTGTTTTTAGGAATTTCAATGGAGGTAACCACCTCTCCATGCTGAAGGGTGTTGTCTTTTTCCGGCATCTCACCCGGCAACCGATGATATTCTGCAAAAGGAATCGAACGCACTTTTCCACTTGAACCCTGCACTTTTACAACGGCATCAAGAGCGGCAAGTGCAACACACATATCAGAAGGATGAACTGCGACACAACTTTCTGACCAGCCGAAAATTGCATGCATCCTGTTGATTCCTTCACGGGCACCACAGCCTGTTCCCGGTTCACGTTTGTTACAAGGCATAGAGACCTCATAGAAATAAGGGCAGCGGGTTCGCTGGTTGAGGTTTCCACCATTTGTGGCCATATTCCTGATTTGGGCTGATGCGCCGGCAAGGATTGCCTGCGTAAGAAGCGGGAAGTTTTGCCGAATAAGCGGGTGGTTAGCCGTTTCTGCATTTTTACCCAAACCTCCAATTGATATCCCTCCTTTATTTACGCCCTCAGTTATTGGTTTTACCACGGAAAGGTTAAGCCGGTTGATATCTACCAACTCGTCGGGTCGCTCCACATCTTCCTTCATCAGATCGAGGATGTTCGTACCGCCGGCAAGAATTCTTGCGTTGGGATTAGCCGACAAAAGTTGAGCAGCGGAGTTTATCGTTGTTGATGCAGAATATTTAAATGGTCTCATTGTTTGTCTTTTTGTAGTCTGCAGCTCTTTAAATTTCGGTTAACTCTTTTTGATCCACCAGGTTCCAGTTTTGTGCTACGGGCTTTGCACTGTGTACTTCCTTTATGGCATCCACTATATTGGGGTAAGCGCCGCATCGGCAAATATTTCCTGACATCCGTTCCCTGATTTCCTCTTCAGAAAGTTGTATCGGAGCCGCCTTTATACGAACGTTGGGAGTGACATAACTTACTTCTCCGTTTCTGGCTTCGCCCATCAATGCTACTGCCGAACAAATTTGGCCCGGCGTACAATAGCCGCACTGAAAACCATCGTGTTTAAGAAACGAAGCCTGCATAGGATGAAGCTCCCCGTTTTTGGCCAGGCCTTCGATAGTTGTTACTGACTTGTTGGTACAGCTTGCTGCAAGGGTTAGGCATGATAGCACTCGCTTTCCGTCAACAATCACCGTGCAGGCACCGCACTGGCCATGGTCGCAACCTTTCTTTGAACCGGTCAACTGCAACCGCTCCCGTAGGGTGTCTAGCAACGTCATCCTCGAATCCACATCTAGAGACTTCTTTATGCCGTTAACTTTAAAGGATACGTTGACGCTGTTTTCGAGATTAACAGGTAATTCTGCGTTTAATGGTTCGTGTAGCGAACCAGCGAAAGTTTCTTTACCAAACATTTGCAAGGCAAGTATTCCCCCGCCTGCCAGCGTGATCTGCTTAAGGAAGTTCCGACGCGCCTCGTCAAAGTCGGTAAGCTGGTTTTGGTCTTCACACAAAAGTTGCCCAAAAAGTTGCTTTTCATCCTCCGTTAATTCCTGGTCAGGAGTATCTTCTGTCATCATAGATATTCTTTTTACAAGTACAGTATTTAAAGCTAAGGAATTTCAGGTTTTATGTGATCAACAAAAGGGCCTCCTACAAACAAATAAGAGGTAAGGAATTTGTCGAAAAATGAAAATGCATCATTAAAACACGAAAGCCGGCAGGAGGCAAATCCTACCGGCTTTTTATATAACAACCGGACTTCAGAAAGTTCAAATAATCTAAAATAAAAGTTCCTCTTCCATGACAGCTTCCTGTACTTCTGCCCTGATTTGTTCTGGTAGTTCAGTATAGGTCATGTCTATTAATGCATCGAAAACAAACGAAGGCGAGGTCTCTTTTACTGCTTGCAGCCAACTGATGGCTTCAGCTTTGTTGATGCTTCTCAGCATCCATTTAGCAGTTACCATTTTTTCTTCAGGAGGTATCCCTGCAGTAAGTCTTGCATTTAGGTCAAGTAACTCCTGGTCAGTATAATTAGCCCATAACACACGGTTAATTTCTATCTCTTCCTTAGCCATGTGATTGATGTTAAAGACCATGAAGTCACGGAAGGATTTACTGATGCAGGATCCGCAGTTCACTCTTTCTTCACTTGTTTGTAAGGAACGATAAATAGTAAGCAGGGTTTGCAGGCGATTTCCAATTTCGTGATGGGCCACATGTTCTTGTTCAAACTCCTCCACTAGCTGAGGTTCGAAAGCTTCAATAGCAGGCAGCACAAAAGTATCTTCATGATGGGCGTGTTGCTCGAAATGGTGAATGACGGTCTCTACTTTTGCCAGTGCAGCTTCAGCCTCTTCTACATCCGCATAGTAGGTTTGTTGTAATGTAAGCGCTGCATCATACAGCATTGCACGAAGGGCTTTGTGAATGAGGTTAAATGAATTAAAGCGTTGCATAAGAAGTTATTTTTTGTTTTAGTTTTTGATTGGTGGACCAAAATTGTAACGTGAAACAAAAAAATGCAATTCCAATGCGTATGAGTTGTTGCAACGCGGGATAGGCGGTTAAAAGAACAGGCAGGAAGCCATTTATCAGCTTCAGCAAACTGCTGCTGTAATGCTCGATACTAAGGAAGCAATTGTGGAAGGAAGTGGAAGCAGCCTTAAATTAAACGGAAGCGTTCTTTTGGGGCTACTTGCTTTTGAAGTCGCCTCGTTTCCAAGCCTGGATGAACTCCGACCAGGCGAAAGGGTTCAAAATATTCATCGGCGGTGTCTGCCCGGTATAGTACATTTTTTGCGCACTTTGCCTCAAGGCATAATTCGATGCTTCGCGCCCGTCTGCCGGAAGGCTTGCCATCAAGACGCGCCTTTTTGCGATATCGTTGTTTTGCCTGGCTATCTCATATTTATCATCGGGAAAACGCGCATTCACAAAATCTCTTTCGAACTGGGCCCTTGTTGGTCGAGGCTTTAAAATAGTGGCTGGTAGGTAAGCGGTATCAATTACCAAAAGCTGTATAATGCTGTATTGATTACTCTGTAGTTTAGAGGGAATCGTAACTAGTTTCGGTTTGAAGCCCACACTGGTGAACTCTACCTGGTCGTTCTTCAAAACTACTATAGAAAACACGCCATCGTCATTGGTCATGGTACCGCGGTTAGTACCTTTTACTACCACGCTCACTGCAGGAAGCGCACGCAGACTGTCGGCTGTCATCACTACTCCGTACAACTGCACCACACTGTCTTGCATACTCTCGAACTGAGCAAACAGTCTTAGCGGAAAAAAGCAAATCAATAAAATGAGGTATCGTAAAGTTTTATGCATGTAGTTATCTCGTTAGCAATGCTGCCTTTTTATAATTGTAAGACAAATGTGACGGTTTCCAACCCCTGTTTTTCATAGCATCATCGTTGTGTCACTCACTTCAACCAGTTGTACTTTTATTAGCATTTATTACAAAACACCCTAAATTTTGTTCATAGTATCCGCCGCCGAGCAAGCCGACAGGTGCATAGAAAACATGTGTACAGGAGTGCGACGCAACGGCGGTTGAACCAAAGTTACAAAGGCAGGTTACACAAAAAATTATCTTCAACGCCTTCTTAACAAATAGCTTAGGGTCAAAAACAAAGTACGGCAGTCAATGGCTAACTTTGCGGGCGGCTAAGCTTATTTAACAAAAACTTCTGTGATGACAAAAGACGAGATTTTAAAGGCGTTAAGCAATGTGCAGGAACCTGATCTTGGTAAAGACCTGGTGACGCTTAACATGGTGAAGGATATAGAAATTGAAGGCAACTATGTGTCGTTTACGGTGGTGCTTACCACCCCGGCATGCCCGCTGAAAGACATGATTAAAAATGCCTGCATTAACGCAGTGAAGATACTGGTGAATAAAGAGGCAACCGTAAACGTAAAGTTCACTTCGAATACTACCAGCAAACGTAAAGAAGGCGACGCAGTGTTGCCTAACGTAAGAAATATTATCGCGGTAATTAGTGGCAAGGGTGGGGTAGGAAAGAGCACGGTAGCGGCAAACCTTGCACTAGCATTGAGCCGGGGTGGCGCAAAAGTAGGGTTGATGGATGCTGATATTTACGGCCCTAGTGTTCCCATTATGTTTGGCGTTCGTGGCGAAAGACCGATGATGCAGGAAGTGAACGGCAAAGGTTTAATCGTTCCGCTCGAGCGATATGGAATAAAGCTTTTAAGTATCGGTTTGCTGGTAGACGAAAAAAGTGCGGTAGTGTGGCGCGGTCCAATGGCCAGCAGCGCTATCAAGCAGTTTGTTACTGAAGTCCTTTGGGGTGATCTTGATTATCTCGTAATCGATATGCCACCCGGCACCGGAGACATTCACCTTACCCTGATACAAACAGTGCCTGTTACGGGGGTGGTCGTGGTAACTACACCACAGGATGTGGCACTTGCTGATGCAAAAAAAGGAATTGCCATGTTTGGGCAGGCACAAATTAAAGTGCCTATTATTGGTTTGGTAGAAAACATGAGTTATTTCACGCCGGCAGAATTACCCGAGAATCGATATTACATTTTTGGTAAAGAAGGCGGTAAAAGATTGGCAGAGGAATATGACATTCCTTTCTTAGGGCAAATACCCCTGGTGCAAAGCATACGTGAAGGCGGTGACATTGGGATACCTGTGATGGTAGGTGATGATGCAATAACCAAGCACGCATTTGAAGAGTTCGCTGCTGCAGCCGCAAGAAGTATCAGCATGCGAAATGCTAACATGACGGCAACACAGGTGGTGGAAATAGTAGAAGAGGTGGGCATGATGAGTAAGGTAGGAGAGTAGGGTTGAGCTGTTGAAGAGACTGCTATTTGCAAAGGCAGTTTTATCTTACAAAGACCCCAGTTACGCACGTTGCTCATCTATTTGTTTTGCTGGTTTATTGAGTACTTTAGAGGTATCACAAAATGTGATACCTCTTTTATATATGGCAAAAGCAATCGTGCAGCAAACATTTGAAGTAACGGATAAGATCTACTCTATAAGAGGACAAAAGGTAATGCTCGATTTCGATCTCGCTGTACTGTACAACGTACAAACACGGCATTGAAGCAAGCGGTGAGGCGAAACAAAGACAGGTTTCCCGTTGACTTTAAATTTGACTTAACCCCTGTTGAAATTGATTACCTGGTATCACAAAATGTGATACCCTCGAAAGGCAGGCTTGGTGGTGCAGTGCCATTTGCATTTACAGAGCAGGGTCTATCGATGTTATCTAGTGTATTAAAAAGCAAGGAGGCGTTGCACGTAAATATCTCCATTATGCGGGCTTTCGTGCAAATGAGACAGCTACTCGACAATAACAAAGAATTGAAGAAGCAGCTTTCAGCTTTGGAGGATAAGTATGACGAGCAATTCAAAGTGGTGTTCGATGCCATCCGCAACCTCATTCATCAAAAAACAAAACCAAGACAGCGAATAGGGTTTAAGAAAGACTTCTTATGATTTTAGTTGTAAACCACTTCGCTTTCACTTTCCTTCAATTACTTTTGTCCCATGTACAACATCCCTTACTACAAGGCAGAAGATGAGAAGGAGGTGATTGATTTCATGCGGCATCATCCGTTCATTGTACTTACTGGCGTCAACGCAAATCATCATCCTGTTGCTACACATATTCCCGTATTAATAGAGGAACGAGAAGAAAAGATTTTTCTCCTTGCACATGTTGTAAGGCAGTCAGATCATCATAAAGCCTTTGTACAAAACCCTCAAGTGCTCGCTATTTTTTCAGGTCCACATGCTTATGTAAGTGCCAGTTGGTATACAAATCAACAGCAGGCCAGTACATGGAATTACCAGGCAGTGCATGCAAAAGGCCAGCTGAAATTTCTGAATGACGAAGGCTTATTAAACATCTTACACCGACTCACCGAGCAGTTCGAAAACAATGCTGCCTCTCC
This sequence comes from Segetibacter aerophilus, assembly GCF_007991655.1. GTDB lineage: Bacteria > Bacteroidota > Bacteroidia > Chitinophagales > Chitinophagaceae > Segetibacter > Segetibacter aerophilus. The sequence continues at coordinate 52,517 of NZ_BJYT01000018.1, forward strand.
GTCCCTGGTTGAGAATCTTGAAGGCGAGTATGTTCGTCGACTAACAAAAGCAATCGTAGGATTTGAGATTGAAGTAACTGAAATAGCCCACATTTTTAAGCTAAGTCAAAACAGGGATAAGGAGAGTTATAACAATATTATTCAACACCTAAAAGATGGTGACAGCGAGGCAAAACTGGTCGCATCTATAATGGAAAAACGGGGAAACGATGACTAGGTTGACATATCTCTGCTGCATATTATTACTGTCTTGTGTGGCAACAAGAAAAAATATAAAGCCTATGACTTTTGATTGGCAGGCACACCGCGGCGGCCGCGGTATCTTTCCTGAAAATACAATTCCTGCCATGCTTCATGCGGTAGATCTTGGCGTAACCACTTTGGAGATGGATGCGATGATAACGAAAGACAAGCAGGTAATTGTGAGTCATGATCCTTACTTTAATCCCGCCATTACTACCAAGCCCGACGGGAGTTATCTTACCGCGGGCGAGGAGAAACAGCTGGTGCTTTATCAAATGACTTACGATGAAATAAGCAGGTTTGATGTAGGCATGAAAGTTCATCCCCAGTTCCCACAGCAGAAAAAATTAAAAGCTGTAAAGCCTCGTCTGGCTGATCTAATTGATAGTGTGGAAACGTACACAAAAGCCAGAAATCTTCCTGCTAAATTCTATAATATCGAAACGAAATCTAAAGCTACTACCGACAACCTTCATCATCCCCCACCCGCTGAATTTGTCGAACTACTGGTGCAAGTGATTAAAGCGAAACATATAGAATCAAGAACTATCATTCAATCTTTTGACGTTCGCACCATTCAATACCTTCATCAGAAATACCGTTCAATTAAAACAGCTTACCTGGTGGAGGGTACTGGTACTTTACAAGATCGGCTTTCTAAATTAGGATTTACTCCTACCATCTATAGTCCCGAATTTCACCTGGTCGACCAGCAGTTAATTGCTGATTGTAAAAAACTGGGTATGCAGATTATTCCATGGACTGTAAACGATGTATCGAAAATGAAGCAATTAAAGGAATGGGGCGTCGATGGAATTATTACTGATTTCCCAAATCTTGCATTTTAAACGATAAAGTATGAACAGGCAGGAATTGATACAACAGGTTAAAGGCAAGAAAAACTATTTGTGCATAGGTCTCGATACTGATATAAATAAGTTGCCAAAACATCTGCACGCCAGTGAGCAAGCAGTGTTTGAGTTTAACAAAGCAATTATTGATGCTACAAAAGACTTTTGCGTTAGCTATAAAATCAACACTGCGTTTTATGAGGCAATGGGCATAAAAGGCTGGGAAGCATTGGAACAAACTGTTGACTACATACCTGCAACTCATTTTAAAATTGCAGATGCGAAACGTGGCGATATAGGAAACACCTCAGCTCAGTATGCAAAAACGTTTTTTGAAGTGTACAATTTTGACGCTGTTACCGTCGCGCCATACATGGGGGAGGATAGCGTTCGCCCATTTCTCGAGTATGAAAACAAATGGACGATCGTGCTTGGCCTTACTTCTAACAAGGGCAGTGAAGACTTTCAGCAATTGGTAGTTCGTACAGAAAGCGAAGAGTTTTTATCTGAATTAACACCCGGACACCATCACAAACAACAGTATCTGTATGAAAAAGTAATGCAGCAAATGGCTGGATGGGGAACGCCTGAAAACTTAATGTTTGTTGTCGGCGCCACCAAAGCAGAGCAACTGCAGCAGATTAGAAAAGCCTATCCTGAACATTTCTTTCTGGTGCCCGGTGTTGGTTCGCAAGGTGGAAGTCTTGCAGAAGTATCCCGCGCAGCATTACATGCTGATGGAGGTCTTTTAGTTAATGTGAGCCGTGCAATTATTTATGCAGGCACCGGTGAACGTTTTGCAGAAGATGCAAAGACCATAGCGGAGCAATACCACGATGAAATGAATAGTTTGTTCGAGGAAGCATCGCTTGCATCTTAGTTCAAAGCTTTACAGGTTCTAATCAAAGTTTTTCAGAATTTCATAAAACCTGTACACGTCCTGGTACGAGCAATAAAGAGGGGCTGGTGCAACCCTTACAACTCCGGGTTCACGATAGTCTACTACAATTCCACTATCAATCATTTTCTCGTGAATCTCCTTCCCCTTTTCTTTGAAGTATAGTGACAATTGTGCCCCGCGACTTTCCGCATTAGCGGGCGTTATGATTTCAAAATCCAAATGCTGCAGCTGCTGTAACAGGAACTCGAGGTACGCCGTTAAATCTTTGCTTTTTGCTTTGATGTTTTCAAAACCTGCTTCTTCAAACATGTCAAGCGAAGCTTTTAAAGAAGCCATGTTTAAGATTTGCGCTGTGCTGATGTTCCAACCGCTGGCGTTTGGCTTGGCGACAAAACCTTTCTTCATTTTAAACCTTGCCTGCTCATCATTTCCCCACCAGCCTGCAAAGCGCGGGGTAGACGGATCGGTTGCATACCTTTCATGAACATACAATCCACCAACAGCGCCCGGTCCCCCGTTAAGGTATTTATAAGAACACCAGACGGCAAAATCTACATTCCAGTTATGCAAGTCAAGGTGAACGTTGCCCGAGGCGTGAGCAAGATCAAAACCTGCAATGGCGCCCACTTTTTGAGTAGCTTCTGTAATGGATTGAATATCGAATAATTGGCCCGAGTAATAGTTTATTCCACCTAACATCACCATTGCAACGCTCGCTCCATTGGTTTCAATCGCCGAAATAATGTCTTCATGACGAAGTGTCTTTTCTCCTTCTCTCGGCGCAATTTCAATCACTGCTTCCTCGGGGTTGAAACCATGATGCTTCACCTGTGTCTCTACCGCATATTGGTCAGATGGAAAGGCGCCGGCTTCCATGATGATCTTATACCTCGTTTCTGTAGGACGATAAAAGGTTAGCATCAACAGGTGAAGATTAACGGTAAGGCTGTTCATTACTGTTACTTCCTCTTCCTTACACCCAACTATTTTTGACAGTGATTTTTTGAAGTATTCCTGGTAATACATCCAGGGGTTTTTTGCATTTAAAAAACCGGCTATGCCGAGGTTTTTCCAATCATCTAGTTCTTGCTGAACCGATGCCTGCACCTTCTTTGATTGCAATCCCAAGGAATTGCCGCAGAAATAAATCGTGTCCCTGTCATCTATTTGCGGGAAGTAAAATTGTTGTTTATATATTCCTAGTTTGTCTTCATTATCCTTCTGTTGGGCGAACTGCAACGACGCTTCAAAATTCATTCAATATATTTTAGCTGCTTTAAACAAGAAAATTACAACATTTGTTGTTTGCCAAATTACCTGTTGTTTTCATTTATACTAAGATGAAAATTTTTTTTAAATCGAGATTTATAGTAAGTAAAAGTTATGGGTAGCACACAAATCTTACATGACCTCCAGCGGCTCAAATCGCTAGCAGACATTGGTCTTTTATACAGTAAAGATGAGTACGATAAAGAGCGATACCTCGAGCTTCAACAAATTGGCTGGAGCCTTCTAAGCCAGTTTAGTAACACAAGTTTCGAAGAAGTAAAGGCTATCCTTCCTCCTGCAAAAGATTATCCTACTGCCAAAGTTGATATCAGAGGTTTGATGATTTCTGAGAATAAAAAGGTGTTATTGGTAAAAGAAAGCATGGATGGCAAATGGTCGCTTCCGGGTGGATGGGGTGACATAGGTTATAGTCCAAAGGAGACAATTGTAAAAGAGTTTAAAGAAGAGACCGGGCTGGATGTTATACCCGAACGGCTTTTGGCGGTGTTTGATAAGAAGATGCACGCGCATCCACCGCAGGCTTTTTATGTGTACAAAATGGTCTTTCTCTGCAAGCCTAAGACGATAGATATAAGCAAAGGTTTTGATGTTTTAGACGTACAATATTTTCCAATGGATAGTTTGCCCGAACTGTCGCAGGATAGAATTTTGGAGAGTCAAATTAAGCTCCTAGCTACTAAGGTTTTCGAGAATGACCATGAAGTATACGTGGACTAGGAGAATATAAGAGCGAAGCGTTACTTTGATAACTTTGAACCTTTTAAGGCGAGTTTTGCTGAATAGAGAAAAATAGGTACAAGTGTGCGACGCAAGAATGCCTACTAAAATTTATTCAGCCGGTACAAAAAATAAATGATTTACAATGGCAGCTAAGACAGATTTGTTCCAATCACCTGATTATTATTTGCTCGATGAGCTATTAACCGAAGAGCAGAGAATGGTGCGCGAAAGCATTCGCAACTACGTGAAAAAAGAGATCTCGCCCATTATAGAAGAGTATGCGCAGAGGGCAGAATTTCCGAGGCAAATTGTACAGCAACTGGGAGATATCGGGTGCTTTGGACCAACTATACCAACCCAGTATGGTGGAGGTGGAATGGACTATATCAGCTACGGGTTGATGATGCAGGAACTTGAAAGGGGAGACAGCGGCGTAAGGTCGACGGCATCGGTGCAAGGCTCACTTGTGATGTTTCCTATTTATGCCTACGGAAGCGAAGAACAGCGGCAGAAATATTTACCAAAACTTGCGAGCGGAGAATGGTTGGGTTGCTTTGGTTTAACTGAGCCCGATCATGGTAGCAACCCGGCGGGTATGGTAACAACTATAAAAGATGCAGGCGATCATTTGGTTTTGAACGGAGCAAAAATGTGGATCAGCAATGCGCCATTTGCGCAGGTCGCTGTGGTCTGGGCAAAAAATGAAGCGGGGGAAATACAGGGCTTAATAGTTGAGCGGGGCATGGAAGGTTTTACGACCCCAACAACCCATGGCAAGTGGAGCCTTCGAGCAAGCGCAACTGGTGAACTGGTTTTTGACCATGTAAAAGTTCCAAAAGAAAACATTTTTCCTACAATAAAAGGTTTAAAGGGCCCACTGGGATGTCTGAGCAAGGCACGCTACGGAATTGCCTGGGGTGCTTTGGGCGCTGCCATGGATTGTTATGATACAGCCCTCCGGTACAGCAAAGAACGCGTGCAGTTCGACCGGCGCATTGGCGGTTTCCAGTTACAGCAAAAGAAGCTTGCGGAGATGATCACCGAAATAACAAAAGCTCAATTGCTGGTTTGGAGATTGGGTGTATTGATGAATGAAGGCCGCGCTACACCTGCGCAAATCTCTATGGCAAAAAGAAATAGCTGCGAAATTGCAGCGAATATTGCGCGGGATGCACGTCAACTTTTAGGCGGAATGGGAATAACAGGCGAATACAGTATCATGCGTCATATGATGAACCTTGAAAGTGTAATTACTTACGAAGGCACTCACGACATCCACCTTCTCATCACCGGCATGGACGTAACGGGGCTCAACGCTTTTAAATAAGAAGCGGTTTGAATAGTTAAGGAAAATAAAAATTCCCCTTCTTTTAGTTGTATTTAATTGTCATTTCACCTCGATAGTGTTGCTTTATCAAAAAAAAGAGCGGTTTGCCTGCAAGCCATTTAACTAATCCTTAAAAAAAATACGCAGCGGGCAAAACAACCTTTTAAGTTTGAATGTGTCTATTGATGCAAAATGTATAACCCCTAACATGATGACCACCACAACTGCAAAAAAACCTGCTAAAGCAATCACCAAAGATTCTACTGCTGACACAAAAGTTGGAACAAAAATTTTTCTTATAGGTATGATGGGCGCCGGAAAATCGTTCTGGGCAGAAAAGCTCAAGAAAAGGTTTAAAGTGCCAGCTTACGATCTCGACTCGCTGGTTGAGATGATGGAAGAAAAATCTATAAAGGAAATTTTCGAAGAAGACGGCGAAGAATATTTCAGGAAGGCGGAAGCGAAAATGCTTCGTTTGTTCTCTGAAAAAAAGCAATTCATTGTTTCCTGTGGTGGCGGCACTGCTTGCTACAACGACAACATGAAGTGGATGAATAAGCACGGAATTACAATCTGGATTGACGAACCTGTAGAAGTTTTGAGTGAGCGTTTATCAAAAGAGAAATCACACCGTCCGCTCATCAAAGATTTAGATGATGAGGCGCTTAATAATTTTCTGTCATCAAAACTTGAAGAGCGCGCTACGTTCTACGATCAATCCGCCTACCGCTTAAGTGGTGATAAACTCTCAGAAACTGCTTTCTCAAAAATACTTGCCGGGCATGCATAAACCCTTCCTGCAGATTGCGGCTTTGCTTGGCGCCGTCTCTGTTGCCTTCGGGGCTTTCGGCGCGCACGCACTCAAAAAAATGGCATCTGATGTTACGGTAAATATTTTTGAAACGGGTGTTCGCTACCAGTTCTACCACGTGTTTGCGCTAGCCTTGGTCGGTGTTCTTTACCGCGATTTTTCAAACAAGTGGTTGCTGTGGTCTGGCAATCTTTTCATGATTGGCATGCTGCTGTTTTGCGGTTCTTTGTACCTGCTCACTTACTTTAAAGCTACTGCAAAACCTAATTTTGATTGGGTAGGTGCAATTACTCCGTTAGGCGGAGTTGCTTTTATTGCGGGATGGATTTGCCTGTTTATAGGTTTGTATCGCTCAACTGCTGCATAGTTTTCAAAGACGTAGGAGGAATTTTTTGAAACAATCTTTAGGTCTTTCTTCTTCAGTCGTTGCGTCGCACTCTTGTACTAATGATGTTTATTCAGCCCATTTTGTAAAACAGGCAAATCGTCTCTAAAAGGTCGACTTGCGGATAGACTTGTTTTTGCTGGCAGCTTTCTCATCGTAAGCAATACTTTCAACTTCCTGCTCCTTATTTTTCCTGAATATCAGGTAGCACTCCGGTTCGCTCAGTCCCGTCTTCCAGCAGAGGTAACCTTTAAAAAAGGCAACCGGCTTATAACCTGGTAAGGTAATTTTCGCCTTCCTGGGTATATGATCCGAAGCAAATATTACAACACTCGGTTGCAGACATTCTATGGTGTCTAAAACAGCTTTTGATGCCCCAACACTGGTAACATTATAAATAGACCAGTTCCAGAAGCGGTGCTCCCCTCCATTGTTGTGGTTAGAGAAAATGTTCCTCGAAAAGTAAGGAAGTATAGAAATGTTTTTCCACCCACTTATGTAAATGTTTTCCTGGTCGAGCTTCTTAGCCTTAATGTATTTTGCTACGCTATATCCTGCAGAATAGTTGTGGTAAATGTCGTAAGTAACCGCGTTAATGCACCAGTAAATCTGTGTGATAAACACTACCCCCATACCTGCCACTACAGCCTTCGTAAGTCCCTTCGGATTCTCGTTCCTGTACTTTTCGTAGCTGATCCACAAAACAAAAATCCACAACAAAAACAATACGCCCTGGTGCCAGAGGTTCCTGTATTTAAGTCCAAACAAAATGCAAAGGAGCGTTAGTGGAAGCAGGTACACAAGACCAGATTTATTCTTAAAAAACCATAGCAGAGAACTTCCAAAAATCAGGACACCTACCGCGCCGAAAAGTAAAGGCAGTTGCGTAAACTCGTTCATTACCAGCGAACCTGCAACCATCCTCCGGGCAATAATCCACATCACTCTAACATTGGAGTTTATATAGTTCGCATAAATCTGATCTGGTGGCGTAAGTATAATGTAAATGACAAGAAGCGCGATTAGTCCAAAAATAAACAGTGAGATAAGCTGGTGCGTTCTTGTTCGGATATCGGTTTTTTTCCAGTTTTTAATAACGTCAATAAAATGAACGAAAGCGATGGACCCGGCAATCAAAAATGTATGAGCGCTGATATTCGCCAGGAGACTAAGCAACAATACAAACAAGTACGGCCGCTCATTTTTCTTACTGTAATTAATGGCGATAAGAAACAAGATGGGTGAGATCAGGCAATAGTTCCTGGCAACCACTCCATACTGGAAGAAAACAAAAAAAGTAAAAGGATATAATATTTTGATGAGTGCCGGAAACGGTGCGTACCTGATAAACAGCCATACGCCTGAAGCCGCAAAAAGTGCCGAAATTATATTGATAACAAAGTACGGAAGACCCAATTTAGCCGGAACCATCAGAATGAGATGCCACAATCCCGGCGAACCTTCGTACCTGAGATAAGTGGTAAAGAGCTCTTTAAAACGCGTGTCTTTTGCCAGCAACCAGGCCTGCGCCTCATCCATCCAAGGCTCGTGATGTGACACGACGATCGTTAATAAGATAGCATACAGTGCAAATACAATTACCTCGTATTTTTCCTTTACATATTCGAAAACTCTAAACTTATTAGTTAAGGTTATGTTCATAAAGCTTGTCGAAGCTAGATTTAAAAATGCTCATGTAATGCTTTCAACTCATGTGCCAAACGGATTATCCATTATCTTAATCTATTCAATCCCTCATTTAAATCGTGCAATAACAACGGCACAAAGCGCGCAAATTTAATTTAATATTCTGTTGACTTCAATGTCACGCTGTTAAACGTTCCTTTATGTGGTATAGTTCGCATCTTTTTATTGCAAAAACCGGTGTTGATCAAATTATAAAATTGTAAGTTCAATAAATATTTTTAAAGATTTAAAACCAGCGCATGCAGCAAGACCTTTCTAAAATTTCGACACGGGCACCAAAAGACATGGAAAAAACCGAAACAAAAGAAAAGCTTGTTTCGATACTTGAGGAACTCGATGAGTTACAAAACCTGTTGTTTGCCGAAGGAAAACATTCATTGCTGGTAGTTATACAGGGCATGGATGCAAGTGGAAAAGATGGAGCTATAAAGAATGTTTTCGGCACGCTAAATCCCCAGGGGGTATCTGTTACCTCTTTTAAAACGCCAACCCCGGAGGAAATCGGCCACGATTTTCTTTGGAGAATACATAAGCACGCTCCTTTAAAAGGCACTATCCAGGTTTTTAATCGTTCACACTATGAAGACGTTCTCATCACCCGTGTACATAAATGGATTGATGATGAAACGGCATTTAAAAGAATGAAAGCCATCAACAATTTTGAGAAGCTTCTCCTTCAGCACAATCAAACGCATGTTCTGAAGTTTTACCTGCATGTATCGAAAGAAGAACAGGAAGAACGTTTAAATGAGCGGATCTCGGATGTAACAAAACAATGGAAGTATAATGAAAATGATTTCAAAGAGGCTAAGCTTTGGGATGATTATATGAAAGCCTACGAAGACTGTTTCGAGCAATGCAACGAGGTGCCCTGGACAATCGTTCCGGCTGATCAAAACTGGTTCAAAGAATACACAATTGCTTCTGCCGTAAGGGATACTTTGAAGGATTTGAATATGAAATATCCAGGAATGAAAAAAGAGTGAGCCAGCGCGAAATTATGAAATGCCGGGAATGGCCGGTAGTTCTACTGCTTCCATTTCGTTCAACTTATCCAACTCTAACACGGTTGTTTTCCCGTCTGGCGATTCGTGGTACATGGGCTTAAACTTCGCGCCCCAAATAACTTCTTTATAAGTATAGGAGGTGCGTTGCATAACCATGTTAGAAAAAATATGATCGAAGCCAGTTACCTGCACGTACAGCTCCAGGTCTGACCGGTGCATGTCTTCTTCATTAAAATTTAGCAGCGGACTTTCTTCGTCTATAGGATGAACAACAGTCCAGTTCATATTCAACGTGTCAATACGCGAGCGTTCTAAATTCAACTGGTAAAATTTAAACTGTTGTTTATCGTCTTCCATTTCCATAAAAGCAATGTTTACTACCACCCGCGCATCCGTGAGGTGGTGATTTATCTTGTAAGGAACCATTCTAAACATAAGACCAAGTCCACCTTTATAAGGACCGATTAATGCGTTTTCGCTGAAAGCGAGATAAGCTTTCGGCCTCGTAAATCTTCCATACAGAAGTCCTGTCACAAGGGCAAACGACAGCCATCCTGCAAGAGACTCGATTGCTGACACCACATGGGCAAACTCGCCAATGGGATTGATTCGTCCGTAGCCGACGGTAGTAAATGTTTCGGTACTAAAGAAGAAAGTTTCTTTTATTTTACCCCATTCTGTGCTGGTTATATATCCTTGCAATTCGTCTAGACCAGCCAAAACATAAAGGCTGGTAAACAAAGTATTGATAGCAATAAAAAAGGCGAGGATAATGCCCAGGAATGCAAGAGCCGACAGATCCATCAGGTACGAATAAATGCTCAGGCGTTTTAAAAGCGAAAGGCCGTCTTTTCTAAGATTGAATGATCCGTCTTTGTTTACAAAACGTCCTCCCAAACGATTTGCCTCTACGCCAAACCCTGTATCAGGGTTAGATTTTGAAAACGGGTTAACTTTTGGTACGATTGCCATAGATCAGGAAAACTAAACAGAAAAGAACAATTTTAGATAATTTTTGCCCGGTGGGAAAAAGTTTTTCAAGCAGACGACGATGATGCTTTGAAACTTTTTTTAGCTCTTTTTTTAAAACAGCTAATTATTTGTTCAAACCGTATTGGTCTTTTGTCCTGACATTTAGGGTAATTTGTAAAACTGATAAATGACTTTAGGAGTGATTAGCAACAGCACAAACACTTTTAAGATTTAATTGAAAATAAAATATACAAGTGGACAGAAGAATATTTATAAAGAATACCAGCCTTGCAACAGCGGCCTTAGCCTTACCTAAAATTGACCCGTTAAGGTCAGCAAATCTTGCAAAAAATAATCTTCCAAAATGGAAGGGATTCAACCTGCTTGATTTCTTTTCGCCCAATCCAAAACCTGTGTCAAAGCCAACAACAGAAGATCATTTTCGTTGGATGCGGGACTGGGGTTTTGATTTTGTAAGGATACCAATTGCTTATCCCTATTATCTCTCTATCGACAGAACTAAAAATATTACTTCAGAAGATGTGTATAAGATAAATCCTGAAGCGGTAGATAGGATAGATAGTTTGGTTTCAATGGCCCATAAGTACAATATGCATGTTAGTCTCAATTTACATCGAGCTCCAGGCTATTGCGTGAATGCTGGCTTTAATGAGCCGTACAATTTATGGAAGGATAACGAAGCGCAGAAAGCATTCAACTTTCACTGGGCAATGTGGGCTAAGCGCTATAAAAATGTTTCTTCAAAAAAGATAAGCTTCGATTTGCTGAACGAACCCAGCATGCGGGAAGACATGAACGACCAGTTATCAAAAAGAAGTGCTGTTCCGGGGGAGATTTACCGGAAAGTTGCTAAGGCAGCAGCAGAGGCTATTCGCAAGGAAAATCCTCGCCATCTTGTTATTGCCGACGGCAATAATGTTGGTAGCACAGTTATTCCTGAAATCATTGATTTAAACATTGCACAAAGTTGTCGCGGTTATAATCCCGGAATTATTTCTCACTACAAGGCACCATGGGCGAACAAGGACCCGGATCATTTACCTGAACCAAAATGGCCGGGACAAGTAGGCAACCAGTACCTCAGCCGGGCGATGCTCGAGGAGTATTATAAGCCTTGGATTGAGTTGACCAAAAAGGGCGTCGGTGTTCACTGCGGCGAGTGCGGTGCCTGGAACAAAACTCCACACGATGTTTTCATTGCATGGTTTTCAGATGTGCTTAGTATCCTTTCCGCAAACAATATTGGTTTTGCCCTATGGAATTTCGTTGGTGACTTTGGCGTCATAGACTCTGGTCGCGCAGATGTTGCTTACGAAGATTGGCAAGGTCATAAACTCGATAGAAAATTATTGAACCTGCTGATGAAGCAATAACGATTTTTTGCTGCAAAAAGATCAATAGTAAGTAGCCGCCCAGTGAAATAAAAGTACAAGTGTGCGACGCAAGAATGCTTAATAGAATGACTACGGGGGGTCACGAAAAGGTCTCTGCAGATTTGGTTATGTCTATCACTTCATTAACAACTATAACAAAACCATTTTCGTAAATTTATTAAAAGCATTTTATGAAGAAGATACAAGGTTCTTTGTTTGTTCTGTTGATAATCGTTACACTTACTTCCTGTGCACAAAAGCCGAAGAAGGTTGCAGAACGAAAATTGTCGGCCAAAGAACTTTCTAAATATAGCCAGGCAACATTTGCAGCCGGTTGTTTCTGGCATGAAGAAGCTTTGTTTGAAAGTATTAAGGGCGTGAAAGAGGCTGTAGCGGGATATGCCGGTGGAACCATTAACAACCCGACTTATGAACGAAGCGGAGAAGGCAACAACGCACATGCAGAAACGGTAAATGTATATTACGACCCTGCCGTTGTTTCGTATGCGGACTTATTAAAAATCTACTTTTACGGCCAGGATCCTACCCAGGTTAATGGGCAGGGTCCGGATGAAGGGCCTCATTACAGGTCTATTCTTTTTTATAGAAATGACAACGAAAAGAAGATGGCTGAAGATTATATTTCTTCCATGAAAAAGTCAGGTCAATACAAAGCTCCCATTGCTGTGCAGTTAATGCCTTTTACAAAATTTTGGGTTGCTGAAGATTACCACCAGGATTATATTGACAAACATCCCTACGGTGGGTATGTGATGGGATTTAGTATTCCCGAAGTGAAGAAAGTGCAGAAGCAATTTCCTGCTATGATTAAACCTGAGCGAGTTTTCTAGCCTTCCGAAATTATTGTTGCTGATTTGCAAATTGCTCTATCAAATCATACATCGGCCAGTTCTCTTGTAACCGTGCGTGATCCAATGGTGTCTTGCCCCTGGAATCTTGTAGGGTTAGGTCTGCACCTTTTTTAAGCAATATTTCCGCAATTTGTAAATGCCCGAAAGTAGCTGCAAAAGTGAGGGCTGTTGCGCCGTTCGAATTCCGCTCATTTACGTCTGCACCTGCATCAACCAATTTTTGTGCAAGCTCTGTATAGCCTTTAAAACATACTCCCATTAAAGCTGTATTTCCTGCTGCATCCTGCCCGCTTGTTTTTGCTCCTTTCTTCAAAAGAAAATCAACTACGTCAAGCGAATTGTTATACACAGCAAGTATCAGCGGTGTAAAACCTTTCGTGTCTACGGCATGAATAGCTTCCGGATTTTCTTCGTAAATCCTTTCCACTAAATCAAGGTCATTTCTGCGACAGGCATCAAATATTTGGGTAGTATCTACAGACATTAAGCGTTGTTTGTGGGTGAAAAATTGGAAGGCAAAGATAAAGTGTTGGACAGCTTTTAACTGCTTATATTTATTTTTGAGGGCAGTGGCTTAGCTGTACAACTAAATTTGTTTCAATGATTAAAAGAAGGGATTTTCTCCAGTTATCTACTTTCGGAATCACGAGTCTTATTAGTCCGAAAACGTTTCATACTTCACAGAAAGGCAATAAGCCGATTGTTATTTCCACGTGGAAAGAAGGTATTAATGCCAATAAAGCTGCGTGGCAAATATTGAGCAATAAGGGCAAAGCATTAGATGCGGTAGAGGCAGGCGTGATGGTAACTGAAAATTCAATCAATTGCTGTGTTGGACTTGGTGCAAATCCGGATAGGGATGGGATTGTAACATTGGATGCTTCTATAATGGACGAAAATGGAAATGCCGGATGCGTTGCAGCTCTTGAGCGAATTAAGCATCCTATCTCTGTCGCCCGGAGAGTGATGGAAAAAACGCCGCACGTGATGTTGGTAGGAGAGGGTGCGCAAAAATTTGCCGTAAGCGAAGGCTTTCCTCTGGAAGATCAGAAACTTTCAGCCGACGCAGAAAAAGCCTACAGCACGTGGTTGAAGACTGCCAACTACAAACCTGTTATTAATATTGAAAATAGGGGCCATGGACCTTTTGCCCCCGTTAATCTTCCCGATGGAAGCCTCAATCATGATACGATCGGCATGGTTGCGCTCGATGCTTTTGGTAATCTAAGTGGCAGCTGCACCACAAGTGGAATGGGTTTTAAAATGAGGGGAAGGGTAGGCGATTCTCCCATCATTGGCGCCGGGCTTTTTGTAGACAACGAAGTAGGGGCTGCCACTGCTACCGGCGTGGGCGAAGAGGTTATAAAGATCTGCGGAACTCATCTCGTGGTTGAGTTGATGAGGCAAGGGCTATCGCCAGCCGAGGCCTGTAAAAAAGCTGTTGAACGAATTGTAAAAAAGGATTCCAAAAAAGCAAAAGATAACCAGGTCGGTTTTATAGCCATTAACAAGGCGGGTGAGCATGGTGCCTATTGTCTCCAAAAAGGTTTCAACTATGCCGTCTGTTATGCCAACGATCACAATCAACTTATTGATAGTGCTAGCTGGTTTTGATGGTAATTTTTGTAGCAGACCTCAAAACTTTTTCAGCATTGTTGTGTCACTCACTTTTACTATAAACCTTTATTTGGCTTTTATTCCAAAATCAGATAAGCTGTTCTTTTAAACAAACTGTAGAAGCTAGATGTACTTTCTGAATAAGTACAAGCAATAAAAAAGCTACCATCGGTAGCTTTAAAACTTTTAGTAGCAGTTTTATTATAATTCCAATAAAGTCTTTACCGGGTCTTTTCCGAACAATAACAGTTCTGGTGTTTCAAGTAGTTCTTTCACTCTTACCAGGAAGCTAACGCTTTCACGTCCGTCAATAATGCGATGATCATAGCTTAACGCCAGGTACATCATTGGCTTAATAACTACCTGCCCGTTTATAGCCATTGGCCTTTCCTGTATTTTATGCATACCCAAAATTGCACTTTGCGGAATATTGATAATAGGTGTAGAAAGCAATGAACCAAACACACCGCCATTAGTTATTGTAAACGTTCCGCCTTGCATTTCGTCCATCGAAAGCTTGTTATCTCTCGCTTTACCTGCAAGCCTAACCACTTCCTTTTCTATCTCAGCCATGCTCAGACTTTCTGCGTTCCTTATTACCGGAACCACCAGACCTTTAGGTGCAGAAACAGCAATTGAAATATCGCAGAAATCATGGTACACTAAAGAATCGCCATCAATATAGGCGTTAACAGAAGGCCACTCTTGCAACGCAAAACAAACGGCCTTGGTAAAGAAACTCATGAAGCCAAGGTTCACACCCTGCTTCTCTTTGAACTTGTCTTTATATTGAGTACGAAGGGCCATGATACGGCTCATATCTACTTCATTGAAAGTAGTGAGCATCGCAGTGGTATTCTTAGCTTCAACGAGACGACGGCTAACTGTTTTACGCAGGTTGCTCATTTTCTCTCTTCGCTCGTTGCGGCTGAAGAGCTCTTGTCCGGCAACAGCTTTCTTGCCTGGATTTGCAAGCGCTTGCAATACATCATTTTTCATAATTCTTCCACCCGAACCTGAAGGCGTAATGGAAGAAGCTTCCACCTTTTTATCGGCAATAATAGCCGCCGCAACAGGTGAAGCCTTAATATCATTAGGAATGGAAGTGACCGGTGCTTGTGCAGCAGCGGGTTGGGCAGGAGCTGCCGGTTTTGCTTCAGGCTTCGCTTCTGCCGGAGCCGAACCTACAGCTACATCGCTATCTATTGATGCAATTATGTCTCCTATTTTTAAAGTATCTCCTTCTTTTGCTTTTTGCGTCAGCTTGCCCGCTTCTTCAGCATTCAATTCGAAAGTCGCTTTCTCACTTTCCAGTTCTGCAATCACCTCATCGCGTCTTACAAGTTCGCCTTCTTTTTTCACCCATTTAATTAAAGTAACTTCTGTGATTGACTCGCCAACTGTTGGAATTTTTACGTCTATCACTCCTTTCCCTGCCGCACTTGCCTGCGGTGCTACCGGTGCTGCCGCTTGTTGAGGTGCTGCCTGTACCTCGGCAACAGGAGCGGGTTGAGAAGGTGAAGGTGTTCCTCCTTGTTTTTGAGCAGTTTCATCTATTTGCGCCAATATATCTCCTATATTAATTGTGTCTCCCTCTGCTGCTTTTGTTTGTAAGACCCCTGCCTTTTCAGCATTTACTTCAAAAGTTGCTTTTTCACTTTCAAGTTCTGCAATCACTTCATCTCTTTCAACATATTCCCCGTCTTTCTTCAACCATTTTATCAGTGTAACTTCTGTAATAGACTCGCCTACTGTTGGAACTTTTATGTCAATCATACCTTCTTTTTAAGTTTTGCAAATTTCGGGGAAAATAAGTTGTTTCAGGAAGTAAATTTATAGAAGAACAATTCGAAAAAATAAGTATAGATGAGAAAAACAGCGAAAGTAAAAAGGCAAAAATAAAAAGGCAAAATACAAGCATAACCGCTGTAGAGATCATAGGACGAGCGTCAAGCTCTTTTCAATAAAATTCCCTGGCTACTTTGCAGCTGTGTTTTCAGTCATTGACTCACGGCTAAAGGGTCTTACAATAATTCGGGTGGGACCATTGTAAGAAAAGTACCTGCCCAACCACCGGATAAAAACAGTGATTTTGTTTTGAATACCGACCAGCGAGAACACATGAACGAAACACCAAAGCAGCCATGCAAAAAAACCCGCGAATTTGAACTTACCCAAATCCGCGACTGCTTTATTTCGGCCTATCGTTGCCATTGAGCCCATGTCTTTATACTTGAAGGGCGAAGTTTCTTTACCCTCAATTATGGCCACCAAATTTTTTGCAAGCTGCTTACCTTGTTGCAGTGCAACCTGCGCGACTCCCGGATAACCATTGGGAGTGTCGGCACTTGTGACAGCGGCAACATCGCCGATGGCAAAAATGTTAGTGTATCCTTTAACCTTGTTTATTTCATCGGCTTGTATGCGCCTTCCTTTTACAATATTTTCCTCGCTAATGCCTTCGGGGAATTGGCCTACAACTCCTGCGGCCCAAAGTACATTCCGAGTGCGCAACTCCCGACCGTCATCGATAGTTAGCAACTCTCCATCAAAGCTTTGTACGTGAACATCGTTATAGATAATCACGCCCATATCCTGCAAATATTTTTGTGCTTTAGACGAAGCTTTTTCAGACATTACTCCTAACACTTTCGGTTTGCCTTCGACAACAAAAACCCGCATTTCGCAGTCATCCAGCTTTGGGTAATCTTTCTCCAAAATGTGGGTTCGAAATTCTGCTAGTGCACCTGCAAGTTCTACCCCGGTTGGACCTCCGCCCACGATTACAAACGTCATCAATTCCTCTTTTTCCCCAGGATCCTTTTCACTTAAGGCCGCTTCGAAACTTTGCAAAATCATGCTTCTAATGTTCAAAGCTTCAGGGACTGATTTCATGCCCATGGCAAAATGCTCCAGCTGCTTGTTGCCAAAAAAGTTTGTATCTGCTCCTGTAGCAAGTACGAGATAGTCATAGGCAATTTCACCTATAGCTGTCTCTACCGTATTCTTTTCAGGATTTATTTTAGATACCTCTGCTAGCGAAAACGAAAAGTTCTTCTGGTTCTGGAAAATTCTTCTCAGAGGAAATGTGATTGTTTCTGCGTCTAGTGCCCCGGTGGCAACCTGGTATAATAGAGGTTGAAATGTATGGTAGTTGTGACGGTCGAGCATGATGACTTCTACCGGCTGATCTTTAAGATGCTTGGCCAATTCCAGTCCGCCAAATCCTCCGCCTACAATTACTATTCGGGGCCTTACAGTGTTTGTTGTCATTAATAGTATGATAATAAAACAGTTACTAAAAAAACTGAACCAGACTGAAGCGGTAAAATTACTCTTTTGACTTCTCCAACATTTCAAGCAATGGCTTTAGCTTCCTTATCTCCTTTCTATGCGTTTCAAAAATCCGCCACCCGGTATCGTTCAATTCTATATCATTCGTGTCCATATTCCACTTGCCGAAAGAATGACTTGTATTGAGGTCCTCGTTTCTGCTAAACCTCATGCTGACCGGTTCGCCGTCTTCGGCTATAAAGATGATCGTTACCATTAATAAAATTTGTCAAAATTTCGTTCGTGCCCGCTGGCGCAAAAGTTGCAAAAGTAGTTTTAAATAGAAAAGTTATGCTACCAAATAACGACAGTAACAATCCAAAGTTCAGCCAGGAGGAAGAAACAAATTCGGCGGATATAATAGAAACGAATGATAAGGCGGAAGGAGAAGTTGAAGACACAGATCCACCTTTAGACGAAGAAGATTTGGAAGAAACAGGTCTGACTGTTGAGGAAGCTGACCAGATTGTATGGGAGCCACCCAAAACAGGTTCTTCAGGATCTGAGGAAAAAGACATCACTGACTAAGAGCGCTGAGGTACTAAGCATTCCACAAATTAAAACTTATGAAGGCTGCTCCGAAAGTAAATGATGTTGATACCTATATCGCAAGTTTTCCTGGGGAAACCAGGAAATTGCTGGAACAGGTAAGAGCGACCATCAAACAAGCTGCACCCGAGGCAGAAGAAGTTATCAGCTATCAAATTCCTGCATACAAGTTTCATGGTATGCTGGTCTACTTTGCAGCTTACGAAAAACATATTGGTTTTTATCCAACACCTTCCGGAATTGCTGCCTTTAAAGAAGAACTAGCTGTTTTTAAAAGTGCAAAAGGCTCGGTTCAATTTCCACTGGATAAACCTCTGCCCCTTGATCTAATAACGGAAATTGTAACCTTTAGAGTCAGAGAAAATGCAGAAAGAGCAGAGATAAAGGCGTTGAAGAAAAAATAGAGAATTTGTTAGCTTACTAAAAATGTCACCCAAAACATCCAAAGCTTACAGGTGCATTGCGGCGATCCTTCTATGGACACAGCAATAATCACAAGATGGTAAATGTTGAAAGGAGTTCAACTCTTAAACGGAGCGTCGCAAGTAAAGATGCCTAATGATTTATTGTTGGTCACCCCGTACTAATAAAATTGCATCCGCCAGCACAACTCCTTCCTTACCCTTATTGGTGATTTTTACGAATGGCTTTTTATCCTTTGAGAAGTTGAAAGTACCAAGAGGAATCCACTGACCGGAAGTCTGGCCTGTGATAGCCACGGAAGCATTTGTAATCTGAATCTCGTTTACCTTCTGCCCATCAAAAACCTGGAAGTTGGTCTGCGGAGCATTTTTATCAGACTTAGCATAGTAAGTATACACGGTGTATTTTCCGCTTTTAGAAATTTGAGGCATAAATTGTACGAAGCCTGCAGCTGTATCTGAAGCATTGGTAGTAAAGCGTGAAGGCCCGAAACTACCCGCTTTTTCCTTTTTCCAATTGCCGCTAACAATAACACCGTTATCGTCGTTGTCAACTAACATTTCGGGGCCGTTTCCGTCGAGCAAAGGATTTTGCTTGAGCAACTGCTGCACCTTTTTTACATCAACTTCCTGAACAGTTTTCTTTGTATCAATCGCAAGCGCAGCGGCGACTGAAGCAGATTGTCCCAACGCCATAAAGACAGGTTCCATCCGGATGGAGCCGTAAGCGATATGGGTAGCGGACAAACAAACGGGTACGAGCAGGTTTTTACATTCTTCAGCCTTTGGCGTTAAAGAACGATAAGCAATCGGGTAGGGGCCAAAGCCGCCGACCTGCACATCGCCTTCATTTTTAACCATACCATTTACCACCACCCGTTGGCAGTTGTGCGAGTCCATGGTGTAGGCGGCCATACCAATTCCATCGGGCACAACTTCTTCGCCCTGGCAATTATGTTGAGTCATTACATAGGCTCCGATCATTCGCCTTGCTTCGCGCACATACATTTGTGGAGTGAAATGATTGTTGTCAGGATATTCATCTTTCGGGTAACCCCATTGCAACATTTCATTTCTTAAGTGCTGTGGTACCCGTTCGTCGTGACCTAAAAAGTATAACAGCTCTTTTATGTAGTCTGCATTGTTTTGGGCTATTTTTCTTCTTGTCTCATAACTGCCATCGGGGTATTCATAGTTAACTCCGATCATGTCGGTTGAAAAGGGGCCGTTGTTGTTGATGTCCGTTTTTCCGTTAGGCATCAGGTCAATTTTCAACACGCGATCATTTAAGTTAACAGGTTTCTTTTTTGCCAGGTACCGCAGGAGCAATTCGAACTTTGAAGGATCGTAGTTCGCAGGTTCGGTAATCGGAATCATATTTTCCTTTCTGTTGGTTAGGCAAATACGGAAGTTATAGGTTTGAACCTTTTTATCACCTGTTCCCACTGGCGCTAAAGTTTCAGAACTGATGCCCCAAAGCAAACCACTCGCAGGATCACCGGGTGTTTTGTAGGGATCGACACCGTCAGGAAACTGGTGCGTTTCCCTCATTTGTACTCCGTTGTAAGTTTCCTTATAATCCGAGTTAGCTTCTCTGCCTACCGCATATGAAACGCCTGCCTTTGCCATAAGGTCTCCTTCATAAGAACAATCAATAAACATTTTAGCAGCAATGGTTTTATTGGTGGCAGATGAAGGTTGAGCTGAATTTTCAACGATGATAGTTTCGATGATTCCGTTGCCTTTTTTAGCAGACACAATACGATGATCATACAAAACGGTAGTGTTAGACCTTTTAATGTAGTCTAGCAAAATAGCTTCGGCAACATGTGGCTCGAAAATCCACTGCTCGAACTTCCCATAGTGCTTCCCAATCCTTCTATAGAAGTCGAGAGACAAACCAGAGATGGCGTATTTGTTCCCTATGTCAGTAAATCCTAAACCACCTGTTGTTAGTCCGCCCACGTGTTTGGTAGGTTCAATTAGTAAGACTGTCTTGCCCATCATTTTTGCGGTATAAGCAGCTATGACACCCGCAGCGGTACCACCATAAATGCAGATGTCATAAGTATTTTTTTGCCCCATCGAACTAAGGGAGAAAAGCATGAAAAAACAGAACAGGTATTTAAACATGATGACTATTGTTATTTATGTGAGAGGAAGTTTTGCACCGGCTAACCTAGCGTAATTTATAGAATTTTAGTAAGAGCAGGATGTTCAGCAAGGATGGTAATAAAGGCGTCAGAAATTATTCAGCATTTGCAAACACCCAAAATATTATATTTGATACAGGCCCTGCATTATGTGTTTTTTCAGTATTTGCCAGAAAAAAGAGCAAAGCTTGGTCGAGCAAATTTAAAAAGATCGTTTATGAATAATTCGCGAAGAGATTTTATTAAGAACACAGCCAAAGGCACTGCCGCTGTTTCTTTCGGAGCTATTCTTCCCGGCTTTGGTGCAAAAAGCTACGCTAACATTATTGGCGCTAATGATCGTATTACCGTCGCTAGTATGGGTGTCAACAGTCGCGGTCTTGCCGTAGGAAGCAACTTTGCGAGGCAAAAAAACTGCGAGGTCATGTATTGCTGCGATGTAGACACAAGAGCAGCGGTGAAATTTATTGACGCAGTAGAGAAAATTCAAAATAAACGACCGACAGCTGCGCCCGATTTTAGGAAGGCTCTCGAAGATAAAAATCTCGATGTTTTAATCGTCACTGCGCCTGATCACTGGCATGCTCCCGCAGCCATTTTAGGTTGCCAGGCAGGGAAACATGTCTACCTCGAAAAGCCCTGTAGCCACAACCCCAACGAGGGTGAAATGGTGGTGAAGGCAGCAAAAAAATACAATCGGGTTTTGCAAATGGGTAACCAAAGGCGCTCTTGGCCCAAGGTTGCCGCCGGTATAGCTGAGTTGCAAGCAGGCGTAATCGGCCGGCCTTATTTTGCTAAAACCTGGTACACCAACAACCGCGCATCGATCGGTATAGGTAAGGAGGTCGACGTTCCTTCCTGGCTCAATTATGACTTGTGGCAAGGTCCTGCCCCACGCAAACCTTACCGCGATAACCTAATTCATTACAACTGGCACTGGTTCTGGAGCTGGGGCACCGGCGAGGCGTTAAACAACGGAACGCATATGGTTGATCTTGCTCGTTGGGGTTTGGGTGTTGACTTCCCGGTTCGTGTGAGTTCTGCCGGCGGTCGATATCGTTACAAAGATGATTGGCAAACACCCGATACACAGGTCATCAATCTCGAGTTTGACAACAATACAGCCATCAGTTGGGAGGGTCGCAGTTGCAACGGAAAGTCTGTAGAGGGCAATAGCGTAGGAGTTATTTTCTATGGCGAAACAGGTTCTCTTTTAATCGAAAGTGGGAACTCTTATAAAATTTATGATCTCAACAATAAGCTGGTGAAGGACGTCAAAAATGACTTTCCCGTAGATGCTCAAAACTTATCGGACCCTTCACAGCAGCTGGACGCATTGCACATTCAAAACTTTTTCGACGGTATCAGAAAAGGAACCAAAGTGGTTTCAGATATTGAGAGCGGGCACAAAAGCACGTTGCTTGTACAACTAGGTAACATTGCGCTTCGTTCAGGTCACACCTTAAATATTGATCCTACAAACGGTCACATTTTAAACGACAAAGAAGCGTTGAAATACTGGAGCCGGGAATACCAGCCTGGCTGGGAGCCAAAGGTGTAGTGATGATACAATCGATGAAAATGAGGGTGTTTTTTGAACCGGACAAAATCGATTTGACGGGGCTTTAGTTGCGTCGCACTCTTGTACCGATTCACTTTATTCTGCCCGTAGTAAATGTCCCCTTAGCATAAAATAGTTCGACATGGAAATATCATTAGATGCACCAACCAAACCAGTACAGGTATCTACTTCGATTGATCCTAGACCAACGCCTGCAGCAACTCAACGACTTTATTCGTTAGAC
Organism: Segetibacter aerophilus; assembly: GCF_007991655.1. GTDB lineage: Bacteria > Bacteroidota > Bacteroidia > Chitinophagales > Chitinophagaceae > Segetibacter > Segetibacter aerophilus. The sequence goes on from NZ_BJYT01000018.1 coordinate 74,876, forward strand.
GCACTTCGGGGTTTTGACATGGTCTGGATTATGGGTGCGGAAGAAATTTTTCATGGGCTTGCAAAGGCAACTGGCTTGCCGTTTTGGGGAGCAGTTTCAAACCAGTTCACACACCCCTCATGGAATGGTTTCCATATCTACGACTTAATCTTTCCTTTATTCCTTTTTCTTGCCGGCGTATCGACACCCTACTCAGTTGGGCGCGAATTGGAAAAAGGCAAGAGCCGAGAGCAGTTGATGCTTCGTGTAATTAAGCGAGGACTCATCCTGGTCGTTCTCGGAATGATTTATAACAATGGTCTGCAAATAAGACCGCTTTCAGATTTCCGTATTTCAAGTGTCTTAGGTAGAATTGGTATTGCATACATGCTTGCTAACATCATCTACCTGTACACAAAGCAACGTACGCAGGTCATCTGGTTTGCAGCATTATTGATCGGTTATTGGTTAATTCTAAAATTCACTTCGGCACCCGGTTTTCCCGCCGGCGATTTTACCATGGAAGGAAACTTCGCCTCTTATGTCGATCGTACTATCCTACCGGGAAAACTTTCATTGCGCATTCATGATACGGTGGGTTTCTTCAATAATATCCCTGCCGTCAGTACTGCGCTGGCAGGAATATTAGCAGGAACTTTCTTAAAGAGTAACCAGGCAAACGGATCAAAAAAAGCATTGTGGCTTGCTGGCTTCGGAATTATTTCATTAGTACTTGCCCAATTATGGAACCTTGACTTCCCTATTAATAAAAACATGTGGTCAAGTTCATTCGTGTTGCATACTACCGGGTTGAGCCTGCTCCTATTGTCAGCCTTTTATTATGTCATCGACGTACTTGGCTATAAAAGCTGGGCCTTCTTTTTCAAAGTAATAGGAATGAATTCTATTCTTATTTACATCTCTACCAAATTCATTAATTGGGATTACACTACAAACGGCTTTTTTAAATGGCTGGCCCAGTTAGTTGGTGAGCCGTTCAATATTGTAGTAATGGCAATATGCCTGGTAGCAATCAAATGGCTTTTTCTCTACGTGCTATACAGAAAGAAGATTTTTCTACGGGTTTAAATTCAGGGCACTCTACCAACAACGAGCTTTGAACGTTTTTAGGGAGATTTTCTTAAGGCTTCAAATTCTCAACCATGTTAGATATAGCTTCATCACCTATAATGGCGTAAGCTGGCCGGATATGGGCCTCATTGAATACATGCAATTTTTCCGGTGTTTCTACAGTTACAAAACTTTCGTCCACCTCACCCTTCGCATTGGTGACTTTGGCCAATGAAAGTTGTAAGTGTTTCGCGAGAAATGCATAGGCTCCTTTCCTTTTGTTGATGCCATAATCATGACCTTCGTCCGCCAGGTGAATATTTTCTACATTTCCTTCCTTTCCATAATAACGATAGATGTTTTTGATATAGGGATATTCTACTGCCGCGGTATTCTTTGTCCAATCTTTACCGTCCGAGATTAATAGCATGGGCCGCGGTGCAGCCAGCGAAGCAATCTCTACGTTGCTGGTTTGAAAGTCTTTACTCTTATGAATTGCTAATCCGCTTTCACATACACATCCTCCAAAAAAATGTGCTGACACCATCACCACCGGTACTGAAACAGCAATTCGTTTGTCAATAGCGGTAAGCAGTATTGTTTGCGTTCCTCCGCCTGATTCACCGGTTACTGCAATTCTGTTCTTGTCTACTCGCGGTAACGAAAGCAGGTAATCAATCGCGCGTAAGTTATCGTGCGCTTGCAACGAAAGACTATAAGGATGTTTATGCGAACATTGAGTTGCATCTCCATACCCGACCATATCAACTGCTAAAACCACTGCGCCCATTTTGGCTAAAGTCGCACACCGCTTTTGCACATACTCCTGGAAACGCGCATCAGGAAAATGTCCATGAACAGCGAGGATAGCAGGGTAGGAGTTTTGTTTTTGAACAGGACGAAACAAGTTGCCGGTTACGAAAAAGCCGGGCAAGCTTTCAAATGAGACATTCTCTACTGTATAACCATCATAGGTCCGCTTACTATTAACGACAGGTTTTAGCGGAGTGTTTTTAGGAAATTTGTTGAGGCCTGCACCGGTAATAATATTCTGCCTGATCCGCTCTGCCCTTACCTGCCAGCTTTCTTTATTATGATAGCTCGCAGCGAATTTTTCAAGGGATGCCTTTCCTTCAGCTTCGGTAAAATAATTGCCGCGGCAAAGAAGCGTAGTATCAGTAACCTGTGAAAAGAGGGTGTCGGAAAATAAGCCGTTGAAGCAGGTTTGCAACAACACAAAGAGCCATATTTTATTTCTCATTTCGTCCTTTTTTTAAATGTAAAAGCTAGCGTCTTTTAGGAAATAGGATTTACTTCCGAAAAGAAAAGTTACTCTAAACTTTTTATTCTTCGAACTTAAGGAGAACCGAAATAAAAACCGAGGTAAGTAGGTGCAGAATGCTAGGCAGGAGTCTTACTCTTGATATCCCTGAAAAACTTCATCGGTACCCAGAGCATTCCGAAACATTCGCCATCTTCTTTGTCGAGGTGTTTGTGGTGCACCTTATGAGCCCGGCGAATAGCTTTGAAGTAAGTATAGTCAGTATTTCTAAAGAACTTAAACCGCTGGTGAATAAATATTTCGTGCACTAAAAAATAAGTAAAGCCGTATAGAGTAATGCCTAAACCTATAAAGAAAAGAAAGTTATAATTAGCCTGCATACCAAAATACAAAGCAGTCATCCCCGGTAGGGCAAAAATCAAAAAGAAGAAATCGTTTCTTTCAAAGAAACCATAAGAGTCCTTTTTATGATGGTCCTTATGAAGTTTCCATAAAAGTCCATGCATGATATATTTATGAGTTAACCAGGCAACCGCTTCCATTGCGATAAAAGCTGCCAGTGTAACTAAGATGTTTTTTATAACGATTTCCATTTTTGTCAAATGTTATTTAGCAAAGCTCCCTCTTCCAACAATCAATTAATTGTAAAGTTAATTCAAATGGGAAAAAGACCGTTCGAAACCAAAGTCAGTTCTGCCCTACAATAATTGCCTTGTCCTCCCTTTGAATTCTTTCCGCTTCACTGCTTAACATTCCTTTCATTGTTTTGTTTTTATAAAAGCAAACGTTTAACAAATTTTCTATAATGGATTCAAACTCAGAATTTGCCCCACGTATTTTATTTTCTATAAACGTCAGTTCCTTCGAATGTTTCTTTTCTATCCACTCTTCAATTATCGCGAGTTGATTAGAAGGATCTTGAATGTCATCTAAGCAGTTTCCTACATTCATTCGTTCCAGACCATCCACATTGTATTCCTGTTCTACATGGGTGGTCTTGCAGAGTAGGGGAATGCCATTACTAAGAGCCTGGTAGATAGTTCCATTTCCACCATGACAAATAACAAGATCTACCAAATCGAATAGCTTATTACTATTTATGAAATCATATGAAAAAACGTTTGAACCTTGTATCAATTGCTCGTGATCGCCCGCTGTTACGATGTTGAATTTCTCATATTCCGGGTTATTTAAAAAAGTCACTTCATTCCAACTGCCTGTACTTCCCATGCTAACGTACAGCGTCTTTTTACTGTTGTCTAGCTTTGTTATTACATCGAACACCTCATCAGTTCCATTATGAAATAGGGGAGGAATAATGAAATAATTGGCTGGCAAATTTTTCTGCGGAAACAAATCAGGAAGGTCGCAAACAAGGTTTGCATCACCCTCAAGTTCCTGCATGTAAGAATGTTTAGCAGCTAAGCCGGCACGTCTACGGATCTTACTAAACGGTCGATGCATGTCCTCGAAAAACAAATGCTCCCCAATATTGGTAAAGTATTGAAACAGTGAGTCGGGCAGGTAATTCAACAGTTTGTACAATGGATATTTTTTCGGCATCCTTCTTACATAAGCATAATATTTACTCATGTACCCATTGATTAATGAAAAGTAGAAAACACCCGTTTTCTCGGCAGCCATTTGTAACGTCGGCGCCATATCTCCTAAGACCGCTGCCGGTTGCAACTCATCAATAACCTTTACCTGGTCGTTGTATATAAAACCCAGTTCTCTTTCATTTAGCCACGAAAAGTTGAACGAGCGCATACATTCCTGCACTTTTGCCGCATTTAAAGAAGCACACTCAAAAGTTTCAAAGCCTGCATCGGCAACGAACGAATGAAACTGATTGGAGTAAATAAACCGAATCTCAAAATAGGGCTTTAGATATTTGCAAAGTTGAAGACACCTCAGGTAGTGGGCCATCACATCGTAGGGAAAAACAAGTAGCAGGGGTTTCCGGGCCTCGTGAAAATTTTGCATCATACCTCTTTGTCACCGTTAATTTTAATAATAAGGAAGTATAACAAATTATATGCTTAAAAGTTTGAATATTTGACTTCAATTGATTTTCCACATATGAAGAAAGCGTGCTGTGCAATTATTTTTTGTTTCGCTTCCATCGTTGCTTTTAGTCAAAGCAAGGTGGTGGCAGACATCAGCAATTTTAAAAATGATAGGGGCGTATGTAAGGCTTGTCTTTTCAATAACCCGTCGTCGTTCAGTGGTGAAGGGGGAGAACCTTTTAAATGTGTGACGGTTGGTATAAAAAATGGCGGGGCACAAGCCGTTTTTAATGTTCCCCCGGGTAGCTACGCCCTATTTATTCTTCACGATGCAAACAGCAACAATAAGCTTGATAAAAATTTTTTAGGGATCCCAAAAGAGGGTTACGGTGCTTCTAAAAATAAACTGCCTTTTGCGGGTGCGCCTACTTATAGAGACAATAAGTTTTTGGTAGATGATAAGTCAACCGTAAAGCTGCAGGTCAAAATAAGAAACCTCTAATTTTTTCTGTAGCCAATTTTACCCCTTTTTTTATTGAAAGTGTGGGGCGCCAACAGTAGTTCAAAATGAAGCTTTCGTTGCGTCGCACTCGTGTACCGTTGTTTTTTTATTTGGCTCTGAAAGGAAATAAATACTTTAGTCGATAAATAGAGTGCTATGCAGCTTAGAACTTTTCCGCTTGTTTTTATTCTTCCCTGCTTCCTTGCTTTAATGGGATGTGCAACACAATCGGGATTGGGAAAAACAAGTGAAGGAGATGGATATAAATTAGTTTGGGCCGACGAGTTTAATAAAAAGGGCGCGCCTGATACCGCGAACTGGCGCTATGAAAAAGGCTTTACGCGCAATGAGGAAACCCAATGGTACCAGGAAGAAAATGCTACCTGCGAAAAAGGAACTTTGATTATAGAAGGACGAAAAGAAACAAGACCAAATCCAAGGTATGAAGCAGGAAGTAGCGACTGGCGAAGAAACCGGAAAAATATTGAATACACGTCTTCAAGTATAAATACTTCGGGTAAACATTCGTGGCAGTATGGACGTTTTATAATGCGTGGAAGAATTGATATTAGCTCAGGTCTTTGGCCGGCATGGTGGACTTTAGGCGTTGTAGGTCGCTGGCCCGCTAACGGAGAAATAGACATTATGGAATATTACCGCAAAAAACTGTTGGCCAATATAGCGTGCATCGGTGCTAACAAAAAGGCAGAGTGGTACAGTAATACGTTCGCGATTGATTCAATTGGTGGCACAAAATGGGCTTCAAAGTTTCACACGTGGCGCATGGATTGGGATGAAAACGCCATCGCTCTTTACCTCGATGATCAACTGCTAAACAAGGTTGAACTAACCAAGCTTGTAAACAAAGACGGATCAGACGTTAATCCATTCAAACAACCGCACTACATGTTACTCAATCTTGCAACGGGCGGCATGAATGGCGGCGACCTCAGTAACACAAAATTTCCAAACAGGTTCGAGGTCGACTATGTGCGGGTATATCAAAAGCGATGACAAAGTCTATTTGAAACGCATTTCAAAACTTTATAAAATTCTGATGTTACACAAGAGAAAGATCTATATAACGAGTATCGTTGCTGCTGTTTTTCTGTTTTCCCAAAGTGGTATATCTCAACTTTCAACTTCCCGCAAGATGAACCCCGCCAATACAACTGAAGAAGTAATCACTGATAACAAGCTTGTTATTTATCAGATGCTGGTCAGGCTTTTTGGCAATAAGAACACCACTAATAAGTATTACGGCTCTAAAGAAGAGAATGGAGTGGGTAAGTTTAATGACATTACAGACAAGGCACTCGATGAACTTAAAAAGCTCGGTGCTTCCCATATCTGGTACACAGGTGTTATCAAACACGCGACCATGACCGACTACACCAGCTTCGGTATTAAGTACGATGATCCCGACATTGTAAAGGGTCGGGCAGGTTCTCCTTATGCAGTAAAAGATTATTACGATGTTGATCCTGATCTTGCTGTAGATGTAAAAAACAGGATGGGTGAATATGAAGCTTTAATTAAACGAACTCATGCACATGGATTAAAGGTCATCATGGACTTTGTGCCCAACCACGTTGCACGCACTTACAACTCGGATGCGAGACCAGCTGGGGTAAAAGATTTCGGGCAGAACGACGATAACACAAAAGCCTTCTCACCAACCAACGATTATTATTACATCCCGTCACAGCCTTTTATAGTGCCGAATGGTGTAGATGCTGGCGGATCAAATTTTCATCATCCTCTAAAAGATGGCAAATTTGATGAAAACCCTGCTAAAGCAACCGGCAATGATGTGTTTGCTGCACAACCTTCTATCAACGATTGGTACGAAACCATTAAGCTTAATTATGGAGTAGATTATCAAAATGGCAAAAAAACTTATTTCAACCCCACACCGCAGGTTTGGATCAAAATGAAAGACATTCTTACTTTTTGGGCAAAGAAAAATGTGGATGGTTTCAGATGTGATGTGGCAGAAATGGTGCCTGTCGAATTTTGGAATTGGGTTATTCCGGAGGTGAAAAAAGTAAATCCGAAAATTGTTTTTATAGGCGAGGCTTATAATCCGGCGCAGTTCAACAACTATTTCACTATTGGCAAATTTGATTTTCTATATGATAAAGTTGGATTGTACGACGCGTTAAAAAGGCTCGTTAAAGATGAACCAAACGCGAACGTAAAAGACATCACTCATGTGTGGAAAGAGGAGAGCCGTGGCTTTTCGTCGCGCATGCTTCGCTTCCTCGAAAACCACGATGAAGAACGCATCGCATCAGAGGCTTTTGCAAAAGATGCAAAGTTCGCAAAGCCGGCCATGGTGGTGTCAGCAACACTGGCAAGCGGACCGGTGATGCTTTACTCAGGGCAGGAAGTGGGGGAGCCTGGTGGGGGAAAGGCGGGCTTTGCAAACGAAAATAACCGCACAACCATTTTTGATTATTGGGGAGTACCAAACCACCAGAAGTGGATGAACAACGGAAAGTTTGACGGAGCTGCGTTGTCGGTAGAACAAAAAGAACTTCGTGATTTTTATTCAAAGCTGCTCAACATTACTGCTACTAACCGCGCCATTCGTTCAGGCCGCTTTTACGAATTAAACATATCTGGCTTCAGCAATAAAAACTATGCGTACATACGCTATACCCCAAACCAGAGAGTTTTGGTTATTGCGAACTTCGACAGGAGTAAGCCAATTGAAACCAGGCTGATTTTGCCGCCCGAGTTGAGAAAAATGCTTGAGCTAAAAATCAGCGAGTCATATACTTTCACAGATTTGCTGAAAGGCGGACCGTACCAGGCCAAAAATTTGGATGAGGGAATACAGATTAAGGTAGCGCCCTTTGAAGCTTTAATGCTAGGTTTTTGATTTGAGAGAAAAGTAAATTGCAATTGGAGCAAGTGGGTAACATTCTTCAGCTTTGGTTGTGTCACTCACTTGTACATTTTATCGCTGTTCGGCCTCGGCCTGATAATCCAAAGTGCGACTTAGTTTAATAATTGCTCCGCACCTGCTTTACCATTTTTCATAGCCGCAAGCGCTTGTCTTTTTGATAAGTCGTCGGCTTCTTTTTGCTTTCTTTCTTCATCAGACGCAGCAATATCGTGCGCATAGGTACCCGGCTTATCACTGTTTGATCCGTAATTGAAACTGAAGCTGCCCAACTGGTTTTCACCTTTTTGGTATTGTTCTATCAATTGTTGAATAGTAATGCTTCCGGCGGCGTACAGCATTAGAGCAGCATTTAGAGATTTCCAGGCATTTCTTGCATTGGCAGAGTTAGATACAAGATTAAATGAAGTCAAAATTGCCAGCGAAATGGTGGAGATGCAGGCCATTACCTTTATAGTAGATACTTTAATTACGCTCTCATCCGATCCGGTATAAATTGAAACCAGCACCGAAGTGCTGACTGCAGCAAGTCCAAAAATTATAATGGAAGCAATATAAATGTTACCTATCAGTCTCCAGCGTGAGCAGTGTTTTTCTATTTCATCGATAATCTCTTTCTCTTTTTCAACTGAGATAGTTGGCTTTGGCGCAGCAGGTGTTGCAATGCTATTTCCAATAGTAATTACCTGTTTTTCGTTTTCTACAGTAACTGTCGGATCAGTACCGTTGTTATTTAAGCTCATAAGAAAAATTTTATGAATTTAATTTTCTTAGGCAAGAAATGCAAGAAGCACGGGAAAGTACGCCTGTAAAAAAAGTTTCTGCAAAAAGTTGTTTTTGCTCGTCCAAACTAACCTATGTCCTAAATTGCACGACCAAAGTGATAAGAATGAAAAAAGTATTGAGTTTGTTTGTTGTAGTACTATTGATTACAATAGCTGGTTGCAGTAAAAAAGATGAGGCTTGTCCATCGGTAAATACTACTGCTCCTGCTTCGGAAGTAGCTACACTAAAGGCTTACCTCGATGCGAATAATATCAGTGCAACGGCTGACGCACGCGGCTTTTTTTATACTATAACAACACCCGGCTCTGCGTCGAAACCTACAGTTTGCCAAACGGTTCAGGTAGCATACGTGGGTAAATTAACGAACGGGACAACTTTCGACAGTAATACTAACGCAGTCTTTCCTCTATCAAATCTTATTGTCGGCTGGCAGGAGGGAATTCCTCTTATAGGTACTGGTGGTAGTATTACTTTATACCTGCCTCCATCTCTTGCTTATGGTAACCGCACCGCCGGTTCAATACCTGCAAACTCTAATCTCGTCTTTACCATCGATTTGAAAGCGTTCAAATAGTCGCGCAAATACTTCTTCCGTATCCAACGTCATACGAACAGATTTTGCGTTCTGCAAAATTTGTCTCAGTAACCTTTAAAGGCTGCGGGATCGCTTTTTTCAACTTGCCTTAATTTTATTGATTCTATTTCGATAGATCATTGGATGTGATAAGCGAATTCCACTAGGGGCTTAAACTACTCCTTTTAGCATTGTTGCACACCTACTTCTGGTTCTCCCAGTTAACTTTCCTTGTTTGCAAAAACAGTTCTCCTAAGGCTTTCACGCGTTCTTTTTTCTTCAAAGGTGCTGATTAGGCTGCCTTTAGTTGTTCATTGCTGACATTTCCCCGTTCTAACCAGCCAAAAGCAATATTTCATTTCCTAATGACGTTTCTACAAAAACCTGTTTTTCCAAAAGCGGGAAATATCCTATTGAATGAGAAACCTATACGATCTGTTTTTAATGGAATTTCACTTATTTCTTGGCGAGATAATGCCCACGAAATCAAATCCATTTAAAAGACTCTTTACCGCTTTGCAGTCAGGAAATGGCATTTCGTATTCCCGGAAAAAAGCTTTCAAAAAGGTTTCAAGCTTGACTGCGGTTTCTCTATTTATTATTTTTTCTCTTTTTTCGACTACAAAGGTCAGTAGCCAACAATTAGGAAACTATCCGTTCACAGGACTTTTACTAGCAACATGTCCTAATACTAATAACGGCGTTTCCGGACAAGCCGCCAACGCTACTTTAAGTAACTATACAACGGCAGGAACTGTATGCGTTGCGTCCACTACTTCCTTTGTCACAAGTCAATTAAATACCACACTTTCAGTTAATACCGCCCAGTATAATCAATTCTCAGTTACAGCAAATGCCGGATATTTATTAAGACTCACATCCTTGTCTTTTAGTCATCAGACAAGTGATAACCCAAGTGGAGGCGCGTCTTCGCAGTGGGTATTACGCTCCAGTATTGACAATTATACTAGCAATATCAGTTCGGGAGCAACTGTAAAAGACGCCATAACAACAAGCACGATAAATTTTACAGGTACTAATTTTACTAATATCGGAACAGTCACTTTTCGTCTTTATGTAACTAATATCGACAAAAGCTCTACAACATGGATGAATGACAACGTTACTGCAAATGGGTTGGTGGTTAAGATACCAAACAACCCTGCTAACCCTACATCCAACTCTCCCCAATGTGTTACCCCTGGGGTTACACTTACACGTAGTGGATCTCCGACGGAGACGAATGTCGGATGGTACTGGCAAAGTACTGCAACTGGAAACAGTACCGCAAAGCCCGAGGCCACTTGCACAGTAAATACTTCGGGTACGTATTATATAAGAGCTTTAGATACAGTGTACGGTATTTGGAGTTCAGGAGCCGGCAGTCTGGCCGTAACAATAACTCCAAATGTTAGTACGCCTGTTTTTGCTCTGGGGAGTACTTCGCAGAGGTGCCAGAAAGCCGAGAATGTACCTTATACCGCAACAGCTAGCAATGCTAGCAGTATCACTTACAGCCTCGATGCAACCAGCCTTGCAGCGGGAAATAAAATTAACGCTGCAACAGGTGTTGTTGATTATGACGGTAACTGGTTTGGAACTTCCGTTATTACGGCAACTGTCGTAGGATGCGGCGGACCTCTAAGCGCTTCACACACGGTAACCATAGCCGGAAAAATTACAGATCCAGTTTATGTGACGGGATCTATAATTGAACGGTGCCAGGGAAGTGAGACAATTATATATTCAGCCAATTCTCCGAATTCTACCTCTATGTCTTACTCCATTGAGGCCAGTGGTATTTCAGGGGGAAATAGTGTAGACGCTTCGACAGGGGCCGTTACTTTTGCGCCTGGTTGGACCGGGTCTTTTAAATTAAAGGCTACGGCGACAGGATGTGAGGGGCCAAGAAGTAAAGATTTAGACATAAGAACTTTGCCTGCGGTCACTACCCCAGTGTTTAAGTTAGGTCCTTCTGTGATTCGTTGTCAGGCAGCACAAAGAACGCAATACGCTGCAACAGCAACAAACGAGACTTCTATTGTTTATTCACTAGACGCAACAAGTCTTGCTGCAGGTAATATCGTCAACTCAGGTAATGGAGATGTGACTTTTACTGCAAATTGGATCGGTATTTCGACTGTTACTGCTACGGCATACGGAAATTGTAATTCCGGTGTTTTTGCTACGGAAACAATTGAAACTTATGGTGCAGTGCAAACGCCTGTGTTTAATTTAGGAACGTCCTCAACAAGATGTTTAGGAGCCAATACAATTTCTTATGTAGCAACAGCTACCTATGCAAACGGAATTACGTACTCCCTTGATGCAAATAGTACGGCAGCGGGCTGTACTATCAATGCAGCTACAGGGTCAGTTACATTTCCGGCGGGTTTTAACGGTCCTTCAACTATCACCGCAACAGCTTCTGGCTGCAGCTCTTCTTCATCCTCGACACATATCGTTACCATCATGCCACCGGTTGGTGCGCCTGTATTTGATATCGCGGCTACATCAGTAAGATGCCAGGGAGCAGGTGTAGTAAATTATAATGCAACAGCAACGAATACTACAGGTATCACTTATTCATTGGATGCGGCCAGCAGAACAGCAGGCAACAGTATTAATGCTGCTACAGGAGATGTAACTTATGTAGCAGGTTGGAGCGGAACATCAATCATCACTGCAAGTGCTGCAGGATGTAACGGACCAAAGACAGCTACACACACAGTAACGATTACAACAACAGTAGTTACTCCTGTATTTGCTATGGGAGCAACGTCAACAAGATGTGAAGCTGGAAGTACAGTTACCTATACGTCAACCGCTACCAATAACACAGGTATCACTTATAGCTTAGATGCTGCCAGTACCGCAGCTGGTAATACGATAGATGCTGCAACAGGTACAGTAACCTGGGATGCAGGGTGGTTTGGTACTTCAACAATCACTGCTACAGCCACAGGTTGTAATGGCCCATCTGCCGCTAATCATACAGTTACCACCAATGCCCCTGTAACAGTGCCGGTGTTTGCAAAAGGAGCAAACTCTGTTATTTGCCAGGCACCAGGAGCAGTTACTTATACAGCATCTGCATCCAATACAACCGGTATTACTTACAGCCTTGATGGTGCAAGTATCACAGGTGGTAACAGCATTAACGCAACTACAGGTGTTGTAACTTTTTCAGCAGGCTGGAGCGGAACATCAACAATCACTGCCAGGGCAGCAGGTTGTAGCGGACCACAGACGGCAACTCATACAGTTACCATTACCCCAACAGTAGGCTCGCCTGTCTTTTCAGCGGGAGCAACTTCTGCCCGTTGTGTTGGAGCTGAAACAATTTTGTACAGCGCCTCTGCAACTAACAATACCGGAATCACTTATAGTCTCGACGCGGCCAGTGCTGCAGGTGGCAACTCTATTAATGTCACCACAGGAGAGGTGACATTTGCAGCCAACTGGATTGGTTCAACAACCATCACTGCGACTGCAACAGGTTGCAATGGTCCTAAAACTTCGACGCATACTGTTACTACTAACGGACCTGTTGCTGCGCCGGTATTTGTATCAGGAGCAACTTCAACCATTTGCCAGGGAACGGGGACTGTCACTTACACTTCATCAGCAAATTATGCAAGTGGTATTACTTACACATTGGATGCTGCAAGTCTTGCAGCAGGTAACACCATTGTAGCTACTACAGGTGCAGTAACCTATGTTGCATCATGGACAGGCTCTTCAGTTATCACTGCAACAGCTACAGGTTGTAACGGACCTTCAACAGCCAGTCATACAGTTACGATCACACCAACAGTTGGTGTGCCTGTGTTTGATATTGCCGCTACATCAGTAAGATGCCAGGGAGCAGGAGTAGTCAATTACAATGCAACAGCGACGAACACTACAGGTATCACTTATACATTAGATGCGGCCAGCAGAACAGCAGGCAACAGTATTAATGCTGCTACAGGAGATGTAACTTATGTAGCAGGCTGGAGCGGAACCTCAACCATCACTGCAAGTGCTGCAGGATGTAACGGACCAAAGACAGCGACACACACAGTAACGATTACACC
>NZ_BJYT01000019.1 GCF_007991655.1 Segetibacter aerophilus
AGTCCCGTTGCAAGAACGAAGCCCAGCGGCTTGAGCGTTAACTAGAGTTCTGAGCTTTTTAAGAAAAAGAAACTTCTAAGAACAAGACCACGAGGCTTTGGTCAAATACTGACAAAAAAAGTTTGATTCGCAGAAAGCCAATTTTTAGGCGGCAAAAGTTTGCCGCTACTGGCAACCATTAATCTTTCTCACATTTTTGAAAACAGCACTCAAATCATTCATTCAATCTATGCTTAACCCTATGTAAAAAAAAGTTAAGCACTCCGCTTTTGCTCAGGAATATATTTTAGATTTGGACAGAATATCTAACAATTGCAATAGCACAATGAAATTAGCTCCCTTCTTTTTTATTTGTTTTCTCCTTTTTACGATTTCGATTTCTGCACAAACTAAGGGATGGCAAAATCTGTTCAATGGCAAAGACCTGACTGGATGGCGACAGCTAAACGGCAAAGCAAAATACGAGGTTAAGAATGGCGAGATCGTTGGAACAACTGTTCCGAATGAACCCAACTCTTTTCTTGCAACAGACATAGATTACTCTGATTTTATTCTTGACTTAGAGTTGCTTGTTGATACTTCAATGAACTCAGGTTTGCAGATAAGAAGCCTCAGCACGCCAGAATATTCTAATGGAAGAGTTCATGGTTACCAGGTGGAAGTAGATCCTTCGGACAGGCAATGGAGTGGTGGATTGTATGATGAGGCAAGACGTGGCTGGTTGTATTCATTAGAACTTAATCCTGCAGGAAAAAAAGCCTTTAAAAAAGATGGTTGGAACAAATACCATATTGAGTGTATTGGCAACTCCATAAGAACATGGCTCAATGGAATTCCAACGTCTAATGTTGTTGATGCTATGACACCTAAAGGTTTTATTGCCTTGCAGGTACATGCTGTTAGAGATGCGGCACATGCAGGAAAGCAAATTAGGTGGAGAAATATCCGCATTAAAACAACCGATCTAAAACCTTCTCCGCCTGATAATATCTTCGTTGTAAACCTGGTTCCTAATAACCTTTCTGCCCAGGAACAAAAAAACGGCTATTCATTTTTGTGGGATGGACAAACGACCAAAGGGTGGCGGGGAGCTTATAAGCCCACTTTTCCCTCCAAGGGTTGGGAGATGAGTAATGGTGAATTAAGCATAGAAAAATCTAACGGCAGAGAATCTACAAACGGTGGAGATATTGTAACAGAGAAAATGTTTAGTTCCTTCGAATTGAAATTCGATTTTAAACTGACTGAAGGAGCTAATAGCGGAGTGAAATACTTTGTAACAGAAACGGAAGGTAACGCCGGTTCTGCCATAGGTCTCGAGTACCAGGTGTTGGATGATGACAAACATCCGGATGCTAAACTGGGGATGAATGGTAACCGAACTTTGTCTTCTTTATACGATTTGATCCCATCTAACAAACCTTCTGCGGCTATAAAGAAAATAGGAGAGTGGAACCAGGGAATGGTTAGGGTGTATCCGAATAACAAAGTGGAGCATTGGTTAAATGGCTATAAGGTGCTGGAATACCAACGCGGTTCTGCAGATTTTTTAAATTATGTATCAAAAAGTAAATTCAAGGATAGACCCAATTTTGGTGTAGCAAAACAAGGACGAATTCTGATTCAGGATCACGGTGATAAAGTTTATTTTAGAAGTATAAAAATTAGGCAACTGTAATTCACCGAAAAACATCTGTCATCCGTCATCATTCATCCGTCAACTCTTATTTCAATGGTACAAGTGAGTGACACAACGAGGTTGAAAAAAGATATAAAGCTCGTAACAGAAAAATCTTCATAAAATCGTAAAACAAATTGTTATGGATAAATCACGCAGAGAATTTTTAAAGCAAACAGCGATAACATCAACAGGAATGATCGTTGGTGCGAATGCTTTTAGTGCAAAAAGCTACGGTCGCATTATTGGCGCCAATGACCGTGTAAGAGTTGGTGTTGTTGGCTACTCCGACAGGCATCGCGGTTCGCACATGCCTTGTTTTATGAACCACTACAAAGAACTGAATTTTGACCTGGTGGCTGTATCAGACATTTGGAAAAAAAGGCGCGAAGATGGGTCAGCAGCATGGAAAGAAAAAATGGGTCATGATGTAGTTGCGTGCCGCAACAACGAAGAGATGTATGATAAGAAACTGGTAGACGCGGTGTTTGTAAGCACAGCCGACTTTCAACATGCGTTGCATGCCATTGAAGCTGTAAAAGCAGGTTGCGACGTCTATTGTGAAAAGCCGTTTGCAGAAACAATGGAAGATAACCGCGCCGCTTTAAAAGCCATTAAAAGCTCAGATAGAATTGTACAAATCGGTTCTCAAAGAAGAAGTGGCTCTAACTATCATGCAGCAAATGACTTTATAAGATCAGGCAAATTTGGGCCTATAACAATGGTTGAATTGACATGGAACGTGAATCAACCGGGACGTTGGCGCAGAACTGCTTTATTGAATCAATTGAAGGAAGAGGATACTGACTGGAAGAGGTTCTTATTGAATCGGCCAGCGGACAAGTTTGACCCGCGTAAATATCTTGAGTTCCGTTTATTCTGGCCTTACTCTTCAGGTTTAGCCGGGCAGTGGATGAGCCACCAAATCGATACAGTGCATTGGTTTACTGGTCTGCAACATCCAAGAAGCGTGGTGGCAAATGGTGGAATTTATGTATGGAAAGATGGAAGAAAGAACTGGGATACGATTTCAGCTGTTTTCGATTATGGTCCTGTAAATGATCCAACCTCTGGCTTCCAGGTTACGTTCGGCTCACGGATGCATAATGGTAGCGATAATCCTACTGAAATTTATTACTCAAACGGCGGAGAGCTAAACCTCGATACAAATAAGGTTACGCCAAAAGGTGGCTTGACAAAAAGACTTGCTGCGGAGATGAATATGGAAGCGAATCTGCTTCCCGAAACATCGCTGTCAGAAGTTGAGAAGGTGGTAACATCTGCAAATACCGGTGGAGACAAACTGACTTCAAACCACATCAGAAACTGGATGGAATGTATCAGGAGTCGCAAGCAACCAAACGCGCCGGTTGAAGCAGGATATAGCCATTCCATTGCTACCATCATGACGAATGCTGCCGTACAAACAGGAGCTAAAGTAACTTTTGATGAGGCAAAGCAGGAGGTTATGGCAAATGGCAAACCTTTTAAATATTATGCATAGTAAGTTGCTAGTCGGAACCTGTTAGTCGCGAGTTGTTAGTTGTTGTTGATCGCTAATTGTTAATCGCTAATCGTTGGTCGCGAGTTCTACAATGTTGATCCTTACTTGCGATTAACGACTTACGATTTCCGACCTCGTGGTTCATTTTTTGATACTATTAGCCAAAAAAACAATATGAGTAATCAAAACAATAATGAGGAGCAAGCGCCGGAACAAAAGTCGAACACGGTAAAAGACCCAGATCAATGGACAACAGGCGCAGAGCCAATGACTGGCGCACAAAAGTCTTATTTGAAAACACTGTCGGATGAAGCAGGAGAGGAAACAGACGAGAACCTGACCAAAGCTGAGGCATCAAAGAAAATAGATGAGCTGCAGCATAAAACCGGACGGGGATTGAATAACGGGCAGTAGTAAAGTTTAGGGTTTTGGTTTGATATGTGTCGAGTTTGAGTTCACGAGCTTTAAAGGAAATGGGAGTAAATATTGAAAACGGTCAATATTTGCTCCCATTTTCATTTCCGTTAATATTCCATTTTGCGAAGGGTGGGAGCTTTAAACCAGGTGATTATAACAACGAGCAAAGTCATTGTACCACCAAAAATTACTGATCGTACTACTCCTAACAGTTTAGCCATTACACCACTTTCAAACTGACCCAATTCATTGCTGCTGTTGATGAACATAGAGTTCACGCTCATGACGCGGCCGCGCATTTCGTCGGGCGTTTTTAATTGGACAATGGTGCCTCGTACAACCACACTTATTGCATCCAACAATCCGCTGACAAAAAGCGCGGCAAAGGAAATCCAGAAAATTTTTGAAATTGCAAAAACGATGATACAAAGGCCGAAACCTGCCACAACAAAAAGTAGCTTTTTGCCTTGCTGCGTCTTCAAAGGGAAAATAGTAAGTGTAATAACCATGAGAATGCTTCCAAAATCTGTAGCTGCATTAAGCCAGCCGAAACCGATCGGGCCAACATGTAAAATATCCCGTGCATATACCGGGATCATCGCAACCGCACCGCCGAATAAAACAGCAAAAAGGTCCAAGGACAGAGCGCCTAATACTTCCTTTGTGTTGTAAACGAAATTCAGTCCTTCACGTACACTTTCCCAGGTCCGTTTATTTACGGAAGTTGAAGCAGCAGGTTTCGACTTGATCTTCGACAGCATAAACAACGCCACCGACAACAATCCTGCAACAATCCCAAGCGTTCCCGTATTTCCAAATAATGCTATACAAAAACCAGCCGAAGCATGACCGACTACTGACGCTGAAAGATAAGTTCCCTGGTTCCAGGTGATAGCGTTTTGTAAAATTACTCTCGGTACCATTTGCCCTATGATCGCCCCGAAAATAGGACCTGCAAATGCCCGGATGATTCCTGAAATAAAGATGACGGTATAGATGCCGGCAATGACAATCGTCTTGGTCGTATTTGTGTTAAAGTACCTGGTTGAAATAAGCAACAACAGGAGGCTGCAACACAGGTAGCCGAAGATGCCTTTTAGGAGTAGTTTTCGTTTCTCGCTCACGTCGATTACATGTCCGGCATACAAAGCAAGAGATAAGGCAGGTATGACTTCAGCTAGTCCGATTAAACCAATTGCAAGAGGCGCATTTGTTAATTCATACATCCACCAACCTACCAAAGTGCCGAGCATTCTTAAGGCTGTAATGAAACAAAAGCGGCCGGCTAAAAGGCTTCGGTATTCAGGTATCTTAACGGCAGCTATTGCATTGTTGCTGTAAGTCGGTTCACTCAAAATCTTGCATTAAGGTAAAGTAATATAATGCTGACCTACCGGATATTTGCGTTGAAGTGCATCGAGGATCACGTCAACATGTTTTTCATTATCAATAAAATCAGCATTCGATGCGTCTACAAAAAGGGTCTTTAGGTTGTGTTGTTTTATGTAGCTCGTATAGGTTTCCTGTATGCTAAACAGGTAGTCATCTGGTATCGCCTGTTCAAATTGGCGCTGCCTTTTTTTAATGTTTTCCTGCAACTTTTTCACAGGCGCGTGAAGATATATAAGAATATCTGGATGTAACAATTGTTGATGAATAATGTCGAAGAGTTTTTGGTACAAATGAAATTCCTGTTCACCCAAATTCACCTTTGCAAAAAGCAGGCATTTGGTAAACAAATAATCGCTAACAGTCACGCTATGAAAAAGGTCCTCGGTGTGCAACAGATCTTTTAATTGCTTATAGCGCTCCGCCATAAAAAACAGTTCAAGCGGAAAGGCATATTGGCCGGGGTTTTCGTAAAACTTAGGTAAGAAAGGGTTGTCAGCAAATTCTTCTAAAATCAATCTTGCATCTAATCTTTTTGAAAGCGCGTTTGCAAGTGTTGTTTTGCCAACCCCAATATTTCCTTCGATTGTAATAAACTTATACTTCATGTGCTGCTTTCGAAACTAAGAGGTCAAACGTACAGCAAAATGATAGAAGAGTGTTGCTATTGACAGAAGAGATTATGAACAGGTAACCAGCAAGATGTTGAAAAGTTCTTTTTAAATATTGTGTTTTTGAAATCAGCTACTTAACTGTAATCAACATCGTTGTGTCACTCACTTGTACCCCAGTTATTTTTTTCGCCCAACAAATCTTATGACTGAACCTTGTCCATTATGAAATACTCCTTCGCTCAACTCAATTTCCTTTTCTACTAATTCAACAATCTCATAATTCTCAAAGTCCGCCTTTAATTCATCAATTGAAAACAACATTCCGAGGTCTTTTGGCCCACCGACCTTTTCGTTCCTTTCAATGTATTCAAGGTGTTTTTTACTAAATGCTTCAAAAATAACCGTCCCGTTTTTACGTAGATATTTGTCGAGAGCCTTGTGATAATACGATTTAACATCAGCCGGGAAGTGGGCATAGATTAAAGCGATCGCATCAAACTGGTCGGCGCTAAATTGTAACGCCTTTAATTCACCCACCTGGTAATCAATTGTCACTTCATTCGCTTCTGCAAGTTTGAGCGCTTTGCTCCGGCCTTCAACACTTATATCAAAAGCTGAGACTTTCCAACCCAGCCTAGCAGCAAAAACGGCGTTGCGCCCTTCGCCTTCTGCCGGAAACAGTATGGCGCCAGGCTTCAACTTCTCCAACTGTTCCTTAAAATAGTTGTTAGGTTCTTCGCCATAGGCAAAGTCTTCGCTTCTATACCTGTCATTCCATCTCTCTGTCCAGGAATCGTTCATGCTTTTTGCAGTTTATGTGAATGTAGTATTTAGTATCTCTTTTCATTCAAACCTATGTACACATTGTGTAGTTGCCTTTTTCTTTAACGTTAGGCAGCCTTCCTTTTTTGATAGGCTAAACTTGTATTACGGTTTTGATGTTTTTAATACCAATTCTTTATTTCCCGAAAAACCCTGCTTCTAACGATGCCTCAATCAATTCCTGTAAAACTTTTATGTCTACATCTTCCAGCTTATTTATGTAGAGGCAGCCAACACCGGTCTTATGCTTGCCTAGCTTTTTTAGAAGCGCCTCCTGTTTTTTAATCACTCCTGTCAGATACAACGAGAAGTTTGCTTTACGGGGAGAAAAACCGATCCGAAGCCACTCAACCTCCCTTCCTGTTCTGGGACTTTTGAGCTTTAAGTTACCAAACCCAATGAGCGAACTACCCCACATTTTTGGTTCTTCGCCGCTTGCCTTTTTCATCAGCTCAACAAGAACGAAACAGTCTTTACGCTTCTGTTCATCCATCACAGTATTGATAAAATCTTCAACACTTTCGGCCGTCGGTTTTGTTTTGATTTCTGCCATTGCAAGCTTTTTTGAAAAAGTGAAAAGGACTTTGGTTATAAGTTGGATTGCGCGGTATACTTTCCGGATCTGCAATCAGAATTAAAAATCACACAACTTAAAGTTGAGAGAAGTTACAACCTTATGATGTTAAAAATATAAACCGGTGGATCAAAATAACCGTCATCTTCAGGCCTGTTATAAATTGTTCTTACAATATTCATCCCTTTTACTACCCGTCCAAAAGCAGCGTAACCTTGCCGGTCAGGATTATTTACTCCACCATAATCAAAACCCGGTTGGTCACCAATACAGATAAAAAATTCGGTTGAACCGGTTCCCGGCTCTAGTCGTGCGAGCGAGATCACCCCGTCCTTGTGCGAGATGCCGGTTTGTTTTGTCGTCTCATGCTCAATACCTTTTACTAGCGGCTTATTCTTTTTCCTATAAATTCCGCCTTGAATTAGTTCAGCCTTTGAAGCATCAGAAGGCTGATTGTCGTAATTCAACACACGATAAAAAGTTGCATTCCTGTAGTAACCAGAGTCAATATAAGATAGAAACGCCGCCACTGTTTTTGGCGCTTTGTCAGCATACAGTTCTACTTCGATACCTCCAATCTTCGTTTGAATCTCTATATGTGGATTCGGGTATTTCTTTTTGCATCCTATAAGGGTGGCACAAAAAATTATGAATAAAATTCTGGTATACATGTTCTCAAAAGTATGAGCTAAAACCGTAAACAAAAGCAACAAAAAGCGCGTTACAATAAATCTAAAAAACTTTTATGGAAACAAATAATTCGCAAAAAATAGAGGTATCAAAGCAATTTTCTGTACCAGTCGAAAAATTGTATCAGGCATGGAACGATCCACAACAGCTAAAGCAATGGTGGAAACCCATGGGTAAAGATTTGAAAGATGTAACCAATGACCTTAAGGAGGGGGGTGAAGTGCGGTATACTTTTGAGGATGAAAGCTTGGTTATTGCCGGGAAATACGAGGAGGTGAAGCCGAATGAAAGGTTAGCTTATACCTGGGATTGGCAGTTTCCTAATGACGCTGCTAAAAATGCAGCTTATAAACTGACTATTGAATTTGCCTCAAAAGGTAGCGGGAGTGAAATTCGTGTGACGCAGGAAGATGCGCAAAGCGAGGAGAATTTACACCCCAATGAAAACGGTTGGGAAAAAGGCCTTTCTGATCTTGAAAGCTTTTTGGGTGGTGATCAACCACAGGGGAGCAGCGGTCAGCAGGAACAATCTAATGCTGCAGCGCATGATGAAGGTTACCAGGGTAGCCCGGAGCAAGAGAAAGTAGGGGGCGGATAAGTTTAAATAATTATTAAATTTTTAGGTCGATTTACTTTTTTAAACGTCAATTCCAACACCGTATTCTGTTGGAATTTTTTTATTTATATAGATTAGGCTTGTTAATACCGTGGCTATTAAGCTCAAATGACTAGAAGGAACAAAAGTTTCGCAGTTTCCATATTCTGTAAGAACAAAATCAACGGCTTTTAGCTAGTTGGCGCATGTTCGTTATTTTCATTATATCAGCGCATTGGCGTATTTTGCGGCTTCAATGAAAGACAGTTTTACAATTTTGCTTGCGGACGATGATCCTGACGACCAGGAGTTGATTATTCACGCATTTTCCGAGGTGGCTTCCACCTTTAACCTACACGTAGTAAACGATGGTCAGCAGGTCTTAGATTTTTTAACTACAACCTCAGATAATAAATTGCCCTGCCTGATTGTTCTCGACTATAATATGCCTGAATTGAACGGTGCGCAGGTCTTGCAACATCTTACTGGTCACGAACGCTACAAAGCCATCCCCAAGATTATTTTAAGTACTTCAAGCAATCCGAAATACATTGATGATTGCATGCATAAGGGCGCACACGCTTACCGGGTGAAGCCGGACAATTTCACCCAGCTAATTGTATTAGCAAAGGAAATGCTTGAGTTTTGTAGCAGTGCTGCTTAAGTAGTACGGGAGTATGCAAACTGCTACCTAAATAACAGTTTTATAACTTTTTTCTTCTTCAATCTTTACGGAGACTTTGAGATAATATTCTAGGCTATTTCAAATAGGCAAATAGTACACAAGTAGGAGGTAAGGTTTGTAGAAATTGTCGCAGTTTCCTGATAATTAGATAAATATCTTGGGGCAAGCTGTTTGTAATATGACTATAGGAAACGTGTTAAGAAAAGATTAGCTTAGTTATATACAAACAGACGAATGAGAAAATACAATGTATTGATTGCCGAAGATGATACGGATGATTATAATTTTTTTGTTGAAGGTTTTGAGAAGATTTCTACATCGTATTGCATTACAAGAGCCAGGAACGGACTTGAATGCATCACCTACCTAAAAACGCATAACAATCCCGAAATAGTTTTTCTCGATCTTAATATTCCCATTAAAAGTGGTTTGGAGTGCTTGAAATTCATAAAAGACTCCAATGCTTTTCAACACATCCCTGTTGTAATTTATTCAACGTCTCACTACATAAAACATATTGATGCTGCTTTTAAAGGCGGCGCACACTATTACATTGTAAAACCATGTAATGCTGATTTGTTGGTGGAAACTTTAAATATTGTTCTTGACCGTTTAGAGGAAAATTTACAAACTCCGGGCAAAGCAGGTTTTGTAGTTCGAAACCTTGTAACTTTAGAACACTAAAACCAAAAAAACATCGAATAAATTCGCATAACTCAACTCTATTCTATGCAAAAAGGAACAAGTTTTAAAAAGAACAGACCGGGTTACTATAACTACAAGTCGCCATTGTTGTTCTCGATACCTTTGGACGTCTACTCAGATGAGGTTGTAAAACTTCGTGACAGGGATTCTTTTAAGAAACTTCAAAAGCTGCAAAAGAAGTGTGAAGAGCTGAGGAAAAGTTTTGAATCTGTAAAGGAGCAACATTGTACGAGAATTGAAACAACACGTGATCTTGTTTTACGAACGATTGCTGTTAATATTAACATTCGCGGAAGAAGAATAGAATACTAATTCTTTTGGTCATTATATAGATTTTACTCCGCCATTAACAACGCTAGTTTTTTAGGGCAGGCATAAAAGCTACTGTCTATATCCACTCCTTCGAAAAAACCTTCTCCAGCTCTATTCTTAAGGCAATCAATGAGCTTGGTTTTGAAATAAAATGTACTGCTCCTAATTTTTTTGTTTGCTCTTTATCTTCCTCTAGCCGGGAAGTAGTATAAATAATAACAGGAATTTTTTTAAAGTTTGCGTCTTTCTTTAATTGTTCCAGACACTGCCTTCCATTCATTCTAGGCATATTCAGGTCTAGAAACACAAAATCAGGAAGAAGTGCCTCTTTTTTCAATACTTCAAGCGCTTCAAATCCATTCCCTGCCTTCAGGCACTTTATATCGGCCTGCAATTCTGCTACAATTTCTAGAAACATTTCCTTGTCGTCTTCGTCATCATCAACAATTAAAATGGTAGAAGTTTTACGCATCAGATAATAGAATTGTAGTTGGTCAAATATAAGAATTGAATACCCTTAATTCGAAAGTTAAAGAAATAATTGATAGTTTTTGTAACATTCGTACTTGTCGGATGGGAACGTTTTGTTACCGATATTTACAGGCACGAAATTTTTTTAAAAACTAGTATTAATGTTTATCGAAGCAATATTGTTTTAGGGGAAATATTGTTGCAGGAAACAGAATATTTTCTCTATACTTGCGCACAATAGAAGCTCTTTTGTCCCTAGAGTTTCAGTAAAATTGAAATTGTAGAAATCGTTGGAGTTTTATCTTCAACTAAGTACCTTTTGAAAGTATAATTAATGATGGATACCCGAGTGGAAGAAAATGGAGTGAACGGTGAAGTTAAACGTTTTCCTATTGTTGCAATAGGAGCTTCAGCAGGCGGCCTTGAGGCTGTTACAGAACTGATGCAGAACTTGCAAGGTGACACAGGGATGGCATTTGTATATATACAACACCTTGATCGTTCTCACAAAAGCGCACTTGGGCAGATTTTGCAGCGAGCTACAAAAATGAAAGTATTGGAAGTGCGTGAGGGAACAGTTCTTGAGCCTGATAGTTTATACATTATTCCGCCTAATACTGATATGACCCTCGATGGTCATACTTTCAGACTTTTTGATCGTGCCGATGCGCCACTCAAACATTCTCCTATCGACGTTTTCCTCCTTTCACTTGCAGAAAAGAAAAGAGAAGCGACAATTGCCATTATCCTTTCCGGGACAGCGTCAGACGGGGCTTTAGGAATGAAAGCTATAAAAGAAATCGGGGGGATTACTTTTGCCCAAGACGAAAGTGCATTATTTCAAACGATGCCGAAAGCTGCTATTGCTGAGGGAGTGGTTGATGCAGTCTTGTCTCCGGCGAAAATGGCAGAAGAAATTAGCCGTATCGGTGAGAACACTTCTCTACTATTAAACCTGGTATCTCCAGAAAACGAAGAAGGAATGGAGGATGATAGGTCTGAAATTTCAGAGATCAACCCCGACGACCTGAAAAAGATTTTACGCCAGGTTAAAGCGTCCACAGGAGTAGACTTCACTCACTACAAACAAAATACTATACGCCGCCGAATTATCAGGCGGATGTTGCTTCATAAGCTTAGTACACTTCCTGAATATTCAGACTACATAAAGAACAAGCCTCAGGAAGTAAACCAGCTTTACCAGGATTTACTCATCAACGTAACTCATTTCTTTCGAGATCCCGACGTGACTGATTATTTAAAAAAAGAGCTGTTGCCCAAATTGCTTAAAAACAAGTCGGTCGGCAACCCTCTGAGAATTTGGGTGCCAGCATGTTCATCTGGTGAAGAAGCTTATTCGCTTGCAATTATGCTTTGCGAAATAATGGACGAAGAAGCGGCGTATAAACCACTTCAAATCTTTGCTACAGATCTTAGTGAGGCAGCTATTACCAAGGCAAGAGTTGGTATGTATACTGTAACTGATGTTATGCAGCTTTCTAGTAAAAGACTGCAGCTTTTCTTTACCAAAGTAGATGGTCATTATCGCATCAATAAACGCATAAGAGATTTTTGCGTTTTTGCGCCTCACAATATTCTTAAAGATCCTCCTTTTTCCCGCGTTGACCTTATTAGTTGTTGCAACCTGCTCATTTATTTTGAGCCCGTTTTGCAGCGAAAAGTGATGGGAAATTTTCACTATGCATTAAATAAGAACGGGTATTTGGTGTTGGGTAAATCTGAAACTATTGGTGCCTCTACCAACTTTTTTACACCGGTTGATAAAACGGTAAAAATTTATTCAAAGAAGCCTGACGCAGTGTCGACCGCCGTTTTTGATATTAATTTCACGCCGGAGGAAATACCTGAAAGTTCCTTGCCAAAGCAACCTATGAAGCCTGTTATTAAAGAGCTAACAGCCTCAGAAAGCCAAGGTCTGGAGGATATCGTTGATAATATTCTTTTAGCAGAGTATGTTCCGGCGGGCGTAATCGTTAACTACGATTTGGACATTATCCAGTTTCGTGGCTCTACGAGTTTATTTCTCGAACCTTCACCAGGAAAAGCAAGTCTCCATTTATTAAAGATGGTAAGAAGCGGGTTGGAACTGGAGCTAAGAAATGCGGCACATAAAGTAATAAAATCAGGGGAACCCCTAAAAGTAACAGGTTTAGATATTACGCATAAGGGAAATATTCACCATATAGCATTTGAAATAATTCCACTATTTGAACGGACAAAGGAAAAATTACTCCTGATTATTTTCGAAGAAGTAAAGACGCCTTCGCCGGCAGATTTAAAAGCTAGTTTTTCAAAGGACAGGCGTGTTAAGCAATTGGAGGCAGAACTTGTTGCGCTTCGGCAAGACATGCGGTCACTCATGGAAGAGCAAGAGGCAGCGAATGAAGAACTGCAGTCAGCAAATGAAGAGATTGTATCGAGCAACGAAGAGCTGCAAAGTATCAATGAAGAGTTGGAAACTTCTAAAGAAGAATTAGAGTCAAGTAACGAAGAACTGATCACAATTAACCAGGAGCTACAGGTAAGAAATGAACAGCTTTCAGAGGCGAACGATTACACTGAAAAGGTAATAGAAACAATAAGGGAAGCGGTAATAATATTGGATAGTCAACTGTTTGTAAAGTTTGCCAACAACGCTTTCTATCGCACTTTCAGTGCAAAAATCCAGGAAACTGAAGGACGGTTAATTTTTGAAATAGGAAACGGTCAATGGGATATACCAAGGCTGAAAGAATTTCTACGGGAAGTACTGCCAAAGCATACCCAGTACTACTCTTACGAATTGAAACACAAGTTTGAGGGTGTCGGCGAAAAAGTTTTGCTGCTAAGTGCCCGAAAGATTGTACAAAAAACCAGTGGTCGGCAAATTGTTTTATTAGCCATAGAAGATATCACCGAGCATAGGCAGGCTAAAAAACTACTTGAAGAGCGGGAAGAGTGGCTGCGAAATATGGCTAACAATGTAACAGCAATGTTATGGGTGGCAGCCGTAGATGAAAGTATCACTTTTGTTAATAAAACATGGCTTGCCTTTACAGGACAGCCACTAAAGAACGAAGTGGGTCTTGGCTGGACGAAGGGAATACACAAAGACGATCTCGAAACGGTACTTACAACTTATCATTCAAGCTTTATTGAAAGAATACCGTTTAGTATAGAATACCGAATGAGGCGGGCCGATGGAGAATACCGTTGGATTTTAAATAGCGGCGTCCCTACGTTTGATGCTGATGGTAAGTTTTCAGGTTATTCCGGTTCTTGCACAGAAGTTCATGATAAAAGGATACAGAACGAGGAGCTTGAAAAGAGGGTAAGAGAAAGAACCCGCGAACTGCTGGAAGTGAATGTCGACCTCGAGCGATCGAATAATGACCTTGCACAATTTGCTTATGTGGCTAGTCATGATTTACAAGAGCCGCTTAGAAAAATAATTACATTCTCCACAAGACTTAAAGAACAGTTTCTTAGTATTATACCTACCCAAGGCAAAGAGCACATCCAAAAGATTAATGGGTCAGCGGAAAGAATGCGCAGCCTGATAGATGACCTGCTTAATTTTTCACGTATCTCCAGGTTCGACAAAAAGCTGATTAAGACAGACCTTAATAAAGTGTTGCGTGATGTGTTGAGTGATTTTGATTTGCTGATACAGGAAAGGAACGCTGATATAACTATCGACAAACTTCCGATATTAGATGCAATACCATTGCAGATGAACCAGCTTTTCAATAACCTCATCAGCAATGCGCTTAAGTTTACTTCACGCGTCTCTGTACCTACCATTTCAATTAAGTGTCGTGAGCTTCCTATGGAGGACCTGAAAAATTACAATCAACTAGAAAAGCACAATAAGTACTATGAGATTACGGTAAGTGACAATGGAGTTGGTTTTTCTCAGGAATTTGCAGACCAAATCTTCATAATTTTTCAGCGGCTAAATGATAAGGAAGATTACCCGGGAACGGGTATAGGTCTTGCCCTGTGCAGGAAGATTGTAAGAAATCATGGGGGAGAAATAGTTGCTTTTAGCGAGGAAGGAAAGGGCGCTACTTTCAATATAATATTACCCGCCGAGCACATTAGTAAAGAAGGCAAGGAGAATGAATATGCCATTTAGATGACTAAATGTTGACTAAAGTTTAGGCATAAGATATTCTCTTACTTTAAAAGATTTCGGGATATAAAACGGAGAATAGCAAAAACAAAGTTGAAGAGTGCGACGCAACAAAAGCTTATTTTTGTCATCAGCCTGGCTCAAAACCTTTCTATTATTTCTCCAAATTGTAAAGACTAAGAGTTGTTAATTCCTTTTGTGCTGCTAGCAAAAACTTTAGTGTTTAATTAAAAATGCAGTGAAAAGGGCGAAAGCTTAAAAACGTAAAATGGATAAAAAAGATATAATAGTAATAGGTGCTTCAGCAGGTGGTGTGAACGCTTTAATAGACTTCGTGAAAGGGTTACCTGCAAACCTGGATGCTTCAATTTTTGTAGTGCTACATGTTCATCCTTCTACACCAAGTAACCTTCCGCAGATTTTAGCGAATTATGGACCTCTGTTGGCCTCTCATGCTGAAGACGGAGAAAAGATAAAACCGCGGCGAATTTATGTGGCGCCTCCGGACCATCACCTGTTGATTGAAAATGGAAGGGTGCTTGTAAGAAAAGGACCTAAGGAAAACAGATTCCGTCCATCGATCGACGTTCTGTTTAGATCTGCTGCCTACAATTATGGTTCGAGGGTTATTGGTATTGTGCTTTCGGGAATGCTAAACGACGGCACTTCTGGAATGTGGTCGGTGAAACACTTGGGAGGTACATGCATTGTACAAGATCCGGAGGAGGCCCTGTATGAAAGTATGCCCGAAAACGTACTGAGGGAGGTAGATGTAGACTTCTCAATGCCTGTATCGAGAATGGGTAAATTGCTTGAAGAATTAGTTAATCAAAATGCACCTAAAATGCATGAAATCACGCCCGAGCAAATGGAGCTCATGAAAATGGAAGTCATTATTGCTTCTAATGACAATGCGTTTGAGTTGGGTATTTTAAATAAGGGAGAACTCACCCCTTTTACCTGTCCTGAATGTCATGGTACGCTTATCAGCCTCAAGGAAGGGACGACCGTCCGTTTTCGTTGTCATACCGGCCACGCCTTCTCATCAAGTACTCTATTAGCTGGCGTTACGCAAAGCATAGAAGAACAGATCTGGAGCACTATGCGGACGTTTGAAGAAGCGGTTATGTTGTTGGAGCAAATTGCAAAAACGTTTCAGCAAGCCGGCAACGAGGAGGCTGCAAAGGAATTTTTTGATAAGGCTGAAGAAAGCCGCAAGCGGTCGAAGATGATGCACAACATGGTAACTACCCAGGAACTAATGAGTGAAGATTTGGCACCGGCAGTATAGGTAAGGCATTAAGCAATTGAAACGGGAGGCGACAATTCTAACCTCTACTAATTATTCTTGCAGCGCGTTTCTGTATTTGCAATCCTTAGTTTCAATCAAATAATGGCAGATTTCCTAAACTGCTTAATTGTTTTAGGCTGTATTAACAAGAAAGTTCTAGAGCTTGTGTGGTTGATTATTTAAATCTCGTTAGGACTTGAAGCTTTTTGATTACCCCTTCGCTTCTTTTGTAAGGAAAAAATTCAACAAAAACATCTTTTTTATTAGGAGTATTTTTAATTAGTATTACACTAGGGCTTCATGGAGAACAAATATGAGTGGCACTCATATTTACTTCAGTAAGTAAACTAATTGCAAAAAGAAACATGAAAGAAAACTTTACTCCAATAGATTGTTCACTAATTAAAAATTGCATCGCCGGTGACCGGAAAAGCCAAAAAAGATTGTACGAGTTGTTATCTCCAAAGATGTATGCTGTCTGCCTAAAATTTTTTAAAAAAAGTATAGATGCAGAAGATGTATTGCAAGAAGGCTTTATTAAACTTTTCAATAATTTACATAAGTATCGTGGAGAAGGATCTTTCGAAGGCTGGGTAAGACGCATATTTGTTAATACTGCTATTCAGTTCTATCGTGTTCAAAAACCTGCCTCTATTTGTGCCAAAGACTTTGAAGATGTGTTACCTTGTTTTAACGCCTCTGCATTAGATAACTTGTACGAAAAAGACGTTATTCATACAACCCAGGAATTAAGTAGCGGCTATCGTACCGTTTTTAATTTGTATGCTGTTGCCGGCTTCTCTCATAAAGAAATTTCCGAGCTGCTTGGAATATCTGAAAGCACAAGTAAGACTCAATACCTCCGTGCTAAGGCGTCTATCCGTCAAATGATAGGCAAACGGGCATAAAAAAGGGGAATCATTTCCACTGTTATCCACGCTATTTCACTTCTACTTTTAACAGTTTGAAACATTTTTGGCTAAATAATCCTTTTGGGGAAAAGTAGTTTTTATACCTGCGACTAACAAGATAACTTCCGAGTTTTCCTTCGGAAAAGGTAGCTGCGGGATGTTTTAATCGACAAGTGGCAAAAGGTCGGTAATTAATCCGTGGAAGATTGTGGCATCATTTTATCAAAGAAAGGGGTGAAAAGAATTTCTCAAACCCTAATTTCTACAAAATGTCTACAGAATACATAAAGCAACCTTTTAACAAAAACACCGGAGACTCTAAGCTGAATGCACAAGAAGGAGAAAGTTTTAAGTCGTTCATTTCTTCAACAAGCGAAGAAGGAGACTTTCATGCTAAGAGAACAGAGACAAACTTTTTAGGTAATGTAAGTGAACAACTGCCTTACGATTTGGAAGGCGAGAGTTTATGGTAGCCTTAAATAATTATGGAAGCCTTGTTAGTTCTACAAGGCTTCATCACTTTCCTTTTTAGTAGGAGTTCTCATTATCCAAACGATATAATAAATAGCAGTAACAATTAATATAATTCCTGTTATTGTACTTAATACAACCGAAGTTTTTCCTTTGGTTACGGAGCTAACTACAATAAGGGCTATTACTAATATTAGTAGAAGTATTTTTCTTTTGAAGACTTTTAGGTATCTCAGTTGCATATTTTCAAAAGTACCAAAATAAATGATTTAAAAGGCTTTTGTTAGAGATGCTTGAAACGTTGAACGGGTTTACGTCATATGGCATTATTGCCTGATTTTCTTATAAAGTATTCATTGCTCTTCGCCAATCTTCATTAGCTTATGATGGAGTTGCAGTACTTGTGGAATAAGTAATTGCTGGTCGTCGTTGACTACTACAAAGTCACACAGTTTCATTTTTATTACTTCACTTATTTGACGGCTCATTCGTATCAATACTTGTTCGCTGTCAACATTGTCTCTTTGCATTACTCGTCTTACACGAAGGTCGTGAGGAGCATAAACACCAATGACATAATCTACGTTTGATGCAGAACCTGACTCGAACATAAGGGCAGCCTCTTTAATTACATAAGGAGTTGTTTGGCGAGCCATCCACCTATTAGCGGCATCTATAGTTGCCGGGTGGACCAGAGAATTTAAAACACTTAGTTTAGTTGGGTTGTTGAAAACAATTTTGGCTAGGTACGGTCTGTTAAGTATGCCATCAGTATAGCTTTCTTCTCCAAATGTTTCTTGTACCCGCCCGACCAACTCCAAGTCAGTCTCCATAATAGTTTTAGCCTCATAATCAGCGTCAAAAACAGGAATACCGAGTACATTAAATATGCGGGACACAGTTGTTTTACCACTGCCAATTCCGCCTGTCAATCCAACTTTAACCATACTCTAAACGCGATTTTGTGGGATAAAATATTAAAATAAAAAACCGACCACTAATTGAGAAGATCTCAAAATTAGTGTTCGGTTCTAAAAAAATATAAAATGAAGTAGCTTATTTAGTATCTGCCACTACTGCCGCAGGTTTATTAAGTGCCTGGCTCCACTCTAGACTGATAGCAGATTTTTCTATCTTGATATAACTACCCGGATTAACTTCCAATTGAATAGTTGTATTGTCGTCGTTTACTTTATGAATTACTCCGTGTATACCTGCAATGGTTACTATTTTGTCGCCTTTCTTTAGATCATTAATGAAGGTTTTTTGCATTTTAGCCTTTTTGGCTTGCGGGCGAATCATAAATAGCCAAAAAACAAGCATGATGGCACCCATCATAAGTAGCTGAACAGAACCGCCGTTTTTTGGATCACCCATCAACAGATAAGAAAATTGAAGCATTGAGATTAATTTTTAGTTGGTTTTAATAAAAGGTTTCTTTTTAGTTCTTTTGATTTTAGTGCATTCAACATTGCAGTGTCTATTTTTCTTCCGGGCGTTGTGTCTCCTGCATTTTTTATTGAGCCGTAAAAGTAAACGTAATGGCTTGTTGTACCATTCGTGTTAGTTGTCACGTGTATATTCTTTCTGAAATCTCCTGTAGTTCCTGAATTTACATTGTATGAGGCAGTTATTACTCCTTCCGAATTAGGGGTAATCGCTTCCTTAGGATAATCAGCAATGGTACATCCACACCCAGGCTCAGCGGAAATAATAAAAAGCGGTTTGGTGCCGGTGTTTTTAAACCTGAATTTTATTTCTGTTTTTTTGCCCGCTTCAATGGCACCAATATCTTTTAGAGAGTCTATCCATTGTATGTTGGTGAATTTAGTACTGTCGTTTACCAGCACAGACAGATCTTTTTTCTTTACATCCTGGTTTTGACAAGCAATGAAGGCTACGGAGGCTGCTATTAGAAATATGTAGGGTTTCATCTAAAGGAAGTAATTAAGCTTTTTGTTTAAAACTTACTTTATGTATTTTATCCTGGCTTGCTAATTCCTTATGAATGTTATCCAGTATACCGTTTACAAACTGTCCGCTCTGTGGAGTGCTATAAGCTTTTGCAAGGTCAATGTATTCGTTAATGGTAACCTTTGTCGGAATTGTTTCAAAAAACAATAACTCACATACGCCCATCTCCATTAAAATCATATCGAGCACTG
The DNA here is from genome assembly GCF_007991655.1 of Segetibacter aerophilus. Taxonomy (GTDB): domain Bacteria; phylum Bacteroidota; class Bacteroidia; order Chitinophagales; family Chitinophagaceae; genus Segetibacter; species Segetibacter aerophilus. The sequence continues at coordinate 19,430 of NZ_BJYT01000019.1, forward strand.
CAATTCTTTCTGCATCCCAGTTCTTCAACTTTGGTTTTATCAGTTCAAGAACATACTCTCTTTTGGCTATGGTTGTTTGCAAAAGACTTTTTGCAAACAACCATTTTTCGGCGGACAGCATGTCTTGCAGATTATAGCTTGCCGGTTTTTGAAGGTAATTCAGCATCAACTGGTTCATCATATCTGCATCGTCATCCCAATTGGTAAAATGCTCTTCCACATGACCGGTAAAATCTTCCGAGGGAAGCATAAGATTAGTAAAAATGAAAATGACAATTTCTTTCTCTGACTTCTTGTCCCGGCTTTCGAGTTGAATGTAATTCTTATACTCTTCGGTCTTGGTCAGCTCGTTGTAAATCTTTTTGATTTGGGTTGAAGTATCTTCTATGAGATTAGGCTTTTCATCTTCTATCGCCTTTTTAAATGACCCGCCCTCTATTATTTTCCAGAGAAACTCATTGCCTGACAACTTTGTATTCACATTCAAATCCTGTTCGCTTGGGAGATTTTTTGAAGCTCGCTTAATCGCATCTTTTTCTGAATAGCGGGCTACTTCCGTCAACACGTAAAGAAGGTAAACGAATAGTTGTCTAGAAGAATCTACTTGTTTTTTCAACAATTTCACCGGCTCTGAAAAATTTTGCCCATCTGCGGTACTTAGTGTATAAAGCGTCTGCATCACCTTAACTCTAATATTTCTTCTGCTAATCATTTCCTAAAGAGCTTTATTGATTTGGGCAGCGAAGATAGCAATTCGAGTTCTTTCGTAATACCCTTAAGGAAAAATTATGAAATCTGTGAGAGGGAAGGTGAGGGTGACTGAGGTGTTAAGGAAGAGGGAGATGACAGTTGTAAGTTGAGAGATGACAGAAGGGGAAATATTGTAATTACGGAATGACGAGGGGATAAAAGATCACCAATAAAAGTTGACCGATGATAGAAGACACTGTAAGACATTAGTTACCAGAATTGATGGCAGGACTGGCTCACTCTCTACATCTTACATCTGCCCAATCTTATCGAACATCTGTCATCTAACGTCTGTCATCCAACAACTGTCATCTGTCAACTGATCTATGGCCTGTCATCTCTCAACTTCCAACTGTCATCTCCCTTGCCTGCTTCCTGTCATTAATGCAAGCAAGAGGTTAAAAAGTGACAGTTACTGCTAATTTGACTTTTTTATAACGAATGGCACAATAGTCGATGCACAGGAGAAACGAAATCACAATTCTTTTACACTAAATAAAAACTAAAAAGTATGGCTGAAAGTTTAAAAGTTACCCCTTTACATGACAGGGTAATTGTAAAGCCCGCTGCGGCTGAAGAGAAAACTGCTGGTGGTATCATTATACCTGACACTGCTAAAGAAAAACCTCAAAAAGGAGTAGTTATCGCAGCAGGTCCTGGAAAGAAAGATGAGCCGGTAACTGTAAAAGCAGGTGATACTGTTTTATATGGTAAATATGCAGGAACTGAGATTTCTGTCGAAGGTGGTGAATACCTAATCATGAGAGAAAGCGATATTCTCGCAATCGTTTAAATCCAAACCCCTGAAGGGGCTTTTTAAAAGCCGAATTGCGTGATAAACGTACAAGAGTGCGACGCAACGAAAGCTAAATAGTTTTAATTAGTTCGGTTCAAAACCTTACACTTTAAACTAAAAACTTCAAACAATTATAATTATGGCAAAGCAAATCTTCTTCGATATTGAAGCAAGAAATAAGATGAAAAAAGGTGTTGACACACTTGCTAACGCAGTGAAAGTTACACTTGGACCTAAAGGTCGTAACGTGGTTATCGAGAAAAAATTCGGTGCTCCGTCAGTAACTAAAGATGGTGTTACTGTAGCTAAAGAAATCGAACTTGATGATGCTATTGAGAACATGGGTGCTCAAATGGTGAAAGAAGTAGCTTCTAAAACTGCAGATATCGCAGGTGATGGTACTACTACTGCAACTGTTTTGGCTCAGTCTATTATCAGCGAAGGTTTAAAGAACGTAGCTGCCGGTGCTAATCCAATGGATCTTAAGCGTGGTATTGACAAAGCGGTACAAGCCGTTATTGCTAACCTTAGAAGTCAAAGCCAACAAGTTGGTAACGATAGCAGCAAAATCGAGCAGGTTGCGACTATCTCTGCTAATAGCGACGAGACGATCGGTAAATTGATTGCTGAGGCAATGCAGAAAGTTGGTAAAGAAGGTGTAATAACTGTTGAAGAAGCAAAAGGAACTGATACTACAGTTGATGTAGTTGAAGGTATGCAATTCGATCGCGGTTATATCAGCCCTTATTTCGTTACTAACAGCGAAAAAATGGAAGCTGAATTGCAGAACCCATATATCCTTATCTACGATAAGAAGATATCTGCAATGAAAGATATTCTTCACATTTTGGAGAAAGTTGCTCAAAGCGGACGTCCATTAGTAATTATTGCTGAAGACTTAGAAGGTGAAGCACTTGCTACACTTGTGGTAAACAAATTACGTGGTACGTTGAAAGTTGCAGCTATCAAAGCTCCAGGTTTCGGTGATCGTCGCAAAGAAATGTTGCAGGATATCGCAGTTCTTACTGCTGGTACCGTTATCAGCGAAGAGCAAGGTTACAAATTGGAGAATGCCGACCTTAGCTACTTAGGTACTGCTGCTTCTATCACTATCGACAAAGACAATACAACTGTTGTTGGCGGTAAAGGTGAAAAAGAAAATATCACTAACCGTGTTAATCAAATCAAATCTCAAATCGAGAATACAACTTCTGATTACGATCGCGAAAAATTACAAGAACGTCTTGCTAAATTAAGCGGTGGTGTCGCAGTTCTTTATGTAGGTGCTGCTACTGAAGTTGAAATGAAAGAGAAGAAAGACAGAGTAGATGACGCTCTTCACGCAACTCGTGCAGCTGTTGAAGAAGGTATCGTTCCAGGTGGTGGAGTAGCTTATGTTCGTGCTATTGAATCTCTTGAGAATCTAAAAGGCATCAACGAAGACGAAACTACAGGTATCCAAATCGTTAAGCGTGCTATCGAAGAGCCATTACGTCAAATCGTTATTAACAGCGGTATTGAAGGTTCAATCGTAGTTCAAAAAATCAAAGAAGGTACTGCTGACTTTGGTTTCAATGCCCGCACAGAGATTTATGAAAACTTGTTTGCTGCAGGTGTTATCGACCCAACTAAAGTTAGTCGTGTAGCGCTTGAAAATGCTGCATCTATCGCTGGTATGTTGTTGACTACTGAGTGTGTAGTTGCTGACAGACCAGAGCCTAAATCTGCTGCAGGTGCTCCAGGTGGAATGCCAGGTGGAATGGGTGGAATGGATTATTAATATCAGGACTCGAATTAATTCGAAATATAAAAACCCTTGTTGCGTTTGCAGCAAGGGTTTTTTGTTTTGTGGCGGGTCTTGCGATAGATTTTATTTTGAGACAATGCATAATCTGCACTTTAACTATATTAAGAAGCAGGTACGCCAAACTACTACTTAAAATATTAATATAGTTTTGATTTTCTATAAGATAATGGAAGCTAATGAGCTTTATTCTTAGGAACTTGCAGGACTGAAAATTTACTAATCCCGCGATTTCAATATTATAAAAAAGGTGCTTGTATATGTTAAAAGTGAATTTGCTAAAACTGTCTCTTGTTGCTGTGGCTCTGTCAGCTTTCATGGCTTCCTGTAAGAAAGACATGGATGTAATAGTTCCTCCACCATTGCCTCCTGCTGCTCCCGATACAACCGGCACGCTTAAAGATGCTTCAGCCTTTCCAATAGGCATTGCTATAGAATATGCTTTATGGAAAAATGATGCGGCTTATCGCTCTACCATCATACGTCAAGCAAATAGTGTAACCTTCGGATACCAAATGAAGCACGGTGCAATAGTGAAAGATGACGGCACTTTTCACTTTGCGGCGTCCGACGATTTGTTTAACCAGGTAACAAACGCGGGTTTGGATGTTTTTGGGCATACTTTGGCGTGGCACCAAAATCAAAATGGGACATATCTAAGATCGTTAACCGCTGGAACTCCAAATCCAAACGCTCCAAATGTTCTTACGAATGGCGATTTTGAGGCAGCTAGCACAGGAACTCCAATAAATTGGAATGTTTACAACACCAATGGAGCTACCGTATCTACAGGATCATCTGCCGAGGCGCACAATGGAACACGATCATTAAAAATTGTAAATCCAAATAACAACCCGGGCAATCAATGGAAAGTACAAGTTGCAAGTGATGTTTTTAATACCACAGTAAATACCTCTTATAAAGTTTCTTTTTGGATAAAGGCAGCTTCCGCAGGTGGAAGTGGCAGACTATCGACTCTGCCAACAGCGCAATACCAGAATGACTTCAATGTCACTACCGATTGGAGCCAAATAACCTGGACATTTTCTGCAAGGGATGCGCAGTCGAGAATTTCTTTAGACATGGGTGCCGTTGCTAATACTTATTTTATCGACGACGTAACTGTAACAGATGCAAGTTCTGTAGTACCTGCAAACGGTGCACAGGTGGCAGCGGCTGTAGATACGGCGCTTAGCAGGTTTATTAGAAGTACAGTGACCAAGTACGCAGGAAAAATTAAAGCCTGGGACGTAGTAAACGAATCTATGGCTGATGGTGTAAGCGGACTTAGAACAAGTGCTAACTCAGAGATAACTCCCGGTGCAACCGATTACTTTTTTTGGTCCGAATACCTTGGAAGAAACTTTGCTTTGAAAGCTTTCAATTATGCTAAAGCTGCAGACCCCAACGCACTCCTTTTTATTAACGACTATAACCTGGAGTCCAATACTGCTAAACTAGACTCACTTTTAAATTTTGTAAAAGAGCTGCAGGCTAAAGGAGCCAAAATAGATGGTATAGGTACTCAAATGCATATCGGTGTAAATAACTCAACTGCTGCTATAGATGCTATGTTTCAGAAGCTTGCTGCAACGGGCTTAAAAGTAAGAGTGTCTGAATTGGATGTTCGTATTAATCCAAGTGATGCTGCCGGTTTTACACCTACTGCTGCTTCGCTTCAGAGCCAGGCCGAGATGTATAAATATGTGGTACAGTCGTATATGAGAAACGTCCCTGTGGCACAACGTCATGGCTTAACAATTTGGGGTGTTACCGACAAGGATAGCTGGATCATCAATGCTTTGAAGAAAATAGATAATCCGCTTCTTTTCAACCAGGATTATAGTAAAAAGCCAGCCTTTTATAGTTTGTTATTGGGTTTGAAAGGGAAGTAAGAAGGTGACTGCTTTCCAAATAGTACCTTTCCCTTTGCTCCCTAACCGAATGGATTAAACCAATTAATATGATTCTTTATTCAACTGATTTATTAATAGAAAATTTCGTTATTCCATACGAGGTCAACAGAGAAGGAAATCGATTGTTCTTTAAACCTCTGAAAGATATTGACGGTTTAGATGTGCCAATTTTTTGGGTTGCGAAGATAAACGGCAACTGGATGCCACTTAATATTGACGATGCCAAATTTGTACAACAGGTGCAGGATGATATTTTAAATCACAAGATTAACTGATAGTGGCTCGGCGGTTGACAATTCAAGGCTTAGTAGTATGAACGTTTATTTGCCACTTCTGTCAAAAACGTAAAATCGAATTGATTGTATGGAGGATACTAAAATTGTTTCCGGGCTTTTGTTAACTGTTTGGCTTTTGTTGTGTCACTCCCTTGTACCTTAGTTTGCTGCTCAGCGCTCTTAAACCTTCCGCCATCTCCCACTCTGATTAAATTGGTAGGCTTGTTACAAAAGCCGCGGAGCTGCCGCTTATAAAACAAAAGTACAAGTGAGTGACACAACAGAAGATGCTATGAAATTCTTATGCTTGTATCATACAAAATCTCATCACTCGAAAACGTAATTAATTCGAAGCTTCCTGGCTCAAACTTTTCTCAGCATAAGCAAGTAGTTTGAAGCTTTTACCTAGGATTTTAGTTTATCGCTAAAAAAATCTATCGTACGCTTCCACGCTAATTCTGCGGCAGGCTTATCGTAACGCGGTGTTGTATCGTTATGGAACCCATGGTTTACGTTGGGATAGATGTAGGCTGTATATTCTTTTTTATTTTCTTTTAAAGCTGCTTCATATGCAGGCCATCCCTCATTAACCCGTGTATCAAGGGCGGCATAATGTAGAAGGAGAGGTGCCTTTATTTTAGGAACATCTTCTTTAGCAGGCTGGCCCCCATAAAAAGGTACTGAGGCATTTAGTCCCGGAATTCTTACTGCCATTTTATTTGCAATGCTGCCACCAAAACAGAAACCAACTACACCAATTTTACCATTACAATCTTTGTTGTTCTTCAGGTAGTCATAAGCAGCTATAAAGTCTTCTAACATTTCATTCTGGTCACGCTTGCTTTGCATTTCGCGACCGGCGTCATCTGTGCCGGGGTAACCTCCTAACGGAGTTAATGCATCGGGAGCAATGGAAATAAATCCCGCAAGGGCAGCTCTTCTTGCTACGTCCTCAATGTGCGGGTTAAGTCCGCGGTTTTCATGAACAACCACAATGCCGCCCAATTTCTTTTTATTGTCGGCAGGCATCGACAGCAATGCTTTGATCGTTCCGCCACCTTTTGGAGATGGGTAATTGATGTATTCAGATTTTAAACGCGGGTCGTCTTTCTTAATCTGTATGGCCCCCTGGTAGTCCGGCATTAAGAAGCTCATCAGCGCAGGTACTGTTAGACTTCCCACCGCAAAGGCTGACAGCTTCTGCATAAAATCGCGCCTATCAAGCCTGTTGTGCGCATAGTCGTCGTAAAGGTCAAACACGTCTTGTTTGATGTCTTCTTTTTTGATTTCGCTCATGTTAGTTCGGATGTTTAATTTTAAAATTAATCTATTCTCTATAACCACGTAGACTTAACACCTGTCTATCTGCGGTCCTCGCCGATATCTTACCGTCAAGTAAATTTGGGAAAAGTCACTCTTTATAAACTCTAAACTGTCCGAACCTTGTGTAGTTTTTTATGCCAGTAATAATACGAGACAATACCAGGTAGTATCCAAACCAGCATGGTAAGCATCATAGGATCAAACTTACCGTATGTGGCAACGGCGGAATAAACGGCGCCAGTAAGGTCGAAAAATAGACCTGCATAAGCCCATTCTTTTACACTGCGGGGTAAGCCGGGAATGAGTATAGCAATAGAGCCGATCAATTTGGCAATGCTCAGAAACTGGATAAAATATATCGGGTAACCAAGACCGTCATGCATCATCTGAATAGCCTGTTGAGAAGGTTGTAATCCGCCAACAGAGGAGAATATCATCAAGCCGGCAAAAACAAGGGTAGAGATCCAATAAATGAGGTTGGTTGTTTTGGCTGTCATTGGAATCTTTTTAAGTTGGGGAAAATTGCAAATAAAAATAATCGCTTCCCTTCATTTTAAGGAATCGATTTTCATAAGCTACTCTCATGATCATTTTTTTGAAATTCTTGTTCTTTAGGAAGGAGAGGTCTTTTGAAATTTTTAAGAAAGCATGCTAATATCTTTCAAACTGTTCGAAATTTTATAACTTTTAGTTTCAATTTCTGCGTCGATTATTCTGCCCGGAAGGGTAAGATTAAATAGTACTTGCGAAACAAAATGTGTTACTATAATATTAAGGCTATGAGAAAATTTAAAGATCTGTCGTTTCAATTGATTGTACACGTTTTCCTAATAGGGACAATTTATTCAGCAACAGATTGTCTTGCACAAACAACACCAAAGCGCACGTTGCTTGCCCTGTCGAAAGCCAATCATACCCTAGCTTTAGTAGACCCTTCTACGTTGAAGATTATTTCTCAAATACCGGTGGGAACTGATCCTCACGAGCTCGTAGCCTCTTCGGATGGACGCACTGCTTACGTTTGCATTTATGGTGGGGGCGCGCTACATGAAATAAATGTAATTGATCTTGTTGCGCAGAAATTATTGTCAAGTATTGACACCAGGCCTTTGTTTGGCCCGCATGATATAACCTATGTAGATGGAAAGGTTTGGTTTACCGCCGAAGGTTCTAAGGCAATTGGCAGGTACGACCCAGCGACAAGTAAACTTGATTGGAGCATGGGCACCGGCCAGGATAGGACGCACATGATTTATGTGAGTGCTGATGCAAAAAAGATTTACACTACGAATATCTCTTCGGGCACTGTAAGCATTCTTGTTAATAGCTTAATTCAGCCAGGAAGAACGGCGCCACCAAATGCCCGGCCGCGTGAGGAGTGGTTTCATACAGTAGTACCGACTGCAAGAGGATCAGAAGGATTTGATGTCTCACCAAACGGAGATGAATTATGGACAGCAGCAAGTGAAGACGGAACGATTTCGATTATAGATCTTGCTGCAAAAAAGTTAGCAACGAAAATCGATGCTAAGGTGTTAGGCGCAAACCGGGTAAAGTTTACTCCAGATGGAACGCGGGTATTTATTTCGAGTCTGCAAAATGGAGAATTGACTGTTTTTGATGCAAAATTGCGCAAAGAGGTAAAACGGCTCAAGCTTGGTAAAGGCGCAGCAGGAATTCTTATGGACCAGCAAGGTGCACGGGCATTTGTCGCCTGTTCATCTGATAATTATATAGCTATAATTGATCTTACAACTTTGGAAGTTACCGGTCGTTTAGATGTTGGTGGGGTACCAGATGGGCTTGCATGGGCTGTGCGTCCCTGAGTTTTCCCGCTTAAGTTTTCAAACGTATATAAGAATATACATTCACTGTCCTGCCAGCTCATCGTCTTTATTTTCTCAGTGTCAGGACAATGAATGTAATTAGTTATTAAAATTTAAACCCGAGTTTTTACGACTTTTTTGGTTCCTGCATTTTATTCATTTGTTCTGCGACCAATTTGTCAGGAATTACATTGCTCATCCCTACCATTGCTTTATTTTTTAATCCGGAGACTATTTTGTCATCTCCTTTCATCAAGGCCTGGTAGCCATCTTTAGCAACTTTTGCAGGGTCTGATAGTCCGGTGTCTAGTATTTTCGACGACTGCATATCTGCTTTATTAAAGAAGTCAGTGTCGGTTGCACCTGGTTGTAAGGCAGTAAGGGTAACTCCTGTATCTTTTAATTCGCTTATCAGTGCTTCAGTTAAATGCAATACATAGGCTTTTGTCGCGTGATAAACGGCCTGCCACGGACCCGGCAACTCTGAAGCAATCGATGCCAGTTGTAATATTTTACCCTCGTTGCGTGCTACCATATCTTTTAGAAAGAGCTGTGTTAGTACCGTAAGTGAGCAGACGTTTAACTGGATTATTTCCAATAGCCGATTAATGTCCTGCTCTACAAAAAGTCCAAATTGTCCCTGGCCTGCATCATTAACCAACACATCTACTGTTAAGCCTTGACGCTTTACTTCATCGTATAACTCGAAGGCTGCATTGGATTGAAAAAGGTCTTTAGCAATGGTCGTTACGTGTATGTTATACTGTTGCTTTAGTTCAGATGCGCGCTGTTGCAGGTCTGCTTCTGTTCGTGCCGAAAGAACAAGATTGTAACCATCTTCTGCAAAACACTTTGCGAGTTCATAACCGATGCCGCTTGTGCCGCCTGTTATTAGTACGTAACCTTTTTGACCATTATTTTCTGTTGCCATAAACATTGTTTTAATAGTTGAAATAATACAGTTTGAAGCTTTTGGAGCAAGAAAGGTGAAACAAGAATTATTCCTGCTAAAAGTGTTGAAGAACCTTCGGTGGAAAAATTGAAAAAGAAATATTTATTACGAGCAAAGTCTTAAACAAATGAATAAGTAGAACATTCGTGGGGTTTTAGATCAACAGTAAGATTTGGCATATTTTTATTTAATATGTTTCCTTAAGAGATATGAGCTCTCTCAATATAGAAGTCGGACCATCATGGAAGTAAACGAAATGCATCTTGTATGATTTCATCTCCGGAGTGTTTGCAAGGTCCAAGAGTTTTGCCTGTAGCTGAGAAAATAGGTGGTGCCCATGTGCAGAAATTTCTTTCATCCTTTTTTAGTTTTACAACTTTCACTTGAAAAATCTCTTTAACCTTTGCACCACTTTTTCGCGAATAGAATGGACTTTAAAAAAAAGTCGGTTTGACCGCGAAGGCTTAATAAAGATTTGCAGGTACAAGTGAGTGACACAACGATGTTGAAAGCGAACGAATGCCGGGGAACAAAAAATAAAAAGTATTAATGGAATTTGCACAAAGTATATCGGCTAAGCTACATGTGAGAACTGCACAGGTAGAAGCAGTTTTAGGGTTGTTGGAGGAAGGATCTACCATTCCATTTATTGCCCGTTACCGGAAAGACAAAACGGGTAATTTGGATGAAGTCCAAATCCAGCAAATACAGGACGAAGCTAAGTTTTTAAAAGAGTTTACCGAGCGTAAAGCTTTTATAGAAAAAGCAATTACCGAGCAGGGTAAAATGTCCGAAGAACTTCAAGCGAAATTAGATAAGACGACAACTGTTGCAGAGCTTGAAGACATTTATCTTCCTTACAAACCTAAGCGCAAAACCAAGGCGCAAACAGCACGTGAAAACGGACTGGAACTGTTGGCCTTGTTGCTGCTCGAGCAAAAAGATTTTGACATAAATGGAAAGGCTTCAGAATTTATTAATGAGAATGTAAAGAGCGCTGATGAAGCGTTGCAAGGTGCTCGTGATATTATCGCAGAAACGGTGAATGAAGATGCAGAGGTGCGGGCTAAAGTGAGAAAGTTGTTTGAAGACAAAGCAACGTTGCAAAGCAAAGTGGTGGCAGATAAAGAGGCCGAAGGCATTAAATACAAGGACTATTTTGATTTTTCCGAACTGATTTCGAAAGTTCCTTCCCATCGCATACTGGCTATACTACGTGGCTTTTTAGAAGGTTATTTGCGTATTGGCATTTCACCGGATGAGGAGACTGCGGTTGAACTGATAGAAAATAAATACATCAGGGGATTAAGTAATTCTAATGAGCAAATAAAGAAAGCGATTAAGGATGCTTATCGTCGCCTGTTGCAGCCAAGTCTCGAAAGCGAATTCAGAACAGCCTTAAAGCAAAAAGGGGATGAGGATGCGATTAATGTGTTTGCAGAAAATTTAAGGCAATTGTTGCTTAGCTCACCCTTAGGAAGTAAAAAAATTCTTGCCATTGACCCGGGTTATCGGACGGGATGTAAAGTGGTTTGCCTCGACGAAAAAGGTGAATTGAAGAAGACAAGCCTGATCTATATTCATGAAGGCAATAAGCAATACGAGGCGGAGCACATCATAAAAGACCTTGTTTCAAAGTACGAGATTGAGGTCTTTGCAATCGGAGACGGAACTGCGGGGCGGGAAACAGAACAGTTTATTAAGAAATTAAATCTTTGTCTGCCCGTGTTCATGGTAAATGAAGACGGAGCTTCGGTATACAGCGCATCGGAGACAGCCAGGGAAGAATTTCCTAACGAAGATGTTACGGTTAGAGGTTCAGTAAGTATTGGCAGACGACTAATGGATCCGTTAGCTGAGTTGGTAAAAATAGATCCTAAAAGTATTGGAGTAGGGCAGTACCAGCACGATGTAAACCAATTCAGATTGAAGGAGAAACTCGACCAGACAGTGGAAAGCTGCGTGAATGCTGTTGGAGTAAATGTAAATACAGCAAGCAAACACCTGCTGAGTTACGTTAGCGGAATTGGTGGAACGCTTGCGGACAATATTGTAAAATATCGAAGCGAAATTGGCAGGTTCAAGAACAGAAAGGAACTGATGAAAGTACCAAGATTGGGTGGGAAAGCATTTGAGCAGTGTGCAGGATTTCTGCGAATAAAAGAGGGTGAAAATCCACTGGACTCAAGTGCAGTACATCCCGAGGCGTATCCGTTAGTTCAACAGATGGCGAAAGACCTGGAGGTGGATGTAAAATCATTAATTGGTAATGAGACTTTGATAAAGACTATCAATCCAAAAAAATATGTTAGCGAACAGTTTGGTGAACTAACCATTCAGGACATACTGAAAGAACTGCAAAAGCCAGGACTTGATCCGCGAAGTGAAGTTCAACAGTTTGAGTTCGCAAATATTTATAAACTTGAAGATGTTACAGTAGGAATGGTGGTGCCGGGAGTAGTGACTAACATTACCCGCTTTGGAGCTTTTGTAGACATTGGTGTAAAACAAGATGGATTAGTTCATGTTTCTGAAATCTCTCATAAATACATAACTGATCCTAATGAAGCACTGAAACTGAACCAGCATGTACAAGTCAAAGTGTTGGAAGTGGATGTGGCAAGAAAACGTATAGCGTTATCTATCAAACAAACACAGGAAGCACCGGCAAGAACTCAGAGGCCGCAACAGGGTTTTAAGCCGAGTAATAATAGTGGCCAAAATCAGGGTTTCAAAAAGCGCGAGCCGGAAGAGGCGTTGCCAATGAACGACGCACTAGCGATGCTGAAGAAGAAGTTTGGGAAGTAGAACGGGAACTGGGGATTGAAGGGAATTGAAGGGATGCGGGGCTAAGCTGCAATTGCGTCTTTGTTTACAATGTTTCTTAGTTCTTGCTGTAAGAAACCTTTAAGACTTAAGTCTTCATCGAGCATTGGCCAATGTATTCCTTTACCGCCTGCTACCAGTTCATATTGAGCTAAATCTGTGGCTGAGGCATTAGATAGATTTTTATAAGACGAGATTTTTTGACGAAGTATTGCTTTCGTGTTTAAGATGACTAACATAAGGTCTAACTCCTTGTGTATATCGACAGATACAATTGATAAACTCTCTTCAACTATCAACTGCTCTAATGCATCGTATTTATTTTGAGAAGTATTCATTCCATCTGAGTTTAAGTTCTTTGAGATTTGATAACACCGCTTCCATAATTACCTTTTCTTCAGCTTTTGTAAAACCATCAAAGTAAGCTTGTTCGATTTCCGGCTCTAACCAAACTTTTCCTGAAGCATTGCCTTTTGTCACGTGTAGATGCATTGGTTCTCTATTTTCATTACTGTAAAAAAAGAAACGAATTCCATTTATTGTCAGCAATGTTGGCATTACTACAAATATAAAGTTTCCTGCAATAATTTTTCTGAGGCCATTCACCTCGCTCCCTTCACATACTCCATAAACACATCCCTCTCTATCATCCTTGCTCCCAGGCTTTCGAGGTGCTCGGTATATACCTGGCAGTCTATCAGTTGAACGCCTTCTTCTATCAGATGGCCTATATATTTTATAAATGCATACTTGCTGGCGTTACTTACATGACTAAACATGCTTTCACCAAAAAACATATTTCCAAGGCGTACGCCATACAAGCCCCCCGTTAATTCTCCGTTAACCCAAACTTCTGCGCTTTGTGCGTAACCCCTTTTATGTAGGTGCACGTATGCAGCTTCTACATTGTCTGTTATCCAGGTTCCGTCCTGGCCTTCCCGTTCTTTTTCTTTGCAGGCTCTTATTACTGCCGGAAAAGCTTTGTCTATAGTAAATTCAAAAGCGTTGCGCTTGAGAAGCGCTTTCATGCTTTTACTTACTTTTAGTTCATTTGGAAATAATACAAATCGTGGATCGGGACACCACCACATGGGCACGTCTCCATCAAACCAGGGAAAGATGCCTTTATGATAAGCCAATAACAATCGTTCTTCAGAAAGATCTCCACCAATAGCGAGCAGGCCATCCTGCAACGCCTCATTTACGGGTGGAAACCAAAGATTATTATCGAGAACATATAAAGGCATCCTTACTTGGGGGTGTTTTTGATAAAGTCTTATAAAATTCTTTCAGAAGACATTGATACTTACCGGAATGTCTTTGTCAAAGCAAATTACTTCAAGTACAAGTAAGTGACACAACGATGTCGATAAGAATTCCTGAAAATTCGGTTAATAAAACTTCTAACAAGAAATAAACATTTTATCACACCCCAGCTTTCGATCTTTTTTATATGATTACCTGATTTTCTTAAAATATTATGTTTGCAGCTTTATCAATTTAAAACGTGAGCGAATGGCAGTAGTGAAAGTTGAAAAAAAAATTGCAATATTATTATCACCACATGAGCTGGATAGCAAGTTCCGGTTGCTGGAGTCACTGCATATTCAGAAATCTGATAAAGGGATTGAGTACGACCTTTTTGATTTGCATAACAAAGAGCTGAATAAAAATTACCTGCACCTTCCGGAGGTCGTAAGAGATCTGCTTGTTCACTTCAGCCCCGACGCATTCACCAAATTCCAGTATAAAGTAGGTCAACCCTTTCTTGATAAAAAGCCGACAGACGCCGAATTAAATCTTATTCTTACAACAACCCATCGGCACTTTCACCAGTTATTTGATAAGCTAAAACCTTTTTCAGGTCTTCTTAAATGGTATCATAGAACCAGGCTTCCTGACGGTAAAAGTTTTCGAATGTCTCCCTGCGCTTTTAGTAGCTATAAGCCACAGCTCGTTTTTCATGTGGCTAACGAAAATGGCAGGCTTGTTTTAAAAACTGAGGTTATTCTCAATGGAGCGTCGTACAATCTGAAAGAGTTCAACCGGTATCATTTTTTGCTTGAAAATAGTAATGAGTATTTTCTGCTTTCTTATAAGGACTACCAGACTTTGCGATGGCTTGCTGAAAAAAATCGGGGTCAGTATGGTGACGACCCGGTTGCATTTTCACAACACATACTTACTAAACTCGAGCTTGATTATAAAGTAAATCGATATAATTTCTTCAGTAAAAAAGAGATTAGAACAATACCTGTTAACCGGGTGCTTCTTAGTGAATTGAATGGTTCTTTTTTAATGCTAACTCCACAATGGGTGTACGATGGGTTTGTGCTTGAAAACCCTTGGAAAGAAAGTTATGAAACGGTAGTGGACGGTGAGGCGGTAGAGATTGTTCGTAATAAGGAAGCAGAAGATGAATTCCTGAAAAAGTTAGTGGGTATGCATGCAAATTTTTCAAATCAGCGTAATGGGTATTACTATGTTTCTTTTGGGGAGGCACAAAAAAAACAATGGTTCTTAAAAACGTATCATCATCTTCTTGCCGAAGGTATCGAACTGGTAGGAATGGATATGTTGAACCATTTCAGGTACTCGCCATTTGAAGTAGCAACTACAGTAAAAATAAAGCAGGAAGAGAAGGGTAAAGTGCTGATGCAAATGACCGTGTCTTTTGGTAAAGAAGAATTGCGTTTGAGTGAACTACAGAAGATGTTGCTGGCCGGGCAAAAAGCAGTGTTGTTAAAGGATGGAAGTTTGGGGGTTTTACACGAGGAATGGATGCAACAGTATTCGTCGATCCTAAAGCATGGAAAAATAAATAAAGACGAAATAGAAGTTGCGCGGGTGATGGCGATAAGCGAGCAACAATCAAACGGTGAGCGGCAGGTTTTAAAAACACTGATAAAAGATCAGTGGTGGCAGAAGTGGCAGCAGTGGCAAAATGGAAGCGACAATATTTATGAACTTCCCGCCTCTGTGAATGCGAGCCTGAGGCCATACCAGCAAAAAGGATTTGAGTGGCTTACACTATTGGCCGAAGCGGGTGCAGGTGGATGTCTCGCTGACGATATGGGCCTTGGTAAAACACTACAGACAATTTGTTACTTGGCATATTATATTCATCATAATCCAGATTCTGTAAATATTATAGTTTGCCCTTCGTCTCTCATATTTAACTGGCAACAAGAGTTGCAAAAGTTTACTCCTGGAATTACATCCGTTGTATATCATGGTGCCTCCCGAAACGCCACAGATATTGCTAATACTAAAAGCCAGGTTATTATCACCAGCTATGGAACGGTACGTGCAGACTCGGATGTATTATTGGCAAATGATTATGGAGTTGCTGTAATTGATGAGAGCCACAATATTAAAAATCCTTCTGCCCAAATCACTACCGTCGTTAACATGATTCCTGCCCAGGTCCGCATTGCGTTGAGCGGTACACCTGTTGTTAATAATACTTTCGATTTGTACGCGCAACTCAATTTCGCGTTGCCAGGAATGTTTGGCAGTCGCGAGTTCTTTAAACGCGAATATGCAGATGCAATAGATCGAAATCATGATGAAGAAAAAATCAAAGCGCTTCAAAAGCTGACGGCGCCTTTTATCTTGCGAAGAACGAAAGAGCAGGTAGCAAAAGACCTTCCAGATAAAACTGAAATGATCTTGTGGTGCAAAATGAACAGCAGGCAACATGACTTATACAATAACATTAAGGACCAGATCAGGGGAAATATCTTTCTCGATATTAAAAATAATGGCTTAAATAAGAGCAAACTAGCAGTGTTGCAAGGGATGCTTAAACTAAGGCAAATTTGCAATTCTCCGTTATTGTTGCCGGTTTCGGAACAAGAGGCATGTACAGATTCAATCAAGACAGAAGTGTTGATTGGAGAACTGAAAAACATTTTAAAGGAACATAAGGCACTTGTTTTTTCCCAGTTCAGCAGTATGCTTAACCTGCTTGCGGAAGAGTGCGATAAGCAAGACATTGCCTATTATCATTTTGATGGTCAAACTCCCCCTGCAAAACGAATCGAAATGGTGAATGCCTTCCAGGAAAAAGACAACGCCACGAACTTGTTTTTAATTAGTCTGAAAGCAGGAAACACAGGTCTCACACTCACTGCTGCTGACTACGTTTTTCTGTTCGACCCTTGGTGGAACACAGCGGTGGAGCAACAGGCTATTGATAGAACGCATCGTATCGGCCAAACAAAGAATGTGTTTGCTTATAAGATAATTTGTAAGGATACAATTGAAGAAAAGATCATCCAGTTACAACAGCGCAAGAAGAAGTTAGCAGAAGAACTCGTAGGTGAAGATGACGGATTTATTAAAGCTCTTAATGAAGAAGATATAGCCTATTTGTTTAGTTAAGTTTTTGTTGCCGGCTTTGGTACACGCCCAAACATTGTTGTGTCACTCACTTGTACTTTAAAACATTTGGAGCAGAAATTCGTAAAAGAAAAAAATAGGAGTACTTGTCAACCGTGCTTTAAAACTATTTCAGCAAAGTTCTCAAACTTAAAAAGATAAGTAACACTCCAACTAAAATTGTAATTGGTTTTCGTGGTATTTTGTTTACGAGATACGCACTTAATGGAGCACCAATTAGTCCACCTATAACCAAGCCCGCAATTACCCGCCAGCCGCTAATGCCGTCGAATAGTATGAAAGTAATTCCGCTTGCAAAGGAGATTGCAAATTCCGCAGTATTAACTGAACCGATGGTATAGCGCGGATTTCTTCCCTGACCCAAAAGTGTTGAGGTTACAATGGGGCCCCATCCGCCGCCTCCAATAGAGTCCATAAAACCTCCAAAAACAGCAAGGAGACCGAGCTGCTTTGTTTTCTTTTTAATTAGGTTTTTTCGTAGTCCTTTAATGATAATTATAACAGCCAAAACAATCATATAGACTGCTATATAAGGTTTGATCACTTTCCCATCTATTACATCTGCCAGTAAATAAGCACCTAATACCGAACCAATAACGCCAGGAATAACAAGGTTGAGAACGAGCTTTTTATTGATGTTTTTAAACTTGTAGTGCGACAATGCAGAAGCCCCTGTTGTAAACATTTCAGCCACATGTACTCCCATACTACTGGTAGCAGGATTAACTCCAAATGAAAGCAAAAACGAAGTTGAAGTAGCACCGTAACCCATGCCCAATGTACCGTCGACCAGTTGTGCGAAAATTCCAATTAACAGGAAAACAACAAACTCGTAGTTAAGCCCATTTTTTACTTTTTCTATTGTAAAGCTTTCGTGATAATTTATTAGTAGAGTCAATAACAGCCCGGTTAATAAAACTATTGGAATAATATACCATAGGTATTTTTTGGGCTTGGGGGCCAATGGAATAACCTCTATTCTTTCCATGTGCTCAGTACTCATATACCTTATAATTTTACTTTCTGCTCGATAGACCAGCGAATTGTATGTCTGTCGCTGTTATTGAATGATCAAAACTTCTCAAAACGCGAAAGTAATTGTTTTATATAAGTCTATCAAATTAATAGACTTTTTTTAGGCAAAAGCTTGTTAATGGTTTCGACAATGACATGAGTTAAGACCACAGACAGATTTTGACTATGAAGATTTGAAAAACAAAATGTACAAGTGTGTGACACAACAATGTTACTTTTTGGTGAACCGCTTGTTACCAAAAAATTTATAACTCAATCAACTGAAATGGAACATGTAGATTACCTAGCGCCTGCTCGAGTCTTTCTTTGTGTGTATCTGTAATAAACACCTGGCTTCTGTTTTCAATGCATACATGGTGAAGGAGGTTTTGCATTCTGCCTGCGTCCAGCTTCTCAAAAACATCATCGAGCAAAAGAATAGGAGTGAAGCCTTTGGCTATAGCCAACTCATCAAACTCTTTAAGCTTTAAAGCAAAAAGCAAGCTTTTTCGCTGGCCCTGAGAAGCGATGTTTTTAAAATTTTCGTTGTTTAATTTCAGTTCTATGTCGTCTCTGTGTATCCCGATGGTTGTTCTTTGCAACATCAGGTCCTTCTGTTTGAAAGTAGCTAAGAGCTTTTCAAAAGAGTCTTCGAACAGAGGGCTATAATAGGCTAGAATAACAGGCTCATGTGTTCCCGCAATTTTAAGATAGCTTTCTGCTACGCGGGGCAGATAGTTTGAAAGAAATTTTTTTCTGTAGTTAAAAATGTAATTGCCGGGCTTTACCAATTGCTGCGATAAAATATCGAGAAGAGACTCATCAAGGTATCCACGTTCCCCGGCTGACTTCAATAAACTGTTTCTTTGCTGCAGCACCTTATTATAATCGATCAGGTTCTGTAGGTAATTTGAGTCCAGCTGACTTAGCAAGGTATCAAGGTATTTTCTCCTTGTTTCGCTGGTGCCCGTAATTAACTCAACGTCATCTGGCGCAATTACGACTGCTGGAAACTGGCCTATATGCGCACTAAATCTTTTGTAGTCTTCCCCGTTCCGCTGTATTTCCTTCTTATTATTTTCACGTAAAATGCAAACAACTTTTTCGGTTTCACCGTTCCTCGTAAAACTTCCTTCTATCCGCAAACCCTGCAAACCATGATGTACACTTGCGCTGTCGGTCTTGCTAAAATAGCTTTTAGTGAAACATAGAAAATAGATTGCGTCCAGAAGATTTGTCTTGCCAAGGCCGTTATTGCCACAAATGCCTACAATATTTTCCTTGAACTGCAGGCTTTGTTGCCGATAGTTCTTAAACTGGTAAAGCGTAATATTATTTAGCTGCAGCATGTGCCCGCAAGATAATTGGAAAGGCTAAATGTTACCTGAAGTTCTAAACCTCGTCTTATCTGCGATACCTCAGCGAGCCATCTTAATTTAACGAGCGCTTGTTGTAACGACGCTGTAATGTGTACATTTCTTTTCCCTATATTTGCCGCTCAAAATTTTAGACAAGTGCCAACTAAATTTTCAAAGGAAACATATTTGTACTGGTATGAGTTGATGCAATTGATTCGCCAGTTTGAATTGAAGGCAGAAGAGAAATACAAAATGGCAGGAAAGATCCGCGGATTTTTTCATGCGTACGTAGGCCAGGAAGCATTAGCTGCTGGTTGTATGACTGCAACACGCCAGGAAGATCCTTTCATCACTGCTTACCGTGATCATGGTTGGGCATTGGCAAAGGGTGTTACTCCAAATGCATGTATGGCCGAACTGTATGGTAAAGCAACCGGCGCTGCAAAAGGTAAAGGTGGAAGTATGCACTTTTTTGGTGTCAAAGAATATTTCTTTGGTGGACATGGAATTGTTGGCGCACAAATAGGCACCGGTGCAGGATTGGCTTTTGCTGAACAATACAAAGGAACTGATAACGTAGTTCTTTGCTTCTTTGGTGATGGTGCTGCAAGACAAGGTATTCTTCATGAAACCTTCAACATGGCCATGTTGTGGAAATTGCCTGTTGTATTTATTTGCGAGAACAACAACTACGCGATGGGTACTTCCGTCGAAAGAACCAGCAACGTAGTAGACATTTACAAGTTGGCTGATGCTTACGAAATGCCTGCAGACATGGTTGACGGAATGGATCCTGAGACTGTGCATGACGCCGTTGCTCGTGCAGTAAAAAGAGCCCGCGAAAAAGGTGGTCCTACTTTACTTGAAATGAAGACTTACCGTTACAAAGGTCACTCAATCAGCGATCCTCAAAAGTATCGTCGCAAGGAAGAACTGGATGAATACAAGACTAAGGATCCGATAACATTTGTTACCAAAGCAATACTTGACAATAAGTTTGCAACACAAGAAGAATTGGATGCGATAGATGCAAGAATAAATGAGGTGGTTGAAGAAAGCGTTCGTTTTGCTGAAGAAAGCCCTTGGCCTGATGACAGCGAATTGTTGAAAGACGTGTATGCGGATGAGAATTATCAATTTATAGTTGACTAAAAAAGTAAAAAGTAAAAAATAAAAAGTAAAAAGAAGGGAGCGGGAAGTGCAAACGACATTTTTCCTTTTGCCTTTTTCCTTTAAAAACAAACAAACAAAAATGGCTGATACTAAAGTGCAGGAAGTTGTTGATGTAACGCGTAACTCTGATAATGCGACAGGTTTCTGGGAGAAAAATAAAAAATTAATAATAGGGCTTTTGGTAGCCCTTATTGTGGTTGTAGGAGGCTGGTTGTTGTACAAGAATATGATCGTTGCACCAAAGGAGGAGAAGGCTGCTGAGGCGATGTTTAAGGCAGAGGAATATTTTAGAAATGATAGTCTTGCAGTCGCTTTAAACGGTGATGGTCAGAACAAAGGTTTTTTGAACGTTATTAAAAATTTCGACGGAACAAAAGCATCTAATCTTGCCCATTTCTACGCAGGAGTGATTTACCTGAAGACTCACGATTTCAATAATGCCGTGAAGCATTTGAAGGATTTTAGCACAGATTCTAAACAAATCCAAATGGTTGCTTACGGTCGTTTGGGTGATGCGTATAGCGAATTGGGTAAGAAAGATGAAGCGGTTGATTATTACAAGAGGGCAGGTAAGGAGTTCGAAGCTGACCAGTTCAACTCTTCTGAGTTCCTTTTCCGTGCTGGCTACTTGTTGGAAAGCCTGGGTAAAAACAAAGAAGCCATAGATATCTATAAAGAAATAAAAGAGAAATATCCTAAAACCGAAAAAGGATTTTCTATCGACAAATACATCTATCGTCTGAGTGTTGAGAAAAACGATTTTAGCGTAAAATAATATGGCTACAAAAGGCAATACAGAATTAAACAAAGGCATCCCGTTATTACAGGATGCCTTTGTAATTATAGTGAAAACTGAATGGAACGCCCACATCATTGACAGGCTCGAAGCTGGTTGTATAAAGGTGTTAACTGAAAGTGGGGTAAAGTCAAAAACGATTGTTGTGCCTGGTGCTTTCGAAATTCCTTTCGCGATTAAATTGTTCCATGCAAACAGCGCCCAAGCTGCTGATGCATTTATTGCTTTGGGCACTGTAATCAAAGGAGATACACCCCATTTTGATTATGTTTGTAAAGGTATCACCGACGGTGTAATGCAGCTTAATCTAAGCCTTGATGTTCCCACTATTTTTGGTGTGTTGACCGTTAACAACGAAGAGCAAGCTGAAGAACGAATTGGTGGTATTCACGGACACAAGGGAGAAGAAGCAGCTACAACGGCAATTAAAATGATTGCTTTAAAAAGAAGCATTTAATAGTAGAAATTTTTTTTGCCGGACAGAAGAAATTGGCCGTTGCATTGTTGCGTCGCACACTTGTACTTTTAGTCTTTTTATTGATCATTTTTCTTAAGTCCATATTACGGATGTAAGAGTTAAACTCCCTTTAAGGGCTAGGGCATGAAGGTAGATATATTTATTCCTTGCTTTGTTGACCAGCTTTATCCTGAGACAGCTTTCAATATGGTGAAGGTGCTTGAGAAAGCGGGCTGCGACGTCAATTACAACAAAGACCAAACGTGTTGCGGCCAGCCAGCGTTTAACGCCGGTTTCTGGGAAGAAAGCAAAGCAGTTTGTTCTAAATTTTTAAAAGACTTCAAAGAAGCAGAATACATTGTTGCACCAAGTGCAAGCTGTGTTGGCTTCGTGAGGAATTACTACAGCAAATTGTTCGATAATTCCTCCGATCACAACAACGTTATTAAAATAGCAGAAAAAACTTTTGAGTTCAGTGAGTTCCTGGTAAAGGTGCTAGGTATGGATAAGTTTGGAGCTATGCTGGAAGGTAAAGCTACTTATCACGATAGCTGCGCAGGCTTACGGGAGTGCAAAATAAAAGAAGAGCCTCGCCGCTTGCTAGGCAATGTAAAAGGCCTCGAGATATTGGAGATGGATGATGTAGAAACTTGTTGTGGTTTCGGCGGTACCTTTTCTGTGAAATTCGAATCAATAAGCGTAGCAATGGCCGATCAAAAAGTTTCTCATGCATTGGCTACCGGTGCAAAATATCTTATCAGTACGGACCTTAGCTGCCTGATGCACCTTGATGGTTATATCAAAAATAAAGGTTACAACTTACAAACGTTGCATATAGCAGACGTACTCGCAAACGGCTGGTAAGGATAATTTGCAAATGACTCAATTCGAAAATTTGCAAATGACTCAGTTCGAAAATTTGAAAATGAAAACGCAGTTGGCTGCAAATTCCTAATTCATAATTCCTAATTCAAAATTTCCAATCCCCATGGCTCATTGGCTTATAAAATCAGAACCAACAAAATATAGTTGGGACAAGTTTGTAGAAGAAAAGCAGACTTTTTGGGATGGAGTAAGAAACTACACAGCCCGAAATAATTTAAAAGCAATGAAGAAGGGCGATGAAGTTTTCTTCTATCACAGCAACGAAGGATTAGAGATAGTAGGTATTGCCAAAGTGGTAAAGGAAGCCTACCAGGATCCCACAACCGACGACGCAAATTGGGTAGTGGTTGATTTAAAGCCAGTAAAAAAATTAAAGAAACCTGTTACGCTTGCTACAATCAAAGCAGATGTTCGGCTTGAAAAAATTGCACTGGTTAAGCTAGGTCGCTTGTCTGTCTGTCCAATAACAGACGAAGAATGGAAGATCATCCTCGAGTTAGGTGAAACTAAGTGATGATATTAAGCAGATCCTACTCTGTAAGATTCGAAGACATTAATGGGAATATGGCTAAAAAGAAACTTGTAGTACTTACGGGTGCAGGCATTAGCGCAGAGAGCGGGCTTAAGACATTTCGCGACAGTGATGGACTGTGGGAAGGATACAATGTGTACGAAGTGGCTACTCCCACTGGCTTTGCTAAAAATC
Organism: Segetibacter aerophilus; assembly: GCF_007991655.1. GTDB lineage: Bacteria > Bacteroidota > Bacteroidia > Chitinophagales > Chitinophagaceae > Segetibacter > Segetibacter aerophilus. Next base: position 42,691 of record NZ_BJYT01000019.1, read on the forward strand.
CTGAGCTGGTGTTGGAGTTCTATAATATGAGGCGCAAGAATGTTGCTGAAGCCAAACCAAATGCAGCTCATATTGGTTTAGCTGCACTTGAAGAGGATTTTAACGTAACGATTATTACGCAAAATATAGATGACTTGCATGAAAGGGCAGGTAGTACTAATGTCTTGCATCTTCACGGTGAGATTTTTAAAATGCGAAGTGTAACTAACCCAACGCTCATCTCAGAGATCAGGGGAGACATACATGTTGGTGACCTTGCAGCAGACGGAGGACAACTGAGACCTCATATAGTCTGGTTCGACGAATTAGTTCCAATGATTGAAGTTGCTGTAGAGGTGGTTAGTACGGCCGAAATCTTTGTGGTCGTGGGTACGTCACTACTTGTTTATCCTGCTGCAAGTTTAGTTAATTACGCTCCCCGGTTTGTTCCAAAATATATTATTGACAAGTCTATTCCATATACGGGTAACATACCCAATCTTACTACTATCGAAAAGCCAGCAACGGAAGGCGTCGCAGAGCTGAAGCGAATTTTATCTGTGGATAGCCTCGATGTTTAATTTACCAGATGTAGAACGTAGTGTGGCCTGTAAATTTGGCAAATCTCCAAAACCGATCTTTATACCCCAGTTACAGCGCATACAGCCCGGGAAGCAGGTGCAACAAGTTATAAAAGTACAAGTGTGCGACGCAACAAAAGATGCCATAACCCCTTTGTTGGTTTCATAAAAACTATCCCATTTTGTTTTAAACCGTTAGCGTACTATAACTTTAACCCTTTTTAAAGCCCTTTTGCAGAATGAATAAAATAATAGAGGTAGAGAAGTTGGTGAAAATGTATGGCGATTTTACTGCAGTCAAAGGCATTAGTTTTAGTGTTGATGAGGGGGAAATATTTGGTTTGCTCGGACCGAATGGAGCAGGAAAAAGTACTACACTTGAGATCATTGAAACCCTTCGTTCGAAAACTTCGGGTAAGGTTTTGGTTGATGGAATGGATCTCGACAAACAGCCAAACGATATAAAAAAGATTATCGGGGTACAGCTGCAAACTTCAGGATACTACCCGGGCCTTAACTTAACAGAGCTGATAGAATTGTTTAACGGGCTGTACAATAGGAGCGTAGATGCAACGCAGCTGTTGCAGATGGTAAACCTAAAGGATAAAGCAAAAGCCAAATTCAAGGAATTAAGTGGTGGGCAGAAGCAACGGTTTTCGATAGCAACTACTTTAATCAATCAACCTAAGATCATTTTTTTAGACGAGCCAACTACGGGTCTCGATCCCCAGGCTCGCCGCAACCTTTGGGATTTAATCAGGGATATTCGCGACAAAGGAACAACCGTAATCATCACTACTCACTACATGGATGAAGCGGAAGTTTTATGCGATAGGGTAGCAGTAATAGATTCAGGCGAAATTATTGCTATAAACTCTCCGGATAAGATGATTGATGACCTCGTGGCTTCAGGCTTTGAAAGAAAAAAAGAAGTTAAAGCTGCGACGCTCGAGGATGTTTTTATTAATCTTACAGGCAAATCTTTACGCGAAGAATAATTTATATTCAAACAATACCATTTATACGACATGAAAAAAGTGTTTTTAGTGCCTTCAGTTTTAATGCTGTGTATTTCGTTACAGGCGCAAACAAAAAAGACTACCAAAACGGTAGCCCAGACAAAAAGTACTGCGTCAACAGGTGCTGCTTTAAGAACCAATACAGACAGCATTAGCTACGCTTTCGGTCTTTCTTTAGGGCAGTATATAAAAAGCCAGGGGCTTTCCTCTCTAAATTATGCAGCGCTAAATAAAGCGATTGAGCAGTGCATTAAAGGTCAGAAAACGACGCTTGACATGAACCAGGCAAACGAAGTAATGCAAGGATTGGCTGAGTCTAAAATGAAGCAAGTTTCTTCTGTTGAAAGACAAAAGGGCACTGAATTTTTGACAAAAAATAAAGCACGTAAAGAGGTGGTGCAAACGCCAAGTGGCCTACAATACGAAATCCTGGTAAAAGGCACGGGTCCTGTTCCAACAAGGTCAGATACCGTTTCTGCTCATTACCGCGGGTCTTTAATCGATGGTAGAGAATTTGATAACTCTTACAAACGTGGTGAACCTTTAACAATCCCCGTTGGGTCTGTGATACCAGGTTGGACGGAAGCTTTGACAATGATGCCAGTTGGCAGCAAATGGAAGCTGTATATTCCTTCTTCAATTGGTTATGGTGATGTAGGCGCAGGGCAGGACATTCCCGGGGGAGCAACACTGGTTTTCGAAGTTGAATTGTTGGGAATTTCTAACAAAAAATAACATTACAACATGCCTGACTTCGCAGCTGATGTTCGTTACCCAATCGGCAAATTTGAAACACTACCATATTCGGAGGAGATTAAAAAAAATTGGATAAATGATATCCGGTTTTTACCAAATGACATCGAACTAGCTATCCAGACGTTTGACGAATACCAACTGGATACTCCCTACCGGGAAGGCGGTTGGACCGTGAAGCAATTAGTGCATCATATTGCAGACAGTCACATGAATGCTTACATCCGTTTCAAGCTCGCGTTGACAGAAGACAATCCCACCATTAAGCCTTATGAAGAAGCCGAATGGGCCAAGCTTCCTGACACGTTTAATGTTCCCGTAAATGTCTCTGTTACCTTGTTACATGCGCTCCATCGCCGTTGGACTGTTATCATTGAAAACATAAGCGAAGAGCAATTTCAAAACAGAACAGTCTTTCATCCCGAGCACCAGAAGCAAATGACCTTGTGGCATTTGTTAGGAATGTATGCATGGCATAGCAGGCATCATCTTGCTCATATAAAAAATCTAATAACGCTAAAGGGTTGGTAACTGACACAATGCAAGACAGAAGTTTGAAATGGAAAACTATTTCATCTGAGTACCTGTTCAACGATACCTGGCTTAAAGCCAGAAAAGATAGATGCGAAAGACCCGATGGTAAAATTATCGATCCCTATTATGTGATGGAGTATCCTACCTGGGTAACTGGTGTAGGATTAACAAGCGACGAAAAAGTAATTTTAATAAGACAATACCGTCATGCATTGGGTGAAGAGTGTATAGAATTACCAGGAGGTTGTGTAGATTCAACTGACAAGGATTACGAGCAAGCAGTACGAAGGGAGTTTTTAGAAGAGACAGGGTATACTTTTAAAACTGCAGAATACCTTGGTCGAAGCTCTGCAAATCCTTCTACTAATTCGAACCTTTTGCATATGTTTTTGCTTACAGGAGGAGAAGCGCGGCAGGAGCAGGAGTTAGATCATAATGAGGAAATTGATGTGTTGGTGGTGACGCTTGATGAGTTTAAACAAATGCTGTTGGAAAATAAGTTCATTCAATCAATGCACGTAACAAACATCTTTTATGCTTTGCAAAAGCTCGGTAAGCTGCAGCTCATGTAGAACCGAGGTTAATTTTAATAATAGGAGTTTTGCCTTTTTGGCAAAACGTTTATCAATTACTTTAAAGTAAAAAGAGCGAAAGCCGAAGCAAGAAATTCTCGGCTTTCGCTCTTTTGTTCTTTTATTATCCAAAGTATCACTACTATACCAGGGCATCATACAACACTTCAACAGTGTGCAGCGCTTTTCTCCCGGTTCCGTCTTTTATCTGGTGGCGGCAGCTGGTTCCAGGTGCAGCGATAATTACTTCTTCAGGTTGTTGCCTTACTGTTGGAAGCAAAACTAATTCTCCTATTTGCATAGATATATCGTAATGCTCTTTTTCGTAACCAAACGAACCGGCCATTCCACAGCATCCGGAAGGGATAGTTTCTACTTTGTAGTTTTCAGGAATAGACAACATTTTTACAGAAGCAGAAAGGGCTGACCAAGCTTTTTGCTGGCAATGGCCGTGCAGCTTAATTAACTTCTGATTACCCGTAAACTGTTCTTTTGTGATATTTCCTTTTGCTGCTTCTTTTGTTAGAAACTCATCTATTAAATAAACGTTAGAAGACAACTCTTGCGCTTTCTCAAGATCTGCATCATCAACCAAATCAACATACTCATCCCTGAAAGTAAGTATGGCAGAAGGTTCGATACCAATCAAGGGAGTTTCCTCAGTTATAATTCGGCTTAGCAGGGCCACATTTTTTTGAGCAATCTTTTTTGCATCCCTTAGAAGTCCTTTTGATAGCCATGCCCGGCCACTTTCTTCATGCTTTGGAATGTCTACTTCGTAACCCAACTTTTCCAATAGCAGAATTGCTTTGATGCCAATTTCCGTGTCGTTATAGTTGGTAAACTCGTCGCAAAAAAGGTAAACTTTTTTTGAAGGCTTAGGTTCAGAAAGGCTTTCTACCTCCTGCCTTCTACCTTCTACCTTCCTATGTTTTTCGAACCAATTTCTTAAAGTTGTTTTATACATTGTAGGCATCGACCGTTCTGCTGCAAAACCTGAGAATTTCTTAACCAGCTTACTAATGCCTTTGTTGGTCATTACGAAGTTGTACATCCCCGGCATTATAGAACCCAGCTTAGCAGAATTAGTGAAATTGGCAATCAATCTCGAACGAAAGGGTACTCCATTCGCGTCATAGTAGTGCTGCAAAAATTCTGCTTTCAGCTTAGCCATATCAACGTTAGAAGGGCACTCGGATTTACATCCTTTGCAGCTGATGCAAAGGTCCATCACATCTTTGATTTCCTCGTGATCGAACCTGTTTAGCTTAGTTGAATTAGTAAGAAATTCCCGAAGAATATTCGCGCGTGCCCTTGTAGTATCCCGTTCACTTCTTGTAGCCATAAAGGATGGGCACATTGTCCCACCGGAAAGCTGGGTTTTGCGACAATCACCTGATCCATTACATTGCTCCGCATGTTGCAACACATCCTGGTTTTGGTATCGGAAAATGGTTTTAAAATCAGGTGTTTTCTGCCCCGGAGTATACCGAAGCATGGTATTCATAGAAGGCGTATCAACAATCTTATTGGGATTGAAAATATTCTGCGGATCCCAACTCTGTTTAATTTCCTTTAGAAGCTGGTAATTCTTTTTGCCAACCATCTGCTCTATGAATTCGCCCCGCAATCTTCCGTCACCATGCTCACCGCTCAACGAGCCGTTATATTTCTTCACCAGCGAAGCAATCTCTTCTGCGATCACTCTAAACAACCTATTGCCCTCTTCCGTTTTTAAGTTGATAATAGGCCGCAGATGAATCTCCCCTGAACCGGCATGCGCATAATGCACAGAATGTAGTCCGTGCTTTTTGAGTATTTCATTAAACTCTCGGATATAAGCCGGCAGGTCATTCACATCAACTGCAGTGTCTTCAATCACCGGAACTGCTTTTTCATCTCCCGGCAGGTTGCTTAACAATCCCAGCCCTGCTTTCCTAAGCGTCCAAATCTTCTTTGTATCTGCCCCAAACAGCAATGGAAAGTGATACCCCAGCCCTTCGGCTCGCATATCAGCTTCCACCTTTTTGGCTATTTCAATCACCTCTTCCTGGTTCGTACGCGCATATTCTATAACGAGTATAGCTCCCGGATCTCCTTGTACAAAAAAGCGATTTTGAATTTGCTCAATGTTGTCTTTGGTACATTCAAGTATATAGTGGTCTATCAGTTCGCTTGCACTAGGATTATATTTTAGTGCAATCAAGTTTGCTCTTAAAGCTTCGTCGATACTGTTGAAGTGCACGCAAAGCAAACCTGCTTCTTTAGGCGGAAGCGGAACAACATTTAGCTTTATCTCCGTAATAAAAGCAAGTGTACCCTCAGAGCCTGCAATGAGTTTGCAAAAATTAAAATCTTCAGCGCCTGCGGTAAAAGGCGCGCTCTCAAGCAATACATCAACTGCGTATCCCGTATTCCGTCGTTCTACACTTTTCTTAGGAAATTCCTTCCTGATCTCTACCTGGTTTTCGTAGTTACTCAGTAGCTTTCTTACGGTTTTATAAATGCCTGCTTCTAAGGTTTCACCCTCACATTTTTCATGGAAATCCTCTATTGATAATGTCTTAAACTCGGCCTCAGAACCGTCGCTTAGCAGCCCCTTTATTTCGATCGTGTGTTCACGCGTACTTCTGTACACAACCGAGTTTGATCCGCACGAGTTGTTGCCAACCATTCCTCCAATCATCGCCCTGTTGGCTGTGGAAGTCTCAGGACCAAAAAATAATCCATGCGGTTTTAAAAACATGTTCAACTCATCGCGTATGACACCCGGTTGTACCCGAACCCAATTTTCAGCGGTATTTAGTTCGAGTATTTTTGTAAAGTTTTTCGATACATCCACAATAATCCCATCGCCTACAACCTGTCCCGCCAGCGACGTACCTGCAGTTCTAGGTATAAGAGAAGTGCCTTCAGCACGGGCAAAAGCAATTAATTTTTTTATGTCTGATACAGACTTTGGTATGGTCACCGCCAACGGCATTTCTCTATAAGCCGAAGCATCGGTGGCGTATAAAATTCGCATCCGCCTGTCATCGTACAATTCACCTTCCAGTTCACCAGCTAACGCCTTTAGCTTCTCCGTCATTACTGTAGTTGTCGCTTTCATAAATCGCCGCAAAAATAAGCTGTTTTTAAAGAAAGGGTGATTATTGAAGTTGGCTTAGAAATAGAAGATTAAAATGTTTTTTATTGGCCAGACTATAGTGCTTCTATCAATCATCCGTTGCGTCGCACTCTTGTACTTTGTATATAAAAGATGGGCTTTTCTTAAACAGCTAAATGTTCTGCATCAGCACGAAGATGACGGGTACAAATTTTGAACTGAACGGTTAGTTAAAAGGGAATTAGACATTACACAAAAACTTAACTAATGAATATCATTACCGAAATATTTGGAGAAGGTAAAGAACTGAACTCGCTTCAAATAGGCACCCGCACAATTGTTATGTACATAGTTGCCCTCATTCTTATTCGTATCGCAGGCTTAAAAACCTTTGGAAAAAATTCGTCTTTCGACAATATCATCATCATTATGTTGGGTGCAGTACTGAGCCGCGGAGTTGTAGGTGCTTCTCCGTTTTTCGGTGTGGTTATATCCGGCTTTGTTATGGTTATTATGACACGGCTTGTTTCGTGGCTTTCTATAAAAAACAAAACGTTTAGCGTATTAGTAAAAGGAAGACATAAAAGCCTCTTCAGAGAGGGAGCGATGGACAAAGAAAATTTAAATAAAAGTCTTTTAAGTGAAGATGATCTTTTAGAAGGCGTAAGGCTACAAGCCAACACCAACTCCCTAAAAGATGTTGAAGAAGCATTCCTCGAAACCAGCGGAGATATCAGTATTGTAAAAAAGAAACAGGATTGAGCTTATTACCAGTTCAAATAAATTTGAGCCTGTTTTTTATAATTGTCAAATTCTTCTTTTTGTTGTTTAATGAAGGTGTTGTCCTCTAGTTTACCTACTACCGCATCCATCTCTTGCTGGTTTTCAAAAGGCATTTTTCTAAAAGAATTAGAGTAGTCTTTTGCCCTCGATTCGTAAATGCCAGTGGTCATCCATTCTTTCGTAGCAACGGCTGATTTCAGTAACGCCTTAAAACTCTCCTTATTCGTTTGGCCGACACGAGAACCGGTTACTTCGTATACTGCTGCTAGTGCATTTGCCAGTTTCTGGCTTTTATACAATCCTGCCTGTTGCTCATAGAATTCATGTAAAGCATCCCACGACTTTATTTTGCCGCCGCGAATCTTTTTTGTCAATTGATTTACTTCAGCCCGAGGTATTAACTGTCCGCCAACATTCATCCACTCTTCGAGGTTGTATTTTGTAGGTAATGAGGTGAGCAAGTCCTGGAAGCTCGATATTTCTTTTTCTTTAATCAAACTCAACAGTTCATTCACGCAGTAATATTGAATAAGTTCTCTAAACAGCTGGTAAGCGCGCAAAACTTTTATCAGTACTACTTTTCGTTTGGTATTCTCGAAGCCTTCGGCTAATATTTCCAGTTCATTTACAATAGGATCATTTGCCTCTAACAATTGTTTTCCTTTGGCGATCGCTTCACTGTCTGACACTGTAGCGTCTGAACTTTCTTTTTTAAACCATGCTTTCCCGGTAAACTTTTGAAACATTGAAAGTGCTCCAACCATTTCGTTTACGCTGTCAGGCGCCAGGTATTCGTTTTCAAGGTGCTGTATTTTTTCTTCGCGTTTGTCGCGGTCAAGATATTTCCAACCGTTTCTTTCCAGTGCGAACATGTTGTACATAAACCAGTAGCCCGGCATTACAACCAGCTTGTTATTGGTCACGTCGTTACTTACAAGGGAAAACGGGATAGGAATATTTAATTCAGCAGGATAATCTCCTTTGGCAACAATTGTAAACGTGGCAAATTTTGTATTGTGTTTCAGGCTTACGCATAAGCCGGGCCAAAATCCTCTTCCTGCCACCAGTTCTCCGTCTGCACTGCGGCTATTGTGATTTGAACCGATGGTTGCGCCCGCAGCAATATTACTTTGTCCCATCACAGTAGCGGCAGTCAAAAATGAATTGTTGTGATGCTGTTCGTGCGCGGGAAAAATAAGTGAGTTTAAAACTTCGCAGCACGATATGGTCGAGTTATTGCCAAGGTAAGAGTTGATTAGACGAGCGCCATATTTCAATTGAGAATGAGACGCCATTACAAACCGCACGGCCTTTACACCGTAGAAAGCTCTGCATCCAAATCCCATTACCCCGTTCACCATTTCGCACCCTTCGCCAATCTGCGATTTACCTTCGGGACCAGAATTGATGGTAAGGTTTTTTAGCTTGTTGGCCCCTTTTAAATAAGCGTCAGAACCGATCCAAACATCTTTGATAATTCTACAATTTTTAATAACCGTTCTGTTACCCACTTTGCCATAGTAGCCTCTTCTCTTGTCAAACTTTGCCTCAGTAAATTCTTTAAACTTTTGTAGGAGCGGTTCATCATCTCTGAATTTTGTCCAGAGGTAAGCATCGCCGGGTAGCATCCCATTAAATGGAATTACTTTGCGTCCGCCGTTTTCGTTGCTCAGTTCCATCCAAATTCTAATGTCTTCAGCTTCACCTTCTTTTAAAATACCATTACCAAATTTGGCATGGTCCGTCGTTACAAGTTCGTTTACATTGGTAATGATTACCTCGCTTCCGATGATGTAGTGAGATAGGTAATTAACGTTGTCGATTACCACGTTGTCTCCGAAGTCGCAGCTGATAATGGTAGAGTTATATAAACCGACGGGAACTTTGAGATCACTAAACTCCAATACAAAAGGTTCCAGCTTTCCAATTCTTACTAATCCAAAAAACTTACAGTTTTTAACCAGCTCAGGATTGAAAGCATCGGAGACCAAAAGCTTATTCCAGTTTTCGGATGTGTTCCTGTTTCTAACCAAAACCTCAATTTCGTAGGCAGACAATTGCCTATAGCTGATGCCGTTTTGGTTTTGAAAGTTTCTTAGATAGTATTCGTCTTTTCCCTTTGGTAAATATTGAGGAGCAACAAAACCGTAACCCAATGAAGTGATGCTTTTTTTACGAATATCGTTAACGTTAGAAGCCATGAAAGAGAAATTTTACTTTAAACCATTTAAGGCATTAAAGTACCAAATGAAATAATGCTGAAATATAAAATTCAGTACAAGTGAGTGACACAACGATGTTGATAGAATTACTACCGGCAGTTACCAAAACATTTTGTTACAACTACCTATTGCTTTATTCTACTGTAACTGATTTCGCAAGATTGCGAGGTTTATCAACATCCAAACCTTTTGCAATGCCAATGTAATAACTAAGTAACTGAAGTGGAATAACACTCAGCAACGGAGCCATCGTCTCATCTGCATCAGGCACGAACATTACATCATCAGCCATGCCCGGAATGATTTCGTCGCCTTCCGTCGCAACAGCAATCACCTTACCCTTTCGCGCTTTAATTTCCTGTACGTTAGAAACAATCTTTTCGTAGTATTTATCTTTTGTAGCTACAAAAACGACCGGCAGTTTATCATCAACAAGCGCGATCGGACCGTGCTTCATTTCGGCAGCAGGGTAGCCTTCAGCATGTATATAAGAAATCTCTTTCAGCTTTAAAGCACCCTCAAGAGCAACAGGAAAGTTATAGCCCCGACCGAGATAAAGGAAGTCCGTCGCATCTTTATATTTCTCTGCAATTGCCTGTATGTTGGAAGTGTCTTTTAGTATCTGCGAAACTTTTTCGGGGACGTCGTGCAATTCAGTTAAGAGGTGCTGGTATTTTTTTTCGTCGATTGTGCCTTTTGCATAAGCTATTTTTAAAGCCATCATAACCAGGACAGCTAGCTGACCGGTAAAAGCTTTAGTGCTTGCTACGCCTATCTCTGGACCTGCATGAGTGTAAGCACCGGCGTTACTCAATCTTGCTATACTGCTGCCAACGGCATTGACTACCCCGAATATAAAGGCACCTTTTTCTTTGGCATTTTCAAGCGCAACTAATGTGTCTGCCGTTTCTCCGCTCTGCGAAATGGCAACAATAACATCACCTCTATTAATCACCGGGTTGCGGTAACGGAACTCGCTTGCATATTCGACTTCAACCGGTATACGACACAAGTCCTCAATCCAATACTCTGCTAAAAGTCCTGCATGCCAGCTCGTACCGCAGGCCACCATGACGATTCTTTGTGCATTGATTAATGCGTTCAAATGATTGTCTACCCCGTTCATAGTGATGGTACCTGCAGCAGGGTTTAAACGACCACGAAGGCAATCTAAAATACTTTGAGGTTGATCATAGATTTCCTTCAGCATGAAATGATCGTAGCCACCTTTTTCAATTGCTGCCAATTCCATGTCCAGCTTTTGGATGAAAGGGGTTTGCTTTTCGTTGCCGAGGTTTTTAAGTATCAATTCATCGGGCCGCACAATGGCGATCTCGTAGTCGTTTACATACACAACCTCCTTGGTATACTCAACGATTGGAGAAGCATCGGAAGCAAGGAAATGTTCGCCCTTGCCAATTCCAATAACAAGCGGGCTTCCTTTCCGGGCCGCAATGATTGTTTCAGGATCATCTTTATCTACCAGCAAAACGCAGTATGCGCCCACCACTCTTTTCAGTGCAATGCGAAGAGCTTGCTCTAACGTACAATTGTTGTTTTGCTTAATGTCTTCGATAAAGTTCAATAGTACTTCAGTATCTGTATCGCTCTTAAACTGGTAGCCTTTGTTTACCAGTTCTTGTTTTATAGAGGCATAATTTTCTATAATGCCATTATGGATCATCGCAAAACTACCTCCGGCACTTTGGTGGGGATGCGCGTTTCTATCACTTGGTTCGCCATGTGTTGCCCAGCGTGTATGTCCGATACCTACGTGTGCATGCATGTCTTTGCCTACCACAGACTCCTCGAGCTCGCTCACTTTGCCTTTCTTTTTGTAAACTTTCAACTCACTGTTTACAAGCGCCACTCCTGAGCTATCATATCCCCGGTATTCCAGTCTTTTCAATCCTTTTAATATAACCGGGTAAGCCTCGCGGGGACCGGTGTAACCTACAATTCCGCACATGATTTCCTTATAATTTTGGGTGCAATATCCTTATTTTTAATTAATAAAGCCAACTCCAACATCACAGCTTATACTATGAAAAATCACATTGACCTTACTAACGAATATGTTCTAGAGAACTCAAACGTATTACTACGCCCATTACGTATTTCCGATCTCAATAATTTGTTGAAGTTCAGCATCGAAGAACCTGATTTATGGAAGTACTCGTTGTTGACTGCTGCCGGTGCCGACAACCTGCAGAAGTATATCCAGGTAGCGGAGAAAGGTCGGGCGCAACAGAAGGAGTATCCCTTTATTGTGTTTGACAAAAAGAGAAACGAGTATGCTGGTAGTACCCGGTTTTATGATATCCAACCCGAGTATCAAACGGTGCAGTTGGGTTACACCTGGTATGGAAAAGACTTCCAGGGAACGGGAGTGAATAAGAACTGCAAATACCTGTTACTCGAATTTGCTTTTGAGATTTGGATGGTGGAGCGGGTTGAATTCAGAGCAGATAATAACAACGAAAGAAGTATCGCCGCAATGAAAAGCATTGGTTGTACAGTAGAGGGTGTCTTAAGGAGCAACATGCCAAAGCGAGAAGGAGGAAGAAGGGATTCAATTGTTTTATCCATTTTACAAGAAGAATGGAAAAATGGGATAAAAGAGAATTTGAGAAGTAGGATATAAAGCTTTACGTTCCGATCGGTATAGCCCTGATTGAACATTGTTGCGTCGCAGTACGTTCATCAGTTGTAGTCCTATTAAGCTGTGCTTAGTAGATGGCATAAAATAAGAACGCGCGCAAAAATCTCTTCTTAACGATACTTGTACCACGAACCTGTGTTGAATAGAAGGATGGTTTCATCTTCCTTTATCCAGGCATTAGTCAAAAGCTTTTGCATCCCTTTATAAGTTGCACTTCCCTCAGGAGACAACAACATTCCTTCCTGGCTGGCTACCTCCCGTATGCCTTGTTGAATTTGATCTTCACTCACTGTTATTACAGTTCCCTTGCTTTCCTGTACTACCTGTATCATTAAATCTTTCGCAAACGGAAAAGGCACAGCGAGGCCATAAGCCAAAGACGGTTGAGGATTATAATTATTTGAAAGTGCACCGGATTTAAAAATTTCCATCATAGGTGCACAAATCTCACTCTGTACAATCACCATTTTAGGAAGCTTTCCCTTTATCCAACCAAGTTTCTTCATTTCTTTGAAAGCCTTCCACATGCCTATTAATCCGGTACCACCACCGGTAGGATAAATAATCACATCAGGGAGTCGCCAGTTTAATTGTTCTGCAATTTCAAATCCCAAAGTCTTCTTGCCTTCCAGCCGGTAAGGCTCTTTCATGGTAGACATATCAAAATAGCCCTTCTCCTCTGATAACTGTTTGGCCAGCTTTCCACATTTGTCAATCAATCCATCTAGCAATATCAGCTCGGCGCCGAACAGCCGGCATTCTTCTTTAAGGGTTTCTGTGGTATGTCTTGGCATTATGACCGTAGCTTTTATATCGGCTTTTGCGCAGTAGGCAGCCATTGCGCCGCCTGCATTTCCTGCCGTGGGTATTACTACGTTTTCAATTCCAAACTCTTTGGCTTTTGAAATTGCCATACTGATGCCGCGCGCCTTAAAAGAGCCGGTTGGGTTTACGCTCTCGTCTTTTATTAAGATCTTAGCTATGTTGGTTTTTTGTGCAAGTTTATCCAGTGAATGAATTGGCGTCCATCCTTCGCCGAGGCTTACAATGTTTTTTTCATCAAACACAGGGAGCAGTTCTGCGTAACGCCACATCGTCAATGGCCTGTTCTTAAGCGCCTCTTTTAGAAAGGGCTGATCAAGATATTCAGTTATTAGGGGCTGATTGCAGCAGGTTGCAAAAGATTGCAAAGAATGAATATCATACTCTTTATTGCAATGCGGGCATTGAAGGTTTTTGGCAAGAGATATGGTTTCTTGAAAAGTTTCGGGTGCTATTGGCATGAAGTAAAAGTAGCCTTCACTTATTACTTTTTGTATTCAATTTGCTTATACACTATAACTCCTGGTTATATACGTCTTTAGCAAATGCTATCAGGTTTTTACTTAGCTCGTTTGTCATTTCGCCTTTTCGCTGTATGAAGTAAAAGTTCCTTTTTATGTCTAAACCTTCGATATTGATTTCTGTGAGTTCCCCGTTTTCCAGTTCCTTTAAAACCGAACGTTTAGGTAAGAAGCCAAGGCAATTTGATTCAAGCAAAAAGTTTTTGAGTGCTTCTGTTCCACCCAACCTCACCTTTACGTTTAGATCGTGCAACGTTATTTTAATTTTTTCCAGGCTTTGTAGCAATGCAGCTAAAGTGCCGCTTCCTTTTTCACGTAGGACAATAGGCAGCGAAGGCAAGTCCTTTAAAGTATACATCCTCTTTTTTGTAAGATCGCTTTTAGAGCTGCAAACGGCGATTACCTTATCGGTGAGAAAAGGTAAAGAAGTTACCTGTTTTGATTTTATCGGTCCTTCGATTATCCCAAGGTTTATGGTTTGTTGCAGGAGTGCATCTAATACAATTTCTGAATTTCGGTTAAGCAAATTGATTTCAACTCCGGGAAATTGTTTGTGAAAAGCTGACAGGATTTTCGGTAAAATGTATAAAGCAACAGTTGTACTTGCGCCAAGTTTTAGGATGCCTTTCGCCTGCAGTTTGTCGTTGAGATAAGAGATCTCAAACTGAGTTTGCTCCTGAATGTTTTTAACCTCTAACAATTTTTGGTACAATAAGCTTCCAACTGCAGTCAGCTCCACTTTCAATCCATGTCTTTCAAACAATTTCGCCTTGTAATCATCTTCCAACGACCTGATGCTTTTGCTAATTGCCGGCTGCGATAGAAACAGTGCTTCGCTTGCCTTTGTAAAGCTTTTCTGAGCTGCTACCTCAAGAAAAATAATATGTTTTGTAGAAAGCATATCGTCGGTTTTATTTCAAGTCGGAGTCTTAATTGCCAGAGAAATAATTGCTTTTTCTTAAGCATAATAAACAACAAACAGTACAAGAGTGCGACGCAACAAAAGCATCATGGTGTGATTAGTTGCTTCAACACAATTTGATTTCAAAGTAAAGAACATATTGAGTTGCCTGCGCAAATCTGCTTTGCCATAGTTGCGTCAAAACCTTTTACTTGTAAATTTTAATTCGGCTTCATGGTCAAGGTTCTACTGTCGCTGTTATGAAATTATAAAGGCCGCAATTGCGGCCTTTATAAAATCTACTAATTTATTTAACTAAACATCTATAGCCTCGCCATAAGCAACGGCTGTCGCTTCTTTCAAACCTTCACTCATAGTTGGGTGAGGGTGGATGGAGTTAAGAATTTCATGAGCAGTTGTTTCGAGCTTGCGGGCGACAGAAACTTCTGCAATCATTTCGGTTACGCTATTGCCGATCATGTGAGCTCCCAGGAACTCACCGTATTTCGCATCGAAAATTACTTTAACAAAACCCTCGGTTGCGCCAGCAGCACTTGCTTTGCCGCTAGCCATGAAAGGGAATTTTCCAACCTTAATGTCATACCCTGCGTCTTTAGCGGCTTTCTCGGTGTAACCGATGCTTGCAATTTCAGGAGTGCAATAAGTACAGCCCGGAATATTATTGTAATCAATTCCTTCAGGCGCATGTGCAAATTTCTTTTCAGTATAGGCTATATGCTCTGATGCATT
The DNA here is from genome assembly GCF_007991655.1 of Segetibacter aerophilus. Lineage (GTDB taxonomy): Bacteria > Bacteroidota > Bacteroidia > Chitinophagales > Chitinophagaceae > Segetibacter > Segetibacter aerophilus. Next base: position 57,896 of record NZ_BJYT01000019.1, read on the forward strand.
TACGCCTTCTTTACCTGCCACGTGCGCAAGTGCCTGACCAGGCGTGCAATCACCAATCGCGTAGAATCCTGCAACGTTTGTCTGGCCAAATTTGTCTACTACGATTTTGCCTTTTTCTGTTTTTATGCCCAATTCTTCCAAACCTATATTTTCTATATTAGCTGCGATGCCTACTGCACTTAAAACAATATCAGCCTCCAGGCTAATTTCGCCAGACTGGGTTTTTACTCTTGCTTTTACACCGTTACCTGTCGCCTCAACTGCTTCCACAGTTGAATTGGTCATAATTTCAATTCCCTGCTTTTTATATTGCTTTTCAAGTTCTTTAGAAATTTCTTCGTCTTCAACAGGAACAATGCGAGGCAGAAACTCGACAATAGTAACCTTCGTGCCCATGCTATTATAGAAATAAGCAAACTCAACACCTATGGCTCCACTACCTACTACGATCATGCTTTTAGGTTGTGTTGGTAAAGCCATTGCTTCACGATATCCAATTACATTCTTACCATCAATTGGCAGGTTTGGTAATTGTCTTCCACGGCTTCCCGTTGCTATGATGATGTATTTAGCTTCGACTATTTGTTTGCTATTATCTGCTGCAGTTACTTCAACTTGTCCTTTGGCTTTCAACTTGCCATAACCCATGATAACATCAATCTTATTCTTCTTCATCAAAAACTGCACGCCTCTGCTCATCTTATCTGCCACACCACGGCTGCGTTTTATAACAGCTCCGAAATCATGTTGTGCTCCGCTTACATTGATACCATAAGCAGTGCTGTGCTTAGCATACTCATACACCTGGGCGCTTTTAAGTAAGGCTTTGGTAGGTATACATCCCCAGTTGAGGCATACACCTCCAAGACTTTCCTTTTCTATAATGGCAACCTTAAAACCCAATTGTGAAGCCCGGATAGCTGCAGGATAACCACCTGGTCCGCTTCCTAAAACGATTACATCGTACGCCATAGTTTTCGTTATAATATTAAAATTGAATGATAATTTTTATTGCCTGTTTTACTTCAGCAGTTCCTGTTTCGATGGAATTGTAGTTGTACCAGCGCAACCTTTAAAAAGATGTGCAAAAATACTGGTTACTATGCAAACAACAAATTAGATATAAGTAAAAGCGTTGAAAAGTAATGATTTCGACAGCTGGTTATCCACCGTTAAGCAATCGTATTCGTCTTATTTTTGTTGCTTCCAATTCAATAATTGATATGAGAAAGTGGATGTTGTTGTCTATCGCTGCTTTAGGTTATATGACTTCTTATTGCCAGGACGATATCACTGTCAAAAAGCTTCAAAGTGAGATCAACCGGCAGGTAAAAAAAGAGGTGGCAGATACAACGCCGTGGAACTGGGTAAAAGGAGGCACTGTTGCGTTGAATGGTACCCAGGGTTCATTAAGAAACTGGGCGGCAGGTGGCGACAAATTTTCAATGGCGATTAACAGTTACGTAAACTATTACGTGTTCTACCGCAACGGCAGGCAGAACTGGGACAACAACCTGGATTTCAATTTCGGACTGTTGCAAAGTACCAGCACAGGTACTAGAAAGAATGACGATCGCGTGGACATTTTGTCTAAGTACGGATACAACTTTGACGGGAAGTGGTTTTTGTCTGGCCTGTTTAATTTTCGTACGCAGCTATTTGATGGTTATTCATATTCCTCTGATAATAAGTCGTTGTCTTCTACCTTTCTTTCGCCAGCTTATATACTTACTTCCCTGGGTTTTGACTATAAGCCTTCGGCTAAATTTTCTGCATTCATATCGCCGCTAACGAGTCGATGGGTTATTGTTGCAAGCAGAAAGTTAGCGGCTAAAGGTTTATACGGAGTTGACTCAGGCAGACACGCTATAAATGAATTTGGTGCTTTTGCGTCTATTAATGTAGTTAGGCCGATGAGCAATAACGTCTCTTATAAAGGCCGCCTTGACTTATTTAGCAACTACCGAAACAGGGCTAAAAACGTAGATGTCTTTTTTACAAACTACTTCGCTTTTAAGATAAACAGGTATCTCGCTGCCACCTATAATTTAGATCTCATTTATGATGATGATGTCAGAATATTTGGCAAACAAGGAAGGAGCCCCTCGCTGCAGTTAAAGAGTTTGATCGGGATAGGTTTTACTATGAAGCTTAAATAGAATAAGGGACGACTTACACCTTTGGCCTATCGCCCTATATGCTTCTACAAAGGCCGCGATTTTGTACCAAAAAGTTCCCTTTTCTAAAATTTATCTTCAGGCATAATAGTTATAAAGGAGGCAAATATGGCAAATCCTTCTCCTGTATCAGACGTTTATAAAATCATAAGAGGACAAGTTGAACATGTAGATAACAACCTGGGGCAACGGGTTATATGGCTTGTAATAGCTCAGTCTTTCTTCTTCGGCGCTTATGCGTCTTTAATCAATGGAAAACCTGCAAAGCCAGAACTGGATCTAATCCACGGCGCATTAATCAAAATTTTGCCGATTGCGGCTCTATTAACTGTACTGTTTACTTTCATTGACGTGATTAGTTCCATCGTGTACATGTATGGATTACGGAAGAAATATGAAGCCAGTCTAAATACAGACGTTGATGTAGATAGTGCTTACCCAAATATCACCGGGTCAAAAGCGCAACGATTTTTTATGCATGCATCACCCATTTTGATACCCCTTCTTTTCATTACTGTCTGGATAATACTACTGTATGTTCAATACAAGTCTCCGGCCGCAATGCCCGCACCTACGCCCATGCCGAAATAATTTATACAGACTTTAATACAGGGCCAATCTTTTTTGATAGCCAGCTGTCTTTTACAGGGATTAACCATTTGTCTAACAATTCAGCTTTTGTTTGAACGAGGTTATTGAAATAAATAGTTTCGGGAGTTATGAAGTTATTTTCAACCGCATACTTAAGTTGGGAGAGTGGTAGTAACTCAATTTTATCTTTTACAAGAAATGCGAGATTCTGCCTGTTAAACATATCAACCTTGAAGGTCTCTTCGATTGACTTAATAAGTCTTACACTACTGTCGGTACTGCAACCACTGACACCGGCCTGGGTTTCATCGGCCATCAGAATAATAAACTGGCCGAAAAGAAGGTTGGCATAACCTTTCACTTTTGCTCCGTGGGAGTTCCAGTTTTCGGTGAAGACGTTCATCATATCTTCTATCTCAAGCGCTTCTCCAATTGAAAAGAGGCGGCTTGACTGATAGATCCATACACGTGATGATGGGTGAAAATTTTCAGGGATCAAGTGTTTATATTCTAAGTTCATTTTGTATGATTTTAGTATCAATGGTGGCTACAATGAAAATGTAACCGCCGGAATGTAAGAGTGGTTAATTAAGTGTTGCAGTACAAGTGAGTGACACAACAATGTTTAAGTCATATTCAACTGTCAGCAACAAGGAAACAACCAGTAAAATTTTTACAAAAATAGTTTATACGAGAAAACAAAGTGTTCAATCAACACACAAAACTGTAATCGAAAAATTAAATACTAGCGGCCAGTATCTCCGCAACGTCCATTACCTGGACCTCCGTATCTTTTTCTTTGTTTTTTACACCATCTGTCAACATGGTATTGCAAAAGGGACATGCAGCAGCAATAATTTGTGCACCCGTGTTGATCGCCTCGTTACTTCGCTCTACGTTTACGTACCTGTCGCCTTTTTCTTCTTCTTTAAACATTTGCGCACCGCCTGCTCCGCAGCACAAGCCGTTACTGCGACATCGTTTCATTTCTACCAGGTCTGCATCTAAAGCTTCTAACACCTTTCTTGGCGCTTCATAAATGTTATTCGAACGTCCGAGGTAGCAGCTATCGTGATAAGTAATCTTCTTGCCTTTAAAACTTCCTTCTTCCTTCATCTTAACCTTACCTTCATCTATTAGTTGTTGCAGTAATTGAGTGTGATGAATGACTTCATAATTGCCACCCAGTTCTGGGTATTCGTTTTTTAAAATATTGAAGCAATGCGGGCAAGCCGTAACTATTTTTTTAACTTCATAACCGTTTAAAATCTGGATGTTATTGTACGCAGTCATCTGGAAAAGAAACTCGTTTCCTGCTCTTCTTGCGGGGTCACCTGTACAAGCTTCCTCTTTTCCAAGGATGGCGAACTTGATACCCGCATGATTTAATATTGTGGCAAATGCTTTTGTTATTTTTTGAGCTCTTTGATCGAAACTTCCAGCACATCCAACCCAAAATAAAATTTCAGGTGTTTCTCCGTTTGCAACCATTTCTGCCATTGTAGGAACGTTCATTTGCTTCGAATTTTATCAAAAGCAAAGAAACTATAAATAAATGATGATTGGAGGACGAGGGAGGGTTTGACCTTTTTGAAGGCCTTTTTTCCGTTTCGCTAAAACTGCGGATTTAACGGAGGGACCGGATACAGTGGTACAATAATTTTTTAATTTTTTGACGAAGGTTCTATAAACTATGAGGATCCTTTCATAAATAATTGCTTTCATGCGACTGCTCACAAAGACGACCCTGTATTTCCTGGTTGCAATGGTTCCATTGTTGTTTGCCGGGGGATTTTTTCTATACCAGCAATTCAGTAGAGAAATGAACCATAGAATGGACCAGGAACTGATAGCCGAAGAGATTGAGTGGATAAGGTATCTGCAGACAGAAGCTGATAATGGCGCTACGTTTGTTTTGAGAACGCCTGAAATGGTCATTGCTCCGTTTAACGCTCCTTTGACCGAGTATCCTGTTATAGCTGACGCTTATGGGTTGGGTCGAAATAGCAAGATATTATATAGGCAATTGACGCATACCGTTCCTATAAATGGTATTCCTTATCTTATAAAGATTCGCCGCACCCAAGAACAAAAAGTAGCGATGGAACGAAATGTTACCAGGATAATGCTGCTTGTTTTCGCGGGCTTGTTTGCCGCCACATTGCTTCTCACTTGGCTAATTAGCAAAAGCGTCTGGAAACCGTTCCGACTTTCTCTAAAAAAAATAAGAGAGGCTGAATTGCAAAAGATGGAAGCGGTTCATTTTGAAGAGACGAACATCGTCGAGTTTAATGAACTGAACGCATCGCTTAATATAATGACCGATAAGATTTATAGTGATTTTGTTAGTATGAGGGAATTCACTGAGAATGCCGCTCACGAAATGCAAACACCACTTGCGATCGCTCAAAGCAAGATGGAACTCTTATTACAGGATAGTAATCTCAACGACCAGCAGGTACAAGCAATCATGGATACCGGAACGGCATTAAGCCGCCTAAGCAAACTAAATCAATCTTTGTTGCTGTTAGCGAAAATTGAAAACAACCAGTACGAAACGAATGATTTGATCAGCTTTATTGACGTTACACAAAAATATTTAAAGCTTTTCGATGAGGTAATAAAAGACAAGCAAATTCAAGTAGTATCAGACTTTTTGAAAGATTGGCAAGTCAGACTTCATCCTTTGTTGGCTGACTCTTTAATAAGTAACCTGCTAGGCAACGCCGTAAAATACAACTATAAGGGTGGGCGCATTTCTATAGAGATAAATGAATGCAGATTTGCCATCAGTAATTCAAGCGAATTGCCTGGAATAGAAGAAAAACAATTATTCAAACGCTTTAATAAGGCTAGAAACGGTGGGAATTCATCTAACGGTTTAGGCTTGGCTATTGTGAAAAAGATCTGCGACACTCACAACTTGTCTGTCACATACACCTCGCAAAACAACACTCACAATTTCTTAATACAAACGAAGTAAAGTAGTAGAAGGCAAGAAATGGTTTGAACCTTTTTAGCTTGTATTTCAGAAAGGACGTAAAAACAGTAAGAGCAAAATAAATAGTACTCACTATTCACTTTGCTCTTACTTTTTGAGAGAATTTTATTTTGATCTGGTGACTATTGCTGGTTCCAGTTCTTCGAGAAAACATTTTGTAGAAGTGTCGTACTTCTTGCAGACGCATCACTTCTTACCTGCACCTCTTTCTCTGCTATTTTACGAAACATTGCTTCACTTACAGCGCCAGCCATAAGGGTGGCCAGGTCAAGGTTTAATTTATTTCCAGCCAGTGCTCTTACGGGCTTAATAATATCGTTCCACTGTTCATTTATCTTGTATTCATCCAATGCCGCCTGCATAACCGGCTTGATCGATTGTCTGAGGTTGCTACCGGCAGAACTTCTTAAATAGTCTGTCGCAGAAGTACCGCCATTTTTAATAATTCTGATAGCGTCAGTAAACGTAAGGTTGTTGATACTATTAACGAAAATAGGTGCGGCAGCAGTGGCAGATTTTTGGGCGGCTGTACTTAAAGTTGTTGTAAACCTATCAACCTCACTGGTTAATCCCAGTGTATTTATAGTGTTTAAAGTCTTGCTCACCGACTCAGGAAAAAGAGTCGAAAGAATGGTTTCTTTGCTAAAAGCACTTGAGAGATTTTCCCTTGTACCTAAGTCTAACATCTGCCGAATTGCTGATGCCGCATCAGCTTCGTTTAGTTTATATCCCAAAGAACTCAAAGTGCCGCAGGAGTAGGATAGGGGCATTAGTAAGATTAGCAAGAAGGGGAGAAGAGTTTTTTTCATGGTGTTTGTTTTTAAAATGTTTAACCGATTGTTGGTTTTGACCTAGCGTAAGAAAATAGCTTGCCGAAAAAGAAACATGGTTTGTTAAAAGATAGGGTAAGGTACCTGAGGAAGAATGTTTTAGAGAGCAACGGATACTTTTGTGAACTAGTGCGGTTTAAAGCGAGCAGTAAAAGCTGGAAAAGAAGTATCAAAAAAAACTGTAGCAATATGACTTCCAGAAATAGCAGTTGGGCTAAGCTCCTTTCGGTAACTTATCAAAAAAGTATGATTCCAGTTTTGGGACTAAAGAGTTATAGATGAACTAGTTGAAGAATTAGTGTTTAACTTTTAGTGCTGTTTTCCTTAAGTTAGTTAAATAATACATAACTGTCCGGGCTTTCTTTGTTCAGATGCTTCTGGTGGGTTATCTTGCACCTGCTTTACAGCAATAAGTACCATGTCTGGTACAATCCGTTCCCTACTTTTTAAATTTTATTAAATATATTTAACCACGTAACATTAAATGTCTATGCGAAAGAAATTGTATGTTTTTTTAGCTGCTGCTCTGGTTATCAATTTTCTATTCGTGTATGCAACTAACAAACCTTTCGATACCATTCCTGTGGTTTCGGGCCCGGTTGATACAGTAGTGGCAAGCACGCTTACAGAAGGTGACGTTGCGGTTAAAAACAATACATCTCTTTATGACAGTTTACAGTTAAACCGAATGAATTTGTCTCGCAATGCTTTTGATTTTGCGATGAGAGGTTACAATCACTTGCTTTCTGCAGGAAAACTTGACAATAGTAATTTGATATCAATTGTTGATTTTAGTCTGCCATCCAGCAGAAAACGCCTTTTTATTATTGATTTGAAAAAGAAAGAGGTTGTTTTTAATACGTATGTTGCTCATGGAAGAAATTCAGGAAAAGAAATGGCAAGCCAGTTTTCTAACGAGCCTGAAAGCAATAAAAGTAGCTTAGGTCTTTATGTGACCGGTGGTACATATATTGGTAAACATGGATTTTCACTTCATTTACTTGGCCAGGAAAGAGGCATTAACGACAACGCAAATAGCAGGGCTATCGTAATGCACGCTGCTCCGTATGTTAGCGAGAGTGCAATTAAAATGCAGGGTTTCATAGGCCGTAGTTTGGGATGTCCGGCTCTTCCTGAAAACCTTTATAAGCCAATTATTGAAAAAATTAAAAATGGCAGTTGCTTGTTCCTTTACAGCCCCGATAAGTCTTATGCAGCTCGATCAGTTATTGCAAAAAAAGTAGCATAAAATTCTAAATCCTTAAAATATTTAAATGAGCTTGTCTTCACTGACGGGCTCTTTTTATTTGTAATACTGTCGAAGTCATCCATCATCCATGCAGAGGAAAACTAATTACTCTCTTACCTGAAAAGCATTAGAAATATGCTTAATGTAATTGGAACACCTTTGGCCCGTTTTATTTATTTTCGCGGCTAATTAATCAATCAAGCCTAATGAACGATATATCATTGTTGGATAAAGAAAATTTTTCTGCACAAGAAGATGCTTCTTCGGGAGAAGACTCTGTGAACAATAGTAGCGAAAGCAAGGGTTCTGCGCCAGGTAAAAAGGCTGCAAAGAAAAAGGTTGCTGAAGAGCCAGCAAAAGCAAAAAAAACAGCTCCTTCTAAAGCAGTCATTAAAAAGACGGCTGCTAAAAAAGCGATAGAAAACAAAGTAGAAGCGGCAGCACCACAGCCTGCAAAAATCAAAAAAGCCGCGCCAAAGAAGTCGGGTTTCAAAGAACTGGCAGATTCTGGTGAGCAAGCGCAAAAGCAAAAGAAAGCAGTCAATCAACCGAGACCGGTAAATCAGCCCGTCGAGGATAACAGGGGGAAAGAAGTAATTGAGGATAGAATAGAAAATTTGCAGGTCGAAGCAACTCACGCTGAACCGCAAGCTGCTGCAGTAGCTACTAACGAAGTACCCGAGAATATTTCTAATGAAACAAAATCAACTTTACAGAAGATAACCTTCCAGATAAAATTTCAAACTGTTATTGGCCAAGCTCTTTTTGTTTCAGGGAATCATCCTCTATTAGGTAATAACAATGTTGAAAGTGCCTATCCACTTAGCTACTTAAACGAAAATTATTGGTTTGGTACGCTAGAAATTCCCGAAGAACAACCATTGAGTCATGATGTCCAATATAACTACATACTAAAGAACGGTGACGGCACAACTACTATTGAATGGGGCACAGATAAGGTGATTAGTTCCGGCGTTTTTAAAGCGCAGGAACTCCTCTTAATTGACTCCTGGAACCCATCTTCTTTAATTGAAAATACTTACTATACAGAGCCGTTTCAGGAGGTTCTGCTAAAAGAAAACTTTACCGGGGTAGAAGCCAGTGTACCGGAAAAAGTAACGCATATTTTTAGAGCTAAAGCGCCACTACTCTCAAAAGGCCATGCTTTATGCATGGTGGGTTCGGTTGCAGAACTAGGAGAGTGGGACGTAGAAAAGCCTCTGCTACTTTCAAGAAAGCAGGGAGATGTATGGCACTCCATTTCTTTGGATTTGTCAGAAGCAGTTTTTCCTTTTAATTATAAGTACGGAGTTTACGACACTAATACTGAAACTTTTCTTGAATTTGAAAGTGGTAACAACAGGGTGATTTATGATGGAGCATCTGATAAACTAACCGTTGTTTCTGATGGTTTTGCCGCTATATCAAATAACGGCTTTAAAGGTGCAGGGGTAGCTATCCCCGTATTTAGTTTAAGAAGTGCAAATGGCTTTGGAGTAGGGGAGTTTCCTGACTTAAAGCTGATGGTTGATTGGGCAAAACAAGTTGGTTTAAAGCTTGTTCAACTTCTTCCTGTAAATGACACTACTGCTACGCATACTTTCAAAGACAGTTACCCGTACGCCGCCATTTCCGCTTTTGCTTTACATCCACTATACCTTCATCTGCCAGCGATTGTAAACAAGGAAAACCAGGCATTACTAACGGCATTAGAAGATAGTCGGGCTGAATTAAATAACAAGACCGACGTCGACTACGTGGAGGTCATGCGTTTGAAATGGGATTTGATAAAACAGGTTTTTCCTTCTCAAAAGGAGCTAACCTTTAAAAGCCCTGACTTCAACGACTTCTTTGCAGAAAATTCTCATTGGTTAGTTCCTTATGCAGCCTTCTCATATTTTCGAGAACAGAATAAAACCGCTGATTTCAACCAATGGAAATCAAATCAAAAATTTGACTTAGAGCAGATCAACGAGTTGGCAGGTGCTCCCTTGGAGGCCGACGAACAAATCAGCGTTTATTATTACGTTCAGTATCATTTGCATCTTCAACTGAATGATGCGACAAACTATGCCCACCAGAATGGGATTATCGTAAAAGGCGACATACCAATTGGCATCTATCGTAACAGTTGTGACGCGTGGCAACAGCCTGATCTATTTTACATGGATATGCAAGCCGGAGCACCACCTGATGATTTTGCGGTGAAGGGGCAGAATTGGGGTTTCCCAACCTATAACTGGCAACGGATGCGCGAAGATGGTTTCAGCTGGTGGAAAAAACGCTTCAAGCAAATGAGCTATTATTTCGATGCGTTTAGAATAGACCATATTCTCGGCTTTTTTCGAATTTGGAGTATTCCAATGAATGCAGTGGAAGGAATAATGGGGCATTTTGTTCCGGCAGTTCCCATTCACATTAACGAATTTACTAGCAGAGGAATTCAGTTTAACTACGAAAGATTTTGCACTCCTTTTATTAATGAGGCAATTCTAAATCATTTTCTTGCGGGCGAAGTGCAGCTTGCAATAACACAATTTCTGGAACCTACTTCAGCCGGTAGTTATATTCTTAAACCAGGCTTCGAAACACAGAGAAAAGTGGAGGCTTACTTTGCGTCGCAAGAAGACACTGAGCAAAATCAGAATTTGAAGCAAGGGTTATTCAACCTTATTAGTAGTGTAATTCTATTTGAAGCTGAAGGGTCAGACCAGCAACAATTCCACTTCAGAATTGCTATGTTCGACACACTTTCTTACCAGCAGTTAGACGGGCATTCGAAGCATCATTTGTATGAGTTGTATGTGAACTATTTCTTCCGCCGCCAGGATAATCATTGGGAAAAAGAAGCCCTGATGAAACTTCCTGAATTGAAGCGTAGTACTAATATGTTAATCTGTGGTGAGGACCTGGGAATGGTTCCGGCATGCGTGCCCGGGGTAATGAAAGATCTTGCTATCCTCAGTCTCGAGATCCAAAGAATGCCAAAGGATCCTACCCGTGAATTTTTCCATCCCAATGATGCTCCTTACCTAAGCGTGGTTACACCTTCAACCCACGATATGAGCACGATCAGAGGCTGGTGGGAAGAAGACAGGGCTGCAACACAACGTTTCTTTAATAGCCAACTTGGCCAATGGGGAACTGCACCTTACTTCTGCGAGCCTTGGATCAACAGGATAATATTATTGCAGCACTTGTATTCACCGGCTATGTGGAGCATCTTCCAATTACAAGATCTTTTGGGAATAAGTGCCCAATTAAGAAGAGAAAATCCGCATGAAGAAAGAATAAATATTCCGGCAGATCCAAACCATTATTGGCGTTATAGAATGCACATTCCACTAGAACAATTAATAAACGAAACTGAGTTTATATCTGAATTGAATGTTCATGTTGCTAAAAGTGGTAGATAGTTAGTTGGCAGGAAACATTAAGAGAAGAGCCGAAAATTGAGTAGTTAACAACTAAACAATTTTCGGCTTTTTTTCATGTGACTAGTTCTATTGGTTTAGGACCGGGAGAATTATTTTGCTATTCATAGAACCATTGTGATAAACTTTGATAGAAGCCTTTTGGAAATCATCTTCCTTCGCGTGGTAGATATCGACGAATTTTTGAGGGTTCCTATCTACTAATGGAAACCACGAGCTTTGGATCTGCACCATAATTTTATGCCCCGGCTTAAAAGTATGGGCAACATCAGGAAGGGTAAAGTTTACACCGGTTATTTTCTTTGGTACAAACGGTTCAGGTTTCTCCAGGCTGTTACGAAACTTGCCTCTCATTACTTCTCCGCGCACTAGCATCTGATAACCGTTCATGATGTACATATCCGTATCGCTATATTGAAAATTGTCAGGAAAAACATCAATAACCTTCACTACAAAATCTGCATCGGTGCTGGTTGTACTGATCATTAAATCGGCGATAACAGGGCCTGCTATTGTTATATCTTTTGTTAGAACGTCAGAAGTAAAAGTGACCACATCAGGGCGACGACTTGCAAAACGTTGGTCATCCGACATATATTCCCGCGTTCTTTCCTCGTGCACATCTTCAGTATAGGGTACGGGTGTAGAAGGATCACTCACATATTCAGTGAAAGTGTATTCATCTTTTGGTCTTTGTTGAGTAGCCATTTGAGCAGGCATTTCCCACGTTAGCTTTTTATCTTTTGATAAATACAGTTCTTTTTGTGTTACCTCTGCTGGCGGCCATTGCTTCAATTGATGCCATTGATTTTCTCCGGTGAAAAAAATACTTGCCTCTGCGATGTTTTCAGCAGTTCCTTTCCCTTTCAGGTAAAAATTGAAAAAGGGCAGTTCAATATTCTTTTGGTACCACTCGCTTGTTTTGCTACCAAACTGCACATTACCAAGCCTGCTTCCGTCAGACCTTACCCAGCCTCCATGAAACCACGGCCCCATTACCAACCTGTTATTGGTTGAAGGACTTTTGGTCTCGATCGCTTTATAAGTGTTCCATGCGCCGAAGCAGTCTTCCGCATCAAACAGACCTCCAACAACAAGTGTAGCAGGCTGTATATTTTCAATAAAATTTCTTACGTTTCTTGCTTGCCACCAGCTATCGTAGTTTGAATGATTCATGAGGTCTTTCCAAAAAAGAATACTATCGCCCATGTATCTCTTTGTAAGATTGCTCAGCGTGGCGTTTCTCAAATAAAATTCATAATTGTCTTTAGTGAAAAAATCTACTCTCCCTGGTGCTACTGTAGTTGGCTTTGGGCGCGGCCGTCCAAATGACGAGTAAAAAGAAAACGCATCCATCATCATAAAAGCTCCGTTGTGATGAAAGTCATCACCAGCAAACCAGTCTGTTACCGGTGCCTGTGGGCTTACTGCTTTTAATGCGGGATGATTGCTAAGCGCAGCCATTGTCGAGTAAAAACCGGGGTACGAAATTCCGAAAACGCCTACATTGCCGTTGTTGCCATGCAGGTTCTTCACCATCCAATCGATGGCGTCGTAAGTATCACTTGCCTCATCAATTTGTTTACTGCCATTTTTGTCCCGGTTGAATGGACGTACATCCATAAATGTTCCTTCACTCATCCAACGGCCCCTCACGTCCTGGATAACCATGATGTATTTTTCTTTGATATACTCTTTGTAGAATGTTTGCCAAAAAGGCCTGAATTGGTTCGAACCATAAGGCGCACAACTATACGGAGTTCTTGTGAAGAGGATCGGGTGCTTTTCAACAGTGTCTTTGGGTATGTAGATAGAAGTAAAAAGTCTTACTCCATCCCGCATTGGAATGTATTGCTCTATTTTGTTGTAGTTCTGTTTCATCCAAATACTGTCAGCGTTTTGGCTAAAAGTTGAAACAGGCACAATAAACAGAAGGAGGTAAATGATTAATTTCATAAATAATTTTTATTGGTAGAAGGAGTTAGTTTGAATGTTTTAGCGCCCAGCGGAAAACAGTATTCAAAACATTGAAAGGCTTACTTTGAAACATTTGACAGGTAAATCCAGTTAAAACAAAAATCCCCAAAGTTTTTGCTATTGGGGATTTTCAAAAGTTTGCTTATCAATTATTCAACTTTTGTAAGCTTCAGAATATTCGTTGGTAAGTGAAGTTGAACAGGCGTGCTTCCGGTATTGACTACAGTATCTCCGGATTTAATGTGGCCTTTATCTTTTAGGATGTTTATCTGGTCTTCGATGATTGAATCCAAGCTTTCTTCTTCAGTGTAGTAAAATGCCCTTACACCCCAGCTTAAACTTAATTGATTGATTAACGATTTTTCTTTCGAAAAGATAAAAAGAGGCGATTTTGGTCGATAGCTACTAAGTACAAATCCGGTGTAACCGCTTTTAGTCATTCCTATAACTGCATCGGCGTTTACATCGCGTGCTATTTTACAAGCGTTGTAACAGATGGCGTCGCTTAAGAATGAAGGCGAATGTCCTTGGGGCTTCAAGTCTTCCTCACGATTATAACGATATTCTTTTTCTACTTCTGCGATGATCTTTACCATAGTTTGTACCACTAACGCAGGATGCTGACCTGTAGCAGTTTCACCACTTAACATTACAGCATCTGTGCCTTCCAATACAGCGTTTGCTACGTCTGTAATCTCACTTCTGTTTGGCTTCACCCTGTCGATCATGCTTTCCATCATCTGGGTAGCTACGATAACTGGTTTTGCCCTATGTAAGCATTTCCTGATGATACTTTTTTGGATCATCGGAACCTTTTCAACCGGCATCTCAACTCCCAAATCCCCACGTGCGACCATTATAGCATCGCTGGCATTAATAATATCACGAATGTTAGCAACGGCCTCAGGTTTTTCAATTTTAGCGATGATTTTAGACTTGCTTTCTTTTGCATTTAATTTGTCGCGAAGAATACTAATGTCATTTACGCTTCTTACAAAAGACAATGCAACCCAGTCTAGCTCCTGCTCTATAATAAAATCAAGGTCTTCTAAATCTTTGTCGGTTAATGCAGGCAGAGAGATTTTTGTATCAGGAAGATTGATACCTTTTTTAGAAGATAGTACACCTCCCAATGTTACCTCAACTTTTACGTCTCCGTTCGATAAAATGTCGGCAACCCTTACTTCAAGTTTGCCATCATCAATCAAAATAATATTTCCGATTTTTACATCTCCTGCAAGATTCGGATATGAGACATATATTCTTTCTAAGGTTCCTACGCATTTTTCATTTGTAAAAGTCAGGATATCTCCAGCCTCCACTTTCAACGCATTATTCGCTATTTCACCCACTCTTAACTTAGGACCCTGCAAATCGCCAAGGATCGAAATATTAAGACACTCCGCTTCATTTAAGTTTCTAATATGTTGAATAATCTGCGCTTTGTCCTCATGGCTGCCATGAGAAAAGTTCAGCCTAAAAACGTTTACACCTGCATGTACAAGTTCAAGTAGTTTGTCGTAAGTATCACAAGCAGGTCCTACAGTCGCTACAATTTTAGTTCTGTGGGTCATTTTTTCCATTAAAGCACGGCTTTCCATTTGCTTACAGCTTGTTTCAGTTTCTTGTAACATATTCTGGGTATTGTGTTAAGGATGTTAATTATTTATGGCAGCAATTTTTAAGGAACAAGAATTGTTCCCTCATCATTAGCTGGCTAAGATTTTTACGATTTTGAGCCACTGGTTACTTAATTTTTGTTTTGCTTTTATAGCATGATCAAGCGGAGTATAATGGAGCTTATTATTTACTATTCCCACCATTACGTTATACCGGCCCTGCATTAGGCTTTCGACTGCATGATAGCCCATGCGGCTGGCAATGAGCCTGTCGAGACATGTAGGTGCTCCTCCACGTTGAATGTGTCCAAGAATACACACCCGGGTATCGATATTTGGCAAACGCTTTTTCACAATACGGGCTATTTCATTTCCACCTCCAAATTCATCCCCCTCAGCCACGACAACCAGGTTAACCAGTTTTCTTCTTTTTTCTTTTTCGCCAAGAGACGCAATTAGCTCGTCAATGTTTGTTTTAGTTTCTGGGATGAGTATGTTTTCTGCACCTGTTGCTATACCGCTGTGTAGTGCGATATAGCCTGCGTCACGACCCATTACTTCTACTACAAACAAACGGTCATGTGCATCAGCGGTATCTCTTATTTTATCTATTGCCTCTACAGCCGTATTTACCGCGGTATCAAAGCCGATGGTAAAGTCAGTACCTGCAATATCTTTATCAATTGTTCCGGGTAAACCTATACAAGGGATATCGAATTCGTTGCTAAATTTTTGTGCTCCTTTAAAGCTGCCATCCCCTCCTATAACAACTAAGGCATCAATGCCTCTTTTCTTTAAATTTTCGTAAGCTTTAGCACGACCCGCTGGTTCTCTAAATTCATCGCTACGTGCACATTTTAATATCGTACCGCCGCGTTGAATAATATTAGCGACACTTCTGCTTTCCATTCTAAAAATATCATCATCAATCATCCCGCTATACCCTCTCATCACCCCATATACTTCCAGTTCGTGATATATACCCGTTCTAACCACCGCCCTTATTGCTGCGTTCATTCCGGGGCTGTCTCCTCCCGATGTAAGAACACCTATTTTTGTAACTTTTGTCGCCATGATAAGCTATAGGTTCTTTTAATTTTCTTATAAGCAGTATGAAAAAAAAGACGTGTTTTTACACACGAAGCGCGAAATTAAGCAATTACAACTAAACGAGAACTTTGGCGGTCTTTTGTAGGTCGAATTGTAACATTTATCACGAACGGAATTGGATCTGTTCTAGAGTTATTAAGGAAGGCTTTAATTGTTTTCCAAAGGTTTTTAGCTCTTTGGACTAGGCAGTTCGGAAAAAAAATTACGGCAGATCTTTCATCATTTGCACCATCAAGCAGCATGACTTAAAGCTGTCTCATGTGGAAGTACTTCGTTTCGCCCGAACTTAGAGAGAACAATTAATCGTCTTACTTTAAGAGTATTTTTGGCTGATTTTGTAAATATGAAAAAAGTATTGATCACCGGGGCTAATGGTTTTCTAGGACAGCACCTGACAAGGTTTTTAAATAACGGCGAGTTTAATGTAGTAGCTAGCGGCAAAGGGCCTTGCCGAATTCACGACTTTAATCACTCGCACTATGAAGAAGTAGACCTCTGTGATAAAACATCAGTTGACCAAATGTTACTAAAACATTCTTTTGATGTAATTATCCACAACGCGGCTTTAAGTAAGCCTGACGAGTGCGAAAACGACAAAAAGTATTGCCTTGATGTAAATGTACAAGCAACCAAACACCTGCTTAATGCAGCGGGCGTTCACTTCATTTATATATCTACTGATTTCATTTTTGGAGAAAACGGTCCTCATGCTGAAGATGCTGAAACAGGGCCGCTAAATTTTTACGGAGAAAGTAAATTAATTGCCGAAAGATTGGTAATTGAAAGCGGAAAGAAATTTACCATTGTACGACCTGTATTTATTTACGGGGCAGCGGAAGCTGGAATGAGGCCATCATTTTTGCATTGGGTGAAAGCAAACCTTCAACAGCAAAAGCGGATCAAAGTAGTCGGAGACCAAAAGCGGACACCTACCTATGCAGAAGACATTTGCAAAGGGATAGCAACAATCATTGACAAAGAGGCCACAGGGGTTTTTAATCTTGCTGGAAAAGATATTTTGTCTCCGTACGAAATGGCAATAAAAACAGCTAAAGTCTTACAATTAGATTTATCACTAATAGAGGAGGTAACTGCTGAAACATTTCCGGAGCCGGTTAGAAGAGCAAAAAGGTCTGGGTTAAAAACAGAAAAGGCACAACGCGAGTTGGGCTATTCGCCTGTAAGCTTTGAAGAAGGAGTGAGGCTTACTTTTGGTATCAGCGATGAAAATGATCACAAATCGATGGCGTAGAAATTGCGATTGAACACAAAAAAGATCTATATGGATAAGGATAAAAACAAAGGTTTAGCAGATAACCAGGATGGCGAGTTCATCTTAAACGAAAGCGGTACTTCGGTTTCAATTGATACTGAAGATAATTTTTTTGAGGAAGATAGTACTGACGAAGATCCTGGTGAAACAGACGAAAAAAGCAGTGAACAAAAAGACACGGATACAAATAAGTAAAGGGATTAATCGATGTAAGACAGCTGTTGATGAAAGTTGCTAAGCTACAAGAGTGCGACGCAACGAAAGTTTAATCTGGCTTAATTGCTGGAACAGAAATGTTCCTGTTTCTCTTAATTCATCATCAAAACATTCACACTTCGCTGTAAGATATTAAAGGCAATTTCTGCCATCAGATTTTCCTTGTCTAAGGTTGGATTTACCTCGGTGATTTCGAAGCAGCAGATTTTGCGGTTTTGCATAAACTTGCTTATAAGATCCTCAACCTCTCTTTCGCGCAGGCCATTGCTAACCGGTGTCCCGGTTCCTTTCGAGATTGAGGAGTCAAGGCTGTCGACGTCAAAGCTGATGTATATATCGGTGCAATCACTTAAATATCGAATGACAGATCGTACAATATTTTCCGGTCCTTTACGACGCACCTCGGCGGTTGTGATCACCTTCATTCCATGTTTTTCTATCAGCGACTTTTCTTCACGCTCAAAGTCGCGCAACGAGATAAACACAATGTCTTCTCCCAGAATTTTTGGCGAAATACCACCGAGGTTCTGAAGGTGTCGCCAATACTTTTCTGTTTCCTTATCCAGCTCATGAACACTTTTTTCAATGTTATCCTCAGCCAATGCTGTCGCCAGCGCCATCCCATGCATGTTGCCCGACGGAGTAGTATAAGGGGTGTGTAAATCGGCGTGTGCATCTATCCATATCACACCAATTCTTGCTGCAGGTTTTGCCATCTTTATTCCTGCAATGGTTGCACCCGACGTGCTATGGTCGCCACTAAGCACTACCGGAAAAAAACTATTCTTAATGGTGTTGAAGACAGATTTGCTCACCCGCTCATACATGGTGCATATTCCCCGGACGCGCTTTGCATAAGGCGAGGAAATTGGTTCGAATAGAATATTGTTTTCCGTCTGAATTTTTTCCGAGGGGAAGTGCACAAAAAAGTTGCTCATAAAATCAAGTGCAGCAATTTTGATAGCATCAACTCCGAGGCTGGCGCCACGAGTGCCGGCACCGATTTCAGAAGGAACTTCTATTAACTTAATATTCTTCATACAGATCTTTAGAGTAAATGAGTAGAGAGAGAGATCATGGTAAAGAATAAGACGCTACTCAGGTATGTAATAGTTGACGGGAAGCAATAAGCTGGCAAAAGAAACGGCCTTAATATGAAGGGGAATTGAAAGCATAATTTGAATAAAGTTACTGTTTTCGTTTAAGGGTTGGAACGGGCCGGAAACGCTCTTTAGCCTTCTAAATGGTGCTGGCAAAATAAATTGTAAAGCAAAGGATGATTGCCAGCAAAACGGCTACAAGAACTTTGTACCTGCTCCAGACAGTTTGCATTCTTACTTCACGGGAAAAATTATAAATTTTCCGGTACGTCTGGTTGTCGGTACCGGCTATAGATGTTAGCTGAAAACAAATTCTCTCTACATGCGGAAAGGGCAGGAACCGGGAGCAATACATGATTTCCTCAATTATCCTTTTATTCAATTTCGGATCATTATTTCGCTGAAGTATTGTTATGTTGTGGCGCGAAAGAATATGTTCTATTTGCTGAAATAGGGCGGTCTTATTCATTCTGTCCGGATCAAGTACAGCAATCTTTTTTCTAAAATCAATCGTTTGGTTCAGGATGGTTTGTGGAGTTGTATGCGTCTCTGTCTTCTTTTTTTCGGGTTGAGAATACTGATTTCGACTCCTGTTGTATTCGTCGCGTTGCCTTACATCCGAGAGCACTTTGTACGCTTCTGTAATGTCCTTAAACTTGGCCTCAAACAATTGATTACCGAAATTCTTATCGGGGTGATATTGCAGTGCAAGTCTTCGATAAGATTTCTTAATGTCTGCATGAGTAGCAGTTGGGCTAACCTCTAAAATTTTGTAGTAGTCCTTCAAATATGCCATAACCCAACAGCCTCTTCAGCCTAACTTATTTTTTATAAAAATAGAAATAGTGTGGTGAAAAAACATTTCTATGCTAAAAAAGTTAAAACTGTGCCGAATCATAAATGCCTTTTTATGCAGACCTCATAGCCTGTTGAAATTTTAATATGTATCAAAATTGCTCGGTTCAAATTAAAGTTTAGAGGATAGTAATACTTTTGAAATAATGAGTGAAACAATTCAAATAACTATTGAAGTAAAGGATGAACAGGTTAGAGAGCAATTAATTGCACAATTATCAATGAATGATTTTGATGCATTTGAAGAAAAGGAGTCTGAGTTGATTTGTTTTATAGAAGAAAAGAACTTTAATCCGTCTGTTCTTGAAGAGGTTCTTTCTGTTTACCACCTAAAATATTCGCAAACGGTAATTGCTGCACAAAATTGGAATGCTTTATGGGAGAGTAACTTCGACCCTGTTATCGTGGATGACTTTTGTGCAGTCAGGGCGGACTTCCATCAACCCTTTACTAATAAAAAGCACGAGATTGTAATTACGCCTAAAATGAGTTTTGGCACCGGGCATCATGCAACTACTTATATGATGATTAGCGAAATGAGCAAGCTTGATTTTAAAGATAAAAGTGTTGCAGACTTTGGAACAGGTACAGGCGTTTTAGCAATACTGGCGGAAAAGCTCGGAAGTAGTTATGTGTGGGCTGTTGATATTGACGATTGGAGTATCGAGAATGCGAGCGAAAACATAGAAAAAAATAGTTGCAAAAACATTCTAATCGAGAAAGCTGACCACTTTAGCAGTAAGGACAAATTTGATATCATTTTGACTAATATCAATAAAAATGTAATTCTTGCTAATATAGATTATCTAAGTGCCAGTATTAATCGCCATGGAAATATATTATTGAGCGGTCTGCTGAAAGAAGATGAAGATGATATTGTTGGCGCTTTTGTTGGAAGGAGATTTGAATATGTATCAACTGTAGAAAGGAATAAATGGATTTGCATATTGCTTCGCCACCCAACAAATTAAAACTAAGTTCCCCTTCATTCTATAAATTTGCTTCCTCTAATATTTTTTGTCTAAATCGATGACTGAATTTTTACTTATCATATTAGCATACTTAATTGGCTCTGTTCCCACGTCTGTCTGGGTTAGCAAACATTTTTTTGACGTGGATATAAGAGACTACGGTAGCGGTAATGCAGGCGCTACAAATACTTACAGAATACTGGGCGCTCGCTGGGGAACACTTGTAATGATCGTTGACGTTTTAAAAGGTGTTGTTGCTACTTCCTTGGTGGTTCTTACTCCCTATATGTCTCATCCTTTTGCAAAAACTAACTTTATGGTTGGTTTAGGCCTTGCCGCTATCCTGGGGCACATCTTCCCCATCTTCGCTCACTTCAAGGGAGGTAAAGGAGTAGCGACTTTGTTCGGGATGATTATAGCATTGCAGCCTATTGTTGCCGTTTGTTGTGTGGGGGTTTTTCTCTTAGTATTGTTCTTAACAAGATTTGTCTCTTTAAGCTCCATTCTTGCAAGCGTCGCTTTTGCCGTCTTTATACTTTTTATTTGGAATGAGCAGGAACCTTTGTACAGAATTTTTGCAATTTCGGTTGCGCTAATGGTGATCTTAACTCACCAGAAAAATATCAATCGTATTCTCAAAGGAACCGAAAGTAAAGTGCCTATCTTAAAGCACCGTGACCGGAGAAGAAGTAAAAGAAAAGACTTGGATTAAGGGCTCTCCATCTTCCTGCTATCTATTTTCCCTCTTGCTGTTGTTACTGTTTATCAACTCGTTGTGACTCTTTTTTTCTCTTGGTATTATTATTGTTTATAGCTACGAAAAAAAGAGTATGAAAAACAAATTATTTTTATTAAGTATCCTGGTAATGATGCTTGTAGTGGCGTGCACAACAAATGCTATTACAGGGCGAAGTCAATTATCACTTGTGTCCGACGAGCAAATGCAGCAAATGGCTGTGACAGAATACAAACAATTTTTATCGGAGAATAAAGTAGTATCATCTACCCAGAGTAAAGATGCGGAGATGGTTAAAAGAGTAGGTAGTAGAATTGCTTCTGCTGTTACAAGCTTTTACCGCGGAAAAGGTATTGCGAACGAGTTGCAAAATTATCAATGGGAGTATAACCTCGTAAACAGTAACCAGGTGAACGCATGGTGTATGCCTGGAGGAAAAATAGTAGTGTACACTGGTATTTTGCCTGTCTCTCAAAACGAAGCTGCGCTGGCAGTTGTTGTGGGACATGAAGTAGCACACGCGGTGTTGAAGCACGGTTCGGAGCGTATGAGTCAAGGTTTGGTACAGCAGTTAGGAGGTGTAGCACTATCAGTTGCACTTGCAAATAAACCAGCGGAAACTCAAAATATGTTTATGCAAGCATACGGTTTGGGAAGCTCAGTTGGAGCGATATTGCCCCACAGCAGAAAACAAGAACTTGAGGCTGATAGATATGGCTTAATATACACTGCATTAGCCGGATACAATCCTCGTGAGGCAGTTCCTTTGTGGCAAAGAATGGAGGCGATGGGTAATGGGCAACAAAAGCCGCCTGAGTTTTTAAGTACTCACCCTGCAGAACAAACACGAATTCAAAAGCTACAGGAGCAAATGCCGGAGGCATTGAAATACTACAAACCGATGGCGTCCAGATAGAAATTCTTGTCTTTTTATTCCAAAAGTCGTTTCAATAGCTAAATTGAAACGACTTTTCTTTTATTATAAGCTTCTTTTTTTTACCTTCGCAGCTCATTTCGATAAACCTTAAATCTTTTTGAGGCATGTGTCAACAAACTGTGTTCGAAAAATTAGAAATCTCCAACGAAAAAAATTTTCTTATTCAAGGTCTTCCTTCTTCAATTGAAAAGCAATTCATCAAGTTATCTTATTCCAAAAATGTGACTCCACTTTTAAAGATAAAAAAGATAGATTTTGCGCTCGTTTTTGCTATCAATGGCAGCCAGTTAAATGGCATTATGAAGGACGTTTTACCGATTTTGAATAAAGAAAGCAAACTTTGGGTAGCTTATCCTAAAACGGCAAGTAAAATTGCCAGTGATTTGAACCGGGATTGCAATTGGGAAATATTATCAAGCAACAATTTTGTAAGCGTGTGTGAGGTAACACTAGACCACGTTTGGAGTGCCTTAAGATTTGAAAAAACTGAGCCGGTAAAACCAGTTCCCGCACAAGTAGAAAGATTAGTCGAAACAAAGAAAGTAGAATTAAAAGGAGTGGATTTTGACAAGAAGCTTGTAGTTCCGCCGGCAGAGTTAGAAAAGATTTTTACTGCGCACAAAAAAGCAAGAGAATTCTTTCAAAACCTTTCGGTAAATAACCAGAAGGAATTTGTTGAATGGATTGAAGGCGCGAAAAGACAAGATACCAGGAACCGTAGGTTAGAGGCAACAGTTGAAAAACTGTTGGCAGGTAAGAAAAGTCCTTTAGAGAAATAGACAAGAGGTTTGAACGTTTTTTAAATGCATTCCGTAAAAGGGATGCATTTTTTTTTGCCCGTTGAATGAGCAATCGTTGAAAGAGCTGAATAGAATTGTTTCAGATGAACGTACTGCGACGCAAGCAAAGACCAATAGAGTTGTGCTGCTTGTTCAATAAATATTTGAAATGTGTTAAAATAGAACACATTGGAAGGTTGGAAGGAAAGCAGGGAGATTTTGTATTTAGCCAAAAATTGCAATCGTTTTTCGTACTTCATTTGTTTCAGTCCATTCCTTAGTGGGAGGCTATTTTGTACCTTCGCAACTAAATTAAGAAACATGAGCTTAGGATATTTTAGCTACCCAATACCAGCAAATGAACCGGTTTTAAATTATGCACCCGGAAGCATGGAAAGAGCGACATTAAAACGTGTTTTGGCTGAATTAAAAAAAGAAGAGATTGACATCCCGATGTACATAGGAGCGGAGGAGGTGCGCACGAACAATAAAAGATCTCTTCATCCCCCACATGAAAGAGCCCATACTTTAGGCTTTTTTCATTTTGGTGATGAGCAGCACGTAAAGCAGGCGATCGATGCTGCATTAAAAGTAAAAGAAACTTGGAGTAACACTAGTTGGGAAACAAGAGCTCATATTTTTCTTAAAGCCGCCGACTTAATCGCAACAAAATACCGTGCTCATATGAATGGCACAACGATGTTAGGCCAAAGTAAGACAGCTTACCAGGCAGAAATAGACAGTGCTTGTGAGTTGATTGATTTCCTTCGTTTCAATGTTTATTTTCTTACCGAGATCTATAAGCAGCAACCTATTTCAAGTCCGGGAATGCATAATAGGACAGAGTGGAGAGCGTTGGAAGGGTTTGTGCTCGCTGTTACTCCTTTCAATTTTACCGCAATAGCGGGTAATCTTCCTGCAAGCGCTGCTATGTGTGGAAATGTGGTTGTTTGGAAACCTGCAGACTCGCAAGTTTATGCCGCCCAAATGTTTATGCGAATTATGAAAGAGGCTGGCCTGCCTGATGGTGTAATAAACCTGGTATACGTCGAAGGTGCTGTCTTAGGAGACGTGTGCTTCTCTCATCCTGATTTTGCGGGGGTACACTTCACAGGTTCAACTGCTGTTTTTAACAACATGTGGAAGACTATTGGCCAAAATATAAACAAGTATAAAGGCTATCCAAGAATCGTAGGAGAGACTGGAGGTAAAGATTTTGTAGTTGCACATAAAACCGCAGACGTTGATGTAGTAGTAACTGCCTTAGCACGTGGAGCATTCGAATACCAGGGACAAAAATGTTCTGCTGCGTCAAGAGCATATCTGCCAAGCAATCTTGCCGAAGAAATCAAGCACAAACTGGTTGCTGAAGTTAAGACGATGAAAATGGGAAGTGTTGAAGACTTCACCAATTTCATGGGTGCTGTCATTGACGAAAAAAGCTTTGACAAAATAAAAGGTTACTTAGATAATATTGACGGTACTAAAGCTAAAATACTTGTAGGCGGTAAATGCGATAAAACTACGGGGTACTTTGTAGAACCTACCATCATTGAAACCGATGATCCCCTCTATGCAACCATGTGTGAGGAGATATTTGGTCCCGTTTTAACGATCTATACTTATGACGCTGACAAATTTGAAGAGGCGCTTCAGTTCGTTGATAGTACTTCACCATATGCCTTAACAGGCGCCATTATTTCGCAAGATCGTGCCGCTGTTGAACTGGCAACTCAAAAATTAAGACACAGCGCGGGTAATTTTTATATCAATGATAAGCCAACGGGTGCTGTAGTTGGCCAGCAGCCCTTTGGCGGTGGACGTGCTAGTGGTACGAATGATAAGGCGGGAAGTATGATTAATCTTTATCGCTGGTTAAGCGCCAGAACAATCAAGGAAACTTTTAATCCTGCAACCGATTATCGATATTCATTTCTGCAGGAAAGTTGATTAGAAATGTTTTAAGTGCGTGTAAAAGCTTTCTCTAAATTTTAATTTAGTATACAATTTTCAGTTTTTGATTCAAAGCATTTGCCTTATTTTCGCAACTCGGTTAGAAAAGGTCCTGTGACCGAGTGGCTAGGTAGAGCTCTGCAAAAGCTTCCACAGCGGTTCGAATCCGCTCGGGACCTCTGAAGTAAGGATTACAGAAATGTGATCCTTATTTATTTTTACTCCACTTTACTTTTACTCCTTGATTTTCAAAGTCTTATAACATTTTCCGCTGACTCCGGCTTCCTACCTTTATAGAGGCTTATTTCACTAAAAACACATAGTTGATCGAGTAAAAGATCGAGTAAAAATTAAGCCGTTATGAATTTTCCTATTAAACCTGTTTGCAACAGCCGTTTCATCCGTAAGGATGGAACTTGTTTGATTTACATTCAATATTGCTTTAGTCATGAAAGCCGCACTTTATTGAATACAGCAATTGCTATCCCTCCTGAATATTGGAATCAAAAAAAAGAATGTGTTTCTGATAAGTTACCGGAAGTTTTTGGGGCAGCAGAAGAGATAAATTTTGAGCTCAAGCGAATGATGCGAGCTGTTGAAGACATCATTGATTATGGAATTAAAAAGAAGGTTCCAGAGATTGGAAAGTTTGTCAAGAAAACTTTTACACCTGATTTTAAAATTTCAATCACTCAGAAGGTAGACTTGGATAAACAGGGAGCAGCCAACATAAATATATATGATCAGATAGATGAATACAGTAAGTCAAAGGAAAAAAAAGTTTGTAAAGACATGCCGCGCATTTATCGAAACATGAAAGAGCATTTGAGAGCTTTTGAGGAATTTCGAAACAAGCCGATAACCTTTGATTCACTTGATCTTAATTTTTATGAGGACTTCGTTGACTTTTTAATGTTCGAATATGTGCAACGACGAAGGAAGGGCAATTTGGTTGGATTAAAAGTAAACACCATTGGAAAGACGATTAAACAGTTTCGAACTTTCTTAAGGAACCGGATGAGAAAAAAAATTATAGCGCCAATAGATATGGATGGATGGACAATTTTAGAGGAAGAAGTTGATGCAGTTTACCTTAGCATGGATGAAGTTCATTCAGTTTATAATGTTGACTTGTCGAATTCTCCACACCTCATCAGTTATCGTAATGATTTTGTTCTAGGATGTTTAACTGGGCTAAGATTCTCTGATTTTTCCGAGCTAATGAAAGATGATGTTCGAAAAGATATGCTTTATAAAAAGCAGAACAAATCAGAACATTGGGTAGTAATACCTCTACGAGATGAAGCTCTGCAAATTTTAAAAAACAGGTTTGATAACAAGGTTAGTGTGTTAACTAACGGCGATTTTAATAAGCATATTAAAACAATTGCAAGGATGGCAGGCATTGTCGAATTAATTAAGTTCTCTCATAAAAAGCACGGCAAGGATGTGGTTGAAACGAAGCCTAAGTATGAATGGATAACCTCTCATACGTGTCGCCGGTCTTTTTGTACAAACGAATTTTTAGCCGGAACTCCAGTAGAATTGATTATGAAAATCAGTGGACATAAAAGTGTAAAAGACTTTTATAAATACATACGAATTACACCGGAAGAAGCTGGACAAAAAATGAAGGAGTTGTGGAAAGGTAGAGGTGGAATGAAAGCATTTAGTAAAGAGAATGAAACACTTTCCTAGTTAATATCTTCAAAACAATTATAAAAGCAAAATGATGTCTAATATAACAAAAGATAAAGCCTACAAGAGCTGGTTAGAAGAACTTAAAAAGAGAATACAATCAGCTCAAATAAAAGCTGCTATCAAAGTAAATACCGAACTGCTATTACTTTACTGGCAATTAGGAAAGGAGATAATATTGAAACAAGAAGAAAGTAGTTGGGGTGACTCAATTATGGAGCAACTTTCTAATGATCTAACTACAGCTTTCCCGGGCATGAAAGGATTTTCAAAGCGTAACCTTTTCTATATCCGCCAGTGGTACTTGTTCTATGCAGAAGGATTTAAAAGAGTGCCACAACTTGTGGCACAATTGCGAGAAAATAATATTGATCCTTTAAACTCTGAATTTGTGCCACAGCTTGTGGCACAAATTCCATGGGGTCATAATCGGGAAATTATTTCAAAATGTCATGATGTCGAAGAGGCTACTTTTTATGTACAACAAACAATAAAAAAGAATTGGTCAAGAGCTGTGTTGGTTGCACAAATAGAAACTAAACTATACCAGAGGCAAGGTAAGACGATACATAATTTTGATGTAACACTTGCTCAACCAATGGCAGACTTAGCGCGGGAAACATTTAAAAATCCTTACGTCTTTGATTTCTTGACAATCGGAAAAGAAGCACAGGAAAGAGACCTGGAGCGAGCACTCGTGTTCCAAATTCAAAAATTCTTACTCGAACTTGGACAAGGCTTCGCTTACATAGGTAAGCAATATCCAATTCAGGTTGGTAATTCTGACTTCTTTCTTGATCTGTTGTTTTATCATACTCGTCTAAGATGTTATATTGTTGTGGAGCTAAAGGTGACGGACTTTCAACCGGAGTTTGCAGGTAAGTTGAATTTTTATTTAAACGTAATAGACGATCAATTAAGGCACGCATCTGACCAACCAAGCATAGGAATACTGTTATGTAAAACTCCTGACAAGATAGTTGTTGAGTATGCCCTAAAGAATGTAAACACTCCGCTAGGAGTGGCGGAGTATCAATTAACAGAAGCTATTCCAGACAATTTAAAGGGAGAACTACCTTCAATAGAAGATTTAGAAAGAGAGCTGAAGGACGAATAAACGTTGATTAAAATCAAATAAAATTTTTATCTCACTCGCCTCGTCTTTCATATTTTAAAAACTTTCTATCTTTAAAAAAAGGAAAAGTGATGAAAAATGTAATGCAAAAGATACTTTCTTTTATAACCTTTGATTTCGCTTTTGACAGAAATTGTCTTACTCAACAATTTAATGCAACTCAGGCTTTATACCAAAGCAACATTCCATTTTGGAGTACAAATTCGACAAGGCAAAAAGTAATAGGCAGGTATTGGTTTGAACTTGTACTTACTCACTTTAGTTTTCTTTTTGGGCTTCCTGCTTTGCTGTTTCTTATGACCTCAGCTCATTTTGAGAGCGCTCAGATAACAATAATTTTTTTAGCAGCATTGATTACATTCTCAACATTAATGCTGTTTGTTTATTGGCCAGGCTTCTATAATTCTTTTCTTCCTCAACTTGAAACAATCAAGGAAATTCATGAACGCAAGCAGTTTGACCAATTAGAAAAATGTAAAAGAGCACAGTTTTCAAATCCAGCGCTTGTTCTTATTTATTATGTGTTTGATAAATTAGGTGGTAATAATTCGCTTCAATGTAATGATCGTTACGCTGAGTTACTTACGAAGTTGTTTGGGGTTGACCAGGGAAGCATTAAAAAGAATTTAGAGTTGTTCCTTGGGAAGAGAAAGAATTTATCGGAAAGAAAGTACACTGAAATTAGTAACAGGTTTCAGGAAGCCAGAAGCTTTTTTGAAGAGCTACAGTTTAAAGAAGCCCAACAGATCCTGGATCAACTTGAGCAAAAGTTTAAAGTTAGCTAAACTCGCTTCACCCTTTATTTATTGGATCTTTTTCTACAAAAGCAATCCTAAAAATCTGAGATTGCTCCTATTCGCTATCACGTATTTCCTCACAAGAGCTAGAACAGTTTCAAAGTTTATAAGTTATAAGGGCTTATGAATAATCCCGCCTTTTTGCTCCATTTCTTTTATAAAAAACAATGCAAATCCTCTCTTTTATTCTCTAACTAAATATTACAAGCTCACCATTTTATTTTTTCCAGGATATAAGTATACTTAACTTCTTTTCGCTTGCCTGCCGAGC
>NZ_BJYT01000020.1 GCF_007991655.1 Segetibacter aerophilus
AAGAAGAATCAGAGAACTAATGCTAAAATGACCTCCTCCGTTTAATAGACTTCTTTGTCTAAAAAAACCTAAGCAAAAAATCCATGTATAAACCATTTATAATCCTCATCATAATGCCCTAAGCGAAACAACCAATATCTACCACCTTCCTCATCCTCAACAATATAATAATCGCGATGTTGCCCGTCTTGAATCCACCATTCCTGCTCTATACGTTCTGGTCCATCTGCTTTTAGTATTTTATGAAGTTTATTTTTATAGCGGAAATTCATAGGCGGATAATCAGGTACAGGTGCTGCCACCTGGATGCTTTGAGGAGTTGCTAAAAGCTGCATAGGTCTGGGCCGATCAACTTTCCATTCTGTGGTTGTTGTCTCCTGTAAGGATGATGCTTGTTTAATTGATCGTTCCGGCCAGTAATGTTCATCCGGTAAATAACGATTGATGGAAATGGAAGCCACTTTTCCCGACAAACGATCCATCAGTTCTGCTAACTGAATATGTTGAAGACCATACATTGCTTCCCACAATTGCTGCTGAGAAGGAGAATGATCCTCAACTTTTGGAGCTTCCAATACAAACAACTCTATCCCAAGATCTGGTTCGATGGTCACTATTTTTATTTCAAATAGCTTATACAGATGTTTTACATTATAAGAGGGAGCATTCGTACTAATCTGTATCTCCTCAATTTTTCCGTCTACCCGGTAGCATTTAAATTTTGCGGTACGAAGACCCTTTTGCTCTTTTTGAAGACGTTTACACAAAGCTTCAAGTAGTCGCTG
The DNA here is from genome assembly GCF_007991655.1 of Segetibacter aerophilus. Lineage (GTDB taxonomy): Bacteria > Bacteroidota > Bacteroidia > Chitinophagales > Chitinophagaceae > Segetibacter > Segetibacter aerophilus. The sequence goes on from NZ_BJYT01000020.1 coordinate 786, forward strand.
AAGAGCAATTTCAATCCCCGTTGCAGTTGCAATCGGTTCTAAGCAAGGTAGTCTTTCACTGTAAAGTTCAATTGGCTGTACCGGTTGAATAAATTCCTCTTCAACTCCCAGTGCCTGGTTTATCCTTGTTATGATATGACTACCAAAACGACGACGAAGTGCTGACTTAGGCATGCCAATAAAATCTCTTATTTGCCTGAGACCTAATTTTTGCAAACGCTCTATTGTACCAGGCTCTAAGCGAAGAGCTGCACAGGGCAAAGTAAGTATCGCTTCACTTTGTTGGGAGGAAGGAACAATTAAAGTTCGATTGTTATATCGTGCAACGGCCCATGCAGCACCAATTGTATCAGCAATTGCAGCACGGGCATAATAACCTTGCTTTTTTAACCTTGTAATTATATCATTTAAATACGGTTCATCTCCGCCCCACAAGTGTGAGCAGCCTGTAACATCGAGAATGATACCATCAGGAGGATCCACAGCTGCAAACGGAGTAAATCGAATGCACCATTCTGCAATACGTTTTAAAAGTTTAGTAACCAGGTCAGGTTCGTCATCAAATACTTCCAAATCCGGAAGAATTGCCCTTGCATCCGCTAATACCATTCCGGCGTGAATTCCTTGTGCCTCGGCTAAAGCATTCACAGCAGTCACTATCATACGACCATGAGAAGGCGTTCTTAATACGAAAGCTTTATTGTTTAGTTGCGGCTTTCGAAGCACGAACCAGTCGGTTGATAAATACCTGAACCATATCGAAACAAATCGCCGTTCCATCACACTGCTTTTCTTTGCTGCTCTTTATTAATAGAAGCTATCCTGAAAACATGCCTAAACCTTCCTCTCCATTCTACCTGCCAAATACCAGGAGTTCCATTACGGACTTTTAATAATTCTACATTCCACCTTGGAAAACCTACACCCGGCAAACCATCTTCAGATATAGAAGGCAAAGGTGAAATCTTCCATCTGGTTACACAGGCAGTAGCGAGGTTACGGGGGTTACGGCGGACGATAAAGCCTGTGACACGGCTTTGCTCAACAGCTAATTGAAATCTTCGGCTTGCTGTAAAACTTACTTCAGGTGTATCTGTAATTACTGCTGCTAGGCCTTCGCACTTGAGGGCTTCCTCCATAACCCATAAAATTTCTTTCTCTTTAGTAAGGTTTATAAAAATGACTTTCTCAGGAGCAATCCCAAATATTTTTAAGGCAGGAGGAAAAATTGTTTGAGATGCACTGATCCAAAGGGCTACCCCACCTTTTTGCATCATCGCAGACACTATACCTGCAATAAATCCACTTGTTGCAGATGCATCTTCTGCTCCTGTGCAAAAGAACTCATGGATAGCTCCCAAAGGAAATGAAGCATTTGGAAAAGCTTCTTTTATAATTCCAAGTCCTGCGTCAAAACAAATATTACCAGCTACAGGCTTATAGCCCTGCAAGGGAAGAATGTCCCTTTGTAACTGGGCAATAATATCTGCTTTTGAAGCTTTCATTGAAAAACAAGAAGTTTTATTTAAACTGTTTGGGAAACAAAAATACTAAAATATTTAGCAAAAGTAAAAAAAAGATCCTTCAATTTGTTCGCAAACAAATTTAAAAATTACCCTATACTAGTAATAAAGAGAAAACCTAACCTGGTAAAAGCGCTTAAAAACCCGGTAAGGTAACTCTCCTTCCCATTCGGCAACTTTCATAAATAGCCAGAACAATTTCTACTGATTTTCGGCCATCTATTGCATCTATTAAAGGCTTTTTACCTGTTTCAATTGACAGTATGATGTCTTCCAACTGCCTTTGATGTCCCGCAAAACTAATATCTGCCGGATTAGAGACTCCACCGTGAGAAACATTACCGGCAGCCATGCTTTTTATGATTGTTTCATCTTCACTTGTTTCTTTTTCAAACTGCCATTTTATTAAACTACTTTCTTCCAGGATGACAGTTCCTGACGTCCCCATTATTTCAACCCTTTTGAATGTACCCGGAAAAACTGCTGTAGAACATTCTATTGTACCCAATGCACCATTCGCAAATTTCAAAGTAGATACAACTGTATCCTCCACTTCAATTCCTTTATGTTTTACATTGGCCGACATAGCTTGCACCGATTCAACTGGTCCCATATACCATTGTAATAAGTCAACAGAATGGATCCCTTGATTCATAAGCGCTCCACCCCCATCCAGTTCCCATGTTCCTCTCCATGCAGCAGAATTATAATAGGCTTCACTCCTACTCCACTTTACGTATGCATCCCCTAAAACCATATTTCCAAACCGATTTTCATCTATCGCTTTTTTAACCTGTTTACTAGCTTCATAAAAACGTGATGGAAAAATAACAGCCGTTTTTACACCTGCTTTATCACTGGCCTCAATAATCCGATCACATTTTTCAAGCGTTACCTCCAGTGGCTTTTCAATTACACAATGCTTACCTGCTTCAATACATTCTATTGCAGGCTCAAGATGTATTCCCGAAGGCGTGCAAATACAAACAATATCAATCTGAGGGCTCTTAACCATCTCCTCCAAACTATCATAAGAAATGCAATTATTCTTATCTGCCCATGCCTGCGATTTGCTTTTGTTGATACTATACACTCCAATCAACTTTGCATTTTCAATTGCATTAATGGCTCGCGCATGAATGTCTGAAATAATGCCTGCTCCTATAATGCCAAATCCGTATTGTTTTGCTTCCATTGTTTTTGAATTAAAGATTTAAAAAAAATTCGGGAAGTTGGTCGGCGACTAACAATGGAGGGGCGACCAACAACGGCAGAAAGTTTAGATGTTTTTAAATACATTTTTGCACCAACCAAAATCTTTGTGAATCGTTGGTTGCGACGCTCCGTTCAACTGGAATTTCTTGACTCAACTTCAGGTTCATTTTAAAAGGCCTTTTCAAAAATCACTGCTCTAACAAAGACAAAAATTATTTCTCATGAACGATCACTCCACTTTTAATAACAGTCTCAATTTGTATCTTTTTCTCTTTTAAAGAAAAGACTACGATATCATCCTTATTGGAAAAAGTTGTTTTATTTTTTAAAAGCATTGAAGCAACATTTACAGATGCCATACTCCAGGCTTGACTAAGGGAACAAAGATTGTGATCTATGAGTGTTTCAACATTTTCTAACAGGTTTTTAGCCGCGCCGGCAAGCAAACCCGGAAAACTTTTCAGCGATACTCTTTTATCCTTATCTACTACAACAACACCGCCTATATGGCTTTCGTATTCCCCTGGCTCCATGCCTGCAAAGCGCGTAGCGTCACTTACAATCAAAGCCTTTTCGCCTTTACTTTTTATCGCCACTTTTATGAAAGGGTCGGGAATATGAATGCCGTCGGTTATCAGGCAAGTATACAATTCGTCTGTGCCTAATTGATCCCAGATAATATTTGGATGACGGGGTAATGTTAGCGGAACACCGTTACCTAAATGGGTTGACAAAGAAGCGCCTGCTTCGACAGCAAGACGGATGTTTTCTGCATTAGCCATTGAATGACCAATCGAAACAAGAACATTGTGTTCCTTGCATTTTTGTATAAACGAATAAGCACCTTCCCACTCAGGAGCAAGGGTTATGAGTTTAATCCTTCCACCTGCTGCCTGCTGAAATTTCTGAAACAGTTTCCAGTCAGGAGGCTTAATGTACTTTTCATCGTGGGCCCCTTTAGCACCGGGAACGGGCGATATAAAAGGCCCTTCTAAATGAATACCCCAAATGCAATCATTTACAAGTGAATTCAATAAACACGCATTATTGATAGTTTGAACAATTTGAAGGATGTTTTCGTCAGAATTCGTAATGACAGTGGGTAGGTATGTTGTAACTCCCTGGCTAAGCAAATAATGGGTAGCTGCGACAATCTTTTCAGAGGTTAATGCAGGATTATTAAAATCAATTCCATTGATGCCATTTATCTGCAGATCTAATAAGCCAGGACCGATAAAACGATTGCCGGATTCGACAGGATCTGTCGCAAGAATATTTAAGAATTTGTCGTTCTGAAAAACTAATTGTTGGGTTTTGTTTGTAATACAGTTAGTACCAATAATCACTTTTTCATTAGGAGAAATCTTTGTTTCCATAAGCAAGCTTCTACATTGTCTTCTTAAGTGCAGCCATTTGTGCTTTCACTTTTTCAGGTACCGTTTTAGTTAGCAGCCCTACCCCAATAAATACAATGGCAGACACCATAGTAGGTAAGCCAACCTCTAGGGCAAGGCTATCCAACTTCATATCTTTTGTAATGATAAATGTAATTAGCCCTGCAATGATAGAAGAAATAGCTGCCCGCGGTCCACACCTGGCAAACACGGGGAGTAGTCCAAAAATCAAAGGCATAGCTGTAGGTCCTAATAAGGCGGCAAACCATTTTACGATTAACCCTAATACTCCTCCAAATTGTTCATAGTTAAGAGCGATAACTATAGTGGCCAGAGTAAATATGAAAGTCGTGATGCGCGCAGTTCGCAAGCCATTTTTATCGTTACGAAACTTGCTGGAAACTACCGGAAGAATGTCTCTGGTAATAACTGCAGCAATGGTATTTACATCTGAAGAGGTCATACCCATAGTGGCTGCGAAAAGGGACGCGATTACGAGCCCGATCATTCCCTGTGGCAGGATCTTTAGCATTAGCCATCCATAGGACTCGGTAGGGTTTTTTAGGCCCGGTAGTATTACCGGTGCTGCCCACATGGGAAAGAATAAGATCAAGGGCCATATCAAATATAAAATGCCTGAAAGCCTCGCAGCTTTTGAAGCTTCTTTTTCATTTGGTGAAGAAATATACCTTGTTGCCAAACTCCAGATACCACCGTTATAACTTAGGAAGTAAACAAAAAACATAACACCGACAAATGCGGCTGAATAAGGATCGTTGAATAAATTACTGTGACCCGGAGGAAGCTGTTTCCAAATTTCAGTGATGGAGTTCATGCCGCCGAGGCGGTTAACTACCAACACAAACATTACAACGCCGCCAAGAATCTGGACAAGAAATTGAATAAAGTCAGTAACGATTACTCCCCACAAACCACCGAAGGTGACGTAGATGATAGTGACCACACCGGAAACAAGAATACCTGTTGTCATAGAAATACCGGCAACTACATGCAATAAAATACCAATGGCGGCCCATTTCGCTCCTACATCAAAAACCTTCAATAATACTCCGGACCATGCTACAATTTGTTGCGTTAATACATTGTATCGTACACTCAAATATTCCAATGGAGATTGTATCTGGAACTCTCTTCTTAACCGAACCCAGTAAACAGGAAAGATCTTAGCAGTACCGATGATAACAACAGCAACAGGAAACGCCCACCACATATACATAGTGAAACCGTGCGTATAAGCTACGGCGGCATAAGCAACAAAGACGGCTCCGCTGTGGCCGGACACATGATGAGAAATGCCGGCTAACCACCAGGGCAACTTTCCTCCTGCAACAAAGTAATCCTCTGCATTTTTACTTTTAAAATAAGAGATAACGCCGATGATTATCATGCTTAAAAAGAAAAGAATAATAGCAACTACATCCAGCGTGTTGAGGGTCATTTGTCTGTTAGTGTTATCGGGTAGTGAGTCTTAGTTGAGTTATAAAAAGAAGTACAAGTGTGCGACGCAACGAAAGCTTAATTGACATACTTAAGCTTGTTAACCAATTATACGAATTATAAAATAATGGTCGATAAAGCTTGTTACCTGCAACCCGGTTATTTTATTTCAACTCTAACACTACTACGCTTTTCGATGGCAGTTCTACAACCAGTTGATTACCTTCTTTTTTTGCTCCTGAAAATTTAGCTAGTTGAATAGTGTTTGGCTTTTCAAAAGTATTAATGTCATTCACTTTTGCAGAAGTAATCATTTGGCCTGTTACGCTATTCCAGTTAATGCCGTCGAGAGCAATTCGTACAGGAATATTTTTGTTAGGGTTGATGTTGACCAACGAAATATGAATAGCACCTGTAGAGTCTCGTGAGGCAGATGCATTAACCGAAGTTATTTTTACATTCTCCATTTCGTAGTCAGGACTGGTAACCTGGATAGGAAGGTACTTTGCGTCGTGGTGGACTTTGTACAAATCGAAAACGTGATAAGTTGGAGTAACTATCATTTGCCTTCCTTTAGTAAGAATGAGCGCCTGCAATACATTAACTGTTTGTGCAAGATTTGCCATCCTCACCCTGTCGCTATGATTATTAAAAATGTTGAGATTGGTGCCGGCAATAAGCGCATCGCGTAAAGAATTTTGTTGATAGAGAAAGCCGGGATTGGTTCCTGGCTCTACGTCTGTCCATATCCCCCATTCATCTACGACAAGCGCAACTTGTTTTTCTTTGTCGTATTTGTCCATAATAGCGGCATGTTTGTTTAGCAATTCTTCCATAAACAAAGTGCCCTTCATTGTCTGGAAATATTGCTTTTCATCGAACTGGGTAGACGAACCTTTGCTTCCGTTCCAATTGCGAATGGGCAAAGTGTAATAGTGAAGTCCGAGGCCCCACATTTGGTTTCGGGGAATATTTTTCATGCAGACTTCGGTCCAGTTATAATCGCCTTCGCTTGCTCCGCTCACAATCTTTTTTAAGGGAGCGCCGGGATAATTTCTGGCATAAGTAGCATAACGTTTATACAAGTTAGAATAGTAGTCGGGGGTCATGTTTCCGCCGCAACCCCAGCTTTCGTTTCCGACACCCCAGAAAGTGACTTTCCAAGGCTTATCGCGACCATTCTGCCTACGCAGATTGGCCATTGGGCTTTCGCCGGGCATGTTGAAATATTCTACCCATTTAGCCATTTCTTCCACTGTGCCGCTTCCTACGTTTCCGGCAATGTAAGGCTCTGCATTCAGAAGGCTGCATAGCTCCATAAACTCGTGAGTGCCGAAGCTGTTGTCTTCAGTAACGCCACCCCAGTTTGTGTTCACCATCTTAGGTCTTTGATTTCTGAGACCGATGCCATCACGCCAGTGATACTCGTCGGCAAAGCAGCCACCCGGCCACCTTAAATTAGGGATCTTTATTTTTTTCAAGGCCTCAACAACATCCAAACGTATCCTGTCTTTCTTTGCAACTTTCATGGTGTCTGCTACCCAAAAGCCGTCGTAAATACATCTACCTAAATGCTCAGCAAACTGTCCATAAATATGTCGGCTAATAATGTGGTTGTCTCCATTACTATTGATGCTTATGGTTGCTTCCTGCGCTTTCGATGAAAGATTGAGGAGGGTTGTCAGAGTAATGATCAGTGCAGTTCGGGATATTACTTTCGTCATTAATACTGTTGTTAAATTTTAGAAATTATTGCATGCAAAGTTTGTTCGTCAAATAAAAGACATTGAATCAAATGTAGCTTAAAAAGGTTTTTACTTGCTTCATTTTTCTTGCTGTATAGAAAGAACCTTTTTATTATAATTCTATACTAATTGCAAAAGCGATTTCTAATCGTGGTCAATTAAGATCTAAAATTCCCATGGTGCTTAGGGTCATTACAAATGAAAAAAGCTACAGTATACCTGTAGCTTCGAGGGGTAGTTTTGGTTGTTGTAAATTGATCCTTTATAGAGAAGCTTTTATTAAAAGCTGAATATTTACTGATTTGATGGTATAAACTTAGGATTGAAAAAGAGAGTTTACAACCACATGAATATGTATGTAAAGTTGAATGGCTAGATAGGACGGCGATAGGTTTTTGTAAAGGATGAAAGGTTGAAGTTGCTTTAGAGTCTTCTATTAAAAGTCTTTACGAACAGTGCATACATGCCTAATTATTTTTGGAGGAGGAAGAAATTACTTAAGCTTCCACAGCCCTTACGGTAATCAGCGACTCAAAGTCTCGGTCTTTGAAATCCAGCTCTTCCGGGGTTAGATCTTCCGCTGCCATGCCCTGCAAGAAGGCTGTTGACACCAATACATTTCCATATGCTTCTACAGTAATATTGCCGGAACCAAAAATGTCTCCAAAAATCCTTTGAACCGCTGCACTTGTAAATCGCCAGTAGTCGCCCCATCTATCCATGTCGTATCGGCATATAGGGCTTAGCGAAGGAAGTGAAGCTAATACTACTCCTCCAGGTTTAAGAATGCGATGGAGTGTTCGTACAGCAGCATGAACATCATAAATAAATTGTAGGGTTTGAATAACAATAATACAGTCGAACTTGTCTGTTGGAATATGATCAGCATTTGCAAGGTCAGCTATAATGGTTGGCGTTGAGTCAGGATGATCCTGGTCAAGAACATCAGATTGTGTCACCCGGTTACCACCAAATCTTTTTATATATCGATCATCTCCGATCTCTACAACATGCCCTGCGATATCAGTGCTATATTGGGTTAAAAATTTATTGATATAGTATCGGTCAATTGGTCGACCACGGTCGTAGCCGAAGGATCTTGTTAAGGGCTCTAAACGCCTTAGGTCTCCAAAATTTACTTTTCCCACAGCTGGCAACTCAGCTTCACTGCTACCAGATGAAATATCTTGTTCCTCCATATTATTATTTGTAGTTTTTTTAGTCATGTCTCTTACAAAGATTAAGGGTTAAGAACAGTGTATCTCGCGCTACTTAAGGTCCACTTCAAATAAGTCGAAGCACTTTCCCGTATGGTGCTGTACCCACTGAGGTCGTATACTGCTTTCTCGTATGCCGCAAACATCCCGGCTTTCCAGAACAACTGGTCGGGACTAAGAGGTATGGGTGTGTTGTGAACACTGTAACCAACGAAGGCTGCCTGGCGATAAGTAGAAATCATTGCCATTTGTTCAATAGCAAGACCGGTGGCAATATGGTCCAAATGATCATTTGGATTGATAGTGGTGTGCGGACTTAAAAAGTTGACCCATATGTCAGGAATGCTTCCGCTTTCATCTTGAATAATACTTTGTATGGTAGTATCAAAATTTTCCCAACTGTCGTAATTAGAGGAATTGTCAACAGCAGTGATCGTTAAAAATTCGCCTGCTCTAAATTTTGTAAGACTTTGATTATTGTATCTCTGGAAACCACTACCATCAAGATTCCCGTCTGGCAAACGAAGGAAGTAGATGACGCAATTATTAGCAGACCAATAGTTGATTAAATGATTATTAATTTCAACAGAGCCACTAGATTCCGTAAGATCTGTTAAAGGAGCAAGGCAAAAACGAATCGAACTCTTACATCCTTCTTCCCGAGCAGACCAAAATGCCTGATCGTTGCCTGCATCTCCTGCCGTAGTAATGATAAAGACAACCTTAGTACCGGGAGCGACAAGATCTTCATAGGCATTGGGTTGCATAAAAAGTTGCCAGTCATCGGCGTGGGCTACGATATAAAAACAAATTTTTGCAAAAGCTGTGTGTGGCATCGAAAGAGGTTTGCCCACTTTTTGGATTGATTTTAAATAAAAGCAAAAGGCGATTAGGTCTTATTTCCTAATCTTTTGAAGTTGTCAAAGAAATGCTGGTTAACATTTCAGGGGACGGAACAGTGTTTTTAGAAAATCGTTCATCTCTTCCCCGCTCAGCAACTTGTCGCAAAACCTTTGCAGTTAGTTTCGTGTTTATCGCTACATTAAAATGTTGTTCTACTCTTGTTCGAGCGGCTTCTTTCATACTTTTTAGCAGCGCTGGATTATTTAGCAGTTGGAGTATCCTGTCTCCTACATTTTGCCAGTCGCCGGCTCCGGATACAAAGCCTGTTCGCTCAATTTCAATTATTTCGCGTACTCCGCCAACACCAATTCCGACAGTCGGACAACCGCATGCCATTGCCTCTAACAACACCAAGGACGTTCCATCACTACGTGAAGTATGGGCAAGAACATCGAAAGCGGGGTAAATGTCAGGAGTATTATCCCACCATCCGGCAAAATGCACATTCTTATCAAGTTGCATTTGCGTAACCATTTTCTCCAGCTCATCGTGCATAAAACCCTCACCTACGATGACAAAGTGAACATCAGGCCTTTTTTGATGAATGATTTCAGCGGCACGAAGAAATAAATCGGGGCCCTTCTCTTTCTCTAACCGACTTACAAAACCGACAACCGGAGTCCCCTTCGGCAGACCCAGGTGATTTCGAAAAGCTTTTCCCCCACCATTGGGAACAAAGACTTTTGTATCAACCCCATTACGGACAAGATTAGCGCGGTCTGCAGATATACCCATAGCGAGCGCCTGGATATAAGCTTCCTGGCAATTAGTAATTACGTGCGACCCCACAGCGCGGGTGATTCCCAGCTCATGGGAAGTAACGTTCATTCCATGGATTGTTGCAACAGTAGGCTTGTTGGTTAAGGAACCTGCAAGCCCTGCTAAAGCGTGGGCCTTAGGCATGTGAGCGTGTAAGACATCTATATCGTGCAACCGTATAACTTCTACTGCCAATTGTATAGACCTCCAGGGCGGATCGTCTTCAATCGGGGTGATGTATACTTCTTCAACCCCAAGTTGTCGAAGTGTGTCTGTAAAAGGACTTTCAAAAGGGCAGATGCAAGTAACACTAAATTGATTTATGGGAAGATTTGCAAGAAAACCTTTAATATAATTTTCCATTCCTCCCATTCCTGAATTGCCAATGATCTCGAGAACGCTAACGCGATCATCATCACGGCTTGCTTTAGAGATTTTCATGTGCATGTTTTCTTCCGGAAAACAGAAGATGTTTTAAAAAGAATATGTTGGATGAGCTCCGGTATTTCGATTAAATATTAGGTGAAGTTTTATTCAGAATAGATTTTATAAATTAATGAAAAGGCTTTTAAATTAGTTCAAACCTTAAGGTTAAATTCCCGTCAGGTCAGATGTATTATTCAAGCTTTAAAATTTTTTAAAAGTAATATCCCTAAAACTAAAATTCAAGTATAAAGGGATATTACTGTTAAAAAAAATGCTAGTTTTTCTTGTCGTTGTCAACCGCATCGTCAACTTTTTCTCCTACTTTTTTGGCAGCTTTCTTAATTGCGCTACCTGCATCCTTGGCTCCTTCTTTAATGAATTTACCTGCGTCCTTTGCTCCCTCTTTAGTTGCATCCCAGGCATTATCAATAGCATGTCCTGATTTGTCGAAGAAGTTTCCTGTACGATCAATAGTTCCACCATCATCAAGTACTAACTCTCTATTACCATTTTTTACTTTTCCTGTTCTGTAAACAACAACACCATTATCCAGTTTAACGTCGTCATCTGCGTCTACCCATTCTCCTGCTTTACGAACTTTCAGCTTTTTATCTCTATAAATAACATCACCGTCAGCAGCAGTGTAAGTAGTAGATGCAGAGGTGGAGGTAGTCGTGGAAACAGTATCTGTGGAGGGTGATACGGTAGTACTAGTGGTACTGGACGAATCAACAACAACTTTATCTGTTTCAGTGTTGTTACAAGCAGCCATTGAAAAGGCTGCAATAGCCATAGCAATCATCTTTGTCATACATAAGAGTTTTAAAATTCATGGAGCAGGCTATTAGCAATTTTTTAATTCTAACATTATGGTGTTCAATAATTTGTCCTGCTACTTTAATAAAACTGCAAGACAAAATTTCGTGCCAAAACCTGTAACAAGGGTATTACTCTTCCTGTTGTATGCATAAAAAATAGGGGAATTTTAGACGTTAAGCTTTCCTTCTATCGAATCATCCATTGTCTTACCAAGTGCAGCTCCTACAGCCATCTTTGCAAAAGCAATTGCATCTCCATGCTTATTGTCCCAATAATAACCTTGCTTTGTTTCTACTTTAATAACCGTAATTCTTGGATCATCAACACCTTCGGTAAACCATGTTTTTAGTATTGGCTCCCATAGTTCTTTAATCAACTCTTTGTCAGTGGAAATCGTGGCTACACCATAAATGCTTAAGAAATTAGAGTGGGCAGAACCCTGAAACAAAAGCTGCACGTTATTGTCAGTCTGTATTTCTTCGTTCTTATGACTGTCTGCTGAACTTAAAAACCAAAGGGTTCCGTCTTCATCCATTTTTTGTACTGACATAGGTCGAACAGTTACAGGCTTGCCTGTAGTTATATTCGAACAAAAAAAACAGGTATTATTTTTACCGGCAAGTTCTTTTATTTTTTTTCCTGCCTCCGTTCCCTGTAAGTCTTTGTGATTTTCTTCTTGTTGGTTGCGATTAATGCTGTCCATAAAATAGTATTTGATGTAAGCTCTCAACAATGATTTTTTTGAATTGTTTATTGAGCAATTATTTTTACTTTCTACGTCTTACAATATTCGCGCCTTGTGATATTTATAGCATTACATCTAACTCTTTACCAAGTAATACATAGTAGAGATTCTGCAGCTGGTGCAAGTAGTAAAAATTATTGCTGATTACGAGGTCATTTACGGTGGCACGTGCATAGCTCTCTTTATTGCTATTAAGATATGCATACACCTCATTTTTACTATTGCCCATTACAGGAAGAGTGAGAATGAATTCTCTGGCATCAGGTAACAGGTAGTATTTTTTATTTTCTACAAACCCACATTTTTGCAATATGTCAGGCTTTAATGGTATGGGAAAAATGTCTTTTGCTAATCCTTTGGCCATTAGTTCAAAATGTTGAAAAGTACATTTGACCGGCAGTATTCGTACGCTTGCTTTATGCAAAATATAATTGCCTATCCGTAATTCTGATGCATCTATCATTGGGCAAAATTACTTAATGGTTTAGATGAAAGTTGAGTTTACAGCGAGATAGAAAAATTGTAAAGCGCTTACGAAGAAATGAATTTTGTTACGAGCCCCAAATGCGAATTCCAATAAAGTTTCTATAAATTAGTAGTGTCAGAAAAATGAATTATTCATTCAACATATGGTATTCTTTCCTCGCTTTTTTACGGAGCGCTTGCTCTAATATTCCATGATTCTTAAGAGCTGTTTCTCAAACAGTAAAATCTGCTCGCTTTTATTCATTACAGATACTTATAAGTTTTACAAGTATTGGTAAGCCACATCGAGGGGAAAATTTCGACTTTTTCTAAAACGGTGATCAAAAGGTCATTACCTCCGTAACTTCTAAACTAAGAATTATGAAAAGAATAGCTGTCATTGGCCTTGGTAAAGTAGGTTCGTTAGTAGCTGCTTTATTACACGAATTGTATGCTGTTACAGGAATTGATTGTATCTCGTATACGCATCATCCGTTTAACACTTACAACGGAAACTGCAATGACCAGGAATTTTTGAGGGAGATATTGCAGCAACAAGACGCAGTCGTCTCTTGTTTACCATATGATAAAAACCTGGTCATCGCCCAGATGGCACATCTGTTAGGTATTCATTACTTCGATCTTACAGAAGATGTGGCAACGACAAATGCTATCAGGGAAATGGCTAAAACTGCTAAGGGCGTGATGATACCACAATGCGGCTTGGCGCCTGGATTTATTGGTATTGTTGCTGCTGACCTATGCAATCGTTTTGACAAGCTGCGCGATGTGGAATTGCGGGTGGGCGCGCTTCCACGCTATCCCAATGGTTTGATGGGTTATTCTTTCACATGGTCACCGGCGGGTGTAATCAACGAGTATTTAAACGACGCAGAAATGATTCACAACGGCAAGCGCAAATGGATGCAGTCATTAGACGGAATCGAAACCATTAATATCGAAGGCCAGGAGCTTGAAGCGTTTACTACGTCAGGCGGATTAGGTACGCTTTGCGAAACATTAGAGGGAAAAGTCGATACACTTAATTATAAGACTATTCGTTATCCTGGCCATTGTAAATTAATGCGCTTCTTGCTGTACGAGTTGATAATGAAAGAAGACAGAGCTTTGACAGAAGACATTCTAACTAAAGCAAAACCACCAGTGAAAGAGGATGTGGTATATGTATACGCGGTAGTTGAAGGATGGAAACAAGGAGTGTTAAAGCGTGAAGAGTACTTTAAGGCATTTTATCCTATGACCATTGGGGAGCAGGAATGGCGAGCTATCTCCTGGACTACCGCAGCTTCCATTGCAGCAGTTGTTGAAATGGTCGCTACTAATGATCTTCCAGGGCAAGGTTTTGTAAAGCAGGAAGATATTCCACTTGAAAAATTTTATCAAACTCTGAATGGAAACAAATACACGCTGGCGCAAAATGTAAAAGGCTAGTTCGAATTAAGTCTTTTAAAATTTGTACTGCCCGTATTATTTCATGTAAAAATTCCGCCCTTTTATGATCGACCTTTCATTATTAGGCTTATCAGACAAAAATTCTGGAGCCTACACAGGATCAAAAAGCTTACAAACTTCCGGAAAAAAAATAGAGTGTTCTTCACCGGTAGATGGTAAAATGATTGCGACAGTTGACTCATGCGACTTTGACAATTATGATAAAGTTGTAAGCCTTGCTCAAAACGCATTTGTAGAATGGCGTTTATGGCCCGCACCTAAAAGGGGCGAAGTTGTACGGCAGGTGGGTGAAGCTTTACGAGAAAACAAATTAAAGCTTGGCAAATTGGTTTCTTATGAGATGGGTAAAAGCTTGCAGGAGGGTTATGGAGAAGTACAGGAAATGATAGATATCTGTGATTTTGCAGTTGGTCTCTCCCGGCAGCTATACGGACTGACAATGCACAGTGAGCGACCGGGTCACCGGATGTACGAACAATGGCATCCGTTAGGAGTAGTAGGAATCATTTCTGCCTTTAATTTTCCTGTTGCAGTATGGAGCTGGAATGCAATGTTAGCTCTAGTATGTGGAGACGTTTGTGTCTGGAAACCATCCGAAAAAACTCCACTTAGTGCTATAGCCTGTCAAAATATTGTATCCGATATTTTTTCTAAAAACGCTGTGCCTGAAGGGGTATGTAGTCTTGTAATCGGCGAAAAAGATTTAGGCGAACGCTTCGCCAACGATACTCGCATTTCGCTTGTTTCTGCAACCGGTTCCACTAAGATGGGTAAGGCAGTGGCCGCTGCAGTAGGTGCCCGATTAGGAAGGTCTCTGCTAGAACTTGGAGGCAATAATGCAATCATCATTACTCCTGATGCAGATTTGGATGTAGCTATGATAGGATGTGTTTTTGGTGCAGTGGGTACTGCTGGTCAGAGATGTACGACTACAAGAAGGTTAATTATTCACGAAAGCATCTATGAAACGGTAAAGAGTAAGTTGACAAAAGCTTTTATGCAACTACGAATAGGTAACCCGTTAGATGAAAACAACCATGTAGGACCGTTGATTGATAAAGGAGCTGTGAAATCTTACCTGAATGCAATTGATGCATGTAAAAAAGAAGGTGGAAAATTTGTTGTAGAAGGAGGTGTTTTAGAAGGCGAAGGTTATGAAAGTGGATGTTACGTAAAGCCAACCATTGCCGAAGCTCAACCGCACTTTAATATTGTGCAGCACGAGACGTTTGCACCAATTCTTTATTTGCTCAAATACAATGCGCTTGAAGAAGCTATTCAAATTCAAAATGGAGTACCTCAAGGACTTTCTTCTTCTATTATGACCCTCAATCTTCGTGAGGCCGAATTATTTTTATCAGCACAAGGATCTGATTGCGGGATAGCCAACGTAAATATTGGCACATCAGGCGCTGAAATTGGTGGAGCTTTCGGTGGCGAAAAGGATTCTGGTGGCGGTAGAGAAAGTGGCAGCGATGCGTGGAGAGCATACATGCGCAGACAAACGAATACTATAAATTATTCTCAAACTCCTGCTTTGGCGCAAGGGATCAAATTCGACTTGTGAAATTCGTGAAGTAGGATTATTGTTATTACTACGATTCTTGTGGCTATGCCTGCTAAAAAGAAGAAGATTATTCTATAACAACTGCAATGCTTGGCTTTGTCTTTCTGACAAAGCTAAGCAGCAATTTATCAACCCAATAAAGTGGAGTAATATTCGAAGCTTGATTGAAAGCCCCTATTGCTTCTTCACGTTGATGGCACTTGGACCTTTAGGACCCATTTCTACCTCAAAAATCACTTTTTCGTTTTCCTTAATCGGCTCCTGTAATTGATTTACGTGAATGAACACACTTTCCTGCGTTACTAAGTCTTTGATAAATCCAAATCCTTTAGCGTCATTAAAGAATGTAACCACTCCTGTTCTGATTAGATCAGCTTCGTTAACGGGTTCTTGCTTCGGTACTCCGATCATCATGTCTTCCTGTTTGAAGACTTTCTTTTTCTTAGGATCAGGAGGTGTAGAAGAAATGTTTCCATTTTCATCTATATAAGCCATCATTTCATCTAAACTCTTACCCTTCTTACCATTGGCTTTGCGCTCCTCCATTTTTTCCTGCTTATCCTGGCGCTGCTTTAATTTTTTCTTTTCTTTTTCCTTTTTCGCAAAGGTCTCCTGAGATTTCCCCATAGTTTCTTACTTATTTTTTTGTTGCTAACAAAGGTCGTTTATTTTTTGCAAAAAGTAGCAAAGATTGACTATAGATAACAAAATGATTATGCGTTATTATAACCTTAACAACTGCTACAAAGCGGGTTTAAGGCAAATAAGGAAAGCTATCCCAAAACATCCTTAATAAAAAGCAACTAATTTTTTCATAGACATAATTATTCCTGTATGTAGTCCTTCATGGTACATCAAAAATTGAAGGGCATCGTCTATACTGGCTATTTCAACTCCGTAACGAGTAGTCCACGAAGGATAATTTGTAAATATGTTACTGGGGTAATCAATATCAAGTTGATTAATTGAAGTCAATAAAGTAACTTTTATTTCTTCGACCTCGTTTTCATCAACGGGATGTTCTGGTTTCGTACCGGGTTTATAGAGGGAAAAATACTGCTCTGTCACAGGCTTTACTCCTGCCCTAACATAGCATACTCCCTGCTGCGCGGCAATTAAATGCCCCATGTTCCAAATTATGTTGTTATTGAAACCGTCAGGGATTTTATTATAAGCCTCAATCGAAATACCTGCTAATTGATTTATAAGGCTTTCGCGTGTTTTTTTAATTCTAAGAATTTGATGGTTCATTTGATTGAATTGTAAGATTTAAAATACAACCGAGCGTTGTAGGAAAATGAATGTAGTGAAATGACTTAAAATAAGAATAAGAAAAGCCCCTTGCGGGGCTTAAAGCTTGTGGAGAATAGCGGGTTCGAACCGCTGACCTCTTGCATGCCATGCAAGCGCTCTACCAACTGAGCTAATTCCCCTGATTAAATGTTCTAAGAAATTGAAAGAGTGCAAATGTATTGGCGGACTTTGTATGAACCAAATTTTTATCATTACGCCTAACCTTGCTTTTGATGACTTGCATAACCTAAGTCCCAGCGCTTCTTGATTTTACTAAAATAGAAAATCGTAACTCTTTTTAAAGTGAATTAAGTTTTAATTGGAAATAAAAAATGCCCTGCAAGAGACGCAGGGCGTTTTAGGGAGATATTTCCTTAGAGTTTCTATGTGTTCCTAATGGACAAAAAGTACAAGAGTGCGACGCAACAAAAGCTTAATAGTTATTCTTAAGCTTCGGCTCAAAACGCTATTCCCACACTTCGCCTTTTCCGTTAATCCAATCTTTGACCAATTCGCTGGTAACACTTTTTGGACGTTCAAGGGCAAAACCTAAAGCGCGGTCCCAACAAAGACTTGCCAGTACGCCAAGAGCACGGCTAACTCCAAATAATACTGTATAGAATTCATACTCGACCAAGCCGTAATGAACCAACAATGCTCCGCTGTGCGCATCTACATTTGGCCATGGATTTTTTATTTTTCCCAGCGATTGTAATATCGGGGGCACGGCTTCGTAGATATTCCAAACGGTTTGAACTAAGGGATCATCTGCCATGTGTTTTTTACCAAATTCCATTTGAGCTGTAAACCTTGGATCTGTTTTACGTAAGACAGCATGACCATAACCGGGCACTACTTTACCTGCTGATAAAGTCTTTTGAACATAATCGACAATTTGTTCCTTCGAAGGGTTATCGCTTCCTAATTCTTTTCTCATTTCAAAAATCCACTTGATAACTTCCTGGTTAGCCAGGCCGTGAAGCGGACCTGCTAAACCATTCATACCTGCGGCGAAACTTTGGTACGCATCGCCAAGAGCAGAACCGACAAGGTGTGTGGTATGAGCACTTACATTGCCACCTTCATGATCAGCATGAATAGTCATATATAAGCGCATTAATTCGTAAAAACTTTCGTCGTCGTAGCCCATCATATGAGCTAGGTTACTGCTCCAGTCCAACAGACCATCCGGGTGAATGTGCTCGTTGTTTTTGTATTTGCGGCGGTAGATATAAGCAGCGATACGTGGAAGACGCGCGATAAGATCCATGGAATCGTCGAAAGTTGCGCTCCAGTAATCTTTCTTATTCATGCCCTTGGCATATTGCTTCGAAAAACAGCTTTCCGTTTGCAACGCCATAATTCCTACTACAAACATTGTCATGGGATGGGTAGACAAAGGCAAAGCATCTATCGTAGCAAAGACGTGGTTAGGAACATGACTGCGACGTTGTAAGATATCGGTGACTTCATTAACATCTGCGGCAGTAGGCAACTCCCCTATCAGCATCAGGTAAAACAATCCTTCAGGTAATGGCTCACTTCCTCCTTCTGCTTTGGGAAGTTTCTCTTGTAACTCGGGAATAGTATAACCTCGGAACCGAATGCCTTCCTGAGGATCAAGTAAACTTGTCTCAGTTACCAAACCAGTTATTCCGCGCATACCCTGGTAAATTTGGGCTAGTGTTACTTCACCTATTTTTTTGCTTCCATGCTCTTTCAATATCGCCTTAATCTCTACGTTAGCTTCATCAGCCTTCGCCTTAAACCTGTCCTTAATTATTCCCATAACAAGACAATTTTTTTATTTTATATAGTAAGTAAAATGAACTGTTTTCTCCTTATAAAGGTCAAATATTCAGAGAGATAGATAAAGGTAAAACAATTGTATACTTCAACAAAAGTATTGTAAGAAGGCGGGGGAAAACTATGGAACTATTTAGGTGCTTTTCTGTAAAACCACAAAGCAACAAAAGCAAAGATGATGTTAGGCATCCAGGCGGCAAGAGCTGGGTGTAGATTTCCTTTAGTAGAAAATATAGTTGAGAACCGATCGGTCAAAATATAGGTTGCGCCGGCAATGAACCCAATTGCCATGTGAACACCACTTCCACCACGAACCTTGCGACTTGCAATAACGCCGGCTATCAGGGTTAACAATACAACAGAGGCGGGGGTTGCATCTCGCCTGTTGCGCTCGACTTTTAAAGAATTGAGTCCCTCTACTCCGCGCATTTCTTCAAATTGTATAAAGCGATCCAGTTCGGGCGTGGTTAATTTATCTTTCGTGTAGTCGTCACGCTTTAAATCGAAAGGTTTAAAACTGTAACTCTTTAGCATGGTTGGAGTAAGTGTCACGGTCTCATTTAAGCCGTCAATTTTTCGCTCAATCACATTGTCAAGCCTCCATTTTTTTGCGGCCGTATCCCAACGAATACTTTCAGCTCTTAGATTATAATCAACTTTGTTTCCCTTCACGTGTTGCACAAAAAAGTTAGTCCCACTTTTTGACGTGGTATCGTAATTTATTCCTGCATAACTGGATGCATCGATTTGGAGGTACAAACTATTTCTATTTGCCACTAAAGGATTATAAGACGAATTTTTATCAATATAATTTTCCTGGAAATTAACCCTGATTGCATTTGCTTTTGGTATCACATAACGATTACCTAACCAAAGGATAGTAGCAAGCACAAGTCCACTAAAAAAGAACGGCCTTAAAAAACGAGTGAAGCTTGTACCACTAGCTAATACCGCAATGATCTCGCTTCTGCCAGCCATTTTGCTGGTAAAGAAAATAGTAGACAAAAACACAAAAAGTGGAAAAAGAAGTGCCAGAATATGAGGAACAAAACCGAGGTAGTACTCTTTAATAATCTGTGTAAAAGTCAGCCCCGATCTCACAAAATCATCTGTTTTCTCACTTATATCGATGACAACACTTATGAAAGCAAAAAGAAATAATGAATAGAAAAAAGTGATGAGAAGATTTTTGAGAATATACCAGTCTATTGTTTTCATGCTTCTAAGCGGGATGGCCAAAGATAGACGGAAGTGCTGACAGAAGCAGAAAGATCTTGTTAATTGATGGAGCGATGTGTCTCGCAGAAAGCGCTAAAGTCGCAGAAATAAAAGTGTCCTTTTCCGCGAAGTCAGCGCCTTCCGCGAGAAATATTTCTAGTAACTATTCCCCTTTTCTACCTAAAAACGCCAATACGGATTCTTTATAATTTTCACCAATTGATAACTCAGTAGACCCAATAAATACACTGCTCTTTTTCACCGCAGTGATGTGCTCCTTTGAAACAATATAAGATTTTTGAATCCGTAAGAACTTTGACGAAGGCAGCAACTCTTCAATGTTCTTCATGCTAATACGGGCGACAATCGGTTTAACGTTATTTTCTAAATGTATTTTAATGTAGTCTTTCAATCCCTCAACCCACAGAATATCGGCGTAAGAGATCTTTACATGACTATAATCAGCGTTGATAAAAAAATAATCGAGCTCCGCTTCTTTCGATGTTTCTGTAGCCTTATTCTTAAGTTGGTATAATTCCTTCGCTTTGTTGCAAGCCTTTAAAAAACGGTCAAACGGAACCGGTTTTACAAGATAATCGACCACGTTTAGGTTGAAGCCGTCCAAAGCGTATTGCGAGTATGCCGTTACAAGAATGCACATCGGATTATTTAAAAGACTTTCAATTAATTGTAGGCCATTTAAGCCAGGCATTTGAATATCTAAAAAGACCAGGTCAATTTGTTGTTCCTGTATGATTGAAATTGCCTCCAAAGGATCATCGCATGTAGCAACTAGTTGCAGGTAAGGAACTTTGGAAATATAATCTTCCATTAATTCAAGCGCCAAATCCTCGTCGTCTATAGCTATACACCTTAGCATTAATGTAGATTTAATTGCAGTGTTACGGTGAAAAAATTGTCTTTATTCTCTATCGTTAAAGTGTGTTCATTTTTGTATAAAAGGTCCAAACGCCTCTTGACATTCTGCAGCCCAATGCCCGACGTTTTATCCTTCACCTGCGCAATCGAATTATCATAGTAATTACTCACCCTAAAATCAAGCAAATTGGTTTTAGCTTTCAACTCAATATTAATTTCAGAGTTCTGTCTAAAGCCTGTTCCGTGCTTAAACGCATTTTCAACAAATGGTATGAGCAGCATCGGTTCGATAAAACAATTCTTATCATAATCTTCCATTACCAGGTTCACTTTTACCTTGCTTCCAAACCTTTGCAGCTGCAGGTCGATATAACTCTGCAAATATTCAACTTCTCTTTCGAGCAACACCTTCTCCTCATCAGTTTCATATAACATGTACCTCAACAAAGACGACAGTTTAAAAAGAGACGGCTCCAGCTGATCTGATTTTTTTCTCGCCAGGGTTACCATGTTATTCAGCACGTTGAACATAAAGTGCGGGCTAACCTGGGAGCGAAGAAAAGCAAGCTCGGTTTTTAAATTTTCCGTTTGCTTTTCTGAAACCAGCCTGTCTGATTGCAATTTATCGCGAAACATCGTAAACGCTATACTGCAGGCAAGAATGAAAATGCATGGAAAAATGTAGAAGAATACAAATAGGCCGAGGCTAAAATGAATCTTGGGTATTAGCACTCGGGCACTGGTCCACACGATAAGTGAGAGCAAGGCTAAAACAGGAACCAGCGATAGCGCGTATTTAACGTACTTTCTTTTGTAAACTGTTTTCGGAAATAGCAAATAAGAGTTCAGGTAGAATAAAACAATCCACGTGCAACAGTTGACGAGGTACTGATAGAAAAAATTGATGTGTTCGTCAACCTCGCGATGCGCCTGCGGATTGTTCTCCTGCCTCGGACGAAATAATGAAGGCAATGAAAATAAAACAATCCAAAACAGTATGTGAAGTAGAACCGAAACGTATTTTTTAGAAAGCCATGAGATTTTCATCAAAAAAGAAACTTCTTTAAAAAAGGTTGAAAAGACGAAACAGCTAGTAATTAGAGGTACTGATTGACCAGGCAGGTCACAAAAAAAAGGTTACCGAATCAATGCAGCTTCAGTAACCTTTTTATAAAATTTAGATCGATCTATTTTTTCGGCATGTCGAAAATTGAAGGATCAACCGCTTTGTTCACTTCCACTTTTTTAGTGTTCATTTTCATAGCAAATTGTCCCATATCAACATTGGTGGTATAAGGCATGACTACACCGAAATCAGTCTTTTTAAAATCTGAATATGTTGCTGTCACTACTATTTCCTGCCCCATTGCATTTCCTTTTTTTACCGTTTGGGTAATAAAATAGGTTGTAGGATCTATAAAGTAAGTAGTTTCTGCTTTGTCTTTATTTGTAAACTTTATTTTATAAGCATCCGCACTTCCCACTTTTTCTTTTCCTAACAATTCTACTTTGCCACCCCTGGCAGCGTAATTAAGAAAAGGGTCTACGTAAATTTGGTCAACCCCTGCTTTATACTGCTCATCACCTAAAGCAGTTGGTTCAGTTGCTCCTCCGAAAGGATTTAGAGCCCAGCCACCTTTGTCAGTAATCACGTTTATGATTTGTTGTCCGTTAAAATCAGACTCGCTCCGAAAACCTTTTCCAACTAAGACAGTCACCTTCGATGAAGCTTCGTTTCCCATTACTTCCATACCATTTTCAGTATATACAGAAGTAACCTGGGAAAGTTTTTCTTTGCCACCTATAGCATCTAAATGCTTCGAAACAATTTCATCTGCAGTTTGAGCATTTACCATCGCTACACTTAACAGCGTGGTTAGAGAGAGAAGCAATTTTTTCATTTTGTTTGTTTTTTTCAATTAAAAATTCAAAGTACAATTCTTTTAGTAAAAAGGATTCCTATAATTTTTTATCAAAAGTACCCGCTAAATCCTTTAACCCTATGCCCGTCTCGTTTAGCTGATCTTACGTTGCGTTGTGTTGAAATTGTACAAGTGTGCGACGCAAGAAAAGTTCACCATTGTTGCAATTGCCGGGAACTAAATAGTTCTTATTGGCCCATTTGCATAGCATCCTGGTTGCCGGTACTTTTGAGGTTTTGACGTTTAAATAACGATATATCCATTTTGCCAAAACGGTAGCTAAAATTAACTCTTACCATTTGTGGGTTGTTTAGGCGATAATAATCCTGTGTGAAATATACACTTTCTGAATGCTGGTCTTGCTTGCGAGTTCTAAACATGTCGCTGAAGCTAACGCTAACTGTAGCCGCATTGTTTTTCAGGAAGGTCTTTCTTACAGCCAGGTCCATTCCCCAGAACGGTCTGATATAACCTTGAGAAGAACTTTGAGCCTGTCCGAAGCCTCCACCGAAGCCTCCACCTTGTCCACTATTCACAGGCAGATTTGTTTTGCTTTGATAATCGGCTGACAACTGGATTGTGAAAGCTTTAGGCAACTTAAAGTTGCTATTAAACTTTCCAAACCAGCTTACAATTGCATCCTGTGATGTACCTAAAATGTTATCGGTATTGATCTTTGACTGGTAAAGGTTAAGGTTGGTAGTCATATCCCACCACTTGGCAATGTTGTTGACAGAAGTCACCTCAGCACCGTAAGAGTAGCTGGAGTTAGCATTAATAAACGTGTTGATGATGTCTTGCTTGCCCGTAAAAGGATTAAGGTCTTTATTAAGATAACGTGTAATAAGGTCAGTAGAATGCTTGTAGTAGATAGAACCTAAAATGTTATTATTTCCCTTGAAAGTCTTGCTGTAGCTCATCTCGTAAGAGCTTGTAAATTCTGGAACCAGGTTAGGATTACCTCTTGAAATATTAAGACTATCAGTATAATCAGTAAACGGAATTAGTTGGAAAAAATTAGGTCTGTTGATGCGACGTGTGTAACTCCACTGTAACTCTTGCTTATTGTTTAATTTCTGGCTTAAGAACAAAGAAGGAAACAAACTGATAGGATATTTATTGCTAAATTTCTCACCTGTATTTGTCAGCTCCCCCTGGTATTCAGAGCTTTCTGCACGCAAGCCAATCTGATAACCGAAGTTTTTGATAGCGCTTTTTACACTTACATAAGCTGCATAAACATTATCGTTGTTCTTATAGTTGCTGGTGCCCGCAGGTATCTTAACGAGTACGCCATTGGGAACACCTCTGAAGTTATCATTGTTGTTCATGATGTCACGAAGCTGCATTCTTAACCCGGTTTCTAGCTTAGTGACAGCACTAATGGGATTGGTATAGTCTGTCTGAACAGTAACAAACTGGTTAGTTCCTTCGCCCAGTACTTGTTGAAGTTGGGTGCTGTTGACACTTCCTGATTTCAAGTAATTGGTAGTATATAACGAATTAGCTGAATTTTTACCTGAGAAGTAGTTGGCATCAGCAGTCAGTTGTTCGCCTGCTTTGGGGAAGTTATAGACGTATCCAAACTGTAAACCGTTAGCATTGAAAGTTCTTGAACCGCTCGTTAAACGCTGGCTGTTCATAGTTCTTTTTAAACCAGAATTGAATAAACTGTCAGTAACGATATCAATTGTTTCAGAAGGGTTAAACTGGCCATGAACCTTTATACCTGATAGAGACAAAGTAGCCCTGTTGGTAACGTAGTAATCAAGTCCAACTTTTCCAAAAACAAATGCGCCTTTTGTTCTGTTGTCATTGTTTTGAAAAACGTGTGTTTGCGTATCGCCGTAGTTTAAACGGTTTGTCGTACCAACGGACTTATTACGCATTTGGTTCATCATAACGGCAGCACTAAAGTTCACTTTGTTTTGCCTTACGCTAAAGTTACCACCTGCGTTTACACCACCTCTTCTATCAACACCTGCCATCAGGTTACCATTGTAGCCCGATTGCTTATTCTTTTTCAACACGATATTTAAAATACCAGCATTACCACCAGATGCATCATATTTTGCGGAGGGGTTTGTGATTACTTCAACGCTTGCAATCGCATCTGCGGGAATTTGATCAAGGCTTAAAGTTGTAGGGCGACCATCAACATAAATTTGTGGAGCGGCATTACGAAGCTTCACATTACCGTCTACATCTACCTGTACTGAAGGAACGTTGCGCATTACGTCTACCGCTGTTCCGCCAGCGCTCACTATGTTCTTTTCTACACTAAATACTTTTTTATCAATGTCTAATTTTAGTCCGCTGGCAGTTGTGGTAACTGTTACGTTTTCCAACACTCTTGCTTCAGCAGTCATTTGGATGTTGCCCAAATCTTTTACAAAAGAGTTCAGCATTCCGCTCATGGCAGACATTTGTCCTGCGGGATCGCCTGCTGCTTTGCCTGTCGCAGGTGCTTCCATTTTCATTTGAAAAGCGATTGGCTTTTCTATTGCCTTAAAGCCTATTGCAGAAATTTTTAATTTCAAACCACCACCAAAAACAGGTAGTTCGGCGAAATTAAATTCTCCGTTTGATTTGGTGACGATAGCCTTAAGTAAAACATCTTTTCTTTTTTTAGTAACCGTATCCATACGGTTTACCAACATTGCAACAGAGGCGTCGCCAACAGGCTTGCCTAGACTGTCTACTAATTTTCCATATACATTACCTATTGAGGGAGGAGCCTGCCCAGGCTTGCCTGCCGCGCCACCCATCGGAAACTGGGCAAAGATTTGTATTGAGAGGAAAGTTACGATTGCGAGTAAGTAAATCTTTTTCATGCGTTTTGGTTTTTTGACCTTTTTTATTCTAACGCAAAACTACTCTGCACATTATCTTTTGCAAACAACTTGAGACGACGTACCGTAAAAATGCGACGAAACCACCAAAATTACGGTGAAACTAAAAAGGTGATAAATGCATTAAATTTATTGGTTTACCGACAATTGCGCCTTATTGAACTTCGGTTGTGTCACTCACTTGTACAATTGCTTTATCGCAGCTTTTTCCATTTTTTGGTATTTGGATCAATCCCGTCCATCCAGCATTCTGTAACATCTATTTCTTAACGCCTGAACCAGTAATTTTCTTAATGCCTTTTTTATCAGTCGTATCAAATACTTTTTGTCATAATAATTTTACAGTCTTTGCTAGAAAGAACTTTTATGACAACAGTTCTTGCATAAGGGACATCAGCCGGTTGGGTGCCAAGCGAAGGCGAA
>NZ_BJYT01000021.1 GCF_007991655.1 Segetibacter aerophilus
CCGACTAACAATATTTCTAAACCTGAGTAACATCTATTTCATTTCTTAACGCCTGAACTGGTAATTTTCTTAACGCCTTTTCTATGAGGTCGTTTCGAATACCTTCCATCCAAAACATTTTTACTGCCCAGGTAAAAGACTCTTGACAACAGTTCTTGCATAAGGGACATCAGCCGCTTGGGTGCCCAGCGAAGCGAAGGCATTTCGAAACATTGCGTAGCAGTTTCGAAAACAAGCGGGTGGAGTCACGTTGCAAGAACGAAGCCCAGCGGCTGGAGCTTTTGACAAAAATTAAATGCCTCATAAATACATTTAAACCTCGGTCTAACTAAAAACTGCCGCTTGTACAAAAAACAAAAAAAGCCGAACAACACGTGCCCGGCTTATAGATGACTTTCAGAAAGATCTTTATGCTTTATTCATTTCAACGTTTACAACAAGCTCTACGTCTTTGCTAACAACTAATCCGCCAGCTTCTGTTGCTTTGTCCCATTTAAGATTGTAATCGAAACGGTTGATGGTTGTTTTTGCTTTGAAGCCAGCTTTGGTTTTGCCCATATTAAGAGCAGTTCCACCAAAAGTAACATCGAAAACAACCGGTTTAGTTACGTCGCGAATGGTAAGATTACCAGCAAGCTTGTACTTGTTGCCGCCAGCGGGTGTGAAAGAAGTACTCTGGAACTTCATTGCGGGAAATTTTTCTGCATTGAAAAAATCGTCGCTTTTCAAATGCTTATCACGCATTTCATTCTCTGTATTAATCGAATTTACGTCAACAGTAAAGTTGATCTTAGCATCAGAAAAATCGTTCTTAGCGTTTTCCATATTGCCATCAAACATTTTAAAGTTGCCTTCTACTTCCGATACCACAAGATGCGTTACAGAAAACTTCACGTTTGAATGCGATTTGTCAATTACCCATTTTCCTGCCTCGCCTGGCAAGGATACAAAAAACTCATCTTTTGCCGCATCAAGATTTTTTGAAGGAGTAAAAGCCGAAGTTGCTACTACAAGTGCAGCAATAGCTAAAGATGCTGTAAAAAACTTTTTCATAATGTTTACCTGTTTTTCAGAGTTTTATTAAGGAGTTAAATAGGTTTCAAAAATATCAGTAACATGGTGGCGCAAATCAGCTAAGAGACCAAAGGAAGAAATGTTGCGACGAAAGTGAAAAAAAACGGTAAGTGAGCAGACTACGTCAGCAGGTTTTGCAAATGGATCGACTATATCATGCTTTAAAAGAATTATAACCGCTGTTGCAGAACAGGCACGACATCATTTTTCCAGCTTGTAAAACAGTCTTGTAAAATATGCTTTCTTGCCTCTTTCACCAGCCACAGGTAAAAGGCGAGGTTGTGTATGCTTGCCAACTGCAAACCCAGAATTTCATTTGCAACAAACAAGTGCCTCATGTACGCCTTGCTGTAGTATTGACTCACTTCGTTCGGGAGCTGATTATCAATTACTGAGAAGTCTTTCGCCCACTTGAGGTTTTTTATGTTGATTACTCCTCGCGTGGTAAACAACATTCCATTCCTTCCGTTGCGGGTGGGCATTACGCAGTCAAACATGTCAATTCCAAGATCAATACATTCAAGAATGTTCCAGGGGGTGCCGACGCCCATAAGGTAACGGGGCTTGTTCTCCGGAAGTTCTTCACAACACAACGCTGTAAACTCGTACATCATTTCCATTGGTTCGCCTACGCTCAATCCGCCAATGGCGTTTCCTGTAGCATCTTTTGAGGCTATGTATTGGCATGATGCTGTACGAAGATCTTTATAAGTCCCTCCCTGAACTATTGGAAAGAGATTTTGAGTGTAGCCATATTTTGAAGGAGTGGCATTAAAATGAGTGAAACACCTGTCGAGCCAGCGGTGAGTTAACTCCATGCTGTCCTTCGCATATTTGTATTCGCTCGGATAAGGAGGACATTCATCAAAAGCCATCATAATGTCGGCGCCAATCGTCCGCTCGATATCCATTACTTTTTCGGGAGTAAATAAATGCTTGCCTCCATCTATGTGAGATTGAAACATCACTCCCTCTTCATTTATCTTTCGATTGGCTGCCAGAGAAAAAACCTGGTAGCCACCACTGTCAGTCAAAATAGGACGATGCCATCCGTTGAATTTATGCAGTCCACCTGCTGCTTCTAACACTTCAAGTCCAGGCCTTAGGTATAGATGATAAGTATTGCCGAGGATTATTTGCGCATGCACATCATTATATAACTGCTGTTGGGTAACCGCTTTAACGCTTCCAACAGTACCAACGGGCATAAAGATGGGGGTTTCAATTTCACCGTGGTCTGTTGTTATTTTTCCCGCTCTTGCCTTTGAATGCTGCTGGGTATGTGTAAGTTCAAATTGTAATGCCGGCATAAGCCGGCAAAAGTAGGGAAATGACCTCCCTTAAAAAAGCTTTGGGTGGCATAACAAATGTTTAAAATTACTTCTGGTACTATGGATGTTTTTTGCCATAAATCCAAAAATCTTCATCAGGTACTGTCGAATGAATTGTTGGAGAGTATATCAGTTCGTAACCGATTGAGTTGATTGCAGAGTCACTTTTTCGTCCGTTAAAGACCATTGTTTCTATCTCATCCCTTAAAGCAATTTTGTAAATGTCTCGGTTGCTGCGAGGTTTCCTCTTATCATTAAACTTAATAAAACTGCCGTAACCATTAATAGTCGGATAATAAATCTCATTTATTCCTGCATAGTGCAGTAACGCCATCCCTTCAAAATCTGGATGAAGGACGATCTTATTATTATTCCTACCAGTTTTAACGAGAAAAGCTGCAGCTTCTTTTGCTCCTGAAAAAGGATATTTAACCTCATACACATGAACGATAACAGAGGCAGCAAACTGTGTTAGCAGCAAGAGGAAAAAAAGATAATTAAAATAAGTAGTGGGCTTTCCTTCTGATTTAGACGATGCGTTGTAAAGCCATACACTTAGCAGCAGCAGAACAAAAAAGGCTCCGGTGTGCCTTAGGAGTCCCCGGTCAAAAATGAAGTACATAAATAAAAGCAGGGCGACAAAAGAGCTGGTAAACAACCAAAAGACGGGACGTGATTGTTTGTACCAAGTATAAAGCGCCAGGACAAGCATACAAATTGTTAGCAGTTGTGGTACGTAGAAAACCAGTTTGTTTAAAAAAGAACTTTTAAAATAATTGCTTTCGAAGATACTGGTGCCCCAATACTTGTTTTCTTTTAAGGGCGCAGGCAGATAGAACAAGGCGTTGGAAACCTCCTTCGAAATTTTGCCCATTCTTTTAAAATTAACATTAGCCGCCACGGTTAACTTTGGTCTTCTGTCTGTTGGAGCCACCAATTGTAATAAGGCAATGGTTAGGAAGATTACGAATACAATTCCCGAGATATAAAAAAGCTTTGACTTGTAAGAAGAAGGTTTATTGAGAGGAAACGTGCTGGCAAAAAAATACATAAATAAGCAGCAGCTTATAATGGTTGCATAAATGTTACTATTTGCCGCGATGCCAACCATTATTGCTGTTAGTACAATAGAGCTTTTTGACTTGCTTTTATTAAAAACACAAATTGAGAGGAATAACAGAAAGATGCCAATCGAATAGTTTCTACTTATAGCTAAGTATTCAAATGACAGGAAGTACGAAAAACATAAAAGGAATTTCTCGAAAAAAGAAAATGGTGAGTAAAAGATGATAAGCGCTGCAACTGATAAACCAATGAGAAGATGAACTACCTGTATGGTATAGATGGAAGGGACAAGATGGTATGCGATAAATAATATTAAATGCCACAGAATAGGATGCCCCTCATAGCGCACATTTTGCCAAAGCTCACTCAGATCTTTACTATCCCTCGCTAAAAGAAATGCCTGCGATTCATCCCTCCACATTTCGTGATGATAAATGGTAGTTGCGCCAACAATACAACATCCAAGGAACAGGAGAAAAAGAAACAGACCACTATGTTTTCTTGACAGGGTGTCAACATCCAGCAGAAGTTTGGAGAACAATTCAATCAATTTTGGTAAAGTAAAAATCTTCTGCAAAAAACCTTCAAACTGAGCAGCGAGAAACAGCTAAAGGTTTTGCAGCTACAAATGTAGCTGCCCTTTATTATGCTTCGCTCACTACAAGAAAATTGAATGAAGTAACCATTGCTTACTCACGATATTACCAAGGGAATGTAGGTGAGCAACTATTAAAATAAGATGGTTTTTAGTATTTTCGAAAGTAAGAGCATTCTTTATGGAGCCAACCGAATTTCGGAAACTAAATGTAGACCTGCCGCTGGAACCGATCACCAACGATCGGCCATGGTTAGTTGTCGGCTGGCTGGTTGCGTGTTTGTTTTTTATTCTTGTTGTTTGTGCCTACCTGAAGTACAAGGGATTGTTGTAACAACCCACTTATCCAACCGGTATTTGCTGACCATACTTTTGAAGCCAACTGCTAAAAGATGCAAGATCGCTATTCAAACTTTTTGAAAATCCGATATCCCTTTTCTTGTTGAAGTCATCAGAAAAATCATGGTTGAATTGAAACATATTACCAAGATCATCTGCTCCTGGAAAGCCAAAGCTTCTAAACACTTCAGGTGGTATCTGATTGTACCCGATTTCTTGACCAAGTGCGTTCGTTAATGCTTGCGCCATTTCATTCCCGCTCAAATGGTCTCCGGCAATACCAACCGTTTTACCAACCAGTTCACCTCCTCTTTTAAAGATTCCATAGGCGCATTTTCCAATATCTTCAGCTGCAATCATGGCAAGTTTCCTATCTCCCATAGGCAGTGTTATTGCCAGTCGCCCGTCCTCCCCTTTCTTTGGCCCCATCCCGAAATAAATGAAATTATCGTAGTAAAAAGATGTTAGTAGAAACGTTGTTGGAACCCCTGCTTCAGTAAAAAATTTATTCGATTCCCCTTTAGCATCGAAGTGAGGAACTTTGTATTTTCCCATTAGCGTGGGCATTCGATCATCGGTCAGTGGT
Source organism: Segetibacter aerophilus (assembly GCF_007991655.1). Taxonomy (GTDB): domain Bacteria; phylum Bacteroidota; class Bacteroidia; order Chitinophagales; family Chitinophagaceae; genus Segetibacter; species Segetibacter aerophilus. The sequence goes on from NZ_BJYT01000021.1 coordinate 4,991, forward strand.
ACATACTCTCGGGTGTCCTCCAACGTTGACCAAATTGCATGCTTTAGCCCGGCTTCTTTTGCTGCGAGTGCCATGGCTTTTGCTTCGTCCATTTCTCTTTCTGCTGACATGTGGGCCCAGAAAAAAGTTACGAAGTATGCACCATAAGCGCCATTTAAAGACTCCTTTAAAAATGCCGGGTCGTCAATATCGCCTGTTACTATCTCGGCTCCTTTTTGGGCCAGCTGTTGTGCTTTATCTGAATTTGCATCACGGGTAACTGCACGAACAGTAAATTCGGTATTCGGATCGTTTAGAATTGCGTGAGCTAACCCGCCGCCCTGCGCACCGGTTGCACCAAAAACGGTAATGATTTTTTTGTCTTGCATAAATTAATTTTTAAGGCCTGATGGTTGGTAAGTAGTTTTTGAAACATTAAGATAAAAACAATAATTAATCAAACAAACCCTCCGCTAGTTCGAACAGGATTAGGCACTTTTTGTTGTTTCTGTAATAATGCTATTTGATTGGAGACGGATGAGGGATTGGTACGAGCTATTAAATAGAGTGTAAAGTATTAGGTGACTATACCGTTTTTCAAAGCAAACATTACCAGACCCGCGGTATTTCTTACACCCACCTTTTCAATCAACCTGGTTCGAATACCCTCAACTGATCGTGGACTTAAGAATAAGTCTTTCCCCATTTCTGTAGCGGTTTTTTCTTCACAAATTAACTTGAGAACCTGCAACTCGCGTTCGGTGAATTCAACATCCTTGTTGAAAGATGGTTTTATGTTGCCCTTTAATACAAGTCTTTTCAACAACGCTTTATTTACCAAATCATTAAAGTAATAACCGTTTTCGTGCACAGCGTAAATCGATTTTCTTATTTCATCTGCGTCTGCATTTTTTAGCAGGTAACCATTTGCACCATTCTCCATTAGATGAATGATAAATTTGTCATCGTCATACATTGTTACCACAAGCACTTTCGATGAATTGAAACTTTTACGAACCTCCTTTGTAGCTTCAACGCCGTCCATCACAGGCATTTTCAAGTCCATGATAATCACATCAACGGCAGTACTCCTCATCCCAGTCAACAAGTCTTCGCCGTTATCAGCTTCTAGAACTACTTCCAAATTATCGTCTGCACCTAAACCAACCTTTAAACCATCCCGGTAGATCTTATAGTCATCTGCTATTGCAATCTTTATTTTCTTCATGTTGCTGTTGTGTTTATTGGTACGTTTATTCTAATTCGATAGCCGTCTGCCTCAGAAAAAAATTCTATTTTGCCTCTAAGCAATATCACCCGGTTCATTATATTTTTCAAGCCCAGCCCATCCTTATTATATCGCAATTCTTCAAACTGCTGTTGAGTCAACCCGATACCGGTATGGAAGATTGTGATCTCAAGAATGTGGTTTTGATACGTTGAACTTACCAATATTTCATCCGCCTTTGAATGCTTTAAAATATTATTAAGCAGTTCTTGCACCATCCGGTAAATACTGATATCATTCTCTGCATTTAGGGTTGTATAACTGTCATCCAAACGGGTTGTTGCTTTGATGATACTGCCTTCAATTGTCTTCTTAACAAAATGGCGGATTGCTTCATTGAGCCCAAATTCTTTCAAAATGTTGGAGTGGAGATTATGTGATATTCCGCGTACTTTTTGAATTCCCTCATCAAGCAATTCCTTGCCTTTTTCATGAAGTTGCTTACCACGTTCGTCAAGAAGACTAGCATTGATACCCTGTAGGTGTAATTTAGAAGAGGAAAGTATTGCACCAACTTCGTCATGTAAAGCTTCGGCGATTCGGTGGCGTTCTGTTTCCTCGCTGCGAATAGCAGCTTCGATTAATTGGTTTTGTTGTCGCTCGTGCAGTTCCTGCATATCTCGCTGGTACTTTAATTTCTTCCTCTGAGTAATAATAAAAGCAAGTAAAAAGCTAAAAAAGAACAAAAGCATTACAACAACGAAAACATACAATTTCCATTCGAGCGAACTATTTTGAAACATAAAAAGCTTTTGCAATAAACACACAAAAAAATAACAGTGCTACTTTTGGAATTTGCCACATTTGTACAGCAAAGGCTGTATTTTGATAAAAAGCAGAATCATAAAAAATATAAACGGCAAAAGTGGTGACAATGAAAATACTCAATCCTGTTACAATCCAAAAAGAGGGATCTTTAATAAAGGAAGTTTGTTCTTCCTTAAGAATATAGATATAATACTGAAGGCATAGAAACAATAAAATGATTGTTTCTGTAAGGCGTAAAGTTGTACTTATTTTTTCCTTGTAAAAAGATTCTAGAAAAAGAAAGTTTATAATTACAAATATTATAAATAAAATGGGTAACATAAATTTAATTCGACTAAGAAAACGTTGTTTTAGCAACAGGAAAAACAGGCTGAAGAGTAAAAGTCTGATTATAGAGTCTATATTGTAGAGGGCTACGTTATTATGCCACGGCAAACTATAGCCGTACAACTTCTGATTTGAAATAAGATTACTTATAAGGTTAAGAATAAAGGCTATTACAACATACAGCTTTACAGGAGTAAAAATGCTCCTCTTTCTTCTAGCTATTACGATAAAAAATAAGGGTATCAAAAAAGGCCAAACTTCTAACCAAGAAAGAATAAAGATCATTGTTCTAGCATTGTTGCACATACCATAGGTGGACAAGGATCTATTTCTATTGCTTGCGCAAAATAAACCTTTTTAGCATCCGCGTCATAAGGTGAAATTGAATAGGTTAAGTGCAAGTGATCACGTGTTGAAATCATAGGCTTGAAGTAGAGGCCCCCGAATGTTTTATCCTTGTTATTTTTTTGAAAAGCATCTTTGATTTTAATAATTGTTTTAATTGGAAGCGGAATATTTCCAAAGGCTACGGGACTAGTTATGATGGTGTCTTTACTTTCAAAATTTTTAAGAGTGTCAGGCTTGTTAGAATTTTCATAAGAACCATCATTTTTCTCTGCATAGGAAATAGAACTGAACCTACTTTGTTTACTTACGATATTTGAGTTAAATACATTTATTACTAAAAATCGATATTGCACAGTGTCAAGCCAGGGATTGATCTGACTAGCTTCATAAATCAAATCTTTAAATTTTGGTGATTCATTACAAGAACTAAAGGCCAGCAGTATTGATATTAATGCTAGGACTACACCTAAACTTCTATTGTTTTTAATGATTAGGCTGTTTACATTATCCATCTTTTCAGTTTTTTGTTTTTTACTAATTATTCTAAATGTTGTGTATTTAACGTGCGATAAACTTATCTGAAACTTAGCGACTCTCTCGCATAATAAGTGATCTGCTTACTATTATCATTACTCTTCTAATGTAATTCTCACTTTTCTCATTTCAAAGCTTTTGATAATATAATTGCGTATTTCTACGCAGCTTCTATAAATGAAAATTTACGGAGATGTTAGCGCGACTTAACAGTATCCTTACCTGACTTTTTTTATTAGTACATCCTACCTTGATATCGGCCGTAGTAAAGGCAAAATTTGTTGTATAAATAATCAGTTTATGTACAGCAAACTTCTCTTCTTCGCTCGCTTTCTTTTATTCTTATGTGCAACGGCCTTAATTAACCCAAATGATACCGTTGTTACTATCAGTAGAATATTTACAGCCTGCAAGTCCGTGTACTGTTTGCTTACGGCTGACTCCAAACCCTAAACCCGAATCTCAAAAAATATTCACATGAACGGCTTAATCATAATTCCAGACATTACCGGCTTTACCAATTTTGTAAAAAACACAAATATTGATCTAGGTGTATCTGTTATTTCTGACCTGTTGAATGAGGTTATTGACAGTAATCCCTTAGACATTGAGATTTCTGAAATTGAAGGCGACGCAATTCTGTTTTACAAATTAGGAAAACCTTTGTGCGTAAAACAAGTATTTGCTGGTTTAAAAACCATGTATGATGCTTTCAATAGCAAGTTCGAAACTTTGAAAAACACCTATAACCTTCAGGAGAGTCTATCTCTTAAATTCATAGTTCACTACGGCGAAATACACCTTTGCAATATCAGGGGTTTTAAAAACCTGTTTGGTCAAACAGTTATTGAGGCCCATTGCTTGCTTAAGAACGGAGAAGGCAACTCTGATTATATTCTAATCACCGACGACTATCTTGAGGCTTTGGAACAGAATGTTTCAGTAGTACACTCAGTTGCATGGAGATATTCAACTTCCGTTTCTCAATCCTTCTGCGGTTTGAGGCAAATCAAGTACAGTTTCTATAATCTGGCAATGCCTAATAATGGAAAGAACAATTGTCATTACACATCTCAGAGACAACTAGCCCTATAATAAGGTATGCATGTGTATAGTCTTTATCACTTTTTTATATCCCTTTGTTTGGCAACATTTAGAAACAAATCATCCAAGTGTTTACCCGTTTTATAAACCGATTAATTTCTTTTCTAAATAGAGAATGTTAGTATATTGCTAATGCTAAAAAAGAGGCCTGGAAAAGTATTCCAGCCTCTTTTTTCTAACGTTTGATCTTATTCATTTAAAAAAGACAACTAACTTTTCTTGCCATGAGTTATTCACCAATCGACCGCCGCCATTTTATAAAAGGAGCAACTGCTACCCTCGCCCTTTCAGCACTTCAAGCAAATGGAATGAACTTTCGCGCACCTGGCAAAACATGGTCAGTTGCCTTAATTGGAACAGGCTGGTACGGCAAGAGTGACCTCTTTCGTTTAATCCAGGTCGCACCTGTTGAAGTGGTTGCGCTTTGCGATGTAGATAAAAATATGATGGAGGGCGCCGCACAGTTGGTAAGTCAGCGCCAAAAGTCTAAGAACCGCCCTAAGTTATACGGTGATTATCGCAAGATGCTGGCAGAAAATAAACTCGATATTGTACTCATCGGAACACCCGACCACTGGCATGCACTTCAGGCAATCGATGCAATGAAAGCGGGCGCACACGTTTACGTGCAAAAACCAATTAGTGTAGATGTGATCGAAGGCGAGGCTATGGTCGCTGCAGCTCGCAAATATAACAGGGTTGTTCAGGTAGGCACACAACGAAAAAGTACTCCCCACTTGATTGATGCGAAAAAGAATATAGTTGATGCAGGCCTGCTTGGCAAAATATCGCATGTCGAAATGTGCTGCTATTTCCATATGCGCGCTAATGGTAATCCTGCTGTTCAGCCCGTGCCTGCATTTTTAGATTACGAGACGTGGACAGGTCCGGCTCCTATGAGGCCCTATGACGGTTTGCCCCACGTTCGCTGGTGGAGGACTTTCATGGAATATGGCAACGGCATTATGGGTGATATGTGCGTGCATATGTTCGACACGGTTCGTTGGATGCTAAAGCTTGGGTGGCCAAAACGTATCAGTTCTACCGGTGGAATTTATGTGCAGAAAGATGGCAAGTCAAATATAGCCGACACCCAATCTGCTCTTTTTGAGTACGACGGTCTAAACTGCGTTTGGCAACACCGTAGCTGGGGCACTCCTGCTAATCCTGACTACCCGTGGTCTTTTACTATTTACGGTGAAAAAGGCACCCTAATTGCCTCAACTATGCAGTACGATTTTATTCCTGTCGACGAAAAAAGTGGAAGCAAGGTGCACAAAGATGTTGTCTACGAAAAAGAGAAATATCCTGAGGATGTAACAGAGCCGACCGAACCTAAGATAGAATTGAATGCCGCGCCAGCAACTCGCCTGCACATGCTGGATTTTCTTACAGCGATCGAAAAAGGAGGCCGGCCAGTAGCGGACATAGAGCAAGGGCATATTTCTACCGCAAGCTGCATTTTGGCGAACATGTCGATGAAGGTTGGCAGACCGCTCGTTTATGATCCCCAAAAGCGACAAATTGTAAATGACCCTGAAGCAAATGCGTTGTTGAAAAGGCCCTATCGTTCTCCCTACGTTCATCCCGATCCAAACCAGGTATAAGGGTTTTTTGAAGGTTTTTTAAAAATCAGCATAAAAAAGAACATTTCTTTTTAGCCCGGCGGAGGCGCACTATTTAACATCGTTGCGTCGCACTCTTGTACTTTTTCTTTTTACTCGTCAGCGATAATAGTCTTTAAATCATCAAAAGTACCAGCACAACCAGGTGGAGTAATATGTTTAAGCGAGTCTACAATATTTGCTTGTTTTTCGCCATACTCTTGGGTCTCGTCTGCTTCATTAATCCATTAAATTCAAATCAGACGGATGAAGAACCTTCTCCTCCCCGTTCACCCCAGCAAGAACTTGCAACTTTTCAGACAGAACCGGGTCTGGAAGTTCAGTTAGTTGCTTCAGAGCCAATGGTACAAGATCCTGTCGTAACTACTTTTGATGCTGACGGCCGAATGTGGGTTGTTGAGATGCGGGGATTTATGGCCGACGTTGAAGGAACCGGCGAGAAAGAACGGATAGGCCGAATATCAGTGCTGCAGGATATAAACGGCGATGGGCAAATGGACTCAAGCACAATTTACCTCGATAGCCTCGTTATGCCCCGGGCTCTTGCAATCGTCAAGGGCGGAGCCCTTGTTACCGAAAACGGTTCTCTCTGGCTCACCCAGGATCTAAACAATGACCTAAAAGCTGATACCAAAACTTTAATTGACTCTGCTTACGCCGGCAGCCCGCTACCAGAACACTCAGGCAACGGGTTATGGCGCGGAGTAGACAACTGGTATTACAACGCCAAGTCCCGCTTTAGATATCAATTGTCTAATGGAGTTTGGCAACGGGACAGTACCGAGTTTCGAGGCCAATGGGGAATAAGTCACGACGACGAGGGCCGCCTCATTTATAATTACAACTGGTCCCAGCTTCATGCCGACCTGGTTCCACCTAATTATCTTTCACGTAACAAAAATCATAAGCCTACCACAGGCATCGACCACGGCTTAACAGTAGACCGCAGAGTTTACCCAATACGACCCAACCCCGCAGTTAACCGCGGTTATATTCCTGGTACACTAGACAAACAAGGACGATTATTGGAATTCACTGCTGCCTGTTCTCCCCTATTTTATCGAGGCATAGCTCTACCCAAAGAATACTACGGCAACGTGTTTGTCTGCGAACCTTCGGGAAACCTGATCAAAAGGAACATCGTTGAGGAAAACGGCTTTCTTCTTTCTGCTCACGATCCTCATCCCGGCAAAGAATTTCTTGCTTCAACCGATGAACGGTTTCGTCCCGTTCAATTATCGACCGGCCCTGATGGCGCTTTATACATCACCGATATGTACCGGGGATTAGTGCAACATGCTGCCTATATCACCCCATACCTACGTGAGCAAACCATTAATCGCAAACTTGTCCAGCCTATTCATCGTGGTCGAATCTGGAGGATCGTAGCCAAAAACTGGAAGGCTGCGAATGCGAAAAAGTTGTCTGCTGCCTCAAACGAGGAATTGATCAACCAACTATCTAATCCGGACGGCTGGCACCGCGACATGGCGCAAAGATTACTTGTAGAGCGCAACGACAAGGATGTCGAACCTGCCTTAACCAATCTTGCTTTAAAAGGAAAGAATAACCTGGGCCGTTTCCATGCCCTTTGGACGCTGCAAGGCTTACACCTTGTTCAGCCTGACTTGCTTCTGCAACTTGTTTCAGATCCAGTCGCTATTATACAGGCTACTGCCTTAAGACTGATCGAACCTTTTGCCAAAGCGGATAAAAATGTTAGGTTGAAGCTGGAAAGGACACTGGTGCAACAATGGCAAAAGGCGTCCCTTAAACCAATACTTCAAATAGCGCTCACCTCACAGGTACTAGACTCCACTACATCCTTTCCACTGTTGGCTGGTATTACCGGAAGACATGTTAGTTTCCCTTTAATTCGTGATGCAGTTATTAGTAGTCTTGAGAACAGGGAACTAAGCTTTTTAAAACACCTTTGGAAAAATGCGGAATGGCAAAAGCAGGATCCTTCAAAAGAAATTTTTCTTGAAATGTTGGCGACTGCCATTATGCATAAAAAAAATCCCAATGAACTAACTACTCTGTTCGCTATGCTGGATGAGCGAAAAGCGCAACCAGGCTGGAGACAAAAAGCAATATTGACTGGGCTTTCAATGGGTGGGGGCGAGAACAATTCACAGCCCGTGAGGCTGCCAGTTCCGCCTTCAATTCTTACAAACTCAACTATTAAAATACCAGCCAATCGGCTTGCAGCCTTAACGTCTTTGTTTGAATGGCCGGGCCACATCGTGGATAAAATCAAAGCAACTTCGAAGAATATTCTAAATGAAGAACAGCAGCAGTTGTTTGCGCAGGGACGTCAGCACTACCTTACTACTTGTGCCGGTTGTCACGGAACAGATGGTGCCGGCATGAAACGTTTTGCTCCACCTCTTGCCGGTTCTGACTGGGTTGTAGGAGATGAGAAAAGATTAGCCCTAATTGTTTTGCACGGTATGGAGGGAGCAGTAGAAGTTGCGGGAAAAAAGTACGATGCTCCTGAAATCTTACCTGTCATGCCTGCACATTCTACTATGGATGATGCAGCCATCACGGCTATTTTAACTTACATCAGAAACGAATGGGGAAACAACGCAGGCCCGATTGGTAAGCGTACTGTCGGAACCACGAGAAACACGACACAAGGCCGGGTAGTACCATGGAAAGCAGCGGAATTAAAAAAGTATGTGTTAGAAACCAAAGTTCAGGAAAGCAAATAAACTGTCATGAATATGTTCAAAGTAATGAAAGATGATATACCGGAACTGCCGTTGCACAACACGAACAATAGAGTAATAGACAGGCGTTCATTTCTGCAGAAGTCAAGCCTTGGAGCGGCTGCACTGCTATTACCTAAACTACCTCGCTTTGCAAAAGAAACTGCGATGGGAATTGTGGTACATTCCTACGGTTTCCGATGGAACTTAAAAGTTGAAAGTCAAAAATATCGGGGCTTTGCTAACGCCCTAGAATTAATGGAGCATTGTCACCAAATAGGAGCCGGAGGCACACAAGTCGTCGTCAGCAATTGGACAAATGACTTCTCAAAAAAAGTTAGAAGCAGCCAGGAAAAGCTCGGGCTTTACCTGGAAGGATCAGTCGGTGTACCAAAAAACGCAACGGACCTGTCACGTTTTGAACAAGACGTTATCAATGCAAAAGACGCAGGCATGCAGGTATTAAGAACAGTTTGTTCGAGTGGCCGCCGCTACGAAACCTATCATTCCGCCGAGGCTTTTCAGCAACTTCAAAAAAATGCCTTGATTTCGTTAAAACTAGCAGAACCGGTTTTAAGGAAACACAAGATGAAACTGGCTGTTGAAAATCACAAAGACTGGCGGGCACCTGAATTAGAACGAATGATGAAGCAAGTGAACAGTGAGTGGATCGGCGTAACGCTTGATTTTGGTAACAGCATTTCCCTGCTTGAAGACCCAATGAATGTTATTCAGACACTTGCTCCCTATGCCTTTTCTACCCATGTAAAAGACATGGCTCTGGAAGAATATGCAGACGGCTTCCTGCTATCAGAAGTTCCTTTAGGAAAAGGTATTCTCGATTTGCCTCGTATTATTAGTATTTGCCGAAAATACAATCCAAACGTTACTTTCAGCCTTGAGATGATTACAAGGGATCCATTGGAAATTCCATGTTTCAAGAATGAGTATTGGGAAACGTTTGGCGACGTACCGGGCTCAGACCTGGCAAGAACAATGCGAATGGTGCGACAAAACAAAAGTGCTACTCCCCTGCCACGTGTCTCCCAACTTAGTGCTGAAGAAAAGTTAGCCGCAGAAGAGCAAAATATACTAGCCTGCCTGGATTATAGCAGAAATACATTAGGCCTCAAATAACTCCAACATAATAAGCTCTAAAAACAATTCATGGATAAAGAAGTACTCCCGGGAATTAAACAATTTGATCTTAATGGCAAGTCCGCTATTATAACCGGCGGCTCAAAGGGTCTCGGCTTGGCGATGGCAGCAGGATTGGCTTCCGCCGGAGCCAATATCATGCTCGTTAATCGTAACGCAGAGGAAGGAACCCGTGCTGTAGAAGAATTAACGGCCGACTTTGGCATTAAAGCAATTTCCTTTCCGGCCGATATTACCAGTCAGGAACAAACCGAGGCAATGGCCTTAGCGGCTATGGATGCTTTTGGAAAAATTGATATCCTTATCAACAGTGCCGGCATCAATATCAGGGGTGCAATAGATGAAGTTAGTCCCGCAGATTTCAACAAGGTTTTAGAAGTAAATGTAAACGGCACGTGGCTTTCCTGCCGAGCAGTCACTCCCTTTATGAAGAAAGCTAATAAGGGAAGTATCATTAATCTCGCCAGTACGCTCGGCCTTGTAGGCTTATCCAATCGTACGCCCTATACCGCTAGTAAAGGAGCAGTTGTACAAATGACACGGGCACTCGCCCTTGAATTGGCGCCTTTCAATATTAATGTGAATGCCATCTGCCCGGGACCGTTTTTAACTGAAATGAATATGCCCATTGCTGATACTGAAGAAGGTAAAAAATTTGTGGTAGGCGCAACTGCTTTGGGTCGTTGGGGAGAAATGCGGGAAATCCAGGGAGCAGCAATATTTCTTGCAAGTGATGCGGGCAGTTACATGGTCGGCTCGATGCTTACGGTGGACGGTGGCTGGACGGCGCGGTAAGCTTTAAGCAGTATTATAAAGTGATTTTGAGGCGGCCTTTATAACTCCCCTCAACATCGTTGCGTCGCACTCTTGAACTTTTTTAACCATATTCTGCAAAATGCCAAAACCAAATACATAACCTCCACTCACCCAAAACAACTAATGGAACAACCAATCGGCAAAAGCAAAAAGACCAGGATTCGATACGCCATGTTAGGCCTTGTCTTTATTAACGTAATGATTAATTACCTCGACCGTAGCAACCTGTCTGTCGCCGCTGCTTCCCTTAGTAAAGATCTGGAGCTATCTACTGTACAGATGGGTTTAATATTTTCAGCTTTCGGCTGGAGCTATGCACTACTCCAAATTCCCGGTGGATTAATAGCCGATCGCTTTGGACCAAGAATTTTATACGCCTTTTGTCTAATTACCTGGTCCATTACCACTCTTTTACAAGGTTTTGCACGTGGCTTCGTCGGTCTTTTCGGACTTCGCCTTGCTACCGGTGCTTTCGAAGCACCTTGTTATCCCATCAACAACCGCATTGTTACTAGCTGGTTTCCAAACCAGGAAAGGGCTTCAGCAATCGCTTTATACGTATCGGGCCAGTTTATAGGTTTGGCTTTTTTTACCCCTGTTTTGGTAACTATCCAATATTACTTTGGTTGGCAGGGATTGTTTATCACTACCGGTTTAATCGGCTTACTCTGGGGATTTATCTGGTATTTCTTTTACCGTGACCCGCTTGAACATAAACGAGTAAACGCAGAGGAGCTTGACTACATAGAAAAAGGAGGTGGTTTAATATCAGGGAAAAAAGATAACCCTGCCCAGCCATCTATTTGGAAATGGGTCAATATAAAACAAGTCTTTTCTAACCGAACTCTATGGGGAGTCTACATTGGCCAGTTTTCTTTAAATGCGATGCTTTGGTTTTTTCTGACATGGTTTCCTACTTACCTTGTCAAATACCGCGGCTTCAACTTTTTAAAATCAGGCTACCTTGCCTCTATCCCTTTTCTCGCAGCCTGCGCTGGCTTACTCATCTCCGGCTTCTTATCTGACTACCTTATACGAAAAGGCAAATCAATTGGAGTAGCACGAAAAACGCCGATCATTATCGGCCTCATCATTTCTATCAGTATCGTTGGAGCTAATTACAGCAACGATGCCGCTTCAATTATCTTCTTTATGGCACTGGCTTTTTTCGGCGCAGGAATGGGCTTGATCTCTTGGGTATTTGTTTCCATCTTGTCACCGAAACACCTCATCGGGTTAACTGGAGGGGTTTTTAATTTCATGGGCAACCTTGCTTCTATTGTGGTACCTATTGTAATTGGCTTCCTGGTGAAAGGAGGTGACTTTAAACCGGCATTGGTTTTTATAGGCGTAATTGCACTGATAGGCGCATGCTCTTATATTTTTCTGGTGGGTAAAATAGAGCAGGCTCCGGCAACGAATGAAGAAGTAAAAAGTAAAAATCCGCTAGAGGTTTAGAGAATAGAAGTATTGTTTCATTCAGTAATTAGTAAACATGAATTAAAGCAGCTATCGTAAATGCTATTACGGACACTGCAATTCCAAACATGAAAATGCTATAAGAGATTCTCAGCAACTTGTATTTCCTCCCGAGCACCTTGCCTTGCCAATAAGTGTCCTTAATCAAACTTCCATATAAAAAGTATCGGTCTTCCATCATTTTCCTCATCCCATAATCATATTCCTTTAGTTCCATATTGTAGAAGCTGCCGTAGAACAATAAATTAACGGACTTGTTTTCCACTTGCTCCGGCGTAAAGACGCCTCTGGTCGCCTTTGGCCTGGTTGCCAAAATGGAATAGATAATGGTAGCAACATTTGTCAGCAATAAGATAATCGTCGGAAAGATGAGGTACCTGTAATTATCCAATTTTCCGATGATCAGTCCCAGTATTGCCGACATGATAATTGAGTTGACTGAGATCATAATATGGGCTTTGTTATCAGCCATCATACTTATTTTCTGACTGTTCGAAGAAGTTACCCTGAACATCGTTTCTATACCCCGGGTCGGCTTCTTATCAGGATTGTTAGGCTTTTTATTTCTACCTGGAATCGTTTGCTCCGCCGGCCCTTCATCTGTATCGTCGGCAGCAACTGGTTCCGGTTCTGCTGCAAACGATTTTTCCGCTTGTTTACTTTTTAGCCTGTTTAGATTTTCCTCTTTTGTTTTGTTCAAAAGCGTTGTACAGTAATCGGTAAGAAAATGATGACTTTCCATCATTTTGATAATTTCTGCACGCCATTCATGACCTCCTATTTTGTGGTTTTTAACTCCCTCTAGTTCCTTTCTAAGCAGCTTCTGGTCTTCTTTAAAATGTGCACTTCCCAGCCAAAACGTATTTACGTCACAAAGAATTTTTGCAGGCAAGCCAGTAGCATCGCCCGGCTTTCTCGTTGAGACAATACATTTTTTAATTTCGTTTATATCCTCTTCCGTCGCTCCACTGCTTTTTAAAAAGTTTTCAGCTATTTCTGCACTCTTTGTTTCGTAAGCCTCCAAAATTCCAGTTAGATAGCCCGTTTTATGAAACCAGGCTGAAGCGCAAACAATAAAAAATAAGCGGTCATCTAGTTTGTAATGCCTCGCAATTTTTTCTGCAATAAATGCAACTTCTTTTGCTCGCGCATAGGTACTAAAAACAATTCTTTCGTCTGCATGCTGAGCATAAAACGCAGCAGTGTATTCTTCAACCTTTTTTAATAGCTTACTGTAATTCATATCAGTGCGGTGTCTGTTAAACGCTTATCAAGCATCCTCTAATATATTCTATTTTTTCGACTCTAATAACTTGTCCAAAGTACTTAGACTGCTTAAATAACCCGTGCAAAATTTTTATCGTCGGGCAAAATTCCTTATTACTTTGAAGTGCAAAAACGAGTTCTTATATTGATGCCGACGTATAGGAATTTGAAGGCATAGGCTATTCTAAGATGAATGCTAATTGATACAACGTAACGAAAGAACGAGACCACCATACTCACAATGCTTCTATCTGATAAATTTTTTCCCATGAAAATATTTTTATTGGCATTAGCTTTTTCGAGCTGGATCTTCTATGCTGCCAACTATCATAAACACTTCGAAAAGAATTTCCCTCCTTACGAATCTTTCAATTCGACAACAACGGGCCTTTTTGAAACAGATGATGTATTGGACATTAAACTAAGTGGAAGTCTACGTGAAATTTTTGGTGATCGTACCGAAAACGCAAAGTACCGTCCTATAGTTGTTTCTTATGCTTCAAAAGACAGCGGTGAAATTACTGTTGCCGCTGAAGCGAAAACTCGCGGCCATTTTCGCAAGACTGTCGGAAACTGTTCATACCCTCCTCTTATGCTTCATTTTATAAAAAACGCAACTTTTAAGTCTTCTGTCTTTAACGACCAGGCAAAACTTAAATTGGTAATGCCCTGCCAGGGAGATGAATATGTTGTAAGGGAATGGATGGTTTATCGCATTTATAATTTAATTACCCCAAAAAGCTTTAAAGCACGACTCGTTCGTATAGAGTTGGAGGATACAAAAAAGAAAAAGAAGACATCACCTTTTTATGGTATCCTACTGGAGGAAGAGCAACAGATGGCAAAAAGAAACCGGTCAGTTTTGATAGATAAACAAATGCTGAAACCTCAGCAAATCGACGAGACAAATTTTCTAACAATGGCTGTGTTTGAATACCTTATTGGTAACACAGACTGGTCCGTGCAATACCAGCAGAACGTAAGATTATTGCTGCAAGACTCTACCGCTTTCCCAAACGCTGTGCCTTACGATTTTGACCATGCAGGCCTGGTCAATGCACCATATGCGAAACCTGCGGAAGAGCTTCAAATGTATTCAGTTGTAGAACGGCGGTTCCGGGGATACTGTGTGCCAAATATGAAAAAATTCGATGAAGTAATTTCTGTTTTTAAACGTTTAAAAAAGGACATCTACAGCCTCTATACCGATTGTCCGCTCTTAGATGCAGGTTATATAAAAGCTACAAAAAAATACTTCGATGAATTTTATGCCACCATTAATAATGGCAAGGCGATGCAAAAAGAGTTTTCTTACCCATGCGATGAAAATGGAACGGGCAATGTTGTTATTAAAGGTCTCCGAAAAAACTAATAAGGAGGAGACGGATTTAAATCGAATTCAATAACCGCTTTTGCAGAAAGAAAGGCGTTTTCTTCCTTGGCTACCCTGTTACTAAAACGATAACTCACATAGTCGAGCATCTCACCGTCTTTCTTGCACTTTTTGGGAGTTAAAACATAATTTTCAGATCCGTCGACATTCCTTTCAATCATTGTCTCAAGTGGCAGCCTAAGGTGTCCAAGGGAGAGGTTTTTTAATGATCTTGGTTTAGCGGCCATGGAATCCAAAGTGATCAAACCGCCCAATTTGTTATCATTGCCATCGTAAGCATAGCCTGTTAAAATATAGCTTTTGCTATTTACCTGCTTAAAAGAAAAATCAAAGTATTTGAATGACGGGTAGCTGTTAAGAATATTTTTTACAGTACTTCCTCGCAGAGTTACAATGCAATAACTATCCTTATCCCCCTGACTAAAAGAGGTCATAAAAAAACATAAGAAAAACATTGAGAGGAATACGGGTATTAATAATTTCTTCATGCTCGAGTATTTGTTTTAGATAAGGTTTAGGAAGTAAGGTCGACAAAAAATTCAATGAATACTACAAGTAACAGAGTTTTACGTAAATATGCAAGAGCTACAAACGAAACTTGCTATATTACTTGTGATAAGAAAGTAACCAATCCAAATAGTTGCAGTTCTAATTTCTCAATCCTAATTTGAGAAGTCTTTACGACTCACTTATGAAACATCTAAACTTCAGCACGCTTCTCAAGCAGGTATTGGACTGGTCTGAGGTTTGGGCAATACTGATACCATTATTCATATTACGTATAACACATAAAAAACAGCCATTTTATTTAAAGCCCGTCATAACATATTTATGGCTGGCACTTGTAATGAACCTCCTGGTGGACGTTGTCGGAGATTTTAAAGCCTACCTTCCAAGCTGGGCGCAAAGCAATAATCCCATCTATAATATTCATTCATTGGTGAGGTTTGGCTGTTTTAGCTACTTTTTTATTTTATTGCGAAAATCACTGGCAACAAGATTTAAAAAAATTATCCTCTGGACATTTGTTGTATTTATCATTGTCAACTTCTTTTTCTTCGAAACGTTCTTTAACCCGCGGCATCTTAGCGGAGATCTTTTAGCAGTCGAGGCTTATCTTTTACTGATTTGTTGCATGCAATATTACCTGTCGCAATTGCGCCAGAACGAGGAAGGCATTTCAGAGGATGCTGACTTTTGGGTGGTAACGGGCCTGAGTATTTTTGTAGTAATAAATTTCTTTCTCTTCCTGTTTTATGTTCCTATGATTACTGAGAATCCTGCGCTGGCTGATAAAATGTGGGATATTCACAATGTTGCCTACATCATTTTTTGTATTTTAATAGCTAAAGCTTTTTATGTACCTGCTCGCAATTGATCTTGAATACCGGGTTATCATTGGCATTTCAGCTATGGTAATCCTCTTTACCAGTTTCATTATTTCTTTTGTTATAAGCCATCGAAAAAAGCTTCAGTACCACAAAGACTTGCACATCCTGCACCAGGAGCAACAACGAATGCTAACCGAACAAAATGAATTGCTCGAAAAAGGAGTACAACAAAGAACCGCAGAATTATCAAAGCAAAAAGAAGAGCTTGAAAAAACAATTTCTCATCTTAAACTAACACAGGCCCAATTAATACAAGTAGAAAAGATGGCCTCACTAGGGCAACTTACAGCGGGCATCGCACACGAAATTCAAAACCCTTTAAACTTCGTCAACAATTTTTCTGAAGTAAGCACAGAATTGGTTGAGGAAATGGAAGAAGCTTTAAAAAAGGATTCGAAAGAAGAGGCAGTAACCATTGCTACCGACCTTAAAGAAAACCTTAGAAAAATAGCCCATCATGGAAAACGTGCAGATGTTATTGTAAAAGGAATGCTTCAGCATACTCAAATAAGCACTGGAAAAAAAGAGCTGGTAAGAATTAATGAATTGGCAAATGAATACCTAAGGATAACGTACAACGGTTTTTCTCTAAAGGATAAATCTTTCTATGCAGTTATAGAAACGGATTTTGATGAACGTATAGGAAAGGTTGAAGTGGTGCCGCAGGATATTGGAAGGGTACTCCTGAACCTGTTCAACAACGCCTTTTATGCTGTTATCGAAAAGAAAAGACAATTGAACGGAAGCTTTGAACCAATAGTGGCAGTAAAAACAAAAATGGGAAAATCGGGATCCACGGATAAGGCCGAAACAATTTCAATTATCGTGAGGGACAATGGTTGTGGCATTTCTTCTAAACTCGTTCATAAAATATTTCAACCATTCTTTACAACAAAACCAACAGGGCAAGGAACAGGTCTGGGATTGTCAATTAGTTACGATATAGTAAAAGCGCACGGCGGAGAATTAATCGTTGAAACTGAAGAAGGCAAATACTCCTCCTTTGAAATTTTATTACCGCTCAAATAATATTGCTTGAACCGTTGTGTCTGCACATACACCTTTGCCGCCGATTGAAAAAGGACTGAGAATTAGAATGTAAGGAACCGTTGAAAGGCAAAAAGGTAAGACATCATCTTTATTTACTGCTCCTGTTTTGCATGTTTGACGAATAAAGGTGATAAGTATAAGGGTGTGACACAACGATGTTGAAATTGGTTTCGACGTTGGTAAAACAAAAATTTGTTTTCTATACAAGCCTTAAGAGTCTTGCTCCTTGGTTTAATTGAAATCGGTTTGCTCAATAGGAATTTTTTTTATGGTGAAAGTTTACATATTACTGTTATTTATTTTCCCACTGGATTTGTTTGCCCAGCTGTCCATTCCTCCTGCCTATACGATTGATTCAGATACTGCACATTCTAAAATCCTGGATAGAAGTAATTGGCAAATGCTGGAAGATACAAGTGGTGGTAAGTGGACTATCAGCGAAGTAAGCGGTTCAGCTATTTCTAATCTTTTTCATGAAGAAATTGAGGGAGGTGAAAAACTTAATTCTCCTGTTAATACTTATTGGATCCGGTTTAAATTGAAGAGTAATTTATCCCGGATCGCAAACTTGTCTTTGCAACAAAAAAGCGCTTACGCTGATTTTTACGTTGCACGATCTGATGGGAAATGGATACATAAAACAACGGGGTATAATACGCCCTGGAGTGACCGGGACGGATACAAATTGGTGACCGCTGTTCCAATTATTGTAAAGCCGGGCGAAGAGGTGACTGTATACGAAAAGGTAGTTTTTGACTACCGGGCTACCAGGCCACAACCACTTGAAGCAAGATTTGTTTTTACTGAAAAGCTAGTGCAGGATATTTATATTGAGAATGACACTTTTCTGTTCAAAACTATTCTTGGATCATTCTTTATAGGCCTGCTGTTTTTCGCTGCCGTGTTTAATTTTTTCTTTTTCCTGGTGGTTCGTGAGAGGGTTTATCTCTACTACTCACTCTGCCTTTTGGTCGGAACGGTAAACGAATACCATACTATTTACTACCACGTTTTTTTTAGAGATCATCCTTATCTTTTGAATACAAACCTCATATTTTTCCTGGTACTTGTCAACTACTTCGCCATTCAAATGGAGAGGCATTTTCTTAATACTTTCACTCGTTTGCCACGGTGGGATAAATTTTTGCAAGCATCTGTTTTTTTTCAGTTTGCAGCTGCATTGGTTATTTATTTTATTGGTCCCCACCTTGCTAATAGCACAGATATTATTTTATGGAAAGTATGGGATTGGATACAGGGAATTGTCTTGATTAGCATACTTACAACGTTTCTGTTATTTATCAGAAAGCGAGACAAGGCAGCCAGGCAATTCATTATTGCTTGTCTTCCAGTGGCAACCGTCTGGATGGTGAATTATATAATTATTCATGGCACCAACAGCTCGATCGCTGCAGAGTGGAACATGTATTACGACAGGATTGAACTGCTATGCATTTCATCGCTCGTTATTATTTTATCATGGTTATTGTTTGACAGGTATAACACTCTGCGAAAAGAAAATGCGGAGCGGGCTCTTTTAAACGAACGGCTGGCAAAAGAAAAAGAGATAGAAAGAAGCCAGCTAATTGCGCAGCAAAAAGTGGTTTTAGAAGAAGAAGTTGCAGCTCGAACTGCGGAATTGAAGCAATCACTGGCAGACTTGAAAGCAGCAGAAAAACAGTTGATACAAAGAGAGAAAATGGCGTCGCTGGGAGAACTGACCGCGGGCATCGCTCACGAAATACAAAACCCATTAAACTTCGTAAACAATTTCTCTGAAGTAAGTGCTGAACTACTCGAAGAATTACGGTCCGGTCCCTTAGCAACGCTACAAGACGGATTTAAATCAGAAGCCGATGATGTAGTCGCCGACCTCACCGCCAATCTCCATAAAATAAAACATCACGGCAAGCGGGCTGAGTCAATTGTAAAAGCAATGCTTCAACACTCAAGTAGCATTACCGGTAAGAAAGAAATCACAGACATTAATTTGCTTGTCGATGAATATCTGCATGTAAGCTATAGCGGCATGGAGGCAAAAGACAAAACATTTAATGTAAAGCTGGTTACTGATTATGATGAAAGCATAGGAAAAATAGAAGTAGTTCAACAGGATATTGGACGGGTTTTGCTCAACTTGTATAACAACGCATTCTATGCGGTCAGCGAAAAAAAGAGAGCTATAAACGTTCAAACTGCTGAGATATACCAACCAACCGTTTTAGTAAGTACAAAAAAAATAACCGGGCGTGTGAAAATTTGTGTAAGAGACAACGGTGTAGGTATTCCGGAGGAGATTGTTGACAAAATCTTCCAGCCATTCTTTACCACTAAACCTACGGGACAAGGAACGGGTTTAGGTTTATCGTTGAGCTACGACATTTTGAAAGCAAATGAAGGAGAGATTAAAGTGGAAACAAAAGAAGGTGAATACAGCGAGTTTATTATTGAGCTTCCTTTAAAATAGAGTTCGTTCCTATATGCCCTGCTGAATTCAACCTGCTGAAAAACAACACTCCTCTAAAACAATCCTCAAGCATCTCCTTCCTCCTCCATGTCTCTTACTATGTTTATCTTTAACCTTTTTTAACAGGCTTTTTCTAAAATTAAATAATCAGCATGGCAGATAGAGATCTTCAAAACACAGCCTTGATAACACCTTTAGTGGGAATAATTATGGGAAGCGACAGTGACCTGCCAGTTATGAAAGCTGCGGCTGATGTTTTAAAAGATTTTGCAATTCCATTTGAGTTAACAGTGGTGTCGGCACACCGAACACCTTTAAGAATGGTGGAATACGCAAAGGCGGCAAGGGAAAGAGGCTTGAAAGTTATCATTGCTGGTGCCGGTGGCGCAGCACATTTACCAGGAATGGTAGCGGCCATTACTCCGCTGCCTGTTATCGGGGTTCCCGTAAAATCTTCTAACAGTATTGATGGATGGGACTCTATCTTATCCATACTACAAATGCCAAACGGGGTACCAGTTGCAACGGTTGCCTTGAACGCTTCAAAGAATGCCGGAATTCTTGCTGCAAAAATGATTGCGTTAAGTGACGAAGTTGTATCACGAAAATTGATTGATTTTATGGCTTCTCAAGAAAAGTCGGTGAATGAAAAAATCACTTTTCTTTTGAATGAAGGATGGCCTAATGAATTTGATAAACTCTAATAGCAAGCTTAGGAACAGGTAGATTTTGATTAAAAGAAAAAGCCGCTTAAAAGTAAGCGGCTTCAATTTTTAGCTTGTTAACTTAAGGTTGTTTGTCTTTAAGTCCACTCTCCTCCACGTAGTGGCGGTGGCCTTTCTTGTCAACCCAGTAGTACTTCGACTCGTTTGTAATGTAGATAGTTTCGCCACCGGGACCAGCTTTACCTTCATACGTTTTATCTACTATTTCCGATTGACCTTTAGAAGCTACTTCTGCAGTTTTTTTACCCGCGGCACTAGCGCCTTTTGAAACTGCGCGTCCTGTAGCTTTAGCGCTTTTCTTTATAAAACGACCTGTAGCCTTAGCGTCTTTTTTAATTTCCTGTCCCACTGTTTTATCTTCTTCCTGTGCATTTGCAAAAGAAAAGGTTAGTAAGAAAATAGCAACAAATACCTTTTTCATAATTAAGAGATTTAATGAATGAATACTCTGCTACTGTCTAAAATTATACCAACCCTTAAAACTTGTGCAGGAGTATTCGAGTGAATATCATTAGAAACTAATTTCTACCTTCTTCATTTAATATTTATCTTAGTATCAACTTATTGTGTATTTATACCGGCCTGTTTATATGAAAAATTTATTTCAACCTGAAGCGCTAGAGGAGATAAAACAAAGGATGCAAAAGCTGCAGCCGAATACAGAAAGACTATGGGGAAAGATGGAAGTTGCTCAAATGCTGGCACATTGCAGCGCAGCAATGGAAGTAGCGGTAGGTGACAAACATCCTCCAAGAATATTTATTGGTCGTCTGATAGGACCCTTTATAAAGTCAGTTTTTACAAATGAAAAACCTCTACGAAAAAGCACCCCAACCGACAAGAGTTTCCTGGTGATTGATCAGCGGAATTTTGAGAAAGAAAAATCGCGATTGCTAGAGTTGGTGGAGCGGTTTTCAAAAGGTGGCCCTCAAAAAGTAACCACGCACCCTCACTCTTCTTTTGGAAAACTTACTCCAGTAGAGTGGAGTACAGGAATGTACAAACATCTGGATCATCACCTCCGTCAATTTGGGGTCTGACTTTTACTTCCGTCGTAAAAGCTAAAAAGATGCAAACTTAAAATTTGCATCTTTTTAATTTACACCGGTTATTTCTTTTGCTCTGTCGGCTCATCTTGTTCCATTCCCGGTTCCCTATCGACTTTTTTCCCTTTTAGATCATCGGTAGTCAATTTGTTTTCGTCCTGTTTTCCGGGATCGTTTTGCTTGTTTTTTTCGTCGCTTTGTCCGTAATCCTGGTTATCGTTGGAGAGTGGCATATCTATATTTTTAATTGTTATAATGAAACAACAAAAACAATTATGCCACATAAAAGGTAGAAAATACTAATCTTCAGTCACCACAAAATTCTCCATTGCAGGTTTCCCCTTGTGCTGCCAATTAATAGCGCCGATTTTTTTAACTACCTGCACCATCCCATCGAAATTATTAGGCTTAACTACAAACAGGTTAGCACCTTTTTGATAGCTTGCTTCAATGATTTTTGAATTTGTGGTGGTAGAATAAATAATTAAAGGAAGTGAGGTGAATTCAGGGTAACTTCTTATTTCTGCAAGCGCCTCAAGTCCATCTTTATGAGGCATATTTATGTCGATAATAACAACGTCAGGCAGAGGTTTATTTTTAAGAAAAGACAAAAGACTATTGCCGTCATTAGCATGAGACAAAACTATGTTCAGGTCTGAATGTTCTAAAGCCTCATTAAACAAATATGATTCATCTGAATCGTCATCGGCAAATAAAATATGTAGGGGCGCTATCTCTTCTGTTTTCACTTATATTGGGGGTATGTATTAAGGTTTTAACACGGATAATTGGACGGCAAATTAAATTCATTTTTATTTAACAAATGGAAAAAAGATGATTGAGTATTGGAATTAAGGCAGTACGGCAAAGAAAAAATAGACTTGGGTTAAAATAATATTGAAATGAGTTATGATTGAATGGAACTAAACCAGTCAAGAAACTGCTTTCCAATACTTTGATAGTTGAACTTGTTTCGGGTCTGCAAAGAAATAGCGAGCGGGTCAAATTGCTGATGCTGCCGTATCATTAGTAGTATTTTCGCAGCAAGTGCTTTTACATTTTCACTCTGCACAAAAACACCATTAAAATTGTCTTTGATTAATTCCCTCGTCACTTCCAAATCACTTACAATTACTGGTAGCCCGCACGCGTTTGCTTCTATAATTACACACCCAAAGGTTTCGTGCCTGGTAAAAAATACGAACACGTCGCTTTGCTGCATTATCTCCGCTACCTCCTGGTAATTTCTCTCATTCCACAAAGTGACATTCGCCCCCAAACCGAGCTCATTTATCAGCTCGTTTATTGAGTTAGGTAAGGGACCTACAAGATTCAAAGTAAAATGAGGAGTTCCCTTTTTCACTTCTGCAAATGCCTCCAACATTCCTTCAACATTTTTTTGAGGGGCCATATTTGACACGTGTACAAAAGTTACCCTTTCATTAGATATCTCATGGTTGTAGTAAAACAAACTGGAGTCAACTACATTAGGAATCACCACTGCTGCCTTATCGAGAACGAGTTTACTTTTTAATGTATTTGCCAAATAATGAGAAACTGCATGAAACGAGGCGCTGTGGTGAAATACCCACTTAAACATTGCTTTTCTAGCCCGCTTCATCTGATCAAACCTACCATCTACATACAGCGTCGACTGCTCAGAAACTATATAGGGAACTTTATAAAACACCTTTATAACGAAGCCGACAATCTGATTTTTCTGCAAAACATACAACTGCGTTAGGCTGATTTTTTCTTCCCTGTTTAGAGCTTTGAATGTTTTGAGGCAGTAATAGTTGTAACTGATAAAAGATAAAAGATTGTCGATCCATTCGATAGAGCTGAAAGATGGATAGTAATAATAGATTTCAGTAAGAGCACCTTTTTGAATAGTTACAATATCCTTTTTTTTAACAGATCTATCTTTTATCGGAAACACCACCGATACTTTGCAAAACTGCGAGACGGCGTACATGTGTCTTTGAATGAAATCGCCGCTTAACTTATCAATCTTACTTGGATACCAACCCGGAAAGACCACAATGTGCATCACTTTGAATTTGGAGAACGATTAGCAATAAGGGAAGTATAAGTTTTTAGTTTGAACGTTTCTGACGTAAAAATGTCTTTCCAGCCAATGGTTGCCTGCTGCATAAATAACAGCAAAGAAACTATAAAAGCAGTTGTGTAACCTAAAGAACTAACCAGGGCTGCACCGGTAATGCCCATTCTTTTTATTAAAACTACATCCCCGATTAAAACAATCACAAGCCCCGCACTCGTACTGATCACGTTGTAGGCGGGTTTGTTTTTAGCACCAAAAAAAGCAGCTATAATAATATGCATCGACAAGAAAAGAATACCGGGCAACAGCACGAGAAACGGGACATACATTTCATCAAACGTCTTTCCAAACAGCCATAAAAAAACAGGACTGCTAAACAAATAAGATGCAATGATTATAATAATGTATAACGGAACAAACAGCGTAATCATCCGAACGATGTACTTCACCATGTTGGCATTTTCACCTTTCGCCGCTTGCGGGTAAACGGCACTTGCAATGATCGAAGGAATAATCAAAAACAACTGCCCCATCTTGGAAACCTGCACATAATTACCCAACGATTTTGCAGAGCACCATGCTTCTACAAAAAGATAGTCAACACGATTGATGAGGTAGTAAGCAATGTTGGCAAACAAAGCAATTACCGCAAATCGAAAAAGCATTTTATATTCCTGCAAAGTAGGTAGTTGCAACTTGCTGACGGGTGAATACAGGGTCAGGTATAATATTGCGAGGCCAAGACCCTGCAGTATAAATTGAAGGAAATAAATGTAGAGGAATTGCTCCCGGTTAAGGCCCATAAAGCCCTTGGCAAAAAACGGGACCAGTATAATGACAATCACGTTTATTGCGCTCATCAAAATATTAGGCACAGCATAATTTTGCCTGGCATAAAACAAAGAGGTAAAAAAATTATTCAGCGAGATGCCGAAAGTGTAAGCAACGCCGGCTACCAAAAGAAACAGATAATCCGAGGTAATAAAATGCTGGCTGATTAAAAACATGGTACAGCCAACACTAAAAATGGCTACAATAAAAGGCCAGATGATGGAAACCAGCGCGAGCTTGTTTCCCGAGATCTGGTTGCTTGCACTAAAATAAGTCATGCTGGAATCCAGGCTCACCCCTCCTATCAAGACTACCAGGAAAAAATTATTTGAGATAAAATAAATCCAGCCGCTTTGTGGTGCTTCATAAATCCTGGCGATGCAAACGTTGAGAAGTAGTGTGGTAATAAAATAAATCCCCCTCCACAGAAAACTGTCCAGCAAAGCCTTTTTCATAGCCAAATGTAGGGAAAAGCTGTTTGGGCGTTTAGGTCGGATACCCTTGCTATCCGACTTAACCCTATAAAAGATTTTCTTTTTTGGTCACAAACACCAGCTCATTGTGCTGCCCTGGTTGTGTCACTCTCTTCAACTTGTAGCACAATGGTTTGCAATCTCTATCGTGTTACAGAAAGATTTCACGCAAAACTATTATGTCCACCGTAAAGTATCTTAGCGACGAATATGGTAAAAGACCTAATTATTAAAACACTCTTTGTTGACTCTTTATCCGATGAAATAGATACCGGTGAAGGTGTTTCAATAGAGGATGCAACCCACCTTTTCACATTTTTCAAAAACTGTTCTCTTTTCCGTTGGAGTGATGCAAATAACGATTGCGAAGACAGGGCTAATGCAATCTGCATTCTACTCGATAGCTGGAATATTCCGAATTATAAGGGTTGGGTCTTCAGTGGTTATGTGTTTAGGAAGATTGGCTTTCTAAAAAACATGTGGAAATACCACGTAGCAGCAGCTATCCCTGTAGTGGAAGGAAATGAAGTAAACATTTACGTGATCGATCCGGCAACGCTCGATGCATTGATGAAAGTGGAAGACTGGGCTGCTAATGTAACAGACAACCCGCAGAGCTACCACCTTGTGAAACGAGGAACTACTTATATTTTTCCAGCCAACATAAGGAAAGACAAATGGTACGACCGAAACAAGCGAAATTATAACTGGACAATTCAGGGCCTCTCAGGAATTAACGGCGTCTCCACTAAGGGGAAAGCGCAACTTCGCTTCAACAAGAAGCGGGTATTGAAGACAAGACATTTGTTTAATGAATTAAGAAAGACAAAGCCTACTTTTTTAAGTCCTGCCATACATCAGTTTACCGGGCAGGAGAATGGCTGATAGTTTTGTTACTGTAACAGTGTGCGACGCAAGAGAATCTCATTAGGATTACTAATGCCGGTAACAATAATTCTTATTCAAAAACACAAATTGTTTTAACCTTTTTCGCCCTAATTTTTGAAAAGGCAAAAGTTGGCTTACCCTTCTTCCCTTCGTCACGAAAATCACATAATCTTCTAAAGATTTCATTATCTGCCTATCATCATAGACCTTTGCCACCGGTTAAATTAAAATAATTAAGATGGCTGGAATACTTGACCTTGTTGGCAATACACCGATAGTTGAATTACAAAAAATACCGACCAATAAGGCGGTTACAATTTATGCGAAGCTGGAGGGAAATAATCCTGGCGGAAGTGTAAAAGACCGTGCTGCCTATGGTATGATAAAAGGGGCGATTGACCGCGGAGAAATTAAACCAGGCATTAAACTGATTGAAGCAACTAGTGGCAATACCGGTATTGCACTTGCCCTTATTGCTAGCTTATTCGATGTTGAAATAGAAATTGTAATGCCTGAAGATGCGACTCGCGAAAGGGTATTAACCATGCAGGCTTTTGGCGCAAAAGTGATTTTAACGCCTAAGTCTCAATCGATGGAAGGCGCTATCGATTATGCCGCAGCACAGGTTGAAAAAGGGGGCTACCTAATGTTAAACCAATTTGGCAACCCGGATAATCACGCTATGCATCACAAAACGACGGGGCCTGAAATCTGGCGCGATACCGATGGAAAGGTGACCCATTTTGTTTCAGCTATGGGAACAACAGGAACAATTATGGGCGTGTCGGAATTTTTAAAAGAGAAGAACAGTGATATCCAGATAGTCGGCTGCCAGCCAAGCGAGGGCTCGCATATACCGGGAATAAGAAAGTGGCAGGACGCGTATTTGCCGAAAATATTTAAGAAAGAAAGGATAGACCGCATTATAGAAGTTGATGAAAAAGATGCCCGGGCAATGACAAAAAGGCTAGCTCGTGAAGAAGGCATTTTTTCCGGCATGAGTAGCGGCGGAGCAGTGCACGCCGCAATTGAACTGTCGAAAGAACTGAGTTCCGGAGTTATTGTTTGCATCATCTGCGACCGTGGCGACCGGTATTTGTCTTCGGACTTATTCGACTAGGAGTTGTGAGTAATAAGTTTTGAGTTTGAAGTTTTGAGTTTTGAGTTTAAAGTTTCAAGTTTCAAGTTTTTGCGTCTGAACTTTTGTTTAGGAAAAGTAGAAGGGTATTTGAAACATTATTCATTATTCATTATTCATTCAATAATCAACCTGTTCCTCCCTCACTTAAAACTTACCACTTACCACTTACAACTCACAACTAACATCCTCTTTTGGCACAATTTTAAAACTGTAGCTCTGCATGAAGGGAAGGGAAAAATTTAAACTTATTTTGATATTGGGCCTCTTGTCTGCAATTGGTCCGTTTTCAATTGATATGTACCTACCGGGGTTTCCTTCTATTGCTGCGGACCTGCATACGACTGTCGCAAAAATCTCATTATCACTTTCAAGCTTTTTCATAGGTATTTCGTTTGGGCAGATGTTGTACGGCCCGTTGCTCGACCGGTATGGACGAAAAAGACCTTTATACTTGGGATTAACCGCGTATTTCATCGCTTCTGTTGGCTGTACAATAGCTACTTCCGCCGACCAGTTGATATGGCTACGATTGCTGCAGGCTCTGGGCAGTTGTTCGGGCATGGTAGCATCGAGGGCAATGGTACGTGACCTTTTTCCTGTAAATGAGAATGCAAAGGTCTTCTCGCTGCTTATGCTTGTTGTTGGCGTCTCGCCCATTATTGCACCAACCTTAGGCGGCTATTTGAGCTCAGAATTTAGCTGGCACTACGTGTTCGCGGTATTGTCGGTCATGTCCGCATTAATACTTTTAGCTGTACACTTTTACTTGCCGGAAAGCAGGAAACCGGACCCTAACTTTTCGCTAAAGCCAAAACCTATAATCAATGGTTTTTTAAGTGTTGCGAAAGAGCCACAATTTTATACCTATGCGTTGGCTGGTTCCATTGCATCGGCTGGTTTGTATGCATACATTTCCGGATCACCTTCTGTTTTTATGGAGTTGTATAAAGTAACTGAAAAACAATACGGTTGGATCTTCGCAATGGTGGCCATTGGGCTCATCACTTCAAGTCAGCTTAACACAGTTATGTTGAGAAAATATAAAAGTGAACAAATAGTGGTGATAGCACTGTTGTGTCAATCCGTTATTGGAGCGTTGCTGGTAACCGGAACTATCTTTGAATATCTAGGGCTTTACATGACGGTTGTTTTATGCTTTCTTTTCCTTAGTTGCCAGGGCTTTACTTTCCCTAACACGTCTGCCCTATCATTGGCACCTTTTTCTAAAACTGCCGGCAGTGCATCAGCTTTGTTAGGAAGCGTGCAAATGGGGATAGGAGCTTTTACTTCAGCACTTGTAAGTTATTTAACTAACGGAACCGCAATACCAATGACTGGTGTGATGGCTTGCTGCGCTTTAACTGCATTTATGATATTAGTCGTAGGCGGTAGAATAATCCGGAGCAAAATGTCTGTAGAGCAAGCGCAACAAGAGTCCGCCGAAATGCTTGTTACCTCTTAAGTACTTTTATGTGTGCTTTCAAAATCCTCGCCCTTGCGCCTTTTAGAAATTAGTAACCCGACAACAATAAAAAGAATTGACAAACCGAGGAAACCTAAATTCCATAATTGCTTATCAGGTGTTATTTCTCTCACGTTGTGCAATTTCAAAAGCTGGTGATCTGCTATTCCCTCCAATAAATTAAATAATCCCCAACCAAATAGCATTCCTCCGGCAAGTAGGTTTCCTGAACGGTTTATATCTTTTCGACGCAATAATTTCCAAAGTAAAATAACGCCTGTTATTGTAACAAGTAGCGTGAAGGCATGAAAGATTCCATCCCAAAACATATTTACACTTTTACCAATGTAGGTTGTTGCAGGAATTTTATTAGACAGCATCTCGTGCCACTGCAATATTTGATGCAGGACAATTCCATCAATAAAACCTCCTAACCCTATACCTAAAACAGTTGCAGCGGCCATTAGGAAAAGCAGCAACAGCGGCCCTATGGGTTTTTAACGAAAAAGAAGAAATGACGGCAACAACAAAAGCCAACGCTATAAAAGGCAAAAGGATAATAAAAAGGTTTGGATAAAAAGTACTGTCAAAAATTGCTTCCCTTATTTCCTTATTGCAATTGACACAAGCTGAGGCTTTGCTACCTATAAAACACAGGGTAAAAAAGGCAAAAGGTTTAATTGCTTTCATTAATATACTGGTTAATTGAACATCACTATTATACGTTTATATTCAAAAATTTAACCAAGTGTGTACTGAGTAATAGGGAATAAAACAACAAGTCATCTTCGAAGTCTACTTCAGGTAGTGGCTTGCATATTGAATAAAAGTCTCCCAGTTGGGGCCCGTCGTGTGACCGCCACTATGCTGGCGAAACGCTACTTCTCCATCTACCAAAGGGGTTTCGATTGGTGGAAATTCAGTGGTACCTAAATCTTTTTTACCCAAAAGCTTATATACCGGTCCCGCATGAACACCTCCTAAAAACATTCCTTTTGCGTCTATCCACTGGCCCTCTACTTTTGGGGATCCTGAACTGATAAAGACGGGACGTGGCGCGCACAAAGCGACCAGCTCGTGCGCATCGACAGGTAAATCATTGGGTGTTAAAGGGCCAACATATTTTATAAAGTTTCCGGCAAACCAGTGATATTCTCCCGATGAAGCAAGGTTCTCCACCTGCTCGCCAAATACGCGTCTAAGTATTTTTGCACCACCCGCGCCTGACGATCCTATAAATGCAATGGCAAAACGAGGTTCGTAGGCCATTGCAACAAGAGCAGCTTTACCATACCTTGAAAGACCTTCAATGCCTAATTTTTTTGTATCAACCGCTTTGTCTGTCTCATAATAATCAATTGCACGACTTGCACCCCACGCCCACGCTTTTAAAGTACCCCAATCATCTGGTTTACGTGGCTGCCCTTTGTTGACCAGTCCGATAATGCCTTGGGTTAAACCTGCACCATTGTCTGCCTGGAAACTTGTCGGAACGATGACTGCACAACCCCAGCCTTTTTCCAAGAGCTGTTCCTGCCAATTTTTTACAACGGGAGTTCCAGCGGGAGGAGGAGGCATTCTAAAACCGGGAGGAAATACAAAACCAAATTCAGTAATTACAGGAACCGGCCCTTTTGCATTGGTGGGCGTGGTTAACGTAAGCTGTATGTCAACAGTAGTTTTTGGATAGGCTGAGTTATCGACATGGCCCAACAAATATTTTGTAATGGCTTTTATATCTCCAATAGTCGTATCCGCTGTTCGTGTCACCTCCCATCTTACTTTCGGCGTTTTTGCAGGTACCCGGCCGTATACTTCACGATCAAAATCTTCTACTATTTCCGCTCGGCGGTGCGACCACCACATTTTTGCTGTAGTAACTTTTTTGCCATTTTTTAGTACTAAGGGATCGGGAAGCGTAGTATAAGGTGTTGCTTTTGCCTCATCACTATTAGCAGCATTGGGCGCTTGCGGATTACCAGATGGACCGGGCCGTGTAGAAGTTATATGCAACTGGTCGAGCATATTTTGATAATCCTGCTGTGTGCTCTTTTGCATCGCACGCATCATACTATCTCTCCTGATGCTGTCGGCAGGGGAACGCTGAGTTTGGGCAGAAGCTGCAGTAACAGTACACAACGCAACGAGGCAAGTAACAATTTTCATTTTTTTGATTTCAATATGTGATAGAATGTGGAAGGGTGCGACGCAAGTAAAGATTGGTAGAATTACTTAAGCTTGCTATATGAAAAATCTCTAATGATCCGTCCTAAAGGGCGATGCAGGCAGACCTTCCTTATTATATAAATTTGCCCCGTCAGGATTATCAGCCCAGGCATAACGAACGAACATTGGGTTTGTAATGTGATCACTCCACACCACCACTTTATCGCCTTCAATTTTCGCTGTGGCCCATACAAACTTTTTGTCGGCACCTGCAATTTCAACACGGTATAGTTCTTCGCCATCATTGGCTATTAGTCCACCGCCAACATGATCAAACGTGAGAACAATCTTATTACCTTCTATTGCTGCTGCCTTAAAAAGCGGACCGGAAGGTACAACTGCACCATCGTGATAAGCAACTTTCATAGCTGCCAATGCTAAACGGTCGCCTACTTCTTTTTTTCTGTCGGGATGAATATCGTTCCACTCGCCCAGGTCAATCGCTACAGCCATACCGGTATTTTGAACAGATAAAGTTTTTAACTGAGCTTCCCTCAATACTGCCCACGGACTCTCAGAAGGTACATATTGAACTTCCTGGAAGTTGGGAAGTTGTACATACAAGAATGGAAGATCAGGTTGTTTCCACTTGCTCCTCCAATCAGCTATCAGCCCGGGAAGAAGCTTGTCATACTCGGCAGCATTATTTATATTCGATTCTCCCTGGTACCACAAAACACCCTTAATGGTAAAGTTGTTGACGGGAGCAGCCATCGCATTATATAGCGACGTGGGCTGATTTTGTGCAGATATGCCACCTCCACCCCCAACTCCTTGTCGTGTATAGACTTCACCTACTTTATATTGCCATGTTCCCTTCAGATCAATTGTATCGCTCCCGGCGGAGAGGTAATAAGGTTTATCAGGCACAAATCCTCCTTTGCCAAAATTGTTTAGGACCCGAATGACAAACACATTCTTCCCGGGCTTGAGCACCCCTGCCGGTAATGCATATCTTCTTTGAGGATACATATAAGTTGTATTGCCGGCAAGCTTACCATTTACATATAAAAAGTCCGCATCTACAATTCTGCCAAGAGCAATTTTTGCAGGCTTGCCAATCATAGAAATCGGCACATCTATTTCACGTCTATACCAAACTGCGCCGTCTAAATCTTTTATGCCCTGGTCTTCCCAATACCCGGGGATGTTGATAGTATGCCAACCCTTAGGAATATAGCCTGAATCGTACCATCGCTTAGCGGCTAACAAGCCTTTGTCTTGCTGGCGCTGAGGAGTATTTGCATTGGCTGCAGAAGCTTTCCTGTTTAGCCCATTGACATAAGCTGTATCCTTGTTTTTTTCAATTGTGGAAATAATGGTCGGAAAATCTTTAAACCCTTCTTCACTCGTCCAGGCTTCGATAGGTGTGCCGCCGACGCTGGCATTAATCAGCCCAATTGGAACGTGATATTTTTCGTAAATAGCTTTGGCGAAAAAGTATGCAACCGCTGAAAATTGAAGCACATCTTTTGGGTTAGCGGATTTCCAGGAACCCATTGGTAAATCCTCCTTTGGACCTTTTAGATCAGTTAATGTAGGAATCCAAAAATGCCTGATTGCACTAAAATTTGCCTGCGCTATTTCATTTGCGTATCTCTCTTTATGCAGATCCATCTGGTGCACCATATTTGATTGCCCCGAACAAAACCAGACGTCACCAACTAGTATATTACTGAGGGTGATATGGTTTGTTGCATCAATGTTCATTGTGTATGGGCCGCCGGCCTTTAAGGGTGCTAATACAACCTTCCACTTGCCATCCTCTCCCGCCTTCGTTTTATACTTTCTGCCATTAAAGGTTATGGTTACGGTTTCATTATTATCTGCCCAACCCCAAATGTTTACTTTGCTATCTCTTTGCAAGACCATACTATCCCGGACAAGCATGGGAAGTTTGACTGCAGAAAAAGTTGAACTGGCAACTATTAAGCATCCTGCCAACACTAACAACCGGCATACTTTATTTCTCATATCTACTTTAGATAAAAACATGAAACCAAAATTTTTGAAATTTAAAACGCAATAAAAACACCAGGAACTTTGGAAGTGCCAGGTTGCTGGAAACCTAAACTACCCAGATAGAGACACTTCGACGTCTACTCAACCGACTGCAAAATATTTTGTTTTTCGTCGCATTGATTGTTTTGTCACGGTTCGTCTCTATAAAGGCAATACAAATAAAGACCAAATAATTAAATGCAACCGATCGCAGCAATAATTGTAAATGTGTTTACTTTAGCGCCTCTCATCTAAAATACCTTGTACTACGTCCATTATATGAAAGAGTTTTTGTGCGCTTGTTTATTTCTTATTGCAATGCCCTCAGCGAAGGCGGATGACGGATACAGGCTCTGGCTGCGATACGAGTTAGTAAATAATTCAACTTTGCTAAGTAACTATCGCAATGCTGTTACATCTGTTTACTTGCCGGGAACCTCGCCTTCGTTACTGGCAGCGAAGGATGAATTACAAATGGGACTGGAAGGACTATTAGGCAAAAAGGTTTCTTTTCAAAATACCCTTGCAAACGCGCAGTTGGTTGTAGGCACTCCGGCAAGCTCTTCTCAAATTGCAGCGCTTCCATTATCAAATCAGTTGTCTAAAGCCGGAGATGAAGGATTTGTGATTGTTTCGACCACGCGATCCCAAAAGAAAATTATAGCAATCGCGGCGAATACTGATATCGGCGTGCTTTATGGTGTCTTTCATTTTTTGCGATTGATGCAAACGCAACAAAACATCCAACACCTTGCAGTTACTTCTGCCCCTAAAACAAAATATCGCTTAATTGACCACTGGGATAATCTTAACCGCACCGTTGAAAGAGGTTATGCAGGGTTTTCCATCTGGAACTGGCACACTCTTCCCCGTTATATCGACCAGCGGTATATTGACTATGCACGGGCAAATGCTTCCATTGGTATTAACGGAGTGGTAGTAACAAACGTGAATGCCAACGCTTTGATCCTTACAAAAGAATACCTTGAAAAAGTAGCAGCTTTGGCAAACGTCTTTCGCCCCTATGGCATCAAAATATATTTAACCGGGCGATTTAGCGCTCCAATCGAAATAGGGAAATTGAAAACCGCCGACCCTTTAAATGCCGAAGTAAGGCAGTGGTGGAAAAACAAGATCGATGAGATCTATACCAACATTCCCGATTTTGGTGGTTTTTTAATCAAAGCAAATTCAGAAGGACAGCCGGGACCGCAAGATTATAAGAGAACACATGCAGATGGAGCAAACATGTTTGCTGAAGCCCTTGCACCTCACAAAGGAATAGTGATGTGGCGGGCTTTTGTATATAGCAATGAAAGTCCGGAAGACCGTTTAAAACAAGCCTACGCCGAGTTTAAACCACTCGATGGAAAGTTCAACAACAACGTAGCTATCCAGGTAAAAAACGGCCCGCTCGATTTTCAACCCCGCGAACCTTTTTCTCCCCTTTTTGGCGCTATGCCTAAAACGCCCTTGTTTATAGAATACCAACTCACGCAGGAATATTTAGGCTTTTCTACCCATCTTGTTTTTATGGCGCCCTTGTTTAAGGAGGTCCTAAATGCAGACACCTATGAAAAGGGCAAAGGGTCAACGGTGGCTAAAGTATTAGACGGATCATTGGATGGGCAGGCTCTAACAGGAATGGCAGGAGTGGCTAACATAGGAAATGACATCAACTGGACGGGTCATCCTTTTGGGCAAGCTAACTGGTACACGTTGGGTCGACTGGCCTGGGATCACCAGTTATCGTCTGCCCAAATTGCGAATGAATGGGTGAGACAAACTTTTGGAAATAGCAAACCTCTTGTTGACACAGTCGAAAAAATGATGCTGTCTTCCCGCGAAGCAATGGTAAATTATATGACTCCACTGGGACTTCATCACATCATGGGTTATGGCCATCATTATGGTCCCGCCCCGTGGTTTGATAAAGCTTCACGGGCTGATTGGAATCCTGTTTATTTCCATAAGGCAGACTCTATCGGCATTGGATTTGACAGAACTGCCAACGGCACCAATTACTTATCTCAATACGCTCCTGAGGTCAGGAAGCAGTTTGAAGATATCAACACTTGTCCGGAAGAATATTTGCTCTGGTTTCACCACGTTTCATGGAAACATACTATGAAGTCGGGTAGAAATTTATGGGAGGAGTTGTGCTATAGGTATTATGCGGGAGTAGATTCAGTTCGCGTGATGCAAAAGGAATGGAACAGCCTCGAAAAATTGGTGGACAAACAAAGGTTTAACCAGGTAAAAATGTTGTTAGCTGTGCAGGAAAAAGAAGCAGTTTGGTGGAGAAATTCCTGCCTGTTGTATTTTCAAACATTTTCAAAAATGCCAATTCCGCCGAGTTATGAAAAGCCGGATCAGACATTGGAATATTATAAGAACCTGAACTTTCCATTTGCGCCGGGAAACGGGCGTTAGGGTGAGAGGAGTAAAACGGCTATTGAATCAAACAAAACGACGGACCAGAAAAATGCAACAAATATTCTTACTCATTCTTATCTCGTGTATCGCTTCAGGCTCTTTTGCCCAAAACGGAAGGTTATGGAACAACCGCAAATGTGCTGTCTCCTTAACATACGACGATGCTATAAATGTTGATCTCGACAATGTAATTCCTGCTTTAGACTCAGTGGGCCTCAAGGGTTCTTTTTATCTATCCGGCTACTCCGGAGCCTTATCCGCAAGGATCGATGAGTGGAGATCAATTGCAAAAAACGGTCATGAACTAGGCAACCACACGCTTTACCATCCATGCGCAGGTGGTCCGGGAAGAAGTTTTGTAACGCCGGACTACGACTTAAACAGGTATACTTTCCGCAGGTTAGTTGACGAGATCAAAATGACCAATACTTTACTTAAAGCAATAGACGGAAAAACAAAAAGAACTTTTGCTTATCCCTGCGGTGATACTAAAATCGGTGACTCATCTTATGTAGATCTTTTAAAAAATGACTTTGTTGCAGCAAGAGGAACTGTTGCGCGAATGCCTGCAATAAAACAAATTGATCCATACAATATCGAATGCTATGTTATCAACGGAGAGACCGGCGACCAGCTTATCTCGCTAGTCAAAAAGGCAATGGAAACAAACACACTGCTTGTCTTTCTTTTTCACGGAGTGGGCGGCGGCCATAGCCTTAATGTTTCTTTACAAGCGCATAGCCAGCTTTTACATTTCTTAAAACAAAATCAAAAAGACGTTTGGACTGCTCCAATGATCGACATTGCAGGGTACGTAAAGGACTACAACAAGAAATAATCGAAGAGTTACATTTCGGGGAAAGTGAAAAACATATCTAAAAACATTAAAACTACAATTAGCCAATTTTGAAGAACAAATTTTTAAGCGCTACAATCATTCTAAGCATCGTTGCTGCTTCCTGTAGTTCGCAACGCGCTGCCACTACGACCGCCGCAAACAAGGGATTGAAAGATTACTATAGAAGTTTTTTCCCTGTAGGAGTAGCAGTCGCCCCTAGAAACCTGGCAGGCGATGAAGCACAATTAATTTTGCGCGAGTTTAATAGTCTTACGCCTGAGAATGCGATGAAGATGGGCCCGATCCATCCACAGGAAGACAAGTATAACTGGGCGGACGCCGATTCAATTGTAAATTTTGCGCAACGGCATGGATTAAAGGTTAGGGGCCATAATTTGTGCTGGCATAGCCAGGCTCCGCGCTGGATGTTTACAGATAAGGAAGGTAAAACGGTTTCAAAGGAAGTTTTGCTACAACGCCTAAAGGATCATATTACAACTGTTGTAAACAGGTACAAAGGAAAATTATACGCGTGGGATGTGGTTAATGAAGCCATTTCAGACGCCCCGGACGAATACCTCCGAAACTCAGAATGGTTAAAAATCTGTGGCGAAGAATATATTGCCAAAGCCTTTCAATATGCGCATGAAGTAGATCCTGATGCAGTCTTATTTTATAACGACTACAACGAAATAAGCCCGGTAAAAAGAGAAAAGATTTACAAGCTTGTAAAAGGATTGAAAGACGCAGGCGTGCCGATTCATGGAGTTGGCCTGCAGGGACATTGGGCAGTGAACGAACCTTCACAAGGACAGCTGGATAGTACGATCAAAAGGTTTGCAGACCTTGGACTAAAAGTGCAGGTGACGGAATTAGACATTTCCGTTTACCCGAAAGAACACAACGCAAGGCAAAGGCAGGCTAATGATAACGACACCAGTTTCACTCCACAAAAAGAACAGAAACAACTCGAGGTGTACAAAATGAGCTTCGACCTTTTTAGAAAATACCGCAATGTTATGTCTGGTGTTACTTTCTGGAATATTTCTGACAGAAGCAGCTGGCTTGATGACTTTCCTGTTCGAAACCGTAAAGACTATCCGCTGCTGTTCGACAGAAATTTAAAACCGAAGAAAGTGTATGGGGAGGTTGTAAACTTTTAAGGGCATTTTTGGTACAAGCTTAATAATACAATTGGGCATCGTTGCGTCGCACTTCGTTCATCGGCAAATCTTTTATCACCTTACTTTCAACCTATTTCTAACAATTAAAGTTTTTCTTTAAATATGATCAATCGTACAAAACTCTGCTCGACCGTGGTTGCCGTTTCCGCTCTATTGGCCGCTACTACTAACCTCGATGCACAAAAAGCTTTTAACAGCAGCGATCACTACTTAGCTCAACCTTTAATAAAAAATATTTATACCGCGGATCCTTCAGCCCATGTTTTTAAGGGCAAGATCTACATTTATCCTTCCCACGATGTCGAAGCAGGCGTAAAAGAAAATGACAATGGAGATCATTTTGATATGCGTGATTATCATATCCTTTCAATGTCGAGCATACCAGGAAAAGTTACAGACCATGGCGTTGCATTAAGCGTTAAAGACATTTCCTGGGCGGGGCGTCAACTATGGGCGCCTGATGCAGCTTATAAGAATGGAACTTATTACCTCTATTTTCCTGTTAAGGATAAACAGGATGTTTTTAAAATTGGGGTAGCAACAAGCAAATCACCAACGGGCCCTTTCAAGGCGCAGCCCAAACCAATCGAGGGCAGCTTCAGTATCGACCCTGCTGTTTTTACTGATACAGATGGTAACTCGTACATGTATTTCGGCGGCATCTGGGGCGGGCAACTGCAAAGGTGGTCCAATGGAAAATATGATGAAAACGGATCGAAAACAGACCTTGGAAAAGCAGACGAACCAGCGCTCACTGCTAAAGTAGCGAAGATGAGCAAAAACATGCTGGAGTTTGATGGCCCTGTAAGAGATGTTCAAATTGTTGACAAAGAAGGCAAGCCTTTATTAACGAAAGATCATAACCGACGCTTTTTCGAAGGAGGTTGGATGCACAAATACAAAGGGAAATATTACTTCTCGTATTCTACCGGCGATACACATTTATTGGCCTATGCTATTGGAGACAACCCCTTTGGACCGTTTACTTACGAAGGTATTTTTATGAATCCTGTAGAGGGATGGACAACGCACCACTCGATAGTAGAGTTTAAAGGAAAATGGTACATCTTTTACCACGACACACAATTGTCAGGAAAAACTCACTTGAGAAATATAAAAGTGGCCGAGCTAAAACACAATGCTGACGGCACGATTTCGATGGTAGAGACTTACAAGAAATAATTTGACTATACCTAAATAAAAGAGCCCATTGCAAATCAAAAAAATTGCAATGGGCTCTTTTATTTAGAAAAATAGAATAGCGCTAAATGAAATTAGCGCGGCTTATTATTGTTGGCACAACAAGCGATAATACTCTAATAATTCCTTCAGTGAAATTCCAATGGAGCTAACTTCCGCAGCTTCATAATAATAATCTTCCGGCATTTAATCTCGTTTCGATAGAAACGCAAAAGCTTTTGAAATTATTATTCTATTTGAAAAAAGTAAGCAATTCTATTCAAAGTAGTAGTTGATGCAATTGCTCAACAATTAGTAACTACGCAAGGGTCATCCGCAAATTCTGTTTCAATCGTCATATGCTGAATGTTCATGTGCAACAAGCGGTGCTTTAATTCATCTTTTACCGCTTTGACCCCTTTTTTGTCGATAGTTGTATCAAGTACTAGGTGGACGGTCATCGCATTTTCACTTGTGCTCAGCGCCCATACATGTATGTGGTGAATATTTTTTATCCCTGCAATTTTTAGCGCTTCTGTTTTTATCTTTTCAAGATCTATGTTTTTTGGGACGCCATCCAGTGAAAGCCTTAAACTGTCTTTAAGCAACTTCCAGGTACTACCTAAAATAACCAGGGCAATAACAATACTTATTACGGGGTCAATCCAAAACCAATTGGTATACATCATCACTATACCTCCGACAACAATACCTGCACTCACTGCAGCGTCAGCCATTAAATGCAAATAAGCGCTCTTGATATTAAGATCGTTCTCTTTATTCTTGAAGAATAACAGCGCTGTAATAAAATTGATAGCGATACCAATGCCTGCAACAATTGCAATGGTCTTTCCAGGTAAAGGTTCAGGATTATTAAAGCGATGAAGGGCCTCATAAATAATAGCTCCTATCGAAATCAGCAAAACGGCCCCATTAAACAACGCCACCAGGATGGTCGTCTTGCGATAGCCGTAAGTGTATCTCGGATTCGACTTAACCTTCATTAACCTAAAGGCCAATAAAGAAAGGGCGAGGCTTCCTACGTCCACTAGGTTGTGTCCTGCATCTGACAATAAAGAGAGCGATTTTACCGACAGGCCAACAACTACCTCTATTACAACAAATAAAAAATTAAGTACTATGCCAATAACAAATGAACTATTTACATTGGTAAGAACAATGCTGTGACTATGATCGTGATGTGAATGGTTGTGTTCCATGAATGAATGCAATAGTATCAAAATTAATGATTTACTATTAGCAAGAAAGGTGTTGTCTTATGCACCAGGAGGAACTGAAATACTTATGAATGATGCCAAATATCATTCGGTTGTTGGATGACTGAGGACTTTGCTGTGCATAGAAAAAGTAAATGCTTCGATCAATTCTTCAATTGCAGCCAATGTTATTTTATCAGTGATTTCCGAACTGTAATTAATTTTCGTTTTCGCAAATGAAATTAATAATTGAGACTTCTCTCCTACTTCGGCCTCAATCATTTGCAGGGTACCTAACAACGACTCATGTGCTTTTGCGCCGGAGGTAGCCGCTGTAATGAGGGCAACAGGTTTATGTGACAACTCGCAAGAAGAGACCAACCAATCGAGCGCATTTTTTAAAGAACCTGGTACTCCTAATGCATATTCAGGCGTACAAATCAGCACTCCGTCTGATTCTACTATTAACCTTCGAAACTCGGCAACTTCACTCGGCGGAGTATCGGTATCTAAGTCGGGATTAAAATGCGGTAACGCGGCTAGCGAAGGATACATGTTAATCTCAAAGCTTTGATTGCCCAAAGCGGCAACGGCCTCAATGAAGTTTAGATTGGTTGACTTGCTTCTTGTACTTCCGCATAAGGCTAACACTTTTTTTCTCTCTGGCATATAAAAACATTTGCAGAGATTGAATATACAATGAAGCCGTTATTTCCAACAAAACTTATCTGCTTGAAAACTGGCCTCGGAGTTAGAAATCTTAGATACGATGTTGAACAAGGGTCTGTGTATTTGATCCATCAAAATTCCTATTGTAATATGACCTGCTTATTGATTCTTGTATCGCCATTAGTTAGCTGTAGAAAGTACATCCCGTGACCAAGATTTTGAGGAAGATTAATAGTTTGTGTTATTGATCCCTCCAACAAATCCAAAGAACGGGCAAAGACTTTTTGTCCCGAATTACTGTACAGGCTAATCGCGTACTTTCCGCTGCTAATATTATTTAATTGCAAATTGAGAACGCCTCGCTGCACTGGGTTAGGAAGTATTCTAAGATCAGTTCGTCCGACTCCCCTGTCAACCTGTATGATGTTGCTGAAAGTTTCACGTCCATCCTTGCTGAGAGTACGTAAGCGATAATAATTAAGGCCTTCAACTGGTGTAGCATCTAAAAAAGAATACCGATAGGTACCGGCATAATTTTGAGCTACAAGATTTCCAATATTTGTAAAAGATGAGCCGTTTGCGCTTTTCTGAATTTCGTGGCTCTCCGCGTCGGCTTCATACATAGCTATCCACCCTAATTGAACTGCATTTCCTTTTTGCTGTGCTTCGAAGTTGCTGAGCAAATTTGCACTTTGTCGTTGAGCAACGCTAAAAACTGGCAGCGACACTGAACAAAATATCAAAGAGGCGATTAGTAAAAAAGTATTTTTCATAAAATACCAGTTTGTTACAATTCGAGTAATGCAACTTGCATGCCTTTTTTATTTTATACGAATCGGTTTTAGAGAGAATTTGAAGACTTGGAAAGCTGTTTTTTCTTGGTAACAAATTGGAGAGCTTTTATGATAACCAGAAAAATTGCTTCAAAAACCTTTAAAACTGTAACACCCGAATATGAAATTTTGGAGGCCTGATTTTTTTACGTCAAAGAGCTGAAAACTTCATCATGCTTAAGGGTACAAATAGATAATCGTTACTTTTGAGCTTAAATATCAATAACATATGTCGTCATACACGCCTTCAGCAGAAAGATATAAAACAATGGAATACCGACGTTGTGGAAAAAGTGGTTTATTGCTACCGGCAATATCACTTGGACTTTGGCACAACTTCGGCGACGTCGATGATTATAAAAACTGCCGTAAAATTTTGCAGCATGCATTTGATAGCGGCATCACGCACTTTGACCTTGCAAACAATTACGGACCTCCTCCCGGATCCGCCGAAGAAAATTTTGGGCATATCCTTAAAAAAGATTTCGAGGGCTACAGGGATGAGATGATTATCTCTTCGAAAGCCGGTTACAAAATGTGGGAAGGGCCTTACGGAGAATGGGGTTCAAAAAAATACTTAGTATCGAGCCTTGACCAAAGTCTAAAAAGAATGAGGCTTGACTATGTAGATATTTTTTATAGCCATCGTCCCGACCCTTCCACGCCTTTAGAGGAAACGATGGGTGCTCTTGACCTGATTGTAAGGCAAGGAAAAGCCCTCTACGTTGGTATATCTAACTACCAGGCGCCGGAAGCAGAAAGGGCGATGCAAATTCTGAAAGAGCTGGGAACGCCGTGCATCATACATCAGCCTAAATACTCTATGTTCGAGCGTTGGGTTGAAGGAGGGTTGCTAGACTTGCTTGAACGGGAAGGTGTTGGATGTATACCCTTTTCGCCTCTTGCGCAGGGGTTGCTGACTAATAAATATTTAAAAGGAATACCTGAAGATTCACGTGCGGCTAAACCAACCGGATTTTTACAGGAGAACCAGGTAACACCTGAGACCGTAGATAAAATTGCAAGATTAAATTACATAGCGCAGGAGCGAGGCCAGACGCTTGCGCAAATGGCCCTTTCGTGGCTGCTAAAAGACGATCGCATTACTTCCGTCCTTATAGGCGTAAGTAAGGTGGAGCAATTAGAAGACTGCCTTGAGTCTTATTCGAGAACTATTTTTACGCAGGAAGAATTGGACAGGATTGAACATATCTTGGGTCAATAAACGTAGGTAAGAAAAAACAGAAGTCCCATCAGTCATTGATAGATTGCTGGGATTTTTGTTTTTAGCAAAGACCTCTGCGAGTATTTTCCTTTCGGGAAAAAGGTTAATAAAGTTTTACAAGTACAAGTGAGTGACACAACGATGTACAATAAAGTAACGAGGGCTGACGAAGTAATAATAAAAACTTTCAAAAAATTTTAAATGAATGTTTTGCTGTCAATTCTAAACCTCTACTTTCAACCAATAAAAGCACAATAATGAAAAAAACACATAAAATGTTTAGGTGGTCCCTCCTTTTTGTTACTATAATGGCAACGAATGCCATAGAAAGTTATTCGCAGGTGAAGGGAAAAGGCAGCGCAATGAAACTTGCGACGCTTGATACATCAGCTATTGAACGTGTAATGGGGATGAAAGGAAAATCAAATAATGGCGAGTACAAAATCACTGTTCCCCAAAACGATTTAGACGTAAAGGTTGACGGCTTTAAGATTATTCCTGCTATGGGTTTAGGTACCTGGGTCGCCTTTACACCTTCGCCTGACGGAGCTATGGTAATGGGAGACATTATTATTACCGAAACTGACTTAAAACCAGTGCAACAGGAAATTATTAGGCAAGGTTTGACAAGTACTGCTATCCACAATCATTTCGTACGCAATCATCCTAATATAATGTTTATGCATATGGGCGGTTCTGGGAGTACAGAAGCAATGGCACAAAAAGCAAAGGCAGTATTAGATAAAGTGAGAGAAGTGCGTGGTGGCGATCCTTCAAAAGGTACGGCGTCATCGGAAGCAGTGAGCAATTCACTTGATACCAAAAAATTGGATAAAATCATTGGTAGTAAGGCTGAAATGACGAAGGGGGTTTATAAATACACAATTGGCCGGCCCGATGTTGATTTAAAAGAACACGGGGTAAAAGTGACAACTTTCCTTGGATTTAATACATGGGCCGCCTTTCAGGGCACACCAGACAAGGCTGCAGTAGCGGGAGATTTTACAATGTTGGAAAATGAAGTTGAGCCAGTACTTAAAGCACTCATTGAGAATGGAATTGAAGTGGTTGCTTTACACAACCATATGGTGCATGAACAACCGCGTATTTTCTTTTTACATTATTGGGGAGTGGGGCCAGCTGAACAACTGGCAAAAGGTTTGCGTGCTGCGTTAGACCAAACAGGCAAAAAACAAGCAGCTCCGATGAATATGAAAATGTAGTTGCGACCAGTTGAAATTTATAACAAAATGCTATTCTGAAAAGAGTAGCATTTTTTGTAGAAGTTGGTGTAACAATCGAATCGCAAAACTCCTTTTACTTTTTTGATAGTCGCGAAATCAGCACGAATAATGATCCTGCAAGTATTCCGATGATTGACGCTTTCATCAAAATAATCCATGGAAAGCCATTTCCTTTAAAAGAATAAAGGCCTGCGATTATTAAACCGACAATCAATCCTCCTGCAAGGCCGCCCCAGACGGCATTTTTGTTTTTTGAAAAAAGCACCAATAATATTAGGGAGATACCTCCGAGTATATTCCAGATGTTAAGTGTCAGCATTGTTTACTGTAGAATTATAACTTTTAAAATGGCGGCAAGCAACGGCATAAAGACGGGAAAGAGTATTTTAACTATGTACAATTTCATCAA
The DNA here is from genome assembly GCF_007991655.1 of Segetibacter aerophilus. Classification (GTDB taxonomy): domain Bacteria; phylum Bacteroidota; class Bacteroidia; order Chitinophagales; family Chitinophagaceae; genus Segetibacter; species Segetibacter aerophilus. The sequence continues at coordinate 48,790 of NZ_BJYT01000021.1, forward strand.
CAAAAAGTAGCGTATAACAGACAGTACAAACTGTTAGACGGCAATTTTCTATCAACCGCATAACGTACTAGCTCTTACAACTACTGTTTCATCTCATCTATCTCAACAACCATTCCGAGCAAAGAGAAATTTCGTCGTAACTCTTTTCGCTCTAAAAATTTTTATGCATCTTTTTAATTCGGCTTTTAGCACTTTTAAAAGTTCAGTATTTATTTTATTTTGACGGAAGCTTTAAGAATAACGCTGTTTAGATCAAGGTTCTAACAACATCTACTTTTAAATTTAAAAATATGGAAACAACTACTCCCCAATTCGATGCAGCCAAGTACAAAAATACGACGCGTGACCAATGGCAATCGGCAGCAGAAGCATGGTACAGGTGGAGTGATACACTGCATCAATGGCTTGGTCCTGCAACAGAAAAAATGTTGGAGATGGCTGGTATTACAACCGGTCAACGAGTACTTGACGTTGCTGCGGGAGCAGGTGAACAATCTATCACCGCAGCAAAAAGAGTTGGTTCTTCCGGCTATGTTCTGGCCACTGATATTTCTTCGAATATTTTGGAATATGCCCAAAAAATGGCTGAACAGGCGGAGGTGAAAAACATTGAAACCAAAGTAATGGACGGGGAAAATTTAACTGTACATGACGAAAACTTCGACGCTGTTATTTCGAGGGTAGGTCTTATTTATTTTCCTGATCAACAGAAAGCTTTGAAGGAAATGTTGCGGGTTTTGAAGCCAGGGGGTAAAGTGGCAGCAATTGTGTATTCAACCCCTGACAAGAATAAATTTTTCTCAGTACCTGTTTCTATTATTCGCACTCGGGCCAAGTTGCCTCCTCCTCTATCTGGCCAACCAGGACCATTTAGCTTAGGAGCGGAAGGCGTTATTGAAAAAGCCTTTTTACAAGCGGGTTTTAAAAATGTACAAGCAGAACGTATCAACTCTCCCCTTCGTCTTTCATCAGCAGCAGAGTGTGTTCGCTTTGAAAAGGAGTCTTTTGGCGCGCTACATCAAATGTTGAGTGGGCTACCAGACGCCGAGAAAGAATCAGTATGGGAAGAAATTGAAATGGAACTAAAACAATTCGAATCAGAAAGGGGATTTGAAGGCCCATGCGAAATGATCGTGGCAGTAGGAGAAAAAATATAACGGGATCAAAGATTTATTAAAGTACTGCAGTTGAATGGAGCATCGCCACGAGAATGCCATCAACGATCATTTGCGCAATTATAAAAAAGCTGGTAAAAAGGTTCCTAGTTTCATTAGCTGCAATCTACAAAACCAGGTACACTTTCCCCTGTCCTTCGGTAACCTCGTATGTTTTAATTTTTTCTGTTGCGGGCCCTGCTTTAACCGCGCCGGTCTTTACGTCAAACTGTGTTCCGTGCCATGGGCATTGAATGGTACCGCAGATCATGGCACCACCGGCAAGAGATCCGCCCTTGTGAGAACAGCGATCGTCGAAAGCAACAAAACCTTGTTCCGTCCGGGCAACTACGATTCGCTTGTCTTTTGCATGGATCAGTTTCATCTGGTTATTGCCAAAAGAGCTATGGCACTCTTTTTACATGTTAATTTTTTATAATTTCTAATAGCATAGTAATTAAAAAGACTTATGAGAAAATTTACATCAATACAAAAGAATAATGAAGTTATCACTTATCTGCTCACATATACTAGTCATTGCTTAGGGCTTAAATCGTTTCTCCATAACAAAATTTATTTTCTATCACTGCTGTTCGGCTTTCTATTAGTAAGTTGTTCAACATCGAGACTTAGTCAAAGCGGACAACGAAAAACTGCAGGTAAAACATTTGTAATAGTGGGCGCTTCGAGTGGCTTTGGGCGCGGTGTGGCAGAAAGGCTGGGCGAATACAAAGCCAACGTAGTGTTAGCTGCACGACGAACAGACTTACTGGAGGAAGTAGCTGCTAAGGTTAGGACTAATGGAGGAACGGCGCTTGTAGTTACTATGGATATAAGTAAACCTGAAGATGTGCAACGATTAAAAGACTCGGCGCTTAAGCAATTTGGAGATATTGACGTTTGGATAAATATGGCAGGCGTCGGCGCCATTGGTCGCTTTTGGGAAATTCCGATCGAAGAACAGGCACAAATTGTTGACATCAATCTCAAAGGTTTTATTTATGGCAGTCATGCTGCTATAAACCAGTTTACAAAACAGGGATACGGTGTACTTATCAATATGGGTTCTATCGAAAGCGAAAACCCCCTGGCTTACCATGCATCATATGCTGCTACCAAAGGTGGAGTGTTGAATTTAGGCGAAGCGATTAACCAGGAACTGAGGTTGAACGGGCACAAAAACATAAAGGTGGTAACTGTCGAACCTTGGGCTTTTGATACACCTTTTTGGAGACATGCTGCAAATTACAGCGGAGGCACTCCACGCATGGCTGCTATGGATAATCCGGATAAAGTAGTCAATGCGGTGATCTGGTCATCGCTTCATCCGCGAAAGGAGCTGGCTGTTGCAACAAAGGCAAAGTTGACCAGGTTTTCACATCATCTGTTCCCTCATACTACAGAAAGAATGTCAGCTAATATTGTTCATAAGTATCAAATAAAAACAGCACCACCAACGCCACCAACTTCAGGTTCGGTGTTCAAACCAATGGAAAGCGGCAGAGGGGTTGATGACGGTGTACGTGCAAGAATGAAGGTAGAAAAAAAGCAACTTAAGATGCAAAAGAAACAGAAGTAATAATTGTAGGAAATATAGAACTATGTGCAAATGAAACTAGGTCTGTCTTGTCAAGTATTCAAGGGATCGTTAATTACACTTGACTGGAAGAGTTGTGGATTTAGGTTGGCGATTGTTATGACAGATTGAAGTGTTGTTGGAGATATGGAGGACGAAATTTTTATGAATGTTCAACACTTCAATTTGCTCTTTTACCACACTTAATACAAAAAGATTGTCCAGGAGTAATTAGGTTCCCACAATTGATACAAAATTTTTTCTTTTCCGGTAACGGATTTTTGATTTCAGAATTATTTACAATGCTTGGTGTGCTGGGTTTTTCTGGAATTTGCATTATCATTTCCCAGTTATCAACAAAAGTCTCCCGCGATAGCCCGTCATTTAAAAATGCCTCGAGATTCCTTATTAGTTTCTTTTCTTTATCACTTGGTTCACTCGTTTTATTTAATAGTATAACAGATGTAGAGTACACCTCTACACTAATAATGCCCCTGTCAAAAAGATCGAACAACTTTTCCCGCTTGGTTTTTATTTGATTGGTCTTTTCTTTCTGTTTCTCATCAACGATTCCTTTTTTTTCTAATCTACTTTCTGCATTTTTTGGGGGATCACCGATTAGTCTTTTTGCATGCCGAAGAAGATCTTTGAAATCGTCTTTTTCTGTCGGTGTGTTATAACTCCAGGTTACAGATTGTATCATGCGAAAGCCTAAAGGAGGGAGTATATTTTTGCTAATCAACACAGGAATAAGTACACCTCTGTCTAATGCTACATTTGCTTCATCTTTTACGTTTCTTGAATTAACGGAGCGTTCAGACCAAAGAACAAGGACACATTTTGCCTCTCCAAGTTCACTTTCAATTACTTTGTCATAATCCTCGCCAGCAGGTATATCATGATCCCACCATACTGTCCAGCCTAAGCTATTTAACTGAAGAGCCAGTGCTTTAGCGGGTATAATATCCTCACGTTTATAGCTTATGAATATATCTGACATATTGAACTTAAGTAATAATGGGATTGGAAGCTACAATAATGGTGACATGGTTAGCACAGGGAACTATAAATTTATTTTATCAGAGCTGAAAAATTAGCATCCCTTAGGCACAGTAGAGTGATGATCATGTTCGAAAAGAATAAAACGAAACCTATCGCTACAATTACCGTAAGAAGATGAAAAATAAAAAGAGAAGTTGTAATAGTTAAGAGAAAAATAAAAGCAGAAGAAATTATTAATGGAACGAAAACATGTAAAAAATTTAGTCCGTTTAAAAGATGCTTCTCGCTCTCCGCATTTTGAATAAACATTAAAAATAGCGGAAGTGTAATGCCTGTTAGCAATCCTGTTATTGATCGCACTAAAGGAGGAGTAGACCATAAAGCGAAAAAATTTGCAACGCCATCAACAAACAGTGGCAAGATTAGTAACGTTAAGATTAAGCCTGCCTTCTTATCGATAAAAAAGTTTATTAGCTGCTTACTAGAAAAAATATATACATAGGTAGATAGTACACCAAAGTAAAGACCGGCACAGCGAGAGCATAGTGGGAACACTTGCCCTAAACACTGAGGTGACCGAGAGGGCATTTGGTGGCAAAGAAGGCTAAAGAAGGAATGAAATACATTCATATAGTTGCATTAGTATCCTGAAGATCCAACTACGCTCGCATACAAACAAGCCAGGACAAGCCCGCCAATACCAAGATAAAGATAAGTTTTACCAGCAGCCTTCTTTGAGGGATCCTTATCGTTCATCTGGCTTATGCCCAACACTATCCCAACTATAGGAATAATAAACGAAAGAATTGCCAGCCCTATTTTCGTTCCTTCTGAAGTCGTTGTATTAGTTTGATTCGCTAAGAAGGATTGAGGAATATTACCAGCAAGCGCTGTACCGCAGGTCTCGCAAAATTTAGCTTCATCTGGGTTTTGATGGTTGCAGTTGGGACAATTTTTCATTAGTTAGTTTTTATGGCAATGAACAAGTTCTGTGTCAACGGGTTTTAATCAAAAGGAAAATGAATACAATAATTGTTGAAACCTTCTGTTAGCATATTCATCAGTACTTCTATACACATACTTTCTTAAAAGGCCTACATGTTGCGTAAACTTAAATAATATAAATTTTAATTGCAACTGCTTTGGTTGTGTAAAATCATGTCATCCAACAATGTATAAAGGATTAGAAAGGTTGCAATTTCAATTTTGTTTGTCCTGCCATCATCTCCTTCGTCAGCCACAGATCTTTTCAACGAGGCCATCACTGGTAACATTTCTACCAAATATGAATCCTGTCCTTTTCAGGTAAATACATACTGTCGCCCGGCTGAACATTGAATGCTTCATGAAAATGCGGGGTATTCATTAAGGGACCATTTACACGCCACATAGGGGGCGAGTGCGGATTATTATTGATCCATAAACGGAGGAACTCATCTTTCATCTTTACCCGCCAGATCCGGGCAACAGAAATAAAGAACCGTTGGTTAGGTGTATAGCCTCCCACCTTCGTGGTATCTTGCCCTTCTTTGGTCATTTTAAAAGCATCATAAGCAATGGCTACGCCGCCAACGTCTGCAGCGTTCTCTCCAACTGTCATAGCACCTTTCACATGTACAGTATCCAACACTGTAAACTTATTATACAGGTCAACCACCTGCTGTGTTTTCGCCTTGAACTTTGTATAGTCGTCTTTCGTCCACCAGTTTTTTACATTGCCTTCTTTATCAAACTGAGCGCCCTGGTCATCAAAAGCATGTGTTATCTCATGGCCGATGACCATACCAATACCACCATAGTTAAGGGCATCATCAGCATTGTTATCAAAGTATGGCGTTTGCAATATGGCTGCAGGAAAAACAATTTCATTGGCAGCAGGATTGTAGTAAGCAGTAACGGTTGAAGGCGTAGTAAACCACTCACTTCTGTCAACGGGCTTATTCAATTTTGCCAGTTGAAACTGGTAGTTGTGAGCGGAGGCTGAAACAATGTTCTCAAAATATTTACCTTTTACAATATTTACGTTGCTATAATCTCTCCACTTATCAGGGTAACCAATTTTTTTGGTCATGGAAAACAGCTTTTCTTTTGACTTTTGTTTGGTGCTGTCGCTCATCCAATCAAGCTTATCTATTCTTGCAGCCAATGCTTTTTGTAAATTGTTCACCAGTTCCAGCGTCCGCTTTTTAGCATCTTCAGTGAAATATTTCTTTACATATAATTGTCCAAGTGCTTCACCTAACAATTGATCAACTGCACTTGCCATCTTTTCGCCGCGTGACTTTTGCATCGCCTGTCCCGTTATTACTTTGTTGAAATCAAAAGCGGCGTCAACAAAAGGTTTACTTAATACGTCTGCATAAGTATTGATAGAATAAGCTTTCACGTAGATTTTCCAATCCTCAATAGGGATTGATTTTAAAGCCATGTTCAACTTATCGTAATAGGCAAGTTGCGCTACATCTATAGAATCTGTTTTCGCGCCCAATTCGTTCAAAACGTTTTGCCAGCCGATATTGGGTTGCCGCTTTACAAGTGCTGCGACAGGCATTTTGTTATAGTTAGCGTTTATATCCCGCAGGTCAATATTCGTCTTATGGGATGATGCAAGTTGTCTATCTATGTTGTAAACAATAGCAGCATTTTTGGCAGCAGTTGCGGTATCGCTGCCTGTAAGTTGAAAGAGCCTGGCAAGATATGTTCTGTATGCCCGCTGAATGCCAAGGCTGGAAGCATCTGTCTTAAAGTAATAATCCCGCTCAGGCAGACCAATACCAGTTTGATAAATATGAGCAATATTAAGGCTGCTGTTTTTATTATCAGGTCCTACACCAAAAGCTAAAAAAGAGGTATTAGATGCCTTTGCTTCAGTAGCTGCAAACCTAATTAAAGAGGCACCATCGCTGATACTGTCTATGCGAGCAAGTAAAGGCCTAATAGGTTCATAACTACGTTTGTCGATTGTAAATGTATCCATGCCTGATGCATAAAAATCGCCGAGCTTTTGTTCAATGCTTCCCGAAGCATTATTTGCCTTTGCAACACTATCTAATATTCCCTGCAAACGCAGGCGTTGCGGATAATTCATAAACATATACGCTCCCACCCCGGACTGTGAAGGAGGTATTTGCGCCGAGTCATACCATCTATGATTGACATACATAAAAAAGTTATTGCCCGGTTTAAGCGAAGAGTCAATTCCCTGTATCTCTGTTACCGTTGCATCCGGCGTAGTATTACATGCTGCTGCCGAGAACAATACTGCAAAAAGAAATAGTAATCTTTTCATAACGGATGCTTTATAGATTTGGTTTTTTTGTTTGCCGAAGTTAATTGTTCCAATTATTCTCAAATAGAATAAAGATTTGGATCCGTTGGGTTAGTAATTTTATTGGGCTCCGGTTGTGTCACTCACTTTTGCTGTATAACAATAGGCAGCCAACCGATACACATCAATTTATAACCTAATTGAAGTAATATGATTTACATGCTCGTCAATCTTCTGTCTTTAAATTAAACTTAAACGAAGGAAGGAAAAATTTCTTCACAGCTTCTTTGAGGCCCTGTTACGGTTAATAATAATAAGAGCGGCAACCACAACGAAGAGAATAACAATAGCCAGCAAAATTTGGGTTTACAGAAAAACACCTTAAAAAAGGTTAAAAGTAAGGTCAAACGCGCAAGGCTAAAAACAACCAGGAAACAGCGCTCCTCGATGTAGCAATAAAAAACAAAAGCTACCGAAGTAGCTTTGCTTTGCAATATTAATTGCTCTTATTGCAGTACTGATAAAACGACTTTGAGTCCATCGACTGTTACTGGCTTGATTTCCCAGACAATAACAGTTGATGCTTACCTGTTCGTTATCGCAACTTGCAGCAAAGATCTCTTGAATACAAGCACCGGTCAAAGGGTTTGAATAAACGATTTGACATTTAGGCTTATCTAATGCTCTCGTCTTATCCCGTGGATCGATTTGTATTTACCCCTTAAATGCGGCTAGCTTAAAATAAGTTTCCCCCTTTTCATTAATTAATTAAAGTATTACATTCACTGAACTAACTGATAATCATGAGGAAATTTATTACCCGCATCCTTAGCTTTCTTGCCGCATTCCTGCTTCTGTTTAAATTTTCAATTGCTCAAACTGCTTTACCTCTCAA
>NZ_BJYT01000022.1 GCF_007991655.1 Segetibacter aerophilus
AAGAAGAATTAAAGAACAAATGATGGCATACCGACTCATGTTCAATTGAAATTCTTCTCCAAAAGCACATACAAATTCTTAATAACAATAAGGAGGATAAGACCTCCGGACAAATTGCCCGTACATCTTATCCTCCTTTATTTCTAAAAAAAATCGTTCCTATTGAGGATTCTTCTCAGCCTTTTTATCTAAAATTTTACCTACGATAAATCCTCCGCCGGCGCCAGCAAGACCACCGATAACAGCACCTTTTACTTTGTTCTTACCAATGATTGCACCTGCGACTGCGCCTGTGCCTGCACCAATTACTGCGCCTTTAGCTGAATTACTCCAGCCTTTCTTTTTGGCAACCGTTGGTGTGGTCGTGGTTGTTCCGGTACTGCTTTCAGTTCCGGTTCCAGATGTGCTGGCACTTGTACCTGTAGAACCTGTACTTGCCCTGGTCTTCGTTGTAGTAGCTCTCCTTGGTGCAGAAGCAGTCGATGTCTTGGTAGTAGTCGTTACGGTTTTAGTTACTGTAGCGTTGGGGTCAACTTTTACATAACGGCTGCCATCGCCACTTACAATCGTGTCGCTCACTCCGTTCATAGTAAAGTCTTCACTCTTATCAGTGGAGGTGTTGTGATCCATACTCATGGTGTCAGTAGACATAAGGCTGGCTGCATCTGTTGCAGGATTTGGCTTACTTGTGCACGCTGTGAAAATGGCCGCGATTGCAAAGGCTGTTATTGTTTTTCTCATAATATCCGTGTGTTGTGTTTTTGGTAATCGATACTTTCCTGCTATTCTAAAGCATGAGCTTTAAAGGATTTTTAAATAGTATTACCTATTTGATTAAATATTCCTGGTGACAAAAAATGCGCTCTAAAAACTTCAAAGTGTTGTGACGAAGTTTGATCTCATCGCCGTGAAATGTAGTATATCGGCGATCTAATGAGCAAGGAAGATGGAGTAAAAATCAGGCGTATCAGTAGACCTGTAATTCTGTTTTGCAAGTTGATGTACAGGTCGTGTTGATACTAAGTTTCTCCGGCAGCTTCATAAAAAATTTTCATTTTTACTACTTATAACCGGCCATCAGATAATATGAAGTGACAGCAGATGCAAGAAGATGAATGGATCTTTATTTTCCTCTATCATACTAAACGCTGAAAGGGGAGAATGTATTGTGTGAGTTGGAAGATTTGAGTTTTGAGTTTTGGGATTTGAGTTTTGAGTTTTGAGTTTTGGGTTTTGAGTTTTGGGTTTTGGGTTTTGAATCGGCGGTCAACAGTTGCTGTTTTGGTTTTTGAATTTTTACTTTTTATTTTTTAATTAAAAAGACCCTACAGCCCGTGCAGGATCTTTTTGCTAATAAAGACCCTAATGCACTGCCTCGGCTTTTGGAGTTGCACCTAGTTGCTCCATCAGGCTCATTTGGTCGGCAATCAACCAATGGTTTACGATCTTATTGTTTTCAACTTCGTAACCAATGGCAAAGGGAAATTCGACAGATTTGTAGGTGGCCGGAATGCCGGCAAGGTCACCTTGGTGAGTACCTTTAAAACGTGCTCTAACCACCACACGGTTGTCTTCGGCCGTTATCTCATCAGCAAGGACTTCGTACTTAGGAAATGCTGCTTCAAAAAATTCAACATGACCTATAAGACCTTGGTCAGTTGCAAACTGTTCCATTAAAGACCTTGATTTTGCCACGCCACTTACAGCAGCAAAATACTCGATGATAAACTCTTTGTTCTTCTTAAACTGTTCCATAGTTGTATTTTTTGTTAAAGGTATTCAGCGAGGGAGGGGACGTGTTATCGTATTTGTTGCAATTACTTACTTGTTTGTTGCATCGAATTTAGCAGTGGCGAATACTGACGGACGAATACCGAACTTCTCGTTAAATACTTTGGTGAAATGACTCGGGGTTTTAAAACCGGTCTTATACGCTACCTCACTAACCGACAGGTCGCTTGTCTCCAACAACTCTTTTGCTTTTTGCAACCTGATGGCTTTGATATAGGAAGCAGGCGGCTGGCTAATAATAGGTTTCAACCTGCGGAACAACTGTGCCCGGCTCATTGCCATTTCATTGCTTAATGCCGTTGCGTCAAAATCTTCCTGGTGCAAATGCTGCAAGATGCACTCGTTGATCCTGGTAAGAAAAGCAGCTTTCCTTGGCTCAAGACTTTGAACGTTTTCGAGGTGATTATTTGTCCTGCTAAAATATCGTTGCAGGCGTTTACGCACTTCCTCAAAAAACACGGGCACAGGTTGACCGTCTACTTTCATTGGTGGGTCTTGAACAGCTTCTTCCTTCGCGGAGGTGAGAGGGATCTGTAAGGTGAAAACTGTTTCATTAGGCGAAGGCACACTTACATCTACAGCCGGCATCAGGCCATTGGTAATTGCCTTTATTTTCGAAAGGCAGACGCCGGTGTTGCGGACATTGATGTGGAAACTAGCCTGACCATCTGTATGAATGATTTCGGTAACCACAGTTACTTTACTTGAGGCCGGCAAATAAGAAATGATCCTACACAGCAGTTGCGATAAACAATATATAATCTTACATGGCTCATGAGGACACCTGGCAGATGAACACCTCTTTTCAAATACGATACACACTTGCCGGCTTCTTGCAAAAGATTGCAGTGACAAGCAAATATGCTTCACCAACGAAACGATATCAGGGTTTACGGAACGCGGCATATGTGTTTCTTAAATATACAAAATGAGGGGGAAGGGTGGAAGGGGTAGAGTTTAAGGTTTTTGGGTTGACGGTTGGCAGTTGAGAGATGACAGTTGACGGCCCGGAGGGTTGTCTATTTTAATTTTTACTTTTGAATTTTGAATTTTTACTTCCAGTACTTTGCAACAGACAAACATATTAACGACCGCCTCTAATGAAAACACTCTTTTTTTCAATCCTTGCTTTAAACCTTTTTCTGTACAAAACTGCTGTTGATGCACAAGCCGTTCAAGCTCCTGTAATTACGGGGGAGAAGGTGAAGGATACGGATGGGAATTTTATTAATGCACATGGAGCGGGAGTGCTGTATCACAACAAGACCTATTATTTATTCGGCGAGATTAAGAAAGGAAAAACATGGCTCGTACCTGGTCAGTCGTGGGAGGATTATAGAGTTCCGGCAGGTGGTATTTCTTGTTATTCGTCTAAAGATTTCAAGCAATGGAAATATGAGGGTGTTGCCCTTGCAGCGGTAAAAGGCCAGCCATCTCATGACCTTGATACAAGCAAAGTAATCGAGCGGCCAAAAGTGATCTACAACAGTGCTACAAAAAAGTTTGTGATGTGGATGCACATCGATGCGAATGATTACTCATATTCTCAGGCAGGCGTAGCAGTAAGCAACAATCCCGCGGGGCCTTATACTTACTTAAAAAGTGTACGACCAAATGGGCAAATGTCGAGAGACATGACGGTGTTTAAAAATGACGATGGCAAAGCCTATTTGATTTATTCATCAGAGGATAATAATACCATGCATGTTTGTTTGCTAAGTGAAGATTATTTAGCGCCGACTACCAAATATGAACGCATCTTAGTCGGCAGAAGACGCGAAGCTCCTGGAATGTTTAAAAACGAGGGCAAGTATTATTTGATTACTTCTGGCTGCACCGGGTGGTCACCTAATGCTGCTACCTATGCCGTTGCTAATTCCCCGCTAGGCCCGTGGAAAGAGCAAGGCAACCCCTGTGTTGGGCCTGATGCAAATACTACTTTTCAATCTCAGAGTACTTTTGTATTACCATTGGAAGGCAAAAAGAATGCATTCCTTTTTATGGCTGATCGCTGGAACAAACAGAACCTGGAAGACTCACGATATAGCTGGTTACCAATGCAGGTAGTGAACGGTAAAGTGTTTATCCCCTGGAAGAACAATAAGAGCTAGTTCGTTTGTAGCGCTTTAGACGTTTTTTGATTTGTTTTCTAAAAAGCGATAAAGCTTCTATAAGTCAAAGGATGCTTGTGTAGGATTGGAACGTGCGCCGATTTCATCGATACCACCTTCTTTAAAACCAACAGCCTGGTTTTTAAAAGTGATAATAAATGTGGTTCCTCCTTCAAGTTCACTTTCAACCTCAATGCTACCACCTAAGGCTACAATTTGTGATTTGATAATGAACAAGCCGAGGCCGTGCCCTTCGAGACTATCGTGAAAACGCTGGTACAATCCGAACACTTTTTCTTTGTGGCGGCCGAGGTCGATACCTGAACCATTGTCCTGAAATTTGAAAATTACATTTCCCCTCTCGTCCGCTTCTGACGAAACTTTAATCAGCAGGTTTCGTTTTGGTGACTGATATTTTATTGAATTGGATACAAGGTTTACGAGAATACTTTGCAGGTATGTGCGATTAAATTCGATTGCCCTGATCTTAAAATCAGTCACGATGTCCGCACAAACATCATTCAATGTATTGATGAAAATTCTTTTGACGTCGTTGATAGACTCCTCCAAATCAATCGTCGAAATTTCTATGTTTACATTATTCTTAATCACCAGGATCTTCGACAAGTCGTCAATTGTCTGTTGCAATTGCTTTGTAGAAGTGTCGAGCATATCAATCATCTGCTTGTTGTAACTATCCAGCGTGGTGTAGTCAATAATATTCAACAAGCCGGTGATATTCGACAAAGGAGCCCTGAGATTGTGGGACGTAATAAAAGAAAATTGTTTAAGATCAGCGTTACTTCTAAGCAGCTCTTTTATCATCAACTCCCTTTCGGCTTCTATCTTTTTCCTGTTTGTGATATCTCTCGAATTAATCACTATACCATTGATCGCAGGATTATCGACCTGGTTGGTAGCTTTTGTTTCGAACCATCTCCACTCTCCATTTCTATGCCTGTACCTGAACGCGGCGAGCTTCACCTCTCCGCCTTTGATCACTTTTTCAAGCTCACCCCGCGCCATTTCTACATCCTCCGGATGTATCAGGTGCAGTGCGTTTTTGTTATAGAGGAACCCAGGGTTATAGCCTAATACAGTTTCGATGTTGGGGCTCGTGTAAATATAATTTCCCTCGGTGTCGAGGATGCCTATCATGTCCGCACTTTTCTGCACGAGAGCTGTAAATCGTTGTTCAGCAACTGCCTTCAGTTTTTCTGCTTCCACCTGCAACGATGTATCGCGCGCAACGGCAAATGTTAGCCCTTCGTCTACATCTTTCCGGGCGGACCAGTTCAACGTAACCCGCTTACCATTTTTATGTATATATACATTTTGAAAGCTCGTAAGGTCTCTTCCCTCTTCGAGTTCTTTTCCTGCTTCTATAGTTATGTCGACGTATTCAGGATCAACAAAATCTAGTATAGGTCTGCCTACTAACTCTTCGGGAGTATATCCCAGAACAGAAGTTGAAGCCTCGCTTACCTGCACAAACCTACCGCTGTTATCAACAGAGCAAATGATATCAATAGAAGAATTCATGATCTTCTCCAGCTTCCTGGTTAGCTTCTGCAGATCATCTTTGTTTGACTGGAGTTTTTCATTCTGCTCTTCAATTAACAACTGGTTCTTTACACGCTCGGTGATGTTGCGGGAAAGACAGGAAACGCCCAACACCTTATTGGTATTAACGCGGTAGATAGGATTAAAATGTACCTCGGCAATTTTTGGCTCTCCTGTTTTAAAGTCTAAAATTATTTCGTCTACTTTAAATGATTCGCCCCCGAGCGCCCTCTGGTAGAAGCCTTTCCATTTCGCAGTCGTTTCAGGGTCATGTGAAGCGGCGGGAAGTTGTAATCCTACGTATGCCTGTCTGCCGGTAGCCCTTTCTATTGCCTGCTCGTAAGCATTATTAAAAGAAACCAGCTTTATTTTTTTGTCGATGGACCAGATAAGATCGCTGGTCGAATTAATTAAAGCTGCCTGGTTATTTTTTGTCTGGAGTATCTCAAATGCCTGCTTCTTCCTTTCCGTTACGTCACGAAAGTATACGGTCAATCCCTCAGTTGCAGGATAAGCCGATACATCCAACCACATATTTGCTGGCGCATAAAACTCTTCGAAGTGAACAGGTAAATGCGTTTGTGTTGCTTTCAAGTACTGATGGTAAAATCGTCCGTCAATTTCGCCCTTATAAACATCCCACAGGTTTTGCCCTATTACTTTTTCCCGTGGCATTTTTAATAGCGCCTCTGCAGCCTTGTTCCAATATTGAACGATCCAATTATTGTCTACTGCAAAAAAGCAATCGGTAATACTCTCGATAATATTATCAACATACTTTGCCTGCCGCTCCATTTTTCTCCTCGCAATTTCATGCTCGGTTATATCGGTTATGATGGAAAGATGCAGGCCGGGTAAAATATTCGAAGTGGCATTGTACTGGCAAAAAATCGTCTCGCCATTTTTTTTCTTCAGTTCGATGATGCCTTTCTGATTGCCCGTGTCTAAGAATTCATCCCATAAGTTTCTGTCATCGGGCTTGATATCAACCACCAGGTCTTTTACCGACAACGATAGTAGTTGCCATTCTGTATATCCCAACATTAAACATGCAGCCTCGTTTACCTGAACATATTGCCCATCATTGTTAGCAAGTAATATGGCATCATGTGTACCCTTGAAAATTGCTTCTAGACGTTGCTTTGCTTTTTTTTCTTGTTGCCCTGCAATTATTTTAGCAGTCACGTCGTTAATAGTAATCAGCTGGGCGGGAACATTTTTATAAATGATGTCGCTTTTCTTCGTTTCCACGTATAACACCTCGCCGCACTTTTTGTAGTGCACCATTTGATCAGCACGATGAGGGGGCTGTTGGAAACAGGAGTTGTTTTTTGTCAAGTCTTCCAGCGTCAGCTGCAGGATTTGGTCGAGGGTATATCCATACTTGTCCTGTGCGGCTTTGTTCGCCGCAATGAACTTTGCAGTATGATTAGCTGCAACCAGCATAGGCACGGGATTCTCTTCAAACAAGTTCTGATAGTCCGCCCTTAATTTTTCAAGTTCCTGTCTTAACAGCTCGTCCGGTGACGGGTCGATGATAGCCTTCATAGTTTCATTTCCCGTGTTTTAAAAAAGTCCCAGATGGACGTAACGTAATTATGATCGAATTATTGTAAATAAAAAATACCCTACTTGGTTTGTTTGATTTTTTGTTGCTAAACAGGTGAGCTTATCTCAACATCGTTGTGTCACTCGCTTGTACTTACGGAGCAATAATCTGCTTACGCCTTTTAGTTTACACTCCAGTTGTCTGTTCTAAAAGGTGTAACAGGCAAGCCATTTTTAGAAAACAAATTACCTACAGCTGCACTGCTAAAAGAAAAGCGAACGGCCGCAGGTTCACTTACTTTATCACTCCATACGATCAACTTGTTTCCACTTATTTTAGATTCAGCAGCATAAAAAACCTTGTCACTTCCTGCTATATACAATTGTGAGTTTGTAGTTCCCTTTACCATTAAACCATCGTCTGCATAGTCGAAACTAATAGTTGCTTTATTACCTTTCACCTCCATGCCTTTGTATGAAGGATTTGCATAGTTAATTCCTGTTTTACGATAAGTCTTTGCGAGCGCCCAGTTACTTAATCTCTCACCCACTTCCTTTTTCATAGGCGGATGAATGTCAGTTGTATCGGGTACAAGATCCGTGATGACAACCATACCGGTATTAGGTAAAGCCTGCACCCGTGCCTGTTGTTCCTGCACAATACTGCCTGATTTGCTTCCGTAGGTAAAGGGTCCGATCTGAACATAATAAAACGGAAACTCTTTGTCCCAGGCACGCCGCCATGACTTAATCATGGAAGTAAGTAAACGGCCATAAGAGTTAGGGGCAACGGTGTTGCCTTCGCCCTGGTACCATAAAGCACCCGCAATATTGTAGTTGGTAACAGGAGCAATCATGGCATTGTAAGTAACGCCGGGCCAGAAGGGCCAACCACGTTGTGGTACTTGCTTATGCGCAGACTCTCTTAGCGTGTCATCTGCATTAACGACCTCAGCCGGTGTCCATACTTCTGCAGGTGTGCCACCCCACGCAGCTTCAATTAACCCGATCGGAACATTCAACTCTTTGTTCAATCGCTTTGCAAAAAAGTAAGCAACCTCGCTAAAGCTTTTTAAAGTATTAGAATCGCATACAGTCCATTGAGCTTTGCAATCATCCTGCGGATATTGGGCGGTAGCTTTTTGTTCTAGAAAAAAATGAATCTTGTTGTTAGGTGGGTTTTTAAATTCCGGCCGTATGTCCCTGGATCCTGCGTAAAACGAATTGAACTCCATATTAGATTGTCCGGAGCATACCCATACTTCACCAATCATTACGTTGTTAAGCGTAATCGTCCTACCTCCTTTTATGGTAACAGTATAGGGTCCACCGGCTGCAGGTGTGGGAACCATTATTTTCCATTTTGCATCACGGCTTGCAACGACCGAGTCTGTTCTATTATTCCACGAGGTCGTTACTATTATTTTTTCTGAAGCATTGCTCCAACCCCAGAGCGCTACAGAAGATTGTTGTTGCAATACCATGTTATCGGCTATAACCGAAGGCAAGCGTACTTCTGCAAAAGAGGCAAAAACTGTAGACAATAGTGACAGGCAAAGTAAAAATTTTCTCATAGTTGGAAAGACAGGTGGGAGTTAAAGTTAAGTAGTTGAGTGTTTGCTACGACAAAAAAACCTGCAACGATTAATCTTTATCTTCCTGAGTAATTTTGGTAGCTACCCGGATAAAAATAATAATTACAAAAACACGCACCCAATTGCACCCCTATGAAGCATTGTAACATAAGAGAAATGAAGTCAAACGAGTTAAACTTTTACAAACAGTTTCTTGCTGTAGGTCTACTGGAAGATGCAGAAAATTTTCGGCTCACTCCTACGGATGATTTACATGCACCTTTTCCAACCGGCGATAAAGAAGATAGTTTCACACTCGGTGCTTTTGTTGATGATGAGCTTGCAGGCGTAGTAAGCTTTGAACGGGACGGCAAGGACAGAGAAAAATTAAGACACAAAGGGATTTTATTTAGAATGTATGTGTCAAAAGATTTTCGGGGGCAAGGGGTTGGACAGGCACTCATACTCGCAGTGATCGAAAGAGTAAGACAGATTGGTACCATTGAACAAATCAATCTCACCGTAATTGCTAATAACGCAAACGCCAAAAAGCTGTATGAAAAGTTCGGCTTTAAAACTTTCAGCTCTGAAGAACATGCTATAAAATGGAAAGGAAAATATTTTACTGAAGACCAAATGGCTTTAAGGCTTTAATAAGAATCCCTTTTAAAAAGGGTCAAACCGCTTCTTGCATTAACTACAGTGGCATGATTTGTACGTGCATTTATTCACCAATGCATTAGCATATGAAAGCAAAAAAAACGCCGGCTAAAAAAGCGCCTACTAAGAATGATACATCCGTTAGCGGAGAAGCAGCTCCGTTTCCTTCAGACATAAAACCTATGTTGGCTACGTTGGTGAACGAGCCGGTAGAAGCAGAAGGGTGGCTATACGAAGTGAAGTGGGACGGCTTTCGTGCATTGGGATATATACACGGAGACGTAGTTGAAATAAGGTCTCGAAACAATAAGTCTTTTAATGAGAAATTCTACCCGGTGTACAATGCCTTACAACAGTGGGGCAAAGACATTGTGGTTGACGGTGAAATAGTGGTGCTGGATAAAAAGGGCGTTCCGGATTTTAGCGGGTTACAAAATTGGCGAAGTGAAGCAGATGGACAACTTGCTTACTACCTCTTCGATATTCTTTGGCTAGGCGGAAAAGACCTGATGAATGTTCCGTTGGAGGAGAGGCGGGAGATTTTACGATCTGTAACTCCAACAGAAGGTCTGATCAAACTGAGTGAAAATTTTGAAGCAACAGGCAGCGAATTTTTTGCGCTTGCAGATAAAATGGGGCTTGAAGGAATCATGGCTAAAAAGGCTGATAGCGTATATGTTCCCGATGCACGATCTAAAGACTGGCTAAAGATTAAAACCGAAAAACACCAGGAACTGATTATAGGTGGATACACAAAAAACGAAGGAACGCCGAAGCCTTTCAGTGCTTTATTGTTAGGTTGGTTTATTGGTAATGAGTTTCATCATGTAACCCCTGTCGGCACGGGCTTCACCGTGAAATTGCAAAAGGAGATCCTGGAGAAACTTAAACCGTTAGAGATTTCTCAATGTCCTTTTAAACATGTTCCTGCTTATAACAAGGCTTCGAGGTTTAGACCAAATCCGCCAAAGGCTGAAGTAGTATGGGTAAGACCCGAAATGGTTTGCGAGATCAGTTATCGCGAAATGACAAAAGACGGCTCTATTCGTCATCCGTCTTTTCGAGGACTTCGTGAAGATAAAAATGCAACCGAAGTAGTAAGAGAAATGCCAGCGCCAGTTACGGAAATAGTGAATGATGAAAACAAGCTGGTCAAGAAAAAAGTATTGGCAACCCCGGTTGAACAGGAAAGAAAAACGCTGCTTAATCCTAATGAAGAAACGCAGGTAAAGAATGTGGGCGGGCACGATATGAAGTTTACAAACCTCAGTAAAGTTTATTGGCCCGATGATAATGTGACGAAGCGTGACATGATCAACTACTATTACCAGGTAGCGCCTTACATGTTACCCTATTTAAAAGACAGACCTCAAACGCTGAACCGGTTCCCGCATGGAATAAAAGGTGAAACGTTTTATCAAAAAGATGTAAAAGGCAAAGCGCCGGAATGGATTAAAACGTTTCCTTACCACAGCTATACCGATGGAAGGGACAAAGAGTTTTTAGTATGTACCGATGAAGCGAGTCTACTATACATCGCGTCGTTGGGTTGTATTGAAATCAATCCATGGAGTAGCAGAACCGAGAAGCCTGATAATCCCGATTGGTGCATTATAGACCTTGATCCCGACAAAAATACTTTTGAACAGGTGATGGAAGCAGCTTGTGTGACCAAGCAAATTCTAGATGCGATCGAAGTAACGGCTTACCCGAAAACTTCCGGGTCAACAGGGCTGCATATTTATATTCCTTTTGGCGCAAAATACAGTTATGAAGATTCTAAGGAATTTGGTCGAAAGTTGGCCAAACTAATTCATGGCCAGTTGCCTGATTTCACCAGCATAGAACGAAAGGTCGCTGACAGGCAGGGTAAGATGTACATCGACTTTTTACAAAACCGTCCACAGGCTACTGTTGCGGGTCCTTACTCTCTGCGGCCTAAACAAGGTGCAACAGTTTCGATGCCGCTTCACTGGGATGAGATTAAATTAGGTCTTACCATAAAGAGCTTCACCATTTTTAATGCGGTTGACCGGTTGAAAGAGCAAGGCGATATTTTTACGGGTGTGCTTGCAGATGGGATAGATTTGGAAAAAGCCCTTCAAAAGCTTGAAAGCTTGTTCGGCGGATGAAGTGGCGATTAAAGGCTAAGAAGTTTTTCGCGCTGATTAAAGATTTACCGTTGAAGTGAGTGACACAACAAAAGCAGCCTAATGAACAGATGCGCGCAACAAAATATTGTTCAACAAAAAGTATCTTGCAACAGAGCACTCTTGCCGCCCTTGCAGCTAAAACCATCTGAGTTATCTTGCCGCTATGAAGCCGAATAAGAAAAGTTGCGACCTTCAAAGTTGTTCTTTGTGCAGGGGATGTTTGAGAGAATGGTTACCGGCCCTTGACGCTAACAGGAAAACTTTTGACTTCAAAAAAAGTGCACTGCTTTTTCAGGAAGGCGAACCTGTAACGGGTATTTATTATATGGTTTCCGGAAAAGCGAAGGTGCATAAACATTGGACAGATGATAAAGAATTGATCGTTCGTTTTGCAGGCCCAAGCGATATTATCGGGCATCGCGGACTGGGAAAAGAAACTGTTTACCCTGTATCTGCGACAGCCATTGAGCCCGTTACCGCATGTTTTATTGAGCTGGACTTTTTCTTTTCTACGCTAAAAATCAACCACAATTACTCCTTCAAGCTATTGATGTTTTATGCAGAAGAATTGCAGGAATCGGAAAAGCGTATGCGAAACCTAGCTCACATGAGCGTGAAAGGTCGCATTGCTTATGGATTATTGAAATTGAAAGAAAGGTTTGGAGTAACCCCTGCCGGCGTACTCAACATTAGTCTTACCCGGCAGGACCTCGCTTCTTACGCAGGCACCACTTATGAAACTGCTTTCCGCGTTATGACCGAGCTTTCAAAAGAAAATCTTGTAAGCTTTGTAGACAAAGACATTTGCATTATTAATGAACAAGCGCTAGCAGAAATAACTTAGCCCTTTAACTTATATAGATCACTTTATAACGCCTAGTTCTTTACCAACTTTAGTGAACGCCTTAATTGCCTGATCGAGGTGATGCGTTTCATGTGCTGCACTTAATTGCACGCGAATACGAGCCAAACCTTTTGGCACTACAGGAAAGAAAAAGCCAATTACATACACGCCTTCTTCCAGCAGCTTCGCAGCAAACTCCTGCGCGACTGTTGCTTCATATAACATAATTGGAACGATAGGGTGATCGCCGGGTTTGATATCAAATCCGGCTTCTGTCATTTTCGCCCTAAAATATTTGGTGTTATTTTCGAGCTTATCGCGTAGTTCGGTTGTTTCTGTCAGCATATCTAACACTGCTATAGATGCACCTACAATACTTGGTGCAACTGTGTTACTGAACAGATATGGGCGGCTGCGCTGCCGAAGCATTTCAACTATTTCTTTTCTTCCACTGGTAAAACCACCGCTTGCGCCGCCAAGTGCTTTTCCTAGAGTGCCGGTGATAATATCGATGCGGCCCATTACTCCGCGGTACTCGTGCGTGCCTCGTCCGGTCTTGCCCAGGAACCCGCTGCTATGGCTTTCATCTATCATTACGATAGCATTGTATTGGTCCGCCAGGTCGCAGATCTTGTCTAGTTGCGCAATTGTTCCATCCATGCTGAATGACCCGTCTGTTACGATAACCCGGCTGCGTAATGACTGCGTTGACTTGAGTTTGTCTTCGAGATCTTCCATGCTGTTGTGCTCGTAACGGTAGCGCTGCGCTTTGCACAACCTTACCCCATCAATAATGGACGCATGGTTTAAAGTATCGCTGATGATGGCATCCTGCTCGTTAAAGAGTGGCTCGAATACTCCGCCATTTGCATCAAAAGCAGCTACGTATAAAATGGTATCTTCTGTACCTAAAAAGTCTGCTAGTTTTTTTTCGAGCTCTTTGTGAATGTCTTGCGTTCCGCAGATAAACCGTACACTACTCATTCCATAACCATGAGAGTCGATGGCCTTATGTGCAGCTTCAATCACTTTTGGATGAGATGATAACCCGAGGTAATTGTTAGCACAAAAATTTAAAACTGTTTTTCCATTGACCGTTATTTCCGGTCCCTGTTCGCTGGTGATTACTCTTTCTCTTTTAAACAATCCTGCTGATTCTATTTCCTTTAGTTCCTCGCCTATCCTGCTTACGAAATTCTCGTTCATATCTACTTTTTGTGCGCCAAAGTTAGTATTAAGAAGACATTTATGGTTGCGTCGGTTGTGGCTATGAATGAGGTATAAGTTAGAAAATTCTTATGGATAGCGGCGGCCTTAATAGTCTTGTTAATTATTTGTAAAACAGCAGAATTAAAAATCAGATAAATAATAATGTAACTATTTACGATTAAATTCGTAGAAGAATACAGTTAAACATACTGTTATGAAACACAAAACCAACTTCCGTCTTATTCTTGCCATACTAGCAGTAGGGATAGTGGTGCTTTTTCTTGAGAAGAGAAGGACCGAAAACAGGAGAAATGCTACAAAAGAGACGAGAAAAATAAACAATGAGGAAACCAACTTTAATGTGAGCAATACTGATTATATTTTCTTTGAACCACTCAGTAAGTACCTCTTTATCTCTTTAGAAAATTAGTTGCCTTTTGGTGCAAAGTACTGCTTAGAATATTTCACCTTCATTCCATTTGCCGCAGCAGTATTTCAAACTTTACCCCGTAATCTTCTTAGTTTCTTTACTATTTCCTGTGTTTCACGTTTGCCCGGAAATCCACTACAAGCCTCCTGATTAATTTTCTTAAAAAAATTTGTAACTTTTTGTTTCTACCCACGTATCATATCAAATAACCGGAACATTACTGCTTTTATGACTGAGCAACAATATAATGAATGTGTGAACTTGTATGCTGACAACGTATATCGGTTTATAGTAAAAAATCTTCGTCACG
Organism: Segetibacter aerophilus; assembly: GCF_007991655.1. Taxonomy (GTDB): domain Bacteria; phylum Bacteroidota; class Bacteroidia; order Chitinophagales; family Chitinophagaceae; genus Segetibacter; species Segetibacter aerophilus. The sequence goes on from NZ_BJYT01000022.1 coordinate 14,194, forward strand.
AAGAAGATGCACGTGATATAGTGCAGAGCGCTTTTGAAAAAATGTGGCGCAACCGAGATGCTGTTGACAACGATAAAAGCAAGTCTTACCTTTTTACTGTTGCTTACAACCAGATGATTGATCATATAAGAAAGTCGAAGCGGGTGAGCCTTACAGAAGAGTTTGGAGAAACAAGCAGGGGAGCAAATTATCAACCGGGAGTGAATGTGCAGCAGACTTTACGTGAAGCCCTTAACCGGTTGAACGAAACACAACGGAGTCTTGTAATGCTGAAAGATTATGAAGGCTACAATTATGACGAGATAGGTAAGATAACGGGACTGAGTGAAAGCCAGGTAAAGGTTTACCTGCACAGGGCAAGAATTACTTTGAGGAATTACCTGGTAAGCAGGGAGAATGTGATGTAAAGAATTTGACGGTTGAGAAAAACAATTAGCAAATGCCAGAAAGCTAGCGGCGAGAGCAAATAGCAGGTGGCTTAAAAATAAAAACAGTGGTTATAAACAGACATAATTACGAAGAGTTTTTTCTGCTGTATGTAGATAACGAACTGAACGAGTCAGACCGCGCTGCGGTAGAGAAGTTCGTGCAGGAAAACGGAGATTTGGCGGAAGAGCTTGACATGTTGAGGCAAGCTATACTACCGGGTGAGCATGTTGAGTTTGATCAAAAAGAACTTTTATACAATAAGGAAGAAGGAATATCGCAGGACAATTATGAAACCTATTTCCTGCTCGCCGTTGACAACGAACTTACCCCCAAGGAAAACGAGGAAGTTGAAAAGTTTGTGCTGAAGCATCCAGAATTACAAGGTGAGTATACTTTACTTAACCAAACAAAGTTAGAACCAGAGGAAATCATATTTGAAGGGAAAGAAAAACTGTATAAAAAAGATGAAAAGGTAAGGCCGGTAATATTGATGAACTGGATGAGGATGAGTGCTGCTGCAGCAGTTATCGGGCTTATTGCTATCAGCTGGTTCTTCACTCAGAATAACAACAATGCTCCGGCTACACAGTTATTAACCAGTACTGATAAGATAACAAATTCAACACCGGCTAGGATAGCACCAACCCAACCACTTGTAGTTGATACAAGCATTGAGGTAATAACTAAAAAAGTGCCTGTAAAGGTTGAAAGCGTGGCAGCAGCAACAAAGGTGAAAACAAAAAAGACCAGTGAACCAAAACCATTAGCAAATGAAATGGTGGCGGGAAACAAAAAAAGTCAATTACAACAGGTTGAGGCACCACAAAAAGTTGTTGACGAAATTGAGCGGCCTGCACCAGATAGAAAATCATTTGAAGAAACAATCGCGTCAGCTAAGATTTCTCCAAACAGCAATCCACCCGTAGTAAAAGAGGATGCTGACAAAATAAAGCTCGCTGCTAAGTCTTCGCTTGACCAGAGTTCTTCGCTGGCAGCTCATGCAGTTTACCGGGAGATAGACAGTCGCGAGAACGATGAAGAAAATACTTTTTACCTAGGATCTGCTGAAATAAACAAGACTAAACTGAAAGGTTTATTTAAAAAAGCAGCCAGTCTCTTTGAGAGAAAAAATAGCAACAACGACGGCGAAAGAACCCTTAAAATTGCGGGTTTCGAAATAAAAAGCAAATAGTCTTACACTACACAAAACAATACTAAAATGAAAAGGATTTACATGGCATTTGCAGCCTTGATGGTTGCAGGAGCAAGCTTTGCCCAAACAGAAACGACAAAGCCCACCGAAGACACCACTGTTAGCACGGCAGACACTATCAAAGCAGGCAACTTTATTATTATTAAAAAAAGAAGAGAGAATGCCGGCGAGAAAACCACTACCAATGTTACGATTGAAAGAAAGCCTTACAAGCCAAGTAAGATCAGTACCAACTGGTGGATCTTTGATCTGGGTTTTGCTAACGTAAATGACAAAACAAATTATGCGAGTGCAGAAGCTCAAAGCTTTTTGAGATCAGTAGGGCCAGGTGGCAAACCAGGCAAAGAGGATTTAAAATTGAGATCTTCTAAAACATCCAATGTAAATATCTGGGTGGTAATGCAACGGCTGAACCTGGCAAAAGGCTATGTAAACCTGAAGTACGGGCTGGGTTTGGAGATGTTTAATTTCAGATATGAAAACAGCATCCGTTACAATAAATCTCCCAACTACATTTATAAAGACAGCATCAGCTTTTCGAAAGATAAACTGTATGCTGGCTATGCGACTGTTCCATTTATGTTGAACATAAATACAAGCCCGGGAAGAAAAAAAGGATTGAGCATTAGTGCTGGTGTCAGTGCCGGTTACCTTGTTGGAAGCCACACAAAGGAAGTGAGCGCTGAAAGAGGTAAACAAAAAACAAAAGGAGATCTTGGCCTTGAAAAATTCAGGTTGGCTTATGTAGGCGAACTAGGCATAGGACCCATCAGGCTTTTTGGAAGCTACAGCCTTACAAAGCTGCATGAAAATGGTTTGGAACAATATCCCTACAGTTTAGGAATTAGGTTTAGCAACTGGTAGAAGTCAACAAGGTTTGTTAAGGCGTAACAGGGCTGGACCACTAGGTGTTGCTATCATAAGAAATTGTACAAGGGAGTGACACAACGATGCTGAAGACGGAACATATGCCTGTTTTAAAATACCTCTTATGTTATGAACGCTAGCTTTTATTCTTTACCTACTTTTGAAGGAATAGTAAAAATTAGGCTAAAAAGATTGATAGTGTTCACCCGTAACTTAAAGAGACAATGAGAAGAGAAATAACATCATGGTACAGCCCGGCACTAAGAAGAGAAATGCCGATAGCTTCTTACGGACATTATGGTTTTGCGCTTTTATTAATTCCTACAGCCGCGGCAGACTATCTCGAGTACGAACGGTTTCAACTTTTAGATTCGCTGGCGCCAATGATTGATAGTGGTAAGTTGAGGGTGTTTAGCATCGATAGTATGAATAAAGAAAGTTGGCTCAACTACCAGATGGAGCCTGCTCATCGCGCTATTCGGCACAACGAGTTTAATCAATATGTTTTTGACGAGGTGGTTCCCTTTATTAGAAACGCAACCAGTAATGAAACTTTTATTTATACCTGCGGAGCTTCTTTTGGTGCACTACATGCGATGAACCTTTTTTGCAAACGCCCTGATATTATAAACGGTGCAATATCGATGAGCGGTGTGTATGATTTAACCGAATACACGCGCGGATTTTATGACGAGCAGGTATACTATAACAGCCCCATTCATTATATACCAAACTTATCAGACAGCTTTTATCTTGATAAGCTAAGAGCAAGCCATCACATACACATTTACACCGGCAGTGGAGAATATGAAGAGCCTGATGCTTCACGGAGATTTGCCTCTGTTTTATATAGTAAAGGGATCTGGTGTGACCTGGATGTTTGGGGTAACGACGTAAGGCACGACTGGCCAACGTGGCGAAATATGCTGCCTTATATTCTTGATAAAAAATTTTAAAATAAAACCCCAAATTTCACGGGGTTTTATTGTTTTATTCCAGATGGCATAAAAATTTTACCTGTTAACTGTTGAAAAAATTTTTAAGATATACACTTAAGGGACTTGCCATTTTTTTTGGAGTGCTGGTGTTGGTTTACACCGTCGCATATGTTTATATCGTTGCTAAGAAAAAAGACATTATTAGTCAAATAAAAGAACAGGTTGCCGACAAGCTAAATGGTGAAGTACAAATAGGTGACATTAGTTTGGGCTTTCTTGCACAGTTTCCTCGAATTTCTATTAAGCTTGAAAACGTTTCTATAAAAGACACGCTCTTCAATCAACACAAACATCCCTTCTTCGAAGCTCAAAGAGTATATGCAAGCATAGGTGTCGTAAACCTTATTAAAAGAAATAATCCATTAAACGCAATCCAGATCGAGAACGGGAACTTATATGTTTATACTGATACCTCCGGTTATACAAACTCTTACCTGTTAGCCCCTAAAAGTGCTACTGGCAAAGTAGACAAACCTTCAACGGCAAAGACTGAGATACAAAGTGTAAAGTTTATAAACGTGAGGCTGATTTTAGATGATAAAAGAAAAAAGAAGCTATATGACTTTGCTGTAAAAAAGGTGACATGCAGAATCAATAATAGTGATTCGCTTCTAACTCTGAAGACTTCCAACAATATTCTCATTCATAATTTTGCCTTAAATACCGACTTCGGCAGCTATGTTCATGAAACGCAGATGGATGGAAATTTCAGTGTTGCATTCATCAAAAGCAGGAAGCAGTTAAATTTTGAGAATATTGAAATACGTTTCAAAAATCATCCTTTCACTTTATCAGGTACTTTCAGTTTTACCCAGGCTCCTACCTTCGCACTAAAAATATCGACAAAAGATATAAACTACGAAGAGGCAAAGGCTCTGCTTACTCCAAAGATTGCTACAGCTCTATCGCTTGTTAAGATTGAGAAGCCAGTGGACGAAGTTTTCGCGGACATAAGCGGTCCGTTAAATGGCGGAGACCCATTGGTTAATATCAAATGGAAATTAGAGGATAACAATGTGCAATCGCCTTTTGCGAGCTTTGCAGATTGTTCGCTCGAGGGCTCTTTCACCAATGAACTAATTGCCGGCTTACCAAGAAAAGACCCAAATTCAAGGTTGCAATTTCACAACTTCAAGGGAGACTTCGAAGGGCTTAAAGTAACTTCTGAAAACATCTATATTGACAACCTGGTATACCCAATGATCAATGCAGATATCAAAACTAACTTCAACCTGACCCAGCTCAACTCCCTGCTTGGATCACGTACGCTTGATTTACATGAGGGAAAAGGATTGCTTGATGTCACCTATTCGGGACCGTTAGCTCATAATTCAAATAGAAACACAGCTTTAACGGGCAAGCTTTCATTTTCCGACGGAGTAATTATGTATCATCCGCGCAATCTTCCAATGACTAATGTTAGCGGCAATATTATTTTCAAAAAAACCGATGTATATGTTACGGAGTTCAAGGGAAATGTGCAGGGCAACAAATTGGTGATGAGTGGAAGTGGAAAAAATTTACTCGCGCTAATGAATACAAGCCCAGGTAAAATTTTGCTTGACTGGAATATCTATTCTCCTTCTTTAAACCTAAATAGCCTGACTTCTCTTTTCAAGCAAAGGGCCTCTGCTGCTAGAACAAGTGCAGGTAAATCAAAACTTGGAAGCACTGCAAAAAATGTTGACGAAATAGTTGACCAGGCGAATTTGCGTTTGAATATAAAGGCTGATAAACTCTCCTTTAATAAGTTTACTGCTTCGGAGGTGAAGGCTTCGATTGGGTTGATTAATGAAAACTGGATTCTAAATAACGTTAGCCTTCAACATGCGGGTGGGTCAATGTCTATCAGCGGAAGCCTCCTTGCGAAGAACAGTAGATTTTATGGGTCTAGTATAAAAGTCAATATGCACAACGTGGATGTAAATAAAGTGATGTATGCTTTCAATGATTTTGGGCAGGATGGTATTTCTCACGAGAATCTTCGCGGAAAACTTACTTCAACAGTAGACGTCACGATGAACCTCGATCGGGATCTAAAGGGAACTCCTCAAGACATTGTAGGTTATGTAGATTTTTCTTTGAAACAGGGCGCCTTGCTTAACTATGCTCCAATGGAGAAGATTCAGCAGGTCGCCTTTAAAAAGAGAAATTTTAGTGAGATTTATTTTGCTGAATTGAAAGATCGGCTCGATATAAAAAACAAGGAAATTTTCCTTCATAGAATGGAGATACAATCTACCGTTCTTACACTATATGTCGAAGGTATTTACAGTATAGTGGGCACCAATACCGACATTGGAATACAAATACCTCTTAGCAACCTTAAGAAAAGAGATGGAGATTATACTCCTGAAAATAAAGGTGCAGACTCAAAAGGTGGAGCAAGTATTTTTGTCAGAGGCCGACCAGGCCCTGATGGTAACGTTCAGTTTAAACTTGATCTATTTAAGAAGCTAAGAAAAAAAGACAAGGATAAGGATAAGGACTTGCAAGCAACAGACAGTACTCAGGTAAAACCTTAGTTAAGAAAGCAACCTTAATATTCAAGCAAAATCTAAAAGATGAAAAAATATTTGTTCTGAAGCTTATTCCGTCAAGGCCTGATTTTTCGCAAACAATGACGGAAGAGGAATTGAGTGTTATGAAACAACACGCAGAGTATTTGAAAGAATACATGAACCAAGGATCCATCTTAATTTTTGGACCCGTCCTTGATCCTAATGGCGCTTTCGGCCTGGCAATTGTTGCAGCAGATAACGAAGATGAAGTAAAGCGTATTATCGAGAACGACCCGGCAAGTAAGATAAATAAGTATGAGTACTATCCTATGTTGGCAACCCTGCCCCAGTAGTTCCTAATGAATTAGTATTAGAATATTGCTAAAACTCCATACTAGAAAACAAGATGCTCTTTGTTCTTGATTTTTTCGTTTGTTAACTCTGCAACCATCTGCACAGTAGCAATAGATTTGATAGTTGTAATGATATGACTACATCCGGAGTCATCTACATAATCGCCTTTCATGAGCAACAAGAAGTCGAGGTGCTTAAATTCCGGCAAAAGATATTCGCCGTCGCAGTGATTATGGAAGAGATAATATTTTAAGAAGTTATTCTCTTCATGCTGATAGACCGAAAAGAAATACTGCCTGTTTTTCTTTCGTAGCTGCTTATCAATTTCAGTATCGAGCCGGAAGTTGAATCCAAGGAGGTTATTTAACTGCCAGCAAAACTGGTAGTTTTTAATTGGCGCGACAATACCGATCAATCGTGTATCAGAAAAGAAATCGTCAGTAATGGCGTCGTTATCGAGAGTTAGTTTCATTCGGGGGTAAAGTTAAAACTCTACAGCAAATTCTTTATCATCTTTCCCTCTTTTAATGCGAAGAGTGGTCTTATCCCCTGCCTTGAAATTCGATAAAGCCTGCATGTAAGTCTTCATGTCTGAAATCTTATAGGAGCCAAGGTCAGTAAGAACGTCCCCCGATTGTAATCCTAACTTTGACGCCAGTTTTTTTGGCGTAACCCCGCTTATTTTTAAACCCTCTTCACTGTTTGTTTTATCAGCTATCACCCCAAGGCTTACTGTAGACCGTGAAATTGCAGAGCCTTGGTTCTCATTAGCGCTGGCAGGTTTAGCAACAGCGGTTGGTTCTGCAACCTTTGCAGCTGGTGCAGATTGGTTAGAGGTTTTTGCAAACCCAACTTTACCTCTTGAATCCATTGCTTCCACCAGTGAAGTAATGAACTTGGCGATTTGCAAAGTACCGCTATAATTTATCTTGCTTTCATCGTTTACCGCTGTTGTGTAGTTTTGATGATTTGCAGACGAGAAATACAATTCAGGAATATCTTTTTTATAAAAGGAACTGGCAGCCGCTGACACGCTACTTACACTGTCAATGTTTACCTGTAACTTTTTATTTGGAAGCGAAGCAAACACTTCTTTCCATAAAGGCGATGTACTGTAACCTTGAACAAGTAAGGCTTTGCCATCGCTGTAGCTTCCAACCATGTCCAGATTAAGCATGTAATTAACAGGAGTACTAATTGCGGCATTCTCCAACCAATAATTACTGGCGATTGTACCTCTGTCAGCACCTCCAAAAGCTACAAATACATAATTGTTGTTTTTTGCCTTTGATGCAGATAACATTCTTGCGAGTTCAATCAACGTAGCCACTCCACTTGCGTTGTCATCGGCTCCCGCAGTGCTAGGCTTTGTCGCTTCTTCACCTTTACCTGCTTCCCTTGCAGAAGGAGCATAATGAGCTCCTAAAACAATTGTTGAAGAAGCTCCATTGTTAAGGTATCCGACTAGGTTGCTTCCGGAAAAATTGCTTTCTTTAAATGCTACATTTCCATCTACATCCAATACCTGCGAATGATCGCTAAAATACTTTTTATGCCCTTCAGCAGTAATATAAAAAACGGGAATGGGTGAGGGCGCCGACTTGTCTTTGCTATTGTAAATAATGCTATCACTCGCTGAACCTGAGTTGTAAATAAACAGGGCCGTTGCACCTTTAGAAGCCGCCCTCACAAATTCTTTTTTTATTGCTTCCTCCATGTTGCTTCCCTGCAATTTTGCACCATCCTCAAATAGGTCTTTAATATCAACAAACCATGGCACACCTCTTTCCCTTAACGCCATTGCAGGCGTTCCTTTTACCTTTTTCTCTGCAGAAAAAGAAAGAGGGAAATAGTCTTTGTTAAGCTCGAGTACCTTATCATTAATTTTCAAGTAGGTTGAGGGGTCAATGATTTTTCCGTTGTCAATCTTAAACGACTGGATAAAACCGTTGGTCCCTTTCGGTAAGAGTCCCAAAGATTTAAATTGACTGCTGATGTATTCTGTTGCGTTCGCCTCGAAGCTCGTTGATGCCTTACTGCCAGTTAAATTTTGAACATGGCTTTTTAAATTGTTGATCACAACCTGATCTAACTTTTGCTGAGCTTCTAAAGCTTTTCTTTCTTTTCTTGATTGAGAAAATAAGACAGTTGGGATAAAAGCCAATAGAAGCAGCAATTTCTTCATATAAAAATCATTGTGCTTGCTCCTCCGCAAAAAAAGTGCCGTGTGTAATTGTAGTTGATGAGTGTATTTGAACTATCATAGGTTCACGAGGTGCGACCCTTAATATTGCTTGACCCATAAGGACGGACAATCCTATCTCAAAACTCACTCTTTAGCTGGCTATTATATAAGCAACCCAAGCCACCACGTACGCAAGGAAGGTCATATAAAGCAGTTGAACAATAGGCCATTTCCAGGTCTTAGTTTCTCTTTTTACTACCGCAAGGGTGCTCATACATTGCATTGCCAAAACATAAAAAACCATCAGGCTAATACCTGTGGCAAGTGTATAAACCTTAGTTCCGTTTGGACGGACAGCTGAATGCATTTTCTGCCTCAGCGAGGTATCTTCATTGTCTTCGCCGACACTATACAGGGTTGCCATAGTTCCTACGAATACTTCCCTTGCGGCTATAGAAGTAACGAGGGCTATTCCTATTTTCCAGTCATAACCGAGTGGTGCAATGGCTGGCTCAATAGCTCTACCAAGCACACCTGCATAACTGTTTTGAAGTTTTTCAGATCGATATTCTTTTTGGAGAGCAATCTTATCTGCATTGGGCTGTTGCTGTAGCTTTTCATACTTTGCCTGCAAGTTGTTCATCCCCTTCGAAGGACCATAGCTGCTTAAAAACCATAAGAGGAGGCTTATAACCATAATCACTTTCCCTGCATCGCGAACGAAAATCCTTGCTTTTTCAATCATGGTTACCCCTACATTTTTCCATCTCGGAGCATGGTATGTAGGCAGTTCTAAGATGAAGAAACTCTTTTCCTGTAATTTAATAATCCACTTAAAAACATAGCTGACGATGAGCGCCATTACTACGCCTAATAAATAAAGCCCCATCATCACTAACCCTTGCCAACTTAGAAAACCAAGAAAGTACCGATTTGGAATAACCAGGCTGATAAGTATGGTGTATACAGGGAGCCTCGCACTACAACTCATTAACGGTGTTACCAGAATAGTAAGCAATCTCTCCTTTCTGTTTTCGATGTTGCGGGTGCTCATAATAGCTGGAACTGCACAGGCAAAACCGCTAATCATTGGCATTACGCTTTTACCATTGAGGCCCACTTTGCGCATAAGTTTGTCGCTGAGGAAACTAATGCGCGCCATATAACCGGTATCTTCAAGGATCGTAACCAGCCCGAAAAGGATCATTATCTGGGGAACAAAGACAAGAATTCCACTAAGGCCGGCAATGATCCCGTTAATAATCAGGTCGCTCCACCAGCCGGAAGTAATTGCTCCGTTTAACCAGCCGCTAACAGAAGCAAAAATCCATTCGATAGCGTTCATCGGATATTCTGCCAACCAGAAAATACTCTGAAACAAAAGAAACAGAACCGATATTAAAATAACATAGCCCCAGGTTCGGTGTAATAAAATGTTGTCGAGCTTTTCGGTAAATAACTTACGCTCAAGCGGATCGTCTTCAACAACACTCTGCTGCATTATCTGGCGAATCCTGCCGTATCGTTGCATGATTTCTTCCGCCTGTAAACGAGTAGGGTTGAAATGATTGGCAACTTCAATCCCCTCTATTTTATCTTGTATTTCCTGAGTAAGCGGAAAATTTTCGTGGTTAATAAGGTAATGAACGGCGGCATAATCAGGTAAGGCAGGAAAAATTTTCTGAACAGCATGAACCGCATTTTCAGCCAAACTCTTAATACCAATAAAGTCGCGGGAAGAAGCTTTGTGTTGTTGCCTTGCCGTCTGCAACAATATCTTTTTCAATTGTGGTAAACCCTTATTCTTCCTTGGATTTATTGAAACTACCGGAACTCCTAATTCTCTTTCTAACTCTTCAAGATCTATTTTAATACCCTTCTTAGCAGCGAGATCAACCATGGTCAAAGCAACTACTACAGGAATTTTTAGATCGATCATCTGCGAGCAAAAGAGCAGGTTGCGTTTTAGATTGCTTGCATCTGCAACAAGTACGACCATGTCTGGCTTGACGTGTTCGTCTACATGCATTAGAACCTTATACGACACCCACTCATCAGCCCTACGGGGATAAAGGCTGTAAGTACCAGGAAGATCAATGATGTTTGCGGTAACGCCCGGTTCAAGCGTAGCCTTTCCGGTTTTTTTATCTACTGTTACTCCCGGAAAGTTTCCGACTTTTTGATTTAGGCCCGTTAAACCGTTAAACAAGGAAGACTTACCACTATTAGGATTTCCGACGAGAGCTATATGAAGAGAGGTATCGAGCATTTATTAACCCGCAAAAATAAAATGGGTACTTCAGAAGCAATTACGAGTTTGGGAGATTTAACTAATTCAAGAAAAACTTTCACTTTTTCTATTAACCTCTTAGAAGTTTTTCGGCCGGGTTTTCTTTTTTTACTTTACACCAAAAAAACACTCTTAATACAATTTGGCTAAATCATCTTCTTTGACTTAAACTTTTAGTCTACTAACCTGTCTTAGCCTTTTTGCAGCCTCATTTTAAATTTTTTTATTGTTTTTTGCTACTAACTCTGTTTTTGGCACGGTTGTGGTTTTTGGGCTAACAAAACCGTAAGTATGAAAAAAACAATATTTGTATTACCACTTTGCTTATTCTTTGCTTTTTGCAGCAGTTCAAGAAAAGCAGTTACACCGGCTGGACCTGGAATTTCCAATGTGAATGTAAGCCGGGGAGATACAATGACCAGTGCAGCAAAAGCTTCTGCCTCTCTTACTCCCGCTGATCGCGATTGGGCCTATAGAGCAACAAAAGACACCAGCCTTAACGGAACTTGGAGATTAGATGGTATGCTTGCTTCTAACGGTAGCTGGAGCAGCACATCGACGTGGTATCAGGATACGTCAGCAGCCGCAGCGGCCGCAACAACAGACTCGTCTATGGCTTCAATGGCTTCAGGAACAGATGCAACGATGGCCAGTGCCAGCGGAACAAGCGGTACGTCAGCAAGGTCAAAAGTAAGAGCCAGAAATAACAAGAGAAATGCATTATACGATACAGCTAAGGCTCGCTTAAATCTTGATTACAAGACTACAACCACCTTCGATACAACAGCTCAACCTTTTCAGTACTGGAAGCGGATGCCTTCTCTTACAATTAACGCTGCAAGACAAGTATTCACAGGCACTACTGGTTGCAATAGCATGAGTGGTAGCTTCAATTTTAGCAACAAGGACATTCAGTTTGGTAGAAATATTGTTACTTCTAAAATGGCTTGTAACGAATATGATGAGGCGGCGTTTTTAGCTGCACTAAAAAAAGCTGACAATTATAGTTTGACCGGTAACATGCTTGAAATAAGACAAGGCAATACTCTGCTACTTACATTTAGAAAATCTTAGTACTCTATATATAAATCGAAAGCCGACAACTTACACTTGTCGGCTTTTTTGTTTGTATTATTTGGGAAGAATGACTTCAGTTCTTAACTCTTACTTTAAACCTTTTACAGGCTTTTATTCATCAGGTCCAACAAGATCTTTCTATCAGCTTCAGTGATAATGTTTGAGCTGTCTTGCAGAAAGTGTCGTTTGAAAGCGGCGATCGCAGCAGTAGAGTCCTTTACATCGTACCCGATAATACGTAAGGCATTTGTATTACTGAAGTCTGTTGGTACACTTACCCGGGATGTATCACCATACCATAAACCATAACCGTGCTCCGCCAATGTTTTCCATGGAAAGTAAATATTAGGATCAACTTTTCGGGTAGGGGCAATATCCGCATGCCCAATAAAGTTGGCAGCAGGTATGGCATATTTTCGTTTTAAAGTATCTAGTAACTGGAGCAAGCTGTTTACTTGCGGTTGAGTAAACGTTTCAAAACCGTTATTGTCAATTTCTATTCCTATCGAAGCGGAATTAACATCGGTAAGATTACCCCACTTTCCTGCTCCTGCATGCCATGCCCTTAGGTAATCATTCAACATGTGCTGTACTAATCCATCTTTACAAATAACATAATGGGCGCTTACTTGGGTACGTGGCAGGGTAAATGTTTTGTAAGTCTGGTCGCAACTATTTTGAGCTGTGTGATGGATAATTACATAATTCGGCTTCCGCATATTAAAATTAGTGGTACCAACCCAGGCAGGTGACATGCCACCGACAACGGTAAATACAGAAGGCTGCTCCTTAATTGTATTTGCATATTCTTTCGCCTGCTTTTTATAACTTTTATTAGAGGCATAGTAAGGAGGGTGACTGCATGCAACGATGAATAGGAAGAACCCAGATAACAGAGATATCAAGAAACGATTCGACATAGAAAATTTTCTTGCAATGTACATTAAAGAAGAAATGGAGCTATGTGAAGGTTAAGCAATTGATAGCAGCGAAGGTGTGTAAATGGGTGATTTTAGCTTGAAGAGCTTTAGCGACTATTTATGAAGTTTATAAATAAACGGCTGAAAAAGATCCATAGTGTGATGAAGTAGAACGGAGCGTCGCAACAACTGCAGGGCGTTATTCCGTCGCTGGATTAAAGAGACACTACATAACAAAGTAACACGCAACCGACTGGCACAAGGCGCCAATAATTAAACCCCAGTAAATTTCGTAAGGATGGTGATCGGAAACAATGAGCCGGGAAGTACAAACAACGCCTGCGATAATGGTAGCAATAGCAATTGGAATAGTTATAGGCTCACCTGACACAACCCCAAGCAGCATCATGAATGTTGCCGCGCCACCAACCCCTATCGCGTGCATGCTAATCTTAAAATAGTTGTTTGCCATCAACGCTGCACTTGCAGCAAGGAAAGTTCCAAGAAAGAAAAAAGTCATCACAGATGGACCGCCTGGCATATTCTTACTTACATAATATGCCCAAAAAAAATAAGTGATGGAAGCCACATACGGGATGATCCGTTCTTTCTGCGTACGCAGATAAATTGAACTCGCAAACTTGAGCCGCCATAGCAGAAAAACGGTTATCGCCGGAAAGAAGGCGGTAATCGAAAATACAAATGCAAGCGTTAGTAACTTTTGACGGTCATCGTAGCGGGCAAATGAGTATGGGTGAAAGTAGATGAGATACCAGGCAACATAAACCGAAATAAACAGCGGGTGAAAAAAGTACGAGAAAAAGTTGCCAAGTAATTTTAGCGCCCTCGGCTGTGGGAGCGGGTACACCTGCGTGGGTTGAAGTGGCGGCGCGCTTTGAAGATCTTGCATTTACAGCTGCTTCCTCAACCGGGCAACCGGCAAGTTTAGTTGTTCACGATATTTTGCCACCGTACGCCGGGCAATGTTGTATCCTTTTTCCTGAAGCATATCCGTAAGCTGCTCATCGCTCAGTGGTTTACGTTTATCTTCTGCCTCTATCAAATTACTTAAGATCTTTTTCACTTCACGCGTACTTACTTCTTCGCCGCTATCGGTGCTTAAAGACTCACTAAAGAAAAATTTAAGGCGGTAGGTCCCGAACTCGGTTTGTACGAATTTGCTATTGGCGACACGGCTGACCGTACTAATGTCGAGGCCGGTCATCTCAGCTATATCTTTCAGGATCATCGGCTTTAGAGTTGTTTCATCACCAGTGAGAAAAAATTCCTTCTGGTAATTCATGATACTTGACATCGTGCCTATCAGAGTCTGCTGGCGTTGCTTGATCATGTCGATAAACCACTTCGCTGAGTCTATCTTCTGCTTTATAAAAAGTACGGCTTCTTTTTGCCTCTTATCTTTTTTACTGCCTTTCTCATAATCTTTTATCATATCCCGGTAACCCTCGCTAATACGCAAGTCCGGTGCGTTCTTGCTGTTGAGCGTCAGTTCGAGAATTCCATTATTATTAAAGATAAAAAAGTCAGGAACAACATAACTCTCGGCTTTATTTACAAAGCCGATATTTCCACCTGGTTTAGGATTAAGTTTAATAATTTGGTTGATGACATCTTTCAACTGTTGGTCGGTAAGGCTTAGCCCCCTTTGTATCTTTTCGTAGTGTTTTTTTGTAAATTCATCAAAGTACTTTTCCAACACTTGCATCGCTAATTCAACTTCTTTTCCCTCGCCGGTTTTACGTTTCAGTTGAAGTATCAGGCACTCCTTTAAATCCCGTGCGCAAATTCCCGGGGGATCAAATTGTTGAATTTGTTTTATCAGGCCTTCAATCTCAGCTTCAGACGAAAGAATATTCTGACGAAAAGCGAGGTCGTCAGAAATGGAAGACATTTCCCTTCTTAAATAACCGTCATCATCAATACTTCCTACGATCTGCTCTGCAATCTTTTGGGTTCTTTCATCCAGCTCCATCATTCCAAGCTGGTTTAACAACACTTCATGAAAAGAAGTTTCTACCCTGATGGGTATCACTTTGCCCTCATCCATTTCGGGGTAGTTCTCATCGCGCAGTTTGTAATCGCCTACTTCATCATCGCCTTCGTGCACGTAGTCACTCAGGTCTATATTGTCGTACTCATCCGTACTTCCCTCGGAGTCATACTCTTCTTCGGAGTCGCTTTTAAAATCATCTGCTTCTTCAAAGTCATCATGGCCATCTTCACCTACTTCCAAAGCCGGGTTTTCTTCAAGTTCTTCCTTTATCCTTTCCTCAAGATTAGCCGTAGGTACCTGCAGCAATTTCATTAGCTGAATTTGCTGAGGCGATAACTTTTGTAAAAGCTTTTGTTGTAATGATTGACTTAATGACATTGTATTCCTCTAAGTTTCCCAGTGCATCTAAAATTTGCAAAAGTCGCAAATAAGATGTTTTAGTTTTGCCAAAATCTTGTGCTTTTGCCTTAACAAACGCTTTCAACATTTCGGGGTAAATTTACAACCAATTCATTAAGCATGAGAGGTTGCACTATTTGTTTGTTTATTAATTTATTTGTATGCTTTACATCAAACGGTCAAAGGGTTCTGCAAATTGCGCAGGCTGGTAAAGCGCCATTTGGGAGAACAGATTACTTTCCGGGATCGGCTTCAACTAAACTTACTGATACTACAAATACTGCCAGTCTGCGCTCTGCACCTTTCAATTTAATGGCTTCAAATTATTATACCAGCACATTAGGCTTTTTTTGCAAAAAAGAAATTCAACTCGAGAAAGCTATCAAAGTTCCTGTTCGATTTAGGTTGGGAAGTTTGGAGTATACAGATAGGATGGAAGGTAAAGGGTCTAAGGCTGACAGACCTAAGCAGGCTTTTTGATTGTATTTCTTCTCACGATAGTTACGCCGTCTCTAAGAACCAGGAAATTGACTTACATTGTTTTCCTCAAAAAACTTTGAATATTGAAATCAATTAAAATCCTATTTCACCAATTCCCATTCTTTTTTGCATTGAGGTTGGCTATCTATAAATTGGTTAGTAAAATACTAGGTGTAAACCTTAGAGAGTCTTTCTCCCAATTTGGCGAAGACGTTATCATTCAATTTTTCATTCGTAAAAGCAAGGGCTTTTTTGTTGATATAGGATGCAACCACCCCATTAACTTTTCAAACACGTTTGAGCTTTACAAAAGAGGTTGGACAGGTATAAATGTTGACGCAAATCCGGATTTGATTAAGAAATTTACACTGAGACCTAAGGACATTTCGGTCTGCGAAGCTGTTTCTAATGAAGTCAAGGAAATGACATTTTATGAATTTGAAGAAACTGAAGTATCGACTTTAGACAACCGTTTGTTGAAAGAATGGAAAGAGAGATGGCGTTATAAAAATGCGCGGAAGGTTATAACAAAAACCTTAACTCAAATTCTTGATGAAAATTCAATTCCGCAAGACATAGACTTCTTAACGATCGATGTAGAAGGACATGACTTTGAGGTGCTAATTTCTCTCGATTTCGAAAGATATCATCCCGAACTAATATTAATTGAAATACACGATTTTAATATCAAGAACTACGAAACCAATAAGTTGTTACAGTTCCTAGATAGCAAGGGATATGACTTGATTGGTTATGTTACTTTAAACGGTTATTTCAGGCGTAGGCCTAAATCGAAAGTAGCTTAAAGACAAAAATGAAGTTATAAAGAAAAAGAAGTCAATTGCTTCCTTTTCAAACTTCTGCAGGAACGTGAGCAAGCGCTTTCCTTATTGCAGCTACCATTTTTTCTCCTTTTTCTTTTATTTGTTCATCCGTCCACAAAAGACTTATTGCTGTTGATATACATCTGCTCATGATAGCATCGCTTGCAGGAAAAGACTGGGTGGCATAGGATCTTAGCTTCTCGGTAACGTCATGTGCTTGCCTGTTCAAAAACTCAGCATTTTTTAAGTGATCCCATTTTGTGATGTAATGCCAGTTGTTTTTATACCAATAGAAGTTGCCTGCTAAGATTCCCTGGGCTTTCATTTCTTCAACAAAAGCTACAGTAATTTCTTCGGTTGCAAGAAACCAGCTTAAAAAAGTACAACTGTCGCCTGCAGGGTCAGGCACTGAGCGAAAAGAAACTTCGGGAACTTGCGAAAGGATTTGTTTGAGCTGGGTATGGTTCTTTTTTTGAATCGCCAGGAACTGGTCAACCTTTCTTATTTGGGCCAGTCCGACAGCGGCGTGTAGTTCACTTATTCTAAAGTTGTAGCCAATAAAAGGATGCAGATCTGCACCGCGATCAGGACCTCCAAGGTGGTCGTGACCATGATCCGTATAGCCATCGCATTTTGTATAAATGTCTTCGCTATTTGTCAT
The DNA here is from genome assembly GCF_007991655.1 of Segetibacter aerophilus. Classification (GTDB taxonomy): domain Bacteria; phylum Bacteroidota; class Bacteroidia; order Chitinophagales; family Chitinophagaceae; genus Segetibacter; species Segetibacter aerophilus. The sequence goes on from NZ_BJYT01000022.1 coordinate 31,406, forward strand.
TACCACTCCACCTTCTCCGCAAGTCATTGTTTTGACAAAGTCGAAACTAAAGGTTCCCGCATTGCCAATGGTACCAAGCATCTTGCCTTTATAGCTACCACCAATACTTTGACAAGCATCTTCCAATAAGACGAGGTCATGCTGCTCGCATATGTTTTTTAAAGCATCTAAATCCGCCATACTTCCGCACATGTGTACAGGCATAATGCACTTTGTTTTTGGCGTAATAGCTGATTTTACTGCTTCAGGATTTAGTGTCAGTGTATCATCTACGTCCACTAACACAGGTATCGCACCAACACTCAATACTGCCTCGAAGCTTGCAACAAAAGTAAAAGTCGGCATTATCACTTCATCACCGTGGCCAATTCCTAAAGCAGCCATTGCTGTTGTAAGTGCAGCCGTTCCGCTGCTTGTTAACTGGGCGTATTGGCTCCCAAACTTTCTACAAATTTCCTGCTCGAGTTCCTTCGCTTTCCAAACTCCTTTCCTTGGTCCATCAAAACCATATCTCATCAAAATCCCTGTCTCTAATACGTCGTTGACTTCTTTTTTTTCTTCCTCTCCCCAAAATTCAAAACCTGGCATATTGTGTAAATTGAAGTATTGTAAAATTGAAGAGCAAAGGTAGAAGTTTTTGTATCGTAACTATTCGATTACGTTTATCTCCACCTATACGTCCAATTGCTTTTTTGTTTTATTTGGCAACTTGTCCTTTACTAGATTGTATGACTGTTCAATGTACCTCTTCCAATCCGTCTTACTCATCCTGTTAATATCGTCCGTTAGTACCCATTTGTACTTAGCTACATAAGGAGCAGGTTTAAAACCTTCCCGGTTTGACAATTCCTCAAATTCATCTTCTTTTACTTTAAAGGATGCTGATGTAGGTGCTTGATCAAGCCCCACAATACAAAACATTTTTCCACCTATAGAAAATACAAGATCATGCTCCCACTTTATATCTTCTGTAACGGCTTGTAATTCTTTACAAATGGATTGTATGTCTTCTATATTCATTTTGAAAACTTTTTGATGAATGCAAATCTAAACTTGGTTTCATTCTTAAACTTCTACATCAATGACGTGCAATAATGTTGGTTGCGCTTAAATATCTTTAACCAAATAAAATACATGAAAAAGCTTTTGAGGCAGGTTGCACGACTACTGCTTTTCATTTTTGTACTGCTTAACATCGTTGCTGCTTTTCATGCTTATAAATTTACGCACTTCTATGATAAGGGACATACAGCCGTAAAGAAACCTGAGTTAATGGACGGTTGGGATAAAACAAAAGCTATTCTTTTTGGTATTGATTATTTTAAACTTCCGATAGCTGCGACGCCTACTCATCCTTATCAAACAACCTATATAAAGACGACAGACAGTATTATACTGGAAGGGTGGTACGTACCAAAAGACTCGGCAAAGGGAACAGTTATCTTATTTCACGGACATGGTGGAAACAAGGGTGGTGTTTTAACTGAAGCAGAAAATTTCTATAACTACGGTTACAATGTTTGCCTTGTCGATTTTAGAGCGCATGGCAACAGCAAAGGAAATATTTGCACGATTGGTTTCGATGAAAGCCACGATGTAAAGGCTGTGTATGATTTTATTAAGGCGAAAGGTGAGAAAAATATCATCTTATGGGGTATCTCTTTGGGCGCTGCCACTATCACAAAAGCAATGAGCGACTATAAAGATATTCAGCCCGCAAAAATTATTTTGGAAATGCCCTTTGCTTCTCTAACCGATGCGGTAAAAGGAAGACTGAGAATAATGCATTTACCATCTCAGCCTCTTGCTACAATGCTAACTTTTTGGGGAGGAGTCGAACAAAGGTTTTGGGCATTTAATCATGAGCCTGCCGAATATGCTAAAAGTATCAAGGTGCCTGTTTTACTTCAGTGGGGCCAAAACGATTTTCGGGTAAGTGAAACCGAAACAAAAGAAATATTTGACAACCTTCCGTCCCAAAAAAAACATCTAACGATATATGCTGAGAGTGGCCATCAAAGCCTTGCGAAGAATGAGCCGGGTAAGTGGAATGAAACGGTAAAAGCTTTTCTTGAGGATAAATGAAAAGGGTAGCAGTTTATACGCTCGTTACTTCTTGATAGTTACTCTTGTGCCAACGGGTATCATTGCAAACAGTTGTTTTACATGTTCATTTTTTAAACTTATGCAGCCTTCTGTCCAATTCTGGTATTGATCAATTGCGTAATCTTCATGTGGCCATGTACCGTGGATTCCAATTCCTCCACCTTGTACTGCATTGCGAGGTATAATACCTTGTCTTTTGCGCATATTGAATTTTTCAATGTCTGCAGCGGTAGGAAAGTCGAGCCCCATATACCTGCACCATTTTTCATGTACTCGTTTACTAACAATGGTAAACGAACCCTCCGGCGTCTTCCTGTCACCCTGCACCAACTTATCACCCTGGTCTTTATTGCCTAAAACAATTGGAAAAGTAACGAGCCAACCTTCTGCATCGTACACGTTCAGTTCATAGTCGCTTTTATCTATAACAATGTAAAAAGCACTCTTGCTGTAAGTGGTTCGGTAAAATGAAGTGTTACTAAAAAAAATTAATGCAAGAACAAGTATTAGGGGGGTGCGTTTCATTAGGATGTACTGCTAATTTTTATATTCTAACGGAAAAATAAGAAGAAACGGTCTACTGAAATGCCCCTTTCACAAAAGTTTAAAGCTTACGATGACGTGGCTAATTGCGTGTCGCGCCCAAGTGTTTACGTTATAGTTTTGATATTATTTAATAGAAATTTCGAAAACAGATAATAACCTGCAAGTAGCAGTAAGAAAGACTGCATTAGTAAAGCGGGAAAATTATGAAGCTTTAAATTGAAGAAGAAAAAATGGTGAAAACAGAGCTGGAAATCAAGAAAATGCAAGCAATCGTTAAAGGCCGACCAGCTCTATGTTCACCATGTACTGCGTTTCGTACTAACAAGTGTTAGTTTGTTAAGAGGTTGTAAAGATGAAGTATTTTTTGAATCAAAAAAATTTTTTTAAAAAATTAATTGGATGCAACCTGCAGCGATAAAAAGAGTATTCTTTCCGGTCGCTAAAGTGCTTTTATAACGTCAGTAGTTTAAAAGTTTTTCGATAGATTTTTCTAATGAGCTTAATGCCATAAAATTATTTTCCAGTGCCAAATTGAAGGGGACAGGAGTATCTAAAGAAGCACATCTAATAATTGGTGCATCTAATAATTCAAACAAATGTTCACTTATCCACGCACTGATTTCGCCGCCTATTCCACCTGTTAGTGTGTCTTCATGTAGGATCAAAACTTTGCCGGTGTTTGTAACTGTTGATTTTATAGCATCATAATCGAGTGGAAGTAAAGTTCGAAGATCAAGAATGTCAAGAGAAATATTTGGGTTGCTTGCAGCAAAGTTGAGTGCCCAATGAACTCCCATTCCGTACGTGATAATTGAGATGTCTGTTCCTTCTTTAACCAGGTTCGCTTTACCTATTTCTATCTCGTAATAATCAGCAGGCACATCCCCGCTTACTTTTCTGTAAAGCGCTTTATGCTCAAAAAACAAAATAGGGTTAGGATCATTGATAGCTGCAATCAATAATCCTTTAGCATCAATAGGAGAGGATGGATAAACAACCTTCAACCCGGGTGTATGTACAAACCACGCTTCATTGCTTTGGCTATGAAATGGTCCTGCACCAACTCCTCCACCTGTAGGCATTCGAATAACTACATCTGCATTTTGAGACCACCTGTAATGAATCTTAGCGAGGTTATTTACTATCTGGTTAAATCCTGCAGTTACAAAATCTGCAAACTGCATCTCAATTACGCTTTTGAATCCTTCGAGGCTCAAACCCAAACCGGCGCCAATAATCGCACTTTCACATAAAGGAGTATTACGCACTCTTTCTTCACCAAATTCTTCAACAAAACCCTCCGTTACTTTAAAAGCTCCTCCATATTCGGCTATGTCTTGTCCCATCAGGATTAGATTGGGGTGTTGGTGCATCGATTGATGAAGTCCTTCTTTAATTGCATCAACCAGCCGAAGATCACGAGGGGCTCTTTCAGACTTTGTTATTTCAACCTGTTGCAACTGGGCAAAATCTTTTCGCAGAATGGGTGCATACACATCATTCAACTCTTCCTGTTTATCAGCAGTAATTGATGGAGCATTGAAAGCAATTTTTAATTCTTCCTCTATCGTTTGTCTAATCTCAATTTTTATCTGTGATGCTTTGTGGGTGTCGATAACTTCCTGCTCTAACAAATATTCTTCAAATTTTTTTATAGGGTCTTTTGCTTCCCATTCGTCAAACATTGCTTGTGGTACATACTTCGTTCCGCTTGCTTCTTCATGACCTCGCATTCTAAAAGTCATGCATTCTATTAAGTAAGGCTTTTGATTTCTAATACAATACTCCCGCACACCTTTAATAGTATCATAAACTTCGAGGATATTATTCCCGTCAATGCGTACACCTTCCATGCCGTATCCCTTTGCTTTGTCGACCAACCTCTCGCATCTGTATTGTTCATTGGTTGGAGTACTTAAAGCATAGCCATTATTCTCAATGATAAAAATGATGGGCAAATCCCAAACGGCTGCAACATTTAAAGCCTCGTGAAAATCTCCTTCGCTTGTTGCACCTTCTCCCGAAAAAGCGACTGCAACTTTATCTTCTTTACGCAGCTTATACGCCAACGCAACTCCATCAGCAACTGCAAGCTGTGGCCCGAGATGCGAGATCATTCCACAGATATAATGTTCTTTTGAACCAAAATGAAAGCTTCTTTCTCTACCCTTGCTATACCCATCTTTATTACCCTGCCATTGCATGAACAGCTTGTGAAGCGGCATTTGGCGTGTAGTAAAAACACCTAAATTTCTATGCAAAGGCATCATCCATTCGTCTTGTTGTAAAGCCAGCGTAGCACCTACTGAAATTGCCTCTTGCCCAATGCCACTAAACCACTTACTTATTTTTCCCTGTCTTAGTAGAACCAGCATTTTTTCTTCGATAAGTCTTGGAAGTAACAGGGATCTATAGAAAACAATGAGTTGCTCTTTCGTGAGATCTTTCCGGTCAAATAACATAAAGCAGGTTTACTATTTTTTATTTCCAACGACGCGTTCGATTACTGAGGTAAGGAATGACAGTAACAGACTAAACAATAACGCCGACCACCATCCATCTACCCTAAAACCTGCTACCAGGCTTGAGGCCCATTTAATAATGAGAATATTTATGACAAGCAGGAACAGTCCGAGCGTAACGAGGGTTATGGGCAACGTTAAAATGATGAGAAGTGGTTTTATAAAGTTATTAAGCAACGCCAGGACAATTGCAAGAATAAGGGCTGTTCGAATACTATCAATATAGACACCCTTAAGAAGATAAGAAATGAACAAAGATGCTATTGCTGTAAAAAGAACTTTGGTTAAAAACCTTGAAAGCATGTAGAAGATTTTTATTACTTATAATAGTAACTCATATAAAAATATAAGCGCTCCTATAAATTTAGTCGATAAAAATACACTGAAGGTTAGAAGGTTTAATGATAGAATTTTCAGTTTTGAGTAAATTTTTTTGGATTTACTTTAACTTTTTTCTGTAACATTGGTGTCTAAACAAATAGTGGTCAAGCCTTACAAGATTTGGGATGCACGCTGCTTAACCCTGTAAGTTTTTTATAAAAAGAATACCTTTTTATCATTCTTTTAAATTGTAGCAGCATTTCAAAAAAAGGCAACTAATAATTTTATGTAAGACTCTGTAAAAAGTATTTATAGTCTTCTTATCACATTTGTCAGCAGTGGCCACTTCTTTCAAATAAAAATTTCCAAGTAAGACGAAGGATGATAGTTAAACTATCTGAATTGTAATTCAGATAGTACTAAGAAAAGTTATGTGGATAAGCGAAACGTTTTTCGTGCTGGCTTAGTTCGCAAATCAATCCTTCTCCTATTATCACTTTATTCTTTGAATAATTAAACTCTTCCTACTAGAGCAAACGTATCAACCAATCATGCCACTATCCGTATAAATTCCAAATAAAAGAAAAATTGACTGACTTATTAAAACCAACTATCACAACATGAGAAAAGTAAGTGTCTCACTAGGAACAGGAATAACGCGAAGATTTAAAAAGCCCCTGTTTCTTACGCTAACTGCCGTGTGCTTAAGCGTTGCCTGCACAGAGGTTAGTGCTAGGGAAAAAGGAAAAGTGACAGAAGCTTCTCCACTGGCCGTAATTCCAGTAAAAGGAAATGTAAAAGATGACAAGGGTATTCCTCTGGCAGGAGTTTCTGTGTCAATAGCCGGCCAGAGAGGTGGTGTAACTACCGACAATAATGGTAATTACTCTATTTCTGTCTCAGAAACTGCTGAAGTAACGTTCAGCTATGTGGGTTTTAAAACCCTCACGGTTGCAGTACAGGGAAAAACTAAAATTGACGTTACGTTGAGTGCTGAAGTATCTTCCTTAGACGACGTAGTTGTTGTAGGCTTTGGTACGCAGAAAAAAGTGACAGTAACCGGAGCTATTTCTACTATTACTACAAAAGAGCTCAGGCAAACCCCTAGTACCAACTTGTCTAATGCATTAGCAGGTAGAATGCCGGGTTTAATGGCCAACCAATTTAGTGGTGGCGAACCGGGCGTAGACCAAAGTGAGATTTTCATTCGTGGTGCATCTACTTACAACACTGGTAATGCGGCACAAAGACCTATTGTAATGGTTGATGGTATAGAGCGTGATTTCCAGTATTTGAATCCTGAGGAAGTTGAAACTTTATCAATTTTGAAAGACGCATCTGCGACTGCTGTATACGGAGTTAGAGGTGCGAACGGAGTTATATTGGTTACAACAAGGAGAGGTAGAAATATGGAAAAAGCGAATGTTACCTTTAAAGCTGCGAATGGTATTTCTTCGCCGGTAAGATTTCCGCAATACCTCGGATCTGCTGACTACGCAACCCTCTATAATGAAGCTAGGTTAAACGACAACCCCACCACTTCTGCGGCGCTTTTTTCTCCCACACAAATTGCAAATTACAGAATAGCTAAAGGAGATAACTCTGATGGTCTGGGATATAATACAAATCTTTTCGATTATGCTTTTAAACCCAGTATGCAGCAAGATTACAGTTTAACCATACAGGGAGGAACAAAAACGGCCAGGTACTTTATTTTGGGTGGTTTGATGAACCAGAATGGAAACTACCAACACACCGATAATGGCGCCAATAATACGAATGCTACTTTTAAGCGGTACAACTTCAGATCAAATATTGACATAAACATCACTGATAATTTTTATGCTAAGATGAGCCTCGGTGGTCGTATTCAGAATAGAATTGCGCCAGGTACTACCGCAGCCAGAATCGTCAATATCGCCAATACACAACCGTCCATTTATCCTGTTATCAACGAGAACAACGATAACGCCGCCAATAAAGCATACATAGCAAAACACCCTGAAGGGCTGCTTTTTGGTACCCAGCTTTATAGATACAATATCTTAGGCGAACTCGCGTACTCGGGTTTTATTAATGAGTACAAGACATTTATGGATGGAAGCTTTGCGTTGGGTCACAAACTCGACTTTATAACTAAAGGTCTTGTCTTTGATCTGCAATTTTCTTATGACAACCAGTCTGGAAACACTGTGGATAGAACAATACCTCATGAATCTGAGGGCTACCGCGAATACGGCGGGTACGCTACTTTCTACCCCCAAGTAGGAGTGGACGTGTTTATGAATGGAGGACACTATACAGGCGCTTATGCTTCGCCTCGTCGCATTGCAAACAACACAATGAATAATGGCTTTGATGCCCGTACTCCTCAACCTCAGCGTAAAAACAATATTCAAGGTTCGTTAAACTATGCTCGCTCTTTCGGAGTTCATAACGTGACTGCACTGATATTGGGTACGCAAACAAAGAGGATATTTCAAAACGATGTTCCATTTGCAAGCCAGGGATTGGCTTTTAGAACAACTTATAACTACGCTGAAAAATACTTGTTTGAAATAAACGCAGCCTATAACGGTTCTGAAAATTTTGCTAAGGGTCGCAGATATGGTCTTTTTCCTGCGGTAGCAGTAGGTTGGGTTGCAAGCAACGAGGATTTCATGAAAAATTATAAGTTTATCGATTATCTGAAAATAAGAGGTTCTTACGGACTTGTGGGAAGCGATCAACTGCCTGGAAACAGGTTTGGATACCTCCAGTTTTTCAATACCAACGGTGACACCTACAATTTTGGTATGGATCTGAATTCAGGTGTTCCCGCAAATGTGCTTGAGGGAAATCTTGCCAATCCAAATTTAACCTGGGAAAAGGCCAGAAAATCTAATCTAGGTTTCGAAATAAGAACACTAAAAAACAAGTTTAGTATCACTGCAGATTTCTTTTACGAACATCGCTACGACATCCTCACACAACCTGGAACCAATGGTACAAGAAACTTGTCTGCTGTTGTAGGACAAAGCTCTCCACAACTCAATCTTGGAATAGTAAACAATAAAGGCTTTGAGGTTGAAGTAGGCTGGACTGATAAAATAGGAAAGAACTTTGGTTATTACATCAGACCCAACCTCTCATTTGCGAGAAACAAGATTATGTTTATTGATGAAGTAGACCGTGTAGCACCTGATGGAAAGTCTGTCTCTTATGCAAACCGCACCGGTAGACGTATTGGAGAACAATTTGTCTATGAGTTCGACCATTTTGTGAGAGACCAGGCTGAGGCTGACAAGCTTAATACACAGGTATATCAAAAATGGGGTAAAGTAATCCCGGGAGATGTTGTGTACAAGGACCAAAACGGAGATGGCCAGATTACAGACCAGGAAGACAGAATAGCTATGGGAAATCCTCGTAATCCAGAAATACAATTCGGTATTCCAATGGGTATGTCTTACAAAGGTTTCGACATGAGCTTGCTGTTTCAAGGCGCTACAAACACCAGCGTTCTGTTGATTGATGCAGCTTCTTATGACTTTCCAACATATGGCCAGGATATCATCGGAAGGGTAAAACCTTTTCACCTTGACCGTTGGACTCCCGCTACGGCTGCCACAGCTACTTACCCCGCTGTGCACTACGGCACTTATGTAAATAATAAAAATCCAAACAGTTCACTATTTCTTGGCGACGCTTCTTACATACGCCTGAAGAGTTTCGAAGTAGGATATTCCCTTCCAAACAGTTTGTTGAAAAAGGTAGGATTTTCAAAAACGCGCTTTTATGTGCAAGGCCTGAACCTTTTAACATGGGATAAATTAAAGAAGTACGATGTTGACCCTGAGACTAACACAGGCGGCGACTGGTATCCTATACAGCGAGTAATAAACTTTGGTATGTACGTAACATTTTAATTAGACAATTATGAAAATCAGAAAATATCTTTCTTTAATAATCCTTCCGGGCGCTATTTTATTATTTAACTCCTGCTCAAAATTCTTAGACAGGCAGCCCGATAATCAGATTGATGAACAAGCGGCTTTTAGCAATTGGGACCAGGTAAATGGTGCAGCTAACAGGCTCTATAGAGATATGCGCGAGCGTGATCGCGGTATTGTAGGTCTTCAGGACTTTTCAATATCAGGTATCACTGACGAGTGTAAGGGCACACAGGTAGAACAGGCCATTCCGGATCAGTTTAATTTTGGAAGTTTCGGCCCTTCTATCGGAATGCCGAGTAAAGCAAACGGAATGTATTGGAACGACTTCTATACTTCCATTCGCAGAGCCAATGTATTTATTGCAGGTGTAGAAAAATACAAATCACCAGACAATCCTCTTCAACCCGGTGATTTGAAGAATCGTGTTGCAGAAGTTCGTTTTATACGCGCATATCTTCACTTCCTTGCCACGCGTTGGTATGGTGATATCGTGTACATGGATCGTGTGGCAGACCTAGCCGGGGATGTTGCATTTGTTCGCGAGCCGTGGCCAACCTTCCTTAAAAAAATCCTTGCAGATCTTGACTTTGCAATTGCGGAATTACCTGCGCGTCACCTTGATATAGAATACGGAAGAGTGGACAAAGGTGCGGCCATGGCATTAAAGGCGATCATTCTTTATATGAATGCCAGCCCAATGTACAACGGTGGAAAATTACCGGGCAATGATAGTCGTGCAGGTAGAGAAACATATAGTGCTTACGACGAAAGTAAATGGAAGCTTGCTGCTGATGCTGCTAAAGCTGTAATGGACCTTAAAAATAATGCAGCACCTCGCTACAGTCTGTACGCAGGTAAAGGTTCTGACTTCCAGGCGGAAAGTAATAACAAGGTGTATGCAAGAATAAAGCAGATCTATATTGACGGAGCTTCTTTGCAGAATGAATACATCCTAATTCTTACTAACAATAAAAACGAAGCCTGGCAAGGTGACCATATACCACCGTCATACGGAGGCGGTTCTCGTTTGCAACCCTTGCAAGAGCAGGTTGACGAATACGAATTTATCGGAAACGATGGTTTTGGATATGCTACTTACGATCCCCAGGCAAAAGCGAAGGGTTTTGATGAAAATCTGCCCTACGAAAAGCGTGACCCGCGTTTTTATTCCGATATCATGTATCATGGCTCGACGTATCAAAACAAAATTATAAACACTGCAACCGGCGCCGACAGAATTGGTGCTAGCAATGCTACCTCAACAGGATATTACCTGCGTAAGTTTTATCATGAAGATTGGAAGCGTAGTGGTGGTTGGCAGTTGCATTTCCCTGCTATTCGTCTACCAGAAATTCAGTTGATATATGCTGAGGCAATGAACAAATTAAGCGGTGGAAGCCCCGAAGCTTATACTGTATTAAATAATCTACGTGCCCGTTCATTCATGGCTCCGGTTCCTCCGGGATTAGACCAGGCAGCACTTCACAAGTACATTCAGAGAGAGCGTCGTGTGGAGTTATTCTATGAGAACAAGCGGTACTTCTATGCACGTTGGAATTTGGAACCAGATTCTCCTGAAGAACTTGCACGCGAAGCTGCATACAAAGCATCTCCAAATCCGCCTTCTGTATGGCCTTACCCTAGAGTTCAAAGGTATGCTCACGGAATGAGGCCAGTTGCAGACCCAACAGGAACCTTTGATGTGCAAGGAGTAAAATACAAGATGCAGCGTTTCAAATTAGAGGATCGCGTTTTCACCTCTAAAAACTATTATTTCCCATTAGTTACAAGCGAAATAACAAACGCTCCAACATTGAAACAAAGTCCTAACTGGTAAGTATAATCACTTAGATAAAATAAAAAACCCTGTTGCAAGCAACAGGGTTTTTTATTTTATCCTTAACTACTTTTTTTTTCTTGCCTACACTTTATTTGGTTCAGGATGTTGCCATGGGCCGCGGTAAGAGCGTTTTAACAGCGCTGTCATTTCAGGGTCTCCAACAACTATACGTTTCTTTGGATCGTATACTGCCGGTCTGCCGGTTTGCATAGACAAGTTTGCCAATATGCAACTTGCCGTTGAAATATGACCTTCTTCGATATCCGCTACCGGCCGGCTTTTAGTTTCAATAGCATTGAGAAAGTTAAGCATGTGACCCCTGGTCGCTGGTGCTGTATGAATTTCAATTCCAGGCTCTGTAAGGTCCTCGGGGTATTTTTCTTTTTCATACACCGCGTCCTTATGTATCTTCTCGCCCTTTCCGTCAGGAATAAAATTGTACTTATAAACGTCTGCCTGCAGCGTTCCTTTATCGCCATAAATTTTAAATGACCATGGGAAGTCAGGGTCAGAGGCTGTTCCCCAGGTGCGATGCTGCCAGATACAGTTGAGGTCGTCGTATTCAAATAAGGCTGACTGAGTATCAGAGATATTTGATCTTGTTCCTTTGTTCACATAGATCCCACCGGTTGAGCTCACCTTTTTTGGCCACCCTAACCCAAGCATCCATCTTGTAGCATCGAACATGTGAATGCACATGTCACCTACTATTCCGTTTCCATATTCCATGCGCGAACGCCAACCACCACGATGAGGTAAACCTACATATGGAAGCTTAGGTGCAGGTCCGGCGTACATCTCATAATCAAGAAAATCCGGAACAGGTTGGGTGGCAGGATTGCCGTTATTACGCATGTGGTAATAGCAGCACATTTCTACGTGAGATACTTTGCCTAAAAGTCCGGCGTCGACAATGTTTTTCTTTGCATCTATTAGGTGAGGGGTACTTCTACGTTGCGTGCCTACCTGAACCACGCGGTTGTACTTTCGTGCAGCTGCTACCATCGCTTCTCCTTCGATCACATCTACGCTTATGGGTTTTTGAACATACACATGTGCGCCAGCTTTCATTGATTCAATGGCCGTTAGTGCATGCCAGTGATCCGGGGTACCAATGAGCACTATGTCTAAAGGATTTTCTGCCAACATTTTTCTGTAATCACTGTACAACTGCGGGGTCTTCCCAGACTTTTGCCGCTGGCTCACCATTTTACCGGCTTCAGATAGTTGGTTCTTATCTACATCGCAGAGTGCGACTACCTCAACCGGCGCTACCTGTATTAATTTAAAAAGATCACTTTTTCCGTACCAGCCTGTTCCGATTAAAGCAACGCGATACGTTTTGTCCGGAGCAAACATAAAGCCCATTCCGCTGGAGGCTAGAGTTGTTAAGGCAACTGTAGCCGCTGCCCCTTTTATAAACCTCCGGCGATCATTATTGAAGTTATTCATATGGTTCACTTTTGTTTTTTTGTTGAAAATGTTTGTTACCTGATCCTAATCATTACGCTCCGTAAAGGGCGGCGAATTTTGCTGATAGTAAGAAGGAATTTTATTGATTTATTCCCTAGCAAGATATTATTTCTTTCGCTACCAAGAGTGGTGAAAAAAGTCAACTTCGTTTAAAGAAGTTGCAGCAGCACGGGCGCTTTAAACCTTTTTTGTAGCTAAGTCTTGCGATAAGAAATTTGCCGGAATATGAAAAAAGCACTTAAAAGGAACGAATGTACAAGAGTGCGACGCAAGAGATGTTTAATTGAAATTATATTGTCGGATTACAAAAATTCTTCTTACCCGTTGCCAACTATTCCTTTTCATTTTTTACAATGCTAATACTCCCATCACTTTCCATGAATGCTACTTTTATTTGCTGCAGTTCTGTGAGACCTGCTTTTCTCACCTCGGTCATTAGCTCTTCGTCTGTGATTAACTCTTTTCGCATGTTTCGCTTGATCATTTTTCCATTATCAACCAGCAATAATTTTCGCGGACTTAGCAGACGTTCAAAAAATGGCCAGTTGAAACTAAGCCAGTTCAACGTGTAGCTCCATCCTATTATCACAGCTACCAAAATAACTCCGTCGGCAATAGAATTATATGCACCTGCCATTGCATTTTGTGAGGCGTCCGCTATCAGCACAATCACAAGCATATCTGTTATTCCAAGATTGCTAGATTCTCTTCTTAATATTATTCTCAACAGCGTAAAAAGCGCGAGGTAGGTGACGGTGCCCCTGACAATGATTTCAAGTATTGGAGTATCCGGCATAAAAACTTTTGCCCAATCAATGTGTTGCATGTATGTATGAGTTGTTTTCTTTAAGAACAAGGAATCTGATGCAATGCAAATCATTCGCCACTTTTATTTATTGCCGTTACTTTTGATGAAGCCTATTTTATAATTTTTTCAATCTCTGATTAATGAGGAATCTGTTTGCACTCTTTGCGTGTGTTTTAATTAGCACACATATCTCTGCCCAACCAAATGTTGCCATAAAAAGAATTGACCCAACCAATTGGTGGGTAGGAATGAAAAACCAAAACCTCCAGCTATTAGTATACGGTCCGGGCGCAGGAACCCTTTCTTATTCGATTAGCTATCCGGGAATAAAACTGGTAAAAACAAGCAAAGTAAAAAACCCTAATTATGCGTTTCTCGATATAAATATTGCTCCCTCAACCAAGCCTGGTACATGTAACATCATAGGCAAGTCCGGCACAAAAACAATTACGAGGCCTTATCTATTAAAGCAAAGGGACAAAATTATAAAGGGCACTGGCGTTACATCTGCCGACTTTATTTACCTCGTTATGCCCGACCGTTTTGCCAACGGTGATACCACTAATGACAAATTCGGTGACATGGCTGATGCCACCGTTGATGCTAACAATCCGGTTCTGCGTCATGGAGGCGATCTTAAAGGCATAACAGATCACTTTGATTATTTGCAGGAGTTGGGAGTAACGGCCATTTGGCCGACGCCGGTTATTGAAAATGATGAACAGCTAAAACAGGAAGCTCCGGATCGAATGCAGGCAGGCTATCACGGTTACCATTTTACTGATCATTATAAGGTGGATCGCCGCTTTGGCGGAGATGAAGGCTATTTACAGTTTTCAAAGATTTTGCATCAAAAAGGTATAAAGCTGGTACAAGATGCAGTGTATAACCACGTAAGCGATGAGCATTGGATGTATAAAGATCAACCGACAAAAGACTGGTTCAACAACTGGCCGGTGTACACAGGTACGACACACAAAGAGCAGGCATTAGCTGATCCTCACGGTGCAGAAACTGATCGTCGGCTGCTGGTGGATGGATGGTTTACATCGTTCCTTCCTGATTTGAATCTTAGAAATCCTTACCTCGCTAATTATTTAATTCAACATGCTATCTGGTCCACCGAAATGTTTGCTGTTGATGCCTGGCGAATTGATACTTATAAATACAACGATCCGGCTTTTATGAATCGTTGTAACCAGGCTTTGCTGACCGAGTATCCAAACATGCACATCTTTGGTGAAACTGTTGCGTCTAACCCTTATGGGCTATCTTATTTTGTAAAAAATAACGTAAGCTTTCCGTTCAAAAGCAATCTTCCCGGAACGCTCGACTTTCCTTTAAACTATGCGATCGTTGATGCGCTTAAGCAGAGGTTCGGTTGGGATGAAGGCGTGAGCAGGTTATACCAAACCCTTGCGCAGGATGGACTGTACGCTGACCCAATGAAACTGGTAACGTCGCTTGACAACCATGATATGGACCGTTTCTTATCGATGATCGGTGAGGATTTTGAACGGTATAAGATGGGTGTTACCTGGCTACTAACTACCCGCGGCATTCCGTCCTGGTATTATGGAACTGAAATTCTGATGAAGAATACAAGAAACCCAAGTGATGCTGAAGTACGGAGAAATTTTCCGGGTGGCTTTCCTGGAGACAGGGATAATAAATTTACCAGCAAGGGTAGGAGCAAGAAAGAAAATGACGCTTTTGATTATGTAAAAAAACTGACTAATTATCGTAAAACTACGCCGGCCTTACATTCGGGCAAGCTCGTGCAATATGTGCCGAACGAAGGCATTTACGTGTACTTCAGGTACGATAATAATAAGACGATTATGGTAGCTACCAATACAAATGATAAGGAAACGAAGCTCGAAACAAAGCGCTTCAGTGAACGGATGAATGGTTTTACAAGGGCTCGTAACGTGATGACCAGTGAAACAATCAGCAACGTATCAACACTAACATTGCCGGCAAAAACAGCGATAGTATTAGAACTGGTAAAATAAATTTATCTAAGACTAGAAGGGATGTAGTAACCGACAGTAGCTCGGTGAGCGACATTGTTGTGTCACTCACTTGTACAGCAAAATATCGAAGCAACTTCCTTAGATCATATCTGTTACTCAGAGCCGATAATCGTTTACTAAAGCCGTTTCCACTCCACCAACGGCTAGTCTGCTGTCTTTAAAAATTAAGAACTCAATAATTCTAAATAATATAGTTTTGCTCTCCTTTTTATAAGAAGTATGATACAATATGATCGCTTTGTTTTAGACAATGGTTTACGGGTAATTGTGCATGAAGATCACAGTACGCCGATGGCAGTAGTAGATGTGATGTACGATGTAGGCGCAAGAGATGAAGACCCAAATAAAACCGGCTTTGCTCACTTGTTCGAACACCTTATGTTCGGAGGTAGCATCAATATAAAAGAGTATGATGAGCCGTTGCAAATGGCGGGCGGCGAAAACAACGCTTACACAACCAACGACCTTACTAACTACTATATACAAATACCGGCCGAAAATCTTGAAACAGCTTTTTGGCTCGAAAGTGATAGAATGTTAAGCCTGGCCTTTAGCGAAAAAAGTCTTGACGTACAACGAAAGGTGGTTTGCGAAGAATTTAAGGAGCACTACATCAACAAACCGTATGGAGATGTGTGGCATAAATTAAGAGAGCTCTCCTACAAAAAGCATCCTTATCGCTGGATGACTATCGGCCAAAACTTAAGTCATATTGAGAACGCAAAGCTGAGTGATGTAAAAGAATTTTTTTTCAAACACTACCGGCCTGTAAATGCAATACTTGTTGTTTCAGGACACGTGAAATTGGATGAGGTAAAACGCTTGTCAGAAAAATGGTTTGGTCCAATCCCAATGGGAGAGAAATATGTGCGCGACCTACCACAAGAACCTAAACAATCTGAAGCTCGCTTTCTTGATATCGAAGCCGATGTTCCATTAGATGCTTTTTTCAAAACATGGCACATGGCATCGAGGTTAGAAAAAGGGTATTACTCAGCGGACTTGTTAAGTGATATATTAAGTGGGGGAGGATCATCACGATTATACCAGGCACTTGTAAAAGAAAGGCAGGTGTTTAGCAACATAGATTGCCATCATATGGGTAGCGTAGATACCGGCTTGCTTACCATAGAAGGAAAGCTGGTAAAAGGTGTAAAAATGGAAGAGGCGGAGAAAGCCGTTCAGGAAGAAGTAGAGAAAATAAAAGCCGCCCTGGTAGGTGAAAGCGAGCTTGAAAAAGTGAAGAATAAAACCGAAAGTATGATTGCGTTCGAAGACATGACGGTAATGAACCGTGCAAACAGCCTTGCCACTTACGAACTACTCGGTGATGCGGATATGATGAACACAGAACTGGAGCGTTATAGGGAGATAACAATCGAAGACATTAAACAGGCTGCAAACGACATTTTCCAGGAAACGAACAGCAATACCATGCGATACTTCAGTAAGAATTAATCGGTAAATTTGAAAAAAGAGTTTCTATGTTGAAGAACGAAAAATTACTTGCATCTATAAAGGCAATGCCTGAGGATGAATTCGATAATATAGATGTTCTGCTTGAGCGAATTGTTATACTGGAAAAAATTGAAAAAGCTGAAAAAGACATAGTAGACGGGAAAGTTTTTTCAACCGACGAGGCAAAAGAAAAGCTTGCAAAATGACTGAAATAATTTCGACGTCTACTGCATTATCTGACCTCAATAGAATTGCCGAATATATTTCTTTAGACTCTAGCTTCTATGCGCGCCAATTTGTGCAAAAGGTTTTTTCAACAACCGAAAAATTAGAAACACATCCTGAAATAGGAAAAATAGTTCCAGACCCTGCTTTCAATTATAGCTAAATCCTTTTTAAGAAATATAGAATTATTTATCGCGTCCACTCTGATTGTTTACATTATTAGTGTTCATTCTTCCCGATTGCTTGGCAACAATGAACACTTCAAAAATTTATTCGAATAATAAGAACTCATAGTAAAATTTTCATGTTAAATAGAAAAATAGCTCCAGAAATAAAAGATGCTGTCGAATTCAATCTTCAGCTTAAGCAAAGCGAAAAATTTACACTGGATAATGGAATACCTGTTTACAGCATCAATGCGGGTGCGCAGGATGTTACAATGATTGAACTTGTTTTTTATGCAGGTAATTGGTACGAAGATCAAAACATTGTTGCAGGCACTACTAACTTCCTCCTGAAAAACGGAACGTCGAAAAGGACTGCTTTTGAGATCAACGATCATTTTGAATATTATGGCGCTTACTTAAATCGCAATTGTTACAACGAAACAGCCAACATTACCCTTCATTGCCTTAACAAACATTTGAAGCAGGTTTTGCCCGTTGTAGAAGAACTAATCACAGACTCAATCTTTCCCGAAGAAGAACTGGTAATTTATAAGCAGAACCAAATTCAGAGGCTTAAGGTGAGTTTGCAAAAATGCGACTTCGTAGCCAATCGCTTCATTGATGAATATTTGTTCGGCTTCGATCATCCTTATGGTCGATATACTTCCATCCCTGATTTTAATGCGCTTACACGCGAACAGATAGTAAAGTTTTATAACGACTATTACGTAAATGGGAAGTGTCTCATTTTCGTTGCAGGCAACCTGCCCACTGACATTTTTCAGCAACTCAACCAGGCTTTTGGTCATTTACCCTTAAATAAAAAATCTCTTCCTGAAAAGTCTTTTACAGTTCGTCCTGTAGGCCAAAAAAAGCACCGGATCACAAACGATGAGAACGGAGTGCAAGGCGCCATCCGCATTGCCCGCCCTTTTCCTAATCGTCGTCATCCTGATTTTATGAAAGCGCAGGTGTTGAACAATCTCTTTGGAGGTTTCTTCGGATCAAGATTGATGAGTAACATTCGTGAAGACAAGGGTTATACATATGGCATCCATAGCTACTTTCAAAACCATGTGGCCGACAGTGCATGGATGGTTAGTACCGAAGCAGGTCGTGATGTATGCGAAGCAACTATAAACGAGGTCTATAAAGAGATGCAACTGCTGCGGGATGAACCGGTGGATGAAGAGGAATTGTTACTGGTAAGAAACTACATGATCGGAAGTATTCTTGGTGACCTTGATGGCCCTTTCCAAATTATTAACCGTTGGAAAAATTATGTGCTGAATGGTTTAGAAGAGTCTTACTTCTACGATTCAATTAACACAATTAAGGCAATTACAGCAGAAGAAATCCAGGAGCTGGCTCAGAAATATCTTATCCCTGAAGAGTTTTTCGAGCTCGTCGTTATATAATTCTGTGCAACAATCTTAGTTATATTTAAAGCGGCTTATGGCCGCTTTTTTCGTTTCGTGTTTTTTAAAAACTTAACCAAATTGATCGAAAGCTCTCCTTTATTACACCGCTTGGTAGCATCCAATAATTATTTGAAAACACGTTTGGTTCAATCTAAAAATACATACCTTACTATTTGATGCTAACGATGATTTGACTTTCAATAACACTAAACGCCGGAAGAGAATTTTTTAAACCATTTTACCAAAAGCATGAAATCTACGATTGCCAAATGGCCCTTTGTTTTGATGCTGTCAGCATTCATTTCAACTACATTTATTTCATCCATCGCTAGTGCTGGTCCTATTACAGGGGGCAAAGAAAAACCTGCTGCGGTAAAGCGATATTTATACGTAGCTACTCCCGGCATTCGAAATTACCTCGGTTATGGTGGTCACGGTATCCAGGTGTTTGACATGGACAACAATCATCGGTTCGTCAAATTTATCCCAACGGCAGGATTAGGCAAAGATGGAAAGCCTTCGAATGTAAAGGGGATGGCTGTTAGCCTGGCAACCAACTGCATTTATATCACCACGCTTGAAGCAATGCAATGCATTGACATTACCACAGAAAAATTGGTTTGGGAAAAGCCTTATGAAGGCGGGGCTGATCGCCTGTCAATGTCTCCTGATGGAAAAGTAATTTATCTGCCATCATTAGAGAAAGAGTTTTGGAATGTGGTAGATGCAAAAACAGGAAACATCATCAAGAAAATAGTTACGAATTCAGGTGCTCATAATACGATCTATGGTCCTTCCGGTAATCATGTTTATCTAGGTGGCTTGAAGTCGACCTATATGAATGTTGCCAATACCAAAACTCATACTGTCGACAAGCAAGTTGGGCCGTTTGCTGCTGATATTCGTCCTTTTACAATAAATGCAGCCGAAAGCCTCGTATACGTAAACGTAAATGGTTTGCTTGGTTTCGAAGTAGGGGACTTAAATACCGGCAAAAAATTACATAGGGTGGTAGTAGAAGGCTTTAACATGGGAGAGGTAAAGCGTCATAGTTGTCCCGCCCATGGCATTGGTCTTACACCCGATGAAAAGGAGTTATGGTTATGTGATGGAGCCAACAACCGCGTTCATGTTTTTGATAATACCGTTATGCCGCCACGGCAGGTTACCACTATACAAGTTCGCGACATGCCGGGCTGGATCACCTTTAGCCTTGATGGCAAATACGCTTACCCCTCAACCGGAGATGTAATTGATGTCAAGACACGCAAGATCGTTGCTACATTAGAAGACCAGAACTACAATAGTATTCAAAGTGAGAAGATGGTCGAGATTCAATTTTCAGGAAACAAAGCAGTTCGGGCAGGTGACCAATTTGGAATAGGTCGAAAGACAAATCGCTAGTAAGGGTAGTCCTTACTTTAGTTGTTTATTGAAGTATTTTATAAAAAGAGCAAAGTGCAGAACGATAATCTCCTTAAAACGGAAGCATACGTAGATGGTCGGTGGGTAACTGCAGGCAGCGGCAAAACATTTAATGTAAATAATCCGGCAACGGGAGAATTAATTGCAAGCGTACCCGATATGAACCGTGAAGATGTGCGGGCAGCTATCGATGCAGCTCATGATGCATGGCAGCCCTACCGCGAACTTTCCGCAAAGGATAGGTCTGTTTTATTGAGAAAATGGTACACGCTGATATTGGAAAATAAGGATGAGCTAGCTAACCTAATGACTATCGAATCCGGAAAAGTCTTGAAGGAGAGTATCGGCGAAGTAGAGTATGGTGCATCGTTTATTGAATGGTTTGCTGAAGAAGCCAAACGAACTTATGGAGACGTTATTCCCGCGCCGACAAATGATAAAAGAATTGTTGTTATCAAACAATCCATAGGGGTTGTGGCAGCACTAACTCCCTGGAACTTTCCCCTGGCTATGATTACAAGGAAGGTTGCACCGGCTCTGGCCGCTGGTAGCCCGGTGGTAGTGAAACCGCCATCAGAAACACCACTAACCGCATTAGCCCTCGCTGAGCTGGCAGAAAGAGCAGGGTTCCCGCGAGGAGTATATAATACTATCGCCACAACAGAAAGCAGTGAAGTTGGTAAAGAACTGTGTGAAAACCGGAAGGTGCGCAAGCTATCATTCACTGGATCTACGCAGGTAGGTAAGATCTTAATGAGCCAATGCTCGTCTACTTTAAAAAAAATGTCTCTTGAATTGGGAGGCAATGCACCCTTCATTGTTTTTGACGATGCAGACATAGATGCGGCCGTAAAAGGAGCTATTGCTTCAAAGTTTCGCAACAGCGGACAAACGTGTGTCTGCGTAAACCGCTTTTTTGCGCAGGATAAAATTTATGAAGAATTTGTTTCAAAGCTGACGGCTGCGGTTGCGGCATTAAAGATTGGAAACGGTTTGGATCCCGGCGTGCAGGTTGGTCCGTTAATCAGCGAAAAAGGGTTAAATAAAGTAAAGCAGTATGTGGAAGATGCCGTTGCCAAAGGGGCGGCAGTAAGGGGAGGAGGCAAAGAAATGGGTGGCCTTTATTATCAACCGACTGTTTTGGCTAATGCGACTGCTGATATGATTATCGCACAGGAGGAAGTCTTTGGGCCGGTTGCACCGGTGTTTAAATTTAGCTCGGAAGAAGAAGTTATTAAGATGGCAAACGACACAGAGTATGGTCTTGCCGCTTATTTTTATACGAAGGATGTAAGCCGTTGCTGGCGTGTGGCAGAAGCGCTCGAGTGTGGAATGGTTGGTATTAACGAAGGTTTGATTTCAAATGCCGCTGCGCCATTTGGCGGAGTAAAACAGTCAGGAATTGGCCGTGAAGGTTCAAAGTACGGAATGGATTATTTTATGGAACTCAAATATATCTGCTTCGGAAACATCCAATAAAATTGCCGCGGAGCTGATGCCACTTCTTACTTTACACAATTTGAAGAGAGATTCGTCTAAAGAAGAAATCTCATACAGCATAAGTTTTCGGGTTGTCTGTAAAAAAGCATTGAGCCTTCTTAATGGTTTGAATGATTTAGAACAAGAATTAAGAAAACAGGAAAATGATTTCTAGCAAACGACTTGTTGATTTTTATAAATGGCTTTGGAAAAAAGCCAAAGCTGCACATTGATTTGCAGATGAACTGATTGCGACGCAACGATGATGCTACGAAATACTTTGCTTGTATTACAAAACATTATCGCGGGTTACCCTAAACTAACGGAGGACTACATATGCCATGGAAACAAGTTATTGATCCTTTCGATAATATCGCTTTGTCTGCGCTTGTAGCCGTGCTACCTATTCTTTTTATTTTCTGGGCACTTATTATTAAAAAGATGAAGGGTTATAAAGCCAGTTTATTTGCCATCGCTATCGCCATCATAATTGCTATTGTTGTTTATAAAATGCCGGCGCAGTTAGCGCTGCTGTCTACTGCTAATGGCGCTTTATACGGACTGTTTCCTATTTGTTGGATCGTGATCACTGCGGTTTTCCTGTTTAATATCACTATTGAGAGCGGGCAATTCGAGGTGATAAAACATTTTATGGCATCGATCACTTCAGACCGGAGGTTGCAAGCATTATTGATCGCTTTTTCGTTTGGGTCATTTTTAGAAGGTACCGCAGGGTTTGGTGCGCCTGTCGCTATCACTGCAGCCATGTTGGTTGGCTTGGGTTTTAATCCCTTGTATGCTGCTGGAATTTGTTTGATTGCCAACACAGCCCCTGTCGCCTTTGGTGCCATTGGTATTCCCATTACTGTTGCTTCGCAGGTTACTTCTATCCCCGAGATGGCCATTTCGCAAATGGTGGGGCGAACGCTACCAATACTCTCAGTCTTGCTTCCTTTTTACCTGGTAATGCTAATGTCCGGATATAAAAAAACAGTCGAGGTGTTGCCGGCAATTTTGATTTCCGGAATTTCCTTTGCCATTATTCAATGGTTCTCTTCAAATTTTTTAGGACCTGCTTTACCGGATGTTATTGCGGGCATCGGTTCAATTGTAGCCTTGATCATCTTCTTAAAATTTTGGAAGCCTGCATCTACCTGGCGCTTTCCAAACGAACCGGCTCCAACAATACATTTGGATGTCAGTTACACTAATGGTCAAATCGCAAAGGCATGGTCTCCATTCATATTGCTCACAATCATTATTATAGCGTGGGGATTGCAGCCAGTCAAAGAAGTTTTTAATGCTATCGGACAATTTCAATTTGAATTTCCGGGATTGCATAATATGATCAGCGACCGAAACGGCAAGTTGTTGCCGCACATTTATAAGTTCAATTACTTATCTGCTGCCGGAACTGCTATTTTACTTTCTGCCCTTATTTCTGTTCCGTTGGTAGGTTTACGATTTAGTGAGGCGGGGAAAATCCTTCTAAAAACACTCAAACAACTGCAATACCCCATCATCACGATTGCCTCCGTTCTTGCGTTTGCTTACATTGTAAACGACTCGGGTATTACCATTACAATGGCTGAGGGACTTGCGAGAACAGGTTTCCTATTTCCGTTCTTTGCGCCGGTGTTAGGTTGGCTTGGAGTATTTATTACCGGTAGCGACACCTCGGCCAATGCGTTGTTTGGAAAGCTTCAGGCAGCCACGGCAACTTCCATTGGAGTTGATCCCGTGGTTACTGTGGCGGCAAATGTATCAGGCGGAGTAGTAGGCAAAATGATTTCGCCGCAGTCTATAGCGGTGGCAGCAGCCGCGGGAAACCTTGTGGGAAAGGAGTCAGAGCTCTTCAGGTTTACAGTAAAACACAGTTTTATTATGTTGCTGTTTATCTGTTTCATTGTGCTTGCACAGGCTTATGTTTTTCAATGGTTGATTCCGAAATATCATTTACTTGCTGCCAATGCCGCAACGGTTACGCCTGACTTTGCAAAAGGTTACACTTACCTTTTTATGCTGGCAGCGGTTATTATTGCATTTGCAGTTGTTATCATCATGATGACAAGAAAAAAAATAACACATGCTAAAACGATCAAAGCAGGTTTGGCAAAATAGATTAACCAGCCTTCCTTATAAAAACAATACTTAATCAAACGCGACAAATGAAGATTGTAATCCTTGATGGATACACCCTCAATCCGGGAGACCTCAGTTGGGATGAATTGAAACAGTTAGGAGACCTTACTGTTTACGACAGAACTCCTGCAGACAAAGTAGTGGAACATGCAGCCGGCGCTGAAATAGTATTTACAAACAAGACTCCCGTGAATGAAGAATCGATCAATAATCTTCCTAACCTCAAATTTATCGGGGTACTTGCAACGGGGTATAACATTGTAAATACTGATGCGGCAAAAGCCAAAGATATTGTTGTGGCAAATGTGCCGGGATATGGAACCGCGTCGGTTGTTCAAATGACATTTTCACTTTTGTTAGAACTATGCCTTCATGTGCAGCAGCATAGTGAGGCAGTCAGGGATGGCAAATGGTCACGCTCTGCTGATTTCTGCTTTTGGGATTATCCGTTGATTGAATTGGAAGGAAAGACGATGGGCATTATTGGTTTTGGAAGGATTGGTCAAAAGGTGGGTGATGTGGCTACAGCCTTTGGAATGAACATTATTGGAAACAGCCGGCATTGGACAGGGCAGACTCACCGAAATAATTTCAGGTGGGCAGAGATTCCTCAATTGTTGGCGCAGTCTGATGTAGTGAGTATTCATTGTCCTTTGTTCCCTGAAACAAAAGGGCTCATAAACAGTAAAAGCTTGCAGACAATGAAACCCTCAGCATTTCTGCTGAACACGTCAAGAGGACCTATAGTAATAGATGAAGATCTTGCAGATGCCTTAAATAACGATGTGATTGCAGGAGCAGGTATTGATGTACTTTCTGTTGAACCACCTGCTAAAGACAACCCACTTTTTACTGCAAAGAACTGCATCATTACCCCGCACATATCATGGGCAACGAAAGAGGCGCGGGCAAGGCTGATGAAGATCACCGTAGATAACCTAGCTGCATTTTTAAATGGAAAGCCGGTTAATGTCGTCAATAATTGATGAGAAATAATTTTGCCGCTCAAGCGATTCTTTCCTAAAAAGAATGAAACTTTTAGGGAGGCTTTAGTCGAACTCCTATAATTTCCACATGCATATTCTCATTTCTCCCAATGCTTTTAAACATAGTCTTAGCGCTGAAGAGGCTGCTGATGCTATTAAGAATGGGCTATTGCAAAGCAATCTTGCATGTTCATGTGAATGTTTTCCTGTCGCTGATGGCGGAGATGGAACGGGCGAATTAATTATTAAAAAGTGCAAAGGGAAGTTGGTTTCTGGAGAGGTCCACGATCCATTAGGAAGAAAGATCGTTTCGTCTTTTGGTCTGATAGACGAAGGAAAAACTGCCATAATTGAGATGGCGAACGCATCAGGTATCAGGTTGCTGAAAGCTGAAGAACGTGATCCGTTACGCGCAACATCTTTCGGAACTGGTGAACAAATTAAAATTGCCCTTGACAAAGGGGCCAGGAAAATTATTATAGGCATGGGCGGCTCTGCAACAGTAGATGGCGCTTGTGGAATGTTGAAAGCGTTAGGCGTTCGTTTCCTTGATGCAAATGGCAACGACCTCGGTCGGTTGCCGTCAGGTCTTGTTGAACTTGCTTCTGTTGATATTAGGGGGTTGGATGAAAGAATTAAGGAAACTGAAGTGATCGTGCTGTGCGATGTTGACAATGTATTGTTGGGCGATGAAGGATCAGCAGCTGTTTTTGGTCCGCAAAAAGGTGCATTGCTTGATGACGTAAAAAAACTAGATGCTGCATTGGCAAAATTCGCAGAAGTCACTTTACGACAAACGGGAAAGGATATGTCAGCAATAAGATCTGGCGGTACAGCCGGCGGCGCAGCTGCGGGTTTATATGCTTTTTTGGATGCTCAGCTGGTGAATGGAATAGAGCATTTTTTACAGCTCACTAACTTTAATAAAGCGTTGGAGAAAGCGGACCTGGTAATTACCGGCGAAGGAAGTATTGATGAACAAACCCTTCAAGGTAAAGGACCTTTTGGTGTCGCATATCAAGCTAAGCAGAAAGGATTGGCTGTTATAGGAATTGCGGGCAAAGTGCCGTTGGAAGGAAATGATAAACTGCAGAAGTACTTTGATGTCTTAATACCAATTGGGAATGAACCCGCTGAGTTAGAAACTGCTTTGGCAACTACCGCCCAAAATCTTACAAGAACTGCAAAAGAGTTAGGAAACGTGTTAGCACTTTCTGGCGAAATACAAAAAGGATCTAAAAAAGGTCTATAGTAGCATTTGCCTTTTTACCGAGACGATATCAGGGACTTATTTATTTTCTTCGCTGGTTAATTCTTCAGTTGCGCGTAGCAGCGCATTGTCTCTTTCCATATCGATGATCCAGTCTTTGCGTCGAAGCTCGAAGTTGGTTCCGAGGTAGAGGTTACGCACTTGTTCATTGCCGGCCAACTCTTCAGCCGTTCCATGCTTGAAAATTTTCCCTTCTATGAGGAGATAGGCGCGGTCGCAAATCGAAAGTGTTTCGTTTACATTATGGTCTGTAATTAAAATGCCAATGTTGCGATATTTCAATTTTGCTACGACTGACTGAATATCTTCCACCGCAATCGGGTCAACGCCGGCAAACGGTTCGTCGAGTAAAATGAATTTAGGGTCCACTGCAAGAGCTCGCGCAATTTCGGTTCTGCGCCGTTCACCTCCGCTCAAGCTGTCGCCGTTATTTTTTCTTACCTGGTGCAAGTTGAATTCATCCAACAGCGCCTCAAGCTTTTGTTTTTGATCGTGCTTTGAGAGCTTTGTCATTTCGAGCACTGCCTTTATATTGTCTTCTACGGATAACTTTCTAAAAACACTTGCTTCCTGCGGCAAGTACCCGATTCCCATTTGAGCCCGCTTGTACATTGGAAGCTTAGTAATGTCTTTTTCACCTAAGAAAACCCTTCCTTCATCCGGCTTTATCAACCCCACAACCATGTAAAACGTAGTTGTCTTTCCTGCGCCGTTTGGACCAAGCAATCCAACAATTTCGCCCTGCTTCACTTCAACTGATACATGGTTTACGACCGTGCGGTTGCGATAACTTTTAATAAGTTCTTCGGTATGGATGAGAAGGCTCAATGATTAAGATTTAAACAAAAATACAGTAATAGGTTGTTTAATATAAATAGTAAGGCGCTCTTAACAGTTCATTGGATTGTTCACTGTGCTTTGCTGAGTTTGATTGTTGAGTGGGATAAAAGCAAAAAGTAAAAAAAGCCACATAGCTTTGTTTCAGATGAACGAAATGCGACGCAACGATGTTACACCAGGGCGATAAAGGCGGTATCAATATTTGCTTAAACGCTTCAACAATACAAGGGTTATAAAGAATTTGTAGAGGCTTTGCTGCTATCGCTGCGTCTTGTTTTTCACGGTTTCCATCTTATGTTTGCAACAATTTTAATATAAAGGATGAAAGTTATTGACCATCTTAACCAGGCGAAGGATACGCTTGTTTCTTTTGAAATATTGCCCCCGTTAAAAGGTAAAAGCATCAGTTCGATTTATGATCACCTCGACCCTTTGATGGAGTTTAAGCCATCGTGGATAAACGTGACTTACCATCGCAGCGAGACAATGTTCAAGAAGAAATCAGATGGAACATTTGAAAAAGTTGAAGTAAGAAAGCGGCCGGGAACGGTAGGTATTTGTGCATCTATCATGAACCACTATAAGATAGATGCGGTGCCGCATTTTATATGTGGCGGATTTAATAAAAGAGAAACTGAAGATGCGTTGATAGACCTTAACTTTCTTAATGTCGAGAACGTGCTGGTGCTACGTGGAGATGCCGCTAAGAATGAGGCTTCGTTTGAACCAGAGCCGGGCGGCCACAGCTATGCGATTGATTTATTGAAGCAGGTGCTTGATTTAAATAACGGCATCTACCTGGATGAAGACATAAGGAACGGTGGTAAAACCAACTTTTGTATTGGTGTTGCCGGCTACCCCGAAAAGCATTTCGAATCGCCAAACCCCGAGATAGATTTGCAACGGTTGAAGGAGAAAGTAGATGCGGGAGCAAGCTACATTATGACGCAGATGTTTTTTGACAATCAAAAATTTTACGATTTTCAAAAGGCTTGTCGCGCTATTGGAATTGATGCTCCGATCATTCCAGGTTTGAAACCAATTACAAGCAAAAAGCAATTATCTATACTTCCCAGAATTTTTCATGTCGATATCCCTACGGATCTTTCTAATGCAATTATGCGTTGTAAGAATGACCAGGAATGCGAGATTGTCGGGCAAGAATGGCTGACGCAACAAAGTAAGGAATTGAAAAAATTTGGAGTACCGGTCTTGCATTATTACACACTCGGTAAGCCTAAAGTTATCTGGAACGTAGTAAAGGAAATTTTATAAATACAGGGTAACTCTACTAATAAAGAGAACAAAAAAAGAGGGCTTTTCGCCCTCTTTTTAATGATACAAATGCACCCGTTATTTTATCGATTGAAAAACTGCCTCGTTGACTTTAACGGGGTATTTCTTTTTAAGCTCTGCAATCCATTTGTTTTCCAGTACCTGCTGATAATCGCTGATCACGAGGCCGCGGGCATCATCAAAAGATCGCTGAGCTGGCGCGTCGTAGGTTTTTATTAGGTAGTTGAACGTGTAGGTACCATCGTTGTTATTTTTAAATGGAGCCGTAATGAGGCCGGCAACGAAATTAGTTTTACCGGTTACAGGCAATTGAGCAAGTTCGTACCTGCCACTATCCGCTGAAATGTCTGTGCCGTTGCTGCTTGTGATTTGCCTCCAATCGTTTAAGTTGCCTTTCAGTTTCTGCTGCAGATCGTTCGCCAGCGTTTCTTTGTTGCAAGTAACTATGATGACGTCGGCACTAGGTTCCCAAACATATTTTGATTTGTGTTGATTGTAATACCGAACCAGTCCTGCCGTATCTGTGTTTGCCTTTCCCCAGACATTTTTCTCCATTATGCCAAATAGCAAATTAGCTTCTTTAAACTCTTTTACCTGTTTTGAGAAATCGCTGCTATAAACATCCAAATTATCGCGGTAGTACTTATCAGCGGTAGTACTTATGAAATCTTTATAGAGTTCCTGGTAATTGTCCTTGCTAGTGAGATAAGAAGTATTGCTACTGTTCTTTACAAAATTTATCCAATCACCCGCTTTTACAGTTTGTTTGGCAAACGAAAAAATCGGTGTATTTAGGTTTATTCCTTTCACTGCTGCTATAGTGTTTTTCTTGAGAGCGTCGTTTGTAAATGCGTAAAGATTGTCGGAGTTTATTGGGGCTGGCTTGTATCGCAAAAGCGATAACTTTTTTTGAATAAGTTGCTTTTTTGATAACTCTAGCCTGTTTGACTTAACTACTTTTTCTTGTAGCGCTGCGAAGATTGCGGGATCGTTGAGATCACCTGCAGCCGTTCTTGCTTCCAATAATTTTAGTATGTGAAAACCATATGCAGTTTGAAAAGGCTTAGAAACATCTCCTTTTTCTTTCAGTGAGAAGGCGGTATTTTCAAATGGAGCATCATAGGTCCCAGTGGAAAACTCGGGCAATTCTCCCCTGTTGTTATTGCTGCTTACATCGTCGCTCGTTGTAAAGGCAAGTTCTCCAAAATCAACTCCGCTTTTTACAAGGTTGTATAAACTATCCGCTTTGCGTGCTGCAAGTTTCTTGTCTTCTATCGTTGCGTTCGGAGGAACAGCAACCAATATTTGAGCAACACGACGCGTACCGGAACTCTTACGCTCACCCACATTTTTAAAAATGTGATAACCGGCTTTTGTTTTAACAGGGCTTGAAAAAGAGTTTGCTTTCAGGTTGTAAGCAATCGTCTCAATGTCGTAAGGAAGTGTAAAGACGGTAATAAAACCCAGGTCTCCTTTTGATTGCTTTGTTGCCTCATCAGTGGCAAACTCCTGGGCCACTGATCCAAATTCTTTTCCGTCTTTTAGTTGCTTGTACGCAGTTTGAATTTTTTTGTAAGCTTCAGTTGTATCAGCATTCCCGGCGACTTCAATAAACACTTGTTGCAAATGAATGTCTTTCCGGCTTCTTTCGAATGCCTCTTGAACCAGTGCTTTTACATTTGCTTCGTCGTTAATAATATTGTCAGCAACCTGTTTTTTGAAATTCTGTAATTCAAACTGCTGTGTTGCATCTTTGTCGAGGCCGGCATCATACGCGCCCTGTACTTTTAGTTTGAAGTTGATATAGAGATCTAAATATTCTTTCAGGGACTTTTTTCGATCAGCAGCTGCAGTAGGATTTTTATTAAATGCACTTACAAACTCGTCTTTTGTAACTGCACGATTACCATAAGTAAAAATGGTCTGAGCAAAAGATCCGGACACAAGCAATACAGAACCAAGAGCCAATGCAAATTTCTTCATGTAGAGCAGATCGTTATTTTACTGAGGTCGCAGTTTTCATTTTTGCTGTAAGCACGTCATCAAATTGTTCGAGGCTCAACATTTTTCCGATGATCCGTTTTTGGGAGTCAAGCAAATACAAGGTGGGCGTTTTATACACGTCGTACAGTTGCCTAAAGTTCGCTGCGCCTTTTTTGCTTTCTGCATCTCTCGCCGCTTTGGTCTGGTAGATATGCGCCCAGCCTTCGAGCTTATGTTCATTCATAAATTTCTTCCATGCGTCGTTTGCACCCTCATCTACATTTACCCCAACCAACTTAACGCCAAGCGCTTTCCATTTTGCCCGGTAGATAGAATCGATTCTTGGAACCGTTTCTTTACAATGGCCACAATTGGGATCCCAAAAGGTAACAAACGTATAAGGAGCATTTATGCCATACAACGAAACCGGCTTTCCACTTGTATCAACCATTGCTAAATCGGCTGCGGGTTCGCCCAATTGGTTTGCCATCAAGCTGTAGGCCCGATCAAAAATGAATTTTGTTTGCTTCGAATTCAGCCATGCTGTATCGCCTTTGCTGTAGTATTTATCAAACAAAAACAAGAAGACTTTTTCCTGTCCCATGTACTCAGGGTTGATATACTTGTCGGTAAACTTTCCCAGCAGGTACTTAAACATTTCGCGGCTATCCCGTGACACCAACAACATATAGTTCACCTCGCTGATAACCGAATCTGCATCAGGAGCTACGTAGTATTTAAAATATTCTTCCAGCTTAGGTTCGAAAAAAGGAGTGCGTACAAGGCTCTCGTCGTCAAACGCAACACCCTGCCACCAATTCTCTTTTACGTAACGATAGGGATACGTCGAGTCACCTTTGCCGTTTTTACCTATTGGTATTGCCGGGATCTCTGGTCGTTTCATACCATAAAAAAAGTTGGCGAGCATTGAACTGGGATGAGCTTTTATAAAGTTCTCTCTATAGTCCTGCAATTCTTTGTTTGCCTTAGTCATCGTCGTTTTGATCACGCCTGAATCTCTTGCAGTTTTTGCTTCAGCCAATTGTTTTTGCAAAGCCGAAAGCATCGGTGTTTTCTGTGCAAGAAAACGAGTGTACTCCTGGAACATCTGGTTATCGGCTGAACCGGTAATCGTAACGTTTGCAAGGTTATTGGTATCTGCTTTAATAGAAAAGTTTTGCTCCTTATCCATCAAAAATTCGAAGAGAAGGTATTTCTGGGGAGATACAGTGAAGTAAATGCCTCGGGGTAACTTTTCCTTTCCTTTAAAAACTCCCTGGCCTTTTTCATTTAAAAAAGCCGAGTCGGAGAGGTTTTTATATTTACCAAAATAGCATCCTAGATAAACCCAGGTATTTTTATACGGTGTGAGTGTGATGGGAATATTGTAGCCGCCTGTTGTTTTTACCGCCGGGGCTACAGGTTTCTTTACCACTTTATTTTGAGCTGTCGATACCAGGCTAATCGCAATAACCGCCAGGCTTGTAAGTACGTAACGCCTCATACTGTTTTCTAAAATAGGATTAATTGTAAAAATATCTTTAAAAGCGTCAAATCGCTTTTCCAATTTGTTAATTACTGCTGCCATACAATTGCACCGTTATCAAGACTCTGGAGCTATTTATGGCTTTAAGCAAAAATGCCCGAAAAAGCTTCAAAGACCTTCATTAGTAAAAGTGAGTGACACAACGATGATGATAAGGGTTATAAAGCTTGCAACAAATAATTTTTCTTCTATCAATCCCTTTATAGCCTTATTTTTTTACCGTCTTTTCATCCTTATTCGGCTTTGGTTGCGACGCTCCGTTTAGACTTTTGATCGTCTGTTGTTTCAACGATAACGTTTTTATTACCCTGTTATTCTTTAAGAAATACTAAAGTATCGGAATAACTACTTTTGCCTCATGAGAAGGAAGAAAGTTGTGCTTCATAACGTGGTTATGGAGAATTATGCTGCCGAAGGCAAATCGCTGGCAAGGGTCGAAGGAAAAGTGATTTTCGTTGAGAACACGATTCCGGGTGATGAAGTCGATGTATTGCTTCAAAAAAATAAAAAAGACTGGGGCGAAGGGATTGCGCTTCATTACCATAAATACAGCGACCTAAGGATTGAACCTTTTTGCCAGCATTTTGGCGTTTGCGGAGGATGCCAATGGCAGATGCTTCCTTATGAGCAGCAACTTCAATTTAAGCAGCAGCAGGTTACAGACAACCTGAAGCGGATAGGTAAAGTTGATTTGCCTGACATGATGCCGATTATTGGTGCAGAGCAAACCACCCGCTACCGCAACAAGATGGAATATACTTTTTCTAATAAAAGATTTCTTTTAGCCGAAGAACTAAATAACCCTGATGTAACGCCTGATGAAAACGTGGCAGGTTTTCACGCACGAGGCTTTTTCGACAAAGTCGTTCCAATTTTTGAGTGTCACCTACAGGAAGAACCTACCAACTTTATCCGACTGGCTGTTTGGGAATACGCGAAAAAGCACGGGTTAACGCATTATGATATTCGGAATCACACGGGCTATCTCCGCAACCTTTTAATCAGGATAGCCACGACCGGAGAAATAATGGTAAACCTCGTGGTAGGATATGAAGAAAAAAAGACGAGGCTAGCTTTGCTGGAATTTATTCAGAATAAGTTTCCTGAGATAACCACCCTTTTATATACCATCAACCCTAAAAGAAACGATAGCCTGTATGATCTTGAGCCCGTCGCTTTTTCAGGTAAAGGTTACATTATAGAAAAGCTGGAGGATTTCCAATTTAAAATTTCTCCTAAATCCTTCTTTCAAACCAACACGAAGCAGGGTGAAAAATTATACCAGGTCACCCGTGAGTTTGCTGAACTAAATGGAACACAAACTGTTTACGATTTATACTGCGGAACCGGAAGCATTGGCATTTTTGTAAGTAAGCAGGCGAAAAAAATTGTAGGGGTTGAGGTGGTGGAAGATGCCATAGCCGATGCAAAAGAAAACGCTCTTTTAAATCATCTTGAAAATGCTTCCTTTTTTGCCGG
Source organism: Segetibacter aerophilus (assembly GCF_007991655.1). Classification (GTDB taxonomy): domain Bacteria; phylum Bacteroidota; class Bacteroidia; order Chitinophagales; family Chitinophagaceae; genus Segetibacter; species Segetibacter aerophilus. The sequence goes on from NZ_BJYT01000022.1 coordinate 64,710, forward strand.
CGATGTAATAGACGTTTGTGATAACGCGTTCTTTGAAAGCAATGGCCGGCCCGATGTCATCATTACAGATCCGCCACGTGCGGGGATGCATGAAAAACTAGTAAAAAAGTTGCTAGACATAGCTGCACCAACGGTTGTATATGTTAGTTGTAACCCTGCAACGCAGGCACGCGATATTGCTTTACTAAATGAAAAATATCAAGTAACTAAATTACAACCGGTGGACATGTTTCCCCACACTTTACATATTGAGAATATAGTTCAATTAAAACTTCGCTAACTTTTAGCGACATACCTTTGCCAGACTTTATATAAAATGAATCAATACCGTCCCAGCAGCTACCAGAATCTTCCCTCGGTTATCAAGAATTTGCTCATAATAAATGTACTTGTGTTTTTGGCCCAAAGTACTATTGGCTCCAGTGGTACAGTAAATATGGAAGCTCTATTTGGTTTGCATCATGTAAAGTCTCCGCTGTTTCAACCATGGCAAATTGTTACCCACCTGTTTATGCATGGAGGGTTTTGGCACCTGTTCTCGAACATGTTTGCCCTTTGGATGTTTGGTTCTGAGCTGGAGGATATGTGGGGCCCTAAACGGTTTCTTACTTTTTATTTTTTGTGCGGTATTGGTGCAGCTTTAATTCAGCTGTTGTGGCTGTGGTTTCAGTGGCATGACCTGGTAAACCTGTTTTCAACAATAAAGATGCATCCCACGCCTGAAGGTTTTGTAGCATTCTACAATCAGTATGGCCTCAACGGTAACCCAGGGGCATCACTAGTTCTACAAAACTATCTCTCCGACCCGGGTAATGTGGGTAATGAAAGCAGCGTTCTTCAATATGTTTCAGCCTTTACTTATTCAATGCTGAGTGAGCCGACGATCGGCGCGAGCGGCGCTGTTTTCGGAGTTTTAGCAGCCTATGTTTATTTATTTCCTAACAGAGAATTATATTTATATTTTGTAATTGCCGTAAAAGCAAAGTGGATTGGACTAGCGTATTTCGCCTACGAAGTATTGTCAGCTTTTCAAAATAGCCCTACTGATAATATCGCACATTGGGCACATATTGGAGGTGGTTTGGTGGGTTTTTTGTTGGTACTTACCTGGAACAGGAACGACCGCAAAAATTTTTATTGACTTTAGAGGATATCTAACATAAACTGAAATGAGTCTATTACAGCAGAACAGCAGGAAGAGAATTTTGCTTGGCGAGGATGGAAATGCGTTGGTCTTGCTAATCATTTTCAACATCATTGTCTATATTCTACTCAACTTCACAAAACTTGTTTACGCCTTTAATAATGCAGCTGAGGGGGTTTTTGAGTCACAGGTGCTTAGCTACATTTCAGTACCCGCACATCCCGCTGTTTTTGCTTCACGTCCGTGGACTCTACTGATCTACATGTTCTCTCACTACAAATTGCTGGAACTGATTAGTAGCATGTTATGGCTTTGGGGCTTCGGCTATATTTTCCAGGATCTTGCCGGTAACCGTAAACTCATTCCGGTTTATCTATATGGTGGTTTGGCTGGTTCCGTTTTCTTTTTGCTTGTTGTTAATCTAATTCCGTCTTTAAGGGAAAACGTCAATAGTATCTCTCCCTTACTTGGAGCAGGTCCGGCTTTAATGGCTTTGGCCGTAGCAACTACTGCACTTGCACCAAATTATAGGCTTATTCCAAAATTCAATATTCCCTTGTGGGCATTAACCGCTGCTTTTGTTATTATTCGTGTAGGAACCTTAGGTGGAAATGTAGGGCATATGGCGGCACTTTTGGCTGGCGGATTAATGGGCTACGTATTTGTATGGCAACTTGAAAGAGGAAATGACTGGAGCCAATGGATGGTCGATCTTGTGAATTGGGCGGACGACTTATTTAGACCAGAAAAAAAGCACATCAAACATCCACCTAAAAATCAGCTGTTTTATAAGTCGAGCCAAAAACCCTTTGAAAAAACTCCTCATGTTACCCAGCAAAGAATAGATGATCTGCTTGACAAAATACACCACAAAGGATATTCTTCCTTAACAGAAGAAGAGAAGGAATTTCTTAAAAAAGCCAGTACAGAAGAGCTATAATTGATGAAGAAATTCTTCACCGCGCTCTTTGCCGTTATTACAGCTATCCCGGCTGTTACCTATTTCGCTGGTTGTTTCACTCCATATATTAGTCCTGTAAGTTTCTCGCCGATGGCATTCCTGGCTTTAGGCTTTCCATACCTTGCTATGGTCATTCTTATACTTGCTTTACTTTGGATCTTTATCAGGCCGAAAGTCGCTTTGTTATTATTCCTGCTGTTTTTTGCCGGGTTCAAAAACCTCTTCTCAACTTTTGCCCTCAACCCTTCGCCTACCTCAAAGGTTATAAGAGACACCGGTTCTTTACGAATACTTTCCTGGAACGTCAGAGGCTTCGACAATCCTTCTATTGGTTTGGATACAATTCATTCAGTAAGAAGACAAATGTTTAACTATATCTCTGCCGTTAACCCTAACGTGTTGTGCCTGCAAGAGTTTGCAGAATATTATTTAAAAGGAACATTTTCAAACACCGAGGAATTAAAAAAGCTTGGATATATCTATTTTAAAAGAACAGATGAATTAAGTCTGAGGGACGGCAACGGATTAGTCGAAGCAGGCTCCGCCATCTTTTCAAAAATCCCGATCACAGCATCTTCAAAAGTTATGTTAGGCGACCCTTCATATCCTGAATATCTTTTATCTGCCGATGTTTCTTTTCAAAACAAGCCCATTCGAATTTTTTCCACCCATTTCAAATCCCTTCATTTATTTGCTAATCCGCTTGACACGGGAAATAGGGTGAAGCTGTATGGCGATTCAAATTTTGTTTATCGTGAATCGAAATTGCCAAAATTAAAAGCGTTTGGACAGGCACATGCGAGAGAGGCTGTCATAGCAAAAGAAGCGATCAATAAAAGTGCTTACCCTGTTATTTTAGGTACAGATATGAATTCTGTTCCTACGTCTTTTTCTTATCATAAAATGTCTGAGAATTTGCAGGATGCTTTTAAACTAAATGGGTGGGGTTTGGGAGCAACAATGGATAGCCTTCCGAAGACGCTACGCATAGATTTCCTGCTGGTAGATAAGAAGCTTTTGATAACAAATTATCATAAAGACGAGAAGCATTTGTCGGACCATTTTCCCCATTTTATTGATGTAAAGTGGAATAAATAGCGCCCGTTTTTGGGCTAACTTGCTGCTAATTAATTGCTTTATATTTACACTATGGCAGGTGGAAAGGTTAGAAAGGTATTTAGTCGCTTCTTTCTGGTTATTAACTGCGTCATTGCGGCTATTTTCCTCGTTGCCTGCCTCGTTCCTTATTTAAATCCTTCTACGTGGTGGTTCATGGGCATCATGGGACTTTCTGTTCCATACATGGCGCTGCTACTGTTGTTTTTTATCTTTTTTTGGTGGGTCGTTAAACCATCCTGGTCACTCATTGCCATCATCACCTTACTGATAGGTTGGAAACAATTAAGCGTCTTATTTGCCACAAACAAATACGAGACGTTTACGGAAAAAAAAGACAGCACATACCTGCGTATTGTCGACTGGAATACCCGAAGCCTCGAGGGGTTAAGCAACAAGGCCGATAAAAAGAGAATTGATCGTGCAACTATTCCCGAAGCTATTATAGCGCAAAAGCCAGACGTTATCTGCTTGCAGGAGTTTAATAACTCAGCTGCTCAAAACAACATGGCGCGTTTCAAGGAATTCTATCCGTATCATTATTTTTCCAAAGATTTTGAGAGGCCTAAACAGGGTTACCAGGCCGGGTGCATTATTTTTTCCAGGTACCCGATTGTTGACTCAGGCAAAGTACGTTTTCCGGGAACATCTAGTGAAAGTCTTATTTACGCCGACATACTTACCCCTAAAAAAATTGTAAGGGTTTTCACTACACACTTGCAATCTTTTAAGTTTAAACAAGAAGATTACGAGGATATTCAGATCATAAAAAATACAGAGAATAAAACGCTGCCGGCGTCAAAAAGTCTTTTGCAAAAGATGAAGCTTGCCTATACAAAAAGAGGCGAACAGGCAGACATTGTAAGAGAGGCGTTAGACCACTCTCCTTACCCAAGTGTTATATGCGGCGACTTCAACGATGTGCCCAATAGCTACACCTACTTCCATATCCGAAAAGACTGGCAAGACGTTTTTCTTGCAACCTCCCTTGGCATTGGCCGAACTTATATTGCAATCGCCCCCACTCTTCGGATCGATTATATCTTGCCCGACAAAAATTTTTATGTGCAGCAGTTTGACCTCGTAGATGAAGACTTAAGTGACCACCTGATGTTAGTGGCTGATCTTGGAATCAAATAATATTTGGTAGCCAACCAGAGCTCTTTCGTCAGCAGTTGTTGCGTCGCACACTTTTTACAATATACCCTTCATAAGCTTTCCAATGCTATGCCCGAAACACAACCTTACACCATTTCCCCTCTAGGCGATTCTGCAATTGTTATTGCTTACGGAGCTGTAATCGATATGGCTATAAATCGAAAAGTATTGATAATCTCGAACGCAATAAAAGAAGCAAATTTCCGCGGCGTTAAAGATGTTGCGCCTGCCTATAGTTCTATCACTGTGCATTATGATGTCGTCGCTATAAGAAAAGCAAATATCACTCGATCTGCTTTCGAGATAATGAAAGAGCAATTAGAGCGACAATTAAACCCTCCATTAGAAAATCTTGAAGAGATTCGCCGGACAATAAGAATTCCAGTTTGTTATGCTCCTAAGTATGGTTTAGACTTAAACCATATTTCTGCCCAACTCAATGTTAGCATTGCTGAGATCGTTCGTTTACATACATCAAAACCTTATCGCGTTTTTATGGTAGGGTTTCTACCGGGATTTGCCTACATGGGAGAGCTGGATGAACGAATAGCAGTACCGAGAAAGCAGGAACCCCGCTTACAAATAGAGCCGGGATACGTTGGTATTGCGGGAAAACAAACAGGCATTTATCCGCTAACTTCACCGGGAGGCTGGCAGATTATAGGGAGAACACCCGTACAACTTTTTGATGCAACCAGGGAAGAACCAGTGCTGTTTACAGCGGGAGATGAAGTAGAATTCTATTCAATAACAGAAGATGAGTTTGACAATTATTAAGGGCGGAATTTTAGATACTATCCAGGACCAGGGACGGTTTGGGTATCAACACAAAGGAATAAATCCTACCGGCGCTATTGACCGTTTTTCCTTCAAATTATCCAACTGCCTGCTCGGAAAAGAAATGGATGAAGCGTGTATTGAAATGCATTTTCCGGCAGCCGTCATCCAATTTAATATCGCCACGATTATTTGTATTACCGGCGCAGACTTCTCACCCACCATCGACAAGATATCAATTCCCTTAAATCAACCCGTCGCTGTAAGCGCAGGGGCAATCCTTCAGTTTACCAAAGTAAGATCAGGCGTCCGCTGCTACCTTTCCATTTACAACAATCTCAACTTAAAAAAGTGGCTGGGGAGCTATAGTACAAACATAAAGGCATCGGCAGGAGGCTTTGAGGGACGAGCCCTAAAAACCGGAGATGTAATTGGTTTGAGGGAAAATGATGCTATAAATCATTATTTAGAGGAAAAGAAATTTAGGGTGTTATCGTGGAAAGCTTTGCCTGCAAGAGAGACATCAACGAAGCATATAGAATGTATTGAAGGAAGCGAATGGGATTGGTTGACGGAAGAAAGCAAGCAAGTATTTACCGAAAATCAATTTATGGTCACAAATGTTGCAGACCGCATGGGATACAGGCTAAAAGGACTAGAGCTGAAATTGAAAGAACAAAAACAATTGGTATCGTCCGGGGTGACGTTTGGCACAATGCAGTTGTTGCCTAACGAACAACTAATAGTGTTGATGGCAGACCACCAGACAACAGGCGGATATCCGAGGATAGCCAATGTTATCTCAGCACATTTACCGGCTCTGGCCCAAATGGCACCAGGCACCAAGCTGACTTTTAAGATGACTGATATCAACCGTGCGGAACAGCAAATCTTACAACAACATCAATACTTGCTGTCCGTACAGTATGCCTCTTCATTCAACATTGAAAAACTACTACATGACCTGTGATCTTAACTGCGACATGGGTGAAGGCATCGGAAATGATGCCGCAATCATCCCTTATATAACTTCTGCCAACATAGCTTGCGGCTATCATGCGGGAGATGAAAAAACTATGTATAACACGGTCATGCTTGCGAAAAAGTTTGGGGTAGCAATAGGCGCGCACCCATCTTTTGCAGACAGAGAAAATTTTGGCAGAACAGAAATGAAAGGGGTTTCAACACAACAAGTATATGATCTTGTAACAAAGCAATTGAGGATTCTACAAAAAATAGTACTGCAATGTGATGCTCAACTTCATCATTTGAAACCGCATGGGGCTTTGTATAATATGGCGGCGAGAGATGCTTCATTAGCGGCGGCGATTGCCCGTGCTTTAAATGATTTTGATGTGCATCTTGTTTTAATTGGATTAAGTGGAAGCCAGTTGATCACGCAGGCAAAAGCCATGGGAATAAAAACGGCCAGTGAAGTTTTTGCAGATCGAACTTACCAGGAGGACGGTAGCCTTACTCCACGAAATCAAAACAACGCATTAATACACGACGAAGAACAATCTTTAAAACAAGTATTGCGAATGCTTAAATCCGGGAAAGTAACCACTGTATCAGGAACGGAAATTTCCATTATTGCAGAGACGATTTGTATACATGGGGATGGTAAAAATGCAGTAGCGTTTGCAAAATCAATACATGACCAGTTGAAGGCAGAAGGTATCGAAATGAAGGCTGTATAGTTACAAGTCACTGTATCATCTTTTATCATTGCGCAACAGTATTGAACATTTTTCTGCTCTTTTCCCATTTTTGTTAAAGCAACCATTACCAAGCTTACATGAAAAAAAACTCCGCAATATTAGGTGCTGCTTTTCTCATGGCTACCTCAGCTATCGGCCCCGGGTTTTTAACGCAAACGTCAAAGTTTACGGCTGACCTTTTAGCCAGCTTCGGATTTGTCATCTTAATTTCTTTATTGCTTGACATCGGTGCGCAAGTAAACATTTGGCGGGTGATAACAGTAAGCAACCATCGTGCTCAGGAGGTTGCAAATAAAGTATTTCCGGGTTTAGGGGTTGCATTGGCAGCGTTAATTGGCTTTGGCGGACTTGTATTTAACATTGGAAATATTGCAGGCTGTGGTCTGGGTATCAATGCACTTACTAACCTCCCTACCACTAGCGGCGCTATTGTAAGTTGCGTAATAGCGTTAGGAATATTCTGGTATAAGGAGGCCGGGCAACTGATGGATAGTTTTACCAAAGTGCTTGGAATATTGATGATTGCTTTGACGGTTTACATTGCTTTTGTATCACGACCACCTGTTGCGGAAGCATTGTATAGGACCGTTTGGCCAGATAAGATTGACATGCTTAAAATCATCACGTTGGTAGGTGGAACTGTTGGCGGCTATATTTCTTTTGCTGGCGCTCACCGCCTGTTGGATGCTGGTATCTCCGGTCAGGCTTCTTTGCCGCAAGTGACAAGAAGTTCCGTTACGGGAATACTGATCACATCAGTCATGAGGTTTGTATTATTCTTTGCAGCGCTTGGTGTAGTGTCGCACGGAGGTCAACTAAGCAGCAATAATCCTGCAGGTTCAGTTTTTCAAATTGCGGCTGGTGACCTTGGCTATAAATTCTTTGGTTTTGTAATGTGGTGTGCTGCCATCACCTCAGTTGTTGGAGCTTCTTATACATCCGTCACTTTTTTTAAAACGCTACATCCCGCTATTGACAAAAATCAGCGAGTTATTATTTCACTTTTCATTATTGCGTCATCACTTATTTTCGTTGCTCTGGGCAATCCCGTCGCGTTACTAATCGTTGCAGGAGCCGTAAATGGATTAATCTTACCTGTAGCATTATCCGTCATCCTTATTGCATCAACAAAAGCAAAAATTGTAGGCACCTATAAGCATCCAATTTGGATGCAAGCAGTGGGGTGGTTAATTGTATTTTTTATGCTTTACATGGGTGTAGTCGGAATACTTCAAAGCTTTTCGAAGCTGTTTTAGCAAAATGAGTAATTCTTAAAATTTGAATAAGAGGCGTTGATACTGCAAGGTGAAAGTACATTGTGTTTGTCTTAACCCAAATCAGACAACGGGCTATTGTTTAACTGTATCCAAATTCTCTGTTATGCGCTTGCCGTCTTTTTTAAACGTTTCTATATATAAATTGATACGCTCTTTAGCTACTTCCAGGTTTGTATTATTTAGGTTGATATTTAGTAAATCAATAAACCAGGGAAGCTTTTCTTCGCTATGTATATATGCAACGGCTATCTCCCTTGCTATTGGAAGGGTGGTGGTTTTGGAAGTGTCGAATACATCCTTATTGCCAGCTTGCAACAATTTTTCATACTCTTCTTCTAACAGCCTTTCAAATAATTCCATTGAAAAAATGTCTCCAGCTTTAGTTCCGGTTTGAACGTCATCGTCAGAAAGCCGTGCTCCTTTGTGTACCCATTCCCATAGAATGCTTAACCTGATTTCGCCGGTTGCCATATCCTCCATCAAGTATAGAATATCGTCATTGCCAAAAAAGTCTGCTGGTTTTAAAGCCGCTGCCTGCATACCCTGGCCAAAGGCGTTTCCGTATTGGATGGCAACACTCAACAGGTTTCGTGCACCGCGGATAGTTGTAGGTGCTGGTTCAATTAGGATAAGTCGATCTGCATCTTGCTGCGTATAAGTTAATCGTGGAAATTCTCTTCCTAGTTGATTAGGTTGACCGACTTTCTCCCAAACTGGTCTTACAATGTTTACCATTTTCCAATGAGCTACCCACTTACCGCTGGCACCTTCCCGTTGCTCACGCTCTGCGCCTGCTACTGCCTTTTTCATACTTGCAGTTACACCTTGCTCAGAACCTACAGGAATGTTTGGCTCCATTCCACCTTGCCATAGTGCAAAGTTGCCATTAAGATCAGGTGTGTTTACTGCACGACGAACACGATCTTCATAAATGCGCATATAACCATAGGTCATGGTTATAGCTTCAATATCGGGATTTATAAAAGTTGTATCCCACGCCATAGCGTCGGCAACGCTATTTATATAATCCCAGCGTCCGGTGTTATAACCGACAAAATGCTTTCCCAGCGCTGCGCGAATTTCCATTAACTGATGGGTTGCTTCAAGCTGCTCGACAAGTACATAAACTTTAATTGTTCCGGCATTCAGACCAAGATGATCTTCAAGAGCCGTAAGCATATCATTCCAAAGCGCAGCTTCACCCGCCGTTTGAATCTTAGGTAGATACAAGACAATTGAAGAACCTCCATTTTGCAGCGCCTGGTAATTATTCACCACATACAAAGTCATGTCCACAATAGAGGCCGCCATCGCTACCCCATCTGCATCCAACATATGGCGGTCATCGAGATGAAGGCCGCGGGCACGAAATATTTTTGTAGTAAAGCGAAGTTGCTCTCTCCAATCTGTGACAATGCTTTGTCCAAAAAAACTCATTGACCACCTGTTCATCTCTGCCGCAACAACTTCTGCGACCTGCAGAAAGATCGGATCTTTACTGATTGCTAATTTCAAATTCCGTTGATTGTCTAATGACATTGTTTGCACTTGTCCTAAAGCGTCTTCAGCATCGAACATCCATCCATCAGCACCGGAAAGTAAGGCGTAAGCTACATTGCGAATACTGCTTTCAACAGGTGCATTCGGCTTTGCTGCTGGGCCCGTTCCCTGGATCCATTGCCTCTGCAGATCAGGAGGAATAATGGCCCCTTCGAACTTTCCATCCCGCGCATCCTGCACCTTTATATTTGTTCGTGGTATAAAACTTTCCGGATCTAAAAAAGCTATTCTCTTTTTTTGTTGTCGCCGTTCTGCTCTTCGCTGTATACGTGCAGTCATCGCTTGTTTGATCTCCTTGTTGAAATGCGCCAGTGCAGAAAGAGCTGCAAGTACTTCAGCCGTATACACATCGCTATAAGATTCAAGTAGTCCCAGATTAATTGTAATGTTGTTTGTCATGGCTGATCTGTTGTTGTAAAAATACTTTTAACGGTGCGAAGGCTGTTTAACGTGATTGGAAAAAGGGAGGAATAATGTTATCAAAGAATGAAACCCGCACGAAGAATCAATTAGCTGTTACACAAAATCTCAACAACTCTTCCAAATCATTCTCTTTTGAATAATCTACGTTGTTCTGCTTTAAATAAATTTCGATGCTATTTTTCTTAAGGGAAAAAATGTTTAGAAAGGCTTTTTTATCTGCTTTGAAAAAATGATTGAATTTGTCGCTAATAAAATAAGAGATCTCTTTCTCCATTCGCACGTCTTTCTTTACCTGCAGTTTAGCATTTGCTCCGCTGGAACTAATGGTGCCAAAGGTCGTAATAGACCCGGCCCCCAAAGGTGCATCATAGCCGCCACGAGTTCTATACGGTAATTGCAGGAACACTTGCTTGATTGCAATCTTAAAAGAGTCAACCTGGTAAACCACTTGCAAATAGTTCTTTTCGTAGAAAAAAAGTGTTGTGTCGATACGGATGTTTTTAATGGTTTCAGGGAAAGCGATGGCAAGTGTATCGCCTTTGTCCCCGATAAAATGCATTTCGTTCACCAAAATATTATAGTTAAGTTTTGTTGTTGAAATAGAGCCGTCTCTCATATATACTGCTCCCGGTTTGAAGGTTGGGAAAACATAGATCGCTTCTGGCGGCAGCACTTCAGAAGGTACTTCGCCTGCCCGAACAATTAAGATTTTTTTCTGTGCTGAAGTGGAGTGCAGGACGAGAATTGCGATGGTAAAAAGTAGTATTCTCATACCCGAGGTTTGGAACATTTAAATATACTTTTTTCTTTTCACTAAAACCCTTGTTAAAAGTTCCAAACCTTCCAAAAGCCTTGCCGGGACAACTGCTACCGCACTATAAATACCGTCATAGTGAGTGGGCCGTGTGCACCCAATACAAGAGCTTGTTCGATATCTGCTGTTTTAGAAGGGCCGGCAATAAATCCGCCGAAGCCGTAATCTCCGGCACCGATTTTTTCATACGCTTCATGTAGGGTCGGAACAATACTATCTTCAGAGATAACTACGGCAAGATGCTGACAGATATAAGGAATAATTCGTTGTCCCATCAATTCTTCCGTAAGCCAAACAGCGCCATTTTCAGCCACACCGAAATGAGCCCTGATGATTGCAAGCTCAATGTTTTCGTAAGAATGAGGATCGATATCAGGAGACAGATGTTCGGCCATCTCTGTCATTTCTGCCAATGTTGTTACTACCCGTTTAGTAGTATCAAAATGTTCTTTAATCAGATTTCTAGCAGCAGCTATGTCATCCACATGATACGCAGAACCACCGATGGTTTTAAACACCTTCATGTATTGCTCGGCTAAATTGTTTTGGTCTCCCTTAAACATACTAATGTCTGGAAGAGGGGTTGTTGGAGGTTGATTTTTTAAAACTGCTTCCAGTATTTTTTCTCTTGTGTTCATAATAGGTGCGAAGGTGGTCCGATCTGTTTAAGCAAGTAATATTGTATAAGTGTGCGACGCAACGATGTTAAATAGAGTTCAATTGGTTGGTTAGCAAAAAAGTTTCCCTTTAATATCTCATAACTTCCAAAGTCGCAATCGCCTAATTCTCTCTTCTCCCTTTAGGGCCGGGGCTTCTCATTCTTCTCATACCATTCACCAAACGACTCCTTTTGCCCCTCTGGCATCTCACGTTGTTTATACCATGGGTTGAACTTATTATTAACGACAAACGGAATGTTGTGTAAGAACCAGCGGCCCGCCTTACCCGCAGTTGTAAATGTTCCGGGAGAAGATAAGGTCCACGCCATAGCTTTCATGCCTAGGGCTTTTGTATTGGCTGCATAGCCTTCCTTTACAATCACCTGCCGCCATTTATATAACTGTTCGTGAATATTTATTTTTACCGGACAAACATTGGAGCACGAACCGCAAAGCGTAGAGGCATATGGAAGATCAGCATGCTTTTTCATATCGAGGTTCGGAGCGAGGATAGCGCCGATAGGGCCCGAAATCGTATTGTGATAACTGAGGCCACCACTTTTACGGTAGACAGGGCAAGTATTCATGCATGCACCGCATTTGATGCATTTGAGAGAGTCTCTAAAATCAGGACGACCCAACTGTCGCGTTCTTCCTGCGTCGACCAAAATCAAATGCATTTCCTGACCCTTGCGCGGTTTCTTGTAATGACTTGAATAAATGGTAATCGGCTGACCAGTTGCACTACGGGCAAGCAATCTTAAAAAAACACCTAAATGCTTTTTTTGAGGAACTATTTTTTCAAGGCCCATCGACGCAATTTGCACTTCTGATAAATGTGCCCCCATATCTGCGTTTCCTTCGTTGGTACACACCACAAATTCGCCGGTTTCTGCCACTGCAAAGTTTACCCCGGTTAATGCAGCACGTCGGCTTACAAATACATTTCGCAAATGTTTTCGTGCAACCCTTGTAAGTAATGTCGGATCAGACAAGCCTTTTTCTGTCCCAAGGTGTTCGTGAAAAAGCTCGCCAATTTCTTCCTTTCGCTTGTGAATACATGGCAACACAATATGGCTTGGGGGCTCATTGTCTATCTGTTGTATGTATTCGCCCAAGTCTGAATTTACGACTTCGATCCCACGTTCTTCGAGGTATTCATTTAGCTGGCATTCTTCAGTAAGCATCGACTTACTCTTTACCATCTGCTTTATCTCTTTCGCCTTCAAAATTGAATACACAATCTGGTTGTGCTCTTCGGCATCTGCTGCCCAATGAACGATGACACCATTTTTTTTAAGGTTTGCTTCAAACTGAACAAGGTAATCGTGCAGGTTTGAAATTACATTGCTTTTAATCGCAGAGGCGGTTTCACGTAGCTGCTCCCATTCAGGAATCTGCTTCGAGGCGATGTCGCGTTTCTCCCTGATATACCATAGCGCACCATCGTGCCAGTTTACGTGCTCTTCGTCTTTTATAAATTCTTCTGCTAAGGCTGCATGATCTTTTAATCCGTTTTGCTTCATACTGTAGCGTTTAAAATTTCGGCGATGTGTACTACTTTAACTGCACTCTTATTTCTGTGTAGAATTCCTTCAAGGTGCATGAGGCAAGAGAGGTCTGACGAGGTAATGTATTCAGCGCCATTCTTTGTATGATCCGTAACCCTGTCTTTTCCCATCTTTACTGATACGGCCTCTTCTGCAACGCAAAAAGTTCCACCGAAGCCGCAGCATTCATCTGCCCGGTCAAGCTTCACCGTTTCAAGACCCTGCACCATGTCTAATAATTTTTGCGGCTTAGAATATGGAGCTGCATTCAATTCGCTCATTTGTGCCAGATGAAGGCCTCGCAATCCGTGGCAACTATGATGAATTCCAACTTTGTGCGGGAACACAGCATCCAGCTTTTCAACTTTAAGAATGTCTGTAAGAAATTCTACCAATTCATACACCCTGGTTCTAATGTTTTCAGCCTGCTTTTCATCTTTATCCGAATGAAGATGATCCTTCACATGCAAAACGCAACTTGCCGACGGAGCAACGATATAATCAAATCCGGAAAAATTGTCTATAAAAAGATCATTACAACCTTGGGAAAGATGTTCGAATCCAGAGTTGGCCATTGGCTGTCCGCAACAGGTTTGCTTCGGCGGATAGACAACATTTACCCCTAATTTTTTCAGCAACTGCAATGTGGCTTTTGCTGCTTCAGGGTAAAACTGATTAACATAACAAGGAATAAAAAGTGCAACAGTCATATAGCTTATGTACGTTTTACAGGCTTTATATCCTGATTTATAAAACTTGGTTTATTCTGTCGATTTCAACTTTTAATCTAAAAAGGTTGATTCTATTGAACGGGCATTTGTTCTTTTTTGAGCTCCGATTGTGTCACTCACTTGTACGTTATCTTTTTATGGCGTCCATCGAATACCAATTGCAATTCCTATTTATTAAAACAGTCTCGATTTCTTATCACAGCTCAAGCCGCTGGGCCCGTTCTTGCAACGTGACT
>NZ_BJYT01000023.1 GCF_007991655.1 Segetibacter aerophilus
AGTCACGTTGCAAGAACGAAGCCCAGCGGCTTGAGCTTTAACATGAATTGATTTGACTTGCAAAAAAGGTGTCGAAAGCGGCTGCAAGCAATGATCGCTTACCATTACCTTTAAAGCATCAATTTTTGGTTATGAAATTTTTTTTGATAGCGGCACTTCTGGCAACTTGTGCAATTCCTGCGATTGCTCAGACAACGCAGAAGCCACCACTTCACGGTAAAAACTGGATGGCTATAACAGGTAAGCCTCTAGCTGCTACCGCTGGCGCAATGATTTTTTCAAAAGGTGGTAACGCCGTTGATGCGGCGTGCGCTATGCTTGCATCAACTTGTACCATGTGGGATGTGTTGAGTTGGGGCGGAGAAACACAAGCGCTGATCTACAATCCAAAGACAAAAAAAGTTATTGCTATCAATGCTATGGGTGTTGCTCCAACCGGAGCTACAGTTGATTTTTTTAAAAGCAAGGGATACAACTTTCCACCTGAGTATGGTCCTTTGGCTGCCACAACACCAGGCACTCCCGGTGGCATTTGTTATATGCTCGCAAACTATGGAACTATGAGCCTTGCTCAAGTACTGGCTCCCGCAATGCAACTTGCGGCGGGTTATCCAATAGAAGCACAGACAGCCAACAGCATTGAAAAATATAAGGACTCAATCAAACAATGGGCTTACAGCAAAAAGATCTTTCTAACACATACAGGCGAAAAAAGGGAAGCGCCTGAAGCCGGTGAAATCTTTGTGCAAAAAGATCTCTTGCAAACCCTAACTAAGATGGTGGAAGCCGAGAGAATGGCACTGAAAAAAGGAAAGACTCGAAAAGATGCTATCATGGCGGCCTTTGATCGCTTCTACAAAGGAGACATTGCCCAGGAGTTTGTTCGAGGAAGTAAAGAGCAAGGTGGATTAATTACTATGCAGGATTTGGCAAAATGGAAACCGGTTGAAGAGGAACCATTAAAAGTAAATTACAAAGGCATAGATGTATATAAACTGCAACAATGGACTCAAGGACCTATGCTGTTGCAATCGCTGAACATACTTGAAAACTTCGATCTAAAAAGCATGGGTTACAATAGCCCGAAATATATTCATACGATCTACCAAACAATGAGTCTTGCTTTTGCTGACCGCGATTTTTATTATGGAGATCCACGCTTTCCACCCGCAGAACCAATTAAAGGATTGCTGAGTAAGGACTATGCGAAACAACGCGCTTCACTTATTACGTTCGACAAGAATAATCCGGGTATTGGTCCCGGTGATCCTTATCCCTTTGAAGGAAAAACGAACCCTTTTGTTCAATTGCTTAAAAGCAGGGGCTTTGAACCTGATACATCGAAACGAAACTTTGCTCCAACACATGACCTTCGTAATACTCTGGGTATGACTGAATATCATGAGAAATTATGGATGGGCACAACCAGTGTAGAGGCGGCGGATAAAGAAGGTTGGGTTGTCTCAATTACACCAAGCGGCGGATGGTTGCCTGCTTGCATCGCCGGAAACACAGGAGTAGGTATGAGCCAAAGAATGCAAAGCTTTGTCCTCGACTCCACTCTAAATCCTTTCAATGTTGTTGAACCGGGAAAACGGCCAAGAGTTACTTTGACACCGACAATGGCGTTAAAAGATGGCAAGCCTTACTTATCATTTGCTGTACAAGGCGGTGACACCCAGGATCAAAACCTCTTGCAATTTTTTCTAAATGTTGCAGAGTTTGGAATGACAGTTCAGCAGGCAACAGAAGCGGCTAACATAAATACAAATCAGTTATGGCTGTCGTTGGGTGGAATGAAAAACGATGATCGTAAGCCAAGACCAGGAAACATTTTGCTCCACATTAATACACCGGAAGCAATACGAAACGAGTTACAGAAGATGGGCTACATTATGACTTTCGAAGACCGAACAAGTGGACCGATCAATGCGATTTACTTCGATTGGAAACATGGTAGTTTTTGGGGTGGATCGAGTAATAATGGAGAGGATTATGGAATTGGGTGGTAGCCTGATTAGAAATTCTTTAATTAGCAATTAGGAATTAGGAATTAAAAACATCGAATTGGCTGGATGTAAATAACTACGCTTAATGAAAACAAACTGCTTGAAAACTTTGGTTCTATTTATAATTTTAAGCGTGTCGCTTAACACGGTCCGCGGTCAAACACCCGCACGTATTGAACAGATCTTTCCTGCCGGAACCATTACTCATAGCAACATCGCCTATGCTGGCGATACATTGCAAAAACACCTACTCGATATTTACCTTCCTGCCAATGCAAAAGCTAATACTCCATTGATCGTCTGGGTTCATGGTGGTGCGTGGATGTTAAATGATAAGTACGCCGACATGAGTTACATGAAAAACACGATTAAGGGTTTTTTAGATAATGGTTATGCGCTTGCATCTATTGATTACAGGTATAGCACTACTGCACCTTTTCCCGCCCAGATTCAAGATTGTAACCAGGCTCTTGATTTTCTTTATAAAAATGCTGCTAAATTTAAGCTTGACAAAAATCGTATCGCCCTAATTGGATTTTCTGCCGGCGGTCACCTGGCTTCATTGCTCGCCCTTTCTAACAACAATAACGTTGGTGCCTTTCATCCATCTGGATCAAAAGGCCAGTTCAAAATAAAATGCGTACTTGATTTTTATGGCCCTTCTGATTTTATTGCAATTTTTAATAATCCGGATACTTCTATTAATAATGCCCGAAATCCAGTAGCCATACTTTTGGGTGCTACGCCTATCGATCGACCTGATCTTGCAAAGCGTGCAAGTCCGGTTACCTATATTGACAAAGACGATCCGCCTTTTTTTATTGTGCAGGGCGAAAAGGATGAGTCTGTTCCGAATACACAGTCCAAGTTATTAAGTAGTTGGTTGACTCTTACAGGTGTAAAAAATGAATTAATCGTAGTTCCAAACGCCCCGCATTATGGAGAAATGTTTGATGCAGATTGGATTAGGCAAAGGCTTTTTAAATTTTTAGAAAGCAATTTGAAGTAGACGTGATGAGGAGGCTCATTTTTTCATACTGTGTTTCAACTAAAGTCAAAAGCTCAAGCCGCTAGGCTTCGTTCTTGCAACGCGACT
>NZ_BJYT01000024.1 GCF_007991655.1 Segetibacter aerophilus
CAAAAAATGATAAATAGAAAATGAAATAGAAAAGATGCCTGTTAAACAAGTACAAGTGAGTGACACAACGATGTTGAATGATGGACGAATGCTTGAAACCAAACCAAAACAGTTTTACCCTTTTTAATAAGGAATTACCATTTCTTCAATTTGCCTTTTAGGTCTCTAAAAGCTTGTTCGAGATCGGCTCTTTTCTGGAATGTTTCGCGATGTTTAGATAAATAGCTTTCAGTAGCAGCAACTCGTTCTTTGGTTAATGGATGTGTGCTAATAAACGCAAGTTGGCCCGGAAGTTTATCTTCTTTCTGCAGCATTTGCATTAGTTGTTTCATACCATCGACGTTTACCTCATTTGCCCGCAAAAGGTCCATTCCTTTTTCATCAGCTTCAGCCTCGAGAGAGCGGGAATATTTTAGGCCGTTTAGCGTTTCCGCATTACTGACAACTGCCCCGGAAATACCACTGGCGTCGCCAAAAACGATTGAAATGATAATACCATTTGCCGCGCTTCTTAGTAGCGAACGAAGTGAATGACGTTCATTGATGTGACTGCTCTCGTGCGCTAGCAAAGCCGCCAATTCCTCGCCCGTTTTTATTTTTTCAAGAATGCCCCGATACACTACTATGTTTCCGCCCGGCAATGCATAAGCATTAACCAAATCGCTATTAATGAAAGTAACCCTTATAGGATACTTACTACTTAAACGAAGTTGATCAGCAAATTTTTGTAAGAGTTGGCTCGCGGATGAATCAAGGCTGTCACCAAAAACAGGGGCTTCTTTCAGTGTTATCTCTTTAAGCTTATCACCTATTTTTATTTCCTGCTCCACTCCTATTACCCGCATGCCAATGAAGGGAATAAGGTTGACAGTAATAAGGTAAAGACCTGCTCCGAGCGTGACTACAATCAACAACAAAACAATCACGCGCTGCTTCATCAGCCTTTGGCCCCAGTTGCCTTTATTTTTTTCTAGTTCATTGCTAATTGCTGAGGCCAAAGGATGATTAGCATCGTATTGCAGGTACTTTAAACCTGCCTTATCAAAATACAGGTACTGTGTGTTTCCAATGTGGTTTAAATTTGCGGCGCCGAGTGGAAAAGCTTCATTGAACGCAGGATCTTCATCTTTACGCAAATGCGCTTGCCCCTGAAAAACAAGTACCCGCACTTCTGAAGGGCGGGTACTTGTTCCATCGTAATAAAACATTTTTTCGTTTTCCATCTACACTATTCCAAGGTCAAGTATATCGGCCATATCATCAGCAGTTGCATCGCTGTAGTCTTGCTGCGACTGTTGCAACGACTCGAGTGAATAGTAACCGGACGCCTCGATATTGTTCATAATAAAACTCATGCTCCTTGTGACAACCCATGCAAAACCTAATCCCAGCGTAAAAACAAGGATTAACAAATTTACAATCATAAGTCCTGCAAACCCTGCCCCTGTTGCCTTAGAATTAAAAAATACAACGTCCTCTTCTTGCTCAAGTCGCATGTTATTTACCAGGAATTCAAACTGATCTTTTTGCCACCAAAACATGTAAATGCCTAATGTAAGTATGGTTAGAATGTACCCTTTTACATTCAGCCAGAAATAGTCATTGCCCTGGCCAGTATACACAAAGCGTGCATTACCTGCGCTAATGTTTGATAAGATGTAACGGCGAATATTCATTGAGAACCATGCTCCGTAAATACCTAGTGTGACAATCGTAAGCAATATCCCTTTTACGAATATCCCCACTAGCTCCTTACGATCCCCATTGTATCCAAATCGAATTCCTTTCCAGCTTGTTTTAGCCATTCTATACTTGTAAGCTCCATGAAGGGCGATAGGTATGATGGCTATAAATGCAGCATAGAAGAAGATCAGGCCAGCTGCTACATGACCATTTAAGGCGAGGTACAAAACGATACCATAAATCAGTACAAAAATGCCAACCGCCTTAATAAAGCCTTTAAACATTTCTTTACCTGTACCAGAGAATACAAAAGGGGTTTCATCAAAAGTGTTCTTGCTATAGAGGTATTTCAGTTTCTTTTCTTTTGCCCAAGGATAATATAGACCAAGAGTTAAAATGCTGAGGATTGTATTTACGATAAGTATTTTAAAATACTCACTTCCCGACCCATAAAAGGCCAGGCGATAGGAACGACTTTCTTGCATGTTAGTTTTAGCGGTTAAAACGTAAATCTTTTTATTTTTATTGGGTAGCAAAGAAGATTTTCAGCAAGAAATGTTTAATCAATAGTAGAAAACATGGAAGAAAATATAAACGCAGCTTTAAAGGTTTTATAAGGGGTTTTTTTAAAAGGAGAAATGAGCTGTCTTGAGCTTTTGTCTTGAGATTATATGTTTTGCTGACAGGCAACTTTATATTGATTATATAAGAAACTGCTTCGCTCAAGTTCCTGGAATCAGCCTGTAACTACAACCACTAGCCCATCTTCTACTCCGAAAGATGAATCATTATTGCGCTCCTACGTTTGTATTTCTTTCTGGACTTTCTGCATATCTTTTTTCAAAGAATAATCCGAGTGTCTATTGAACAAAGAGGCTGCCTCAAGTTTTGAGACAGCCTCTTTGTTTTGCCACGGACTGGGTTGTTAAGAGCTGAAAAAGCTTAAACAATCCACCTTCTTAATTTTTCACGACTTTATAGTGTGCAACTAAAAGGTTTTCGGAATTAAACACAGCAATTATGTAAGCGCCTTTAGTATAGCCTGCCAAAGAAACCTGAGATTGATTATTACCTTTTGTGAAGCTGTAATTTCGCTCAGACAAACGCTTGCCACTTAAATCAAGCACAACAATTTTGCCCTTATAATTTTTTGCCGCATCGATCCGGACAGTTACATCGTTTTCGGTTGGATTTGGAAAAACGCTACTAGCTTTTACAAAATCTTGTTGCAATTTTTCTATTCCTGCTTGTGTAAGACCGGTTGAACTGCTTGACGTTTGTGTTGTTGAAACATCTTTCACAATTTTAAATTCTACAACTACAAATTGTCCATCAGGGTTAGTAATTATCAAAGTATACTTTCCGGCCGGTTTATTTTTGGTACTAAGGGTGAAGGAAATTTTTGTAGGACTAATAAACTTGAGATTGGTAACAATAATGTTTCCCGTTGATTTTACTGTAAGTCTATTGTATCCCGGACCTCCGACATCAGCGCCAGGATCAAAAAAACCAGAATTGTCCACTGATAATCCTTCAATAACAACGGCGCTATTATTCTTATTACTCAACGGCGCCAACGGAAGAGGCGTTGCGGGAGGTGGAGCTTTCAGCTGAACGGCCCTTACGCCATAACTGTCATCGGCGTTAGCATATTCCTGGAAGGTCCATATCGTTTGATCGTCTATCGGATCTACAACAGTCTGGCTGTAGTCTCCCCAACGCCCAATATACCCGTATCCTTCAAAATGGGGGGCGTAAATAGCATGAGCATTTGTAGCTCTTTCCGGATTTGCCAGCGTTCCTGGTGCATCCATATTCGATCGCCCTGCTACAAACACATTTAAATATCTATTAAATGCGGCTTGGGTTCCTCCTAATGCTCCATGCCCTTGTCCATTTGCTGCAATACTTGAATTGAAATAATTCATGGCCCTTCTGCCGCTCGGGGTGGTAGGATCATAGACTGTTCCTAATTGATTTAGACCAGGACTTGTATAAATATTATCAATTTCGTACCATCGCGACGCAGTGCGAGCCTCATTTACAAACAAGTTATCTGGAACATAATGTCCAGCTTGGTTTACTCCAATGACATGCGACGTCCATAAACTGCTTTTACCAGTCAGCTTGTTCTTATAAATGGCGGCGGCAAGCAGCCTTGTATCTAATGGGTCAATTGGCATTGGGCTTCCGGGGGCAGTAACATCTCTTGGAAACTGAAAATGCTCTACAGGTACAGTGTACTGGGTTATACTAGTAAGCTGACTATTTGCATTGAAATTTAATCCGGCTAATAAAATAGCATTAGATTGAAAGTTTATTCCCGCAAAAAAACTTCTTGTTGCCAAAGGGTCGTCGTTATGAACGCCTTGTGGAATAATAATACCGCTTCCACCTGTTGGAGTTTCTGCCCCAAACTTAATAGCATATAAAGTTAATTGCCCTTGTAGAAGCCTTCTTTTATTTAAAGCGTAACCAACAAAGTAGAGAGAGTCAACGCCACCGAAATTATTTATGAAAAAATCATTACCGCCTATTAAGACTGCATTTTTATCAACTCCCAGCATCGGATAATCAAGGAAAGGGGCAAATGGAGTAGCAGGATTAAAGGCAATTAAAGCAGAAGGAAACCGATAATAAATGAAACTTGATACATTTGTAATTCTTTCTCCATCACTTACCGCTAGCAAAACAAAGTTGTTTGAAAAGGATGGATTAACCTCGATCGCTACAACAAACCAGCGTTTTGTCAACCGGTCATAGCGGACATGAGGATCTGAAGTGTAAGCTCCCGGACGTATTAAGGGAGCAAAAAATTGGTCGAGCGTAATGAATAAAGTAGAAGGCGCAGGCGTATTATGGATGCCTTTGGGAGTCACTAAAGGAGCATCAGTAACGCTTCTTTTCTCAAATACTTTAATTCCTGCGTTCATTAACGCAACAACCTGGCTTGGTCCAACATCCCCGTTAGGATCGGGCGGCCAACTGTGCGCTTCATCAAGGTTTGATGCTAGAAAGTTCGACCAGATGTTGAACGGGTTTTTGCCTGGTAGTACCAATGCTTCCGATGACGATTGCTTGGTCGTTATGTCATCGTCGTCACCTTCTTCATTAGCGCTTTCTGTTCTTGAGCGATTGGCCTCTATTTTTTCCTGAAAACCTCTAAACTCGACCATGTTGAATTCTGGTTTTTTTAGACTTAACAGGTTTCTCGCTTCCAATGCTATTGGATCAGGCGGAGAGGCTAGCAATTGCGATATGCTTCTCCTAATTCCTGGTTCTCCATTGTACTGTTGAAAAGGAACGGAGACGGGTGGTTGGGCAATCAGACCAAGAGTGAAAATCATGCACAGTGCATAAAAAAGAGAAAATTTCAGTTTCATAAATTGTGGATTTAGTTGAAAAAATTTTTTAAAGGGAAACGGGTGGGCTAAATGGATCAAACCATTATATATAGATGTTATATAATATTAACAACTTCCTTCTACAATTGCAATAACGGAACTAAGGTTGTTAGAACATTCTATTGCGAACGAAATGCAGACGCGTTCTAACGCAACTCTAAAAGGAAATTTATATTATCGGATAGGAAAGTGCAGCTGTTTGATAATACACCTCTAATTGACAATTCGATTTAAAATTGCATGACTCTGAGAATTCCTCTTAAAATTATATCTTCCTTTAATGAAGTCTGCAACTACTAACCGCATTGTGAGTATAGACATTTTGAGAGGTCTTGTCATGATCATCATGGCGCTTGATCATACCCGCGATTTTTTTCATAATACTGCAATGACGGCAGACCCGTTAGACCCCGCAACCACCACCCCCATGTTGTACTTTACAAGATGGATTACTCATTATTGCGCTTCCACATTTGTATTTCTTTCCGGACTTTCTGCATATCTTTCTTCGAAGAATAAAACAACGAATGAAGCAAGTTCATTCCTGTTGAAAAGAGGACTGTGGCTTATTATTGTTGAAGTAACCTTGGTAACATTTGGGCTTACTTTCAATCCTTTTTACAACTTTATTATACTTCAGGTAATATGGGCAATCGGATTTAGTATGGTCCTTCTGGGTTTGTTTGTAAGGACATCTTACAAAGTCATACTGGCGATTGGTTTATTACTGGTGTTCGCTCACAACGTTTTTGATTACATCGCGCTTCCAAAAACAGGTGTAACAACTGTTATCACTACCCTTTTAATGACGACTCGTGGTGCGGTATTTCCTATTGATAAAAACCACGTCATCGGCGCCTTCTATGCCATTCTTCCATGGACGGGTTTAATGTTTCTTGGATATAGTATCGGTCCTTGGTTTAAGAAAGATTTCCCTGCGGAGCGTCGAAAGAAATTGCTACTAGTAACAGGCTCGGCTGCTATTATTCTTTTTATTGTCCTGCGTTTTACTCGTGTTTACGGCGATCCCGGTTTATGGAAACCCGGAGAACATTCTATCTTCTCTTTTTTTGATACAAGTAAATATCCACCGTCTTTACAGTATACCTGTATGACGATTGGTCCCTCTATACTATTACTTGCCTTTTTTGAAAGCTTTCAATCCTCCCTTACCAGAGTTGCGAGTGTTTATGGCCGTGTTCCCTTCTTTTACTACATTCTGCATTTCTATATTTTACATACACTGCTCGTTATACTATTTTATGCTACAGGACATTCGTCCGCACAGATTTTTGATCCCCGAAGTCCTTTCGCATTCAGGCCTGTAAATTTTGGCTATGGTCTGCCTATCGTTTATTTAATCTGGTTATCAGTAGTAGCGGTACTTTACTTGCCTGCGAAGTGGTTTAATCACTATAAGATGACGCATCAACAGTGGTGGTTGAGCTATTTGTAAGATTGGCTGAACAAAGTGTTTATACTCTACAGCCACCCCGAGCGTTTAAAGAAAATATATAAAACTATACAGAGCACAAAGGTTACGGCCAATACCACGGGATACGCGTAGTGCCAGTGCAGTTCGGGCATTGCCTCGAAGTTCATACCATAGATGCCCGCAATCATAGTAGGTACGCCGATGATGGCAGCCCATCCGGCAAACTTTTTAGATACTTCACTTTGCGAGATGGATGTAAGTGAGAAATTAGCTTCCAACGCAGCGGTAACAAGGTCGCGGGTGTTGTCCAGCATTTCATTTATTCTTACTGCGTGATCATATACATCGCGGAAGTAAGGACGAGTATCATCCGGAACTCTTTTAATATCGAAACGCATCAGTCGATTGCAGATATCTATTAAGGGAGTAATGACCCGCTTTACTTCCAATAGTTCCCGCTTCAGTTCATAAATCCTTTGCGTAGTGCCGCGGGTAGGTTTTTTACCAAAGATTTCCTCTTCTACATCAAGTAGTTTTTGTTCAAGTGTTTCAATTACCGGGAAGTATTGGTCAACGATAGAATCCATTACAGCATATAACGCGAACGCGGGACCTTTGCCTAATAACTCCGGCGTGTTTTCACACCGTGCCCGTACATCTTTATAAGAAAGCGATGAACCATGGCGAACGGTGACGATGAAGTTATCTCCGACAAAAAAATGCGTCTCACCAAAATCAATATGATGATTGATTGAATTGATTTGTGCAGTGCGCAAAACAATAAACATCGTTTCTCCATACAACTCCAGTTTGGGTCGCTGATGGGCGTTGTGTGCGTCTTCAATGGCCAGGTCGTGCAAATCGAACTCTTCCTGTATAGACTTTAGCAACTCCTCTCCCGGCTCGTGCAGCCCGACCCAAACAAAGGTGTCTTTGTGCAGTAATGTCTCGCGGATTTTGGCAATGTCGATGTTAGCGACACGACGACCTTCACAGTAAGCGATACAGTTTACGATACCTTCCATAATGAGGGTTTCAAACGGAGTTTAATGGGAACTAAGAATGAGCTAAAAGTATTCATTTTTTCTTAAGCTGAAATGTATGAAGTTGATTACTAAGCACAAGCCCGAAATTGAAACCTTCTTAAATAAGAAAACTGCCGTTGCTGAATAGAATGATAGCAGTTGAAGAGTGCGACGCAAGAAAAGCTGACGAGAGTTATTCAGCCGGGCCAACAAAGAACCCAACAAAACTTACAAAGTATTCGCACCTTCCTATCAGCTCGAATTGCCCATGCCAAACGTCCTCTTGGCCCTTTAATTGTAACATTTGATAAAAAGGCAATATGGCAAAGACACTTTGTAGTCACTGTGAAATGTTAGTGTTCGTTCTTAGCTTAACCAGCGTGTTTTTTTCATGTAAGCCCAAGGCAAATCACAACGAGGAAGTTACTGTCGTAGCTGCAAAAGATAGCAACCAGATATATAGTTACGCATCAGGAGATAGCAAAGACTCCGTTCGTTTAACCATACCAAACCATCCCTTAAGGAATGAGAAAGACCTTGATGTAATAATGGAACAGATCGGCAATGCAAAGGTCGTTTTGTTAGGCGAGGCTACACATGGCACATCAGAATTTTACACCTGGCGGACTGCAATTTCTAAAAGATTAATACAGGAAAAAGGATTTGATTTTATTGCCTCTGAAAGTGAATGGGCTGACTCGTACCGTGTAAATAATTTTATTAAAGGCGGTAAAAAAGACAGTGCCTCTGCTGTAGAACTTTTAAAAGAATACAATCGCTGGCCGACATGGATGTGGGGAAATTATGAAATTGCTTCATTGGTTACCTGGCTGAACAATTACAACCAGTCGAAACCTGCAGCAGAGAAAGTCGGCTTTTTTGGACTTGACGTTTATTGCTTATGGGAGTCAATGAGCGAAGTAATGCCGTACCTGAAAGGCGCAGAACCATCTGTAACGAAGGCAGCAAATAAAGTACATGCCTGCTTTAAACCTTTTAATGCAGATGCCGAGCAATATGCAATGGCGGTTGCTAAGATGGAAGATGATTGCCGGGTAGAAACAACCCGATTTTGGCAATCGATTAAAAAGCTTACCGAAGACAAACCAACAAAAAATGAGTCCGATTTCGTGATGGAGCAAAATGCTTTAGTGGCACTAAATGGCGAGCGCTATTACCGTACAATGGTTACGAATGGAGTAGAATCCTGGAATATTCGCGACAAGCATATGATCGAAACACTAAAACGCCTACTGGCTTTTCATGGTCCCGATACTAAGGCGATTGTTTGGGAACACAACACGCATGTCGGCGACGCGCGTTATACCAACATGGCTCAAAATGGAGAAGTGAATGTTGGCCAGTTGGTAAGGAAAGAATTTGGTGACAATAACGTTTTTATTATTGGTAGCGGAACCTACCAGGGGACAGTGATTGCAGCGGAAGCCTGGGGTAAGCCTATTAAAAAAATGGAAGTGCCAAAAGCCGAACAAGGTAGTTGGGAAGAAATCTTGCACAAACTTGGTGGCACCAACAAAATCATTCTGTCGAAAGACATTAGTGAAATAAAGTTCTTTAAAAAGTCAATCGGCCATCGTGCTATTGGTGTCGTCTACCATCCCGATGAAGGTCAGTTTCCTTACTTTGTTCCTTCGGTAATCCCCAAAAGATATGATGCGTTCATTTTTATTGATTATACAAACGCGCTACACCCTATAGACATAAAACTGCGTAACGAGCCGCCCGATTTGTACCCGTCCGGAACTTAGACCATTTACTAGATTTAATAAAAAGCCATCAGAATCATCAATACTAAGGATGAGGATTTTTAGGTACTAAGCTTAAGTACTACTATTAGACTTTGTTGCGTCGCACACTTGTACTACCGATTCCTACTCGAAGTGATACCTATGATTAGTAGGTTTCATCCTCAATAGATTGTTATTTTTCCTTTGGCATCACTCCGCTGGCAAGCCAATTATAATAGTCTGCGAATTTGTTTCGCCAATGATATTCGTGGTGCTCCCCTTCCGGGTCGACTTCAACATCAACTTCGTACAAAGGATATTTCTTCAACATCTCGGCTATTGTATTAATATGACCTACCATATTTTCGCCTTCTTTTGCCCCACCATAGAAATAGAATCGCTGGGGGTATTTTTTATTTGCCGCTGCTATAGTTTCCAGTTCGCTCTTAGCTTGAGGCACCAACCATAAGGATGGAGAAAACACACCAGCCCCGCCAAATGTTTTTGGATAGTACATAGCACCATACAAAGAGATCAATCCACCCATACTACTGCCCGCAATTTGTGTGTGGTATCTGTCCGGCCTGGTTCTAAAATTAAGGTCAATCACAGGCTTCAGCGTTTCAGCAATAAACTCAATATACTTTCTTCCCTCACCTGTTCCGTACTCTTCATGATCGTTAAAATTGTATTCCGTCATCCTGCTTTCACTATTGTCAATGCCCACAATTATACATTCTGCCAGCATGCTGTTAAGTGTATCATCCACTCCCCACTCCTCACCAAATGCAATCGCTTCATCAAAAAGGTTTTGCCCATCGTGCATGTACACAACCGGGTAGCTTTTATCCGTTTGATAATATCCGCTAGGCTTGTACACCCAAATCCGGCGGTTCCTGTCTAACTGCGGCATGTAAAACTCCTCGTCTATAACCTCAACATTCACCGCGTTGTGTATTGTCTTTTGCATTTTTTTATTACCTTTTTCTCTAATTGACTAAAGAAAATATTGTACCGCGTGACGCCATCGAACCACTTTAGTTTAGGCTAACCTCGTTTTTATTGCAACGGCAAACACTTCTGTTGGAATTTTGAAACATAATAAAATCTTCAATATGGAAGAGATCATCGCCCAACACTTCGCTAACCTTCGTAGCAAAGACGCCCATCTACGTTATGCTTCTTTTGAATTTATAATGACTCAAACCCGGGAAAAGGTCAATTGGGCGTACGAAGTTTGGGACGATTTATTAGATCTCACAAGAACAGGAGACAATCACCAACGCACGATTGGTGTGCAAGTATTGAGCAACCTGGCGAAAAGCGACCCGAAACAGCGAATGCTAAAAGATTTTGAACAGCTATTGGTTGTAACAAAGGATGATAAGTTCGTAACTGCAAGACACTCCCTGCAAAGCCTTTGGAAAATTGCCATTGTTAGTAAAGATTTGGAAACGAAAGTAGTGGAGAGTTTAACGGCTCGCTATAACGAGTGCGTCAACGAAAAGAATGGCACTTTAATTCGCTATGATATTTTAGAAGTCTTTAGAAAAATTTATGACAGACTAAGTAATGATAAGTTGAAGGCTAGAGCGGTCCTATTAATTGAAGCGGAAGACGATGCGAAGTACCGGAAGAAATACATGGGTCTTTGGAAAGACCTGTTGAAATTGACTTAAACAAAAAAGTGACCGAAAAAGGTCTTAACTGCCATCAGAAGTCTTTTCTAAGCTTAGAAAGATCATTTCTGAGAAACAAGTTTTTCAGCCCTAAATAAAGGATCAGTAGCCTGCAGAATTTTTGCTTTCAACTTCGGATTGTAACCAGGCACACTTCGTATAAAGTGTCTTTGGCTGGTTTTGTTAATGCAATACTTTGAAAAGTTTTGAACAGCAATTTTTTTTTATTAGCGGCCGTCTCTGCATTCATTGCATCCCATAGTTTTGCTTCAAGACCCTTGGCTATTTCTACCCTTTTAAAGGGCGTAATCAATCGCCAGAAAATATCGCTGATATAATTTGTGATCAACCTTAGATTAAGCTCTTCAGACTCCCCGGGCATTTGTGTTGTGCAGAAATCCAGCATCTGTATTGGTTTCACCCCTTTTCCAGACAGCATGTTTTCATACAGATTGATAAAAGCTGTTGCCCTCATCACCGGACTTTTCAATGTTGATAAATGAAGTAACATCTTCTTATCTATAGGAAACAAACCATATCCTTGTCCCGACGAATTAAAAAGTATGTGCAACGGTGCCTGCTTGCCTTCTACAGCTTTTAATACCATTTGAGGTTTGTCTAACTCAACTGTATATTCCTCTATTTTATCGGGATAAACCAAAGCGATCTCAAAGAGTTGAGGTAAGATTAATTCCGGTGAGTATTCTCCTTGCTGGCTAATAGTAAGTTTTGAAATGTAACCATTGCTTGTTTCTAAACTATAATTTATCGCAGGACGGCCGGCTTTATTTACCCATACTTTATTCCACTTGTTAAGGTCAGCAGTAGTATGCTGATCTAAGATGCTGATCAAGTCAGGCCAGGTGGCATTACCGAATTGATACCGGGATAAATACTCACGCAGTCCATCTCTGAACGCATCTTTCCCCATCAACCGTTCTAATTGCCGCATCATTATTGGCGCCTTGTGATAAATAATGTTGCCGTACAACGTGCCTGCCTCCTGCAAATTCAATAACGGTTGGCGGATAGTATTAGCTCCCAAGGTTCTGTCTACACCATACGCGGCAGGAAAATGATCAATCAGCAACTTGAGGTCATAATTGTTATTTGCCTGGCTTACCTGGCTAGCTTTATCTGCCATGAAGTTTGCAAACACCTCCTTCATCCAAACGTCATTGAACCATTGCATTGTCACCAAATCTCCAAACCACATATGTGATGTTTCATGTGCAATTAAATTTGTGCGTGCATTTTCCTGGTCTTTGGTCGCTCCTGAGTCTAAGAACAAACTCGATGCTTTGTAATCAATTGCTCCCACATGTTCCATTCCACCATATTGAAAATCGGGGATGGCAACGAAATCGAACTTTTTAAAAGGATACTGTATCTGCGTATACTCTTCGACGAAATTTAAAGCGTCTTTATGAATACGAAAAATAGAGTCGATGCTGAAATTGATCTTATTGGTATCCGTTTCACGATGATAAAAATTCATCGCTCTCCCATCCATGTTTTTGCTAACAGAATTAAATTTTCCGGCAACGAATGAAAACAGGTAAGTGCTAATAGTGTCTGACTGCGCAAAATTCAAAGTCTTTGTATCAGCAGCAACGACAGAATCAACGAGGGGTGCATTGGTTAGTGCTGCCCATGCCGACGGAATAGTTAGGGATAATTTGAAGGTCGCTTTAAGGTCAGGTTGATCGAAGCAAGGAAAGACGGTTCGAGCCCGGTCAGGAACAAGAAGCGTATAGAGAAAGTCCACGTTTCTATTTAAAGATAGATTGCCTGCCGTGAAATTGGTTTCGATCAAATTAGTGCCAATTTTTAAAAATCGAGAATCAATTAGAATATGTTCGTTCGTAAAAACTATTGGAATTTCCTTACCATTTACAACCAACGATTTTAGACGATTTCGTTGCTCCTTAAAATCAATTTGTAACGGAAATTCATTTTTGGCTAAGTCTACAGAAATAATCTCTGATGCAACTATTGCCTGCTGTTTTTTTGAAGGAATGTTTAGTGAGAGGTTATAATTGATGTGCGATAATGCTTGTTTTCTATACTGCGCTAATGTATCTGATACTCCTTTTTTGACTAGTGTGGAAAGTGAAGTGGATTGAGAAAACGAATTTAAGAAAACGGAAAAAAGCAAGGAAAAAAGTACAAATCGCCGCATAATTACAATTTGAAAAACGGCAAGATAAAGGTTTTGAAATATTTAAAAATTTCACCAGTCGGCTGAAGACTCAATATCCCACTATAACAAAATTTCGAATTATTTTTTGCCGCCAAAGCGGAATGAAATACCGGCAGCAACGAAATAATGTGGAGATTCTTCGTTCAAACCTACTCCGCCACTCAAATCAAGCTTTGAATTTTTTGAAACGAAATAAGCGATGCCTGCATCAAAAACATCTTCCGGCGTTTTTCCTTTTTTTGCAAAACCGTAAACTTCCACATAGCTCTCCCATTTGTCCGATATCTCGAATTCAGGTGTAAATGAATACATCCAGTTTTGTTCCTGGTCCTCACTGTCCCATTCGGAACCCACGTTGTAGTTGAGCTTCAATTTTTCTGACAATTTGTTTTCAAACAGCAATCTTACTCTATTGTAAGCTTTATCAATTTTATGATCAGGAGAAGCAAATTTCGGAATTCCAATCTGGCCAACGATTGAAGAAGAGAAAGCCTCATTTTTCGTCTCGAAGAAATTTAACTTCAAACCTATCTCAACAGGCTTTAAACCTTTTTTGAACTCATTTTCAGAAACCAGCTTTTCATCCGCAACCGTTGTTTCTAGTCGCAGCTCTAACTTGTCAAACACTCCATATCTAAAAAGCGCGTTAGGCTGTCGCCACACTTTGTCTTGTTCATTTTCCTGCGTTTTGCGAAAACCTATTTCTGCCTGGAAGCTTTTCTTTACAACTGTTTTAGGTGATAATGACTCACTTGGCCGTTCGGCTTCTATTTTGTCTTGCGCATAAATAGTTAGGGAAAGAAAACTGGAAAGTAATAATAGCGTCTTTTTCATGCTGGTTTTAGGAATGCTCATTAATTATTATGCCAAGGAATAAGCATAAAAAAAGGCGCTTAAAGCGCCTGATATATTTTTAAACTTTCCAGGTACTCTTTGACCTTACTATGATGTGTCTCACTTAACGGGACAAGGGGCAAACGTAACTGGTTTTCAATTATACCTAACTCAGCTAACACAGCCTTCACTCCTGCCGGGTTATTTTCTACAAACAGTAAATCAAACCCATGCAGCATCTTGAAGAGAAGGCCTTTTGCTGAATTGAAATCACTTCTTAAACATTGCCTCACCATTTCAGAAAAATCTTTAGGAAAACAGTTGGCAGCAACACTAATCACGCCGTCCATACCTGCTGCTATTAGTGATAGCGCAAGATGGTCGTCGCCACTGGTAACAAGAAACTCTGAAGGTCGATCTTTAAGAATATGGAAGCATTGAATCATGTTGCCACTTGCTTCTTTGATACCCATAATATTCGAGCACTCATTGGCAAGGCGGATAGTCGTTTCAGCAGCAATATTGCTAGCAGTACGTCCCGGAACATTATATAAAATGATTGGTTTAGGAGCTGCTTCAGACAACAGTTTATAATGGCGAAATAAACCTTCCTGCGACGGTTTGCTATAATACGGACTTGCACTTAATATTGCTGTCGCTTGCTGGAGGGGATAAGTTTCAATGTCGTTAATTACCTCTTTGGTATTGTTGCCACCTATACCAACAACAATAGGCACGCTTAATCCAACCTTACGATATGTGAACTCTAAAATGTCAATTTTTTCTGACTTACTTATTGTTGGAGTTTCCCCGGTTGTACCTAGTACCACCAGATATTCAACTCCGCCATGTATCACAAAGTCTATCAACCTATCATATGCTTCGAAATCGATATCCTGGTTCTCTTTAAAAGGAGTGACCAAGGCAACGCCTGTACCCTTTAATGTATCTCTTAACGACATTGTAATTATTAGTGTTTTTATTTATTCAGGCAATTCTTCCCAGAAACCCATTTTGCTAAACTTCTCAATTCTTTGTTTAACCCTTTCTGCAGGATCTATTTGCTTAAGCTCTTTGATAATTGGAACAAGGTAATTTTTAAGTATTAAAGCAGCTTCATCATAGTTCCAATGTGCGCCTCCAATTGGTTCAGGTACCACTCCATCAACAAGCCCAAATTCAAACATGTTATCAGAAGTAAGCTTTAGTTGTTCTGCTGCAGTTTCTTTCATATCCCAGCTTCGCCACAATATTGAACTGCAGTTCTCAGGTGAAATAACTGTATACCACGAATTTTCAAGCATTAAAACCTTATCGCCTACACCAATTCCCAACGCACCGCCGCTGGCTCCTTCTCCAATAATTACACAAATGACCGGTACTTTCAACCTGATCATTTCATAAATATTACGTGCAATAGCTTCCCCCTGCCCTCTTTCTTCAGCCTCCATCCCAGGAAATGCACCTGGAGTATCTATTAACGTTATTACAGGCTTATTAAACTTTTCCGCTAATCTCATCAACCGCAATGCTTTTCTGTAACCCTCGGGATTAGCCATCCCAAAGTTTCGCAGCTGCCTCATCTTTGTGTTAACCCCTTTTTGCTGCCCAATAAACATCACAGTTTCTCCCGCCAACTGTGCAAACCCGCCTACCATTGCCTTATCATCTTTCACATTTCGGTCACCGTGAAGCTCGATGAAATTAGTGCACATCTTATTGATGTACTTTAGAGTGTAGGGTCTGTCGGGGTGCCTGCTTAACTGAACGCGTTGCCAGGGAGTAAGATTTTCTGTTATTTCTCTTCGTTTTTCAACTATCGAATCTTGAAGTTGGATAATAGTTTGGGTGTAGTCAACCTTTGCGTTTTTATCTGCAAGTTTCTTCGTTTGCTCAATCTGCTCGTATAAATCCTTAATCGGCTGCTCAAAGTTTAGAAATTGTCTGTTGGGGTATTCCGGCATATTCAAATGGTTGAAAGGGTAAAATTAAGTGTAGAAATTTTTTCAAGAAAGTTTTGTTTGTAGAAATCCTTTACCCTTATCTTTGCCATCCCAAAATAACGACTAATAGTTGTAAATCGAGGGAAAAAACGGATCGGTAGTTCAGTTGGTTAGAATGCCGCCCTGTCACGGCGGAGGTCGCGGGTTCGAGTCCCGTCCGGTCCGCATAGCTCAAACGCAAAAAACATAGAAAGGATGCTGTAATAGGCGTCCTTTCTGCATTTTAGGGAAGTACCCTCCTCCTGTTATTCCATCGTAAGCCCCCATAAACACTCGCTTACCGACGGGAATTACTAAACACATCGCTAAACACTCACTAAACAGTTTAACATGGAGGACGTAAAATTCATTCCGGCATTACGCAAAGATGACATTAACAAACAAGGAACATCAGCACTTGTGATTAAGGTATTTCTTAATAATAAGCTGATAACGATGGAGGGCTTTAAGAAAAGGTTGGCACCTGTAGATTTTGATGATGATTTTAGACAAGTAAAAAAAAGCCATCCCAACTACATTTACTTGAACAAACTCCTTAAACAACGGATAAGTGAATTAGAAAATATGGTTCTTGAGAAGCAGTTACTAAAGTTTAGACTTACAAAAGACAAGCTGAAACAATTAATTAAAGGATTTGATATAGGTGTAAGCTTTAGTCACTATGCGAAGGATATGTTGAAGAGCATGAAAGGGAAATACAGCGATGAAACAATCGATACCTATCAAACTGAACTGGATAAAATTCATCTTTTTGCGGGCAGTGATATTTCCTTTGCTGATATTGATGTAAGGTTTTTGCGCAAATACGAGGAACACCTTAGGAAGAACACGGTTAACAGCAATAATACTATCCATAAGGCATTTAAGTTTATGAAACGTACATTCAATGCAGCCAATAAAGAGGGAGTATTTAAAGGCTATCCTTTTGGCGACTACGACTGTCCTAAATATCAAGAAGTAGATAAGGAATGGCTGGAATGGAGTGAGGTGCAAAAACTACATTCACTATTTAATGCCGAACTTACAAAACCTATATATTATGTTCTTGTGCATTTTCTAATAGGTTGCCACTCGGGTCTTCGGGTATCTGATTGGATTCAGTTTAATCCTTTTAAACATATTAAAAATGATAGGCTTATTTTAAGAGCCAAAAAGAATGATGAGTTGGTTTCATTAACTATCAGTCCACAGTTGAAGGATCTTCTAAACCGGTCTAAATTCATTTTCGATCATTATAAATATACTGGAAAGACTTTTAATGTATACCTAAAGTACATTGCTGGAATAGCAGGGATTCAAAAAAGCATCACTACCCATTGGGGGCGCCATACATTTTCCGTACACTGCGCTGAGACAGGTATAAGTAAAGAAACTACGGCTGAATTAATGGGCGTTACAGTTGAAACTGTAGAATATTATTATAAGGTGACAAATCGAAAGATTGATAAAGAATTTGAGCTATTTAGCAAGGTGGGGTGATTAAAACAACTGTCGCATTGGTTTAATAGTTGAATTAATTAAATCAGAAGTTGCGTTTACATTTAATTAATTCAATAAAACCTTTTATATCCGGCACAATTTTTAATTTTTACCAATCTTCCTAGGTAAGAATTGTTAGAAAACACCTAGTCATTACCTTTATGATCCGGCTAAGGTTATCCCTTCTAAGCCAAAATCGCTTCTCATTATATAATTAATGTCCGAAGGTGTTTATATCACGCGAACAGAATGGAATCAGATTAGTAAGCAGATCACATTCATGCAACAATGGATCTTAAACAATAGTAAACCACGTCTACAGCATAAGGAATTAAATGAAGCTGAGGCAATGGAACTAATAGGTTGTAAGAAAACCAAGCTGGATGAGTTACGAAGAAAACAAGAATTAGACTGGAGGTATGTAACAATTAATAAGACTACTGGTTCTGGTAGTGGAATTAGAATCAAAAGGCAATCCGTGGAAGATTACATTGAGAACATGTATTTGGAAACATCGTCTTTAGAAACGCCATTTAAACTTAAAAAAGCAGCATAATACCACGTTGTAGAGATTGAATTGGAGGATAACAAATTTTATAATCCCTTTATCCTCTGAAAGTAATCATATTTGATGTTGCTAATATAATTAGCACCTTCTTACACAATTGATGTATATTTGTATCGGCAAATGTAAATTCATGTACCACTTACATTCTGTGCTCTACATACCGCATTTCCAATCGCAGAAAAAGATCGTGCTTATACCCACAAGCCAACAATGTTTACATTAACTCCTGAGTTATCGAAGCCTGAAGCTTTCAAAACAAAAAAAGAAATCTGCCAACACTTCAGTATAAGCTTATCAAACCTTGATAAAAAATTAAAAGCCGGTAAACTACCAAAGCATAAACTTTTTGGTAGGGTATTGCTTAAAATCAGTGAAGTAGAATCTGTTATATCCTAATTGACTCAACACAAATCGCACACTCCATCGCCTGAGAAGATCGCTATAAAAAATTAATAATTTTGAAATTAACGAATCAAAGAGTCATGTGTAACTACATAAATGACCCAAAAGACTTGTACAAATCTTGGAACATGTCCAAAGACTTGCAGATGAAAATGAACCTTCTTATTCATTCTTCAGAAATGATCGAGTGTTATTCATCAGATCTAGATTTATTAGCAATAAGAGAACAGACTATCTCTTCTTTATGCAGCTTGCTATACCAAGATTTCCTGTTTTTAAAGGAGGGATTTGAAAAGATAGGAGTAAATAAAGAAAACATTGAAATGCACTGCTCTTACTTGCAGGTTTTCAAAGGTTTGTTTGGATATACTCTTTTCTTGGATGATAAGCTCAACTTGAATGAGATAGCAACTGAGTTAAAGAGATTTGATATTCTTTAAGGAATCCAAGAATAGGAAGATAGTTCAAATACTCATCTTCCTATTCTTACTAATGACTTTTACCCTCCATTTATTTAAAACTTATCCCACATCTAGGAAGGTAGAAGGGTGTTATTTTTTTACCAGTTGAAAAATCGCAAATTAAGATCGTAATACACTTGGCAGCGAAGTTACTGCTACTTTAATCGTGCAATTACAAAATGAAATCAATCAAAAGAAAATCAGTGAGAAAGAAATAGCTCTTGAAGTAGTTAAAAAAATTAATCAAGAGTTTCAAATATTAGAACGGCAAAGAAGGTCTCTACCAACTCCTAATGAAAACAACTGGCAGGAGGTTTTATCAAATGCGAAGATTGATCCGCACAAGCAATATTCAAAACCTGATGTTTGTATTTCAGTAAATGATAAAACTGGTATAGGAAGGTTTGGAACTTTAGGAAATTTCTCATTGATTACCGGTAAAGCGAAAAGCCGGAAAACCTTCTTCATTAGCTATCTGTTAGCTCAAGCATTAAATAGCAAGGAACATTCAAAGTTTAATATTACACTAAGGGAGAATTACGGGAGAATTGTTTTGTTTGACACGGAACAAACCGTAAACGATGTAAGTCAAGTGTTAGATAGAGCTATAAGAGCATCATCAAAATATAAAAATACTGTTGAAGCATATAGTTTACGTGCCTATTCCCCTGATCATAGAAGATTATTAATTGAAAAATTTATTTCAAATACTCCAGATCTAGGTATTGTCATCATTGACGGAATTCGTGACCTTATTAAAGATATTAATAGCCCTGAAGAAGCTACTAACATTTCCTCTGATTTACTAAGATGGACAGAAGAAAGAAACATTCATATCATAACAGTATTACACCAGAATAAGGGAGACAATAATGCAAGAGGGCATTTAGGAACTGAATTAGTTCATAAGGCGGAAACTGTGGTGTCAATTGAAAAAAGGGATGAAATCAGTATAGTAACACCTCAACAATGCAGAGGAAAGGATTTTGAACCATTTGCTTTCAGTGTGGATCAGGAGGGTATACCTCTTATCATTAGTGACTGGCAGTCTTCAGGAAGTCATTCTGCGGCAAATAAAATAAATCCTATAACTAAATCAACTGAGTGGCATCAACAACTGTTGCTACAGGTATTTCAAATGAGGAAAGAATATCATTATAAGGAACTAGTAGATGCGGTTAAAGTTGAGCTTGGAAAAGCTGGAGGTCGAGCTGGAGAAAATGCTGCAAGAGACCTTATCAAGGATTATAAAAGCAAAGGGTTATTATCAAATGAAAGAATAGAAGGGAAAAAATATCCTGTCTACAAGTTATCTTAATCAGTTTATTACCGCCTATATATATAGGCGGTTAAACTAGTAAACTGATAGATATTAGATGGTTTATTTAAAGTGGTTTAAACCGATAAACCGATTGGCATTAGTAATTAAAAAAAAAATTTGTAATTGATGGATCGTAATAATTATAGAGTTGGGCTGGATAAAACCAGTAAAAAATTTCCTTGTCCACAATGCGGGCAAAGACGGTTTGTAAAATACATTGATACAGAAACGCAAGAATTTTTATCTGATGAGGTAGGCAGGTGCGATAGAGAAAATAACTGTGGTTATCACCTCACTCCTAAAGAATATTTTAATGATACTGAAAATATAGGTTCTATTCCTGAAGCACTGCAACCAAAAACAATACAACAAGAAACTAGGCAAGTAGAGTATTTACCTCTTGAGATGGTGGAGCTTTCTATGGAACAAAATAATAAAACGTCTTTTGCTGCTTACATCAAGTCTCTTTTTCATACTGAAATCTGTGATAAACTGTTATCAAATTATATCGTGGGAAATAGTTTTAAACCTGAGGAAAGTCCAGCTTGTATTTTCTGGAGAATTGACAAAGATGGAAACATAAGGACTGGTAAAGTGATGCATTATGACAAGGTTTCCGGCAAACGTGATAAGCAAATGGTGCCGACATGAATGCACTGTAATTTTAAGAATTTTAATTACCAATTATGTTTTTACGGAGAGCATTTATTGGCAGAACATCATGATAAACCGGTCGCTATTGTTGAAAGTGAAAAGACAGCAATAATCGCTTCCGCCTTGATGCCAAACTTTGTATGGTTGGCAACTGGTGGAAAATCGGGATGTAAATGGAAGGAGTATGACGTTCATAAAGTACTTAAAGAAAAGAACGTTTTGCTATTCCCTGACTTCGGATATGCAAATCGAAAAACTGGTAAAACCTGCTATCAGTATTGGTGTGAATGTGCAGAAGTAATAAGAAAATCTGTACCATGCAGAATAAGTGTAAGTAGAATATTAGAAGATACTTTACCAGAGGCGGAGCGTATTAATGATTTGGATTTGGTCGATGTATTTATTAGAAGAGAAAGAAGATCCGGCTATGCGGTAGACAACAAAGGGAAATTTTTATTTATAACCCTAGAGGGTTGAAAAATGTAAATTAAACTATCAATAAAAGTTAAGGGTGCAGACTACGCTGGATGCGTAAAAAGGGTAATAAAATAAACTAGCATGTTATAAATAAAATAAGAGGTGTTCAGGAACAATTAGTAATGTCTACCTCGATGACTTAAACCGGCAGCATGATAACAAATATTAAGAGATGCAGTGCAACTTGGATGTTTTGAAAAAAGATTCATCATTTGCTAATTAAGAATAATAGCATACATCGTTCACTTGCGCAATAAAAGAAACTCCCTAAAAAGAAACGAGAAAGCTGTTATAATTGATGAAAAATAAATAACAGACTGATTTTTTTAAAAGAATAAAAGTTTAGATATTAACGGTATTATTAATAATATAAGTTTATGGAAGGACTTTTATTTCAGCAAATAGGAGCATTTGCATTGCCTCTTGTTACAAAGGCTGTCGAGAAATTTATTGAGCCTAAAATAAAAACATTGTCAGAAATGACAGGGGAAAAATTGCAGATCGCGAAACATGTGTTTGTTAACACTTTTGAGAAAACACTTTTGTACTCTTATAAGAAACATTCCGTCCTTAACACCATAGTTTTTAATAATCAACAAAAGCTACTTAAAGACTTATATATACCCTTAACCATTAAAACAAGTTCTACCATTGAGGAAACTATTGATGATCGCTGTAGTGCTTACATAAAAAGGGTAAAAAAAGTTTTAATAACAGATACCGCAGGAATGGGTAAGTCAACAATAATGAAGAAAATTTTTTTAAGTACTGTTGAAATGGAAAACGGTATTCCAGTAATGGTTGAATTAAGAAGGTTAGGGAAAGATAAATTGATACTCGACGAAATACTTGAACAATTAAATACAGTAAAAAAGCCGACAAACAAAGCTCTAGTTTTAGAGTTGATAGAGAAGGGTGACTTCGTTTTTTTGCTGGATGGCTATGATGAAATTTCACTCCGCGACAAAGCAATTGTTACAAAAAATATCCAAGACTTTATTTCTAAGGCCAACAACAATTGTTTTGTAATTGCTTCTCGTCCTGAGGGTGCTTTGGCTTCTTTTGGTGATTTTTTAAAGTATACAATCTTGCCGTTAAGAAAGGAGCAATCTTATGAATTATTAAGAAAATATAACGATTATGGTGAATTAGCTGAAAGGTTAATAGCGAAAATAAAAGAAAGGGAAAATGATAGTATTGACGAATTTTTAATCAACCCACTTCTAACCTCCCTCCTATATAACGCCTTTGAGCATAAACAAACAATTCCTTTTAAAAAACATATTTTCTATCGGCAAGTTTTTGATGCGTTTTTTGACACCCATGACATATCTAAGGGCGATTCCTATGTTAGAGATAAAATATCAGAAATAGACTCGGATGATTTTCACAAGATGCTACGTTATATGGGCTTTTATTGCATGAAAAGAAGTAGGATAGAATTTAATAAAGATGAATTGTTAAACATAATTTCCGAAGCAAAAACTTTTTCCGCAATTTCGCATGTCCAACCTAATCTCTTTCTTAAAGACTTATTGATTTCCGTTCCTCTGTTTGTTTTAGACGGTATATATTTTAAATGGGCACATAGATCAATTCAGGAATATTTTGCAGCACAATTTATTTATATAGATGCCAAATCCCAACAAAAAGAAATTTTACTAAAACTTGTACAAAATCCTGCAATCGAGAAGCATCTGAATGTACTTGATCTTTATTACAGTATCGATTTTAAGTCCTTTAGAAAAATAGTAGTTAAATCACTAATTGAAGAGTATCTTTTCTTTAGCTCCTCTCAATATCGTGACAACGTGATTGCAGACGAACTTCGTACGGAAAGAATTCATCTTTGTTTTGAAAAGGAATTTTTAATATTTGTTACCGATAATGCTGTTGATCATACCTCTGTAAAAAGTGGGGTTCCATCAAAATTACGTGGGGATAAAAAAGAGTTTATAATACGACAAAATGTTTTAAAAGGAGGTGGGATTTGGATACTATATGTTCATCACTATCGACATTGGTTGATGTCAATGTTATATGGAAAAGGCCATCCTTTGGTACTCCATCCCTACATTAAAAAAAGCGCGAGTCCTACTGAAAATGAAAAATTAATGTGTCGATCTAGAATTCGTTATGATATGCCAAAAGACATATATTTTCCAATAAATGACAAAAAGGAAATGCCATTCAATTTCCCTGATAATTTTGACGATACTAACAAACTTATAAAATTGGCATTTTATTCTAACGAGCACTATAGAATTAATATTTCCGAAGCCGATAAGATATTAAAAGAAATTCAAGACGAAATTTCCTTAGAGGATAAAACTAATTTTCTTTTGGATGGTCTTTAATTTTCAGCAGTTAGTGATGCCTATAATCGTCTTTCTGATACCATCAAATCCTCTACCCCCACCCTCACCTAAGCCAAATCTTACTTTCCTCATTTTTATTATTGCTTTACTGCTAACTTGAAAATTGGTGCTAGTATGTTGATTATAATTTCTCCTTTTTAGCGAATACTCAAAGGGGCAGAATGGAGATTTTGCTAGAGAACTTACGTAGATTAAATTTATTAAATGTATAAATAGAAAATGATCATGCATCAGAGGTTTTTGGAGGATGACTTTTTCCTTTGGTTACCATTTCTAAAGTAAGCATTGGCGCATTAGACATTTTTTCAATAAGCTCACGTCGACCTTGATCTCGCACACTTTGATCATCTATATTGTCGCAGATACAGTTAGCTATTAGATATCGGTTTGTCCTTTCCAAGCAGATATGGAATGAGGAGAATTGTCTTGCCGCTTTTCCATAGAGATGAAAATTAATTCCAGATATTACTTGAATAAGTCCACCAGCGATAATGCTAATCTTATAACTTTCACCTCTATTATATAAAGCTATTGCTACAATAAAAAAAACTGTTCCTACTACTGCTGCGCCTAAAGCACAATAAAAGCTCTGTTGAGCTTGCCTTCGGCAATCTTGGTAATAACTAATAATCATTGCCTGCAAGTTTGCTCCTATCTCATTCGTTTTCCCTGCAGGTATTTTAGCGATCTCCTCACAATTGTTTTTTGCTTCTTTAAGGTGTTTTGTTCCATTGTTACTGGCTGGAATTGAAAATGTTTCCATGTATAATATTATTTACTACAATATACAATCAATTCAATCATATAAGGGTATGCTTGGAATTGAACGCTTCTTTTTAAAAAAACATCGTATAAACACATGTATTATTTTGCCACCCTAAAATAATACATTAGCTTCACCTCATAGTCTAAAATAGCTGTATCATGAGTAAAGTGAAATATGTACGCACATCAACCGAAGAACAAAATACAAGCAGACAGGAAACTAACTCAAGTAACTTTGATAAAGTGTACATAGACCGGTGCAGTGGCGCAACAAAGATGGGTGAACGGAAAGAAGGGAAGAAGCTTTTAAAAGATATAGAAATGGGTGCAATAACAGAAGTGCATTGTAGTAGTATTGATCGTTTAGGCAGAAACTTGCTTGATGTACTTCATATGCTGGATCTGTTTAATAAGCAGGATGTTAATTTATTCGTAGAAAACATCGGCATGTACTCCATGATTGCTGGAAAACCTAATTCCACATTTAAACTGATTTTAACCGTGTTAAGTAACGTTGCCGAAATGGAGAAAGAATTTATCCTTGAACGACAAAAACAAGGTATTGCGATAGCTAGGGCTAAGGGCAAATACAAAGGCCGGCTGTATGGTACTAAAATAAGTGATGAAAAATTACTAGAGAAATATAAGAAGGTTGTTACTGAATTAAAAAAAGGCGAATCACTTAGAAGGGCTGCTAGATTAGGTGAATGCAGTTTAGGTACTGCACAAAGGGTACAGAAACTACTAACCTCTCCGAATACTTAACCAAGTAATCATTTCCTGACTGTACTACATTCTAGAAAAGAACCGGTAAAGTGCAGAAGATAAAGGGGCTAATAGCTCAATAACTAGCAGTGATCTTGAGAATTTTAATATAACGAATTGCCATAACATATTTACACATTCTTATTACCCACAGTGTTGATATTTAAACTGTTAAGCCTTAATAGTTTCATTTAGATTGCATCAAACAATTAATTTATGGCAAAAGCGACAAAACCTGCCACTAGAACGGCATATAGAGATGCAGGTAATGGACAATTGATTACTAAGAAGGAAGCAGAAAGAAGACCAGCAAATACTGTTGTTAAAGAAAAACTTCCGTTACCGGCAAAGAAAAAATAGGTATATCAGATGGACTTTGGATTAGTAGACAAGCTTTTTGATATTAAGAAGATTCCCACTCGGGTAGTTTTCTTAATTCTAGTGCTAGCCACTTTACTATTATTTACACCCGAAACTTTTATAAATAGACTGTCATTATCAGAATTCAAAAAAGAGTATTCAAAGTATATTGGAATTTTTTTTATCAGCTCTCTTGCTTGGATAATAATAACCTCCGTTTCATGGATACTCACTCAAATTTCCAATATTCTTGAAAACAAAAAGCTGGATAGGGAATTTAAGGAGGTGATGAAGACTTTAGATAATGAAGAAAGGATAATACTTTACGCTTTCAGTGGCCAATCCACGCTACAACTTGTAA
This sequence comes from Segetibacter aerophilus, assembly GCF_007991655.1. Lineage (GTDB taxonomy): Bacteria > Bacteroidota > Bacteroidia > Chitinophagales > Chitinophagaceae > Segetibacter > Segetibacter aerophilus. The sequence continues at coordinate 26,006 of NZ_BJYT01000024.1, forward strand.
TTAATTCTCCGGTTGTAGCAGGTTTAATAAGCAAGAGGATCTTGTATAAAGTCGGGCAATTTGGCTCCCCAACCTTTCATGGTGAAATATTGTGGAACTGCAGCTTAAATCAAAGAGCCTGCAAATATATCAGTCGGGAAAGTTTAAAATTCTAGCCGCAGTTAGCAGCTCACGGAATGCTATTCACACCTGCATGAAGACTTGGTCGTTTACAGTAAGCTGTAAAACTGCTAAAAGACCGAAGTTTTGAAAATCTAAAATTTTATAAATTTTAAATATGGACAGACGAGCAATCAGGAAAGACATAATGGAATTAATTGATCAAAATCTGTATAACAATGTGGACATAGCTCCGATTATTGAGAAACACACATCTGGAAAAGAAATTGAAGAGCAAGGAAATGTACGAGTTGCAATCGTAGACATTTTGGGAGAAATGCGTGATGAAGGTTATATTACTTTCGCTGACAGTTACCTTAATATTACCGGTAGACAAGGAAGAATGTGGCTTAGCAGTTCTGCATTCATTAGGAGCACAAGTAAATACGAGAGGGAAAAAGAGAAGCAATCTTCCTCATTATACATAGGAGGCAACATGACAGGTAATATCAACACCGGACAAGTTCACGGAAACGTTCATCAAGAAAATACCAGTTCAACTATAATTGATGCAAATGAAGAAGCCGAACTAAAGTCTTATGGAGTTGAACAGTCACAGGTTGACGAGCTAAAATCAATAGTAAGCACATCTAAGGATAAAGCAACTCTTACGTCTAAAGCAATGAAGTGGTTAGCAAGTGTTTCAACTTCAATAGCAGCTCGAGGTCTATATGAGAATATTCCGGCAATTACCGACTTCGTTCATAAACTGATTTCTTAGGCCTTCTGCCAACACAGGTTTTTGCCAGAAGAAACAATGATTGTGGTAGATATTGTGCTTTCAATTAGACGAAAAGTTCAACTCAATCTTAATTCAAGACGTTACTTTACTGACCTGAATTATTATCTTCAATTACCGGCTATGATTTGTAGAATCAGAAATACGTAACACTAAAGGCATTGCCGGCATCAATGCAGGTGCTTGTTACATGGTATATATAAAGCTAGTGACGCACTTAAAACGTTTTAGTTCTTAATACCTTGATTTCATTTTCTATAATAATCCACCACCCGCTTTGTAAATACCTGCAGCTTAGTATGCAGCTTATTCAATTGCAGGAAACCGGCTTGTATCCCTTCGTTAGGATGTCTTATCTGTAAACCTTTTAGAAACTCTTCGCTTGCGTTAGCGTATTGGAAAATGTGTTTGAAATCCTCAGGCGAATACCACCACCGGTAAGAGGGATCATATAACCACATACCCTTGCTTTTAGCTTCGTCTGCTAATTTCCTTGCATCCTGCGACAGCATAAATACTAAAATTTTTAGCAAATGTAAGGTTCAGTGTTCTTGAAATATATATACCCGTGATTATTAAATAGTTTTTTTATTGTGCTACGCTGATTAAGAAATAATTAAAATATTATTTATAATAGGAATAGCTAGTATATGTTTAGACCTTACATAAAACATTTTTGTTATGCTAAAGTCTTCACTGCCTTATCTCGGTTATTCAATAGGCGCTTTCTTTATAGTGTTACTGTGGAGTTTTCAGCAGGTCTCACGCTTTGTATTGTATCTATTCAAATAGTTCTTCCCCCGTTACTTGTCATCTCCCCAGTATTTTAAACGAAAACTAAATATTTAAAGCCTTGCACAAGATGTGAGGTTTTTTTATTATCCCTATAATGTTCATATTATAAACTAATACTATAGCATTGTACTTTTAATATATGGCCGATACCCCTACCTATACGTTAGAGCAATTGCAAGAACTTATACCTCTATCAAGTCTAGAAGAGCTTAAATTAATTACGGAAATTGTTAAGACTGAAAAAGCACTTTTCAGTACAATGACAATGTCAAAAATTCTTTTAGCTATTAGTAAAAGGACACTTTATTTAGGTAGAAATATTGCTTAGGGTTAGCAGCTGTTAGGAATTGTTTAGTGCAGGGGCAAACTGTTATTGAATAAACAGCAGGTTATAGACGACAAGATAAAAAAAAGACGATTTAAGCCCGTTATAGCTGAGGATCTGAAAAAGAATATGCTCAACTAAATTTGTCCCATTCAGAATGAACATCCTAATTCTTTAGGTTCACCCCAACTAGAGAAATTTCTATCAACCAGATTAAACAAAAAAAGGAGGCCATTATGGCACCTCCTTCTTCAACTTGGGGGTTATCAAAAAATCTGCAAAAAAGCAATCTTTTTGAGGTTGCAAAAGTAAAACTTGGTTGCATATGCAATCACTTAAAATATTTTAATAACCATATGTAATTTAGTAGGTGCATGTATTTTAGGTGCTGAAACTTTGGGGGTTTCTTTTATATGTGTGGGCTGGGTAAAACTAGCCCACTCATTATTTTCGGATCTTTTGACTAGAGATTTTCTGGTTACTTCAATCGTAGTTGCTTCTCTATCTCCGTTTTTCAAATGTTTAGTACAGTTTTAAGCAAATATTTTTATAGGCTAATCGGCTTAAAAAATAGAAAATATTACTTTAGTATATGAAAAATTAATTTGTGTTAGAGCTTTCGTCAAAAGTTTCATTTATGAACAAACCATCTACTTATATAGGGTATTTCATAGGAGCTCTATTATCAATTTTAGCTGGAATGCAACCCGAGCTATTTGCTTTTACTCTTTCCTTAAAAAGAAACTGTATTAACCCCCCAACCGGTTGCTAACCTCTTTTATAACATGCAGGATAAAGAACGAACTAAGCTAATTGAACTAACTAGAATAGCAATAGATATTAATAAGGAACTATTAGCAAATGAAAAAAAGTTTGTTGAGGCCGTTTCTTCTAATCAGAGCCGCTCTTACTTAAAGGATTTGAACGAAAAGATTCACTGGCTGTGCCGCAAAGAGCGCTTATATCTGGGTGCGGTAAAATCTCTCTTGAATAGAAACAGGTAATAGATATTCTTAGCAGTACTCTTGTAATATGTCATAAATAGCAATTAATATCGCATTGTCTTTTCATATATTTTGGATTAAATGAACAGGGCTCGGATCTCTATCCTTAGCCCTTCTTGTTTGATAAACATTACGTTCATTGCTATAATACTTACCAGATTGTTGCATTAGTTATTGTTCAAAAAATTACTATGACCACACGACCCTCAATCCTAATTGCGGATGATGATGATGATGACCGCCTATTCCTTCAAAATGCTTTTGATCATCATAACTTTCATGATTTAGCGATGTTTGAAGATGGTACTCAAGTCTTGAAATATCTAGAAACAACAAGTGTTCTTCCACAGATGATTGTGTCTGATTTTAATATGCCCGTATTAACGGGATTAGAACCTATTAACTAAAGTTAAACAAAATGAAAGGCTAGGTCTATTAAGGTGTTTATATTAAGTACAAGCGATCAAGAAATCCTAATAAACAGGTGTCCCAAAGTTGGTGCAGCGGGGTATTATGTGAAGCCTAACAGTCAAAATGAACTATTTGATATACTGGAATGTTAATATCCAGTATAAAACAAGACAATGGGATCAGAACTACAACCGAGACTTCTTAATAAACTTATAACCGGTGTGAGAGAAGAAATTTCACGTCTGGAATTTGAACTTTCAGAAGCAAAAAAGGCTCGTGCCTCTGTACAACAACTCAGGAAAATAAAAACTAGGATTAAGGTTTATAAAGGTTTAAGGAAAAGTAGCAAGGTGTAAACAATTAACGTTATTACTGCTGTTTAAAGTCCCTAAAATGAATTAATTACTGTATTACCCAAATATTTTTTATTTCGCAACTCTAAGTTTTCAGCGTGTGTAAGAAGTAAAAAGCCTTTAAGTTATTTTTTCTATTTCACAACCGTTATTTCTACACTTTTAATACCTAAATTTTCCGGCTTACCATGCTGCTTAGTTTTTAAACGGTTTACTGACTGGTGAAAGGAATAAACGACAACATAACCTCGGTTACCTACCGCTTTTAAGAAGTCTTAATGCTATTTTAAACAACCAAGCAAAATAACTTTCCATCCTCCTTCGTTCACTTTAGATGAAAACCTTGCTAGAAGGAATTATTTTCATCCTGTTTGTTGTTTTATTCTGCCTATCTAAATTAGTTACTGGTAAGGCAACTTATGTTGTAGCTGCTTTTCTATCTCTGAATAATATAATTATCCTAATTTTCGCTCCTAAATTGTCACATGAGAAAGTTAGCAACATTTACTATAGCAGTCTTAGCATATAGTCTCACATCTACAGCACAAACTAAGATACCAATTGATGAAGCTGGTAAACATATTGGTGAGACTGTAACAATTTGTTCAAAGGTATTTGGAGGCCGGTATGTTGATAATTCAGCAACAAAGCCAACACTGTTAAACTTGGGAGCAGCTTACCCAAATCATAAGCTTACCCTTCTTATTAATAACGATGATCGTAAGAACTTCACCGGAAAGCCTGAAGATGATTATACAGGGAAAAATGTGTGTGTTACCGGTAGGGTTATAGACTACAAAGGAAAACCGGAAATTGTCATCACTAAGCCTCAAGAAATTCAAATACAAAGTGGCGGTTCTTCTGAAGTGCCTGAAATAAGGGTTAAGGACTTTTTCTGGTTCGAGAATTAGATTAAGTCTCACTGCTAGGATCTGGCAGAGTTGTATAAACAGCGTTTTAAAGCCCATTAGCGATACTCCGGCCGTATTGAAGGAGTAGTAAAGAAAATCCAAAGGATGCTAATGAACCTGCTACGATGTCCCGAATACCCGCATATTACCAGTAGTTACGTAATCCATAGCCTATCGGCAGAAATTGTCTAAGAATTACTGGTTTGAAAATCTAAAAACGAGTAATATTCCCGTATCACATTTTAATCCTACAATTGTATTAATTGAATCAATGATCTATATTAGGGTTACTGTTTAAATATGGTTTAATGCCTAAAAAGTTTGGGGTTTTTATTTCCTACGATCATCAGGATGCGAAATACATAGAACCTATAATTCAGCTTATATCTGCAATGAGAAAGGACTTAGTATTTCAGGATAAGCTATCCTTACAAGCTGGAAAAAAATGGGAGCCGCAATTGCTTAAAGCATTAGACGAAGCAAAAATAATTTATTGTCTTTTGGTGTAAACATTCTGCCAAAAGTATTTACGTTGAGAAAGAATATAAAATAGCTATAGAGAGTAATAAAGAAGTCCTTCCTTTACTGCTTGATGATAGTGAACTGGCAGAACCACTTGCTGCATACCAATGGATTTCACAGACCGCTATTGATAGACTTATTTGAAACTGAATTAAAACCCCATTCAAGCGAAACCTACTCCACATCCTATCCCACCAAATATAGAACACATAAAAGAGGTAGATGGCCTATTCCTGTTATTATAGCAGGGTTAATTGCACTAATAGCAGTAGCTTTCATTAATGATTACAGAGAGATATTATTCATAGGCCTTTGTATCACACTTGCCTTGATCGGGGTAGTTTTAATTTTTTATTTCCTTCGTTTAATCTTAGTTGCAAAGTTTGTTGTAGGAGAGCCTCAGAAACGCAGTGAAAAATACAAAGATGGGCAGTATAAACGCTTTGATTTAGGAAAAGGTAATAGGTATCAAAAAACAGATGTCCAGTACAAATTACAGGATGAGTACATAATAGCAAATGGAATTTTCAAAAGCCTAAACGAAAAAATTCCACCTGAATAAAAATTATGGATCGAGGTTAAGCAACCAACTACAGAATTGCATTTTGCTTCTGTGGTTAATTGGAACTTCAGTTTTCCAATTGGCACAACTTCATAAACACGCAACATTGGCTGTAAAGATTTTAGCCTATCTACGATTTACGACAAAGAAAATTTAGAAGTCATAAATCAAATTTTTAATTTTTCACAAAAAACTATTTTTAATGGAAACTCTGGAAATAGTGGCAAAGCCGAAAAAATTCCTTAAACCCCTACCACATCTTCCTGTAAAAAATTTACGATTGACACTTGACTATTACAGAAATAAACTTGGTTTCGCAGACGAGTGGACACTTGGCGACACTGACGGGGGTACTCGAGGAGATGACTTAAGACTTCTGTTTGCGCAGGATAAACGTTTTACAGACGACATTAACAATAAAAATCATCATCTTCCTTTGATTTGGTTTGTTGACAACATAGACGCCTTATATGTGGAGTTTAAAAAACGGCAGGTCGAATTAGCAGATGATTTGCGGCCACACCCTTACGAACTTAGAGAATTTGCATTCATTGACATCAATGGCTATTATATTCGTATCGCTGAAAATCAAGGGGAGGAATAACACTTCACATACATGCCCAGCAGCCAACATGGGTATCTATGCAAGTATGGGCAGGACGTGCAACCAGAGACAACCGTTAATTAAGACCTTCAATGATACAAAAAGAATTTGCAGACAAGGTGACACAGATATTAAAGGACAATAAAAATGTTATTGGTTTAGCCGTTGCCGGTTCTTGGGCAACAAATGAAATTGATGAGTTTTCAGACCTTGATTTCTTGTTACAGAGGAAAAAATTACAAGCAACGAAAATAAAATCGACCAACTAAGAAAAACATTTTGGCCAGCTTCTTCCGGCATTCACCGGTAAACACACTCGGGAACCAAGAGTTTTAATTTGTCTTCATGAAAACCCTCTAATACATGTGGACATCAAATTCCTAACGCTCGTGAGTTTCATTAGAGAATTAAAACGCCAATCATTTTATTAGACACAGACAAACAACTAAAAACTATTGTTAAGCAAACGGAATCAGTGTTTCCATACCCTAACCATCAATGGATTGGAAACCGTTTTTGGACTTCGATTCATTATGTTCTTCTAAAAATCGGTCGGTTTGAGTATTTAGAAGCGTTTGACTTCTTTGGATTTTTACGAATGGTAGTATCTAGGCCCTTTACTTCATATGAAAAATGGAAATCTATTATGTTAACTCAAAAAAAAATTATGTTTTTTAATTTACCCATCGCACAATATCGCGTGAAGTAATTTTTTGAATTTGTTCTCGATTGAAGGCCGCATGAAATTTGTTATAAAAACGTAAGCACCAAGAATTAGCACAAAGATTAAACCTATTGTTCCAAAAACCTGTTGAAGTGAATTATTAAAATGTAATTTAAGAATAATAACCAAAGGGGAAATAAAAACCACTATTGTCATAGGTAGAATAATTGTTAAGCTAACCAATAGTTCAAATGCAGACCTATACCAACTTCTTTTGTAGATCAGGAGCGGGATTTGGCAACCTGTGAATTCCTTTTCAACCGAAGTATCAAGAACTTGCCCTTGTTCCAATAGACCAAATGTATCAGTACAACGGCCTGCTTTACGAATCAGAGAAATTTCAAATTTAATAGCTTCGCTCGTATTAGAAAGATCAATAAGGATTAGGTTTGCATGCTTGATCAATTCATCTGCCACCGGTTGCCATTCTTTATCATCCGCCTGAAGAATTATAGGTATGCTTCGAAATGGATGTTTGAGTTTAAGACCAGCAAAACCTATAGAAAAAGGATTCCAATCTCCAGTTTTACTTTTCGGGGGAGTTAAGTAAACCACGGGCTTCCCGGAAGGACTTTCACTAAGAATAAGGTTTATTAACACACGGTCAGAAAATGTAGAGAAGGACCGTAGAAATAATGTAAAAGGGCTTTGTAGAAACGATCTCGGCTTGAGATGTCTAACTAATGGCGGAATGATAATACCGCAGGTCCAAGCGCAATAAGGGATGCCGTAAAAAATAGCAGGGCTAACACCTTGAAGTACGATAAACATTAGGGGCATAAGAAACAATAAAGTGAGAAGAGAAAAAAATAGCAACGACTTCCAGCGAATCTTACCTAAAGGGTCAGGTGGCAAAACCCTTAATAAAAATCTGCCTAATGGTATCCCCACCAAAAACATTAATGGATTAAGAACTAAATTACCTATTAATCGCCATTTATCCCAATCACTTCTAAACTGCTGAACACTATTAGCATAACAGAAGACTCCTAGAAGAAAAAGAAGAACTCCACAGAACAAGGAAGAAGCAAATGTTAACAGAAAGACAACTTGTGATTTAAAGGTCGAGTTAAAATTGTTCATGAAAAGTGATAAACGCATCTGATAACAAATGATAGTGTTCTGCTAATTAATCATTGATGAAAAGAAAAGCATCGTGGCTTTAATCCGCTTAGAGGTACATTATTCCTACAACTTCTTTTTAGTCTTTAGAAGATATATCTGAGTAGACTTTCAGCTTCAAGTTTTTTTCTTTAGTTGATAGACAGATCATTTTAATTTACTCTTTCGTAATACCCAACACCATTATTTGTGGCACGTTGTGGAAAAGGTTTACGCCGTATTACTTCTACTACTTTAATAGTCTACTTATTCTATTCCTCAAAGTTGCTGTAGAGTACTAACTGCAACCTTAAAAGAATTTAATAAAGGAATTAACGGTTTTACCCGCTTATTATTCATGTTAAAACATAACATTTTAAGTGATATAAATTCCTCTTGCAAGATTGGTAGTTACTTCCCGAATTATTTTCAATATTGCACAAAGATGGATGATAAGGGAATTATAAACTTATCCTTGTACTTGTTAGTTATTTGACATGTCTTACCTTCCAACCTATCATAATCGAACTGATGGTCTTTTTTGCACATGTACTCAATATTGAACGGATCTTTATCAATGGTATTATTCACTTTGGCTGCGGAAGCCATAGTCCAATGGTTATCATATGAAATATTAGTTAGTTTATACCCATGAACACTGATGTAAATTTTTATATCCTTCGTTTTGGGTCCGTAATCTTTGTCTTTTTTTGCCGCTGCAAGTATTGATACTCCGCCTCGGGTTTTACTGAGTAATGAGTTAGTTTGGTCTTCCTCAATTCTTTTTCCATCAATAACGGCAAAGAGTGAGAGTGTGGGAACGCCTTTAATGAGATCAATTTTATTAGTAATGCTGGAGCCGAATGTGGGAATTGGAGCATTAATATTTAAAACAGGTATTTTATTCTCCAAAAGGAGTCTATTATCTTCTTCTAACTCATCCAAATGGTTAACAATGTTTGCAATAGTACTATCTAAGCTGTTTAATTCTTCCTCCGTAAACTCTAAGCGATAGGGATGTTTATCGTCCTCTCTAATCTTCAATAGTTCTTTTTCGTAAAACATAGAACGTTTAAATTCTTCTTTCAGTCTTGTTAAGCGGAATTCGTGTTGATTAGTCCATTTTATATACTTATCATTATTTAGAAGCGCATTGTTAAAAGATCGCAACTCGTACTGTAATTTTTGAGGATTATCTGCCTTCATTTTTTCCAAAAATTCTCCAATTTTTTGTCTCACGCTTGTCATCAATTTATCACTGTTGAGATTTTGGGTAGCAACATTTGTTATAAAACTACCATATTTAAAAGTTTCATAGCCTATTGCTTTACAATCTAATTGTACAGAGGATCGAACTCTATTCAATTTTAAAAAGGTATTTAAACTTGCAGTAACCTCTCCTATTGCTGATCCAAGAGGACCACCACCTTTTGCTGTTGCAGTTAATTCAGCTTTGAACTTTCTATTTATGTTAGTAAAGGTCATGATCAAATATATGTAGTGCCCATACTGGATATGCTCAACATAATGAGTACCGTACAAGTCATGAAACGCAAATGGATCATTCTCGTATTTGCTTCTCATCTCATCGAAATTTTCAATATTAGCTTCTTCTCTTTTTTTATAGGTATAACCTGTGAAGACTAGTGTTAGGCTATTTTCATCAATTAAATAGTCAACACCTAGTTTAGCCTCGGCCTCAAACATAGAAACCAATTTTGGTGCGTACTTGAGTTCAAAGTTTAGTGCAAATCGCAGTTGGTCCGCATTAGTCACTAAATGCACATCAAAATTTTCGTACACCAATTCTTTTGCATCCCCTTTGATTTTTAAAATTTTGTTTTGAATAGTAACACGAGGATCTTTAATGTTAATGGCTTCGCCTAAATCATAGGTAAAATCACGATTATAAAGAAGTGTTATCGTTGAATCAGTTACTACTTTAGCAGATTTTACTTCTTTTTCTTTTGCACGTTTAGTCTTGGTGACTTCTGTTTGCGAATTCATAGTTTTCGTTTTATAATTAGTAACAAGCTTAAATGCATTTTATACTCTTAAACACTTTCCATGAGTTAAGGCTAAATAGTAGATACCTAACAAAATTTTCTTAAAAAGCTCATTGTGGTTTAAAGCGAAGAAATCTTCAAATAATTTGTTTTAATCCTATCACAGTCTTTTGATCACCCAATGACTTCTAAATAGTTTATTGATTGATATTCTCCTGTTTATGCAAACACAACTCTTTTGTTATTATCAAGGAGCCTTTGCCATCAATAACCAATACGCCATTTTCTCATAACCGATACACCATTTTCTCACCCTTTTTTCTAAAAACTTATAATTGCGAGTCGTTAGTTATATCAAACAGAAGTAGTGGACATAATATTCGCTTTTGTAGTTGTCTGGAGTTTAAAGCAATAAATAGCAGTTGAGATAACCGCCTTTTTTTAGGAAACTGATAACCCGTTGTTAAAGTGATGCATTACTATTGCTTGGATCGCCTTTCGATTATATCCTAAACTCTAAAATTATCCTAATCTGTGAGAAAAGGTGTTAACTCTAGTTTACGTAACTGATGGGGTAAGAGATAAAATCAAACCTGTACTAAGTTAAAAAGAAGAACTAAAATGTGCAAATGTTTGGCATTAAAAATCCTTTCTTGAAGGCCATTTTTTCCATCTCCTGTAACTCAGCAAATGATTACCATGATCGCAACTATCATATAACAACTATGATGTACGATGTAACTATTCATATAAATGGGAATAACCTGACTGTTGAAAACTCTGTTTCTGGTACGTCTAAATTTACCTGCAAACAGTTTAACGATAGATTGGAATATCTGGAAGATGATAGTACTACACGTATTCTAAAGGTTCTTGCCAATGGATCAATTAGGTTTTCAGATAACCTTATTCTTGAAAAGTTAACTAAATAAAACTATTTCATTAGTAAACCGTATGGCTATTGCTTCATGAAAGTGCCCGCCTTATTCACATAAAGCCTCTTCTCACAAATTGAAGTAAAAGTCCGACATAGTGTAACAGCTACCATGACACAAGTAGAGATGTTAGAAATTTTGAAGAAAAGACCTTCTATACATGAATTATATTATGGCGCATTTATACAAGAGCCGCTGTTAATTAAAAAAGATTTGTTTGCAATTCCCCTTAAACCGCTTGGTTTCGCATCCCAAGCAAATTACTTGGCACAATATACTTTGGAAATCGGACGCACTTCTTTTGATGAGGATGGATTAAACAATCTGATTGCTCAAGGAGTGAAAGCGTTACCAGTGATTGCTATAGTTTGTTTACATGAGGATGATGCCTCTCCTCAAGAACTAGAAATAAAGGCAAAGGAAAGACTCGATAAAGCTAATCGAATCCTTAGTTGGGCGTCAGGAGACAACCTCACTCCTTTCGGAATTTTAACCTTGACAAAAGTTGCAAGCTTCTTCCGTTTGATTGTTCCTCATTCAAATAGTAGATTACGTTTAGGCTTTGGTAATACGGGAAAAGATTTTCAAAGCCAAATTTCTAATCTTACAAAAGTAATTGAAGAGGACGAGCACTTTTATTTTGGAATTTCAATATTTCAAGATGCTCTTAGAGAGGTAAACCCACAGTTTAAAGTCGCAAAGTTTTTTAGCTGTTTAGAGTGTTTTGCGTACCGGATAAAAAGCAAAGAGAGACCGTCACGAAAAGCTGTTAAGTATTTATTAGGGTTAGAACAAGGTGCAATTTCGGAAGTGGTTATTGATGGAAACAAGTATATATATGATGTAATAGAAATTGCTGGAAGAGTAAGAGATAAACTTTTTCATGGAGTTCAGTTTACAGAGAATAATTTAATTGCCGAAGCTAAAGGTGCAATTGAATTATATGACACGTATCCACACCAAATTGCGTCTTCAATTCAAAATTATTGTGAACTTGAAATAGCAAGGTGGTCAAACGGCACCTCGAGAGGTTTGAAACAGCCCGATTAGAGCAATTGTTATAGGTTGAGGAAAATAAATACGGCAAACGCAGCCAATCATATTGTAGCATTGCCTATACCTTTTAGGAAAGTACAGAAAGTTTATCCTTACACAGTTCTTTGCGTCATACTAATGAATAACTGCGAGCAATAGTAAGTTTGTCGAAAAGCTTACTAAAGTAAAAAACAACCCTTATTTACATGCCTATGGTATTGAATAATGAAAATCTAAAAATACGAGAACTCCTTGCTTGTGTTTTGGGAATTGAGCCGGCAGAAATAGAAAGTTATTATAAATCAATAACGGTGTCATTTAATCAGAAATTAGAAACTTCATATTCAGGTTTTATAAGTGTACCGAAATTCAAAAATGTAAAATTTAAAAATGAAGCAACGAAAGAAAATTGGGAAAATGCAAGTCTAACCGGAATCGACTTGCCACTTTTTTTTCAACCTTCAGAAACAAGTTGTAAAACAGTAGCCGTAGTAGGAATTGATCCTTTGAGAAAGCGGAAAGATTTCACTTCTTTTCACTCAGGTAATGTAATAATTGGAACCCCTTACGGCTTTCATTCTTCTTATTATAGAGAGAGCAGAGGGAGAACAAAGGTTTATTATGACTTAATAAAACACTTAGTTTTTAAGGGTTACAACACTTATGTAACTGACATTTTTAAAATTTGGATGAACGATTATCATAGAAGTGAACGTGATAGTTTTTCTATGAAAAATGAGTTGCTTCTGGCAAAAGAATGCTTAGAAAATGAACTTGAAATTGTAAAGCCGAAAATAGTTGTTGCGTTTGGTGAATTTGCTGAAAAAACTTGCAGGAATGTATTAATCGGAACTACGCTTGAAGCTAAAATTTTACCACTTCCTCATCCAAGTGGAAGGAATACAAGGTGGAATCAAATTTTGGATAAACCAAGAGATTGTGAAAGGAAAGCTGCTTTTTTGATACAAGAGGTTGATAGATGTTTGAAAAGTGAACCTGCAAGTTGAAATGTTGCGCAGTGACAAAGTACATTATATGAAAACGATAAAGAGAATACTATTGCTAAATTGATGGTCTCTATATTATCTACAATAGGTTAAATGGAGAGTAATCACCTGCAGTGCACACGAAGCTGGCAAAATCGCGCCAGTAAGCATTGCCACGACCTATGTACCCCAATAAAAGCTTCTAAAAAAACGTGCTATTTTAATCTTCTTTCCTGTTCTTTTTAATTCTTTCAATATAAACGCTTCCCAGTCTATAACGGCACTTGAAAATTCAATATCTATTTCATCCCCCATTTTTAACTCAAGTTCACGAGCACTTGTCGAATTTCCTTCTGTTTTCTCAAACTCTACCATTCCAAACTTTATTGGACGAATACCGTCTTTTTTCAGAAAAGTTATATATTCAGGTTTATCATTTACTTCACCTTTTGTAAATCTGGAATTCTTCATATATAATAACTTAACACTATCTCCTTTTTCTAAAGGTATTGAAGAAAATATTATTCCAGCATCATGTCTTGAGGGATAGGCATAGAAATAAGTCATGTTGGACAGACGATTTATGCTTGAAGGTAAAGCAATTAGACATGGGCAATAGGGAGAACAAGAATAAGACCTTATTATCTCGAAATTAAAAAAGCCATAACACGAATTATCCTGTAGTTTATGAATTACCCTATAGTTTATGATTGTAGATCGTTTGCTTACGAGAAGCAACAATACTCTTTCCTACTATTCCAGATACATATTTCCGCTTTGGTTTTTATTTTGTTGCTCTTTGCTATAGTTGCAGTACCCTTATTCGCAATGATGGCAGTCTATTATATTTTAACGAAGCTTCTTATGCTTGTCCACAAATTGTATTTAAAACTCCGGTTTGTAATAAGTTTACCCATTTAATTAATCTTTCAAATACTCAATCTTCGATAAATCCACTTCCCTCTTCGATTGAAATTTTGTTAGTCAGAGTTTCGTTTTTTGTGTTGACAAAGCCCTTTTTAATATTTCTTGCACAAATAAACGCTGTTGCAAAAGTTTGAATGTCAGTCGTTACGTAACCTTTTCCAGAATGAGAATATTTAGGTAAGTTGCTTTTATTTAAAAGTTGTGCGCAATCGTATTCGGGCAACCAAAACCAATTGAAATGACTCCAGTTAACCTACCAAGTTTACCCACAGATACTCTTTACAAGTTTCTCACCTTCTTTGGATTGGTTATTTTGCTTACATCATTTCTTACCCCTGTTTTTACTTTCAAGGATAATGACATTGAGAAGTTTTCCCTCACACTAAGGAATAACACACTTAAAGGTTCGAATAAAGCGATTGATATTGGCCTTAAACAGATGGATAGCGTTATGAGAGACATGGAAAGCAGAAAGCAGAATGTCATATATGAATACAAACAGCCCAAAGGGCGCTCTGTATATGACTCAACGTATCATAAAATATATGTCGATTTGACCAGTCAAAGAAACAGGTGGGCAAGTCAGTACAATAGCCAAGGAGATTCTCTTGTTATTACGAGGCAGCAATTGGCGAACCTTTATTCATTTGAGGAGCAAGTCATATCATATTGTAATAGCGGAATTATTTTTGGAATCGTTCTTTCGCTTTGTGGCTTTGTTCTTTGGTTTGTAAATAACCAAATATATCAGGATTTATATATTAAGCTACAGGGTGGGTTTAAAATAATTCCTGCTGCTCAGAATCCAACTGGAAAGAAGCAACTCAGTGAAGATGAACTTTACCAAAAAAGTTGGAGCCAAGAAATGGTAAGTAAAGTGCTAAAGACGCTAGTAGTATACTTAGTGCTTCAGTTGCTGTTTGACTTTTTGTTCCAGAAGCATTTTCCAAAAGGATTCTTTCAGGCGAGAAAGGTCGAAATTGTCGAGGTTCCAAGATGACCGCGCATAACAGTGTGTCGATAAAATTGTGGCTGGACATTAAGCATCCAACTATAAATCTACATTTTACTTTAGAGTTAATCGAAGCTGACTTTTTTAATTATCGAACTTTATAAACACTTTGATGTTGAAAGCAATCTTTAAACACACTTATTCTAAGGACAAATGAATCACGGAATTTCAAGTACAATTTTGTATACAGCTTGCAAACTCACGTCAACCTTTCGATGTGATCAAACTAGCAAAACATTGACGGGTATTGGCACTGCATTCTTTGTAACAAACAAAAACAGACAGGCATGTTTAGTAACAAATCGGCATAACGTAGATAGAGATTACATGGAACCAACAGCCAAGTATAAAACTTTTAGGTTGACAAAATTAACAGTAGATAATAGACAAAACAATCCGGCAACAGGCTTGCCAACAAAAATAATTGAATTAGATATTAGCAATTATAGTGAATTACATTTTTCAGAAACATATGAGAATGACATCGCTTGCATTATTCGAGTTCAAATAAATGGCGGTCAGCAACAAAAAATTGAATTTCCTATCGACTATGCTATGATAGCTGACATTGAAAAGATAAATTCCAAATTATCAGTATGCGACTTTGTTGCTTTCCCAGGCTTCCCCGATTGGTATGACAAGTTGAACAACAATCCTATATTAAGAACCGGAACGATAGCAAGCGACCCCAGATTTAATTATTCCAACAAGAAAGAAAGTATTGGAGAATGCATAGCTTATGAGGCCTTTTCTTATGGAGGTTCATCAGGTAGTCCTGTATTTGCAATTCAAAAAGGCTTTCCTATAGGGGCAGGATTACAAGCGGGCGAAGATTTTTATAGACCAATTATGTTAGTTGGAATTAACGCGGGACATTTACTTGTCGATGGTTATGACAAACATCATTCAGGAATATCACTGATGTACAAATCTTCCGCAATTTTAGAAATAATCAACAAATAAAACGTCAAGCACGTGCTTTTATAAACTATTTTTCAAAAGATCCCTTTTTTTAATCCTGCACTACTATAAGTATAAACATTCCAACAGAATTCATTGTGCTATAATGTCAAGTGCGATCAGTAGTTTTAAGTCATATATTGGAGGGTAGAAAATTTTAAAACTATTTACATGGATGTAAAGAACTTGACTGTACTAAAAGGCGATGCAAAAATCAGCGATGGTAGGATAATGCTCGATTTTGTAAATACAACCCAAGAAAAGGAAGTAACCGACCGAACTAAAGAGACAAAAGATGTAAAGAAACAGGCAAAGGAAGTTACAACCTGTGAAGTGCGTTCAGACGTGATTTTTACTAATGGATCGTTGGAGTTGACATTTAAAACAAACCATATTGACTCCGGTATATTATGGATTTTACAAACCCAAGATGGTTCAGGTGCTACCGCAGGTTTGAGTAATACTTTTAAATCATTTCTTTTTGGCGATGCTATTAGTCATTTCAAACCAATAATTGAAGCAGGGGGTTTGAAAAACTATCCGTTAAATGAATCGTTACGAATGCGGCTGGATGTATTTGGCTCTTATGCGAAACTATTTGTCAATAACATACTTATGGTTGAGACAACTATAAACAGCAAACAGGCTCCATTACAAATTCGCGCATCTACTAAAGGACATTTAGAAATTTATGATTTAAAAGCTTCTCCAATCAAACCAAAAATTTTTATCGTTATGCAATTTTCGAAGGAATATAATGAGTTG
The DNA here is from genome assembly GCF_007991655.1 of Segetibacter aerophilus. GTDB lineage: Bacteria > Bacteroidota > Bacteroidia > Chitinophagales > Chitinophagaceae > Segetibacter > Segetibacter aerophilus. The sequence goes on from NZ_BJYT01000024.1 coordinate 42,842, forward strand.
TACGAAGACGTGATAAAACCTGTTGTTGAAGAATTCGGTTACGAAGCTGTTAGGGCAGACGAATTTTATACTGCTGCGCCAATTTTAAAAGATATTATTGAAAGCATCGAGCAATCAATAGCTATTATTGCAGAAATCACACCAGACAACCCAAATGTCTTTTACGAAATTGGTTACTCACACGCAATCAAGAAACCTACGATTTTATTATGTGATAGAAACAGGGAAAAGTTACCTTTTGATATTTCTAGTTTTCGAACCTTGTTTTATGAAAATACTATAGCTGGTAAAAGGAAAGTGGAGTCGAGTCTCAAGAAGTATCTACAAAACATTAAATAGATGTGCCAAGTAGTTAACTATTTCCTTTCGCTGAGTAATCATAGAGAGTTTAAATTATCACCAGAAAAAATGTTTTATATTGATGTTAGCAAGAGGTGGCGGAGACAATCTTGAGATTTTTGATAAAACGGTAATAGCAAAAGCATCACTTAGATTGGCCTCATTTTTCGTGACAGCAATTGGACATGCGAAAGACGTACCACTGCTTCAAAAAATTGCTGATAAAGCCTTTATAACTCCTACTGCTCTAGGTCAGTACTTAAAGGATGTATATAACAACACAAAGGAGCAATTGGAAAATTCTAAGGCGAAACTAATAGATGCAGTTAAAAAGCAATTGGAGGCCAATTACGGGCAGCAACTGCAGAACCTGAACGAGAAGCTGCTAAGCAACGAGGAGTTAAATAAAAAGGAGTAAACGCTGCTCAATCAGCGTTTGGAAAACGAAAGGCAGGAAAAGGATAATTATAGTAAACAGGTGTTGGAACTTAAAGAAAAAATGAATGAACAGAAACGACTGCCGGTATATTTTTGGATCTTACTGTTCGTTGTATTGATTATTAGTTTGTTAGCTGGAAGATTCCTAATCCATTTGCTTTAAATGGAACTTTTGATTTACCAATAAGTAACCCTTGATAGCAATAACTACGTTACGCCTAAACTTCTAATGCTTTTTTATAATAATTAGAATAAACAAAACAACTAAAACTCCAATCACAGCAAGACCTAAAGCTTTAAACATTTCCTCGTTGGCCTTTCTCCTATCTTCTTCTTCCTTCTCTTTGCTGTGAATATTCAAATCCAATGGAAATTGCCTTCCAATACTTTGTTCGACTGAAGGTTTTATTCTTGGACTAAGATAAGTTTCACTTAAAAAATTAAAAACTCTATCAATTGAGTTAAGCTCACCGTCATACTTGTTCTCATTCACAAATACAGCATATTCTTCATTACTGTCTACTTTCAGCGCAAGAATATTTTCATCAAAAAACCCATGTTTAAATAGAAAGCTATCATTGGATTTATCAATAAGGAGTGACTGATTACCCAAATATTCCCATTTCGCTTTTTCAACTTTACCATTAGTAGATACTAAAAGCTCGTTATTAGTCCGGAAAATGTAAACGGTTTTATTTGAAAGGATATTATCAAGAGACACCCAATGTTGGTTGGTTAATAAAGTTAAGTTATCTAGTTTATTACTAAACTGTTGAAGTTTTGGGAATATATCAGCTATAAAAGTTTTCATTGTTGGGTTTAACCCTATTTCCTGAAGAATTACCTAAAAATATACTTTTCCTAGATTTAAAGTAGTGTAATAAAGAAATGTAAGAAAGACATAAATTACTTTTTTTGTAGCCGGTTAACCGGTAACCTTTCCGTTTTGGATTAGACTATAATCAAACTGGAGAGTTAGAAATGCAATTAGCTCAAAGACAAGGTAGTGGTAGGGATCTATACGGTGGAGCACAAAATGTTGCTGGTCTTAAAAAAGGTTTGGGAGCAAGTAGAGAATGAATATTTCGCATAATAGATATGCAACGTTCTGCATCCGAAGACAAAAAAATTTCCTAAGAAAAAAATCAGGTGTTTTAAATGCCGGCAAGGGTGGCATCTTTAAAGAAGATAAATACTCACAGATAACAAAAGAATTTTTAAAAGGTCAAAGTACAGTAGGTAGCGCAACAGGTTTTGATGAGCTTAATAAATTTAATTCAATAGGCAGAGAATGGTTGGCATCAGATCCAAGATCAACCGGATTGATTAATGTAGTGCAAGGCTCATTAACTAACCCTAATACCGATTTAAAGAAGGCTCAAGCATTCTATAAACTAAGAAGCTATTTGGAGGCTTCAATCCTGCTAATGGTTATCAGGCTATAACACCTTAGTAACTTAAGCATTTGCACAAACTAAAAAAATATTTGATGTGTCAATTTTCAAAAAAGCTTAAATCGTAATACTGTTTTTTAAATAGCTCTATCATCTGTTTCCTATCTCGGTAAACTTCATTTGTAAATCTGTATAGATTTCCCGAAAACTTTATTTTAAGTGTTCAAGTAATAATATAAATTAACAGACGTTTTAAAAAAAGAATGGAGGCAGTTCCACCTACCTCCATTCAAAACTACCCAAGATACTGGTAGACATGTGAAATAATCTGGCCAAACGACCAGATTTCGACTATAAGCCTCAGGACTTCACGGATCATCTGAGGCTTATTTTTACTATTTTTCATATTAAGATAAACTGAAATTGCAGCTTACCTATTGCTGCTAAAAGGTCCTAACTGTACCCCAAAAAGACATTGTCTTAAAATTAGACCTCTCCCAGTAATAGACTAGTTGCTTAGAAAAGCAATCTTTCGCTACTCCCGATCCTGATGTGCAGTTGAAACAGGGGCTACCAGACCACTTATAAGAGTTATTATAAATGGTGTATTAAAATACCTTTAAACAGAATTGGAAGTTTTTTCAAAAAGTATTGGTTTATTAGAATGGAATAGTAATCTTTACAGGAGTAAAAGCGATTTATCTATTTTTACTAAACAGGTTTTACAGACCCCTTTACTAGTAAGCATTTCAGCAATATTGTAGCAGTCCCGTCCGGTCCGCTAAACGTAAGGATTACAATTTGTAATCCTTACGTTTATTTTACATCAGTTTACATTTACTGTGCTGTTTTTCAGCATTCTATAACAACGGCTGCGCTTTTCTTCATCCTATCTTTACAATGGTTGACATATTCTTAATCGAGTAAAAAATCGAGTAAATTATGTTATTACCAATCAAGCCAATTTGCGAACGCAAGTATATTCGCCGTGATAGCACGAGTATTATCTATGTTCAGTATTGTTACAGTTCTGAAGACCGAACATTATTGAACACTGAAATTGCAATCCCTCCTAATTATTGGAACAAAAAGCGGCTATGTATTTCTGACAATCTCCCAGCCTCATTTGGGAATGTGGAACATTTGAACAACGAATTGGACAGAATAATCAGACTGGTGCAGGACATTGTTTCCTACGCTGTAAAAAACAAAATTGAAGAGCCGGGTTCATTTGTAAAAAAGACATTTAGGCTTGATTTTGCTATCAGCACATTAAATAGTCCGGATACTACATCAGTTATTGAAGCTCCTCTAAAGAAGAAAGTAAATAAGGATATATACCTACAGTTGGATGATTATATAAAATCTAAAGAAAAAAAGGTAACAAAGGCGACATTATGTGTTTATAGAAGCATGAACGCACAGCTAAAAGCTTATGAAGAATATAGAGAGAAAAAGATAACTTTCGAAAGCTTAGATTTTGAATTCTACGACAGTTTTGTAGATTTCCTCACCTTTGACTATGTCCAAAGGAGAAGAAAAACGGTTCTGTCGCATCTATTATGAAGGATACAAATTAGCAGAAGCAGCAGCTGATTTATCAGGCTAGTGAACAAAAGGTTTTGAAATAGGTAGCCATTGGAAAACTTACTTGTTCCTTCTTAATCATTCTAACTATTTCTATTCCTGTTAGTGTTCGTGATGCTGATTCGAAACTCTTAAATCCTAACATTCCTGCAGTTCGCCATTTTATAAATCGATGATCTCCTTCTACCCTATTATTAAGATACTTACATTGCCTAATTCTTATTCTCTTTAAACGCCTCTTATTGTAGGTTCTGATTGCTTCCCTGTTCGCACCACTCTTATCAATATTAATCACCTTCGGACAACCATTATTAGTAATTGCCTTTAGGAGAAACTTATGTGCTGCAAGCTTATTTCTCCTTTTGGTTAATAGAAAATCTACCGTATCCCCTACCTTATCAACAGCTCTATACAAAAACATCCACTCCCCTTTTACCTTAATATAAGTTTCATCCATTCTCCAGCTACTAATTACTGATTTCTTTCTCTTCCTAAAAACTTCTTCAATTAATGGAGTAAATTTATATACCCATCTTTGTACAGTAGCATGATCTACTGTTACTCCCCTGATAGATAATAACTCCTCTATATCTCGATAACTTAAGCTAAATCTTAATTTAAAATAGACTGCCTGTAGAATGATCTCTTTAGGGAAACAATAACCTTTGAACATCTTATAAAATTAGTCCTTAAGCTTATTGGTTAAGCAGATGCGACAGAACCAAGCTTTTTTTACAAATCCTAAACATGATTATGATCACTTCTTTAACCAATCATCGTCACCAGTAAAAGATCGTAGCGCAGATAGCTTTGTTGAATAAACAAAAGGGAAATAAAAAGCCCAAATAACAAAATAAAGCATCTCGTTATGAAAAAGATAATCGCAAAACCAGCAGCCCTTTTCTTCTTACTTGCATCAGGCCTAATTGCAGCGAAACCAACAGATGATACCATCCAGGCAAAATTCAGAGCACAAAACGGTAGCGTACAGGTAGCAGGAACTTCGTCTCTGCACGACTGGACAGAGAAATCAGACAAAGGCGGTGGCGAAGCCACTTTTTCTTTCAACAACGATAAGCTTGCCGACTTAGCTGCACTGACTTTTTCTGTACCGGCAAAAAGTCTTAAAAGCGAGCACAACATGATGGACAATAACACTCATAAAGCCTTGAATGCAGAGAACAACCCGAATATAACATTTGTTGCAGGCTCTGGCTCAGTTACTCCAATAGATGCAAACACCTATAGCATAAAAGCGTCCGGACGTTTAACAATCGCAGGCAATACTCGGGAAACAGAGGTAATAGCCACCGGTAAAGTAAACGCAGACAAAAGCATATCAGTCTCAGGTTCTAAAAAATTTAAAATGACAGAGTATGGCGTTAAACCACCAACAGCAATGTTCGGAACAATAAAAACAGGTGACGAGATTACTATCTCATACAACCTAAAATTCAGCAGATAACCCCCACCAATTAATTATAAAAACAAGCAAAATGAAAACGAATATTTTAAAGTATACTAAAATGGCAATACTGGCAGCAAGTATACTTCCATTGGTAACAATGGCTCAAACCTTAGACAAAGAATTTTACCAGCGCCCGTCATACTGGAGGCCTTATGACCAAAGAGGTATCAATGTTTTTGAAACATCAAAAGTGCCCGACAGCATCCCCTTTGAAGGACCACGTGTTAGGTTCGGTGCTGGTTTTACACAACAGTTTCAAAACCTTAAACACAAAAACACTGCTTTAAATGGCCAGACAACTAATAAGCTTTATCCATTGACTTCAGGTTTTATGACTGCCCAGGCAAACCTGTTTACAGATATACAACTGGCTGACGGAATTAGGTTAAATGTGACTACTTACCTTTCAACACGTCACCACAACGAGGCATGGGTAAAAGGCGGTTACATTCAATTTGATAAACTGCCATTCAAGGGCAAATTCTGGACTGACCTGATGAACATTACTACCATTAAAGTTGGTCATATGGAAATCAACTACGGTGATGCACACTTCCGCAGATCAGATGGAGGACATACCGCTTACAATCCCTTCATGGAAAGTTATATAATGGATGCATTTGCAACAGAGATCGGGGGTGAAGTTTATGTGCAGAAAAATGGATTGTTTGGAATGTTTGGTATGACCAATGGTATGATCAAAGGAAGCATCGACTCTGCTACTCCAGGAGTGATCATTGTAAACGGAGAACGTAAACTGATAGATGAAAATACAAGCATGCAACCATCTATTTATGTAAAAGGTGGAATCGATAAGAAATTGGCAGATCGCCTTAGGTTCAGGGTTTCAGGTACCTTCTACCACAACTCTAGCAATGCAGGCAGCGGACTTACTCTTTATGGTGGTGATCGTGCTGGTTCCAACTATCAAAACGTTATGGAAACCGCTCCCAATTACCCAACACTTCCAGCGTCTACTGCTATAGCTTTCTCCGGTCGCTTAAACCCCAACTTCAGCAAAAAAATTGATGCTGCAATGTTGAACGGATTTTTAAAAGTGGCAGGCCTCGAATTGTTCGGAACTTTTGAAACTGCAAAAGGCAGAACCAAAACAGAGACTGACGACAGAAAAGCAACTCAATTGGCAGGTGAGGTGGTGTACAGGTTTGGAGCCGCAGAGAATCTTTATGCCGGTGTTCGCTACAACACTGTAAAAGCCCGGTTAGCAGGAATAGCCAATGATGTAAAAGTAAATCGCATGGCTCTTGCTGGTGGTTGGTTCGTAACCAGGAACGTGCTTATGAAAGGAGAATATGTTATTCAGAAATACAACGATTTCCCTGCAACTGATTATAGAAACGGCGGAAAATTCAACGGATTTGTGATAGAAGCTGTTGTTGGTTTCTAGGTGCCGGTTGCTAATATGAAAACTGAAATAGTAAAGGTGAAAGCCTTTACTATTTTTATTTGGTCGAACGTCTGCTACAGCTTACACAGCTGCTTGAAGACATTATTTTTTATATTTTTTGAACCGAGCGGTACGCCTCTAATTAAACTTCGTTGCGTCGCACTCTTGTACTTTTTTCTCTTTATTCAGGGTCTACAAACTTGAAGATCTTTTATTCGAATTTGAGCTATTTTTAAAATAGCTTCTATAATTGCCAATTCTACATTCGCTTGCAAATTCAGCCATTAAAGTAGCCATCAGTTGCTCGTTACCCTATCGGCTTCTATTGTTCATTCATGACAAAAATCATATTGTTTATCATTGGTCATCATGAGTGAAGGAGCATACGCGTGATACCTTTGATTTATCAATTTAAGATCTAGTGACAGGAGATAAAACCTGTCACCAAAAATCAAAGTTATGCTTACTTATAGCCGCCAGATTTTATTTGTAGTATTATACATGATACTTCTATTACCATTATTTGCAATTGCAGAAAGCAATGACAAAGGCATGAAAAAGCAGCCGGCAAAATGGGCGGTACAAAAGTCAAGCACGCTTAGAATACAAGGATTATCGAACGTCAATAATTTCGGTTGTGATATTACAGGCTACTACCAACCTGATACACTTATTTGTTTTGAAGAAAATCCTTTAAATAAAACCGTTCCGTTGAAAGGAGCATTAGAAATAGATGTTTTTAATTTCGATTGTCATAATAAGCGTTTAACAAGTGATTTGCGTAAAACGCTTAAAGCAAAAGAATATCCAAAATTGGTGATCCGGTTTTTATCATTGGAAAGAAACCCTGTTATGCGCAATTCGAAAGATGTATTGAAAGGAACCGTGCAGGTAGAACTGGCGGGCAGCAGTAAATGCTTCGACATCTTTTATACTTTCGAAAAAACAGAAACGTCATTTATCAAATTAAACGGGAATCAAAATTTCTCCTTTGCTGACTTTAAATTATCTCCCCCAAGCAAATTGGCAGGATTGGTAAAAGTAAAAGATAGATTCGTTGTCGATTTTAACCTGTTACTGCAGCCCGTTAATTAAAATAACACCCCCCCAAAAAAACATTTGTTTAAATTAAAAGGCATGATATGGATAAAAAAGAAAGTAAAACGATATGATCTAACTAAGTTTTAAGCCACTGCATCTGCAGTGGTTTCTTAGTTAATAGCAGTGGTATTATTTTTATACTTTTTTAGATAAAGCATAAAAATATCAAAATGAAAAATTATAAATTCTCCACCGTTTTTGTAACACTATATCTTATTGTATATACCATCATGTTGCGGCTCGAGGTATCTTTGAGCGTTTCATTATTCATGTTCTCAATTTCTCCCATCCTTGTTATTTGGATGGCTTACACTATTGTAAGGTATGCATCATATAACGGCCGCGAATTGAAAGAAAATGAGGAGTATGGATACCAGGATAAAACGATCTGTTAATAAAAGTTTTTATCACCTCAAGAGGCAAAAAAAGTAAAGGCGCAAAGTTCTCATTTGCGCCTTTACTTATAATTTCTTTGTGGTTTGTTCTTCGAACTTTCTTAACGCGATTAATACCTTAGATTTCTAACTTTTGCCATATTCACAGGTACAATCTTTCCTTTATTAATATCGATCAAGCCTTCGGCCTTAAAATCACTAATAGTCCTGTTGAGCGACTCCGTTGCAGTTCCTATGTATTGAGCTATTTCTTCCCTGGAGATTTCTATTGCCTTACTTGTGTCTGTTATTTCAAATTTGTCTACGATATCAATCAGCGCTTTGGCTACTCTCTTGCGCAACGAGCTATACGCCAGGCTCAGCAGACGTTCCTCTTTTTCCTTTACATTTTGGGTAATGATATGTATGAACTTTGCAGCTATAGTGATGTCGCCATAGATCATCTGTAGAAATTCTTCTTTCGGAATTTGCAGCACTTCAGCTTCCTCAAGTACAACCGCACTGTCCTCGTATAAAGAGTCCTCGATCAGGGCAGTATATCCAAAAAACTCTCCTTCGTTATACAGGTTGGTGATGTATTCTTTTCCATCCTCGTGCATTTTAACACATTTTACTTTACCCTTATTTAGATAATACAAAAAACGTGGGCGCTTGCCTTCATGATACACCGTTAACTTTTTTTCAAAGGAATACATATCGTATTTGTCCGATAGCTGCTTCAGCAAACCAGAAGCTTTTACATCCTTTATAAATTCAGTCAAACCAGATACGGTTGATGGATATTTCTGCTCCAGTAATTCGACTCTTTTAAGCCTTGCCTCCACAGCGCTCAACAATTCACTGTCATCAAACGGTTTTGTGATATAATCATCAGCACCCATTTCCATCCCCTTTCTAAAATCACTTCGCTCTGTTTTAGCTGTAAGAAAAATGAAAGGTGTATGTTCTGTCGCGGCATTCTTTCTTAATAAATGTAGCACACCATAACCATCTAACTCCGGCATCATGATGTCACAAATGATCACCGATGGTTTTTCGCGTAATGCTACATCGACACCACGTTTTCCGTTTTCTGCGGTAAGTGCATTATAACCTGCCAACTCAAGTATTTCTGCCGTATTCTCTCTAATCTCGTTATTGTCTTCAATCACCAAAATTGTCTTTGCCATCAGTTGTTAAATTAGTAGGTATTGTAACTGTAATTGTCGTTCCTTTTGATAACTCACTTTCTAAATCTACTTTTCCGTGCAACAAGTCAAGATACCGTTTCACAATGTGCAGACCAAGGCCTGTACCTTGTATGTTGACCGCATTGCCGCCACGAAAAAAGCTGGAAAAGAGATGCTGTTGATCTTCTTCAGATATACCGATTCCTTTGTCCTGCACCTTTATTCTTGCTACCTCATTATCAACTTCACTCGTAACCACAACATTGCTGTTCTCGGGCGAAAACTTGATGGCATTTGAAACGAGGTTAAGCAGGATGTTTTTCAATAATTTCTTATCCGAATGTATGACTGCTTCGCCATTATGGTTATATACTATATTCTGCCCGTTTTTCAAAAGCCCTCTTACATCATCGATCGTTTCCTCAATAAAGTCATTTACTTGAAATGCACCAGGAGAAGCAGCAATTTTCCCTTCATCCAACTTACCCAGTGAAAGAAAGTCTTCAAGAATATCGTTCAGGTTTTTAACTGCATCTTTAATCCTGCCGATGTGCTTGTCCCTCCTTTCCTGGTCTTCGGCTTTGGTATACTTTGAGAGCAATGAAGCGGAGGACAAGACGGTACTTAATGGTGTTCTAAATTCATGAGATGCCATGGAAACAAAACGACTTTTTATTTCGTTAAGCTGCCTTTCTTTGTCTAGTGCTTCGCTCAACTCGCGCTGCGACACCTCAAGTTTTTGTAAGGCTTCTTTTAAAATCAAGGTCCTCTCTTCCACCTTCATTTCCAAATCAGCATTTAACGTCCGGATTTCATCTGAAACTTTTTCCAGTTCATGTTGCTGTAGCCTCATGCTTTCCTCGATCACCTTTCTATGAGTAATGTCAACAATAAATGCGATGACGAATCTTTGCTCACCACGATAATAATAACTGAGACTTACCTCAACCGGAAACTTTTGACCATTCTTTTTTTGTGCATACAGATCCCGTCCCGAGCCCATTGACCGATGTTGAGGATCCTCGTAAAATGTTTCTCTTAGTTTAATATGATGTTCCCTGATTTTTTGCGGAAGTAACACTTCCACATTATGGCCGATTAATTCGTCGGTGCCGTATCCAAACATTTTTACAGCCGCAGGATTAGCTAAGATTATCTGGCCATTCTGGTTGGTAAGTATAATGCCCTCTGTGGCATTTTCATACAACGCCGCCATGTGGGTTTTCTCAAAATTCATGTGCTGGTTCTGCCGCTTTATATACAGTACCAATAGCGTGGTAAAGAGAATCAGGAAAATGACCAGCAAATACTCGATCAGCAGCTTTGTTGTCACACCGCCTTTGGTCAAGACCATAAAGAGAACAACGACTAATAAACTACCTGCGGCAGCAATCACTGTCGAACGTATATCATTTACAAAAACAGAAAGGAAAATAACGACTAATAACCCGCTAAACGTAATTGTATAACCGGGCAGAAGGTAAACCATGACCATTGTGAAAACAAAGGCGATGGCGGCGAAAATTGTCGCCTGCTTATTATTTAATTTGAAAATTCCTTTCAATGGCTACACCGATTTATCATGCTGCAAATAGAGCGGCAAAATTACTAAATAGCTTTACTAAAAATCGGCTTATCGAAAGATGAATTATTTCTTTGCAAAAACAGATCGAAAGCGCTACAGATATTCCTGATAAAATGGTGCCCAAGTTTTGTCACTTTTAATCCATTTCTATCAAATTCAACCAACCCATCCGCTTTTAATAACGCCAACTCAGGAAATGTATACTCTTCCAATGCCTGCTCCTGTGCCTTTGTGTAGGTGGTAGTTCCCTTGCAACTAATGTCGACAATATTCTTTCGGAACATCAGATCTTCATCAGTTAAAAAATATCCTTTTTTTATTGCCAGTTTACCAGTATTAACCGTGCTATAATAATCATTAAGGGTTTTATGATTTTGGGCAAAAGCATTTCCTACATCATTAATGCTGGATACACCAAGACCAACAAGCATTCCTGAGTTTTGAGTAGTATAACCCATGAAGTTCCGATGCAGCTTTTCGTTTTTCCAGGCATTGTATAAGTCATCAGTAGGTAGAGAAAAATGATCCATTCCAATGTCTACATAGCCTGCCTTTGTCAAAAGACTTTTGCCTTTCAGATATAGTGCGATTTTCTCTGCTGGCCCAGGCAAGTGTGTTTCATCAAACAAACGTTGCCCTTTGTTGGTCCAGGGTGTGTGTGCGTAACTATAGAAAGCGATGCGGCCTGGTCTCAGCGTTATCACCTCTTCAATTGTCGTTTCAATGCTTTCCAATGTCTGTGCTGGCAAACCATAGATCAAGTCAAAATTAACTGAAGTGAATCCCTTTGCACGCGCGTGTTCTGTTGCCCGCTTTACATTTTCAAAAGGCTGATGCCTGTTAATAAGCCGCTGAACTTCGCGATCATTATCCTGCACGCCATAACTAATCCGACGAAAGCCGAGAGCATAAAGAGTGTCCAGTTGATCACCTGTTGTGTTATTAGGATGCCCTTCAATGCTGAATTCACGATTAGGGTGAATAATGCTGTTGCGGGTAAGCATCTCAACAAGCCGTTTTAAATTTGCTGGAGAAAAAAAGGTTGGTGTCCCCCCGCCAAGATGCAATTCCCTGATTACTGGTGTTTGCTGCATCAGTTTGCGATAGAGCTTCCATTCTTTTTCAATTGCACCTAGGTACTCCTCCTCTACTTTGTGGTTGGTGGTAATCCGCTTATTGCAACCACAGTAGGTACACAGCGATTCGCAAAAAGGCAGGTGCACATATAAGCTAATCCCTTTTGTGTGGTTCTCCACATTAAACCTGGTGATAAAGGTATCCTCCCATTGCTTCACATCTATCTCTTCTTTCCAATTTGGAACAGTAGGATAACTCGTGTATCTTGGAACAGGGCGGTTGTACTTTTTAATCAACTCCTGGTTTATATCTACGACATGCTTCATCTCACAAAAGTAGATTTGCCAATTCTGCTAAAAAATGACTTTCGTTATGTTATAACAAAATGGTGGTCAGCGAGGAGGACATTTTGACGACTGCTTCAAGTCTTTGTTGATGGTCTGCTTGCCTCATTAATAATGTTTAATAACCACAACTTTGTACGTCTTTGTTTGATTGGTGAAATACTTTTCGCCTATACTTTTTCCATTAAATCCCCTTCTTAGTTGTTGAAGAAATTCAAGTTTTTATATTTTTTCCAACCTCTGCCTTTCGCCAGTTACCTCGACAATTTCGACGCTATTAATCTTACCGGTTTTTTCCCTAACAAATTGTACTCTTAGCATTTTATCTTCCACGTCATAAAAATCAGCAGATAGAGGAACCAGTAACGCTTTACTTCCGGGTTCGAAAGAGAGATAAAGTTTATTAGATTCTGATGAAACAGTATATGGACCATATTTGCCTGTTAAATCTTTTTGCTGTTGTATTTCGGGTAAAAAGGGGTTTTGCTTAGCCCTTAATGAAGTGAGCAACCATTGATAAATATTATGGGGGTTAGACGAGTCTTTTAAAGCCAACTTCTCAAGTGCCTTTTCCTGCGCCACTATAAGAGCATTTGATGCAGCGACGGGAATGTCGGGTGTAACACCGGTGCCTTCCCAATTAGTGTTAGTAACAGGATTTATAGCCCTGCCAATAGGAACGAAAATAGCAAAGCGGTCATTTATAATTTCTAGTCCGCCCGGGTTAGCGCCACCACCAGTAACTTCACCTACAACGGTTGCTCTTTTTAAAGATTTTAGGTCATAGGTGAACTCTTCCGCAGCGGAAAAGGTGCCTCTGCTTGTTAGTATGTATACGTCAACATCCGGCCTTCGTTTACCACTTATAAAAGGTAATGTCCATGTTTGAGTAGTCTGATTACTAGGACGGAAATAAAAATTGTTTAAGTGTACCGGGTTGGCACTAAAAAGATAACTACATATCAGCTGTATCATTGCCGGGTTACCGCCTGTATTTTTTCGAAGGTCAATAATAAGTGCATCGGCGTTGCTCAGAAAGTTCATGGCAGCAACAGCGGTTTCTCCAGCATACTGCGGGTCAACAAAGCTGCGCAAGTCAAGGTACCCTATATTTCCATCCAACAGCTTTACTTCCTTAAATCCATAATTGTTGTTCTTCATTCGTTGCAACATTGCAGTTGTTGCCTTTGGGTCGCTACTCGTTCCCTGCCTTGCACGAATATCCCTTATGTAATCTGGGTCAACTCTCACTCCCAAGTGCTTATCTTTAGTTACCAACTGCAAGTCTGAGGTTAAACGACCAGAGAAACTTATGGGGTCCCTTAAACTAGAATAAACACCTTTATTAAGATTAGACATCAGCAGGTCAGAGGTTTCTTTTGCCACTTCAGGGAAGACGTAGCGGTTGTTTAACAACGAACTGATACTAGAAATTACCTCTCGCTGTTCTGAGGCAGTTACGGCGACGGTGGTGTCTTTGGACTGCGCTTTCCCAATCATTGAATTAAAAGGCAGTATTATCGAAAGAACTATAAGGAATTTTGTCATAAAAATTAAGTTTTGGTGTCGTAACGACTATTTTAATAATTTAAAAATCTGCGTAGGATTTTGTTACTATCTATGAGTTTGTCCGTGATGTTTTTATTGCCCGAATAATTTCACGATTTATTGCTTCACCCTGCTTTGCTCGCTCTCGAGGCCGGTTGAACGATGACGCGCTTCTTTGATGGCGCTGCTTCCAAAGCGATAGCTAAATGTTAAGCGGAAAACACGGGTTTCAGCCTTTTGATACAGTTTGTAATTAACACTGCTTAGGCTGCTGTGGATGTTTGTAGCACGAGTGTTGAAGACGTCATTTACAGAAAATTTGACACTTGCTTTTTTATTCATCAACGTCTTGCTTAATCCCAAATCAACACTGTAGCTGCTGCCGAAATTAAAAGTTCCATAGACATTAGATGAAGTGTAATTTGCGCCGGCCTCTGCTGTAAAAGTTTGAGACAAGGTGAAATTATGATTGGTGTTTAAGTAGAAACTGCTCTTGTTTACATCGAGGTTAAGACCTTCCAATCCTGTTGCCTGGTACTGGTTGTTAAATACAGTTACAGTGTTGTTTGTGTTCCACCATTTAGTTATTGCAACAGGAGCATTTAGTGTCAGACTTAAGAATTTAGCATCATTTACGTTAGCCGAAGTTTGATACAAACCTTTTCTTGCAGTGTCTGGAAGTATAACGTCAGTAATATTATCTTTTGTAACTGCATATCTAAAGTTTGCACTGTACTTTTTCTTGTACAAATAACCTACTTCAAAAGAATGCGTGTATTGCGGATTTAGGAAAGGATTGCCTTTTTGAAAAGTATATTGGTCAAGATAATAAACAAACGGATTTAGTGCATCATAAGATGGACGGTCAATGCGCCTGCTGTATGAGAAACTTGTGCTATGGTTATTTGAAATTGTTTGATTTACAAAAAGGCTGGGAAACAAATCGAAGTAGCTTCTCTCCACAACCTTATTTTCGGTAATAGAGTTGCCTTTTGAAATTGTCTTTTCAGCACGCAACCCTATTTGAATACTGGTATTCTTAAACTGCTTACTTCCATTTACATAACCGGCGTGGATTGTTTCGTCATAAATAAAATGATTACTGCGGTTGCTGTTATTCTTCCAGTTGTTGTTTTCCATCTCTTCGAACTGCAAGTCGTTATCAGTACGTACTAAACTGCTTTTCACACCAGCCTCTACCTTCAAACTTTTAGAAACAGGCCATACATAGTCAGCCTTAATTGACTTTATGTTGATGAGAGAGGGCGTTGTGTTCCTGTTTAGATAAGGGTCTCTGAACTGGCTTCCATCCTTGCTAAGAAAGAAATTATCATAAGAATTAAAATCTCTTGAATGGTTCCTGGAGCAATCTGCATCTATTGCAAGCTCCTTGCCTGTAGTGTCGAGAATTACCTTGTAATTGATATTATAGGCCATGTTTCGGTAACGTCCATTGCTTCTGCCTGCAACATTTATAAGGGAATCTGACACCTTTTGAGATGCACCGATGTTGGTAACATTATTAGAATTGGAAGAGGAATTATTGGCATAGCCAGAGATTAAAAAACCTAACGTATTTTTTGAATTCAGAAAGAAGTCAACACCGGCCTTGTAATTATTGCTTTGATAGTTTCTGTCATCTGCTTCACGTTGCGTGAAATAAGTATTTTGGTTATTTAGTCTGTTCACTCGGCTGATATCGAGAACTCTATCGGTATGGTTTACTCCATGGTTGTAGTTTGCAAAGATGTTCATCTTTTCATTCCGGTGATTTAAATTAATTCCTGCGTTGGTCTTATACCTGTTACCGTATCCCATCCCGATGTTCGCAGCGCCATTGGTGCCTACAGTTTTACTCTTTTTTGTCTTAATATTTATAATTCCTGCATTGCCTGCCGCATCATATTTCGCCGACGGATTTGTGATCAACTCAATGCTTTCAACCTGGCTGCTTTGCATACTTCTTAAAAGCTGAGCAACCTCACTGTGGCTCATATAAGTTTGTTTGCCATCAATCATAACCATCACACCACTCTTGCCGCTCATCGAAATATTTCCGTCCTTATCTACGATTACTCCGGGTGCTTTTTCCAACACTTCCAATGCAGTCGAGCCTGCTGAAATGGCGCTGTTTTCCACGTTTACGATTGTCCTATCAATTTTTCTTTCTATGAATGACTTCTTTGCAGTCACTACAACTGCCGCCAGAGATTTGCTTTCGATTTCAAGCTTTAATGAAGGTGCCTGTACTTTCGAAACACCAGCACCAATTGTGATTGTATTGCTCTTGCCTGCACGATAACCGGTCATGGAAACGGAGATAAAATATGCACCCGGAGTTATGTTATTGAAACGATAAGTGCCGGTAGAGTCAGTCATCGTTGTTTTAATAAGTGAAGAGTCTTTTACAGTTAGTAAGCTAATCGTTGCATAAGTCAACGCCTTGTTATTTTCACCGGTAACGATACCTGATAAAGCGGCAACTTTAGCTGCTGCCGGAGATGCATTTTCTTGTGACTTTGCAAAAGATGAAACCAATAAAAGTAATGCGGTTAAATAAGCAGTCAAACGTTTCATAATTGTTTTGATTTTTATGAAACAAAGAGATACAAAATCAAAAACGATAAGAAACCTATAAAGACGAATGACGGAAAAGGGATGACAGAACAGGAATTAGGGCGACAAAGCATTTAGCGATGACGGTAAAATATAGCAGGAGCAATCGTTAGGAGCCAACCTAATTCTTCAACAGCCAAAGAACACGGTCATAAGAAGCGAGATAATGGAGGGATGAAATAGTAATGAAGATATAGCCGGTTCTATTCATATTTAGCGAGAACAAGAAATAGGCAGCAGTAACAAAGAGTGTGAGCTCGTATAACAGTCTGAGCCATCCTGGTATGGATACGATTGCTTTACCTGGGTCTCCATCTACTTTAAACACGGCCCAGACAATAGCAGCAATTAACGGTGCTCCAATCCCGATTAAGTACTTAAAGAAGCCCTGGAACCGGGTGAAGCCCCAGCAACTAAAAATGACTAAAAGAGCAATTTCTAACAAGAATCGGGTTGCTAAGTTTAAAGGGTGGTTGTTCATTTTTCGGTAATTGCTGTTATGCAAATTTTTTTCAGCCTAAATAAGCCTTCTTCACAAACCTAATAAAAACATGAATCTTCATAAAATCGGATTTATGATTCGTCACCTGAAATTCGTCATTCGTCGGCTGTTTTTTGTTTCAAATGATTCTATTTTGCACATTCGTGCTTTCATTGATTCTTGACCCTTTTATTGATTTACCTATAATCGAATGCTTAAAAAGCCAATTCTAAAAAACATCCATATCATACTTCTGCTAACAGCAATTGTTACAAACCTGTTGTTGTTTTTGGTATTTATGTATGTCAACGGAAACCGGCTTAATCCATACGGCGTACCCTTAAAGGAATTCTGGAGGGAGGATTGGCTGTTCATTTTACAATTTTTTGTTATCACCTATTTCGTTTATTATTCTATTGATTATTTCAATAACACGAACAAGGCTAATCAAAACAGCTCGGTAAGATTTATAAAAGAACTACTGTTCATCATCATTGTGGGTTTTATTTTACAGGAGTTTTTTCGAACCATTTTTATAAAGTTTATTGTTCGGCCAGAGGACCCAAAAACTTTAAATGCAAAACTTAGATTGTTGCAAATGGTGAACGTAGCTGCTATTTTGGTCCAGTACAGTTTTATGACCAGTCTGCGCATTTACGAATACCTGCAACAAAAACAACTTGAAATAGTACGGCTGCAAAAGGAGTACACCCAATCACAATTTGAAGCGCTTAAAAACCAGCTCAACCCTCATTTCCTGTTCAATAGCCTAAGCGTCCTAAGCTCTTTGGTGTATGTGGATGCGGACGTGGCAGAGGAGTTTATTGAAAAGCTTTCAAAAACGTATCGCTACCTTCTCGAGCAACGAGACAGGGAAAAAATTGAAGTGTCAAAGGAAATTAATTTTTTGCGTGCTTATATTTTTCTTTTACAGCAACGTTTTGGAAAGAAGTTGAAGGTGACTATGACTAACGTTAACGGAAAAGGCTTGCTGGTGCCCCATTCACTTTTAATAGCGATGGAATATATTATTTCAAATAATACCATGTCTACCTCAAAACCACTTTGTATTGATATAACTGCCAACGGAAATAGCCTACAGATTGCTTACAACTCAAATCCAAAACCAACAATTGAATATGATAGCGAAAAACAATTGCAGCATTTACAAAAAAAATACTTACTAGTAGAAGAATCAGCATCTGTACTGCCTCAACAACAAGGCGAATTAACGGCTATTCAATTCCCTTTTATTTAAGCTATGACCGATATTAGCAAGACCTATAAAAACGTCTCAACACTCAAGCTAACCTCGATAGTGGTTCTTGCAGTAAGTGTACTGTTCCCTTTACTGTTTGCATATATTAATGACAAGATGAACACGAAAGTACTCTCCCGTGAACTTACCCTAACGCCGGTACGGCTAGCAGGCATTACTATCATTATTTATGGGGTGATACAAGTTATCAATAAGGTCAAATTTAAAGGAAGGTTGAGATGGCTACATTATCTCGTTGAGATGCCCGTTATCATTTACATAACCTTTTGGTGGCTCTTGTTTACGCTTCAATTTATTGATGGTCCAATTTTCTGTGGCTGTACTTATCCGACCAACACCTGGCACTTCAGGCAATATATAGCGTTGTATATGGTTGGCGCTACTTTCATTTACATCTTCCAATCGGGACTGAATTTCTATAAGCTTGCGCAGGAAAAAGCAGCGGAGGCGGAGAAACTTCAACGTGAATATGCACAAGTCAGGTTGCAGGCGCTAAAGAACCAGGTCAACCCGCATTTCCTGTTTAACAGCTTAAGTGTTTTATCATCATTGGTACACGTGAGCGCAGAGATATCTGACAAATTCATTCAACAGTTATCAAAAGCTTACCGGTATATATTGGAGCAAAAAGACATTGATTGGGTCACCTTGCAAAGCGAACTTGATTTTTTAGATGCCTATTTTTTCCTGTTGCAGATACGGTTTGAAAAAAAGGTAATGCTGGTGAAAGAAGTAAAATTAGATGAAACGGAATTCACACTTCCGCCGCTTACATTGCAATTACTTGTAGAAAATGTGGTTAAGCACAACAAGATGTCTACAAGTGAGCCTTTAACCATTCGGATTTATAATGAAGAAAATTACCTGGTGGTCGCCAACAACATCAACAAACGAGAGCAGCATGAAACTTCCACCGGTATCGGCCTCGAAAACATCCAAAAGCGATATGCCTTTATAACAGATAAAAAGATTGAGATTATAAACGGTAATGAAGAATTTATCGTGCGTATTCCACTGATTAAAAATAACAGCAATGAGGGTTATAATTATAGAAGATGAACAACTGACAGCACAAAGATTAGAAAACATGCTTCATAAATATGATGCATCGATTGAAGTTGCGGCAACCATTCCGTCGGTGGCAGAAGCAATCGAATGGTTTAAATCGAACCCTGACCCGGAACTTGCTTTTATGGACATTCACCTTGAGGATGGGCAGTGCTTTAGCATTTTTGAAAACATAAATCTCCAGGTACCAGTAATATTTACAACCGCTTACGATGAGTACACCATAAAGGCATTTAAGGTAAATAGCGTTGACTACCTGATGAAGCCGTTGAACTACGACGAACTGGTGCAGGCTATAGAAAAGTTCAAACGGGTACATGCACAAAAGCACGAAGGACCTCACGGACTTGAAAACTTGTTGCAATCCTTAAACAGGAAAGAGCCGGAATATAAAGACCGTTTCCTCGTATCCATTGGCTCACGCCTTCGCACTATTGAGACGGCTGATATCAACTACTTCTACAGCGCTGAAAAAATAACCTTCCTCGTTACAAAAGACAACCAACGGTTTCCAATAGATTATAGCCTCGACAAGTTAGCGACGACGTTAAACCCTAAAGAATATTATCGCATCAACAGGCAAATGATGGTGAAGCTTTTAGCCATTTCAAATATTCACGTTTACCCTAAAGGCAAAATTAAATTAGACCTGGTACCTGCAATGAAAGAAGAGGTATTTGTAAGCCTTGACAAAGTTGTTGAATTTAAGGACTGGCTGGGGAAATAACTATTGATAGGGAGTAATCTTGCTCCTGTTGACATTATTGTCAACTGGCGACACTACTCTTCTTTTTGCAGTTAAATTCTTTGGTGTAAATATTATGATCGTTAACACCCCCCAAACAGTTAATAGAAACCCCATGTAACTGCCGACTTGTTGATTAGCAATGTCTGTTGAGAAGGCAATATCGATCGTTGAATGAAAGACAGCGCAAATTAAAATACTGCCTTTAGAAGAATTGAAAAGCCAGGTTAATAAAACGCTACCTGTAAATAAACTAAATATCCAGCCAAAAATACCTGCGGTATCCATTGTAAGGTAGCCCGGCCTATAGAAGAACAAAGGGAGATGCCACAAAGTTCATAATGCCGTTAGTAACATACTTGATGTTAATGCACTGAATTTCTTTTGAAATAGAGGTAATGCAAAGCCTCTCCATCCTACTTCTTCACCTAAGCCAAAGAATAAAAAGTTGTAAATGAAGAAGTTCAGAAAATTCAATGATGGAAATTCCTTTGCCTGTAAAAAACCATTTAAATCAATTGTTGTCCCATCCAAAAAGTGTAGAATTACCAATGAGAGTAAAGCAAGTGTAAAGGGGCTTAGAAGTGCAACAAACAGGTACTCCAGAGGTCGCAATTGGAAACATTTTGAGAGAAGAAATTTCAAGCCAATCTTTCCATAATAAATAAGGGTTGTACCAACAGCTGCAAGTAGCGGACCTAAGCCACCTAAAGCATGCTGGAAGGAGAACGCTGGTAGTTTATGTACACCAATTATATGTCCATATAAAGGCAGCCAAATAAACCAGGAGATCAGGTACGCAAGACAGAAATATGTTAAAAGCTGCTTCAATTCTTAGAACTTAAACGGTTTATCATACTCAATTTTATTTACTTTAAATTTTGCGTAGCTGAAATCGCCTTCCTTTAGTCTATAGATCGCTTCGATTGTTGTCGGTACTTTTACTCCATTTATTTTTTTATAATTCGACACGATGCCGATCCAGGTCGTTAACCCACCATCACCCATGTATCGCTGCGTCTGAAAGTGTATAATTTCACCTTTAGCATTAAAACTAACTATATAAGAAATTGAGATATTATTATAACTGAATGCTAGCCGAGCGGTTGTATTGTCAATAGGAAACCATTGTAAATGTTGGTTAGGTAAAAGATTTGTAGGAAACCATACACTTTCTCCTAACCATCGAAGTAATTCGCCGTGATCATATTTTTCACCCCTTCCATCAGCGATTTTTAAAATAGAAAATAAGGACACTACAAGTCTTCCCGTACTGGAGATGTACCTATCCTTTGCAGTAAACATTGATGTTGTGCCTTTCCAAATAAAGCCTGGTGTTTGTGTAGTAAAGTATTGTTCACCCGCAATCGCAACCCAATCTTTCTTTTGGTCTGTCTTAAAAAGTCCATCATGTTTTAACCTTATATAACTGATATAAGGCTGCCCTTCCTTTAAAACAAGCCTGAAGTATCGTTGCACAGGTTCGGGCAAACCTTGAAGTTGGTTATAGTGAAACTTCTTATGCGATATGTTACCTGACTCAGAGAATAGTGTACCTACTTCATTTTTAAATTTGAGAGATACGAATACTTTGCCTACAACTAGCAGGATAAGAATTAGGACTATAAAGCTTAAAATAATTGTCATTGGTTTTTTTAAAATCATCATTATTCACTCCACATTTTAAAATGGTACATTTTAGCTTAAATCGACACAAAAGCTTTAAGCCTCTCGACTAAACTTTCTACCACCTCTTTGTAACGTTGTGAAACCTCGTAAATGGTTTCATTTTGCATCCTAAAAGTTATCTCGGGGGGAAGATTTGTAAGGATTTTAGTTTCTTCACTAACAAATGGAATGGCGTAAAACTTGTTTCCTTTTTGGTATACTTCAAATATTATAGAAACATACGTTACAACATTTCCAGGTTGGCGATACTTAACATCTACATCAACATTTGCTACCTTATGCATAGCAGCAGGGGTTATTATTAGACCTGACATAATTACCAATTTAATAAATTTAATGTTTCTCAAAAGTAAGTTTAGAGATTCTCGACCTTGCTGATCTAAAACCAGTTAAAAGCTGATTTTAATCATCAAACCAAAAAAGACTGCCTAAATGATAGCTGTGCCGACTGCCCTTGAAACGCAAGTACGCGGTTTAAATGGAATTTAGTGTTCGATAGCATGTCGTGGAGGCCAATGACGGTAAGTACAAGCACTGACACTGTGATGTTGAAAACTGGGTATATTACTTACAACAAAAAGTGAACAGGGAAATTTTACTACTCAAGGTTTGGAATATAACAACGTCGATCTTTTTGAAAGGGAAGGCGCAAATTCTTTTTGCGTAATTGCGAGTCCTGTAAAAAGTCAGTATTTATCATGACTATAATCATCTAATAGAAAAAACACCAGAATTACTTTCGTTCTATTAAAATATGATCGTGAAAAAGATACTAGTACCAACTGATTTTTCGCCTAACGCTAATAAAGCCATCGACCTTGCTGTACAAATAGCAAAACTGGCAAAGGCAGAAATTTATTGCAGTGACTGCGAAAACTGAAAGTAATTTGTTGACCCACCGAGAGAAGAAATTTATCCATAAAATATGTATTGGTAACAGGGGCACAGGCTAGGTTTTCGTTTTGACAGTAATTTACAAGGGGGGGTAATTGAAGGCGCTAATGGCTGATAAGTGTAGTCGTTAGGCGCACCAGTAACAGTTAACGTAGTGTTTCCGCCTGCACAAAAGCTGTTATTCCCTGTGATTGTTTGCGACAAACAATAGCGGAAACAAGCAATAAAAAGGTTAGAGATAAACTCTTGAAGAGCATAAGACAGTTAGGTTAATAGAACACTGGGGGTTGGCTAATGTAGAGGTTTATTTTTGAAGATTGACTGCATATGACACTTTTATTTCATTGTGATCCGCCGCCTTCCTGAACGCCTTTACCCTACGTGTAATAGAAAACCAAACTTCCCCTTATTCCTCCGCTTTTGCTTACACCTCTACCACTCCGACTGCATGTATTTGAGCCGCAATCTTGTTCGTGCGTAGTGCCTCCAAGTGTACCATTATCACATTGCCTTGTAGAAAATCTTCTGTGACTTCTACCAAAAAATTCCTTCATTAATCATTACACAACTGGTTTTAAAAGCTTGAGTTATTTAAGGCATGCTGATTAAATAACCCAGAGAGATACATTAACATGATCCTTGAATTATTGAAATACAAGTTAAATACATAAGGGTTTTTTTGAATTATGTGAAATACTAACGGGTAGTAAAAAATCACTGGTATTATTAAATAGTGGAACAGAAAGGGACCGAACCGTCTAGCTTATCATGTAAGAACACGAAGCTAAATATTCTGTAAATAGGGATAGAAAAGGTAATGCTTCAACGATCTATTAAAGCCTTTATTGTCGCCAGAACTGTCTTTAGGTTTTTAATGATACACTCCTCCCTGCAATTAATTTGAGCAAATAGCAGCAGATATAGCAATATTAGATGGGTTCACAAATCGCAGTTGTCTACTAAATATTTTCTTGGCACTACTAAGTTACCCTTACTAAAAATGCAATAACTAAGAACACCGAAGGTGGCGCGTATGAACCGTGATGAATTTAAGGTAGAGTCCGCATCACAGCCTTGTCATTATCCTTAGAATGGATAAGCAGTTCCCCAGGTATAAGCTAAGACGACAACCACACGTATGTCAACCTTGAGTTTCTATTGCCAAAGCAAGAGAAGCGCGACATATGCTATTACGACCAGCGGATACTTTTTGCTCAACTAATGAATGGTCTTATATGCGTCGCCTTTAGGCGACGCATATCGCGAAAAACTACTGCTGCACATGCTGGCATGTAGGAGGTTTGTCACTTGTTTTTTATGATCTGTTTGTACATTTATATTCTTAATTACTCAAACTAAAAATAATGAGCGTAACATTAGACCAAGCAGAAAAAATTTCAGAAGCTGCCAAAGCCAAAGCCACAGAGATAGGCGTACCTATGAATATAGCAATTGTTGACGAAGGTGCTAATCTTGTATCATTCCACAGGATGGACAATGCATGGTTGGGATCTGTTGATATTGCAATAAAAAAAGCTAAAACTGCACGTTTTTTTAATATGAACTCGGGGGAAATTGGTAGACTTTCACAACCTGGCGGACCATTGTATAATATTGAACATTCCAATGGAGGACTAATATCCTTTCCGGGCGGTGTAGTGCTAAAGGATGCGAGTGGTAAAATTGTTGGGGCAATAGGCGTATCAGGCGGCAGCGTTGGCCAGGACCATGAGGTTGCTTCTGCTGCGACTGCAGCTTTATGACACTTTCTAAAGCATTTAAAAGGTTCTTTGTTAATTCCTTCCTGCGCTTTTTCAGTGAAAACAGGAAGGAATTCTGCATTCACGCTGCTACTGATTTCAGCCATTGTAACATCTTTAAAAGGCTAAGGGACCGTGGCATTTCCAGGTGGAGCTGTTGAACAATCTCACTATCCGTATGTTTTCAACTACGGATTTCGAATGAGAAGCAGGACTGTATTTTTTATTCCAGGACCGTTAATTTAGTAAAGTATAAGCTGTTATAAGATATTCAATAGTCTTAAAAAATACCGCAGATGTTTTCTTAACGGAATTATTTTTGGCTCTGTCGCATCTATTCTCACTGAGGCAAATTATTCCTAGCAGCTGCTCAATCAAGCGGCTAATGAACAAAAGGTTTCGAAGTAGGTGGCCATTGGAAAATTTACTTGCCCCTTCTTAATCATTCTTACTATTTCTATTCCTGTTAGTGTTCGTGATGCTGATGGGAAACTCTTAAATCCTAACATACCTGCAGTTCGCCATTTTATAAATCGATGATCTCCCTCTACCCTATTATTAAGATACTTACATTGCCTGATTCTTATTCTCTTTAAATGCCTCTTTTTGTAGGTTCTGATCGCTCGGTTCTGTCGCATCTATTCTTCACAAGGCGAATTATTAGTAGCTGCTGCTCAATCAAGCGGCTAATGAACAAAATGATTTGAAGTAGGTACCCATTGGAAAGCTTACTTGGCCCTTCTTAATCATTTTTACTATTCCTATTCCTATTAGTGTTCGTAATGCTTACTCAAAACTCTCAAACCTAATATTCCCTGGTTCGCCATTTTATAAATCGATGATCTCCTTCTACCATATTGCTTAGTTCTTATTCTCTTTAAACGCCTCTTATTGTAGGTTCTGATCGCTTCCCTGTTCAATCCACTCTTATCTATGTTAATCACTTTATGACCGCCATTATTACTGATTGCCTCTAGCAGAAACTAGCAATGCCTTGTTCCATAGCACTAAGATTATATCTCAAAGATAGATTCAAATAAAAATTAGCACGAGGCGTCCTAACGATAAGACACAAACCCAAAATCTTGTAACTCTTATCCATAATTGTGTAACGCGAACCCTCTACCACGAATCTATCTTTGACTTATAATCAAAACAAAAAATTATGAAAAAGTCAATCGGCTTAACAAGCCAAAGCCAAACAAGTAAAACCTGTGGTAATGCAAATTGTACATGTGAAGTTTGTACATGCGAATGCTGCTCATGCGGTACTAACTAATAGCAACAGGTGCACCACTGACGTAGTTTTCAAAAAACTCAAAGTCAATGAAGCAGGGATGTTAAAAAGAAAAAGGTGCACTAACATGCACCTTTTTCTTTTCTATAGCTGTATGATCTTCTCACTTAGCACCGCAGTTACTTGTCCTTTTTTGACACATCGTCGTCCTAAAAAACACTATCGAGGTTTGCAACTTTACAACACCAAAACAAAAATATTACGATTATGAAAAAGATTAAAAAACCGCTGCTAACCATCATTATAGCATTGCTGGTTCTTAGCATAGTACTCTACCTTTCACTTCCTCAAGTCTTCTCACAAAAGATAAAAGTCTATAAAGGCAGCAATAATTTAGCATGGACCAAGCCTGTACTTGACAGCACAAAAAAAACGGTCATTATTGTTGCCGATAACGAAGGAACAGAGATGTTTGACTTGATGGCTCCGTTTTATTTATTTAATGCTACACAAAAAGCAAACGTACTTGTAGTGTCGGAGAAAAAAGCACCGATCCTATTATTTAATAGCCTGTTCATACTTCCGCATTATTCTTTTTCAGAAATAGATTCGTTACACGTTA
>NZ_BJYT01000025.1 GCF_007991655.1 Segetibacter aerophilus
TGTGGTAACGCCCGGAAGATTATTCATTGCCTGTAAAACAGAGCCGCCAGCTTGGCTAACATTGTCAGCAATAGAAAAAGACTTCTTATCCATCTTGTCGGATACTCCGTTGGCTTGCGATGCAGTCACCGTAACTGCATCTAATACCTTAGAATCCCTTTCTAATTCTATATTACCTAAGTCTAAAAATGCGCTGAGTTGTCCAACTAGAACTGGTTGAATTTTGGCTTGAAAACCTATGTAAGAAATCTCGAGATGATAGTTCCCGCTTTTCACATCGGCCATTGTGAAACGTCCTTCCTCATTAGTGATAGTACCTACGACGAAGCTGCTGTCTTTAGCATTTTTTAAAGTGACATTTACATAAGGGATCCCCTGTTTCGATTTGCTGTCTTTAATTAAACCCGACAATGTTATTTTATTGGTCTGGGCGAAAACAATAGCAGGGAAAATAAAAAAAGAAAGAATAAATAAAGAGAAACAAGAAGTAGCTCTTGCTGAGGGAAAACGAAAAATAAAACGGTTAAAAGGTTCCATAGAAAATTGTAGATAGAGAGCCAAAAGTAACTATAGACTTAACAATTTCCGTTAGTAATAAAGGTTTTTTTGTATGCTTGTTCTTTGTTTTTAGAAGTCAATTATTAGCGATTCTTTGGGTGAAGAAAATCCTCTATAAATTGTATAAAAGGCCCCATCGAAGATTTACAGATAACCGAAAAGCGACGCAACGATGATATACCAGGGATATAATGTTTGTACAAAAAACAACAAAACTACTTTCAACGTTAATGAAAGGTTTTTCGGTATTACCTACAACGAAACATAAACGCTACCCTACCTATTTACCTTCACATCTTTAATCTTTGTTGGCAGCCAAACCTGCATTTCGCTCTTTTGACGATTTGCCCAGGTGTAATAGGGTATCGCAACCATCTGCTTATTCTCAGTGGTAATGTTTGTGCCGTCGGATGAAACTGTCAACTGAGGCGTAGGGCCTTGTATAGAAATAACAGGTTCGGAAAGAACGGTCTTTTCGACTGCAGTTAGATTGGTGTTGGCGGGAAGTATGAGATTCCAGGCTTTTCCGTTGTTGTCGGTACTTTCTATGCAATACACCAAAGGGCCCCTTTGCAGTGCAACTCTTTCAACATTTTCAGTTACCTCTGGTCTGCTGATTACTCTTTTTATATCCATTGGCAAGGTAAGTTCTACCACGTCTCCCTGCTTCCATTCTTTCTGTAACACGATATACCCTTTCTCTCTTTTGTAAGGCACTTCTTTACCATTCAGTTTAACTATAAAAGGTGTTACAGAGGTATCCGCAAAACGATACAAGCCACCAGGAACGGCTTCACCATTTGCCCAACCCGGGATACGGATGTGAAGGTTAAAATTGGTTTTCTTCACCGGGGAAAGTGTTAGCTGAACATTGCCATCCCAGGGATAGTTCGTTTTCATAACAACCGGTACTTGCTGCTTGCCTATAGGAATGGAAGTCTTGCTGCCCACAAAGAGATTGACATATACTTCATTATTGTTGCTCCCGTATATATAATTTCCTAGGGAAGCAATTAGCCTTGCAATGTTCGCCGGACAGCATGCAGTTCCAAACCAATCGCGCCTTGCATTTCTGCCTATGGAAGCAAGTGGATTACCATAAAAGAATTGGCTGCCTTCAAGAGAAATTCCATCCAGGGCACCGTTGTACAAACTTCTTTCAAGTACGTCGATGTACTTGCTATCACCCGTTAACATTCCCATTCTTTGGTTCCATAATACCATGCCAACAGAGGCGCAGGTTTCGCAATAAGCGCTTTCATTGGGTAAATCATAATCGGTTGAAAAACCTTCGTTCCTTCCCGCAGATCCGATACCACCTGTGATGTACATGTTGCGATAAACAACATCTTCCCACACGTCTTCCATTGCTTTTACATAGCCTTTGTCGCCTGTTAGCGCAGCAACGTCTGCTGCGCCCGTATACATGTACATTGCCCGAACAGCATGACCGGTAATTTCTTTTTGCTCCTTTACAGGTTTTATATCCTGTGCGTACGCTGTGTCTTTCCAATCGGTCCATGTATAACCTTTGGCGTTTTTGTGGCCTCGTTCACTGAGCAACCAATCAGCCAATTTCAAATACTTGTCGTTCTTGGTGGTTACAAATAACTTAACCAAGGCTAGTTCAAGTTCCTGGTGGCCGGTAACCCAATGCTGTTTGGCAGGGCCGAAAAGAGATGCAAAATGGTCTGCAAATTTTATCGCTACGTCTAACAATTTCCTTTTGCCTGTTGCATCAAAATAAGCAACAGCAGCTTCGATTAAGTGCCCGCCGTTGTAGTCTTCATGCATACTCATGTCTGTCCAGCGCTTCTCCGGAAATTGCAAGGTGTAGTAGGTGTTGATGTATCCATCCTTTTGTTGTGCCCCAGCTATTAAATCAATCCAGTCGTCCGCCTTCTTTTCAAGTATCGGATCAGGATGATTTTTGAGCGAATAGGCTATCGCTTCAAGCGCTTTAAAGACATCGGAAGCATCATAGAAAATACCTTCGAATTTACCCTTGCGTTTTCCGGCAGCAATTTCAAAATTCCTGATGCGGGGAGTCTTTACTTCCGTCTGGTCAATACACACGGGAATGGTAACAGTAGATATTTTTTCGATCTTCGGCCGCCAGAACTTGTCATTGATTTCGACCTGCGAAAATTTTATATTCTGATACTGCTGGATGGAAGTCTGGGCTCGCAGCGTTTGCAAGAAAAGGATTGAACAAAAAAAGGAGACATTTCTCAAATGGCAAATAATCATAGTAATTTTCTTTAAACCTTCGGGAGTAATACTGCAAGAGATCAAATGTACTTGAGTTGAATGTTTTGGAAACACTACATTTAAGCAAGCGGTATAACTGAATCAGGTTTCACCGCCCATTTTCTTTATCCTTCTGCCTCACGGCTGATCAGTGCTTCACCGCCCACCTTAGCTGCAATTCGTGCAAGGATCAACACTACAACTACCGCGAGTATGGTGGCGAAAACTGCATAAATGTATTTTGATGACAAGCTCTCATCTCCATGAAGAAACAGCTTGATCGTTTCCTTAATTGCATCATTCCATGCTAGTGCGGCTACCAAACCTAGCGCTGCACTTGAAAGGGCAATCATTGATTGCAATACTATTTTCGTCGTTTCTTTTGCCATAGCTTTTTACTGCTAATTTAAATTATTTTATTCACGACGTCCATCTTTCAGCCAATAGCTAAGATGGCTATTTTACAAATTGCTTATCGGCTTACACTACGCAGAAACATCCTTGTTTCGATCTTTATTGAAGCTTTTTTACTTTATAAAAATGGTTGCTTAAAAGGTCGTAAGTAAGAGACTAGATTACACTTTCGTCTTCTTTTCCCGGTTCTTGTCCTTTATCTTCTCTCTTCTCTTGCTCGACTGCCGGTATAGCTTCAGTGTAAATGAGATTAATTTTTGCGGCATGTTCTGCGGCCTCTACGGTGTTGTCAACAATTACCATTTCAACTTTATCTTCCAAAAGCGACTTTGAAACATCTACTGCTATTTTTTCTCTTTCAGGTAATTGTACATCACGAATGTAAATAGCAAGCACACGGTCAGGAAACTGTTTTACAACCTCGCGGTAAATCTTTGGATCTTCTTGTCCGCTGTCTCCAATAAGCACAAACTTCAAATCCGGATACGCCTCCAAAATTTGTTTTATCTCTTTGAACTTATGCCCCATGTGCCCGCCACGCAGAGCAGACTTTCCGCCGAAACCAATGTCGCGAAGCAGCAATGGCCCGGCAGGAATTTGGTTAAAATCAAGAAAGTCTTTCAAAAGGTCATACATGTTCCAGGGGCTGCTGCTTACGTAGAAAAATGGGTTGTTGCGTTTGCCGTTACGGCCGAGCTGAAGTGCCTTGTAAAATTCTGCAACTCCCGCAAACGGTAACCTTGTTCTTGCATTGTTCATCAGCACCGTCTTACCCATCGCCAACATGCTGGTAGCAGCCGTTTTTATAACGGTATCATCGATGTCGCTAATAATACCAAACTCTGCATCGACCGGAGGTATCATCACTTCTGTATGTACCTGCACGTTTTTTTCAAAAGGTATTGGGGCGTTCTGCAGATACAAAGGTATTTGGTGCCAAAGATTCTCATTAACAATCGGTGTAACAGGATTGAGGTCAAGTACAAAATATCCTTCCTGGTCACTTATTACTGAATGTTCTTCGTCTCCGAGTACAACTTTCAACTCTGCCCCTTGCACTTCATCACTTTCGAAGCGCTTGTACATATTGAGGAGGTTATTAAGTATGGTGTCTTTATCTCCTGCGCTTGTTATTTTTTTGTCTTCCAGTACACGTCCCTTGATATACACTCGTTGTGCAGTGCCATAAGTTCGATAGGGTACTATCTGAACAGGATCAGTAAGTCCCAACCGCTGACTCATGTTTGAACTAAGCTCATCCCATTTTTCTTCAATTAGCGAAGCAGATTTAATGAAGAGCTCTTTCCAATGTTGCATAAGAAGATTTACAGAGTGAAGAATTTTAAAACGCAAGTAAATTAAGCTTGCAGAAATATTACAAGTTTGAATTCTGCTATTGCTTATTTTTTTAGCTTAGGCTCCATTGCCTTCTTCCATATGGCATATCCTTTCTCGTTCATGTGGAGGCTATCAGAAAGAAAAATCTCGGGGATAGCTCTGCCGGTCGGCAACATCATTGGATGAAAAACGTCGATGTATGATGTGTTCTTCTGTGTTCTTAAAAATTTCAAAATCATCGAATTGGTCTCTATCATTTTCGACATCAACTTTTGTCGGCTCGGACTAGGCTTAATAGAAACGTAGGTTATAGTCGCTGTTGGCAACTTACCTCTTACGATGTAAAAGAGTTGTTTGAAGCGACGGGTAACAATTTCAGGTGTGATGGTGTCTGAAGAAGCTAGGTCATTGTCGCCGCAATAAACAATTACCTGTTTAGGATGATAAGGGATGATGATGTCATTTGCATAACGAATAACATCAGGTAAAACAGAGCCACCAAACCCACGGTTAACAATTGTATAACCGGGAAAGTAAGCCTGCACGTCCTGCCACTTTCTAAACGAGGAGCTACCGACTAGAAGGATTGCATTTTTAGGTGGAAATGAAATACTGTCCTGCTTTTTGAATTGCTGAATTTCACTATAAAAAGGGGCCTGCTGAGCCTGTAAATTTTGTACGGATAAGAATAATAAAAATAAAAAACTGAAGTAAGTATAGAGTGCTTTCATTTCCTGGTTGTAGTTGTTTTGTGGAAAAATTGTTTTGGAAAAAAGTGCTTTTGGGCAACAAATATTTTGGAAAGGAAGTTAGATAAAAATCTCTAAACAGATTCTTTATGCACCGGTTTTACTACCGTCTGAAAGGCAAGGGCAAATGAGACAACAAGCAGAGCCCCAACCGCATTTAACCAAAGGAAACTTAGGTCAATTAACTCTTTTTGGTTTAATACAAACAGAGTCACTACAATTATTTCTGATATAACAGCGCTCCAAAAGACTGCTTTTCCACCAATCTTTTTTAAATAAAAGGCAACGAGAAAGATCCCAAGAATAACGCCGTAAAAGAGCGATCCAAGTATATTTACTGCCTCTATAAGACTGCCCATCTTATAGGCAAACTGGGCTACGATGATACAGAAGATGCCCCACGCAAAAGTATAATAGCGTGAGAGTCGAAACTCCTTTTTAGATTGTTCTTCACTTGTGTCCTGGCTGGCGTTGTGATAGCGGCGATGGAAATCAATCATAGTACACGAAGCCAAAGAATTTAATGCAGCGGCTATTGAACCCCAGGCTGCTAAAAAAATAATTGCTATCAACAACCCAATTAATCCTACAGGCAAATAGTCAATTACAAAGCGAAGAAAGATGTAGTTGGTGTCGTTGTTATCATCCAACGGAAGTGCTTTTTTTATGTAGGTTTTGTAAGACTTGCGCAACGAGTCAAGTTGGAAGTTGTTAGTTTGAATGCTGTCCTTTAAAGCATTTACGTGCACTTCGTCGTTTTTATGAAATGCATCTAAAAACTGCAAACCTAGCTCGCCTTGCCTTGTATTCTTAACTACATAATTTGCTTGTATCGCCGCAAGCGAATCTTTAAAATTTGTTTGTTGAGCCTTTCGCTCTACAGCACCATTATGAAAAACAGGCGAAGGCTTGAACTGGTAAAAAGTAAAAAGCATTGCGCCAATCAGCAGGATGAAAAACTGCATAGGGACTTTAACTACTCCATTTATCAAAAGCCCTAACTTACTTTCAGTACTATTTTTGGCCGTCAGATATCGACCCACCTGGCTTTGATCTGTACCGAAATATGAAAGGGCTAAAAAGAAGCCGCCAATGATACCACTCCAAATGTTGTATTTGTCGTTCCAGTCAAAATGACCATCTTTTGTTCCGGTGGTGATTACGTTCATTTTGCCTGACGCTCCACTAACACGTAATGCATCTGCAAAACCAATATTTTGAGGAAGTAAATGAACAATCATATAACCGGCAAGAAACATCCCGATGAAGATGATTACAAACTGAAGCTGCTGGGTGTAGGCAACTGCTTTTGCACCGCCTGTAACAGTGTAAATAATTAACAGTCCACCCATAACAATATTGGTAAGAAAAATATCCCATCCTAATAAAGAAGAAAGTATAATGGAAGGCGCATAAATACTGATACCGGTAGACAACCCTCTTTGCAGCAAAAAAAGAAAGGAGGTAAGTAATCTCGTCTTTACATCAAAGCGCTTCTCTAAAAACTCGTAGGCGGTGTACACTTTCAGTCTGCTAAAAAGCGGTACGAACGTGATGCATAAAACAACCATTGCTAATGGCAGTCCGAAATAATATTGTACGAAACGCATTCCGTCGGTGTAGGCCTGGCCAGGAGCTGAGAGAAAAGTAACGGCACTTGCCTGCGTACCCATTATGCTTAGCAGCACGAGGTACCAAGGCATTGTTCTGTTGCTTAGAAAATAACCATCGAGATCTTTTGATGTACGGCTCTTGTATAAGCCATAAGCAATGATGCTTAGCAAGGTCAATGACAAGACAATCCAATCGATACCACTCATGAAAAATAATTAGTGAACCAGGAAAGAAAGATAATGAATAGTATCAGAAACAGAATCACAAACCAATACCAGTGGCTCCATTTTTTAAAAAGCGGAATATGTTCGGTTTTGGTCTTCAAATGCGTGCGTTTTTACAAAGATCATAGTTGATAGACGACGGTTGACAGAACAGAGAGCTTAATCCTACTTAAAAAAAGCTACATAAGGAATCTTCAGATGAACGAAATGCGACGCAACGATGATTAACCAGGGAACAAATGCCGGTAACACAAAAGCCGATAACTTATTATCCCTTCTGTCATCAGTCATCCAACAACTGTCATCCTTTCCCATCTCCTTTCCTGCCCCCATCTATCATTCCACTGGCAAGTAAACCGAATACCAATCCTATAATTAAACCAATTGCAACGTGTTTTATTGCGAGCCCTAAAAGCAAACCAATAATAACAAGCACTGCAAATCCTATCTTCTTCCTGGGCTGATATTGTTTTGCCATGTTATTTGTTTTTAGGAAGCCCTATTAAATTTGCCATTAACCTGTAAGCTCCTGGTACACCTGCCGGCAATTGCCTAAACAAAACAAGACCGACGTAAGCATAATTTCCTTTGCCATATTTAGCAATTGCAAGGCTTCCGTTGCTTTCTTTCTCGCCGGCGTCGTTCATACTAATTAGTTTTTCGTAGTGCTCATCTGATTGGTCTACCTGGTACGTGCTTCGCTCCTGGATCCAGCCATCAAAATCTTTGTCTGTGATTTTATTAGGATAATTAAAAACAGCATGTTGTGGCAGTAATAAATTCACCTTTGCATTTTCTTCTGTAACCCTGGTGCCGGCAATTGTAAACGGATAAGGACCTGTCTGAATTTTCTTTAAACCAACCTGCATACTCTTCATGTACTGAACAATCATGTTACCTCCGTTCTCTACATAACGATTAAACACATCGTTCTTATTACTTAAAAATTCGAAAATGTTATAAGCACGAATACCTACAACTATTGCGTCGAATTGTTTCAGGTTCTGATCGTTTATATCCTCTTCATCCAGGTAAGAAACATCGTAGCCGAGGGCACTTAAGGCCTCAGGAACTTTATCACCGGCTCCAACGATATAGCCGACTTTTCTGCCAACTGTTTTCACATCTACCTTCAGCAGGTTAGCTTTTGCTTTCGGGAAATAGGTAATGGTCGGAATGTGCTCGTACGAAATCGTTTTTGTATAACCACTATACTTACCATCAATCGTACTTAAGCTAATGGGTTCGGTCGTATTGGTTTCTTTAGACTTGGCGGTAAACGTACTCGAGATGGTATTCTCACTATTGGCTGCACTGTAATTAACTGAAGGAAAATTGTTAACCCAGGCAGCAGAATATTTTTGACTGATGATATAGCGGGTAGAATCGTGAAAATTGGTTTTAAAGTGGATAGGCGCAGCTACAGGACCGCCATTTAAAGAAACGTAATTTTCTCTTGCATAATTAAACTCCACCTTAGGTAAAACTGCTACCGGTTGATATAATTCTCCCTTAGCGGGATCGACAACTTTGTATTGAACGGGACGACGAATAGTAAAATCTGTTCCTTCGATATTGATGATGAAAGTTGCTTCAAACGCCGGATCGTTTTCTGCTTTGCCTATCAGCATCTGGTCTCTTACGTCAAATGCTCCTTCTGATTGCGGATACTCAAGCCAGTAAGGTTGGGTTATCTTTTTATCAGGACTAACACGAAAAACTTTGTTGATTGATAGAGTTTGGTTGGATGCAAGCGTTGAAGAAAAAGTGCTGTCAAAACCTTCAAACCTTATGTTCTTTACGGTTGCATTAATGCCGGTACGGCTATTCATAAAAAAGGTTACCGGCAACCTGTCGCCCTGTACTACGTTCTGCTCGTTTGTCGTTGCTTCCGCAAAAAATCCGGCGCAGGCTTCTATTAAATTTTGTGTTTCAATCAGTTTTTTATTTCTCCAGTTGCTTTCGGGTAAAGCCTTTATTGCGTTATAAATTCTTATCAATCCTGTAACTGATGCCGCGGGGTTTTCAAGCTTGAAATCATTTAGGACCCCATTTACCAAACTGCCAATATTCTCACCTCCTGCTATTCTTTTCCAGTCAATTACAATTCCATCCATCAAATCTGTCTTTGGTGCTTCGCCTGCAGTTGTGGTGAAGTATTCGGTTACAGAACCACGTCTTCTTGGCCTTCCTTCACCCTGGCTTTTGTGCATGCTTCTTGCCTCGCCCCCAAGTTCGCCATAGCTTTTGCCAACGAGAGGATTATAGCCGCCGACTTCAATTTTCAACTGGTCCTCACTGGTAGTGTTGTTGCCGCCGAAATTGAATGTGTTCCAAAGAATTCTCTTTGCCTGCCATGGCTTTACCCCATACTTAAATTGCTCCGGAAAACGGTTGGGATCGGCAGCGGCTGTGAAAGCTTCGTCGGCTAAGATGGCAGAGGCCGCATGGTGACCATGACCAGCCCTTTTATCAGGTGGAAAACGTTTAATGATCACGTCAGGCTGGTATTGCCTGATAACCCAAACTACGTCGCTTAAAATTTTGTCTCTGCCCCAAAATTTTAAGGCTTCTTCTGAGCTTTTACTAAAACCAAACTCATACGCCCGACTAAAAAATTGCTCAGCGCCATCTATTCGTCTTGCTGCTAATAACTCCTGCGTACGGATCATGCCCAGTTCATAGCCTTGCTCGCTGCCAATCAGGTTCTGGCCGCCATCACCGCGAGTGAGGCTTAAATAGCCCGTGCGGTAAAGCTTCTCTTTCGCAAAGTATGGAAGCAACCCGTTATTTTCATCGTCGGGGTGGGCCGCGATATATAAGATACTTCCTAAAACATTTAATTTTTTAAGCTGTTGGTAAATGTCAGCACTACTATAAGTAGCAGGAGTTTGACAATAAACAGTTGAAATATGAAAGCAAAAAGTTGTGAGCAATAAACCCTTCAAAATTTTCATCATGCTGCGAAGATAAAGGTTGGACAGCAAGCAGTTTCTAACGAGAAATATTTTTAATCCGGCGAATAATAGGCATGTGGCCTTGCTTGCGTCGCACTCTTGTACACAATAATGATGGCGTCAAAATCGAAGACATTTAGCTACTGTTTATTTGCCTCTTTCTGTACCGGAGGATTGATCATGATATGAGCTCCGTGAGTTCCGGGGTTCATAATCCAGGGCAAACCGGGGGCAGCAGGTTTTAAAGGAAGACCGGTACTTTCAGCAGTAGCATAGGGTATATAAATAACAGAACGTAGGTAGCCGTTCTTTACTCCGCCGCCGCCTTCGTCATAATCTTCTTTTGAAGCTGAATAAACAAATAACGTAGAAGGCTGCTTTGGCATTGCAAGCTTACCAGCCTTCACTTCCTCCTCGCGGAGTTTAAAAATGTCGTCACCTTTTTTCCCCTGCTTTTTAAGGTCTCTTCCGCGCTGCATAAACGGCTCAAGATCTTTATGATAACAAGCTGCAGAAAAACCAGGCTGATCCGGATCGTCTGCAAGACAAATTAATTCGTTGGTACCTTTTCGTAGCACAGTTAATTCTTTTGTTGCTGAGTAACCCATTACTGTTGCACCCTCTCTTTTGTCTTCGGGTGCTGATAGCAACGCTAACTTAATTTGAGCATCTGGTGCCAGCACTTTAGACTGGCAATAAGTGTTTGCTGTAACGGTACAAATCAGCATAAAAAGGAAAAGTATTTTCATAATTGACAAGTTAAAAGTGTGAAAGTATAGAGGTAAACTTGAAACATAGACTCTTGTAATAATTCATTTCAGTTGTTACAATCGTCCTGATGTTTGTGGGAAATAAAGATAATACAATAACTTTTTATTTCATCTGGGTGCAAAAGCATTTAAAAAACCTTCAAACTGTAAGAATACTATCAGAAAGAACAAAGGCTGCTTTTAAAGATTACAATTATTAATTTCGGCGGAACAATCATTAACACTTTAAGATTACTTCATGAAAAAACAAACCCGTAGAAATTTTCTAACTGCAACAGGTATTCTCGGCGGCGGTTTAGCTGCTTCTGCTATGCCACTTGGCAAAAAGCAAAATAAAAAACAGGTAATTCACCATGTTTTCTTTTGGTTAAAGAACCCTAATTCTAAAGAAGATTTAGCCAAACTTTTAGCAGGATTACAAACACTTAAAAAAATTGAAACCGTTCGTGCGATACATATTGGAGTAACTGCAAAAACTGAGGAGCGATCTGTAGTAGACGCGACGTTTAGCGCATCCGAACTGTTGTTTTTTGATGATCTTGCCGGGCAGAAAACTTACCAGGACCACCCTATCCACCTGGAGTTTATAAAGAATTGTTCTTCCCTTTGGGAAAAGGTAATTGTATATGACTCCGTTGATATCTAGATGGCTTTAAACGCTTTTTGCGGATTTGGAAAAGTGTTGCATAAAGATTGAAAGTTGAACGGAGCGTCGCAAGGATGTAACATGGGCGACCCTCTGCCGGTAACCTTACATTCAATTGATTTCTAAATTTCAAGAAGGTGTAATTGCATTATTTGCAGCAAAATGAACATAACGACTTAGCTGAATGTTTACTTTTGCACAAAAAATAATTATGACAGAAGCTAAAGCATACGCAGCACATTCTGCAACTGAGCCATTAGGTCCGTACTCGTTTCAAAGAAGAGACTTGCGGCCGCATGATGTACAAATAGAAATTTTGTATTGTGGTGTTTGCCATTCTGACCTTCACACCGTTCGAAGCGAATGGGGACCTGCAGTATACCCTTGCGTTCCCGGGCATGAAATCGTTGGAAGGGTGACGTCAGTGGGCGATCAGGTAAACAAATTTAAGGCGGGTGACCTTGCAGGTGTAGGGTGTCTTGTTGACTCTTGTCGCGAGTGCCACAACTGCCAGCAAGGACTGGAGCAATATTGCGAAAAGGGCGCCACGTTTACTTATAACAGCCCGGATAGAGTGGATGGCTCAAACACTTTGGGTGGTTACTCAAGCGTGATTGTTACCGATGAAAGTTTCGTGCTAAAGGTATCAGAGAAGCTTGCACTGGAAGCTGTGGCACCACTGTTATGTGCAGGCATAACCACCTATTCTCCGCTTCGTTACTGGAAGGTTGGAAAGGGGCATAAAGTAGCGATTTTAGGTCTTGGTGGATTGGGGCACATGGCAGTAAAATTTGCTGTGTCGTTCGGCGCAGAAGTTACCATGCTAAGTACATCGCCAGCTAAAGAAGCAGATGCCAAAAGATTGGGAGCTCATAAGTTTGCGTTGACCAAAGATCCCGAACAAATTAAAGGTCTTGCCAACTCTTTTGACTTTATAATAGACACTGTTTCTGCTGAACACGATTACAATATGTATTTAAGCATGCTGAATACAAACGGAATTATGATTTGTGTAGGTGCGCCACCTACAGCAGCGCAAATCCCCGCATTCAACCTGATCTATCAAAGAAGGAGTATTGCCGGTTCGCTGATTGGGGGTTTACCTGAAACACAGGAAATGCTTGATTATTGTGCAGAGCATGGAATAACCTCGGACGTAGAAGTTATTGCAATCAAAGACATTAATGAAGCATACGAGAGAATGTTGAAAGGCGATGTTAGGTATCGTTTTGTAATAGATATGGCAACTTTATAAGTTGATTGGTAATGGTTGACAGATGGCAGGATTAGAGCCGTTTGTCAACCTTTTTTTATAAACACCGGCTTCCTTATTACAACTTCAGATCCTTTGGCAAGAAATACTGATGTAGGTTTTGCTGCTAAAAAAGGTTCAAACTCTTTCCCATAGAGTGACGCTGCGTCACATTCCAATTTCCAGTCTCGTACCTGGTGCACTTGCCACACATTGTGCTCTACTCCGTACTCGATAGTGGTAGTTTCATTGTACTTATTATAGCCCCAATAATGCTCGAAAATAAATTCCTCTTCACTTCCCGGTTTAATGTCTGTCAAAGACGTTTCTGCTTTCACCTGTAAAGTGTTCCATTTTTTACGGTGCTTCCATTCGTACTTTATAAAGATCTCATCGCCGCTGATTTCTGTTTCGTGCTTCATTCGCTTTGCGCTGTAATGCTCGTGATAGAGTTTGTTGGCAATGAAAGAAATAATTGGACTGGGAACAATCTCAGAAATGAATACTACTCCCCTCTTCCACGTTTTTCCATCAAAATTTTTGACGTAAAAACGAAGATTCACCTCTTCGAAGTTTGTGTGATAGGGCCAACGGAAACGAAAAACCCTGGTATCGTTAAACATGAAGCCAACCACACTAACCAGTGTTTTATTGTTAAAAGTGTCCAACTCTGTGCACGGTGGTAAATGAGGTAAAAGGATAGCCGGGTCAACTTCATAATTTATCATTACCAGGTTTTCCCAACGTGCTTTTAAAAAAATTGGTCTTGTAGGTTGCATGTGTAAGAAACAACGGAGATAGACATTTGTTAGTTTGAAGGAAAATATTGGCTTTTTCACCAAACAATAAAAACTACTTTCTATATAAAATACTTCCCTGAAGGAAGAATCACATCTATCTACTGCAAATTGCTTTCCCACAATCGCTCATTCCGTAAAAGTTTATTCCCACTCTGCGCTATTGACTCCGCTCGATTTTGTTCTTTTAAAGAAGTGACGTAAGGAACACAGATAAATAAAACTGGAATGTGAATTGCAAAAATTCCAATTCATATAAACGAAGAAGAAATGAGTATAGTAGGCTACCAGGCTTCGCACGAACAGTTTGCACCAAGCGAACTTGTAAGACTCGCGGTAATGGCAGAAAAAGCAGGTTTTCAAGCAATCAATTCATCTGACCATTTTCATCCCTGGAGCGAAAGGCAGGGGCAAAGCGGATATTCTTTCGCATGGCTGGGCGCGGCGATGCAAGCTACCTCTTTGCCTTTTGGCGTTGTCTGTTCTCCCGGCCAAAGAAATCATCCCGCTATTGTGGCCCAGGCTTCAGCTACGCTTGCTGAAATGTTTCCCGGTCGCTTTCATATTTCTTTAGGGAGCGGTGAAGCACTAAACGAAAGGATCACGGGTGAGATATGGCCAATTAAATCAGAAAGAAACGCCAGACTTCGGGAAGCCGTTGATGTGATCAGAGATCTCTTTACAGGCAAAGAAGTTACCCGTCATGGAAGGGTAACAGTTGAGTGCGCAAAGCTTTATACGCTGCCTTCACCATTACCACTTTTATACGGGGCCGCGGTCACTGAAGAAACTGCCGAATGGGTTGGAAGCTGGGCAGATGGATTGACGACAATTCATAAACCTTTAGATGAACTGGAGCAAACTGTGAAAGCTTTCCGAAAAGGTGGTGGTGAGGGTAAACCAATGATTGTAAAAGTGCAGTTGTCGTATGCACGAGACGAACAGGCAGCCATTGACGGAGCGTATGATCAATGGCGAACAAATATTTTTCAAGGTACAGTGCTGGGCGACTTACATAAAGTAGAACAATTCGATGCCCTTGGAGAATTTGTGACTATTGACAAGTTGAAGGAAATGGTGAATATCTCATCAGATCTACAAGTACACGCTGATCTGATTGCATCTTATATCGATCTTGGTTTCGACACCGTCATCCTTCACAACGTTAATCGAGACCAGGAAACATTTATCCAGGATTTCGGAGAAAAAGTATTGCCGAAGCTTGCCGCTTCTGCTTCAAAATAATTTCTAGTTCATCAAAAGATATTTCTTATCAAAAGGCAATTATGGCGCTTCAGATCCTTGTGGTTGCAATCCCCAAAATCCTTCTTCTATTTTTTGTAATTTAATTGCATTCCCATACTTTTGCCCCGGCAAGTCTTATACGACCAGCTCCTATTGAACCCCCCAGGGCAGGAATGCAGCAAGGGTAAATGGTTGTAGCGGTGCGATGTAAGTAACTTGCCATTTTTTTTGCCCTTTATTGTCCTGACTTTTGTTCTTAACCCTGCATTGTTGTGTCACTCACTTGTACTTGTAGTCATTTCCCTGACCTTCCATCTCGTAGTTACTTCGCTTATTTCCAGAAGTATTTTTACCCTTTAATAAATTTCTCTTTTTCGGCTTTCCAGGCAAAATCTGTTTAAACCGTTTACCAAGCACTTTAGGCTTGGCCTTATAGCATGTATAGTTCTTTATTAATTGTTACCTTACGATAATCACATTCAGTAAACCTTATTGACTTATGCCAACGATTATTGTCTGTACCAATTTTTCAGAAACGTCGCGTAATGCACTGGCATACACCTGTTCTTTAATAAAAAACAAGGCCGATAAAGAAGAGATTAGTATTGTCCTGCTGCATGTATATACTATTCCGGCAAACTATTCAGGAGATGGAATTGCACTGGCAACCATCAACAACGCTTTAGATGATGCGGAAATGGATTTGCATGAAGAACTCGAATGGGTCCAGGAGGAATACGGCGGTTTAAATGTTATCGGAAAGGTCGCGACCGGAAGGTTACTGGTTGGATTGAAAAATGAAATCGATGAAATGCAAGCATCGCTGGTAATTCTCGGTACCGGCGGAAACTATGGCGATCTTTGGTCATGGGACGGCGACATTTTAAACCTGCTTCGCGATCTGCCCGTTCCGGTGCTTACTATTCCACCTGACGTTTCATTTAGACCCTTACAAAATATTGCCTTTGCATGCAATCTTAAAAATATAAATAGCAAG
Organism: Segetibacter aerophilus; assembly: GCF_007991655.1. Taxonomy (GTDB): domain Bacteria; phylum Bacteroidota; class Bacteroidia; order Chitinophagales; family Chitinophagaceae; genus Segetibacter; species Segetibacter aerophilus. The sequence goes on from NZ_BJYT01000025.1 coordinate 15,812, forward strand.
ACGCCTTTCAATACCCTTATCAACATAATTCGCTTTACCGAATCTAAGCTTCACGTCATTTATGTTACAGCTAACGCATTAAAGCCCGGATCTACGGAAGCAGGCAATGAAGAAATGGTAAGCAATAATCTTAAAGAGATAGAACCTGTTTATCATACCATTTTTGAAAGCCGGGTTGTTCAAGCCATTGGACGATTTGTGGAAGAAAATCAAATTCAACTATTATTGGTGATGCCTAAAAGGCACGGCTTGTGGGAGGGCTTGTTCCATAAGAGTTTCACTAAAGAACTTGCACGTCTAAATCGCCTGCCCATTATGGCATTGCATTAAAAACTTATAAGATCCTGTTGGTTAGATTTTTGTGTACTGAACGTATGCGAATAGTTGCTTTACTTTTTCTTGCTTTAACTACTGCCTGCAAATATTATAACGGGAAAATTCCTACCTCCCCCGCAGTAGAAGACTCTACTGAAATGGTACAGGCAAAAGCCGAGATTCCCGCGGACGTTGAAAAGCAAAAACCCATTCCACTTCAGGCGAATACAAATAACACTACAGGCAACACTATTAACACAGGCAACACTAAGCCGGAACAATTATTGGCCTTTGCCAATTCTTTAATTGGTGTAAAGTACCGATACGGATCGTCCGATCCTGTAAATGGCTTTGATTGTTCAGGGTTCATAACGTATGTTTTTAATCATTTTAGTATTGCAGTGCCCAGATCTTCTATTGACTTTACACATTACAACACGCATATAGACATTAAGCAGGCAAAACCGGGAGACCTAATTTTATTTACAGGCACGGACAGCACGATTAGGGAAGTAGGACATATGGGTATAATTAATTCAGTGCACAACGACCAGGTGGAATTTATTCATAGTTCCTCCGGCAAAGCAAACGGCGTAACTATTACCCCTTTAAATGTTTACTATCTTGGCCGATTTGTAAAGGTGATACGAGTCTTCAACTTTTAAAGCTAAATTTTCGCCACGTTAACATGGTAGGCTTCCTTCGCTAAAACTTTTGAACCTATTTGGTTAATTCCAAAGGAATAACTGTGGTAGTAAGGCTCTTTCTGTTATCAAAATCCAAAAAACCTAAAAGCCCTTTTTGTTTACCGATTTCTCAAAAACCAATTTTGAGTTTCTGTGTAAATTTCCACTGCAAAAATTATTACAATGAAAACGTTAGTACGGGTACTGCCTATACTGCTGTTGTTAGCACTTATAGGTAGTTCGACAAGTAGTGCAAAAGCGCAGAGAGGTTACAGGGGAAATTATTCAAGAAGTTACAGGGATTATGTTCAAAGTTACAGAGGCAGCAATAGTAGAGTTTATCGAAATGATTATGGAAGTCAATATAGGGCCTACCCAAATTATAATTATAGGCCGTCGGTTGTTGTAAGGCCTCGATATACCTCACCTGTTGTTTTCGGGCCTCGTTACTATGGAGTGCCTCGCGGTAGTATTTCAATTACGTTTGGCGGCAATCCTTACTATTATCATGGTGGTAACTTTTACCGCCCTTATGGAACTTACTTTCAAATGATTTTGCCTCCGGTTGGTATTCGAATTGGCATGCTTCCAATGGGGTATATTCCAATTTATGTAGGTCCTGAGGAATATTATTTCTATAACGGTGTTTACTATCGACGTTTTGATGATCGAAACTACGAAGTGGTAAATGCGCCAATGGGGGCACAGGTAGCATCTCTGCCAAGAGGCGCGAAATCAGTTACGGTGAACGGAGAGAAATTTTATGAACTTAACGGCACCTACTACAAAGAAGATGCAGATCCGAAAGGACGGGTTGTATATACGGTAGTGGGCAAAAACGGTGAAATCGACAACACTGAAGATGCTCCGGGGCCTATTGCAGACCGGAGGGATAGATAGAAGTGGACGACGAATGGGTATCTTATAAAAGACAAAAGGAGAAATTGAACTTTCTCCTTTTGTCTTTTATTCCTCCTGCGTAAATTCTCTTACAAATACATTAGAATTCAAACTCGAATGAAAGTAGCGCAGATTTAAACAAGCCAACTTGAGTGTATTGAAGTTGATATGTTCCGTCGGTCAGCACCCACGCTGTCATCTCCCGTGTCTCTGGTTCGACCACAAAATATTCTTTTACGCCTGCTTTCTCATACAGGTTTTTCTTTTGTACTGTATCTCTCTTTTTATCTGCGGACAGAACTTCTATTACCAGGTCAGGAGCTCCGTGAATATAACCGTCGTTTTTTAAAATATCCTTGCTTTCGTTTAAAAGCACCAATAGATCAGGTTGAACTGCTGACAATAGGTTTTCGAAATAGACATCAAATGGCGAAATGATTACTTGACCTTTAGCAGTTTGTTCTAAATAATTATCTATCCTTTTTGCCAAAAGAAAGAGCAGGTTTTGGTGCATATATTTTGGGGCTGGAGACATATACAATACGTTATCTATTACTTCACATAAAGTTCCTTCAGGTAACAACCTGAAAACATCTAGTGCAGTTTTAGGAACTTGCTCAATCGCTTTCATACAATTCCATTTCTATAAAATTACTAAATCTATCTTAACTGAAAATCTCCTGTAAAACAGGCAAACTCTTAATTTCTCCAAAATCCGGAACATGAAGAGCAACGTAATTCTGGTAAGCAACAACCAGGCTTTTCCGTACATCCCGGCTAAAGTGGATGCTCTCCAGATCATTGTAGAAATTGATTGAAAGTAGTTGTGAAGTGGCAGAAGCTAGCTGCTTCTCTAGAAAATAGGAGTGGCTCGGCTTCTGTTCAACGAACTGGCCTTCCTGCAAGTCCAAAAAAGGGGTTTGATCGTTATAGTCTCCCTGGATACGAAAACCTAGTTCCGATGCAAGATGAAGGCTAAAATATAAAGGTAGGTTGGCGGTTAAAGTTGAGCTCCCGGTGTCTAATTGCTTCAATGTATCTTCTGTAAGATAAAATAATTCAGCTCCTGCTTCAGGTTGTTTTAAACTGTGCTGAAGCATCTCTACGATATACATTGAAACGGTATTCTTTACCACATCAAACAAAAGGTTTTGAAACAAATATGCCCACTGATACTCTTTGATAAAATTCAAATTTTTAAACTCGTTATGGTACACTATCATATCGAGTATGGCAGCAGGTTGAAAGTAAATAGCCTTACCTGAAGACTTCTTTGTGCTCTGCCTAACACCCTTTACGATATAGGACTGAATACCAAAAAGCTCAGTGTAGACAGTGGTAATAATACTTGTTTCGCCGTACTTCACGGTACGCAAGACAATACCTTTTGTTTTATGTGTCATATCTACAATCTCAACCTTGCTGCCACTGCTAAAAAAGTACAAGAGTGCGACGCAACAGTGTTCAATTAATATCTTAATGATTGTAACAAAAGAAATCAAAATAAGATTAACCCGGCTAACCACGCCTTGTGGACTTATATATTTAAAATTTCCACGCACACCCTACAGCGTACTTTCCACCTTTTAAAAGCTTTTTTATAAAAGGTCAATAATTATTAAAAGAAAAAGCGATTGCGCGGGATGTTAAGTTTAAAAGATGGTTTAGAAGTGGCTGCAAACACATTGATCATGCCCTTAAAAAATAGTAAACAAGGTATAAAAGTTAAGGCTGCTCTAACAAGCAGCCTTAACTAAGCATATTCAAGTTTCTTTTATTTTTATCCCAACAAGATAACTACCCCTAACATTGTTGCGTCGCACTCTTGTACGTTGTTGCAACCTTGAAGCAACAACGTCATTAGTTCATGTTATTCAAACGTGCTATAGAAGTAGGGCGTCTTTGCCTCAAACTCTGCGCTACAGGTATCCACCATTTTGTAGACGCGGGTAATTCCTAAAGCCTTTCTTTTTTCGTACACCTGCTCCTCAGTGCAATTGCGCATTATTCTCGAAATCTGCTCGTCACCAAAACCGTTTTTCTTTGCTTCTTTTAACAGCTCTTCGGGTAAAGTTTCGATCGTGTATTTCGACAACTGTTTTTCAAGGTCACAAATCTTTTGAATTTGAAATAGAAACCAGCGGTCGATACCTGTTGCCTGTGCAATTGTTTTAACAGTCACGCCCTGCATCAAAGCATCTTTTATTCTAAAGATCCTATCCCATTTCGGTGTTTTTATATACTCAATCAACTCGCTACTTCTCATTAGGCTTTTGCCGTAATAACCTAATCCTAAAGCATCGTTTTCTAGACTTTGACAAGCCTTTTGTAGTGCTTCTGTAAAGCTTCTTCCGATAGCCATTACCTCACCCACGCTCTTCATCTGCAAGCCAAGCGTATCATTGCCGCCCTTGAACTTGTCAAAATTCCAACGGGGAACTTTCACGATGACGTAATCAAGCGCAGGTTCAAAGTAGGCAGAAGTGGTCTGAGTAATTTGGTTTTTCAGTTCGTCCAGGTTATAACCTATGGCCAATTTGGAAGCAACTTTTGCAATCGGGTAACCGGTAGCTTTAGAGGCAAGAGCCGATGAACGACTTACACGTGGATTTATTTCAACAGCGATTAATTCTTCCGTCTCAGGATTTTGGGCAAACTGAACATTACAACCTCCTGAAAAATTTCCCAGGCTTCGCATCATCAAAATCGCTTTGTTACGCATTTCCTGGAAAGCTGTATCGCTTAAGGTCATAGCAGGCGCTACGGTAATACTGTCACCTGTATGAATTCCCATCGGGTCAACATTCTCAACAGTACAGATGATGACGACATTATCCGCTTGATCTCGAAGCAATTCAAGCTCGTATTCCTTCCACCCCAAAACTGCTTTTTCTACTAACACCTCGTGCATCGGCGAAGCCGTAAGGCCGCGGTTGAGTGCCTCGTCCAATTCATCTTTACTATGCACAAATCCACCCCCCGAACCTCCAAGAGTAAAAGAAGGGCGTATAACAAGTGGAAATCCTATTTGCTGAGCAAACTCTTTTCCCTCGAGAACACTATTAGCAACCCGACTTGGTGCAACTGCCATTCCTATTTTTACCATTAACTGCCTGAATTTCTCACGGTCCTCAGCAGTGTCTATAGCGGCAACATCAACGCCTATCAACCGGCAATTGTATTTTTCCCAAATTCCTAATTCATCAGCCTCTTTACAGAGATTGAGTGCAGTTTGTCCACCCATTGTAGGCAAGACAGCATCGATTTGGTTTTCAGTAAGGATTTTTTCAATACTATCTACATTGAGAGGAAGCAGGTAAACCCGATCTGCCATCATAGGGTCAGTCATGATGGTTGCGGGATTGCTGTTTATCAGGATAACTTTAATCCCTTCTTCGCGTAAACTTCTCGCTGCTTGTGAACCTGAGTAGTCAAACTCGCAAGCTTGCCCGATTACGATGGGGCCAGATCCAATTATTAAGACAGATTTTATAGAATTATCGCGTGGCATATTTTAAACAAATTGTGCAAATGTAATCCCTGTCAAACAAAATAGAGGGTTAATTTCTTTTTTGTCTAAAAGTGTATTATAGCGAAAAGTAGAAAGTCCCTTTTAATGTTAATAGTATGGGATGTTTCAAAAGCAACCTCAATTTGTCGTGTTTTGTAAAAAGAACTAGAAAAAGGTTCATTCTAAAAAGGTAAGAACGTTCTATTTAAGCTAAAGCGTACAGCCTTTCAGCTATTGCAACTTCAAGGTCGGCTGGTATTGTATCAGTGTCATCACCAATGGCCACGTAGTGACCTACTGTTCTATCGTAAGTAAAAACAAAGTCGTCACTGCCATTGTAACTAACAGTAAAGCGGGTATCTCCATTAAAATCAAAAGGTGCGGCCTTAACGATATAAGGAACGCCATTCAATAAAAGCTGAAATGATTGATCTTGCATATAATAGGTTTTAAAAATCGAACACAAAAACAATGCCTTTGCGCGGATGCTAAAACGCCCAACGGCATTCCGTCCAACTTCATCATTCACTAGTTTACCTCCCTTAGTTCAACCCAACGAGTTGTGTATCGCTTGCTAAGCAACTCCTGTTTCATTTTCCAAGGTCGATCCACACCTGACGAAGCAACTTTTACCAATTCATTCCTCATGCTGAAATTTATATTGTCGACCTTACTCATGAGGAATTTATGCTCGGTTGAAGATGAGGCAGCAAAAAAATTTCCTTGTAAAGAGGCATCAGGAACAAGCTTGCCAAAAACTACCCCTGCTTTTTCATAGACGACTCCTTCTCTATACAGTTTCTCTAACAAGGCAACCGCAGGCTTTATTAATTCGGTTGTTACACAAGTTGCTACAGGTAGTATAACTTCCCTTTTAATAGGCTCGTTTGGTTTATAAACGTCTCCTTTATCTAACGCTTTCTCAATTACAAAAACAGTCATTTGCCCGGCCGCGCTTTGTTGTCTTCTTAGTTTCTCCGCCGCCCGGCTAACATACATTGCAACTGCTTCTTTCATCTGCGTCAAGTCTGTAAGAGGACGACCAAAACGGCGAGTGCACGAAACCATTTTTTTTGTTGATAGTTGCTCATCAAGACCTATTGCATGAATGCCTTTCAGCTCCTTTATCAATCTTACCCCAACAACTCCACCAAGTTGTTGCCTCGCCCATTCTTCGGGCATTTGCTTCAATTCAAATGCTGTTTTAACCTCCAGCTTTTCCAGCTTTATTGCATATTGTTTTCCCACACCCCAAATTTCACCTATAGGCGTTCGCCTTAGTGCTGCATCCACCTTTCCCGGTGTGTCTAGTATTAGCATACACCTGCTCTTTTCTTTATTTTCTTTAGCGAGTCGGTTTGCAATTTTTGCCAGCGTTTTTGTTGGAGCTACTCCTATTGAAACGGGTATACCTGTCCACTGCCCTATCCTTTCCTTCAACTCTTTAACTGTATTATGCAGCTCTTTTGCAGGAACATGCGACATGTCTACAAAGGCTTCGTCAACAGAATACACCTCTATACACGTAGATGGAAACATACTTTGCATTGTTTCCATCACACGCTTGCTCATGTCTCCATACAAATTGTAGTTGGACGAAAATGCTGTAATACCGTGTTGTTGCAATAAAGGCTTGCTTAAGAAATAGGCTTGCGCCATCTTAATACCCAGCTTCTTTGCTTCATCACTTCGCGAAATAATACAGCCATCATTATTGCTTAGCACAACAACAGGAATTGCTTTTAAGTGAGGTTTAAACAATCGTTCGCACGAGCAGTAAAAATTATTGCAATCCACTATAGCTTTCATAAATCCTTGCTGTTTGCTTATCTCCTTTTCAAATATGCCCAGTTTTTGCCGAACGCTTTCCCAGTTTGGACCGCCAAGCAAAACACCAGTTTTCACTTTTTCCTTTTTACTTTTTTCTTTTTACTTTTCCTTCAAAGCTCATGTACCACATACGTCACCGCCCCCCAAACAGAAAAGTCTGAAAAAGGATCTACATCAATAACAGCAAGCTTAGTGGTTTCAGGCACCAGTCTTATTTTGTTAAAGGTTTTATCGAGACGGCGCACCAGCATTTCACCATTCAAAACAGCTACTATTACTTTTCCGTTTACGTTCGTAATACTTCTGTCAACAATAAGAACGTCGCCGCTAAAAATGCCCGCGCCTTCCATCGAGTCGCCATTCATTCTAAAGAAAAAAGTCGCGGGTTTATTTTTAATTAGTTGCTCGTTTAGGTCTATCCCTCTTTCCATGTATTCGTCGGCAGGCGTGCTGAAGCCGGTTGCATTTGCACGGTGAACGTCGTGTTGAGTAAAATCTTTTGTGCCTTTATATATGCTATTGAAAATTTCCCTTTCCATATAATTTTGTTTTTATTATTACTAATGTTTTAGCAAGCAGTTCAAAAAAATAAGCTGTAGAAGCTTAATCTCTTTATTTGTTAAGATACCAGCCACGGTTTTCCATAGCATCGTCGTTGCGTCGCAATCACTTCAATTTTACATCTTTTGGCAGCCGTTTTTCAAAAAGCCTAAATTGAAATACTCTTCTATCGAATCCATATTTGTTACACCTTTTTAAAACAACCTCATCTGCTCTCCGGGCCTTTTAAAGTTTGAGCAATCCAGATCAAGACGCTCATGGTTCAACCCATACTTTGCGGTGTACTTGCGATATTGTTGCGCTACCATCTCTGCCACATTTCCTTCGCCTCGCATTCGTACTCCCCAGCGGCTATCGTTTACCTTTCCTTCGTGACTTGCCTCTATTAAGTGCCATACTTTGTCTGCCCGATCGGGAAAATTTTTGTATAGCCAATCGTGAAAAAGTAATTTGATAGCACCGTTTAAACGAATGAATGTATAAGCAGAAAACGTAGCACCCGCCTCACTTGCGGCTTTAATAATGTTATGCATTTCGTGTTCATTTAACCCTGGTATCATCGGACCCAACATTACACCCATTCTTACCCCGGCTTTGCTCATTTCATCAATTAGTCTCAAGCGTTGTTTGCCCGTTGTTGTTCGTGGCTCCATCACGCGTCTAAGTTCCTCATTGAAAGAAGTAATAGATACAAGTACGGAAACCAGGTTCTTTTTTCCCATTTCCTGTAGCAGGTCTTTATCTCGAAGCATGCCAGCATTTTTGGTAATCATGGCAACAGGCTGATTAAACTCGTTACATACTTCAAGCAGGCCCCTGGTAAGTCTAAATTTTTGTTCCGCAGGTTGATAGCAATCGGTATTGCCGCTGAGACTAATAGGTACACACTCCCATTTTGGATGCAATAAAAACTTACGAAGCAGATCGGGTGCGTTTTTCTTTACAATAATTTTTCGTTCAAAGTCAAGTCCTGCAGAATATCCCCAATATTCAAATGAATTGCGGGCATAGCAATAAATGCAACCATGCTCGCAACCTTGGTATGGGTTCATGCTATACATGAGACCAAGGTCGGGGCTTTCAACTTTGTTTACAATTCCTTTTGCATTGTCTTCAAAGTATTGTGTTGATTCATTCTTTTCTGTCCAATCGTCAATGCCTTCTATATGCTCTTTTACCTCTGTGTTTTTAAGAAACCTGTTTCGTGTATTTATCTGAGCACCCCTACCCTTTAAGTATTGATTAACCTCTTGCTGGCCGTTTTCCTCCAGAGAGTTTGCTTCTTGATTCTTTGACATCTCAATTCAATTTTTAATAAGCCCGCAGTTTCTTGCCTCGCCCGGAAATGATAAGTTCAATGGTGTTTTAAATTGTACAAGGGTGCGACGCAAGAGAAGCCTCATAGTACCATAAATGCCGGCTCAATAACTATCTTCCTTATTTCCACTTAGGCCATAAATGCCCCATTATTGTTTAAACTATCCCAGCTCAGGCAAACAACTTTCCCTGCGTTGTCACCACCGGCATATTCATAAACTCAAACTTCTGCACGACATGGTAAGATTTAACGCCTTCAGGACGGCGAAGCAACAACATATCACTTGCGATAAAGCGACCTGTAAAATGCTTTTGGCTGTATTCGAGCCAGCCTTTTTCATACTGCCACGGAAGCAATTTACGAGCGACAGTTATGTGGGGGTTATCGTTAAAGTAAGGCTTATGCTCTTTCGTTTTGATTAGTGACTGCGCAGCTTTAAGGCTTTTTACCAGCATTTGTATGGGTGCCTGGGAGGCAACGCTTATATAAATAGTGTGTGAAGGAAAGCTGCCGAAATCTTTGAGCTCTACCTTAAAAGCGGGCATGGCCATAGCAATCATCTTTAAACGGTTAAGAATGCGGTCTTCCATCATTTGCAATTGGCTAAAAGTAGCAAGCGTAATGTGAGGTGCTCCCTTTTCTGCGGAAGGAGATTCAAACTTTGAAGCAAAATCTTTTTTAGTATTCATGATTTTATTTCGAAGTTCTTCATGCGGATGCAGTACTAATAGGTACTCGCACATGCGATACCCGGGAAGAGCCAAAATATTATTATTCATAGTCGTAAGTTTTTGAGTCAATTAAATAACAAGTTTCCAAAAAACCCATCCTCCATTGGTTGTAGACGGAATACATGAACCACTTTGCATGTATCAAACTGGTGGCTTCTTCTTAAAAGAACAAGTTCATTCACCATAAATGTTTCATGGAAAGTCTTTCGCGAATAATCCATCATGGCTTTTAGGTAAAGCGTTTCAGGGACTCTTCTTGAAATAGTTAAATGCGGATTGCCAATAAGTTTCGCAGGTGGGCAGGAACATGAACTGATATAGTTACTTACTGCTTTAAGCTCTTTAGCAAGCCGTTTAAAAGGCTGCGGATTTTGAACCCGCAGGTAAACTGTATGGGGAGGAAACCCACTATAGTTATTGAGAAAAACATTAAAGCTCTGTTGTTGACTACAAATTCTTTGTGTGTATCGCAAAATCGTTTCTTCCATAGCCTCCCGTGCTACAAAATTGGCAATGGTAATATGAGGTTTTGTTTTCGCTGCAATCCTTTGTCGATATTCTGCTGTAAAGCTTTCTTTTTCAGCGATTACCTTGTTTGTTACTGCAGCGTCAGGATGAGCGACCAGTAGGTATTCGTTCATTCCAAGTTCTGACCAGTTGAAGAATTTTGTTATCTGTTCCATAATTGTTTAAATTTTTATGACAATAAAATTAGCTAATTTTTGCTAAAAAAATTAGCGAAACGATTAAAATTAATTTTATTGTTAGGTTAACTGTAAAAGCAAAACACTCCAGACCAAATTATATATTTGGAAAACATGAGGATGGGTTATTACTCTTTAATTAGTTTGACTGTTCAAAGAATGAACGCCCAGTTGCTCGTACCCAACCGTCTTTTGAAGGACCTGTCAAATTTTTTCTTCCTTGAAAATCAAAAATGTCATTTTTGATTTTCAAGGAAGAAAATTATATTTGTTAGGTGATTGAACGAAAACTAAATAACGAGATTAAAAGTTTGCTAAGGCAATTTCCCGCTGTTGCCATACTGGGAGCGCGACAAGTTGGTAAGACTACATTAGCAAAAGAAATAGCTGCCGTACAAAAAAGACCCACTCTTTACCTTGATTTAGAAAACCCTTTAGATGTACGCAGACTACAAGATCCTTTTACGTTTTTATCAGACAACAAAGACAAGTGTATTATAATTGATGAAGTTCAAACTATTCCATCACTCTTTTCTGTTTTGCGCTCCGTTATCGATAACGATCGACGAAACGGGCGATTTATATTATTAGGAAGTGCTTCGCCTCAATTGGTAAAAGGGGTTTCAGAATCGCTAGCAGGCCGTATTGCTTATCGTGAACTTTCACCCGTTAATCTAATGGAGCTTCCAGAAAAAATAACAATGCAAAAACATTGGTTACGTGGAGGATTTCCATCTGCATTATTAGCGCGATCTGATAAAGCTGCGACAGAATGGGTAAATAGCTTTGTACGCAGTTATATAGAAAGGGATTTAGGAAGCTTGTTTGGTGTTGATTTATCAGGAAATACTATTGGAAGATTACTAAGCATGCTAGCTCATACCAACGGCAGTGTATGGAATGCGGAAATGATGGCAAGGTCACTTGGCATAACTGCCCCAACTGTAAACAGGTACGTTGATTTTTTGGAAGGTGCTTTTCTTGTTCACCGGCTGCCTGCTTTTTTTATTAATACCCGCAAGCGATTGGTGAAAGCGCCTAAAGTATATATAAGGGATAGCGGGCTGCTTCATCAGCTTAGTAACGTTCCAAACATTCATGTATTAAAAGGCCATCCTGTTGTTGGTTCTTCCTGGGAAGGTTATGTAGTTGAACAAGTCAACGAGCTAAAACCTGCTGATTTCGACCTTTATTATTACCGCACACAAGCTGGGGCAGAATATGATATTGTTTTAGCCAGGGGTATAAAGCCTGTTGCATGTATAGAAGTTAAACTTAGTAATGCGCCAGCAATCAGCAAGGGGAACTATCAAAGCATTGCTGATCTAGAAACAAAAAAGAATTTTGTAGTAGTACCAGACGCGGATGAATATCGAACTAAGGATGGGATTGTAATTTGTAACCTTCAAGCCTTACTAACAAAATATCTTCCAAAGTTTTAATTAATCATCCTTGAAAATCCAAATTGTCATTTTCGAATTTCAAGGATGTAATGTTGAATTTGTAAGTAGCTATCGTTTGAAATAAATGATTTCATGATAGCACTTTTGATGAACGCATTGGGACGTGATGAAGTTAAATCGATGATAAGAAGCCGGCAACTTCGAAACGATACTAGCACAAGTTCTACTGAAAAAAGTCACTTCTACTTGTTAATACAAAGACTTGTTAAATACTATTTGCAGTGTAAATCTGGCGTTGTTTTTAATATTATACCTGTGATTTAAAAAAACAAAAACATCATGAAAAAAATATACGCTCTTTCTTTTGTATTAATAAGCTCTCTTAGCTTGTGGGCACAAAACCAGCCCAGAGGTTTTCATTTGGATAAGCCCATAAATATGGCGGCAATCCTTGCAAAAAAACCATCAACAGCCATTGGTTTTTCAAGCGTTAGTGAGGCTCGCTCTATTATCAATGATATTATGGACGTTTCTGATATTCAGCAAAATTTTAAAGTTGAAGCAACTACCCAGGTTGATAATGCCGCTGCTATAATGTATCAAAACATACGGTACATTTTGTACAATCCATCTTTTATAGATCAGCTTGATAATGCAGCAAGAGACAAATGGGCTTCGATAAGTGTTATCGGTCATGAAATAGGGCATCATTTACTTGGACATACTTTAGATGGAAGAGGAAGTCAGATACCAAAAGAGCTGGAAGCTGATGAGTATTCCGGGCTGGTTTTGCGTAGAATGGGCGCAAGCCTTCAACAGGCTCAATTGGCGATGAAATTAATTGCGAGCCCATATGCAAGTGCTACACATCCGGGTGAAAGTGACAGGCTGGCTGCAATAGCACGGGGATGGAATAGTACAACGACACAAACTAACAGGGTCAATACTGATGTTGCTATCGGCACTCCTGATGATAGAAGGAACCCCTATCCAAATGGTTCTAAAACGTATCCTTCTCCTAATGGTGGAAGAACATATCCGGTACCACAAGATCCTAGAACTAATTATCCTACTAACCCTAGAAGGAGTAATCCATCAGGAAGAAATACTTACCCTTCCGATGATAATCGCGGCAACTATCCTCGTACTAATGACGGGCGTTATGGCCAAGGGAATAGTCGAAACAGAAATGGGTCATCAAATATTCAGCTTGTTTATGACATCAGATTTAACGGGAACAATTCGCAACAATATTTTATTACTTCCGATAACCAGGTAATAATGTTAAGAGGAAACCGGGCTGTTGTAGTAGCAAAAATATCGTCAGCAAACAGGTCTAACTATCCGTATGTAATTTATGATGATCAACAACAAATATTTATTGATAGAAGCGGAAACCTATTTACTGAAAATGGGAGAAGAATTGGATATGTAACCAGACATGCCTAAGACGTGAAGTAATAATTTAACTAAGAACAGTTCTTACTATAATAAATAACGGGCAAACAGAACAAATTCTATTTGCCCGTTAAGTTTTTTATCATGACCACCATGCCCCGCAACTCCTCCTTCATTAGAGGATGTTTTAGACGATGTGTTCCTGCAATTTCAAAACCCATTTTTTTATAAAAGGTTATGGGCCCTTCACTTGTATCCATTGCTTTCAACCATACCAGGTCTTTGCTATTTTCTTCTGCGACTTTAATTGTCAACTCGATAAGTTCTTTTCCTATACCATTCCCAGTTGCTTCTTTGTTTAAATAGATACGTTCAAGTTCAAGTGAATTTTTATCTTCAAATCTTTCTAAAGAAGCTTTTATGTTAAGCTTTAAAAAGCCGACTGGAGAATCTTTGAAAAACGCTATAAAAAAGAGACTGTTGTTATCATTGATCTCCTCTAGCAATCTTTCTTCGGAAAAGTATTTTTCCATGTACCACTTGCCATCGTCGTACCAGAGATCAAGATAGTGATCAGCATAAGCCTTTAATGCTACTGTGCTTAACAGGTGAGCATCTTCTGCATCTATTTTTTTTATATGAAAGTCTTCTATTGCCACATAACCTTCCTTATATCGCTTTAGGCGTTACTAACATTGGTTTAGATAATTTGTTTTGTGTAAGATTTAGAAAAACTTTCCACCTTCTTCGGTATCGAGAAGAGAGTTTGCAAGTGTGTTATCAAACACTTGTTCCTTACTTGCTAATACTTCACGCAGCAGGTCGTGAATAGTAATAATTCCCGCGAATTCGTTATTATCATTAAATACCGCTAAGTAGCGAGCACCGCGAGTGTTCATTTGGTACATACAATCTTCTACTGTATCGTTTAATGTCACTTCCGGAAGTTCAGTCGTCATTACATCACGCACCATGGTATCTCTGCTTGAGCGCCCCTGCAGCACTAGCTTCCTCGTATAATCTCTTTCGCAAAAAATACCTGTGTATTCACCACCCTCAAAAACTACCAGGTAGCTTAGGTTTACGGCTATTAACTTTTGCAAGGCTTCAATAACCATTGCTGTAGGTTCAATTGTATTTGACACACTTTCCTTTGTTCTCAATATATCTTCTACCGTTTTCATGGCACGCATTTATTTATTGTTCGAATATACTTTTTCCTGTTTTTAAAAATGAATTAAATTTTCATGCCTACCAGTCTTTGCGTACAGTGATTTCTCGCAATGTTTACTTCACTCGTATTCTTTTTTATACATCGTAAAGGCATTGTATTTGCTCAGCTTCATTCAGAAAAGTTTCTTTACTAAAAATCAATATGGCAAAACTCAAGTTATCAGGAAAGGATTTGAGGGCAATAGGATATCCTGAAAGCCCTATCATAAGCTTCGCTATGGAAATAATGGAAAAGAATTATAAACGCAATTCTAAGGAGCATGCATTAGGGCTGTTGAAGGCTGTATTGGTTAGACCTAAAGAGTATGCTGAAGACGAAATTTTAGGGAAAATTGCAAGAGCATTAATTGAGCGCGACGAAAAGGCTGCAGCAAAAGCGGCAGCTACAGTAGATCTTAAAGTAACAGGAGTCCCCTATAACATTTTCGGAGCTGAGTTTATTGAAGAGGGCGCACTCACTCAGATGAATAATGCAGTTAGATTGCCTATATCAATTTTAGGTGCGTTAATGCCGGATGCACACCAAGGATACGGGTTGCCGATTGGCGGGGTGTTGGCTACAGAAAATGCTGTAATACCCTATGGTGTTGGTGTTGATATTGGCTGCAGGATGTGCTTGTCTGTTTTTGATATTAATCCTAAAGAGCTTGAATTTCGTACAGACTATTTTTCACGTGAACTAAACGAAGCGACTTTATTTGGAAGTGGACGAGAGTTTAAAAAACGTTCTGACCATGAAGTGTTATATCGTAAGGAGTTTCGGGAAATACCTATTCTTCGAACGCTAAGAGACAGAGCAGAAAGTCAACTTGGATCGTCGGGAGGAGGAAACCATTTTGTGGAATTTGGAATTGTTGACATACCGGAAAAGGACTCGACTCTTGGTATAGATGCCGGAACTTATCTCGGTTTACTATCGCATTCGGGCTCGCGCGCTATCGGCGCAAACGTTGCAAACCATTATACTAAAATAGCTAAAGACAAAAGGCATCTGCCTCCAGATGCTGCTAACCTCGCATGGTTTACTTTAGACGAAGAGGAAGGTATTGAATATTGGCTTTCTATGAATCTTGCCGGAGATTATGCCAGCGCCTGTCATCACGTTATCCATAATAAAATAGCTGCACAGCTCGGCAGGCAGCCTTTAAAGATGGTTGAAAATCATCACAATTTTGCCTGGAAGGAAATGTATGAGGGGAAAGAAGTTATTGTACACCGCAAGGGAGCTACGCCCGCAGGGAAAGATGTACTGGGTATAATACCCGGAAGCATGACAGCCCCTGGATTTATTGTAAAAGGGAAAGGTGAAAGCGGCAGCATCAACTCTGCCTCTCATGGTGCAGGAAGAAAAATGAGTCGTACAGCTGCTCTCGATTCCATTACAGCGAATGCATTAAAGGACGAATTACAAAAACACGGAGTAAAACTAATAGGAGGAGGTTTAGATGAAGCGCCTTTTGCTTATAAAAACATTCAAACTGTAATGAATGCTCAAAAGCACCTTGTTGAAATGTTAGGTACGTTTACACCTAAAATTGTAAAAATGGATGATACTCCACCGAGGCAAAGAAAGAAGGTGAAGGAAGTGATGGGCGAGTAAATTAAGAGCGTTTTTTTCCATTACCTGGCATTAAGAGCAAACAGGATCCTCCATTAATGCTAAAGCAGTAGTAGTTATTTTGTGTCTCCAATTTGTAAAATGAGTAGAAATATTAGTGCGGTTATTCTTTTTCATTACCTGGTACTCCTGGCTAAATTTGTCTTATTTAAAATTCAGTTTGGAACCATAACTTACAACGTGTATTATGGGGTACTGTCTTTTCAACAAAATCTTGCCCGGGCTAATTTTATTCCGCTTAAAACCATCTATGTTTTAATTAAAGAACCGATAGATGTATTTGTTATTCAAAATCTGGCTGGTAACATTCTTGGTTTCGCACCGCTCGGTTTTCTCCTACCAATTCTTAGTCCTTCGCTGTCTTCTTTTTCTAAGGTCGGAGTCATTGCCTTCGCCTTTAGTTTAACCTTAGAGGTAATTCAATTGGTGAAAGTCCTAGGGATTTTTGATGTTGATGACATTATTTTAAATACATCAGGAGCTTTACTGGGTTACGCGACTTATAAAGTTTATTTGCGTTTTCGTAAGCCTGCTTAGCGCTCGCTTCTTAGTCACTTAAAGTATTCCACCACTTTAGTTCCTATGTCTTCCATTGTAAGTTTAACCGCTTCATTTTGTATCCTCTTTCTGGCCTCCAAAAAATTTAACTCGTTTGATGTTTTCTGTGATAAAAAGTCTTTTGTAGAAACGTAGGTGAATGGCACCAAAGAAGTTCTGGTGTCAAGCACTAAAGCCTGGGTGGTAGCAAAAGCTTTAATGTCTGCTTTAGTAAATAGCTTGTATTTAGAATAGATATCAGTAAGACTTGAAAAAATGACGATTACATCTGCCTGCATTCTTACCCCTGCTTCACGCAAATTTGTTATCGACAGTGGTTTTGAAATCATTAACTCCGGCACTACGGCTACCGTACTTACTCGTGGTGATCTTTTTAATTGAGTAGAAAGTATTTCAATGTTCGATTGTTCGTTTTTAATATACTCTTCATCATTCCAATAGAGGTTACGTTTCGGGTCAGCTAGCCTTACGATGGCAACTCTAAGTCGTTGTGGCATCTTGTAATTACCATCCAATATTCGTTGGATATTGTCTTCTGAGATTGTGGCTGATTTATCATTAAAAAGTGACTGAGTAATGAGGGGCTCAGGCACGCCCTCCTGGCCAATGTCACTATACAACCTGGCTTTTTGCTGTGTGCCGCAACTAAAAAAGGTGATAACAACAATTGGAAATAAGAAGTACTTCATAAAAATGTTTTAGTGGTTGGAAAATAAGATTTTTCGTTCAATAACCGTTGCGAAGTACAAGTGTGCGACGCAACAAAAGCCACAATAGAAATTCATTTGCCGGGTGCACAAAAAAACTTTTCAAACTGATTATCGGGTTACTAACGGTTCGCACAATTATTATACATTTACCGCCCCGCAAAAATTTTATTAATGGAAGAAATTGTAGCAGAGATCAGCAATTTGTTTGAAGCTTTCAAAAAGGTGAAAGAGGATAGAATAGAAAAACTTCCACAGTCTGGCAGCGATAGAATTTATTTTAGAATTTACGCAGGAAACGACACCTTCATCGCCACTTATAACATCAACATAAGAGAGAACGAGACGTTTTTTTATTTTTCTCAACACTTCAAAAAAGCCGGATTGCCAATGCCCACGATTTACTCTGTTAATGAAGAAAAAACAATTTACTTACAGGAAGATTTAGGGACCGAAAGCTTACTTGATGAGCTGGAAAAAAATGGCCATAACGATTACACTTATAGTTTATACCAGGAGACTTTGAGGCAATTGGCGAAAGTGCAAATCAACGGTGACGAGGGACTTGATTACGAGCGATGTTTAACGGCAAAAGAGTTTGGCAAGCAGGCTATTTTAAGTGATCTGTTATATTTCAAATACTACTTCGTAGATACCTTAAAAGTTCCTTACGATAAACAAGCGATGCTCGACGATTTTGAAACGCTGAGCTCTTTCCTTGACAATAGCAGCCAGAAGTATTTCTTGTTTAGAGATTTTCAGAGCCGCAATGTGATTGTAAACAACAACAAGGTTCATTTTATCGATTTTCAGGGCGGGATGAAGGGCGCGTTGCAATACGATGTTGCGTCGCTTCTTTGGCAGGCTAAGGCGAACCTGAGCGAAGATTGGAAGGATAAATTGCTCGTTGGTTATATTGACGAAGTAGAGCTTTTGCTAAATAAGCAAATCGATCGTCAAATGTTTTTAAGCCAGTACAATGGGTATGTGCTGATACGGTTGTTACAAGTTTTAGGCGCGTATGGTTTTAGGGGATTATTTGAGCGAAAGGCTCACTTTTTAACCAGCATCCCGCTTGCCCTGCGCAACCTTAGGTATTTTATGGAGAACAAACAGGTCGGTTTAGAAACTCCTGAGTTTGACAAAATTCTTAAGCTGGTAGTAAACGATGAAATCATTGCAAGATTTGAAACCGTTAAGGCTGATGAAAACACCCCGCTGGTGGTAAAGGTTTGCAGCTTCTCTTACAAAAGGCAACTACCTGTTGATGATTCAGAAAACGGGGGCGGTTTTTTATTTGACATGCGTGGCATTTTAAATCCTGGCAGGTTTCCTGAGTATAAATCTCTTACGGGACGTGACAAAGAGGTGAAAGATTTTCTTGAGCAAAAAACGAGAATTACAGACTTTTTAAACAGTGTTTTCGATATTATCGACATTTCGGTTGAGGATTATATAAAGAGAGGATTTTCAAGTTTGATGGTTGGTTTTGGCTGCACCGGCGGTCAGCATAGAAGTGTGTATGCAGCAGATGCTTTGGCCAGGCACCTCAAGAATAAATTTGGTGTAAAGGTCGAGCTGTCGCACCTCGTACAGGATGCAAAAAACTGGATAAATGGGCCGGAAGTCACTGCTTTGGTAACTCAATAACCCGATTAATTTCTTTGACGCCTAAGTTAAAAAGATGACTGTAGAAGGTAAACCTCTTGAAGCCGGTTCGAATATAAAAGGGCAAAAGACTGTGACTAAAGCTATGATATTGGCTGCAGGAGTAGGCAGCCGACTTAAACCCTGGACCGACTTTCATCCCAAAGCTTTGGCTCTTATTCATGGCAAAAGTCTATTACAACGAAATGTCGAATACCTGCAGCGTTACGGCATTAAAGACGTGGTTGTCAACGTTCATCATTTTGCAGAGCAGATCATTGATGCAATCACAAAAAACCATGGATGGGGCAGCAATATTACAATAAGCGATGAGACCGAGAAGGTGCTTGAAACAGGCGGCGGATTATTAAAAGCTGCAGGGTATTTAAACGAGACAAATCCGATTGTCTTAATGAATGTTGACATACTTACCGAGTTAAACCTGGAGGCAATGATTGGCTATCACCAGGAAAAAAAACCTTTGGCAACCCTTGCTACCACCGATCGCACAACAAGCCGCTACTTTTTATTTGATGAAGGAAATAACTTATGCGGATGGCGAAATGTACATACCGGGGAAGAAAGAGTGGCGCAAGCTTTAAAGGGAAATGAGGCACAAAAGGCTTTTAGCGGAATTCATATCATCGAGCCAAAAATCTTCTCCTTCATTTCTCAACAGGGAAAGTTTTCGATGGTAGACGTTTACCTCGATTTGATGAAGGAACACACCATTAAATCTTTCGATCACTCTGACGCAAGATTGATAGATGTAGGCAAGCCTGACAGTATTGCAAAAGCCGAGGTGATGTTTGCTGTTTAAGAATGTTTTGTTCTTTTGTCCAAGCGATAGAGCCCTGATTAATCTTTTGTTGCGTCGCAGTACGTTCGTCGGTTGTACTGCTATTTTGCTTTTAGCATGTTTTGCTTCAGCTCCCCTACTCGCAAGCCCGCTACTTACTTCTTACACTTTTATATAAATTTTCCTTTTATTCAATAAGTAGGCTATAGACCAATAAAAAGCCACCATGCAGAGCGCATAAATTAAAGAGCCAAGTTTTAGATTTTCGCTGATAGGTTTACAAACATGTTGGTAGAACCACGCAAATGACGAGATGTACACCGGCTTACCTTGTTCATCAAGATGATCTGTCCATCTTATCAATGCAATAATCCTTGGTAAGAATCCACTAAGAAAAAAGATAAACAGCGGGTTTTTTCCAAAGACATCAAAGAACCTACTCCATCCTCCCGTGGCATTTTTAAACTCGATCAAATAAATAAAAAATGCTAAGACCATTAGTGCAAGCCCCGTGGTGTATAATACAAAGCTGCTTGTCCATATTTTCTTATTTATCGGGAATCCCATATCCCAGATAAACCCTACAAAAACAAGCAAAGCTCCGGCAAGAAATATGTGCGATAACATTTCCCATGTTTTACCTTTTTCCCTGATATACTTGCCTGCAAAATAGCCTAACACCACTTGTACGATAGCTGCCGTTGCACTTGCCAAACCTTCGGGGTCAAAGGCAAGACCTTCTCCCTTATACATATGACTAACACCAAGAATTGACTTGTCAACATCAGTACCAAAATATCCGGCAAGACTATAAGGATCGCCGCTTCTACCAAGCACAAAGCAAAGTAGCCAATAGCCAAGAAGCAAAATGGCACTTAATAATATTGCACCTTTCTGCTTGAAGAAATATACGATCAGCGAGGCGAAAAAATAACAGATCGCTATTCGTTGCAGTACTCCCAGTATTCTTATATTCTCCCATTGTTTAAAAACCAACGCATTCTCCTTCCACTGAATAAAAGGACTCCAGTTAAGAAAAATGCCTATTGCAAAAATTAACACAGTTCGCTTACACACCTTTCTTAAAAAGAAATTGGTTCCCTTCTCTTGGAAGCGAGGCACTACAAAAGCCATAGCATTACCAACTGCAAACAGAAAAAAAGGAAATACCAGATCTGTTGGCGTACATCCGTGCCAGGTAGCATGTTCAAAAGGGGCATAGATATTAGCCCAGCTTCCAGGGTTGTTTACCAGTATCATTAAAGCGACAGTTGCTCCACGAAAAACATCCAGCGAGTAGTAGCGTTCCTTCATGTAAAATAGATATGGCGTAAAATAAACCAATTTGGATTACTTATAGAGTTGGTCAAATAGGAAAAGCAAGGCAGCGAAAACTTTTTTACAGTAGTCATTATTGCTTTTTATACAGATTTTAAAGATGATTATTGCTACTAATGGCTGCGCTATATTTGCCCGAAGAATGAATATTGAGACTTTATTGTACAAACTGTAGCCGATAAATTCCTTTTTTTGCTTCATTAGCTTGCCCAACAATTTGGGACTGAGAGGGCGAAGCTTTGTTGATAGTAATGCATTGCAATTTGTGATCAGATTTATCCTTTCAACTATGAGACAGCATTCATGAAAGTAGTATTGCTAGCTGGCGGCCTTGGCACCAGGCTTTCAGAAGAAACCTCTATCCGGCCAAAACCAATGGTTGAGATTGGAGGTATGCCGATTTTATGGCATATCATGAAGATTTACTCCGCTCATGGTTTCAATGATTTTATTGTGTGTTTAGGATATAAGGGATATGTGATAAAGGAATATTTCGCCAATTATTTCCTTCACAAATCTGACGTGACTATTGACCTATCTAATAATTCAGTGCATGTTCATGATTCGCAAGCAGAACCATGGAAGATTACATTGGTTGATACAGGTAATGAAACAATGACCGGCGGCCGTATTAAACGAATTCAACCTCACGTAGAAAATGAAGATTTTCTGCTGACCTACGGAGACGGGGTTAGCGATGTTAACCTTACCGAATTGGTAGCTTTTCACAAGAATGCAAATAAATTGATTACTGTAACTGCAGTGCAGCCCTCTGGTAAGTTCGGTGCATTAAACATTGACCAAAATAAGCTCGTAAACACATTTACTGAAAAGCCAAAAGGCGACGGTTCATGGATTAATGGGGGCTTTTTCGTCTGCCGCCCGGGAGTATTTAACTATATAAAAAACGACCGTACTGTTTGGGAAAAAGAACCACTTGAGCAGATAGCATCTGAAGGCCAGATGCAGGCCTACAAGCATCATGGTTTTTGGAGACCTATGGACACGTTGAAAGACAAGCACGACCTGAACGAAATGTGGGACGGTAATACAGCTAATTGGAAAATCTGGTAAAAAATGTTCGATACCTTCAAACAAACATACCAGGGAAAAAGGATCTTTTTAACAGGCCATACGGGCTTCAAAGGGTCGTGGCTGCTGAAAATATTAACAGCATTAGGAGCAGAAGTAAAAGGGTACGCGCTTCCGCCCATTACTAAAAACGATCTATATAACTTAGTTAGCGGCGATACTCTTTGCCAGTCTATAATTGCTGATCTCCGTGACCGAGAGAGGTTAGCAAAAGAAATTACTGAATTTGAACCTGATTTTATTTTTCATCTCGCAGCCCAACCGCTCGTTAGGCTTTCCTATAAAATACCCGCCGAAACCTTCGAAGTAAACGTAATTGGTACAGCAAACTTGCTGGACTCGGTACGAAAATTAAAAAAGCCTTGTAGCGTAGTATTAATAACCACTGATAAGGTTTATCAAAATAATGAGTGGGTTTATCCGTATCGGGAAAATGACTGGCTTGGCGGGTACGATCCATACAGCGCAAGTAAAGCTTGTAGCGAATTAGTGATTGATTCTTATAGAAATTCCTTCTTTAATGTAGCAGAATATTCAAAGAATCTGAAAGGTGTTGCTGTAGCAAGAGCAGGCAATGTAATTGGTGGTGGCGATTGGTCGCAAGACCGGCTAGTGCCTGATATAGCAAGGTCGCTTGGGTCGGGTGAGAAAATTAAAGTTCGCAATCCTTCCTCCATACGCCCGTGGCAGCACGTGCTTGAGCCTTTAGTAGGTTATCTTGAGTTAGGAAGGAAACTGTTTTTTCATCCACAACAATTTTCACAGGCCTATAATTTTGGTCCCTTATCAGGCGACTCTCTTTCGGTACAAACGATTGTAGATCTTTCAATAAAAATCTGGGGAACAGGCGGGTCTGAAACTCTTAATGTTGTTGGAGAACCACATGAAGCAGGCCTGCTTAAATTAGACATTAGTAAAGCAACGACCGAGCTTGGTTGGCAACCTAAATGGAATGCAACGGAAGCTATAAGACAAACGATAGATTGGTATAAAACATTTTTCTCGTCTCCTGAGACTATTCATTCATTTACTGACGCCCAGGTAAATCAGTACCTTAATGATCAGGCAAAAGACTAACAAAATTTATTAGCATGCGACCAGAAGAAATTCAGGCAAACTTGGCTAACCACACTGCAAAGGAGATTGAACTCTTTTCCGAATATGGAAAGTTTTTTGATGGTTCACCTCTTTCAGTGTCTTCTAAACTTCAAAACTTTTCCAAGTACATAAGGAGGCAAGACCTCTCGCGATTTCTGGCTAAGCACGAACTGTTCAAGTTACAGCTAAACCTCCCTGGTTCTATTGTTGAGTGTGGCTGTTTTCAAGGTGGGGGTACTCTTGCATTTGCTCAACTATCTGCTATTTACGAACCCTATAACCATACACGAAAAATTATAGGTTTTGACTCATTTGCCGGTTTTCCAGAAGTATCGGAAAAAGATAAAAACCTTCATCGCAGCTATGCAAAAGGTGACTTGAAAGTGTATGAGGGCATTGAGGAAGAAATCACACAGGCGATCGATTTGTACGATAAAAACAGGCCTCTTAATCACCTGCCTAAAATAGAATTGGTAAAAGGAGACGCTTTAGTAGAGATACCAAATTTTATACATCGAAATCAGCATTTAATAGTAAGCATGCTGTATCTCGATTTCGATATTTATGAGCCCACAAAATTGGCGCTTGAGCAAATAGTGCCGAGAATGCCCAAAGGTGCTGTACTCGCTTTTGATGAGTTGAACGCAAAAGTTTTTCCCGGTGAAACAGTTGCTTTGTTGGAGACGTTGGGAATAAAAAACGTTGCCCTACGTAAGACAATGTTTGATGCCTACATTTCATATGCTATTATCGAGTAGTCGTTAGATGAGCAAGGTTTTGATAAGCGGAGTGAGCGGCTTTCTAGGTTCTTACATAGCTGAAAGGTTACTACGTGATGGTAATGAAGTTATTGGTCTGAAACGTTCAACTTCTAACTTATTCAGATGTGAGAACTTTGTGGAGCAAGTCGTTTGGATAAACGTAGATGAGACTAATTGGAAACAACAAGTCCTTAAACTTGGACCTGACATCATCATTCATTCAGCTTGGTCAGGTGTAAGTGCAGATAAAAGAGTTGCATGGAAAGAGCAGCTTAGCAACCTGGAAATGGTTTTAGACTTGTTAGAATTAGGAGCTGAATTAAAAATTTCAAAATTCATGGGCCTCGGGTCGCAAGCGGAATACGGAACCTTTTCTGGTAAGGTGGATGAAAGCTATTCCGCCAATCCTAATACAGCATATGGCGCAGTTAAGTTAATGGCTTCTACCTTGGCGAAAAGTTTCTGCGAAGCGAGTAACATTAACTGGTATTGGTTAAGACTATTTCCAATGTTTGGCGAGAAGGAAGATCAAAATTGGCTGATCCCTTCTGTAATTAAATCTATACTGGATAAAAAAAGTATGGATTTGACCCCAGGTATGCAGAAGTACGCTTACTTATATGTCAAGGACTTTGCGGAATACGTGGCTATACTAATTGGCAAAAACTTAAGCTCTACTGCGGCCGGTGTCTATAACATTTCCTCTGATAGAGCGATTACATTGAAAGAGCTAATTGAAAAGATAAGAGATCGTATCGATGCGAGTGTTACATTAAACTTCGGAGCACTGCCTTATAGGTCTTATCAATCAATGCATCTTGAAGGTGATATGTCTAAATTTAATTCCACTATCGAAAGGATCAAGTTGACTGATTTCGACAAGGCGTTATATCAGACAATTGATTACTACATAAACAAAGCACACCACTGATGGATTCTAAGTCTCTTGCATTGCAGGTCCGTATGAAAGTGCTTGAGATGGTTCATCACGCAAATGCATCGCATGTAGGAGGCGCTTTTTCGATGGCTGACATTCTTGCTGTTTTATATAACGAAGTGCTTACCATAGATCCTCAACATCCTGGCGATCCTCATCGAGACCGGTTTTTTTTATCGAAAGGACATGCCTGCTCTGCCCTTTATGCAACATTGGGCTTACAAGGATTTTTCCCATTGGAACAGTTAGATACCTATGCAATGGACGGCAGCATGTTTTTGTCGCACACCAGCCACAAAATACCCGGTGTTGAAATTTCATCTGGTAGTTTGGGTCACGTGCTTTCTATTGCTACCGGTGTTGCTTTTGCTGCTAAACTTAAAAAGACAACTTTTAAAGTAGTCTGCCTGGTAAGCGATGGTGAATTAAATGAAGGATCAAATTGGGAACCTATTATGCTTGCACCGCAGCATAAGTTGGACAACCTTGTTTTGATAATTGACTACAATAAGATTCAAAGTCTGGGTTTTGTAAAAGATGTAATTGACCTAGAGCCGCTACGGGCAAAATTCGAATCATTTCGCTGGGAAGTAGTAGAAATCGATGGACATAATCACGAGGAAATTACTGACACCGTAACTACAGTAAGCAACAATAAGAATGGTATACCTAAAGTTATTATAGCGCATACCATTAAAGGAAAAGGTGTCGATTATATGGAAAACACAATACTCTGGCATTACCGTTCTCCTAACATTGACCTTTATAATAATGCCCTTAAACAGCTTGGCACTACATGAGAACGGCTTTCATAAATCAACTAATTGAGGAAGCAAGAAAAAACGACCGGGTTTTTTTAATAGTTGGTGATCTTGGCTTCAGTGTAGTTGAACCTTTTGTACAAGAGTTTCCTGAACGTTATTTAAACGTTGGTGTCGCTGAACAAAACATGGCCGGTTTTGCTGCGGGCTTAGCCTTGGAAGGTTATTGCGTTTTCATCTATTCAATTGGCAATTTTCCAACGCTTCGTTGCATGGAGCAGATACGTTACGACATCTGCTATCACGATCTGAACGTAAAAATAATTGCTGTGGGTGGAGGATACTCGTATGGTGCGCTGGGCCCCTCGCATCATGCCACTGAAGAAATCGGAATGCTTCGTACAATACCAAATATAGTGGTCTGCGCTCCGGGAGACCCACTAGAATCTCAAAGGATTACAACCTTTTGTACGAACCATATAGGCCCTTGTTATGTTAGGTTAGGGAAGGCAGGAGAACCTGTAGTACATGAGGATTTAGCTGAGTTATCTATTGGAGATATTATCGAAGTTAAACAAGGAAAAAATACGGCTGTGTTCTCAACCGGTTCAATGCTTAAGTATGTGTGCGATTTTGTAAATGATAATGATCTGAACGCTTCAATTTATAGTTTCCCCTTCGTTAAACCAATCAATAAAAGTCAACTAAAGGAAATCCTTGAAAGTTATCAATCGATCATTACTATTGAGGAGCATCAATCGCAGGGAGGATTTGGATCTGCTATATTGGAACAAGCAAATGACTTGTTGAATGAAGGTTCTATAAAAGCCCTTCCAAAAATTAAACGCATTGCAATTAATGATAAGTTCTATTCTATCGCGGGTTCACAAAAATATCTAAGGGAAGCTGCCGGGTTAGTGTTAGAAAAATTCTACTTCTAATTTTAAATGCCAGAATTCTCAACTAGCTCTTATCATACGTTCATCCCTTTTAAGAGTTTAGTTCATTCATCAAATAATAGGTGGCACTATTATTTTTTACACTTCAGGGTTTTTAAAATAAATTTTAATAAATGAGTTTAAGTAGAGAATACGATTACCTCGTTGTAGGAAGTGGATTGTTTGGTTCTGTATTTGCCCACGAGGCAAAGAAAAGAGGTAAGAAATGTTTGATTATAGATAAGCGCGATCACGCCGGCGGTAATGTTTATTGTAAAGAAGTGGAAGGAATTAATGTGCATCAATATGGAGCACATATTTTTCATACCAATGATAAGCAAATTTGGGATTATGTAAATTCTTTTGTTGAGTTCAACAGGTATACGAATACGCCGGTGGCGCTCTATAAGGATAAGCTGTATAATCTTCCTTTTAACATGAATACCTTTTACCAGTTGTGGGGAGTGAAGACACCGCAGGAAGCAAAAGATAAAATACAATCTCAGATTGAAGCCCTTGATATTAAAGAGCCTTCAAACCTCGAAGAGCAGGCGCTCTCACTTATAGGACCTGACATTTATGAGAAGCTTATTAAGGGCTACACCGAAAAACAATGGGGAAGATCAGCAACAGAACTTCCGGCCTTTATTATTAAAAGACTACCCGTAAGGTTTACTTACGATAACAATTACTTTAATGATAAATACCAGGGCATCCCTATCGGTGGATATAACAAATTGGTGGAAGGTCTTCTAAAAGATATAGAAGTACGTCTGAGTGTTGATTATTTCGAAAACAGGGAAGAATGGAACGCTTTAGCTGACACAATTGTTTTTACAGGTAAGATCGATCAATACTATAACTATGAGTTTGGACAGTTAGAGTATAGAAGCCTGAAGTTTGAGCATGAAACACATGATGTTGAAAATTACCAGGGTAATGCCGTTGTGAATTATACTGAGCGGGAAGTGCCTTTCACTAGAATTATTGAGCACAAGCACTTCGAGTTTGGAACACAACCAAAAACGGTAGTAACTAAAGAATATCCTGAAGAGTGGACATCAGAAAAGGAACCTTATTATCCTATTAATGATGCTAAAAACACATCTACATTTAAAAAGTACCAGGAGCTGGCGGATAAGGAAACGAATGTGATTTTCGGTGGAAGATTAGCTGAATATCGCTACTACGATATGCATCAGATTATTGGATCTGCCTTGAAACAGGTGTCAGTACATTTTCAAGAGTAACCATTTATACTCTTTTAAAAAACAGTTCAAAAAAGCTTTAAAGGCTGAAGAGAGAGTGTCACAACGATGTCGGGAAAAGTTATTCGGACCACCAACTAAAAATACTTTTTATAACTCTCTTCGCCCTTTTTAAGTTCAAATAAACTTTTATCAATTATATCTCGTTAATGGGTATAATTGTGAAACATGTCTCAACGATATTCTAAGTATTCGCCTGCCATTGTTCTAATATTAGACCTCCTAATATTAAACCCTACGTTATTGATAAATTTTTCTATTATCTCTAACGATGAAATTCGTTCAACATTATTTTACCAGTTATTTTTTACTTACAATATTTCGTGGATCCTTATTGCTTTTTCAACTAGTAACATGCACTTCGCCCGGCCCATTAACTATTGGGGGAGCTTACAAAAAATTATCACTTCATCTTTAATTCACCTGGTAGTTGTTTTGGGAACATTGTATTTGCTAAAGCAATACCACTTAGGAAGATTATTTTTCGCTACCCAATTTGTATCGTTTTCCCTAATACTACTAGTTCAAAGAATTGCAATTATTTACGGCGTTAGTTATCTAAGGGTTAAGGGTTACAATAGGAGAAAAATTTGGTTGCTGGGTGATACAGAAGTTGTACAAAGAGTTGAACGATCTTTTAGCAACCACCCGGAATATGGTTATAATTTAATCAAACCTCTCCCAAGAGATTTAAGCGAATACTCGAAACAGGAGATAAAAAGCTTTATAACCTTTAATGAAATTGACGAGCTATTTATTTGCTTTAAAGAAATCAAAAGAGAATTTATAAATGATGTGTTGGAATATGAGAAGATGGGATTGAAGATAAAAATGATCTCAGACCTTCAAATAGATTCGGCCAATACTCAGTTATTAAGTTACCACAACTTCCCTGTAATACATATTTCGTCGAGCCCGTTTGAAGACCAAAAAGCCAAACTTACAAAGAGAGCATTCGACCTTGTTGTCTCGTCTTTTATAATGATCTGCGGCCTCCCAATCTTTTTATTATTGGTACTGATCACTAAAATAACTACCAAAGGGAGAGTTTTTTACATGCAGGAAAGGATAGGAAAAAACGGCGTTCCATTTTATATATTCAAGTTTAGAACGATGCATTTAAACGCGGAAAGCAATGGACCGCAACTGGCAAAAGAAAATGACCCGCGCGTAACAAGTTGGGGAAGGATCATGAGAAGAACGAGGTTAGACGAATTACCCCAGTTTCTGAACGTTTTTATCGGGCAAATGTCTGTGGTTGGACCAAGGCCGGAGCGACGTTTTTTTATTGAGCAGATAATCCAAAAGGCGCCCGAATATAAAAACTTGCTTTCCATCAAACCGGGAATAACTTCTATTGGGCAGATCAAATATGGCTATGCAGAAAACATTGATCAAATGATACAAAGGATGAAATTTGACCAGGTTTACTTAAAGAACCAAAAGCTGACCGTCGACTTAAATATCATTATGGCTACTGTGAGATTTATTATTGAGGGCAAAGCGAAATGAATTTTTCAAGAACAAAAATTTTCATTAATTGGTCAGGTAATCGATAAGAATCAGCGCAAAGCTTTACAAATAATTTTGAATAATTCTATTTCAAACCCTTTAAATTGCGGTTCTTTTAAATAAGAATCTGAAATTGTGAAGTTCAAATTGTTTTTTACCAGTATTCTAATTTTACTGTCTTTCTCTCTTTTTGCTCAAATACCTTCTTTACCTTCTAATTTGTCGAACGTTAAATCTTCTGATGTTACTGAAGAGCAACTGACACAGATAAAAAGCTATCTAAGTAAAAATAATTTATCCGCACAACAAGCATACGACCTGTTATTAGCCCGGGGAATGAGCCAGGCTGAGGCAACAACTCTAAGAGGAAGGCTGGAGGTAATCGGCAACTCGGGAAGTAGTGGCAACACTTCGCTGCCCGAAGAGAACAGCAGGGGCGGCGAAAGACGGGTCTCCGACACCTCAAATAAGACTATACAAGTTGTTAATCCCAGGAAAATATTTGGCCTCGAAATCTTCAATAACGGAGTGCTCTCATTTGAACCTAATATAAGTATTGCAACTCCCGTCGGTTATGTGATCGGACCTAATGATGAAATCAACATTAATATTTTTGGCTACCAGGAGGCAAAGTATAATCTTAAGGTGGGTCCAGAAGGTGACATAAATATTCCTTATGTTGGAGTTATGTATGTGGCCGGACTTACTATAGAGCAGGCAACTGCAAGAATAAAAAGTCGGCTTAGCAACGCAGGATATGCTAATATAAAAACAGGTCTTACAAAGGTTAGCGTAACAATAGGAAGAATTAGAAGTATTAAAGTAACCATTTTAGGAGAAGCCAAAAAGCCGGGCACATACACGCTACCGTCTTTGGCGACTGCATTCAATGCGTTGTACCTTTCTGGAGGCCCAACGGAGATGGGAAGCATGAGGAACATTGAAATTGTTCGGAATGGAAGAGTTGCAGGAATTTTAGATATCTATGATTTCCTTGTGAAAGCAGATCAGAGAGCAAATCTTCTTTTGCAGGACCAGGATGTTATTCGAATACCTGCTTATAAAGTAAGAGTTTCCCTGGAGGGAGAGGTAAAAAGAACGGGATTGTTTGAAATGAAAGCAAACGAGAGTCTTCAAACTTTATTAGAGTTTGCAGGAGGTTTTTCTGATAGCGCATATACTGCGAGCATAACCGGTTACAAGGTAACAGATGTCGAAAACAGAATAATAGATATTGCTCAAAATCAGTTTGCTACATATAAACCAGGTCGCTCTGAATCGTTTGTCGTTAAAAAGATTTTGGGCCGCTTTATTAATCGTGTAACAATATCTGGAGCAGTATACTTACCGGGAGATTATGAGTTAACTGAAGGCATGACATTAAAAGAGTTGATTAACAAGGCACGAGGTTTAAAGCAAGATGCATACAATGGTCGAGGTTTGATCCTTCGAAGCAGGGAAGATCTAACTCCTGAATATTTATCTTTTAGCCCGATAGAAGTTGTTAGGGAAGCATCCTCAAACCTTGTTCTTAGACCAAATGACAGGGTAACCATTTCTTCAGTAGGTCAACTAAGAGAAAACACGACGGTAAGTATAAATGGAGAAGTTAGAAATACGGGCGAATATCCTTTTGTCGAAAATATGTCTTTAAAAGACCTCATACTTCTGGCAGGTGGTTTTACAGATGCTGCCATCCCACAAAGAATTGAGGTTGCCCGACGGCTGAAGACTGACTCCTTTAATATCAGTGATATTAAAGTGTCAGAAGTATTTAATATTACTTCTTTGAATGATCTGCAGGAAAGAGGTTCAGACATAAAATTGCAGTCATACGATGCTGTAATTGTAAGAAAGAACCCTGCCTATCAACCTCAAATAAGTGTGAGCGTCGAAGGAGAAGTTCCCTACCCTGGCGCCTACGTTCTAAAAAATAAGAATGATCGAATAAGTGATGTTATTAAAAGAGCCGGAGGTCTTACTTTGCAAGCTTACGAGCAAGGAGGGTATGTAACAAGAAGAAACAATAAAACTTTAATAAACGAACTTAATAGTCAGAAAATAAATACAATTCAGGAGACCTTGAAGGATACCTCGCGATTTGTAGAACAGCAGGTTGAGCGAAAGTTTGACCAAATTGCTATTGATCTGACGACAATCTTGGCTTCTCCCGGATCGAAAAACGACCTGGTTTTGGAAGAGGGAGACATTATAACCATACCTAAGGAAAAAATGGACGTTAGAATAAGCGGACAGGTTTTATTTCCTACCAGGGTTGTGTACCAGGAAAAATTAGACTTAAAAGACTACTTAGGCCGTGCAGGAGGTGTATCTGAAAACGCACGCAAGTCGAAAATCTATGTTTTGTATCCTAACGGTAACGCTGCAAAGACCAGTCACTTTTTGTTTTTTAGAAGCTATCCGAAAATAACTCCAGGGTCAGAGGTGATTGTACCAAAAAAGCATGAGGTAGAAAGAAGAAGACTATCTACAGGTGAAGTTATAGGTATCACAACGGCAATAACGTCATTTGCTGGGGTCTTAATTAGTTTATTGATAAATCTTAAGTAAGAACACCGATAATGTCCACTGCGGTAGCCAAAGAAATAACACTCACAGAACTTTTTACCTGGACAAAAAGACTTGGAAAACACTTGTTATCTAAGTGGTGGTTAATTGCCTTAGTAGCAATAATTATGGGCATATTAGGGGTGTTATATGCGTGGTCGACAAAACCGGTGTATGTTGCTGAAATAACTTTTGCTACTGAAAATAACAACAGTTCTCAGTTAGGAATGTATGCTGGAATAGCATCGCAATTTGGTCTCGACCTGGGAGGAGGTGGAACAAGCGGGGTTTTCGAGGGCGAGAGTCTAATGGAATTATTAAAGAGCCGGACAATGGTAGAAAAGACCCTATTATCTCCTTTCAATAAGACTTCACAAGAGCTGATGGTTGAAGTTTTTTTAGAAAGTAATAGTCGCAAGTGGAGAGATAAACCTTCTACAAAAAACATGAAGTTTGAAACATATCCTCAAAAAGCCGATCGTAATAGAGATAGCATAATGAAGAATGTATTCGATCGAATCACTAAGAAGAACCTTCAGATAGAAAGAAGAGACAAGAAAACAAATTTCATCACTATTCAGATGAAAGATGTCAACGAGTTATTTGCAAAACGATTTGTTGAGATACTCGTAGAAAACGCACTGCAGTTTTATAGCGATTATAAAAGTAAAAAAGCTCGTCAAAACTTGCGAATAATAGAAACACAAACAGACTCTGTTAGAAGATTGCTTTTTGGAAACATCAGTGAAGTAAATACAATAAATGACTTAAACGTAAACCCGTTAAGACAAGTAGCAAGGACGGGTGCACAGCGAAAACAGATAGATGTGCAGGTAAATGCGACTCTGTACGGAGAACTGCTAAAAAACCTCGAATTATCAAGATTAGCACTAAGAAAAGAAACCCCTTTAATTCAAATAATTGATGCTCCTATTCTTCCCTTAGAAAAAATAAAACCCGGCAGACTTTTGACTGGACTGGTATTTTCCTTTATCGGTATTTTTATTATTTCTGTTATTTTAATCCTGAGATTTATTGTTCGGGAGCCGGTTGGGAAACAGCCAATACAGGTACAAGTATAACTTCATACTTCAATAAGCTTTAGCCCACTACAAGGAAAAAATTAAAACGAAAATTTTTTCTCCTCCACCACAATAACATTGTATGAATAGACGAGTTGCGGTTATTAAGAATACACTTATTCAAAAAGAGTTTGGAGGGGCATTGAAAGAATGGCTTTTAAATACTTTTTCGCCTCCTTGTGAAGTCCTTTCAAACTTCAAAATAACTACAATTGACAAGTCGGATAATTCTTACTATAAAATATATATAAAGGGTTATAGCATGCCGATCTTTCTTTCCAAAGAATTGGACTTCCATGTGATACAACACGTGGTGTCTGAGCAGCTCTATCATTGGAATTGGCATTACTATGAAATTCCTGAGACTACTGTTGAGGCAGGAGATATAGTATTTGATTGTGGAAGTGCAGAAGGCATTTTTACCTTTTTAGCATTTCCGAGAGCAAAGCATGTGTATGCCTTTGAGCCTTTAGAAGAATACGTATCAGGACTTGAAAAAACGTTTGAAGGGTTAAGCAATGTCTTAGTTGTAAACGAAGCGTTGGGTGACAAAGTAGGTGAAATCTATTTAAAGAAAGACGGAATTGCCTCTACAATTTCTAATGTAATGACCGACACAAAGATTAACATCAATACTATTGATAATTTTTGCAAAACAAAAAATGTTCCTATTAATTATTTAAAGGCAGATATCGAAGGTTACGAGCAGCAAATGCTCGATGGAGCCATGGATGCAATTACTCAGTTTAAACCAAAAATTGCAATCACAGTGTACCATAAGGAGAACGATGTTCCGAGGATAGTAAAGCAGTTAAGATCTGCAGTACCTGAATATAAAATTAAACTGAAAGGACTAACAGACACTTTGAATAAACCTGTTATGCTTCACGCCTGGATGTAATATTATTAGTTATGCCTTTTAAACAATCTTTTTCAGTCAGCACTATTAATGAACTTGTTAAGTACAATAATGCTCATACCGAGATTATTTTTGTAGATGATAATGTAAGAACAAGTGGTAACCCTTTTAGGTGGGCGGGAAATACATTAAAGGCAAACGGTGGAACTACTCATCCTGGATTGGGTGGCGTTTGGGAAATGATGTTTGACGGACCTGTTAATGTAAACTGGTTTGGAGCATTATCAAACGGTAAAAACGTAACTAAAGAATTTCAATTAGCCATTGATTTTGCCCATCAAAGAGGTAAAAGCGTGTATGTACCCGGCTACGAGGAAGTCAATTATTACCAGTTGGGCCAAATAAATCTGTACGATAATTCAATCGTGTATGGTGATTATAGGAGAACAGTTATTGTACCTGCCGACCATGCAGTAAAAAAAATTTTTAACATTGAAGGGAAGAGCTATAGTAAAGAAGTAAAGACATACAACAATATTTATCGCCTTACTATTTTAAATCAGGTAAAAAATGGGCCAATAACAGTTGAATGCACGGCACTGCATTTTAAATACTGTGATGAAGTTCATTTAAGTGAATTAATTATTGATGGGTTTGATATAAATATGAATATAGAAGACAGTAATAGCATTTATGGAAGAGATATACGCGCACGCGGAGCAAGTAGAAACAACGTGAAAATTTCCTTTCACCAACCTGCTGTTCCCTTTATTGGTAGCTGGGTGTCTATGAGTGGATGCGAGTTTAATGGTGGCAATTTTTCTCACGCTGGTCGTGAAGAAAAATTCTCAGTATATATTGAGAACATGTCTTCAGTTACATTTGATAAATGTATAATAGCAGGAAATGCTGGCGGCGGAATTAAATTTAGCCAGACATATTTGAAACCGGCAAGCAAGATAGATATGGGCTTTGTAGTAATTACTGGCTGCGATATTGATAGCAATCACGGCTCGGGTATTCGCGGTGAGTATGCAAGAAACTGTGTAATTAAGGGAAATTGGATTTCGAGTGGACGTGAGCAAAAAGCTTCAGGAATTGATTTATTCAATTGCGAGTCTTGCTCAGTCACAGACAATCAATGTTTCTATAATGGCAGCAACGGACTGCTAATCACAAATTGCAAATACCTATCTGTATCAAATAATATTTGTACGAATAACGGTGAGGGCAAAAGCACAAATGGTTGTGGGATAAAATGCGTGAAGTCAACTTATAATACTTTCACTAGCAACATTTGTATCGCAAAGAAATACGATTGGCCAAACGGAAATCAAATATTTGGAATTTCATCTGACGAAGGCTCTGATTATAATGTTTTTTCATCAAATATTGTAACCTCAAACAACAAACCTTTACAACTTCAGGGAAAAAATAATACTTCAACCAATAACATTATTGACAATATCTAACAGTGCACGTTGGATATAAGGAGAAGAAAGTAGATGTAAAATTGTATACACAGTAATCCTCGAATTCACCATTCATCACCTAACGCTACTTCGAAAAGATTACACTGCCCCAACCATCAGCAATTGGAATTGGAGACAACTTATTCTCAGCAGCAAATTCCTGCACTGCTTTTTTTGCTCCCGGATATTCTTTGTTGTTATAATCGTGAACTAGAATATAGCCGTGTTTCGTTAGCCTTGGGTAAAAAAAATTCAACCCATCATAAATGGGCTTATATAAGTCGGCATCAAGACTTACAAGGCAAAATGTTTCATTTTCAAGACCTAGGGCAGTTTCAGGGAAGTAACCTTTTTTGATTATACAATTACTTTTATTCTTCATTCCTGCCAGTACAGTATCAATGCTTGTGTCTTTAAAATTATGGGCAGTCTCTTTATATTTTGTAGGCTCATTGGCTGTTTGAAAGTCTAACTCACTAAATCCTTCAAAGGTGTCGAAAAGGTATAAGATTTTTTCAGGGAAAGACTGATTTAATAATCTTGCAAATTCACCTTTAAAAACCCCTACTTCGGCAACATTGCCATCAAGGTTTTTATCATGAATTTCATTAGCTAGTAAATTCAGTGTCATGCATCTTACGTAATCCATTTTTCTAAGAGGATCAATGTATAAAGTCTGATCATGATTTACTAAAGGTCGTGATAGGATTACAGATCTTTTGTTTAGTATTTTATTTATTGAGTAGATTATTTGCTTCAACATATCTTCTTAATTTTTTAGGCCAAAACCGAATACCTATTCGTTAAATGTCGGTTTGATTGGAATTACTTTTTTTCATGTTTACCTTATTCTAACCTATAATTGCCCAGAAATCTGGGCGTAAATCAAATGAAATTCAACCCTTTTCTGATTAACTCAATGCTTTAAGTAGTGCTGCCTAATTATTCGTGTTCTTATGTTCAAAAGTATTAAAAAATACATCCATACAGTAAGCCATAATCCCTCTTACTGGAATCTTCTATATTTTCTGTCATCCGTATTTGCTGTCAATAGCTTTAAGGAAAGGTTATTAAAAATTAGGGCGGAGCGGAATTTCTTTAAAAAAGTGGGATATCATACCACTGTGGCAAGAGGACCTTTTAAGGGTATGAAATATCCAAGACTGAAATCCAGTTATAGCGAAATGGCTCCTAAATTGCTTGGCAGCTATGAAGCAGAGCTATTTGGTCCTCTTGAAGAAATTACCCGAAAAGAGTATAAGCAGGTGATCGACATAGGCTGCGCAGAAGGATACTATGCAATTGGTCTTGCATTAAAAATCCCTACCTCAACCGTCTATGCATATGACATTAACCCTAATGCTTTAAAAATGTGTAAAGAAATGGCTATCGTTAATAACGTTCTTAATAGAGTTCATTTAGGAGAAAGATGTACAAATGAAACCTTGAAAAACTTCAAGTTTGAAAACACATCTTTGATAGTTTGTGACTGCGAGGGCTATGAATTGGAACTGTTTACCAACGAGAATATTAAGAATCTTAATAGGTGCGATTTCTTGATAGAACTGCATGATATTTTAGGGCTACCTGTTAAAGAAAGACTTCTCCCTGTCTTCAGAGACACACACAACATTCAATTGATTTCTTCAGAAGTACGAGACCCAAATCTGTACCCTGAACTTGAGGGAATGGAAGAAATTGAGAAGAAAATAGTCCTATCAGAATGCAGAGACGGACTGTTTGGAAGCCGACATATGGAGTGGGCTTATATCACTTCTAAAAACATAGCCTAAAGAAGTCTAGCTCTAAAAAATCTTAGGCCCCCTAATAACATTGGTCTTTCTTTTGTCTAGACACCTTCCAAATAATATTATAAAACATTCCCCTCCTTAAAAACATTTGAAAACAGTTTATCTCGACAGTTTTTTCGGATTACTTAATAAATTCTTCTACTATGGCCTCCGTGTTTTGATCATTTTCCTTTTTTCTGAAAAAGCCACTACCACCGACTTTGCAACTTTTATTTATGTTTTAAATATTGTGGAAATTGCCAGGCTATTACTTGATTTTGGGATCGACTCTACCTATACAAGAAATCTTGCCAGGATGAGTGATGAGGAAGCAAAAGAGTGTGTAGAAATAATTATTTCACAAAAGCTACTACTCTCCATCTTTAGCAGCGGCGTAATGGTTACAGTATTTTATTTTTCAGGTATTACTAATGTCAGTTTACTCGTCTCGACAGCTTTTATTTTACCACTCATTTCTGCAAACTCCTTTGTAAATATTTTTTTTCAATCGAAAAACAATAATAGAATTTTGTCTGGTTATTATATTACCGCCTTTTTACTTTCGGGACTAATGATATATATGTTCTCCTCGAAACTTGAGTATTATTTCATTTACGCTTTAATGGAAATTGTCTTTTTTATGATCTTAACCTATGCGGTATATAGAAAGACTAATTTTAAATTAAAGTTCATAACGTTCACTGAGATGCGGAAGACGTATCAAACTTCCCTGTACAACGGCAGCAGTCAAACAGTGGTGACGATATACTCCAAAACTGATTTGCTATTTATACAAAAGCTTTCCTCCGCTATAAATGTTGCGTATTATGGCTTCTTTATGCGTATTATGGACCCATTGTTAATGGTTGCGTCGGCCTTAGCAACTTCAGCATACAGTTTTTTTTCGAAAGAGATTGATTCTAAAGACAAGCCAACAATTAAAAGGAACCTTCGACAATATCTCCTTGTTACCTTTATTTACGCATGTTTCATCTTGGCAGTAATAACCTTTTTGTTACCCTTTTTGCTAGAAGTCATAAAGAGTAAATACAAGATTAGCTCTTCAATCGCATTTTTTTTTGGCTTAGCAACAGCTATTCGGATAATCAGTGCTGCACAAGGAAGCATCTTGCTTTCAATGGGTAAGTTTAATTATACCTTCAAAATTGCCCTTATAAATATCTGCTCGCTTTTTCCATTCTATTTTGTACTTATTCCAATGTTTAATATCAGGGGAGTATTGCTTTCAATAGTTGCGAGTGAGCTAATATGCGTTGTAATTAAATTGCGAACTTTAAAGCCTATATTATTTTAAAGTATTTCACTACATACAGCACTAAGCCTTTTTTTGCCTTGGCGGTCAATACAAGCATCGTCGCTACTCTAATGTTGTTTATTCTTATTAGCGGTTCCGAAACGATGTGGAATATTTTTGGTCTGTTTATCCTGCTAATATGTACTTATTTCACTTGGGCAAGCACAAATAAAGGACTGCATCCATCCTTTCTATTTCAACTATTTCTGATTTTTTTCCAGGGAGGAAGATTAA
Organism: Segetibacter aerophilus; assembly: GCF_007991655.1. Taxonomy (GTDB): domain Bacteria; phylum Bacteroidota; class Bacteroidia; order Chitinophagales; family Chitinophagaceae; genus Segetibacter; species Segetibacter aerophilus. The sequence continues at coordinate 54,756 of NZ_BJYT01000025.1, forward strand.
TAAGTTATGTTTTAAATGGTGGCAAGTTTCCCATTTGGCTTATTGATCTTTATGCAAGCCCTACCGCTTTAAGCATTTCTACAATAAGAACTACAATATTTCTTTTGTCGATTTGCAGCTACATAATTTATCTAACGACACTCATAAGGTTGCCTGTTTTAAAAGTCAGAGTACCTGCTATATCAAGTAACATCTTTTTAATTATCTTTTTGAGTACGCTCCCTTTCTACATCTATAAAAATGTTTCGTACCTCCAATATATTTTCACTCATGGGGGCTATATCGCCATTTATGCAAACAATGGAGAACATCTGCAAAGTGTAGGATTAGTTATAAGGTTTCTGTCCAACATTTCCTTTTCAGCTTATCTTTTATACATCTTTTCCGAAGACAAGTTGAAGCGGTTAAAGTACCTAATGATCTTCTTCGTAATCTTGTTTGCAAGTGAATTAATCATTGGATTAAGGGGAAAATATTTCGTCTTTCTTCTGCTCAATATTCTGGTATATAAACAAAAGATCAAGAAGGGATTCAACATTTCTTATTTAGCTGTCATTTCAGCCCTTGTTGTAATTGCATCCATTTTTATTGCTTCTTTTAGAGAAAATAGAGAGTTAGACTCGAGCTCGTTATTGTCCGCTTTTTTTTATACTCAAGGTAATTCGTCTATTGTTTCTGCATTAGCAGTTGAAGAGTATGACAGGTTCCATCCATTTTCGTTTAACTATCTGTTTAAACCTATACTCCTATCATTTCGCCATCAAAATTTATTTAAACCCGGCGATATCTTTGCAACTGATTTAACTAATTATCTAAGTCCGATGTCTTTTGATCTAGGTTTTGGAACGGGGACTTCTTTTATAGCAGAGCTGTATTTATTAAGCGGTATTCCAACTATCATTATCGGCACTTTTTTAATCGGCTTGCTAATGTCTGTTTTAAGAAATTACCTGTACGGAATTGCCGGCACTATGTCATTCATTATTCTGATGGGTTGCGTTTATTTGCCTCGTTCAAGTTACTTTGAACCAGTCAGCGGAATCATAAAATATGGCATCCCATGCCTATTTGTCTATTTCCTATCTATTGCCGCAGTTTTATTAATAAATAGAAAAATCAGCTTTAGTTATTGAAACCTCTTTTAACAATAATATCAATGACTTCCTTTTATGGAGGCGGCGAAGAATACATTGTGCGGTTAGTGACTTGTTTACAAGATGACTTTGATATAAAACTCATTTGTTGTTCAAAGCTCTTGGGCTCGAAACTTAGAGAGCATCGACTACAAATTCAGTTAGTAACGGGATCGACTCCAGCTACATATCTTAGGATTTTTTATAGAATTTTAAGTTTACCACAAAAAGGCCAACAGGTTTTACTACTAAACGGACAGGGACCTGTATATTTTGCGCTATTTCTTCCACGAGCTTTTAAGAAGCTTGTATATGTTCATCATACATCAATAGAATACTATAATAAGCCTACGAAGCAAAAGTTTGTAATACATTGCCTGAGAAAAGTAGGCACTGTTATTTGTGTTTCGAACTTCCTAAAAAACGAAGTAGACAAGTATATAAAGAATAAGCTAGTAAAGGTGATATACAACTGGTTGCCCGCTGATGCAGTAAGACCTATTGACTATCCGGTTAAAGATCCGTGGCTAAGAATAATCTTCATTGCGCGGCTGGTAGAAGTTAAGGGAATTCTACCCTTAATTGAGGTTGTGATTGAACTTGCGAATGTGGAGCTGAGTATCCTTGGAGACGGGCCTTTATATGAACAAATCAAGAGTAATTACGGCAGCTATTCGAATATCAAGCTTTTGGGTTGGCAAAATGATAAAGCAGCTTTTTTCCAACGGTCTCATCTAAACGTTGTTAATTCATTTTCCGAAGGTTATTCATATACTCCTGTTGAAGCCGGTGTTTGCGGTATTCCCTCCTTGATATCTGATTTAGAGGTCCATCGAGAAATTTCGGACAATGGCAAATACGCTTTTCTATTTAAAACAGGCTCCAAAGAGGATTTGAAAGCTAAATTGATTTATTTGAGGGATCACCGAAATGAATTGGTGAAAATGTCCGAGGAATGCAGAATTTATTTTACCAATAAATTCGTTTATTCAGACTATAAAGAACAATATAAAAAAGAGCTTACGTAACTGGCAAGTGTATTTGTAGAGATGAAGAAAGATATTTATTATGATGCCACTTTTCAAATTCTTGCTCCTCATAGAGGCATGGCAAAATATCTAAACGGTTTTTTAAAAGCTCTTTCAGAAAATGGCGAAAAGGCTCAGGGATTAGCCCCTTCTGGACTTAAACGCAAGGGAGATGAAAGTGTCACCTGTTACGGTCTAAATAATATTCTTCTTTGGGAGCAGCTTTCCATTTCGTCCTTCGTGAAAAAAAACAAAGTCAGCTACTTTATTTTTCCTTATAATACTGGTGCTGTTTTTTCACCCTTAAGTTGTAAGTCTGTTTTAATACTGCATGACTTAATTTTTATGGAGTCTTTTTCCAGTGTCCCTACATCTAAAAGCTTTAGACAAATAGTTGGCCGTTTTTACAGACGTGTAATAGTTCCAAGAATAATTAAAAAAGCCAGTTTCATAATTACTGTATCTAATTATTCAAAGGAGCAAATCATCCGACAGTTTAATGTAGCAGAGAAAAAAATTTGTGTAATTCCAAATTGTATCGACACGACGCATGAAGCTGAAGCCCATAAAGAAAAAGATTCTGAAGGTTATTTTTTGAATGTAGGTGGGGATGCCCCGCACAAGAACACAGCGTTCTTGATTGAAGCGTATGCCACCTTGCCGGAAGAAATTAAAAAAAAATTTTCTTTAAAAGTTGTTGGTATTTCAAACGAGGCAAACAAAAAGACGCTGCACCATTTAATTAGAAGCCTACATGAAGAACATAGAATTATTATTGAAAAATACGTAAATGATGAACAATTAGAGAAATTGTATCGTAATGCTTTTATTTTTATTTTTCCTTCCCTGACCGAAGGCTTTGGAATCCCTTTATTAGAGGCGATGAAATGTGGTTGCTCAATTGTTTGCAGCAATACCAGCTCGATGCCCGAAGTATGTAGGGAAGCAGCTTTTTATTTTAACCCTCATGATACTCAAAGCTTTACTAACGCTGTATACCTGGCATGTACAGATAAGGCATTGCGAGCAGCAAAAAAAGAGGAGGCGATTAAACAACTCGATTATTATTCAAGGAAAAATTTTAATAAAAAAGTAGCTGATTGGTTTACCAGCAATATTAGAGAAAGTATTGATTCCGAGCCGTTCGTTCAAAAAGATTAGACCTCTTATTAATATCTTTGTTCATAATCCCCAATAATACTAGATTTCGGTGTGTGATAGAAATAATGCAAAATGAGTTTTGATTCAAAGAACATAAACGTTTACGGAAATAATGATAAAGAATTGGTGGGGCAAAATAAGCCAACTTGTTTTTTTATAGTAAGCCGGGTGCCATTTCCTCCCGTTGGGGGGGATAAATTAAAATATTTCAACATGATTGAAATATTAAAGATGCGCTATAAAATATCAATGGTGATTATTTCGGATGAAAAAGTAACGCCCGAGATGAAGGAGTACTTGGACAATTCAGGTCACGAGTATAAGATTTTTAGCTACTCTCGTTTACGCTTTAAACTCAATGCTATTAAGGCATTCTTTTCTACTTTGCCTTTACAAGTGGGATATTATTATTTTGGAGAAGTGCACGAATATTGTCGCAAAAATATTAAGCGGGAAGATTTCGTTATGGCTAATCTAATCAGGACTGCTTTGTATGTACAAGATTTACCAAACAAGAAATTTATTGATGTAGCTGATTCCATCTATCTTAATTATATAAGAAGTATAGACAGGGTAAGTTCATTTTTCTGGAGAACAGTGTACAGTATTGAGATAAAAAGATTGCAAGGATTTGAACAAAAGTGTGTGGCTAACTTTGATGCTTCTTTGTTCGCTAATTGGAGCGAGAGGAATTATTATAGTGATTTCGGTCGTGCTATTTGGATACCTAACGGCGTAAGCAGTAAGTTGCTCGAAACAAACTACTTTAGAAGGAAAAAGTCCTTGTTTCCCGAAGTGGTTTTTTTTGGAAAAATGGATTATCAGCCTAACATAGACGCTGTTAACTGGCTTATAAGTAAAGTACTTCCTCTAGTTCCTAGCCTTAAAATTCGAATTATCGGCGGCTCTCCTCATCCTAAAATAAAAGCGTTGGGTAAGAGATATTCCAATTCAGTAGTAATTGAAGGGTTTGTGAAAGATCCCTATCAAGCTATGTATGACGCTACCGCAGTAGTTGCACCCATGCAAACAGGTGGAGGTATTCAAAATAAAATTCTGGAAGCGATGGCGATAGGAGCAATTGTTTTAACCACTACATTGGGAGCCAAAGCTATTATCGGAGCAGTGAGCGGTGAACATCTTATTATATGCGATGAACCGCAGGATTACGCGACAGCAATAATGGAATTGCATAACAACTCAAAGAATTCAATTCCAATGGGATTGAAGGCAAAAAAATTAATGAAAGAAAGTTTTACATGGGACTTATATGCAAAAAAATTATACGAAGTTTTAGATGAAGCAAGCTTTAATAAAATAGAACAGAATAATAAAACAGCGTGTTAATTCGGTTGTCTTTTGTATCAATTCTATTATAGTAATCTTATACATCCTCCCCGTAAAGAGAAAGCATTGTCCATCATTTACTAGTAACCTCCCTTTCAACTAGTTACTAACCTTCAAAGTCTACATCCTATATTGGAGAATAAACGTCGACTCCTCATAATTCTTAACCGCTTCGTTATTGGTGGTCAAGCTGTTGATACTATACCATTAGTCTGGAACTTAAGGAACGACTTTGAAATACTAATACTATTTGGCGAGAAAGAAAAGGATGAATTAGAGCCAGTTTTTCTTTTAGATAAATATCCAGGCCTTCAATTAAAAAAAATAAGTTACCTACGAAGGAGTATCAATCCTTTGATCGACATCTGGGCCTTCTTTAGTGTACTATACGCCATTGTTAAATTTAGGGCTAACATCGTTCATACTCACGGAGCAAAATCAGGTTTTATTGGTCGAATTTCAGCTTGGTTGGCCGGTGTTCCCGTTATCATTCATACCTTTCACGGACACTTCTTTCATTCCTATTTCTCTCCCACTATATCAACCCTGATAGCTCAAGTTGAAAGATTAATCGGGAAAGTAACGACCTGTGCAATAGCATTGAGTGACGCTCAAAAGGAAGAGTTAGCAAGTAAATACAAAATACTTCCACTTGCAAAAATCAAAATTATTCCGCTAGGCTTCGCCTTTGATCAGGTCAACGAGCCATCAATTCTTCGCAATACCTTTCGCAATAAGTACGCACTACATCCGGACGACGTTGCCGTAGGCATTGTAGGAAGGATTGTAGCAGTTAAAAATCATTTCTTTTTTAATAAAATTGTTCAAAATCTCCTAACAACACCTACGGCCAATCCAGCAGCATTTTTTATAATTGGGGATGGGGATTTAAAAACTCAGGTTGAAAAGGATCTTCAACAAAAAGGGCTTCCTTTTAGTACACGTTCTATTACTAAAGAAAAAAGGGTAGTTTTTACTTCATGGTTAACGGAGATGTATGAGGTGATGAACGGCCTTGATATTGTCGTGCTCACTTCACTAAATGAAGGAACTCCTTTATCGATAATAGAAGCTCAATATTTTAAAAGACCGGTAGTTTGCACAAATGTGGGAGGCGTAAAGGACACCATGATTGATAGTAAAACGGGCTTTCTAAGCGAGAGCAATGACGAAACAACATTTAGTAAAAAACTGCGTTTACTTATTGAAAACAAAGAGCTACGGTTCCAAATGGGTGACGAAGGTTACAAGTTTGTATCAGCCAGATTTTCAAAGCAAAAAGAAGTTGAAATGACAAGAGCACTGTATCAGGGCTTACTAAAAGAAAAAGGAAAGGGTTAGCAATAGTTGGACTGATTATTACGCCGAAGAAAAAACAATAAACTTTGATGAAAATTTTAGTAACGGGAGCGGCGGGATTTATAGGTTTCCATTTGGCTTTAAGATTATCATCACGAGGAGATACCGTGGTTGGAGTCGACAGTATAAATGACTATTACGACATTCAGCTAAAGTATGACCGGCTGGCTGAACTTGGCTTTGAAAAAAATTCAATTACTGCCAACAAACTAATTCAAAGTTCCACTATCCCTACTTGTTCTTTCATTCAGATAAAGTTGGAAGATAAGGTTTCACTTGATAAACTATTTGAACAAGAAAAGTTTGACATAGTAGTTAATCTAGCAGCGCAGGCGGGAGTGCGATATAGCCTCACTAACGCCCAGGCATATATAGATAGTAATATCATCGGCTTCACTAATATTCTCGAACTAAGCAGGTTTCACAAAATCAAGCACCTTGTATACGGCAGTAGTAGTAGCGTATACGGGTTGAATGAAAGTATACCTTTTTCGACTGCTCACAATGTTGATCATCCTATTTCTTTATATGCGGCAAGCAAGAAGAGTAATGAATTGATGGCTCATGTGTATAGTCATCTCTTTAATGTTCCTACTACAGGTTTACGTTTTTTTACAGTTTACGGCCCGTGGGGAAGACCTGATATGGCCTACTACATTTTCACTAAATCTATTTTGGAAGGTACCCCTATTAAAGTCTTTAATAACGGCAACATGGCGCGAGACTTTACTTATGTTGACGATATTGTTGAGGGTGTCATACGTGTCATAGACAATCCTCCTGAAGGAAACGTAGATTGGAGTGGCAAAACACCTGAACCATCAAATTCAAAAGCTCCCTATCAAATTTATAATATAGGAAAAAATGAACCTGTCAAGCTACTTGACTTTATAACGGCTATAGAAGAAGAATTAGGAATTGAAGCAAAAAAAGAATTTCATCCTTTACAACCTGGCGACGTTACAATGACTTTTGCAGATGTTAGTGACCTGGTAGGGAAGCTGGGTTACAAGCCTAAAACGGCAGTAAAAGAAGGGATAAAAAAATTTGTGACTTGGTATAAAGACTATTATAAAGCTTAAAAGCTACTGAACTTCGCCTAGGTGTCTGAGGCGAAGCGAAAGACTAGCTAATTCAATAAAACTCTTCTTCTTAAAATAATATCAGTTATCTCGCTTATAGTTGCAATTTTTTATAGCAATATTGTCAGCCAGGTAAACAAGACCAGGTTAACAAAGTGTCCTACCCTTTTTAAACCTGGTACTCTAAACCTTTTATAGATATTTTTGTTTCAATACCATGAACGCGTTTACTATAAAAGATGTCGAAAACCTTTCGGGGGTAAAAGCCCACACTATTCGTATTTGGGAACAGCGTTATGACTTTCTAAAACCCCAACGCACTGACACAAACATTCGTTATTATAGTAATGAAGAACTAAAGACCATTTTAAATATTGCCCTTCTTAATAAATACGGATTTAAGATTTCGCATATTAATAAAATGGATTTTACTGAGATCAATCAAAAGCTTGTCTCTCTCTCTCATCATTATGCTCAGCAAGAATGGATCGTTAACCAGTTAATTAGCTTTATGGTTGACCTTGATCTCGATCTGTTTGAAGAACTATTAGACAGCCAAATTGAAGCTAAGGGACTGGAAAAAATTATTAATGAAATTATTTTTCCTTTCCTGCAGAAAATTGGAATACTATGGCTAACTAATAACATCAATCCTGCACAAGAGCATTTAGTAACAAACATTGTCCGTCAAAAATTACTGGTTGGTATCGAAACTACTGTCAGCCAAATAAAGTCAGAGAAAGTTGCATTGCTATTTTTACCCGAGGGCGAGTTTCACGAACTTGGTCTACTCTATGTCTATTACTTGCTAAAAAATCGGGGAGTTAAAGTACTTTATTTAGGAGCCGACGTACCATTGCAAGATGTAGACTTTATCGCGAAAGCAAAAAAACCTGATTATCTATACACCCACCTCACTTCACTTGCCGCTAACTTCAATATAGAAAAATTCCTAAATCACCTTCACTCCAGGATCAGTGACATTCCCGTTCTACTATCAGGTCCCTTCACAGTTACTTACAAAAAAAGTATTCCTTCGAACTTTCATTTCAAAAAATCTCTAGAAGAAGTCAAAGAATATATCTCGTAGTTTTTGTTCTTACTTCCACAAAATTTTTTCTCCTTCCCGAAAATCCGGTTTGTTTTTTATTCGTACATATAACAGATAATCGATAGAAATAGCTATCGGTAGGATACTCGTTTTTGCTACCCTCTTACCAAGTCAAAATCTTTGTTGTAAATTGTTGTTGCAGATACTTGTAGTACAATAAATTAGAATAGCTCATTACACCAATAATTTATTGTTTAATAAAAGAATAAAAAAAATTAAACAGAAATGCACTACTTTAATTTTTATTGTTTAATTTTATACTAGTAAAGTTTAAACATATTTGCATGTCTACTATCGAATTTAATCAGATGTTATTGGCTAATGCAGAATTTTTACGACCATTTGCTATAACACTTACTCGCGACAATGAAACCGCGAAAGACTTGTTTCAGGAGACTTTGTTCAGGGCTTTGGCTAACAAAGAAAAGTACAACGTAGGCACTAACATCAAAGCATGGTTGTATACGATTATGCGGAATGTTTTCATAAACAATTATCGCAAAAAGGCCAGGCAAAACACAGTGCTTGATAGTACTCCAAATGATTTTCTACTAGATTATAATCAAACTACTACACACAACAACGCTGAAGCAACTTTACAATTGAAAGAAATTCAGTTATCCATACACCAGCTTCCTGACATTTTCAAAAAGCCTTTCATGCTCTATTTTGACGGTTTTAAATATCATGAAATCGCGGGAATGTTGAAAGAACCGCTGGGTACCATTAAGAGCAGAATACACTTTGCCCGAAAACTTTTAAAAGCACAAATTCAGCGATATTGATTTTTCTCCCTCGATGTCGGTAAAAAAAGTTGTAATTATTGGAAGTGGTTTTTCCGGTTTATCTGCCGCATGTTTTATGGCAAAAGCAGGTTGGCAGGTAACTGTACTTGAAAAACATGCAATACCAGGTGGAAGGGCAAGGAAGTTGGAAGCGGAAGGTTTTACTTTCGACATGGGGCCAAGTTGGTATTGGATGCCTGATGTTTTTGAACGGTTCTTTAAACAATTTGATCGTAGTGTCTCAGACTATTATGCACTCAGTCGCCTCGACCCTTCTTATAAAGTGTATTGGATTGACGGAGGTGTAGACATTCCCGCTAATTATCCAGATTTAAAAAAACTATTCGAAAGTATTGAAACCGGCAGTGCGGCTAAGCTAGACTCATTTTTAAAAGAGGCCGAGTATAAATATAAAACTGGAATTCAAAAACTAGTTCTGAAGCCAGGATTATCTATTAGTGAATTTATAGAGTGGGATGTTATAAAGGGTGTTTTTAAACTTGACCTATTTGGCTCGATGAAGAGACACGTTGCCGATTATTTTAAAGATAAAAGATTGAGAGAGCTGATGGAGTTCCCTGTCTTGTTTCTAGGCGCTCTTCCAGAAAACACACCGGCATTATATAGCCTAATGAATTATGCAGATATTATTGGAGGTACATGGTTTCCTAAGGGCGGAATGTATAGCGTGGTGGAAGGGATGTTTAGCCTTGCAACGGAATTAGGCGTTCACTTTGGGTTTGAAAAGAATGTAACAAAGCTGCAGATAGACAATGGAAACGTCACTTCAATAATAACCTCTGCAGAAACTTATCGGGCGGACGTTGTAATTGGTAGTGCAGATTATCACCACGTAGAAACCCAATTGCTAGAACCTAGCTATAGGAGCTATAGTGATAAATATTGGGAAAGTCGTGTAATGGCGCCCGGATCGCTGATATACTATGTGGGTCTTAACAAAAAGCTCGAGAACATAAAACACCACATGTTGTTCTTTGATGCACCATTTAAAGAACACGCGGAAAAAATTTATACAACCAAAGAGTGGCCAGACGAACCATTATTTTATGTAAGTGCCACCACCGTTACAGATAAACTAATGGCTCCTGAAGGATGTGAAAACCTCTTTTTTTTAGTACCAGTAGCACCTGGATTGGAAGACGATAACGAACGACTCCGTGAACATTATTTTGCGAAGATTGTTGCAAGAATGGAAAGGCATTTGGGTCAAAGTATTACAGAGCATATCGTTTATAAAAAAACTTACGCTCACCGCGATTTTATAAACGATTACAATTCCTATAAAGGAAATGCATACGGGCTTGCTAATACCTTGAAACAAACTGCCATTTTAAAACCTTCCATCAAAAGCAAAAAAGTTAAAAATTTATACTACACCGGACAACTTACTGTGCCAGGACCGGGTGTTCCACCCAGCCTTATAAGCGGAGAAGTCGTTGCAAAGCAGGTTGTAAAAGATTGGGGGTAAATATTTAGAAACTTGAAATGTTTGAATTAAATTATAACAGGAAAATTAAAGGGTCATGATGCACTTATTTAATGAATTGGGTCACATGTGCAGTAAAATAACTACTGAGAAATACAGTACGTCTTTTGCGTCTTCGATCAAGCTATTACACAAAGACCTTCGCACGCCGATTTACAACATTTACGGCTTTGTTCGTTTTGCCGATGAAATAGTTGATACCTTCCACGATCATGACCAACAATTGTTGCTCGCCGAGTTCAAGACCCAGACTTATGAAGCGATAGAAAGAGGCATCAGCCTTAATCCTATTTTAAACAGTTTTCAGGAAACAGTAAATAAGTATGGAATCGCTTATAGTTTCATCGACGCCTTTTTTGCAAGTATGGAACAGGACCTCTACAAGCTCGAATACGATAACAAAACCTACAACGAATACATTTACGGTAGTGCTGAAGTAGTAGGCTTGATGTGCTTATATGTTTTTTGCGAAGGTGATAAAAACATGTATAAATCATTAAAACCTTACGCTCAAAGTCTTGGTGCAGCTTTCCAAAAAGTTAACTTTTTAAGAGATCTTAAAGCAGATACACAGACACTTGAAAGAATGTATTTTCCCGGTTGCAATTTCTTAAATTTTACGGAGAAGGAAAAACAGCAGATAGAGGCTGACATACTAAACGACTTTCAACAAGCATATGAGGGAATTGTGAAATTGCCTATAAAAGCTCGTTTTGGTGTCTATGTTGCCTACAAATATTATTTGTCCTTATTCAACAAAATAAGAAAAGTAAAAGCGAAGCAAATAATGGAAGAACGCATTCGAATCCCTAATTATAGTAAAGCAATGATTTTGGCTAAAGCGGGCGTACGAAGCCAGTTTAATATGCTATAGCTTTCCCTTATTTTTACCCCATGGAAGAAGTGATTTTAGTAAATGAGCAAGACGAGCAGGTAGGAAGTATGGAAAAAATGGAGGCTCACAGAAAGGGGGTATTGCATCGCGCTTTCAGCGTTTTTATTTTCAACGATCGCAACGAGATGTTGTTGCAGCAAAGAGCCATTACAAAATATCACAGTGGCGGTCTTTGGACGAATGCTTGTTGCAGTCATCCCCGCCTTGGCGAGGAGACAGAAGTTGCCGCTCTACGTCGTCTTCAAGAAGAACTTGGCTTCACTACCTCCCTTACAAAAATTTTCGATTTCCACTACAACGCCTCTTTCGACAACGGTCTTACTGAGCATGAATTTGACCATGTGTACGTTGGCACTTATACAGGTAAAATAAAACCCAATCCTGCTGAAGTAAAAGATTATTGTTATAAAAAAATAGAGGAGGTTACTGCAACCATTCAATCTCACCCCCATAAATACACTGCCTGGTTTTGTATTGCCCTTCCTAAAGTTGTAGAATGGTTAGGAGATAAAAAGTAACCTTTTTTAGCCAGCTTTTAGCAGAACCCGACATCGTTGTGTCACTCACTTGGACTTCTTTTTTCTATTCAGCTTTTTCCCATCGTCCTGTCAGTTACATTGTCCGTTTTCGCATCTTCGATCCTGTCAACTTTTCTTTGAAGAAGCATGAAAATGGATATAGTTATCCATCCCAACCAGAATAAATAAACTCCAAGGTGAAACCGTTCTCCTAACCAGCGATGGGAAAGAGAATTTCGAAAATCAGCATAAGAAAGGTACAATCCGGCTATAGCAATAATTAACAGTGAGATCTGTAAGACTTTAGATGTTGCCCTACTTACTTTGTTACCTATCCACGATTGAATGACAAGCAAAATTATCCAGACGATAAAAACAAGCAACGCACCTTTCCACCAGCTTTTAAGAAACTGGTATTGAGTATAAAATAGGCTAATGCCAGCTCTCCCAACAAACGAGATAGCAGACAACAAGTAACCGTCAATTAAAGAGAATAGTGCAAGCGCAATAACTAAAAAGGGATATCTTCTCACGAGCGTTTATTTTAATAAAGGCAAAATAACCTGATTTGTAAAATTGTTGCCAGAATCCTTTAAAGCTATAATAGTCTTCTTGCTACCGCCGCTTGCAAAGTTGAAGGATTGTCTACATCCAAATTTTCGAGCAGAACGACACCTGGTTTTTTATTTTTCTCAAAGCTGCCTAACAAGCTTTCCATTTGTAAAGCCCGGGCTCCATTTATCGTCGACCACCCCAACAATTCCTTTACGGCAATAGTCGGGAAAAATCTGTTAATCGTCTTCATTTCATCTAAAATACTAAGGCTCCAATTGCTTGCGAGGCTATCTGTACCAAGCACTATATTACAGTTTAGTTTCCTAAACATTTCTATTGGCGGCACAGCCTCCTCAATATATTGATTGGCATTAATACACAAACAAAACGACGTACTCTTGTAGCCTCTCTCCTTCAGCACAAATTCCAAATCGGCCTCTTTTGTATAAGTATTATGCACGAGTAGCACCTGGGCCGCACCAGACAAATTTTTAAAATAGGTTTGAAGACTACTTTTTCCGCTAGGCATATAAAAAGATGTGTCAAGGTTCATCATCTTATACATCCTGACAAAGTCACCTGAATTTTGCAAAAACAACTCATCTTCAAACGCTGTTTCCTGGTTGTGAATACTAACAACTCTATTTTGATAATACAGCTTTATTAGTTGCCATAAAGGATCTGAAACCGAATAAGGCGCGTGCGGCACAATGGATGCAGATCCCACTTTTGCTAAAGCATTAAAATTTTCTAAGCTTCTTTCGAACCGTTGATCTGCCACAGCGGGAAGCCAACCGCTTGCTTCTACAAGGTTGTAATATTGAAGCTGTTGCTTTTTCTTTTGTTCAAAGGTTAACAGGTTGTTGCAGATATCTCCTACAGCTACAATTCCGTTTTGAATCATTTCGCTTTCGGCCACTTTAATGGCTTCCAAAATTTCCTCGTCGGGAAAATGACGCTGGGTGACGACGGCAAATACAAAATCTATCAATCCTGTTTTTTCAGGTATCAATCCCTTCATGTGACTTAGCTCGAGATGACAGTGGCAGTTGATGAAACCCGGCGTTAAGACTCCTTCTAGCTTTTGAATATCATCACCCGCATCTTGCTCCCATACGATTTGCTGCACTTTTCCATCTTCATCACAAACAAGAACATGCTCAGAAGAAAGCATTTCCGTTCCGGTAAAAAGATTATTTGCCTGGAATTTGTGAAAACTCATAAGCGTCAAAAGTAAGACAACCAAAGGTTATCGTATGGAGGTTGAAAGGCTTAACTTTGCAGCCACAAAAAATTAGGGTTTAGGGTTTAGGGTTTAGGGTTTAGGGTTTAGGGTTTAGGGTTTAGGGTTTAGGGTTTAGGGTTTAGGGTTTAGGGTTTAGGGTTTT
>NZ_BJYT01000026.1 GCF_007991655.1 Segetibacter aerophilus
AGTCCCGTTGCAAGAACGAAGCCCAGCGGCTTGAGCGATAATAGGAGCTTAAACGAATTGAAAGAAACATAAACAAAACACTTCGTACGAGAAAGCCATCACAAAGAACGAAGCCCAGCGGCTTGACCAATTCAAGTTTGCTTTTCTTTTTTTTTGATAAAAAAAGAAACAAAAAAATCAAGACTGCACAGCAAAGGCTAAATATTAGGTAGACATGCTAAATGAAATAAGTCACAACAGGAGAATATAAGGCAGGCATTAGTAGGACTTACAAACTGAGAATACTGCCAAACATTCTTAACGCCTGTACACCTAATTTTCTTCATGCCTTTTCTATTAGGTCGTAGCAAAAAAAGGAGACAGTAAAGCTGAACAGATATTGTTCGCTAACTAACAACAGTTCTTGCAAAAGGGACATCAGCGGGTTTGGTGTCAAGCGAAGCGAAGGCATTTTGAAACATGCGTAGCAGTTTCAAAAAAAAGCCGGTGGAGTCGCGCAAGAACGAAGTCCCGCGGCTCGAGCGATAAATGGAGCTGAAGAGGCAACTAAAAAAATGAATCAAGATAAATTTTCAAAAAATGAAAAGTTCATTCAAAAACCTTCTAAGTATACTTCTTCTCTTTTCATCAACAGCTCACGCCCAATCCAACACAGATAATTTATTAAGAACTTTTGTTACTCCGCCCAACAGCGCCAGGCCGCGTGTGTGGTGGCATTGGATGAATGGCAACATCACTAAAACCGGTATTAGAAAAGATCTTCAATGGATGCATCGTGCAGGCATTGGCGGCTTTCAAAACTTTGATGCTGCATTTGCAACTCCTCAAATCGTAGAGAAGCGCCTCGTATATATGACACCTGATTGGAAAGAAGCCTTTCAGCTGGCAACAAAGCTTGCAGATTCGCTTCATCTTGAAATGGCTATCGCAGGTTCACCCGGATGGAGTGAAAGCGGGGGACCTTGGGTACAGCCCGAAAGTGGGATGAAAAAAATCGTATGGAGCGAAACGAGATTGAAAGGCGGTGCGTCGAATATTACGGTACCAGCGCCTCCGGCGGTAACAGGACCGTTTCAAAGTATACCAAAACAGGCAGGACTTAGTTTAACAACCGAACAAAAAGAACCTCCAGCCTTTTATAGAGACATCCTCGTGCTTGCTTATAAAGTACCGGAAACAGATGTGCCACTGACTGATTTAAAACCTGTAGTTACCTCAAGCGGGGGAAGTTTTTCATTAGGTCAATTAGTGGACGGTGATCTTTCCAAGACCTCTCTTTTACCAATTGATTCAATTAAAGGCTACGCATGGATACAGTTTGCATTTGCTCAACCGCAAACAATCAAAGCGATCACAATGGTTGGCGGCGGAGACAAAGGTCCTTTTGGACTTAACGGAGAATTGAAAGACAACCGAAGTCTTGAAGTAAGTGATGATGGACAAAATTTTACGCGGGTAAGTTATATTCCTGCCAGCAATGTTCTGCAGCAAACCATTTCAATACCTGCTACTACAGCCCGGTATTTCAGGGTAACCGTTAAAAACCCTGCTGCTGGAGGCTTTGGTGCAGCGTTTGGAGGAGCGAGGCCGAAACCTCCTATGGGAACAGAGATCGCTGAGCTTGTTTTACATACTTGTTCTCGAATCAACATGTTTGAGGAAAAGGCCGCCTTCGCACCAGCCACCGGGCTGTATACAAAAGCAACAACAGGAACTACCGAACATATAGAAACCAAAGACATCGTTGATGTAACGTCTAAGTTAAATGCAGATGGTACACTAAACTGGACTGTGCCTCCCGGCAGCTGGAAGGTTGTTCGTTTTGGTTATTCTCTTACAGGCATCACCAACCACCCGGCCTCCCCTGAAGCAACTGGCCTGGAGGTGGATAAACTAGATCCTGCTGCAGTTAAAAATTACTTTGAGAATTATTTAAACCAGTATAAAGAAGCGACCGGAGGATTGATGGGAAATAAAGGCGGATTGCAGTTTATGGTAACCGATAGTTGGGAAGCAGGGGCGCAAAACTGGACTCCAAACATGTTGCAGGAGTTTCAAAAGAGGCGCGGCTATAGCATGGTGCAATGGATGCCGGCATTAACTGGCCAGGTTGTGCAAAGTGCAGAAGCAAGTGAACGATTTCTTTGGGATTTTAGAAAGACTTTGAGTGACCTGGTGGCCGAATACCATTACGATCAGTTGACGACCTTATTGCAACAATATGGCATGAAACGCTATTCCGAGTCGCACGAAGACCGGAGGGCAATTATTGCTGATGGTATGGAAGTGAAACGTACAGCTACGATTCCTATGTCGGCTATGTGGACACCGGGACCGGGTAACCGGGCAGACCAAACAAGGTTCGTAGCAGATATTCGCGAGTCAGCATCTGTCGCACATATTTATGGTCAAAACCTGGTAGCAGCTGAGTCACTAACTGCTATTGGAGTTGGTGGTTTTGCATGGTCTTATTCGCCTGAAAATTTAAAACCCACTGCTGATCTCGAACTGGCAAGTGGAGTAAACCGTTTTGTAATACACACTTCTGTTCACCAACCAGTAGACAATAAAATACCGGGACTTGGACTAGGACCATTCGGGCAATGGTTCAACCGGCATGAAACATGGGCAGAGCAGGCAAAAGCATGGACCGATTATCTTTCGCGCAGCAGCTACCTGTTGCAACAGGGTAGGTTCGTAGCCGATGCACTTTATTATTACGGAGAAGACAACAACATCACATCATTGTATGGTAACGGCTTGCCCAATATTCCATATGGTTACAACTATGACTTTGTAAATGCAGATGCATTGGTAAATCTCTTGTCTGTAAAAGACGGAAAGATCGTTACACCATCTGGTATGAGCTATAGGGTGCTTATGTTAGATAGCAACGCAACAAAAATGTCATTACCTGTTTTACGTAAATTAAGAACGCTGGTAAAAGCAGGAGCAACTGTTACCGGTATTACACCTGTCGGTACTCCCAGCCTTGCTGATGACTCGAAAGAGTTTGAACGAATTAAAGACGAAATTTGGAATTCAGGCAATAACAGAGTTTCCTCTAATAAGGCGCTAAGTGAAGTTTTGAAAGGGCTTAATATTACGCCTGATTTTGCTTATTCTAAACGAGATGAAAGCACGAAGCTTTTGTTTGTGCACAGGAAATTATCTGACAGGGATTTGTATTGGGTGAACAATCGTAATCATAGGAAAGAAGATGTACAGGCAACTTTTCGAATAACGGGAAAAGTGCCCGAAATCTGGCATCCTGAAACAGGGAGGACCGAGCCGGCATCTTATGAAATAGCAAATGGCGTTACGAAAGTAGATATGCATCTGCAACCTGATGATGCAGTGTTTGTTATTTTTAAAATGCCTGCAACGAAAACAGCTGTAAAAGTTCCGGCACCTTCTGAAAAAGTGTTGGTAGCTGTTGATGGTGAGTGGGATGTAAGTTTCCAGCCTAATCGTGGTGCTCCCGCTAAGAGCGTTTTTAACCAATTAAATTCATGGACTGAAAACACAGATCCTGGGATTAAATATTTTTCCGGTACAGCAACTTATACAAAAACGATTAATGCGCCTGCCGCATGGTTCGGCAATAAAAAACTAGAAACATCGATTGATCTAACAGATGTAAAGAACATTGCGGAGGTTATGGTTAATGGAAAATCAGCAGGAATTGTTTGGAAACAACCCTACCGTGTAAAGATCACCAATGCACTGAAAGTTGGGGCAAATAAACTGGAAATAAAGGTTACGAACCTTTGGCCCAATCGGCTAATTGGAGATCAACAACCGGGTGTTACAAATAAGATTACTTATACTACCATGCCTTTTTATCAAGCGGGTTCACCGCTGTTGCCTTCAGGCTTACTAGGACCGGTAAAGATTATATCAGTCAATAAGAATTGAATAATTTGATACATTACAGACTTAATAAAATTCCCTTCAAAAACAATTAAAGTAAAATGAAAAACGCCCGCTTACTTCTTTGTATTCTTTTTATAGCTCACAGCTTTTCATCCTTTGCTGCGACGGTGGATTCTATTGATATCGCCAGCGCTGCAATGGGTAAAACTTATAAAGCAGCGGTTGTACTTCCTGCTTCGTATGCTAAAAATAAAACTGCTTATCCTGTCTTGTATCTACTGCATGGTGGCGGCGGTCACTTTAGAGATTGGCTTACTTCGACTCCCGATAAGATGCTGGTTAAGAACCTTGCCGATCAGTACAACCTTATCATTGTAATGCCGGAAGGCGAAACATTTGGCTGGTATTTAAACAGTCCGCTGGATAAAACAAACCAGTTCGAAACGTACATTTCTGAAGAAGTGATTTCTAAGATAGACAATACCTATAGAACTATAAAGGATCGAAAAGGAAGAGTTATTACTGGCTTATCAATGGGCGGACATGGCGCTTTATATTTATCTACCCGTCATCCAAATTTGTTTGTAGCTGCAGGCAGTATGAGTGGAGCACTGGATTTGAAAACAGCAAATTGGAAAGTTCCCGCAGAATTTATTACAAGGGTAAATACAGGATTCGAAAAACTATTAGGGCGTGATACCTTAACCACGCGCTACTATGATAACTCTGTTGTAAACATGGCTGATAAAATGAAGGCGAATAATCTACCGTTGATCATAGACATTGGTGTCGATGACTTTTTAATTGAACCCAACCGCGAGCTTCACCGCCGCCTCGTCTACAACCACACACCTCACGACTACACAGAAAGACCAGGTGGCCATACCTGGGATTATTGGGAGAACTCATTGCCTTATCATGCAGCCTTCTTTCATAAAATCTTAAAGGCAAATGGTGTTGTAGTGCAATAAAAATTTGGGCTGAATCAGCTAAATAGTGTATAAAAAGTTCAAGGGAGTGACACAACCATGTCAGGTGAAGTTGTGTGGCTCACACCCATATTTTTACTCCTTTAATTGGGTTTCAGTCTTGCGTTAGCTATTTTTTCAGCATCCTTTTTAATTTCTGTAACCTATACCACTTATCTAAAAATAGCGCCGTTCATCCTATAACATACTACTATATAATACCTAGTACTCATCTTTGTCCTGTAATCCACAATGGCAAGTACTAATAAAAATAAAAACAGTAGTATGAATACAATAATACCAATCCTGATATTCGTCCTTACAAGTCTCTCGTTAACAGGTTTTGCCCAGCAGGTTAAGGGTAAAATAAGCGGTTCAGTAATCGACGGAAATACAAAAACAATTGAGTCGGCTAACATTACTTTGCTAAGAGCAAAAGACTCGTCGCTTGTAAAGATTAGCGCTTCTGACAAAACCGGAAACTATAGTTTCGACAATATTAATGAAGGAAAATACCTTGTGTCAATTTCTGCTGTTGCACATCAACTTGCTTTTTCAAAAGTGGTTGAACTTAATGCAAATAACCTGTTGATCACTTTATCTGCTATCAGGCTCGTTCCAAAATCTAAAACGTTGAGCGAAGTTACCGTATCAGTTAAAAGACCGTTGATCGAACAAAGGCCGGGAATGACTGTACTAAATGTAGATGCTTCCCCTACAAACGCCGGACAAAACGCTCTTGAGTTGCTTGAAAAATCACCCGGAGTGTCCATCGATAACGACGGTAATATCAGCTTAAAAGGTAAGCAAGGTGTAATGGTATTGATTGATGGTAAGCCTACTTACATGAGTCCAACTGACCTTGCTGCCTTCCTAAAAAATATGCAGAGCAGTAACCTCGACCAGATAGAGATCATTACGAATCCTCCTGCTAAATATGATGCTGCCGGCAACTCCGGGATCATTAATATCAAAACAAAAAAAGGCACCATAAAAGGCATGAACGGTAGCGCCAATGCGGGCTACACCCAGGGATATTATGGACGGTTCAACGCGGGTACCAATCTTAACTACCGTAACAACAAGTTGAACTTATTTGGTGGCTTAAACGCCGGAACGTACCACGGCTATAACAGGCTTAGTATTATTCGCAAGTTTTACGGCAACGATCATAAAACGCTTGCCGGCATGGGCGACCAGGTTTCTTTGACAAATTTTAAAGGCAACTATGAAAGCTTCAAAGCAGGCCTTGATTACTATTTTTCTAAGAAAGATGTGGCTGGATTTGTAATAAACGGCAACTTCGGAATAAACAAGCAAGACCCCGGAAGCAATTCAAATGTGAGTGATGAAAGAGGATCGATCCTGTACAGGCTTAGATCAGAAGCTTTTAACAAATCGAACTCTCAAAACCTTTCGGCAAACGCCAACTATAAGCACACATTCGACTCAACTGGCCGCGAAATAACTGTAGATGCCGACTATGCTTACTACGACAACATGAGCAACAATAACCTGAACACGCAAAGTTATAATGCTGAGAATGTTAAGAACGGAGAAACAGTTAGCCTGGCAGGTACTATTCCTTCAATCATTAGAATTTATAGTGCTAAGGCCGATTATATTCATCCTTTTAAAAGCGGTATCAGGCTCGAAAGCGGGGTTAAAACAAGTTTTGTAAATACCGACAACCAGGTCGAATATCTTAGAAACAGCGGTTACGGATGGAGCATGGACAACAGGAGCAACCACTTTATTTACAAAGAAAATATTAATGCTGCTTATGCAATTCTGTCTAAAAAACTTAAAAAGTGGGACGTGACTGCAGGATTGAGAGTAGAGAACACGGTTTCGAAAGGCCGCCAGATTAAGAATGACTCAACCTTCAACCGTAGTTATACCAACTTGTTTCCAAACGTTGGAGTTGGATACGCTGCCGGCAAAAAGAATCAGATCAACATGAGCTATAGCCGTAGAATTGCACGTCCTGATTATGATGCCCTTAATCCTTTCGTTTACTTTATCGACTCGCTTACTTATTCCCAGGGTAATCCATACCTACAGCCACAGTTCACAAACAACTTCGAGTTAAGTCATACCTACAACAGGTTCCTGACTACCACTGTTAACTATACACAAACCGACGACATCATCACCCAGTTACTAAAGCAGGATACAGAGAAGAAAACTACTTACCAGACAAGGGAAAACTTTAGCAGCATGAAACAGTGGGGTGTAGCGGTAATGGCTAATATACCTGTAAGAAAATGGTGGAACACAAACTTGTATGCCAACGTCTTTAATAACCACTATTCAGGTATTTACCAAAACGATCCGATAAACATTAGTACTACTAGTTTAATGACAAATATTACTAATAGTTTCACACTCGGTAAGGGTTGGAATGCCGAAGTAAGTGGTTGGTATCGCAGTAAAGGTGTAGATGGTTTACTGGTTGCAAACCCAATGGGTGCCGTCAATTCTGCCATTACAAAACAAATGTTTAAGAAAAAAGGCAGCTTGAAATTTGGTGTCAGGGATATCTTCAGCACACAACAGTTTAGTGGTTATGCAAAGTATAGCGATGTGGATGTTATTGTAAAATCAAGAAGAGACAGCCGCCAGTACAGCCTTACCTTCACTTATCGTTTTGGTAAAACAAACATACCATCAGAGCGTAGAAAAACAGGTGGCGCTAATGATGAACAGAATAGGGTAAAAAGCGGCGGACAGTAAGCAGGCAGGGTTTAGCAATCGTTTATATACAAGTACAAATAATAGAGTTCCTCTTGCAGGAACTTTATTATTTGTATGATACTATTAATCTTTTAAAGCCTTAAATCTCAGTTCTCTCTTAAAATATTGTACGGAGCTTTTGGAGCGGGCTTCATCACTTCTTTCAGCATCGTTGTGTCACTCACTTATACTTTTAATAGTCTACTCGGCCCCACGACTAATGCCCCTGCTAACAAATTTGGAAATAACTGCCTTTGTATTCTGTCGTCATTGTGCGGCTGATTTTACTCAAATTATAGGCGTTTCTTTTTAGCTGGTAAATAACCGAATATTTAGGTAGAGGTTGCACGAATCACAACGTACTAGAAACGAATGATGTACAATTAATAACCACAACGGGTAATGTTTGGAGTATCGTTTGCAAACATAGGTAGATTTTATATATACGACGAGATGCTCAAAGTGCCATTCCTTTTTTTTGCCCTGTTTACCACAATCTATGTTATTGCGCAAGACACAACCGCAGCTAAGCTAAAAGTCTTTATTGACTGCCGGGTGGGCTGTGATATCCGCTTTTTTAAAACTGAGATCAACATCCTTGATTTTGTAAACGATAGAGATGCTGCTGATGTGCATGTTCTTATAAACGCTCAGCGACTTGGAAGTGGCGGTAACCAGTACCAGCTAAACTTTTATGGTCAAAACAATTATAAGAATTATATCGATACACTTTATTTTGCCACAAAGCCAAATGCCTCATCGGCAATAGTGCGCGAGCAGCTCGTCCGTTACCTAATGTTTGGGTTTACACCCCTGGTAGCCAAAACCGCCTATGGGAACGACATAAAGATCACTATGAAAGGTAAAAAAAGTGCAAATGAAAATGCAGAAGATACAAAAGACAAATGGAATTACTGGGTATACAATGTAGGTGTTAACGGCCAGTTGAGTGCTGACCAGGTGTATAGGACCAGGATCTTTAGTTCAAACATTTCAGCCAACAGGGTTACTGATAAATTAAAGGTTCATTTTGACGGGCATGGTGCGATCTATAATACAAGATATAGTTATCCGAGCGGTGATACTACAACCACCTACCTTGTTAAAAATAGTGATTATGGTTTCAATGTACATGTCATAAAGTCGCTTACAGCACACTGGAGTGTTGGTTCCCGGGCTAGTTTCTCAAATAATACTTTTAGCAATATTCGACGCAAGCTCTACTTCAAGCCTTCCATAGAATACAACATCTATAATTTCAAAGATGTAAACAACCGATACCTGGTCATTCGTTACGGTGTCGATATAAATAATTACAATTTTTACGACACCACACTCTATAATAAAATCAGGGAAACACTCGTAGGTCATCAGCTCTCTTTAACACTCTCGCTGAATAAAAAATGGGGTTCAATTAATACCGGGATGCATTACCGCAATTTTTTAAAGGACCGAAAGCTTAATAGTATGGGCATCAGTTCAAATGTAGATGTGAGAGTGACCGGCGCTCTTTCGTTTTATATAAACATAAACGGTAGTATCGTACATGACCAGGTAAACCTGGTAAAAGGAGGTGGAACAGAGCAGGAGATTCTAACCAGGAAGCGGCAGATCGCATCTAACTTTAATTATTATACTTCGTTCGGTGTAAACTTCCGCTTCGGAAGCATTTTGAACAATTTCGTCAACCCCCGTTTCGATGGCTACGGCGGTTTTTAAGAGATTTAAATCTGGCACTCCCGGAAGATATAATGCTAAACCACTTTTGCTTTCTTCTTTTGTAAGGTTCCGATTCTTTTTGGTACCAGCTTAATCACTTCTTTCAACATCGTTGTGTCACTCACTTGTACAGAAAATCAATTTTGAGCTTCAAAGGCAAGTGTATTTATATTTGAACCATGGAATTTGAAATGAAGCATATTGATCCGGCGACCTTACAAAAACAGGTAACTGTACATGCGCCGGGAACAGTAGCAAATTTGGTTTGTGGATTTGATGTATTGGGCATGTGCCTCAATGCTCCTTACGATATTATGGAAGTAAGGCTGTTGGATGAAAAAAAGATTACGATTATAAGCAAAGACGGATACCAGCTTCCAACAGATCCAGCACAAAATACAGCCGGCGCACCCCTGATAGAAATGCTCGAAGAGATAGATGCAATTATCGGTTTTGAAATAACGATCGAAAAATTAATCAAACCTGGAAGCGGAATAGGTTCAAGTGCGGCGAGCGCTGCAGGAGCTGTGGTCGCGGCTAATCATCTCTTAGGAAATATTTTTACAAATGAAGACTTGGTTCGGTTTGCTATGTTCGGCGAAAAAGTAGCAACCGGTGTAAAGCATGCTGATAACATTGCCCCATGTATTTATGGCGGAGTTACGTTGATCCGATCAATATTTCCTTTAGATATTATTGCCCTGCCTGCCCCTGATTTTTTCGTTACGGTCGTTCATCCTCAAATTGAAGTACGAACCTCTGATGCAAGACAGATCTTAAGAAAAGAAGTCTTACTCAAAGACGCGATCAAGCAGTGGGGAAACATTGCCGGCTTAGTTGCAGGCTTATTAAAAAAAGACGCAGCATTGGTTGGCCGGTCTCTCGAAGATGTAATCATAGAACCGGTAAGAAGCATTCTTATCCCCGGCTTTGATGAAGTAAAAAAAGGATGCAAAGAAGCAGGCGCATTGGGTGGCGGCATCTCAGGTTCCGGCCCTTCAATCTTTATGCTCAGCACAAACGAAGCAACAGCCAAAGAAGTAGAAACGGTAATGAAAAATGTCTATGAAAAAATTGGGATCAGCTACCATACGTACGTGACTACGATTAATGCAGCAGGAGTACAAGTAATAGCTGCAAGCTGTTAGCCTCAAGCTGCAAGCCTTAGAAGAACTTTAAAACAAACGCGAAAGCTAGTAGCTAACAGCTAAGAGCTAGCAGCTTTTCTAAAAACAAAACACGGAAGCTTGTTAGTAGCTAGAAGCTTCTAAAAACACGGAAGCTTGCTGCTTGTAGCTAGCGGCTTACGGCTCAAAAAAACCATGCTTTACTACAGTACCAATCAACAATCGCCAAAAGTTAGTTTTAAAGAAGCTACTATAAAAGGCCAGGCCCCCGATAAGGGTTTGTATTTTCCTGAGCGAATTCGTGAACTGCCTAAAGACTTTATAAAGAACATTGACCATTATTCTAAGGAGGAGATTGCTTTCCGCGCGATTCAACCTTTTGTTGGTGATACCATTCCAACTGAAGTTTTGCAAAGCATCGTTGCAGAAACCATCAACTTCAATTTTCCTTTGGTTAAGATAACAGACAGCATTTTCTCTCTTGAATTATTTCATGGGCCTACCCTTGCTTTCAAAGATGTAGGTGCGAGGTTTATGAGTCGTTGTTTAGGCTATTTTGTAAAAGACATCAAAAAACCTGTAACTGTACTGGTTGCAACTTCAGGAGATACTGGCGGGGCAGTAGCAAGCGGGTTTTATGAAATCGAAGGGGTAGATGTTGTTATTCTATATCCGTCAGGCAAAGTAAGTAGCGTTCAAGAATTGCAATTGACAACATTGGGCAAAAACATTACTGCAATAGAAATCGATGGCAATTTTGATGACTGCCAGCAACTGGTTAAGCAGGCATTTGCTGATGAACAATTGAACCAGGAGCTATTTCTTACTTCGGCAAACTCAATCAACGTAGCGCGCTGGTTGCCTCAGCAATTCTATTATTTCTTTGCCTATCAACAATGGACTGATAAAGGCCGGCCGCCTGTTGTTTGTGTACCTAGCGGCAACTTTGGAAATATTTGCGCAGGCATGGTTGCTCATCTTACGGGCTTGCCTGTTAAGCATTTTGTTGCTGCTGTTAACGCTAACGATTCTGTCTACAAATACCTTGAAACAGGAAGCTATCAAAGTCAGCAGGCAGTAGCTACCATATCAAATGCAATGGATGTGGGCAACCCGAGTAATTTTATAAGAATTCTGGAGTTATTCAAGCACGAGTATCCGCAAGTGAAAAACGTGGTTAGCAGCTTTAGCATTACTGATGAAGAAACGAGAACAACCCTTAAGAACATTTACAGCAAGTATGATTATTTACTCGATCCACACGGCGCAGTGGCTTTTGCCGGATTAGAAAAATACCTCCAAAAACATTTAAACGACAAAGGGATGATTCTTGAAACCGCGCACCCGGTAAAGTTTTATGATGTGGTAGAACCTATAACCGGGCAAAAAGTTGAAACGCCTGAAACCATTAAAGGCATATTGAATAAGAAAAAGGAAAGCGTGAAATTATCCCCGGATTATCATTCTTTTAAACAGTTTCTTTTGTTATAATTATCAAACTAAGAAAAGTATATGATTGATGTAAAGCAGGCCTACAATGTATGGGCTGAACAATACGATACCAACAACAATAAAACAAGGGACCTTGAAGCAAGGGTTTTAAGAAGTACTCTATCCAACATCGACTTTAAAAGCTGTCTTGAGATCGGTTGTGGTACAGGTAAGAATACGGAGTGGCTGGTTGAAAAGGCAGAGAAAGTTTTGGCGGTAGATCTTTCAGATGAAATGCTTGCAAAGGCTAAAGCAAAGATTACCTCAGATAAAGTCGAATTCAAACAAGTGAACATCTTGTCTGAATGGACTTTTAGAACAAAATTATATGACCTGGTAACTTTTAGTCTTGTTCTTGAACACATCGAAAACCTGGATCCCATTTTTCAAGAAGTATCTAATGCATTAGTTCAAGGTGGACATGTTTATATTGGAGAGCTTCATCCTTTTAAACAATACGCGGGAAGTAAAGCAAGATTTGATACAGAAGATGGAACCCAAGTGGTAGAATGTTTCAATCACCACATTTCTGATTTTGCCAATGCTGCAAAAAGACACGGACTAATACTGGAGAATATTGATGAATATTTCGATAATGACAATCGAGAAGAGCTTCCAAGGATTTTAATGCTCCTTTTTAAAAAAGCTTAATACTTAAACTAAGTGAACGATGAATTGAGTAACAACGATTATCCTGCGGTTCAATTTAGAATAGCCAGACCTACTAACAAAATTGAAGAGGTAACTGAATTTTATACAAAGGGGTTAGGGCTAAAAGTCCTTTACGAGTTTGAAGGTCACGAAGGGTATAGGGGAGTAATGATAGGACTTCCAGACCTACAATATCATTTAGAATTTACACAAGATGGTAAAGGCACTCCAGGTAAGGCACCGACTAAAGACAACCTGCTCGTTTTATATTTTAAAACTCTTGCAGAACTAAACATCATTAAAGATAAACTGACGGCTCTGGGATGTCACCCTATTGACCCAGAGAACCCATATTGGAAAGACAAAGGTTTTACTTTCGAAGATCCTGATGGATGGAGAGTAGTTTTAAATGATGGAGTATTTAATGTCTAATTACTTTTTCAACCGCACCTAAGTTTTACCTGACTTTATAATTCATCAACATCTTCTCCAACAGCAACCGCCTGTCTCTTCGTTCCGGCTGTTTGTTTTGTTTTTTGCTTCTTCAATCGGTTAAGCCACATAATAGTGCCGGTAATCGGAAATGTAACTCCAAAAATGCAAACCAGGAAAGCGACAATTTTTGATGGAAGCCCATAGATCGAACCGACGTGAACAGGCTTGAATGTTGACCTTACGCGCTGTCCCAAATTCTTGTCTTGAAACTTTAGGTTGCCGATTACTTGTCCGGAGTATTGGTCGATGTAATAATTATCTGCAGCAGATTCATGTGCACCGATTGGAAGTACAGTTGCTGAAAATATACCGGTAGAATCATTTGGAGCCCTCAAAGTATAAAACTGAACATTTGTAGCTGCTTTTTGAATAGCAACAAAAGCGGAGTCATAACTAATTCTTCGCTTGTCTGCTGTATAGATAGAACGAGGTGGCTCGACAGGTTTCATTGAAGACTTGGTAACGGTGTAGATGCCGTTATTAAACCATTTGAATGACCATGCTAATGCGGTGAAAGCAAAGATGAACAGGAAGATCGCCGAATAGAAACCAAGCACGAGGTGAAGGTCATGGTTCACTCTCTTCCAGCTTGCATCGGTTTTTATTTTTAGGCGCTGTTTTAAGATCGCTTTATTTTTTGGCCACCATAGTATTATCCCCGTTAGGAGAATAAACAGGAAAATAAAAGTAGATATACCGGTTATTGTTTTGCCAATGCTGTCATTGCCACCAAGTAGCCAGCGGTGCAATGCGAATATGGTGTAGAAAAACGTTTCGCGGTAATTGTACAATTCCAGTACTTGCCCTGTGTAAGGGTTTACAAAAGCAGTGTGCGTTTGTCTTCCTTCCCCGCCTGCTGGCGCCGCTGGTTTTCCTATTTGTCCTGCGGAAGATTTGCCACCTGCTGCTGCAGTTTCTCTTTCTTTGGCAGGTTGCTCAGTTTTTGCTTTTGATTTATTTTCTTCCTTTTTTCCTTTTTCAGGAATTGAGATGCCGACCTCAACACTTCTTTCCGAATTTGGATAAACTTTTACCGATGCTACTTTTGCAGCCGGATATTGTTGTTTTACGTTGCTTATTAATTGCTCAATCAGAAGCTTCGTGTTTTCCTGCTTTACAAAATAGCGATCGTGATTTGTCGCTTCCTGCAATTCCTTTTCAAATACTAAGATAGCGCCGGTGAAGCAGCAGGTCATAATAACAAGGCCGGCTGCAAGACTAAGATATAAGTGAATATTTCTAAAAAACGTTTTCATGTTTAAAGCCCCGGCCCTAAAGGGAGAAGAGAGATTTTGTCAGCTACAAGTAGCTGGGTTATTTAGACTTTTTTGTGTGATGAAAAGAATACCAAAAAGTACAAGAGTGCGACGCAACGATGCCTAATATTCATCCCTGAGTCGGCCCAAAAAAACTCTTTAAAACCTATATGCAATTGTTCCAACAACTTGTCTTGGTGCAATTGGGTTTACACTATAGTTTTCGTGAACATAATAATTAAAAGTGTTGGTAAGGTTCGACACTTTTGCCAGCAAAGAAATCTTGTCGATGGTGTAACCGGCAGAAATATCAATGGTAGTAAATCCGTTTACAGCAATCAGTCTTGAGTAATTCTGTACCTGGCCAATTGTGTTGTTCCATCCGCCAAAACGATTGCCGGTATAAAAGGCAGTTGCACCCACCTTTAAACCTTTTAGCCTATCATTTTTAAATACATAAAACACGCTTGCATTAGCGGTATGAGCCGGCGTGTTAACCAGGCGTTCCCCTTCAACATAGTTTCCTTTTGCATCAGGGGTTTTGGTGTAACGCATGTAGTTGTAGCTGTAGCCAGCTATCACATCAAGTCCCGCAACCGGGTGACCAGTTAAATCCAACTCAATACCATCACTGGTTGTTTCGCCGGTAAGTTCTTTAATAGCGGTGTTGTTGTTTGGTTGACCGTTAGCAGCAAACTGTGCTGTTTGTGCAAGGTTGTTATTTTTTATACGATAGGCTGTTACGTTGGCCGAAAGACGGCCTTTGAAAAAGTCATTTTTTACACCTATTTCGAACTGATCAATAATAGATGGTGAAAGGGCGTTGAAGTAAATGTCAGTGCCGGTGTTTACAGAAAACGAATTGGAGTAACTGGCAAAAATCGAAGTGCTTTCAACAGGACGGTAAACCAAGCCAACACGTGGAGAAAATGCCTGGTCCGCTTTTGTCACGCCTTTGCCCTTAGCGCCGGTAACTAGGTTGGTAGAATCTGCCGGTAGAGCTTTTTGATACGAAAAACGGATTCCGGCCAATAACTTGAGTTTGCTGGTAAGGCTAATAAGATCCTGTACATAAGTGCCCACACGGTTAGTAGGCGTATTTATCTGGCGTACCCGGTTAGCAACCGGGATATCGGTACGCCTGGTAAATTTAGATGGGTCCAGAATGTTTATAGTGTCGTAGGTCGTCGGTTGATTGTAAGCGTAGTTGGTGGTATAATAACGGTCTGCATCGATACCCGCAAGTAATGTGTGAGCAATTGAGCCAGTTTTAAATTTACCATTTAGGTCAAGTTGCGCAATGTAATAATCCTCATTAGTAAATGTCCTGTTTAATGGCCTTGCCCATTTACCTGCTGCATCAGCTTGCACACGTTCAGTAGAATAATAATCTCTTGAATAATTTTGATAAGCACCGGTAAAGTTTAATTTCCATGAGTCGTTGAACTCATGCTTTAGGGCTGTCGACGCGGTGGTTTGTTTTGTTTTTGCATACTGCCACGCAGTACCTAGAAATGTTCCTCTTTGTAACGGGGCGATCGTAGTATTGTTTATAGTGCCAATTCCGAAATCAGGTGTAAACTCATGATTGAGATAATCGGCTTGAACCAAAAGTTCGGTACGCTTTCCTAATTTAAACAACATTGAAGGATTGATATAGTATCGCTTAGATTGAACGGAGTTTCTGAAACTGTTTGCAGATTCAAAAGTTCCATTTACGCGATAAGCAATTCCCGCAGTCATTGGTCCGTAGACATCAAATGAAGGTTTGTACAAATCATAGCTTCCTGCTCTCATCGAAACTTCGCCACCAAAGTTGAACTTAGGTTGCTTGGTCACCATATTTACAATACCTCCAGGAGCAACATTACCATAAAGAATTGCGGCGCTACCTTTCAGCACTTCCACTTTTTCCAATGAACTCATTTCGGGCATTGCACCTGCGTTTACCCGTGCACCATTTCTAAACATGTTGCTGCTTGAAAAACCATATCCACGAGCAGAAAATGCTTCCTGGCTGTTGCCACGGGTGGTAGCCAAATAAACGCCGTTTACGTTTTTGATTACATCACTCAAACGCAAAGCCTGCTGGTCGCGGATCAAGCCTTGTCCCACAACAGCTATACTTTGCGGAAGGTCCATTAGGTTAATTTCAATTTTACCAACTGAGACAGTTTTCTCGTTCAGGCTTTTACGTGCAGTTACGATTACTTCTTCCAATTGTTTTGAAGTCTCCTGTAACGTGTATGATAACTCGAGTGTTTGCCCGGTGGTTACGGTTACTTCCTTTTCAATTGGCTGCAAACCAATCATGGAAATTGAAATAGTATGACTCCCAATTTTTACATTTCTCAACACAAAATTCCCATTCCCGTCAGTTACGACGAACCGGTTTATTCCCTTAATCGCAACGTTTACTTCGGTCGCCGGCTTGTTATCGGTTGTTGACACATGTCCTTTTATTGTGCCCGTTTCAGCAACGGGTGTTTCATCTATTTTTTCAACTGCTACAAATGCCTGTTCCATTTGTGCAGTTACAGTTAAGCAGCTAAAACAAAGTAAGAAGCAAAGAGCCTTAGTAAATCTATTTTTCATCAAAAGTTATTTTTTCCAGTGCAAAAGACGGTCGGGCAAAATCAAATCACTTTCAGAATCGGGAACAACAGATTACGGAATAAGGAAAAAAGAAGCGGGGTTAGTCCGAACGTTATAATTTTAGATTTGTATGAATTGGTAATAAATCAACGCTAGGATGGGAAGAAAACTTTGAGATACTTTTTTGTTGAAGAATGCAGGGAAGCAAGCGGTTTGATAAAAATTTGAACAATAAAAGAAAATTTATGACAACAATCGATAAACGCGAAGTATGGCAACGTGGCCCGGTTGAGAATGTTCCTGCCCTGTTGCAACCAGTGGCACATGCATTACTGCAGGCAAGAGAAGAGGTGGGCAGGTTAGTAAATAAATTTCCTGATAACCATTTATGGCACCAGCCCGCCGGTGTTGCTTCTATAGGTTTTCACCTGCAACATCTCGCGGGAGTTTTAGACAGGTTGTTTACATATGCCAGAGGTGAGGCGTTAACTGAAGAACAATTGAAAACGGTCGCATCTGAAGGTAGGGCTATGGAAGGTAAATCCAGTGTCGCTGAACTCGTTGAGGGTTTTAATACGCAAGTTGATAAGGCAGTTGCCGAATTGCGTGAGATAAACGAACAAGCACTTACTGAAGTAAGAATGGTAGGACGGGCTCAAATTCCATCGACTGTCATTGGACTTTTGTTTCATGCTGCTGAACATACGATGCGGCATGTTGGGCAACTGTATGTAACAGCCAAGGTGATTGAAAATAAGTTAGCCAGTGGCTTGTAATTGATATCGAAGGAATGACGGTAAAATAAATGGTGGAGTAATTGTTCAATTAGGTATATTCAAATCTTAACCCAAAACACGACCGCTGTCTCAGACGTTTTAAACACTTAAAATGAAAAAGTCATTTATTTCAAAATCATATTTTGTCTCTATCCTCCTAATCGTACTCGTTGCAGGTTTTAATAGTTGTGCAACAGCACAAAAAAATGTTAGCCAGGCAGATTGGAAACCTTTATTTAACGGTAAGGATATTAAAGATTGGGTAGTAAAAATTTATCATCACGAAGTTGGAGAAGACCCCGCAAATACTTTTAGAGTTGAAGATGGAATGGTGAAAGTGAGATACGACAAGTATGATAGTTTCAATCAGCAATATGGCCACCTGTTTTATAAACAGCCCTTTTCCTATTATCGTTTAAAATTCGAATATCGCATTACTGGCGAATGGAGAAAGGATGCACCGTCTTACACAATCAGAAATAGTGGCGTTATGTTTCATTCGCAGGATCCAAAGACTATTCTTAAAGAACAGGACTGGCCTATCTCCGTAGAGTTTCAATTGCTTGCAGGGTTAGATGATGGAAAACCGCGTCCCACGGGTAACATGTGTTCGCCCGGTACTGATGTGGTGTATAAGGGAAAAAAAGACCCACGTCATTGCATCGAATCAACATCAAAAACTTTTTCTGTCGACCAATGGGTAAGTGGTGAAATAATTGTGTTGGGCGACTCGCTGGTTACTCATATTATCAATGGTGATACTGTTCTGCAATATTCGCAACCACAAATTGGCGGCGGCGTCGCCAACAATTTTAATCCTGCAATAAAGCAGGACGGAAAACTTTTATCCTCCGGGTTTATTGCGCTTCAAAGCGAAGGGCAGCCTGTTGATTTTAGAAAAGTCGAAATCCTGGATTTAGAAGGATGTATGGATCCAAAATCAAAAAATTTTCGGTCTTATTACATTAAGTCCAATCCGCAAAAATGCAAATAAAAGCTCCATAGTACCGGAAGTTTTAGTGTAGATATTCGGCGAAGGCTAACTTTCAAAGGTTTTTAAACAATACTTTGCCCTTTGGTAGTTCGCATGTTTTTGCAAGTCTTTCCTGTTTTTTTCAAAAATTAAATCAGTCGATCTACCCGCTACAATCACTGGTACTGCACCGCAATCCTTCTGCTTCAGTAGCACCTCAAAAAAATAAAATTCCTGTTTTTAAGTCTTTGAAATATTAAACTACCCTTTCGGTAAGAATATTTAACGCTTCATGATTTCTGCTTTTTCGAAAAAATGAAAATGAGTGTACTTGCACTGTTAAAAGCTCTTTTAACAGCATTTCCTTATTTCTTTTAAACAGGTGAAAAACATGAGAAAAAATATATTCCTCTTCGTATTAATACTGCTTGCCACGTTAACTACGATGGCCCAAACGCGGCGAATAACAGGTAGGGTAGTTGACGAAGCAGGGCAACCCGTTAGCGGCGCCACTGTCTTGGTTCGCGGTTCATCAAATGGCACTTCAGCAAATGAAAATGGAGATTTTAGTATTAGCGCAAAAACCGGCGATGTGCTGGTAATATCAGGCGTCGGTATTCCGTCAACAGAAGCAAAAGTAGGCAGTAGTTCTACTATAACCGTTTCCTTATCCCGACAAGTTCAAAACCTGACTGAAGTAGTAGTATCTACTGCACAGGGTATCAAGAGAGAAAAAAGAAGCCTGGGTTACGCCGCGCCTACTGTCAGCAATGCAGATTTGACAAGGGGACAAAGTACCAGTGCACTGAATGCATTATCAGGCAAAGTTCCCGGTGTAAATATTACCGGTACCGCTGGTGCACCCGGTAGCTCTACCCGGGTAGTTATTCGCGGTGGTTCTTCTATCACTGGTAATAACCAACCGTTGATGGTTGTTGACGGTATCCCTATTGACAACACTAATATTGCAGGTGGTGCCGGTACCCGTGTAGGGGCTATTCCTACTTATTTAGCCAGCACCGATTTTGGCAACCGTGGCAATGATATCGATCCAAATGACATCGAAAGTATTACTGTGTTGAAAGGACCAGGTGCTACTGCTCTATATGGTTCCCGCGCATCCAATGGTGCCCTGATCATTACTACTAAATCCGGAAAGGGAAATCAAAACAAAAAGAACGAAGTAACATTTAGCTCAGGTATAGGTTTCTCCAGCATCCTTAAGTTGCCGGAGCTTCAAAATCAATACGGCCAGGGTTATACCGGTGGAAATGGACAACCGTACAACGACGTTATCGAAAACTGGAGTTGGGGACCAAAGTTTACCGGGGTGATGACACCGTGGGGACAGGAGATCAACGGAGTTGCACAACAACGTCCCTACAGCGCAGTTGAGAACAATGTGAAAGACTTTTTTGAAGTAGGCAAAAATTTTACAAACAGCGTTTCATTTGCCGGCGGTAGCGAGAAGTCAACTTTCTTCTTGTCACTTAATGCTTTGAACTCAGATGGTGTAATGCCTACCAACCGGGATAAGTACAATAGGTACAGTGTACGTTTTAATGGGAATACTCAACTAAGTAACAAGTTCAGAGCAGGTCTTTCGGTCAACTATAGCAGGATCACAAGTGATCTTGTTGGTGGTGGCCAGGGTAATGGATCTGTTTTTAATAATGTACTTCAAACGCCCAGGAATATTCCGCTTACTGAGTTAAAGGATTTAAGCAATCCTTACAATTCTATCGGCGGCATTTTCGATGCAAACGGAAATGAGCTTTTTGGTTACTATGGTGCGTACACAGTAAACCCCTATTACCTACTTAATAATTTCCATAATAAAAACGATGTAGATCGCATCATAGGTAATTTCACTATCAGCTACAAACCAACAGAATGGTTAGATATTACTGAGCGTTTTGGGGGTGACATTTATTCTGACAGGCGCAGAGAAATGGAGCCAAAGTATAATCTTATTGCAGCTGACAACACCAGTGGAAACTACACCGGGCAAACTAAGATTTCAGCCGGTAGATATTATGAGGCCAACTACAACATAAATGATATCACGCACGATTTGATGGTGACAGCGAGAAAGGATTTCACTAAAGATCTGAACGCTTCACTACTCGTTGGTCACAATGTTCGTTTGCGTACTGTAAACCAGTTCGACGCTGAAACAAATAGTGCCAGCGGCTTGGTTATTCCCGGCTATTACAACCTCGCCAACAGTAATGGCCCGGTAGTAACAGCCAATGATTATTCAACGCGGCGGTTAGTAGGATTATATGCTGATTTTAACTTGGGGTACAAAAACTTCCTTTTCCTTGGTGCTACTGCCCGTAACGACTGGTCATCTACTTTGCCTGTCGCTAACAACTCATTCTTTTATCCGGGCGTAAGTGGTTCATTTGTATTCTCCGAACTGCTGAAAAATACAGGCATAAACAATTGGTTGAATTATGGTAAACTAAGATCAAGTTGGGCGCAAGTTGGTAACGATGCTGCTCCTTACCAGCTGGAATCTTACTACGGCAAAACAACTATTAATGGTGGCTTCGGCACAACGGTATTTCCATTAGGAACAGTGCCCGGTTATACTCTAGGAAATCAGATAGGTAGCCCGGATCTTAAGCCTGAAATAACTACTGCTTTCGAAGTTGGAACAGAACTGGCTTTTCTAAAAAGCCGCATTTCAGTTGATTTTTCTTACTACCAGAATAATTCTAAAAACCAGATCCTTGCTGTACCTATACCAAGTTCAACCGGTTTCACATCCCGTATTTCAAACATAGGGCTGGTGAAGAACAATGGTATTGAATTAGGCGTACGCGGTACTCCTGTTAAAACTGCTTCCGGATTTACATGGGAGCTATATGGTACCTATACCAGGAACAGGAACGAGGTTTCAAACCTTGATGTAGAGCAAATTGTGATCGGAGGATTTAGCGGAATGAGCATTGTCGCAGCTAACGGAAGACCTTATGGAAATTTTTATGGAAGAGACCTTCTTCGTGATGATCTTGGAAGGGTGATTGTTAGTCGTACAACCGGCATACCCCAGCTTACACCAACTGCCATTTATCTAGGAACATACAACCCGGATTACCAGGCTTCTTTAGGAACCAATCTTTCCTACAAAGGGTTAAGTTTAGGAGTATTGTTTGATACAAGACAAGGCGGAAAATTCTACTCAAGAACAAAGGACATTTTAGATTTTGTAGGTGCTGCTGCAGAAACTGCTGACGGCGATAGAGCGGGTTATGTGTTCCCTAATTCCGTTTATACTGATGCAAGTGGAAAAATAGTAGAAAATACCGACGTCAAATTTACTCCTGAAGATTATTACCCAAACATCATAGATGGTCAACACGTATTAGACGCGTCGTACATAAAGCTTCGTGAACTCAATCTTACCTATGCTTTGCCAAGAGCTACACTGGCTCGCACTCCATTTGGTAGTGCTTCTATCAGTTTGTACGGAAATAACCTTTGGATAAAAACTGCTAAAGAAAACAGGTACGCCGATCCTGAAATAAACTCGGCCGGTGCAACCAACACGCAAGGTTTTGATTTTACAGCCCAGCCTTCAGTTCGTAATTATGGCATTAACCTAAAAGTCACTTTTTAAAATTTACAGGAATGAAATTAAGATATAGAAATACGATGGTTGCCGCACTTGCTGGAGTGTCGATGTTAGCTACAACAGGGTGCAAAAAATTCCTGGATGTAAACGAAAATCCTAACGCTCCTAAAACAGCAACAGATAATTTAATACTTCCTTCAACACAAGCTGCCATTGGTATGGTGGTAGGCAATAACCTTCAAATCTTCGGAAGTATTTATGCTCAGTATTGGACACAAAATCCCACTTCATCTCAATACAAAACAATCGAGCAATACCAGTCAAATCCTTCCACTTTCGACCGTATGTGGGGCATTATGTACAACGATGCGCTGCAGGATATCAAACTATTGGAGCAATCTAAAAACAGCAGCTACGTTGCTATTGCATTGCTTGAAAAAGCTTACGTCTACCAACTGCTTACCGATGCGTTTGGTGATGTGCCGTTAAAGGATGCTCTACAAGGCACTTCTGTACTTGCACCCCGCTACGATCCGCAACAGGAAGTATATGACAGCATCTTCGCCTGGACAAAAAGAGGCATTGCGCTTACTACGGTAGGAACAGCTAATTTCCCTGGTAATGATGACCTTGTTTTCGGAGGCGGTGCTGCTGGAATGGCTAACTGGAAACGTTTTGGGAACACTTTTTTACTGAGAGCTTATTTGCGTTTATCAGAAGTTGACCCAAATAAAGCCAAAGCTGGGATACAGGCTTTATATGCCACTAATCCTACTTTCCTGACTACCGATGCAAAAATCAGTTACCTGAATGTTGGTGGCAATCAAAACCCGTTGTATGCAGAAGGCGTAGGTCTGAGCCGTACTCAGAATGTAGTGGCCAGCTCCACTGCTGTCAACGCTTATATTGCCAATAACGATCCAAGATTAAAAGTTTTTTATAGCACTAATGCTGCCGGAAATGTTGTCGCCATTCCACAGGGAAGTTTTGCAACGCAGCCAACCGTTGCGCCAACAACTCCGGCACCTATCACCGGTGGCCGATTTGCTGCTGCAACTGGAGCAACTGCGGCTACTGCGCCCGTGAAATTAATTTCAGCCGCCGAGTCATATTTCTTGCAGGCAGAAGCGGTAGCAAGGGGATGGGCCACCACAGGTGATGTTGCCCAGCTTTTTAAAGCAGGTATAAAAGCAAGCTTCGACGCTTATGCAGTTCCTGCTGCAGATTACGAAACTTATGTTGCAACGGCTCCTGATGCTCAACTGCCCGCGGACCTCACAGGTAGGATCAAAGCAATCATTACCCAGAAGTATTATGCAATGAACGGTACGCAAGGTTTTGAAGCCTGGACCGAGTGGAGAAGAACTGGCTATCCTAATATACTGGTTGTCTCAAAAGCTTCAACGCTGGGTAATAACGAACTGCCCGCACGCCTGCTATACCCGGAAACAGAAATAACCCGGAACCAGAATTTCCCCGGGGTTAAGTTAATAACTGATAAAGTTTGGTGGGATAAGTAAATATCAATAGAAATAAAAAAGAGCCCTGGCAGAGAATTTTGCCAGGGCTCTTTTTCGTATTTATAGATGTTAGAGAAGTTGAAGACTATAGCGTTTTCAAATATTCGATTACGGCTTTTCTGTCTTCCTTATTGAGACGGTCTCCGAAAGTGTGCCCGATATTTCTATAGCCGGGCTTATCGGTGTTGTAAATTTTCCTGCTGTTGTCCTTGTCTTTTATTTCGTATTTCCATCCTATGTTTTCATAGTCGTACTCCGGCTGCTTAAAATCCCTTTGCCAATATCTTGGACGTTCTTTACTATTTAGTAGCGCTTCTAATGTAGGTACAGAGCCATTGTGCAGGTAAGGTGCAGTAATCCAAATGCCATCAAGGGGAGGAGCTATGTAACCATTAAAAGGCTGCAACCTCGCCGGGTAATTCCCATTTGCATACCAGCTTTTATTAAACCACTCTATGAACTGCGGATTCTGGTAGTTTGCTTTGAATAACAGAGAATCTGTTCTGATAATATGCTCAGGAATCAGCAGGTTAGGGTAAGTTACTTTGTCACCATAAGTTCCATGGCATTTGCTACAGTTGTTATTGAAAACTGCCTTGCCCCTTGTTGCCAGAGTATTGTCTATTGAACGGGGATATTTTGGAGGTTCAACTGATTTCAGGTAAGATAATACGTCTTTGAAATGTGTAAATGTTTCAGCCGCTTCAGAGGAGTCGCTCACGGTAAGGAGGTTGCTAAGCATCAGGAATTTTCCAAAATCTCCCCGGCCAAAGCCGTTGTAAAACATAGCATTTTTTTTCTTCAGTAACCACCACGCCGGTACGTCGGTTGGAATAACTTCCTCAGGTATTTCCAACAACGCTTTGTCACTCCATTGCAGCGTTTCAGGATTTCTGTGAGCAACCAGCAATATGGCCAGGCGATCTGCTGCGTTTATGCCTTGTGTCTCGGTTTGTAAATAAGGTGCAATAGTGCTGAAAGACCTGATCAACACCCTGGAAGATTGGTACTGGCTGGGGGAAACAAGTTGCATAATGTGCCTGGCAATTTTGCCCTTCACATCATTCTTTTTGAAAGGTTTACTAAAGTCAAGAAAAGTATTCCCGAGGCCTATAACAAGCTTTCCGTCAAATTCCTGGCCGTGGCATTGCAAGCAATTAGGTACAACAAGATTGTTGCTGTTACGGGTTTTAATAAGGTTGAAATTATATGCTACGTTTGCCGCTTTCCCTGTTCTGTTTAAATGATTTCTCTTATCTTTTCCATTTAGCAAAACATAGTAATTATAGTTCAAACCGCTTTTGAGGTAATCGCCGTTAACCAGGTAGTCAAATCCCTTTTTGATATCCCCGCTTTGTTGTTCACTAGGTTCGATATAAACCCCTTCTTTAAAAGGTTCATTCTCTATAGTAATCGCAGCAATGCCAAGCATGGCAAATGCGGTAATGATGATTATAACAACAAGTTGTTTTCTACGCCACATAAATCTTTTTCAGTATACAAAGTTGATAACAGTAACTGAAAGGATTTTGTTATAAGTAGAATAAATTTTAACGGAAAGAGTATTTGGTTCCCTTCATTTATCCGTAGAGTAGCACTGACTAAGCGGCGGCTTGTTTTAATCTTTCATACACCTGCAAACACCAATCTTCAAACAGATCTTCCGGATTGTATTTCTCAAGTGATTTAAAAATTTCTACAAAGACCTGTACTAAAATCTTTTCGGCTTCTATAGGCGTGTAGCCGTCTTTTCGAATGGCAGTATAAAGGGTAGGCGAAATCAGTTGGTAGAGTTTCTTCTGCTCTTTTCGATCCCTATTAATGCAACCTAAAATAATTCGATGATCTAAAGCAGCGGACAATTCCATTTGGTAGGTTAGGGTTTAACTGAAGTGGTAGTTAAGCTCTTCGATAAATTAATAGGGAATAAGTTTAAAGAGAAATAAGAATAATTATTCAACGGGCTGATATAATTGATTTTCTTATTATTCTTTACCGCTTTATTTGTTTAGGCTTCTCATCCAATCTATACAGCGGTCTGTCCAACTTTCTGTTTCTGGTATACCTAGTGCAAGCCCGAAGCCGTGCCCTCCTTTTGGGTAGAGGTGCATTTCAGCTGGAATGCCGTGGTCCTTCAAAGCCTGGTAAAACATCAGGCTATTCTCAACAGGTACACCATTGTCGTCCGTGGCGTGTGCAAGAAATGTGGGTGGCGTTTCTTTTGTCACGTTCAGTTCGGCAGAATAAAATTTGGCCTGCTCGCTCGACGCGTTTTGCCCTATCAGGTTATTTCTCGAACCGGAATGCATAGTAGGTTTAGACATGGTTATAACGGGGTACATCAAAATCATAAAGTCAGGTCGGCTGCTTAAACGATCAATGGGATCCGCAGCACCGGCATTCCCATTATCAAAGTGGGTACCTGCTGTAGAGGCAAGGTGACCGCCTGCCGAAAAACCCATAATTCCTACCCGGTTCATTTTTATATTCCATTTGTCTGCGTTTGCCCTTACCAACCTTATTGCCCTTTGTGCGTCCATGAGAGGAGACTTGTCAGGAACAATATTGCTTTTCGAATTCGGCAGCCGATACTTAAGAACAATAGCAGTGATGCCTTTTGAATTAAACCATTTTGCGATATCTGTTCCCTCCCAGTTGTAAGCAAGAATGCCATATCCGCCGCCCGGGCAAATAACAACAGCCTGGCCCGTTGCACTTTTTTTTGATGGGATGAACACTGCTATCTCAGGGTTTTGAACTTTGCTAATCCGTACAATATCGGTTGTGTCACTTTTCTCCGTTTCATTTGTTTTTTGATAGTTCGGCACTTTACCTGCCGGCCATAGCGGTAGCGTTATTTCTTGTGCAGTGGAGGCAATCGACATAGCAATTGAGATTATTAGTAAAGCTGTTTTTTGGAACATTGTAGGCGTATTTGAAATTTAAGGTATGGAATATTGATCAACAAACGGGTAAGCAGTAATAATGCAATTTTTGTAAATGTAGCTGAGCTTTACCAAATTTTTCCACCCCTAACGCTAATAATTCTTGCAGATTAGCTGCCCATATTTTAAACATTTTGGCTGTACGCTGAAAGGAAGCTGCGCAGGCAGAATAAAAATCTGCCCTTAATTTTGAGGGTGTGGTAAAAAAACTAACTTTATTTTTTTCTAATTTGTCCTTACACTCTAACGCTAAATGAAAAAGACTCTTCTTTTAGTTTTCACAATATCTCTTGTTATTTCCCTCAAAGCTCAAAATGCTTTTAAGGTCCTGGTAAAAGACAAGACTAGTGGGGTAAACCTGCAGGGAGTAACCCTTTCTTCAACAACAAATGCAAAGACGAATGCTACAAGTGACGCCGGCGGTATTGCTGTTGTAAGCAATCTTTCTGAGGCCGACAGCATTCTTCGTTTTAGCTATGTAGGCTATAAAACAATTGAAGTAAGGGTAATTGGTGACACTATCACCCATATTATTTTTATGGAGCAGGATGAAAATGCGCTCGAAAAAGTAACAGTTGTTTCATCCACTCGGAACAATGACCCTGTTGAAAGTGCTACTACCAAAGTTGAAGTTTTAGGCTTAGAGGAAATGAACGATGAAAGCACTTTAAAGCCCGGAAACATTGCGAGCATACTAGGTGATATGAGCGGGATACAGATCCAGCAGTCTTCCGTTACGTCGGGAAATTCTAACGTGAGAATACAAGGGCTTGAAGGAAAGTACACCCAAATACTTCGTGATGGTATGCCTTTGTATGAAGGTTATTCAGGTGGTTTTGGAATTCTGTCAATACCGCCGCTGGACTTGAAACAAATAGAATTAATAAAAGGTGCGGCATCGACCCTCTATGGCGGAGGTGCTATCGCCGGCTTAATCAATCTCGTTTCCAAAAAACCATCTTTCAGTCCTGACGCATCTTTCCTCGTTAACCAGACAACGTTGAAGGAAACAAATATCAATGTCTACTATGCGCAACGCTGGAAGCATGCAGGCTTTACTTTATTTGCAGGTCAAAATTTGCAGAAGCAGGTCGATGTAGATAAAGATGGGTTTAGCGACGTGCCGGATATAAAAAGTACCATACTTCATCCTACCTTATTTATTTATCCTACTGATAAAAGTTATATCTCGCTTAGCTGGTCAGGAAGTTTTGACAAGCGTCTAGGTGGCGACATGCTTGCTATTGAGGGCAAAAGCGATAATACTCACCGGTATTATGAGAAGAATAAATTCAGCAGAAATACTTTCACCCTCATGACCGAGAACAGGTTTAATAGCAGCCTCAGTGCAACGGTGAAAGCAAGTGTTAGCTTGTTCGACAGGGATGAGACAACAAACACTTATTTTTTTAGTGGCAAGCAAAACAATTTCTACTCCGAAGCTTCATTGGCAGCACACGTGGGCCAACACAATTTGGTTGGAGGATTAAATATCACGGGTGATGAATTTAAACCTTCATCCGCTACACCGGCACCTGTTGGCAAATTCTCAAATACTACTTTCGGTGCTTTTCTGCAGGACACCTGGAAGTTGCTCGAAAGCACTAAAATTGAAACAGGCCTTCGCGTTGATCATCATGTCGACTACGGAAATTTTGTACTTCCAAGAATTGCGTTGTTCCACCACTTCAACGAAGTGTGGGGAGCGCGTCTTGGTTTTGGTATGGGTTATAAAACGCCTAACCCTTTAACTCAGCAAATTAAAGACTACGATATCTACAGCATTCAACCGATTTCATCGGCAGTTACGGCAGAAAAATCAGTGGGAGCAAACGTTGAAGTGAACTATAAAAAAGAGTTTGGCGACGGCAATACCTTCTTTATAAATCACGCTTTCTTCATAACAAACATTACCGATCCGATTGTGGCAACTGAGGATGTATTGGGCAAAGTAAGTTTTACCAATTTCTCAAAGCCCATCGTTACTAAGGGCTTTGATACGTATGTTCAAATGGAAGTCAACCATTGGGAGTTGTATCTGGGCTATACTTATACCGATGCTAAAAGGAATTATCTACAGCAAAACAACTTTATGTTACTAACGCCAAGACATAGAGCTGCTTCGGTTATTGCTTACGAAATAGAGCACAACTGGCGTTTCGGTTTAGAAGGCTCTTATACTGGTCAGCAGTACCGGGAAGACTATAGCAAGACACCCGGGTATGCATTCCTGGCTGCAATGATTGAAAAGAAATTAGGCCCAAAATGGAGCCTGGTACTGAATTGCGAGAATTTACTCGACGAGCGCCAAAGTAAATATGAAAGACTTTATACCGGTAGTATTAGCACTCCTTCGTTTAGATCTTTATGGGCGCCAATAGATGGTAGGGTAGCTAACTTTTCAGTTCGATTTAAACCATTTGAAAAATGGTAGATGTTGGTAGGGTAAAAAATAAGCCGAAGCGCTTTTAGCTGTTTAAGATTCTTTTACAATTTACTCACCAGGGTTTGATAAGATAACTGCTATAAAACTTTAATTTTAGTGCAATGAACAAAAAGTTTGTTATAGCTTATTTTATCTGTCTTAGCCCTTTTTTTGTTTTTGCACAAAACATCTCCGGCTTCTGGAAAGGAACCCTGGATATGAACCGCGGTTGCTTTGCGGAAAATAATATCGAATTACAGTTTAGCGCAAAAGGCGATAGTCTTTCCGGAAGCTCATATCACTACCTCGACGTAAACTATTATGTCAAAAAGAAGTTTGCCGGTGTCGCTGACCCTGTCACAAAAAAATTCATTATCGAAGAACGCGTCGTAACAACTTTCAAGATTCCGTCTTTTTGTAATGTCTGCATAAAAAGGTACGAACTAACTTATAGTCGTGTTGGTAACCAGGAATTTTTAAAGGGGGGGTGGAGCAGCATACTCATCGGCAACTACACAAATTGTGATAGTGGCCCTATTACCCTTTCACGAATAGCACAATCAGCCTTTAGAGAAATTCCCGAGATCAATGTTGATACCGGCCAGATTCGATTAGATTTTTATGACAATGGTCAAATTGATAATGATTCTATCTCTGTTCGAATAAACGACCAGATGGTTTTAACGCATCAGAAACTCAGTCTTACACCCATAACAGCCATTATCAGAATTGACCTCAACAACACTTTTCAAGAGGTGGAAATGATTGCCGAGAACTTGGGTTCTATCCCTCCTAATACTGCACTTCTTATTATAACCGCGGGCAAAAAACGCTACGAACTGTTTATGTCCTCCTCTACCCAGAAGTCAGCCAAGGTTCGGTTTTTATACGAGAAACCTGACTGAGGTGTAAGGATTCTACCTCACTCCAAAATATAATAACGCAGATAAATGGATAATGTGAAAAAGGTATTGCTGGCTGTTATTGCTACATTTTCTTTAGCCCTGGCCGCAGGCGCCCAGGATAAGGCTTTGAATAACGGAACCCTGATTATTACATTAACAAGCCAGGACACTATTTGGATCGGTGCCGATAGCAGAACTTCCAGCCTCACGGATAAAGGCTATACTGTCAACAAAAAAGGGATGTGCAAGATTTATAGCACAAATGATGTTGTGTATGCGATGGCAGGTCATGTTCGTTATGTCGATAACAGCTTCAATTTCCTTGAAATCATGCAGGCGAGTATCAACGAACAACAAGACTTTGACAAGTCGATGGAAGCGTTTCAACAAAGAGCCCAAATAGAAATCAAATCAATCCTCAGAAAGTTTTCAAGAAAAAGCATCAACACACTTATTAAGACAAACGGTGGCTCTTTTTTAAGTGTAGTGGCTATTTCGTTTACCAACGGTGAAAAGAAAATGAAAGAGATGAAATTCTCTCTCCAGGCAAATAACAATAATAGTTGG
Source organism: Segetibacter aerophilus (assembly GCF_007991655.1). Classification (GTDB taxonomy): domain Bacteria; phylum Bacteroidota; class Bacteroidia; order Chitinophagales; family Chitinophagaceae; genus Segetibacter; species Segetibacter aerophilus. The sequence goes on from NZ_BJYT01000026.1 coordinate 30,609, forward strand.
AATGTTATTTACAAAACAACAGACGACAACGGTGTAGGATCGCTGAAGTTTGTTGGCCATGGCGCAACTGCATCACGGTTTGTGCGCGACAACAACCTGTATTTTGGTAACGGCAGAAATATGCCGGGAAAGATCAGCGAGCTAATCCAGCTTGAATCAAAATCCACCCTCACAGTAGGCATGCCTGCCGACGTGATTAGTATTTATAATGGAGGCTATAAACGAGTAATTAATAGTGGGCTTTGCAGCGAATAGCTTTCAACGGTTGGGATGCCCTTTTTACTTTTTCAGATATTTCCTTAAGCGGTCTTAAAATGTTCAAACCTCGCTCTTAAAAAACTGAAAGCTCCATATAAAACCAGTCCCAATCCCAGTATCCCCGTGAATACAGAACCGTAAGAAGCATGTAGAAAACTAAACGCCTCATTAGTATCTCCGGCAGCTTTTGAGTTGGAGTAAATAGCAGCTTTCAACATCAGCCACGAAATAATCAGCCAAACAATTCCTCTTGCTACATAACCAATCGTTCCTGCTTTTGCCAGGTAAGCGGTAGCAGACGAATGAAGATGCAAACCCGACACATGTTTTTTATACTTTCCGGCAAGGCCATATACCATCTGATAGATACCAATACCGGCAATAATTGCGGCAGCGAGACCGACGAGGTATTGACCAAAAGGCTTCGATAAAAGTTCGTGTATAAATTTCTGGTTCGTGTCTCCGCCATCATCATTGCTACTATGAAGCAGGATTTTGATGGCTGCAACTGCAAATGACAGGTACACGAGACCACTTAACAAGTATCGGGATCTTACAACAATTCCTTTAGTTTTAGTGCCTTTGCTTTCTGTGTCTGTAAAGCATTGTACCGCTCGCCAAAGACAATAGCATATTAGCCCTGCAATTAACAATGCAAGCAGTAGATGGCCGGCAAACTGGTGTTGTATTAATGAAATGATGCCTTTCTTGTTGGTATTATTTTCCGATTGTCCACCTATTTTAAAGGCCGCCATAAACGCCACTGCGCCCATTACACAATAAATAATCCCCTTTGCTGTAAGCCCGATCCTTGCGAGTATTGGTACCCACTTTCTCGATGTTTCCTGTGTTGATAATGTCAATGGAATAAGTTTTAATACATCGTCTCTTTCAAATAGCAAACCACGGTAGCAATAAAACTTCAGATAGAAGTTTTTGTGTAGACTTTTGTGGCCAGCGAAAGTGGTGCTATGAGGCATTGTTGTGTCACACACTTGTACCGCTATGGCTACGGGCATCAGCCATTGACGATCTACAGTCAACTGCAAAACTGAGGCAGGTCGTAGTGGATACAAAAGTAAATACCGCTAAGTCTTCGATCATACATCCACCAACCGCTACTTTTTTTTGATACTCTTATCCATGCTGCTACCAACCAAGTACCCGATGAGCGCTCCTGAGGCTGCACCAGCTATCATCCAAAAAGCATTAGCACCTTGAGTGAAAAAGGCAACTGCAAAACCAAGTATTGCAACAAGTATAGCGACGACCAAAGCAGCACTGCGCTTAGTCTTTGCCGGATGTGGAGTAGCAGATGCCGGATGATGAGGTGAATGATGATGATGTTTGTGTCTGTTCCTGCTTTCGGGCATAAAAGGAGATATTTAGATGGTTAACAAAATCGGATGCTGTAAGGTAGGCCACCTTTATCGCTAGGCTTCCTTTTTAAACAGGTCTTCATAATGGGTTGAAGGTTCAAAAATTCCCCCGCTTTCATCGTAAAAGGATTGATCGGTTACAAAAACCCCGTATTGCGTTTTTGCATAACCCGCTCCTTGTTTCGGATCATAGGTAAGCATTGTATTCCAGTTCTTATAATATTGATGGCCGTTGGTTTCCTGCAGTCCTATACCAATGTTAGCAAATGGCTGTAGACGGGCAGCAACACATTTGTTCCATTCAACTAAAATCGGGTTAACAGTGAGGTCAGCACAAAAACAGGTGATGTTCTTTTCATAAGCCAGCTGGGCAATCTTCATTGTCATGCTAAGTGTTTTTGCAATGGCTTTCACCGCAATGGCTTTATATCCCTGCTCAATTCGCTTGGCTGCATCTTCTACTGTATGCGCACTTTCGTCTGCAGCAATAGTTACTCCCATGTCGCCCACGTACATATTATTTCTTTCTTCAAACGGTTCTTCTATCACTGCAATTTGGTCAAAGGCTCCTATCTTTTTCGCATGATCCAAAAACCGTAGCAACGTATCCTTTTCGTCATACCGCTCGTTTGCATCGAAGTAATAAGGAATTTTTCCATTTTTGGTATAGGGCGTTTCATAGTGACCGATAGCTGAATGAACCGCTGTTAAAAAGGCAATGTCTTTTTCAAGCATCTCTTTCTGCGTGCCTGCCGAACCTGTCTTCAGCTTCATGATAAAATATCCTGCATCTGCCGCAGCTTTAATGTTTTCAATTTTTGCTCCCACGCTAAATGCAGGCATGCTTGCAACCTTTGTATGTTTATAAGACAGTCCCGGTTTATAAGCTGAAGGGATCAGATCGTCGAACTTATTTATCTTATTTTCTTTCGCGTATAAAAGCCAGGCAGCGTTGTCAACCGCCACGAGGGAGTTAAGGGCAAACGTCTTTCTCAAATCGGGATTGTTGGTAATCTTTTTACCATAAGCAAATACTTCCGGCAGCAACTCATCAAGCAATTGCATTGGATTGGTAAAAGAAGTTCCTCTTATTATCTCCAGCGCCCGCTCTGTCATAGCATACATAAGTGCATTACCGCCACTTTGAGAATGTGCCGCAAAAACCTTTGAATCAGACCAGAGAATATTTTGAGTGCCAAGGCCAATACTACTGGCACCGGACTCTCCTTCGATCCTGGCCGCGATCTGCCATGCCTCAGTGATAGCACTTCCCTTAAACCGGTACGGAATAAGCGGCTCTCTTTCAAAATTAGAATCAACACTTTTAATGGTGATCTTAGGCGAAGGCGAAAATGAGGTATTATCGCTTTGAAACGCACTGTGAGTGCCGGCAATACTTAGCGGTACAAAAGCTCCGGTAAGGTTGAGAAATTCCCTGCGATTTAACTTCTTAATACCTTCATTCATATTGGCGCTCTTTAAACAATTCGTTTCAGTAAGATACAATGATTGTTGAAACGAAAATCGAAAAGGACTTTGGTTTTTTGCTGCATAACGTCGCCTAGATAATGCAAGAACGACTATTCGTTTACGCTCTAACTTTGAACGATTTTCACATAAAAATCTCTTATTTCCAAAACCACAATAATTTTTATCAAAGCCAGGGCTATGATTGAAAACACTTCTTTTTACATCAAACACTTAAACCTGGAGCCACATCCCGAAGGTGGCTATTTTAAAGAAACTTATCGTGCTGCAGAAAGCATTGAGAGCAATTATTTGCCGAAACGTTTTACTGGCAGGCGTAACTTCTCTACTGCTATTTATTACCTGCTTGAGCAGGGCGACTATTCTGCTTTTCATCGTATCAAAAGCGACGAATGCTGGCATTTTTATGCGGGACAAACTTTACTTATTCATATCATAAATGAAGGCACATATTCCTGCATTCACCTCGGCAATAATCCAGGCATGGGTGAAACTTTTCAGTATGTTGTTCCTGCAAATGCGTGGTTTGCATCTGAACCTTCTACTCACAGCAATTTCTGCCTCGTTGGTTGTACGGTGGCTCCCGGGTTTGATTTTGCGGATTTTGAAATAGCAGACAAGCAGGACTTATTAAAGATGTATCCGCAGTACGAGGCTGTTGTTTCAAGACTATGCAGATAATGTAAGTAGTTGAAATGAGACGCTTGAGAACTGTCGTAGTTGCCCCCTTAAATTGCCGTTATTGCACATTCTTACAATCAACCTTTCAGGGTATGTTTGTATCGTAAAAGTTTACCACTAAAAAATTAAAAAAATGGTCACCGATCTTTGGATTAATCTACCTGTAAAAGATATTGCTAAGTCAAAAGCTTTTTTTACACAAATTGGTTTTAGCTTGAATACGCAGCATGGCAATAGCGATAATTCTGCTTGTTTACTTGTTGGCCAGAAGAATGTTGTTGTAATGCTTTTTGACGAACCTACTTTCAAAGGCTTTACAAACGGTGAAATTGCTGATACAAAACAGGCAAGCGAAGTATTGTTGTCTATAGGTGTAGAAAGTAAAAACGAGGTAGATGAAATAGTGCAGAAAGCAATTGCTGCAGGTGGTGTAAGCAAGCACACTCCGGGAGAAATGCAAGGCTGGATGTACGGTGCAGTATTTACAGATCTAGACGGCCACAAGTGGAATTTGCTGTACATGGATTATAGCAAGATGTCTGGATCTTAAGTAAGTAAACAGAAGCATTACTTGCAGGCATCATTTCAATTATCTTCAAACTCATTTTTCAGTCAATTACAAAAACCAAATATTTAACAGCTAAAACTTTAAAAATGGAAACAGAAAAAGAAACCATCACAGTGGAAGCAACAGTAAAAGCTCCCGTAGAAAAAGTATGGTCGTTCTGGTCAGAGCCTCAACACATTAAAAAGTGGAATAACGCTTCAGACGATTGGCATACTCCGCAAGCTGAAAATGATCTTAGGGTTGGCGGAAAATTTTCTGCAAGGATGGAAGCTAAAGACGGAAGCTTTGGCTTTGATTTTGGCGGAGTGTATAACGAGGTAAAAGAGAATGAGTACATAGAATATACAATTGGCGATGGAAGAAAAGTACAGGTGTCTTTCGTTCCAAATGGAAACGAAACAAAAGTTGTCGAAACATTTGAAGCTGAAAGCACACACTCGATAGAACTGCAAAGAGGAGGCTGGCAAGCCATCTTAGACAATTTTAAAAAATACACAGAAGCAAATAGCTAAGCTTATAAATGCACCGTGGCATTTCAAAAGCCTGTACCGGTATAAAACGGGTACAGGCTTTTTCATTATTTCCCTAAAAAACGTTCAAAGCTTAGTCAGCGCCCGGCATCTACTTAGGAGCAGTTGGGGCAGCTTTTACTATTACGGGCCATACACCAGGTTTAGGTACACTAACTCCTTTGTTAAGACCTCGTTTCATGCTGTCGGGACCGAAATAGTAAATCGGCCATCCTTTGTAAGTAAGCTGAGTTTTTCCGAAAACGCTAGTGGAGCCAAATAAGGTCTTATCTAAATTAGAAGGAACCACCGCTTTATTGGTTTCGTAAATAGGCCAGGTAGCGTTGTTAGAAAAGTCGGGCTTTGTATACTTATTGACATTAAAACTATCAGGCGAAAAAGCATATAAAGTAACCCCTTTCATATCTGAGAAATAAAGCGTTTTACCTGTTCCCTCTGTATAGTCGCTTTTATAACTTTTGCCATCATTACCAATCAACTGGGCGTTCACTTCCATGATGGTATAATCGGGCTTAGCTACAAACCATATGTTGTTAACTCCCTCACCTTTTGTTTCACCCGCACTCTCACGCACATTCGTTCCGTTTACCAAGGGTGCATAATAATATAACGGCCATGTTTTGTATGTAGTTTGCTTAGCTCCTGTTGCCGTAGTGATGGTACCAAAGTCAGCTATGTCGAGACCAGTTGGTAGCCTTGACTGGGTTAAATTATCACCGGCATAATAGATAGGCCAAACGCTGAGGCATCCGCCGGTACAATTGCTCTTGCCATCGAAATCGTTTGAAAAATAGTACAGGGTATTGTTAAGGCTGTCAGTGAGATAGGTGCCCAACGTGGCACTACTTGCTAATTGTATAGTCGGCGCTGGCGTCGGGCTAATTGTATCACGGGTACAAGAAGGGCTTAAGAGCATGCATATAAGGGCTGTTACAGCCATTGAATGGTTGTTCAAATACTTCATAAAAAATTTTTTTAAAGAATAAAGTGTAATGTTTTAAACAGGTGCATCACTGTTTACTGCCCGGGAGTAAGAAAACTTTTTGGTGTCTTTGTAAGTGAATACGTGAAGGTTAAAATATGGTTGCTTCAAGTTTTTAAAAGAATTAGAAAAGCAATTTTTGAATGAGGTGTAACGCTGGTAACATTCAGGGGCACTATTTTTTTGTGAAGCAGCTTACACTCTTTCAAATCTTTATATGGCCAACCGTCCTGGTATTTTTCCTACGTTCTTCATTTCGGGTTTTGAATGTTCTACTTTCTTGTGGAAGGACAGAAAACGCCGCAACCTGGTTGATGAAACGCAGCACAATAAGTACGTCGCCGAGGATTACCAAATATTGCATTCGCTTGGGATTGCTGTTTCGCGCGAAGGAATACCATGGCCTATGGTAGAAAAAAATGGTACCTATGATTTTTCCTGTATTGATCCAATGATTGATGCAATGAAGGCAAACAAAATTCTACCTATTTGGGATCTTTGTCATTACGGCTATCCTGATGATATCGATCCTTACTCTGAAGCTTTTTGCACCCGATTTTCTGCTTATTGTAAAGCCGCTGCTGAATATGTAATCCCTAAAATAAACGGCCCATACTTTTTCACGCCTATTAATGAGATCACTTTTTTTTCATTTTGTGGTGGAGAATGGGGATGGGTAGCGCCGTATAATAATACGCGTGACGAACGATACAAGTTGCGTTACAACTTATGCAAAGCTGCCATCTGTGGGGTAAAGGCTATACGCGAAGTAGAAGCCGGAGCCAGGATGATACATATTGATCCGTTGGTGCAAGTGGTAGCGCCAAGAGACAAGCCATACCAACAGCCTTTGGCAGATCATGAAACCTATGTAGATACTTTTTTAGGATGGGATATTATTTCGGGTAAAGCACACCCTGAGTTGGGAGGATCGCTTGAAATACTCGATATAGTCGGAGCTAACAATTATTCGTTCGGACAAATGGAATATCGCGAGAGCGGACCTCATGCTGCTTTACCTCCCGACGACGATCGTGTAAAGCCATTATGTGATTTAATTAAGCGGGTTTGGGATAGATATCAAAGGCCGATCATAATTGCAGAAACAAGCGGCATGAATGAAGGAAGAACAGCCTGGTTGAAAGATGTGATGGAAGAAGCGCTTGCGGCAGTTGACGCCGGAATTGACCTGCATGGAATTTGCCTTTTTCCTGCTGTTACCATGCCTGATTGGCACACCGGAGAATGGTTGCAAAATGGATTGTATGACGTGCAAAAAGTAGGCGAAGATTTACGCAGGGTGCCTTGTCAGGATTACATTGATGAATTAAGACGTTGGCAAAAAGAACTGAACCGAACTACAGAAGTAGATGAAGATCCTTTCAGTGATCCTGTAGAATTGCAGGATGTAATTGACGCGGCAAAAAGACTCCAACAAAAACCCGATAAAAATTGGAGCTAAATACAACAGATTTAAATAGAGTTTCTCAGCTGAGCACTTGCTTAACTTATTTCTATTTTTACGCCTCAAACTATTAAGCTAATTGAATGTTCGAGGTTCTGTTTAAGGCTATCAATGAAAAAGTAACGCTTACTCAAGAAGAGGAGGAATTATGTAAAGCTTTTTTTATTCCGAAAAAGTTACGCAAGAAACAATACCTGTTGCAACAAGACGACGTTTGTAAGTATACAGCGTTTGTTGAGAAAGGTGCCATGCGGGCATATACTACCGATGATAAAGGATCTGAACACATCGTGCAATTTGCACTGGAAGGTTGGTGGATCTCAGACATCTACAGCTTTCTCACTGGCGAGCCTTCTATCTATAACATAGAAGCGCTCGAAGATGTTGAGCTCTTGCTGTTAACCCGTCCCAAGGATGAGGAGATGCTTCAAAAGGTTCCGAAAATGGAGCGCTACTTCAGGATACTTTCACAAAAATCATTGGTTGCAATGCAGCGACGATTAATTGGTTCATTGAGCCAATCAGCCGAAGAGAAATATACGCGGCTCGTTACTACCTATCCCGATATTATTCAACGGGTACCTCAGCATATGATTGCATCTTACCTTGGAATCACTCCCGAAACGTTAAGCCGCATAAGAAAGCAAATGTCAACGAGAAAATAAGTGCTCTTGATATAGATCAACAGTATTTCTTATTATACCTCAATGGCGACTGATGTGTGGCAGCGTAGGTTTGCATTATAATTAAATCAAAAATGAAAAAAGTATTTTTAGTAGCGGTTATAGCCCTAATTCAGACAGCAGTATTTGCTCAAACAAAATGGAACGTAGACAACGCTCACTCTTCTGTTAAATTTTCAGTTAGCCATCTTGTAATATCTGAAGTTGAAGGTGGGTTTAAAAAATTTACAGGTAACGTTGTATCAACTAATCCTGATTTTACTGATGCAAAAGTTGATTTTGCTATAGACGTAAATAGCATCAACACCGATAATGATATGCGCGATAAGCATTTGAAAAGCGACGATTTTTTCAATGCCGAGCAATATCCTAACATGACTTTTAAAAGCACATCTTTCAAAAAAGTGTCTGGTAACAAATATGCTTTGACAGGTAACCTTACTATTCGTAATGTAACCAAGCCTGTAAAGTTTGATGTTGTTTATGGCGGTACAGCAAAGGATGGTTATGGTAATACAAAAGCCGGTTTTAAGGCCACCGCGGTAATCAATCGTTTTGACTATAACTTGAAGTGGAACAACTTAACAGAAGCCGGTGGAGCTACAGTTGGTAAAGACATAACGCTGGATCTCAAAATGGAAATGGCGCAAGCGAAGGCATAAGTTGGACAAACAATTTTGTAAAAAAAAGCTGGAGAAATTCCGGCTTTTTTTGTGCTTATTCATGAACCCCCTGCCCGGTTTAATTACGTAACTGGTTATCTTTATTTCAAATAATTCCTTATGAAAAAATGCCTGACTTTTCTCTTGTCTGTGAGGTTGGTTTCATGCACTGTCCACCAACCTATCGCTACTGACCCTGCTTACAATAACCAAACTTATAAGATCGATTACCTTTTCGAGCACGATGGGTGCAAAGTTTACAGGTTTTACGACCGCGGTCACTACGTTTACTTCACTAACTGCAGGGGAGAAGCTATTAACACGGAAGACAGCTTAGAAACAAGAAACTCAACACAGATTATTCGGAACAAAAAGTAAGCTAGAAAGGGTTTAAGCCCGGCAGGCCATCGCTTTTCAGGCCCGTTTGCTTTGAACATTTTTTGAATGAATAATAAGAATAGCGAAAATTATACTGCAAGTTTTAGCTGGCCTGTAATTGATAAGACATCACTCTTGCTCCTGAAACAGTATTGCGATAAGTACTATTGCCGAATGTAGAAAAAAAGTACAAGAGTGCGACGCAACAGCTGCAGCATAGTAGTACAACGTTCACCTCCCGAAAACTTATTGCATCACCTCTTCAATCACGTGCCCGATGTTTCCACTTGGCATTTGTATGTGAAGCAAAGCCGAAAGAGTTGCAGAAATATCGGTCATATAAGTTTCACGATTTGTCTTTCCTTTTTTAATTCCCCAGCCGTACCAAAGTAAAGGAATGTGCGAGTCATAAGGGTTCCATGAACCGTGAGTAGTGCCGGTTCTGCCGCCGGAAAAATACTGTGGCTTGAATACAAATTGTATGTCGCCACTCAATTTTTGGTTGTACCCATTGGTTACCATGTTTTTTATCATAGCAGGGAGAAGGACTGTATTTGTGTTTTTCAAGTCAAAAGCCATTACAATAGCAGGGTTTTCTAACAAGCGTTCTATGATGGCCTCCTTAATCTTCTGTTCGTCTTCACCAACAACGCTGCGGTTCAAATACACCTGGAAGTTCATTACAGAAGAAACTGCATTTTTTATTTTGAAGCGACTATCTATCAAATCATTTAAAGTCCCCAACAACCCTACTTCATTTAAAGTTCCTGCAGGTATTTTGTTTTCTCTTAGTTGTTCGGGAACGTGGGCAGCAGCATGGTCTGCGGTAATAAAAACAGTATACTGACCTTTACCGACTTTGCCATCGAGGTAGTTTAGAAACTGCCCCAGCTCGTTGTCGAGACGCAAATAGTTGTCCTCCGCTTCGATAGAGTTTGGCCCAAAAGTGTGACCAATATAATCAGGAGAAGAAAAGCTGACAGCAAGGAAATCTGTATTTCCAGTTTGGCCAAGACGTTCGCCTTCAACTGCAGCTTTTGCCATCTCAAAAGTCAACGTGTTTCCGAAAGGTGTAATGCGAACAGCATTGTACTTGTCCCTTGTAATGTTTGCGGTTATATGCGGAAAAGTATTGTCCTCCAGGCTTCCCTCGTAGCTTTTATCATCCGCCGTACTTTGCACGTAAGTGTTGATAGGGTAGAGCGTGTTCCAATTTTGCTGCAGGTATTGGTCGGGCAATTTTCTGCTGTTAAATTGTTTCAACCAGTCAGGCAAGTCTTTCATATAATAGCTACTGGTAATGAAAGCTCCATTCGCATTATCAAACCAATAAGCGCCATTAGCCGAATGTCCCGCAGGTAAAATTGCTCCCCTGTCTTTCAATGCAATACCAATAACTTTTGATCGATAATTGGTAGCCATTCTAAGCTCATCTGTTACAGTAGTCGTCAACATACTTGAGGGTGACATTTCTCCGGCATCAGAGGTGCTGCCCACACTTTTAAAGGTTGTATCCTCGGTACAATACCAGCTTCTTTTTAAATCTCTACGGTACCAATTGTTACCCATGATGCCATGTATGGCAGGTACTGAGCCTGTATACACACACGTGTGACCGGCAGCAGTTACGGTAGGAGTGTAGGGAATGAAAGTGTTTTCGCAAGTATAACCTTCATTCAATATCCGCTTAAATCCATTTGAGGAATAACGATCTGAATAGCGATACAGATAGTCCCAACGCATCTGGTCTATCACAATTCCCACAACCAATTTTGGTCTTGGTAAACTTGTAGTATTGGTAGTTTTCTTTTGGGCATTTGACGCTAGTGACACCAGCAAAACAATCACAAAAACAATATTTCTCATCTGCTAATCAATTAATTCTGACAAATGTATTTTAAACATAAATACAAGAGAATTAAATAATGAGAGAACGAAATCACAATAATACAGGAGGTTGATTATTGTGAACTGCTACAATTATATTTGCACGAGATTTAAAAAAAGTGTACTAATGAAAGTAATGAAGTTTGGTGGTACTAGTGTTGGCAAGCCAGAGAGGATGCACCAGGTGGCGGAACTTATAACAAGCGATGATGAACCAAAAATTGTAGTACTAAGTGCGCTTAGCGGAACTACAAACGCATTGGTTGAGATAAGTAATGGTTTATCTAATCGTGACCGTAATTTTTCGAAACAGGCGATAGATAAATTGGAGCAGCACTATAAACAATTTATAGGCACATTATTAAAAACTGAAGAAGCACAACAGAAGGCTTTAAAAATAATATCCGAGCATTTTGAATTTTTAAACATCATTCTCAAGATCTCTTTCAGTGAGGCGTTGAATAAAGATATTCTCGCACAAGGCGAGTTGATGAGCACAAAATTATTTTCGGCTTATTTGTCAGAAGTAGGTATTGATCATGAGTTGTTGCCCGCGCTTGAGTTCATGCAAATAGATGCTTATGAAGAGCCGTTGATAGGCAACATAAGAGTAAAGCTTGCCCAACAAATTAAACAGCACCAGGACAAGAAGATTTTTGTAACGCAGGGTTATATCTGCCGGAATAGCAAAGGTGAAGTTGACAACCTGAAGCGTGGGGGAAGCGACTACAGTGCGTCGTTAATAGCTGCGGCAATAAACGCCGAAGTATGTGAGATCTGGACGGACATTGATGGGATGCATAACAATGACCCGCGTGTGGTTGATAAAACGATAGCAGTTGAGCAGATGAGTTTTGATGAAGCTGCAGAGCTAGCTTATTTCGGTGCGAAGATTTTGCACCCGGCTTCTATTTGGCCTGCTCAGCATTATAATATCCCGGTTAGGTTGCTTAATACAATGGAACCCTCAGCAAAAGGTACTTTGATTGTAGAAGATGCCGGTAGTGTAGGAGTAAAAGCAGTGGCCGCTAAGGATGGTATTGTGGCAATCAAAATCAAGAGCAGTCGCATGTTGCTGGCTTACGGTTTTTTAAGAAAGGTTTTTGAAGTTTTCGAAAAGTATCGCACTTCCATAGATATGATTACGACCTCCGAGGTCGCTGTTTCGCTAACTATTGATAACAAGGAAAACCTGCCTGATATCATCCAGGAACTGGAAGCATTTGGAACTGTTGAAATAGACGAAAATCAAACGATTGTGTCTATCGTAGGAAACCAAATTGTTCAGACTCCCCAGGTAATGATGCGACTGTTTGAGGCTATAAATGATGTTCCGGTTCGAATGGTAAGTTATGGTGGCAGCAAGCACAATGTTTCTCTGCTAATTCCTGCTGAGTATAAAACAACTACTTTGCAAGTATTGAATAAAGGGTTATTTAATCTTTAAACTATGGCAGCAAAACTAATATTAACACGTAAGGGAAGTGTTGTAAATCGTCGCCAGCGATTTAAAGTGTTAATAGACGGAGTTGAGGCAGGACAGATTAAGAACGACGATACCGAAGAATTTACAGTAGAACCGGGCGAGCATACCTTGCAGTGTATACTAGGCTGGATGACAAGCCCGGTAGAAACCTTTACAGTAAGTGATAGTGCAAATACATACCGAAGTGTGAGTAGTGGATTAACATTTATCGTACCCCTATATTTCATGATGCTTGTAGGGGTATTGCTTCCATTTTATTTTCGATTTGCAAAATTGCCCGAGCCGGATTATATCAACACCCTGAAAATAGTATTGATACTGCCAGCTATCCTCTACTATGTTTTCTACATCTCTTTTTTCAGAAAAAAATACCTCGTGATTGGAGAAGACAAGAGTAATCCGTTTAAGTAATTGATAGGGCAATAAACTCTTTACCGGTGTTGAATTAGCCTTGAAATTTCTACGCTACCTAAATCTTTTGCGTCAGCTTCGCAAGGTATTGGTCAAACTCATCCTCGAAAAGTATTTCTGTTGTCCATCCTTCTTCTTCAGCAATCTGTGACAATAATTGTTGATCTATGTAGAGCCATTTGAACCAATCTGTTTTTTGTTTTTTGTATTCATAGCGATACATGATTTCTCCATAATAATGATCCATCTCCGGTATATCATGCTCATGCAAATAGGCAACGTCAGATGAGTCGAAAATTAACTGCCCGGAGGGTTTAAGCAGTTTTTTGGAATGAGACAAAAACTGCCTTAAATGTTCAATACTTCCAGTTAATCCGATCCCGTTCATTAATAAAAGTAAAGTATCAAAAGGATCAGCTGCGTAAGAAAAGACATCCTGATGAATTGCTTTTTTTACTCCGCGAAGCCTCATTACATCCACTGCTTTTTCCGAAATTTCGAGAGCTGTTACCTCCAAGCCTTTCTCTTGCAATAGCAGTGTATGGCTACCGGCACCTGCGCCTATGTCCAGCACTTTTCCTTTGCACTTTTCTAGAGCGATTAATTCTAAGTCGGGCATTTCTGCTCTCCCTCTGAAATAGGTTGCTATCGGCATCTCTTCCTTTTTGCCATATTTATTATGGATCCAAAGTTTACCAGGAAGTTGTCGGCTGTAGAACTCAGAGATCGCCTGCCCTAACACATCATTCATCGCTACTTATTTTAGAAATTTGCACATCAATTAAAATCCTAGTAATCACTCTTTCAGCTTTAGCTCCTTCAAAATGTCGTCGAGGTAATCTGCCTGTATTTGTTGGATCTCCATCAGTCTTTTGTTTTGATGAATAATCAGGTGATCTACCTTTTCATTCAAAAGTTGGATCTCCAATTCTGCCTTCAAATTTATTTTGTAGTCATGTTCGCTTCGTATACGGTCTTTGTGCTCCTGCCGGTTTTGGCTCATCATAATAATGGGTGCTTGAATAGCTGCAAGACAACTTAAAATGAGGTTTAATAAAATGAACGGATAAGGGTCGAAGGGTTTGTTTGAAAGCATCCAGATATTAATGCCCATCCAAACAACTATGAAACAAAAGAATGAAATAATAAAAGTCCAGCTTCCACCAAACGTGGCAATATGATCGGCAATGCGTTGGCCAAAGGTTAGTTTTTCTTCGAGCTCGTCTTCGATGTTTTCGGACAAGATTTTGTTTGACGATACAGCTTGCACAACTTCTTTTTCCAACGAATTCAATTCGCCGTTTTCCTGGTTGATCAAAGATGAGAGTTGCTTTTTGCGAAACACGTTTAGCTCTTCATTGCTGATATAGCTGGCACTTGTAAAATTGGGATGTTCTTGTTTGATAAGATCGAAAAGGGAAGCTCTTAAAGTGTCACCTTTATGCGCTTCATTTTCGTTAATGACTTGGTTTGAAATACTGCAGGTAACTTTTTGCATGAGGCTTGAATTCGTAAGTGTACAAGTTGAAAAAAGTAGAAAGACAGCCAAAAGTACAAGAGTGCTACGCAACGAATGGTTAATAGTTATTCGAAGCCGGCTCACAAAAATAGCTTCAATAAAAAAGAGCTTCCAGGTATGAAGCTCTTTGATAGTAATTTTTGGTTTAGTTATAAAACCAACATTGCGTCCCCATAGCTGAAGAAGCGGTATTTGTCTTTAATTGCTTTTTTGTAAGCTTCCATCGCCAGCTCGTAGCCAGCAAAAGCGCATGTCATTATAAGGAGGCTCGACTTAGGTAAATTGAAATTGGTGACAAGGCTATCAGCAACATTAAAGTCATATGGCGGGTGGATAAAAGTACTTGTCCAGCCCTCGCCCGGCTTCAATAGTTTCTGCGCAGTAAAACTTGTTTCCATTGCACGCATCGTAGTGGTGCCAATCGAACAGACACGATGCCCTGTTTCTTTCGCCTTGTTTACAATTTTGCAAGCAGCTTCGTCAACGTTATAATATTCGGCATCCATTTTATGCTTGCTCAAATCTTCCACTTCTATGGGGCGAAAAGTACCGAGACCCGTGTGCAAAGTGACTTCCGCAAAACGAATTCCTTTGATTTCGCAACGTTTGATCAGTTCCCTGCTAAAGTGCAAACCGGCAGTTGGAGCAGCTACCGCGCCCTCATGTTTCGCATAAACAGTCTGGTATCTTTCGCGGTCTTCTTCATCGGGTTTGCGCTTGATGTATTTTGGTAAAGGTGTTTTTCCCAACGCCTCTAGCTGCGTTTTAAATTCTTCTTCTGCTCCTTCCCATATAAACTTGATGGTGCGTCCGCGGCTGGTTGTATTGTCTATAACTTCAGCTATCAGCTCATCAGAATCTCCAAAGTATAGCTTGTTACCAACGCGGATTTTTCTTGCCGGTTCTACGATCACATCCCACAAACGGTTGGGTTTGTTCAATTCTCTAAGGAGGAAGACTTCTATTTTTGCCCCCGTTTTTTCCTTACGTCCGTACATCCGCGCCGGAAACACTTTCGTGTTGTTCACAACGAAAACATCTTTATCGTCAAAATACTCAAGTATATCGCGAAAGTATTTGTCTTCAATCTGCCCGGTCTTACGATGAACAACCATCATCCGGCTGTCTTCACGTTTTTTAGTAGGTTGTTGCGCAATAAGATTCAGGGGGAGGTCAAATACAAACTGAGATAATTTCATTTGCTATTGGTTCATTTTTTCCCGGTTTCGTACAACTGCTTAGGCCATTAACTAAGTGGAAGGGAAGCGGTGATTTTAAAGGTGGCTAAGGTAAGATAAAAGGTTTTTACTATTTGAATTTTACTTTTCATAAACCTTTTTCTGGTCGTGTAAATTCTTTTAAAGTTTTCGTTTTTAAGAGCTTAAATCATCCAAACTATTTATTCGAAATTTTTAATTTTTCAAACACCTATTAAATTTTTTTTCGGTATTTATTTGATAACTTACATATTCTATTTAAGACTTTGATGAGAAGATTTTTACTTTCCCCTTTTTTATTATTCCTACTTTTTTTTTCTGCTTCCTCCGCACAAAAACGGCCAGTTATTAAGAAATACCCAAGCCTGTTTTGGGAGATAACAGGAAATGGGTTAAAAAAACCTTCATACCTGTTTGGAACAATGCATGTGAGCAGCAAGATGGTTTTTCACCTAAGTGACTCGTTTTATTATGCTATGCGTAGCACCGACGCCGTCGCTCTCGAACTTAACCCCGAAGTTTGGCAGGATGAAATGTTCAGGTTGCAAAAAGCCCAAATGAATTTGGCCCATTTCTCTTTGGGAAAAATGAACGATTATCTAAAAGAAAGTTCTTTTGCTTTAGACAAGTATGAAGACAATGTAAAAAGAGCCTTGGTTGAAGAGCCTACTGTAGTCAACAATTTGTTGTACCGGTCGTACCAGTCCTCTGCAGACTTTGAAGAGAATACTTACCTCGATTTGTACATCTATCAAACGGGCCGTAAGCTTGGTAAGCAGGCTGCAGGTGTAGAAAATTATGTCGAGTCTGAACGCCTGATGATGGAGGCATACCAGGATATGGCAAGGGATAAAAATAAAAGGCGTTTCGATAACGACGGAGAGTCTATGTATGATATACAGAAGAAGATTCAACAGGCTTACAGAAACGGTGACCTCGACTTGATGGATTCGCTTCAGAATATGACGAGTAGCTCAGCAGCTTTCGCAGAGAAATTTCTGTATGTAAGAAATGTTATCCAGGCAAATTCAATAGATACGATTTTAAAAAAGCGAAGCCTTTTTGTTGGTGTCGGCGCTGCTCATTTGCCGGGCCCAAGGGGTGTTATAGAACTGCTGCGTAAGAAGGGATATAAGCTCAGGCCCATCTTTATGCAGGACAGGGACGCTTCGCAAAAAGAGGAAATCGATAAATTGAAAGTGCCTGTTACATTTAGACCAGAGACAACCCAGGACGGAAAGATTGAACTGCAGTTGCCCGGGAAATTGTACAAGCGCGAAGACGCAAGAGGGAATGAGAGCTGGCAATATGCTGACATGAATAATGGTTCGTATTACATGCTGACAAGGGTTAGAACGCATGCTGCAATGTTGGGCCATAATGAAAAGATTGTGCTTGCCAAGGTTGACAGTATGCTGTACGAGAATATCCCCGGCAGAATTTTAAAGAAGACCGCTATAAGTAAGAACGGTTACCAGGGATTCGATATTACCAACCGTACGAGGCGTGGCGATCTTCAACGGTATCAATTATTGGTTACCCCGTTTGAAGTGTTAGTTTTTAAGATGAGCGGGAGTGATAATTACGTAGAAGGTAAGGAAGCCGAATTGTTTTTTAGCTCCATTAAAGTAAGGTCTGTGCCGGCTAATAAATGGTCAACATTCGAACCTGCGCAAGGAGGTTTTACAGTTGATTTTCCTAAGACAGCAAATGAGGCTTATAATAAAAATTCAGGCGATGGAACCGGAAGATGGGAGTACGAGTCAATCGATAATACAACCGGTAACGCCTACATGCTTTGGAAGAAAAGCTTGCACAATTTCAATTTTATCGAAGAGGACACTTTTGATCTTGCCCTGATCACCGAAAGTTTTAAAACCTCCACCATTGTCGACAAGCAGTTATCTCGCCACGCAGGTGCAGAAAAAAATAATCGATTTTTAAAGAGCAAATTTTCTTTAAAGGACGGTTCATATATTACTTCAAAAGCATTTATTAAAGGACCTCATTATTATTTGCTGGCCGTTAAAAGCAAGGATAAAAAGAATGAGTTTGAAAAGTTCTTCAAGTCCTTCAGATTTACCGATTTCAAATATTCAAAACCGGAACATTACATTGATTCTACTTTAAAGCTCGAGGTAGTTACTCCTGTTAAACCTAATGTCGATAACGTGCTTAGGTCATGGATGGAAAAAGCTGGAAGCGAAATGCCCGGCGGATCAGAGGCATCTTATACAGGCTGGCCAAAAAATAAAACGGGGGTGTTTAAAAGTGACTCAACAGGAGAAAGCATTTTAGTGACAGTGCAGAGTTTCCCCAAATATTATTACAGCCGCGACTCATCGAAGTTCTGGCGTGAAAAACTGGACGAGAAAGAAACCGGCAAAGACATGGTTTTTAGAAAGAAGGAATTTTTTAAAGTAAACGAATCTTCGTGTGGTTATCATGTCGTTTTAACTGATACCAATTCTTCCCGGTGTATAAAATCAACTTATTATTTAAAAGGAACCAATCTATATAAATTCTCTACTTTATCAGACACTACGTCTACGGAAAGTGAATTTGTAAAAACATTTTTTGCGACCGCAAAACCCATTGATAAGAAAACAGGAACTTCTGTTTTCAATACTAAAGTCGACATGTTCTTCGCCGATTATTCAAGTAAAGACTCTGCGATTACCAAATATGCAAACCAGGCGATATCAAGCATTTATTTTGGTAAAGATGGCGTCGAAAGAATAATGTCTGCAATCAAAAATTTGAAGTTTGGAGACAAAGATTATTTCGAAACCAAGGCTAAGTTCATAACGGAGCTAGGGTACATCGACGATGCTACAACAAGCAAGCAAGTGACGAGTTATCTAAAAGAGCTGTATGATAAAAGCTCTGATACCAGTTATTTTCAAAATCCTATCTTGGTAGCGTTGGCCAGGTTGCAGACAAAAGACTCTTACAGCTTGCTCAAAAAATTATTGGTGCAAGATCCGCCTGTCTTCGATGACTCTTATGAATACAGTCGCATTTTTTCGCAATTTGCTGATACGCTTTTATTAGCGAAAACACTTTTTCCTGATATACTGCAATTGGCTTCTTTAGAAGATTATAGGCCGTTAATCAACAGGCTACTGAAAACAATGGTCGATAGTGGTTATATGAAAGGTGCAGACTATGAAGGTTATTTTAGCAAATTATATTTTGATGCAAAAATTGAATTGAAGAAGCAACAGAATAAAGATGAAAAGCTGTTGGAAATAGATGACGATAATTTTGAAATGGAAGACGATGAGGCCGATTATAAGGCGATTTATACAAGAAATGGTAGCAGACAGACCGCTTCTTCGCTTGAAGATTTCGCTGTGCTACTAATGCCTTTTTATGATAAAGTTCCTACTGTGCCCAAATACTTTGAGAAGCTGTTATTATCAAAAGACGTCAGCGTTCAGTTGCTGGCAGCTCGCTTGATGACCGAAAAAAATAAGAAGCTACCTGACACTCTTTTTTCTTCGCTCGCGGCGCAGGACAAGTACCGGGCTAAGTTGTATTCAATGTTAAAGAAGATAAACAGAACGGATCTTTTTCCGCAGAAATATAAAAATCAGGAGACCATTGCAAGGGCATTATTGCTACGGGATAAAAAATACAAGGACTTTGCTGCTATAAAAATGGTTGACAAAAAAGTGTTGCAGTCAAAGGGTGTACAAGGAAACGTCTACCTGTTCAAGTATAAGATAAAGCCCGACGATGATTGGAGGATAGGCATCAGCGGGTTTCAGCCGCTAAACACAAAGGAGGTTAGCACAACCGGGGATTTGGTAAAGCTTACCGATAAAAAGTTGAAGCCTTACGAAGACGAAACAGAGCAGTTTGATCAGCAGGTTAAACGAGTGCTTTTTGCGCAACACAAAAGTGGCCGCAGGTTTTTTGAGCGGTCAAATGCATGGGGTTTCGGTTATAACAATTTTGAAGAATAGTGCTATTTTCATTCAAACCTCTTCAATTCAATAAATCACGGACTTTGGATACAAGCTTTTGTTTTTTATAGCATCAGGGTTGCGTCGCAAGCACTTCAGCTGCTTATCTCTGGGCATCAGCAATGCACATCCATTATAGCATCAATAGTGGTGGGTTGCGATCGTGTATTCAACTTAAGCAACAATACCTTTCGGTATACTTGCTATTAAATTTTGAGTGTAAGTCGATGTAGGATGAAGGTAAAGTTCTTCAGCACCGCCTGTTTCCACGATCTCTCCTTTGTTCATCACCATTATGCGATCGCTTATGTACCGAACCACAGAGAGGTCGTGCGAAATAAATATCGAAGTAAACTTGAATTCTTTTTTGAGGTCATTCAATAAATTCAGGACTTGGGCTTGTACACTTACATCGAGCGCAGATACACTTTCATCACAAATAACAAATGCAGGATGAAGGGCAAGTGCTCTTGCGATCACTATTCTTTGTCGCTGGCCTCCGCTGAACTCGTGCGGGTAGCGGTTATAATGTTCGGGCCGCAGATGAACCTTTTCAAGTAATTCTATCACTTTTTCTTTTTTCTGCCGGTTGTTAGCGGCAAGTCCGTGAACTTTAATTGGCTCGCCAATCGCCTCTCCAACTGTCATTCTCGGATTTAACGAAGAGTAAGGATCCTGGAAAATGATTTGCATATCCTTTCGCATACTCCTCAATAAATCTTTGGGTGCTTTTGCTAAATCCTGCCCTTTAAAAAGTATGCTTCCTGCTGTAGGTCTTATCAATTGCAGTATACTTCGTCCTAATGTGCTTTTTCCGCACCCTGACTCGCCCACAAGCCCAACCGTTTCTCCTTCAAATACATCAAAGCTTACATCGTTAACTGCTTTAGTGAACTCGGTCTGTTTTCCAAATAATTTTGTCTTTCCGGGAAACCAAACCTTTAGTTTTTGTACTAACAGCAAGGGATGCGTCTTGACTACAATTGCAGCTTCCTTGGGCAGTTCCTGTATTTGCAGCTTGTCATGTACGCCTGTAAGTTTTCCATCAATAAAATCACTTACGATTGGAAGCCTTTCGCCTTTTACATGCAAAGCAGGTCTGCAAGCAAGCAGTGCCTTTGTGTACGGGTGTGTGGGATTTTTATAAAGTTCGCCTACCGCTCCTTCTTCGACTATCTGGCCTTTGTACATCACAATCACCTTGTCTGCTACTTCTGCAACAACACCCAGGTCATGAGAGATAAAAATAACTCCCATGTTTTTTTGTTGTTGTAGATTTTTAATCAGCTGAAGTATTGTTTTCTGTACCGTTACATCCAGCGCAGTGGTAGGTTCATCGCAAATAAGCAAGGATGGATTACAGCTCATTGCCATTGCGATCATAACCCGTTGCTTTTGTCCGCCGCTTAGTTGATGGGGGTATCGGTTATAAATGAGCGGAGGATTGGGAAGCTGCACACTTTCAAATAATTCAATCGTTTTTTTCTTTGCTTCAGCCCCTGATATTTTTTGATGCAGGACGATCGCTTCCATTACCTGGTGACCACAAGTATGCACAGGATTTAATGAAGTCATAGGCTCCTGGAAAATCATAGCAATTTCGTTTCCCCTGATTTTCCGGATCGTTTCATTAGAAGCTTTTAGCAAATCTATTTTTCTGCCATCTTCTTCAGTAAACCAAATTTCCCCTTTCGAAAAGACCGCGGGCGGCGAAGGAAGTAGTTGAAGAATGGAGAGGGCGGTAACAGATTTCCCTGAGCCTGACTCTCCAACAATGGCTACTATCTCACCTCTTTGTACCTCAACAGATACATCCTGCACAGCATTGGAGGTAACCCCGTCGGAAGTGAAATCGATTTGAAGATTTTGTATGGAGAGAAGTTCGCTCATTTAAAAATTGAAAATGCCTGGTAATAATGTTCAAAGTAAAGAAGCTGTTTGGCGTGGTGTGTGCCCAAAACTGAACCGCAAGTACAAGTGAGTGACACAACGATGCTGAATAGAATTGATTCGTTCAGTCCCAAAATCTGCCTTGAAAACATTCAAAGCTTGCGGCTAAAACCTCAGGTGCCTTACAGTCAACCCGCCGTGTTGCAATTGCTTCAACGACGAGATGCCAATATTAAGATGTTTGTCTACAAAGTTTTGAGTTACTGAAGCATCGCTTTTTTCAGTCTTTACGCCTTCGGGCACCATAGGCTGATCGCTTACAAGCAATAATGCGCCGGTAGGAATTCTATTGTAAAAACCAACGGTAAAAATCGTAGCAGTTTCCATATCAATCGCATATGCCCGAATGCGTTGCAGGTATTCTTTAAACTCTGTATCGTGTTCCCAGACGCGGCGGTTCATCGTGTAAACCGTACCGGTCCAGTAATCCACTTCGTACTCTCTTATTGTAGTTGAGATAGCTTTTTGCAGCGCAAACGCAGGTAAGGCCGGAACCTCCTTAGGAAAGTAATCATCCGAAGTACCCTCGCCACGAATAGCGGCAAT
Source organism: Segetibacter aerophilus (assembly GCF_007991655.1). Taxonomy (GTDB): domain Bacteria; phylum Bacteroidota; class Bacteroidia; order Chitinophagales; family Chitinophagaceae; genus Segetibacter; species Segetibacter aerophilus. The sequence continues at coordinate 52,670 of NZ_BJYT01000026.1, forward strand.
TGGCAAAATCAAATCGCCAATTTTGTTTCTTTTTTTCAGTCCTCCGCACTTGCCCAAAAATAGAACAGCCTCAGGTGAAACGGCAGAAAGCAGGTCCATTACAGTTGCAGCCCCGGGGCTACCCATACCGAAGTTTATGATTGTGATGCCGTTAGCAGTTGCACATTGCATTGGGCGGTCTTCGCCAACTACCTGCACATCGTGCAAAAAAGCAAACATCTTTACGTAGTTCGAAAAATTTGTCAGCAAAATATACTTTCCAAAATTCTCCAGCTTTTCGCCTGTGTACCGGGGTAGCCAATTCTCTACAATTTCTTGTTTAGTCTTCATATTTAATTTCTTTTCGTTTTCATTCTTTACTCATTCCAAGGCAAGTAACCGGATTCTGTAAATTTAGCGAATACTTTTGTTTGATGATTGCGATAACTTATCCAACCCACCCTTTTAAAATAAAAAAAGAACAGGGTAAAGAAATCATATTTGACGAGTGCCGAAAGCAGTGGGTTTTGATAACACCGGAGGAATGGGTTCGCCAGAATTTCTTGCAGTATTTGATGCAGGTAAAAAAATACCCTTGTTCGCTTATTGCGGTAGAACGGGAGATAATGCTGGGGGATACGAAAAAGCGTTTTGATATTGTTGTGTTTAAAAATGCGGTACCATGGATGATAGTAGAATGTAAAGAAATGAACGTTGAGTTGAACGAGGCGGTGATAAAGCAGATACTGAATTACAACATAAAACTGCAGGTAGAATATCTAGTTGTCACAAATGGAAAATCGACTTTTGGATTGTATATTCAACAGGGAAAATTTGAATGGCTAAATGAACTTCCGGATTTTTAAAAGCGAAACGAATGACTGAGCTGGAACGGCAAATAGAAGAGTTAACGATGCAGTTGCAGGAACTAAGAAGCCGGCAGATGCAAATGAACAGCGAAATGGTTTCGGCTGAAATGAAATTGCAGGCGTTGAAGTTAGCAATTGTTGAAAACACAGAAAGTCAACAGCATACTGAGTTGTTTGAGGAAACTCCAATTGTGGAGGCACGGCAGGCCATCCCATACATACAACAGGTGAAACATAATATTGAGGAAAGGAAGGTTCTGAAGCAAAAGAAGTCCTATCACGTAAACCGCGAAATGGAGGACTTCATCGGAACGAATGTTATCAGCAAAGTCGGCATCCTGGTAACTATTGTGGGTGTTTTTATTGGTGCTAAGTATGCTATCGATAACGAGCTGATCAGTCCATTAATGCGGATTATCGCCGGGTATCTTTCTGCCGCCGTATTAATATTCATTGCCTTCCGGCTGAAGACAAAATATGAATATTTCAGTTCAATTCTAATTGGTGGTGGACTAGCTGTTACCTATTTTATTACTTACATAGCTTATAGCTTTTATGCATTGTTTTCATTGGCAATTGCTTTTGCATTAATGGTAATTACAACTGGCGCAGCTGTTGCGATTGCCTTATGGTATAACCAGCGGGTAATAGCGTTATTGGGCCAGGTAGCTGCTTATGCGATTCCGTTTTTACTGAGTAGTGGTAATGGTAATATCTACGTTCTATTTAGCTATATCTCGATTATAAATTTTGGCCTTTTGGTATTATCATTTAAAAAAGACTGGAAGCTACTTTACCACATCGCCTTTTTTTTAACCTGGCTCATTTACCTGTTTTCAATGATCGCAACCAATAAGGGCACGGCTAACTTTTCTGCAGGCTTAACTTTTTTGGTCATTAACTTTTTTACTTTTTATGGCGCCTTTCTTTCCTACAAGATTTTAAAAAAGGAATTATACAGGTTAGGCGAGATAGGCGTATTGCTGTTAAATGCGTTGCTTTTTTTCTTTCTCGGGGCATATTTAGTAGGTCAGGAGTTTCACAATTTTCACATCCTCACCTGGTTTACTATTGCCAATGCGGCAATACACTTTGCAGTTGGGTATTTTATTTACCGGCTGCGTTTGGTTGATGAAACTGTTTTTCAATTTATTTTGGGTCTCGGTCTTTTATTTATTACAGTTGCCATTCCAATAGAGTTAGATGGTAATTGGGTAACAATTTTATGGACGTTTGAAGCCACTGCTTTGATTTTTGTTGCCACCAAAACCAATCGTGACCTGTACCTGGAAATAGCTTTGCCCTTAATTATTATTTCAGTAATTAGTTTGTTTCAGGACTGGTCCCTAAATTATCCTTTTATCCAAACCTCTCTTGCCAACAGCGCGAGTTATAACAAAACTCCTTTTGTAAATGTAAACTTTGCGCTTTCTCTCTTTGTTTGTGGTTGTTTCGGTTTTATGAGTGCCAGAATTGGTAGGTCTAAGCCCAGTGCAAAAGCCTATACCAGCAGTTTCTTTTCAAAAGCCTTACCGCTAGCTTTTTTGGCTATTCTTTATTTCACTTTGTACAATGAAATTCATTTTGCCTGGGATAGGGAAATTCGGGTTGATAATAGTGCTCTCCTGCTTTATCAATCTATTTCTCTTATCATGTTTACGTGCCTCTATCTTGCCAGTTGGAATTTCATAAATAGCTGGAAAATAAAAAGACCAGATTTCCACAACCTGTTAATTGTGCTTGGACTGTTTGCCACTGCTGCCTTTCTTTTTAGTGGACTTTATACGATCGCTGAGCTTCGACAGCTTTATATCGGAAGTAATCAAAATGCTTCCAAAATGCTTCTTACTACCAGGTATTTTTCGTTTGCTTGTTTGGCCCTTTTATGGTTAAGTGTAGCAAATGCCTTTAAAGTCTTCAAACCTTCAGAAGGTCTCCATCGCAGTGTTTCGATTGTTTTTAATATAACAGCACTGGCCATTATTTCAAACGAGTTTATTCATTGGATGGATTTATCCGGGTATCAAAATCAATACAAGTTGGGATTAAGCTTAATCTGTGGAGGTTACGCTCTTGCACTGCTTTTTGTAGGTATGATTAAAAAGAAGAAACATTTGCGTATTTCTGCTATGGTCTTGTTCGCAGCTACATTATTGAAATTATTTTTTTACGATCTCGCATCCTTATCCACCATCTCAAAAACGATTGTCTTAGTGTTTTTGGGAATACTACTTTTACTTGCTTCCTTCCTATATAACAAGTATAAAGATTTGCTGTTTGCAAACGAGGAAAGCAGTCATTAGCTTTCCTGAAGTCGGTAATTCTGTTCGTTTTCTAATTGGGGAAGCAATATAATAAGGATGAAATCCGTTGTTTCTTACTTGCGTGCCCTCGCTTGAATGTAACACGGCAGGTTTACTGATAACTGAAAAAAAGGGAGATTAAAATTTATTCTGAAGCAGCGATATCGGGATATATTTGCTCTTTACCTAACCATTGTTTCGATTTCAACTCAGAATGTTGGTTTGTTGTAAGGCCTCTTTGCGGCCTGTTTTTAGTTTGAATGTTTAGATAACGAATTAAGAGAAGTATGTAATAGAAGGTTACTCAAGATTTTATTTTAAAGAAGCGATTGTGTGTTTTTATGGCATTGGCATACAAGCACATTTATTTCAACGTTTAAAATATTCTTCTATTTTTACAATTAATAATTTAAACATTCTGTGGGGATGAAACCAAACACGCTTAGAATTTCTGTTGTTCTGCTACTTGCTCTTTCCTTAGCTACCAAAGCAAAGTCTCAAACTGATAATACAATTAATGTAGTTACTTCAGCGGTACCTTTTTTACGTATTTCTCCTGATGCACGTGCAGGCGGTATGGGCGATGTAGGCATTGCAACTACACCTGACGCTAATTCGGCTTTCTGGAACCTTGCGAAAACTCCTTTCGCTGCAAGCCGCACAAGTATTTCTACCACCTACACTCCATGGTTAAAAGACCTCGGGTTAAATGACGTATACCTTGCATCACTTGCGGGTTACCATAAACTCGACGAAGAACAGGCCGTATCTGCCTCCATCCGGTATTTTAGTTTGGGTAATATACAATTCACCGATTTCGCTGGTAACGATCTACAGTCTTTTCGTCCGCGGGAGTTTTCGGTTGATTTGGGTTATAGCCGCAGGCTGAGTGAGAAGTTAGGAATTGGTATTGCGTTGCGCTATATCAACAGCAATCTTGCGGGTGGTCAGGCAGTAAATGGTGTTTCTTACAAAACAGGCACTGCTGTAGCAGCGGACTTTTCATTATTCCACAATGGACTAAATGCTGCCGGTCAAGGTCTAAACTGGGGTGTTACTTTAAGTAATCTCGGTTCTAAAATTTCCTATACCAGCGATGCACAGCAGAAAGATTATATACCTGCTAATCTTGGAGTCGGTGCTGCTTATACATGGATTCTGGATGAAACGAGCAGGTTTACGGCAGGTCTTGATATCAATAAATTAATGGTGCCTACGCCGCCTCAAGCTTCTAATAACCCTGATAGCTCTTTACAGATTTATAGGAATAAGGGGGTGCTTACAAGTTGGTTCAGCAGCTTTGGAGATGCCGGAGGTTTTAGTAACGAATTGAAAGAATACCAGATTTCTGTTGGTGGAGAATATACTTACAATGAGCAGTTTTCCTTGCGCGCAGGTTATTTCTACGAGGACAAACTCAAAGGAAACCGTAAATACTTTACACTTGGTGCTGGTCTTAAATACAATGTTTTCGGGCTGAATTTCTCTTATCTCGTACCTTCTGGTAATGGTGTTAATCGTAACCCATTGTCGAACACATTGCGTTTTAGCCTTGTATTTGATCTTGATAATAATACAAACGGAAGCACAACTACAACGGGTCAATAGCTCAATAGATAAAATCGTAACATAAAAGCGAGGGTACATTACCTTCGCTTTTTTTGTTTGCACTAATGGTAAAGGCTTTTTTGAAAGGCTATTAAGGATAAAAAGTACAAGAGTGCGACGCAACTAAAGCTTAATAGCGGGTAATAGCCAGGGCCCAAAAGTAAATTTTACTTTCAATGATTTTAGCTGAAAAAATCAGATTAGGTGAATTTTAAAATTTAGAAAAATGTTTAGAATAGGATCGGGAATAGATTTTCATCAGTTGGTTGAAGGAAGAGAGTTTTGGCTTGGAGGTGTTTTAATTCCTCACACAAAAGGGGCACTTGGCCATAGTGACGCGGACGTTTTATTACATGCTATTTGCGACGCTTTGCTAGGCGCCTTATGCCTCGGTGATATTGGTGTTCATTTTCCTGATACGTCTTCTGAATTTAAAAATATTGATAGTAAGATTTTACTGAAACGAACTTATGACCTTATTGAGAAAGAAGGATATCGCCTCATAAACGTTGATACTACGCTTACACTAGAGGCTCCTAAAATTAAACCCCATGTAGAGGCGATGCGAAAAGTGATCGCCGAAATACTACAGGTTACAGAAAAAGACGTTTCCATCAAGGCTACGACAACGGAGAAAATGGGCTTTGTAGGCCGGCAAGAAGGTGTAGTGGCTTATGCTACAGCCTTACTCCAGAAGGCTGATTTTTAACATTCTGCTGTATAACTTACAAATCATCTCTGAATCTCAATAATTACATTTGCCTCAAGTGCATCAACTTACAATAAACATAATCAACCGGTCGTCTAACCCTTTACCTACTTATGCAACAGAAGGTTCTTCGGGCATGGATCTTCGGGCGGATATTGAAGAAGAAATCATTTTACAACCGTTGGAAAGAAGACTGGTACCTACGGGATTATTTATTGAGTTGCCATTGGGTTACGAGGCGCAGGTTCGTCCAAGAAGCGGGCTTGCGATAAAACAAGGTATTACCTGCCTCAATAGCCCCGGTACTGTTGATGCAGATTACAGGGGGGAATTAAAAGTTGTATTGGTTAATTTTTCGAGCGGACCTCAAACTATTAAAAACGGAGACAGGATTGCGCAAATGGTTATTCAAAGAGTGGAAATAGCAAGGTTGATACAAGTAGATGAGATAGGCTCAACTGTAAGAGGTGAAGGTGGCTTTGGCCATACAGGCAAACAGTAAATCAATACGATGAGATTTGTAACAGTACTTATATTTCTATCCATAATAATGGTCGCCTGCGGATCATCAAGGAAAGTACAAATTGTTCAACCTGAATCGCCAGCACCGAAGGTTGATTCACCGGTAGCTGCTGCGGCAACAGAAAATACACCGGAAATAAAGCCGTCAACCGCAGCAGAGGTTAGGCCAGCTACAAACGACATTTTTGCAAAGCTTCTTAAACACAACATCAACTTCTCTGCTTTCAGCGGTAAGGCCCATTTTGAGTACCAGCAGGGTAAAGAAGGTGGTGATGCAACTGCCTATATCCGCTTAAGGAAAGATTCGGTCATCTGGCTTTCGTTGCGTTTCGCGTTGGGTATAGAAGGAGCGCGGGTTTTAATAACAAGAGATAGCATTAAGATGATGAATTTTCAGAAAAAGAATATCTCATACAAAAGCATTGGTTACCTCGAAGAGATAACCGGAATACCTCTGGATTTTGCTACACTTCAGGATTTGATTGTAGGCAATCCTATTTTTGTTGATAGCAACATTGTATCTAATAAGGTGAACGCTAACAACGAGTTGGAAATACTAATGAGTGGAAACATCTTCAAGCATTTGCTTTTGCTGGATAATGGTGACTATAAATTACTGCATAGTACACTGGATGATAATGTTGCTGGAAGAAATCGCTATTGCGATATCACTTATGGTGATTATAAAGCGAACGGTAGTGGAGCTTTTTCAACCACAAGAAAAATATCAGTGTCTGAGCAATCTAAACTTGATATTGATCTTGACTTTAAACAGTTTTCATTCAATCAACCCGTAACTTTTCCGTTTAATATTCCTAAGAATTATAAAAAGATTTAATTGTAGGTTTTTTAATATCATTAAACCTGTTACAAAAATTTAGGCATGATCAAAAAAGTAATATTCCTGTTTGTTTTTTCATTGTTTTCTGTCTTATCGTTTGCGCAGCAAACAAAGGAAGAATTACAACGAAAACAGCAGGACTTATTGAAAGAGATCAGGGATTTGAATGCGACATTGAAAAACATCAGGCACAACAAAAACAGGTCTTTAGCCAACTACAACCTGGTAAAAAGAAAGATTGCCGCCCGGGAAGAACTGATCCAAAATATAAATAAAGACTTAAGAATACTTGACAATAATATCTATAAAAACACACTTGAAATTAACCGGCTCAGAAGAGAGTTGGATACTTTGAAGAGGGAGTATGCGAGAAGTCTTGTGTTTGCTTATAAGAACAGGAGCAATTACGATTATCTGAATTTTATTTTCTCTGCGTCTACATTCAATGATGCAGTAAAAAGAATTACGTACCTGAAAAGTTACCGGCAATACAGGGAGCAACAAGTAGCCAACATCGAAAAAACGGAGGATTTAATAAGTAATAAAATAGCTACGTTAAATAATACTAAGAACGAAAAAAGCATTGCACTGCAAGATCAAAACAGCCAGTTAAAAGACCTTGAGGTTGATAGAAAAGAGCAGAATGAGGAAGTAAATAAACTGAAGACGCAGGAGAATGAATTTGCAAAAGAGATCCGGAAAAGGGAAAACGACAGGCGCCAGATGCAGGCCGCTATAAGCGCCATCATTAAACGCGAACTTGCTGAAGCAAGAAAAAAGGCGGAGGCACTTGCAAAGCAAAAGCGGGCAGCTGAAGATGAGAGGAGAAAGAGATTAGCAGAACAGCAAAGGCAGGAGAGACTGGCTAAACAGCAAGCCGCAGCTAATAATGGAGGTACTACTCCAACAGCAAAAACTCCATCTTCTCAAACTGAAACGGATGATGAACCGGCAGGCGTTGCCACAACCAAACCTAAAACTAACCGTGTATATAGTGATCTTGAATCAACGGATGAAGGAAGAGCATTATCCATAAATTTTGAGGGTCGTAGGGGGAGCTTGCCATGGCCTGTAGATGCAGGTGTGCCCACCATTCATTTTGGATCTTATACTATTCCCGGTACGCAATTGAAAGGTAAGAGCGACGGCTTGACCATCGCAGTTCCATTAGGCGCATCAGTGAAAGCTGTTGCTGATGGAGAGGTTTCTTCGGTATTTGACTTAGGTGGCGAGCAGGTAGTCACAGTGAGGCACGGTAAGTACTTTACATCATATAGCCACCTTTCTTCTGTAAACGTAAATAAGGACCAGGAAATTAAATCCGGTACCGTGATTGGACGTGCTGCTGCTAACGATGACGGTGAAGGTGAGGTAGTCTTCATGGTTACGAATGAGCACAGCGTTTTCCTTAACCCCGAGCAATGGCTTAGGAGGAAATAGCACGATCCGGTCGTATTTAAACAGACTCAACTGCTGTCTATTTGAGTCATTTTGTTGAAAAGCTTTTCTGTAAGAATTCTTCAACCGTTCGTGTAATAATTCGTGCTAAGATTCCGTTTTCTAAGATTTTGGCACCTGCTTTGAAACAGGTGGAAAAAACAAAATTATATGAGAAGAAACTCTACCCTTTTAGCCTTAGTTGCGCTTATTTCACTCTGCTCTTGTCATCGTTATTACACTTCGGCTTCCTTTGCAGAAAAAGCTTCAAAGCATCGAACAATTGCTATTCTTCCTCCTCAACTGGTAGTCTCCGGTTCAATGCCCCGGAACTTTACAGATTACGATATTGAACAAATGGAAGAGAAGGAAAGCAAATTCTTCCAGGAGTCGCTGTATAATAATTTCCTGAAAAGAGGTAACAATGGTAAGTATGCCATGAGTGTGAGTATTCAACCATACACGAACACCCTGGCGATGCTTCAAAAAAATAGTATCACCATTAGAGACTCCTGGAGCAAGGACGATAAAGAACTTGCTTCGATTTTAGGAGTGGATGCAGTGGTAAGAACATCCATTCAAAAAGAACGTTTTATGAGTGATGTTGCTTCAGCAGGCATCGATGCTGGAAAGAAAATTTTAGATGCTGTACTTAAAAAGCCGGTAGTCTTACCTGGTGTTACAAATAAGACAAACGACATTCGTGCTACCTGTTCTATATTAAGTAATGGTGAAGCATTATGGAATGACTCTTATACAAGGGAAAGCAATTACAGTTTTACTGCCAATGAGATAATTGAACAGATCACTGATAACTTTGCAAAACATTTTCCTTACAAGAGAAAAGCATAAAGCATATTTCAAAATTGTAGTCTGTAGTTATAGGAGAGGTGGAAACACTTCTCCTTTTTATTTGTTCTTAATGGTAGGGCGATAGAGGAGTTATACTTTTGATTTTTTTTGCCTGCTTTTGTTGAAACATTAAAAGTGGTAACAGCATTCAAAATCGCTGTAATGATTATTATCTTATTTTCAACCTTCGACGAAACACTCATTTTTCATTGCTAATAATATACCATGCATTCATCTTTTCGACCAGTCTTTTTTGCACTCTTTTTATTCTTTACATCGCAGGGTGCTTGCTTTGCTCAACAATCAAATACAACAGTTTTAACTGCCGCCGATTACCAGCGCGCAGAAAAAATGATGGGCTACACTACCAGCTCGCTCATCGATCATGCTAGCGTGCGGCCAAACTGGTTAAGCAACGATCGCTTTTGGTACCGGGTTTTAACAGCGCAAGGGAGTGAATTTGTGTTAGTTGATCCAGCTCGTGGAAGTAAAGCGCCTGCATTTGATCATCAGAAACTTGCGGCTGCGCTTTCTGCTGCTTCCGGTGAAAAGTTTGAAGCATCTCGCCTTCCTTTTTCAACCATTACTTTTTCACCTGATGGAAAGTCCATTTCCTTTTCGGCCGCCAGGAAAAGTTGGTCATATAATCTTGAAACTAATACTGTTGCCGCAAACAATGCTACGGTTACAACGAGCACTACCCGCTCAGGCAGATCTAACGCAATGTCATTGTCTCCTGATGGAAAACGCGCAGCATTTATCCGTAACTACAATTTATGGGTACGCGATATGGAAACAAGTAAAGAAACTCAGCTGACCACAGATGGGATAAAAAACTTTGGATATGCTACGGATAATGCAGGATGGAAAAGGAGTGAGAGCCCGATTGTTGCCTGGTCACCGGACTCAAAAAAGATTGCAACTTACCAACAGGATGAAAGAAATGTAAGCGACATGTATTTGGTAACCACGAATATCGGCAAACCAAAACTGGAAGCCTGGAAATATCCGCTCCCCGGAGATAAGGAGATTGCTACTATCCATCGGGTGATTATTGAAGTTGACAATCCTAAAGTAATTCGTCTTAAGCTTCCGCCCGATCCACATCGGGGAACTCTTTGCGATGATATCTCCTGTGCAGGAAATGAGTTTGGTGATGTAGAATGGAACGCTGATGCTAGCCGTTTAGCTTTCGTCTCTACTTCACGCGATCACAAAGAAGAAAAGGTTTATATAGCAGATGCAGCAACAGGTGAACTTCGCGAAGTTTTCCAGGAAACTGTAGCCACTCAGTTTGAGTCCGGACAAGGAAGTAGTAACTGGAGATTTCTTGCGGCCTCAAACGAAATTCTTTGGTATTCGGAGCGGGATAATTGGGGACACCTCTACCTGTATGATGCTACAACCGGTAAACTGAAAAATCAAATCACAAAAGGCGATTGGACGATAACAAGGTTGCTTAAAGTGGATGAGAAGAACCGGACGCTTTACTTTTTAGCAGGTGGAAGGGAGCAGGGACGTAACCCATATTTTAGCCATTTATACAAAGTAAAGTTCGACGGCAAAGGGCTGACTCTGCTAACTCCGGAGGACGGAAATCACCAGGTGGCACTATCTCCTTCAGGCCGCTATCTTGTTGACACATATTCCAAGCAAGACGTACCGCCGGTAATCGTGTTGCGAAATACCGAAGGTAAACTGGTAGCCAACCTCGAAAAAGCAGATATCTCGCGATTAACAGCAACAGGCTGGAAGCCGCCAACTCCAATCGTTGTGAAGGCGAAAGATGGACAAACAGATTTATATGGCCTCATGTTTACACCTTCAAACCTTGACCCTAATAAAAAATATCCAATAGTCAACTATGTCTATCCGGGTCCACAGGGCGGAAGTATTCGTAGTTGGTCTTTTGAAGTGGCCAATGGCGATAACCAGGCGCTTGCGGAATTGGGCTTTGTGGTTGTAGCGATTGAAGGAAGTTGTAACCCGCTTCGCTCAAAAAGCTTTCACGATATGTGTTATGGAAACATGGCAGAGAATACGTTACCTGATCAAATCACAGGTATGAAGCAATTGGCGGCAAAATATCCTTACATCGATATCGATAAGGCCGGCATCTGGGGGCACTCTGGTGGTGGTTATGCAACTGCTGCTGCGTTGTTTCGCTTCCCTGAATTTTTTAAAGTAGGTATTTCCGAGTCAGGCAACCACGAAAATCGCAACTATGAAGATGACTGGGGTGAAAGATACATTGGCTTGCTTACTACCGGGCCGGATGGCAAATCAAATTACGAAGCACAGGCAAACCAGAACTACGCCAAAAACCTAAAAGGTAAGTTGATGCTTGCACACGGCATGATGGATGACAATGTTCCTCCATACAATACCTTGTTAGTAGTTGAAGCGCTGAACAAGGCAAACAAAGATTATGACCTGGTAATTTTTCCTAACAGTCGTCATGGTTATGGTGAGTATTCTTATTATATGACCCGTCGCCGTTGGGATTATTTTGTAAAGAATTTATTGGGTGCTACTCCGCCACAGGAATATGAGTTGAAACCTAAACAAGATACGCGTAGTGCGATGTAATAATGGAAGGATGAATAAAAGTTCCTTAGTAAAAGTGAGTGACACAACGATGTTGAAATAAGTTCGAATGTTGGTCCAAAAAATTTCGGATAAAAGTGATTACTGAAGAATTAAGAAACTCTTTGTAACTGGAAGCTTCCTTTTACAAAGAGTTTCTTAATGTAAGCCGAAAGCTGGTTTCTATATGTTCAACTGAATTGTTTAAAATAAGCTCGGCAGCTTTTTGACCCATCATCTGAAAGTCGCTTGATATAGTGGTGATGCCGTTCAGTATGAGCTTTTTTAAGGCAGTTTCGTTATAAGAGATAAGTCCTACATCTTCACCAATTTTAAAATCGTAGCTTAAAATTCTTTCTATCAAGGTCACCAAATCATCCTCCATCAGGTTGATGTACACTTCTCCTTTTTTGATCGTTTCACTTTCTATCTTATGCACCACTTTGCAGTTGAACGCATATTCCTGGCAGAACTTCTTAAAACCCGTTAAGATTTCGATGGGGTGATAAGTGTATTCAGGAAAAGTAATTTTTATTGTGTCATACTTCGACAGTTGGGGGAGGGCTTCCTCTAAAGCATTATAGATGTCTTTTTCAAAATTCTCGTAAACCGCCCCATAGGTTCCCTTTACTTCAGGTATCATTTTATCCAAAAGGATCAGCTTGTCTTTAGGTATAGTATTGATTACTTCATACGCGTGTTCAGCTTCTTCCATAAAGTGAGGAATGATGACATAGTAGTTGTAATCTTCACGGCAATTTTGAATAAGCTTCTTGAAGAGCGAAAAGCTGTTGTTGTAAATGTAAAAGTCTATGGCTGCAGCATTACCAAGTGTACCTACAAAAGAATCGTACAAAATTTTTTTGTGTGTGCTAAGTTTATTGAACAACAAAAAGATCTTAATCTTTCTTTCAACATCAGCCGTTTTAATGAAGTATCCTTTACCGGGAACAGATCCGATAATACCGAGCTTCTTCAAATATTTATAGCCCTTCTCAACCGTGTCGCGCGAGATTTCGAAAGCTGAACTTAATTCATTGATAGAGGGAAGCACATCATCAATCTGTAGTTTCCTGTTATCAATTGCATTAATGATTGCATTAGCCAGCTGTTGGTACTTTGGCGTCGCTGAAAAATCATCAAAGTGAATGAGTTTATTAAATGGAAAGCTCTTGGGCTGCATACTTTTCAAACGTACAAATTTCGACTGCTACTACAAACATTTTTTGTATTAGCCAAACGGATGGGTACAGTTGTAAGGATAGAACGAAG
>NZ_BJYT01000027.1 GCF_007991655.1 Segetibacter aerophilus
GCCTTACTGGTTCGTCTGACACTTTCGGCGACAGAAGTAATACAGTTGGCGCCTTTGACACGGGGACTTCTGGTGGCTTAACCGGCGCTGCAAGTACACCTGGAAGTTTTAGCGGTAGCACTGGCAGTGACCTTACCGGAAGTACAGATAATACCTTCACTTCAGGTACAGGCAACAATTTTTCTGGTACAACCGGCACCAGTAGCGACAGCAGTACCGGAACAGGTTTCTTAGGAACTGACAGGACTTCCAACGACGAAACTTCAAAAATTCCAATAATAGAAGAAAATCTTGAAGTAGGAAAACGTGAAGTCAGATCAGGAGGAGTTAGACTTCGTAGCCGTATAGTAGAGCGGCCAGTAGAAGAGTCAGTACGTTTGAGAGAAGAGCGCGTTAATGTAGAGAGAAACAGGGTAGACAGGCCTGCTACAGAAGCCGACTTCAATGCTTTTGATGAAAAGGATATTGAAATGGTTGAGCGCACTGAAGTACCTGTTGTTAACAAACAAGCACGTGTAGTAGAAGAAGTAAGTTTAAATAAGGAAGTTAGCGAAAGAAATGAAACTGTAAGCGACACCGTTCGCAAAACAGAAGTAGATGTTACAGACCTGGATAAAGACGATTTAAAAAATAGATCAAATAGCGATTTTTAGAAGATTGGGTGGCGATATTAAAAGAGACTGCTTTAACGCAGTCTCTTTTGTTTTATAGCCATTACCTCAAGCCGCCGCGATTATTTCATTAATACTTCTCTTATTGGCAAGGCTACTCGCTTGTTGTATTAGGTAGAGTAGGATTGGAAATGACAGTGTTGTTATAAATATGTTGTACCTCATGACTGAAGGTGCAAGGAGGACGATAAAGAAAAAATTACCAATATAAAAAGCAGTAAAGCAAAGAAGCGCTTGATTATACAATCGCGGTTCCTTTTTATACTTATCCGAAACGAAATAACCGATGTAACAAAGAATAAAAACCAAATTTATAATAATAGAAATATAGCGCATTGGCTCAAACGCTACTGCATACAAAATAGGATGATGCTTCGGACTCTTGTTGGATTTGTAGTGATAATAACGCTGCGCTACTGCCGCAATCGTGTCATGATCTTCCATATAAGTCTCGTACATTTCGAGAGGTGGAAACAAGTAAGCCTTCAAGTTAGGAACTACGAAATGCTTAACGTAACTCCCCGGATTTTGCAAAATAACAGCCTTTCCAAAATTGTTATAAATGGGCCCAACAGCATTCCATGTTTTAAAATAATAATTACTCCTTCGGGGGTAAACGGTCATATACTTTTTCAGCGGACTGTTTATATGCCACATAAAAACAGCGGTAGCTCCTGAGTCTGGAAAGGTCTGCTTTGTTGTGTCGAACAAATGCATCGTGAAACGAATAAAATCTTTAACTTCTTTATCTTTTATTTTGTTTGTATCTACCTGATCATGTTGCATTACATGAAGTGCATCATTTGCCAGCTGCCACCCGCTGAAAGCTGAAAAGGTTTTAGTGCCTGTAAATTTTTTTGTAACAATAGTAGTCGCATATATAATAGCTCCAATCAAAACAAAACTGGCAGCTATACTTATGGCTTTTTTAAGTACAGCTTGTTTCGACAGCAATATTGCAATAGTAGAAATAGCCGGAAAAAATATAGCGTTATACCTTAGTTCGAATAAACAGAAGAGAACGACAAGTTGTGCAACTGTTAGCCACCATGCGGGCTTATGTAACATCCAGATAAGCAGGGTAAACCATAAGACCGTTAAGCAATTAAAGTAAGGATCAGAAGAAACATAATTGCTATAAAAAAGATAAAAAGGATTAATAACAAGCAATGCGAACAAGAGATATTTAAAAGCCTTTTTGAACTGAAAAAGATAACAAGATGTAAAAAATAAAAACAGGTTTACCAACATGTTGCTAAAAAACTGGCCGGCTATTAAAGCAATATCTGAGGTTGAAAAAAATCTGAAAAAGATCAGGGCTTTACTATATCCTATTGGTCGGAAGGTTATAGGTTGACCGGTGGTTGCACCGCCTACCCACGTATAAGAGTCGGCATAGTAACTTGGAACAGGGTAGACCAAACGAAGGACAATAAAATAAACAATGCTTATTACTAAGGCAGAAAAAAGCCACGGTCTATTTTCTTTTAATGACAGGTATCCTCTAAACGATCCTTGAAAATGATCCATGCTATATCGGTTGTAATAAATTCTGCTATGGTTTCTAGCAAGCCTTTAAAAATTTCAAATTAGAAAGCCTGGCAAGTTAAAACAAAGCGGGAGAGTCGATCTAACTGCAACCTTAATTATCCAAAAACTCAATTATAGACACAAAAACAGCCATAGTAAAAATCACTATGGCTGTTTGCGTTGTTGGCTTTGATTATCCTATGATGGACTTAATGGTTCTTACAGGAATGATCACCCAGTCGGGCCTGTTCTTTAATTCGTAGTTCAGATCGTACAATGCTTTTTCAAGCATATAAGTCTCAACCATCATTTCAAAATCATGTTTGTCTGTTGGAATAAAGGAACTGTTTTTAACCGTTTCGAGATAAGCTTTCATAAAGAAGCCAACCATATAGTGAGCCCATAAGCGAGCAAAAGGAAGCAAGTCATTTATATTTTCCTTCTCCACGTGAGTTGTTTTTAGAAATCCTTCATAGGCCACATTCCTGATTGAACGTATCATTCCTGCAACGTCTCGTAGCGGTGAACGTTTTAATCTTCTGTCGCTAAAGCTTCTGATAGGATCACCACCGAAGTCTGCAATGACTACGTCTTTTCCTGTGGACAGCACCTGGCCAAGGTGGAAGTTTCCATGGATTCTAATCTTTATTACGTCCAGCTTTTTAGCGTAGATCCTCTTTAGCGTTTGCAGGATATCTTCTTTCCTGTTAAAAAGATCCAATAGATCTTGCTTAACTAAATCCGGGTAACTGTTTGCGTCTGGCTTGTTTTCATAGACCTCGCGTACAAGTGATTGCATCGAGGAAAACAATGAACGTTGATAATGCAGTGAGAAGTCTTCCGGAGCAAAGTCTTTAAGGGTTGTGTTGGCTGAAAGAGCAAGATGCATATGCCCTGTTCGTATTCCAATTAAACGAGCTTGCTCGCTGGCATTGCCGCCCAATAAAACCTGTAGTTCCTGCGGTAGTTCATCATATCCAAGTGGATTGGTTAAGGCGCCAAGAGATTGAATGGATGCGAGTTGATCTTTATCACTTGAGAGGATTCTTTCAATAAAATTGTTTACCCGGCTCAACATGAAATTATGCGCATCGCCATGGTTCTCTATTAATACTTGCAACATGCCCAGGGCTATGGTGTCATTTTCAAACTTCCATTCGATAGAACCTGCAAACTTTGGCACGTATTCGAACTTCGCCTTCTCCGATAAATAGCGGGTAATCTCAAGGTCAGGATTAGTCGTAGGATCAATCTTTCTATACATTTTTAGCGAAAAGCCATTATCGTAATTGATAGCTGTAAAACCATCATCTGTATAAATTTTTGATTTTAAATCCGGCAACTGTTCCAGTTGATTTTTCAATTCGTCGTTGCTTGCAAACTCAATCACACTATTGGGTAATTCAATTCCCTGGTGGCTGCCCATTCTTTCTATAAGCAAATGCTGAAGCTCGGGAGTAAATAATGCATCGACAAGAACGCCTTCATCATCTCCCACTTTTAAATGAGCGATGATGGCTTGCGGGCAATTCGTGCCCAGCCTTTGAGCCAACTTCTCCTTTGCAAAAGTCAAAGGCAATTGATAGGACTCAGGCAGACCACTTTCGTAGCGCACCTCGATTAATACCAATAATGTATCACCACCTTCTACGGGGATAGAAGCATAGTTGGTTATAGACATATTGTTGATTGCCTTGCCCTTGCCTGTAAACCAATCTGTCTTGGTAATATAATTAGCTAACACATTATTTTGAAGCTCCTCCAGGTTCCTTGGATTGGTTAATTCGCTCCACGAGCTTATCTCCATTGTTGGAAGTGAATCCGCGTCAATTCCTTCTGCAGCGGTTTTGTGAAGGATGAACCATTCGTAGGCATGCGATCCAAGGGTGAAAAAATAAGGGGTATCTTCTTTGATGATTGGAAACTTATTCTTACTAAATACCTCGATAGGTATAAAGCCTTTAAATGCAGAAAGATCAACTTCTGCCGCTTGCGAATACTTGGAAAGATTTACAATGATGAACAAGGTCTCATCGCGGTAGGTACGCGTGAATGCAAGCACTTTTGGATTGGCAACATTTATAAATTTGAGATCGCCTCGTCCAAAGCCTTTGAACTTTTTTCGCATGCTTATCATGCGCTTCATAAACCAGAACAACGACGAGGTATTGGATCGCTGCATCTCTACATTCACCGACTCATAGTTATAGCCGGGATCAAGGATGACGGGCAGATATAGCTTTTGAGGATTTGATGCAGAAAAACCTGCATTCCTGTCGGGCGACCACTGCATGGGCGTACGAACGCCGTCTCTATCTCCGAGGTAAAAATTGTCGCCCATGCCTATTTCATCTCCATAATAAATAACAGGAGTACCAGGCATTGAAAACAGGAGGCAATTCATTAATTCAATCCTTCTTCTGTTGTTATCCATTAAAGGTGCTAACCGGTGCCGGATGCCAAGATTAATTTTTGCTTTAGGATCTTTTGCGTACACCTTGTACATGTAATCGCGCTCTTCATCAGTCACCATCTCAAGCGTGAGCTCGTCGTGATTGCGAAGGAACATAGCCCATTGGCAATTTTCGGGTATGGCAGGAGTCTGTTCAAAAATATCAGTAATAGGATAGCGGTCTTCCATTTGTAAAGCCATAAACATGCGCGGCATTACAGGAAAGTGGTAGTTCATATGACATTCATCTCCGTCTCCAAAATATGCCGCTGAGTCCTCGGGCCACATATTCGCTTCGGCAAGAAATACTGTTCCCGGGTATTTCTCGTCGACATGAGCGCGCAGCTTTTTTAGGTATGCGTGTGTTTCGGGTAAGTTCTCCCCGTTAGTTCCTTCACGCTCAAATAAGTAGGGAACCGCATCGAGTCGAAAGCCGTCCACTCCCATATCGCACCAGAAATCTAAGATTTTCAAGACCTCTTCCTGCACGAGCGGGCTATCATAATTTAGGTCGGGCTGGTGGTGGAAAAAGCGGTGCCAGTAATATTGTTGTGCAACCGGATCCCACGTCCAGTTACTGGCTTCATAATCTGTAAAAATAATCCGGACGTCTTTCCATTGGTTCGGATCATCGGTCCAAACATAAAAGTCTCTTTCAGGAGAACCTTTTGGGGCTGTTCGCGCTCTTTGAAACCAGGGATGCTGATCGGAAGTGTGATTGATTACTAATTCTGTAATTACCTTAAGGTTTCGTTTATGGGCTTCAGCCATAAACTCTTTAAACTGCTTTATATTTCCATAGCGCGGATTGATGTTGTAATAATCGGCGATATCGTATCCGTCGTCTTTTAGCGGAGATGGATAAAATGGAAGTACCCAAATGGCAGTTACGCCAAGGTCTTGCAGGTAATCCAGCTTTGTCATTAACCCCTGGAAATCTCCTATGCCATCGCCGTTGGCATCGCTAAATGCTTTAATGTGAAGCTCATAAATAATTGCGTCTTTATACCACAGTAATTTATCATCTGTTGAATTATTGGCCATACGTATCTTGTTATTATTAGATCTTGTACCAGCATAATTTGCGTGCCACTGATGTTGGCCCTACGGGGAAGGCCCTTTCAACGGTTGCGGTGATGAAAGCAAACAAGTGGAAATGCTGTTAGAGAAATTATCGATAGATTTGGGCAGTAAAACGCTACTTTCTTTATTCTACAAATTCTCACTTATGAAAAAAATATTCACGGTATCCGTTGCCCTTCTTACATATGTACTTTCGATTGCGCAGCCGCCTTCAGTTCCCGCAACGGCCGGAAGTTCTTTCGGTGAAAAAGTTACTGCTGACAAGGCTATAACCATTGACCAGTTACAAAGTCTTTTGCTCAGTAAAAATGAAGGTAGCAGGAAGGCTGACGTAAAAATAAAGGGTGTTGTTACCGATGTTTGTACGATGGAAGGTTGCTGGATAAAAGTGCAGTCTCCTGATGGAAAGATGATGGTGAAAATGAAAGATCACCAATTTGCAGTTCCTGTGGCGCTGAATGGAAAAACCGTAGTGATAGCGGGGGAAGCAGAAGAGAAGATTACATCAGTTGAGCAACTGAAGCATTTTGCGATGGACGCAGGTAAAAGCAAAGAAGAGATAGCTGCTATAAAAGAGGCAAAAAAAGAAATCGTAATTGATGCGAAGGGAGTACTTGTTTTATAGGCCCTGAGCAAAAATAAAAAAGTACAAGTGAGTGACACAACGATGTCGAATGGGGCGACGATGGCCGGCAACTAAAACTACAAATACCGCTCCTTTAGAATATTTATGTGGTGAAGGATGTGACCAAAAACAACAAAGCAGATCGCAACCGTCGTGTTAGCATGGTCATTCGTTATCCCCGATTGTTGGAGGTGGCCGGGGGTGAAGCTTTTCAACAAAAGATCGGTAGATTTTCTTACAGCCTCAAATTCCTCTAATAAACTTTGCCAGCTTCTCGCCGAAGCATTACTTGCTAAGGCATAAGCGCTTTCATCAAAACCAGGAAGCGGCGTCTTATCATGTCTTGAAATTCTAAGAGCGCGATAGCCGAAAATTCTTTCTGTATCTATAATATGTTGCAGCATTTCTTTAATGCTCCATTTTCCTTCTGCATACTTATAATCAACCTTCCCGGCAGGAATATTTTTGAAAAAATTGAGAATCTCTTTGCTATACCTTTCAACTGCTGCATCCACTGTTTCAGCATGAACGAGGTTAATATAATTCGCGAAATAAGGAGGATAGGTTCCTGCAGCTAGATCAGGCATATTATTTTTTTACCGGAAGGTTTTTGAAGGTAGGTTTTGGTAGTATCTCTTTTTTAATTTCCTTTTTGTCAGGCTGTAAAGTCGTCGCTATTTTAACCGCAGCTAAAGCATTGATCAAGCCTCCTGATGTGCTTAATTCATTAAATGGAACAGTCTCTTTTGTTCCGGGCCGGGTTACTTTAAGGGCAGAATCCACGATAGCAGATTTTTCAATCACGTACTTAACCTGGCTTGCAGAAAGATCAGGAAAATAAGACCGGATAACTGCAGCCACTCCTGCAACAACGGGAGAAGCCATACTTGTCCCCTTCAAAAATCCATATGTGCTTTTACCTGGTAGGGTAGAATATATTTTTACGCCGGGTGCAAAAACATCGACGGTAGACTTGCCATAGTTGCTGAAATCAGCCACATAATCGCCACTTACTTTCGGATCGCTGCTCGCGCCTACTGTGATGAAGTTTGATGCTTTTCTATGCAAAACCTTCAATTCGGGATTAGGGAAATTGCCGGTGGTATCAGTGTTTTCTCCATCGTTTCCTGCTGCATGAATAATTAAGACGTCTTTCAACTCAGCATACCTAACTGCATCGTCCACCCAATTTTTCTCTGGTGACAAGCCCTTGCCAAAACTCATGTTGATCACTTTCGCGCCGTTATCAACTGCATATTTAATTGCCAGCGCTATGTCTTTATCGTATTCATCACCATCAGGAACCGCCCTGATCATCATAACCTTTACATTCTGCGCAACCCCATCAGCACCAATTCCGTTGTCTCGCTGAGCGCCGATAATTCCCGCCACGTGAGTACCGTGCATAGGCGAAGGACCCATCACATCGCTGTTACCGTAGAAGCGGTCGTTGATGTTTTTATAGTTGTCTTTTACTATCTCGGCGCGATAATTTTCTGGTGCTTTTTCTTTGGCGTCCTGGGCTCTCTTCTTTTCCTCAATATATTCCTCCAACTCCTTAAAAACGGTAGTATTTGTATCCTCGCTATCTATACCCGTCAGTTTTATAAAGTTGATGTACCCCAATTTCGCTCTTTGAGCAGCCGGAGTAGCCGCAGTAAATTTTTCCAGGTCAGCAACAGTAAAAGTGTCCTTTTTCATTTCATCCCGTAGCACCTTTTCATGCTTCTTAACAGCTTTGTAGGCCATCTCAAGAAACATCAGTTCCATCTGCTCTTCAGGTTTACCGATCACTATTTTAGATGCTTGTTTCCAAAGCTCATATTCCTCTTTGTCGTCGCCTGACAGGCTAGCCATGTCGAGAGTCTTATTGTCGAACTTGCTTTTGTATCGATGGTAAATGCGTGTTGCTTCAGCTGATTCAGTTTTTACATTCCGACCATCTTTGCCACCTAAAAAGTTCCAACCGTATACGTCATCCACATAACCGTTACCGTCCTCGTCTTTGCCATTTCCGGGAATCTCCTTGGGATTTCTCCAAAGTATATTCTTAAGGTCTTCGTTAGTTGTATCAACGCCACTATCAATTACAGCAACAATTACCGGCTTGCTCTTTCTGCCCTTTAAAAAATCGTATGTTTTATTTATACTAATTCCATGAAAGCTATCGGAGGTAGCATCCTTTAAATGCCAGCCCTTGAGGGGATCTTGTCCGTAAACAATAGAAGAAATAGATATGAACCCTAACAGAAAAACTTTTTTCACACTATGCATATTAAACGATCGTATTTAGGAATATACAAATCTCTGCAAAGTTTTAATCAAAAAGAGGGGTATTTTAATTTTAGGAATTAATTATTAGGCAAGCGTTGGTGTCATCGATGTGGCTTCACTTGCGGCGCTCCGTTCATCGCTATCTTTTCAATTGTACTTTTTTTAAATCTCTCTGGCGGTTCCAAAAAGGTTTTAGTAGAAATTAAACTTCACCTGCATTTTTTAATTCCCCTGATTAACTCCAAATGATTTGATTCATTTAAACTATTCATTATATTTCGAATACTATCCTTCAAAGAACATCTCAAGTTCAACAATCAGAGTCTCACGCAAAGTTTACCGAAACAATCTTACTAAGGCACCCTTAACAATCTTGATATGAAATATTGTCTGGTTTCTATGTTTTCGCTACTGTTTTTGTGTTTTAGTAAATTGTCTTCAGGGCAGTATTACAACAACCTCTTTTCTTACGAGTTTGCAATAGGCGTGGGAGCCATGAATTGTATTACAGACATTGGAGGATCAAATAGCGACAAGACTTATTATGTCAACGAAATCAGGTTGAAGAACACAAAGCCCTCCTTCAGTATTTCTGCAGGAGCGATGTATCAAAATCTACTTGGACTAAGATTAGAAGGCACTTGGGGAGCAGTTCAATCGGCAGATCGCGACATTGATGGAACGTCAGTAAACGCGAAGTCGAAGACGGTAAGAAATCTTAGTTTTAGAAGTAAGATTTCCGAGGTTAGCCTGCTTGCCGAATTCCACCCGCTTTTATTGTTTGACTATAAATATCCGCCTTTATGGTCTCCATACGTTATTGCGGGAGTCGGCATTTTTTCATTCAAACCGCAAGCTCTATTACACAACGACTATATTGACTTGCCGCCGCTCTGTACGGAAGGCCAGGGGTTTTTTGAATACAGAGACTCGAAGCCATATTCGACCACACAGTTTAATATTCCTGTAGGTATTGGCCTTAGATACGAGGCTTCTGACGCTGTCAATCTTAGGCTTGAGTTTAGTCACCGTATTCTCTTTACTGATTATCTCGACGATGCTCATAGCCCCGGTTTTGTCGACGCAGAAATCTTTAGACAATATCTCGATGTCGCTAACGCAGGTAACGCCCAACAATTATATAACAGGAGTTTAGATGGCTTGGTTCCGGCAAGGAGAGGTAATCCCGGAAACAATGATGCTTATATGTCGATCTCCTTTAAAGTAGGATTGGTGCTAAGAAGAAAAGCACGGTATTAGAAACAGTAGCCAACAGAAAGCCAAACCTGCACATCTATGTAACCCTTAGCATCGTCATATGGGTTCAATCGTTTTGGATGTATATACCGTCCATACCCGAGGCTACCTTGCACGTCTATAACTATGTTGCTTTTTGTGAAGTATGCGAAGCCTACAGAGCCTCCTCCCCTAATCGAATTGGCATGAAAGTCTCTCGAGGAAATGCCGAAAAAACCAGTGTTATTTACGGTCCCTTGATTTACTATGTTTCTTTTTAACGTGCCTAGATAAACGCCGGCGTATCGGTTCACCTCACGGTATTGTAGTTCAGTAAAATATTTTTTCGTCCTTAGCAGAAATCCATTGAAGTCGTAGTGGTCAGCAAGTATAAAATTCTCAAAAGTTCCTTGTACAAAAGATCCTTCTAGTGTAACAGTGCTGGTTAGCGCTTTCTCTATAGAAAGTGTCGGCCTTTTGAAAAAAGCGTTTAAGAGATTTGTCTTAACCATAACCCTCTTTGTTAGCGGCCTTGTGCTTTGTGCCTGGGATGAAAGCAAGACAATTAAACCCAGAATAAGAAGGCCTAAAATTTTTTGATAGGGCATGAGGTTCAGCATTTTGAAGAGCGATAATGATGAATAGAACTAGTAAGATCTATCAACATAGACGTTAGAAAGTATTTACAGTTGCTTGCTTGAAATGGTCAACTGTCTAAACGAAAGAATACCGATAAAAGAAATGGAACAAGTAACAGTACCAACCTCTTTTATTTTTTAAATTTGAGTTGTGGAGGGATAAGATAAATATTATTTTAAAACACGATTATGCCAACACTACATCTGCTAATAAAAGGAAAAGTGCAGGGCGTCTTTTACAGGGCTACAGCAAAAGAAATCGCCAACGAACTAGGTATAACGGGATGGATAAAAAACACAAATGAAGGTGATGTGGAAGCCGTTGTAACAGGAAGCCAAGATCAATTGCAAGCGTTTGCCACTTGGTGCAGAACTGGTCCGGAAAGAGCAAATGTATCAGAAGTAATTTCCGAAGAAGTGAAAGAAGAAAAGTTTAAAGATTTCTCCGTTATAAGGCAAAGAGTTTGACCGGTTTCGCCTAAAATATTGCTAGCAGAACTTTTCCGCTTTTTCAGAAAGCCTAATAGAATCATTAAAAGTACAAGGGTGCGACGCAACAAAAGCAGAAAATATACACTAGTGCTTGAATCCAAATAAAAGAAAAGCCGAACCTTTAACAGGTCCGGCTATAAAAACTTTTAATTTTTTTCGATACTAGTCTCTGCTACCAAGTCTGCTTAACAACTTAAGCATCTCGACATACAACCATACGATAGTAACCATCAGTGCAAACGCGCAATACCATTCCATGTATTTAGGAGCGCCCATTTCTGCACCTTGTTCTATCATGTCAAAATCTATGATCAGGTTTAAGGCTGCAATGGCCACCACAAACAGGCTGATACCTATTCCAAGCATGCTTCCGTTGCCCATCATCATGAAGTCCATGCGAACTCCGAACATACTTACAATCCACGTGATGAGGTAAAAAATAGCGATACCCGCAGTTGCCGTCAAAAGAATAGATTTAAACCTTTGAGTTGGCCTGATGATGCGGAAGTTGTACAACAAGAACATTGCTACAGCCACCCCAAGTGTTAGCCCTACAGACTGAATCACAATTCCCGGGTACTTCTTCGCAAACATTTCGTTTACTATTGCGGAAATAGCCCCGATAAAAAGACCTTCGAGCAAGCCGTATAGTGGCGCCAGGTAAGGTGCCCACGTTTGCTTAAAGCTAATAACAAGAGCGGTAATTAAGCCTCCAAAAACGCCCACCATCATTAGGGGCATCATGGTTTGAGCCTTGCCCTGGTAGTATAAGTGCCATGTAAAAGCGGCGCCGGCAATAACCATTAAAAAAAGAAAACCAAACTTGTTCATTGCTCCCCGCGCAGTCATCACACCTTGTTGCTGATCTGAGACCGTTGTATTAAAAATCTTCGCTGATAACGTCGGATTTCCTGATTTAAAAAGTGCCATTTCTATTGATTTTTGTTTTAGTAAAATTCAATAACAAATATAAATAAGTCCTTGTTATCGTATTGAAAAAGTTAGCGTGTTTAGGCTCTTTTTCAGCTAGTCAAACCCACTTTTGAGGGCCGTTTAAAATCACTTTTAATGCTACTCTTAGTTGTAGTACTTTTGTAAAATTGCTTAAATTGTACGACAATAAGTTTTAAAAATGATTACTACAGAAGAAGTTTTACAGGACGTAGTTATAAAGTTTGCAGGCGATAGCGGAGATGGAATGCAGTTGACTGGAAGCCAGTTTACCAACAACACCGCGATGCTCGGTATTGATCTTGCCACCTTTCCCGATTTCCCTGCTGAGATACGTGCGCCAATAGGTACTCTACCGGGTGTGAGTGGCTTTCAATTACACTTTAGCAGCAACAGAATTTTTACGCCGGGCGATGATTGTGATGTACTGGTGGCAATGAATGCGGCGGCTTTGAAAGTAAATGTAAAAAACCTAAAAAAGGGCGGGAAAATAATAGTCAATACCGATGGTTTTGATGCAAGAAATTTGAGACTTGCCAACTATCCTGACGGGATAAACCCACTTGAAGATGAAAGCCTGACCAATTATGAAGTCATAAAAATAGATGTGACTAAACTTACCCGTGAAGCACTGAAAGATTTCGAAATGGGTACGAAAGAAAAAGACCGTGCAAAGAACATGTTCGTACTCGGCTTTTTGTACTGGATGTATAACCGCAACATGGACAACACCATCAACTTTTTAACAGAGAAGTTTGGCAAGAAAGACACCATTTTGCAGAGTAACATTAAGGCACTTCAAGCTGGCTATAATTACGCTGATACTACCGAAACTTTCACAACCCGTTTTAGTGTTGAGAAAGCCAGGATGGTGAAGGGTAACTACCGCAACATCATGGGTAACCAGGCGTTGAGCTATGGATTAATTGCGGCCAGCCAAAAAAGTGGTTTGCAACTATTTTTAGGTTCATACCCTATTACCCCCGCTTCCGACATTTTGCATGAATTAAGCAAGCATAAGGCGTTTGGAATTAAAACTTTCCAGGCGGAGGATGAGATCGCTGCGATTACGTCAGCAATTGGAGCGAGTTATGGAGGCTCTTTAGGTGTGACCACCACATCAGGACCGGGCATGGCCTTGAAGGCTGAAGCCATGGGACTAGCAATTATGCTCGAAATTCCTTTATTGATCATAAACGTTCAAAGGGGTGGACCGTCTACCGGCCTGCCAACAAAAACCGAACAAAGTGATTTGCTACAGGCATACTACGGCAGAAATGGGGAAAGTCCGATGCCTGTTATTTCAGCGTCTACGCCGAGTGACTGTTTCGGCGCTGTGTACGAAGCGGTAAGAATTGCAGTTCAACATATGACGCCTGTTATTTTGCTAAGCGATGGTTTTATTGCAAATGGTTCTGAACCGTGGAAGTTTCCAAAGAGTGATGATTTGCACAAGATTGAGGTGAAGTTTAAGACAGAGCTTGGGGACCATGAAGAAAAATTTCAGCCCTACCTGCGCGACGAGAAACTAGTTCGTCCCTGGGCTATTCCCGGAACTGCCGGTTTGGAACATCGGGTGGGTGGTATTGAAAAGCAAAATATAACGGGTAATGTCAGCTACGATCCCGACAACCACCAACTGATGGTGAAAATAAGAGAAGAGAAAGTTGAGAAAATAGCTCAGTTCATTCCTGAACAGAAGTTAGACAACGGACTGGAAAAAGGCAAGGTGCTAATCTTAGGTTGGGGAAGTACGTATGGCGCTATCAAAAGTGCCGTGAATGAATTGCTCGCTGAAGGATACGAAGTTGCTCATGCACACTTACGTTATGTGCGGCCTTTTCCAAAAAACCTTGGAGACATTTTGAAGAACTATGAACACGTATTAATCCCCGAAATAAACAACGGCCAGTTAATTAAAATTATCAGGGACAAGTTCTTGATAGATGCCAAAGGTTATAACAAGATAATGGGAATACCCATTACCAAAGGTGAGATCATAGATGAGGTGAAAAAGATAATTGAGGAAGAATAATTTTTTCTCATAAAAACATCAAAAGCCACTGGAACGTGGCTTTTAATGTTTTTGGAGCCGTTTTGCAACTAGAGCTTTTCGTATAAGCCTCTTAGTTTTTCTCTTGTCATTATTTTTTCCCAATCTCTTCCAAGCGCGTTTTCCCAAAGTGGCTTCATGCCCATGCTTACATTTATCATGGCATCAAATTGCTCGTCTGTTAGCCCTTTGCAAATGCCTTCAGGTATCTCTACGTTACTTTTCTCCACCATTTTTTTAAATTCTGCAGTTCCTTCAGGGTAATATTCTTCGAGATGACTCATCACGATGCAATTTCCTACGCCATGCTTTGTTCCCAGCAAAAAAGAAAGGCCATAACTTACTGCATGTGCCACACCAACCTGGCTATACGCGATACTCATTCCACCGGCGTAGCTAGCCATCATCAGCTTATCGTCGCTTTCATTATCCCAAGTATCTTTCTCAAGAAATATCTCCTGGCAAAGCTGTAAAGCTTTTTCACCATAGCTTTTGCTAAACTCATTTAGGTAAGTTCCCTGCAAACTTTCGATACAATGGATATAACAATCCATCCCTGTGTAAAAGCGCTGGTTATTGGGAGCATTTGCTATCAATTCAGGATCTAGTACAATTTGGTTGAAAGGAGTGAAGTCGCTGTTCATTCCTAATTTTCGAGTAGGGCCCGTCAATACCGTAGTTCTTGAAACCTCTGCACCTGTTCCGCTTAGTGTCGGTATGCCCGCTTTGTAAACACCGGGAAACTTTACAAGGTCCCATCCCTGGTAATCTGCTGATGAACCCGGGTTAGTCATCATTAGGCTGAGAGCCTTTGCAAGGTCCATCGTTGATCCACCACCTATTCCAATAATTCCACTTACGACTCCAAACTCTTGTTTCAGATCACCTGCTATTTTATCAACGTAAGTTGTTTTTGGCTCGTATGTTACATCAGTAAATATTACTTTATCATTACCTTGTACCGGAATTCTGCCTGCTAAAGGTTTACCCTCAAAAAAATGGTCAACCAGGAAAATCATTGGAGCACCAGCCTTACGATTTGAAGCCAAAATTTCATCTAACTGGTTAAAACTGCCTCTGCCATATATAACGTAATCGACCATTTTAAAATTTCGAAACTTACTCATGTTTTAAATTTTAGTGGCACGAAATTACATCTTTGTTAATAGAGGCTTTAGGCTTGTTACTTATCCACTATTTAAATACTTTGACGGGCATTAGCAGATTTTTACTTCTGATAGAAAATTTTAAGAGATATGGCTTTTGGATGGAAAACACAGTTTGAGAAAAGGGTACCTGCTGAAGGATTGAATAACTGGGAGATTTTTAGCATTGTACAACAAGCTTGCAAAGAACTTGAATGGGAATACCTTGTTGTTGACGAAAACAAATTTACCGCTACCACACCTACACACTGGACACTTAGCGAAGAGATCATAAAAATATCAATAGAAAATAACGAGATTATCTTCAGAAGCCGCAGTGAAAGCCTCGAGCTGTATGAGGCCGGGCGCAATCAAAAAAATATAGAAGAGCTGCTGCTGCCAAAATTTAGAAAAATTAAGGCTAACTGGAAAAGCGACCAACTACAGCGGGCCGCAAATACGCTACGTGAAGAAACTTTAAAGCAACTGAAATCGGGGAACCGGGTTACAGGTGAGAAGGTGACTTTTGGAACAAAGGATCACGGCATGACCTTCTTTTTAATTGCTGTGAACGTGCTGGTTTTTATTGGGATGGCTATACGAGGTGTAAACCTTGTAGAGCCCGCAGCCACCGATATTATTAAGTGGGGCGGAAACGTTAAGTTCAATGTTACGGGCGGAGAATGGTGGCGACTGATAACAAACATTTTTGTGCACATCGGCATTCTGCCCCTGCTGGTAAACCTGGTTGGCCTCTACTTCATTGGTTTGATGGTCGAGTCAATCCTGGGTAAATTAAAATACCTGATTGCTTATCTTACGGTCGGTGTACTGGCAAGTTTAATCAGTATTATTTGGACGCCTGAAGGAGTTGCTGCGGGGGCAACAGGCGCTATTTTCGGAATGTACGGCGTTTTGATCGCTTTTGTAACTACACCCTACGTTAACAAAAAATTCTCACCCCTATGGCTAGTTGGAGCCGTAGCATACGTTGTTTTCAACATCGTCGTATCCTTCCGCGGCGGTAACGACAATGCTTCTTTGATTGGTGGATTTGTTGCAGGCTTGATTACCGGCTACCTGTTCTATTTCTTCCATTTCAACAGGGAGCTCGCCAGAGCCGGCGGCACAAGGATCTCGATAGAAGTCTTACTGCTAACCACACTAATCGTTTATTTTTATCTGCGAGTTCATGGAAGAAACGACTCGCTTAGATTTGAGCGTGAGGTGATGAAGCTTAACCAGATTGAAGTAAAGGCAATGGCGCAAATGCAGCACTTGCAGTCTGCTCAATCAAACAATGATGCGGTATCGGTTATTCGGGATAGTGCCTTGCCTCAATGGAAGCACTTCCAGGAAGAGATTTCAAAAACGGGTGCTTATAGTTTGAGCAGCGAATACAAACGAAAAAGAAAGCTGTTGAATGAATACGCAGGACTTCGGGTACGACAAACAGAACTAATGTATAAATCGATAGCTGAGGGTACCGACAAATACAATGGTGAAATAGACAGCGTGTCTGACAGGATAGAAAAAATAATAGATCAATTAGGAGACTAGAGAAGTTGCGAGGCCTTTATCAAATCTTCCGGAGTGTCGATTTCAACGCCCATATATTCTGTTACAATCATTTTTAACGGCACTCCATGTTCAAGGTATCTCAGGCATTCAATTCTTTCAGCCTGCTCCAAAGGTGTCATCGGCCAATTGGTAAAACTTATCAAGGCCTGTTTTCTAAAAGCATATACTCCGATATGTTCATAATACGTCATCGCGGCCTGCTTATCCCGAGGATAAGGAATCACCGATCTACTAAAGAAGATCGCATTCATATTTAGGTCTACTGCAACCTTTACGTAATTCGGGTCTTCGATTAATTTTTGATCCTTTAGTTCCTGCATCAACGAAGCGACTTGAACGCTTTCACCTTCTTTACCCTTAAAAACGTTCAGCAACTTTTCCAACGGTTCTTTTTGCACGAACGGCTCATCGCCTTGAACGTTCACAACTATATCAATGTCAAGTTCGGCTACAGCTTCAGCAATCCGGTCGCTGCCGCTTTCATGCGTTTTTCTGCTCATCACAGCCTTGCCACCATTTCCCGTGATCTCTTTATAAATAATGTCGCTGTCGGTAGCAACAATCACTTCATCAAACAAACCAGTTGCAACAGTATTATCATGTGTATGCAGGATAACAGTTTTATCTCCCAATTGCTGCATCAACTTGCCAGGAAACCTGGTAGCTGCATACCTGGCAGGTATCAGAGCCACTACAGAACCCGGCTTTAAAGCATTTTTCGATGATTTTTCCTGCAACATAAAAATTGTGTTTTAATTCTTTCTTGCGCAAAACTAGGTTTTAAAAAAGAACTATTATTTGCCGCCACAGTATAAACTTCCTCGACATCGTTGTGTCACTCACTTCAACTGCCTTTTCTTTTGTCACCAATCAAGTCTTCAATTCGCATTAAGAATATAGGCAAGCTTACAGTCGACAATTAAGGAAGATTCAAGGCAACTTTACGAAACAACAAAAATTGTTTTAAAAACCCTCAAAGTAAAAGTTGGCAGGCTAGCTGTCTTTATTTAAGAAAGACAACCCCTATGATACTTAAGTAAAAGACTGCTAATTAAAAAACATAAGTACAAGTAAGTAACACAACACTGCCAGGAGAAGCTCATGTGCGGTAAACAAAAAAACTTCCTGAAAAGCAGGAAGTTTTAAAAGAGGGAGGGCTCTGCCCAATACGTGCGGCTGAGCCCTTTTTCCCAACTTCAACCTATTTTATAGTGCGAACTTTATCATCAGCATGTCGCTTGGTTCCGCAACATCTGTGCTTGCTATATCAGTCCGTTTTGGCTTTTTTGTTTGAGGAGTTGTCGGAGCTTCTGGTGTTGACCTTCTATAACGATACCTTGTACTGTCGCTAAAGGTGCTATCGGTTTTTTGCAACTCCCTATCTATCTCCTGCAATTCTTTAAGCTTTTGCTCTTTCTCACGCTCCATTTGCTCTTTGCTTTTTCTGAACTGCTCTATCGTTTCGTTGCTGTTGTCGTTGTCGTTTTCATTGTCATTGTTATCCTCATCTTCACCCCTGCTCTTGTCAACTCTTTCCAATCCTTTAGCTGTCATCACATATTCAACATTGTGATCCCAACGCAATGAAACAGATTCCATATTATTTTCCCAATCCCAGAAATCATTGTCACGTCCCATATTCACCCTAACATCGTTACCCCATCCTACATTATCATTCACGTATATTCTTTTACCCACCGGAACAGCCACAGTTACAATCACCTGTTGGTTTCTAAATTTGCCTTGCTTGGTAATTGGCAAACCTTTGTCTAATAAAAGGAAACTGTCTTTCTGAGCGACATTATAGTTGATACGGGATACTGTTTTTTCAGCCTCGTCTTTACTGCTTCCGTTTGCCATCTTGACCATAAACACCTGGAAACTGTCTGAAGTCGATTTGATAATTCTTAACCTCACGTTTCTCACATATACAGTGTCATCATCAACAGATGCAAAAGGTTCTAGTCTTAGCCAGTTCTGGCTATAGTACTTGCCAAATGCCGCCGCCTTTATTTCGAGCTTGTTGACGTTAGGATTAGGTAAAGCGACTCTTTGTTCTGTAGGATAGTTCCTGTATCTGAATTCGCTGCTAATTGAAATTACCAGGTTTACAAAACAGATGACGCCTAAGATCCAAAATGAAAGAAAGGTTAACCTGATGATACCACTGTTACCTTTTTTACCGGTAAGCTTTCTAATAATCCAGGTTACAATTGCAATAACAGGTACCCAGATGAAGAAAATAAGTGAGCACCACGCTAATACTTCCTGGTAATTGCTGTCAAGGACGTACGAATACGCTGGTAAGAGACCGGTTAAAACAACGCCCAACCCAAACAAGCTACCTACGATGGCAAGAAGAAAACAACCCACAAAGAAGTAGACGAAAATCTTGATGATCACTTTTATTACATGACCAACTCCACCGCCTGTTCTTCTTCCTACAGCGCTGGCCTCTGCTCCGAACTTTCTACCTGCGCTACTCAACTCTTCTCCCATCGATTGAGCGCGGTCCTTCAATTCGCTACCAAACTGCTGAGCCCGATCTTTAAAACCTTCCAGGTCTCCCTGTATAGTACTTTTTATGTTGTTCAAATCAACTTTCTCGCCTTTCATTTCCAGTTTGTCTGCCGCAGTTTTAGCCTCTGGCAAAATCAGCCACAAAATGATGTAAACGAATATTGACCCTGGGCTGAAAGAAAAGCTTAGAAAGTGAGGAAAATCCCACCATCCCCAATGGCCCCAACGAAAAACAAAAGAAAAGAAGGGTATCAGAAACAATACACGAGGTACCCACAACTGCACATTGAAGTATTGTGCAAGGCCGCTACATACACCGGCAATTATTTTTGTTTCTGTGTCTCTAAACAAGCGCTTTCTTTGAGAACCGATCTGTAAAGAAGAGCTGCTTGGTACTGCTACCCATAATATCAGGTACGGAATAAATGTGATGCCGATAAATACTATGAATAATATTCTGATAACAATCGGATCTATCGAAAAGTAGTTAGCGATACCGCTACACACGCCGCCTAATACTTTATGGTTTTCGTCGCGATACAATCTGCCCCTACCGGTAGTTCCGCTTTGACCGTAAGAATAGTTGCCACGACTTTCCGCACCTAGTTTAGTATGTACTTTCTCTTCGTCAGCCTCAAAATCTTCAGGGCGGCCCATGCTATTGATAATGGTATTTACGTCAGCGTCAGTTATGCAAATACTACCTTTTTTCAAGGTTTCGCCAAAAAGCTCCGCTATACGTCCCTCGATATCATTTATAATTTCGTCTTTGCCCTCCTCGTTAGCAAAAAACAACCGGAGGCTTTCGACATACCTCGTGAGCATATCATAGGCAGTCTCCTCAATTGGTATTACCCTGCCTTGAAAGTTTATGTTAATTACCTTTTTCATAATTCTATTTTTGTGCGTTACAATGCGGATGCGTTGTAGTTAGCGTGGTTGGTTAAAGTTGGTTTTCAGAAATATTTGATTTTTCAACTCTTGCGGTCAACGTGTTTACAGCGTTGGCCAATTCGTTCCAGGTGTCTTCGAGCTCCCGATAAAAAGCAAGACCTTTTTCTGTCATGCTAAAATATTTGCGGGGAGGACCACTGTTGCTTTCTACCCACCTATACATAAGGAAATCTGCGTTTTTAAGTCTTGTTAGTAATGGGTAAAGTGTTCCTTCCAAAATGTTTAGGTTGGCAGCTTTCATCTTCTCCACGATATCACTAGGGTAAGCTTCCCCCTGGCGAATGATGGACAGAATGCAAAACTCCAATACCCCCTTCCGCATCTGGCTCTGTGTGTTATCAATATTCATAACCGGAGTTTTTTGCGACTTCCCTTTTAGTCTTAGGGCAAGTCTTTTTATTATTAAATTTTTTCTGGTTCTACTATTTCTCTTTGTTGATCATCGTTGTGTCACTCAGTTGTACTTGTATCTGTTGGTTCTGCTCCTGCTTTCGCCGCTAGTCGTTAATCGTCAATCGCTAGTTGTGGTCATACTTAATCGCGATTTAACACTCCAATTCTACTCGCGACTTTCGATTTCCGACTTCCGATTCTTTTTCCTCACTTCCCTTCCGCTCTCAATTTCTCCATCAACTATACAAAGATGCAGCTTTTTCTAGTACTATGCAATATAAAGTACCTAATTTTTTTTAGTAGCAGGCATCCGGCATTAGTAGTTATAGCACGAAAGTCAATACTAGCAAGGTTTTTAGAAGAAAAAGCCTCAAACGGAAAAATTACGCAAAGTGATGAACGGCAAAATAAAGGGATGAAAAAACAGTTTGGAGTATTTAAACATAAAGAGGTTCCTTTTTTGAAGGAAGTAGGGTGCTTTTGAAGTAACAAGTAGGGATGGAACTGTTTTTTAAGTAAGAACGTTAAACATCATAATTATCGTTGTTTTGATTTTTCACCTTAAAAACAATCATACTATTGGATTCAACAACTCCGCCTACGGTATCCCGAAACTTTTACCTGATTGGCCACGGCTGTAACGACATTGAAAAGATCAATAAGGCCCTCAAGCAAAAAGTGAATGGAATTGAATGTGACTTGTGGGCAGACGACGACAAAAAATGGTGGATCAGCCACGAAGGTCTTACTAAGACAGATTTGCTGGAATGGCTGAACTATATACCACGGGCAGAAAAGAAGTATAAGAGGCAATTGTCGATCATCATTTTTGATGTAAAAACGTCGGAGCCATTCAAAGGCGTTCGTGATATCATTAACAGTACCCTTCCAAAGGATTTACCGCGTATATATTCTACGGCTAAAATTGATAAGGCTCATATTTTCGCTGAGATCGTTCCGCTATTAAACGAATGTGAAGGAATCGCGATTGATGAGGAAGACGACCCCGCAGAGGTTGCAGCATTCTTTAAAAAAATAGGTGCAACACAATGCTGGTATGGCAACGGCATTACTTTGATACCGTTAAACGAAGAATTTCACGAGTCGATGCAGAAGGCAGCACCAATTAGGGACACTACAGGACCTTTTTCAAAAATTTACACCTGGTCGGTTCACCGTTCCGAAGCTTTACGCAAGTACATTGAGGAGGATAAGGTGGATGGAGTAATAGTAGGTCTAAACAGCATTTTCTCGCGCCCGGTCAGCAGTGCGCTCAAGATCATTCGCGATAATGAAGAAGTACAACTAGCCGAGAGGAACAGCAAAATATTTTAGCCTCGCAACAACTTGAACTTTTTTTTCAAAGCAAATTCAAGTACTATTGTGCCCGTTCTACAGATCCGTAGCTCAGTTGGTTAGAGTGCTTCCTTGACATGGAAGAGGTCACCGGTTCGAGTCCGGTCGGGTCTACAAGTTTCTAGTGCAGTTCAACACTGTACTAAAAACTCTCTTAGCTAAGGTGCAATCAATTTTAATCAGCTAAAAATAGAGTCTTCTTGTTTGCGCCGGGTTCCTAAGAAATCCATGAGGAAACTCTTCAAATCATAATATTGGTTTCTCAAACCTCGCTTTGCAATTCGGCTGATAAAAGAAATCGAATAAGCAGGAGCACTTTTTCGCATGAAAGGAACCAATTTAAAAAGAACGGTACCTCTTCCTCTTTCAACTGAGTAGAGGCTGCTTAGATTGCAATCTTCGTCCTTCCAGATTTTGGGGCATGGCGCATTTGGATCGAACTGCCTTGCCGTTAAGTCTATGTGCCAACCATCGACATATATCCAAAAATGAGGGTAAGGTTTTTTCGTATGAATTATTTTACAATCTACAAAAGGCTTTTTTCCTTGTTCTGCTAAATTCAACATCAAAAGATCACTTATTCTTAAGCAATGACCTTTGGCTTTTATGGGATCTAAACAGTTTGAAGGATTGGCTGCGATCGTTTCTTCGACGCATTGTCTGATACTTTCTGGTAATTCAAGACCTTCTGATACTGAGAAATGGGAATAATGGTTATTCAAGTGTTTGAGTAAAGGTGTTTTCATTCATTAGATTAAAGAGTTCGGGCTAGACGTTTTGACTACCCTAAATCGGTCAGGAAAATTTTAATTCCATGAGCGACACCAGGGTTTTCAGAAACATTAAAAGCTATATATGAAGATGCTTCTTTTGCTGTTTTCGATGCATCAAACCAATCATGTTGATAAATAATATTTAAAGCCTCATTGTTAACATTAGTGTTCGAATAGTTGTACAGAAAATAATCCTCCTTTTTCTCTTTTAAGCAATAACACTAACTGCCTTTCGGTGTTTTACTTGAATTTATTCTTGTACTTTTTCTACTATCAATTTACCTTGAAATGAGGGTGGCACGTCCGGGGAGATTTACAACTATTGAAGCTTTTTGAAATTTGTGTCCAGAAACTTTCAACGGCTTAATTTGTTCTTTTCCCCCTTTAGAAATTAGACGATATGTGGAGTGGAAAGTATAAGCGGTAATTCTTAAAATTATCTTAATCGTACCTCATAATTAGGTACTGAAAAAACGGGCAATATTTTCGGGCTCTCGCAATTTTCGTCTTTTCTCCTTAAAAATGTATTTCCCAAGACGAGGAAAAAGCAAAGCTGTACGTCTGATCAGACACTTAAGAAGAATTAATACCTATAAGGGAATATTGCCGTGTTTTTTTCTTTGCCGTTTCACGACTTTATTCTCAAGCATGGCGAATGCTTTAATTAGTTTCTTGCGGGTATCTTTTGGTTCGATTACCTCATCGATAAATCCGCGCTCTGCAGCAAGATATGGGGTAGCAAATTTTTCAGCGTACTCTGCTTCTTTTTCCAATAATTTTTGTGCGGGATCTTCTGCCTCGGAGATTTCTTTTTTGAAAATAATTTCACTGGCACCTTTAGCACCCATCACTGCAATTTCTGCTGTCGGCCAGGCATAGTTCATATCGGCTCCGATGTGTTTTGAATTCATTACATCGTAGGCTCCGCCGTATGCTTTGCGTGTGATTACCGTTATTCTTGGTACGGTAGCTTCGCTTAATGCATACAGCAGCTTAGCCCCGTTGGTGATAATTCCATTCCATTCCTGGTCGGTTCCCGGTAGGAAACCTGGTACATCAACCAATACAAGCAGGGGTATATTAAAACAGTCGCAGAAGCGGGTAAAACGGGCGCCTTTTTTTGAGCTGTCAATGTCGAGCACCCCTGCCAGGCGCATAGGTTGATTGGCAACAATGCCAATACTTCTTCCCGCAAGGCGGGCAAAACCTACCACTATGTTTTCAGCATAAGAACCATGAATTTCAAAAAATGAGTCTGCATCACAAATACCGGAAATGACTTCTTTTATATCGTACGGTTGGTTAGTGCTTTCAGGAATGATTGTCTCTAATACTTCCCTTGTCTCATCGCCCAACGTATAGGGAATTTTTAAAGTTGGATCTTCACAGTTCTGGGGCATATAGCTCAACAGCTTTTTTAGCTGTGCTATACAATCCATGTCGTTTAGAGCGGTTAGATGAGTGACACCTGATTTGGTTGAATGAGTCGAGGCTCCCCCAAGCTCTTCAGAACTTACCGTTTCGTGTGTGACTGTTTTTACCACATTCGGCCCAGTTACAAACATGTAGCTGGTATGTTCGACCATGATGGTAAAATCGGTCATGGCAGGAGAATAAACGGCGCCGCCGGCACAAGGTCCCATGATAGCGGAGATTTGAGGAATAACTCCCGACGACTGAACATTGCGATAAAAAATATCAGCGTATCCACCAAGCGAACGCACGCCTTCCTGGATTCTTGCACCGCCGGAATCATTTAGGCCAATCATGGGCGCTCCTCCTTTCACAGCCATGTCCATAATCTTACAAATCTTTTCGGCATGCGTTTCAGAAAGTGCTCCGCCAAACACGGTAAAATCTTGAGCAAAAACATAGATGAGCCTACCGTTGACAGTACCATAACCGGTGATAACCCCGTCGCCGTAGTACTGCTGTTTTTCCATACCAAAATCTTTGGTGCGGTGTAAAACCAAAGCGCCAATTTCTTCAAACGAACCGGGATCCATCAATAAGTTAATCCGCTCTCTTGCTGTCAGTTTTCCTTTCTTATGCTGCGTATCAATCCGAGCTTTGCCGCCGCCAAGCTTACCTTTTTCGATTTTTTCCTTTAATATTTCTGTCTTCGATTTCATTGGTAGTAAGTTTTGACCTGCTCCTCAGTCCTTCGTCCTTAGGAGCAGGATGGGTATATGCGGCACACTAATTTTTTGTTTTAAACCTTTTGAGCATAATTATTCGATTTGCCAAATGGAGAAAAGCCTGTACAAGAGTGCGACGCAACGACGTTAATGGTAGCGCTACAGTTTGGACAATTATTGTACATTTTTTTTTTTAAGCTAATCTTCTTTTCCAATTGGTTGTCTTATGCTCTACTGCTTTTATGATCTTCTGCTGATCTAACCAATACTTCAGAGCGATCCGTGCGGCCGCTTCGGCACTTGCTTTTTGCTTTGCTTTTAGCAGGTCGGGTGTGTAATAACTTTTTACAAAATGGGTATCAAACTTGCCCGAAAGAAAAGCATCGTGTTCAAAAACAAAAGTGCCAAAGGGAAGGGTTGTTGACAAGCCTTGTATTTTAAAATCTTTTATCGCGGCTTTCATCTTCTGAATAGCTTCGGTACGATCCTTTCCGTGAGTGACAAGCTTCGCGATCATAGGGTCGTAGTAGATGGGAATAGCCATGCCTTCTTCGTACCCGTCGTCTACACGCACGCCGTCTCCCTGAGGTTTTCTATAAGTAGAAAGAGTGCCGATAGACGGCAGGAAATTATTGAGCGGATCTTCTGCATAGACTCTCAGCTCTACTGAGTGACCGTTGATAGTAAGATCCTCTTGCGTAAATCCTAATGGCTCACCTCGGGCAATTTTTATTTGTTCTTCTACAAGGTCGATGCCTGTGATCATTTCTGTTACAGGATGTTCTACCTGCAACCTTGTGTTCATCTCAAGGAAATAGAAGTTTAGTTGGTCATCCATTAGAAACTCGACGGTACCGGTACTTGTATAGTTACACGCTTTTGCTACCATCACCGCAGCTTCACCCATTTTCTTCCTTATTTCAGGAGTTAGTATAACTGAAGGAGATTCTTCAACTACTTTTTGATGACGGCGTTGGATGCTGCACTCGCGTTCAAATAGGTGAACCGTGTTTCCATAATTATCGGCCAGTACTTGTATTTCGATGTGCCGGGGTGAAGTCACATATTTTTCAATAAACACAGATCCATCTCCAAAAGATGCTTCGGCTTCGCTAATGGCGCGTTGCATTTGTTCTTCAAAATCTGCTTCCTTCTCAACCACGCGCATTCCTTTTCCACCACCTCCTGCAGAGGCTTTGATAAGAATGGGATATCCTATTTCGTTTGCGGTTTCTTTTGCCACTGTAATGTCGCCTATTGCTTTATCAATACCGGGCACCATTGGAATGTTATAACCTTTTACACATTCTTTTGCTGCCAGCTTAGAACCCATTACACGCATTGCCTCAGCACCCGGACCAATGAATGTTATTCCAGCCTCCTGCACCTTTTGGGCAAATTCTGCATTCTCGCTTAAAAAGCCGTAACCTGGATGAATACCTTCAACATCCAATTCTTTACTAAAAGCAATGATCTTATCAGCATTTAAATATGAGTCAGTGGAAGGCGCTGCACCTAAACACACTGCCTCATCTGCAAATAAAACATGCGGAGAATTTCTGTCCGCTTCTGAAAAAACTGCCACAGATTGAATCCCCATCTTGCGAATGGTTCGCATAATGCGCAGTGCAATTTCTCCCCTATTAGCAACTAAGATCTTTTTCATTAGTAAATGGTAATTATGAAAACCCTTCTATTATTCATTATTCATTTCTCATTATTCATTATCTCCTATTCCAATTCCACCAACACCTGCCCTTTCTCAACCGCCTCGCCTGCACTTACAACAATGCGCTTAATAGTTGCTGCCGTTGGTATCGCAATACTATTTTCCATTTTCATTGCGACCAGTATTAATAATTTATCACCTTGCTGCACTTGCTGACCTTCAGTAACCGCAATTTCAAGTACCAGCCCCGGCATGGGTGCTTTAATCTCTTTTATTTGTTTGCCGGCAACTGCACTAAATCCCATTTTATCCAGCATTACGTCCAGTTCATCTTTGATCAGTATGTCAAAGATTTCGCCCTCTATTTCTAGAGTTTGCTTTTTCGCAGAGTCGTCTGCTTTAATCAAAGTAGCATTTACCGATTGGTGATTTGTAAGAAGGTTAAAAACTGTTGGAGACTTTTGTACCAGGTCTATTGCAGCAAGCTGTTCTTCTGTAAAAGAAAATTCAAATTCGTTGACCTTTATGTTATAGACCAAAGAGCTTTTATCTGTCATAAGCTGAGAAGTAATGGTAATTTATCTGACGGGAAAGATTTCAAGATACAAACGATAAGGCTAACACTAACGTCTGTTTCTTTTTAGCTGATGCTATTGTTTAAGCCTGGTTGGAGCAAGTTTTCCGTTTGCATCTTCTACATACAATCGTGATAGATCTAGCTCATCTAACACAATCACTCCTTGTATGGAAGAAAATTTTGCTGGATCCTGTTTCCACGACCAGACCAGTTTGCCTTTGGGTGTGTATTCCAGAATTTGGGTGCCACTGCCTCCCTGTTTTACCCCGTGCCCTTGCCAGTTCGCTACCACATAATTACCATTTGCAAGAATTTGAAATCCTGCATAAAAATGAGGATGAACCTCAGCAGGCCCGGTGATAGTATCAAGCAATTTTCCATCCTTTCCAACAATTTGAAAGTTTTTTGCATAACCGCTGCTGACAACTGTTTGCCCGTTGCTTAGTCTTACAGCTTGCCAAGCATGCGGTTGAGGCAGACCTGTAACAGCGGCCTTCCAGATAATTTCGCCTTTGTCATTTCCCTCAAAAACAACATTATTAGAGGTGACCATAAAAGTGCCTGAGGCAGTTTCGCGAACAAGTCGCAGGTAATCAAAGCCTGGATAAACGATGGTTCGCAGTGTTTTACCGGTGCGGTTAATTTCAATCAATACAATCCCTTGTTTTCCTTGCCAGTTCAGCCCTCCAAGCAGTGTATTACCATTTCGAAGTCGTCGCGCTGTAATGGTGCCGGCAAAGGAAGTATCTTCATATACTTTGCTGCCGGTGGAGGTCTGTCGCTCCTCGTAGCCCTTCCCCGTACCTATTAAAACGCGGTTGTCTCCTACCAGCTGGATGTCGCGGCCGGCAGGCACAGATACAAACCAATTTGCAGTAGGATTGGCAATATCAATAAAACTTAGTTGAGACAATCCTTCATCGCGTAGCAGCATTTTACGCGTCTTGTACACAACCTGTTTTCCGCTGGTGGTTTGCGCGGGGCAATCAAAAGTCAAAGTTGACATGAAGAAGGAGCACATCAACCAAAATAAGTATCGCTTCATGTTTTAGAGAGATTAAAAAACTACAAGTGTTGTTGAGATATTATTATGTTACCGGCTATCCAACTTCGATGGTTCATCGTTGCGACGCATTACGTTCGACTGTTGTAATCAATGCAACTATCTCTGGACCGTCAGTAATAAAAATTGATGATTATATCCTTGTCAGAACGGAAAGAAAACTAATAGAAGAGCAGTTTTATTATCAGGGTAATAATACCACCAGTAACCCCTGCCCAAAAAATCAAGAACTTGTAATACACATACTTTGAGTTTATCGTAGTAAACTCAAGATCAAAATCTTTATCAACGCGTCGCATAACGCTATTAATTCGTCTTTTCGGCATTAAAAGAACCAGGGTTATTGTTGTGCAGTAGACTACTATAAAAACAACGAGTAAGCTATTCATGTTTTGAAGTATTAATTTGGATTTTGGTCAAAAACCAAAACATGCATTTAAAGAGCGGAACTCAATTTATAGACCTTACCAGTGCCATACGCAAGTAGAAATAAATTGTGCTTGCTATCTTCTCCAAAAGAAGATAAACCGCCTGAAAGCTTACCAATGAGCTCATTGTTAACAGCCTTCTTATCGCTGTATGTCAAAGCCCAAATGTTGCCAGATACAAAATCGCCGTAAATATATTTTCCGTTAAGTTCCGGTAAACTTTTGTCGTAGCAAACGTACCCACCAGTTACCGAATTGCCCGTGCTGCTTCCCTGTTTGTAGCTGGTGATGGGCGAAACTAGTCCCGCCTTATTGCAATCGCTCGATTGGAAACATTCATCCGCTTCCATAACACGCCAACCATAATTTCCACCATTTTCTATAATATCTATTTCCTCGATCTTATTCTGACCAACGTCTCCGGCCCAAAGCATTCCTGTTGCCCTATCAAAACTAAATCTCCATGGATTGCGCATGCCATATGCATAGATTTCTTCCCTGAAACCTTCCTTATTATTTTTGAAAGGGTTGTCGGCAGGTATGGTATATTTTAAGTTTCCTGAAGGATTATTCACATCGATACGCAAAATCTTGCCTAGCAACTCTTTCTTATTTTGGGCCCTGTTCCCGGGATCTCCCCCGCTACCGCCGTCGCCAACTGCGATGTAAAGAAAACCATCATTTCCAAAAGCAACTTTACCACCGTTGTGGTTCGAGTATGGTTGCAAATAGGTCAGCAATATTTGTTCGCTTTGAGGATCAGCTACGTTTGGATTTGTAGCACTTACCTTAAACCTTGAGATCACTGACTCCAACGGCTTGCCCCTGGTGTAGTTAACATAGATGTATCCGTTACTTTTATAATTAGGATGGAACGCGAGTCCTAATAAACCCTTTTCGCCACCGCTTTCAACTTTTTGCTCTATGTCGAGAAACTTCGCCGCGTTCTTTACATCACCTTTATTTGGAAACACTCTTATAACGCCTTTTTGCTCTAC
This sequence comes from Segetibacter aerophilus, assembly GCF_007991655.1. Taxonomy (GTDB): domain Bacteria; phylum Bacteroidota; class Bacteroidia; order Chitinophagales; family Chitinophagaceae; genus Segetibacter; species Segetibacter aerophilus. The sequence goes on from NZ_BJYT01000027.1 coordinate 29,601, forward strand.
CACAAAAATTCTGTCTGTACCGTCTTCAGGGCTCACTAATTCTACAGGAAGTTCAAAGCTCAGACCTGCAAAAGCCTCGGCTAACTTATACTTTTCACCTTCGGAAGACGTACCTGAAGTGGAAGTATTTAAACTACTTTGCCCCTTGTCTCCCTCTTTGTTTGCGTAATAGCAAGTTAAAAAGAGCGGAATTAGAGCGACCGAAAAAAGTACCTTGTTGAACTTCATGAGCTAAGTATAAGTGGTGAAAAATATGAGTCTGTGAAATTATTTAAATTAAGCTAAGAAAATTTGCATTTAACCTACTATTGGTCTTTTTGGTGCACATTTCTGATTTAGGCAAATCGAACTATAGCGGTAAAAAAAATTGTTCCAGCAGTTTAAAGCTTTTTAGGCTTTGTACGAGAATACATCAAATATTTACTCTTCAATAAATCATCAAGATTTCCTTCCCTACTACGAAGAAGAGGTGGTTGATGGCCTATTAAGATAAAAAAGATAAGGGTAGTTTTGTTGGATGCTAATCACGGTTTATGCAATAATTATTACGGCTTTCTGGATCATAGCGAGCGCCTACTTGTTAATTAACTCTACCAGGATTATCTACCTAAAAGATGTATCACCTACATCCAATTTTCCCGAACCTTTTGTTGCCATTATTATTGCTGTAAAAGATGAAGAGAAAGAGGTTGAGCAAGCCCTCAATAGCGTTTGTAATCTCGATTATACAAATTTGAAAATCATTGTAATTAATGATCGTTCTACTGACCGCACTCCTGAGATCTTAGATAAGATGTCGAAGCTGCATCCTACCCTTTCTGTTATTACGATCAAAGATCTCCCTTCTGGCTGGCTAGGAAAAAACCATGCATTGTACCAGGGGTATTGTGCTTCCAATGAGGAATGGCTGCTTTTCACAGATGCAGATATCGTGTACGAAAAGCAGTCACTAAAAAAAGCGATGCACTATGTTTTATCAAACGGCGTCGATCACCTAACCGCTCTTCCTGAAATCAGTTCACGATCTTCCCTTTTTAAAAGCGTTATGTCAACTTTTGCGCTTATGCTTGAAATGAAGCTGCGACCCTGGAAAGCTTCTGATCCTTCTTCAAATGCTTCTATTGGTGTTGGAGCTTTTAACCTTCTTAAACGCACCGCTTATGAAAGAGCGGGAACGCATACAGTAATTTCCCTTCGACCCGACGATGATTTAAAGTTAGGAGAACGAATAAAGAAAGCAGGGCTAAAACAAGATGTGATGTATGGCAACAAGGAGATTTCCCTGGAATGGTACACGAGCCTAAACGAATTTATCAAAGGCCTGATGAAAAACACTTTTGCGGTTTCCAATTATCGCCTGCCTACCGTCATTTTTATCGCAGTCATGACGTTAGTGGTCTTTGTTTTGCCCATACCGATATTACTTACCCAGGACAAACTTGGGTTGTTTCTCGCAATCTTTATCCTGTTATCACAGATCGTTCTAATGGTTTTGAAGAAAGGTTTACAGGCAAAGTGGTGGCACGCTTTAATGATCCCTTTTGCCGGCTGCATCACGGTTTACATTCTTGTAAAATCTACCTATAAAACATTGAAACAAGGAGGCATTTATTGGCGGGATACTTTTTACTCTTTGGGGGAGCTCAAGAAGCAGAAGTAGCAGACTTTAGTTTTGATTGATTTTAAGATACCAGCCAAATAACTCCGATTGATCATTCTTGCGACGCATTTCGTTCATCAGCATCTCTTTTATGTACATTTCAAATTCCCAAAACTTAATTGCTACTAACGCATTTTTAGCCGCAAAACATAATTAGTGGCCGTAATGAAAAGCGTCTTTTGATCGGCAGAAAAAGCGCAATTAGAAGGAGCTACGGGTAATTTTATTTTACCTAATAGTTTGCCTTGCCGACTAAAGATAAAAACACCGCCGGGGCCGGTAGCAAACACGTTTCCATTTTTATCAATCTTCAATCCATCTGGCAACCCCTTGCCTTCGTTAAAGTGTGAACCGGCATTATAAAAAATGCGTGCGTTAGTGAGAGTGTCATTGGCAACATCAAAAGAATACCAGAAGGGTTTTAAAGAATCTGAATTAGCAACAAGCAAGGTTTTTTCGCCAGGAAAAAAAGCTATTCCATTTGGGCGGGTTATCGTGTCACACAACAATATCAACTCTCCTGTTAGCTTGGCTTTGTAAACGCCCTGAAAAGAAATTTCCTTTGCAGGATCAGCCATGTTCTTCTCCAAGCCATAAGGGGGATCGGTAAAAAATAAATTTCCGTTTGTATCAAAAGTTGCATCGTTAGGGCTGTTCAATCGCTTATCCTGGTAGGCCGATGCCAGAGATACATATTCAGATTTTGGATTACTAAGGTCAGCATTCATTCTTGCTACTTGTCTATTTCCATGTTGACATAATACCAGCTTGCCCTCATTGTCTAGCAACAAACCATTCGAGCCAATCTCTCCGCCTCGCGTTGTCGTAGCGGTATATCCCGAAGGCGATACATAAACGTCGGCCTTTTTTCCCTCTGTCCATTTATACACTTTGTTTGAAAAAACATCAGAGAAAAGAAGCATCTTTTTATCTTCCAGCCAAAGTGGTCCTTCCGTCCATTTAAAGCCATCTGCTATAATCTCAATTTCTGCATCAGGTGAAACAATAGAGTCTAAAGACGGATCTATCCGTTGTATGCTACCAAGATTTTTTGATTGTTGACAAGAAGAAAAAATCAAGATTAATACGGGAATAAGAATTTTGTTCATAGCAAAAGTTTTGGTCGATAGAGTTAGTAAGCGTTTTAAATTAAGTTCAAAGAAAGTCGCTGCCATTTAATGACCTTAATATACAATTTAAAAATTAAGGCGATTCGTGCAATCTAAAGCGTTCTTAGAAATTATTGCTAGTGAAGAAAGAACTCTAAAAAACGTTGTAAGTAAAGGGGGCTTAGGTCACGTAATTGAGTGGTTTAGCTGTTACCTTCGTCTTATTATAAATTCTAATAAAATGCCTAAAAACCTTCATAGCTCCCCTTTTCAAATTAATAGAGAAATACCTTGGGAAGATCTTGGCAAAGGAATGCAACGCCAGCTTTTTGGCTACAATGAAACGATTATGATGGTGAAAGTAAAGTTTGAAAAAGGTGCTATTGGCGAAGCCCATAGTCACCCTCATACACAGGTTTCATATGTTGAAAGCGGGGCTTTTGAAATGACCATTGGCGATGAAAAGAAAGTTATTAAAGCAGGTGACGGCTTCTATGTACATCCTGGTATCCTTCACGGTACAGTATGCCTAGAGCCGGGTGTTTTAGTAGATGTCTTCACGCCGCAACGAGAAGACTTTTTGCCTAAAATGAATTAGTCTTGCAAAAAGGTTCGTTATACCAAGTCGATGTCAAAATTTACCAACTCAACAAACTCTTCAAGTCTCTCGTCTATTTCTCTTTTTGTGATTTCGGTAAGTCTTTGAGTGCCGAACTTTTCTACACAGAAACTTGCCATTGCGCTGCCCATAATGATAGCAGTCTTCATGTTATCAAAAGAAATGTCTTTTGTTTTTGCAAGGTGACCGATGAAACCGCCCGCGAAAGTATCGCCGGCGCCAGTTGGGTCGAACACATCTTCTAATGGTAAAGCGGGAGCAAAGAACACATGATTTTCATGAAACAGTAATGCACCGTGTTCACCTTTTTTGATGATCAGGTATTTCGGGCCCATCGTTAATATTTTATTGGCAGCTTTTACCAAGCTGTACTCATGGCTCAACTCTCTTGCTTCGCTGTCGTTAACCATTAGTACATCAACCATAGTAAGCACATCCTTGAGGTCGTCTAAAGCAATTTCCATCCAGAAGTTCATGGTATCCATTACAACCAATTTCGGACGCTTTTTCATCTGCTGAATAACACTTCTTTGCACTGCAGGAACAAGGTTACCCAACATTAGAAACTCGCAATCCTGGTAACTCTCAGGAACAACGGGGGTGAAGTTTTCAAGAACGTTTAGTTGAGTCTCCAATGTGTCCCGTGTGTTCATGTCCATGTGGTAGCGACCACTCCAGAAAAAACTCTTTTCATCTTTCTTTATTTGCACACCTTCAAGCTGTACGCCTCTTGAAGCCAATGCATCCAGTTCTGCCTGTGGAAAATCTCCACCTACTACTGAAATCTGCTTGATTGGCTTTGTAAAATTGCTTGCGCTATAAGCGATATAAGTAGCTGCCCCACCGATAATTTTATCTGATTTACCAAAAGGAGTTTCAATTGCATCAAAGGCCATTGAACCGACCACGACTAAAGACATAGATGAAGTTTTTTAAATAGTTGTTCTTGCTGTAGAGACAAAGCCGTAAATACGTTCAATATCGCTATTGGGGTGCGAAACTAAAGGATTTTTATAAAGCATCCTAAAGAAGCCTTTCGCCTTAATACAATTGTTTAATAACGACTACGGTATTGATGTTTTTAAGAGAAATATTAGCAATTGGCAATAAGGCGACGCCATAAAAAGATGCCGTACAAGGGTGTGACACAACAGGAGTTATATTGAAACACCAATGCCGGCCTCGTAAGAAAGCATATCTTATACATCTCATATAAAACTTAGCTTATAACCTTTTTGTTTGTTAATTAAACCTCACACCTATCTTAATCATCAAATGCTACTTGATATCTTTGTTTCATCTTAACGAGCATGCGCACATGGGAAAAATCAAACCGACTGAAAATAATAGTAAGAGGGAATTTATAATAGGGCATGCTGCCAGACTTTTTAAAGAAAAAGGATATAAGGCTGCAAGTATGAGGGAATTAGCAGCTGTGGTAGGTGTAGAAGCAGCAAGCTTGTACAATCATATTGAATCTAAAAACGATTTGCTTGAGGCGATTTGCATGAATGTAGCCAATAGGTATACCTCCCACATAAGCGACCTTGAAAACCAGCCCGGGCCGGTAATTGATAAAATAGAAAAGCTGCTGAGATTTCATGTACGCGAAATGATGGACAACTACGAGGAAGTATACGTAACTGATCATGATTGGAGAAACATGGATGAACCGCACTTATCGGAGTACCGCGAGATGCGCAGAAATTATCGCAAGCGATTTGCTGCCGTGGTACAGCAAGGTGTAGACAACAAAGAAATTAAGGCAGTTGATGCTAATAGCGCAGTAATGATTTTTATTAATGCAATTGGCGCCGTCGATCAATGGCACCGAATTGTACATAAGGTAAACCGCAACGACCTCGAAGAGAATATTATAACCATTCTCGTTGACGGCATAAGAAATTAGGGCAAATGCTCATTTAAGGTTTGGAGCAAAAAATAACTTTTCTTCTCGCTGCCTATCGTTAATTTCGCGAAATTTCGCTTTAATGTCCAACACTTTATCGTCTAACGAATCTATACCTTCTCAGAAGAAAAAAATCATTGTTTTAGGAAGTGGCCCCAACCGTATCGGGCAGGGAATCGAATTCGATTACTGCTGCGTGCATGGCCTGATGGCAATCAAAGAGTCGGGCTATGAAGCTATCATGATTAATTGTAATCCTGAAACTGTTAGTACCGATTTTGATATTGCCGACAAGCTATATTTTGAGCCTGTTTATTGGGAGCACCTGTGGGAGATTATAGAACTGGAGCAACCGTATGGCATAATTGTACAGCTTGGCGGGCAGACAGCATTAAAACTTGCAAGAAAACTTCACCAAAGAGGAATTAGGATTATCGGTACTTCCTTTGACAATATGGACATTGCCGAGGATCGCGGAAGATTTAGCGATCTTTTAAAAGAACTAGAAATCCCTTATCCTGAGTACGGCACTGCTTATACAGCGGATGAGGCTATTGAGGTTGCAAACAGGGTTGGTTACCCGGTGTTGGTTCGCCCAAGTTATGTATTAGGCGGGCAAAGAATGCGGATTGTAATAAACGATGAGGAGGTTGAAAACGCCGTTGTGAGCCTGCTTAAACACATCCCTGATAATAAAATTTTGATTGATCATTTTTTGGACCGTTGCCAGGAAGCGGAAGTTGACGCCATTTTTGATGGAGAAGACTTTCATGTAATGGGTGTGATGGAGCATATTGAGCCTGCCGGAATTCATAGTGGTGATAGTAACGCAGTACTTCCAGCTTTTAATTTGACTCCGCTGGTTATTACAACCATGGAATATTACTCAGAAAAGATAGCGCGGGCACTAAATATTAAAGGCCTCATCAACATACAGTTTGCAATTAAAAATGACAAGGTATATGTGATCGAAGCGAACCCGAGAGCTTCGCGTACCACGCCTTTTATTGCAAAAGCTTACCAGATCCCTTACCTAAACATCGCTACTAAGGTGATGCTTGATACTGCCAAATTAAAAGACTTCACATTCGAGAAGAAGCTTGAAGGTTTTGCTATAAAAGAGCCTGTTTTCAGCTTTGACAAATTCCCCGGCGTTAGCAGAGAGTTAGGGCCCGAGATGAAAAGCACAGGTGAGGCAATCAGGTTTATCAAAGACTTACGCGACCCTTACTTTAGGATGCTGTACAAAGAAAGAAGTATGCATCTGAGTAAGTAGCAATCGAATTGCGGGAGACGATGCCGTAATTTTTTTATTAACCCGGCAGTTAGTTATCAAGCAGCATTGTTGCGTCGCATTTCGTTCATCCAAATATCGCTATTCTGCTTCTTGCAGTATTTGCCCTAAAAAGCATTAAAGCTTTAGCTTTTATTCTCTTTAGCAAATCCATTTGTTTTTTCTTCAAACAAAGAAGAAAACTTTGGACTTTCCGTTTTCTTCCATTTATCCCAGAAAGTAAAATACAGGCCGAAATTGTACTTGAACTGTTTGTGGTGCAGTGAGTGATGAGTAGCTCCGATCAGCCATCGCCCTACAAAATGACGATGAAAATTTGCCGGGTACGTTTCAATTTCAAGGTGATTGATAACACTGCTAAAAGTCATGATCGTTAATTGAAACAATAAAACATAGACATGCATCGGAAGAAATATAATTGTCAGGGGCAAAATAATTGCTTGCAGAATGCCTTCCAAAGGGTGGAATGAGAATGCAGTCCATGCACTTGTCGTGCTGCTATCGTGATGAACTTTGTGTAACAATTTAAAAACCTTCGGTCGGTGCATCCACCTGTGTAACCAATAGTAATAAGTTTCGTGGATAAGCATAGAAACTAAGAGGCTAAGCGGCATGTACCACAAAGGATAGTCTTCCAAGTTTAGGTACAACTTAGTGTACCCTTTTTGCCAAAGAATGGCTGTAAACGTTCCTGCAAAAGCAAAGATGAGAGAAGTAATGGTTGACCACTTCAGCTCCCTGTAAAACTGGGTATTGCCTTCTTTTTTTTTACCCAGGCTTCTGCTGTTCCATTGCTTACCCCTAAAGCGGTAAAACCAGAATTGAAATAAGCCTGCGATCACAAAGTATCTTCCCACGACCACCAGAAACATTACAAGTGTGGCAAGCAGGAAAACGAGAGGATTTGTAAAATCGGGCATCACGGCAGTATTACAATAATGAAATTAAAGGGAACTCACAGATTTAATACAATTGCAGGCTGCGCTTGTTCATAAAAAAACCCGGCTAAGCCAGGTTTTAAATTTAAATTTTTATTTCTTCTTCGTTCTGATCGTAAAAGTGAAACTCGATTAACGTGTAATTGTTATTGGGTAACACGTTTATATTGGTCTTGAATTTCTTGTTCCACTTATATTTAATCGAATTGAAGAACCAGCCTTTCGTCAAATGAGAATGAACGATCGGGTTCACATGCAACGTAAGATTCTTATGTTGATGTGTAACAAGATAGAGTAGCTTCTTTTCTATTTCGTCAACTAGTAGTATGGTTGAAGTAATTTTACCGGTCCCGTTACAACTCGGGCAAACTTCAGAAGTATTGATATTTACTTCGGGTCTCATTCTCTGCCGGGTGATCTGCATGAGACCAAACTTAGAAATTGGAAGCACTGCATGTTTCGCACGATCGGTCCGCATAAAATTATCCATTGCGTCCTGCAACTTCTTTTTATTGTCAGGGAGCTTCATATCGATGAAGTCAACGACAATAATTCCCCCGATATCTCTTAGTCTTAATTGGCGCGCGATTTCCTCCGCGGCTTCCATATTTGTTTGAAGAGCGTTTTCCTCCTGGTTGTTCCCCACGCTTTTGTAACCGCTATTTACGTCGATCACGTGGAGGGCTTCTGTATGTTCAATAATCAAATAAGCACCACTAGGAAGATTTACTGTTTTACCAAAAGCACTTTTAACCTGCTTGGTTATTCCATAATGATCAAAAATGGAGGCGCCATTTTGATACATCCCTACAATCTCCGCTTTTTCAGGCGCAATCTTCTGAATATAGTTTTTGGTATCGTTGTAAATGCCATTGTCGTTTACGACAATCTTATTAAAATCTTCTGTAAGAAGATCTCTCAACATACTTGTAGCCTTTGTTTGCTCGCTCAAGATTTTTGCCGGCGCTTCAGCCCCTCTTAAGTTTCTCTGAATACCCTTCCATGTATTAATTAGTGAAGTCAGATCTTCGTGCAACTCTGCTGTATTTTTCCCTTCAGCGGCGGTTCGTACAATTACTCCAAAGTTTTTCTCCTTGATTGCTTCTACGATTTTCTGTAACCGTTTGCGTTCCTCACCACTATGTATTTTTTTGGAAACTGCAACAATATCATTGAAAGGAGTAAGTACTACAAAACGACCAGGGAGCGAAATTTCACAACTAAGCCGTGGCCCTTTGGCTGCGATCGGCTCTTTTAGAATCTGAACTAAAACATTTGGCTTCCCACTTAGTACCTCATTTATTTTACCTGTTTTTAAGATTTCAGGCTCTACCTCGAACTTTGTAAAATCCAAACCCTCTTCAGATTTGTCTGCTACACTTAACTGAGTAAATTTTAAAATGGAACGGGCAAATGGACTTAGGTCTGTGTAATGTAGAAAGGCATCTTTTTCGAAACCTACATCAATAAATGCAGCGTTTAATCCAGGTATTAATTTTTTTACTTTTCCAAGATAGAGATCACCAACACCAAAACTAGAGTCTGTTTTGTCGTTGTGTAATTCTACCAGCTTTTTGTCTTCTAATAAGGCTATTTCCACCCCATTTGGGGTAGAGTTAATGATAAGTTCTTTGTTCAAAATTGCAACTTTTAAAAATTCACACAAGTTCCCCGCTAAGGAGAGCACACCATTTCGTCACCGTGTTGAACCAACACGAAATTATCCTGCCACTTTTTATTGATAAGGTAAAGGTAAAAGTTGCAAAACAGGCGGTTGGCAGACCAGTAGAAAGTTGAAAATGCCGGAGAATAACTGCTACTCTCCGGCATTGCAAATAATGACAGGATGAGAAGAAGAACTACTTCTTCTTTTTATGACGATTTTTTCTTAATCTCTTTTTACGCTTGTGCGTCGCAATCTTATGACGCTTTCTTTTCTTTCCGCAAGGCATGATATAATAATTTTTAGTTTATAATTACTGTTATTGTAATGCTTTTATTCGTGTTTCTAATTCTTTTTGAACTTCAGGGTTTGGTATTTTACCTTTCACTATTTTGTACCATTTGATAGCATTCTCTTTATCACCCTTCTGATCAAAAGTCTCTGCAAGGTTTAAAACTGCTTCAAGATTTTCCGGCTGTTTCTTAACTATAGTTTCAAAGTGCTCAATTGCTTTATCAAATTGCCCACTTCTCACACCCCCAAGACCCAATATTAAATGAGCAAAAAGGTTGTTAGGATCTCGTTGTATCACTTCTCTTATCAACGATATGCCTTCCATCGGGTTATCTGAAATGCTGCCAAAAATGTAGCACGCTCCTAACCCAACCTTGCTGCTATCGTTAGCCGGATTTACTTCTAACGCTCTCTGAAAAAGATCTTTTGCATTTGTTGCTAACCAGTTCTGCATTGGAGGATCAGCCTCGGTTTTTAGATTGGTTAAAAACAAATGGGCTGCGAAGGTGAGGCTTTTTTCAGAATTTTCCAACTTCGCTGCTTCTGCCGTATAATAGGCGTATGGTTCAAATAACCTTACGCTATCTTCCCAGAAGGAAGCTAGCGTTTTGTAAACGCGGAGCTGCTGATTTTTAACGTCACCTCTTTTTACACTATTTTCAAGGGAAGTAACTCTTTCCAGCTGTTGCGGAGTCAATCGCTCTTTAGCATGCGTAAGCAATTTCTCAGATTCAATTTTCTTTTGCTCGTGAGGAGTATTCGCAGCAACTGCAGCAGCAGGCTTTGCCGGGGGTATAGTATTACCAAAGAAGAATAATAGGATAAATAACATAACGCCGCCACCTACCAATAGAAGTTGTTGTTTCTTCACGATTATTTATTATCCGGCAAATGTAGATTAAATGGTGGGTGTATTGTCAGTTGTTTAGTTAAAAGAAGCGGGCAAACAGTGTGGAAATAAAACTCATTAAACAGCCCCGTCTTCATGTTTCCTTTTACTTTTAACTTCGCTAACAAACTCTTTTGCTGGCTTAAAGGCTGGAATGAAATGCTCAGGAATTTCAACAGCAATATTACGTTTAATATTTCTGCCAATTTTGGCAGCCCTTTTCTTAGTTATAAAGCTACCGAACCCTCTTATATAAATATTTTCCCCTTGCGAAAGACTGTCCTTCACTTCCTTGAACATCGTTTCTAATGTTACTAAAACATCAACTTTAGGTATGCCCGTTTTTTCTGAAATTTGATTTATTAAGTCTGACTTTCTCATTGGGTAGTTATTTTTTCTTTTCTACTCAAACTGTTTTTTTTCGCCGTGCGTGTTGAGTATTCTTTTTTAAAAAACCCTTTTTTACTTTGGCTTACTCTACTGTTAATCAATTAATATTAAAGAAAGTTAAATAAAATTTTATTGTCTTTAATTAATTATAAAGTGATAATTGTGTCTTTATATTCGACGTACTCATGGAAAATAATTTCACCAGGAACATAATCAATTGGCACTTAGAGGGAAATAAAAGAATCATGCCATGGAAAGGGGAAAAAGACCCTTATAAAATTTGGATTAGCGAAATTATTCTTCAACAAACACGTGTGACGCAAGGACTTGCGTATTACAATAATTTTATTGAAGTTTTTCCGGACTTGAAAAGTCTTGCTGAAGCACCAAACGAAGCGGTTTTCAAGGCTTGGGAAGGTTTAGGCTATTATTCAAGGTGCAAACACTTGCTTTTTACTGCACGTTATATATTAGATGATTTAGAGGGGAAATTTCCGGAAACCTACGAAAATCTATTAAAACTCAAGGGTATAGGACCTTACACCGCGGCTGCCATTTCGTCTTTTGCGTATGGACTTCCACATGCAGTGGTGGATGGGAATGTTTTTAGGGTGCTAGCGAGATTTTTTGGGGAAGCGATAGCTATTGACTCAGTTAAAGGAAAGGAACTTTTTACCGGCCTTGCAAATAGGTTGTTATTCAAAGAAGACTCTGCCGCTTATAACCAGGCACTTATGGATTTTGGTGCAACGATATGTAAGCCGCAATTACCTGATTGTTTTAATTGCGTTCTTCAACAAGAGTGCGTGGCTTACAATTCTGGACTAGTTAATGAACTTCCTGTAAAAGAAAAACGACTAATAAAACGAAAGCGGTTTTTTACATACTTCATCTTCATGACTGACGAAGGAGTGCTAGTTCGAAAACGGATAGACAAAGACATTTGGGAGAACCTGTACGAATTTTATTTAGTTGAATCAAGCAAAGAGTTACACTGGAAACAGAAAGACATCAAACAGTGGTTGAATGAGCAATTAGGCATCAACGATTTTTCAATTATCAAAATTTCTGATCCGTATACTCAGCACTTAACTCATCAAACCTTACTGGGAAGATTTATTACAGTAAAGCTGCCTATTGTGCCAGCATCATTAAAACACTTTTTAGAGCTAAACGCTGATGAGCTTTCCCTTGTCCCCTTTCCAAAATTTATAAACCGGCATCTACAAGACCAATCTTTCCTTGGAGGTACAATCGAAAAAATTCTGGTTTGAAAAAGACCATTTCACTTTAGAGTTCTAGAAGCACCGATTAGCTGAAACTAACATGACCATTTGCCGCTTTTGGTAAAAACTGCCTAAATACATCATTAGAAGAATAAATTTTTTTCAATGCTTGAATTGTTTTATAAAAAAAAGTAATTTTAGAGAGCTGACAAATTAGAAGGGAAGTCACTTTAAAATTCGAACTATCATGAGAGGCGTAAATAGAGTAATACTAATTGGCAATCTTGGGAAGGATCCGGATGTACAATACCTGGAAGGAAATATTGGAGTAGCAAAATTTAGTTTAGCAACTACTGAAACATACAAAGACAGAAGCGGAAAGCTTGTTTCTCAAACTGAATGGCATACGGTGGTACTGTGGAGAGGACTGGCGGAGCTGGCACAGAAATATTTACATAAAGGAAGCCTCGTTTATATAGAGGGAAGACTAAGAACCCGAAGCTGGGAAGACAAAGAAGGAAATAAGAAATTTGCTACGGAAGTTGTCGGAGATAACCTTATAATGCTTGATAAAAGAGGTGAAGGCCACGGATTTAGTGTCGGCAACCATCATGATAACCTCGAAGGCATAAGCAATGCAGATATCCCCCCTATCGGAGAAACTAGGGAAGACCTGCCTTTTTAAATAAAATTAATTAGTTTATATATTCGCATAGCCTAAGGGGTCATGCTACCTTTATATCGTTAACCAAACCCATTGCTGTTTTGGATCATCACCCGGATTTGTATTATTTTCTTAACGCAGTTACCCCCGCTGCTATAAATACACAGGCTTCGACTATTTTAATTTTTCTTCTTATTATTTTATTGCTAATATCTTTCTTTGTTTCCGGGGCCGAAGTAGCTTTCTTTTCTCTTTCTTATAAAGACATTAATATGCTTAAAACTAAGCAACAATCTGCTTATAAGCGGATTGTTGACTTGTTGGAAGAGCCTAAGACCTTGCTTGCCTCATTACTTATCGCGAACAGTTTCGTTAACATTTCAATAATCATTATTTCAAATTTTGTTATCGATGGATTGTTTGAATACAATACACAACTTTGGTGGGTAGAATTCTTAATCAAAGTATTAGCAGTTACTTTTTTGCTGGTTTTATTTGGGGAGGTTATGCCAAAAGTAATGGCTACCCAAAACAACATCCGTTTTGCAAAAGATGCCGGAGCATTGGTAGAAGCAATCTCTTACCTGTTTAAAGGACTGAGTTTGAGATTGGTGGGTACATCTGATTTCATTGAAAGGAAGCTTGCAAAAAAATCGAACAACTCATACAGCCTTGAAGAGTTGGATCATGCGATTGATATTACAACCGACAGCGAAGCCTCTCAAAAAGAAAAAAATATTTTGAAAGGGATTGTCAAGTTCGGAAACATAACAGCGAAGCAGGTAATGAAAGCAAGGCTTGACGTAAGTGGAATAGAGCATTCAACATCGTTTGGTGATTTGGTTAAAAAAGTGGAGGAACTGCATTACAGCAGGTTGCCCGTGTATAAAGAAGATCTGGATGCAGTGGTAGGAATAATTCATACAAAAGACCTTTTGCCACACTTAGGAAAGCCTGACGATTTTGCATGGCAGCCTTTGATGAGAGCTCCTTTTTTTATTCACGAGCAAAAAATGATTGAAGACCTATTACAGGAATTCCAGGCAAAAAGGACGCACTTTGCTGTTGTAGTGGACGAGTTTGGTGGTACAAGCGGAATTGTAACGCTCGAAGACATTATGGAAGAAATTATCGGCGATATAAAGGATGAATTCGATGAAGAAGATGTAGCCTACACTAAAGTTGACGACTACAATTACATCTTTGAAGGAAAAATAATGATCCATGACGTGTGCCGTGTTATGGAACTTCCTATGGAAACATTCGACGAGGTAAGAGGTGAAAGCGAATCACTTGCAGGACTGGTTCTGGAGCTAGCCGGCGAAATACCGGTTGCGAACGAAGTAGTGTCAAGTGGTGATTTTGAATTTACTGTTTTAGAAATCGAAAAAAATCGATTGCAAAAAATTAAGGTTACTATAAAACCTCATGCGCCGGAGTAGATGTAGATTTGAAGCCTTCTTAAAAAATATCATTGAAAAAATTATTTCCTATTTTCCGTTGTCGATCTTTTTCTCAAGATCTCTCCGCAACAGCTTTTATTCTTCCTATCTTGTTAGTCTTATTTAGCAGCTCAATTACGTCGTGCAACAGCGACTATACCCCGAAGCCTAGAGGTTATTTTAAGATCGAATTACCTAAAAAACAATACAGGGTTTTTAACCAGCCGGGTTATCCATACTCGTTCGAATACCCAACTTATGCAGAGGTTGTAAAAGACAGTAGCTTTTTTGGAGAGGCTACAGAAAATTCCTGGTGGATTAATATCGACTTCCCTCAATTTAATGGTCGCATTTATGTGAGCTATAAAGACCCAAAGAAGGAAAAGTTTGATAAGTTGATAAGTGACTCTTACAAATTAACTAATAAGAATACTGTAAAGGCTTATAGTATCGACGACTCGCTTATTACAAATCCTCATAACGTGCATGGTATTTTCTTCAAACTGGGCGGAGACGTTGCGACTGCAAACCAGTTTCTATTGACTGACACTACCAAACACTTTCTCAGGGGCGCTCTTTACTTCGATGCTACTCCCAATGAAGATTCTTTGGCTATCGTAAACCGATTCTTGATCGAGGATGTAAAGCACCTGATTAATACTTTCAAGTGGAATTAAGCTGATTCTATAAAATCTCATAACCTTACCGGCGGCTTGCTATCAATAGATTGAGATCGGTATACTTTAAATCAAATCGCTGGGATAAATAGAAATTGGTAAGATGCCCTTTATACATGTAGATCCCGTTCCGAAGATTGAAGTCGTGCCATGCCATTTCTTCCACTCCCCCTTCATCACTTACATTTAATAACAATGGCATTAAAACGTTGCTAATTGCCTGGCTGGCAGTTCGTGCAAATCCGCTTGGAATATTAGGAACACAGTAATGGATGATTCCATGCTTTACAAAAGTTGGTTGTTCATGACTGGTAATCTCACTCGTCTCAAAACATCCACCCCTGTCAATACTCACGTCTATGATTACGCTGCCTGTTCTCATAGCCGCCACCATTTCTTCTGAAACCAAAATGGGTGTCCTACCGAACTCACTGCTTAGTGCTCCAACTGCCACTTCGCAGGTTTTTAACTGTTTTGCCAGAATTTTCGGCTCTATTACGCTTGTCCACACTCGAACTCCCAAATTATTCTGTAACCTCTTTAAACGGTATACATTATTATCAAACACTTTTACGGAAGCGCCCAAAGCTAAAGCGGTGCGTGTGGCAAACTCGCCTACTACCCCGGCTCCTATAATGATAACTTTTGTTGGGGGAATACCACTAATACCTCCCAATAAAACCCCTTTGCCATCGTTTGCACAACCCAGGTATTGTCCAGCAATCAGCATAATAGCAGCGCCCGCAATTTCACTCATGCTTCTAACGATAGGGTAAGTGCCGCTTTGATCTTTTAAATTCTCAAAGCTTAATGCAGTCACTTTCTTCTCCATCATCTTTTGGAGAAATTCACCTTTCATCGCCGACAAATGAATTGGGGAAATAATGGTCTGACCCATTTGTAACAGTGGCAAATCTTCTTCGACAACAGGTGCACTTTTTACCAACAAAGGCGCTTTAAAAACTTCTTCGCGTTTAAATTCTATTTCTGCTCCTGCTTCGCTATAATCTCTATCAGAATATTTGCTTCCCTCCCCTGCTAACGATTCTATTGTCACTTTATGCCCGTTGCTCACTAACACGCTTACACCTTCCGGTGTCAGCGCTATTCGATTTTCCTGGAACGCCGTTTCTTTCGGAATGCCTATATATAATTGTTTTCCCTGGGCCTTTATATCAAGGGTTTCTTCTAAAGTTTCGTATGAGAAAGAGGTACTTATAAGGGGCTTTACAGATGCCATGTACGCACAAAGTTAATTACAGAATAATTTTGCAATATAAGGGCTTTAGAATTTATCATTTAAAGCTAGGTTGTTTTTACCAGAATGGGGGTTTGCAATAAGTAGGCTGTTACAATCCAACTAAACCACACTGACCAACCTTATTCAAAAGAAAGTTGCCTTGTCTCTGCATCAACAATTGATATCGTTACATGAAGACAATCGTCTGGCAAAAGGCCCGGTGCTCTTTCCGGCCACTCAACCATGCACAGGCTTCCGCTAAATAAAGGGTCTTCAACGCCTGCCTGCAAAGCCTCCTCTTCATCCTTCAGGCGGTACCAATCCATATGATAAATCTGCCCAGCCTTTTCACTTTTATACTCGTTAATGATAGAATATGTAGGACTTCCAATGGCGGACACGACTTCGAGGTTTTCGCAAATTGCATGAATAAAAGTTGTTTTCCCTGCACCCATTTCTCCATGAATTGCCCAAACCTTTTTTTCTTTGGCTGATTCAAATACCTTTTCTGCCGCTTGTTTAATTTCTGCTAATGTGAAAAGCAATGTCATTGTGAAGGGATTGTAAAATCATTCAAAATAGGATCTAAATGCAACGATGTAGTAAAGATAGTGCCGCGAAGAAAACAGGTAGGAGTTCGGTATAAAGTAACTTTGCACAGAACAACGATTTTAACTGAACTAAGATGGAAAAAGTGAATTGGAAAGTGGAAGGGATGACATGTAGTAATTGTGCGTTAAGCGTAAACAAGGTTTTACAGAAGCAAGGGATGCACGAAATTTTGGTAAACCCCATCAGCGGTGAGGTGGTATTTGAAACAGCATCGGCAAATGGAAATCTTGAAAAAGCAAGAAAAAATATTGAACTACTTGGGTATACTGTTAAGACAGATGACCGGGAAACAGTATCTCAACCACCCAAGAAATTTCTAAGTACGCACATGCAGAAATTCTGGTTCTGCCTGCCGTTCACTTTGTTGTTAATGTTAGGACATATGGGCGCAACACTTAACCTGCACCTGTTGCATAATCCTTTAATACAACTGGCTTTATGTCTGCCGGTGTTTATAGTAGGAATGGGTTATTTCGGAAAAAGTGCAGTAAACAGTTTGCGATCAGGAGTTCCAAACATGAACGTATTAATTGCGCTTGGAGCTTCCGCAGCCTTTATCTATAGTCTCATCGGTTTAATTAGCGCCGATCCTTCCAGAATCTTTTTTGAGACTGCAGCCTCCATTATAAACATTGTTTTTTTTGGCAACTGGCTCGAAGACCTTTCCATAGAGAAAACTCAAAAAGCCATTAAAGAACTTACCCGAAACGAAAAGGTGATGGCCAACATGATTGCTTATGATGAGCAGCACAACGAGCATGTTTTCCCTATAGAAAATACTGCTTTAAAAGTAGGAGACTTGCTACTTATTAAAACCGGCGAACAAGTACCAATGGATTGTAAAATCTTAAGCGGCGAAGCTGAAGTAAATGAAGCAATCATAACAGGTGAAAGTGTTCCCGTCTTTAAAAAGCAAAATGATATACTAATAGGTGGAAGCGTAATCTCGAATGGTACCGTTAGAACTTATGTAACTGCTACCGGCAATGAAACGGTGCTGAATAGCATTGTACAGATGATGAAACAGGCTCAGAACCAAAAGCCACCAGTGCAGAAGTTGGTTGATAAAATTGCAGCCATTTTTGTTCCTGTTGTTATTTCTATTGCCCTGCTTACGCTTGTAGTTAACTACTTTTTTGTTCATCAAACTTTCCAGGAAAGTTTGATGAGAGCCATAGCCGTGCTGGTAATTTCTTGTCCATGCGCCATGGGATTGGCAACGCCGGCTGCCATTGCTGTAGGATTGGGCAGAGCTGCTAAAGAGGGCATTTTATTCGCAGACACTAAAAGCATGGAGTTGTTTAGAAACATCAAACAGATTGTATTTGATAAGACTGGAACGCTTACAAATGGAAAATTTAGTGTTACGAATTTCAAGAGTGAGATTGATACGGAGGAATTTAAAAGAATAGTTTTTTCCTTAGAAAAAATGTCAAACCATCCAATCGCAAAAAGCATTGCTGGATTATGGAAGGTTAGCACACCTGTAAGATGGAAAAAAGTAGAAGAGATAAAAGGTGTAGGCATGAAAGGAGAAGACAAAGAAGGCAACATTTACCTAATTGGTTCGTCAAAAATTAACGCTGCAATTAATGACGAAGACCATCATTTGTATGTTACAAAAAACGGTCAAATAATTGGGTGGATAGACATTGCCGACGAACTTCGACCCGAAGCACAAACGGTGATTGACTTCTGCAAAAAGAAGGGTATTAAAACAATTTTGCTTAGCGGAGATTCTATTAAAAAAACATCTGAAGTAGGAGCTCAACTCCAAATTGATGAGGTGCTTGCCGAACAAACGCCGCAACAAAAACTAGAAAAGATTGCACAGCTTGTAAGGGAACAACCAACCGTAATGGTCGGTGATGGAATTAACGATGCTCCTGCCCTTGCATCAGCAACGATCAGCATTTCTTTAAGTAAAGCATCACAGTTAGCCATTCAAAGTGCGTCAGTAATTTTGATGGATAGCGGACTTAAAAAGCTTCCTATGGCTATACAATTAGGTAAGCATACTTACGGTACTATAAAAGGTAACCTGTTCTGGGCTTTCCTCTACAATATTATCGCTATCCCGGTAGCTGCCGTTGGGTTACTTACTCCAACAGCTGGTGCACTTGTGATGGGTTTAAGCGACGTGGTACTAGCTGCAAATTCACTTTGGCTTAAATGGAAGAAGGTGCTTTAAAGTCAGCGATACAACGTTGCAGGTTTAAGCCTTTTCTCGCCAATTATTCATTTTTAGCTTTTTTTCCACTAGTTTCCTTGATGAGCTAAAGACGATTGAAAAGGTAAATTGCAAGATGCTCAAATACCTGTTGGCGTTCTCTTAGTACATAAACTGTCATCCTTGCCTTTACCAAAAGAAATACTTAAACAATACTGGGGACACGATTCCTTCCGCCCTTTGCAGGAAGAGATTATAGCCCAGGTAATGGATGGCAAAGATGTGTTAGCGCTGCTCCCGACAGGCGGTGGGAAATCTATTTGCTTTCAAATTCCCGCCTTAGCGAAAGACGGATTGTGTCTTGTCATTAGCCCGCTAATTGCCCTGATGAAGGACCAGGTTGAAAATCTGAAGAAGCGAAACATCATGGCGCTTTCCATTCATAGCGCTATGACCTATTTCGAAGTCAAACAGACTTTGCAAAATGCAGCGTTCGGTCCCTACAAATTTCTATATGTTTCGCCTGAGAGATTAGAAACAAACCTTTTTAAAGAATATCTGCCTGCATTCAATTTAAACCTTATTGCCGTTGATGAAGCGCATTGCATCTCGCAATGGGGTTATGACTTTCGTCCGCCTTATTTGCGAATTGCAAATATTCGCCATGAGTTTCCTACGGTGCCTGTTCTTGCGTTAACCGCTTCGGCCACTCCGGTAGTGCAAGAGGATATTTGTGATAAGCTGAATTTCGAAGAGCAAAATATCTTCAGGCAATCTTTCGAAAAGACAAATCTTTCATTCAGCGTTTTCAAAGCAGAAAGTAAGTTTAACAAACTGCTTGAAATTTTACAAAAAGTTCCCGGAACGGCGATCGTTTATTGCCGCAACAGAAAAAGGACGAAAGAATTTGCAAACCTTCTCAGGCTAAATAATATCTCAGCTGATTATTATCATGCAGGCCTGGTACAAAATGAACGAAGTCATAAGCAGGAAGATTGGATTGAAAACAGAACAAGAGTAATTGTTTCGACCAATGCTTTTGGGATGGGAATAGACAAGGCTGATGTAAAAGTGGTAGTTCACCTCGATATTCCTGACAACCTTGAAAACTATTACCAGGAAGCGGGACGCGCGGGAAGAGATGGCAAAAGGGCTTTCGCCGTTTTGTTATATACGCAACTCGACCTGGACGATCTTAAAAAATTGCCTGGTCAGAAGTTTCCTGCTGTTTCGGAAATTAAAAAAGTGTATACCGCTCTTCTAAATCACTTGCAAGTACCTGTAGGAGGCGGTGAAGGGCTTTATTATGATTTCAATCTGAACGACTTTGTTCTCAATTTTAAGCTGGATATTTTTCTTGTCATCAATGCGATTAAAGCTTTGGAACAGGAAGGCATTCTTACTTTTAACGAGCAGATTTTTATACCTGCAAAAGTCGCTTTCACCTGCGCCAAAGAAGAGTTACAGGCTTTTGAGAAATCGCACCCTCATTTGGAAAATATAATTAAATACCTGCTACGCAGCTACGAAGGAATTTTTGATAATGAAGTATCAATCAACGAAAAATTGATAGCCAGGTTAACAACCCTTTCTGCTGAAGAACTTGCCGGTCAATTGAAACAATTGAAAGCTTTTGGCATTATCGATTATCAACCTCAAAAAGAAACGCCACAGATATTTCTCCTGCAAAATCGTGCTTCTGCCGATCACCTCACTTTTCACCATGAAGCATATTTAAAGCGGAAGCAACAGTACCAGCTGAGAATTGACGCGATGGAAAAATACATTTTGCTGGAACGTGATTGTAGAAGTCAATACATTGGAAAATACTATGGTGATACCACCATGAAGAAGTGCGGCTCTTGCGATGTCTGCCTGCAGCAGAAGAGCCTTCAACTGTCAACCGAAGAGTTTGGAACTATTAGCAACAAAATTTTAGAAATCGTAAATAGTGCTACAGAAGTTGAACATCTTTTAAAACAATTAAACGGCATCAAAAAAGATAAAGTCTGGAAGGTGCTCGATTACTTGCAGGAAGAAAGAAAAGTGATTGTAAACGGGAAAGGATTATTAGAACCAGGATCAGGAAAAACCTAAGAAGCACGGTTTGCTAAAATGAGGCTTGCAGAGATTGCAGTTTCAATCTCTGCAAACCATCAACTAAAACCAGCTTTTACTCTTTTTGCTTCTTCCACCTAAGCCAAGTGCACCAAGTAAGCTTCTTGTTATAATATTTGCTGCAGTTCTTCCCGCGCTTTTTACTAAGGGGCTGTCAAAGAAGCCCTCTTCTTTTTTAGTACTGCGCTTTCCTGCTTTTGCTTCTTCTTTCTCTTCCTCCTGTTCTTTGGTGTTTTCTGCCGCCTCTTCCAGCTTAGCAGTTAATATTTCATAGGCGCTTTCGCTATCCACGGCCTTGTTGTACTTAGCGGCTAGTTTACTTTCACCCACAAGGGTATCCATCTCGTCATCAGTTAACACGTCCATCCGGCTTTTGGGAGGTGCGAGCATAGTATGTACGAGTGGGGTGGGAATTCCTTTTTCGTTTAAGGTTGTAACGAGCGCTTCGCCTATACCCATTTGGGTTATTAATTCATTTGTTTCGTAGAAGGTAGTTTCAGGGTAGTTTTCAGCAGTTTGTTTTATCACCTTTCTGTCCACCGCGGTAAAGGCTCTCAACGCATGCTGTACTTTCATACCTAGCTGGCTTAACACGCCTGCCGGCACGTCCATAGGATTTTGGGTCACAAAGAAAATTCCAATCCCCTTCGATCTGATTAGTTTAATAACAGTCTCAATTTGCTGCATCAACGCCTGGCTTGCCTCCTGGAAAATCAGGTGAGCCTCATCGATAAACATCACCAGTTTTGGTTTATCAAGGTCACCTTCTTCAGGACTAACAGCATACAACTCTGCCAACATCTGCAACATAAATGTTGAAAACAATTTTGGTCGGTCTTGCAGGTCAGTTACTCTCAGCACATTTATCATTCCGCGCCCGTCGTCGCTTATTTTCATTAAGTCTTCTACTTCAAAGCTTTTTTCACCAAAGAAAACATCTGCTTTTTGTTGTTGCAATTCAACGACCTTTCTTAATATGGTACCTGTAGTCGTAGTGGCAATTTTGCCATAATCTTTTTCGATTGCAGCCCTGCCCTCATTACCTACGTACTGCAAAACTTTAATGAAATCCTTTAAATCCAGCAACGGCAATTTATTGTCATCGCAATATTTAAAGATCATTGCCACCAGGCCCGATTGCGTGTCGTTAAGTCCTAAAATTTTAGATAGTAACACGGGGCCAAATTCGCTTACCGTTGCCCTTAGTCTTACACCTTTTTGCTCGCTTAGCGTCAGCAATTCAACAGGGTATTTAGTTGGCGTATAGGTTTCGCCAAGTTTTCCGCAGCGTTCGACAATGTTGGTGTTCGACATTCCTGGCATGGCTATGCCGGTTAGGTCCCCCTTAATATCCATAAGCAAAACCGGAACGCTTGCGTTGCTCAAAGCCTCGCTAATCATCTGAAGAGTTTTGGTTTTACCCGTTCCGGTTGCGCCAGAAATCAGGCCGTGCCTGTTCATTGTTTTCAAAGGAACATACACGTCGGCTTCAGGAACAACTTCTCCATCAAGAATTGCTCTGCCAATTTTTATAGATTCTCCTTTAAAAGTGTAACCTGGTTTTATTGCGTCTATAAACTTTTGCTTATCTGCCATTGCAAGGACTTTTAAGTGGTATAAGGGTTAAGGAAGATTTTTGGAACAACATTTAAGCTACGATCGACATTCATTGCGTCGCACTCTTCTACTTTTAATTTCTACTCATCGCGGCTCGGCCATATTGGCAAACTCACCTTTTGAAAAGAATACAATAATGCCCAATAAAGGTTTAAAGTACAAGAGAGTGACACAACGATGTATCATAGTATTCGTGAAGCTAAGTACAAAAACACTACAATTCATCATCACGCTCGAGCATTAGAATGGCTCCTTGCGGAACGACATAATATTTCTCGCCCTCGTACAACACTTCGGTAGCACCATTCAAAAGAAAGATAGCAAGGTCGCCTTCGCGCACCTGCAACGGAATGTACTTCACCTGTTCTTCATCGGTTTTCCAAGGCTCGCTTTCAACGGGCATTGGAATAGCATAGCCGGGACCAGTTTTGATTACATATCCCTGCTGCACCTTTTCTTTCTCCTGAACGCCGGGTGGCAAATACAATCCTGATTGAGTTCTCTCTCCCGTCTTTGTCAGTCTGATCAATACCCGGTCGCCAATCACTACAATTTTCTTCAACTTATTATCAGGGGTCAATAGCATATTCTAAAAATGAAAGGCGAAATTAACCAACCAATTTTAATTAGACCAAACGGATGTGCTAACCATTAAGGCACAATTAGTAGTATGGCAGATGGCATAATTTTTACAAATAAAAATTGAAGTCGAAGTTTAGACCGGAACTTTTTTACAGTAGTTGTTGTTGTATTCAAAAGGAAATATAGTTTCTCATAAAAATGGTGATAGGAGTTCAGAAGCGTTGCTCTAAAAAAATAACAATCAATTAGTTGTATTGCTTCCCCTTAAAATTTTATCTTTAGTTAAATTAAAAAAACAATATTATGGAAGGCAGAAAATACAAAGTACTACTCTGTGAAGACGATACGAATTTGGGCATGGTACTTAAGAATTATCTTGAGCTGAATGACTACGATGTAATACTTGAAAGAGACGGACGGTTAGGCCTGGCAGCTTTTCAAAGGGAGAAATTTGACATTTGCCTATTGGATGTAATGATGCCGAACATGGATGGTTTTACCCTTGCAGAAGAAATTCGCGATGTTGACCCTGACATGCCTTTGTTCTTTCTAAGTGCAAAAACAATGAAGGAAGACATTATTGCCGGTTATAAACTGGGGGCTGACGATTACATCACAAAGCCTTTTGACAGTGAAGTTTTGCTGTTAAAGATTAAGGCTATTTTGAAGCGTAATGAAGAAGAAAACAGAATTAATGAGAATATTGAATTTGACTTAGGTAGTTTTCACTTCAACCCAAAATTGCGCGAGTTGAGTCACAATGGCGTGATGCAAACACTTTCTCCAAAAGAAAATGAGTTGTTGAAAATGCTGGCAGAACATAAGAATGATTTGTTGCCACGTGAGCAAGCTTTGAAAAGAATTTGGGGTAGCGATACCTACTTTAACGGTCGTAGTATGGATGTTTATATTGCAAAATTGCGTAAGTATCTAAAGGATGATACCAATATTGAAATTGTAAATATCCACGGAAACGGTTTTAGATTGGTTGCGCCATAAGCAGGTGATGAACTAATTGAAAAAGCCTATGAACTTCTTCATAGGCTTTTTGTTTGGGCTTACTTTTTCCCTTTTCGCTTACAGTGAAAAAAACCATAGACAAAAATTTTATCGTCAATTATCTCAAATATAATTTGATAGGGAAAACGTCTCGTTCTAATACTTCGATAGTTTCTAGTCGTAAAACCGTAGTGCTGCGGGTGAATGCTAATTTTATGATAGCAAGTTTCTATTTCATTTATCAAATCAAAACCTAATCCATCTTTTGCTTCTTCGTACCACTCAAAAGCTGCTTGAATATCAAGTATCGCCTCAGTTTGGACGATGATGTTATAACTCATTAATCTTTTTATCTCCTATTATAAGTTTCTTAGCTTCCGTCCAGTTGTAGCCTTTACTCGCCCCGCTAAACGACCTTTCCCTTCTCATGTCCAACTCCGCTATTTGATCGTCTCTAAGTTCGTCTTCGTTGTGAGTGTATTCTTTGGCAACTGCATACAATAATTTCAGAAGCTTATCGTCGCCCGTGTTGATGTATTCCTGCAGCTTTTCTTTTATGCTTTCCATAAAAAATCTTTGATCTAAATGTAAGATATAATCCGCTGTTTAAAACAACATGCCCCCTGTTTGGCCCTGTACACGTTTTCCTAAATGCTCGTAAGCTTTTACAGTTACTTCGCGGCCTCGTGGTGTGCGTTGCATAAAACCTTCCTGTATTAAGAATGGCTCGTAGACCTCTTCAAGCGTTCCCGGCTCTTCTCCAACAGCGGTTGCTATAGTGGTAAGACCAACGGGACCGCCTTTGAACTTTTCAATAATAGCCAACAGAATTCTGTTGTCCATTTCATCCAATCCGTGTTGGTCTACGTTCAGCGCCTTTAGTGCATGTTGTGCAATAGCTATCTCAATCTTACCGTCGCTTAACACCTGGGCAAAGTCACGCACCCTTCTTAGTAAGCCGTTTGCAATACGCGGAGTACCGCGGCTACGGCGGGCGATTTCATAAGAGGCTTCGCTTGTTATGTCTGTATTTAAAATGCCTGCACTTCGCTCGACAATTTTTTTAAGTACATCTGCATTGTAATATTCGAGTCGGCATTTTATTCCAAATCGTGATAAAAGTGGAGCAGTCAGCAAACCACTGCGGGTAGTTGCACCTACCAGAGTAAAAGGATTTAAATTTATCTGGATACTTCTGGCATTGGGACCAGAGTCGATCATGATATCAAGGCGAAAGTCCTCCATAGCAGCGTAGAGATATTCTTCTACTACATTACTTAAGCGATGAATTTCATCTATAAACAGTACGTCGTTTACTTCAAGGTTTGTAAGTAACCCGGCGAGATCTCCCGGCTTTTCGATAACTGGTCCGCTAGTCTCTTTGATGTTTACGCCCAGCTCGTTTGCAACAATTCGGCTAAGAGTCGTTTTTCCTAACCCCGGGGGACCATGAAATAAAATATGGTCTAAAGCCTCTCCGCGCAATTTTGCCGCTTTAATAAATATGCTCAAATTTTCTATTAACTGCGGTTGTCCAGCGAAGTCTTCGATCTCCTTCGGCCGTATATTATTTTCAAACTCTACCTCGGCTGCCGACACATTTTCTTTCCCACTGCTTAAGTTTGGATTAGCCATTGTTATGATTATCTTGGTTGTAAAACTACTTATTCTAGTAAGCAAAAAACAGAAACTAATGAAAATTGGGATAATTGGATCTGGCATTGTAGGTCAGGTTCTGGCAAAAGCATTCCTGGCAGAAGGAAACGATGTAATGCTCGGAACACGCAACACATCAAAAGAAGAAGTCGTAAAATGGAAAGAACAAAATCCGTCAGCAGAGGTCGGCACTTTTGATGAAACGGCCGCATTCGGAGAACTGATTGTACTTGCTACCGGAGGAGCAATAACAGAAGATGCAATTACACTGGCCGGCGTAGAAAATTTCGCTGGTAAAACCGTTATAGATGCCACAAACCCAATAGCACCGGAACCTCCTGTCAACGGGGTGTTGAAATACTTTACCGACATCAACGAGTCCTTGATGGAAAAAATTCAAACCCTTATACCTCAAGCAAATGTTGTTAAGGCATTTAGTAGCGTAGGAAACGCACTGATGTATAAACCCAATCTTAAGGGGCAAATTCCAACGATGTTCATTTGCGGAAATAATGCTGCTGCAAAACAACAGGTATCAAACATTTTAAAAGACTTTGGCTGGGAAGCGGAAGATATGGGAACTGTTGAGGCTGCAAGAGCCATCGAGCCTTTGTGCATTTTATGGTGCATTCCCGGTTTATTACGAAATGAATGGATGCATGCTTTTAAGCTTTTGAAGGCTTAAATCGAGAACTGGAAAAATCGGCCCTTACACTTCCATATTGTCAAAATAAATGATGAGTAAAACAATAGCATGAATTTTCCTATTGCTTTTGAAGTAGGGTCTTACGAAATATTGCTACACACAATACTCGAATCTGCAAGCTATTTTATCGGCTTTCGTTATTTTTTGTATTTGCGAAAAAAGCAGGGTGACACTATTAATACATCCAATAGAATTTGGATATTGATTGCTTGCATATTCGGTTCACTTGCCGGGAGCAGACTTTTAGGTGGACTGGAAGATATTTCAGGTCTTCAGGCTGCCATTAATAAACCTCAATACTTCTATCAGAATAAAACGGTGTTGGGTGGTTTGCTGGGCGGGCTGGTTGTGGTGGAGCTGGTAAAGAAAATTATAAAAGAAAAACATTCTTCCGGCGACCTGATTACTTACCCGTTTATTCTTGCATTGATTATCGGCAGAATAGGATGCTTTAGTATGGGCATATATGAAGAAACGTACGGAGAACCAACTTCATTTCCATGGGGAATGGATCTCGGGGATGGCCTTAGCCGTCATCCCGTATGTTTATATGAAATCGCCTTTCTCGGCTTTCTTTGGATGAGCCTGGTTCAACTGGAGAAGAAATACATTTTAGCAGATGGGGCAAGGTTTAAAATATTTATGATAGCCTATCTCTCTTTCAGGCTGTTGCTTGATTTTATTAAACCGCATTACACTTTCAATATCGGTCTATCTACTATTCAAATAGCTTCCTTGTTCGGCTTGTTTTACTATGCTTATGACATTATTCATCCGCGACAGTTACTGGAAAGAACCAGGTGGGAAACAATACATAGTAGCACTTCGGATGAACGGATTGCAACGCAACGATGATCAACAATGAATACAATGCTGGTACCCAAAAATAAAATTCACCATGCCTGAACGTTCTTATACCTACTACGATTTTACCTTGAGTCTTTGCCCTGTTTGCCTCAAGCGCATTGACGCTAAGATTGTGTTTGAAAATGGCAATGTGTATATGCTCAAAAACTGCAGTGAACATGGTTTTTCAAAAGTTTTAATTGCAACGGACATAGAATATTATAAGAAGATCCGCAACTATAATAAGCCCTCGGAGATGCCTTTGAAGTTTAATACAAAGACGCATTACGGTTGCCCCTACGATTGTGGATTGTGCCAGGATCATGAGCAACACAGCTGCCTGACTGTGGTTGAAATTACTGACCGTTGTAATCTTAGCTGCCCCACCTGTTACGCCATGAGCTCACCGCATTATGGAAGGCATCGCACGTTGGAAGAAGTTGAGCGCATGTTGGATATAATTGTGGCAAACGAAGGTGAGCCGGACGTTGTACAGATCAGCGGTGGCGAACCAACGATACATCCTGACTTTTTTGAAATCCTCAAGATAGCGAAGAAGAAGCCTATCAAACATTTGATGGTAAACACGAATGGTATCCGCATTGCTAAAGATTTCGAGTTTACTAAAAGGCTTGCCTCTTATATGCCTGACTTTGAAATCTATCTTCAATTTGATTCTTTTAAACCCGAAGCATTGATGGCGCTGCGAGGCAAAGATTTGACGGACGTAAGAATGAAGGCCCTTGAACATTTAAACACTTTAAACCTTTCGACGACACTTGTTGTCACTTTGCAAAAAGGTTTGAATGATGATGAAATAGGAAAAATAATTGAGTTCGCACTACAGCAGCGATGTGTTCGTGGAGTGACTTTTCAACCAACGCAAATTGCCGGAAGAGTTGAAAACTTTGATCCGGCGACCGACAGAATAACCATTACAGATGTAAGGCAAAAGATAATAGATCAAACGAACCTTTTTCAACCCAACGATCTTATACCTGTTCCTTGTAACCCCGATGCGCTAGTAATGGGTTATGCATTGAAGCTTGCCGGGCAAACCATTCCGCTTACCCGTTATATAGATCCTGCTCACCTGCTTGATAGCGGCCGCAACACCATTGTTTACGAGCAGGACTCAGAGTTACACAACCATCTCCTAAAGATTTTTAGTACAGGCATCTCCGTTGATAAAGTGCAGGAAAATATGAAGCAGCTGCTGTGTTGCCTTCCGCAGATCCAGGCTCCCGGTTTAGGTTATGATAATTTGTTTCGAATCATCATCATGCGGTTTATAGATGCGTATGATTTTGATGTAAGAGCAATCAAAAAAAGTTGTGTTCACATCCTTCATAAAGATGGGCGCATCATTCCTTTCGAAACCATGAACCTTTTTTACAGAGATGAAAAGGAGCTTCGTTTAAAGGAGTTGCAAGGAACAGGGGTGTTGCCCGATAAAAACAAACTGATGCTTTATGAATAAGTTCTGGCAAGCAGTCTTGATTAACGTTGCTATAGTGTATGCATTAGCACTTTTTACCCTCGGCTTTGGTGACAGTTCGGGCTTATTAATAATTCCTATATTTCTTTCTGTAATGGAGTTTTTCCTCTCTATACCCTTCCTGGTTGTTGAAAAAAGCAGGAATGCCGGTAAAGTGATGATGGCTGCTGCAGGCATTATTTTTCTGATTGGGCTCGGAGTATGTACAGTGATACCTTTTAGACTAGAGTAGATTTTGTGGGAGCAAACAGCGGTACTCAGATTAAAAATTCTTGCGACGCTCCGTTCAACTTTTAGTAATGCTATATCCCGTTTTAGGCCTTAACCGCGTACTGCATCATCTGCAAAATCAAATCAGGGTCAGGACAATTTTCAAGGTATTTTTCTTTTTGCGAATATCTGCATACCCCTGGATAATCGCCCCTCTTTTCATACATCTCAGTTACTATTTGAAAGTGCAGGTGTGCCGGCCAATAACCGTTCTCCTTCGGTGGGCCAAAGTGAGCAAACTCTACACCCCGGCTTATGTAGTGGCCTTCCTGTATCCCTTCAATATCCCTTAAGCTTAGATGCCCGTAAAGTGTGTTGAATGAGACACCTTCCAACTGGTGATGTAAGATTATGGTAGCGCCATAATCACCGAAAAAATCATTGAAACTAAAGCTGTGTACATAGCCACCTAGTGGTGCAAAAATGGGTGTGCCAACGGGACCCCATACGTCTATACCAAGATGAAGGCGACGCGGCTCTTCACCCTTATCAAACCTGCTGCTGCGGGAATAGATGGTGCGATGTTCTGCATAACCACCTATTCCGTATTTGTATTTCGTGCCCAACTGCTGTTCTATGTATTTGGCAAAAGCATCCGTGTTAGCTAATATATGATCGGTGAGCGTGGTGTTATTTGCAGTAAAGTCAAGCTGAAGCAAAGAGTCCCTTGTTGCGTCAAAAGGCACCACGTTATGAAAAGCCCCAGCATTTTTATACAACGCATTCTGTAAAGGAGTAGGTGTCATTTTACTTGAGCTTAGAACCATTTAAATAACCACATTGATCATTCTACCTTTTACAAATATGATTTTTTTAGGTGCTTTTCCCTCCAACCATTTTTGTACAATTTCGTTTGCAACGACAATCTGTTCAACCTCCGGTTGCGCTGCGTCCAATGAGATGTTGATGTTCGTTCTATGCTTCCCATTGATACTAACAGGGTATTCTTTGCTGCTTTCAACAAGGTACTTTTCTTCGAATTTTGGAAAAGCTGCATCAAGCACACTTCCTTCATTCCCCAGTAATTTCCAGAGTTCTTCTGAAACATGTGGAGCGTAAGATGTAAGTAAAATCAACAGAGGTTGAAGAACTTCTTTTTTACGAGACTTTAGATCATTCAATTCGTTTACACACACCATGAAAGCACTGACAGCAGTATTGAAGCTAAAACGTTCTGTGTCTTCTTCAATTTTCTTAATCGTTCTATGCAAAACTTTTAGTTCAGCTGGTGTAGCAGCGTCATTAGTTACAATTAAGCCTTTTGTCTCGTCTACAAATAGTCTCCAGAACTTCCTTAAGAAGCGATGGACACCTTCAATCCCTTTTGTATCCCACGGTTTACTTTGCTCGACGGGACCAAGAAACATCTCATACATGCGGAAGGTGTCAGCACCATACCGTTCTACAATTTCGTCAGGGTTGACTACGTTGTATTTTGATTTGGACATCTTTTCTACTTCAGCCCCGCAGACGTATTTGCCGTCTTCTAAGATGAACTCAGCTTTTTCATATTCCGGGCGCGAGTTTTTGAATGACTCAATGTCTAATTCGAGACCATCAACCAACCCAACATGAACATGGACTTTATCGGTCTCATACTGATCGATCAGCCCAGCAGATACAAATTGATTTGAGCTCTTTATTCTATAAACAAACCTAGAACTTCCCTGTATCATCCCCTGGTTAACCAACTTCTTATAAGGCTCTTCATGTCCTATATAACCTAAGTCAAACAAAACCTTTGTCCATAACCGGCTGTACAATAAATGGCCAACCGCGTGCTCCGTGCCGCCAATGTATAAGTCAACCTGGTTCCAATAGTCCGTCGCTTTTCTGTCGGCGAAGGCCTGCTCGTTTTGTGGATCCATGTACCGAAGGAAATACCATGATGAACCGGCATATCCCGGCATTGTATTCGCTTCGCGGGTTCCGCCGCCTGGTGCTATTATCCAATCAGCAAGATTAGCCAACGGACCTTCACCTTCAGGGCCGGCACTATATGTATCAACATAAGGAAGTTCAACTGGCAAATGACCTTCGTCTAAAGCAAACGCAACACCGCCCTTATAAACAATCGGAAATGGTTCACCCCAATAGCGCTGACGGCTGAAGCCAGCATCTCTCATTCGATAATTGACCTGGCGTTTACCAATGCCCATTTCCTCGAGCTTGTCAATTACTACATTTATGGCGTCTCTCATGACCATCCCATCCAGGAAGTCCGAGTTCTGTAAGATGGCGTCTTTTGTTGGATTTGCCTCCTCGCCATTAAAAGCTTCACCAATAATATTTGTAATAGGAATATTGAAGTGCTTTGCAAAAGCAAAGTCACGCTGGTCGCCACAAGGAACAGCCATAATAGCCCCAGTACCGTAACCAGCTAACACATACTCAGAGATCCAAATAGGAATTTCACGACCATCAAAAGGATTGATTGCATAAGCCCCCGTGAAAGCGCCAGTGATGGATTTCACCTCCGCAAGCCGCTCTCTTTCGCTGCGGGATTTTACGTATTCCAGGTATTTGGAGATTTCGTCTTTTTGTTGAAAACTCGTTATGTCGCTAACCATTTCGTGTTCAGGAGCCACTACCATAAAATCAACTCCAAACATAGTATCCGGCCTGGTAGTATAGACAACCATTTGTTCTACTTCCCCCTTTTCACTTTTCACTTTAAACCTCACTTCCGCGCCCTGGCTCTTCCCGATCCAGTTCCTTTGCATCTCCTTCATCGAGTCGCTAAAGTCTACCTGCTCCAATCCCTGCAATAATCTATCGGCATATTCAGTGATCCTAAGATACCATTGCCGCATCTTCTTTTTTACTACCGGATGCCCGCCTCGTTCGCTTACGCCATTTACCACCTCGTCGTTGGCAAGTACGGTTCCTAAAGCTTCGCACCAGTTTACTTCACCAAAGGCAGAGAAGGCAAGGCGGTAATCCATCAGGATTTCCTGCTGTCTCTGGTTGTCGAATCCGCTCCATTCTTCTGCTATAAACTGAAGCTTCCTGTCGCCGGGACATTCATTGGTGACATTTCCTTCTTTTTCGAAAATCCCTTCTAAAACATTGATACGTTCAGCCTTTTGACTTTTGCGATTGTACCAGCTATCAAACAATTGAAGAAAGATCCATTGTGTCCACTTGTAGTACTTAGGGTCGCTAGTTCTAACCTCTCGGCTCCAGTCATAGCAGAAGCCGATGTTATCTAATTGCTCTTTGTAGCGTGCTATATTTTTTTCGGTGGTTACAGCAGGATGTTGTCCTGTCTCCAACGCATACTGTTCTGCCGGCAGACCAAAGCTGTCAAAGCCCATGGGGTGTAACACGTTGTAACCTTTCAGTCTTTTGAACCTTGCATAGATATCACTGGCTATATAGCCTAGCGGGTGGCCCACATGCAGACCTGCGCCACTTGGATAAGGGAACATATCCAATACATAAAACTTTGGCTTATCGCTCTCGTTGCTTACTCTATAAGCACCGCTATCTCTCCATTGCTGCTGCCACCTTTTTTCTATTTCTCTAAAGTTGTATTCCATGGTTGTTGATATAAGGTATAGGGTTTAAGGTGTTGGGTTTAAGGAAAACCTTACTTCAGTCTTTGCAACCAGCCCTTCTACTTTTATATTTTTTACTTCTGTTTTTTTACTGCTTTAAACCAGCCTGCCTGTGATTCTAGCGGCGTAATTAACGTTAAGCATTCTTGAGTGCTACAGGTTTCCTCCCCTACGCCTTCTACCCTACACCTTACACCTTCTCCTACGTTGAGGCAATTTCAAAAGTACAAGTGTGCGACGCAACGAACGCTTAATTAGTATTTACCAGCTTGCTACCCAAAAAAACACTAACACTTCTTTAACTGCTTTCATGCAGCAAGTATGTAATTTACCCGCTTTAAGCAAATGGTTCAAGGCCGGGCAAAAGTAAGCTATTAGAGCTCAATCCACTACATTTGCAACCTGACTAAACTCTAAATAACCAACATGGCGCAATTCGGAAAAGCATCGAGCAAACGCGGTAAACCAAGCTATATTTATAGTATTGTGGGTGTGGCACTCGTACTTTTAATTATGGGAATTTTGGGTTGGATATTTCTAAACTTCAAATCTGCGGGCTCTTCTTTTAAAGAGGATATTCGCATCAGCGCTTACCTGCGCACGACAAATAAGGATACTATCAACCAGATACAACAATACATTTCAGCGCAACCTTACGCGAAGAATGTGCAGTACACCAACAAAGAAGCTGCAAAAGCGATCTGGAGCAAAGAGGGTAATAACGAAGACTGGGCCCAAATACTGGATTATAATCCTTTACCTGAAAGCATCGATTTCTATGCGAGGTCAAACTATGTTAACCAGGATAGTTTGAATAAAATTTCGGCAGATATTGTTGGCAAATTCGGAAACCAGTTAGATGAACTTCAGTACCCTAAATTGCTTGTTAATAATCTGAATGAACGGTCAGGAAAACTGGGATTAATATTTATCGTGGTAGCTGTAGTGCTTTGCACCATCGTAATTGTAAGTATCGACAACACTATTCGCCTGGCCATGTTCAGCAATCGTTTTTTGATAAAGACGATGCAGATGGTTGGGGCAACCCGTGGTTTTATTGCCCGCCCAATGGACGTTCGTGCCATTGTAAACGGGCTGATAAGTTCTGTCATCGCCATCGTGTTATTGCTTATCTTGATACAGTGGGCAGAAAGGCAGTTTCCACAACTTAGTATGATCAGGGACACAAGACTTACATTAATTCTCTTTGGCGGAATGATCCTGATTGGTGTCGGTATTTCTTTGTTTAGCACTCATCGCAGTGTGATCAAGTACCTTAAGATGAGCCTGGACGATCTTTATTAATCGTTTTAATTGTTATTGAGCTTTAGATCTTTTTAATTGTTTTATTTTACATCTTCTAAAAAAATTATATCATGGCTGAAAAGAAAATTTATACTTCACAATCTGCACCAGTAAGAGACACCGTGGGAAAGCAAAGTGCAAAGCTGCCTTTGTTTGAAAAAGACAATTACCAATGGATGATCATTGGGGCGGTAGTAGTAGCCATTGGTATGTTTGTTATGTCTGGTGGAAAAAATTCTGACCCTAACCAGTTTGATCCAAAGTTGGTGTATAGTACTACCCGTATCACAATCGCTCCAATTCTTATTTTGGCTGGTTTGATCATAGAAATCTATGCTATTTTCAAAAGGCCAAAAGCGCATCAATAATCTGTTGCTTTAAAATCTTCAGGCGATGAAATTCATCGCCTTTTTTATTCTTTTTTTGCAAAATCATCAAACGCTGAAACTAACCTCATGACTCTTATCCAAAGTATTATAATTGCCATTGTAGAAGGTATAACCGAATTTTTGCCAATATCATCTACAGGCCATATGATTATAACTGAGCGATTGTTGATGCTACCAAAAGATGATGTTTTTATAAAGCTTTTTACAGTAGCCATACAACTTGGAGCAATATTGAGCGTGGTAGTTTTGTATTGGAAAAAGTTCTTCGATTTCTCGAAGTGGCAGTTTTACCTAAAGCTTGTCGTAGCTGTTATTCCGGCTTTGGGTATTGGCTTTTTATTATCGGATAAGATTGACGAATTACTGGATAGCCCTACAACTGTAGCGATAACTTTATTAGCTGGGGGTTTTATTCTGCTCTTCATCGATAAGGTATTTGACAAGCAAGTGATCGATAAGGACAGAAACATTACATACACAAAAAGTTTTATTATCGGCCTGTGGCAATGCGTTGCTATGATACCCGGTGTTAGCCGTAGTGCCGCCTCTATTATCGGAGGTATGCAACAAGGGCTCACCCGTCGCCTGGCTGCCGAATTTTCTTTCTTTCTTGCCGTACCTACAATGGCTGCAGCTACCGGTTATAAACTGCTCAAGACTTTCAAGGAAAATCCGGCTGTTTTGCAAGACAAGCAAAACCTCGTTATGCTGGCTGTTGGAAACGTTGTCGCCTTCGTTGTAGCCTTATTAGCCATCAAATTCTTTATCGGTTTTTTACAACGCTATGGATTTAAGCTCTTCGGCTGGTATCGTATTATTGTTGGAGCCGCATTGCTCGCGTTAATCTTTTTCGGGTATTTGAAGTGAGCGCAAGGTTTTGGGTTTAGGGTTTTGAGTTTAGAGTTTTAGAGCCGGGCTTTATTGCAACTATGAGTCATCGTTGCGTCGCACACTTGTACTTGATGTTTCTTATTGAGCAGTCGCCCCTTTTATTCTATTTAGTATTTTCTATCTGCTCATCGAAATTCTGGACAATAGTTCTTGCATAAGGGACATCAGCCGGCGCGGTGACTGGCGAAGCGAAGGCATTTCGAAACACTGCGCAGCAGTTTCGAAAACAAGTGGGTGGAGTCACGTTGCAAGAACGAAGCCCAGTGGCTTGAGCTTTCGATTTGAGTTTTATGACTTTGCCAAATTATAACCTCACTATGCGGCCATACCGCTTAATTTCTACTGACCATCTTTTGA
>NZ_BJYT01000028.1 GCF_007991655.1 Segetibacter aerophilus
TTGCATGGCAACTACCAAATGGAACTAAAGAAGCCCCAATGTTAGGCAAATATTTATCGCCTGCTACTATAACTCTCCAACAAACTAACTCGACTTCAGTAAAAGAAAAATTAAGTGTTATCCAGCAAATAGGTCTAGAAAAGACAGAAGAGTCAGGGGGTTTCCAAATTAAAATTTATCCAAATCCAATTATTTCAACTGGTAGTATAATATTATCTTCCGGGCAGGCAGGAGTGGCGCGACTAAAACTTTATGACGTTCAAAACCGGTTTATATCGACAATATTTACGGGATTGTTGGAAAAAAATTCAAATAAAGCAATTATTTTCAACAGTAGCAGATTGCCGACTGGTACGTATTTCATTCACTACTCCTTTAATAATATCAATAAAACTACGAGGATTGTGATCGCTAGATAAAGGGGAACCTCTCCGCAAAACTGCAAAGAGGATCAGAACGTTTACAACTTGTTGCCTTAAATTGAAAAAGACGCGTCTTATTTGTTTTAAGACGCGTCTTTTTATAATACAAAAATATATTTTAGGCTGTGTATGCAGCATTTGTTACTTATAATGCTCTTCTAGTAGCGGTCGTTTAAATTTTTGAACCGATCATAAGCAAATTTTTAATTATATTATAATTGGTATTTTAAAAATTTATTCAAATATTTGTCCTCGTCATAGTATTTTTACTATGTCTTCAAACTAATCCCTATATTCTATCGTATACCCTAACGAAAGTTGCTATTATGGGGAATACTGCATAAGCAGTGTTGCATTATTCATTTTAAGGGGAAATTAGCTAGCCGTCCGTTTAAGCACCCTCTGGTTGTATAACCAGGAGCTATTGCAGTGCCCCTTATAATAATAAAAACTTATGTTGAAGAAAAGACAGGTAAGTCTATTTGCTATCGTTTTAATGATAATACTTGGAGCAAGCTCCTGCATCAACTCAAGGAAAGCGCTTTATTTTGCAGATCGAAAAGATGAAACGATCGCTGCAACTAATGCTGTTCCCCAATCAGTAATTATTAGTAATGACTTACTTAGTATAAGCGTTAGCAGTTTAAACCCTGAAGCTACCGCAGTTTACAATGCCCCAAACACTATAATAAGTGCTACATCCGGTAGTCAAAATACTGGCTCGAGTGTTCAAACCACCGGGTATCTGGTCAAAACTGACGGCAATATTCTTTTTCCCATAGTAGGAAGTGTAAAAGCTGCTGGTCTTACCACTGCTGAGTTAAGTGACCAGCTAATGAAAATTCTTGTTAGTAAAAAATTGCTTATAGATCCTATTGTCACAGTCCGATATTTAAACTTCAGAGTAACTGTACTTGGAGAGGTCGCACGGCCTGCTGTTATTAATGTGCCCAACGAAAAAATGTCCGTACTTGAAGCTTTAGGAT
This sequence comes from Segetibacter aerophilus, assembly GCF_007991655.1. Classification (GTDB taxonomy): domain Bacteria; phylum Bacteroidota; class Bacteroidia; order Chitinophagales; family Chitinophagaceae; genus Segetibacter; species Segetibacter aerophilus. The sequence continues at coordinate 1,409 of NZ_BJYT01000028.1, forward strand.
TAGCAGGCGACATTACTATTTTTGGTAAGAAAGATAATGTTATGTTGATACGGGAAGAGAACGGGCAAAAGTTGGTAACGCAATTAAACTTGAATTCCAGGCTATTCTTCCAATCACCCTATTATTATTTAAAATCTAACGATGTCATATATGTAGAGCCAAATAAAGCCAGAATTGCAGGATCAACACGAACAACGCAATTTCTGCCTTTATTACTTAGCGGGCTTTCTTTTGCGGCAATAATAATTGACAGGTTAACAAGGTAAAATAATGCAGATGGAATTTACAAGAAAGTTTAATAAGGAACAATCTTCCAATTTATTAAGTCAGGCAATATTTAAATTTCTACCCTACTGGCCACTTTTTATAGGCTTAATAATCCTAGGGGCAGGTTCTGCCTGGGTTTATCTTCGCTTTACGACCCCTCTCTATGAAACTACGGCTACTCTACTAATTAAGGATGAGAAGAAGGGTGCAGTCGAGTCGAAAACGATTGAGTCTTTGGACCAATTATCTTCCAAAAAAATAATTGAAAATGAAATGGAAGTCATACAATCGGCTTCTTTAATACATGACGTTATCAATCAACTTCATCTTTACGCGCCCATTTATAAAAAGGCAGAGTTTAAAAAAATCTCGGCGTATTCTACTGCACCTGTACAAGTACAAATCGAAGCTCCGGACGATATCGAACCAATTGAAAACATACAATTCAAATTTAATAGACATGACTCTTCTGTTGTTATAGACGACAAAATTTATCCTGTTAACACCTGGATTTCAACCACTTTTGGTCGAATAAAATTTGAATTAAACGTTTCAGGTAAAAAGGAAGACGGTGGGGAGTACTCCTTTTCTCTAATAAAACCTAAAAGTGTTATTTCTTCTATTAAGCAAAGGTTAAAAGTAACGACGTCTAATAAAATGACGAGTATTTTGAATTTAAGCTTTATTGACGAAGAGCCAAAAAGAGGTGAAGCTATACTCAATGAATTATTACTGGTTTATAATAAAGCAAATGTTCAGGATAAAAATATTCTTGCTGATAACACTTTAAAGTTTATAGATGAGCGCCTAAAGAGCGTTGAGCAAGACTTAAAGGGTATCGAAGGCAAAATTCAGAACTATAAATCACAACAGAACGCGGTCGATATCGGTCCTCAGGGAAGATTGTTCCTAGAAAATGTAAGTAACAATGACCAAAAGCTAAGTGATATAAATATGCAGCTCGCTGTCCTTGGCCAGGTCGAACGTTATGTAAATTCAAGCAACAATGCTATCGGCGTTGTTCCTTCTACCCTTGGTGTTAGTGACCCTACCCTTTCCAAGTTGGTTGAAAAATTATATGCTTCTGAATTGGAGTATGAAACTCTTAAAAAAACTACGGGGGAGAATAGCCCGACATTGATAGCTGTTGTTGATAGAATTGAGAAAATAAAACCGAGTATTATTAATAATATTCAAAGCCAAAGAGGAAGTTTATTAGCAACGCGGGAAAACCTTTCTGCTACCAATGGTATGTATACATCAGTTCTTCGTGCTATTCCTGAAAAAGAAAGGGAATTAATCGAAATCAATAGGGAGCAGGGAATTAAAAATGGGATTTATTCCTTTCTCCTCCAAAAAAAGGAAGAGACGGCTCTATCTTATGCATCTACAGTCACTGATAGTCGGGTAATTGACAAAGCACAATCATCTGATAAACCAGTAAGCCCTAAGAAAAAAATAGTGTATCTATCCTCGGTAATGATAGCGCTGCTGCTAGGGATGGGTTTAATTTTAGGACGAGAGTCTTTAAGCAGGAAAGTGATGTTTAGGTATGAGATTGAAAATTTATCTGAGTTACCTATTATTGGTGAAATAGGAATAGAGGCTTCAAATGATCCGATAGTCATCTCGGAGGGTAAAAAAACTTTTGTTGCTGAACAATTCCGAAAATTAAGGATGAGTCTTAATTATATTGGCATTAATTCGAAGCACAAAAAAATTCTTGTAACGTCCTCAATTTCAGGGGAAGGAAAAAGCTTTATAGCCACTAACCTTGCCTTATCTCTTGCACTAACTAATAAAAAGGTAATTCTTCTTGATTTTGATTTGAATAATCCTTCGATCACCAGTAGTCTAAATGTTCACAATGAGAAAGGAATTACAGAATTTTTAATGGGAGAAAGCGACATACATGAGATAATACAACAGACTGAACATAATCCAAATCTCCATATTATTTCCACCGGTAATCTTCCTTCTAACCCTACCGAATTAATCATGAACGGTAAGGCAGAAGAATTAATAAGTTACCTTGACTCTTCCTTTGATTATATAATAATCGATACTGCACCTGTGATGCCGGTGACAGATGCATATGTGCTATCGCAGTTGTGCGACGCAACTTTGTATGTTGTGCGCCACAATTTCACTCCAAAAGTATTTGTTGAACGTTTAGACGCAAATAATAAAATAAATAGTCTTAACAATTTAGCAATAGTCTTCAATGGCGTTACTGCCAGAGGTATTGGAGGTTCGGGATATGGCTATGGATATGGTTATGGATACATTTATGATGACAGAAATAGCCGCAAAAAGCTTTCATACCCTGGTTCTTAAAATTTGCCCCCTTTCGACGAAAGCTGCCTCCTCCAACTCCTGTTAAACCAATAATCTCTTCAACCGATTATGTGTAAAGATCAGTACTAATGTAACTGACCGTGGCGAAGCCGTATTTTTAAATGTCCAGTCCTCATCCATATGATATCGGCTTTATCGGATTAAACATAGAATGCAAATAGGGTAAAAGTTGTAACTGAAGTAAGCAATGGATAAAAAATTATTAAGGTGGAATTTTGTATTTCAATATGGCTGGGTTATCACGAACGTAATAAATTCAATTCTTTTATTACCCTTATATGTAAAACATATCGATGCAAATACATTAGGAGTATGGTTGGCGACCTCCAGTATTCTTTACTGGATGACAATAATTGATCCTGGCATAGGAGAAGTTTTACAACAAAAAATTGCCGAATTACGTGGAAGAAAAGAACACAATGAAATAGGTAAGTTAATAGGTTCGGGACTTATTTCCTCTTTAGTTATATTGATAATAGCTATAATAGTTGGACTTGTCTGTTATTATAGTCTGAGCTTGATAATTAATAAAGATGTATCTCAATATCCAGGCTTATCTAAAGCTCTATTTTTTACCATTATTGCCACTGGAATGTCTTTGGTATCTTTTACTTTAACAGGTATTAATCAGGGACTTCATAATTCTGCACATGTAGCTATTTCTTCTTTGACAGCAAACTTTTTATTTCTTATAGTGAATGTCGTCTTCTTATTCCTTGGCTTTGGCGTTATGTCTATTGCAATTTCAAACTTAGTAAGGGCCCTCTACATCAATGCCTTCAATTTTATTTCTTTGAAACAGCTCTTACGTACGATCGGTATCCCTATTTTATACGAATCATCCCACTTTAAAAAATTCATCAAGATTTTTTCTTTTACCTCTACCTCAAAAATAATTACAGGCTTGTCTAGCAGTATTGATATGATTGTTCTGGCGCGGTATATTACGCCGGGGATGATTACAGTTTATGAGATTAATAAAAGGCCGATAAATCTTACCACAAGCTTGATTGGGAGACACTCTGTTGCACTTATGCCAATCATATCACACGCAAAAGGTATGGATGATAAAAACACAATTACCAACTTAATAAACAAACAGTTTAAATTCTATTTATACGCCGCCTTATTTGCCATTTTCATGTTTGCCATAAATTATTATAACCTAATAAATCTTTGGATTGGAGCAGGTAAGTTTATTGGCAACAATATTCTGGCTTGTCTCCTACTCTCTAATTTTTTCAACTTACTCAGCTACTTTATGTCCAACATGGGCTATGCATTGGGTGATATTAAAAAGAATAGCCAATTTCTCATTATAAGAAATGTAATTTTTGGCTTCTTCGTTTTTTTTGCAGCAAAATATTATGGGATAATGGGAACCATTTTAGCTTCCCTAGGCATGTCCTTATTTGCTGATCTGTCCTTTTTCACCTACCGTGTTTATAAACTCGGTTATCTTCAGATTTCTTTAATAAAAAATACACTAAGCTTCCTGGCTATCACGGTTCCACTCTGTTGTTTCGTTAGCATACTTTTAAACTTATACATTGAAAAATTGCTTACCGAAAAAATGTTTTTTGGTAAAATGCTAATAAGCTCGGCTTGCTTTACCTTTTTTTATATTCTATTAATTTTGCTTATCGATAGTAATTTAAGGAATGGCGTAAAACAGATTAAAAAGAAATTATTTTTGAAATTCAATCTAATTGCGGCGTGAAGGAAAAGGTGTCATTGAAATAGGTCCATCAATGCGTTTCTCCTGCTAGATACTATCATAATTGACCAAGTACTACCTATTCAGATAAAGCGGTGAACACACTATTCAAACCCCTGATGTAAGATTATGAAATTTATTGCAATGCTACGCGTGAAAGATGGCGCTCTTTTCGTCGAGGAATGGCTGTCATGCTTCGAGAAATTAGTAGATGAAATTGTTGTTTTGGATAATGGCTCTACCGACGGAACTTATGAAAAGCTTAGTGCCCATCCAAAGGTTGTAGAGATTATTAAAACAGAAGGATATAATGAAGGGCGCGACAAAAATCTGCTATACGAAAGACTTCGATTGAGAAAGCCTGATTGGTGTATTTGGGTGGACGTTGATGAAATATTCGAACCACAATTAACAAGGGCGCATTTTGACAAGTTGATGTCTAGTAAAACAATTACAAAGTATGCTTTTAGAAGATTTCATTTTATAGATAGAGAGCATTTTGCGGGTTCGTGGTTTCGCCTCAACTACTCCGCTGGCCATGACAGGATTATGTGGCGTGAGTCTCCTACTGGTTATTTTGAAAACCGTGTTTTAGACTCCCCTAATGTAAAAGGCATCAAGGGCATTAAATACAACACAAATTTTCGCCTGAAGCATCTGGGTTATATAAGTAAAGAGCTGGTTGATAAAAAGGCTGCAATTTACCGGGCAATTACCACCGACATAGAGCCTACTTTGCAGGAAATGTATATGAAAAATGAAAGGAAGATAAAATGGATTGATGAAAGGGACAGTTTGAAGGTAATACTTTTAAATTATCTGCTCTCCTGCATCCGGTTAGCATCAATTCCAACGAGAGCAATAAGAAAAATAAAGAAAGTCATCAGCAATAATAAAGAGAGCAGTTCCAAACATCAGACTGCAGGAGTAGCTTAAACTAAAGTGATAAGGTGAATTCTGTTATAAAAATTTTTAATTACCAGTTTTATCTAAAGGAATTAATAGTTCTTTTCTTTTGCTACTTTTTCATGGAGCCAATTTTTTCATGGCTGTTTACTCCGGTATCGACAATTGTTCAGTCACATCAAAAAATAGCCAGTTTTGTCATTTTTGGCTATATGCTTTTTTACCTTCCAAAATTGTCTCCAAGAGAACGGATCTATGTGGGAATAGTAACGGTACTTTTAATAAGACTGGTATTTGAATCGCTATTTGTTTTTGGAACGGTTTTTCAGCAACTAACAATGTTTTATATTCTGTTTCCGGTAGTATACACGGTCTTCATAAAATTTGTTTGCAGAAGCTTTGATCTTGATTTACTTGAATTTGTTGCTAAATTTTACCTCTTAACTTATATAGTCTTTATGGCTATTTATGGTAGAAATTTTTCTTTTAGTCTAGATCAAATAGAAATGGACGATTACGGTCCATTCTCCGGCGATGGGCGCACCATTCATGCAAGTTCTATACTCATGATGATCATACCATTTCTATGGTATCTTAATAGATTTATTACAACAAGAAAAATAGGCTCCCTATTAATTTTTATTCTCTGCTTTATTATTATCCTTATTCATCAGCATCGTTCTGTCTGGAGTAGTGCAATATTTTCTTTAATGATCTATTTTTTTCTTACGATGCGGTATAACAATAAAACTGCTCCGAGAATCTGGAATCTTCTTTTTGGGAGTATTATAATCGTTTTTTTTGTCTACATCTTCATCTCAAATATGTTTCCTGGAATAACCGACTTTTTTGCTGATCGCTTTAGCGAAATTTTTGATCCCGGAAAAGAAGAAAGTACAGGAAGATTTAGAGTTGAACAACGAGAAACCTACTTCAAGTTATTCTTGGAGAGACCGATTTTTGGATGGACGTTTGAAGGGTTTGAAATGGATAATCCTCTTGTTGATTGGTGGCCTAAATACTCGGGCCAGCACTTTCATGAGTCTTATATGGAAATGCTTTTTTATCAGGGAATTGTAGGCTTTTTCGTAAAATTCTCTTTTCTATTTTATCTTATCTACAAAGCCACCAGCAAAAAGCTTACTGAACAAACCATTATTATCCTTTCTTTTTGTCTTTCTGGCTTACTGTTCTCATTTAGTTATGTACTTCCTTTAATTTATTGGGGCCACGTTGGTCTGTGTTTGTATTATATAGAAAAGGATGAAGCCGGCGAAAATGAGGTAGATATGAATAATGATGAGAAGTTGCTGCCCCGTCAAAAGCGGGCGTTAAGAGAAATTTCCTATAACTAATAACCGTCGACTTGTTGACGCTTAATTGTGCTAAGTAATGAATTATATCTGTAGTTGGTTATGCGCAGATGAACCCGGTGAAGAAAGCGTTTTTTTTCAAACCGGGGAGTTGTCTTCTTCCCAAACCCATCAAAACATCTATTGGCGTTGTTTAATTGTTTTCTATGTAACTAGTAGGAGATTTAATAAAAATGAGAGACATGTACTTTTCACCAACGTGAAACAGTTGCCAAAAGTGGACGGTGAAAGAATAGGCTTTCTACTGGAAAAGTTAGGTGTGGAAGTTATATTTACTGATTTTAAGTATAAGACACCAAAGGGCTACTATGGAGCTTTTCAGAACCAATTCTACGAATTTTCAATACTTGAGTATATTTCAAACAACAACAACGGAAATGACGATTTGTATCTGGTACTAGACTCGGACTGCATTTTCATAAAACCTGCCGCTGACTTATTTCAGGAAGCCTCTAAAGAAGGGTTTATTTCTTTTGAAGATGAGGTAAAACCTGACTACATAATAAATGGCCTCAGTAGAAACAACTTAAAGGATTTATATCAGGAACTATTACAGAAAGAGATCCAGGAAATACCCTCCTACCATCTAGGCGAATTCATGTTAAGTAGCGTTGGAAACATTAAAAAATTCTTCTCCGACTTTAAAGATTTGTGGCCGCAACTACTGGAAAGAAATAAAGCGGGAAAACAAAAATTTAATGAAGAAGCTCATACCCTGAGTTACTTATATTATAAAAATGGATTTAGAGCACACCCTGGCAACACCTTTATGCGAAGAATTTGGACTAATCCTTTATTTTATAGAGAAGTAAGGAGTACAGATGTAGATTTAGCGATTTGGCATTTACCTGCCGAAAAAACTTTCGGAATTTATAAGTTGTACGAATATTTCATGTTTCACTCCAAAAACTTTGCGTTTGATATAGAAGATGATCAATTTAATGAGCTTGTTCAAAAAACCGTAGGGATTCCCCATCTTCCTTTAAAAATGAAAATTGAATATTATACCGTTAGCTATTATAAAGCCATAAAAAAAAGGCTTAAAAGACTAACCCTTGCACAACGGTTATTTGTATAAATTTCCCTTCCACTGATGAAAATTGCCGTTTTAATTACTGCTTACAATAGAAAGCAAAAAACGCTGGAATGTCTAAATAGTCTCGAGAAGCAACAGTTGCCCGCCGGCACTATATTAGAGATACATCTAACAGACGACGCCTCTTCTGACGGAACAGCAACTGCAGTGAAAGAGAACTTTCCCTATATAAAGATATATAGTGGCACGGGCAATCTCTTTTGGGCTGGTGGCATGAGGTATACCTGGAGCAAAGCGTTGGCAACAAAAGCGAATTTTTATCTCCTCTTAAATGACGACACAATATTATCGAATAATGCGATTCTTGTTTTGTTAACCCACATTCAACATTTTACAACCCCTACAATTTGTATAGGTAGCACCGTTGATGTGGGGACAGGAAAAACATCGTATGGAGGAAGCAGGCTCACGTCAAAAAGACGCTGGAAAAGTGAGATGTTAGAAGCCTCGCCCGAATTTAAACAATGTGATTTTGGTAACGCCAATATTATGCTTGTTCCAGCTGAAATAGTAGAGAAAATAGGTATATTATCAGATGTGTATACACATAGTTTGGCTGACTATGATTACACGTTAAAAGCAAAAAAAGCAGGTTTTAATGTGGTAGTTGCTCCGGGCTTTTTAGGAAGTTGCGTAGATGATCATGGAAATAACTGGAAATCTAAAAATACCAGTTTAAAGGAAAGAATTCAATATTTAAGAAGTCCCAAAGGTTTAGCGTACGACGAGTATTTGAAATTTATAAAAGATCATTTTCCTTTATCTTATCCTACTGCTTTTTTGAAGCTTTGGTTAAAAACTTTCTTTCCTTTTATATGGGACGTGTATAAAAAAAGAAGTGTATCCTAAAATCAGTCTCAGGGATAATGGGATGAGGATCGGTTGCCTTACTAAACAGACTCCTATTAACAGATTTAAACACTAAAAATCCTAGCGTAAATAATTATGATAGAAAATACAATTATAGCAGTCTTCTGTTATAAGCGTGCTGCCAAATTAAAAACGTCCATGGAGGCGCTTCTTAAGAATCCTGAATGCTCCGGTATGGACATTGTATTTTTTTGCGACGGACATAAAGGCGACAAGGATTTTCAGGGCGTGAAAGAAACAAGGGCTTATATCGACTCTCTCACTGGTTTCAAAAATATTTATAAACATTACCGCGAGAAAAACTTAAGTACTGGCCCCAATTTTAAGATGGGCATAACCTGGCTTTGCGAAAATTACGATCAGTTCATTGTTGTCGAAGACGATCTGGTTGTTACTTCCAATTACATAACTTATTTGCTGCAAGGTTTGCAGTTTTACAAACAAGAACAGTCGGTGTTTTGTGTTACGGGGTTCTGCTTTCCGATTAATGTAAAGAATTATGCTTATGATACTATTGTACATAAAAGGTTTTGCTCCTACGGTTGGGCATCCTGGTCAAACAGGGTTAAAAACGTAAAATGGGATAAAGACGAGCTTAAAAATATTATTAAAACTACTCCTGGTTTCAAAAACAGTCTAAATGAAGAAGGACGGGATTTGTACAGGATGGTTAAGAAACAAATAGACGGCACCATTTCAACGTGGGATATTCAAATGCAGGTACATGTGTCGCTTAACAGGTATAAAGTTATTTATCCTATCGTCTCAAAAGCGTATAATATAGGTTTCGATAATGAGTCTACAAATACTTTCGGGGTAGATTATTTAAAGACAACGCTGGATGATGGATCAAAAACTAATTTTAATTTTTGTCCTGTACATGTTGTTGAGCCGGCTTTACAAGACAAATTGAAACAACCATATTCCCTACCGGCTTTGGCCTACAGAAAGGTTGTTAATACGATTATTAAATACACGTCCAAAATTAGGAGACCAGCCCTCACGCTACTTTGGTTATGAAAATTTTAGTAGTGCATTGCGCGTATAAATACAAAGGAGGCGAGGACACAGTCGTAGAAGAGGAAATAAAGCTCTTACTTTCTCAAGGGCATGAGGTCGAGTTGTTACTGTTTAATAATTCAGGAAACGAGCTATTGAAAGTGTTGCAACTTCCGTTCAATATAACTTCCTATAAAAGAACAAAGGAAGTTTTAAAACGGTTCCGGCCTGATGTTGTTCATATACATAATCTTCATTTTGCGGCATCTCCCTCTGTGTTTTATGCCATTAAAAGCAGTAATATACCTTTTGTAAATACCCTCCATAATTACAGGTTGCTTTGTCCTTCAGGAACTTTGTTTGATAACGGTCAACTTTTCCTGGACTCTTTAAAACAACCCTTCCCATGGAATGCAATAAGAAAGGGAGTTTACAAAAATTCAAAAATGCTCACGCTTTGGTTAGCAATTTCTATTAAACTTCATCAATCGATTGGCACATGGAACTTGTGTAACAAGTACATTGTGTTAACCAATTACGCCAAGCAGTTGTTGCTTAATTCAAAGTTTAAATTAAATAAAGACCAGATTGTCGTAAAGCCAAATTTTTCGACCACACCAGCTTCAAAAAATTCTCTTAGAAACAACTATTTTCTATTTGTTGGAAGGCTTACAATAGAGAAGGGAGTTCGAATACTATTGCATACATTTTCTCAGTTAGACTATGAAATAAGAATTGCCGGAGATGGCCCGTTAAAAGATGAGGTAATTAATTTTTCTAAAAGATTTCCGAACATAAAGTTTCTGGGCATTTTAGAAAAGCAGGAGGTGCTCAACGAATTACAATCTTGTACAGCACTCACCTTTCCTTCTATTTGGCTTGAAGGCATGCCTCTTATAATCATTGAAGCGTTTTCATCCGGAACTCCCGTTATCGCATCCAAGATGGGTGCAATGGAAGATATGATTACAAGCGGAATAAACGGATTTCACTTCAAGCCGGGAGATCAGGAAGACCTTAAATCTAAAGTGATTGATTGGTTTCAGTCCAGCGAACATGTGAAGTCAGGCTTTCGACGCAATGCTCAAAAAACGTATAATGACTATTTTCTCCCTAAAAATAATGCAGATCAATTGTTAGGTATTTACAAAAGCGTAATGAACCACTCCAATTAGTGTTCAATTTGCTGAGCTTTCTGTAATGATTAGAAATTCTATTTGACTATTTCTTAATCTTATTTTCCCAAGTTTTAAGAATTCTTCAAAGCTTAACACTGGGGAATAGGATGAAGACTCCTTCCTTTCCTATTGAATAAATAAAACTTCGAATCGACGTTTTACGTTAATTAAAAACCTCCAATAAACGCAGCATTTGAAAATTCGACAATAAGCAACGTGCTTTTTTAAATGGTCAGAAGTTTTACTATTAAAAATTGCTCTGCAGTGTTAAAGTTTATATATCCAATCCTTTTAGGTAAACCAAATGTAAAAATTTTAAAAGCAGCTCTTTACAATTTATGACTACAATTCCACTACTAAGCATAAACGTACATACGGGTAGATCTGCTGAATTTGTCGAGTCTATAATATCGATGGCTGAACGCAGAAAAAGTACATACGTCTGTGTTGCAAATGCACACATGGTGGTTGAAGCACACAATGACCCTGCTTTTGCAGATGTTGTGAAAAATGCTGATATTATTACTCCTGATGGAGTTCCACTGGTTTGGGCGTTAAGATTGTTATATAGGCTGAAACAGGAGCGCATAGCCGGAATGGATTTACTTCCAGCTCTTTTACGTCAAGCTTCAATACTTAAACTGCCTGTTTTTTTCTACGGCGGTACAGAGCAAATGATGGAGAAAACTACCACGTATTTAAAGAAACAATTATCTCCACTTAATATTGTAGGCACCTACAATCCTCCATTTAGAAGCCTTTCTTACCATGAAGAGAATGAAGTTGTAAGACTTATTAATGATTCCGGCGCATCGTTAGTTTTCGTTGTATTAGGATGTCCCAAACAAGAGCGGTGGATGGCTTCCATGAAGCACCGGGTAAATTCAGTCATGATAGGAATTGGAGGAGCATTACCTGTGTTGATAAAAATGCAAAAAAGGGCGCCAGTTTGGATGCAAAACATAGGGCTTGAATGGTTATTTAGGCTCGGGCAAGAGCCAAAGAGGTTGTTTAAAAGATATGCAGTCACTAACTCTGTTTTTATTTATTTGGTTCTAAAAGGTCTTTATGACAAAGGTATGGCCAGGTCTAGAAGCCTGCTAAAGCTTACGCAATAAAGAGAAGTAACGATGCTTTGCTCCAACAGAAGGCATAAAGCTCGGATCTTTTTCTATTAGTTAATATCTTGATCTGCCAAGAGAAGAACCTTTCTCTCTACATACTACTAATAATCCTTTCTCATGTGAGATTTCTTTAAATTTTAAACAAAATAAAGCTGTAACAATATGATACTCCTAAAATTCTTTTTTATCATTTTTATCATTGGCGTCTTTTTTTTCTCTGTTTTTCTTTTAAAAGCGCTGTTTTCAAAACTTTGGGATGATGAGTATTAACGGACCAACCCGTCTTATTATTAAACCTTTACACTACCAATAAAGCCACTATGGTAGCAGCGGTTTTTGTCAAGTCGCTATTTCAATAAGGTGATTAGACTTTTCAATGCTGCTTATTGTTAAGCCCTAGAAGTAAGTTCTAGCTGAAACTACTTTTATTTTCGATTGAATTAATAGCTTTAACTAAAAGCAGCAATTGTAAATGAAATACAGTAAAACAAAGAGAGGTTACCCTGAAAGGTGACCTTTCTTTGTTTTTAGATTTTTGGGACTTTGGCAAATACGATTGCAATATAATTTAGTCTGTTACTTTTTAAAACATCCACTTTTAATAAAGCTACATAACCGGGGTAAGAGTTAGAAAGTTACATTAGATAGAATGCAAAATCTGCTAATAATGAATTCACCAAATAAAAAATCAACAAGCAAGGCTTTTTCCGAAGTCACTATCCGCCAAAATCCGGATCAGACTTTTAGTTCCACTAATGTTCAAAAAGCTATTGGAACCTACTTAAAACTTATCCAGCATTTTAAAGTATGGAGTGGAACAAGATTATTCTTACAATTGCTACTGCGCCGAGTTGATCGACTTGTTATCCCCAATATTCGTTATCCTATTTCTTTACGAAAAGGTACTTCTGACCAACAAGCTTTCTACCAGGTGTTTTTGTATAAAGAGTATGAAATTCTTTTTCCTGAAAATCCTAAAGTAATTATTGATGGCGGAGCAAACGTTGGATTATTTACTATCCTAATGAAAAATCGATTTCCCACAGCTAAATTCGTTTGTATAGAGCCTGATGTTGAGAACTTTCAGCAGCTTCAGAAGAATGTAAAAGCCTATGAGGACGTTTATTGCGAGAACTGCGGCTTATGGCCCATGGTAACAAATCTTAAAGTATGGGACAAATTTAATATAGGCAAGTGGGCAATGGTTGTTGAGGAGAATATGGATGACTGGAATGTAAAAGCTATATCGATCGATTACCTGATGAAAAAATACGGTATTGAAGTCATTGACGTGCTAAAACTTGATATCGAAGCAAGTGAAAAGGAGCTCTTTACCACCAATTATCATAACTGGTTGGCTAAAACAAAAATGATTATTATTGAGCTTCATGATACTATGAAAGAGGGATGTGCAAGACAATTTTTCGAAACAATTAATAAAGTCTACTCTAGCTATGAGCTATCAATAAAAGGTGAAAATATAATTTTAGTAAACAAGAACTTTACTCAAACTAAACAAGCTTTTGAACGATTAAGTTCAGTCTCTTAGATCTCCACATTATTGTTGCTATAAAACACGTCTTGTTTAAACTTTTTTAACCATTTCCTAATTTTAGCATTACTATTTTTCTTCTGTATAAAAGGAGAACTGTAGATTGTAGCTAGCGGAAAAGTACTGAACGGACAGTCTTGCAAAAGACCCTACTGCTGTTGCAGTTGGGTCTTTTTACAAAAAATAGTTTTGTTTTCTATAGATGATAAGCAAGCTAATCAGATCTTGTAAAGATTAACTTTAGTCAACTAAAGGACATCTGTGAAGGGCCATTAAATCTTTAGCCCGGCTATCAACAAATTCTCTCACTATTGTCTTGCGACATTTGCGTCAACAGATCTTCAAGGTTTTTCAAAGTCAAAGTAAACCCTTGTTTAAAGCCATCTAGCAACTTTTCCATGCGCTCAAAAGATTCATTATAAATAGTAATACTCACTTTTGTAACGCCGTCTTGTTCACTGAAATTCAACTCCCAATCCGAGCCCGGTAATTCAGGGTTTTCATCTTTGTCTGCAAAAGCATTAGTCATTTTAAAATTGATTTTTGGACTAATGGATGTATACTTTTGAAGGGACCAGCGTTCCTGTCCTTCCGGGCTTACCATAGCATAAAATCTTCTTCCGCCAACTTCAAAATTCATAACTTTTGTTTTTGAAACATATGGTTTGGGTGCCCACCATTGGTCAAGAATTTCTTGTTTGGTAAAAGCATCCCATACCAGCGAAAGCTCAGCATCAAATTCTCTTTTTACGAATACTGTTTTTGCTGATTTGTCAACGGTAAAATCGAATAGCAGAGTGTTTGTCATTTTTTTTGTTTTTTAATTGTTGATAAAACTGTGTCAAGCTGATTGAAGCGCGCTTCCCAGATTTTTCTGAATTGATCAAGCCATTTGTCGATCTCTTTCATTTTTTCAAGTTGTAGAGAATAGTAAATTTCCCTGCCTTGTTGTTCCTGTTTTACCAGTTGGCATTCTGTAAGTATGCGAAGATGTTTAGAAACAGATTGCCTCGTCGTGTTAAAGTTCTCAGCAATGGCGTTTGGTGTCATTGCCTGCAGCGCGATTAAGGTAATAATAGCCCGTCTTGTGGGGTCGGCTATTGCCTGGAAAATGTCTCGTCTCATTGCTTAAATTTTTATTCGGGAAACCGACTGGTTGCAAATATAGACGCAACCATTCGGTTTCCCAATTTTTTTTTAAATTTTATTGCACGAAAGTTTATAAAAGTAGCTCGAGAATTCGTCTTGCAACTTTAGCTACTTAAACTTCTGGGAGACCCGGGAGTAATAGAAGTTGAACGTAGGGCTACGTTTGAGTCGCAAAGCAAGAATTTATACCTGAACATGGACTTAGAAAAGAATAAAGCGGAGATTAGTAATGTAAGGCGCGTAAATATTTAAGGCTACAGTTTTGACCCTTTTATTAGCACGACAGATCTTATAGATTGCTCTTTCAAATGCAAAAATCTTTTTCGCTCTTCGTCTTGCATAAAATTATTTAAGTCCTGCTCCGCTTCAAATTCTACGAGATGTATTTCATATGGCTTTTCCATTTTGCTCTGGATGTAAGCATCAGCACTGGGCCTAACTCTAAACAGAAGCTCGCCATTATATCTGGAAATTAGTGGGATGGCAAAGGCTTCAAATTGGTCGAAAGTATCTTCCTGCCCTTCGAGAATGTAAATAAGTTGAGTGATAAAAATCATAGGCTTAATTAATGAAGTGGGTCTATTAGTTGCTTTACATTAAGGCACTTGGCCTGGGACGTGCCCATGCTCGGTATACCAGTACCCCTACAATTCCTGTAAATAAAACAAATAGGAACCACGCGATATTGAAAATCCTGTTTTTGAAAAGCGCTTGTGATATTTCAAGTAATGTTTTAAGCCAAACAATTACTAATGCTATTATTAGTAAAAATACAATCCATTCTTTCCAGTCAACCGGAAGTCCAATTAATAAGACTTGATTCATTGTTATTTTATTAAAACTAAATGTAAGGAATCTTCTCTGCTAGTGACCCCGAATCCCAATACATGCCTGTTTGAAGATATTGCGTTCAGCTCTATATTTCTTTTGACTTTAAAGTTGCTGCAGTAATAGTCATAAGATTAATTTCATTATGCTTCATTTAGGAATTTATTTATTAGTGACACGGTCGCTGCAATTAACATACTGTCCTGCGGTGTTGTTAACTCACCGATGTAGTCCCCGTGTCCGCCAGGAATAATGGCAAGCCGTGAGTTAGGGAGTAGGCGGTGCATTTCTACAGCATGTTCAGCAGTGGTTACATCCTTGTCGCCTATTACAATGAATGCCGGAGCTTTGATTGATTTTATTTGCTCTTCTGAAATATCGGTAAAGGACTGCATCCTTGCTATGTCTCTTTCATACATTCGATAAAGCGCCTTTTCATCAGGATTGATTTTTAAAAAAGCTTCTTTGTATGGTTGCGGCATTCCCTCGAATGTTGCTCCTGACATCATCTCCCAAAACCAACCAGGAGCACCTGCCTTTTTATAAAAAGTAGAAGCTACAATGATTTTGTTTGTCATCTCAGGATGCCGGATGGCAAATTGAAGTGTAGTGCTAGCGCCGTTGCTGAAACCGAAGATGTCAACTTTAGCAATATTTATATGTTTTAAAAGGGCTGCAATATCATCTGCATCTTGCGCAAAACTCAAAGGTCTATCGATGTCTGCAGTGTGTCCATGTGCCTGCATCTCAACTGCAATAATTTTTCGGGCTTTAGCAAAGTCATGTAATACGCGACCAAAAGTTGTTTGAATGGTAGATCCACCGCCATGAATTAAAACAAGTGGTGAGCCTGCACCGTGGATCTCGTAATACATCTTTAGTCCGTTCACAGTAGCGTAGTTGCTTGTGCTATAAGGCGTCGAATTATTGTCCATGTTTTAGTGTTTTTGAAAGAAAGCTCCTTCAACCCAGGTTGTTGCAGCTCGACTTTCAGTTAGTGCGATATCCTTCTTGACAATAGCATAACATAAAGAAGTTTCAAGTAGTTCCTTCTGACAAAAAGGAGCGTCGCAACGACTGCTGATAAAAGAACAAATGCTGGTGATAAAAATAATCGCATTACAGCATGTCTGTCGCACAAAGAGTTGGCGGGCTTTTCATCAATTGAATTCTTCTTTCAACCTTTTACGATTGCTTTTTGTAAAAGCACTAAAAGTGATTACAATGCAAAAGCAATATAATTGCCACCCAACTTCTGGTCCCTTCCCCCGCCCGCTGCTATAACAACAAACTGTTTCCCATCTACTTCGTAAGTAATTGGTGTTGCGAAACCTCCGGCTGGAAGTTGGTATTCCCAAACCATAGAACCTGTTTTTTTGTCAAATGCACGTATTTTTTCGTCTTTCGTTCCAGCAATGAAAACAAGTCCGCCGGCAGTTACCAACGGCCCGCCATAGGACACGGTTCCGGTTGTAGGAACACCTTTTTTTGCCAGTTCCGGATACTCTCCGAAAGGAATTTTCCATAGATATTCTCCCGTATTCAGGTCAATTGCATTCAAAGTTCCCCATGGTGGTTTGATACCAGGATAACCGTTTTGATCCGTAAATCTCTTCCAGGGATCGCTTACATAAGGCGGCTTATAAGGGAAACGGTTTTTTGAAACGTTTGTCTTTGCCTCAGTTCGCAATTCTTTCATATTGACCGTTGCCTTTCCATTTTCCTTGTTGGTAATAAAGCTTACAATGAGATTTCGGTCTTTTTCAGAAAGGTGCCGAAAAGAAGGCATTCTACCACTACCGGTTTTCAAAAGGTTTCTAATGTCAGTGACTGTCCGTTTTTTATCGATGTTGATTAAACTTGGAAGCTCCGGTCCACTGCCTTTTCTGTCTTGACCATGGCAAGAGCTACAATTGGTGAGGTAAAGAGCATTACCCGGAGTAACAGGGCCGTTTTGTTTGCCTGTTGCTGCAGTTTCCCTGTCAGACATTTTCAATTCCCAAGGTTCTTCGTTTGAATTTTGGTAAAGAATTCCGTCAGGATCTACAGCATTACCTCCCCACTCAGCTCCACCGCTGTAACCAAATAGAAGTGTTCCCGTGGTATTTGGGGGCGTCCATTTATTTGGTGTTTTTAACTTCAAGTATTGGGCTTTAACGTAAGCATGCGTCTCAGGTGAAAGATCGGAGATGTCAGCTTCAGTGTAAGTTTGTCGTGCAAAGGGAGCAGGCTTGAGAGGGAATTTTTGGGTCGGAAAAGGATGCTCTCCCGGCAGACCCTTCGTTGGAACCGGACGCTCTTCTACCGGGAACAACGACGTTCCTTTCTCCCTGTCAAGCACGTATACCAATCCATCTTTAGTGGCCTGGACCACCACGTCTACTTTTTTTCCATTCTGTTTTATAGTGCCGAGATTTGGAGGACAAGGGTGATCTCTATCCCAAAGATCATGGTGGATCGTTTGATAGTACCATTTTAATTTACCCGTTTCCGCTTCAAGCGCCACGATGCAATTTGCAAACAAATTTGAGCCGGCACGATCACCGCCGTAAAAATCTGATGAAGGCGAGCCGGTACCAAAAAACACCAGTCCCCGTCTTTCATCCAGCGTCATTCCACTCCAACTATTTGTTCCGCCAATAGTTTTATAGGCATCTTTGGGCCAGGTATTGTAGCCAAATTCTCCCGGTTGAGGTATTGTATGAAAAACCCATTTCAATTTTCCTGTAACTATGTCGAAGGCCCGAATGTGACCCGGTGCAGCGTCTCCGCCTTCTGACACAGCTGATCCTATCACCAAAGTATTTTTATAGATTGCTCCCGGGCTTGTAGCATTGACTGATAATTTTGAAACATCATGATCCAGGTTCGTTTGAAGTCCTTCGTGAAGATCTACCCGGCCATCCTTACCAAAGCTTGTTACCAATTCTCCGGTTTTCGCATTCACGGCATACAGACCAGAGCTGATTGAATACAAGATCCTTTTATCCTCTCCGTCTTGCCAATACATTACGCCCCGATTTTGGTTTGGCCTGTCACCTTTAGATGCTACAAACTTCCAGAGTTGCTGTCCGGTAGCAGCGTTCAACGCAAAAAGATTCAGATCAGGGGTTGTGCCATATAAGACGCCATCAACTACAATAGGCTGGCACTGGATTGACCCCTTTTTAGTCACGGCTGCATCATACATCCACGCCACTTTCAAGTCCTTTACATTTTTAAGATTAATCTGATCTAGAGGCGAATAACGGTTGCCTTCCTTATTTCCTCCATAGTAGGGCCAATCTTTTCCGGCCTGTAAGGGCTTTTCAATTTTATCCCAACCGTATATTACTGAAGCGGTAATAATGATTACGCCAAGTGTTAAAAGCTTTCGTGTGTTCATATTCTAACTATCAATTCCTGCTTTAAATGTTTCCGGTAGTATTTAGTGGAAAGTATAAAATTCGTAGGTAATGTTCCATTTGAATTCCTGTCCTGGTCCGGCTTGAATGTGGATATATGGCTCGGGGCAAGCTGTATTTGGATTAGCCCAAAATACCAATTTCGATAAAGGTTGATCACACCTGAACCTAACACCCGCTCCTGACTTCACATTCTCAATTCGAAAATCATAATCCTTCGCATCGTTTGTATAGCCATTAACAGAACCGATGAACATGTCTTCCTTATCTTTTAGCTCCCGTAAGAAATTAATTTCCTTACCCTTGAATTCTGCTATCGTGCCCAGTCCCCTTCCTGTGCCGCTTATTTCAAAAGGAAACTTTATCCTGATGTTTGGCCCTGTCAATTCTTTATCAATCAGAAAAAAGTTGTGATCATAGGCATTTGTTTCCAGAGTCTTGGTGCCGATGTTTTTCAAACTATGTTCTAAAATCAATTGTGGTTTGCCTTTCACAAGACGAACAGTTTTGGTGTAGATATATCCGTATCCCGATTCATCTTTCAACTCCTGCATAAACTCTATAGCATCCTTCCTGGTTTTAACTTTCCATGTTCCGGCATTTTCTATATCATAAAGGGCAAAGGCTGAATAGGGCTTTTCGTTTGTTTTACTTAGTGCCCCTACTCCTATCTTTAGAAACTTCTCTCCTACTTTGGCATCGTCATATCCTATAGGTTCAAACTCTTCTACCGGCCCTTTGATCGCATCATGCGTTTTGGGATTATAGTTTTTGAACCATTGTCCAAAGTAGCTATGTCCGTCAAACTCCAGGCTTTCAATTACTCCTGACCAATCAAAACGGGTAGCCTGGTAGTAGCCCTTTTCTTTGTCTGGTAGCAATAGTGTAGCCTTTACAACATTGTTCGAAATGCTGGCTGAAGGGAAATCTTCGTTAGGCGAAGCATAGGTGTTCCAGGCTAGCAGAACTAAACTTAAAAGCAAGAGCTTTTTCATATGTAAGGGCGAGTTAGTTTAATCAAAAAAAGGCCTTTTTTCTGCGCTTGGCTAAGGCTTTATGATGCCACCATCATTTTTTCTTAAAGTACCCATACCGTTGTATTTGATCGGGTATTTCGCAGCCTCTTTTTCATTGATATCGATACCTAATCCAGGCTCTTCAGTTACAATAAAATAGCCGTTTTTGATCATTGGGCATCCGGGAAAAACGGACTGCACCTTTTCATTAAACATTTGCCCTTCCTGAATTCCAAAGTTGTAGACAGCAAGGTCGATATGGTTATTGGCCTGGTGTCCAACCGGGGAAGTGTCTCCCGGTCCGTGCCACGCAGTTCTTACGTTATACCATTCTCCTAAACGAGCCACTTTCATTGCCGGCGTAATACCACCAATTTGGGAAATATGACAACGAATAAAATCAAAGTGCTGGCTGGCCATCGGGTCCCTGAACTCGTTAATATTATTGAACAATTCGCCCATTGCCAAAGGAACACTGGTAGTGGCCCTTAGTTGTTTAAACCACAACATATTTTCCGGTGAAAATGGATCTTCAATAAAAAACGGCCTGTAATCTTCCAAAGCTTTAATAGTGTTGATTGCCTGTATCGGCTCTACCTGCTCGTGCATGTCGTGCAATAACTCAACCTTTTCGCCACACTTTTTTCGCACGTATTCAAACATCTTTGGAACCCGCCTTAAATATTCGGCCTGGTCTGAATAACCATCGGTTTTCCTGGCATAGTTAGCGGCTTTAAAATCCGGAACCACTTCGCCAAAAGCTCCCACACCTCCATAGCCGCCCTGCTGAATTCGTACATGTCGCCAACCCTGGTCCATAAACTTTTGCACCTGGTCAGCAATGCCTTCAACGGTTGTTGAACTGGCGTGAATGTAAGTATCTACGTTGATGCGACTTCTACCACCCAACAATTGATAAACAGGCATTTTCGCCCGTTTTCCTTTAATATCCCACAGGGCCTGGTCGAGTCCTGAAAGAGCGTTATTCAAAACGGGTCCGTTGCGCCAGTAAGAACTTACATAGGCCGACATCCACATGTCGTCGATGTTGTCGACGTCTCTTCCTTTACAAAACTCGTTGAGGTAAATATCTACTGCAGGAACAACTACTGCTGCCCGTTGCGTAAACGTTGCACAGCCTAGTCCATACAACCCAGGTTCTGAAGTTTCGACCTTTACGATCACTAAATTCGATCCGCCTGGCGCAGTCGTAATAGCTCTGACCCTGGTGATCGTTACCGGTGGAGCTCCTTTTTGATAGCCCGGTGTTTCATATTTTTCAGCCCGTGCTTTAGCACTGCTGAACATGCTAAAAAGGCCGGTGGAACCGCCGAGGGCGAGCATCTTAAGGGCCTTGCGGCGGCTGTTTGTTGGTTTGTCAAATTCGCTCATAATTTCATATTTAATGCAGTCGTTAGATTTTTGGCTGATCTAAAATTCGTTTTTTTTGAATTCATTTAAAAACCCTTTTTATCAATCGGCGTAGTTTAAATTATTTCAGAGCCTTTTTCTTAAAACCGTAAAGTATTACTGAACCGATTTTAAACATTACAAGTCTTTTGTTTCGGCCGGATGTTTTTCAATGTCTCATCGTTGCGTCGCACACTTGTACTTTTTGTGCAATTGCAACGATTTTAAATAAACAGCACCGGGAGTTTCTACGGTAGTTAAAAACGTCTCTTATTAGCTTTAGCCCCTTTTATCCAAATCCGTTTTCTGACTTAAAAAGGTTCATTGCTGCTTATAGTTACTTCTTTAAAAGAGTGCGACGCAACGGAAGTTCAATAGAAATTCCGTTGCTGGTAACAAAAAAATTATTTTCTATTACTACAGGATCAGTTTGATTGCCGCTTGCCAGGGCTTCAAAAATCCCCTGTTATCGCACTTATTTATTTTACGTAGTCTTTGGCTATGATTTAGCAACGTCACTTTAGAAAATAAAAAGCCATTTCTAATAACCGTTACAAAGAACTTTTGGCATTTTTCGGCATTGGAATATCCTGCGGTAGTGGAATTTTCTTCTTCAGAACTCTGCCAGCATAGCCTGTCAAGTACAAATAATAATCGGATGGAATTCCTTCTTCAAATTTTATAAACGGACTTTGACCAACAGGCGGATTTTGAGAGACTTTCATAATGGCTGTTCCTTCATCCACTTCATCATACATAGCTACATAAATCATCTGTGCACCATTTTTTATGGCACCGCTTAGTTGTGTCCAAAAGAACTTCCCACGATTGCGGGGTATTTGGTTAAAGAGTGAGTTTGGATTGAGGTTGTGCCAGCTAAAGCCGGGAAAAACATTGGGCACATAATCTATCTTATTAGCCTTGCACCATTCCAGATCTGCCTTTTGGACGGAAGCATATTCTGCATAGGAGGCCTCGTCTTTATAACGTCCCACGGTCCATGGATGAATGATGTCTACCTTTTTTAGAATTTCATGCAAAAAAGGATCTTTCAAACAATCCCTTCCCATGTCTCGCCAGTAAGTAGGTACACCGAGCATTACAGAACAGCCGCCGTACTGTGGATCGTTTTGTAAAAAATCAACCAGCTTGTCAACCGTTTTGAGCGTATAGGCACGACCGTCATTAAAACCAACTCCCCATATTACTACCAAAGGTTTTCCATTATGGTAGAGGTACGTTTGCTTATTGCCGCCACTGGTCACCTTCAGGCTGTCTACCAGCATTTTCCAATCATTTATAAAAACAGGAATATCTGCAGTATCACGCATGCCGGACAGATCATACATGATGGCGATAGCACGATTGTATTTTTTAGAGACTTTAAAGGCATCATCTATCACTTTTATAAAATGATTGCGATTGCTTCCGTCGCCTGTTTTACGTGTATTGCCAACAAAGCGTTGCATAAAAACACCGTCGACATCGTAATCTTTCATCCATTTAAAACGCACATCCGCAGTTGACTCATCACGGTTGCTGGGAAGATAAGCAGTGCTGCCATCAGCATTTTTAAAAGGCGTGGGATAGACTTTTTTATATTCATCTACAGTAGGCCAAACATCAATTTTAATATTACCATCAGCCAGTGGCTTTTTAGTCCTGTTGTCAAGATAATGACCCCATCCCCGGCCGCCACCATCGTCGGGTGTGCTATGCCAGCCTTGATAGCCGGCCATAATCAAGCCCTTATAGCTTGTAAACTGCGAAGTGGCGCTATGCTTTCTTTGGGCATTTGCATGCAGGCAAAGAAGTGCTGTTATGAAATATAATAGAGGTTTCAAGAGAATGATTTTTTATGAGAAGTTTTTTAAAAATTAATATTAATCGTTGTGTTTAAGACTAATGAAAATCCCCGCAGGTAAACAAAACTCATCCAGCTTTTGAAAGATGCTTTATTATACATATTCAATCGATTCAATAACTTAAGCGTCATTGCGAGGAGGCACGACGAAGCAATCTGCTCTATATTAATCAACGTGCTGTTTAACTCAAAAAGCAGATTGCTTCGTTCCTCGCAATGACGGCCACCTATGCCTTACAAAAAGTGCTACAGAGGTTTCTCCTTTTTAACAGGAACAATATCAGATCCATAAATCTTACCCTGCTTTGCATTGTTTTCCTTAAAGCCCGAGATATAATAGTTATTGGTCAGCTCTGTCGAAACTTCGCTTGAGTGCAGCTTTGCATACACGTTGTCGCCACTAGCCTCCCCAGGCATTTTTTGAGCGAAGTAAGAAGAGTAGACATGTACCTTTCCGCCCCTGTTATCTATGGCTGGTGCACCTGACCGTTGAAAGTTGGCCTGTTGCAAACGTACAGTACCGCTATTGATGATAGCCCCTACAGTAGGACTACCCCAAAAGGCAGTATTGTAAAGGATCAACCTGGCATCAGGGTGAACTTTACTGGTACGGGCTGTGCCTCCCATAAAAACGTATGACCTAACCGGCTCTGCTGTTCGTGTATTAACCAACTCGGAGTTGATCGCCACTATTTTGGTGTTTTTGTCAGCATCTTCTACAAATAAAGAATAGGAGCATCCATCCGAACCGTGGCCTACAACCGTCATTTCTCCGGGATACTTACCGGTTATTGAATCTTTCAGAAAATGTAAACCGTAGAATGAACCGAAAACGAAGTTGTTGAAAATGGTCTGGTTTTTAATGTCGGCGAATTTAAGCGCACTGCAATTTGACTGTATAAAACGTGTCAATGATACTCTCGGATATCCCTGCCCGCCCTGCGGAAGTCGGGATCCATAGTGCGGGTTAAGTTGCATGTTGCGGATAAATCCACCTTCAGCGCCTCCGCCAACCCAAATGCCTGCTCTTGCCAGTACGCCGCCGAAATAATCAACATAGTGTTTGCTTGTGTTGTATGAAGCGAGGTCAATTCCTTTATCCCCGCCTCCTACAGTCACATTTACGATATATACTCCCGGACCTTGTCCCTGTATTAAAAAAGGCGTTCTCCTGGGATTTTCAATGCTAGAACCGTCTGTGGCTAAATTTAGTTGCGCAATGGTAATTCCCCTGATACCTGCTCCTGCCCCAAGTTGTATCAGTGAAGCCCCTTTCTCTCCATTTGCACCTCCGGCATAATTTGTAAATATGCCAACACCACCGCTTTGCGTATGGTGCTGTACATCCCATGTTCCCCGCAATTCAACTCCCGGAGGAACTTTGATTGGGCTATTCAGTAAATATCTTCCAGCCGGTAGATACACTGTACCACCGCCCGCAACCTTCACCTCATTAAGTGCATGTTGCAATTGAGCCGATACATCTTCTGTCGGTTGTTCGTTGTTAAAGCCGGTTGCTCTCGGCAGGTCTACCTTTAAGACCCTGTTCGAGACGGCTCTCGGGTGTACTTTAATGTCTGTTACTATATTTTTGGGAATTGGATCAAACAAATAACTTTTGCTATTATTCACGTCAACTTTGGCGGATTTGCTATTGTTCTTAATTTCTAATTTGCCGTTATAGCCTGAGTTCACTGATTTAAGCGTGTTAACATCAGATCCTAAAAACACGTGACCGAGAGGTTTTTTAAACACGCTTTGGGTAAGTAGCACGTTGCCATTGTTTATTTTTAGTGCGTATTCGCTGTAGTTGCTAAACGTACAATTTTCAAACGAAACAACTCCGTCGCTGCCATCGCTGACGATTGGCCCGGTAAAATCTACACCATTGAATTGGACCGAGGTTTTGAAATCGTTATAGAAATACACTGCGTTACCCCCTTTTGCCGCTCCAAAGGTAGAGTTGGAAATAAGCAAACCATATGGGTTCACGGCCTGTACGTAAATGCCGGTGTCACAGTTTTTCATATGTATTTCGTAAAACTGCGCATTTGGAGCATCGGCGAAACCGGGCTCTTTGCCAACCCACGTACCTGTCTTGTAGTCGGATACATACAGTTTAGACACATACTCCCAATCCGATCGGTGCATGTTGAAACCAGTAGCGTTCGTTCTCGTATATGCAGCAGCTTTGGCAAGAGAGGGTGAACCTGGAAGCCCGGAATTTGCCCAGTACTTCGGGTCTACTTTCACGTTCTCAATACGGCCAATATCTGTGCAAACATGCACTTCAATTCCTGTGCTAAGGGCAGTCATATAGCTGTTTAAAAGATAGTGCAGTTCGCTGGGAGCGGAATAAAAACCGTTGTAGGAATTTACAAGCGTTACGTTTTCAATTGTAGCGCAGTCGCCGCCTGGTTGAAACAGTGTCCATGGGTAAGGCTTTATGTTATTGATATCCTGTTCAGGGTACCAAATGGATAGGTTTGTGACGCCGGTGCCCGAATTCATATCTATAAACCTGTCCGCTATGCTGGTATAAGTAGTTCGTAATGCATTATTAGCCTGGGCATCGTTCCACCAGCTTTCAACAGTTCCGTTATAATTTGGTGCGTCTTTACCAACCCGTACTTCAAGAATAGTTCCCAGAACTTTTCCATTGTTCAATTCAGGATTTGCCCAGTCTCCCCGGAGCTGCACGCTCGATGGGAGGTTCAGCACGTACTGGTGCTCGAAGTCTTTCATTACCTCCTCTGCACCCTTTCGAACTCTCACCTTGCTGGTGGCGCTTTGCGTACTGCGAAACTCATAATTGCCGGCAGGTATATACACAACCCCACCCCCACTTTTATATGCGGCATCAATTGCAGCCTGGAAAGCGGCCCTGTTATCGAAGCCACGTTTAGCTTTAGCGCCAAATCTCTCATCCGTAACAACAAAGTCCGAAACGACCCAATCTTTTGTAGGATAAATGGTCTTTATACTGCGTTGGCTTACCTCCTGTTTAATAGGCGTTGTCTGAGCGTTAGCAACGTTTGCTATAAAGATTGCTATAACGGCAATCGTAGAGATTTTACCCAACAGTGAAATAGAACCGGTAATTCTAAAATTCATCATACTTATGTAGCCTTTCGGGCTGTCGGTTTTTGAAATAGTCTCTGTGTGCATCAAGCTGTTTAGTTTCTGGTCTATTCTTGTATGACTGGTGAATTATGAAGTAGAGTACAGCGGAGTGCAGTATGATTGATAAATATGAAAAAAATGAAAAAGGGTGCTTAAAAGCTTCAAACACCCTTAATGTTGCTTGAGATTTCAAATGATAAAACTTACTTTCCTACCTCGATTTTTTTGATCTCCGAGTAATTATACTTTCTGTTGGCATCGTTCACATTCGCACCTACCCGCACATTGTAAGTATAGCCAGACTTTAAAGGCAACGGTCCGATCGTGTATACATTGCTTGTTTCAACGTCGCCTACTTCTGTTAGCCACGACTTATTAATCTGGATCCTTTTGTTATTATACTCGGGGATATTGATGTAGTTTGACTCGCCGACAAATTCATTTAGGCTTAGGTACGGCTTGATCTCTACGATATTTGGAAGTCCGACACGTTTCGGTGCTTTTAACCGGATCTTTAACGTGAGGTTTGTCCCTTGCAGTGAAGTATCGAAATCAATCAACTGCAAGTAAGGGGTTACGGTGAAATCCTTCTGGGTTCCACCATTGCTAAAAGCTACATTCTTCACTGTATCGGCCGGCCAGAAGGGACCGCCATAAGGGAGCATATCGTAGGTTCCAGCAAACAACTTGTTGTTATTGTAGGTTCCATCCTGTTTAACCGGGATGCTTTGGTTTACAGGCACAGTTTCTTTCCACGATCTTTCCCAAATACGTATCGACCAATCTGCCTGCGAACTTAACAGCGGCTTGCCGGTGTATGAGTCAATTATGCTTCCTGATATTCGCGCGTCAGGAGCTGCCCAGTTGTCGTTTTTATAGCAGGAGGAAAACGCCATGAGCATCATCCCTAAAACTATATATGTTATCTTCTTCATGATTTGATTGAATGTTTATTAATACAAGGGATTGTTAGGCAAAAGCTTGCTGTTCTTTCCAATTTCGCCACCAGGTATTGGCTCGTAATAAACTGACCTTGAGGCTGTCCAGGTCCTGTTAAGCCTGTTTGTTTCATCCAGGTAGATATACTTTCCTTCATTGGCAACATAATAGCAACTAAGAACCCTGGGACGGAACTGGTTTAACACCTGGTCGGCAGTTCTCCATCTGCGCAGATCCCACCACCATTGGTTTTCGCCGTAGAGTTCACGCTCACGTTCGTCGCGTATAAATTGCAATGACTTTTCAAGCTGATACGAATAGTTCGCTTTGTTTATAGTACCAATATTTGTCATCGCCTGATCAATAGCTGGTCTTGCAACCTTAGCTCCTGCGCGAACACGTAGTTTTTCGATATAGTCAAACGCTTCAGTTCTTTTGTCTAATTCATAAAGAGCCTCAGCTGTATTCAAATAGATTTCGCCCAGCCGAAACACTATCCAGTGCTGACCGCTGCGATATTCTCTTACATCGCTAGTTGCCATATTAGGATTAATATATTTACGGACGTATGCCGAGCCCCATCCATTGTTTTCTCCACCCTGGTCATCAAAGTTTCCATGGGCTCCCGTGATATTTAGCAGAGTACCATTGATTGTAGTAGTCCAACCTCTCCCACCTAAAATCCGGTTTCCACCACTGTTGATTGGAGCGGCATTACTACCACCCTGCGCATCCGCTGCAAGGCCGTTATAACTTCGATAGATACCCTTTTGGATGCTGAAAGTTTTACCTCTTAAAACATCGCCATCAAAATACATGGTGCCCCTCATACGTGGCTCCATATCTTTTTTAATGTCGCTTCTGGTGTTAAATCGCACCGGTGTTCCATCAGAATTTGTATAGGCTGTCATATCATACAACTCCATAAAATCGAAAGGCGGATAACTTTCGGCGCCTACAAATGAAGACATATCGGGCTGAGGAGACATAAGAGCGTCGTAGCTGTGCCTCAGACGTGTATCGTTTGGAACAGTCTGGTCAAAATCTTTAATAAAGATGTTTTCAGTTGAGGTGATGTCTAAAAACAGGTTGGCAAAGTTGGTTGCTTTATCAGGATAGTCCTTAGTATACAAGCTATAAGGTCCCGTTTCAACAAATTTGCCTGCGTCTACCGCATACTGAAAAAACTCGCTTGCTTTAGATGGATCAATTCCTGCTAAACCAGCCTTGGTAGCCGCTTCTGACTGAAAGCCGAGGTACTGTGTATATTTTGCAACTGAACCGGCATAAAGCATCGCACGTGACATCAGGGCAGCAGCGACAAACTTATTAGCACGGCCTCTTTCACTGTTCGCGGGCATATTATCCATTGCGAACTTCAGGTCGGAATAAATGAATTTCCAGGTATCATATTCTGTATTACGGGAAACTGCGAGCGAGTCTTTGGCGCCAAGAGGATCCTGCACTTCTTTGATAATTGGAACTCCGCCATAACGTTTTGCAAGACCGAAATAAAAGAATGCACGTAAGAAAGAAGCTTCTCCTAACAGAGCATTATACGTGTTAATTGGAAACTTGCTTTTATAATTGGGGAAATTTTGAATAAAAAGGTTCACTTCCCGGATGCGGTTATAGGGCCAGTAGCCAAAGCCGCTGTTATTAGGTGTTTGCCAGGTATTAAAGAACTCACCACTCATATTTCCCTGGCTGTTTTTACCTGCTTCCCAATAGTTAGTTGGGCGAAAAGCGTCACCGCCGCTTGGGCCATTATTTCCATAATAGTTGAAGTCTTCAATGGGCAGGTAGTTATAAAGTCCGGTGAAGTATTTCTTCACACCAAACTCATTACCAAAAAGCTCCGGCTCGCCCAGTATGCCTTTAGGCTGCAGGTCCAACTTTTGGCAGGAGGAAATAACCACTGCCAAAAGCACCGCATAAAATAAAATATATCTATTCATAATATACTTGTTCATGTGTTGTTAGAATTTAAGTTTCGCGCCGATCGTGTACGTTTTCGTAATCGGGTCGTTATAAAAATCGATGAAATTTGTAGAGGAGCTACCAGCAGAACCGGGGCGTTCAGGATCTACATTTTTAAGCGGGGTAAAAGTCAAAAGATTATATCCGCTAACGAATAATCTAAAGTCTTTAATTCCGACTCTTGATAACATTCTAGGACTGAAAGTATAACCTAACTCGGCCGTTTTTAGACGCATGTATGATGCGTTCATTACGCCGTTGGTGCCTGTTCTACGTCCGTCATGACCCGTCGCTGGATAGTAGCCCGGAACCCACTTTGTACTTGGGCTAAAATAATCAGCACCTGGGTCTTGAGGGTGCCAACGGTCCATAAACCATGTCAACGTATTTTGTCCTCCAAAAGCCAACGCTTCAACAAGCACTTCTGAATATTGTACATATACCCCCTTTGCACCCTGCAAATCCAAAGCAACATCAAAGTTCCTCCAGGAAGCACCGAATGAGAGGCCATAATTAAATACAGGAAGACCAGTAGTAGCTATCGGATGGTCATCGTTGCCATCAACTACGCCATCACCATTCCAGTCATTTAGCCACCAGTCACCTGGCAAAGCGCCCTGACCAGTGGGACGTTCGAAGCTGCGTATTTCCTGTAACGAGTTAAACATCCCGCCAGACTCATTTCCCCACCAGATATTCTGGTAACGGTTCGCGGTGCGGTTTCTCCACCTATCGTAGGAATTATTAGCAGGCGTTTCCAACCATTTCGTCCGCATGTATTTAGTAGCAGAGATCTGACCAGTCGCCCAATAAGAAAGAGCATTTTGTCTTCTGCTGCGGTAAGTAAGCGAAACTTCATAACCAAAATTGCGGTCGCTATTTAGGTTTTCCTGAGGCAGGTTTGCACCTACTGTTCCCGGAATAACTGCAGCGCTCGTTGCCAGCAATCCGTTACGATCTCTTCTAAATACATCCAAAGTACCAGTAAGCTTATTCTGGAGCAAACCGAAATCAAGACCGGCGTTATAAGATTTAATCTTATACCAGGTTAGATTTGGGTTGGGAATGCTTGAAGCAGCAACACCGCCATTCAGCACATCGCCGAAGTACCAACCCACACTGTTTCCAGCGAGGTTATAACCTATTGCCGGAGGATAGTTACCTGCTGAAGCGTCATCGCCCAATTCTCCATACGATGCTCTTAGTTTTAGGTCTGAAAGGAAATTGACATTGTTTTTGATAAATCCTTCTTCGCTCAGGCGCCAGCCAGCTGATACAGCCGGGAAGAAGCCAAAACGGCTGGTTGCAGGAAAACGCGAAGAACCATCGTAACGGAACTTGAAATCAAGGAGGTATTTTCTGCCATAGTCATAAGTCACAGATCCTACAACAGATTTACTTGCGCGGTCAAACGGGGTTTGCCCGATACCGCGCTGACGATTTTCTTCACCTGCAAACAGGTATTGAGATTCAATCAGGAGTTCACGAGATGCCAGGAAACCGTCGCGCTGCAGGTAGGTGCCTTCATACAAAAGGAAACTATTTATATTATGCTTATTAAAGGAATTAGTATAGTATAATCCACCTTGTATTGTCCTGTCATAGTTTAAACTCGTTCCTTTCTCCACCAAAGAAGGTGTGTTCCTTGGGATTGGTGAGTAAGTATCATCATTAGGATTATAACGATACACGTTATAGGCGCGCCTGTAATTATTGTAATCTGGAAGACCCATAGTATAATCATACAAACCTCTTGCGGACAAACCCTTGATCCCGGGTATTTCATATTCCAATCGCAGTGTTCCATTATACCTTTTGTCTCTGTTTGTGTTTAGACCAACAAAATCTGCATCTGTCTGCACAATCATATTGTTTCCATCATACTGGAGGAGGTTATCTCCGTTAGGGTAAGCCGGATTATCATTAGCGTAGTAAGGAGCGTCCGGGCGCATTAACCAGGTGGCTTTATAAGTAGGCCAGCCTGAACCATTCGGCTCTTGTGTATTCGTTAATATAGTTCCTATCTGAATTCTTGCTTTCAATCTTTTTGTCAACTGCGCATCTATGTTGCTTCGCATCGCCCAACGCTCCGACTTTAGATCACCACTTTTATAAGAACCTTCTTGTTTTGTATAACCAAGGTTGAAGTAGTAACGCAGTTTATCACTACCACCATCTATGCTAAGATTGTTATCATATTGAGGTGTTGATTTCCTGAATACCTGATTCATCCAATTATACGATTGTTTTGTTCCTTCCTGGTAAGGCTTAAACTGTGCATCTGTAAATGCCGGGTTTCTACGAACGAGGTAATTTCCTGCAAAATCCTGCCAGTTCTGTTCATTCCTTAAGGTCATATATTCCGTTGCGTTCACCCCTTCCGGAACATACAAATATTGCTGCATCGAAAGGCTTGAGTTGAACGTGATGTCCACTTTACCACCTTGCGATCTACCGCTTTTAGTAGTTACCACAATAACTCCATTAGCAGCACGCAAACCATATATGGCGGCCGTTCCGTCTTTAAGAACAGAAACGCTCTCAATTTCCTCAGCGCTCATGCGTGAAAAGAAACCTTTATCACGAACAACTCCATCAACTACAAAGAGCGGATCGCCCATACCACGAATATCAATCGTTGCATCATAGGCACCCGGTCTGGAACTTCTTTGGGCCACGCGTACTCCAGGCAATTTACCGGTTAACATGTTTAGCACGTTCTCATTTCGCGTACGAACCATATCGGAACCTTTGATAGATGATACGGCACCGGTTAAGGTTTCTTTTCTTTGAGTTGTATAACCAACAACTACCACGTCTGCCATCTGTTCGTCAATAGCAGACATTACAATATTGATGACTGTTCTACCTGCGATTGGTTCGGTAATAGTCTTTTTACCTACAAATGAAAAAACAAGTTCGGCCGTAGCGGAGGGAACGCTAATGCTGTAAACTCCTTCATTGTTTGTAGTTGAACCTGTTCCGGTAGCTCTCGCACCTCCGGCAGAAATGTTTACACCGGAAAGGCCTGCACCCGTTGTGTCAGTTACCCTTCCACTGATCACTTTTTGCTGAGCAGCCAGGCAAAGCGGGAAAAGGATCACCGACAGTAGTAAATAATAAATTTTTTTCATGTCATTTTTTGTAATTAAATAATTGATTCTATACCCAATGCAGCGAGTCGTTTACGATCTTTCGCTTTTACTGTCGTGTAATTAAGGCGGGAAGAAAAATGAATAAGGCATTAATTGGGATTGAGTTTTAATTAGAGTTAGAATTTATTTGAGAGCGGTTTTCCATTGTTGTAATCGTTTTGCTGCTACTATCTTTTGTTTAACGGACAGTGGTTTTCATCTCCCCATCCTTGTGTCACTCACTTGTACATGTGGTTAGTAGAATGGACCTTTTTACAGCTTATGTTATTTTGCCGAAGAAACAGCGGCTGTCGAACTTTCCCCTTTTTCATAAATTCCCCATGTTTTGTTTGGTTTTGGCCCCATCTCCAACTCCAGGTGTCCGCCATCAATCAACTGCTTATGCGTAAACCATGGAGTATTCAGAACCTTTCCGTTCAGCTTTGCACTTTGAATGTATTTGTTCACCACCGAGCAATTTTTCGCGTTCAACGTAAACTGCTTCTTGTTAGGTAGATCTATAATTACCTTACTGAAAAGGGGACTTCCAATAGTATAGACCGGCAGCCCGGGAGTTACAGGATAAAAACCCATTGAAGAGAATACAACAAATGCAGTCATTCCGCCGCCATCTTCGTCTCCCGGAATTCCATTAATGTTATCCTTAAACCAAACATCCAGGAGGTATCGGATTCGCTTTTGTGTTTTCCAGGGGGAGTTGGTAAAGTTGTACAGGTAAGGAATGTGAAAACTTGGTTCGTTGCCCATAGAGAATTGGCCAACCAACCCGGTCGCATCAGGAAACTTATTCCAGAACTCTTGTTTTGATCTGCCGAGACCTTCCCTAAACAGTTGATCCAGCCTTTCTTCAAAAGACTTCTTGCCACCCATTAAATCAACCAGGGCAGGAATATCCTGTTGCACCTGCCATAAGTAAGTATAGCCGTTGTTTTCGTCGTAGTATTCACGGCCACCCACTCCGCCATCAAACTTCGGATCAATTTTAATCCAGTTTCCCTTATCATCTTTGGGAAGGAAAAACTGCTTATCGGAATTCCATAGGTTCTTATAATTTTTTCCTCTTGCAGCAAATTGTTGATACTCCTGTTTGCCTAGCTCTTTGCCTAATTCTCCCAAAGCCCAATCGTCGTAACTATTGCCTAGCGTGACTGCAACTGCCTGCCTTTTTTCAAAACCGTGCACCTGCTTAACCGTGTCTTTTTCACCAGGATTTAAAGCAGGGAAATAACCATTTGCATGATAAAAGTCATCGAGAACTGTCTTAGGACCATTCACCCACGGTAGCATTGTAGCTTCCATAGCGTTCTTTTTCATCCCTTCATAGGCCTTCTGGGTATCGAAGTTTTTCAGCCCTTTTCTGTAAGCATCCAAAAAAACGATGGAAGAATGAAAACCATTCATACAAGGATTGTCGCCGAATAAGACCGGAAAAGTTGGCATCCATCCGCTTTGCTCGTACATCTTAACGTATGAGTTAAGCATGTCCTCTTCTAAGGCAGGATTTAAAATGGTTCTTAGCGGATGCAGGGCGAGGTAAGTGTCCCACGACCAATCGTCTACATAAAAAGGACGACTGTCTTTATTCACCTTTTTATTATAACCACTATAATAAGATGAGTCTTCTGAGATGTTAACCATTCTTTCATAACACCGGTACAGCGCAGTATAAAAAGATCGTTTCTGAGCCTCGGTGCCGCCTTCGACCTTTATCTGGGACATTACCGCCTCCCATGTTTTGCGCCCATTATCTGAAACTGACTGAAAACTTAGATTCTTAATTTCTTTGTCAAAATTTCTCTTCGCTTGCTCGGCACTTACGTAGCTAATGGCGTACTTAAACTCAACTTGCTTTACAGTTTCAAGGAAACTGATATAAGCCTTCGCTCCCCTGTCTTCTATAAAATCACCGCTTTGTAATTCGCCGTTCTTTATAAATCCTGTTTTTCCGGCACTACTGAAAAGACCGTAGACATACACTTTAATATCTCCGTGATAATTCTCGATCCCAACCAGTTCTGTTGGAGATAGAAACTTCCATTGGGCTCTTCCTCCATTATAGACGTCAAAAAGAATAGAGCGATCTTTTGCTGCTGGAAATGTGAAACGGTATAACCCTGTTTTTTTACCTGGAGCAAACTCGACAGTAATTCCATCATCAATTAAATAGGTTGAATAGTACCACGGCCGGTTCACTTCCAATTGGTGATCGTAGGTCATTCTATTACGCCAACTGGCAACTGTTACCAGTTTTATGCTTGGTTTAATTGCAAACACTTCCCCCAAACGGTGGGAAACAATATTCAGAGGGAAACTTGAGATTTCGTCGTCGAGGTAGTCTTTCCGCTGCGGGGCAACGCGGATCATTTGATTTGGTAAATGGATAGTTGGCTTTGTTGGCTCAAGCAATTGGCCCACGGTTCCAATTGTAGGATCAATATAATCGACATTAGATTTTAGCTCTTTTTTGCTTTTCTGCCCGAAAAGATTGATACTAAAAAAGCTTGTAACCAGTAAAAAACAAGGAAGAATATAGCGACCAAAGGGTGAAGGGGGAAAGCGGCCCCTGACAAAACGTCCCTTTTGTCTCCCACTTTTAGTGGCAGCAAGAGGAGCAGTTAGATAAGTATTTTTAGTGGCGGCACTGAAAGAGGCACCAATTCGCAAACGTGAAAATGTGGGCATAGGGGCAAGTGTCTCGTTAGAATGAGAGCGCAATTAAGCCTTGAGGCATTAACGCAACCGTTAATAAATGGACTAATTGTTAAATTAATTTCACTTTTTCGAAAATAAATCAGCAAAAGAGGCTTCTTGAGCGGTGCAATCGAGCATAAACATTGAAATTTCGCAAAAACTGCATAAAAACGTCTTTAGGTAAGAAGCTCGAATAATGGCAATTTTAGTGTGGGGTTGATGGGAAGACAAACTGATAAAACGGCAGGAAAATAGTTATTTAAAAAAAGCAGCGTACACCGACTAAAGTTGAAAAGTGCGACGCAACAGCAGTAGATTTTACCTTGCTGGCCGGGCTCCAAAAATCTGTTCGCGCTCTATTTTAGCGGCTAACGAATTAATGTCCCGTAATTGCTGCGAACGATTTTTCAAAGTCCTGGCCGTAAGTCTCCTTATACTCTTTTGCGAATTTGAGGTAGGCGTCCTTGGCCATTCCATGACGCCCGAGGACGATAAGGCTACGGCATTTATAAGCGAGGGCGTCTTCGTTCAGTTGGTCAAAATGAAAAATGGAATTGGTGAGTTTGATGATCCATTCTGCCTCCATCTGGACATCGGCGGTCGACAAATATTGTAGAGTAGTGTCGACAACGAAACTGGTAACCTCCGATTTAATATCGTCAAGCCAATCGTATTGCGTCTCCGAAAGAAAGGAACCACGGTCTATCATATTTTGCAGATCATGGATATACTTTTTATCTAGCTGTTGCTTCTTCGCGACCATTTCCGTGAAATGCTGGTAATCGATTCGGATTGATTCATTTAAGACTTCAAACTTCCACTTGCCAGTCTCCTTGCCAATGTGGTATTCTCCGACCTTGTCGAGTATCCCTTTTAGTTTTATAATATTTACAGAGAAATTATTTCTTGCATCTTTCGCTGACTTGTCGCTCCACAGCATTTCGTACAATTTTTCTGAGGATATGCCTTTCCCATCCCTGAATGTATAAACAAGCAGAAGAAGAAATAATTCTTTTACGAGCGGAGTAAACTGCCTGGTGATATCTGCGCCGTTTTTGTCAATCACCTCAAATTGCCCGAACAGATAAACAGCGTAATGAAGGGGAACGTCCACTACAATTTCTTGCGCCGGAGAGGCTGGTTGAATAACTGCAGGCTGATTAGAAGCGGCAGTGGAAATTACAGGCGCTTCCTCCGTTGGTGCACTAGTCGCTACTTTTTGTTTACGCCTCTTTCTAATTAACCGGCCCGCAATCAAAACAACCACCGCAATAAGTGCATATAGTAAATAGGGCGGTTTTTTACCACTAGCTTCCTTGGCTGCGGTAAAGGGGTTTGGTGGAAAATCAAGGGTAAAGACCTTTACAGAGGTGATATTGTCTTTAGAACTAAATAAGGTGACGGCAACCAACTTTTGGCTGGCGGGACAATAAAAAAGATCAGCAAATGACTCAATATCATGATAGGCATAAGGAATACTATCGCCAACCAACTCGTAAGCGGGAGTGGTCAAAGAACCTTTGATTAACTGTATAGACGAATTAAATCGGTCGATTGGATAGATCAAAGAATAGAAATCGGTTGTACCTGGAATAATGACGAGGCTGTTGGCAAAACAGAACTGTTTGGCGGGATCATTTAAATGATAGATCTTCTTGAACGAACTATTTCTAACACTATATGCAATCAGGTCGTAGTTGTATTTCGGATTAATGGTTTGATCGCCCGTATTGCTTCCATAACCGCCAATAATGAAAGCGGTGTCTGTAGCAGCATTTGTTCCAAGCGCAGCCAGGTAACGTGGCATAAAGAAGTCGCCTTTCGCCTTCACTACTTCCCAGCTACTATTAGGGAAGCTATATCGCTGTACAAGACTCTTGTATTGTAATTGTCCGTACCCGGCGACAACATAGAGTGAAGAGTCGACAGTAGAAATAAATTTATTTGCCTGCCAGAACTCGGTAAGTTGTTTAGGATTGAAATTATGACTCCATACCTGAGAGTTGGGAAGATAGGTAGAGACTTCTTTCTCATCCACATAAAAATTGTACAACTGGCTTGCTGCCTGATTGAAAACAGACTGGTTTCCGGGAGGTAAAACACCATGGCTTTTAGAAAGCTTCACTCCTGAGATCTGGCCGTTTTTCAATGATAATTGGTACAAGCTATCTGTTGAAACAATGTACAATACTTCGCTATTTTTATCAAACGCTATGCTGGCGGTTGCCGCAGTTGCAATCGAACGGACCTGTTGCCAGTTCTGGTGTCTCGGTTTGATCCAGGTAGGGTTTTTTACAGTGGCTATACTTTTTCCAACAGCATCCAATGTTTGATTTCCTAAAATTTCCGCTAAAGGGTAAAAAGATTTTTCGCTATTGCCCTGCTTAACTTTTATGTCTTTGATTCGCATTGGAGGAATGTCAATGGTCTTGAAACCCTCATAATCGTTTGCTCCAAAAAAGACACGGGAACAAGTAGCTTCACTAAAGTTGAATTTCTGCCTACACACTAATTGGTTATCCAGGTAAAAAAGGACCTCCTGAGATTTCTTGTTAAACCTAATACTGCAATGATTCCAATTGTTATATAAGCGGCTTTGATCTATTCTAAAGACAAATGAAAAGTTCTCGCCTATAACAAAATTGAAGTTGAGTAGCTTCTGGTTGTAAACAATGTCTATGTTCTGATTATTGTTGGTGATTATTCTGATAATATATCCAAAATACGTTTCAAAGTTTGGAGCAAAATTAAAGTCAAAGGAAATCTCAGTATCATCCGTTAAACATATTGGATCAGTAGGAGTTAAATTTAAGGAGGTGCGTTTTTCCGGTACGACCTCATGACTGGAAAATTGTAACCCGTGCGACTGTTCATAAGCAATAACCGAGGTGAAAAGAAATCCGAGTAACAAAAAGAGGTATTTACCCATACTTAATAAAACAGCTAATAATGCACAAAATAGCTATTTCTATTAGAAGCAACAGTTATTAATGATAAGGGAATTCTGTATAAAAAACCACGTTTCTGAGTTGAGATTGAGGTCTTTTTATCCTTCTTGACAATGACCTGGAGACGTAAAAAAAGCAATAGTTTGTTTGTAGGTTTCAAATTAAGTCATTACAGGCCCTATCTCACGATCAACTAATTTTTTGAAATGGAAAGAATAAAAAAAGCCAGCCAATGTTAAATCGGCCGGCTTTGCATTATTGACAAAAGTCACTAGACAATTCCAATAATGTACCAGGCAAATAGTTCCTGGGGCATTTAAAAAAAATAAGGCCGTCTCAGATTTAGTTTTGAGACGGCCACTTCACTATAGTCGTATTTGTTAGCTCTTTGTATTTGTTTGTTTCACCTTTTTCATTTCTTCTAATTGATTCTTTGCTTTTACCAGAACTTTTGAATAATGATCATATGCTTTTTGCATTGTTTCCGGGGTAGGGTTATCAAACATTTGGGACAAGTAGGGATATTGTTTCAGATCGAAACCCTGAGCTTCAGCATACTTTTTTGCCTCTTTGAGCGTCTCCTTTAAATCCTGATGATTACCATGAATAATATTATTAGTAACTGTTTCCTTTAGCGTAGGCGACTTTGAATAACCTTTCTGATTAAATACGGTATTGCCTCGTGTATCAAAGTAATTCGGCTTGAAATCGGGTTTTAACTTGGTCAAAGCAGTTTGCATATTGTTTATCACTACCTGCATATCCTGGATTGTGTTGGCCATATCATTTGAATTGATGCCAACTGCTGTATTGATATAGTTGAAGACTTTGTTACTATCTGCTTCAGCCCATGAAATACCAATAATACGCTGATAATCCCGTGTTTTCATCTGTGCTGGAGCAACGGCGAGGGCCATACCATCATCATTGCCCGAAGGAAGTATATAATCACCCTTTTTTACGTGCCCAACTACTTTTACAGGAATTTGTCCCAGGAAAGCAACTTTCTCATATTCATTTAGCTTGTCAGGATTCGGCATACCTCCGACCATGGCCGGAAGGTGAGATATAACCATAAATTTTTCCGCATCTTTAAAACTTTTTGAAATTAAACCACCTTTTACACCAACAACATCTCCATAAGAAAAAGTTTCAGTTGTATCAAACTTGTGCAGCCATTCTGCATAATCGGCGCCTCCGGACTCGTAAGCAACACTGGCACCTCCAGCTTCATTATATGCTATGTATCCGCCAAGCTGTAAACCACCAACAACAAGATCAACAACACTCCATGCCACATCATCACAATCTCCCGCGATGCCAAGACCAGCTGCGCAAGCAGCAGCATTTACTATAAGTCTGACAATATCATCTACCAGGGTTAATGTTAATGAGTAAGCGCCAAAGGCATAGTTGGTACCAAAGTAATCTGCTGCAGACCCAGGAATATTGCCCGAAACCGCTTGGTTCTTATCTGTCGAGACGTCATCCGGACCCGGATCTCCGATAATGCCAATAACGGCGCTTCTTAACCCACCAGCAATCCCACTAAACCCTTCTACCCTGCCTAGCGCAGCTCCACCACTATTATAAAACGTAATAAAGTTGTTCCCCCTGTCAGGAGCTGAAGCATTGAGCTTTATTGCAAGGCCCTGTTCGTTACCTTGAACTCTCAGCGGGTAACTGTTGTAATCATCCTGACTATTCGCAAGGTCTGCATTAACTGTTACCTGGCCATTTGCATTAAGTGTGTTGTTTAAGGTAGTAGCGCCTGTAACGATAAGGGTACTCTTTAAAGCAGTGGCACCGTCGGTAGTTAAGGTGCTTTTTAAGGACGTTGCGCCATCGGTAGTAAGTGTACTTTTAAAGGAAGTTGCGCCGTCGGTGGTAAGTGTACTTTTAAGGGACGTTGCGCCATCAACTGCTAACGTATTTTTTAGTGCAGCAGCACCATCTACTGATAATGTGTTCTTCAGAACAGTGGCACCATCAGTGGTGAGCGTACCGGTTAAGGAAGTCGATTTTGCATTGGCAACTGTAAAAGTGCCATTGTTAGTAGTACTGCCACTTATCGTATTCAAAAAAACGTTCTTTTTCACAATAAGATCATTACCTACTTCTACATTAACACCAACTTTTAAACTATTTGCTATACTAATATCCCCTTCCTTTGTTATGCGTAATCGTTCGAGATTGTTAGTAACGAATATTAGGTCTTCATAATCTGTCGTGCCTAGTTTATCAACTGTTGCATCACTCTTACTATTTCCTTTTAACGACCAGTTTGCTGACGGTACCCCTGCTTGTACAGATGTCGGTGAAGCTGCTCCTGCAGCAGAAACATAATTTTGTTCGCTTTTTCCTTTGGAAACAAGTTCCGAAGCAGTAGCTGCATGAAATGCATAGGGCACAGCAAACAGTTGGCTGCTGCTAATTGGAGCAAAATCGGCCTTACCTTTATCTTTCAAAGCCACCTGCAGCCAAACATCGTCCGTGCTCCATGGGATAGTTTGAAAAGAACCTTTTTCAACTTTACCTCCACCAACTACAAGGTTAAACAAACCGAGTTGATTAGTAGTAACAGTATGTACCTCAGTATAATAAACAGAGGGATTACTGCCTTTTGAAAGCAGGCTGATCTTTAATGAGATTTCTTGGCTCGCAATTACGCCTCCAGCGAGGTTTCTTGCTACTGCCTGGTATTTCATACCTTGAGGTACACTCTGTGCGTAGGTACCTGCACCGAATAAAATAACAAGCACAAGGAGGACGGATACTTTTTTCATTTTAAAAAATTATTATAGGTGAAGGAGATTTAATTAATTGCCAGTACTCTATTTGGCTTTGATTACTTTAAACTCGCTATGTATACTACCGGCTGCGTTAGTTATGCGAAGAACATAAGTTCCATGAGGATAGCGGCTAACGTCTAATTTAGAAGCAATAGCATCTTGGGGTAAAGTGCTATTTAATAGCACTTTACCAGTAACATCTACCAGGGTAACTAATAGCCGCTCATCTACGGGCTTATTAATTTGAATGTTTAGAATAGAAGTTGCCGGATTTGGAAAAATCCGAAAAACATTTTTAGGTGTAGTGTTGTCCGCAACGTTAGTGCGCTTTACCTCGAGTAGTGGTTGATGAAAGCCTTGAGTGTAAAGCGATGAGGATGTAGAAACACTTTCAACTGCAGGCTCCCCAAGCGTCCATTCTAAAATTAGGTCCGAAGATTTTGATACCTCTCCTGCCGCAGCAATAACAGAGTGGTTCTCTTTCTGAGCAAAAGAATTTGTTGAAGTAGCAGCGGCAATGGTAATTAAGTAGAGATGAAGTTTCATACGCTTATTGTTGTAATGATGGAAATATTTAATAATGCTTTTAATCTCGCACAGTAAGCAAGTAATAATGTGAAAAATGAATTATAGATAGTGAATTGGTCTCTCGCTTTTCTTGTTAATAATTGTGCTTAAAAAGTTGCTTGTAGAGATTGCTTTCATGCTAGCACGCGTTTAATTAAAAAAGTAGAGAGGTAACGAAAGAGAAAATTTTTGCTACTATCCAGAAAGTTCACAACACTTTCTTCGTTTCTTATTCAAACATAACTTACCCAATCCTCTGTTTTGGTTCAATCTCACCAAACACCTCTTTCATCTCTCAAAACCCGCTTCTGGCTTTACGGGAATTTTGGCTGCTAATTGTTTGAAACTAAAGTTGTGAGTGAGTACGGAAAGAATTATTACTGTAGTCTTTTTTAAGATCTTAGCAGCAGTTATTGTACGCCATTTAACATGCAACGCAAAAAACCCCAGGGCTTATAAAATATTTATGAGAGAGGATGCAGATTAGGCAAACGCTGCCACGTGTGAGGGAAATTATAAAGTTTGTAATACCTCAATGATCCGTTCCATTTTATCTTCAGCAACAGGCAACTCTGCCTTATTTTCAAGAAGTAATATCCCTCCCTCTTTTCGCAAAATTTTTCTGGCGTAATTTATATTAGCGATATAACTGCGATGGATTCTTACGAAGTGATTTATCCCCGAGAGAATGAATTCGAAATGTTTCAGGTTCTTACTAACCAGGAGGCTTGTATTGTCTGCAAAAAAAATATTTGTATAGCTGCCTTCCGCCTTAAAATAACAGATGGTGGTAATGTTGAGAATATCAAAGCCAGTGGCAACAGGCACCACAATTTTTTTAAAATTATTTGTTTGAAGATTTTGCTTTAAAGCAGGTAAAAGTTCGAAACTAGGCGGTACTTGCTTCACATAAGCTCTCTTGATTGCAGCTGCTAACTTCTCTTCCTGCAAAGGCTTTAACAAGTAATCAACAGCACTCATTTCAAAAGCCTTCATTGCATAATCGTTATAAGCTGTTGTAAAGATGACTTGAAAATTAATTTCCTCAGGGTTAAAAAAATCAAGCAATTGAATACCGCTATAGACAGGAAGCTCAATATCGAGGAATACGAGATCAGGCGAATGCCTTCTTATACTTTTTACTCCTAAGGGAAGATCGGGACACTTATCTAACACTGCAACTTCTGGCTCTATTTCTTTCAGCATTTCTTCTAAAAGATTTGCTGCAGCGGGTTCATCTTCAATTATAATTGTTTTTAACATAATAGTCCGTTTTCAAGGGCGTTGGGGCCAAACTGCAAAATACCATGGGTATATGTATAATAACTGTAGTTCCCGCAGAGGAACCGTCGATATTTAGCTTATCAATTATTTTAAGCCTTGTTTTTTTATCGGCCGTTTGGTTGATTAGCTCTATTCTTTTTTCATTTGCCACTGTTGCAAACGATTGATGAGCAATCCTGTTTTTATTAATTTCTCTACTTCTATCTCTTCCAATACCGTTATCATCTATAATCACCTCAATTATATCCTTCTCTTCTGCCTCTTTAATCGTTAGCATCAACGTCTTGACTCCCTGAAGATGAAAAACACCATGTTTTATAGAGTTTTCGACGTATGGTTGTATTAGCATAGGAGGTATAAGTATATACTCCTGATCAAGCCTTGGATCGATATCTATTATTACATTGAAGCTGTCACCAAACCTGGCCTTCTCAATTTCGGTGTATAGCTTAAGAATTTCAATCTCTTCTTCCAACGTGATAGTTTCTTTATTACTGCTATCTAATATTTTTCGGATTAGTTGACTGAATTTACCCAAATATCCACTTGCACTTTTTTTATCATTGAAATAAACAAAATTTTGGATAGTATTTAAAGCATTGAAAATAAAATGTGGATTCATTTGCGAACGAAGCGTTGAAAATATGAGCTCATTTAATTTATGCCGGTACCCGGTCTCCGCTAATAT
The DNA here is from genome assembly GCF_007991655.1 of Segetibacter aerophilus. Taxonomy (GTDB): domain Bacteria; phylum Bacteroidota; class Bacteroidia; order Chitinophagales; family Chitinophagaceae; genus Segetibacter; species Segetibacter aerophilus. Next base: position 44,687 of record NZ_BJYT01000028.1, read on the forward strand.
TTTCGAAGTCTTCTCACCTGCTAATTGATTCTGTAATTGTAGTTGACGTAATCGATGCGAGTAAAGGATATATCCACCAATTGAAAGCAGAGTTAGGATTATTATAATACTATACAAGCGATGCCTATGTAACAATTGGCCGTTTAACTTTCTTTCGTTTTGTATTTGCAATTTTTGATTTTGCACTTCCAGAAAAGCAACTTTTGCATTAGAGTTAAGCTTATTCAAACTATCCCTAATTTCGTAATAGCGGCCGAAAAACCGATTGGCAGTCTTATAATCCCCCCTACCCTCGTAAGCCTTGCTTAAACCCATCAGCGCCTGCAAAAACTTATCGCGATCGCCCTGTACTTCCGCCTTGCTTTTTAATTCCTCAAAAGCTATGATAGCGTTTCCATAATTTTTTCTTTGTAAGTAATACTCCGCCTTGAGGTAGTCGAAAAAACCAAAGCAGCTACCAAGAGAATCCATCCCGTTTTTTTTTGCACTGGAAATATAATACCCGGCTATGTTGAGGTGACCAGCCTTCATGTTGATGGCAGCTTTATGAAGGTCAACTAAGGCAACCGGTAAAAAAAGACGGTTGTTGAAATGACTATCCAACAACTGTATAAAGCCATTATCAGTAAGTAAACCCAATGCATGTTTCTTCAATGCTAACCAATACATATACGAGGTATATACCTGTAAGTCTTCCTGCAATCGCTCCGCCTCATTCACATACTTTATAGAACCTATAGTATCCTTCATCATTAGATGAACGTCTGCTAAAATATAAGCGGCAATAAAAAGACGATTATTTTGCCCTGTCTTTTTATAGTAATCGTATAAGCTCTTTGTCCATTGCCTTGCATTTTCTTCCTGCCCCGGCCACTCCCAATACAGTTGCGCCAAATTATTAACAGCCTGTATTTTTAATGCTTCATTTTCGTTCTGTTGCGCATAGTTTTGTTGTTCGAGTATAATTTGCGCAGCCTTTTCACCTTCTTTCTTATGAATATATACATGCGCCAACCTGTAATACACCTCCAACTTTAGAGAATCCTTTTTGGTTGAGTCTATATTCCAATGATGCAGTAACTGATTAGCCTCCAAGGCAAACTTCTCTGAAAATTTCAAACCTTTATAAATGTTTATATCCGCCAACAATAAGTTGGCAGTAATGGCTTGGGAGTATAAGTGCTGTTTTGTAGCAAAATTTAAAAGACTCTTCGCTTTTGATATAGCGTGTTCAGTTTCATCATTTGCACCGCAGGCACAAACTTGTGCATTCCAATACAAAGCTTCTACTAAAGGCTCCTCGCGTCCCGCGCTGGCAATGCTAGACAAAAGATGTAAGTATACGTTTGATAAGCTATCCTGAAACTTTGATTTATAATGTAACGCAAGAACCCCCGCTGCATCAACTTGTTCAGCCGTCGTTTTTGCATTTTGAAAGCTTATAAGCAATTCTTTCTCTGAATAATATGTTGGGTATAGCACTTGTGTCACCGCAATGCAGGGGCACAACAACACAAAGATGATAAGTGAAACTTTGAAGGAATGTAGAAAACGGAAAGTATATAAAGAAATCTTCGTGTTTAAGCAAGCGCAGGATGACGAAACAGCTGCCCCTCTGCCAATACTATATGTCTCTATTTTAGAGCTACAAGGTTTAAAAAAGGGTAGAACGTTTAACAATGACTCTATAGGCAAAGCTGTTTGAACTGTGTAGATGATAAATATGTTGTAATAGAAAACAATGAACGCTAGTTAGAATAACCCGCATCATGCACAGCATAAGCTTATTAACAAAGCTAAATTAGTAAAAGCAGTAATACTAATTTCTTACAAAGTCAAAAGCACCATTCAAAAAATGAAAATAGTGTTTGATAAAATCAACATAGAAGGCGGCTTTGCTAGAACAGATAGTTTGTATACAGATGCATATTCGACAAGTGGAGGAAAGAGACTTTTTTTTCAAAGACAGATAGCCAGAAAATAAGAAATTTTCACTTTCACTAAAAAGGGACGAATTAGTTTAAAACTATAAAGCTTGTAAAAGATGTTCTAAGCTAAAATTATACAACTCTTATCCTTAATTATGTAACAGTAAAAGTTTAACGCAACGGTAGCGTTGTGTCGTAAAAAAATAAACCTATGACATATACATACAACATTCCCGGCATGACTTGCTGTAATTACCTAGCGAAAGCAAAAGCAAGCTTCTAATAAGATGATGACAAGATAATTTTTAGAGTCGTACAACATTTTATTTCAATTTCTTATAGACTTTCTGTTAGTAATGTCACATAATTGGTATCACCCTTTTTTTCAAATAGTTTCTGAAACAATTATTGCTCAAGTTTAGTGAAATTGAGCGTCAGGAAGTCTTATTTGATCTCCAAAAGGCTTTGGTGAATTGTAACGGAACTTGAATGCCTCTTCTTCTCCCAACCATTAGAGCCTATAATGTCAATAAGAATTTGTGTAATTTTAATTCCTCGGCAACACTTGAATAATAATGATCAGCAAGTACACAAGATGAATCATTACATCAGGAAAAACCTCTCGCTACTCCTTGGCCTCATAATCTATTAGTGCTTAAGCTTTCAGATAATTTAGTCTGCCACAAAACGGATAGTAAGTTTCAAAACTTTTTAAATCGACGTGAAACACTATGACATTTTTATACAATCCTTCTGTAAAAATATTTCACCTAGTGGCATTCGTAGAAGTGGAGCAACGAGCACTAGTGGACTACTTGTCATTTAACTTTTATATTCTTTATCTAAACTAGTATCGATAAAGTTCTATTTCCTGTAGTTGAGTTTATCAATGTTTATATTAGGATCAATTATCTTTATAGTTTATTTAATTATTGAAACTGCTTTTCGATGGGAGCTTCTAGTAAAAGCGACCTAATGTTATATGCTATACCGCGATTTTTTTCTTTGATACCTACAATCCTCTGCTTCGGACTAATTTGAAAGCTTATTCTAGTTAGATATTCAGAAATCTTTTCTATTTGACCCACATCTAATACCCAATCTTTCAGCCCGACTGCTTCCATAAAAGCATCAACTTTGCGATCACCAGAAACAGCGATCACTTTTAATCCCATGGCAACACCGATTATACAACCATGCAGCGCCGAACTTACCACCAGCTCTGATTTCTTATACCGCAATAGCACATGCTCCATCTCCTTTTCACTATCTCTTTCAATTCGATTATTCGTTTCCCTATACAAACCACCTGTGCTCTCCGCGAAATTCTGACTTATTTCTCTCATAGTATTATAAGCTATTTCACCTGCGGTAGTATAATTTGCAACATGTAAAATTCCGTTGCCATGCTGTGGAAGAAGTTCAATATAATTGATGCTTGGGCAAGGTATAGGATCGGGCAAATTACAATTGCTAAGAAAGCTTCTACTTAGTTCATCTCTAACTATGCACAATTTACTTTTTTGTACAATTTCTTCTATTAAAGCAACAGGGGGTAAGGTTCCTTCTCTCTTTAAATCACAGCAGCCAATTCCCCAAATAACAAATGGAACTCGGTCAGCGATAGACTTAAATGCCTTCCAAAAAGGAACAAAATAATCCATGATAAGTCCACCGCCTCCAATAACTATCAAATCGTGTTGTGTTGCTTTTGACAATATTTTCATCGTTTCCTCGACAAAGGGCGCATCACAAAGACATTCCTGAAGAGGCAGACGATGTAAAAGTTTTTGGATTCCTTTTGCAGACAGCCAGTCCCCTATGTTTGATCGATTCGCGTAAACATGATAAATCATACTTCTAATTCTTTAAATATTTCTGCATAATCGCCACCTGGCCAACTATGCATCTCTCCTCTATACCTATTTAAACCGATGATAGCCTCATGAAATTTTACCATCGAACACTGGCTGTCGTATGCAGCAATTGCATTTCGCTTTACCTCAACATAAGGCGTTATATCTACTACATGTTGAAACTTCTGAATTGGCGTCCAAACTTCGTACATTAAAACATTGGGTTTATGCTGTAGAGAAGATGGCAATAGGTTAAGCACCTCCTTAACTAATTGTGCTGCCGCTTTATGATCGGGATGTTCTTCATTTTCATGAGGTACATATATTATTGATGGCTCCAACTCTAAGATCTTATCAACTAGTTTCTGAAGGTTATCATTGTTCACTTCAAACCTGCCATCTGGCTCACGCCAGAAATTAAGCGTAGTAAGTTCCAGAATAGAGGCGGCTTTCTTTGACTCCTCTTCTCTTAGGATAACTGTGTTGTCAGCCATCGTTTTGCCTAGACCTCCATGTTCTCCTGAAGTAAGAAATATAACCTCTACTGTATCGCCTTCAACAATATGCTTTCTTATTGTTCCACCGCAACCAATGGATTCATCATCAGGATGTGGACTTATTACAAGAACTTTCCTTGCCACTTCTTTGTACAATCCCCAATTCTTCACAACTTTCTTGCTGGTTGCGAAGCGATCTTTAAATACCTCCTCTCCTAAACCAAAATCAAATGTGTGGGCACCTTCTTCTAATGCCTGCAATAAAAGTTGGCGAAGCAATACTTCACCCGGCGAATGTTTTGCATGTTGTATATCAAAGGATGGCTTGTACCAAAAAAAGTTTCCCTTATAGTTAAAACCAAAATGATAGGCTACGGGTGCATTGTTAGAAATAATTGCGGTGAAACGCATCCAACCTGTTGCATCAGCAATTTCTGCCAGTTTATTAAAGAACTCTTTTTGTTTCACATCAAGAAATAAACTTGGAAACCTTGTAGTGGCCCACCTGTTAATATGCTGCTCAAAAAAATCGTCCAAGTGTGCTTTAATCTCTTCAGACTCTTGAAGATGCTTAATCGTGAACTCCCCATTTCTTTTAAAATACGATTCATGACGAAGTAGACTCTTCTTCCTGGTGGCTGCTAAAGCTTCTTCCGGATATGTACTTAACTCCAATCTTGGGCAAACCCAACCTCCCTCATCATATATTTTCCACCTTTGCTGTTGTGCAGCCTTAACCAATAAGGAATTTGTTTTCGACTCCTTGGGTATATGATAAAACTGGAAACCAGCAAAATCCTCAACCTCGTTTGAAGCCAGTCGCAGCATTTCGCCCAGCACGTCTTCGTCAATATCGCCAATAAAGTCAAGATAATCTGAACCACCTGAGCCTACGAAATATAGCATCCCATACTCGGAAAATAATGGCGCTATTGCGAAGGTTTCATTCTCCTGTTCAGCTACGATTATAGATAAATTTCCCCGTCCAAAAACTTTCCACCAAACCCTCTGCCATTGCCATGTCATGAAGATTACATCACTTGTACCTTTCGCAAGTACCTTATTCCACACCTCTGCTGAAAGCTCCCTTTCATCAAACGAATTCAAGACGCGATATGTGACATTTCGTTTAGCCATTTTGTAAAGCCAATGGTTGAACAGATTTTGTATCGATGACTGAATAGTAATATTCTTCAAGCCTGCTTAAACAGATACGGCTGTCCGCCTCCCTCAATATATATTCACGGGCATTAACGGCCATCCTATTTAGTAATTCCCCGTCTATTAAAAGCTTTCTTAATGCCTCTTCTAATTTCTTGGTATCCTTTGGTGGAACGAGCAGACCATTCTCACCCGAATTGATTATTTCATCAACACCGCTTCCACTACAGCCTATAACTGGGAGCCCACAAGCCATTGCTTCTAAATACACAAAACCAGGTCCGCCTTCGTAATATGAGGGAGCGCAAAATATATGTGCTTTTGATAGTTCTAACGCGAGAGACTCTTTATCCACAAAACCTGGCAAGTCTAATAACTCAGATGCTCCCAGTCCACTAGCTATTCCTTTCAAGTGAGCAATATATTTTTCTTGTCCTCGCCCAACTAACCGTAGTTGTATGCCCGGAAAATCTTCCACAAGATTAGCTGCAGCTTCAACCAACTCTTCCACTCCCTTATTCTTAACAATCTTACCGGTAAAAATTATGGTGAGCCGTTCATTTTTTGCTACTGGTTGCGGCTTGAAGGTTTCTGTATTTACTCCCAAATGGATTGTTGGAATATCTGATTTCTGCGGATCATAATACTTGTTAATCCATTCTGTAGAACAAGCGCTTGATGAATAGACTGCATCAGCTAACCGAACACAAGTAGCTTCCATTTGTGTACCTGTGCGAAAAAAATCAGTAGTTATTTCGGGCCACCCCATTGCGTAACCAAACATAGCTAAAGGACCATGCAATTGTATCACAGATGGTACATCATACCATTTAGTCCTGTTAAGCAAGTAAACGTATCCCTCGGCAGCCCATTCAGGAAAATCAATAATATCCAAACCTACCCGTTTGTTCAATGCATCTATTTCTGCAGCAACTACCACACTATGGGTGATCCATTCAACAATATCTGTCATCTCGTACATGTAATCCTCCATTCCCGGGATTCGTATCACACATATATCTCCGTCGATCTTTTCGTATCTGTCCGTATCACTCCTGGAAATAACAAACACTTGGTGGCCTAAAGCAGAGAGGCCTTTTGCCTTCATATAGGTCTGAGAACCTATACCGCCACGTGCAGTTTCAGGAGGATACTCCTGCGACACCAATGCTATTTTCAGTTTTCTTCTTTCCATCAAAACTTAACGAAATTGTATTTACTCTGCGCCTTTCTGCGCTAGACCGCGGGATTTAAAAAAGAGGCTTTTTTGTGCGCTATGTAGTTAATATCATGATCTCGTACTACCTCTACTAGTTTCCCTTCTTCAAGATGTAGAATAAAATTGCACGAGCTGAGAGTATCAAGCCTATGAGTAATCATGAAAGTTGTTCGTCCCTCCATCAACCGTTCCATTGCTTCCATTATCTGCGCTTCAGTTTTAACATCCAACGAACTTGTTGGTTCATCCAAAATAAGTATAGGAGCATTCTTGATAAAAGCCCGGGCGATGGATATCCGCTGGCGTTCACCACCTGATAATTGCAGACCCCTCTCCCCAACCATTGTATTATAGCCATCTTTGCTTCTTATAATAAAATCATGAGCATTTGCTGCTTTGGCTGCTTCAATGATTTCCTTTTCAGTTGCACCAGGTTTTCCATACCTGATGTTTTCACTTATTGTAGTCGAAAAAAGCACAGGCTCCTGGAGCACTATACTAAATTGGGACCGGTAATCCTTTAACTTGTATTTCTTAATGTCAACCTCATCAACCATTACCACGCCTGTAGAAGGATCATAAAACCTGTTCAATAGGCTTACAAGAGTTGATTTACCTGCTCCTGTCGAACCCATAATACCGACTCTGTCCCCGGGCCTTACCTCGAAGGAAACTTCCTTTAAAATAGGTCTCTCGACATCATAGCAGAAAGAAACATCTTTAAACTGAAAAGCACCTTTTGCCCGATCCAAATGAATTGCATGTGGATTATCATCGACTTCTTTTTCTTCATCCAATACTGAAAAAACCCGGTCCACGCTAACAAGAGAGGATTGTATTTCCGCAATATTTTTACTAATTGTTTGCAGTGGTCCAAACACCTGACCGATATAAGCTAGGACTAAAGTCAACTCACCTAGTGTCATTTCTTTGGCATGAACGTACTGTGCACCGAAATAGATAATCAAAACAGAACCGATGGTAAATACCATACTGACCATAAACTGAAAGGTTGCTCCTAAACGTGCCATTTGCATTTGGCCTTCTACTGCTTTATTAGAACGTTTCAGAAATCGTTCGCTTTCATTTTCCTCTTGCCCAAAGGCTTTCACAACTCTTAGAGAACCCAAAACCTCATGAATAACAGACATCACGTTACTTTCAGCATCTTTTACTTTATACCAATCTTGTCTTAGCCTCTTTGAACGTAAAACCGTAAGTGCATAAAGTGGAGGTATAACACATATTGCAATTATGGCAAAAGACCAATTTATTATGAACATCACTACAATCATCGAAAATAATGTGATAAATGATGATACAAGCGGTGAAAGTTGACCTAACAATAAAGAGCGTATACACATAGTGTCCCACTGGATACGATACAAAGAATCTGATGATCCCTTTTTGTCATGATAAGCAATAGAAAGCCGCTGAATGTGATTGAAAAGAAGTATCCTAAAATTCATTACCAACTTTTCGCCTGTATAAGTAGAGAGCAGCCATGAAACATACCCATTAATATTTTCTAAAATTGCTATAAGAATAATAAAGGCAACTGCAATTACAATTGTTGATTGAAAATTGAAGGAAAACGATTGGGAAAAAAACATGGTAATGAAACCAGGTAGTGGTTCAGAGCCAAAGCCGCTATCTATTACAATTTTCATCCCCAGCGGTTTCAATAAGACAATAGGTGTAGCTAATAATGTAAGTACAAATAATACTATCATAGGCAACCAATAAGGTCTTGCATGCACAAAAATTCTTTTGACTAATTGAAACATTGAATACTTCATAATCGCTTACTCCCTTCTATGATTTTTTTTATATGACTCGCCTTTTACTTAATTAATAAAAAGCCTTAATGCAGCTTCCTTTTCCTGTTCTGTATCAGTAGGGTCGAGGTATTTTATTACTCGTGCAGGATTACCTACTACAACTGCATACGGAGAAACATCCTGAGATACTACCGCCTTGCAACCAATGACAGCACCTTTACCTATTGTAACCCCTGGTAAAATGATTGCTTCAAATCCAACCCATACATTCTCTTCAATTGTTACAGGTTGGGGATCAATAAACTCAAGATGTCGATTATAAGAATGTGCAGCTTGTTTTAGCATAGCTTTTCTAGCCGCTGGTGATTTTGTTTCCAGACCTAGCCAACTATCAGTTATAACTGATCCCCACGAAAACATACAATGATCTTTGATAATTACGGAGAGGTTACTAATGATTCGAGTGCATTGAAGAACAACAAACTTTCCAATATTTATTTCCCCATTTTCCCCTGTTGTAAAAATCCCATGTCCGTAATTTCCACTCGCATATCCCAACTTAAATCCTACAGGTTTCTTTGAATAAAAAGTAGTGAATGAGTACGACGTATCAGGATAAGCCATTTCTTCCAGCTCTATATTCGTCGGAAGGGGATTAGGATGCCAGTCACCCTCAATAAACAACTGCCCCGCCTCATTTTCAACGATCTCTTGTGCAAGTTGTTTATGCATATTCTAAAGATTTAATAATTGCCGGATTACCAGAAACAATTGAACCCTTAGGAACATTTTTAGAGACTACGGCACCTGGTTCAATTATAGAACCCTTTCCTATAGTCACCCCTTTTAGTATCGTAGCGTTAAAACCAATCCATACATCATCCTCAATTATAACAGCAGCAGATTCGAAAAATGGCCTGCGTGATTTATTCCCCACCGTAGAAATGGTTATAGTATCTATTAGCCGATCTGCGGGATCAAGTGGATGAAAGTCAGTATCTACAATTGTAACTCCCCCTGCTATATGACAATATCTACCTATAATAATCTTTGAAGTAGCAGCTAAGGTTGCACTTGAAATAAAACTATAATCCCCTATTTCTATATACCCATTCTTTTCGGGAGCAAGTGCAGGACTTTGAAGTGTGACATTGCTACCTACTTTTAATCCAACTGCAAGCTGAGAAAAGAACTTTTTGAAGCATGACGATGAATCAATGACGGTATTGGTACCTATTTCAATGTTTGCTGGTATAGCGAAGCTGCACCAATCTCCATCGATCTTCTTTCCCGGTACAAGCAAATGAAAAATTTTTGCGTTCGTTTTCATAATCTTAATTCAGTTGTTCCAGCATTCTTAGCAAAACCACATCACTGCTAAAATATGCACGGGCAATTTGCTCTGCTTGTTTAGAATGATACGGGAGATTAGAATTTATCTCCTTCAGTGCTTCAATGGCTGAAGAAATGTTATCAAAGGCAATTACACCATTGCCTGAAGGGATATATTTAGACCAACCTGTTTCCTCGGTAATAACGGGTTTACCTGCAGCTAAATAGCAGGCAGATCGACAAGAGAACCATCCACTGTTGGACTTTACATAAGTTTCTTTTGCCACAGAAAATTCACCAATCGATTTCAATATGAAAGCTTTGTAATCTTTGGTGTTACCGACCGTAGTCGACGGTTCAAGTATTTTCCAGCCAAGTCCTTCTAATTCTATCCCACAATAATTACTTTCTTTATTCAAGGGTTTATTAACTACAACTTCAAATTCAACCCCAGGCAGCAGCGCTGGCACTTGTTTAAATTTCTCAAACTCAACATCTTTTTGGCCCCATTCTTCATTGTTGTATTCCAGTTTTTTTCTGCCGCTCCAATTCATTATACTCGTAAACTTTTTCCCGGAAACTCTTGAGTTGTTTTTCCACAGGTCCAGGCAAATAGGTTGCCTTGTTGCATGCCATTTATAATTGAAAGTTGGAATTTCACAATCTTCCGCCCCAATATTTTCCCCAAACGAAAACAAATAATTGTGATTCTCAATCATTTTTTTCGTGCTCCAATTTCTAGACTCAGAATCATTTTTTATCTCAATTGCATATTGTATTTGAGTAAACATTGGATCAGAATCTATTAATATACGATGGGGTATTTTCAAATATTCGTCTCTTAAATAGGTTGAACAGGAAATATTAATAAACACATTTGCTGTTTCACATATTTCCAGAATTCGTTGTTCAGACAAACCGAATGACAAGCCGGAAGCAATATCACGATACGCCCATCTATCCTCTAAACCAAAACTCTCCATCATTTCTTTCAAATAACTAACACATCTGGACGCATCATCCCAGGAACTGCCATTCTTTTGAAAAACAGGGTATTGCATTGTATCTTCAATATAATAGACATCATGACCCAAAAGCTTTAAACCTAGTGGATATTGAATATAATCCCACGTAGCTCCTCCTGTAGGATATAACCCTATGTAACCCCCAACTATAATTCTTAATTTTTCCATTATATGATAAAAGGAGTGCTCTTTTCTTAAGGTAATTTGCGGACCTGAAATATTATTATTCGTACGTTGGTTTCAATTCCTGCATTTCATCTTCTAATTGCTCCTAAAATAAACCTACATACTGCTCTTTCTCTTCCCTCACTTTTTCGCTATGTACAATATTCAACTTACTTTCTTTCTCATCAAGCTTAGCCAAATTAGTGAAGCCGGTAACAATACAATTAACAACAGATGCTGAGTCAAGAATGTATTTTAAAAATATAGCTGCTGTAAGGAAACAAAGAATAGCTCCAGCAATCCAACTATGGTCAATCAAGGCAAAAGTGGTTATGGCAGTAAGTACTCCTATTAAAAACAATCCGCCTAAAGAATATTTAGACCAATATCTAAACTTTACATACTGCTTATTCGCCCCATGTTCTTCAACTGTAAGCACTCCTTTAGCTGTGGAAAATAAGCCATTGCGTGTTTTAATATCCCACTTGTCAAAATCTCCACCGCGCTTCACTCGTGCTTTTAAGCCTATTATATTTTGCTCGATTTCTTCAAGCCATGTTTCATTTGATTTCCAGCTGACTTCGTTCCAATGGGTTAAAGTCTTTGATTTAAAAAGGGTTAGATTTTTAAAACTTGCTTTTGCGCCTCTTATACGCCATGGTGTTAGACCATTTTTTATTCTTCCCCGTAACCTTGCAACCGGCTGAACAATATGGAGTAGCACAATTAATAAAAAGTATTTCCAGTTATGCTCCTGCCCTTTAGATAGCGACGTATTCTTTACAGCGCTTATTATTCCCTGGATAATTATTACTGCAATAGATGCAATAAATACGGGCCATAGAGCTAGCAAAGGAGTCCACAAAGAGCCGAGACATGCCATAACTCCAAACAATGTAGATAATAAATACCACTCAGGCATTAAGGGAATACAGTTAAGAAATCCTTCTGCTGGTTGATATACGGATTGAAATAACGCACTTCCCCAGGTGCCGTGAAACACTTTGCCTTTTTTTACATTTATTGGTAATGTAAAACCATTACCATAAATACGCCCAGCCCAAGTCAGATGTCCAAACCCATTATATTTTTCAGGCCATTTTGACTCTAATAAAGCTTCCGCTTTACCATAACCTTGTTGTTGTTTCCAGTATGCTTTCAGCGAATTACGACGATGATGCCATACTAATGCTGATGGATGAAACCCGATGGTATATCCTGCTTCCTGAATTCTCCAGCAGACATCCACATCATCACCGGCAGCACGATACATTGGATCAAACCCACCAATTTTCATTAGTACGTCTTTCCTAACGGACAAATTACAACCAGGAATATGTTCAGCAATCTCATCAGTTTCTAACACATGAACAGGTCCACCGGGGGCATTAGCTACACAGGTTGCAATGGGTCCATCTTCACTCGGAATAATATTAGGTCCTCCCATTGCAGCATGTGTACTGTTGTTGTAAGCATAAGCGAGGTAATGTAACCAGTGGTCGTCAGGATAAGCATCATCATCAATATAAGCTAGTATTTCGCCTTTTGCATTATACATGCCTGTATTACGGGCACTGCTTAATCCACGATTGGATGTATTGATTAACTTAACCGGGTATTCGCTTACTATTTGAGCTAAATTATCTTTTGAACCGTCATTTACCACTATTACCTCAAACTTAGGATACTTCAATTTTACCAGTCCCTCCATTGTATCACGAATAGTGGCAGAACCGTTATAACTACATACTATTACCGAGATAAAAGGAAAGTTTTGAATGCCTGCAAACGGAACCTTAGCCATAGCCTTAACAACTGCAGACAATGCCGGCTTGGGTCTTCTTTCCCTGTCAACTAATCCAAAGTCCCAGTCCTCAATTTCGAATCCTCCGCGCCACCATTCGTCGGTCCATGCAAAAACAAACATACCTGCACAACCTTTACCAAACACAGTTTCGATTTGCCACTTTAATACTTCGGCTTGTTTTTCATGCCCGTTACGCATACTGTCTAATCCAATCTCAGCAAGAACGAGCGGACGATCGCCGGAAAGATTATGAAGGCGTGAAATGTATTTACTTAGCTTTTCTGGCGTTTCGAGGTAAACATTAAAACAATCAAAATCAAGGAAAGACAAATCCAGATATTCCGTGGTTGGATAGTTGACGTAGGTAACTAACCCTTGCGGATCAACTTCTTTTACCGCTTTATATAAAGACTTTAAAAATGCTTCAATCTTAGCTTTTCCGTACCATCTTACAATTGGTGCAGGAATTTCATTACCTATAGTATAGCATAAAATAGCAGGATGATTCTCGCAAAACACAACACCTTCCTTTACCCTTTTAACGATGTCCTTTTTTCTTTCTTTTGTATCAAGGAAAGTAATGTGTTGCTCCCACGGAAGACCTACCATCACCTTTAGTTGATGTCTTTCTGCAGTATCAAGAAGATATTTTGGAGGAACTGTGTATGTTCTAACAGCATTCATTCCTTCACAAGCCATCAAAGAAAAATCTTTCTCTACAGTTTCAGCATCGGGAAACTGAACGTCGTTATCATCTGGTTTAAAAGTGCCATAAGTAACACCTTTTATGTAGAACTTTCGATTTTTGGCGTAGAGGAACTTTCCCTTTACATGCATTCTTTTTGTTTCTGTTCTATAGATAAAACTCTTACTTTCCATAATCATATGCATTAGGTAAATAATTACGTCTCCAGCAAAAGCTATGGAGCAATAAGCAGCGAGAGATAGTCGAATTTAATTTTCAGAAGCTTTCATAGGTTCTTCGCATAAATGAGCCTTGGACATTGGAAACTAGTACCGATAGAGGTACCAGAAGAAGCTTTAAATGGAATGCAATAGTATAAAAAAGATCAATATAAGATTTCCTGTTGAACGGTTTTTAATCTTATTCTAATTAACCATAAACGAACAGGGCAATATATTTCTAACGCAGCAACCGTATACAGATGTAGTTTTTAACCAACTATGTATATTGTTCAATCCGTAACTCCATTCTTATTTAAGGAATTTTTAATTTGAACATAAATTTTAGTAATTCCCTCAACTATGCAGTCAACAAAATATTACTACTATTTGAAAAATCATAATCTTCAAGCTTTTTATACTATATAATTAATGTTTGAAATCTGGAAACCAGCAAATAAAAACTATCGTAGAATGACTTAAGATGGATGAGCTATTCATTATACTACTGAAACTGCTTATGGTTTAGTTTCAGATATTTTTCAAGGGTAAGGAGTTGAAACAATTTTTCGGACTGAATGCATAGACTCTCTATAAACAGTAAGGAACAGTACCTGTACTTTGAACGTCTTATAGATTTTAATATTAGCGAAGTAGTGGCGGAGGAGTTATGGGGGGTGGGGTTCTTTGAATGGTGGCTCAAAGTCCGATGGAGGCAGTAAGTGCTAATAAGATACGTAAGATTACATCTTTGTAAGTTTAGTCAATCTAACGCTCAATATTATTGGAGCAGGTTCTTCCATACACTATCCATCTTTAGCTTAACTGTCTTTTTGCTATTGTTGTAAAGATAATTCCAGGCCTTTCTATAGGGTGTACTCTCAAGCTCCTTATACCTTAGCACAGCATTGCGGTCTATAAACTGTTTACCTAAAGAAAAAAGGTAAGTAGCTATTAGAAAAATCATCATCCAGAAAAGAAGTCGACCAAACACAAGGTGATAGTACTCTCTTGCGCCATCTTCAGGAAAGAGTAGTATTCTATGTTGCCTTGTTATGCTTTTTGGTTGTTTCTCAATAATACTCGCCAGCCTGAGTACGCCTTCGTTTACTGCTCTAGTCATCGGTTCTGGGTCAGTTACGGGAGCACTTACTTTTATGTTGCTTAGCTTCAATTCAAAATCATCTACTTTATTATTCAGATCAGACACAACTGCTACCAACTTTGCATTTTGTTGCTTTAATTCCTGAAGGTCTTCCATTACTTCAGTTAGTACTGTTTGTATGATTTCAGCTTCCATAGTGTCGGTTGATTTACAAGCGATGAGATTGCCTTTTTTTCTTTCGCTTTTGTTTAAAATGTTTGTCTATTTCTTCGTTGTTGGGTTGTGGCTTCATAAGCACATCCATGGTGCCTTCTTCATTGCTTTTAAAGATTGAATCATTTGAACTTGCAGGCTGCTGAACGAAGGGTTGGGCCGGTAGATTACTTTGTCCTTGCGCTCGTAATACTTGCTGCCTGGCAAGTATTTTTTCAATCGTTGCCAGGGAGTAATTCAGTTCACTGCCTTTCACAGTAACTTTCTTTTCATCCGTAAAACTTATCCCTCTACCCTTTATAATTTTATATCCTCTTTTATTCATTGCGGCTTCAAATTGGTGTAGGTCCTTACACTCCTTTAATGCCTGCTGAATATTGCTTCTTAGCAGTTCCTTTCGCTGGTCAAAACGGGAAATACTTCTTTGCTCTTTTGATAAATACTTCCTAGGACTAAGCACTTGTTTTAGCTCATATCTCAATTCCATTTTCCGGCAGTACTTAGCCATCTTCTGGTAGTTGTTACTGTCGCTTACAGTCCGTTGATCAAAGCCAATTCTGTTGGCTACAATATGCAGATGCTGGTGGTTGGTATCACGATGAGCAATGGCTATGTATTGATTGTTTTCAAAGCCCAGGTCTTTGGCGCAATGTTCACTCATCTCCATCAGCTTATCCTTGCTTAAATTTTCTCCAGCAGCAAAGCTTAGAGTAACATGCAAAACGGGTTTGGACAATTTCATATTTAACTGCCTTACTTCATTAAATTGCTGTACTAATTCCTTCTCGTTTCCGAAGCATTTGTTGAACATTAGGATCTCTGCTCTGTCCTTCATTACCTGCTGATCTTTCTGTTGAATTTTGTCATGGAGGCAGTATGCAATGCATCCTCTAAAAAACTTTCCGATTGTTATTTTTCCAATCATTCAAAATAGTTTTTGAAGTTGTTTACAAACTGTTTTATTTGTCCAACCAGCCACTGCAATTCTGCTCTTTCCATCGCATTTAATTCATCAAAACTGTTTCGTTTTTTTGCTATCTGGTTTACGTTTGCAGCTATATGATTTAGACTTGCAATGCCTTGCAACACTTCCTTTGGAAGTACTTTTTTTCGTGTGTCAACCTGTCCTTTTAAACCAAGTGTTCTTAAAAATTCTGATACACTTGCATTAGCCGTCTTTGCTTTATGCTCAATCACATCGCGTTCAACTAGTGTACACATTACAGCAAGTTGTTCGCTTCGCTTCACG
>NZ_BJYT01000029.1 GCF_007991655.1 Segetibacter aerophilus
GTGTCTGGCAGTATGGGTAGTAAGTTCTTTATTTATTCCAGCCACTTTTGTTATGTCTTTTAAATAAGCATTGAATTTTTGATTGCTGTGTATTGGAAAGACTTTATTGTAAGCAAGACAATATGGATGGTCTTTGTACTTTTCTATTATTTGTTCAACCACTGGTAAAATGGGTACATTTTCGTTGCCGGATGTTTTCTCCCTGTTTTTTACAAACCATCTTCCACCGTCGTCAAGTACCTGGATATTTTCCGGGGCTAGGAGAAAGGCATCAGTGTAAGCATACCCGGTAAAGCACATGGCTATATAGCAATCCCTGGCTTCCTCAAGCGCAACCCTTTTAAATTTTGTATTCATTAGCTTTTTAAGCTCTCCCTCCGTCAATCTTTCTCTGGCAGTAGTTTGATAGCTACACCGGTAAAGCTGAAATGGGTTAGTTGGAATCAACTCCTTCTGCACCGCCAATGTCAGGATCTTTTTGAGGTTCTTTATGTGCTTCATGATCGTATTGTTCTGAAGGTGTTCATATACCGATAAGTAATGCTCGAAGTCATTGGGGAAAGTTTGTTTCACATCTGCCAGTGATATATCTGCCTTACTATATTCAGCCTGAAGGAACGCTCTTAGTTTTTCTTTAGTAGCGTAATATTTTTTTAAGGTGGCGATGCTCTTTTTACCGGCTTCTACCTTCTGTTGGAAAGTTGTATTGTGGTAATCAAAAATATCCATGAAGGTTTTTTTTGGCTGGGCTTTACCCAACAAAGTTTCTTTCAGCATTTCGGGATGAACATGTTGGGACTGCGCGCAGAGCACCATGAATTGGTGCTCGAGCTGCCCCCTGATATTGTGGATTTTTTGATTGATTACTTGTGCTTCGATAGTTCTACTTGTAACCTGTTCTTTTTGCTGGTTGAAGAACTCAGGTTCTACTTTGAGGCCGGAAGACATTTGGGCTTGCTTCCCGTCAATGGTAATTCGGATATAAATAGGCGCTTTCCCCCGCCTGTCGGTCTTGACTTTCCACAGCCAAAACAATACACTGAGATTTTGCATACTTTTCATGATGACTATTTTAAATTTTAAAAATGGTTGCGCAATCTGAAAACCGCCGCTTTATCGTTTTTTTGGGGGGACCTTTTGGCTCCCCGTTCAGGCCCCTGCTTTTTTCTTTTCACGTA
Source organism: Segetibacter aerophilus (assembly GCF_007991655.1). GTDB lineage: Bacteria > Bacteroidota > Bacteroidia > Chitinophagales > Chitinophagaceae > Segetibacter > Segetibacter aerophilus. Next base: position 1,179 of record NZ_BJYT01000029.1, read on the forward strand.
GATGGACCTGTGGTTCAGGTCCCTCACAGTCCCCGTTCCGCTCCCTCCTGATGGTACCTTTCGCCATGTCTTAAAACGCAGCATTGACGGGCTTTTTATCCAAATCCGGTAACCTCAAATTTTAAAAAAGGCTATTGGTATATGAAACAGGTTACCGAATTGTTTGATATTCTTTGATATTGTTTAAACAGGGGAAAATAAAAAAGCCGTGCAAATCAATGAGTTGCGACGGCTTTTAGGAGAGTTTGATACCTATTTGGTGGGCCCACTAGGATTTGAACCTAGGACCACCTGATTATGAGTCCAATTTTTTATGAAAAACAAAACGAGAGTTTTTGTTATCAATTTTATTGGAACGCAGCCCCAGCAAAGATTCCAGAGGAAATTTACTTATAGCTATTAATTGTTATTTGTCCTATTTATATTAAATTTGTGTCGGAATTGTGTCGGAAAAATCTGAGATATAAATTTTATTAAATGGCTGAATTGGCAACAACTTCAATATTTATTGATAGGTACCACCCTCAACAAGATGGGAAGTGTGCGATATCGATAAGGATAACCTACCAAAGAAGAAAAAAGTATTATCCTACATCCTTTAACCTAACAATCGAGCAGTTCACTAAGGTTATGGCTCAGCGGCCTCGAAATGAGTTTAAGGAGACAAGAATGAAACTAAATGCGCTGGAAGGAAAAGCCTCAGAAATAATCAAAGAATTGCCTTTTTTTACCTGGAATAGCTTTGAGAAGAAATTTTTAAAGAATAAAGGAAATTCCTCTAATATATCCCATGCTTTTGAAGATTATATATCTGAACTACTAGCGGAGAAAAGAATTGGAACTGCGGAGTCCTATAAGTGCGCTACGACTAGTATAAATAAATTTAAACCAAATCTAATTTTCGCTGACGTCACTCCTGAGTTGCTCCGTAGTTATGAGAATTGGATGCTTACTAATAAAAAAAGCGTTACGACAACTGGAATTTACCTGCGAAGTCTTAGGACGATTTTCAACATTGCTATTTCTGAAGGTATCGTATCAAAGGAATTATATCCTTTTGGAAGGCGCAGATTTGAAATACCAACTGGAAAAAACATCAAAAAAGCCCTTACCATTAAAGATATTTCCTCTCTTTATCATTACACTCCATTGCAAGGAAGTAGCCAAGAAATGGCAAAGGATTTATGGATGTTTATCTATTTCTGTAATGGTATTAATGTAAAAGACCTATGTCTTCTAAAATATAAAGATATTGACGGAGATGTATTGGTCTTTAAAAGAGCAAAAACAATAAGAACAAAAAGAAGAGTTGAGGCTATCCGAGTTCCGTTGCTGGACCCGGCTATCGAGATTATTAAAAGGTGGGGTAGTAAGAAAGTGACAGGTGACACGTATATATTTCCTATTTTAAAGGAAGATCTTTCACCTGAAAGGGAACGTCAATTGATAAAGCAAATAAACGACGTGATTAACGCAAACATGAAAACTATCGCTAAAACTGTTGGAATTAATCAAGATGTAACAACGTATGCTGCCCGACATAGTTTTGCTACAATATTAAAAAAGAGCGGGGCGAGCACAGAGTTTATAAGTGAGGCATTGGGGCATTCAAACCTAAAGACAACACAAAGTTATTTAGCCTCGTTTGACGATGACCAAAAGAAAGAAATGGCTAAGGCACTGGCCGCATTTTAAAAAAAGAAATTGTACCCAACAAGTAAGAAGCAGATATATATACATTTACGATAGGGAGAATTGGTAAGTAAATTATTGAGGCTGTTAATCCGACCAAAAGGGAAGCGGCCAATTAAATTACCTTAGACCCTTAAATATTACTATGCAAATAATAAAAAATATACAAAATAGAATTTATGAAATAAGAGGCGAAAGAGTAATGCTCGATAGAGATTTAGCAGCCTTGTATGAAACGGAAACTAAAGCTTTAAACCTTGCTGTAAAACGCAATATTAAGAGGTTTCCAGAAGATTTTATGTTTCAGCTTAATAAGGACGAATTTGAAGAATTAAGGTTTCAAATTGAAACCTTAGAAAAAAATGATCATCCTCTAAGGTTGCAAAATGAAACCTTAAAGACAGGCCGAGGTCAGCATAGTAAGTACTTGCCTTACGCTTTTACAGAGCAAGGCGTTGCCATGTTAAGTGGAGTACTAAACAGCGATAAAGCAATAAATATGAACATTGCTATTATGAGAGCTTTTGTAGAAGTAAGAAAAGTATTACTAAGGCAAAACGATTTAAAAGAACAGTTGCAACAGATAAAAGAACGTTTAGGCGAGCATGATGTACAGCTAAACCAAATTTATGATGCAATGGAAAATTTGTTAGATGAAAAAGCAGCAGGGCGAAAATGGGAGGAAAGAGAAAGGATAGGATTTAAAAAGTAATTATTTTAATGGTATGAAATGAAGCATTACAAGGACTTTATAATAAAGCTTCAAACATTAGACATCAAAACAGCTCAAAAAAGACAGGATGAGTCGCGTAACCCAGAAAATTTCTCTATTTACGTTATCAGTCATCAAAACCCTTACTTAAGCGATACATTCAGAAATGAACTAAAGGAACTAAAAGAGCTTGCAGTAATAGATATTTTAAACCTTTCCAGCGATCAGATACAACTTCAATTACACAGATTGGGTGAATTAAGGGAACATTATCACCAGTTTTGGAACAGTTTAAAGCATTCGGATGTTCCGGTAGGTAGCGAACACCTAACAGATCTACTATACAGTTTAAATTTGAACGAACTATTTATCGTTCCCGAATTATCATTTCAGGATCATGCTAAAGCGGATGACTATTTCATCACTGATTTACAGGATAGTATTAGAGCACGTCAGAATGCATTGGAAGAATTTGAACAAAGTGTTTTCAAAGCTACTCGGCAAGGCAAGGAAGCGGAAAAGACGGATAATATAAAGCCGGTGAAAAAGGAGGAACCGAAACCCGTATTTAAGGAAAGTGTAATAGCGGAACTTTATGAACTGGTAAAGGATTATTTTAAACCAATTGATCATCCTCAACTGAAAAGCCTACTGACGGGAGAAATCGAAGTAGAACATACGCTTGCTTTTAGAGGTGCCGGAAATCAGCTTGCCGATGCCTTTAAACAACTATTTGAGGCTAATTTAATCATCGGTTGTAACAAGGCACAATTAATTAGCTGGATTATCGAACACTTTACATACAGTGACAAAGGAGCCGTAAAGAACTATTCTGAAAAATACCTCTTAGATATAATTTCCTCCAATACAAAGACTTGTCAATCTCCTATCTTAAACGTTCGAAAAAAGGATGGCCAGTTCGTAATCTTACCTCTGCAAAGAAACAATAGAAATAACAAAACATAGGAGTATTATCGGAGGAATACAGGCATAACCGCTTGTAAGCCTGCAAAACACTCCACTACCATTGCAGTATAAAAATAAAAATACTGTTATGGAAACAATCACGTTTGAACAATTACCGCAAGCTGTAACGAGGCTACATGAAAAACTGGATCATATTGAACAGTTGTTACGCGAGGCAAATGACCATTCTCCTAAGACGGATGAGCTGCTTACAATAGCACAGGCAGCAGAGTTCCTCAATCTTTCTACTCCCACCATCTACGGCAAAGTTAGCCGCAACGAAATTCCTGTTAACAAACAAGGTAAGCGCTTGTACTTTTACAAGTCAGAACTGGCTGAGTGGATAAAATCAGGACGAAAAAAGACGGTAACAGAAATAGCTCAGGAAGCAGATGAATATTTAGCTAACAGGAAAAAAGGTAACCGTTAAATCCATTCTTATGTCTGTTACTAACTTCCCATTGAACGCACCTAATAGTTACATCCGCGTTCAGACAAACTACTACAAGAAATGCCCCCAGCCAACGATACAAGGTGAATACATAGAAGTCTGGATGCCATGGTCAGCAGAGATGCTGAAACAGGACATGTCCAGAGGTGCGTTTAAAAGAAACCCTAAGTTTGACGGCTTCTCCTTCGTTCCGAGCCATTTAAACTACCAGGAAACCGTTGGCAGCTTCTATAACCTATACCAACCAAGAGAGTGGAAACTTGAACCGGGAAGCCGCCAAAACATACTGGAATTTCTGCGCCACACTTTCAATGAACAGTATGAGCTTGGCTTTGACTGCATGCAGCCGCTTTATTCTAAACCCACTCAAAAGTTGCCCGTACTGTGCCTAGTATCAAGGGAGCGTAAAACATGCAAGTCAACTTTTCTCAACCTGCTCAAACTGATCTTTGAAAAGAACATGACTTTTAGTCGCAACAGTGACTTTAGGTCACAGTTTAATTCTGACTGGATGAATATGTTGATAATAGCCGTAGACGAAGTACTGCTGGACAGAAGGGAGGACTCGGAAAAAATCAAGAATTTAAGTACAGCACGAACCTCAAAAAGCGAGGCAAAAAACAAAGACGTTAAAAAGATTGAGTTTTTTGGAAAGTTTGTTCTGTACTCCAACAATGGAGAAAATTTTATAGTAATTGATCCAACAGAAACACGGTACTGGATAAGGAAAATACCAGTGCCTACTTCAAAAAATATACGGCTGTTGAAGGACATGGAAAAGGAGATCCCCTACCTTCTCCACCACCTACTTAAAGAACCTTATCAGTTCCTTATCCGATAACAAGAATGTGTTTTCAGAAAAGCACTTGCGTGCAGATGCACTGTTACGCTTCATCAGAAATAACCGCAATAAAACAGAAACAGAAATACTGTTGCTTTTTAAAGAAGTATTTGACTTACCAATGGGAGGGAAATCAGTTTTACTAATAAAGATTTACTCGAACTTCTTAAGAAAAGCAGCCCTCGTTTATCCAGGCAAAATATCTCGGCAGTATTGCAAAACGAGTGGGGATTGCAGCCGGTAAACAACAGTCTGAGCTACCAAACCTATATCTATAACACTACCAGATGAACTGGTTCAGGTTCAATACACAGGGAGTTATTATACGATTTCACAGGATTGGATGGAGCAAAAATTTGATGAGAGTAGGGTGAAAAACACATGAAAGCTAGATTAGTAAAGGTTTTAAGCCCTCATCAAAATCCTGAAAGTTTGATGAGCCATGATGAGCACGATGAGAATTCTCATCAAAGTAAAGATCTATGATGAGATTATGATGAGCACTTAAACAATTAAAAATAAAGGGTTAGAAGCTTTCTCATCATCTCATCATAAAAAACATCCTGTTACATCGGCACTTTTCACGCCTGCCTTTTTAAGCCAGCTAGGATCACATAATAGACCACCAAAATAAAGACAAGTACAATGAACAACATACGATTTTCTATACAAGAAGCAAAGCAGATTAACCCGGTAGATCACCTTAAAAAATTAGGCTATCAACCACAGAAAATCAGGAACCAGGATTACTGTTATTTGTCACCATTAAGGGATGAAAAAACAGCTTCACTTAAAGTCAACCGAAAACTAAATGCATGGTTCGATCATGGAACAGTACAGGGAGGAAACATAATAGACTTTGAGATTTATCACCGTTGTAATGTCTCTGAATTGCTGGTAAAACTGCAGAATTTTTTTTCTTTTCACCCGCAGACACTGACGGTTCAACAGCCTCTGCAAAAGGCGCAAAACCAGTATGAGGCACTTGAACCTGCAATAAAAGTGATAGCCGCAAAACCACTTGCACATCCTGCTCTTTGCCGATATCTTGACACTAGAAAAATACCTTTTAAGCTGGGTAATAAATACTGCAAGTAAGTAGAATTGAGCTGCACAATAAGGGATATTTTGCTATAGGATTTGAAAATAATTGAGGAGGTTTCGAACTACGAAACGAGCTCTTTAAAGGCAGCATCTCCCCCAAAGAGGTCACCATAAATTCGAAGCCAAAATTCTAAAATTATTTCTGTTTGTGAAGGTTTCTTCAGCTTTCTTTCCTACCAGGTTTTATTTCAAGATCCATCTCATCAACTGACAAATTTTCTTGTACTAAACTCCCTTGCATTCTATAAAAAGAGCCAGCAGAAATTGGAAAAATATGATCGGGTTCAGCTGATTTGGACCGGGATCTGGCCTGTACAAAACAAAAGCAGGGAGGCCTTAAAATGGGATAAAAAGTACACTGACAGAAGTCATCTCTATAGCGAACGCAACGACCTAAACGACTTTTTGATTGATCAAAGCCAACACATTAAACAACACCACCGATTAGGAAGCCATTTGTAAAAGTCGTTATTACTTATTGTTTCATCCGCTTAAAGCCGAATTAATGTTCGACAATGGTAAAATCATTTAAAGTGCCTTTGCACTGGCTAGATGTCCGTTTGTAATACAAACGAAATCCAGCCCTTACCCCTCGGAACTCGGGTCGGGAAGAATGAAGACAACCAAGCGCTTCGCCAAGGCTATTTAAATCATAACCCAAAGAAAAAGATATGTGATGAATGAGACAAAAACTAACAGGACAAGAGTTGTTACACTCCGCCTGACAATGGGTGAGTATGAAAGAATTACGACAAATTTTAAGACAACGACCTGTCGCAAATTAAGCGATTACATGCGGTATGTTTTGCTTGAAAAGAAGTTAACTGTGTTTAAGAGAAATAAGTCAATGGACGACTTTATGGCAGAACTAATCCTGCTGAGAAATGAACTGAATGCTATCGGAAATAACTACAACCAGGTAGTAAAAAAACTCCATTTATTACAGACGATACCTGAATTTAAAACGTGGTTTTTTATAAATGAATCAGCCAAAGAAAGCCTCGTAAAAAAGGTTGATGAAATCAAATTAAGGATCAATCAATTTTCCGACAAATGGTCGCAAGAATAAAAAAAACTAAGAGCCTTTCAAATGCTGTAAATTATAATGAAAAGAAGGTTCAGCAGAACCAGGCAGAGTGTATAAATGCAGCTAATTACGCCAAGGATCCCGAGCAGCTAAATTTCTACCAAAAGCTACACCGGTTAGAACACCAGGCGGCTTTAAATGAGCGGGTAATTGCAAACAGTGTGCATATATCTTTAAACTTCGATGCTGTCGATAAACTGGACAAGGAAAAGCTCAATCAAATTGCAGACTCGTACATGCAGCAAATAGGTTTTGGCAAACAGCCATACCTAGTTTACCAGCACTTCGATGCGGGGCATCAGCACATACACATTGTAAGTACAAATATAACAGCAGATGGCAGCCGGATTGAGATGAATAACATTGGAAAAAATCAATCTGAACAAGCCCGGAAAAAAATAGAAATTGAATTCAAACTGGTACAGGCAGAAAGCAAAAAACAACAACAAACACAGGAACTTAAAGCTGTAAGTGCGCAAAGAATTATCTACGGAAAGACTGAAACTAAACGTGCAATTACAAATGTTTTAAATGTGGTTTTGCCACAATACAAATACACTTCTTTACCGGAATTAAACGCAGTACTTAAGTTGTATAATGTAATGGCTGACCGTGGGCCGGAGACATCTAAAATGTATGAAGGAAAAGGGTTGGTATATCGAGTACTTGATGAAAAAGGAAACAAAATCGGGACTCCAATTAAAGCAAGTGCTTTTTATAGCAAGCCCACTCTTCCATGGTTAGAACAAAAGTTTAAGGAGAATGATGTTGACAGGCAGCAGTTTAAAAGGAGGTTAAAAACTAAAATTGATTTGGCGCTATTGCAAGGTGGAAAAGACCTCAAAAGCTTTTCAAATGAACTTCAAAAACAAGGTACTCACGTAGCAGTCAGACAAAACGCGCAAGGGTTAATGTATGGGGTTACGTTTGTAGATCACGTAAATAAAACTGTTTTCAACGGCAGTGATATTGGAAAAGAATATGGGGCAAAAGGGTTGTTAGAGAAGTTTAATTCAACTGAGCAAAAAGAAAGTGTTAGTAAAGGTATAAAGCATGAAATAAACGATGCTAAAACAGACAACAAAAATGTCGCTGGTGAAATAAAAAAATCAATTCAAAATTCAAATCTATTAGATGAGTTATTACAGCCGGAAAACCAGGATAGTTATTTGCCCATCCAATTCAGAAAGAAGAAAAGGAAAAAGCATTCGAAGAGATTGCGTCTGTAGGAGGAGAATGAAGTTTTTGCATTTGCATAAAAAACATTATAAAGATCTTATCTAAGAAAAGAAGCGCTAGAAAATGGAATTTGCACAAAAAAAATGTCTCCCAACCTATCACATAAACATGTGATTTTGTATGATCAAGACGTGATTTATTAGCTCAAGCGTGTCCTAAATACGAATCCCCAAAAAGTATTTATAAATATTCTTATATTTAGTTCTTAAGTTCAGACATTGATTACTGCTAACCAAAACTTACAAGAATTGGGTGGGGGCCATAAAGAAAAAATGACTAAAGCCTTGGACAGGCAGGTGCAGCTTAAGAAGCCTTTGTGTTTTGAATCACTTATAGTAATTATTGCAGAAACAGCAGACAATTTAAAGGGATGGTTGTCGTTATTGTGGAATATCTTGTTTAAGTCGCGGACAAGTAGGAAAGAATTAAGCTCAACAAATTAACAATATCAATTAATGTTGTTGCGATCACTTTTCCTTTTTGCTCTACTAGCCCTTTTAAGCTGTCGCTTGGAATCACGTTATAAAAGTGGCGATACCATAAGTGGCAAAGTTGTGAGAATCATCGACGGGGATACCTTCACTTTACTTACGGCAGATCAAAAACAAGAAAAAATCAGGTTGTATGGGATAGACTGTCCTGAAAGGAAACAGCCATTTGGGACTGTTGCTAAGGAAAGATTAAGCGAATTGGTTTTTGGTAAATCGGTTCACGTAGAATTTAAAACCTATGACAGGTGGAAGAGAATTGTAGGGGTTGTTTTTTACGAAAAAGAAAATATCAACGAGAGTGTATTGAAGTGTGGCTTAGCGTGGCATTTTACAAAGTACGATGACAATTCGAAATGGAGAGATATGGAAAAAAGTGCAAGACAAAAGAAGATTGGACTTTGGGCGGATGCGAAACCAGTTCCTCCATGGGAATGGCGAAATCAAAAATAGCGGGTTATAGACACACAACTATTCGATGCTTTAAACAACTCCATTTGCTATTGGATCAACAAACTCATTAAAATTCTTATTCTATTACTATTAATAATATCTCATGAATGTTAGCTCATTAAAGGATTCTGTTTCCTTTACCCGTTTTTTTAATAAAAAGAAGGCATTGGACGAAAGCGTTCCTTTAGATACGGTCGAGCCAAAGGAGCAAGTCAAAGAGAAAGATCAGGGTGAAAAAAACACTATCTATTTAGATGCTCGAAACATTTGGATTACAAATGACGGCTTGCTGCGAGATGAAGGTGTTTTGTTCGGATTAACTTCTGCAACTACTATGGAAAAGGTAAGTGCAATAAAAAACTATTTTCTTGAGCGAAAGGCAGAAATTGACGCAAAGAAAAATGGTATATCAGGAACAGTCAATGAATTGATAAATGAAAGAAGGAAGATAGAGGCAGAACTGGAGCAACTGGCGAAAGCTGTAGTTGCAGAAAATTTAGAAACAGAAAAGAAAAACACCTATTTCTTTAGAAACTTGTTAGGTCTGGCTTTCATAACCGGAGCTGCAATTGGTAGTTTTTTTCTTATCCATTTTTTTGTAACACCAGATTTTGGACTAGCTGCCTCGATTGGTGTTTTCCTTTTTGGCCTGTTTTCATTGGTTGCTCCTTTATCTACCTGGCTTAATCCTGATGATACAAATAATAAGAGCTTTGGCAGCAGATCAAAAGTTGCATTGCTGGAAATTGGTTCACCACTTGCCACTACTGTTTTTGTCTCTTATATCGCGTATGAGCATACTCAAAAAATTGGGCTGACAATTGTTATCGGCATTTTCCTTCTATTCCTCTTCTTCTTTTGCGGCAAACTACTTCTCGGTGTGTACCACAACCTGGTGGAAGATTTTAAGCAACTTTTAGCCGTACGTAAAACGGCAAAATTATCGAGGCAAAAAGGAATTAGTGATAACGAAGCGATTGAAAAGAAAAAGAAAACACTGGAAGAAAAAATAACAACAATAAATACATTACAATCAGAGATTTTGAAATTGGAAGCGGAATGTTTGAGCTTAGACCAACAATCAGAGTTGAAGGTGAATTTATTTATGAGTGAATACAACCTTGCAAGAAATTATTCTGCTAATCCAAATATTTAATACAGACAAATGGAACTTGAAAATAAAGATTCTAAGGGGGAAGAAAATTTACAGGAGCAACCCCAAAAGAATCAAATCGCTCCATCAAACCATTCTTTTGAGAAAGAAGAAGAGGCTGCAAATAAAGACTTGCATTCATTCAAATTATACGAACATGGTATTACCAATGGAATACTGGAAGTGCCGCCGGAGACGTTCGAGCAATTTATCACTTATTACTATGAAGAAATAAATCGGGATCAACGAATAGCAAGAACAACTGATGAAATTGCAGATCTTTCAAACAAATACAAGGACGCAAGAGCGAAAAGACTTGAACTTGTAAAAAAACAACTAGATAGAAGAGCAGATCATGGGATTCTTATTTTAGAAGCGAATGAAAAGGAAAACAAGATTAAATTCTGGCAACAAAAAGTAGTGACAGCAAAAGGCATTATAGAGGACCTTAAGCAATCAGTAAAAACGGATTACACACTATTTGCAGCTATTATATTTTTCCTGTTCGCCTTGTTATTTATTGCGGCGGACTACGGGATAGCTCTAAACATTGTCGCTACAAATTTACAAATCGGCGCAACTACCGACAGTTTAGGTAATCCTGTTTTTTCTCCTATTGCTTATTTATTCGCATTTGCCATTGCCGGTTTAGCAATCGTTTTAAAGCCTGCCTTTGACAGATTGGTTGAAAAGCCGTACCAAAAAAATGGTTCTAAAAAAGTCTTTGCGATATTTATCCTCATATCTTCCGGCTTAGTCCTTTCCATGTTGGTTGCATTTGGTAAATTCAGGGAAGAGCTAATAAGTATGGGTTTACAAATTGGAGAAGTATCTACAGACATAGCTGATAGCTCTACGGCACCTACCTCTCGGACGCCTCAAGAAACTTCAGGTTTTGCCGAATATGCAATTGTTTCTTCAACATTTCTTTTTGCTATTGCCGGTGCAATATGTCTGGGCATTTCAATTCCTGTCATTTTTAAGAATTACCGAATAGCCTGGAACAACTTCCGGCAAAAGCGATGGAATTACAGGGTTTTTAAACTTAATAAGGAAAAGCTCGAAATAGACTCCAAAAGTGTAAAAGCAGAAATAGACATAAAGATGGTAGAAGATGAAATAGCTGATCTTCAGGAAGAGTTAGGTGTAAAAGAATTAATTAAGGATAAAAAAGAACTCCTTGAAGTATTCATAGCAAGTAAAATGCAAAAGCTAATTGAAAAAAGCAAAGCAGTCTATCAGGATGGATATTATCGGGGTTCAAAGCTTGCGGGGAAAGTTACTGAGGAGTGGTTAAACGAAAGTGTGATGTCTAAAACACAGTATTCAAATTTGGGTAGCTCGAAGGTAGCTCTACCAGCAACAACAACAGGAGGTTCTTTGTCAAGAACTCGACCATTTATAGCATTAAGGAGAATGATTTCTCAAGATTTTAAAAACAAGGTAAATAAGGAAGGGAATATAAATTTTGAATATTATGATTTCGATAAATAAGAGTATGAAAATTAGATTTATAGTTTGTCTTGTTATAAGTATCGTCGGTAATAATACTCTTGCCCTTACTCAATCCATCCCCCCTATTGAAATCTTATTTTTTGTTGATAAAAGTGCAAGTGTTTCTTATAATTCTCCTGACATCAAAGGAAAAACTGAAAAGATATTGTGGGATGGAGTAAATAAAGTTGGAAATCCGAATGATGAACTTCAATTGCTTGTTATTCACGACAAAACCAAAGGGGCTCCTCCTGTTAAAAATTATTCAATTCCAATTTTTAGTTGCAGGCCTGGAACTCCTCCAATGCAAGTGAGAAAATTACAGAATGCTTATAAGAGCAACATTGGTAAAGAAAAAAAGGTTTTTTATGATAGAGCTAATCAACTTTTTAAAGAAGGGTACGATCCTGACAACAAACAAGGGACTGATATAATTGGAATTTTAGAAGTTGTTTCCCGGCAAGCAGCAAATAATAAAAAAAAAGAAATTTTTCTTTTTACAGACGCAAAACAATCATCCAAGAATTTTCTTGTTAATCCCAAAAATAGACAAGAAGCGATAAATCTTGCAATAGAACATGCCAGAAGAATTAATAAAGAGCTATTTATAGATAGAAATGTTTTAGCGAATTCTAAAGTGCATATCGTGTTACCGTATGTAGGATCAAATACGAAACATGATAACAACCTTACTTATTACTGGGAAAAATTGTTGAGTCAATTTGGAATGATTGTAGATTTTGTATAATAAATTTCCTTCCTACTGTAAATTTAAATGTTTGAGCAAAATATCTAATGCGGCTTTAAAATTCCTGCTACTTGCCCTACTAAGCTGTTCTGGCACTAATAAAAAAGGTGTCCTTGTTTGTATAAGCTCCACTGCCCATGCATATCATTCACGCGAATGTAAAGGGTTAAGATCGTGTACACATAGCATTGAAACGATGTCTGTTCAGGAAGCAAAACAAATGGGTAGAACGGCCTGTGGCTTCTGTTATTAAGTATCCTTACATTGCGCGTTCATTAAATTGTAAACCAGCCCATGAACCACGCCTCCCACAATAAACTCGTCTCCTTCATCTGGTCCATCGCCGACGACTGCCTTCGTGACGTGTACGTCCGGGGAAAATATCGCGATGTAATCCTCCCAATGGTAGTCCTAAGAAGATTAGATGCCTTACTGGAGCCAACCAAAGAAGCCGTAATGGAAGAACTTGCATTTCAAAGAGATGATGCCGGCTTTACAGAATGGGATGAAAACGGACTAAGACAAGCTTCAGGATATGTCTTTTACAACATTAGCGAATGGACCCTACAACGTCTTCAAAATACAGCTACCAACAGCCAGCAAATTTTACTCTCAAACTTCGAAGATTACCTAAACGGCTTTAGTCCAAATGTAAAAGAGATAGTCGACAAGTTTAACCTGAAGAGCCAGGTAAGGCACATGGCAAACAAAGATGTTTTGCTGAATGTATTAGAGAAGTTCACTTCACCTAATATCAACTTAACACCTTTTGAAAAAGTTGACCCTGATGGACGAAAACTTCAACCGCTTACCAACCTAGGAATGGGTTATGTCTTTGAAGAACTTATCAGGAAGTTTAATGAAGAGAACAATGAAGAAGCAGGAGAGCACTTTACCCCTCGTGAAGTAATTGACCTGATGACCCACCTTGTCTTTGATCCCGTAAAAGATAACCTACCGCCTGTTATTACCATTTACGATCCTGCATGTGGTTCGGGTGGAATGCTGACAGAGTCCCAGAACTTTATAAAAGATGAAGAAGGCGAAATAAAATCAACGTCAGATGTTATCTTGTTTGGTAAAGAGATAAACGATGAGACCTATGCCATCTGTAAGAGTGATATGATGATCAAGGGTAACAACCCGGAGAACATACGTGTTGGCTCTACGCTTAGTACAGATGAATTTGCAGGCAACAACTTCAACTTCATGCTCTCCAATCCGCCTTATGGTAAATCATGGACAGGCGACCTTAAGTATATCAAAGATGGTAAAGATGTAATTGACCCTCGTTTTAAAATAAAGCTCAATGATTATTGGGGCAACGAAGAAGATTGCGATGCAACTCCCCGTTCTTCCGACGGACAGTTGTTGTTTTTGATGGAGATGGTCAGCAAGATGAAACCATTGAAACAAACCCCTCAAGGTTCACGCATTGCTTCTGTACATAATGGCTCCAGCTTGTTCACCGGCGATGCAGGCAGCGGTGAAAGTAATATTCGCCGTTTCATTATCGAAAACGATATGCTCGAAGCTATTGTTCAGATGCCCAACAACCTGTTTTACAATACCGGCATTACCACTTATGTATGGTTGCTGGCAAACAACAAAGCAGTACACCGAAAAGGAAAGGTGCAGTTGATTGATGCAGGTTTGCTGTACAGGAAACTCCGTAAGAACCTCGGTAATAAAAACTGTGAGTTTGCTCCCAATGATATCAATCAGATAGTAAGAGTGTACAGGGAAATGTTAGCGGTTGATAAAACAATCAACACCGTTACAAACGAAGATGAAGGCATTGCTTCTAAAATCTTCGACAATAACGACTTTGGTTATTACAAGGTAACCATCGAACGACCTAAACGACTGAAAGCACAATTCACCGGAGAACGTATTGCAGCATTACGTTTCGATAAGTTTTTACGCGAACCAATGCAATGGGCTTACGACGAGTTTGGAGAAGAACTATATAGCAACATAGCCAAACACGAAAAAGCGATCCTTGAATGGTGCGAAAAGCAGGAACTGAACCTCAACAACAAAGCAAGCAAAGCCCTTACAACTACCGCTACGTGGCAAAAAGGTCTCGACCTCATGCAGTCTGCCAAAACCCTAATGGAAAAGATTGGCACCAGCGAATACAACGACTATAACCAGTTTACTGCATTGGTAGATAGGGAACTGAAAGCTGCACAACTCAAATTATCCGGTTCTGAAAAGAATGCTATACTAAATGCAGTTAGCTGGTACGATGCCACTGCCGAAAAGGTAATTAAAGGCACGGTAAAACTAACAGGCGATAAACTCGAACAACTGTTAGCACATCTTAATTGCACCCCAGAGCAACTGCCTCACTTTGGTTTTTATCCTGCCGACAAAAAGGGCGAATACACTGAGTATGAAACCGAAGGTGATTTAAGAGACACCGAGAATGTACCGTTGAAGGATAACATCTATCAGTATTTCTTACGCGAAGTAACGCCACATGTAGAAGAGGCATGGATAAACCTTAATGCAACAAAGATTGGTTACGAGATAAGTTTCAATAAATACTTCTATCGCCACAAACCTTTACGTGATATTGAAGAAGTAACCAACGATATACTGCAACTCGAAGAAGAAAGCGAAGGATTGATACGTGAAATTTTAAACCTGGCGTAAGCAGTTTAGGAAGAGATTTTTTGGTACTCAGCATTTGTATTTCATGGCTTCATCGTTGCGTCGCACTCTTGTACTGAAGTTCATTATGCAGCAAACGGAAGCCATCATTACGAATCCTGTCAAGGATATTTGCAGAAGCAACAGGGCGTCGCAATTTCATTTGGAAAGAAGGTTTTTGTAACAACTAAAAGGGAAATTTTTGGAAGCAGTAATAGGTGAAATAAAGATAGAACGATATCCTGCTTATAAAGATTCAGGAGTTGAATGGTTAGGTGAAGTTCCTGAACATTGGGAACTAACAAGGTTAGGGACAAGGTTTTTTGAAAGACGGACAAAAGTATCTGATAAAGATTATGCTGCACTTTCCGTTACAAAGCAAGGAATTTTACCACAACTGGATAGTGCCGCTAAGACCAATGACGGAGATAATCGAAAGCTGGTCATGGCAGGTGATTTTGTTATTAATAGCCGCTCGGATAGAAAAGGTTCAAGTGGCATTTCTACGCTTAATGGTTCTGTTTCCTTAATCAATACTGTTTTAGAGCCAATTGATATACATCCAACATTTTGCAACTACCTATTGAAGAGTTATGCTTTTGTTGAAGAGTTTTATAGAATGGGACACGGTATAGTAGCCGATTTGTGGACAACACGATATGATGAAATGAAAGCTATTATGATAGCAATTCCATCAAAGCAAGACCAAACTGCCATTGCTAATTTTCTTGACCGTAAAACTGCAAGAATAGATAAAACCATTGCTCAAAAAGTAAAGTTAATTGAGCTTTTAAAAGAGCGCAGGCAAATACTTATTCATAAAGCTGTTACCCGTGGGCTTAATCCTGATGTTCCAATGAAAGATAGTGGAGTAGAATGGATTGGAGAGTTACCAGAGCATTGGGAGGTGAAGAAGATAAAGCAATTGTTTAGGCTGATAATTGACCCTGCTCCAATTAATAACAATTTTGAACTCCTTTCTATATATACTGAAATTGGAGTCAGGCCACGCAAAGATTTAGAAGAAAAGGGAAATAGAGCTTCTACAACAGATGGATATTGGTTTGTAAAAAAAGGTGACTTTATTGTCAATAAACTTTTAGCGTGGATGGGGGCAATAGGTTTATCAGAATACGAGGGAGTTACGAGCCCAGCTTACGACATATTAAGACCTAAAATCCCATCAAACGGAAATTATTACCATGAGTTACTTAGGAGTAAAGCTTGTTCCACGGAATTAAGAAAGTACTCGAGAGGAATAATGGATATGAGATTAAGGCTGTACTTTGATAAGTTTGGAGTAGTCCTAGTTCCCTATCCATCCGAAGAAGAACAGACGGAGATATCAGCTCATATAGATAAAGTTTTTAAAAAGACAGAAGCGGCTATAAAGGCAAAAGATAAAGAAATAGAGAAGCTAAAAGAATACAAAGCGACATTAATAAATGCTGCTGTAACGGGTAAAATAAAAGTAAGTTGATTATGGATATAGGAATTTTGGCTTCAATCTTAAACACCGCTAGTACAAAACCTATTAGCCCCCAAAAAGGTATTAAAGTAGTTAGTTGTACTTTAAATGATTTAGTGAACACTTATCATTCTCCTATTCCAAACTCCGACATTAAAGGCCAATTATTCATACCCGAATATCAGAGACCTTATGTATGGAAAGAGAGGCAAATTAACCGATTATTAGATGATTTTATTGAGTACCAAAACAATACAGAACCTGACAAAGCTCTTTTTTATATTGGAAGCATTATTGTACATCAGGAAGATGGTAAGCTGAAAATTATTGATGGCCAACAACGGATTACTACACTGCTACTCATTAATTCATTAATCAATAATGATTTCGAAAGCGGCATACAATATACTTCTACATTAAGCATTAACAACATCAAACGCAATTACGCGTACCTCAAAAGTGTGGAAGCAAAAGACATTTTTGATTATGCGGATACCGAAGTACTCACCTACATTGATTTCGATGAAATCAATGTAACATTGGTAGTAACAGCTACTGAAGACTTGGCTTATACATTTTTCGAAACTCAAAACACAGGAGGTGTTCGTTTAAGTGGTTCGGATATCATCAAAGCACATCATCTACGAGCTATTCATTCTAAAAAATTAATAAATTATCAAGCAAGAAAGTGGGAAGGTATAGAAAGTGATAAAGTAGAGGAAATAATACAAAACCTTACTAAGATTAGGTTTTGGGATAATAGACACTGGAGAAGGTTTCCATTTTATAGAGATGAAAAAGGAATAAAAGAAGTTCTAATTGAAGAATTTACGGAAAATACAAAGCACGATAAAGATGATATTTCATTTTATTACAGCGCAGTAAAGAATGTAGAAGGTAGGGCATTTCAAATGCACGAGAGCCACTATAAGCAACTTAAGCAACCCTTGTCAGATGGCAACAATACTCTTGACTATGTTAGTGATTATGTGCATTTATACGATGTTTTATTCAATAGAAATAAAAGGGATTATAGGGTAAGTGATGCTTTTTACGAGTTCAATGAAAAATTGATGCATGGTAATTCCGGCACCTTATTCCTTAAAGAGCTGCTGGAAGTTTGCATTATAACATATGTAAGTCGGTTTGGGTTTCACCGCCTATTTGAAGCTAGTTTGTGGCTATACCGTTCTATTTATTCTTTACGGGTGTCATTAAGCAGAAATGTAAGGGAAGACAGTATTTTTAAATTTGTTTTTGACTACCAGTTTATTGATAACATTATTGAGGTTTATACAGTAGATGAACTTATTTTATTTCTAAAGAAATTTAAGGTCATTTTTAATGCAGACAATTCTGGACCTAATCAATCAAAGGATAAGCATATCAGTTCTCTCCGCAATTATTTTAAAGAGTTTAGTGATATTACAAAGTATAAAGAAAGTCCAAAAGAATTTGATAAAGCTTTTTTAACAGCGATTGTGTCAAAAATAAAAGAAAAGGAAACAGATGGTCAATAAGACATTTAATACCTCAATTGTAAACCTTGCTGAACTTCAAAAGTACAGTTTTACAATTCCTACCTATCAGCGACCATATGTTTGGGGTGATGAGCAAATTGAGAAACTCTTGGGAGATTTTTATAAATCATTCCAGCATAACAGGGCGGAAGAATATTACATAGGAACCATTCTAACCAAAGAAAATGGGAAGGAAGCAGAATTAATAGATGGTCAACAACGCTTCACTACATTGTGGTTAACAGCATTCGTTTTTTCAAGAAATAACAAAAATTCGGACATTGAAAAATTCTTAGTCAATAGTGATAGCACTCTAAAAATGAACTTTGAAATTAGAACTGAAGTAGAAGACTATTTTAAGACTTTGTTAGAGAAAGATAAGGATGAAGACATTAAAGTTATTGAAAGTAGTGAGATTGTAAAATTCCCATATTTGAAGAACATTGCGAAAGCGTTGGTGACTATTAATGGAATTATTCAATCAATCGCTGATGAGGATTTGAAAGACTTTGGAGACTACATTTATACCAAGGTTCAATTAATAAAAAATACAACCCCACAAAAAATTGATTTAAACAAACTTTTTTCTACAATCAATAGTGCAGGAGTTCAATTGGAGCAAACTGATATTGTTAAGGCTAACTTATTAAAATGTATTGACGAAAAGGTGTTGCACAGTAAAATATGGGAAGCTTGTGAAAACACCAGTAATTTTTTTGAAAGGAACGTACGTAACTCTTTTCCAAACACAAATTGGGCACGGGTTGATTTGACGAAGTTTAACGAATTTGACAAAGCGACTTTTCTTTTTGAGGACTTAAATCAAACATTAGATTCAAATGCGACCCAATCCCTATTTACTATTGAATCTCTACGACATTACAAGTATGAACCTTACATTGAAAGCAAGAATGTAATAATGGACGAGAAAAGAGAATCAGATGAAGTATACTGCCGGTCGATCATTACTTTTGGCCAACTCCTATTGCATACCTATCGGCTGCATTTGCGTATTGAAAAAAAGCCTGACTTTGAAGGAACATTTCATGTGAATCGGTTAATTGAAATATTTAAGGAATTAGAGAATAGAAAAGACCCGGATGAAATTAAGCGTTTTTTTAAGCTGTTATGGAAAGTGAGATTCTTATTTGATAAGTATGTAATTAAATGGATAACCGACTTGGATACTAAAACTGAATATTTAGAACTGGTAAACATCAACAAAAATGCTGAAAACAATTATTCCCGAAGCAAGTATGTAAAAAAATCTAACTCGCTTATTCTTCAAAGTATTCTATATTTTACAGGCGATTACCTGCGTCAGTTTTGGTTGACGACTTACCTCGGGTATCTACTATCCTTTCATAACGATTTTGACCCTACCTCTGAACTTCACCTAAAGCACTTGGAAAAGTTTGACAACGACTTATCATTATGCAAAACCCTATCCGATAAAACAGCTTCTCTACAATTACTTGATTCTGCCATTGATGTGACGTTTGACTTTAAAGAATATCTTAAATCCGATAAGGGAACAAAATTCCAACATTATTGGTTCCAAAAGCTTGAATATGTTCTTTGGAAAAATTGGCCCTTCGCAAAGACGATTGAGTTTGAAAATTATAGGGCAACATCCAGAAATTCAATAGAACATATTTACCCGCAAAATCCCGAAAATCCAGCTAAAAATCCTCCACTCCCAAATAAAGATTTGCACTGTTTTGGAAACCTGGTGTTGTTAAGCGTTTCGCAGAACTCGGAGTATAGTAATAAGTCCGTGGATGAAAAAAGAAGCATGTTCAAAAATAAAACCAATGGTTATGACTCTCTCAAATCCTACTACATACTTCAACAAAACAGTAATTGGACAGATACTGAAATAGGACAGCATCAAAATAGCATGGTCGATATACTGGATGCGCATTATGTAAATAACTAGTTTTATGTCAAGCCAAACTAACGAACAAGCTTTAGAAGCAACCATTCAAAATCGACTTACAGGTACTTGCCTGGAAGAAATGAAAGAAAATGGCGTAGCAAGTACGGTAGGTGAAGGTCCAAATACATATCGTACTGGTAATGGCTTTTATATCGGCTTTCCTGAAGACTTCAATGCTAAATATGCAGTTGACGAAAAGCGGTTCTGGAATTTCCTGCAAACAACTCAAAAAGAAGAACTGGCTAAGCTGCAAAAGCAATCAGACTGGAAACTGAAGATCTTAGACAGGCTCGACAGGATGATAAAGAAGTATGGAGTGCTACGTATCCTTCGCAAAGGGCTTGAAGTAGATGATGCACATTTTACCTTACTCTACCTGCTGCCTTTAGCTTCCAGCAGTGATACGGTTAAAAAGAATTTTGAGAGCAATGAGTTCAGCGTTACAAGACAGGTTCGCTATTCCATAGACAATCCTCGTGAAGAGATAGACATGGTGCTGTTCATAAACGGTCTACCCATTATCACAATGGAGCTAAAGAACCAATGGACAGGACAAAATGCAAAAGTTCACGGGATAAACCAATACAAATACAAACGTGACATAACACAACCGCTGTTACAATTTGCAAGATGCATAGTACACTTTGTGGTAGATACCGAAGAAGTGTACATGACAACCAAACTAAATGGCGGTGATACATTCTTCCTGCCGTTCAATTTAGGTAACAACTACGGCAAAGGCAATCCTGTTAATCCCTTCGGTCACCGTACTGCTTACTTATGGGATACGATATTAACGAGACAAAGCATCGCAAACATTATACAACACTTTGTACGACTGGATGGCAAAGACGGAGACCCACTTAATAAAAAGACTTTATACTTTCCCAGGTATCACCAGTTAGATGTAGTACGCAGATTAATTGCAGATGCTTCCAAAAAAGGAGTAGGGCAGAAGTACTTAATACAACATTCAGCAGGTTCCGGTAAGTCAAACTCCATTACATGGGCAGCTTACCAACTGATAGAAACTTATCCTGAAAGTGATACAACTCCCGGTGGTAAAGGCATTTCAAACCCTTTGTTTGATTCTGTAGTGGTGGTCACCGATAGGCGTTTATTAGATAAACAGATACGGGAAAACATCAAAGAGTTTTCAGAGGTTAAAAACATTGTAGCACCGGCCTATTCATCAAAAGATCTAAAGCTTGCTTTAGAAACAGGTAAAAGGATTATCATTACTACTATTCAAAAGTTTCCTTTCATTGTAGATGGCTTGGCAGACTTAAGTGACAAGCGATTTGCCGTTATCATTGACGAAGCACATAGTTCTCAAAGTGGTTCCGCTTCAGACAACATGAACCGTGCAATGGGAAGTGAGGATGAAGAAGAAGACCCAGATCCACAAGACAAAATACTTGAGGCAATAAGGTCACGGAAAATGCGAGGCAATGTTTCTTACCTGGCTTTCACTGCAACACCTAAAAACAACACACTTGAAAAGTTTGGGGTAAAGAGTGAAGACGGAAAGTTTCAGGCATTCCACCTTTATTCCATGAAACAAGCCATTGAAGAAGGTTTCATATTGGATGTACTGGCGAACTACACGACTTACAAGAGTTACTATGAGATAGAAAAATCAATAGAAGACAATCCACTTTTTGACACTGCAAAAGCACAAAAGAAGCTACGAGCTTTTGTAGAACGTAATCCTGAAACCATTGCTACCAAAGCAGAGATCATGCTTGATCACTTTATAATAAACGTGGTTAACAAGAAAAAGCTGAAAGGTAAGGCTCAGGCAATGGTAATAACACAAAGCATAGAATCTGCTGTTCGTTATTATTTTGCTCTACGAAAAATACTAAACGAAAAAGGAGATCCTTTCAAAATAGCCATTGCTTTTTCAGGAAAGAAAAAAGTAGATGGTCATGAATATACAGAAGACACAATTAATAACTTTCCTACTGATTTAGATACCGCTAAATCCTCAGACCCCGGTTATATAACAGACACGATTGCCAGGTATTTCAACTATGACGAATACAAAGTGTTGGTGGTAGCCAACAAATACCTGACAGGCTTTGATCAACCAAAGCTTACTGCTATGTACGTTGATAAGAAACTTCAAGGTGTATTAGCCGTACAGGCACTATCAAGATTAAACCGTTCAGCAGATAAACTAGGCAAAAAGACAGAAGACCTGTTTGTACTCGACTTCTTCAACTCAACAGATGAGATTAAAACAGCTTTCGATCCTTTTTACACAGCAACCACACTAAGCAAAGCAACAGACGTAAACGTCTTACACGAACTGAAAGGTTTATTAGATAACGTAGGCGTATATGAATGGTCAGAAGTGGAAGACTTCACCAACAAGTACTTCGATGGAATGGAAGCAGATAAATATCTAAGTCCAATCCTACAAATAGCAGCAGACAGATTTGATGCAGGTTTAGGTTTAGAAGATGCCCAAAAAGCAGACTTCAAAATAAAGGCAAAGCAGTTTGTAAAGATATATGGACAGCTTGCTTCAATCATGCCTTTTGAAATGGTGAAATGGGAGTTGTTATTCTGGTATTTAAAGTTCCTGATACCTATGTTGAAAATACAAGACACTGATGTAGATGCAATAGATGAATTACTGAACTCGGTCGACCTTTCTACCTATGGTTTAGAAAGAGTAAAGCTAAACGCCAACATAGGTTTAGATGCATCCGAAACAGAACTGGATCCACAAAACCCAAATCCACGAGGAGCACATGGAACACCAGAGGAAAAAGATGAATTAGACCTTATTGTAAGAGCATTCAATGAGCGATGGTTCCAAGGCTGGGATGCAACACCCGAAGACCAACGAATAAAGTTTGTAAACATAGCTTCTAAAATGAGAGCACATCCTGATTATAAGAACAAATACGAAGACAATCCAGACACGCAAAACAGAGACATTGCCTTCCGCAAAATATTCGAGGATGTAATGAACCAACAGCGGAAGAGTGAACTTGACCTGTATCGCCTAATCGCTAAAGATGATGGGTTTAAAATAGCAATGCAGGACACTTTGAAGAGGATATTGGCGGCCTAGGTGAAAGAAGTATAAACAACATTTAGGCTTAAATTTTAACAGTGGGAAAATTTACAAAAGTGGTAACTGATAAACAGAAAAAGCTTTCAGAAGCATTAGAACAATTTAAGTATAAAGACGATGCGGGAATAAAAGAAGTAGTGGAGGTAATTGGCAAAGCGAGACTTACACCTACATCGCATTTGTATCCTATCTATGGTCCAATAGCAATTAACGAAGCGGTGGAAAGAAGTGCTGAGGAGTTCTTGAATCAAGCAGAAAGTTGTCCACCCCTTTCTATTATTGACGTTGTGCTTGCTGCAAATCGAGAATATAACGTGATGGTTAAACCTGTGATTGACAGATTTAAAAAAGAAATGCCTGATGCCAATACTGAATTTACTTTCTTAAAACAAAAAACATTTGAAAGTCTCCTTGAATATTTAAAAATCAACCTTAGTAATTTTTACAATGAATATGTGATTAAGGATCATAACAAAGTAAAAGCATCGGAAAGTATTAATGAGGAGGAAAGGGAATTTATTCTGAAAGTACTTGGATTTAAAGAAGTTAATCACTATAAAATGAAAGCGCTTTTTGATCTTTTAAATGCTATAATACGCTTGAAGGGTGATCGGCTGGAAAGGGATTACGATTTTCTTAAAGCCTGGGCAGAAAATATTGAAAAAAGGAAAGACTTAAAAAATAGGAAAGGAATTGTTAGCAAGAGAAAAATAGAAAGATCTTTAGGAGGTAAAATTCATAAAGTTGGTATTGCAACTATTCAGCACTTGCGGATGCATTTTGGTGCAGATACTTTTAAACCTGACCAGCGAGTAAAGGAAGTGCTTCTTTATAAATTTCTTAACCTGCATTCTAATGAATTTATATCAATTGATTTAGATGATAAGTCAGCTTTTAGCATAATGGAAAAGATTCATAATAGTTGTAATCCACCATATACGCTCAGAACTTTAGATTCATTCTTTGTTAATTATGGTTCTGGTTATTATAATAAAAATGAGCCTTCTTTAGACTTTGCTAATTCTGTACTCAAAGGTGTCTTGAAGAAATTGATTCAAAAAGGAGTTGATGCAGAACTTATTTCAGAAGTATCAGGTTATTCAGCCGAGGAATTAAATCCTAACTAGGCAAATGCGTTTTCGCAAAATAATAAGAGTGTTTTTAGGAATTAAAAAGGCGAGGATAATTATTCGAATTGATATAATGATTTTACAATAAAAATAATCATATGGCCTCAATTGGATGGATCGATTTTTCCCCTGCTCACAGAGACAAGGTAGGAGCTGCGTTAGATTTACTACGACCTGAAGGAATGGTGGATGAGCTGGGATTAGGAAGTTTAAGGGATGGATTAGCTAACCAAATGTTTCCCGGGATCAGTACGATACAGACAAGAGCAAAATAACTATTTGAGGTTTACGCTTGCTAATTCCAATTACCCCATAATTCTCCTGGTAGGTGTAATACTCGGCGAGTTTGCCACATTAACTCGTACTCCCTTGCTCCAGGTATTTAGAGGCGATTTTCCCTCTTGCCTGCCCCTTCTGAATCATCTGTTGCGTCAACCTTTTCAGCATTCGTATGCTTTGACTTGTGACACTGAGCTTTCAAATTCACTTTTAATTGTTTTTCGTAGAAATACTTCTGCTAATAAACCGACTTATGCAACTTAACTCACATGTTGTGTCGAAAATGTGTCGGAACGAAATAAAAAAGGAGCTACAATTTCTGTAACTCCTTGATCTTCAGTGGGCCCACTAGGATTTGAACCTAGGACCACCTGATTATGAGTCAGGTGCTCTAACCAGCTGAGCTATAGGCCCGGCTTCTATGAAGCGGGTGCAAATATAAAAGTTTTCGCATTTCCACCTTCATTATTTTTGCAGCTATGACAAAAATAAAAAACATCATCTTCGATCTGGGAGGAGTTTTTATAGATATCGATTTTAAAGCAACCGAAAATGCCTTTGTCTCTTTAGGCGTTACTAATTTTAACGACTACTATACTCAGCATACAGCATCTACCTTGTTCGAAGATTTAGAGACAGGTAAAGTGTCTCCCGAACAATTTTATGAGAGGTTTAGACAGGAGACTGGAACATCGTTGACTGACGCAGAAATACAAAGTGCCTGGAATGCAATGCTTGGACGCTTTCCCGTTAAAAGGCTTACTTGGCTGGAAGAGATCGGCTTCAGATATAAAATTTACTTGTATTCAAACACCAATATCATTCACTACCACGCTTTCCAAAAAATTTACCAGGAATGCACGGGTAAAGAGAATTTTGACGACTATTTTATTAAAGCTCATTATTCACACGATCTCGGTTTAAGAAAGCCTTACCCTGATTCTTTTAAAAAGTTGCTTGCATTAGAGAATCTTGTTGCAGAAGAAACTTTGTTTATTGACGATTCCTATAAAAACATTGAAGGAGCTAAGGAGGCAGGATTGGAAACGATATTACTACTACCTCCAAAAACAGTTCTCGATCTCGATCTCTAATCTTGGGAGGAAATTTCTTAATTGCAGGTAGATTTTTTTAAGACGCAATGAGTTTTGAAACCATTGGTAGTTGGAAACCTAATGGTTACAATCCTCTTTATGCGCATGGTTATGTACGCGACAAGATTTGTAGTTTATCATATGAGCGAAAACGATTCCTGATACGCCGGGAACAAGTAGCCAATTTTCGTAGCGAACGAAGAATAATTTCAATATTAGAAATGCGAATCCGACCGAAAATACAGCCAGGGGCAAAAGACTGTGATGGTGTTTTTTAAAGCCGTGGTACAATGAATAGGTACCCACAAAAAAAGCCAATGCAACCATAATTATTTCGAAATAAGTATTCTCAATTACATTAACCCCAAAAATAGGGAGGCTTGTAAAAAACAGGGGCAACAGAGCGCAGTGAATTGCGCAAGCGAGTGAAGCGGTTATACCTAGTGCATCCCAATTTATTTTCTTCATCAGGTCCCAAAGATAGAGATTTGCAACAGAGTTGCAGAATCTTTAAAATTCTTTTTAAATATAGGCTTAACATTCCTCGGCGTAACTTTGCATCAAAGGAAGATTATGAGCAAAAAGTTGATGGGGTACGGCATTTTTTTTATTATTCTTACCTGCTTATTCTTCTACTTTGTATTTGCCGGAACGGATAACTGGAAGGCAAAACTGCCAACTGTTAGTTATGTAAAGCCATTTTCTTTTACTAACCAGGACGGAAAAACAATTGACGAAAGTGATTTGAAAGGTAAGGTGACGGTGGTAGAATACTTTTTTACAACATGTAAGGGTATTTGTCCAAAATTGAATACAAGCCTTAAAAAGATCTATAGTGAATACAAAGACGAGCCTGACTTCTTGATCCTTGCACATACTGTGCAACCAGAGATAGATAGCGTACAGCGCCTTCGCTTTTATGCCGACAGTATGAAGATTGATACAAAGAAGTGGATACTGGTTACAGGGCGAAAAGACAGTTTGTATAAGGCGGCAAGGGGGAGCTACCTTCTTGACGATCCGGCTAATAGTGTAGAAAAACTGGACGACCAGTTTATTCATACCCAATTTCTGGCATTGGTTGATAAAGGAGGTAACGTTAGGGGTGGGGTTTATGATGCGTTGAAAAAAGACGAAATGGAAAAATTGAGTAAAGACATTAAAAACCTTTTAAAAGAAAAAGCTGGGCCGAACGGGTTTGTTAACGGAGTATTTGGTAATACTCCCCAATAGCAACATACGTATGAATATGGAAACTCTACCTATTGATGAGATACTAAAGCGAAACCAGTTAAGTGTAACAGATAGTCGAAAAAAAATACTCGAACTTTTCAAGGAGCATAACGGCGCATTGGCTCATAGTGATATTGAGAAAAAGACCGACGAAAAGTTTGATAGGGTTACCATTTATCGCACGCTACAGACATTTGTTGAAAAAGGGATTATACACACTATACCTACTCCGGACAACGCAGTGCTGTACGCTCTTTGTAAAGACGGTTGTTCATCTACAGGCCATCACCATGATAACCATGTGCATTTTGTGTGTGATCATTGCAATGTCACTTATTGCCTTGACTCAGTCGTTACCCCTGAAGTCAAGTTGCCACAAGGATTTAAGCCTAAAGTAATTGATGTAGTTGTAACCGGAATTTGCAATAACTGCGAAGTATAATATAAAGCGGCTTCTAAAATTTTGCGGCCACAATAACAGTATTTTTAAAAGATCGCTTCTTTCCATCCAGGTTAAATACTTCTGTGTAAATCACGTACACTCCGACAGGTACTTTGTGCAGTTTGTCATCTAGTCCATCCCATTTAAAAGAAGCTGTTGATGCAAGCGTGGCATTTCTGGCAAGATATCTAAGTGGTCGGCCGGCAGCGTCGAAAATGGTAACGTTTGCAACATATCCTACAGTAGCCATTTTTATATTGAGCATAGCAAAATCTTCGAAGCCGTCGTTATCAGGCGAAAAGGTTTTGGGAATAACGCTTACCTCTCCTTGTAGTGCCAGCCCTGTTCTGAATTGCGAATTTTGATAAGAAGGCGTTCCAAAGTTTGCCGTAGATGCGGCAGATGTCCAGTTGTCTTTATTCTGGGTCGCTTTATTATAATCTATTCTTTCCAGGGCTATCCCTTCTTCATTGTCAATTAAGGCGAAGTGCCATTTAGCGGTATAATGTAATTCATCAAGTATTTTTCCTTGTGAATTTAATATAACCATTACCCCTGCATCATTTGGCAAAGAAGGCATGGGCACATCAATAAAATTATCGATGTTCTTTGCCAGATAGTTTTGCTGAACAATATATCCGCTTTCGCTAATAACAAAAAAGTCTTCTGGAAAGATTAAAAGGCTTCGGGCTGTTAGCTGGTGAAGACTTCCCAAAGCATTGGTTGAAGAAGATCTGTTAGCTATATAAAGATCTTTTAGATCGACAATCTTATTACTGCGGTTATAGATCTCAACATAATCGACTGAAGTCGGTTTTGGATTAAATAGTATTTCATTGATGATAATGTCGAAAGTATCGGGCAGACTTGCGAGTCCGACTCTCGTTGTATTCATTGCTATAATTGAATTGCCGGTACAATCACTTATATCGTTTGCGGTTATAGTGTATACTTTGTCCTTTATAATTGGGTTGGAAAGGGTGAGCTTAACCTGGTTAAAAGTTGGAGCCAAAGTGACGACACTAACAGGTGAGCCGATACCATCACTAATACTATAGTTCCTGTTAATTGCGGCATTGGCACTATCAACCGTTTCACTAAAGGTTAATATAATAGTCAAACTATCCACAGCAACAGCTCTTACAAGTGCTGGTGCAATCTTATCAGGATTACTGGCACCAACAGCGTTTTTTATTCCCGGCGTTCCGCCTCTTATATCAGTACTTGCTTTCCAGTTACCTGCACCCGTGCAGGGGTTTTTTGTATCAATCATTTCAATACTCCAGCCACCGCTACTTTTTACATCATTTTGAAACCAGGTATTGTTATAGGGTACCGAATGGATGGTAATTTCTTCCTTTGAGGTTAAATACAAAACTGCTCCAGAATTATCCAAAGCTGGAAATGAAGTGATTCCAAGAGTGCGTCCATAGTTAGTAAAAGCAACACTGTTGGCAGTACCTGATAAGATAAGAAAACTGTCAGCAGGAAGCACATAAGAAGGAAAAGGAGCACTTCGTGTAGTCAAGCTGCTTACTCTCCAACCTTGTAAATTAATATTTCTACCGCTCGTATTTTTGAGCTCGACAAATTCTGCATTAGGTAAACTAATGATCGGTGTAGGGTCGGCAAAAATCTCGTCGATAATGACATCAAAGCGTTGAGGAGTTTGAGCTGATGCTTCGAAGAAAAGCGGGAAACAAAAAGCAATTAAGCCTGCGAGTAATTTCTGCATAGAAGCTTTATTGCTGTTTGTTCTTAAATATACTTTCCTTTTTTTAAGATTGAAAGTTCCAATGATATAAGCAGCATTTTCTTATTTAACTAAAAAATTTTTTGTCGTTCGTTTTTTTTGTATTTATTTTCGCGGCAGTGTTACAAACCAATCAAATAACTAAACGCACCAAGAAACAGCTACCCTAAGGGAAGCCGTTACTGCGTTTGTACATGTATAAATAATAGTAAGGCCTTCCCTAAGCGGGGGGCTTTTTTTATGCCTTCAAAATCTTACCGTTAATGCAACGAGGCCGAATAAAAGTTTGCGGTACAAGGGAGTGACACAAGGATGCTGAAGGAAGATAAAATGTTGATTTAGTAAAACCTTTTCTTTAATAAAACAGAAAAACGAATAAAAATGAAAGTTGCAGTTGTAGGCGCCACAGGCCTTGTCGGAACGAAAATGTTGCAGGTACTGACAGAAAGAAATTTCCCCGTAACGGAATTATTGCCGGTTGCTTCGGCAAAGTCAGTTGGTAAAGAAATTGAGTTCAAGGGCAAGAAATATAAAGTGGTAAGCATGGAAGACGCGATTGCAGCTAAGCCTGACGTAGCATTGTTTTCTGCAGGAGGTGGTACATCGTTGGAATGGGCGCCGAAATTTGCTGAGGCTGGGATAACTGTGATTGACAATTCGAGCGCCTGGCGCATGGACCCCAATAAAAAGCTTGTAGTGCCTGAGGTAAACGCAGAGGTGCTAACGAAAGAGGACAAAATTATTGCAAACCCTAATTGCTCTACCATTCAGATGGTGGTTGCATTGCAGCCTTTGCATAAAAAATATAAGATCAACAGGGTGGTGGTAAGTACCTATCAAAGTGTTACAGGTACAGGGGTGAAAGCAGTGGAGCAGTTGATGAACGAAAGAAAAAATGAAGACGGCCCGATGGCGTACAAGTACCCAATTGATTTAAACGTGATACCGCAGATTGATGTGTTTCTTGAGAATGGCTACACCAAGGAAGAAATGAAAATGGTAAACGAGACGAAGAAAATTATGCAGGATGACAGCATCAGGCTAACGTCTACAACAGTTCGTATTCCGGTTGTGGGTGGCCATAGCGAAAGCGTGAATGTGCAGTTTGAAAATGATTTTGACCTTGACGAAGTGAAGCAATTGCTATCAGATTCAGCAGGGGTTACTTTGCAGGATAATATACAGGAACAGGTGTACCCGATGCCTTTATGGGCGCACGAAAAAGACGATGTGTTCGTGGGAAGATTAAGAAGAGATGAGAGTCAGCCAAAGACTTTAAACATGTGGATTGTAAGCGATAACCTTCGTAAGGGGGCAGCAACAAATGCTATTCAGATTGCAGAATATTTGGTAGCAAATGGTTTGTTGAATTAGAAGTAATCAAATGCCTGTATTGAATATTTTGGTACAGGCATTTGTTTTTTATAGCGTCATGGTTGCGACGCATTTCGTTCAACTGTCAGGAAGGTTTGAGCTTTTTGATGCACATTTTATAGAATTGGCTTATAAACCTTTTATAGCCCCTTAAGGATAATGGCTACGTCACATTATCTCCATTTATCTTCCTTATCAATTCACTTCTTTTTGGCTCGCTAACATTTTCGAAATTGTAGGGGCAGTGTTTGCATCCGTTTCCGCAACAAAAACCTCTTTCCAAGTGATACTTCTCCGTCATAACAAAAAAGCCTAGTTCGTTGTAATAAAAATCCTCACCCTCCACCAGCTTTTTCTGTTTCAATTAATAACTGTTTTAGTTGTTCGTCTAATGCATCCGGCAGGTCTCGGTCAATAGAAAATTTAAGGTAGTGAATGCGGTTGCTTTTAGCGATGTCAAGCTTTTCGTAATGAGTTTTGATTTTCAAATCATCACTTACTTCAGCTTCAGCATACACATCAACAAGGTCTTCTAACAAATTCAGTTCTGATATGTTTACCACAAGCTTGGTGAAATTGTATAAGTCGGGACTATCAGTTTTTAGATTTACAATACCGTTAGTTCCCATAATAGAATGATACAAGCGTAGAAATCTTGGATGGGTCAGGCGCTTTTTAGATTTACTTCCGCGAAGTTGGGGATCGGGAAATGTTATCCAGATTTCAGCAATTTCCCCTTCAGCAAAATAGTCTGTGATTTTTTCTATTTGTGTACGTATGAAAGCCACATTAGTTAACCCTTCGTCAAGTGCTGTTTTTGCGCCTACCCACATCCTGTTGCCCTTTATATCAAGGCCAATAAAATTTCTTTCGGGATGAAGTCTTCCAAGGCCAACTGCATACTCGCCTTTTCCGCAGGCAAGCTCTAAGATTATAGGATTAGAATTTTGAAAAAAGCTCTTCCACTCTCCCTTCATTCCACTTGGATATTCAAGGACGTTTGAAAAGCTTTTTATCTCTGCGAACCGTTGTAATTTCTTCTGACCCATAGCGGGCAAAAGTAACAATTATATAAGTTGAATAAAAAGGTACGGAGAGGTTATGTGAAGGATTATTAGGTGACACCTATTCTGCCAAGAAGTGCTCCATAACCGTTATTGAACGCATCTATTTCGATGCCTAGAGTCAAGCCAAGTTCATTAAAGGTTGAATCCTCAATGTGCCATTTGCCATTTTTTTTAGTTACAAAGAGTTCTTTTGGAGCAGTAGTTTTATCTTCCTCATCATCGTTTACGATTAATTCAGCTTTATACCTTTCACGTTCTATGCGATAAATGTTATAAAGCACGTATTCGTTTTCGTACAATGCTTTGGCTTCAAAAAGTGGTTCCATGTTTCAATTGAAGTTGATATAAAAATTAGTAGCTCAAAAAACTGTTCCAAAGATATACTACAGATGAACGTATTGCGTCGCAACAGAAGTCGATTGAAGCGATGAAGTTTAATACAGAAATAAAATTGATATAAATAAAAAGGCTGTTTTCATTCTATTGAAAACAGCCTTTCGTTATTAGTTATAACAGCTTATGCTACAGTTTCAGCTTTCTTAGTGTCACGCTTTCTTGATTCTTCATCAAGAAACACTTTACGCATACGAATGTGCTTAGGGGTTACCTCGATACACTCATCCTGCTGTATGTACTCCATACATTCTTCCAAGGTCAATAAAGTCTTGGGAGCAATGCGTGAAGCATCATCACTGCCGCTTGCACGGTGGTTAGTAAGCTTTTTAGGCTCTGTTGCATTTACAACAAGGTCTCCTGGCTTAATGTGCTCAGCAATAATTTGACCTGTGTAAACCTCTTCTCCCGGATCAACGAAAAACTTACCGCGATCCTGTAATTTATCTATAGAATATCCCGTAGTTTTTTCAGTATTCTTAGAAATTAATACACCGTTGCTTCTTCCAGGAATGAAACCTTTCCAAGGCTTGTATTCGCTAAAGCGATGCGCCATCACTGCCTCACCCTGAGTGTTGGTAAGCATTTGAGAACGAAGGCCAATCAAACCTCTTGAAGGGATGTCGAACTCAAGGTGCTGCATTTCACCTTTACTTTCCATGATCAACATTTCACCTTTACGTTGGGTAACAAGGTCGATTACTTTACCGCTTAGTTCCTGTGGTACATCGACTACCAAAACTTCATATGGCTCGTGCTTTTTGCCATCAATTGTTTTTACCAATACCTGCGGGTTACCAACTGTAAGCTCATAACCTTCACGACGCATGGTTTCAACCAATACGCCCAAGTGAAGAATACCACGACCGAAGACAAGAAAACTATCAGCACTATCAGTATCTTCTACTCTAAGTGCAAGGTTCTTTTCAGTTTCTTTCATTAAACGATCACGTAAGTGACGTGAGGTAACGAACTTTCCATCTTTACCGAAGAAAGGTGAGTTATTGATGCTGAACATCATGCTCATAGTTGGTTCATCAACACTTACAACAGGTAAACCTTCAGGATTTTCAAAATCTGCAATGGTATCACCAATTGTAAAATCTTCAAGACCTACAACAGCGCAAATATCACCAGCTAAAACTTCAGGAACTTTTCTTTTACCCAAAGATTCGAATATGTATAGTTCTTTTACTTTAGACTTTTTAATGCCATCTGCAGTAACAAGGCTAAAAGGTTGCCCTTCTTTGATGCCGCCACGAATTACTTTTCCGATAGCCACACGACCAAGGAAAGTTGAATAATCCAAAGAAGTAATTTGTAGCTGAAGATTTCCTTCCGGAACTTTCGGCTCTGGTACATATTCCAGTATACCATCCAGCAATGGAGTAATATCTTCACATTGCTCGTTCTTACTGTTGAACCAGCCATTCTTTCCTGAACCATAAAAAGTAGGAAAATCCAACTGCTCTTCTGTTGCATCCAGGTTAAAAAACAATTCGAAGACTGCGTCGTGCACTTCGTCAGGACGACAGTTAGGCTTGTCTACTTTATTAATAATTACAATTGGCTTCAGATTTAATTGAAGTGCCTTTTGTAACACAAAACGAGTTTGAGGCATTGGACCTTCAAAAGCATCTACCAACAAGCAAACACCGTCAGCCATTTTTAAAACCCTTTCAACTTCACCACCAAAGTCGGCGTGACCAGGAGTATCGATCACATTAATTTTTACGCCTTTGTAAACTACTGAAGCGTTTTTACTAAAAATAGTAATCCCTCTTTCTCTTTCAAGGTCGTTACTATCCATAATTAATTCCCCGGTTTCCTGGTTTGCACGGAAAACGTTGGTCTGGTGAAGAATTCTGTCAACCAATGTAGTTTTACCGTGGTCAACGTGCGCAATAATGGCGATGTTTCTGATATTCATAAAAACCCTGAAATCCCTAAGGACCGTTTGTATTAAAATTAATAATTCCCCTAAAAAAATGCCCCCTTAAGGGAAGCAGGGGGTTTAAGAGCGCAAATGTAAGCTTTTGCAACCGCTTTTCCTTCTGAGAGAGCTTACTATAATCTTAATAATACTTAAAAGTTGTCGTAAATTTGGAATGGCATGTAAATTTTGGTAACTACTTAAAATCAGTTTTTTTTATGAATCTCGACACTAAATATGAAGACCTTGCTGGCGGCGAAGAAAACAAAGGCAAGAAAGCAGGCGTAGAAAGCACATTTTCGAAAGATGCAAATGCAAATGTTGGCACAGGACCGTCGCCAAAAATTGCTGACGGGGGTGCAGACGGGGAGGCGAAACAACCAAAAGAAAATACAGGAAATCAAACCAATATGGGAGGAGCTACGGGTGGAACCTCTGGGTTACCAGATGCAAGCGAAGGAAACGATAACACCGGAGGACATAAGTAATAATTGACTTAGGATTTCGAACGAATTTCCAACTGCTAAGGAAACATCAAGCAAAAAGCCAGGAATATGGATTTCCTGGCTTTTTTGTGCTATTTCATTTAAACTAAGCCTCGCCTATTTTTTCAAAAACTGTGCTTTCATCAGTTCTCCGCTATTGGTTTTTAGTGTCAACCAGTATTGTCCCGCCGGAAGCTTTTGAATGTCTATTTGTTGCTCACTTAGTTTTCCTCTTAACAGCAATTGCCCCGCAAGAGAGTTAATGGAAAATTCTGCACCCTTAAGAACCGACGATGTGGTAACAGAAATAAACGAAGTGGCAGGATTTGGATATACCTGTAGGGCAGGTGTAGACATAGACGAGAGCGTGATTATTTGGGAGTAACGCCTGTGTCCTGATTTATCTACATCAGTTATGCGGTAAAAATGCTTTCCTGCGGAAATGTTTTCATGCAAGTAGGAATAGGAGTGTTCAGTCGTAGAGGCACCGTTGGCCTTTACTTCAGCAATTGTTAAAAAGTCGCGGCCATTCAAACTATGTTCAATTTCAAAGCGATCATTATCGATTTCTGTAGAAGTTGACCATTTCAGTAACGCATTTTGCCGGCTTAGCGAAGCAGAAAAACCTTTTAACGTAATTGGCAAAGTTGCTTGATAAGTAACTGACAAAGACGGTCTTTGCGCCGTTGAAGCACTGTTTTTTGACACAAACCTTTTTACTGACGCTTCGAGCGTTTCGTCATTTGCTTTCAATATCCATCCAAAGTTTGAAGAAGAATTGGCAACCCAGCTTTGCACATCTGCCGTAACGTTTACCCCTTGCATTGTCACTGCAGTGGGGGAACCTATACCTGCTGCAATGCTTTGAACGGAAGCAGATACAGTAGGTGAAAAATCACCGCCTGCTGTAGTCCAGGCCAAAGTAGGGGAAACTCTTTGAAGCCATGTAGCGTCGTTGGTAGTTGCAGTTGCACCCTGGGCTTCTCTTCCTGCAGCATCAGACGTGCCTTCTCCCCAAGCTGCATTTAACTTTCTAAGTTCCAGACCTGTTGCTGTTGGTGCACTTTTATTTACATATACCGTAAGAATGGCAGAAGTAATCGTAGCATTAGCGGGTATTGTACTAAGATCAAATTGCAGTAATGCTCGTTGAACGGAGCCTGCATTACCTACAGCATTTTTTCCAACAAAAAAGTATTCCCCTTGCCCATTACTATTACCTGTGAAAGCGGAATAAATAGTGTTATCTTTTGATGCCCCTAGCGAAACAGTGGTTTGGGCATTTCCAAAGGAAAAAAGTAACAGCAATTGTAGCGTAATGTAAAGTTTTTGCATGGTAGTATTTTCTGGTTTAAAGTAAAATACGAGTTATTACAGAAGTAGTTGCCTTTTTTAAATAATTTCCTGGCGAATTTTTCGGCATTCCCTAGTACAATTTCTAGTACACATTTATACGGCCAAAATTTCCTTGGTTTCCCTAAGCTTCTAGAACCTTTTAAAGATATTAAGGATCAGAGTGAGCAATAAACTCAATAAAATCATGGTGACAATAGGAAAGAAAACTTTTACATTTCCCTTGTCAATTCTAACGTCCCCAGGCAACCGTCCAAACCATTTAAAAGCATTAGGGAACAAATAGATGATAAGACCAATTATAACGATAGCCGCTCCAAAAAAAATGATGTATTTTCCTGATTGCTGGTTCATCACACAAAGATAAGTTTGAACAAGTTTTAGTTGAATTTTAAGGATGGGAAAATAATCTTCAGAGCCCAAATTTTTCTAAGAGTTCTCTCACAAAAGCTTAAAATTAAGAATTCGTAAAACCGTAAAAACTTGCCTAAAAACGTTTAAACCGATTGGCAGACAAAGTTTGCCTAAAGAACAAAAGGTACAAGGGTGTGACACAACAATGTCGAGAAAGGTTGAAGAGCTTGCTCAAAAATTCCTACTCGTTTAAAAGCCGATCGGTGGTTTTGCGCGTTGATATTTTTAATTGACTCGTCATTCCTAAAATCATTACTTTGGCAGCGAAAACGATTGAAATGCCAAGAAGTATTGTTGCCGGTATAGGCATGCATGTGCCCGAGAATATTTATACCAACGAGGACCTGACTAAATACATGGATACCAGTGACGAGTGGATCAAGGAACGAACTGGTATCCAGGAAAGAAGATACGCCGACAGGCAAGCGGAAACGACTACAACAATGGGTATCGAAGCCGCTAAAATTGCTATCGAAAGAGCAGGCCTCACTCCACAAGATATTGACTTCATTGTCTTCGCTACCTTGAGCCCTGATTACTATTTTCCTGGCTGCGGTGTACTGGTACAGCGCGAAATGAAAATGAAAGAAATCGGCGCGCTTGATATCCGTAATCAATGCAGCGGATTTGTATATGCTATCAGCGTTGCTGACCAGTTCATAAAGTCAGGGATGTATAAAAACATACTGGTAATAGGCAGCGAGAAACATTCTTTCGGACTTGATTTCAGTACAAAGGGCAGGAACATCAGCGTCATCTTTGGCGATGGGGCAGGGGCGGTGGTATTGCAGGCTTCAGAAGACGATCAAAGGGGCATATTAAGTACTCATTTGCATAGCGATGGTAATAGCGCTGAAGTGTTGGCGATGTTTAATCCGGGTACGCACGGTAACCATTGGCAACATTTTGCGGACTTTGATAACGATGACATGGGCAAGGCTTTTATGACTCATGCGATGATAGATAAAGAACAGAACTTTCCAAAGATGGATGGACAAGCTGTCTTCAAAAAAGCGATTGAAAAGTTTCCGGAGGTGATTATGGAAGCTTTAAAGACCAATAGTTTAAGCCCTGCCGATATTGATATGCTTATTCCTCACCAGGCAAATCTTAGAATTAGCCAAATGGTGCAAAAAATGTTGAAGTTGCCGTCGGAAAAGGTTTACAACAACATTCAACGTTACGGAAATACTACAGCTGCAAGCATACCTATTGCCCTTTGCGAGGCGTGGCAGGAAGGCAAAATAAAAGAAGGAGACCTGGTTTGTCTGGCCGCTTTTGGTAGCGGCTTTACGTGGGCAAGCGCGTTAATCAGATGGTAATGTTTTCCTCAAAAAACTTCTTTCTCATCAAACGGTTGATCTTCGCTTTTTAAATAACGGTATGAGAAAACTAATAATGCTATTTGCGTTTGTTGCGCTAATAATTGTGCGGGCGAACGCAAGTGATAGTTGTAAAATTCTTTTCAATAAGCAAGTGATTTTTAACGGAGCTGCCGACCAGGAAACAGCAGTCGCTTTACTCAAGGCAAAAATATTCAAGCCAAAGGATTGCATCGCCATCTCATATAAAAGCGAAACCGCTAATAAAGGTTGGGAACGTACTTTTTATATCAACGATGCCAGTGAAAAAAGTCTGAAAGTAATAACGCTTAATAAACAAAGTGGCTCCGTTGCTGTTAAGGCATCAATTCTAAATAAGATGAAAGAGAAAAAGCAGCCTGTTTTTATCTATACTACGTCATTGCCAACAGATAAGGCATTGGCTGCTCGTGTACGGGTTAGAAGAATTTTTATATGTAAGATTGAATGGAACTAAACCAAAGACTTCAATGCAACGAAAAATTGTTTTTTTAATAAACCCTGTATCAGGAAGCGGTAAGAAAGATGGTATTGAAAAACTGATACAGCAGAAGGCAAAGGCTAAATCAATTGACTTTGAAATACTTCAAACGAATGCAGCGGGCGATTACGAATACTTAAAATATAAAATAGCGAAGGACGGGATAACTGACGTTGTGATGGTGGGCGGTGATGGTACAGTAAACCGTGTGGTTTCTTCCTTGTACGACACTGACGTGAACTTCGGGATCATCCCAATGGGGAGCGGTAACGGTCTTGCCTTCGGGGCTAGTATTCCAAAGAATCCCGCTAAAGCTTTGGATGTTATCTTTAAAGGAAATGTTGGCTTTGTAGATGCATTCACAATAAATGACCATTTCAGTTGTATGCTAAGCGGCCTCGGCTTTGACGCACAGGTAGCTCATGATTTCGCTAACAAAGCTTCACGCGGTTTATTAACCTATACCCAGCAGAGCCTTGTTCAATATTTCAAGGCACATCCCTACCAGTTTCAAATCGTTAATGATAATTTCTCATTTTATACGGATGCTTTTTTTATAAGCATTGCTAATAGTAACCAGTTCGGCAACCATTTTACTATTGCCCCAAAAGCTGACCTTGATGATGGCCTGCTTGACATAGTAATTGTTCAAAAAATGCACAAAGCAAAGCTGCCCTTCGCGATTTTGCAGCAGATAAGAGGAAACAACGATTTGCAGCAGTTCGTAGAAGATATGTGCCAGAAGAACATTTTATATTTTCAAGCATCTTCATTAACCATTCGCAACCTAAAACTTGCCCCGTTTCATATAGATGGTGAACCTGCCGAAACGAAAGAAGAATTCAAAATCAACCTCATCCGTAGGTGCTTTAAATTATACATGCCGCTGCCAAAGCAGGAAACAAAAGAAAAGAGTAAAAGTGAATTGGTGGAGAATTAGAAGCCGCGAGCTTTCATTCTTTTTAGCACACATTTTAGCTGTTAGAATAATTTTCAAACTATCAATTAACCAACTTTTTTCTACTTAGAAGAAACACTACGGAAACCATTGAAAGTAATAGCAACATGCCCGTAAGTTGATGCAGTTCTGCAAGCCATTCAAATGCACCGAATTTTCCCGCTACCATCTTAGGGCTCACTAATACCGTTAATATTCCAAGGAAAACTTGTGAAACTACCAGGATCATTGCTGTGTTCTTTGCCTTTTTAAATGCTGCAGAACTAGTAACAGTCCTTGCAGAAAACCACCAAATGATGATGAAAAAGGCAATCAGGTAGGCGAGGGTACGGTGAATAAAATGAACTCCTATTTTGTTATAAACAATATTGTGCAGAAAACCATCATTTGAAAAGAGGCCTGCAGGAACGACCATCCCGTTGATATCCGGCCATGTTGGTGCAGTAGCCGCAGCTTTTAATCCCGCCATGAAAGCGCCAAAAATCAACTGGATAAAAATTAGAGAAGTAATCACTAAGGCTCCTTTTAGCAACGAAGGTTGAAAAACTCTTTGCCCGGGCTCTATTGACAGTTTTAGTCCAAATACCAAAGCATAACTAATCAGAATCATTGCGGCCATAAAATGGACCGCGAGTCGGATATGACTTACGTACAGATCATTGTCATTTAGGCCGCTTTGTACCATTATCCAGCCAATTGCCCCCTGCAGTGCGCCTAATAAAAACAGGATCACTAGCGGCAGAACCATCCAGCTCTTGAAATATTTCTTAGCTAAAAAATAGACGAAGGGAACAATGAAAGCAACGCCTATCAACCGCGCCCACAAGCGATGAAACCATTCCCAAAAAAAAATAAATTTAAAGTCGCTAAGCGTAAAGTGCGTGTTGAGGAATTTGTACTGTGCTATCTGCTGGTACTTAATAAATGTTGCTTGCCAGTCAGCCTCAGTCATTGGCGGCATTGCGCCCATAATTGGCTTCCATTCTGTTATCGATAATCCTGAGCCGGTCAGCCTGGTTATTCCCCCCAATAAAACCTGGATGATTAACATTGCCACTCCTAAAAAAATCCAATTCGCTACAATTCTTGTTGACTTGTCTTGTT
Source organism: Segetibacter aerophilus (assembly GCF_007991655.1). Lineage (GTDB taxonomy): Bacteria > Bacteroidota > Bacteroidia > Chitinophagales > Chitinophagaceae > Segetibacter > Segetibacter aerophilus. Next base: position 41,137 of record NZ_BJYT01000029.1, read on the forward strand.
GCATATTTGTCTTAGTGTCGCCAGATAAAAGGAGACGAAAGAAGTCAAACATTAAAGGAGGCTCATCTGTTCGCTATTTACTTTTTAATGTTCCGCTTCCGTGGCAAAATTAATGGTAAAATCATGGTGATAACTTTTTGAAGAATCTTTGGCTCTTTTTTGCCAGATTTAAAATTCAACTTGCATTTTTGTAATTGAAATGTTACAGCCCTACTACCAAAAAAGATATGTCGAGGCCGGCTGCGATGAAGCCGGAAGGGGTTGTTATGCCGGTCCTGTTTTCGCTGCAGCCGTCATTCTCCCCAAAGATTTCCATCATCCTTTTTTAAACGACAGCAAGCAGTTGACGGAGGCGCAACGAAATGAATTGCGGCCGGTGATTGAAAAAGAAGCTGTTTGCTACAGTGTTGCCAAGGTTGACCATGACGAGATCGATCGCATCAATATCCTACGCGCATCTTTTAAAGCAATGCACCTTGCTTTAGACAATTTAAAAAAACGCCCCAAATATCTTTTAATCGATGGCAACAGGTTTACACCTTACCAGGATGTAAAACACAAATGCATTGTAAAGGGCGACGGCCTCTACTCATCTATTGCTGCAGCGAGTGTACTTGCAAAAACGTATCGAGATGAGTTTATGAAGAACCTTCATCACGAATACCCTCTTTACAACTGGAGCAACAACAAGGGTTACGGCACCGAAGAACATCGTCTTGCCATCCAGGAGTATGGGTTGAGTAAATATCACCGGCTCAGTTTCAACATTAATCCAACCCAACTTACCATCAATTTTGAGGAAGAGAATATTGTGATGTAAAGTGAATAGTATTTTGCTTCTTGGTAAAAATTGTGAGCCTGACATTGTCTCGTTATTCAACTTTTGTTGCGTCGTACACTTGTACTTTTAATGTAAATGCAACTCTTTTTATAGAAAGCATAAATGGGAGCGGCAGGATTTAACTTATTCCATAAATCTTTTCTTTTTAAATTTGATAGTTAACGCTTCCGCCGTTAGCACGTAAACCGGGAAGACGATAACTAAGCAAATAATACTGAAATTTTCTTTTTCATAATATTTCTGGGTAAGGGGTGGCTGGCTTAGGAATTTAAAGAAACTAGCCTTTGTCATTATTAATCTTTCTGCTAGTGCCAAGTGGTAAGCAGAAAACTATTCCAAGTGATCAATATGCACGTTCGGGTTCCATTTCATCTTATAATCTTATTCTTATTTCCAGCGCTCGTTAAGGCGCAACAAACAAACAGGGTTGCCCTGGAGCAATGTGCAACAATGGACAGGCTTCAATTGAAATTCAATCGTAATCCGCAGTTAAAAGCCAAGTTTGAACAGGAAAGAACAGCATTTACAAGGGCAATAAAGGCAGGCGGATATCGGCGATCCGGGGAGCCAGATCACAGCAATAGCCGAACGGCTTATATTATACCTGTTGTATTTCATATCGTTCTAACCAATCCTGCTGCCGTTACCGACTCAAGTATAATGGCTCAGTTGGACGTTTTAAATAAAAGCTTCTCGGGCACAAATGCGGACACTGCAAGAATTCCCTCCTATTTCAAACCTCTTTTTGGTAAAACAGAAATACAATTTTGTCTTGCTCAACAAACTCCTGACGGAGAAGGAACTTCGGGCATAGAAAGAATTAAAACAACCCAAAATACTTTCAGTCCCGATAATGACGCTGTTAAACATGCAGCAAATGGGGGAGCAAACAGTTGGAGTCCAAAGAGATACTACAACGTTTGGTTGTGTTCTCTTTCCAGTGGCATTCTGGGGTATGCAACTTTTCCAAGTGACTCTGGAACTCCTGACGAGCAGGGGGTAGTAGTAGATTATCGCTCTTTGCCCGGGGGTTCTTTAACAAACTACAATACAGGCAAAACTTTACCTCACGAAACCGGCCACTACTTAAATCTCTTTCATATTTGGGGGGATGACAAGGGGGAATGCACGGGTTCAGACGAAGTGGGCGATACCCCTAATCAAACTGATGCCACAAGGGGTTGTACCAATGGTATAAAAACAGATGCTTGTACTCCCGGTGGAAACGGGATAATGTATCAAAACTATATGGACTACAGCTTCGACAGTTGCCTTGTAATGTTTACAAAGGAACAGGTTGCTCGTATGGAAAGTGCACTTCTTGCATACCGTTCTTCTTTAATTAGTTCTAATGCATGTACCCAGCCGGTTTTAAAGAATTATGACGCCCGGCTTTCATCGATAGACCAACCTGCTCAAAGGTTATGCACCAGTTTATTTACGCCTGTTGTTAGTATCCAAAACAAGGGCAGCCAGATTCTGACTTCGTTAGACATAAGCACACAAATAGATAATGGCCCGATTACGAGTTATACCTGGAAAGGCTCTTTGGCCTATTTGGCCTCGTCGGTTGTTACTTTAAACAGTATAAATACAATTGTCGGCATCCATACATTAACTATCTACGTCTCCAACCCTGATAATAATACGGATGAGAACTTAGCTAATGATACGATATCCTCCACCATACAATTTTACAATCCTGTTAAAAATGTTTCAGAAAGCTTCGAAGGAAGTGTCTTTCCACCGCCGGGTTGGGATATTCAAAATCCCGACAACTTTATAACCTGGAAGCGTGTAACGGGAGTTTCTAAAACCGGCACCGCGAGTGTTATGATCGAAAATTTTAGTTACACGTCAGTAGGATCAAAAGACGATTTGAGATTACCTAATGTTACGCTTCAAAATGTCGATTCTGCTTTTCTATCATTTCAGGTTGCCGCCGCCGCTTATTCTGACGTAAATGCCGCAAACAATATATGGGACACCCTTGAAGTATTAGCCAGCACAGATTGCGGACAAACATACACCGGCTTGTACAAAAAGTATGGAAGGGAATTGGTTACCAGAACTGCTGCAACAACAACTTTCTTCACTCCCAACGCATCCGAATGGAGGAAAGACTCAATCAATCTTGCACCTTATCTCGGTCAAGGAAATGTTCTACTTACTTTTAGAAATACAGCAGGCTATGAAAACAACATTTATCTTGATGATGTAAACGTTCGAACTGTTGTTATCAATCCAAACTTAAAAAGACTTGGATTTCTGGCTACCCCAAACCCTACCAGCGGTATTATTGCGGTTCAATTTTACCCTCTGCCCACTAACTTAAGAGCCCTGCAGGTTTATAATATTGCAGGTCAAAAATTAACAGAAGTAAATGTTGCCAGTGGCCAAGCAGGTAACTATTATCAACTGGATATTACACGATATTCGGCAGGAACTTATATAGTAAGGGCTGTATTTACTGATAGAGTAATTACAAGCAAGATCCTCAAGTTTTAATATAATCGGAGGCGTAGTTCGCGGAGGAAAATTTTTTTTGAATCAAATATAATATTGTAGATTAGTATAAATTTGTACTACCTTTAGTAAAAGTTTGTATTATGGCAGAAAGAAAAATAAAAACTCAGGAGAACGCTGTAAAACCTGGTAAAAAAGCGGTAAGCCAGAAATATGAAACCAAATCTGTTGAGAAAACAAATTCGATGGTAGAGGAGTCTAGTGATACGGCTTATGTTACCAATAAAAGACAAGTTAGTAATGGAATAAATAATTGGGTTATTTTAGATAATGCCTCTAAAAAGCCTGAAAGCAAGATGACCTCTTTTGAAAAAATTGATATAATAAGAGAGGGTATATCTAAAAAAGATCTTGAACATTTAAAAGAAAAGACAGACCTAGACTATAACCAACTTTCGAAAGTACTTTCTGTTGCCCGGGCTACCTTAATCAACAAAAAAGGAGCAGCTAAGTTTGACATGGTTTTAAGTGAAAGAATTGTCGGCGTTGCAGACATCTACTCTTATGGTTATGAAGTTTTTGAAGATGAAAACCGGTTTAATGAATGGATATTTCGCTCAAATCAATCTTTGGGTGGGCAAGCGCCATACGATTTATTAGACAACCAATACGGTCGCGAAGAAGTTAAGAACCTGATTGGAAGAATAGATTATGGGGTTTATTCATAAAGTTACCAATGATTGTATATAGGATCGGGAGAACAAAATATGCCAATGATTTAACTGGCGAAGGAGCCAGGCTGAATGGCGGTAGATGGAATCATAAGCTTACTCCCTGCCTTTATACATCTGAAAGCCGATCGTTGGCGGTGTTGGAATATACTGTAAACGTAAATGTCGAAGATATTCCCAGGGCTCTAAGTATGACCACTCTTGACATTCCTGACAAACACATTTTGCAATTAAGCGTTTCTGATCTGCCTGGAAACTGGAGAGGTGCGCCTGCACCCGCATCTACAAAGGATTTTGGTACTGAACTTTTGAAGAAGTCCCAATATTCTGTCATTCGAATTCCCTCTGCTGTGATCCCTGATGAATTTAATTATCTCCTCAATCCTTTACATAAAGACAGTCTTCAATTTGCGATTATAAATAGTAGTGATTTCATTTATGATGTAAGGATAAAGACGAAATAATTGTAACAACTTCTGCTATAAACGCCCTGCCAGTTCTTCTTTAGGTTTTAAAAGCGTTTGAAGGAAAATCAAAGGAATTTGGATTAGACGATAATTTCCATTGCTCCTCTTTTATAAGAAGTACAAGTGTGCGACGCAATAATGTATCATTAGAAAACAGATGCTGGTAACAAAGAAAAAAAACTATTTGTCATTGAGTTCTATCGCTAAAAACTTGCCGGTGTGACTAGCCTTTACTTTTACCAGGTTTTCGGGCGTGCCTTCAAATAAGATTTTACCTCCGCCCTCTCCGCCCTCAGGCCCTAAGTCAATAATATGATCGGCTACTTTTATGACGTCGAGATTATGTTCTATTACCAGTACAGAATTGCCACGATCAACGAGCTTATTTAACACATCCAACAAATGTTGAATATCCTGAAAATGTAAACCTGTAGTTGGCTCGTCTAAAATGTAAAACGTTTTTCCGGTGTCTTTTTTTGCCAACTCTGTTGCCAGTTTCACGCGTTGGGCCTCGCCGCCACTTAGCGTAACTGCAGATTGACCGAGCGTGATATATCCGAGACCAACCTCCTGCAAAACCTTGATCTTTCTGTACAGAAAATGCACGTTTTGAAAAAAGTCGACTGCCTCGTCAACGGTCATGTCAAGGATGTCGCTAATGGATTTGCCTTTGTAACGAATTTCCAGCGTCTCGCGGTTATACCTTTTGCCATTACACTTTTCGCAGGGCACATAAACATCGGGTAAAAAGTTCATTTCTATCACCCGCATACCGCCGCCTTCGCAGACATCGCACCTTCCGCCTCTAACATTGAAAGAAAAACGACCTGCAGCATAACCACGAATTTTAGCTTCGGGGATAGCAGCAAATAATGTTCTGATCTCAGTAAAAAAACCGCAATAAGTTGCGGGATTACTTCTTGGCGTTCTTCCAATCGGACTTTGGTCAATTTCAATTACTTTATCAATAAACTCCAAACCTGCAATGCTTTTATACTCCATCGGAGTCATCTTGCTATTAAAAGCATGCTTCGACAAGATGGGATACAAAGTCTCCGTAATTAAAGTGCTCTTTCCGCTTCCACTGACGCCTGTTACGCAAATAAATTTTCCTAAAGGAAACTTTACATTAACTCCCTTAAGGTTATTGCCTTTTACACCCTTTAGTTCAAGTACTTTGCCACTGCCTACCCGCCTTTTTTCAGGAACCGCTATTGATTTTTCTCCGCTCAAGTAAACGGAGGTGGGGGAGCCCGACTCCAAAACTTGTTTTGGATTCCCTTGAGCCACAACCTGCCCTCCATGCTTGCCTGCTTTTGGGCCTATGTCAATCAAGTGGTCCGATGCAAGCATGATGTCTTTATCGTGCTCAACAACCAAAACACTGTTACCAATATCGCGTAGGTTTTTTAAAGCAACGATTAACTGTTGGTTATCCCGCTGATGCAGACCAATACTAGGCTCGTCGAGAATATAAGTGATGCCTTGCAGTTGTGAACCTATTTGGGTTGCAAGCCTAATACGTTGACTTTCGCCACCACTAAGCGATTTTGATGAACGATTTAAAGTGAGATAGGTGAGACCAACATCAAGCAAGAAACCAAGCCTTTCCCTGATTTCCTTTAAAATATCTTTTGCGATGGTATTTTGTTTTTTAGACAATCTCTCTTCAATTCCTTCAAACCATGCAAACAATTTATCCAGGTCTTGCCTGCTCAAATCGGCAATACTTTTTTCGTTGACCTTAAACCATAAACTTTCCTTTTTTAAACGGTCTCCACTACAAGTCGGACATTCTTTTAAGATCATAAATTTTTCTACCCAATCTCTTAACGACTCGCTGCTACTTGATGAAAACCATCTTTTCAGCATATTAACTATCCCTTCGTATTCCGTTGTGTACATATCGCCCGGCAGGGCCTCGTAGTCACCCGATATTTCTATATCGCCTGTTGCTTCCTCCTTGCCATAAAGGATAATGTTCATAGCATTTTCAGAAAGATCTTTAACAGGTTTGTCAACTGAGAACTTATGCTTTTTGCCTAACTGAACGATTTGCTTGTAAATAAACGCTTCGCGCTCTTCACCCAAAGGAGCTATGGCGCCTTCTTTGATGCTTTTATTTTTATCCGGAATTACCGCGTCCATGTTTATCTGGTAAACGCTTCCAAGTCCCTTGCAAGAGACGCATGCACCATAGGGGGAGTTAAACGAGAATGCATTTGGTGAAGGTTCTTCATAACTCAGCCCTGTGTCTTCACACATTAACTGCTTACTATATTGAACGACTGTATCATTGTCGTTTATCAGCAAAAACATTAAATCTTTACCAACCTGGAGAGTCTTCTGCACGCTTTGGCTTAGACGCACTTTCATGTCGTCGGTTGCTTGTAACCGGTCTATTACTAATTCTATATCATGAATCTTATAACGGTCAACCTGCATTTTTTCTTTCAGGTCTTTTACTTCTCCATCGATTCGAACTTTTAAAAAACCTTTCTTTCTCACATCTTCGAACAACTCGCGATAGTGGCCTTTCCGTCCACGGACAAGCGGAGCAAGCAAGCTTATTTTCTTATCCTTAAATTTTGAAAAAATGTTTTCGACGATTTCTTCTTCGCTCCACTTAACCATTTTCTTACCGGTATTGTAGCTGTATGCCTCACCAATCCTCGCAAATAATAGTCTAAGGAAATCATAGACTTCTGTTATTGTTCCAACTGTTGATCTTGGATTTTTATTAGTCGTTTTCTGTTCAATGGAAATAACGGGACTAAGGCCGGTTATCTTGTCAACGTCAGGTCGTTCCATATCACCAATAAACTGCCTTGCATAGGCGCTAAAGCTTTCCATATAACGGCGTTGACCTTCGTTATAAATGGTATCGAAGGCTAAAGAAGATTTACCACTTCCGCTAACCCCGGTAATAACAACCAACTTATTTTTTGGAATTGAAATATCAATATTTTTTAAGTTGTGAACCCTTGCGCCATACACTTCTATTTGTTCTTCCGCTTCAGCAACTTCTATTGTTTCGGATATAATTCTTGCCATAACGGGTAAAGATAGCAAGACAATAGTTTGGATAATTGTAATAGTGTTATAAAGATCTAGGTTAACAATTTCACTAGTTTTTAAGCTGGAAAGCAAGTTCTACCAGTTGAATTTGAGCTCATATTAGTGGGAGTAATATTACTTAAGCCGATTGTAATAGAAATTTAAGTATCAATAGAATAAAGTTGGATATAGGTTCGTTTAATAGAAAATTTTTAAAAATGAATAATATGAACAATTATATTACTCAATTAAACTTCCTTTTGCTTGGGCTCGGAGTATTCTCTTTTTTTATGAAAATTGTCTTGTACTATAAAGTTGAAAAAGAGTGGGACTCAGTGAGGTTTTTAAGGTTTTCAAGGGTAGACTTGAAAATGACAGTTAGCAAAGATTTACGTATTTGGAGAAAAAGACAAAATTTATTGACAAACGTCTTTCTTGTATTTATCCTGCTATTTGGGATGTCATCTTTTTTTAGAATTATTATCAGTATTTAGACTTCTACCATTATTAGTTCTCTTAGGCCATCAACTTATTTAAATAGTAAGTGATGGCCTTTTTTAATGTCTTTCCTTTTCTAAAATTTTGAAACTTCTTGTAATTGTTTCGCCTTCATGATCAACAATAGTAATTGTGTGAGAACCTTTCGAGGGATTTACTGCTAACTGATGAAACTGTTGAGTTGTACCAACGTAATTGTCGTCAAGATGCCAGTAGAGTTTTTCATTCGCATTGCGATGAGTAGCCTTGAATACAGTTCTTCCTTTTTGACCGGTTACTTCCATCGGAACATAAATGACGGCATTAGGTTCCGGGTAAATCATTTCCATTTGCCTATTTATATTAGGATTACAGCCAGGCAAGTAGGGCGGCAGTTGTTGGTAGTCCTGGTGTTTAGCTTTATAATAGTACTCCATTGCAGGAGGTAGGGTAAACCAAGTTTTGTGTACCATCTCAGAGGGAGTTTCACAGCCTTCGCTTGTCCTGTAAGTTGCGGTATGGTCAAGATGAATAATGTGGTGAAAAGGGCATAATGTAGCATTTTTCCCATTTATGCTAACCATCATCGTATCTACGTCGTTACAGTCCGGGCCTGCTTTGTAACCGCTTTGATGACATATTGGTAAATAAGTAAAATCGTGGCCAGGAGGTTCAAACCATGGTGTTGACGGTAACAAACGGAATATATCGAACATAACAGGTGCAGCCGTATTAATGCCTGTGAGTTCAGGACGCCCTTCCCCATCAGTATTTCCCACCCATGCAACTACACAATATTCTGAAGTTAAGCCAATCGCCCACCCGTCTCTAAATCCAAAGCTTGTTCCAGTTTTCCAAGCAATTCGTTGGGCTGAGTTGAAGAGGTTCCAAAGGCCTTCTTCGCCGGGTCGCATTACCTCCTGCATTGCGTTGAACGTGTGCCAGAGGGAAGTGAAGTCGAAGGGGAGTTGGGAGTTTTGGGTTTTGAGTTTTGAGTTTTGAGATGACGGTTGAGTGATAACTGATGACAGAGATCCCTGTGTCGTTTTGTTTGAAGTTGGCTTGTTCTTCGCTTGCAGCTTGTGGCTTGCAGCTTGTGACTCAAAATATTTGGGCATACGCCAATCGTCACCAATCATCTTCCCATTGTTTTTCCTTTGATTATTGTAGGTTCTTGCGAGGCTGCTGTATACGCCTGCAAGTTCCCATGGAGTCACTTCGCATCCGCCAAGAATCAGGCTGAGTCCGTAATGGTCAGCAGGCTGCTTTAGAGTGGTGAAGCCGCATTGTTTCAGCACGTCATAAAAGCGCTGGTACTTGTACTGTTGTAGCATCTTTACTGCCGGAATGTTCAGGCTTCGACTTAAGGCCCGATTGGCAGGGACAGCTCCGTCGTAATCGAGGTTAAAATTTTGAGGGGTATAGCCACCAATTTGAGTAGGAATGTCGGGAACAAGTTGCTGCGGCAATATCAATCCGTCAGTTTGCATGGCGGCGAAGAGCAAAGGTTTTAAAGTACTGCCGGGACTACGAGGAGAGGCAAGTACATCCACATGACTTTCAAGTTCAGGGTCAGACGGATTGTAAACGTTGCCAACATAAGCCAATACGTTTCCTGTTTCAACTTCCATAACCATCGCTGCAGCGTTGTTTATCCCGTTTCCCCTGAAGCTACTTTGGTACCTGTTGATTATTTGCGTAACGCTTTGTTGTAAATCTGATTGCACCGTTGTAGTTATCCGTGTTGACAGTTCTGTATTTTCTTCATGTAGTTTTTTATATTCTTTTTTGAACCTATCTAAGAGGTGTGGAGCGAGTTGTGGTAACGGTAATGGCTGACCAGGCAGCGGTTCCATTTTAGCAAGTTCACCTGTTGTTGCATCAATTGTTTTGTTAGAAACAAGTTTATCTACCAGTTCATTTCTTTTACGTAAAAGTGTTTGCCTGTTTTTACCTGGATGTACCAATGTTGGTGCGTTTGGTAAAACGGCTAGCGCTGCCATTTCCCCCCAGCTAAGTTTGTCAGCGCTTCGACCAAAGTAGCGCCAAGCAGCCGCGTCTAACCCCACTACATTACTCCCGAAAGGAGCATTGCTGGCGTATATTGCTAAAATTGATTTTTTACTGTAAAAACATTCTAACCTTACTGCCAAAATTCCTTCGAGCAACTTTTGCCATAGGTTGCGCTTTTCTCCCCTGCTCAGTCTTATCACCTGCATCGTTAACGTGCTTCCGCCGCTGATTACTTTTTTGCCTTTTAGGTTTTGATAAATGGCTCGTGTTAATGCAATCGGGTCGATGCCCGGATGATAGGAAAAACGTTTGTCTTCAAAGGTGGTTATGCATTTAAAGAATTTGTCAGGAACGGCTTGGTTGTACGGAAAGCGCCATTGCCCGTCTGTTGCGATGCTTGCTGATAATAAGTTTCCATCAGCGTCTTCTAATACAAATGAAGTTGGTTTGTCAAATAGTTTTTTCGGTAATGAAAAAGCAAACCATAGTAGCAAGACCGCTGCAACGGCTATTGTTATTTTTCTTTTTTTTAAAACGGATTTTATTTTCCCGATTGTCCTATTCACAGCCTTCAATTAAAAATACCTATTTGACCTCCGCTTGTTTTTGGTGCCAGCAATTGTACTCCTTGCAACATCGTTGTGTCACTCCCTTGTACTGCCAATATTTATTCTACTGCAGCATCATTTTTGCCAAAGTTGCTTTCTGCAAAGTGAAAAAAATGTACAAGAGTGCGACGCAAGAGAAGCATAATAGAAGTTATTCGGCTTAGCACAAAAAAGTTTTAAATTTATTAGAAGCTAGAAGTATCAGTCCAGCACTTACTTAGATTTTACTGCACCACCTCTACCCATTTTCCGCTTACGCCACTGCTGATACTGTTGTCATACATTGCTTCACACAATGTTCCAGGCCAGTAAAAGCGGCCGGTATAAGCGGCGTTTAATTGTACATAATAAGTAAGCGTTTCATTTTGCCGGATATCGAAATAGTGATACACCCTGTCGTCTCGTATGTCTAAATATTCCGAGGAAGATGACTTAAAAGTACCTTCGCTATTGTACATTCTTGTGTTCAAAATTTCCCATCCACTTGGAAAAATCTGCGACAACGCCATTTGGCTATAGCTTCCTCTTTGACCTGTGTTTCTAAGAGTCACTTTTGCAACAAAATCGGTTCCCTGTTTTATCGTTACGGGGTTTAAAGGTGTTCCGGTATTTGTAAGATAATTTACCGTCATAGCGAGAACATTTGGATTGTTTTTTACACTTAAACTATCACCCGTAACCGGCTGTCCCTGGTTGATAATTCTTACATACAACACATTGCTACCTTTGTTGCTGATATTAATATTTGCCTTACCATTGGTGAAGGAAACCGGCGCTTGCACAATATTGCTATTACTGTTAATATTGATGTTTTTACCTGCAATATTTCCGTTTACAATAATCTTACTTCCGCTTTTATTTTGACCACAAAATTTACTGATAGCTATCAACGAATAAGCTGTTGTTTGTGTACTGTACCAGCTTTCCCTCGATAGTTGATTTGCTACTGCACGAACCAGTTGCAAAGCCTCTGCTTTGCGGTTCATAATCGTTAATGTTTCTAATACCATCGCCTGGTCTCTTAACTGACTGCCGTAAGACATACCGGGAGAAGGGCGCTGTGAAAAATTGGTTGGAAGGCCGCTGATCATTTGTAGTGCGACTCCATTTTGTCCGACTAAATAATAGGCTGCCGCCAGTCTCCATTTTGCTTCTGGTGTAATAAACTTGTATTCTTTTAACCTGTTCATTGCACCTAATTCAGGTGCTTTTGCCAACGCCAACAAATAGAGTCGGTAAGACTGTACAAGGTCGCCACCATAATACGGAGCACTTGTTTGGTTCCATGCATTGGCTTTTGTTCTTTCGTAGCCCCGCCATTGCTGTAGCATTGTTGCGGGAACATTGTATCCTCTTTCGCTTGCTTCCAATAAATAATGACCGGCATAATTCGTTCCCCATTCATCACTGGTCGCTTCATTAGGCCAATAGCTAAAGCCGCCATCTCTTGCCTGGAAAGTCTTAATACGTTCAACCCCTCTCCTGATGTTTGCATCAACCTCTGCTCTCTGTTGATTATTCAATTCTATCAACTGATTCAATACCAATTGAGGGAAGACGGATGAAGTTACCTGCTCTATACATCCATGAGGATATTGAATAAGATACTGCAGACGACTTTCTAAATTAATAGCCGGAATACTTGATACTTCCACTACCGCCCGGTTGCTGTTTCCTGTTCCTATGGCAGCTATATTACTGTTGAAGTTTTGTCCAGCTGCCAATGTTCTTTCAGTAACACTTGTAATAGGTGGATTCGGATTTCTTACATCCAACTCTACTTCATACACTGTTTTTTCCTTGCCGCTTGTTGCAATTAGCTTTACTTTTCCTATTCCCGTTGCAGACTTCACTCTTGCATTAAAATAAACCTGTTGCTCACCTGTTGATGTAAACGCTACCGTTTGGCTTGTTGCTTCAACAGGTTCAATAAAGGGATTGCTTTGAATGCTTAGGCTTACATTCCTAATATTATTTTCTGTTGCAAAAACAGTTACCGGTATTTTAATTTGTTCGGCCGGACCTAATACTCTCGGCATCGTCGCAAGCATCATTAATGGCTTCTTTACTGCAACCGCTTTTTCAGCAAAACCATAAGCGCCTTCATTTGCAGCGATCACCATCGTGCGAACACTTCCCATATAAGCAGGTAAAGTAAAGGTGTGTGTTCTACTGCTTCCATTTGATTTAAATGGTCCCATAAACTGAACGATTGGTTTAAACCTGTTTGCCTTTTTCTTGCCGGGGTCGGCCGCTTCGCTATCACCACCTATCGTTAAGATTCTTTCGAGGTCTCCGCTCCATGCACCTATTACATAATCAAACAAATCCCAGCTTTTCACACCCAGTGCTTCTTTGGCATAAAAAGCCTTGTGCGGGTCAGGTGTTTTAAAACGGGTAAGGTCGAGCAAGCCTTCATCAACAACAGCAATCACGTAATTCATATCATTGCCGTTTGCTTCAAAGACTGTAATACTGTTTGATTGTTCGGGCTTAATTACATCAGCCATTTTTATAACTGGCGTTAGCAACGAATTTTTGTCTTCAACCATTACCGGAATTACACCATACATTCTTATCGGTAAATCATTAATGGTTTGTGCATGCGGTTGAAATAAGCTAACATTTACAAATACATTCGGTGCCATTTCCTTTTCAGCTTTAAAGCTGAATTTCGTTTGACCCTGTTGTGTTTCCGCCCAATATGTTTTCAGTACTTTGCTTCCGCTTTCAATGCTGATTAATGCCCTTCCACCTTTGCTGCTGGGTATACTTAACATCACTTCTTCACCTGTCGCATACTTTTCTTTGTTGGATGTAAATGACAACATCGAAGCGGCTGAAGGGTCGTCTTTGTTATCCCTGTTTTGCCAGTAAGGGTCATCGATGTAAAAGGTTTGACCAGTTACATGTCCGCTCTTTGTATCTCTTACCAACACCAAATATCTACCCCAATCATCCGAAGACATATTGAAGTTGTAAGCCGCCTTTCCATTTACAATCGGAACAGTTTGTTTCTTTATCAGCTTGTTGTATTCATCTTGCGTAAAGTTGCTTAGCTGGTCGCTGCTATTGTACCACCACCAACGCCATTGAATTTTATATAGCTCCACCTCTGCTGTTCCTGTACCACCAATCAAACGTCCTTTTGTATCGACATTTACAATGTCTATTGTTTGATTTTTTCCGGCAGCTAAATAACCCCATGGCTTCGTTCCTTCTGGCACTTTCAATCCAACATAAGTATTGTAAGGGTGGTAAGGATATGCAACATTATCGATACTAAAATTGCCTCCAGGTTCAAAGACTTTAACGAGTAGATTAGCGGTTAGCACACCAGGAGCTTCTGTAGTTATAGTGAAGTTTGGACTAACCGTTGCAGTACCATCTTCGTTTAACGAACCATCAAAGATGGTCTTGCTTTGAGACTCAAAATGAGCCGTTGGATTGTCAAACGTAAATGCTTCAAATTTTGGAAAAGAAGTTTTGCTTTTATACAGTTGCGCATCAACTCTGGCTTTTAAACTTTTAGCCGTTGCCCCAAATAACCATTTGGCTGATAGTATTCCTGTCGTTGTAACGCCTTTACCTAATTCAGGATTATTGCCAAAATTTAAATCAATCTTTAAACGATTTGGCATCACTGTTTCAATCTTCAGTTTCTTTTCAAAAACAGCTCCACCGATTTTTACTTTACAATTCCAGTTTCCGGTTGGAGCGGCAGCATCGGTTGCTGTTCTAAAAACATTGAAGCCATCCTTATCATTTGTTTGAACAACTCTTTTGTAAAGCTGTCCTGTTGGTGAATACAACTCCATTTCAATCGGATGTTCTTCAGGCAGTTTATTTGCTTTGTCTTCAATAATACAACTCAAGTACAAACTATCTCCCGGTCGCCAAACACCTCGCTCTCCAAATATGAAACCCTTGATTCCATTTTTCACTTCAGCCCCGCTTACATCAAAGCGGCTAAGTGGCAATGCCGTTCCATCATCTAATTTTAAATAGCTTTTTTCTTCACCGTTTTTAGCAATTAACAAATAAGGTTTTCTCTTCAATTCAAGCGTCGCCATACCTGAATTATCAGTTTTGCCTTTCCCAACTATTTGCCTTTGATAATCCAATACTTCCAGCTCAATATCATCCATTGGTTCTGTCGATAGTATGTTTGTAGCAGCTACAACTAACGAGTTTTCACTTCCTTTTTTTGCTGTGAGGCCAATATTGGTAGCAAGTATGTTTCTGCTAGCAAAACGCTCTTTATTAAAATATGATTTGCTGCAAGGATTATCTCTTTGGTTCCAATTATAACCGTAAGGATAATACCTGTCATACCTGCTCCAGAACTCATCATCGTCATCAGGCGAACTTTCATGAGATGCATAAGAATATTCATACTCCTCATCTTCATTCATATTCTCTTCCTCATCGTCGGCGGGAACAGCTACAGAATCAACAACAAGCGTTGACCGTTGCCTTTTTGGTTTAGGCACACACGTATATAGCGAGTAGTCAGGCCTAAAGCCAATGTTGATGCGATAAATTGCTCCGGGTTCTGTTCTTATGTACTTGTCTATATTCAATGCAAACCGATTTTTCTTATGAAGGTTCAGACTTTGGTCATCGTCCAACCTTACCGTTGCCTTTGCCAATGGAGTTGCCACCTGCCGCAATTCATTCTCTCCATTCATATCGTTTCCCTGCAGAAATTGGGCAACATTATTTTCATAAATTTTAATGATAGAAACGTCAACCGCCTTTAGGTTTGTTGCTTCAAAAGGCAACACCAACCTGCCTGAACTGTTTGGTAATATCGTTCCCCTTCCATGTATTTGTACAGAGGGAAGACGGTTTTCAAAAAATACATTTGATGTAAAAGATTTGGCAAGGCGTGTTCCCCATTCGTTGGTTATGCCTTCATTAATGTTTACTTTATAGTTGCCATCAAGCTTGTTGGCCACGTATACTTTTACTTCGCTTCCATTTATCGTGTAGCTGATATCTTCTTGTTCGCTAACCGCAATCAATCCCTTCAAGTCCTGGTTAAAAGCGACGGGGTCGCTAAATTGAACCAATGCAAATTCCTCTGCTTCCTGCACAGCACGAACGCCTAATACTTTAAAATCGCCAGCCGCCGGTATGGCTATTTCACGTTTGTCTTTTTGGTCAATGTTCACCACATCTCCATCCCATTGTAGCACTAAATTTTGTGCATCATTTGCGCGCTTTATTCCAGATACAATAAAGTCATGCGCTTTAGATGCTTCATTATGTTGCCACTTTATTTTTATATCGGAACCTTGGTATGATGCCTTGATTACCTTTTCAATCTTCGGGCTTTCTTCAACATCTGCTGTTAAAACAGATCCGGAATAAGTCATTTGGTCTTTACTGTTATCCACTGCACGCAGTCCATTTTCTACCACCTGCAAAGATGGCTTTATCACCTGTACGTTAAACGTAAATGTTTTAAATTTAGATGGCACCTTTCTAACCTTTGCGAGGTCAAAGTTTATCTCGTACAATTCGTTTGGTTTCAGGTCTTTTTCCGGCTTAAATTCAATTGTACGTTCATCTGTCCAGTACGCTTTTCCATCAACTGAAGGAGAAAATTTAAACAGGTCTTCCTTAATAGTTTCATTAAGCGTGTGCGCAGTAGAAACATCGGAAGTAAGCTGAATTCGTATCGTGTTTTTCTTAGAGATAGCACCCGAAGTATAAGCTTCGATATACTTGCTGAATTCGGGATCTATTCTGGTGAATTTCTTTTTATTGTTACACGAGGCAGACAAAAGTGTAAGCAATGCAAATGCTAGTCCGCCTATAAACCTAAGCGGCAATCGGGAATGAGGTTCCATAACGTAGTTGGTTGAAAAAGAGAAGGTTATTTTGTAAGCAGGAAGTTAATGAAAGGCTTTTGAGATTAATAATAAATCTTTTGTTAATTGCCTTTTACAATTGAAAGGTTATAATCTCTTAGTTTTGGGATGCGCGTGATGTTAAAATAGGATTTAAGCGACCCAAGCTCAATTCTGTTTTAGTTTTTTCATCTCAGTCTAGTCCTTACACCTTAACTTTTTTCTAAGATCACGCTTTTTGTAGTAACACAAGGGTATTTTACTTTTGTCAGCGGATTTAGTGGCAGTTTAGTTCTTTCAACAAGAAATATAAAAGCAGCTTAATTTCTAAATTTTCTTGGGTGGAAGAAGGATTACTTATACCTTCGCCCTCCGAATTTAAAAAACGGGTAGAAGTTCTTTATCAATTACAGTTGCTTAACCTCTTTTTAAATTTTTTATAAGAAGTTTGGCAGGATTTAATTAAGCTAGTTATCTGTAGCACTTTAAATCCTTTCTTCTTTCTTCTTCTGTTAAAAAGAATAAAAAAGAATAAATGAAATTAGGAATTGGAGTTTAAACGTT
>NZ_BJYT01000030.1 GCF_007991655.1 Segetibacter aerophilus
GACTTTTGACTTTTGACTTTTGCCTTTTGACTTTTGACTTTTGACTTTTGACTTTTGACTTTTGCCTTTTGACTTTTGACTTTTGCCTTTTGACTTTTGACTTTTGACTTTTGACTTTTGACTTTTGACTTTTGACTTTTGACTTTTGCCTTTTACCTTTTGCCTTTTGACTTTTGACTTACCACTTACAACTTACAACCTACCGCTTACAACTCTCTCACCTCCATCACCTCAGCGGCCCTAAAATTCCCTCATTGTAACTATGTTTGCATCCGTAAATAACTACTGAAGCTTTTAATGAAATTTAAACGGTTTTTGTTAATATGAAAAAACAGCTTGTATTTAATTATTCTTTGAGGTCTAATCCTTTTTTGGCTTTATTAACCTTGGTGTTTTTGTTCTTTGCTATGCAGCCAATAACACTCCAAGCACAAAGCAATGATGTCTTTAACAAGAATAATATAAAAGCAAACATGCTCAAGGTGACGCAGTGGCAACTGAATAACCCAAAACATAGCCCTACGGACTGGACAAACGGTGCTTTTTATGCCGGGGTGGTTGCTGCTTACGAAACCACTAAATCCACACTCATTTTCGACTCTTTGATGGCACTGGGAGAAAGAACTAACTGGCGGCCGGGAGCACGTTATGATCATGCGGATGATATCGCCATCAGCCAGACCTACATTGATTTATACAGGATGAAGAAGGATCGCCAAATGATACAGGCCACTATTGACACTGTGAAAAAACTGCGTACGGTTCCAGGCCGGGAGGTGAAGAACCACAACATCACGTGGTGGTGGTGCGATGCACTTTTTATGGCTCCGCCTACCCTTGCCAAATTAGGCGTTACCCTAAAAGATCCATCTTATTTTACATTCAATGACTCTCTTTTTAGGCAGACGTACGACCTGCTTTATAACAAAAACGAACACCTTTTTGCTCGTGATGCAAGCTATCTCATCAACCAGCAGGGTGAAGGCAAACGTGAAAAGAATGGCAAGCTGGTATTTTGGTCCCGCGGAAACGGTTGGGTAATGGGCGGCCTTGTACGACTGTTAGACGAACTGCCTAAGAACTATCCAAACCGTGAATATTACCTGACCATTTATCGTGAAATGGCTGAAAAAATTATCACACTTCAACAAGCAGATGGGCTTTGGAGAGCCAGTCTTCTGGACCCCGCGTCTTATCCCGGTGGTGAAGGAAGCGGTTCCGGTTTTTATTGCTATGCTTTAGCATGGGGTATCAACAAGGGCATACTGAACAAAGAAAAATACAAGCCCATAGTTAAAAAAGCCTGGGAGGCTTTGAATACTCTACTATCACCTGAAGGACGGGTTGGATGGGTGCAGCCGATAGGTGCCGATCCTCAAAAAAACTTCAGCTCAGAAAGTTGGGAAGTATATGGAGCCGGTGCATTTTTGCTGGCAGGGTCGCAGGTGATTAAGATGAAATGGTAGAGAGCGTTGTAAGACTTGATTGAACTCATATTAAAGCTCAAGCCGCTGGGCTTCGTTATTGCAACGGAACTCCACCCGCTTGTTTCAAAAACTACTACGCATGTTTTTGAATGCCGTCGCTTCGCTTGGCACCCACCAGCTGATGTCCCTTATGCAATAACTGTTGTTAGATAGCCGTTGGTTGACTTGCGTATGGTTGCGAGAGACGTTGCCAAAAGTAGTTGACCTTGTACAAGTATCTTTATCTACTTGCCCCAACTGCTTCGGCGTATTTCCACTCACCCGTTTTTACGTTTATTGACCATGGTTTGGGTTCGGGTACCCATAGTTTGCCATTGCCAATTTCTAATGGCATCCAGATATAACGGGAGTCCCATTGCGTTGCCGGTTTCCAGATATCTGCCATAAAAATGATCGTAGTAGATTTTTTACCCGTGACTTTTATTAGCATCGTTGATTGAGATCCGTAAGTATTTGTTTCAGGTGGAGCAATGTCTTTGAACTCTGTCCACGGACCTTCCAAGGTAGGCGCAGTAGAATATTTATTAGGGTTCGCTTTCCAACCCGTCAATGCCGAACCGATGGAATAATACAATCCTTGATGATGCACAATCGCACCGCCCTCCATATGTGCTTTTATCAGGCTCATTTCTTTTTCTAAGCTCATATAATCGTCTGAGAGCTTTGCGATGCGAAATCCAAAAGGACGATCCTCAAAAACAAGATAAGCGGTTCCGTCGTCGTCAATAAACTGACCAATATCGCGGCTTTCATAATCAAGGGGACGAAAGCTTTTGACATAAGTAAATTGACCATCCGGCTTATTGCTTACTGCAATGCCAACTCTTGCAAATTTGTACGTGCTGTTGTCGAGATGAAAGTACATGACGTACTTCTTCGTCTTTTTGTTGTGGAATACTTTTGGTCTTTCCAGCACCCACCTTCTTCCAAGGTTTTCCGGATCAGTCATTTTAACCACATCTCCTTTAAATGTCCAGTTCGTTAAGTCATTAGATGAATAACAGCTTACGTAACGAAAGCCCGTATCCAACCCTTTACGCCGTTCTTCTCCGTACCAGTAGTAAGTCTTACCTACTTTAATAATGCCTCCTCCATGCGCTTGTATGTGATTGCCGTTGTTATCGGGCCACACTTCTCCCGGACGAATAACATCTTGCCGTTGTGCTGATAAAGTTGTCGCAACTATTAAGAAGGATAGCAATAGAAATTTTTGTTTATAGAAAGTCTGCATGAAGCTTTTTATTTTGTTTTTGTTCGCACTATTTTTTCTAAAGGTTTTAATGCTTGTTTACTTAGCGATCGGCTCAAGTATTATAGCCTCCCCTGTTTCTTTTGTCAGGGACACCGTAAGCTTATCTCCCTTCTTTACCTCGACAGTTCTTTTACGAATACTTCCTTGTCCATCATCTTCATATACTGTTGCCCGGTACCTTTTGCCTGCAGGTAGAAAATTGAGAGAAATGTTTTGCCGCCAGTCTATAGGACCGGCCGCGTTACCTATATACCAGGTATTTCCTTTCCTTCTTGCTACACTAATATTTTTACCTATGTCGCCCGCCAGGTAATGTGACTCATTCCATACCGTAGGAACCCTGGTAAAGAATTCGATCTCTCCCTCGTTGGTATAATCGTCGGGTTGCCCGTACCAGAATATTGCCTGCAACGGACTGAAATAAATCACCGACAATGCCAACTGTTGTCCCATACTTACTTTGAGGTTTTTGCTAAAGCTGTTTTTAGAGTTGGGATAACAAAAGGTAAAGTCTGCGGGTCCTGCTAGAAAGCGCGTAAAAGGTAAGACGGTTGTATGAAAAGCATCAGGGCTGTTCTCATCACCGCGTATTCCTTCCTGCGTTAGCAGCGCAGGGTACGTTCTGCTTAACCCGGTAGGTTTATAGTTGTCATGAATGTCAAGAATAAACCCATAATCATTCACTTTTTTAATCGCCGAAGCAAGCCATGTGAGCCCGGCCTGAGTGAGTCCATCAACGAAGCCGAACTTTAAACCACTAACGCCCCACTTTTTATACAGAGGAAGAATGGTGTCTAATTTAGCTTTCAAACCCACATAGTTCACATAAAGAATGACACCTATGCCTTTTGACTTAGCATGTTGAATAACTGCAGGCATGTCTATTTGCGGTATTACCTGCGTCGGATCGGATGTGCCCCGAAATTCTGCCCCATACCAACCAGCATCAAACATGATGTATTGAAAGCTATGCTTCGCTGCGAAGTCGATACAATCTAATCCGCTTTGCGTGTTTAGTTGGGAGCGTATTAGCTTACCAGGTTTTATCCACGCCGGAACTCCTTTTGCGGAAGCGGGGTTAAGCTTCAAAAACAACTGGCTGTATTTATGCAAACCAACTGCGGAAGTAGCAACACTCACTGTTCGCCAGGGGGTTTGATAAGGGCCGGTAAACTTTACAGCTGAATCTCTCATAAAAGCCGTAGCTAGACTGTTGGTATTAGCTCCTCTTTTTAGTTCCGCTTTCGTGTAGTTAACATTGTTTCCTTCGCCGATACTAACGAATAACTTGCCATTAGTAATGGTTGCAGGAAAGTCACAAGTCTTATTAAAAGTGTCTATAGTGACGGGGGTAAACACAGATTCATGATTGTATTGATACAACGTAAAAGGTTCTAAAAATCTAAATTCTGTAAGCTCTTTGTTTATGGTGTTGCTTGCAGAACCGGCTGCCGTAGGTATGTCATAACGAAAGGCAACACTACCATCATAGGCCCTTGCAATAAGATTAAAGCGTAAAATAGATGATGTACAGACTATCCTTAACTCGTTGTAATTATTTGTGATCGTATCATCTTCTCCAAGTGGCCATGCAAATTTTTCCTTGTGGCTTTGCCCTGTTTTATTTTGTATTGCCGTCTGCTCGCCCGCAATCATTCCATTCATAACAAATCCCATTGCCGACCATGTAATGGCTTCCTTGCCGGCGTATAAAACCCGGTACATTAATTTTCCACCGGAACCTGTTCTCACTTCCATGAGGGTTGATTTATCAGGCGAGGCAACTTTGTAAGAGTTAGCCTCCTGCCCGAAACTCGCAATAGAAATTACCAGTAACAGCAATAGTTGGCTGATTTTATTCATTATTGTTCTTTAGACTTTATTGCAAATATTTGTTCAAAGTACCGCGATCTTTAGCCCTTTATTGTTTGATACCAGCACTCGTATTCAATGGAGTCATGTGTTGCGTCGCAATCACTTTATCAGCATATCAATTGGCAGCTTCGGCCTCAAAGGCGGCCAGGATAAATTCGATTAGACCCGCCCAATCTCACAATTATTTTTTTAAGGGAGTTTTGAAATAAGTATTCATAAACAACAACTGGTAGTTGATGGCATTAGTCCAGTAAGGCCAGTTATGTCCGCCGGGACGAGCAATAAAATCGTGTGGAATATTGCGGAGTTGTAGTTGCTCGTGCAGGTTTTCATTTACTTTGAAAAAGAAATCTTCGGTACCACAATCGATAATTAAAGACAGTGAATTAGGAGTAAGCAAATAGAGCATATTGGCAACCGTATTCTTCTCCCAGTTTTCGGGGTGCTCCGCATACTTGCCCAACCTTGCAGCCATGTCCCAGTTATTTGGAAACGGACGAATGTCAACACCGCCACTCATGCTGCCCGCTGCGCCGAAAACATCCTGGTGCCTGAAGGCTAATAAAAGCCCGCCATGGCCGCCCATACTCAAACCTGTAATCGCCCTTCCTTTGCGGTCTTTTATTGTTTTGTATTTACCATCGATCCACTTTACCAGTTCGTCTGATACGTACGTTTCATATTTATACTTTTCATCCACAGGGCTATCCCAATACCAACTATTGTTGCCGTCGGGGCACACAATGATCATCTGGTATAAGTCCGCATTTTTTTCAAAGCCTTTTGCCTTTGTGATCCAATCTGCATAATTACCGCTATAGCCATGCAAGAGGTACACTACCGGTAAGGCGGTGGCGTTGGCGTAATTATCAGGAGTGATGACTACAGCTTTGATGTTCTTTTTCATAGACGGGCTGTAGGTTTGAACAGTGTCTACGATAGCAGCATCTGCGGTTTGAAAAATTGCAATGACTAATAGTAAAGACCAGGATAGTTTCTTATTTAAGTACTTCATATGGCTCGCGTAAAAATTTTAGTTTGAGTGTTTTTCGATGAATAATTATAAAAATGTAAAAGTGTGTGACACAAGGATGTTGAGAAGAATGCTGTAGCTGGTAAACAAAACATAACTGTTCAAAGATATTACTGATCCATCCAATTTTTTATTTGACACCACTTAAAATAACCGGGTGCAGAAACACTTGTCACTGCGCGCTCTGGCTTTAATTTTCGTCGTTGATCATTTGCCTGACCTCCTCGAGTGATTGCAAAACTTCTTCCTGGGTAGCCGGCAGGTAGATCAAGGTTATTATTAAATCTACATAAAGCCTTCCTGCTTTTGACCTTGCAGTATTTTTTACCTTAACCACCCCGGTTGTTCTGATAGATGAATAAAGCGGAACATTGTTTTTGGAGTACTTCTCAAAATCATTTCTCATTTGAGTGATCTTGGTCTCGTATTTTTCGAACACATTTTTTTCGGCGGCGAACTCGAAAAGCTGGATAAATTTTGAATAAATGGCAGATGTGGATTTGAATGCAAAATGGACGGGGATTGGAGAAAAAGCATACGCGGCCTTTTCTGTATTTTCAATAACGACCGGTTTAAAAGCCAGGATTTGCCAGCCCTTCGTAGGAGCGTAAATATTGTTGATACTAAGCTTACTTTTTGATGTGATGTCAAGCCGGCAAACAGTTGTTCGAACCGTTGTTATGGAACCAATGAACGGAGCCTCATTTTGTGCGACACCGTAGCAACTGAGTAAGCAGCAAACCACTAACAAAACAAAATTCCTGGCGTTGTTCTGCACTTTTTACTTTTCGAGAGTTTCGCGCTTCGACCAGCATTCGTCCATTGGACCACCGGTAGACTTCTCCCCTTTATGGCGCCAGTCTCCATTCACAAACGAGTAATCAAAAGTCAAACTCTTGCCTACACTTTCAGCAGTCTTTGTAAAGAACTCAATGGTCTCTGTGTACTTTCCATTTTGAGTGGTGTAGGTTCCTCCTCCCGCATTCATAAAAGTTTTCGTGGCAACATTGTAAGCGATCCAATGAAAATATTTACCTGAAAGCACCTTCATTGTTCGTCTCGGATAAAACGGGCTGGCTCTTTTCGAAACCTTGTCGTCGGTATAGTTGCCCGTAATCACCCACGCTCCCATTAATGCGCCAGGCTTTCCGTCATCAAGCCTGGTCCAGGTTTCGTTTGTTTGTTTGATCGTCAGCTTCCCATTTGCGATCTGGATATCCTCGGTTATCTCTTTACCAACCTGCAGGCTGTCTTTAGAATTCCACTCGATATTTTTCACCAGCTTATTACCATCTACGCGCCAGGCACCACCGTAAGAGCTGATAAACTTTTTACCAGGTAAATCATAAGTTGCCACAGAAAAGACGCGGTCAGTATTGATCATAACGGTACGTTTTTCAGGCGGGCCATATCCCCACGCACCGACGATATCTTTGGTATCTGCTTTTATTGGCGAGAAGGAAGACAATAGGCACATGGTGCAAAAGCAAATGAACATCGTTGCCAAAAGACTCGTTTTGATTTTCATACGGAAAGATTTATGTACAAGGGTAAAAATAATAACTACAGGTTCAGATGATTTAGACAGCGTTTTACCAGAAAGGTAAAACCAATTTTCAGCGAATTTATTTGCCGGATAATGGTACCAGTTTGGCGGAAAGATCCGGATCGCGCATGTCCTTATCCAGCGGGAACATCGGTCGCTGAATTCTTTTGTATCCCAACCGCTCTAGGTTTTGGTCCACGCCGCCTACCGTCAAAGCCAATAGCCAGTCAGCTTTCATAGCGTACAATTCCGGCTCTAAGTAGCCAATTTTTACGACTACAATGTCTGTCTTTCGCGGAGCAAGTCCCAGTCTTGTAAAGTCAGCTTCTCTATGATAAGGCTTGCGTTTTTGAGTTACGATAACATGCACACTGCCGACCCTGATAACTACTTCGACTTCTGCATCTTTATCGCCATATTCTATCGCCTCTACTTTTCCTGAAAGCTTTATAGGAGGGGCAAACCGGGCGTCGACTTTTGCGCCCGCATAACCTTCTACGTTGTTACCAACTCCGGCAGCTATCGCAGCTTTAACCAGCTCAGGACCGGGAATGGAAGCATAGATAAGAGAAGGCCCAGTCTCTGATTTAAATTCAGGGCGTTTTAGTATTTCTGTCAGCGTCCACGTAACATCACCTGCCCCGCCTGCAGTCGGGTTATCGCCGGAGTCGCTAATAAAAAAGGGGCGTTTATTGCTTGCAATCGCTTTATCGAGACATTCGGCTAACGTTCCGGTTGGTGCTACAAAAACAAACTCGGACCGTGCACTCCAGAAGCGTTGCGCCAGTTGCGTGGCCGTTTGCGTTACCTTTTCTTTGTCGTCACCCGTAACCATAACAACCGCATGGTTGCGCGGCTCATCTGCCCATGCATAACCTATCCAGATAGCTGCATCCACAATACCGGGTTGAGCTGCCGCAGGCGCAACGGCCTGGTAAATGCTCTTGCCCGGTTCTATCCTGGTACTTGTCTTTTCACCCGGCAACAATATTGGGATTGAAACGTAGGCTTTGTATGCAGGCTTTCCCTTTCCGCTTTCAATTCTGTCAAGCAGGTTTTTAACAGCTCTTTGTTTTGTTTGCATCGCATCTTCATGCGGAGCCATACGATAGCAAGTGATCAGGTCAGAATTTTCAGCAAGACGCCATGAAACATTTCCGTGCAGATCCATGGATGTAGAAATAATGGTTTGTTTGCCTATGACTTTTCGAATTCTTACGATGAAATCTCCTTCGGGATCATCTAATCCTACAACACTCATTGCGCCGTGAATGTCGAAATAAAGACCATCGTAAGGAGCGCCTTTTTTAAGTGCGTCCAGCGTTTTTGTTACCAATGATTCGTATGCTTCTCTTGTTACCGTTCCGCCCGGCAATGATTTACCAATTATGGTGGGAACCCATATGGCCCTGCTGCGAAGAGGAGAGTCGGCAGATAGAAAACGGTATGATGTAAAAACTTCCGCTCCATACTTCGCATGAAAGGCTTCCTCGAGGGTAAGTGCAGGCGAAAACGTGCTTGACTCTATTGCCAGTCCCGCAATAGCAATGCGAGGTTTTGCGATCTTTTTAGTGTGCCTGTTTTTATTATTGGTGGAATGAGCAACTCCAGCCATTAGTAAGCAGATTGCCGTCAGAGATAAAAACCTAGCGATAAATCTATTTCTCATAAAAAGCTTTTACAGATGAAAATATGGAGAGTCAAGTTACAGGACCGATACGTCTATAAGGACACCTCAATTCGATTTCACTAATACTGAATTTTTAAATCCTTTTGAATTTGTTCTAAAGACTTGCCCTTTGTCTCCGGCATCAGTTTCCATGAAAATAATAATTGAAGACACATCATCACGGCGAAAAACATAAACACATTTCCAGGCCCAATAGCCGGACTATTAATAGCGACCGGAAATGTCCACGAGATAATAACAGCAAAAAACCAATGCGTAAAACTTCCGAGAGACTGACCTTTTGATCGAATTGAATTTGGAAAAATTTCCGAAATAAATACCCAAATAACAATACCATCCGAAAGGCCAAAAAAGAACATATAACCCAGTAGAAAATACACGATACCAGGACCATCAAAATGTTTTCCGTAAAAGGTCCAGGCGATAAGGCTCATAA
This sequence comes from Segetibacter aerophilus, assembly GCF_007991655.1. Classification (GTDB taxonomy): domain Bacteria; phylum Bacteroidota; class Bacteroidia; order Chitinophagales; family Chitinophagaceae; genus Segetibacter; species Segetibacter aerophilus. Next base: position 9,320 of record NZ_BJYT01000030.1, read on the forward strand.
AAATGATTAAACCAACAGAGCCCAGTATCATTAAAGAACGACGACCAAACCGGTCAATAAAATTCATAGCAATAATCAACACAATCACTTTGGTCAAACCAATGAGTATGGGAAGCAGGTAAGAAATATTTGTGTTCATACCCGTCATTTCAAATATTCTTGTTGCGTAATAATTGATTGCATTGGTACCAGCTAACTGGTTAAACGCCCCCATTAAGACAGCATATAAAATGGGTCTGAAGTATTTTTTTGTAAAGAGCTTTTCAGCCGATGCTGAAGACATTACTTTCAATGATTCAAGAATGTCATCTATTTCTTTTTCTATTTCCAATCTTCCGCAATGTGTAAGTACCTCTCTTGCTTCTTTAACCCGGTTGTGCTTAATCAACCAGCGCGGGCTTTCGGGAATGATTAATGACAATAGAAAAAAGATGATCGAAGGCACAGCGACAATGCCAAGCATCCAGCGCCATGCATTGTCTCCCGTACCGGAAAACAGGTAGTTTGAACTGTAGGCGACAAACAATCCAACAGTGACATTTAATTGAAAAAAAGCAACGAGGCGACCTCGCAGTTTTGCCGGCGCAATCTCAGCTATGTACATCGGTCCTACAACAGATGAAGCTCCAATTGCCAGCCCGCCAACAAATCTAAAGATGACCAAAACAGCCCAGTTTGGAGCAACCGCACATAGTACAGAACTGATAGTAAAAATGAAGGCGATGGCAATAATTACTTTCTTTCTCCCAAATACTTCAGCAGGAAACCCAGCAGAAAACGCGCCCACAACTGCACCGATAATAGCAATGGCAACAGTAAAGCCATGTTTAAAATTACTCAACTTATATAGCGCCTGGATTGGTTGCTCTGCACCGGAAATAACGGCGGTATCTAAACCGAAGAGAAGGCCGCCTAAGGCGACAATTACTGAATACCCGATCACCCTTCGGTTTTCTTTCATATGGCTTATGTGTTAGATGTAAACTCGGGCTAAAAGATAAAACTTTTAGAATTATAAGCTTTAAGAATAAGGTGATACAGATCGGACGTTTCATCTAAAGACGAATACTTTTTTACGGCGGCCTCTATGCCCTCCTGCGCAATTGTCTCTTGCACCGCCCGCGTTCCTTCATCACTGGAGCCTTTGTAGAAATAGGCTGCTGCTATAGCTTTTGCATACGCTACCGGCAAGCGCCCATACTTTAAACACAATAAAGCCGGGCCTAACAGTCTTTCGTCTTTTGCTAATTTTCGCCTGGAGTCATTTGCATTTCTTTCTATAAAATCGTTCAAAGCCGGGTCAGTATATTTCTTCATTGCCAGCGCCATAAACTCACGTTGCTCTTGTTCGTCAAGCCCAAATTCATGTGTCATTCCAAAAGCTCCCTCCTCTTGAATTTGTGCAAAGAAGGATGGATAAGCCAGAGCCGACTCGTGTAGTATTTTGTATTCGTTGGCCCAACCTACGTAAGCAATCGGTCCGTTCGTGCCATTAAACGTGTAGAGTTTTCGAACTAATTCATTTGAAAAATTTGTTTTGGGAACAAAGCCCTTCACATCCGGAATAGGGCCGATGAAAGCGTCCTTATCAAGCGGCAAGGTCCACCAGTTTTGCATGCGCAGCGCCAAAGGTTCTTTTGCAATCACTTCTTGCTTTGCCAGCATTCCTGTTCTCAAAACCTGCGTCTCAATCAATCCTAGCCGGGTTTGTACAAAGTCTGCAAATTCGGGTGTCACATTTTCCAACAACACTTCTTTCATTTTTTTTGCTGGATTATTTGCGTTCTCGCAAATGATCCAGTTTAAGATCTTTTCTCTTTTGCTTGTAATCAATAAGTCTTTAATAAAGCTTGTAACCTTCGCAATATTTCCAGCACCAACGCTACTTACTATTATGTCAACGTTGTTAATGATTGCCGCTACTTTTTCCTGGTCTTCCAAAGTAAAGGCGCCTTTGACTTCAATGTATTCTGTTATATCCTGCTCCTCGCCGGCCAGGTCGATGCGATACTTCTTTGTATCATTCAGCAGTTGCGCAATTTCTTTTGATGCGTCGAGGAACCAGAGTTTATAACCACTATTATAAAATAGTTGGGCAACGAAGCCACGACCTATTTTGCCTGCACCAATAATTAAAACTTCTTTTTTCATCGTTTATAATCTTAACAGTTGCTGGTACTGAATAAACCTCCTGTATTTGTCATCATATGTGTTGAGCCAGTCCTTGTTTGGTTCAGTGACCTTGAAATGTATTGCCGGCTTGGGAAATGAGCTCTGAGTAAACTCCATTAAATAATATATCAGTCCCGCCATTGACAATTCTTTTTCGTCGGCAACCGCAACCGGTTTATTTAGTACGCTTGCCCTGATCGTATTCCACAAATCATTTTTTGAAGAGCCACCTGCTATTTTAATAAGTTGAAGGTCTTCAATACCAATTTCTTCAAAACAATGTCTTCTTGCAAAGGCGATAGATTCGAGGATAGCACGAAATAAATGACCATCGGTATGAAATGAATTTAATTCAAGTATTGAAGCGGTGAGCTTACTGTTCCATAAGGGCGCGCGCTCACCCTGAAGATATGGTAGGATAACAGGCGTTTCTGCGGGATCAATTGCAGCAGCCTTAGCTGTCAACTCCTGCAAAACCTCTTTCGTTATTTTTTTATTTAGCACATTCGTCAAAAACCAACTCAAAACATTGCCACCTGTGTTTGTGCTTCCGTAGTTGATAAAGCCGGGATCGAATGAAATGCTTAGAAAATTATGTAGGGCATTGGGCTGTTGAAGATAAAAAGCACCAGCCTGTTCTGAGGTGTTGGCCAACATAAAACCTTCCTTGTCCTGCAACCGCAAACCATATAACGAGGTGTATAAATCTGCCATGGCCGGGAAAACAAAAGTTTCCGTAGGAAAACCAAATAATTGCGTTTGAGTTTCAGCAACGAGGCAAGGGTCATAAGAGATTGTTGGCAAACTTGATTTGTCTAATTGCAGGTAGTCCAGCAACTCCACGGCATATTCCCTTTTCTTCAAATTGACCATGCTTATTTGCGAACTGAAATGAGTTTTATAATTTCCGCATAGCTCAAAAAATATTGCATCTCCAACTTGAAGAAATATTGAATCAGGAGAAAACCCTGCCTTTTTCCTTTGAAGTAGTTTGGTAAATAACCAGTTGGTTCCCGAAGGCAGAAAGGTGCCAATAATTTCTTTGCTTTTACCGCTGCCCATTACAGCATCATATTCGTCTAAGCTGTTGTAGCTGGTAGTGTCTAGCCAAATTGGAAACGGTAATTCGGGTGCTGTGCCAGTTGCCTTATTCCATTCCATTAAACTGGAGACATGACCGCAGATACCGATGTGAAGGACTTCAATTTTGTTACTTTTTAAAAACGCCCCCAATTCGGTAAAAAGCCGGAAAGACTTTTCGCGGATGCTGTTGTATTCGGCCCGCACTTCGCCCGAGCTTCCATAAACCAGGTCGTTTGGCAAATTGTTTATTAGGAAGATTTCGTCTGATAGAAAAGGGCAATAAACACCAAGCTTTATTTGTGATGTGCCAATGTCGAGTGTGGCAAAAGCAACCCTTTCCTTAGTTTGTACCATTTGGGCTGCTTTTTTTCAATTCTGATAAAATGAGTTTGAAAAGTTCCTCATTCGCTGACAAACCGCAGGTGTCTCTTAAAACAACCTCAGGTCCTTTTTCATTGATTTGTTGAGTTATGGTGCGGGGTTGATTGGGATCTTTATAATTAAAGCAAGCAACGATGCCCGCCAGCAAACCTATAGGATGGATATTGTGTTTTAGCGCAAGGAGTGCAGGGCCAATTAGCCTGTCATCTCTTCCAAGCTTACGAGCTGGATCAGCTGCATTTCTTTCAATAGGGTCGGGAATATTTTTATCGGCAAATTTTGCTAATGCGGCCATCATCCATTCGTTCTGTTCGTTTGCATCGAAACCAAATTCGGCTATTTGAGCGCGGCAACTTTCGTCTGCTGCCTTCCTGGCTGTTTCAAGTATTTCTGCATCATTTCCTGCGTCGGGTAATTGAGTATATCCTTTCCTCGCACCAAGGTAAGCGATCACTGCATTGATGCAGTTATAAGTATAAATTTTTCGCCTTAATTGATTTTTGAAATTCTTCAAAGGCTTTAATCCATACAACTCCAGTTGGCCCTTGATCTCGTCACCATCGCAAGGAAGCTCAAAAAAGTTCTGTGATCTTATTGTTAACGGCGATTGAGTCGGGCTTGCTTCAATACATGTTCTGAAAATAATCGACTCAGAAAAGCCGACCTTTTCTAACAGCCATTTTTGCTCTGTCTCATTTAAATTATGTAAGACTAACTGCTTAAGATAACCTGCCGCATTCGTTATGTTTTCGCAGGTTATAATATCCAGCGGTTGTTCTTTGTTTACCCTCCATCTTTTTTGAAGTGCTTTTGCAAATTCGACCGAAAGAGCTTCAAGATTGTTGCCAAAGACAGCTGTAAAAACAAGCCCGGTTTCAGCAAAGGCTTGATGCCATGAAGGATCATTAATATGATAGACAGCGGAAACGATGATTGTAGCACTCTTTTCGGGATTGTCTAAAATCTGGATGTCATATTGCATTGCCTTTTTAAGGTCAGCAACCAATTGCTCGTTTTTATCGATCAAGACAATTTCATATTCGCCAAGAAAGGCAAGGTGAGCGGCAAAGCCTCGTCCCGTTTTGCCGGCTCCAAATATTAATGCTGTTTTGTTCAAATTGTTGATAGTGATTATTGCTGTTTCTACAATGTTAGAGATGGTTGTTTTTGCTGAATGAAATTACTACCTGTACAAGAGTGCGACGCAACGATGTATACTAGTAGCAATGAAGGCACGGCTTAAACTTTTGCAAAAGTCCATCAATTCTACACACTTTCATTTACCAGCACAGCTTTCACTGCTTCGCGGTTTGCAATTTTTTCATATGCCAGTTCCCAGTCGTCCAACGAATATTGATGGGTGACTACTTTCTTAACCTTGTCTTCGTTACGCTCTAAAATACCGATCACTTTTATCCATGCATCATGAGAAGAAGTGGCGGAAAAAATCATTTCTATAACACTTAAAATAGCGGTGTTGAACGCAAAGGGAATGAGGGCATCGTGGGAGATCCCCAGCGCTATAAACTTTCCGCCCTTTCTTAACAAACCCAGCCCCTGGTTGATGGCATTTGGGTCGCCGGAACAATCTATTACACAATCAGCTCCCCAGCCGCCGTTCATCTCTTTGACCTTTGCAGGGATGTCATCTTCGGGCAACAAAACCGCCATTGCACCAAGCTCTTCAGATAGTTCGTACCGGATTTTATTCTTGCGGGTAGAGGCAACACAAACAATGTTTTTCGCCCCTAAATCAACTAAAGTAATTAAGGTAAACAGGCCAATCGGGCCCATGCCATAGATGACCGTAAAGTCGTCTTTTTGGAACCTTCCGCGCTCGAGGCAACCGTACACACAAATGGCAAAAGGCTCGGCCACGGCCGCTACTTCTTTTGCCATATTCACTGGGATTTTATGTACACAGTATTCTGGCTGCACCGTATACTCAGCATAGACGCCCTGAGAAAACCAACCCGGGGAACGCTTGTGAGGACATAACTCGTAATGCCCGGAAAGACACAGTTTGCATTTAAAACAGGCACTTTTTGCATTTTCGCAAACTACCCGATCACCGGGAACAACATTCTTTACATCGCTGCCAACTTCGACTACTGTACCCGTATATTCGTGGCCCACTGTGTTGCCGTCCGGCATTGTCATGGTGCCATGAAGTACATGGATATCTGAAGTACATATCCCAATTGCGTCGATCTTTATTTTAACGTCTGACGGTTTTTCAATTCCGGGTACCGGTGCATCAACCAGTTTAAAATATACCCCGTTGTCAGAATATTTTTTTACAGCTTTCATCAGCAAACAATTTTTATGAGGTAAGTGAACGTACCACTACTTAAGCATTTTTATGGGCGATAAATACAAAGACATCAAGCTTTTGCTACCCGTAAAAAGTATGAATGTAATACTTTAAAACAAAATGATATAGAGGAACAAGGTTGGTTTCTTTGAAGTAGTTGACTCATATCAAAAGACCCTTGCTACCGGCTCTGATTGGCTTTGTAACAGCTGCCTTACCAATTTTTTCCTTCAGTTATTCCCTTCCAGTTGTCGGTTCTAAAGGGAGATGCGGGAAGGCCTGCTTTGTTATAAAAGTTTGGTGTAGGAATGTTGCGCCATGCAAATCGTACTGCCACGGGTTTTGCTACAGCATCGCTCCAAACCACCACTTCATTTCCGCTGATAGTTGCCCTTGCAGGAACAAATTTCTGATCATCACCTGCGATCGTAAACTCTGTTAGTTCAGCTGCGTTTTTAGCAACCAGGCCACCGTCTGCAAAATCAAATTGCACTTTTACTTTCGCGCCTTCCACCTTCATAGATTTATACAACGGCCCCGAAGGAACCAGATTTTTCTGACCGTACTCATTTCGTAAAGCCCAAAGCGAGAGCCGCTCTCCTACGAGCTTTTTGTTGCGGGGATGTATATCGAGCGAGTCGCCGTTGTCGGTGGTCACTGCCATGCCGGTATGAGTAACGGTTCTGTAAGTTAGCAATTGGGCTTCTCTTATTTCAGGGTTCTGACTGCGATGAGGCGAGATTTGAACGAAATAAAAAGGAAGGTTTTGATTGTCGAAATCTGTACGCCAGCTCTTAATGAGCGCCGGAAAAAGCTTCCTGTACTGGTAAGCTCTTGTTGCATTGTTTTCTCCCTGGTACCAGATAACACCTTTGAGCGTATAAGAAACCAATGGGGCAATCATAGCATTGTACAACCTGAAAGGTGACTTGTCAGGATTAGGCTTAACGGGCGGTGTCGGTTTTGTTTTAGTGGTATCCTGTTTCCAGGCAGCAAGTGCTAAGGCATACTGCTCATTTGCTGCCGGGTAATTTTGTACCTGTTCATTATACTTATCAATAAGTACCTTAAAGTCGGAGTCGCTTTCCAGCACTTCTTTTTTGGTCCAGGACTCTGCAGTTGTGCCTCCCCAACTAGCGTTAATGATGCCAACAGGATAACCGGTGACCCTATGTATTTCCCTTGCAAAATAGTAGGCAACGGCAGAGAAAGTATCAACTGTTTGTGTTGAACAGACTTTCCAGTCACCTTTAAAATCCTGCTGCGGTTCGTCGGCGTTTTTATTGGCCACATCTATTTGCCTGATCAAAGGAAAGTTTGCCTCTTTAATCTCCTGTTCGTAATTAGGTACACCAGTATAAGATGCATTTTTTGTCTTCGCTACAAAAAATTCCATGTTTGATTGGCCCGACGCCAGCCATACCTCACCCAATAAAACATCCTCTATTTTCAGTTCGTTGGTTCCCTGAAAAATGATGGTATAAGGACCGCCTGCTGCGGAAGTCGACACGTACGTTTTCCATTTACCAGTGGCGTCGGCTATGACTTTAATTGTTTGATTATTCCAACTGGTTGTAATGGTGATTTTCTCGCCGGGATCTCCCCAACCCCACAGCGCCACTTTACTTTTTTGTTGCAACACCATGTGGTTGCTAATAATGGAAGGAAGTCTTACAGATGCATGCAGGTGGAATACAAGAATAGACAGTAGTGTTACCAGTAATATCTTCGGAGAGAATAGGTGAGTCATCGAACAATCTTTTAATAGGGAAAGATAAACTTTCCTGATTGTCGGTGGCCTCCCTAGCCTAATATTACTACCGCTGTGTACTTAATTCTGAAGACGAGTAAGAACCGAAATAGTAATTTTTTAAGTTACTGTTTTCAACTTCTACAACAGCCTCTTTGGAATTTAGATTTACAGTATAGACAAATGAAATCGGAGCATCATTTTCGTCTTTGCCTGAATATTTATAAGAAATCACATTATGTGTCACTTTTGTCTGAACTGCTTTTTTATCGAGTATATAGTTTGCCTTTGTAGCTCCCTGCACTATCACCTTGTTGTCTTGTAAAAAAATAGTTGCTTCTGTGTCATTCACTTCTGCATCTACAAACTTCCCTATTTTGTTGTTCTTGTAAGATTCCGCGGACTGTTTCACTTTAAATAAAAGTTGCTGAGAATTTGCTGAAGCTGCAGCACCAATGACCATTACAAAAAGTAGTAGTGTTTTCAATTTCGTTGTTTTGAAAATAGCGTGTAAAAAGGATTAAACTTGGGAAAGCCTGTTTCAAGTAAACGAAAGAAAAGCAGTTCTATTATGTATTTGGAACAGCAAATTCGAATTAGGAATAAATTTTTTATAAACACTAAAAAAATATAAGTGTAGCCAAATAGCTACGCTTATATTTGTAGTCAAATAGCTACATATGAATTTAAGACGCGACGTATTTCAAGCCATAGCCGATCCTACCAGAAGAGCGATACTTCTGTTGGTTGCCTCGCAATCAATGACGGCTGGTGCCATTGCTGCAAACTTCGACACCGCCAGGCCAACTGTTTCAAAACACCTGCAAATACTTACCGAGTGCCAGTTGCTTCAACAGGAACAAAACGGTCGGAAGGTTTACTATCACATCAACGCAACAAAAATGAAAGAGGTAGCTGACTTTATCGAGCCGTTCCGGAAGATGTGGGATGACAGGTTTAATAAATTAGAATCAATCATGAAAAACTACAAACCCAAAAAATAGAAAAGCATGGAACAGAAAACAAAAATTAAGGCTGAAGACGGCAAACAAGAACTAGTGATCACAAGAGAATTTGATTTGCCATTAGAATTACTCTTTAAAGCGTATGTAGAACCAGACATTGTTGAGCAATGGATGGGAACAAAAGTGGTGAAACTCGAAAGCAAAAAGCACGGCTGTTACCAGTTTGAAACAACCGATCCTAAGGGTAACAGGCACGGCTTTAACGGAGTGATTCATGAGTTCCATCCAAATCAAAAAATCATTCGAACGTTCGAGATGGAGAACACGGCTTTTGAAGCATGGATGGAGTACTTAGAATTTGAACAGCTTAGTGACGACACGAGCAAACTCACCATGCAGCTAGTGTATAGATCAGTTGCGCAAAGAGATGAAATACTAAAGATGCCTTTTGCCCAAGGGATCAATTGGGCACATAACCGCTTACAAGAGGTCGTAAACAAATTAAAATAACAGGTATGACAAAGAGAAATAATATTATCTATTGGATTGCAACAGCGTGGCTCGCGTTGGGAATGGTATCGACTGCAGTTGTACAGATATTAAAAATGAAAGAAGAAGCAGACATGTTTGCCCACCTCGGATATCCGCTCTACTTTCTTACAATGCTCGGAATCTGGAAACTGCTGGGAGTTGTGACAGTGCTTATACCTAAACTTCCGTTACTAAAAGAATGGGCTTATGCAGGTTTTTTCTTTGCTATGTCGGGAGCTATCTTTTCTCACATAGCGGTAGGAGACGGAGCCAAAGAATTTTTTGGACCGACACTATTACTAGTCCTGACCGTAGTGTCATGGTACCTTAGACCCGCAGATAGAAGGGTCATTTTGGCTAATTAAAAATGTGTTGAATAATTGTTCAAACTGTCACAATCCTTTGTTTCTTTTTTACTGAAGGTTGCTAATGGAGCGACGTTTTTAGATACATGGTAAACAGCAACGAAAGTACGATAGCGGAAAGTCGTACCACTGTCTTCACAGATGGCTTAACGGAAGGCATTGACGGCAGGTAAGATGGAGCTTTAAGAAAGAAGTTGACAAGCTTTCTATATTCCAGCAGCATTAAAAACAATATTGCAATGGTGATGACAACAGATTGCAATAGGGCGCCTGCATTCATCTGGTAAAAGATGTTAATCAACATTAGGTTAAGCATAAAGGAAAACAATATCACTTCTGCCAGCAGCATCGTACGGCGAAAAAGCAAAAGATAAGAACCGATAATTTGTATAGCTGCTACGATGAAACCAAAAGCTGCCGAATGTCCGAAGTAATACCAGGTAAGCCATTCTCCTGATTGCTGGTTCATTGGTCTTGAGGCAATGTCGATTGGTACAACAAACTGCAATCCCAATAACTTTTTCCACCCAAAACTCGCGAGATTAAACGCGAGGCAGTAACGTATCAACGTACATATAAAACCATAAACCTTTTCGGAGTTAACCTGGCGTTTCTTTTCTTTAAGCTGCCATATAAAAGGAAATATTAGCGCAACAAGTAGTGAAAGGCCGACAAGTGAAAAGACAACGACCGGGGGAAACCATGGCAAACTTCCACTATTTCCAAGTAGCAATAGCAGTGCAGCAACAGTTATTCCAGCAACGAAACAGGTAGTGATTTTTAGCAGCAAAGAATTTGAAGTCATGTAAGGATGATTTGTAAACTAGATGCCGCACGGCTGGTTTTCCATAAAGGCAATCCAACCTGGAACTGAAGCAACTTTGAATAGTCTATATAATACTTATCGTAGCTTAGCGAAAACACCCTTCGGTATTGATGGCTGAGTTAGATGTATTAAAAAATTTCCAGGAACAAATTCTTCAACAGGAAAAGTTTACGCCATTAAAAGATTCACCACACCAAAAGCTCATTGTTGTATTAAAGCAGCACAGGTTTTATAAACAATTATGTATAGAGCTTTATAATGCAGCAACTACAAAGGCAGGCAAATTAAAAAACCCGCTAACGATTGTTAACCCCTTAGACATTGTCTGGAAAACAAATGAGCCGGATGAATTGAAATTCTTTTCAGGAGTTGCACGATTTCAAAACAATGCTACGGCCAGTAAATCTGCAGCAGACATCGATGCATTGAAAGCTGTTATAAAAAATCCCCTTACACTTTCTTTCTTTTATCACAATCCTGAACTTTCGAAGAATGTTGTTGCAGGATCAATTGTGCCTGTAAAAGTTGGATGGGCAGTAAACGACCTGCAGTTGTTTGTTAATAAGAAACAAGATGTGTATGAGCTCAGTCTTGAGATAAAAGCAGGCGGTACAGCGTATGACTTAAACGATGTGGAGGTTAAGCATGATTATTTTGTTTTGATAAAAGACAACCTTTATCTACTAGGCAAGTTTGATTATGTGCAGGTAGTTCAGTTGTTTAAGCAATACAAAGGAGGGTTGATTATACACGAAGCAAAATACAAGGAGTTTCACCAGGAAACTTTGAGTAAGCTGGAAGATAAAATAAACATCTACTACACTTTTATTGAAGCCGGCACTAAAGAGCAAATAGAGCATAGCGAATTTAACGGGCTGCAAGAAAGGTTTGTTTACTTGTCAGGTCTTGATAATTATGTATTGATTGAACCGGTAATGAAGTATGGAAGCGCAGACATACCGGTGCTTACCAAACGGCAGATTTTTAGTGTAGATAAAAAAGGCAATTCATTTGCTGTAAAGCGTAACGAAGATGCAGAGAATAACTTTGTTGCCTTGTTACTAAAACAACATCCGCATTTTTTAGAACAGCTTGAGTTTGAACTGCCTTATTTCTATCTGCATAAAGAACGCTTTTTAGATGAAGACTGGTTTTTAAATGCATTTGAAGAATGGGAAAGCCAGGGCATAACGGTGCTAGGTTTTAACCAATTAAAAGGCAATAAACTAAATCAGCATAAAGCCAAGATTACCATACGGGTATCCAGTGGAACCAATTGGTTTAATACAGATATAAATGTTCGGTTTGGAAGGAAGAAAGCTTCAATGAAACAGTTGCAGGCTTCGGTGCGCAATAAGAGTAAGTATGTTCACCTCGATGATGGAACCCTTGGTATTCTTCCTGAGGAATGGATTGAAAAGTTTAGCGCATATTTTAATTCTGGAGAAGTGATACCGGAGGGATTGATAACACCTAAAGTAAACTTTGCAGCGGTCACCGAACTATACCAAGATGCACAGTTGGATGAGCAGGTTAAGCACGAACTTTCATTGTATCATCAATCGTTTGAAAACTTTGATTCCATACAACCCGTTAATATTCCTGCTGAATTAAATGCCACCCTTCGCGAATACCAAAAGCACGGATTGAACTGGCTGAACTTCTTAGACGACAACAACTTTGGAGGAGTACTTGCAGATGATATGGGACTTGGTAAGTCTATACAGGTCATTGCTTTTATTTTATTGCAAAGAGCAAAGCGCACACATAATACCAGCCTTATCGTAGTGCCTACCTCGCTCATATTTAACTGGGTGGCCGAAATCGAAAAATTCGCCTCATCTATTAAGGTGTTGATTGTCGATGGTTCGAACAGGGCAAAAGATGTTAAGCAGTTTCATAAGTATGAAGTTGTTTTAATCTCTTACGGAATACTCGTTAATGCAATTACTCATATAAGTCAATACGTATTCAATTATGTTTTTGTTGATGAAAGTCAGAACATAAAGAACATCGACTCACAACGTTACCAGGCAGTACGATTGTTACAATCAAGAAACAAGATCGCCGTAACAGGTACACCCATCGAGAATAATGTTTTTGATTTGTATGCCCAGCTTTCATTTGCTTGTCCCGGCTTATTGGGAAGCAAACAATATTTCAGGGACATCTATTCTATACCAATAGATAAGTTTAAGTACACTAAACGGGCAGTAGAACTGCAACAAAAAGTTGCTCCATTCATCTTAAGAAGAACCAAAAAGCAGGTCGCAACCGAACTACCTGAAAAGACTGAAATGACTTTGTATTGCCCAATAGGAGAAGAGCAACGTAAAGTATATGACACCTATGAAAAAGAGTTTCGTGAGTTTATATCAGCAGAAACAAACGACGAGATCGCAAAAAGCTCTATGCATGTTTTAAGGGGATTAACGCGGCTAAGGCAAATTTGTAATTCGCCTGTATTGATAGAAGAAGAAAGATCGTTTGGAGGTGGTTCAGCTAAAATAGAAATGCTGATGGAACAAATAGAGAGTAAATCAGACGATCACAAAATCCTGGTCTTCTCGCAGTTTGTGACCATGCTGGATCTCATCAAAAAAGAGTTGATTGCACGCGACATTAGCTACGAGTATCTTACCGGCAGCACACAAGACAGGGAAGCTGTAGTAAATAACTTCCAGAACAATAAAACTGTTCGTGTATTTCTTATTAGCCTTAAAACCGGCGGCACAGGTTTAAACCTAACAGAAGCAGATTATGTTTATTTAGTAGATCCATGGTGGAACCCGGCAGTAGAAAACCAGGCAATAGACAGAAGCTACCGAATAGGGCAAGACAAGCACGTTGTTGCCGTAAGGCTTATTTGTCCCGATACTATCGAGGAGAAAATTTTGAAGCTGCAGGATGTGAAACGTGATTTATCGGAGGATTTGATTAAGACCGATTCTGCTGTCTTCAAGGCTTTGAAAAAGGAGGATTTGTTGAGCTTAGTCAGCTAGGAAATTTCGTTGAACTGTTATCGGAATAAATTAGTTTCTACTTTTTCATGATCAACACACTGGGGGTACTAGTTAGCCAGTTGCTTTGCATTTCAAATGCCTTTTTCCAGCTATCAATGCTGATGAGTAATAATTCCTGCCTGATTAATATTTCTTTATCTATTCGCCGTTTCGACAGTACAACAAGCGATCCTACGGATGCCTGCTGCATACTTTGAATGTTCTGCTGCAGCATTTCATCTTCTTCTAATAATCCTGATATGTCAACTATTGTGACTGCTGCATCATTGGTTGCAACGAGCTTTTTAGCATACTCCAGTAAGAAACTGTCGCCCATATCAAAGAAAGGGATAAGGACCTTTTTTATGTCTTTAATGTCTTTATCAATAAATACGCCTACAGGAATTTTGACTGACCTTACTATAGAGGTTACCCGTTCTTCAAAGGCAGCCTTCTTAAATAATTTCTCATGACCTGTGATAGTACTATACAATCTTTCGGGATCGATAATTTTTGATGTGAAGCCTAACAATCTTCCCAGAAAGGTCCCTTCATAAACCGACTTGCCGATACCAATTAAGAGCAGGTTGTATTCGCCGGCATTTGCAAAATGAATGATATCGCTGCTGATTGAAACCGATGGTTTAAACAAGGTATTAATGGGTACCTGCAGTTGCCTGGCTTCCAGGGCAACCGGTTCAATACTCGCTTTTTCATACTCCTGCATATTGAAAGCGTTCAGGTCGTTGCTGGGTGATAAATGAAGCATGGTGATATTAGGTGTTTCACCAGATTTGTGGGACAAGAGGTTGGCCAATTTCATTAATGAAATACCTTTTACCGCAGTACTGAAAGCTACTAAAATGTTGGAAGTAGGTTCTTTTTTGGGTGCTGTGACAGCCACCTTTTTTTCAGGAAAAAATTTATTGATTAAGTCTAAAGCAGGACCCGTCATGAAGGTTGTGATGAGCGCCATCAGTACGAGCATGGCAAATATTTCAGCACTCAATACACCTAAATCATAACCGATATTAAGAACGATCAGTTCCATCAGTCCCCTTGTATTCATAAGTGCTCCGATAGAAAGACTGTCGCGCCATGACTGGCCGACGAACTTAGCTGAAGCCACACTTCCGACAAATTTTCCCGTAACAGCAATTGCTATGATTACTGCGCACGTTTGCCAGAGAGCAACAGAGTTTAGTAAACCGATCTGGGTTCGCAATCCTGTAAAAACAAAAAATAACGGCAGCAATAATACAAGTGCAACATCTTCCACTTTTTCTATAAAAACACTTCTGAAGTTAACATTGACGGGCATAATTACGCCAGCCATAAAAGCACCAAAGAGCGCATGTATTCCTACAACCTCGGTTGTGTAAGAAGAAACAAGCAGTGTTATAAAAAAAATGGCAACAATAGGTTTACTGATCGACTCTTTATCAGTATACTTTTCACCTAACTTTTTAAGAAATGGTTGAATGATTTTCAGCATTACCACTACGTAAATTGCAGCAAGCGCAATCGTATACAAAGCAGCAAACACTGAGCCTGCTTTAACCACAGCAATAACACCTGCTAATAGACACCAGGCAGTAATATCATCTGCAGCAGCACAGGTAATCGCTATAGCTCCCAGTCTTGTTTTTGAGAGTCCACGCTCCTGCACTATTCGCGCTAATACGGGAAACGCAGTTATGCTCATGGAGATGCCAATGAACAGGGAAAAAGAAATGAAATTTATTTTATCAGGAGCATATCGGCCATACAGAAAGTAGGCAAGGGTTATACCCAAAGCAAATGGAAAAATGATACTTGCATGGCTGATGACAACAGCATCTTTAGCCTTATTCTTTAAGACGTTTAAATCCAGCTCCATTCCTATCACAAACATAAAAAGGATAAGGCCTATCTGGCTTAAGAACTGCAGGTTTGCAAGAGATTTTACAGGAAACAGAAATTCTGATACCCCGGGAAAAAAGAGACCTACAACCGACGGTCCCAGAAATATACCTGCTATTATTTCTCCAACAACGGTCGGTTGTTTTATTTTTTTAGATAAAAATCCAAATGACCGGGCGACAAGTATAATTGTAATAATCTGAAACAATAAGGTTGCTAAAGGATGAGTAAGGTTGTGATGTAAAGTCTCCTTAAACTGCTTCCAATTCGATAACGATTTATTAGCCAGGTTGGTTATAGCCACATTTTCGAGAAAAGTGCCCCTGTGCAGAATATATAAAATAAGCCCTAAAAAGCCTCCAACTGTAATTATATAAAAAAGAAAATTTTTACCTCTATTCATTATTTTATTGATAGTAGCTGGTACTGAAAATAATATGCCCTACTTACATTGTAGAAACATAAGTAGCGGGCAATCCCCACCAAAACAAGGCGGCAAAAATAAACGAAAGGAAGTTAGGCAGTAACGTGACTTGAAAATGATGGGATGATTATAGAAAATGAGGTATAAAACATTCAAACTACAGAACGACTGTTTGCGGGGAATTATAGGAAAGATTCGGGCTACAAGACCATTCCTACTAATAGAAATTCTCCTCACTACCGTGGGAAGCGATGCCATAACCAATTGCAGCTAACGGAAAACGACAGCATTTCGGCTGTCGTTTTTTTAAAGAGATTTAGCAAGTTCAGCGAAACTTATGGTATCGCGATCGCGAGTGTTTCCCTTTTCGATAGGTATGCTATACTTAATCCTTCGGTTCCCACAATTGAATTTTGTTTCCTTCAGCGTCAAGAATATGCACAAATTTTCCATAGTCGTAACTTTCAATTGTATCAACTATAGTCACCCCTTCATTTCTCAATTCTTCGACTAGTGCCTCCAGATTGTCGACCCTGTAATTAATCATGAAATCCTTACCCGAGGGTTCGAAGTATTTCGTTGTTTCAGGAAACGGAGTCCATTGTGTCTGCCCTTTCTTTGTACTATCTGTTCCCTCAAACCAATCGAAGGTTGCACCATAGGAATTAGTATCTAATCCCAAATGTTTCTGATACCACTCTGTTACTTTCTTAGGGTCTTTGCACTTAAAAAAGATACCACCAATGCCCGTTACTTTTTTCATTTTTATTGTTTTTTCATTTGTTTGCCAAAATCGTTTAAAGTTCGAAACGTCAAAAAACACGGGGTACAAGGCCGACAGCTTGTTCTCCTTATTTCCTCAAGATCTTCTCCATTGCTTTACCTTTTGCCAATTCATCAATCAACTTATCCAAATATCGAATCTTCTGTATCACGGGGTCTTCGATCTCTTCTACGCGATACCCGCAAATGACGCCCGTAATCTTCGAGACGTTTGGATTTAATTGTGGCGCCTCTGCAAAAAAGGTTTCAAAATCATTCTTATTATTAATCTGTTGTTGCAAGGTTTTTTTGTCATACCCTGTCAACCAAAAAATGACGGTGTCTACCTCTTCTTTTGTTCGCCCCTTTGCCTCTGCTTTTTTAATGTAGAGGGGATAGACCCTCGAAAAAAGGAGCGCATATATTCTATCTTTCTTCATTTAAGTTGATCATAAATTATTAAACAAATAAGGGCTGCAGGGAAGTCTTAAATATACAGATGTTTTTGTTTGACAAAAAGACTCGCTCTCTAATAGACAGGTGATTTATTTCAAATAATAAAAGCATAACCGAAATCAGTTTTTTAATTTCGACACCGGGCTGCAGAATAGACATTTGCATCGCTAATGATAAAAAATAATGTGGAAATATCGAGGCCGGATCTTTATAGCTAATTAAAAAAATAAGATCATTATTAAACAGGAGAACACATGACAAAGCAGCGAATACTTTTTACGGGCGGATCGGGAAAAGCAGGGAAACACGTGATACCCTACCTTCTCGACCAGGGACATAGAGTGATGAATGTAGACCTTGTTCCTTTGAATCACCCAGGGGTTGATAATCTAATAGCTGATATTACCGATTCCGGACAGGTGTTTAATGCGATGAGTTCGTATGCAGGGTTAGATGAGTTAGAGCCGGGCAATGGCGTACTACCATTTGATGCCGTAGTACATTTTGCGGCTATACCCAGGATCTTAATCAAACCTGATAATGAAACTTTTCGGGTCAATACCATAAGTACATATAATGTGATCGAAGCAGCAGTTAAACTTGGGATTAAAAAGATCGTCATTGCTTCATCAGAGACCACCTACGGCATCTGTTTTTCAGACGGTAAAACCGATCCTCATGCGCTGCCTTTGGAGGAGGACTATGATGTTGATCCCATGGACAGCTATGGATTGTCGAAGGTTGTAAATGAGAAAACTGCGCGCGCCTTCCAACGGCGCTCTGGCTTTGATATCTATGCTCTTCGTATTGGCAACGTGATTGAACCGCATGAATACGCAGAGCTCTTTCCGTCTTATTTTAAAAACCCTGAAGTGCGTCGCCGAAATGCCTTCTGCTATATTGATGCCCGTGATCTTGGACAGATAGTAGACTTATGCTTAAAAAAAGATGGCCTTGGCTTTCAGATTTTCAATGCCGGAAACGATCACAACGGTGCCATTATACCTAGCAAAGAATTGGCTGAACGATTTTTTCCCGGTGTGCCCCTTACCCGTAATTTGGAGGAAAATGAAGCCCTTTTTTCAAATCGTAAAATTCGTGAAGTCTTGGGATTCAAAGAACAACACAACTGGCGGAAATACGTAAAAGCGGGCTAACGGCTAGTTTTGTTAAGCATAGTAAAACGCAGACTCATACTTTTCCCTTAACAGAGGGTGCAATGTTTTTTTGGGCCGAGCTGAATTACTACTATTACCATTGTTGCGTCGCACCCTTTTACTGTTTGTACAGCACGCAGCTTTTAACCCCCTACGTGTTCGCTAAGCGTTGCTAAGTAATTTTTACTGGTGCTCTTTATGCTACGGCTACCTCTGCTTCGCGTTTTTTGCGTTTTAGAATAAAGGCACAGATAATTGATACCAACATTCCCACCGGCAAGATCTCAGCATAAGTCATCAGCGTGAAATACAACGGGCTGCGATAAAGCTGTTTATAACTCTCCATTTCAGCTTTTGTTTCTTCTAATTGTACAGCGGTAGTGCCCGGTTCCGCGTGTTTTATCATTTGCTCTGCATAGCGATCCATATAGTCGGGCATGTACAGGTTGTACAGTAGTGCCCATGCAACTACATACATCGTTGAAGCAATTAAAGCAATGAGCAAACCAATACGGAATGCCTTACCAAAAGAGATTGTCCCGGCGTTTTCGTTGTCGCGATAACGCTTTACGCCGACATAAATAAGCGCAAAAGCAATCAGCATAGAAAGATAGCCGATGACCATTGCACTACTATTTGATACCCGGCCGGGGTTATTGCGGTAGTAAACCATAGAGGTTGTCATAATAGCCGTCACGATAAGGCCGGAAATAATTCCGTAGGTAAGTACTGTTTTTTTCATGGTGCTTGTTTTTTCGTCGGCAAAGTGGTTAAAATTCTACAGAGCTGGGTCATACTTTCGGGTGAATTTAGCGGCAGCAACAGGTTTTCATGCTTTAGTATGACGATCAATTTATAATATTCAGCTGCTTTGCTTTTCCAACGGCCTGGGTTCGTCGCTTTACATCTAATTTTTCAAACAGTTTCGACGTGTGCGTTTTCACGGTATTGAGTGAAACAAAAAGCCGTTCAGCAATCTCCTGGTTGCTAAGCCCATCCGCCATTAAAACAAGCACTTCAAGTTCACGGGTACTTAATCCCAACTTTGCCCGTTCTGCTTCGTTTACCTCCGCTGACGGAGTCGCTACAACGTGCACCTCTTTCTCTACTACAATTGTTTCAATCTGCGTCTTCACTTTTGGCCGCATAAGCCTGCTGGCGAGCCAGATGCCAAGGAGAGTAAACAAGATGGCTATGGTAGCAATATAAATTTCGAAAGAATTTCTAAGTAGCAAAAAGCGGTATTCGACCACCTGCAGCAATACAAGCACGGCCGCCATCGAAAAACCGTATAACAGCGCGTGCCTATACCGTTGAATGAACTTCAAAAACATGGACGTAGGAGTTGAAAAAATGTCATTGAATATACGATATCGAGGGCTAATGCGGCCCTCCTACTTTGAACCTTTTTTGAATGAAAAACCCAAAATGAAGAGATCATTTGTTTGAAGATTTGATCAACAAAAAAGATCATCAGCAGTACATTTTATTGCCCTATATTAGCTGAATTTCGTCTTTTAATGAAACTTACATACGTAACGCTCTTAGCTTGTCTTGGTCTGCTCGTTGTTCTAGGGGCGTGTAAACGCACGTCAGATTTGCCGATTGAAGTTGTTCAGCCCGATGAGCCGGTAGCAGTAGTGCCGGACTCGGTCTTTCAAGGTCCGCTAATTATCACCTCCGGTGGAAAGTACACGGGTAACTACAAAAGCTCCGACTCAAAAATACCGGCAATCTCAATATATACAACTGAACCGGTAGAACTTACAAATTGCCTGATCGTTGGAGCAGGAGACCTGATCAAATGTGTTGAAGCAACAAACCTCAACATTCACCATAATAATTTTTACGGACTTCCTCCCAACCTCAATGACCAATGGGGACGGGTCCTCAACGACTACCGACCTCATACCTTGGTTTTTGAACATAATTTTGTAGAACACACCGGCGGTATTTTGTTAGATCATAAAGACACGGCCGCTAATGCTGTCATTACCGTAACCATTCGATATAACATTATACGCAACACTGACAAAAGGAAATCAGACTTAACAGGTGGCGAAGAAAGATCGGCAATACAGTTCAATACGGTAGCGAAAGTAGGCGGCGAAATTAGCTGGAACCAGTTTGAGAATCTCCCTAACAGGTCTTTCCTGCTACACAATATAAACCTGTATAATAGCGGTGGCAAAAGCGGTGAGCCGTATCTTATTCATGATAACTATATAAAGGGAGCCTACCCTTTCCCCCTCGACGCGAATTATTATGTAGGTAGCGGTATAACGGCCGACGGTGATGCAAGTTCGAACACAATGGAAACCATGTCACAGTTTGTGAATGCATACAATAACCAGGTAATCAGCACCTGTAACGCAGGTATGAACATCGCGGGTGGGCACGATATTCACTTTTACAACAATACAATTATCAGCAGCGGTAAGTACTCCAATGGAGCCCGCTCCGACCGTTTCTGGGGTGGGTGCTGTATGTGGAATGCTGCACAGGTACCGGCAGCTTTTTTCATCAATAATTCTATTAAAGACAATACCATTGGCTATGTAAGTACCGATCGTGTTTTTCCTCAACCGGTACGCCAGGATTTTGTGGTGGTTCCGGGTAATATTTTATCCGTTCGCCCTAATGATAACATTGCATTGCCAAACCCTATTACCCTGGAGGTTGAGAATGCTGAACTTCCCAAATGGAAAGCAAAACTTACTGCAAATAATATAGTACTGGGCAACGTTCGGTAAACTGTCTTTCAAGCTTTGATGCATTTGTGGCAGAATTTATAAATTTCCCAAATGCCAATAGCGTTTATTTTTCAAATACCGACACAGTCTGGGTTTCCATTTGCCTCCGTAGTTGTCCTGCGGAACACTACGGAGAGCCGGGGCAAATAATATAGTACTGGGCAACGTTCGGTAAACTGTCTTTCAAGCTTTGATGCATTTGTGGCAGAATTTATAAATTTCCCAAATGCCAATAGCGTTTATTTTTCAAATACCGACACAGTCTGGATTTCCATTTGCCTCCGTAGTTGTCCTGCGGAACACTACGGAGAGCCGGGTCGTAGATGCAAATGGGAAGTTTTGCTATGAAAACTATTAGTCTTTCCCCGGAGCGGCTTCACCTGGTTATAAAAAAATTTAAATAAAGAAAGTTGCTTGTAGTTTGACGGACGCTCTTCGTCTATACTGTAAAACCTTATTTTTTAACTCATTTGCTGTTATTCACATGTTTTAACACCCTCCACCTCTCTGCCCGTGCGGGTATTCCTTGCAGCGCTGCCGCTCCAAGACAACTACGACCGCGGTACAAGTTGTTGACCCTTGCTCCCTCGTAACTCCACAATGCTTAATTGAAACCCTGCCTCCGACCTAAAATAACAAAAGCTACCGAAGTAGCTTTTGTTATTCATAATCGATTGCAGAGGCTTCGACAAGCTCAGCCTAACATCGTTCCGGGCTTAATACCCTTCATTCTGCCACCCTGACTGGTTGGTAATATTTTGTATTTCCGTCTGCGGAATGGGGTAATATCTTCTAAAATTATTTACGAGTGGAAATATAGCGGGCATTTGGCCGGTACGAACGATATCGAACCACCGATCTAATTCTAATGCAAGTTCAAGCCTCCTCTCTTTATACACCGCAGTTCGGAAACTAGCCTGGCTCGTTAATGTAGCTGTTGTAAGCGGCGTAAGGCCGGCGTTGGTTCGTACCGCATTAAGGGCCATTAATGCGGCTGTATTTGGATAACTGATTTCATTGAGTGCTTCGGCATAAATCAGCATGGCTTCAGCGCAACGAACAATGGGTATGTCCATGCTCGTTTCATTATTAACTGCAGGTCCATTGAATTTGACCGGCCTTTCTCCGCTCGCCGGCGTTGGAGCAACCAGCGCTTTCCTATTATCATTGGGCTCGAATAGTGATTGCGGCAGGATGATCGCATTATTGCCTCCTACATTTCTAAACCGGTTGTCCTGGTTAGCCGATTCGCCAACACCACCGAGGAGAAACCTTGCAGCAAAAAGCACGTCTTTGCTGGTCTTCATCGCATTTGGAAAGGTGAGGGGTTGTGGTACCAGCGACACTACTGTTCCGGCAGTGATGGCATCAACCAGCGGCTGAATAGTAGATACGACTAGATCCCACTTTTTCTGGTACAAGTAAACCTTCGCCAACAAACCCCTTGCTGCATAGCTGGTAGCCCTGCCGCGTTGGGCATCGGGCCAGGTGGTTGGTAAACTATTAACAGCAAGAGTAAGATCTGAAATGATCTGGGCATAAATAGCCGTAGTATCGGCCCTTGTATTACTTCTTGCATCGGCACTTGCTTGTGGCTTAGTAATCAGTGGAAGCTTGCCCCATAGCCTCGTGGCATTGAAATAATTCAATGCGCGAAGAAATGAAGCCTCTCCAATAATTTGCTTCTTTCTAATGGAATCCATCGTTATTTCAGGCGCTCTGTTCAAGACTACGTTGCAGCGATAGATGGCTTTGAAATGGGCGAGCCACGTTTCTGTTACCAGCGTATTATCGGGTCTTTCAGAAAAAGACTCAAGTTGGTAACGCACTCCGCCACTAGCGCCCTGGTCGTTATCTTCCATGTTGTCGCTGCGAATTTCACTGAGGGAAATGAGGTTCCTTCCATAAAGGCCAAGATCCTGCAGCGCGTCATAGCAAGCCGTCAATCCTCCCTGGAGACCTTTTTCATCTACGTAAAAGTTGTTTTCGGTTGGTGAGTCAATGGGCTTTAAGTCCAGGAATTTTTTGCATGAGCCCAGCATAATAGCTGAGGCGGTAAAGAATAATATATAGCTTTTGTAATTTTTCATTACTTGAAATTTTATAGGGTAACATTAATGCCTACAGAAACAGTTTTCGAAGTCGGGTAAACACCATAATCTTCACCGGCTGTTGTAGTAGCTGTACGATTGGAAACTTCTGGATTGTAGCCGAGGTATTTAGTAAAAGTGAACGGATTTTGTAAACTCACATAAAGCCTTGCCCTGGTCATGCCCATACTTTGTAACCTGTTTCCACGCAGGGAATAGCCCAGAGTAATATTTCTAATCCTCAGGTAACTTCCATCCTCCACATGCCATGAAGAAGTAATACCGTTTTGTCCTTTACCAACCCTGTTAGCCCTCACATTTTGGCCACTTCCAGGATCGGATTCTGACTTCCACCGGTTAACTGCGCCTGCATAATTATTCATGTTTCCTTCGTGATTATAAAAATACCTGCGAGCCAGGTTAAGAATTTTGTTTCCGTATACTCCTTGTAAAGAAGCCCCGAGGTCAAAACCTTTCCAGGCAAGATCTGTCGCAAAGCCATAAGTGTATTTTGGTTGATAGCTTCCAACGATGACGCGGTCTTTAGTGAGATCAATGACTTTATCACCATCTGCATCTACAAACTTAAAGTCACCCGGCTTTGAAGTTGCCAGATCATAGTTGCTTGCCGCATCAATAAAATGAGGATAGCCGTTTACTTCTGCCTGTGTCTTAAACACACCGTCTTGTTTCGGCAAAAAGTAAGAACCTATTGGCTGCCCCACCCGGGTGATAAAGTAGGCGTTTGCTACAGAACCTGTATTAATAATATCGGCGTTGCCCGGACCCAGTTCGACGACTTTGTTTTTGTTCGTAGAAAAGTTTGCAGATGCATTCCAGGTTAGGCTGCCAAGTCTTTGTCTTGTTCCCAGGGTCACTTCAAACCCTTTGTTGTTTACTTTGCCGATGTTCACCAGTTCAGTACTAAAGCCAGTTGAAAGTGGAACGGGAACATTTAGCAGCAGGTCGGTGGTATTGCTATTATAGTAATCAAATGAGAAAGTCAGGTTGTTGTCGAACAATCCACCATCGAGCCCCAGGTTCGCCTGTGCTGTTTTCTCCCAACTCAAATTCGGATTAGGCTGGCTGCTTGGTGCTGCCCCATTTACAGAACCAGGTGTGCTTCCCCCAAATACATACGCATAGTACGATAATGAACCTAAGGCCCCATAGTTAGGTATTTTGAAATTTCCCGTCAGACCATAGCTGGCTCTTAATTTCAAATCTGAAAAAACCTTTGAGTCCTTAAGGAATGCTTCATCAGATAACCTCCAGCCTGCAGATACAGAAGGAAAATAACCCCAGCGATTGTTGCTTCCAAACTTCGACGACCCATCAGCTCTCATCGAGGCAGTAAGCAAATATCTTCCCATATAATTATATTGGATCCTGGCTATTCCGGACGCTAGAGTCCATTGACTTTGAAAAGAATTTCCTGCCGTAACAATTCCTGCATTTAAGGTCGGGATCTGGTTGCTGATGAACCCGGAAGAAGCAAATGCGTAATTGCTTTTCGCATCATCTTTTTGAATAGACCATCCACCCAGTAATGAGAAAGTATGTTCCTTAATTTTTTTGTTGTAAGTCAAAGTTTGTTCAACCAGCCAGTTTAGAGAATTGCCTGTTTCTGATGAACCTGTTGCAACCGACTCTGGGTTACCTGCTGTATTCGCCACAGGAATGTTAGAAGGCCTGAATTTATCGGTACGATAGTTAAACAAATCGTAGCCAACGGTAATCCGGTACCTCAGATCTTGCGTAAATGCCGCTTCTGCGAAAATGTTCCCAAGCATTCGGATAGAGTTTACATTGAACTTTTGCATAGTTGCAAGTGCTACCGGGTTCCATGCCTGTGTCTGGTTATTTCCACTAACGACAGTGCCATTAGGAAGGGTTGTTTTTGCGTCGCCATTCCAGGAGTTTTCGGCAAAGCTATAAGACCCATCAGGATTATAAACCGGCCAGATCGGCGAGTAATGCAAAGCGGATGCAACCACACCACCACCTTCAGGGCTGGCATAGGTACCGTCGCTGTTTACCCTTTTTTCAGTGGTAGCAGATGGATTAAAATTTAGTCCGAACTTAAAAATGCCTTTGTTACCATCGAGGTTTATGCGAGCACCGTAACGCTTAAAATTGGTATTGATAATAATGCCGTCCTGGTTCAAAAACTCCAGCGAAGTATAGTAACGTAAATTATCTGAGCCGCCAGACACCGATACTGAATGATCCTGCATTAAAGCTTTCCTGTAGATTTCGTTCTGCCAGTCTGTATTTACAAGACCGGGAGTTCCATTTAGATAAGGAAGTACTTCAACCGGAATAATGGTATTTGTGTTATTAGCAGTGTTGATCAACCTTGTAGGATTGTCGTCATTTAGTGTGAAATTGACGGGAGCTAATCCCGTTGCCTGCCGCCGCAAATTATTAGACACCATTTGATCTGAGTAGGCATTGTTTCTTGCATCCCTCACCAGGGATGCGTATCCATAAGCGTCGAGCATATCAATTTTATGCGCCACACTTTGTACACCCACCATTGTGTTTACAGATACAACCGGCGCTCCTCTCTTGCCTTGCTTTGTAGTGATAATCACCACCCCGTTCGATCCCCGGGATCCATAGATTGCTGCTGAGGATGCGTCTTTCAACACTTCTATAGACTCGATATCGTACGTATTCAGCGTATTAAGATTGTTTGCTGAAGTAGGCACATTATCTATCACGTACAGCGGCTCCGTACCAGCCGTAATTGTTCCCACACCTCTAACCTTAATGGATAAGGGTGTACCAGGCTGTCCACTACCCTGCACAACCTGCACACCAGTCATTTTTCCAACCATGGCTTCAGCCACATTATTGACCGGTTGATTTTCCATATCCTTTGCCCGCATGCCTACCACCGCTGTAGTAACATCCCTCCTGCGCTGACTACCATATCCGACAACGGTAACCTGGTCGAGCAACTGCGATGAGTCCGCCAGGGTTGCGTTTACAGTAGTCGTTTCACCCGCTTTTAAGGAGTAACGGGAGCTGCTCTGGGTTCTTAGGCCAATCATACTAAATGTAAAACTGTAAGTTCCGACTGGCAGTCGTTGAAAGCTGAAAGTACCGGATGAATTTGTTTGGGTACCGGAAGTAGATTTAGTGGAAGCGTTAATTGCCTGCACAGTCACTCCTTCAAGTGGAGCGCCTTTCTCGTCTTTTACTACACCGTTTACTGAAGCGGTATTATCTTGTGCATTAGCAAAGACAACAAAGAGCATTAGCAGAAGGAACGTGTAAAGTTTCCTGATCTTCATAAGCATTAATTTCTGATGGTTTTTAAATTTCTATTGGTAACACAGGAGATTATTGTCCTGTTTCATTGCGAAAATTAATTCATTTTGCTGTTCTGGAAGAATTACAAAACTCGGCAAAGCTGCACCGGGAGCAAAGTTTTTCTGTATTTGCCAGGCTCCCTAAATGTGAAGTGTGATTCTACTTTTGAATTTCTCTGGCAAAAACCCAAATACTATGATGGTCTTCAGGTTTGCCTGTAAAAACTTCGTCGGCTACAAGTTCATTCTCACTATTCCCATATTTGTAATTGACAATATTTAGAAAATCTTTTCTCCATAATGTTGCCTGTAAGCTGTTTTCTTTCTTTTCCAATTTTCCTTTAAATAATATCTTAACTCGCCTTGTTCTGCCGTAAAAAGAACCTTTAAAATATTTTTCATTGAATAGGTTTTGAAGTAGAATTTCTCTGGTACGAATCAAGGAAAACGCAGCTAACCGATGAATTGGCGGATTCTGGAAAATGGTGTTTCCTCCTACCGTTGATTATGTTTTTGTACGTAAAAGATAATAAGTGAGCCGCAATTTTAGCAATCTCCGTCACCCGCATTTTGTTTGTCAATCCCCTTCTTATATCCATTTACTCGAAATCCTCGCCAGAAACGTTCAAACTGTACTCGCTTTTAGTTTTGGTTCTCAAGAGAAGCAAGCAACTGACCTGCTTCAACGAAGCTCCATCTTCGTTTTCTAGCTTTTTAGTACGATGCTAAAGATTACTTAAGTTATTCTGTATTAGCTAAACGACTTGTTAATCAAAAAGCTATCTCTAACTTGCTGCCCGATAAGGACAAGAAAAGAGTACAGCATTTTTTAAAATAGAAATAGTCCAGCGACTTACAAAATATGCCTTCAGGATTTTTTGCTTTGTTAGATGATATTGGTGCTTTGGTAAAAGCAAGTGCTGCGAGTTTAGACGATGTGCCAACCCAAGTAGCCAAAACGACCGGAAAAGTTTCGGGCATTGTGATTGACGATACGGCGGTTACACCTAAGTACGTCGTGGTGTTGGATCCATCGCGTGAGCTTTCCATTATTTTCCAGATCGCCAAAAAATCGCTGATTAATAAATTACTCATTCTAAGTCCGGCGGCCTTGTTACTAGGGTATTTTGCCCCTTGGGCGATTACGCCTATTTTGATGTTGGGAGGTGCTTATTTATGTTTCGAAGGTTACGAAAAGGTGCATTCTCTATTTAGCAAGCACCACCATGTGCAGCCCGAAAGTGAGGCGGTAAAAGTTATTACGCCAGAGGAACTGGAAAAGGAACGAGTGACGAGTGCTGTTCGCACCGATATCATTTTGTCAGCAGAAATTATAGCCATTGCTTATAGCCAGGTAACTGATCAGCCGATCGTTAACCAAATCGTAGTAATGCTGGCCGTAGCTGTTTTTATCACAGTGGCCGTCTATGGGTTTGTTGGGTTAATTGTTAAAGCGGACGATGTCGGTGTACACTTTACAAGTGTTAAATACGGCCCTGCTACCCAAAAACTCGGTCGTGGCATTGTAAAATTTATGCCGCACTTCCTCAGTATTTTAGGTTATGTTGGTACGGCAGCCATGCTTTGGGTGGGTGCCGAAATCATTGCCCACGGCATTCCGTTTACCAGTCATTTACTGCACGAACTCGAACATGCCTTGCACCAGGTGCCGGCTTTGGCTTGGTTTGCAAAAGCGCTGACCTGTGCTGTTGCCGGGTTAATTATCGGCTTTGTTGTTGAGAAAATTGTGGTGCTACTAAAGAAGGTATTTCGTATCAAAAAATAAGGGATAAGCACCTTGCCTTTTCACCTTCTATAACCTGTTTAAGGATAGTTTCATCTTAAAAATATTGGCTATAGATATGCGATATCTTAGTAACGGTACTGCAGCCTGTCCTATTTATCTTTTACTACCGGGTGGGTTTAACAGTGTGATTCCGTCTGCAGGGCATAAATCACGTTGCCGGAAACAGATAATATGAACATCTTCCCTTTTATGGAAGGATGTACGAGTTTCCATGTTTTTCCCTTGTCTGAAGACTTATAGATGCCGTCGGTATGACCACAAAAAAAGTTTTTACCAGCCTGGATAACTGAAGTTTTGTACTCTGGCACCAGAGGGGTGGCTTCTTTAGGACGCCAACTTGAATCGGACGCGCCCTGCTGGCGATGAGCGGCGTTAATGGGCAGCCACGGTGACTCAATAATAGCTTGCCCCGGAAATCCTGCATCAATTGCCTGCCAGGTGTTGCCGCCGTCGTAAGATGTTCGTATTCTCCGGGTGTTTGCAACGGTGCTGTAGTTAATAGCAGCGAAACCACCTTCAATGCGTTCTATATTAATGCCCACGCCCCCTTCACTTATCACCAGGGCCCAGCTTTCACCTTCATCGGTCGATCTTACTATCCCTTGCTGGCAGCCCGCAAGGAGTACCCCATTTGATTCTACTATTTTGCCCCCGGTTGGGGCATGCAGTTGTTTCCAGGATTTTCCACTGTTAGTGGATTTAAAAAGACCTCTGTCGGAGCCGATAAAAATGGTGCCTCCGGCAGTTTCAGAAATGCTCAATACTCGTTTCGCCGGGAAGTTTGTAAATACCGGCGACCATACACCCGTTCCGTTTATTTTTTGGAAAATTCCACCACCATGGTAATTGTATGCAAATATCCCAGCCTTGCCAGGGGCAATACTAGTCTGTTCGTTGGTGAAGATTTCTTTCTCCCAAAAAGGACCTTTAAAATCTGGTTTACTGTGATATATCCCATTTGCGTCAGTAAACCAGAGCCCGTTATCATCTGCAAAAAAAACATCTCTGCCACCGGTAGCGTCATCCTTTAAAGGTATGGGCAACCCGTCGCTAATGTCCTGCCATGTTTGTCCGCCATCCGTAGATTTAAAAACGATGTTTGCAGCTCCCGTCTTATCTCTTTTTTGATTTTGCTGATCATCCGGCTTGGCAAAAGACTGTGGCAACTGCAGCGACCGATCAGAGCAAAATGAGAATGGAAAAAGGAGCAGAAAAGCAAGGTTATAGATTGTCATGGCAATAAATGATTTGGTGAAACAATAGAGCAAAGCTATCAGGCCTCAACTACTTTCAAGTTTTTTAGTAGTAAAAACTTGTAAAGGATGCGTAAAACGTTTGTAAAACCACCTTATTGCAGGTTAATGGATTATTTTGCATACATGAAGCCGTTGACTTTGGTTAGATCTTCAATCATGATGATTGTTATTTTGATTGCTGCTGTTGCATTTATAAATAAAAAGGATGAAGTTCCTGAGAAGCATGTAGAAATTGTATTGCGTGATATAGGACATCAGCTTTTGCTTTCAGCTAAAGATTCTTCATCCCGGGTACTGCCGGTTAAGAAATTAAATGAAACTACCTACCAGATCTCCTTCCAAAATAACTTTGGTTTTATCTCCGATTCACTTATCAATTTAGTTCAACGAACATTTCAGAAAAACGCCCTAGCAAACGACTATATAGTGAACTTAAGGAAGTGTAAACAAAATGAAACTGTCTTTGCATTTGAGATAAATAGCCAAACAGGCGATTTAACACCTTGCAGAGGTCGTAAGCTGGAAGTTGGATGTTATGTTATTGAAATTGATCTTGTGAAGAAAAATAACTTTAATTTTTTTTGGTTGACCCTATTGATTCCTTTGAGTTTTTTCGGTTTTTATTTGAAAGACAAGTATCGTAAAAAAGAATTGAAAGAACCAATTTCCAATAATAACGACTACATACAATTAGGAAGGTTTCAATTCTACCCGGATAATAATGTTCTAAAAATTGAGAATAACAACATTACACTTTCGGAAAAAGAAACAGAAGCGCTAAAAATATTTGCAGAAAATATAAATCAGATCGTAGAAAGGGACAAATTGATGAAAGAGATTTGGGAAGATAAAGGCATCGTTGTCATCAGTAGAAATGTTGATGTATTGGTGTCTAAGTTACGTAAGAAATTAAGCGACGACAGCTCCATTAAATTTATTAACGTACCTGGCAGGGGTTACAAATTTATTATTGAGTAGATACCAGCTAAAAATCAGTTGCCTGATTAGATTTACAGGAATTTGGCCTTCAAGCGCAATTTGCCAACACATTGATAGCAGCAGGTAAGTTTGGTTTAGCGCTTTATAAATTCTATCACATATTGCAAGGTCTCTTTTAGTTGTTGTTCTCTGCTAATCTTTGCTTTGTTGTCGCCTAACTGAAAACCGTAATAACCAAATTGTCCATGATTTCCTCCTTGTATCCGTATAAAATTCGTTGTTCGAGGTAGTTTCATCTTGTTGTCCATTATCGTTTTTTCGTCTGCAACCCCATCATCTGAACCGAATATCTTCATGACGGGTATTTTGCTACCAACAAGGGATATATCTCTTGGGTGAGTTGTTGCTATTAGAAGCAACTTGTCTACTAAAGCTGGATTTTCATAAACAAATTGAGCTGCCATTTTTGCCCCTTGTGAATGTCCTGATAGAATATAGGTTTGGGTTGTGTCATCAAACAAGTGCAATTCTTTTGGTTTGTTATAGCCCTTTGAGGCAAGCCGCCACGGCATTTTTATCAGGTACACTTTTATGTTACGGTCAGCTATTTTTCTACAAAGTGGTACATAGGCTTTCGGGTCAACCATTGCTCCTGGATAGAAAATCAACACTTCTTTAAACGCTGTGCTCGGCGTAAACAAATAAAAGTCCTTATTGTCTTCAACCTTCGTTCTTTCACTATTTTGAAAGAATGTTATGCCAACGCCGTGTGGTTGATAACAATAAATCAACCAAGCTGTAAAAATCACTCCTCCTGTAATCCAAACTGTTGTGATAATTTTTTTAATTGTCCATTTTTTAGTTATCATTTCATTAGGTAGATTTCAAAGAGTGACACTTCTCTTGCTGCCGACGGTAAAGGGTTTATGAAGTTGTGGTATTGAAAAACTGTCAGTTTCAACAAAACAACCAAGCAAAATAGTCACTTATAGCTGGACGCTTGACGTCGAGCCCGGATGTTATGAACGCACTGTTGTGCGTCGTGACTCGTAAATATAGTTCTTAGAAATAAGAAGCCAAAGAGAGCATGTTCTCTTATGTGCGCGGATTAGTTAACCCAAGCATTAATAAGCTGCAAGATGGTTGGAGGCATTAATGCACCGAGGAACACCATTACGACATCTAACATGAATGAAAGGCGCAACTCATCCCTTACAAGCGTAAGTCTTTCTACTGGATTGTGCATTCATTGATTTGTAAAGGTTTTCCTTCCTGTATCAATTTGATTTGAGTTGGACAACTTGTGTAACATAGGTGATTTTCCACTGACCCTCTCTTTTCAACATCAAAATTGACGCTGTAACGTCTAATTCAAACTGCCTGTCGTTTGTATCTGTTACACTTTCATGAAGAGGTCCCATTATCAATACCGCATTCGGGTCTATGTTTCGTATATAAATGGTGTCGTAGCGAAGAACGTGTTTCTTAATTTGTGAAGAAAATGTCCTTGCGCTGGCCGTAAATTCCTCATAGTTCGCTGCCTTGCCATTTGTTAATATTAAGAAGTCTTTAGAATTGGAAAAATAGCTTATTGCCTTGGACATATCGTTTTCCTTGTACGCAGCGAGATAGTCATTAAATGTAGTGAGGGCTTCTTTGTTGGCTTTCGCAGTATCGGCCTTTGCTTGGCTGAATGAATAGGAAAACGAAAGACACAAGCCAAGTGATAAAAATGTTTTTAAATATTTTTTCATTATTTTTTGGTTTTGGTGAGAAAAAAATAACTACAAGGTTTCGTCATTTGACGCACAACGTTTATTCGTCCGCCTAATTTATAACCTCCTGCCACTCTTGCGTAAACAACCTTTTGGCGGAGTTTTTTTAAGTTTTCTAATTCCCACTTATAGCAATCACATCACTTTGTTTTATCGTATTTCCAATTTTTGTAAACAAATCGTAGCGCATCATAATATGCAGGAATTGGTTCTGTCATGTGGTCTTCAGAAGGATAATATTTGTACTCGTGTTCAAATGTTTTCAAACTATTCTGTTTTACCAGTTTATCAAATTTCAACAAATCGTTTCGAAAATTGCCGTCTTCATTCCCTACGCTATAGAATAGTTTTTTTTCCTTCATAGGCAGTTTTGGTAGTTTTTGTTCTGCCAATCGTAAAACATATTTATTACCAAAATATAGCGAAGGGCTTATGGCAATATAAGCATCAAACATATCAGGCCGCCTAAGCATGCAGTTAATAGCTGTAAGACCACCGAACGAATGACCGGCAAATATTTTGAAAGCGCTTGTTTTATAGTTAGCCTCCATGTAAGGCATCAATTCCTGTTGAATAAAGTTTAAAAACTGCTCATTGCCACCAGATGTCTTATAGTTAGAGTCAACTTTACCGTCAAAGTTGATTAGGGTTTTAATAGGAGTGAGGTCTTTTACACGGTCCACACTAACAATGCCTACTACTATCATTGGAGGAATAACCTGCCAATGCCTTAAATATTCAATATATGCAGAAAGGATGTGAAAATGATTTTCCCCATCTAAGAGATACAACACGGGCAATGGTCTGTTTACATCCGCAGAATCAAGTTTTGGAACATGAATGTATATCTGGCGATCTTGATTTAGCACCCGCGAATGTATTAATTGCACATCATTGACGATGTGATTATACAACTTCGGGACTTGGGCTGTTGACTGTGAAGAGAGAAATATAAAGAATATTATGAAATGCTTCATATCGTTAACAAAAAGTCCGGGGAATAGTGTGTAAATGTTGAAATGCCTCGTTCAAATTTGCCAGCAACGGTAGCATTGGTAATGGCAGGGATTAAAAAAACCAAAGCTTGCTGCCAATGCAGATCCATGTTGTTCAGAATGAAGATAACAACTAAAAGTTCATTTCTATTCTACACTTTAAGTAAAGGATGAATAGTTAATCTCAGGATCAATTGTTGTTCACTCCAGCCTTGCTATTGCCATTGCTGTTATATGCAACTTCCACAATTTCTGCAAAGGGGCTCGCCCGCACTATCAACCTTTTACGACCCTATTCTTCAGTTTCACGAAAGTGGTGATAAAAGATCCAATGCCTGCAAAAACAGAGTGCCTTAATTTGATATGCCAGGTCAAAGCATCCACCTAAAACTGTTTGAAAACCTGAACGTGAATTTTGCATTATGTCATAACCGGGAAGATGTATTTCAGAATCTAAACAAGCTATGAGCCCAAAGAACCTTTTACTGTTTAGATGCTTCCGTCATTCAACTTAGAATGGTGGTTACTTTAATCCTTTGTTATGTTCATTCGGTTGTAATAAATCCCAAAGATTTCCGTACAGGTCTGCAAAAACTGCAACCACCCCGTATTTTTCCTCTCTTGGCGGTCTCACAAAATTGATATTTCTTTCCAGCATCCTATTATAGTCTCTCCAAAAATCATCTGTATATAAAAATAAAAAAACTCTACCTCCTGCTTGATTTCCGATACTTGCAACTTGTTCCCCATTAACAGCCTTAGCAAATAAAAGGCAACATTCTTTTGCGCCTGTCGGTGCCACCAGAACCCATCTTTTATCTTCGGACAATTTGGTATCTTCAAGTAGTTCAAAGTTTAATTTTTCTATATAAAACTTTATCGCTTCGTCATAATCATTCACTAGTAAAGTAATATGTGAGATTCTCTGTTTCATTTAATGCTTTAATAAAATCTGTCTATACTTTAGAAAAAATTGCCACCAACGTAAAAACGTTTTATGGAGTTGTGGCATCTAAAACGACAGTTCAATTAACCACAAAAGCAAAATAGGGATTTGTAGTTGAATGCCTAACCTCCCGCCACAATTTCATCAACACAATGTTGCATGCAGTGCTGCTTTGTTTATGGGATTTCTTGCACAACGAAGGATGAATAGTTAACCTCAAGCGCAATTGTTGCTCCCAGGCCCTGCTATTACCAGTTAGGTAACTTACAATATCTTCTTAGTCAAAGAACTTAGGTTGATAACACAATGCCTTTTTCTTAACACGTTGGTATGACTGCGCGGATAAGAATCTCGAGGGCCTTAAAGAAAAGTACCCAACCGCCTATAGAAAGGGTCAAAAACATTTAGGAAAATCGTGAAAACGTTGTATGGAATCAAGAAAACGTTACAGGAAATCACGAGAAACCGTGAGGGAATGATAAAAACTTTGCGTAGAATCAGCAAAACATTGCAGGAAATCTTAAAACCGTTGCATGAAGTCATGAAAACATTGCAGCAAATCATAAGAACCTTGCAGCAAATCTTAAAACCCTTGCAGGAAATCGCGAAAAAATTGCAGGAAGTCAAGAAAACCTTGCAGGAAGTCGACATTTGTACTTGACTATTCTTTATAATATTTTCTTTGTTGCTTGCCCTAAAAAGAAATAAAAAAAGGCCTCTGAAAACGAAAAAGCCCATTTCCGGAATTGGTATTCAATGAGCTTTTGTACTACCGTGGTGAAAATCATTTATCCCTTGATGCTTTAAGTGTTTTCGGCTTTTTTTTAGTTTAGAAGACAAAAAAGAAACGGCCTGAAAACCAACTGCTGAAGACACAGTAGCACAACTGCTAAAACAAAGAATATTAACGGGAATGGGCATATCGTTCCTTTCTTAAATTTTCTTTGGCTACTTTCCTTGTTTTAAAAGGCGACGATACCAGTTAGACCCACGGGAGTTACATTAACTAATGGGAGGCTTAATTTCTAAATTCCTTTCTGAAATTAACTTCAATACTCTAGCAAGACTTATCGCACTATATAAACGCCTTTCTTTTTGGATCGTTAACGTCAACTGTTTCAATTCTTCAAAGTTAGCTTGCGGAATTAGATCCTCTAGCTCCTCGTAGGTGTATGATAACTCGTCATTCATATGTCCAAATATACATATATATATAAATATGTATGCTTCTAACCGGCAATTAAAAATAAAAACTCCTCACATTTCTGTAAGGCTTTCAAAACAAACCATTAATCAAGAACAGTACTTAACATACCTGGAACATATAATAATTACAAACAAGACAATGTTATAGAAAATCTTTACTCTTCTTTTTTTGTCGTTTTAAGTGTAAACCTGACTTAAAAAATTATTGACCAGGTTGAATGTTTGGGTAGTTAACCGTTTGTATTAGAGATTTAGCAATGCTCCATTACTCATCAACTTTTAAATACACACAAACAACGTTATAGCCGTGGAAGTCCAACATACCAGTTTCTCCACGCGGCCGCCCCGTTTCTATGGGGCTTTGTTGTTTCTACAAAAAACAGAATGTTATTAGAGACTAGAATTGTTAGAAAGACTAAAAAGCTTACCCATATAGTGAACCTTCTTTGATGGGTGTAGATTTAATGATATTACAAAAATTGATGAATGACATTTTAGGAGTTATCTTTCCTGCATGGATAAAAACGGCGAAATAATTTTTATTGAAGATGACTTAGACGACCGGCAACTTTTTGAGGAGGCTTATCGAGAATTAGCAATTCCAAATCCACTAGTCGTTTTTAAAAACGGACATATGGCATACCAATACTTCAACAACATGAAAAAAGCCCTATTTCTCATAATCTCGGATATTAATATGCCGATAATGACTGGCATAGAGTTAAGAGACAAAATGCAGCAAGTGGGCGAAATGAAGTTACGTACTATTCCTTTTTTGTTCCTTACAACCGGAACGTCACCAAAAAATATCTTGTATTCATATAGTCACTCTGCACAAGGCTTCTTTCAAAAGCCGAATTCTTATCTTGATCTGAAAATTCTCTTGCAAAACATACATACATATTGGTCAAGTTGCACAGAAGCTACCT
Organism: Segetibacter aerophilus; assembly: GCF_007991655.1. Lineage (GTDB taxonomy): Bacteria > Bacteroidota > Bacteroidia > Chitinophagales > Chitinophagaceae > Segetibacter > Segetibacter aerophilus. Next base: position 45,426 of record NZ_BJYT01000030.1, read on the forward strand.
TTTCTAACCTTCCGCCACAGAGAGAAACAATCTAGGTGATTTTCATCATTTACCTTTCGTCGTCTAACACCTATATAGTTACTTTTAAGAGTCTATCAAAAGGGCTAATTTTTTTAAATATTTTAGCCCCTATCGGTGGACAATAAACATCAGGACTATCGATATTGGAGTTTTCAGAAAGTTGCTCAATTATTCTTGTACCTACGCAGAAAATAGTTGTTCCCCCATCACTTCCCAATAGTCTATATCAAACCGAAAAGCTAAACTATATAAAAGTCTCGCAGAGATGCGAGGCTTTTTAACTTTATTATATTTCGAAAAAATTGTTTTTTTGCGCAAATGATGGGAGAACCAACTTATAGTATAGAGAGGCTGCGACTTGAGATAAAGGAATGCCAAATGAAGGAGTTAAGCGATGTGGCGATTTTTGTTTATAGAGAAATGAGACTTTACAAACTATATGAGTTTAGAGAGATTTGTGTATTAATAAATGAAAGACTGGCGCATCTGGTACCGGCGGAAAACACATTATTGTAATCGTGGTCTAACTGGTATACGTGTAGATTTAATGATGTTATCCAATTTTTACTAATGATATTTTCGAAGCTATTTTTCCTGCATGGATAAAAACGGTGAAATAATTTTTATTGAAGATGACTTAGATGACCGGCAACTTTTCGAGGAGGCTTATCGAGAATTAGCAATTCCAAATCCCCTAGTCGTTTTTAAAAACGGACTTACGGCATACGAATACTTCAACAACACGAAAAAAACGCTATTTCTGATAATCTCGGATATTAATATGCCAATAATGACTGGCATAGAATTAAGAGACAAAATGCAGCAAGTGGGCGAAATGAGGTTACGTACTATTCCTTTTTTGTTCCTTACAACTGGAACGTCACCCAATAATATTTTATATTCATATAGCCACTCCGTACAAGGCTTCTTTCAAAAACCGACTTCTTATTTTGACCTGAAACTTCTCCTGCAAAACATATATACATACTGGGTAAGTTGCACAGAAGCTACCTTTTCTAACCTGCCACCACAGGGAAAAACAATCTAGGTTTTTCATCTATTTACCTTTCGTGATCTAACACATATATAGTTACGTTTCAAGACAAGGAAAGTGACAATTTCTAGATAAGACCTTCTCTAAAAAACCAGAGTCAGGGTAAGTATGCATGCACGGGATGAATGCAGCGGTAATAACTTATTACTACCGTCCCCGTATAGACCCCCGAAAAACAAAAATGCCTTGCAATTTTAAATTGCAAGGCATTAGTTATTGTATTTGTACCCGGGATGGGAGTTGAACCCACACTCCCGTTGCGGGGAACAGGATTTTAAGTCCTGCGTGTCTACCAGTTCCACCACCCGGGTATACCAAAAAAAAATCCATCCTTTCAGATGGAATTTTCTCAGAGCGAAAGACCGGGCTCGAACCGGCCACCCCGACCTTGGCAAGGTCGTGCTCTACCAAATGAGCTACTTTCGCATTATTTTTAAGAACTTTTGCTTATCGGTAATTTCCTACTTTTTAAGCTTGTCAACCTGACTTTCGTCGTTGATTTTGGAGTGCAAAAATAGCAAACCAACTATAACCACCAAATTTCTTTTATACTTTTTACTTGTATTTAGGTTTATACAAAGTGTTGTCAGGCACTTCTACATCTGGCTTACCGTCGTAGCTCTTCGTGTATAGTTTATAGCAAGCTCCAAATATAAAAGCAATCATACAGAAAAGTGTTACGTAGTACAAAAACCTTGATGACATCACCCAGTTAAACCCGAGGTCTTTCTCTTTATGCTCCTGTATCTGTTCGTTTATATCATTTACCATACTGCTGAAATTGCGTTGCAAAAATAAGGGACATCGATTAAAAAAAAGTGTATTTATAGCTTTTAGATAAATGTTTTTAGTAAAAGTATTTGCCTCCAATTGCAATATTCCCTTTATCTAATGGTAACGCTATAGAAACCGGAAAAAACCTGCGCTTCTGCAGCGATCGTTATCGACCAAGAAAAAATATGAATAAGCAAAAGCTTATCTATTTTCGGGATATGATTCAACAGTGGTTTAATTGGCGGACTGCACTAACGCTGTTTGCCGTTTGTATTGTAACCGGAACTATCTTTTACTCAAACTATTTGTCTAAAAAAATTGGGGCTGAAGAAAAACAAAAAGTAGAGACATGGGTAGAAGCTCAAAAAACAATCTTAACAGCTACTGAACAAACGAACCTGAATCTTGCCATTCGAATATCTACCGGAAATGATGACATCCCTATCATTGAAACAAATGAAAAAGATAGCATAACTAATAACTATGTAAACCTGGACTCGGCTAAAGTAAACGCGGACAAAAATTACCTCTCCGAAAAATTAAGAGAATTTAAACGTGTTCATCCGGCACCGATCATATTGCCTATACCGGAAAAACCGAATGCCGAAAACCGGTATTACTATGGGGAGAGCAGGCTGCAAAAAGAAGTTAGGTATTACCCGATCGTCCAACTAATTATTATCGGCTTATTCATAATCATTACTGTAATTGCTCAAAGGAGCCGTTACCAGAATACCCAAAACCAGGTTTGGGCCGGACTTGCAAAAGAAACGGCCCATCAACTGGGAACGCCTGTGACCAGCCTTGAAGGTTGGGTTGAGGTTTTGAGAGATATTCCGGGAAACGAAAAACTCGTTGGCGAAATAGAAAAAGATGTGAACCGGCTGAAGCTCATCTCTGACCGTTTTGGAAAAATCGGTAGCATTCCTAAGTTGGAAGAGCGCAACCTGGTAGAGCAGATTACCAGCATGATCGATTACATAAAGAAAAGAGCAAGCGGCAAGGTACAGTTCACCTTTAATACGAATGGTGAAACTAATATTCCCGCGATGGTTTCGCCACCGCTATTCGATTGGGTGATAGAAAACCTGTTGAAGAACGCACTCGATGCAATGGAAGGAAAAGGCAAAATAGATGTGACGGTTAAAGATGAAGTTGCTACGGTAGTTATCGACGTAAAAGACAACGGCAAAGGCATCAGCAAACAAAATATCGCGAAAGTTTTTAAACCTGGCTTTACGACTAAAAAGCGCGGATGGGGTCTTGGACTAACGTTAACCCAACGAATAGTAGAACAATACCACAGGGGTAAAATCTTCGTAAAACAATCTGAAATAGGCAAGGGAACTACTTTTAGAATTGTGCTGAACAAGTAGTTTTGAGTAAATGATTTTACTACATTTGCGCTCCCTGCTGCGGAGGTGGCGAAATTGGTAGACGCACTACCTTGAGGTGGTAGCGGGGTAACAGCCGTGGGAGTTCGAATCTCCTCTTCCGCACAAAGCTCTTGAATATTTCAAGGGCTTTTTTGTTTTTCGATTAAAACCAAAACAGCACTCGCAGCAGACTAAAAGTCTAATTTGTAAAACTGCGTTGCTGTATTACCAAAAATACTTGCTTGTTCATGTGGGCTAAATGAAGCAAAATAATCTGCAACAATTTCATGCGTTTGAGCATAAGAGGCTGCGACAAGACAAACGGGCCAGTCTGACGCAAACATGATCCTTTCTGTTCCAAAGGCAGCTACAACTACATCAAGATAAGGAGTGAAATCAGCCTTCGTCCAGGTTGTCCATGAAGCTTCCGTAACCATACCTGATACTTTACAAAAGACATTTTTACAAGAAGCAAACTGCTGTATGTCTTTTTTCCAATCATCTATTCGATTGTCTTTTATGTTTGGTTTTGCAATATGATCAATTACAAAAAACTGGTCAGGAAAGGTGCTAACTAACTCAAGCGAATATTTCAGCTGGTCAGGGAAAATCAGGATATCATAAGTAAATCCATATTTATTTAACAGGCTCACACCTCTTAAAAAGGCAGGACGAAGCATAAAGTCTCGCTGCGTTTCACCCTGCAAAACATGCCTGAAACCTTTCATTTTCTTAAACTGGCTATAATGCTCCAGGCGCTCTTCTACATTTTCTGCCTGCAGATCAACCCATCCAACTACACCTTTTATAAAATCCCATTTTTCTGCCGTCGACAAATGAAACGCGTTCTCTTCTTCAGACTGATCGGATTGCACAGTTACACAACCATCGATGCCTGCGTGCTGCAACAACGGTTGAAGATCGACCGGAGAAAAGTCTCTTTGAATAACCGCCATGTCATCGGTTATCCAACTGTCTCTGACCGGATCAAACTTCCAGAAGTGCTGGTGTGCATCTATTTTTATCATATTTCTTTTTGTTGACCAACAGTTGTTTTTTATAGCAACATCCATGCGACGCTCCATTTAAAGGCAGCTCAATCCTGAGCAAAGTCTGCTAAAATTATTTTTTTGAATATAATAAAAAGCGCGTCAAAAATGTTTAAAACACAAAAAGCAATAACCGCCGTCTTTAAGAAGAAGCACCAGCATCAAGAGCTTTAAAACAAAGTGGCAGCTAGTAATTCAAACAAAACGATCACTTGTTCAACACTTTTAACGTCTATTATAAAAGTCGATCCATTTGATAATTAACGGCTTATTAAGCAGATGGCTTCAGAAGGTCAACTAAATTATTTAAGATCACCATTCAACTTAATAGTAAATTGGCAATATGCTTTTCTTAGCAACAGAAATACCAAGGCTAACCCGATGAAATATGTACTATTTTCTATAGTAACTTGCATCGCCATGTTAATTGGTAATAGTGCGAGCTCACAAGACTTTTCTAACAAGGGAAAGGATTTTTGGGTTATTTACACCGGTCACGTTGATAGCACTGTCTCGAGGTTGGCCTTGTACATCACTTCAGATCAAAATGCCAAGGGTCAGGTCGAAGTAAACGGAGGCACTATTCCCTTTACTGTAACGGCTAACAATGTCACTACTGTACAATTTACCAACACGAGCAATCCGTCTAACTCTGTTGTCTATAACGGTCAATTAGAAGGGGTCGGCGTAAAAAGGGGAATTCACATTATTGCCGACAAGCCGGTAGTCGTGTATGCGCATATTCTCAATGCTGCCCGGTCGGGTTCAACTCTTGTGCTTCCCACTGCTGTCTTAGGTAAAGAGTATTATGCTTCCAGCTATAATCCTATAAGTTCTACCAGTGCTGACCGATCGGAGTTTGCTGTTGTTGCTACTGTTGACAATACCATTGTTGAAATTACACCGACAGCGCGCGATGCTAACGGTGCTCATAGTGCCAACGTTCCTTACCAGGTAAGTTTAAGTAAGGGCGACGTGTACCAATACCAAAGCAATGGTGACCTAACCGGATCACACATAAAATCAGTAGGTAGCGGAACTGTATCGTGCCAGCCTATAGCAGTATTTTCCGGATCAACCAGAACTTCTATGGGTTGCTCCAATCCAAATTCCGGTGATAATTTATACCAGCAACTTTTCCCATTCGCGTCCTGGGGACGATTGTTTTATACAGCTCCTTTCGTCAACAGGGCATATGATGTTTTTAGGATAATCGTGCAGGATGTGTCGACAGTTGTATCAGTGAATGGAGTTCCCTTAAATCCTTCATCCCTAGTTAATGGAAGGTTTTACGAATTTAATACTCAAGGAAATAATACAGCCCGAATTATTTCTTCAAATAAACCAATCTGCGTCTTTCAATATCTTATCAGCCAGAATTGCGATGGCGTGCTCGCAGACCCTGAAATGATTATTTTAAATGCTGTTGATCAAACGCTCAACAACATTACCGTCATGTCTGCAAGAAATAACCTGACACCACCCAATACCAACATCGTGAGCCATTTTCTAAACATCATTTTTAAAACAAATAATTTTAGTTCGCTTCTAATTGACGGCAAAAGTCCCGCTGCTTCACCTGTTGCCATACCCGGTACAGGTTATTCTTATCTACAAGAAAACGTTACTAATTCAACCAATGTAAATCCTGCCCATCACATTACTTCCGATAGCGGCTTTATCTGCATCGCTTATGGTTATGGAAATATCGAGTCGTACGGCTACAATGCGGGAACAAACGTCATCGACCGATACCAATACATTACGATGCAGAATTTGTATGCTTCTATCAACTTTCCTGCTACCTGCACTTACACCCCTTTTAATTTTTCTATCACACTACCTTATCAGCCCACTTCTCTAAACTGGGATTTTAATAATAATTCAAATCTTTCTCCCAATACTTCTATCACCAACAATGCGCCGCGACCTGACAGTTCGTTTGTTTTAGACGGCAAAACTTTATACGTATACAAGTTGAAAGCGAACTTTACTTTTTCTGCAGTAGGTACTTTTCCAATTAAAGTAATTGCACAAAATGCAACAGCAGAAGGGTGTAGCGGAACACAGGAAATAAACTATGATGTGGTAGTGTATGAAAGACCTAAAGCTAATTTTTCAATCACAGGAAACGGTTGCTTAAGTAACACAATGCAATTTGCAGATTCAACAAATAGTGATGGCAGAGCTATCATCAATTATAGCTGGAGTTTTGGTGACAACACGATTGCAGCAATAAAAAACCCTTCGAAAAAATATACAACAGCAGGAAACTACAATGTAAAACTGCAAGCGATTACTGACATCGGATGCGTAAATGAAACTACAAAACCGGTAGCAATCACGTCGGACCCAGTAGCAGGTTTTCGCATTCCTCAACCGACCTGTGTTTCTAATGCAATTACATTAACCGACACCTCCAAAGTGGGCGTAGGAACTATTGCAAAATGGACCTGGGATTTTGGCGACAGCAGCAGCCTTGTTATGAATACAACCGGTTCAGCTGTTAGTCACACTTACGCAAACACCGGTGCCTATACAGTTAGCTTGAATGTAGAAACTGCTGCAGGCTGTACGAACAACATAAGTAAAACGGTTAGCATTCATGCCCAACCGGTTGCTGATTTTATTGTGCCTGATGTTTGCCTGAATGATGCTTTTGCGAAATTTATTGATAGTACCTATATCGCCGACGGTTCTCAAAGTACCCTCAAATACCTATGGCATTTTGGCGATGCAAATGCAAGCGCAACTAATCCCGACACATCTATCCTTTTAAATCCACAACATAAATATTCCGCAACCGGTAACTACAATGCTACCCTCAAAGTAACATCTCAGTTTGGCTGTGCGTCAATCATTTCGAAACCCTTTTTTGTTAATGGCTCGTTTCCTAAAGCAGCTTTTATCGTAAAGGATAGCAACAACTTATGCAGTAACACAACAGTTGAAATTACTAATACATCAACCGTAGTTCCGGGCGTGATTACTAAGCTTGAAATAATTTGGGATGATATAAATGCTCCTGCAAAAGTGTTTACAGACGAGTCTCCTGCTGCAGGTAAAATCTACACAAACACTTACCCTTCTTTGCTAATCACGAAAAAGTACGAAATAAGGTTTAAAGCTTACTCTGGCCAGAGCTGCGTGAATGAAGTAGTTAAAACGATCACTGTCAATGGTTCACCTGACGTTACCTTTTTACCAGTTCCGGACATTTGTTTTGATGATGCTCCGAGACAAATTACACAGGTAACAGAAACCTCAGGACTAACAGGCGTTGGTTCGTTCTCAGGTACAGGTATTACATCCACAGGAATGTTTAATGCGGCTTCGACTACTTTGAATACAAATTCAGGCATTTTTCCTATTCTCTATACTTATACCACTGACAAGGGTTGTAAAGACACAGCTTCCGGTGCTATTACCGTTTGGAAAGTATCGGCAGATGCCGGACCTGATATTGTTGTTCTTGAAGGCAACTCGGCTACTTTAAACCCGGTTGTTTCGGGTGATAACCTTTCCTACAACTGGACACCAGTTATCTTTTTAAGTAGCAGTAAAATTAAAAGTCCAACTACCTCGCCAAGGAATAACGTAACCTACAAACTGACGATAACAGGCAACGCAAGTTGTACAGCTTCAGATACGATACTGGTTAAAGTAGTAAAGCAACCGGAAGTACCGAACGCATTCTCTCCGAATAACGATGGAGTCAATGACACTTGGAACATCAGGTATTTAAGTGCATCCGCCGATGCTACAGTGGAAATTTACAACAGGTATGGTACGCTCGTTTACAGGTCAATTGGATATAGCAAACCATGGGATGGAACCCGTAACGGAAGTGCATTGCCTGTAGGCGTTTACTATTATATCATCGACCCGAAATTTGGAAGGGCTAAAATAGCAGGATCTGTAACAATCTTAAGGTGAGTATAGAAGGCGCTACGGCTACTGATTGGGCACATTTTGGGGGATAGAATAATACTTCAACTCGATCATGTCATTCGGTAGCGGCTTATCATTCCACGATTTATGGATTGCCAGTGCTGTGCCGAGAGCTGTAGCCTGTGCCATAGAAGCAGCAAAAACTTCCAATCCAGGAAAAGCTTCTGCAAGTAAATTCATATAAATACTGTTCTTACTAAAACCGCCGTCTACAAACAGGCGCTTTACTTCTGATCCCTCTAAAACTAATTGTGTTGAAAATTTCTGTTGTGTAATAATGTCTAGCATCAATTGGTGATACGCCTGTTCATCAGATTCAAACAATGAAAGGTCTCGATTTGCAAACAAGCTTTCATTAATCAATTTCACTGTATCAGCAATTTCAGGCTTTTCGAATTTCTCTCTTAAAAAAGCAATTACCTCGCTGTCATATTCCATTGTTCTATATCGTATGGCGCCCTGGTTAAAATGTGCTGCAATGCGCTTTACCTGTTCTTCATGCTCATTGCCTGCAAACAACCTTGCTGCTTTCACAGGCTTGCCCTGGTAATTGAGAAACGATAGACAGTCATGCCTTAACTCTTCTATTGTTAGGGGAGCTTCATTAAACGGGTTTAAACTGATACACCACGTGCCTGTAGAAATAAGAACAAATGGTTCGTGGAAGCTGACGAGGTAAGGAATTAAAGCTGCAGAACTATCGTGCAAACCAATCCCTGCAACAATATTCTTCCCTTCAACTGAAGCTTCTACCACCTGTTCCCCCGATGCAACAGGAGCTAACTTTTCAATGATTCCCTCCTTATATACCCACTCATGATAATCTTCTTTTGTGAAGTCCCACAAGTTGGTATGACATCCGATGCTGGTGATATCAGAATAATATTTACCCGTAACGAGGTAGCTTATGTATTGAGGTAAATGGAGCGATTTTTTAATCTGCTTATAAATCTCCGGCTTTGCATACTTCAACCAATACAACTGCATCCCCGAATTCAAATGCCCCAAAACAGGCGACGCTGTTTTATATGAAAAAGATTCTCCGCCACCGTACGTATCATAAAACTGTATTTTCAGCTTTTCGGGAAAAGGCTTTAAATAGTTATAAAGTGGGGTAATGGGATTGCCGTCATTACCAAGGTTTACGAAACTTGCGCCGTAAGTTGAGAAATTAATGGCCTTGATTTCAAACTCTTCTAGAGCCATAATTTCATGAAGAGATTCGTAAACAGACAAACGAAGGCTCTCTACATTCTCACAGGGGAAACCGTCGTCATCTGTTGTCTCTACAAAACGTGCGGTCCGTTCGAAAACAATTTTATACTGCTGATCGAACAGGAAAAGTTTCTTGTTGGTTTTACCAACATCAATAATCGCAATGACGGGCTGAGTTGACATAAATTGGGTTGTTGATTTGTCCTTCCCTTGGGGAGCTAGAGGAGTCTACAATCCGGTTGCTACCGTTTTTAAACCTCTTTCTTTAATCAAATTCTCTCTCACTTTTAACTGCCGGTAAAGGTTCAAAGGTTCTAATGCCGCGCCACCTCTAAGCCTCGCCTCTGCAATCAGCGGACGAACATCTGTTCTGTAAGCACCTTGCAGTATTTCCTGTGCCCGTACAACATCGTTTGCTAACTGCGCCGCTTCTAACTCTTTCGCATCAACTAGTAATGCCTGGGCATATGCTATCATGATTGCTTCCACGGATTGCAAAAGGTCCTCAAGTGGATCCTTCACATTATGTGATGCATCAATCATCCATCCTAAATCTGATGCATGATTCATTCCTCTTGCATCCATGCCTTCGACCAATTCTTTAAAGATCAAAAACAACTGGTAAGGATTGATACTACCCACCGTCAGGTCATCGTCGCTGTATTTCGAATCATTAAAATGAAATCCGCCCAGCTTTTCTTCCATCAATAACAAGGCGACGATCTGTTCAATATTAGCATTTGGAAGGTGGTGACCAAGGTCAACAAGCGTATATGCTTTAGGCCCTAGTTTGCTTGCGTACAAAAATGATTGTCCCCAATCGCCAACAGTGGTAGAATAAAAGTTTGGTTCAAACGCTTTGTATTCGACAAACATTTTCCAATTGTCAGGCAACTCGGCGTACACTTCCTGTAAGCTCTCCAGCGTATTCTGAAAGGCTTTTCTCATGTTTAACTGACCGGGAAAATTCGACCCATCGGCCAGCCAAACGGTCAATGACTCCGAACCTAATTCTATTCCGTATTTGATCACTTCAATATTATGTTCGATGGCCTGTCTTCTAACACCTTTATCTATGTGTTGCATCGACCCGTACTTATAACTCCATTCCTGTCCTGCCTGGTCTTGAAACGTGTTTGAATTCATCGCATCAAAACGAATTCCGTGTTGTGCAGCAAGGGCTTTTATATTATTTGAATTCGTAGGAATATCCCACGGAATATGTAAAGAGATAGCGCCGCTACAATTATTTAGCTTATGCAACAGACCAATATCTTCTATTTTTTCTTCCAGGCTTCGAGGCTCTCCGCCACCGGCAAAGCGACCAAATCGGGTACCGCCTGTGCCCAATGCCCAACTAGGAATTGCAATCTGAAAATCAACGAGCTTCTGTAAAATCTCTTCGACATTTTTCACTGATGAAGCCACAAATTCAAACTTCCTTTTATGGTCGTTTAGGATCTCGTGGTTGAATTGATCAATCTTATATTTCTCGACTAGCATAACAATCTATTGATGAATTAAGGTAAATAAAAAAGTTCTTTCAATGGTATTTGTACCGGCGAGTTATCAGGGTTCGTTTCCATGATTCCCACGTTTTGTTTCCACCATTTTTGCATTATTTCTGTTGCTGGCAGATCGTTGAGTTTTGCAGCATCCTCAGCTTTCATCACTCCAAAAAGGTTATTAGTGGTCTCATCTAAGAAAATCGAATAGTCGCTGATGCCGGCATCTTTCAATAGTTGTTTTAGCTCGGGCCAGAGCTCGTCGTGCCGTTTTTTATATTCCTCTTCGAACCCGGGAAAAAGCTGCATTTTAAAAGCGATCCGTTGCATTATTATTTTCTTTGAAATGATTTTTTTATGGAACAGTCATTCGATCGTTTCTCATCATTGTTGCGTCGCACGCTTGTACACCATGTCTGTTTTGAACATTAATCTTCACCTTTTCGCAATTGGTCTAAACTCAAGCTAAAGCTCAAGCCGCTGGGCTTCGTTCTTGATTGAGACTTGTGCATCATGCTGTTTTGAACCTTAATCTTCACCTTTTCAAAATTGGTCTAAACTCAAGTTAAAGCTCAAGCCGCCGGGCTTCGTTCTTAATTAGAGCTTGTACATGCTGCTTGTTTTGAACCTTAATCTTCACCTTTTTGCAATTCGTCTAAACTCGAGTTAAAGCTCAAGCCGCTGGGCTTCGTTCTTAATTAGAGCTTGTACATGCTGCTTGTTTTGAACCTTAATCTTCACGTTTTTGCAATTCGTCTAAACTGGAGTTAAAGCTCAAGCCGCCGGGCTTCGTTCTTGCAACAGGACT
>NZ_BJYT01000031.1 GCF_007991655.1 Segetibacter aerophilus
TATTTTAAGCTAGCCGCATTTAAGCATAGTAAGTATTGAAACTTCACGAACAGGCTTAAGAATTTTTGAGCACCTTGGTTTCAACTCTTATAAACAACCCGCAAAAGACACGTATGCAACCGTCAAAAGTCACAAGGATTGTATGTAAAAATTCTTTGACAAGTTAGACCATATAGTAACAGCTTGGGACAAGGATTTATTAGTTAATGAATGACCTTCTATTACTGACTACGTTTAGGCTTGTTACCTTTCAGACGTTGGGGTTAGACATGAATACAAAAAAGGGAATTGGTAGACAACATCGATCGTTGTGCTTATGTCTGTTCCAACAGCAATAGAATACAATCCAAAATTTTGGCATCGAGAACATTATCAGGAATAGAAACTGTAAGGATGATAAAGAAACAACAAGTAAGCTTTCCATTTCCAAATCCTTATAAATCCTTTTTGCTCATTAGCAGCATAATAACAGTAACCTTCAAAATAATAATGCTTCTTTGCATTAGCTGTGACAGAGCCACAAATCGACCGTTTCATTTCTGATCACGTACATTCTAAAACTGATTTTCCTGGCCAACATGAATTTAGTGAAGATGTTTTGGTCATATATGCTTCAAAATGTTTTCAGCCTGTAAACATAGAAGGAATGAATTAATAGGTATATAACCAATAGAAGCAAATAACTTTTACTCTAATGTAAATCCCTTTCCTGATAAGAAACTTGGTTTAACTACTTTCGTTGCTTTCAAAATAAATTTTTATTCGTTTAAATTATCCGGATTGCAGCACTTGCAGCTTTTGCATTGTCACCTGAATATTAATTCCCAGGATTTCTTACTACGAAATACACACGCACATGAGAAAATTTTTTCTATTCTTGTCTATGGTTACTTTGCTGTTGGTAACCTACCCGTTACTGGCTCAGCAAAAAACAATAACGGGCACCGTAATCGCCAGTACAGGTGAGCCGTTGGAAGGAGTAACAGTTAGCAATTCCAAAACAAATAAAAGCACAGCAACAAATCTTGCCGGCACTTTTACAATACAAGCGGCTACCGGAGAAACATTAGTTTTTACCTCTGTTGGTTATTCATCTTCGAAAGTAGTTGTGGGCAGCTCGAATAACATAAGAGTAGCTTTAAATGCAGGAGGCGGCAGCCAATTGGCGGAAGTTGTAGTAACCGCAATGGACATCCGGCGAAATCCCAGGGAGCTCGGATATTCTGTGCAGACTGTTAAAGGAAGCGACATTCAACAAACACAACGGGAAAATTTCGTTAACTCATTACAGGGCCGTGTAGCTGGTCTTACAGTCACTCCAACTTCTGGCGCAGCTGGTGCATCTTCTGCCATTGTATTAAGAGGTTTCAATACTTTATCTGGTAGTAACCAACCCTTATTTATCGTTGACGGTATTATAATAGATAACCAAACCCTCAACTCAAATTCACAAAGCGGTAGTGGTATTGGTCTTGCCTCAGACGGTAGCAACCGGAATAATGACAATACAAACCGTATTGCCGACATCAATCCAAACGATATTGAGTCAGTTACTGTATTAAAGGGTCCTGAAGCAACAGCTCTTTATGGTAGCCAGGCTAGTTCCGGGGCTATTGTAATTACAACCAAAAAATCGAAAGGCACCGCCGGTAAAGTTCTTTTAGCGTACGACAATAACTTTCGCTTCCAAAAAATCACGCGATATGCCGATGTAAATAACGATTACGGACCAGGCGGCAGTAACAACATTCCTACTGCACCGCCTACATTAGGGCAAATACAGTCATTTGGTCCGCTATGGAAACCGGGTACTACCGTTTTTGATAACCTGCATCATTTCTTTAGAACAGGCTTTTCCCATACCCATAACATCAGCGCCGAGTTTGGAACAAAGGACGTAGGCTTTAGAGCGTCAGGATCTTATTTTGATAACACAGGAGTTGTTCCATACAATTCTTATACTAAGTATAATTTTAAGATTTCTAATAACACCAAAATTGGAAAATATATAAGCATTTCACCTTCTATTGCTTATACAAATGCAGACAATTTGCGCCCGCTTAAAAGCACCGCAACCAGTTCTGGTGCAGGAGGATATTTAGTAGACCTTTATGCCTGGCCAGGCAACAACGATGTTCGTAATTTTGAAGATCCTCTTGGCCAGAAACTATTGCTTTTTAATCTTACAAATCGCAATGCTGATTATGACAATCCTATCTGGAGCGCTAAAAACAATAACAGCAGGGACAAATTAAATCGTTGGATCGGCACGTTGGGTGTTGACATTAATCCTTTTTCCTGGCTATCTCTGGCAGGTCGCTTTGGGTATGATACTTATAAGAACAATGGGTACGTCTTCAACCACCCCAACTCTTTTATGTTGACAAGCGCAACTGCAGGAAGCCTTGATAATTACTACAGAACTTACAATGGTTACAACCATACAATTACAGCGACAGCTAAAAAGAATATTGGAGATTTTAGTACGAGACTTCTTGTTGGAACCATGTGGCAGGATTACGCAACCAAGCAGTTTGCTATATATGGGACCAACCTGATTGACTCAGTTGGCAAGGATGGAAACATGTATAAAAGCGGATCTATTGCCTCCACCTTTAACCCCGACGATAGCAGTATTACTACTTTAAACACAAGAAGACGGTTATTGCGAAATAATAGCGGACTTCCAAACGAGAATATTTTTAGAGAATTGGCGTATTTCGGAGAAGTGTCTGTTGGATATAAAAATTACCTGTTCTTAACCTACTCTCATCGCTTTGAAACAGCCTCTCCTATACCAGCTCAAAACCGGAACTATAATTATCCCGGTGCAAGTTTAAGCATGATAGTTAGTGATATGTTTCCCGCTATAAAAAAAGGAAACATTCTAAACTTCGCAAAACTTAGAGGTTCTCTTGCAAACACTGCAAGATTAAATGATCCATATTCAAACCAGTCGTTCTTCGTAAACAATTTCAGTAGCACAATATTACCTGTTACGTATACTTACGGCTTTACAAATGCTAACCCATATCTTACTCCAGAAAACCAACAAACGTATGAAATAGGTACAGAGTTAAGGTTTTTAAATGATGCAATCTCATTAGAAGCTGCTTATTATAATACGCTTTGTACAAACCAAATAGCCCAAGGTTACAGGGCAAGTTATGCTACAGGATTTATTTTGAATACCCAGAATGCCGCATCACTTCGAAATGAAGGATTAGAGTTAACACTGAATGTTAACCCAATTAAGAAAAACAATTTTAACTGGAACATCAGTTTTAATTTCAACCACATGTGGAGTAAAGTATTAACTCTGCCAGAGTCAATTGGAATATTGAATGACTACTACAACTCCGATACGTACATTTCTAATGTAAGAGGCGGCTTAATAAGGGGGCACTCTACCGGTACAATTACCGGCTCTACCTACCAGAGAAATAATGCTGGTCAAATTCTTATCAATCCATCAACTGGCATTCCTTTAACTAATACTGGTAATCAATTAATAGCCGATAGAACCCCTGCTTATACATTAGGCACTTTAAACAGTTTTCGTTATAAAAACTGGACACTGAGTTTTCTTTGGGATTTAAAAGTAGGCGGCGATATATATAATGGAACAGATCAAATTCTTACAGGTTTAGGCAAAAGCCAAAGAACTGCTAACCGCAGTACTGCCCTGGTAGTTAATGGCGTACTAAACGATGGACTTCAAAATACAGCCACCCCTACTTTAAATACTTTAGCAGTGGTTCCTCAGTATTTAAGCAGTTATTATACAACTTTACCCGATGAAGAATTTATTCAGAAGGATGTGAATTGGTTTAGGTTGAGAGACCTTACACTAAATTATACGTTGCCTGCAAATGCTATAAAACGCCTGAAAGCGTTTAGCAGTTTAGGCGTTTTTGTAACAGGAAACGACTTAGTGCTTTTAACAAACTACTACGGCGCCGATCCTGCTGTTAATGCAAATAATCCTGGTACTAACGGTGTGGGAGGATATGGCCTTGATTTGGGTAGTGCAGCTACTCCATTATCAATAAGCTTTGGATTACGTGCCCGGTTTTAACTGTAACATTTAAAAATCAAACTAAAAAAATCGCATGCAACATAAATTTTTAAAATCAATAGCTTTTCTTGCAGTCTTTGGGCTGCTATGTATGAGCTCGTGCAAGAAAAAAATTGACGAAGCTTATTTAAACCCAAATGCTCCGGTTAGGGTGCCAATAGAAACAATATTACCTGGGGTTATTGGAGGCTTTACTGCTTTCAACGCTGCATCAGGCTCAAATTTCGGCTTGCAGATCGATGATGTGTTACTGGGTCGATATATCCAATACTGGGGATCGACAACTAATGGAGAAAACTATGGATCAATGGGCGGTACAGTAGGCAGCGATAACACGGGCGGAATTTGGGGAGCAGTGTATTATGGCCACGGTCAAAATGTAAATAGAATTATTGAGTGGGGTACCGAAGAGCAAAAGTGGGACTTTGTAGGAGTTGGTTTGGCAATTAGGGCTTGGGGCTGGCTCGAATTAACGAATCAATACGGTGATGCAATTTTAAAAGAAGCTTTTAATACCAGTTTGACGCAATTTCATTACGATACTCAGCCCGAGTTTTATGACAGCTGCCGTGCTATTTGCTTTAGGGCATTAAGTTATTTAAATAGAACCGACGGCAATGTAAACCCCGCAAAACTTGCTGAAAGCGATTTTTACTTTAATAAAGGCGATTTAAACAAATGGAAGAAGTTCGTTTATGGAACGCTGGCTCGTTCGTACATTGACTTGAGTAGTAAGGCAAATTTTATAACTGCTCACTACGCTGATTCTGCCATCAAATACGCCGGTCTTGCTATGACAACCAACGCTGAGAATTCGATGGCAACTTTTTCATCGGCCAACTCTAGTAACGGTTTTAATAGTTACTTTGGCCCTACACGTTCAAATATTGGCACCATTCGCCAGGGTAGTTATATTGCTAATCTGATGTCGGGTAGAAACGATAGTGCCTTTACCGGGGTTAATGATCCACGAGCTTGGTATATGCTCAGCGAAAATGCGAATGGAACTTTTAGAGGGGTGACACCCTGGCTAGGTGTTACTGAATATTTAAATGGTGCAACACCTACCAATGATTATCCCAAAAATTTCTGGAGAAATCCATCAGTCATTGCTACAACAGGAACAGAAGATAGCGCACGGTATGTTTATCAAAACAAAGGGCCCTGGCCAATTATGACCGCTTCGGAAATGCAATTCATAATAGCAGAAGCGTACTACCGCCTTGGGGATAAAACCAAAGCCCGCGACGCTTATATCAACGGTATTAATCTTGATTTTGACTTGCTCAAAATTTATTACGAAAAAGCTATTCCTGTTGGCCGGTCTATTACAGCAGCAAATCAAACTGCCTATGTTTCATCCCCCGCAGTTGTTCCTCCAACGGCGGCAGGGTTAACCCTAACGCATATTATGTTGCAAAAGTATATTGCGCTGTATGGTTGGGGTACTCACCAGACATGGACTGATATGCGTAAATATCACTACACCGGTCCCGATCCTCTTACAGGCAATAAAGTTTATGTAGGATTTAACCCTCCACCTACCACGCCAATTAATTACCTGATTTCAACCAACAATGGCAAATATGTGTACAGGAGCAGACCAAGATACAATTCAGAGTACTTATATAACGTGCCTGAATTGACAAGGTTAGGAGCTTATCAAAACCTGGATTACATCACTTATGAATGTTGGTTTTCTCAGCCATAGATTGTAAACAAGAAAAATACTACAATGAAGATTTTAAAGATAATTATAGTAAGCCTGGGAGTGTTACCCTTTTCTTCTCTTTATATGTCATGTACAAAAGAGACGCCTCAGGTGGCAGCAGCACAAACAGATTTTAGCTTGTCGAGTAAAGTGCAGATTTTTGATGCTACAGTGAAGTCGACCCGAAACTACATCTATGTGGATGGCACTCCCATATCAGGAGCAGCATTAGCTTATGGAGCCGTTTTTCCTGCTACTGCCTATGCTTTTATGGTAAATGCAGGTAGCCGGTCTTTTAC
The DNA here is from genome assembly GCF_007991655.1 of Segetibacter aerophilus. Classification (GTDB taxonomy): domain Bacteria; phylum Bacteroidota; class Bacteroidia; order Chitinophagales; family Chitinophagaceae; genus Segetibacter; species Segetibacter aerophilus. The sequence goes on from NZ_BJYT01000031.1 coordinate 6,089, forward strand.
GATAAAGGATACTTTACCCAGCACTACCCAAGTGCCTCTTACATTTACCGAAACTCTCGACCCTGGAAAAAGCTATACCATTTTCACTTATGACACAATTACAAGTGTTAAGAAGCTATCTGTTTTAAATAACATAATAATTCCGACTGATACCACGGCAATGCTTCGTTTTGCAAATTTTATATTTAATACTACTGCGGTACCAGGCGTTGATGTCTACTCATTCAGGCGAGGAACTACTACACCGGTCTTTACAAATGTCGCTACTACCAAGGTAACAGATTTTATTCCTTACGCCTCGGGCTTGACGGATACTTTATATTTATATGCAACCGGAACAACTTCACCGTTATTGGTTAAATCAGTAGTGCCAAGTTTAACTCCAAGCAGAAGTTATACCTCGGCTTATAGTGGTAGTTACAGAGGTGCAAAAGCGGTGGCTACTTTTGCTACATATTGATATATTTAATAAAAAAGTTCGTTCTGGTGAAGAGGCTTTTAAGCAGACCGAAATATAACTTTATAAACCCGCTATCGGGCGCGTTTTTTTGTCTCGCTTCTCTCATTAGAGCGGTTAATATCTTGTAAATTTTTATAGCCTCATTTAAACTGAACGAAGAATACAGAAGCTTTTTGCGTATCGAGAAGCATGAGAACTATGTCGAGATTTTGGTGTAATAGGTTTATGATAAAAAGGTTAAATAGTAACACAGCTAACCCTCTTTTGAAAACTACTTTCATTACAAATAGTGCCTCTCAATCTGCATACCGATATTACAAATAAAAGTTGTTTCTACTCCCTCAAATTCCGGCTTTAGTTGCCAGCACGGATTGTTACGAACATTGACATCAGGGTAGATAGTAAAAACATGTTCGCCATTAGTCCATACCTGATAATCCCCACTTCCATCACAATCGTTAAGCATAGCACGAATTTCTACTTCTATTATTGTGCTTTTATAAGGAACTTGAATTGTAAATATTTCTTGTGGCATTAGCGAGAGATGCAGCTCGATTTTCGTGACTTAATTCAATTAGCCGAGTAGTAATTAAACATAGTATTTCAAGGTATTCAACTGAGCCATAGAGTTGTTTCTGTTTTCTAATAGTTTCTAAAATTCTTTTAACGTCATGTAGTTGCAAAGCACTAATATATTCCTTTAAGCCTTCTGACGAATAAATAACACCATCTACCATTCCATAAAGATTGGCAGGCAACTTGAAAAATGCAACAGGGCCGGTCAAATTAGGATGAGCGTCCAGAGTAATTTATATCTGCCGGGACTAGCTCAGATATAAGAAACTTTTTTCTGCTTGTCTATTGCTTTCTCAAAAATATTTGCAGCTACTTTGCCCGCATACTTTGGTGGGATTTCTTCAAGAGAATATGTACTTAAAATTCTCCTGAATTTATATGTGACACTTCTGCTTACCTCAATATAAAAATCGTCTATTTTGAAAAGCTCATACGTGGCAATGTCATCTTCGTGTTCATCAATTTTTACTGCGTCAATAAGCAACTCTTTTTTCTGCCTGTCTGTTAAATTGTTGTACTGGTCTATTGTCATATTGGAAAGATGTAATTAAGCAAACTGTTTAAGATTGGAATAGCAACAAATATTCCATTTTTGTTTAATAGGAGTATGAATAAATAGGGTGCTCAATTAAACAAAAGTGTAGAAACGTATATACAAAAGAGTTTTTTAATGATCTCAGAAGCAGGTTGATAATGCGAATAGAGCACCGAGAGGTAAAGAAAATATATCATTGTCTCCAGTACTTGAACTATGCAACATTTTATGATATTCAAATTCTCGGTAGTTTATTCATTGTCTGATGCAGCAGACAGGTAATGGTAGCTGTTGTATCAGTTTGTTCAGTTACTTTGATATCGGCAATAAATGTAGGTTTTTGCCTGTCGCCTATACTTTTGAAAGCCTGGAACCAATTCGCTGCCATTGTTTTTTGACCCAACTCGTTGGAATGAACCCAGTCGAACGTCATTGTTCCCAGGTCTGTAGGACAATTGATCCAGCCTGATGCCATATCAACCATAGTCAGCCTGATTTTTGGATATTGTGTTTTAAATTCAGCAATCAACGGCTCTATAGAGTTGCTGACAAAGCAAACCCAGGGCGTATTTAGTTTAGACAAAAAGATGTGCATTTTGCGATTTTGCTTAAATAGTTCTTCAACGATTTGCTTTAGCGAATTGACTGTCGAGACCGAATCATTTTTCCCGTCGTTGGTGCCGATATGGACAAAGGCGTAATCAGGCGCATCGATCCGCTTCAAACGCTCTTTAAACGACTCATATTTAACGCCATCATGCATGAAGCCGCCTTTCAGCGTCTCGCCTGTTTGTATACCATAGTATCCTTCGTGGTCTCCATCGAAAGCGTGACCGGTATAAGGAGAAATAAGTGGCTTTAATCGTCGCGTTTTATTTTCGTTGAACCAAATTGGGTTACTTCCAACCATGTCTACTTTATAGCCTGCCGAGTCAAGTTTTTCCCAAAGCCAGTATCGGTAACTTAATTCCTTTATCGTATCGTTGACTACTTTTCCCTGGGTGATGGAGTCTCCGAAGCACAGGACTTTTGCAATGCGTGGCTGACACGACATAGAAAAAGTCAACACAAATGCGACTAGGAATAGTATTCTCATGCAAACAACAATTTTTGTTTAGCTTCTTTTCTTTTTAAACACAGATCCACTTTCTACAACCAGTAATGGTGTCCATCGTCAAATATATAATGCTTGTTTGTGTACCAGCTAAGCTTTTCAGGGCGATATCGTTGTGTCACTCACTTGTACTTTATTTTTCAAGGCATCTTTTCTTATTTGATATAAAGCGGTTTTAACCGTTGCCGCAGTCTGAAATTTACAATAACCCATGTACACACGTTTATTTCTTTTTTGTTTACATTCATTGGTAAAAATTTTCGGGCTGTCAAGATTGCGGGTAGCACAATAGTAAATACATAAGCCTCAAGTGATCGGTAAGTGTGACAAGTTTCTTGCCTTCTATTGATGGCATTATTCCCGACTCAAAAGCCATAGAATTCACTAATACTTTTGTTGCGTTAAAGGTGGTGCAAAGAATTGTGTCCGCTTCAAAGACAATGAAACACGAAAAGCAAAAAGGGCTATCTTTTACAAAAAGAAATAAGAGATCGCCGGGGTAAAAACTTTGGTTGATATAGTTGAAGGATACAGGGCTTTTTTTAACTTTTTAAACTGTGACAATAGCCCAGGTAGCTACATATCATCCGGTAATAACCAAGACCTGGTTTGTAAACAAAATTTGGTAAAATTGTCAACGAATAGGGGTGACAGCAGTAGCCTCTCTAAACTCTATTAATTCATATGAAAATATTTCTGGCTCTTTTAAGCACGTTACTAATATGGCATTTTTCCAAAGCACAATACAAGGTCGACTCGATGTGCGGAGCAAAAGTAAATCTCGATAGAAACGGTAAACTACTTGCCCGGTATAAACCGCAAACGCCTGGTGCTTCGTACGCCATTGCGGTAAAACTAGCAGTTGATTTTTTAAAAAAATGTCCCGTCAGTCCTAAGAATAACTTACCCTTATACCTCACACATTGCTCTATGTATCGTGATGGGAAAGGGGGCTATGTGGGATCAGATTGGCCACACAATCCAATTGTTGTAAATGGGGGTTTGGTGCAAAGCCTTGCGATAGATTGGCGAAATTATTCTGGCGATGAAACGATGATTGCTATAACACGACAGGCACTTGATCACCAGATCAAGTTCGGTACTACACCTGCTGGGTGGCAGTGGTCCAATGTACCTTATGCAAGTTCTGATGCAGGTTCTGTTACTTACCACGGAGCTTCCCGGTTTGATACTGCTGTTACCGATGAAAATAAAGGTCGCGGGGATGGGTCTTATGTTTTAGAAGTAGATAAGATTGGTGAAATGGGAATTGGGTACCTGAGGTTTTACCAGATTACCGGGGAGGAAAAGTATTTAGATGCAGCTCTAAAATGCGCGGATGCATTAGCAAAACATGTGCGGAAGAGTATTAATACCGAGAGAGGGCTCGAGTGGAAAAAGCTCTCCGTTACCTCGCCATGGCCATTTCGGGTACGGGCAGAGACAGGCGAAATTCTGGAAGATTACACTTCGCATACTGTAGAAAACCTGCGCTTGTTGGATGAATTGATTCGCATAAGAGAGAACATAAAACTATCCCGTGAAAAAGCCGCAGCCTACAAAAATGCTTCGGCAATAGCATGGCGTTGGATGTATTCAGCCGACGGGCCAATTAAAACATCCATTTGGAAAGGTTATTTTGAAGATATCCGATTCGATCCTATTAATCTGAACCGGGTAAATAATTCGCCTATGGAATTCGCCCGTTACCTGCTAAAGAATCCGCTTCACGATACTGAAATTTCAACTACGGTTCCTGGTCTAGTATGGTGGGTTAAAAATACGTTTGGTGAAAAAGGTATGAATGCGATAAACGAACAAACAGGCTGCTACCTGCCGATGGGAAGTCACACCTCGCGTTACGCCTCAGTATGCGCCATGTGGTATGAGCATAGCGGTGACAAGTGGTTCAAAGAGGAAGCGTACCGTTTTTTTAACCACGCTTCCTATATGGCGGAGCCCGATGGGGTAGTGCAAACCGGTCATAACTGGGGTAGCGAGATTTGGTTTAGTGATGGTTACACTGACTATATCCGGCATTTTATGGAAGGCATTGCATCTGTACCAGAATGGGCGCCAGCAGGTGAAAATCATTTATTGCGCTCGACTTCCGTAGTTCAGAAGATACAGTACCTGGATAAACAAATTTCCTATCAAACGTATGATAAGGTTGCAAAAGAAGTTTTAAGACTTGCTGCAAAACCACTTGCTGTAAAGGTTGATGGCTTGGCAATAAAAGAAACTAAAAATCCGGCAAATGAAGGATGGGTTTGGGAGCCACTTTCAACAGGGGGTGTATTGCGCGTTTATCATACAAATGGAGCTGCTGTTTCTATTAGTTTGAACACGGCGAACAAATTGATGTAATAACAAAAGTGCCTAAAACAACCAAATCTTTCAATTCCTTTAAATGTAATTTTCATTGCAAAAAGATCGATACCACGGATCAAATTTGAAAGGTGTATGAATTATTAGAAAGCTGTATCGTTTTTGAAAGGTTATAAACGAATGAAAAGGTATTTCAAATAAAAAGTTACCTGTAACCTTACAGGCTCACCTGGTTGTCAAACTATTTTCTAAATCCCACTAACATGGACTTCAAAGAACAAGTAGCTGTTATTACCGGCGCAGCTTCGGGTATTGGTTTAGCTGTTGCAAAACAACTTCTGGAATCTGGGGCGCGACTTGTTTTGTTGGATATCAATGACACGTCATTACAGAAGGAATTTGGAAACAGACCACAACAAGTGCTACTTTTTCCCATAGATATTACCAATCAATCTGAAGTCGATAAAGCCATTAATACGGCCGCCACTCATTGGGGCCGCATTCACATCCTGGTAAACTGCGCAGGTATTACTGGTGTTACCAACATTAAGTCGCATGAAGTAAATACGGAAGACCTGCAACGAGTGTTCAATATTAATTTTATGGCAAGTTTTTATACTGCACACGCGGTATTACCCTATATGATAAAACAGGCATACGGAAGGATTTTACATGTGGCTTCTATTGCTGGCAAAGAAGGCAATGCAGGGATGCTCGCTTACTCAGCATCAAAGGCTGCAGTTATTGGAATGACTAAAGTGCAGGGTAAAGAATACGCAGAGATGGGGATTACGGTAAATGCGCTCGCTCCTGCGGTGATCAGAACACCTCTTGTAGATGCAATGCCTGCGGAGCAGGTAAAATATATGACGAATAAAATACCAATGAAGCGTTGTGGCACATTGGAAGAAGCCGTGCATTTGATTCTATACATTGTTTCTCCGGCCAACACCTTTACTACCGGCTTTACATTTATTTGTCCGGTGGAAGGGCTACGTATTAGTTATAGCATGCAGCCTAAAAGTTTTGTCCCTTCCCATTTATGTAGTTGCGCTTCAAGCCAGATATGGACAAAAGACATAGAGCAAGAACAAAAAGAAATGCTTTAAATTTCATGTTCAGTTCATTTTTTGATCTTTCTAAAAAAGCCTGGAAAAAAAGAATGGTTTTAGCGGGGTGCAAGGAGGATCAGCAAAAGCCAGATTGGATTCGATTAAATTGACTACAACTGGAGGTTGAACAATATGGAGTCCTTATCATACTATTTCAAGAATCACTTTTTCTCCCCTTGAAAAATGTTGAATTAGAGTTTGCTCAGCCAATTTTAAATTTTTGTCTTTTAAAGCTTTCACTATTTGTCGATGTTCTGCATTGGTTAGATCGTAGTCGTCGGTACCCATTTGTGAGTTTGCTAACTTCTGGTGAAAGAGGGGAATATGAGATGAGCGGTATACTTGTAGCAATTTTTTATTTTCTGCGAATTCCACTAAGGTCTCATGAAACTTCATGTCCGCTTCCAGCGCGCCGTTATAGTACCCTTTTTGTACCATGTCAGTAAAATCGTCGCATATTTTTTCAAGGACTGCAAATTGTTCTGTGTCCATTTTCTTACCTGCTAATCGAATTGCTCCCAGTTCCATCACCTCTCTTAGTTCTCTGATGTCCCGAACCTCTGATGCTAATATTGGTTTTACATAATAGCCGCCCTTTTCTCCCAGGATCACCAAACCCTCACCAAGCAACCTTGTCAGCGCTTCTCTTACCGCCATCCTGCTTACCCCGATTTTTTTTGCCCATTCATCCTCTTTTAACCGGGTGTTCTCCGTCAATTGCTTGCTGAGTATTTTTTTCCTGATTTCCGTAAAGGCTTTGCTTGCTAACGAATCTATTTTCATGATTACGCGATGTGGTTAAAATTACAAATTCATATTTGAAACAGATTGTTTAGGTATGTTCGTTTGTAACCTTTTATGCAAGCAATGTAAATTATAGGTGCAAAGTGACCTGAACTATTAACTACTTTTTATTCTCTGCTATTTATTTTCACATGTTTACGACCGGTGAATTTACTTTATTGCTATTGTTGGCTAATTCGGCAACCTTGTTTTGCCTGTATTCCCAAACTGTAATGCTGAGAGTGCTGATTAGGACGAGTAAACCACCAATGATTGCCATAACACTCAGTTTTTCATGCAGCCAAATTGCCGCGATAGGAAGCGCAAAAAACGTGATCAGGAAATTAGACAGGGCAACCTGTATTGCTTCAAGACTTTTTAAAGCTTTAAAAAACAAAATCATAGACAAAAAGTTGTGAAACACGGTAAGTAGTGTAAGGCCAATCCATGTGTTTGTGGTAAAAAAAGACATGAATTTCAAACTGTTGGGTTCGTAATACCATACGAGGGGCGCAAGCAAAACAACCATGAAAATGTATGTATAAAAAAGCATTTCAATCTCCGTATAATCGCCTGAAATCTTTTTGCAAATCGTATTATAAAAGCCGCTTCCAACAATACCTGAAAAAATAAGTGCATTTCCAACTAAGAATTGCATACTGAAATTTATACTGAGCAGATCTTTTAACGAACAGAGGGCAACACCAATAATTGCAATGATAAAACTTACCCACCTTAACCGGTTCATCTTTTCGTTAAGCAACACGACTGCTAAAAGCACTGATACGATTGGCAAAGTGAGTGAAATGATGGCTCCGTTACTTGCTGTAGATTGCTGTGTGCCTAACGTCATTAAAACTTGGGCCGGAAACTGGCCTAAAATAGCTAAAATGATGAAGATCTTTAAATCTCTCAGCTTTCGTTTCTTATTCGCCCTTGCATCTTTGTAGACAAAGGGGATCATAAATAAGGTGGCTAGTAGCATTGGTATAAAGACGGTGCTAAACGGACCTACCTGGTCCTGTACCAACTTGATGCATGTAAACTGTAATGACCACATCAGGTTGCATGCAAATAAGGCACTCCAGGACAAGTAAGATTTTCTCATAATGGAAATAATATCACATGAACTTGTTTACATTTAATTTAAAGGAGCGTTTATAATTTTTACCAAAGTTGCCTAAAAACCTCCATCTCCGAAACTTTCATTGAGATCTTGTAATCTCACTCTCAGTAACAGTTGGTTTTCTTCTGAACCAGGCCACATACATTTGGTTTGGCTTTTCTTGCGTCGCACTCGTTTACTTTTTTTCCTTTATCCCACCTTTTTTCAAATGTTGTATTATCTTGTTTTCGCCAAACTTGCGAACTTAATATTTGCAACTTCCTTAACTACCTAACAACATCTGCACTTAAGAAATTTTACGCCAGTTTTTTCATTCGCCGTGCAGCATTATTCTTAGATTCAATTACTACTAATTAAATACATACACCGGAAATTATTCTACACCACTGAATACTAAAGGAAAAAAGTACCCAAAAGCGTGTAAATAAAGTTTACGAAAATATATACAAAATTGTAAACAAAATTATACTTTCACCCCGAAATGATGATAGGCCTTTAATAGACAGAAATGGAAAAAAGTCGTTTTACTAATCGTCACGTTTTAATTACCGGTGCTGCCCGTGGAATAGGTTTGGAAATAGCACGGCATTTTGCACGTGAAGGTGCAGTCCTCTCTTTATTGGATAACAACGAAAATAACCTGCAAAAGACGGTGGAGGAATTAAAGGCAATTGCTGTAGAGGCTTATTCTTACAACATAAACATAAGCAATTTGCAACAGGTCAAAGAGGCAATATCAAAGGCTGAGGCTATTCAACCGATAGACGTTTTAATCAATAATGCAGGAATAGCGAATGAAACACCTTTTTTAGAAATAGAAGAAAACGATTGGAAGAAGATTATAGACGTTAACCTTACCGGGATGTTTTTCGTTGCCCAAACAGTTTGCCGGTTGATGGCTAAAAGGCAAAAGGGGGTGGTGGTAAACATGGCAAGCAAAAACGGGCTGGACGGAGAATTTGGATACGCACACTATAATTCTTCGAAAGGTGGGGTGATTATGCTAACAAAAACAATGGCGCTTGAATTGGCGCATGTGGGCATTAGGGTTAACGCAGTTTGCCCAGGATACATAGAAACGCCAATGTCTAAAGAAATTGATCCACCTGAATTTACTGAAGCGTTTGTAAAGCAATACATACCCCTGAACCGTCCTGGAAAACCGGAAGAAATTGCGCCTATATTTTTATTCCTGGCAAGTGATGAAAGCAGCTTTATGACGGGACAAACAATTATTGCTGACGGCGGACAATTGGCGGGCCAAAAACCAGGAATTACGCTCTTAAACAAGATGAAACTGTAAGGTTTATAGTAGAATTTTTAAGAACAATAGAAATAGTTCTTAAATTAAAACAACTGGAGTACGCCAAAGACTTACTGTAAGATTACTTGCGGCAAGAACGATAACGATTGTATAATTATAACTAACGTAACCATTTATGATAATGTCAATGAGTATTGGAGTGGAAAGCCAGGTACCAAAGTACCTCCAGGTTGTGAACGCAGTTACTGATGCAATACGACGCGGCAGCTTGAAAAAAGGGCAAAAGATTTTATCAATCAATGAACTTAGCGAAGAGTACTTCGTGTCGAGGGTAACTGTAGAACGAGCGTATAATGTTCTGAGAGAAAAAGGAACAATTATACCAATTAAAGGCAAAGGATATTATATAAACGATGTCAACATTGATACTCCTGTTAAAGTCTTATTGCTGTTTAATAAAATCAGCAATTACAAAAAACAGATCTATCAATCTTTTATTAAAAAGCTAGGGGATAAAGCAGTTGTAGATCTTAAAATACATCATTTCGATGTAAAGATTTTAAGAGACCTCGTAGAGAATTATTTGAATGATTACAATTATTTTGTAATCATGCCCTACTTCTACGACAACCCACAGGAAGCACTATCTATTATAAAAACGATCCCACCCGAAAAGCTGATTCTACTTGATAAAAGAATTCCTTACAGTAATCTAAAATGTGCAGCGGTTTACCAGGATTTTGAGAACGATATCATAGATGCACTAGACGAAGGCCTTGACCTTTTGCGTAAGTATTCTAAGTTTTATATTGTTAATCCAACTATAGTACCATATCCTCCCGAAATTGTTTGTGGCTTTAAAAAGTTATGTATGCAGAACTCCTTTAAAAACCAGGTAATTACAGAGATTACTATGGATACACCTGTTAATAAAGGGGATGTTTTTATCGTAATAGAGGAAACAGATTTAGCAAACCTTATTAAAATTTGCCTTTTAAAAAAATTAGAACCTGGTAAAGACGTCGGTATCATTTCTTATAACGAAACCCCTTTGAAAGAAGTATTATTAAACGGAATAACTGTGCTCTCAACAGACCATAGTAAGATGGGTGAATCAGCAGCAGATCTTATAATCAATAACAGTAGAGAGAATATCAAAAATCCTTTTGTACTTATAAAAAGAGGATCTCTTTAGTTATCCCGCAAAAACTCTCCGCATCATAAACTTCGCAAGTATTGGCGTGTAAGGTCTAACGTCTTATAAATGTCGTCTTCACTGTGGGCGTAACTAACCGAGTTTTGTTTACAGGCTATAGGTATCTGATAAATTCCTTTTTCGATTAGCGCTTTCCTGTACTTTAGGTCAAAATCAAAATCATGGTTATCGAGAATATCGTGTACATCATTCGGAGCTTCTTTTGAAAAATAGGTGCACGAGGCTGAGGCATTCCTGCTCACAACTGCCGCTATACCTTTCTCGACAAACAGTGCTTCCAGGCCTGAATACCATAAGTTGCTAATTCGTGAAATGTAATCATACACTTCAGAATTCTGTAAAATTTTCAAGGTTGCTATTGCAGCAGCAGTGTTAATAGGATGAGCATTATACGTTCCGGCTATTAGCACTCTTTTATTTGGTTCTTCTTCATCGAACAATCCCATAATTTCCCTTTTGCCTCCAATTACTCCTAGTGGATAGCCGTTTGCAATAGCTTTTCCGAAAACCGATAAATGAGGGGTAACATTTGCTATGCTCTGGTAACCACTTAGCGCAGAACGAAAGCCGGTTTTTACCTCATCGAAAATACATACGGCACCGTAGCTCTCGCACAGGTCGACAAGGCCCTGCAGATAACCAGATTTTGGTAATACTACCCCGATGTTTTGCAACACTGGTTCAGTAAGTACACAAGCAACCGGATATTTTTGCAGCACGTACTCAACTGAGGCAAGATCATTAAAATTGACACAATGTATTTTTTGCTTTACTTCTTCAGGTATGCCTGCCGATGATGAAAGAAAAAGATATTCACCACGCACCTTGCGCTGGCCGATCTGCTTTAGCGATGGCAACACGATTCTTGCTACATCATTGTGCGAGCCATTGTAGCCCCCAAGCATTAATATGATGTGGTCTTTACCTGTATACGCACGGCTTAACCTGATTGCATGTGCTGTTGCTTCGCTTCCGGTATTGGTAATTTGTATTAAATCTAACGACGGAATAAGATTACATAACTGCTTTGCAAGGCTAATTTCGAGTTCATTGGTACCACTGCCTATTAATGAAAATTGACTGTTGATAACCTCTATAACAGCGTTGTTTACAGCTTCGCAATTGTGGCCAAGAAAGTGGGGTGCAAAGGCTGCGTGGTAATCAATATATTCCTTCCCATTAACATCATAAATCTTGCTTCCTTTTCCTTCCCTGAAAATAATATGTGGGTCCACTTTTCTGTTTAAAGACACCACACCACCTGCAATATATTTGTATCCTTCTTTTGATATTTCCTGAAAAGTTACCTGTCTTTCGTTAGTTGTCATTGCATAAATTATAGCTCTTATTAATGTTTACTGACCGCCAGCAATTCCCTTAGTTCCAATCCTGAGCAGAATCTGTTTATCGGTATTTGTCAAATCTGTATCTTAAAAGGTCAAAGGAAGAAGTGTATTTTTTGACTTTAGCTGAAATACTACTATTTAGCCCCCTTGCGTCGCACTCTTATACCTTTTTCTCTTTGCTCGGCTACACTAAACACGCCAAATCCGATATGGATCTTAAGGAACGAAAAGTAACACTTTTTGCATTTTAAAGTATCCTGCAATGTCATTATAGCAGTTGTACTAGCATAAGATGATGTTGGTAAATTGTTGCCTTTTTTAATTAGGCTATCTTATAACCCAAGGATTGCAATGCAAACCAAATGGTCACGAGTTGTAGAGCTTTTTTTTAAGCGTTTTTGCTATCTAAAAATTGTTATCGTGTTTCCCGTTTGGTGTGTGATGTATAACACACCGCCTTTTTTCAACGGCTCCCATTTCCAACCCTCTGTTGCTACATCTGCTACTTCATTTATCACTTTTTTGTTAAGCGTTATTTTCGACGGCTTAGCGGTTAGCCTTATTTTTTCTGTTGAACTTTGATCAAAAGTTCTGTAAAAAATCAATGTACTGCCAGTGTCTTCCTTTTTTACATCAAACTCCAACCTTTTATTCAGGTTGGGATAATAATCCGCCTGGGTTACAATGGACGTAGAATACAAGATGTGGTTCTGATTTGATGGCGCTAATTCAGGCGCTGCATCCATTGCATTCAGGTAATGACGAATGTAGTCACCATAACCATCCGTTAACCAAACTTCGTCTCTTGGGTAATTGTTTTTGCCATCAATAGCCACCATATACGTTGCCCAATTTAATTGTTGAACAGCTAGTGCTTTGTTTGTATTGTCACCAGTATTTAATGCATACAATAATTCTGCAGCAGCTTGTCTTGATGTATGACTGTTACCGGGGGTCATATAAGCCGTTTGCTCGTTTACCACCTTCAAGCCACCGTATTTCTGCCATTGGTTATTACCCAGTTTCTCATAAACCCAATCAAGAATATTTCTTGTATTCGTCTTCCAATCCGGGAAAAGGTTTTTGTTTTCTAATATAAACCGTGCAAAGGTCACTGCGTTTATCTGGGTATCGGACCAGCCTGAAATGTCTTCAAAAAATGGTCCCCACTTGTTATTCTGCATTGGGTACTTTTTCATCCAGCTAATCATTTTTTCTAAAGCACCTTGATATGTTGCAGCGTCTCCTTGCTTCATCTTCATAAGTTCCATCCACAGCTGTATAGTGCCAACAAAATTTGTTGTGTAAACAGAACGTCCCTCAATTTTACCACTGCGACTATTACTCTTTAAAACACCTGCTTCGCCCGTAAAAGCGTTCACCTTAAATGGAAGAGGCGACTCCAAATCATTTCCTTCTTTAGTGAAACGAGCCAATGTATTTGCAATAAGAATTGCGTGTTGCAGGTAGTTTTCATTGCCGCTTATTTTATAAAGTTTCACTAACTCATAAGCAAAGCTTCCTGCTTTGTCTGGTTGAGTATAACCTTTTCCTATTACCATATCACCGTCATAGAAGCCTGAATAAATCATTGTATTGTAAGGGAAAGGAATGTTTGGCCACCTTGCATTAGCAGGAGACAGGGAATGAGTGAGGTAATAATCTGCTATGAATTTCATATTTTCTTTCACCCGTTCATTACCGCTATACTCATACAGCAATTGCCATGATGATAAAGCCATAGCCAACTGGTCACCGCCTAATCCCCGGGGGTCATTTTCCGGTCGCCATACCTGGTGGTTCATGTAATAGGGTAGGCCGTTCATGTCCCTTCTCATTGTATCCCAAAAGTGCCAGGTAGCGTTAATTACAAAGTCATAAGCAATTCCGGGCTCTTCGTTGTACCATGGAACAATGCTTCCCTGCTTGTCGGTTTTAATCGGGTGAAATACTAAAAATCCTTCCCTGGTACTGTCATAGTAAGGAGTTTGAGACCAGGTATTATGGAACGATAAAAGAATAAATAGAAAGTAGATTTTCTGCATGTTTGAAAGAGTTAGAACGATGTGAGAAAAGCTGAATAAAAATTTGCAGTAGAATTTAGTTACGTGACAACGTTAATAGCAGATCTACAGTTTGTACACGAACATAAAATTGTCTTCACAAATCATAGCATAATCAACAATTGTAAACCTAATCCATTCCCTAACTTTTCCATCCTTCTGTATCCTTTTTCTAGTGGTACGGTTGAATAACTAATGCGGGTTATGTTTAAGCACCTAACACCAACCTTTGCGAGGCTTTGATTAAAACTAAGCTAAACTCCTGCATGCTTATGATAAGGACACAACAGGTAGGTCGGTGCTTCTAAATTGTTTAGTTTTAGAGTCAAATATTTTTACTCCTCTTTATACTTATACTAAAACAGGAAAGTCATTTGAAGAAGCAAGTATATTCTGGCGAAAATAATAATGCAAGAGTTTTTATATTCAACCTTTAATCGACAATAAAATCATTTGATAAAACAAACGCTATGTTCAAGCCAAATTTTCTTTCAATTAAAACGATCTTATTCTTATCATTTTTCATTTTTGTGCAAAATGCTGCCAAAGCTCAAACACCTGCTACTCCCGCAATGAAACCTGAAATGACAGAATTCTATGAACCTGTTCCTGCAGTAGTTACACCCGGAAAAGCAACAAATAATGCATTCATCACAGCGCCTTCCGATGCAATTATTTTATTTGACGGTACCGACCTTTCTAAGTGGAAAAATAAAGACGGCGGGGCTGCTCAGTGGGATGTAAAAAATGGAGCTTTCACTGTAAAGAAAGGAACAGGTGATATTACTACAAGGCAAGACTTTAACGACTTTCAACTTCACATCGAAGGTCAATCCCTTCCAATATTACAGGTTCAGGACAGGCTCGGGGAAACAGCGGTATTTTTCTACAAGGCGTTTATGAACTGCAGGTGCTGGACAATTATAATAACAAAACCTATGTAAACGGGCAGGCGGGAAGTATCTACAAACAAACTGCCCCACTTAAAAATGCCATGCGTCCACCAGGTGATTGGAATGTTTACGATGTCATCTATACCGCTCCTCGTTTTAAGGAAGACAGTTCTTTGTTTTCACCGGCAAAGGTTACAGTAATTCACAATGGTGTTGTTGTTCAAAACAATACAACCATTACAGGCAACACTCCGTACATCGGTTTACCAAAATACAAGTATCATGGTAAGGGGCCAATCAAATTGCAAGACCACGGAGATCCAAGCCCGGCTATTAGCTTTCGTAACATTTGGATAAGGGAATTATAAAGCTTTTCTGAAAAATCAATAATAAAAAACGAGGATGAAATGATTTCAAGAAGAGATTTTTTGCAACAAACTACTTTAAGTTCTTTAGGCGTTATTGCCAGCAGTTCATTTATTGATCCTGCCAGTGCCTAGTCGAACCTGCAGGAAATTGGATTGATTGTAAATGTCATTGGCGATGAACTGAAAAAAGACTGGCAGGGCACGCTTCGAACAGTCGCTGAAATTGGTTACGACAACTTAGAATTCAGCGGTTACTACGGCGACAATCGGGAGCAGTTTAAAAAGTTTATGAAAGACATCGGTTTAAAGCCGCTGTCCGCCGGAAGTTCGTTGGGGCAAATGAAGAAAGAAGATGCGTTGAAAAAAATGATCGATGACGCCCTGTACCTCGAAAAGAAATATTTGGTCTGCTATTGGCCCTGGATGGATTCGGGCGACAATAAAAAACTGGATGATTTTAAGAAAGCTGCAGACGAAATGAACAAGCTTGGAGAACAGGTAAATAAGGCGGGACTTCGGTTTGCTTTTCATAATCATGATAAAGAATTTGTTGAGGTCGCAGGTTATAAGTGGGGCTATGAAGTTTTTTTGAAAGAGACGGATCCCTCAAAAGTTGCCATGTTGTTGGATTTGTATTGGATAACTAAAGGTGGTGGCGACCCGGTTCAGTTACTTCAGCAGTACCCCAAGCGGTTTGAGTTATTTCATGTGAAGGATATGGACAAAACATCGGAAAAGTCTTTTACCTGTCCGGGATATGGAATTATTGATTTTAAAAGAATTTTTGCTGAAGCAAAGAAAGCAGGTGTAAAACATTATATAGTTGAAATTGATAAGGCTCCAAACCCGATGCAATGCATCAAAGACAGTTACGCCTATCTCAACAACCTTCGGTTCTGATAAAAAAAGTTCTAAACCAACCCATGTTCACTCGTCTGATATCGGTTCCAACTTTATTGATCTTTACGCTCACGTCGGTTGCTCAATCGTTACGGTTGCCTGCAATCTTTAGTAACCATATGATTATTCAAAGAGACATTGAGCCGCCTGTTTGGGGACTGGCTGGACCTAATGCAACTGTTACGGTTTCTGTGAATAATATAAAGAGAAATTACAAAGCCGATCAGAATGGTAGTTGGCAGGGTAAATTACCTGAACCAGCAGCAGGTAAAGTTTATTCGCTGGTAGTAACAAGCGGGGGTGAAAAAAAAGTGTTTACTGATGTAATAGGCGGCGACGTTTATTTTGCCGGTGGGCAATCTAATATGCAATATTCTGTAAGCCAGATGACAGGGGGAGAGGAAGAGATTGCTGCAGCAAACGACAAACAAATCAGGTTGTTTACAGTGCCGAGAGATATATCTTACCGGCCTCGTTTTGATGTAAACGATCATGCAAAAGAAAATGCCCTGGAAGGAGTTTGGTCAGTTGCTTCACCTGAAAGTGTAAAGAATTTTTCTGCAGTAGCCTATTGCTTTGCAAAAAAGATCGTTCGTGATGAAAAGGTACCAGTGGGTATCATCAACATAACATGGGGTGGAACACCAATAGAAGCGCATATGAGTACAGAAGCAAATCGTTCGCTTCCTTACTATGCCGAAGCCTTAAATGAAATTGCAGCTAAACCTGCATCTGATAGTTTGATAATCGACAAACGCAAAGCCACTCCCCAACTTCCTGCAAGTGTCTTTAATGCCATGATCAATCCTGTTATTCCCTTTGGCCTGAAAGGTTTTCTATGGTACCAGGGCGAACACAACTGGAACAATCCTTACAAATACAGGGAACAGTTCATCGCCTTTATCAACGACCTACGCATTCGGTGGCAGCAAGGTTACCTGCCATTTTATTTTGTTCAATTACCAAACATGGGTAAAAAACCGGTAAACCCTGGTGAAGACTTTTGGTCTGTTTTACGTGAATCGCAAAGTAGTGCTTTAAAGCTTCCAACTACTGCCATGTTGGTTAGTCTTGATATTGGTGATGGAGACCTTCATCCAAAAGACAAAAAATTATTTGGTGAACGGTTGGCGTTAATGGCGGAGAAAGATATTTATGGAAAGAAAATAGTGGCCGAAGGACCGGAGTTTAAATCTTATTCAGTTATCAGAGATACCATAGAGATTGTTTTTGACAATGCAGGTTCAGGTTTGGTTTTAAAAAATGATACAGCAAAAGTATTCAGCATAGCCGGCAGCGATAAAAAATTTTATTGGGCCGATGTAATTATTAGAAATAATCAATTGTTGGTCTTTAGTCCTAAAGTCAAAAATCCACAAGCAGTACGATATGCCTGGGCAGAAAATCCTTCGGTTACTTTGTTTAATAAAGAAGGTTTTCCCGCCGCACCTTTTCGAACCGATGCCTGGCAGTTGAAGGAAGATGGGAAATGGTAGAATTAATAGAGAAAAGGTCAAGTCACAAAGACAGGTATTGAGAATGGATGTAAAGTCAATTGGGTTAGTTCAAAAAATGAGACAGCACAGCACTTGCTCGCCTCTTCGTGCTTAGAAAGCTCGATAGCTATTGGAGATGGGTGAGAATAGAGTAGTGTGGGAGAAAAGCGAAATAACTAACAAAGCGCCGAAGTGAGTGACCCCGCAAGACTGACGGGGAGCCACATCGATGTCGGCAAAATGGACTTCAGCAGGTAGCCAAAATCCATTCTTTTAATAAAAACATTATCCAAAAATTTCCCGTTTATGAGGTTGTATATATATCTCCTGGCTATGGGTTCATTGTTTGTCGGATCGGTAAAGGGCCAGTCTTATTTTCCTGTCCCTAATGTAAAGGATACGATTCAATTTAAAAACGGGGTTGCACACACAGCCTATCTGCTAACATCTTCTTCAAGCGCAAATCGTAAACCGGTACGAATTCTTATTTATGGTCAATCGATTAGCGTGCAGACTTGGTGGAAGGATGTAAGTGATTTCGTTAAAGACAGATTTCCCCTTGCAAATGTCACTTTCATTAACAAAGCTATTGGCGGCTTTAGTTCTGAACGGCTAAAGCTGATGGTAGAGAATGATGTTCTTTCATTTTATCCTGACCTCATTCTTTTCCACGATTATGGAAACGAGGCAGATTATGAATGGATCATTCAAACTATCCGACGCAGAACAACAGCAGAGATTGCGCTACAAACAGATCATATGGCAATGCAAAGCCAGGAGTGGCACGACAAGCATAGCCAGCAATGGTTACCGTCCATGTGCAGCAAATATGGTTTGGCTTTGATAGATGTTCGTAGTGTTTGGAAAACCTATTTGAAAGAAAATAATCTCGAGATAAAAGATTTGCTGACTGACGGGGTGCATTTAAATGTGCATGGGAATTACCTAATGGCTTCAATAGTTAAAAAATATTTTTCTGCACTTAGACACGCCCCACCGACTAATAAATACGTGAAAGAGATGGTGGCAGGAAAGGATTTTACACTTAAAGGAAACAAGATAGAAATGCCTGTAACCGGAAACAGGATGGACCTGTTATGGAAGCCGCAAGCTAACAGGGGACAAATAGGTGTAACAATAGACGGTAAAAAACCTTCAGCTTTGAATACTTGTTACTATTATACAAGGCCAGCATTGGACAGTCTCGGTTTCTTAAGAAAAATTGGGCAGGTGCTGGGAATGAAGCTGACCGATAAAGCCAAAGAAGAAGAATGGTCAATGACAATAACGGCAACTGACAGTGTAAGGCAACAAATGCAATTCTCTTTGAGAGGTTCGTTAACAGGTGAAGATGGTACAGGCACGAGCGAAAAAACCTTTACTTCAAATTCAGGTAAAATTATAATTGACTCTTCCCAATGGTTTAGGGCAAAAGAGTTTGCCAGGTTTCCATGGGTAAAGCCGGGAGATGTATACAAATGGAAAGTGACCTGTATTTGTAAGGATGAGGTTATATCAGCTGCATCTGATGTAACAACGATTGTGCAAGGAATTGATAACGGACAGCATCGTTTAAAGTTAAGCGGGAAAGGTTTAAAGGATTTGCAGGCTGTTAGAATTTATGAACCGGCGTTGAAGTAAGAACTTTATTTTCAATTATTCGTTTGCTGTTTACCCAATAAGAGAATTTCGGCCATTTCTCGGAGCTACTTTTTAGGTGCTCTACAATTTGCAGCCGTTTTACATCTCAGGTTTGTCACTTTCTTTTTCTTG
>NZ_BJYT01000032.1 GCF_007991655.1 Segetibacter aerophilus
CGTCCCGTTGCAAGTACGAAGCCATGCGGCTTGAGCTTACAGATGCGATTGAAGCCGATTTATTGAAGGCAAGAGTCGTGACTTATTCAATCAATCATAGAAGATGGCGGTCGTACTACGGTCTTACATAAAACGGCACATTCGCCGTTGCCCAATGCCCCTTCCCATCATAACCATATACAAACAACCGATAAGACCCTTCTTTGTCCGGGCTTTTGAAACTGATTTGAGGTTTGTTCACTTCAGCTATTAAACCGGGAACCGCTGCTGGTTTTTTCTCCTCATTTCCACCGTAGGGAAAAGTGGTGCCTTCCGGTAAGACTTCCCAATTGTATTGTATGTTATCGTTGTCGGGGTCTTTTACCCAAACCTGTGCGGTATAACTTTGTGCTGGTTGTAGATAAACGTTGTTATAAGCTGTAGACTGACCAATCTTTAAAGAGTCTAAGCGGGGAGTGCGATTCTGTGGCCATTTGCCCGTCCACTCGTAGTGCATAACGTCTACCGCTTCTGTTTCAAGCCCGTTTGCGTCAAACATTCCAAACCAGGTGTGGGTACGTTCCTGGTGCTGACGCCAGAGGAAGACGTACGACCCCAGGCACATTTCTTTGTCACCACTAATCGTTTGCTCATAGCGTTCTTTATATCTTGCCGCCTTCATGCTGCTGGTTTCTTCGATTGGCACTTTCCATGCAGTTTTTGGTACCTGCCAAAATCCTGTTGGTCCCCATTCGGTTACTGCGTACGGCTTTTTCCAGCCAAACTTTCGCAACCAGGAAGGGATCTTTCCTAAATCTCCGTATTCATTTATGCCAAGAAGGTCAAGAGCAGGAGCCCTGTTAATGAGATCACTTATTTTTCCAGAATCGATAGAACCCACAACTGTCATTACAGGATGATGAGGATCAATGCTGTGTATTTCTTTTGCCAGTGCATTTACTGCATCCCAGACTTTTATGTTGTAATGTTCTTTGACGTTCGCTTGTATAAAGTCAAGTTCGTTTCCAAGAGCCCACATGATAACAACCGGATGGTTTTTTGTTTTTCGAACAATGTCCATCACTTTTTCATGCTGTATTCTTACTGCAGCAGTGTCATCGTAATTCATTCCATCACGCTCCGCTCTGACGGGTAAATTTACCAGCGCCGTAAGTCCAAGTGAATGGGCTTTATCTAATATTTCTGGTTTACTGTTAGTACGAATTGAGTTGCCGCCATATTGTTTCAGCTTTTCCAGGTAGTCATTTCCAACAGCACCTTTTATAAAATAGGGCTTGTTATTTACCAGCAATTGAAAAGTGTTTTTATTCTTTACAATTCTCACTTTAGTAATGTTACCAGAGGTTTGACTATAAGTGACTAACGAGGACATAAAAAGCAGTAAAGCAAGCAGCACATTTTTCATTATCGTTACTTTAAGATTTTGCTGAAAAGTAAATTATTTAGGTTAAAGGATGATAAGGATACACGATGACAGATGCTTCTTTTTTTATCTCTTTATTTATTTATTGTGAACCGTCATTGATGTGTTATTAATAGCTGATGAAAATGTCTTAACTCTTATGCTGTTGAGCCGGGCTTTTGTTTTTTTGTGTCATCAGCCGTTGCGTCGCACTCGTGTACATTTGAACGTAAAGGAGCAACACGAAGAGACCAAAGGAAACCACCACAATGAACTTATAAGGCGATGAGAAAATTTGTAACTGATATCCCTGGTTTAATCATTCTTTCAATTATCTAAAAACGAATTGCATGTCTTTTACACGACGAAAATTTATTAATGATACGTCAAAGATCATTGCTGCAACCGGGCTTTCAACCCTTGCACCTGCAAGCATGTTTGCGTCTGTTAGAAGGAATAATTTGAGCCCAAACGAAAAAATAACAGTAGGTCTTATCGGGGCAAAGAACATGGGATTTGGAGATTTGAAAAACGCACTAAAGCAACCGAATGTTGAATGCGTAGGGATATGCGATATTGATGATACTATTCTCAATGACCGTACTGCAGAAGTTACCAAATTGCAAGGGAAAGTTCCCATTCAATACAAAGATTTTAGAAAGCTGATTGATAATAAAGATATAGATGCTGTGATCATTGGTACACCCGACCATTGGCATTGCCTTCCTTTTATTTATGCTTGCCAGGCAGGGAAAGATATCTATGTCGAGAAGCCGTTGGCTAACAGCATTGGCGAGTGTGATGTGATGGTAAAGGCTGCGAGAAAATACAACCGGGTGGTACAGGTTGGGCAACAGCAACACACTGGTAGCCATTTTAACGGCGCAATGGATTTTATGAAATCCGGAAAAATTGGCCAGATAAGAAAAGTAAACATTTGGGCTAATTTTAATTACGGCACGGGACAACCAGCCGTGCCCGATGAAGCTGTTCCTGCAGGCGTAGACTTTGAAACATGGTTAGGCCCTGCTCCTCAACGTACTTTCAATAAAGCCCGCTTTCATGGAAGCTGGCGCATGTTCTGGGACTACGGTGGTGGATTGATGACAGACTGGGGAGTTCACTTGCTTGACATGGCATTGTGGGTAAAAGACGTTGCCTATACACCCCCACCTGTAACCGCAGCCGGCGGTAATTTTTCTTTTCCAAACAATGCCCATGAAACATTTGACACGATGAGCGTTAGTTACCAGATGAAAGATTATACCATTAACTGGGAGCATTCTGCAGGACTTCAGCAAGGACCATATGGCCGCACATACGGTCTGGCGTTTGTAGGCAACGATGCTACACTAGTGCTTGACAGAAGTAGCTGGGAGCTTTTCCCCGAATATGACAATGCCAAGAAAACGACGAAGGTGCCTGCAATGCCAAAACAAACCGGAGCTGATTCGCAAGCAGAGCATATGAAGAATTTTTTGGAGTGTGTAAAATCAAGAAAAGATCCAAATTGTACCATTGAGAACGGAAGATTGGTAGCTGCCTACGCACATATGGCCAATATTGCATTGAGAACAAATTCAAGACTAGTTTGGAATGAAAACGATAGAAATTTTGGTAAGAATGATGCGGCAAATGCTTTGATTATGCCGAAGTATAGAAAGCCATGGTCATTGCCGAAGGTGTAGCTGGCAATCCCTAAAGCAGTCCCATCAGTTGGTTAACATATGTTTTACCCCGAAGGGGGTAAAATTCCAATAGCCACGGGTGCAACGCGTGGAAAAAAGAATAACGCAATCTACCCCAAAAGGGGTTGAACAAATGCGGTGGCAATTGCAGCCGAAATACAACCCTTTCCGGGTTGTATTTGCTTGATTTTATTTATCCACCGGTTTCACCGCCGGCTATTCATATCAAAGCCCTTCAGGCTTTACTCAATGGCATTGCTGAGGTTTTTAAATACCGGCACGCTGGTGCTTATTTAAGTACACAAGCACAAGAGTGCGACGCAACGATGTTGATAGAAATACATAGATCGGTAACAAAAAGATATTGATGAAAATATTTACAACCGCCTTTTTTTTACTTGTTTCAATTAATATATTAACTGCTCAAATAAAGTACCCGTTGGAAGGAAAGGTCCAGATGCATAACAACAGACCCACCATCTTCGTTAATGACAAGCCTGTGGCTCCGCAATTTTATAGTTTGACACATGCTTATGGTGCACGCTGGTCGTGGGAAGAAAATCCCTCGAGGAACCTGAAGAATTTTTGTCAGTTGGGTTTTAAGTTATACCAGGTAGACCTTTATTTTGAAGACATCTGGTATAAAGGGCAGCCTAAGTTAGATATAGATAAGGCACGGCGCCAGGTAAAAGGTGTGTTGGATGTTTGTCCGGATGCTGCAGTAGTAATGCGCATACACGTAAATGCACCTTATTGGTGGAACGAAGAAAATTTGGATGAGTGTACAAAGTATGCTGATGGTCCTGTAGACCAAAGGACATACGGACCACCAAACGATAATGAAAACGGAGATGTAGACAGGCCATTAAGAGCAAGCCTCGCTTCGCAAAAATGGAAAAAAGAAGCTTCGGAAAAGCTTTCTGAATTTTGTAAAAGCCTTGCCACAACACCTGAAGGCGGCTCTGTTATTGGTTTGCATGTAAGCTGCGGTGTCTATGGCGAATGGCATTATTGGGGTTTCCCTTTTCATGATGCGGATACAGGGGTAGCTATGACGAGCTACTTCAAAGACTGGCTTCGTAATAAATACAAAACCGATAAGGCTTTACAAACAGCGTGGAATTCCAGCAGCTATACTTTTGAAACAGCTACAGTGCCGGGTAAAGCAGAAAGGGATACAACACTTGACGGCATTTTTAAAGACCCTCAAAAAGAACGCAGGGTAATGGATTATTACGAATGCCAGCAGTATGTAGTTGCTGACGACATTCTTCATTTTACGAAGATTGCAAAAGAATCTTGGCCAAGGCCACTGATCGTGGGAGTTTTTTATAATTACTTCTTTATGACGTTTGGCAGGCAGGCGAGCGGCGGGCATTTGTTTGAGCAGATGATTCTCAATTCTGCTTATATAGACTACATCAGCGCACCACAATCTTACTGGGGTGGCGCAAGAGGAATGGGGGGTTCAGGGCAATCAAGAGGGTTAATAGAATCAGCATTATTGCACAATAAACTGTGGCTCGACGAAATGGATCAGTCAAGCTATAAAGGGGGACCTTTCGGACAGAATTTGAAAACGACAAGGGAGCAGGACATTCCTATTATTCGAAGAAACCTGGCGCAGGCAATAACACGTGGTGCAGGTTACTGGTTTTACGACTTCGGTCCGTACCGCAGTAGTGGCTGGTGGGACGACACGTTGTTATTGAAAGAAATAAAAAAGGCCTTTGATGTATTGAACAAGTACCACGATGCTACTATTTATAAAAGAGATGCAGATGTATTGTTTGTTTATAGCAACCAGACCTTTTATCACATTAAGAACAGTACCACACCCATTTCCTCGTATAATATTACAGACCAACAATCAGCAGACGCTTATAAAGCAGGCGCTTTGTTTGACCAGATCTTTATAACCGACCTGCAAAAAGTTGATTTAAAGAAATATAAAGTCGTAGTATTCAGCAACACGTTTGCTCTTTCGGATGCAGAAAAGAAATTCATTAAAGAAAAAGTCGCTAAAGACGGCCGCCACATTGTTTGGAATTATATGCCGGGATACACTAATGGCTCGATTAATCATGTAAATTTTGTAAGAGAGGTTACAGGCATGGAAGTAGCTAAAGCACATATTGGGGGCAGGCTTTCAATTGTTTCTCAAAACAACTCTTATCCAATCAAGCAGAAAGAAGAGAACAAGGACTTAATTCAACCGTTATTACAAATCACTGATAAAAAGGTCATTCCTTTAGCAATCAATGACAGCACTAAAGAAGTGATGGTCGCAAAGAAAGTTAACAAGAATCACACAGTTTGGTATGCATCGTATATGTTTAAACAACCTGAGGCATTCAGAGAGATTTTCAAACAAGGGGGCGCACATATCTATGGAGATGGAAACGATGTGTTTCATGAGGGCAGCGGGCTGTTAATGATCCATACAAAGACTGGCGGATCAAAAAACATTCTTCTAAGAAACGGAAAGAAAGTTAGCTTAAACATGGAACCTGAATCAACCATTTATCTTGACTCGGCGACAGGAGACGTGGTACTGAAATAAGGCATATTGTTGAAGTGAAGTTTACAAAAGCTTTTATTGCTTTTTAATAAACTTCATCTTTTTCATCCATTCTTCAACCAGGTCCATCCATCTTACTGAACTCGTTTTGTTATACATGCCATAACCGTGGCCACCTTTTTCATACAGGTATAATTCGGCTGGCACGTTGTGTTTTTTCAGGGCGGCAGCAAAGCTTAATGAGTTTTCAACTTTCACTCCATCGTCTTTCGCATGCACCAAAAATGTGGGCGGTGTTTGGGTGGTTACTTGTAGTTCGTTTGAGTATTCTTTTATTTTTTCTGCTGAAGCTTTTTTACCTAGCAACTGGTCTGCAGAACCCGTATGACCAATGCTATCAGTAAAGCTGATAACAGGATAGGCTAAAACCATAAAATCAGGGCGAAGATTAGTCTTTTTAGGATTAGCTATGTAACTGCGTTGAAAGTGTGTTCCAGCGGTTGAAGCCAGGTGGCCACCGGCAGAAAAACCCATAATGCCAACAGTATTTTTGTTGATCCCCCATGCTTTGGCATTTTCTCTTACAACCTGTATCGCTCTTTGTGCATCTTGCAACGGCCCAATCTCTTTATTTACCATTGTCTTGTCATTAGGTATCCGGTATTTCAAGACGAAAGCTGCGACACCCATTTCGTTAAATCGCCTGGCTACATCTGCACCTTCGTGTCCCGCAGCCAAAATCCAATAACCGCCGCCGGGACAGATGATGACTGCTGCTCCAGTTCTTTTTTCTTTAGGCGGAAGATAGATGCTTAACGTTGGACGGCTTACCTTACTAACTATTAAAATGCTGTCTTTGCTTATCTCCGATTTTTCTTCGTCGGCTGTAGGCTTAGAGTTTGGGATGCTGTCTTTATAAAGAGGTATTATAGTTTGAGAAACAGCATTCATGGTACACGTTACTGTCATGATAAAAGCGATAAGGCAAGATAAATATTTAGTGAACTTCATATAGTTGAGTTAGAATTATTTAGTCAATATTTTTTTCAGATTACTTTAGTGCCTCTCAGCAATATCTTTTTTTTGGTTATCAACACTAGTGTTTCATAGCTACATTCTTGCGTCGCACTCTTCAACAATTTGTTCTTTTATCAGCAACGACTGCAAGCTGAATAGAGGCATCAAAAGTACAAGTGAGTGACACAACAATGTTGGATAAAGTTTTGTCGCTTGTAACAAAAAGACTTATGTGAGATCGAACTTTTTAAACCCTTTTTTTTATTTAACGGAAATATTTTCTGCCTGCTCCATGTACAACCTCGCATCTGAAAGCTTGGTAATCTTTTTGCCATGGATTACAAGGTTATCGATCGTAACATTCTTTACGTTGTGCTCGCTATCATATCCATAAAAAACAGAGTAGGGAAAGAGCCCGTCGGTTACACTTATATTTTTCAAAACTACACCGCTAATGTTCCCCCGAAACTTTGCATGAGCGGCTTTGTCTGCTGCAGGAACTTTCAGAACGCCGTCCCACGCGCCGTTTAGATACAGTCGTCTTCGTTCTGCCTCATCCCTGGTTCCATCTTCTGAATACTGGGACCGGAAGATGGCAAAATCAAAGAGCTTTTGCCTTGCATCTTCAATGCGTATGTTTTCAAAAGTTACATTTTTTACATGGCCTGTTCCGGCGTTGTGTATACTGAACGCGGCTCCGGCTTCTATATGAATAATGTCGCAGTTTTTAAAAACAATGTTCTTTATTTCTGCTGCATTTAGTTCAAAGCCTATCTCAAGACCGTTACCCCACAAGGCATTCCAGAAGGTGCAGTTTTGAACAAGCACACCATCTACTGGTTCTGACTTTGGGTAATTCATATGGGCCTTAATAACTACACAATCATCTTTCGTTCGTATAAAACTGTTTTCAATTAAAACCTTTGTTGATCGTACCACATCAATGCCGTCATCGCTCGCCTGGTCACTTACAATTTTTATGTTGTTGATATGGATGTTGTTCGTATGAATCGGTACTACCTGCCATGTAGTACTGTTGTGCAGTGTAATGCCCTCGAGAGTAACATTATCACAATCGGTAAATTCAACAAAGCGGTTGTAACTACCTTTCATATTGCGCAGCAACGAGGTATCATTTGCAGATGCTTTAATTACTGAGTCATTTAGCCTGATGTTATAAGTACCATCGAGGACGCCGCGACCTAGTACCTTAATATTGCTGGCTGCTTTTGCTTTAATAACGCCGACGACTACAGCCCCGCCTTCGATGTAGACCGTTTGATTGCTCTTGACATTGATGATGCCTGGATAATGAATTTTGCCCCCTTCGAAATAGATTACATTTTGATCATTTTTATTTGGCTTATTTACTTCTGATGGATTTGCGAAAATGAATAATGGTGATCTTATACTTCCGTTTAATTCGATGCTTAATTGAACAGGTTTAGAGAGGTGAAGCTTTATAGTGCTGTCTTTAAAAACAGGTTGAATGCCCGCAATTTTTGGTCTTACATCTACCCATTTAATATCTCTGTTCGCCTTAATGGTGATATCAACAGGACCGCTCATGTCGAAGGAGCAATAGGCAGCAGGTACAGGAGAAACATACACAAATACCTTCTTTCCATTCACAGTCACTTCATAGTCCTGTGAGGCAGTTAGACCTTTAGTGGTGGGGTAGATGGTTTGGGCATCTGTAATTATGGCTGTCGATAGAAAGCATAGAAAAAGCATCGATACTTCCAACTTAAATTCTATTTGCTCAGCCAGTAGTTTTTTTATCATCTTTTGATCTTTTTAGTATGAATTTTTCGGTTCGGTGAATTTGTTTTAAGGCGTTTATGTGGGGCAATTTGCGCTCAAGCCGCTGGGCTTCGTTCTTGCAACGGGACTCCACCTGCTTGTTTCAAAAACTGCTTCGCATGTTTTTGAATGACTTCGCCTTCGCTCGTCACCCAACCAGCTGATGTCCTTTATGCAGGAACTGTTGTTGCAGGCGTATTTTAAATTATAGCTTAATTACTCTTTTTTCTCTTTTTCGATTGGTTACTTCTATACTCTGAATAGAGTTGTCTGCTATCATACATCTTGAAGACTGCGAGAGGAATGAAGTGCCGTAAGCGATTTCCAGTTTTCTTTTTCTTCCATTCTTTAATTCAATTATTGCGGATACATCATCATTGTTGAACCTGATTACATCGCTCTTTCGCTTCAATGTGAACAGTTGAAGTTTATCCCTGTTTTGAGTGGCGGCAAGACTGTATTCGTTTCCAACTAAAAGCCTTGCAAGACCTTTTGCGTCTCCCGGCACATAGTACCCGCTTTCTTGAAAGCTCAGAGCGTAAAAATCTCCCTTTCCATTGCCAAGCAA
Source organism: Segetibacter aerophilus (assembly GCF_007991655.1). Lineage (GTDB taxonomy): Bacteria > Bacteroidota > Bacteroidia > Chitinophagales > Chitinophagaceae > Segetibacter > Segetibacter aerophilus. Next base: position 9,000 of record NZ_BJYT01000032.1, read on the forward strand.
CACAAGACCATTCATCGCATCATACTGGCCATTGGTTACCTCATTGCCATAATCATTTCCATTAAGAACAACGTCAAGCGAGCCATCTCCATTTATATCTTCTGCTACCATACCGTTGATCGGCGCTAGTTGTGCTTGTACCGGCAACGGCTTTAGTTCAAACTTTCCATTTCCATTGTTTTGTATATAACACGAAGAGAAATAGTTGGCTTTTAATACCAGGGCCTTTTGCAGTTCCTCTTTAGTAAGGATTGTATTGATGTCAGCTTCCGCATAGCTTTTATAGTTTAGAAATTTTCTCCTTGTGCCTATCATTTGCTTCACCATATCGTCTCTTACGTTAGCCGGATATTCTTTTCTGTCACCATTTTTGTCTTTTATGTAAAGCGCAGGAATTGCATCATAAGACTGATCGCCATCAAAGTCGGCGGCGTATATACTTACCGGTTCTTTATTTGATGCTTTGAAGAATGAGTTTAAGCCTAGGTTGCCCGCGATATAATCCATGTCACCATCATTATCAAAATCGCCGGCTGTTATACTTGTCCACCAGCCTGTTTTATTTTGCAGACCAGAAGTCGCAGTAATATTGGTAAAGCTGCCCTTGTTATTTTTTAGAAAAGTGAGTGGCATCCATTCACCAGTCACGATCAAATCCTGCCAACCGTCGTTATCAAAATCTGTCCAGACAATGTCACAGACCAATCCTACGTTTTTAAGGAAAGGAGCAACATCTTTTGTTACATCTGTAAATAGAATTTTGCCGTCTTTTGTGTCATTCCTATAAATGTAACTGCTAACAGGCTCAGGGTAACGTTCAGGTTTTACCCGTCCGCCAACGAACAGATCAAGGTCGCCATCGTTGTCAAAGTCAATGGCTTTTACACAACTTTTGCTGGTAAGATTTTTAGGAATGGCCGTAGTATCATGTATAAAATTTCCTTTGCCTGTATTAATGTAAAACTGGTCCTGGTAGTTCTTAGTATTTGGGGCAAATTCATTACTTCCACTGCAGGTGTATAAATCGAGATCATTATCGCCATCTGCATCAAATAAAAGTACTCCCATCATTTCAGGACGCCTTACATCTTTACCGGTATAATTTTCTAATGTTTTTTGAATAAACTTTTTTCCTTGCTGTTGTAGAAATAATGAAGCTGTGCTGCTTGCAGAAGCACCAATAAACAAATCCTCTAGTCCATTATTATCGACATCTCCAACCGCTATTGATGGACCATATTGAGAGAACTTATGGGGTAATAATTTTTGGTAGTTGAAATCAATGAAATCAAATTCTGTATGCCTAAAATCAATCCCGATATCTTTTGTGCTGTTTGCAAATAAAGCATTGCTAAAACTGAATTCCTCTGCAGGTAACACTTCTTTTGCATCTTTATAAGTAACGGTAATGGTTTGGTTGGTCTTTATATTTTGCAACACCTGTTGTTTGCCATCGGGCCACTTAATAATTATTGAGTCAACCTTACTGGCAGTACCCATACCAAAATGAACATTATCTTCTACTGTTGAAAGATAACCGCGGTAGGGAGAGTTTTCCATTGTTTGCATCTTACCGCCAGCATAATAAATTTCGGCAATGGCTCCAATACCTTTTGTATTGGAAGAGCTTCCATCAAAACGAATTGTAAGAAAATTATTCTTGCTAAATTTTTCAGACTGATTATTATACAGAAAGGCTTCGCCATTGATGTTATTAATTACATAGTCCTGGTCGCCGTCGAGATCAAGATCAACATATACGGCACCATCCGAAAAAGAAGGTTCTTCTAAGCCCCATTCCTGCGTCACGTTATCGAACTTTAGCTGGCCATTATTACGAAAAGCATAATTGGGAATTTTAATTTGCGGGACCTGGGCAAGCAGATCTTTCTTTGAAGCTATTTGATATGCTTGTGCCCTATAAGCTGCAAAATCATGATCCGTTACATCCCTTGGATAACCATTGGTAATAATTAGATCTCGATACCCGTCGTTGTCCAAATCCACGAGCGAAGGATTCCAGCTCCAGTCTGTTTCCGCTACGCCAGCATAAAAAGAAATATCACTAAACGATGGGATTAGTTGATTACTGCTATCAGCAGTATGGAAACCATTATTCAACTGGAGAGTATTACGAACATATTGTTGCACAAGCCCCTGGTTTTTTATCGACTCATGAACGAAATAATTGAGGCCATTCATGTTTTTCTTCTTCCTGTAGTTATCCTCAGGGTTCATATCAACAGCAATAATATCAGCAAGTCCATCATTGTTAATGTCTGCTATATCATTTCCCATCGCATTTTGAGAAGTATGCTTAAAGCTTTCTTTTGCTCTGTTACTAAAAGTGCCATTTTGATTATTTATATAAAGCAGGTCGCTGCCATAAAAATCGTTGGTCACATAAATATCTTTCCAGCCATCTTTGTTGACGTCTGCTATCCCAATTCCTAATCCATACCCCTCATCATGTATACCCGCTTCTTTCGATACATCTTCGAACCACGGGTGACCTAACGAATCGCTGCCTTCGTTCCGGTATAGTTTATCTGACAAAGCCTGTTTGTTCTCATCGGTGCTGCCATCAAAGCGAGTGCTGTTTCTTTTGGCAAGTGTTGTGTTAACAACATATACATCAAGATCTCCGTCGCGATCATAATCAAAAAAAGCGGCATGAACAGATAACCCGGTATCTGCAAGATTGTACTCTTTAGCCATCTCCTTAAAGTGCGGCACCCCGTCTTTATCGAGTCCCTGGTTTATGTATAAAAGATTGGCTCTTTGGTTCGGATCTTTTTTGATGGTTTCACAAACGTATAGATCCGGCCACTCATCATTATTGATATCTACTACTGATGCCGCATTGCTCCACCTACCTTCTCCGGTAACTGCAGCTTTTTCAGTCACGTCTTCGAAGACAAATTTTCCTTTATTTAGGTACATTTTATTGCTCACTTGGCTGGCTGTAAAGTACAAATCGGGCAATCCATCTTTATTAAAATCACCTACCGCAACACCACCGCCATTGTATAAAAACTCCATATCAATCGAGTTGATAGAGTCGCTTTCTGTAATTTCATTATCAAAATGAATATTGCTATGGGATGAAGAGATTTTTTTAAGCAAAGGGTCAGACTGTGTACAGGAAGCAAGAAGAAAAATGAAAGCAACAGTAACAATACAACGCATGGTAACACTAGTTAAAGAAAAACAGTACATTTATCAGAATGCTAGATTATGCTTTTTTTTTCAATCACGGTACAGGACAGGTAAGGATACAACGACAATTGTAAGGATAGATACAAAAAGGTTTGCGGATGAACGTAATGTGCCCAAGGATATAGCCAGAAAAACGAAGCCGAGATCTTAAGAAACACTTTATTACGACTATTACTTCATCCCCTTAGGCGGTTCCCCTTTTATTAACAACGTTGTGGCTCAATTTACCCTTTTCCTCAATACAAAATATTCTCCCTCCCATTTTATTTATTCAAAAAGACGTTTCTCAACTTCCTCAAATATCCACCTCAATATTGTGTGATAAACTTAATTTGCTGCCTCCCTTCAGAGCCTCGAAAAAAGAACCTCGTTTAGTATTAAAAGCACGTTTCACGAGCGAAAAAAACCTTAAAAGTGAAACAACGGAATTTTTAATACTTTATGTAAATACGAAGGAATATTTTGAATAACACATTTAATAACAGCACCAATTTGGAGCGAATTATTATTTCTAAATAACCTGAAAGAAATAAGGATAGTAAAGGATGCCTAATCCTGTTATTTCCATAATTTTCCTTTAAGAATTACCATAGGTGTTATCAAATTCATTTTAAAAAATCACTCTAATTAAAACGATTGCAATGAGTCGAAAATTAACCCAAGATTACTTTTGGTCCAGGCATCTTTCAATTCTTATTCTTTTTATTTTTTGTAGCACCGCCATTTTAGCCCAAAATGTGGTTACAGGCCGGGTGGTTGACAGTGCGAACGAAGGTGTTTCGAGAGTGTCAGTGATAGTTAAGGGAACAAAAAGAGGGGTAGTGACAGATGCTGCAGGAAACTTTCGTATCAATGCTACCATAAACGATGTCTTAGTAATTAGCGCATTAGGTTACGGCACTCAGGAAATTTCTGTAAGAGGAGCCGGACCTGTTGATGTAACACTAGCTCGTCAAACTGCTCAGTTAACCGAAGTGGTAGTAATTGGTTACGGTCAAAAAAGCCGTAAGCTATTGACAGAATCTATTAGTACGGTAGGTGCAAAAGACTTACAGAAACTGCCCGTTGCAAGTGCAGATGCAGCTATGCAGGGAAGGGTATCAGGTGTTCAAATTACTAACGCAGATGGTTCTCCCGGTTCACCTGTCGCCGTTAGAGTAAGAGGTGTCGGAACAGTAGGCAACACACAGCCTCTATTTGTAATTGACGGAATACCTGTTGGAAACACAGGGGGAACAAATACTAACCCGCTTGCCACCCTTAATCCAAACGATATTGAAAACATATCTGTTCTTAAAGATGCCTCTTCTGCAGCAATATATGGTATGAGAGCAGCAAATGGTGTTGTGTTGATAACAACAAAAAGAGGCAAGTCAGGTAAGCCAAGAGTTTCATTTGATGCTTACTACGGCATCCAGCAATTTCCAAAGAAGTTGAGAGCAAACAATACACAGCAGTATATAGCTCTTGCACAGGAGGCTTTGGATAACCGCAACAAGCAGGATAACTTAACTCCCGGACAAAGCGGATACCAGGTTTTACATCCTGATCTAATCGCTGGTACACCTAATAGCGTAACCGGTATTAATACCGACTGGCAGGAAGCTACTATAAATAAAAACGCCCCCGTTGTCAATTATAATGTGGGTGTCTCAGGCGGTACAGAAAATGCTAACTATTTCTTATCAGTGGGGTATTTTAAACAGGAAGCAGTCACAAAAAACTGGAATTTGGGACGTTATTCAGTACGTGCTAATTCTGATTATAAAGTCGGAAGCCGTTTTAAAATCGGTCAAACCCTGGCATTGTCTTTCCAGGAGGTTAAAAGAGGTATGAATGGTGGCGGAGACGGTTTTCTGTATGCCAACAACCTAAGTATGCCTCCATTCTTTAAAATCTACGACGACCAAAATAGAATACCAGGCAACAGGTATGGTTATAATGGAAATTCGAATGTCGCCGGTTTTACGATTGGAAACCAACTGGCCCTTAACGAAATTGTAAAAAATACTGATAATAATTATAGATTATTAGGAGGCTTGTATGCTGAACTTGAGCTTCTTACAGGCTTAAAATATAGATCTGCTGCTTCTATTGATCTTGGTTTTGGCAGAAATACAACCTGGCAACCCGGCTTTACCGATAAGGAAATCGGGTATGGGAGAGAAGTAAACAATTATTCAGATAATCGAAGCCAGGGGTATACGCAGGTTTTTACGAATACATTAAATTATGAAAGAAATATTGGTGAAAACGCTTTTAACCTGATAGGGGGTATTGAATATCAAAAAATCAGGGGTAATAATTTGTCTTACATGGGTGTTAACTTTCAAAGCACGGACCCCGCCTTTTATCAACGTGTTTCAAACGGAAGAGGAAACAATGGTCAATTTGATCCTCCAGGTTCAGGATTATATAATGAAGCTTATGCAAGCTATTTTGGAAGGTTGAGTTATAATTATAAAGAAAAATATTTGTTGACTGCAACTGTAAGAAGAGACGGAACTTCCAGGTTTGCTCCTGAAAAAAGGTTTGGTACATTTCCTGCCGTATCAGCAGCATGGAGAATTAGTGAAGAAGATTTCTTTAAGAAAGGAATTATTTCTGATTTAAAGTTAAGAGGAAGCTGGGGCCGGCTGGGAAATGCAAATACTTCCAGTTTTGCTTATATATCCAGAGTCAGATTTGAGCCTCAATATCCCCTTAACAATGTTCCAGCCCAGGCTCCAACTCCTGCATCTTTACCAAATGCAGAAATCGGGTGGGAAACTGTGGAATCGACAGATTTTGGATTCGATGCATCTTTATTTAATAATAAAATAAATTTCCTTACTACCTACTATAAAAGAAATACTATAGATTTTCTTTATGGTTTGCCTGTACCTTTTACAAGCGGCTTCAGTGGAACTGATGTCAACGTTGGAAAGGTTGAAAACAAGGGATTTGAGTTTGAAATAGGGTACAATACAAGAATTGCAAAAGATCTCAATTTTAATATCAGCGCTAATCTAACGACGGTAAAAAATAAGCTGGTTTCACTTGCGCCAGGTGTTGAAGAGTATTCTTCAGGTAATTACAGAACCGCTGTTGGTTATCCTATTGGTTATTTTTATGGTTATAAGGCTTTAGGTATTTACCAAAATGCAGCCCAGGCTAGTAGCGCACTACCAGATGAAGTAGCAGGAACAAGTAACAAACCAAGACCCGGTGATATTATTTTCCAGGACAATAATGCTCCTTTGCCAGGTACACCTAATGGTAAACAGTTTAAAGACTCTGCCGATGGAAGGATAACACCGGCTGACAGAACTTTCCTTGGTAAAACGATCCCGGATTTTTTCTATGGAGTTAATCTCTCAGCTAATTATAAAGGTTTTGATCTGGCTGTTCTTTTCCAGGGTGTTAGTGGTATTCAGGTTTACAATCAATTGAGACAAAATATGGAAGGTTTAGGTGGCCCGGGCAGAAATCAGTTAGCTACAACTGAAAACAGGTGGAAAGGTGAAGGCACAAGCAATACGATGCCAAGGGCTATTGCCGGCGATCCTTACAATAATAACCGTTTTTCAAGTCGCTGGGTTGAAAATGCAGGCTTTTTCAGATTGAAGAATATTCAGATTGGTTATTCTTTGCCAGAAGGATTTTTATCGAAAACCAAGGCATTCAGAAGTGCAAGGATTTATGTAGGAGGAACAAATCTGTTTACCATTACAAAGTACACTGGTCTAGATCCGGAAGTGATAACGTTTGGTAATGTTTCAACCCAAACAAATGCCGGTACAGATGTCGGTAGTACACCTCAACCAAGAACTTTTCAGGCAGGTCTTAATTTTAATTTCTAATAAAACCTATATTTTTTAAACACTTTCATACATGAAAAAACTATTAATAGCCTCAAGTTCATTATTGTTTTTTACACTGATTTTTACAATGTGTAAAAGACAATTAGATCTAAAGCCATTGGGAGAATTGACGGAGCAGACCTTCTACCAAACCGAAGGTGATTTTGAAGCTGCTTCGTTATCTCCTTACGCAACTTTGCTGACTTATTATTTTGATCAGATGGGAAATGGATGGTATCAGCCAGTATTGTGGCCAGATGATGACGTTACTGTTCGCAGTAATGGAAACGATGATATTGAGGATTTTAACTGGCTCCCTGGAAATGGTAATTTTACCTCTATGTGGCAGACGTCTTATAAAGGCGTACAAAGGGCAAATGTCATTTTAGAGCAATTGCCAAAAGCTGAAAAATTTGCTGACGTTTCAAAGAAAGTTCGGTTCGAGGCGGAAGCAAAATTCATGAGGGCCTACTTCAACTTTGTTCTTGCTGTAAACTGGGGAACCCCGCCTTTAGTAACGAGTACTGTTAAATCTGTTGATCAAACCCGGTTGCCAAATTCTCAACCAGGTGAAATATGGGATTTGATTGTCGCAGATCTCACTTTCGCCAAGCAAAACCTTCCTGCAACCTGGAATAGTGCCAATACAGGCAGGGCTACCAGTGGGTCAGCAAGTGGCTTGCTGGGACGAGTATTACTATACCGTGCACAATGGGAAAATAAGCCTGCTTTATATACTGCTGCCGATGCAGAATTTACAAGCATCATTTCTTCTAACAGGTATAATTTAAGGCCAAATTTTGCTGATAATTTTGCTTTAGCCACAGAAAATAATAGTGAGTCATTGTTCGAAATTCAATTTGCGTTGGGCAGGGGTAACAACTGGTTTCCTAATGAGGATGGCGGCGGATCTGGCACAGGAAGATATATCATGTGGCGAGCCGCTTGTGAGCAAGGAATATGTGCGGATGGTGCAAATGCAGTTGGTTATGGGTTTATGCATGCGGTTAAACCGTTACAGGATGCTTTTGAACCTAACGATCCACGTCGGGTTCAAACCATTTTTAGAGAAGGCGACCCTTTCCCTTCAACCGCTACCCCAATTTTTAAAGCTGCCTGGTCTGTAACTGGTTCTACACCTTCAAAATATGTTTTAGGCGATAAGACCGGAAATGAAATTAACGGCCAACCTAACATGGGTGTAAATAACGAGCGAGTGCTACGCTATGCGGATATACTTCTAATGTCAGCCGAGTGTAAAATACTTGGACCTACTATGGATCTAGCCGGTGCAGCAGCATTAATCAACAGGGTAAGAAGACGGGCTGATCCAACCGGTAACATTTTAGCAGACAGACCTGCAACTGCTTCAAAAGACCAAATGTTTAAATTCCTGATGCAGGAGAGACGGGTTGAATTAGCATTTGAAGGGCATCGTTACAATGACCTGGTAAGATGGCACAGGGCTGGATTAATTAATATTAAGACTGATATTAACTTTGGCAGAACTCCCGCAAATAATAACTGGAATGTAAGAAATCTTCTGAAGCCTATACCTCAGCGTGAATTGGATTTGAATAATAACTTAAAACAAAATCCAGGTTACTAATAATTAAAATGATTGAAAGACTGAAAAGGAGCTCCCCCAAAAGGAGCTTTTTTTATACTGAGGATGTAAAATGGTAATAGTGACCAGTAAGAGTTCTTAATTGAATCATTCCATTTTAATCACTTTAATAGCAGCTTTCATATTTCTGCAGGGTATAATAAATAGATATAAAATGATCTCCAACAGATACTGTGTTATTTTTTTCGTTCTGCTATTTGCATGCTCGAAGAAAGGAGATGAGGCCAGCGGTAACAACCGTAGCCCCAACGTTACCTTGTCTGCCGAGCTCATCCAGGCAAATCCTTTTACTTTCAGGTTCACTGCGACAGCTACCGACCAGGAGTTTGATCCCCTGACTTATACGTGGGATTTTGGCGAAGGCACTACCAGATCAGGAACTGCAAAAGAAAATTTTTCTTATCCTGCTGACAGAGATTACACGGTTAAAGTAACAGTGAGTGATGGCAAGTCGAAACCTGCAGAGACGACTATAAACATTAGCACAAGAACAACGACTATAACGGTTGATGCCTCTAAAACCTTTCAAACCATCGAAGGTTTCGGGGGCTTTGGAAGTCAAAAAGAATACTGGGCAAACGGTCCCTTTACAAGCGATGAGTATGTAAATTCTCTTATTAACGATCTCGGTTTGACCATTCTTCGGGACAATGTGCCAACCAGTTTTGAAATAGTAAATGACAACAACGATCCCTTTGTCACTGACTTAAGTAAATTCAACCTCTCAACCGATATAGGTCATGATGAAACCCTAAATGATCATCTCGATCACCTGCGCAAGATGAAAGCAGCAGGATTGCAAAAACTCATCGCTTCTATCTGGAGTCCTGCTCCCTGGATGAAGCACAACAACAAGGTGGGCAACGGCACTCAAAATCAAAATTCTGCTCCTGGTTATACAACAAGTCCCACTACAAACACTAACCAGCTTAAAACAGATATGTACAACGAGTTTGCCGAATACTGCGTTGCTTATATCAGGATAATTAAACGGGAAACGGGGCTTGATGTGTATGCTTTAAGCCTGCAAAACGAACCACGGTTTTCCCAGTTTTATGCATCCTGCGTTCATGATGGAGCAGCCTTGCGGGATGTAATAAAAGTTGTGGGCAAAAGATTTAGGGATGAAGGCATCGCAACAAAAATTTTTCTGCCTGAAGATGTAGGCTTTTTACAGGGAGTTGAAAGCATGGTAAAGCCAACATTAGACGATGCTCAGGCCCGTCAATATGCATCCATAGTTGCTGTTCATGGTTACGACTTAAACGGGGTAACTGTTGCTTCGCCCAATGCACAAACATGGCAGACCATGTACAATTGGGGAGCGGTTCACAATAAGCCGCTATGGATGACAGAGACATCCGGGTTTAAAAACGATTATTATGGCGCCATGGCTTTGGCCAAAGCCATGTACACCGCTATCAGGTTTGGTAATGTCTCAGCCTGGCTCTTCTGGTCGCTTAGTACTACTACGCTCGACGATTATTCTTTGATGAATAGTGCAGGTGTAAAAAGTAAGCGGTATTACGTGTCAAAAAACTTTTATCGTTACATACGACCCGGCGCTGTTCGCATCGATATTACCGCTCCTGAAGAGAGCAAGGTTTATGCGCTTGCATTTCAAAATACAGCTCAAAATTCTAAGACCGTTGTATTGATTAATGATAACAAAGAAACATCGAAAGCGGTAAGATTATCAGGGGCCGCACTTCCTGCAAATTTTAAAATGTATGTTACCACTGCTGATGACGATACAAAGGATGCCGGTTCTGTAAACACCACCGATATTGTTCTGTTGCCGCCAAATAGCGTAGTTACATTGTATAAAGAAAATTAGTGATAAAAATGCCTTTTAAAACAAAAGTGGTGATTACTGAAAAAGCTTTTTTATGAGCCATGCAGCGATACATTGTGGTTCATCGTTGCGTCGCACTCTTGTACCAGTCGCAGTAAAATCAACAATTTATCTGTGTTTAAACCAAGATTGGTAAAGAAGATTACATTTAGAAATGCGTCATAAAAATTGTCATTAGGATGAGGTTAATACTACTGTTTTTATTTATTATTATAAGCATTGTACATCCGCTTGATGTGAAAGCCGAGGATGGCGCTCTTTACAAAAAGAAAAAAACCTTCTATGTCTCAGGCCGTTTTCTATACTCACCAGACGGAGAAAGGGTAGTGTTGAGAGGGATTAATAACATGAATGTAGTGTCAGATAAGACAGGTGAAAAATCCTTTCCGGAAATTGCAAAAACAGGAGCTAACGTTGTTCGGATCATGTGGATGCGCTGGGGCGGCAACGGCGATAAGCTGGATGTCTTAATTGGTAATTGCATCAAGAATAAAATGATCCCACTTATAGAACTACACGACGCTACCGGCAAATGGGAGATGCTTGATAGTTGTGTCAATTTTTGGGTAAGGCCGGATGTAAAGAAAGTGATTCGTAAGTATCAGAAATATCTCCTGTTAAATATAGCTAATGAAGCAGGTAATGGTAAAGTGACGTTGGACGAGTTTGGTAAAAAATATGCAGCGCTTGTACAAAGAATGCGGGATGCCGGCATCAATATTCCTTTGATGATAGATGCCGCCAACTGGGGACGCAATGAAGAATACCTTTTAGCTAATGCAAAGTATTTACTTCAGCAAGATCCCCAACACAACTTACTTTTCTCATGGCATATCTGGGATTCCGGTATTGCGGGAACCCGTATACAATCAGCTATCGACCGTTCCGTTCAACTAGACATTCCTTTTGTAATTGGTGAGTTCGCACCGATGGAAGTTAAGTGTAAGTGCTGCATTCCTTACAAGTACATCTTGCACTACAGTCAGCAAAAAGACATTAGTTGGCTGGCGTGGTCGTGGGGACCCGGTAACAGTGATTGCGCACAAATGGATATGACAAAAACTTTATCGTTTGAGACGCTGTATGATTGGGGACTAGAGGTGGCTACCACTGATCCTTATTCAATCAAAAACACGGCTATCCGTCCAAAAATTTTTACCGTCGAATAAGTATGAGAAAAGCCATATTACTCTTGTTTTTGCTTTCAGCCTTTTTGCCATGTTTTTCACAAAACGAGACAAAAGATTGGTTTGAATTTAAACCAACTTCAGATTACTCGAGGTCAAGGATTAATATGAAAGATTGGCTCGATGCACCTGCCCAATGCGGTTCGTTTTCATAAATTCACCTGGGATGTTACAGATGGTATTCATTCAACCCAGTTGACAGACGACAAATGGAAGAACTTCGATTATTTCTGTTCGCAATTAAAGAAGAAAGGCATCTATTATTCATGGTCGCATATTTATGGCCATCGTGTTCGCAACGCAGACAGCAGCCGTTTATTGGCTTACAATGAAGTTGCCAATACCCGTTTTCCTTGGGCTCATATAAATGGTTCAACTGCCTCTATCGTCAACTTTGCCGAAGATCTCCAGGATCTAAATATTGAGTTGACCATTAACATGCTTAACCATAGAAATCCTGTTACAGGTTTGCGTTACGCTGATGACCCCGGACTGGCGTATATAGAATTTCAAAATGAAGACAATATATTCTGGTCTGCTATTGAAGAAACTTTGAAGCAGACACCTACTTATCGTGCGTTGTTATGTCGAAAGTTTACCCGATGGTTAAAGAATAAGTACGTGAGCCAGCAAGCTTTGGAAGCAGCGTGGGGACAAGGGGTTTTACCACAAGGAGAAAGCCTAGCAAACGAAAACATTTATCCCAAACCAAATCATGGCTTTTTCAGCCATGAATCCGAAAAAGCCTCAAAGGAGAAAACAACTTTACCGCAACATGTTACAGACAAAGCAATGTTCCTATACGAAGAGCAGGCAAAGTTTTATGCAAGGTTTGAAAAGGCAATCAGAAGTACAGGTTATAAAGGTTTGTTGGTTGGAAGTTGCTGGCAGGCTGGTTCGGGGATTTCCCACCTGCTAAATCTACGTGCAGATTATAATGTTGGCATCATTGATCGCCATAACTACTTTGGCGGCGGTACAGGTCATACTATGCAAAAAGGAAAAGTAAATAATGCTGCAATGGTAAGTGTGCCTGGAAGTGGATTATTAAGCACCGGGTTTCAACAAGTGAAAAACCGGCCATTCTTCATTTCGGAATGGATGAGCCTGATACCCACAGAATGGACCGCAGAAAGTTCTCCGCTGGTCGCAGCTTACGGTTTAGGACTACAAGGTTGGGATGCGTCATATGCTTTTGCTATGGATTACTCTCATTTTACACCTACCGTACAAAGCGGCCATGGTGTGTACAATGTTACCTCGCCCACACAACTTGCATTGTATCCGGCTTTAGCTGCGATGATCTATAGAAATGATGTAACGAAAGCAGCTGTTATTGCGGGTAGAAATATTTCATTTTCTGAATTAAGTAAAGGAAAACTTCCTTTTTTTGAAAAGGTAGAACAAGAGGCCGATGTAAAACGACTGCAATCTGCAGTGCCATTGGCGGCGCTTGCAGCAGGAAGAGTAGTTCTAAGTTTTGATGATAAAAAAGAAGGGTCGGAAGCTATTATAAATAAGCTGCCTGCTTCAACAAGCAAGACTATAAAATCAACTACAGGACAGCTGGAGTGGAATTATAGCGATAAAGGTTACTGCACTATAAACACGAAAGGAACACAGGGTGTTATCGGCTTTTTACCTTCAACGCCTGTAAATTTCAATGATGTTCGTTTGCACTGTCAAAACAAGTTTGCTGTCATTTTAGTGACCAGCCTTGAGAAGGGAAAACAGCTTGCCAATGCGAAACGCATACTGTTAACGACAATTGCCCATGCACGCAACACAAACATGAAATATAATGCAGACAAAACGGAATTGCTTGAGGTAGGAGAGGCGCCTTTATTGTTGGAACCGGTACAAGTAACGATGGATATGAAAGCTGGTCAAAACATAAAAGTCTATGTTCTCGATCATATTGGAAACAGAACCGGTGAAATGGTGCCGGTAGTGAAGCGAAAAGTAATGTTGGACGGAAGTAAATACAAAACGATGTATTATGAGGTGGTTTCTGAATAACTTAGATTGACCCTTTTGCAGGGTTATTTCGAAAATTAACTAAAGCTGATGACAAGGCTGAATAAAAAAACAAGAGTACAAGTGAGTGACACAAGAATGGCGGGAGAAGTTAATGGGCTGATAAAAAAAAATTTAGAAATAAAATTTTTAAGACGCTTAAACATTGCTCAATATGACGCATCGTTTTTATCTGATTTCGATTTTCCTCGTTTTAACATCGCTGGTATCAGCAGCCCCTTCATTAAGACCTGCCCGACTTACTTGTGAATATGTACAAAATCCTTTAGGTATAGCTGTATTTAGCCCACGGCTAAGTTGGACCCTGAATGCTGATCAGCGTAATCAGAAGCAGTCTGCGTACGAAGTTTTGGTAAGCGATAATGTTGCTGATATAAAACAGGCCAAAGGCAACATTTGGAAGAGTGGAAAAGTAAAATCTTCTCAAAGCGTAAATATAGAATACAAGGGAGCAGCACTCAAGCCGTTTACCCGCTATCGCTGGCGTGTAAGAGTTTTTGACCAGGATGGAAATGCAACCGGATGGAGCGAGCCGGCGTGGTTTGAAACAGCCATGCTAAACGCCAATGATTGGCAGGCCAAATGGATTGCCGACGACAGGAAGCAGTTTGAAAAGCCAGAGGACTTTTATGGAGATGATCCTATGCCGCTTTTTAGGAAGGCTTTTGATGCAAATAAAAAAATAGCGAGTGCAAGATTGTATGTATCAGGACTGGGCTACTACGAAGCTTATTTGAACGGGCAAAAGATCAGCGATCATGTACTAGACCCGGGGTGGACAACTTACAAAAAGCAGGTGCTATACGTGACGCATGATATTACATCAATGCTTAAGCAAGGTTCTAACGTAATAGGTTTTATGCTGGGAAATGGCTGGTACAATCCTTTGCCATTGACCCTGTTCGGCAGGTTCAATCTTCGCAATCATCAACAAACAGGGCGGCCATGTGTGAAGGCTCAAATACATGTAAAGTATACTGACGGTTCTAAGGAAACAATTGCAACGAACGAGAGCTGGCAAACAGCAACGGGACCAGTTGTTCGTAACAATGTTTATTTAGGAGAACGTTATGATGCCCGGTTAGAACGCAATAATTGGTCAGCAACCTCTGCACCGGATAAAGGATGGAAAAATGCGGTAACAGTCGAAGGCCCTTCAGGAGAACTTACACCACAAATGGCGCCGCCAATACGGGTTACAAAAGTGGTGAAGCCTGTAAAAATCACTGAAGTCGGTAAGGATACTTTTATCGTTGACATGGGGCAAAATTTTGCAGGTGTTGCACGGCTTAAAGTAAAAGGCAAAGCTGGGTCAAAAGTCAGCCTTCGTTATGGAGAAGATATTCATCCTACCGGCCGCTTAAACTACTTAACTACTACCGCAGGTCACATCAAAGAGATCTGGAATTTAAAGGGCGGTGCCGGCGCTCCTAAAACTGCATGGCAACAAGATATCTACACGTTAAAAGGTGAAGGTATCGAACAATGGGCACCACGCTTTACGTTTCATGGCTTTCGGTTTGTGGAAATTACTGGCTGGCCAGGCAAGCCAAATCTTACCGATATTGAAGGCCTTCGAATGAATTCTGACATGCCTGAAAGTGGCACATTCGCTTCTTCAAATGAAATGTTCAATAGGTTACAGGAAGCTATTAAGTGGACCTTTTTAAGTAATGTGTTTAGTGTTCAATCCGATTGCCCCGGCCGGGAAAAAATGGGCTACGGGGCTGATATTGTAGTCACATCAGAAGCTTTCATGTACAACTTTGACATGTCGAGTTTTTATAGAAAGACGGTGAGGGATTTTGCACACGAACAACAACCTGATGGCGGAATAACTGAAATCGCTCCTTACACCGGAATAGCTGACAGGGGATATGGTGGAGAATCGGGGCCATTAGGTTGGCAACTGGCGTTTCCTTTCCTGCAGAAAAAGCTCTATGAATTTTATGGAGATAAACGCATCATTGAAGAAAATTATCCGGGAGTACAAAAGCAGATGGATTTTCTGAAATCGAAGGAAGTCGATGGATTATTCCATTGGGATATAAGCGACCATGAAGCATTGGATCCGAGGCCGGAAGCTTTTTCTGCGGCAGCTTTTTATTATCACCATGTTTTATTGGCTTCTGAGTTTGCAGGTATTTTAGGCAAAAAAGACGATTCGTTGAAATACGCTTCATGGTCAAAAAAGATCAAAGATGCGATCGTAAGAAAATATCTTGTTCCTAAGACCGGCAGGTTTGATAATGCAACTCAGTCCGCTCAGTTATTTGCTTTAGGCTATAATTTTTCTCCGGAAAAAGAAGCCAGCATGAAAGTTTTAATGGATGAATATGCAAGACATAACTGGCACGTGTCAACAGGCATTTTTACGACCAAAATGATGTTTGATTTAATGCGCGGTACTAATCAAAATGATGTTGCCTACCGGGTTGCTAATCAAAGAACTTTTCCTGGTTGGGGGCACATGCTGGAGAACGGCGCTACAACCCTTTGGGAGTCGTGGAAGAAACCTGATAACGCCACTACATTAAACCATCCCATGTTTGGTTCGATCAGTGAATGGTTCTATCGTTCTGTATTAGGTATCAATGCAGCCGCTCCCGGCTTTGAAAAAATACAAATTAAACCACAACCAGCGGGAGACTTAACATGGGCAAAAGGAAGTTATCATTCGATCCGAGGTTCCATTGTTAGCGATTGGAAAAAAGACGCCCAAACCTTCACTCTGCGGGTTTCTATCCCAGCTAATACCACGGCAGAAGTTTGGGTTCCTTCCAAAGAAAATGCCACCATAACCGAAAACGGCAAATCAATAAACGGAGTTACGGGATTAAAATTGACAGGTTATAGAGATGGGTATGCGGTAATAGAAGTTGGGTCTGGAGATTATTATTTTAAATCGAACTTTTAGCCCACATTTAGCTAGTTCCTGGAAATTAGAGTATTTTAACAAAGTTAAACAACCAACGAATCGAGTTTGATTTCAAGGAGGCCAACGCACGCCAAATGATGCCTTCACCTACAAATAACGGGAGGATACGGTCACTAACAATATTATTAATATGAAGTTTACCTGTTTATCAAAACCTGATTTTAATTTATGGAACTGTCGTTCTGTTGTCCATGTCTTCGTCGTAATAGTAATGTTTGCCGGATATAGTAACAACGCTTATGCTCAACAAAAGCCGATGGTATTGTGGTTTGATAAACCTGCTTATCAACCGAAAGTCTTTTCTTATGACGTCGATGAATTTAAGAAGGATTTTAAATTTGAAGAGAAAGGTTGGATGGAGGCGTTGCCTATTGGAAACTCACGATTGGGCGCAATGGTATTTGGTGGTGTGCTCCGGGAGCGGATACAACTGAATGAAAAGAGCCTGTGGGATGGATTCCGCCATGACGATGCAAATTCTTTAGGTGCTAAAGCCCTACCGGAAGTGCAACGATTAATGTTTGCAGGGAAAAATGATTCTGCTGAACAACTCGCTTCCCGCACTATGATGGGTATTCCTGTAAGGATTAAGCCTTATCAAAGTTTAGGGGATTTTTTTATAGAACATGTTGCGCCTGCTTCTGATACAGCTTACTCCAATTATCGCAGGTGGCTTAGCCTCGACTCTTCTGTCGCAGTAACACACTTCACATACCGGGGAGTTACTTTTAAACGAGAAGTCTTTGCATCACATCCGGCTAATATCATAGTTATGCGGATATCTTCCAGCAAGCCCAAAGCACTAAACCTGAATTTGTGGTTACTTAGGGAAAGAGATGCAGTGGTTACAGCTTCGAACGTAGAGGCAAATGCTATTTCAATGGTGGGAAAAGTAAACAGGCAGGATGATCAGGGAAAGCCTGTAGGGATGCAGTTCGCTTCGTGCATAAAAGGGGTTACATCTACAGGTAAAATATCTGTAAATAAAGATGGAGTAATGTCGATTAAAGACGCCAACGAAGTAGTGCTCTATATATCTGCAGCTACCAGTTATGGTGGCAAAGATCCTGATGCAACTTGTCAAAGAATATTAAGGGAAGCCCTTACGAAGCCGGTCCAGAATTTATTTAATGAACACCTAAAGGACTACCAGTCTTTATACGGCCGGGTAAAAATCAATCTTTCTGAAAAAGAACATCCGCTAGAACTTCCGCAAGATCAGCGACTGGTGCGGGTAAAGGAAAAGAGTTACGAAGACCCGTACTTGTCGGAGTTGTTATTTCAGTATGGCCGTTACCTATTGATCGCATCTTCACGTAAAGGTGATCTTCCTGCTAACCTGCAGGGTGTATGGAACCAGCAAATGAATCCACCATGGAGTTCAGATTATCACACGAATATTAACCTGCAAATGAACTACATGGCAGCAGAAGCAGCGAATTTGCAGGAGTGTGCGCTGCCTTTATTTGCACTGATGGATTCGCTTGCTAAGTACGGTCAGCATACTGCTAAGGTGATGTATAATGCAAGAGGCTGGGCTGTCCACCATCTAACAGATGTTTTTTGGAGAACAGCTCCGGCAGATGGCGTTGTAGGCGTATGGCCGATGGGAGGTGGCTGGCTTGCCCATCATCCCTACGATCACTACCTTTTTTCACACGACAAACTGTTTTTGAAAAACAGGGCCTATCCATTAATGAAGGGAGCCGCCCGGTTTTATCTTGATTTTCTTAAGCCTATACCTGCTGGTTTGCCCAATGCCGGTAAGTTGGTGACTAACCCTTCGCACTCACCTGAAAATGCTTTTGAAAAAGAGGATGGAACACAGTTTCAATTCACCTATGGTGCTACAATGGACATGCAGATTTGTACAGAGCTGTTTACAAATTGTCTGCAAACTATTGATGAATTGAGGGAAAACGGGCAATCATTTGATCCCTCTTTTAAGGCAGAACTAGAGGCAGCATTAAGTAAAATTGCACCCGTTAAGATAAGCCCAAGGACAGGTGGCATACAGGAATGGGTAGAAGATTATAAAGAGCCTGAAATAGGTCACCGGCATATCTCTCATCTGTATGGTTTATTTCCGGCTAGCCAAATTACTGTAAACACCCCAACCTTGTTTGCTGCAGCTCGTAAAACCCTTGAAAGAAGGTTAGCCGGAAATCCAAATGCTGCAGTGGAAGAAGCTAAAAATCGGTATAAAAGTTATGGAAGTTATTTGGGCGGTAAAAGTTTTGGTGGCTGGCAAAGTGTCTGGATTAGTATGATGTATTTAAGGCTAGGCGATGCAGAGGAAGCATATAAGCATCATCAATACCAATTGAAATATGGAATGAAACCAAACTTTTTTGGTTCCGCCTTTCAATTAGATGGCACCTATGGCTCAACCGCAGTAGTTACTGAAATGCTTTTGCAAAGCCATACTGGGGTATTAAATTTGTTACCAGCGTTACCTGCATTTTGGTCTGAAGGATTTGTTTCAGGCTTACGTGCAAGAGGTGGATTTGAGGTGTCAATAAGCTGGAAAGCAAACAGGCTCAAAGAAGCGAGCATTATTTCTAGGAGCGGATCTTTATGTAGGTTCCAAGTGAAAGATGCAATCAGGATCTTCTCGGGTGGAAAAGAAATACAACCCACAAAAAATACGGATGGAATAATTCAGTTTTCAACGATTAAAGGGGCAGAGTATGAGATTACCCCATTATAGTTGCTTTGCTTTGCAACGTGAAAAATCAGGCCTAGTATAACTTACGCCACGTGCACTTAAAGTGTTATTTCAAGGCAAAAACAGAATTTCCTTCTTATTTCTTTTTTTGATTAAAACGCGTTGAAACATTTTAAAGATGCGTGTTAAAGGTGCTGACGCGCAGCCTTAAATTAGGTGTTGCTATATTGCTTTATTGGTATTTTCAACTTCAAATCTCGAATTGTCTTTCGGTTTTAAAAACGTCATCAGGCAATAGACAGCACTTAGTACGACAAGAAAAATAGACATGCCTATTGCTTCTTTGCCTG
>NZ_BJYT01000033.1 GCF_007991655.1 Segetibacter aerophilus
AGTCGCGTTGCAAGAACGAAGCCCAGCGGCTTGACTTCTGACATGAGATGTTAGGTTCAACACAAATATCTAGGTTAAAAAAATATAACTTAAAAGACATCTCTAATCGGGCAACGGGGTATTCCCGAATTTGATTTTGCTAAATAAGCATCCTTTCAAGCAAAGCAACCTACCGCCAAAATATTCACCTCAATTTGCGGTGGCTTCACCGCGTTTCCACAAGCATGTACCTAACCCTTGTTGCAGCGGTATAAGCCGCACACTAGATTTGTTACATCAATTAAAAATATCACGATGGAACAGGATCAGTATAAAAGCAAAGGACGTATATCGACAGGATTATTTCTTGTGGGAGCAGGTGTATTATTATTTGCTTTTAAAATGGGTGCGCCTTTGCCCGCCTGGCTCTTCAGCTGGCCGGTACTACTCATTTCCATTGGCCTGCTGATTGGTATCAGGCATAATTTCAAAAACCCCGGGGGCTTCATTCTTATCATCATTGGTAGCCTAAACCTTGTTGATCGCTTAAACCCCAACTTGAATTTCCAGGCTTACATAGCGCCTTTAATCTTCATTCTGTTGGGACTGGTATTCATTTTCAAACCATCAAGAACCTGTAAGCATGGGAGAAAAAGAAGAATTGGAGAAGAAGAATTTGCTCACGCTACCAACGCACCTTACACTCCTGAGCAGGACGAAAAAAAAAATGACGATGCCGACTACATAAATTCAATCTCTGTTTTTGGTGGAGTAAAGAAAAATATCTTAACCAAAAACTTTAAAGGGGGCGAAATAACTTGTTTTATGGGCGGCGCTGAATTCAATCTTTCGCAGGCTGATATTCAGCATCACGTCGTGCTCGAAGTAACCCAGGTTTTTGGTGGAACGAAGTTAATTGTGCCCGCAAACTGGCATGTAAAAACCGAAGTGGTTACCGTCTTTGGTGGCATCGAAGACAAACGACCTTTACAGGCAGGAAACATAAATTACGATAAAGTGCTTGAGTTGGTGGGTACGACGGTGTTCGGGGGAATTGATATAAGGAGTTATTGAGATGGAAGTTAGCAGTTGCCGAATACATGTGTTGGTTTTGAGTTTTGGGTTTTGAGTTTCGGGTTCTGAGTTGACTTTTTACTTTTTACTTTTTACTTTTGACTTTTTACTTTGCTACCAACTCACCAGCTTCCTTCAACATCCTTGTGTCACTCACTTTTACTTGTACAACTTTATTCGACTTTTAAAAAAAGACCCACAAAAAACTTTAAAGCTGAACGGAGCGTCGCAACCAAAGCCATAACAAAGAACAACTGCTGAAAACCAAAACAACAAACAAAAACCAACAAGTAAGTCAGAAACGCTCTAATCCAACTCGCGATTTTCGACTTACGACTTACGGTTCTACTCTCACAACTCAAAACCCAAAACTTAAAACTTCAAATCCTTCAAACTGACTCATATGAAATGGTACATGGCAAAAATTGTTTACCAAATCGTTTGTGGTGACGGACAGCACACGCCGCAATTTGATGAACAGCTAAGGCTGATACATGCGCATAATCAATTGCACGCTTTTCATAAGGCACGCGATATGGGAAAGCATGAAGAAGACTGTTTCTTAAACGACCTAAACAAGCCTGTTCATTGGAAATTTATAGACGTCGCAGAAATTGTGGTGATAGATGACCTCGCTGACGGAGCCGAGGTCTACTCTAAAATTTGTGAAGAAGATGATGAAGAAAACTACATTCGCACCATACATTTAAGGGCTGCTGCTTTGCGCGAAAACAGTTCGCACGAGTTATTGGCGTTAAACTAAAACCAACTGTTTCTTGTCGGCATCATCTTTATCAGATAAAAAATTTAAACTGGCTTTTACCGGATGGTGGCTGGTACTGACCCTGATGCATGCAGTTGTTTTAAAAGATTTTGGAGTACCAGGATTGACCTCCGTGATTGATGCAATTATAAGTAATGTTTTACTGGCTGGCACCTGTTTACTCATTAGCAATAACATGCGTTATTACCTGCCGCGACAGGAAAGATATTGGTATGTGCTAATCATTAGTCTGGGTTTGGCTGCTGCATGGCTGGCCATACTACGATTGATTTTACGGTCGTTTTTCAGCGACGATGAATCGTATATGATCTTCCTGAAGCAATCTTATGTGTTACGATATGGAATTGCATTTTTAATGGTTGGTTGTATGGCAATGATGAGTTTATCGTGGTACACACAACAGGAGCAAAAAGAAGCCGATGCAAGAAAAGCGGATGCGGAGAAACTGGCAAAAGATGCAGAACTTTTTAAACTCAGGCAACAGCTGCAACCGCACTTTTTGTTTAACAGCCTCAACTCCATCAGTGCTCTTACCGGAACTCAACCCGAAAAAGCGAGGCATATGATTCAGCAGCTTTCAGACTTTCTGAGGGGAACTTTACGAAAAGACGAAATGCTATGGAGTACGTTTGAAGAGGAACTGCAGCACCTGCAATTGTATCTCGACATTGAAAAGGTACGCTTTGGATATCGTCTTCAAACAGATATTACAACTGATGATGACGTTCTTCGGATGAAACTTCCTTCTATGTTATTACAGCCGATTGTAGAGAACGCGATTAAGTTTGGGCTGTACGACACCATAGGTGAAGTTGTGATAACAATCGCTGCAAAGAATGTAAACAAAGCCTTACAAGTGAGTGTACAAAACCCGTTTGATATGGAGACGACACAACCCCTTCATGGTACCGGCTTTGGTCTTTCATCGGTTCAGAGACGACTATTTTTGCTATTTGCCCGACACGATTTATTGCAAACAAAATCGCGCGACAACTATTTTGTAACCACTGTTACCATTCCGCAGGTAATATAAATAATATGAAAGCAGTAATTATTGATGATGAGCCTTTAGCCAGGAGTATTGTAAAAGAATACCTTCAATCACATCCCAAAATAGAAGTACTGCAAGAGTGCAACGATGGTTTTGAAGGTGTAAAAGCAATTAATCAACACGCGCCGGATTTGATCTTTTTAGACATACAAATGCCAAAGATCAATGGGTTTGAAATGCTTGAGTTAATAGAAAATCCCCCTAATGTAATCTTTACAACAGCCTTTGAAGAATTTGCTATAAAAGCTTTTGAAACGCATGCAGTAGATTATCTACTCAAGCCTTTTGGCAAAGAGCGTTTCGATAAAGCGATTCAAAAATTATTGCAGACAAAATCAACTTCTCCGCAGACGCAGGCAGTGTTAGAAACCGCCGCACAGTCACCAACTCAAAGCAACAGGGTAGTTGTAAAAGATGGCGGGAAAATTAAGATTATTCCGCTTGCTCAAATCAACTACCTCGAAGCAGCAGATGATTATGTAAAGATCTTTACCAATGATGGCAGTTTTCTAAAAAGGAAGACGATGTCATATTTTGAACAGTTCCTTCAACCGGAGCAGTTCATCAGAGTCCATCGTTCTTATATCGTAAACGTTCAACTCATCACCCGCATCGATCCCCATGAAAAAGATACCCAGGTTGTTTTATTAACAACAGGGGCAAGGCTGCCGGTAAGCAAAGCAGGATATGCGAAATTGAGAGAGGTGTTGGGGATTTAGGGACGAGTTGCGAGTTTAGAGTTTAAAGTTTTGCGTTACCCGTTACCAGTTGCCTGTTTCCGATTTGGAGTTCTGGTTTGGGTTTAAATTTTTGAGTTTGTGGTTGAGGTTAGATGTTTTAGTTAAAGGGGTTTTTTCTGGGATCTTGCCTCATGTCGATAATACTTAACAAGGTAATTCTTGATGGAAAAATTTTGTAGTAGATTTTACTGTGGGGCTTCAATATTATACTTCTCACATTTTTTCTCGTGACTAATGGTCTTCCTATTTCAGGACGAGTTGAAACCTTGTTCAACTGTAAATCCAATCTGAGAATAAAATCAAAGGCCGTTTTCCTTCCAAACTCCGTTTCAATAAAGCCACATATATCATTTAGCTTTTTTCTGAATGTAGGTGTAGTAATTATGCTTCTTTCCATTTATTGTCTAACTCACTTTTGAAACTTTTCCAATCTTGTAATCCCGTTTCATCATTTGCTTCTTTTAACGCCATATCCAATTCCTCTAACTGTTTCGAGGTAAGTCCGTCAGTGCTTGATTCTAAAGCATAAGCAGCTAAATCTTCTTTCAATAGATTTAGAGTCTGTTCATCTTCAATCGAATCAATTATTTTATGTAATTCCTTTTTTAAATCCTGCATCATACTATGACATCATTGTTTCTTAAAGTTATGTTTTTCTGCCCTAAAACGTTCCTTCCTGCTTAAAGTGCTAGACATCCAGCCCGCTTCACTGACAACCGGGTAACAGGCAACCTAAAACCCAAACCCCAAAACCTTAAACTCAAAACCTCAAACCATCACTTTCTTTAAAGCCGTATAAGCCGGTCCTTCCAACACTTCACCATCTATTGAAAACCGGCTTCCGTGACAGGGACAGTCCCATGATTGCTCAACTTCATTCCAATGATTGATACATCCCATATGAGTACATATAGCTGATACAACGTGCAACTTTCCACTTGCATCCCGATGAACGCCACATTTCTTACCATCTACCTCCATTACTTTTCCCTGGCCAACTGCAACCTCGGCAAATTCATCAGCTTCATTTTTTGTGAATCGGTCTTTTACAAACTCAAAGGCAACGTTTACATTCTCCTTAATAAACTGTTTGGCAGAAGCGAGCGGAGTGACGCGAGACGCATCGTATGTTTTAGCCCACTTATTTTGTTTTCCTAAAATCTCGTCAGAAATAATCATCGAAGCAAGCGTTCCATAAGTTAGGCCGTCTGCTGAAAACCCGGTAGCGATATAAGTTTTCGAATTACCTGAACTTAATCCGATATAAGGAATGCCGTCTGCGGCTTTGAATTGCTGCGCTGACCACCTAAACTCAACCGACCTCACATCGTAACGCTCACGTAAAAACTTCTCGAGGTTGTCATAGCATTCATGGTTATCCTCTTTTTGCCCTACTTTATGCATTTCGCCTAAAACCATCAATATTTTGCCCTTAGAAGTATCGTAGGTACGCATTGAATAATGTTCCTGCTTCACTCCATCCCAATCCCACCAGACCCCGTCTGCAGGATAGCTTCCGTTTAATGTGACTCCAACTGCATATTCACGGTATGGCCCCATGTTCATGTGCACTGCATAAATACCCTTAGGACTATGAGTAGCCATAATTACCTGCGAGGCTGTAACTGTCCCACCGGCAGTCTTTACAGTGCATGTTTCGCCTTCCGTTACATCATCAACTTTGGTTAGTTCGTAAACAGAACAATTCCCCGATACAATCTTTTTTGATAATGCCTTCACATACTCCAAAGGATTAAACTGTGCCTGTTTTTTAACTGTAAATCCTGTTTCTATTTTTAAGGGAATAGCGAAACTTTTACTAACTGTCAGACCTGCATCTTCTGCCGCTTGCATTTCCTTTTCTACAAAGGATTTTCCAGCTTCACCTTCAGTAAACAAAGTCCATGGCACCCGCTTGAAATCACATTGAATATTTAACTCCGTAATTACTGTCTCGATAAAATCAACTGCGGCAGCCCTTGACTCTACCACCTCTTTTATTTTTTGCTCGTCAAACTTAGACTTTACGTTATGTAGTCCGGGGCTTCCTATCGTGCAATACAGGTTACCGGTAGAAGATCCGGTTGCGCCTTCCCCAATTTTTCTGGCTTCAAGCACAGCCACTTTTTTTCCTGCCTTTGATAAAATATATGCCGCTGTTAACCCGGTTATTCCGCCGCCGACAATTGCTACATCCACGGTAATATCAGTTCGCAGCGGAGAAAATGAAGTTTCCTCCGCCTTGTCTTTCCATATTGAAATGCTGCTCATAATGTTTGATTAAAGTGTTAGAAGAAACAATTAGATATTCAAAAAAGTTTATCTATAAAAAACTAATGCCATCGACAGGGGAAGGTCTGGAATAAACAGGGTCTACTTCAAAAGAAGCTAAACTTGAAATTCAAGAAAATAAGTACAAAACGAAACGGGAGTTGGATGTTTCTAGTAAACAATCCACTCCCGTTTAATTTTAAAAAATGCCGTCAACTTAATTAAGCCCGGCTAGCCCATTCTACTTGGCTTCCTCTATTTGCAACACTACGCTCATGCGATTTGAATTGACGCCGGGGTTGTAGCCAACAGTCATTAAATAATCTCCGGAGTAGCTGTTATTCGACCCGTTTCCAAAACGAGATTCCTGGTAGATATTGATCTCTCTTATTTTATATTTTTTAGCGGGATCTAAACCTTTGAGCTTTATTGGCGATAAGCTTCCAGCTCCATAACGGTTACTGGTTATATAATTAAACATTACCGCCTTGTCTTTTAATTCATTTACATACATGACAGAGGCGTATGGATTTTCACGGGGATCAGCCAGCCGATACATGTCTCCCTGCCAGATAATGGTTTTTATTGAATCATATGTTTTAACTGCCTTTTGCGCAAATTCCAAATCTTTCGGGGAGAGTTTGCTCACAACAATATCAAACCCCAGCTTACCCATCATAGCCACATCGGTTCTATATTTAAGCGGTTGCTTTCCCCAGTCAGTAACGTGGTTACTATGTGATATAGCTGGGTAGAAATAAGAGTACTCGTATTGAATAAATACCCTTTCCAATGGATCAGTATTATCGCTTAACCAGAACTCGTTGAAGTATTTCAATGCGCCATAATCCACTCTTCCGCCACCACCGGAGCATAACATCATCTCCACTTTAGGGTACTTAGCCCTTACCCTATCAAGCACGTTGTAAAGGCCCTTTACATAATCAACATACAAATGCGATTGTTTCTCGAGAAAGGAAGAATATGCATTGTAAATAACGGCGTTGCAATCCCACTTGATAAACGCGAGATTAGGGTTTTTAGTGAAGAGTGTATCGAGGATACCGAAAACGAAATTCTGCACCTTCGGATTACTTAAATCAAGCACCAACTGGTTGCGGTATAAATGCTCCTGGCGATTGGGCTGTTTAATCACCCACTCCGGATGTTTTAAATACAAATCACTTTTAGGATTTACCATCTCTGGCTCTACCCAGATACCAAACTTCACCCCGTTATTCTCGGCTTCTCTTACAAGAAAACCAACACCATGTGGAAGCTTTTTTACATTCTCCTGCCAGTCGCCCAAACCGGCCCTGTCATTGTTCCTGGGGTAATTATTACCGAACCATCCATCATCCAATAAAAACAGATCAACCCCTAATTTTTTAGTGTCTTTCAACAGACCCGCTAGAATCGGTTCATCGAAATTGAAAAACGTTGCTTCCCAGTTATTCAGCAAAGTCATCCTGTCGCCTTTGCCGTCATACAGTTTGTAATTTCTTGCCCAACGATGCAAGTTCCGGCTCGCTTCCCCCGTTCCTTTATCTGAGAAAGTGAACACGAAAGCAGGTGTTTCGAATTGTTGATTCGGCTTCAGAGTATATTCAGAAGCAAATGGATTTATACCCGCAATCAACCGAAGATTATTTAATGGATCTACTTCAAGATCTACTTTAAAATTTCCAGACCATTCCAATTGCCCTAACAAAACTTTTCCCTCATCCTCTGTCGCCGGCTTATCCAATGACACCATAAAAGTTGGCGGCTGGTACAGGTGCGCTCTTGTTCCCAACTTCGTGTCCAGCACTTTTATTCCCGCAGTTAAACGAGTTACTTCAGGTTGCATTTCCTTTGCCCAATCACCATGAAACTGCTTCAGCCAATATTGATCGCCGGTTAAGTATAAATTAGCGGACGCATACTTTTGCAAAGTCACATTTCCCTTCTCTTTGTTGCGTATCACCGTCCATTGCTCCACGACATCTTCCTTGTAATAAACCTTAAAAAACAAACTCACTTCCAGCGCATAAGCAGAGTCTCTGAGCAGAATATTGGTAACCGAAACATTGGCATCAGTCTTTTCAACAGCACTACTTACAAAATATAGATCGAGCGAAGTATTGCCGTTTGCATGCCTTACCTCAATGGCCGGTTCTACCAGGTTACGCGAACCCGCAGGCGTATAAGCAGAATTAAGTATGCCGGAGTAATCGTCTCCCCTTCTATACATCTGGCGCACAAATCTGTATTCACTCGTGTCTTTTAGTTTCGTTCCAAAGTACGCGGTCGATACCCTTAGGTCGTTACCAACTTGTAATGCTATAACGTTGTGTTGGGTTTCAATTGGGATGATTTGGTTTCTTTGGGCAAATGATATAGAAACAGAAAATGTAAATAAAACTGAGAGCAACTTTTTAGACCGGCAAACATTCATTTTTATGAATTTGGTTTTTTAATTTAAAACGTGGAGGTGAGTGTAACTCCGTAAAAATAATGAGGTTCAATTGAATAAGATGTGGCAATATTATTTCTATAAAAAAGATTAGAGAAATTGAATTTACCAGTTGTGGTTTGAACCTTTATCGATCCTTTTTGGGCTCGGGCATAATCTCTTTAATCAACATTGTTGTGTCACTCCCTTGTACTTATAAATCTTTTATCAGGCCTTTTAGGTGCAGCAGTTATGTTTCCTTGCCCTACAAACATATTTTTCACAATAACATAAAAAGCCTTTAAAAAAGTAATAACTAAGGCCCAATCCTAATGTCAACGGGATATTTTAAATTTGGCTAACGATTGAAAAATTGAAGAGTAATTAAGTCGGCAAAAAAGAGCAAGCATGTCAATAACAAGAGAATATGAATTAATCGGAATGCAAAAAGTAAGTGAAGCCGTTGGCTTGACACTTAAAGAAATGAGAGATCATGCAAAGCCAGGAATGACCACAAAACAACTAGATGAATTCGGTGGCAAAATACTGGCGAGTCTAGGTGCTAAATCTGCTCCGCGATCGACTTATAACTTTCCTGGTTGGACCTGTATCTGTTTGAATAATGAAATCGCTCATGGTATTCCATCAGCTAAAAAAATAATGAAAGAGGGAGACTTAATAAACATCGACGTCTCAGCAGAATTAGATGGTTTCTGGTCAGACAACGGAGGATCTTTTGTACTTGGACAAGATCTGCACCATCATCAGAAACTAGTTGACACTTCAAAGCGAATTTTACAAAAAGCCATCAACAACATCAAAGGCGGAGTTCGCATTGCGGAGATAGGACGGCTAATAGAAACGGAAGCAAAAAAATCAGGCTATAAGGTTATAAAAAATCTAACAGGTCATGGAGTTGGCAGAAGCTTGCACGAGGAGCCACACAATATTGCTAATTATTTCGACAGGTTTAATCTTGCCAGATTTAAGAAAAATGCTGTTGTAGCCGTAGAGACTTTTATTTCGACCAAATCAACCATTGCAAACACAACAAATGACGGCTGGACTTCTGTTGGAAATAATGGTGGTTATGTTGCTCAACACGAACATACAATTGTAGTAACAGACGGCGAGCCTATCATTTTAACAAAAATGAATGGAATTTGGAATTAGAAGAAAAACGGTCTTAATTAATGCATAGTTTGAAAGAAGAAAAGCTTCTTAAATGACGAGTGTGACATACCGGGTATATGTGGTAGAACTATCAAAAAAAGTGTTTACTGAAAACTGGAAGTTCAGGGCAGCTAACCCACAATTCAACGGCGTGCTTGAATGTTTGTATGTAGGCATGACGAGCAAGACTCCCGCGGAACGATTAAAGCAACACAAGACCGGATACATTAACAAGAAAGGACACAAGCTTTCAGCAAACGTTGTCGAGAAGTATGGAATATATCTTCGTCCCAGTTTGTACGAACATCTCAATGTGAAACCTATGAACCGCGAAGAAGCTTTAGCAATGGAGGAAAAGCTTGCACTGGACCTGCGACGAAAAGGTTACGCCGTTTGGTTTAACTGAAAATGTCTCCTTAAAAGATGCAAAGCTTATTTTAAGCGTACATGTTCCCAAGCGATTACCACTGCTATTACTTAAAAAACAAAAGCTGCCTGGGCAGCTTTCATTCATTTAATCTTTACTCTATTTTTCAAATCCGCAATTTACCAATTATTCTCCTGGTCTTTGTTGGTTCTTTCAAGAGGTTGAGGTGGGTTGCTTCTCCAATTTTTATCGTACTTCACAAAGAAAGCAAGCCATCCGGTTCTTGACACTCTCATTAGATATGGTTGGGCCACCACTAATAAGACAGCATTCAATGCAAGCCAGTAAAAAATGCGATTGTCGTACAAAGAGAAGCCAACTAATACCCACCATGCTACAAATGTTGCTACACTTAATGCAACTGTTAGTGCATAAGCAACGTAGCTGGCACCGAAATAGAAACCGACCTCAATGTCGAGAGGCTGGTTACAAATAGGGCACTCTTTATTCATCTTCATCGTATTTTTTAAGTGCCAGGGATTGCTGTCCTGGAACATATTTGCTTTTCTGCACCTGGGACATTTGCATGCAAAAAGATTAAAAACGCTGGGAGTTCGGTCGGTATGCGGCATCGTAATATTATTTTCCCGGGTAAGATGTATCGTTTCCATAATTATAATTTTTTGATAATTTGTTTTCTAAAAGCTTCGGGTGATACTCCTTCGTACTTCTTAAAAAATTTCGAGAAGTATGAGTTATCTATGAAATCGAGTTCAAGGGCTATTTCAGAAATTGTCATTTTCGCATTCACCAATAATCTTTTCGCTTCCAATAATATCCTGTCTCTTATCAATTCACCTGCGGGCCGGCCTGTAACATCTTTGCACAAGGCATTCAGATGGTTTGGCGTCACATTCAGCATTGCGGCATAGTCTTTCGTCAATTTCTTCTCTTTATAGTGTTGTTCAATTAGCTTTTGAAAGTTGCGAAGTAGCACCGAGTTATAATTGCTCTGCTGACTGCTGCTGTTGTTATTCGTGTACCTATTGACCAGTATAAACAATTGTACTAGCGCAGTTCTTACAAAATCATCTTTCCCTTCTTGTTGCGAGTGGGCTTCTCTCACTATCGTCTCCAGCACTTGCTCTACTTGCTGCTTTGCTTCTGTTGGAATATTGATTACTTGTTCGCTCGCAATGCCCGAGAAGAAACTAAACTGGTCAAGGTACCTGGGATTAGCAATCAAAGCATGTAAGTATTGCTCGGAGAAGTTGACGATATATCCTTCCGGCTGAGTTTCAAATTCCCACCCATGCACCTGTCCGGGAGCCATAAAATAAATTTGTCCAGCTTGTACAGGGAAGCTGACGAAGTCTATAGAATGACTGCCTGAACCTTGAGAGAAATAAACGAGGTGATAAAAGGAATGCTTATGTGGAAAATGCAAATTCTTATGTTCATTGATGTAATGAGCAAAGTAATCTGCCATAAAATCTTTCGGTGAAAGGGGAGTTTCTTTCAGCGTGTTGATGTTGTAAGTAGGCAGAATAGCTTTTGACATTGTTTTTATTTCAATGCAAAGCTATGCCGCTCATACAACTGCGAGGGGTAGTATTTAAGGCTTTTATGGTACTTTTTACTGATTAGGCAAAATTCGTAGCAGGCATTAATACTCAACAAACTGTTCGTCGGGAAAACACCATAGCCACCTTTCGCCGGGTTCGGCCGAAATAATTACGGGATGGCCCGTTGCGTGGTTATGGGCGGTCATATGTTTTTTGGGAGAATCGTTACAGCATAAAGTGACACCACACGTTTGACAAGTTCTTAAATGAACCCAACGGCTGCCGGTTTTAATACATTCTTCGCAGGCATATTTTTCCGCTGTTTTTAACTCTTCTATACTTTGTATGTGGGCACAAATGGCTTGTGTCATTATGTTGGATTTAACGAGTTTATTAGTTTATGATGATGTCCGTCTATCATAATTAAGATCACTAAAGATTTACCGATGAAGTGCTTGCGACGCAACGATGTCGATTAAAAAATCCAATGCCGGTACTTCAATATTTTTCATTCAAATGCAATCTATACTTCAGCCAGGTACTTATGAACAAAGCTAATTGCCATACTGCCTTCACCCACCGCGGAAGCAACCCGGTTCATAGCGTTGGCACGAACATCGCCGGCGGCAAAAATGCCAGGAGCACTGGTTTCAAGCAAATAAGGTTCCCGTTCGAGTTTCCAGATTCTACCAAAATCATCATAGCCTTTTACATCTCTGCCGGTTTCGATAAATCCTTTTTTGTTCCTGATCACGGCTTCGCAAAGCCAATCAGTGTACGGCCTGGAACCGATGAAAATGTATAACGCATCAGCCTGCTTTGTTTCCGTTGCTCCCGTCTGGATATTGCCTATTACAACTTGTTCAAGCCTGTCTTTGCCCATTGCTTCTTTTATCTCCGTGGTACCCAAAATTGTAATATTAGCAGCACCATTTATCTGGTCAATCAGGTAAGATGACATCGATGAAGTGAGGTCTTGTTTCCTGATTACTATATACACATTCCTGGCAAACTTTGAGAGGTACATGGCGGCCTGGCCAGCGGAATTACCGCCGCCAACGACGTACACTTCCTTGTCTTTACACGAAGCTGCTTCAGTCATAGCTGCCCCGTAGTAAATACCCGCACCGGAAAAGTCACTGATACCTTTTGTCTCCAACTTTCTATAATCTACGCCTGTTGTAATCACAACGGAACGCGTAACAATCTCCCTGTCTTCCTCGAGTAAAATGGTTTTGTAACCGTCTTTCTCCCTTATACCTTTCACGTCTGTAGGTGCAAGAAATTCGGCTCCGAAGCGAGTCGCCTGGGTCATGGCACGCCTCGTAAGATCGGCACCGCTTAGACCTGAAGGAAAGCCTAGATAATTCTCTATGCGCGAACTGGTGCCGGCTTGTCCACCAGGAGAATGGCGTTCTATCAACAAAGTTTTGAGGCCCTCGGAGGCACCGTAGACAGAGGCAGCGAGCCCTGCCGGACCTGCACCTATAATTACCACATCATACACGTCATTTTTAAGCGACGGATTTAAACCTATCTTAATTGCAATCTCTTTAATCGTCGGTTTTTGCATTAAAGTACCATCTTCAAAAAGCACCACCGGCAAGTCTTTTTCCTGTATGTTGTTGGCGTCTAAAATTCGGCAGCCCTCCTTGTTTCTTTCCACATCAAACCATTGATACGGTATGAGGTTGCCCGCCAAAAATTCTTTTATTTCGTGCGACTTGGGTGAGAACTGGTACCCTATCAATTTCATTCCCCTAAAGTCGGGTTTGTAGTCATGTTGCCATTCGTCTAACAAGTCTTTTACGACAGGATACAACTTTTCCTCAGGTGGATCCCACGGCTTCATCAGGTAATAGTCGAGCTTGACTTCGTTAATAGCTTTGATGGCAGCACTGGTATCTGAGTAAGCGGTCAATAAAACACGTTTAGCTTCAGGAAAAAGATCAAGGGCCTTAACCAAAAAAGTGACGCCATCCATCTCCGGCATTCGCTGGTCAGATACAATAAGCGCAACTTTGTCTCCCTGGTTTTTTAGTTGAAGTAAGCTTTCTAAAGCTTCACTAACAGAAGGGGTACTTAGAATTTTATACTCATTCCTGAATTGGGTTTTAAGGTCGCGGCTGATAGCTCTTAAAACCTGCACATCGTCATCAATACAAAATATTATTGGCTCATTCATAATGTCGATTGTTTAAACATAATTAGGAAGTAAGGCTGGGCAAGCAACATTATAAAAACAATTATTCTAAATTATTAAATCAATGATATACATCCTTTAATGTTAGCTGTCTTTACCAGTTTTCATTTACCTAAAATAATTTTTTACCGAACATCGTTTTTCATTGCATCATCGTTGTGTCACACACTTATACTAAAAATTAAAAAGCATCGAAAAAAAGGCGAAAGTAGCAATCGTAATTTATAAATCGTCAATCGGTAACCGTACCTCGAATGTAGTTTTTCCGGGTATAGAGTCTAATTCAACAGAACCGTCATGCTGTCTAATAATTCTTGTAACTACATCAAGGCCCAGACCTGTCCCCTTCCCTATTTCCTTGGTTGTAAAAAACGGATCAAAAATCTGGCTTTGAATATCGTCTGGTACTCCTGGCCCATCATCAGTAATTGAGACCTTTATAAATCCTCCGTCTCTTATTGTTTTGATCTCTAGTTTGCCCTGACTGTTTACTTCCATTGCGTCCAGTGCATTATCTAAAAGGTTGGTCCAAACCTGGTTTAGTTCTCCTACAAACGCCTTCACTTTCGGAAGTGTCACGTCATAGTCCTCCACCAGCTTTACATTGCCTTTTTTAAACTTGTACTCCAACATCGTCAGTGTGTTTTTAATACCCGAATGAATATCTGTATACTCCTTATCGCGGTCGCGATCCATGTGTGTAAAGTTCTTAATTGCACTGACCAACTTTTCTATTCGCTGAGATGACTCCTGTATGTCGTTTACCATCTTCTCCGTAACTAAATTGTTGTTGATCCAGTTAAGCACAGGAGATAAATATGCAGGTGGCACAAGCTCCGAGAACTCATTCATGTCCTCGCATGTAAACCCAAATTCGATGAAGTTCTCAGCTAGCTCTGTACTGTTCTTTACTCCATGTCCGTCGAGACATTCGGCCAAATCATCTTCTAACGCCATGCGCTGCATAAGCGTTAGTATAGGTTTCTCCTTCCTTCGAAGTACCTCAAACATTTTATTGTTCACTATTTCTACTTCTTCAGCAGTCATCTTAATGGAGATTACTTCTTTGAAAGTTTCCGGTTGCAACTGCAAGTGCTGCTTAAGAGAGATTGAACCGCGAACTATTGCTGATGCTGGATTATTTAATTCATGCGCAAGACCAGCTGATAATTTCCCAAGGGCCATCATCTTTTCATTCTGCTGTTGCATCGTCGTAAACTCTCTTACTCTTGATGTCATCACGTGCACCAGCGCACTTGTCAGTTCAAAGTTCTTTACTATCAGTTCATTTATTTTCTCGATTGGAAACGTCATTACTTCCACCTCATCTACTGCCTGTGCGTCTACCTTTGAAACCATTCCCCTTGAATAAGGCAGGTAGCCTGTGATTTCTTTTTCTTCGGCAAACCCAAGAATACGTACGCTGTTTTTCTGCGGCATGTAAAGCCTTACCCTGCCTTTGATAAGTACGTGCGTGCCGGAAGCCGGCTCTCCCGCTCTAAACAAAAACTCATCCTGCGCCAACGTTTTGATGTTGCTGTTATCAATCCACCATTGAAGCTGCTCCAAGGGAACATCATGAAATGCTTCTATTAATTGTAGCCATTTAGCCGTTACCGCCTGCATGATAGATTGGTTGTTAGGGAACCATAAAAATAATAACGATTGCCTTATGAAGTACTTGTCGTCACGAAGGCGAGGGTGAAGTCACTCTCTTAAACCTCTCTCCCAATAAATTATACTTTACGGAAGTTGTTCTATCACGTATGAAAGAAAAGTGAAAAAAATTGAAAGTTTTTTTTGTAGTTATAACTCAACCCGTACTTTTGCGCCGGAGAGTTGGCAGAGCGGTCGATTGCGGCAGTCTTGAAAACTGTTGACTGTAACAGGTCCTGGGGTTCGAATCCCTAACTCTCCGCTGATAATCGATAAAAGAGTATTAAAAGCCCGTAAAATGCAAGTTTTACGGGCTTTTTTGTTGTCTTCTCCTTCAAATCGTATCAAATAAACTCAAAGTTCTGGTGACAAATTCGGTTGACCGTCAAATTCATGTAAACTTGGTCAACCGAATTTCTCTAAAACCCTTACTGCTACTGCATTTCACGGTGTTAAAAGTAGCATTTAAGAGGAGTTTTTATTGATTTGATTATTAAAAAATAAGGAGGTATAAAATGGATCACAAAATCAGTATTCTTTTTTACAGCAGAATTGCTTCAACTAACAGAGACAATTTAGTTCCTATCTATTTAAGAATTACCATTGATGGGCAGCGAATAGAGCAAACAACAAAACGTTTTGTAGAGCTGTCGAAATGGTCAAATACTCGAGGCAAAATGAAAGGCGCGCACGCTGAGGCCAGATCTTTTAATAGTTTTCTCGATGCAATAAAACACAAAGTCCACACCGCCGAGCGAGAGCTTTTACATGACGGAAAAGAAATTACCTATCAAACTTTTAAGGAGAAGTGGTTTGGAGTTGATGTAAAGGTGTACAAAATCCTGGAAGTTTTTGAAAACCACAATCGGCAGGTGGCCCAGCTAATTGGGAAAGACTTTTCTCCTGCAACTCTCCAGCGTTATAAAACCTCACTCGATCATACGAGAAGCTTTATTAAATGGAAATATAAGGTCCAGGATATCGAAGTGACCAAACTTAATTATGAGTTTATTAATGATTATGCCTTTTGGCTAAAAACCACAAGGAATTGCAACCATAACAGCACAATGAAGTACCTGGCAAATTTTAAAAAAGTTGTATTGCTCTGTATTAAAAATGGTTACCTTCAAAAAGATCCCTTTGTAGGCTTTAAATTAACTAAACGCGAAGTTGAAAGACCATTTCTATCAAAAGATGAATTACAGACGATGGCAGCAAAAGAATTTCCAGCTGCTCGCCTTAATCATGTAAGAGATATTTTTCTTTTTAGTTGTTACACTGGCCTTGCTTATGCAGATGTAAAAAAGCTTAAAAGAAATGAGATAGGTGTAGGTGTTGACGGCGAACAATGGATATTTACAAAAAGGCAAAAAACAGATACCGCTTCAAGAATACCCTTGTTGCCAGTCGCGGAAAGGTTATTAGATAAATACAAAGACAATCCTCAATGTATGTCCGGAAGTATATTACCGGTATTAAGCAATCAAAAAATGAATGCTTATTTAAAAGAAATTGCAGACGTGTGTGGTATAAATAAAGTTTTGACCTTTCACATTGCCCGTCACACTTTTGCGACTACCGTTACCTTAAGTAATGGTGTTCCTATTGAAACTGTTTCAAAAATGCTTGGTCATACAAATCTTCGTACCACTCAACACTATGCTAAAATTTTGGATATCAAAGTTGGGGAGGATATGAAAGCGTTGAAGGGTAAATTAGAGGATAGGATTTAGCAGGGAAAGAAGCGAAGTGCACTTTTAACTGTTAGAACAGTCGCCTTTGTGGATTACGAGACCGCCTACCTAAAGGCCCACTACCCCACGGAATACAGAGTAAGCGTTCTTAACCATGCCGGCAATATCGAAAAGATTACTTTCTTTATAGAGGAATGTAAGCGCATTGGCTTACATGTGCTTACTTTATTATTCGATCAGACACAACTGATACCAACTTTGCATTTTGTTGCTTTAATTCCTGAAGGTCTTCAACCACTTCAGTTAGTACTGTTTGTACGATTTCGGCTTCCATAACTGTCCCTTGATTTACAAGCGATGAGATTGCATTTTTTTCTTTCGCTTTTGGGAAAAACGTTTGTTTATTTCTTCATTGTTTGGCTCTGGCTTTATAAGCATCTATGGTGTCTTCTTTATTGCTTTGCAAAATTGAATGATTTGAACTTGCAGTCTGCTGAACTAAGGTACGGGCGAAGATTCTTTAACTTTATAAAAGGTATTTGCAAGACAGCTAAAGTGGATGTAGAAAGGTTCTGCTGAGCTTTACGTTAGTTAAGTCTTTGTGTACTGCTCTTAGTACTTACAAAAATGAAAAGTTTTCATCTACTAAATTTTTTCTAAGTACTTTTTAGCCCTTAAATCATTTGGAGATATTTTAAGTACGGAAGCAAAAAAACATTTTGCCTTTTCATCATTTCCGTCAGCAAGTTCGAGTAAGCCCCTTTCGGTAATCACTTTTACATTATGTGGGTTTATTAAAAGTATTCTATCAAATTCTTTTTTTGCTTTTTCTATGTTCTGTTGTGAAAGATATACCAGTGCAAGATGATAACGGGATGCTTCATCATCGGGAGCAATTGCAAGCGCACGGAAGAATGCCTTTTCAGCAACTCCAAAATTTTGTCTCATTAACTCCATAATACCGAGTTGACTCCAGGCAAAAGCATTGTTGGCATCATGTTCAATAGCCCGGTGCAAGCACGCTACCGCCTCATTAGCTTTTTTCAAACCGGTTTTTACAAGCGCCAGCTGTATCCAGTATTTTACCTGGTCCGGTTTTAAGGCAAGTGCTTTTTCCCAACACTGTTCTGCAGCCTGGAAATCTTGTTGTAGCATGGCTACGGTCGCGAGACTCTCCCAGGCGAAAACGTTTTGGAGATTATGCTCGATCGCTTTGCTAATGCATGCTACTCCTTCTTCGCCCTTCCCTTCCTGCACGAGTATATTACCAAGGTTAAGCCAGGCGCTGGAACTCTCGGCGTTTATTTTCAACGATTTCCTCGCGGTCTTTTCTGCTTCGGAAAGTTTCCCTTTTTGCTGTAGTACGAAAGCAAGGTTATTGTACGCAGATGAATCCCTGGCATCAGCCTTAACTGCTTCCCTGAATTTTTTCTCTGCCGCGTCCAGGTCGCCGGTAAGGAACGTTTGCACACCGGCATTGTTGATCGTATCATTTAACTGCATAAGAAAAGTTTTAAGATTAACCGAATAATTGTTGGCCGATACCTTTCGCAAAATCACTTACGCTAATGTCCGGTGCTTCAAACTTTACATCGTCAAGTGATATTTCAAAAGGTTTATTTTCTTCATAATGTACGGGGAATTTTACGCCGAACTTCATAGCAGGACCCCATTCAAACGCATACAGATTCCACTTCCACTCTTTGCTGAATTCTGTCACCCAAAGATCAAGCACCGCCTCCACGTAGGCATTTACATCAAACTTGAATTTGGGTTGAACGGATAACGAAGCTTCTGCATCAAGCTTGAATCCAGTGGCAGGCGTCCAGTTCACGACAACACCTGCCTCTGCAGCGCCTTCTATACCCAGTGCACCACCGAGTTCGATGCCTCCTGATACACGTGCAATACCAACACTCAATCCAATACCTGCACGAACATAGACACGAAGACCTGCCTCGGCCGGTACCTTGAATTTTGCATTACCGGTGATGGACATACTTTCTTCCTCTGCCGGGTTGTATTTGACTTCTACCGCTGCATCCGTTAATTGACCGGGACCAATACTTGCATAGGCTTCTGCGCCGCCCCCAATTGTTGCAACAAGTCCGATACTCCTGCTCCCAACCGGAATAGCAAACAATGGAATCTCAATGGTAGGCGCTTTAAATATCTCTTTCTTGATCTCCTTCTTTTCGAAAATATTTACTGCTGCTGGAATGCCAATCTTGCCTACTACTTCGATATTTCCATCGGGCTTGAAAGTAAC
Organism: Segetibacter aerophilus; assembly: GCF_007991655.1. Lineage (GTDB taxonomy): Bacteria > Bacteroidota > Bacteroidia > Chitinophagales > Chitinophagaceae > Segetibacter > Segetibacter aerophilus. The sequence continues at coordinate 19,261 of NZ_BJYT01000033.1, forward strand.
GCCGGCCGTGCCCTGCAGCCAATCCGTTATCTTCAAAGTCAATGACCCGCCCCCGAATACTTTGAGATCTTCACCTGGTCCTCCCGACGGTTTGCCGTCAGCGCCTACCGCCTGGTTAGTAACACCTACGGTAGCGGTACCCGCCAGCCTGCCTTTTGTATAACCAACAGTGCCGCTTACTGTAAATACGCCATCAACATAGCTTACGGTGAGGTCTGAATCAATACCGGGAATATTAGGTTTCGCATTGCCGGACATCGAAACTTTTGTTTCCTCACCGGCAGTTTCAACCTTTGCTGTTACCTTACCGCTTTTAATGAACTTGTGCTTGAAATTTGCTTCCCCCTCGATCAGCAACTGATCATTGCCGTAAGTAACGCTCATCTTACCGTCTTCAAGTCCGGGAATACCAAACTTCGCGGAACCGTCTGCCTTGAAAATTCTGTCAGCGTAATTCACATTGATCTCTGCGCTATCAATGCCCTTAATTTTTCCCTTTGGTATTTTGATATTGCCATTAACATCCCATTTATCCTCTCCTCCTTCCGTATGCTCGTAGCTGGCTTTTACATTTGCTTTCACACCACCAAACAGTTTCTCATCAAACTCAAAATTTCCCATGAGCTTGAACACACCGTTAGTATCGCCTGTAGCGCTGATCTCGCCCTTTCCAACCTTATTGATTTCAAAATTGATTTTGCCTGTTACACCAATTGCAGCGGTACCACCATTGGCAAAAACAATCAACGAGGCATCAGTTACTTTTAAGGGAGGTGGAATGCCTTTTATATTACCGGAGCTAAAGGTCCTGCTCAGTATTACATTCTTACCTTCAATAGAAAAATCGATGTAAAGGTCTTTGATGATTTCAACGGAAGGTTGTATTCTTCCTTTTGCCACTATACCTACATCCGGAAGCATCTCTGCTGAATCCAGTTCAATAGGGCTCATCCCTTTTACCTTAAGATTGCTGAGTACAGTTTCAAGATTTCCGCCACCCCGGGTCCTTCGCTTCATGAAACCACCAAAGTCAACCCCATCCATTGTATATATGTTGATCGAAATATTATCAAGGGGTTCGAAAATCTTGGGATTGGGGTTGAACTTGCCGGTAATCGTTCCTGCAACCGCCCCGCTTTTGGACAGATTTATATTTCCTTCAAAGCCGGGCATGCGCTTCAACGAATCATTACGTAACATCGCACCGCCTCCTTCCGAAGTATAAGCAATAGGATTATCTTCTTTGCCGGCAACCTGTTCTATTTCCCGGTCGGTCATTTTTTCGAAATTCTTCAGGTGCTGTCCCTTTTGGACCTGGTCGAATGACCAATATCCGTCAGCACCACTTCCCTTGCTGCTCTTTTCTGTTTTTCCTGTAAAAGATACTTTCTCAAATTTTATCTCGTAGTCCTTCATCGCATCATCAACGCTGAAGGCTTGATTTGTTTTGGTGATGAAATTTTGAACAGCCTTTTCAACATTGTTGCTGATCTGCGAGCCAGAACTGCGATTGCCTGAAAAATTAAGCAGCTCCATATTATCAATCGTGTTCTCACCACCAACTAATTGCAGCTCGAGGATGTGGTCTACATCGAATGCTGAAACTTCTCCGGATGCATTCCATAATGGCACCTTGCTGTTTTCTATCAACGTCTCCTCTTTACCGAATAACTTGATCCCCTTCCACTTCAAAAAATATACATCTGGTAAGGACGGCTTTTTACCTGCTTTAGTCTTTAAGCCATCAACAGCGGTCTTAACACCTGCAGCAATACCCGGATCTTTTTTCCAAATCTCTGTTTGTGCTTTGCCACCAGTGGCTGCCTTGCGGCTGTAATTTTTTTTGCGCGTAGCGCTGGTGCCAAACTTTCCTGTATTGCGCGATTTGAATTGCGGTACTTCGATGGACGGAATAACGATCTGGCTTCCGACGATCTTACCTGCATCTGTTGCTCCTCCACCATCCGACGGCGTAGGATTACGGTAAGCAATAGCCCGCAGTACCTGGTCTTTTTGTTGCACAACGTGGGTTAATTCATGCGCAATCAGCTCCCTGCCACGGTCACTTTCAGGATCGTATTTCCCTGTATTGAAAAATATATCGTTCCCAATAGCAAACGCCTGTGCATTTAGTGAAGCGCAAAGCTCTGCAGATTCTTTATCATCATGGATTTTTACTTCAGAGAAATCATATTTAAAGGATTGCTCCATGTCAGCCTTCAGCTGGTCATTCAGTGGGCGACCAGAACCTTTCTTGGCATTGATCTTTTCTTCAATGGCCTGCAATTTCGCCTCATCGTTTTCAGGATCGTCCTGTTGTTTGGTGTCTCCTTCTTTACCACCTTCCTTACGACCTAAAGCAGTGGCTAGCGGTTTCTCCTGCGGCTTTTGATGGATAACCGGAGCTGGTACGTCCTTGCGATGTAGAGATTTTGGTTTTGCACTTTTATCTTTTTCTTGGTCTACAGGCTTCTTATCCTTATTGTTTTCCTCCTTCTTCGCTACTTTATCTTGCTTATCATCGTCTTTTTTTGCAGCTTTCTTTTCTTCATTTTCATTTCCCTTTTTCTTCGCTTCCTGCTTCTTATCGTCTTTCTTTGCTAGTTTATCTTTTTTACCATCGTCTTGCTTGGCAACTTTTTTTTCTTCTTTCTGGCTACTCGCTTTCTTCGCTTCCTGCTTCTTATCGTCTTTCTTTGCTAGTTTATCTTTTTTACCATCGTCTTGCTTAGCAACTTTTTTTTCTTCTTTCTCGCTACTCGCTTTCTTCGCTTCCTGTTTCTTGTCGTCTTTCTTTGTTAGCTTATCCTGCTTATCGTCATCTTTTTTAGCAGCCTTCTTTTCCTCCTTCCGGCTTCCCATTTTCTGAACTTCCTTATTGTCCTTATCTTCCTTCGTCTTTAACCCTTCTTTTTTCGGCTCTACATTCGGTTCTGTCAAAGGTTCCTTCGCCGCATTGTCTTTTTTGTCATCTGCTGTTTTCGTATGAGCTCGCTTCTCCTTTTGTTCGTCCACTACCCTACTTGCAACGGTGTCCGCTTCTTTCTCCGCCGGGTCTGAGGCCTTGCTGACTGTGAGCTTCGCCTGCACTGGCAAAGCATCTGCCATACTGAACGGTGTTGCTTTACTGGCCAACGAAGAATTTGTTTTTCCAATGAAGCCCATAGCATTGCTTTTAGACAGTTATGAATTCAGATTATCACCGGACAGACTTGACTCCTTGGATAATTCTTTTTTGATGCCCATAATCACATTTTCACTGGTGATAATATTGTTTCCCTGCTTCAATGCCATCACTGAAGCGTACCGGACAACGTTCATGATATTCGCTCCTGTGAGTGAAAAGTTCTCAGACAACGCTTGCAGGTTAACGTCATTAGCGAAGGACGTACTCGGCGAAAAACTTTGTCGCCATAAACGCTGACGCTGTTCTTTGTCAGGTAGCGGGAAATGGGTAATGAGTTGAAACCGGCGGAGAAATGCCTTGTCGATATTGCCCTTAAGGTTGGTGGCAAGAATGGCAAGCCCCTCATATTCTTCCATCCTCATCAAGAGGTACGAGACTTCCTGGTTTGCAAATCGATCGTTGGCGTTTTGGATATTCGAACGTTTGCCGAATAGTGCATCGGCTTCGTCAAAAAATAAAATCCATTTTTTGTTTGCTGCTGCGTCAAATATCCTTGATAAATTCTTTTCCGTTTCGCCGATGTATTTCGAGATCACCATTGACAGGTCGATCCGATAAACCGGCAGATTGTTTTGCTTCCCGATCAACGCCGCAGCCAAAGACTTGCCAGTACCGGAGGGGCCATAAAAGAGACATTTGAAACCATCTGGGATTTTGTTGCCGAACCCCCATTTACCAAGTAATTTCTCTTTATGGTCCAACCATGTTCGTATTTCCTCCAATTGCTGCTCCGTCTCACTAGCCAGCACCATCTCATCATATTTGAAATTGGTGGTGAGGAGCCTGGCGGGAAAATTTGAATTGAATAAGGGTTGATACGTCGTTGCAGTAGTAAGCATATGCAACACATCTTTCGAAATAAGAATGACGCCACTAGTTTCCGGCTCATAAGCAGATATCTCCTGCAGCTTCAAGATGTTTTTTGTATAGAACTTATGTTGCGGAGAAAACAGCAGGCTGCATTCCAATCTTTTTTGAAGATCACTACCGGCAATGAGAAAGAAAACGGTTTCACCTGTTGGAATTAAACCGCCATGTGACGAACCCTTGATACCACCGATATCGGGGAGCTGCCTGTTATCTATCCCAAACTTTGCCAACGAACGCTCGACAAGGTGAGGGTCCACATAAGGTAACAAGGAGACCAGCAGGATCATCCGCTCTGTGTCGTTCAATTCGAAGGATCTGATAAACTGCTGATAAACGGAAACCGGTGAGTGAAATGCGGGCGCCGGCATTTTCGCAAATGGCATTTCTTTTTTCTTTTGAACAAAAGACGTAAGCCGGCTTTCCAGCACCGCAGTCAGCCAATGAAGATCTTTTTGAAGATGTGCGGCGTTATGTATCAGGTTCTTGTTTGCCATTGCGTATACAGGGGTTTTGACATCCATGGAAATTTAATTATACTGAAGCTCCATGGCAGGCTGTCGATGAGTATATCGTATCCTTTAGAATCCGTGTGCAACTGCCATCCCCCGTCGTCATTTATCAGCCTACCCTGCCGCTGCAGGAAAGTGGTTCGGAAACCATCGATGCTTGTATTTTTAAGTATGTTCCAATGATGAATAATTGTTTGAAGAAACTCTACGCCAGCTTCTTTTTCGTGTGGTGCTAATGATAGCCTAACATCGCATATTTCGAATGGATGAACCCCAGCGAATATTTTATTTAATAGTAACCCATATTCGTGAACCTTGTGTTCACCCCATATCAGCCAGTCAAGCCATAATATGATCTTATGTCTTGCTGATTCGTCCGCCGTCGCCTGACCCTTTACCCAGCCTAATTGATGAAAATATCTTTGTAGCAGTGCTGCATTTAATAATACCAAACCGCCGTTGTCGATGAAATACCGATTCTGGTCATAGTCCTCTGCATCAGCAAGACTGCTTTCATCATCATAACTTGCTTCACTTTTATTAGCTGGCAACTCCGGGGAACTGATGCTATCATTCCCGGCTTTTTCAAACTTCTGTCCGCGAGGCAATTCTTTTGCAATCACTAATCGCGATGCCTGTTCCAGTGCAGATCTATACAGCTCCCGCCGAGAAGGGGAAGTTTCTGCTGAGATGACAATCTCGATCTGTCCAACTATTGCTGCCAGCGTTTGTGCATCATATTTAATAAGAACAATTAATAATTGCTTAATGAATACCATATCATAATCCTTCCCTGTTTTGATGGACTCATGTAAGCTTGTCAGCATCGTGACTGCGAGCTCCGTTTCGGAGATTCTTATACGCGCTGCATTTAATTGATTTTTTATTGTTACGACTATCTCTTCCACCGCAACCGTTTGATCTCTGCCCACTATCTTTTCCCCAAGTAAACGAATAGTGGGAAAACTAAAAGCGGTTGCCAAGCGTTCAACAACATGCCGCCGGGACAGTTGTAACAGGATGGATCTTTTGAACGGCACTATTTCGTTTTCTAATATTTCCACCAGCAGCACCTCCATGTCGGGTTTCCCATAAATATTCCATGGTAGGGATCCGGTGACCAGGTAGTGGAGAAGTGTCTCAATTCCTGATCCGATATTTTCAGGCGCCAACGCGTGTTGCGGTTGTTCAGTAAACGCCTGCCGTTTTTCTACGCCATTTATATGCGCCAGCTTATCCGCAAGCACTTCTTCCAGTTGGTTCCTGATCAGTTCTTCAATACTACCAAAATTGTCAGCCTCTAAATGACCAAGATCCAGTTCGAGTTGATCGATCCGTATCTTCCACGGAACATAATCATATTGAGCGAACACTTGTGTTAACAACGATTCTGTTTTAATGCTGCTTATCTTATCGGTAAACTCATGGGCAGCTTCTTCAGTTGAGGCGTAAGCATCGAAGCATACTGTCTGAATGATATGATTATTATGCGGAGGCATGATTATCTGATAAAGTTTTTCAGTGCATTGAAATCAATCCCCTCCGCGAAGCTTCCGATATTGCCGAAAAGTTTTACATCCTCCAGTCCTTTGATGTCGATCAGAGGTGCTTTCTGCAGTTTCACTTCTGGGTTTGTTCGACTATTCACTTGCAGTACTGTTCGTTTGTACCCTTTTCTTTCAACTGTTATCACCTCGCCGGCTCTCAAGCCACTAATCTTATATTGACCTCTTTCATCAGTTACTGCTTCTTTTTCTGTGCTGGTTGTCAATTTCACGTCCCTCAAAGGCTGACCCTGGTCATCGGTGATAACACCTGTTAATGTATCAGTTCGTAGTTTATCTTTTTTATCAATAACGTTTACGTAGACCGAGTTTCTTGAGGAGGTACCGCCTGCTTCGAGTATAAACGGTATTTCTTCGACACCCGGCGTTTTCGCATTGATTACTTTTATGTACGACAAACCGCTCTTGTCTTTATATATGCCGAACTCGTTGCCGGTAGGCGTAGTGTATACTTTCACTCTTTCACCGCCGACGACTCTTGTCCTGAAGTCGCCTTCAAATTTCATTTCGGGTTTTGTTTTTTTCAGCGCTTCTTTGTCGTAAGGATAGAAAGGTTTCACCCTTCCTTCCACGGGTACATTGAATTCTTCCATTTTTGCTCCGGCGACCCTTCCGATTATCACCAGGAATATAATTCCCTCAACAATCTTTTCTTCGAAATCACCAGTCAGTTCATAAAACAATTTAAATATCCCGTCCTTGTTAGGATTCTCATTTATGAAGTATTCCATTACAAGCTTATCCGATTGCCATGTTACTTGCAGATCATTAAAAGGCGTTCCTTTTTCGTCCACAACCTTTACTTTGATATCGATCCTGGTGTCGCCCTTATAGAAGCCCATGTCATCCAGCTCGAGTACGTATTCTTTTTTTAAAGGATCAAAGAACGCTTTCTGCTTAATCAATGCTTTTTCCGTTTTATAGTTGTAGTCCACAACCATAATAATCGGTTTCTCGAGTGGGGATACCAGCGCCAGGTTCTTTCCATCGCAAGGCGCCGTTTTGCAATCGCACGAGCAACCCAATAGGTCAGGCATATTGAAATCCGCAACGACAGTATTGGTACCGGTGTCCGTTACCAGCAGAAAAGTTTCACCTCGCCTTACACCTGCGAGATGTTCCAGGCCGGTAGTTTTGCCAGCTAGCAATTTCAAACTACTGGTTTCGGTTTGCTTTAACAATGCAAGCCTGTACTGAAAGAAATACCAAATTTTATATATCGGTGCAAAGAAGATGAGGTTGAGAATAGTAAGTACTATATTAAATGCCTGCGTGGCATTTGTTGTATTGCTTTTCAAACCATTGGCATATAGCTCAAGAAAAGCTTCCCATATCAGTAGGTAGGCGATTTTAAATTTATCATAAGGGAACTTGTTAATACAACGAATTTCTTTCAGCAACTTAGCCATAGTGTCGATCCCCATCTTAAAATCCTGGAAGAACTTTTTCGTTTCGGGACTTCCTCCACTGCCGGTAAAAATCGGTTCTACAAAAGCCAGCCATCTTTGAATTTCCTTAAGATAACCAAGTACCCGATCGCGATAGTAATTGTATTCTTCATCAAGATCAGTGTACGAGCAATTTACTGTTTTAGTATCTGGTTGAATGGAGATAGCTGTGACAGAAAAAGGAAGATTATAAGTGGTGCGCAAGGTGTCGATGGCAGCTTTGACATTTATGGGATTGCTTCCAATATGTCCCTCGATCCTGTAAAAATCATTTTTGGAAGTATCTTCTTCCAACAACTGATCTTGCGAAAATGGAAGTTTATAACCTTTTATCCGGCTGATCTTATTGCGGCGCGTGGCATCATAGTTCCAGACACGTCTGATATTCTCTATTGCCGCCTGCAGGTAGAAGTAGGGAATAGCACGATCACCGAGCGACCGGTCGTAGTCTTTGCTTGGCGTCACCTTAATAATGATATCATTAGCAGCAGGTGCACTGAAATTTGCGATTATCCTTATCAATCGTTTGAACAGACTCTGCGTTTTCTCATACAGCATGAATTGACCATCCATTACTGGTGAGGGAACGAAATAGTGACGGTATTTAAAGTTGGTTTCATTGTATTTTACTTCATGATAACAGGATAGCGTATCGTTTGTAGTTGGCCGGCCAAGCATAACATGAAAAGGATGTATGAACTCGTTTCCGCCGCATTCACCAACTAAATCACTTACTGCCGCGTATAGTTCGTTATAAGCATCTACCACATCCCTCAGAAAGTCGTAGAGGTATTGCATATAGATATTATTCGCCGCATTGTTTCGAAACGCCTGCGACTGCGATTGAAGGAAGCTGCCTAGGTTTTGTCCTGCCAATGCCGGCACCTCGATTTTCATGCAATTGAATTGCGTATCGAATATCCACGGGAACTTTGCAACGAGGTTGTTGATGGTGGTGGACATGATGGCAAGTTCAGGATCGAGGCACGGTGCTTTAAAGAGGTCTACAAGCTGCGCCTGTGTACTCACATTCATGAGATTCGCTGCCTTGAAAAGATTTTTAAGATAGAGGTAGTCGGTCTCAAACAGTAAACTTTGCTTTGCCTTTGCTGACCGGCCCGGTTCAGTAAAAAATGGTTGCGTATCAGGAGCATTAAGTATGTCATCGATCACCGCAATGGGAACCAATAACGGACGCGGCGTGTATTGGTAGATTTTCCCCTTATCATCACAACTCTCATCAAGACATTTTGCGATATTCAGCGCCTCAATATCATATAACAGTATCAACACCCGGTTGGTCTTGTTCGCATCAGTAAGGATGGCTTTTGTAGGACTTGTTTCAGAATCAAATACATCTTTGGTGATCAATTCGTAGATAGCAGGATTACCAGCGCCGACCACCGTCTTAAATGGTTCAAAATCCTTCAGGCGGGTAAAATTTCTGCGGTGGGTGTAAGGGATCAACACACCTGCTGTGTCTACCGGTTGTTTGAAAACGATCAGGTAGCCCGCAGACGTGACAGCACATCCATCATCAATCAATACTTCAGCATTGCCTGCTGCAATTGGCTTCCAACTGAAGGTTAGTGCACATACAATACCACTTCCGATCAACTTGTTCCGGGTATAGCGTTCCTGCTGGTAGAGATAGGATGCGAGTTCATTCAGGTGATTATACGTCAATACCTGGTTGGCCTGGAAAAAAGGCATGGTGTTAATCGGGTCCATCAGTTTGAGTGCCATTTCTACTTCAATTAAAAGGTTCCTAATATAGTTTGACTCAAGATCACAGGGTTGTCGGTGGAAGGATTATCGCAATCATGCAAATGACCCACGGGATAAACATTCGTCATTGTGTTCATCGTCTTGATAAGGTCTCTCAGCTTTATTCTCAGCACATTCATATTGGGCTTGTAATTTTTATTCTCGGCAAACCATTCGGTGTATGCTTTTTCAAAGCGATGCATATCATACATGCTTACCCAACAGAATTTCGGAAGTATATGAGCCGGTGTTTCGCGGTGAATGGTGTCTTCAGCAAATGCACGAAAATCCATATTGCGGAATCGCTGTGTCCAGTATGGAAGGATCACGCTGATGCGGAAGCTATAATAATCTGTTACGGGGCAGTCACAGTCGGGATTAAGATCAGCACACAAGGGGAAGAAACCTTCGGCAAGGTCAGCAGCCGTGATATGTTGCATTGTTGGCAATGCACGAAGCAATAAGTGATCAATTACTTTCATGCCTTCATCAACAAATATTTTTTTCACCGACTTGATTGCCTCCTGTGCCAATAATGGGGTTGCATAGACCGGTGTAGACACCGCATAAGGAGTAACCGCCCCCATACTTTCTTTTACTTCGATCCGATGACCGCCGCCAAAAGGTTTCACTTCGAAATAAACATTTTCCGTATCCGGATTGTCTTCATCAATCATCAATTCCACGATCTTTTCCATGGCAGCGAACGCTAACTTGTCAGTAGCATACAGGTTCACCGAAACTAGCTGGTGAGCGCCGTCGTATTGTACCACGAACTGGAACTGCAAACCGGACGGCAACACAAAAAACTTATTCAACGCCAGGTTGGAGTTATCGTGGATATTCATTCCAAGCATTAACGACGTTCGTTTATGCAACCCTGTTGGATTAGATGGATGCGGCATCTTATACGTATCGTATTCGAGCACATCATCAGCGGTTAAAGTCGCTGGAGGAATGGGTGCGATTGCACATTCGCCGGTAGGACAACATTTATAATACTGTCCTTTACCCCGGTTATAACTTAGTATGTGGTATTGTTGTAAGAAATTGAATTTATCATTGGCAATCTCTTCTGCTGTCTTCTTGCTGTTACTTTCCAGCATATTGCCGGTAAATTTGTACATCATGGCGGCGTAATCGCTAAAGCTTTCAGCAAAGCGTGCGAGCAGGTGATCCAGAAAGCGGTTTCTTCTGTCCAGCTTATCATCTTCAGGCTCTGTGAGTTCTTCCAGCGTTGTGCGGTAAGCATTCTTCTTACCGTTGGCAAATGCTTTCCACTGTACAGCGTATGCATCGGTATCATCAATGTCAACTGTCGTTAGCAAGCTAGGGGTTGCAAAGTCTTTTATCAGGGCAGCAGTACCATAGAAATTCAAATTTTCTGAATCTGGCATCTGCGGTGCAGGTGGAGGTGCATTGGAATAAAAATTGTCATCTTCAGTTAAATCCGGTATTGGTGTATCATAAACCGGTTGAGAAAAATAAGTTTTATTGTTGCTGTTACCGGTGGCATAGAGATTCTTTATTTCATCCAGCTGCGATAAATAGTTGGCAAGTATCTGGTCAAAAAATAAAAGATAACCCTTGAGCTGTTTAATCTTCGTTTTGCGAATGATGTCTGCATCAGAAGGGATACCATCACGGTTAACGCCATACACAAAAGGAAATTCATTTTGTACTGAATAGTACTCGTCAAGTTTATAATTCTGACCGATGGGTGGGAGTATGTCGTTAATGATGGCGAGATCTGGATTTATTCTGGGCTTGGATAAGCTTGCTTTTAGATCGTTATAAATACGGTTTGCTACCTGTTTGTCTGCAATGATGGGCATGTTGCCTTTGTAAAAAGTAATCTTCGAGCGAAGGCGGTCCAGATTGAGGTGGAATTCGCTAATCGGCAGCGTGACGCTGTTGATCTTATCCTGGTTCAATACCAGTTTCCAAAACTCACCTTCAGTAAGTGGAATACCATTGTAGTAATTGGTGATCTGGAGGTATTTGATCGTCTTTACTCCAGGGATGCTCATAATAATATTGTAAAGATCGGATACATGAATCTCTGAAAAAAGTGAACGCTTTCGCAGGTCTTCATCCAGTATAAATCCGTGCCTGAGTAGCGGCCCCTCGAATATGATCTCTGAAGGATATCCTTTTTGAAGCAGTTCCTTCAATAGATAAAAGCGAACCGGAGGCGAGAAGAAAACATCAATAGCGAAATATACCTGTCCCAGTATTTCTTCGAGGTCAACCGCATTGTCAGTTTCTATATTAGCGCAAACGGCAATTTCCTGCGAAGGCACAATACCAATTTTGATCACATCTTCGCAGAGGTTGCGGATGTGTTCGTACATGCAATAGACTTCATCAATGATTGAGGATACCTTCTTCACTTTGGCACTGAATACCGAAAGGATCTTTGCGATTACATCGGCCTTCACAACCGGGTTAGCCGATGAAAGGTGAGCCCACATCGCCGTTTTTAGCGTAGATATAAGATCGCCGGTATGAACGGGTTGCACGTGAAACGCCACTTTAGGTATGCTGATCTGCTGCAGCCCCGGGTTCAGCACCAGGTCGAAGGTGTTTTTTGAAAAGTCGACACCAGAGACTGTGTAGTTCATTATACTACCTCCAGCGATTTTTTCTATACCCGTATTAACGCCTTGTTTGCCGGGATAGACTTTTCCCATGTTCAATGGAAAAATAAAACGAACCAATGCCCTACGCACACCAGTAATCGGGTCTCTCATTTCCCAGTCAACACTTAGTATGTTTAAGTCGCCAAGAACTGCGTCTTCTTCTAGGAGCAGGTTGAAATGATAAAGCCCGTTGATATTTCTTGGTTCAAAACCGACTTCAAATTCTGCATTCAGGTCTATACTTCCCGGTATCGGGTTGCATTTGATAAAATATGCGGGATTGACAAGAGGGCTTGAACATACGGTATCTGTATACGGAAGTATCCAGGCATTCTCAACTCCTTCCACGTCGATGCTCTTTTTTCGCAAGTCATCAAAGGTTACGGGATTGCAGGGCAATATCTCGCGGGCGGTGAAAAAATCTTTAACGGTATCGGTGGTTATTCTTGCCAGTATATCTTCCATCGGCATATCAGTGCGATAGGCAAGATCGGTGATTACATATTCAAGCAATTCCATCGTAGTGATACCCGGGTCATGCGTGTTGTAGTCTGTCCAGATATCCTTCGAGAACTGCTCGATATATTTCAGTCCCAGCAACCGAAGTGCTTCGTAATCCTGCGACAGCGGTTTGGGCTTGTTTTTTATTATCGTGTACTGTTCAGCCATATCATGCCTTTTGAATGCTATGTGTACCAGAGGATGTTAATACCGACCTCGATGTAGTTGCTACTGCCAGTGACGGCTCTGTTGTATTCAATACGGTGAGTCCGTCCTTATGTTCTATTTCCAGGTCTTCGAGATAGTCGATGTAATGAAGCTGCTCAATGAAATACACTACCTGTGAAGCATGCAATCTTCCGCCAAAATTGATCTTACCCGGATCACCAGTTATCCAGGGTGATAAAAAATTATTAAGATCATCAACCAATTGTGCTTCATAAAACATTTGATCAAGACATTCTTTAACGCGGACTTTACAGGTTACTTTTATCGTTTCGTATTTCGGATTTTCGACTGCCAGCTGAGCGAGGTGGCAATGCAATGGCTTCAAATATTTATTACAGCTACCGGAATTATCGTCGCCATGAATAAAATTTCCTATGTCGGTAAGCTTCGCTGTGCTAAATGTTGGCTGGAAAATATTTCCTGCCTGCAGGTTGGTGACAAACGGCACAGGTACCAGCATAACCTGCCCTGGAATATTCTCTTTGTATTTTTTCAAACTAGTCGTGCAGTCCACTTCATAGCCAGTATGATTCAGACATTTTACCATATACACTTCCTGGAATTCGCGGAGCACCAATCGTTCATAATCCCAGATGGTGATAGCACGATGCTTATGACGTAGCCGTTCGCTTACCTGCGTATAGAACTTACTTCCCGATTCAATCTTCTTCCCACCAAATGATGCATATGGCTGGTTGACTTTTTTAACAGCAGCATCGGACTCGTACAATTTAGAAATAGTATGAGCGGGTAGCGCTTTTGCAAGATGTTCCGGATCGTTGCCATGATCTTCAAAATTTGCTTTCACAGCATTGGTAAATAGAGCAAGCACTTTCGGCAAAGCATGAGAACTTATTTTAGGATACTTAGGAAAGTCCGGTTTAATAGCAGCGCTGATCCAGGTAAAACCTGGGGGTAATTCAGTGGTTGCTGTATTTACATCCGCAGGTATCTGGAATTTCACAATTCCAGACTTTAATAAATTTTTGGTCGAGTCGCCGACCAGTAGCATATCAAAGTTCTTCCAGCCTGAAGTAGATAAATAATTCCAGATAATTGTGGGTGGGTCAACAGATATATCTTCGGTGCCCTCGTTCATCTGCAGCAGCAATGAAATTTGCTGGTTGATGACTGCATGGCTGACTCCGATCAGCAAGGCCGATTCTACCGGTTCATAAGCTAATGTTCCATCAACCTGTTTTTTTTCCGTCTCAAATGCCGGTAACAGCAACGCGTTGGTATGGGTAGGTCTTATTCCGAATGGTAAAAGATGTATGAACGCTCCCTGTTCAGGCTTATAACTAACATCCAGTTTAATGTCTTGTGTGGCAACATACTTTAACTTGATGCTTTCCAGCAATGGTGTGTACGGAGGATTAGGTAAGGTGTTATGGACATCTTTAGTAAGTGCGACTGTTTGCGCTGCAAATACCAATCCCCACTTAAAATGGCCAAATGCATCGGCGGGCGTTTTCAGCGTAAGACGGATGAATCCATCAGTAGTTCCTGTTTCAAATAATAGCGGAGCATTAGTATACGCTTCCGGGCGCTTCATTGGTTTCTTGATCGTGGTGATTGAACTATAGTTGAGCGTCTTCAGGTTGCTACCGGAAGCAACCAGTGCGCTATTGCCGGCGCCAAGAGTAGTCCATGTCTTGTTCCTGATAAATTCAACGAGAGCGGTAAAATCAGTTACTGCTCCTATCGGCAGGTACGTAGCATCCTTCATACCATCAGGAGCAGCGGTATCAGGAATCTTATACTTATAATGAGTAGTGAGATCAGGCAACCCCAGCCAGTTCAGTCTGAGTTCCAGCAGGGTAATCTCTTTATGCACCAGTTCATGATGACCAACCAAAAACGAAGCGCCCACTTTTGGCAAGGGCCCGAAAGCCTGCACCGGTTTTACCGGGTCGAGTGTTCCTATTTCATTTTGCAGCGAAAGTGCGGTAATATCTTCAACGGTTACAGTGATGTTAATCTTGCTGATCTCTATATCCTTTAATTTTTCGTAAGCCGCGGCGGTAGCCTGGTTCAAAACAAACTTTACTACCGGGAAGATGGTGTTGAGATTGCCATCACAAACCAGGGGATCATATCCCACTACGGGTTTGAACTGGGCCAACAACACCAGGCGAATGGTAAAGGAGAGATCAGTTAAGAGAGGCGGTGTAAACGATAGTTCACTATTGTAATCGGTCACCACCCCATCATTGATGATCAGTTCTTCCCATTGTTTTTCGCCGGAACAAAAGAAGCTGAACAGGTAGAGTATATCCGTCACCGTTAGGGCATTCATTTTTGCGATGCCTGTCGGCTCGGCAAAAAAGGTGAATTCAAGAACCCGTCTTCCTTCTGTTAGATGCAACACGGGTGAAGCAATAAAAAATCCTATGGCCGCAGCATTCAGTTCATTACCAAATCCTTTCCAGGAGGTATCTGACCCCGTAAATGCAGCACCTTTGCCATCAACAGAGTTAGCAATAGGAGATGCAGTAACTTTCTCAATTGTTCCGCTGATACCGGACGGTTTTATGAAAATGGTTTTCAGTTGTTCAACCTTCGCCTCGTTTATGACGATCTCGTCCTCTGTATGATAAAGCAATAATTTTCCGGTACCATCCTTACCCGCATTCAATTCAGTCGCAGCTTTAATAAGATGGCTCCCGATATTTTTTGCGGGGTCAAATACGATGTGTGCCGTATCGGGAACAGCGGGCGCAGGATGTATTTGTAAAACACGGCTGTAATAATATTCAAGATGTTTGCGCGTGAATTCGTTCATGTCGGTGCGAAGTATGCCAAACAGCTTGATGAATGCAAGCATCAATCCATGATGAGCGTAGTGCGCTGAACTTCGCTCCAAACTATTTTCCAATAACTCGGTGGCCTTCGCAATTATTCTTACATAGGCTTCAAAAGCTCTTTTGAAAACCTGCTTTAGCTGTACTGTAGAGTAATCGATGCGGTCAAATTCGTCGATTAAACCTGCCGTATTGAAGAAGCTAAGCGCGAGCCCGGGAGTAAGTTTAAGAACAGCAACATAATCGGTCCATGAATCGGCCAGTGGTGCAAGGCTCTTATCTATCCATAACTTGTGGAAGCCGCTTTGAATGAGGTCGTCGGCAAATTTGAATTTATATTCATCATCAGTGGATACGGTTGAAACCTGCAGGTTCAGGGACGGGATGGCCGCTGCATCATTCAGGTAAGCACCTGCAACGATTCCAAAATCAGTTACCAATCCGTTGCCGATTTCCGTAGCTATTTCATTGCGCAACGGCATATAAACAGGTAGTGCTGTGTAGAAGGCTTCTATTTCCTTATACACCGAAAAGATAATGTCCCACAAAACCCGGTATGCCAGGTTTCGTTTAGCAGTAGTACTACCCGCTTCATAGAGATTGACGTACCGGTAGAAAGTGATGTTGGGCAATGAATAAGGAGTGACCGATATTCCCGCGTAGTTAAATGCTTCGTCAGAAAGTATGAGGGCCTGCCAGTTTCCCTCAATAGCATAATCTTTTTGATCGGGTCCTTTAAGCGCATAAAAATTGATCAGCTCCGCATATTTCGTAATAAACACAAGCAGGTTAGCAACGGTACGTTCATCGGGTAATACATAAGAAGGATCGAGCGCTTGGTATAAGCGCTGATCCTGCCGGGTGCCGGGAATCAGGAGATCATTTTTCTTAAAGCAACCGTCGCTCATATATTTGTTCCTTCTTTCAAATAATAAGGATACACATAGTTGGCTCTCGAATTGGTCGCATCTATTCTGAAATCGATTTTGATCCACATAATCCCTTCCAGGTTTTGGAAGTCCACACCAACTTTTTCAAGTGTTATCCTTGGTTCAAAATAGATGATCGCATCTTCTACCAGTTTCTTGATATAGGCTTCCATTGCAGTGTTCGCAGGATCAAAAACATAATCTTTGAGATTACATCCATACTCAGGTCGCATTACCCGTTCGCCGAGTGTAGTAGAAAAAAGAATATGGAGGCTGCCAAAAATGTCTTCCACTCCCGTTGTCATTGCGGTATTACCCGTGGCTTTGTCAAACGCAGGTGGAAAACTCCAGCCGGTACCTATAAATTGAAGATTGTCATTCATCGTTTAAGCATTTTATTCGCGATGTTCTTTCATCTGACCTGTCCAGTTGTTTCGCTCTTTTTCATTAATGTTTCAGTTAATCATTACCGTTGAACATCCAACCACCGCACTTGCGCCACAGGCACAAACATCCCCGACACGTATAGCTGGCTTGCCTCCGATCAGCACTGTCGTACTTCCCATTGTAAAAGGACTTGTTGTGGGTTGGTGACCCACGGGTGGCAAAGCGCATACATGCATGTCGCCTGCAACTGCCGCCGGCATACCGCCGATCATTACGGTTGCCATACCCGGCCCACTGATGATGCCTCCGTGATTAGTCGTATCTGTTACCCTTGCTGCTGCCGGCATGTAATACTATTTAGTTGATCATAACTGATGATCCCTTTACTGTTGTTGAGCCACTGGATGAAATTTCGGCGGAGCTGCTTCCCTTTACTTTCGCAGTAGTACTGCCGCTTGCTTCCAGTTCTTTACCACTGATGCCTATCTTGCCAGAAGCAGCATCAAGCGTCAGGTCCTTAATACTTTTTATAGTGATACCATCTTTACTCATCGTGATCTCATTGCCATGTTGATCCTTTAACGCTATCTGTTTTCCGTCTTCATCCAGTTTTATACTGTTGCCCGCAGGCGTTGAGATCTCGATCGTTTTTTTCTCATCGTTGAACCAGATTGTCATTTTCTCTCTCGTTACAAATCCCTTTTCATGATTGGTATCCTTTGCCTGGATAACGGCCGGTTTAGCGGAGCTATTCAGCATACCCAATATCACAGCGTGGCGCGGATCATCGTTGATAAAACCGAGCACTACTTCATCACCTACTTCAGGTCTGAAAAAACTGCCGCGGCTATCACCGGCGTCCGGCAAAGCATGTCTTGCCCAAATGCCTTCTGCATCTTTATCTACCAAAGGCATCTTTACGAGTACACGATCCTCGCCTAACGGATCGTCCTCAAGTTGTGTAACCACGCCCGCCTGCAAACCATTCACACCCGGTAGCAAGCCTGCAGCTGGAAATGGATTCACATCGTGTTCTGTTATAAATAACTGTGATGATAATCCAAACTCAACATCCGTTAGCCAGTTGCCCTGGTTGATCTCATGCCGGACAGCGGAGATAAAAGTCTTTCCGTTGAATCGTTCGCCAGCACCCTGGAGGTTGGCGATTACACCGCATTTTAGTTTATCGCTACCCTGGCATTTAGCACGTCCTCTAACTTTAGAAAGACTATGTTTCATCATCTGCGCATCAGCCCATGCTCTCAGCTCTGTTTCAGTAAGAGGCGCAGCATTCTTATAATCTATAGCTGCATCGCCAGTTTTTGAAGCGAGGTCACTACTGCTTACATTTCCTTGTTGTTGGAACCCCGATGGTACCGTGCCCTCGGTTTCTACTGCTTCCTGTGTCGCGGGATCCCAGCCCATTGCTTTTACGGTATCAAACTGGTACCGCGCATCCATTTCAGCATCAAACTCCAGGAGGTTGTTTCCAAATTTCAATTCCATAACTGCGGTTGCGGCGAGATCGGGTTTGCTAAGTTTGAGTTTGCCATTGTCGGTGATCACCAGCATGCTGTTCGCTTCAGCACGACTGATCATGAAATCCCAGTCTGTGCAATTGAATTGCACCATTTCTTTATGCTCCACCTTCGTATCTGTGGCATCAGCGTTTATAGAGTAGCGTTGTAGAATGGATGAGAAAATATCACTGTCTTTCTGCTCGGTAAATATTTTGTTCTTCCTGGTCTTAGTTGCTTTCACAGCCGCATGCCTGCATTCTACAAGTAAGAAGGTTGACTTATTTTCTTTCAGCTTGACGGAATGTTTAATAACGATTCCTTTGAAAATTGTTTGGTTCTGGCCTTTGTAACCGGCAGCTATTTCTACAGCTGCTCCCGGCAAAAAATCCGGCTTATTGCTCAACGGAAAGTCTCCCTTTGACGCATCCCCATCCAGGAAAATAAATTTGGCATAAGAGAGTCGGTTCACAGCATGATATACCATCATCGATACCATGTTGTATTCGGCAGGTATTGCTGCTCCATTCACTTTAACCTCGAAGGATGGTGAGGCACTCGCAGCATTATTGTTTTGATCGTTTCCTGGCATGCATTATTCGTTATTCAGCGGTGGAAAATAAAGTTGCTCACCTGTTCTTAGTTTTCTGAAGTTGATAAGCCGGTTGGCTTTTGCTACATCCAGGTAGTATTGGTTGCTTTCATAAATGCGTTGCGACAAGAGCGGTAATTTCTCTTTGTCTTTTACAACGCGGAAATGGGTGATGTCTGGTGATTGCGCTTTATCTGCCAGAACTCTTTTCTCGTCATTCACAAAGCCAAGGAACTTCGCATTAATCCTCGCCCGCAGAGGCCGTCCATCGCTGCGAAACAGTGTAAACGAAACATCGGCGTCTTTCAATACACAATCAAATACCAGGTAACTCCATACCACGCGCAGGTAATTGTTCTTGTGCTTTGAACCGTCATACGAATAGGTATGTTTCAGAAATTCTTCTACTTTCTGATCAACAAATACATCATCTGTATTTTCTATGCCTGTACCATCAAGAAAAAATTCAAGACTGAGCTCCTGCTGTTTCATATTCGAAAACTTCGGGGCGGGTGGAGAAGTGCCGGCAGCACCCTTCTTATCGTATTCAATCTCGTATTTAAGATTGTACTTGCTGGGATTGAACATGGCAGTGAACGTCGCATCCTTCTTTTGCGTAAACTTTTCATCGTCATATGCCTCGATGTATAGTTTCACCAACTGCCCTGACTTTGCCTGTGCAGACATTAGCGTTCCTTTTTATCTTTTATAATTTCCATTACCTGTCCTACACATTCTTTAATGATTTCTTCCTTCGGCGCTGCTTCCTGGTCGTTAGCCGTTGAGTTGTTGCTACCACCCTGGTTGGGGTTGCCTACGCTCGCACGGATAATCAATTCGCGGATCTCTATGGGCATGATTAAACTTTTTTCTGTGTGTAATAATTGTAATTGAGTTCCAGTGTTTCGATAACGATAGCGTTGTCCTGGCCTTTGAAGTCGGAAGTTGCCCATTTCAGAGGCCAGCATTTGACAAACTCCCATGCTACTAAAGGATTATGATCTGGATTAAGCAGCGTTACTGTAATATCAACCGGTTGAAAATCGAAATGGTCAATAGCATCCCTTGCCCAATCGATTATCTTCGAATCGGGTTTCATGCCACGTTTTAAAACAAGATTGGGATATTTAGTGCCTTTGGGAAAACGATAGACAAACCGGTTCTCACCACCTTCCGTAAAATCTTCCGTCGTCATTTCTTTATTGAGACCGGAGACCTCCTGGAAATTGATTTCTGATTTCGCACGCTGATCACTAAACTTGAACTCCACCCTGAAATGAAAACTAACCGGCGGATAATCAAATTTGCTTTCTTCCATAATTAGGTTGCTTCAATAGTAAATCCTTCATGCGCCAGTTCTACCGATTCAATCGCCACTTCGTTTCCGCTGGCTTTCATACCAGGTCCTTCGAGCTTGACAGGAAATGCCTGCTTTACTTTCCAGATGATAACAGGATTATGCTCTTCATTCAACAACTTGATGGTGATATCACGTCGCTCGATGGTATTCATCTTAACCGTATTAAGCCAGGAGAAGAATTCATTGTCACCGCCGAATATGCCCCGCTTGAGCGTGATGTTGGAGAACTTCTGGATACCAGGCATTTTCGTCACGTGAAATTCAGGACTTGCCCCATCGCGGTACTCGATGGCCTGTATTTCATAGGTCAGCCCGGTTACTTCTGTGAAGCCGACGTTGGATCCGCCCCAATCAACAAGAAAATGAAAAGCCGGTAATGGATATGTATTTGCCATTGTAATAAAGAATTAGTTGTTTAAGATTTTTGTTACAGGTCAGGATGTCTGTACTTTATGTGAGAACTCAAGTATGATAAATTCTGCCGGGCGTACTGCTGCCATACCGATCTTTACGATCATTCTTCCTTCAAGTATGTCTACAAACGTCATGGTCTTGTTAAGGCCGACTTCCACAAAAAAAGCTTCCTCTGGTTTGGCGCCCGCAAGTGCACCCTGTCTCCACAGGAGCGTGAGGTAGTTTTCGATCATGCTTTTCACCTTCACCCAGGTATTGGCATCGTTGGGTTCAAATACAGCCCAGAAAGTTGATTTTTTTACAGACTCTTCTACCATGTTGAAGAATCGGCGCACAGGTACATATCTCCACTCATTATCGTTGCCGGCAAGTGTTCTTGAACCCCATACCAGAACCCCCTTGCCGCTGAATGAGCGGATGGCGTTCACTGATTTACCAGCATCCACGTCGATGTTCAATCCGTCCTGTATGTTGTCTGTAATATTTACCAATACACCTTTGGCATAAGTAACGCTTACGTTGGCAGGGGCTTTCCATACACCTCTTTCGTTATCCACTCTTGCATATATACCTGCCATGGCGCCGGATGGAGGCAGAATGGTGAGATTATTGTTTACACCGTCAATGATGTTTTTGAATACCGGCCATATTCGCTTCAGTTCCTCTTCCGCAGCTTTTTCAAATGCGCTGCCAAATATTTCGATAGACGAAACAATGTTGTTGAAATAATTAAACAATACCTGCAGCTTCGGAAGCGCATCTTTCATATTAATAATCTGATCGGCCGCTGTAGCAGCAGCAGCGACAGTCAGTAAAGCAGTATTAACAGCGGCCAGATTCGCTAATGGCAAGTTATACGTTTGGAAAACCAGGGCACCAGCGGGAACCCCATCCCTGGCGGGAATTACGGGGGCGGTTGAAATAGCATTTAATCCAGCCTGGAGATTGGAGAAGGTGGCATCCCAACCTACAAGCTCAGTTATCTTAGCAAGGAAATCACCCACCGCGTTAGCAGGGAATGCGGGTGGAGGTAAAGCAAACCCGATCGACGTCCAGGTATTTTCTACCATTCTTTGATTGCTCATGAAACCCACGCTGTCGAAACCGAAGTCGTCCAGCAACACCGTAAGATTGTATATCTGGCGGATCAATTTCACCACTTCCAGTGCAGCAATATTTACATTAGCAACAATCGGGTTTGCCTCCGCAGCTGCGATGAGGCTGTTGACCGATTGTAGTAATTGCGCATAACCACCGGAGAGGGATGGCAGATTTTTAGTAGCACCTGCCGGAGTATATTCAACAAACTCCGGGTTAGCAATAAGATTAGAATCGAGAATACTGGCAATTCGCGCGGCAATAAATTTATTATCGTTCACAAGTTCATCTAGTAGGATGATCTGGCTTTTGATGGCAAGTGTATCAGCCGCTGAAAGATTTTTAACCAGTGAACTCAGCACAACCGCTGTCGTTGTACCCGCGAGCACGATCTGGTCTTTTATATCGCGATAGTGGACGTCTTTTTTGATTCCAACCTTTATCCACGGCGTATATACAGCACCGTATTTCAGGTTCGCCATGCCAATATTTTCCCGGAACTCTTTAACCTTATTGGCATGCGCTGTCTTATCCTCAGCTTTTTGAATATCGAACACACCCACACGATCCATCAGGTCACCGCACTGTTGTAATGCCGCTTGTTGCAACGTATACATATCACCAGCCATTGAAACCGCATCAGGGAAAACGATCATCGTTGGCTCATCTACTTCTTTCAATACTTCAAGTCCACCCAGCATGCCGGTAGCGGGCGCAATTCCCCCGATATCTACAGCTCCATTGTCTTTGTATTTATCCACGGCTATGATATAGCTATCACCACCTCCATTGGCAAAGAACATCTGCATGGAATCATATAAGAAATAAAGTTGTTTGTTGACCGCTTTAACCACCTGGTTGTTCCCATCAATTTCTATCCCGTTACCCGTTGCCTTATCAAAAATCAATTTCGGGCCGCTTCCAAAATATTGCACGAACTCAACCATCGAGCTAATCTTTTTATATTTCAGAAAAAGACTCTCGCCGTTGGTCTCTTCCGCTTTCTCGGTGTAACCGATAAAAGCAGGTATGGCGGTAGGAACCTGTGCTACCGACGGCGGAAATATGGAGACTTCGTTCACATATACCCCGGGCGTTTTAATTGATGAGACAACCATATGATGACGTTTTATGTGGTGATTTAATGATTATACGTTGACGACTATCTTGGTGATAATATTATTGAGTGCATCTTTTTGTACAGTGATGGAAGAAGGAAGGGGCATAGTATCGAGTACGGTAGTGGCAGGAACTTTCTGCAGCTGCAATTGCATAGGGCGTTGTGAATAGGTGAGCTTTACATTGGATTTGAATTGAACAAAACCGTTCACATCATCAGCTACACCCACCACGGCGAAAGTTCGTAGTGGTTCCGGCGGTACAGGTACATGCGTAATCTTAAGCTGGCTTGCCAGGTACGGAGGGATTGCTTTCTTACGGATATGGACATCGAAAAACCAATCGGTCGCGCGGCTGGTGATATTGACAACATAGCGTTGAAACGGTGGGATACCAGTCCATGCCAAACCTGACTGGTAACTGATTTCTACAATAGCAAGTGTGTCGGTTGAATAATCTTCCGAACAATAGACCGCTTCATCAACATCACCGCCCGAAGTAACATGACGAAGGGTATAAGATCCATCTGTAGAATTTTTTAGATCAACGAACAGAGCTTCTTTCTTCCCAACAGGTTCTACAACTGTCCTGGCGCGAACGATGATGGTCCGCAATACATTACCGGTGGCGTCCAAAACTTTCAACAAACCAGGTACGTTTTCCATTACCAGTTCGTGTTTGAATTGCATGGGTCGAAACAGCACTGTCGCATTTAGAGGGCCGGTAAGAACATTGATATCCCCTGTGGTATTAAAGAAGGGATTCTTCAACAGGAATATCTTATCCCTTTCCCAATTATT
Organism: Segetibacter aerophilus; assembly: GCF_007991655.1. Lineage (GTDB taxonomy): Bacteria > Bacteroidota > Bacteroidia > Chitinophagales > Chitinophagaceae > Segetibacter > Segetibacter aerophilus. Next base: position 42,998 of record NZ_BJYT01000033.1, read on the forward strand.
GACGTCGGCATAATACCAGAACTCCGGATTGGCGACCGTGACCTTGAACGTAAATTTTTCGACAACATTAACCGGGCGGAAAGGCGTAGCATCATTGGTGAAGGGACTGCATTCATAAATAAGAGACATTCCATTTATAGTTTTCTTCGACAGCATTTTAAACCGGCTCATCTGCTTCACACAATAGCAGGTAGGTACGATAACAAAATCACCATGCGGCAGCATATCCACATAATAAGCTGTGGTAAAATCAATCGAGAAAAGGTGTTCGTAACGAAGTCTCATATTAGTTGACTACCTCATCGGTTATAAGCTCTTTGATCAATGGAGTTTCCGGCGATACAACAGTCTCACGGAATGTTAACATCCTGCATTTGTATATAACCGATGGAAGATACTTCGCTCCCATGGTCGCCCAAAGATGGTTGAGTTGTTCGAACGTGAGACTGATCGGTTCGATGATCAATTTCTCTATCCCTGCGGCCATCAGTACGGGATAGTGTTTTTTTGAGAAAACATTTCTGTATTGGAAAAAGAAAACAACCTGGTCGAGTAAAATCAATGCCCGTTCATAGGCGCTTTGTGGTCCTGATGTTGTATCCGAGAACCCTGCGAATTGTATATAAAGATTCAATTTGATATCCGGGTTCTGTACATGCAACTTGTCATCGGGTGTCTTAAGATAAGGAAGTTGAGATTTGCCAACCGTCTCTTCTTCTGTATTCACGAGCGTCATAACTACAAAATCACCAGTCTTATTAAACAAATGATTTTCCTGGTCTACTATATTGGAGAGAACCACCGGATTTGCTAATGCGCCTACCATATTAAGGGGATCTTTCAATGTAATGAAGTTGTTTAATGCGAGTCTTAAGAAGGACAGGGATATATGTATCATTTATCAATTATTGTTTTTAGATAATTTGACTCTCATACTTAAAAAGGGATGCGACCACATCAATAAAACATTACATGTTCATCAATTACAATAATATTTCGTCCCTTATTTTGCTACTCTATAAAATCTACGATGGGAAGCAATTTGAATTCCAACGTCTGATTTTTTAGGTCAAGGTGAGGTTAATTTAGGAGTATTAAAAGTGACATTCATAATAAAAGAATTTAATAATCATAAAATGTAATAAGAAAAGATTATTGCTGCCAATAAGATAACGTGAACAGCACTTTTAAAGACGCGAACAGAAGATAATTTACGCGAAATAAATTAAGCGTCATTTACCAATAGTTCCAAAAGCAGCAAGCGAAATGGCATGTTTAAGTTTTATTGAAACCTTGAAATCAAATTCAAAAGTTTGATCATTATAATTGCCCCCTGAAAGTCTGCGTGTGTTAACAGCACAAAAACGACCAATGCGAAGAAATTGTGTTTTCGGAAGCTGCAGCAGAAAATCTTTTAGAGTGTTAGCTCGTACTGTTTTTTTAATTGTATCATCAAAAGCTACATACACCTTTACTAAATGATCACAGCTCTCCATCATAACTATATCATCTGGACGAGCGTACACATAGTCGCCATTTTTTACAAAAAGACGGAATAGGTCTTTAGCATTTGGATAAGTTGTGGTTGACAGTTCTTCATTAGAATGGTCATGAAGCAATAAATTTGAAATTATACTTGGAATTTGACTTTGTTCTTTGTTAGCAGAAAATCTAACTTTACTTTTAATAAATTCTTCATTAATTATAATTTCGGAGGAGCTACTCTTAACTTTTTTATTGCTTGCAAATTTGGAAGTGCCAGCCCCACTATAGATATCGATATCACGTTCTCTTTTGGTTGAGGAGAAGTTTTGCAGTTTACTCATCGGTATGAATACTTATAATCTTTTAATTCATTGTTTTTATCCAAAACAAAAATCACTTATGTTCATCAATATAATAATTCTGAGGGTTTCAAATTAAAACCAATTCTGTTACTTTTAATCTACAACCTCAACTTTAAAAGAAGTTGTTTTCAATCGAATCAATTCAATTTTTTTAAATTTAAATGAGTATTTATTGGGCACTTTCCTCTGTAAAACTTTCCTTTTTGTAGTAAATAGAAGAATTTAAAAAAGTGATGCAGAAAATACTCATAGGGCTATATATATTATTTTTAGCCAAAAGGAGATTGATTTATCAAAACATTTGTGCAGATTCAAATTAAGATAGAAACTTTGAATTGAATTTGCAATAGCAAAATAGCTTTCTAAAAAAATGCAAGTATTTATTTCACAAAAAAGGAACCCACGAATGCTTCAATCTTCTCCGGCATTATATTCCAAATATAATATCGTTCGCAGGAGTTTGTCAAGAGTAGAATTACGCACTTTTATTTAAGATAGTGCAGATATACATCTATCTATTACACCAGTGAAAAAGTTATGGCAAGAAATGATACTTAGGTCCGATGTCACATTGAATTATCCTGATAACACATAAGCAGAGATTAGTACCGTTCCTACCAACCCTGCATTTTGTTGCTTTAATTCCTGAAGGTCTTCCATCACTTCAGTTAGTACTGTTTGTATGATTTCAGCTTCCATAACTGTCGGTTGATTTACAGGTGATGAGATTGCCTTTTTTTCTTTCGCTTTTGTTTAAAATGTTTGTCTATTTCTTCGTTGTTGGGCTGCGGTTTCATAAGCACATCTACAGTGTCTTCTTTATTGCTTTGGAAGTTCGAATGATTTGAACTTGCAGACTGCTGAACTAAGGGTTGGACAGGTAGATTACTTTGACCTTGAGCTCGTAAAACCTGTTGCCTTGCAAGTATTTTTTCAATG
>NZ_BJYT01000034.1 GCF_007991655.1 Segetibacter aerophilus
AATTAGGGTTTAGGGTTTAGGGTTTAGGGTTTAGGGTTTAGGGTTTAGGGTTTAGGGTTTAGGGTTTAGGGTTTAGGGTTTAGGGTTTAGGGTTTTGACTTTTGACTTTTGACTTTTGACTTTTGACTTTTGACTTTTGACTTTTGGTTAAAGTACAAGAGAGTGACACAACGATGTTGAATAACCTACAGAAGCCTGACCAAAAAAATAATAATTAATTAAGACTAGATGTTAGATAAACTTGATGCTATAAAAGGTCGTTTTGAACAGGTTGGAGTTGCATTAACCAACCCTGAGATTATTGGCAATCAAAAAGAATTTCAGCGGTTGAGTAAAGAATACCGTAGCCTCGAACGAATAATGCAACCGGCCGAGGAATATCGAAAGGTGCTGGCTGACTACGATTTGAGCCGTGAAGCTTTGAACAGTAATGATGAGGATATGAGAGAATTGGCAAAAATGGAAATGCCGGAGCTCGAAGAAAAGAAAGAGAAACTCGAAAAGGAATTAACAAAGCTGCTAATTCCAAAAGATCCGCAGGATGATAAAAATGCAATTCTTGAAATAAGAGCCGGCACCGGCGGAGACGAAGCAAGTTTGTTTGCTGGTGACTTATTAAACATGTACCTCCGCTATGCAAGCAAGCGTGGCTGGAAGACCTCTTTGGTTAGTGAAAATGAAGGTACTGCCGGGGGCTATAAAGAAGTTTTGGTAGAAGTACAGGGAGAAGATGTGTATGGGACAATGAAATTCGAAAGCGGTGTGCATCGCGTGCAACGAGTTCCAAATACAGAAACCCAAGGACGAGTACATACTTCCGCAGCCACGGTTGCAGTAATGCCGGAAGCGGAAGAGATTGATTTTGAACTAAAAGAGAGTGACGTAAAAATGGAAACTGCCCGAAGTGGCGGTGCCGGCGGACAAAACGTAAACAAAGTGGAAACGAAAGTTTTACTAACACATATTCCTACAGGTACAGTAGTGGTTTGCCAGACTGAGCGAAGCCAATTAGGTAATCGTGAAAAAGCTATGAATATGTTACGTACCCGGCTTTATGAGGAACAGGTCCGCAAACAAGAAGATGAAATCAGCCGTCATAGAAAAACGCTTGTTAGTACCGGAGATCGTAGCGCAAAAATTCGCACCTATAACTGGCCCCAGGGAAGGGTAACAGATCATCGAATTGGTTTAACTTCCTACAATCTAGATGCAGTCATAAATGGTGATATTGATGAATTTATCGAGCAGTTGCAAATGGCGGAGAATGCAGCGAAGATGACGAACCAGGAAGGTTAATTGTTGGATATGGGATTAAATTACCATGGCTCAATCTTTTCACTAATTATATAAAAATTGTTATGCTCGAAAATCTTCAAAACTTAATAAGGGAACATGCCGGTGATGCTATTATTAATAATCCTGCAATCCCCAACGAAAGAAACGAAGAAGCTGTTGCTGATGCTTCAAGCTCAATAATTAGCGGCTTAAAGACTGCAGTTGCAAACGGAAATACAGAGGAGGTACAAAGTCTTTTTAAAAATGGACCTGCGGCAGCATCTGCTTCACCGGTTGCTCAAAATATACAAACAGGCTTTGCACAAAACCTGATGCAGAAGTTTGGATTAGACTCAGGCAAAGCGGGGGGAATAGCAGCATCTTTGATTCCAATAGTTCTTCAGAAATTTGTACACAAGACAAATGATCCTAACGATAAAAGTTTTGATTTGTCTAGTGTGTTGGGAAGTTTAACCGGAGGCGGTGGGCTTGGTAGTATTATGAACGGACTGGGTGGGGGCGAAAAAGATGGCGGTGGAATAATGGGTAAAATAGGCGGCATGTTTAAATAAAAAAGCTTTTTTAGAATTCCTTTGACACTTAGAAACTGTTTTCCTGGCTTATTTTGTACTGTAATTATAAAACGATAAGCGGTATAATAGTTAACAATTAAACAGGCGAGGTTGGCATAGACTTTGTCTTAAACATATAAGATTACTATAAGAAAGTAGTCAAATTTTCTCATAAGCAGTTAGTTTTGGTTGCGGCCCCGATTTCTATTGGGGCCTATTTTTTTACTGTAGTATAGCGTTATTAAAGCCAGTCCGGCTAAACTTCCTAAAGTATCGAAAACAATGTCAATAAGGTCAAAAGAACGGCCGTATACCAAATACTTCTGAACAAACTCCATTGCAATCCCGTATAAAACAGCAAAACCTACTATTTTAAGAAACCACGATTTTATTACTGGCTCACTGAATGATGAGAAAATAAAAGGATAGCAGAATGCCGCAGTTAGCAATAGGAACATCGTTAAATGGACGTATTTATCAAAAAAAGGAATGTCGAAGAAATCGCTATGCGGAAGATCGCTTCCTGGAAGGGCAAGTAAAATAGCGGAAATGATAAACCAAATAATCCCAGGCAGAAATAAACTAAATCTCATAATCTTATAACCAGTTTTTTAAAAAATAACCGGCTAAAGTTAAAGGGATATTAGAGTAAAAATAAAAAAGTGAAGGAGCTATGTATTTCCAAGCACGAAAAGAGCTTTCAAATTCGGAATTTTGTTTCCGCCTTCTTTTTCGAGAGTAATAGCGAAGGCCTCAGCTTTTGGAATATTTTTCATTTTGCACACGCTTGTGCATGAGGGATCAAGAACTCCTGCATCTACAGGTTTTCCATCCACCATTGCCCAGAGTTGGTATTGCCTTCCAACTTTTGGTTCAGGTAGTCTATTTACCATCACGAAAACATCTTTGTTTCTACGATCCCAGAAGACTGTGGCAACGTCATCTTTTCCCTTTGGACTAACCATCTTTATCATGGCCATGCCGGTATCTGCAATCATTGCTGCAGCGGACTGCCACTCTTTTAATTGGGTTTGATATACATCGTTCTTAGCCTGGAGTATTTCCCTTTGTAACAAAAGCGCCTGGTAATCCTCTTCCTTATTGCTATACTTGTTATATAAATAAAAATTTAGCCCAGCGCTTACAACAAATAAAATAACTGAGGCAGCAGCAATCAATCTCCAATTTGACCCGCCCTGTAGCTGAACAACCTGTGCTCGCTCATTTGGCTCGGTAGGTGTAACAAGAGTTCTCTCTTTTTGAAGATCCTTAATAGCAGACAATACCTTCGACTTCAATTCGGGCGGCGGAGCAATAGCATGTTCAAAAGCACTTTCCTCAAGCGATTGAGAAAACTCTATGATAGCGTTCTCTACCTCGATGTATTCTTTGCGCCGTCTTTCGACTTCAGCAGTTTCGTCACTGCTTGTAAGTCCAAGTACGTAGCTTTCGATAATTCCACTTTGTATGTAAGCCTGTATATCCACTAAGGTTTAATCACTTGTTTTAATTGTAATAGAGCACTTCTAAGCCGCGTTTTTACTGTCCCCAATGGAATTTTCAGCATCTTGGAAATTTCGTCTTGCGTATAGCCTTCGAAATATGACAGCTCGACCAAGACCCTGTATTCTTCTTTTAATTTATGAACTATTTTGCGTAGCCCTATCCTGTCGGTATTCATCTGCACACTTCCACCCTCTTCATAGACATTCTCTGTCAACTCCCTGTTTTGTTGGCCTTGCTGGTAACTCTTACTTCTAACCGCATCAATGCTTGCATTTCTTGCAACATTCAACATCCAGGTAAATAACCGGCCTTTTTCATTATCGTAGCTTTCAATTTGACGCCAGATTTTTACAAAAACTTCCTGTAATAAATCATTAGCCAATTCCCGATCCGGAACAATACTGACAATTACAGAATACAAAGAGCCGGAATAATGGTCATACAAATAATTGAATGCATGCTCATGGCGCTGTTTGAGCAACGACACTAATTCGCTTTCATGATATAAATTGCCCGTGTTCAAATAGCAGCGGAGTTAGAAAAATAATGATGGGCGAAAGCGTACTAAAAAAATATACGGAAAGTAGTTCGCCACGGATTTTGTTTAGGAGACAAGTTTAGAATATGCTTCGGCAGTCATCAAAGATTCATAATCGCTAGCATTACTAATAGTCATTTTAATCATCCATCCATCGCCATATGGATCAGAGTTCACTAGTTCAGGTTGATTTGCCAATGCCGGATTAACCTGGTCAATTGTACCTGAAAGAGGTAAAAAAAGGTCACTAACTGTTTTCACAGCTTCAACGGTACCAAATATCTCTTCGGCGTTTACCGTTTTACCAACGCTATTGATGTCTACGTAAACAATATCTCCCAGCTCACTTTGCGCGAATTCGGTGATGCCGACCGTAGCAGTACTTCCTTCTAATTTAATCCACTCGTGATCTTTTGTATACCTCAAATTCTCTGGAAAAGTCATACTTTCAATTTTATATTTACAAATATTAAATTATTTTTCTCAATTGCGCCTAATTTAAAAGCCTGATTTTCATGCGTATATTCTGAATTGGTCGGTCTGTTGCGTCTTTTGGTGCTTTTGCAATTTTATCAATTACATCTAATCCGCTCACCACTTCTCCAAACACTGTATAGCTCTGATCTAAAAAAGGCGTTCCACCAATACGACTATACACCTCGCGTTGACTTGCTGTATAGCTAAATGATGGATTGGAGGTTTTTATCCGCTGATCGTATACGTTATCCAATTCTTGCTGACTCATGCTTTTCCCCTGTACGATATAGAATTGACAATTGCTGCTTGCCTTAGTTGGGTTCTCATCTCTTGCAGCAGCAAGTGCCCCTTTCTTATGGAAGAGAGACGTTTTGAATTCTGCAGGAATTCGATCACCACGGACAGAGCCGGCACCAAGACGAGCTCCCTCTGCTGCCGTTTTGCTTGTGGGGTCGCCCCCTTGTATCATAAACTGGTCGATGACGCGGTGAAACAGTAAACTGTCGTAAAACTTCTGTTGTACAAGCTTTACAAAATTGTCACGGTGCAAGGGCGTGCTGTCATAAAGTTTTGCAATCATGACCCCGTAGTCAGTAGTTATCTCTACCAACCTTTCTTTCGTTCCAAGTTTCCTCCATGGCTCATTCGCTCCTATCGATCCAGGATTTACTAAATTCGATTTCCCAACTACAGACTTCCTTACCTCGGCTTTACTCTTTGTTTGTGCAAGAGATCCTTCTGCTAAACCGGCAAAAACAATCGCTATAAGTAGTAGCTTCCTAAACAAATTATCCATTTACAATCCGTGTTTTTCAAAGTATAACAATACATGATCCTTCAAAAAATTCTCTTGTTCTATAACATGCAACGAAGGAATTTCTTTCAACTGCTTAAAGTGAGGCCACCCCTCCTCGTCTTTCCCCTCTACCAGGTAATAGCCGCTTTGACTAAGTAGAGTACAGACAGCCACGTGCATTAGGTCCTGCTTTTGTTCTTTTGTAATTTTAGACTGCACAAACCCTGTTTCCTGCATTCCAATTAAAAACAATATGGCCTCCATATCAGGCTTTTTTCCGAAACGTTCCACCAGCTTTGCTTCGAGACCCCACCAGCGACTTTGCAAATCATCACTTATATTCATAACGCTGCAAAAATACAGTTTACATTGTTTAGTTTTTGAAGGGTGATGATCTCTCTTCAGTTAGAATCTGTATTTGTGATATTTGAAAAGACCTGTGTTAATCTTCTAAACCTCTTCTCTTATGGTAAGATTTTTGTTTTCTCCTGTAAACTTTAATATTTGTAACTAAAATCGTTGATGAAACAATTAGCCATATTCCTGTTGTTGTTTGCTTACTCATTAATTTCTAAAGTCTCTAAAGCCCCGGTTACTAAACCTGAAAAGCAAGCCAAAGCAATAACAGAATATCCTAAAGGCTATTTTAGAAACCCCCTCGATATTCCTATTAAACTTGCTGCAAATTTTGGTGAACTGAGGCCTAACCATTTTCATATGGGTCTTGATATTCGCACCAATCAGCGGGAAAACCTGCCGGTATATGCAGCGGCCGAAGGATATGTTAGCAGAATAAAAATTGAGCAATTTGGCTTCGGACGTGCAATATATATAACTCACCCAAATGGCTACACCACGCTTTATGCTCATTTAAATGAATTTTACACTCCTTTAAATAATTACTTAAAAGAGAAGCAATATAGCGATCAACAATGGGAGCAAGAGGTAGAGTTCGAACCCAGCCAATTCCCTGTCACCAAAGGACAATTCATCGCTTTCAGCGGTAACACGGGTGGTTCGGCGGGACCCCATTTACACTTTGAAATCAGGGATACAAAAACGGGCAACAACCTAAACCCATGGCTTTTTGATTTAGGATTAACAGACAATATAAAACCAACTATTTTTAGGCTTTACTTATATGACAGAAGATATAGTACTTATCAAACCAGTCCTGTCTCAATCCCAATATCGGGGATCAATGGAAATTATTCTTCTGCAAGTGGCGTTGTAACACTTCGGTCACCTGAAGTGAGTTTTGGAATTTCTGCCGGAGATAAAATACATCCTGTGTCTAATTATTATGGCATTTATGAAGCTGATATTTCTGTAAACAATACCTTAAAGTCTGCATTCAAGTTAAACGACTTTTCGTATACCGATACAAGGTATATAAACGCAAGTATTGATTACAAGACAAGACTTTCGGGTGGCAGTTTCATTCAACACCTGAGCAGGCTTCCGGGCAACTATAGTTTGATCTTTTCACAAGACGGAGACGGTAAAATTCTCCTAACGGATACTTTAGTACACGGCGCAGAAATCGTAGTGAAAGACGTAGCAGGTAACACGTCAGTGCTAAAATTTAAGTTTCGATGGGATAGGTCAGCTACTAATGAGTTGACGCTTGCTGGTCAAAGCGTATCCATGACTCCGGAAAGGGAGAACACGTTTAAAACCGATGATATTGAAGCTGTTTTTTCCAGCAGGGCTTTTTATGATACTGTTCCTTTTGTTTACAAGTCAGCGCCTGCTACTGATAGTAAAGTTGTATCTCAGATTCATTATTTGCATAATCACACGGTACCTGTACATGACAGCTTTACTGTTCGAATAAAACCTTCTGCTTCCCTCGCTAAGGAAGACAAGGAAAAAGTTGTAATGCAATTGGTAAGTAATCGGAAAACAGAGGTGGTAAAGGGTACATGGGTCAATGATTGGATGGAAGCAAAATTCAGGGACTTGGGAATAGTAAGACTGCTTGTAGATAATGTTGCTCCCAGAATAACAGCCACAGGTTTTGTAAACGGAGGATCTGTACGCAACAAAAAGTCAATCTCGCTACTGGTAACAGATAATCTTGGTGAACTTAAAAGTTTCAAAGCTTTGCTTGATGGAAGCTGGTTATTGTTTAGCAGAAAAAATGACTCTTTCATTCATACGTTTGACGAACGAACATCTCCGGGACGGCACGAGTTGGTAGTAACCGCTGAAGACCTTGCCGGAAACGTCAGCGAGAAAACTTTTACTTTCAACAGGTGACCAGTTAGTATATAAAACTGCGTCGCTGAAATGCAGTGCGTGAACCAGCTTCAAGGTTTGGATCAAAATCGGCCGAATAAAAAAATGCAGCACAAGTGAGTGACACAACAATGCCCCATCTTTATTCACTGCTTGCAACCAAAGTCTTGCATTTTTCTTCTTTATGAATTCTTGTTCTAAAAAGATTGAAAGCTTAGGTACGCCAATTGTTAGGTTAAACAATTTGTAGACAACGCATGTTAGTTGCATTATCATTAAAACCTACAATTATGACACAGTTGACAGAAGGAAGTCAGGCGCCGGTTTTCGAGGGAGTTGATCAAAACGGTAAAAAAATATCACTTAACGATTTTAAAGGCAAAAAAGTGATTTTATATTTTTATCCGAAAGACGACACACCGGGATGTACGGCGCAAGCTTGTAATCTTAGAGACAATTACCAGGAATTAATTAGTAAAGGTTTCCAGGTAATCGGTATAAGTACAGACAGCGTGAAAAGCCATAAAAAGTTTGAAGACAAGTTTCAGCTACCCTTTCCTCTAATTGCCGATGAGGAAAAAAAGATCGTTGAAATGTATGATGTATGGGGAGAAAAAACTTTTATGGGCAATACCACAATAGGCACTATAAGAACAACTTTCTTAATTAATGAAGAGGGGAAAATAAAAAAAATCATCACTAAGCCTGACACAAAGAACCAAACGGAACAGGTTTTGGAAGCATGGAAATAACCGGGGCAAATGAAAGATTATAAGGGGTGAAAAAATGGTTGGGAGAAAATCTATTTGGTTTTGACATTATAATATTGATCATATATTCGTGGATCCCCTTTGTTTTTTGCAACCCCTGAAACATTTTAATAGTGACCAAAGTAAAAATTAAAGAAAATTCGTGGCTGGCAAAAATTGCTGCCAGAAAGTTAGAAAGCTCTTCTATGGCTATGGTAGTGGGCAAAACAATTCATCTACACAATTCGTCGAAGGAAGACTTTCTAAGAAACAAAAGGTGGGTGAGACATGAGGTTGCTCATGTAAAGCAATATGCTAAGCTGGGTATATTTCGTTTTATCTTTTTCTATCTTCTCGAAACCTTTAATAAAGGCTATGAGAACAATAGCTTCGAAGTTGATGCAAGGCAAAAGGAAAAAGACGTCTCAATACTTTCGGAAGTACATTTTAATTAAGGTAGTACCCAATTTACCGTACTATAAGATGTCGCGGCGTGGTTGTCTTGACTTATAAGAAGTTCACCGGTTTTTGTGACTCCTCTAATGATACCAGAAAAAAAATTGCCGTTTTTTTCAAAGTTTGCAGACTGGTTAAGTTTATAAAGATGAACACTGTATTCCTTTAGCAGATGGGAGGCTGGCAAAAGCAGAAGTTGTTGCCAACGAGTTTCCAAACTGATACATAACTCTTTTGCAAGTTTGATTATATCGTATGTCTTTCCTGTAATTTGCTTTAACGACACCGGGTTTCGCACCCCTACAGGAAACAAAGTTTGGTTAATATTTATTCCAATTCCTATGATCGAATACCTCCACCGTTCTCCGCTTAAAACGTTTTCAATTAACACCCCGCCTGCCTTTCTGTCCTCCCAATAAATATCGTTTGGCCATTTGATACTAGTCTTATCAACAGCGTATAGTTTAAAGAAGTCATGGCAAGCCAAAGCAACTGCAGCGTTTAAAAGAAACTGATTGTCAACTGAAAGCAGGGCTGGTTCAACTACGCAGCTCAACATTATGTTTTGACTAGGTTCGGCTTTCCATTCTTTTCCGCGCTGACCTTTTCCTGCTTTTTGAAAATGAGCAAACCATGTTGTTCCGTGTACTGCCAAATGGGCTTGTACCTTTTGCATGGCATAGTTGTTGGAGCTTTCTACTTCACTTAATTCAAAAAACGGCTCACCGATAGGATTATCACTTGGCAAAGAATTAGTATTTTTGGCAAAGATAGAATCTGGAGTTGTTTTCTGGATAAAACCCGGAACTGTTTCAAGTAGAGTGGAATTTGTTTCCGTTTGAACTTAAAGTATAAATCCTACGTTTTATCCTATATCAAACAGTATTATTAATTTAAAGATTTGCATTTATTGGAACCACTTTCATTATTATCCACCCGTAAAAAAAATACGGCTACAAAACTCACCCGAAGCTCCAGGCTTTTTAAGACGATTATAAAGGCTATGCAGGAGAAAAAAGGCGAACACATTGTTTCGCTTGATTTACGTAAAATTCATGAGGCTGTTGCTGATTTCTTTATTATCTGCGAGGCGAGCAATCCACAACAGATAAGAGCAATCGGAGAATTTATAGAGGAAGAAGTTAAGAAGAACTGCAATGAGGTAGCTTACAAACACGAAGGTTACCAGGCTTTGCAATGGGTATTGATAGACTACGTAAACATCGTCGTGCACGTTATGCTTCCTGAACCAAGGAAATTTTACCAGTTAGAGGAAATGTGGAGTGATGCACAGAGAGAAGAGCATGAGGGTTAAGATCACGATCAAAAATTTAAAAAAAGGAAGTTTCTACCTTACAGAGATGAAGAATTATGGCACAAGACGATAAAAAAGTAAAAAAAGATTTTAGAAATATCCCTGGTCTTCCTTCGTCGGGAGATGATAAGACCGGTCGTAAAGGTCCTAAGTTTAGCATTTATTGGATTTACGCTATAATAGCAGTTGTATTAATTGCAGCTAATCTATTTAACATGTCTGCTGATGCGGTCAAAACAAACGAGCTTGAGTTCAGGCAGCAGATGTTGGCTAAAGGAGATGTTGAAAAGCTTGAACTGATTAAAAATAAAGAGTCGGTTCGCGTATATATTAAACCCGAAAGTCTAGGTAAGCCTTTTTATGTAAGTAAATTGAAAAGGCCGGCAACCGGTAATAACAGTAAAGCCGGACCACACTTTGAGTTTACAGTTACTGACTGGGAAAGCTTTAATGCTACCCAAAATGCTTTTTTTAGAGATTCGGTAGCTAATCCGTTAGGCATACAAAAAGTCCCTGAAATCGTAACTAATGAAGGTGAGTGGTACGGACCTGTTTTAAACACGTTTGTAACGATAGCATTATTTGTGGGTTTATGGATTTTGTTAATGCGTAAGATGGGCGGACCAAGTGGCGGCGGCGGACCGGGCGGAATTTTCAATATTGGAAAATCAAAAGCTACTCTATTTGAAAAAGGTACGCGGGTAAACATAAATTTCGGCGACGTCGCCGGGTTGGACGAAGCCAAGGTGGAAGTAATGGAAATTGTTGATTTCCTTAAAAACCCCAAAAAATATACTGCACTAGGCGGAAAAATTCCAAAAGGTGCACTGTTGGTCGGACCTCCCGGTACAGGTAAAACTTTGCTTGCAAAAGCTATGGCCGGTGAGGCGCAAGTCCCTTTCTTTAGCTTAAGCGGTAGCGACTTTGTTGAGATGTTTGTGGGTGTTGGAGCAAGTCGTGTAAGAGATCTGTTTAAGCAAGCGAGAGAAAAAGCACCCTGTATAATTTTCATTGATGAGATCGACGCAATAGGTCGTGCAAGAGGCAGAAATGCTATAATGAGTAACGATGAAAGAGAGAATACTTTGAACCAGTTGTTGGTTGAAATGGATGGTTTTGGAACTGATATTGGTATTATCATACTTGCTGCTACTAACCGCCCTGATGTATTGGACACGGCTTTACTTCGCCCGGGTCGTTTCGACAGGCAGATTTCAATTGACAGACCGGATGTAAAAGGACGCGAGGCAATTTTCAAAGTACACCTTAAGCCAATTAAGATTTCTCAAACTTTAGATATTCATAAGCTTGCTGAGCAAACTCCAGGTTTCGCCGGTGCTGACATAGCCAACGTATGTAACGAAGCTGCCCTGATTGCAGCCCGTAAGAACAAGGACGCAGTTGATATGAGCGACTTCCAGGACGCGATTGATCGTGTAATTGGAGGTTTGGAGAAGAAAAACAAGATTATTCTTCCTGAAGAAAAAGAGATTATCGCTTACCATGAAGCCGGCCACGCTATTTGTGGATGGTTTTTAGAACATGCTTATCCATTGTTGAAAGTAACCATCGTTCCTCGCGGAACTGCTGCTCTTGGATACGCGCAGTACACACCGAGAGAGCAGTACTTGTACAATACAGATCAGCTTTCTGATCAGATTTGCATGACTTTAGGCGGCCGTGCTGCTGAGGAAATCATATTTGGAAAGATCTCTACTGGCGCAAGCAATGACTTGCAGCAGATTACCAAAATGGCCTACTCTATGGTGACTGTTTATGGAATGAACAATAAGATTGGCAACATCAGCTACTACGATCCTACGCAGGAAAACACGTTTACAAAACCTTTCAGCGAGGAAACAGGTAAGATGATTGACGAGGAAGTAAGAAACCTTATAGCGGAAGCTTATGTTAGAACTAAAAATCTGTTGACGGAAAAAAGAAGAGAGGTTGAAATATTGGCTAAAGAGCTTTTAGAAAAAGAGGTATTATTTCAAAGCGACGTAGAAACGTTGATAGGAAAAAGACCTTTTGAAGACAAAAAAATTCTTGATGTTCAACCGGAAGTAAACGCAGAACTTAGCGCGCCTCCGGAAAAAACAGTGGTAGATATGTAATTTTATCAAGTAGAATAATATGCAGATATCTTCTTCTAAAGAAAATGTTTTAAAAAAAATACGGCAGGCACTGGCAAATCCAGTGCCTGTTCCTTTTTCACAAAGTGAAGGAAATACAAGTGTTTTTCAACCTTCCACTAAAGAGCTGGAAATTGAGTTCGCCGAGAACTTCACAGGGCTTTTGGGCAAGTTCTCTTTCTGCATTAATGAAAAAGAATTGGCCCAACAACTACAGCAATTGGCTTTTGCAAAAAAGCTCAAATCGATTTATTGCAACGAAAAGGATATCAAGCAGAAGTTGGTAACCGCTGGGTTCGATAATTTTACAGCAACTGACGTGGCGGCTTGTGATGCAAGTATTACTGGCTGTGAGTTGCTGGTTGCAAGAACCGGTAGCCTTCTAATGAGTTCTGCACAAACAAGCGGAAGAACAGTAAGCGTATATGCGCCAATTCATATTTGTGTAGCTTATACAAGTCAATTGGTGTATGACATCAAAGAAGGCTTATTGCATTTAAAAGAAAAATATGCAAATAAACTTCCTTCTCTAATAACCCTTGCAACTGGACCTAGCCGCACGGCTGACATAGAAAAAACGTTGGTTGTTGGTGTTCACGGACCTGCTGAAGTGTATGTTTTTTTAGTTGAAGGATAGGTTAAGATAATTAATTCGTTATCTAAACTTGATACTTAAACTTTACTCCTACTAAAAGTTCTCAACCATTTTCAATTGATTATTATTGATCCCTTATTGAGGGGTTATAATAATTGTCACTTGCTTATTTACCTTTAGCACCATGAATAGTAACATCACACGGTTGTTTGTATATGGAACTTTGAGACGAGGGTTTCACAATCCGGCTTACAAGTATATTAGCAAGCACTTTGTAGAGGTTGGAGAAGCACAGGTAAAAGGGAAGTTATACGACTTAGGTGAGTACCCGGGTGCTGTAGCAACTGACGAAGAGTCTTTCGTTAAAGGAGAATTGTATGAATTGAAAGAAGCAGGCGAGTTTGAATGGGTTATTGAACAATTAGACGACTATGAAGGCTTGAACCCTGAGGAAGGTGAGGCGCCTTTATATAAACGGCAATCCGTAGAGGTTCGTTTTAACGACCAAAGATTTCAAGCCTGGATTTATTGGTACAATGGAAATATCTCTGAAAATGCTTTAATCCCTTCAGGCGATTATTTTGATTCTATTACAACCAAAAGCACTTAGTAAGGATGGAAGTACCCGCAGGAAAAAAAATTTACTTCTTATCCGACTTTCATCTTGGCGCGCCTGATCATGCAACTAGCCTACAGCGAGAAAAAAAAATTGTTGCTTTTCTCGAATCCGTCCGACCTGATGCTGCGTCCATTTTTATTGTTGGCGATATGTTTGATTTTTGGTTCGAATACGAACAGGTAACGCCCAAAGGATACGTTCGCTTACTTGGTAAACTTGCAGAAATAACTGACAGTGGTATTCCCGTTCACTTTTTTGTTGGCAATCACGATATGTGGATGCAGGGTTACTTTGAAAAAGAGTTAAACATCCCTGTCTACTGTGAGTCCAAAACCTTTGAATGGAATAATGTACGCTTCTTTATTGGTCATGGAGATGGCCTTGGCCCAGGTGATCACGGCTACAAAATGATGAAGAAAGTGTTTAGGAACAAGGTAAGTCAATTTCTGTTTGGCATGTTACACCCAAGTTGGGGTATTGGATTGGCGAACTTTTTTAGCCGTAAAAGCAGAAAGAAAACTGGCAGTTCGGATGAGGTATTTCTAGGCGAGGAAAAAGAATGGCTGGTAATTTTTTCGAGAGAGGTGTTAGCCAAAGAACATTATGACTACTTCATTTTTGGCCACCGCCATCTCCCTTTAGATATTAAGCTTTCTGAAAAGAGCCGGTATATCAACCTCGGCGATTGGATAAAATATTTCACTTATGCAGAATTTGACGGTAAAAGAACGGAACTAAAAACATGGACCAATTAGGTTGAGAAAAATCTTTACGATACTTACCTGCTTGTTTATTACCACGCTCTCTATGGGGCAGGACCGGGATGTTTTAAACGTGTCCCTAATACAAACGCTGAAGGAAAATGTGAAAGATTTTACTACCGACAACCTCGGAAACATTTACCTTCTAACTGGTACAAACCAAGTGAAAAAAGTGAATGAAAAAGGTGATTCAATTGCGGTGTATAACGACGTAAGAAGATATGGCAAGGTCTATTCGCTCGACGCAACCAACCCCTTGAAAATTTTAGTTTACTACAAAGATTTTTCTACAGTTGTTATTTTAGACAGGCTATTGAATGTTCGTGCGACTGTCAACCTCCGACAACAAAACATTTTACAGGCTACAGCAATTGCTACTAGTTACGATAGTAACATTTGGGTTTTTGATGAATTAGAAAACAAGCTAAAAAAGATTGATGAGTCGGGAAAAGTGTTGATGACTTCAACAGACTTCAGGCAAATATTTGACTCTGTTCCCACGCCAAATACGATGTATGATCGTGACGGGCAGTTGTACCTGTACGATCCATTAAAAGGGCTGCTTGTTTTTGATTACTACGGAGGCAAGAAAAACAACTTTCAACTGCTTCATTTTATCGACTTACAAGTCATCGACAAAAACACTATAACTGCCAGGGATAGTAATTACATCTTCTTATATAAACCTGCCAGTCTTCAGTTGTCCTCCTTTAAAGCGTTTAAAGATCAGGCGACGTATAAAAAAATAAACTTCAACGGTAGTTTGTTGTATTGCCTTACCAAAGATGGCGAACTGCAGATTTTTAAAGTCTTGAAATAGTAGAGAGTTTGAGCGAAGTAACCGTGGCGCTTACGGTTGCAGATTGGCCTTAAGGTCTAATAAAAATCCTCTAAACTTTTGTAGAGTATTTGTCAATTGTAATTGAATGTCTGCCTTTTTCTTGTTGGTCTTGATGTATTCTTTAGCTCCTTCAATTGTATATTTTCTTTGTCTAAGCAACTGATAAATGAGTTGTAAATTTTTTACATCTTCCGGTCTGAACAGGCGATCGCCCTTCCGGTTCTTTCGCGGTTTTAGTACATCAAATTCATTTTCCCAGAAACGCAGTAATGAGGTGTTTACCCGAAACCATTTGGCCACTTCACTTATGGGGTAATACTGTTTCTGAAATAAAATTTCGTCTTCAGGAATTTCAATCAAGTCTACTTCGGCATCAATTTCTTTGAAGGATTTTCTTCCTCGTTTTTGAAGCGCCTTTTTAATTTTTTCCTTTTTCTCTTTGATAAGCGGTGCAGGAAAAGGACTGGTATTTTTTATTTTGACAGTAATTTTTCCATCATCGAAAATGACTGAACCAGTTCGTTGAAGTTCGGGTACTGGCGGCTTTTTTTGTTTTGGTAATTCGTCCCTTCTTTTTAACTCTACCACGGGCTCGGCAACAATAGAAATCTCAGATGAAAGCTTGGGCTCATCTTCCAAAATCAGAACTTCGGGTATTTGAGAAACCGCTTCTAAAACATCTAAAGTGCTTGTTTCTTCTGCAATGTCTTCTAACTCCTTTCGCTCCTCAAAAGTGTTGGTTATCGTTTCAATTTCCGGTTCCTGAAAATCTTCTTCAATTACCTCCAAAGTAGTAGTGGCAGCATCTTGGGTTATTGCTGTAGGAGGAGCATCAAACAAAGAAAAAAGAGGTGTCGAATTAGGCTCTGAAGAGGGAACGCTAACCTCACCTGCTTCCTCCTCCCCTACTTGCTCCTTTGTTTTGGAGAGCATCGCTTTTTCTCGTGGGAGACGTTCACTGCGAAGGGCGTTTTTAGAATAGAGGGGTGATGGGCCGTTTGAAGCATTGGAACCCTTTTCTCCTTTTGGTGCAACAACCGCTTTTTCCGCAGGTTTGTCTTCCTGTGGCGATTTTTCTATCGGAGAACCAAACAAGTCAAGCTGCCGCATATTGTAAAAATAGTAAATGAAGCCGCAACAATAAACGGAGTTTTTCCACAGATTAGAAACAAAAACCTGATTTAATAATTTACTAACAACAGCAAAATTGTTGCAAAATAATATGCTGTAAAAGGGAGTGACACAACGATGTTGCCACAAAGTTTTAAAGCTCGTTACCTAATATTCATATTTTGAATTTTCTGCCATAAATCAATCAAAGCTTTGGTTAATGGTTGTGGCTAACTTAACGAGACGGTCGAATTGCTCAGGAGTTAGATCGTTGTAGAAGAAATAAATTGGGTTTACCTGGTCTCCGTTTTTGTGCACTTCATAATGACAATGAGGACCGGTACTCTTACCCGTGCTACCTACCCAGCCAATAACTTCGCCCCGTTTTACAGGTTTGCCCGAACGCGCTTTTATTTTAGCCATGTGGGCGTACAACGTCTCGTAACCATAGCCATGGTTTACGATTACATGGTTTCCATAACCACCTTCTTCGCGACCGGCACTCTTTACGCGGCCGTCGGCCGTGGCATAAATAGGGGTTCCAATGGGAGCGGCAAAATCGAGACCTGCATGAAACTTGGAAACTTTATAAACGGGGTCAATCCGCGAACCAAAGCCTGAAGCTATGCGCGTCAGTTCTTTATTACTCACAGGTTGAATTGCAGGGATCGAAGCCAGCAATTTCTCTTTATCATGCAGCATTACATCTATTTCCTGGTAGCTTTTATCCTGGTAAAATGCCCGCGCGTTTAAATTATTGAGTTGGTTAACGATGCTTCTGATAAGATCATTATCATTCATCTTTTGTATTACAGCTATCTCCTGCGACTTTTCAATTTGCTTTGCCCTGGCGCTATCAGGGATTGGGTTCGCTTCAAAGATTGCGCGGTAAACCTGGTTGTCTCTTTTTTCGAGTTCTGCTATTTTTTGCTGCAATTCCTGCACGCGTTTGTTTAAAAGGCTATAGTTATCCTGGTAGTCTTCTAATTGATGACGCAGTATTCGCTCGTTGGGAGACCCGATGTATTTAAAACCAACCCAAACAATTATAGCAGCAGAAACGAGGGAAGTTGCAATAAAGCCGAACACACGTAGCAGTTTGACCCGCAAGGGAACGGTAAGCTTTTCATAACGGAGGGTGTGCGTGTTGTAGAAATATTTAACTTTCTTCAAAAGACTGATTTTCCGTTTTAAAAAATACTATAGCAAACGAAGTTCAGCTAATAATTGCTTTAAAACAATTTGCCCCAGAAAGTATTGAAACCTCTACGCAAGGAAAGGCCTTTCATTTCCTACCTTTACGCCCCTCTATTTAAGGGGTTACAAATATAAATTTTGATTCTAAATAATTTTAGTCGGTTATGATGACGAGTGCAGAAATAAGGAAGCAGTTTTTAAATTTTTTTGCTCAAAAGGAACATCTCATTGTTGCCTCTGCGCCCATCGTTGTAAAAAACGATCCTACCCTGCTTTTTACCAATGCAGGTATGAACCAATTTAAGGACTATTTTCTCGGGAATAAAAAACCTGAAAGCAAGCGTGTTGCTGATACACAAAAGTGTTTGCGGGTAAGCGGTAAGCACAATGATTTGGAAGAAGTAGGCGTGGACACCTACCATCATACTATGTTTGAGATGTTGGGTAACTGGAGCTTCGGCGACTATTTTAAAGCAGAGGCAATTGCATGGAGTTGGGAGTTGCTGACCCAAGTTTACAAGCTCGAAAAGGACAGGTTATATGTTACCATATTTGAAGGAAGTGAAAAAGAAAACCTTCCAAAAGACGAGGAAGCTTTTAACGAATGGAGGAAGGTTATTGACGAAGACAGAATTATTTTAGGTAATAAAAAAGATAATTTTTGGGAGATGGGCGATACAGGTCCGTGTGGGCCTTGCACAGAAATACATGTTGATTGCAGAAGTGATGAAGAAAGAAAAGCGGTGCCGGGGAAGGGCTTGGTCAACAATGATCATCCACAGGTCATCGAAATCTGGAATAATGTATTTATTCAATTCAACCGGTTAAAGAACGGCGACCTTGAAGCTCTCCCTTCCCGGCATGTTGACACGGGCATGGGACTTGAGCGTCTGGTTCGCGTACTGCAGCAAAAGAGTAGTAACTACGATACTGATCTTTTTACAGGAACTATTGCTGAAGTAGAAAAACTAACCGGCAAGAAGTACACAAACACGGATGAGAAAAAAGATGTAGCATTTAGAGTAATAGCCGATCATATTCGGGCAATTGCTTTTTCGATTGCCGACGGCCAGCTTCCGTCTAATACTGGTGCCGGTTATGTTATCCGAAGAATTCTTCGGAGGGCCGTGCGGTATTATTATTCTTACCTCGACTATAAACAACCGCTGCTATTTGAATTAATGCCCGTGTTAGGTCTACAATTTCAAACCGTTTTTCCCGAGCTGTACTCCCAACTTGACTTTGTGACAAAGGTGGTTAAAGAAGAGGAAGAAGGATTTTTAAGAACCCTGGAAAAAGGGCTTAAAAAGATGGATGAGTTAATGAGTCAAACATCTAACAGGGTCATCGACGGAAAAGCAGCATTTGAATTATTCGATACTTATGGCTTCCCAATTGACCTAACACGTTTGATCGGATCTGAGAATAACTTACAAGTTGACGAAGAGGGATTTGAAAAGGAATTGCAACAGCAAAAGACCCGCAGCCGGGCAGCAACGGCAATAGATACTGAAGACTGGGTTGTCTTAGACGACACTTCCTCAACTGCTTTTGTTGGCTATGATAGCCTGGAAGCAAAAAGCAAAGTTGCGCGGTATCGCAAAGTAAAAGCAAAAGGCAAGGAAGCTTTTCAGCTCGTCTTAAATACTACTCCTTTTTATGCAGAAAGTGGCGGGCAGGTAGGTGATAAGGGATTGTTGATTTTTGGCCCAGAGACAATTGAGGTTATCGACACAAAAAAAGAAAACAACCTCACAATTCATTTCACAGAAAAGCTTCCGGGAGAAATTGACACAGAAGTTATTGCCCGTGTTGATAAGACCCTTCGTACTAATACTGAAGCAAACCACAGTGCAACCCATCTCTTGCATGCTGCCCTTAGAAAAGTTTTAGGAACACACGTAGCGCAAAAAGGTAGCCTTGTGAATAACGAACATTTGCGGTTTGACTTTTCCCATTTCTCGAAAGTTACAGACGCGGAGGTTGCAGAAATCGAAGCAATTGTAAATCAAAAAATAAGAGAAAATGTGCCTGTTGTAATCAAACAAATGAGCAAAGAAGAAGCTGTACGGCTGGGAGCGATGGCGCTATTTGGAGAAAAATATGGTAATGTAGTAAGAGTGGTAATAATTGATCCAAACTATTCAATTGAACTTTGTGGGGGAACACATGTAGGTAGCACAGGCGAACTAGGCTTTTTTAAAATTACACACGAAGCTGCAGTGGCGGCAGGTGTGCGACGGATAGAAGCAGTCAGCGGAAATGCTGCGGAACAGATAATAAATGAGCATTTTTCTTCTTTGCACGAAATCAAAGAATTACTTAAAAATCCGAAAGATGTAAAGAAGGCAGTTGAAAACTTACAGGCTGAAAACGCTGAACTAAAGAAAAAAATAGAAAGCCTGGAAGCAAAGCAACTTGCAGCCCTGAAACCAGGTTTATTGTTACAGATGGAGCAGGTAAATGGTATCAACTTTCTGGGTCAGACAGTTGAGGTTAGTAATACCGAAGGTTTAAAAAAATTATGTCTTGACCTTAAACAGGATTTACAGAACTACGTAGTAGTATTGGCCGCAAAAGCTGACGGAAAAGCCCACGTGGTAATTATGTTAGATGAAACTGTTGCAGCGACCAAAAACCTAGAAGCGCCAAAAATTATCAAGGAACATATAGCACCTTTAATTAAAGGCGGGGGGGGCGGACAAAAGACACTTGCAACTGCAGGTGGGCAAGACGTAAGCAACCTAATAAAAGTTATTGAGCGCGTAAAGGCATTGTTATAATAACGCTGCGTTTGTCTTACCAACCCTGCAATTGCAGGGTTTTTTGTTTATAGCCTGCATCCAATTACCATTCATCCAAACTGCTTATTTGGCCTTTTTATTTTATCACTGGTTTTAAGCTTTTTTGAATTTCTATCGAAAAAACAATCAAAGGCGCGCCAGGCTTGCTTCTTGGGCAACTTTTTTTGATTGCGCCATTACCGTTCATCAATTCATACTACCGCGAAGTCTTCTCTCATCCCATTTGCCTTCGTTAGCCTCTTCCCAACTTATACTTTTGACTAGTCAATCAAAAACAACTGACATAAATAATCAAAAAATAAAAAACAACATTATGAAAAAGTTATTCTTAGCCGCCTTACTTACGATTACAGTTGCCGCAAGCTCCTTTGCGAGAGATAACAAAAAAATTAGTAACCTGGTAATTAGAAGTTTCAGAGTTGAATACGCCCAGGCTTCTAATGTGAACTGGACTTCGACTAACAATTACTATAAAGCATCTTTCTATGTCGGCGATCAAAAAATGGAAGCTTTCTACAATGCTACCGGTGAAAAAGTGGCAACCAGCAGAGCAATAACAATAGATGAGCTGCCTGTAAAAGCAAAAAGAGCTTTCGCAAGAGATTTTAGCGATTATACTGTAAAAGAAGCTGTTGAAATGGACGGAACAGAAGATGCAGGATACTTCATATCTGCAGAAAACGAAAAAGAAACTGTCATACTGAAAGTAAACAGTACAGGGGGACTTTCAACTTTCAAAACAACAAAAAAATAAAAATAAACTCCTATGATTTTAAAAAAACCTGCGCTCCGCGTAGGTTTTTTTTATTTGATCCTATCGCATCAGAATACAGAAAAAAGATTTTCTTCTTTTCCTAAATTAACAATTCCGAAAACTTTCGTATTTAAAAATCTTTCTTACATTTGATGTACTAACACTTTCGTAAACCAATAAAAAATAAAACATTATGAAGAATTGGATAAAATATGTTGTACCGGCGGTGGCAACAGCATTTATCGGTAGCGCTGCTTTTCCCCAGGATCAAAAGGAAAAATCTTCGAAAGACAATGATGAGAAATCACAGGAGATTGTGATTCGCAAAAAAGGTGGTAAAACAGATAAAATGACAATAGTTGTCGATGGCGACAATGTTACTATTAATGGAAAGCCTGTTGATGAATTCAAGAACAATGATGTGACGATTTTTAAGAGAGATCCGTCGATGGCACTGGCTCCCAGGGTAAGAACTTTCACTAGTCCGAGGGGCTTGATAAATGCCGAAGGCCCCGATCGCTTTTTTGGTCCCGGTGCTTCTTCGAATAAAGCCATGTTAGGAGTAGTTACTTCAAGATCTGATGATGGAGTAAAAGTCACTGATGTAACAAAAGAAAGTGGTGCAGACAAAGCCGGATTAAAGAAAGACGATGTCATTACTAAAGTAGGTGACAAAAAAGTGGAAGAGCCTGCTGATCTCATTAAAGCTATTGCCGGCCTCAGCCCTAATGACAAGGTTGACATTACCTACAAACGCAATGGCAAAGAAAATAAGACCACAGCAGTCTTAGGTGAAAACAAGTCGCGCTCCTTTGCATACAACTTCAACAGAGACTTTAATTTTAGTATGCCTGAAGGGGTTATTCCTCCAATGGAAAACTTCAATTTCAACTTTAATAGAAAACCGAAAATTGGGTTACAAATTCAGGATGTAGAAGAAGGCAAAGGTGTTACAGTAAAGGATGTTGACGAAGACTCTCCGGCAGCAAAAGCTGGTCTTAAAGATGGTGATGTAATTACCGGGGTGAATGGTAAAGATGTTGCTGGTGTAGATGAATTGCGTACCGCCATCAAAGATTTAAAAGAAGGCGAAACTGTAAGGTTTTCCTACAAGAGAGGCGGAAAATCCCAAACTGCGGAAGTTAAAATGCCAAAGAGATTAAAGACAGCTGATCTGTAAATAAAAATATTTTTAGTAAGGCCGCTACCAACAGTAGCGGCTTTTTTATTTATGGGATGGCTGCAAAGATTTGTAACAAGGCTTAAACAAGGCTTTATCGTAATTCTAATACCTTTACAGCATAACACGAGGTTTTATTCTATACTATGGATGTAAATGGAAAATACGAAGCTGTAATAGGACTTGAAGTTCATGCACAGCTACAAACTCAAAGTAAATTATTTAGTGGGGATAGCGCTTCATTTGGTGCAGAGCCCAATACGCACATCAGTCCGATTACTTTGGCGCATCCTGGTACTTTGCCAAAGACAAATAAGAAAGCTGTTGAATACGCAATTATGATGGGCCTTGCCTGCAATTGCGAAATTGAACGCTACAATTACTTTGCACGTAAAAACTACTTTTATCCTGATTTGCCTAAAGGCTACCAGGTGTCTCAGCATACAACCCCAATATGTAAAGGGGGATACGTCTCTATCAAAACAAAAGATGCAGAAAGAAACGTTCAATTGAACCGCATTCACCTGGAGGAAGATGCGGGCAAGAGCATTCACGATGCGGATGATAATTACACTTGTATTGATCTTAACAGGGCCGGAGTTCCGCTAATTGAAATCGTTACAGAACCTGATATGCATTCTGCTGAAGAGGCATTTCAGTACGTGACAGAGATAAGAAAATTGGTTAGATGGATTGGAGTTTGCGATGGCAATATGGAGGAAGGGAGTTTGCGTTGTGATGCCAATGTTTCGATAAGATTAAAAGGAGAAACTACACTTGGAACTAAAGTCGAAGTAAAAAACCTTAACTCAATACGAAACGTCAAAAAAGCGATCGAATACGAAATTGACCGGATGATAGGGATGGTTGAAAAAGGTGAAACCATTATTCAACAAACAAGAAGCTTTGACGCTGATAATGATACCACCTTTGCCATTCGCGACAAAGAGGAAGCAAATGACTACCGCTATTTTCCCGAGCCCGATTTAACTCCGTTTCTTTTAACCGAAGAATTTATAGCTGGTATACAAGCAAGGCTGCCTGCATTGCCACAAGTACTGTTTGCGAAATATAAATTGTTGGGTTTAAGTGAATATGACGCTCACCAAATGTGTGATGACAAAGCAACGGCTGCATATTTTGAGCAAGCAATTGCATACTCGAAAAACTACAAAGCAATTGTAAATTGGATGACGGGTCCGTTAAGGCAAGTCGTTAATGAACAAAATATTTCTTTTAACGAACTTTCTATTACGCCAAAAACCTTGGCTGATTTAGTGACTATTGTTGAAGAAGGGAAAGTGAATTTCTCTGTAGCTTCTTTAAAGGTTTTACCGGTATTATTGTCAAATCCAGTAAAAGGACCTTTACAGGTTGCCGAAGAACTCAACCTTATACAGGTTAGCGGAAGTGCAGATATAGAAAACTGGGTGAACGAAGTATTGGCCAAAATGCCTGATAAAGTCGTCGAATACAAGAAAGGTAAAAAAGGATTGATAGGACTGTTTGTAGGTGAAATAAAAAAAGTTAGTAAGGGCAAAGCTGATCCTAAAAAGGCAACACAACTGTTGGAAGAAAAATTAAGATAACAAATAAAAGTAGCATTGAAAGATTGCTATACAGAACATGAAAAAGATAATATACCTGGTACTGTTGATAGCTACCATTACTTCTTGCGAGCAAAAAAAGCACGGGGCTTTTGTGGTAACGGGAGTCATAGAAAACGCACCTGGCAAGAAAGTAACACTTATGGAAACGCCGTATGCAAACGCACAACCGGTGGTTCTTGACTCTGCAATACTTAAGGATAAAGGCTCATTTACACTGAGAGGCAGAGCAAACGAAGAAGGTATTTACAGGCTGGTTATAGACAACGGACCAGACGTAATTGTGATTAACGACAACAATAATATTAAGGTTCATCTTGACGTGAACGATTATAGAAGTTATACGGTAGAAGGTTCACCTGCATCAGAAAGCTTACATAATTTGTTTGAAGATTACAGGTCAAAAGACTCGGCAATTTTTGCCACCTTTAAAGTGATTGACAGCATTAAAGCGACCCCCGGTCAGGATAGTTTATCAGAAATACTGCAAACCAAGAACGACCAGCAGGTGGCTGGACTTAATAACCTGCTGAAGAAATTTATCGACGGCTCTCCCAGTCCTGCAGCTTCGTTATACGCTCTTGGAATCGCCAGCCAGACAATACCAAATGAAGAAATTATTGCGATGGTAAATGCAACTGCGCAAAAATTTCCGGAGCATACAGGTTTAGCTAAAATCAAAAGTTTACTAGCTGTTAAAACACCAACACCTTCTACAAGCGACAATACTAATACGAGCTACGCTTTATTAAATAAACAGGCGCCCGATTTAACCATGAAGGATGTAAATGGTAAGGCTGTAAGCATCAGTAGCTTTAAAGGAAAATACGTGTTAATTGATTTTTGGGCAAGTTGGTGTGGACCGTGCCGTGCGGAAAATCCAAACGTAGTTGCTGCCTATAACCAATTCAAAAATAAAAATTTCACTATCCTTGGAGTGTCGCTTGACCAGGACAAGGCTGCATGGCAGAAAGCGATCGCTAAAGACCAGCTAACATGGACACACATGAGCGACCTCAAGCAATGGGAAAGCGCTGCTGTCGCCGCTTATGGTTTTGATGGAATTCCATTCAACGTACTGGTGGATCCAACCGGAAAGATTATCGCCAGCTCTCTCCGGGGGGAAGAATTAGTAAGGAAGTTAGGAGAGGTGTTAAAGTAGAAGATTTCACGTCAGCGAAAATAGCTGAGCAATTCATTGCTAAAGTGTGTTATAAAACTCGATCACTTTAATTAAATCCTTTTCATTTTTAAAGGAAAGTTTTTCTTTTGAAAGATAATCTTTCACCATCTCTTGCTTGTCAGATAAGGCTTCCAAAACTTGCTTCTTATCCAATTCGAAATGTTTCACACTTGTCGGATTGGATAGGTAGTACTTAACAACGCTTGCAAATCTTTTTACAATTCCGACGTTTATTTCATTTAATTCTCTTACAACCTTTGTATGCAGTTTATATAACTCATGTTTGCCTCCCACTAATTTTTCGACGAACTGTTTAGACGTCAATCCGCTAGCTACAATACCTTTTGTAAAATTCCTGTAGCTATTACTATCAGTGACAACAGGCATTAAAGTAAACGTCTTAATGTCATCCGAAATCTCTAAAGCCTCTCCATCTTTATTTAGAAAAAGGCTGTTAGTGAAAAGATTAAATTTCAGCTTGGTATTGAAGCGTAAACCTGTTGATGTAATCACACTTCCAGCTAACCATTCATCCTCAAGAAAAGGAGTTCCTTTAAAATCCGCATATGCTGAAGCAGAAAAATACTTGCCTGTAGCGGGATCTTTAATTGATAAATCCTGGCTATATGCAAGTGTGCAGGTCAACAACAACATGTAAACCAGAAAGTAAAATTTCTTAACCATTTTATTCTATTATTAAGGAAAAATAAACAATGTTCGAGGTATAAAAAAAGAGTCGCTTATTGGCGACTCTCTTTTTATAAGTTAGAGACAGATTAATAACCACTATTCTGCTGTGTTCTAATATTAGGATTTGCATCAAGTTCTGCTTGAGGAATAGGCAATATTCTTCTGTAATTAGAATAAGGAATAGCTCTCGCAGCAGCCGGGTAATTCGAACTTCTTACAACATCCCGCTTTAAGCGTTGCAAGTCTAAATACCTTTGTCCTTCAAAAGCAAGCTCTTTCCTTCTTTCTGTTATGATGTCTTCAAATAGCTGCGCTCCAACCGAAGCGATAGGTAAAGCATTTCTTCTGCTTGTTATTGCATTTACATAGGTAAGGGCATCTACAGGATTAGTAGTAACAGATGCTTCTGCAGCTATAAGATAAATTTCACTTAAGCGAAGAATTTTAGTATCGCTAAGCTCAGATCCAAAAGTTCCTGGAAATTTACCATTCATTGCCACACCTGCAAGACCTCCCCGGGTTATTGTAGTATAAAGCGTTTTTCTTGAGTCAGTGGCTGAATAAAGTGAATACAATTCATCAGAAGCTAGCAAATCACCATAACCTGATTGGTTGTAAATATTCGGTAAAGCATCAAAACCATTATTAGCGTTAGCATCAGAAGAAGCCTCCAATAATGTTTCTAGCTTGTCAGTTCTTGGAGTTAAGGTATTCCAATAAGTGGCTTGGTTTGTTGCCGTTACAAGAGTAAAGCCGCTGTTATTAATTACATCTAAAGCCGCAGTTCTTGCGTTAGCATAATCACCCATTGTTAGGTACACCTTTGCTTGCAATCCTTTAGCAGCATATTTGCTGAATTGGGTTGAGTTTGTAAACTGGGTGATATTAGTGTAAGCTGCATTAAGATCGCTAATAATTTGAGTATACACTTCACTTACTTTAGCCCTTGGAGGTGTAGCGTTAGCATCAAAAGTGAGCACAATAGGTACTCCTAAAGCGTCAGGACTTTCAGTATAAGGTTTAGCAAAATATTGAATCAAATAAAAATAGCTCAAGGCCCTAAGTGCATAAGCTTCTCCCTTGTACTGGTTTGTATTAGTAGTAGAAGGAAGAGAAGAGTTAATAATATTATTAGCTCTTAAAATAGTAGCATAAGCAGAGCGCCAGAAACCTAGCACATTCGCGTCTGCAACTGTAAAGTTGTTGAGATTGAAGTTGGTGTACCTGTTTGAATTAGTTAGAGATTGATATGCATTATCAGACATTACATCACCCAGTACAGGTACAGTCCGTCCAAAATAATCCACCGCTCTTAAGCTTGCGTAAGCACCTCTGAGTGCTGTAAGAAGATCAGGTTCAGATATTAGGGCCTGTTCGGGGGTTACGGACGTCTCGGGCAATAATTCTATAAAATCTTTTTTACATGCCCCAAGTAGCATCACACCTAATAAAAAAGTAGGTAGTAGCGCACGTTTATATTTTAGTATCATTCTAATATTTTTTTTTAATTAAAAGCCTAGGTTTATTCCTATTGTCAAAGTTTTAGGGATGAACACATCAAGATTGGTTTGACTTGAAACACCTTGTTCAGGATCAAAGCCTAAATTTTTATCTTTCACCCATGTAAAAAGATTAGTTCCTCTTACATACAAGAAAGCATTTGTTATGTGTGCACTTGCTAGCAAACTTTTAGGCAATGTATACCCAACCTGAAGATTTCTTAATCTGATAAAATCTCCTTTATTTAAATAAAAGCTTGAAAAACTTTGAAAGCTTTTGTTACCACCATAGATATATTTTGGCATATCAGTTACATCACCTGGATTTTTCCAACGGTCCAAAACTCTTGCTACTTTGTTGAAAGTGGCATTTGCTCCAGCACCTATAACAAAAGAACCCCAAGCATCTTGTATATAATTGCCTGTTTGATAGTTAAACTGTGCTTCTACACTAAAACCTTTGTAGTTGAAAGTATTGGTAAATGCACCAAAGAACTTAGGTGAAGCTGAACCATACCCTGTTCTAACAGCTGAAGAATAAGTATTTGTAGTTTTCGTTTGCGCAGAGTCTAAATACCACAAAGGGTCTCCATTAGCTGGATCTACACCTGCATAAACCCTAGTATAGAAAGTTTGCACATCAAGACCTTCTTTGATAATAAAGGTTCCTATGATTGGGGCAGGAATACTTAAAACTTTATTTTTATTATAAGCGATATTAAAGTTAGTAGTCCATGTGAAGTCTCTTGTTTGTACCGGTGTACCACTTACAGTAAACTCAAATCCTTTATTCTCCATACTTCCCACATTCCTCCTTTGAGAAGTAAAACCAGTGGTAGATGATAAGGGCACATCTAATAACAATCTATCTGACACTCTTCTATACCAGTCTATTGTAACTCCTAAACGACCTTTTAGCAAACCCAAATCAACGCCGATGTTTAGTGGTTTATTCAACTCCCAGGTTAAATCCAAGTTACCCACGTTTGATGGAGCACTACCAGGAGCGCTGTTATAACTTGAACCAGTAGTAACACCATAGCTAGGGAAGAAGTCATAGTTGCCAATACCAGCATTACCATTTACTCCATAAGATGCTCTAAGTTTCAGTTGGCTTATTTTCTCAAATGATGCCATAAAAGCTTCTTTGTCTATATTCCATGATCCTCCTATTGCCCAAAAATTTCCGTATTTATCATTTGATCCAAATCTTGAAGAACCATCACGTCTAAAACTTCCGGAAAGGATATACCTGTCTTTGAAATTAAAATCTGCCGAAACGAATTCTGAAAGGAATGAATAGTCAGATACACTTGCCTGGGAAGTTGTAGGAGTAGATGCAGAAACGGGGTATTGCAAATACAATGTTGGAGACAATACAAAGCCACGGCCTTGTGCAGAGATAGTGTATTGTTTGTTCTTCTGTGCTTCGTACCCTAATAATACATTTAATGATATATCCCCAGAAGTAGTGAAGTCATGACGATAATTTAATGTATTAGTCCAAACCCAGTTGAAGTAACGGGTGTAATATGCGTATGCTCTTCCGGTTGTTGTGGCATTATAAACGACATTAGGGCCAAAAGCAGGACTTCCTGCAGCTAAAACTGCACCATCTCCGTACAATGGGTTATTGTATTGATCTTCTTCCAGGTTGCTTAAATCACCGCCAATCTGCGTTTTAAATTTCAAGTTGTCCAAAATGTTGTACTCTGCATAAGCACTACCCCTAAGACTGAGTTCTCTTAAATTTCTTTTATCCATTCCTGCCAGAGCAATGGTATTGAACGAAGATGTATTAGGAAATTCCGCCGTCAGGTAATTCAATTTTCCATCAGGTAAGTAAGCCGACCGGGTAGGCAAAAGAAAGTAAGCTGACAATACAGGGTTTGCAAAAGCGCCGCCGGAACTTGGTGTTGACTGCTGTACTAAACCAGCATTGATATTCGCACCCAAGTTTAGCCTTTCGCTCGCTTTGTTAGTAACTCTAACAGCTCCGTTATATCTCTTTAAACCTGTTGCTATAGTAGTTCCGTCCTGGCTAAAATACCCTCCAGAAACATAGAAAGTAGTATTGTTGTTACCACCACTTGCACTTAAATTGTACTGCTGCTGCTTTCCTGTTCTGGTTACTGCATCTAACCAATTGAAGTTAGCATTTGTATTTCCACCAAGAGAAGCAATTTGAGCATCGACTGTCGCTTGTGGGTTACCCGCATTTACTAGTCCTTCTCTAGTTATTGCCAGGTATTCATCACCGGTCAATGGTCTGTACTTATCATTATTATACGCCCTGCTGCTTTGACCAACTTCAGTATCGAACCTAAACTTTGTTTGTCCTGCTCTACCTTTCTTAGTAGTAACAAGAATAACCCCGTTTGCTGCACGGCTACCATAGATAGACGCAGAGGCAGCATCTTTTAATACTGTAATAGTTTCAATATCATTAGGGTTTAACGTGCTTAGGATATTTGCAGAAGTAGTTAAACGCGATAAGTCGTTTGTATTAGCCGGAACTCCGTCTATTACAAACAAAGGAGCATTACTAGCGTTGATACTACTAATACCTCTAATCCTAATTTGTTGATTAGACCCTGGCGCGCCGGAAGCAGCCACCGATTGCAAACCAGCTACCTGCCCTTGCAGCGCTTTATCCACTGAAGTAAATGGCTGATTTTCAATATCCGAGCCTTTAATAGTCGCCACAGAACCAGTTAATCCTGCTCTTTTCTGGGTACCATAGGCAACCACTACCACTTCGGACAAGTTTCCGGAGGATGCTTTTAGTTGAACCGATACCTCACCTGAAGTTACAGCAACGTCTTGTGCCGTATAATTTACAGATGAAATGGTTAGAGACCTGGAATTTGCTGGTAATTGAAGTGAAAAATTGCCTGCTGCATCCGTAGTTGTACCGCCTTTGCTACCTTTAGGTTGCACTGAAGCTCCTACTACTGGGTTTCCAGCTTCGTCAGTAACCTTCCCGGTCACTGTTCTTGTTTGTGCAAACACTTGCGTGGCAGCAAATGACAGGCACAACAGCATAAACAATAAAATTTTTCTCATGTTTTTTTAAGTTTAGAAAATAAAACCCATTAATAATAAAGGCAAAAAAATAATTAGCAAGCGGGAAACCAGAGTTGCTGCTTCAAGCAGCATTTATAGAAAATCAAATATTCTGTTTAGTAGACCAAGCAGTCCAAGCAGGATAAGCAATCAAATTTTGGATATAATAAGAATAGCTACGGGAACTAACAGCACAAATCATAAAAAAACTATCTATATCTTTTGAATATGGTGCAATTTAAGTACAGAATTAATAATTAAAAAAAAGATTTTGCTCCTTCTATTGCATTTTTTTAAATTTTATCGTATAAGAAGGGATTAATTAAGGATGTGTAAATACTATTGACGAGCTATAGTTAAAAAACCTTTTCTTATAACTACCTAGAAACAGGTCTATTACAAGAACTATCGAGGATGTATGTATCACTCTACGAGCCAAGTCAAAAAAAAGTTTTATGAGTAGTAGAATAAATTGGAAAACTCTATCTTTTTTAAGACTGTTACAATCTGTTTATAATTTTTGATTTTGCTCTAGCAATAAAAGAATAGCTCCTTCAATTCATTGCAACTGCAGTCCTTATTGAAACCTCAATACAAACACTTCTTCAGTTATAAATAACTTGTTAGATCTTCTTATATCTTCGCTTTATGGAAGCATTGCTCGAACAAATTGAATCTTATAGACAAGAAATGTCAAGCTACCAGGTAGCAAATGCAGAGAATCTGGAAGCATTTCGAATAAAGTTTTTAGGAACAAAAGGCATTGTCAAAAACGTGATGGCGGAAATGAAAAACGTGCCTTCTGAAAGAAAAAAAGAGTTTGGACAAATATTGAATGCTTTTAAAATATTTGCAGAAGAACGCTTCGAAACATTAAAAGAGAGCCTTACTTCTACTTCCCAACAAACTTACCCTGACATTGACTGGTCACTTCCGGGTGATCCTATTCCTGTTGGGACGAGGCACCCGTTAAGTATTGTTCGCAATCAGATGGCTTCAATTTTTAAACGTTTGGGATTTGCAATTGCCGAAGGACCAGAGATGGAAGATGACTGGCACAATTTCACCGCGTTAAACCTTCCAGAAAATCATCCTGCCCGGGACATGCAGGATACCTTTTACCTCAACCAAAATCCTGATTACCTGTTACGTACCCATACGAGTAGTGTGCAGGCAAGAATTATGGAGAAACAAAAACCTCCAATTCGTATAATTTGTCCGGGTCGCGTTTATCGCAATGAAACCATTAGTGCACGGGCTCATTGTTTCTTTCACCAGCTGGAAGGGTTGTACGTAGATGAGCATGTGAGTTTTGCTGACCTTAAGCAAACATTGTACTTTTTTGTTCAGGAAATGTTTGGTAAAGATGTCAAGCTTCGCTTTCGTCCAAGTTATTTTCCTTTCACTGAACCTAGCGCAGAAATGGATATTAGCTGTACCGTTTGTGGCGGTCACGGCTGTAGTTTGTGTAAATATACTGGTTGGGTAGAAATTCTTGGTTGCGGTATGGTACACCCTAAAATGCTTGATAACTTCAACATCGACTCCAATAAATTTACAGGTTTTGCTTTTGGAATGGGAGTGGAACGTATATGTCAGCTAAAATTCAGAGTCAACGACTTACGTCTCTATTCGCAGAATGATGTTAGATTTCTACGTCAGTTTACGGGTGCTGTTTAAGGAGGATTTTGACGACTAATAATTCTTTCAAATAAACATCTTTAGGCAGCATTGGTGCTGCCATCCCTTGGTTTCCCCGAAGTGTTACAACTGTGACTCAAAGTAGTTTGGCACTAAATTGGCAACAAGGCGAGGAGTAACATCAACCCTGTTTTAACAATCCTTAGCTAAACACTTAAACCATCTCTGGCGTTAATCTGTTACATTTGCGCCCTCAATATTTTAATTATTTTTTTGATGTTAGCTATCCTTACATTCTTCTTCGCACATTGGTTTTTATCCTTATTTTTTCACACTTTTTTCCTGCATCGTTACGCATCTCACCAAATGTATACAACCAGCAAAACGTGGGAGAAAGTCTTTTATTTTCTTACCTGGTTTACCCAGGGATCATCTTTTTTAGTACCAAGAGCTTATGGAGTAATGCATAGAATGCATCACGAGTATAGCGATACAGAGCAGGATCCGCATTCTCCGCACTTCTTTAAAGATGTTTGGCATATGATGCTTCATACTGCTAAGATCTATCACGCCTTTCTTACTAAAGAAAGACTACCTGAAGAGAAGTTTACCAGGGAATACCTGCCGGTTTGGGAAAAATTAGATCGTATTGGTTACAGCTGGACGTCAAGACTGCTTTTTTCAGCAGCCTACATAGCTTTCTATATTTATTTTGCTCCATCGATTTTCTGGTTCCTCTTGTTGCCTTTTCACTTTCTAATGGGGCCAATACAAGGAGCCATTGTAAATTGGTTCGGACATAAGTTAGGTTATCAGAATTTCAAAAATGGTGATCATTCTAGAAACTCAACTCCGTTTGGTTTTCTTCTTATGGGCGAGTTGTTTCAAAACAATCATCACTACGCAAAAGACAGTGCAAACTTTGCCAAGAAGTGGTTTGAATTTGATATGACTTACTTAATCATGCGTGTTTTGCATACCGTTCGCATCATCCGCTTGAAGCCTGCTTCTATTGCTAGTAATAATACTTCTTTTCAGACCCAATTGTAATACTGGTTAAATTATTAGTTTTGTTTCCTGTTTTACCCTTTCACAAGGAAGGATAAAACAGGATTTTTTTTATCCTGCATTTGCCTAGCTACTATTAATGAGTGAAACATCAGACGAAACTCTCCCGGAAGCGACTAAGGTCGGCCAATCAAAGCGCCTGACAGATTCGATATTGGTTACAGGAGGATCTGGCCTGGTTGGATCGCATCTCATACAACAACTTATTAAAGAAGGTAGAAATGTAAAAGGATTGTACCGGTCCCAAATACCAGACATTCCAGGAAAAGAAAAAGTATCCTGGGTAAAAGGAGACATTCTTGATGTGGTAGCACTCGATGAAGCCTTTGAAGGAGTAGAACAAGTGTTCCATTGCGCAGCTATAGTTTCTTTTAGCGAAAAACGAAAACAAGAACTATTTCTTACAAACATAGAAGGAACGGCTAACGTCGTAAATGCTGCTCTACAGGCAGGCGTTAAAAAAATGTGTTTTGTAAGTTCTGTCGCGGCCTTGGGAAAAATTAAAAGTGGTGGCGTAACAAATGAGGA
Organism: Segetibacter aerophilus; assembly: GCF_007991655.1. Lineage (GTDB taxonomy): Bacteria > Bacteroidota > Bacteroidia > Chitinophagales > Chitinophagaceae > Segetibacter > Segetibacter aerophilus. The sequence goes on from NZ_BJYT01000034.1 coordinate 33,204, forward strand.
CACGGCATGGGATGAAAAAAACAATGACAGCAACTACGGTAAAAGCAAATACCTAGCAGAAGTCGAAGTCTGGAGGGGAATTGCCGAAGGACTTGAGGCTGTTATCGTTAACCCGGCCATTATTTTGGGAGCGGGAAATTGGGACGAAGGCTCAACCAAAATATTTAAAACCGTTTATGAGGAGTTTCCTTGGTATACGGACGGGAGTACGGGTTTTGTAGACGTAAAAGATGTGGCTAACGCAATGATACAGCTAATGGACACTGACGTTACCGCTCAGCGCTTTATTTTAAGTACAGAGAACAAACAATTTAAAGATGTATTTACAATAGCAGCAAATGCGTTTGGAAAGAAACCTCCATACAAAAAGGTGAATAAGTTTATGGCGAATATGGTTTGGCGGGCTGCAGCCGTAAAATCAATGTTTTCCGGAGAACAACCTCTTCTTACAAAAGAAACAGCAGACGCTGCTCAACGAACTGTTCGGTTCGATAACACTAAGCTTAAACATTACCTGCCTTCCTTTGCTTATACACCCTTGGAAGAAACTATCCAACGGGTATGCGCCGAACTCAAAAAAAAATATAAGCTGGAGTACTAAACTGTCTCTGTGCGGCAAATAATGTCGCTTAGCTACAAGCGTCTTCCACACTTGATTATGGCATAGTTGTTATAACTTTTTTACATATGTCAAAGTCTCCAAAATTCATCGTTGTTGCGGGTACTTCTGCAGGAGGTATTCGTGCGGTAGAAGAGTTAGTGATGCAGTTGACGCCCGGTATGGATGCTGCTTTTTTTGTCGTACTTCATCTGTCAAGAAAGGGTATCGGCGAATTCCTTTTTCAGCGATTGCAAAAAAGCACCTCATTAATATGCAAAGTAGCTAACGACGGAGAGGCTATTGAAAAAGGGGTTATCTACCTCGCTCGTCCGGATAATCATTTGCTTGTTTCTCAAGGCCGCGTAATTGTAGGAAGAGGTGCCCGCGAAAATGGATGGCGCCCATCTATCAATAACCTGTTTAGATCAGCTGCCGCATCTTATAACTCCAGGGTGATTGCCATTATTTTAACCGGTATGCTGGATGACGGTGCTACCGGAATGAGATCAGTTAAAAGATGCGGCGGTACCTGTATCGTGCAGGATCCAAATGAAGCGGATTATCCTGACATGCCATTATCGGTGTTGAATACGATGGAGGTTGACCATGTGGTGTCATTGTCAAAAATGGGCGCTTTGTTATTCGACATTATGGATAATACTGATGATATCATCCAAACTATTGTGCCGGCAGATGTACAGTCAGAGGCATTGATCGATGAAAGAGTGTCCACAAGGATTGATGACATAAGCCAGTTTGAGAAGATTAGTGTCAATTGCCCTGACTGTGGTGGGGGCCTTTATGTCACCCAGAAAGAACCTCCAACTCATTACCGTTGCCATGTTGGTCATTCTTATTCGGAACGCGAACTTCTGATAAGAGTTTCTGAAGTAATGGAAAATACGTTTTGGACATCACTGCGAATGATGGAAGAAAGAAGAACGATTTTAATGAACTTACACAAAAAGGATCTCGAACGCGGGTATTTAAAAACGTCTGAACGTCACCTTCGCCTGGCCAAGGAGATGGAAGTACATATAGAAAATCTAAAAAGAATTTTGTTTACAGCCACAGAGGTCGACTAGTCTTACCCTCAAATGAATGCCCAAAAAAGCCGTTGTTTTAGTTTAAGACTATAGTAAGTTGTTCTTGTAACTGCTCGAACCAACTTTACTGATATTTTTATGTGGGCCTATTAATAAATCTAACTATCAAGACACTCTCATTACTCTATGGATCATTATTGATGCTAGGCCCCTATATACTTTTACTTCTACTCTTAAACTTTTCGATGGCAGCTTTGCTATGTTCGCTTAAGATCAGCCTGCCACTAATACTGGCCCTTTCTTTCAGCAATTCATCCCAGTCCTCGGTGCCGGCCCAGAACTCTCGCTTCAACTCTTTCATTGCTTCTGGGTTGCTGTGAGACAATGTGAAAGACAACCTTTCAATCGACTCTTCCATGCCAGACAATTCAGGGTGCAGCTCTGCATATAAACCTTTTCGTTTTGCCCAGTCAGCAGAACGCCAGGTATTCGAGTCAATTGTAAGTTGAGAAAAAGATGAAAGGCCAATCCTTCGTTGCACTGGGGGCCCAATGACAAATGGACCAATACCAAGTGCCAACTCAGTCAACTTGATGTCTGCACCTTCTACAGCAATAGCGTAATCAGCTGCGGCTACTATTCCTACGCCACCTCCGAGACACTTTCCATGAATCCGGGCAATAACAAATTGCGGTGTTTTTCGCATTGCATTTATAACCTTTGCAACGCCGCCAAAATAAAGAGCACCTTCTTGCGGAGTGGTAATCTTTTCGAGCTCGCCAAAAGAGGCCCCTGAACAAAACGCCCTGTCGCCGGCCGATTTTAGAATGATCACTTTTGTACTTGAATTCACCCCTTCGCTATGTATCGCTTGGGCAAGTGCTTCCAACAGTTTACCAGGCATCGAGTTGCTTTGCTCATGGTAAAATTCTATCGTTGTAATGCCGTGTTCCTTTTCTGTTTTTACGTACCCGCCATTTAATTCTGTGATCATAGTTTTAATTTTTTTCAGGTTGCAGGTAAGGAAAGCCTTTTCGTTACAACTTTCAAAATGAGACACTTTTTTTATGCCTCGGTTTAGATTGATACCAACTTCAATTTATATGCCTGCCAATTAAAGCGCTAGGAAACATCAACCAACAAAAAAGCCTTCCTAAAAAAGGAAGGCGTGCAGTTGGTATTGGTGCGATATAAAGTTATTGTTTTCTTTTATCTATTTCAGCGCAAAGGCTATCAAAAATTTCATCTACAGAACCTTCACCAGGTATGTCAATCACTTTATTAAACCTACGATAATAATCTGCTACCACCGAAGTTTTTTTATGATATTCTATAATTCTTGCCCTTATTACTGCTTCATTATTATCATCGCTTCTTCCACTGGTAAGGCCACGATTAAGCAGGCGCTTTACGAGTTCTTCCTCACTTACCTTTAAAGCCAGTACTACGGCAATTTCTGTTTGTTTTAGTTTGAGCAAGTTATCCAGCGCTTCAGATTGTGCCTCAGTGCGAGGGAAGCCGTCAAAAAGAAAACCAGCAACTTCGGGATTATTCTCGAGCGCTGAACGAATCATTCCTATCACAACCTCGTCCGGCACAAGTTCTCCCTTATCCATGAAGTTTTTTGCTTCCAGGCCTAAGGGTGTCTGGCCTGCAATTTCGCTGCGTAAAATATCGCCAGTGGAAAGATGTTTTAAACCATATTTAGAAATAAGCCTTTCACTTTGTGTACCTTTACCGCTGCCTGGAGGACCAAACAAAATAATATTGAACATTATCGAACTTACCTTGAATGAGCAGCAAATATAAGGGTTGACTATTAAAATTCCTTTAACAGTTTGCGCTCTTTTTTTTATAGTTTTTTGCTAATATTTCTGTAAAAGACGCCTCCAAAGATTTTAATTAAAGCCTTATAGTAGCTTTAATCGTTCCTATTAAAACGAACAGCCGTTATGAAAAATTTGATTTTTATTATCCTCACAACCTTTGCTACATACGGTTGTTATTCTCAAACAGAAAAAAAAATTACTATGGATTCTACTAAAAAAGATAATCCCGTTTCTTCGCCAACAGACAGTACCAGGGCTATATTAACTGATGAAGAATATAAGAAAGTTCTTTCGCCGGAAGTGTTTTATGTAGCACGTCAAAAAGGAACTGAAAGGCCGGGGACAAGTAAGTTTGAAAATTTTAAAGAGATTGGTACGTACTACTGCGCTGTGTGTGGTAATGCCCTTTTTAAAAGCGATACTAAGTTCGACAGTGGTTGCGGTTGGCCAAGTTTCTACGAACCTATCAGTAAAGGTTCAATCATATACTTGCCCGACAACTCTCATGGAATGAATCGGACCGAAGTTGAGTGCGGAAAGTGCAAGTCTCATCTTGGACATGTATTTGAAGACGGTCCTCCCCCAACAGGTTTAAGATATTGTATCAACGGAGTAGTGCTTGATTTTGAGAAAGCGAAAGTCGCTGAGAAAACCTACAACGACCAGCAAGCAAAGCCGACAGATAAACACTAATTAAGAAGAGTAATTTTTACAAATGCTGCTATAAGGTTTACATCTTTTAGCAGCATTTTTTGTTTCTACGTGAATTCTTTTATTCGAGGGTAACCACAATATGTAAGCTCAGTTTTAAGCGGGCAGCGTTCCGCTACTCAACATCCTTGTGTCACTCCCTTGTACGCTGTCTAAACATCTGTCATTTATTTTCGGGTAGTTAAACCGCTTTCTACGCTTAGCTATTTATCACCTGCAACTGCTAATTTTGCGCAATGAAATTAAGCAACCTAGCTGAAACCCTTATCGGTTCAGAAATAGTAAAACTTGGAAACGCGATTAGTGAGCGAAAACGACAGGGAGAAAAAATTTACAACTTCACTATTGGTGATTTTGACCCTACTATATTTCCCATCCCAAAAGAACTGGAAGATGAAATTATAGAAGCTTATAAGAGTCATTACACTAACTACCCTCCAGCTGATGGAATAGTAGAATTGAGAAATGCCGTTTCTTCTTTTTTGAAAGACTGGGAAGGCCTTGATTATAGCAACAACGAAATTCTTATTGCAGCTGGCGGCCGTCCGCTTATTTATACCATTTTTAAAACAATTGTTGATAAAGGCGATAAAGTAATTTATGCAACTCCGTCGTGGAATAACAACCACTACGTGCATATGACCGAAGGCGTTCATTGTATGATTGATGCGAAGCCTGAAAACAACTTTATGCCGTTAGCAGCTGACATCGCTCTTCATATTAATGGAGCTACGTTGCTCTGTCTTTGTTCACCACAAAATCCTACAGGCACCACATTACGCAAAGAAGAACTTGAAAAAATTTGCAACTTGGTGATAAAAGAAAATAAGAGACGTAGTGAAGGCGAAAAAAAATTATATGTGCTGTACGACCAGATGTATTGGACTCTTACTTATGGAGATACTGTTCATTACAACCCGGTTTCTTTAAACCCTGCAATGAAGGATTATACCATTTTTGTTGACGGTATTTCTAAAGTTTTTGCTGCTACCGGTGTTCGCGTCGGGTGGTCTTTAGGGCCGGCATTTATCATTGCAAAAATGAAAGCTATCCTAAGCCATCTTGGTGCATGGAGCCCGATGCCAGAGCAAAAAGCTACAGCGAAATACCTGTTACAAAAAGAAAACATTCAACGATACCTTGTTCATTTTAAGGCTGAGGTTGAAGAAAGACTGAGAAGAATTTACGAAGGATTTATCAAACTGAAAGAAGAAGGATTTGATGTAGACGCAGTTTCACCGCAGGCTGCAATTTATCTCACCATCAAACTAGACCTCGCAGGAAAGACTGTCAAAAACGGAAAGTTGTTAGAGAGCCAATCAGACGTAACAGATTATTTACTAAGTGAAGCGAAACTAGCTGTCGTTCCCTTTTATGCATTTGGGGCTGAAAAAAATTCTCCATGGTACCGGTTGAGTGTGGGCACTTGCAAAAAAGAGGAAATAAATGAAATGATAGGAAAGCTAAGAGAAGCACTTACAAAACTGGTGTAATTATAAATTACATAAAATAAAAAAGGGACCTGAAAAGGTCCCTTTCTATTGTATAGATATCAAGTCAATTTTTATTGTTGATAAATTGGAATGGCTGCAACTTATTACTGCTGATTAGCCTTCTAATCTTTATCGGATTTTCGATAATCTTGTATTTATTCAGGTCGATGATTTCATTGGCAATGCAGAAATTATCCATCGATTCAACATGAAACAATAAATCGTGCAACTTCTCTACCTCCAACTGCAATTCTTTTTCGTTGATAGATACTTTTTTTGTCAACACTAACAAATCCCTTTTTGCAGATTTCATACTTATAAAATTGTCTGAGCTATTGAAATCAAATTCTTGTTACCTCTACCCTACAGATTTTTTATTTACCATTGGACAACCACAACCTTTAGCCGACCTGCTTGCGCCACACCCGCTAAGAATTAAGGCCAGGCTAAAAAACAATAATGCGGATATTTGATTTATCTTTTTCATAATCATTCTCTTTTTTACTTTACAAAAAGCGGGCAGGTTTGTCGATAACACCGAAAATTAACATTAAAATTCTTGTTGCACCACTTGATTGGGGTTTAGGACATGCTACAAGATGTATTCCTCTTATTACCGAATTACTAAAATTAGGTTGCAAAGTAATTATTGCTGCAGAAGGCGTACAGGAAAATTTGTTAAAACAAGAGTTCCCAGATCTTGCTTTTGTACACCTGCCAGGCTACCGTATCAAATATTCTAGTACTGAACGTTTTTTTTCATCAAAAATTATCCTTCAACTTCCGAAAATTTTTCGTGTTATTACAAAAGAGAAAAGGTGGCTAAAAAGGTTCTTAGCTCATACGCCGGTTGATGCTGTTATTTCTGACAACCGTTATGGTTTCCAACACGGTGGAATACCATGCATTTTTATAACTCATCAACTATTAATTAAAGCGCCATTTGCTCTGGCTGAAAGGATTTTGCAGCAACTGAATTACTCGCTCATACAGAATTTTACTGCTTGTTGGATTCCGGATGAAAAGGGGCAGGTTAATCTTGGAGGTGAATTGTCCCATCCGAAATACCCTCCGAAACTACCTGTTGAATATCTAGGCGGATTAAGCCGGCTGAGAAAACAGGCTGATTATGTTACAAAGTATGATCTTCTGGTCATCCTATCAGGACCTGAACCGCAAAGAACCTTACTTGAAAAAAAAATGCTTGCAGAACTGGATGCTTTTTCGGGCGTTGTGCTGTTTGTGAGGGGATTACCTGGGCATGAGAAACTTCCAACCGTAAGAGGAAATGTGACTGTAAAAAATCACTTAGCTTCTAAAGAACTTGAAGCGGCTTTTTCTTCTAGTGATCTGATCATAAGCCGCAGCGGCTATACCACTTTAATGGACATTTGTAAACTTCAAAAAAGGTCAATCTTAATTCCCACGCCGGGCCAAACCGAGCAAGAGTATTTGGCTAAACATTTTGAACAACAGAGATGGGCGGTCTCTGTATCTCAACAAGATTTCTCATTACAAAAACTGCTGGATCGGGCGGAGCGTTTTGAGTATAAGCTTCCTCAACTGGAAATGCTGTCTTACAAAGCTGTGGTGGAGGATTTTGTACGCACACTCAATCCCAATTTATGACTCTCCTTCATGGAAAGTTTTTATGTGGCGCAATTATTAATAAAAATGCACATATTAAAACAAGATAAACAACAGTAGTTTTCATGATTAAAAGTCCCGCCAGGTTTGAATAGTAATGTTAAGGCTCATGTTGCCGCTATGTCTGCCAATCTCATTTTTGCAGCAAACTACAGTATTGTAAAACTGGTAACTCCTTCTATTATAAAACCTTTTGGTTTGAATGTCTTGCGTGCATTAGTAAGTGTTACCATGTTTTGGGGACTTTATTTAATGAAACCTTCAACACCAGGTATTCGCAAAAAAGACCTTGGTCGTTTTGTTATTTGTGCTGCAACCGGTATCGTTATCAACCAGCTGCTTTTTATTAAAGGGCTATCGCTTACGACTTCTATTCACGCTTCGCTATTGAGTCTCGGAACACCTGTTTTTATAACCATTATTGCAGCGTGGCTTTTGAGGGAGCAGCTTACTAGAAATAAAATTGCGGGATTGATCTTAGCTATTGCGGGTGGCACTTTACTGATCAGTACAAAAGAGTCGACAGGCAATGGAAGCGATATCATGCTCGGGGATACGTTGGTTCTGATAAACGCCATCTCGTACGGATTCTTTCTTGTGTTGGTGAGGCCGCTGATGAAATCTTATTCTCCCATTCATGTATTGCGTTGGGTCTTTACGCTTGGCACGGTGATGATCCTTCTTTTTGGGTGGAACCAATTTCTTGAAGTAAAATGGGACACGGTTAATTCCTCTCAATGGATAGCCCTGGCATTTATTGCGATAGGGGCAACTTTCTTTGCTTACCTCCTAAACATTTATAGCATCAAAGTACTTGGCTCTTCAGCAACCGGTACCTACATCTACACTCAGCCGGTCTTTGCTGCTGTAATTGCTGCATTGTTTTTTGGAGAAGGCATAACGGTTATAAAAATCATGTTGGCACTATTGATTTTTGCAGGAGTGTCTCTTGTGAATGTCAATATGAAGGATCAAGCGGAAGTGGAAACAAATCAGGAATAAAACGTTTGAATAATTATGAAACAAAGAATAGAGGATGAAGCGACAGACAATAAGAAAGGTTGAGACATTATTTGCAGTCCAAGAGAGTGACACAACAATGTTGAGCTTGTTTAAATGCTGGCAAACTCATTCCTCCAATTTTAAAGCAAGCGGGTTATTTGGTAACAAGAGTATTTACAAACCATGATGGACACAGATCAAAAGTCTCTTACAGCAAGACGGGTTAGAATAAGTTTATTTTTCTTTTTTTACGGGTTCATCTTTGCTTCGTGGGCATCGCGTATTCCGAATATACAGCAGCAACTGGGCCTGTCGGAAACTACACTCGGAGCTGTTCTATTGGCCATGCCGGTCGGCTCTTTTATCACCCTGCCTTTTTCTGGCTACCTCACCTCGACGATAGGAAGCCGCAAAGTAGTTATGGGTGCGTCGACGTTGTATTGTTTTATTTTTCTAGGGATAGGATTTTCACAATTCGTGTGGCAATTAACGATCTGTCTTTTCCTCTTTGGCTCTGCGGGAAACATGATGAACATAGCTATCAACACTCAGGCATTGGAGCTGGAGAAACTGTATAGCAAAACAATCATTTCCTCTTTTCATGGGATGTGGAGCATTGCCGGCCTGGGAGCTGCTTCGCTAGGCACCTATCTCATTGGAAAAGACTTTCCTGTCCCATCACACTTTTTACTAATTGCAGGAATAGCTCTTTTTAGTTTTATACTTTGCTCGCCTTACCTGTTGAGAGAAACTTTGAAGAAACAGGAAAACCGTCCTTTTTTTACCAAACCTGACAGGGCTTTTTGGGGGTTGGGTATTATTGCCTTTTGCTCTATGATTTGCCAGGGAGCAATGTTTGATTGGAGCGGAATTTACTTTAAGAAAGTTGTTGTAGCCGAACCAGCATTTATTGGAATTGGCTACACTGCTTTTATGATCTCGATGACTGCCATCCGCTTTATTACAGATTGGCTCACAGAAAGTATTGGGTTTAAAAAGATCATTATTTGGTGTGGCGTTTTTACAACAGCGGGCTTGTTAACGACCGTTTTCTTTCCCTATTTGTTGCCGGCAACATTAGGATTACTATTGGTTGGAATGGGCGTATCGCCGGGAGTTCCGCTTGTTTTTAGTGCTGCAAGTAAATCCAAAATTCTGCCGCCGCCTGTGGCCATTGCTGCCGTTTCTTCCATCGGTATGATTGGCCTGTTAATTGGCCCGCCTATCATTGGTTTCATTGCAGGCTTCACCAGCTTGAAAACCTCTTTTTTAATTCTTTCTTTTTTTGGCGCAGCCATTATTGTTACTGCACTAAGTTTAAAGAAACAGGAATAATTATGGCAAAAAGGTTTAAAGTAAGATCTCGAGATACAGCGGTACAAAAGCATTATTGAAATACCAATTCCGAAAACAGGCCCTCTCGTCTCGGAGGCCTTTTTTTGTTTTGGGGGCAAGCAAAAAAAAATATTCTAAAGAAAATTAAAGTACAAATGCTTGCATATTTACTTATGTCAATTCGATTCCCTTTTTTCCGAAAAGTTCCATGTGCAGCTTGTCACTTTTTTTGTCTTGAAACAAAGAAAGTAACCAAAAAAAATTCAAGAAAGGAACGATAACGCCCCGTTCCTTTCATTATTCACTGATTGAGCTAAGTACTACTGTGGCTTCAACAGTTGTATTTCATGCTTATTCTTTTTTGTCGGGCGAAATGAAACAGAGCCGAAAAACACTCAAAGCATAGAGGCTCCGCTGTCCTTCAACACAGTAGTACAAAAGTCTAATTGAAATACTAATTCCGAAAAC
>NZ_BJYT01000035.1 GCF_007991655.1 Segetibacter aerophilus
TCGCAGCTGTGTCATATTCACCATCAAAGAGCTGAGATAACAGTTTTACCAAACGAAAAGCTAGTTTTAAACACTTGTTGTATTCTTTTTAAAGAACAGCTGAACCTACTGGCATTAAAAGATGGAAAGGAGATTTATTTGGAAGAATTATAAAGACTTCTCTACCTCTTAATAGATTTGCTGTATTAGTGATCAGTCAATAATGCAAATTAAAAAGATTAAAGGCTCTATTAAAGGTTAGCCATTTTTTTATCTCTATATCTTCCCAATTTGAAATTTCATACGTGGCTGCGGTAGCTGCTAAAATATTATTATGACAAAGGATAGAATAAGTGAGACACTGATGATCAGAAAGTGTATTAGCGCAGATAGAAGGAGTCAGAAAATGCTTTATGATAAGTTTTTTTTTAAAATGCGCTATATATGCTTGCGATTTACAAAAAATGATGTTGACATCGAAGACATTTTACAGGATGGTTTTGCCAGGTTATTTACTAACCTGCACAAATACAGAGGAGATGGATCTTTTGAAGGCTGGGTAAGAAGGATTTTTACAAATGTCTCCATTGAGCATGTCAAGCGCAAAAAGGTTCACATTGTGGATTTTGAAGGATTGGAAAATTTATTGGTAGCAAAGCACTTCAATGTACTTGAAACACTGTATGCCAAGGATTTATTAAAGGCCTCTCATACCATAAGTCCAGGATGTAAAACCGTTTTCAACTTATATGCAGTGGGTGGTTTAACACATCAGGAAATAGGCAGAAAATTGGGAATAACGGAGAGCACAAGTAAATCGCAGTACACAAGGGCAAAGGTAAAACTGAGAGATATCATTCGCAGCAGATAGGGGTTAACGTTCTCTTTATTTGAAGTTTTTTATCTCTTTTTAACTCTCGAATTATCGAATAGAAAATGCTTTAAAGCGACTTGCTGGTGCAGAGGTGATGCTGAGAACTTAGAAATATTTGATAGTCTTGTAATAGCAGAAACCGCACTTTCACTGAATATCCATTTTATCACTGCTCTCCGGGACATAGTTAGAACGTGCCCCTCCTTCAAAAAGTAGCTGATAATCGTTTATTACACCTACTGAATTGGCTAGGTACCTTAAAGAGATATATAATAATACTGTCGCCCAACACAGAACTCAAAAGCAAACTGCTTAAGGATATTACAAAGCAACTAGAGGCTAACTATAGCAAGCAGGTTGAAAACTTAGACACAAACCTACAGAATCTGCAGAAGGCAAATGAGAGGGATGTAAATGTGCTGAACCAGCAGCTACTAGCTGCTAAAGAAGTGAAGCAGGGTTATACAAACCAGATACAGGATTTACAGAAGCAGATTGAAAGGGCAGGCAGGATAAGCACGGCTATTTTTTTTAATTATAGCAGCATTGGTAATAGGATGGCTAGTGGGAAGACTTATAGGTCTCTAACGCTGGTTATATCTATATCCTTTAAGTAAGGCTCAAGCTGACTAGTATCACAGAACGAACGCACACTCTCAATCTCATTATCATCATAATAAACCTCCACATAGAAAGAGTAAAGCTGATAAAGAGCTACCCTTAAATTACCAACAGCTCTTTCACCCACAAATGCTCCTTCTGACCATAAAAGTGATTTCCTTTCATCCTCAGACAGTTCATTATATTGATACAGTGTGATCATAGTACTATTCTAAAAATAGCATTTTATCTCTCCTCTGCCTAGATAATTCTCTTAAGGCTTACGATTATTGTCTCTGTTATGATTACACATTTGTTGACTAGAAAATAAAAAACCGCTACTTTCGTAACGGTTTTGTTTACTCAGTCACTTTTAAAGCTTGTAGATCGCGCCAACGATATTTACAACATGCTCTAAAATGATTGTGAGACTTAAGATTAGGCTTATCCACTCCGGAAGGCCTTTTTTGTGTCTAGGGGGCTTTTGTTTGTCCATAATTAACCGTTTGGTTTATCATAGAGGTCAAAGCTTTTAAGGCACTACGCAAAGCAAGCAAATAAATAGTTACCGTGCAAAGTTACTCTGCTAGATAGGTAGCAATGTGAATAAGATTGTGTACAGGCGTTACCTACTAGAAGTATTAAAGAGGAGGATGCAAAATTGAGACTCATAGTGTATTTTGATACAGAGATAGTTTCCCATGGCCCGCAGAATATTTACAGCAGTATCGAAAATATTATTTTAAATGAATATTCCTAATAACCATCATTTCGTACCCGAAGTCTATTTAAAACAATTTTCTAACTCTCAAAAGCTGCGTATAGTGGAAACATTCTTACAAAATTCATGAACCAAAGACAGATACGTTAAGTGGAAAGGTGTTGCGTTAACTCTTCCTGTTTTATATTTTGTTTCTAAGAATTGAAGGTACATTTTTGATTTTCGAACGCTTAATAGGTTTTTTAGATTTTAGATTTTTACTTTAAGTACTTTCTAATGTTTATAATGATTATTTGAGTTAACGTATCAAAGGGCAGCTTAGGCTGTCCTTTTTTAATATGTACAACAGTCCTCTACTAATTGAATTTCCCCCGATTCTTATATTGGAGCAACCTTCAGCTTCACAACTCATACTTTGTCATGATAGCAAAATTCACGCTATATAAAGTGCTTTTAGGTGAAGTAGTCATGAATTTGTTATCTTAAGACCCAACAACTCATCTCAACATGCAGCTCGTGGATTTATATGTACTTGTCAGAAAGGAAGCAGAATTAAAGTTTGATAGAGTTTTAAGACTCTGTAAATCTGAGATACAAAAGAAGTTCATAGGCTACTTCTACTACTTCTTTCTTAAGAATGATTTTGATCTTCACCTGCTGAGTATTGAGTGGAAAGAGTTTGAAAACACTGGTGACGCTTATAGACCGGTCTACTACCTAGAAAACGATGACGGATTAGCTATAAGAGCTTCTAATGATGCAGTGCAGGTTATTAATCCATTTACAGGAGACTTTGAATTATTAATAGGATTTACAGTTAAAGTTGGCGATGTTGCTTATGAGATTATCCCTAACTACTATCTATTTAACAGGACCCATTCATGCAGCCTTGAAGTTGGTATTATTATGAAGGTGCCAAAGACTGGAAATGTTTTGGGTCGATTTGCAATAATATTCAATGAAAAAAACACTCCAGCCTCTCCAAAATTAACCCCCGAGGCAAACATCCTCTTAAATCAAAATGATTTTGTTACTATTGAATTTTCTGCTAATGAAATCGACACAATTTCTGATAAAACTATCGTTGAGCTAGAGAACGCCATGTATAAGGTGATATTTGGAAAAGAAAGTGAGTATTACAGATTTAAGAGTGAGGAGGTATAGAAAGAGTAATATTAAAGCGCTAGATATAAGTTGTATTTTTTAGTGTAAAAGTGTATACAGTATAATCCTTACAATGCTTACATTCCAATACGAACCCCTATAAGAAGTTGGTTATGAAACAGAAGCGTTAGCACAAGCAAAAAAGTGTTTATTTTTAGTGTAAAGCACTTCATCCATAATCACTATCTTTTGGAAGAGATTAAATTCACAAAGCCTGCCTTCAAAGTCAGACAACAGAACATAGACTACTTTGAGTTGAAGGAGGAATATTTCCCTAAGAATGACTTTGTATTTTCAAGAGAGATGCTTTCGTTAGGAAAGATTGAAGAATACATTGAGCAGGTAAAGCACTTAGGAACTCTTGATTTACAGAAGGAAGAAACTGTAGTATTTAACTTCCAAGTGGGCAAAGGGAAAACTACCTTGAACTACAAGTTGATTAAGGACTATTATGACTCAGGTTACTACGTAATCGTATGCAGTCCTTTCATAAAGTTGGTTTTTAAAGACGACAAGTGGGTAACTGATAGTTTTCCGTTGGTAGAAATAGAATTACCTGAACACATTAAAAAAGTTACTAAGTCAGGAAAGCTCTTTCTCCATTCTGGTTTAAATAAAGTATTTCGAGCTACGTTTTCAGGAAGCACCTCCCTTGAGGAAAAAAAGGAAACTGCTAAGACAATACCTTATAAGGTTCGGGTTCACATTATGACCATTAATACTCTCTTAGCTAATTCAGGGGATGACGCAGGGGAGCAAAGTTTCGTGAAAAAATTATATTTAAGCCATCTTCTTAAAGCAACAGAACACAAAAAGGTAGTTTTATTCCTTGATGAAATTCATGAGGGGGTAAAAAACTTTAGGTCGCTACTAATACCAAACTTGCTGAGATGGAAAGGCAGCATAAAGAAGGTATTTATATCAAGTGCAACCTTTACACCAGCAACAATACCAGTAATCAAGGCAGCGTCATTGTTAACGAAGAAAGAAATTAAAGTATATGAATTAGCAAGAACAAAGAATGATATACAAGCTAAAATTCACTTACACGTCTTTAATAGCGCCTATAACTCTACGAGCAAAAAGCTTATGAATGCAGTAGACAGCATAATACAAAATTATAAATCAAAGGACCTTCCTCTTAGCATTATAACAGGAACCAAAGGATTAGCAAAAAATATTGCAGTAAACAGTTATGGCAAAAATGTGATAGACAAGCCTCACAAAACTGATCCATCTTTGTCATTAGAAGCTATAAATCTCTGCACTACAGATACTCAAGTCTTATACCAGCAAGATCAAAATAACATTGGAACCACCTTCAAAACTGGTATTAATATAGATAAGGCCGATCATGTCTTGTTTATTATCATACCTGCTATAAAAAAAGAAATCAAGTACAGACATTATGGTACCTTTTCTGATGGAATACCTTCAATCGTGCAAGCGTTTGGTAGATTAAGAAATGGAGGAGATATACATGTATTTATTCACGAGCCTGTAGAGTTGCTTGGTAACTCAAGGAGCTATCCAAAATTATTTCATAGCAAAGATTTTATTGAACATAGAAAAGTAAATAGTCACTATGATGCAGTTATTAAAAAGTACACAGGAAAAGTAAGTGAAATTGCTGCTTTCGTTGCGGACATGGAAACAGATATAAAGAAACCTCCGTCAACTGCAATATTAAAAGACAAAGAAGAATTTGGCTTCTGGTATCATAATCAACATGAATATTTACTACTCCATAGTAAGGCTGTCGCACTAAATCATAAAAATCCATCTTTTGGTAG
This sequence comes from Segetibacter aerophilus, assembly GCF_007991655.1. Lineage (GTDB taxonomy): Bacteria > Bacteroidota > Bacteroidia > Chitinophagales > Chitinophagaceae > Segetibacter > Segetibacter aerophilus. The sequence goes on from NZ_BJYT01000035.1 coordinate 5,132, forward strand.
CTTCCTTTCACCTTACATACTGTGGGCTTGTTTACATGACCAATTTGCTAATGCAACTCTAAACACTATTACTTACTATGACTATAGAAAGACGGTTATCATTAATGCAGCCAATGCAACAAAGACGTTCTTTCAGATAATAAGTAAATGGCAATCTGAAATCAAAACGCAGGGTTTTAGAGCCTCCTTAGAAGAATTGACACAATACATTGGCCAGGAAAAGAATGTGTCAGGAGAAATTGAAACTATAACGTATGAAGTAGGAGTTAAGAAGTGGAGTGCTGCAAGTTTAATTAACAAAGAACCTAATTTAACTAAGGCAGCAATTGAGGCTCTGTATGAGGTATATTCAGGAAAACACTACTCGTTAAAAGATAAGGCACATTATTTAAATAGTGGCATCTCAGCAAGTACAATGGAGGATGATACAGATTTATTGAAAGCATACAAGGAGTTAGGAGAACTTCAACTTGATTTTGAAATATGGTTCATAAGTGAAATGATACCACATAAGGGAGGATTTTATGTAAGGCATGATTTGCAGCAGGATTTAGAGGATGACTTAGTAGCAAAAATCACAACTGCTGTAGATGATTTAAAGACGCTTGATTACGTGTTACAAAACAAGGGAATAAGCTTCCTACAGCATTTAGGCAAAGACAGCAAAAGTGATAAAAAGTCCATCTACAACGAGTTTCGAGACTTGTCCTTCAAGGTGTCATCCAAGCCAACACAAATACAGGGTAAAAAGCATTTTAAGGTGGAACTAATCACAGTGCACACTCCAGAGATCCTGTTGTTTCAGTAAAATCTATGGAAATACTAGCTTTGATAAAATAAAAAAACACCAATTTAAACACCCAAAAGTGTATAAGCGAAAGAATAAGTAAAAAAAGGTGTACAATGAGCTGATTTTCAAGCTGCTTTGGGAGCAGGAGGTCGCAAGTTCGAATCTTGCCGCCCCGACTTATCAAGGGCTTAGAACTTATAGTTCTGGGCCCTTTTTTTATTTGCACATACTTTGCACTAAGAACAGGCATTTGATACTATATTTTTCAATAATGACTCAAATAGCTCTACTACCATTTGTGCTTTTGCCTCTCTTTAGTCAGCTACTTAATACTGCCAACCGGGCCTCTTATAACTAATTAATTATGCTATTACAAAATATTAGGTTATAGGTTTCCGAGGTTCGCACGACTAAAGTTTGTTTTCATTTTTAAGTATGCAGAAGTTTCTGCTTTATCCTTTGAAGCTTCAAATCCTCAACTAATTATCTTTAGATATTTCAATATAAAAAGTAGTACCAATACCTTCTGTACTTTCAAACCAAATCTGCCCGTTATGCCATTCAACAATTGTTTTAATAATTGACATTCCCAAACCAACGCTGGGTTCTCCGTGAATGCCTTGCCTTCCTGCTTTGGTAAATTTATCAAACAAAAAAGGCTGTAAATGGGCAGGTATACCTATGCCGGTATCCTGTACTTTTATCAAAATATTGTCGTTTTTGTCTTCAACGCTAATCCGGATATTACCAGAATCAGGAGTAAACTTTAAGGCATTTGATAACAGGTTAGTAATGACCTGCATAAACTTATTGTCATCAATAGTAACAAATAATGTTTCTGAACACGTTACAAATTCAAACAGTTGCGGTGGTTTAGATATCGGTGACTTCTGCAACTATCAATAACATTATTTATTCTTTCCACAAGATCTACTCGTTGCTTTACCAGGCTCGCTTCGCTTGAATTTAAAAACTCATCATTAATGAGATCACGTATCATGGTGACACCCTTTTTGCAGTTTCTCTTAATCGTATCAACCAGTTCCATTACTGACTCATCGCTACTGATCTTAGTTTCTTCTGAAAGCATTAATGATGACATTTCGATGTTTCCTAACGGACCCAACAGATCGTGCGAAAGTATATGTAGAATAGAATTTTTCTTATCTGAAAACTTATGAAGGGTATCGTTGTAATCTTTATCTGCGGTAATATCCTCAGCGACGCCCACAATAATTTCTTTATTGCTTTTTTCAGAAGCGTACGCCTTCAGTCGTATCCATTTTTGCTGTTGTTCGGGGGGGAGTAGTATACGAAACTCAAGTTTTTGATTTTGCCTGTCACTTTTAATCTTAGTAAAAGAATCTTTAACAAGCTCCCTGTCGTCAGGATGGATGGTATCAAAAAGCAGCGATAGGTTACAACCGATAAATTCGCGCGAGACATTCCAAACTTTCTCAAAAGCTGCATTTAAATAGAGCACTTTGTCTATTTGCAAATGAAACGCAAAGAGAACCTCGTCAGTGAGTTCGGGAAGTTCATGCAAGGGAAAACCTGAAGGAAAGGGTATTGTATTATCCATAAAAGCGACTTTTTTTAAGCTGATTCCAGTCAACTTTTATTTGCACAATTAGCAAGTATAACAGAAGAGGAGTGATTAAAGGTAAACCATTAATCTGGTAATGATACAATTAATCTTAATATGAAAAATCTTATAGCCTTGGTATACAAGATAACAATCAATAGTAGATGCGACAGAGCCGTAGGTGCAGGTGGTGCAATAATTGTAAATAATATCTAATATAATCAAATCATAAGCAATGGCAGAAGACAATAAAAGTGCGTGTCCGGTACCGGCAGGTACGTTATTAATTATTGGCGGAGCGGAAAACAAAGGTGAGCAGAAAGCAAAAAAGAAACAAACGCCCAGTGATTTCGAACGTCTGCAGGTTTTAAAGTCCTTTATCCACTTAACAGGCAAAGAAGATCCGCAGGTTGAAGTGATTACAAGTGCAAGTACCGAGGGCGATGAATCGTTTGAGGATTATCGAAAAGCATTTGAGGAGTGTAACATATTTAAGGTTGGGCACATTCATCATACGCACCGCCAGGACGTTTTAGATGACGAGGCGCTTGTTGAAAGAATGGAAAAAACAGATGGGATATTCTTTGCCGGCGGAGACCAGTTGAAATATACCTACCTGTATGGGGGTACTCGCTTTCTAACAGCTTTAAAACATCGTTATATCAACGACAAGATTGTAATAGCAGGCACAAGTGCCGGAGCTATGTCAATGTCAACACCGATGATTTACGCAGGAAACGATGAAGTGCAGGAATTGGGGGGAATGATAAAAATAACGACAGGTCTTGAATTTTTAAAGGACGTGTGCATAGATACTCACTTTGTGCAACGGGGAAGGTTCGTTCGCATGGCGCAAGTGGTCGCTACAAACCCCACTTGTATAGGGATGGGTATTGAAGAAGATACCGCAATGATCGTTCGTAATGGGTTGGATGCAGAAGTTGTAGGTACGGGAACGATCATCATTATTGAGGGATTTCATGTTTCTGAAGTTAGTATAGATGAATTTACGAGTGATAAACCTGTAACCATCCGAAATTTAAGAACACATATTTTGTCTGATGGAGATAAATTTACTATTGCTCAGAATAACCCGCCGCATGTTTAAATCAGCTTTCTATATTTTGTTTTTTTAGTCATCACTAATACTTTAAGCAGCTCCGGTTGTGCCATGGGGAACGAATAGCATCTTGTTGGCCCGCATTCGAGAGTAAGTTTTAATGGCAACTTAATCAAGCGGTCCATATAAGCTCTCACGCGCCTTTTTTGCAAAATCTGGCTATTATAATCTTGGTCGTTTAGTTATTAAAAAAACCGAAGAGGCAGATATCGAGGTCATTCAATTATAGGTTGTTTTAATTATTATTAAGGCATTAGTTTTCGCAAGTATCCGATAAAAGGGCAACGAATTTTTAAAAGAGTCTAATTTCTAAAAAGCGTCGTATAGCCTGGAAAGTACTGGATCAAAAAATTTCAACATAAAGAAGAATTACTATGGAACTAGACCCCTCTGTGGATCCCGTTGACAAGCTGAAGCGTAAATCGGAAGAATACTTGCGCTTGATGCTTGAGAGTGCAAGGGACTACGCAATCTTTACTCTCGATAAACATCGTCGTGTAGCAAGCTGGAATGAGGGGGCTGAAGTAATGATGGGCTATTTGGAGCAGGAGATGATCGGGCAGTCAGGGGATATCATTTTTACGCCTGGCGACCTGGATAACAATGCTCCAGTATCTGAAGCGCAGATAGCAGACAAAGAGGGTCGTGCGATAAATGACCGATGGCATATTCGCAAGGACGGTTCCCGTTTTTGGGGTTCAGGTTCTTTAAGTCCCCTTCGCGATGCTGAGGGGAGATTGCTGGGCTTCGTAAAGATCATGCGCGACCTTACAGAAAGAAGGCGGCTGGAGGAAACGAAATTCTTCCTTGCTTCAATTGTTGAGACATTGGGGGATTCTATTGTTACGATTGATTTAGACAGGATAATTACCAGTTGGAATAAAGCAGCCGAAAATCTATACGGCTACTCGGCATCCGAAGCAATTGGCAAGAATTTGACCATGCTGACCCTTGACCAGGATCTTATGCTGATTGTGGACAAAATTGATAAGATTGAACAGAGCAGGCAAGTGGGGGTTTTTGAGACAGTCAGAGTAAAAAAAGACGGACGGCGCATAAATTTGGAAATAGTAATGTCCCCAGTCTTGAACGCTTCAGGAGAAGTTATTGGCATTTCAACTATTGCCCGCGACATTACTGATCGTAAGTGCCGCGAGGCAAACCTTGCTTTTCTGGCAGAGATAAACGTGGAATTTGCCCCGTTGCTAACAGTTGATCAGCTAATGAGGCGTGCTGGCGAACGGCTCGCTAATTATCTCAAACTATCCAGGTGCAGCTTTGCGAGTGTTAATGAGGACGTCAACAGCATAGAGGTCGTCTACGAGTGGCGACGTGACGAACATTGGCCGGCTTTGCTCGGCGTGCATGCTATTTCTGAGATCCTTACGGAAGCAGGAAGGCAGCATTTTAGCCAAGGCAAGATTGCAGTGATCAATGTCCCAGAAAATAGTCCGCTGATAAATACGGCAATTTTCGGCAAGCGCTCTGGCTTTGGTTCAATTGTAGGTATGCCTCAGCACCAGGATGGAAGGTGGAGCTTTCTGCTCACCGTCGCCCGTTCAGAAATTAGGGAGTGGCGTGAAGATGAAGTGGATCTTGTAAGGGAAGTTACTTCAAGGGTTTTCAGTCGTATTGAGAGAGCTCGTGCTGAGAATAGGTTACGGCAGTCAGAAGAAAGGTTACGGACTCTTACAAACGCCATACCCCAGCTTGTCTGGACCAATGATGGTAAAGGCAGGGCGAATTACTTTAACAAGCGCTGGTTCGAATACACCGGGCTTACATACGAGCAGTCTGAAGGGCTGGGCTGGCAGAAAATAGTAGAGCCAACCGATGCAGCTAGTTCCACAGAAAAATGGAAAAAGGCGTTAGCCGAAGGCAAAATATTTGAAGCAGAGTACCGTTTACGAAACGCAAGGGGTGAACACCGTTGGTTTATTGGGCGTAACGTGCCTTTGAAAGACGATGCAGGAAATGTACTTGGCTGGTTTGGTACGGCAACAGACATTCAGACTTTGAAAGAAGCAGAGGAGGCAGCGAAAAATGCTGCAGATCATTTGCAACTAGCCCTTGTGGCAGGAAAACTGGGTACCTATGAATATGAATTTAAAACCGGGAAATATTCGTGTACGGCCCAACACAAAGCTCATTTTGGCTATACTGAAAACGAACCTGTTTCCCTTGAAAGCTTAAAGGAGCGGATTGTCCCAGACGATCGGGCATACATGGATGCGTCATTCGACAGAGCACTGGATAGAGATTCTGTTTATTCCACTGAATACCGCACCCAAAAGCCTAATGGTGATATTAGGTGGATTAGATCAGTAGGAAGGTTTGTGTACAACGAGAATGGGGAACCGCAAAAAATGGTAGGTATCACTTTGGATATTACGGAGGAGAAAATGTTTACAGAAAAACTGAGCAAACTGGTAAAAGAAAAAACTGTGGAGTTGCAGCGTTCAAACGAAGACCTTCAGCAATTTGCGCACGTTGCCAGCCATGACTTGAAAGAACCTGTAAGAAAAATCAAGACCTTTAATAACCGGATAATAGAGGATTTTTCCTACATCCTGCCGGAAAAAGCGCAGACCTATTTAAATAGAATAAGTGTTGCAACGGACAGGATGTTTTCAATGATTGAAGGGGTGTTAAATTATTCTAAACTCGGTAATTCCAAACAGCTGTTTGAACCACTTGATCTAAATAAGATACTGCAAAATATTGAACTGGATCTTGAACTGCTGATAAGCAAAAAAAACGCTTCTATCGTAGTAACAGAATTGCCTACTATAACAGCTAGTGAAATTCTAATGTACCAACTCTTTTACAATTTGATCCTCAATTCGCTCAAGTTCTCTAAAGCCGAAGAGCCTCACGCATCAATATTACCTGTGGTTATTTGAAACAAGATCAAAAGGACTTTGTAAAAATTAATCTTTCCGATAATGGTATTGGCTTTCCACAGGAATATGCTGCCTCTATCTTTGACTCATTTACAAGACTTAACCCTGCAGACGTATATGAGGGAACGGGACTCGGCCTCGCATTGTGTAAAAAAATTGTAGAAAGACATAACGGCTCTATCTCAGCTCAAGGGGAACCTGGGGAAGGAGCTGTATTTACGATATTATTACCCCTTTAAAACCTGTCGATTAAACCGAAAACAACCATGATTCGCGGGAGCATTTTATTAATAGATGATGAACCATCGTACAACGATCAGGCAATGCTTAATCAGGATAAAGAACACCTCTATCCAAAAATTAATTTATTATCTACGCAAGTGCGCTACAAGGAAAAGGGTTACGTATTGTTTATGTGTTTACACAGTTCCCAATACTCAAATATTCTCACCATCAGTTGTTCTACATATGCTAATTCGCCTGGCTTTTCAAAATAGCCCTGCACATTCAATTTGTGCGCTGTACGAATTGCCTCAGCACTGGTATCTGTAGAAATAAAAACAAATGGAATTCCCTTGTCTTTCAACTGCTCATCATTGTTTATAGTCTCTTTTAGTTCCAGCCCGTTCATCCCCGGCAAGTTTACCTCAGCAAGAATGATAAACGGTTTTTCGGTTGTAGTGTACAGATAATCCAAAGCACTCAGACCATTTTCAAAAAATCTTATCTCATTATGAACGTCTATTGTTTTAATAACGTTCGCATAAAACTGCCTTGATTTGTCGTCCGCATCTATAATTATTATAGGGCCTTCGTTCATTACTGTTTTACGTTAGTTAGCAAAAACATCTACTCATCAACAACGGAAGCTGAAGCTGTAAGATGCTTACCTATATTATTTATGTTTCTTGTTCAAACGGCTATCTTCGCTAAACTGCTCATGCTGAAGAACAAGATCATGAATGGTACGGGCACGATCTGCTGCATGTTTTGCTTTTTCGATATAAAGCTTAGAATCCTCATTCTTATGCAGCTCCTTATAATGATCCGAAATGTTATTCATTAACATATTCACTTCTTCAAGAGCCCGCATACATTGCCATAACCTCGCTTCCACAGTTTCGGTTACTTCCGACGCTAATGAACTTGCTGTATACGCATGGCCAGTATGACATCTAAAACGTATCATATCAGCTTCCTTCAGGCGTACCAATGTGCCAGCACATTCCGGGCACGTAAAAGGTCTAAGCTCTCCCATTTCCATTATGCCCATTTCGAAAGCATTGTCTCTCGTAGCAATAATAACCTCCGACTTCAGCCTACTCAGTTCCTCTTTCGACAACTTATTTTTATTGTGCGGCAACTCTTTTATAAGGCCTGCAATTAAAGGCCCCATATCAGTTGCATCTACGATATAGTCGGGTGTAACATATTGCAGCACATTTTTAGGTAACTGCGGTTGTTCAGCATCTTCAGGTTTCTGAATAATGGTTATTCCACCCTGTTGTTGAATTGTCCAAAGCCCAGATGCTCCGTCATCTAATAAACCTGATAAGATAACCCCTATAACCCTTGATCCATACACGTAAGCCGCTGACCGAAACAAGGCATCAATGGCAGGGCGGAAGCGATTTTCTTTAGGTCCTCTTTTTACGACAACCTTGCCTTCCTGTAAAAGCATATGATGATCGTTTGGCGCTACATAGATCTTTCCAGGTTCAATTTCTTCTCCATCAAGCGGGAGCACTGCCTCAATATTACAAGCCTTTTCAAGTATCCAAGGCAACCGGGTTTCGGAGTAGGAGGGTATATGTAAAACAATGAAAATAGAGCCTTTAAAGTCTTTCGGAAGACTTTTCACAAACTGCTTTAAAGCCTCTACACCCCCCGCCGAAGCTCCTACCACAACAATATCCCTTGCTTTCCCCTTGCTTTTGCTGAAATTGAACATAGCTTACCCTTATTATTTGTCTGCATTTTATATCTATTCACCACAAATTTTATTCCCCATAATAAGCAGAACACAGTTAGCTTACCTTGTTTGGGTAAGCTCATGAAAGCCAAAGACGAGCGGATTCTTTTTCAAGCGTATCGGCAGTGAAATCGGGAATGAAAGGATTAGCTAAAAATTGAAAACAAGAGTTGAGTATATTGAATATTTGCCTGCAGCAGATGAGCACTTTATAGTGAATGCTGCAGCGAAATGACAGCAAAACAGCAGGAAGTGAGCTTTGATCCTTTTGGAGACGCTTTTACCAAAATCATAAAAACCAAATCAGCCTGGGTTAGTTAAAGACGTAGTATAACCGGGGACGAAAGAGAGCATCAACGAGGGATGCGTAATTAATTTGCGAAAAACTACAAACAAAAGAAGTATGGATCTACGATTACCTTATCAACATCCACCACACTCTTAAGGCGGCCCTTTGAAGCTTTTGGAGGAGATTTTCGAGAATTTGGAGAATTTGTAGGGGAGTTTTAAAAAGGTGTTGAGACAGGTGAAGAAATAAGGCATCCTACATGTAAGGCTTCAAATACCTTTATTAATTCAATACAAAAACATTCATGAGTTTCAACTTGTCGTTCTCTTTAATTTCGAGGTAATGTAAAAAAGTATTGCTTATGATGAATGGTAAGGATAAAACGTGGAGGCTGCGGCTCCATGAAATTATCTACGAGTCGAACACTGCCGCCGGAAAAGCTTTTGATGTGTCGCTACTCGTATTAATTATTGCCAGCATCGTAATTGTCATGCTAGACAGTATTGAGCGCTGGCATAACCTTTACGGTCCTCTTTTTTCGCAATTAGAGTGGCTTTTTACATTTGTATTTACGATCGAATACATCTTACGGTTGATAAGCATAGAAAAGCCTTGGAAGTATGTCTTTAGCTTTCTTGGCATCATTGATCTGCTGGCTATTATTCCAAGCTATTTAAGCATAATATACACTGGTGGTCAATCATTACTTGTGTTTAGAGCTCTTCGTTTGTTGAGAATATTTAGAATATTTAAGCTTACCCATTTTCTTTCTGAAATGAAATTCCTCGGTGTCGCCATTCGTGGAAGCTTAACGAAGATCAGCATATTTATGACGGTTGTTTTAACGCTGGTTATTATCCTCGGTTCATTGATGTATCTGATAGAGAAAGGCGAGAACGGTTTTTCCAATATTCCTGAAAGCATATACTGGGCAATAGTTACTATTACGACCGTTGGTTATGGCGACATTTCTCCTGCGACGCCTTTAGGTAAATTTGTTGCAAGCATAATCATGTTGATGGGCTACGGCATTATTGCAGTACCGACCGGAATTTTGACAAATGAAATTGCGCTGCAAGCAAGAAAAAAAGAACAAAAAAATGAAGTATGTCCGGGATGCGGTAAAGAAGGACATGATGTAGATGCAAAGCATTGTAAGAACTGCGGCGCCTTGCTTTAGTAACACGCCACAGTACTTCAGTTAGTACGGTTTCGATTCCTTTTCATAATCTTCTAAACCATCAAAAAGCATCTTAGGTTAACTTCCCCTTCCAAATTTGACTAAGAATTTCATAAGAATGAATCCTTGCACTATGATCGTAGATGTGAGATGTTACCATTATTTCATCCACCTGTGTTTCGCTTAAAAACTGTTCAAGCTTCCCTTTAATCGTTTTAGGGCTACCGATAAAAGTATATTTCATCATTTGAAGTATAGCTGCCTTCTCTGGTTCACTCCAAATAACATCCATATTTGTAACAGGTGGTCTTAGAGGTTTGGTAGATCCGTGAATGATACCCATAGCAAGTTGGTAAAAAGAGGTGGCTATATAATTAGCCTCTTCATCTGAATCTGCAGCTACAACATTTATACAAGCTAAAGCATAAGGGGTCTGCAAGTCAGTAGAAGGCTGGAAATTATCACGATATAGTTGCAGGGCAGCTTGAAGATATGTGGGTGCAAAATGGCTGGCAAACGCAAAAGGCATCCCGAGTATAGCAGCAAGCTGAGCACTGTAGGTACTTGAGCCGAGCAGCCAGATAGGAATGTGAAGACCTTCGCCCGGGATGGCCCTCACTTTTGCTGTACTGTTTTCCGCAGACAAATATTTCTTCAACTCCACCACACTTTCTGGGAAGTCATTTGGCCCCTCTACAAGATTTCGTCTCAGCGCCCTCATCGTTGTCTGGTCTGAACCGGGAGCACGACCGAGACCGAGATCGATGCGACCGGGATAAATAGACTCTAATGTTCCAAACTGTTCTGCTATAACCAGTGGAGCGTGATTTGGCAACATAATTCCACCGGCACCTACACGTATGGTAGACGTATGACCTGCTATGTGTCCAATTAAAATAGAAGTTGCTGAACTTGCAATGCTTTCCATGCTGTGATGTTCTGCCAGCCAATAGCGCTTAAATCCCCACCGCTCTACGTGTTGGGCTAAATCAATACTGTTTTTGTAAGTATCAGCAGCCTTCTTTCCTTGCAGAATGGTAGCCAGGTCGAGCACAGAAAAGGGTATATCGCTTAGCTTCTTTTGTTCCGTTGTATTATTACTCATCTTTATTTTCAAATTGATTATAGCTAATAACAGAAACTGTTCCAACTAAAATCTCATCTGCAGGGCAGCTTTGGGGGGAACTTGTTTGAGTTACTCCAATTGCTCCAACTGTCTTTTGTAGTCAAACCGCAGGTCTTCGTGCACCTGCTCTACCAATGTGTTTAGCTTTTTTAGTTGCTGGTCATAAAGCGATGAGAGTACTTTATATGATCGAAAACGCAAGCCGGATTTTTTCACATTTTGACAAAAGTGTATTAGCATTTCGACTTCAGACTCCTTTGTTGAAGTATGCTTACTGTATTTATTGATCGCTTTTAATATTTTTCGAAGCGCTTTTTTTGCGAGGTACCAGTTCCCCTTTGGAAGTTCAACAAACTGCTCATCCATTTCTTTCTTTATACTTTCCACGTAACTGTGTTCATCATGGGCCTCAAACAGGAGATAAGATAAAAGGTCTTTATTTTCTTTTTTAAACCTTGCAAGCCGCAGGCATAGTTCCAACACCTTCTTAGGGGGAAGGGTAAGCAGTTCTTGTTTTAATTCATTGATGCTTGCTGCTTTCATACGCTCATTTGTCCTGCAAAGTAAACGCACCGTGCAATCAATCTGCCTTACTAATTCTTTCTCGCCTCATTTTAGTACCAACTTGAAACCCGTAAGTTTTACGCTATGCCTTTCTTTTTCTTGAATGTTTTATTTGAGTAACGAGCAGTATAACGTTCCTTAACTTTTGTTGCGTCGCACACTTGTACGAGTACTCCTCATTCAGCCCTTTCAAATGCAACCTATAGCATTTCCGTCCAAATCATAGCCATACCAACAAGAGATTTAGTACCTGCCTAATACATTTTTAGTTACCTCAAGTTGTGCTCTCTTTTGTGCTTGAACCAGCACCAACTAGAGGGCATCACATTTGTATTAATAAAATCAACACAAAAAAAAGGGCACCAATAGCTGTTAGTTTGATTAAAAAATTTAAAAATATTATCTGGATTGCTGGCCTGATATTGTTGGCAATTTTTATCATCGTTGTATACCGCAATTTCTCCGAACCAACCACCTCTTCAAATACTATGGGTTCATTACTTATCGGACTTTTACTAGGTGCTGTTATTATGTTCCTCGTTTGGAGATTGCTCAACAAGGGAAAGCAGGTGGAGGTTAAAGAAAACTCGCATACAGTTGTTGAAAGTATAAGAAGAGTTTTTAAAATTGTTTTTGCTGAAGGCCATTTCAACGAGCTATATAATTTTGAAGAGACCAGGAAGATATTTGGCTTTATACCTTCCACCAAGCGGGCGCTGGTTATTATTAAAGCAAAAGTGTTGGTAGGGTACGACTTCAAAAAATGTGTGTGGGAAGTGGATGAGCAAAACAGGAGAATCAAAATGATCTCGTTCCCTGAACCAGAGATTTTAAGTATTGAGCCCGATTACCTTTATTATAATTTCGATGAAGGCATCTTTAATTTGTTGGGACGGGAAGATCTTACCAAAATTCAAAATAACGGCAAAAAACAGGTAGAGCTGGCAGCTATCAACAGTCACCTTCCCAAAATTGCTGCAGACCAAATGCGCACCATGCTCACCGAAGTATTGCAATCAAGAAACTGGCAGTTGGAAGGTTACGACAAGATTTCTGAAGGAAATAATAAATCATTGCCTTCTTCAAATAGCTAGGCATTTGAGGCTATAAAAGCAAAAAAGCATCCCTGGGGAGATGCTTTTGCAGAAGAAGAATTTTATCGTCATCTAGTCATTTTCCTGCCTGTCGGTAGGACCGTTTAATGTAAATGCATTTTCTTCAGGTATATCCCCTGCTCCAACTGTTCCTTCGTTGCGCATTTCACCATCACCTATATTGGTTTCAACGTCTTTCTTCACAGTGTCCACATCGTAATAGTGATCAGTCCCACTTGTCTTATCGCTTTCAAATTCCTTATTTGTTTGTAGTGTCCCATCTCCCGCGGAGATAGTACTTGTATCAAGACCTGCTTCTGAAGCTTCGTTTGAAGCGCTCTTTTCTTCGTTCATTTTTTCGGTTTTAAAATTTACCTTATCAATGCTAAAGTTGTGCCATCGGAAAGCTTGGTACTTCGCTATCAATTATAAGTCTCTGTAATAGAAGCGAAATAAGCGCCATCAAAGTTTATAGAAAGGTTTAGTTGCCACTCCAAACTGCGTCGTCACTTTTATAAAATAAGAACCTGCGGTTAGTTTATTTACTGGAATGGTCAATGGATTGTACCCTTCAACAAGGGTAAACTGTTTAGAGGACCGAACTACTCCATACGCATCAACGATAGCAACTGTTGCTAACACATTATTGTGCTTGCTTAGAACAACCACCTTTAAATTTTCATGTGCCTGTGTTGGATAAAGAGAAACTATCTGGATTGCGTCGTTGTCGGGAGGAGCTACTTGTTCAACTTTTACGACTGCGCAAAACCTGCTCTCGCACCCTCTCGCAGTTTTGATTGTCAAGCACACTTCATAATTCCCGGGTTTTGCAAACTCATGTGCAGGCGACAGGTCACTACTAACAGTGCCATCCCTGAAATCCCACTTTCTTTCAACAATGTTGTCGTTGGCCTCGATAGCAGATGAAGAACTATTGAAACGGAATTTCTTAGGGCCTAATCTTTCGAAAGTAAATTTTGCAGCGCAAGTAGTGGCCGTCGACGGGGGAACAATCACCTGTTTGCAAACTTTGCTTTCGCATCCGGATGCTGTCTTAATAGTAAGGCAAACTTCATAAGTGCCGCCGCGGGGAAAGGTGTGCAGCGGGTCAACACGATCATTTAGCAGGGGTGTACCATCATGAAAGTCCCACGTGCGATGAATAATATTTTCGCCGTTATTGGTTTCTGATGAGTTGCTATTAAACCTGGCGGAATAAGGCAAAACCGTCGAAGAAGCGGGAATCGGTTCGGCAGTGAATTTAGCTGTACATGCAGTTGACTTATTTTGGCAAATTGTAAAATTTGCTTCAATAACCTTTGAAACGGGAACTTCTTTTTCCAGCACCAGTACTGCTCCATCACAGTTCTTTAAAGAAATCCTTGACCTGTGAATGTCACCGGTACAACTTATTTCTTTGGAGTAGAAACCCAGGTTGTTTGTCACAACTACCTCCTCTTTACAAGCGGAGGTTGAGGTGCCAACATAAGCGGCAATTCTTACCTCTACATTCGCAACGCCGTTTCCGTTGGCCAGCCGAACATATCCTTTCACTGTAATCCCACTTGCCATTGTAGCCAAAGAAGAAAAAAGGGCAGTACACAAGAGTGTTAAGTAGAAAATTTTTTTCATGGCAGTTTCGTTTCGTTTTAAAAAATAGGGCTCTATCTATTCGCTTTTGCAGAAACTTATCACGGTAGTTGACCTTTCCGAATTTACGAAATTTAAAAGGACTTTTGGGAATTCAGATTCTCTTGCAAAAAAGGTTATTAGTACCAAGCTTCTTTTCTCATCCCGCTACATTCCCATGCTTGTTACAAACAGCATGAGGGCTTCATATCATTAGATCTTAAAATGTAATGGCAGGAAAATTGCACTTCTGCTTCTATTATCATTATCTCAACCAATTATTCTACAACTATGACACTTCATCCAAACGAATTCCCGATTACCATCCAGGCGTTTGATATTAGTAACGATAAAGAGTTCTTTGTTGCAGAGCAGATTGTAAATAATCAACAGGAGGTAGAGACCTTTTCAAGCAGGTATGCGGGTAAAGTAATAAAGGCAAAGGCGTTGTCCTCAACAGAAAAAAGTACGACTGTAACAAAAACGCGCAAGAGTAGTGGTTCAGGTTTAAGAGTTTTTCTGGTGATTTTAGTTATTCTCATAATCCTGGCTGCGATTGGTTTTTATACCGGTTGGATACAGCGCAATACAGGTATTTCGTTTTAAAAACCTTTTAATTTTTCTTTGTAGAGCGGGAAACAGTTGCGTCGCCAGTAGCAGAACGACCTCCAGCGCACATTTCAGTTGCTGTTGTTACTTATTACTATCCAACAAGAAAGTTTGTACTAATTGTTCCCATTCTTCATTTAAGGTAGCGGAAGGCCTTTTCTTTCCTGCCCGTTTATACCAGTAATCTGCGTTCCGAATATCACCCTCCTTTCGATGCAGGTAAGCGTGTACCCAGCAAGCATTTTTATCATTCAAATGATCTACTAAATCATGAGCTGACTTCCAATTGTCTTTTGCATCAAACCATAACGCCTGCAGGTAAACCGATGACGCGGGAGGTGTATTTCCACTTAAGCTTGCATTAAAAGTTGAAAGGTCCATAGACGAAATTTAATTTTTAAAGATAAAATCTATTACCTAAAATAATTCACCAACAGTTATAAAGAGACCTTTTGATCCTTGCGTTCCAAAGGCATAATCTATTGCAAGATTTGTATCTGACTTCTTGTTTAGTTTTATTCTTAACCCGGTTCCGTAGCCTGCTTGAAACGCCTGCAAACTACTATGTGGAACGGTTGAAAAAGCTTGTTCATTCGCATATACAACACCACCAAAAAGACCATTAGATGTTATCTTAAAACGGTACTCTGTTTCGAAATAAATCATTTTAGCACCTCTGAACCTTCCTTGTATAAAACCTCTTCCGGTGGCATTGTAATTATCCCAACCTGTGCTTGGCAAATCGAGATAAGGAGGTTTACCATCGATAACGTATGTGTTATAAGACCAAAAAGCCAACGTGTTTTTTGATTTTCCCGGAAGCGCCACATACTTTCTTATATCCAACGTAGCGGATCGCCAATTACTGTTGCTGCCAATTGCTCTAAAATTATTTCGCACCTGCACACTTGCATAAAGACCTTTTTTCGCATTTATAGGATTGTCCCTGCTATCGAACAAACCATTGGCAGTAATGCCGGACGACGTTGTCTCACTCACCGTTTCATATTTTGAATAGTCGCTTTCAGCGCCATTTGGGTTGCCTTTATGGGAGATCCTCCAATGTCGATCGAAGTTGTATCCAAGCCCCGCATAAAAGTTCCCTTTTATCTTCCTTAACACTGTCTCATAGAACCTGAAGTAGTCGTAGACCATCGGGTCTTCATTTGAAATAGATGAGTTGGACCCTAGACCGAAAGTACTCTGGGGGTACTTATAAAAACGAAAATCGCCAATGAGCTTATACCGGTTGTCTTTGATGGAAATGTTAGAAAGTATTGGAATGAAGAACTGCTTGTTTTGAGTATACGTCGCGCTGGCAGTGATAGTAGAAAGGTTGGCTTGAGGCACAGTTCGAAAGACGACGTTTCCGGAAATAACTGCGGCCAACTTTGTTTGTAACGTATAGCCAACAGCAGGAACAATAGAGTAAATTGGCTTTGTTGAAAGGCTGTCAACATTATCTTCTGCAATTGGATGTTTTCTCAAAAGTGAACTTACTACATCGAAAAGATCTTTAATAGCCACGTAATTTTTGTGGACTGTAGAGTCGTTTGGAACGGCAGAAGAACCAAAAAGGTTTGGAAGTTTTTTGTTGTTTTGTTCCTGCGCATTTACTTCTGAAAACAGCAATAATGCTGTTATCAAAAGTACTTTTAAGGGAAGGTTACGTGCAATGAAAAAGGATATTTTTCTTATAGGTTTAAGCAATTGGGGCAAGCAGTTTGAAACGATAAAATTAAAACAATTTTGAATCTCTATTCCTCATAACTTATTTTAATGATGACCGATATTAGAGGATTTTAAAAAGCGCCCGATAAAGGCCTAAACCTTGCAATCGTTTACTCCAAATATTTATAATAAAATTCCCAGCGTCCATTATGATTCGATTATTGTGCTTACTGCTGTTCCTGTTTGTTTATACCGCAGCTCCCTGCCAGTTGATTGTAAATGTTGAGAACAGCAGAATTCAATCCGATACCACTGGTTGGAACGGTAGCGTTGGAACGTCCTTTTCTTTTAGTAAAAATGTGCAGCAAATCCTCAATATAAATGCTACCGCTCATTTGCAGTACAAGACGCAAAAAGATTTGTATTTATTCTTAGCCAATTACAACCGGCTCACCAACTTTCAACAGCAACTACTCAACAACGTTTTTTATCACCTGAGGTACAATCGGAAGTTAGGAAAAGTAGTACGGTGGGAGGCCTTTACTCAGCTACAACAAAACAAGATCAGCAATATTGATCTACGTGCATTATTTGGTACCGGCCCACGATTGAAATTACACGAGGACAAAAAGTTCAGGATATATTCAGGCATTTTGGCGATGTATGAATACGAGGTCGACAAAGATCCGCACGTCATATTGGGCGATATCAGAAGCGATAACTACGTCTCTTTTACCTTTAAGCCTAACGCCATATTTGACGTTACAAGTACTACTTTTTACCAGCCACTTTTTCGGCAGCTAAATGATTTTAGAATTTTAAACCAGGTTGTCTTTAACATTAAGGCTACCAAACATTTTTCTATCTCTACCAATTGGGATTATTCGTATGACTCATTTCCTGCGGCCGGAACTCCAAATGTAAATTTTACTGTCACCAACGGATTTAGTTACAATTTCTAAGCAATGGCAAATGCACTGGCAGATAAAACTTTGGCGTCAGACAACCCATAACAGCTACCTTGTGAGGAATAGATTTTGTATAAGTAAATTCTTTCAAACAGATCTTGATACAACCCGACAATGAAATTAATTCCCCTTATTCTTCTAGGTTTTTTGTTTAGTTGTTCTTCACAGCCTAAAGAGAAAAGTCCTTTGGCTGTTAAAACTATATTGCCTAAAGAGTTGAAGGAAATATCGGGACTCTCGGCGGTAGGTGAAAGTATTTGGGTGATTTCTGATAAACCAAAGTCAAGAGTTTTTAAGTTGAATGCATCCGGCAGGCTTTTGCAGACTGTAAATATTACAAACGTGCAAGCTACTGATGTGGAAGCTGTTACTTCAGACCAAACCTATATTTACTTAGGTGATGTAGGTGACAACCTTGGTGATAGGGTAGAACGAAAAATCATTAGGGTGGCAATTGCAAGTATTCCGGATGGAGAGGAGGTTGACATGACGGGCGATACCATTGAATTTACTTTTCCTAATGAAGGGGCAACAGAGAGCAAAAAGCAAAACAATTTTGACTGCGAGTCCATGCTGAGCTTCAAAGACTCTTTGTATTTTTTTACCAAAGACAGAGAAGATAAAGAAACCAGACTGTATGTCGTTCCTAAGACTCCAGGCAAGTATCCCGCGAGGTATATCAGCACATTTAATAGTGAGGGGCTAATTACAGATGCCGCTATTAATCAAGCGGGAAATGAGGTTGCACTAATCGGTTATCATAAGGGCCACACCTTTCCATTTATCTATTTATTCAACAATTTCCAAGGCAACGATTTCTTCTCCGGAGAACATAAAAAAATAGAGTTGGCTGATAAGAAATGGGATTGGCAACTTGAAGGAATTACTTACAGCAAAAACCTCGTTTACTTTTCATGCGAAGAAACGAAGGAAGTAGCGGCTACGCTATACGGCATTGATAGAAACAACATTTTTACCTTGGAGAAGAAGAAAAAAGAAGCTAAGAAAACGGCTAAAAACAAGGGTGGCGATGAAGAGACTTTGAGTACAAAAGGACATCTGAAGATGTAGACCACTTCAAATAATTTGTATTCTTCACCTGCTTCAAAAGGTGAGTTGAAAAGCAGTAAACCTGCATCCTCTACCAGTGCTCCGGTTCACTATTACACTTAAAAAGAATTAAAGAGAGAAGTAAGTTCACAGCCTTTTCTACCGAAGCTTTTTTATTTTTTTGCAATCATTCGTTAGGGAATAATTTATCTTCGAAAAAACTTGAGGATATTGAATTAGTTATTAAAGAGCTAGTTAAATAGTCAAAAAAAAGTTACCGCTTACTATCAAGCTTTTGTAAGAGTTATTTCCTTTTAACAAAGATCAGTTAGTTATAAAACTAGACGAGGCAAGGAAATCAAATTAAGTATATAGTTAAAGAAAGCATCGATCTTAATTTAAAAAGTAAAACATGTTTAGTCTTCAAAATAAGCAAGCTGTTATTACGGGCGCAGGAAGTGGAATAGGGAGGGCTGTAGCTGAAGTGTTTGCTTCACAAGGAGCAGTTGTACATGCAGTTGACCTGAATGCCGATGCACTTACTGCTGTTGATGCAGCCATAAAAAGTAGCGGTGGCACTATTAAAACTTATCCATGCGATGTAACGGATCAAACGCAGGTAAACAAAATATTTAGTGAAATTGGAGTAATAAATATCCTGGTTAATAGCGCTGGTATTTCACACATTGGTAACGCAGCTAATACTGAGGTAGCAGACTTTGAAAGAGTATTCAATGTAAACGTAAAAGGTGTTTATAATTGCCTCCATGAAGCCATTCCTTCAATGAAAAAAAACGGGGGTGGAGTGATTGTTAATCTCGCTTCTATCGCAGGTAGTATTGGCCTGTCTGATCGCTTTGCTTACTCCATGAGCAAAGGGGCGGTTTATGCGATGACCCTGTCCGTAGCGAAGGATTATATTAAAGATGGTATTAGATGCAATTGCGTTTCGCCAGCTCGCGTTCACACACCTTTTGTTGACGGATTTTTGAAAAAAAATTATCCCGGCAAAGAAGAGGAAATGTTTGAGAAGCTAAGCAAAGCACAACCGATTGGCCGCATGGGAACTCCTCGTGAAATAGCGCATCTTATCTTGTACTTGTCTTCGGATGAAGCTTCTTTCATTACCGGTAGTGATTACCCAATCGATGGAGGTGCTATAAAACTAAATACCTAAACAACAATTACTGACATATGAAACTGATACGATTTAGAAATGGCAGCGAAGTAAAGCCCGGTGTGATCATCGACAACGAGATGTATGATACATCTTCTTTTGGTGAAGACTATGATGAGAAATTCTTCGGGCATGGCGGGCTGGCACGACTGAAACAATTTGTAAATGATAAGAGAAATGAGCTAACGAAATTAAGCGCCGATGTCTCTCTCGAAAGTCCGATAGCACGACCTTCTAAAATAATCTGTATCGGTTTAAATTATATAGACCATGCAAGAGAAACGAATGCAACACCGCCCTCAGAGCCGGTGATTTTTCTAAAGTCGACCTCTGCGTTGTGCGGTCCAAACGACGATGTAGTGATGCCTAAAAATTCAAAGAAAACAGATTGGGAAGTTGAGCTTGCAGTAGTGATCGAAAAAAAGGCAAGTTATGTTGACGAAGCTAATGCAATGGATTACGTCGCTGGATATTGCTTACATAACGACATCAGTGAACGTGAGTTTCAACTGGAAAGAGGTGGCACATGGGATAAGGGTAAAGGCTGTGATACGTTTGCTCCCTTAGGTCCTTTTGTTGCGACCAAAGATGAAATAGCCGACGTAGGAAACCTGCGGTTGTGGTTGAAGCTAAATGGTGAAATGATGCAAGACGGCACCACAGCCAATCTAATTTTCAATGTTCCTTTTGTTGTTGCATATGTAAGTCAATACATGACTTTGCTTCCGGGCGATATTATTTCTACCGGTACGCCTGCCGGCGTTGGGCTTGGAATGAATCCGCAGATGTATTTGAAAGAAGGAGATGTTATGGAGTTAGGCATCGATGGATTGGGAACTTCAAAACAAACGGTAAGGGCTTATACTGCCCAATAGAAGTAAGTGATTTTAAGCCTGTAGGAAAAAAGCTGCGTAAAAGAATAAAAGTACCAGTGAGTGACACAACGATGTCGCACGAAGCTATAAAGGCCACTACAAAATTTACTATAGCTAACGATTTTACTTTCATAAATGCCATAAACCATTTCAAATGGATTTACAGTTAAGAGACAAGATTATTATTGTAACAGGTGGAGCAAAAGGTATTGGAGAAGGAATTACAAAAGTCCTCGCAGCGGAGGGGGCAATACCAGTTATTGTTGGCAGGAGTGCTGAAGACAATAATAATGTAATAAAGGAAGTGGAGGAAAGGGGAGGCAAAGCTTTCCAGGTAGAAGCAGAATTGACGAAGCCTGAGGAATGTGAAAAAGTGATTACCACTATTGTTGAACAGTTTGGCAGAATAGAAGGGCTTGTAAACAATGCGGGTGTGAATGACGGCATAGGTTTAGAAAAAGGCAGTTACGAAGGGTTTATTGCGTCGATGCATCGCAACGTTGTTCATTATTACCTGCTGGCGCATTTCGCACTTCCGCAATTAATTAAGTCAAGGGGGAGCATTGTAAACATTACGTCTAAAACGGCTGAGACTGGCCAGGGAAATACTTCTGCGTATGCTGCAGCAAACGGTGCCCGAAACGGTTTAACGCGCGAATGGGCCGTAGAATTATTGAAATATCGAATTCGTGTAAATGCTATTGTTGTGGCCGAAAGCTGGACGCCACAATATGAAACGTGGATTCAGACACTGTCAAATCCTGAAGAAAAGCTGAAAGAAATTACTTCAAAAATACCTTTCGAAAACAGGATGACTACTCCCGAAGAAATTGCTAACATGGCTGCTTTTCTGTTGTCAGAAAAGTCTAGCCATACCACGGGCCAGATCATACATGTCGACGGAGGCTATGTGCATCTGGATCGTGCACTTGCCAACGCGTAAGACTTGTGATAGTTGCTATTTTCTAAAACCAGAAATGAAATTTCTATGCTGAAATATTTCCTCTTTGTTACTCTTTGTATAGCCATTTCTCCTGCAGTTTCCTGCCAGCGCGTAAGTATCATCCCTCAGCCTGTAAGTGTACAGGAAGGGCAGGGAGATTTTTTAATCAGTCAGAAAACAATGATTTCTGCGGTGGATAAGGAAGACGTCAAAACAGCCAATTTTTTCAACGACTACCTGTTCAAAGTATACGGTTTTAAGCTTCCTGTAAATAAGAAAAAAGCAGGAAAATACATCGAAATTGCTACACGAAAATCTACAGCGGGGCCTACTACCAATACGTATACTCTAAAGGTTACTCCTACAGCAATAAGGCTTAATGGCGATACTTATGATGCATCTTTTTTCGGTGTACAATCTCTAATTCAATTGTTGCCGGTGCAGGTAAGTTCTTCGCTCACGGTTCCTGCAGTGACCATTGTCGATTCACCTCGCTTTGCTTACAGGGGAATGCACCTTGATGTGGGCAGGCATTTCTTTCCTGTTCAATTCGTAAAAAAGTATATTGATTATATCGCGTTGCATAAGATGAATTATTTCCACTGGCACCTGACCGAGGACCAGGGATGGAGGATTGAAATTAAAAAATATCCTAAGCTCACGGAGATAGGAAGCTGTCGCAATGGAACTATCATCGGTCATAACCCGGGTACAGGTAATGACAGTATTCGCTATTGCGGATTTTATACACAGGAAGAAATAAAGGATGTAGTGAGTTATGCGACTGACAGGCATATCACGGTTATCCCTGAAATTGAGATGCCCGGTCATGCTGAGGCTGCCCTCACTTCTTATCCGTTTTTAGGTTGCCCCGGCACGGGCCCTTACCAGGTTCAACAAAGGTGGGGCGTTTTTAAAAATGTGTTTTGTGCAGGCAAGGACTCTACTTTTCAATTTATACAGGACGTGTTGGATGAAGTGCTAACCCTATTTCCTTCACGCTATATTCATATTGGTGGCGATGAATGTCCTAAGACAAATTGGAAATCTTGTCCGCTATGCCAGGCGCGTATTAAAGAGCAAGGTCTCAAGGACGAACACGAGCTGCAAAGCTATTTTATACAAAGAATCGAAAAGTACTTAAACAGCAAAGGCAGGCAGATAATCGGCTGGGATGAAATACTGGAAGGGGGACTTGCACCAAATGCAACCGTAATGAGCTGGCGCGGAGAAGAAGGTGGAATTGCTGCGGCAAAGCAAAATCATAAAGTAATTATGACGCCCGGATCTTACGTTTACTTTGATCATTCCCAAGTTCAAAAAGACGACTCGCTGCACATCGGCGGTTATCTTCCTTTGGAGAAAGTTTATAGCTATGAGCCGGTACCGAAAGAACTAAACGAGGAGCAGGGAAAATACATATTAGGTGCACAGGCAAATGTGTGGACAGAGTACATGGCCTACCCGAGCAAGATTGAATACATGATTTTTCCAAGGATGAGTGCTTTAAGCGAGGTGCTTTGGAGTCCTAAGCAAGCCCGAAACTGGAGCAACTTCGAGCCGCGATTACAAAACCAGTTCAAGCGCTACGACCTTTGGAAGGCTAATTATAGTAAAGCTTTTTTCCAAGGCAAAAGCCAGTAAGTGGAAACATCGGAAGTCACTATAAGAAAAAGCCTGGTTAGAAAAGAATTTTCTATCCAGGCTTTTTCTTATCCCTCAAGTAAGATTTGGAGGTTGCATGTTTTCCTTTGCTTTGATTCTTCCTCCGGCTAGTTCCAATTTACCTGAAGCTGGTATAAGTTCCCCGACCTTTCCTAAACCGTAAGGAGGCATGTTGTGATAGATGCATTCGTAATCCCCTGCTCGAACGAGGAACGTTTCATGCCAAATGCCTATAGAGTTGGTACTTCTCACTTTTGTGTTAAATTCTTTCCAGGCGGGATAGTGAAGACCGCTTCTGTCTTTCGCGTAGGCCTCAAGTTGTTCAAACGATCTCCAGTATTGAATGATTGTTCCAAACTTTCCTTCCGAGCCTAAAAAACCACTTTCCGGCTTTTGCGAAAGTTCTTTCAACATCTTCGGCATCGACATTACTACATTCAGCCACTTATGCACCATCCGATATTTATAGATGCGTAATCCTATCAAAAAAACTACAAAATCGCCTTCTATATTTACCGTCATTCTTTGATTAATAGGAGCTGCCATATCTTGATAATTTCTACCAAAATAGAAAAAACCAAAACGAGTAACGAATTTTTAGAGGAGGAATTTTAATTACTGGAAGTACGAGATATTCGACACTATTTCGCGGCAGTGTAGTTTTTCCTGACATTCAGTTTATACCGCATAACCACTTCGTCATTCATGACAACGCTAAGCCATTTGTCAGCATCCGAAGAAGGGATGTAAGTATATCTTACCTTATCGCCAGAAATAACTGCGGTATTTTTGAAGATATCATGAGTTGCAGTAGCAATTACGGCAGAGTCTACAAAGGCAGTATCAAGCACCATCATATTTTTCTTGTCGCTCGATGTTTCCAGCTCAAACCGTAAAGTATCTCCTTCTGCCGCCTCAATCACTCCTGCCCCTGGTGTAAAAGACCGTACATTAAATTTTAGAAAACCATGGGTTTTAAAAGGCGAACTACGAAACTCACTTCTATAAGGTGGCTCAGACAAAAGCGTCCAATGGAGGTCTTCAGGATAATGGTCCCGTGCAAATTCCTGTGCGGGAGTTAAAAAGTAGTGATTGTTGTAAGACTGTATAAAATCGTTGGAGCTATATGTTAGATGACCACTTGCCCACGTTGGATCAAGCAATTGCCAGGTGCTGTCTAAGTAAACGGCATTCCAGCGGTGATTCGAACCAAATTTTCCTCTTCCTACATTTGTTGATGCATACCCAGTAATCACTTCAGACTTGATACCCGAGTAGTCGCACAACGTTTTGAACAAACGGGCATATCCATCGCAAAAAGCAATTCTTCTGTTTAAAACATCAATAGCTACTCTTTCACTTAACGACTTAAGCGCAGCGGTGTCATCATCATCAAGCAGGTGTGCGGTAGAAGGGTTGTGAGTGGCGTTGTAAAAAGGCCGAACGTTGTAAGTGATGTTTTCTGTAATCCAGCGAAAAATGGAAGTAACCTTTTCGCGATCCGTTTTATAATCGGCAGTAAGCTGGCGGGCAAGGGAGTCGGGGGTTAAAACAAATTCAGCCCTTTTATTAACGGTATGCAAATTCTTCGTTGAATACTGGGCGAGAGCAGACAACGGTAACAATGCAACAATCAATCTTACCAGCAATTTCATACGACTAAATAATTAGCAAAAATCTTAATACAAACTGTAACTACCTACCCAAAAATTGTCAATTCCAGTAGTTTAACAGTTTCTAATGCCTTTATTAAATTTAGCAAAAAAACAAACAGGGCAACGATTGCTGCCCTGTTTGTTTTTTTAATTTTTTTGTAGCCGGCTTATGCCCGCTCCCGAACTTTTGTTGTGTCACTCACTGCGACAGTTAGTTCTTTTTTGACCTTTTTATAAAATCTGACTTATTGCTCGTTTTTACTTCAAACCTAAACCTTCCATCATTCTTTCAGCAACGAAGGTGTTTCCTTTTTCATTTAAGTGAACGCGGTCGGTAGTAAGTATTCCTGACTCTCTGTTTTCAGTGTTGTTCTTCAGGTTATAATCACGAAAATCAGTTCTTAAGTCGATCAATTTGCAGTTGTTGGCTTTTGCCAGTTTCCTGATAATATTGCTATAATTGTTTAAATCTCCATCCTGCTGATTTGAGTAATCTGTCTTCTCGCCAATCGTTGAAGGGGTGCACAAAACCAGCTGAATATTTTTTGCCTGGAACTTCTTGATGATGGCTGTATAAAATTTTTCGAACTTGTCTGCATCTGTTCCCGTGCCTGACGATGCTTTGTGCCAAACGTCGTTTACGCCTACCCAAATCACTACTACATCGGGGTTTTTTGCAAGTACATCATCGTCCATTCTTAAATAGAGATCATAGACTTTGTTGCCTCCAATACCTGCACCCATTAGTTCGTACTGAGCTGCTGTTCCTTTTTGCTGCAGCATCTCCTGCATCTTTGTGATGAAGCCGGTCTTACCAACGCCTGCCTGCGTAATTGAATCTCCGAAAAATACAATTCGTGTCTTTTTTTGTTTCATCATAGACATAGCTGTTACACCTAAAATTGCGAGAAGAAAAGTGCGGGAAAGAAATTTCATAAAGCGTGTTGTTTTTAGAACCCGATAAAGTTATATAAGATAGAAGTTGGGTGAAAAAAAATCTCATTAAGTGTTGGCTGGATAAGTTGACTTACACAGGCTGCATGTGTAAACCTTTCTGTTGTTGTTACCATGTTTTATAAACACACGCAACGGAAAGCTGCTATAAAAGATGGTGTACAAGTGTGTGACACAACCGGAGAAGCAATGGAAGACCACTGCCCGTTACCACAATAGCACTTTCTCTATTTCAGTTTCACCCATTCGCTTACGTTGTTGTTTCGATCGATGGAAGAAATGAAAACCTTTTCCCTGTCTTTAGTGGGGATGTTATCAAGGTTTAAATCAATTGTTTTGTCTGCAACAATTATCTGAACGAGGGTAGCATTGTTGACTGTTTCGTCTTCATTGCGAGGGAGTGCATAAATAGCAAATCCTTTGATTGGCTCTGCGCCACGATAATAGATCCTGAACTCGTCTCGCTTCAACTTATCGAACAAGGGAGCAAGCGGTGGAATGCTGTCTATCCAATGCATTGGAGGAACGAGCGCGGGGTATTTATAATAGTTATTTCTAAGGGAGTCGTTCCAACCATTTGGATTTTTTGAAAACGTAGCACTGCTAAAATAAACACTGCCTTGTGCAATACCATTTGCCCGAATCGCCTTTATCTGGTTAGGTAATTCTGTTCTTTTATGCCAAGCAAGGCTTTTGGGTTCCAGCGCCCGGTAAATTCCCTGTCCGATAAACAATTGTGTGTCAAAAGAATTGTTGGCCCACCAATCCAGGAGCATGTAAAACCCCACGTAAGGATGAGTCGTTTCCCAATACAATTGAGGCACTACATAATCGATCCAACCGTTTTGTAGCCACAACAAAATGTCGGCGTATAAATCGTCGTAGTTGGTAACGCCTGCTTTCGAATCGCTGCCGCGGGGATCAGTTCTTTTGTTTCGCCAAACACCGAACGGGCTAATACCAAACTTCACCCTGGGATTAGCGCTTTTAATAGTTTTTCCAAGCATGACTATGATGGAATCGACGTTGCTTCTGCGCCAGTCTTCTTTGGCCATTCCATTGCCATATTTTGCAAAACTTCCTGCATCAGGAAACTCTTTGCCCGGGATGCGGTACGGATAAAAGTAGTCGTCGAAATGAATGGCATCGAGGTCGTATCGTTCCACCAAATCTCTTACAACTTTGTTCACATGGTCACGAACTTCCGGCAGTCCCGGATCGAAGTATTTAGTACTTCCATAAGTAAGAAACCACTGTGGAAATAACTTGGTAACGTGCGTCGGCGAGATCGAAGAACGATTAACATTGAAGACCGCGCGGTAAGGGTTCATCCACGCATGAAACTCCATAGCACGTTTATGCGTTTCTTCAATCATGAACTGTAAAGGGTCATAGTAAGGAGATGGCTCCTGGCCTTGTTTGCCTGTTAAGTATTCGCTCCAGGGTTCAAAACGTGAGGGATAAAAAGCGTCGGCAACGGGGCGGATTTGCATGACCACAGCATTCATACCATTGCGCTGATGCATGTCGAGCAAGCGGGTAAATTCTTCTTTTTGCTGCTCTACAGGCAATCCTTTCCTGCTTGGCCAGTCGATGTTGTCAACTGTTGCAATCCATACTGCCCTGAACTCGTAATGTGGTGATTTTTGTGCTAATGAAATAATGGAAAAAAAGGTTGAAAGTACCGTAACAATAAAACTCCTCATGCGCTCTTACTATTTTTTAAATGTTGAAACAAAGCCCTGCTATTTTTTTTCTCTCATCTTGTCCAACAACACATTAAGGGAGTCTGTTTCGGGGTCGCTGAGGTTAGAAATGATAGAATCAAGCTCATCTGTTTTTTTATCCAGCTTTTGCAAAAGTTGAGCCCCCGTGTCGCTGATGGTTACATCCACCAGCCTTTTATCGTAAGAGCAAATCTGTTTATTTACCAGTTTTTTCTTTAACAAGCGCTCCACTATACGACTTGTATCGCTCATTCTATCCATCATACGTTCTCTGATCTTAAGCGTAGAAAGGGGTGTATCGCTGGTTTGAAGGATGCGGAGAATGTTATATTGTTGAGGAGTAATATCGTCAGCTTCTAAAAATTTTTTTAATCTTTCAGAGATCCAGTTTGAGGTAAATAAAACATTCACCAAAGCTTTGTGCCTGTGGCTGCGAAAATAGGTTTGTGGAATTTCTTTTTCGATGCCCATTCTTACTTGTTTTGAAGGTCGTGTTGTTGAAGATAGGTAAAATTGTAATAATCAAAACAACCTCAGTCTTCCCACACTTTTAAACCTTCGCTACAGTTTGCACAAATATCAATGTTTTTTCGGCTGGTCATTATTTCCTTTCGGAACTGTTTATAGTTGTCGTTGTTCCAGACTTCTTTAAAGGTTTGCACTTGTAAATTGCCGAGGCGATGTGCAGCATCCTTATCAAAGCAACAAGGGACTACAAGTCCATCCCATGAGATTACATTGCCTTGCCATAGTTTCCAGCAGTGATTACCCAGTCCACTTTTCGACTTCATTTTTCCGTCTTTACCTTTACGATAACGGCTGTATTTCTCTATTGATGGAATTAGGTTGTTTGGGTCGTTTTCATAGTCATACACCTGCGCTGTCTTAAACCGCACCTGGTCAACACCAATTTCCTTTGCCAGTTGTTTAATCTCTTCGATCTGGTGTTCATTGTGCTTAACCACTAAAAACTGGAAGAACACAAACGGCTTTTTACTGTTCAACTCTTTTTTCCACTTCACTATGTTCTTTGCGCCTTGCATTACTTTCTCCAGGTTACCACCAACTCTGTATTGCTTATAAACATCCTGGGTAGTTCCATCGATTGAAATGATTAAACGATCAAGGCCGCTCTCGACGGTTTTTTTTGCGTTAGCATCAGTAAGGTAATGGGCGTTTGTGCTGGTGGCTGTATAGATGCCTTTGTCGGTTGCGTATTTCACCATATCCAAAAACTCGGTGTTCAGATAGGGTTCGCCTTGGAAATAAAATATGAGGTAAGTAAGCTCTTTGTAAATGTCATCAATAGTGCGTCGGAAGAAGTCTTTTTTAAGCATCCCGGTAGGGCGGGTAAAAGCTCTTAGTCCGCTTGGACATTCAGGGCAACGAAGGTTACAGGAAGTAGTGGGTTCGAATGAAACCGAGATTGGATAGCCCCACTGTATTGGCCTGCCCAAAATTCTGCTAAGGCGGTAACTCGACCAAACTTTCAATGCATTCCAACCACGTGCAGGAGTAATTTTAGATATTAAATTTAAACTGTCATTGAGATTGAAATAAGGCATGGTGTAAAATTAAAGCTTGTAAGTGTATTGGAATGGTAAAATTTCATCCTTTCGCAAGCGCTGATACGTAGGTGTAGGTCTGTGTCAGAACGAAGCAGTCTATTTTTTTTGTTAGCCGCGCTTAACACCGTTATTCTACATTGTTGCGTCGCACACTTGTGCTTGTATAAATTTTGGCTGCGGTAGAAAAAGCACTCGTTTTCATTGAAAGCGTGAAAGCGGCAATAGCACAACAAAGCATGCGAAAGCTGACCAGAGATATGACTTTAAACGGAGCGTCGCAAGCAAAGCCGCATAGAATACTTATGCCGGCTACCTTAAAGTTTTCATTTTTACTTCACACATTATTGGTCATATTTGTTGTTGCAGATGCTGCTGTGCTATGGCAAAACGTACAACCAAAAAGAAAAAGACGGGAAATAAATGGTGGATTTTTGTTCCTGTTATTTTGGTCGGCGTAAGTTCTCTTATCTATATATGGTACAAAGTCGGGAGAATAAATCATGCAAAATTTGTTCGTTACCCGGCCTTCGGAATCGATATTCCTGATAGCTACGAAATCCACGGAATAGATGTAAGCAAATACCAGAATTATATCGACTGGCCCTCGGTAAAAGAAATGAAGGTGCATGACGTGCGCATAGGTTTTGCCTTTATAAAAGCAACCGAGGGTCTCGGAAATACCGACCGCCTGTTCAAACGCAACTGGAAAAAGACAAAGGAAGCCGGGGTTATCCGGGGCGCATACCATTTTTTTCTGGCTACAAAGAGTGGCAAGGTGCAGGCGAAGAATTTTATCAGTAGTGTAAGTCTTGAGCCCGGGGATCTGCCTCCCGTGTTAGACATAGAGCAACTGTACGGTGTGAAACCCGAGAAAATGCGCAAAGAAGTTCAAGACTGGCTTACGATCGTAGAAGATTATTATAAAGTAAAGCCAATCATTTATACGTACGTGAATTTTTACTCAAACTACATGGCCGGCCAGTTCGATGACTATCCCTTATGGGCCGCACATTACCTGGAAAAAGATAAACCTCGCATCAACCGCCCTTGGATCTTCTGGCAACACAGCGAAAGAGGAAGGGTAAACGGAATTACCATGCCTGTTGATTTCAATGTTTTTAATGGAGATAGTGTGGATTTCGAAAACCTGCTCGTTAAGTAAAACGACGACTTACGCCGTAACTTTACAAAGAGACAAATATTTTTAGATGGAACCGGAAATGGTTGCTTTTTTAAGACGCATTGGTAAAAGCCTCACGATCGCTTTTTGCTGGCTTGCTATTACTGCTACGGCCGCTATAAAAGGTGACAATGCTTTTATCGGTGACCACATCAACCTGGGCAACATTTTGTTTTATGTGTGGCTCGTAATTAGCATCATCATTCTTATTATCATCTACAAAAGAATGTGGTTTTCAAAGAGTGATTAAACGCCTAGCTACTATGGTCTGATACAATCACCCAACCGTTCTTGATCTTTCTGAAGAGCAAAGTAAAATAACCTTCCAGATCGCCTATTGATCTTTTTAAGGCCCATTTTCCTGTTACGTAATAATATTCGGGCGAGAGCTTTTTCAACTGCAACAAATCAAAGCGAAGCTTACCCATGGCAGCTGTGTCGGGATAACCTTTCTTATAATTTTCGAGTGTAGTCTTGTAACCCCATTTTGGACCATTCTTTCCAATAAACATAAGGCTATCGCTTTGCCAATAGCCTTTCATGTATTCTTCAATATTGCCGCTGTTCCAACCTTTAATCTGTTTTTCGAGCACTTGTTGTATGGCCTGCTCATCACGTTGAGCAAGCGCCGTAAATGGCAAAGCAGTAATCAGTATGAGATAAAATATTTTTTGAGAAAGCGTTCTGAGCCAGCTTGTTTTCATGCCCTTGTTTTTTGTAAATACGATCACACAATGTAATGCTGTAA
This sequence comes from Segetibacter aerophilus, assembly GCF_007991655.1. GTDB lineage: Bacteria > Bacteroidota > Bacteroidia > Chitinophagales > Chitinophagaceae > Segetibacter > Segetibacter aerophilus. The sequence continues at coordinate 36,174 of NZ_BJYT01000035.1, forward strand.
GTACTAATTTTAAAAAATGGATTACCTACTTCACTTGCAGAAAGACAAAAAACTCGCAAAAATCTTAACTGAGCAGTTACCCCTTTTGCAAATGCGCCAGAACGTACCACTAAGGTTAATGGCAAGTATAATGAGCCAGCAACTAAGCACCAAAGTTGCCAAAGTGATTTACAAACGTTTTCTTGAAATTTATCATGGAGAGGAGCCAGATCCACAACAAGTGCTTGACACTCCGTATGAAACATTGCGGGCTATTGGCCTTTCTAATGCCAAAGTCAACTATGTACAAAATGTAGCCAGGTTCTGCCTTGAGCACGAAATAACTGACGCTAAACTTTTGTCTTTAAGCAACGAGGAGATTATTGAGCTGCTTACACAAATAAAAGGCGTAGGTAAATGGACGGTTGAGATGCTGCTCATGTTTACACTTGGTCGCGAAGATGTTTTTGCAGTTGACGACCTGGGTATTCAACAAGCGATGGTGAAGGTGTATAAAATACCAACTGAAGATATAAAAGCAGTTAAGGAAAAAATGCTCAAAATATCTTCAAAGTGGTCGCCTTACCGCACCTATGCCTGCCTGCATCTTTGGAACTGGAAGGATACGTCCGTGGTTGTTGAGTAGGTGGTGAAGGACGTAGCGCCTTAATGCCTTAAAAATATTCCTACCTCTTATAACTTTTGAAAGCCAAAAGTAAATGTGCATGAAATTCTAATACTGAAACCAAAGCAGCACACCTGCTTAACAAGGAATAAAGAAAGTGACAAGCTGCACCTAAGACTTTTTGTAAAAAGAAACTACCTAGACATAGGCAAGTATGCATGCATCTGTTCTTTAATTTTTATT
>NZ_BJYT01000036.1 GCF_007991655.1 Segetibacter aerophilus
GGAATCCTTTGAACATGGTAAGTATGCGAGCATTTGTATTTTAATTCTTCACTAGAATATTTTCTTTTTTGCTTGCCCCCCGAAACAAAAAAAGGCCTCCGAAAACGAAACAGCCCGTTTTCGGAACTGGTATTTCAATTAGACTTTCGTAGTACTGTGGTGAAGGACAGTTGAGCCTTGATGCTTTGACTGTTTTTCAGCTCTGTTTCATTTTAGAAGACAAAAAAGAAAAGGCATGAAAATTAACTGCTGAAGCCACAGTAGCACTACAGCTAAATCAAGGAACAACGAAAGGGACGGGCTGTTATCGTTCCTTTCTTGAATTTTCTTTGGTTACTTTCTTTGTTTCAAGACAAAGAAAGTGACAAGCTGAGCAACGTGCTTTTTGGAAAATGGACTCTGTTGAACATGGGTAAGTATGCGAGCATTTGTATTTGTGTTTTCATAAGCATAAAAAGGAAAAGTAGTTACAGTTTTACTTTGCCCAGCCCTACATAACTTCGTTTGTTTCAAACTAGAATATTTATGATGAAGCTCGATGAAAGCCTGCTGAAAAAATATGCGCAGGTGATGGTGCACTATGCTTTAAATAACGGTAATGGTATCAGTAAAGGCGACACCGTTTTCCTTATTGGACAAGAGTGTACTAAAGACCTTTTTACGGCTATTGCCAGAGAGATCTATGGTGCGGGAGGAAACGTAATTTCCAATTATCAACCCGACAACACAAGGGATAATAGTCTTCCCCGCTTCTTGCTTCAGAATGGTAGCGACGAACAAATTAGTTTTTTTGCCAGGCCTTACTGGCAAGGAATAGTTGATGCTACGGATCATATTCTCTTTATTATTTCCGAGCCTGATATTCACTACCTCGAAGGAATTCCTTCGGCGAAGATTAGCATGATGAACAGCGCAAGGGCGCCGTACATGAAGATGCGGGAAATGAAAGAGCAGGCAGGAAAGCTGTCCTGGTCGCTTTGCCTCTATGGTACTCAATCGATGGCTGATGAGGCCGGGCTGACGTTGGAAGAGTACTGGGAGCAAATTATCGAAGCATGTTACCTGCGGGAGGACGACCCGGTAACAAAATGGAAGGCCGTACAAAAAGAGATAGAGGACATAAAAGATAAGCTGGATGCATTGGAGATTGAGAAGCTGCACATAAAAGGTGAGGATGTAGATCTCGAAGTGCAAATAGGTCAACATCGTAAATGGTTAAGTGGTGGAGGAAAGAATATTCCGAGCTTCGAAATTTTTACATCGCCGGATTGGAGAGGCACTAATGGGTATATCAACTTTAATCAGCCACTGTATTATTCGGGCAAGCGTATAGCAGGCGTATCTCTTCAATTTGAAAACGGGATAGTGGTGGCCTCGTCTGCTTCGGAAAATGAAGATGCTTTGAAGGAAATGATTTCACAAGAGAATGCGGATAAGGTGGGAGAATTTTCACTAACAGACAGGCGTCATTCGCGCATTACAAAGTTCATGGCCACTACGCTTTTTGATGAAAATACAGGAGGTGAATTTGGAAACACACACATAGCACTTGGCAATGCTTATAAGGATACTTTCGCAGGAGATATGTCAACTGTATCAGACGAACAATGGGCGGAGATGGGTTACAACAGTTGTCCAAAAGTGCACACCGATATCATTAGCACTACCAACAGAACGGTGACAGCAACCTTGCGTGATAATACCCAAACAGTTATTTATGAAGAAGGGCAATTTGTATTGGATTAGCTATAACTGTATGTAAGGAACGAAGTAAATGGTATTACCAATCGCGGATTTCAAAATTCTTATGAAACCATATTTTAAGTCAAAAACATTAAAAGCTTAGAGGTATGAGAATAGCCCTGTTTCTATGATACCTTCTGCTTTCTGTAATCCCTGGGGGCAATGGCGTAGTGTTTTTTGAAAGTTTTGTTGAAATGGCTTTCATCACTAAAGCCAAACTCGTGAGCAATTTGTGAGATGCTCTTTTCGCTATATTTCAAACGGTTTTCAACCTGCGTAAGCTTGTACTTTAAAATATACTGTTGTAATGCTTCGCCCGCTTGCTTCTTGAAATAGGTGCTGAGGTAACTGGGTGAATAATGAAAAACTTCGGCAAGATGTTCAACTCGCAGTTTTTCCGGAATACAGATATTTGTCCTGATATGCACCAATAACGCTTCAAACAAAGAAGACGCAACTTCCTTTGTTTCATGTACCGGCTCCATAATTAAGTTACGGGCTATGATACTAAGGATAGCTTTCATTAAGCCATCCATTACTGCTTCGAAAAACCCGTGCTGCCTGTTTTCGTATTCCTCTATGAGCACCGTCAACAAGTGATCGAGCCGCATTTTGTCCTGCTCATTTTTTACCACTGCCCCGTTAGACTGATAAGGCGTGTTAAGCAACAACTCTATTGTCTTTAGCCAGTCCTGTTGCTTTGCCGAAGACGCTTGTTTTATAAAAACTTCCGTGAACCGGATGTAGTTGAAACAGGTATGTTGTTCTATTTCGAAATAGTGATAATCTTCATGCCCTAGCAGGAAAACATCTCCACTCTTATAAAAAAATTCATTGCCATTGATGTAATGCTTGCCGGTGCCTTCCCTTATAAAAATAATCTCGAAGTAGCTGTGCTTATGAACAGGATGCTCCCATGCGTCTGCATCAAAGCAATACACGTTGAAAGGTTCATATTGAAGATAGCGCCGCATAAAAATGAAACTACCAATAATCCTTGAATTTGTACAAATAGCACCGTAAGAATGGCTGGTACTTTTGAAAAAATTAATATTATGAAACAGGTTCTGCTACATGTAAAATTTCAAACCCATATTGTATTAAGATTATTTCTGTTAACAGTAATGCCAGCCTTTATCAGCTATAACACAATTGCGCAAAAACAAAGCAATGGATGGAAGAGCTTATTTAACGGTAAGGATTTGAGTAACTGGGGAACTTACTTACGTCCCTCCGAAGCGCCAGCCGATAAACAGCCTATCGGTTTAAACAAAGATCCGCATGGCGTTTTTACTGTCGACAACGGGATGATACATATTTCGGGTCAAGATTGGGGTGGCATGTTTACTAATGAATCTTACAGCAATTATCATTTGCGTTTCGACGTAAGATTCGGAGAAAAGAAATGGGCTCCAAGGGAAAACGTGGTGGCCGATGGCGGCCTGTTATTTCATTGTTCACTTCCTTACGATTTTGGCTCGACATGTTGGATGCGAAGTCTTGAATTGCAGATACAGGAAACGGACGTAGCCGATTACCATAACGTGGGTGCAGGTATTCCGGAAATACAAATTTCAAAGGGGAAAGATGGAAATGATCCAGTCGATCAATATGATCCTTCCGCCCCATTTCAACTTACAAAAAACAGGGTTTATCGTTCCACTAATTTTGAAAGTCCGCATGGTGAATGGACAAAAGTAGACCTGGTAGCTCGTGGTGCAGATGCAGTATTTATCGTAAATGGATTTGTTGTAAACCGAATTTATAATATTTACAGAACGGACCTGAATGAACAAACAACCAGTGGACAGCTACAGTTTCAAAGCGAGGGAGCAGAGCATTTTTTGAGGGATATTCAATTACGATCAATTGACTTTAATGTGTCAAAAACACCGAAACTAGCAAGCAATAAAAACGAGATAGCGATAAATGCAACGCCGCAACAACTTCAAATAACCAACCAGGGCGATGCTGTAGAATTAATAGGTGCTGAACTGTTAGGTAAAAATCTTGAAGCGTTTATTGTGAAGCTTCCAGCCTTTCCGATGGTACTTGCAAAAGGCGGAAAGATCAGTATTCCTGTTTCTGTAAAACCCGGTTATGCAGCTACCAAAGTGCAGCTTAAGTTGGAGACAGTACTTGGACCAGTTAAAAATTTTAGTGTGTTGTTAAGTGCACAGTAAATAAATGTAGGATGAAACCATTTCGAAGAGAAGGCCAAAGCATTAAAAGGTAGTATGCCTAGGTAGCGCTATTAAGTAATCAAGAAAATAAAGGAAGGAACTTGTTATCGTTCCTTCCTTTATCTCTTCGCTGCAACAATCACTTTTCTATCTTTATGCCATCATCAATTCTGCTCCTTTGGGTTCATTTATAATCACGGTCTCTTCATAAAACTCAGTGTTGCCGGATGTAACATCATACATTGCACCGCAGATTCCTATTTTCCCTTCTTCTACCATCTCGCGAATGATGTTGCTTCTATTCAAGATCTCCTCCACATTTCTTATTACATTAATTCTTGAGACGTTCTCTACAAATTCCGGGTTGGCTGAAGTTCGGTTTTCAGTCGTGGTCTTTTCGGCCTGTACTGCCGGCTGTATTTTAGAAAGCAGCTTAGATAAGTGGCCCATTTCTACATGGTCGCATGCACCTTTTACAGCTCCGCATTTTGTATGACCTAATACGAGAATAAATTTAGAACCCGCAATCTTACAGGCGAATTCCATACTGCCCAAAATATCATCATTAATTACGTTGCCAGCTATACGCACACTAAAAATATCTCCAAGCCCCTGGTCAAAAATTAGTTCTGCCGATGTTCGGCTGTCTATGCAACTTAAGATTACTTCAAACGGCCATTGTCCCTCGCTCGTATTGTTTACCTGCTCAAGCAAGTTGCGGTTTACTTTCAGGTTTTGTACAAACCGTTTATTACCTTCTTGCAATATTTCCAGCGCTTCTTTTGGAGTGATCTTTTCCTGTAATTCTTTACTTAAAGTTCTCATGACTTAAAAATTTAAAGGGTTAATTATAAACCAGTATTCCGGTTTCTTGATTAGTAAAACTTTCATTTCTATCAGTAAAAGCTTGCCTTTCAGATATAACATGATGCGTGTTGTCGATCTTGTATTTTTCCCGCAAACCAGTAAGTATACAATCTATATTTTTTTCAGGTGCTTTGATATTTTTAAACTCCTTAATCAACTCCAGCACATCATAATCGATATACGTTGTTTTAGTAGCATCTATAACAACTTTTGAATTTGCAGGCAAATGGTTCAAAGTAAGTTTAATACTTGCCTTATTTAAAAACGATACCTCTTCCGACAACTGAATTCTTATTACCTCGCCTTCATGATGATTTTCTTTATGGAAGTAATAAGAGTTTTTCATGTTGCCGTAAAGTATTGCAACCATGCTTGTTAGTAGTCCTAAACCTACACCCGTCAACAGGTCAGTGAAAACTACTGCAACAACTGTTACTATAAAAGGAACCCACTGGTATTTTCCGTTTGCAAACATTTCCTTGAAGATTGAAATACGGGCCAGCTTATAACCGGTAATTAATAAAATGGCTGCCAGCGCACCCAACGGAATCATATTTAGAACACCGGGTATAAATGCGGAACAAACCAGTATTAATGTACCGTGAATAATAGTAGATGCTTTTGTTTGAGCACCTGCATTTATGTTTGCGGAAGAACGTACAATCACGCTTGTAACGGGCAGGCCACCCAGCAAACCGGAAACCATATTACCAATTCCTTGCGCCTTTAGTTCTCGATTTTGGTTAGTTGCCCTCCGTAAGCGATCCATCTTGTCTACAGCTTCGATACAAAGTAAAGTTTCAATTGAAGCTACTGCAGCAATTGTGAAAGCTGTTATGATCACATCTTTATTTGTAATAGCTGAAAAATTGGGGAGGGTAAATAATCCAAGAAATTCATCGAAACTACCGGCAACGGGCACTTGTACCAGGTGCTCTTTTTCAACTGCAATTGCTGGGAAAAAAGCATTGAACAAGTTGTTGAGCAGAACACTTACAACCACTGCAGCCAATGCACCGGGAACTACTTTAAAGCGTTTCATAAAGGGCTTTTCCCACAGAACCAGAATTGTTAATGCTACTAATGTAATAATGGTAACGCCAATGTGGATGTGTTGTAAAGGCTCTAAAAGCGCAGAGAAAGTATTGTTTCCATTAGCTTGCTGAAACGCTGTTTCTCCTTCGGCGTCTTTATCGTAGCCAAAAGCGTGGGGTATTTGTTTTAGAATAATGATAACACCAATAGCGGTAAGCATCCCCTTGATAACGCTTCCAGGAAAGTAATTGGCAATACTACCGGCTTTTAAGAAACCCAGTAGAAGTTGGATAAGGCCGGCTAAAAATACGGCTGCCAAAAATGTTTCAAAAGCACCAAGCCTGGTTATACCGGCTAACACAATAGCAGTTAAACCTGCCGCAGGGCCACTAACGCTTAACTGCGAATTACTTAAACTACCGATAACAATACCACCGACAATACCGGCAATTAAACCACTAAAAAAGGGCGCACCTGAAGCAAGTGCAATACCCAGGCATAATGGTACTGCCACTAAAAAAACAACTATACTAGAGGGAATGTCATATTTAAGATTTGTAAACACAGACTTTTTCATAACCTGCTTATTAAAGTTTGTGGAATGAATAAAACTCGGGTTGTAAGAAGCTGTTTGAAGAACTTTTGCTTGGCTGCAATTGTTTTTCAAAGCATCATTTTCACTTCGCTTCAATGGTTGTGCAGTTGCAAACCTTAATGCAGGGAGTTAAAAAAGAAATTCAACAGCTTCTACTGTAGTAGAAGAAGAGAGGTTACACAAGGTCGGGAGGAGGGGTATTAGGCTGGTCAAAAAAACTCTGATAGGGATTATGATGTCTTAAAGGTATTTTGCAAGAGGCTATATTAGGTGTTATGCCAGGGCGAAACAAATGATAAACAGGGAAATTATCCTCGCCACTTTGCTTGTCTGTTTTTTTCTCCGCTTTTTCTTTCCCGTCTTCATTATCATCAAGAAGAACTTTCTCCAGTTCGGATTTGAGCATCATAAGGCCATTTCCGGTAATAATTTTTAACCCCGAACTAAAAAGTAATATGGTTAGTACAAACTTCAGCATAAGACTTTACAAAAATAGGAATAGCAAACTTTATGCGATTTTAAAAAACTGTTGCTAAAAGGTTTTAACTAACCAACATATCTCATTCGTAATATGCAGGAATGAAATATTGACAGCGCTTTCTATTTGTCTAAACAGGTTATAGTGACAAAAGGTTCAATTAATCGAAGGGCCTACTTTTTACTCTTATTGATGATCTTATAAATGTCTGTTCTCCTGTCTTTAAGATTTCTAACTGCGCCGAAACTATGCAGTTCTTTCAATAGGTCTACATCCACGTCGGCAATTAGCGTCGTCTCGGTATTTGGTGTTGCTTCCGCTTTGATCCCATTACTTGGAAAGGAAAAATCAGAAGGTGTAAACACGGCAGACTGAGCATATTGAATATCCATATTATGAACTTTTGGAAGGTTCCCTACACTTCCGGCTATGGCAACATAACACTCGTTTTCTATTGCCCTCGCCTGTGCGCAACTACGAACACGCGTGTATCCATTTTGGGTATCAGTCATAAAGGGTACAAAAAGAATTTGCATTCCTTGTTCGGCCAATAGTCGCGGCAGTTCGGGAAACTCAACATCATAACAAATGAGGATACCGATTTTACCGCAATCAGTATCATAAGTAGCAATAGAATCACCGCCGATCATTCCCCACGAACTCTTCTCGGCAGGGGTCAGGTGAATTTTCTGGTACATCTCGTATGAGCCATCACGTCGGCACAGGTAGCCCACATTGTGCAGTGTTCCATTGTCGAGATAAGGCATGCTTCCCGTAATAATGTTTATGTTGTAGCTGACCGCATACTCCATAAACTTATCCCGCAGAGGCACTGTGCATTTGGCTATTTCGCGCATGGCTTCTGCTCCACTCATATGATTGTAAGCAGTCATCAAAGGGGCGTTAAACAACTCGGGAAATAGGATAAAGTCGCTCTGATAGTCGCTCACGACATCCACGAAAAACTCTATTTGTTCGCACAACGACTCGAGGTTTGGAAAAGGTCTCATTTGCCATTGTACTAAGCCTAGTCTTATAATAGATTTTTTGGAGTTAATGTGTGCAGCCTCCTCATTGTAGTAGATGTTGTTCCATTCTAAAAGCGAGGCGTATTCGAGGGACTCAGTATCACCTGCCAGGTAGCCTTTTAAAATTTTCTTTACGTGGAAATCATTGGCCAACTGGAATGATAGGGTAGGGTCATGGATCTCTTTTCCCTTCACCTTATCAAGGTACTCTTTCGGGGAAAGTTTGTCTGCATAATCTTTGTACTTGGGGATGCGGCCGCCTGCTATTATTGCTCTTAGATTGTGTCTTTCACATATTTCCTTTCTGGCGTCATACAACCTTCTTCCGATGCGCATTCCACGGTATTCAGGATGTACAAAAAAGTCGATGCCGTATAAGACATCTCCTTTTGGGTCATGTGTCGAAAACGTATAATTGCCCGTTATTTGTTCATAGGTGTGATTGTCACCAAACTGGTCATAATTTACAATTAGAGACAACGCACATCCTGCTATTGAGCCATTGACTACCAGGCAAATCTGCCCTTCGGGAAATATCTCAACCAGCTTGCTGATGTGTGACTCACCCCAAAAAGATGCACCTTCCCAATCTGAATACGCTTCAATCATCGATGATTGCAAACCCAAATAATCATCCTTCGTAAGTGTTCGTAACTCAATCTTTAAATCCTCGTTCTTTGTTTCCATTTGCTGCAATTTAGTCTTGCTTTTCTACAATAGCCGCAACGCTGTTGCTTATAAACGCAACTTTCACTTATGAAGTCTTCAAAAAGACAATGCCGCAAACAGCATTTGCGGCATCGAAGGTTAATTCCCTTTGCAGACTCGATCAATCATTTGCGGCGCCATCGGATATTGTTTTGCTTCCGCCTTTGCCATCGCTTCCTGCTGCACTTTGACCGTTGTCGTCCCTGCTATTTTTGGTAGCACTGGCAGTACCCTTTTTAGGTGTGGAAGCTACGGTTGAGCTTTTCTTTTTCTGTACGATGCCTGATTGGCCTTTGCTTTTATTTCCCTGGTTTGGCATAATTGAAAGTTTTAAATAAAACTGTGAAAAGATGGTGCCATTTCGTAATGTGTTGCTAACGCTACGCTTTTACCAGGGACGAAGCAATGTTGTTGACGAACATCAACAGTGCTTATTGGTCGTGTAGCAAATTTGTTAGGAGGGAAGTAGTTTTTATGCAGGGTCGCCTCTCAACAAGTCTCATTAAAAAAGCCGCTGAAATTTCAGCGGCTTCAAACATATAAAAGTTTGAGTTGGTTCTAACGCAGTTAAATGAGCAACTAGTAACCCGGGTTTTGCATTGTTTGTTTCTGTGATGATGTTAAGGCTAAACCTGCCGCTTGAATTCCATCAAGGAAAGTTTGTGGTATCGGACGTAAAACGTGTAAAGGTTTTACATTAGGTCCACCTTCGAGGTTAAAGGTTTGAACTCTTTTAACCAGGGTTTGTGTTCTTGCCAAATCTTCCCAACGTTTATACTCACCACATAATTCACGTGAGCGCTCGTTAAGAACAAAGCATAACATTCTGTCATAAGCACCTGAAACGCCCAAGGCATTAATGATGTATTCATCTTGTGGAGGTAATGTAGCAGTGTTAGTAACAGCTAAACTTGCAGACGCAGCGGTGGTTACGGGAATGTTATTCGACTCATAATATGAATTTGCAGGAAAAAATGAATTTCCAACTCCAGGGGTTTGAAGTGAAGCGGATTGTAAAGTGTTTCCTCCATCATAATACAATGAACGGTTTTCTCCGTTACTATACTGCGCTCTGGTGCGAACCGCATTAATATAGGGCAACGCATCGGCATAGCTACCCTGCCCGGCCTGGGCCAACCTGATCTTTGCTTCTGCAGCTATTAAATAAGTCTCGGCCGACCTGGCCAAATTAAAATCTCTGTGGCCTACAACATCATTTAAAGCCTTTCTTGAACCATCAATGTGTTTACTTAGAGATGGAAAACTCTGCCCTGCAGTAGTAAGGTCTGTATTTAGAGCACCGTCTGTCGTTCTGCCGGCAGGATAAGCCACGTAAGTAGTTGGTATATTTCTTCCTGTACCATTAACATCCTTAACAAGACTGAAACTTGTATTACGTATTGTTGAGGTAGTTATTTTTGATAGTGGAAACCGCGTATCGCCCGGTTGATTTATCACAAACATCAGCCCTAAATCACCCTTAACATTTGGGGCAACCGGTGTTGCTCCGTTTAAAGCGCTTTTTGTTCTGAAGGATTTCCAAAACCTTGAATCATTCACCAGGTCATAAGCACGATAGATGAAATAAGTAGTTGCTAACCTGCTAAAAGGTCTGTCACCGGTCAGGTCACGAGCCATCTGGTCCTGCACGTCATATCTTGAAACGAAGTACAAATGTTGGGTATTGCCGTTACCGAGATTGGTATTTACATCATTGGTAAACTGGGCAGAAAGAATAAGCTCGGGCAAAGTTTCATTGGCAGAGTTTATGGCTGTATAATTCCACAGACTTCCAAAATTTGAAGCCAAGGGGTGACGAGCAATTACCTGGTCGCAAAGTGGACCAATAGCCGTTAAATCGGCCACCTTGGTATCGGTGTTCCAGGCATTATTTATTTCACTTGCTCTAAACAAGTATGCTTTTGCTAAATAATGGGCAGCGGCGTCCTGGGTAATACGATAAGGGCTACCGGTAGTCGGCAACAGTTTTAAAGCATTTGTTAGGTCAGAAATTATCTGAGCACAAACTTCTTTTGGTGTAGCTCTTGTAAACTCTACCTGTACAGTCGAAACCGGTGTAAGTTGTAATGGTACGCCGCCGTATTGGCTTACCAATCTCAAATAATTGTAGGCACGCATAAAGTAACCTTCTCCTAAAGCTGTACTCTTGATAGCGGCAGAAGTAGAGGTACTGTTTGTGCAATTTTCAATTAACAAATTAGCATCTCCAATTCCTGTGTAAAGCGCATCCCACTGTAAATTATTACCGGCAGTATTTCCAGAAGTCGCTATTGCCGAGTTGTATGTCGCGTCGTAATTGTTCCATTGTGAATTGGAAGGGTCTCCGCCAATATGAAATTCATCAGTTCCATAGTTAGTAGAGGCATAGTTCCATTCGCCATTGAACGGGGCATTAAAAACCTGGTAGTATGCACCTACCGCTAATTGCTGTATTCCTGCATCAGTTTTATAAAAATCAGTACTCCTTGCAGTGGTAAGTGTTTCCTTCAAAAAATCCTTATTGCACGATGAAGCAAAGACCAGCGTGGCAATAACCATTAGTTTATTAAGAGAAATATTTTTCATATAGTTCAAAGTTTTCTTATTAAAATGATGCATTGATTCCAATTGTGATGCCCCTGTTGTAGGTAGGCGAAACGACATCCATATCCAGGTAGTCTATCTTAGAGAACAGCATCCCTGGATTTGCCACTTGTACATATGCTTTTAAACTTGACACACCTGATTTGCCTAAAGCTTCACTACCCAGTGTATAACCCAGCGATATGTTGCGGACTTTAATAAAAGAAGCTTGCAGATAGCCTAAAGCAGGAAAATAGGGGTCTTGTGCGGCACCTCCTGCATTAAATATTGGTTTCTGAAAATCTGCATTCGTATTATTTTCAGTATAATAATTAATCTGTCTTGTCACACCACGTGCTGTCTGTCCTTCACCGCCCGCGTTATACAAATAACTCAATCGTCCATACAAAAAGATAGACAAATCAAAGCCTTTATAATTGATGGAATTTGTCATACCAACCACCCAGCGCGGTCTTGTCGAACCAATAATCTGGCGATCGTTGTTTGGATCAATTTTATTATCACCGTTAAGGTCAGCAACTTTTACATTACCTGCAGAAAACGTATTGGTAGTATAACCTTTCATTAGGGCAGAATCACCAGCCTGCCATAGCCCTAACGATTTATAACCATAAATGACCCCTACCGGCTGACCAATAAACCAGTTGTTGTTTATATCATCCTGGTTACCGTTTGATAATGTTACGATGCGGTCTTTTTGCCAGGCAGCATTTATGGTAGTAGTCCACTGTAAATCTTTTTGATTGATGTTGACTGTGGTTATATTAATGTCAACGCCACGGTTAGCTGTTTTTCCGACGTTAGCGAAAGTGGTAGTAAACCCTGTTACTGTAGGAATAGACCGTTGCATCAACAAATCGGTCGTTTTGGAAGTGTAGTAGTCAATGCTGCCTGAAACCCTTCTTCTAAAGACAGAAAAATCTAAACCATAATTGTATTGGGTCGTTTTTTCCCATTCCAGTTCTTTGTTTGCAAGTATTGAATTAGGAATTGAACCGGCAGTATTGTTAGCTCCAAAAGGGTAGAATAGAGAAGTTACTGCACCCTGTGTTGAATACGGTGCGATAGCAGAGTTTCCTGTAACCCCGGCTCCAATTCTCAACTTTAAATCATCAACCCATCCTACTCTCATGAATTTTTCTTTGTTAATTCTCCAGGCTAGAGCCGCTGATGGGAACAAGGAGTATTTATGCCCTTCAGCGAGCTGTGATGCTCCATCATCGCGAGCTGAAATGGTTAAGAGGTATTTATCCTTGAAGCTGTAATTCAGTCTTGCCATATAGGATAATAACTGTTGCTGAACTATGTTAGAGCTGGTACTTAGTGACCCGGTTACAGTTCCGCTTGAAAGGGCGTTCCATAATTGCGAAGGCAGGGGGATACCATTGCCTGTTATCGTGCTCGTATCTCTTGTATATGCTGTCTGACTTTGCAATAAGGTTAAACCGAAACTATGATCGCCGACGGTTTTGTCGTAATAAAGCAAATGATCTAGTGTATATGAAAATGTTTTATGATTGATAAGGGAAGCATAGTTTGTGCTTCCACCGTTTGCTACTGAGTTAGCATCTATATAAAGCCCGTCGCGATAAGAAGAAAAATCAGGGCCAAAATTCAGGCGATATCTTAATCCCTTTAATGCCGGGATAATTGAACCAAAATTTAGCTGGGTGTACAAACTACCAAATGCCCTGAGTGTTACTCTCTGATCCCTGTTGTAGTTCCATTCATCAACTATGTTTTTATAAGAATTATCGCCGCCCGGAAATAGAATTCTTGCACCCGAAGAATCGTAGGGAACTGCATAGGGGAATAATCCTCTTGCGCTTTCATATAAACCGCCTGCAGGAGTACCTATAGTGGCAACGTTGGTGGGCGACTGGCCATACTCCTGCGCACTGTAGGTAACGCTAATATTATTACCGAAAGAAAGCCATTTTGTAGCTGCGAAGTCTACATTCACTTTTGCTGAGTATCTTTTAAAAGATTGCCCCCTTATGGTACCAGTATTATTTAAATAACCAAAAGAGCCATACGCTTTTATTTTATCAGTTCCACCACTTACACTAATAGTATTGTCTGAGGTAAGTGATTGCTGTTTTACTAAACCGCGCCAGTCGGTAGTTGCTACCTTTGAACCGTCCCACGTACCCGACGCCCAGCCCTGCGCAATATTTGCCCAGGCAAAGGGATCAGCAGTTGCAGCAAAATAGGTTCTGTCGTTGGCAATATTTGGCTGATCTCCCCTGGGATAAGTACTAATACCCGTTGTTCTGTTTAAACCGGCATAATAATAGGCCCATCTGCGGAAAGTAATGAAATCAGCAGCGTTAAACATTTTCTCCCTATCAACTATGTTTTCAAATCTAAATGAACTATTTAAGTTTAAGGTTAGCCTGCCAGTCTTACCTTGCTTTGTAGTAACAATAACAACACCATTGGCGCCACGTGAGCCGTAAATAGCGGTTGCAGATGCGTCTTTCAGAACATCGATGGTTTCAATATCATTTGGATTAATACTTTCAATACCCCCGGTTATTAATGGAATTCCATCAACCACAAATAAAGGTGAGTTCGATGCAGTTAATGAACGCACACCACGGATAGTGATGTTACCAAGTGTGCCTGGCCGCTCACTTGAAGTAATATCAACGCCGGCAACCTTACCCTGCATTGCTTCCAATGCATTTGTTACCGGCCTCGATTTGATATCCTTTTGATTAATGCCGGCAACTGCACCGGTCACGTCTTTCCTTTTCACGGACCCGTAGCCTATTACAACCACGTCTTCAAGTGACTTTGAAAGGGGCACGAGCGAAACAGCAAGGGTGGTCTGGTTCTGCAGCTTTATTTCCTGCTCGGTAAATCCCACATAGCTAAACACGAGAGTTTCTTTGCCGGTTGCGACAGGAATAGAAAAGGCGCCGGTGCCGTCTGTAACCACCGCTTTTGAAGCATTGCCTTTAACACCAACGGTAACCCCTGCAAGCCCATTGCCTGCGTCGTCGGTTACCCTACCGGAGACCGCAATACTTTGTGCTTTAATAGAGAAAAAAGAAGTTAGAAAGAAGAGGAGAAGAATGCAATTCTTCTTTAGCAAATTGTTGTTCATACGGCAGCGTTAGTTTAGTTGTTTGGGGATACAGTAGTCCTATTCAATATTACGTAAGAGACAGGGTTAAAGAAATAAAAATTATGCAATCGATTGCGAAGTAATATACGGATCAATTTAATGCTGTAAAATAAATCAAATAACTCTATTTTTCATATTCACAGGATCAATGCTTTAGGTAGCAATGATAAGCCGGTCTAGGGCAAATTTTTTCTAAGGGCGTGACTTTGATTAAAGGTTAGCTTATGCTTTTGAAGGATAGACAATTTATAAAATGACCGCTCATGTTCCCTTATAGAACAACACAACGTTGCAACAGTTATTGGTTGTCTCACAAGGATCTAGCAAAAGTGTCTTTAGTAGATCACGTTGTTTTATATTGAAGCTTTTTGTAAATTACTAGCACTTAGAATTAACAGGAATAGGAGCAAAGACTTGTTACCAGGGAATTTTGAAAAAGCCGCACAAACTACTTCGTATCTCACAACACGCTTGTGTATTTTAAAGTTGCTAAATCATCATCCGCTAACGCATTTTAACCAGCTATGAAATGAAGACTAAAAATTACCTATGGCTGTTTGTTTTAATCACAGTTTCTATAGTCGCTTGCAAGAACGATACTCCTGAGGTTTCCCAAAAAAAGATCGATGAAATAAATCTTAAAAGAGGAGACATTATTTCGTGTAGCCCGGGAAAGGAGGAGTTTGGTACGCTTGAATTTGAGACATCATGTAAAGGCAAGGCCAAAGACAACTTCACTACTGCTGTAAAAATGTTGCACTCGTTTGAATACGAAGAAGCTGAAAAAATGTTCGCAAAAGTCATCGATGAAGAACCCGGATGTGCGATGGCTTACTGGGGAGTAGCGATGTCTAATTTTCATCCGTTGTGGAGTCCGGCAACTCCTGAAGAATTGAAGAAAGGAAATAAAGCCCTTGAAATTGCTCAAACTATACCAGGCAAAACCAACAGAGAAGAAGGGTACATTAATGCAATTGCAGCATACTATAACAACTGGGAAAAGACAGACCATCGAACACGTTGTCTTAAGTTTGAAGCGGCGATGAAGGCACTACATTCAGCCAATCCTGAAGACAACGAGGCCACCATTTTTTATGCACTGGCGTTAGATGCGGCGGCAGATCCTTCAGACAAGACTTATTCAAAACAAAAAGAGGCAGGAGATTTATTGAACGCCTTGTATACTAAGTTTCCAAACCATCCCGGTATAGTTCATTATATCATTCATACTTACGATTCGCCTGAACTTGCAGAGCGGGCTTTGCCTGCCGCAAGAAAATATGCTGCTGTTGCTCCTTCATCGGCTCATGCACTGCACATGCCTTCTCATATTTTTACCCGGTTAGGACTTTGGGATGAAGGTATTCAATCAAATATTAGCTCTGTATCGTCAGCGAAATGTTATGCGGAAGCTGGAGGTATCAAAGGGCATTGGGACGAAGAGCTTCACGGCCTCGACTACCTGGTTTATAGCTATTTGCAAAAAGGGGATAATATTCATGCAAAGCAGCAACTCGATTATTTCAACACGATTACAGAAGTACATCCTGCCAATTTTAAAATAGCTTATGCGTTTGCCGCTATTCCTGCACGTTATGTTATTGAGAATAAACTATGGAAAGAAGCAGCGAACCTACCTTTTCATAAAGCGAACTTCGACTGGGAAAAATATCAGTGGGAAAAAGCAATCACACATTTTGCACGGTTACTAGGAAGTGTAAATACAGGAAACCTTGCCGCAGCAAAGGTTGAATTGACAGCGCTGCAACAAGCGCAAAATAAATTGTCAGAACAAAAAGATGCCTTCAAATCAAACAAAGTACAAGTGCAGGCAAAAGCCGGCGAAGCATGGATTCTTTTTAAAGAAGGAAAGAATGATGAAGCTCTACAACTGATGAAGGCTGCCGCGGACCTCGAAGACAAAACAGGTAAGCATCCGGTCACACCTGGTGATGTAATTCCTGCGAGGGAGCTATTAGGCAATATGCTGATGCAAATGAAAAAATCTGCTGAAGCTTTGAATGTTTACAAGGCAAGTTTGCGAAATACACCAAACCGGTTCAATGGCGTGTATGGAGCATACACTGCCGCCAAGGAATCAGGAAACTCAACGCAAGCAAAAGAATATTCTAATCAACTTATACAAATTGCCCAATCAACTAATTCTGACAGACCTGAAGTGGCTTCGGTTAAAACTTTTTTAAAGGGGTAATACCAAAGAGCGCTTACATTAGCTGAAACTCACGCAATACCACGTCTGTTACTTCCATCAAAACTTACCTTATGATCACTGCACACAAAGCGGCTATACCTATCCTTGTTGTATTTTTATTAGCCACACAAATTGTCCCCGCTCAGCCTACGCGGCTGCTACGTCAACCAGCTATCAGTGCAACGCAAATTGCTTTTGAATATGGAGGCGACATTTGGGTAACGCCAAAAAGCGGTGGTGATGCACGACGCATTACCAGCACTGCTGCAGTAGAGGGCAACCCTCACTTTTCGCCTGATGGAAACTCGATAGCATTTAGCTCCGACAGGTCAGGTGTTACGCAGGTATATATAGTGCCGGCAGCAGGCGGTTCTCCCATACGCCTTACCTGGTACCCTGCGCCATCTGTACCACGAGGATGGACACCAGATGGTAAACAGGTGTTGTATGCATCAACACGGGAAACTGCACCATCTGCTTATAATCGTCTCTGGACAGTTTCAACAAAAGGTGGCCCATCTACTTTGCTTCCGGCTCCCTGGGCTTTTGATGGCAATTATTCGCCTGATGGAAACAAACTTTGCGTTGACAGGGTAAGCAGGTGGGATGTAGAGTGGAGGCATTACAGGGGCGGGCAAAATACTCCCTTACAGGTACTCGACCTCAAGACTTTGACGGAGCAATCAATACCTACAAACGGCAGTATGGACATACATCCACTTTGGATGAATAATGAAGTCTTTTTTCTTTCTGACAGAAATTTTATCATGAATGTATGGGCCTTTAATCCAACATCAGGAGCGGTTCGTGAAGTGACTAATTTAAAAAGCGGCGACATTAAATGGTTAGAGGGCAACGGAAAAGAACTCGTGTACGAGCACAACGGATATGTACATACACTTGATCCTGCCACTGGTCAAAGCAAGCAGTTGGACATAACAGTTACAGGCGATTTTCCATGGGCAGAAACCCGCACACAAAATGTAACCACGGAGATAACGAATGCTTCATTATCGCCTACAGGCAAACGAATCTTACTCGAAGCCAGGGGTGAAGTATTTACAGTACCTGTTGAAAACGGCGATCCAAGAAACCTGACACGCTCCTCAGGATCCGCAGATCGCAGACCTATGTGGTCACCCGATGGCAGAGAGATAGCGTGGTTTTCAGATAGAGACGGGCAGGGATATGCCCTTTACATAACTGACCAGGAAGGTATAAAGGAACCGAGAAAAATCTCTCTTGGTAAAAGCAAACTAGGATGGGATGGTACCTGGTCACCCAATGGTAAATACATAGCTTTTACCGACAATGCGGTAAGACTAAAAATGGTTGAATTATCCAGCGGCAACACGACCACGATCGATATAGGCGGAACAAATCTCGACAGGGGAAATATGAACCTCACCTGGTCGCCCGATAGTAAGTGGCTTGCCTATACCAAATCGTCTCCCAACAATTTCAGAAGCATTATGCTGTGGTCGGTAGATACTAAAAAGACCGCTCCTCTCAGCGACCCCATGGCTGATGCCATCTCGCCTGTTTGGGACCTAAACGGGCGATACCTTTATTTTTTAGCCAGTACCAATGTTGCATTAGGTTCTGGATGGGCCAACACAAGTTCTCAGCAGGCACGTCCAACCTTTGGTGTATACATGACCATTCTACGTAAAGAAGATCCTAACCCTTTTCCGCTTAAGACAGACGAAGAGCCAGACACTACCAGCAAACCAAAAACAAAGGATACTACTGTTTACAAAGGGGTAAAAATAGATTGGGAACATATAGACAGGCGCATTATAGCTATGCCAATACCGGTAGGAAATTATGATGGTTTACTCGCTGGTCCTAAAGGCAGTGTATTCATTGCATCAGGACCAACACTAAGCCTGTACACGGTGGCAGCAAAGAAGATGGAGGAAATGGTTAAAGGTGGTTCACAATATGCAGTTTCGGCAAATGGAGAAAAACTGCTCTTTAAGGCTGGAAGTAGCTGGCGGGTAGTTTCTACAGCCAAGCCTCCATCGCCTACTGAGGGTACGGTTGGTATGACCCTTAGAATGGAGCTGAACCGGCTCGAAGAATGGAAGCAAATCTTTGCAGAAGCATGGCGCTACGAGCGCGATTATTTTTACGATAGAAACATGCATGGAAGAAACTGGCAGGAGGTCTGGGACCAATATGCACCGCTTGCTCCGTATGTCAGGCACCGCAGCGATCTCAATTATCTCCTCGATATGTTGGGCGGAGAAGTTTCGGTAGGGCACAGCTTTGTCCGAGGTGGAAACTATCCTGAAGTAGATACATCACGCACAGGTGTGTTAGGTGCTGATCTTATACAAACCGATGGACGGTGGAAGATCAAGAGAATTTATACAACCGAAAGCTGGAACCCCGGTCTTGTTGCTCCACTTGCGCAGCCTAACTTAAAAGTGCAGGAAGGCGATTATATCATTGCCATTAATGGCGAAAACCTCACTGCCAACAAGGATCCGTATGAATTACTAAACACCACTGCAAAGGTTCAAACTGTATTAACGATTAATAATAAGCCAACGACAGAAGGTTCATGGACCATAAGGGTGCAACCTACGGAAAGTGAAAGTGCGTTGAGGCAGCTTGCATGGGTAGAAGATAACCGCAGGAAAGTTGATGAATTATCTAAAGGCAAGTTGGCGTATGTGTGGGTTCCAAATACCGGCGGGCCGGGTTTCAATAACTTTAACCGCTACTATTTTGCGCAGCAGGATAAGCAAGGCGCAGTGATAGATGAGCGCTTCAATGGCGGAGGTTTATTAGACGATTATATGGTCGATCTCATGGTTCGCCGCCTTCGTGCAGCACTTACCAATGAAGTACCCAATGGTGCCCCGCTCAGGTTACCTGCCGGCATTCTTGGCCCAAAGGTTTTATTAATCAATGAACTGGCAGGATCAGGAGGCGATTTCTTTCCATGGATCTTTCGCCAGCAAAAAGTAGGACCACTTATCGGGACCCGTACATGGGGAGGCCTGGTAAAGTCTTCTGTGCATTATGCTTTTGTAGATGGAGGCGCAATGACAGCCCCCGACAATGGCGTATTTGACCCGATCAACAACAAATGGGTAGCAGAAAATATGGGTGTTGCCCCCGATATAGAACAAAAAATTACAGCAGCAGCCGTAGCGAAAGGCAAAGATCTGCAACTTGAAAAAGCCGTTGAAGAAACGTTGAAACTATTAGAAAAAGAACCATGGCCTTCCGTTAAAAATCCACCGTATTCTACACCTGCACGAAAGCTGTAGGGGGAGATTGATTTATAAGTGAAAGAGCGTTATTGCAGGGAAGTTACCCGTCATTGCGAGGAACGAAGCAATCTCATGAACCCGTTTTAAGGAAATGGAAAAACCTGCAAGGAAATCTAAAAACCCTTAAGGATATCAGAAAAACCTGCAAGGAAATCAGAGAAACCTTCAGGGAAAACGGAAAAACCCTCAACGAAATCGGAAAAACCTTCAATTAAATCGGAAAAACCCTCAATGAAATCGAAAAAAGCTTCAATGAAATCAGAAAAACCTTGAATGAAATCGGAAAAAGCTTCAAGTAAATCAGAAAAACGTTCAAGGAAATTGGAAAAACCTTCAATCAAATCGGAAAAAGCTTCAGGGAAATCAGAAATACTTTTAAGGATTTGGACACCGTACGTTGGAAATTGAGGCAAGCACAGAGGAAAGCTAATTGTAAAGAAGATTTCTATGAACCAAACAACAGTGCTCTATGAAGGAGCCGTTGCGTCGCACTCTTGTACGATTTGTAATTAATGCAGCAAAAGTTGTATAAGTTTCGTCAAATGACTTTAGAATTAAAGTAGTGGTTAACCATTGTTTTGTTCAACATTCTGTATAGTTTTAAAGACTACTCAACAAGCATCGAAATAAACCCGATTAATTGTCAACAACAACTGTAAATAAAAAATCACTTTCAGAAAGAGACGTCTGTTCGAAATACATAACGCCTGCTATTGTTAAAGCTGGTTGGGATATAGACACGCAGGTATTGGAAGAAAAATCTTTTACAGACGGTAAGATTTTCGTGCGAGGAAAACTTACTGCACGCGGTAAAGTAAAGAGGGCCGACTATATTCTTTACTACAAACCTAATATTCCCATAGCTATTATTGAGGCAAAAGACAATAATCATACAGTTGGTGCAGGATTACAACAGGCATTGGAGTATGCCCGTATTCTTGATATCCCTTGTGTTTTTAGTAGTAATGGTGACGGCTTTGTATTTCATAATAGTACCGCTAAAGGAACTAATATTGAAACAAATTGGCTTTAGATGAATTTCCGTCTCCTGATGTATTGTGGAGGATATACCAACACTACAAAGGCATAACAAAACCGGAGGAAGAAAGAGTCATCTCCCAGGATTATTTCTCCGATGCTTCTGGAAGGTTGCCAAGGTACTACCAACAAGTTGCCATTAATAAAACGATTGAGGCCGTTGCCAAAAACCAAAACAGAATCCTATTGGTAATGGCTACCGGCACTGGAAAAACTTATACCGCCTTCCAAATTATCTATCGGCTTTGGAAAGCAGGAGTGAAGAAGCGAATACTGTTTTTAGCAGATCGAAATGCTTTAATCGATCAAACAAAGCGTGGAGACTTCAGGCATTTCAAAGATAAAATGACGGTTGTTAAGAACCGAATTGTTGACAAAAGCTACGAAGTTTATTTAGCCTTATACCAGGGTTTATCCGGAACTGATGAAGCCGCCAATGCTTACAAGCAATTCAGCCCTGACTTCTTTGACCTTATTATCATTGATGAGTGTCATCGTGGAAGTGCATCTGAAGACAGTGCATGGAGAGAAATATTAAAGCATTTCAACAAAGCAACACACGTTGGCTTAACTGCAACTCCTAAAGAGACAGAAACCATATCCAACAGTGAATATTTTGGCGATCCTATCTATACTTATTCGTTAAGGCAAGGAATTGACGATGGTTTTCTTGCACCATATAGAGTCGTACGTGTTGGTCTAAATGTAGACCATGAAGGTTGGCGACCCGACAAAGACAAAACAGATAAAGACGGAAATATCATAGAAGATAGAATCTATAATCGTAAAGATTATGACCGCACTTTAGTGATTGATGAGCGTACAGATATGGTTGCTAAAAAGGTAACGGAATTTCTAAAAGGTACGGACCGGTTTTCAAAAACAATCATTTTTTGTGTTGATATAGATCATGCAGAACGAATGCGCAGTGCTATTGCAAAGCAGAACAGTGATTTAGTAAGAGAGAATTACAAATATGTAATGCAGATAACCGGTGATAATGATGAAGGCAAAAGAGAGTTGGACAACTTTATTAATCCTGAAGAACGATACCCAGTTATAGCTACCACCAGTAAGTTAATGACAACCGGAGTGGATGCGCAAACATGCAAAGTCATTGTACTCGACAGTAATATCCAGAGCATGACCGAGTTTAAGCAAATCATTGGTAGAGGTACCCGTATTAACGAAGAGTTTGGGAAATTATATTTTACCATACTAGATTTCAGAAACGTAACAGATCTCTTTGCGGATCGTGCTTTTGACGGCGACCCTGTTCGTATTAAAACGGCTACAGAAGATGAAGACCTGGGAGATGTCAAAGAAGAGGAGGAGGCAATAGTTGACGTTGAACCAATAGACAATGAAGGCCTTGAATGGCAGGAACCAGAAACACCGTACGGAGAAGATGGAACAGGTGAATTTATAGATCGAGATTATGTAAAACGTGAAAAGGTTTATGTAAATGGAGTTGATGTATCGGTATTAATAAGTCGTGAAATGTATTTTGACAATAATGGTAAACCAATAACAGTTTCACTAAAAGATCATACAAAAGAGATCATCAAAAATCAGTTTGCAACACTAAATGATTTTTTAGGCAAATGGAACGATGCAGACCGAAAAGCTGCAATTATTAAAGAGTTGGAAGAACAAGGTGTTTTAGTATCCGCTTTGCAGGATGCAGTTAATAAAGAAGTTGACTTATTTGATTTAATATGCCATGTTGCATATGACCAACCTCCTCTGACCAGGAAGGAAAGAGCTAATAACGTTACCAAACGCAACTACTTTACAAAATATGGTGAAGAAGCCCGGCAGGTATTAAGTGCTTTATTAGATAAATATGCTGATGAAGGAATAACAACCATCGAAAGCACAGAAGTACTTTCTTTACACCCTTTTGATGATTATGGTTCACCTGTTGAAATAATCAGAATGTTTGGAACAAAGGATAAGTATTTCGAAGCAATTAAGGAATTGGAAAATCAATTATACCAAAGTGCCTAGTAAGTGAGCAGTACATTTTCTCAAATATATATTCAAACCGTTTTTGCCGTAAAAGGTCGACAAAGCTTGATCTCGGAAGTTTGGGAAGATGAACTGTACAAATACATAACAGGTATTGTAAGAAATAAGGAACAAAAGATGCTGGCAATTAATGGTATGCCTGACCATATCCATTTTTTGATTGGTATGCGTCCGTCTTGTTGCTTATCAGACTTAATAAGAGAAATAAAGAAATCGTCAAACAAGTATGTGAACGATAATTTTATGAAATCTAATTTTCAGTGGCAAGATGGATATGGTGCCTTCTCGTATAGTCACTCAGCATTAGATAATGTGGTTGGTTATATTATGAACCAGAAGGAACATCACAAACGGCAAACATTTAAAGAAGAGTATGTAGAGTTTTTACGCAAGTTCCAAATTGATTATAAAGATGAATATTTGTTTGAATGGATAGAATAAAGACCGTAGTGCGATGGCGAAGCCATCCAATATTTATAGAAACCAAGCGCAACAGAATAATACGACCCCTTCGGGGTCGAACAAGCAACAAAACATCAATTGCTATAAACATTCAATCCCTTCAGGATTAAAAACATGAGACAAACAAAGATGGCGAAGCCATCCAATATTTATAGAAACGGCGCAAAACAAAATAATACGACCCCTTCGGGGTCGAACAACAACAAAAAATCATTGCTATAAACATTCAATCCCTTCGGGATTAGAAACATAAGACAAACAAAGATGGCGAAGCCATCAAATATTTATAGAAACGACGCGAAACAAAATAATACGACCCCTTCGGGGTCGAACAACAACAAAAGGTCGTTCCTATAAACATGTAATCCCTTGGGGATTAAAAACATAAGACGAACAAAGATGGCGAAGCCATCAAATATTTATAGAAACCATGCGCAACAAAATAATACGACGCCTTCGGGGTCGAACAACCAACAAAACATCATTTACTATAAACATTCAATCCCTTTGGGATTAAAATCATAAATAACAATGTCTAACCTCACCTCCACCATAAAATCCATCCAGGACATCATGCGCAAAGATGCCGGTGTTGATGGCGATGCTCAACGTATCTCACAACTCGGCTGGATGCTGTTTCTGAAAATATTTGATACAAAAGAAGAAGATTGGGAAATCACCAACGACAACTATAAATCACCCATACCTAAAGACCTTCGTTGGCGTGAATGGGCTGCTGATGAAGAAGGCATGACCGGAGACGAATTACTTGGCTTCGTCAACAACTCACTATTTCCACGACTCAAAGACCTGAAGCTGAAAGGCAACAAAGACGCTGGTCTCATGGTCAAGCAGGTGTTCGAAGACAGTTACAACTACATGAAGAGTGGTACTCTGCTTCGACAGGTCATCAACAAGATTAACAGCGATATTCAGCTAACCTCAAAATCTGACCGGCACCAGTTCAACGATATTTACGAACAAATACTCCGCGACCTGCAAAGTGCCGGTAATGCCGGTGAGTTTTACACACCCCGTGCCGTTACTCAGTTTATTGTTGAAATGATTGCGCCTAAGCTGGGCGAAGTAGTGCTTGACCCTGCATGCGGAACCGCCGGTTTCCTTACCAACGTAATTGACTATATCGAAACCCACCAGAAGGTAAAAACACTCGAGCAGCGCCAGCAATTGCAAAACTGCATAACAGGTGTCGAAAAGAAACCGTTGCCCCACATGCTTGCCACTACAAATCTTATTTTGCATGGCATAGAGGTACCCGTTATACAACACGACAACCTGCTCAACCGTAGCTGGACCGAATGGAGCAACAAACACAGGGTAGATGTCATTGTTACCAATCCCCCTTTTGGCGGTATGGAAGAAGACGGAGTAGAGAATAATTTTCCTGCACAATACCGTACCCGCGAAACAGCCAACCTGTTCATGTCGCTGGTCATTCACCTGCTAAAAGATGGCGGACGCTGCGGACTGGTATTGCCCGATGGCTTTTTGTTTGGCGAAGGCGTAGCCACCCGTATAAAAGAAAGCCTGCTGGAAAAGTGCAACCTGCATTCAATAGTGCGATTGCCCAATGGCGTGTTTGCCCCTTATACAGGCATCAAAACAAACCTGCTGTTTTTTACAAAAGGCGGCCCCACCAAAGACGTTTGGTATTTCGAACATCCTTACCCACATGGCGTAAAGAACTACAATAAAACCAAACCCATCAATATAAAAGAGTTCGACCTCGAAAAAGCCTGGTGGAATAACCGCCAAGAGAATGCCTATGCATGGAAGGTAAGCGCCGAAGAACTAAAAAAGCGCAATTACAATTTCGATATCAAGAACCCAAACAGCACCGAAGCACAACACCAATACACCAGCAATGAATTAATTGATTTGCTCGGACAATCATTTGTCCAAAGCAACCAGTTACTAAAACAATTAAAAGAAGAATTAGTATGATACAAGGTGCAGTAACTCCGGTTAAGCATCGTTGCGTCGCATTTCGTTCATCAGTTGTGCTGCTATTAAACAAGTAAGAATGAGTTGGAAGACTGTAAAGATTGGAAGTTTTTTAAAAGAAAGAACTGGTAGGTATAAACCAACGCAAGCAAATGCAATGGGGCTGAAGCGTGTAGAAAAAATCGATTTTTCCGGAACATATCATTTAGTGGATAAGCCTACTAATACTGATATGATACTAGTAAGGAAAGGCGACCTGCTTATTTCTGGAATTAATGCTGAAAAAGGTGCGGTAACAATTTACCGCGATGAAGAGGATGCGCTAGCAACAATTCACTACTCCTCATATGAGTTCGATGAAACCAAAATTTATATTGATTACTTCAAATGGTTTCTGATTAGTAATGCATTTAAAAATCTTCTACGTGCAAGCTCCGGAAATGGAATAAAAACTGAATTGAAAGCAAAGCATTTGTTGCCTTTAGAAGTTAACTTGCCACCATTGGTTGAGCAAATGGAAATTGTTGAGAGTATTAATTCAAGACAAGTAAAACTAAAAACTATTGGCACAGAAGTCAACCAACAACAAATCTATCTCCAACTTCTCCGCCAAACCATATTGCACAAAGCCGTACAGGGGAAATTAACTAAACAAAACCTAACAGACGAACCAGCAACCGAACTACTAAAACACTTAAAAGCCGAAAAAGAAAAACTAATAAAAGCAGGCAAGCTTAATAAGGAAAAAGAACTACGACCAA
Source organism: Segetibacter aerophilus (assembly GCF_007991655.1). Lineage (GTDB taxonomy): Bacteria > Bacteroidota > Bacteroidia > Chitinophagales > Chitinophagaceae > Segetibacter > Segetibacter aerophilus. The sequence continues at coordinate 26,131 of NZ_BJYT01000036.1, forward strand.
TATTAGAAGATGAAATTCCTTTTGTATTACCAGAAGGTTATTCTGACGACATTGTAATAGTTTGCTCTACTGATCAGGCTAAAGAGATTGAGTCTTTTATAACTATCACTTTAGAAGAAAGCAAAGTTCAAATAAGCACTAATAAAACAGAAACCTTTGTATTTAAGAAATTAGCTTTTGGAAAGCAAGAACCTCGGCTCACTTCTGTAAAGATTACAACTGATGGGGAAAAGGTTGCCGCGCCTTTTAATTACTTAGGTTTTGAGTTTAATGGACAAAAAGCATTAATAAAATCAGCAAATCTTGCAAAGTTTTACCGACGCATGATATCGTCTGTAAAAAGAAAAGCCAAGAGAGCTAAGAAACTTGCAGAAAGAACTCCGGGAGAAAAACCTCGTATTTATAGAAGACAACTTTATAAGCTATATACCAGTCGTCCCCTTCACAATGTCAAAGTACGAAAACGTTGGAAAAAAATCGTAAAAATAGAGACAGGAGAATTTCGACTTGTGACAGGAGTTAAAGAAAAAGATTTTCGAAGCAACTATCTTTCTTATGTTAGACGTGCAAGTGAAATAATGAATGAACCAGCAATAGAAAATCAGATAAGGAAGCATAAGACTATTTTTAATCAAGCCATTTTTAGGCATTTAAAAAAAGATTGAGATATTAACACTAGCCTTAATTTTTTATTGACCTAATTAAGAATGATATTCCCAGCAAATGCAAAGCTTGAACATTATAAACTTCTTGGAATATGAAAGTCAATGATTTTGCGAATAAATATAAAGTCAGTGCTGTAACTACCTTGCAAGTAATAAAAGACCTCTACAGGTTTGAGGCACGGCGGGATTCTGTAATTCCAAAAAATTTGCAAAAACAAATTCTTTTGCAGTTAATTAAATCAAAGAAGGTAAAAGGAGCAGCAACATGCAAATTCGTAAACGATTTAGTAGGCTGTCGGCGGCATAATGATATTGATTTTACTAAAAGAGTTATGACTTCCGACAACTTCCATTCCCCCACTATTTATGTTCCAATGGGCGGAAAAGTAAAATAAATATTGGCCACTAAAGACAAGCTTAGTATTTTTCAACATACTATACTTCTATGTTTACAATATCTCCTTCAACCATCCGCTTCGTTTGGAGAAATTGCTAACAATCTTTTCAATAACTACATTTTGTCCTAACAGGTTCCCTACTCATAGGTTTGCAGCCTCGCACGTAACCTGGCACTTTTAGGAATACCCGATTTTAAAGACAACCATTCTCATATTATATTTATACCAGTTTATACCAGCACCACCACTAATTATTAAACTACTACAACATGTGGACAGAAAAAGATAACCAGCTCTACAGCAAATTTGAGTTCAAGAACTTTGTTGAAGCATTTACCTTTATGACACGGGTTGCCTTTGAAGCCGAAAAGATGAACCATCATCCTGTATGGACGAACGTTTATAACAAAGTTGAAATATGGTTAAGCACCCATGATGCAGGAGATATTGTCACAGAAAAAGACCGGAAGCTTTCAATTAGAATAGATGCGATAGCGGGGAATTAACTACAAAAATGACAGTTCGGACAAATGGCAAATGGTAAGCAAGGCGGGATAAAAGATGTACCGCCGAACGAAATGCGACGCAACGATAATCAAACGGAGTTACTTACGCTTGTACCAAAAAAACAATCATTTCCTCAACTGAAGCTTTCGACTTTATTTATGCCCTTTTCCCATTCCGGTTAAAATTGATACAAAGTCTAAGCTTTCGCCTTTGCAGGTGTTCTTCACCTGCAAACATAGATGAACAAGGTGCTGTTGGTGAAGAACGCACAACAGCGGCAGAACGAGGCATAAATCAATCGTTAAGAAGCTGCTATTTATTCTAGCCGGGCGGGGAGTAACGATTACTTTGGCTGGTACCATAACATTGTATCCTACTTGTATCCCGACAACTGCACCTTCATTAAAGTAGGAAATGTCCATGCAAAGTGATGCAGGTTATAAATAATGGGTCTTGCAGGAGTTGTGTACGATTCAAAGCCGGGTTCGTTGTATATGCCTGATACTGCTTCGAACAGGTTTCCGGGCCATTTATCCGGTGAGCCCTGGTTTGGGTTTTTAAACCATTTCCATTCGTTGGGATGAAGATTATAGTAATACAAATAGTCAAGCGCCTTTTTAATGGAACGATCTCCCTCGTGCCAGGTAAAGAGGTTTTCACCAGTTGCATTATAGGCTACCCAGAAAGAAGCTGTCATAGGTGTAAGAGAAAAGTAGGTGTACCATATTCCATTGGCACCCCTGACCGTTTCGTGCGGCATGTGCCCGTCCTCCTCGATCTTCTCAGCGAGGTCGCTTTTAATAAGCCTGATATTTTCCTTAATTTCAGTGGTATCATTGAGGTAGGCGGCGGATAAAATAGAACCAAGCCTTCCCCAGTCGGCCCAATTATTTTTCCGGTTCCTGATTTCATTGGCTGACTTCCTATAAACATCTTTAACCCATGTTGCGAATTTTTTCCTGGGTGCCGTCTCCCAACCTTTATAGTCGCCAAGCAAGTCAGCAGCAATAACCATGGCCGTACCTGAATACGACATTACTAAAGGACCATCGGCATTGGAGTACTTTGTATTTGTATCGGCCCAGGCCTGCAGAAATCGAAGCGCCTCTTTTGCATATTTCTTTTTTCCGCTTAACCGGCAAGCAAGTGCACAAGCATACGCATCAAAAGCATCTGATTGTAGTGACAGGGAGTTTTTGCGGTGACCTATAGCATCAACATAAAAACCAGGTACATTAAAATCAGCCAGTCCATGGGTAGTATGTTGAAAAGCTGAGTCTGCATAAGCAATTAATTGATTATAGGCATTGTAATACGGCTGCTCCCTGTTTTTGACTTTCTGTCTCACAAACTCCAGTTGAGCTTTTGGATGCATTCCTTCGGGATGTATTTTCTCTTTGCCTGCAGCATGGTTATCAACTGTATAATAAGAACGGGGTAACCGGTTTGCACCCATATTTTCAGCTTGTATAACAAGCAGGATTGTTATGAAAAAGAGTAGCCTCATGGGATCAAATATCCTGAATATTCGCATTACAAAGAGGGGTATTGTCAAGGTGCATTCCAAATTGTTGCACCAGCACGAAACGTTCGTCGTGAACAAATAATGAAAAGCTTTAGTAGCCGGGGACGGGTTCCCTTGGCACTCGCACAATGCGGTGAAAGGAGAACCTGCCGGGACAAATATGACACTACAGTTGACCGTGCATAATCAATAACTTCACTTTAATAGCGCGGAGATGCGTTGAACAAATGCTTAGCTATTAATCCGCCCAGTAATCCACCACCATCACCTCAGCCAACAGTGGATCAACTGATGCACTAAATGCTTTATGGATCGGGTGTGCACCATAAGTAGCTAAATCTTGTTCGTTATTTACCGTAACGATAAAGCAATGAGTATACTTACCATTCTTTTTTTGGAAGGCTACATCCGGCCCACCTTCAAAGTCTATTATTTGTGGAATTTTGGCTTTCAGGCTATAGAAATCTGTAGTTGCTTTTTGCATCTGTTCGGTTGTTATTTCCGGCTTAAACTTAAACGCCACTACATGTCGTAGCTTCTTTGCTTTAGGAGCATTAGCCTTTGACAAGGAACACGAACTAACAGCTGAAAGCATGATTAATAGAATGACGAACTTCAAACTTTTCATGTTTTGATTTTTATATTTTTCCAGGGTTTGATGGCATGTTTCAAATGTGCAGGAAGCTTAATTGAAGCGTTGCGGTGAACGAAATGCGACCCTTCGATTTCTCATGATAAACTCCACAGTGATCAATCTGGTTACTTACGCTTGTACCAAAAAAGCAATCATTTCACCAACCCGGGCTTTCGACTTTTTTACGCTCTTTTTCTATTCCGGTTAAATTGATGCAAAGCTGTTGAATAGAGTTGTCACCTTCAACTATCGCATCTTCATCGCTAGAGCTACGTCGCAGCTGGCTTCGTATCCAATACCTGTATATCAAACATTAGAACACTATTTGGCGGAATCTTAGCAGCTCGCGTTCTAATAGAGTAAGCAAGCCCTGATGGAATTACAATCTGCAGCTTACCACCCGTTTTTACCAGCGGTACAGCTAGTTGCCATCCTTTGATGAGTGTACCCAATAGGAAAGTATATGACTCTGTTTCGCTTCCACTGATTACATCCCGGGATCCCAATAAGCGAAGCTGGTAACGAGCGGTGACTGAATCTGTTAGCGAAATTGATTTGCCGTTTCCCGGCTCTATGATTTGATAGTAAACTCCTTGAATACTATCCCTGGCTTTGGTCGCACCAAGTGTCCTTGCCAATTCAATAATGTATTTATCTTCTTCCCATTGATATAAGCTATCAATGTTGCTAAGAAATGGAACAGCAGGAGAGGGCACAGCTTTCGAGGGATCATCCAGGCGCTTCCATGAACCGGCAGCACGCTGAACCATTATATCGGTAAAGGCAACACTTATGTTAGACTTTCTACCTGTTGATCTGATAGCCTGTAAATCGATCAGTGGTTTTGTTTCTCCTTTCATCTTACAGGTACCTATCAATTTCCATTTTTGTTGCGCCGGTAAGTAGAGGTAGCCAGAAACTATCGAAAATTGATCCGCTGTATCGACGGCAGATGATAGCATTAATTTATAAGGGGTGTTGAATTGCCAGTTAAATTTCCATTCCAGTTCTCCCTTTTCCATTTCCACTTTTGCGCCTTTAGTAAGCACATTGGCTGTAAAAGGAAATTGAAAACTAACATAGCTATCGTTCTTCTCCTTCCTAACGAGAAGTCGTATGAACTTTGTTCCTATTCCCGCATATGTTTCCTTCGTGCCTGTTGGATGAATATTTACGTCAGTAACCATACCTACTGCTCTTACAGTATCTGGTAAGTTGTAATGAATAATACTGTCTGTATCGGCAGCCCTGGTAGCAACAGATATCATTAGGAAAAATAAGGTGAGCAGCCGCATAGCAAACATTTTTTCAAACATACAGGAAATTGTAAACGGAGGAAATTAACGCAGAGGAAGTACTCCGAAAAAACTTTGCCCTTTTCGCCTTTGCAGGTGTTCTTCACCTGCAAACGTAGATGAACAAGGGCTGTTGGTGAAGAACACCAACAGCGGCAGGAAACTCGATTGTGCAAAGTCTTAGCGCAGCTAGACTGATAGGAAAAGTTGTCGGCGAGGAAAACCTGGGCTAAAAGTTTTGAACTAAAACCCACACAACGGGGCAAAAAAAAGCCCGGCAGTTTAAACCAGGCTCTCTTCGTTTTTACTTACCGTGCTTATTTCTTTCTACTCGGTTTCCGCTGTGCGGAGCTTTTCTTTTTAGTAGGCTTATTCTTTTTAGGATGAGCTGTTTTTTTTGACATACAATTAAATTTAACGATTAGTGAATTATTTACTTATGGCTGCAGCGTATTTCTCCCTGTTCTTTAAGCTTGTGCTTCAAAAGCGGCAACTGTACAACCAGACCATAAGTAAACAAAGATATGCTTATAAGGGTATATACAATGCTTGATCAAGGTTAACCGCTTGCGGCTATGTAACACATTTCTCGCCGTTTGCCCTTGTTGTGTTCCTTGCAGCCTTGCCATTCAATAGAATGTCACTTTCAACTGTAGCCTATGTAGAAAAACTTTATCTAAGCGTTACCAATGAACGAAATGCTGCCTTCGATTCATCAAGATAAACTCCACGACGATCAATCGGTGTTACTTATGCTTGTACCAAAAAAGCATTCGTTTTCCCAAGCAAAGCTTTAGACTTTTCGCCTTTGCAGGTGTTCTTGTGAAGGGGTAACCTTGCTTATCACAGCTTAAACTAAACTTTTTCATTTATGTACTGTTTTAAGCCTGTTTATTCTATATATGAAGCAGCAAAAGAAAAGAGACTTGCCCTCAAAAAATTGTCTTATTTGCAACAGGCCTTTTAGCTGGAGAAAGAAGTGGGAAAAGGTTTGGGATAATGTTAAGTATTGTAGCGATAAATGCAGAATGAATAAGGATAAAATGAGCAGTAATGAATAATAACCAATGACATATCAATAAATGAACGAAAACATTCTTTTAAGTACAGTTGATATTGACCGTGTAATAGAAATGGCATGGGAAGATCGAACAACTTTTGAATCTATAGAAATGCAATTTGGTTTAAAAGAAAAGGAAGTAATTCTATTAATGAGGAGGGAGATGAAGCATTCAAGTTTTAAAATGTGGCGTAAGCGTGTAAGTGGAAGATCTGCAAAACATGGCAACATAAGAGATGTTGATATAACCCGCTTTAAATGTAGCAGGCAAAAAACTATTTCACTAAATAAGATATCTAAACGATAATACTTTTGGCGACTACCATACTAAGATACACCACACTCTTTGTCGCCTTTGTCGCCTTTGCAGGTGTTCTTCACCTGCAAACATGGATGAACAAAGTGCTGTTGGAATAGAATGCGCAACAGCGCAGTAGCCGGAGTTACTTACGCTTGTATCAAAAAAGCAATTGTTTCCCCAACCAGAGCTTTCGACTTTATTTATTCCCTTTTCCTATTCCGGTTAAAATTGATACAAAGTCTAAGCTTTCTTTTTTAGCGCCATATTCTTCAGCATGGCATTAATGCTTGCATCCTTGCCGCGAAAAGCTTTGTAAAGGCTTTTGTAATCAACGGTCATTCCTTTAGATAAAATCATATCCCGGAACCGCTGGCCGTTTGCACGGGTTAAGCCACCGTGTTCTTCAAACCATTCATAGGCATCTTTCGAGAGCATTTTGGTCCACTGGTAGGCATAATAACCCGCGGCATATCCGCCAGACCAGATGTGCTGAAAGTAACTGGACCGGTAACGCGGAGGGACTGCTTTAATATCGATGCCGGTGCTTTGCAATGCTTCCTTTTCAAAAGCATCCACATCTTTTACAACATCTGTTGGCGATAGTTTATGCCACCGCAAATCCAGCAAGGACGCTTCGATGGCTTCTGTCAATCCATAACCCGCGTTGAAGTTGGCGGCCTGCTTTATTTTTTCCAACAACTGTGTCGGAATGAGTGCAGCGGTTTTGTAATGAACTGCATAGTTTTTTAGCACGTTAGCATCCATCGCCCAATGTTCGTTGAATTGCGAGGGGAACTCTACAAAATCACGCGGCACCCTACCACCACTATATTTTTGTTGCGCAAACAAAGCGTGCAGGGCATGACCAAACTCATGAAACATGGTACGTACATGGTCAAAATTAACAAGGGCAGGTTCACCAGGTGCCGGCTTTGGCAGGTTACATACGTTTACAACCACCGGCTGCGTGCCTTTCAAAGTTGACTTTCCAACAAGTGCGGAACACCACGCGCCACCCTGCTTGTTGTCGCGCTTGAAATAATCGCAATAAAAAAGGGCAAACGATTTTCCGTCTTTGTCAAACACTTCAAACACTCTCACATCGGGGTGATAAACAGGTAGGTCATTTCGCTCTTTAAACGAGATGCCGTACAGCAGGTTGGCTGCATGAAAAACGCCTTTCTCCAAAACTGTATTCACCTCAAAATAAGGCTTTACCTCTTTGTCGTCTACTGCATATCTCGCCATGCGAACCTGCTCGGAATAAAAGTTCCAGTCCCACGGTTCAAGTGTGAAGCCGCCTTTTTGTTGGTCGATTAGTGCCTGTATCTCGCCTGCTTCTTCTTTTGCTTTGGCTGCTGCTGCCGGTGCCAGTTCTGCAAAAAACTGGTCAACCGCTTCCGGTGTTTTTGCCATCTGTTCTTGCAATCGCCATGCAGCAAAATTTGGGAAACTCATCAGCTTTGCCTTCTGGGCGCGAATAGCGGCAAGGCGCGTAACGATTATACGGGTATCGGTAGAGTCGCCTCTTTCAGTGCGGTTCCAGGAAGCTTCAAATATTTTTTGTCTTGTGCTGCGAACCTGCAACGATTGCAGTGCAGGCTGTTGAGTAGTGTTTTGTAAAGGCAACACCCATTTGCCTTCCATACTCCGGTTTTTGGCTGCCTGTGCATACCCTGCCAATTCGCCTGGCGGCAGACCGGCCAGTTCACTGCTATCGCTTATTACCACTGCACCATTCTTTGTTGCACTTACGAGCATGTTTCCAAACTTTGCGCTTAATGTGGCTTCTTCCTCGTTCAGTTTTTTCATCTGTTCTTTCGCTGCCGGGCTCAGGTTTGCGCCGGCCAGGCGAAACCGATGATAGGTCAGTTCAAGCAACGCTTTTGACTCTGCATCAAGTTTGAGTGCGGCCCGTTTGTTATAAACCGCTTGAATGCGTTGGAACAATTTGGAGTTGAGAAAGATTTCATTGGAATTAGCAGCCATTTTCGGTGCCATCTCTTCTCTTAGTTTTTGTAAGACAGGATTGGTGTTGGCGCTGGTTTGAGAGCCAAAGGCGGAACTCGCCCGGTTCAACAAGTCGCCCGCCAGTTCCAAGGCGACGAGGGTATTTTCGAATGTGGGAGGCGCAGGGTTGTTGGCAATTTTGTTTACTTCTTCCAATTGCAGGCGCAGGCCTTCAAGCAACGCAGGCCCGTAATGTTCATCCTTAATTTTATCAAAAGGAATGGCCTGGTAAGGAAGCGTGCTTTTAAACTTCAGTGGATTGTCTTCCGGCAATTTATTTTCTGTTTGACTGAAGGAGGTATTCATTGGAAAAAGGCAGATTATAAGTAAGAATAGGTATAAACAGGTACGCATGTTTTTCGTTTTGATGGGTTGCTGCAATTTAAGTGCGATTGGGCAAATTTTACTGTTCGTTGTTTTCCCGTACAATGACGTTGCTTTTTGTTGTCACCCTGAGCTTGTCGAAGGGTGGGTGAACATTCAGTACTTAGCTGAGCAAGGCTTCGACAAGCTCAGCCTGACATACTATTGTTCGTTATTGCGAGGAACGGAGCAATCTGCTGTTTGAGTATAAGAGTATTTATAATTCATAGACCTCTTGGTTAAAAATCAGATTGCTTCGTCGTTCCTCCTCGCAATGACGTTTGTTTTTTGTTGTCACCCTGAGCTTGTCGAAGGGTTGATGAATATTTAGTACTTAGCTAAGCAAGGCTTCGACAAGCTCAACCTGACATACTATTGTTCGTCATTGCGAGGAACGAAGCAATCTGCTGTTTGAGCACAAGTGTATTCGTAATTCATGGACTCTTGGTTAAAGATCAGATTGCTTCGTCGTTCCTCCTCGCAATGACGGTTGCCTCTTATTGTCACCCTGAGCTTGTCGAAGGGCTGATGAAAATTTAGTACTTAGCTGAGCAAGGCTTCGACAAGCTCAGCCTGACATACTGTGTTCGTCATTGCGAGGAACGAAGCAATCTGCTGTTTGAGTATAAGGGTATTTATAATTCATAGACCTCTTGGTTAAAGATCAGATTGCTTCGTCGTTCCTCCTCGCAATGACGTTGCTTTTTGTTGTCACCCTGAGCTTGTCGAAGGGTT
>NZ_BJYT01000037.1 GCF_007991655.1 Segetibacter aerophilus
AGTCACGTTGCAAGAACGAAGCCCCGCGGCTTGAGCGTTAACAGAAGATTTAGCTCTTTGAAGAGAAAAGAGTCTTCTCAAAGAGTTTGTTTTGGAAAGCACTTAATAGCAAATGAACAAGTTTCGAAAGAAATTTCTATTTCACTTTTTGCTTTATCTCATTCAACTTCATCAAAGCTTCAACTGGAGTTAAGCGATTAATATCAATACTATCAAGCATTGTTCTTATTTCATCAAAGGTTTCAGAGTGGGCATCAAAAATGCTTAATTGAAGTTTCGGTACAGAAAGCTTTTTGATATTAGTGGAAAGGTCTTCCGTCTTGGGCGAAGAGGATTCTTCATCTACATGCTTGCTTTCAAGTTGCTGTAAAACTTCATTTGCCCGGTCTATTAATTTAGGTGGCATTCCCGCCATTTTTGCTACGTGAATACCGAAACTATGGGTGCTTCCTCCTGGTGCAAGTTTTCGGAGAAAGATGATTTTGTTTCCAACTTCTTTGTTGGTCACATGGTAGTTTTTTACACGCAGCAATTTATTCTCCAACTCGTTTAATTCATGATAGTGAGTGGCAAATAAAGTTTTAGGCGCGTGAGGAGAGGAGTGAAGGTATTCCACAATGCTCCAGGCTATACTAATTCCATCATACGTGCTGGTACCGCGACCAATTTCATCCAGTAAAATCAAACTTCTTGGCGTCAAATTGTTGATGATGCTGGCAGTCTCATTCATCTCAACCATAAATGTACTTTCACCACCGCTCAGGTTGTCGCTGGCCCCAACACGGGTAAAAATTTTATCTGTAATCGGAATGGTGGCAGCACTTGCCGGAACAAAACTTCCCATATGAGCCATCAGCGTAATTAGTGCGGTTTGCCTAAGTAAAGCACTTTTACCGCTCATATTTGGTCCTGTCAAAATAATCACCTGCTGCGCGGAAGGATCTAATGAAATGTCATTGGAAATATAATTTTCACCAACAGGAAGATTTCTTTCAATCACCGGGTGGCGGCTGTCTTTTATTTCAAATTCGAGCCCCTGGTGGAGGATGGGCTTTTTGTAGTTGTAATGAAGGGCGTTTTGTGCAAAACAGGTTAGGCAGTCCAAGATCGCCAACACATTTCCGTTGATCTGCATCGGAGCGATGTAGTCCTGCAATTCAAGCAACAGTTTATCATACAATTCCTGCTCAATTGCAAGAATTTTATCTTCAGCGCCGACGATTTTTTCTTCGTAAGTTTTTAGTTCCTGGGTGATGTAGCGTTCGCAGTTGGCAAGTGTTTGCTTTCGCATCCAGGTTTCGGGCACCTTGCTTTTGTGCATGTTGGTTACCTCGAGGTAATAGCCAAACACATTATTAAAACCAACCTTTAAAGATGAAATACCCGTTGCCTCACATTCCTTTTGTTGCATCTGAACCAGGTAGCTCTTACCCATGCTGGCAATGTTTCTTAATTCATCTAATTCAGCGTGCACACCTTCTTTAATTACGCTTCCCTTCGATATAAGTACTGGTGGGTTTTCAACGATATCTTTTAGTATTTTTTCAAGTATATACAAACAAGGATTTAGGGCATCAGCGAGTCTTTTCAAATAATCGTTGGATGCATGCAGACATTCATTTCTAATTGCGTCTACATGCTGAAGCCCTCTCGCAATTTGTAATACTTCGCGCGGGTTAATTTTCCTTAAAGGAATTTTGCTGACGAGTCTTTCGATGTCGCCCGCTTGTTTTATGTGCTGTGTTAACCTAGTCCGGAGATCAACATCCTTAATTAGGAACTCTACTAAATCCAGTCGCTCGTTAATTTTTCCTAAGTCTTTATACGGCAAAACAATCCACCGCTTTAACAGTCTTGCACCCATTGGACTTACCGTACTATCCAACACCTTTAGCAAAGTATGTCCATTTTCAACTCCACTTCCAAGCAGTTCAAGGTTACGTATTGTAAACCTGTCCATCCACAGATAATCTTCTCTTTCAAGACGCTGGATAGAAGTGATATGTTGAAGGTTTGGATGCTCTGTATCTTTTAAATAATGAAAGATAGCGCCCGCGGCAATGATGGCTAGTGGCATCGCCTCAACTCCATACCCTTTTAAAGAATGTGTTTGAAAATGCTTTAAAAGGCTTTCGGTTGCATATGCTTCGTCAAAAATCCAGGAGTCGAGTGTGTAAGTATAAAACTTGCTTCCAAAAGTTTCTTTAAAATGCTTTTGATAATTGCGTTGAAAAATGACTTCCGCAGGTTTAAGGCTTTGGAGCAGTTTATCTATGTATTCGGCATTTCCTTCGCTTGCAAACAGTTCCCCTGTCGAGATGTCAAGTAAAGCAATACCAACTTTGTCATCGGCAAAATGTATGGCTGCGAGAAAATTATTGCTATTATGTTCAAGCAGTTTGTCGCTTGTAGCAACTCCCGGAGTTACCATTTCAGTAACTCCACGTTTTACAATTCCCTTTACTTGTTTGGGGTCTTCCAGCTGGTCACAAATTGCAACGCGGTATCCAGCCTTAACTAATTTATGTAGGTAAGTATCAAGTGCGTGATGGGGGAAACCTGCAAGCTCACTACTAAAGGCTGCACCATTGTTTCTTTTTGTAAGGGTAATACCAAGCACTTTGCTGGTAATGATGGCATCTTCACCAAAAGTCTCGTAAAAATCTCCTACTCGAAACAACAATATGGCGTCCGGATATTTTTGTTTGATGGCCTTATGTTGCTGCATCAAAGGAGTCTCAGCACTGCTTTTACTCATTGCGACAAAAATACTTGCTTTGATGGTAAAGAAAAACCGGCGAAAAACAATGTGAATAAGTGCAGGTTAAATGGATAAACTTTTTCTTAAAACTTACGCCCTAGAACTCATTGGTGTGTGGTATGCTGTCATAACAATAACTCCGGCATGCTATTTAGCTTCATGATAGAGTGCTTGTAGAGTTGTCTTAGTTTTTTGCGTTAATACAATTTGTTTTCCTTCCAGCAACTGCGTTGATGTAGAATCATCGTAATGGCGAATGGTTAGCAGCGTAAGATTTCTTTCTACCTGAACATCAAAAAATTCGCTAGCCTTTGCTGCCAGTTGCTGGATTTTTTCTTCCCGGTCATCAACGCAAAACTGCACGTTGATTGCAGCAGTTTGAATGAGATTAGGCTTAATATTTAATTCTGCAAATAAATGGTAGAGCTCACTAATCGGACGTTCACCAATAAATGAAAAATCTATGGTTTGCAGCTGAATCAACACCTGCTTGTTTTTGAGCACAATAACCGGTGGAAGATTTTTGCTCGCTTTGTTACTGATTGTGGTTCCTGGAAGGGTTGGGTCTAAAAAGCTCTTTACCTGCAGGGTGATCTTTTTGTTTTGTAGAGGTTTGATTGTTTTTGGATGGATTACTTGTGCACCGTAAAAAGCCATCTCAATAACTTCATTGAAGCTTAGTTCACTAATCAGGCAAGCGCCAGGGAAAATTTTTGGATCAGCGCTCATAACACCTTCCACATCTTTCCAAATGGTCAGGTTTTCAGCTTCCAGTAAGTTTGCAAAAATGGCTGCTGTAAAGTCGCTGCCTTCGCGGCCTAGTGTTGTACTTTCGTTTTGATCGGTGGAGCCTATGAAACCTTGGGTAACATAAATAGTACTTTTGTTATCAATACCCGCCCGCTTAATATTTTGAATCGTCTCGTCCCAACAAATGTTTGCTTCCCTAAAGTTGTTATCCGTTCTTATAATATCCCTCACATCAATCCATTCATTCGTAATTCCTTTTTCATTTAAGTAAGCGCTGACAATACAACTGCTCAGCAATTCTCCCACACAAACTACCTGGTCGTAGTAATAGTCGAAAGACTGAACAGCCTTGTCGTGCAGTAGCCATTCAACCTCCGTAAAAAATGAGTTTAAACGATCAAAGGTTTTATTGTAAGTTGTAACCAGCAGGTATTTTGCTGTAGTAAGGTGATTTTGTTTTACAAGATTGAACAAATTAAGCGCATCTTCTTTGTTACCCGCATAAAACGCCTCTGCGACTTTTTCAAGGGCATTAGTCGTTTTTCCCATTGCTGACATTACCAGCATCAAAGGTTCGCCCGCATAAGTTGTAAGGATATTACCTACGTTTTGAATTCTTTCTACGCTGTTTAAACTTGCACCTCCAAACTTGAAAACCTTCATTAATTAATTTAAGGACGGCAAAGATAGGAGAAAGAGCAAAGGACAAATAATCAGCAGAGAATGATTGACCGGCCTAGCTTAGTCTGCACACTTAAAGTAGTCGCAACAAAAAAAAGTCCAATAAAGCTTTGTTGTAAAAGGGTGCGACGCAAGAACGCTTACCATAGTTCTGCAGCCAGAAACCAGAAAAAAATCTTGATTTGAAACCAAATTTTGGATGATAGAAATATGTAATAAAACATGTAATAAAATCAGTGTTTTGATACAGTTTTGCTTACCCTTATTTCTGTGGATAAACCCTTTAAAAATCAATTGTTTTAACCCTTTTTTTTGCCTTAAAAAAGTTACATTTGCGCACGCTTTATTTGAAGCTAAAAAAGCACCGAAAATTACTCCCTGAAAGGATTTTAAAAAGATAAATGGAAGACAATTTACAACCCCTAGAAACGAGCGATAATGATCGCGTAATACAGGTAAATATTGAAGAGCAAATGAAGACGGCCTACATTGATTATTCGATGTCGGTTATTGTTGGTCGCGCTTTGCCGGATGCTCGTGATGGATTTAAACCCGTTCACCGTCGCGTGCTATATGCAATGAACGAGTTGGCAAATTATAGCAACAGGCCCTATAAAAAATCCGCGCGTATAGTGGGAGAGGTGATGGGTAAGTACCACCCCCATGGTGATGCCTCTATCTATGATACTCTTGTACGGATGGCGCAGGATTGGACGATGAGGTACATAATGGTTGACGGACAAGGTAATTTCGGAAACCAGGATGGAGACCCTCCTGCAGCGATGCGTTATACCGAAGTTCGTTTGCAACGGATTGCCGAAAGCATGCTGGATGATATTGAAAAAGATACGGTGGATTTTCAATTCAACTTTGACGATAGTTTACAGGAGCCAACCGTCCTACCTACAAGAATCCCTCAACTGCTTGTTAACGGAAGTAGCGGAATAGCAGTGGGTATGGCTACAAATATGCTTCCTCACAATTTGAGCGAGGTGATCGACGGTTGTGTGGCTTATGTCGAAAACAGGGAAATTACGATAGAGGAATTGATGGTGCACGTAAAAGCCCCCGACTTTCCAACCGGTGGTATAATTTACGGAATGGAAGGAGTGAAGCAGGGTTTAATGACCGGGCGGGGAAGAGTTGTATTACGCGGAAGATGCCAGGTTGAAACGAAGCCAAGTGGCAGAGAGCAGATCATCATTACTGAAGTGCCTTACCAGGTGAACCGGGATATGTTGACCGATAAGATCGGTCAGCTTGTGAATGATAAGACGATTGAAGGAATTGCACATGTAAACAATGAAAGTAACAAAAGGGAAGGAACCAGGATTGTAATCGACCTGAAGAGAGATGGCGTGGCAAACGTGATCATTAACCAGTTATACAAGTTTACAGAACTACAGACCAGTTATGGGATCAACAACGTAGCCTTAACAAAGGGACGCCCGAAGACAATGAACTTGAAAGAGTTGATAGTTGAGTTCATTGATTTTAGGATGCAGGTTGTTATTCGCCGGGCGCAATTTGAACTGAAGAAGGCGCAGGAAAGAGCGCATATTTTACAGGGATATTTAATTGCACTTGATCATCTTGATGAAGTAATCCGTTTGATAAGAAGTTCGTCAACTCCTGATATAGCTAAAGAAAACCTAATCTCTGCAGGATGGGGATTGGATGATATACAGGCAAAAGCAATTCTGGAATTAAGGCTTCAGCGGTTGACAGGGATGGAGCGCGAAAAAATTAAAGAAGAATTTGACAACTTAATGAGAATAATTTCTGGGTTGCAGGAATTATTGGCAAGTGAAGCATTAAGATATGACCTGATAAAAACGGAATTATTAGAGGTAAAAGAGAAATTTGGAGATGCAAGAAAGACCGAAATTTCTTACTTATCAAATGAGATGAGAATTGAAGATCTTATTGAAGAAGAAGACGTTGTAATTACTATTTCACACTTTGGTTACATTAAAAGAACTTCTTCCGACGAGTATCGTCAGCAGAAGAGAGGCGGCCGGGGATCAATGGGAACAAAGACAAGGGACGAAGATTTTGTTGAGCACCTGTTCGTAGCTTCCACCCACCATACACTAATGTTCTTTACTGAAAAGGGAAGGTGCTACTGGCTTAAAGTATACGAGATTCCGGAAGGAGATAAAAATACTAAAGGTCGTGCAATACAAAACTTGATGCAGTTACCAAATGATGATAAGGTAAGAGCGATCATTGATGTGAAAGACTTTACAGATAAAGAGTATCTCAGCAAACATTTCATCATTCTTTGTACTAAAAAAGGTATTATTAAGAAAACGGATTTAGAGGACTTTAGTCGTCCAAGGGCTAATGGGGTAAATGCAATCAACATCAATGATGGCGATCAGTTGTTAGAAGCGCGTTTGTGCGACCAGGATTGCGAGATTATGCTGGCAGTTAAATCAGGCCGCGCCATTCGTTTTCCGCAAGACAAAGTAAGAGCTACAGGTCGCGGTGCAATCGGCGTTTTTGGTATCGATCTTGACGATGAAAAAGATGAAGTAATTGGTATGGTTTGTGTAAATAAAGACGACGTCAGCAGAAATATTTTAGTTGTAAGTGAAAAAGGGTTCGGAAAACGTACAAACATCGACGAGTATAGAATTACTAATCGCGGCGGAAAGGGAGTTAAAACGATCAACGTAACTGAGAAAACCGGTAATCTTGTAGGAATACTGGATGTTAATGGGAAGGAAGATCTTGTTATAACATGTAAATCTGGTATAACAATACGCACCAGTACTGCAGATATAAGGGAAGCTGGTAGAGCAACACAAGGAGTTAAGTTGATTAGAATTGACGAAGGAGATGAAATTGCAGCAATCTCTAAAATTCAGGAACAGGAAGAAGCTATTGTACTTGCGGAGGCTTCGTTAGAAGCAGAAGCGGAAGCAATTGAAAAGTTAGGTGATGAAGAAATTGAACCGGCTACTGGCGAAACGCTTCCTGATACAGATAAAGACACAAGCCAGGGATCTTCTGAGAGTGAAATTCCGGGAGATGCTCTAGATAATAACGACTAAATAAATATTAAAACAAACAACATGAAAAGAATAACGATTGGTGCCCTGCTGCTAATTTTTATTGGAACTGCAGCAAATGCACAGGATTTTAAAAAAGTAAGAAACGCAATGCTTCTTGCCCAGGTTGGAGCGGGAGGGGACCAGAAACTTGAAGAGGCGAAAACTGAACTTGACAAAGCGCTTGCTGATCCTAAAGCTCAAAATAATCCTGAGGCTTACTTATTGAAAACCGAAGTGTACGGTACTATTGCAGGAAATAATAACCTCAAGGCTAAATATCCTAATGCTGATGTAGAAGGCTACCATGCTTTGAAAAAATATCTTGAGTTAGAGCCTGCTGAGACAAAATTGAAAGAAGACAAATATGCAGGTGTTAATAGTATTTATAGCTCTCTTTTTTCTGCAGGTGTAAAAGATTACAACGCTAAAAATTGGGATTCTGCTTACTCCAAATTTAAGGTCGTAGCCGAGTTGGGAGATATGTTTACAACAAGAAAATGGTCTGCATCAGCCTTTGATACTACTTCGTACCTCTATGCTGGAGTTACTGCGCAAAACGCAAAAAAGAGTGATGAGGCGGCAAAGTATTATGGAAAAATAGCTGAAAGAAAAGTTGTAGGAGCTGATTATGAAGGCATTTACGACTTCCTGGTAAAATATTATTTAAATACAAACAACCAAGCCGAGTTTACTAAATACCTGGCCTTGGCTAAAGAGGCCTATCCAAAAAACACTCTTTGGAATGACCTTGCTTTCGCCAACACAACTGACAATTCCGCTGTAGAAGATGTGGTAAAGAAGTTTGAAACGGAGGACGCCGCAAAAAGTTTGTCGGCTACAAATTATCTTGACTACGGGGACTACTTTATAAACAATAAAAAGATTAAAGACTTAGAACCAGCTAAAAGATCTGAGTTTACCAACAAAGCATATTATTCTTTTGCTAAAGCTGCTGAACTAGACACTGCAAATGGGATCGCAAGTTACAATGCTGGTGTTGCTGCTTATACCATGTTTGAGGATGCAAGTGATGCAAGAGTAAAAATAAAAGGAACGACTCCAGATATTAAAGCGAAACAATCTGCCGCTGATAAAGTCGCTGATGCAGCAGCGGATAAGAGTATTCAAAGTTTAGAAAAATCTTTTGCTACACTTTCTTCAAAAGCGACACGTTCTAATATTGAAAGAAACTGTTTGAGTAAATCAACCGATTTACTATACAACCTATACGAGTACAAGAAAAATAGAGCTCGTGGTACAAATCCTAAGGACTATGATAAGTACGACGCAAAGAGCAAGTACTATGATGGCCTTCATGGCAAGTTTGCGAAGTAATTGTTTCAGATATTAATTATAAAAAGAGCTACCTATTTTGGTAGCTCTTTTTTTGCACTGGGAGAAGTGAAATGCACCAACACCAAATCTTCTTATAAGTTACTTAACATAATATTAATTATAGGAAAGAAAGAATTTAAATTATAATCGGTAGTAGTTTAGTGAGTACGGCTAATCTACGTCTTGATATACTGTATTTCCTTTTGCTGAGTTCTGGGGCGATAAAAAACTTTAAATATTAGACGCAAGCTTTGATCATGAGTGATATAGTTATAAATCCAGTTAATAAAGACCTGTAATTTATTTTTTACCCCTAAAATCAGAACGAGGTGTAAAAACATCCAAATTAGCCAGGCAAAGAAACCTCCGAAATGAAGGTTTGGTTTCGGTATATCTACGACCGCCAGGTTCCGTCCAACTGTTGCCATGCTTCCTTTATCATGGTATTCAAACTCTTCCAGCATATCTGCCTTAGACTTCATTTCAATTCTACGCAAATTGTTTGCAAGATTTTTTGCTTGGTTAATCGCCACATTTGCCACCTGCGGATGTCCCTTAGGATAATTTGGAGTCTCCATGTAAGCAACATCGCCAAGCGCGTAAATATTCTCCATACCTAAAATCTTATTATAGCGATCGACTTTTATGCGGTTTCCTCTAACGACTAATGATGGGTCAATTCCTTCAGGTACGTTTCCCTTAATTCCAGCTGCCCAAATTACAGTCGCGGTTTTAATCGTTTCACCGTTACTAAGAATTACCGTTTCTCCATCATAATCTTTTAAAACTGTATTTAGTATCACGTTAACCCCCAGCTTTTCAAGATACTTTTGAGATTGTTCCTGAGATTTTTTGCTCATTGGTCCAAGCGTAGCGCCCGTACCTTCCAACAAAAAGATTTTCATCTGTGAAAAATCAATTTCCGGATAATCGCGCGGAAGTGTATACTTCTTCATTTCAGCAATAGCTCCACCCAGTTCTACACCTGTTGGTCCACCACCCACAATCACTACAGTCATCAATTTTTGTCTCTCTTCCTCACTATCTGACACCACCACGTTTTCAAAATTTTCTATCAATCGATGTCTTAGCTGTAACGCTTCAATGGTTGACTTCATTGGAAAGGCAAATTCAACCAGCTTTTCATTGCCAAAAAAGTTCGTATCAGCACCTGTGGCAATCACCAATTGGTCATATTCTATATCTCCTACTTCTGTAGTTATTTTATTTTCTGCCGGTACAACACCTGTGACTTTCGTTAATCGTATGCGTACATTCTTGCTCTTATGAAATGCTTTTCTGAGAGGAAACGAAATATTACTTGCGTCAAGGCCTCCCGTTGCAACCTGGTAAAACAATGGCTGAAATTGATGGAAGTTAAATTTGTCAATCAGAAGAACGTCGAACCCTGCCTTATTATCCAGGCTTTGCGCTAGTTTAAGTCCTGCAAAACCAGCTCCTATAATAACTACTTTCATGCTTTTAGATTTGTAAATAACAAAGGTAGACAAAGCTTTCAATTTTTATTGAAAGTTGTAAAACTTCTCCTTCTCATATTATTTTCAATCTAGATACAAATGGCTTGCCACCGGTATTTCCTATTTTTAAGAATTAGGTAGAAAACATCTTAACCTTATCTCATGTAAATGAATATTAGAGATGAACTATTAAAAGAGCATTCTTTAGCTAATACACGAAAGATTGTAAATTTTGCATGTGCATCCGAAGAGAATTTTGAGCAGCTAATGCAGTGTTTTTTGTGCCAAGAATATCGAGTGGCGCAGCGGGCTTCTTGGGCTGTTAGTCACGTTGCCTCACGCCTCCCATCATTTATAAATCCTTATATAAAGGATTTGGTAGATCAATTATCCAAGAAAGAAGTGCACAATGCAGTCATCAGGAATTCAGTAAGAATTTTACAACAGGTAGAAATTCCAGAGGAATGTCATGGTCAGGTTTTAAATGCCTGTTTCGCTTTTATAGAAAGCCATGATACTCCCATTGCCATTAAAGCTTTTTCACTTACCACACTCCATAACCTCAGCAAATTTTATCCTGAAATCAAAGGTGAATTGACATTAATTATTAAGGAAAGATGGGACTTAGAGACACCCGCATTTAAGTCACGGGCTAAGAAAATACTAGGGTTAAAAAATTGATAGTTATAAATCCCTGCTAGAAGGATTTATTTTATAGTCCATCGAACACCAATAAAGCCTTTTGCACGCTGGATTGGAGCGTAATTGTAGGATAGATCAAAAACATATGCATTAGGGTTGGTATCAGGGCGAGGATTTCCGTTGATGTCAAAATACTTACCTCCCGCTTTATCAAATGGGTCATCGGAATGAATAAGGGGATTTTTAGGAAGGAAGTTCAATAAGTTTTTTACCCCACCATAAACTTCCCACCTGTTACTAAATGTCTTTGTAGCCTGCAGATTCATAATACAGTAGAAAGGTGAACGGTCGGGTCGAAAGTCCTTTGGCAAGACTGGTAAATACATTGGGCCGTTTACCCTCCCAGTCCAATCTATTGACAAACCGAACCGGGGAATTGAATAACTGACAGCATAAGTACCCGAAAAAGCAGGAGCAAAGAGCTGCGGAATTTTTATCGTACGACCTGTGCTGTCTTTATCCATTTCATACACGTCCATAAAAGTAACACCTGCATTAATCTTAAACCGATGGGCAAAGGAGAAGTCAGTATTCAAAGTGAGCCCCTTTGAAATGGCATATCCGCGAAGATTATCATAAATAATCTTATTGGGATCGGTGATGAAATCTCCTACAATTTTATTTGTGAAGTAGGTATAAAAAGCGCTTCCATCAAGGGTGATAGAAACGTTGTCACTAACCATTTGCCTTGTATAATTTAAGTTCACATTCCAACTCTGCTCAGGTTTCAATGCTTCAGCTATCACTACGTCCCTCGCCCCTGTTAACGCCGCATGATCCTCGGTAAATAAATTCACCACACGGTATCCATTACCTCCGCTTAGCCTTACAGTGTTGTTTGCATCAGGTGAAAATTTAAAGCTAAGCCTGGGTGTAAGAATGCTGCCGTGAATATTGTTATAGTCATACCGTAGCCCCAGTAGTGTGGTAAACTTGTCTGACACTTTGTATTCATCTTGTACAAATACTCCCGGCAGGATTATTTTGTCCGGGTGGTTAACACCGTCTTTTTCTGTAGCAGGAGAATTGTCATCATAAGAGGTAAACCTAAAAGGCAATCCCGATAGTAACTCATGTTTACCAAATGAATTATTCCACCTTAATTGGCCAAAAGCTACGTGCTGGTTTGCGTAATACTTTGTCGTACCATAATAGCTATCCTGTAAATGATAGTTGTACGACAGATCGGCGTATAAGTTTTTGCCTAGTTCATAGTTGCCGATCAGCTCAAAGCGATTGGTATAAATGCTTTCACCATAAATGCTGTCTGATCCACGGAATGTTTTATCCCACCGGAGATCGCCACCAAAACGGTTTTCATTTACATAACGCAGCGCCAGGGTTGCAGAGCGATTATTTTTCCTGGCAAAATTCCATTTGTTGAATATGGAAAAGCGTCGCTGTAAGGTGATATCCGTGAAAAAGTCGTTGTTGATGTCGCGCTTATTCCAATAGTTGAAATAATTGATTCCTATGATAGAAGCTGTCTTTCCAACTTTAAATTTTGCTGTGATGTCTGAATTGTATTCACCAACACTTGTAGCCGAAAAATCGATCTTTAATTTATCAGCAGTCAAGGGATCTTTAGTAATGATATTAATGAGTCCGCCAACAGCTTCACTTCCATACAAAGTGCTTGCAGGTCCTTTCACTATTTCAATCTGCTTTACCAAGCTATTGGGAATGCCAGCAAGACCGTACACGGTAGAAAGACTACTTACTATTGGCATTCCATCTATTAAAATCATTGTGTAAGGTCCCTCCATTCCATTTATATGAATATCACCAGTATTACAAACATTACAATTCAGCTGAGGCTGAACCCCATTGACCATCTGCAGGCTCTCAAAAATATTTGGAGTGGGATTTTTTTTAAAAAGAACCGGGGTATAAACTTCTACAGGGATTGGACTGGCCATTTTGCTAACGGCCCTCATCGTTCCACTTACAACTACATTATCAAGGGTGTTAGATGAAAGCGCTAATTCAACGTTCTCTAATACATTCTTTCCCTGGTGGATCTCAACTTCTTTAATCAGGTGTTGGTAGCCCACTGCAGAAAAATGAAGTCTAATCTTTCCAGGGGTTACATTCATTATACTAAAAATACCGCGCTCGTCTGTTACTACTCCCCTCCTTTTTCCTTCAGGAATAACTGTTGCGTACGCTACAGGATTTCCGCCGTTTACTACTTGTCCTGTTAAAACGTTCGCGGCCGAACTATCCTGCCCATTAGCTTTGGTTATTCCCAAGGACAATGCGACAAGAATGGAAAGTAGGAGTAGTTTCATTTTTTTTAGTCTTGTCTAAATTATTATTTCGAGCAAACTTAATAAAAATAATAATTGTTTTAAAGTAAATTTTTGTGCTTAGGCTAAATTGTAAGCATCATCATAATCTATAAACTTGGAATTTTAAACAACTGAAGACATTTTGATGGCTGCTGGCAAACTTTACCTCGCTGCTGCTTTCCTATTTTCCGGCTTACTATAAATGTTTTTCAACCGTTTTTCTAATTCTGTCTAGGCTGGAGTATCCGGTGTACACTGTACTGATCTCTTTAAAGCGGTGGTGTCATTGCACTTTTAAAAGGGATAGAAGTAGAGCAGATTGTTTTTAATGGAACTAGAAAGGATCAGGCGGCGAGTATCAACTTTAGTAAGAGGCCGGTTAATGCAGCTACTAAAATTATTTGAGGCTCTTTTACTTTCTTCATTTTTAAAAGAATAATAACGGTAATCAATGCTATTAAAGCCGCTGGAAAATCTTTTATTGTTCGGATGGCAATTACAATTACTGAACCTCCAAGGGCACCAACAACTGCAGCGGTTATCCCGTCAACAAATGCTTTGATACTTGGGTGCTTTCCGTACTTCTTAAAGTATGGTGCGGGTAAGACTGTAAATAAATAGCAGGGTAAAAAAGTTGCTAGTGCAGCTACAGATGCTCCCGGAAAACCTGCTACCAAATAACCGATAAAACCTACCGTTATTACAACCGGGCCGGGCGTTATCATCGCCACTGCAACTGCATCAATAAACTCATGTTCATTTAACCAATGGTATTCTGTAACCACACCACCATGCAAGAAAGGAACAATTGCCAAACCACTTCCAAAAACAAAGGCACCAGCTTTTGTAAAAAACCAGGCAATCTTAGTGAGCGTACCAGCCTCATAATTCCAAAAGCCAATACCTAGTAGAAAACCAGAACTGCCTACAGAAGGAGCTTTAAAACTTTTCGGTGGTGCTTTTAAAAACATATATAATAAGCCTGCTGCGACAAATAATAACACTTGCTCCTGTTCTGTTTTGATAGTTATAATTGCGGCCAGCAAAAAGAAGATCCAAAGCATCCATTTTTCAGTGATTGCTTTTAAGTTGATTTTACTGATAGACTTTTCTGTAAGCTTATAACTACTAATGGCAATAATGCCAACAACCGCCGCCCCTACTCCATAAAAAATAGCCTGCATCCACGGTAGACCGCCAAACATTTTATAGGCAATTCCAATTACAACCACCATAAAAAATGATGGAAGCACGAACGCCAGCCCACAAAGAGTAGCACCTAATACGCCGTAGTGTACATACCCTAAGTAAATACCCAGTTGTGCCGCCAAGGGACCTGGCGCAAGTTGTGCCAATGCGAGCCCGTCTTTGTATTCTTCACCTGATATCCAGCGGCGCTCTTCCACTAAGTCGCGGTGCATATAACCTACTAATGCTACTGGTCCTCCAAATCCTAAATAACCGAGTTTCCAGAAATATTGCACTAATTGCTTTAAAGTGTAAATAGGTCTTGAATTCTTTTCTTCCATTCTATAAATTTAATTTCCATAGAAGTTGATTCTGATGGGCAGTATTCTAAGTCGTTATAAATTCTTTGTAACGGGCCGTGGTAATATCCATCAGGCTCTCTTGCGTCGCACTCTTGTACTGAAGTGAAGGCATCAACAAAAAAAGCTCATTCTCATCATTTTAAAAAGTCATTCTCTCCAGGTACAAAAAGTATTACTGTACAGAGCGAATGCGAGTTGTTAAGTGGGTTTACAATCAAACTATGTTGTAGTCTCGTCACTCATAAAACTATAGAAAGCATCTCCTCCACAACTCATCTCAATTTGGTTAATTTGCCAGATATTTGGTTTACCTATAATTTAATTATGAAAATAATTCGCCCAACTTTTACAAAACTTACTGCTGTTTTATTTTCGGTTGCATCTGCCTGCTTTTGTTCTGCTCAATCATCCGAGCGAACTACAGGTGTTTCTAATACCGGAACTCCCTACTTTTCAGATCCAGCCCTTTCACCCGATGCTTCAGAAATTGCATTTGTATCCGGAGGAGATATTTGGACTGTACCTGCAAAAGGCGGTGAAGCACGCTTATTAATTTCGCATCCTGACTTCGAAACCCGCCCCGTTTATTCTCCTGATGGCCGTTATATTGCCTTCACTTCTACCCGTTCGGGCAATGGAGATATTTATGTTTTAAACTTTGCAAACGGGCAACTTACCCGGTTAACTTATGATGATGGTGCAGACAACGTAAACTCCTGGTCACCCGATGGAAAATACATTTACTTCTCATCTTCAAGCCGTGAAATTTCCGGAATGCAAGATGTTTTTCGCGTAAGAGTTGATGGCGGTACGCCGATGCCTGTATCTCAAAACCGTTATCTCAGCGAGTTTTTTCCTATGCCTTCGCCTGATGGTAAAACACTTGCGATTACGGCAAGAGGTGTTGCATCCGGACAATGGTGGCGCAAGGGTCACAGTCATTTGGACGAGTCCGAAATCTGGTTAATGCATGAGGGGAAAAACGGCACGTACGAAAAGATAACAGAAGGTGGCGCAAAAGAGCTATGGCCGATGTGGAGCAAGGATAGTAAAACACTCTACTACATTTCTGACCGCACAGGTGCTGCTAACTTATATGCCCGCCCTGTAGGTGGTGCTGCAAAAATGCTCACGCAGTTTGCCAAAGGTTTGATCCTTTTTCCAACGATTTCTTATAATGGCCAAAGTATTGTTTTTGAAAAAGATTTTAAGGTTTGGAGATTTGATCTTGCCAGCGGCAAGGCTACACCCGTTGATATAACACGACGTGGTGTGCCTGCCGGGCCGGGAGTAGAACACGTGAGACTAACCAGCCAATTTCGTGGACTAGAGCTTTCGCCCGATGGAAAGAAGATAGCTTTTATAGCCCATGGAGATGTTTTCGTTGCCTCTGCAAAAGATGGTGGAGATGCAGTGCGTGTGACAACAACAGGTGCTAATGAAGGCCAGGTAACATGGGCTCCTAACAGCAACAGCATTGTCTATACATCCGATCGCGATGGTGTCTCTCATCTGTATCAATATAATTTTATCACTTCGTCTGAAACTCGACTTACCAATGACAAGCTGGATGATGGAAGTGCTTTATTTTCTTATGATGGTAAGACCTTGGCTTTTGTACGAGACGGTAAAGAGTTGAGAGTGCTTGACATGAACTCAAAAAACCAAATCTCGCTGGCGAAAGGCTATTTTGATCGCCCCCCGTTTTCCTCTTCCAGCTCTATCGCCTGGTCTCCCGATAATAGATATGTTGCTTATGCTGCCTACGGTTCCAAGTCGTTTCAGAACATCTACGTTGTGCCTGTAACAGGCGGCGAAGCAAAACCTGTGACTTTTTTAGCCAATGGTAATAGTGGAAGTGTAAACTGGAGCCGCGATGGAAAATATCTACTGTTCAATACAAGTCAGCGTACAGAGAATGGTGCTGTAGCGCGTGTTGACCTGGTTCTTCAAAGGCCGCGTTTTAGGGAGGATCAATTTCAGCAGATGTTTACCGAGCAAGTACAAACCACTCCTGCTCCTGGTAACCCGCCAACAACACCACGACCGAATCCTGAAAAAGCAAATCGCGCTGCAGATACTATGTTCAAATCGCCCGCAAAAACAGTAAAACCGGGAGAAACAACGAACATAGTCTTTGACGGAATCAGGCAGCGACTAAACCTGTTACCCCTGGGAGTTGACGTTAATGATGAAACAATCAGCAAGGATGGAAATACTTTGTTGATCACTGCGTCTGTTGCAGGCCAGGTTCACCTTTTTACTTATTCTTTGGATGAGCTATCAAGGGAACCTGCTGTTTTAAAGCAACTAACATCCACTCCAGGTTTTAAATCAGATGCGCAGTTTTCACCCGATGGGAAAGAAGTGTATTTTCTTGAACAAGGAAGAATTCAGTCTATCACCGTTGATACGAGAGCGGTAAAGCCTGTTGCAGTGACAGCGGAATTAGACGTAGACTTTCATAAAGAAAAGGTCGAAGTTTTTAAACAAGCATGGGAAGTACAGAATAAAGGTTTCTACGACGAAACCTTTCATGGTGCGGACTGGAATGCTGTTAAGACAACTTACGAACCGCTGGCTGAAGGAGCCAATACACCTGATGAATTAAGAAGAATACTTAGCCTTATGGTGGGTGAACTCAATGCCTCTCACTCTGGAGTCTCTGGTCCACCATCACCCTTTATAACCGGAAGACTGGGGTTAAGGTTTGAAGCAAATGAATATGAAAATAGCGCGAAGCTAAAAATCATTGAGGTAATAACATTAGGCCCCGCTGCTGTTACAGGCGACATTCATGTGGGTGACTATTTGGTCTCTGTTGATGGCGTTCCAATATCAGCTAACGTTAATATTGATCAGTTACTCGAGAATAAAATCAACAAGCGGGTTGTTGTAGGAATATCGTCCGCAGGTTCTGCAAAAGACACAAAAAAAGTAACTGTAAGACCAGTAAATCAAACAACAGAAAAAGGACTTCTTTACCGCCAGTGGGTACAACAACAACGGGATTATGTAGCTAAAGTTAGTGGCGGAAGACTAGGTTATGTGCACATGTACGACATGTCTGCTCAATCCCTAAACCAACTGTATTTAGATATAGACGCAGAAAACCATTCACGTGAAGGCGTAGTAGTAGATGTAAGAAACAACAATGGAGGTTTTGTGAACGCTTACGCTTTAGACGTACTGAGCCGCAAAGGGTATATGACTATGACCGTTCGCGGTTTACCCTCTGCTCCTGCCCGTACTCAACTCGGGCAACGAGCTCTTGACGCTCCAACTATCCTTGTGACTAATCAGCATTCCTTATCTGATGCTGAGGATTTTGCCGAAGGCTATCGTACCCTTAACCTTGGCAAAGTAGTTGGCGAACCAACAGGTGGATGGATTATTTACACATCAGCAGCAACTCTAATCGATGGTACTACCATTCGCCTGCCTTTTATTAAAGTAACCGATCACGAAGGCAAGGATATGGAACTGCACCCACGCCCTGTTGATATATTGGTGTCGAAGCCTTTAGGGGAGTATAATAAAGACTCGCAATTGGATGTAGCAGTGAAAGTATTATTGCAGCAGCTCGATTCGAAGCTTTCCAAAAAGTAATTGATTAACTTCAATAGTATCAAAACTAATTGTCTGAATGGATTCTGAATATCATATCGTAAGTGAGTTAGAGCAAAGTTTGACTTTTAGTAGAAGAGATGTGCCTAAAAGCTTATTAGTAAAGCCCGATGTAGATCATCTTCTTAAGAATGCTTTCACTGATTGGGCAGCAATAGCAGTCTTATGGGTACTGGCATTTTACCTTCCAACCTGGATGTACCCTATGATTGCAATACTGATTGCGTCACGCTATCATTCCTTTGGAGTCATACTACACGACCTTACACATATGCCCTTAAGAAGCAAATCCATTAAGTGCAGGATATTAGAAATATTGACCGGCTATCCTATTGGGTCAACTATCAACGCGATGCGATACCATCACCTAAGGCATCATAAAGACAGCGGGATGGAAACTGATCCATATTTTAAAAGTGGGATTGAAAAAAGTAAATGGATCAAGTATTTATTTATTCTAAGAGGTATCATCCTCGTTCCTTTTTGGACGTTTCGTGGAATTTACGGAACACTTGCTTTTTATATTATCGCGATGCGAAACAGCTATGCTAAAGTATTCTTACAAGATCGATCAGGTAAAGACTTTTCGCAAAGCAAGGAGGTAATACAGTGTGCTGCGGAAGACAGGTGGCAACTATTATTTCATATTGTTCTCTACAGCTCTTTATTATGGGCACCGAAGTTTTTTATTTACGGCTACCTGGTGCCAATATTAATATCAGGAGTATTTGCTGGTTACAGGTTATTGAATGAGCACAAATATGTAGAGACATCTGATCGCACCTTTGAAACTATTTTGGCGACAACAAGAGACAATCATTTATCAGGCATTCTCAAATTTTTTCTTGCTCCAAAAAATATTGGCTACCACATTGTTCATCATCTTCACCCGCAGGTGGCCTGGTATAAGTTGCCACAATTAAGAAAGTGGTATGTAGACAACTATGGTGAAATGTATACCAACAAAGAAAGTTGAGAGAGCCGTAATTCAGCTTTATAGAGAGTAGTGAAAACCGAAGACAATATTCTAATTGCAAGAAAAAACTCCTTAAAAAACAGATGGCTGCTACCTTCTGCTGCAGTTATTATTTTTCTGATACCTTATACGGTTGTCAATAATTTAACGCTGCAACGAAATACTATTTCATTCATTCCGGGAGAACAATCGATACCTTTTTTGCCATGGACGTTCATCATCTATCTTTCAGCATTCCTGCAATCACTGTTTGTGATGTACCATTTGCCTCGGCCCCTGTTATATAAAACGCTATTGTCGCTCTCGATTGCAGTAATGATTGGGTTTATTTTATTCCTTATCATTCCACTGCAATATCCTCGTGAGCTGTATGTAAATAATAATCCCCTGGTTATACTTTTCCGAAAAATAGACAGGTCTGGCAACTGCTTTCCATCGCTTCATATTGTTATAACTACGGTCTTCTCCTATACATATTGCAACTACGAAAAATCTAAGCTCAAAGGTTTTTTAATGTGGCTATGGTGTGCCATGATTATTGTTTCTGTATTAACAACTAAGCAGCATTATTTGATAGACGTTTTAGGCGGGATCGCGCTCGCAATTCCAACCCTGCTACATATAAGAAAACAAAATTTCTTGTCAGTCGTAACGGAGAACAGCTAGAATAAACTTAATGATTGAAGAGCATTAATTCTTGATGTAATCAATCTTAGCCTCCTGGTATTTCTTCTGTTTAATTAGCTCGTGTATTTTGACTTGTGTTTTATAAGGAGCTTCTGCAATAAACATATTTATCAACCATGTTGGCAACGTACCTCCCGGTTCACCATAGAAATAGTATTCCGCATCAACGCCACCGCTAACATTTGGTTTAATAATCCAACTGCACTTCATCTTCGGAACCCTTATAAAATCCTTGGTTTTGGGTAGGTAATCACTCATCGCGTTGGACCGAATAGTCACAACCTTTGTAGCAGCGTTTTGTTCTATCACCTGGTGATAAATACCGTCCCGGTCAGAAAAAGGCCACGGTGCTTTAAGCTGCTGGTAGAATATCAATTCCTTTTCATTGATCTCTTTAAGAACTTTTGCAAGACTGCAATTATACATGTAAGAAGTTTGCGCAGGAACGTCCTGGATAAAAGCAACAAAGCCACTGAGACTCGATTGGAAAGTAGACACTACCTTCAGCTCTTTCAACGATGACCCTTCTACACTACGCTTGTAAATGTGGATGTCATCTTTAGTTTTAACCAATTCCCAGGTCTTTTGCGAAAATGTTATAAAGGGTACAGCGAGAAGAAACAGGGTTGTAAGTAAATGATATTTCCTTCCGGTCGTCATATTCATACTAATCTCTTCGGTGTGCTTCATCAGGATGTGCGTTGTTCACTACCCATTTCATTTAAATTCTTGCTGCCTCTAAATAGTACAATGAATGTTGCAGACTCTCTTCAATTTCGTCTTTATTAGCGACAATAAAATGTCTGCCCTTCACAATTTTCTTATTTGAAAACTTCCTCATCGAATCATTCAAACTATCCCTCTCATCTAGACCTACAAGGAAATAATCAAACGCTCCAGTTCTAAAATCGTTGTTTATTTTATTAAGAATGCTATCAAAGATTGCGCTTTCGTTATTCTTAATAATGATACTATGGATAGTCAAATAGCGCAGAACTGTTCCTTTAGAGGGCAGAATAAAACCATTGGTCAACCTGCCATAGATATTTAACGCCGGACGAAGCATTTTGTATGATGTAGAGTAATCGTAAATCCTTGTTTGCTTAATCGAATGTTGATCCCAAACGCCAGCCATGCCAACAAGTTCTTCTCCTTTGAAAGCAAGATAATAGTTGTCGAAGGCGAGGCCACGATAATAATCATTACCCGAAAAGTTGAAATCGTAGTAAGGGAAGAACTCTTTTTTCGAACCCTCTGACAATACTAATGACTGCATTTGAGTGATGTCTTTTGTTCCGGCTTTTCTAACCATATAGTCACCTTCAGATTGTCTTCCTGAAGAAAACTTAACCATATAGGAAATATATTCCCCTGCTGGAAAGAATTTGAAAAGCGACATCCGCTTTTCAGGTTGTGCTAATTTATCAATCAACTTTAGCATCACTTCATTGTCTGCAAAAACAATTGTTTGTGCTACATCGTCTCCTAAGATACCGTGATCAATTATGTATCTTCCTATCTGGTAAAGCAACCTTGAGCCACGTTCTTTAGGATCAATGCGCAGGTCAGAAAAGTAGCGCACGTTTTTTATCTCCTGTTGATAAAAAACCCGCCTCTTACCAACACTAAAAACCCCCACAATTTCCCCGCTGTTCTTTTTAACACATGTGTAGGTTTGCATGTTTTCAGATTGGATTTTTGACCCCGTAAAAAAGTCGGGCGACCTCTCAAAAGTCAACATAATATTCCCCTTCATAGGAATTTTACAGAGTTTGCACAACCCTTCATTATCATCAGCCGTCGCTTTTTTAATGATGTAGCTGCTCACGATAAAAATCAATGTCTTTTAGTTCATGCTCAAGAAATAAAGCGGGCAGCTTAATATTGCCATCTTTGATTAATTTTTTCTCCCTGTAGTAAATGGCCAGGTTTTCCTTGAAACCTTTCGGGAGCATTTGGTATTGCATCGGTTTCAACTGCCCCGTATTTAATGCTTGTTGGTAATATGGATTTTGACAAAGAATTTGTTCAAACTGCTTAACCATTTCTAAAAGCTCTTGCTGATTCTTTTGATCTGAAAGTTCTATATAAAGGGTGTACCTACCAGACTGATTCAACTTTTCAGGTTTTAAAAAAATCATCGCCACCTGCATATTTCGACCTTTTAAAACTGCATCAATTATCTTGTTTACCTGAATCTCGCTAACCTTCTCCCCTACCAAATCTGATGTGCGACTATGCCTTCCTAGAAACTTCAATAACGGTATTTGTTGTTGGAAACCTGCGACTTGAACAACGTCTTTTGTTACATACCGATACAGCCCGCCCGCTGTTGTTACAATCACTTCATAGCATTCATCCTGTAAAAGCTGGTGGGCTAAATGAATAGTAGAATTATCTGTTTGTCTAAACTCAAAGAAATGTGATTGATAAGCCAGAGCCGGATAGGCAGCACCTTTAATTGGAATGCTAACGACAGCTTCTGTTGACAATAATCCCTTTGGCTGAACCCAAACTTCCCCCGCAATTCTTTCAACTTGTGAAAGCCATATCGAAGCCTGTGCATCAGTCCAGCAACTGATGCAGGCAAGGTTTGGCCAAATGTCTTTCCATGTAAACACTTCTTGTGTTATTTCCTTTAATTGCCTATGTCGACGCCTGTCTACTTTACGGACTTCTTCCAATAAAAAAGTAAAGTTTGCTTTCATGAACTCATCCAGCTGAAGAAAAAATGTAGGGCTCCAGACAGAAATAAAAGACAAGTCCTCCTGCAGCAATAATTGCTTAAGTGTCG
The DNA here is from genome assembly GCF_007991655.1 of Segetibacter aerophilus. Lineage (GTDB taxonomy): Bacteria > Bacteroidota > Bacteroidia > Chitinophagales > Chitinophagaceae > Segetibacter > Segetibacter aerophilus. Next base: position 22,692 of record NZ_BJYT01000037.1, read on the forward strand.
CAAAGTAGAAATCGTAAGGCTCTTTTATTTTGGCAGTGTTTGAATTAACCGCAATTATCCGGGAAAGAAAATATCGGAAGATGGGACTGAAATACGCCGCATCGTTTTCCAAGCCGACTCTTATGCCGCCTTCAGTAAACCTTGTTTCTTTTAGAGCCGGCGAAAGCGACCAATAAGATTTACCGCGAAAGGACTGGGGCAACTTGCCATGCAGGTCGATCATCCAAACTTGCAAAGCCTTTTCAAACTCCTTTTTTAAACCCTTGTTGTACGGGATCAGTTTAGAAAAACCTGTACTGCCTGACGTCTCTTCAAATGCATCAACTGCTTCTGTACAAAGCACATTTTGCTCACCTTTTTCTATTCTCTTTATATACCTTTCAACCTGTTTCCAATCTTCTATTATTGGGACAGCTGTCGCGTAAGAAGCATAATCTTTTATTTTAGCAAACTCATGTTCCCGGCCGAAGAGAGTAGTACAATTGTTAGCGAGATAAGCGAATAGCTTTTGCTTTTGTACTACATCCACCTTGTGTTGGGAGGAATAATAGTTGTGATGTGACACTTTGCCAAACGACAGCATTAGCTTGTTCAGAAGATAAGTCTTACTTACTTTCATCAACGTTGAAAGTTTGTTCCATCCCCTCTAAAATATACTTCTTGCCGTAACCCCGTATGTTGTCCGGACGAAGATCAGCAAGGCAAACTAACTCGTCGCCCTTATAAAAACCAGGGTTTTTGTGTAGAAAAAACCGAACGTGTGGCTTGTTTTGTTTCTCGAAAGTCGACTGAGCCAAAGAAGGTTTCAGTTCTCCCATTTTGTCTTTGAAAACAATAACTGTTTCATCAGGCCGATAATACTGCCCGTACAATTTAGAGGCAGTTTCATCGATAATGCTTTTTAGCAGAGGGTTTTCCGGCTGGTACAAACTAGGATAATATTCATGGAAGAATAGCGGCAGGTACATATACGTTCGGTGCCCCTTTGATAGCAGAAACCAGTACCATGTTTTAGTAGTATCGGTTGACATTATTTTTCCAACGGAAGTTGCCCAACCCCGCATCATTTCCTGCGTACCCCAATGAAGTGGTGAAATAACTGTATCACCTGAGAAAATAATTGAGTAGCCTGCACGGCCCGTTCCTTTAGGGTTTATTCCAAATGTTGTAAATCCTTGTATCGTCCTGAAATTATCAAATAGCAATCCCACATAATTCTTATTACCCAGGTCATGTAAGAACGTCTCATAATTCACATAATCATAACTCTGCTCCATCAGCTCAAACATTCTACGGATGTTACTTTCCGATAACTCGTCGCGTTCCAATAGAACAAAGTCTAACAGCTTACTTTGTATGGTTTGATTTTCCATTTATCTCAAACTTTATCTAGTTTTTTTTTTAACAAACCTCTGTTGACTAATGTAGCTTCCGTTGTGTCACACCCTTGTACCGTATCTTTTCATAGCTGCTTTTATCAACTTGTGTTTCCTGCCAGAAGTTACGATTAAGCATCCTTTTATATCCAAAATTCAATTTGTTTTTTTATCGGCTGAGGTGTTGGTTGTTCATCTGGTGTTTCCGCAGCTCGCCTTAAAGATTCAATGTAGACATGCATGAAGTCTACTTGTGTAGACTTGTAGTCAGGGGTCTTAAAGGTTTGCATGTTTTTACCATGAATTTTCATAATCCACACATCCTGGTCGATAACCTTCTTAGTATACCAGGGCAAAAAAAAGGTAGCAAGTGCGTTGAACCAACCGAGTTTGTAAGTGATTAACGTATACACTTTAGTTTCAAAGGCCTTAACCGGCGTGCAGGTACTGGTGATTATAAAAGCTTTTTCCTGGTTGCCATAAACGTAATCAACCCTTGTAACATTCGGCATGTAGAAATTATCAGTATGCTTTAGAGGTAGCCGCTTGGGATTAATCATCCAGTCAAAAAAACCAATAGAGTCATTGGGTTGATCGTAACTCACTAGCACACTGTTGGGCGTTCTTTCAACTTCAGCTTTGATACAAATCTGCTTCTTATCGCGAAACCAACCTTTATGGACATATACTGTATGGGGAACGTCCATGAAGTTTTCGACAAGGTCTGTAACTGCATTATCAAAGGGCGTTACCATGTAGTAGTTCTTCCACCCTTCTCCACTATAATAAGGCATTTCAAAAGGCTCCTTGTCTGGCAAAACCTCTCGCCCCATCCAAACCCACACCAGCCCGTATCGTTCTATCACCGGAAATAACTCAACTTTTTTGTTAGGTATACGATCGGTGTTAGGCCCTTCTGAGGGAATGTTAACACACTGTCCCTTCTCGTTATACACCCAGCCATGGTAAGGGCAAACAATACAATCATTCTCAATTTTCCCTTCGCTTAAAGGAGCATTGCGATGATTACACCTATCAATCATTGCTGCTATGTCTCCCTTAGAATTTCTCCACAAAACGATGGGCAACTCCATTATGACTGCCTTAACTGGTTTACCTTTTTTCAGATCAGTGGATCGGGCTGCTGCATACCAGTAATTTTTAATCAAGCCACTACTTTCAATCATCAGTTTTTCGCTTAATGATTTCATAGGCTGATCCCTGTTTCTTTTACTGATTTAAAAATCAAAATGTGGGCAGGTACCTGCTTGGCAATCTTTAACCACTTCAGCCAGTAAATGGTATTCTCTTCGGGCGGTTTCAATTCACTCAACCGATAAAAAGGAATTCCAGGAAATTGGTGATGAAGTCCGTGCTTGTCAAAATGATAAAGAATATATTTTGAGATCCATGTGGGATAAATAACAGACCGGGTATAGGCAGGTTGTAAACGATATTTAACTGGTCTCACATGTTGGCCTTCCGACTCAGGTTGATCTAAATGTGTATGTTGACTCAGCAGTAAAGGATCAGTCACGAAAAGGTATAAAACAAATGCAGGCAACCAACAAGTCAGCATGAAATCACTAAAGAAAAACACCAGCAACAAATACACGAGAACAATAAAGAAAACACTGAAACTATGCTGTAGAACTTTCTTCTTCTGAGGATACATCTTCATCAAGCGCGGGAGATTCCAAAAGGTCGAAGTAGAAAATGACAAAGCGAAAATGGGTATCCATCGTCTCCAACAAAAGTTGATAAAGCCGATGAGCATCGAAGAAAGTTCGGTGAGTTTTTTCTGCGGCTGCGTAGGGTCAAGATCCTTCCAGCCAGTCCAGACATGATGTGCGTGGTGCACATTCTTCCAGGGATAAAATGGAAGAAGACTAAACAAAGAGGCAACGTGTCCGAAGACGACATTTACAGAGTTGCTTTTGAAAAAGGCGCTATGGCCAAGGTCATGCTCCAGGATAAACCATTGTAGAATGCAAATCGCAAGTAATAATTCGCCCGGAACTTTAATGAAAAGATTTTGAGATAATGTTAGGGCCATTGCAACGGCAGTTAAGGAGAGCTGCCAGGCAATTATCAGCCAGGCAAAGGTTGAAGACTTTCGTAAGTAACTGGTGTCCTTCATTTATTGTGTATTACGCTCCATTTAGAACAGAAGAAAGTTTGCCGCAAAAAAGCTTCAAACCTGCTTACTCCCCTAGCTAAGATAATATTTAAAGCCAAGTTTTGAGGTAATATTAAACAGGATATAAAAGTAACAGGATCACTCCTACTCTGTCCCAAGAACTAAAAAAGGTGCCTCGACTTTAACCAGTTTTATAGTACGTAAAAAAAAATTTTGCTGTCACCCCTCTTTGAAAGCGGCAACAGCAAAAAAAATTTACTTAGAAAATAAACCTAGTACTTAAGAAGTTTGAATCTTCACCAGAGACGATCTCGTTCAACAGGTGCTTGTTGTTATCATTTAGTTTAGTTGCAACAAGGGAGCGGATAGAAAAAGACCGCAACGCATCAACGACTGATAAGGTTCCCTCGGCACTATCTTTACGACCAGTAAAAGGGAATGCGTCAGGGCCGCGTTGACATTGGGCATTGATATTAACACGACTAACCTGGTTTACAAGAATGTCGATAGACGAAGCAACTTCATGACTATCGTTACTAAAAATACTTACTTGTTGCCCATGGGTTGACTCTATCAGGTACTCTATTGGCTCTTCCATGCTTTCGTAGGGAATAACGGGTATGATTGGGCCAAACTGCTCTTCGCGATACAGTTTCATTTTGTTATTTACGGGATATACGATGGCGGGATAGAAAAAGGACTCTACGGTAGCTCCACCATTTTCGTTTACTACTGAGGCGCCATTTTGTATGGCATCTTCAATGCATTCTTTTAAATAAGCCGGCTTGTTTGGCTCGGGCAAGGGGGTTAGTGATACGCCCTTTTCCCATGGCATTCCAAATTTTAGTTTTGATACCTCTTCTTTTAGTTGGCTTAAAAATTCTTCTGCGATTGTTTTATGAACAAAGATGATTTTTAAAGCAGTACAACGTTGGCCGTTAAAAGACAGCGAGCCAAGTACAGTTTCCTGCACGGCCAATTTAATATCAGCATGGCTGGTAATGATGGCTGCGTTCTTAGCATCAAGGCCAAGAATTGCCCGCAACCTGTTTATTTTAGGGTGCAGTTTTTTTAATTCGTTAGCCACTTTGCTTGAACCAATTAGAGTAAGCACGTTAATCTTTCCCGACTTCATGAGGTCAGGAATAATCGCATTACCACGGCCATAAATAGTATTTACCACGCCTTTTGGAAAACAGCTTCGAAAAGCTTCTAACAAAGGATAATGCAATAAGGTGCCGTGTTTTGGAGGTTTAAACAAAAGGGTGTTCCCCATGATAATTGCAGGAATAAGCGTGGTAAATGTTTCGTTCAAAGGATAGTTGAACGGCCCCATACAAAGTACAACCCCAAGCGGTGAACGTCGTACTTGCGCAATAATCCCCTGTTGCATTTCAAACCTGGAAGAATCCCTGTCAATATCTTTAAGAGCGTCAATAGTTGCGTAGATGTATTCAACAGTACGATCAAACTCTTTTATAGAATCTGCATAAGACTTACCGATCTCCCACATGATGAGCTTTACTACAAGGTCTTTTTGCTCTATCATTTTTCTTGTAAAATTCTCAACACAAGCTATCCTGTCTGAAACAGCCATTGTTGGCCACTCACCGCGCCCGTTATTATAGGCAACAACCGCTGCATCCAATGCATCCATTGCCTCTTTCGGAGTGCATACAGGGTAAGTGCCAATTAATTTTCTTTTCAATCCTTCCGGCGTGCGTACACACACAGGCGAGTACACTTCATGCACATCCCCATTCCATTGCAACATTTCTCCGTTAGACAAATAAGTTTTTTGATGTACTTGCACAGGAAGAGCAAATTCTTTTGGAATCTCGTCCTCTGCTACAAAGATTTTTTCAAGTTGTTCTGTGAAAGTCATTAGCAGTTTGAAATTTAAAAATGAGAAAATTGAGCCCAGGTAAACAGGCTTTTGAAAAGCGGCGTGAAGATAAGTTTAAAAAGTTTTTGTTAGTTTCTGTTAGAAGAGTTGTGTTGGACAAGATTACGCAGTAATACCATAAATACAAATCCCCGTCATAGTTGTATGACGGGGATAAGTTATTAATCAAAAATATTCTATTGCGCCATCTTCTTTGCAGCGTTAGTGTCAGTACTTGTAGCGTCAGCCCTTGCACCGGGAGCAACAGGATTTACAATGTTGCCACTTCCCTCACCAAGTGCACCTTTGTTTCCAAACATCTGTTCCAGGCTTCCTAAAGCTTGCAAATAGTCTTCCGCGGTTTTCCTGTCATAAGCCATCCATTCAGCTTTAGTCTCGCTCAGAGAATTATAAAACTTCACTTGTTGTTGCAAGTCTTTTCTTACAGAGTTCAGCACCTTGGTTGCTAAAGACTTATCATCAGAACGATAACATGCTTCAAGGAAAGCGATGCTGTTTCTGTTGTGCATATTTCCTCGACTAATCATTCCATAGGGGAAGTTTTCCTGGAGCATCATTTTATCTGCTTTTTGCAGCACCTTACGAGCTTCTTCTTTTCTGCCTTTTGATGATAAATCAAAAGCAAGCTCTGCATATGCAGTACGAATAGTGTTTAGGTGGCGACGATTTTCTTCGTCAAAATAAACACCGGGAATATTAGCATTGCCATAAGCAAACTTGTTCATCAATTTATCCGTCATCCAATCGGTATTGACTTGCTGGTTCATTACCGGCACAAGACGATAGCTCAGGCCATCTTTTCGCAGGTAAGGACCAAAACCAAGCTCGTCAAAAGCAGAGGTGAAGTATATAGGCCGCTGCCACTTGTTCGCCGCGATGATGTTCAATACGGCAAGATCATTTTTCATTAGTGTTGTCTTCGGTATCTCAAACCTTACTTCACCCACAATACTGTCTGTAATGCCTACCGTACCGTTTTGTCTAACTGTATTTACATCGACAGGAACAGAAACTTTTCTAACCGGGAAAGTGTTAATCATATCATTTCCACCAGCAGAAGCCATCTTACTAGGATCGTCGCTACCAACATAATTCTTCATTAAATCGTACAAATCGAAATATTGGTTTGCGGGCAAACCTGACTTTTCATTGTACCTGATGTAGTCCCTCTTACGGCCCTGAATTTGGTCCGCAGTCCAAATCACATCGATTGGATTACTTTGGTTTACGCGGTAACGAAGTTGATTGATATACCAGTCGATACCCAATAAACTATAGTTGATCACGCGAATGTCGGGGCGGATGCCTTCGACTTCCTGCGCATACCACAAAGGATAGGTATCGTTGTCACCGAACGAAAATAAAACAGCGTTAGGTGCGCAGCTCTCGAGGTAATCTTTAGCAAGATCCCTTGCCAGCACTTTCTTACTGCGATCGTGGTCATCCCACTCTTGCGCCGCCATTAGGATAGGAACAGCAAGCAGGCAAATAACGGTAGCAAGATTGGTGGCAATGCTTCTGCTTAAAGACTTAGACAACCACTCTCTCACTTGCAGTACGCCAAGACCAATCCAGATGGCAAAAGCATAGAAAGAACCAACGTAAGCATAGTCCCGTTCACGTGGCTGGTTGCCAGCCTGGTTTAAGTAAAGCACAATCGCCATTCCTGTAAAGAAGAATAATAGGAACACAATAAACGTATCACGCTTATCGGTTCTGTTCTGGTATATAATACCTAGAATTCCAAGAATGAAAGGAAGCAAAAACAGCTTGTTATGCGCCTTGTTCTCTTTACTACTATCCGGCATCAGGCTCTGATCGCCGTATAAAATATTGTCGATAAAAGAAATGCCGGTTATCCAGTTACCATCTCTCAGGTTACCGTTCCAAACTCCCTGCACGTCATTTTGTTTACCGGAGAAATTCCACATAAAATAGCGGAAGTACATCCAGTAAGTTTGGTAGGAAACGAAGAACTTGATATTATCTCCAAAGTTTGGATCTCTTTCATAAGTTCCATCTTGTTGTTTTCCTATTCCTAGAAATTGTGCGTAATAATCTCCGTGGCCCTGGTCGTTGCTTGCATCCCAAACTCTTGGAAACAGCATCATCTTATCGGGCTCGTAAACATAATGGCCATCTTTTCCATTTTCAATATAATGGCCATTTGCCTTGATATATTTTGTAGAAGTCTCTTTGTAATCTATTGGCTGCGCAGTAAACTTCTGACCATACAACAAAGGAAAATCTCCGTATTGCTCGCGGCCCAAGTAGCCCACAAGACTCATTGGATTATCAACGTTATACATATCTACTGCAGGATCAGCATTACTACGAATCATCGTGGTGATATATGTGCTATAGCCAATCAGCATGAAAGCAATCGACCAAAGACCAAGGCGTAAAAAGCCCCAGTTATTTCTCCTGGCTACCTTCAATCCATACCAGATGGCCACTCCAAGTAGTAAAAAGAAAATAATAAAGCCGCTGAATAATGGGAGACCAATACTATTCACCATGAAGATGTCAAAGTAACCAGCACCATCAATGGTGTATTGAATAACTGCTTTTTGCACAAACCCGGTGATTAAGCAACCGATCAAAAATGCCCATAAAACACCTTTAGTAGTAGTCTTATAACGCTTGTAATAATACACGATAACGATGGCAGGTATTGTAAGTAGGTTCAATAAGTGGACACCAATGGAAAGGCCCATCAGAAAGAATATGAAAATAATCCACCGGTCTGCATTGATACCCGTGTGAGCTTCATGATCGACCGCATTCTCCCACTTTAATATTGCCCAGAAAACAATGGCTGTAAAAAAAGAACTCAGGGCATATACTTCACCTTCCACTGCGGAGTACCAAAATGAGTCGCTATATGTATAAGCAAGAGCACCTACTGCTCCGGCGCCCATTATTGCAAAAATTTCGTTGTTGGTTAATGCCTCACCAGCTTTTTGAACCGCTTTTCTTGCAAAGTGAGTAATGGTCCAGAAGAGGAATAAAATGGTGAAACCACTGGCAAGAGCACTCATCACATTCACAGCTTTTGCTGCAGTCATCGGGTTATCGCCAAACAGAATGATAAAAAAACGACCGATTAAAACAAATAAAGGAGCTCCGGGAGGATGGGGAATTTGTAACTTAAAAGCACTGCTGACAAACTCGCCACAATCCCACAAACTACCACCCGCCTCGGCGGTAAGAATATAAGTGGTACAAGCAATAACGCAAACAACCCATCCAACAATGTTGTTGATCCTGTTGAAATTCATTAGTTTTTTTAATTTTTAAATAAAGATTTGAATAACAGTTTTACGCTTTTAAAGTGCACTGTTATTCACCTGTGTTTTGGTTTTTAAAAAAGACTGGCAAACCTACCGTAAAAAGGGGAAAACCGAAAATGGAAAGTTTAGGGCAAGTATTTTTAACCGGTTTTTGGGAATTGTAAGCAGAAGGCCCTCATCTTATTGGCAACTTTCAGAATACTTCTTATAATTATTCAAACCTTAAGTGAAGTTATTGAGCGAGATTTCGATCAACTCTTAAGTATGAAGCGAAGCGCCAATTGTCAGGTATTTTTATCCCGCATGCCTTATCTTGAGCCCGTTTTTAATCAGCCCGGAATAATGAAATTCATACACCTGCTAATTCTTTCTATTCTATCCACCTTTTCAGCTCTTGGTCAAACTAAAAAAGCCACTATTTCCGGAAAGGTGGTTGATGAAAATGACAAGCCTCTCTTTCACGTTAACATCAGTATTTTAGGTAAGGAGAAAGGGACAACAACGAATGACTCAGGAAGTTTTTTAATAACTGTTACTCCGGGAAGACCAGTTGCACTTGTTTTTTCATTTACGGGTTACAAGAACGTGCAGCGAAATTTCAATCTATTAGATGGTGAAAACGAAGTCGTGACCGTGCAAATGCAATCTCAGCAGAACGTGTTGGAGGGCGTGACCGTGAAAGACAACCGGGCCAGAACTGAAGCGGGACGAATAAATATCGATCCCAGTGTCGCCATCCTAAACCCTTCGCCTTTAGGAAATATTGAAAGTCTCATAAAAATTTTTACTGGCAGTAATAATGAATTAACGAGCCAGTATAATGTGCGCGGCGGAAGTTACGATGAGAACATTATTTATGTAAATGACTTCGAAGTCTTCCGCCCCTACCTGGTTCGTAGCGGCCAGCAGGAAGGTTTGAGCTTTATTAACCCTGAAATGACGGAAAACGTAAAGTTTTACAACGGCGGATTCCAGGCTAAGTACGGCGATAAAATGAGCAGTGTGCTTGACATCACTTACAAGCGGCCGAGAAAATTTGCTGGCTCCGCTTATATCGGTTTGCTCGAGCAAGGTTTACACCTGGAAGGAACGGGAAACAACGACAAACTCACATACCTCGTCGGATTTCGCAACCGCAGTAACAGGAATTTAGTGAGCAGCCAGGACACCAAAGGAAATTATATTCCATCCTCTTCAGACGTCCAAGGTTTGATAACTTATCAACCAAACAGTAAATGGCTATTTGAAGTTTTGGCGAATATCTCTAAGAGTAAATTCAACCTGTTTCCTGAAGAAAGCAAATTGTCGTCTGCTGTCTTCTCGCCTTTATTTACTCAAAATATTGCTGTCGATATCGCTTTCCAGGGACAGGAGAAGGATGCTTACCAAACTAATATGGTTGGACTCTCTACAACCTGGCAACCGCGAAAGAATTTCAGGTTAAAAGGTATGCTTAGTCGTTTTGAAAACGATGAGGCAGAAAACATTGATATAACTGGCGCTTATCTTTTTGGTGAACGAAACTTTGATAAAAGCCAGGCAACTTTTGGTTTAATAGTAAATCCTCTTGGTGCAGGCGTGTATCAGAATTTTAGCAGAAATCAATTAAACATACAGGTGTACAATGCCTCATTAAAAGGAAGCATTGACAAAGAGAAACATTTTATACAATTTGGCAGCAGTGTTGAAAGGCAAATTGTAACGGACAAACTAAATGAATGGGAGTACAACGATTCAGCCGGTTATTCACTCCCCTACTCTCCTAACATGCTTCGACTAAATAAGGTATTGAAAAACAAAGCCGATTTAACGATAGATCGTTTTAGTGGCTTTGTTCAGGATAACATACAGTTTCGCGACTCTGCTGCAGTCACTTTACAAATTGGTTTGCGATACAACTACAATACTTTAAATAATGAGTTCCTGTTATCACCGCGGGCAGGCTTTTCTTTTAAACCAGGAAATTGGCAAAAAGATATTGTTTTTCGCGGCTCTGCCGGCGCGTATAACCAGCCGCCTTTCTATCGCGAACTAAGGCGATACGATGGTACTGTTAATACACAATTAAAAGCTCAAAAAAGTTGGCAAGTGAGTGCAGGGTTTGACTACAATATAAAATTGTTGCAGAGACCGGGAAGAATTACAACCGAGCTGTATTATAAAGGAATGACAGACGTTGTTCCCTACGACATCGATAATGTTAGGTTACGTTACTTCGGCGAGAACATGGCAAAAGCATACGCAGCAGGTGCTGAAGTCAGGTTGTTTGGAGAATTGGTGAAAGATGCAGAAAGCTGGATTAGCCTGGGTTTCATGCGGACAAGAGAAAACATCAGCAACGATCACTATTACAATTATAAACTTAATGATCAAAACAAACCCATCGACAGCACGCTCGTAAACGTCGGCAGCCTCCGTCGCCCCACTGATCGGATGATCACTTTCGGCATGTTCTTCCAGGATTATTTAAGCACTAATAAAAACTTTAAAGTTTATCTCAACACACTGTACGGAAGCAGTCTGCCCTACAACATTCCCGGAAGTGTCAAATACAGGAATGCGCTTGTAATAGATCCTTACATCCGCGCTGACCTTGGCTTTAGCGCTCTTTTGCTTGACACCGATAAGTCAAATCGTCGCAGTCATAGTCCGTTCAAAGGTTTTGACAATATTTGGGCGAGTCTTGAAATTTTCAATATTATCGACCGACCTAATACCATCAGTTATCTTTTAATTAAAGACTTTGCAAACAATGTCTTTACGCTTCCTAATCGGCTAACGCCACGATTGCTGAATTTGAAGTTGATAGCGAAGTGGTAAAAATGTCCTCAAAATATTTACTAATTTTTTCCTTTGAACGAAGCCCAGCGGCTTGAGCAATAATCTAAGAAGTAAGTTCTTTATGCTTTTT
>NZ_BJYT01000038.1 GCF_007991655.1 Segetibacter aerophilus
AAGAAAAATTAAAATACAAATGCTCGCATACCTACCGATGTCAATTCAATCCCTTTTTTACCAAAGCTTCCATGTGCCACTTAAAAATTGAGTAACAAATTTATGCTCATCAGGTTACTACCACCAAATAACACACCATTATGAAGAAGCTAAGCCTCTAGAGCTTAGCATTACCCTTCTGCAAAGCAGCATAAATAACTTCATGAATATTACCTCTAACATTCATCTGCAGCAACTTATTCGTATCAACGGGAGTTACACGGTTTGACAAAAATATATACAACAGGTTTTGCTTTGGGTCGGCCCAAACACAAGTGCCGGTATAGCCGGTATGACCAAAAGTAGCCGGCGATACACTCTTAGCAGGGTAAGGAACTTTTCTCGTAGCGTTGTCCTTTTCGGGTTTGTCGAACCCGATCCCACGACGACTGATATTACTTGAATAAGCAGTGAATTTGTCGATTGTCTCTTTCTTCAAATAACGAACGCCTTCCATTTCACCGCCGTTTAAAAGCATCTGGTACAACTTCGCAAGATCATAGGCATTGCTGAACAGGCCTGCATGTCCGGCGACACCGCCAAACATAGCAGCACCCGGGTCGTGTACATCACCTCTTAACAATTGTTGCCTCCATGTCTTATCGTACTCTGTGGGAGCAATCATATTAACTGGAAAATATTCTCTAGGTTTAAACGATGTAGTTGTCATTTGCAGAGGGTCGTAAAACGTCTCTCTCACATATTCTTGAAGTGGCTTTCCTGTAACTGCTTCAACCACTTTGCCCATAAAAATAAAATCATTGTCACTATAAATATATTCATTGGACGGACTGAGCTTACTGGTAAGGATGCGGCTGTACATCGTATCCTGGTAGTCTCTTCGCATGTACACACTATCTGCTACCCTAATAGAAAATGTGTCTGTAGGAACTTTGCTGTAATACCGAGGTAATGGGTTGCCGTTTTTATCGTTGGTGTCTTTATAAAACGGAATAAACGAAACAAGGCCTGCCTGGTGTAATAACAAATTCCTCAGCACCAGTTTTTCTTTATTGCTTCCTCTAACCCATGGAAGATAGTCGCCCAGTGTTTTGTCAAGATCCAACTTTCCTTCTTCGTACAATTTCATAACAGATACTGTAGTAGCCGAAATTTTTGTAACCGAAGCAAGGTCATAGATCATATCATTATTAACCGGCTCAATACTATCGTAGTTGGTGTAGCCATAAGCACGTTGAAAAGCAACCTTACCATCTTTGGCTACCAACACCACACAGCCGGGAGTTGCATGATTGGCAATAGCATCAGTTGCAATTGAGTCGATGCGATTCAGAACTTCAGACTTCAGCCCCACTGTCTCAGGAGTTACGTGAGGAAAATAATTACTCTCGGTGATACCCATCCCATAATGAAGCTCTTCACTTACCGTTACAGGGAGCTTTCCTTTTGGAGAAATTTTGCCCGTCAAAACGTCCGCAGCCGCTTGTTGAGTGATCTCATCATCTTCATAACATGCAACCAAATTGGCTGCACCAGGAGCCATGCTCTTCATGGCATAGGGGTTTCCAAAAACAAAAGTCACCGTTGCATTTTGCGATTGTAGTTGGTTAACTAAATTATATGCTGCAGGCGAAATACCATAACGGTTTGCAGGACGACGACTGTAGTTATGTACCCCGATAACAACAAGGTCATAAGTTCCTTTAAGTTTTGAAATCAAGGCAATAGATGCAAGAGAATCTTCTTTGTAACCAAACGTAAACAGATCTGCGCGATAGTCCTTTTGTATCCGGTTTGCAAAAGCATTTGCTTTGTCTATACCTACGCCAACAAAAGCAATTTTTCTACCGGCTTTTAGAGGCAGCACTTCTTTGTTTGAAAGTTTTAAAAGGGTAATTGCTTTTTGAGCAATAAGCGTTTTTATTTCGTTTGTGTTTGCATTTACTTCATTTACAATATTGCCTGTTTGAATGGGGCTTTGATTGTTTAAACCAAGGTGATATTTAGCAAGCAACACCTTCTTAACCCTTGCCTCAAAATCAGCCTTTTCAATCTGATGTTTCCTGATTGCTTTCCTGATTTTTTTGATGCTTCCTTTTATGTCTTCAGGCAGGCATAGCATATCGTTCCCTGCAATTAATGATTGAGCAGATGCCTGTCCTGCAGGGTAATATTTGCTTACACCTTTCATCTCAAGTGCGTCTGTAAACGTGAGCCCTTTAAAGCCCAATTCATTTCGCAACAAACCTGTTACAGTTTTATAAGACAGAGAAGTGGCCTGGTTAGAAATGGTATCTATCACCGGAATGTAGAGGTGTGCACTCATAATACTTCCCACACCTTCCTTTATCATTTGCCTGAAAGGATACAATTCTAAAGAGTCAAGTTGAGCACGACTTTTATTAATTATCGGCAGGTCAAGGTGAGAGTCCACACTCACATCGCCGTGACCAGGAAAGTGTTTCGCGCATGCCATAATGCCTACATCCTGCATGCCCTTCATGTATTGAGTACCAAACAATGCAACCTTATATTTATCCTCGCCAAAACTTCTATCGTTGATGACCGGATTGTCAGGGTTATTATTAATGTCAACGACCGGTGCAAAATTTACATGGATGCCCATTCTTTTACATTGCTCACCTACCGCCCGTCCAAACCTATAAAAGAGTTGCGCATCAGACACTGCACCTATCATCATCTGTCTTTGAAAACTAATGATACTATCAAGGCGCATTCCCAAACCCCATTCTCCATCTATGGTTACCATCAGGGGCGTTTTCGCGATGGACTGGTAAAAGTTGGTAAGGTTGGCCTGCCTTTCAGGCCCTCCCTGGAAAAAGCACAAGCCGCCGACATTGAATTTTTTAACCAGTTCAGTCACCTGTTTTATGTGTTCCTCGCCCAAATTACTATGGGCTCGTATGATCATTAATTGGGCTATTTTTTGTTTCCGGCTAAGCTTTTTAAAAACGCTGTCCACCCATTCGTTGGCCGGTAGCTGGCTGTTGTGCTGCGAAAAAGAGGTAGAATAAGAAACTAAAAAAAGGAAAACGGCTAGCAGAAATTTCATTATCAGGTGCTTAAAAAAGTTCAGCACAAGATAGTTTAAAACACAAAAGTCATGGCGTTTTATCGCTTGCAAAAGTTTTAATCTTGCTATAAAAAAGCTCTTGGTAGGTCAATTCAAAACCCGTTTTTCTGCTTGACCACAATGGTTTTTGTAGCCTTTAAAAATTTCATCCAAATAATTTTTCGAAAACCAGCTTTTGTTTTTCATAGCATCATCGTTGTGTCACTCACTTGTACATTTATTCTTTATTCGGCTTTTAGCTGCATTTTCCTTTAAACCATCATCGCCCGGAAACAACTTA
This sequence comes from Segetibacter aerophilus, assembly GCF_007991655.1. Lineage (GTDB taxonomy): Bacteria > Bacteroidota > Bacteroidia > Chitinophagales > Chitinophagaceae > Segetibacter > Segetibacter aerophilus. Next base: position 3,375 of record NZ_BJYT01000038.1, read on the forward strand.
TTCTTCCGCTTAGGATTAGAGCAGTCCTTCATTCCCACTTACTTGTGTTGTAGCCGCTTGTAAAAAATTAGAAGGTTTCAACGTTTCTTGAGGCAATTTTACATCTAACCAAGAACTACATGCAATGAATGAAAAGGTAAAAATTTTGAACACGGAGATTCTGTCAAACAATTGGTACACACTAAAGAAGGTGACCTATGAATATCAAAAAAAGGACGGCGGCTGGTCTAAACAAAACAGGGAAGCGTATGATAGAGGCAACGGTGCAACCATCCTATTGTACAACCGCGACTCCCAAACGGTCATCCTCACAAGGCAATTTAGAATGCCAACATTCATTAATGGCAATGCTGATGGAATGTTGATAGAAGCCTGTGCTGGCTTGCTTGACAAAGACAACGCCGAAGAATGCATAAAAAGAGAAACCGAAGAAGAGACAGGTTATAAAGTTTCTGATGTGCGCAAAATATTTGAGGCTTATATGTCTCCCGGCTCTGTAACCGAGATCATTTATTTTTTTGTTGCTGCCTACAGCAGCTCAATGAAAGTAAACGAGGGCGGAGGCATCGAACACGAGCAGGAAGATATTGAAGTACTTGAAATACCTTTCGACAAAGCCATACAAATGATGGAGGACGGTGAAATAAAAGACGGCAAAACAATTATGTTGTTGCAGTATGCAAAGCTTAAAAATTTGCTATAATAAAAGATCGTGCAAGAGAAAAGACAACCAAAGATTTGCAGTTGAAACGAGCGTGGCAAGAATGATTACCATGAAAACCAATTGCTTGTCTCAACATATTTTAACGCTATACTTCATGCTTTAAACTATAAACCCTACCTGAAGCCTTGAGGTCTGAAGCACCTTATTTTATTAATCTATAGGCATCTCTTACCTTTAATTTATGCGCCCGAAGAAATATTTAAAATACTTAATAGAGCCTATATTTAATACTCATCGAACTAAAGAAATCTTTAATTACAATCCTGCCACTCCCCCTGAACGTGAAGAAGCAAAAAGCACAAAAATCTTTGTTTACAATTATGATCCAGGTTCTATTTCTGCGTGCGAATTAAAAGATGTAAGAGAAACTTTTATTTACAGGGACAGCGACAAAGTAAGCTGGATAAATATCGACGGCATAGTGAAAGCGACCGTTGAAGAAGTTTGCCAGCAATTTGAAATTCATCCCCTTTTGGTTGAAGACATTCTAAGTATTGGTCAACGCCCGAAGATGGATGACATTGAAGGCATCATGTTTTGCCAGCTCAACATGTTGTATTTTAACGACAATAACTGCGCGGTTGAACAAGAGCAAATCAGTATCGCTCTTGGCAAAAATTTCGTCATAACCTTCCAGGAAGATGCGCACCGCGACGTATTTAATAACATTCGTGAAAAGCTTAAAGTTCCGTCGAGCAGACTGCGCACGAGAGGTGCAGACTATCTCTGTTATAGTTTAATCGATATGATAGTAGATCACTATTTCGAGGTGATTGAAAAGTTGGGCGAAAAAATAGAGGCTTTGGAAGAAGAGATCATTCGCGTTAATAACAAAAGGTCGCTGGCCAAGTTGAATGCCTTGAGAAAGGAGATGATTGTTTTGAAGCGAAATGTTGGTCCCGTAAGAGAACTGGTGAATGGATTTATTAAAAGCGAAAGCGAGTTGCTAGACGATAAGATTAATAAGTATTACAAAGACGCTTATGACCACATTGTGCAGGCAAATGATGTTGCGGAGAACTACCGTGAAATTTTGGCAAGCTTGCAGGATTTGTATATCAACCAGGTGAACCTTAAGATGAACGAGGTGATGAAAGTGATGGCTATCGTTACCTGTTTGTTAGCACCAGGTTCAGTTATAGGCGGCATTTTCGGGATGAACTTCGACGTAATACCCTATGCGCACCAGAGATGGGGCTTTTATATAACCGTCGCTGTAATGCTAATTGTGCCGGTAATTATGCTACGGGTTTTCAAAAAAAGGGGATGGTTCTGACCAACAAGATTGTGGAAATTATACCCTAGTTATCACTTGTCTGAATATTTCGCTACTTCTTGTTTAACACTTAGGAATAATACAATGAGCTTCTTTGAACGTTTTGGAGCAGAATTTATAAAAAAAGAAATGGTTGAGAATCAAGGCGAATGAAACCGGAATTGCCTCTATTGGAAGTTTTAACTTGTCTTCACACAATAATTCCTCTACTTTAGCCGTCCTAGATAAAGTTATTTTTAAATATTGCCCTTAAAACTTATGCCAGGATTTCTCAAGCTTATAGGAAGAATTCTTTCAGTTGGTTTTGTATTTATTTCAGTTCAGTCATTTGCGGGAGACCCTAAAAAAGGGATAACCGGTGAGAAGAACTTTCCTTCCTTACTTTCTAATTCAGCTAATTCTCCGGTCTTAAAGAAAACAGCAGATTCTATTTACGATTTAATCGGTCTTGGAGAGTACGGTCTTGAAAGAGATGTTTTCTTTAATGCTTACAAAGGCTACCAGTATCTTGAAAAGCGCGGATCGATCAGGAAGAAGAACATTGTTACGATTTGCGATTATAGTCAGAGCAGCAATAACAAAAGATTGTACGTAATAGACCTCTCTAGTAGCCGCCTGCTGTTCAATACGTTTGTGTCGCACGGCAGAAACAGTGGCAATGAGTTCGCAACCAGTTTTTCAAACTACGATAACTCTAACAAAAGTAGTCTTGGCTTCATGGTTACCGGTGATACTTATAACGGCAAGGCAGGTTATTGCATGAGGTTTAACGGAATGGAAGCAGGCATCAATGACCGTGTTAAAAGCAGGGGAATTGTTTTACATGGATCTCGTTTTGTGAACGAAGACATCATGTCTATAAGAGGAGTTATCGGCAAGAGCCTTGGCTGTCCCGCGGTACCTTATGGCTTACACACAAAAATCATTGCAGAGATCAAAGGTGGAAGTTGCTTTTTTGTCAATTCACCCGATCAATGGTATGTAAATAATTCTTCCATACTTAATTCCCGTTTTGACCTTGACCCTCAAATGGAAAATGTAGCGGCATCAAATGCAGACAACGGCTTCTTACCTACGTCAACTGTCAAATAAAAAGTTTATTTATAATTTTTAAAAACTCTGCATTAACCTGCAGAGTTTTTTATTTTGCTCCATTTTGTTTTCGAGGTTTCAACCTTTTGGCCACGATTTTCTTAACAAAAGAAATCTATACATGAGATCTTTTTTCATGAAAAGAAATTACTCAATGGCCTGATGTATTTTCGTAATCATTTCCTTTTCTTTTACTCCATCGCTTCATGAACCCTGATCCTTCCAATACTATCTTTCAAAAAGCGGTAGCGTTTGTAAATCAAACCAACAAACACCTGTTTTTAACCGGTAAGGCAGGTACAGGAAAAACGACTTTTCTTAAGTACATAAGGGACAATACTTTTAAGAAGATGGCAGTAGTTGCTCCAACCGGCGTAGCTGCCATTAATGCCGGCGGTGTTACCATTCATTCTTTTTTTCAGCTTCCATTTGGTCCCTTTATTCCATCGGATAAAGAAGTTTGGGGAGGATTTGGGGGCGAAATGAATAACAGGTCCAGCCTGCTTAAGAACCTCAGACTTCAACGTGCCAAAAGAGAGGTAATACAGGAACTGGACTTATTAATCATCGACGAAATTTCGATGGTAAGAGCAGATTTGCTCGATGCTGTTGATACTGTAATGCGTCACGTAAGAAAGCAGCCCCTTATCCCTTTTGGCGGTGTTCAGATGGTCTATATAGGTGACCTATTTCAATTGCCGCCAGTGGCCAAAAATGAAGAATGGGAGATTTTAAAGGATCATTATAACAGCCCCTTCTTTTTCGATGCCCAGGTTCTTCAACATGTTCCGCCACTGTTTATCGAGCTTAAGAAGATTTACCGGCAAAAAGACAATGTGTTCATAAATATCCTAAACAACATACGCAACAATTGCTGCACCACGGAAGACCTTGAGGTGTTACATCAACACTACAACCCCGACTTTGCGCCCACAAAGAAGGACAACTACATTACCCTTTGTAGTCATAATTATAAGGCGGATGAAATCAACCAGCGTGAACTGGAAAAGCTACCGGGGAAATTATACAGCTACAATGCTAAAGTAACAGGCGAGTTTTATGAAAGGTCGTACCCGGTCGAGAAGCAACTGCAACTAAAGCAGGGCGCACAGATTATGTTTATCAAAAACGACAAAGGCGAGGTTAGGAAGTTTTACAATGGGAAAATAGGAATCGTTACAAAGATTGAACGCGAGAGCATTTTTGTAGCCTTTCCTAATGAAGAAGGTGAGCTGGAAATCGAGCAGGAGAAATGGCAGAATGTGCGCTACAATTATAATTCGGAAAAGGATACATTGGAGGAAGAAGAACTTGGCACGTTTACCCAATATCCTATAAGACTTGCATGGGCAATTACTATTCATAAAAGCCAGGGATTGACTTTTGAAAAAGCGATCATTGATGCAGGAGCGTCCTTCGCTCCGGGGCAAGTGTATGTATCTCTTAGTCGGCTAACCAGTTTGCAAGGCCTGGTATTAAAGTCGCGTATTCTTCCCGGTTGCATTAGTACCGATAGTCGTGTAATCGATTTCGTAAAACAGGAGTTGGAAGAGGATGCCTTGCAGCAAACACTGGAGCAGCAACAAAAGGTATACATCCGGTTATCGCTGATGCAAAGTTTTGATTGGGAAAAAATAGATGACAATATTCAAACCCATTTGGAAAGCTACGAAGACAGGCAAATTCCTGATAAAGACAAGTGTATACAATGGTGCGGTGAATTAGCCAAAGCAACAAGTGAACAAAAGGATGTTGCTTATAAATTCAAAAAACAACTTGAATATCTTTTTTTGACCGCGGAGGAAGACGGCTACAAAAAACTCCATGAAAGAACGGAGGCAGGAACTAACTATTTTCTTACGGAACTTACCAAAACGTACAACTCAATTAAGGGTCATATCGATGAGGTAAAGAATAAAAAGAATGTAAAGAAGTACGTAAAGGATTTACAGGACCTGCTTGTCTTATTAAATCGGAAAAAGCAACAATTGCAACAAGGCTTGCAATTGTCGGCGGCATTGAAGAATTCTACAAAGCTGAATGAGCTGCTTCAATTGGTGGCGCAAAATAAAAGAGCATTTCCTGCACAGATGCCCGAAGAAATTAAACCGCATTCCTTAAAACCTGAAAAAGGAGAAAGCGGCAGAATTAGTTTGCAAATGTTTAAACAAGGCAAATCGATTGAAGATATAAGCGTTGCGCGAGGTATGTCGCAAGGAACAATTGAAAGTCATCTTGCCACATTCGTTGCGACGGGAGAAGTGGATATACTTGATCTTGTTGATAATCTGATACTTGAAAAGCTACTGGGTTTAATGGAAGCGGCACCTGATCTTCCTGCATCCGCTATCAAAGAAAAGGCTGGCAAGGAGGTTTCTTACAGTGATATCAGGGCCGTTAGAAATTATCGGGAACGGATCAAAAAGGAACTCGCGAAGCCTTAACCTTACCAACAGAATGCCTTGTTATCCCTCAACTACCCGTTACTTCTTGTTACTTAAAAACTTAACGATTGCCGCTCTTATGTCAGACTTAGGGTTTGTGATTTCAGTTTCAGCAGGATACACTTTTACTATACCAGGATTTGTTTCATTCAAAAAATCAAGGTTTGCTTCTTTTCCACTTAGCAAAAATTCTGTGACAGCTACCCTATAAACTTTAGTGGGGTCGATTGCCTGGTTATTGACAGTAAAAGAATTTGCTGCACTATTAAAGACAACGGGTTGAGACTGTAAAAAGCCACCATTATTGCGGTTCTTTATTCCTGCCTGTAAAACCTTCAAAAGCAGGTCTCCTTTCATATCCACTTCCCTGATACCACCACCAAAGGGTAAGGTGCGTATGATGTCGTACTGGGTAACCGGGGGAGTTAGAATATCGTCTAAACGAATAGAGCCGGAGTTGAAGATTACAACATCCGCCTGGGGACATGCATAGGCCATAGCGGCAGTAACAAGGCTCGTAAGATTAGTAGATGTTGATCGGGTCTCCGTTTCCCTTCCATCTAATTTTTCGCCTGTAGCGATAACGACCTTTTCAGCATCAAAACCAAGAGATGCATAATTGTCGCGAGCAATTTTCTTCCACTTCTCCACTGCAACGTTGGTATTGCTGTCTAATGCAACCTCTTCATTTATGTATTTTAGTTCAGGTTCTGGAACGTTAAAAGAGCGTTTATTCTTATTAATATCAAGCTTCACGATATAAGCAGAACGGGCATTTGCATGAGCCTTGGTGATATAAACTTTCCCTGTTTTATTAAATACTCCGCCATGCTCATGGCCCCCAATAATAGCAGCGAGGCCAGGAAGCTCTTTGGCAAGCAATACATCATCTTCTACAGCCATGTGAGTAATGGCAACGACAGCATCTACCGAGTCTTTAATTTTATTGTACACCTCTTTTGCCGCCGCTAAGGGATCTTTATAAGAAACAAAATCAGCAGGATTAGAAGGTAAAGTAAGACCGATGAAACCTATTCTCGCAGCTGTTCCATCATTGTCTTTTACAGACATAATATAGGTTTCAGGAAAAGGAGTTGCATTGGCGACATCGGTCCTTCTAAAAGGAACAATAGAGTCTTTCAACTTATGGAATGTATTAGTTGAAACCCACAAAAAACGAGACTCATTTATCCGTTCCTGCAATTCCTTTTCTGATATGTCGAACTCGTGGTTTCCAAAAACAGCGATATCCATTCCCGCAGCATTCATCGACTCTACCATTTGCGCACCTCTGATTCTTTTTCCGTGGTATTGCAAACTATTATAGACAGAAGGGCTGAGAAAATCTCCTGCGATAACTAAAAATGTATTCGGATTCGCTTGCTTGTATTGTTTCTTGAGTGTTGCCACACGGGCCATCCCGCCTTCTTTGCCGCCTCCTACCGGGGCGATTTCATAGACATCATTTACTTGCACAAACACTACTTCAATCTTTCCATCATCTTTCGTTCCAACAACACTTCGGGGGGTTTTGCAGGAACTATTCAATAACAGCGTTGCAATACATAGAACACTAATAAACTTTCTCATAGCACTTATTATAGCGGCTAATTTAACAAAGAAGAATGTTTATAGCAACTATGCATTAGCAGAAAATAGGTCATAAAAGGTTTAAAGCATTTACGAAGGCTTTACAGCGAACCGTCAATTATTGCACTATTATTTTTTCATTTGAAATACCCTTTTCTGTTGATAGCGTAAGCACGTATAGACCTTTACTAAATCCTTTGACGGGTATCTCAAATTCCTGCCCTGCGCTTACAAAACCTGCATCTCTTTTATACACCAGTTTGCCCGCGGCATTAGAAAGCGTGATGGTTAGTTGCTTTGTTTCAGTTAGAACCCGCACCGTGCTTTTGTCTACGGCAGGATTTGGAAAAATCATGAAGTTGGCAGCAGACTCCTGCAGCTCTACTTTTACAATTTTTGAGTAGCTATACTTCCCGTCTTTATCCACTTGTTTTAACCTGTAGTAGTTATCTCCCTTGTTTGGCTTTACATCGTTGAAAGAATATTGCTGTAATCCAACGCCATTAGCCGCATTTACTTCTCCTACAAATCCAAATGAAATACCATCAATGCTTTTTTCGATCTCATAGCTTTTGTTGTTTATTTCATTGATAGCTGACCATTGCAACGCAACCGTTTTATCCTGTTTTTTATCGGCAGTAAAAGTGACCCAATTAACAGGAAGTGCTGATGCCTGGTACGTGCAAATCTTTAGTCCCCAGTTAGTCAAAGAACCACCGTCATCGGTATATGAGTCTATGACCTCAAGCTTCCATGTTCCCGTACTATTCTCGTTGATAAACGCAGACAATGGCTGGCTTGGCTTACTTGTTCTACCATCATTAAGAGGGCAAATTATTATGTTAGCTGATTGATCATCGAAGTTTATGTCGAAGTCGTCGTCGCCATCGCACACTCTTCTAAACAGCTGCACTTTAGTGTTTGACGGGCTAATGAGGTTAACGGTCAGGTCACCCACGTAAGAGTGTGTCCCCTTTAAACCCACTACGTTGATATCCTGGATTATTCCACCGGAGGGTATATTTAAAGTTGATGTAATTGTATTGGCAACGACATCGATAGCAATAGGCAGATTTTTGCTATACACAATATCTGAGCAGACAATAGCTGCAGTCTTAAAGAGCGAGCTGGCAGAAGCCGGACCAGCACCGCACGAGTTATGAGGAACAACGCGCCAGTAATACTGCGTATTCGCCGCTAATGGTGCAGTGAGTGTATAGCTTGAATTAGTAATACTGTCTATGCTTTGAACGTTTGTAGCAAAGTTTTGAGAATTTGAAATATTTAAAGTGTAGTACTGTGCCTCAGTAGTAGGTTGCCAGCTGAAAGTTGGGAGCATGGGAGCGCCAATCGAGTTGTTTGCGGGTGTTGTATTTACCGCAAGTTTGGTTGGCGTTCCTATTACAAATTGAATTACCCTCGACCTGGTGATAGAACCGGCAGTACCGGTAATCGTAATGTTATAAATTCCGGCAGGAATATTTCCCTTTAGTATAATCGAATCATTAGAACCGGGGCTTAATGGATTAGTACCAAAAGCCACTACGGAACCTGCAGGATTTCCCGATGCAGAAAGTGTAATAGGGGTGGAGAATTTATTAAGTGAATTTGTATTGATAAGTGTTCCCGCTGCTCCATTGTTGCAAGCTGCAACGGTTAGTGGATTACTAAAAGAAAATCCAGGTTCAGCATTGGCCTTTATGATAAAGTCAACGTTCGAAATATCAAAGAAGATGTTTCCTGCGGAGACCACTCTTACGCGCGCATTTGTGGTAGCATTGTTAGGGACAATTATCTCCTCCGTTCCGTCATTAGGAGTATTTGATACTAGGGTAATAGGAAACGTGAGACCGCCATCGGTAGAAAGTTCAATGTTTACATTAGCGCAGTTTACAGGAGCAAGATTTGTGCTTGCAACATCCCAGGTTATGGTGGTAAAAGAGCCAACATCCCAGGTCATGGCAGTATTAGGAGCGGTCACTACAAATGGACCGGCATTTCCATCTACCGTTACATTGGCTTCATCAGAACAAACTCCTCCCCCTCCGGTACGATTGTCTCTTGCTGTTAACCTAAACTTCATGGCCCTTCCATAAGCCGGCAGTAGTTCACCAATGGTTGTTGTGTTATTTACAAGATCACTGAGTTGAGGAAAAAATCTTCTTGGGGTAGTAACAGGGGTAAAAGATCTGAAAATAGGTGCATCCCCTAAAGGTTTATTCCAATCACCGAAAAGTGCTCCGACATTTACCTGTTCCCAACTATAAGTAAGAGGATCTCCATCTGCGTCTGAAGCGGAGCCAGTAAGTGCAAAAGGCGTTGCTTTTGGAATGACATAATCTGCTCCTGCATTTACTACCGGTGCTCTGTTGCCTGTGGCTATTTGTACTGCACCAAGGCTTCCGTCAACTGAGTTAATATATTGGGTTATTTGATCAAAACTGATTGCATGAAAATAAGGTAAGGTATGAGGTTGCAGATTATTTACCGCGTTACAAATACCGGCGTAAGCCATGATGGTTGAACCGCTTCCCGGCTCAGCGTTGGTAGTGGGTGAACCGTTAGCACCTCCACAGTTACCGGTATTAGCATTAAATGTATGTTGTGCACCAAACTGGTGACCAAGTTCGTGAGCAACATAGTCGATGTTGTAAGCATCACCGGTGGGTTGAGGACTGCCAGTTACGCCACGCGCTTTCAAACCATTTGTGCAAACCACTCCAATACCTGCATAGCCGCCGGCTCCTGTGCTAAATGTATGGCCAACATCATAGTTTGCCGAACCTATTAAAGAGTCAATCACTTTTTGACTTTCATTAATAAGCGTAACCGCATTACTGTTGCCCGTAAAGGGCTGTGAAGCGGAGTCTAAAAAGACAATTTTATTGTTGTTGCTGACCAGTATCATTCTTACACCTACCTCATTTTCATACACGCCGTCAACTCTGTTTACGGTGGTTACAATAGCAGATAAAGCTTGGGATGGCGTTACCTGCCTTCCGCCAACTGCGACTGCATATTGCCAGGTACACGCAACAGCGAGACGATACTGTTTCAAAGTGCCTCCAATACAGGTAGCCGCGTTAGTACGCTGAGCATCGGAGGGACGTTTTAAGTTATCAGTAGCTGCATCCAATCCCTCTTCCATTGCTGACATTTTTAAAGGCAGGTCTTTTTTGTTGTAAGCAACATAATCTTCTACGTTGCCTTGGGCATAAGGATCAATAAGAACAGCGCCATTTATTTGGGAAAGAATCATGGCATGAAAACCAAATTCGGTCAGGTCTATTTTAATAGTAGCGTGAGGATCTTCTATGCCTTGTCCACCATACGTTTTTACATTGGAAAATTTATCTGCTAATCCCTGCTCCATGATAGACGTCTCGGCTATTTTAAAACTTTTGAAACTTCCATCGAGCATTGGAACCAGCATTGTGAAAGGACTACTCTTTGCCCTTTGCGTAAATTCTTTCGGAGCTGTTCTTAGCGCAGAACTAAGGCTGGCGATGTCTAAACGAAGTGTGCGATATTGTTTGGGTAAACTTAATTGAGGGTTGCGCTTAATTGCAATCGCCGTTTCTGCCTCATCTGTCCAAAAATTTCTCTGAGCAGAAAGAGTGCACGTAATTGTCAATAGTATAAATAATAACTGTAGTCGTGTAGCCGTATTTTTCATAGAACCTTTTTAGTAAGAGAATAAAAGGTTCATTCGTGGTTCCTTCTATTCCGATAGATATTTCAAATAATTGGTAATAAAGCAATATGAATAAACGAACAGGACGAAGGGTTGAGTATCCATTTCGGAGTTATTTTTTTAGAGACCAGGCTTGCAGAAATTACTAAACCTCACAACCGTAGTTTAAATGTTTTTATGGCTTTTAATTCACTATAAACAATTTATCTTCGCGAGCTAATAAAATGAAATAAAATGAAGAAGATTTCTGTTGTATACCTGTCCGGACTTTTATTATTTGCTGCGTGTGAAAACGGCGGTTCTTCAACTGTTGGATCGTACGAAAAAGAGGAAACATCACAATCTTCTGAAAAAAGCGAAGGCGGAGCTGAAGGGCATAGTGGACAAGCGAAAGAAGGTAAAGAGCACGAGAGTACCGAACATAAAACTACTGAACCTGCAACGACCCAACCTGCTACTACTGATACAACATTGCCCACCTCTGGTGATACTCGCCAGGGCGGTTCTGCAGCAGAAATAAAAACAGGCGCAAATGTTCCTGTTGATACTAATAACAAGGTGAAGCCAAGACCTTAAACTTACAGGAACTATTAGGTGTATTAACCAGCATAGCGTTTGTGCAAGGACGACTTCGTTTTTGCTCAAACGCTATTTTACGTTTTAGCGAAAAAGGTGGCAAAAAGCTCCATAGTGATTGTTAGTGGAATGGAGCCTCGCAACGCTGACGATTGAAGCGGTAATGTTGACTACAACAAAATTACTTCCTGGTTTCTTTGTAATGAGTCTCACTTAGAGCCCGTAGCTTTTCTGCGGCCCACTCGGCAGAAACGTCTCTTTGAGGATTAGCAAGCATCTCGTACCCAACCATGAATTTCTTAACAGTGGCCGATCTCAACAATGGGGGGTAAAAGTGCATGTGCCAATGCCACTCAGGATGATCGCCATCATTTACGGGCGCCTGGTGTATACCTGCAGAATAGGGAAATGAAATCTCAAAAAGATTATCATACTTAGCCGTCAGCTTTTTAAGAATTTGAGCATAAGCATGTTTTTCGTCCGACGTAAACTGCAAAAGATTTTGGAAGTGGCGCTTACTTACAATCATAGTTTCGTAAGGCCAGACCACCCAAAAAGGTACCAGGGCTGCAAAGTGCTCATTCTCCAAAACAATCCTTTCCTGCTGCTCTAACTCAAGTTGCAAATAGTCGCTTAGGAGGCTTTTACCATGTTCGTCGAAGTATTTCTTTTGCTGGTTTGTTTCCTTGGCAATCTCTAAAGGAACCGAAGAACTGGCCCAGATCTGTCCGTGGGGATGAGGATTGCTGCAACCCATCATTTCACCCTTGTTTTCGAAAATTTGAATGTACCTAATTGTAGGGTCGGCGGCTATATTTTTAAACTCATCGATCCAAACTTCAATAACTTTTTCAATGCCCTCTACCGATAGTTGTGGGAGAGTAAGGCTGTGATCGGGTGAAAAACTAAGCACCTTACAAATGCCTTTTTCACTTTTTGCAGAAAGCAGCCCTTTAACGTTCAAAGCTCCATCAGGTGTATCAGTGAGCAGGGCAGAATAATCATTGGTAAAAACAAAGGAATGATCGTAGTTAGGATTAACACTGCCATCGGCCCTCGTATTGCCTGGGCACAGGTAACATTTAGGATCGTAAGAAGGGCGGTTGTCCGGAGGTAGTGTTTCTACTTTACCTTGCCAGGGCCTCTTAGTTCGGTGCGGTGATACTAAGATCCAATCTCCTGTAAGAATATTGAGTCTTGTGTGCGGATGTTCTTTTACGTTAAATGCTTCCATACTTTTAAACTTTATTAATCGAAGGCAGATGGTATGCAGACAAGAATAAAAAAATCATCCCAGCTATAACAACGGGTAATAGAAGCGAGATTTGCAAATGGATCCCCTGTTCAATTGATACAGCGTCTATTCTTTTTCAAGCCCGTTTGCGAGGCAGTAGGAATGATTATTGAGCAGCGGCAATTACTATAATTATTGATCATAGATGAAGTTTTTGATTGTATTTTTTCTTTTGGTTGGGATCACGTGTCGGTCTTTTACCCAGCAACTTGTTTTGCCCGGGACAAATCCTGACCCTTCTGTTGTAAAAATCGGAGATACTTATTGGGCCAGCGCTACTTCCTCTAACTGGATGCCAGCGTTTCCGCTACTATATTCAGATGATCTTATTACCTGGAAACAGAAGGGGTACATCTTCAACAAAGCGCCCGATTGGGCAGACTACTATTTCTGGGCGCCCGAAATGACCTACGATAAAGGAAGGGTTTATGTCTATTACACAGCGCATAAAAAAAACGGAAACTTATGTGTGGGTGTTGCAAGCGCCGACAAGCCGGAAGGTCCATATAGAGACCACGGGCCTTTAGTATGCGAGGAGCTGGGTTCTATAGACGGGTTTCCTATCCGAGATAAAAACGGTAAGTTATTTTTAGTTTGGAAGGAAGATGCCAATAGCGCAGGAGAACCAACGCCTATATGGGCCAGTGAAATGAATGAAGAACGAACAGCTTTGATCGGGCAAAAAAAGGAATTATTCAGGAACGACGCAGGATGGGAAAAATCGCTGGTAGAGGGAGTGTCTATCATACAGCATAACGATTACTACTACGCTTTCTACGCCGCTGCCGGCTGTTGTGGAACGGGGTGTAGTTATGTTTCAGGTGTAGCGAGGGCCAAGAACATTTTAGGCCCTTGGGAAAAGTATCCAAAAAATCCTATTCTTGTCGACACACAAAACTGGATCTGCAAGGGCCATGGAACACCTATAGAAAAGGACGGGAAATTCTATTTTCTATATCACGCCTATGATAGAAAAACGAGTGCATTTACCGGCCGGCAAGGATTGTTGCAGGAGTTCACTTTCACAAAAGACAACTGGATACAATTTGTAAATACTAAAAACGACACGCTTACCCGTGAGAAGATTCTTATCGACGAGTTCAAAGGCAACAAGCTTAATGACATTTGGCAATGGAGCGTTTTCCAGGATGTCAAATACCAAATGAAGGATGGGGTGTTAAGACTTTCAGCTCTACACAGCCCTTCAGGAAGTTTTATTGGCCAGAAAATATTGAGCGATAATTATACTGCTACCACTTTAGTAAGAACCAATGAGTCTACAGGGTCAGCCGGCATCGGTGCAATTGGAGATGTAGCAGACATGGTTTCTGTTTTTGTCCGCAACAACCAAATTGAAATTTCGAAAGTCAGGGACGGGTTCGAGAGCATTCTTGGTATTTATGAAATCCCCCATTCAGATAGCGTCTTCTTACAAATGTGGGTGAGGGACCTTTACAGAATTTCCTTTTTATATAGTCTTAACGGAAAAGAGTTTAAACCGTTGAATGAAACGCCGGTTAAAGCAACCTTCCTTCCCCCGTGGGATAATCCACCAAGAGCTGGCCTCGTATCAAAAGGCAACCTTGATGAGCAAGCTGTTTTTGAAAGGTTTGAACTTCGGCAGACTATTACCATGTATAGCGGTAAAATTATTCTTGGTAGCCGTAAGTCAATCATCCTGATCATTAGCGCCATCGCTTTGGTTATTGCCTTATTTTTTATCGGCCTTTTCTTCTACAAGAAAAAAAAGAGGAAAAAGATGCTTGTGAAGCAAGCAGACGAAGCGGAATTGGAACTAACAAATTAAAATATCAAGGCTAGGAAAGTTGTAGTATGAATGACCATTCAACAACAAATCTTTTTATCAATAAAAAAGTTATTTAGAAAGGTGCATTATCTTTCCTCATTGCTTCATTACCTTGAAATTTTTGTATGAAAAAAACCTTCTTAGCCTTTTCTCTTCTTGCTACAGCTTTTAATATTTATGGGCAGAATATCATGGATTTCGAAAAATACGATCCACCCTCAACGTTGGTTGTTCCTGAACATAAAATAACCAGGGCTAAGTTTCCCTTCATCGATGTTCACAATCACCAGTTTGGTATGGCGACGCAGAATTTGAAGGAACTAGCGGCAGAAATGGCTAAACTTAATATGGCCGTTATGGTAAATTTAAGCGGCTCAAACGGAAGCACTCTAAAACAGGCAGTCGACAATGCAAAAGCAAACGCGCCGAAAAAATTCATTGTGTTCGCTAACATAAATTTTAGTGGTGTTGGTGAAAATGGGTGGACAGAAAAAGCTGTTAAGCAACTGGAGGAAGATGTAAAGAATGGAGCAAACGGACTGAAAATTTTTAAGACTCTCGGATTATCAGTAAAAGATAATACAGGCAAAAGAGTTACGGTTGACGACGTGCGGCTTGATCCAATATGGAGGAAATGCGGCGAACTAAAAATTCCTGTCCTTATACATACCGCTGATCCGAAATCTTTCTGGGATCCTCTGGATGAAAAGAATGAAAGATGGTTAGAACTCAAAACGCACGCCGGCAGGAAAAGAAGTGATAGCGACCCTGCACCCTTTGAGACCCTGATACAGGAGCAACACAACATTTTTAAAAAGCATCCTAACACCACTTTCATTGCTGCACACTTCGGATGGTTTCCGAACGATTTAGCCAGGTTGGGTAAACTGCTGGATGAAAGACCAAATGTAGTCGTTGAGTTTGGGGCAGTCATAGCCGAACTTGGCAGGCAACCTAAAGCAGCAAAAGCCTTTTTTACTAAATACCAGGATCGGATTTTATTTGGAAAAGACAGTTGGGTTCCTGAAGAATATGCAACCTACTTCAGGGTACTGGAAACGGAAGATGAATACTTTCCCTACCATAAAAAATACCATGCTTTCTGGCGGATGTATGGCATGGGATTGCCTGACGACATCCTAAAAAAAGTGTATTACAAAAACGCTTTAAGAGTTGTTCCTAATATCGATCGGACGTTATTTCCCGATTAGGTCGCTATTTGCTCGACAGGCAATTCAATTACTATTTGAAGCGATAACGATTACATTTGAAGACTCATCTTTTTCAAATAATTATTGCTGTATGAAACTTATTTGCCTGCTAGGTTTATCATTATTTCTCAACACTGCTTTCTGCCAAAATAATAGTATCGGCATTTTTGATAAATCTGCAGATATCGGCAAACCTACAAATGCAGGATCTTCCAGGTACGACGAAAGGAGCCAGGCGTACTACCTAAAAGGCGCGGGCTATAACATCTGGTTTAACCGAGACGAGTTTCAATATTTATACAAGAGAATTGGCGGAAACTTTATTCTTACCGGCAACTTTGAGTTTGTAGGCGGAGAAGGAAACGGGCATCGAAAGATTGGCTGGATGATAAGAGAATCGGCAGATGAAGCAGCTGCAAGTGTAAACGCTGTGGTACACGGAGATGGACTTACAGTTTTACAATGGCGTCCCCTTAGAGGAGCATATATGCGCGACCCAGAGGATGAAGTGTTTTATGCCAAGAAAAGTGTTTTTCGTACTATTCAACTCGAACGGATAGGTAAGAAAGTGATTATGAGAGTTGCTAACTGGGGCGAGCCGCTGCAAGAAGTTAGCAGCCAGGAAATGCCCAATATGAAGGACTCAGTTTTGGTTGGGTTGTTCATCTCTTCACACGATTCGAACAGAATTGAAGAAGCCAAAGTCTGGAATGTTCGTATTGATAAACCTGTTCCGGAAACATATCACCCCAATCCACAAGTTAAGTTACCGCCACTAATCGGAGTGGTAGGTTGCCGCTTAGAAACAATGGATGTTTTTACCGGTAATAGGATGGTTATAAGAGAGTCTGCTACAAAGTTTGAAGCACCCAACTGGATGCCTGATGGAAAGAAATTATTATTTAATGAAGGAGGTTCTTTGTACACGATCCCAGTAGAAGGCGGTACCCCTGAAAAACTAAACACAGGTACAGCAGATCGAATTAATAATGATCACGGCATTTCCTTCAATGGGAAATTGTTGGCGATTAGCCATTCGAGACCAGGACCGGGCGGTGGATCAACAGTGTATATACTTCCACTGGCGGGAGGTACTCCAAAACAAGTTACCGAACAAACGCCTTCCTACTGGCATGGATGGTCACCGAATGGTAAGGACGTGACGTTGGTTGGAATGAGAAATGGCAGCAAGATTTACAACCTATATAAAGTGGATATCAATACAAAAGATGAAACTGCCTTAACCACCAATACTGCCGGCCATGTTGATGGACCTGAATACTCTCCTGATGGCAAGTACATCTATTACAATGCTAACCCAACAGGCACAATGCAGATCTGGCGAATGAAACCAGATGGTTCAGCTAAAGAGCAATTAACTTTTGACGAATACCATAGTTGGTTTCCCCACATCTCCCCCGATGGTAAATGGATGACTATGATTTCATTTCCTACAGATATTGAACCCAATTCGCATCCTTCTTATAAAAAAGTAATGCTTAGGTTAATGCCCCTAAATGGAGGTGCTCCTAAAGTAATTGCTTACCTCTATGGAGGGCAGGGAACCATCAATGTAAACTCGTGGTCTCCTGATAGCAGGCACATTGCTTTTGTTTCCAACTCTGAAAAAAAATAAGATTAATGCTTGTAGCCTTTGATTAGACAAAAACCGGTTTTGCTATCAAATTCATTGAAACTACTACGACAAAAACAGCTGACTTTTTAAGCAAAAATTATTATGCTCTTTCCTCTATTCTATTTATTTTACGTACATTCTGCTTGTCATTAAAAACACGTTGTTATCGAAACAATTCTAAGTTTTGTCAGCGCTGTCAAGATGCCTTGTAGGAGATTATTTAGAGACCTGAATCGCCTTCAAAAAGTCAGATAATTCTTAGTATGTCAATAACAGTTTCACCTTCTGTTTCAGCCCCGCAAGCCAGGCAAAAGAAGGCCATCCTACTAACGATCGATGGTATCCCTTTATATGTATATGCTGTTTCGCTCGCTTCGATCCTTACCATCGTAGGAATTTTGTGGGACATTAGTTGGCATACTACTATTGGCCGTGATAAGTTTCTTTCTCCACCACACATTCTTATTTATATGGGTGCTGTATTTGCCGGCTTGTTTTCCGGCATCCAAGTATTATGGAATACGTTTAAAGCAAGCGCCGCAGCAAAAAAAGGGCTGGTAAAAATATGGGGCTTCTTTTATAGTTCGCTTGGTGCGTTGTTTTGCATTTGGGGAGCAATCGCAATGCTAACCTCCGCCCCTTTTGATGATTGGTGGCACAATGCTTACGGCCTCGATGTTGTTATTCTATCTCCCCCACATTTTCTATTAGCGCTGGGCATGTTGTTTCTTCAGTTTGGTGCATGCGTAAGTATCAGCAAATACCTTAACCGGATTGAAAATGACCAGGTAGCAGAGAGCATGATTAAAACTTATTGGATAAGAAATAACATACGGCAAAAGAGGATTTTAAGAACGTTACTTGTAATAGCAGCAGCTAGCTTTTTATGTATGGTTTGCACTTTGTTTACTGAATTTGTCGATAGACGTGCACAACATACCGGGCTTTTTTACCAGGTAACAACCGCCATTTGCATGTTGCTGCTTCCTGTTTTTGGTCGCGCCCTTAGAACTAAGTGGGCCATGACATCTGTAGCATTTGGGTACTTTCTGATTGCAGGCCTGGCAAATTGGATCTTGCAACTGTTTCCCGCGGTTCCCAAGCTCGGACCAATTCTAAACCCGGTTACCCATTATCAATCCTTACAATTTCCTCTGCTTTTATTCATTCCGGCAATCGCGGCTGATTTACTTATGCAAAAGGTTAAAGGAAATGATTGGAAAAAAGCGGCAATTACCAGCGCCGTGTTTGTCACCATCTTGTTGATCGTACAATATCCTTTTAGCGAATTTTTAGTAGAATCTCCTCTAGCACGTAATTGGTTCTTTGGCTCTAATGCCTGGTACTACGGGGCTAACCCTGAATGGGAATTTCGTTACAAATTTCGATCAGATGAAGTAGAGCCATTTGCTTCCATTCTTTTCGGAGCCCTGAAAGCAATCATCATTGGTTTTTTTATTGGCCGCCTAAGTTTACGCTGGGGTAAATGGATGCAAAGCATCCAGAGATAAGATTTCCTTTAGACTATCCTTACACTCATGCTTCGAATATCTTTTATTTTCTGTTTTTGTTTTTTGCAGATCAGTATTCTATTTGCTCACGTAGGCAGTCCTGAGGTAGTTATGGAAGCAACTGCAGGAGCTTACAAAGTATTGGTAAGCGTACAACCTCCTGATGTAATACCCGGAATTGCCAAAGTAAAAGTTTACCTGCAAAACGGGTCAGCAAGCGCAATTTCATTGAGAGCTATATATTTCCAGGCAGGCGATGAGGGCGCACCCGAACCTGATCTAATGACGAAAGTGCCGGGGCAGCAACTTCAGTTCGAAGGGGAAACATGGCTAATGTCATCGGGATCGTCAAGTGTGCAGATTAACATAACAGGAAGTCTTGGTAAAGGAGAAATCATAGTGCCCGTAGTTGCTACTTCCACCGCCAAAAAAGAAATGCCTGCATCAACAGGCAGGCTGCTGGCCGCTCTGGGCATTTTACTGTTTATACTTATGGTAACAATCATAGGCGCTGCCGTAAGTGATGCCATCACCAAAAGAGGTGATGTTGTTCCGCCGAGGAGAAAAAGGATCAGGCTGATCAGTATGAGTATTGCTGCAGTGCTTACATCCTTGGTTGTATACGGCGGCAATGCATGGTGGCAGAGTTGGGCAAATGGCTACAGGAAGTATATGTTCCGTCCAACACAAGCTGTGTCTAAAGTAAATGAAAATGGATCTAACGAACTCACTTTTAGATTAGATACTTCATCTCAACGCCGATCCAGTTTCCCTTTTATAATCCCCGATCACGGAAAGCTGATGCACATGTTTGTAATGCGTATTCCGGCAATGGATGCGTTTGCTCACCTTCACCCTCAACGTATCGACACCACTACCTTTCGTACCATTTTGCCCGGCCTTCCAAAAGGAAAGTACCTTGTTTTTGGCGACATTGTTTACAATAGTGGTTACACTGAAACGATCAAGGATACATTCGATATTACTAACACGCTTACCAATATCCGCACGCTTGATTCTGATGATGCTTTTGCCTACGCAATACCTTCAGATCTTGTCGATAACCCGCAACTGCCTGATGCCGAAAACACAATCGTGTGTGGCAAGCCGGGAACAGGCGTAAAACTGAAAGACGGATCAACAATGGTGTGGGAAGGAATGACCAACGAACCGCTCGAAGCCAGTAAATTATACTCCTTAAAATTCCAAGTAATAGGTCCTGATAAACAACCGGCAAAACTAGATCCTTACTTAGGGATGGCTGGTCACGCAGCAATCGTACGAAGTGACGGAAATGTTTACATACATCTTCACCCCGTCGGTACTTTTTCAATGGCTGCCGAAACAAACCTGGTAAAAAGAATGGCCGATCCGCAGGGCATGTATCATTACCCCGACCCCAATAAATTTTACGACAGCGTAAATACTTCCGTCAAACATCTTTCTACCTTAAACGAGGCTGACAGAAACGATCTTTTGATGCAACAAATGCAGATTCCGCAAAAAGGCATGCAAGGCATGGAACACAATAATTCGCTTGAGTTTCCTTACTCTTTTCCATCTGCGGGTAAGTACAGGATATGGGTGCAAGTCAAGCGAAACGGGCAAGTGCTTACTGCTGCTTTTGATAGGTTAGTAGAATAACTTTTTGTAGCCGTCACCAAATCTTCCTTCGTCATTTCTTGCGTCGCACGCTTGTACGTCTGCACTCGTTTCGACAGCGCGGTCCATAACACAGTGGTGGTACTTTAAATCAAAAAGAACCTTATTTTCCATTTTACAATTTCCTCCCAATCTTTCATGATCTAACCAATGCAGGTGCTGGCCATCTTATCTTTGCCGCCGAAATGGAAAAGTCAAATTTTATAGATTACATCCGCATTTTTGCCAGGAGCGGACATGGCGGCGCTGGAAGCCGGCACTTTATGAGGAACAAATTAACCGCGATGGGTGGACCTGATGGCGGCGATGGTGGTCGTGGCGGACATATTATTTTAAGAGGAAACAAGCAGCTATGGACCTTGCTGCATCTAAGATATTACAAGAATGTTTTGGCCGAAGATGGTGAGAACGGCAGCAAGAATAATTGTACCGGTCGCGAGGGAAAAGATGTGATTATAGAAGTACCCTTAGGTACTGTTGCAAAAGATGAAGAGACAGGAAAAGTAGATGCCGAAATATTAGAAGATGGACAAGAAGTGATTTGGCTGAAAGGAGGACGGGGCGGTTTGGGTAACTCAAATTTTGCTACTCCGACCAACCAGGCCCCCGAGCATCACCAGCCCGGAGAAGAAGGCGTTGAAGGTTGGAAAGTAATTGAGCTGAAAGTTTTAGCCGACGTTGGTCTGGTTGGCTTTCCGAATGCCGGCAAATCAACTTTGTTGTCAGTTATAACTGCTGCCCGCCCCAAGATTGCTGATTATGCATTTACAACACTTACCCCGCAATTGGGTATGGTTGAGTATCGTGACGGAAGAAGTTTTTGTATTGCTGATCTCCCCGGCATCATTGAAGGAGCAGCCGAAGGCAAAGGATTAGGGCATCGGTTCTTGAGACATATAGAAAGGAATGCGTGTTTACTATTTTTAATCCCTGCTGATAGCAAAGATCATCGCAAGGAATTCGAAATTCTCCATAATGAACTCGAAGAATACAACCCTGAATTACTGCAGAAGGATTTCATTATTGCAATAAGCAAAAGTGATATGCTGGATGATGAACTAAAGAAAGAAATCGAAAAAGAATTGCCTGATAGCATCCCTCATGTTTTTATTTCATCCGTCACTCAAAAAGGGCTTACTGAGTTAAAAGACCTTTTATGGAACACGCTTAACAAGCCGGTTTAGAAAGTCAAAAAGAAAAAATAAAAAATTAAAAATTAACGAACGTTAGTTTGTAAAGTATTGATTAGTAAAAGAAAAGGAAAGTAACAATTCCTTAATATTAAACTTGGCGTTGTTTACTTTTGCCTCCTATCTTTGTGTCAACAACGCCAAAAAGCTATACACGGGCTTTTAAATGAAAATATTCTCCGGTTGCTTTCTCCATAATTCTTCTAACAGATTGCCATAAAACATTGCTTGTTTAAACGGTTGCTGTCCCAAGTTTTTTTATCACGTTTAAACATTACAATTATGAAAAAGCAATCAACAAAAGCAGTTTCAACAAAAGTCTTTACATTCTTATTTGCTGTGTTAATCTCTTGCGGTTTTGCGCAAAACACGTACGCGCTTCCTGATAGTACATCTGCCAAAAGTGTAGAAGTGACTTATCAAGGTCTCAAAGACAAAAAATTAGCTTTTAATGTTAATTACAAAAATGAATCGGCCCAGCCCTTTCAACTTACTATCAGGAATGACCAGGATCAGATAATTTACGCCAGCAAGTTTGATGGTACTCCTTTAAACAAAACAATGCTGTTTTCTGAATTTCCTGAAAACTCTAAGCTTACCTTTTCAATAATTACAGCAAAGGAGAAAATCGCACAATCATTTGAAATCAATACACAAGTAAGAACTGTGGAAGAATTTATCGTAAAGGGAATTTAAAATCTCTTTGCAGCCGTTACTAACAAGTTTAAAACTCCTGTAACAAAGCCCTCGTCTTGAGGGCTTTGTTAATTTACCTGGTTCTTAGATGCAGGTATTTTTAGTTCACTACTTATATCAGGCTTTATGTCTTTAGGCAATAATCCGGTTTTTGTTGACGCATCGAAAAACGTCCACATCTCTCCGTTATCTAGAGACTCTCCAACTAAATAAGTTGTTTTATCCAGCGTTGTTCCCTGCTGCTCCATTCTCATATTTTGTTCTACCACACATTGCTGATCCTTAGAAGTTTTTACTACCTGTAAAATTCTCCCTATGGTTATGCTTTGAATAGTGGAGTCAGGTATTTGTTTCATTTGCAAATTGATGAATGAAGCGAAGGCCTCAGCTCCGCCCATCCTACTTGTCATATTTGGATGATTGTATTTTACAAACGTCATCCAGTCTTTTCTTTTAAAAGCGGCCAACATGCTATCACCACAACGGTAAATATTTTCTTCTATATTATTTGCCGGCTCTCTTACCGATACCGTTTTATCTGTTTCACCATTCTGTCCTTTACATGCTAAAAACATTAAAAGGACAAAAACGACCAATGTTCTATTCATTCGTTCGTATCATTTAGTTTTCCTTGTTGAGATGTAAGTTCCTTTGCGGAGATTTTTAAACTCTTACAGCTGTACCCGTTGCCAGCACCATTAGCATGCTGCTGCCTGCACCTATTGTTTCGAAATCAAGGTCTATTCCCACAATTGCATTTGCCCCAATGCTTTCAGCTTTTCTAATCAGTTCATTCATGGCGATGGTTCTTGCTTCGTCAACTACTTTTTCATACGTCTCACTTCTTCCCCCGGCTATATCACGGAAACCGGCGAGGATATCTTTAAAGATATTTGCCCCAATAATTGACTCCGCACTAACGATCCCTAAGTATTGTTGAATTGAATGCCCTTCTATAGTAGGTGTTGTTGTAGTGATCATAAATAAAGTATTTACAAATGAAATGATGAATTGATTGTAGGACTAGATCTTTTTCGTCTCTAGAGCAGAAACGAAAAGGGTAATGGTAAAACTATGTTTTTTAAAAAAGATAACAAAGATGGTAACAAGCGTGTTTATTCAATTTTAAAAAGTGCTTGATTTTCGTTCAAAGCTAGAGTCCCATATCAAGCTTAGGAATGTGTCGCAAAAAATGTCTGCTTGCTAATATGTATCCTATTCCTGTTTGTCTTAAAAGATTATTTACTACTACGACCCATGCAACCGCTTATCATTTTTATACTACCGTTTATAAATCCTTCATTACTTTGTTGTTAATGAATTACTTCTTATGCTGTAGGTCCAATTTTTTATCGCTGACCCATTAGAACGTTTTGCTATTCGATTCCTTTAAAAAAGTGCTCCTATGAAAAAAGTGTTTTACCTGTTTGTTGTTCTGCTAATTGATTTTCAAACTTGCTTTGCTCAGACAATACAAAAAGTAGCAAACGGTATTTGGAAAATTACTTACGGGACTCCTGAGAAACTTCTACCTACAGCATTTAAAAATCCTCCTGCTATTGAAGGATTGAATAAGATGCAACAAATAGCATCACCTCCCTTTGATCTAAATAAGATGCATTTTTCACAAATGGCAAAAGGGGTTTTAGCAGAAATTAAAATAGACACTTCAGAAAGGTTTTACGGATTCGGACTTCAGACAAATACATTTGATCAAACCGGCATGCGACGCGAGATCCGTACAAATAGCTGGACTGTTGGTAACGTCGGCTTCGGGCACGCACCTATGCCTTTTTACATCTCTACCAAAGGGTATGGTGTGGTGGTTAACTCTTCGAGATATGTTACTTTTTACATGGCTTCGAAAGGCAAGCTCGATGAACGTGTTCGCAACAAAAAACTCAATCCTAAAGAACAAAAAATAGAGCTTAATACAGTTAACCTGTATGGTAAAGCTGTAACCCCTTCAGATGAGGTAAGTATACAGATAGAAGGCACAAAAGGAATTGAAATCTATGTTTTCGCAGGGCCGGATATGATGAAGGTTATGCAGCGCTATAATCTTTTTTCAGGCGGCGGCGGCATTCCCCCTTTATGGGGGCTTGGTTTTAAGTACAGGGCAAAAGCAACTTTTACGGATAAACAAGTGGAGCAAACAGGGCAATACTTTCGTGACAACCACATCCCTTGCGATATGATGGGATTGGAACCGGGATGGCAAACAGCTGCGTACTCTTGCTCTTTTGCCTGGAACCCAAAAAACTTTCCCACTCCAGATACTTTCATAAGCAATATGAACAATAGCGGTTTTAAACTTAATCTCTGGGAGCATGCTTATACTCACCCCACTTCACCCATATTTGAAAAGATTGCTCCTTATTCATCTAACTATACTGTCTGGGGCGGCGCCGTACCCGACTTTATTTCTACCAACGGACGTAAGATTTTCGGAGACTACCACGAAAACACTTTTGTAAAAAAAGGCATTGCTGCTTTTAAGTTAGATGAATGCGACGCGGCTGACTATAACAAGGCTGACCGTGAATGGAGTTTCCCCGACATAGCTACTTTTCCTTCCGGCGTTGATGGAGAACATATGCGGCAGGTTTATGGGCTACTGTACCAGCAGACCATGCTAAACCTATATCGAAAAAATAACACCCGAACGATGTTCGATGTACGGGCGTCGCACTTGTATGCAGCGCCATACACCGCTGCTTTGTATTCTGATATGTACAGTCATAATGACTTTGTAAGAATGATTGTCAACTCGGGCTTCTCAGGCGTAAACTGGTCACCCGAAATAAGAGAAACTTCAAATGATGCAGACCTTATAAGACGACTTCAAACAATCCTTATGTCGTCACACATGGTGGTTAATTGCTGGTACCTCAACTTGCCTCCATGGTTACAATACAACATTGGCAAGAACAGCGCGAATGAACTACTTCCTAATCACAAGGACCTTGAGCAAAAGGCGAAGAAGTTAATCCAGTTGCGGATGAGTCTGTTACCGTATTTGTATGCTGCGTTTGCCAAATATCATTTTGAGGGGACGCCCCCATTTCGCGCTTTAATTATGGATTATCCTGCTGACAAAAACACCTGGAAAATAGACGACGAATACATGATGGGCGAAAGCCTTTTGTGCGCCCCTTTCATCGATAGCTCCTCACAAAGAACTGTTTATCTTCCGGCCGGTAACTGGTACGACTACAATACCAACAAAAAATATGAGGGAGGTAAATCTTATAATATCTCACTGACGCTCGATCAAATCCCCATGTTTGTAAAAGATAACACGCTACTGCCATTTGCGGAACCTGTTGAGTACGTTACATCTTCTACTGTTTTTAATATCTCCTGCAAGATTTACGGAAATCCAAATAGGGCTGTGAATTTGTTTGAAGATAACAGCACAGACTACAACTTCGAAAAAGGTCAATACAACTGGCTTCATCTTACGTGGAATAACACAAATGGAAATGCAACCCGTACGGGAAATTTTAAGAAAGTGCTTTATAAAATTACCGGCTGGCAGAAGGTAGCAGAATAGAAATGAACTAACCTAACTTAAAGTTGATTAGTTCATTCTTCAAATTGCGTTAACTATTCTTTCAAATATTTTATTCTTAAAGACCAGGCTCAGGAAGTATTTGTAATTTGATCTGGAACTGTTCTGTTTCTGTAGATTTCGGTTTCTTGAAAAAGCCATCGAAAAAAGTGTAAAGCTGCAAGAGAATAACGGAGGCAGTTTTATAATAGTTGAAGCTCCGCACATAAACTTCTAAATACTTCTTGATGGCAGAAAACTCCTCCCCCGATCAAAACTTCTATGTAGGACTTTGCATGGCAGGTGCAGTTTCAGCAGGCGCTTATACTGCAGGCGTTTTAGATTATCTATTCGAAGCTTTGGAAGAATGGCAAAAAAGAAAAGATGAAAATGTACCGGGTACACCGATGCACAATGTTGTAATACCTGTAATAGGCGGAGCCTCTGCCGGTGGAATGACAGGCATTATAACCGCTTCAGCAATCAACAACCCTATAAAGCATATTAAAGAACCGTCTGCGGACTTGCTGGCGGAGCATCCTGAAAACAAATTGTACCATTCATGGGTTGATCTGCTCGGACCCGACATGTTTCCTATGTTGCTAAATACTTCAGACATTAAAAAAGGCAATATTACCTCCCTCCTAAATTCTTCGTTTATTGATAAAGTTGCTAAAAAGGTTTTAACTGTCAACAAGAACAACTGGCTTCCCACGCCATCCTTCTTCAGTCAGAACTTGAAGGTTTTTACAACGCTTACCAACTTGCGCGGCTTCGGCTACAACATTGCTTTTAATGCCATGGAAAACCCAGGTAAATATTACATGAGGGCTCATAATGACTACGCTTGTTTTATTCTGCAGGACAACGACGCCGAAGGTTGGATGCCTCTTGACTTCAAAAATGATGTCAACACTTCTATTGCAGCAGACGCCGCGATGGCAACAGGCGCCTTTCCTGTCGGTCTAACCGCCCGCACATTAGTTAGGGAATCAAAATACGTAAACCAGTCGCCGTGGTGTAGAGATGTAACGGAAAAGTTTCCTATAACAACACCAACTTATGAAAGCCTGAATATTGATGGAGGCGTTATTAACAACGAGCCTTTTGAGAAAGTGCGGGATGTATTGATAGATAAAACAAAGCAGGATAACGAAGAGGAATACCAGGACTTTAACCAATTCAAAAGTACCGTTCTGATGATTGATCCTTTCCCTAGCGAAAAGCCGAAACACTTCGAGGCCGACAAGCAGATCTTTAAAGTAATGCAAAAGACGTTAGGGTCATTTCTTGATCAAATGCGCGCAAAGCCTGTTAACTTAACGGATGCAATGGACAACTCCAAGGCAGGTCAGTTTCTCATAGCTCCTACAAGAAAAATTGATATCAATGGAAAGAGGGAAAGCTTTGGGGGTGATACCGCTATCGCATGTGGATCGTTCAGCGGATTTGGAGGTTTCATCAGTAAAGAATTCAGAGTACACGACTTCTTTTTAGGTAGGTTCAATTGCGAAATGTTTTTGAGAAACTACTTCACTATACCGGCAGAGGCCGTGGAAAACAATGAAATTTTCAAACGGGGTTACGAAGGAGTGGACAAGGAATTATTTACATCTGACGATGGAAAGATCCAGATCATTCCAATTTTTTCGGCTAAACCTCCCAATCATTATTTCCCTATTCCTACATTTTCAAATGGCAGCACCTGGCCGATGATCTCAAATAAAAACGTTGAGCGCTTTAGACCAATGGTTAAAAAAAGAGCTCAGTCTCTTATATTAAACTTATCAACCCTGGGCAAGCTTAACACCTTCCTTTTGTGGTTGGGAACAAAAGTTCTCTTAAACCGACAAATCACGAAGTTCTTTATGAAAAAGATAAAAAGCTCGTTGAGTGACCATCATCTACTAAAGTGATAAGGGGATCAGCTACCGTTCGACTTTCTTATAGGGAGTAAGAAACTGAACAGCGGTGTTAGCTGCATTAGAAAACCAGGTGTCTTTATAACCAGTATGAATTTGAAACGGGACAAGCCGTTGGTAAACGGGATCCCAATACAATTTTATTTTTTGATCAGGACTCTTTGGCTGCGCTTCATACTTCTTGTGGGTATTGAAATCAAAAGCGTACCGGGGAGATGATATAATAAAGGGTCTTGCAATACTATCAGGAGTTAGTCTTTCTTTTGGTAGCGTAGTGTCTCTTGACTGAGCATGTATTGAACCGACAAATGCTGAAGTGAGGATTACCAAATAAGCTTTCATAACCTGATTTTTTGCTTATCTTAAAAATAAAAAAATTATTTCTACTTCACTACATTCTTCAACAAATAATACTCCTAACAAGCAGTTCGACTTAGACGTTTTATACGGTTTTAAAAAGTATCTCGAACGCCGTAAGTACTAGGACTTGAATTAATTTTTTAAAGAAGGAAATGAAAACGGCGGCGCAAATACTATTTGCTTTTTTAAGTCGTTTCTCTATTACTTACTTAAAGACTTTTAAGGATAGATTTAGGAAAAGTAGATTATTTTAAAGTACGATTTAACCAAACTAACCCGCTACGAATGTCAAACTTTACAAACGTAGCTAATGAACTTGCCAAGAAGTTTATTAGCGCGAAGGATAAGAAGTATGTCCTTAATAAAATTATCTACGACATCAATTACCTTGTATACACCGATACGAAGGAACCCTTAAGCTACAAGTCGAAGTCCGCAATCATTAAGTATATTTTTGAAGTAGTAGCAGGAAGAAAAGCGCTAATTCTAGCCAAAGGGGAAACCCTTACTCCAAATTTTTCAGACGTTGTTGTCTTTTTTGAAAGACGCAGTTCTATTCTTAAACACTTACGTAATGGCGTAAAAAGTCAGCAAAAACTCAACTGACAATACCTTTGTTTAAATGGTCTTACTGTTAACGACTTACTACTTCTCCTTCCCGAACTGCCGGTTCTGTAACATCTGCATGTAAAATTTATTTTACTCTATGCCGTCTTTAATGTTCCACCTCTTATCAACGTTTTTGGGGCTGTTTTTTCTTTTGTCTTAAATTCTCCCCACTTCCC
>NZ_BJYT01000039.1 GCF_007991655.1 Segetibacter aerophilus
CGTGGTAACGCCCGGAAGATTATTCATTGCCTGTAAAACAGAGCCGCCAGCCTGGCTAACATTGTCAGCAATAGAAAAAGTCTTTTTATCAAGCTTATCTGAAACGCCGCTTTGTTGTGTTGATGTTACAGTTACCTGGTCTAATACTTTGGCGTCTGGTGTAATCTCTATATTGCCAAGGTCTAAAAATGCACTTAGTTCACCTACTAATACATTTTGCCTTTTAACCTCGTATCCAATGTAGGAAACATCTAAATAATAGTTGCCGCTTTTTACATCAGCAAGAGTAAACCTACCTTGTTCATTGGTAATTGTACCTATTACAAAGCTGCTGTCTTTAGCTGACTTTAAAGCTATATTAACAAAAGTTAATCGTGTTTTCGCTTTAGCATCTCTTACAAGTCCGCTTATTGTAATCTTGCTGAATTGCGCTATTGCAAAAGCTGGTAATGATAGGAAAAAAACTAATAAAACTGTACCTCTGCCACGAACTAACTTTTTAAAACGTCCTGTGCTCATATTACTTATAATATTATTTCTACGTTTGCAATTGATTTTTCAATAACTGAATGGTTTTCTCTTTGCCTCTACTTAACTTATTTATGCAATAGGAAGTAAAGTATTTATGTGTTAATAGTAGCTGTTTAGTTTTTTCTATCCAGTTATCTGTAAGAACTTTTCTATTGCCGAGTTCCTCCTTTAATAATTTATCAGTTCTGATGAAATCTTCCGTACCTAAATTATATGTATCTGCATCGCACAATATTTCTTCTAATAAAGTTTTTGGCTTGTGAGGAAATTTTGTTGCACAAATACAACTTTCAATTTTATTAAGAACGGAACCTAGTACTTCTTTGGCTTCAAAAAATTCTTTCATTAGCTGAACACTTCAGTCTTCGTGGAATTTTAAACCCCCAGTTAGATGACCTGCATCGTGAAACCATGCACTTGCAGAAAGAATTAAAAAATCAGTTTTGTCTAAAGTGTGGTCAGCACCTATTTCTTGTGTTTTTGCTACTACAAATTTGGTATGCTCCAGGTTGTGATACATTAGAAAGTCAGCCTCTGATTGATTAAAGAGGCTTTCAATATAGTTCTGTATGTTGTTTAACATCTTTCCGTGGTAATTCATGAACTTTCTGATCGGTAATCTTCCATTTATAGTGCAAAACTATTACCAAATTTTGGTTGCATTTTGATGTGCGGGATTTTAGTTTACACCTTCGTTGGAACTCGGAGTATCGAACATGATGGTGAAGAGGTGCTGGCCATTATTTTTACATCCGGTCAGAAAAATTTATAATGAAAAGAACAGCGTTATTGTTTTTCTTCTCCATTATTTAGTACGCCGTTCATTAACAGGTGTGGGATCACAAACAGTTATGGAGGTATATAGTTACGGCCTGGAAAAGATATTTAGTCAAACCTTGTTCTTTAGAAGGTATGGCAGAACTGCCCCTTAAATTATGAACTATTTACAATCTTCTGTGTACCCGAAGAATGAATAACAACTTAAAAAGCATTGCACCCAACTTTAAAATAAAAAACGTTTTAATTTTTTGAACAGTAAAATTTTTGCGAATAAAATAACCGGCATATAAAATAATAAAAATGAAAAAAATCAAAGGAGAACACCGAAGCATTACTACGACCCGAAGCATTTGTTAGACACATCTTTGTAATTTAAGAATCGCGATTTTTATTAAGTCCTATGGCATCGATAGTTCCAGAAGTAATGCTGCCCTTCAACAATAAACTACTACTACATTCATTTTCATACATTTCTACATCTTTTTCTTTGCAACGTGTAAACTTGCTACAAACCGAATTTGAGAATAACATAATTGGAAAATTATAATAAGGTTCGTAAAAACAAAATAAACTGCCAGTACTGCGAATAAGGGTATTGCAACTATAACTGAGAGTACCGAAATAAAAACCAAAGAGAAAAATTTCATAAAAATGTTAATCGAATTAATATATATTTTTAGACTAATCTTAGTGAAAGTAAGTTGCATTGTTTTAGAAACCAGAGAGGTACTACTATTGCAAATGTTGTTATCAGAATTAATGATTAGCATGATACGTAAGTTCCTTACTGCTTCTTCTTCAATTTGCGGCGGGGTAACTAACAAGCCTCAAAAGCCTTATGCAGCCTGTTTGTTAGTGGTAGGTAAACCTGAATTAACAAGCCTACATTGAAAATTTTATAAGGCAAGTTTGCAGCCAACGAAACTGACAAGCAACGGAATAAAGCGAAGGTCAAGAATGCGACTGATTTAGCATTACTAAAGCAACCCGAAAAATCATGGCATTTGACAGCATCTCTTAAAGAAGAAGGAATAAAGGCCGTTATTAGAAAGAATTAGGGATTATTTACTTCTTGACATATGTTGATCATAGAACAAAGTGCATCTTTAACGGAAGCGATTTAGGTAAACAATATAGCGCAAAATGTATACAGGAGAGATGTAATGAAGCTTCACCTTTAAAGCTTAATGAAAAAGAATTTGAGTACAGCGCACTTCAATTTCCAGGTCAACACTCAGGCGATAATACGAAGCGGATTTTCCCTTCAAAGACGCCATTGCCGCACCAAGTATTAGTAAAGTGAGAGAGGATTTAATAAGGCCTACGTTAGGAAGTTTCTTTTAAAAAATTAAATACTTGCTTATTATTCTTGTTAATTAAAAAGTTCTATTCAATGACCATTGCTTTTGCTATAAGAAGACGTTTCTTAATATCAGAACGGTAGCTTCAGTTGGGCCGTACTCGTTTATAACATCAACGTCAACTCCTTTTTGAATAAATTGTTTCAAATAAGTGAGACGCAAAGCCTCCCCACCCAAAACCAACTTACGTGTTATCCATTCCTTTTGAGTCTCAATTAGTGTTTCTCCTAACAGTTCTAGATGAGCAGGAGTGGCTTTAATGAAATCATAAGGCGCGTACTTTGTGAAATTCTCGTCTTCAAATGTTTCCAGATGATCTTTTGAGCCAATAACAACAGCCTTTCCATTTATTAGGGGCACAAACATAGCGTTTAGGGACGCGTCAAAGGTGTAAGACAAATGCGCGAAGCTTCCGGACCTCGTATCGTTACTACTTCTATAATTCTCTCTACAACAGACTAAATAATTTAAAAGAGACGCGTGTTCTATCATTACCCCTTTTAGCTTCCCAGTCGAACCAGATGTGTAAATAACATAAGCAAGACTATCTGGTGCAATTGAAAGTGCGGGTTCTTTGTTGGGCTCGTGGAAACCTTTGTGTTCTCTTTGTCTATTTCTATCAACTCAAGATCCAACGAGCCTGGCAACCTCGCCTTAATTGCTTTCGTTGTTAGGAGAAAAGAGGCGCAAAGATCATTTAGAAGATAACTAATTCTGCTCGCAGGACTGTTAGGGTCAATTGGAACATACGCGCCCCCTGCTTTCAAGATACCTAATATCCATATCAGCATATTTGCATCCCGTTCAACACATATAGGTACAAGTGTGTCTTGTTTTACTCCTCTAGTTCTTAAAAAATGTGCAACTTGATTTGCCTTCTTATTGAGGGAACTGTAGTTTATTGTTTCTTCTTTCTAGACTATCGCCAGGTTAGAAGGATTTAGGAAGTATGCACTGTACAAACAATTCAATCGTAACATTTTGGATTACATTATGTACACGCCGCTCCAATGGCTAGCAGAAACAGGGAAAATGACCCTTACGCATTATGTTGTGCATTTGACAATTGGTATGATTACTTTCCAATCTTTAACGGGTAAAAAGTACACAGGTTTCTTGCAATCAGGAATGCCAAGTTCACCTGCCCATATTTTCGCTTTTTCATCCTTGTTTTTTTTGGTTAGTGTAGCATTTAGCGTTCTATGGAGCAGGAAATTTAGGAGAGGACCTCTAGAAAATTTAATGCGTAAATTTTCAGGCTGACAAAAGCCCAACCGGCAACATAGGGTTTCGTGTTATTTGGGCGGGACGTTGTTAGCTTCGGCTGTAGTTAGTTGTCAGCTTTAGTTTTGGTTCGATGTTACTAATTTAGAAGCTATCTTTCAAATCTAGTGCTAAGGCACTTCCGTTAGGAGCAAAATAATATCTTTTATTTTCTTTCTGGAAAGGGCAGGAATGAAGGATTTTCTTCCGCTACTGGCTTTTACTTCTTCCGCAATTCATCGTGCATA
This sequence comes from Segetibacter aerophilus, assembly GCF_007991655.1. GTDB lineage: Bacteria > Bacteroidota > Bacteroidia > Chitinophagales > Chitinophagaceae > Segetibacter > Segetibacter aerophilus. The sequence goes on from NZ_BJYT01000039.1 coordinate 4,184, forward strand.
TCAATGATGTACATTTTGTTGTTCCAATCCTAGGTAATGAATTTAGCGCTGGTAGCAGGAAAGAATTCTTTCCATTTTTTCTTCACTGTTTGGCGCTGCTATAACAAACGCAAAGAAGCATTGCAGACCACCATTGATGCCTTTTAGCATAAAAATATCTCTTTATTGCAGTTGATATGTTGAAGAAAACCTCTCATAGTAGAACAGCTAGCATTGTACTACCCTACTTTTGGAAATTTAACGTCGTAATATTAATAATTAAGGTATGCAATGTCAAGTGGAGAAGCACAAATGTCGAAGTAACCGCTATCTAAAGACAGGGTGAAGAACCAAACTCTAAGATCAAGGAAGCTGCTAGGTACTTGATATAAAAATTCTTGACCATCTGATAGTAAGTGAGGAAGGCTATTACAGCTTTTCAGATGACGGCATTCTTTAAAGATAAGTTTCGAATTCACTTGTAATTAAAATTGACACAGACATTTTTTACTAATGCTTTTAAAATGAAAAAAAGTAACCACTTATGTCCAAAGATTACGAGTTCTTAAAATATCTTAAGGAGTTTTAATACTTACTTAATCTATTTTTACCAACTTTTTAATTCAACTATGAAAACATTCCATCCAATCCTTATAATAGAAGATGATGCAGATGACTGCGAATTAATTGAATCAGCACTAGATAGTATTGGAGTAAAAAATGAACGTAAATGCTTCAATAATGGGCAGGATGCTTTAGAGTATTTGCAAACTACGGACGAGAAAACTTTCCTAATCCTTTCTGATGTTAATATGCCGGTGCTAAATGGCTTAAAATTAAAAGAGATAATTAATACAAATGACAAACTAAGAACTCAAAGTATTCCCTTTGTGTTCCTATCAACTTCCAATTCAAAAAAGGATATTAATGCAGCATATGATTTATTGGCGCAAGGATTTTTTACAAAGCCTAATAGCTTTGGGGACTTAATAGACCTTTTAAAGAATGTTACTAATTACTGGGAAACAGCTAGGCATCCTATTTCTTAGGAGGTTCATATAAAAGAATTAGAGGTTTAAGCGACTTCTGTTGTCTACATTTTTTTTTGTCGAGAGTAATCAACTACACTGGGGGTAAACTTTGCCGGTTATATTGTTCCTTTTTGATCTGATGTTATGCTAACTCTTCTATGTTAATAGAAGACTAAAAAGCAGTTTTAAGGTACTTGCTACTAATAGAAGTAAGGCATTGCCAATGTTGGGACGAATAATACTGCTAGTAAATATGGAGTAACTGTCCTATCTTCTTGCCTAAAGGCCAGTTCTATTAGTGCAGTTTAAATACAAGATCTCTACCTATTAAACAGTAGTAAAGGTTTGAATTTGATGAACATAACCAATGTAAGAGCCTCACCAGTGCCAAAATGCATTACCAGGATGAAATATTGTTACTCTTCTAACTCCTAAGTGATAAGCAAAGTCACTTCCTTTAAGATCATACATTTCTGATACACCTCTTTGAACAAAGCCTAAAGCAATTAGCAACGTATGTGTAATTGGAATAGGTTTAGTGCCAGTCGCAATAATTGTGTCAATGGATGATCCATCTATAATTTGAATAAACCCCTGTCGTGGGTCATCTATCCAGTTGCCAATTCTTACATCAATTGCTTTTATGATAGTTTACTTCTACAAGTCAAATTGATTGCTCAATAACCTTTTATAAAGCGTTGGAAAGAGCAAGTACTGGTAATTCTTCCTTGCAAATCTTGTTTGCATCACAATTGATAAATACAACTGTTGCACTGCCATTTTGTATGTTTTCAATCTTTAACGCTATTTAAGTGGGAACATTAGGAAAGCTAGTTTTGTACTGCTTTTTAAGCATTACAAAATCTCCCGCTGCGATCGTCCTCTCTCTGTTAATAAAAATGCTTTTCATTCAGATTTTCTTATATAACGTGTTGATCCTCCCGAAATTGTTTATTGCTGGGGTAGGAGCATTAGTTTTCTGCACAAGAGTTTTGTTGAAAAAGTTATAGAATTAATTTTTGCCTCTCCACTCCCTATAACTTTTAAGAACAAGCATTTTAAAAAAAGCAATTAAAGCTAAACTGCATGGTTATAGATCTGTCCAAGCCGATAATTGCGTACTTTACACCTGATAATTTAGATGATTACCAGTTCTTGAAAGAAGCTGTATTGTTGGTTTCAGAAAATATAAAGCTGGTTCTGTTTAGGGAATGCGAGATGTTGTTAAAAACATTAAAGAACGTATTCCTCACATATTTTTAATTGATATCAACTTAGGCAAAACTACTGGTGTAGAATGTTCACGGCTTATTCAATCAATACCTCAACTCTTGCCAATTCCTAAAATCCTCATGTCAATTTATGCATCACGATTACAAATTGATGAAAGTGAGCAAATAGGGTGTCATTATTATTTTGAAAAACCCCCTTCTTTTCTCGAAAGAGTAGATGAAATGAAAAAACTATTTGAAAAAGATTGGGAGTGTAATTAATAAAAGAGGAGGTATGTTTAACTAACCCGAGGAAAGCAAACCCTGAACAAACGCTGAGACATTAGTTAATAACTAAAAAAGTTGTAGTAATGTCTGGCTCTTAATAAAATTAATAAACACTCTAGTTTTTTGGGGTGGTTTTCGCTACAATTATTTAGAATCAATGGAATGTTAATTGCATATTAACGAAAGATAATGGGATTATTACCACAACCGAGGCTTTTGAATAAACTTATCAATTGCGTGAGGGAAGAGATTTCACGTCTGAAATTTGAACTTTCAGAAGCAGAAAAGGCTTTCGTCTCTCTTCAACAATTAAAAAAAATAGAAACCAGGATTAGGCTTTATAAGGGTTTAAGGAAAAGCAGCAAGGTCTAATTAATTAATTCAATTAATGGCATTCATAATTTTGTATAAACTTCTTCCTTGACTAATATTCCTCGAAAATAAAATGAACAAAAGTGGCCCTATTATCATAATCGAAGACGACATGGACGACCAAGAACTTTTGGGAGATGTCTTTAAAGAACTTAATTATAAACATGAAGTAATTTTCTTTGGAGACGGAGAAAAAGCTTTAGAGTATTTAATAAATTCAGAAGTTCAACCATTCCTAGTACTTTCAGATATTAACATGCCTAAACTGAATGGGGTAGAATTACGTGAAAAAGTTTTTAACAATGAAGAATTACGAATGAAGTCCATTCCTTACCTTTTCTTTACCACAATTGCAGAGCAAAAAGAAGTAGTAGATGCCTATTCCCGGTCTATTCAAGGCTTCTTTGTAAAACCAAATAGTTATGAGAAGCTAAAAAAGATGATTGTAAGGATTGTAGAGTATTGGCAAGAATGTCATTCACCCAATTACATCAAAAATACTCAATAGTAGGTGCACAATTACGCACTTTGTGTAAATACAATTTTTGTAATTATCATTTTTCTAGATATCTTAGTACTCTCATTTGTTTACTTGTATATTAATGTTTCAAAGCCTTGCAGAAATGTGAGGCTTTTTTGTGTTATTTAGAACTTGTAATTAGGTGATTTAGAAATATTAGAACTACAACTAGGAAGAGTAAGACCCTTGTGGATTTAATATAGTATTAAAAATAATATATTTGTACCTTTGAAGTTATGAGTAGCGCGCCTACTTATACATCTTCAGCTACAAGAAGTTATACCCCTATTAGATTTAGAAGAACTCAAATTAATCACAGAAATCGTAAGGACGGAAAAAGACTGCTATAGTACATTTACTATTTCAAAAATTCTAGTTATAATTAGTAGAAGAACACTTGAACTTGCACGACACATCACCTAAACCTTGAGTGTTATAGAGGAATAGTTGGTAGGGTTATCACAACTCGAGTTAAGGAGCTTTTTTTGTTTTGGGAGCGTTCCTATCATCGCTTCCTGTATTTTCATCATGAAGCATAGTGTAAAGCATGTTACCGCTATGTCAGACAAAACTTTATCTCGTAGTCATGTGCCACGCACTTCTAGTTACCGCTAGTGAGTCCTTGAATATCAATATCAACTAGATAAGGCTCTAAAAGATCCGTACTACTAAAAGACCAGAGTTTATCAATCTCATTCTTTCCACCTTTGTACCAGACCTCTACATAGAAGGAATAAAGCTGATAGAGATGAACTTTGATGTCTATTAAAGTTCTTTCCTTTATGAATCCACCTTCTGTCCATAAAAGCAATTGCTTTTCGTTTTCAGTTAAATAATTATATAAGAGTAATGTCATCTTTTATGGTAGCCGTCTTAAAATACTATCTATCTTTTATCAGGTTGACTTGTTCTTATGACTATAGCTATTATCGTACCCAGTATAGCAAATAAAAACGCTAGAAGACTAATGAAAACGACCAAACCGTAAAAACAGTAATGGCACGTTCTTAAAAAGAAAAATTCTCAAAAAAGATATCAAAATTTCTAATATATATATATACCAGGCCTACTTTTGTACAGATGGAGGAGCAGGAGTTAAATATAGCTACATTTTATTGCAGCAACTAATCCCACAAGCAAACCATAAAGAGTTGAAACAGCTTACTATGATCATTTGGAAGGAACGGAGATTATACTATTACATAACTTTTAGTCGCACATTAAAAATGATTACTAGAAGAACTTTAGAGTTAACAGCTACCCAGTTTTCTTTCATTAAACGGAAAATTCCATAAAAAAACACAAAATACAATCCTAGTGATGCTTATGCTTGTTTTCAGGAGTGGGCAGTAGAGAGTAGCTTAGAAATAACTGTGTTAACAAACATATTTTTCCCTGTAAATCTTTGTTGTGCTGGGCAGCTTGAAGTTTTATTTAAAAAAGAAGCTGTTTAACCTTACTATAGGCATTTCTATCAAAGCTTCTTAATTGAATAAAATTCTTCTTCATGCAAGCTAAACAAATAGAAGGTTACACAAGCTACTTAATGGGTAAGGCTATCCTTGTATTAATTTGGTCTCTTGAGAGAGTTTTAAGTTTCTTCCCTTCAAAGAAATACTTACGTTAACCTACTCTTTTGCTACTGGTAATCCAGATTACTTGTGTATTCATGCTAACATTTTAAAGACAGAAATCTCCTTTCTTGTAGCAAGTCTCTTATATATCATCTGCAGCACAACATTGCTTCCATTCCTTTATCACTGACAAGCATCAAATCTACTTCTTTGAGCTCCTGTGCTCCAGTTGCAGTCATTGGTCCAATAGGAACAGGTGATCGTTTTCTTTTTTCTGGCTTTAAAATTGTTTTCATAGGAAAAACTAATTCCAATGCAACAGATTTTTCATAAAACTATTGGCGGTACTTCTCTTCAATTTAATAGACTTCTTTATCCTCTTAAGTACCAGGTAAAGAAAGATAACTTAATTGAAGATGGAACTATATATGAACTTGTTGGACAGGAAAATGGCTCTTGGAAGACAGACAAAGAGTTGCCAAAATGGTTTGAAGAAATATTTGAACGAGTTTGTGAAGCCATTAACTCTAACGAACAACAATAAATTTAGTTATGAATGAAATCAAGGAAATACTACACTCTCAATTGTGTCATATTCATCATCAAAGAGCTGAGATAGCAGTTTTACCAAACGAAAAGCTAGTTGTAAAGACTTGTTGTATTCTTTTCAAAGAACAGCTGAATTTACTTGCATTGAAAGATGGAAAGGAAACTTATTTGGAAGAGTTGTAAAGTTAGTTTTTGAAAAAAGCAGGAGCATTAACATTTAGGATAGAAGGCTCTATTAAATTCTAGCCATTTTCTTTTATCTCTTTGTACGGCGAATTAGAAAAAAGCTTAATGGATTGTTGTAGTTGCTAAAATATTATTATGACAAAGGATGTTGGAATGAGTGAGACATTGATGATTAGAAACTGTATTAGCGGAGACAGAAAAAGCCAAAAATTGCTTTATGATAAGTTTTCTGTAAAAATGCGCCATGCATGCTTACGGTTTACGAAAAACGATGTTGACTTGGAAGACATTTTACAGGACAGTTTTGCCAGGTTATTTAAAAACCTGCACAAGTACAGAGGAGATGGATGTTTTGAGGGCTGGGTAAGACGAATTTTTATAAATATCTCTATCGAGCATGTTAAGCGTAGGAAGGTGTACGTTGTGGAATTAGATGGATTGGAGAATTTACTGGTAGCAAAGCACTTCGATGTACTTGAAACACTATATGCCAAGGATCTATTGAAGGCTTCTTATACCATAAGTCCCGGATGCAGAAATGTGTTCAATTTATATGCAGTTGGCGGTTTCACACACCAGGAAATAGGCGAAAAACTGGGAATTACGCAGAGCACAAGTAAATCGCAGTACACAAGGGCAAAGGTGAAACTGAGAGATATCATTCAAAGTAGATAGGAGTTGGTGTTCTCTTTATTTTAAGTTTTTTTCAGCTCTTATAAACTCTCTAATTTTCGAAGAGAAAGTGCTTTAAAGCTACATGGGATGAGAAGAGGTGGAGGTGAAAACCTAGAAATTTTTGATAGTCCTGAAGTAGCAGAAACAGCACTTTAGGAGTACCTATTCTATTACGCCTTAGGATCTAAAAAGAATGGATAGCTGACAAGTCCTTTATTACACCTACTAAGTTGCGTCAGTATTTTAATGGGATACACAATTCACTGGTCAGCTATAGAACTCCAGCAGCAAAGCTACTTGAATTTATAACAAAGCAGCTAGAGGCTCACTAGAGTATACACTTACCAAAACAAGGAAAATACTGTTGCAACTTTTTGAAAAGCAGGTGAAAAGAATGTACAGACATTACGCCATCGTACTACCTTAAAAGAGGAGAAACAAAAGGAGTGAGAATACACTCACTTTATAAACGAGCGAACAAACAAAAAAGCGACAAAAATGTAAAGCATGAAAGCTTGCAGGATTGTAAAACAAAAAACCAATTAAAGCAAGTTCGGACTGTGGAAATTGTTGCATTGCTGACATCACTCAAAATACAACCCATTAGTTATTAACGACCTGACAAAAAAAAGGCCCTTACAATTGTAAGAGCCTTTTTGGTTCAGCTACCTGTTGGTATGTGTTCTTTGATCATCTCTATCCTTTCTTTTGAGACCTAAAAGCCCGAGTAATCCTGCAAGACCAAGCAGACCCCATTTACCATTATCGCCATCATCAGTTGAAGACTGGCTTGTCGAAGAACTGTTGTCAGTTGATTGTGCTACTATTGGAGTAGTTAATCCTAAAAATGCTGAAAAGGTAACTACACCTATCAATTTTGAAATCGTTTTCATTGTTTATGTTTTAATTACTGTCCTCAAAGAAGTAACCGTGCCGTCACAACAATTATTTCTTTTATTTTCCTATATTGCTTGTAATCAACTGTATGCATTTAACTACTTACAATTTATCATTATGATAAAATAGATATCATTATGATAATAAGGGAAAGGAGTACCCAAATTGGGATATGCATGAAAGAGATAAGTAGAGGAGGTACATTTTTGTATGGAAAGGGATTTAAACTTTACTTTTTTTCTTTACTCCTTTAAATATTCTAATTCGAATTTGTAATTTTTTTACTTCCTCTGATGGCGCATCAGCGATTTTTGCCTCTAAAAGTTCTTCTTCAAGTCGTAAAATTTCATTTCGAACCTGTATTGTTGTTTTATTTGAAAGTGTTGGTTTTCGTATTCCGCCCATCATTATTTCCTTTTCAAATTTTGTATGAATATGTTCCCGATGTCATCCCCAACCTAGTGCTGGAGGTACAGGCTTGCCACAAATGAGGCAATGATAGTAGTTGTGAGCAATATCTAAACCAACTATGCAAGAATTGGTTTTTGCGAAAAACACGGTACGAATTTTTAATATAAGTACTAAATCTTATAAGTTGAAAACTCTGATAAAAATGATTTCCTGCGCCGATGATCTGCGCGAGTTAGCTTTACTATCTATAATGCTGGACAAGAACAAGAATTCTTATTCTGGAGAGGAGTACAAAAAAATCATTAGAACTATTGCAAATAAAATTGTGGAATTGAAGGCTGAAAAAAGAAAGCTTCACAATGAGTAGTTAGGGGAGATAGAACTTTTAAATGATTAAGAGCATACACCACTGCTAAAACATACCTTTTACTATAAATAAACGCTACAAAGAAGCTAATAATGCATTTATATCAGCCCTGTTATCCTTGTTCATTCCTGTTATCTAAGCCGCCAAGTAATACATGACTAGTCAGAGATAAATAAAACATTTTTGTTTGCCTAAGACGTTTTGTGTAACATCTGGGCTACCACACCTACATAATTCGGAAGATTATCTTTAAAAGGATACGTATGTAAAATTCTCCTGAATTTATAAGTAACACTTCTGCTTACTTCAACATAAAAATCGTCTATTTTAAAAAGCTCATAAGTAGCAATCTCATCTTCGTGCTCACCGATTTTTATTGCATCAATTAGTAATTCTTTCTTTTGTTTGTCTGGGAGATTGTTATACTGGTCAATCGTCATACTTTGGTAATGTAGTTAAGCAAATTGTCTAGTAAGAATAGCTCAACAAACATTCCATATTTGTTTAATGGGTATTGAAACAATTCCCATCGCGATTAGACAAAACGTGTAGAAAAGTATGTACAAGGAGGTAACCTACCACAAAAACTAACTGGACAACGCTAATAAGATACTTAGGCGCAAACAATATATATCCGTGTCTTCTATGTTGTTGTCGTACTTCATTTTATGATATTCAAACATCCTATACTTTTTACTGTTAATAAACCATATAAACTCTAAAGAAGGTTTTACTTCAGAGAATACTGCCATTTTGCTTCCACAATTCTTAACAAGTATTGCATATGTTTCTTCCCACTGTGGAGGTAACAGTGCTTCATTTGATAATATTATCATTACTACTTTAACAATTTTCTCAGCTGATTTATTCTATTTCTTATTGCCTTAACTTCTTCAAAAGTCTTATCAGCCTGAATTGCTGCTCTATAGTTAAATTCTTCCTGTTCAATCTGTTTCTGAACTGAAGCGTCGTAGTTTTTGTCCCTATTAGGAGAACTGTTAGTAGGATGCGAAGATGTATCGTTAAGAGTAGATGTTAACATATTTTGAATTATTTAGATGAACGCTTAAAGAAGGTTACAATTAGCTTTCTAAACAATTACCATATGCCTTTTAGAAGATTGAGAACGGTAGCTTTTGATAAACGTATTCCAATGTACGAAAAAAACTCGTTGAAAAGAAATAAAGATACCTCCGCCGGATGTAACCTTTGTAATAGATGCGACAGAACCACAATGTTTCCCAACTTGTTAACCAGTATATTTTAACTTAAGATTTAGCTTAAGTTATTGAGATATAGAGGAGTTATTATCCTTCGGAGGAGTAGCAGTAGATCATGTTACTGTACAAAGAAGGGTATTTAAGTGTACTCCATTAATTGAAGAAGCTTTCATAAATAGAAAGAAATCAGAAATTTAAAGCTGGAGAATGGATGAAACTTATATTAGCTTAAAAGGGGAGTGGATATTTTTGTATAGAGCTGTTGATAAGGCAGGAGATACTGTAAATTTTTTATTAACAAAAAGGAGATATAAGCTAGCAGCACATAAGTTTCTGCTAAAGGCAATCAATAATAATGGGTGTCCGAAAGTGATTAACATAGATAAGAGTGGAGCGAACAGGGAAGCGATCAGAACCTACAATAAGAGGCGTTTAAGAGAATAAGAATAAGGTAATGCAAGTATTTAATAATAGGGTAGAAGGAGATCATCGATTTATAAAATAGCGAATCCAAGGTATGTTAGGATCTAGGAGTTTTAAATCAGCATCGAGAACATTGTCAGGAATAGAAATAGAAAGAATGATTAAGAAGGAACAAGTAAGTGTTCCAATGTGTACCTATTTCAAAACCTTTTGTCCACTAGTCCAATAAATCAGCCGCTGCTTCTGCTATTTGTGTCCTTTATAATAGCTGTGACAGAATCATTCCCTAAGAGCTTAACTTATTTTATCTAAATAGCTGTAGAAAAGCTCATTTCCTTTTTATAAACTCATAATATAAAGTTTTGAAGCCTTGCCGCTGTTTATTCAGAAGCTACTTTATGCTGTCCACGCATTTCAAGGTGACGATCATTATCTAATTTACTAATTTTAGAACGTTTGCCATGATGTGATGCATAAACTATAAAAGCAATTGAGAGCAGCTTGAGAAAGCAAGATCATTGCCACTGATAATATTTTGATCTACTAGGGCTGATCAAAATAAAGAACTTTTAACGGCTGAATTAGTTGGAGCAATTAACATTGACTATTATTAATTGGCAGGATAAGAAAAGTACAATTGTCACTTGTAATTATACTATTTATATCCACATTGTTGTATGAAATTACCAATCTATTTAAGATTAAACTGTTTTAAAAAAAGTTATCTCTTTTTGTAAGAAACTGTTCCTTGTAAAGCTTTTGTATTTTGCCATAAAGCGCCCGCTGTACTAAGGGTTTTAACCCTTGCCTTACTAAGAAAAGAGAAGATCGAGCAATGCGAGAAAAAATACTTTGCTTAAGAAGTTCTGGTAATAAATTTATTTCGTGAGTTTGGATGATGTGAGTGACGCCAGTAAATTATGATAGCTTTCAGCATCTCTTTAATTTCCCCGAGATGTGCTGGTTTCTTAAAATATCCCTGTACAGCTAGATTATAAGCTTTATCAACAAATATACGATCATCAGCAGTTGAAAGAAACAAAAAAGGAATAGATTTTTGTCTCAATACCATATCGTCATAAATCATCTGTCGAAGATCCAGCCCGTTTACTTTGGGCATATTAATATCGCATAGAATAAAGAGGGGTTGTCTGCCGCTGTTTTTTAAAAATTCCAAGGCATCATAACCATTGTTAAAGGTAACTACTTCATTTACTATTTCCAGCTCGTTAAAAGCGCTTGCAAAGAGTTCCAGATCGTCAGGATCGTCGTCAATGAGAATAATAGGGTTGGGTACAGATTGACTCATAACTGCTAACATTAGTTACTTAAAGAGCATTTTTTTTATAAAAGCGCGACGCAACGATGATGCATAAAAACAATGAAGGAACAAAAAATAAACTTCTGCAAAGGTTCTTTATTCAACCATCTGTTGTTCGGGCAATAAATATATTTTAAAAGTTGTTCCAATTCCGGGCTGGCTTTCAACCCTTACTTTTCCTCCAGATGCATCCACAATTTTCTTAACAAGGTATAATCCGATCCCCTGCCCTTCAAGATTTTTGTTAATGCGATTATAAACATCAAATACTTTTTGTATATCCTTTGACGTCATTCCAATTCCATTATCACGTACCGCTAGGAGCACAAATTCATCTTCCTGTTTAGTAATAATTTCAATTGTAGGTGTAGGGTTATTTGTGAACTTCAGCGCATTGGTAATTAGATTATACAATATGCTTCTTAAGTTCTTTTTAGAGAAAAACAGCTCCTCCACTTCCAAGTCTGTTGTGATAACAGTATTTGTACTACTGATCTTATTGTTAATACTAAAGGTTATCTCATCTATTAAATTTCTTACAGCTACCGGCTCCATTTTAAAGGTTTCATTTTCTATTTTGCCGATTGTAGAAAGCTCCTTTAAAAGTATTCTAAACTTTTTTACGGAAGTATTTATCACATCCAAGTATTCCAACAACTCAGGATCAGGTATATCCAATTGGTTTACCAGTGCAACTGTAACTTCAATATTACTTAGCGGTCCTAAAAGGTCGTGTGATGCGGAAAGAACAAAATTATCAAGGTCTTCATTGATGCGGCTAAGTCGTTTATTTTTCTTATCCAGTTCGTGTTGTATTTTTTTCAACTGGGTAATTTCATAAAAGGTTATAATGGCTCCGGCAGTTGTATTATCGGCTTGCCTAACATAAGGCATCGTCATTACCTGGTACCATTTGCCGTTTTGTGCCTCCACCTCTTTTAAAATTACACCACCATTGTTTATTACATCTTTCACATCAGTAACTATTGTATCCAATTTCATGTTGGTAGAAATGTTACTTAAAGGCCGGCCAATGTCTGTATGTTGAAGGTTAATATGCTGTACTGTTCCTGGAGAAAACTTCATTAAAAGCACATCTTGGTTTACAAACAGTTGACCGTTTACATTGCTTCTAAAATAATTATTCAAATCGTCATTGATCTCTATAAGCTCTTTATTCTTTGCCTGGTAATCTGCATTGATGGTATGCAACTCTTCATTTATAGACTGCATTTCTTCGTTAGTGCTTTGCATCTCTTCATTAGCAGAAAGTAGCTCTTCGTTAAAAGAATGCATGTTCTCGTCCGATGATGCTAGCTTCTCATAAGTTAAACGCAACTCATCTTTCAACTCCCTCAACTCTTCTTCCATGTTCAGCACATACTCGTCGAGGTATATTTTCTTATCGAACACATCGCCCGGTTGTTGCTGCAAAGTGTTCGGAGTATTATCATCGCTAAAAGCGATCAGCAATAGTTTTTGACTTGACTTTTTGGTCTCTAAAGGTTTTACAAGCAGGTTAACCGGAAAGGGATAATTTTCAACAGCAATACTCTTAACCAGAATTTTTTCATTAGTCTGCAATGCTTTTCTTGCAGCCGAAGCAAAGGCAATGGCAAGCGGTTTGGGTAAAAGTTCTGCAAGGTTTGAAGTAAAGTTTTTTTGAAGCAGGTATTTAGTGGTATCTCCAAATGTTTCTACCACCTCATTATGCTCATTTGTACAAACCAAAGTATAACCCAATTCAGCCATTAATGTTTTGATCACAGCATCAACAAGGTTATTCTTATTGTTTTCAAACTTTGACGCAGGCTCGCGGGGAGTGACCGCCTTAATTTCTATCAATGCAGGTTGCGTAAATGTATCGAGCCGGATAGCTTGTTTTTCTTTTTTTGCCTTGTAGATCTTGAATTTCTTGTGGAGTATATCAAGGCTGTTAAGGATTGGAAGGGGATTTTCGCTAGGGCCCAAAAATAAATACCCGTCTTTTTTAAGCCCGTATAATAGCATATTAAAGATCTTATTCTGCAAGACCGGCGTCATATATATAAGCATATTGCGACAGCTTATAAAATTCATATTGCAATACGGAGGATTTTTCACAATGTCGTGATGTGCAAAAATTACCATCTTCCGTAGATCAGGTTTGATCCTATAACTGTTTCCTTCGTTTATAAAGTGTTTTTCTAACCTCTCAGGCGACATACATCTGCTAATACTTTCATTATAAATGCCTTTTCCTGCAAAGAACAAGGCGTCATCATCCACATCCGTAGCAAATATTTTTACCGGCGTATCTAAAGTGTCGCCTGTCCCCTGTTCACACAAAAGCATAGCAATTGAATAAGCTTCTTCACCGGTAGCGCAACCTGGTACCCATACCTTTATTTCGTCCCCTTTTTTGGTTTCTCTAAAAATGTGGGGAACGATTTCCTTTTCAATAAATTGAAAGGCTTCAGGGTCTCTAAAAAAAGATGAGACACTTATCAAAAATTCTTTCGTAAGCGCTTCCACTTCGTCAGGAGTTGCTTTTAAAAAATTGAGGTAGTCGGGTAGTTTATCAAAATGATGATAAGCAGCTCTTCTTTTAATTCTTCTTAAAATAGTAGTTGGCTTATAATCAGAAAAATCGAGTGGATGTTGTCCTTTAACGAAGTCGATGATATCGTGCATATTGTTTTCATCGTCTCTGGTTTTCATTACTGGTTCTGCCAGGCTTTCTATATCGTTAACGTAATCAAATATTGTTTGCGGCATTTGTTCTGGTTCCAGAATAAAATCTGCAACCCCTGTTGCTATAGCATTCGATGGCATACTTGAAAATCGAGTCTTTGCCGGATCGCGAACAATCACCATCCCCCCTGCATTTTTAATTGCCCTTACACCTTCTGTTCCATCTGATCCCATCCCTGAAAGGATAACGCCAATTGCTTTTTTGCCTTGGTCTTTTGCAAACGACTTAAAAAAAGTATTGATGGTAAAATGAGGTTGACCGTTTTTTTCCTTCTCCGCCAATTTTAACCTACCCTTCTCGATAGTCATTATTTTAGTGTTTGGTATTAAGTACACTAAATTTTTTTCTACCATCATATCTTCTTCAGCTTCCTTAACCTTCAGCTTGCTGTGCTTATCAAGCAATTCTGCCATCCTACTGCTGAAATCAGAAGATAGGTGTTGAATGACAACATAGGCTACACTATCCAATGGAGTGTTATCAAAAAAATGATGAATTTCTTCCATTCCCCCAGCAGAAGCGCCAATAGCAATAATATGATGAGGTTCAATGTGCGACATAAAGTGTTTTATAATTAGTTTGAAAGAAAGACTATAGGAAGCGAGGAAGACTAAAACAATGTAAACTCGATTTCAATATACACGTATTTTGGCACAAAAGATAGTTGAACTATAGACTTGGAAAGTTATCGAAGCAATTCACAAAGCTTCGGTGATAAGTATCTCATCTATTCTGAGAAAACTAAGGTACTGCTAGTGTGATTTGCTCTTTCTGCAAAGTATTATAGCATAGATACCGGTGTCTCTTTTCCGATTTGTATAAGAATGATGTAACTTGAAAATCTACTTAGCATCAGCGCCATTAGTTTTAATTGACCATTGAGTTTTACTGAATCATCCAATAAAAAATAAAGAATGAATGACCCCAAATTTGTAATTGTTGTTGGCGCTTCCGCAGGTGGCATGAGTGCACTGTCAGAGTTTGCATCACAATTACAGCCAGGAACGGATGCTGCAGTTTTTATAGTAATGCACCTGTCGGGAACAATAGTTAGTAATTTTCTTTTAACAAATTTGCAAACGGTAACCGAATTAAAATGTGAGATAGCTGAAGAAGGGGCATCAATAAAAAAAGGTCATATTTATATCGCTCCGCCTAACCTTCATTTGCTGGTAAAAAAGGGAGAAGTAATTCTTGGATCCGGACCCGAAGAAAATCGTTGGCGCCCTTCTATTGATGTATTGTTTCGTTCTGCCGCCGTGGCATATAGTACAAGGGTAATCGGTATTGTATTAACCGGCTTGCTCGACGATGGAACCACAGGTATGTTGGCTATAAAAAGGAGCGGTGGAACTTGTATTGTTCAAGATCCTAATGAGGCTGAGTACCCTGATATGCCCCTTTCTGTGCTCGGAAATATGGAAGTGAATTACTGCATTCCACTTTCGCAAATGGGAGAAGTAATTTTAAGCATTACCCAAACTACTCCCGAAGAAATAGCTGCTCCGGATGATGTTATTATAGAATCTCAGATCGCTGAAAGAGTAGTAGTTGATTATGACCATGTAAAAAAGTTAGGAGAAAAGAGTTTATATGCATGCCCCGACTGTGGTGGTGGATTATGGGATATAACAAAAGCAACAGATGGACAAAACAAGGTTGTGCGTTATCGTTGTCACATAGGTCATTCCTACTCTGAAAAAGATCTTGTTATAAAACAAGGTGAAGTATTTGAAGCTACATTATGGACAGCTTTACGCATTATGGAAGAACGAAGAAACCTGCTGAAGAAGATGGCCGACGATCATGCTAAAAGAGGACTTTCGTCAGTGGCAAAAAGCTATAAAGACAAAACTGAAGCTATCCAAGTACACGTTGACAAATTGAAAGAAGTTTTGTTTGCTTCACAAAAGCTTTAAGTGATATTATTACCTAACTTATTTTTTTGACCTTTATGATTTCGGGTATTAAGATAAACCGCAGATAAGTAGAATTAACTTTAGGAAGATACTTTCCGATAGGGCAGATCCGCAGAAGAGTGGCTCATGTACAGAACAGAACCTTTTTCAATCAAGTTTAATGCAATGTGGTGCAACTTTGTAAAAACTGTGTTTTGCAAACAACATTTCCGAGACTCATCTTTGAACAAAGTGATGAAAGTATTCGTCAAAATTAAATCAGCATCCTTCTTTAAATTCGTTTTTTGGAGAATTATGCTATATAAAGATGCTGCATATTTATCATAAATATACTCGACTACCTGCTGGTCTTTATCTGCTATTAACTTAAAAAGCTCTTTGTTCGTTAGCTCGCTATAGTTCAACATCCTAGTAATATTACAATAAAGGAAGTTTAGAGTTTTTATTGCGAGTTCAAAGAAACAGCTAATACAACTTTTAATTGTTACAGAATTATAACATCTCCATTTTTTTAGACTTTTAACAAAGTAGAGGCGATTACTATATCTACTAACGTTATGAAATTTTCTAAAACTGCCTATTCTGTTTGGCGTTGGTCATTCTGAGAACCTGTAACCTGCTCCCCAGGAAGTTAAAATGTATTTAGGATCACTAATATCAGCCTCTAGTTTATTGCGTAGTCTGTTAATGTGGGTAGAAATTGTATTTGCGTACCCTTCGAAAGTATTGCCCCAAACGAGTTCCAAAATCTCGTAACGGTTAAAAGTTCTTCCCGGATGAGTTGCCAACAATACGAGCAGATCAAATTCTTTGTGAGTGAGTTCTAATCGTTTACCCCTCAGCGTTACTTTTCTTTTATTTGTATTTATCACTAACTCTTTATAACTTATTTCCTGATTTTGATCATTTGCTTCTATACGCGTTTGTTCTGAACGGCGCAATAAAGCATTTATCCTTGACATAAATTCAAGAGTGCCAAATGGTTTCGTAACGTAATCATCAGCCCCAATATCGAGTGCTAAAACTTTATCAGTTTCTTCACTTCTAGAAGTAAGCATAATAATAGGAATTGTGCAGCCGTCATCTCTTAAGTGCTTACAAATCTCAAAACCACTTATATCAGGCAGGGAAATATCGAGTATAATAAGATCGAATGTTAGCACATTTAGTTTTGAGATTGCTTCGCCACCAGTACCGCAACAAACAAGACGATATGATTCGGAGCTAAGATATATTTCTAAAAGCCTTGTAGCTTCAGGATCATCTTCGACTAACAAAAGATTTTTCATAATCATCCCCTTCTTTAGTAATCTATACAAATAAGCATACCATTATCGGGCTATGCGAGCCCTTAACTGGTGGTGCAATAGTAAATAGCTCACCTATACAATGGTAGTTGCGTTAATTACAATATCACACTTGTGAGGAAAAAACTTTTGGGGGTAGGTAACAGGCGTAAATGAAGAGGTATGCCAGCGATTCAAAATTCATCCTCTTTGATCGAGAACATTTTAAGTATTAGCCAACGCCCAAAAAATGGATGACATTGAAGAGGGATGTTTTGTAACCAACTCGAGGTCCCACTATGTTTATCGTGGCATTTTGTTCTTTGGCACGTCTCGAACTTGTTAAGTAAAGTATTACTAAAAAATAGTATGTACCTATTTGAATTTCTAGTTTTAAAGTTAATAATGTGCAACAGGTTCTGTCGCATCTGCTTAACCAATGAGCCTAATGGCTAATTTATAAGATGGGTTAAAGGTCATTGTTTCCCTAAAGAGATTATCCCCTACAGGCAGTCCGTTTTAAATTAACATTTAGCTTAAGTTATGGAGATATAGAGGAGTTATTATCTATCAGGGGAGTAGCAGTAGATCACGCTACAGTACAAAGATGGGTATATAAATTTATTCCATTAATTGAAGAAGCTTTTACGAAGAGAAAGAAATCAATAACTAATAGCTGGAGGATGGATGAAACTTATATTAAGGTAAAAGGGGAGTGGATGTTTTTGTATAGAGCTGTCAATAAGGTAGGAAATACGGTAGATTTTTTATTAACAAAAAGGAGAAATAGGCTGGCAGCACATAAGTTTCTGCTAAGGGCAATCAGTAATAATGGCTGTCCGAAGGTGATTAACATAGATAAGAGTGGAGCGAACAGGGAAGCGATCAGAACCTACAATAAGAGGCGTTTAAAGAGAATAAGAATTAGGCAATGCAAGTATCTTAATAATAGTGTAGAAGGAGATCATCGATTTATAAAATGGCGAACTGCAGGTATGTTAGGATTTAAGAGTTTCCAATCAGCATCACAAACACTAACAGGAATAGAAATAGTAAGAATGATTAAGAAGGGACAAGTAAGTTTTCCAAAGAGTACCTACTTCAAAACATTTTGTTCATTAGCCGCTTGATTGAGCAGCTGCTACTAATAATTTGCCTTACGGAGAATAGATGCGACAGAACGAATTTTTGGTTTACACAATTTTTTACAGAAACACAAAGCTTTTACTATCATTTTAACAGAAGCTCCTTTGTCTAAACCTTAATTCTTGTGCTTGAGGAATTGCTTGATCGTCGGTACCTCCTGCTATTCGTAGAGTGTCCGCCACTCTTTGAAAGTATGCGACAACGGAGGCAACTAAAAGGTCTAAGTTAACCTGGTATTTGAAAGTGCTGCCGTTACGATGTATGCCGTGGCCGATCGTGCTTGTTTCTGCGCTGTTTCTGCGCTCTACATCCAACAAACAATCCTAACAAGTCTAATTAGAAAAGCACTTTTGGTTTCCCATCTTATAAAACGTTTACTTTTAATATATCGTTTTAGTCCGCATTCATCACCGCACGATTTTTGAAATTTATGTGCCTTACGTTGGTATTAGCCGTTCAACGAATGAAATTTAGATATTATGAAGAAACCTCTTTTGGGCTTTTTGTTTTTCATTGTATGTATTTGTTACAATCAGGCAGGTGGCCTCGCACAAGGATCTGGAAGAGCAGGTTTTGTGGTGTCACCAAATAACAAACTTTTTTCGGATACGGGAGTTAAGAAATCGGAGCTGCTTTATAAGAACGCCGACCATAAACTGTTAACAGAACAAAACTTGCTACATGAGAACATGCATCAACTGACCAACGCTATTGCAGTCGCTAAGTTTTCGCCTCCGTTAGCAGGAAGAATTTATTCCTACGCTTCCATTGCTGCCTATGAAGCGCTTAAATTTCAACAGTCAAGCGGTAAGTCGTTGGTTCAAAATTTAAAGGGCTTTCCTCTAATGCCATTGCCTGATAAAAACAAAAATTACAATTATTTACTTGCCGCTACGAAAGCATTTTTTACAGTTGCTAAAAAGATACTATTTGCCAGGGATACCCTAATTGATTATGAGGATAAAATTTTTAGTGAGTTTAAAAAAGTGCTTGAAAAAGATAGTTATGAGAGTTCTGTGCACTTTGGTGAATTAGTGGGTAATGCTGTGCTGGAACGAACAAAAATTGATAAGTTTACGGAAACCCGCATAATGCCGAAATTCCTAGGTGGCGAAAAACCTGGAAAGTGGCGTCGGACACCAGCAGGATACCTGGCACCTTTGGAACCTTACTGGGGACAAATAATACCACTGGTTTTAGACTCCGCTGCTGAAATTAAAGGGCCTTTACCTCCACCTTACAGTCTTGAAAAAAATAGCGCTTTTTATAAGGCTGTTAACGAAGTGTACCAGATTGGGATTAATCTGACTGACGAAAGGAAAATGATCGCGAAATACTGGGACGACAACCCACTGGTAAGAGACTCCACCAACTCGAAGTTAGGGGGCAAAAAGATCACGCCTGTTGCTCATTGGGTTGGAATAGCAGGAATAGCCTGCAGGATGAAAAACCTGTCAGCCGTTGAAACAGCAAAGACGTATGCAACTACATCCCTTGCAATGCACGATGCTATTATTGCTTGCTGGAGCCAAAAATATATTCATAATGTTATCCGTCCAATCACAGTAATCAATGAGGTTATTGATACAAGCTGGAAGTCTTTTATACAAACGCCGCCCACCCCTGAACATACCAGCGGACACAGCAGTATCTCTGCCGCCGCAGCCAGGGTTTTGACTCATTTATTTGGAAATAATTTTGCTTTCGAAGACACTAGTGAACTGACTTATATTGGTATGAAACGAAGATTTTCGTCTTTTAATTCCGCGGCGCGGGAAGTGTCGATCAGTCGCGTTTACGGGGGCATACATTATCGAACTGGTATCGACGCCGGGGCCGATCAAGGTAGAGCGGTTGGAGGATATGTAATTCAAAAATTGTTGAAAGAGTCGGCAAGACGTAGACGAGGTTGACAAGTCATCATTCTTGTTATTAATTTCTCGTACACATCTATGGAATATGTTTTCGAATTTTGACGAACATAAGCAATTCATTTGCCGTCAGGCGAAATGGCCGGCATAGTTTCCGTTTCTGGTGTATGGGTCATTTGTCTTAGTTTCTTCCCCTCATTCTCCATTAAAAGATCTCTTTATTTTCCTTCCCGTTTTCGTTCCGAACGCCGCAAAAAACAATCCATTTACCATCATCGGAAACATCTGGAAAAGCATTATTACCCGGTTTGGTGCCCGTTAAGTTAACAGGTGCTATGCCAGCATATTTTACCTTCCAGATATCAACCTTTTGACCAGCGCCGTCAAACCTGGCTCTGAACCGAAAATGATCCATTTTTTATTACGTGTTAGGACCGGGGTCCAAGCAAAACCATTTTTTCGAGTTAAACAAGGTGCGATAATTTTTGCCATTTAGGTCGCAGGTAACAATAAGGGACGAACCAAGAGGCCTCTCATAAGGCGTATACTCATTGATCCATTCGGCAGAGATAATTTCTCTGCCGTCGGCGCTTAGCGTGGGTGGGTATCCCCTAACCCCGCCAATTATGATTTTTCATTATCTACGGTAACTTCCCAAATGGTTTCAGGGCGAGCAAAGGTTTCGCCATTCGTTTTTTTATTTAGCCCCTCGGTTGGCCCATTACCGTGCAGCAGGATTTGTTTTTGAGCATTTATTTTGGAATGGCAATAATTAATGTTAGCCGTTTTTAAGATAATCTTTTTATCCATTTATGGTGGGGCTCAAGGCACGGCTCAATGTATCGGTTACAAAAGTTGATCGCAGACTGGTTAGATCCATCACTATTATGCCGCCTACTTTGCTTCTGACATCGCTGAGATTCTTGTAGTAATAAAGATTGGTTTCGGTCTGATTTCAACATGGCAAACCATATATAGCTTTAGTATCGGTTAACTGCCGGATAATATTCCCGTTCTTATCGGCCACATAAATATCTGTCCATTCAGGCCCTACATTGTCAGCCTCCGCTTTATTCTTGAACCGCTGGATTGCCGCCTTATTGGAAGAAAAAGCAATCTGCTGTCCATCTGAGGAAAAGACGGGGTTAAATTCGCCAAACTCTTTTGTTTCCGTAAGCGCCATGGCTTACTGTTCCGTTTTTGATGATGGCGATAGGGCATTGAAGGGCATTATCCAAAGGGAGGTATTGCCGCTACGAGTACTCATAAAAACAATTTGTTTTCCATAAGGAGAAAAACTAGCCTGATCATCAAACCCTTTATCTGGTGTCAGGGGGAAGCTTTGTTCATTCGTCTTGCCATTTCGGAGGGCGTACAAATCCGTGTTGCCATTATGTTCAGATGTGTAGACAATCCATTTATTATCGGGAGAGAAATTGACATTGTAATCCATCCCCTTATGGTTTGTTATTTTTTTCGGGATGGTGCTTGCAGCTTCTAATATAAAAATATCACATTACTCTGCTTGAAGTGTGGTGTATACAATTTCCTGTTGAGGTGCATCTGGCTTATTACAACGTATCATAATAGTTGATTTGAAAATTATAAGAACAGTCTGCGGCGTGCCGAAGTACAGATTTTATATTTGCTTTAGATTAGCATTTTCTTAAAAGTACTTTCCTTTTAATCCAATAGCAACCAACCAATCATTTTCTTCCTGATAAGACATACCGATAAGCAGCGGCTTCCCTAAGTCCAACACCTCCATGAGGATCTGGAATATGACTAATCTCTTTTCCTATAACATTCCCCAAATAATGTTTGATGCCAGGGAAAGGTTGTTTACGCGTCCATTGAGTGTAGAAAAAATATACTCTCTTATTCCCTCGCAATCCATCTAATTCCCTTAAATAAGGGATGATCTCATCGTGAGACGTTGCCACTCTGTAATCTCTTCTGTCTTCTCTAGGGCCGTAAAACTTTACTGCATGTCTTGCTTTGTGATAGACAAACAATACATCTCCGGGCTGCATCTGTTTTTTTTGTTGGTGACCAGTGAGCCGCCATCGCATCTCTTACCTTATTTTCTAAAATTAACACTTTCCATTGCCTTTTGTCTTAAATTCTCCCCACTTCTG
>NZ_BJYT01000040.1 GCF_007991655.1 Segetibacter aerophilus
CTAAAAATTACCTGCTCAGGCTAAAATGAAATAAGCTACAACGGTTGAATAAAAAGTGAGCTAAGTATGACTTACAGGCTAACAATACATCCAAACCTCGATAACAACATTTCATTTCTTAACGCCTGAACAGGTAATTTTCTTAACGCCTTTTTTCTGAGGTCGTCTCGAATACCTTCATTTTTAATGGTCGGGAGTTCATGAACATGGAAGCACGATAACAAATTTCGCAAAACGAGAGAAAGAAATAGTTTAACAACAGTTCTTGCATAAGAGACATCAGCCGGTTGGGTGCCGAGCGAAGCAATGGCATTCCGAAACATGCGCAGCAGTTTCGGAAACAAGCGGGTGGAGTCACGTTGCAAGAACGAAGCCCAGCGGCTTGAGCTTCGACAGAAAGCAAACACTATTTGCAAAAAAAGAACTAGACTTCTTCTTTCAAAAATTCAATAATTTCCTTCCAGTTATTTACTCTTCTATGATGGATAACTCCTACGTTGTGTCCTGCGGTAAACATGAGGGTGGTGCCTTTAAAAGTGTCGAGGTTTCTAACGTGATCATCTATCATGTAGTCGGTTCCAATAATGCTTTTGTCGCCGCAGAGAATGATATTCTTCCATGAGATAAAGGGAAAATGCTCTTGTAACCATTCATACTTCTCAATCAGTGATTGAGGAAATTCCATTGCCGCAGAAACAATGTAAACATCAAAATTTTTGGAGAGCTTAAGAACAGCTTCTTTAGCTCCTTCCATCACGGGTACTGAGCGAAAAAAACCGGGCGTGACTACATATTTTCTTACGGTGTTGCCTGGCAATCCTTCAGCTTCCGGCTTTCCTTCGAAAGCATCGAGCCCAACCCGAAGCCCGTAATCTCTTTCATACCATTTTATAAAATGCGATACTGTATCTGCTATTACCCCATCCATATCGATGGCTATTGTCCGTCTCTTTTTATCCATTTGCAAATTTTGAGAGCCGCAAAGATAAGTTTACAATAGAACAGCAAACCAGGCCGGTAGTTGAGGCTTTGAATGTTTTGAAGAGTGATTTTAATAAATGCTGAAGTACCGGTTTATTGTGAAGATGAAAGTAATGCGTCGCAACGATGACGCATTACTAACTAATGTTGGGACCAAAAAAGTTCAAGAAAGCTTTTTGTGCAGGCAATTTTAAAAGCTCTGTTCGTCCGCGCTTGGACCATAGCTGCCAGGGATAGGAATATTAAGTAAGCGCAGGTACACACCCAACTGCGCGCGGTGATGAATTGTTTGTGCAAACGAATGCCTGATAACCTCGTACTTTGTAAAGACCATATACACCTGCTCGCCGTTGCGTAACGTCCATTCAGGTAATAAGTCTTCTTCTTTAGCACTGCTTAAAGCCTCTCTTCCCTGCGAGTACGATTTTTCAAAAATCGCGAGTAAATCAGCTGAACTGCTAACAGGCGTTGGAGTATAATCCATCTTTGCGAAATCGAGCTCGCTACTGGTTAACGCCATTTGTACCCATGACGGCAATTCTGCAATGTGAACAGTAAGGGCGCTCATGACCATACTCCTTTCGTGTGGTTTCCAGTCGAACTTATCATCCGGTACCCGTTGAAGCATCTTTCTTGTAATGGCAGCTTCCTCTTCCATTTCTTTTAATAACAGTGGTATGATTTGCATAAAGGCTGTTTTTTGTCGTACAAAGAAAATTGATAGAATTTAAAACTCCGAGTCCTAAAAACAAGAGAGACCCGCGTTGCTGAACATAATATTTCTTTGAAAATGAGGTGCCGCTGTACCCTTATAGTTTGAACTGAAAACTACCAAATATTCCAAATTTACTCATAGGGATTGGCGTGGGGAAAGGAGACGGATTTGGGTTAGGACCAGGATTTACCATTCCCGGTGGAATTACTTGTGGAGGTGCAAAACGCCAGACTAAATCAATGCGTAAAAACCTGAAAATATTTTCCAACCCCGTTCCTAATTCGACATATGTCCTACCTCTTAAAGATCGCAATCGGTAATTTTCGTAATCCAGCCTATTGAGTCTCCTGTTTTCATCTGAAAGCGTTCCCTGCACCGCTTTTACGTTCCAAAACTGCCTCACACTTACTTTGCGCATAAAGGGCAACAGGTTCAATAATTTCTTATCGAAATTGTGCTCAAGGTTGATTCCTACAAATTGATCACTAAAATATTCAAACCTATTCATCAGGTTGAAAGCTTGCCTGTTGTAGTAGTAAATTTCGTTGCCCGGATGTAATTCAAGCAGCATAAATGGAAGTGGCCCTCCAAATATTTTTCCACTGTAGGCGTAATAGCTTACGTTGCCCCAACGTGGTATTCTAAACTTCTGGCTAATGGAAGCAGCCAATTTCTGGTAGCTGTAATCACTTCCGGTAACGCCTTGTAAACCTGTCGCGTACTTTAACTCATAAACAGGATTAAAACCTTTTAGCCTATGGGTTTTGCGGTGCGTGGTAATGCTCTTTTCACCCGGCGCATATCTTAACTTTAAACCTAACTCTGCGTTGATGATATCGCTTGCATTTTTTGATACTGAAGAACGATGCGGTAATGGTTGAAAAGTCTCGTAGTCACTTCGCGTAAAGGAAAGCTGGGTTGAAAATTTACTCTTCCACTCTTTAGTAATTGCTGCCTTTACTTCTTCGACCTGAATAAACTTCTGCCTGATGTTAGGTCGGCGAATTAATTGTGTAAACATGTTGTCCATCGATACATCTTCATCGTTGTATCTTCCTTTACCATTATCAAGATCATGGGTATAGGATGCAAAAACGGAGATGCCATTGCTTGCGGGAATTTTATAGTTAGCATCAACCTTCCCATGAAAAGTTTCCGTTTTCATGCCATAAGCGATGTACCCATGCATTAAAAGATTTTTACTGAATTTTTCTGTAGTGGCTAAATCAAAGCGCATCCGGAATTGTTCAAGCTGATTACCACTAAACCAACGAAACCACGGCCCTATTTCAATTTTACCAAACTTCTTTCGACCGTCTACTATAAACTCTGCAGCGTTTGTATACTTTTTAAATAATGGAAAACTTTTGAGTGTATCTATCAGCTTTAGCACTTTTAGTTCATTTTTCCCCAAGGGTTCAAGCCTTTTCGAATCCCAATAAACGTTACTGCGTTCTTTTGCGCTATCATCAATAATTACTTCTTCCTTCTGGCTGTTTTTCTTGAGTTCGTTATAAATGGAAGGATCATTGACGACAGTATTATTGTACATACTTGTCTTTCTACCAATGAACGATAATTTGTCTTTTTTAAGTGGTGAAATCTCCGCCACGAACTTATCCTTTGATAAAATCCATGTGCTGTCGTTGTACAACTTAAACTCCTGCACAATGCTTAATCTCTTTACGAAGTTTATGCTTGCTGTAGAAGAGGCATCCATTGAAATCCTTTTAATTGCCCACGTAGTGCTATGAATAAGACACTCGCCCGCAAAAGTGTTTTCCCCAGCTTGCAAGGGTGAGAAAAAGAGGTGGAAGTATTGCTGGTTATTGATGGTTTGGGTGTCAGCCGCCTGGTACCTGTAATACTTATCGCCAACGGAACTTAGAGGACTAATAAACTCCTTTCCGAAAATCATAATATAGTTGCTGTAACTATTGATCTTTTGATTAGCGCCACCCATGAACTGCAAAACCGTTTCATTTTTTATTCCCTTTGTAGATGCTGCCTTTATAATTTCACGCACCTTATGCGGGCTTTCGGTATAATAGTAATCAGAGATTGTTTCGGTAAAAAAGACGGGTAAGAAAGGTGTTTTCTCAGAGACACTATCAACGTTATCAAGTATAAAACCGAAAGGCTTTAAAAGTTTAATGTTGTTGAAACTATTGCGGTTGATATTGTTCAGATCGAGCTCGACTTTGTTGTAGAGTTCGTACTTGTATGTGTCGTATTTGTAGGGATCGTTGTTGGGTTTGTGGCTGACAATTCTTTGCCACCAGATAAGGCCTCGTTTTGACTTCGTTTTCACAACCACACCCTTGTCACTTTTTAAAACGCCTAGTTGAATATTGAGATGTAACGAATCTAATACAGCGTTAACGGGGATGGATTTAGTTTCAAAGCCAACGTATGTGACCAGTAATGTATCAGGCCGGCGGGCGGGAAGTGCTAACTTAAAATTGCCGATACTATCGGTTACAGTACCAAACCCTGCTTTCTTCCATTGCAGACTTGCGTAAGGAATTCTCTCGCGGGTAAAAGGATCAAGCACACTTCCGGAAACAATTTTTTGCTGAGCGGAAATATTTTGAAATACGAGAATAGAAATGAAAAAAAAATACATCTTAGCGGAAACAGAGACGTATTTGGTGAATTTCATTATGGCAAGCGGGGGTTTAAGAATGATCGTTAGAAAAGCAATTTAATAAAATGTTCATTTACAATTGTTTTTTGAGCCTAAAATATTAGACCAAAAGAAGGTGTTTCAACATTAAGAAGTAATACATAAAATGATTGGAGTGTATATAATTGATAGACGCTTAAAAAGAGGTTTCGGTTACAACTTGTATCTTTTAAATAATTGA
This sequence comes from Segetibacter aerophilus, assembly GCF_007991655.1. Classification (GTDB taxonomy): domain Bacteria; phylum Bacteroidota; class Bacteroidia; order Chitinophagales; family Chitinophagaceae; genus Segetibacter; species Segetibacter aerophilus. The sequence goes on from NZ_BJYT01000040.1 coordinate 4,564, forward strand.
AGAGTTCTTTTTTTCTATGAGCTTTTACATCGGGGTGTCTGTGTTGTATCAATGTCAAACCCATCAGTCCTGTCCATAGAAGTTTTGCATGATTTCAACTAATAAAAAAACCCGCGCTTGCGGGTTTTGAATAAAAACTATTGATGCTTTCTAATCAAAAGCTTTCTTAATGCTATCACCAAAGTCTTCAGCTTTGTCTTTCACTTTCTCCCAAAGGTTCTTGCCATCGTCTTTCACGTCTTCAGCTTTGTCTTCCATTTTGTCGCCAACACGATCTGCCTTGTCACCCAGGCGATCAGCAGAATTCTCTACACTATTGCTAAAATTACTCGACGTATTTCTTACGCCATCACTAAAATTATCTGCTGCATTTTCGGCCCTGTTGCCGAAACTATTGGCGCCACTACTTATGCTGCCGCCCAGGTTATCGGTAGCATTTTCGGCCCTGTCACCAAGGTTACTTGCTGCATTTCCTGCATTGCCTGCAAGGTTATCGGTAGCATTATCTACCCTTGATGCTCCCCTTGAAATATCATCACTCAAATTATCATTGAGATCTGACGTATTGTTTAAATCATTTGTTTGTGACATAATTTTTTTGATTTTAATATGACAAAATAATAGCAACCGTTAGATCAATTTTAAAATACATAAAAGAGATCCGCTCCAAACGATAAAACAACTATGCCACTATCGTATCTATATAAGAATCAAAATACGCGATACAGGTAATACTTCATCCACAGCTAGAAGCTTGAGGTAGTAGTTAGTTTGGATTTAATATAATTGAACTGCTCAACCATACCTGCTGCCTGCTTTTTCTGAGCTATGCTATTTAAAACACTATTTATCATTGGTTGCAAATGATAGAACCCGGGCAACGTTTCACGGAAGTCTACGATCATGTCGACTGCCTTATTTACCCTGTCTGTGTTTTGCAATCTTCCGATATAACCAGCCAGGTTTGAAAGCATAGATATTTTCTCACTGATGGAGGCTGCATCGAATTTGCCGGCGATAAAATCAAAATTACTTTCACCACCCAGACGACATAAAGTACTAATGATGGCTTGGTTAAGAGTACCTTTTGCAGTGTGAACGCTCAGCTTTTCCGCTTGTTTCAGTGCAGCTACACTATCTACATCACGCAAGGCAAACAAAGCTTCCCCTGCAATGCTGTAAGAAGAATCGGTAGTTGCGTTATAAAAGGTGGCTATGTTTTCAGGCTTCTTATATTTCCCTAACATTTCAATCGCCTTTGCACGAACCAAAGACTTTGGATCTTTTGAGGCAATATTTCTTATAATCGGTTCAAAGGTTTTCTTAACTACATTGTCGTGTATGTCTAACTTGCCAAGTGTTCGTATTCTTAAACTCTCAGCATTATCCTTTAATGCTGTTTGTAAAAAGCCTTGGGCCATTGCATCACTTTGATGAGCAGCAACTGAGTCTATCGCTTCTAGGCGGTCAACATAATTACCGGCATGTGTATACTGGTAAACAAACTCCTTTAAAGTTTTGTGGTCTTTCTTTTGCGCCACTAGCATCTTATCTCCATCAACGTTAATCAAATCAGGTTGAGCTGCTGAAGCAAAAGAAAAGGTGTCGCTCTTATTATTCATCCACACATTATAGCGCTTCTTTTGCGCCCCTTCGTAAACGTCAATTGCAAAGGGCAATTTAAAAGTTCTGCCGGGCTGGGTTTGAGTTACAAACACAGACGCTACCTTCTTTTCAGCATTGTAATTATAACTGATATCAAGTATAGGATGACCGCTTCCATAATACCACTGATTCCAGAACCAGTTTAAGTCTCTTCCTGTGACCTCTTCGAATGCGAGACGAAGGTTGGTAGCCTCGGCAGATTTGAACTTATTGTTGGTTAAATACAAATTGATCGATTTGAAAAAAGCACTATCACCAACATAATTTCTAAGCATGTTTAATATTGCTCCACCCTTTTCATAACTCACCTGGTCGAACATTTCAATCACAGAGTTGTAGCTGAAACGAACAAGGTTGTTAGTTGCATTTGCAGGTTGCGATAAGTAGGCCGCAATTCCTTTATAGTTCTGTTCTATGCCCGCATCCTTACCGTACTTATATTCATCCCACATCGTTTCGCCATAGTCCGCAAAAGACTCATTCACGGTCGTATTGCTCCAGCTTTCGGTGGTTACATAATCACCAAACCATTGATGAAACAATTCGTGGGCAATGACCCCTTCCCATGTATTGTCGTCTTTCAACTGCCTTGTGTCTTGCTGCACATCACTTCCATGCAACGTAGCAGAAGTGTTTTCCATAGCACCAAAAATGTATTCCCTTCCTGTTATTTGCGCGTACTTCGGCCACGGAAAATCAACGCCTGTAATCCTTGAATAATAGGCAATCATTTCAGGCGTCAATCCAAATATTTTTTCAGCAACACCAGCATATTCCTTCTCCACGTAATAACTTACTTCCTTGTTTTTGTACTTGTCTTTAACGATGGCGTAATCGCCGACCGCAAGAAACAGCAGGTAAGGTGCATGCGGAAGGTCCATCTTCCAGGTATCGGTTCGTGTGCCATCTGCGTTGTTCTTTTTACTGATGAGTAAGCCGTTGCTAAGCGTAACATACTTAGCGGGTACCGTCAGCGTAATTTCGTTGGTTGTTTTTTGGTTGGGCTTGTCAATGGTAGGAAACCAAATGGAGTTACCTTCTGTTTCGCCTTGCGTCCAAATTTGTTGTGGAGTATTCTTGTCTGTGCCTTTTGGATTAATAAAGTATAATCCCTTCAACCCTTCAAAAAGGCCTGGTGTACTTCCTTTAAATTCGTCTGGTTTCGAAATGTAGCTGATATATACAGTATAGTTTTCGTTAGCCCTATAAGCTTTGTCTAATTTAATATGCAGAGTAAGACCGTCATAAGTATGTTTTAAAGGAAGAAGTTTTCCGGCTTTTACCAAATGCACTTCGTTTATCTGCATTCCTTTAGCATCAAGATCTAAAGAGTCCGTTGAATAAAAATGAGGATGCACGGTCACCCACTCCTTTCCATACAACCATGATTTAGAATAGTCAAACTTCACGTCCAACTTGGTATGAACAAGGTCATTGATTTTCGTAGCGGTCGCAAAGTACTTTTCCGAGCCCGCATTTAAAATGGTAGTAGATGCTTGTGAAAACAATTGAGTAGAAAACAAAATCAGTAATGCAGCAATAAAAATCTTCATGGTGCCAGGCTAGTTTATTTGAGGTAGGTGCAATGGAAAAAAGTAAAATTAATATTATAAATGCACCGAGCTGAATAATAAGAAGCCAATATTGTTTAAACGTTTTTGATGCATTTTTCCATAACAACAGAACTTGTTAATACTACTTAACACGGCTACGCTTTTACTTAGTTTTGACCATCCTTTATAAATAAACCTGCTTTTACCAATTTTCATGAAAGTATTGTTATTTGTCTGTCTCTTTTGTTCGGCTGTTGCAAACGGGCAGGTTGCATACGTCTCCCCTACCGAATCTGTTATCCCTAATTCTGAAACTTTTCCGAATAGTACTTCGACTGATTTCCAGGGCAGAAAATTGTTTAAGAAAAATACGGGTATGATCATAGGCCTGCAACGGGGCAAGTATAATTCAATCGAATTGGGAGGCGAAGCTCATTGGAGAAAAATAAGTTTGCTTAAACCTCACATCATAGGTGCTACGGCTAACCTTGAATATAACTTTGAAAATAATGTTATCGGATATAAAGCAGGCATGTGGATGAAGAGGGGCAGGATAAACCTGACATACGGAGCGAACGTCAGCTACTTTACAAATTTCAAGGAAGGTAATCGATTTGGTTTCGGACCGTCCATTGGTTTTAGACTCCTGGGTTTGCATCTTATCAATGGCTATAATTTTCTTACGAAAGACAAGACTGAAGGCGATGACGTACCTATAGAGGTCAATTCGCTTTACATGTCGTTACGGTATTATTTCCCCGTGACGAATAGCTTTACCTGGGACAGAAAGACAATGAAGAAAAAAAGAGAACGGCAGAAAGCGCGTGCGGAACGTAAGAAAGAGAGAGAAAAGAATAAAGATGATGGCAAAAGCTTTTGGAACAAATTTAAGTTTGGTAAAAAAGACTAATTAAATAAAAAAGCCACCTACAATAGCAGGTAGCTTATATTCTTTTTTAATTAAATTATTTTCCAGGTCCCGCGGGAGCAAATAATGTCGACATCGATTGTACCGACCTATGTTCTTTAATTTTACCCTCGTCGTTGAAAGTAAAAATATCAACATCTTTTACTTTGAAGCTTTTTCCGGCAGTTTTCATTCCCATAAAATCGCCTTTAAATTTTCCGCTCCAATCTCCATAGATCATAACCTTATTTCCATCTGCTAACGCTTCAAGATTATCTCCCTTATAGTCCTGCACATTACTCATCCACATCTTCATGCCTGCTCTAATTGAGTCTAGCCCTTTCGTTGCGGGACCACTTCCATCATTATAATCTATTGCATCAGAAGCCATATTTTTAAAAGCTTCGTCGGGATTATTATTTATCACGGCTTTAGTAGCGTCCATCGCTACCTGTTTGTTCCTTTCTTCCTTGCCTTCGTCTGAGCTGGTACCAGGTGTAGAAACATTTGCGGCACTATCAGAATCGGGAGCGCCATTTTTAGTTCCTGTGTTACAAGCAGTCAGCAGTATCATTGAGCTACAAAAAGTAAACAATATCTTTTTCATTGTTTTGATTTTTAATGGTTTAATAGAGAGAAAGTAGAAACTAAAAACAAGAAATGCAAACACATTAGGATTGTAGTTGCATGACCAACAATGATAGGATTTCGATAAGGATATGAGTTTTAATAAGTGATGAAGAATATGAATTTGGTGCCCTGAGTCATCTCCCCATTGCACTTTAAGCTTTAAACCTTCTGAGCAGCATTTTTGATTTATACGATGTCAATAAAAAGCGTTGCACGCCATAGCTACATTTTTATTTAATTTCCCCATTCCAACTGTAAATTTTATACACATGAGAAAAAGAAAGCTCAAAGGGTTTTTACTATTATTTATTTTTCTTCCTTCACTGATCTTCGCGCAAACCCGGCAAATCACGGGAGTTATCACTAACCAAAACGGAGAGCCTGTATCATCAGCAACAGTTCTTCAAAAAGGAACACAAAATGGCGTTTCAGCTAACGAGCAAGGCGCCTTTTCAATTAGTGTAACTGGCAACAATCCAACCCTTGTTATCTCGTCAACAGGTTTCAATTCATATGAAGTTAAGGTTGGCGGCGAATCGAACTACAACGTTTCACTTACGCCTTCAGGCATGCTTGAGGAAGTTGTGGTGACAGCTTTAGGTATTTCGAGAGAAAAGAAAGCGTTAGGTTATGCTACGCAGGAAGTAAAGGCAGCAGATCTTTCGCGCAACCACCAGGCAAACCTGGTAAATGCATTGCAGGGAAAAGTAGCAGGCGTTACCATTTCAAGTGTAGGTGGCGGACCCGGTCAAGGAGCAAGCATTCGCATCAGAGGTATTAATTCTATAGATGTAACTCAGTCGAATGAACCTCTTTTTGTAATCGACGGAATAATACTCGACAACTCTACTTCAACTCTGGGCGCAGGCTCCGGATACAATGTTCGCACCGTAGGAAACCGTGCATCTGATATCAATCCAGAGGATATTGAGACAATTAATGTACTTAAAGGCGGAGCGGCTACAGCTTTATATGGCTTACGTGGTGCAAACGGAGTTGTGGTAATTACGACTAAGAAAGGAAAAGGTACCGGTGTAAGAGTAAATTTTAGTAGTACGTACGGTTTCGATAATATTAATAAAACACCTAAAATACAGCAAACCTACACGGCCGGAATTTTAGGAGTGTACACTCCAATCGGCCTTGGTCCGGCCTGGGGACCAACAATCGCTGAGGCGAAAGTGATCGACCCAACTCACCCTGACCAGTTGTTTGACAACTATAAACGTGCTTATAATACTGGGACACAAGCACGCAATTCTATCAATATGTCTGGCGGTTCTGAGGCAGTTAAATTCTTTTCTTCACTCTCCTATTTTGATCAAAAGGGCATGTTGCCTTTTACCAATTATAAAAACATTTCGGGCAGGTTGAATACTGATGTAAGAATTAGCTCAAAGCTTAAGTCTTCCATCAATATGAACTTCACTAACTCAGGAGGCGATCGTTATGATGCTGACAGGTTTGGTGAAAGCCTTACTTACTTTTCCGGCCGCTGGGATGTGAAGGATTACCTTAATCCTGACGGCACTCAACTTTGGCGCGGAACTAACAATCCTATTTATGGAGCTGCTACCAATCGTTTAAAAGATAATGTAAACCGTTTTGTGGGTGGTATTGCTCTTGCCTACACCCCTTTCTCCTGGCTTAACTTCAACTATCGTGTTGGCGGTGATACCTATTCTGAAAATCGCTTTCGTACCGCTCCCGGACTACGTGGTATTACAGGGGAGAGAACGTACGACAACGAAGAAGGCTTTGTAGGGGAATACAATACAAATTTTAGAGCGATCAATTCAACCTTTATTGCGACAATTTCTTCAAAACTAAGTAAAGACATTTCATCAACTTTACGTCTTGGACATGAGTTATTGGATAGAAAGACAACATCGAGAGGGGTACTTGGTTCTAAGCTAAATGTGTTTGATTGGTTTAACCTAAGAAATGCTGCAGTGCTGCAAGCAAATGATAACTCAAGTCAATACAGGTTAATGGGTATTTTCGGAGAAGCAACCTTTGATTACAAAAGCTATCTTTTCTTATCAGTCACAGGAAGAAACGATATTACTTCTTCGCTCCGTAAGCCAAACAATTCTTTCTTCTACCCTTCTGTCAGCTTAAGCTATTTGGTGTCGGAACATATCAATCTGCCTAAATACATTAGTAGTGCTAAAGCGAGAGTGTCTTATGCTAAGATTGGTAAAGACGCCTTGCCTTATAGTACTTCAACAGGGTATGGTGCTTATACCAGCCTACCTGCCGGAACTACCGGCTTTACAAGAGGATCTAACTTAGGTGATCCTAACCTGCGTCCCGAGTTTACCAATACAATAGAAGGTGGCTTGGAAATGAGTTTCTTCAATAACCGCTTAAGTTTTGATGCGACTTATTACCACTCTATTAGTAAAGACCAGATTATAAACGTGAACGTTTCTTCTGCCACAGGTTATGTGCGAGCCGCTGTTAATTCGGGTAGTATGCGTAACAAAGGTGTAGAACTTATACTTCGTGGTACTCCGGTAAAAACTTCTAATTTCTCATGGGATGCCAGTTTGAATTTTTCAGCTAACAGAAATAAGGTTCTTAGCATTCGTGAAGGACTTACTGAAATTCCTTACGGTGGAGCAAGTGGGGGTTATCTGAATTCGCCCGTAACTATGAAGCTTATTCCCGGCGAAGCTTATGGAAATATTTACGGTACGCACTTCGTTCGTTATTATGGATCAGGAAAGGAAGACCCTATAAGAACGGATAAATCGAAACCAATGGTTATTGGTGCAAACGGCTTCCCGCTTTTAGCTCCTGTTTCAAGCCAGAAACTTTTAGGTAATTCTCAGCCTGACTGGATAGGTGGATTGACTAATAGTTTTTCCTATAAAAATCTAACCCTCTCTACATTAATCGACGCTCGTTGGGGATTTGAAAAATTCAATCGCCTTGAGAACTTTTATGCAGCTTTCGGTATTGCTGATTACACAGCAGACCGAAGAGAATTTAAAGTGTTTGAAGGAGTACTGGCTGACGGAACACCTAATACAAAACGCGTTTGGTTGGGGCAGGCCACAGGACCTGATGGAGTTAATTATGGTGAAGGTTATTATCGCAATTACTATCGTGCTATCTCTGAACCATTTGTTCAGGATGCTTCATGGATCCGTTTGCGCTCAGCAAGTTTGGCTTATTCGCTTCCTGACGGATGGTTACATAAAAATGTAATTAAGAACGCAACGGTATCTGTTACAGGAAACAATTTATTTCTTCATACAAAATACTTTGGTCTCGATCCGGAATCTGTTTCCGCTGATGCCGGCAGCAATGTGGACGGGTCTGCAGGTTTCACCTATCCTGCTGCACGTTCATTTTTATTTACCCTTAATGTTGGTTTCTAAACAAGACAAATATGCGAAACAAATATAAATTCTTATTCTTCCTTATTCTCTCCGGTTTTGTTGGACTACAAGGCTGCAAAAAAGATTACTTCGATCTAAACAGCAATCCAAACCAGGTCACCACTCCCTCCCTGCCTTCATTATTGAGTACTGCTACTCACAAGACAGGTATTAATAATTTTAATGTAGGAAGTATTACTTCTAATTATGTTCAATACTTGGCCAATCCGTCTGCTGCCGCGGCGACAGACATTTACCAGGAAGTTGATAATACTGGTACCTGGGACGCTTTGTATTTTGCAATGGCTGATATCTCAGATCTTAAAAATTTAGCTATCCAACAGGGATCAAGTGAATACCTCGGTGTTGCAAATGTTTTGTTATCTTATCATGTCAGTCTTGTTACTGATATGTGGGGCGACGCACCTTTCTCCGATGCGTTTAATCTCAACACCCTTACGCCTAAATATGATTCCCAGGAAGAATTATATAAAACGAGTGTTGCTTTACTTGATTCTGCAATCACTCAATTAAGCAAAACAGATGCAACCATAAAACTTGCTGCAGGAAGTGATTTAATTCACGCGGGCTCGAGGCCAAAATGGCTGCAGACAGCTTATGCACTAAAAGCTCGGCTGTTGATTAAGGTTAGTAAGACAAGCAGTTATAATGCTTCAGCAGTACTGGCAGCGGTAGATAACTCCTATAAGTCTAACGCAGATGACGCAGGAATGTCATCCTTCCTGTTGAGAAATCCCTGGGCGCAGGTAGCAAGAAACAACGCAAGCCTTACACTAGGCGGCTGGCTATCAGAACAGTTTATTGACCAGCTAAACAGTACCACATATGGTGTCTTTGACCCAAGAATTAGAAAGATCACTGATCCTACTGTTACGGGAACGTTTATCGGTACCGTAAACGGTGCAGGCAATCGTCCTCCTGGAAATAATACTGTTAAAGACGAAAACTATGTCGCTATTAGTTCACCCTGGACAAGTGATGTTGCTCCCATCTTAATCGTGACTTATGCTGAAATTAAATTCATTGAGGCTGAGGCTGCCTTAGCAACCAATCCTACTCGCGCCTATGCGGCTTACCTTGCTGGCATTAACGCAAACATGGACAAGCTACAGGTGCCACTTGGCGCAGAGAGGACAGCTTACCTGGCTGCCGCTTCCGTTGGGGCCGCTAACTTAACTCGGGCAATGATTTTTAAAGAGAAATATGTGGCCACTTATCTTAACCCCGAAGCATGGAATGATGCCCGCCGTTTTGATTATGCTTATAAAGATTTTACGCTTCCCCAAAATGCCGCTCTTAATACTTTTATTAGGAGACTGGCGTACCCTACCGGTGAAAGAAGCAAGAATGGAAAAAATGTTCCCGGAGCGAACTCCCAGTCCGACAAGCTGTGGTGGGATAAGTAATTTTAGAATTTAACTAGTAAAAAAAACAGCCGGCAATGCCGGCTGTTTTTTTTACTACCCATATGCGAGAAGTTCACTGCTTTTTAATATTGGGAATGTTCTTATCAGTCATAAAACTGCCATAAAAGGTCAAATTAAGGTAGATGGAAAAGTCAAAAAAGCATATTTCCGGTATTGGCTGTAAATTTGTTTCTTCTTAGAAGTAGTAATAACTACAATTAAATTAAATCAAACTTTTAAAATATTTTTTATGGCTTTAGAATTCACAGACGCGAACTTTCAATCGACTGTTTTAGATAGCGATAAACTTACAGTAATAGATTTTTGGGCTGAATGGTGCGGACCTTGTCGCGCTATCGGACCTGTTGTAGAAGAGCTATCAAAAGAATACACAGGACGTGTAAACATAGGAAAAGTAAATGTTGACCAAAACCCAACATTAAGCGTTAACTATGGTATTACTTCTATTCCAGCTATTCTTTTTGTAAAAGGCGGTAAAGTAGTTGACAAACAAATCGGAGCCGTTCCGAAATCAGTTTTAGATAAGAAGATACAGTCTCATCTATAATATATTTTTTTAAGTAAAAGAGCAGGCATTATTGCCTGCTCTTTTTGTTTGTAGAATTTTCTGATTTATCCGTCAGACGGACCAAGTTTATCTATAACTATTTTATCTCTCCATACCATGCTTTTTTAGTTTCAACCTTTATAGGCCAAAAACTAAACTTCAAAAAAGAATTGTTTTGCCTTTATTTTTGACAGAAACACGGCCAAGTAATGTATTTAAAAAATCATACAGTTCAACTCGCGAAGGACATTCTTATTCGCTTTCCTAAAAAGATTGCACGTTCCTTTGAGTTCCTTTCAGAACTACGCCGTTTCAGGAAAAACAACGACAATCGCTTTTCTGTCTCCTCTAAAAACATTTATCCCTGCCTTACCGACAAGATAAAACAAACACCTTTTGATCATCACTACATCTATCACCCAGCCTGGGCAGCCCGAATTTTAGCGAAAACAAAACCTGATTACCATGTTGATTTCTCGTCTATATTAAGTTTCGGTTCTATTGTGTCAGCATTTATACCTGTCAAATTCTATGATTATCGCCCCGCTAATCTGGAACTCACCAACTGGGAGTCTGGATTTGCCGATTTGAATACTTTACCTTTTCAGACAGACTCTCAGCCTTCTATTTCGTGTATGCACACTGTTGAACATATTGGGCTGGGCAGATATGGAGATCCATTAGATCCGAAAGGCGATTTGAAAGCAATTTCCGAGTTAAAAAGGATAGTAAAACCAGGTGGAGATCTTTTATTTGCGACTCCCGTAGGAAGATCGAGAATAGAGTTTAACGCACACAGAATCTATAGTTATGAACAAATTCTGGACTACTTTTCCCCTTTGCAGTTAATTGAGTTTTCCTTGATCCCGGATGCCGGCGGCTTAATCGCGAATGCAAACCCTCAACTGGTGGGCGAACAGAATTATGGTTGTGGCTGTTTTTGGTTTAAAAAGGTATAAACCTATTATATTACTATGTTTAAAATTGGGACAACAAACGAGTCTAATCGCGTTGATTGGATTGAACAAACTTTAAAAAGGATACCTGCCGGTTTAACGATATTAGATGCAGGTGCAGGGGAAAGTCAATTTAAAAAATTTTGTAAACACTTAAATTATATCGCGCAGGATTTTGGGAAATACGAAGGAGTGGGTGATGTAGGTCTACAAACTGGCACTTGGGACAATTCAAAGCTTGACATTGTTTCTGATATAACGAGTATTCCCCGGCCAGACGCAACTTTTGATGCTATCATGTGCACGGAAGTGTTCGAACATGTTCCTGACCCGGTTGCCGCTTTCAAAGAACTAAATCGTTTATTAAAACCAGGGGGCTACCTCTTGGTTACAGCACCTTTTACCAGCCTAACTCACTTTGCGCCCTATCACTTTGCCTCGGGGTTCAACCGTTTTTTTTATGAACATCATTTAAAAAACTTCGGCTACGAAATATTAGACTTAAGAATGAATGGAAATTACTTTGAACATTTAGGACAGGAAATAAGAAGAATTAAAAGAATGGCAAAAGAATATGCAGGAATAAAAATATCCTTCTTTGATAAAATTCTAACCCATTTACTATTACTGAGGCTTCAACACTTTTCGGCAAAAGGTGACAGTTCGAATGAAATGTTGGCTCATGGGATTCATGTATTCGCTCAGAAGCATAATTAAGTTTTTTAATAACATTATCAAGGAGAGGAAAAAAAGTAGTAGCGATAATTCATCTGTTAATCCAACAGATTATTGTCTTCATTTCTTCGAAAAATTTATCTTTTGTACTAAAGGTGCTCTTAACTATAAAAATCATAGTCTATGGCACGATTAAGACAACTAATAAAGGATCAAATATTTTCCTCCTTAAAAAGATATCGGCAGAGAAAGTTTGAGAAAGATCAAAAAGATCTTGAAGAAAAGCTTCTTCCTTTACGCATCAATTTTTACCGGCAATTTCTAAAAGAAGGTGACCTTGTGTTTGACGTAGGAGCAAATGTAGGAAATCGAGTGCGAGCATTTCTAGAGTGTGGTGCAAAAGTAGTTGCGATCGAACCTCAGCCATCGTGTGTAGAAATTCTAAAAACTAATTTCGGAAATAAAATACAGATCGAAAATGTAGGGCTAAGCGAAGACATTGGAGAGTTAGAAATGCTAATATCAAATGACAGCACTATATCAACCTTTAGCGAGGACTTTGCAAAAAGGACTAAAAACCGCTTTAAGTTTAGTAGGTGGGAGCGCACTATTAAGGTGCCCGTTTTAACACTAGAGACACTTATTAAAAAATATGGCAACCCGCGCTTTTGCAAAATAGACGTTGAGGGATTTGAGTTGCAAGTTCTGAAAGGACTTAAAAGCAAAATACCCCTCATGTCTATTGAATACTGCGTGCCTGAAATGCAGGAACAGAATTTAGAATGCTTAAACTATCTGAATACACTTTCACCTGCAGCCGTTTATAATTACAGCATCGGCGAGTCAATGCGTTTGGAGTTGCAAGAATGGAAGAATTATGAGGAGTTTACTGACATAGTTAAGACAACTAGCTTTATCAATACATCTTTTGGTGACATTTATATCAAAACGCAGTTATGATAATCGTCCAGCTGAAAGGCGGTCTTGGAAACCAGTTGTTTCAATACGCAGCAGGCTTAAGCCTGGCGACGCATCATGGGGTGGATGTAAAGGTTGATCTCACAGAACTACGACAACCGGATGAAGAAATAGGGACGTTAAGGGCTTACGAACTAAACAATATAAGCCGGCCTCCTGCTATTGCATCGTACGAGGAAATTGAAAACATTCAAAAGCAAAATGTTTTTAAGAAATACCTGGAGAAAGTAAGTCCTTCACATAAGCGAACTATCTACAATGAGAAGCAATTGCTGTTTGACAACAATTTTTTTAATAGTGGAAGTCATATTTACTTAAAAGGATACAGGCAAAGCGAGAAATATTTCAAGCACATTGAAAATATTGTGCGACACGATTTCGAATTGAAGCATGAGTTGGTTGCGAATGTAAAAGCCTCTGCAGAACAATTTAGCTCAATCAATAGTGTTTCGATCCATGTGAGAAGAGGAGATTATACAAATAACGCCGTTAAAGAATATCATGGCAGTTTAGACAAAGACTATTATCAACACTCAATTGACAAGATTTCTTCCATCACAAAAGACCCTATTTTTTTTATTTTTTCAGATGATATCAATTGGGTGAAAAGCAATTTAAAGTTTACGAAGACTGTAAAATTTGTTTCAGGCACCATATCAAAAAATCACTACGAAGACTTCTATCTCATGAGTCGGTGCAAGCATAACATCATTGCCAACAGTTCTTTTAGCTGGTGGGCCTCATGGCTTAATCCCAATCCAAATAAAATGGTTATTGCTCCTAAACGGTGGTTTAATAATACCCGGTTAAATACGAGGGATTTAATACCTGAAGGATGGCATAAACTATAAGTATATGAACATGCTATTCTACTGTAAGCAGCGGTTCGGGATGAGCTGTCTTTATCTCGCTTGGATTATGCTTGTGCTTAAATAGCACAATAAATAATATGGCAATTACTAAAGCGTATAGGGCAAAACAAATCCAGATGCTGTGCCATTCTTTAGTGTTATCTGGGTTTGTAAAATACTTCTGAATAATAATCCCGCTTAAAGAACTACCGAGCACTGCTCCAAATCCATTCGTCATCATCATAAACAAACCTTGTGCGCTGGCCCTAATAGCAGGATCTGTTTGAGTTTCGACGAATAAAGAACCTGAAATATTGAAAAAGTCAAACGCCATCCCATAGACTATACACGATAAAATAATCATCCATAATCCATCTCCCGGATTTCCATATGCAAAAAGGCCAAACCTTAGAACCCAGGCAATCATACTAAAAAACATTACTTGCTTGATCCCAAATCTTCTTAGGAAAAAAGGAATGGCCAGAATGAACAGCGTTTCAGAGATCTGGGAGATTGACATTATGATTGCAGGATATTTGACGGCTATAGTTTCTTTATAAACATCTACAGTAGCAAAGTCATGCAAGAAAGTATCTCCATAAGCATTAGTCAACTGAAGCGCTGCTCCCAGTAACATGGCAAACAAAAAGAAGATCGCCATTTTGGAATTTCTAAATAGCTTAAAAGAATGCAGCCCTAAAGCATCAAACAAAGTTTTGTTTTCATGCTTTCCTAATTGCGGCGGACATTTTGGTAATGTGAAAGAATACAAACCAAGTACGAATGAAGCGGCAGAAGCGACATAAAACTGGCTCGCAGAAGTTTCTATATGAAGCAGGCTAACTACCCAAAGTGCAACTATAAATCCAACGGTTCCCCATACTCTTACAGGTGGATAATCTTTTACAACATCTCCTCCCCTGCTCTTCAAGACCGAGTAGGCAACTGCAATTGATAACGCAAGGGTAGGCATATAAAACATCATGTTTAAAAGCATGACCCAAAACATGGTTCCAGGGTCATTAACCATAGGTACGGTAAAAAGCACAACTCCACCAAGGATATGAAGTAAGCCATATAATTTTTCTGCATTAACCCACTTGTCGGCAACGATGCCCATAATGGAAGGCATAAATATAGCTGCAATGCCCATCGTCGAAAAGATAGCGCCGAACTGTGCGCCCGACCATTGTTTGGTTTGAAACCAATATGCGCCAATTGTTATCAACCAAGAGCCCCATATAAAGAACTGTAGAAAACTCATAAATATGAGGCGCAACTTAATACTCATGCAGGATTATTTAAAACTGGAAGATAAGAAATAGCAACAAGCCACACTTTAAGGTTTGAAGCTTTTTTGAGTGAATTTGCTGTTGCAGCAAAATGTTTTAAAATGATATTTGTTGTCGATAACTTAAAACTTATAATTAAAGGCTTAAACCTTTGCCTTACAAATTTTACCGTTGCGCTTTGTGATATCCACTATTATTAATGGTGTAAATTTGTGCCTTAATATTGTTTCAAATGTTGGCTAGTCACTCTCCTATTGAACATCTTATTTCCTCAGAAGAAAATAAAGACCTGAAAAATATTGGTGAAAAGATTTTAAATAAGCAAAGAATAACTTTTGATGATGGCGTATTGTTATTTGAGCAAGCATCGCTCTCTTATGTTGGTGCTCTTGCAAACTGGGTAAGAGAAGATCTGCACGGAAACAAAACTTACTTCAATCGTAACTTTCATATCGAGCCTACTAACATCTGCGTCTTCTCCTGTAACTTCTGTTCGTACTCGAGGCTTTATGCCCATCGGGAAGAAGGTTGGGAATTAGGCGTAAATGACATGCTTAACATCGTAAAAAAGTATGACGGGCAGCCAGTAACAGAAGTACACATTGTTGGTGGCGTTCATCCAAAAATGGACCTTTCATTTTTTACGAATGTTATACGTGAAATAAAAAATCATCGCCCTGATTTACATGTAAAAGGTTTCACCCCTGTGGAGTTAGATTACATGTTTAGAAAAGCGAAAGTGACTACCGAAGAAGGGCTAAGCAGAATGAAGGAAGCAGGCTTGCAATCTTTGCCAGGTGGTGGTGCAGAAATCTTTCATCCTGAAATCAGGTCACAAATATGCGACGACAAAGTGGATGCAGAGGGGTGGCTTCGTATACATAAGGCAGCACATTTAATGGGAATTCAAAGTAACGCGACCATGCTTTACGGCCATATTGAGAAGTTCTGGCATAGGGTCGATCATATGGAGAGACTGCGGCAGTTACAGGATGAAACACATGGTTTCAATACATTTATCCCCCTAAAATTTAGGAACCGCGATAACGCTATGAGCAACGTCGCGGAAAGCAGCATTGTCGAAGACATGAGGATGTATGCAATTGCACGCTTGTACATGGACAACTTCCCTCATTTAAAAGCCTACTGGCCTATGCTTGGACGACAAAATGCACAACTCGCATTGTCGTTCGGGGTAAATGATATTGATGGTACAATTGACGATTCTACTAAAATCTATTCTATGGCAGGCAGCGAAGAGCAGACGCCGACAATGAGTACGAAAGAGTTGGTTACGCTTATTAAACAGGTGAAAAGAGAACCTGTAGAAAGGGATACTTTATATAACGTTATAAAAAATTACAGCGAAGTAGGCACTGAGCTAGAAGTGGATCCTCAGTTAAATTAGTTTGCATCTTTTAACAAGGGTTATTAAACGAGGATAAGTTCTTCTAAATAACCCTTGTTGTTTAATGCCAATATCCACAAATTTTCTTTGATCAGTTTTGAAATCTCCTGTCAACGGAGGTCACTTTTTATTTGCAAGTGGCCTTACTGAATAACCTGCCGCTCTTAATAATTGCAACACTCCTTTTTGTCCACCCAGATGTCCTGCGCCAACAGCAAATAATGTTGACTTCTCTTTTGCAATTGCGGGAAACCTATCAACCCAATTATAGTTCCTTTTAAATAGAAGCAAGTCCATATAATTGCCAATGCTATTTTCTTCACTAACACTTAAAGTATATAGTTTCTCAATATCCTGCTCTTTATACACCCGAAGCATTTCATACATTGCCTTTCGGTTTTTTTCCAAACTGTCAATTGACTTTACAAGATCCCTCGCCTGGTCTTCGTAAGGAATACTATCAAAAATGCTGCTTTGAAAAGCAACTGTCTCCAGCCCTTTTGTTTCTTTCTTTTCTCTGTATGCTTCGTCAATAATTTTAATCTCTAATCCATTCTTTCTTTCACATGGCAACAAGAGTTCAAACAAGCTGGCGGAGATCATCAACGGAGGTTGCAGCTCTAAAACAGAAAAAGGGATGGAAGGCTGAAACTTTTCGAAGAAATCTTTTATCCTGTTATAATCATTTAAACTAAGAGACGAATGTAGCGTTTGCCCGTTTTTACTTCTCAACTCTAAGATGCCTGCCAGGAGTTCTGATGCATTATCCAAATCAACCTCGAGATAAACTTGATCAACGTTTTTTATAAGTGATTTTATTGTTTCAGTTAATTCGGCATCTTCTGCACACATCAGGTGCATTGTTCCAAAAAAATAAGATGGTTTGGGCAAGTCGTTACCAGATATTTCCCAAAGCAAGCTTTTGTTATTTGGAGCAGTTTTCAAAGAGTTGTGGTTTTTACAGGATAAAAATGAATTCAATGATAAAAGTGAAAAGACTGCTGCTATATACTTTTTCATTTTTTTCTATGAAGTTAGCAGAGCAGTAGAAACTGGCATGATTTTGTAAATATTATTCATGTTTTTTAAGGGTTTAGGGTTGAAAAGGAGGCTCAATTCTTTGAGCCTCTTACTTTTTTTAAGACCTTTTCCATACAATCTTTCATCTTTTATCCCGCTTCTCCTTCCTTCCGTATTTCTTCTAAGATTTCTCGTTGTATTTAAGGTGGATCAACAGATGCCCGGAAGTAACTATGTAGGTACTTTTAAATTTCTTGCCTGGGTAATATATTCTCCGCCTTTATTACTGATGTAGAAAAAAAGCCCCGATAGGAGCTTATCTGTTTTTAAAACTTAGGCGGGCAGTTTAACCCTCTTCGTCCTCCACCTCCTGAGCTTGATGAATTGATTCTAAAATCAAGTCTAAACAAACCAAAGTAATAGAAGTCGTTTACTTTATGATTACCTCGTTTTGCCCCAAATTCCGGATAAGGCGTAGGATTATCTTTTAACTCATCGCCCCTAAAAGCAAAATCTACTGCTGTCTGTCCCCTTTCATTTAACAACGTATTCCTGTCGATATAAACATTGCTCACGTCATCCAAATAATCAGTTCTTAATACTCTTAGTCCTAACTCAAAACCTACATGTAGGTCATCGGACAAAGCGTACTTTACTCCACCTCCAATAGGAACAGTGAGATCGGTTCTTTTATAATCCTTTTTACCAGGAAAAAAACCTTGACCCTCTGTACTTAAGGGTGCCAAGAAGACCTTGTTTCCTACAGCATCGAAAGTATAGGGGCTGAAATGAAAAATTCCGATTCCACCAAAAGCATAAGGGGTAAATTTATGGTCATTAAGACTAAAAAGATTGTACTCTCCCAACAAGGACAGCTCGTAAATACGACTCGTGAAATTTAGATTCCTTGCTAGCAAATCTGGTTTTTTACTACGCTTATCATCAGCACCAACAGAAGCGATAATTCCGTCAATCCGTCCCACGAAGTGATCAGTAATATCATAGGTTAATCCCGCTCCAATGGCTCCCTTCGCTTGTTGAAGCGTAATTCTTTTTGGCTGAAGGTCCCCGTTGTAGTTAGAAAACCCGCCTAACAAATGAAGTCGGAGTGGCTGACCAATTGCTATAACGGCAATGAAAGTTAGGATTACTGAAAAAAGCAATTTCATTTAAATGATTTGAAATATTAAACAATAAACGCCGGTAGTGTAAAAAGTATATTTCAAATAACAGGCTTTTTTAGTTTCGCAATTGTTCTCAAAAATCGTACTCCTAATTTCCAAATATCCAACAATTATAAAACATAAGATTTTTGCGAGAACTACCATCAATGTAAGGAAGGAATAATTTGTGTAATAACACTATGAATGCCTTCTACTAGAATAAAGAAAACGCTTGCAAATAGTTGAAAATCAATAAAAGTAGAAGTTCTTTAACCAAAGCACGTTTAAAATCGCCGCTAACACAGTAATGTTAAACATTCTTTAACAAGGTAAACAATATTAGAAACGATCAGAAGCTGAGATATAAAAGGGCTAGAGAAGAGAAAAGAACGCTATTCAATAACAATGTTCTTGACAATAAATTTAGCGATAGGTAAAAATATTAACTTACATCAACTCTCCGAAATGCATCAAATACGACATATGAAAACTCTATTGATTGGTCTATGTGCTTTATCGTTTTCAATTTCAGCTTATTCTCAAAAAGAAATAAAAGTTGAAGAAGCAAAAGACAACATAGGTGATACGGTAAAGGTTTGCACGAAAATTTTTGATACTAATTTCGAGGAGAATGCTAAAGGCAGTCCAACTTATTTATTTACTTCTTCCCATAATCCTAACGCCACACTCACCTTTATTATTTGGGGCGAAAAAAGGAAGTTTTTTGATTACAAACCCGAGAAAGATTTGAAAGAAAGAGGTGTGTGTGTAACAGGCAAAGTAGAGCTTTTGAAAGAAAAGCCAGTGATAGTGATCGATAAGCAGAACCAGATAGACATAAAATAAGTTACAATCAAAGTTTCCGTAATAAGCTTATAGTAGCTTAGAGTTTTTTATTCATTCAGCATATATTTCTCAATCCCCATTGGTGGTTGCCATTTACTTTCAGGC
This sequence comes from Segetibacter aerophilus, assembly GCF_007991655.1. Classification (GTDB taxonomy): domain Bacteria; phylum Bacteroidota; class Bacteroidia; order Chitinophagales; family Chitinophagaceae; genus Segetibacter; species Segetibacter aerophilus. The sequence goes on from NZ_BJYT01000040.1 coordinate 23,997, forward strand.
TCGTAATAATTCCATAACAAAGCAGATACTTTTCTTATTAGTGTCCAAGCTTCGTTGCCGGGCTTCCAACTTTGATCTTTTAAATTTTTGGTAATGATGCTAAAAACATAATTACCATGGGGTGCATTTACAAAGACAGTTTCAGAACGCGAGTCATCAACGGCACCCTGCTTGGATGTGGAACGAATATGAGGCGGTATTTGTGATAAGGCACTTTCATCCCAATAGATCCGCGCAAGATTTCGCGACATTCTTTCGCTTGCCGCTTTGCTCACTGCTTTGCCTTCCTCAATCATTGTAAAAAGCTGGCACATTTCCCTGGGAGTTGTAACTCCCCATCCAAAAGTTTTTCTCATTGCTTCCCTACCTGCAACCCTTGAATTTACCCTGGTGTTCACGAACCCATTTTGCTGCAACCAATTGTTGATGTATTCTCCCCCTACCAACTTCTGCAGCCAGAGACTTGCAGTGTTATCACTCATAGTGATCATCAATAATGCGACTTTACTTAGTTGAATTGTATCTCCATCTTTAAAAGAACCTAAAATATCTTCACCAGGATATAAAAGAGAGTCTTTATAAACTAACTTCTGATTGTATTGCAGTTCACCCTTTTCAATCTTGTCCATCAGACCGCATTGAATACTAACTTTAATCATACTAGCTGTAGGAAATAATGTATCGGCATTAATGGCGACCGTCTTACCGGTTTTAAGGTTTTGAACATAGATACCTGCACGGCCATTAAAACTACCAACGAGTTCCTGCAGTTTAACTGCTAGCTTCTTATCAGTTTGAGCAAAACCTTGTTTTAAAAATAAAAATTGAACGACGAAAAACACCAACGACTTAATTATATATCTAAATGTCTGCATATTTAAAACTGTTAACTTCGTGCTCGTGGGCAAGATCAGTGTACGGTTGAGTGAGTTTAAAAGGTTACATCAAAAGTAAGCGATGACAGATTACGCTGAGCGGCTAACCTGGTTTAGACCATTTAGGGAGTTATTTCGTAAAGCCGCTAAATATTCTATTTGACGAACACATTTTCCAAATAAATCAACACCAATTATATCTAACACTATGGGTAAAAATCCTTTCAAAATTATGTTTCTTGATGTTGGCGGCGTGCTGTTAACAAATGGTTGGGGACATGACTCGCGACAAAAAGCAGCAGCAGAGTTTGGGATTGATTTCATGGAAATGGAAGCCAAACACAACTTCATTTTCAACGTTTACGAAATCGGAAGAATTACATTGGATGAATATTTGGATATTGTTGTCTTTGATAAAACACGTGTTTTTACACGAGAAGATTTTAAAGCGTTTATGTTTTCACGCTCCGTTGAATTGACGGGTATGCTTAGCTGGCTGATCGAATTAAAAAAGAACAACAGTAATTTAAAAATTGTTTCTATAAATAATGAAGGAAAGGAGTTGAATGATTATAGGGTGAAGAAGTTTCAGTTACACAACTGCTTCGATGCTTTTATTTCTTCCTGCGAGGTAGGGATGCGTAAGCCAGACCCTGGAATTTTTCGTTTGGCTTTAGGAGTTGTTCAAGCCGCCCCTAACGAATGTATTTATTTTGACGATCGCATTTATCTGGTCGATGCCGCACAACGCCTTGGTATTAGAGGATACCATCACCTTGGCTTTGAGTCTTCGAAAAAGATTATCGAAGATTTGATGTGATGCACATATCAGATAAGTCGTTTGACATAGGGACAAAAAAAGGTAGGAAATCTTTTCCTACCTTTTTTTAATGATGGTGTAGTACTGACCCTAATGTTTTTTCTCTTCTGCATTTTTCTTTCTCTTTTCATATCCTTTTTTTGCTACGTAACCTACTCCTGCTGCCAGCAATATAGAGAGGCCTCCGTCAATGGGAACATCCGGGTCGCCTCCGGGGCTGGGCTGTGCATGCACTGCAAGAGGG
>NZ_BJYT01000041.1 GCF_007991655.1 Segetibacter aerophilus
CCCTTGGAAGGCAAATAATTATATCATTTGTACCGACAATTTTAGCTATTTATGATAGAGATGGCGACGGCTTAGGTTTTTACGCGGCTCATCTTTCAGTTCAAGATCTCTTTTTGTAAGTAGCCTGAGTATTCGAGATAAATTTATCTTCCTATAATGGTCGTTCTTTATAGACAGTAGCAATAATGATTTTAACTCTTCAGAGTCTGCTTGAGGAATTAAATGCTCCAGCTCTTTGTAACTAAGTGATAAGTCCCCGTACACTACTTGAAAGATAACTTTGTAAGGTCATAGAACGCTGAGCGACAAGCAGGAGTAATATTAAAATTCGAATCTATTTTAAGTCACTGCTCAACATTCTACTAAAAAGCTTTACGAAGTAAAAAAAAACAAAATGTTTTTGAATAAAATTATGAGTTTATGTAATGTCAATATATTTTTATTAATGAGTTATTCGAGGGGGGCGAATATCCACTAAAAGGCCTCTTCTATTAAGGAGGGGTCTTTGGTTTTAATAGTCAAAAAAGACATTTTTTAACTTTCTTCCCATTGGGGTAGCTTTTTATTTTTTTCCAAGCCTACCACTTTTAAAAGTATTATTTGATAACTAAAGATAGTTTGGGGCTTTCTAAATCCGTTTGTTGCTCCCATTAAAAGCCCCGCATTTCTGCGAGGCTTCCAGTTGTCCCTAGTTCCAATAATGAATGTATTGCTAAGGAAGCAATAGACATAGTGAAAAAAAGGAATAGCAACTGGTGGGGGGCGAAAGACTTCCCTATAGGAAAGAGAAAAAGTGAGCCTTTCTTTTATAGATAACCCCGGTGATAAGAAAAAAACTCCAACAAATTACTGATAAGCAGGTGAAGAATTTTATTAGGAAAATGTGAGATGTAATATCTGAATATATCTTAGTATTTCCAATACATAACCGAAAACTTAATCATTTCTTAACCATCTCAATCTTATAAAATTTGCTGCTAAATAAGTTCGTTAATTTTTCCTATTAGCCATATCTATCATGGCTCTTAATAGCAGTAGATTTTCATACCTGCTTTCTGATTGTCCTAGTGATTAGGACTAACAAGTATAAATCAACGGCGAGCACATTTTTACTATTTTTCCTGAGTGGCATCTTTCAAAAAAAACTTACTCGAAACTTAAGCAATAATTTTAATGAGTAAGTTTAGCGTTTGTTACCAATATAGAGATGGAAATTGAAAGACATTCTTTGTAATCGAGCAGTGCTTTGATAGTGCATATTTAAGGCAAAAAAAGGAAAACATTTCTGCTCTTCCTTATGTGTGGGGGACATCGCTTATTATTTTACGACAAGCAGAATAAAGGTAAGAATATTAGGATTACTACTCTATTATGATTCCATTTTTTTCAAAAATCCAAATAATTTCTCTAACCCTTGATTCTTGCCGCCATGCCTAAAGGGGTTGAGCCATACTCTTCGTCAAGCGTGTTTAGTTCCGCTCCGTATTTTATAAGCAGTTGCGCTTTGAGTATATTTCCTTTTTGTGCCATATCGGTGTTTGGGTTCATTCCTTTTTCCATCATGAAGGCAGCAGCTTCGTCATGCGCAAAGTAGTAGAATTGTGTCCACTTTAAAATATCAGGAACTTTTGCGCTGAAGCTAATCAAAAGATCAACCATTGCACGATTGTTTGCTTTTGCCGCAAAAGTTAAAATCCCTTCACCCCAGAAGTAACTTTCATCTTTTGCAAACTCAGGATGCTGTTTCAATATTTGTTCTGTCTTTGCTAAATCTTCATCATAAACCGACTTTTCAAATTCTCTTTGCAATTCAGTTCTGTCATAAAAAATCTCCCCATTATCACCGGTGAATTTATGCAAGGAGCTGTTAGCAGTATATTCATTCAGCAGTGCTGCGATTTCATTGTAGCCTCGATCTTCTGCAACAACTTGCAGTGTGTCTTGGAAGGGATAAATTTTATATTGAGGTGCATATGCTCCACGTGCCAATAAAAATTTGACTAATTCTATATGACCTTCCCTAACTGCGAAATGAATTGGTGGTGTATAGTTATATTGGGCATAAATTAATTCGAGACATTTTTCAACCATTTTCTTTACTGTGTCTACTTCGCCATTTTTACTTGCAACTAAAATCTCCCACACGCTTGTCGTAGTGGACAGAATGCCATTGGAAAGTGCCATAGGCAAATTGAGCTTCAATTCGTTTGGCTGCACCATGTCTTAATTTTCCGGGTCAGTGTAACTTACAGTCTTGAATTCAAAGGACCTGTTTCCTCTTCCGATTGCTATTTTCCTAAACCCCTACAAGAGTCATTAATAATCTCAAAAATGGGATTAATTTGAACAAGCAAAAGAAAGCAATATATTAGTGTCCTCATTTGTTTACTTGTATAGTTATTGTATAAAAGCCTTGCTAAATGTGGGGCTTTTGTATTTTTTGTTTACTTCATCTGAACTAGTGCTTACTGGGCGATTTAATTGTTAGGCTAATGCTTCTGCATCAGGCTTTTTTCGGTTAAATCGTTGCGTCATTAGCTAAATGTCAGCAGGAAGAATTACTTTGAATCTTGCTCCCTCACCAAGCTTACTTTCAGCTGTAATAAATCCATTGTGGTTTTCCACTACCTTTTTTACTATTGCTAGTCCAATGCCAGTCCCTTCATATTCTGCTTTTCCGTGTAACCGCTGAAACATTTTAAAAATCCTCTCGGCATACTCTTGCTCAAAACCGATGCCGTTGTCCGAGATTTCAATCACGTGATACAACTCGTCATTCCAGTTCTCACTTATATTAAAAGAAGTAAGGCTTTGTCCGCTTACAAGTTCAGAACAAATACGAATTTCTGGACTAACGTTAGGTTTTCGAAACTTAAGTGCATTGGTTATTAAATTTTGAAAAAGCTGTTGCATTTGCATTCTATGTCCCAGTATGACAGGTAACTTATTGACTATAACCTTTGCGTTATTTTCAGCAATGTCTAGTTCGAGATCCTCAAGAACCGTTGCTACTTTTCTATTCAAATCTATTTCCTCTTTCGCTCTGGTTGAAGCGGAAACATGTGAATATTCTAGAAGATCGTCTATTAGTAGTTGCATTCGATCGGTTGCTCTCTGCATACGTTCAAAGTAGTGTTGATCATCTTCTGACATCCTGCCTTGAAACTTATTTTTCAACTTATCCGAAAAAGTTCTAATTTTTCTTACTGGTTCCTTAAGGTCATGGGAAGCAGCATAAGCAAAATCTTCTAAATGCGCATTTGATCGCTCCAGTTCTTTCTTCTGGCTTTCCAATTCAATGGTTCGCTCCTTTACCTTTTCTTCCAACAGCTGGGCTTCTCTTTTTTGATCATCTATATCCGTGCAAGTACCAAACCATTTCAAAATATTACCTGCATCGTCTTTTAATGGCAAAGCTCTACCAAGGACCCACCTATACTGTCCATCAAAACGTCTACAACGATATTCGATTTCGTATGGATCACCCGTTTCCAAGCTGTGTCGCCAATGTTTCCATGCCAGTTCCTGATCGTCGGGATGAAACACGGCGTTCCACCCCTGCCCTTCAGTTTCTTCATAAGTCAGCCCTGTATAATCATACCATTGTTTGTTATAGTAGTAGTGATACCCGTCCGGTCGGGTTACCCAAATCATCTGGGGCATAAAGTCAGTAACAAATTGAAACTCTTTATTGCTTTCTTCCACTTTCATCCGTGCTAGTACCTGATCTGTCACATCCATTGCGACCGCCATAATACCCGATATAGCACCATTTGCATCTCTGTATGGCTCATATAAGAAATTGATGTAGGCTAATTCAATACCGCCGTTGCGGGGAAGTGTAACAGGGCTACCATCAGCGGTATAACGTTCGCCAGTGGTAAAAACATTATTCAACAGCTGTTCATACCCTTGGTTTTGCACCTCTGGTAAGCCTTCGAATATTGGTTTGTTCAAAAGTTCTTCCTGTCCTCGTCCCCATATTTCAAACATCCGATCATTAGCAATTTCAACGATATGAGTTGGGCCTTTAAGGATTGACATTGCAATAGGAGACTGTACTATAATATTGCGAAGGATTTCTTCACTTTCTTCTATTTTTTTGCGGTCAGCAACTTTTAATGTGTTATCGACTACCCAGATGGCAACTTTCCTTACCGTACCTGTAGCATCTTTCATAGGTTCATACACAAAGCTAACGTGCACTTTTTCTTTCTTGCCATATCGGATCAGCATCAACTCTACTTCCTCAGCATGATAAGCAATACCTTCTTCCACCACTCTTTTTAATTCCTTTTCGTAAGATTCTCTTACTTCAGCAAACGTATCCCAGTACATGTTACCGACAATAGACTCGATTGGCTTACCCGCAATCTCTACAAAGCGTTGATTAACTATCTGACCCATGAGCGAAGGTGCTTCAATTACGCATAAACCGATTGGGGCCTTAGATACCATGTCTTTTAGTTGCTGGTCGCTTTCTTCTATTGTCCGTTTTGCTAACACCTTTTCCGTTACATCATAGGATAGGGTGAAAACTCCACTGACACTGCGCTGCCCCGTATCGTGGAAGGGTTTGTAATAAATGTCAAAATAACGAGCTCCTTCTTTTAACCCGTCTTTAGAATTGATAAGCACTTCAGTTCCGTAATAGGTTTGCCCTGTTTTAAAAACCCGGTCAATTTTATAAAAAACGTCCTGTCCCTGTAATTCGGGTATGCCCTCTAGGAGCGGTTTACCAATAATGTCTTCGGTCTTGTTCCAAAACCTTAATGCCTCTTCATTTGCCAACTCTAACACATGCTTTTCTCCACGTAATATTCCAATAATCATCGGTGCCCGTAGAAAAATATTTTGAGCCAGTTCAAGGCCCTTGAGCTTTTCTTTCTGTTGTTCAAACTTTATTTTTGCTGTGATGTCTTCTGCTGTATGAATGATATAAGCAATTTCACCTGGTGATGAAGAAACAGGATTATTTTCGGCTTGCCAGTAATGCTCTGTAAAGCTTCCATCTTCATTCCTTAGATCATATCGCTGCATTGGAAGCTGGTGCGACTTTTTGTCTTGATGTACCTTTGTTAGCGAATTTTTCAGATCCCTTGCACCTGTATCCCTAGAATCATTAGGGTTCGCTGGAAATGCTTCAAAAATACCCTTACCAATTAAGTGTTCTTTATTGCTGCCCGTGTCCTTCAAATATTTTGCTGTAGCGGCTAAAATCGTAAACGTTGGCGGATTGTTTTGAAGCAGAATGCTGCTACCAGGAAGTGCATCAAAAAAGGCTAAGTATAAAGCATCAACACTAACCGAGGTAGAAATAGAATTTGCCATAAATATTGACTTTGAAGGTATGCATAATCACATATAAGGAAAATTCTAATCTTACGAGCGTTTGGAGTGGGAATTATGAGATTATTACAAAAAGTTTCAAAGTCGATCGCTACGCTCATTTGATAGTTAGAATTGGCTTTTTTACATAGAAGGTAAACATTTCAAACACAATCCAAATTACCCCAGTCAAAAATAAACAAGGCAGTCAATATCTCCCCCATTGGTGTAGGGCGTTATTTTTAAGTACTTCGCTGGTTTTATCTCAATGATTTCGGAATTGTAATTAATACTATGAAGCACTCATTTATTAGAGCCAGAACAAAACGTACCAATACACCTAATCTTTCTAACAGTTGTTAGAATGGCATCTTCATTTGAAACCGGAGTTCAAAAAGTTTTTACAAGTAATAGGTGTAAACAATACGGAATTTGGAAAGCTATTGGGGTATAAGTCAGCATCATATTGGTATAACAGCTACGCTAAAGTGAGGATAGTTATGGGTTATTTAGCTGTTTTCAAAAAATATAATAACAGCAATTTCTTTTCAGGATTTAGATATAAGAATTAAATGAAACATTATAGACAAACTATGGTTTGAAACTAATCAACGACACTGTGGATTACTTAACGATGTAGAGCTTTAATAATAGATTTAATAGATAGATAAAGATTAAAAAACTATGGGTAGACCTTCAACTGGAGCATGGACAGTATATGAAAGTTTGAGATCGTATCTAATTAAGGGAAAGCAAATTTCCACTATCCTTAGCTGGTCTAATCAAAATGGTTCTAGCTGTGGATGTATTAAAGTGGTCTGTAGTTATCTTAATGAAATAAGCAAGAGATATGTTCAGTTGATTTACACAATGACAAATAGCTCAGGGCAAAAGACAGATTATAATTATAAACTTTTCCTTAATGAAATTCATAGCAACATAGGTAAAGGAAAAGTGCTTTACCTCCAATGCCCGCAATCGGACAGGAAGTGCAGAATACTTTTTAAAGCATATGATTCGGAAATTTTCAAGTGCCGGCAAGCCTATAAAAATCGACTATACTATGATTGTCAGCAAACGTCAAAGATGAACCCGTATAATGATAGTTACTGGAGATTAGATAAACATTCAAAGACTATCGAAAAAACTGCTAAAAGGGGGCGACGGACATATAATGGAGTCTTAACGAACAAGCCTTGCAGGTTCAAAAGGCTTCATCTGAAACAGTGGAAGATGAATGAGCTGAGATGGACTCTAGGGGTTCCTAAGGCTTTGAAAGGTCTAATAAAAGAGTAAAATCCTTAAGGATTAAGGTTGTTAAAAAATTAAACGATTTAAATGTCCAAACAAAAAGTAAAGAAAGTTTCAATGCAAGGAGGAAAGACTAGGAGTAAATTTGATTTTTAAAGCAAGAGAGGATAAAAAGTTTACAGTGCAAAAAGAATAATAGCAGGTTAGTCTTAATTTCAAAAGGTTTTATTGTTGATGTTATTTATGGAGAAAAATGTCAGTCTAACCATTTTGAGAAATTTCCTAAAGAAAAGCAGAATTTGTATAAAAAAACTGTTCGATTAGCTGTAAACGAACTTAAATTTCAGGATAGAGAAAGGTTTATTGATAGGATACGAAAATGTATTAGATGAGACTACAAAAGATAATTTATGGGAAGTTGATCATGTTATTATTGTAAATGCTCTTGATCCTATTACACGAGAAAAAAATAGATTAGCGGCTCGGTCGGAAATTGTAGAAAAAGGGGGGTTAGTAATAAAGGAGTGGAAAAACATATTAGCGAATATTTTGAAAGCGGTTATTATAAGCAGAGACAACAGGAGTTTTTCCTGATGCGAGAAAGGTTGTTGTCCCATTGCTACAAATTTGCAACTAATGGAGATATGAAAGCAGCCCGGCTATTTCTTGAAGTGACCTCTGAAAAACGTCCTAAAACATCGATAAGAAATCAGCAGAATAATTTTATTCAAGTTAGTGGAACAACAATAACCGAAGCTCAATTAAAAGAATTGACGGAAGATCAGCAGCAGCAGTTACAGCGAATTTTAAAAGGTTTCAACATTCCTAAAGAATTTGTTGCAGTGTAGAATTTTATTGCTTTTGATATTCCTTTACATCTCCTGTAATCATTGTCGTTATGTTGCAGCTGAATTTACACAAGAAATCGGAAGAAATGATGAACATGCATTTAAAGCATTGATTTGAGTAATGTTAAGCCATTAAAGAGTAAAGCCAACAGTAAAATGATTACTTAAAATTATGTAAATAGACTTGTATTTAAAGTTGCGTTCTACGTGTTGACAATCTAGGCTTTTAATATTTCCTCAACATCTAAAACGCAATTGCAAAAGTTTGAATCTCAGTTATAATGTGACCTTTTACACAATGAGAATTTTTAAGTAAGTTTTGTTTATTTAAGAATTAGCGGCAACCTTGAAAAAACTACGTAAATTAATACAGTTCCATTTCACCTGAAAAAGCTTTTATATTTTTCATGAAAACATTTAAGACGTTTCCAAAAGGTCAATATTCAATTAAATCAACTTTGACAGTAATTGCACTGCTTATTTTTACTCTTTTGTTTAATGGTAAGGCCATGGCACAAGAAAAGAAACAAATGGTGAGACTTGCACGGATTAAAGTAGATCCTTTGCAACTGGGAAAGTATAATACCGCATTAAAAGAACAGATGGCAACAGCTGTTCGCCTTGAGCTTGGCGTTCTAACCTATTACGCTGTTGCTGACAAGAGTGATCCCTCAAACATAACCATTCTGGAAATTTATGCTGATAGCACCGCGTATAATTCACATATCGCGACGTCTCATTTTAAGAAATATAAGGAAACTGTTAAAGAAATGGTGAAGTCCCTAGAGTTTGTTGACGTTACATTAGTTGGTGCGGCAAAGAAGCCGAACATGTAATTGAACTTATTCAAAGAGAATAAAGGCAGCTGCTAACAGTATGTTTATAAAATTGTGGCGGAACGTGAGCATTCAACCATAAATCACTATTTTACTTCTATGGTTAATTGTAGCCGAAGTTTTTTCAATTGCCACAACTTCATAAACACTTTAAGGCGGGTAGCTATGCCCAGAGACGTTTACGATATGACACATACTCATAAATGAAATACTCACCAATCATTCTTTTTTTAAGTTTCCTTACATATGTCAAGATTGCATCTGGCCAGACAATCAAGAAAGATAAGGGTGCAGTTAACAGCGAAACGTTTTCTTATTGCTACATGGAACCGAAAGGGGACGTTAAAGGCATTCTTGTCCTTTTGCCAGGATGGGGCGAAAGTCCGCAAAGCATTTTTGAAAAAACAGCGCTCCCGCACCTTTTGGCAGAGAAGGGCTTTGTCACTATCGTACCCCAACTGCATCAAGCCTTGCTTGCTGATGATTATACCCTTGCACAAGTCAGCGAACTCATTGCCATCCAGTCAAAACGGTACAATTCCAATAGCTTGCATTTCATTCTTGGAGGCCTGTCCGCCGGTGGCGCCATCGCCATTGGGTATGCAGAACACTTTCTGGCGAGTGACAGCACCAAATTGTTGCATGGTGTATTTGCAATCGACCCACCTTTGGATTTGAACCGAATGTACAAGTCGGCTGAAAACAAGCTTCAATACGAATGCCAAAATAAATTGATAAGGAAAGAGGGTGATTTCATTAAAAAGTATTTGCTCCGGATAATGAATGGCTCACCAGCACAACAGCCTGACCGATACTTAAAATATTCAGCGTTTTCAGCAAACAAAGAAGATGGCGGCAATGCAAAGTTGCTAAAATCAATACCGGTTCGCCTGTACAGCGAACCCGATTTGGATTTTGTACGAAAGACCTATTGTGAGCAGTTGCAGTACGAGGACATCAATGCTTTTGATTTGGAGAAGTTGAGTAAATTTCTTGCAGGGATTGGAAACCAAAGTGCAGAATACATTACCACCAAAGGAAAGGGTTTTCACAGTTGGAACATTCTTGACGCCGTAGATTGTGCAAATTGGATAGTAAAAATAACTAGTGAGAATAAAAATGACGGAAGCACTGCCACAACAATGGCTTTATGCAATAGTGGCTTTAGGAATTGAGTTAAACACAATATTTTTAATTAACCATTTTTCAGTAGTTGGACATTAGAACAATGAATACCACTAATGCATAAAGCTAAAAAACTTATGTGCAAGGCTAAAGGAGACACCCAAAATATTAAACTAACAAACAAATGAATGCGACAATACTTGGGTTTGACATAGCAAGGGCATATGCGATATTCGGGATGTTTATAGTAAACTTTAATTTTTGCTTCGGTGTCCTTACAAGACACATCTTTTCTTGGACAATTTCTATACTTGTTTACAGGAAATTCAACAGCTATTTTTATTATGTGTGCAGGAATGGGAGTTTCATTAATGACCTACAATGTCAATAATAATTTACTTGAAGAAAAAGAAAAATTCAAATCAATCATTTTAAAGCGTTCATGGTTTTTGTTTGCTATCGGACTATTGCTTTATAATTGGTGGGCAGGTGACATCCTTCATTTTTATGGCGGCTATATGCATATCGCTGCATTCATGCTATTTGTCCAAAAAAGATATTTGTTAATCGGCGCCGTAAGTACAATTTTAATATTTCACATCTTGCTTTTCATTATCCCAATCTTCACAAGTTGGGATTTGACCACTTTTAAGTACGCGGACTTTTGGACAATAAAAGGATTTTTAAGAAACACATTTTATAATGGTTGGAACTCCATTTTTCCTTGGATTGCATATTTTCTGTTGGGTATGTGGTTGGGCAGGCTTAATTGGCGGAACAAAAAAGTTAAGAAAACAGTTTTCTTAATTGGGTTGACTCTATTCCTGTTATTTGAACGGCTTAGGCAGTATGCACTGTACAAACAATTCAAGCGTAACATTTTGGATTACATTATGTACGATTATTTTCCACCTTATTTGCCGTTTATGATTATTACTGCTTCATTTGGTTTATTGGTTATTACTATTTGTATTTGGCTTGGTGACAAATTTTCTCATAACACGCCGCTTCAGTGGTTAGCAGAAACAGGGAAAATGACCCTTACGCATTATGTTGTGCATTTGACAATTGGTATGATTACTTTCCAATCTTTAACGGGTAAAAAGTACACAGGTTTCTTGCAATCAGGAATGCCAAGTTCACCTGCCCATATTTTCGCTTTTTCATCCTTGTTTTTTTTGGTTAGTGTAGCATTTAGCGTTCTATGGAGCAGGAAATTTAGGAGAGGACCTCTAGAAAATTTAATGCGCAAATTTTCAGGCTAACAAAGCCCAAGGGGGATAAGCCGAAGTACTAAGGTCTAACTATCATCTACTCTTTTTTCTTTCTGGCGTTTTTGCTCTAGGGCAAGTTCAAACTGCCTGTCTATAAAATATTGCATGTGGTCCTAAATTGCTTGACAACATGCTTTGATAACTATTTCAATTGACTCTATTTCTAAAATTGCCGCCTTTCTATGTGTAATACATCTAAAATATTCCCACTTTTTTACCAATTTGTTCTATGTCAATGTTTATCGCCATCATTGATGCATTAAAAGTCTCCATGAAAAGCGCTAATCTTTGTTAAAATTACTTCTATCAGTTAAAGAAAAACTCTTCCCTAAACTGCCGCCAGGTGATTGAAACAAATAATAATTTTCTATGAAACTGGAAGAAACTAGAGAGGGTTTTACTTGAAATGGAAGAAAACATCAATGACTAGATAAGTCAAGAGGAAGCAAGGAGTTGTAAGGCAAACTAGGCAGACGTCCTATTAATAACAAAGAGGGGAAAGCTATTTTTTAAAGAGCGTCCTGCCGCCAAAGTAAGAAACAATAAGCACTTCCCTAATTAAAAACCGATGTAAGCATATAACAGTAGACCACGAAATCTACATTAACTAAAGGGGTGGCTTAATTTCCAAATTCCTTCTTGTAATTAACTTTAATACACGTGAAAAAGTTATCTCACTATATAAACGCCTTTCTTTTTGAATCGCTAACGTCAAGTGTTTCAATTTTTCAAAGTTAGCATGTGGAATAAGTGTTTGTAGCTCTTCAAGTAAGTATGATAACTCGTCATTCATATCCACAACACAGACTATACGAATTTTAATATGCAATTAAAAAAGTCTCGCATCTCTGCAAGGATTCTTATAATTCCTTCCAGTAAAAAGAGTAGCAAGCACACTATTTCTCACCATCCTTAATAAAGATTTTGCTGCCCCTAGGTAAAGGCACTCTTTGCGGCATAGGCAGTCTATCTTTTCGTTCAAGTCTTGTAGGTACAAGCGGCTTTGGTTAGAAGATACCGCCTCAAGAAACTTTTTTTATTTGCTAATAGTTCCTTATTGATATACATTGCTATTCTAGTTGATTCGGCTAGTTTAACTCGTTCTTTTTCCTGCATACTATTAAAAAGGTTAACAACTAATAAGGGGTTAAGATATTTTCTCTCTAAGGAAAGATTAAAAGCACATAGTTTGGGTTGCGGCCCATCTTTTTTCCTGTAAGAAGATATTTAGTTCCAAGGAGTTCATAACCCATTATTTGTAGTTGGCAGTTGATTAAAGCGGTATATTTATTACTATAGGGGGTCAATTTGAAGAGTCTTGCAGAAATGCAAGGTTTTTTAATACTGTCTAAACCGGATTTTATACTGCATTATAATACCCTGTACCTTTAAGATTATGGCCAATATACCTACCTATACATTAGAGCAATTGCAGGAAATTATCCCTTTATCAACCTTAGATGAGCTTAAATTAATTACGCAAATAGTTAAGACCGAAAAAGCTTGCTACACCACTTTTACGATGTCAAAAATTCTTGTAACAATAAGTAAGAGGACACTGGAATTAGTACAACAACGATGCTATTAACCTACACTGGTGACTGATTGCTATTATTTTTGTTCATCATTTTTCAAGTATTTTTTACATATTAGAAAGCCCGCAAAAATGCAGGGCTTCCAATACGGACCTACATATTGATTAAAGATAAATACAATGATTTTGTTTGTTCAGGTCGTTTTCTATAACATTTGCTGCTACCCTACCTGCATAATTGAGAGGAATGTCTTTTAAAGAATATGTATTTAAAATTCTTCTGTATTTATATGTTACACTTCTGCTCACCTCCACATAAAAATCTTCTATCCTAAAAAATTCATAAGTAGAAATTTCATCTTCATGCTCATCAATCTTGGATGCATCCATTAGCAACTCTTTCTTTTGTCTGTCTGGCAGGTTGTTGTACTGTTCGATTGTCATATTTAAAAATGTACTTGAGGAACTATTTGAGTTAGAGACAGCACAACAAACATTCCAGTTTTGTTAAACAAATATGATAAAGAACAGAAGACCCAACTAAACAAAAAATGTAGAAACATATAAACAAAAAGTTTTAGGTAAGCTATAGGCGATGGGATAATTCTTATAAAGCTCTTAGACCTAAAGAGGATATATAAGTTTTTTTACTACCGTGATTATACTCCATTGGAAGAAAGCCAGAAATAATAGTTTCTAAAACTTAGGAACTTACAATTGTTGAGGCTTAGTACGAGATTTGTAAAGTGAACTCAACTTCTGTGTAGTAACACTCCAGTTGTTCATGTGCTTGCAAAGGTAACTATATGCGTGTTAGACCACGAAAGGTAAATAAATGGAAAACACCTAGATTGTTTCTCTCTGTGGTGGCAGGTTAGAAAAGGTTGCTTGGGTAGAACTTCCCCAGTATGTAAATATGCTTTGCAAGAGAATTTTGAGGTCAGAATAAGTAGACGGCTTTCTAAAAAAGCCTTGTACAGAGTGGCTATATGAATATAAAATATTTTCTGGTGACAATCCGTTTGTAAGGAGCAAAAAAGGTACAGCACGTTGCTTCATTTCTCCTATCTGCTGCATTTTGTCTCTTAATTCTATCCCAGTCATTGCTGGCATATTAATATCCGCGATTATCAGAAATAGAGATTTATTCATGTTATTGAAGTATTCATATGCTGTACGTCCGTTTTTAAAAACCACTAGCGGATTTGGAATCGCTAATTCTAGGTAAGCCTCCTCGAAAAGTTGCCGGTCGTCTGAGTCATCGTCAATAAAAATTATTTCACCGTTTTTATCCATGCAGGAAAGATAAATCCTAAAATGCCATCTATGAAAGTTTTAAAATATCATTAAATCTATGCGTTGCTGCTTCCTTGGCGTTGTAAGACAAAATAATTAATTAATGTCGTCTCGGTGCACTTCGAAAGTGCGGCTGTACATAACTTTCATTCTTTCTATAATAACCTTACCTGCACTTCACCGCCTTACTCGGTGCTGGTTTATTTGTCTAGTTTTACGAATTACAATAGGATTACCCAAAGTGATGGTCAGTAAAACGAAAGCTTTGCAGAAATGTGAGGCTTTCTTCATTGAGTATAATTGTACACTGCTCATATTGAATATTCTGATACTATGAAGTGTTAACTTTATTAGGTGAAAAACGCCCCTACTTATACATTTGAACAATTATTTTAATACCAGCAATAAATGAACAGCAACAACGTTAGTGACAGTTTAAAAAAGCGTTCACTAACTTGCCAATACTTATTAGTGTTTGATACTGAAATAACCTTGCTCCATTCGCGTCATCAGTAGTAAAGGCCCTTACAAGCTGATGAAAAGATGGAAATTTTAAACTATCAAGAATTGACATAGTTCTATTTATGCGTAAAATTTTTCTACCCGCTTTTGTCACTGCGATCGTTTTACTCAGCTGTACGAAAGTTGATCCTCCGGCACCCACGCCACCAATTCCGGTTCCTACTAAAGACACAAACCTTTCAACTACAACACCACCTGTTATATCGCCAACTGTTTACGTTGCCGGTGATAGCTTCGATTTGAGTTCACTGTATTTACCCTATCCCATTTACTGGAAAAACGGTATACAAGTACATTTGCCGCATCCTGGCTATGCATCCGGCAGCGGTATGGCAGTATCTGATACCGTTGTATATGTCTCAAGCGGTGGCAGTTATTCAGGAAACAACGTAACATATTGGAAGAACAGCGTACCTGTTGACCTTTCTGACCCATCGATAACCTATCCTACTGCAAAGGGAATCACGCTTTCTGGTGGAAATCTTTATACTTTGGGCGGTGCTTATATTAATAATTTTGACAAGTTTGTTCCTATCTACTGGAAAAACCAGGATGCTGCTATAAAAATGCCCACATATTCTTCAGATGATGGACTAGCGAGAGCAATTTGCGTTTCTGGCACTGATGTATACATTGCGGGTAGTGCTTCAGATCTAGCAACCGGATATGGCAGCTCGCCGCCGTGCTATTGGAAAAATGGAAAAATGACATTTTTGCATCTCTTGAGTCCTTCATCAGAAAAAGGATTTGCCAACTCTATATATGTATCTGGTCCTGACATTTATGTAGTAGGAGAAGTTTATCCCCTCGGTTCAGGCTCAGGTCCTGGCTGGGCTGTGTATTGGAAGAATGGTGTACCAATTGAGTTAACACCTCCCGGCCAAATTTCAGTTGCTAATTGTGTAACCATCGTAGGGAATGATGTTTATATTGCTGGCGGCATTGCAGGACCGAATAGGCTTACCCGCGCAACTTACTGGAAGAATGGTGTCCCAACTCAATTGGACTCTACTTATTCTGTTGCAAACTCCATTACAGTGTTTGAAAACGACGTTTATGTGGCCGGCAACCGTGGAGTAGGCACCGCGTTGTACTGGAAAAATGGCACCCCCATTATACTTGGTAGGGGCAGAGCGAATGCTATTGAGGTGAGAAAATAAACCAATTAAACAACGAATATTTTGAAATACAACGCGGAAAGAATGTCCAATCTTTAACTTCTTTTGCAAAAGTTCCGGCTTCGTTAGCTAATGTCTATTCATTCACTGATCCTGGTTTTTCGACGTTGCAAGCCGGCTATGTGTATTACAGAATTAGGCAAGTAGATAAAAATGGCAACGCAAGCGTTAGTGATATTCAAAAGCTCTTAGTTTCCAATAGAGAAGTTGCATTTGGCATTATTTCAAATCCAATTAGGGGCAACGAATTACAAATTAGAATTGATGCCGAAGATAATAACAAAGGAACAATTACGGTTTTGAACTGAGCGGAAAGCAAGTATACAAAATCAATATAAACTGGAGCTCTGGTTACTCAGAACAAATTATTTAGTCACCTAATTTGTCTAAAGGAACTTACGCTGCAAACCTTCTTTTCGGTTCCAAGCAATTGCAGGCCAAGTTTGTGAAATAGTTCATTTTTACAATTACCTAAATGATTAGGTAGGGATTGCGTTAATGCCGCAAGAATTATTTATTCGAAATGCGTCTGTTATCTGTTTTAAATGTTTTCCCGGAATTAGATATTTACTTTTAATAAAATAAATATATTGCTTTCAATTTATAAATCCCATGCTATTGAGATCAAAAAATTTTGCAAACAGGGGTAAACCAAACTAAACCGAAATAGACCTACCCCGTTCGTATAGATATAGTTTGGATACCCACAGCCCTTGTTACATAAATAGGCAAAAATTACACTTAACTATGTTCATAAGGAAAAGTACTTTAACAGACATTGGTAAGGGAAGACAATGGTTTTTTGAATGCACAAACACCAAGAAACTTTTGCCGGAAACTTTATATGATCAGTACCTATTTTTTGCATCCCACCGCCTTTAAAGGCGCTATGTATGAAAAACAAACCTATTCAAAAAATTTAAGGGACGAGCTTAGAGTGTTTCAACGGGAGTTTGATAAAGTTAGTTGCGTCTATTTAAGAGTTGTACGCAACCTGAATGCGTAAAAGCTAGCAATATGAGACAAGGTTTTATGCTATTACTTTTTTTTCCTACTAAAAAATTCCTTTGCCCAGGCAGACTCTATTACTACCAGCATTATTATAATTGGCACGGTTCATACAGGCACTAAACACTTCGGTCATAGAGAATTATTCAATAATTTAAAAAGTCTCAAGCCCGATGTTATTCTGTCGGAAGAAAGCACGACATTCAAAAAAGTTTTCGGGCTACGTACTGCTAATTTCTTACGAATATGGAAACCAAGCATAGAGCAACTGGCAGTGCAGAAATACACCAGTAAGTATAGTAATTGTGTTGTTCTTCCATTTGACACATTAATTAAGGAAAGACATAAATACAAAAGAGATTTACAAGTAAAAACAAAGGCTGTATTTAATATTCTATTGAAGGCAAACATGAGAACAGAAGACAGTATTACTTTATCAAATTACTTCGTAAAGTCAAATTCATGTTATGAAATGATTTTTAGCAAATCATTGAAAGAGTTAAATGAGAAATATATAATCGACAAATCAAGAGAGCTATATCAAGTAGAAAATGACTCAATTAAGAATTGATAATTAGGTATTGCTCTGACCCCGTATTAACAAATTGGTACCTTAGTGAACAAGTCTTTTGGGAACTTCGCAATAAGTTTATGGCGAGACAAATCAGGACAATTGCAAGTGAGTTTAGAGGAAAAAATATAGTTGTAATTGCAGGTCTTAATCACAAATACTTTTTACTGGATGAATTATCCAAGTATTAAGACACACTGTTTGCATCAATAGCCTTTCCTCACTAACCCTGAACGGCATGCGAACAACAACAGCTTCTAGCAATAGTGGCTGGAGAAAAAAAAATAAACAATATATCTTTAATAAGCTTTAGAACAGTAGTTAGACACAGAACAACGAACACCACTACTGCATAAAGCTGAAAAACGTTGTACGATATTAAAAACCTATAAATCGGAAGAACGGTTATGAAAGGATTTACTTTCATTTTATTGTTAAGTTTTAATTGCTTTTCAACGTTCGGGCAACAAAATAATAAAATAACAATTGGAACGATTGACACCGTTCAATCAAATATTTTGAACGAAAACCGAGGGGTTTGGGTCTATGTACCAGATAATAAGAATGACGGGGTCAAGCAGCGATACCCGGTTATATACGTGTTGGATGGCAATGCCTTGTTTTCTTCAGTAGTCGCTTTGGTGCAGCAGTTTGGTGAAACAGATTGGAACTGGATTTTACCTAAAATGATTGTTGTAGGGATTCCCAGTACCAATAGGAGGAGGGATTTAACACCTTATCATGTTGAAGCAGACCCACCCTTTTTCAATAAAGAGGGTGGTAAACCAACAGGTGGCGGGAGGAATTTTGTGTCTTTTTTGCAAAATGAATTGATCCCTCATATCGACTCTTTGTATCCAACACAGCCCTATAAAATTCTGATTGGGCATTCATTTGGTGGTTTAGCCGCCATGAACATACTTGTGAACCATACAAGCCTGTTTAATTCCTTTATTTGTATTGACCCGAGTATGTGGTGGGACCATCTACGTTTCCTGCAAGCAACGAAGAAAGCATTAACCCGAGAAAGATTATCTGGTAAATCTTTGTATGTAAGTCTGTCCGGCAGGATAAACGGGGATATAGATACAGGCGAAGTTCGAAAAGATACCCTATCGGACATGGGCATACATTTTCGGGGAATTTTGGAATTGAATGATTTCTTAAAAGGCCAACTACAAAACGGACTGCGTTACGGATTTAAATTTTATAAAAACGACAATCACATGTCGCTGCCGTTTATTACAGAACATGATGGCTTACGTTTTATTTTTAAAGATTATTTATTTACACTTTCTGACAAAGAAGAGTCTGATTCTACCTTCAATGTAGCCGAGAAACTAAAAAATCATTTTCAGAAAGTTTCACAAATGCTTGGTTATACTATGGTACCTCCCGTCGATATGGTAAGTGAGTATGGCAGTTCATTTATTGGCCAAAAACAATATTACAAGGCCCGGCAGTTATTTAAATTGAATATAGAAAATTTTCCGAACACCTATATAGTTTACAATGGTTATGGCGACTATTTAGCCGCAATTGGTGATAAGACACAGGCAGCAGAATATTTCAAAAAAGCTTTGTTGTTAAAAGAAAATCCGGAGTCACGAAAGAAGTTAAAAGAATTGGTAAAATAAAAATACATCATACAAGGGTGTTTTATAAAATTAGCTGACGGTCAAGCATTCAACTACAAATCACTATTTTGCTTATGTGGTTAATGAACGTGACCTTTTCTAAATGCCACGGCTTCATAAACACTTTACGATAGCCAGCAAGGCTAATATGACACTCTACTAATACGAAATGATAAAAACGATAATAGTATTGCTTATTTGCATCATTCTTTTCAATCTCGTCAAAGCCCAGTCTATTGACACTTCAATAGATGTTGGTGGACATAAATTGCATTTCAATATTATTAAGGGTAAAGGGACACCTATACTTTTTGAGGCAGGTAATGGCGATGATGGAAGTGTTTGGCAACCCATATTGGTTGACATCCATAAACAAACCAATGCTACATTAATTACTTATGACAGAGCCGGATTAGGCAAAAGTGAAATTGATACGAATAAAATCAGCTTTGTGAGTGAAGTAAAAGATCTTGAGATGGCTTTAAAAACGTTAGGCTATTCAAAAGAACTATTCATCGTCTGTCATTCTTTCGGCGGTTATTATGCATCCTTATTTACTTACCGGAACATTAAAAAGGTAAAGGGTGTAGTTTGCATTGATATTTCGACGCCTTGTTTTTTTACGAAGAAATGGTCAGATGATTTTGTGAAATCAATTAAAACGGAAGATTGGGAAATGATAAAAAAGTACAAGCCAGGATTGTATTATGTGTTAACCGATTTTACCGCAACTTCAGGTTATATGGCAAATAAGTTTCTGTCTTCTAAAACACGGACTACGATGATACGAGCTGAAAATATTCAGCCAACGATAAAAGAGACCGAAAAAGAAAAGTGGATTAGTTGCAGTAATTCATTTGGGACAATGCCAAACCATACATATGTTGTAGCAAAAAATGCGGACCACAAGGTTTGGGACAAAAACCCGGAAGCAGTTATAAAAGGGGTAGTAACCTTATATAAACAAATTGAGAGGAAGTGAAAAGAAAGCCGCACAGGCAACATGGGCTTTGCAAAATGGTGGGTAACGAATAAAGGCTGAACCGAAGAATAAAATTCGACTTCAATAATAAATTTGAGCTGTCATAACACGCAATGCCACCACATTGCAAAGCAGTGAAACGTTATGCATTAAATAACGAAACCTTGAAGTTTATTTTTGCGCTTGAAATCACAAAATCATGAAGAAATATTTAAGGACATTTTTATCACTTGGCTTGTGTCTTTCGTTTTCTTATTCATTCAGCAAACCAAAGGCCGATACTGCTAAAGCCAACAGGGAAGCCTTTGCTACATTCAATGACTATCTCGCTGCCTACAAGGAAAACGATATGTCCAAAGCAATAAGCTATTTTTCCAATTCTAAAGACTTCTTAATACTTGCAAACGGCAAGGCATTTAACTCCGAAGAGTTTACGGCAAGCGTAAGGCAGTTTTCTCCGCAAATTAAGAAACACGTTCTTTGGTACGACACCATTTATATTCGAAACATAGACACAAATGCCGTGTTAATAATGGGACCTCTTCGAGAAAGTGTAACAGATACAAACGACAGGCAGTTTGAATTAAACGTTACAGCGTCAATTATGATGTTGAAAAGAGAGGGTCAGTGGAAAATCGCATATGTTACACAGGTTGTCCAGCCCATATCAAATTGAAACAGGAACGGAAAACTTTCTAAAATAATAAATGCCCATTCCAGGAGACGGCCTTACCGCTTGTACGCGATGAGTTGCGCCTTTCATTCATGTTAGATTTCGTAATGGTGTTCCTGGTTACATCGATGACTCCAAACCACCTTGCAGCGTACTAATGCTTCAGCTAATTAATCACGCACATTAATAAGAACTTTATTTACAATTTAGGAAGCCCCACAATATGTCTATGAAATTGTCACTGGACGCAAACTATTCAGCTATAAATCATTATTTTGTTTTTGTGATTATTTAAATATAACATTTCTCAAATGCGATAACTTAATAAACACTTTAGCGTTAGGCGAAATTAGTAATGCTTAATTATTACATGTTAAGAAAAGCGATTTTTGTTTTTTTCATCGTTCTATTTACATGTAGTGGGTATTGCCAGACAGTGAACTTTGAAAATGCTTTGCGAGAGGCGGTTGCTCATAGACAAACACAAAATGCAGCAAATGTTATTTCCTGGCACACGGAACATTTCTTGTTAAATATTGATAGTTTCTCTATTGAGCAAAGCAAAGGGCAGTTAACGATTCAAAGCGGTAATTACTTAGTAAAATACAACATTAAGATATTAGGGACTTACAACCACAAGGACAGCACCTTCCTTTGGAGTGCCTATAACAGTAGTATTAATAAACGATTAGCAACTCCTATCTCTAATCTAATTTCTATAGCTGCTGCAAACAAATGGCAGATTGCGAATAACACTATGATAAAGTGCAGTTTCGACAGCGCTTATAAACTTGCAACATTAGCCTTTTATCTAGATAAAGCCAACGGAATAAACCATATCCTAACCAATAACAGGCAAACTAATATGTTTTTTTCTTTTTATGAGGTTGAGGTGTACGATAGAAGAACAAAAAGATTAGTCAAAAAAGTACTGGTAAAAAAACAATATGAGGTTGTAGACGCTCCTGCTCTCCTAGAGGTATGCAAAAATTATGTGGCAGAGTTTGATGCCAATGAAAAGAAATACTATCAACTATACAAGCGACACAATGATGATTGGAAGTACATTGATTCAATGTTTATTAACAGGGTTAAAATTTCAAATAAATACTGGGACACAGCCTGCGTTCCCTATGTGCTTTTTCGAAAAAATCGACTGCAAGCTAAAAACCTTCTAAGCATAATCAATTGGAGAGTAATTGAAGTTGCGAACAGCCGATATGTTTTATATGACGAAAGAGAAAGCTGGGGCAGTCTAAAAACTTGGGCTTTTAAAATGTGTTGGGAAAAGGGAGAGAACAATATTTGTAATGAATATTTGTGTTTTTGAAACCGAATGCGCCAATAAATTTGTTTTTAAAATTGAGGGCGAACCCTAAGCATCCGAGTTTAAATCTCTATTTTGCTTTTGCTGTTAATTAAAGCTGATGTTTTTCAATAGCCACAACTTTAAAAACACTTAATGCCGTGCTTAATTGGACGAGAAATTCGAACACTATGCAGATTTGCACAATCGGACTTTTACTGATACTTACATTTACATTTAACTTGTTCGGACAGAGCAAAGTAGTTGGGCATTATTGGAACCACTTCTTCAGTGAAATTCAACTAAATGCCGACAGCACTTTTGAGTACAATTGGCATCTTGACCTTCATGGAAGCTGGACAAAAGGTACATGGAGGTCAAGAGGAGACACCATTTACTTTCATGTCGTTCCAATCTATGATACCTTAAGCATTATTAAAAATAACGGCATGTCAGCGGACTCAATCATTTTATCAAAATACTCAAATCCAAGACGCATCACCCCACAACAACTTACTGAAGTAACTCTTCAATCAATTGAACAAAACCGAATCGTGCTTTCTGAAAAAATGGTATTTAAGGAAAATAAGCTGTATGAAATTAAAGATGGAAGACTTGTGACTGAAAAGCGAATTGTAATTAAAAGGGGCTCTGAATCGGACCCATGGTATTTTAAAAGCGAGGAACAACATTAGCTTTAGGAAAGCAAGGCGGAAGAATATAAATTCAACAAAACTATCTGTAGGCAACAACAGTAAGTAAGTTGAGCGACGGAATAGAAATCTCCTGCTTTCATGAAGCTGTAGACGTTAACAGTCAGACACACACAAACGACTTAAACAAACAAAACGTAATTATTTGAATGGCAATAAGTGCAAATAAACTAAGAGAAAAAGAAATCCTTTCCTATATAAAAAATGAAAGTAAAAAACGTAATTGGAGTTTTAGAGGTTGGCACATTTTTAAAGTAAAAGAACCTTTTCTTGTTTCAGTAAGTTTTTATCCCTATGGAAAACAAAATAAGTTGATTTCAAACCTTCAATTCAAACCTGAAGACCTTGACAATTTAAATTGCGAAATCTCAGGTAGAGATGATTATTTCAAAAATGGACCTTTATACTACAAAGTAAATAGTTTTTCAATGATTTTCCCGAGCTCATACTTAGATTTTGAACTAATTGATGTAACAGAAGAAAGACTGGATAGTCTATTAAATGAAATAGATGAAAAAACTATGGAGCTAGTTAATAATTTATCGGATAATGAGAGGCATTATGAGTTCTTAAAATCAAAAGTAGAAATACAGGGACGCCTTGCTGATAGCACTTATTTAACAACTTTAGTGTATCTGAAAAAATATGAAGAACTATTGGCGACCGTAAAATATTTAAAGGAAAAAGAAATCAATTTAAGAATAGTAGAAGTGGATTTAAATAATCGCCAATTCAATGAGAAGAGCTTTTATGATAAACTTATTGATTACGTAAACAAAAAAACAAAGACAAAACGAATCCGTTAAATTAATGCCCGAACCGCTAACAGTGTGTTTATAAAATGGAGCCGGAAGCCAAGTGTTCGACTACAAAATTTATATTCTGCTTTTGTGGTTAATAAAACGGCGGTTCTTCAAATGCCACAGCTTAAAATGTTGTTTTTAATTTGTCCCTTTTTGACAAAGCTAACACGATAAATCTTTTAGATCTGCCTTAAGAATCTTCTTGTGTCTTATAAACTTTAGGTGAAAAAGTGTCATCCTTCCAAGTAAATAAAACGAGGGTTTAAAAATGGTAAGTAAAGCCGTTAAAGAAATTCGTTTCATGTCAACTATTCCAAACATCATTGTCGATTTAAGGCGAAACCCCTAATGATTAAGGTTATTAGCGAATTATAATAGTTTGTCTTTATAAACTTGCAACCCCACATAGCATTCAACTTTAAATTGCTATTTTGCTGTTGGCGTTATTGAAACCCACGTTTTTCAAATGCCACAACTTCATAATCACCTCAAGTTGTTAGCAAGGCTGCGAAGTGTTAATCTATGAACCAAATCGTTCTTCTCAAAAGGGCAATATGAGATTCCATAAACTAAGTACTATCCTTTGGACAAAGGACTTACAGCGTAAAATAGTATTCTACGGAAAGGTATTGGGATTTCAAGGACAAAGCCATTTTCCCAATTTTGTTTCGCTGTGAGGTAAAAACGTCGAGATAATGTTTATTGTTCCCCAGGAAGAGCCCGAGGATTGCAAAGACTTAAACAGGAAAGAAGAGTCTTTTCCAAAGGCAAATCTTACCGGCAGCCTGCTTATCACGACTGAAGAAGTTGATAGCCTTTGGGAGACTGTGAAGGACAAGGCGGTTATCAAAACTACATTGGCGGACCGAGAATATTTGATGAGAGACCTTTCAATATTGGACAATAATGTGTACGAGCTCGTTTTCGGTCAGGACATTAGCAATCCGAAGACATAAAATTCTCCTAGCCACCAACAAGGTATTGCTGCAAGTGAAGCTAGATGTATTTCAATTCCAATTGGAGAATACATGGTAGCTGATTAAGGTTATTGAACTCATTGCTGCCAATGCTACACAGGAAGCAAAGATCCAACTTCTTATACTTGACTTAACAAAAGAAGCAGTAATAGCCATTAATGTCAAATTTTCGGTTCAGCGTTTCATCTTCTTTCATGCTCGAGAAAATATTACTTTGGAAAAAATACTTTTTTGCCTTGACAGTACAAATAGTTATTAATAATTTATACTTGGTTTTTTAAACCCAATTCATTATTAAAACAATCTGT
Organism: Segetibacter aerophilus; assembly: GCF_007991655.1. GTDB lineage: Bacteria > Bacteroidota > Bacteroidia > Chitinophagales > Chitinophagaceae > Segetibacter > Segetibacter aerophilus. The sequence goes on from NZ_BJYT01000041.1 coordinate 24,171, forward strand.
CATGCGAAAACAATTATTTGCTATTTGCTTACTTATTTCAGGCCTTTCTGTCTGGATTGCCTGCAATGAAAACACCCGGCAAAATACCGCTACCGGAAACGCAGATTCTACAACTAACGCCAAGATGCAGTATAGCGGTTTTGAAAGCCAAGTAAAGTGGGGAGAACATTTGGTAAAAATTGGAGGTTGCAACGATTGCCATACACCAAAAAAGATGGGCAGTAATGGACCGGAGGATGACATGAGCCTGATGCTTTCAGGACATCCTGCTCAAGAGCCTCCTACCGCATTTGATTCGAAAGAAGCTGCAAAGAAACAACTTGTGGTTACTCAAACTTTTACGTCATGGGTCGGGCCTTGGGGAATAACCTATGCCGCAAATCTTACTCCTGATGCAACAGGTTTAGGAAATTGGACAGAAGCTCAATTTCTCAAAGCCCTAAAAGAGAAAAAATGGATGGGTCTCGATAACACTAGACCGCTTATGCCGCCAATGTCGATGATGTCTGCGACCATAATGAGCGATGATGAACTGAAAGCTATTTTTGCGTATCTTAAAACAATATCGCCAGTTAAAAATGTTCAACCGGCTGCGGTATTGCTTCCTCCTCCCACCGGAGGTGCAAAATGATGAAACCAGCTCTTATCAGAATCTTTTCATGCAGGTCTTCTTGCCCTTCTCGGATTTGGTCCAAGTATAATAAGCCAACACATTTGTACCAAATTCCCTCAGCCCTTATACCTTCAAATCCTGGATTTACGGTGATAACTCTAAACACTAATCTAGGTTCCAAGAGATGTACAAGGAAAGGTCCTTTATTTTCTATGTTATAGGGGTTGCTGTAAAGAAAACGTGGTAACCACGGGACATTTAATAGAGGCTAGATGTTATATAAATTGCACTCCTCGTTATATTACTTCACTGATGGTTTAATTACTGTCTTCCAGGGG
>NZ_BJYT01000042.1 GCF_007991655.1 Segetibacter aerophilus
TAATAGTTGATAGAGTAGCAGATCTCCCTGAAGAGATAATGCGAAGAGATAAATCAGCAATTGTCGGATTTGTAAAAACCTCCTTTATAGAAACTGAGACGAGGAATTCTTTTTCCAATGCTGCAACTAGACGCAATGCTAACAAGGAATGACCCCCCAACTCAAAAAAGTTATCGTAAATACCTACACCGTTTACATGTAATACCTGTTCCCAAATTTGGGCTAACCTTACTTCTATTTTGTTACGCGGCGAAACAAAGCCTTTCCGATCTTGTAACTGTTGGCTTAGGTCAATTTCCAGAAGGGCTTTTTTATCGATCTTTCCATTTGCCGTTAAAGGGAAATGGTCCAACTCTATCCAAAAAAAAGGTACCATATAAGATGGTAATTTTTTCTGTAGGTATGATATAAGAACTTCTTTGTCTAACCTTTCTTCTGTAATTACAAAACCCACCAGATTTTCTTCCCTTACAAAGATTAGCACCTGCTTGACTAAACCGCTTTGCAAAACAACAGCCTCAATTTCTCCAATTTCAACCCTATGCCCCCGGACCTTAATTTGATCATCCTTTCTTCCTAAAAATTCTATATTCCCATTAGGCAACCAACGTCCCAGATCTCCTGACTTATACATTAACTCGCTTCCTTCAGGTTTAAACGGATTAGCTATAAACTTTTCTGCCGTTAATTCAGGCCGGTTTAAATATCCTTTAGCCAAACCTTTTCCACCTATACAAATTTCCCCGAACACTCCAATAGGAGACAACTGCACCTGATTATTAGTGATATAAATTTTTGTGTTAGAGATCGGTGCACCAATTAAAGGCGTGGATGTATCGATAAGCGCGGGTAATTTGTAGCTTGTAGCAACAACCGTGTTTTCGGTTGGCCCATAATTATTAACGAGGGTATAATTTATATCGGCGAGATTGATGCTGGCTAATTTATCTCCCCCTGTCAGTAAAAATTTTAAAGACCTTATATCATCGCGTGATTTTGCAACAAATTCTTCCACTAAAGCTGTTGAAATAAAGCTGTGGGTAATACCCTGAGATTTGTATAAAGCAATCAAAGCATCGATTAAAAGGCGGGTATTATTGTCAATTATATTGATCGAAGCGCCAACCAGCAAATAGGGCCAGATTTCCCAAACAAATGCATCAAATCCAACACCTGCCACAGACGTTGCTTTGCTGTCAGAAGTTACCTCAAATTCCTTTAAATGCCACGCTACAAGACTCACTACCGAGGCTTGATCAATTAAAACCCCTTTTGGTGTTCCTGTAGAACCAGATGTATAAATGACATAGGCAAGAGTGCTGCTATTTAAAGCCTGAAAAGGCCTCTCCTTCGAGAAACCATTTAAGGCATTCATTCCATTTCCTAGATCAATTATAAAGCCTATGTTGCCTATACCGACTTGTAGATTTTTAGTAACTACTATTTTTGCCTTTGTATCCTGTACTATAAAATTTATTCTCTCGGCCGGATAGTCTGGATCGATCGGAACATAGGTAGCGCCCGCCTTCAAGATGCCCAGTATACCAACAATTATCTCAATGCTTCTATCAATACAAAGTGGCACCAAATCGCCACTTTTAACTCCATTGCTAATTAACAAATGAGCTAACTGATTAGAGAGATCATCTAACTTTTTGTACGTTATCTTTTCTTCCCCAAATAGTAAAGCTGTGTTATAAGGAGTTTTAGCTACCTGGGCTTCAAAACAGTCAATCAAACTTTTACTTCCTTCGGCTGCTAAAAACGTGTCATTGAACTCTACCGACAACCTCTGCTCTTCCTCGGAAGAAATTGCCTTCAAGAATTTTATTTCTTTTTGCGGCTGTTCAACTATAGATGTAAGTAATACTTTGAAATTATTTGCAAATCGCTCTATTGTATCTGCAGCAAACAAATTCGCACCGTAATCAATACCTATATTAAGGCCGTTAACAGTCTCAGAAACGATTACAGTTAAATCAAATTTGGTTGAATTGTAAGAAGACGAATTATTATTTGAAAGCTGTAAATTACCCAACTGTATTACCGGTACTTCAGGAGTATTTTGAACGGCAAACACAACCTGGAAAACAGGACTTTTATTCGTATTCCTATCTACAGGTAATATCTCTACTATTCTTTCAAAAGGAATTTCCTGGTTCTGATAGGCCTCTAAAGTTGTAGTACGAACTTGTTGTAGTAAAGCGTCGAAAGTAGCATCAGGAGAAATGTGACTTCTTAAAGCGAGGGTGTTAACAAAATTACCGATTAAATTAGCAACCTCCGGCTGTTGCCGTCCTGCAATAGGAGTTCCAATACATATGTCGTCCTGGTTTGTATAGTTGTAGAGGAGAACTTTAAAAGCAGTAAGCAGAGTCATAAAAAGAGTAGCTCCTTTTTGCTGACTCAACAATTGTAATTCTTCTGCGAGCTTCTTGTCTACTGAAAGCTTATATGTTCCTCCTCCTAACTGCTTACTACTCGTACTGGAATCAGTTGGCAGGATGAGTGGTTCTACACCTTCTAACTTATTCCTCCAGTAGCCCAATTTCTTATCCAAAACGTCCCCCTTCAGATGGTTCGTTTGCCAAACTGAATAATCCGCGTACTGTAGCGGTAATGGTTCAAGCCTGGCAGGACGGTTTTCAGTAAAAGAGGAATATAATTCTACCACCTCTTTTACCAAGACGGACATAGACCACCCATCCGACGAGATGTGATGCATGTTTACCAAAAGGATATGCTGATCATCCGAAATAGTAACAAGCACCGCGCGCAGCATAAAGTCAGAAGACAAATCAAAAGACTTAGACTGGAAAGCCTCAATGAATTGATTTAATGAAAACTGATCTGCAAACTTTTTGTCATCTCTTATTTCTAATTTCCAACTACTACTATCTAAAATATGCTGGTAAACTTGTCCATCTTCATCTTTTAGCACAGTACGAAGTGCCTCATGCCTTTCCAAAACTGTCTTCAAAGCAAATTCAAGTGCTTCAGTATGCACTTGTCCTTTCAGACGTAATACTGCCGGAATATGATAGTTTGCACTACCCTCCAACTGATCGATAAACCACAGCCTCTGCTGACTAAACGAAGCGGGAATTGAGCTTATTTTATTTCTATCGAATCTTTCAATTCTAATATAATCTCCGGTAACTCTAGAACTACTTTTTAAAAAATCAATGATTTGTTGCTTGTTGCCTTTTATTTCACCTAAAAGATCTTTATTAAAACTTCTGTTTTTTGGAAGTTTAACGTGCAGCTCTTCTTCATTCAAAACAATGTCTATTCCGTCTTGTTTTGCTGAATATAATATGTCAATCGCTTTATCAAACATTCCTCGTACTATTATTTTTACTACTACTAATTATAATTTTATATAACCAATAGCTCAAATTCTTCAGATAAATCTCCCTGTTGGCTGTTATCTGACTGTATTTCTAAAAACTTGCTTATTTCCTTTATTGTAGGATATTGAAACAAATCTTTAATTTCTAATTCAACTTTCAGCTTTTCATGAATGAGCGACTTTAACTGCATCACCATCAACGAATGTCCACCTAACTGAAAGAAATTATCTGTGACACCAATCGGCCTCACTCCCAAAAGCTCCTCCCATATTTCAACCAGCTTTTTCTCTGTTTCGGTAACCGGTTTCTCAATTTCCTGCCTTTTTGCCGCAAAGGTATCTTTAGGATCCGGTAATGCCCTCAAGTCAACTTTTCCATTTGCTGTCAGCGGCATTTTCTCAAGGTCTACCCATAACCCAGGGATCATATAGCTGGGTAACCGCTCCTTCAAATATGACACTAGCCCTTTTTCATCATATTTTCCATTTGATATAACGTATCCAACTAATACTTTATTCCCTTCTACGTCTGTTTTTGCCACAATTAAAGACTGTGAAACCGCCGGATTCTGTTGCAATACATTTTCAATTTCCTGCAATTCTATTCTATAGCCTCTTATTTTGACCTGGTTATCTATTCTTCCGAGGTATTCAATGTTACCATTTGGCAGTAATCTTCCTAAATCTCCTGTTTTGTACAGCTTTGAAGCTTTTTCTTTGCTAAATGGATTTTTTATGAATTTCTCTGCAGTCAATTCCGGACGATTAAGATAACCTCTTGACAATCCTGCACCGCCTAACAATATTTCGCCGGGTACCCCAACTGGCACCAATTGGCTTATTTTATCAACTATGTAAACAGTTCTGTTGGTTAACGGCCGGCCGATTGGAATTGTATTAGTGAAGTTGGCATCCGTTATACGATATGTTAAAGAAAAGGTTGTGTTTTCTGTTGGGCCGTAACCGTTTATAATTCTTATAGCAGGGAGACTACGCCTAACTTTTCCTATGTGAATTTCGGACAGCTTTTCACCTCCAACCAATATTGTTACTAAAGATGCGAAAACGGAAATGTCTGTATCTACTAACTGATTAAACCAACTAGAGGTAAACCACATCGTTGTCACCTTTCTCTTGGTAATTTCTGATTTAAGTAGAGTAACGTCAAGTAGTGTGTTCTCCCGAGCTAACACTAATTGCCCACCGTTCAGCAACATTCCCCAATACTCAAAAGTGGTAGCATCAAAAGATGGTGATCCGGTTGATAATAAAATATCCTCTTTCCTTAAAGAGACGTAATCCACATCTTTTACAAGGCTAACTACATTGCCATGCTCAACCATTACACCTTTAGGTTTTCCTGTAGAGCCCGAAGTGTAAATAATGTAAGCGAGGTTTGATGGTTGAAGGGAGGCTTTTACATTGTCTTTTGATTGACTAACTATATTGGTTTCGTTTGAGTCTACTTCTACCAGTTCAAAACTATTTACTCCTTGTAGTTTTTTGCTGCTTTCCTGACTTGTTACAATTAATGTGGCCGCAACGTCGTTCAACATAAACTGTATCCTTTCTGCAGGATATTCGGAATCAATTGGCACGTACGCACCGCCGGCTTTTAAAATACCTAATATTCCAACGATTAAATCAACACTTCGCTCGATGCAAATTGGTACACATAGATCTTCTTTTACCCCTTTGCTTTTAAGGTAATGACCTAATCGGTTAGCTTTTTCATTTAGTTGTAAATAAGAGATTTGCTGATCTTCAAAAACGACTGCTATGGCATCGGGAGTCTGCAGCACCTGCTCCTCGAAAAGGTCTACAATAGTTTTTTGTTTACTGTAATCCGTTTGCTCATCATTTAAATCTCCTAATAATTGCTGCTCTTGCCTCTTATTTAAAATCCTCAACTGACTAACTGCAGTTTTAGGTTCCGCGACAATTGATGAAAGTAGCTCCTTAAAACACCTAACAAGTTGCTGTATTGAATACTCGTCAAATAAATCTGTGCAATATTCTAGGCCGCCAAGCAACCCCCCACTTGTCTCCTTAAGACTAAGGGTAAAATCAAACATAGACGTAGTGTGCGGAAGAATTTCGTTATGCAACTCAATGTTAGCAAGGTTAATATTTGGAATGTCGGGAGTGTTGTGCAATACAAACATTACTTGGAAAACCGGCTTTCGACTCATATCCCTTTCACTTGCCACCGCTTCAACGACTCTTTCAAATGGGACATCCTGGTGTTCAAACGCCTCAAGAACTGTTTCTTTTACCACTTGAAGTAAATCGACGAAAGAAATTTTTCCATTAAGATTTGTTCGGATAGCAAGCGTGTTAAGAAAAAACCCTATCAGCCCTTCAACTTCCTCCTGTAACCGGCCTGCAACTGGCGTACCTATGCAGATATCCTCTTCCCCTGTGTACTTATGTAGTAAAATTTTAAAAGCGGTAAGCAAGGTCATGAAGAATGTAGCTCCCTGCTCTTTGCTTACTGTAGTTATTTTATCAACAACATCCTTTTCAATACTAAAATTTACAATAGATCCTCTTGTACTTTGAATAGCTGGCCGGGGAAAATCGGTCGGCATATGTAAAGGAGAGAGATCTTTCAGCTTTTCCCGCCAGTACCCAATTTTGTTATCCAAAACTTCATCCCGCAAAAAATTGCGTTGCCAAATAGCAAAATCTGCATATTGTAACTTAAGAGGTAGTAAAGGCGCTTTTTCACCTTTTAAACCACTTTCGTATCCCTCCATAACCTCTTTAACAACAATAGAAGTTGACCAACCGTCGGAAGCTATGTGATGCATCGTTATAACAAGCAAATGTTCCTCGTTACCTAGCCTAATTAAGGAAGCACGAATCATCAAATCTTTTGAAAGATCGAATGGTTTTTTAATTTTTTGAAATACAAGTTTTTCCAGATCTGCTTGACTATCCTCGTATATCTTCTCGTCTACAAACTCCAACTCCAGTTGCTCGTTAGGAAGAATGTACTGGTACCCCCTCCCCTTTTCTTGTTTAATCACCGTTCTTAGCACTTCGTGTCTTTCAACAACTGCCTGTAGTGAATTTCTTAGTGCCGGAATATTTAGTTTGCCTTTCAGCCGTAATACAGCTGGTATATGATATTGAACACTTCCCTCTAACTGGTCGATAAACCACAAACGTTCCTGGCTAAATGATAGTGGAATATTTTCGGGACGAGGACCGACTTTAATTGGAGATAAAGACGAGCTTTTGTCCAATGTCTTCAAATAAACCGCCAATTCTTTGATTGTAGGATAAGAAAATATATCGCGTACACCTAAATCTATATTAAGCCTTTTGCGTATCGCAGAAATAACACGAACAGCCAACAATGAATGACCACCTAACTCAAAAAAATTATCGTTTATACCAGCTTGGTCAATATTTAACAAGCTTTTCCAAATGTCTGCTATTGATTTTTCTAAATCATTTCGGGGCGCTACATAGTTACCGCGGCTATCAGAAGCCGTATTTTCGATTAAGCTCAGAAATTTTCTGTCAATTTTGCCATTGTTATTTAAAGGCATTTTTTGAATAGCAACAAATTTTGATGGGAGCATGTACTCCGGCAGCTTTTTCAACACGAGATTCTTGATATCTTTTTGCAACTGAGAACTGATATCGTTGAATAAAGGAATATTAGTTAACGGCACCATCTCTCCATTAACATTTTTTGTACTATAGTTAGCTAATTCGATAAATTGATCCGATGGTGTTTGCTCAATTAGAATGTTTAGTTTGAGCGGGTCTTCATCCACCAAAAGCTTGTAGCTATATCCTTTCGCTTCCACATTAGTAATTAATTTACTCACTTCATCCGCCTCACCTACATCGGCAAGTATTGCCGCAAGCTGGCCGACATTCTTTGCTGATCCATTCTTAATAGTTTCTAATAACTTGCTTTCACGTTGTAACCTTGGATTGGGCATCTGCTTAATGGCAATAACCGGAACTCCATCTTCGAGCTGAGCAATAGCTTTTGCGCTTCCCACTACCGAATTCCAAATTTGCCATTCCGGTTCAAATACTTGTTTTTGCATTCCAACATAAATCACAGCAGTAAAACGGTAAGCGGTCAATTCATTAATATAAGAACCATGCTTCCAAACGATTTCTACATGAGAGATTTGCGGATATTTTGCTTTTAAGCCATAAAAATATTCCGGGGAGAAACAGAGTTCCTCCTCTGTCAGCATGTCTTGTTCCACACCCCAATTAAACTCCTGGATACTTACATAATCTGGAAGCTTTTCTAATTTTAATCTCGCTTTAAATAATTTCAACGTCCGCAAATCGCGCACATCACCTATTACAATCCGCCCTTTTTCATGCAATATCGAAATGCAGTTTTCTATAACGTTACTAAGATAGCCCTGCCCAGGAAAGTACTGAATAATAGAATTCAATACTATAGTATCAATTGCTTCACCGACATCTACCCTTACTTCGTGGGCTGCTGAAACCTGCAACTCTGTTGGCCCGTAATCCCGCAACCCCAAACTAATCCGGTTACGGATCATTTCAATTGATGCCCTCGAAAAGTCAGTACCGATGTATTTAGCAACTTTTCCGGCCAATTGATAATAAATAAGTCCACTTCCGGAGCCAATCTCCAATACCCGCTCAACCTTGCCAGAACAAATAACGTTGACAATATCTATCAACCATTCCCGCATGTGCTCCTTTGGAATAGGATTTCGGGTAAAACTGTCGTTCCAGCCTAAAATATTAAATTCCGGGTCTTCTATATTTTCAGCTGCCGATACATATTCATTTTCATGAATCTCTTTCCAGCTTGCAACCTGCTCGTCGTAAAGCTGATTTTCCTTTAGTTTTACAGCAGATTGATTTGGTATAAAATAAGCAACCAGATGATTATTTCTCGTCTCTTTGTCTTCTTTTACCACTACGCAACTATTATCAACAAATGAAAGTTCGTTCAACGCGCTTTCGATTTCTCCTATTTCAATCCGGTAGCCGTGCACTTTTACCTGGTCATCAATACGGCCTAAATATTCGAGGTTGCCATCTGCCAACCATCTTCCCATATCTCCTGTTCTATAAAGCCGTGGTGGCAGAAACGGAGAAAGATGCTCTACAAATCTCTCTGAGGTAAGATCGGGACGGTTTAGATATCCACGCGTTACTTGAATTCCCCCTATGTAAATTTCGCCAGGTATACCTATTGGGCACACTGTATAATTTTTGTTTAAAATATAGACCGCCACATTAGAAACAGGCTTGCCTATTGGAACAGAAGTACTATTCTTCAGAGAGTCGATTTCCACCTTGTATTCCAAGACTGAAATTGCCGTTTCGGTTGGCCCATATTTGTTGTAAAAACTGGCCACACCTTTCCATTTGTTTACCAATTCGCGTCTGCAGAGGTCACCGGCTGACACAACCCTTCTTAAAAAATTACATTTTTCAGGTATTAAATTTTCAAGGAAGAACGGCGTTGAATGAAGATGAGTAACTCGGGCTTCATTTAAAAACGTTGAAAACTGTTCCGGATTAAGCTGAAAACCCTCTTTAAAAAGAATTAAAGAAGCCCCGTTAGTTAAGGCTAAAAAAATTTGCTCAATTGATGCGTCGAAGCAATAATTGGAAAATTGCACAATACGTTCTATACTACCAATGTTAAAATATTGCGATTGGGCAGTAATAAAATTTGCTATGGATCGATGTTCTACTAAAACACCCTTAGGTCTGCCCGTTGAACCTGAGGTATAGATAACGTAAGCCAGCTGGTCCTGTTCTACAGGTACAGATAAATTAGAAACCGATTGCGTATCTATCAATTCCTTATCAAATCCATCTATCACTACTTTTGAGATTCCGGATTTATTTGGTACCCGTTCACTCGTATCAGCACTAGCTACAACGAGATTTGCTTTAGTATCTTGAAGCATAAAATCAATCCTTTCCGGAGGATAAGATGGATCGATTGGCACATAAGCGCCTCCAGCTTTTAGTATACCTAAAATACTTATGATCATTCCCGTTGAACGCTCAATACATAGTGGTACAAGCGTCTCGGCACCTACACCTGATGCTGAAAGAAAACGGGCTAATTGATTGGCTTTTTCGTTTAAAACCTTGTAAGTCATTGTTTGCTCTTCCAAAACCAAAGCAATAGCATCAGGCGATTTAACTGCCTGCTTTTCAAACAAACTGACCAAGGTTTCTTCTAAAGTTGGTGCAATAAGCCCTACGTTCGAAAAAGCAGCTAATTGACGTTCTTCATGTTGAGTAATTAAAAGCAAGGAGTCGATTTTTTGTTCCGGGTCTTCAAGCACCGCTGTCAACAATTGCTTGTAGTGGCCTACCATACGCTCAATAGTTTCTGCAGAAAACAAATCGGCACAATATTCAACTAAAAACTCAATTCCATTACCTGTTGGCTTTACACCGAAACTAATATCAAATCTTGAAGTAATATGATCAAATTCTAAAATACCAAGTTCTACTTCGTCTAAAATTAATTGCGGTATGTCTGGTGTGTTCTGAACAATAAATGTTACCTGCAACAGTGGGTTTCTGCTTAAATCCCTTTCATGAACAACCGCGTCAACAATTTTCTCAAATGGCACTTCTTGGTGAGCATAAGCCTCTAATGTAGTTGCCTTTACCGCCTGCAAAAAATCAGAGAATATAGATTCTCCATGCACCTGGCTGCGCATGGCAAGCGTATTCACAAAAAAGCCAATTAATCCCTCCGTCTCATGTTGCTGCCTTCCCGCTATACCCGTTCCAACACATATATCATTTTGCCCACTATACCGATATAGCAAAACTTTAAAAACCGCTAGCAGAGTCATGTAAAGTGTAGTCCCTTGTGCCCGGTTCAGTTCATTTATTTTATCTGATACCAGTTGAGAAACAGCAAATTCTACACTTGCTCCATTTGTACTTTGAATGGCGGGGCGTGTAAAATCAGTGGGCAGATTAATCGTTGCGACTCCTTCCAGTTGATGAGTCCAATACTCCATTTTTTTATCTAAAACCTCCTTTCGTAGATATGAGCGTTGCCATATAGCGAAGTCTGCATATTGAATGGGTAAAGGCGATAAATTAGCCGCTCTTCCCTTTTTATAAGAAGCGTAAATTTCGACTAGCTCTTTTACAAGGATAGATCTCGACCACCCGTCTGACGCAATGTGATGTAGGGTTACTACCAGAACGTAGTCGTGCGGAGCAATCGTTATAAGGTGGGCCCGAAGCATAAAATCTTCCGACAAATCAAATGGCTTTTGAATAAGCTCTTGAATAAAGCTATTTAAGTCTTTTTTGCGCTCTGCGCAAACTCGTTCGTCAATGACTTCCAAGCTCCATTGGTTAATTTCTTTAGGCAGCTGATAAGGCTGCCCTTCATGCTGACGAATTACAGACCTTAGTACTTCATGCCTATTTATAATATCATTTAGGGTATTCTCCAGGGCTTGAACATTCAAATTTCCTTTGATGCTTAGCACTGCAGGCATGTGATATTGTCGGCTCCCCTCCAATTGGTCAATAAACCATAAACGCTCCTGGCTAAAAGATAAAGGAATTTTTGAAGGGCGTGCATCGGCTTTAATCGCTGGTAATAGATTTCCTTTCCCTTGTTCGTTCAAGTAACCGCTTAATAAAGCTACTGTTGGTCGGGCGAAAAGATCTTTTATACCGACCTCAAACTTTAACTTTCGGCGTAATGACGAAATTGCCTGCATTGCTAGTATTGAATGTCCACCGAGTTCAAAGAAGCTATCATGAATTCCCACTTTTTCCAATCCCAATGTCTCCTGCCATATCTCAGCAACTTTCTGTTCCGTCTCATTTCTTGGGGCAATAAATTCATGAGCTTTTTGCGCAGCCATGTCCGGGTTAGGAAGAGCTTTCCGATCTATTTTTCCATTAGACGTTAATGGCAGTTTTTCCATTTCAACCCAGAAAGCAGGCACCATGTAGTCAGGTAACCTTTCCTGCAAATACCGAATTGCTGCATCAGTCTTGAACACCTCATTAGCAACTACATAAGCCAGTAAACGTTTGTTCCCTTTTGCATCTTCTTTTGCTAGCACCACAGACTGATGCACCAATCCACTTTGTTGGAGCACAGTCTCTATTTCTCCCAATTCTATTCTAAATCCTCTTATTTTTACCTGGTCATCTATTCTTCCCAAGAATTCTATATTACCATCTAACAACCAGCGTCCCAGATCACCCGTTTTGTACAACTTAGTACCCTCTTCTTTGCTAAAAGTATCTGTAATAAATTTTTCTTCTGTTAACGCTTGCTTGTTTAAGTAACCTCTGCCTACTTGTCGTCCCCCAATGTGTACTTCTCCAACTACTCCTATAGGCAATACTTGTCCTTGTTTATCTAAAATATATATTTGAGTATTATGAACAGGCTTGCCAATAGGAATTAAGTCAAGAGTTTTATTTGTAGAAGGCAAACTCCAACAAGTAACATCGATTGCGGCTTCAGTAGGTCCATAAAGGTTATGTAACTCTATTCCCGGCAGCCTTTTTCTGAACGTTTTAACTTGAGAAAGCTTTAAAGCTTCGCCGCTGCACAAAACTTTTTTTAACCTACCAATTTCACTTTTGGTAACGTCGGATAAAAAAAGTTCTAACATAGAGGGAACAAAATGCAGAATGGTGACGTTTTGTTCCTCGACAATTCTTTTTAGATATTCATTGTCTTTGTGACCATCAGGCTTCGCAAAAACTAGTGTAGAGCCGGCAATAACAGATCCTAATAATTCCCAGACAGAAACATCAAAAGTATATGGAGTTTTTTGCAGTATAACGTCACTACTTGATATTGAAAAATAATTTTTTGCCCAAAGCAAACGATTGTAAATTCCTTTGTGCTCATTTATTGTACCCTTGGGTTTACCAGTAGACCCTGAAGTATAAATTACATAAGCAGCATTATTCGACTGAATAACCGTTCGAGGGTTAATTGTAGACTGACTGTTGATAATCTCATTGCTTTCACTTAATTCTATTATCTCAAGTCCCAATTTAACCGGTAATCTATCTTTACTCTCCTTACTTGCGACAATGCAATTAGATGTAATGTCATCAAGAATATAGCTTATTCTATCGGTAGGATATTCAGGATCAATAGGTACATAAGCCCCTCCTGCCTTTAGTATCCCCAAAATACCTATCAGCATCTCTATACTGCGTGCAGTAAATATCGGCACTAGCGTTTCCGGTCCTACTCCTCTACTTTGTAAATACCTTGCTAATTGATTTGATTTTTCATTCAGCTCTTTATACGTTAGCTGCTTTTGTTCGAACACAACAGCAACCATTTTCGGAGCTTTTTCGACCTGTTCCTCAAACAAATCAATAATTGTTTTGTCTTGGGGATATAGAACTCGTGTATTATTAAATTCGAAAAGTAAATGTTGCTCCTGACCAGGGGTATTGACTTTTATCTCACTAATGTCATTGATCTTATCTCCTGCAACTTGTAACAACACATGTTCAAACTGGTCTCTTATCTGTGCTACATAGGCTTCATCTAAAACCTGATCGTTGTAACTAAATTTGACATTGATCTGTTCTGCACTGTTGACGACTATAGTCAATGGATAATTCGTCTGCTCTCGCATTTCTACGTTGTCGAAATGCAAACTCCATTTTTGTGCAGAAATAATTTTACTTACAGGATAATTTTCAAAGACTAAAAGTGTATCGAACAGATCTCCCTGTACTCCTGTTAATCTCTGTGTCTCGTGCAACGGGGTGTACTGATGTTCGCGTGATTTGACCTGATCGGCCTGTTGCTCCTGGAGCCATTCCACGATGTTTGTGGTATTGTTCAGTGATGAGTGAAGCGGTAATGTGTTGATGTACATTCCGACCCTTCGTTCCACTGCTGGTAAATCATCGGGACGACCAGAGACAATTACTCCGTAGACAACATTGTTACTGCCAGTATACCGATGTAATAAAATTGACCAAACACCCTGGATAATGGTATTAACAGTTAAACGGTTTTCTTTCGCAAAATTTTGAATTTTTTCAGTAGCAGCAGAAGGTATGTCTATTGACAGAGATTTGTATAATCCTACCCCTTTTGTGCGTTCATTGGTAGTGTTTATAAACGGTAAAAGTGTGCTTTGCTGCACACCTTTCAGATAATCACGCCAATATTGCTCAGCCTGCCTTTTATCCTTTCGCTCAATGTAACGAATGTATTCTTCGTATAAATCTTCCCCTTTTAGCTTTATCGGTTTTCCTGCAACAAGCAACTCGTACATGCTCAGGAACTCCTCCATCATGATTGGCAAAGACCATCCGTCGAAAAGTATGTGATGAGTTGTCCAAAGCATCCTGTAACTGTCTTCGGCTAAACGCATAAAACTAATGCGCATTAGCGGTGGCCTTTTAAAATCAAAACCTTTTAAACGATCAGATTTCTCGAAAGCACTAATTGCCTCCGCTTGATCAGCTACGCTCATCCCCGAAAAGTCTACTACTTCAATTGGTAGTTTAACGTCTTTGTGTACTGCTTGAACAGGTATATTGAATGCATCGTAATAAAATGCAGTTCGAAGTATGCTATGCTGTTTTAAAACATAATTCCAGCTATCGTTGAAGGCGGCAAGATTAACATTGGAGATATTGCAGCTAAATTGACCTACATAAGCTTCGGCCTTTTCATGATAAAGCCCGTGAAAAAGCATCCCTTCCTGCAAACCGCTTAAACGGTAAATGGAGGATATATCCTTTGTTTTTTTAAATGTGGCAGGTGTGGAATTGGCGGAGATATAATCAATCAGCTCATCTCTATGCTCTTTTATAAAACCAATAATCTCCTGGTTACTTCTTATCGCCTGGATCTCATCTTTTGTCAACTTACTCTTATCGCCAATAAGGTTAAGTTTACCGTCCTCGACTGTAAGTGAAAAATGAGATTTCCTTAGATTATTTACAAATTCTTGTAATTCCATAAAAATATTGACATTGTGGATTCGTATCCCTCTAATACCGGCTTCAATTTATATGGCCATTGTTGCGTCGCAAGCACTCATCCACATATCAATTGGCAGCTATCTTTCTAAAGGACCGTAATATAATAATAATTCGAAATTCCATCCTTCAGACAAAATTATTTTAGAAAAGGCTGCACTCCCTGAGGACAGAAGAGGGGGATAACAACTGTTCGTTTAAAAAAATCTTTGAAAAGTAGTCTCTAAAAACTCATTACGTTATCGGACTCATCCTCTAAGAAAGCGTCTAACTCTTCGTAGCTAACTGCAGTGCCAAGTCCATAATCGGAAGGGGTATATACGGCCCCGTTTTTACCTTGCTCAAGGCAATGAGTTACTAAAGAACTGAGATCATGTAGATAACTCGTTGCAAGATTTCTTATCGTTTCTTCTCTAAAATACTTGCTACTAAAACGCCAAACGCAGACTAATTGTCCCGCTTTTATATGACTATTTACAGACAGTTTTTCACTAACTACTTGTTTTTCGCTACGCCCTGCACCTGTTGGCTCCGACGCAACCGAAAGTCTTGCGCTCTCGCGCACCACGTTATCGACCTGACCCAAATAGTTGAATTGTATGTCCCAAGGCTCGCTTCCCTGCAAAGACTCTTCTTTATTGATGTACCTAAGCACTCCAAATCCAACGCCTTTATCTGGCACCTGGCGTAGTTGCTCTTTCACCGATTTTATCAAATTGTCCCACCCATTCGTATCCACCATGTTAATTAAAACGGGATACAGACTGGTAAACCAACCTACGGTGCGGCTGATGTCTATGCTGGTATCAATAGCTTCGCGGCCATGGCCTTCCAAGCCGATAACTACCTGATCCTTCGTCGTCCAATTGCAAAGTGTTTTTGCTAATGCGCACAATAAAATATCGTTGATTTCGGTATGGTATACTCGTGGCACTTCCTTTAACAGGCTACGCGTTACATCAGCGTCTAGTTTTAGGGTAAATCCATTTGTTTCGGCTACCGTTACTTTTTCGCTATAGTCAAAATCGGGCACAAAAGGTTTGAAGCTTTGAACTGTTTTGCTCCAATATGGTGTTTGTTTTAAAAGAGTACTACTTCGGCCGTATTTCTCTAAAGCGTCATACCACTGTTTGTAAGAAGAAGTTTTAGAATGTGAAGTTGCTGTGCCCGTACTCACAGTTTGGGCTAAAGCTGATTCAAACTCCTCCAAAATCAATCTCCATGAGACCCCATCTACAACCAGATGATGGATGATCCAAAGTAGACGGTTCGACTTTTCAGCCGCTGGTGTTTTTAGAAGTACGACCCTGACCGTTTCTCCTTTTTCAATATCCAGACTTCGTTGGTACTGATCTGCCACCTTGTTAATTTGACCGCCTGCATCTTCGGACTCTGCGTAAATAAGTTCCTCTATCTTGACCTCGACTTTGGCTTTTGAATACTCCTGTTTCCACTCGCCATCCTGCTGGTAATACCTAAATCTCAGGGCATCATGTTGCTTTAAGATTTGCTCAATAGCCTGGTTCAATATATTTTCATCAATAGATTTATCGATCGATAACAAAACACTTTGATTGAAGTGGGAAAGCTCCACCTGTTGTGTTTCGAAATACCATTGTTGTACAGGCAGAAGGCCGCAACTGCCAGCCAAATCTTCGCTGTTGCCACCATCTTTTGGGCTCACAATTCCTCCTGAATCTAATAACTTAGATAATTGGCTAATCGTCTGGTATGTAAATACGTCTGCCACTTTCACTTCAATACCTACGTTTCGGGCACGACTTACAAATTGAATAGCAAGAATTGAATCTCCGCCGAGCTCAAAGAAATTATCGTCGATACCTACGCTTTCCACGTCAAGCAGATCCTGCCAAATTTTTACCAACTTACTTTGTAGTTCTGTTGACGCTTCTGCAAAACCCTTAACAGCAGTCTCAGTCACTTCCGGATCGGGCAATGCTTTTTTGTCAACTTTTCCGTTTGACGTTAGTGGCAACTGAGTCATCTCAACCCAAAATGCCGGAACCATGTAATCGGGCAGTTTTTCGCTTAAATAGGAAATTGCGGATTCTTTGTTGAAACCTCCGTTGCTAACTACAAAGGCTACCAATCTTTTTCTGCCATTTTTATCCTCTTTTGCTAACACAACGTTCTGTAATATTCCATCGAACTTTCCAAGAACGCTTTCGATCTCCCCCAACTCTATCCGGAAACCTCGAATCTTCACCTGGTCGTCGATCCTTCCCTGGTATTGAATGTTACCGTCAGCACTCCAGCAACCCAGATCGCCTGTTTTATACATTCTGGCAGCTTCATCGGCACCAAACTTATTGAATACGAACTTCTCGCCAGTAAGTCTCTCATTATTTAAATAACCTCTTGCTAATCCAGGTCCTCCAACACAAATCTCCCCAGTTACGCCTATGGGTACTAATTCTCCATTTTCGTCAACTATGTAAGCACTGCGATTGGCTAGTGGCTTGCCTATAGGAATTGCCTTTTTTATTTCCGTCTCCTTAACCAGGTAGGTAAGAGAAAACGTTGTATTCTCAGTAGGTCCGTAGCCATTTATTATATTAATTGCAGGATACATCGAACGCATCTTTTCAATGTGCTGCTCTGACAACTTTTCCCCTCCAACCAGCACTGTTTTAAGTTGCTCAAAGACAGTTATATCCGTGTCTACTAACTGGTTGAACCAGCTGGAAGTAAACCACATTTTATTTACACCTCGTTCCTGAATTTCAGCTTTTAGCAAATCCTTGTCTAATAAGTTGTTTTCATTGCACAGAATTAATTGACCCCCGTTTAGCAACATACTCCAATATTCAAAGGTGGTAGCATCAAACGATGGAGATCCAGTAGACAATAAAACGTCATCACTAGTTGAAGAAACAAAATCTACCCCTCTTACAAGGCTGACTACACTTTTATGTTCAATCATCGTCCCCTTTGGTGTTCCGGTGGATCCCGACGTGTAGATTATGTAAGCAAGGCTATCAGGTCGACTGGCAGTTGCCAAGTTTTCAGACGCGTGAGCTGTAAACACCCCCATGTCGTTATCTAAAACAAGCGTATCAATATACGATATGTGAGAGAGGTTATCTTTAGTGTTTTTAGAGCAAAGAATGATATCAGCTGAAATATCCTTCAGCATAAATCCGATTCGATGGCCAGGATATTTTGGATCAATTGGTACATATGCTCCACCTACTTTCAAAATACCAAGAATACCAACTATTAATTCCAAACTTCTTTCAATGCAGATGGGTACAAGCGTTTCTTCTCGTACGCCTTTGGTTCTTAAGTAATGTGCAAGATGATTAGCTCTTTCGTTTAGCTCCGCATATGTAAGTTTTTGTTCCTCAAATATAACGGCCTGGTTAAAGGGCGTCTTCGACACCTGCTCCTCGAACAAGTTGACAATACTTTTATCTTCAGGGTACGCTACTTTGTTGTCATTAAATTCAATCAATAATTTATGTTCTTCCGACTTCTTAAGTATAGGAATTGAACCTACTTTTTGAATGGGATTGACCGATATGTTTGTAAGAAGTTCTGTGAAATTTTCAATTAATTGTTTGATGGTCTTTTCACTGAATATGTCGGTGCAATATTCTACCCACCCTTCAAGGCCGACTTCAGTTTCACTAATGAAAAAACTAAGATCAAAAAGAGTTTTTGTGTGATGCAAATCCTCCATCGACAATGTCAATTCCCCTAAACGTAAATCAGGTACATCAGGAGTATTAAGCATAATCATCATCACCTGGATCAAAGGATTTTTGCTCATGTCCCTTTGCTGTATAACCTGGTCAACCACTTTTTCAAAAGGGGCGTCCTGGTTCTCATAGCCTTCAAGGGTGGTGGTTTTCACCTTTTGTAGCAAGTCGGGGAAAGTTTGATGGTCATTTATTTCAGTTCGCAGGGCAAGCATATTTACAAAAAAGCCTATCAACCCCTCGACTTCCTTCATTGACCGATTTGCAACCGACGTACCCACACAAATATCAGTTTGACCAGAATACCTGCGGAGCAAGATTTTGAACGCTGCCAGTAGGGTCATAAACAAGGTACTTTCGTACTGCTTGCTTAATTGCTGCAAAGAGGTAGACAATTTTTTATTGATTGTAAATCGTGTAATTGCACCACGACTGCTCCAGACAGCAGGACGATTATAATCGAGCGGTAAATTTAAAGGCGTAGTGCCTTCCAACTTTTCTTTCCAATAGTTCAGTTTCTTATCAAGATTGGCGCCCTGTAAATGGTTTCGCTGCCAGATTGCATAGTCGGAATATTGAATTGGTAAAGGTTGAAGACGAGCAGCCCTTTTAGTAATGGAGGAAGTGTAAAGTTCTATAACCTCATTAACAAGCACCGACATTGACCAGGCATCAGCCGCAATGTGATGGATAGTTACTAATAAAATGTGCTCCTGCTTAGCAAGCATAATGAGGTGAGCACGAAGCATATAATCCTTCGAAAGGTTGAAAGGGAAATCAATAAGGTTTTGAACGAATTCATGTAAGTTTTCAGGATCGTCTTTATACTGTAATCCATCAACCGACTCCAATTGCCAATTGTCGGCGTCCAGTAGTTCCTGGTAACCTTGCCCATTTTCTTCCAAAATAACTGTTCTTAGAACCTCATGTCTAACAACAATAGTTTGAAGTGTGCTTTTTAAGGCAGCTGTTTCAAGCTGCCCTTTAAGCCTTATTACTGCAGGCAGATGGTATTTTGTAGAACCTTCCAACTGGTCCACAAACCATAGTCTCTCCTGGCTAAATGATAAAGGAATGTGAGTTAAAGAATTTCGATCGGCCTTAGTTATTTTATTACTTGTAATGCTGCCTCTTTCATTTTTACTTAAGAAAGCAGTTAGCTCTTCTTTATTTGCTTTTAGTTGCTCCAGTATACTTTTATCAAAAGCTTTATCCTTAGGCAGCTTTACTTGTAGCTGCCCTTCATTTAAAAATAAATCTATCCTGTTCTGTTTCGCCAGGTATAGCAAGTCTATAATACTCCTTTCATTCATTATTCTATATTATCTAATCTACAACGTTACTATTTCGAATTCAGCGGAATCATCTTCTAACGTATAAATGTTTAACTGTATTTCAATGTACTTACTTAAATCGCTAATTGTCGAATATTCAAATATATCTTTTACCAGGAGTTCGACTTCCCATTTCTCACGAATAGCTGCTATTACACGAATAGCCAGGAGCGAATGGCCGCCAAGTTCGAAGAAGTTGTCGTAGATGCCGATGCGATCGATACCTAATAATTCTTTCCAAATTTCTGCCAGTGCAACTTCAACAGCAGATGTAGGTGGTTGATAGTTTTGCTTATTTACTACGCCTCTTTCTTCTCTTTTAGCTAAGAATGCCCGATCGACCTTTCCATTGCTTGTAAGTGGCAGATGACTAACTGCGACAAAATCAGCAGGGATCATGTACTCCGGCAGGCTTTTTTGCAGGATGCTACGAATATCTTTCTGAAGGATTGAAGCTATATCAGCAAATAATGGAATATTGGTAAATGATGTGTTATGCTTGCTACTATCAACTTTTTTATAGGGCTGCAAAACGAGTTTATTTGAGCGCTTTAATTCAAAAATCATGTTGACCTTGAATAGCTCCTCATCCAATAATAACTTGTAACTGTAGCCTCTACTTTCTGCATGTTCTATCAGATTTGCTATTGCGGAGCTTTCTTTGTCTTCTGTCTGAACCATATCTAACAGGTCTCCAACCACATTCACCTGCTTTTCCGCTATCGCTTTAGATAAAATCTTTTCCCTCCATAATCTTGGATTAGGCACATCCGATAAAGCCACAACAGGTATCCGTGAATTAAACTCTTCGGTCGCCTTAGCAATTGTGCTTTCGCCAGACCAATCTTTCCAATCAGGGTTGTCTAGCTTCACAGGCTCCCCAACATAGATGACTACGTTAAAACGATAAAGAGTGAGTTCATTACTATATGAACCGGTTTTCCATTGGATATTAATGTGTGTTATTTCGGGGAAAATAGTTTGAAGGTGATAAAAATAATCCGGTGAATAACAAAGCTCTTCTTCCTTTGAAACATCTTGTTTTACCGCCCAGGTAAACTCTTTCAAGCTTACTGAATGCTGGAACTTTTCGATGCTCAAACGGCTTTGAAATAATTCTAACAAACGGTAATCGCGTACGTCTCCAATGATTATTCTTCCCTTACCCTTTAAAGCTTTTATAGAGTTTTTTACAACATTGGTCATATAGTCCTGGCCGGGGAAGTACTGAATAACCGAGTTTATAATTACCGTATCAATTTGTTCTTCCTCTTTTATCTTCACCTCGTGGGCAGCGCATACATATAACTCCGTCTCGCCATAATCTCTCAATCCTTTGTTGATCCAGTTTTGAATTTGGGCCACCGATGAACGAGAAAAGTCTGTTCCTATATATTTATTAACCTTTCCTGCCAGTTGATAATAAATCAAACCTGTACCACATCCGATCTCCAGCACGTTGTTAGGCTTTTCAGAAAAGATAACATCCACAATATCTTTTAACCAATACTGCATTTGCTTTTCAGGGATTGGTAAACCTGTAAAGCTATCGTTCCAACCAATAATGTCGAATTCAGGATCAACGCTATCGTCCAATTTCGGCGCTAAGTATTCCGTGTTGTAAAGTGCGTTCCATGTCAAAACCTGCTTCTCATACAATTCGCGCTCTTTTGCCTTAATAACATCCAAACTAGGAACGTAATAACTTATTAGTTTAAGGTTACTTTCATCTTCAGGTTTAGCAATAACCACTGCCTCCTCAACCAGGTCCGTTTCTTCCAACACGTTTTCAATTTCCCCAATCTCAATTCTATATCCCCTGATCTTTACCTGGTCATCAATTCTTCCTAAGAATTGTATGTTTCCATCAGATTGCCATTTTGCAATGTCGCCTGTTCGGTAAAGCCTTTCTTTTGAATTTGCAACAAATGGATTAAGGACGAATTTTTCAGCGGTAAGATTAGCACGATTTAGATACCCTCTTCCTACCTGCACTCCTCCAATATATAACTCGCCGGGAATACCGACAGGGCAAATATTATTATGCTGGTCAACGATATAGGTGGATACGTTTCCAATTGGTTTTCCAATTGGCAGGTTGCTTACTTTTTCATCTTTATCCAGATTTGCCATGTACTCAATGGCGGTCACAGTAGTTTCAGTTGGACCATATTCATTATAAAAACTCGCTGTATTCCTCCATTTGTCTGCAAGCTCTTTTTTGCACAAGTCCCCACCTGCAATAACTCTTTTTAAACCGGTAAGATTATAAGGATCTAAGCTGGTTAAGAATGAAGGAGTGGTATGTAAATGCGTTATTTTTTTCTCCTTTATGAAATTTTCAAAAAGCAGTGTTTCTAATTGCAAACCTTCTGTAAACAAGTATAGAGAGGCTCCATTAAATAGGGCCAAAAAGATTTGCTCTACAGAGGCATCGAACGAATAATTTGAAAACTGGAGAATTCTTTCAGTACTATCAATATTGAACGTCTTTGTCTGAGTAGTGATAAGATTTACCACTGAACGGTGCTCAATCATCGCACCTTTTGGCTTGCCCGTAGAACCTGATGTATAAATTACATAAGCAAGGTTTTGGGGATGGATATTTATAGCAAGGTTTTCTTTGGAGCCTTTGCTTATTTCAGAAAATTGCTCGTCTATTTTGACTATTCCAACTCCCTGGTAGCCCTGTAACTTTTGAACTTGCTGTGCGTTTGTTACAACGAATTGCGCTGCAGAATCTTTTACTATGAAATGTATTCTTTCTTCGGGGTAGGTAGGGTCAATCGGAACGTACGCACCACCCGCTTTTAAGATTGCTAGTATTCCGACCATCATTTCCACTGACCGCTCTATGCATATTGCTACAAGAGTTTCCTCTTTTACACCTTGCTTTACCAGGTAATTAGCCAACTGGTTTGAGCGCTCATTCAGTTCTTGGTAGGTTAATTCAAGTTGATCAAATACAACCGCTGTACTCTTTGGTGTTTTGGATACCTGCTCTTGAAAACAATCTATAATTGATTTGTCTGTAGGATAAGGAAGGAGCGTATTATTAAATTCTACAAGCAACTGGTTTTTTTCGTCATTGCTCATCATCTCCAGCCGACCCACCTTTTGCTTTGGCTCTTTTGCGACAGAAAATAGCAATTGTCTAAAATGACCGAGCATCCTTGAAATTGTTTCCTTCCTAAACAAATCGGTACAATATTCTACCAATACTTCCAGTTCAGAGTCTTTTTCTGTTATGCTAAAGGTTAAGTCAAACTTCGATGTATTGTGTTCGGAGGCTTCTATTACAAATTCGACTTCACCCAACCTAAGCTCCGGAACGTCAGGAGTATTTTGTAATATAAACGTAACCTGGAAAAGCGGGTTCCTGCTTAGATCTCTTTCGGTAACTATTGTATCGACCACTTTTTCAAATGGCATTTCCTGGTGTGCATATGCCTCAAGGGTAGTTTCTCTTATCTGCTTTAATAGCTCTAAAAATGAAAGATCGCTTTGAACATCACTTCTAAATGAAAGCATGTTTACAAAAAATCCAATTAGCTGCTCGACCTCGTGCTGAGAACGCCCGGCTATCCCACCACCAACACATATATCACTTTGACCGGTGTAACGATGAAGAAGAACATTAAACGTAGCCAACAAAGTCATGAATAAACTGGTTCCTTGTTGCTGGCTCAACTCGTGCAATTGTCCCGCTAGTGCTTTGTCAACATACAACACTTCTATAGCGCCGCGCGTACTTTGTATAGAAGGGCGTACGTAGTCTGTAGGTAATTGAAGAGGAGCTACATCTGCTAGCTTCGCTTTCCAGTATGAAAGTTTTTCGGCAAGATTCTTCTCATTCAGATAATTCCGTTGCCAAATGGAATAGTCTGCAAATTGTAATGATAGCGGCTTTAGGTCGGGTTGTAAGTCTGCTGCAAAAGCTTTGTACAATTGAACCAACTCTCTTACAAGAATGGATCTTGACCATCCGTCAGAAGCAATATGATGTACAGTGAGCACAAGCACGGAATCTTGTTCACCTAACTTTATCAAGTGCCCCCGCATCATATCGTCCTTTGATAAATCAAAAGGGATATTTATGAGTTCTTCAGTGTATTCTTTTAATTTTTTATCGTTCTGTTTATACCGTGCTCCGTCTACCAATGTAAGGTGCCACCCATCTTTATCTTTTATAAATTGGTATGGCTGTCCATCTTTTTCAAGGATAACAGTGCGAAGTATTTCATGTCGATTAACAATTGTTCTCAAGGCGTACTCTAACGCGTCAATATTAAGATCACCTTTCAAACGTAATACGGCAGGCACGTGATATTCAAGACTGCCTTCCATT
>NZ_BJYT01000043.1 GCF_007991655.1 Segetibacter aerophilus
CAATTGAGGCTAGTGGTGTCACCTTTCAAAAGGTTAATTGTACCGGAGGCGTAAATGGAATTGTCTTAAATAATACTGGTAGCGGATTTTTTACAGTAACCGGTACAGGTACTACCGATGGAACTGGAGGAACCATCCAAAATACTCCAGATCGTGGAGCAAGTTTCATAGCTGCAAGTAATATAACATTAAAGAATATGACTTTTACAAATGCTGGAACATCTGACCTAGATGCTACAAACGGCGGGCTTTCTACAGGTGACAATCTTGCTACGAATGCTGCTATCCATTTACAATCAGTAACCACAGTTACATTAGATAATATTGATATTACAGGAGGTGCTGAACAAGGAATAAATGGTAATGTGGTTTCAGACTTTTCACTTCTAAACAGTACCATTACTAACGTTGGAAACGAGGCGGACGAGGACAACATCCATTTCTTCAATATGTCCGGCACGAGCTTCATCACCAACACAATACTATCGCACACCAGTGGTGGTGGTGATGATAACTTAAATCTTCAAACGACATCCGGAACACTAAACCTAACCATTTCCGGAGGTAGCGCTATTGGCTCAGGAGTTCTGGCTAACAATCAAGGTAGCGGCTACCTTTTCGGCATTCGCGGTACGTCAAATGCTACTATAACATTAAATAACGCAAGTTCAACAAATCATTTCAGCGGAGGAATTGTCGCTGATGCCTATGAAAATTCAATAATGAATCTCACCGTTATAAGCAGCACGTCAAGCGGAAATAACGATCAGCTATCAGTTAGTGCCGGAGATAATTCGAAGGTTAAATTAATTGCAACAAGTAATACAATAAGTAGTGTGGCTAGTGCTGATTTTGTCGGCATAGGCTTGCTTGGCTCAGCATTCGATCTTGGTTTTACATTTGATGCAACTTTTACCAACAACACTATTACAATTGCAAGCGGATTAGCGGCTGACGGCATGGTAATAAATAATGCGGGCGGTGGAATAATGAGAGTGGCAGTAAACAATAACACCTTTGATTATTCGGGAACACAAAGAGCTATTCTGGTACAGGCAGGAACAGACGGAAATGGAACCAATAGTGTTACATTAACTGCAAACAATATTCAAATGAAATCGGCTACAACGAATACAAACCCCGGGATTCTTGCGCAATCCGCTGTTACTGGTCCAGGGAACACTTCCTCTCTGTGCCTAGACATTGGAGGGACCGCTGCAGCATTAAAAAACACCTTTACCCATCCGAATGGAGGTTCTATACCAGCAGGTGATATTCGTGTCCGTCAGCGGAATGACGGAACCATGCGACTGCCAGGCTACGGAGGTGCTGCATCTGACTTAGCGGCTGTAGTTGCTTATTTGAACGGGCGTAACGTAGTGGTTAGTACCTCTACAGCGACTGCCGCTTCTTCTGGTTTCAGCGGCGGTGCTGCATGTGCGCAGCCGCAATAATACTTATCTAAAAGACGTAACGTTTCTTCCTGATCTGCAACCCTTTATCGGAATTTGTAACAAACAATCAAAGGCGAAAGAAAGGCAATTATAAATATGCAGTCGAGGTGATCTGGACACAAGGATGGTGCTATGAAAAAACAAAGGTTGGTATTACAAATATTAACTAAGGAACTTATGTGAAATATGAATATTTCAGTCCAGTTGATTTAAAGGAGACAAATTAAAAGAATGCTGCCGAAATAGGAGTACTCTCCCCCGGTTCTGGTATTATTTTTATAGTTTTAATAGGGTAAGAGTAAAAATGATACAAGATGAAAAACTATAAATTCGCGACTGCATTTGTTACTTTATACCTTATCGTCTACACTGTTTTATTGCGCCTGAAAGTACCTCTAAACATTTCGTTATTCATGTTTTCTCTATCGCCATTCCTTGTAGTTTGGATGGTTTATGCAGTTTTAAAATATGCACCCTACATTAACCGTGAATTGAACGATGATGAGGAATGGGGCTACCAGGATGAAGGCCCAAAGTCAACGAGCCTTAGTTGACCTATTAAACTTCAAACTCCTATTACTCTCTTGGGGCCTCAGCAGGTGCTTTAAATTCTGCATGTATCTTAATACCGCAAATTCCTCACCTTATCCATGTTTATCGGCACAATTTTCCCCTTGCTGATATCAATCAAACCTTCAGCTTTAAAATCACTAATAGTTCTGTTCAAAGACTCCGTTGCTGTTCCGATATATTGACCGATTTCTTCACGGGAAATTTCTATTGCCTTAGTTGTATCTGTAACCTTAAACTTGTCGACAATATCTATCAATGCTTTTGCAACTCTTTTTCGCAACGAACAAAGGAAAAGTGAAGTGTGTAAAGGTGCATGAAGATGGGAAAGAATACATCACCAACTTGTATAGCGTAGGGCAGTTCTTTGGCTATACTGCCCTGATTGAAGATGCCTTTTATGATGACACGGCGATTGTTTTAGAAGAGGCTGAAGTGCTGCAAATACCTAAAGAAGAATTCCTGCAAATGATATATTCAGATATATAACCATTGCCGGAAAATTTATTCATATCATCACACAGAACGTGAAGGAGAAAGAAGAGCGATTGCTAAACCTTGCTTATAGTGATATTCTCGAAGATTTTCTATCACTTGAAAACTCGATGAAGGAAAAATAATGGCTGCACCGTTTCCTTTCGCATTGAACTATTTTATCCAAAATATCGTTGAGATTTTTTACGGCCTCTTTTATCCTGTTGCTGTAGTCGCATACTTTCTTCTATCAGCTTTCGCTGAGTTATATCTACAATAAAGGCGATTACAAATCTTTGCTCGCCCCTGTAATAATAACTCAGACTTACCTCTACCGGAAACTTCTGACCGTCTTTCTTTTGAGCATACAAATCGCGACCGGAACCCATTGCGCGATGTGCCGGAGCTTCATAAAAAGTGTCACGTAATTTTACATGATGTTCCCTAATTTTCTGCGGCAGCAAAACCTCCACGTGATGCCCTACCATTTCATTAGGTTCGTATCCAAACATTTTAACTGCGGCCGGGTTGGCCAGTATCATGACACCATGTTGGTTAGTCAGGACAATACCTTCTGTAGCATTTTCAAAGAGGGCAGCATGGTGAGACTTTTCAAAAAGCATGTTCTGGTTCAATCGCTTCATCGTTAACACCAGCAACGTTGTAAACAGTACTAAAAAAACAATGAATAAATATTCGATAACAACTTTTGTTGCCATTTCACCTTTTTGCAAAAGAAAAAACCCAATGACAACCGCCAGGCTGATACCTGCAGCTATTAAAGTAGATTGTATACTTTTTACAAATACAGATAAAAAAATTACCACTAACAAACCACTGAGTGTGATCGTGTAACCCGGCAAATAGTACGAAAGCGTGAGCGTAAGTATAAAAGCTATTACTGCAATAACAGTTGCTTGCTTGTTGTTTATTTTTATGATTGTATTCAAAAAAGGTTTTGTTAGTTATACAAACTTACTAAATCGCACTCCTATACTTCTCCTGTCTTGTCATCCTGGCCAACAAAGCGGCAAGTTCTTTCTATTGCAATAGAACTGCTTTCAACTAACATAGCAAAATTGCTTAAAGTTGCTGGTCCCATTTCTGCAGTCACTTTTTACCGAGAGGGAATAAAAATCAGCTGCATGATAAAAAACCATTGTTTTTATTTATTAGTTGCATCACTATTAACCGTACAGAAAATAAAGTAATCTGTATTAACTGGCTTTTCACCTAGCATTCTAATCATATTTACGATCTGTCCCCGATGGTAGGTTCCGTGGTTTGTAATATGAACTACCAGGTCGGCAAAAGGAAGACTATATGCGGTGCCCGCCCGGGTAATAAAATTCACCTTTTGGACTTGATTTATCGACAATTCCCTAACGCTTGCTTCCATTTCATCTTGTATAGGTGCCCAGATACCCATTATAGATTCCACAGTGTTCGTATTCCAGGTAGCAGGAATATCTGCAATAGGAATTCCTCTGAACCTTTGTAACCACAAATAATCTGATGTGAGAACATGACCTAGGGTAAGTTGTATGGAAGGAAAGCTTCCGCCTAATTCTTTTGTAAAAAGTTCACTTGAAAACGTGCTTACTTGGTCTGTAAGTCTTCGGTTCGCCCAGGTGTTAAATGCTATCAATTTTATTGGGTCTATCATAATACTCTCAAAATTACAGTAGTGTTTTGTTAGTTGGGCACTACTTTGATGAGCATTTGATCGGACGAACCGTTACCAATTCTTCTAGTCTCAATTTCGTATAGTAATGTCGTTCATCCAATACAGTATCTACTGTCAACAAACCCCTCTCGATAAAATGTCTTGATAATTTCCATAGTTTCTTCATAAGCCCTTACTCCATCGACAATTTTTCTTGTAAAACATGATTAAAATCATTTTCCTACCTGCACGCTATCATGACTGTCGTAGTTGTCGCTTTTTACTTTTGTTGATTAGGAGTTGTAAATAGTAGCAACAGCAAAACAACAATTATGTCGAAACATACTACAGATACACAAACGAGTTGTTACCATTGCGGCGAAGACTGTGGCAGCAGGGTGATTATCGCGAATGATAAAAGCTTTTGTTGCGAGGGGTGCAAAATGGTTTGTGAGATTATTAACCAGAATGGTTTGTGCGACTATTATGCGATTTCTAAAAATCCGGGAAGCAGCCAGAAGATCAGTATAAGAAAAGATAAGTTTTCATTTTTGGATGACGATAAGATCAGGCGTTCTTTGATTTCTTTCACAGATGAAACCCAAACTCATGTTACCTTTTACCTGCCGCAAATGCATTGCAGCAGTTGTCTTTGGCTGCTTGAGAACCTGCATCGACTGAACGAACATATCATTAGCAGCAAGGTGAATTTTCCACGTAAAGAGGCTTCTGTTATTTTTGATGAGAACAAGGTCTCTTTGCGGCAGGTGGCGGAATTACTCACGAACGTTGGCTATGAACCTTATATTAGTTTCAATGATTTAGAGCAGGCAAAGCCAAAATTGAATAAATCGAAGATTTATAAGTTGGGCGTTGCCGGATTTTGCTTTGCCAACATTATGCTGCTTAGTTTTCCTGAGTACCTGGGAATTGATGTGAAAGAGCAAAACCTGGTTATGCTTTTCAGGTATCTTAACCTGTTGTTGAGCCTGCCTGTCGTTTTGTTTGCTGCATCGGAATTTTACAATAGTGCATGGAAAAGCCTGAAACACGGCTTTCTAAATATTGACGCTCCGATTGTGCTTGCAGTTTGGGTAACATTTGGAAGAAGCCTTTATGAAGTTCTTAGCAATACAGGTGGTGGCTATTTTGACTCAATGAGCGGTATTGTATTTTTTATGCTCGTTGGGAGGGTATTGCAGGACAAGACGTATGAGCAATTGAGTTTTGAAAGAGATTACAAATCGTATTTCCCTATTGCGGTTACGAGAAAAAACAGGGAAGACGAAAACACGGTTCAACTGCCTGATATAAAACTAAATGACACTCTGTTAATTCACAACCAAGAAATCCTTCCCGCTGATGGTATTTTAACCCGTGGCTCGGCTCTTATTGATTATAGTTTTGTGACTGGTGAAAGTGTGCCGGTACAAAAAGAAATGGGTGAGATAGTCTATGCGGGCGGCAAACAAATTGGAAGCAATATTGAAATTTTAGTGATAAAAGAAGTTGCTCAGAGTTACCTGACAAAACTCTGGAACAGGGATGAATTGAAGGATAATAAAAAGACGAGCGAGAAATCTTTTGTCCACCTGATGAGCCGTTATTTTACCTGGATGGTTTTCAGCGTTGCAGCCGTTACTGCTTTGTTCTGGGCTTTCACAGACCCTTCAAAAATGTGGAATAGTGTTACGGCTGTCATGATCATCGCATGCCCTTGCGCATTGCTGCTGAGCAATACGTTTACCAACGGAAATATCCTTAGAATTTTAAGCAGTAATAAACTATACCTGCGCAACGCACAAGCTATTGAAGACATTGCAAATGTGGATCATATTGTCTTTGATAAAACAGGCACACTTACCAGCGGGCAATACCAGGATGTGGAATACACAGGTTTGTTCATAACTGAAAAACTGGCTGGCAAAATAGCTACGCTGGCAAGACAATCAACACACCCGATGAGCAAGGCAATAGCCGAATATCTGCAAGTAAAAGGAAATGGTAAGCTAACGGGATTTAGTGAAATACCCGGCAAGGGAATTGAAGGAATTGTAGACGGCGATTTAATATCATTAGGTTCTAAAAAGTTTGTTTTTGGGAGCGACGATAGAGATGAAATATCGGCTGTGTATGTATCGGTTGAAGAGAAAGGAATAGGAAGGTTCAGGTTTAAGAATCATTACCGGAACAATATTCCGGAATTAGTGAAAAACCTGAGAAAAAAGTACGAACTAAGCGTGTTGAGTGGCGACAATGCAGGGGAAAGAAATTACTTAAAAAGCCTGCTGGGAACTAATGCAAATATCCTGTTTCAACAAAAGCCTGAAGACAAACTGGACATAGTGAAGCAACTGCAAACGAAGGGGAAGAAAGTGATGATGATAGGCGACGGATTAAACGATGCCGGAGCCCTGAAACAAGCAGATGTCGGCATAGCTGTTACAGAAAACAGCAACAACTTTACTCCCGCAAGTGATGGAATTTTAGAGGCATCACAACTGCCCCATCTGCAAAAACTAATTATGCTTTGTAAGATTAATAAAAGAATTGTTTTAGCCAGTTTTGTTATCTCTATCATCTATAACCTTATTGGAATTTCCTTTGCTGTGCAGGGAAATCTTTCACCCATGATTGCTGCTATATTGATGCCCTTAAGCAGCCTTAGCATTTTGCTTATCACGTTTGGTGCAAGTAATTTGGCGGCGACGAGGATGAAGTTGAAATAGAATATTTTCGTGTCGTTGACTTAACCCTCTATCATAGAACGCTCTTTAATTAGATGCTTCCATTATCGGCTGGCTTGTTACTTTCTTTGTCATAAAACAAAGAAAGTAACCAAAGAAAATTCAAGAAAGAACGATAACAGCCCGTTCCTTTCGTTGTTCTACGATATGGCTTTAGTATTACTGTGGCTGCAACTTTAGTTTTTCATGCGTATTCTATTTTGACTTGCTTAAATTAGAGCTTGAACTAGTATAAGTTAGTGATACGCCTGTAAAGGAAAAAGCAGAAAGATTTCCGGCTTTTTCCTTTTGTTTACACCACTGGAAGGACCGACATCATAAAAAAGGCGTTAAGAAAATTAATAGGTCAGGCGTTAAGAAATGAAATAGATGTTACTACTGTTTGCAAATATTTTTGGTTGCCAAGTCGCACTTGGCTCGATTTTGTTTGACTGCTGTGACTTATTTCATTTTAGCCGGAGCTATTAATTTTTAGCCTTTTTTATGGAGTCTTGATTTTTTGTTTCTTTTTTATCAAGAAAAAAGAAAAGCAAAACACAAGCAACAGAACATGGATAGGTTTTAAGTCGCTATAGACTGTATTAATAATCCATGCTCAAGATCGTTTTTGCAGATGATTAAAGTCATGAAAATCTTCCCCCTGTTTGCGTCTCTTTGACCTATGAAAAAGTGGTTTCAGTTAGCATTGTTTAACCTGTTTATACTTGCCTTCCTGGGATTAATGTTGCGATATAAAACTGTCTTTTCATTACCTTTTTTAGAGTATACCAATTTATTACACGCACACTCCCACTTTGGATTTGGCGGGTGGATTAGTTTCCTCTTACAATTGTTGATTCTAACTGAATTCACGGACGATTATAACACAGCAACCGCATTTTGGAACAGATTTTTTCTTGCATCAACCATACTTAATTATGCAATGATTGTAAGCTTCGCAGCCACGGGTTATGGAGCTATTTCCATCGTGCTGTCTACCATCAGCCTTTTTCTTTCTTACATTTTTTGCTATAAAGTTTATAAAGCAATTCCCGGAAACGTTAATGAAAACGTTAGTACTGCTTTTGCAAAAGCAGCCATGTTCTTCCTGGTAGTATCTTCTATAGGACCGTATGGGTTAGGAATATCAATGGCGACGAAAGCAAGTGGAAACATGCAGCACAACGCTCTGTATTTTTTCTTATACTTTCAGTATGCAGGATGGTTCACTTTTGGAATACTCTCTTTTCTGTTTAAAAAGCTTGAAAGCTATAAGTCATATAATAGAAAGACAGCTTCAACCGTTTTTAACCTCTTTCTATTTTCATGCACACCTGCATACTTGTTCGTTTGTGCTTTCGACGAAAGAAGCATTGCAATTACCATCATTTTAATTGCAACTGCAATTGTTCAAATAATCGGCTTAAGCAGTTTAGCTAAATTGATCGTTGCTAATAAAGACCACTTTTTTAGTAGCCATCACCGTGTAGTCAAAGGGCTTTATTGTATAGCTATCGTCTCTTTTGCCTTAAAGTTTGCTCTGAAATTTCTTTCCATTCACCCAGCTTTAGAACAGCTTTCTGCAACCAGTAGACCTATAACAATTGCATACCTGCACTTGGTTTTTCTATGCTTTGTAAGTATTTACCTGGTAGCGATGCTGGTTGAAAAAGGAACTATTGCTATAAATACAAGAGCAGGGTTTATAGGTACGACCACTTTTGTAGCAGGCGTTATTATCAATGAAGTGTTCCTTACTTTTCAAGGTATTTCTGCATTGTTTGGCCTGTATCCTCAAAGACTGCCAATATTGTTGTTAGCTAACACGATCGTGATGGCTAGTGGTGCACTGCTTGTCTTTATCGCTTCCGTTAAGACAATTAAATCGATTAATTATTCATTACACCTAAATACTAAACCTTTAAAAATAACATCATGGAAACTTTAGTAATTGCAGAACCACAAAAAGTGCCGACGGTCGGTGAAATGGCTGCAGCAGATGTACGCAAAGCAAATGTTTTTAAGAAATTTGGAATTGAGTTTTGCTGCGGAGGAAACAAATCTCTACAAAAAGCATGTACGGATTTAAACCTGGACATAGAGTTGGTTGAAGAGGCTTTGGTAAATGCGGTAAGTGAAAATAAAAACTACTCATTCGACTTCAAAAGGTGGCAGCCTGACTTCCTGATTGATTATATCTACAACCAGCACCACACTTACTTCTACGACGAATATCCGCACATTTCTAAACTAATGGATAAAGTGGTAAAGCATCATTCCAAAAATCATCCTCCTTTAGCAGAAGTGGAGAAGTTGTTTTTTACATTAGAAAGAGAACTGATTGGTCATTTCGCAGAGGAAGAGAACACTGTCTTCCCTCTTATTAAAAAGCTTTACCATGCTAATAAGAATGGCTGTGATATTAGAGAAGAGGACTTGAAACAATTAACGGCCGCCTTACATGAAATGCAGGCGGAACACGAAGATGCTGGCGGCATTCTAAAGCGAATAAGATTTGCAACAAATAGTTACAGTCCACCAGCAGGAGCATGTACTAGCTTCAAATTATTATATCATAAATTGAAATGTCTTGAGGAGGATTTGCATCAGCATATTCATCTTGAAAACAATATTCTTTTTCCTAAGGCCGTAGCTTTGAAAAAAGAACTCGAAAAAGAAAACGTTTTACAATGAGTCAAAAACCAATAAAACGAAGCCAGAACCTGGTACCATTATCGAAAGACCATCATGAGGGGTTGTTGGTGGTTTGGAAGATAAGGCAAGGAGTTCGCAATGCAGTGGCAGGTAAACGTATTGCTGATTTTGTACTGCATGCTTTTACCACACATCTTGCACCTCATTTTCGGGAGGAGGAAGAACTGCTGTTTTCGAAAGTAGACAGCGCAGATGAACTATGTGTAAAGGCTCTGGAGCAACACGCAGCGATTAAGCAAATGGTATCAGAACTACCTGTAGAGTCAGAGGGATTAATCAATAAATTGGAAGCATTTGCTAATCTCCTCGAAGAACATATCCGATTTGAAGAACGTACTCTTTTCTTTCATCTCGAAAATCAGCTACCGTCTAAAACAATGGATGCAATTGGAGATGCTTTGGTATTAATACATTCGAATAAACAACCTTTATTTTGGTACGATCAATTCTGGGTGAAAAACTGATTTAATAGAAGATCAGTGGTAGAGATTGCCACTGCGCTTAAGCCTTTTTGTAAAAAAGTAACGTAATAAAAAACCGGAATTATGTCCGGTTTTTTAATTTTTTGTTATCTCTAGTCAGAAATCTTTCTGGCTTAGCAACCTCCTAAACTGTACAGTAATATTCGAAATTGTGTTTTTCCTGGTATAGATCTTCTTCAACCATATAATGTTTTTCGGGAAGGATAAGCAAGGGAACAACCGCTTTGAAAACAAGGTCTCTAGTTACACTTCTTGTAAAAACTCTTTCCAAAAAGCTGTGCTCGTGAGGTATGACAGCAACCATGTTCACATCCTTACTTTTTACAAAAGCATTCAATGCTTTTACTACATTTTCAGCTTTTATAAATTCGAAGTATGGATAAAAACTAGCAAAAAAGCTTTTTAGTCTTTCCATGCTAATTACTCGTTCCGCTACCTCGATCATCGTTTTCTTCATAACCCTCACCACGTAGAGTTTGCAGTTAAAAGTACTGGTGATTTTCTTTAACGGCTCAAGAACGTCAATGTCTGTTTCATCGGAAATATCATTTGCAAGAGCTATTGTTTTAGGATAAGTAAATACAGCATCTGCCGGAACAACAATTAAAGGAATAACGGACGTTTTACTTAAATGGGTGACAGTGCTCCCAATATATTTTCTTATCTCCTTTCCTTGTTCTTTCATCCCTATTATTATGTAAGAGACACTACTTTTACTAGCAGCAGCAAGAATTGCTTCGTCCGCCGCACCTTCGCCTACCTGGGTTTCTAACACAACTGTTCTTTTCGGATCAAGTATCTCGGCCTCGTCCAACAGCTTTTTATAAGCTGTCCTTTCTATTTCGCTCGGAGACAAATAATAGGGATTGTCGTGGTTAGCAGTTTTATGATGACAGGCAGTAAATAAAATTACTTTCGCCTTCATTTTGCGTGCAAGTTCAAATCCATATATGGTTGCATTTCGAGCAGCAGTAGAAAAGTCTGTAGCAATCAAAATAGTTTCCATGATCTTTTTTTTTCAAACCTACACATCCGTTTCTCCATTCACCATGTTCTATGTTAGCTTGTAAAATGATCTTTATCATTTTTTCTAATTGCTAATAAAATACTTAAAATGGCATTTTCCTTGAAATATTGTTCAAACCACGGCGTCCTTCAAAAAGATGACTAAAGTCACTTTCCATTTTAACCAACGTCATACTCTTCCACTTTTCATCATTTTACTTTTACCACTCATAATTCAGAGAAATGAGTGTAATAATCATCTTATTAATAGCCAGCATAGCAGTGGCAAGTATATTCCTTGGCGCTTTTTTATGGAGTGTGAGGAAAGGACAATTTGACGATGAAGTAAGCCCTCCTGTAAGAATGTTGTTTGATGATCCGGTAAGGCCCTCTAATGACGACATCGTTTAACAGCCATCCTTTTTAACCCGATCCTACCCTACCCCTTTTACCATCGTCTTTCAGAAACACAAATCAGATATGCAAGTAGAAAAGTTTTATTACGACAACAAGATCGTCAAGATGTTTGCCTATGCTACCATTTTATGGGGAGTAGTAGGTATGATGGCGGGATTGCTAGCCGCTGTACAAATTTACCTTCCTGGTGCAAACATGAATTTTGCACCTACCACATTTGGTCGTTTGAGACCGGTTCATACCAACGCCGTCATTTTTGCCTTTGTTGGAAACGGAATTTTTATGGGCGTTTATTACTCATTGCAACGCTTATGTAAAGCGAGGATGTTTAACGACACGCTAAGCAAAATTCACTTTTGGGGCTGGCAGTCAATAATTGTAGTTGGCGCCTTAACCTTATTGGCGGGTTATACAACAGGTAAAGAATATGCGGAGCTTGAATGGCCGGTTGATATCGCCATCACTGTTATTTGGGTGCTCTTTGGTATCAACATTTTTGGAACCATTATTAAAAGAAGGGAAAGTCATCTCTATGTTGCGATATGGTTTTATATAGCTACCTGGGTTACTGTTGCTATGTTACACATTGTAAACTCCTTCGAGATACCGGTAACCTTTATGAAAAGTTATAGCTGGTATGCCGGCGTGCAGGATGCATTGGTGCAATGGTGGTACGGACACAATGCAGTTGCGTTCTTTCTTACTACTCCTTATTTAGGTTTGATGTATTACTTCTTACCTAAAGCTGCTAACAGACCTGTATACAGTTATCGTTTATCTATTATTCACTTTTGGGCGCTCATATTTATGTATATCTGGGCTGGTCCTCACCACCTGTTATACACTGCGTTACCCGACTGGGCTCAAAGTCTTGGTGTTGTGTTTAGCGTAATGTTGATTGCACCAAGCTGGGGCGGAATGTTGAATGGTTTGTTTACACTACGGGGTGCATGGGATAAAGTAAGAGAAGAACCGGTATTGAAATTTTTAGTGGTTGCAGTAACCTGTTACGGGATGGCAACCTTCGAAGGGCCTCTTTTAAGTCTTAAAAATGTAAACGGTATTGCACACTATACTGATTGGATAGTTGCACACGTACACGTTGGTGCACTTGGTTGGAATGGCTTCTTAACCTTCGGTGTTCTGTACTGGCTAATTCCAAGAATATTCGCTACTAATTTATATTCAAAAAAACTTGCTAATACGCACTTCTGGCTAGGTACTCTTGGAATTGTTCTGTATGCTGTGCCTTTGTATTGGGCCGGCTTTATGCAAAGCATGATGTGGAAGACGTTCACACCTGAAGGCCAGTTGAAATACCAGTTCCTGGAGACTGTAACAAGTATTCTACCAATGTACGTTGCACGAAGTGTTGGTGGTGCTTTCTACTTAGCTGGTGTGTTTGTGATGGTTTATAATATTTACAGAACAGTTAAGTCAGGTAAACTGGTAGCAAACGAAGCTGCTGAAGCGGCACCACTTCCTAAAGTGTTGGAGGTTCACGGCAAGCAGCACTGGCACAGGTGGATTGAAAGAAGACCAGTTCAAATGCTTGTGTTTAGTTTGATTGCTGTTGCCATCGGCGGCGTACTTGAAATGGTTCCTACTTTTCTTGTTAAAAGCAATGTGCCAACTATCACTGCGGTTAAACCTTATACTCCCCTTGAGTTGCACGGTCGTGATCTCTACATAAAAGAAGGATGTTATACCTGTCACTCACAAATGATCCGTCCCTTTAGAGACGAGGTTGCACGTTACGGTGAGTATAGCAAAGCAGGTGAATTTGTATATGATCATCCGTTCCAATGGGGCAGTAAAAGAACAGGGCCTGACTTAGCTCGTATCGGCGGAAAATATCCGGATAGCTGGCACTATAACCACATGCTCGATCCACGCATTATGTCTCCCGGTTCTATCATGCCATCATATAGCTGGATGTTGGATAACAAAGTAGATACAGCATCAACAGGCGCTAAAATCAGGGCGATGCAAACGTTAGGCGTTCCTTATCCTGCTGGCTATGATAAACAGGCAAATGCCGACTTACTGGTTCAGGGAAACAAGATTAAAGCAAGCCTTAAAAAAGACAAATTAAATGCATCGAGTACCAGTGAAATAGTTGCATTGATTGCTTACTTACAAAGAGTAGGAACTGATATTAAGGCTCAGACTAAGGAAGAGACGGCGTCTTTGAAATAGGTAACTGTCTGAACTGGGACAGTGGGATGAATGGGAATTTTGGGATAAATTGATTTGACTGAAATAATGTTCTAAAGTAGAAATAACAACTTAATCAAACTTCGCTATTCCAATCCCAGTCATCCCAAAAATCACAAACATCCCAGTTCAGACAACTAACAAAAAGTACAAGTGAGTGACACAACGATGTTGAGGAAAGATAAAATGCAGGTAACATAAAAAATCAAAACATCAATTACCCTTTGTGGCAAAAAGAACACAAAAACATTAAAACAGGCTTTATGAAATTTATAAATTATCTGACTAAAATAACAGGAGTAGATATCTATGCAATGAGTTCGTTCCTGATATTTTTTACGTTTTTTATTATCGTAGCTATATGGGCATTGAAGGCGGATAAAAAGCTGATTAATACGCTTAGTAATATGCCACTCGACAACCCCGAAAACTAGAAAATTAACCCGACAAACTTTTTAACTAATGAAAATTCCTGTAAAAAAGCAATGGTTTAAAGGGGCTTTAATAGCGGGCTTGTTAGCAGTATCGAACGTAACGGCGTTTGCTGCAGACGCTTCAAAACCATCAGAACTAAACAACTCGCTTGCAATTGTATTATTGATTGTAATCGTTGGATTATTACTTGTAATCGGCATGCTAGCTTATGTGGTGGTCACTGCCGGCGAGCTATACGTTGAGCGATTAAAAGAGAAGCAAAAAGAAGAAGCAAGTACGGCATTGAAAGTTCTTGGTATGATTGCACTTTGCATGATTTCAGGTTCAGTGTTTGCCGCTGACGTTCCGGCTGCAGATGCCACTAAGGAAGTTGTTATTACTACCATAGGCGGATTAAGTAAGACTACATTCTATTCATTAATAACTGTACTGGCACTTGAGCTTGTCGTGTTATTTACGCTATTGTTTCAGTTAAAAACGTTTTTGGCAAAAGACAAACCAGTACTTGAGGTTGAAGAGGTTGAAGCCAAAGCACCATGGTGGATTACTACCTGGAACAAAATGAACAGCTTTAAGCCCGAGGCTGAAGTAACAGACACGGGCCATAATTACGATGGCATTAAAGAGTTGGATAATAACCTGCCAAAATGGTGGTTGTATGGTTTCTATGCCTGTATCGTTTTTGCCTTTGTTTATATCTATCGTTTTCATGTCTCACATTCAGGTCCGTCAAGTTTGCAGGAGTTTCAAACAGAGATGGCTAAAGCTGATATAGAAAAAGAAGAGTACCTAAAAAGCTCTGCAAGTAAGGTGGATGAAAATACGGTTACATTATTAACGGATGCATCGGCGCTTGCGGAAGGTAAAAAACTATTTGGCGCAAGTTGTTCGCCATGTCATGGTGCTGAGGGACAAGGTGTCGTAGGCCCCAACCTGACCGATGATTACTGGCTACATAAAGGTGGAATCAAGGACGTTTTTAAAACCATTAAATACGGTGTGCAGGAAAAAGGCATGAAAGCATGGAAAAATGACTTCTCCCCTATTCAACTTGCGCAGATAGCCAGCTACATTAAGTCCCTTCAAGGCACAAAGCCAGCAGGAGCAAAAGAGCCTCAAGGGGATCTATTCACTGAAGATCAAAAGTCTACCACAGACACAACCAAAACTGCTGAACAAAAATTGGTGGTTAAATAACAATCATGGAAACGGCTGCAACGAATCGTAGTAAAAAAGAAAAGCTCAAATTAAAAGACACAGAGAGCTTTAGAGATAACCTTGCCACCGCTGAAAGAGATGGTAAGCGTAAATGGGTGTATGCACAAAAACCCAAGGGCACGCTGACCACCATTCGTACCTGGCTTAGCTACCTTTACTTTGCAGTCTTCTTCGGTTTGCCCTTTGTGCATGTTGATGGTAGACCCTTCTTTCTGCTAAATGTGACGGAAGCAAAATTCATCTTATTTGGTAAAGTGTTCTGGCCGCAAGACTTCTTTGTACTGGGCCTCGGAATGATTGCTTTCATATTTTTCATTATCCTTTTTACCTCTGCTTTTGGGCGTTTGTTCTGCGGCTGGGCTTGCCCTCAAACCAACTTCCTCGAAATGATGTTTCGTAGGGTTGAGTATTTTATTGAAGGTGATGCGCAAAGACAAAAGATGCTCAACAAAGGCCCATGGACAACAGAGAAAATATTTAAGAAGACGGCGAAACATTCCACCTTTTATAGTTTGGCTTTTGTAATCTCAAATACCTTTTTAGCTTACATAATTGGTGTTAAGGAATTAGAGAAAATTATTACAGAACCTGTTAGTCAACACCTTGCCGGCCTCTCTTCTATCATGATTTTTAGCGGTGTCTTTTATGGTGTGTTTGCTTTTTTCAGGGAGCAGGTTTGCACCGCTATCTGTCCTTATGGAAGATTGCAAAGTGTACTGCTGGATAAAAATTCTATGGTAGTAGCCTATGACTACAAAAGAGGTGAGCCGAGAGGTGTTCAAAAAAAATATGCAGAGCTAAACCAAGACCTGGGAGATTGTATTGATTGCTTTGCATGTGTAAAGGTTTGTCCAACGGGTATCGATATCAGAAACGGCGTGCAAATGGAGTGTGTCGGTTGCACAGCATGTATTGATGCCTGCAACAATATCATGGATAGAATTGGTAAGCCACAGGGTTTGATTAGATATGCTTCCGAAAACAGTATTGAGAAAGGTGAGCCTTTGAAATATACGTCAAGAATGAAGTGGTATACGGCGGCTTGTGGATTAGTGGTGCTCATTTTATCAGCCATTCTTTTTACCAGGAAAGATATTGACGCTACTATCATGCGCACACCCGGCATTCTTTACCAGGAGCGTGGAAAGGATAGCGTTTCTAACCTATACAACATTAAACTAGCAAATAAAACACAAGCTGAAATTCCACTTACAGTTAAGCTCGAACAAAAAGGGGGCAACGTAGAAATTATAGGTAAAACCTACATCACAATTGCAAAAGAAGGCCAGGGAAGTGGTTCATTTTTCGTGGTGTTACCTAAGAGCGAAATACATAAACGTAAAACAGAACTGAAGCTTGGATTGTACGAAGGCGATAAAAAAATTACCGAACTTAAAACAAATTTTTTAGGACCGATTGAAGACTGATTTGAAAATGAGGCAATTTGAAAATGGAGCAGCCTTCTCGCTGCTGTTGGGCGGATGGTAACAAGAGCGGAATAACAGCGAGAATCATTTGAGAAACTGACTTTGGTCATGATTACACTCAAGTTCAATAGCCACCTTTACTCCGATAATAAAACGGTTAGCTGAAGAAGGACTTCTATTCAATTTTTACTTATTACTTTTTAGTTAGGACCTAAAACTTATCACTTACAACTTAAAACACATGACCTGGGGAACAAAAATACTACTGGTGTTTGTGGCATTTGCTTTACTAATGAGCTCGTTGGTTTACATGTGCATGAAGCAAAATTTTGAACTGGTGTCAAAAGACTATTATAAAGATGAATTGCGCTACCAGGATAAGATTGATGGAATGAATAATGTAAATAAAATAGGCAATGTGGTGATATTAAAAGATGGCGACAAAGTATCTATTCAACTGCCAAAAGAAGTACAGGGTTTAGCACTTAAAGGAGAAGCGTTTTTTTATTGTACTACGAATTCAAAAAATGATCGAAATATTCCTTTGGAAATAAATGATGAAGGATTGATGTTGATTGACAAGACGAAACTTGCAAAAGCATATTATACGGTGAAGCTGAATTGGCAGATCGGAAACGACCAATATTATACAGAGCAGAATTTATTGATTGATTAAATGACCCTGCAATTATTCATATCAGCACTTGCCTTAGGCGGTATCAGCAGTTTCCACTGCGTGGGCATGTGCGGTGTATTTGCTTTCTCAATTCCGACACACAACATGTCTGAGGCGAAAAAAGTATTGGCAATATTGCTTTATAATTTTGGCCGCATTACAACTTACTCAATACTCGGATTGCTGTTTGGATTGCTGGGAAGGCAAATTTCGCTGGCAGGATTTCAACAATGGTTTTCGATTATAGCGGGAGTAATGATCTTAACGATCGTTATTCAAAGCTTTTTAAAAAAGCCTGTATTTCATTTGCCCGGATATCAAAAAATGTCGCTGCTGATATCAAAGCTGATATCGAAATTTCTTGGCAAGCCTTCTCTAAGTAGTATTTACTTTCTTGGTGCTGCTAACGGTCTTCTCCCCTGCGGACTTGTTTATATGGCTATCACAGGTGCCTTAGCTGCAGGCACTGTAACGGGTGCTACCGGCTTTATGGCGGCTTTTGGTTTAGGTACTTTGCCTGCTATGTTCCTTCTTTCCTACTTCCGTTTTATGATAGGTATTGCAGCAAGGAATTTTATCCGCCGCACCGTTCCATTTGTTGTTGCTACCATGGGGTTACTTTTGATCGTGAGAGGATTGAATCTTAACATTCCTTACCTAAGTCCTGCAATTGCTATTTCTAACAGCGCCATTTCTTGTCATTAGGACAGCGCTTTCGCTCTGTCACATATACTGCAGCATACCAATTTTTAAAAAAAAGCTGCTCATTAAGTGTTGAACAAAAGGTTCCGAATAGGTAGCTTTAGGGAAGGTTACTTGTTCCTTAAGGGAGACGATGGCTTTTAAACATTTTATAGATTAATATTTAGGGAAACTATCAATAGTAGATGTTTCAAAACCTAATTTTTAAACTAAGAACAAATAATAATTTAAGACGCAATTGTTCTCTTAATGCTTCCATCTTTTTTGGAAATCGTTCAATAAAAGGTGCGTTCTAGCACCTCAATCCTGAACAACTTTAAGACGTTACAAAACCTTAACAACCCATTTTTGGAACTTACATCTATTTCGTATTTTTTCGCCCAAGTTTTAACTTTCTTTGAAATCCGACTGCAACAATGGGAGCATCTGCTAATACAGGTGTGCGCAAAACTGTAATGCGTACGCTTGATGTAATACGGCTGAAAAAAGGAGAAATATATTCTATCTATTTCTTCGCTAGCATGTATGGCATTATACAATTAAGTATTCCATTAGGTATACAAATGATTGTAAACTTTATACAGGCCTATACTTTTAGTACCAGTTTATGGGTGCTTATTGCTTTAGTTTTAGTGGGCGTTTTATTTAGCGGCGCGTTACAGGTCACACAAATGCGGATTATAGAACGCATTAACCA
The DNA here is from genome assembly GCF_007991655.1 of Segetibacter aerophilus. Classification (GTDB taxonomy): domain Bacteria; phylum Bacteroidota; class Bacteroidia; order Chitinophagales; family Chitinophagaceae; genus Segetibacter; species Segetibacter aerophilus. The sequence continues at coordinate 18,882 of NZ_BJYT01000043.1, forward strand.
AAAAATCTTCTCGCGTTATGCACTTGAGTTTGCATATAGAATTCCGAGGCTAGATGTAAAATCAGTTGATGATTATTATCTTCCCGAGTTAGTCAACCGTTTCTTCGATACAATCGGCGTTCAAAAAGGCCTTGGAAAATTGCTGATTGATATTCCGATGGCTTCCATCCAGATTGTCTTTGGCATTATCCTTCTTTCCTTTTATAGTTCGGTATTTATTGTTTTCGGTATTTTGTTATTTATCATCCTGTTTTTCATTATTTATTTCACCAGCAAACGTGGTATTGAAACAAATAATGAAGAGAGTAATTATAAGTATGCGGTAGCGGGCTGGTTAGAGGAAATGGCAAGGGCTTTTAAAACTTTTAAGTTAAGTGTGGATGCGAACATGCACCTCAAAGAAAGCGACACACTCGTATCTAAATATCTCGACGCACGAACAAGTCATTTCAAAATTTTACTAATTCAATATTGGTCTCTTATTGGTTTTAAACTAATAATAACTGCAACCATGTTAATTATGGGAGCAGTTCTGGCAATTAATAACCAGATTAATATTGGTCAGTTCGTAGCAGCAGAGATAGTCATCCTGATGATAATGGGTTCAGTGGAGAAATTTATTTTTAGTCTCGACGTGGTTTACGACCTGTTTACCAGCGTTGATAAATTAAATAAGGTACTAGAGAAGCCATTGGAACACTCTGGAAACATCCCGTTTGTTGGGGCAGAAAATGGTGTTGAAATAAAGTTGAGAGACTTATCATTTGGCTTTCCTGCCAACCCCAAAATTTTACACAACATATCCGCTTATATTCCTGCAGGAAATAAGGTTTGTATTGTGGGCAGCGAAGGTGCGGGCAAAAGTTTATTGCTTAGGATGCTTACAGGAGCTTACAATGATTATACAGGGTCTGTTCTATTGAATAACGTTCCTATTAACAATTACGATCAACGCTCGCTACACCAACACACAGGTATCATTTTAAATGACCAGGATATTTTTCACGGAACCGTTTTGAATAATATCACTCTTGGCAACACAGCCATCTCTCTTCAGGAGATTACCAAACTTGCTGCCATTACCCAGTTTGATGAATATATCTCGCACCTGAAAGATGGCTACAACACGGTCTTAGATGTTGCCGGCAAAAGACTGAGTAAATCAGCAATACAGAAAATTCTTATTATGCGGGCACTGGTACATAAGCCGGGATTACTACTACTTGAAAACCCCTGGAGTGCTTTGAATACTGAGAATAAAGAAAGCATTCAGCAACATATCTTAAACGAATTACCGAATGCAACCGTTATAGTTGCAGCTAACGATACCGCTTTTGCAAAAAAGTGCGACCAGGTAATTATAATGGAACATGGTGCCATCAGGGCAATGGGGAAAACAAATGTAGTTCTTGAATTCTTAAGCTAATTGTTATGCAGGTATTACATGATTTAATCGAAAAAGAAACAGGTTATAGATTAGAAAGCACTGACAAGATCTATAACAGTGGCTATCACCGCAAACTAAAGATTTGGATTATTGTCTTTATAGTTTTACTAATAGCCATTTTATTCTTACCATGGACCCAAAATATCAGGGCGTCCGGGGCTGTAACAACATTGCACCAGGAACAACGTCCACAGCAATTAAATGCAATTATACCGGGGCGAATAGTAAAGTGGTATGTAAAAGAGGGCGACTATGTAAAGAAGGGTGATACGCTGATAATGTTAGCCAACGTTAAAGATGATTACCTCGATCCGAACCTTGTTGCAAGGACACAGGAACAGTTGAATTCTAAACAGCAGAAGATCGATTTTTACGGGGATAAAGTGACCGCGACCGGTGGACAAATAACGGCCATGGAAGCCACAAGGGAACTAAAGATTAGTTCACTTAGAAACAAGATTGAACAGTTACGACGCAAAGTAGTAAGTGACTCAGCAGAATGGGCGGCTGCTGTAATAGATAAAAATATTGCTACAGAACAATTTGAACGTGCAAAAAGCATGCATAGTGAAGGCATTATTTCATTAGTTGATTTTGAAAAAAGGACTGGTTCTTACCAAAAAGCACTTGCTGCAGAAACTGAGAAACTAAATAAATACCAGAACACCCAACAAGATTTGGTAATTGCAAAAATTGACATCAATAGTGTATTGCAGGAAACGACTGAAAAAGTTTTGAAAGCAAGAGGCGAGCAGGCATCTGCACAAAGCGAGATGGCGGGCACAGCTGCCGAAGTTTCTAAATTGCAAAACCAGGTCACAAATTATACTATTCGTGGATCGCAACTTTGGTTAATAGCACCACAAGACGGGCAGGTCGTAAATGCAGTAAAGGCAGGCTTAAATGAAATAGTTAAGGAAGGTGAAATGATCGTACAGGTGATACCTAGTAAAGTTGATTATGCTGTCGAAATATTCGTAAAACCAAATGACCTTGTTTTAGTAGATACCGGGCAAAAAGTGCGTTTTATTTTTGATGGTTTTCCGGCAGTTGTATTTAGTGGTTGGCCAGAAGCAAGCTATGGTTCTTTCGGTGGAAAGATCATTGCGGTTGAAAGCAACCGAAGCGAAAACGGGTTGTTTCGATTGCTTGTAGTAGAAGACAAAGATGACAGGCCATGGCCAAAAGATTTGAAGATGGGTACAGGTGCAAATGGATTTGCCCTTCTGAAGGATGTACCGGTATGGTATGAGCTGTGGCGGAATATAAATGGTTTTCCTGCAAATTATTATAAAGACACGAAACCCGGAAAAGGAACAAAAGAAGCCAAAAAATCTAAAGAGGCCTAAACCACAAATGATGAAACTGCTGATGTATTTGTTGCGGTACAAGGGCGCGACGCAAGAATGTCTGATAGATATTATATTGCCCGGTACAAAAAGAAATTCTTCTTGCCTTCTACCAATATTATTTACTATCGTTTCAACGCTTGCATCATTAACGCAAGGGCATAGTCAGGAAAATATTCTTACACTGGAGCAGGTGTTTGATATTGTTAGAAGGTATCACCCCGTAGCAAAACAGGCTAACCTTATTGTTGATAGCGCTGAAGCAAACAGGTTGTCTGCAAAAGGTGGCTTTGATCCTTCGTTTTATATATCGAACCAACAAAAAACGTTTGATGGAAAAAACTATTATTTCTACACGAACCCTGAGTTAAAAATACCAACATGGTACGGAATAGATTTTAAAGCGGGGTTAGAAGATAATGGCGGGGATAGATTAACAACGGAAGCAACAAAAGGCAGAAGCAGTTATGTAGGAATGAGTCTGCCACTGCTAAAAAATCTTGTAACAGATAGAAGGCGCACCACACTGCAACAGGCACGAATACTGGTTAAGCAGGGCGAAGCTGTACGAAGAAATGAGTTGAATAACCTGCTGTTTGATGCAGCTACCGCATATTGGAACTGGGTGAGAGAACACCAGGTATACAAGGTAACGACAAATGTTGTAAGTATAAATGAGGCAAGGTTGCAACTGGTTCGTCGTTCATTCTTTGGCGGGGATAGAGCGGCGATTGATACGGTGGAAGCACTAACACAATTACAGAACTTCCAGTTCATGGCAAGTGAAGCGCAGTATCGCTGGTTGGCTGCGGGTCTTGAACTTTCTAATTTTTTATGGCTTGAAAATGAACAGCCTTTCCAATTGCCTGCCAACGTTATTCCTGATACGGCATGGAGTGTTGTAAATGTACATCAACACCCTGTTCCGTCTCTTGAAAATGCCCTTGCCACTGCAAAAAGTACTCATCCCAAAATTCAAACGTACGACCAAAAGCTGCAGGTTCTTGAGGCGGAACGAAGGCTAAAGTTTCAAAGCCTTTTACCATCACTTAACTTCAATTATAATTTCTTAAATAAAGGTTACGAACCGTGGAAAGGGGTTGGCCAGAATGTTTTTGAAAACAATTACAAGTATGGAATTGAGTTTGGATTACCCCTATTTTTAAGACAAGGAAGAGGTGAATATAAAGGTGCAAAAATTAAAATCCAGGCAACAGATCTTCAACGTGACCAGGCAACGCTTGAGATAGAAAATAAAGTACGTGATTATTTCAACCAGGTAGTTACACTCCGTACGCAGGTCAAAATATATGAAGATGCTTATAATAATTATCTAAGATTACTCCGGGCTGAAGAGACAAAATTTTCTATTGGAGAAAGCAGTTTGTTTTTACTAAACAGCAGGGAAAATAAAGTTTTAGAGATCAGGCAGAAATTGCTTGAGTTGAAGACCAAGTTTTTTAAATCACTGGTTGCGGTGCAATGGGCAACGGGAAATTTGAAGTAGCCTTGTGACGAATTGTACCTTCTGCTAAGGACGGAAAAGGCTCGTCTCAGCTGCTATAAATTCTTAAGATTAGTTTTCTAGAAACGAGACTTTGAATTTTTAGTTTTTGGAGAATCGGTTAAAAATCATTCGAAACTATCAGAACTATTTGAGAAGAATATGAGAATAAGCGCTTGGAGAAAACCTTTGAGATGTATTGGTTAAAAAGCTACGTTGTGCTTTTTACTTGCTTCAGTTTCAAACGTAACTACTCCACTTGCAACAGTTTGAAATTTAATGGCTTCTTTTCCTGAAACGATTTTCGTAATCTTTTTTCCTGCTTTTACCTGACAGGTCTTCCCGTTGTTTTCCTTTATTGTAGCTGTTTTAGCTGCCTAGTTTTGCCAACTTAGATCAATTTGAAATCCGCCTCTTGCACGTAAGCCTGAAACAAGTCCTGCAGGCCAGAATAATTAAATGCGACAGAGCCTTTGGTCTGCTTGTGAAGTCTCAATGCTTATTCCCTTAAATGCGGCTAGCTTAAAATAA
>NZ_BJYT01000044.1 GCF_007991655.1 Segetibacter aerophilus
CGCTAATGCAAGAACTGTTGTCAAAGTTATTTCTTATGACAAGTTTTTTAATTAAAAATTCGAACGTAAGCGGCCGTCAGACTCCAACGACCTCAGAAAAAAGGCGTTAAAAAAATTACCTGCTCGGGCGTTAAGAAATGAAATGTTGTTACTGAGGGTTGGAAATATTGTTTGTCTTTAAGTTATACTTATCTCAGATTTATTCAACTGTTGTGACTTATTTCATTTTAGCATGAGCAGGTAATTTTTAGCCTTTTTTATGCAGTCTTGATTTTTTGTTTCTTTTTTATCAAGAAAAAAGAAAAGCAAAACATAAGCATTCGCAATAAAAATTTGCCGTTAGAAATTACTAATCTTATATCAAAAGCTCAAGCCGCTAGCTTTCCAGATCCAACCTGGATCAATAGATATAATCAAACACAACAGGAGTTGATTCAGTATTTCCCGCTGCTATAAAATGTTTCCTTTTTGCAGGATAACCGTTGGAGTTGTATGTGTATTCGTAACGTGAATAGCCATCTATAGTTCCATTGGCTGAAAGATTATTTACTTTAATAGGGTTATTTTTTTGCAAGATTACGCCGGGGAGAAAGAAGCCCAGGACGCCATCGGGCTGGGGATTCTTTTTGTCGTCATACTCGACAAATACCTGCGAAGAGGTTACTGTGAAAGGATCGCTTGTTTGTTTTCTATAAGCCTGGTCAATCCTGCTTACGTTGCCGTTGCTGTAATATTGATAACTAACCTTTGTTTCGATAATTGCATCCGGTTCCGGGTTTGCGTTCTGCTCGATAATGCTGGTAAGTTTGTTGCCTTCAAACTGGTAGAGGCTTGTGGAAATTTTCTTCCCGTTAGCAGCAAAATTGTCTGACCTCGCAATTGTGTTGCCATTATAGGTAAACAGGGCGAAACCTGACTGGTTTGAAAACCTCGACAATTTGTCTCCGTTATATTCAAAAACGTTGTTTGAACTGCTGGTACCACCTGCACCATTTTGCCATTTGGAAACATACTTTATAACATGTCCCGCTGCATCGTATTCATAGCTAATAAAGTCATCCGGAGATGCAGTTACTTGCTTGACCATTTTTGTTGGCGACTGATCAATTGGTGTTGGCGTAGTTTCATCCTTTTTACATGCGAAAAGAGAAAGTGCTAAAGTAAGAGATAGAAATAATTTAAGTGTTTGCGTTTTCATTATAAGCGTGGTATAGTTGATTGTTATGAAACAAAATTGATTGACAATCTTATTTCTCCCAATGCCATATTGATAGAAGGATGATTACTATTATGAGTTTCATCATACCAGTTATAGTTGGTATTCATCTATCAGAATGAGGATTAGCTAAGTTTAGTTTTGTTCTTTTTTTAGCTTGTATAAGTCCGTCATTTGTCCTGCGTATTCACGCTTGATTTCGAGACTGTCACCGCTGGATTTGTAGGTGTAGTCGTTGTTTAATATTAATGACCAGTCAAAGTCAGCTGTCCACATGCAACTATTTGTAAAATGAATTTCATTATTTTTTGTTGAGTAAGTACCATTACAAATCGCAGGAAATTTCATTCTGTCACTCGTGCCTGAGTAATTTGCGTCATTAAATGTGATTGAGACATTGCTCGATACTTTGCTGCCTGCTCCGGTTGTTCTTTCGAAAGTGCCTGAGTATTTTCCACTGAAGAATACTTTTTCCTCAACGTTTTTCTCACATCCGGTCATTAGCAAGCCGGATAACACTAATAGCATTATTGTTTTCATTTGTTTTTTTCTCAGCTGACAACGCTTTCACATCTACCGTTGCATTTCACAAATTTTTTTTACAGGCATTTATCAAGTTAATATTCACCCGATCGAGCCAGGAGATTAATTAATTGCTGGATTGTAAAATCATTAAAACTGTTTTACACGTCTAAAACCTTTATTGGATTTATCGGTATCTTGAAAACTAATAACGATTGCAATCATTTGAAAAATTGAACAATGAATAAATCTTTCAACAGAAGAGAGTTTATTAAGCAGGGTGGGGCGGCGGCGCTTAGCCTTGCTTTTCTTCCCGCAATGGCTAAAAAAGTAGCGCCAAGCGATAAGCTGCGAATAGCTCATATTGGTTTGGGCGGAATGGGTAACAACCATTTAAAGTGGTTCGCCGGGCTGCCTGAAGTAGACATTGTCGCTCTCTGTGATCTCGACCAGGATCATTTAAATTCTACCATGAAAACCCTTCAGGCTTTGCGTCCTGCAGGCAATGCGCAGGGCTACGGAGATTTTCGCCAGATACTTGATCGTAAAGATATCGATGCGATTACCTGCGCAACTCCCGACCATTGGCACGCACAAATAGCAACCCTTGCTTTCCAGGCAGGCAAAGATGTATACGGCGAAAAGCCGTTGTCTTACGACATTAAGGAGGGACAGACAATGCTGAAAAATCTTAAGCGCCACAAAAGGATTTTCCAGATGGGAACGCAGATACATGCAACAGACAACTATCACCGGGTGGTAGAGATTATTCGTAGCGGCGCAATTGGGAATGTTCACACAGTCAGGTTGTGGAAAACAGGATTGCCACCTGAACTTGGACCTGCTGTTATCCAGGCACCACCGCCTACTCTTGACTGGGATATGTGGCTCGGGCCTGCGCCTTATGTTGACTACACTCCTCAACGATGTCACTTTACTTACAGGTATTTCATTGACTATTCGGGCGGCGTATTTGCAGATTTCTGGAGTCACATTGCAGACGTTGTTTTCTGGTCTATAGAACCAAAGGGGCTTAAATCGATAAGTGCAAGAGGCGAGGCCTCGAAAGGAATTGATGATGCCCCTTTATGGCTTGATGTAGATTATGAATTTGATGGTCTTAACATGTACTGGACACATGTACCTCCTGATGTACCTGGGGCTGCAAAGCGTGGCATTGGGGCATATTTTGAAGGAGATAAAGGCACCTTAATTTGTGATTATAACACTCGTGAGATTACTGTTAATGGACAAACCGTTACCGATATTCCTGAGGTTCCAATCACCCTTGTCCGATCTCCTGGTCACCAGCAGAATTTTGTTGATTCGGTTAAGTCAAGAACCCAACCAGAGTCAAATCTTGAGTATGCAAGAAAGATGGTTTTACCTATGCACCTCGGACTGATTTCTTACCGGCTAAACCGAAAGTTAAACTGGAATAGCAAGAAAGAAAAGTTTATAGATGATAAGGAAGCGAACACTTACCTGCACCGAGAATATCGCAAGAAATGGGATCTGCTATAGTATAGGTTGATTTGTCGAAACGTAAAAAATGCCACGAAAAGAACCAAACCAGGAAGGTCTAGGTTTCCAGAAACCAATTGACGGCCGTGGCAGATATGTCAGCAGGAATTTCATGTTCGCCCTGAAATTCTTTGTATTGAATATTATAGTTCAACCTTTTTAACCGCGGTACAATGCGGCGACTGCAAGGAGCTATTGGAAGAACATGATCCTTCACACCATGGGAGATAAATACTGCTGGTTTACCTTTGTTTTCAACAGTATGATAGAAGCCTGGCGAAAATGCCATGATGTGTGTAAATAGGTCACCATTGCTCAAGCCAACACACAAGCCATAAGACGCCCCATCAGAAAAACCGCCGACAGCTATATGGTCCCGATCGACATTGTAGTTCTCGAAAGCGATCGTCAGGGCTTGGTCGATAAAAATAATATCGCCGTTGAAATTTTCTTTTGCGATAATATCCCACGTAACACTGCGCGACGCTGGGGCTAATAATAATATGTTCTTTTCGTCGGCGTATGGCTTTAATAAGTTCAGGCCGTGCTCCGCGTTACCTCCTGCGCCGTGAAGCATGACAGCAAGAGGCGTTGGAACATCTTTATTGTAATTTTTGGGAACGTACAGAAAGCCGTCGCGAATATTATCCAGATGGAAACTGTGGATACCGGGTTCAAAACCATTTGTTGGAAGTGTATTTTTGGGTCGGGCAGAGATGTGCCCTTTTTTTAGTGTTTCTCTTGCTATCATCGTGCTTCCTCCTTCTTATTATTACCTGCCTAAGTAACTTTTACGAGTTGTTTCATATCCAATTCTACATCAATTGCGGGTGCGGCCCTTGGCTGATTGAGGTAGAATGTTGTTTCTCTGTTTGCCTTACTTTTTCTCTTTTCGCCCTGAGTTTATCAGGATTTTCTTTTTACTGTAGAGGAAAATTTGTGCCAGAAAGATCGATTGTAGTGTTAGAAAAAGATAAATTTAAGAGGTGTCTTATACGCTGGCATTTACTCAGCCTTGCGTCCGCTTTTAAAAATTATTCTTCGTAGAAAAGGTTGTAACTGCACCTACTAAAAAATGTAACACAGCCAGGGCTCTTACAATACCTGTGAGTTGTATAAGTGATTGACTACCTTGTACCGAAATAGAAATAAACATGAACTATAATGGCCCCGTAATAGTTATTGAAGACGATGCAGATGACCAGGAAATACTTGAGGAAGTTTTTATAAAGCTGGATTATAAAAACGAGATAATTTTTTTCTCAGATGGGGAAGAGGCACTAAAATATTTAAACCGTAGCGACATTTCTCCGTTCCTTATACTGTCAGACATCAACATGCCTAGACTCGATGGTTTTGCCTTACGAAACAAAATCAAGACAGATGCGGCACTACAGGTAAAATGCATTCCCTATTTGTTTTTTTCTACGGCATCAACTCAGAAAGCAGTTATAGAAGCGTATAGCCTTTCAGTACAAGGATTTTTTTTGAAGCAGGAGTCAATGTCAGAGCTTGAAAAAACGATCAGCGTTATTATGGAATATTGGAAGCGATGCGTAGCTCCAAATAGCTTTTAAAAATTCGGGAGAGTCTACAAAACGAAAATCAAAATTTCCTACAAATAAAAATTGCTATATAATTCGATTAAACCTTTCAAATTACCCGCCCTACAAAAACTTAATTTTCTTGCGGCTCCAACAGCACGTCTTTAACGACAACGTGGTTAGCTGTAATGACGGGTTGGTGGTTTCCGTTGAGACCTTGCCTGGTCATTTCGCCCCAGCTTGATTTTTTTTGCAGTTTGTCTATATAGCCCTTTACGCCACTCCAAACCACGAATGGATGAAATACAAAGGGTTCGGTTAAAGCCGTTAGTAGCAGTTTCATAATGTCGGTCTTTCGCCTGTACTGGTTGTAGGTTCTTACTTCCATGTACAATGCAAAGGCAGAATAGAGGTATCCAAATGTGATAATAAAGGCGAGGAAAGAAAAGAAGGTTTGCCAGTAGATGAGTTTAAAAAACGCCATCACAACAAATGCAACCAATCCAAGAAATTCAACACCGGGAGCGCACATCTCGAAAAAGAACCAATAAGGATAGCTGAGCAATCCCAATAAACCATAGCGCGGATTGAAGAACATTTTTTTATGTAGTCCAAGCGTCTCTATGGTTCCTCGTGTCCAGCGGTTGCGCTGCCTTCCTAATATCTTATAGCTACCCGGTGCCTCCGTCCAACACAACGGATCGGGAATAAAGGCCACCTTATAAGGAAGCTTTAGCTCTTCCATGTAACGTCGCATACGTACAACGAGTTCCATGTCTTCGCCCACAGTTTTGTGATCATAGCCTCCCACTTTAATGGCTAGCTCCTTGTCGAAAGCACCAAAGGCACCGGATATTAACAACAAGCCATTGAGCCTGCTCCACGCCATCCTTCCCAGTAGAAACGCTCTGATGTATTCAAGGGCCTGCATTCTTGGGAGATACTGTTTTGGCAAGTTTACTTTCAGCAACCGGCCATGTTGTATCTCGCAAGAATTGGCTATTCGAACCACACCGCCTGTCGCTATCACTTTCTCCCCGGTTGACTCGAGGAATGGCTTCATTAGCTTTAGCAGGGCATCCTGTTCCAATACACAATCAACATCTATACAAACGATGTAATCGTTGGAAGCTATGTTTACGCCAACGTTTAGCGCATCCGCTTTACCACCGTTTACTTTGTCTACAACAACTAATTTTTTATAAATGGGGTTTTTACTTTTATAAACTCCCCTAACAGCTTTTGTAGCAATTTGGTAGCTAACAAAATAATCAATCTTAATAAGATCATAGGCTACAACCAGCTGTTCAAGGCTGTTGTCTTTGCTACCATCGTTAATAACAATCAGTTCAAGGTTATTGTAATAGATGGATAATAATGACCGGACGTTTTCGATAATGTTTGCTCCTTCATTATAAGCCGGAGCCAGAATGCTGATGGAAGGCGCATAAGGGGAAATCGCAAGGAGTTTGTAGTCAGTGAAGCTATTCTTATTCGCATACTTCTTTGTAGCACCGATGGAAAATAGCCCAATGAGCACGTAAAATATTAGCTGCGTACCTGAATAAATAAAGATAGCGTACGTAATAAAATCGTATATCAGGCTATCCCATCTCATCTTGCCGCCTCAGCTTTTACATGTAGGAAAATCTCTTTGTAGGGGATGGGTGTATCGTAACTTTTAGCTTCCAGAATCTCCATTCCTTCCGCGGTGCAATGGGCCAGTACTTTTGCTGCTGCCAGCTTCAGGTATTCGTGTCCCTCGTGTAGTTGAATAATTAAAAAGTCTCTTTGGTCGTCGCCGGCGATCTTGGGAAGTTCTTTTAAGATGTTGAGCCGGTTGGTAAATCGCTCCTTGTTATAAGCGAGCGTAAGTAAATCCGCAGTCTTTGAATCTCCAATTTTCGCAAGTGTTTTTACAGCCTGCACACGTACAGCCTCATTTGGGTGCTGCAAGCATTGCTCCGCTTCTTTATGTACCTGCACTTGTTTATAGTGCTCGGCAAGTTTTAAGGCAAAACTTACGACGGTATCATTGGATGAAGTGAGCCATTTATCTAGTTTGGAAAAGCCTGTAAAAGGAAGCTGTCGTAGTAGTTCAAGCAATTTCAATTGCTGAAATTCGGTGATAGGGTAAGACACTACATCTAAAAAACGAAGACCTTTAAATCCGTACCATTGCAGTACAGCAGTCTGAGCTTCGATACGTACATCTTTGTCTTTGCTGTTGGTAAAGCGATATACTTTTTGCAGTTGATCTTTCTGCTCCATCACGCCAAGTTCATGAATGCCCTGGCACTGTATGTGCGTTCTACGATCATCGAGCTTAATTCTTGAGTCTACGTTTAAGCCAAGCTTATAGTACAGCTTAATAATATTTTCTGAAACAATCCCTAAAAAGCTGCTTTTGTTCCTTACCAATTCATCAATTACTAACTGGCGGGCTTCAGGCTTTTTAAAAAGGTCCTGTATATTTTCGGGGATAGCAACACCTACAGAACTCTCATTGATGATTACCTCGGTAATCCAATCTTCGAGGCTTTTTTCAATACTTTTCTTGAAACAGTTTTTTTTCTTTTTTACGTACAAAGTATTGAAAGTGGCAATAACAAGGGTTGCCGTAAGCAAGATGAAAACGACCGAAGCGGAGTATAGATAAACAGGTTTTACATACCTGGCAAATGTATCATCGAAGTTTGTATCGAGTAGAATCATTTTGCTTCGTTCGTTGCCCGTTCGTTGAGACAGTCAACTGTTTGCTTTAAGCAGGAATTGCTTCGGTGCTTGTTAGCCGTTTTATATGAGCAGTTAAGGCAGCGATGTTAAAAGGCTTCGAGATATATTCATCAGCTCCAAGTTTCATAGCTTCTTCTACAACTGATTGTTGTCCCATCGCTGATATCACAATAACCGGAATTGGATTCTTGAATTGCTTTACCTTACCCACTATTTCAAGTCCCGAGAAATAGGGTAGCATAATGTCAACGATAATCAGGTCAGGTTGGAGGCTTTCAATCTTTTCCATTGCATCAAGACCATCCATACAGCAAATGATTTCAAAGCCGTCTCTCTTAAGACATAATTCTATTGTTTTTAAAATAAGAGAATCATCTTCCGCGATTAAAATTTTCATATACGTTCATTTGTCTATGCTCCTGCATGGCAACATAATTAGATAACGAAATACTAAGGGGGTTAGTACTTTGGAAAGGACTTTTGATCATATTTTTTTAAAAAGAATAAGGACAATGGTTGCGTCAGGCGACAACTAAGATTGTGACTTCAGTGAGGGTATAAACATTTTCTTCCCCAGCAATAATTGATAACAAAAGGTTGAAAGTAGCGTCGCAACGAAGTTTAACGTGGTTACTAATGCTGGTTACATAAATTTTTATTTAGCCAGCTTCTGTAGGTATTATACTTCTTTTGTTGTGTCACTCACTTGTGCTTTTATAATTTCTGTCGACAAAAACATTCGTGTTATTGCCAGCACTTATACCTTCTGCCTTACACGTGGTATTAATCTATCTTGCGCAAAATCAAGCAGGAAAAAATAGAAAGTGGTATAGTTTTTCGAGTATTATTCTCAAATTTTTTAAAACCAGGATTACTATTATGAGAAAAATGAAGATGTTATTAGTTGCATCGATGTTGATTGGTATGAACGTAAATGCACAAAGCACGGCAAGCGGAACGGATGCAACAAAGGTTGTATTTTTTGAAGTAGGTGGCCCTGGCCTTATTTCGGTGAATTATGACATGCGCTTCGGAAAAACAAACGATGGATTTGGTTTTCGTGCGGGCTTTGGTGGATGGTCGTTAAAGAATTCAAAGCTCTTATTAATTCCCCTGGGTTTAAATTATATCACAGGCAAGAACGGTAGGGATTATTTCGAGGTCGGCGCAGGCAGTACTATTGTTAGCAATAGCGATAAGGATCCCGGCGACGGACCTTTTAAAAATTCATTTGGCTTTATAAGCCTTGGCTATAGAAAGCAACCGGTGGATGGAGGATACTTTTTTAAAGCTGCACTTGTACCAGTTTTTGGTAAGGGCTTCTTCTGGCCCTATTATGCAGGTGTAGGCTTCGGTTATGCATTTTAAGAAACAGACTCGGTTGCATATTCTACAATTTCATTAAGGGTGCTTAACGCAACTCTGGTAATGGCTGTCTGTAGTAGAATAATTCTTCTCTTTTAGTTTCTATTCGGAAAACATTGTAACTAAAATCTGCCGAAAAAGCGTCTCGAATTTTTTCTAATTTCGGATTCGAAAAGATAGATTATGTATAAGGTGACCGTGTTATATGAACATCCAACAGATCCAGATGCGTTTGAAAAACATTTTAAGGAACATCATCTGCCACTCGCCCAGGCAATGGCGCGAATGAGCAGGATAGAAATTACCAGGTTCGAGACTTCTGCAGATGGAGGGAAACCCGCTTATTATCGAATGGCTGAAATCTTTTTTACAAGCAAGCAAGTGATGGAAGAAACAATGGGCTCACCTGAGGGACAAGCTACCATCAATGATTTGCATAACCTCACCACGACAGGCGTTAAAATCCTATTGGGAAACGTGGAGTAGTACTCTTAAATTCCTCTTAGAGCTTTAAAGGATTCTAATTGAGATTATCAGAATGAACAAAAAAGAGGCAGCCTAATCGGCTGCCTCTTTCAATTGTATAATCGCTCTTTAAAATCTTTATTTCGCGTTTTTTGCAAATACCATCAACACCTGGTCGCCTTGTTTAAGACGGAATTGGTTGTCAACTACATCATAAGAATCTGCGCGACGCAAACGCTCCATAAATGCTGTTTGATCAAATCCGCCAATACACTCAACGTTTGTTGCAGGCATTGTTTCGTCGAAATGAAGTTTGCTTCCCTCAACTTTGATTGTTCCTACTGCACTGTTACAACCAGTATAAGCAGTGAAGCTTCCGTTGTCAATGTACATATTTAAAGTTGGCAACATGAAATTGTTTCCGTTAACGGCAGTCATAACAAATGGTACAGTTACGTTGCCGTTTGCACCTGCAGCAGTACTAGAGTCTGCTGTTGTAGTAGCCGCTGTTCCACCTGTACCTACTGTTCCTGTTGTTCCGGAACCTGTAGCAAGGGTAGTGCTGGCAGTTGCATCAGAAGATGCAGCCATTCCTGCTGATGCAGATGATCCTGCTCTTGCAGAGTTTCTTTTACCTGATTTTCCGGTTGTTGCTGCAGTATTCATTTCAGCTGTTGCATTAAGAGCTGCAATAGAATCCTGGGTTCTTGCAATTGCTGCCATGTTAGCCTGGTAGCGAGCCATAACTGCTTCAGGTGTCCAAAATGCTGCATAAGTTTCTGGCCTTCTTGTGTCCGGCATCCATGCAGATGCTACTTCAGGAGTTAAAACTAGTTGCCATTGTCCAACTGCTTCAGCTGTGAAGTTTGTATTGCGACGCCAGTCTTTATTGTATGTCCATCCACCAGCTTTCGTCATTTGATCTGGGCGCAAATATTTTTCAGGGTTCTGCATGTAATTGTTCGGATCGTACACGTCCCAGTTAATAGCGCCGGAAGCTGTATGTGCACTAGTATTGTTATTCCAGCTACTTGAGGACATGCCCGACTTAGATGCTGAGTTCGTAGAACCTTGGGTAGAAGTTGCCGTTGAAGTAGAAGCAGACATGCTGCTATTGTCGGTAGCTGAAGTGCTTGCTGATGTAGACGCCGTGCCAGTAGTGTTAGTGCTGGATGACGCAACTGAACCAGAAGCAGATGCATCAGCATTCGTACCGGTTCCGGTGGTTGATGCGGAAGCATTAATACCTGAATTTGCAGATGTACCAGAAGTACTGCTCGTGTTTCGCGTGCTGCTACAGTTTACCAATAGTATGGCAAGAGGTAGTACTAGAAATGTCTTTTTCATAAAGTGGTCTTTTTATTACTTGCATCCCATACAAAATAGTGCCAAAAATGAAAAGGAATGTTAACAAGCGGGCGTTGTAGGAAGAAAAATAGAAGCGAAAATATTGATACAGTAGACAAAATTGCTCCAGTTTCTATAAAAGCTATAGAAATGTTAAAAGCTTGCTTTCTTTACGGGTCATGCAACCATTAGTACTTCTCTTGCTTTACCCCCTTTTTCCAAAAAACATTAAATTATCATTAATCCTTTTTTACAATTCACTTAATTCAGTATTATGCATAAGAAATGTATTAGGAGGATTTTGACGGGGTTTGAAGAGGATTTTAGTGTATAACGATAGCATTAATAATTTGATTTTAAGAAGAGGTAAATGAAGACTGTTCTAATCATTGTTATTTTATTTATTACGACTGCCGCTCATAGCCAGGAAAGCATCCGGTGGAGTGGAAATCAGCAATTGAAATGGGAAGACTTTCTCGGCCGCGTAAATGATACCAGCAGGTACGATGCAGAGTGCTACGCCGAGATACGTTACAATTACAAAATTTACAGCGAAGGAGATTTTGAATTCGAAGTCTTTGCAAATTTCGATAAGAATACGTCATGGAGCCGCAGACACAAACAGTCGGATGACCTGCTGAAGCATGAGCAATTGCACTTTGATATTGCCGAGCTTTTTGCTCAGAAATTAAAGAGGGAGTTTGACTCTTATACTTATACGGCAAGTACCTACAACACCCAAATTATTGACCTTTTCAACCAGAAAAAATTAGAATACCAGGCCATGCAACGCCAATATGACGAAGAGACAAATCATTCTCTTAACAAGGCAAAGCAAAAGCAATGGGACGACTTTATCTACCTTGAACTAAGAAAGCTGAGGCTCTCACTACAGCTTGCCCAAAATAACAAAAAGGATACAGGAAAAGCGGAGTAGCACGTTTCCTATATCCTTTTCAAGATCTTCCCGGTTTACGTTTACTTACAATTTCACATCAACCTTTTTACCCGTTTTTATTGCCAGGTAAATTGCGTCAATGATTTTTAGATCCTTTACAGCTTCCGCGCCATCTACAGGCACGATGGGTTGTTTTCCGTTTAGAATAATATCTGACATCTCATC
The DNA here is from genome assembly GCF_007991655.1 of Segetibacter aerophilus. Classification (GTDB taxonomy): domain Bacteria; phylum Bacteroidota; class Bacteroidia; order Chitinophagales; family Chitinophagaceae; genus Segetibacter; species Segetibacter aerophilus. The sequence goes on from NZ_BJYT01000044.1 coordinate 11,843, forward strand.
CATTTGTACTGTCTGGTGAGTTACGTGAGGGAAACTTAATTCACCTTTATTAGTACGGCCTTTTATGGGTCCATAGCCGGTAGAAGGATTTAATTCCGCAAACCCTTGTACGCCATTCAGGAAAAATCGATCAAGATTATTCATACTGTAGGTTGACAAACAAGATGCTACCGCGCCGCCTGGAAATCCTAGCTGAAATTGGATGGTCTCATCAACGCCTTCCTTAAATTTTACAGGATCAGTCTTGGTTTCCTCTGCTGTTACCCAGATCGGATCTTCTCCTACCATGTAACGGGCGCCATTAATGGAGTAGATACCAATATCCATCATCGAGCCGCCACCCGCCAGTTGCTTGTTTAGCCGCCACTGCGTCGGGTCGCCTATTCTAAAACCCGACAAGCCTTGGAAAAACATTATTTTTCCAAACTCACCAGCATTTCGCATTCTTATAATTTCAAGTGTATTTGGTTCAAAGTGCATACGGTAACCAACCAGCAATTTTACGTTGGCTTTTTTACAGGCATCTACCATTTCCTGGCCGTCTTTTGCATTTACCGACATTGGCTTTTCACAGATTACCTGCTTGCCCGCCTTGGCCGCCCTGATTACGAAATCCTTGTGCAAAGAATTTGGCGTGATTACATAAATAGCATCGATATCAGGATTGTTTTTTACCTGGTCGAAGTTTTGGTAACTGTAGCAGTTTTTTTCTGGTATGTTGTACTTGCTCTGCCAGTCTTTGAGTTTGGAAGGAGTGCCGCTAATAGCACCGACTAGCTTAGCTTTTTTGCAGGTTTGCATCGCATCGGCTACCCGTGTTCCATAACTTCCCAGCCCGAGAATGGCTACACGAAGCAATGGGCCCTGGTAGCTTTCAGTGGCTGCTTCAACTGTCTTAGGAAAAAAAGGTACAACAATAGACGCAGCGGCAATCTTTTGTAAAAAGTCCCGACGTGAATTCATAGAGGCAATTTTTTTAGTTGTGAGGTATATATGTAAGAATGTAAATTATAGCTAAACAAGAGAGGAGCAATATCGTTCAATTTATTTGAAGTGGTAGCTCTCGGGCAGTAGATGAACAATAGGTGCCGATGCTCGGTCTCATTATCCTAATCCATCAATGCTGTTTCATCTCCGAATTTTCCGTTTTTCATGTCTTCATAAGCCTGCATAATCTCCTCTCTGGTATTCATAACAAAAGGACCATAGGCAAAAAAAGGCTCATTAAAAGGTGTGGCGTAACCAAATAAAATAATTGCATCTGCTGTTGCTTTCATTTCAATCATCTGCCCGTCGCGGTTGAATTCTACGAGGTGATGTATCCTTGCAAAGTCGCCGTTTATTTTTAGTTCACCTTTTACGATGTACAAAAAAACATTCTGCTCTTTAGGTACCTGGATAGTGTATTTACCTCCCTCCTTAAAATACATGAAGGAAAGATGAATATCTGTAAGTGGTTCGAAAGGTCCGCTTATGTCGTTCCATTTTCCTGAAACGATATGTGCAGCTACTTTGCCGTTGTCAAATGCTGCCACAGGTATGTCGTTCTTTTGAAGTCCGACGTATTTTGGCTCGGTCATCTTGTGTTTCGCGGGCAGGTTTACCCATAGCTGTAGAATTTCCAGCGGGCCTCCCAAAGCTTTAAACTCAGGCGAAGACACCTCGGCGTGAATCAATCCTCGTCCTGCTGTCATCCACTGTACTCCGCCTTCCTTAATAACGCTAACAATACCGGTCGTGTCTTTATGTGTCAGGTCACCTTCTAAAATAAAAGTGACCGTTTCAAATCCTCTGTGCGGATGTGGGCCAAAAGGTAAGCCGGCATTGTGAGGAGGATATTCCTGCCAACCATGATGATTTAGAAAAATAAAAGGATCAATTATGTTCATAGGAGCAGCATGCGTAGGCATTGCCCTATAAGTAACAAGGTCACCTATTGGTTCATATACAGCTTTGTGTTGAGCTTTAATTGTTCTCATGATGGTTTTTTAAAATCGGTTAAAAGCTTCTGCGTTAATCTATCCTGCCTCTAAAATAATTAAAGATATTTTTATAAATCCAACGCGTTCAAATGAAACCTCCGTTCAGAAACAACGCTAAGAAAATACCTTACCCAAACAAGTTATTGGTGAAATAAATTCTAATCCTTGACTGGAAGTTAGTGATCGTCTTGAAAATCTCAATCAGTGTTCCCTGCTCTATTTTAGTCAAGGCATTCAAGTCAATATAATTGTCAGGATCTTTTTTATCATTCATAATCTGGTTTGCCTGGCTCTTCAAGCGCATACTCATCAGGAAATAGTAGGACTGGTTGAGCTCATTATACGCAGTTTCAGTAAACACATTAATTTCCTTTAAAGCTTTAAGCCGTTCACCTGTATTCACTTCAAAGATGCGGTTCTGGAGGGCGTAAACTCTCACAAGATCCACAATCGGCGTCATTGCTTTTTTTATATCAAACACTTCCTGTGACCCAACCGTAGTTGTGCGGATGTTCTTAAAAAATGTGAGCGGTGGCTCATATTGAAGTGCGTTCTTAGCCATAAAATAAAACAACTTCTCCAACGGTTTCTGCAGTTCCTCATCAAGAAACGTTTTGAGTTCGTCCATTAAAGGCGCTTCTCCATATAGAAACCGGCAGTCGAAAAATGTAGAGAATTTAATCGCTGTTTCGGCCAGGGCGTCTTCTATCCAGCTTGCATAATTCTTCTTCCAGTGAGAAAGGGAATGTGTCCAAACAGGATTTTTCGCCATAAAGCCACCTTCGCAAAAACTAAATCCAATATCATTTAATCTCGTTGATACGATATCTGCAAACTGTAGAAAGTATTCTCTTACTTCTTCCCGGTGTTCGTTTGCTTTGTCTTCATAAATGATTGCGTTATCCTGGTCGGTTTTAAGTGTCTGTTCTTTTCTGCCCTCACTTCCCAACACCATAAACACAAATTTTGCCGGCGGTGTTCCCATTTCACCTATTACTCCTTCTATCACCTTTATTGCGATTGTATCAGCTACAGTGGTAATCACCTGGTTGGCTATTTGCGCGTTCACGCCTCGTTCAAGTAACTGGGTTACTATCTCGGGAACTTTCTCCCACTTTCCTTTTAGTTCGCTTATTGAAGAGGCCGATTTTACGGATTGAATAAATATTAACGGTGATTGCGCGTGTTCGCTCAATAACTTATTGCGGCTTTGAAACCCTACATACTCGCCTTTATTTTTTATAAGAAGGTAGCGGGTCTTTGTTCTAAACATCATTAGTATAGCTTCGTACACATAGGCGTCGGTACTGATTGAAACTATAGGTTTATCTATAATGCTGAGAACAGGGTTGTTTGCATCAGATGTGTTTGCCACTACCTTATCCCGAATTGTAATATCTGTAACGAAGCCGATAATTTTGCCACCGTCATCAGTTACAAATAGGCAACTCACTTTATTCTTTGCCATGAGTCTGGCCGCCATATAAATAGGAGTGGAGCCGCGGCAGGAAACAATGTCGCGGTATTGGACACTTTCGATCTTTTTCGAATACAATTGGTCTGCAGCTATATAACTCTCTTCAAAGAAATTAGGACGCTTTACAAAGTGCGCGAATTCATCATCCAGCATTCTTTTGCCGAATTGGGCGGTGAAGTAGTGGAAGAATTTTTCAAACGTCATGCACAGTTCTACAAAGTCCTTTCTTGCCAACGCATACACAACTGTGCCTTTTTTTGCAATGGCGGTTTTCAAGGAACGCTTGCGGTTTAGTAAGATAGATATCCCGCCATAAGAAAAACAAAAAGTATGGTGTTCGATGTACCGCTTGTTTTGAGCGCTGTCATAAAAAAAAGATTCGTATTCGCCTTTTGCAATAATGTCGACCCTGTTCATTTTGGTCACTTCCTGCTGGTAGATAACCGTTTCTTTATTATACTTGATTTCTTCCAATAAACCGGAAACCTCCATCAAAACATCCTCGGGCAACATATTGAAAGGGGCCGTTTCTTTTAAAACTTCGAGACGATGATTCATAGATGGAAGATTAAAAAGGTTAATAAAATAATGATTAACATAGGCATCGCACATCCGTACTTACTTTCAGGTACTTCCTTTACACTTTCTATTTGCTGACGTTCAATTGTTTCTTCGCTTATTTCACCACGTTTCAACAATTCAAAAAAACACATAGCTGTTGCACGTGCATCTACAATTGCATTGTGATGGTCTTCGAGGTCTTTTCGAAAAAGGGTTTTAAACAACTGCTCTAATCGAAGGAATTTTACGGAAGGATTTTTAATAAGATTGATTGAACCCAGCATAGTACAAAAAGTCTGGTCTTTTTTTAACGGGTTTTCTAACCCCTCCCGAAAAAAATCAGCGCCAAGCATATGAATATCAAACTGCATAAAATGACCAACAACCAAAGGCTCGAATATAGTTAGGTCATCTGCCAGTAACTTTAAAACATCTTTCCTGCTTTCGCCTTTTGCATCTAAAAACTCCCTTGTAATTCCGTGTATTTTAGTGGCTGATTCTTCTATTGTAAAGTCGTTGTCTTTTATATAATGATTTTCGGCTTTTACTTCCTTTTGATCCTTACTATAAATGACCCATGAAATTTGCACGCAGTACGGCCAGTTACCCGGCGAGTCATAAGGTAAGTTCCAATTTTTTGGAAGTCCTGAAGCCTCAGTGTCGATAAATAAAAGGTGCTCTTTCACTGCCTCAAAGGTTAGAGTTGCTTAGCATCATTTAGCAGATCTGTAAAAAAGGGGTCGGAATAATCCTTAACAAAAGCGACGATGTTGTTGTACTGAGCAAATTCTTCCTTCTCATGCATCGTGGTAAGCACAACGGTTTTCATGCCTGCGTTTTGGGCTGCTTCTACACCTTTGGGTGCGTCTTCAAATACGATGCAATCCTCAGGCAGTGTGTTTAGCAAATTAGCGGCTTTTAAAAAAGTTTCAGGATGAGGTTTGCTTGTAGCTACATCATCTGCACTTACTATTGCTGCAAAGTATTCACGCAGATGAAGGTTGTCAAGAACGAAATCTATATTGAAGGGAATAGCGGCTGAGGCAATGGCCATCCCTATACTCTTATCCTGCGCTGCCTTTAAAAATTGATCCAACCCGTTAATCAATCTCAGCTCAGGGAAAAACTCTTTTTGATATCTTTTTTCTTTTTCGATTGATAACTTATCCATTTCTTGGGCTGAGAATTTGCCTTCTCCAAAAACCCGTATCAGAACCTCCGAGTTTTTTCCGTACATCTCTTTCCTGACTTGATCCATTGTCAGGTTAGCGTTTAAGTCATTGTTCAGAATAGTAGACCATGCTCTCGCGTGATATTCCATGTCGTCGATCATTGTTCCGTTGAGGTCAAATAAAATAGCTTTAATCATAAATTGTAGATAAGATGAGCAGAACGGCAGGCAAACGATAGGTACAAAAAAAGCCTTCCGTTATAACTGGAAGGCTCGCAAAGATATGATGATGTTAGTAGTCAGGTGTGAAATGTGAGTTAGGAGAAACTATAAAAGCTCGTGGCTAAAAGCTAACAGCTCGTAGCCTCCTTACTTTTTATTTTTCTTTGCTGCATTTGCTTTGTTAATAGAATTCTGAACATTCATTGCGGCAGTGTCTGTACTAATCACGCTGCCGTTGACGATACCGTCGGGATGCTTTGTAGTATCTATAGCGCTTGGATTGGTAAGTCCGGGATCATCGTTGTTGGTGGTTGTGCTACTGTCCGCATTAGTATTTGTGGTGTCACTACCGCCACAACTTGCAAGAGCGATAAACAGGGCGGAAACGATTATGATTTTTTTCATGGCTAACCTTTTTACTAGTATATCAATTTCGTTGCCAGCGATACTATGGAACTTAATCGAACGATTTCTTCTTTATCCTTAATTTCTGAAACAGCGACAAAAACTTCTCAAAAAGCCATAGTACAACAATGAAAAAACTACCAAAGAGATATCCAATGAAGCCTGGCAATTTTTTTAAAGGGTTTGAAGACATTGTTGTAAAGTTTAGGACTTGTACTAAAGTTAGTTTTCTTAAGCGGTAGAAACAACTACAAGTTTTTAGCTGACCAGAGAACTTTTTATAAGTGGTAATATGAGCTGCTAAAATAACACTACAATTGCTTGCCCTTAGCTGCTGAGTAGAATAGAATAAGTACAAGAGTGCGACGCAACCGAAGTGCCAGGAGCACTATTGAAGCCCACTACAAAATCTTCTAGAACTAGTTTTTTATAAAACGCAGATTTCTCTTGATCCCTTCGAATTTTCTTCTTTTAAGGGGAGAATTTTTGAAGATTTGTTTGAAGCTTTCTTCAGTTAGTTCTTCCCAATCGTTGCTGCTGAAGTTTAATACTTGTGGGAGTGGGGTAAATTGTTTTTCGCTGTTTGGCTTGCTGAAGCGGTTCCAGGGACAAACATCCTGGCAAACGTCGCAGCCAAACATCCAGTCCGAAAACTGGGATTTTAGGTGCTCTGGCAAAAGTGCATCTTTTAGTTCGATAGTAAAATAGCTGATGCATTTGCTACCATCCACAACTTTATTTTCTAAAATAGCATCGGTTGGACAAGCCGCGATACAGCGGCGGCAGCTGCCGCAATAATCTTTTGCGAAGGGATCATCGTACACCAATTCAAGGTCAACAATTAGGGTGGCAATAAAAAAGAAGGAGCCTGCTTGTTTATTTAAAAGATTGCCATTTTTACCAATCCAGCCAAGCCCGCTTTTAGTCGCCCAAGCGCGTTCAAGAACCGGGGCACTGTCTACAAACCCACGACCATTCACTTCCCCTATTTCCTGCTTCATCATCATAAGCAGTTGCTTCAACTTCTCTCTTATTACTTCGTGGTAGTCTTGCCCGTAGGCGTACTTGGCAATTTTAGGAACTTCAGCGCTCTGCGTTTGCGAGGGGAAATAATTCATCAGCACAGTAATAACGCTTTTTGCTCCGGGAACTAACCGGGCAGGATCAGTTCGCAAGTCAAAGTAATTTTCCATGTATTGCATATTGCCTTGCATTCCCTCGGAGAGCCAGGTTTCAAGGCGACGAGCATCATCATCCAGTTTTTCTGCACGTGCAATTCCACAATAATCGAAACCCAGTTCTCTGCACTTGTTTTTAATCCATATCGTGTCTTTTTCCCGCAACTTATTTTCTCTCCACGCAATATAATTGTTAAAGAATAGTTCTTGTATCTGCTACAAATGTTCATCATTTTTATACAACCACACCTTTAAAAAATGCGAAAGTTCGTTAGGGGCCTTTTGTTGCCCTCCCTTTTAGTTTTAGCTAGTCCAGTTTTCTCACAAAAACCGTCAGTAAAGTTTGGCGACATTCAACCTTCGGATTTTGCTCCTACCGCCTATGCCGTTGATAGTAGTGCGAGCGGTGTTGTGCTGTACGATGTAGGCTCATCAAAATATGAGGGCAATACATCTGGTGGTTTTTCGATTGCTTTTAAAAGACACACGCGTATCAGGCTACTTAATCGCAATTCGTTTGACCTTGCCACGATATCTATTCCCTTATACGCTTCCGGAGCTGCAGAAGAAAGAATTGAAAGCCTTGAAGCAAACACCTACAACCTAGAGAACGGAAAAGTTGAAACGTTTAAGCTTGACAAGGGTTCCATCTTCAAAGACAGGTTAAATAAAAACTATACAGTCAGAAAATTTACGCTTCCAAACATAAAAGAGGGAAGCATCATCGAGATAAAATACAGCTTTGTCTCACCTTATCCCGGTGACTTGCGTTCGTGGTATTTCCAGGGAGAGTACCCGGTGGTCTGGAGTGAATACAAAGTATCTATTCCTACCATTTATGATTTTGTAACACTCACACAGGGCTACACTCCGTACAAGGTAAATGAAGGCTCAATGGGAATTGAGAATTACAATATTTTAGACGGGGATATAGCAGGAAGAAGTGAATTATATTCATTTAGATCCGACATTGTAAATCATACCTGGGCAATGGAAAATGTGCCCGCACTGAAAAAAGAAAGTTTTACAACCACTTTAGATAATCATATCTCTAAAATCTCTTTTCAATTATCCAGGGTGAAATATCCGAACTCTCCTGCAAAAAATATAATGAACAGTTGGAATGTAGTGAGCGAGGAGTTGTTGAAAGACGAGGACTTCGGCGCGAACCTTGCCCAGAACGGAAGTTATTGGAGTGATGAAGTAAAGAAGATTACTGCTGGAGCAACTACCCCGTTGGAGTCGGCGAAAAAGATTTTTGAATATGTGCGGGACAATATGAGTTGTACAAATTACAGCGCAAAGTATTTGTCTAACCCATTGAAAAAAGTTTACCAAACTAAAAATGGCAACGTTGCGGACATTAATTTACTGCTGACTACTCTTTTAAAAAACAAGGGTTTAGACGCTCGCCCCGCTTTGCTAAGTACGAGGGATCATGGTAAGGCTATGGAACTTTACCCTATATTAGAAAAGCTGAATTACGTAATATCAAGGGTGGTTATCGATGATAAGAGTTACCTGCTTGATGCTTCACAAAACAAACTTGGTTTTGGTCATTTAGATCTTGATTGTTACAACGGCTTCGCCAGGATAATTGATAAAGATTTTCCTGAGTTGATTAACCTGAGCGCCGATTCAATCCGGGAAAATAAACTCACCAGTGTCTTTATAATTAATGATGGAAAAGGTGGGTTGAAGGGAAGCTTTGTCTCACACTTAGGCGATTATGAGTCTACAGGTTTACGTGAGAAGTTTGTGAAAACAACCCAGGAAGATTATTTCAAGGAAATAAAAAAAGGCTTTTCATTTGATGTTGACCTTTCTAACCAGAAAGTAGACTCTTTAAAAATGTATGAAGACCCGGTAACAGTAAGCTACGATATGCAGTTTAAGCCGGAGGATGAAATGATCTATTTGAACCCGGTTTTTGGTGAAGCTTGGAAAGAAAATCCATTTAAATCGGCAGAGCGACTTTACCCCGTAGAAATGCCTTATGGATTGAATGAGACTTTCCTCTTAAACATGGAAATTCCAAAAGGCTATACCATTGAAGAGTTGCCGAAATCGAGCAGGGTTAAATTCAATGAAGATGAAGGGATGTTTGAATATATGGTTGTGAAAGATGCAAACTCTATCCAGTTGCGATCCTCGGTGAAGCTGAATAAGGCCACTTTCTCGCCAGATGATTATCAAAACCTTCGTGACTTTTTCGGATACATAGTAAAAAAACATAGCGAACAAATAGTATTGAAAAAAATCAAGGCCTAAACATGAAGAACAAAATATTATGCGCTCTGTTGCTGTCACTTTTTGCATTGCAAAGTTTTGCGGCAGACGACAATAAGTACGCTGCCAGTAAAATAGATCCTTCACTTTTGAAAGATGCTTCAGCAGTGAAACGTGTAGAATACATACGATACGAAATAAAAGATCTGGGTAGCGCGGTTTACTATTACAAAACTGCGGTCACAATCTTGAATGAAAACGGTGATAAGCACGCAGGATGGTACGAGGGTTATGATAAATACACTACAATACGCTCTGTAGATGCTTCATTATATGATGCAGCAGGTAAAAAAATCAGGTCTTTAAAGAACTCTGAAATAAGTGACCGTACGGGTAGTAGTGAGGGTAGCCTTGCTGATGACAACAGGTATAAAAGCCATAACTTTTTCTATAAGGTATATCCATACACAGTAGAATATGAAGTTGAGATCAAAAGAAATGACTTGATGTTTATGCCTTCGTGGATGCCTGTTGAAGATGACGAGTACACAGTTGAGAGCAGCATTTTCGAAATCATCTCTCCACTGGATTATAAATTACGGTACAAAGCTTTTCACTACGACAAAGAACCTGTTATTACGAGTACAAAAGAGAAAGTGTACCACTGGGAAGTTAAAAATCTCACGTCAGTAAAAGACGAATATGCAGGACCGGAATGGCAAAAAATAACGCCGACTGTTATAGCGGGCGCAACCGATTTTGAAATAGGTGGCTTCAAGGGAAATATGAGCGATTGGAAAGAGTTCGGAAAGTTTGTCTATAGTTTGAAGCAAAACAGGGACAATTTGCCTCCAGCCGTTAAAGCGGCTGTTCACGAACTGGCCGACGATGAGCCCAATGTGAAAAAGAAGATCGCTCTGTTATATAACTATATGCAGAAGAATACCCGGTATATAAGTATTCAGTTAGGTATTGGGGGATGGCAGCCTTTTGATGCTGCTTATGTCGCTGAAAAAAAGTATGGCGATTGCAAGGCTTTAACTAACTACATGTTCTCATTGCTAAAGGAAGTGGGAATAAGATCAGTGTATACATTGGTGAAGTCTGGTACATTCAAGAGGTCAATAGTTGAAGACTTCCCCTCGCAACAATTCAACCATGTGATCTTATCGGTTCCCATGCAAAAAGATACCGTGTGGTTGGAATGCACAGACCAGACTTTGTCTGCAGGATACCTCAGTGGTTTTACAAGTAATCGCTTCGCCCTAATGGTTGATGAAGATGGAGGTCACCTCGTAAAAACACCAGCCTATAATTTCAATGACAACCTACAGATAAGAAAGGTTACCGCAACTGTTGATGAAAACGGAAAACTGAATGCAGACATTCAGACACAGTATTCAGGCATGCAGCAAGATGATCTTTTTTCAATGATAAACTCTTATTCAAAAAAAGAGCAGCTCGAATATTTGAAGAAAGAGATTGATCTTCCCACCTACGACATCACCTCTTTCGATTATAAAACGATCTCTTCCCGCATACCTGCCATTGACGAAAAATTAAACGTCGTAGCAGAGCACTACGCCCAGGTTAGTGGCAAAAGAATTTTTATTGAACCAAACCTTTTAAGCAAGACTACTTTAAAGCTAAGTGATGCAGAAAGGCAAAACGATATAGATCTTATTTATGAATATCGCGATGTTGACACTGTCGAAATCGCTTTACCTGCCGGCTTTGTTACTGAAGCTCTTCCGCAGCCTGTTTCTTTCACAAACAAGTTCGGCCAGTATAAAATCAACTATAAAGTCGAAGGCGACAAGGTTGTACTAACCCGTTTGTTTGAACGAAAAGCAGGCAAATTTCCCGCAAGTGATTATAAGGAATTAGTAAAAATGTACGCAGATATGTACAAAGCTGACCGCGGTAAAGTAGTTGTGGTAAAGAAGGAAGGGTAGAAATATTATAGCAGGTTCTATAAAGATCTAAAAAGCGTCTCTCCGCAAGTGAGACGCTTTTTAGTTATACTTTTTTGGCCGAACATTTAAACCTCCCTCATCATTCTTGCGTCGCACACTTCAGCCTATTGATTAAAATTCAAGAAGGATAAAATAGGTTTATTACGACAACAGTTCTTGCATAAGGGACATCAGCCGGTGCGGTGCCAAGCGCA
>NZ_BJYT01000045.1 GCF_007991655.1 Segetibacter aerophilus
GAGCGTGTCGAAGGGTTGATGAACATTTAGCAAGGCTTCGACTAACCTTGTGGCCGGCAACCTATGAACAATCCCGGTATTTTACTAAATTTCGGTCTATGCGTAAACTCATCTTAAATGTGGCTGTTTCCCTGGATGGCTTTATCGAGGGCCCAAAGGGCGAGTATGATTGGTGCTTTACAGACGCTGACTATGGAATGGAGGAATTTCTTGCAAGAACAGACGCGATCTTTTTTGGAAGAAAGAGCTATGAGCTATGGGCGAGTTCCTTCTCGAACATGTGGACCGATAAGAAGCATTATGTGTTTAGTAATACGTTGCAAACTTTACCAACGGAAGCGAGCTTAATCAATGGCGATATTGTACCTATGGTGCAGCAGTTAAAAGCACAAGCAGGAAAAGACATCTGGTTGTTTGGTGGTGCGAGCCTTACCACATCGCTACTGAATGCGGGGCTAATCGACGAATTTCAGTTAGCCGTCCACCCGGTTATTTTGGGAGCAGGAAAACCTTTGTTTACGGGGATCAGCAAAAGAAACTGGTTGAAGCTCGAAAGCTGCAAGCCGTACGAAAACGGGTTGATCATTAACAAGTATTCAATTGTGGTGTAGCAGCGCTTTCATGGCAGCGGCGATCGTTTTCTACTTATACCATTTACCAAATTAAAAGGTTTATAGTGCTACCCGAAGCCCGATAGACCATAGCTTTTTCTACGCCATAAAAATTCTATCGATATGGATTTCATTGTAGTTGAACAAGCTGCTTTTTTATTGTAGCTGCGATTACATAAAATCATTTTTGCCTTATCTTGACTTCCACAACAACAGCCATGGGACTATTTGATTTTTTTAAAAAGAAAGAAAAACAACCAACCGAGAGCACGCCTTCAACAGAAGATTTACTGAAAGAAGTTGAAGTGGTGCCGGGAGTTGTTTTGCCAAAAGCGCTTGCAGCACATTGGAACGAAATTGAGCGAACAAGAGCTCCGTATATTTCAATTAAAGCAACACCAAAAAAACCGCAGTCCGTACAGGAAAGTAGTTTCGGTTATTATCCTTGCCTGCCAAAAGGCTTTCCATATCCTACCGACTCCGATGGCAATTTTATGTATCCTCTTGCACAAATCAACTGCAACAATTTACCTGCTCTCGAAAATTATCCCCGCAGTGGTTACCTGCAATCTTATATTGCTACTAATGATGTTTATGGGCTAAATTTTGATAATCAGCAAGAGCAAAGCACGTTCAGGGTTTTATATTTTACCAACGATGAAGTAAAGGATTATCAAACAGATTTTACTTTTTTAGAAGGGGTGATGAAGTATGAATACTCTCCCATACATAAGCCTCATACATTAGAATTTTCACTGAAGGAAGAATATTTTGGATTGCTCGATGCACGAGCAGAGGACCAGCATTTGTTTAACCTGGAAGAGGTGGCACATAAGTATCCGTCTATTGCTAAAGAGTTGGAGGATTATGTTTGGAACCACTATGAGTCGAACGGTCATAAAATGGGAGGGTACGCTTACTTTACGCAGGAGGACCCGAGGCATAACGAAAATGAAGATTACATTTTATTGTTGCAGATAGATTCGGATAAGGACATTATGTGGGGCGATGTTGGGGTGGCAAATTTTTTCATTCATCCTGATGATCTTGCAACCAAAGATTTTTCGATGGTGATGTACAACTGGGACTGCAGTTAACGCGAATAATTTTTTATGCATCAAACACGATTACCCAACAGGTTGCAAGGTTATGATTACAGTCGCAATGCATTGTATTTTGTAACCTTATGTGTGCATGACAGGGTTGATTGTTTGGGTGAAATAAAAGACGATCAGATGTTTGCAAATGAATATGGAAAAATTGCAGAACAACAGTGGCAATGGCTGGAGCAACAATACCCATACGTCGTTTTACATTCGTTCGTTGTGATGCCAAATCATATTCATGGTATTGTTGAAATTAATGATCACATGGTAGGGACAGGTCGCGACCTGTCCCTACAACAACAACAACGGAAAATCAAATCATTATCTGAATTAATGGGTGCATATAAAACCACGACTTCTAAACAAATACATTTATCGGGATTGACGGTTTTCAAATGGCAACGATCATTTCACGATCACATTATACGAAACGAAGAATCATATGAACGCATCTCAAATTATATTCAAAAGAATCCCAGCAATTGGAAAGGTGACAAATTTTATTCGCGATAAGAAAAGTCAAATACATATTCTATCGATGAACGAAATGCGTCGCAACGATGTACAATCGGAGTTGCTTCAGCTTGTACTCAAAAAAACTTATCTCCTCAATCACAGGTTTCAACTTTATGTAGCCTCTTTTTCTATTCCGGCTAAAGTTGATAGAGACTATAACCTCATGGTTTAATATTTGTACCACCCATACATCTAAACCATTTGGACTTGAAATGTAAAGATGTAGCAAGATCAGGCGAACACAAAAGCGAACGGTTAAAGCAACTTTCTCGAATACTGAGAGCCTTACTGGTGCCGTTATTTCTGTGTATCTATATCAATGCGTCTTCGCAGGTGGAGACACATGTTGATACTTTGAAAACAGACTCGAGTCGCTTTCAAATTCCAAAAACTTCAACTGAAAACCTGAATGAGCAATATGATATTGGTGATTTGGCCACTGACATTTTTCATCCAAACAGGCCGGCTGGTCCGCCTCGTAAAAAATCGGGTATAACCATCATCCCGAATATTGCTTCTAACCCCACGATCGGATCGCAGATTGGGATTAAAGCAGTAGCCGGCAGAAAGCTAGGTACAGACCCGGCTACTTATATGTCGGTTGCTGCTACATCGGCATCGATCACTACCAAAGGCATTATTTATTTTTATGTGAACCACAACATTTTTACCAATGCCAACAAGTGGAACCTGCAAGGCAACCTGGTGGCAGCTAAAACCGTAACACCGGATTTTGGGTTAGGCATTGGCCATGCGGACGGCTCTACTGAAGAAGATAAAGTGCTTACAAACCCGGCTCGTGTAGGTCGTGTACTTCAATCCCTATTTTTCAATTTCAGGGAGAAGCTTTACAAGGAAATTTACAAAAGTGTGTTTGTCGGAGCGGGCGTTTCCTTTGACATCAGGAGTAAAATTCAACAACGTGCAGTAGCGGAAAATGCACTAACGCCTTATAACATTTACAATAACAAATACGGTTTTGATCCGGGTAGTTATATGTCGAATGGCTTACTATTTAGTATTCAATACACCTCGCGCGATAACCAGAACCGCGCTTATAAAGGCATTTACGCAGATGCGGGTATTCGTATGAATCAGACATGGATGGGTAGCACAAAAGGTGCTTTACAACTAACGTCCGATTTTAGAAAATACCTCCGTCTTTCTACCAATCACCCCGAGCATGTCGTAGCCTTTTGGAACTGGGGTTCGTATTTAATCAGCGGCGCACTTCCCTACCTTGAGTTACCGGGAACAGGTAGAGATCCGGGTAGCCGTAGTGGCCGGGGCTATACGGTTGGCTACTTCAAGGGTACGAAGTATAATTATTCGGAAGTAGAATATCGTTTCCCGATTACCCGAAATAAGTTTCTAAGCGGCGTTACTTTCTTTCACCTGCAAACAGCCAACAACGATTTAGGAACTAAGCTTTTTGAACAATGGCAGCCGGGGGGCGGTGGCGGTCTACGTGTGCTGTTTAATAAAGCAACCCGCACCAACCTATGCCTTGATTATGCCTTCGGTAGGTATGGAAGAAAGGGATTTTTCCTGGGTTTGAATGAAGCTTTTTAAGCAGCTTTTCTTCTTTATCAAAAACCTGCATCAAAACATTCATACTGTTATTTTGAATGAATGACGAGTCGATAAGGTAGTTGAAAGAATAAGACTCTTTACCGCAGCAAACCACCAACTCGTTTTCTAATTGATCATCAACTTCTTAATGGCGTCATCCTTATCTTCAACATAGATTGTATCATTTAATCATTGTATTAATAGTGCCGGAGCATTTAAAAAAAGAGAGCCAAACATATGTCTATAGACAGAAGAAAATTTTTAAGAAGCGCGATGTTGTTGCCTGCTATTCCAGCTGCCGGTTCTTCAATTTTTGATTTGCTGGAAAACTGCGTTGAAAAGATTGAAAGCTTTAAGCGTGTTCGTCCGCACGATCCTCTTTGGCCCTCCCTTAAAAGCTGGCAGCAACTAAAGACTGCTGTAAATGGCAACCTCGTTAAAATCGAATCTCCCTTTGTTAGCTGTGCAACGGCTAAGGACAAAACAGCATGCGATGAAGTGTTTAAGAGCCTTAAAAATCCGTATTACATTGGCGATAATCCTGCACTGACCCAAACCTCTGGCTGGCTCGATGCCTGGCAATCTGAACCGAGTGTGTATGCAGTAGCTGCTAAAAGTACCAGCGATGTGGTGGCGGCAGTAAATTTTGCCCGCACGCATAACCTTCGATTGGTAGTGAAGGGTGGGGGACATAGTTACCAGGGCACATCCAACTCTGCCGACTCATTGTTGATCTGGACGAGGGGCATGAACAAGATTGAACTTCATGACAGCTTTGTTGCTGATGGATGCGCGGCAGCACAAACACCAAAGCCGGCTGTAACCATAGAATCTGGTGCGTTGTGGTTACAAGCATATACCGAAGTAACAACCAAGGGTGGACGGTTTGTACAAGGTGGTGGCTGTACGACCGTTGGTGTAGCAGGCTTAATACAAGGCGGTGGTTTCGGCAGTTTCTCAAAATATTATGGCATGGCTGCAGCCGCTTTGCTACAGGCAGAAATTGTGACAGCAGATGGTTCTGTAAAAATTGCCAATGCCTGCACCAATGCTGATTTGTTTTGGGCGTTAAAAGGTGGTGGTGGAGGTAGCTTTGGAGTAGTAACAAAACTTACGTTGCGAACAAGAGAACTGCCGGCAAATTTCGGAGCTGTGTTTGGCAAGATAAAAGCGAATTCAGATGAAAGTTACAAAGCGCTGTTGGGCAAGGTGGTGGAGTTGTATCATGATAAATTATTCAATCCACATTGGGGTGAACAGGTGACGTTCAATGGAAATAATACAGTTGCATTTTCTTTGGTATCGCATGGACTTACGAAAGAAGAGATGACCGAATCATGGCAGCAGTTTGAGGCATGGGTAAAATCTAAAAAGGAATATACTTTCGAAGCGCCGCTAACTATCATCGCACTTCCTGCGCAACGTATGTGGGATGTTGCTTTTCTGAAACAATATGCTCCAAACCTTATTGAAACAGATGAACGTGCAGATGCTCCTGTATCCAATATTTACTGGGGATCAAACAAAGGTGAAGCCGGTCAGTTCATACATGCGTACCGCTCCGCATGGTTACCTGCTTCGTTACTTGAAGAAGGTAATCGCCTTAAACTGGTGGATGCATTATTTGCAGCCAGCCGTCATTGGGCTTTTGCACTGCACTTTAATAAAGGACTTGCAGGCGCACCTCAAGAGGAAATTGCGGCCGCAAAAGAAACTGCTACAAACCCTGAAGTACTAACGGCTTTTGCGTTGGCAATTGTTGCTGGTGAAGGTGAGCCGGCATTTAAAAACATAGCGGGCCACGAACCTGATTTAAAGAATGCACATAGGGCAGCAGAGCAGATTAATAAATCATCCGATGAGTTATTGAAGGTTGCACCGAATGCCGGTTCGTATTTGTCGGAGAGTAATTATTTTGAACCCAATTGGCAAAAATCTTTCTGGGGTTCTAACTATGATAAACTAGCAGCTGTAAAAAAGAAGTATGACCCGGAAGGTTTATTTTTTGTTCATCACGGCGTTGGTAGCGAAGGTTGGAGTGATGATGGTTTTACGAGGCTTTAATAGCTGACGATCAGAGCAAGGTTCAACAGCATCTAAATAATAAGCTTCCGGATTGGATGAGCTATCTTTCGTCCAATAACACCGTTGGTACATTTTGCAATAACTAATACTGCCATATGAATGAATTCAACGAAAAAATAAAGGAGTTGTTTAACCGGATACCCCGGCGGCACACTACCGATAATGTAAAGGAAATGTACAACATACTCGATGCGTATGAAGAACTCCTCATAAGCATGGAGGCAGATAATCGCTACGAGAAGCAGGTTATTCCTTTTTTCGAGTCACTCGACCCTATCAGGGCCACCATCAAGAAGTCAAATGATAACAAAGCTTCTAAGAAAACAAAAGACGTACTTTTTGATGAGGCTTCCGGCGCACTAAAAGACACGATAGAGGAGTTAATGCAACTGAAGTGATCTCCCTTCTTGCTCCCCATTAAAAACAATTGGAAAAAGGTCGAAACCTTCAGTCAGCAGCCTTGCTGCCTTCCGTTTTCCGTTTTCTGCTTTATTGCTGACATAGATAAGTTCCATACTTTGATTGATTTTGCCACGATTTTTTCTAAACCTAAAATGTCCTACCTACAAAGGGAAATAATGGTGAGGAATTTTGGCGAGCCTTGTACCTGTCTTAAGTTATCAAATCGTTGATAAGTTTTATTTCCCGGGCTTTAGGTGTCTAATATAACTAATAGAAAAAGTTCTCTTTGTACAGGACGCGGCTTTAAGTCCTGGTGTAAGTGCAAACATAAAAAAGCCGCCCGGTTATAGGCGGCTTTTAAAGTATGCAGTTGAGTAATAGTTAATCTCCCATTTTAGATCTTGGACCGGAAGCAGTGAAAATCGCCATCATTCTGTCCTTTTGATTAGCAGAAAACATATACATAGCCTTGTCGTCGGTGTAATCCATGTAGTTCATAAACATATCGCCCTTTGACCCATTACTGCAACTTGTGTGGGGATAAGTTGGCGTGCCATAATTTTCAGCTCCTTGGTTGGGTGTATCAGTTACAAGGTCAGAGCCACTGCAGGCGCCATTATCATCACCCCAAATATGGCGTAAGTTCATCCAATGACCTACTTCGTGCGTAGCAGTTCTGCCGAGATCGTAGCTTGTTGTAAACGTACCACCGGGCACTTTTGCCCTACTGCCAAAGGCTTTGTAAAGGATTACTACACCGTCAGTTGAAAGGCTACCACCTGGAAACTGGGCATAACCTAAAAGCCCCTGGCCCAGGTTACACACCCAGATGTTAAGATTCTCAGCGGCATCGATGGCATTATCGCCACCGCGCTTACTATTTTTAACGGCGTCATTCGATGAAAAACTGCTTGTTTTCGTGTATTTATGAATAGCTTGTGCGAGTACAAAACGTACTGGTAATCCCTGTGACCTTACAGCTTGAAAACTGTTTGCCGGAAGTAGGGTCCCATCAGTATTCTTGTTCTGAAAATCTTCATTTAAAACACTAATCTGCGATTGAACCTGTGCATCACTAATATCCTGCGCGGGTGTGTTCCAAAGAACATGCACCACTACGGGAATTTCGATTGTGTCCCCATCAAGTTTGAACGCTTTCGGATTTTCTATAGCTCTTTGTGTAAAGGCTTCTATCTCGCTCATCCTTTGTCTTAATCGCGGATCAGCCCGAAGTTGTTCCTCGAGCACTTCCTGCGAAGCGCAACTTCGATGAGTTATGGCAGCTGTTTCTACTGCTTGTTCTTCTTCTGGCTGTTCAATTTTCGCCTCTTGTTTACTACATGATACGGCAAGGAACAATGTTGCCAACAGGGCTGTGGAGAGTGTTTTCATGATTAGATTAATTTCCTACAAATTATGATTAATAGCAATCCAACCGCTAATCCTGTTAACATTTATTTAAGAGTTTTTCTAAGCGCACATAAAAAAATAACAGACATGCTTCATGCAGAGCAGCTCCTCCCAGCTGCGGCTTTACTATACCTGTTGAAAATCCAATAAAACAATTGACTTCATTGCTTATAGACCCTTGGCAAACTTTATAGCGGTAGAGCACAAAATCATCAATGAAAAGTATGCCTCTCACGACTTACCGGTTTTGGCAATTTTGAAAATCAATTGAAAAATCATTTAAAACAATTGGACGTGAGTTCGTTTTTTGGAAGCCTTGGCATCGGCAATTATTCCCCCGTCAGGGTTTCTGTTTTTTATTTTTGTACTGCTACTTATTTCCTGGTACTTCTTTAGGAAAAAAATGCTTGGGTTGCAACCCAAGCATTGAAAACCGCCATCAAATACAAAAACCACCGCTTTTCTTCGGGCAGTTTAATGATTCGCATGAGGAGAGTGTTAACCTGCTGACGTCCGAGCTGCAGCCGAAAAAGGAGGGTAAGTCAATAGTGGTTACCTCTTTATTTCAATTTTTAATTGTACTAACTTGGTACTTTAAACAATCCCAAAACTATAACTACTATGGCTTCTGTAAATGTGTATTTAAACTTTGACGGTAATTGCGAAGAGGCATTTACTTTTTACAAATCAGTATTCGGAGGTGAGTATGCTTATATTGGAAGGTTTAAAGATATGCCTCCACAAGAAGGTATGCCAGCTATGCCAGCAGAAATGGGTAACCGAATTATGCATGTTTCATTGCCAATTAGTAAAGAAACGATGATAATGGGTAGCGACACCGGCGGAGAATGGGCCAGCAGTTTTAAACAAGGAAATAATTTTGCTATTTCAATCAACGCTTCCAGCAAAGAAGAAGCGGACCGGTTGTTTCATGGATTATCGGAAGGTGGACAAGTGACCATGCCTTTAGCTAACACTTTCTGGGGCGACTACTTCGGCATGTTTACAGACAAATTTGGTATTAACTGGATGACGAGCTATAATGAACAGCAGGCTCAACAAAAATAAAATGTCCCTACTAAAAAAATTAAGAGAAGCGCTGCGATAAAAACTATTTTATGGGTTAGAACGAATGCTTACGACTGTAAGTGTCCAGTGGAAAATTAAATTAAAAATAGAGGCTGACCTTTTGGTGCAGCCTTTATTTTACGTCATATACCCGATCCGGCATACGCTAATCTCGTTAAGTAACCGTTTGTGCAATACTAAAGGGCAAATACCTCTCCTTTTGCTCCACTCATCACAAAAAACGTTTATTGTGTTTTGTAATCTGAATTTTATTTTCTTTCTTTGTTAACCAAACGGTTAAACTAAGTGGATAAGCAGAAGAAAGATCAGACAACAGAAGAAAAAATACTGGAAGCAGCTAAACAAATTTTTCTAACCAAGGGTTTGGATGGCGCACGCATGCAGGATATTGCTGATGAAGCAGGAATCAATAAAGCAATGCTGCATTACTATTTTAGAAGTAAGGATAAATTATTCGAGCAGATTTTTATTGAAGTAGTGGGGCATTTCCTGCCAAAGATTATTGCCATACTTACTTCTGAAAAAACAATATTCGAAAAAATTGAGATTTTTTGCAGCGAATATATCAGCCAGGTAATGCAGGCGCCTTATGTACCCGTTTTTATTTTAAATGAGATAAACAAGCAGCCTGAAGCTTTTCTAAAAAAAGTGTTGGGCGGTAGAGAAATACCGGTTGAGTTGTTTCTAAAACAACTTGAGAAAGAAACAAAAAGTGGAATTATAAGGAAAGTAGATCCGGTTGAATTGTTTATGAATTTGATAGCCCTGTGTGCGTTTCCTTTTGTAGCCCGGCCAATTGTTCAACTGATTACTGGTAAGGATATGAAACAATTTATGACCATGATGGAAGCACGCAAGAAAGAAATTCCGAAGCTGATTATTGATTCAATAAAAAAATAATTTTTTTTATGCATAGGTTAACTAAACGGTTAAATAAGATGGTTAAGGCAGCAATTGTTTTGCCGATTTTATTAGCTACAATTAAATTAAATGGGCAGGATAAAAATCTTTTGTCGTTACAGGATGCTTACAGGTTAGCCGAACAAAATTACCCGGCTATCAGGCAAAAGGGGCTGATTAAGCAGACTGAAGATCTCGCATTGCGAAACCTGGCTACCGGTTATCTGCCACAACTGAATATTACAGGTCAGGCAACTTATCAATCGGATGTTACACGGGTTGATATACCCATACCTAACATTAAAGTTCCTTCACAGAGCAAAGATCAATACCGGTTGGCAGCGGATGTAAGTCAACTGATTTATGACGGAGGTTTAATTAAAGAACAAAAAAATCTGCAGCAATTAAATTCCGCCGTTGAAGAAGGAAGAGTAGAGGTAGAACTCTATGCACTTAGGATGAGGGTCAATCAGATCTATTTAAGTATTCTTTACCAGGACCAGTTGCTGAAACAAAATGAATTGTTTTTAAATGATATCCAAGCTGGCATTAACAAGGTACAGCAGCAGGTAAATAATGGCACTGTCCTTCGCTCTAACCTGCAGGTATTACAAGTGCAGTTGTTACAAACCCAGCAAAGAGCCGCTGAAATAAGGAATACAAAACGTGGGATGACCGACGCCCTTGCCCTGTTTATTAACATGCCTATAAATGAAACTGATCAACTGCAAATGCCAATGTCGCAGTATGTTATTGATACCGTTATCCAACGGCCGGAAGTTAGGCTATACGAAAACCAGGCTAGGTTGTTTGAAGGTCAGCAAAAACTAATTGATGCAAGAAATCAACCTAAAGCAAGTGCTTTTGTACAGGGAGGTTATGGGCGACCGGGTTTGAATTTGCTTTCAAATAAGCTGGATCCATTCTATGTAACCGGAGTTAGGCTTAACTGGTCGCTCGGTGGCTTTTACAATGCTAAAAGAGAACGGAGTTTATTAGAGATAAGCAGGCAAACGATAGGCATACAAAAAGAAACGTTTTTGCTTAATACCCAATCTCAACTAAAACAACAACAAGCCGAAATTGCCAGGTTTGCAGAGCTTGTAGCATCCGATCAATCGATTATAGAATTGCGAAGCAAGATAAAGGAAGCGGCAAAAGCGCAGTTGGAAAATGCAGTGATAACAGCCAACGATTACCTGCGTGAAATAATTGCAGAAGATGCGGCAAGGCAGGCATTGGCTACACATCAATTGCAATTATTACAAGCTCAAATAAACTATCAACTAACAAGCGGAAAATTATAAATGTTTTTATGAAAAAGATCGTCAATCTATTATTCATATCAGTGCTCGCCTTTGCCTGTAATTCTAAAAAAGAGGTGTTCGATGCATCGGGAAGTTTTGAAGCGGACGAGGTTATTGTATCGTCTGAGCTAAGCGGTCAGATACTAACCTTTAATGTAAATGAAGGTGATTCATTAGCAGCCGGCCAGGCAGTAGGTACTATAGACGCAGATAACCTGGGCCTGCAAAAAGAGCAGGTTGAAGCGTCGATACAATCCTTGTCGCAAAAGACGGTAAATGTTGCTCCGCAGCTACAATTACTGCGCGACCAGATTAATGTACAACAAGCGCAATTGGCCAACCTGTTACACGAAAGAGACCGTACACAGCGATTGGTAAACGCAGATGCCGCCACGGGTAAACAGTTAGATGATATAACTGCACAGATTGATGTAGTGCGCAAGCAAATAGCGGTAACGCAACAGCAAATCAATGTTCAAAAAACAGCTTCGGCTTCACAAAACCGCAGCATCCTAAGTGAGGGTAAGCCATTACAAAAACGGGCGGCGCAATTAGAGCAGCAAATGTCTAAATCAAAAATCATTAATCCTGTTACCGGCACTGTTCTTACCAGGTACGCAGAGCAAGGCGAAGTGACATCGCCCGGTAAGGCAATGTACAAAATTGCCGATCTGTCTACCCTTACCCTGCGAGCTTATGTAACAGGCCCTCAGTTATCGCAAATCAAGTTAAACCAGCCGGTGGAAGTATTAATAGACAACAGTCCGAAGGACTACAAAACCTATAGTGGTACTATAACGTGGATTTCACCAAAAGCTGAATTCACACCTAAAACAATACAAACTAAAGAAGAGAGAGCCAACCTTGTTTATGCTGTAAAAATTAAAGTAAGGAATGATGGCTACCTTAAAATAGGCATGTTTGGTGAAGTACGTTTTAAAAACAGCAACGATGTCAGCAGTATCGGTAAATAAGCTTACGAAGCTATATCACACAAAAAAGGAAAGAGTCAAAGCAGTTGAAGAAGTTTCTTTTGAAGTATCGAAGGGGGAACTTTTCGGCATCATCGGACCTGATGGCGCTGGTAAAACTTCATTGTTTCGTATGCTTACTACTTTACTGTTACCCGATGGCGGTTCTGCTACCGTTGATGGTTCCGATATAGTTAAAGACGTAAAAGCTATCAGAAAAAAAGTGGGTTATATGCCCGGCCGTTTTTCACTCTACCAGGATTTAACGGTTCAGGAGAATCTTGATTTTTTTGCTACGATTTTCAATACTACCGTAATTGAAAACTACGATTTAATCAAAGACATCTATGTGCAGATAGAACCATTTAAAACAAGAAGAGCAGGTAAGTTATCGGGTGGGATGAAACAAAAACTAGCGCTTTGCTGCGCACTTATTCATCGGCCGGTTGTTTTGTTTCTAGATGAACCGACAACAGGAGTTGACGCTGTATCAAGAAAAGAATTTTGGGATATGTTGAAGCGGCTAAAAGACCAGGCGATAACCATATTAGTCTCTACCCCTTATATGGATGAAGCAGCATTGTGCGATAGGGTGGCGCTTATGCAAACCGGAAGGATTTTGTCAACAGGTACTCCAACAAGTATTATAAGCTCATTTGCCAGCAACCTGTTTACGGTAAAGGCCGAAAAGATGTACCCATTGTTGTGCGACCTGGAGGCATGGGATGGAGCCAGGGACAGTTATTCATTCGGCGAGTTTCATCATGTTATTTTAAATGCTCAATACGACGTTGGGCAACTTCGCACCTATCTAGATAGCAAAGCTCATTCTAATGTTGAAATTCATACAACTCAACCCAACATTGAAGATTGCTTTATGCAATTAATGCAGAACTAATGGAAGCAGAAAACATTATAACTACAGAAGAATTAACCAAGCGGTTTGCGGGCTTTACAGCAGTGGATGCTATATCATTTAATGTAAAAAAGGGTGAAATATTTGGTTTTCTCGGCGCTAACGGAGCTGGAAAAACTACCGCCATGAGAATGTTGTGCGGGCTTTCAAAACCAACCTCCGGAAAGGCAACCATAGCAGGAGCCGATGTATATAAGCAAACAGAACAAATAAAGAAAAGTATTGGTTACATGAGCCAGAAGTTTTCGCTGTATGAAGACTTAACCGTTAAAGAGAATATCAGGTTTTATGGAGGTATTTATGGCAAGACCAATGCGTTTATAAAAGAGAAGACGGCGTTCCTGTTACATCAACTAAATATTGAAAATGAAGCCGACAAACTGGTTGCTTCCCTGCCTTTGGGATGGAAACAAAAGCTGGCCTTTTCTGTCGCAATATTTCACGAACCGCAAATTGTTTTTTTAGATGAGCCTACGGGTGGTGTCGACCCTGTTACACGAAGAGAATTCTGGAACCTCATATACCAGGCATCGGAAAGAGGCATCACCATATTCGTAACAACACATTATATGGATGAGGCAGAATACTGTAACCGGGTATCGATTATGGTTGATGGAAAAATAGAAGCATTAGACACGCCACGTGGATTAAAGGAAACATACAACGCAACAACAATGGATGACGTGTTTCTGCAGCTTGCAAGAAAGGCAACGAGAGCGGATGTCTGAACTGGAACGTGTGGGATTTATGGGATGTCTAGGAAGAGGATGTACAATGCTATTTGCGTCTTAGTACTCCAAAAAAGTCCCGCTGTGTTACTCTGTGCCATTGTGCTTCTGGGGTCCAAAAAATAAAATCACTTGAAAGAATGAAACAGTTCATCTCGTTTGTAAAAAAAGAATTCTATCACATATTGAGAGACCGGAGAACGCTCTTTATTCTTCTCGGTATGCCTATTGTCCAGATAATCATCTTCGGCTTTGCACTAACCAACGAAGTTAAAAATGCAAAGTTTGCGATCCTGGATCAATCCGGAGATATTGCGACAAGACAAATTACAGACGAGCTGGATGCAAGTCGATATTTTGATCTTGCCTCATCTCTAAAGAATTACGAAGAAATTGAACACCTGTTCCGCCAGGGTAAAGTGAAGTTGGTGGTGGTGTTTCCTCCCTCTTTCAACAGCGATCTTCAACACTTTAATAGCGCGCAGATACAGTTGGTAGCTGATGCTTCAGACCCCAATACTGCTACCACGTTAACCGGGTACGCTACCACTATTATTAAAGATTACCAGTTGCGGTTATTGCACGATAAAAAGCTGCCTTACACGATCAATACAACAGCAAGAATGTTGTATAATTCCCAGTTAAAAGGCGCATATAGTTTTGTTCCCGGAGTGATGGCGATGGTACTGATGCTTGTATGTACTATGATGACAGCAATAACGATTGTGCGTGAAAAAGAAACAGGTACTATGGAGATAATGCTGGTTTCGCCCATTCAACCATTGAAAATTATTATTGCAAAGGCGGTTCCCTACCTGCTGTTATCCATAATTAATATTGCCAGTATTTTATTGTTGAGTGTATTTGTACTCGACGTGCCGATTAAAGGAAATCTTTTGCTGCTGATAAGTGAAGGAATACTCTTTACACTCACTTGTTTGTCGTTTGGTCTACTCATTTCATCTGTCACAGAATCCCAACAAACTGCTATGTTCATTTCTTTGGTCGGGATGTTTTTACCCACGGTTATGCTTAGCGGCTTTATGTTTCCTATCGAAAACATGCCGTTACCATTAAGAATTATATCCAGGGCAGTTCCAGCTAAATGGTTTTATGATATTGTGAAGTCGGTAATGATAAAAGGATTGAGCTTTCAATATGTGGCTAAAGAAACAATCATACTTGCAGGTATGACTGTATTTCTATTGGCTCTAAGTATTAAGAAATTTAAAACCAGGCTTGCATGAGAACGCTCCAATTTTTACTACAGAAAGAGTTCAGGCAAATTTTCCGTGATCCTGCTATACTTCGAATCATCTTTGTAATGCCCATGATGCAACTGCTTATATTACCGTGGGCAGCAGACTACGAAGTAAAGAATATTAAGCTGGTCGTAGTAGATCATGACCATAGTGATTATTCCAGACAATTTGTTTCTAAAGTAACCGCCTCCGGCTACTTTTTATTAAATACTTATACATCGTCTTATAGCGAAGCGTCGCAGCAAATAGCAGATGATAAAGCCGACATTGCAGTTGAGATACCTGCCCGTTTCGAGAAAGATTTGGTAAAGGAAAGTGAAGCGCCTGTGTTTCTTGCTGTGAATGCCGTCAATGGGGTAAAGGCGGTACTTGGCGCAGCTTATCTGCAAAGCATTATCCAGGATTTTAATAATGGTATTCGGGCAAAATGGATCCAGATGCCGCGGCTTTCACCTGAACCAAATATTGAAGTGGTTTCTTCCAACTGGTATAACCCGTTAATGAACTACAAGTGGTTCATGGTGCCAGGCATATTAGTGGTACTTGTAACTATGGTAGGTTCGTTCCTCGCATCGCTGAATATTGTAAAAGAAAAAGAAATAGGTACCATTGAACAGATAAACGTAACGCCAATAAAAAAGTATCACTTTATCCTTGGAAAGCTCATTCCATTTTGGGTGTTAGGTCTTATCATCTTAACTATCGGGCTACTTATTTCCTATGTTGCTTATGGAATTGTGCCTGCTGGTAGCTTCTTTACCATTTATGTTTTTGCAGCTGCCTATTTGCTGGCTGTGCTTGGTTTGGGTTTACTGGTATCAACGTTTTGCAGTACTCAGCAACAGGCAATGCTTATTTCATTTTTTTTAATGATGATTTTCATACTGCTGGGCGGCCTTTATACACCAATTGAAAGCATGCCAACGTGGGCACAATGGATCACCCGCTTCAATCCGGTAACCTACTTCATCCACGTAATGCGGTTCGTTATATTGAAAGGAAGTTCGCTGGCCGACATTCTTCCCCAACTTTGCATCATACTCATCTTTGCATTTGTACTCAACAGTTGGGCGGTAATTAATTACAGGAAGAGGGCTTAGTCGCAGCCTTTCTAAAAATTTACGGAATTATTAGAAGGATTACTTAAAAAGATTTTAGAATTTAATTACCGGGAGTGCAGAAGATAACATCGTCTTTAAAAGTAAAAATTTAAGAATGACGTTTTTTAAAAGCGGAGCGATTGTCACCGTTACCTTTTTAAAGACCTTATTAAAGTGTAACAGGCTTTCAAAGCCTACTGATAGTAAGCGTTTGAAGCTCTAACATCTTTTAGTACAAACATCCTTACCTGCCCAAATCGGTACTGGTTCACAAAATCTGTAAATGTCATTTTTGGTTGCTTCTTAAAACACCGGCAGAAGGCTGAAGTGTTTAAGTGTACTCTTGATGCAGCAGCATTTACATCCGGATCGCTATCGTAGTTAGCATGAATATATTGGTAAACAGAATCCATCCTGATCTTGTCATTCAGAAACAATTTTATGCTGGTATCTTTCTCATTGAGTTCTGTTACTTCTTTTGAAACTGATAATGGCTGAAGGACTTCTAAGAGATGGCCTTAATCTGAGACGCCACTTGTCCACCTCTCACATAAATATGTGGTTTTGTACTAAAAGAATTATGCTTATACAATTCGGTTAGATAATATTTATTAATCTCCTTATATTCATTGTTTAAGTCTAACCATTGACCTTCAACCAAAACCCTGAACAGCTTGTCCGCGACCAGATCGACAAGATGCTACAAGCATCCGGTTGGTTAGTGCAATCTAAAAAGCAATTCAATCTTGCTGCTGGTGTTGGAGTCGCTCGCGAATATCAAACCAATGTCGGTCCTGCTGATTATATGCTCTTCGTAAATAAGAAACCTGTTGGCGTTATTGAAGCTAAGCGTGAGGAGGAAGGCATCCACTTAACAGTGCACGAAGATCAGACAGAAGGTTATGCAAAGGCAAAGCTGAGATTGATAGATAATGAACCCTTACACTTTGCTTATGAAAGCACAGGGGAAGTAACCCGCTTTACTGACTATCACGATCCTAAGCCTCGCTCACGTCCGGTGTTTACTTTCCATCGTCCTGAAACTTTTAAAAACTGGTTGCAGGAAGGTAAGTCGTTAAGAACAAAGTTTCTTGAACTGCCTGCATTACCACTTACCGGCCTCAGGGATTGCCAGGTAGAAGCCATCACCAATCTTGAAAAATCGTTCAAACAGTTTAAGCCAAAAGCACTGGTGCAGATGGCTACCGGTAGTGGTAAAACATTTACTGCCATAACAAGCATTTATCGCCTGCTAAAGTTTACCAAAGCCAAACGCATCTTGTTCCTCGTTGATACAAAGAACTTAGGCGAACAGGCAGAACAGGAATTTAGACGATATGTACCTCAAGACGATAATCGCCTCTTTCCTGAATTATATGGTGTAACACGCTTGACAAGTTCCTTTATTCCCGGTGATAGCCAGGTTTATATTAGTACCATACAACGATTGTATTCTATATTAAAAGGTATAGAGATGGATGAAAGAGACGAAGAAGAAAATCCTGCAGAAAAATCATTTACAAAGAAAGAGCCTCTGCCTGTTGTGTACAACCAAAAAGTACCAATGGAGTTTTTTGATTTTGTGGTAATTGATGAATGCCACCGCAGCATATACAACCTATGGAAACAGGTGTTGGATTATTTCGATGCTTTCCAGGTTGGCTTAACTGCTACACCCGATAACAGAACCTTTGGTTATTTCAATCAAAACCTTGTGTGCGATTATGGTTACCAGAAAGCCGTGCAGGATGGAGTACTGGTACCTTATAATGTATTTGAAATAGAAACAAAGATCACGAAGGAAGGGGCTAAGATAGCCATGGGTGAATATGTAGGCAAACGTGAAAAACTAACCCGCAAACAATTCTGGCAAACAGCCGATGAAGACTTAACCTACACACAAAAACAATTGGACAGGGATGTAGTAAACCCCCCTCACAACTCCCCTAAAAAAGAAAAAAGCCCTGAGAGCTAATGCTATCAAGGCTTTTAAAATTAAAGGGTGGGCCCACTAGGTCCATGAACTTCTTCTGAAAGCCTTGCTGCTATTGAGTTTCAGCTTTTAAATTTTAATTAGGTTACCGAATTTTGATCGTCAGAAATCAAACCCTGCCAAATCTTGGCAAAGATAATTTTTGCCCCCATACACCGGTGCGTTTTGCATGAATTTATTTTGAATTAGGGACCCTTCATGAATGAGTGAGATTTCGCAACAGGTCGTTGGGGATTTGATAAACATAGAAGCGTCACCGCGATATCTTTTGAGGTTTGAGAAAAAATTCTGAAAAGAGAGCCAGGAACAGATTCTTGGGTTGTTAACTCAAGAATTTAGAAAACTGCATCGGGAAAAGATATTCGAGTTGCCATCCAAAGAATTGAAAACCGCGTTAGCAAAAAAGGAACAGGAACATTGAAAAGCGGTCATGTATGTACAGGTGACGAACCAGTTATTTAGAACCAAATAATAGTTATACCTGCGAAGGTATAATCGTCGTTAATAAAAGATCATTATACCTTATTGGGTATACTATTAATAGTTTTAGTATTTTTATACCTAATAGGGTATAAATGCAAACCAATAGTAAGGGAAATATTGCCAATTTTGTGCGGTATTCCCGCAGTAGACTAAAGATGACTCAGGTAGACCTTTCCGAGAAAGCTGGAGTGGGGCTTAGATTTATCAGGGAATTGGAGCAGGGCAAGCAAACACTACGGGTAGATAAAGTAAACCAGGTGCTTCAACTTTTCGGCTATACACTATCCCCCTCGCCTATCAGAAAGATCGACCCCTATGAAATTCTACTACAATATCTAAATAAGAGTGTCCGAATTCAATTTAAAAATAAAACAGAATTGACTGGTTTTATTGTCGAGGCTATTACTGAAGGAATGGAGGTCAAAGCATGGAAGTTTCTTTCTGGCAATAATTACCTGAAATACCAAAAATCAAAAGATCAGGAACTGGTAAAGGTCATCAATCATTCGGATTTACAAAACATCGGAAACGTGTAAATATGAGACGTAGCGGAAGAGTATTATTTAAGAATAAACATGCCGGCATTGTATGGCAGGATGAAGATGGCTACGGTTTCAGATATGATGAAGAATATTTGAAATTGCCAATTGCATCACCAATTAGTTTGACCTTGCCATTAAGACAAGCCTCATATGTAAGCAATACAATGCTTCCTTTTTTTGATGGCCTTATTCCTGAAGGTTGGTTGCTTGACATAACAGTAAAGAACTGGAAAGTAAATCCAAATGACCGGATGGAATTATTATTAGTTGCCTGTAAAGATTGCATCGGGGCAGTAGGGGTGGAACCAATAGAAAACGAAGAAGAATAATGCAGGAAAACCGTTGTTTATATTGTTATCAGCCTTTACAGGAAGTTGGCAAAGACTTCCATGAAAAGTGTAGCCGAAAATTTTTCGGCACACCTATCCTACCTGCTTTAGATTATAATGGCGAACAAATGCAGGAGCTGGCAAAAGAAATTGTTCGCAGAAGTGTTTCAGTGACAGGAGTTCAACCAAAGCTTTCCCTAACAATAGAAAAACAACCTGGTGATCCAAAACATTCGAGGTTAACGATTGTAGGGCTGTGGGGAGACTATATTCTTAAACCTCCTTCCCTCGAGTTTCAGCATTTGCCGGAGAATGAAGATGTAACCATGAATCTAGCAAAGCTGTTTGGGATACAAACAGCAGAGCATAGTTTAATAAAACTTCAATCAGGTGAACTAGCCTATATCACAAAACGGTTTGATAGAATCAAAGGGGAAAAGCTTGCAGTAGAAGATATGTGCCAGTTAACAGAAACGTTGACTAATGATAAATACCGGGGATCTATGGAAAAGATAGGTAAGCAGATTGCGAAATTCTCCTCAAGACCAGGATTAGATCTGCTGACTTTTTTTGAAGTGGCTCTGTTTTCTTTTATTACAGGCAATGCTGATATGCACCTAAAAAACTTTTCGCTCCTTACCACTCCTGAAAATGAAATCCATTTTTCACCAGCTTATGACATGCTCTGTACTAGGATACCAATGCCGGATGATAAGGAGGAAATGGCGCTTACTATAAATGCTAAAAAGCGAAAATTAAAAAAGGCAGATTTTGATGAGCTTGCTTTCCGTTTGAAGATCTCGGAAAAGACAGTTCAGAATGTATACGCAAAGTTTTCAAGGAAGTTGAAGGATGTGATGGCATTCATTGATATTTCGTTTCTGCCTGTCGATATGAAGGAGGAATATAAAAAGATAATAGAGGAAAATGCAGGTAGAATAAGCATTATTTAATTATTACCATCCTCCGTCTGCCAACCGGTATCTTTTACGCCAACGGCCTAAAAGCAAACCGTATCCTTTTCGACAACAAACCCAGCAGCAAGACCCGTGGACAAAAGAGATCTCGTTCTACGACTACCGCAATAACATTCACCATACCCTCAAAAAGAACCCAATGAAGCTGAGTGACCTGCAGGAGTTTATTTCCTATTATAATTCTTCAAACAGGTTTAAGCGGGTTGAAACTTTCATGCTATTGATAATCCTGAAGGCAGGTGGAGGAAGTTCAGCTATGATGAGATTGTTGCCCGTGATAAAACATCTTTAGACATCACTTGGCTAAAAGATAAATCACTTGCTGACTTGGATAACCTTCCGAACCCTGATGTATTGGCGGAGGAGATTGCGGAGAATTTGGAGAGTGCGTTGGGGAGTTTTACGGAGGTGTTGAGGCAGTTGAAGCGGTTTATGAATTAGGAGTTGCTATATTGCTTTATCGGTATTTTCAACTTCAAATCTCGAATTGTCTTTCGGTTTTAAAAACGTCAGCAGGTAATAGACAGCACTTAATACAACAAGAAAAATAGACATGCCTATTGCTTCTTTGCCGC
>NZ_BJYT01000046.1 GCF_007991655.1 Segetibacter aerophilus
ATGAGAATAGAATGGAACTTTTGGAGGACTTACAATCATAGAACACATCCAAACATCAGTAACATTTATTTTATTTCTTAACGCCTGTTCACCTAATTTTCTTCACGCCTTTTCTCTGAGGGCGTTGCGGAAAAAGAAGGGATACGACACGACGACCATTGGTTCGCTAACCAACAACAGTTCTTGCATAAGTGACATCAGCCGGTTGGGTGCCAAGCGCAGCAAAGGCATTCTGAAACATGCGTAGCAGTTTCAGAAACAAGCGGGTGGAGGCACGTTGCAAGAACGAAGCCCAGCGGCTTGAGCGATAATCTAAGAAGTAACTTTTTTTACAATGGTGGACTTTTTTAAAGAGACTATAAAAGATTTGCCTTAACAAAATTTTTATCCTTCCAACCCAACCATTCTTTTTTACTACTACATCTACTCACACAAGGATGAAACATTTTTAAAACTGCAGGCACTAGCATAATCACTGTTGCTAAAAAGTGCTGAAACCTTTCAATAAAAAATTAAAGAGAAAAAAATAACATCAAAACGGTGAACGGCAGTTCTATGCAGATCCGCGAAAAGAAACTTTAAATAGCTAAACAATAACAAGCAATCAATTAACCAAACCTTTTACAAATGAAAAAAATGACAAGATCAACCAGCATTCTTAACCTCGCAACACTTAGTCTTTTACTAATTCCATTCGCGTCATGCAAAAAAGATGCTTCTTTGGAAACTGCAGGAAATGAAGTGAGCCAGTCAGCAGTTGCCGCAGCACAAGCCATAGCCATTGCATCAACATCGGCTGGAGACTCGGTGTATGTGGTTGGCGCTTGTGCCACTCGCCATCGTACCGACTCTATTGCCTTCAGCAGTCTGCCTTCAGCTATAGCAACTTACCTCGACGCTAATTACGCGGGCTATACTGCTAACAAAGCTTTCACCGACAAAGACTCTGCAGGTACTGTTTCCGGCTATGTTGTTATTATCAATTACAATGGCAAACCAGTGGGATTGAAATTTGAC
The DNA here is from genome assembly GCF_007991655.1 of Segetibacter aerophilus. Classification (GTDB taxonomy): domain Bacteria; phylum Bacteroidota; class Bacteroidia; order Chitinophagales; family Chitinophagaceae; genus Segetibacter; species Segetibacter aerophilus. The sequence continues at coordinate 1,018 of NZ_BJYT01000046.1, forward strand.
GCCACAGGTGCTTTTATAAAAGTATTGGAGCAACGTGAAGGACGCGATCTAAGCGGGGGACGTGGATTTCATCATGGTGGTCATTTCGACGACAGGGATGGGTTGAAGCGTGATACAATTGCTATCAGTGCTTTACCTGCAGCGGTCAGTTTATACTTCGCTGCCAATTATGCACAGGACACACTTGTGCGCGCCTTCAAAGGAAAAGATAGCAGCATTGTAGTATTGAGTATTAACAACGGTCCTTTTGCAACGGTCTTTAGCCCTACCAACACTTTTGTAAAACGTGCTACACTTCCTGCGCGTGCTGGTCGTCCCACATCTATAGCCCAGGAAGCACTCCCTGCTAATACCCTGTCTTACCTGTCAACTACTTATCCTAACTATGTTTTTAAGCATGCTTTTGCCATTAAGTCAAATGGAGTAAACGCAGGCTATGCGGTGTTGATTGATGCTAATTCAACTAAATATGCTTTACAGTTTGATGCATCAGGCAACTTTTTGAAAGCAATTACGATTAGATAATAGATGGTTTGTGTTCCCCAAGGTCTTGCTCTGCATTTTGAAACATGGTGCGAGCAAGGCCTTTACTAAAGAATGATTCAAATTATTTACATCATTTTAATAAGGCATCATGTACCACAACAATCTTGCACAGGCTATGCACTCAAATAAATTCTTCGTAGCCAGCCTTAAATTGTATGAACTGTTTAAACTTGCAGTAAAGCCTTCCGCTTATAAAGACAACAACAGCAAAGAATATCTTCCTTACATCTTAAATGCTGCCGTAAAAGGTTATACTGTGCTAGATATAGGTTCGCATAAAAGAAGTTACTTTTTTGATATCCTAAAAATATCCAAGCTTCCAGGTAGGCTTATTGCTTTTGAAACAAGCAGCGGAATTTATAGCTACCTGCAGAAAATGAAACGGCTCGTCAACCTCGAAAATATTACGGTTGAAGAATTGGTTTTTACAAATAATAATGCTGAAAAAGACAATGCTACCGGAGCTCCTGTCATTGATTTTAAATCAAAAAAGAACAAAGATGAAATTGAGTTGCACCAGCATAATACGGTAGACGATTATTGCTGTACAAATTTTATTGTACCTGCTTTAGTCAAGTTTAAATTGGAGGGAAATGAGCTCGGCGTTTTGTATGGGGCAAAGGAAACACTGAGAAAATATCAGCCGCAAATATTAATTGAATGTTCAGAAGGAATCGTAACCCGTGACACCCTTCTTAAAGCTTTTAAATTCCTTAAGGATCTTAACTATTCGGGCTACTTCATTCTGGATGAATTGAAAATTCCTCTTACCAGCTTCGACTTCAACATCTACCAGAATGAGGTTTTAGGCTTTTATTGCAACAATTTCATTTTTGAATAAAAGCTTGAATAGTTCAAGCAGTATGTTTCCCAAATATTTCTGGGGCATTCATAAATCAAAAAACCTCAACATTTAGTTGAGGCTTCTAATTCAAAGGTTAGCACTATAAAAAGTATCAACACTTTTTAAATTAGACTAAGGAGTAGTAGTGGTAGTAGTAGTTGTTTTTGTTTGCTTAACTGCTGCTCCTTTATGTTTTCCTCTGTTAGCATGATGCTTTTTTGTAACGCTTACTTTCACGCCGGCATCGTTATTATGACTTGTTGTTGTAGTCTTTTTATGAGCGACTTGTGTTTTTTGTTTTGTCTCCGTTGTAGTTGCTTGTCCTGCCTGCGCATGAACGACTGCAACCGAAGCCATAAAGACCATACTTACAAATATCTTTTTCATAATTAAACGTTTTGCCTCTTTTAAAGCAAAAGGGATACCATAACAAAAATTAAAATGTATTGTACCGCTTTGATTAGATTAAGCAGCACTACAATCATGAGAGTTGAATAAAAGATAGTCGCATGCTTGATCGACGTCATCCCTTAATTGAAATTACCTTTCCTACAGATATCTGCAACACTGTTTACTCAACTGCTAATGCTTGCAAAAGCCGGCGGACTCAGGATACCTCAAATATTTACACGTGTCGTTACCGTAAGTGCTTAATATAAGAGAGGAACGGCTGGTAATTTTTTTGTATCCAACATCAGCCCTTTAATGCGCCCCGGTTGTGTCACACCCTTGAATCTCAATAACCCTATTCAGCACTAATAGATCTGCAGTCCTTTCATAGTTTAAATAAATAAAACCGCATTTCCGGTAAGTACTCAATAAAGAAAATACTCGGTGGAAATGCGGTTTAACTGATGACTAACAGCTATAAAAATTATGGCAGTGCTCTTACCATAATATCTTTAAATAAAACCTTGCTTTTAGGATCGTGTCCCTGCAAAGCAAAGGTGCCATTTGAAATCATTCTACCACCCGGCTTGTTTACATTATCAGGCTCGGTATAGTCTACAACAGTGCGGTCATTTACCTTAATGATTATTCTTTTTCCCTGCACGGTTATACTTTCTGTATACCACTCATTGTCTTTTACGTACACTTCCTTCACATCATCAACACTGTACAAACTACCTGTTCTTCTCCAGTCGGTATGAGAGTTGTTTACCTGTACTTCGTATCCTTTAGAAGGCCAACCTTTTTCCTGGTAAGCTGTATGAAAGTAAATACCTGAATTAGACCCCGGGAAAGTCATCACTTTAGCCTTGAATTCAAAATTTTTGAAATCGTGATTCATCGCCAGCCCGTCATAAAACAGGTGAGCAGTGTTTCCATTTACTACAATTGTTCCGTCCTCTACCTTAAACGTTTCGGCGTTTTCACCTACTTTCCATCCATTCAATGATTTGCCGTCGAACAAGCTTATCCATTTCTCATTTTGATAATGTCTTAGTCTAGGAGCAAAAGAGGCAAGACAAAGAGCCAGGGCACTTAGAGCAACTAATTTCTTCATACGTTTTGTTTTAAATTTTATAAACGGTTGATGAAAGTAGTGAAAAAAACTTCGCTATGAATGAAAGGAATAGTCCTTAGCAGGAGGTAGTTAGTACTGCTGCTTATTTCTGTCCCAATTTTTCAAATGCCGCTTTAAACCTTCTACTGCAAGTTTTCCCATTTTTCAAAATTCTCAACATTACCTGGCTGGTTTTCTATGGCTTTAGTATTGCAGGTTGAAATTTATCAAGCTCAAATTTATGAAGATGTATCAGCAGGCAATAAGACTACAGGAAAGAAAAAGAGGATTTCATTTGGTGACACAAGAGATCCTGAAAGGTCTTCCTAATCTCAGTGAAATAAAGAGTGGACTTTGCCAGGTTTTTATACAACACACTTCCGCTTCGTTGACCATTAATGAGAATGCTGACCCTACTGTAAGAAAAGATTTTGAGATGTATTTCAACAAGACAGTGCCTGAGAACGACCCGGAGTACATGCATGATTATGAAGGATCGGATGACATGCCTGCGCATTTAAAAGCGGCATTGCTGGGAAGTTCAGTCTTAATACCTATTACCAATGGTAAGTTAGCGCTTGGCACCTGGCAGGGCATTTATTTGTGCGAACATCGCGACCGGGGAGGACCAAGAAGCATAGTAATAACCGCGTGGGGAGAATAAGTTTGCTAATTAAACTTATGATGTAACCTGATCTTTAAAAAATGTTGAAAGTGGAATGCCTGCATCTTCCACTTTCAACATCTTACTTTTTATTATTTATTGGCGGGAGTAATCACAATATTTCTGAACTCGATTGGCCCGTGGTCACCTTGCAAAAGCAATGGTCCTGGCTCGCCTTCCTTGCTATTGATCGCACCGCCGGTGATACCTGGAATTTCCTGGTTGCAGATAATCAGTTTTCCATTTGCAGTAACTGTAACCATTCTACCCACTAATGTAACGTCGTAAGATTGCCACTCGCCCGCTTCTTTCGCTACCATTTCGCTTGGTGCTATAAACCCGTAGACACCGCCAAGTTGGTCCTTAACAGGCTCCAAACCTTTACTGTCAGCAATCTGCAACTCGTAGCGGCCCCTCAGATACACACCACTATTACTACCCTTATCATACTTAAACTCGATGTGCAATTTAAAATCAGTAAAGCTATCATCGGTAACCAGGTTAGAACCTGATTTTGGACTGGTCAAGACACCGTTCACAACTTTCCATTGGTTCGTAGCTCCTGTGGGATGCCAACCTTTTAAGTCTGTACCATTAAATAGCTTAACAGGTTTGCCCCAAACCGGTTGAGTGGTCCGTCTTAAAGATGGCGCACGAACCCCTGTCCAATTGTAAGTTTTTCCGTCGGGTTGCAATATTGTGCCGGAAAGATTGTTGCCTTGAAGTGTCCCTTCAACTGTTACATCGTTGCCTGTTTCCCATTGAGGCGGAATGGTAAAGCTCATTTTTCCACCGCTAAAGTTAACCTTAGAAATAGGGCGCGCACTTCCTCCCGATCCTACAAAATCACCCACTAAAGTGTTCAAACCTGAGTGACGAACTTCCAGCCAGGAAGGCACCTCGCGTCCTCCAACAGTAATCGTCAGATCCCATCTCCCTTCAAGCGTTGACGACATGGCAGTATCGCGGTAATTTGCTTTAATAGCCGAGGTCGAAAAAAGTAATACAAACGTTAGTATTAGCAGGCTTTGAATCCTCTTCTGAAATTGTACAGTTATTGTTTTCATATGTTTTTTTATTCTTCGATTTCAAATTACAGTTTTCTGAACATCTAATAAAAATTCAGTTCTTTGAAAACGGAGTTCATCCTTTTATAAGTCTCGTTGTTTACTTTCCTCTATATTTACTGCAATGCCGGAAGAAGAAGATTTTTTAATTGAATACAAGGGTAAAAAGGTGAACGTATCACCTGTTATCAACGGAGGCAATATCTATTTTATCATCCACTTTGAAACACCTGTAACTATTGCCGAAGGTTTGGTTAATGAAGATTGGTTGTGGTATGAAGAAGGCCAGGGCCAAACAATTCTCTCTGCAGAAATTGGAGAACTAATAGAAAAGATGGATAGCTAACGTGTTGCGTTAACCAACCATCCTCCCACATTGTGTAAGCAATTATTTTATCTCTTCCCTTTATGATCGAACTGGTAAAATAATCCTAACTGGGCAACATTATTCCTGGTAGAAACTCCGTTCGGAACTTTATTGATGTTATTTAAACCAAAAGTCCATCTAAAGTCAACTCCCAATTTAGCCGGGCCAAGAAGACCAAACCCTGCTACAAAAGAAATGTCTGTTGATTTGAAGCTACCGGCAACATCACTTTCTGCACTGCCTATCTTTTGTTTCGCGCTGGCTAATAAGCCTAGTTGCGGACCACCCTCTAATCTAAATCCTTTACCAAACATATATTGAGCAAGCACGGGAATGTTTACATAGTTGAGTTTGATTTTATTCTCAACATTACCAAAAGTATTCTTACCGCCCTGCTGTGAATAGACAATCTCTGGCTGAATGGCAAAATGGTTGGTCATATGAATGTGAGCGAGCCCACCTAAATGAAACCCGATTTTAAAATCAGACGTGCCACTACCTTCGCGTGAGAGGTTTGCAGCATTTAATCCTCCTTTTAATCCAAAGTGTGGGGTTTGGGCAAAAGAGCTAATGAAGCCAACACAAATAACTATACTCAACAAGCCTTTTTTCATTTTTTAATTTTTATTTTTTGAATTACAATTTTAGTTGTTTCAACAAATTCCGGTCCTTTTTATCCAAACTACCAGTGTTCATTCAGCTTAAAATTTCGTGCCTGAACGTCCTTTACTTCTTCTTTTTCAAAACCATATACAGAAGGTAAATTCCAATAAGTAGTAAAATAACCTTACCCTGCCAATTAAACGCCGTGACCTCGTAGGCAGCATACGCTTCTATTAGTAACGCCGGAATTTTGCCGAGGGAGCTGGCAATGAAAAAAGTAATCATGCTAACCCGGCCAATAGCAGACGTAAACGTGATGAGCCCGGAAGGTATAAACGGAATAAGCCGAAGTGAAATAATTGCCATAAAAGCCTTCCGACCTTCAGCCTCCAAAAGCCTTTTCACTGCAGGAAAAGTTGACCCTTTCTTTTCGATGCCTTTTTTGAAACCTTTTCTATATAACCAGAAAGCAATTGCTGCACCGATAGACTCTCCCGCAAAAGAAATAAGCGTTCCATTCCAAAATCCGAAAAATAAAATGTTTGCAGCGGTAAGAAAAACACTCGGCACTACACCAAGCACCGCAATTATTATATTAATCGAAATGCTAAACAGAAACGCATATTGAGGGTAAGTACTAAAGAGATCGATGACGTCCTGCTTCATTATGATACATGTACATTGCTTTAGAATAATCGCGAAGTTATTGTTATGTCAAGAACAACAATCAAAGGTTCTCCAAGGCTATAGTCTAAGGTTGTCCTTATTTTAAACACCAAACTTTTTGGCTTTGATCAATCCATTTATCCTACATTAGAAAAATGAAAAAATCATCAATATTTACATTTACGCTAATCAAAAAAACCACCTCATTTCTATTCATTGCAAGCATGTTTTGCAACGGTTTATATGCACAGGGTAAAGACTCCGTTATTGTGCAGCAAATCATGAAAGAAGCGAATGACAACTCACAACTTACAAAACTTGGTCACGAACTAATGGACGTAATAGGACCACGACTCGTAGGTACGCCTCAAATGAAACGGGCCAATGACTGGGCCGTAGAACATTACAAATCGTGGGGCATTGATGCACGCAACGAACAATGGGGACAGTGGCGCGGATGGGAAAGAGGCGTGTCGCATATAGACCTTGTTTATCCGCGAGTGCGGTCGTTAGAAGGGACTCAACTTGCCTGGAGCCCTAATACCGGAGGCAAAACTATTACTGCTGAAACTATCATCATACCAGACTTACGCGACTCTGTTGCTTTTAAAGAATGGCTACCCAATGTGAAAGGAAAATTTGTGTTGGTATCAATGGCTCAACCTACAGGACGACCTGATGAAAACCTGCAGGAATTTGGCCTGAAAGAAACAGTCGATAAAATAAAGAAAGACAGGGCAGAGCAAACAGCGGCGTGGGCGGCAAGGCTTCGCAAAGTAGGGTCAGGGCGTGGAGCATTAGCCAAAGCATTGGAAGCTGCAGGCGCGGCAGGTATAGTTCAATCTTTATGGTCGCAAGGTTGGGGCGTAAACAAAGTATTTAGCGCAACAACCAAAAAAATTCCTACAGTTGATATTTCGCTGGAAGACTACGGTCTTTTATACAGGCTGACGGAAGGTGGTGAAAAACCAAAGATTAGTGTACGGGCTGATTCTAAAGAATTGGGTTTGGTACCAACATTCAATACCATTGCTGAAATAAAGGGCTCAGAGAAGCCAAATGAATACGTCTTGCTTTCTGCCCACTTTGACAGTTGGGATGGTGCTTCTGGTGCAACCGATAACGGAACCGGAACGCTAACTATGATGGAAGCTTTGCGCATTTTAAAGAAGATTTATCCTAATCCGAAAAGAACAATTTTAGTTGGTCACTGGGGCAGTGAAGAACAGGGTCTAAATGGTTCACGAGCCTTCGTTGAAGACCATCCCGAAATTGTACAACACATTCAAGCAGTATTTAACCAGGATAATGGAACGGGAAGAGTCGTCAATTTGTCTGGTCAGGGATTTTTAAACTCTTATGAATTTATACAGCGCTGGCTTGCCGCAGCTCCTGATAGCGTGCGGACGCGTATTCAAACAACTTTCCCTGGCGTTCCTGGTGGTGGCGGTTCTGATTTTGCCTCCTTCCTTGCCGCAGGTGCACCTGCTTTTTCTTTGAGCTCTCTTAGCTGGTCATACGGCAATTATACATGGCACACCAACAGGGATACTTATGATAAAATCATCTGGGACGATGTAAAAAACAATGTTATCCTTACCGCTATTCTTGCTTATATGGCGAGCGAAGACCCTCAAACAACTTCAAGGGAAAGAGCTCAATTACCGGTAAATTCCAGGACTGGCGAAAGAACAAAGTGGCCGGTACAATCAAAAGCCACAAGAAAGGGAGGAGTGGATTAGGGGAAGGTGTCAGTTATTAGCTCCGAGCTGCTAGCTTTTCGTGTTCTGCTCGTAGCTGGCCCCCATAGTTCGAAGCTTTTTAAACAACTTTCATGAAAAGAAGAAAATTTCTCTTACAAAGTTCAATACTAACGGCGGGCTCTGCGTTGTCAAAAGCTTTTCCGGCTTTTGCAGCTGATGCATTACCAACTCGTGAGTTTGTTGGTGGTAACGATCTTTACGAAATTTTCAAAAACCCTGCTATGGGTTTCAGGCCTTTTGTGAGGTGGTGGTGGAATGGAGACAAAGTGGAAAAGGCTGAACTTTCGAGGGAGCTTCATTTGATGAAAGATGCGGGACTTGGTGGAGTAGAAATTAATCCAATAAAGTTTCCGCAAAGAACGGATGATCTGGGTAAGCCGTCATTACAATGGTTGGGTGATGAATGGCTGGATGCATTGCAACATACTTTTGCAGAAGCCAAATCTTTGGGCCTTACCTGTGATTTGATTGTTGGTTCAGGCTGGCCATTTGGAGCAACATACCTACAAGGTGAAGAACGTGCACAAATCGTACTAATAGGAACTAAAAAGCTGGAAGGCAAGCTTGACTTTGAAGCTTCTGTATTTGATTTACTAAAGGAAGCTGATCCCGCAGTTTCGAGTCCGCATGCCAGGCGGAAGATGGAAATACTATCTGTCAAGCTAGTCCCTGATCCATTTAATAGTATGAGCGAGGTGCAGGACCTCACGCAACAATTACCAACAGGATACATTACCGCCTCTATTCCCACAGGCAAGTTTGTTTTATATACGCTGGTAAAAATCGACAGCTTTCTTGAAGTCATCAACGGGGCTCCTGGTGCAGATGGGCCTGTACTCAATCATTATGATAAAGCTGCGGTTTTAAAATACCTGAACCATATGTCTGATGGTATCCAAAAGAAAACTGGCCCCTTGTCAAAACATATCCGTGCTTTTTTTACCGATAGTATGGAACTTGAAGGAGCCAACTGGACAGCAGACATGGAAGCTGAATTTAAAAAAAGAAGAGGCTACGATTTGATGCCTTATCTGCCCTTCACACAGTTCAAGATTGGCTCGATGGGTAATGTGTTTGACTATAGTTATGGAGCCCAGTTAGGTTGGGAGATGAAGAATATGATTCAGCGGGTCAGGTACGATTACGACCTAACCAAGACTGAATTACTGCAAGAAAGATTTATCGACACTTTTACCAAATGGTGTAAAGACACAGGTGTTCAATCAAGGGCGCAAGCTTATGGCAGAGGTTATTTTCCTTTGGAAGGAAGTCTGAATATGGACATACCAGAATGTGAGACCTGGATCAAGGCGGGTATAGGAAAGGAAATGAGCGAGGCAAACACAACCATTGGAAGAGGGTATACAATGGTGAATAAATACGTGTCGTCTGCCGCGCATCTAAAGGGTCGGCGAGTGATTAGCTGCGAGGAACTCACTAATACTGATGTCGTCTTCAATACCACGCTTGAGCTAATGAAGATAACAGGTGATCTTAGTACGATCTCAGGCGTTACACATCCCGTCTTTCATGGTTTCAATTACTCACCTTTAGAAGCACCTTTTCCTGGATGGGTGCGGTATGGAACTTTCATAAATGAAAGAAATAACTGGTGGCCTTACTTTAAAAAATTCAATGATTATAAAGCAAGGATCTCAGCTCTTCTACAACAAGCTGATATGTTTGCTGATATTGCCATACTACCTCCGGTTGCAGATATGTGGAGCATCTATGGCGCACAAAACGAGCCGTTCCCTTCGTTCTCCTATCCAAATCATTTGTCGCTTATATGGGAGGCAATGCATCAGAATGGAAATGGATGTGATTACGTTTCAGAGTCTGTGATAAGAGATGCAGAAATGAAGGATGGGCACATGCGATATGGTGCACGCAAATACCACACAATCTTCATAGTACAAGTAGAAAGTCTTGAACTGGCTACAGCTCAAAAGTTATTAGCCTTCGTGAAAGAGGGTGGAAGAATTTTCTGTTTGGACAAGCAGCCCGATAAATCTTTAGGTTGGAACAACTATAAGCAAAGAGATAAAGAAGTGCAGGATGCAGTGGAACAGATGAAAGCTTTTCCTGATCGTTTTATCCTGCTAACAACTCCTGAAAAAGATTTCATTCAATGGTTCAGGGACCTCCAGGTTAAGTATCGTATCACTCCTTATTTACAAATCAATAAGCCTGATCGTTTTGTAACACAGGTGAGATACCAGGCCAAAGATGCAGAAATTCTTCTTTTTATCAATTCTAGTATGGATGATTCACATGCTATTGAGATCGTTCCTGCCCAACAGTTGACAAAGAACAAACAAGCATGGATCTGGAACGCGGAAAATGGGGATCGATATAAACTAAATAACTCAACCAAAATTACTTTGGACTTAGGTCCTGCAGATTCCGTGTTGGTTGTTTTTGACAATAATAAAAAAGGCAAGGAATTTCCTTCAAAGCTTACAACAAGCGACCATGCCGCAGTCGTCAATAATTGGACAGTTGAATTCAGGCATATCAATGGATCAATTACAAAAACCCAAATGCCGGTTTTAAAAGATTTGAAGGATGTTCCGGAATTTGTTTCGTTTTCTGGTACCGCCATTTACCGGGGAAATCTGCTTGTTGCAGATAAAACAAAGGTTTTTTTTCTTAACCTTGGTAAAGTGCATGGGGTTTCAGAAGTAACAATCAACAATAAAGATCTGGGTGCACAATGGTATGGCAGAAGGATCTACCCGATTAAGGAACATGCGCAAACCGGTAATAACAGCATCGAGATTAAGGTCGTAACCACCATGGGCAACTATATGAAGACTTTAAAAGACAATGCAGTTGCCCAGTACTGGACGAACGAAAAGAGAAAAGATCAGCCAATACAATCTATGGGATTAATTGGACCGGTGACAGTAGCCTAAGAACAGACACGATTGAACACAGTTGCTACCCCATTCATTTTTAAAATTCTTTGCAAGTGAGCATACAAAAAGCAGTTGTTGTAGTATTCATGTTTTTTCAATCGTTTTGTGTATTTGCAAAAGATTATCCTGCTTCCTTGTTTGGAATTCACTCAGACGGAATAACATTAAATACGCGATCGATACAAGCGGCGATAGATTATATCAATGGAAACGGAGGTGGAAGACTGGTTTTTTATGTGGGGAGGTATTTGTCAGGCTCCATCCATCTTAAATCAAACGTTACTATACATCTTGAAGAAGGCGCTGTTCTCGCCGGTTCACTCAATCCTTATGACTACGATAAAAAAATTTTCACTGCCTTTATTTTTGCCTACGACCAGGACAGCGTTAGCATAACAGGCCAGGGAGTAATAGATGGACAAGGAAGAACTGTAGCAAGAAACCTCGTTAATCTCATACATGGTGGCATACTGAAAGACCTGTTTAGATATGACCGCCCGCAAGAAGATCACCGCCCAATGGTTATCAACTTTCGTAATTGCACAAACGTGTCGATTAAGGGCGTTACTATCAGAAATAGTGCGTCATGGGTGCAGACATATGATCAATGCAAAAACGTCCTGATTGATAGTATTCGTGTTGATAGCAAGGCTTACTGGAACAACGATGGAATTGACATTGCCGATTGCGACGGCGTGCGTATTACCAACTCGTATATTGATGCTGCTGATGATGGTATCTGCCTTAAGTCCCATGATACAAAGGCATTTTGCAACAACATTTATGTTCGCAACAACACTATCCGCTCAAGCGCAAACGCAGTGAAGTTTGGTACTGCAACTAATGGTGGTTTTAAAAACATCCAAATTATAAACAACCGCGTCTTCGACACCTATCGCTCAGCTGTTGCAATTGAAGCTGTCGACGGTGGCTTCGTTGAAAACGTAGTAATCGATTCTTTAAAAGCAGTAAATACAGGTAATGCTATTTTTCTTCGTTTAGGTGAAAGGGTTGCAGGCAGAAAAGGAAAGCTCGAAAATGTAAAAATCAGCAATGTTTATGTTGAAATTGCAGGAAGCAAACCTGATGCGGGTTATGAATACGAAGGTCCTATAGAAGACATGCCCCGCAATACATCACCGTTGGTTATTGCAGGGTTGCCCGGTCAATACATCTCTAATATTTCTTTTAAAAATATAGAAATCAAATATCCTGGTGGAGGTAATGCAATGTTTGCGAATGCTGCACTCGATCGTTTAGACAGCATTCCTGAGATACCTGCTAAGTACCCTGACTTCTCTATGTTTAAAGAACTTCCTGCCTGGGGTATCTACATCAGGCATGCAAAAGGTATTAGCTTTTCGAACATCACGTTGCGTTGCGAAAAGAAAGACTACCGCTCTCCTATTGTTTTAGATGATGTTCATCAATCCCAATTTTCTGCTGTTAGCATTAAAGGAACTGGTGGTTCGAAGAACAATATTTATAAGTATAAGTCGAGTGACGTTACTGTGAAGTAAGATTGGAGTCGGTCATACAAATTTTCTTAAAGCTTTTTTTACCAGGTCGTTCAGTTACAACCATCTGAGCGTCTTCTTACGCTATAATCTTCGCTATCGAC
>NZ_BJYT01000047.1 GCF_007991655.1 Segetibacter aerophilus
GGTAGTTTGATAATTCTCAATCGTTACTATTTATAAAGACCGTTCAATGTTTCGTGCTTTAGCGATGTAGGCAATGCGGAAAAACGGATTTAAACAATAAAGGTTAAAAAGCTGAGGGCAATAGAAATTGCCCTCTTTTTCCTGATTGCTATGCCAATAGAACCAAAAAAGTATTTTTATATAATTGCACGTCTTCTCTTATTGACCGATGCCCTCTGTTGCGCCCTGGCCGGTTTGATTGTTTTTACGCTTAAATAACAACGCATCAATTTTTCCGAAACGATAATTTAACGTCAGCCTTACCATCTGTGGATCTCTTAAGCGGTTGTAAAATTGAGTGAAGTACTCGCTTTCAGAATATTGGTTGAAGCTGCGGGTTCTGAAAATATCGCTAACACTAACCGTTGCAGAAAGCGCCTTTGATTTTAGGAAGGTTTTCTTTACAGCAAGATCAATTCCGTAAAAAGGTTCGATATAACCCTGGGCTGAACTTTGAGCCTGCCCAAAACCACCACCGCCAGGACCGCCACCTGCACCACCACCACCACGTGCGCCGGGAGGACCTCCACCAAAACCGCCACCACCACCGGGAGGTAAATTAGTTTTTGACTGGTAAGTGCCGGAAAGCTGCGCTGTGAAGTCGGCAGGCAATTTAAAATTGCTATTGATCTTACCTAAAACGCTCCACTGACTGTTGGTTGAAACATCTTTTACATTAGTCGCGTTGATCGTTGAGTTATAGATGTTCACGTTTGTAGTTACATCCCACCACTTTGTAAAAAAGTCTTGCGAGGTCAGTTCAATGCCATACGATTGGCTTGAGTTAGCATTAATATACGTGTTGATAAAAGCTTCCCGACCCGTAAAAGGATTTACGCCTTTTTGAAGATAACGGGTAATAAGGTCCGTAGTCTTCTTGTAATAAGTAGAGGCAAGGAAGTTGTGATTTTTGTTGAATGTTTTTGAGTACGACATCTCCAACGAACTGGTAAACTCGGGAACAAGGTTTGGATTACCTGTTGTAATGTTTAACTCATCGGTGTAGTCAGCAAAAGGAATTAGTTGGAAAAAGTTAGGCCTGTTGATACGACGAGTAACACTGAATTGTATTTCCTGGTCGTGCTTCAATTTTTGGCTTAGGAATATTGATGGGAAGAAACTTACAGGATAGCTGTTGCTAAACTTCTCACCAGTGTTGGTCAACTCACCTTTGTAGCTTGAACTTTCTGCACGCAAACCAAGCTTATAACCGAAGTTCTTTATGCTGCTGGTAATGCTTGCATAAGCAGCGTAGACATTGTCGTTGTTTGTGTAGTTGTTAGAGGTCGACGGAATTAACTTATAAGCGTTGATGCTATTGTCGAAGAAGTAATTGCTGTTGTTATTTTCCCTGCCGCGGATAGAGGCTCTTACGCCTGTTTCTAATTTTGTTCTTGTTGAAATAGGATTTACAAAGTCTGACTGAATGATGACGTTGTAATCAGTGCCCCCGCCCAACAACTGTTGCAGAGATGTTGACTTGAGCGAGCTTCCTTGTGAGGTACGATTTGTTGTATAAAAAGATTCAGAAGCGTTCGTTCCGCTGAAGTAGTTGACGTCTGCTGTTAGCTCCTCTCCTTCTTTAGCAAAAATTTGCTTTAAACCCAAAGCAGCTCCTTTTCCATTGAAAGTTCTGGAACCTGTTGAAACCCGCTCGCTGTAGCTGCTTCTTTTTCCGGTGTTGAAAAGACTGTCAGTGGTGATATCAATAATTTCGCCTGGTTTAAATTGCCCGTTTACTCTAAAGCCTGCCAGTGAAAGTGTAGTTCGGTTGGTGATAAAATAATCTAATCCTGCACGACCAAAAATGAAACGGCCCGTAGACTTGTCCGCATTGTTTTGATTGATTGTGGTACGTGGAGTGTCAGTCAAGTTGATCCTGTTGACACTTCCTACAGTGTTAGATTTTCTTTGGTTGACATTAATGCTTCCAAAAAAATTTACTTTTCCCTGGCGTGCATTGAAATCAAAACCTCCGTTCATCGCTCCTAACCTGTCAATGCCTGCCCTTATATTTCCGTTATAGCCGGTTCTTTTATTCTTCTTCAAAACGATGTTTAAGATACCTGCTCCACCACCTGATGCATCATACTTCGCAGATGGATTGGTTATTACTTCAACGCTTTCGATTGCATCAGCGGGTATTTGCTCAAGGGTTAGTGTGGTTGGTCTGCCATCAACAAAAACTTGTGGAGGCGCGTTTCTAAGAGCCACGTTTCCATCGATGTCTACGTTAACTGAAGGAACGTTTTTCATTACATCTAAAGCGGACCCGCCTGATGTAACAATGTTCTTATCTACACTAAATACTTTTTTGTCAATATCCATCCGCAACCTTCCTGAACCGGTTGCCATAACTGTAACATCCTCTAGCTTTCTTATCTCTGTTTGCAGCGTTATTTTTCCAAGGTCCTTATCAAATCCCCCGGCCATTGCGGCCATATCAGGCCCGGCTCCACCTGCAGGTCTTTGACCTCCGGCACCGCCTCCTCTCTGAAATGAAATTACCTGCTCAAAAGGTTTAAACCCTGTAGCTGTAATCTTGATTTTTAAACCCATGATTGGTAATTCTTCAAAATTGAATTCACCGTTGCCTTTGGTAGCAGCGCCCTTTACCAGCACCTCTTTACTTTTCTTTGTGTTGTTGTCAACCTTCGTTTGAAGGATCACAACAGAAGCATCGCTGATCGCTTTTCCAACACTGTCAACGAGTTTACCGTAGACATGTCCAATGGATGGAGGTGTCATGCCTTGTCTTCCGCCTGCCATTCCGCCTTGCATTCCTGCAGGAGGTTGAGCAAACAAATTAAAAGCGAGAATAGAGAAAGCGGCGAGGATTAGAGTCTGCTTCATAATAAAATTATTGAGATCTATATTCGGCAAAAGTATCAGGCACAACTACAATACAAGTTGAATTGAGACAAAGCGGAAAAATGTTGCGACAAAAAACGAAAGAAGTTTGTGCAAATAAAAAAACCCGGCAGAATTACCGGGTTATCACAATTTTTGAAAGTTGCTAAAGAGTAATCAGCCTACTACTTACTTGTGCGGCTGTATACTTCCACCCAACCTTTTATGGCTTTTAGCACTAAGGTTTCTTTTTCATTTTCTACTGAGATATAATAGGCTACTTCATCATAACCTTGAAACTTAAAAGCTTCTTTTACAACGTAATCTTTATAACTTTTTGCAAATGTTCTTTTTGCAAAGGTTGGTACATCATCCATTTTCACCTGGTGGGTAGTAGCTACAAAGTCGCCGTCGATATTGTAGTACACTTCGACTTTGCGATCGTTTTGAATAAATGATGCAATTGTAAAATTGTTTTTTGAAGACCATTCTACATTAGATGCTCCTCTAAATGCGACTTCAAAATCGGCCACCGCTTTTTCATCTACCTGGGACAGGCTTTGAGCAAAAGAGCTTGATAGAGATGCAGCAAACAAAGCTGCTAAGAATAATTTTTTCATGTTCTGATTTTTAGATTACTGGAAATTTTTGCTATTTCCTTATAAACGCAGGAGCGTGAGCGTTAGTACCGATGTTGCTTAAGATGAGACGAAGTGGTAAAAGTTTGCGACGAAAGAACTACAGAAGCATGCTCTTTATAGTCGAATTAATGACTCCAAGTTGAAGAGTGCGACGCAACAGAAGCTAAATAGAGATTCAATTGCTGGTGACAATAAACCTACAGCTATAGGAAGATGTTGTAAATGGATGAAATGCTTGAGCTTAGCTATAAAAAGTTATTGCGGTTGAATGCCTAGCAGAGAGTAGACCGCTTCTTTGTAAATGTCACCAATAGGAAGTTCGGTGGTACCGATAAAAACACTGTTTTTCCGGATGGCTGTGATAGAGTCTTTTGCGACGATGTAAGATTTCTGAATTCTTAAAAAGCTGGAAGATGGCAGTTGCTCTTCGATACTTTTCATGCTTAACCGGACTACAATAGGTTTGGAGCTTTTTAAATGAATTTTGATATAATCCTTTAAACCTTCGATAAAAACAATGTCGGCGAAAGTTAATTTGATGTGACTATAATCTGAATTGATAAAGAAGTAGGCCGGTTCTGTATCTCTTACAATTTCTGCAGGCTTGTTTTTTAGCTGGTGTAATTCGAGTGCTTTGTTACAAGCTTCCACAAATCGGTCTAGGGAGACAGGTTTCACCAGGTAATCAACCACATTTAGTTTGAAACCATCCAGTGCATATTTCTCGTAGGCCGTTACGAAAATAAACATCGGCTTATTGGGAAGGCTTTGTATTACCTGCAAGCCGGTTAAGCCAGGCATTTGTATATCTAAAAAAACAAGATCAGGTTTTTCACGTTGAATAAATCCAATGGCTTCAATCGGGTTGCCTGACTTTGCTACCAACTGCAAAAATGGAACTCTGCTGATATTGTCTTCGAGCAGTTCGAGGGCAAGGTCTTCATCATCGATTGCTATGCAACGCAGCATCAGTGGAGGTTTAATTGCAGGGACACTATAAACTTATTGTCCCTATTCGTGATCAACAATGTGTGATTGTCTTTATACAATAAATTTAATCTTCGCCTTACATTTTGCAAACCAATACCGGAGGTTTTATCCTTTGTTTCTTCACTGCTATTATCGTGTTGGTTAATCACAGTAAACTGCAATAAGTTGTTCATTGCCTTCAATTCAATATTAATTTCTGCATTTTGTATAAGTCCCGTGCCGTGTTTGAAGGCATTCTCGACAAACGGTATTAACAGCATTGGTTCTATAAAATAAGAATTGTCAAAATGATCCATCGTTACATTTACCTTTACTTTACTTCCAAACCTTTGAGACTGCAAATCGATGTAGCTATTTAGGTAATCGATCTCTTTTTCTAACAACACCTTTTCTTCATCTGTCTCATACAACATGTACCGCAACAACGAGGAAAGCTTTATAAGCGACGGTTCTAAAATATCAGACTTTTTTCTTGCCAACGCTACCATGTTATTCAACACATTAAACATAAAGTGAGGACTTACTTGCGAACGAAGAAATGAAAGCTCCGTTTTCAAATGCTCGTTTTCTTTCTCCTTATCGATCCGTTCTTTTTCTTTCGCAATCCTTTCATTTTCCATCCTGTCTTTAATGGTTCGGTATGCTGTACTTGCTGCAAGTATGAACAGGAATATGAATAAGGTGAATAAAAGATGCATCCGCATATTGTACTCCTTCGTATTCATGAAGAGGTAAAAGAGGATCCTGGTTTGAATGATTAACCATGAGAAAATTAAAAAAGCTGAAAGCCCGTATAACCAAAATCGCTTTTTATAAAACAACTGTGGTATCAGAAATATAGCATTCAGATAAAATATAACGACCCATGAGAGATCCATGAACAACGAGAAATACCGGTCGTGACCATGTCCCCTATTTGCCCCCTGTTCACTCTGTGGCGTGGGACGTAGCAGGTATGGTAATGAGAATAGTAGTACCCAGGCAGCGACATGTAGTAAAACAACAACCCATTTCTTAGAATACCATGTTGCCTTCATAGCTACAAAGTACTAGCGAAATGGGTTGTAATAGAATTAGATTGAGACGAAAGACAAAAAATCAGCTACCAAAAAGATAATGAACTACAGGTTTAATTATTTTGAAGCAGCTTTCTCAATAAAGAGATAACGTCCTTGATTTTTATCAGTTTCAGCGGTTGTGTTTACATCAATCTTCATAAACTGTGCATTCGCGTTCGTGTTTAGTGCGGGCCATTTTGGTAAACCTGGTCCGTTTGGATCAGCTGTCTTTACGAAGTTTGCAAAATATTCCTGCATAACCTTTGAAACCTTATAATCGTCAGGTGTCCAATCGTACACTTTGTTTGATGCAAGATTACCCATTGCATATTCGATTTCTGCAGAGTGCACCGCACCTTTTGCAGCAGGCATCGCCGGTGCTTTTTTTGCCGTCGTGTCCTTTACTATACCTCCAGCCAACCCGGCAGTAACGTTACCCATAGATGCCGACATTGCCGGACGAGGGCGGGAGAAGTAATAACGATATACTTTTTTACCACTTGTCCTGGCCTGCAGATCAGCCCACTTCCAGGTGCTGTAACTGATAAATCTATCGCTCGCTAATTCTGTCGCCACTTGTTCTACTTCCGCATCAGAAGATGGGTTGTAGACTTGCAAGGCTTCATTAGCTTTTTCTCCGTACAACTTTTGTACTGCTTTAATGTAGTTTTCTTTGGTTGGCTTTTCATTCCCCATCACCATTCTATAATTCATCTCCTCTGAGTTCCAACCAACCAATAAAGGAACGTGGGCCTGTTCGCCTGCCTTATAAATTTCCATCGGATCTTTTGGAAAGAAATAACCATCGACGGTCATAGAAAAACGAAACGGTCCAAATTTAGCGGCAGATTCAAGCAGTTTATCAGCAGGCATTGCTCTCAATTCTGCAAGAGAGTTTGCTCCAACTGTTTTTGCAAACTCAACCCCTGTTTGTTCGCCTCTTGAAAGTGGAACAGCGGGTAAAGCACCAAGCAAAGAGCCGCTTTCGCCAATAGCTCCTGCGATTAAATTTTTTGATAATGGTGAAGCCATCTGCGCACTCACAGAAATAGATCCGGCAGATTCACCGGCAATCGTTACCCTTTTAGGATCACCACCGAATGCAGCTATGTTTTGTTGTACCCATTTAAGTGCGGCAGCCTGGTCCAGCACGCCGTAATTGCCGGAAGCATGATGAGGAGATTCTTTAGTAAGGTCAGGATGAGCCATAAATCCAAAAACACCGAGTCTATAGTTAAGCGTAACTGCAACTATTCCTTTTGTAGCCATGCTTTCTCCGTCATACCGGGCTTCTGATCCATCACCGGCAACAAAGCCGCCTCCGTAGAAATAAACCAGCACAGGAAGGCCTTTTTTACTGGTAGAAGGAGTCCACACATTGAGGTAAAGACAATCTTCATTCATCCCTTTTGTGCGAAAGCCCATGTCGCCAAACACTTTCGTTTGCATGCCGTGCGATCCAAACTGCTTTGCGTCCAGTTTACCCGTCCAGTTTTTTACAGGCTGAGGTTCCTTCCAACGTAAGTCTCCGACGGGAGGTGCAGCGAAAGGAATACCCTTAAAAGAATGAACGCCACTTTGTTCAACTGTACCTTCAACAAGTCCATTGACCGTTTTTACAATCGACGAAGCAGATCCGGAAGTTGATTGCGCCGCCGACATTTGAGTAAGTTGAATGGCAAGCAAAGGAAGAAATAAAAGCTTTTTCATGCTGTAATTTTAAAATGAGTATTATTGTCTCAATTGTGAGACAATAATACTATAAATTTATCTTGCTAAAAAAAATATTTTAGTTATTTGCCTCATATATTAACTATGAAACAAAAGCAAGGAGTAGGAAAACAGGAACTGGGCGCCGATGATTTTGAAAAAATGTTTATGCCGGGTTTGGCTATTGATACAGTGATTTTCGGGTTTCACGAAAACCAGTTAAAAATTTTGTTGCTGGAATATGAAAACACGAACTTGTTCGCTCTACCCGGCGGTTTCATTAAAAAAGATGAAAACCTCGACGACGCGGCGAGGCGAACCTTGCTTGATAGAACAAGTCTGAAGGATATATACCTAGAGCAATTTTATGTTTTTGGAGATATAGCAAGACATGATCCTGAACCCCTACGAAAGATTATGCAAGGAAAAGGACTTGGACAGGTAAAAAATCACTGGCTTCTTGAACGCTTTCTAACAGTCGGATTTTATGCACTGATCGATTACACGAAAGCCGTCCCCATTCCTGATTTGTTGTCCGACAAATGCGAGTGGCACGAGTTAGATAACCTGCCTCCTTTAATGCTTGACCATAAGTACGTAGTGGAGAAAGCATTGGAAACGCTTCGTGCAAACCTTGATCAAAAACTAATAGCATTTAACCTGATGCCTGAAAGTTTTACCATGGCAGACTTGCAAAGTTTATATGAAACTGTTTTAGGGGAGAAATTACTTCGAACAAGTTTTCAAAGAAAAATGTTGAACCTGAAAATACTGGAACGGGTTGAAAAAAAATATACAGGAGGAGCCCATAAAGCCCCCTATCTATATAAGTTCGCAAAGAAGTAGAAGTGAGTATTCAGGGTTAAAATGTACAAGAGTGCGACGCAACAATGTTTGATGCAGCTATACTGCCAGGAACAAAAAATAAAACATGCTCAGATTAATATTGGTGTCCCTGCTTTTCTTATTGTCGCTGTTAACAGTTTTTCGGGCAGGCACGAGTCAGCTGTGGTACATATCAATATTGGTGACTGAATTCTGCTGGTTCTTTATTGTGATTGTAATTGCGTTGTTATTACTGAGTTTCAGTAAAACGAAACTCGTTATACCAATATCTATTGTAGGAATTGCTGCCTTAGTACTATATGCTGTACCAATTATCGGAGCTTATCGTATTGCCTCCAAGCTGAATAGCCTATTTGCAAATAATGCTGGCCGGACAAGTAGTACTGTTGCAGGCTCCGCCCCTTTTAAAATAACGCAAATGGTAACAGGGGTATACGCAAAAAAAATAGCTTACAAAACCCTTAGTTATGACTCCACTCATAATTTGAGTCTCGATTTTTACCCCTCTCAAAAACCTGGAAATAAACCGTGCGTTGTTATAGTACATGGAGGATCCTGGGCAGCAGGAAACAGCCAGCAATTACCCGATCTAAATAGTGCTCTTGCAAAAGCCGGTTATCATGTAGCAAGTATTAACTACAGGCTTGCTCCGGAATATAAATTTCCTGCTCCTATTGAAGACCTGCATACAGCCCTCGATTATCTACGTTCGGTGTCTGCAAACCTTTCTGTTGATACAACAAAATTTGTATTGCTTGGGCGAAGTGCAGGTGGACAAATTGTTCTATCTGCAGCTTACACTTTGAACGATCCTGCAATAAAAGGTGTAATCAGTTTTTACGGCCCCGCTGATATGGTTTGGGGTTACGCAAATCCAACCAACCCGCTGGTGCTGGATAGTAAGAAGGTTATTGAGGATTATTTAGGTGGAACAGATAAGCAGGTGCCGCAGCAATACATCAATAGTTCCGCGACCGAAACAGCTACAAGCAATTCTGTTTCCACTCTGTTGATACATGGAGAAAACGATCCCTTAGTGTCACACCTGCACGGGATTAGACTTGGCAAGAAGCTGGACAACCTGAAAGTTCGACACTATGATGTTTATCTGCCTTGGGCAACTCATGGTTTTGATTATACCCTAAATGGTCCTGCTGGCCAATTAAGCACCTGGAGTGTTTTGCGGTTTTTGGAAATTGTGCTGTAAATGCTTCATACCTTGGTTTAGCACTTTGCGTACTTCCAGTTTCGTGTTTTGCCTTCCGTCATCCATTCAATTGCAGTTGCTAATCTTTTAGAACGCGTGGCTTCGGTTTTTGCTTCGGTGACCCATTCTATGTATTCTCTTCGATGGGAAGGACTGAATTTTTCAAATGCGACAGAAGCTGTTGGGCTTTTTTGTAAAGCATCCAGGAACCATGATGGAGCCTCGACATTCTTTGGTGCGGCAGACTTCTCTTTCTTAACCTTCACACCCTTTTCATTAAGCACCATTGCTTCACGGATGTACCTGATCAAAATCTCATCCTTTGGCAAATCGTCCAAACTTTTAATTTGCCCCAGGTGACCCATTGATGTTTTCTCACCTACCGCCTCTAAAAGCTTATCAGGATCTGGCATTAGGGAGCCTAGCCAAAAGCCAAAAGTGCAATGCTGCTTAAATGCAGCCATACTGCATAATATCGCACCTGCATATTCGAAGTTCGGAAAGCTCCACTTTATGGTCTCCTTTACTTCAGGACAAGCCGTATGAACAAGCTGTCGTAAGTGACTCAAAATTGGCCTGGCAAATTCGGCCGACTTACTTATGTAATCATCTACCCTGGGGTCAATACTAGCCATAAAGAAAGTTTGAGCTTGGAAAATTCACTGTTTAAAGATAAATACTTGCGTAAATATTAAAATACACATCTTACCGATTTGTAAAGTATAGCAGTAAAATTTTTATTGGATTTATTTCGAAGGTGTTAAGGCAGGAAAGAGAAAATTATGAATTCGGTTTTAAAACAGCTGGATTTTTATACCAATCTCAGCCAACTATTCACATACTAAATTCATCCTATAGCTATGATATCTGAAATAACCACCCCTACCGAAACTTTCTTAAAACCTCATCGAACGGGCATTCAAAACGAAAACTATCTCGAGTTTCCGATTGAAAATCCTACAGAAGGGCTTGAAGCAAATGCCTACTATTTCAATCATAAAGAATGGGCTCAAGAATACCTTACTTATTGCCATCGCAGTGATACTTTTAAAAGCAGGTGGAAGGCAGCCTTGGGAGGAAGTTGGGACAACAAAGTTGTAGTAGACATTGGCTGCGGACCTGGAAATATTTATGCTACGCTACAAGGCAATCCGAAAACACTAATAGGCATTGATGTAGCACCGGGATCATTAGAATTAGCAGCAAAAATGGGCTACACCACGGTTCTCGCTGATGCCAATGATCTTCCGTTCAAGTCCGGATTTGCAGATATAGTGACCATGAACGCCACCTTGCATCATTGTGTAGATATGGCTGCGGTATTAAAGGAAGCGGAGCGTTTGGTAAAGCCCGGGGGATTATTAATCACTGATCACGATCCTCAACATAGTGCGTGGAATTATAAAGGCGTTGCTAAATTGCTTTGGAACGCGCGGCTGTTCTATTATCGGTACATAGGGCATGGTTTTCACAAAACAACGGAGCAACAAAAGTGGGGACTTGCGTGCGAGATACATCATAAGCCCGGTCATGGTGTTACTGAGGAACTATTTAGAACAACGCTGGAACCGCTTGGTTTTACCATCCAGGTATATCCACATAATCATACTTTGGGTGAAGAAGTATTACAGGGTTTAACAGGTAAAGCAGAATTGAAATATAGGTTGGGAAACATCTTATCCGGCCGCAATCCCTCATCTAAGAGAAGTGCGCTCACTTTAATGTGTGTTGCAAAGAAAAAGGATGATGCTTAGTTTTTCATCTTTAACGTCAATTCAAATAATAACTCATTAAAACAATCTCATTCTTATCTTATCTACTTCTTCATTCGCATAATTATTCTGCCTTTAAAACAAGGCCGTGATGCCGCTTTCTTAATTACAAATTCAACTCTCCGACAACCTTTGTTACTAACAGTAACACCTTACTAGTTATACCTTGACTAGAGCAGGGTTTAAATCTTACTGCCTTCATTTTTAGTACGGACATTTTTTCTTTAAAAAAAGTAATCTTTTTAGTTATTAGGAAAAACTTACATGGTATAATTTTTACCGCTTTACGGGTCAAAATGTAACATATGAAAAAGAAATTTTTAGCCTTAGGAACAATGTGTTTTCTTGTAGCAATGGTAGCTTGCAACAATGGGGAAAGCACTACTACGACAGATAGCACAACTGTATCAACAGGCTCTTCGCAAACATCGAATGATGAGGTTGCTGCATCGCAAAATATACGGGTTCAGCTTGACCCTTCTGTTTCTTATGTAGATTTAAAAACAGGTAAACCTGTAAAACTGAGAGTCGATACTGTAACAAGATATATAGTCAACGAGGTATCAAACGAGCCCGTTACCTACTATATAAATCCTGCTACCAGCGATACATTTGATGCAAGAGGGCGCCTCGTTAATAGAGCACTTGTAAGAAGTTCTGATGGTGACTACACGATCGATGAAACGAGACTAACCCTAACTGAAGATGATAACAGCAATATGACCAGCACCGACACAACCACAAATACGGCTAATACATCTGCGGATGGAACAACGACGATGGGGAACTCAAAAACAAAGATTAAAGACAATAAGTTTAAACAAAAAACTGATAGCACAGAGATAAAAGTGACAGAGGATAAAATCAAGGTAAAAACAAGAAAGAACGATTAGATAAAACAGACAAGATTTACTTATAATTAAAAAGTCACCCGCAATGGTGACTTTTTAATTACGGAGCTTTTGGTATGAAAAACATCGAAACCTGCTATACGGGTTGCACATATGGCAGCTCCCAAACCAACGTGCTGGCACCAAGAATTGCGGCATCAGCTTCGTTTAATTCGCTGAGAATAATCTTCACTTTGTTCTTATATAAAGGCAGTAGATTCTTTTCCATATGTTCGCGGGCGGGCCCTAAAAATAATTCTCCTGCCTTAATCACCCCACCAAATAATACGATTGCTTCAGGGGAAGTTACCATTACAAAATTGGCAAGTGCCTCGCCTAATATCTGACCTGTAAACCTATAAACTTCTTTTGCCAGTTTATCACCTTTAATGGCACATTCATACACCAATCTTGAATTAATTTGATTGACATCGAAATCTCTTAACGAGCTTTCTTCATCGCTTTGCTGTAACATTTCTCTTGCAGTAAGCATCACACCTGTGGCGGATACATAAGACTCTAAGGAACCTAGTATATCTGTTTTCCAATGCTTTCTGCCACCACGAATAATTGTTG
>NZ_BJYT01000048.1 GCF_007991655.1 Segetibacter aerophilus
GTTAGCACCGAACCGGCTGATGTCCCTTTTGTAAGAACTGTTGTCGGAGGAGGATTCTAGTGAATGTTTCTTGCTGCCTCCGTTCGTGACGCAACTAGGATTAAAATTGTGGTTAAGCCCTTTTCTTTGATGTGTTAGTTTTATTGCCACAATACTTCTTTTTGCTACCTGCTTTTGCTGTCTTACGGCTGCCTGCGTCTGCAGAGGTGTTATTAAAAGTTGTACTGTCAAAGATATTTTTCTTATTAGCGATGACGGCATCGGCCTTTCCTGCATTTGTTTTTCGCTGCGGATCCCGGATCTGCTTTTCTACCTTCTGTTGGGTTGTTTGGCTAAAGCCAAATGTCGTAAACATTACTCCTGTTATAAGTCCCAAAATCCTCTTCATAGTCTTTGATTAAAGATTATTCAAGGTAGGATAAGTAGCGTTTAGAGGATGTTAAGAATAGAAGTTAGTGAACGTCTGAAAAAACAGTTGAAGCTTCAGATCAATGCGAAGATTGTTGGTCAGAAGTATTTACTTGAACTGGCCAATTAACCTGGCACCTCTTTATTACTAAAGATGAACGTACTGCGCCGCAACAGTGCTTTATAGTAGCAATATGCTTGTTTCCAAAAGAACAATGAAAAAGGTTTAAAGCTTTACATCGTTTGAAGTCTTACCGTAGTATTATTCTCTCTTTTAGCTCGCTTAATAGACTATAACAACCTACCTTTTAAATGGAGTTATAGTTACAGGCCCTTCTAAACCTGAAGGTTGAACCTTCCAGTTAGCAGCATCAAAGTTTTTATAGTCGATGTTTACAAAGTTGATCTCGTGATACTTCCTCCATTCAATTTTTGCCCTGTCCATATACCTGATCCGGTTTGCCATCAGGTTTGCTACCTCAATCGTTATTGTATTTTTTCCGGCGTGTAAATATTTCCCAATCCTTGCCTCGAACGGCACGCTAAAAACTGTTTGAACTTCCTTGCCATTCACGAAAACTTTTGCAGACTCATTGACCTTTCCCAGTTGCAACAAATACTCCGATGCCTGTTTCCCATCAAGGTTGAAAGTGGTTGCATAAACACCCGTACCCGAAAAATTTTGTGTGGCAGTATCGTCAGAGAAATTGGTCCAGTTCTGCAGTTGTTGCATGCTTTTAGGAGAAGGAATAGAAGGTCCGCCATCTTTAAAACTTAGCGTCCAGTTTTCATGGAGGGCAATCGGTTCTTGTGCGCCTTCCAGGTAAAACCATTTGGTAGTAGTCGCATTTGCACTAGTTGTTGCTTTTAATATCAGCGCTTCGCCCGGCTTCATTTGTAACTTTACTTCTGTGACCTTTCCTTTTTTTACAATTGAGGCTAACCCTGCATCACCGGCTTGAGGATCCATGATCGTTACAGCGTTAGCACTAAAGTCAATTGGCAACATAGTATTAACAACATTGGCGGTATGGTTAACGAGGTAATAATATTTGCCGTTATCAATTTTGCGTCGAATAAACTTCAAACCATGATCAACCAAAGTCTCTCTTTGGAGCCCTGCATATTGCAACGCCTGCGGTACATCTTTTGAAACAATTATTCGCCCTTTGCCAAATGAAACTTGGCTTATGTCGTTGCCTTTATTTTTGAAATCGAGCGTTGCCAGGAGTGATTTAAGCTGTCTTCTTCGTTCATCCAGTTCGTATAAACCCGGTACATCTGCAGGATACGTTTCCATAATTACAACCGCGCCAGCTTTTGCCAGCCTGATAATATTTTGCAATGTTGTTACAGGCATCATTTTACATTCGGACACTAACAACACCTTATGTTCCGCACCATTTTTTGATACTTTTAGAATTCCATTACTAACGGTCGCTTCACTCAACATTTTGTCCGAAACAAAATCGATGGAGTAGCCTTTGCCCTGCAATAGTTTTAAGTTTTTATAGAAGGAAGTGGGGTGCAACCATACATCAATATCATGCACTTTTAATGGCATGTCCATTCCCTTAGGATTATTCCATGCGTCGTACACCGGCCAGTAAGCCAATATTTCATTGTCGGGCTGCCCACTTTGCAAAACACTTTGAGTACGGGTGATGTATTCGTTCAGTCCATTCAAATGAGGCCACAGACTGTTGTTCGGAACAAAGTTTACAGATGCATAAAACAGCCAACCAGGCCATTGTACATAATCAGGAGAATACGTAGTTCCATGGTAAAACACATGATTAACACCTGATAAAAACACCTGCTCAACTTCGGGCTTACACTGGGACCAGGAGGTTTTAAAGTGCTCAGTCAACCACGTAAATGTTTCGGAAGAAGTCAATCTATGACCCATAGCATGAGCAGCGGAAGAAGCAAATTTTAGCATGTTAGGGTCAGGGTCAACATTGCGTACATCAGCACTGTCTCTTCTTATTCCGGGAACAGGGAAATAGCTTGACCCGAAAGTTTCTGTTTCAGGAATGTCGAATGCAGCATACAGATCAAGCAGGTTGCCGGGAGAGCCGTGCGCCTGGTTTAACGACAAAGTATTTTTGCTGTGGGCGTAGCTAGTAAATGCCTGGGAAAAGTTTTGCAGCATTAGGTCGGACATTGTTTCCCTGTAATCACTCTTAATTCTTGCAACCTTTTCTGACGCTTCGTTAGAAGCAAGTTCCCTTAAAAAGAGCTTTAAATCATAACCTCTACGTTTTTTAAATTCATCAAAAAAAGCAGGTGTCCAATCGGCGTTATAAACTTCATAACTGTCGTTGTAAAAAGCTTTAACGCCATGGGCATTGTTACCAAACGCCGCGTCCCATTTCTTAAAATAATTGTTCAATGATGTTTTTGAAAAGTGGTCCAATGTATAACCTTCGCCACCGGGTGCAGCCCGCTTTACAGCTTGTTTTGTTTTTGAAACGAAGCCTGCATGAATCTTCCATTCTCCTTGCGGAGGAGTCCATTGTAATGATCCATCCGGCAGAACTTTATCAGTAATTTCTACTACCTCTCCATTACTTCCATAGGCTGTTACTACTGACAATTTTGCCACGTCTTTTTGCCGTGGGTCGGCAATGATCATCTTGTCTTTTAATTGTTCTCCAGCCTTCAGGTCATAATTCTGAATAACAAGCCTTGTTGCTGCATCTTCGGTTGTTACCTGCGGTCCTCCAATCGGCCACCCTGTTCCCACCGAGATATAGACGCCCATCTTAAGAGCCGAAGATTGCTTCACTGTATGGTCCAGCATCTGCATCCACTTAAGGGACAAGTATGGAATATACTTGTCCTCATAGCCGATAGCACCGTAAATAGGAACCACCTCAACACCACCAAACCCTGCTTTTTGGTAAGCGGTTAATTGTCTTGTTATGTTCTTTTCATCAACAGCACTTCCCATCCACCACCAGCGGGTCCAAGGTTTTGTTTCCGGGCGCACGGTCGGCCAAACTGCTTGTGCACTAGCTGTAACTAGTAAGCATGCAAAAGCAATTGATAGTACGGTCTTGCTCCACCGCCTGTTGATAATTGCCATTTTATCATTTTCGTTTTAAAATTATTAGAACTATAATCCCGTGATCGTTTGTAGCTTTTGGTGTCTTTATAATTCAAAAATCGCCCGGTAGTAAATATAGAATTAATAGGCCTATTACGAGATGTAGTAGTGGATTGGCAATGCGAGGTTTTATAGCTAAAAAGGCTGGTTGTATTCTAGAGTCGAACACATTTAAACCAGCATGAATGGAAAATTTACTTAGTCTTGAACTTCGGCTAACAAGATTTAAGTGGATGATTTTGGCATGGCTAAGTCCTGTCTATACTGACAAACGAGAATTGAATGCTAGAAATGGAATTGTCCCAGGTAAGCGAGCATTGGAACTCTAACTATTGAACTGCCTCAGGTGGTGGTCTATGTGTTTGTACGCCATACATCCTGCCTGGTCAGCAGTTAGTTTGCCGAAAAAAGGATGGACAAACCCTGCGCTTTCCTTTGACGCGTGTTCTTTAATTAGGGCAACCCATTCAGCCTTCGCAGTACTCACATCACCGTCGCCGCTGATTTTAAAAGATGGAACAGTGGGCAGATTAGGTTTCATCGGTTCATCTTTTAGCATATCCTTTAAAGCCATCTTACCAAACAATCGTCCTAAAAAAGATTGCCGGTATTGCCTTTTACCCAACAACATCTCCTCCCATAGCGTACAATGTTTTAGCATCTGGTACACGCTCATTTTGCCCCACGCTGGTTTGCTGTTTTCGTTGAGTGAATTAATCCTGGCTATTAATTCATCTCTTGTTGTTTGATCGAATATTGATTTCATTTTGCTTAGCCGTTAAGAATACAAACTTATTGCCTCACGTTGACATCTTGCTGTGTAATAATGACAAAACAAGTGGTTGATTGCGGCAAATTGTAATCATGAAGTCCATTATTTATTTTACAAACATTGGATGTATACCTATTTTATTACCAACTAACTTCCGCTTTATGTTTGAAACTATCTATAGCTACATTAAAACTTTTGTATCCTTTACCGAAAATGAAAAACAAATATTTGAGGATGCTTTTAGTTTCAGGCAGTTACCCAAAAAGACTAGGCTGGCTGAGGAAGGCAAAATAGCAAAAGAACTGTATTATATAGTGAAAGGACTGGTTCGTTTGTACTACACCAAAAATGGGGAAGAAATAACAGGTTATATTTTTAGGGAAGGACTTTTTGCAAGTAGTTACGAAAGTTTCTTAAGACAAGTACCAAGCATACAGACTTTAGAAGCTTTGGAAGATTGTGACCTGCTCGTAATTAACTACAAAACGCTTGAAAAGCTTTACAATGATCTGCCCAAGATGCATATTGTAGCGAGAAAGGTAGCTGAACAAAGGTTTATTAACGCGCAGGCGATGCTATCATCTTTCATCCTGGAAAGCCCTGAAGAAAGGTATAGAAAGTTTGAAGAACAACATGGCGACCTGCTGCTTCGTGTTCCTCACCATATCATAGCTTCTTACCTGGGCATTACACCTGTCTCAATGAGTCGAATAAGAAAGCGCCTCATGGAATAGTGCATCATTTCTTAACAATTGTTAATGGAAAGGGCAAGGTCTACTTCTATTTTTGGTCTGTCAAAACTATACAGCTATGAACAAGAGTATTAAAACGGAAATTATTATCAATGCTTCTAAAGAGAAAGTATGGAACATTCTAACGGACTTTCATAACTATCCCACATGGAATCCATTTATTATAAGTATTGAGGGTAAACTAGGAAAAGGAGAAAAGCTTAGGAACACTTTACTTAGTGCCGGGAAGAAGTTTGTCTTCAAACCTGCGATTTTATCCGTTGTATCTTATCAGTACTTCGACTGGCTAGGTAGGTTATTTATTCCAGGTATTTTCGACGGTCATAATTCTTTTGAGATTGACGAGCTCTCTTCATACCAGGTAAGACTATTGCACAGCGAGCACTTTTCAGGCATTCTTTCGACTTATATTTTAAAAAAGATTGGAAACGATACACGTAACAATTTCGTCAGTATGAACCAGGCTGTTAAAGCCCTGGCGGAAAACAAAAATTAAAAACACACCAATTTTTATTAAAAGTGAAAAAGAATCTGTTATACCAGGAAGCTGTTGAAAGTATACTATCACGTGTGCAAAATTTACAGGTGCACAACCCACCTTTATGGGGACAAATGAATGCAACAGAAATGCTCCTGCATGTGAACCTTTGCAACCAGGAAATTTTTGATGCGACAGCGCCTGCGAGAAGGACAACATTTAAACAATACCTACTTAGAATAATAGCTCTATATATAGCACCAAACTTTAAGAAAGGCATAAAAGGAGATATCAAAAAAGAAACCGTAGGCAGAATAGCTGAAACAGAGTTTGATAAACAAAAGGCCCAGTTTATCGAATTAACGAAACGTTTTCCTCAGCACAAAAGTTCAATCACTTTACCCCATATTGCTTTTGGCAATATATCCACTAATGAATGGGGGATAGCGTTGTACAAACACATCGATCATCATTTAAGACAATTTGGAGTGTAATTATTCAATTTGAAAGAGTGTGTTAGGAATTGTATCAGCATTTTTGAAATTGGTTGGATAAACGTTGAAACCATTAACACCCAATTTTTGCCTTTATAATGCAAGCTTTTTTCACCGAAGACTAGAATGTGAAAACTCCCGGCTCTAATGCTTTAAAGGACGCTTTTTAATCATCCCACCTTTTGTATCTCTAATGCTGCTCATGACAACGAAAGCGCTACGATCAATTTTCTCAAGTTCAGTATTCAGGCGATTAACTTCCAACCTTGTTAGTACAGTGTACACTATCTCAATGTCTTTTTTCTCTCCTTCGTTTCCAAAACCACTTTTACCGTTGTAAACTGTTACTCCGCGGCCAAGGGTGTCAATTATCATTTGCTTTACTCGTTGGCTATGAGCAGATATAATCGTCACGCCTGTATATTCTTCAATTCCCTCTATTATAAAGTCAAGCGTTTTCGAAGCAGACAAGTAGGTAATCATTGAATAAAGGGCGATTTCGACTGACAAAAAGTAGGCTGCCGCCGAAAATATGATGACGTTTATAATAATGATAATGTCGCCGATAGTAGTTCCGAATTTGCGGCTTAAAAAGATAGCGAGAACTTCTGTTCCGTCGATTACAGCACCACCTCTTACAGACAAACCAATTCCTGCTCCCAAAAAAAAGCCGCCAAAAACGGCCACCAGCAAATTATCTTTTGTGATATCGGGAAATGTAACAGTAGCCACTACCAGGGCAAGCCCGGAAATAGCTAACATCGTTTTGATTGCAAAAGCTTTCCCTATAATGTTGTACCCGAGTATAACGAAAGGGATGTTTACGCCGATGAGCAAAATGTAAAGCGGTATAGATGTCAATGCGGATATAAGTAGTGAGATACCGGTGGCGCCGCCGTCGATAAAATGATTGGTAAGAAGAAATCCTTTAAAGCCAAATGCTGCAGAAAAGATTCCAAGTGTTATTAAAACAAAGTCTTGCAAAAGTCTCAGGACAACGATCTTAAATTCACGCATTCCTTTAGCAAGCTTGTAATTTGAATAACGGTTTTTGTCATCCAAATTTTTCTTCTTGTCCTTAAGCGTAGTTTGAAGAATTATCTGTGTCCAAAGTGGATTCATCGTATCAGTTATAGTATTTTTCTAATCAGGTGGATCTGGTGTTTGATTTTCAGGGTCAGCTAAGACTATTCTCCGAGAAACCAGAAAATATAGGTGCAATCTGAGCAAACAAAACAGGTGGCTGTGCGGTCGGTCCAATCCAAATTAAAGAAACTTGATACTGCTCTATTTAATTGCGCTTCACGTGTCCAAAAATGTTTATTAGAACATATGGGGCATACCAGGTTATGACCGCGCACTTCGACCGTCTGTGGTTCATCTGCTTGAAAAAGGCTCATACACTTTCTTTAATTTGTTTTGTACCAATAAATAAAATTAGCCCTTTTAGGCTTTGAATGTTTTTGGAACGTTTTGTCCCATTCCTCAAAATTTACAACCTGAGTTTAAAACCACCGTTAATTACGAAACCATCTACGGGAGCATAGATGTCACGAAAGGTCGGGTTGTTTATTGAACCAATATAAATGGTATCAAACTTTGTCTGCCTTGTATCGAAAAGATTTTCAAAGTTGACAAAGACCGAAAAGCTTTTCCAGGTCTTTTCAGCCATCAAACCAAACAACCAATATGTTTGACCAATGCTGCCATCGCTAAGCTGTTGTGGGCTGAAAAAATAAGCTTCTGCCCCGACCTTTAACTTCCCTTCCTGCTCGTACATCAATACATTATTAAGCCGGTGCTTTGCTGTTAGAGGAAACCAACTTTCAACACTATTAAAATGACTTTTGACGTCCGCATCTGTGTAACCGACAAACAGTTTAAAGTCGTCGTAAGTAAACCTCACATTTGTTTCCATGCCTTTCGTATCTATGTTGCCCATCGCATTTACAAACTGGTAATTGCCACTTATGCCAGACAGCACTAGCGGCCTGTTCAATCTTGTATAAAAAAATAACTGGTTGACTGCAACACCTACTTCGCCAACTTTTGCCCGATAGTTTATGTCAAAGTTTCCCCCGGCAGAACGTTCGTTTTGTGCGGCGCTTTCATCTAATGGCAATATCTTTTGGAACTGCGTTTTTTCTGCTTCTTCATTGAATGCCGTGGGCGTTTTGTATCCTAATCCTCCGCCCAATCTTGCTGTAAGTGCTGGCGTTACTTTTAGCCTAGCTGATATTCTTGGCAATAATTCAAAACCAAATTGCTTTACATAATCTCCTCTTAAACCCGTTTCTAAAGTAAATCGCGCAGTGGGAGACCAGGTGTTTTGAATGAACGCACCAGCTGTATTGTAGTGGTAATCTCTTAAAACATTATTGTTTTGTCGACTTTCCTTGAAATTGTCTGTTAGATAATTTGCTCCAATTACCCAATCTGATTTCTCTCCATCTAAGTTGTAGGTTGCTTCTGAAAAAGTGGTTTGTTGCAGTCCTTTAAAAGCATAAGTAGGTATTTGAATAGACCGATCAAACCGGCTGTAGCTGTTTTTAAAATTGAAGTGCGCCTTATCATTTAGCCAGTGTGTAAGCTGAGCTTTGGCGGTAAAACGATCTGTATTGTTTTTTTCAAAATAACCGGGCGAACCTTTTTTAATATAATCAGTACTACCTCCTAACCGATCTTCTGTGATGTAACTGAAGCCCACATTCGCACTGGTCTTCTCACTGTAAATAAACAAAGTGGGGCTGATTGTATAACGTTTAAATTGAGGGATGGCGGTTAATCCGATATCAGCCGGATCATAAGCTCTTGCCGTATTTCTTGAGCCAAAAACTGTTACGCCTACTTTATTAAATCTCTGACTGTAAAAAGCACTGAGGTCAAGCCCACCTGCAGAAGTACCATTGGCAAGAAAGCTTAATTCTCTCTTAGCTACAGGGGTCTTTGAGATAAGGTTTACCAGTCCGGCTATTGCACCACCACCGTAAAGAGTAGAGGACGAACCCTTAATTACTTCGATTTGTTTTAAATCAAGTGGTGCTACCTGCATTAGACTCAGACCTCCTGAAAAGCCTGCATACAATGGAAAGCCGTCCCTAAGTACTTGTGTATATCGGCCATCCAACCCCTGTATTCTAATGCTTGAATTATAAGACGTTGCTGAAGTTTGTTGCGTCTGGATGCCGGTACTTTCATTCAGCAGCATTCTGATATCACCGGGCTTCATGTTGCCTTTTTCTGTGAGTTCTTCACCTGAGATAGTTTCAACTCTTGTCGGTATGTCATTAATAGTTCGGGAGCTTCTTGTGCTCGTAACAATTACCTCCTCTTCGTTTTCTTCGGCTTCTTCTAACAGTATTTCCAAAACTGCAGTGTCTGACTGTGGAACTTCAACCGCTACTTGTTGCTCTTCTAATCCTACATATGAGATCTTAATTAAGTAGTGCCCTTCGGGAACGTTGCTAAAAAGTGCTACACCAGTACTGTCAGCAATCGCCGTTTTATGCAGAGAGACGATTGTAGCAGTCGCACCTACGAGAGGAGTTTTGTCTTCCTTTTTGTTGATTAATAATTTGATTGTGTTCTGTGCGTGAATGCTTGTAAAGGCAAATAATACTATACATAGGGGAACTAGATACTTCATAAAACGATTGTGAAGAAAAAGCCATAAAAAAATGCCACTGAGCCAATATTTTAAACCAAATGCAAAGTACCGGGTTGCTTGTGTTAAAAGGAAATCAATGTTTTAATTCGTGTCACTGAAATTATTTTACATTTTTATGCCGGAGGTGGGAGAGGAGTTGTAACCTTTATGATAGTAGCGCACTCTCTTAATGTAGTTTATGATGAAGGTTGTAAATTGATGGAAGAGATTTCTTAAGCAGTCCAGTCCTAGTAAGCGATAAAACGAAAATAAAAATGGCAACTATTACAGCTTTGCAACAATTCACAGACGTAGATGTGATTGAGAGGGTAGTACGCGGCGAGATTTCGCTTTACGAAGTATTGATCAGGCGATATAACCCCTACTTGTACAAGGTTGGCAGAAGCTATGGCTTTAGGCACGAAGATGTTGAAGACCTAATGCAGGAAACATTTATCAACGCTTACCAGAATTTAGCAAAGTTTGAGAACAAGGCAGCTTTTAAAACGTGGCTTATTAGAATAATGCTTAACCAGTGCTACCACAAAGCACAAAAGCAAAGTTCGTTTAGAGAAATAGCTGCTGAAATTTTCATCGATAAAAATATTCCCATGTTTTCTAAGAGTCACTCCTCTGATGTTGAAACTACCATAGCCAACCGGGAATTAAGGTCTCTAATTGAAAAGGCCATTATAAAAATGCCGGTCGATTATCGAATGGTTTTTTCATTAAGGGAAGTAAATGGATTGAGCGTACATGAGACAGCGCATACACTTAATATTACCGAGAGCAACGTTAAGGTTCGGCTTAACAGGGCAAAAGCGATGCTGAGGAAGGAGTTGGAGAAAATGTATTCACCTGAAGAAATTTTTCAATTCAACCTTATCTATTGCGATAAAATTGTCTCGAATGTATTATTAAGAATAACGAGTATTTAAATCAGAATTGTCGCAACTGCGATAAGGCAGATAAGGAAATAGAGCCTTTTTAAACCTACCGCTATTGTACAAATTTTCTTCGATTACCGCCTCCCGTTCCCATACATCAACCAAGATTAATAAATTAATAAGCGTGTAAGCTATGCACAAATGCACGCTTTTTTTTGTATTTGATAAAAACAACTTATTAGCTAAATCTGATTTTTTGTTCTAGAATTTTTTCAACTGTGTAACCTTTTCTAAAGCTGCAAACTCTAATGTCAATACAAAAAATTTTAAAAGATGAAAACAACAAGAACCCTGGCAGCCTTCGCTATTGCCGTATCCCTACAGCTTTTTTCTTTAAATGTTTCCGCACAAAAAAGCCCGAAACTAACAGACCCTGAAATTGCTTCTGTAGCAGTAGCGGCGAACCAGATCGACATTACGGCTGGGGAGCAAGCTAAAACCAAATCAAAAGACAAAGAGGTTCAGAATTTTGCAAACACTATGATTAATGATCACCGGTCGGTAATTAAGCAAGCAAGTGATTTGGTAAAAAAGTTGAATGTTACACCGAAAGACAATGCCGTTAGCAGGAAACTGATGGCAGATGCTAATAGGACAAGAAAGTCGCTTGCTTCAAAATCGGGGAAAGCTTTTGATAAGGCCTATGTAAACAATGAAGTAGCCTACCATAAAGCAGTGATATCAACTGTCGAAAATGTGCTGATACCCCAAACACAGAATGCTGAACTAAAACAACTGCTTCAGAATGTCATGCCGGCTTTAAGAACGCACCTTGAGCATGCACAAATGGTGCAAAAAAGTTTGAAGTAATGAAAATGTTGTCAAGACGGTTCAACCAGGTGATACAGTAGTGTTTGTTAATAAGGATATGGTAGCACATGATGTAACGGAAGAGACACATAAAGCATGGGCTTCAGGCCCGATGCAAACAGGAGCAACCTGGAAAATTATTCCCACCAGTGATGCTGACTATTATTGTAGCATTCATGCTGTAATGAAAGGTAAAATTGTGTTGGCTAGATAGGTAGATATATTTGGTTCTCTGCCGCCTAAAACTCGTTTAGGCGGCTTTTTAACTATTTAAGCCTTTTTCCCAGGCAGGCCGAATAAGAGTCATAATTTCCCTCCCTTAAGACAGCAGAACTTGGGGGACATTTTGGTGATCGAACAGTTTCAACATTTAGCGCGGACATCAATCATTTATTCTCGTAAAACTTGGGGAGCGACCACGAAAAACGCACAGCTAAAACGCGAATAACGAAGACAATTAGGATACCGATTATAAACGCATAACCAAATGCAAGTTTCATACAAATAAGCAGGAAAAAAGCAATACCACCCAAGATGCTTGCAGACGCATAGATCTCCTTTTGAAAAATAAGTGGAACATTATTGAGGAGTACATCCCTAAGTACTCCTCCGAAACATCCCGTTACCGTTCCAAGCATAACGCAGATGCCTGTGCCAAGGTTGTGCTCAATACCTGCTTGTATCCCCACCATAGTAAATAGCCCAAGTCCCATTGCATCGAAGTAAAATAACATTCGCACAAATCTTTTCAGCCACGAAGAAAAAAACAGGGCTGGATGATGCACCAATTAGGATAACCCATATTGCAGTTGAATTGGTAAGCCAGGCAACAGGTAAGCGACCTATTAGCAAATCCCTGATGGTGCCACCGCCAATGGCGGTTGCAAAAGAAATAATCAAAACACCAAAAAGGTCAAGTTTTTTTTCCATAGCTGCGAAGGCACCCGCAACAGCAAAACTGAAAGTGCCGAGAATATCAATGATACTAATGAAGGGTAATTCCATGGGGTAAAATTAGAATGATTTCGTGCATGGGCTACTTGTTCGATAGCCCGTGCTATAACTTTCCTCCCGCTTTGAGGCATCGGTATGTGTGCCATCATTTGTTCTTTAATTAATCTT
>NZ_BJYT01000049.1 GCF_007991655.1 Segetibacter aerophilus
AGTCACGTTGCAAGAACGAAGCCCAGCGGCTTGAGCGATAATCTAAGGAGTAAGTTCTTTTGTGAAAAATATATAGCAACGCCTATTCACCTAATTTTCTTAACGCCTTTTCTATGAGGCCGTTTGAAGAAAGAAAGCCGTGCACTTTATAACCTGAGCGACAGTAAAGAAATAAGCATGAGATACAACTTTCGCAGGCACAGTAATATGTAAGTTAAATCAAGGAACGCGCTGTTTCGGTTGCAGCTAATCGTCGAACAGTTTACTTATCTAGTGGCTTGCCCAATAAGAAAACCTCTAAAGATTATCCGTAATTAATTTTAAATACTTACTTTCCCACCCAATTCTCTAACTCCTGCTAATGAACCATTTACAAACTTCCGATTACATAGTATTCCTCATTTATTTCGTCATAGTATCCGGGTACGGGTACTGGGTTTACCAGAGAAAAAAGTCCGTTGATACAAATTCAAGAGATTTCTTTTTGGCAGAGGGATCGCTGACCTGGTGGGCTATCGGCGCTTCGCTAATTGCTTCAAATATTTCTGCCGAACACTTTATAGGAATGTCAGGTTCTGGCTTTGCTTTAGGACTAGCCATTTCGTCTTATGAGTGGATGGCAGCCGCAACCTTGATTATTGTAGCAGTCTTTTTTATACCTATATATCTAAAGAACAAGATTTTTACAATGCCGCAGTTTTTGTCACAGCGGTACAATGACACTGTTGCAACACTTATGGCAATTTTTTGGCTGCTGGTGTATGTGTTTGTAAACCTTACTTCCATTCTTTATTTAGGAGCGCTTGCAGTTAATTCAATATCCGGAATCAGCTTCGAAACTTGTATCATCGGCCTAGGCATATTTTCTATCGTCGTAACCCTTGGTGGAATGAAGGTGATCGGATACACAGATGTCATACAAGTGCTTGTATTAATTATGGGCGGATTAGTGACATGCTATCTTGCCCTTACTCTGGTTTCAGAAAGGTTTGGATTTGGGGGAGATATTTTGAAAGGCTTAGCGGTAATCAAAGACAAAGCGCCTTCTCATTTTCATATGATTTTTGAAAAAAGCCATCCCTTTTACAAAGACCTTCCAGGCTTGTCGGTACTCGTGGGTGGCATGTGGATTAACAACTTGAACTATTTTGGCTGTAACCAATACATCACCCAACGCGCGCTGGGTGCAGATTTAAAAACCGCTCGTGCAGGATTGCTATTTGCGGCGTTTTTAAAAATGCTTATTCCTTTGATTGTTGTTATCCCCGGTATAACCATGTTTGTAATGCATCAAAACGGAATGTTTGTTCAGGAAATGGCCGACAACGGGGTAATTAAACCAGATCGCTCCTATCCTATATTAATGAACCTTTTGCCCAATGGATTAAAAGGTCTTGCATTTGCAGCGCTAACTGCAGCTATTGTCGCCTCTTTAGCTGGTAAGGCAAACAGTATCTCAACCATTTTCTCATTAGATATTTATAAAAAATACTTCAATAAAGATGCTTCTGAAAAAACGTTGGTAAGAACCGGACGGGTTACTGTGGTAGTGGCAATGATTATAGCAGGTGTTGTTGCACCGGCGCTTAGAAGTCTTGACCAGGCCTACCAGTTTGTTCAGGAGTACGTAGGTTTCATTTCCCCAGGAGTCCTATCAATATTCTTGCTTGGTTTCTTCTGGAAGAAATCTACTTCAAAAGCAGCCCTTACGTCCGCCATTCTTACTATCCCGCTTTCAACAGTACTTAAATTCTTGCCAGTTTGGACAAACGGTTGGTTTCCTGATCTTCCGTTTATGGACCGGATGACCCTTGTTTTCGTTATCCTGGTTGTACTTATGATCGTTATTAGCCTCCTCGACAAAAAGGGCCAGGATCCTGCAAAAGTTATTGCTATCGATACAAAAATGTTTAGGGTATCTCCAAGTTTCATCGTAGCCTCCACCATTATTATTGGTATACTAACCGCGCTGTATACTGTATTCTGGTAGAACCGGTTTGAATGATTTTTGAGGATTATAAGGAAATCAGAAAAACGTTGAATATTTGTCGATAGCGATACTCGCCGTTTCTGGTGCTATTCTAATTTACGAAGCTTTCATGCTTGTCCTTGTTATCCAAAACAAAATCCGTTCACTTTTTTTCAAAAAATGATACTAATAAATTGGCGCACAGAAATATGAAAAAGAGTTTCTTACTACTAACGTTTTTTGCCTCATTTTGCTGCATTGCTCAAAAGCCAAAAACGCAAAAGCAGGAAGTTGATTATGTCAATCCACTAATAGGAACTGCAGCAACTGGATTTGCGAAAGGCCTTGATGGGGGTGGCACAATGCCTAGTGTATGTCTTCCTTATGCGATGACGAATTTTGTTGCACAAACAGGTGAAAGCAAAATGAGCCGGATGAATTATTTCTATGAGGACAGTTCCCTCATTGGCTTTATGGCTTCCCATCAGCCGACGGTCTGGATGGGAGATTATGGATACGTTTCAGTAATGCCACAAATAGGCGACCTTAAAGTTTTACCGAAAGAACGCGCACTTTCATACAGCCATTCGAACGAAGTTTCGAAACCTTATTATTACTCTGTTTCACTAAACGCAGGTAAGCAACGCATCAAGGGTGAAATAGCAGGAGCTTCACGCGCTGGCATTTTCCAATTTACATTTCCAGCATCGCAAAATGCACATTTGATTATTCACGGCATCAACCTTAATCCTGAATTAACTGATTGGGCGAATGATTTTACTGACAGAATAAAAAAGCTTAAAGGCTATGTAAAAGTCGACCGGACGAAGATGGAAATAACAGGATATAACCCTGATCGTATGTCTGCACAAATCGGCCCTGAGCTTCCAAACTTTAAAGGGTATTTTGTTATAAAATTTAATAAACCTTTCAAATCTTTTGGTACATGGGATGGCAATCAAATAAATAAATCTTCTACCGAACAGTTCGGTACAAGGATGGGCGCATACATAAGTTTTGCAACAAATAACGATGAAAAAGTAGAGGTGCGAATCGGCACATCTTTTATTAGTCTCGAGCAAGCCAGGAAAAATTTGGCTATAGAATTACAAGGTAAAGACTTCAACCAGTTAGTGCAATCGACTAAAAATGAATGGCAGAAAAACCTAAGCAGGATCAAGGTAAACGGAGTAACAGAAGATCAGAAGAGCATCTTTTATACTGCTATGTTCCATACCATGCAATTTCCAAGAGAGATGTCTGAATATGGAAAATACTACAGCGGTTTTGATGATAAAGTCCATACAGGAACTTCCTATACAGACTTTTCGCTTTGGGATACTTATCGCGCGCTCCACCCATTACTCTTGCTTACCCAGCCTGAAAGAGTTAATCCGATGATCACTGCCATGCTCAACATGTATAAAGAAGGTGGACGATTACCGATGTGGCCGAACCCAGCAGAAACAAACATCATGATTGGTACTCACGCTGATCCTGTAATTGCAGACGCATTTATAAAAGGTTTTAAAGGTTTTGATACAAAACTCGCTTATGAAGCAATGATGAAAGATGTGTTCGTTCCGCCTTTCAATGATACAGGTTTACGATATGGCGACCGCGACAAATGGTACGATTATGAAGCACAGGCAGGGGTAACGTGGTTTAAAAAGTTAGGCTACATTCCTTCTGATAAAACTGCCGAATCTGTTTCAAGAACCATTGAATATTCTGTCGATGATTATGCTGTAGCTCAATACGCCAAGGCAATGGGAAAGATGGATGACTATGAAAGGATTATGGCCCTAACAAAGAACTACAAAAACCTGTACGATACTACCGCTGGCTTTATGCTTCCCAGAAAACTGAATGGAGCATTTGATGAAAAAAACCGCGGCGGTAATTGGGAAGGATTTACAGAAGGAGGCCCTTGGACCTACACCTTTGGCGCAATGCATGATGTACCTGGAATGATTGATATGATGGGCGGAAGAGAAAAATTTGCAGCAAAGCTGGATGAGAATTTCGAAGGTAAACATTACCGCCACGACAACGAGCCAGGGCATCATTATATCTACTTGTATGACTATTGCGG
This sequence comes from Segetibacter aerophilus, assembly GCF_007991655.1. Lineage (GTDB taxonomy): Bacteria > Bacteroidota > Bacteroidia > Chitinophagales > Chitinophagaceae > Segetibacter > Segetibacter aerophilus. Next base: position 4,065 of record NZ_BJYT01000049.1, read on the forward strand.
CCAGCCATGGAAGACGCAAGAATTAATGAGGAAGCACACAACAGAAAATTTTAGAAACGAACCAATAGGCATCAATGGAAATGAAGACTGCGGTCAGATGGCCGCCTGGTATATTTTCGGAGTAGTGGGTTTTTACCCGGTAACGCCTGCCTCAGGTATTTATGCAATTGGCGCTCCTCAATTTCCTGAATTAACAATATCGTTGATGGAAAGAGGCAAACCTCACTCCTTTCAAATCGTTGCGAATAATCTTTCAGCAGCAAATAAATACATTCAAAAAGTAACCTTAGATGGAAAGCCGATAACAAAACCCTTCATTAGTCACAGCGAAATTATGAAGGGAAGCAAGCTGATTTTTGAGATGGGTCCGGTACCTAATTATGACTGGAAGTAAAAAATAATGAAAACCGGTTATAACAAAAAAAGCAATAAAACGTATATTTACATTACAATAAAAGCTTGAAACCATGTCAAATACAGCGATACCAGCCAGTGAAGTAAATCCGCTACAAAGCATTGAACAATGGGAAGATGATGTTCTTGTTCGCTATCCTAAAGAAGGAAAACCTGCGAAAGAAAAAGAAAAAACTGAGTTTAGAAATTACGATACTCCCCAAAGAGATACTGTAAGGGAATTTTACAGGTTGAATCATAAGTACCAGACATACGAATTTGTAAGAGAAAAGCAAAAGGAGTTTTTGCAATTCAACCGGAAAGAATTGCGTGTTTGGGAGGCTATGGAATTTTTAAATACCCTTGTTGATGACAGCGATCCTGATACAGATCTTGATCAATTGCAGCACCTGTTGCAGACTGGCGAAGCTATTCGTGCTGATGGCCATCCTGATTGGTTCGTGTTGACAGGTTTTATTCACGACATGGGTAAAGTGCTTTGCCTTTTTGGCGAACCTCAGTGGGCTGTTGTTGGCGATACTTTTCCCGTAGGTTGTGCATTCTCAGATAAAATTGTTTACCCTGAATATTTTGCTGCAAATCCTGATACAAAAGACTCGAGATTTAATACTAAGTATGGCATGTACGAACCAAATTGTGGTTTAAAAAATGTACATATGTCATGGGGCCACGATGAATACTTGTACCACATCGTTAAAGACTATTTGCCAGAAGAGGCTTTATACATGATCCGCTATCACTCATTTTATTCTCAACATCGTGAGCATGCATACGAGCATTTGATGGATGAGCATGATAAGGAGATGTTTAAATGGGTAGACAAATTTAACCCGTACGATCTTTATTCAAAAAGTCCGAAGCCACCAGTAGTATCAGAATTAAAGCCTTATTACGAAGAGCTGATTGCTAAGTATCTTCCAGCCACCATTCGTTTATAGGTTTTTTCTTTTCAATCACTAAAAGGTCATTTAAAAAATCAATGATAAAATTGATCAGGGGATTATTGTTTTTAATCCTTATTTCTATTTGCGCTGTAGACTGCTCTCCGGTTAAAAAATATTCTTCTGTAAATGCCCATTCCCATAACGATTATGAAAATTCCAAACCCTTTACCAATGCCTTTGGCGAAGGGTTTGGATCTATCGAAGCAGACATCTTTCCAGTTAATGGTGTGCTCTATGTTGCTCATAATAAAAAAGACATTCAGCAAAAAAACACCCTAAAAGCTTTATACCTCGATCCATTACTAAAAGGGTTAGGGACTGACCAGTCAAGAAAAGTAAACCTGCTTGTTGACATAAAGGAAAATCATCAGGAAGCGCTATCCCTTCTTGCTAAAGAATTACAGCCTTTAATGCCCTATTTGTCAACTCCTGCTGCTGCAAAAAATATAACAATTAGTATTAGTGGCGAACGTCCGCCGCCTGCGGATTACAAACTTTACCCCGATTACATTTTTTTTGACGACGATTTAAAAAGACCACATACTTCCGACGAATGGAAAAGAGTAAATCTCGTTAGCCTCCAATTCGATAAAATTACCCAATGGAAAGGCGATGGTCCAATCCCAGCAGAAGATTTGAAAAAGCTAAAGCAGACCATTGACAGCGTTCATAAGGCTGGAAAGCCTATTCGCTTTTGGGCAGCACCTGATACCGCTGAAGCCTGGAAAGAGCAAATGAAATTACATGTCGACCTCATCGGCACCGATAAGATCAACGAGCTTTCGAGTTATTTAAAAAAAGGCAAATAAAAAGTCTAAACCTCTTACCAGTTTTGATAGCATTAGGGCAACTATTACATTTTCTAGCCAGGCACTAATTCCCTGTTAAACTTCTCTTGCGTCGCACTCTTGTACATTTTCTTATTATTGACCATGGCGGCAGTACTAAAAAAAAAGCAATTCCTGTCGCCACCCATTAATTCCTAATTCCTAATTCTAAACCCCAGGGCGATTAATTCCCCGCTTATATTAAACATCTCCCCTCTTTCCCCGTCTATTTGCTGCAATAAATAATATCTTTAAATTCACTAACAGATTAAACTTCCATATGAAACATTTAAAGGCTTCACTTTTATTTTTCGTTGTTGTAGTTGCGGTCACGACACAGCCTGTTCAAGCTCAAAAAACACCTGAGTCTCTGGGCTGGAAAGTCGGTACCCAGGCTTATTCTTTTAGAATGTTTACGCTTGAAGAAGCACTACGAAAAGCCGACAGTATCGGAATAAAGTACGTTGAAGGATTTCCGGGGCAAAAAATCGGTGCTGGTATCGAAGGAAATTTAAGTTTTGATATGCCTGCCTCAAAGAGAGACTCAGTCTTGCAATTACTAAAAACCAAGGGCATTCAAATGTTGTCTTATGGAGTGGTTACTCCTAGAACGGAACCTGAATGGCGTCAGTTATTTGAGTTTGTAAAAGGTATGGGATTGAAACAATTTGTTTCGGAGCCAGAGCCCCAGTTTATACCGCTTGTTTCTCAACTGGCAGATCAATACCAAATCAACGTGGCCTTTCATAACCATCCAAGGCCTTCACGTTATTGGAGCCCTGACACTCTGATTAAATATACTGCTGGGTTTAGTAAAAGACTTGGAGCCTGTGCTGATATTGGCCACTTCATTCGTTCAGGTCTTGACCCAATTGCAAGTTTGAAAAAACTGGAAGGAAGGATTCTTGAACTACATATGAAAGATTTGCATGAGAAACCGAGTGCAGAATATACTGCCTTTCAAATGAGCTTACCTGCGCCGGGACAACCGCGTCCGCAGTTAGCAGCTGGTGCAACTCGTCCTCAAGCTCCCGCAGGTCCCCACGACGTACCATGGGGAACAGGAATTTCAAATATTAAAGGTGTCTTAGAAGAGTTGAAAAGACAAAATTTCAAAGGACCAATGTTTGCCGAATACGAATACAACTGGATGACTAATGCACCAGAGATTGGTCAAAGCGTGAAGTATGTTAGTGAAGTTGTAAGCAAAATGAAATAAAGGTTTTTTAGCAGCATATTAAAAGGGAGAGAAAGCTATTTCGTCTCCCTTTTTTATTGTCTATTTTTCGAAAAATATAAACGTCATTAGCCACGCGCTTTCTAAAACAATTAAAAAATGAAAAAGATCTTCCTTTGTTTCCTCTTGCTTGTTAGTATTTTTCTCCCTGCTTTTCTACATGCGCAGGAACCAAAAGAAATACTTCTTTATCCAAACGGTGCTCCTGGCTCTGAAGGCAAGACTAGTGCTGAAAAAGTAAGGGTCAATGCAACAGGCGATCACTTGATTTCTAATATTCATAAGCCTTCTATCATTCCGTACATCCCCGCTAAAAATGAAAGTCGTGTCGCCATCGTCATTGCCCCCGGAGGGGGCCACCAGGATCTATGGATGGATCATGAGGGATATAATCCCGCACATTATTTTCGCGATAAAGGTATTGCAGCCTTCATATTGAAATATCGTTTGGCTCGTGATACCAACTCGACTTATACTATCGACAAAGAAGAGGTGGCAGATATACAAAGAGCTATTAGACTTGTGCGAAGCCGGGCCAAGGAATGGAACATTGATACTTCAAAAATTGGAGTGATGGGTTTCTCCGCGGGTGGAGAAGTTGCGGCTTTATCTGCCATGCGATTCGATGAAGGAGATAAATCAGCCAAAGACCAGGTAGATCGCGCCAGCTCTTATCCCAATTTCCAGGCACTCATCTACCCCGGCGGAACAAAAAGGATTGAGCCGGTAAAAAATTCACCACCGCTATTTATTTTGGGCGGCTTTAAGGATGTTCCAAATATTGCTGAGGGAATGGCGCAAATTTATTTGAGATATAAAGCGGCTGGACTACCTGCAGAGTTGCACATCTATTCAAGTGTCGGCCACGGCTTCGGGATAAAAAAAGATAACGTAGGTGCAGTTGTGCATTGGCCTGAAAGGTTTTTAGAATGGCTTACTGATATAGGAATAATGAAATAAAAACCGTTGTTGTTTCTTATTTAGAATAAACAGGAACGGGCTGTTATCGTTCCTTTCTTGAGTTTTTTTGATTACTTTCTTTGTTTCAAGACAAAGAAAGTTACAAGCCGCAAATAGGACTTTTGGGATAAAGGAATCAGTTGAACATAGGTAAGCATGCAAGCATTTGTTCTTTAATTAACCTT
>NZ_BJYT01000050.1 GCF_007991655.1 Segetibacter aerophilus
AAAAAGAAAAGGCATGAAAACGTACTGTTGAAGCCACAGTAGCACTACTGCTAAATCAAGGAATAACGAAAGGAACGGGCTGTTTCGTTCCTTTCTTGAATTTTCTTTGGTTACTTTCTTTTTTTCAAGAAAAACAAAGTAACAAGCTGAGCATAAGAGTTTCTACTTTTTCCCGTAAGAAATCAAATTTGCCAAAATGCGATAAGCACCGTCAACAGCATAAGGAAGCTGTCGGTGAAACGCATAAGCGCAATACGTGTAATTACCCTTTCCATATTTAGCCATTAACCAACCGCCACTTTGAGGAGCCTGGCCAATATCATTTGTAGAAATAATAGGCACATAAGCAGTATCCCATGTTGAAAAAAACTTAGAACCACGTTGTTCAACCCAACTGTCAAAATCAACCAAAGTAATCTTATTGGGGAAATTTAGAACGGGGTGAGCAGGGTTAAGAATTTTTACAGGAGAATTCTCTTCTGAAATCTCTTCTGAATTTCCAGGTAGTTGAGCGGTATAAGGAGCCATTCGCTCTGGCACAAACTCAGGTGTCTGGAACAATACAAGTAAGTGCCCGCCGTTTTTAGCATAATTCAACAGCCGTTGATTGTAGGTGTTCAAGTCCTGGCGTACTGCATAGGCTCGGGTACCGATCATTATCACATCAAACTGTTCCAACTTGCCTGTTGACAAATCACTTGCTGTAAGCAATTGAACCTTCGCTCCCAGTTGTTCCAACCCTTGCGGTACCTCATCTCCCACACCCATTACATACCCTATGCTTATACCCGGTACTACATTTACGTCGATCCCTTTTATGCTTGCAACAGCAGGATGATACTGAAGTGCCTGGTCATTATCTCGATGAGAAATTAGATCATAACCTTCAGTATATGCTTTACCATTTGCTGTTGCTATTGCTTGCATTTGATATGCCTTTTCGTCTATCGTCGGTAATGATACTTTGAATGAATAGTTTGCTTTTTCACCTGACTTTGTAAAAGAAAATGGAGTGTTTAAAGGTTGAACCTTCCAACCAGCCGGGGTTTTCAAGGCAAGATTTCCACTTATTGGCCCATCAAAATTATTTACCAACTCAACCTTTGCATCTACCATTTTAACCTTGCTATTTTTTGGAATGATACCACTACGAGGCAACAGCTTCACTCCTATTGCCGGCGCAACCTTCAAAGAATATTTGTCATAACCATAGGGCAAGTTTGCCTGTCTTACCTGCACTGGCATCTGTATTTCTATCAACTGGTTATTGACTATGTAAGATGCTGACATTTGCAAAGGTGATGCTGACCAAGGCAAGTTTTCATTCTCCGAATCCTTTATTTGATACTGACTTTCCTGTATGGATTGCCGGCTAAAATAAGGTTGTGAAAAAGGAGTGTTATCAGCAACAGTCACGGTAAAAGCCATCTCCACTTTTTCGTTTTTCTGTAGGGGTTTTAGGTCCTGGATTGCCTGCTCAATCTTCCAGTTTCCACCGCCGATCAATTTAATACTCTTCGGTTCAATAACTGCCGAACTATTATTTACCAGGATCGTCTCCACCTTAAAAGGTTGTCCGGCAACTGCAAAACCCATTGTTGGCTGTGGTTCATAAAAATTCCTCTTCTCTTTTGTTCCTATTGGTACAGCCATCGCTTCCATGTGAATGCCAAGAGCAGAATTGATGGCGTCAGTGAATTGGCGTTCTTTGATTTGTAACATAAAAACCGCATCTCGCTGATCGGTCGACAAAGCAATTGCTTCGCGGGTTTTAGATAATCCATTGGTTAGAAAGGGCAAAATAGCTGTAGGATTTTGTGGTTCATAAGCATTCACAGCTTTTGTAATTTCAGCAGTTATTTCACTGAGTAATGTTGCAACCCCTGTCGGCGCAGTCTCTCGGGTTATCTTAAAAATTCCAGGCAGTGTCGTATCTATTCCGTCAAAAAAGGTGTTTTCTTTTTCGTCACTATTCACCTCGCTTTTCATCCGCTCATAATATTGCAGTGAAGGACCATAGACCTCATTTCTATGGCCGCCATTTTGCGAACGATGCAGGCTATAACCAAGCAGTGAAAAGTTTTTGTAGGTATCTCCCAACCACGGACTAAATTCTCCCGAATTCAACTGCACATTCCAATGTTCGGCGGGTCTTATCCCACCACGATAGAGCTTAAGTACTTTCCATGGCCTTAATCCTTCTTTGCTTATTTGTTCAGGAAACGCGGCCGGATCTGCTGCCATTGTAAACGCTAGCTGGCTTATCTCTCCCGCCGCCTGGTGATTACCGTGTCCATCGCGTGTGGTACCATGAAAACGGGAAACAATAACCAGGGGCTTGTTAATACGAATAACCCTTACCATTTCTGCCAGCACATTCTGCTTACCCCATTTTTCATATGCTTCCTCTACTCTCTTTGAAAACCCGTAATCGGCAAGTTTAGTAAAGTAGAGATCGTCTAATCCATAATAACTTCCTGCTAATAAAAATTCTTCGGTCCGTAATAAGCCGAGCTGATCAAAAGACTCTCCACCTAACACATTGCCACCGCTCTCACCACGGTTTAACGCCAGCAATGCTGTTCGCACACCCTTTCCACGGCTGAGATAAGTCAATAGGTCAGCATGCTCATCGTCGGGATGTGCCTGAGTGTGAAGCACACTAGCAGTAGTTGTTAGCTTCTGTAGTTTTTGCCATACACCTGATATTCCATGGTCTTGTGCCACATCTTTTGCCCCTTGTTTCTCTCCCGAAAGCGTCAAAACTTTGTAAAGAGGCCGACCGATGTTCTGAGCAAGAACATTTTGATTGGCGAAAAATATAACGGCAATTAGTAAAAACAGAGGAGAATTTTTCGGTAGCTTATTCATATAACTTTCGTGAATTTGAAAAACAATTTGTTGTAAAGGCTTTAGTAGCAATGCAAATACTATTGGTTAAGTTAAGCGTATTGCCGAGAAAAAAGAAAACTTGATTACCAGATAGAGACACAGGAAAATTTAGTATCTCAACACTTACGGTTCAATACCGTCATAGTGTTGTTCTTACAAAACCTGATGGCACAAATTTTTATCATTTTAGAAAAAAAGCTACATGGAAAACGATAATAAGTTCCCCGAACAAACTGCTCCTGAAAAAAATACTGATAATGCTTTTGTACAGGTTGGTAAAGACGGTGAACCAGTCATGCCTACTACTGATCAAAAGAAGACAGATATTGAAAAAGAGGAGAATAGTACTACACTAGACAAGAGATGAAATGGATTGTCTCCTCTACTTTTAATCATACTTTAGTTAAGAGCTTTTATGGCCCTTTTTTAATGTTTGCTTAAATCAATTTTGCAATTCAGGTTGGACGGCTGCAGTGGGTGTGATGACTAATGAAAGAGCTTGTTGCAAACATTGCATGTTATCCAAACATTGTTGTGTCACTCGCTTGTACTTTTTGTTTAGTCGCAGCTTTTTTTTGGCACCCGTGCATAGAGCATTTGTTCCCATTAATTCCACCAACAGGCAGTAGTAGCCACAGTAAAAATTGCTAGTGAAAAACGTATAAAAAGTAACGTTAAGCCAACTTATTATCGTTCTGACAACAGTTCTTGCATAAGGGACATCAGCCGGTTAGGTGCCAAGCGAAGGCGAA
>NZ_BJYT01000051.1 GCF_007991655.1 Segetibacter aerophilus
GTCTCCATGAAAGCGCTAATCTTTGTTAAAATTACTAATATGACTTAAAGTAAAAATCTTAGGCAAACTTTTGCACCATTTTACTTTTGTTAAGTTGTACAATATTTTAATATCAAATCATGCAAAATAATTTATGAAAAAACCACATCTGCTATTAGTCTTACTTTCTATAGCGCTCTTTTATTCTTCATGCACCAAGGAAAGGCTTTCACTCACACAAGCGGAATTGACCGCTGGAGAAATACAAAACGTAATTAATTCTCAGCAATTAAAGAGGGTGGTGGCAGTTGCTTACAACGAAACCTTTCCAAATAGTTTTCCCAGTTCCGTGGGCACGACTTTTTCTTTTTCTAATGGATTTATTACCATTTCTGGATACTCGCGGTCTTTTAATTTGACCTATTTGAAGGCCTACGAGGTGGCAAATGTTGTTATCAGTGATAATAATCCTAGTTCTCCTACTTCATCTCGTACATTAGTGCTACACTTCCAATAAAGTTGACAATATAGTATAACACGAGTATATATAATATTGCCGCTAGACATTGAGCATTCAACTAGAAATCGCTTTTTTGCTTTTGGGGTTAGTTGAAGCTGACGTTTTTCAATTGCCACAACTTCATAAAGACTTTTATATTAGCGGCTAATCATAAAAACGACGACCCAACACATCAAGCATCTTTATCGCTTTGTCAAAATGTTTCTCCATCTTTTAAAAGAAAGTATATATTAGTGTTAACACCAAAACTAAAAAGAGGATACCGTGAGAATGCAACGAATTGCACCAGGCCCGACTTTAGTAATTTGGCCATAAAGCTTTCGCAATTACAATATTTATTTAAGTTGCGTCTATTAAATGGTTGTGATCATGCAACTTGACGCTTCGTAAAATTTTATACCGCTATGGAAGCAAAGCCTAAAATAAAAATAGAGCTTACTATAGTCGACAAAATTCTGGAGAACGTGTCTTTATCTATACTTGTACTTTTATGGGTAGGGACGATTATTTTCTTTTCAAAATTGCCGGAGCAGATACCCAGCCACTATAATGCAGCAGGATTAGCAGATGATTTTAGCGGAAAGACACACATTTTTATACTTCCAATTATTGCAACCGTCATTTATGTTGGAATGACAATTCTTAATAAACATCCGCACATCTACAATTATCCAGCGATAGTTACGCAAGAAAATGCAGCACGGTTGTACACTTCTGCAGCAAAACTCCTAAGAGTACTAAAGATGGCGGTGATTATCATTTTTAGTGGTATTGTGTTCATGACCTATCAGACAGCACTAACAAATGGTGAGGGATTAGGAGCATGGTTTCTTCCCCTTGCCGTAGGGCTAATGATACTTCCTAACATCTTCTACTTATTTAATTCACCTAATTCTAAACAAATATCCCAGTGACAAGCACGAACCCACAACATTGTTTTGCTGCAATAGGCACTGAAGAATATGTTTTCAACTCATTATCTTTAAACTACACCAACAAACTATTTTAGGAGAAAGTCAGCTTTGGTAAAAGTGCTGCCAAGTCAATTAGCTCCCGCGAAATTGGTATAGTAAAGGTCAGTGTAAGAAAAATCGGGCGAGACGAAGTTGTTATTTCTCCTTCAAAAGTTCCACCCTTCAACACCTTCTCTTAATATTCTAATATAATTAGATACTAAAGCATTTTTCTCGTGTGGAAGGTTGACCTTAATGGAATAAGTTTATATACCCATCTTTGTACAGTAGCATGATCAACTGTTACTCCCGTGATTGACAATAACTCCTCTACATCTCGATAACTTAAGCTAAATTTTAAATTTAAATATACTGCCTGTAGAATAACGTCTTCCGGGAAGCAATGACCTTTAAACCTCTTATAAAGTGACTCCTTAGCTTGATAGAGCAAACAAGTGCGACAAAACCACTATCTAAATCGATAATATTTTACCCGGCATTCCACCATAAAGCTTTTTTAAACTCCCCCAATAGTATCTCATCTTCAAATACATGCGAGGTAAAAGATACCCAATTTATGATGCATAATTAATTCCTGCTTTTTGTTGACTGCATATGTTGAAAACGATTTTATCGCAAAAGAAGCCCAAAAACATCATGACGGTTTTTTGCCGTTTTGCCTTTGCCAATCTTCCTTGGGCTGCCCGTTTTGTAGTGCATACTATGGCCCGAAGTTATTGTTCATAAAAATTATCATCATTCATATTCTCGGTCCAATTATATTCTATTTCAAAAGCGACCTTTCGAGCAAAATCAATTCCATGAATATCACTAAGAAAACCTAATGACATGTCTATGCCTGCACTTACACCGGCAGAAGTATAAAACTTTTCATCTTTTGTCCAACGTGCTTTCCTAATCCATTTAACGTTTTCCCCTTGCGCGGCGGCCCAATCAAAAGCCTTTTTATTTGATGTTGCTACTCGCCCGTCTAACATTCCCGTCTTTGCCAACAGTCCGCTCCCTGTACAGACAGTCATAACAAATTTACTAAGGCCGACAACTTCTTTAATTTTGTCGATTAGTTGCATGTTAGTTACTTCCTTCCTGGTGCCATGACCGCCCGGTATAATAAGTATTTCAATTTTATTTTTTACATCATCAATTTTCTTAGTTTCAATGGCAACGCCATGTTCATTATTTATACGACCACCAAAAAGTGAGCAGAATAGAATTTTATATTGATGTTTGAGGCGGCCAAATATTTCCACCGGCCCAAATACATCAAGTGTTTCAAAGTCTTGAAATAATAAAAATGTAACATTCATCTGTTGCCTTTTTAGTTGCCAAAGCAATTATCACGTATAACTCTACCAAATAATTCTCCTTTTGCTCCTTCTCGTCGTAGGATAGCCACCTTGGAAAGCGGCTTACGAATAGTTTTAAATATTAACTGGATCAGTTCCAACCAAACACCTGAATATGTAGTAGAAACGCATCCATGCAATGCTTTCGGTTTTCCTACTTAATAATGATTGTCACTATAGGGGAATCTGCATCTTTCGCTTTTTGTCCTTCGCTAACTTTTACGCTTCTTCCCCAGTCATTAAATTGCAAGATTAAGAAATATAAAAAGGATTAAGGATATACCATAAAAAACAAAAAATGATACAATCAATTGATTTGAGAATTGGAAACTGGGTTGAAATCACAGGAAAGGGGTTTGTGCAAATAGTCAATGGACAAAGCATCGATACTCTTACCTTAAGCGGAGCAAACCCTATTCCAATTACACATTCTTTGCTACTCGCTTTCGGTTTTATTCAACGAGGCGAGTCGGAATTGTATGATTTGAAAGGAAGCAACTTTACTTATCATTTAGGAGTTAGAAGAGTAACAATATTTCATCCTGGCAATGCTTTCTGGCATTGGTTAGGCTCACACATTGACCATGTTCACCAAATCCAAAACTTATACTATTGTTTAATTGGTCGAGACCTTGTATTAAATTCTAATACAATTATAAATAGGTACTAATGTTTGTTGATAAAAAGATATTGTTTATCCTACTAACATTAAAATTGACAAGTAAATAGTTTGACAAAGTGGGTTATTAATAACTTAAGCAATTATGAAGTTAGACCTCCGCTTTTCAACCTATTTTTAAGGAACACGCTTTCTATTACTTGATTTTACCCATTCTAATTTTTTACAAGAGGGACAGCTATGAGAGGCAGCGGGATCTAGCTTTTCAGTGTAGCCGCAAAAAGAGCAGGAATATGTATCTGCATGATGAATAACACGACTATTTCCTTTTAGAGAATTTGGCATAATCGGCAATCCTAATTTCACCTTTTCATCGGGATAATAAAAAATACTCATAGTGCCAGAGGTTTCCACAATTGCTTCTTCAATCTGCCCTAGTTGCGATACTCCATGAATACGCAACTCTGCAAAAAATTCATCTTCGCTTAATCCTTCCTTCTTAAAATTCTCGATAGCGAAAACTCCATTTTTGATAAGGCATACTGCTTTACCTTCTATTAAGCCCTCTACCTTTTTGCTCTTTGCAATGACACGGGTCACAAAAGTATACAGCGCCACTACCATACAAAAAACAACCAAAGCAGGCAGGATGCCTACATCCTTGTAAAACATTGGATCTCCTGCTGCAGAGCCCAACCCAATAATAACAACGAGCTCGAACACCGAAAGTTGTTTTACTCCACGCTTTCCGAGCAAACGCAGAGCAACAAGAATTATGATAAACATTATGATAGTCCGGAGTAAAGTCTCGAAAAGGAATACCCACTCCTCGCTACCCATCAAAAAGTTTTTTATATTGAAGCCAAACAGGGAAAGTACATGCATGGGACTAAGTTACAGTGTTAGTGATAGATAATAAAGTAGGGCATTGTCGCCCTTACTTTGGATAAAGCCATTTGTATTCGTGACCTAAAACACTAGGCTCAACCTTTAGGTTAATAAGAGCAATTTGATAAAAAGGTTTTAGCCGAAGCTTTCCATCTTTCAACTGAGGTTTGCATAAAGATTTGCTTTATATGTCAGTGATACTACAATGTTAAGTACCTATTGCAATTCGTTTCATCCATCCTCTAACTAATACTTACAAGTTTTATTCTTTTCCTTAATCCTGTTTCGACCAAAGGACAGAAGCTCTAAAGCTTTACATAGACTCAACTTTCGCTGCTTTTGCTATTAATAACACTACCTCACATTCGGCCACAACAAAAGCATATTTGGCTGCTTCCGCTCTTTCTAGTAATTGCATTTTTGCATCAACAAAAAAGCGAAATATGAAAATTATTCTTACAGGTACATTGGAGGTTCTGTCGCATCTATTCTTAGCAAGGCAAGTTATTAGTAGCAGCTGCTGGATCAAGCGGCTAGTGAACAAAAGGTTTCAAAATAGTTAGCCTTAGGAAAGACTACTTGTTCCTTTTTAATCATTCTTACTATTTCTATTCCTGTTAGTGTTCGTGATGCTGATTCGAAATTCTTAAATCCTAACATACCTTGAGTTCGCCATTTTATAAATCGTTGATCTCCTTCTACCCTATTATTAAGATACTTACATTGCCTAATTCTTATTCTCTTTAAACGTCTCTTATTGTAGGTTCTGATTGCTTGCCTGTTCAATCCACTCTTATCAATATCAATCACCTTCGGACAGCCATCATTACTAATTGCCTTTCGCAAAAACTTATGTGCGGCAAGCTTATTTCTTCTTTTGGTTAATAGAAAATCTACAGTATTTTCTGCCTTATCAACAGCTCTATACAAAAACATCCACTCCCCTTTTACCTTAAAATAAGTTTCATCCATCCTCCAGCTATTAGTTATTGATTTCTTTCTCTTAGTAAAAACTTTTTCAACTGATGGAGTAAATTTGTATACCCATCTTTGTACTGTAGCATGATCTACTGCTACTCCCTGAGAGATAATAACTCCTCTATATCCCGATGACTTAAGCTAAATCTTAATTTAAAATTGACAGCTTGCAGAATAATCTTTTTAGGGAAGCAATGACCTTTGAATATTTTATAACGTTAGTCCCTAGGTGTTTTAATTTAAGCAGGTGCGACAGAACCAGGCAGCCTTACAATAAACAAAAAATTAGTAAAGTACTCTTATGTTTCACCTTATTTCCAATGGCGTACAGCCTAAGTAGGATGAAGTTGTGGCATTTGAAAAAGTCAGAGCAATTAACCGCAACGCAAAATAGGGACTTTCAACGTCCACTTTGCGATTTTTTTAACATACTGCCAAGCGCATACATTATCTCCGAAAGTCAAACCCTATATCCTATTCATATTTCTCTACCTTCGATTTCTTAGTACATGAAGCAGTTACTGTTACTCAAGCATCTGGGAGTCATTACTCAGGGACTTTTTCTTTTCCTACTTAGGGCCCTGCTGCTACAGTAGAAATAATAGATGGTGTCTTTAACATATTCGTCTAATTCTTTAATTCATTAGCAGCAGATTTTGTTGTCATCACAAGAAAACTACTATCGCATTTCGTAAAAGTCAAATTACAAGCAGTTCTTTTGCCTTACCAATACTTACTCCTTAAAAATTTCACCGTCTGCAAACTGTAGTATCCTTGCTCACTTACTATTTTGCTGCACTTGCAATAGGTGTATCAAACCCCGGGTTAGAGTAGGGTTAGGGTTAACGCTACTACGAAATCTATTTTGGAAGAATTCATAAAAATTATTTGTAGCTACTCCTATAGTTTATATAATTGGTCCTTTCTTATACTAGCTGCGACAGACCCAATAACTTACCTAATAGTGTACTACACCCTTTAAAAGTCCTCTTGCTGGGCGGTGGCTTTCCTAACCGCTATTAATATTGGTAAAGCTGTCCTTTAACGTGAAATCAGAAAATTAATAATCTTTTTGCTCCAGCTTTTTAAGCAAATCTTCTGCCCCTTCTTTGGCCGTGATATATATATTTCTGATCGTATTGACCTTTTCTTTAGCGCTAGATACCATGCTTTTTCTGCTCCGGATCACCTGAGTATTTGTTTCTTTCCTTTTTCTAGTCACAAAACCAATTATTACAGCTGTAGAAGATGCTGCTAATATGCTAAATACAACTTTTTTTGATTTTCCAGTTTCTGGTTCTACATTATAATAATTATTACGATTCACTTTTGACATTCGGGCTATTTGTGTTCCTTCTTCGATTAAGACAGTAGGAGCTTTTTTTGTTGCTTCTGTTTTTTGAGTAACATCCGTCTCATTTGTTGCCTGCACAGATTGATCTCCGTTTTCAACCTCCACAACTTTTGTTGTAACTGCATATTCGTCCGGATGAATTTCTGCACCATATTTTAAGGCGTAAGATTTTGTAAATTCTGCTCCAAAGTAAAGGATGATGGATGAATAATAAACCCAGATTAATAATACTACGAGCGATCCTGCAGTTCCATAAGTACTTCCTATGTTGCTTTTGCTTATATAAATTGAAATTCCAAATCTTCCTACCATGAAGAGCAGACTGGTGGCAATAGCACCAGCAAAAACATCTCTCCATTTTATCTTTGCATCCGGCAGTACTTTAAAAATAACGGCGAAAATTAGGGCCGTAACAATAAGCGTAATTAGTATATTGATTAAAGTAAAGATGACTATAGTAACATCAGGAAAATAAGCCTTTAAATGATCACTTAATCCATCTATTAAAGCTGTTACTCCTAACGAAACCAGTAAAAGAAAGCCAAGACTCGCGATAACAGAAAAAGACAAAAATCTGTTTTGAAGCATCTTCAGCCATCCTTTTTTAGGCTTTGGTTTTAATCCCCAAATGGTGTTGATGGAGTCTTGTATTTCTGCAAATACTGTAGTTGCGCCAATTAAAAGCGTTATGCTCCCAATAATTACAGCTAGTCTGCTCTTGCCGGTGAGAGATGCGTTTTTAATTATTTCCTGCATCTGAGCTGCAGTATCAGCACCCACAAAGTTTTTCAATTGGCCGTAAATCTGTCCTTCAACAGCTTCCCTACCCAAAAAAATACCACATAATGATATAACCATTATTAATAAAGGAGCGAGGGAAAAAACAGTGTAATAAGCAAGTGAACCTGCCATCTTCGTAATTTTATCTTCACCCATACCTTTAAAAGAACTTTTGAGAACATCCCACATTCCGACAAATGACAGCTTCCCTTTCATATGATACTTTTTAAGTAACTGTAGCAAAAACGTAACCACCAGAAGAACACGAATAAGTAAGACTTTTGTGATGAGCTAGAAAATCCAAATTGAAGTTGAAAAAGGTAGAAACAAGTTAGTTTTGTAACTCTAAAGCATTGCAGGAGCCTCGAAGGTCAGAACAATTTAAGGCGCTTCACAAACTCTCCTATGCTCGACAAATACCTCCGCCTTAGCATATCTACTGCTATTGCCGAAAATAGATGAGGTCTTCAATTAAAACATTTATATCTGCTATGTAATAGTAGGACAACATACTTTCAGTTATTGTAGTAGACGAAACAGGTTATTTTTTTAGACGCGGAGGAAAAAATACCAAAAATTAAATTTCGTAATCTATTAATACTACCGGTTCTACTATTCAGCCACCAACTGATTATCTATTCGTCTGGGTCGCAAACCGTTTAAGTCCAACATCAATTGTTGTAAATCATCTTTATCAACATTACCCCTAAGTGTTATAATCCCGTTGTCCACCTGTGCCTGTACCCGTTTGTATTTTTTAAGAATCTTAGCTGCTCCATCCCTCAGATCATTATCTGCCGTGAAGTCTACTTTGCCGGTGACTGTTATGTTATTAATAACATCTTTTACGTCATCAATCCTCTCAACCGCTTTTTCTGCTCTTTCCCTATCTCTCTCGGTTTTACAATTTCCAATTAAAGTTACCACGCCTTTAGAAACGGTTGCACTTACGCTCTGCAGCTCCTGATTAGTCTGGGTTATTGAAGAAATTTTAGTTTGTATAGCAGCATCGTTGTTTCCGCCACCGCATGCTACAGTAATAAAGCTTATAAAAATAAAAGTCAAGACAGATGAGAAATAAGCACGTTTTAAATTCTTCATACCATTAATTTTAAATGTCGTATTGAAAATAAAAGAGTAGCTGTTACGCTACTCTTTACTTGAATTCTTATTAATTATAATTTTTATTTATCGATGTCCGTGCTTCCTAAATTCTCCACTTGCACATCAGTTTTTCTTACCGTATCGCTAATTGTTTCCTCCCGCTCGGTTACTTCTTTATTTAGAGAAACTTCTTCAACAATACGTGCTTCCTTGTGAGTTACAGGCAGCTCTTCTTTTGCTTCCATTTCTATGGCTTTCTCGTGGATGTCTCCTTCTGAAGCTGGTCTGTCTACAGGTGTCCTTTCAACAGTTACCTTTTCCTGCTTTAGATTGATGTCCTCACTTACCTTTTGCTCTACAATTCTTGAACGAAGCCTTACGCCCCCATTTTCAACTTCCCTCTTACCTACTTCCAGGTTTTCCTCTATTACTGGAAGTGTTGTATTTTCACTTGTAATGTTACTTGTATTTTCCCCAGCAGTCTGATTACCCAAATTATTGCTTAGCCTATTCCTGTTGCGGTACAAATTATCTTCATTGAAGTGTTCATGATTATAGAAGTCTTCATTCTTCCCAAAATTGTTTGACGTTATAGCTGCTGCCCCAAATCCTGCTGCGCCAAGACTTGCAAAAGCATTTCTAACTTTGTTTTCTGTTTCTATGCCGACATCGTCTTTTTTATATTCAGGGAGTGATTGCAAATGTCCGGCGGTAACGCCAGGTAAAATTACATCATCATTTTTATCATGAAGTTGTGCAATTCCAATAGGGACTAATACATGTCTCGTTTCAAGATCGAGAACATTTCCTTCAAGATCTACTACTATATAACGGACTTTTCTTGATTGTGCATCAAATAAAAGTTCGTCTACTTCACCTATTCTTTTTCCAGTTTCATCTTTTATATCCCAGCCCTTAATATTGGGTTGACCATCTGCTATTTCAAAATCACTTCCACCTAACTCCTGCAGACGCTGATTGGTATTTTCATTATTTGTTGACATGATTGACTTTTTTAGAGGCTTGAATTAAAGCCGGTGATTAAGAATTACGTTACCCTTTGTTATCTATCATCTATTGTTATTGTCCACTTTGAGCTCCTTTTGCAACTATTTCAACCCTTCTGTTTTGTTGTCGGCCTTCACTTGTTGCATTAGAAGCTACTGGTTGTGCTTCCCCAATAGGATGTAGAGATATACGACCTTCATCTACTTTTCCATTTTTTACTAGCCAGCTGCGAACAGATGCTGCGCGTTGCTCTGCTAATTGTTTATTTGCAGCAGCGTCGCCTGTAGCATCAGTGTATCCATATATCCGAACCTCGCCCCCGGAATAACGTTTAGCGATTGACGCCGAAATTTGCTGTAAGTTCTGCTCCGCGGCACTTCGTATATCAGACTTGCCTTTATCAAAAAGAATGTTTTCGCCGACTCCATAAATTCCATAATTATTGTTGCCTCTTACGTTAATGTTTGAGTCCGTGATTTCTTCATAGTTAGCACGAGGACCATTGAAATCAATATCATCCCATGAAGAAGATGCCGCTGAAGCCGTTGCGGAAGTAGAAGCACTATCCGAGCTCATAGCAGTTGTAGTGTTAGTATCTCCTTCATTTTTACCACATCCCTTAAATAAGAAAAATAACAACGCAAGAAGTCCCAGCGCTAAAAGTAACCATGGGAGTATAGAACCTTTTTTCTTTGGTTGAACATCTAAATTTGCCATAATGATGAGTTGTTTGAAATAGTTTTGAGACTATTAGTTGTATTAAAAATGAGATGAAACTAGTAATGCATTTTTGTAAAAAGGATGAAGAAGCCTATTACTTAAGGTACTAAACAAAAAGAGGAGGTTTTTTTTATTAAAACCGCCTCTTTCTTGCACTAATCATTTTAGTAATTCTTGTTTGACTGGTCACTTAAATCATTCTTCTCGAGATCGGTAACATCAACCTCAGTTTTCCTGACTGTATCGCTGATTGTTTCATTTCTTTCACTAACATCCTTGTTTAAACTTACTTCTTCTACTACACGTGCCTGCTTGTTTACTACAGGTACTTCTTTCCGTTCAATCATTTCAATGTTTTTTTCATCAAATGCATTGAAATCTGCTTCTGTAGCAGGTCTGTCTACCCTGTTTCTTTCTACATTCACTCGCTCTTCCTTTAAACGCACTGATTCTTCTACAGGTCGCTCTATTATACGGCTGCGTAGTCTGACTCCTCCTGATCTAACTTCACGTTTTCCTACCTCGAGGTTTTCTTCTATTATTGGAATTTTTGTTTCCTCATTAGAAGCTGAGACCTCTGTACTAAGAGTACTAATTGTATTACTTCTGTCGCCGAAAGTGTCAGACGAACCAGTAAGGT
>NZ_BJYT01000052.1 GCF_007991655.1 Segetibacter aerophilus
GCAAACAGACCAAATTTTACTAAAACTATGCCTTCATAGGAACGATTACAATCAAGCTGTCACCCTGAACTTGTTAAAGGGTTATTCCAAGAAAGTTAAAACGTTATCTGACTAAAATATATCACTTGCTGATTTTGATAAGCTTTCTCAACATGATATGCTGGCCGAGGAAATTGCAGAGAATTTGGAGAGTGTGTTTAAGAGTTTTATGGAGGTGTTGAGACAGTTGTAGAGGTAAAAGCACTGAAAAATTTACTGGTTATTTTATTTGTATTCTGATTGGCCCAACAACTTCACGTCCTGAAACTTCATTCCCTTTCTGCGTAATAACGATCCTACCTGCATCCCTTAAATCAAAAGCTTCTTTTCGTATCTCCTTCATATAAGTACGCCAAGCATTAGGACTTAATTTTCGTGCTACCTCAGATGGACAAATTGTTTTGTCTTTCCCACGTTGTGTAGCTAGAAATAGTATAGTTTCTGATATTTTCAATAATGCAGTAAAGGTAAACTTAAAAGCAACTATCATCTTCTTTGACAATACACCGAGCAGTAAAGACCCTGGACAAAAGAGATATGGTTCTACGACTACCGAACCAACATCCTCAACACGCTTAAAAAAGAACCTATTATAGCTTAGGGTGACCTACAGGAGTTTTTTTGGCTGTTATAATCCATCATCCAAGTAGAAGCGTGTTGAAACTTATCAAGCCGTAGACGATCCTAAAGGCTGGTGGAGGAAGTTTGGTTACAAAGAAATTGTCGCCCGTGATAAAACATCATTAGACATTACCTAGCTAAAAGATAAATCACTTGTGACATAGATAACCTTCCTGATCCTTGAGATATTGGCGGAGGACATTGCAGAGAGTTTGGAGAGTGCGTTGGGAAGTTTTAGGAGGAGTTTAGGTAGTTGAAGAGGTAAGTATTTGTTATGGAAGCAACGAAGCAATCTGCACTTTGGATTTCAACAGTTCGTTTTGCTATTGCCATGTTGCTTTGTTGTCGTTCCTCTTCCTCACAATAACTAAATTTTTTGTAAAAACTACTCTAACGTAACGCCGTTACCCCCTTCAACTTTTTAAAAAAGGATTTGTTGTAGGGTTAATATGCTTGCGTTTCCGTCTTTAGCTGATAGTAGCAGGTCGCGTTACGTGACCTTTTTTTATTTGTATTTTATGCAAGGAGTACCTTCCGGTTTTGCCTTGACCGCTCTTGCCAATTATCTTACTGCCAGTGGAGTTTCGTCTTCAACAGTAGGAAGCTTTATTACAATCATCGGGATACCCTGGATCGTGCAAATGATATGGGGACCTTTAATTGATAAGTATAGATATTCGATTGTCGGGGAGTATAAACATTGGATAGTACTGACCCAATTTGCAGCAGTAGCCGCTTCATTGGTGCTGCTGGTTGTACAACATCCTGCTCAACAGGTTTGGTTACTAGCAACGTTATTTTTTGTGCATTCAATAGTTGCTTCAGTGCAAGATGCAAGTGTAGATGCAATGGCTATTTTAATAACACCAACCAATGAGAAAGGAAGGGTAAATGCCTTTATGCGGGGAGGAATACTTTTAGGTATTTCCTTTGGCGCCGCTGCCTTATCTTTTGTACTGCATCAATGGGGCTTTACTGCTTCAGTTTTAGTACAATCAGGCATTCTGTTGCTCTTTACTATGTTTTTCTTCTTTACCCGTCTGCATAAAACTGACTCTTTGTTTCCTCGGTTCACGAAAAATTTATTGTCAGGAGAGATAGTAGACAGTGATAGCCTTGCTGTAGTTTTTCGGCGGTTGTTAAAAGCTATTTTTAATGGTAAAGCTTTCAGGATTTTTGGTTTTATTGGTTTATCATATCTCTGTTTTTCTGTTTTCACAAGGTCAATCAATTTTTACCTGATCCGAAATCTTTCATGGTCGGACAGTGAACTGTCGATTTTAACAGGTGGATGGGGAGCAATGGTAACATTGACTGTAATACTATTGAGTGGATTGTTTGCTGACAAACTTGGAGCAACACGTTTGCAGCGCTTTGTATTGTTAGGGCTTTCCTTGTTTTTATTGTTGTTTAATGGACTATTATTTGCATCATCTTCTAAATCGTTCATTACTTCTGGCTTGCTTTTTTGGGGTATTGCTGATCCACTTTATAGTATCGCTGCTTTTCCCATTTTAATGAATATGAGTGATAAGCAAATTGCCGGTTCACAATTTACGGCCTATATGGCTCTGATCAATCTCGCAGATATTGGAGGAGCATATATTAGTGGTTGGCTTTTGTTGTTTGTTAAGGGACCTTATTTGGGTGTAGTAACCGGTGCAGTTCTATTGCTAATTACAATGCTTTTGTTTAAGTATAAATCGCAGCTTGAGCCCCAAAAAGAAAACGCTGTGACATCTTCTCATCCAGTAAATCCAGATTTAGACGCTTGATACAATGTGGAATATGAGTAGTCTCTGTTTGGCGGCTTACGATTTATTACTGACTGTTCCGAACAATTTGCCATTTGCAAGCCAGGTAGGAGAGACGGTCGGTAAAAAGCTGTTGAAAACAACAGATGCACATACCATCCTTCGTTTGCCAACCAGCATCTTTTACGCCAACGGTGGCAAAAGCAAACGTTATCTTCTTCGACAACAAGCCCAGCAGCAAAGACGCGTAGACAAAAGAGATCTGGTTCTACAACTACCGCACTAAAATCCATCACACACTTAAGAAAAACCCGCTAAAGCTTAGTGACCTTCAGGAGTTCATTACCTGCTATAATGCATCTAATAGATTTAAACGTGTTGAAACTTATCATGCAACTGATAATCCTAAAGGCTCGTGGAGAAAGTATACTTATGATAAGATTGTTGCGCAGTATAAAACTTCTTTAGACATTACCTGGTTGAAGGATAAGTCACTTGCTGACTTAGATAACCTTTCCAACACTGATGTGTTGGCGGAGGAGATAGCGGAGAATTTGGAGAGTGCGTTGGGGAAGTTTTAGGGAGGTGTTGAGGCAGTTGAAGACATAGCTGCTGCAAGTATTGCAAATAGTTTCTTTTCAATCTAAAACATCGTTATTTAAAAAAATTTCAACAGTCAAACCTGCCGTCCGCTTGCAGCAATAGACTTGCTGTTTATATTCCAAGCCTTTTTAACTACCTTTTGCCTTAGTTAAATGCTATGAAAATAATAATATCTATAGGGGTGGTAATCCTTCTACTGTCAGCCTTTGATGGAAAGGCTTTTACTTCAAGGGGCAGTTATTTTGGTCTTACAGGTGATAGCATCATTCAACGCATTGTCTGTTTTAAATTTAAAGCAGGCACCACTACCGCGTCAATTGAGCAGCACATGCGGGGCTTTGCTAATTTAAAGGACAGCATCCCGTATATTTTGTCGTATCGCGTTGGTTTTACTGTTAAGGGCGACCTCACCGAAAAGCCTGAGTATGATGTGATGCATTACTGCACTTACAAGAATGAAGAAGAAATAAAACTTTACTCGACCCATCCTGTTCATCAGCGTTTTATCCAACAAAATAAATCAATTTGGGAAAAGGTATTAGTTATAAATTCTAAGGCTGTACGTTAAATTATGGCAGTAATAAGCAAGCCTCCACTCATGGCTTGTTCCTGCTACTATTGCCGATATTGATAGGGGATAGCAGCAAAGCCAGCCTCTAATAGAAAGGCGGTCAAAACTATAGAAACGAAGAAGGCAAGCTGGAGAAAGATAACGTCTCTGTACTCGGCAGGGCTTTTGGGCAACCACCAGCGACAGGCAACTAAATTTCGTTCACCACACCCGCTCTTTGCGAAAGACAACAGGCAAGGCAGCAGTAGTTGTTATGGACAATGGGTTGTTTGAAGGTGGGGCAGCTAAGACGGTTCGTAAGAAGCTATTGGAAACAACAGATGTTCATTCTACCCTTCGTTCCAATGGGTTCTTTTATGCCAACAGCGTAATCCAACGTGATCTTCCTCGACAACAAATCTGGACGCAAAAATCTATTGCAAGAGACTAGTAGATCACACTTAAACCTCTTAGGCCTAATTTACTTGCGCTTTCAATTCGTTGCTGCTAGTAGGGGTCGAACGGACTACACAAGGATTTTAAGTTTTTACTCGTTCTAATCGAACCAAAACGGGTAATTCTAACTAAAATAATTTATAACTTCAAAAAAATATTAACCCATGACTCTAATAGGATTCTTGGTTCTTTTGCTCATTGCTGCCATTTGTGGTTCTATCGGTCAAGCCCTCGCTGGATACGACTTGGGAGGATGCCTTGTATCAATTGTTGTTGGTTTTATTGGTGCATATTTGGGCATGTGGATAGCGGGGAAGTTTGATCTGCCGAAGATTTTTGAAATCACGGTCGAAGGAAAGACCTTCCCTGTTGTATGGGCAGTCATTGGTTCGGCGGTCTTTACAGCTATTGTCGCATTATTTCGAAGGATATTTGTCGGCCGTGATCGCATTTAGCTTTAGCATCAATTGCACTAAATATAACTCACCCTATAATGTTCGCATAAGCGCGTGCTCCTAAAGCCTGCATCCCCATGATTGCGTCCTTCGTTCCTGGTGGCAACAAGGCAGCAAGAATAGCAATCAAAGACGCATTAGCTTGTACGATATTATTATAACAGAAGAAAAATTCGTTCTGTTTTACTGTACGGCTTCTTATTTCTAAACAATCACTTCGCGGTAACCGTGAGCGTAGACATTGCCAGGCCTTTTTTGCCAAAGCCACCACTATGTCTTTCAATAAACATTTTATTGTTTCCAAACACGGTATTCATTGTTGTGGTTTCGGTAGTGCATGGCTGCACCTTATTGACGAGTGCAGTATAGAGCTTGTCCACCTGGTCGGAGAGGGAAACAATTTTGTAAGAGCTGATGGTATTAACGGTTGTCAGAGCGCCATTAACCAGGACCTTTTTCGGCTTTAGCCATATTTTGATTTGCGCTAACTCATTATCGTCTTTCATTTCCTGGATATTGTTCGTTTCCGCCGGTAATAGTTTGGTTTGTATCTCTAATTGTTTTTCAACCAACTGTTTAATGTTACTGGTTGATTCCGATGCTTCGCCAAGCCACAAGTTGCATGTTTTGTCCTGAGCAATGACCCCACTACTAACAATGAGTAAACAAGCAAAGAAGATGCTTTTCATATAAAAAATTTATTTAATTATAGAAGACTAAAATAGGATGTTGTGCTAAAGGGGATATGGTATAAAATCATAAAGATTATATTTTCCTGCTAGCGATTACCGGTGGATGCTGCAGACTTCTAGTTTCAGCTCTTGCGCGTCTTCCTTGCATCAGCCCCGTTGCATGGCGTTCTAGCGTTTAACTACAGCGAGCTCAATAAAGTTGATGTTGGAACTCTCCGTATTTCCTACACTGCATGTTTTTATTTATCTTTTCGGTGTTCCCGATCTACAACTATTATTACCGCACCTATTATGAAGAATACTTTACCCCTCGTGTTATTAGTTCTGTATATGCAAATGCCCGCAGCAGTTTTTAGCCAATCGAAACTCGCTGCCAAAGAAGAAGATTCGCAAAAATTTGACCGTAGTCGTTATCAGGTTAAGTACAAGAAATTTGTGCTTGACAACGGCCTTACGCTTCTTGTAAATGAAGATCACAATGTACCTGTAGTAGGAGTAAACTTTTGGTATCATGTGGGATCTAGAAATGAGCAAAGAGGCAAGACAGGATTTGCCCATCTGTTTGAGCATTTTTTCTTTAATGGCTCGGAAAACTATCCGCATGGATTTAGAGAAGCAATGGATGATCTTGGTGCTAACAATCGCAATGGAACTACCAATACAGATCGTACTAATTTTTTTGAAGATGTACCTGTCTCTGCGTTAGAAAGAACACTATATCTCGAGGCTGATCGGATGGGATTTCTTACCGGAAGGATAACTAAAGAAATGTTGGAACGGGAACGAGGTGTCGTGCAAAATGAAAAGCGCCAGGGCGAGAACCAGCCTTATGGACGGGTGTTTCCTGAAATATCAGCTAAAATGTATCCATACTCACATCCTTACTCTTGGTCTACTATCGGAAGTATGGATGATCTGAACGCTGCCTCGCTCCAAGATGTGAAGGATTGGTATAAAACTTATTATGGACCGAACAATGCTGTGCTTGCACTAGCTGGCGATATTACCCCTGAAAATGCACTTCAGCTTGTAACAAAATATTTTGGTGGGATTGCTCCTGGCCCTGCATTAACCAGAACTGAAAAATGGATACCTACTCTTGATCGTAACATACGTGCTGAGATGCAGGACCGGGTACCACAAACAAGAATTTACCGTGTATATCACATCCCGGAATGGAAGAACAGAGACTTGCAATACCTGTCTTTAGTAGGTGATGTGCTGTCAGGTTCTAAAAGTGCAAGACTTGACCGGAGGTTAATCAACGAAAAGCAATTGGCTACAAGTGTAGGCGCTGGTATAGATGCAGGTGAGCTTGCCAGTACTTTTATTATGGAAGTAACGCTAAAGGCGGGAGTAGATCCGCTGGTAGCGGAGAAGGAATTAGATGCAGTAGTGAACGAACTTATATTGAAGGGCCCTACAGAAGAAGAATTAAAACGTGTGAAAAGTATTAGTCTTGCTAATTTTCAGCGAAGCCTTGAAAGACTAGGTGGTATGGGCGGCCGGTCAGATATACTGGCAGAAAGTATGACGTATGGGGGTTCTCCTGAAGCTTATCTCGATCAGATGGAAGTGATGGCTAAGGCCACACCTGCCGAAGTAAAAGCTGCCGCTAAAACCTGGTTGGTAGCGAATCATTATACTATGACCGTCAAGCCTTATCCATCAATTGCTGCTGCAGCAGTGAAGCTCGACCGGACTGTGCTCCCCCCACTAGCACAAGCACCAGAGATAAAGTTCCCCCAAGTGCAACGGAATAAACTGAAGAATGGTTTGAATGTAGTCTTGCTTGAAAGACATTCAGCACCTATTGTAAATGTTACCATTGCCGCAGACGCCGGTTACGCATCTGACCCTACAGGTAAAGCCGGTACAGCATCTTTAGCGCTGGACCTAATGGATGAAGGAACGAAAACCCTGGATGCATTCCAGATTTCAAATCAACTAGATTTGCTTGGGGCAACGCTTAATTCTTTTAGTCAGCTTGACCTGTCGTTTGTCAGGCTTGGCGCTACTTCTGAAAATCTTCGTCCATCGCTAAAAATACTTTCAGATGTTTTGTTGAATCCATCGTTTCCGGCTGATCAGTTTGCCCTTAAAAAGCAACAACGTCTGTCGCAGATCGGACAAGAGAAAAGCCAGGCTAGTGGCGCGGCTTTAAGAATTCTCCCCCAGTTATTATTTGGAGCAAATCACAACTATAGTAATCCTTTATCCGGTTCAGGTTATGAAACGTCTGTCCAAACTATTCAGCGGGCAGATCTTATTGACTGGCATAGCAAGTGGTTTAAGCCCGGTAGCTCTACCGTAATTGTAACAGGTGATGTCACCATGGATAAATTAATGCCCGCACTTGAAGAAGCATTTGCGGGTTGGACCGCGGGAAATGCGCCAGCGAAGAACATCGCGGTAGTCGACAAGACAAAGGGCGGAAAGGTCTACTTAATCGATAAACCGGATGCCCCTCAATCAACCATTATCGCAGCACATATATCAGAAGCAAGCGGACAACCTGAAGATGTCGCGATACAAACAGTTATGCAAAATTTTGGTGGGATGGCAACGTCTCGACTAAATCGTAATCTACGACTTGATAAACATTGGAGTTACGGAACAAACGGTGCTTTAATGACCGCTCGTGGTCAACGACCTTTCCTGGTAATTGCACCAGTACAGACTGATAAGACAAAAGAGTCTATGGTAGAAGTGATAAAAGAAATTAAAGGTGTAGCAGGTGAGCGGGAACTTGCGGGTGAAGAGTATGAAAGTATTATGCGCAACATGACGTTGCGCCTGCCCGCGAGGTTCTCAACTTTAAGTGCGTTAGAAAGTGCAGCTACAGAAATGATTAATTATAAATTGCCTGATGATTACTGGTCTCGCTATGCTGAAAGAGTACGTGGACTTACAGCTCCTGCGTTAAATGAAGCGGCAAAAAAATACGTACATCCCTCAGATATTATTTGGATCGTGGTGGGCGATCGTAAAAAAATTGAAAGCGGTATAAAGTCTCTCAACTATGGCGAGGTTATACTTTTGAATACGGATGGCAAAGTAATCTCCGAATAAGAAAAGAGGAATGAGTAAGTTGTATCCGCCATGTTGGGTGTATAACAATTGATGGAATTCGGCCGTTGATAGAATTCCTTATTTAGGCTCTAAACCGTGTTGTCCCGGATAGTTTTTAGATTTTGGCTGGCAGTAGCGGCAGTAAGTAGTAATAAGATACGTAAGATTACATCTTCGTAATTTTAGTCAATCCAACGCTCAATATTATTGGATCCGGTTCTTCCATACACTATCCATCTTTAGCTTAACTGTCTTTTTACTATTGTTA
>NZ_BJYT01000053.1 GCF_007991655.1 Segetibacter aerophilus
ACCTCTTGCAGTACATGCACAGCCAAACCCAGGAGGCGACCCTGATGTTCCCATTGACGGAGGCCTCTCCATACTGCTTGCAGCCGGAGTAGGTTACGTAGCAAAAAAAGGATATGAGAAGAGGAAAGCAAGATTAAAAGACGTAGAAAAGGAGTAATGGGCCGAAATAAAGTAAGGATTAAGAAATAACTTTTTCTATCTTATCTGCGATAATGTTTGCAAATGATGTAAACCTACTTGCTGTTAAACGGGTAGCCTTAGGAAAGTTTAATGTACCTTTTCAATCATTCTTACTATTTCTTGTTAGGTAATTTTAAACTGAAACGTGTTCCGATTCCAAGAGTAGATTCTACTGTTATTTCCCCTCCCATTCTTGTTAAGGCTTCTTTCACTATATGCAATCCAATTCCTAAACCGATTGCGGTAGAATGACTACGAAAAAACATTTTAAAAATATTGTCAAGATGATCATTAATAATCCCAACACCGTTATCTTCTATAATAATATTGGCTTCCATTTCCTGAACATCTATTATTACCTTAACTTCTGGATTAAGTTCTTCAGCCTTTTGATATTTCACCGCATTCGACAACAAATTGTTTAAAACAACAGATAAACGAAAAGAGTCTGAATAAAATCTCTGCTCCTGTTTCATTATAACATGGAAGTTAACAGCAGGGTTTTGTATCCTGCTTAATTCAATTATATCATCACAAATAGCTTTTAGATCAACTAGCTCAATAACTTCCTCTACCCTATTACTTTTATAATATTCTATTACTTTTAAAATAAAAAAGTCCATCTTATTTACGCACGTCTCAATCATTGCCATATATCCGTTTGGATCAATGACAGACTCTTCCATTTTGGCTAAATTTAGAACACCCATAATTGCCACTAGAGGAGAACGCAAATCGTGGGAAGTACTATATACGAACTTATTTAGTTCATCGTTTGTCCGTTCCAGTTCATGTACTTTGTTTTTTAATTGCAATTTTGTGGTAAAAACTTCATAGGCATTTTTAATCGCCATCTCTACTTCTAATTCATTCCATGGTTTTTTAATGTATCTGAAAATCTGGCCTTTGTTTATAGCATCAATTACTGCTTCAAGATCTGCATAACCAGTAAGCAACATGCGAATAGCATATGGGTGGGCTACTCGTACAATATTAAAAAATTCTACTCCGGTACTTTTAGGCATGCGCTGATCTGCGATGATTACACTTATAGGATGCTCATTTAGCATTCTCAAACCTTCCGCGGCGGATATGGCAGTAAATACTTGGAATTTTCTGCGAAATGCAGCTTTAAATGAAAGAAGATTATCTTCCTCATCATCTACGTAGAGAACTGAGATTTTTCTTTCTGCAGTAAACATTGGATTAATTTAAATTTTTCAGAGGAATGGATGTATTCAAAGTTATGAAAAATTCAGTTCCTTTTCCAGGCTCAGATGCTACTTCAATCTTTCCGAAATGCTCTTGTATAATTTTAAAAACGATTGCCAGTCCTAATCCAGTGCCTTCACCTACATCTTTGGTTGTGAAAAATGGTTCAAAAATCTTTTGCTTAACTTCTTCTGTCATTCCTTTACCTGTATCTGCAATTTTTATCTCTACTTCTTTTTCATTTAGGTTTTTTGTAGTTATTGTAATCTTTTCTTCATCAGCAGGAGCTTGCTTTTCTTTAATGGCCTGAACAGCGTTAGAAAGAATATTCATGAAGACCTGGTTAAGCTTTCCTGGAAAGCATTCAATTACCGCATCTGCATTATAGTTTCTAACAACAGTTACATTGGTAGGAATATTACTTCGTAGTAAAACGATCGTAGAGTCAAGGCCTTCATGTATGTCAACTGTATTAATCGAGCTTTCATCCAGCCTGCTAAATGTTCTTAAGCCTTTTACAATGTCGGCTGTTCTTTCGGCTCCATTCTCAATTCCTTTCATCAAATTCTTAATTTCGGTTTTTACAAAATCAAGATCAATTTCCTGCTTCAGCGCTTCTATCTGTTTTAACCGGGCTGCTACAGTATTTAAATCCGCACCGTGCAATTTTTCATATTCATCAATTACTTCAAGCAAATCTTTAAAGTCAAGTTGTAATGGCTTTATATTACTTTTTACAAAATTGATAGGGTTGTTTATCTCGTGGGCAATACCTGCGGTAAGTACACCGAGCGATGCCATTTTTTCCGCTTCAACCAACTGGATTTGTGCATCCTTTAAATCTTTATATGCAGTCGTTACCTGTTCGTTTACCAACTGCAATTCTTCAGTTCTTTCAGCTACTTTTTGTTCCAAGACAACGTTTTGCTCCCTTACCAGCTTTTCGTTTTCGTGTGATATCTTGATGGCCTCCGCTTGTGAAAGTTCTTTTTCTCTCCTGAGTATTGTTATTTTATCTGCAAGTGCTATTGATAGCAAAATGGCTTCAATGGCTGAGCCCAGATACAACACATAGGTAGTAAAAGTATTAACCGGCAACACTCCTACATTTCGTAACACAAGTATGATTAAGCCCACTAGGAACGCCGACCATGCTAACAGGTAATAAAGTGCCGGCCTGTAGCCTTTTCTAAAAACTGCTATGGATACATAAAGAAGTATAAGGGCGGAGGCTAAGCCTACGATGTTTAAGATTTGATACCCTAAAATTCTATACGATGTGAAAGATAAAATGAACACAAAGACATCAACCGCAACGATAGCCAGCAAAACCTTGTGAAGTTTGGGCAGGTACGTCGAGGTGTGAAGAAAAGATATTGCAAACACTATCGTCGCTATACCCGTTGCACTAGAGGTTGCCAACACTCCATAATTATTTACTAGAGGATTATTTGGCCATAAATACTTAAAACAAATACCAGACAAAGTTAACTGCGCCACAGCAAGCACAAAAAGATATAGAACATATACAATGTAACTTTTGTCTCTTGTTACAAAAAACAGAAAAAGATTATATAAAAGTATGGAGATGATAACTCCCAGGTAAGCAGCCATAATGAGGCCTTGAAAAGAATGCTTACTATCCACTTCGTTTTTCTTCAGTATAGAAGTGTGCAATTCAATCGGGTGATGGCTGAAAATTTTGAAGTAGTAAATACCGGTGTCTCCTGTATGAAGATCTAGATTGAAATTATAATCCAAATAATTGTTGAGTCGGGAATTAAAATGGAGCGCGTTACCAGTCCTGAGTAGCTGAGTTAATTGATCGCCTTCATTTAGTTTATAAAAAGTGATATCGGATATATTGGGGTATCGGATACTAAAAATTATATTAGAATCCGGAGTATTATTGACGACAGAAAATCTTCCCCAAAGGGTGCCTTCCTTTATAAAAAAAACAGGCGATGTATGTTCACTAAAAGTAAACTTCCCCTGTCTAACTATACTCTTATCGTTTAGGGAATTCCTTGAATCTTGAAGTAATTCGACACTTTTACCAAACGATGTTTCCTTAAAGTTATCGGTAAAATTAATGGGCTTGCCACAGGCCGGCTGCGTTGCGAATATTGAAAGAATAAGGACTAAAACAACAACGCTCAGATGATTTTTTATGCTCATTAAACTTTCTCCTACCACAAAAAAGGAATTAATTTTTTCGTTCTTTTTTGATATTCTAAATATGTGTTTCCAAAAAGGCCTTTTAATGCTTTTTCTTCAGCGTCAATTCTTACAACGTAAGCAATCATCATAGCAATGCAAGCTGCAACTGTACCAATAATGCTATTTAAAAAAATAGCAATACCGACAATAGCTAACAATGCGCCCAGGTAGCTCGGATGCCTGATGAAATTATACGGGCCCTTTGTTATTAGAGTATGATCTTGCTGCAATTGAATAGTTGGTGTAAAATGTTTACCTAATATCCTGATAGAATAATTTCTCAGCACAACACCAAACCAAAGAATAATAAAACCAACTACAGTCGCCGGTATTTCAGCATGGTAAGGATTTGAGAAATAAGCCCAGTCTACAACGGGAATAATTGTACTTGATACCGACATTACAAGAATAAGAATTACAGAATAGTGGTCTTTACTTTTATTTTCTGTTGTTTCTTTTGCGGAAACGGCAGGCTGAAATAACCATAAAGACATATTTGCTAGCATTACTATTACGTTCTTGTAATGTAGAATTATTTCTGGCTTACCTAACAAGGGAATTATTTGCGTGATTAAAACGCTTACTAGTGCTAGTTGTATCTTTTTTTTCATCGATTAGTATATATGATCGCTGGTGACAGAATTTAGTAAAAACTCATGGGGGTTTGCAGATAAAATTTCCAAATCGTAATGAACATTAATATAAACGTTTTTAAAAGGAGATTTTTCCTGCACCACACATTTGGGATTTTCGCGCAAAAACATCACTTTGTCCCTTTCCCGGGCATGAGCTTTAGGTAATGTATCAACATCTTTTAAAAGAACAGCAGTAGCTATTAAATCTAATTTAGGATAGTAAAAAGTACCGTTTTCACCAACTGATGTAAGTACACTGCTGCCCATCCACTCATTAAACCGCACAGTAGTCGGTGAGCATAAAGAAAATATATTGGTAACACCCACCTGGTTTGCAATAGAAATGGCCACTCTTGTAGGGAAAAGACTCCCAACACCCAACCCTGCAACTTCCTTTGAATTCCATAAACCTGAAAGTTCAGCGGTTCCAGAAGCAGCATAACGTTTTACTATGTCATAAATTCTGCTATCAAGTTTGCCTGTTGCTTCCTCGATGGGCAGCTCATGTATTCCATCTGCAGCCTGGAGTCTTGAACCTCCATATAGCTTTTCGCCATCTACAGATTCAACTACCACAACAAAAATAGCAGGATTAAACATCCAGTCATTTGTATTTGTAGTAATGTTTTCAATGCCATAAATAGAAAGAACCCTTCTATGCCCTTGTATAAATTTCAGGCACGTCTCAGGATCATCCAATGCTCTAAAAGCTCTTATTCTGATATCAGTAATCATTGAGAAAGGGATATTTAAAGAATTAAAACGTGGGTTGGCACTTTCTCTCGACATGAATTTCGGCAAAGAAAATACCACTCTTAATCATTCGTTTACTAACAAACCATTCATACCAACATTTGAAAAATTACCACCATTTTTATCGTTTTTATTGTAAGTTTTAAGGCAAATAAGTAGTAACGTAAGGGTAACGTTCAACTTTAAGCATTATTTTAAGAAGCGGGCAACAATTATTGTTTTTAACAAACGTTGATAGTAAAACTGGTGCGATAATTAAATCTAATGAACATGGAAAAGAAAGACATAAAAGTTTTGTACATAGATGACGAACTGGATAATCTTACCTCTTTTAGAGCAACGTTTCGTAGAAGCTTTAATATAATAACTGCGGAGTCTCCTGAGGAAGCAATGGAAATATTAGAGACCGAATCTGTGCATGTAATATTGAGCGACCAACGAATGCCCAAAAAAACAGGCATTGAATTCTTTGAGGATATTCAAACTATTTATCCCGATCCAATAAGAATTTTGATTACAGGCTATACTGATATTAATGCTGTAATCGACGCAATTAATTTGGGGCAGGTTTATAAATACCTGACCAAGCCGTGGAATGAAGAAGATGTGAAAATATTCGTTGAAAAGGCGTACGAGGTGTATCGACTGAGAAAAGACAATGCCGACCTTACAAATGAATTGATAGATGTAAACAGAAAATTGGAGTTTATCGCGAGGCAAAGTCTTCTATCTTAAGCAGTTTCTATAGTTGAAGTAAAAGATAACACCAATTAAATATGTAGAATCTTAAGCTACTGGAAGAACTCTCCAGTAGCTCCCGTAGAATCAAGTGTCTAAAATCTGGATTTACAGAATGTGAAGACACCAAAAAGTTTTCTTTTTCAAGCTTAAACTGCGATTTATACTTAATAAAACAACACCACTAATTGCACCAAATAGGGCATTTAACAAACAACAGAAGCAGCGAGTAATGTATGCTTCCCCGATATCTGCAAGATTAATGAGAGCCATATAGGCAGTAAATCGTGAATCAGCAACTTTCCTATCACTCAAATCAATTAGGACTTATCTTCATTTTGTCATAAACTTTGAAAAATAAAATGAAAAAAATTCTTGTACGGAGTGTTACTTTATGCATCATCCTATTTGTTTTGGGTACTGTCAATGCACAAACCACCAACAGATTAAGCCAGGTATCGGTCAAAGGAAATAAATTTATGACGGCAAATGGTGAGGTGATTATTTTTAGAGGCCTTGATGCAAGTGACCCCGATAAACTTTCCAAAGATGGTCATTGGAACAAGGAGTATTTTGAGACAGCCAAAAGCTGGGGAGCCAATATTATCCGGTTTCCTGTACACCCGGTATCGTGGCGGAACCACGGAAAAGATGAATACATAAAGTTGCTTGACAAGGGAGTGCAATGGGCAACCGAAGTTGGTTTATATGTAATAATTGATTGGCATAGCATAGGAAATCTTCATAGCGAAATGTATCAAAACCCGATGTACGAAACCACAACGAAAGAAACATTTGAGTTTTGGCGCACAATGGCTCAGCACTTTAAAGACAATACCACTGTAGCTTGTTTTGAGCTTTTTAACGAACCAACTGTTCAGGGGGGACAATTAGGTGTATGCAACTGGCAAGAGTGGAAGCAACTGAATGAGGAGATGATAACGATCATACGAGCTAACGGAGGAAAAGCAATCCCGTTAGTAGCAGGTTTTAATTGGGCTTACGATCTTACTCCTGTTGCCAAAGAACCAATTGACGCCAGGAACATTGCTTATGTATCACACCCCTACCCGATGAAACGGGATAAACCATGGGCAGCAAAATGGACAGCAGACTGGGGATTTGTCGCAAAAAATTATCCAGTCATATTAACGGAAATTGGTTTTGCGGGCGCTGAAGAGCGCGGTGCTCATGTTCCTGTTATCAGCGACGAATCTTATGGTGAGGCGATTACAAACTACTGCAACGAAGCAGGCATTTCATATACTGTCTGGTGCTTCGATCCGCAATGGGCACCTACACTTATTAAAGATTGGAATTTTACACTAACAAGGCAAGGCAAATACTTTAAAGACGCTTTGCAAAAAGCAGGAAAATAATGGATGGTTTTGGTAGTCGGGAATAAAAGATACTTATAGCGAGATGAAGAATGGTATAAGTATCTTTTTTTCCAAGCACCGTCTAACTACTATGTCTCCTGGCCGGCCTCTATAGTAAACATCTGACTACTCTTTTACTGAAGAGGGATTCGTTATTTCAAAACCATGGTTGTTCGG
>NZ_BJYT01000054.1 GCF_007991655.1 Segetibacter aerophilus
CTTATCTTTGCACTCCCAAATAAAAAAGGGGTAAAAAACAGTTCTTAAGTGAGTTAAAGGGTGAGACGATTAGGGTCTTAAAGGTTCATAACCTTATCACCAGCAAGGTCTTCAAAAGTGAAGGCGGAAGTTCTTTGAAAGTATGGAAGTAACAGCGTGAATGCTTTGATAGAGCAAACACACATGGTAAGAAAGCGTAAAATTAAAACAGAACACTAAGACGTTAATTTTCTTAATTGAGACGAATTGATGTCAGTGGTCAAAAAC
The DNA here is from genome assembly GCF_007991655.1 of Segetibacter aerophilus. Classification (GTDB taxonomy): domain Bacteria; phylum Bacteroidota; class Bacteroidia; order Chitinophagales; family Chitinophagaceae; genus Segetibacter; species Segetibacter aerophilus. Next base: position 268 of record NZ_BJYT01000054.1, read on the forward strand.
TCATTTACAATGGAGAGTTTGATCCTGGCTCAGGATGAACGCTAGCGGCAGGCTTAATACATGCAAGTCGAGGGGCAGCAGGGGTAGCAATACTCGCTGGCGACCGGCAAACGGGTGCGGAACACGTACAGAACCTTCCTTTAAGCGGGGGATAGCCCATAGAAATGTGGATTAATACCCCATAGTAATATTGACTGGCATCAGTTGGTATTTAAAGATTTATCACTTAAAGATGGCTGTGCGGCTGATTAGGTAGTTGGTGTGGGTAACGGCCCACCAAGCCAGCGATCAGTAACTGGTGTGAGAGCACGACCAGTCACACGGGCACTGAGACACGGGCCCGACTCCTACGGGAGGCAGCAGTAAGGAATATTGGTCAATGGACGCAAGTCTGAACCAGCCATGCCGCGTGAAGGATGAAGGCCCTCTGGGTTGTAAACTTCTTTTATCTGGGAAGAAATGCCTGTTTTCTAACGGGTTTGACGGTACCAGAGGAATAAGCACCGGCTAACTCCGTGCCAGCAGCCGCGGTAATACGGAGGGTGCAAGCGTTATCCGGATTCACTGGGTTTAAAGGGTGCGTAGGTGGGTTGGTAAGTCAGTGGTGAAATCTCCGTGCTTAACATGGAAACTGCCATTGATACTACTGATCTTGAATTTTCGGGAGGTAAGCGGAATATGTCATGTAGCGGTGAAATGCTTAGATATGACATAGAACACCAATTGCGAAGGCAGCTTACTACAGGAATATTGACACTGATGCACGAAAGCGTGGGGATCAAACAGGATTAGATACCCTGGTAGTCCACGCCCTAAACGATGGATACTCGACATTTGTGATACACAATAAGTGTCTGAGCGAAAGCATTAAGTATCCCACCTGGGAAGTACGACCGCAAGGTTGAAACTCAAAGGAATTGGCGGGGGTCCGCACAAGCGGTGGAGCATGTGGTTTAATTCGATGATACGCGAGGAACCTTACCTGGGCTAGAATGTAGTCTGACCGTGGGTGAAAGCTCATTTTGTAGCAATACACAGATTATAAGGTGCTGCATGGCTGTCGTCAGCTCGTGCCGTGAGGTGTTGGGTTAAGTCCCGCAACGAGCGCAACCCCTATCATTAGTTGCCATCAGGTCAAGCTGGGAACTCTAATGAAACTGCCGTCGTAAGACGCGAGGAAGGAGGGGATGATGTCAAGTCATCATGGCCTTTATGCCCAGGGCTACACACGTGCTACAATGGGAAGGACAAAGAGCTGCCACCTGGTGACAGGGCGCTAATCTCAAAAACCTTCTCTCAGTTCAGATTGCAGGCTGCAACTCGCCTGCATGAAGCTGGAATCGCTAGTAATCGTAGATCAGCAACGCTACGGTGAATACGTTCCCGGACCTTGCACACACCGCCCGTCAAGCCATGGAAGCCGGGTGTACCTAAAGTCAGTAACCGCTAAGGAGCTGCCTAGGGTAAAACTGGTAACTGGGGCTAAGTCGTAACAAGGTAGCCGTATCGGAAGGTGCGGCTGGAATACCTCCTTTTTAGAGCGACTTCTCTTACACAAACATGTCAAAAGCTGTTACTTTCTACTACTTTCAAAATCTTTTTAAGTTCTTTAATATAGTAGCTCTAAAGCCGTAAAGGGTTAAGACCGGTGCGAGGGATTAAAGAGGTTTACTTATCCCCCTTTAGGGGTTAGGGGCGTCATAGATCCGTAGCTCAGCCTGGTTAGAGCACTACACTGATAATGTAGGGGTCAGCAGTTCAAATCTGCTCGGGTCTACAAAGTGGTAAGTAGTAAGTGGTAAGTAGTAAGTAAAAGACTTACAACTTATAACCTACAACTTATAACTCCACACGGGGGGTTAGCTCAGTTGGCTAGAGCATCTGCCTTGCACGCAGAGGGTCATCGGTTCGACTCCGATATCCTCCACAAGTAAAGGCTGCCAGCAGCCAAAACAAGTTCTTTTAAAATTAGAAGATGTAGACAATAAGGTCTTAAAAGGTTCGTACCCTTAACATCAGCAAGTGCTCAGAAGTTCCTTTGGGATTTTAGAGTTACAAGTTCTTTGACATATTGGGAAAATAAGTTGTAATAGTAGTAGTAATTGAATAAACGTTATCATCACTAGTGGTGATGACAAGTGGACGGCGCCTTTGTACTTTACTTATGGTACGAGGGTCCAAAACACTATAAACTTTTTTAAAGCAAATAAGGGCGTATGGTGGATGCCTAGGGTCTATGAGGCGATGAAGGACGTGGTAAGCTGCGATAAGCTTCGGGGAGCTGCACACGAGCGTTATATCCGAAGATTTCCGAATGGGACAACCTGTTATACTGAAGGTATATCATCTCGAAAGAGAAGCCAACGCGGAGAACTGAAACATCTAAGTACCCGCAGGAAAAGAAAATAATAATGATTCCCCAAGTAGTGGCGAGCGAAAAGGGAAGAGCCCAAACTTGTGTTGCGTGCAGCACGAGGGTTGTAGGACTGCATTTAGAATTACTCATCAAGTCGAAGTTGCTGGAAAGTAGCGTCATAGAAGGTGAAAACCCTGTAGACACAAATTGAGTAGGACGAGCAGTATCCTGAGTAAGGCGGGACCGGAGAAATCCTGCCTGAATCTGCCGGCACCATCCGGTAAGGCTAAATACTCCATAGACACCGATAGTGAACCAGTACCGTAAGGGAAAGGTGAAAAGCACCCTGAATAAGGGAGTGAAATAGTTCCTGAAACCGTACGCCTACAAGCGGTAGGAGCACAGCAATGTGTGACTGCGTGCCTTTTGCATAATGAGCCTACGAGTTACTCCTCACTGGCGAGGTTAAGTTCTTTTGTAACGGAGCCGTAGCGAAAGCGAGTCTAAATAAGGCGCTTAGTCAGTGGGGGTAGACGCGAAACTTTGTGATCTATCCATGAGCAGGTTGAAGGTGTGGTAACACACACTGGAGGACCGAACCCATTAGCGTTGAAAAGCTATGGGATGACTTGTGGATAGGGGTGAAAGGCCAATCAAACTGAGAGATAGCTCGTTCTCCCCGAAATGTTTTTAGGAACAGCGTCGCATATAAGAAGTTTATGAGAGGTAGAGCTACTGATTGGGCTAGGGGGCTTCACCGCCTACCAAACCCTGACAAACTCCGAATGCTCATAAATATCTGCGGCAGTGAGGCTGTGGGCGCTAAGGTCCATGGCCGAGAGGGAAATAACCCAGAATAGCAGCTAAGGTCCCTAATACATGGTTAAGTTGATCAAACGAGGTGGAGTTTCTATAACAGCCAGGATGTTGGCTTGGAAGCAGCCATTCATTTAAAGAGTGCGTAACAGCTCACTGGTCGAGAGACTCTGCACGGAAAATAATCGGGCATCAAACCATGAACCGAAGCTCTATGATTGCCACTAGGTGGTATATCGGTAGGGGAGCATTCTGACCTGCGTTGAAGGTGTACTGTGAGGTATGCTGGAGCGGTTAGAAAAGAAAATGTAGGCATAAGTAACGATAAATAATGTGAAAAACATTATCGCCGCAAGACTAAGGGTTCCTGATCAACGTTAATCGGATCAGGGTTAGTCGGGTCCTTAGGCAAACCCGAAAGGGGTAGTTGATGGAAAACTGGTTAATATTCCAGTACTTGCTATAGTTTCGATGGAGTGACGGGGTAGTGAAAAGACTGCGTGACCACGGATGTTCACGTTAAAGGGTGTAGTTATTTGTTGTGCAGGTAAATCCGCATGGTAAGGCGAACCTGATAGTACCACAAAGCTTCGGCAGCGTGGATAATGTCTCTAATCAAACCTCCGAGAAAACCTTCTAAGGCTAGGCTATAGCAACCCGTACCGTAAACCGACACAGGTAGTCGAGATGAGTATTCTAAGGCGCTCGGGTGAGCCGCGGAGAAGGAACTAGGCAAATTAATGCTGTAACTTCGGGATAAAGCATACCGCAGTGATGCGGTCTCAGTAAATTGGTTCAACCAACTGTTTAACAAAAACACAGGGCCCTGCAAAATCGAAAGATGACGTATAGAGCCTGATACCTGCCCGGTGCTGGAAGGTTAAGGAAGGGTGTTCGGACGCAAGTCCAAAGCTCCTGACTGAAGCCCCAGTAAACGGCGGCCGTAACTATAACGGTCCTAAGGTAGCGAAATTCCTTGTCGGGTAAGTTCCGACCTGCACGAATGGTCTAATGAGTTGAACACTGTCTCCTCCGCGAGCCCGGTGAAATTGTAGTATCGGTGAAGATGCCGGTTACCCGTCACGGGACGGAAAGACCCCATGAACCTTCACTACAACTTTGCATTGATTTTGAGTAACCGATGTGTAGCATAGTTGGGACGCTATGAAGCAGGTGCGCCAGCACTTGTGGAGCGGTCGTTGAAATACCAACCTTCGTTTACTTAGAGTCTAATCCCTGACGGGAGACATTGCATGGTGGGTAGTTTGACTGGGGTGGTCGCCTCCTAAAAAGTAACGGAGGCTTGCAAAGGTACCCTCAGTACGGTTGGTAATCGTACGTAGAGCGCATTAGTAAAAGGGTGCTTGACTGTGAGGCAAACAAGCCGAGCAGGGTCGAAAGACGGCTAAAGTGATCCGGTGGTTCTGAATGGAAGGGCCATCGCTCAAAGGATAAAAGGTACTCTGGGGATAACAGGCTGATCTCACCCAAGAGCTCATATCGACGGTGAGGTTTGGCACCTCGATGTCGGTTCGTCACATCCTGGGGCTGGAGAAGGTCCCAAGGGTTCGGCTGTTCGCCGATTAAAGTGGCACGTGAACTGGGTTCAGAACGTCGCAAGACAGTTCGGTCCCTATCTGTGATGGGCGCTAGTAAATTGAGAGGACATGACCTTAGTACGAGAGGACCGGGTCGTACGTACCGCTGGTGTATCGGTTGTGCCGCCAGGTGCAATGCCGAGTAGCTATGTACGGACAGGATAAACGCTGAAAGCATCTAAGCGTGAAACCTACCTCAAGATGAGTTTACTTTTAAGGGTCGTCAGAGACTATGACGTTGATAGGCTACAGGTGTAAAGGTGGTAACATCAAAGCCAAGTAGTACTAATTGCCCGTAAGCTTTAATTTTTTTATTACAAACTATTATCACAACTTCCCAATATGTACATTATTAAATGGTAAGTGATCAGTATTAAGTTATAAGTTTAAAAGAGCTTACAACTTATAACCTACAACTTACAGCTAAAGACCTTATGGTGGTTATGCCGGGGGTGTTCACCTCTTCCCATACCGAACAGAGAAGTTAAGTCCCCCATGGCCGATGGTACTGGTACACCAACCGGGAGAGTAGGTAGCTGCCATATTTATTTATCTCTAACCCTTCATCCAAAAAGATG
>NZ_BJYT01000055.1 GCF_007991655.1 Segetibacter aerophilus
GCCATCAGGAAAGAGTTGACGGTCGAAATACCAATAAAAGACATCTTCAATTACCCAACTCTAGCCCAGCTTGCAGGGCAGTTTGAAAGCCAATCCGATACAGTAATTCTTCCTTCAATAGAAATAGCACAACCACGACCTGAATTTATTCCATTATCGTTCAGCCAGGAACGTTTATGGTTTTTAGACCGCTTAGAGGGATCTGTGCAATATCATTTACCGGCAGTACTTAGTTTGAAAGGCAATTTAAATAATCAAGCCTTGGCAGAGGTCTTCAAGACAATTGTTAACCGACATGAAGTACTACGAACAGTATTTGTTGAAAAAGACGGCCAGGTTTACCAGCAAATTAAAGATATCGATCAATGGAGTTTAAGTATAAAGGATGGATCAGAATTTAAAGACAACGATGAGTCTTTACAGAGATATGTACAGCAAATAATAAGTGCACCATTCAATTTGTCAGAAGATGACATGTTAAGGGCAGAACTTATTAGTCTTGATAAAACAAGCCATATACTTGTAGTCACTTTACATCACATAGCATCTGATGGGTGGTCCAGGTCTATCTTGGTAAAAGAGCTCGTAGAGTTATATGATGCTTATGATAAAAGTATTCCAAACCCTTTAGCTCCTTTAAACATTCAATATGCAGATTTCGCAATTTGGCAAAGAAATTATTTAAAGGAGGATATTCTAGATAAGAAGATCAGCTATTGGAAAGAGAAGCTTAAAGGAGTAGAGCCTTTACAATTACCATCTGATTTTACAAGGCCTCCTGTTCAGAGTACCAAAGGCGCTGTTGCAGGTTTTAAAATAGAAAAAGAGCTGTCAATCCAATTGCAGCAGCTAAGCCAGCAACAGGGTTCGACCATGTTTATGACATTGCTGGCGGCGTTTGAAGTACTACTGTACCGCCACAGTGGACAAAGTGATATCTGTATAGGGACACCTATAGCCGGACGTCAGCAGCAGGAGTTGGAAGGGTTGATCGGCTTTTTCGTTAATACCCTTGCTTTAAGAAACCAACTAAATGAAGATGGATCCTTTATCGAATTGTTGCAACAAGTAAGGGCAACAACACTGGAGGCGTATGAACACCAGGATTTACCTTTTGAGAAGGTGGTGGATGCAGTGATGAACCAACGAGACATGAGTCGGAGTCCTCTTTTCCAGGTCATGTTTATTTTGCAAAATGCTCCTGATGTTCCCACACTTCAGTTGGGAGATGTAGAGTTATCGTCAAAAGGTATTGATCACAACACTTCAAAATTTGATCTCACTTTTCTAGCACTTGAAACAAAACAAGGTATTCAGGGCACGGTAGAATATTGCACCGATCTTTATAGTCAGCAAACAATTGAGCGACTAATAATTCACTTTAAAGAATTACTAAATTCTATTGTAAAATCTCCAAAGCAAAAAATCAGCCTTTTGCCAATGCTGACAAGCCAGGAGAAGCATCAATTATTGGTTGAGTTTAATAATACAAGAGCAGATTATCCAAGAGACAAAACAATCGTAGACTTATTTGAAGAGCAAGTACTTAAATCTCCCGATGGTATAGCGTTAGTGCACGAAGGCAAAGAAGTTAGCTACAAGCAATTAAATGAACGGTCTAATAGATTAGCGCACTATTTAAAAGGCAAAGGGGTGAAAGGGGAAACGCTGGTACCTATCTGCATGGAAAGAAGTGCTAGTTTAATTGTAGGTATTCTAGCGATATTAAAAGCAGGAGGAGCATATGTGCCAATTGATGCTAATTATCCGACGGAAAGAATTAAACACATTACTCAAGATATTAAGGCACATATTTTTATAACAAATAGTGCTACTAAATCAAGGGTTGTCGACATATATGAACTAGAAATTATCGAACTTGATGATGAAGGTTCAGCCGGTGCGGCTAGTATTGCTCAACCCGCTGTAAATCCTTTGTCGACTGTTGATACCTTTACTGCAGTTTATGTTATCTATACCTCAGGATCAACAGGGACCCCAAAAGGAGTAGTAATTGAACACCGTTCACTTGTAAATTTAGTTAGTTGGCATATTGCAAAATATCAAGTAAGTGATATTAGTAAGACGACTGCTATGGTTGGTATCAGTTTCGATGCTTTTGGCTTTGAAATTTGGCCTTATCTAACTGCAGGAGGATCAATCTTTATTGTTGATAATGAAACCCGTCTTAATACTACTGAACTAGTAGCCTTCTTTATTAAGAACAATATAACTCATAGTTTTCTGTCCACTGCTTTAGTTAGGGACTTCATTTCGTCATCTGGTCGTAAAATAGAGAGTTTAAAGTATTTGTTGACTGGAGGAGACAAGCTACCTTCTCTAACTATCGAAGACGTTAATTATAATATCGTAGATAACTATGGTCCAACAGAATATACGATTGTTACAAGTAGTTACTTATTGTGCAAAGAGGACAAAAAATCAAATCCTCCAATTGGTTCACCGATAGCTAATACTGCTATGTTTATTTTAAGCAAGCAGAAACAATTAGTTCCAATAAGTGTAGCCGGAGAAATTTATATTGGCGGAGATGGTTTGGCACGAGGCTATTTAAATCGTCCTGACCTAACGACTGAAAAATTTATAAATAATGTAAGTGAGGTTGACGAAGGGGTTAGAATATATAGAACAGGAGATTTAGGCAGATGGCTTCCGGACGGTAACATTGAATTTATCGGACGCGGTGATGAGCAGGTAAAGGTAAGAGGCTACAGGATAGAATTAGGTGAGATTGAAAGTGTACTGGCGGAAAGCGGACTTATAAGGCAAGGAGTTGTTGTAGCAAAGGAAGATAGCAGAGGCAGCAAACAGCTTGTTGGTTATGTAGTGTCCGTTGAAGAATTTGATAAAAACGCGATTGTTTCGTATTTGCTTAAAAGGCTTCCAGACTTTATGGTTCCATCGGCTTGGGTCGAACTCGAAAATTTACCCTTAACTCCTAATGGCAAAGTAGATAAAAGAGCCTTACCGGAACCGGACAACAATGAATTGCAAAACTATAAGTTCGTAGCACCAAGGACAGAAACGGAGGTGAGGTTAGCAGCTATTTGGCAGGATATTCTAGGAGTTGAAAAAGTAGGCATCTTTGATAACTTCTTCGAATTGGGAGGACACTCGTTGCTTGTGTTTAGGGTAATATCAGCAATACGTAAAGAGTTAGCAGTAGAACTACCAATTAGGGATGTGTTTAATTACCCCACAATAGCTCAACTTGCAACCCAATTTCAAATTGAAACAGTTGTTTTGCCTAAGATACAAGCAGTTCAACCAAAGCGCGAACTTATTCCTCTTTCGTTTAGTCAGGAGCGGTTATGGTTTATAGATCGACTTGAAGGTAGTATTCAATATCATGTTCCATCAGCCCTAAGATTGAAAGGTGAGTTGAATATAAAAGTTCTTCAATTAGCTCTCCGTACTATAGTTAACCGGCATGAAGTACTCCGAACTGTGTTTTTAGAAAAAGACGGGCAGGTATATCAGCGAATAAAGGACAAGGATCAGTGGGAGCTGAAAATTCATGAAGGAAAGAGATTTGAAGAAAATCAAGAGGAACTAAAGGATTATATTCAGGATTTGGTAAGCAGGCCCTTTAATCTTGCAAAAGATGATATGGTAAGGTCAGATTTAATTAGTATTTCTTCTGCTAACCACGTCCTCGTAGTTACTTTTCATCATATTGCAGCGGATGCCTGGTCAATGCCGATTTTTATAAAGGAGGTGGCAGAGCTTTACGGTGCCTACAACAAAGAGAAGCCTAATCCTCTATCCCCTTTAAGTATTCAGTATGCTGATTTCTCAATTTGGCAGCGAAACTATCTTAGTCAATCTGTTCTTGATAAGAAGATCAATTACTGGAAAGAAAAACTTCGGGGTGTTGAACCTCTTCAATTACCTGTAGACTTTGCTAGGACTCCTATTCAAAGTATTAGGGGAGCGGTAGCGAGCTCTATCATAGATGAGCAACTTTTAGTTCAAATACAGGAATTGAATCGACAACAAGGTACCACAATGTTTATGACCTTATTGTCTGCTTTTAATGTATTGCTGTATAACTACAGCGGGCAGTATGATATCTGTATAGGTACTCCTATAGCTGGTCGGCAGCAACAGGAGTTGGAAAATCTCATCGGATTTTTTCTTAATACCCTTGTTTTAAGGATAAAATTAAATGATCAGGCATCTTTTATTGATTTGCTACAACAGGTAAGAGAAACGACTCTTGAAGCCTACGAGTATCAGGATGTTCCGTTTGAAAAAGTAGTCGACGCAGTAGCAAAACAAAGGGACATGAGCAGAAGTCCTCTTTTTCAGGTTATGTTTGTTCTACAAAAACAAGGGGAGGTCTTAAAGGAAGGTTTAGGAGATTTAGTATTATCAGTTGAAGGAACAAAAACAAATACATCAAAATTTGACATAACATTCTTTGTTACTGAAAGAAGTAACAGTCTCCTACTTTCCGTAGAATACGCTTTGGATTTGTATAGTAAACAGACTATTGAGAGGTTGTTAAGTCATTTTACTCAGCTACTTCAATCAATTGTACAGCTTCCCCAGCAAAAAGTGTCATCATTAAAAATTCTCAATAAGCAGGAACAGAATAACATACTTGTAGAATTTAATAATTCTGAAGTAGAATATCCCCGAG
>NZ_BJYT01000056.1 GCF_007991655.1 Segetibacter aerophilus
TAATTTAAGAAGTAAGATCTTTTTGAAAAGAGTTTTCTTAACGCCTTTTCTATGATGTCGGAAGAGAATAAGATACAGGGAGAAAAATAAGAAATGAATAAGTTAACCGAAGAACGAAGCCCAGTGGCTTGAGCGATGAAATTGACTTTTGAAGGTTTGCAAACAATAAGCGTTCAATAAAAATTAAATCAATAAATAATTCAATTTATAATCCATGCTAGATAGAAGAAAATTTCTAAAACAAACAAGCGTAGCCTCTTTAGGCGGCCTAATGTTATCAAAAGTACCAATGGCATTTGGCCCAAACGCATCAATGCCATCGCCGGGCGTTCAGCTGTTTACATTCTTCAATGTCATTGATGACGACGTAAAAGGCACCCTGAAAAAAATAGCCGCTGCAGGGTATAAAAACATAGAATCTGCTTTTAGTAAAAAAGGTGGCTACTATGGAATGAAGCCAAAAGAATTTGCTGCGATGCTTAAAGACTTAGGGCTAGCATGGAAGTCACATCACGTGCTTGGGGCGCCTTTCAAATTGCCTCCCGGCGCCAAACTTCCAACCACTCCGGATGGTAAGCCTATGACTATTCCGCCAATGTTAAACCTGCAAGATAATTTTCAGCAATTGGTTGATGAAGCGGCAGAAGGTGGTGTTGAATACCTGGTTTGTGCCAATACGCCAATCAATACGATGGACGATATCAAAGGTTCAATTAAAGTCTTGAACAAAACAGCAGAACAAGCTAAAAAAGCAGGGCTTGAATTCGCATATCATAATCACGACGCAGAATTTAGAGCAGTTGAAGGAAAGATCCCTTACGAAATCTTCTTAGCTGAAACTGATCCGAAACTTGTAAAAATGGAATTAGACCTTGCGTGGGTAGTGAAAGGTGGAACAGATCCGGTCGAACTATTTAAAAAACATCCTGGCCGTTTTCCTTTATGGCATGTAAAAGATTTGGACAAAGAGCGAAACAACATTCTTCCGTTAGGAGAAGGTACGATTGATTTTAAACCTATTTTTAAAGCTGCCTTAACAGCAGGCATGAAGTACATCTTCATTGAACACGATATGCCGGCCGATCCTTTTAAGAGTATACAAACAAGTATCAAAAATTTAAAGCAGTTATCAGTGGGATAAAAAGTCCTGATAATTCACAAAAAAACTCATTTACATTTAAACACTTCTATCGATAAATTGACAGTATGAAAAAATATCTTTCTTTTCTTTTTGGTATCTCTTTGTTGTCTTTCACTGGTTTTAGCCAGGCTTCTTCAGATCCCATTATTGCCGGTAAAAACATAGCGGTTGCAGAAACCAACACGGGTAAAGTGCGCGGCTATATTCACAACGGCATCTTTACTTACAAAGGGATACCCTACGCTTATTCCGAGCGTTTCATGCCGCCAGCAAAACCAACTGAATGGAAAAATGAACGTAGCTCTATGAGCTATGGGCCGGTATGTCCTACTGATGTGACCACTACAGTATTTGATGAATTTGAATTTCCTTTCCATCATGACCTCGGTTATTCAAATGAGCATTGCCAGACTTTAAATGTTTGGTCGCAGAAAATCAATGATGGCAAAAAGCGACCTGTAATGGTTTGGTTTCACGGCGGTGGATTTACTGCAGGTTCTACTGTTGAACTGCCATCTTACGACGGAGAGAGCCTGGCAAGAAAGGGCGATGTGGTTGTAGTTACCGTAAACCATCGTTTAAATATCTTAGGTTTTCTTGACTTGTCCGCCTATGGTGAAAAATACAAAGCTTCAGCTAATGCGGGCTTGATTGACCTCGTTGCATCTCTTCAATGGGTAAAAGACAACATTGCAAAGTTTGGTGGCGATCCAAATAACGTGACCATTTTTGGTCAGTCAGGTGGCGGTGGTAAGGTAACTTCGTTAATGAATGCACCATCTGCAAAAGGCCTTTTTCATAAAGCAATTGTGCAAAGTGGAAGCTATCTCACAAATTTTACTGACAAATCACTTTCTCAAAAGGTAGCAGCAGCTTTATTGGATGAATTGCAATTACAACCGGCACAGGTTGATTCATTGCAAAAGATCTCTTACGAGCGTTTAAACGCTGCAGGAAAAAAAGCCATCAGAAAAGTACAGGATGATCTGCGTGCACAAGGCAAAACAACAGCTGGTTTTGGACTAGGTTGGGGACCAGTATTAGACGGTGACTTTTTGCCTTATCAACCTTCAGAAGCGGCTGCAGTAGAGTTGTCTAAAAGCATCCCGTTATTAGTTGGAACTACTAAAAATGAGTTCACTCCATTTAATCCTACTAACAGGGGCATCAGTATGGATACGGTGAATAGCAGGCTTAAAAGAATGTACGGACAGCAATCTACAGCTTACATTTCTGCTGTAAAGAAAGCTTATCCAAATACAGTTAAACCTTCGGATTATATTGATCTTGATATTAACTTCCGCCAAGGTGCCATAAACCAGGCGACCGCAAAAGCGGCAGCCGGGACGGCACCTGTTTACATGTATCTCTTTGCATGGCAGTCTCCTGTGAACGACGGCATTTATAAAGCAATGCATTGTATGGAACTTCCTTTTGTTTTTAATAATATAGATCGTTGTGAAGAAATGACCGGCGGCGGAAAAGATGCGCATGCACTGGCGGATAAAATGAGTGGTGCGTGGATTAACTTTGCCAAGACAGGAAATCCGAATACAAGCGGCTTACCAACTTGGCCAATGTTTACAGCAGCAACAGGATCTACCATGATATTTGATAGTCAAAGCCGGGTAGCAAATCGTCCTGATGCAGAGTTGCTAAAGATAGCATCTGCAAGACCTGGAATGTAAGGATCAATTGTATTAACCCTGACTTGCCATATGAACGCTTTTATTAAATCTTTCATGGCTTTGATTAGTTGCGCCACAATAGCGCTTGCTTACAAGCCTTTCACTAAGCCTTTTGAAACTGTAAAAACAGACGCCGGCTTGGTATCTGGTACTACAAATGCAACAGGAGATATTTTCATTTTTAAGGGAATTCCATTTGCTGCGCCACCTGTTGGAGACTTACGATGGAAAGCACCTCAACCCATGCAACCATGGCAAGGCGTAAAAAAATGTGATGCATTTGGACCAAGCCCAATGCAGGCCAAACCGGTAGCATTTAGCATGTGGTCTGAAGAGTTTTTAATTCCGAAAGAACCAATCAGCGAAGATTGTTTATACCTCAACGTTTGGACAGGTGCTAAGACAAGCCAAGAAAAAAGACCTGTACTAGTGTGGATCTATGGCGGTGGCTTTAACAGTGGTGGAGGTGGAGTACCGATATACGATGGTGAAGCTTTGGCTAAAAAAGGGGTTGTTTTTGTAAGTTTCAATTATCGTGTCGGCGTGTTTGGTTTTTTCGCTCATCCTAAACTTACCAAAGAAGCTCCTTACCATGCTTCCGGCAATTATGGTTTACTTGACCAGGTAGCAGCGCTTAAGTGGGTACAAAAAAACATTGTAGCTTTTGGTGGCGACCCTGCTAATGTAACTATCGCGGGACAATCAGCAGGATCAATGAGTGTGAATTGTATGGTAGCAACGCCCCTGGCAAAAGGACTTTTTACAAAAGCAATTGCCGAGAGCGGTGCAAACTTTTCAAGAGGATCTTCAACACTACTACAAGCAGAACAAGATGGCATAAAACTGGCTGAAAAAGTAAATGTTCCCGGTATTGCAGCGCTGAGAAATATGTCAGCAGCGGAGTTGTTTCAAAAGGCTCAAGGCCAGCGAGGACCAATTGTCGATGGTTATGTTTTGCCTCAAACGATAGCCGAAATTTTTGCCGGGCATAAGCAAAATGATGTATCGCTTCTGACCGGTTGGAACCAGGACGAAGGGTTGCTTTTTGGGCCTATTAAAAATGCTGCTGATTTTCGTAAAGAAGTGTCAGAAAGATATGGCGCCGACTCTACCAACTTTCTCAAACATTATCCTGCTTCAACCAATGCTGAGGCTGCTACGGCTCAACTCAATCTTTCCCGCGATATGATTTTTGGTGCACAAAATTATACCTGGGCAAACGTCGCAAGCCAGCAAGGCAAAAAGGTCTATGTATATCGCTTCACCAGAAAGGTTCCGGCAACAGGCGAGTATGTAAAGTATGGAGCCTTTCATACCGGCGAGGTGCCCTATGCGTACAACAATTTGAAATTTGTTAATCGCCCCTGGCAACCCGAAGATCACAAACTTGCCGAAGTAATGTCTTCCTACTGGATCAACTTTATTACTACCGGTAACCCTAATGCTAAAGGTCTCCCCGACTGGCCTGCATACATTACTAACAATAAAAAAATAATGGATTTAGGAATTACGCAAAAAGCAGTCTCAATCCCTGATGCCGCTGCCCTCGATTTTATAGCAAATAAAATGAGCAGTAGTCGATAGATTAGTAACAACATAAATCGAAGCGTTTTGCCCAAAGTGAATAATTGTATTAACCCTTAATATTTTATTATTAACCAGTCAAAACCAATTCTATTTAACATTCGTTGCGACGCTCCGTTCTAATTTATAGCCCTGTTATAACTATTGTAAAAAACAACTAAAGTAATTGCCAAAGAACGCTATTGTAAAAACATTCGCTCACTAACAACAGTTCTTGCATAAGGGACATCAGCCGG
>NZ_BJYT01000057.1 GCF_007991655.1 Segetibacter aerophilus
AGTCCCGTTGCAAGAACGAAGCCCAGCGGCTTGAGCTTTAATCTCCGAACAAGGACCTTTGAGAACCTCTCGTTTGCAGGTGAATGAAAATGTTTAATTCCACTAATGAAAAGACGTTCGTTTCTAAAAACAACTGGTCTAACAGGGTTAGTAACAGTCATTACCCCAACAGGTATTGTCCAGGCTTTTAGCCAAAAAAAGGCTTCAGCTTTAGAAGATAGTTTTATTAATCCACCGGCCTCAGCAAAACCACAAACATGGTGGCACTGGATGAATGGAAACGTTACAAAGGAAGGCATAACACTTGACCTTGAAGCCATGCAACGGGTTGGTGTGGGTGGTTTTCAGAACTTCGATGCAGGTACCCTTATTCCAAAAGGTCCAATTACATATTTAAGCCCTGAATGGATAGAGCTTAAAAAGCACACGATAAAAGAAGCTGAAAGGTTAGGTCTTGAATTTACGATGCACAATTGCCCCGGCTGGTCATCCAGCGGTGGACCCTGGATTACTCCTGAGTTAGCGATGCAACAAGTATCATGGAGCGAGTCTTTTATTGCAGGTGGAAAGCAAACTAATATTGAGTTGCCTCAGCCTTTTACAAAGCTGAACTATTATCGTGATGAATGTGTGCTTGCATTTCCTTCGCTTCCCGGAGAAATGCCTCTTCAAAACCTCCTAAGTAAGGCTACTGCAGGTACTACCAACATTGATTTTAAAAACCTCGCTGATGATCCTGATGGAGTAGTTGTTCAAGCAGGCGGAACTAATCAGCCTGCTTACTTACAACTTCATTTTAATAATGCTTATGAAGCCAGCTCTATAGCCTTTATAGCGGCTCCCGTCGCTGCACTTGCACCAGCCGGCCCCGGTGGTTTTGGAGGAAATTCTATCACATTAGAATCTTCAGATGATGGCGTTGCTTTTACAAAAGTAACCAGCATAAATGTAGGCGGAGGTTTTGGAGCTGTTCCCGGACCGGCTTTTGTGACGGCCGAATTTCCCGCTATCAAAGCAAAACATTTTCGATTGGCTTCTTCCCAACCACGCCAATATTCTCAGTTGCGTTTTTCGGGAGCAGACAAAATAACTAACTGGAAGTCGAAAGCGAATTATACGGGCGGCTTTTGGCAAACCGAACCTGTAAAGGAAACGAACAAAGAAGCATCAAAAACCAGTGTTATCAACCCTGATACTGTGTTGGATATAAGCCAATACATGAACAAAGATGGCAAGTTAGATTGGAATGCTCCTGCCGGAAATTGGACCATTTTACGAGTTGGGAATACGCCTATTGGAACCATGAACCGGTCTGCACCTGACACAGGCATCGGTCTTGAGTGTGATAAATTTAGTGCTGCAGCAATTGATTTTCATTTTAATGAGATGATGCAGAATTTGCTGCCAGCCCTTGGTCCAATTGCGGCTAAAGGAAAAGTTGGATTGCTGATAGATAGCTGGGAAGTCGGAATGCAAAATTGGACGGCACAATTTTCAGCGGAGTTTCAAAAGCGTAATGGCTATGACCTGAAGAAATATTTACCTGCTATGACAGGGCGTATTGTTGGTAGCGCTGAACTTTCAGACCGTTTTCTTTGGGACGTTCGTCGTACCCAGGCAGACTTGTTAGCCGATAATTATTATGGGCGGTTTGCAGAGCTTTGTCGAAAGAATAAAATAATTGCCTACACCGAACCGTACGACCGCGGACCAATGGAGGAAATGCAGGTAGGTGCCAAGGTAGATGTAAACATGGGCGAATTTTGGAACGGGCTCTCATCAATTTTCCAGAATAATATAACCATGAGGCGAACGACCAAACTAGCTGCATCGATTGTTCATATCAACGGGCAGAAAATAGTTGGAGCGGAAGCTTTCACAAGTGAGCCTGCATCTTCAAAGTGGCAGGAGTATCCTTTCCTTATGAAGCCCTTGGGAGATAGAATGTATACCCAGGGATTGAACAGGGTGATCTTTCACAGGTATGCTCATCAGCCACATCCTACAGCTTTGCCGGGTATGACCATGGGCCCTTGGGGTATACACTTCGACAGAACAAATACCTGGTGGAACCCTGGGAGGGCCTGGATGAAGTATATGGGCCGCTGCCAGTCCTTGTTGCAGCAAGGATTGTTTGTAGCTGATCTTCTATATTTTACGGGAGAAGATGTCGCGGTTTATACCAAAACAAATGCTGATGAACTAACGCCAGCACCACCGGAAGGTTACGATTATGATTTGATTAATCCGGAAACGGTCATAAAAAGATTGAAAGTACAAAACGGCAGAGCGGTATTACCAGATGGAATGAGCTATAAAGTTTTTGTATTTCAGAACCATGAAAGTGTTTCTCTTGAAGTGATAAAAAAATTAAGGGACCTGGTATACCAGGGAATGGTACTGGTAGGCTTAAGACCATTGAAAACACCAGGATTAGGAGGCTACACAAATAACGACACCGAATTTAAGCGGGTAGTAAGTGAACTATGGGACGGAACTGAGGGAACGGGAGCTTCAGGAAAGACGGTAGGCTTGGGTAGAGTATTTTCAACAACATCACTTAAGCCAGTTTTAGATGCAATAAACCTACAAGCTGATTTCGAAGTTTCTTCGCTTTCAGGAGATGCGCCTGTTAAATATATTCATCGACGCATTAGTAATACCGAAGTGTATTTTATAGCGAATCAAAGACGAACAGCTGAACAACTTGTTTGCACTTTTAGAATGCAAGGCAAGCAGCCGGAATTGTGGGATCCTAACACAGGCAAAATAACTCCTGTTTCCATTTTTGAAATAAGTGACGGTCGCACAAAAGTTCCCCTGCAACTAGAACCTTGTGGTTCTATGTTCATTGTGTTTCGTACTCCGGCTACAAGCAATCACATTCACGAAATAATTAAAGACAGCCAGCCAGTCTTAACAACAAAAGCTTTTCCAATTGTTGAACAGAAGTTGCATAAAGGCGTTACGAACAACTTTACGATCAGCGTATGGGTAAAACCTGAAATGGATGTAATGCTAGGTGCCCGTGACTTTTCAGGAAATGTGGCAGCTAATGCATGGACTGATTATTACGCTATTTACCCCCCTTCGGGAGAAGAGTTGTACGGTAAGGGACATCAAACTTGTGGCATGACTGCAGGTAGAAATGGCGTTGTGATCTGGACAAGAGGAGCAGGTAAACCAATACTTACTTTAGCAGCTCCAGTTAAAATTTCTGGTTGGTCACATGTTGCAGTTAGTTATAAAGATGGAGTGCCTGCAGTGTACGTAAATGGCAAACTTGTTCAACAAGGCAAAAAAGCTGAAGTTGTTATGCATCCGGGTATAGGCAAAGCTCATTTAAGAGACGGTGCTTCCTATTATAACGGTGATATGACCGAACCTGAATTATTTACCGAAGCACTAACTGACGATAGAATACTTCAACTCTCGCAAAATAAAATATTGCCTGAGGCTTACAAAGCGCCGGTTGTAGAACAAATGGTGAATGGCAAAAACAGTATCATCATTTGGGAAAACGGAAATTATTCGTTTAAGAATAAATCCGGCAATACAACTCCCTTTCGTGTTGCAGGTATCGATAAACCAATTGCATTAAGTGGATCATGGAAAGTTGCTTTCCCCGAAAATATGGGAGCACCAAAGGAAATAATGCTAACCGAATTAATCTCTTTACATCTGCATTCTGAAGATGGAGTTAAGTACTTTTCAGGAACGTGCTCTTATACAAAGTCTTTTAACTTACCTGCCAATGCAACGCCAGTTAATAAGCGAACATTCTTAGATCTTGGTCGGGTAGAGGTTATTGCTGAAGTAATGGTGAATGGTAAAAATCTAGGCATTTTATGGAAAAGACCTTATCAAGTTGACATAACAGAAAGTTTGAAAACCGGAGTTAACCAACTTATAATTAAGGTCACCAACTTGTGGCCGAACCGGTTGATAGGAGATGAGATGGTGCCTGAGATGTACAAGTTTCCAGCTCCTTCAAATGATACCAGCCCTTTTGCCGCCTTAAGCAACGGCGGCATTACAGAACTACCGGAGTGGTATAAACAAGGTCAACCGAAGCCGGCAGACGGCCGCGTCACTTTTACGACATGGAAACACTATCGTAAAGATTCTCCCTTACTAGAATCGGGATTAATCGGACCAGTGATTTTGAAATTTGGAGTGGAGAAATTTGTGTGAACCTGGATAGGAATGGATTAAGAGGATTGTGAGGAAATGTCTGAAATGAGATTTACTCAATGCAAGGATTGTCTGAACTGGAATTTATGGGATTAAAAGGATCTTAAGGATATTTGGTAAAGAGTAACAGCTGGAACTAGTAGCTCAAAAATTTGATGCAAGAAAATGAATAATAGCTGGGATTATTC
>NZ_BJYT01000058.1 GCF_007991655.1 Segetibacter aerophilus
CGCGCTACGATAAAGAAACAATTAGTAATAATGTTAAGGTAAAATTATTTAGAGAGCAAGTGTGAATACTGACAGATTTACTGGGAGTGAAAGTTCCTCTTTTTTCACTAATGGATGCGGAAATGAAAGAAGAGGATAAGCAGAATATAGTATTCTCGAAATGGGCATTATATCAATTTTTAAAACCCTACTTGTTGAAATATGAGAGCCTTGCAGAAAGTGTAGTTATTGACACTGCTGAAGGCCTGTATCAAAATAAAATCTATCAATAGTCATAAGTTGATAAAAATAGTATCAACACCGCCAGCAATAAGACTCTTTGGAGTTTTTAAGGCGAGCGGTGTTGATGTCGAACATAAATGTTTTATCAACGCTTGGCTCGCTTTTGCTCCCGTCGGTCGCAAAAGAAAGGACATTGTTAAAGCTTAAATCATAGAACATATGGAAAAAGTAAGTACCCTTAAAAAGCAGGCCGGAAGGCCAGTGAAAGCCATTAAGAAAGAAATAAGAGCCTCTATAAGATTTACTAAAGCGGAGTACTTTATTATCAGAAATAAGGCTTCAAAAGCAGGCATTAAAGCCTCCGCTTATATCCGGGAGATTGCAATTAATGGAGAAGTGAAAATACGGCTTACAGAAGAGGAAAGGCAATTTGTCAGGCAGATTGTAGGCATGTCAAACAATTTTAACCAGCTTACAAAAAACAGTTATAAAGAAGGAATGTTGACAACTGTTTTTCATTTTGAAGCATACCGTAACCGTTTAGATGACCTGTTAAAAAAGTTTGATTATGCTAAGTAAAGTGTATTCCGGCCACTCGTTTTCCCATGCCTGTAGGTATGTGGTAAATAAACAAGGTGCTAAAGTTTTGGAGTGTGAAGGAGTAAGAGGTCATGACTATAAACTAATGTCAGATGATTTTATAATGCAGCAACAAATGCGGCCCCAAAAAGAAAAAGCCTGCTTTCATTGTTCATTGAGTTTTTATCCCGGAGAGATATTGAGCAATGAAAAGATGGTGAAGATTGCAAAGGAATATCTTGAAAAACTTGGTATCGAGAACACCCAATATGCAATTACTAAACATACGGATCGGAAACACCTTCACCTGCATATTGTTGCCAACATGGTCAACAACAATGGCAAATCAATCTCCGATAGTTATTTAGGTTTTCTGGGAAAGAAGATAGCACAACAGTTGACACAACAACACGATCTTGTTCCTGCGGTAAGCAAAAATATCGAACTAACAAACTTCGAAGCATTACGAAAATCTGAAGCAAATAAGTACAAGATCTATAAAGAAATTATACAGGCATTACCTCACTGTAAATCATTAAAAGACCTGGAAAAGAAGTTACAGCAACGCGGCATAGAGGTACAATATAAGTACAAAGGACAGACATTAGAAAAGCAGGGAATAAGTTTTAAAATAGGGGAGTATTGTTTTAAAGGGAGCAAAGTTGATCGCCAATTTTCTTTAGGAAATCTTGAAAAGGCTATAGCAACAAATCAAAAACAATTGCAAGAAATAAAGCCACGAGTTGCTGAAGGAACCAGACAACAAGGTCCATCAATCCCAGATCAATTTGTAAGTATGAGGCAACAAAACACGGTTACAAAAGGTATGGAGAATTTGATAGAGATATTAATTAAGCCAGAAGAAAATCCTGAGTTACCACCAACTGAATTGCTGAATGAGAATAAGCGAAGGAAGAAAAAACTTTCTCAAAGACGATTATAAATCATAAACGAAAAAAAATGAGGTTATGAGTGAAGCATTATTAGTTTCAATGATTGATAGATTAAATGAGCAGCAAAGAAAAATTGATAAGCTCGATGAAAAGCTTGAACCTATAAGTAGACAATCGGAAACAATGAGTGTAATTATTACTAAGGTTGATGCTGTAAGAAGTGATGTTCAAAACATATGTTTTCCTGTAGCGGAAATTCGAGAGTTATCATTAAACCTTGTTACTACTATAGACTTATTAAAGCGGCCTGTGAAAAAAGAAATTATTCATCACCATCATGCGTCCAAAATATTGTGGGTAACTGCTGCTTTGTTTCTAATCATTTGCCTTTTGTCAACTGGTTGGTATCTTACAAATGGATCCTTGGAGGTGTACAAGGCCAATGATACTAAATACCGTTATCTGAAGTTGCATGCAGGAAAAGGTTTATGCAAGGCCTTGTACTTTGTGGACAGTCTTTACATAAAGGATGTAAATATGAGCCAAAATGTAATTGCAAAAGAAGAAGAAAATCAACGGAAACTTGACATACTTTTAAGAGCTTATGAAATGGAAAAAGCCGCAAAAGAACTGAAGCAACAAGTAAATCAAAGAAGCCTTACAAAGCAAAATAAGGGGTTCTGTCGCATCTGCTTAATTAATCAAACTAAGGGCTTACTTTATAAGATGTTTAAAGATTGTTGTTTCTCTAAAGAGATTAATTCTTCAGGCAGTCCGTTTTAAATTAACATTTAGCTTAAGTTATGGAGATATAGAGGAGTTATTATCTATGAGGGGAGTAGCAGTAGATCACGCTACAGTACAAAGATGGGTATATAAATTTACTCCATTAATTGAAGAAGCTTTTACGAAGAGAAAGAAATCAATAACTAATAGCTGGAGGATGGATGAAACTTTTATTAAGGTAAAAGGGGAGTGGATGTTTTTGTATAGAGCTGTCAATAAGGTAGGAAATACGGTAGATTTTTTATTAACAAAAAGGAGAAATAGGCTGGCAGCACATAAGTTTCTGCTAAGGGCAATCAGTAATAATGGCTGTCCGAAGGTGATTAACATAGATAAGAGTGGAGCGAACAGGGAAGCGATCAGAACCTACAATAAGAGGCGTTTAAAGAGAATAAGAATTAGGCAATGCAAGTATCTAAATAGTAGGATAGAAGGAGATCATCGATTTATAAAATGGCGAACTGCGGGTATGTTAGGATTTAAGAATTTCGAATCAGCATCACGAACACTAACAGGAATAAGAAGGGACAATCCACGGTAGTTAAAGTTGATCATGATAAAAGAGGGCATAAGAATAATTAAAGTTGAAGAGACTTTGATAAAGCAAGATCAAAGAGATCCGTAGGCTTTTATGTACTTTAATTGCTGCTCAACATAAAAATAAGCCTGTAAAGCCCGTAAAAGCAAGGAGTGAATACCAGCAAAAGGCACAAAATGGACCACGTAATGAAGAAATAATCTTGAGTGCGGTTTTCCTTATATCTTTCTTCGTATTCCTTCTTCAACATAAAACGTTCGCTAGGTGATTTATCGTTTATTATTAAAAATATTAAAAATATTAAAAATAATGTTCTTCCTAAAATTAATGCAGCACCTACGTCTGTCTTTACTGTTACCGGCTCGCCTAAAAAGACAACTGCTATAATTATTGCAATTGCCACACCCGTTTTATCTACCGGTACTACCTGTGAAACCTTCCCTAATTGCAGGCTTTAAAATAAAATATCTTTAAAAGACCCGTAGGGACAGATGGCAGAGTCAAGTAGGTTAGGATTTGCTTAGACAATGTGTAAATAATGTAAGCACCACTTCTAATGCACTAGACCAGGCAAGTATTAAAATGACTGCTGTTCTAATGGCAGTGGCTAAATCTGTCTCAACCCCTTTTATTCCGACTCGCACAAATGGCTGTGAGCTGCAAAGAATGCGTAAATTAAAGCATTTATCTACCACATTAATTGTTGTTTTTAAGGTTATGAAACAACAAAACTATTGCAATAAAGATTAAAATTTATAGGCATATCCTACCC
>NZ_BJYT01000059.1 GCF_007991655.1 Segetibacter aerophilus
CTGCTTCGCGTGTTTTCGAATTCCTTCGCCTTCGCCCGGAACCCAACCGGCTGATGTCCCTAATGCAAGAACTGTTGTTGCGAGAGAATGTTATTGATAGAATACAGTCAATATTAAGGTTACGAGCGTTCGCGGAATTTTTGTTAAATCCTGATTTTCCTGTGTAAAAGCTTCAAACGATTTTAATGATTACCTCATAAACGCCGCGGCTACTCCGCCATCAACATTTAATACGTTGCCTGTTGATTTATTTAATAATCCACTTACAAAAACAAAGCAGGCGTTGGCGATATCGTCTGGTAAAATAGATTCATTCATTAGAGTGCGTTTTGCATAATAGGCGGGTAATTCGTCTACCGTTATTCCATAAGCTTTAGCGCGCCCTTCGGCCCATCCGCCTGCCCATATATTTGAGTCGGCAATAACAGCATCAGGGTTCACCATATTTACGCGAACCTTGTCCGGACCGAGTTCTGCTGCAAGCAAACGACTAAGATGCGCCTGGGCTGCTTTTGCAGAACCATAACCGGCGTTATTTGGACCGGCAACCACAGCATTTTTAGAAACGATGTTTATAATATCCCCACCAAAAGCTTGCTTTCGCATAACCTTCATACCGGCTTTTGATACCATGAACTGTCCTTTTACAAGGATGTTATAAAGCCTGTCCCAATCTTCGACCGTATGATCTAACAAAGCTTTTGAAGTACTAATTCCTGCATTGTTTACGATGATATCAACACCGCCAAAAGCAAGCGCAGTTTCATTAAGGGCCTGTTCAATTGTTTGTTCGTTGGTTACATCCAGCATGGTAGAAGCAGCCGTATCTCGACCAAATTGTTTGTTGAATTCTGCCATCGCTCCTTCCATTCGCTCAGTGTTGATATCGTTGATGATAACACATGCTCCTTCGGACGCAAATTTCTTAGCGATTGCTTTACCAATGCCACCAGCACTTCCGGTGATTAATGCAACACGTCCACTTAACGGTTTTGGCTTTGGCATGCGTTGAAGCTTTGCTTCCTCGAGTAGCCAATATTCAATGTTAAATGCTTCTTGTCTTGGCAGCGAAGTATAAGAAGAAATCGCTTCGGCACCGCGCATAACGTTTATCGCATTGGTATAAAACTCTGCTGCGACCCTGGCTGTTTGTTTATCTTTTGCAAAGGCAAACATTCCAACGCCGGGATATAAAATAATAACCGGGTTCGCATCACGAATTGCAGGGCTGTTTGGATGCTTGCAGTTGTTGTAATAATCTGCATACATGTTTCGATAAGAGGCAAACTTTGGAGCTAGCTTTTCTTTTAGTGCTTCGATGTTTGATAGTTCTTCATTAGCACCAAGATCTAATACAAGAGGACTAATCTTAGTTCTAAGAAAGTGGTCGGGGCAACTGGTTCCCATAGGAGCCAAACGATCAAGATCATTTGAATTGATAAATTGAAGCACTCTTTCATCGTCACTAAAATGACCAATCATTTTAGTCTGGCTACTGCAAAAGCCGCGTAATACCGGCGCCAAAGCTGCTGCCTGGCTTCGTCTCTGTTCTTTAGGTAGAGACTCTACTTTTGCACCGCCAAAAACTGCTGATTGTTTACCAACTGACTCCTCGATATACTCAGCACAACGCTCAATAACTTCTAATGTATTTATGTAGCTTTCATACGCAGTATCGCCCCAGGTAAACAAGCCGTGAGAACCCAACATAATACCCCGAATACCAGGATTTGCGTCAAGGCATGCTTTCAGTTGAAGCCCTAGTTCGAAGCCCGGTCTTTGCCATTCTACCCAACCGATTGTTCCTTCAAATAATTCCTCGGTTATCTTTTTGCCGTCTTTTGCTGCAGCTATTGCTATCGCTGCATCGGGATGTAAATGGTCGATATGTTTGAACGGTAAAAAGCCATGTAGCGGTGTATCGATAGATGGCGCTTTTGAACTGAGGTCATAAATGCAATGGTTGAATAACTCCACCATTTCATCTTCGCGCTCCAAGCCAGGGTAGACATTTTTTAGACTCAGCAGCTTCTCAACATAAAGGGCAGCTAAGCCGCTTCTTTTTAAAGTTCCAAGATCACCACCGGAACCTTTAACCCACATTACTTCAGTTTGCTGGCCTGTCAATGGGTCTTTAGCCATTGCTTTGCATGATGTGTTGCCACCACCATAATTCGTTAGCCGAAGGTCAGCGCCTAGCAAATTAGAACGATAAATAAGTAGTCCCACTTCGTCACCTTCAAGCTCTGCAGCTTTGGCTTCATCCCACAAGTAGCTGACATGTTTAAAGCTGTTTGCATTTATATCAGCATTGGTAGAAATACTGTTCGGTTGTGTATTCATAAAAGTATTTTTAGATTAATCGAATTGGCAAATAGTTATAAAAAAGATCAAAAGTGCGACGCAACGATGATGCTATGAAAAACAAAAGTTGGATACCACATCTACTTCAAAGAATTTCCATATCCCACCACCAGTACTGATAAGATGATAGTTGCTATTCCAACGATCACTGTTGTAAATGTTTTTTTCGCAACGCCTTTCCATTCTTTTACCGCAATGCCCCAGAAGTTAGCAACCAAAATGATAAAGGCCATGTGAAGTATCCACGAACTCGCGCCATTACCTAATTTACTTTCGCCCATACCATAGAAAAAGAATTGCAGAAACCAGGTTAGACCGGCAAGGGCAGCGAAAGCATAATTTCTTAATAAAGGCGTCTTCTCATTTGTATAATCACCGAATGATTTGTTACGAGCATTTAAAATCATGCACCAAATAAAATTGGTTGTTAGACCGCCCCAAAGGATGACGATATAGGTTACATTATTTTGGAAAAGGAACTCGCCTTGAGAGGGATGGACCGCCTTCCATAGATCGTTTGCTTTATTAGCCATGTCCTTTCCTGCGTCGATACCAAAAGCAAAACAGGCACTAAGAACGCCCGAGACGATAGACACGAAAAGACCCAATCCAAATTTATATTCTTTATTTTCTTCTTCAGTTCTTCCGGCTGATAAATCTTTCTCTTTCATCACACCTGCCTTACCGCAAATGGCAATACCAAGAATACAAACTATTATGCCTAGCAATACAATTCTACCCCACGTACTGTTGATCATATCGGTAAAGGAATCTTTGCCGGCCTTAGGAAAGAAGTTGTAATAAAAAGACGGAACGAGCGCACCGAAAACTGAACAAAGTCCCAGGATAATAGAGCTACCTAAAGCCACACCAAGATAACGAACACCAAGCCCATAAGTAAGTCCACCAATGCCCCAAAGCAGCCCAAAAAAATATGTAGCGCCAAGAATAGAACTGCTTGAATTACCAATGATTTCTGTAAAACCGGGAATGGTAAGCCACGCGGCAAGAGGAGGAACAATCAACCAGGAAAAAAGGCCACCAATGATCCAGTAACTCTCCCAGTGCCATCCTTTAACTTTTTTGTACGGTATGTAAAAACTCCCTGAAGCAAAACCACCAATAAAATGAAAGATAACACCGAGAATAACTTGCATGTAGAAGAGTTTCGTATGGCAATTGAGCTGGCAATAAAAATAGAATTATGATTGATTGCATCCATCATGTACTATCATGCCTATTCAAAATAAATAAAATTTGTTTGAACAATTGAACTGCTTTGTTCCTGTTTTAAATTCCTGGAGTTTGTTTATTACGAAATGATTACCCGCAAGTCAAAAGCTCAAACCGCTGGGCTTCGTTCTTGCAACGGGACT
>NZ_BJYT01000060.1 GCF_007991655.1 Segetibacter aerophilus
CTTTCGTAAACAGCGCGATCTTCCGTTAAATTACTAATGTCACTTAAAGAAAAAGTGGGTAGTAAACAATACCAGTATGATTGAACAATCAATAATTCCAGCTAAAGTTTGAAGAAATTAGAGAAGGTCCTTTTAAGAATCGAGGATAATTTGGATGACTATAAATCTGAAGCAGATGAAAGAAAGTTTTTTGGGAAAAAGGCAAATTGTTGGAGCACAATAAGGACACTAAGTGTGCTTAAATATTCTTTGCCAGCGTAAGAGAAATACTGCCATCCTCTATAAACACCCCTCCCCATAACACTAGTCTCCTCTACCCCCTCTTTTAACTATGTGAGAGTTGCATTTAATAGAAGAGAACTTAAAAATTACGTGCTCAATAAAGTCTCTGTTTATTTCTATAACATCATGTCCTTGACTTAAACCCCTGTTCAAGTTTGATAATTCTTTATTAATGTAAATCAAACATCGGTTGATTAAGAATAGCAAAATGTACGAGAGCTAAAGTAAAGATGGTACTACAATTATCAGATAGTAGTAGCTTTATTGTTTTAGTACCCGTAAAAGTCAAATGATCTGTCCAATGCCCATTTTCCCTAATTGTTTTAAACAGCCAGATAGTGAAAAGTCCGTTTCATGTAATTTTCTGTAGCAGCTACCCTTTATAGCAAGAAATCACCGCAATGCAATAACAACAATTAATAGAGTTGCATGTCTCTATTTTCTCTGCTTCAACCGATCCAATTTCATTTAATTCCTCCTATAGCAGAAGATATTTTAGTAAGAGGACATAGCAGACTACATCAAATTGAACAACTCTATCACTTTTACTTTGCTGTAGAAGGTAAAATTGAAGATGTTCTTGTCAAACCTTTTCTATTGCTGCTACAGAACTGCGTTTACATAGTGTCTCCTTAAAATGTTATCAACTAGTCTCATATTTCAGAACATATGCTCATTACTACTGTAGCGAAAGACTTAGCCGGGAATTAGTTTTATTATCATTAGGCAGAAATAAAAAGGGAGCAGTATAAACTGCTCCCTATAATCTCCATATTAGTGTTTTCTTAGATTACTCTTTCTGTTCAACTTCTTTTTCTCCTAAGAGAACTGGACAACCGGACCCTTCTTAATTGATGTCCTATAAATAATTTTCGAGTGAAGGATTGACTTCAATGAAGTATTAATTACGAGCGTGGCGTTGTAGGAGTGCTTGGTGGAAATATTGTAATATTAAAGGAGCGTCAGTTAAACTCCCCCAATAAGTGTGTAACATTTTTAAATGTTGTACCTATGTTGTACCGTAAAACAAAAATGCCCTGTAAATCATTGTTTTACAAAGCATTAATATTAATGTTTGCGGACGGCACGGTACTCGAAGGCGCGACGTCCAGCTTATATTTTTTTTGGGGTTAAAGGAAATAATATTTTTGTAAGGAAAAGTCAAACTTTGTTAAGATAGGTAAGACAACGTTCTTAATACAGAACTTAATCGACTAAAAAATCGAGTAAAAAAAATAAGAGCTGAAAATCAAAGGTTTAGGAAGAAATAAAGAATCCAATCCGGATCACCAAAGTAAGGATTACGAGTTTGTAATCCTTACTTTACTTCATCTAATCTTACAAACAAGCGTTGTTTTTCAATTACTGATAACAAAAGCTCTTCAACATCTTGTTTTCTCTATTTATTTTTTCAATACTTCACGCTAAAGGCGGTGGGAGAATTTACTTTGACGTAAACGTGGTAAAAAAGCCCAGAGAAATGAAAGTGGCTCACAGGACCTTGACCGATCTTATTACAGGTGATTTTTCTTTCTTTCTGCCTCGTCTTTTATTCTTTTATTCACGTCGACTTTCGCACCCCGAAGTACATATATCGCAATTGTATCTTCTCTTGCAAACCGATTTATTCTCTTGCCGGCCAGGTAAACGCTGTCAAAAAGAGGTATTTCTACTTTTCTTTCTTTGTCCTCATCGTCATCTTCTTTTACTAAGATGACATCCTTTATTTTCCTGTCAAATCTAAGCCAGTTGATGTAGTCTGCATGGAAGGATTCAGCAACAATTTTTTTGTTTTTGATGTAGTAGTTTATTGCTCCTGCTTGTCCGTAGTTGTCACAAAGTACTAGGGTATGATCGAGATCTGGCAGTGTAGAACAAACACTATCAACTTTTATAGCCAATTCTTTCCATCCGACCATATCTGAGAAGTCTTGCGGCAACGCATGTTCTTTGCCGTCTTCCCAAAGTAGCAAACCCATTTTTTTATATGGCTGTTGATGCTGTAAAATATATTCAGGGCTATGATTTGGAAACCCAATTTGGTAGAAAGGGATAAATAACATTAATGGAATTGCAATGAACACAGGCTGCAAGTATTTTCTCCAACCTTCTTTGCAGATCTCCACAAGAAAAACTGAACCAAATGAAATGTAAATAGGATAAAGACCTATAGCATAATAGTCTTTGGCTTTGAAATAAATAAATACAATTAAAGTGAAAAATAAATTCCAGAAGAATGCTTTGTATTTCTTGAAAGGAACGTACGCCAGTAGCGCGTATAAGGCTGAAACAATAACAAATAAACAGCCGATAAAGAAAAGAAGTTGCGATTTTAAAAAACCGGCTCTATCAACATTTACCAGTTGAGTGTCTGCCAATTCCTTCAAGTGATGAACAACAGGAAAATTATTCTTGTATTGCCATGCAAGGTTGGGTGAAATGAGCAACAGGGCTAAAACTAGAGCGGTATAAAACTCCTTTTTTGTAAACACTTTTCGTTGTTCGGTTAATAAAACAGCAGGCAAAATTCCAATGACAAGAAAGACAACATTATATTTATTTAGAAAACCTAAGGCAAATACAATAGCCCCTATAAAAAGCCATTTTTTATTTTCGGTTTTAAAATATTTAATGAGGATAAAGTAAAAAGTAGTCCAGCTTAAAACGTCAAAAGAGTTGGGCTGGTATAAAGTGTTAAGTCTTAAGAGCACCGAAAATAAAATACAAGTTCCGCCTAAAACCAAGGCGAATAAATTTCCACCTAATTCTTCGATGGCTTTCCAAACAACAACGATTGTCAAAGCACCAAATAGAGCCG
This sequence comes from Segetibacter aerophilus, assembly GCF_007991655.1. Classification (GTDB taxonomy): domain Bacteria; phylum Bacteroidota; class Bacteroidia; order Chitinophagales; family Chitinophagaceae; genus Segetibacter; species Segetibacter aerophilus. The sequence goes on from NZ_BJYT01000060.1 coordinate 3,101, forward strand.
GAAAAAATTTAATCCAAAAAACAGTACCTCCAAGCAAATTAATAATGTAGGAAACCCATGAAGTAAAAGGCGGTACAGATTGAAAACCCCAGGCAAGGTGGTGCCCTTGGTCGAGGTGTAAAAATTCATCTCGTTGTAAATCGTAATCCGAACTTATCAGCGAAAATTGTAGCAAAAATTTTAGTACAATGAATCCAAGTAGTATTGAGGTTTTTTTT
>NZ_BJYT01000061.1 GCF_007991655.1 Segetibacter aerophilus
GTCTTTTAAAATGAAACAGGACCGATATTAGGGTCAACTTTAAACCCTTGAAATTCGACCCCCTTATCTGCGAATTTAAATTTTTTAAAAGTACCTTTTGTTCCATTAATCTCAAAACGTTAACGGTTATTGTATCAAAAAGGTGTATATATTAACGAGTTAGCCGCAAACAGCGAGTGTTAGAATATTTAACTGTTTTATCAATATGAAAATATCTATTAGTTGGTCAGGCCGGCTTAGTAGAACTTTAGCATGGCAACATTCGCTTTAGTAAAGAGACTTCTGCCGCTAACCGTTGCAGTGTGTTAGAAAAGCTAAAATCACCAATACCTCTCTCATATATTTTTGCGTCGAGTATTTGTATTCTTCGGGGTATTGGCGCAACTTTCAATGCGCTTGAGTAGGATTAATATGTATATAATTTAATTTTTGCAGAAGACCGGCCTGCTCCATAAATCAAGGCTTAACCGGTTTCTTTCCCAAAACCGATATTGCAGATTGCCAGCTTTCACTTTATAATTTTCAAGTTCCTTAATGCCTTCCGTAAGCATCGTAAGTTTTATTTGTTGAGCAGTGTATTTCAAAAGCTTTGTTGAACACTTGCCTTTCGATGTTTATCCTGTATTTGCTATATTAAATGAATATGATTTGGCATGATGGCAAAGCCATAAATAATAACCCAACCATCCTTAACTAAAAACTTTAGGCTGTTAACAATGATGTTTTTGTATGCATTGTTAGTGAGGAGGTGTTTCCATTCTAAAATAGTGGCGGTGAAGAATTGAGGATAATGATTGAAACTTATTTCTATCATTAAAGACAATGTAGAAAACTTATATCGTTAGTGCAACAGCTTAATACCTGCGCTTTAGTTGCAGGTGATGACATCCGTGCAACGGCACGGCTGCAAGGAAGACCAACAACGGCTGAAAAATACCAGACGCATTTTGAAGTATTTATTTGGCTTCGTAGTTGTCCCCAGCAGCTCTACGGAGAGCTGGTGTAACTTGCCTTATTTATCGTTAAATTATGTTTTTACCCCTCAGTCAATACTATTTTTTGTTAGGGTCACATCCTCAAGGGCTCCTTCTGATACTTTTATTATTTTAAAAATGTCGCCAGATTGTAGGTGTACAAAATACACCGGCTCTTTATTATTCTTTTTAGTATTAACCTCGTTGATGACAGTAATTGAAAAATCATAGTAAATACTTTTTACGGCAGCCCTTACATCTCTTGGTAATTTTGCCTCTTTATACTGAGCAATGCAATGTAACCATCTACCTTTTTTATCATAATAATTTTTTATCCAAATCGAGTCTACAACAAAGCTAACCACATATCCATCTTTTAATATTTCCCATTTTTCACCGGTAATTCTTGGGTATGTCTTTACAAAGTCTTGGGGAGCTTTTATGGATATCTTATATAAGACGGTGTTTGGATTATCAATCTCAGTGGTCGTTTTAGCAGTGGTAAAATCATTTCCTTTCTGATCAAATTCGTCCAATTTTAGCTTATCATCTTTTTTTTGTGCAATAGCAAAAATGGATATTATTGCGAAAATTGTGGTCATTCCAAAGGGATAAATAGTCCTCTTCATGGCAGGTGAAATTTAGTCGGTTTTTTAAAAGATTAAAGACCTTCATTAAATATTTAAGTAATGATTTTATAACAAGATGAACCAATAGAACATTCAACTCTTAAACTTTTTACGAGTCCACGCAACGCACTTTTAAAAAGTTTTACAAGCCGAAATTAGAAATGAAGAAGACCTGGGGATAGTAAAAACCCGCCAACTTTAATGGATGAATCTTTGTACAGGCACAAACTTTTCGTATGGGAGATTTGAAGTTAACCGGCGCCACGTTTCAAGGTTCGAATTTGTTACGTCAATAAGTGGTCTGGTAAAATCTGTATTTGGTTGAAGAAGATTAGAGGGATTTAGGTTTGCGAATTGCTTAAAATCTTTTATCATGTGCATTTGATCGTAGTAGCCACATTCGTATGCAATGGAAGTCCAGTTACTTTCTGGATGTTTAAGTCTTGTAATTATCGCATTGTTAAATCTTAAAAGACGAGAGTAAAGTTTTGGTGAAATACCAACTTGTTCAATAAATCTTCTTTCAAAATTTCGAACGCTCATATTTGCTTTTTCCGCGTATCGCGTAATATTTGATAACGAAAGATCTTCATTGAATTTGTTTGAAATGGCGGTAATACCATCAAGCACAGCATATTGACTTTTCTGCCTATTTAGAAAAGCTAAAAGAAATTTGTCTGCATAATCGGCCATCTGAGACAACTCTTTTTCATCGACTAATTGTTCTTGTAAAAGCATTGCGGACTTTCCAAATACCTCGTCTAAAGAAAAAATTTTATTAGAAAATTCCGAAAAAGGCATTCCGAATAATTTATAAAAACCGTTGGCTTTAAATTGAATAGTGAATCTGCGATAAATTCCACTGAAAGAAAAGATACCATTGAAGTTTGACAATACACCGATAAGGCAACTATTCTTATTTTGAAGATTTTTTAATTTGCTTGAATCATTTGTAATATGTTCTGGGCGATCAGCGAGGTGAAAAATAAGACCCGTCTCCGCACTCGCCGGCCAAAAACTTTTAAACTTCACATGTTTTTCATCTGAAGTTGATAAAATGTAATTAGCTATAAATAACTTTAAAGCAGGATGGGGCGCTATAAAATAATTGGTTATCATTCTCATCTTAAATATACAAAACTCACATGTTTTCTAACTCTTTAACGCCCTTGCAGGTGTTATCACCTCGGTTTAAAATCTTGGCTTTCTAATGTATTTCGAGGAGATGAGATTTTTATGTTTGACCATATAACTTAATTCAACGACAGGAATTCCAAATCCTTGCCTTCAGCAATACCTTAAGGGTAAGCAAGCGGATTTCAAACCATTACAACTTAGTAAATGATTGTACAATTTCCAGGAAAAAGAAACATACTTCGGCAATTCCTTTTTGATAATCGACTTCGCGGTTTTCCCTTTTCCTTCGCTTTTATTCAAAGCGTGTACGAGTAAGTCGGATTTAATGTCGGAAACGGCTTTTCAATCTTCGAATTAATAAACGTTGCGAATTTGTGTTTAAGCTTAACAGGTCTTTTCGCGTCGTCCCAATTGTCCGGCGCCGACCTTAACGCCCCCGTTCCTTTCATTGTTCGC
>NZ_BJYT01000062.1 GCF_007991655.1 Segetibacter aerophilus
TTAAATGCAGTTGCAGGAACGTACAACTTTGGTAACACTGCTATTAGTGGCACTACCACTCAGGGCATACTTATTTCGGGTTCATCTACCATTGTACCAACCTTTGGAACAACCACAGTTAGTTCAGGAACTGATGGGGTATCTATTCAAAATAATAGTGGCAATGTAACTTTCAGCAGCCTGGCTATTACCACCGCTAACGGTATGGGTTTACTTGGTTCTAATAATACAGGACAGCTTATTGTAACAAATAGTACCGGCGCTATCAGCGCTACCAACGGTGCCGCATTAAGTCTTTCACAAGCCTCAGGTACTTCTACAGTTAACCTTAATTTCTCAGGCCTTACTGCTGGCGGAACTGCAACAAATGGAGTTACGCTAACAAACATAGCAGGAACAATCAACGGAGAAACAGGATCTCTGGTTGGTTCAGGAACAGTGTTTAATGTTAGTGGAGGTAATGCAATAATCACTTATGCTGGAACCATCACAAAATCAACAGCAGGAAGATTGGTTGACATAGTGAACAGGACCGGCAACAACATTACTTTGTCAGGGGCTTTATCTTCAACTGGAAGCAGTACTGGAATTAATGTATCGGGAAGCACTGGTGGCGGCACAATTGACTTTAGTAATGCTTCAAAAATATTCAATACCGCAGGAAGTAATGCTGTTACCTTATCTACTAATGGAACCACAACTATTAACTTCAGCAATGGTGGACTAAATATAAATACAACTTCTGGAACTGGCTTTAGTGCAACAGGTAGCGGAACAGTAAATATAACAGGTTCAGCTAATGCAATTACAGCTACTACCGGTACAGCGCTGAATTTATCGAGTGTGGCTGTTGGTTCAAATGCAATGACGTTCTCAAATATTACCACCAATACTGCAAATAGTGCTGTTGCATCTTCAGGCATTTCTTTAACCAATGTTACAGGCACCGGTGGAAGCAGCATTACTATCAATGCCGGTGCCATAAAAGGTGGAAGCACTGGGGCAGCCTTTAATGTGAGCGGTGGGGCAATCCCGGTAACTTATGCAGGAACAATAGATCAATCTAATACAAACCGTGCAATAAATATATCAGGTACTAGCGGCGGTACTACCTTATTTAGCGGTGCTGTTAGTTCAACAGGAACAAGTACAGGTATTAACCTAACCTCGAATACTGGTGCTACTATAAACTTTACAGGTGGAATTAATTTAAACACCGGCGCTAACGCTGCCTTTACTGCAACAGGCGGTGGAACAGTTACCGTAACCCAAAATAACTCTACAATAATAAATACAATAACTACCACTTCAGGTACAGCTTTAAACATCGCTAATACAACAATTGGAGCAAGTGGGTTGACTTTCAGAAGTATCTCTGCTGGAACGGCTGTTGGTACGGCGGGTAGAGGGATCATTCTGGACAACACCGGGGTAACGGCAGGACTAACAGTAACTGGTAACAGTTCTGCTGGTACAGGAGGAACAATACAACACAAAACAGGTGTCGATATTACCAATACTGCTTTAAATGCAACTGCCGACTTATCTACTATTGGCGGAGTTGGTATAATTCTTAGAAATACAAAAAGCCCTTCATTTTCCTGGTTGCAAATGAATCACTTCGACAACTACGGGATTTATGGTTATAATGTTTTCGGATTTACTTTAGATAATTCAATTATTAATGGAACCAATGGAAGTAATGCAGGTGGCGGCTATAACGAGAGCAGCCTTTATTTCCTCGAACTAACGGGTTCCTGCTCTGTCTCCACCTCGAACCTAAGCGGCGGCTATGCAAACAATCTTTGGGTTTCTAACACTGCCGGTTCTCTAAATCGCCTTACTTTATCTTCTACTACTATTGGAGTTGCATCTAACAACGATGCAGTGCAGGTAGAGGGTTTGGGGTCATCGACAGTCAATGTAACTATTCAAAACTGTACTTTCACTTCAGCCCCCGGAGACTTGTTTCAAATAATTGCGGATGGAACCGGAGGGGGTGACCTTTCTATCACCGGAAGTAACTTTTCAAACAATTTCCCGGCTATTGCTACCGGTGGCGGTGGTCTAAGCATATTTGGCGGTGCCAGCGGAACTTTTACTGTTAATATGTCTGCTAACACCTTTAGAGATGCAGTTGGTCATGCGCTACTCTTTGTTAAATCGGTTGGTACTGGCAATTACACTGCAACAATTAATGGTAATACGGTAGGCGTTGTAGGCGTTGCCAATTCAGGTTCTCTTGAAGGGGATGGAATGAAGTTTCAGCATGCCGGTTCAGGTTCCCTTGCGGTAAACAACAATACTAGCAGGTTTACTTTAAATATTACAAATAACCACGTGAGACAGTACAATAACCAGGGAATACAAATACAAGCCGGGGCAGGTATTGCCTATAGCGGAAATATAATTGCAACAATTTCTGGTAATACTATATCCAACCCCGGAGTAAACCCCGCTATAGGCGGCGTGTTCCAGGGATTGCATTTAAACGGCGGGGTGACACCAGGCGATAATTTTCTTATTTGCTTTAATGTTGGATCAAACACGATTACTGGTTCAGGTCGTAATGGTGGAACTGATTTTAGAGTAAGACAACGACAGAGTACAACTGTTCGACTACCAGGTTACGGTGGAGCAAATAATAACGATGCTGCAGTTGTAAGTTTCATTCAAGGAAAACTTGTTACTGCTGCAACAGGAAGCGCATTAAACAATGTAGCAGGAGGAGGTGGGGGGTTTGTTGGAACAGCATGCCAATAAGAATGATAACTTCCGATATTAAAGTTGCGAAAAGATAAACAGAAGAAGTTATACCAACGCAACGATGACACCATGAAAAACAAAAAGCTGGTATTTAAACACAACCTAAAGAACTCATATGAAATATACATTTATGCTTAATAGAAGTTGGATTATTGCCTTGCTTGCCATAAGCACCAATGCATTTTCTCAAACCATTCCTGCTATTGGCACGATATCGCCAGGTGACAGCATCATCGTTGTATACGATGTTACTGTCAATACGGGGGGTAGTTCAATTTCGAACCAGGGTAGCATTGCCGGTAGCAACTTTACCACTTTCGG
>NZ_BJYT01000063.1 GCF_007991655.1 Segetibacter aerophilus
GATAAGGGTAAAGTTGTTTGCCGTCGCTGCCGCACTGAAGGTTTGAGTGCCTGTTTGCAATGTTCCTACACTGCTGAGTGTAGTTACATTGGTGTTGGGAGGTGTGAGGTTAGTAGGATTTCTGTCGCCACGAACAAAGAGAAAGTAACCTTTATTGTCTGCGCTGCCGGTAGCAGATGAAAGACTTTGAGTGGTATTACTTACATCAACCAGTTGCTGAGATCCGACATTATACGTTTTTAGGGAATAGGCATTACTATTATCCAAACCTGTACCTGTAGGGCCCGTGATAAATGTTCCTATACCGGCAGTATAAACCCCATTGTTCTGCCATGCCTGTCTTATTGTATTTGCATTGCTTAGTGGTGCAGTTATTAAACGCCATGCACGACGGGAAGGGATGTAACGTTCAACAGTTATGTTAGTAGCGTTGGTTAAAGTTCCTGTAACAGCGCCTATAGAAGCAGAACCGGCAGCACCTGACTTCAACAGGAGCTTATTGCCATTGAGGTTCACGTTCGATCCGGTGCCAATCGTAAGACGGGCAGCAGGATTGAGGGTTAAGCCGTTGGTATTTGTAAGGGTTACATTGGTTCCAGCCGATATGCTCCATGTACTGCTTGCCTCAGGTGCAGCAATATTGTTGTTAATAGTAAATAGCTGCAAGGCAGTACTAAAGTTTGAAGGTGTAAGACCTGCCCCCCCACTTATATCACTTGTCCAGCTGGCAGGCAAACTTAGGTCAGTGGCAGTAATTTTTGGATAATACATAGCAGCACCAACAGCCGTAACGGTAGCATCACCAGGTGCTACAGTTTTAGGGTCGTTTGTACTGAAAGTGGTAAAGTTGCTACCGGCAATGCTACCCTGGTTCGAAATTGAACTAACCCCCGTACTGATGGTAACGTCGTAGACAACGATAATGCTGTCACCTGGCGGTATGGTGCCAATAGCAGGAATGGTTTGAGAAAAAGCATTGGTGCTTATGGCAAGCAGAGCAATAATCCAACTTCTATTAAGCATAAATGTATATTTCATATGAGTTCTTTAGGTTGTTTTTAGATACCAGCTTTTTGTTTTTATACCTTAATAATCGTGTCTCATTACTTCGTATGCACATATTTGAGCAATCCACTTCCTTACTAGATCCCTTCATTTTAATTACTGGGCAAGGTGGGTTGCGGTACACTTGCTGTATTTACAAATCCGCCACCCGGTGCCTGTATTGTAATGAACCAATCGGTACCAGCCCCCAAAGGGTTATTATTCTTCGTAACATCTAGATAATTTTGTACTGCTGCCACATCACTAGAACCGCCTCCGTAGCCTAATAGCTGAACTGTCGTAGAGAACCGCTGCCTGACGTTAAAATCGTTTCCGGTGGCGCTCGATGCATTATTGTTATAAATATCCAATCTCATTATGCCTGCATCACCGCTTGCAGCGCCACCAACTGCCCTAATCCCGTCGAAGCTGTTCACATCTGTAACACTAACTGTGTTACTAAAAATAGTCGCGTTCATCGTATGAGCTGTATTAGCATCTTCGCTCATTTGAACATTAATTCCATTGCCGCCTACACCCTGTATATTATTGTTGTTAATCCTTACTGTTGTGGTTCCAGATCCAACAGAGAGAACACGAATACCATCGCCGCTCTTGCTACCGGCCGTGGTGGATGCATTGCTTCCAATTGTATTGTTACTAATTTGACCTTCTAAGAGTGCTCCAGCGGGTGCCCCACCGGCTTGGTTTATATTAATAGACTGTGAAACGCCGTTATTCGATCCCCGAAGAAAGGTTGGATTATTATTGATATTGAAGCGGACAGGGCCTGAACTATTTTGAGCAATGTTAATCGCACTTGCGCCAATATTTGTGAAACTAGTTTGAGCAATGGTAACCTCTACTGTACCTGTTCCTTCATTTTGAACTTGTATACTATTAGAAAACATATTGTCGATGGTACTGTTTCCAAGCACTCTTAGGTCAATGCTTGCAGAATTCCAGGCGCTCATATTAATGCCGTGGCTTCCATTTGGTGCGGCTGCAACTCCTGTGCTCACCATAGCTACTCCGCTCAATTCGTAATCTGCCGTACTTCCGTTTACATCGTTGTAAATGTGGATCTGTTCGTGTTCATTGTTGGTGAAAGAGCTGTTCGTAACTCTTACTATCCCTGTAACATTGGTGAAATCAATTCCATGTTCATTAAGTTCATTACCATTATTGGTAATGATTGAATTGGTAAGGCTAAAATTATTAACCGTGGTGGTAATAAGACCGTCGCTTAAAGCATCTTGTATGGTCATCTGATCCAATGAAATATTAGACCCGCTAGTGATTGAAATCCCTGCGCCACTTGTACCACTTATTGTTCCTCCCGAAGCATTTTTGATTGAACCACCATCACCCGTTATTGTGAGGCCACCCGTACCGGTATTATTTAAGACAATTCCATTTACACCTCCGGTACAATTAACCTGTTGAAATGTGACACCACTAGCCCCAATGG
>NZ_BJYT01000064.1 GCF_007991655.1 Segetibacter aerophilus
GTCATCAACTGTTATCTTTTTAAAATCCGGTGTAACTGTCTCGCTGTTTTAAACCCGCATTGCGAAGCAATATATTCAATAGTATACTCTGGGTTATTGAGCATTGTGCTGGCATACTCCTTACGTAGTTGAGTATGGTATTCCAGAATAGTAGATCCCGTCACTTCTTTAAAAACCCGGCTTAGATTTCGAGGGCTCATACCAACCCGTGCCGCAAGCTCTTCTATGGTGTTTTCTTTAGAAAGGTTGTCAACAAGATAATCCTGCACTTCATGTATTTGAGGATTGATATGATTTCGATAATCGAGGTAAATGCTTTGTTGCTTATGCCTGCCACTTCTTCTGTGATATACTACCAGTTCCCTTGCTACTTTATGCGTAAAAAGAGGTCCTTTTACATTCTCAAGAATCGCTAAGGCCAGATCAATGCCTGCACTAATTCCTGCACTTGTGTAAACATTATTGCTCTTTATGTATAGAATATCTGCCACTACTTTCGCATCCGGAAATTGTTGTTGTAATGCCTTAACCCGTTTCCAATGTGTAGTACATTCTGTGTTCTTTAGTAAACCTGCCTGCCCTAAAGCAAAAGCACCGTTGCAAATTGAACAGACTGTCATTTTATTTTCAGAACATTCCTTTAGCCATTTGAAAAAGTCCCTTTCTGCTCTAAAAGAAATACTATCCACATAGTCCCAATTCATTCCCGGTACAAACACGTAGTCACCTTCTTTTAATTTCGCCTCTTGATAGTTTGAAACTTTATTAAATCCAAGTCCGGAAGTAGATGTTGGTTCATCGCCGTAAGTATAAAATTCTAAAGCAGCATCGAGCCCATAAGATTTAGCTTCCGTAAAAACCTGTACAGGTCCTGCAAGATCCAGAAGTTCAAGATGTGGGGGTATAATGAATGCTAATGTCATTGGGTAGAAGATAATCTAAGTAAGCTAGTTACTTAAAAAGGTACACGATGCGTTATTTAAGACCTTCAATTTCCGATTTTGTAAATAACTTTTTAAATCCAAAATGATATATCTCACTTTCATTTACTCTAACAGGATATGCGTTAATAAACACCCATCCTTCTTTGCCCATAAAGTTTAATGCATCAATAATGGTGTTGAACTTCTTAAGCCTGCCATCATATGTTTTGAGCCTGGTATCTCTCCAAAAACTTTTCTCTTCTCCGAAGTCAATGTCGATTGTAACCTTGTTACTTAATAGGCGGGGAGTGGCAATTACCTGGCAATACTGTTCAATTTTAGAGGTGTCAGTTTGTGCAAATGATGAATAGGACAGGAATAAGAACAGTATTATATAAAGTGATCTTTTCATTTTAATAATTTTTAATAGTGTAAAATTAAACTGTAGCAGAAGGTCTTATAGGACAGTTAGATGTCAATTAAAGCCATTCGTAAAAAACATGTCTAAAAGATATAAACCCTTTTTAGATGAAACTAATGTAGCCCATTGAGTAACTGATAAAGTGATTGCGACGCAACGATGAGGCTATGGAAAGAGGTGCTGGTATTTAATTATAGTCCAACGTCAGCTTTACACAGTTCTTAAAATTAGTTCCGTATAAGGCTGCAATACGGTCGAGACAAATTTCTATCGCGTATTGTTTTGGTTGCCTGTCGTATTTTATGATGCTTGCCCTCTGAAAAACATTTTGTTCTGCGATTGTAAATGATTTTGGATCTAACACATGAAGTTCATTTACGGGGTCTTCTTTTATATCTCCGGTGGGATAAAGGGTTAATCCGTACTTTGATGTTACACTCTTTCCATTGCCGGAAAAGGAGTTTATCGATTTTGGAAAAGTCCTCATATAAACATCCAAAACGCTAGCTAATTCAAATTCATTTAGGTTGTCGCCAAGCAAAACACCGAGTTTGTAATTTTTCTTGAACAGCATTTTTGATGCTATTTTAATGACTGCGCCTTTGCCCACAGCCAGGCTTTGATGCTCGAGCTTTATGTCGTGATGCGGGTAGGAAACATTGTGAAGAACAGCTTGCATTGTTTGTTCTCCCAACACCCGTTTGATAACAGTAAGGCTTCCTTCAACCGCATTTGAAACGCCTGCAGTACCGTACAGATTTCCACTTTGTGTAACGCTAATATCTTTTACCCAATGAGCTTTAGGAAAAAGTTTTTGTAAGGTTTTATAGTCAGTAGCGTGGGTAGTTAGTGGTTTGCCATCGTACAAGCCAGTGGCAGCAGCAGTTGCTGAACCATCACATACGGAGAGGAGAATATTATTGCCAGTGTAGTGGTTCTTAATAAAATTTACAATAGACGATTTTGGAGGAGTCGTTAGATGAACAGTTACATTAGGAATGACAATTACATCAGGGA
>NZ_BJYT01000065.1 GCF_007991655.1 Segetibacter aerophilus
GCCTGCAAACTGGCGTGTATCTCCTGCCGGTAATACTACGCCAACATGGGCTGCAGGTTCAGGTAGTGTGAGCCAGGTAGCAGGCAGTGGCTCGCCCACCACCGGCGGAAGTTATAACTGGGGTACCGCTCCTACCGAAAGGGCTGCAGGCTTTATGACTAATACAGATGCACCTGCTTATGCAAGTCCTAATGCCCTTATGGCTAATTATCAAAATACCACAGGCACGGCTCTTACCTCATTAAACATTTCTTTCCAGGCAGAGCGATACAGAACCAATACTTCACCCTTCACCCTTAACTTTTCTTATTCAACTGACGGAACTAACTGGACTGCTTTTACAGCCGGTGATATCTCTTCGACCACTTTCCCTACAGGCAGCAGCGCTTATAATTTTACCACGCCGCTTACCACTTACAAATCCTTTAGCATTACTGTTCCATCGCTTCCTAACACAGCCCAGTTTTATCTAAGGTGGGTATTTAATACAGGCAGTTCCAATACTTCACAAGGCGTTGGTTTAGATGAAGTGTCAGTAAGTGCAAACCCAACAGCCACTGCAATGAGTGCCAACTTAGGAGATCATCTTAGCGATGCCAACGGCAACAATATTGCTAATCCCGGTGAAACTATTACTTATAGAGATACAATAAAAAACAGCGGTTCAGCCAGTGCCAATACAGTTACACTTACCAATGCTGCACCTGCCGGAACTACTTATACTCCTAACTCATTGCAAACTTCAGCTCTTGCCAGGGACGATAGTTATGCTGCAGGCACTACCAGCGGCAATGTGCTTACCAACGATTATGGGTTAAAGAACGGCGCAACCAATTTAAAAGTCCTTTCTTTTGGAACAACCGGCTCTAACGGGTTAACGACAGCAGCAGGCCTTGCAGGTACTACCGATGCTGGTGGTACCCTTACCGTAAACGCTGACGGTACTTTTAATTATACAGCCCCTGCAGGTTTTACAGGCTTTGATAAGTTTAGTTATGTGGCTACTACAGAAGTCCCAGGGCTTCCAAATAATGATGCAGTGGTAACCATTGCAGTAGGTACTCCCGCTACTGCTGTAGCAGAAACTTTTCCCGGTGGCATTGGCAATGTAACCATCACTGATAATGTACTAACCAACGATCTTGGAACGAATATCACTGTTACAGAAGTAAACGGCAGTGCTGCAAATGTGGGTGTAGCAAGTACTACTGCCCATGGTTCTGTAACAGTAAACAGCAACGGAAGCTTCAATTACTATCCTGCTGCAGGATATACAGGAGCCGATGCCTTTACTTACAGGATAGATAACGGCTACAACATTGGCTCGACCGTAACGGTAAACATTACCCTTAGCAACAGGATCTGGTTTGTAAACAGTGCAGCAGCAAGTAATGGAACAGGAACCCAGCAATCTCCTTTTAAGCAAACCGGTGATGTAGCCGGAACTTTTGCAGCAGATAACATTTTCTATTTCGAGAGTGCAACGCCTTATACCGGCAGCCTTACTTTACTGGCTAATCAAAGAATTATAGGACAGGATGCAAGCCAGTCTCTTGCAACCATTGCCGGACTTACCGTTCCTGCTTACAGTACTCTACCCGCAATGAATACAGGTGCTAACACGATAACACTAACCGCTACTAATGCAAACATCATTACCCTAAACAGCGGCAATACAATACGTGGCCTTACCATCAGTAATGCAGGAACAGGTAAAAAAATAACAGGAACTTCTTTTGGAACCCTTACGCTTGGCAATACTGCCACCCCTGATGTTATCCTCGATGGTACAGGACAGGCGCTCGATCTTACAACCGGTACACTTGCAGGAGCTTTGACTAGTCTAACAACTACAAGTTCTGCTGCACAAGGGGTAAACC
>NZ_BJYT01000066.1 GCF_007991655.1 Segetibacter aerophilus
CCTATCAATAAACCACAATCTTTCCTGGCTGAAGGATAAGGGGATATTGTCGGGTCGTGGGCGTATGACTTCGATTGACGGAAGTACTGCTGCCTGGGATGTTGATTTATCTTCCAGCTGTGCTGCCAGCAGTGCTATTGTGGGGTAATCAAAGACGTGACTGATCGGTATCTCTACTGCAAACTCTTTTCTGATCGCTGAGATCAGTCGTACTGCCAGCAGGGAATGGCCTCCCAGTTCAAAGAAGTCGTCGTTCACTCCTACCTGCTCTTCTTCAAGCACGTCCTGCCAGATCTCTGCCAGTCTCTGCTCTGCATCGCTCTGTGGTGCTACGTACTGTCCGGCCAGTTGCTCTGTAGCATCTGGGTCGGGTAGTGCTTTTCTGTCTACCTTGCCATTGGCTGTCAGTGGTAAACTTTCCAGCTCTACCAGCATTGCAGGTACCATGTATTCGGGTAACTTCTCTTTCAGATAGGACAGGATACCTTCCCTGTCGAACCACCCGTCCTGTGCTACCACGTATCCTACCAGTCGCCTGTTGCCTTGTTTGTCTTCTCTTGCCAGCACTACTCCCTGGCTTACCAGTTCTGACTGCTGCAGTATGCTTTCTATCTCTCCCAGCTCTACCCTATAGCCTCTGATCTTTACCTGGTCATCTACACGGCCTATAAATTCTATATTGCCGTCCCCGAGGTATTTTACCAGGTCGCCTGTGCCATACATCCGGCTTTGGCCGTCTTTAGCAAAGGGGTTTTGTATGAACTTCTGAGCCGTAAGTTCTTCGTTGTTTAAATAGCCTCTTGCTACTCCGTCGCCTGCTATATATAACTGACCGGGTATGCCCAGCGGTGCCAGTTGCAGGTCTTTGCTTAGTATATATACCTGTGTATTGGAAAATGGTTTTCCTATCGGGATAGTTGCATTGTAGCTGCGGCCTCTTTCTGTTACATGAAGCAGCTTGCCTATCGTGGTCTCTGTAGGTCCGTAGTGGTTCACTACTGTACATACCGATCCTGTCTGCCTGATCTGCTCTACTGCTTCTGATGGCAGCGCTTCTCCGCCAAATACCAATAGTTTCCTTGGTAGCAGCAGCTCCTCATCGAGGTGCAGCGCTTTCCAGTGTGAGGGGACTATCTTTAAGCAATCTATCCGGTTGTCGCTGAAGTAATCGTGCAAGTATTCTATATTGCTTACCTGCTCTTTGGAGAAGATATGTAAGGCTCCGCCCAGTAGCAGCGAACCATAGATAACCGTATTACCTAAGTCTGTTGCGGTGGTTGATACCAGTGCATGGCTCCTGCACTCTCCTATCTGTGTATGTTCGTTTAATCCAAATACATAGTCTACCAGGTTGCGGTGCTCTATCATTACACCTTTGGGCATACCGGTAGAACCTGACGTATAGATCACGTAGGCTAAATGATGGGGCTGCAGGGCTGTGGCAGGATTATCAGTTGGCTGCTTTGTGATCGCTGGTGCGTCTACCTCTATAATCTCTATATCCGGCTCGGCTGTCTCCAGTTTTGAGCGGCTTGCCTTACTGCTGATTACAAGGGGTGAACCGCTGTCCTTTAGCATATAGGAGATCCTGTTCTCAGGAAACTCGGTATCTATCGGCACATAGGCTGCCCCGGCTTTTAAAATGCCCATGATGCCTACCATCATCTCAAGGCTTCGCTCTATATATACCGGTACTATACTGTCTTCCTTTACTCCCCTGCTTCTCAGGTAATGTGCTACCTGGTTGGCTCTCCCGTTGAACTCCTCATACGTTAACCCCTCTCCTGCATATACTACTGCCATACTGCCCGGCGCCTTCTGAACCTGCTGCTCAAATAAACTTACTACCGTGGCCTCATGGGGGTAGGTGACTTT
>NZ_BJYT01000067.1 GCF_007991655.1 Segetibacter aerophilus
GAAGCACAGCTAAATTGCTCCTTAAGAAGTTTGTCTTCAGTTTCTCTTAAAATAGAAAGACTACCAACAGACTGATCAGGAGAAGCAACTATTGATTCCAGGAGGGAAGTAAAATGCTCCATCATGCGATCAATACGATCGCGTTTAAATAAATCAGTACTATACAAAACAGACCCCTGAATGCCACGAGGGCTTTCAGTCATAAAAAAAGTTAGCTCAAATTTTACTGTCGTGTGTTCATAAGGTTCTCCTGAAAGTAAGAGATTGCCTAAACGTAATTCGGGAACGTCCGGCGTGTTCCTTAGCACAAGCATTACTTGAAAAAGAGGATTTCTGCTAATATCACGATCTTTCACCACTGCCTCTACCACCCTTTCAAAAGGCACTTCTTGATTGCCATATGCCTCCAGCATTGTCTGACGGACCTGTTGAAGGAGATTATTAAAACTTATTTTTCCACTTACATTACTTCTGAGGGCAAGGGTGTTTACAAAGAAGCCTATCAATCCTTCCAGTTCTGCCTGAGGACGTCCAGCAATAGATGTACCGACACAAACATCTTCCTGCCCACTATACCTATATAATAAGACCTTGAAAGCCGAAAGCAAAGTCATGTACAGAGTTGCCGCGTTTCGCTGACTTAAAATCCTAAGCTGATCACGTAACTCAGGCGAAATCATAAAAAGAGCAGAAGCCCCCCGGTTACTACTAACGGCAGGACGTTTATAATCTAACGGAAGCTGAAGAGGAGCAACGTCGTCGAGCTTCTTCTTCCAGTAGTCTAACTTTCTATTAAGTAACTCTTCTTGTAAATACGACCTCTGCCAAATAGCATAGTCAGAATATTGAATTGGGAGTGAATTTAGATTTGGCGAACGACCATCGGCGTAAGCAGTATAAAGCTCACCCAACTCTTTGACGAAAATAGGTGTTGACCACGCATCTGAGGCAATGTGATGCATGGTTACAACAAGCAAATGCTCTTCTTCCGCAAGCGTTATTAATTCTGAACGGAGCATGTAATCTTTGGCAAGATTGAACGGAGAGCGAGTGGTATTCTGAATATATGAGTACAATCCTGTTTTATCCTCTAAATACCCTGTTCCTGATGTAGTCGTTAATTTCCACTCATTCTCTGGCTTAACACGCTGCCACGGCTCTCCATCCTCTTCTATATATACTGTCCGTAATATTTCATGCCGGTTTACAATCTCGTTAAGTGCATGCTCAACGGCATTCTTATTCATAATTCCCTTGAGACGTAGTACAGCAGTAATATGATATTGTAAACTGCCCTCTAACTGGTCGATAAACCATAATCGCTCTTGGCTAAATGATAAAGGAATTTTGAAAGATTGACTATTTCTTTCAGCCTTAATAATTTTTTGATTACTGTCAACGGTCCTAAGTTTTAAATCCTCTTTACTTAAAAAATCAATTAAAGACTCTTTATTTGCTCTTATTTGATCCAGTAACTTTTGGTCAATATCTTTATTATCAGGAACTTTCAGCTGAAGTCGACCATCGTTTAAGATAATCTCTACTTCGTCTTGTTTTGCCAAATACAATAACTCAATCACTTTTGTAAAAGCTTCTTTCATATTACTCCCTTATCTCAGCATGGTGTTTTCAGCCAATTATTGTAACAATTATACATCTAATACTTTAAATGTTATTGTATTTTTTTCCTTCGAATTATTAATACTTTGTATTTCTATGTACTTACTTAAATCACTAATAGTAGTGAACTGAAACAGCAAATGAATTGGTACTGAAATAGACAAATCGCGTTCAATATA
>NZ_BJYT01000068.1 GCF_007991655.1 Segetibacter aerophilus
AATAAGAGTTTAGTTGATTTATTTGAAGAACAGGTAATAAAATCACCGGGTTCTACATCAGTAGTATATAACGGATCAGAGGTAAGCTACCAGGAACTTAATGAGCGCTCCAACCGGTTAGCACATTATTTACAGGATAAAGGAGTGAGGCAAGGAATGCTGGTGCCGATCTGTATCGAGCGCAGCATAGAGATGGTAGTAGGTGTACTTGGAATATTAAAAGCCGGGGCAACGTATGTACCTGTAGATCCTGAGTATCCCTCAGATCGCATTAGTTATATGCTTCAGGACAGCGGGGCAAACCTGGTGATCAGCAGCCGCAAAAGCAGGTCTAAAGTAGTCGATGCAGGAAAGATAGAGATTGTAGAAATGGATGGAGACCGGGCAGTGATCAGTACCTATCCTTCGGATAAACCTGCAATTACTGCCAGTCGCGATAACCTGGCTTATGTCATTTATACTTCAGGTTCTACCGGCAAGCCCAAAGGGGTAAGAATGGGTGAAAGCGGAATGGTAAATTTACTAAGCTGGCAACAGAAGCAGTTTGAGAACAAACACAGGAGGGTACTGCAGTTTGCCAGCCTCACCTTCGATGTTAGCTTCCAGGAGATCTTCTCTACGCTGTGTTTTGGCAGCAGTTTATATTTAATCAGCGAAGAGCGTCGCAAAGACATGTCAGCGATGCTCAGCGATATAAAGACATACGGCATTACCCACTTGTTTGTGCCTTACATTGTTTTAAAAAGCCTGGTAGAATATGTTCAAACCCTTGCAGGTAGTGGAGATATTGTACTTCCTGAAGAGATCATTGTAGCCGGAGAACAACTAAAGCTAACCGACGACATCCGTGAGCTGATACAACAAAAAGGAGTTAAGCTCATTAACCAATACGGGCCAACAGAAGCACACGTAGTAAGCAGCTATAACATTGATGCTGCAACTTCCCCGGCCCTGCCTCCGATTGGTAAACCAATAGATAATACACAACTATATATAGTTAATGCTGCAGGAGAATTATCTCCCGTAGGAGTACCGGGCGAATTATACATAGGCGGAGTACAGGTAGCGCAGGGTTACCTGAACAAGCCCGAATTAACGGCAGAAAAGTTTATCGCTGACCGGTTCAGTAACAAAGAAGGAGCAAGGCTGTACAAAACAGGAGATTTAGCGCGGTGGTTACCCGATGGTAACATAGAATACATGGGTCGAATAGACGACCAGGTAAAGGTGCGAGGCTACCGCATAGAACTGGGTGAAATAGAAAGCATACTACAGCAAAGCGGGCTGGTAAGCAAGGGCGTTGTACTGGCAAGAGAAGACAGTAACGGACACAAAAGACTGGTAGGATATGTAGTATCATCAGAAACAAAGTTCGACAAGCAGGCAATGATGACCTACCTGCACAAGCACCTGCCCGAATACATGGTACCTGCCCTATGGGTAGAGTTGGAAAGCATGCCGGTAACACCAAATGGCAAGGTAGACAAAAGAGCGCTGCCCGAACCAGATGCAAGTGAGCTGTCAGGCAAAGAATATGTAGCCCCTCAAACCGAAACAGAGAAAAAGCTGGCAACCATCTGGCAACAACTGCTGGGAGTTGAAAAAGTAGGTATCCACGACAACTTCTTCGAAC
>NZ_BJYT01000069.1 GCF_007991655.1 Segetibacter aerophilus
ATACAATACATCATCGCAACAAATAAAACTGGTATTAATATTTTTCTTTTCATCGCTTTAGGGTTGATTGGTTTAGCAGATAGTTTTTATTCGACGACGATTTGTTCTGTTGTCCTGTTTTTGCCATTTGTTACATGTAGTTGATATACTCCTTTACTTACCACTGATTGTAGTGGTATAGATTGTGTCGATGATCCGCCTGCGTGGTTGATCGTTCTTGACAGGAGTTGTTGGCCAAGACCATTGAACAACCGGACGAAGTATTTTCCTGCAGGTTGGTTGTTTAGTTGCAGCACAAGGGTTTTATCTATCACAGGATTTTGATACACAACAATGGCTGCTTTGCCTGATCCAATCAATACTTTCACTACCTGGCTATACTTATAATCTCCTGATTTTTCTATCGCTTTTACACGGTAGAAGTTGTTTCCATTCAACGGATCTTTATCCAGCAGGGTATAAGAGACCGGGGTGTTGTTGTTGGCAGTTGGGGCAAAGGCACCTAGTTTTTTAAATGCTTGTCCATCTGCAGATTTTTCTACTTCATAGCTGCTTATGTTATTTTCCCTGGCTATGCTCCAGTCGACCTTTATGACCCCATTTTGTTGGTAGGCCTGTACAGTAGTTGCGTTTGAAGCAAGGGTTGAGCTTGTTTTAAATACTATTCTGAACCTCTCAGCAACAGATGAAGTGGTGTTGGCTGCCAGGCTAAAATCAATGACTGAAGGTTCAGTCATGCTGATTGGAGTGGAGGATTTAAGATAGGTATCTTCCAACCATGCCGATACAACGGATGAGAAGTTAGATGGCTCAAAACGGAGCTGGTAGTTTCTGCTGGTTGTATTACCCAGGTGTAAGAACAAGGTATCGCTTACATCAACGAGTGGCCTTCTCTCTATTGAAAGCTTGCTTGTGCCTCTTACTATAGAAAGATTTTCATTGATGTTTTCCATCTTTGGTCCATCTTCCATATTTACTGCTGCAGCATAATTGTTATTAAATTCATTTAAAACACCATCTGCAAGTATAGAGGTATCTGTATTTTTCAGGTACAGGCTTGTTCTCAAAACTTCACTTGTTCCATTGCCTGATCTAAAGCCGGTATTGTTGCTGACAGTAGATTTGCCGGTTTCATTAAAAACAAGCGATGCTGCGGCATTGGCTGTAGTCTGAACAAAAAATGCCTGGCCCGATTGCAGAATATTTGTTTGGGCACTTGCAGGTGTAATGCTGTAAGTACCTGTGCTGCCTGCATCATCTACCAGCACATATCCTCCTACAGTATTTAGCGAAGGATCCCATGCATAGAACCTTTTAGCAAGATTATTACGGGTAAGTAAACTAAAGTCAACAGCAGAAGCATAAGGATTGCC
>NZ_BJYT01000070.1 GCF_007991655.1 Segetibacter aerophilus
ATTTACACTGAAGGATGTAAGTAGCTCCTGCTGCTCTGCTGCTGAAAGCATCGGTAGCTGTCCTACTTTTTGAAGCGGGTCTTTTGTTACAGATACCAGCAATTGTTTGAAGTGAGACATCATCTTTTCTATGGTCTCTGCTTTAAACAAATCGGTGCGGTATTGTACCATACCCTTTAAACCGCCTGCTGTTTCATTTACAAAAAACGTGAGGTCAAATTTTGAGATTGTATGTTCATAGCTTTCTCCTGATAAGGTGAGTTCGCCTAGTTTTAGTTGTGGTGCCTCGGGGGTGTTTTGCATTACCAGCATTACCTGGAACAACGGGCTTACCCCGGGGTCTCTTTCTTTTACAACTACTTCTACCACTTTTTCAAATGATACTTCCTGGTGTTCGTAAGCACCCAGTGTCGTTGCTTTTACCTGACGTAGTAAGTCTGTAAAGGTGGCATCTCCTTTTACTTCATCTCTGAATACAAGGGTATTTACAAAGAAACCTACCAGCTCTTCTATTTCTTGTTGTGTTCTGTTGGCTATAGAAGCTCCTACACTTATGTCCTGTTGGCCGCTGTAGCGGTACAGCAATACTTTAAACGCTGCAAGCAGGGTCATGTACAGGCTGCCCCCTTCCTGCTGGCTTAGCTTATGCAGCTGGGTGAGCACTTCCTTGTCTACTGTAAAAGTAGTAGTGGCTCCTGTGGTGCTTCTGAGTGCAGGTCTTTTATAATCTGTCGGTAGCTGAAGCGGTGAGGCATCTTCAAGCTTGGTCTTCCAGTAGTTGATCTTTTCTTCTAATAGCTCGGGGGTAAGGTGGCTGCGTTGCCAGATGGCATAGTCTGCATACTGTAACTGAAGTGGCCTTAACTGTGCTTCCCTGCCTTCAACAAAGGAGCTGTATAACTCCGCTAATTCTTTTATAATAATCGGTATCGACCATGCATCGGAGGCGATGTGGTGCATCGTTACTACCAGCACATGCTCTTCTTCTGCCAGCTTTATCAGCTCGGCGCGAAGCATATCATCCTTTGATAAATCAAAGGGCTTACTTGTCAGCTGTTTTACATAGTCACGCAGAGCATTGTTGTCGTTTTGGTACTTCTTGCCTTCGATAACTGATAAGTGCCAGCCTCCCTTCTCTTTTATAAATTGATAGGGCTGTCCGCCTTGCTCTTTGAAAACTGTTCGCAATACTTCGTGGCGGTCGACTATCAAGGATAAAGCCTGCTCGAGAGCAGAGATGTTTAATTGACCGCTGAGGCGTAAAGCCGCCGGAGTATTGTACTCCACACTACCCTCCAACTGGTCCATAAACCACAAGCGCTCCTGGCTGTATGATAATGGAATTAATGAAGGTCGGCTTTGAACTGAAG
>NZ_BJYT01000071.1 GCF_007991655.1 Segetibacter aerophilus
TTAGAGGGAAGCGTACAATATCATATACCTGTAGTACTAAAGCTGCAGGGAAAGCTGGACAAGGAAGCCCTAAGCGCAGCCATGCAGCAGATTGTAGAGCGCCATGAAGTATTGCGGACCGTGTTTTATGAGCAGGATGGAGAAGCCAGGCAGGTAGTACAGGAGAACACTGCTCCTGTAATGCAGTTGGTAGATGGAAGTAAATTTTTAGAAGACCGCCAGGGCCTCGAGAATTATATAAAGCAGTTAATACGTACCCCTTTTAACCTCTCAGAAGACGCTATGTTGCGTGCTCACCTGATGGAGATGGGCGAGGATGAGTACCTGCTTGTAGTAACACTTCATCACATTGCTTCAGATGGTTGGTCCAGGTCGATACTTGTAGGCGAACTGGCCGAACTATATGCCGCTGCCCGTGAACAACGTGATCCAGGGTTTAAACCTTTAGCGGTACAATATGCAGATTTTGCAATATGGCAGCGGGGTTACCTTAAGGGAGATATTTTAGATAAAAAATTAGATTACTGGAAAAACAAGCTCACCGGTGCATCACCCCTTGATCTGCCAACTGACTATGTGCGTCCTGCCGTTCAGGGTACACGTGGTGCAGTAATGAGCTTCAATATAGATTCTGACCTCCACGAGAGCCTGCAGCAGTTGAGCCATAAGCATGGGGCAACCTTATACATGACCTTATTGTCGGCCTTCAATGTGTTGTTGCACCGCTATAGCGGGCAGGAGGATATCTGTGTGGGAACGCCCATTGCAGGTCGCCAGCAGCAGGAACTTGAAGCCCTGATAGGATTTTTCGTTAATACCCTGGCTATGCGTAGCCATGTAGATAGTGAACTACCGTTTACAGAACTGCTGCAACAGGTAAAGGCCACTACAATGGAAGGGTATGCCAACCAGGAGATACCTTTTGAGAAAGTGGTTGAAGCAGTAGTAAAGGACAGGGATATGAGCCGCAATCCACTGTTCCAGGTAATGTTCATTTTGCGTAATACACCTGATGTTCCTGAGCTTCGTTTAGGAGACATTGCTTTATCGCGTACAGGTTATGAACACAGCACTTCACTGTTCGACTTCAGTTTATTTATTACAGAAACAGAAAGAGGGCTGCATGCAGCCATAGAATATAGTACCGACCTTTTTACCAGGGCCACAATGGAACGGATGGCAGGGCATTTTACCCGGCTGTTAAGCTCTGTTGTAAGAACGCCTGAGGAAAAGGTAGGACGTCTTGGGTTGCTGACAGCAACTGAAGAAGAAACATTGGTTTCCGGGTTTAATACCACCACCACCCTTTATCCCCGT
>NZ_BJYT01000072.1 GCF_007991655.1 Segetibacter aerophilus
TAAAAATCAACACAATAAAATGCACACAGACGAGGGCTTAAAACGCGTGATTGGAACGCTGGGCTTGACCTCCAACATCATTAATACTGTTATTGGTGCGGGTATATTTGTATTGCCAGCTTTGGTTAGCGAAGGCCTTGGACCATCCGGCATCCTTTCCTACCTGTTTTGTGGTTTTTTAATAACAATGGTAATGTTGTGCTTTGCAGAAGCCGGCAGTAAAATAATTATTACCGGTGGTGCTTATGCTTATATAGAAGCAGCATTTGGAAAGTATTTTGGTTTCATCACCACTAACCTTTTTATTTTTGGCGCTTCGTTAATGGCTACGGCCGCTGTGGCTAATGCGGTTGCAGATACACTCTCTTACTTGTTCCCCATATTTACAAATACAGCTTTCAGAGTCACTTTTTTTATTGTTTTATTTACTGGTTTAGCAATCATTAACGTGATGGGTGTAAAGCAGGGTATCGCCCTTGTTAAGCTAACAACATTTCTTAAACTTGCGCCGCTATTGCTGTTGATATTATGGGGAATTGCCAAAGTAAAAAACGACAATCTTATATGGAGCAATACACCTCCATTAGCTGACTTTGGGAAGATATCTTTAATACTTTTTTTTGCGTTTCAAGGAGCAGAAAATAGTTTGAGTGTAAGTGGTGAAGTAAAGACTCCGGAGAAAACAATTCCAAGAAGCATACTGCTAAGTATAATTGTAGTTCTGCTGATTTATCTGGGTGTACAAATGGTAACGCAAGGCGTTATGGGGGATGCACTGCCCTCTTTTAAAGAAGCGCCCCTGGCCGAGACAGCCAGAAATATTATAGGTCCTCTTGGTGTAACGATAATGATCTTAGGTGCAGCTATATCAATGTTTGGTTACTTAAGCAGCGATATTTTGAACATGCCCAGAGTATTGTTCCGTTCAGCAATAGATGGAGTTATACCGATAAAACCACTAGCTAAGACTCATCCCCATTTTGCAACACCCTACATTTCAATTATTGCATTCACAGCATTGGGCTGTGTGCTTTCTATTGCAGGAGGGTTTAGACAACTAGCCATACTCTCTACCTCTTCAGTCTTGCTCATTTATTTAGGTGTAGCACTATCAGTAATTAAATTAAGAGTTAAAGAAAAACGTGGAGTAGCAACATTTAAAATACCTGGCGGTCTCGTTGTTCCTGTATTGTCTGTGCTTATTATTATTTGGTTTTTAACCAACTTAA
>NZ_BJYT01000073.1 GCF_007991655.1 Segetibacter aerophilus
AGCTGTAATCGTTACTGTGTGTGTAGCTGTCTTTGGTCCGTTACATCCTGCAGCACTTGCGGTTATGATTGATGTTCCGCTCCAGCCTGCTACATACGTTACATCTCCTGTAGCAGCATTAATACTGTTGCCTCCTGTTCTGCTGGCCCCGTCTAATGTATAAGTGATACCCGTAGTATTCGTTGCTGTTGCATTGTAATTCACTACTCCTGCTCCCTGGCATCTTACTGATGTAGCGGCAATATCAAATACAGGGACACCTACTGTTGGCGTAATCGTAACTGTATGACTGGCTGTTGAAGGTCCGTTACAACCTGTAGCTGTTGCCGTGATAACTGAATTCCCTGTCCATGACGCAGCATAGGTTACTACACCTGTAGTAGCCATAATGGTGTTACCTGCTGCAAGACTTGCAGCATCTAATGTATAGGTGATACCGGTATTGGTGGTAGCTGTGGCTGTATAAGTAATCGGCGCTGATGCCTGGCAAATGGTTGAGGTAAGTCCTTTTGCAAATACGGGTGTACCCACGGTTGGTGTTATCGTTACTGTATGTGTAGCAGTCTTTGGTCCGTTACAACCTGCAGCACTTGCCGTGATAATCGTTGTTCCACTCCAGGTGGGTGAATAAGTTACATCACCCGTATTTGCATCTATCGTATTGCCACCAGCAATGCTGGCTGCATTTAAAGTATAAGTGATACCTGTAGTTGTGGTAGCAGTTGCACTATAGTTTATAACTCCTGGTGCCTGGCAGATGGTTGATGTTGCTCCCATTGCAAAAACAGGTATACCTACTGTCGGGGTGATTGTAACTGTATGGGTTGCTGTCTGTGGTCCATAACATCCTGCAGCACTTGCTGTAATTATTGATGTTCCGCTCCAGCCAGCTGCAAACGTTACAACACCTGTAGTTGCATTAATGCTGTTACCACCTGTGATACTTGCACCATCAAGGCTGTAAGTAATACCGGTGGTATTGGATGCAGATGCTGTATAAGTAACTGCTCCTGGTGCCTGGCAAATAACAGAGCTTGCTCCTTTTGCAAACACCGGCACTGTTACAGGCGCATTAGTCGTAACTGTATGATTAGAGGTAGATGGT
>NZ_BJYT01000074.1 GCF_007991655.1 Segetibacter aerophilus
TTATGACCAAGTTCGCCGGCGTAACCATCTTGTCCATAGACGAGTTGTCGATTGCATACAAGCGCACTTCCCATTCCGGTTCCTAAGGTAACCATGATAAAATCTTTGAAACCTTTTGCGGCTCCGTAAATCATTTCACCCAGTGCAGCTGCATTCGCATCGTTGGTTAAGGTACAAGGCAAACCAAACCTGTCAGTAATTAATTGTGCTAACGGAACGACACCATTCCAACGAAGATTAGGCGCGTACTCAATAATACCCTTGTAATAATTTGCGTTAGGCGCTCCGACACCAATACCGATTATTTTGCCAACCTTTCTATAGGTTTCAATAATCGGCATGAGCTTATCATATAACTCATCTATATAAGGTTCAACTGTACTGTAAGTGTCTGTCCTTATTTTACCTTTTACTAAAATTTCTCCGCGGTGATTGACGATACCATATTCAGAATTTGTACCGCCGATATCAATACCAATAGCGAGATTAGGAGAAACATTTGTCATTATTATATCTTTAAAAACGAGGCAAAAGTATTAAAGTTCGGTTTATCATTTTTGTTTTGTGAATTATGCCTCATCTGCAATAGGATGTGTACGGGTACACCCGCTTGCATTATATAGATAATCTACTTTATATAACTTTTTTGAGAATTATAAGATCGGTAAGAAATACTTCAATACTATAGAGCAAGCAGGACGGCACAATTAGCGAACTAAAAGCCGTTGGTTACACTATTTCTCATTCAATAAAGAAGCGGCGGCTTCATCCATAAACCAGGCAACGTCTCCATTTGTAGGTTGAATTAGTTGTGCGGGATATTGGTCCACATTTTTTTCTCCCTTAAATACGTGCTCAACTGCTTCTGCTTTTGAACTTCCAAAGACGAGGAAGGCTATATGATGAGCCTGGTTAATAAGAGGCGCTGTAAAAGTGATACGATACACTTGTTTGTCCTGCACAAAAATTTCTTTGACGCCTACTGCGGTTTCGTTTACAACTTCTGTATGTGGAAACAACGAAGCGGTATGCGCATCGTCACCGAGGCCAAGTAAGATTAGATCAAAGTTTATTGGACCCGGAGCAAAATGATCTTCGATAGCC
>NZ_BJYT01000075.1 GCF_007991655.1 Segetibacter aerophilus
TCAGTGCAGTTGCAGGAACGTACAACTTTGGGCCAGGTTCTATAACAGGAAGTACAGGAGCTGCATTCAATGTAACAGGTGGAGCAGCAGTATTGACTTATACGGGAAGCATAACACAAACAACTGCAGCGCAAGCTTTGGTAAATGTCGCAGGAACTCATACAGGAACACTTACGTTTAGCGGCGCTCTTTCAGCAAGTAATGGTACTGGTTTGCAGTTTACTGATGCAGACGGTACTTACAACTTTAATGGAACAACCACTCTTGCTGGCGGTGATGCTGGTATTGATATTTTAAATGGTTCTGCAGGAAGTTTCACTTTCGGGTCAGGCACTACAATCACCAACCCCGCTGGCACTGCATTTAATGTAGATGGAACTACCAGCGCTGTAACTGCAAACATTACCTATGCAGGAACAATAACACAAAATACAGCTGCTCAAAGATGGATTAACATCAATACTTACAACACCGGCACTATTTCTTTCACAGGACTTCCATCAGCATATACCGGTACAACAGGTAGCACGGGTGTTAACCTCAATGCCGTTAATGGTAATGTTACCTTCTCAAACGGATTAACGCTCGGTAGTACAGGCGCACGAATGACAGCCACACCTCTTACAATTACAGGCGGAACAGGTACTTATAACTTCAATGCGCTCAACTTATATACTGCAGGTGTTACAGCTCTTATTGCAACCAATGCTGACGGTACGATCAATACAACATCTGGAACAGTAGACGCAACTGGTGCAACAGCGATAAATATTAGTGGTCCTGCTGGCATCACAACATTAGGAGTGACCTTAACAACAGTTAACTCAACTGCTGGAGCAAACAATGTATTTCTTACAAACTGTGGCGGAACCGCTGCATTAGGTACCGGTACATTGTCAGGAGCAACAGGTAATGCATTTGATGTTACCGGTGGAAATGCTGCAGTCACCTATGCAGGAACAATTACAAAC
>NZ_BJYT01000076.1 GCF_007991655.1 Segetibacter aerophilus
TTATGCTGGTGAAAAGAAAGGTTATTGCCTGAATTTTGAAGAATGTCCGGGAGTAGGCAATGGTGGTATAGCAAAGCAAAAGTCAACCAGCTTATCGCCTTTGCCTTCTCCATGATCGCACCCTTGATTAACCACTTTGTTTACTTTAAATGAGGGCGTCGTTTCAGCTCTCAATGCGGACAAATACCAGTAGTCATTATTCTTTACTTTCTAAAGTTGAAAACCTAAAACATAGAGATACTCAACCAAATCGATTTGGTTCCCTTCTGTACAATTCATACCATGCTTTTTAGGATCTATCCGTGGATCGCATTCATCTTTCCTGACTCCAACAATCTTTGGATGTCATCATAATCGTAGAAGTGAACACCACCAATTTTAGTGTAAGGGATAACACCGGATGATTTAAGTGTTTGTAAGGTACCCGGAGATATTTTGAGAAGCCTTCTAAGTTCATGTGACTTCAGCCATTTTTTAGGCACCAAACCTGTTTGTTTTTTTAAAGCTAATAGCAGATCCTCCACCAGTTGTTTTTTGAACTGCTGCAAGTCATCAATAGTTATTAATTGATGAGCAAAGATTTTTTGAGGATAGGTATCCTCCCCTGTTTTTTTAAGTTGCCTTTCCATACGAGTCGCTTTATTTGATGAGGTATTAATAGGAGACGAACTTCTTGGCACAAGTACAATGGACTCCATTAAAAGGAGCTTGCATTAATGCTATTGCAAATGTGTTATAAAACGACTTTGTAAAACAGTCCTAACGGTCCTATGACCCCGTCTAACTACTTATAAATCATTTCAAATAAATTTTAAAATTTTTTGTGGTCAAGCTCTTTTCAAAACAATCAACATCTTTGTAAATC
>NZ_BJYT01000077.1 GCF_007991655.1 Segetibacter aerophilus
GCTCCTACGCTTACCTCAGTAACTATTGCATCAAACAATGCAGCACCAACACTGGCCAAAACAGGAGATGTGGTTACGCTGAGCTTTACAGCTTCTGAGGCAATTAATCCTCCGGTAGTAAATATTGCCACTCATAGTGTAACTGCAACAGCAGGTAGCGGTAACAGTTACACGGCTACTTATACGATGGTAGCTGCCGATGCTTCCGGTGCTGTTCCGTTTACTATTAATTTCAGTAATACTGCAGGTACGGCAGGCACCCAGGTAACCACTACCACCAACGGCAGCAGTGTAACCTTTGACAAGACTGCTCCAACGGTAACAGGTATTACCCGGCAGGTACCTTTAACTCAAACCACCAATTCAACCACGGTAACCTATCGTGCTGCCTTTTCTGAAACGGTAAGTGGTGTGGATGCTACTGACTTTAGCCTTACTACTGTTAGTGGTGCGGCAACTGGTACGATAGGAACAGTAACTGCTGTTGCGGGTTCTAATAATACGTTTTATGATGTAACAGTAAGTTCTATTTCAGGTAATGGCAATATTCGCCTTGACTTAAAAGGTTCGGGTACAGGCATTACCGATGCAGCCAGTAATGCGATTGCGGGAGGTTATACTACCGGTG
>NZ_BJYT01000078.1 GCF_007991655.1 Segetibacter aerophilus
CCCTCGTCCCATGTTCCGGAAAGAGTAGTATTCTATGTTGCCTTATTATGCTTTTTGGTTGTTTCTCAATAATACTCGGCAGCCTCAGTACGCCTTCGTTTACTGCTCTAGTCATCGGTTCTATGTCAGTAACAGGAGCACTTACTTGTATGTTGCTTAGCTTCAATTGAAAATCATCTACTTTATTATTCAGATCAGACACAACTGCTACCAACTTTGCATTTTGTTGCTTTAATTCCTGAAAGTCTTCCACTACTTCTGTTAGTACTGTTTGTATGATTTCGGCTTCCATAACTGTCAGTTGTTTACACGTGATGAGATTGCCTTTTTTTCTTTCGCTTTTGTTTAAAATGTTTGTCTATTTCTTCATTGTTGGGCTGCGGTTTCATAAGCACATCTACAGTGTCTTCTTTATTGCTTTGGAAGTTCGAATGATTTGAACTTGCATACTGCTGAACTAAGGGTTGGACCGGTAGATTAGTTTGTCCTAGCGCTCGTAAAACTTGCTGCCTCGCAAGTATTTTTTCAATC
>NZ_BJYT01000079.1 GCF_007991655.1 Segetibacter aerophilus
TTTTATAACCAAATTCTAACGAATTTGTAAACTGCGGACGAAGTGCAGGATTACCCACCTTCAATAGTTCCGGCTCATCATATTTAGGAAAAATCCGGATGTCGACTTCATTAGGACGATCTACGCGTCGGTTGTAGAAGAGGGAGATTTTGTTGTTATCGTTCAACTTGTATGCAAGGCGAACATTAGGAAAAGGTTGCGTATAAGTATAGCCATCACTTTTGTAGGTGTTGTGATTCGGATTGACCTCGTAATCTACACGTACGTACTCTATACGTAACCCCGCCTCCAACTCAAACTTGTTGCTTTCATACACGTAGTTGCCATACACCGCCGGAATGGTTTCGCGATATTCAGCAAAACCGCCAGCCTGGAAATCTATAGGTGAATTAAGGCCGGGAAAGAATTGCATATTGATAGGAATGTTTCTTAATCGAAGTTTTACGCCGCCCTCGAAGCGACCATGCTTTAACGGACGAACATAGTCGAGCGTAAAATCATTTACATGTTCATCC